>CAXXRZ010000007.1:0-88972 GCA_963668205.2 uncultured Draconibacterium sp. | reverse complement strand
CCTTTGTATAGTAGAAAATGAAGACTTTTTCAAAAGCCGGATGACTACCTTTTTGCAATGCGGATAATATGGACTGGTCGATTTTTGTCATAAAAAAACGAAGGTAGATTTTCCTGTTCAGAGTGCAAAACCGGATTTACTTCTCTCAACCAGAATAAACTTTTTTTAGTAAAATTTAGATTTTTCATTGAGTTTCTGCCAACTTAATTGTACTCCTTATAAAATGATAAATATGCAGCAAAAGCATTTATGGCTAATTTTACTGGTGATACAATGTTTCTCTGTATTTCAGGTAAAAGGGCAGGAACTTCAAAAAGATACAATTTCTGTTCCCCATTCATTGCAGGATAAAGGGGATTTGCGGTTACAACCGGTTCGACCAACTCCGCAACTGGCAATGCCGGAACTATTGAACAATGATGAAAGCCTCCACGGAATTTTGATTGACTGGAAAATAGCAAGCTTCAATTTTAATCGGGAATTGAAATATTTAAATGCCCTGAAAAGAGATTCGTCCTCTATGATTTTGCCAATGTACCCCGGACTGGGCGATTATCAAAATTTTGGTGGAACATTGGGAAGTTTAAACATAACAAACAGGCTGGCTATAGATTATGGCGCTTTTATTAGCGCACAATACGGTTATCTTTTTTCAAGCAAACAAATTGTTTTAGGCAGTAATTTCCTGTTGCGTTACATCATTACAAACAAGCTTCAATTTCAAACATGGGGGCAATACGTTATACCAGGAAACAGCCCTGACCCCACTTTTAACATGCGAACCTTTTTTCCTACAACTAATTTCGGCGCAGGATTGCAATACGATTCCAACGAGAAAACAAAAATAAAGGTGGGTATTGAATATCAATACGACCAAAGTGACAAGACCTGGAAACCGGAATCGGGTGGAAAAGTTCTATTAAGATTTTAATAATCAGCAATATGAAACGAGTTCCGAGTATTCGGGACGAGTTACATGAGTTACAAAAAAGTAAACAATCTCAAACGAATGAAATCGGACAAAAACACAGATGCTACAGAAATGTTACGGCTCTATTTACGAGACCGCTATGCTTTGGAAACGGAAGAAAAGGTGCAGCAGTGGCTGGCAAAAAATCCGGAAACAGAAGAACTGGAGCAGGCCTCAAAAGAATATTGGGACTCAATAAACACAGGAAAAGATGCGACTACGTTTGAGGCTTTAAAACGGGTGAATACAAAAATCGGCATTCATTCGCCAGAGAAGAAAACCGTCCCGTTAAAAGTTCTCTTAAGAGTAGCAGCCGTTTTTATTCTGCTTGTTGGAATAAGTGGGGTTTGGTTTTACCTGCAACATCAGAGCAGCCCGGCAATGGTTGAGATTTCGGTAGCGTACGGAGAAACGAAACAAGTAACATTGCCCGACCAAACAGAAGTCTGGCTCAATGCCGGGAGTTCTTTGAAATATCCTTCAGAATTCAATCAGAAATTGCGTTCGGTTCGTTTAACCGGAGAAGCTTTTTTTTCAGTAACAAAAAATCAATCGAAGCCTTTTGTGGTTGAAACGAAGAACCTGGCAGTAAAAGTTTTGGGGACAAAATTTAATCTAAAAGCCTACACGGATGAGTACCAGACAGTAGCTACTTTGCAGGAGGGGAAGATAGAAGTTCAAACTGTAAAAAACCAAAAACAACAAATGGAACCGAATGAACAATTGGTTTACAACAGCGAAACTTCAACCTTAAAAGTGGCAAAAATCAATGCCGAAGACATCCCGGATTGGAAAAGCGGAAACCTGCTATTTTCGGAAGCTACGCTGGGCGAAATCCTACAAACACTCGAACGGCGTTTTAATATTTCTTTCGATACAGATAAATCCATTGACTTATCAACCGAACGTTATACCATAAAATTTGAACGGGAAGAAACCCCGGCGCAAATACTTCAGGTTTTAGCAGATATGTCCGGGAACTTTTCCTATTCCTCGAAAAGCGGACAAATTACATTGAAAAAAAGATAGTATAAACCAAAACAGAATGCCTATGAAAAAACAGAACCGGTAAAAAGATAGCGCTTTCTACCGGTTCAAAACGAAGATACAAAATCAACTCTGCGAAAAGTAACTTAGTATCAACAATACAAATGTAATAGAATGAACTTAAAAAAATTAACGGTAGCATTTCTTACTCTTTCAGTTTTTCTGTTTGCTTTCTCGAAGCAGTCGACGGCACAGGAAAAACACATAACAATTCAAAAAAAGAACATTTCACTAAAAGAGGCCTTTAACGAAATAGAAAGGCAAACTGATTACAGCATAGCTTACAAGAAATCGGAAACAAACGAGAAGCAAAAAATCAATCTCTCAATAAAAGATGTGAGTTTGGAAAAAGCGTTGGAAGAAATTTTAAAAGATACCGGGCTCACTTACAAAATTAGTGGCTACCATATTATTCTGACTCCGAAAAAGGAAAAGCCGGAAACAAAAGACACCGGCCTTACCCAAACCATACGCGGAACGGTTTACGATGCAGAAACAAGACAGCCTGTGGAATTCGCCAATATTTCTTTATTAGAAAACCCTTCGATAGGAACCATTTCAGATAGCCTGGGGCATTTTACCATTCGTGGAGTTCCACTGGGTTACGCCAATATAAAAGTATCTTTTGTTGGGTATCAATCCTACATTTACCGCGAGATATTGCTGACCTCGGCGAGGGAAGCATCGGTTGAAGTTCCGTTAAAGGAAAGCACCCAATCGGTTGGGGAAATAACTGTCCGTCCGCAAATAAATAAGGAGCGTGCCATAAACCCAATGGCTTTGGCGGAGGGGCGCATGTTGAGCGTGGAAGAAGCCAACCGTTTTGCGGGTGCGTTCAATGACCCTGCCCGCTTGGTAACTTCTTTCGCCGGGGTATCCGGGACAGGTGGAATTTCGAGCAATGCGCTTTCCATTCGTGGTAATGCACCGCAATATACCCAGTGGCGTTTGGAAGGCGTTGAAATTCCGAACCCAACACATTTTGCCGACATGATTTCGCTGGGAGGCGGAGTTTACTCGGCTTTAAGCAGCCAGGTGATGGGAAATTCCGACTTTTTTAACGGGGCATTTCCGGCAGAATATAGCAATGCGCTTTCGGGGGCGTTTGATATGCAAATGCGTAACGGAAACAACCAAACGCATCAAAATACATTTCAGGTAAGTTTGATAGGAATTGATTTCGCTTCGGAAGGGCCATTGAGCAAAAATCACAACAGCTCTTATATTTTTAACTATCGGTATTCTGCAACTGGTCTGGTTGCCGATGCTAACCTGAAATACCAGGACCTTTCATTCAAATTAAACTTGCCAACAAAAAAAGCAGGTACATTTTCAATTTGGGGACTTGGTCTGACTGATAATAACAATGTTGGCCCGCTCGATAAAGAAGACTGGGAATCTTATGCTGACCGGCAGGATGTAAAAACAACACTTGAGAAAGCCAGTGGCGGGATTACGCATAAATATAACCTGAACAATGACACCTACATTAAAACAGTACTTGCAGGTACTTACAGCGGAATCCTTCAGGATGTTGGACAAGTTGATTCGCTGGATTCACATGTACAGGTAGTTGATATTACCAATAAAAACTGGAACATCGTGTTAAACTCATACATTAACAAGAAATTTAGCTCACGCCATGTTAACCGGACAGGGATTACGGTAACTGGAATGATTTATGATTTGAACTACAATGTTACCCCTAACTATGGGCTGAACATGCCAATGGAAAATGTGGCCAACGGTTCCGGGAACAATTTTCAGGTTTCGGCCTGGTCCCAATCGGTTTTTGAGTTGTCTCCGAAAATTTCGTTGAGTGCAGGGCTAAACGCACAGTATTTTAACCTGAACGAGAATTTCAACTTGGAGCCACGGTTGAGCATGAAATGGAATTTCAGAACAGACCAATCCTTCTCTGTATCTTATGGTTTAAACAGCAGGCGCGAACGACTCGATTTTTATTATGTGGTTGATTCAACAACAAACCAGCCCGGCAATAAAGGGTTGAATTTATCAAAAGCACATCATTTTAACCTGGCTTACGACTGGCATATATCCGATGTCCTTCACCTAAAAGTTGAGCCTTACTACCAGTATTTGTTTGATGTTCCGGTGGAGGCCAATACTTCATTTTCGGTGCTGAACCTTAATGATTATTACCTCGATAAAATTTTGGTCAACGCAGGAAAAGGGAAAAATTACGGAGTTGATGTTACGCTTGAGCGCTACCTCAAAAAAGGCTCCTACTATTTGCTCTCCGGGTCTGTTTTCAAATCGGAGTACATGGGTGGGGATAAAATTTGGCGCAGTACCCGGTACGACCGTGGATTTAGTTTTAACGGCGTGTGGGGGAAAGAATGGCTTGCCGGACGAAGTAAAAATAACCGCTTTGGTCTGAATTTAAGGTTGACCTGCCAGGGCGGAGAACGTTACACGCCCATCGATGAAGCACTTTCAGAAACAAGCCATGAAATAAAGCTGGATGACTCAAAGGCTTTCAGCAAACAATATGACCCTTTTATAAGCGGAGACCTCACAGTTAGCTACCGGATAAACCGTAAAAAAGTTTCTCACGAAATAGCCTTAAAAGGCCTGAATATCGGTCTTTACACCGGAGAATCGGGGTACTTCTACAACGAATCGACCAGTGCCATTGAGAAAGGAGATGTGATGGGAGCTTTATTTGATATTTGTTATAAAATCCATTTTTAATTATATGAATAATAGAAGAACTGTCAGAATTAATATAGTATGGTAGTTCATTGCTATTTATCGTTAATCTATTAAATAAAATTGACCATCTCCCGAAAAAAATGGATGAACCCTTCTATATATCAACAGCAGCAAAGGATTTAAAGGTTTTTCCGGTGAGGAAAGCTGGTTAAAAAAGGTTATTTTTATGTTGTAGACAAGGACAAATAATCTCAAAAAACCAGCTTATGTCAAAAGTATTAACAAAACAGGTACAGAACAAGATTAGCCGCTATTTTCTTAAGCTTGAAAATCATTTAACCAAGCCAGAATCCCGATGTGTCAGGGAAATGACCACTGGAATATTAAAGACAGGTACAGTGTTAGTAAATAAAATAGCCGGTTGTATTTTTGATACGATATCGTTGAGCCAGACCACTAAGCGCTTTAGGAACCATTACAACAAGAAAGGATTTTTCATGAAATTGTTTCGGGGACATATGCATAGCGTGAAAAGCAAAATATGCCATGGCGATTACATTTTATTCGATGGTTCTGATATTCAAAAGAAATATGCCAAAACGATGGAAGGCCTGGACTATGTAAAAGATGGCGATAAAAAAACCATTGGTCTTGGTTACTGGCTTATGAATGTTGTCCACTTTAGCAAGGATGGAGAAATGACCCCTTTGTACAATAAGCTTTACAGTTTCGACCATGGAGCTAAAAGTGAGAATAAGGAAGTTCTTGATGCAATGAGTGAAATAGATTCGATTATTGATAAAAATGTCACAAAAATATTTGACCGTGGTATGGACCGTCCCATTTGCAGGGATTCGATTATTGCCAATGAAGGTAATTTCAACCTGCGCCTGAAGAAAACGACTAAACTGTTTTACAAAGGTCAGGAAATAGCTGTGAATAAAATAAGCAAAAAAGTTCCGCTGTTTTACGAATGTGGGGCAATTAAAGTCCAGTATAAAATTAAGGGCCGGATGTATGATCTTTGGCTTGTTGTTACTAAAAGGACTAATGGCGGATATTGTTGGTTGTTGACACGTTCACCCAAAGAGGGCATCGTTGAAATAATCAAAGAAGCATTTACGGCATACGGTTTCCGCTGGAAAATCGAAGAGTACCACCGGCATATAAAAGAATGCTACAACCTGGAAGATATCCAGATCAAAACATTCGAAGGACTACAAAGTATGTTGGCCATACTAACCATAGCCATGAGCATCATATACTCATCGCTTTCATCACTGCATACCCGGCTAATGCTTGAAAGTGGAGTGAAGACACTGAACAAAGAAAAGATCTACGAACTGTACAATTTTATTTATTATAAAATCAGTACGATAATAAAAGTCTTACTAGCTAATATGACTCCAAGGGCTTTCCTTCCTCAATTTAATCCATCTCCAAATGACGGACAGTTAAGCCTTTTGTTAAACTTTGAAAATTAAAAACGGGAGATGGTCAATCTATTAAATAAAAATATGTGATATGAAAACAATACATTTCAACTTAATTTCTAAAAGCATTCTCATTGCTTTTGTGGCAATAGTAGTAATTAGTTGTAATCATTCCGATGAAACGGAATGTATAAAGTGCGATACTGCCCCTACAATAACGAAGTCAGAACTAGAGTACTTAGGATTGACAGTCCCGTTTTCAATACAGGAAATGCAGGACGACCCTCCTGTTTATACATTGGGACTTAGTCCCAATGCCCGGTTTTTCTCTTTTAACGAAAATGTATTGAACCAGGCATTATATGATACAACGCCTAACGGACGTAAAATAAATGACTCTTTCGGAAGCAAATTCCTGAAGCTCCTGAAACAATCAGAACAAGATAATACCCCTGTAAAAGTATATATATTGCCTGAAACAACAGAAGTATGGTGGGTAGAGACAGCCACCGAAAAAGAATTAACCGATTATTTCGAAACGACAAAACTACCAAAAGAGTAGTTGCCCCTTATGCCCTAATAAAATGACGAAGTATTGACTAAAACTAAAGACGTGTGGTAACAGGAATGTAGTAAATTACAGTTATGAATGTATTCAAACCCAATACAATTCTTAAAAAACTGGAGGAAGAACTTGACGCTTTAAAGATTGAGAATATTGAGAAAAAAGCACTCGCAGAGAAATCTGTCGGTGTCTGCCAGCTCGCTTTTCTCGAACTAAAAAAATATGTAACTCAAGATGGGTTTAATAACACAGAAGAAGAGATAACCTTCTTTAAAATAATTAAGCCAAAAATTTTCAGTAAATTAATCTTTTACCATGAGCTATTTCGAATAGAAACCTATAAGCCTTTAACTCATAAAAAGTTAATGGTTAAAATGCTAAACAATGAAATTCGGAAGATTCATGAATTTATAAAAAACAATAAGGAGTTTTACCTGTATTATACCACTAATCAGACGTGTTTAGATGATACTTATTTTACCCGAAGCAATAGTTCCGTTCTTATCGGGTCTGAATATTTTCACTATTTAACCGACCCGCAATTTGCGACACCAAAAGACGAAATAGTATCGTATATAATTGCTTACGAACAGTTTGGAAAGTATCTCGATAATGAGATAAGCATATTAAAAAGCGGACGAAGCTTTTGGCAAACACTCCAACCTAAATCATTAAATTTTGAAATGAGTTGGACTGCTTCCAAAATTGCACTGGTAGAGTTGATTTATGCCTTACATTGTTGTAGTTGTATTAACAACGGAAGGATTCAGATAAATGAACTCATTGAATTTTTTGAAACGGTATTTGATGTTAAGCTGTACAAGGCATACCGAACTTTTATCGATATAAAAGACAGAAAAAGAGAAAAAACAAAATTTTTGACTGAGTTGAAAAAGGGTTTGACAAATATGCTGGATGACCTAGATGCACTAACCTATAAAAATTAAAATCTCATTTATTGGAATAGGAACGGACATTTGCCTTTCCTGCTATAGTTTGAGTTTTTTATTCTGTGTCTCGGCATTCATAAAATTCAATAAAGCATTGTAATCCTCCAATAAATGGTTCGATACTTTCCCAGCTGGGCCCACCAAAATTACTCGAAACTCTTTGGAAACAAAGAGTTTTTTTTATGCGTTGACAAAAACGTTGACAGAACTTCTAAATGGATTGATTTATATTTTTTGTTACTTTTGAATTGATGTAAACGATGGTGTCAATGCAGACCCGGCTGCACTGGGTAAAGGCTTTCCTTTGTTTACATCATTTCTAATAAAAAACATATGTCAGAAGATCAAAAGAAGTTGCTTGAAGCCCAACTATGGGGCATTGCCAATTTGTTACGAGGCAAAATAAGTGCCGATGATTATCGCGATTACATTCTCGGTTTCATTTTTTACAAATACCTGAGCGAAAAACAATATTTATATGCCAATGCCTTATTGAAAGGCGAAGAGATTACCGATTATGCAGAAGTTACCGATCCGGAAATCCTTGCTGCCATTAAAGAGGAATCGTTATTAAAACTTGGCTACTTTTTGAAACCTCAGGAACTATTTTCCGAAATTGTAAAAAAGGGGAATGCCGACACCGAAAAAGAAAGCAACTACATTATTGAAGACTTACAGGCGGTAATGAACCATATTGAGCAAAGCACATTAGGGACAGAATCGGAAGATGATTTTACGGCTTTGTTTGAGGATTTGGATTTAACATCAACCAAAATTGGCAGAACGATTGGGCAACGAAACGAAATTATTGTAAAGATCCTCAATCATCTCGATCAAATCAACTTTTTATTGGAAGATGCCAATGCCGATGTTTTAGGCGATGCTTACGAATACCTGATTGCAAAATTTGCTGCCGGAGCAGGAAAATCGGCAGGCGAATTTTACACTCCGCAACCTGTTTCAAAAATTTTGGCAAAGATTGTTACCACCGGAAAAACAAAATTGAAATCGGTTTACGATCCGACATGTGGGTCGGGATCGTTGCTCCTTCGGGTAGCAAAAGAAGTGAATGAAGTAAGCGAATTTTTCGGACAGGAACTTAACCGCACCACATACAACCTTGCACGGATGAACATGATTTTGCACGATGTACATTTCCGTCAATTCGATATTCGGCAAGAAGATACTTTGGAGAATCCTCAACACCTCGATAAACGTTTTGAGGCTGTCGTTGCCAATCCTCCTTTCTCGGCACATTGGAAAAGTACAGATAATCCATTGAACGAAACCGATGAACGTTTTAGTCAGTACGGCAAACTTGCACCTAAAACAAAAGCAGACTATGCCTTTGTGTTGCACATGATTTATCAGTTAGCCGACAATGGCATTATGGCAACAGTATTGCCCCATGGCGTTTTGTTCAGAGGTGCAGCCGAAGGCGTTATCCGCGAATATTTGATTAAAGAACAGAATTACTTAGATGCTGTTATCGGGTTGCCTTCCAATATTTTTTACGGAACTTCTATTCCAACATGTATTTTGGTTTTCAAAAAATGCCGTGAGCAAGATGATAATGTTGTTTTTATTGATGCCAGTGGCAACGACCATTTTATAAAATCGGGAAATCAAAATGAATTGCGCGAACAGGATATCGACTTAATTGTAAACACATACCGCAACCGCCAAACTATTGATAAATACAGCTATGTGGCAACGCTTGCCGAAATTGCCGAAAACGACTACAACCTGAACATTCCGCGTTATGTTGATACTTTCGAGGAAGAAGAGCCAGTTGATATTAATGCGGTAATGCAAGAGATAAAAGCACTGGAAGCCAAACGAGCCGAATTAGATGTTGAAATTAACGGCTATTTTCAGGAATTAGGATTAAATTTTTTTTAGCCAAATGCAATCCTTAATGTTGTTTAACTAAGAAAGAAAATAGCTTAAATGAAAGACGATAGAAAAAACAAAATCAATGTTCCAAATTTGAGATTCCCGGGGTTTGAGGGAGAATGGGAGGAATTGCGTTTAGATAAAGTAGCAAGTATAGAAAGAGGTCGTTTTTCTCCAAGACCTAGGAATAATCCTATTTATTATGATGGTGAAATTCCATTTGTACAAACTAGCGATGTCGTAAATTCAAATGGAAAAATTAAACAATATTCTCAGACATTAAATGAAAAAGGATTAGCAGTAAGTAAGTTGTTTCCCCAAGGGACTATTTTAATAACAATAGCTGCAAATATTGGTTATGCAGGCATTTTACAAACAGATATGACTTGTCCAGATAGTCTAATTGGACTAATTTGTAAGCCTAATACACACAATGAATTTCTAAACTACTTACTATTAAAGGAACAGCCCAAGATGGATTATCTTGCGGTTTCCGCAGCTCAAAAAAATATTAATATTGATTTTTTAAAGCCTTACAAATTTCATTTCCCAATTGTAAAGGAGCAGAAATGTATTTCTAATTTTCTCAATAAGATTGATGAGCGCATCCAAGCCCAAATCAAAATAATTGAGGAATATAAATTGCTTAAAAATGGAATGATGCAAAAGATTTTTAAGCAAGAGTTTCGTTTTAAAAATGAGATAGGAAATTTTTATCCGAAATGGGAAGAAAAAAAATTAGGAGAACTTAGTACTATTACAACAGGAGAATCAAACAGACAAGATTCTGGATTAGATGGAGAATACACTTTCTTTGACAGGTCAGAAGAAATAAGAAAAAGTTCTAGATTTTTGTTTGATACAGAAGCCGTAATTGTAGCAGGAGAAGGTTCTGATTTCATCCCGAAATATTTTGTTGGAAAATTTGACTTGCATCAAAGAACGTACGCTATTATGTCGTTTCAAAAATCAATCGGGAAGTTCATATATTATTACATACATTTTTTTAGAAATTACTTTCTTTCACAGGCAGTTGGCTCAACGGTTAAATCTCTTAGATTGCCAATGTTTCAAAAAATGAAAATTAAATTACCAAGCATTGCAGAACAACAAAAAATTGCATCAACACTTTCTGCAATAGACAAAAAGATTGAACTAGAAACAGGGCTTTTAGATAAGCTAAAAGCCCAAAAACAATACTGTTTACAAAATCTGTTTATATAAATAAGTTTTGCAGTAGATATTTTTTTTGCTGTTTATATTGTTCTAATATTTTCTTTTCTTTTTCAATTTTGGCATCAAGTGATGAAAAAAAGTTTGCAATTTGAGTTTGTTCGTCATAGCAAGGGCATTTAATTTTATCATTTTGGTAATCTCTAAAATAAATATGCGGGATTGTACTTCCGGTAATATACTTCTCAAATTTTATAGTTTTTAACAAAAAAAAAAGAAAAAATATATTGTTGTTGCCTTTGGGTTTAATCTTATCCAACGTTCCTAACACTGATGATCTTGCTTCACATAGCAAAGTTCTGCCAACTCCAGCACCATCTTTTACAATCGAAATATAAGGTTCTTCTTCTTGATAAAAATTCACATTTTGTAAATACCCTGTTGCACCATAGATTTTATAATCCCCTGACTGATTTTCCAATGTATTTGCTGAAATGTTGGATGAATATTTAGAGCAAACATTAGTTAGCTTTTGAGGTTCCCAATCAGGAAAGTCATTACCTTGTTCGTCTCTAAACCGTAATTGTTGAGAGAATATCTGTTGCATCACACCTTTCATTAAGGATTCTTGATGCTCAATTATTTTGCTTTGGGTTTGGATGCGTTTATCAAGAACAAATAAAAACTCAGCTATCTTTTTCTGTTCTTCTATTGAAGGCAAGTTTAGTTTTAATAATGCTAATTGACTGGAATACAAATGAACTACCGATATTCCCTGCGAAAGCTTTGCTATATCATGTTTTTTTGAATTGTTCAGATAATAGGATAAAAATACACCATTTGCATCAGATTTGATAATGTTTAAATCGCCACCTAATGCAACTCCGTTCTTTTTTACACATGATGCAGTTGCTATATCGATTTGACTTTCTCCAGATGCTGGAATAATTACATCGTTATCTGAACTTAAAACAAGTTCGGTTTCTGCGATATCTGTTTTAGAAATAATCTCACTTATAACTTCAGAATAATCTGTATAAAGCTGTCCATATCTTATACATTCTATTGCCCCATTTTCTACAATATCTGATTTTGAAATGCCTTTCCCTTTACTAAAAGTTGCAATTTCGTCAAACCTCTTTTTTCTCCATTCCTCTTCAAACTCTGGGAATCTCAAATTTGGAACTACAGAAATTAAATCTCTTTTAGGTACATTGAGGAAACCTTTATTCCCTGATTAGATTTGAAGAAGAAAAAACCCTAATCACTTAGTTTTGGAATTTAATCTCAATAAAATAAAAATGAACAATCAAAAAAGCATTTCAGAAATCAGCGAACTTTGGCTAACCGACAAAAAACAGTATGTAAAGAAATCAACTATTTCGGCATATATGCTATTGGCTGAAAACCACCTTTTACCCGCCTTTGGTAATCATTATCAAATAAATGAAGATGAAGTTCAATCTTTTGTGTTAAAGAAATTGGAAGAAAGATTTAGCAAAAAAACAATAATAGACATGTTGATTGTACTTAAAATGATTCTCAAATACGGCGATAAACAAAATTTATTAAAATATGAACCATTTGATATTCGGTTTCCTACAGAACAAAAAAGTCAGGAATTAGAAGTCTTAAGTCGTGCCGATCAAAGAACGATAATGAATTATGTTCAGGATCATTTCACGTTTAAGAATTTGGGCATATACTTGTGTTTATGTACAGGAATGCGTATTGGAGAGCTTTGTGCACTTACTTGGGGAGATATAAACACCGACACCGGAATGATACATGTTAATAAAACCATTCAGCGGATTTATAGCATCGAAAACGGCAAAGGCAAAACCGAGTTGATTATAGATACCCCTAAAACAAAAAATTCCATTCGTGAAATACCTATGAACCGAGAGTTGTTAAAAATGATAAAGTATGTAAAAAAGATTGTAAATAATTCGTTTTATGTATTAACCAACGAGGCAAAACCGACAGAACCACGAACTTATCGCAATTACTACAAAATGTTTATGGATAATCTTGAAATGCCACATCTGAAATTTCATGGATTGCGCCACAGTTTTGCAACCCGTTGTATCGAAAGCAATTGCGACTACAAAACTGTAAGTGTGCTACTGGGGCATTCAAACATCAGTACAACTTTAAATCTTTATGTACATCCTAATTCAGAGCAAAAGAAAAAAGCCATTAACCAAATGTTCCGTTCGCTGAATTAGAAAGTAATGGTAAAAAAGAAAAACAAATTCTTAAATCAGAAATTTACAACAAAGAATTATTGCAAAACATGTTTGTGTAGTATATTTACGTTAAAAATTAGATGGAATGACAATTGAAGAACTAATTCAGCTTAAAGAATCTGAAGATAAAGTCGAATTTAAAGAAGCAAAAGGGGGAAACATCTCATACAATGGAGGAATAAAACCTGAACCAGCAAAGCGTCGTCGCTGTATTTTAGGTTATGTAACTGCATTTGCAAATGAAGGTGGCGGATTTCTTGTTTTTGGAATAAAAGAAAGTAAACCTCACATTGTTGTTGGAACTTCTCAAAATAATGGTTCGTTAGGCGAGTTAGAAAGTAAGATATATAACGATACAGGGATTAGAGTTACTTCCTCGGAACTTTATGACGAACAAAACAAACGAGTTGTTGTTTTAACCATTCCCTCTAGACCAATTGGTAAAGTTTACAAATTTGAAGATGTTCCATTAATGCGAGTAGGAGAAGAACTTAAACCAATGTCTGATGAACAGTATTTAAAAATCATCCAAGAGCAAGAACCTGATTTTTCACAAAAGATATGCGAAGGCATAACAATTTCAGACCTAAATGAAGACGCTATAAGAATAATGCAACAAGCATATTCTAGGAAACAGGGAAATCCACAATTTCTTACATTGCCAAATGAACAAATATTATCAGACCTGAATTTAGTAGTAAACAACAAGGTAACTAATGCCGCTGTTATTCTTTTAGGGAAAAAGGAAACTATAAAAAGTAAAATTCCACAAGCTTCTATTCAATTAGAATTTCGTAAAAGTGAATCTCAAATTAGATTTGACAAACGTTATTCTTTTAATGATTCTTTTTTCATCGAAACCGATAAGCTTTGGGAAACAATTAATTTAAGAAATTCCCTGATTCCATTCCAAGAAGGTGCTTATATATTTGACATACGGGCTTTTAACAAAGAAGCTATCCGCGAAGCAATTAACAATGCTATTGCACATAGAAACTATATGTTATCTAGTGAAATTTTAATTAAACAAAGTCCTAATAAATTAGATATTATTAGTCCGGGAGGGTTTCCTCTTGGTGTTTCTTTGGAAAACCTAATAACAACACCAAGTACACCTAGAAATAGATTATTAGCTGATATTTTACAAAAAACAGGGATTGTTGAACGTTCTGGTCAAGGAATTGATAAGATATATTATCAAACATTAAAAGATGGCAAACGAGAACCAGATTATTCAAAATCTGACGATTTTCAAGTAGAACTCCAACTTTCTGCTGTAATTGAAGATAAAGCTTTTGCTCTTTTTATTGAATCGATACAGTCTGAATTATCTGATGATGAAAAACTTTCTGTTCAAGAAGTAATTCACTTAAATCATATCAGGACAAAGGAAAACAATTATTCCTATGACAAGAAAATTATTCAGTCTCTCCTTAATAAAGATTTAATAGAGAAAAGAGGAAAGACAAAAGGCACATATTACGTGTTGTCAAAAGGTTATTTTGAATTTACAGATGAAAAAGGCAAATACAGCAAAGCTGATTGGGATCAAAATCAAGCTTTTGTATTGATATTAAAACATCTACAATCATTCAATAAAGCTAAGATGAAAGATTTCACAGACTTATTTCAAGGTCAACTTTCTCGCAAACAAGTACGGACAATAGTAAATAAGCTTGTTGAAGCAAAACAACTATCAAAGCAAGGCGAAGGTTCGGGGACTTTTTATACAATTGGAAATAACTACAAATTAGGCATGGAAGTAATGGAAAAAGCACTAAAAATTGGCATTCAACAATTAAAAGAAAGCGGGGAAATTCAAATAGTTGAAGAAAAGACCAAAAAAGGACCAAGAAAGGGCCAAGAATAAGTTCGATTTTGTCACTTTTTATTATAGATACATTAATAATGTACTGACAAACTGCATGATACTTTAATTTGCAAGTTGCATTGAAAAAGACCAAAAAAATTTATCTGTTCATAAAAAATGAACGCACAACCTGAACAAATACTCGAAAATAACCTCGTAGCACAACTTCAAAAACTTGGATATAAGAAAGTTGTTATTAACGATGAAAAAGATTTATTGGCAAATTTCAAGCAACAACTTGAAATTCATAATAAAATCAAATTATCAGAAAACGATTTTAAGCAAATACTGCAATACATCAACAAAGGAAATATTTTTGAACGTTCAAAAATATTACGCGACCGTGTTCCTTTTACAAATGATGATGGCGAATACAAAACCATTGAGTTAATCAATCAAATACATTGGTGTCAAAATCAGTTTCAGGTAACACAACAAGTTACCATGGAAGGAACCTATAAAAACCGTTATGATGTAACCATTCTCATAAACGGGTTGCCTTTGGTGCAAATTGAATTAAAACGTCGTGGCTTAGAACTGAAAGAAGCTTTTAACCAAACCAATCGTTACGAACGTCATTCATATTGGGCAGGACAAGGACTTTTTCAGTTTATTCAACTGTTTATAATCAGCAACGGAGTAAATACAAAATACTATGCCAATAATCCGGTAAAAGCACGTTATTTTAAGCAAACTTTTTACTGGAGTACAGTCGATAATAAACTTATTACGCAATTGTCGGAGTTCTCGGATGTGTTTTTAGAGCCTTGCCATATTGCCAAAATGATAACCAAGTACATTGTACTGAATGAATCTCAAAAAATATTGATGGTTCTTCGTCCATATCAGTATTATGCGGTTGAAGCTATAACTGAACGTGTACAAACTACCCGAAAATTCGGGTATATATGGCATACTACAGGTTCGGGTAAAACGCTCACTTCGTTTAAAGCGGCTCAAATTCTTACAAATTACCCGAAAGTTTATAAAGTGGTTTTTGTTGTTGACCGCAAAGACCTCGATTATCAAACAACCAAAGAATTTAATAGTTTCTGTAAGGGCAGTATTGATGGCACAAACAATACGCAAGCAGTAGTAAAACAACTTACAGGCGACAATAAACTTATTGTTACCACTATTCAGAAGTTGAATAACGCTATCAGTAAAAAAAGGTATTTATCTAAAATGGAAACGCTAAAAGATAAGCGTATTGTCTTTATTTTTGATGAATGCCATCGTAGCCAATTCGGGAAAACACACAACGACATAAAGAGTTTTTTCAGCAAATGCCAAATGTTTGGTTTTACCGGAACTCCAATTTTTGAAGAAAATGCGGGGATTAATCAATTTGGAAAGCGGACAACAACAATGCTTTTTGGCGATTGTCTGCATAAATATGTTATTACCGATGCCATCCGCGATGAAAACGTTTTGAAATTTTCTGTTGAATATATTAGCACATTTAAGAAGAAAGATAATATTCTAGATATTGAAGTTGAAGCCATTGATGAAGCCGAAGTGATGAATGCTCCCGAACGGTTAAACAACATTGTCGAATACATTATTGCTAATCATGATAGAAAGACGCATAGTCGAGAATTTACAAGTATTTTTGCTGTTTCGAGTGTTGAAACATTAATAGAATATTACAAGTTGTTTCACGAAAAGAAAGAGCAAAAGCTTCATGATTTAAAAATAGCAACAATCTTTTCGTATAATTCCAACGAAAATGACAAAGATGCATTAGGTTTTACAACTGCCGATTTTGACGAAGTTGATTTAAATGAAGTTGCAGAACCTCGGGAAAAATATCAAACAGAGCATTCGAGAGACCAATTGGAAACATTTATTGGGTATTACAACAAAGAGTTCAGTACAAATTTTACAACAAAAGATTCTCAGAGTTTCTACAATTATTACAACAACATTGCTAAACGTGTAAAACAAAAGCAGGTTGATGTTTTACTTGTTGTGAATATGTTCCTTACCGGTTTCGACAGTAAAACATTAAATACACTTTATGTGGATAAAAACCTGAAATATCACGGACTTATTCAGGCTTATTCTCGAACCAATCGGATTTTGAATGAATTAAAATCGCAAGGAAATATTGTTTGTTTCCGTAATCTGAAAGTTGCAACTGATGACGCGATTTCGCTATTCTCGAACTTAGATGCCAAAGATGAAATAATAATGCAACCGTATGATGAGTATGTAACCTTATTCAACAATGCGTTTATTGAGTTGTTGCAAATTACACCTACGGTCAATAGTGTAAACGAGTTGCCTGATGAAGAAAAAGAATTGGAGTTCATAAAGGCATTTCGAGAATTAATGCGTATCAAAAATGTATTGAATACTTTTACGGAATTTACTTTTAACGATTTGTCGATGAACGAACAGTCATTTGAAGATTATAAAAGCAAATACCTCGATTTGTACGACAAAACAAAAACTCATCATCAGAAAGAAAAGGTTTCTATTCTTAATGATATTGATTTCGAGTTAGAGCTTATTCAACGTGATGAAATAAATGTGGCTTATATTCTGAAGCTATTGGCAAAATTGAATAATTCGAGTGATGAAGAAAAAGAAAAACATCGCAAAAGCATATTGGAGATTATTGCCGGAGATACAAAGTTGCGTAGTAAGCGTGAACTTATCGAAAAATTTATACGGGAAAATTTACCACACATAGAAGATTCGGAAGATATCCCCGATGAGTTTTACAAGTATATGAATGATGAAAGGCTTCTTGCTATTAAAGATTTGAGCAATGAAGAAAACCTTGATTCGAATAAACTGGAAAAACTAATCGGTGATTACCTGTTCACAGAAAAAACGCCTTTGAGAGATGACGTAATTGATGCCTTAAATAAAAGACCGGCACTAAAAGAACGAGGAACGACAGCAGAACGAATTATTTCAAAAATCAAAGAATACGTCGAAACTTTTATTAGTGGGATAAGCGAAAAATGACACTTCCAAAATTAGATTCAATTAAAACGATAAAACGTCCTGCCGTGTTATATTCCGCGATGGCTTTCTGAAATCTTCAAAATCATTGTTATAATGAAACTTGTTTCTATAAGCCCAATACATAAACGATTTTACAAGTTCCATGTTCCTACTAAAAAAAATGCAATCAAGGCAATATTGATTACGCATGTTAAAACTAATTTTGTATTTTGTTGTTTATAATTAGACAGATTATAAATTGGGGGGCGGATGAAAAAATTAATCTTTATATTATCAGCTATAGCATTGTTTTATTCATGCAATTTAAAAAAGAATGAAAAAGACAAACAGGGGGGCAAAAAAGTAGTTACCGTTAGCATTGTCCCCGAAAAGACTTTTGTGGAAAAGATTGCAGGCAACGATTTTGAAGTAAATGTCCTGGTGCCTCCCGGAGCCAGCCCGGCTACATATACCTTGTCTCCGTCTCAACTTATAAATATTGTAAATTCGTCCATCTGGTTCAGGATTGGGCACATTGGTTTTGAATATTCGTGGAAAGATAAAATAGGACAGGCCAATAAAAATATGAAAGTTGTTGACCTTTCCGAGGGGCTAGGCCTGATAGACGGCGGACACGGGCATCATGGCGGCCATGCAGATAAAGCGGATCCCCATATTTGGCTATCGCCTGTTATGGTAAAAGAAATGGCTGGGCGGATTGTCGATGAACTGTCCGCATTAAACCCTGGCAAAAGGGAAAGGTACATGGCAAATTATCAGGAGTTTATGAAAAAAACTGACCTATTGGACATACAGATAAAAAATATGCTGAAAAATTACCAGGGCAGAAAAATATTTATTTTTCACCCCAGCCTTTCTTATTATGCAAAATATTACGGGCTGGAACAATGTTCGCTCGAATTGGAGGGGAAAGAGCCGACACCGCAGCACCTGAAGGAAATGGTTGATTTGGCAGAAAAAGGGAATATTAAGGTAATTTATATCCAGAGTGAATTTGACAGAGGACACGCGAATGTTTTTGCCGGGGAGATCGGAGGGGAAGTCGTTACTATTGATCCCCTAGCCCCTGCATGGTCGGATAATTTGCTGCGGATTACTCAAACTTTTATTGATAATTTTTAATGGGACCTCTTATAAAAATAGAAAACCTTACGGTTGGTTACGACAAAAAGCCGGTACTTAGAAATGTCAATCTCGAAATCTTCGAAAAAGATTTTATTGGCGTAATAGGGCCGAACGGAGGAGGGAAAACAACACTGTTAAAAGCCATCCTCGGGCTGTTAAAACCTGTAAGCGGGAAAATTGCCTTCCGGGCAGATATTAATGTGAGGAAGAAACCTATTGGATATTTACCTCAGGTAAGGAATATTGACAGGAAGTTCCCTATAACCGTTTTTGATGTAGTACGTTCAGGTTCGTTAATGGAGCAAAGAAAAGGCCTCCCTGCTTCAATGTTAAGAAAAAGGATAGACATGTTGCTGGACGATACGGGCATCTTTAATATCAGGGACAAGGCCATCGGAGAACTTTCTGGAGGGCAAATGCAACGTGTATTTCTGTGCCGGGCATTAATCAGCAATCCCAAAATACTGATTCTTGACGAACCCGACACTTTTGTTGACAACCGTTTTGAGGGCGAATTGTATAAACGGTTAAGCCATTTGAACAATGAAATTGCCATAATCCTGGTTTCGCACGATTTGGGCACAATTTCGAGCCATGTAAAAACCATTGCATGTGTAAACGGCAATCTGCATTACCACCCTGGCAATATAATCACCCAAAAACAACTAGACGGGTACAAATGCCCTATTCAAATTATTTCTCATGGCGATATTCCTCACACCGTTTTAAAACACCACGATTAATATGAGTTCGATAATTGAATTATTTTCCTACGATTTTTTTCAAAAAGCTTTCCTGTCGGCAGTTTTTGCAAGTATCTCCTGCGGTATAATTGGCAGTTATATTGTTTCGCGCCGTATTGTTTTTATCAGCGGGGGGATTACGCATGCTTCTTTCGGTGGGATAGGGCTTGCATTCCTGGCCGGGTTTGACCCTTTGCTTGGTGCTGTGCTTTTTGCAGTCCTGGCTGCTTTGGGGATACAATTTTTTACAGAAGTAGCAAAAATAAGGGAAGACTCGTCGATTGCCATATGGTGGTCTCTTGGGATGGCGTTGGGGATTATTTTTATCTTCCTTACCCCTGGTTATACGCCTAACTTAATGAGCTATCTTTTCGGGAATATACTTACGGTGACAGTTTCTGAATTATGGTGGATGTTTCTCCTGAATGTGGTAATCATCGCTTTTTTTTCGTTGTTTTTCAGCAAGGTGCTTTTTATTGCCTTCGATGAAGATTTCGCACGCACTGCGGGGCTGCCGGTGACATTGTTCAACTATTTGACCATCACCCTTATTGCATTGACGGTGGTGCTAAACATCCGCGTAGTGGGGATTATACTGATTTTGTCGCTTCTGACCATACCTCAGGCAACAGCCAATTTATTTACCAACGACTTTAAAAAGCTGTTGATACTGTCATCGGTTTTTGCTTTTACCGGGACTATCTCCGGCCTGTTTATCTCGTATTTCCTTAACATCCCTTCGGGGGCTGCAATTATTTTTACCCTTGTGCTTATTTTTGCAATCCTCCGCTTGTTTATGTTCATAAGGAAGTAGGAAAATACTGGGCACGAAAAGATATAAAACGGGGTTAACTATTGTAAATGGGCGTTTTAAAATCATCCCGTAAATCAGAAGGCTGCATTTTTTGAAGTCTCCAATGTTATTTTTTACGATAGAAAGGCCTCCATGGCAAGGTATTGCCCGAATTCCTGAGCCCGCCTTTTTTAATGCTCCCTGAATTTTTGCTCAACCCCAGGTCTATACCTGAAACAAAAACAATCCCCACGCTGATTTGGGCGACCAATGCCTGCCCATTTACAGGTTTTAATGTACCTGGTCCATTATCGCTTACATAATCATAATTTGGGATGCCATCTAACTTATCGGAACAAATTATGGTTGCAGAACCGCCGACATGCAATGAAAACCGGTCGTTAATTGGGTAATCAAAACCTAACCCTGCCCCATAACATAATGCCATCTCTTTAGCCTCGTCACTGCTTGCCGTACCAATGGCATAAAGTACCCCCGCGCTCCCGCTGGGCCATAAACTTTCATCCTGGTAATTAAGCTCAGTGCCAACAAGCGACACCCCCCCCAATAATTTAAAAAAAGGGTTTATGATCCCTTCCGGAGACAAATAGTACCTAAAGTTCAACAATATGTTTAGTGCTGAAGACTCGTATTTTATTGGTTGTGAAAAATCAGCTCCGGCTGGGGCATCGCTTGAATAACAGTAATTGTAATAAGGGGGCAAGTCGTTGTCACCCGAAAATTTTGAATAGCGGCACTCTATGCCGGTCTCAATATTAGAAGTCCAAAGTTGCATTACCTCAGCCTCGAAGCCCGGTTCAAAAACATGTGTAAAATCGGTGCTGAATGGATTGGTCACCCCAACCGGCACAGGGAGTGCAACTTCCCCCGTGCCAATTTCCTTGTTAAACCTTCCATAGTTTGCCCCTGCACGGAATTTAAGTGTTTGCCCAGATGCACTGAGGTACAATGTTGCTATTATAAGAGAAAGAATTAATTTACGGTCCATAAAGCTTTTTAAGGTTAATGCAATGATGAGATAAATTAACACTTTTTTAACAAAAACGAAAATTACCGGCAAATATTATTTTACCTATGATCTTTAACATCTTTTGCATCAACAACTTTATAGAGTTTGTCCGCCCTCCTTATTTTCGGTTTCACCGGTATGGAAATCCTTTCCCCTTTTTTACCGGTTGCCATAGGCTTTAAATCTACCCGTATTTCATTAACAAAATTTTGCACCACTCCTGTAGTGGGGCCGGTAATTATAATTTCGTCCCCCACGTCCAGGCTTTTAGTTTCAAGTTTAAATTCGGCAACCTGTATCTTCGAAAAGTAGTTGGTACATTTCCCTATGTATATTTTTTTCTTTGTTGCCCGCGAGCCGTATTTCCCACTCCACTCGCCGAGCCGTTGCCCTAAATAATACCCGTCCCAGAAACCGCGGTTAAAAACAGACGAAAGCCGCTTGTCCCAATCTTGGATTTTTTCTTCTGTAAATGTTTTGCCGAAATAAGCATCTACAGCTTCTCTATAACATTCAACGGTGGTTTTTACATACTCGGGGGATCTGGCACGCCCTTCTATTTTTAGAACAGAGACACCTGCATCAAGCATCTTATTCAGGAAATGAATGGTCTTCAAATCCTTAGGCGACATGATGTATTCGTCTTCTATATCCAGTTGTGCCCCGGTTTCCTTGTCGGTGACGGTGTAGGCCCGCCGACAGGTTTGCAAACATGCCCCGCGGTTTGCCGATGAGTTCATTTCTTGAAGGCTCAAATAACATTTCCCGCTAATGGCCATGCACAAAGCACCGTGGGCAAACATCTCCAAGCGTATCAATTCCCCGCCAGGACCTTTTATAAGCCCTTCCTCAATTTGTTTGCTTATTTCCCAAACGCGCCCCAGGTTCATCTCTCGCGCAAGGACAAGCACATCTGCAAAGTTGGCATAAAACTTTACGGCTTCAATATTGGTAATGTTTACCTGGGTAGAAATATGGACTTCTAAACCTATTGAACGTGCGTATTGAATTACTGACATATCGGCGGCAATCACCGCAGAAACCCCGGCCTCTTTTGCAGAATCCAAAACTTCGTGCATTAAGCTGATTTCATTGTCAAAAACTTCAACATTCAATGTAAGATATGTCTTAACACCATTTTGCGATGCAATCCCGGCAATTTTCCGTAAATCTTCAATGGAAAAGTTATTTGACGAACGGGAGCGCATATTCAAATGTTTAACCCCAAAATAGACAGAACCGGCACCTCCCTGGATAGCAGCCATCAACGATTCGTACGAACCGACCGGGGCCATTATTTCTATGTCATTTTGCACCATAGTTTTTTAATTAACATGGCAAAGGTAAGATTATTTGTTATTCAGGATGGCTTCCTGGGGCAGGCTGGCACTATTAACCTCAGAAAAGCAGAAATGTGCAAGATTTTTAACCGGGCCCAGGCTATTACTTTGGCTGTTGATGGGGCTTTTTAAACTTTGCTGGGGATAGGCAAAGCACATTTGAGGTAAAATGGGTATTTTTACCTTCAAAACAATAACCTGATTCAAGGAACTAACTTTGTAGGCAGTGGCAAAAATACCATTCCATATAATCTCCGGTTTTCTTGGAAGCGGCAAAACTACCTTGCTGAAACGCATTGTAGATAAATATTCCGACAAAACAAAAATAGGGATCATCCAGAACGAATTTGCGCCGGCAAACATCGATGGGAAAGTACTGCGGGGAACGGGGAAAGATTTCAGCCTCTTGGAAATAAAAAATGGCTCTGTTTTCTGTTCTTGCATGTCGGTGAATTTTGCCCGTTCGCTCGAAAAATTCATAAGCAGCTGCCAGCCCGACGTTGTAATTATCGAATCGTCCGGTTTTTCCGACACTACCTCCGTTGCAGAAATTGTTTCTTTCGGGAATTTGGCCGATAAAATTTACCTGGCATCAAACTGGTGCATTGTAGATGCAGTAAATTATGCAAAAAACGGTTTGCAAAAAGAACGGGTAACCCACCAATTGCGCATGGCCGACATTATAGTGATAAACAAAACAGACCTGCTCGAAAACGGCACAGGCGATCTAAAAAAAGAAATAAAAAACACCAACCCCTTTGCCGAGATAAAAGAAGCGGCTTATTGCAATATAGGCTTCGAAATAGGTGCCCCTGCCGTAGACAAGTTTTATCCCTCAGAAGTAAAAGCATTGGGCAGGCCGGAAATCTATTCAATGGTCATAAGGAGCAGGAAAAGAACAAACAAAGAATCGTTGCTGCGTTTTTTGCACGAATGGTCGCCAAAAGCTTTCAGGATAAAAGGCTTGGTAAACCTCGACAATGGCAAAACAGTTGCCGTACAGTGTACCTCTGGTTCTGTTGAGATAGAAGAAATAAAAAATATTTCACAAGATTCGGAATTGATTGCATTAACAAATGAATTTACCCTCCGCAAATGGAATATGGCATTTAAAGAACTTGGCACAAAAAATATCTGCGGGTAGGTATATCCCATTCCCTCAAATCAACCTTTATTGGGGCAGTTTTTTGTTTATGCCCTTTTGTTTTTTTGTTTTATCTGCCGCATTCCTAACGTTAAAATTGAATTAAATTATCCGTAGAAACAATATAAATTAGTCAAAAATACACCCTTCTTTTTGAGGGTAAGCCCTGTTCATCTACTTTTGTGTTATAAGAAATATTTAATGAATTAAATTAAAATAAATAGAATATCTATGAGCAATTTTTTTACAGCGTCTATCGGACGGAAATTCCTTATGAGTATCACAGGGTTGTTCCTTGTGGTATTTATCGCTGTGCATTTGACATTAAATCTTTTTCTGATTTTTGACAACAGCGGCGATCTTTTTAACCTGGGTGCACATTTTATGGCAACAAACCCTGCCATTAAAATTATGGAACCTATTTTAGGTTTAGGCTTTTTGATCCACATTTTATGGTCTTTTAACTTGGAATACCAGAACTGGAAAGCAAGGCCGGTGAAGTACAAAAAACAGGATTTGAGCAAATCAAGCACATGGGCATCGCGCAATATGCTAGTGTTGGGTGGCTTAATTTTGGTTTTCTTGGTTATCCACATCATGAACTTTTTTGTGAAAATGAAATTCACAGGTTCTCCGCTATTGGAAGAGGTAGAAGTAAACGGAGTGCAAATGGAAAATGCCTACGCATTGGTTTCCGGCGCTTTTAGCAACATAGTGTTGTGCATACTTTACATCATCGGTGGGGTTTTGTTGGGCATCCATATTTCTCACGGTTTTTGGTCAGCTTTCCACACACTGGGGTTAAACAACAAATACTGGATGAAGAGATGGCAGACTATCGGTAAGATTTATGCAATATTAGTTGCTGCCGGGTTCGCCATTATTCCGCTTTATTTCATGTTTGGATTGAATAATTAAAAAAAGGACGACAGATTATGAGCATTTTAAACAGTAAAATACCAGAAGGGCCATTGGCAGAAAAGTGGAACAAGCATAAAGCGGCCATTAAAGTTGTCAGCCCTGCAAATAAACGCAAACTTGAAGTAATTGTTGTCGGTACCGGACTAGGAGGTGCATCGGCTGCTGCTTCGCTTGCAGAATTAGGATATAAAGTAAAAGCATTTTGTTACCAAGACAGCCCTCGCCGCGCGCACTCAATTGCAGCACAGGGCGGTATAAATGCAGCAAAAAACTATCAGAACGATAACGACTCGGTTTTCCGTTTGTTTTACGATACAATCAAAGGTGGCGACTACCGTGCCCGCGAAGCCAACGTTTACCGTTTGGCAGAAGTTTCGCCAAACATTATCGACCAATGTGTGGCACAAGGCGTACCGTTTGGTCGCGAATATGGCGGTTTGTTGGCAAACCGTTCGTTTGGTGGCGTGTTGGTAAGCCGTACTTTTTATGCCCGTGGGCAAACCGGCCAGCAGTTGTTGCTAGGTGCATACCAAGCGTTGAACCGCCAAATTTCAAAAGGTAACGTTGAAATGTACAATCGCCACGAAATGTTGGACGTTGTAAAAATTGACGGGAAAGCACGCGGGATCATTGCCCGCGACATGGTAAGCGGCGAAGTCAAACGTTTTGGCGCACATGCAGTAGTTGTTGCAACAGGCGGGTACGGAAACGTTTTCTTCCTTTCCACTAACGCAATGGGCAGCAACGGCTCTGCCGCATGGCAATGCTACAAAAAAGGTGCGTTTATGTCCAACCCTTGCTTCGTGCAAATCCACCCAACTTGTATCCCTGTACACGGCGACCAACAATCAAAACTTACTTTGATGTCGGAATCGTTGCGTAACGATGGGCGCGTTTGGGTCCCTAAGAAAAAAGAAGATGCCGTAAAACTTCAAAAAGGAGAGATTACCGCTAACGACATACCAGACGAAGATCGCGATTTCTACCTCGAAAGGAGGTATCCTTCATATGGAAACCTAGTGCCTCGCGATGTTGCTTCGCGTGCCGCAAAAGAACGCTGCGATGCAGGTTTTGGCGTAAATTCAGAGGGCAAGGCAGTTTTCCTCGATTTCAAATATGCTATCGACCGTTTAGGTAAAGACGTAATTGCAGCACGCTATGGAAACCTTTTCCAGATGTACGAAAAAATTACGGACGTAGATCCATATAAAAACCCAATGATGATTTATCCGGCCATCCACTATTCTATGGGCGGCACTTGGGTTGACTATAACTTGATGACTTCAGTTCCTGGCCTTTATTCAATCGGCGAAGCCAACTTCTCGGACCACGGAGCAAACCGCCTCGGTGCATCGGCTTTGATGCAAGGATTGGCTGACGGTTATTTTGTATTGCCATACACCATTGGCGATTATCTGGCTGATGAAATAATGGTGCCAAAAACCGACATCAACGCCCCTGAGTTCGAAGCGGCCGAAAAAGAAGTTGCCGATAAGTTGGAAAAATTGTACAACATAAAAGGTTCAAAAACTGTTGACTATTTCCACAAAAAACTAGGTCACATAATGTGGGAACACGTTGGCATGGCCCGTAATGCCGAAGGGTTGAAAAAAGCCATTGAAGAGATTAAGGAAATCAGAGCAGAGTTCTGGAAAGACGTTAAAATTCCGGGAGAAATGGACAACCTTAACCCAGAGTTGGAAAAAGCAGGACGTGTTGCAGACTTCTTCGACATTGGTGAACTTATGGCGCGCGACGCACTTAACAGGAACGAATCTTGCGGCGGGCACTTCCGCAAAGAATCGGCTACCGAAGAAGGCGAAGCAAAACGTAACGACGAAGAATTTACTTACGTTTCTTGCTGGGAATATAAAGGAGAAGGGCAAGAACCTGTTTTGCACAAAGAAGATTTGGTATTTGAGAATGTTAAATTGACACAAAGGAGTTATAAGTAATCTCTCTTTGCTCAAATCTTTTAGTCCAATAATCTAAAAAAAAAGAAATGGCTGATAAAATATTAAAAAAATTATACATCAAAGTTTGGAGGCAAAAAAATGCTACAGCAAAAGGAGCCTTCGAAACTTACGAGATTGAAAATATCTCTCAGGGAAGTTCTTTTCTGGAAATGATGGACATCCTGAACAACGACCTTATTGAAAAAGGAATCGATCCTATCGCTTTCGACCACGATTGCCGCGAAGGTATTTGCGGGACATGTAGTTTGTACATCAACGGCCGCCCGCACGGACCGGACACCGAGGTAACTACATGCCAGTTGCACATGCGCAAATTCAACGAAGGGGAAACCATTACAGTTGAACCTTGGCGTGCAGGCGCATTCCCTGTTATTAAAGACCTTGTGGTTGACCGTAAGGCATTTGAAAAAATATTGCAGGCTGGCGGTTTCGTTTCTGTAAATACAGGCGGTGTGCCGGATGCAAACACAATACCTGTTGCTTACGAAGACGCAGAAGAAGCAATGGACGCAGCTGCTTGTATCGGTTGCGGCGCTTGCGTGGCTGCTTGTAAAAACTCGTCGGCAATGTTGTTCGTTTCCGCTAAAGTTTCGCACCTGGCAAAACTCCCGCAAGGGAAAGTAGAGGCGAAAAAACGTGCGCTTAACATGATTTCGAAAATGGACGAACTTGGCTTTGGCGGATGTACCAATACCGGTGCCTGCGAAGCTGAATGCCCGAAAAGCATCTCTATTACAAATATTGCCCGCTTGAACAGGGAATATTTGTTGTCGCGCTTTAGTAAATAATATTTGCGAGATATATTAAAAAAAGCCTTCCCTGTTTTGGGAGGGCTTTTTTAATACAAAAAACCGAAAAGCCAAAGTAAAAATTATAACATGGCAATTACCTTTTTCAGTGCTTTGATAAATTGGCCTATTTCTTCTTCCGTGTTGTACATCGCAAATGATGCCCTAACTGTTCCGGGGATGTTATAGTGTTGCATTACCGGGTCGGCACAGTGGTGCCCGGTGCGGACGGCAATGCCCATCTTGTCTAGCAACATTCCTATGTCGTAAGGATGTACATTTTTAATGTTAAAAGAAATTACGCTTGATTTTTTTCTTGCTTCCCCGTAAATTATCATGCCGGGTATTTCTTTTAATTTTGATGTGGCATGGTCCAGCAATCCTTTTTCCCAAAGTGCAATGTCTTGTAGCCCAGTTCTTTCTATTAAACCGATGGCTGCCCCAAATGCAATTACGCTGGTGATATTTGGAGTGCCGGCTTCGAATTTATAGGGTATTTCGTTAAACGATGTTTTTTCGAATGATACTTCCGAAATCATTTCCCCTCCGCCTTGGTAGGGGGGCATTTCTTCGAGCCATTTGCGTTTGCCGTACAAAATGCCCACGCCGTTTGGCCCGTACATTTTGTGTGCCGAAAAGGCATAAAAATCGGCATCCATTTCTTGTACGTTGACCGGGATATGCTGTACTGCCTGCGCCCCGTCAACCAAAACCGGGACATTTTTTTTGTGGGCAATTTGAATAATTTCAGCAACAGGGTTTACTGTCCCCAAAACATTTGAAACATGTGCTATGGCAATAATTTTTGTTTTTTGGTTGATGAGGTTTTCCAACAGATCTACTTGGAGTTCGCCCGAATCGTTAAATGGCAGCTTCACTACTTTTGCTTTTTTCTGCCCGGCAAGCAATTGCCATGGTACAATGTTGGAATGGTGTTCCATTTCGGACACGATGATCTCGTCCCCTTCGCAAATGTACTTTTCCCCAAAAGAAGAAGCCACAAGGTTTATGCTTTCTGTTGTGCCTTTTGTAAATATTATTTCCTCTTTTTCACTTGCGCCTATGAATTTTTGGACTTTCTGCCGCACCTCTTCAAATTCAGCGGTAGCCTTGTCTGCCATGAAATGTGCCGCACGGTGGATATTCCCGTAAAAATCGTTGTGCAAGCGTTCTTCTGCCATTAAAACCTGTACCGGTTTTTGTGCCGAAGCGGCGTTGTCTAAATAAACAAGTGGTTTGTTGTAAACCTGTTGGTTCAGTATGGGGAAATAGTTTCTTGTTTTTTGTATGTCGTAGCTCATCAGGATTTCTTTTTGTTAACAGTTGCAGTTGTAAGCACATTCGTGACAGCGAGCAACTTCTCCCTTCAGTCGTTTTTCAACCAGGTCTTCAATCCTTTCGCGAAGCGGTTCCAGTTTTATTTCCTTGATTACTTCGTGGGCAAAAGCGTTCATCATCATTAACCGGGCCTGATCTTCGTCAATCCCACGCGCACGTAGGTAAAACAAAGCTTCTTCGTCTATTTGCCCCACGGTTGCGCCATGGCTGCATTTAACGTCGTCTGCATCGATAATCAGCTGGGGCTTTGTTTGCATGGTCGCTTCATCGGTGAGCAACAGGTTGTTGTTGCGCTGGAAGGCATTTGTTTTTTGTGCATCCCGGATTACATGTATCAGCCCGGCAAAAGCACCTGACGAGCTTTCGTTCAATACGTTTTTATATACTTGGTTGCTGCTGCAGTTCGGTTTGGCGTGAACAACTTGCGTAAAATTATCTACATGTTGGTTTTTGTCGGTAAACGCCATTCCAAACATATTGGCTTCGGCATTTTCGCCGTTCAATATAATTTTCAGGTTGTTGCGGATTAACCCTCCGTGCAACGAAGCAATGTGGGTGGTCAAGCGCGAATCGCTTTGTTGTTCCACAAAAACTGAACGTACGCTTGTTGCCCGGTTGTGTTGGCTTTCAAGGAAATACAATTCCAGCTCGGCATTGTTCCCAACAAAAACCTCAGTGGCAGAATTGCTAAGGTATTTTTTCAGGTTCAGTGTGTGGTCGCATATTAGGACTTGAGCTTTTGCCCCTTCTTCTATGTAAATAAAATTCCGTTGCGTCACATAAGCATCAGAGTCTTCCTGCAAAAGGTTTACGATCTGGATTGGCGAATCAATGGTTACGTTTTTAGGCACGTACAAGAAGAACCCGTCTTTGGCAAAAGCTGTGTTTAATGCTGTCATCGGGTCTTCTTCCGGTTTTGCTATGCTGGCATATTTTTCCAGCAATCCGGGTTTTTCTTTTGAAACTGATTCCAAACTGTCGAGTATTGCTCCGTCTGGCAGGCAGTTTTTTTCTTCTTTGTCTTTATAAAACCAACCGTTGTAAACCAATGCAAGGTTTGTGTTGAGCTGAGGCACGTCGCAACGGAAAACGTCTCTTAAATCTGCTTTTTTATGTTCTTTGCCATGGGCAAATTTAAAATCGGAAGCAAAAGACGGGTTGAGGTTGGTGTATTTATAATTTTCGTTCTTTTTTGTAGGGACACCCTGCAATAAAAAATTATTTATGGCCTTGTCCCTTTGTCGGTTCAGTATGTCGGAGGAGCCACTGAACAGTTCATCCTTGACCCTGTTGTAATGGGCAAGGTATTTCAGCGACAAATCTGCATTTCCGGTTAAAACGCTCATGTCAATCTTTGTTTTCTGATTTTATCCAGTCGTATCCTTTTTCTTCCAGTTCGAGGGCAAGTTCTTTGCCTGCCGTTTTCACTATTTTACCCATGTATAGGATGTGGACATAATCTGGGACGATATAATCGAGCAGCCTTTGGTAGTGGGTAACCACTATTGTCGCTGTTTTTTCCGATTTCAATGCGTTTACCCCGTTGGCTACCGTTTTTAGTGCATCAATGTCGAGCCCAGAGTCGGTTTCGTCAAGGATAGAGAGCTTTGGTTCGAGCAACGCCATCTGGAAAATTTCGTTTTTCTTTTTCTCCCCTCCCGAAAAGCCCTCGTTTACCATGCGGTTGGTCAACTTGGTTTTCATATCTACCAGTTCCATTTTTTCTCGCATCAGTTTTAGGAACTCCCCGGCAGTTAGTTCTTTCAGCCCTTTATGTTTGCGGTGTTCGTTTACAGCTGTTTTTAGGAAATTGACCATTGGCACGCCCGGTATTTCCACCGGGTACTGGAAGCTCATGAAAATCCCGTCTTTGGCACGTTCTTCCGGTGATTTCTCAAGCAAATCTTCCCCCTCAAAAATCACTTTCCCTTTTGTGACCTCGTAATTTTCTTTTCCTGCCAACACATTTGCCAAGGTGCTTTTCCCCGAACCGTTTGGCCCCATTATCGCATGTACTTCGCCAGGCCTGACCTCAAGGTTTATCCCTTTAAGGATTTCCATCCCTTCAACCGAAGCATATAAGTTTTTTATCTGTAACATCTTTTTTGTATTGAGACTATGGGTTTTTAGTGCTGAGACATTTACCCATATTTTGTTTTTATATTAACCTACTTTTATGTTCCCTTTTCTTTTGGCAGACCGGGACGGGCTTTTACCCCACGCTCCCTTCAAGGCTTATTTGCAGAAGTTTCTGTGCCTCTACCGCAAATTCCATTGGCAGCTTGTTCAATACTTCTTTTGCATAGCCGTTTACTATCATCCCTATTGCTTTTTCTGTGTCTATGCCCCGTTGGTTGCAATAGAAAATTTGGTCTTCGCCTATTTTTGAGGTAGTGGCTTCGTGTTCAACTACCGATGATTTATTGCCGACCTCGATATATGGGAATGTATGTGCGCCGCAGGTGTCGCTTAACAGCAGCGAGTCGCACTGCGAAAAATTCCGTGAGTTTGTTGCCCTTGGCATAATTTTTACCAGCCCGCGGTACGAGTTGTCGCTTTTGCCTGCCGATATGCCTTTTGAGACGATTGTGCTTTTTGTGTTTTTCCCGATGTGTATCATTTTTGATCCGGTGTCGGCTTGTTGGTGGTTGTTGGTTACGGCAACCGAGTTAAATTCGCCGACCGAATTGTCGCCCATCAAAATGCAGCTTGGGTATTTCCATGTAATCGCAGAGCCTGTTTCAACCTGTGCCCAGCTTATTTTTGACGAAACGCCGCGGCATATCCCCCGCTTTGTGACAAAATTGTAAATCCCGCCTTTCCCGTTTTTGTCGCCCGGATACCAGTTTTGCACGGTCGAATATTTCACTTCTGCACGGTCGAGCGCAATTATTTCCACCACTGCGGCATGTAATTGGTTTTCGTCGCGCATGGGTGCGGTGCACCCTTCGAGGTAACTTACATAACTGTCGTCGTCGGCAACAATCAATGTGCGTTCAAACTGCCCGGTGTTGGCTGCGTTAATCCTGAAATATGTTGACAGTTCCATTGGGCACCTTACCCCTTTGGGGATGTAGCAAAACGACCCGTCGCTGAACACGGCAGAGTTTAATGCGGCAAAATAGTTGTCGCCTGCCGGGACTGATTTTCCGATATATTTCTTTACCAAATCGGGGTGTTCCCGCAATGCTTCGTTTATAGAGCAAAAAATTATTCCTTTTTCAGCCAGCGTGTCTTTAAAGGTGGTTTTTACCGAAACGCTGTCTATTACCGCATCAACTGCCACCCCTGTCAGGAGTTTTTGTTCCTCTAACGGTATGCCCAGTTTGTTGAATGTGTCCAACAGTTCAGGATCTACTTCATTGAGGCTTTCGAGCTGAGGTTTCTTTTTTGGGGCGGCGTAATAACTTATGCCCTGAAGGTCTATCGGGGGGATTTTCAGGTAAGCCCAGTCGGGCATTTTCATTTTTTCCCATATCCGGTATGCTTTGAGCCTGAAATCAAGCATGAAATCCGGTTCTCCTTTTTTTTCCCAAATAGTGCGCACTACGCCTTCGTTCAGCCCTTTCTCTATAATGTCGGTATCTATTTCGGTTACAAAGCCATATTTGTATTCGCTTTGGGTAACTTCGTTCAGTATTTTATCTTGTTCAGCCATCCTTGAAAGTTCCTTTCCCTTATATAACAACAGTTTCGCCTGACTGTTTAAATATCTTGCAAAGATACAAAACTATGGGTAATTTTGTCCCGACAGAAATTTCAGAAGATACCTTTTTGTCTTTTAAGATAATGAACAAGAAAGAACAGACACAGATTTCGGAACTGGGGGAATTTGGCCTTATAGAAAGGCTTACCAAAAGTATTGAGATTAAAAACGAGAGTACGCTTAAAGGTGTTGGCGATGATGCCGCAATCCTTGATTTCAAGGGCAAGCAGGTGGTGGTTTCGTCTGATTTGTTGACAGAAGGCATACATTTCAATCTGATGTATGTCCCACTTAAACATTTGGGCTATAAATCTGTTGTAGTGAACCTTTCTGATATATGCGCCATGAATGCCTTGCCGCGCCAAATTGTGGTGAACATTGCGATATCAAATAAATTCTCGGTAGAAGCTGTTGAAGAAATTTATTCAGGCATACATTTGGCGTGCGAAAAGTACGGGGTGGACTTGGTTGGCGGCGACACTACGAGTTCGCTTACCGGGCTGACCATAAGCATAACGGCTATTGGCGAGGCAGAAAAAAACGACTTGGTTTATCGAAGCGGGGCAAAACCGAACGACTTGCTTTGTGTGACGGGCGATTTGGGAGGCGCGTACATGGGCCTGCAACTGCTCGAAAGGGAAAACGAGGTTTTTAAAGTGAACGGAAAAATGCAGCCCCAGTTGCAGGGCTACGGCTATATACTTGAGAGGCAACTTAAGCCCGAAGCCCGTGTTGACATCGTGAAGGCTTTAAAACGGATCGGGGCAAAACCTTCTTCCATGATCGATATTTCGGACGGACTGTCTTCTGAAATAATGCATTTGTGTAAAGAATCAAACACAGGGTGCAACCTGTACGAAGAAAAGATACCAATGGACAGCCAAACCAAAAAAATGGCAGAAGAACTAAATATAAATCCTTTGGTAGCTGCGCTAAACGGAGGTGAAGACTACGAGCTGCTTTTTACCGTCCCCCTCGAAGACCATGAAAAAATCAAAAACGATCCAGATTTTACAATCATAGGGCATATGACAGAAAGGGGGGAAGGGACGAAACTTATAACAAATTCAGGATCGGCCATCCCTTTGAAGGCCCAGGGCTGGGATCATAGTAAATAAAGTTATACGTATTGAAAAAACCGGTTTAGTCGGGGAAATAACCTCTGATTATCCCGCGTTTCGAATCTTTAACAAATAACAGTATTTCGTCACGTTCAGGAGATGCCGGCATTTCAGCTTCGATAATTTCGGCTGCCTGAGAAGTATTTAACCCTTTCTGGTAGATATAACGGTATATGTCTTGGACTTCGCGGATTTTTTCGTTGTTAAAGCTTCTCCTTCTTAACCCTATGGAGTTTATCCCAACATAAGAAAGAGGTTCCCGGCTGGCTTTTATATACGGGGGGACATCTTTCCTAACCAGCGAACCGCCCCCTATCATAACATGTGAGCCAACCCGGCAGAACTGGTGTACGCCGGTCATGCCTGAGATGATTGCCCAATCGTCTACGATTACTTCTCCTGACAATTGTGTGTTGTTCCCCAATATAATATGGCTTCCCAGTTTGCAATCATGGGCAATGTGGACATATGCCATGATCAGGTTATTGTTCCCCAATATTGTTTTCCCTTTTGAAGCGGTGCCGCGATTAATTGTAACCATTTCGCGGATTGTATTGTTGTTGCCAATTTCTACTGTTGTGTATTCGCCCCTGAATTTTAAATCCTGTGGGATAGCGCCGATGACAGCTCCCGGGAATATATTGCAGTTTTTGCCAATCCTTGTCCCGGGAAGAATTGTAACACTTGAACCAATCCTGGTACCTTCACCAATCTCAACATCGTGATCAATTGAAACAAAAGGTTCAATCACTACATTGTCTGCGATTTTTGCGTCCGGATGAACGTATGCTAACGGTTGTTTCATAACTATATCTTCTAAAATATTATTTATCTGTTTGTTTAATCACTTGTGCCATAAATTCGCCTTCTGCAACAACTTTGTTGCCTACGTAGGTAACCCCTCTCATGTTTGCTATTCCCCTCCGGATTGGCGAAATTAAGTTTAATTTAAAAACCAACGTATCGCCGGGCACAACTTTTCTCCTGAATTTGACATTGTCGATACGGATGAAGTAGGTAGAATATTTTCCGGGCAGCTTACTGAGAACAAGCAATCCACCTGTTTGTGCCATTGCTTCAACGAGCAATACCCCCGGCATTAAGGGCTCGCCAGGGAAATGCCCCTGGAAAAACGGTTCGTTTACCGTCACGCTTTTTACGCCAACAACTTCATTGTCGTTTAACGAAATAATTTTATCTACCATCAGGAAGGGATAACGGTGCGGCAAAAATTCTTTTATCTTTTTTACATCCATCAATGGCGCCTTGTTCGGATCGTACTCGGGGGCAATTCCCGATTTTTGTTTATAGGCTTTTTTAAGGGCTTTGGCAAATATCGTGTTTGGGCGGTGCCCCGGTTTGCTTGCAATTATCCTTCCCTTGATGCGTTTGCCACAGAGTGCAAGATCTCCAATTACGTCAAGCAGTTTATGCCTTGCGCATTCATTGTCAAAATATAAATCGAGATTGTTTAAAATTCCTTGTGGTTTAACTTCTACGTGTTCGTGTTGGAAAAGATCGGCTAGCCGGTCCAGTTCTTTCTGTCCCACTTCCTTGTCTATTATTACAATTGCATTGTCCAATTCGCCCCCTTTTATGAGGTTCTGGTTCATTAATATTTCCAGCTCATGAAGAAACACAAATGTGCGGCAGTTGGCAATTTCTGTTTTAAAATCCAGGATATTGTCGAGTGTCGCAAACTGGTTGTTTAAAACTTCCGATTTGAACGATATTAAAATATTTAAACGGTAATCGTCATCGGGCAATGCAACTATTTTTGAACCTGATTTCTCATCGTAGATCTCAATTTTTTCTTTTATTTCAAAATATTCACGTTCTGCATCTTGTTCAACTACACCGGCCTTTTCAATAGCTTCCACAAAATATTTTGAACTGCCGTCCATAATCGGGGCTTCTTCGTTATCAACCTCTATCAAAACGTTGTCGAGATCCATGCCTACTAAAGCTGCCAGGGTGTGTTCTATCGTGCCAATGCGTACCCCTTCTTTTTCGAGCAGGGTGCCTCTTGATGTGTCAACAACCAAATCTACGTCTGCCTCAATGATTGGCTGTGTTTCAAGGTCTATACGTTTGAATTTAAAACCGTGGTTTTCGGGGGCTGGCAGGAAAGTCATGGTAACATATACGCCGGTATGCAAGCCTACCCCTTTTATTTTGAATGATTTTGATAACGTTTTTTGTTTTACTGTCATGCCTAAATTGTTCTCTTTGAAAAATCTATTTGTTTTGTTTCAGGTTTTTTATGTCTTTCTTTAATTGGATAATATCGTTCCGCAGCTCTGGGAGTTTCCTGTAAATAAGTGCCGACTTTATGGCATCTTTTATATTAAATGCAGGGCTCATCAACAAAGCTTCGTTGTCTTTCACCGAATTTGCAACGCCCGACTGTGCGCCAATCTGAACATTGTCCCCAATGGTCAAATGGCCAGCCAGCCCAACCTGCCCGGCAAAACGGCAGTTTTTCCCGACCTTTGTTGTGCCTGCCATGCCTGTCTGTGCCGCAATAACCGTGTTTTCGTCAATTTCGCAATTATGCGCTACTTGCACAAGGTTGTCGAGTTTTACCCCTTTCCTTATAATTGTGGATTCCATGGTGCCGCAATCTATTGTGGTGTTGGCGCCTATTTCCACATCGTCTTCCAAGACAGCGTTCCCCAGCTGGGGTATTTTTTTATACGTGCCGTCGCTTTGTGGCGCAAAGCCAAAACCATCGGAGCCGATAACGCACCCTGAGTGAATTATGCAGCGGTTTCCTATCTTGCATCCGTCGTAAACTTTTGCCCCGGCATATACAACACAATTGTCGCCGACAGTTACATTGTCGCCAATAAAAGCCTGGGGGTAGATTTTAACATTGTCTCCGATTTTTGAGTTTTTGCCGATGTAGGCAAATGCGCCAAGGTAAATATCGCTGCCAACCGAAGCTGTTTCGTGGACGAAACTTGGCTGTTCGATGCCTACTTTCTCTACCGCTTTGGCCTGCTGGTAAAGTTCGAGCAACGAAGCAAAGGCCTGGTAAGCATCGTCTACCTTAATAAGCGTTGCCAAAATTTCTTTTTTTGGCTGAAATGATTTGTCAACCAAAACAATCGATGCTTTGGTCTCATAAATAAAGTGTTCGTACTTTAAATTGGCAAGAAAGGCAAGCGTACCCGGCTTGCCGTCTTCTATTTTCGACACATTAAAAACTTTGACACCCCCATCTCCAACAACCTCTCCGTCAAGAAATGTTGCAATGTCTGTAGCTTTAAATTCCATTCATTTGTAATTTTGGCGTTGCAAATATAGGTTTTAACTAATAAAAGTCCAATTCTTTAGGGTAACAGACAAAATATTTCCTCACGGTTTTGGTCAATGCAGTAAGGTTAATGTCCGAAGCTTCCCTTATATCTTTTACTTTTCCGTTCTTGAAAAGTATAAAAATATTCTCGCTGTCGCGGTTAAGGGCGTGGTTTGTAATTTCGCCCGTAATTAAAAAATAATGCGCCAGTTTTTCATCGCCTGTGATATTTTCCGATATTTTTTTCAACATTTTTTCTTTCCTGTTCCCCGATACCGGTTTTTGCTCAAGCTTTGTCTTGAACAGCTTCCTGTTGGCAATATTTTGAGACAGCAGGGAAAGTACCGTGTCGGGGTGGTCCTGCCACTCTTTTACCGATGTTAAGATATCATTGTCGTCAAGTAATGAATACCACTGTAAAATGTTTTTCCCTAAAATTGCCCTGCCCCCCTCGAAATCGCCGCTTGCGAAATTGCCCCTTAGGAAAATATCCAGGGGGCGGGTCGCAAAAACCTTTTCGCCAGAGGCAACAAGTTCCTTGGCGCGTTTCAATACATTTCTCAAAAGGTACTCTCCGGAAACAACTGTTTTGTGCAAATAAACCTGCCAGTACATTAACCGCCGGGCGATAAGGAATTTTTCAATGGAATATATGGCCTTGGCCTCTACCACCAACTGATCGTTTACGATGTCGAGCATCTTGATTATCCTTTCAATCCCGACAATGCCCTCGGTAACGCCGGTAAAAAAGCAGTCGCGGCTAAGGTAATCGAGCCTGTCCATGTCAAGTTGGCTTGAGACCAACTGGTGCAAAAACTTTTTTTCATAACGGTTTGTGAAAATTTCGATTGCCAAGTCCAATTCCCCGTTAAACTCCCGGTTTAGCTCTTTCATAATCAAGAGGGAAATCTGCTCGTGCGATATTTTTACTATTGTATTCTCAAGCACGTGCGAAAAAGGGGCATGCCCAATGTCGTGCAGCAATATCGCAACAGTGACCGCTTCTGCTTCTTCCGGGGCAATATCGTGCCCTTTTAGCCGAAGTGCCGAAATTGCCTGCCTCATCAAATGCACTGTGCCCAGTGCATGTTCGAAACGGGTGTGGTTGGCGCCCGGAAATACCAGGGAAGAAAGGCCTAACTGCTTGATCCTCCGCAAACGCTGGAAGAAAGGGTGTTCTATTAAATCAAAAACCAACTCCGATTGTATGTTGATAAATCCAAAAACGGGGTCGTTGATTACTTTTTTCTTATTTATTTGAAATGAACTCAAAACAAATTTTTCTTAGACTGCTAAAAATACAAAACTTAATATTAATCCTAACCGGTAACTCCAAAACCAAACAGGGAGGCTTTCGAAAGTTTATCCCGCTCTTGTTTTGCCCTTTCCAAGTTAGCCATGCAAATTTATTAATCAATATTTGCAAATATTCATTTGCAAAGGTGAAGATAATCAACCGATAAACCTAAAACAGTTTTTTTACAAACCATATCCCGTAGAATTATTAATTCTTTAAAATCAGCCGTTTATCTGCATTGCTATTTTTTTATTAATCAATTATTTTACTATTTTTGCGGTGATTTTAAAAAAAATCCTGTTTTAGGGAGCCGTTGGTTCCCTATTTTGTTACTAAAAATTAATGATAGATAAAGAAAAAGTAATAAAACTGGTTGAGGAAAAGATGGACGGGGATATGTTCATCGTTGATGTTTCGGTTAGCAAAACCAATGCAATAAATGTGTTTGTTGACAGTTTCGAAGGGATAAACATAGAAAAATGCATAGATATCAGCCGGAATGTGGAACACAACCTCGACCGCGAGACAGAGGATTTTGAATTACAGGTTTCTTCTCCCGGCTTGACCGAAGGGTTTAAAGTAAGGCAGCAATACCTAAAAAATAAAGGCCGCGAAATTAAAGTTGATTTAAACACAGGGGAGCATCTTGAAGGGGTTTTAAAAGAAATAACCGATGTGGGGATTACCTTGGAAACATCGAAACGCGAGAAAGTGGAAGGGCACAAGAAGAAACAACTGATCATAAGGGAGAATATATTGAAATACAATGAAATAAAAAGTGCGAAAGCAGTTATCAATTTTAAATAAACTGATGCAAGATGGAAAACATTAACCTGATAGATACTTTTGCCGAATTCAAAGAATTGAAAAACATCGACAGGGTAACGATGATGAGCGTCCTTGAGGATGTTTTTCGCAGTGTACTGATCAGGCAGTACGGCACTGACGAAAATTTCGATGTTATAATCAACATCGATAAGGGCGATTTTGAAATTTGGCGAAATCGGGAAGTTGTTGCCGATGACGAACTAGAAGAGCCAAATTTGCAAATAACGTTAACCGAAGCACTAAAAATTGATGGCGATTACGAAGTGGGGGAGGAAGTCACCGATGAGGTAAAACTTGCTGATTTTGGCCGCCGGGCCATCCTTAACCTGCGCCAGAACTTGGCAAGTAAGATCCTGGAACTTGAAAAAGATTATATTTACGGCAAATACAAAAATAAAATTGGCGACATCGTAACCGGTGAAGTATACCAGATTTGGAAAAAAGAGATACTGATCCTCGATGACGAAGGGAACGAGCTCATCCTTCCCAAAGGGGAACAAATCCCGTCTGATTATTTCAGGAAAGGGGATACAGTGCGTGCCATTGTATATAAGGTAGAACTGAGGAACAATAACCCTCTCATTATTTTGTCGAGGACTGCCCCCGTATTCCTGGAGCGTTTGTTCGAACTGGAGATCCCGGAAATTTTCGATGGACTGATTATTATCAAAAAAATTGTCAGGGTCCCCGGCGAAAGGGCAAAAGTGGCTGTGGAATCGTACGATGAAAGGGTAGACCCTGTTGGGGCTTGCGTAGGGATGAAAGGTTCTCGCATCCATGGGATTGTGCGGGAGTTGAGGAACGAAAATATTGATGTGATTAACTACTCGGCAAACATCCAGCTTTTCATAAAAAGGGCCCTTAACCCGGCAAAAATAAACTCCATTAAAATAAATGAAGAAACTAAAAAGGCGGATGTATATTTAAAACCGGAAGAGGTGTCGCTGGCAATTGGCAAAGGGGGCTTAAACATTAGGCTTGCCAGCCAGCTGACCGGTTACGAAATTGATGTTTACCGCGAAACGGAAGAAGATGACGAGGATGTAAACCTTGACGAATTTGCCGATGAAATTGAAGATTGGGTAATAGACGGATTAAAAGCCATTGGTTGCGATACAGCAAAGAATGTGTTAAATATTCCGCGCAATGAACTAATTAAAAGGACCGACTTTGAGGAGGAAACCATAGACAATGTGTTTAAAATACTCAAATCGGAATTCGAATAACAGGCTAAAATTTAGGTGTAATTGATTCATTTTTTGTTAACATTGCACGATGAAACTTTAGCATTTGGATATAGAAAAAAAATTTTTATGGTAGCTGGTAAGACAATAAGGCTTAGTAAACTTGCAAGGGAATTTAATGTTGGTATACATACCATTGTTGAATTTTTGCACAAAAAAGGTTTTGATATAAATTCAAATCCGAATACTAAAGTAGAGGCAGAAGCAGTTCAACTTCTTGAACAAGAATATAAAATCGATATCTCCTTAAAAAAAGAATCGGCAAAAATTAGCTTGAAGATCCAACGCCCCAAAAAAGAAGTTATCTCAATAGAAAAAGAACCGGAAGAAGAAAAAGTTGAACCCCAAAAGGTTTCAGAAGAAAAACCCAAAGAGGTTAAAATTGAAGATAAGAAAAAAGTAGTAGGGGGACAACAGGCTGTGACTGAAAAAACAGCACCAAAAAAAGAGGGGCTGAAAGTTTTGGGGAAAATTGATCTGGCACAGATAGGAAAACCTAAAAAAGAAGGACAACCGGAGCCTAAAGAGGAGCAAAAAGAAGAAAAAACCGAGAAAACAGAAAAAATTAATAGGACTGAAGAACCAGAAAAAGTAGAGGAACCCAAGAAAGCAGAGAAAGCAAAAGAAATAGAGAAAGTTGAAGAGAAACCCCAGGAGGAAGAACCTGTAAAGCTGGAGAAAAAAGAAGAGCCTGTAAAAGTGAAGGAAGAAATAATAGTTGAAACTGATGTCCCAAAGGTTGAAGAAGTAAAAGTAGTAGGTAAGATCGACCTAAAGAACATTAACCAAAAAACCCGTCCTGCAAAAAAATCGAGAGAAGAAAAAGAAAAAGAAAGGCGGGAACGGCTGAAGCAGAGATCTGCCAAAAAGCACGAGCATGTACAAGTTGAACGTAAAGGGCAACAGGGGCCAAAAGAAGACCCTATAGTTAAAACCAAAGTAAATAAACTTAATGGGCCAACGGTTGTAGGCAAAATTGACTTACCTGAAAAAAAGGATAAAAAGCCGCAACAGCAACATGAACATGGAGGGAATAAAAAACGCAGGAAACGTATCTCAAAAGATACAGGCCGCGTAAGCCTTGATCCCAAAAAAGGGGGAGATAATTCGAAACCAAGGTTTCAGGTAAACAAACAATCGGGCAAAAAGAAAAGGCCACTTAAAAAAGAGGTAAACGAAGAAGACGTACAGAAGCAAATTAAAGATACCCTGGCAAGGCTTACTGCCAAAGGCAAATCAAAAGGATCTAAGCACCGGAGGGACAAACGTGCCGCAGCCAACGAAAGGATACAGGCCGACATAGAAAAACAAAACGAACAGAAAAAAGTGCTGAAAGTCACAGAGTTCGTTTCTGTAAACGAGCTTGCAACCATGATGAGCGTAAGCGTGAACGAAGTTATTTCATCGTGCATGAGCCTGGGCCTGTTTGTTTCCATAAACCAAAGGCTCGATGCAGAAACACTTTCTGTTGTTGCCGATGAATTTGGCTATTCTGTAGAATTTGTAAGTGTTGAAATACAGGAAGCAATTGATGACTCGAAAGAAGATGCTGACGAGAACCAAGTTCCGCGCCCTCCGATCGTTACAGTTATGGGGCACGTGGACCACGGGAAAACATCGTTGCTCGACTATATAAGGGACACAAATGTTATTGCAGGCGAAGCAGGGGGGATAACACAGCACATAGGCGCCTATAATGTTGACCTGGGGGAGGGGAAAGAGATTACATTCCTCGACACGCCAGGCCACGAAGCATTTACGGCAATGCGCGCACGTGGCGCACAAATAACCGACATCGCAATTATTATTGTTGCTGCCGACGACAATGTGATGCCACAGACAATCGAGGCAATAAACCATGCCTCCGCCGCCGGGGTGCCAATTGTTTTCGCAATCAACAAAATCGACAAGCCGGGCGCAAATCCCGAAAAAATAAAAGAGGAACTGGCCAACATGAATTACCTTGTTGAAGAATGGGGCGGCAAATACCAGTCGCACGACATTTCGGCCAAGCAAGGCATAGGCATCGAAGATTTACTTGAAAAAGTACTCCTGGAAGCAGAAATGCTCGAATTAAAGGCAAACCCGGAAAAACACGCCACCGGGACCATAATCGAATCATCTCTCGACCGTGGAAGGGGATATGTTGCAACATTGCTGGTGCAATCCGGCACGCTAAATATAGGCGACATTGTCCTGGCAGGGCAGTATTTTGGGCATGTAAAAGCCATGTTCAACGAACGTAACCAGAGGATCGACAAGGTAGGCCCGGCACAGCCAGCAATCATATTAGGGTTGAACGGGGCACCGCAGGCAGGGGACAAATTCAATGTGATGGAATCTGAACGTGAAGCCAGGAACATTGCCAACAAACGCGAACAACTGGCCAGGGAACAAGGGTTGCGCACACAGAAACACATTACCCTTGATGAGATAGGGCGGAGGATCGCCATTGGCAATTTCCAAGAATTGAACCTGATTGTAAAAGGTGACGTGGACGGTTCTATTGAAGCACTGTCTGATTCTCTCATCAAACTCTCTACAGAGGAGATACAAGTAAACATAAAGCACAAAGCCGTAGGGCAAATCTCAGAATCCGACATTTTGCTGGCAGCTGCTTCCGAAGCAATTGTTATCGGCTTCCAGGTACGCCCTTCTTTAAATGCCAGGAAGATTGCGGAAAGGGAACAGATAGATATACGTTTGTACTCAATTATTTACGATGCAATAAACGAAATAAAAGCCGCAATGGAAGGCATGCTGTCGCCTGATATCAAAGAAGAAATTACAGGTACGGTAGAGGTGATGGAGACATTTAAAATCACCAAAGTAGGCACGGTCGCCGGTTGTATTGTGCGCGACGGCAGGATTTCACGTAAATCAAAAATAAGGATCATCCGCGACGGTATTGTCATATATACCGGGGAGCTGGGTTCCCTTAAACGTTTTAAAGACGATGTAAAAGAAGTAAAGAACGGATATGAATGCGGGCTTAACATAGAAAATTTTAACGATATTAAGGTTGGCGACCACGTAGAAGCTTTTGAAGAAGTGGAAGTCGCAAAACACCTGTAGTAATATCTGTTTCTGAAATATCACGATATCTAAAACCTGCGCCCATTAGCTTTGCTATATTTTTTATGTATTTCGGGAAATGGCCTCGTTCAAAAAATCGTTTACGTCTCGTAAAACCCTGAAAGACTGTACGATGTGACCGATCAAGTGATCGCTGAGCAACATTCCTTCACCAATAATATTTGAGAAGGCATATGATTTATACCTGAGAAGGTCGATATATTCATGATCTTTTGGGAAACCTTTTGGGGCTGTTTTCAGCTTATGGTCGTACATTTCGGGGTAAAATTTTTGCAGTTCCCTGTTTTCCAGCATTTCCTTGAACTCACTGCCATTTTCGGCAATATAGGATCTGATTGCCCTGAGCGTAGCCGCCTGTGGCATATACACACCGCCACCTGAAAAACTGCCCCCCGGCTCTATATGGAAATAATAACCGGGCAAATCGCCTTTCCTGCCCCCTTTCGATATAAAACTGCCAAAATTGGTTTTATATGGCCTTTTGTCGTTTGAAAACCGCACGTCGCGGAATATCCTGAACAGACAGTCTTTGGGGTTTAAGACAGGCACGTCCGGGTCGAATTTCCTTATCTCGTTTATCAACACCTCGGTCATGAAAACCATCTTGTCCCGGCTTTCCTCATAACTGTTCCTGTTGTCGTTAAACCATTCCCTATTGTTGTTAAGGGAAAGATCTTCTAGGAATTGTAATATTTTTTTCATTGTCAAACTGAATTTGGACTATTTTTACAACAAACATTGTTTCTTTCTGTTTAATAAAAATACGGAAAAATTTTACGCATATGGAAAAAATTGCATTGATAGTTGCAGGGGGCAAGGGGAAACGCATGAACCGCAATTTGCCCAAGCAATTTGAAATATTGAACGGAAAACCTGTATTGATGCATACTTTCCATGCTTTTTATGGATATGATCCCGATATAAATTTCATACTCGTTTTGCCCGAAAACCAATTTGATTACTGGGAAGGAATATGCCGGGAACATGAGTTTGGGCTAAAGCATGAACTTGTAGCAGGAGGCGAAACCCGTTTCCATTCGGTGAAAAACGGGCTGGCACACGTACCCGTCAATTCGGTTGTTTTTATCCACGATGGCGTGAGGCCGCTGGTTTCTGCCACAACTATTGAAAATTGCTATAATACGGCTTTAATAAACGGCAATGCTTTGCCCGTTGTACCTGTCACAGAATCGCTGCGGAAGGTGGAAAACGAACAAAATTTTTCTGCCGACCGCTCAAAATACTTCCTTGTGCAAACGCCTCAAACTTTCCTGTCAGAAAAAATAAAAAACGCCTATGCCCGTCCTTTTTCCGACAAGTTCACCGACGATGCCTCGGTTTTGGAAAGCACAGGGGGAAAAATATCCCTTGTTGACGGCAACCGCGAAAACATTAAAATAACATATCCCCAGGATTTAATTATTGCCGAAGCCCTCCTCGGTAAGCCTTAAGAATAAGCATTAGCTTTTTTGTGCTAGATCCCTCCCTGCGGACATAAGGGCTTGCCCTTTTATTTTCACTTATCCCGTTTTAAAAAAAACATTCGTCTGGGTATTTCGCCACTTACCGGTTTTTACCTCCATTTACCTATATCCATTTCGGAAACTCCATTTAGCTAAATAGTTTTACTTCAAAATTATTTTTACTTAATCACCTTAAAATAAAACGTATAAAAAATTTTTGTTATGGAAACTTTTTGAATAAAAATAGTTTCCTTTGAGCAAAAACATACAATTGTCACATGGAAGAGAAGAAACGTTATATTATAAAGAATGCAGCAAGCATTTATAACAAGCGGGGGGTAAAAAACGCAACAATGGACGATGTTGCTTCGGGACTAGGGATATCGAAAAAAACCCTTTACCTGCATTTCAGGGACAAAAGGGATCTTGTTACACAGGTGGTAAATTACTTTATAGAGGAAACCGACAAGAAACTTAACAATATTTCGGGCAACGAAAATGCAATAGAATGGTATTTTGCCATTCGGAAAAGCCTCTCTTTTGTCCTTCAGTATTATAACAGCAACGTAGAAAACGATTTAATAAAAACCTACCCCGAACTATATGAAAAAATCAGGGAAACCAAACTGCAACGGATTTTTACAGGTGCAATAGGAAACTTGAAACAGGGGATTGCCGAAGGCTTGTACAGAAATGATCTGGATCCTTACTTCATAGCCAAGATAATGGTGGGGAGGACTCTTTTTACAATGAACCCAAACAACAATGTTTTTGAAAATTATGAAGTAAACTCCATTGCTTTTTTCGACAGTGTTATGGATTACCACATACACGCTATTTGTACAGAAAAAGGTATCGAATACTATAAAAAACAATTAAACAAAGTTCAGAATGAAAACAATTAAACAAATGCTATTGTTTTTTGCAGCAGTATTTGTGGTGCAAGGGGGAATGGCGCAGGAAAAACCGGCGCAGTTCACCCTTGATGAGGCCATGCAATATGCCATGCAAAACTCGTATGTCCTGCACAACACCAAACAGGACATTTCCATTGCCCAAAAAAAAGTTTGGGAAACTATCACGACAGGCTTGCCCCAGGTTTCAGGCTCTGCCGATTATTCAAAAAACATTAAAGCGGCAAAAACACCGTTCCCTGTTGCCATTATCCCTTCCGAATATTGGCCATACCTCGGGATCCCGGAAGACACACCTTCCGATGGCCTGTACCCTATTTCTTTCTCGCAGAAATACAGCTCCAGTTTTGGGCTAAGCGTTTCGCAGCAAATTTTTAACGGGTCGTGGATTGTTGGGGTAAGTTCTGCAAAACTTTACCTCGATCTGGCAAAACAAGCTCACGAAAAAGGAGAAATCGACATACGTGATGCTGTTTCACAGGCGTATTTCCTGGCACTGGTCAACGAACAAAACCTGAAGGCCATGGGGGAAAACCTCGCCAACACAAACCGCTTGTACAAAGAGACTAAAGCTTATGTTGAAAATGGTTTCCGCGAACAGCAGGACGCAGACCAATTGCGCATAATGCAAAAGAACGCAGAAAATTCGGTTTCTCAGGCCGAAAGGGAACTTTCGGTTGCCCTTACGGTATTGAAATATGCAATGGGCTATGGTTTGGACACAGAAATCATCCTGGCCGATAAATTGCAGATGTTTATCGATAAATTGATTGAAGGCAAGAATAAAGCCCAGCCCGATTTGGCCAACCACATCGATTACAGGATGGCACAGTCGAATATCCTAAGCAACGAAAAATTGCTGAAGCTCGAAAAGTCGGCATACCTGCCTTCTTTAAATGCATTTTACAGCTATTCAAAGTTGTCTTATGGCGATGGTGCCAATTTGTTTAAAGAAGAGTGGTATCCTTCATCGGTTATCGGATTGCAGGCTTCTATCCCTATTTTTAACTCTGGCACAAAACGGGCAAAGGTACAGCAGGCCAACATGGAACTGGACAAAGCTGCCACAAACCGTAAATTGACAGAAATCACCCTCCGCAAAGATTACCTGACGGCATCGGCAGATATGGAAACTGCTCACGAGCAATATTTAAATACCTTGGAAAACCGCGATTTGGCGAAAAGCATATTGGACAAAACAGAAATAAAATTTAAAAACGGCATGGCAAACAGCCTGGAACTCTCGCAACAGGAAAGCCAGTACATTACCACCTGGCAGCAACTGCTGGCAGCAACTATGCAACTGTTGCAATCGGACCTGAAACTAAAAAAAGCAGCCGGGACCCTTTAAAATATCAGGGACAATAAAAATTAGGACACCAGAAAAACAAAAACAAATGAAAAAAATATTACTTATTACAATAACAACCGTTTTGCTTTCAGCTTGTGGGGAAAAGAACGACGAAGCAGCAAAGCAAAAAAAATTGCAAGGGCTGAAAGACCAGGCACATCAGATAGAGCAAGAAATAGCCGCTTTGGAAAAAGAGCTTTCGGCAAACGAAAAAGAAGAAGTGGTAAAGGTAAAGGCAAGGACGCTGGAAGCCCAAAAGTTTGAACATTTTATTGAAGTTACCGGGAAGGTTGAAGCAGAACAAGACGTTGACGTAAGCCCAGAATCGGCCGGGGTAATCAAAGAAATACTTGTTGCCGAGGGGCAAACGGTAAAGAAAGGGCAACTTTTGGCACGTTTAAATACCGACATCCTCGATCGTTCTGTTGAAGAATTGGAAATTCAGCATGATTTGGCAAAAACCACTTTTGAACGCCAAAAAAACCTCTGGGATCAGAACATCGGTTCCGAAATAGAATTCCTTCAGGCTAAAAACAACAAAGAAAGCCTTGAGAAAAGGATTAAAAGCATGCAGTCGCAAATTGAAATGGCAGAAGTGAAGTCGCCTATAACCGGGGTTGTAGATGTCGTTTACCAGAAAAAGGGGAATATTGGCAGCCCGCAAATCCCGTTTGCCAAAGTAATAAATACCGGGAGCATAAAAATTTACGGGGACATATCTGAATCGTACATCACAAAAATTGCAAAAGGAGACGAAATCAGTGTTTTTTTCCCGGCCTTGAACGATACCATTGCTGCCCGGATAAACCAGATCGGGAACACCATCGACCCCAATACCCGGACATTCAGGGTGCGCATAAACCTGAACAACAAAGGGAACAAAATAAAGCCCAACCTCGTTTCTGTCATTTCGTTGTGCGACTATGTAAACGAATCGGCAATTGTGATACCCTCGCTTTTCATAAAAGAAGATTTTAACGGGCATTACACCTATATTGTTGACAAGCAAGGCGGCAAGGCGGTTGCCAAAAAAGTGTACGTAAGCCCGGGGGTTGCCAACAACAACATGACCGAGATAGTCGAGGGCCTGGATGCGGGCATGCAAGTCATTTCGGAGGGATACAGCCAAATTGGCAACGGTACCGCCGTTCAGGTTAATTAATTTTTTTATAACTCCGGCAGGGTTCAAAATCCTGCCGGGGGGCAAAAACTATAAAAATGGAGAAAAAACAGAATACAACAGAAGTAACGCGTACTTTTAAACCCACTTTCTTCGCGCTAAAAAATAAAACTACGGTTTTCATATTCACGGCTTTGCTGGTGTTGTTCGGTATTTTTTCGTACCAGCAAATGCCCCGCGAAGCCATGCCCGAGATCGTGGTGCCGTACATATTCATACAGACTGCTTATCCGGGGAACTCTCCCGTTGACATTGAGAACCTCTGTACCCGCCCTATAGAGAAAGAACTGAAAGGGCTGAAAGGGATTAAAAAAGTATCGTCGGCATCGTACCAGGACGTAAGCATGGTCATTGTTGAGTTCAACACAAACGTTACCATAAAACAAGCCCTGCAAGACACAAAAGACCGTGTTGACAAAGCAAAATCGGAATTGCCGGACGACTTGCCCAGCGATCCGTATGTTACCGATTTCGACCTTTCGGAATATCCGATAATGAACGTAAATATCTCGGGCGGGTACAACATGCGCGACCTGAAAAAGTATGCCGAAGCCATACAGGACGAGTTCGAAAGCTATGCGGAAATTTCGGAAGCGAGCATCAGGGGGGTAGAAGAGCGTGAAATACAGATAAACATCGACCCTTATAAAATGGATGCCGTAGGCCTTTCGTTTGAAGACATAGCAATGGCGATCCAGTTCGAAAACATAAGCATGGGGGCAGGCCAGTTTACCGCCGACCAAACAAGGCGGACCATCCGCACTGATGCCAACTACACCAACATGGAACAGATTGCCAATACCATCATCAAGGTAAATATGGGCAAACCGGTTTACATCCGCGACATTGCCACGGTAGTTGACGGGTATAAAGAGCAATCGACAATTTCGAGGTTGGACAACGAACCGGTGGTTACTTTGTCGATCACAAAAAAATCGGGGGAAAATATCCTGTCTGCTTCACAAAAAGTAACCAGCGGCGTTGCGCAATTGAAAGAAAAAGGGATAATCCCCGATGATTTGGAGGTGATCATTACCGATGACATGACCCACTACATTGAGGATACTATTTCGAACCTCGAAAACAGCATCATCACGGGCATGATTTTGGTAACGTTCGTGCTTTTCCTGTTCCTTGGTTTCCGAAATTCGCTGTTTGCCGGCCTTGCCATCCCGCTTTCAATGTTCCTGTCGTTCATTATCCTGAGGGAAACCGGCACATCGCTCAATTCGATGGTCCTTTACGGCCTTATTCTGGCACTGGGTATGCTGGTTGACAATGCCATTGTGGTGGTAGAAAACGTTTACCGTTTATACAACGAAGGCAAATCGTTGCTGGAGGCGACCAAACAGGGAGTAAGCGAAATAGCCTTCCCCATTATTTCTTCGACCCTTACCACATTGGCCGCGTTTTTCCCTCTCTTGTCGTGGGAAGGAATGACCGGGGAATTCATGAAAATACTTCCCCAGACACTTATTGTGGTATTGGCTTCTTCGTTATTCGTTGCCTTGATCATAAACCCGGCCTTTATTTCGTCTTTTATGAAAATTGACGACATAAACAGGAAAGCCAATTCAAAAAAAGTGCTTAAAAATGCTGCTATTTTTATTGCGCTGTCAGTGCCGTTTTATGCTTCAAAGATATTCTTTTTGGGGAATTTGCTGGCAACCGTTGCATTGCTAATGGTACTGAACCTTTTTTTGCTGAGGCCACTTGCCCGTTGGTTCCAGGTCAAATTTTTGATGTGGCTCGAAAAAATATACACCAAATTGCTACGCCGGGCATTGACCGGGCGCAGGCCTTATGTTTATTTTGCAGCAACATTTTTCCTGCTCATATTTTCTATGATGTTTTATTTCGGCAGAAGCCCAAAAACTGTGTTCTTCCCCGACATCGACCCCCCGACCGTTTACGTTACTTCAGAATTGCCGCTTGGCACATCGATAGAAAAAACAGATGAAGTTTCGCGAGAAGTCGAGAAAATTATCAAAGAAACCCTTGCCCCGGTAAAACATATCGTAAAATCGGTCACCACCAATGTGGGCGTTGGCAAAGGGGGCATGTTCGACAACGAAACGAGTCCTAACAAGTCGCTCATTTCCATTTCGTTTGTCGAATATAAACTTCGCGACGGGATAAGCACCAACTTGGTCATGCAAGACATAGCCAAAAATTTGGACGGTTTTGTGGGCGCGAAAATTTATGTTGAAAAAGAAGAAGAAGGGCCACCTGCGGGCGCACCAATAAACATTGAAGTTTCAGGGGATGAATATGATCAACTGATCAAGATCACCGATGATTTTATCCGCCTCATCGAAGACGACCACATACCGGGCATTGACGGGCTAAAACTGAACATCAACACAAACCAGCCCGAAATGCTTGTACAGGTCGACCGGGAGCAAGCCCGTTTGTTCGACTTGTCGACCATGCAAATTGCGGCAGCTTTCAGGTATGCGGTTTACGGTTATGATGCGGGCGACTACAAAGACGGGGAAGACGAATACGATATTTATGTCCGCCTGGAAGACAAATACAAAAACGACGTTTCGACCCTGATGAACCAAAAAATACCGTCAAACGGGAACATGATCCCGATATCGTCTGTGGCAAATTTTAAATATTCCACGTCCTACGATAAAATCAGCCGGGTTGACAACAAACGCGTGATCACCATTTCGTCGGAAGTAGTGAGCGGCTACAATGCAAATGAAATAAACGAACGGATTTCACAAATCCTGGAAGATTATAAAATGCCCAACGGTTATCATTATGAATTTACGGGAGAACAACAAGAACAGGAAGAGAGCATGGAGTTCCTTGCCATTGCTTTGTTTATAGCCATTGCCCTTATCATGCTGATATTGGTTACCCAATTTAATTCGTTTATCCGCCCTGCCATTATTATCGTCACCGTTATATTCAGCACGATAGGCGTATTTCTAGGCTTGGGGATATTCAACATGGAATTTGTGGTAATCATGACCGGGATCGGGATCATCTCCTTGGCGGGGATTGTGGTGAACAATGGCATTGTTCTTATCGATTATATAGACCTCACCCGCGCCCGCAAGCGTAAAGAACTGGGATACCCCGAAAAAGCATTCCTGCCCCCAAAAGTGCAGGTTGAGGCTTTGGTAGAAGCGGGGAGGACACGTTTGCGTCCCGTATTGCTGACCGCCATTACGACAGTGCTGGGGCTGTTGCCGCTTGCCATTGGCTTAAACTTTAACTTTTTCACCCTTTACTCCCGTTTCGACCCGCAATTTACATTTGGCGGCGAGAGCGTGGCATACTGGGGGCCAATGTCGTGGACAATAATTTTCGGGCTCACTTTTGCGACCGTCCTGACCCTGATAATTTCACCGGTCATGTATATGCTGACCATAAAAATCAATTATACCATAAAAAAATGGACAGGAAGGCTGCCCGTGAATGAAAAAAGCCAATACTAATGTAAAATCAAGTGTAAAATCCCGCAAAATCCATCCGGTGGCCTTATAAGCCATCGGATGGATTAAATACAAATTTCGCGTTCCCTGGGTTTTCAAATTACAGGCAATCGTTTGTTTTCAGGGGAAATAAAATTAAATTGCAGTCTACATTCTAATTTTGAGGGAACAGAGATGTCAAAAAAGGCTTCAAACAATATTTTATTCCTTACTTTTTTAATTGGGATGTTGGTTTCCCTAAAAGCAAAACCGGCAGCAGCTCCCCAATTCCGTTTTGATATACTAACCCAAGAAGACGGTTTGCCCAACAACCAGATACAATGTATATACCAAGATAAAAAAGGCTGGCTTTGGATTGGCACAAGCCAGGGCTTAAGCCGCTTTGACGGGTATTCTTTTGTGAATTTCCTTGCCAATCCACAGGACTCTTCAAGTTTGCAGGGCAACCTGGTACGGGTTATAAAAGAAGACAGGAAAGGCAACCTTTGGATAGGGACAGAAAACGGGGGGCTAAATATTTTCGACAGGGGGGGCGAGCAGTTTTCGCATCCCTTGGACGAATCGCCCAATTTGCAGTTCCACGGCCTGTCGGTCAATGATATTGCGGAAGACGGGCAAGGCAATTTTTGGTTAGGCACCAACAACAACGTCCTTTTTGTCGACACTTTGGGCAACATAGAAGCAATCAGCCCGGAGATGCATCCGGGGAACGAGGCCATAGAGGCCAGGTTTGTCCGCAACCTTCAGTTCGACAACGGCGGCAAATTGTGGTTAGGCACCAACAACGGGCTTTATATTTATAGTCCGGGGCAAAATAAAATGGAACTTTTCGATCTGGGTTTCAGCCCGGGGCAAAACAGTGAGATTTGGGAAATATATAAAGACGATGAAGGCTTGTTGTGGGTCGGCACTTATTCATCGGGTCTGTTTTTGGTAGATCCGGAAACAAAAACGTACAAAAAAGCAAAACTTCAGCCCGAAATAGAAAGGACAGAGACCGTGCGTTCAGTTTCCCAAGGCATTTTTGGCGATTTCTGGATAGGCACGCGCGGGGGATTGTATGTGTATTCGAAAGTATTTGGCGTGACAGGTTTTTTCAGGCACGACGAGCGGGAACCCTATAGCCTGTCCAATAATTCTGTGCTTTCTATTTATCACGACAAAAACGGGGAAACGTGGATAGGCACGCGCGGGGGACTGAACCTTTTGGCAAAAAGCAAACAGGTGTTCCATAGTTTCAGCGCGCTCCCAAACGACAATCACTACTTGAACAGCAGCATTATTTATGCTTTCTGGATTGACAAAGGGGGCAGAATATGGATTGGCACAGAAGACGGCGGGATCAATATCTACGACCCGCAAACCGGTATTTACGAATACCTGATGGCAGGCGATGGCAAGCAGAACTCTATTTCGCAAAACTGCATAAAAGCCTTTCTGGACGACAAAAAAGGGAATTTATGGGTGGGCACCTACATGGGCGGCATAGACGTGATAAACCTGAAAACAAAGAAAATAAGCCATTTTAAACATGACGCAGCAATGCCGGGGAGCTTGTCGGACAACCGGGTTTGGGACTTGGCCATGGACAAGGACAACAACATATGGGCAGCAACATCGAGGGGGATAAATAAATACGACCAAAAACTTAAAAGATTTGAAAGATTCCCCCGGCTGGCTGGCGAAGGGCGGGTGCAATGGCTAAATTTTGACTCAAAAGGGAACCTTTGGGCAGGAAACCTTGATGAGATCCTGATCTACGACAGAGAGGAAAACACTGTAAAACGCTTCCCCGAACATACACGTTGCATGTTTGAAGACTCAAATGGGCGTATATGGGTGGCAACTTTCAACAAAGGCATTGCCCTTTACGACAAAGGATCAGGGCCTCAAAAATACTATAGCGAGAAGGAAGGGCTGGCAAACTATCATGCACTTTGCATTTTAGAAGACAAGGGCCAAAACCTTTGGATAAGCACTACAAACGGGCTTTCAAAATTCAACCCCCAAAGCGGGTTGTTCCAAAATTTCAGCAGCAAAGACGGGCTGAGCAACAACCAGTTTTGCTATGGAGCTGCCTACAAAACCGACAAGGGCGAATTGCTGTTCGGTTCCATATGCGGTTTTAATATCTTTAACCCTTCGGAAATTTCTTTCGACGACTCAAATAGCCCGATCATTTTTACCGGCTTTAGGATTTTTAACCATCCGGTGCAAATTTCGCAGGGCAAAAAGGCCGTGCTTAAAAAAAGCATTTCGGAAACAAACCACGTTACGTTAAAATACAGCCAAAAAGTTTTCTCTCTCGAATTTGCAGCACTGAATTACGTAAATAGCGGCAACAATTTATATTCTTACAAGCTCGATGGTTTTGAAAAAGAATGGAACGAACCAGGGAAACTCCGGGTTGCCACCTACACCAACCTCGACCCCGGCGATTATACCCTCCGCATAAAACGGGCAATCCCGGGGGCAAAGGCACAAGGGCCTGAATTACAGATGAAAATAACAATACTCCCCCCTTACTGGAAAACAGCATGGTTCCTCACGCTGCTGTTCTCTTTTATCGTTTCCCTTATTTACCTATTGGTGAGGTTGTTCATCAACCGCGAAAAAATAAAAAGCCAATTGGAAATTGAACGCTCGAACGCAAAAAAAATCCATGAACTGGACATGATGAAATTGAAATTTTTCACCAACATATCGCATGAAATAAGGACACCGCTTACTTTAATATTAGGCCCGCTTGAAAAATTGCGCAAGAGCAATGTTGACGAAAAAGAAAAACAGGACAACCTAGAACTGATCCACCGGAATGCACTTAACCTAAACAAATTGGTAAACCAGCTGCTCGATTTCAGGAAGCTGCAAACAGGCAACTTAAAGCTTAATTTGGAAGAAGCCGACATGGTTGAGTTTGTGCGGAACGTGGTAAATTCCTTCAACGATTTTGCCGTTGAAAAAGAAATATCGCTGGATTTCACTTCCCTAAAAAAGAAACTTGTCGCAAATTTTGATGCAGATATCTTTGAGAAAATACTAAACAATTTATTGTCGAACGCATTTAAATATACCGATCCCGGAGGGACGGTTTCGGTAAGGCTTGCCCTTGTGTTCAATTCCGACGACAATGATCCTCAAGCAGAAAAAACAGAAAGCCAGTTTATTGAACTCACCGTGAAGGACACGGGGCAAGGGATACCCGACAAATATTTGAACAAAATATTCCTGCGTTTTTTCCAGACCAACGAAAAATCGGCGAACTCGGGCACCGGCATCGGCCTGGCACTGGTAAAAGAATTGGTTGCGCTCCACAAAGGAGAGATATTTGTGTCAAGCACCCCTAAGAAAGGGACAAAATTCACTATCCGCGTCCCGAACAATCTGCACCTTACGGAAACAAGCCCTGAAACGATATATACAAAGGAAACGGCGAACGGCAAAAGCACTGCCGAAAACGTTGACATTATCGACTCCAGGATAATGCTGGTTGTTGAAGACAACCCCGATGTCCGGCAGTTTATCGCTGGGCATTTCGGGCATAACTATAAAGTGTTGCAGGCAAAAAACGGCGAAGAAGGCTGGGGCGTTGCATTGGACAATATCCCCGACATTATAATCAGCGACATCTTGATGCCCGATGTTGACGGTTTTGAATTATGCAAACGGGTAAAAAACGATGAGCGCACTTCCCATATACCTGTGATACTTCTCACCGCGCTCCATTCGAAAGAGAACAAACTTGAAGGCATTGCAAGCCGTGCGGACGACTATATAACCAAGCCTTTCGATTTGTCGGTGCTGCAGGCCAAGGTAGAAAGCCTGCTTTCCATACGCAAAGCGTTGCGCGACAAATACGCAGGGACCGTTATACTAGAGCCCCAAAGCGTAATCTTGTCTTCCCCGGAAGAAAAATTTTTGAAACGGGTACTGGAAGTGGTAGAAAACAACATTTCCGACAGCGACTTGGACATTGAAACCTTTGCCGGGAAAGTAGGTGTCAGCCGTATGCAATTGTACCGCAAGCTCCACGCGCTTACCGATATGACGGTGAAAGAGTTCATCCGCTCCATACGTTTAAAAAGGGCGGCACAGTTGCTGGTGCAGAAGAAGATGAACATTTCGGAAGTGGCATACGAAGTGGGCTTTAAAGATTTGTCGCATTTCCGGAAATGCTTCCGAAAAGAATACGGCATGAGCGCGAAAGAATACATTGCAAAAAATACAGGGGATTATAACAAAGTCATCCGATGACTGCTTGTCGAATCTCATAGTCATCGGATGACTGGGGTAAGTTACTTTTTGTTGTGCGCAATCATTTTTGCTGGGGAATAAAAAGGCTTTAGAATTACTCTGCCGACATAACTCACTGGCAACAACACCTTTGCTTTTTTTGTCCCGTTTTTTGGGAAAAATTGCCCGCTGCCGGGAAGAATACCCTTTTATCTGGGAAATAAATCAAAATGAACTTGCTGGATCTCTGCTATCTTGCATGAAAAATAAACTTATGAAAGAGATCCACCGAAATTTGAAAAGGACCAACCGTACTATCATTATTGCTTCAATAATCTTAATTGCAGCAATAATTTTCTTTATTTCCATACTTATATATTAACCAAATCAATAACTAAAATTTAAAACTAATAGTAACATCTAAACAATCTCGTATGAATAAATTTATGACAGAAATTCAAAAATTACGATGGAAAAAATTGTTTCTTATTGTAATGATTTTTTCTGCTGTGCAATTGATTTTCATGCCTGCCGCTTTCTCCCAGAACATTATGGTTAGCGGGAAGGTGACGGATGCACAGACAGGAGAAGGTATCCCGGGGACAACCGTGTCGGTAAAAGGCACAACCATTGGTACGGTCACGGACATTGACGGGAAATACCAGTTAAACGTACCATCTTCTAATTCCGTATTGATGATTTCGTTTGTGGGCTATGCCACCCAGGCAATAACTGTTGGCGAAAAAACAAAAATCGACGTACAATTAGAAATAGTTGCCACCGAACTCGATGAAGTTGTGGCCATTGGTTACGGTACTGTAAAAAAACGCGACATTACAGGTTCAGTTTCCTCTGTTTCGGGCGATGCCTTGGAAGCAATCCCGGTAACATCGGCAGCACAGGCAATGGCAGGGCAAATGGCAGGTGTCCAGGTAGTGGCCACCGAAGGCTCCCCCGATGCCGACATCAACATACGCGTCAGGGGCGGCGGTTCTATTACACAGGACAATTCGCCGATGTACATTGTTGACGGCTTTCCCGTGAATTCAATTTCAGACATCCCTGCCTCCGAAATACATTCCATCGATGTGCTTAAAGATGCATCATCTACCGCTATTTACGGGGCACGCGGGGCAAACGGGGTAATTATCATTACGACCAAAAGCGGCGGGGAAGGCAAAATATCGGTCAGCTATAATGCCTACGCCGGTTTCAAAAACATTGCAAAAACCCTTGACCGCCTCAGTGTCGAAGATTTTGCACACTGGCAATATGAACTCACGGTGCTAAGGGACGGGATGGACGATCTCTCGGCATACGAAACATATTTCGGCAACTATCAGGACATTGACCTATATGACGGGCAAAAAGGCAACGACTGGATGGAGCAGATTTTTGGCAGGACAGGAAGGGTTTTCAACCACGATTTAAGCATCCGCGGCGGTTCGGAAAAATTCTCGTACAACTTCAGTTATGCAGGGACCGACAACCGTGAGATAATGTTGCTCTCCGACTTTAAACGTACCAACCTTGCATTGAAGTTAGACCACAGGCCAAACGACAAAATAACCCTTTCCTACTCGGTACGCTATTCCGACACCGAAATTAACGGAGGGGGCGCAATCGAACAGACAACTGCCACGCCATCCGATTCGCGAGTCAAACATGCCATGATCTATTCTCCGATCCCGCTAAACGGGCTGGCAGACTACGAAGACGAAGAAATTTCGAGCTACATGATAAACCCGATAACTGCCGTACACGACAATGACCAAAAACAAGACAGGAAAACATTGAACATGGGGGCAAGCTTTTCTTGGGAGATAATTGATGGGCTGACTTTTAAGTCGGAAATTGGATTGCAGACATATAATCGTGACAGAAATCAATTTTATGGAACAACTACCTATTATGCAAACAACAATGTTGATGCCGAATACCAAGGCTTGCCCGCAGCACGGATGAGAGAGCAAAAAAGGGAAAGTTTCAGGAATACCAATACCGTAAATTACGATTTTGCAAAGATTATAAATAACGAAGACCATAATTTTAAACTATTGATCGGACAAGAAATTTTTTACGAAGAAGAAAACGAGGTTGAAACCATTATCCAAGGGTATCCGTCGTTTTTTACTTCCGATGAGGTGTTCCGCCTCACTACACAGGGCGTACCATTGAGCGTTGACAATGAAATTAGTGCCGACAACAAATTATCTTCATTCTTCGGGCGTGCGAATTACGATTACAAAGGGAAATATCTGGTTTCTGCTACTTTCAGGGCCGATGGATCCAGTAAGTTCGCAGAAGGCAACCGTTGGGGATACTTCCCTTCTGCGGCAGTAGCGTGGAGGGTTTCAGAAGAAAATTTCATGAAAGGGATTTCATCTACCCTGAACAACCTGAAATTGAGGCTTAGCTATGGGACGGCAGGCAACAATAATATTACTTCAGGGCAAATAGTCCAGGAATTCAGCTCAAGCAGCACAACATACGTTAATGGAGTGAGTGGCTATTGGGCGGTGTCAGAACGTATGGCCAACCCCGATTTGGTTTGGGAAACAACCGTTACCCGTAACATTGGCCTTGATTTTGGGCTATTTAATAGCAGGTTGAACGGCTCATTTGAAGTATATCTAAACACCACCAAAGATCTTTTAATTGATTTTCCGGTACAGGGGACAGGATATGAGTCTCAGTTCAGGAATATGGGAGAGACCGAGAACAAGGGGCTTGAAGCTTCTTTTAACTGGGTAGCGATAGACAAGCCCAAATATGGTTTAAATATCGGCTTCAATGTCGGGCTAAACCGGAACAACATCAACTCCCTCGGTATCATGGAAGACTTTGGCGAAGCGTCGGGCTGGGCCTCTACCGAAATTGGTTCAGACTATTGGGTTGCCGAAGGGAAGCCCTTTGGGCAAATCAGGGGCTTCTTGTCTGACGGGCGCTACGAAGTGTCGGATTTTGAAGGTTACGACGACGATTCCGATACATGGATCCTGAAAGACGGGGTTGCCGATGCATCAGACGTTATAGGAATCGATGTACGACCGGGGACAATTAAATTGAAAAACACCGATGGGAGCGAGGGCAACAGTGTAGAAGTTGACAGCGACGAAACCATAATTGGCGACGTTAACCCAAAAGCGACCGGAGGTTTCAACATTGCAGCCCGTTTTTATGGCTTCGACCTTTCGGCAATATTCAACTGGAGCTACGGTAACGATGTTTACAATGCCAATAAGATTGAATATACAACATCAAGCAGGTACAACTACCGGAATATGTTAGACATTATGGCAGAAGGCAAACGTTGGACAAACATCGACGGTGCAGGGCAACTGGTAAACGACCCCTCGGCACTTGAGGCATTGAATGCCAACACAACGATGTGGTCGCCTTATACGGGGAATTTTGTGTTGACCGACTGGGCTGTGGAAGACGGCTCCTTCCTCCGCCTCAGCACATTGACATTGGGCTACACGATCCCAAAATCAATAACCAATAAATTCAACATAAACAACTTACGGTTTTATGCAAGTGCAAACAATTTGTTCATACTAACAAACTACAGCGGGTTCGATCCCGAAGTGTCAACCCGCAGGGAAACCCCGTTGACCCCGAATGTCGACTACTCTGCTTACCCTAAAAGCAGGCAATTTATTTTTGGTTTAAATCTTAACTTTTAATGAGGCAATTTGTGATGATGAAAAAAATAGCATACATAACAATATTATTCTTCGCAATCGCGCTCACATCTTGCGAAGATTACCTGGATGCTCCTTCGCAATCGACGATGGACGAATCGTTGATTTTTTCGAACGTTGAATTGGCACAGGGGGCAATCGATGGGATTAAAGAGGTTATCGGGCATACTAACTCGTACAGGGGAAGGTTCCTGACCCATTACGGCTCAAATACCGACATAGAATGGAACAACTCTACATCTTCAAGTGCACGGGGCGACTTGTCGCGCTATGTGAACAATACTACAAATTCTGACATGAACCGCGATGATGTGTATTGGGCGGAATTATACGCAGGGATTGAACGTGCAAATATTTGTATCCGCGGGCTAAGGGCTTACAGCGACCCTCAGCCCGGAACTGAAATGGGGCAGCTCCTGGGCGAAGCGATAACGCTAAGGACAATTTATTATGCCGACCTCCTGAAATCCCATGGGGACATAGTGCCAAGGTTCGAGCCTATTACCTCAGAAACAATCTATCTTGCAAAAGAAAGCCGCGATTTGATTTACAAACACCTGATTGACGATTTGGAAGAAGCAGCAGAGTTGGTCTACTGGCCCGGAGAATCGGAAATGACGGCGACAACAGAACAGGTGAACAAAGCTTTTGTGAAAGCATTTCGCGCACGGCTTTGCCTTGCCGCAGCAGGTTACTCGCAAAGGGGAAGCTCTACTAGCCGCAGCAGCGACCCCGAATTGTCGGTAAGCACACTGTACCCAATAGCATTGCAAGAATGCAAAGATGTTATTGAAAGCAATACTGCCTCGCTGGAAAGTTCGTTCGAAGGGCTTTGGAGGAAAAATTGCGAGGAAGATGTTACCGCAGGAGGTGAATCGCTTTGGGAATACCCATTTTCCGAAGGCCGCGGGCGGCATTTATACACTTATGGCGTAAGGCACCAGTCGGCCGACCAATATACAAGCCAGCCGCGTGGTGGCACTTATGGCCCGTTGCCCCATGTTTTTTACGACTTCGATGAAAAAGACACCCGCAGGGACGTTACTTGCGTACCATACAGCTGGAGCAACTCAAACCCTTCTCAACAAGAAATAATGGGAATAAACACCTGGTATTTCGGAAAATGGCGTTACGAATGGATGAGCCGCATTGTTACATCGACCAACGACGACGGGCTAAATAAAATTTATATGCGCTATGCCGAAGTATTGCTCATGGCAGCCGAAATTGAAAATGAATTGAACGGTACATCCTCGGCAGCTCCTTATTTGAAAGAAATACGCCAAAGGGCATTCGATGAAGACGATTGGCCGACAATGGTTGACGATTACGTAGAAGCTGCATCAGCAAGCAAAGAGGCTATGTTTAATGCAATTGTTGATGAGCATGCTTTTGAGTTCTGCGGGGAAATGGAACGTAAACAGGCTTTGATCCGCTGGGATTTGTTAGGGGACAAAATGGACGAAGCATTGGACAAAATGGACGACCTGCGAAACCAAACAGGGGAATACTCCGATGTCCCTTCTATAATTTACTACAGTTACCTGAGCGACAACGAAACACTTGACATTTATGGACTTGAAAGGGGCGAGACCGAAGATAAAACATTGGATTATACCTATCAGGAAAGTTGGTGCCGTGTTTCACAGCTTGATGACGACAAAATAAGTTCGCTCTACACAAACGACCCGGATCAGAATCAGTTCTGGCCTATTTGGCAGGTATTTCTCGACAACAGCAACGGCATGTTGAATAACGACCCTATTGAATAGAAATTTTAAATTTTAGAAAATAGACAAATGAATAAAATATTAAAATATACAGGAATCTTGCTTGCCTTTATTGTGCTGTTTGCAATAAACGCCTGCGAAGACGACATCAGCCAAGTTATAGAGGACCTGACCTACGAGAGGGTGTTTTCCCCGCTCAACCTGGAAGCAACAATCAGCAACCAAACAACTGTCTCCCTCGAATGGGAAGAAAACAAGGGGGTTGAGGCTTACGTAGTGGAAATTAGCGATGACAGCCTGGAGTTTGCCAACATAATTGTTTCGGCAACCGTTGACCCAACCGACATACCTTATGTTTATGAACTCCCCGCAGGGAACAGCCTATATTCGGCTAGGGTGAAAGGGACGAGCAGTACCACGTCAGACTCAAAATGGACGGCTTTGGCATTTAAATCGTTGCCCGAAAACATTTTCTCTGGTTATGATATAACAATGACCGGGCTAGGCTCAATAAACCTTGACTGGACACCGGGCAAGGCGGTTACCCAACTGGCTTTTGTTGATGGAGAAGACCAGGTTACTTATGACATTTCGGAAGCCGAAGTTACGGCAGGTGCTAAAAGTATAACAGACCTTCCCAACGGCTCTTATGAGGTGCAAATACTGAACGGGACAAAAGTGCGCGGCACACAAAATTACGTGATGGAAGGCGATGTGCTGGTAAGTTCAGGAGGCGATCTGGCAGGAGCCATCAACTCTGCATCCCCAGGCGACGTGGTAATTTTGGAAGCAGGCGGGCTTTACGGTTTCGAAGGCGACATGACAATCGACAAAAGCATCAAAATAAAAGGGCTGGACGGCGATCTCCCAATTGTTTATGCAACTTCGGGCGACCGTATGTTTTATGTCGGCTCAAGCCTTACCCCTTCCGATTCGATCGTGTTCGAAAAATTATACATGAGCGGATATACAAACAACAACGAAAGCGATGGGCAAATCCGCGGCGTGTTCGACATGGAAAGCGAAGCTTGCAATATTGGCGCAGTTAAATTTATTAGCAGCAAATTATACCACATGGGGCGGCAAATCATGCGGCTCAGGGGCGGTTCGGACCAAACAATAGGCGAATTTGTGGTTGACGATTGCATTATTTACGATTTAGGCCAAAGCAGTGGCAGCTACGGGGTATTTTGTGCTACCGAATCAAACACAAATGCCACGGTGGTAAGGATAAGCAATTCCACGATACATAGCCTGGTTTGCCATTTCATACGATACGATGACCCGGTTGCCTGCGAAAGCATAATTGTTGAAAATTGTACGTTCTATCAAACGCCATACCGTTCGGGAAGGTATTTAATGGATGTACGGAACGCAGTAATTACAAATGGCATAGAGGTGACAGATTGTATTTTTGGAGACACTTCGTATGGCGACGACCCGTCAATTGTCGGGATAAGGATGGCAGATGGAATTGTGTTGACGATCTCTAATTCATATGCAACTAGCGATTTTGTCAATTCCGATCATTCAATCGTAAACATGTTGACCGGCTTGGGTTTAAGCTCAACATCAATTTGGAGCGATCCTGAAAACGGGGATTTTACATTGAAGAACGAAACATTGATTAACGAAAATGCGGGCGACCCACGATGGTGGTAAACCATATTTAAATTGAGAATATCCAATAGTTTTAGTTGTATAAATAAGTAACTCCGGGATTAGGCTTTTGTCCCGATCCCGGGGTTTTTAAATATTTCATTTCTTTGTGAGAAAAAAGGGTTGCATGAAAAAGTTTTTTTTATTTGTTTGGTGCATAAGCTGTTTCTTTTCTTGCCGTTCCCAGCCACTTGCTTTTCCCGGGGCAGAAGGCGGCGGTAAATTTGCCACAGGCGGGCGCGGGGGGAAGATTGTTTTTGTTGACAACCTGGACAACAAAGGGAATGGCAGCCTGAGAAAAGCAATTGAAGCGGAAGGGCCAAGGACGGTCATCTTTAGGGTTTCAGGGAACATCGAACTGGAGAAACCTATTTACATAAAAAACGGGAATGTGACCATTGCCGGGCAAACTGCGCCCGGAGACGGGGTTTGCCTTAAAAATTTTGGGATAAAAATTGAAGCCGACAATGTTATAATCCGGTTTGTCCGTGTACGCCCGGGAGACGTAATGCACCGCGAAATGGACGCAATATCAGGCATCGGGCATAAAAACATAATCATTGACCATTGCAGTTTTAGCTGGGCCGTCGATGAAGTAGCTTCGTTCTACGACAACGAAAATTTCACGCTACAATGGTGCATCGTCAGCGAAAGCTTTTATAAATCGGACCACCATAAAGGGGAACACGGTTATGGCGGTATTTGGGGCGGCAGCAACGCAAGCTTCCACCACAACCTTATTTCGGACCATACCAGCCGGAACCCCCGTTTTTGCGGTTCTCGCTACACCCGCAACCCGGAAAAAGAAAAAACAGATTTCAGGAACAACGTCATATACAATTGGGGCTACAACAGCATTTACGGCGGAGAGGAAGGGAATTATAACATAACAAACAATTTTTTCAAGCCGGGCCCTGCCACAAGGGAGGACGTAAAAAACAGGGTATTGTTCCTCACCCCCTTTTACTTTGACGGCAAAATTTCCCCTGACACTCTCGGACCCGGATATTTCTACGTTTCGGGAAATAAAATTTTCAACGACAGTGAAACAACAAACAAAAACTGGGAACTAGGTGTTGACGTAAAGAAAAAATTCACATACGACAAAAACGCCTCAAAATTGGGAAAACCTGTTGCTGTAACTAAAATTAAAACAGAGACAGCAGAAGAAGCTTTTCAGTATATACTGGAATTTAGCGGGGCCAGTCTTATGCGCGATGCCGTTGACAAAAGGATTGTTGCAGAAACAAAAAGCGGAAAAGAAAAATACGGCCATTCGTTCGATGGAGGCAAAAATGGCATTATCGATTCACAAAAAGACGTAGGCTCCTGGCCGGCACTAAAAACAAAAACAGCCCCGACAGATTCAGACAACGATGGTATGCCAGATGCTTGGGAGACAATAAACAAGCTCGACCCCAAAGTGGCGGGCAACAACAATAATACATTAACAACGGATTATACAAACATTGAAGTTTACATCAATTCGCTGGTGGGACATTTAATGAACCTTGATCCGAAATAAATGAAACCTTAATAAAATGTCAAACAGAAATACTACAGTCCGGTCAATAAAAAACATATTCCTCTCTTCTTTCGGGATGACAGGCGGTTTTTGTTTAAAAAATTATTTTTTGAACACAATAATTATATTGGCTTTGTTAATAACAAGCTGTGCCCAAACAAAGGAAAAGGAAAAACAGGCCGGTATCCAAAATTTTGAGGGCATTGAATTTGACATGCCGCAAATACATGAGCCACAAATCCCTCCTTTTTCTGTGAACATTACAGATTTTGGTGCAGTTGGCAACGGGCAAACACTAAATACCCAGGCTTTTGCCGATGCCATCGAGGCAGTTGCAAATAAAGGCGGGGGCAAGGTAATTGTCCCCAAAGGGATTTGGCTTACAGGTCCTATTATCTTAAAAAGCAACCTGGAAATCTGTACGGAACCGGGTTCGCTAGTGATTTTTTCTGACAATAAAGATTTATACCCGGTGATAGAAACGAGTTTCGAAGGGCTTGACACATGGCGTTGCATGTCGCCAATTTATGGCAAAAACCTGAAAAACGTAGCGTTTACGGGCAGCGGCGTATGGGACGGTTCCGGCGATGCATGGCGTTTTGTCAAAAAAAGCAAAGTTAACGAAAGCCAGTGGAAACGGCTGGTCGCATCGGGGGGCGTGCTTAACGAAAAAGGCGATGAGTGGTATCCGTCAGAGCAGTTTAGGAAAGGGATAATGGGCAGCAGGGATCAAAATATACGCAGCGATTTGACGACAAAGGAAGATTTTGAAGGGATACGCGATTATTTGCGGCCGGTAATGGTAAGTATCCAAAACAGCAAGAATGTATTGTTCGATGGGCCTGTTTTCCAAAATTCGCCCGTTTGGTGCCTTCATCCCTTAATGGTAGAAAACCTTATCGTAAGGAATATTACGGTGAAAAACCCGTGGTATTCACAAAATGGCGATGGAATAGACATCGAATCGTGCAAAAATGTGTTGGTAGAAAATTGCGGTTTCGATGTGGGCGATGATGCCATTTGCATAAAATCGGGTAAGGGCGAAGACGGGAGGCGAAGGGCTGTACCGTGCGAGAATATGGTTATCCGCAACAATATTGTTTACCATGGGCACGGTGGCGTGACAGTGGGCAGCGAAACATCGGGGGGCGTGCGCAACATGCATGTCTCAAATTGCACCTTCATGGGGACCGATGTAGGGCTGCGGTTTAAAAGCAACCGAGGGCGGGGCGGCGTTGTCGAAAACATATTCATCTCCGACATTCTCATGACAAACATACCCACCTATGCCATTTCTTTCAATTTGTTCTACGGGGGGCAATCTATTTCCGAAATGATGGAAGAAGGCGGACAGGATGGGGTTGCAAAGCCCGAGCCTGTTTCGGAGGAAACCCCGCAGTTCAAAAATATTTATATAAAAAACATAAGCCTCAAAGGAGCTATGCAAGCCGTATTCATGCAAGGCCTGCCCGAAATGAACCTGGAAAACATCCATCTTTCCAACATGTCGCTGGAAGCAGGCAATGGTTTCTCTGTTATAGACGCAACCGGGGTGCAAATCAAAAACATCAACATAAAAACCAAAGGAGAAAAAGTTTTTGAATTCTACAATTGCAAAGATGTGGACTTTAAGGAAAACCAATTTGCAGCCAGTCCACACAAAAGCATTGCGGTAAACGGGGCAAAATCAGAAAATATTTCATTAGCAGGCTTCGGCAAGAAGTTGGACGGATGCATGCTCGTGGGGAGTGAAGTCCCGGCGGGGGCTGTAAAATTTTAAATATAAAACGACCTTGTCTTGAAATTCATTTTCTTGATTGCCATAGCATTATATGTGTTTCCCCCAGGCAATGCATTTGCACAAAACCTGCCAGCTTTCCCCGGGGCAGAAGGGTTTGGGAAATATACAACCGGGGGGCGGGGAGGCCAGGTTATTTACGTAACAACACTTGAAGACAATAATTCGCCGGGATCTTTGCGCTATGCTGTGAACCAGTCGGGGGCTAGGATAATTCTGTTCAAAGTATCTGGCAACATACGCTTGAAATCTATGCTGAGGATTGAAAACGGCGATATTACCATTGCCGGGCAAACCGCTCCGGGCGGCGGCATAACCCTGCGGGACTACACCGTTTATGTTGGGACAGAAAATGTGGTTTTGCGTTTTTTGCGTTTTAGGATGGGAGACGAAACCCTACAAGAAAACGATGCAATTTGGGGGCGCGAGCAAAAAAACATCATTATCGACCATTGCTCTATGAGCTGGGGCATCGATGAATGTGCCTCTTTTTACGACAATGAAAATTTTACGCTTCAGTGGAGTATCGTTGCCGAAAGCCTGCGCAATTCAATCCACGAAAAAGGCAAACATGGGTATGGCGGCATTTGGGGAGGGAAGAAGGCTTCGTTCCACCACAACCTGTTGGCTCACAACGATGGGCGCAACCCGCGATTTTGCGGGAGCCGCTATTCCAATGACGAAAAATCGGAATTGGTCGATTTCCGGAACAATGTAATTTATAATTGGGACAGCAGTTCTGCCTATGCCGGGGAAGGGGGGAGATATAACATGGTAAACAATTACTACAAAGCCGGACCGGCTACCTTATCCTCAAAAAAAAACAGGATTTTGGAAGCTTATGCCGACAATGGGGAAAACAACCAGCCTGCGGGAACTTACGGTACGTTTTTCATTGACGGGAACATTACCACAGAAAACAGTTTGGTATCTGAAGACAATTGGCTGGGGGTAACCTTAAACTCAACATTTTCTGCACACGCAAACGGTGTCGCAATCGATGACATTAAATCTATTACCGAATTTGCCACAGGTGGGGTCACCACCCACTCTGCCGAAATTGCCTTTGAAAAAATCATTGGTTATTGTGGGGCTTCGTTGTCCCGAGATTCTGTGGATTTAAGGGTAATAAACGATGCAAACACCGGAACTGCAACTATCACCAATGGCGGCAATGGCAGTACTGATGGATTGATAGACACGCAGGCGGCAGTTGGGGGATGGCCTGTTTTGAAGCAGGAAGAAGCCCCGGCAGATACCGACGGTGACGGGATGCCTGACTCTTGGGAATCGGCAAACGGGCTTTCCCCGACCTACAATGGCGATGCACAACTAAAAACTGTTGACGGGGAATATCCAAATATTGAAGTTTACCTTAACAGTTTGGTGGGCGAAATAATAAGCAATCAAAACAAAGACGGGCTTGCTACTTCAGCAAAAAAATTAACTGAAATTAAAAGCGAAACAAAAATATATTTTGTGAAGGATGAAGAGTCGTTGGTTATTGAAAATGCAGATAAAATTGCCAAAATACAGATTTTTTCAGTTGCCGGGCAGCTGCTTTTTGTCCATAATTGTTCGGGGCAAAACATTAAGCTGGATGCCGGATTTCTGAAAAATGGGATTTATTTGGTGGCAGTAAGCGATGCCCGGGATAAAATGCACGTAGGGAAAATCATAAAATATTAATCGTCATGAAATTGCTTAAGTGTTTGTTTTTGCTTGCCATAATCTTTGATTTTACCCTTGCCGCTGCGCAAAACATAAAATAAGAGATGCTTGTTTCGCAAGATGGCCTGGGCGATTTTACCAAAATCCAGGATGCAATTGACGCAACAAAATCTTTCCCCGACAAACGGATTGCTATTTATGTGAAAAATGGCGTTTATCGCGAAAAAATCAGGGTGCCGTTGTGGAACCCATTGCTTTCTATTATTGGAGAAAGTGCCGAAAACATAAAAATAGGCTAAATATAAACTACAAAGTTAACGCCAAGCAAAAAAATTGCAAATCTCGATACTAAATCAAAATTCATCATCTTTGTTTTATGAGCAAGAAAGAACAAAATTAGGTATTTCATGGTGTATAGTGTTTATTTGCCCAGTTCAATTGCCGCGAGGATAAATGGGCCAACGCCTTTCGAGTCGTTGTCTATTTGTTTTTCGCTGATGTAATAATCGTAATCGCCCGCACGGTAAGGGTTGCCCCCAAGCCCACATGCCCCGCAGGTGTTGGTCAGGGTGGGCAGCCCATCGTTGCCAACAAGCACCATGTTTTTGATCATGCTGTCGAAAGAGCTACAAGCAACATCAAGGAACCTTTTGTCGATGTAGCCGTTTTTTGCGGCTTTTGCAAAAGCATAAATAATCATCGCACTTCCCGATGCCTCCAAATAATTCCCTTTTCGCCCACCTTGATCCAAGACTTGGTACCACAGCCCGGTTTCTGCGTCACGGACTTTTAGAAGCGATTCGCTCAGGTCGTTTAAAATAAAGATGAGGCTGTCCCTGTCTTTATGATTTTCGGGAAGTACGCCCAGCACATCTGTCAATGCCATCATGTACCAACCTTCGGCACGGCTCCAAAAATGCTGCGACTGCCCTGTCTCGGGGTTGCACCATTGTTGTTGCCTGCTTTCGTCCCATGCATGGTAAAGCAAGCCTGTTGCGGGGTCGAGCGTTTTTTTGTAAATCAGTTTCATTTGGAACGTGATTTCGTCGAACCATTCAGGTTTATCAAATTCTGCCGCATAGTTTGCCAAAAATGGCGATGCCATGTAAATACCGTCCAGCCACATTTGGGAAGGATATGCCTTTTTGTGCCAGAAACCACCGGCCATTGTGCGCGGCTGAGTTTCAATTTGACCTAACAAGGTTTCAATCGCTTTTTTATATTTCTCCTCCCCTGTTTGCCTGTATAAACCAAGCATGTTCAGTCCCGGGCGGACCCGATCCAGGTTGTAAACGTTAATGTTGTAGCCGTTTATTGAACCGTCTTCCTGTACAAAATAATCGATGTAAGCTTTGGCATAATCATGGTATTTGGGGTTTACGCCCCCAAGTTTGTCTATTGCAGTTGCCAGTAATGCAAAATCATACTCATATTTTGGCACTTCCCGCTTGTAATAAATCAAACTGTCGGCACGGGCCATTACGGCATCGGCAAATTTAACCGACCATTTTTCGCCGGGACTTTTTTTCTCTTTTGTAAAACAGCCTGCGGAAAAAACTACGCACAGGGATAGGAACAGTGGTTTGATGCTATAATTCATGTCTGCATATTTTATAAATCACTCAAAAGCGGAAAAATTATTTTTGAGCCATAAAAATACCCAAACCCTTGAAAAACGGGCGGGGGGTTTTTCTCAAAATGCGGGAATTTTACAAAATTTTGGGGTTGTTTGGTTGTGGCCTATCCACGAGAGTGTCCCATAAGTCTCCGAGTTACTTTGAGCTTCTTCTTTGTGTCACTTTGTGAAATAAATATAAAAGGCTGTTGCACAAAGAACCACAAACCGCACATTGACATATGTAATTTATTCTTTTTCAATATTTTCCACTTCTTCAATTTCTCTATTGATTATTTTAAATTGTCCATATATTGAAATTTTAAACGTATAATAAAGAGATGAAATAAATACAAGGATAATTAATACATACATTATAATCGCATCTTTGTTTAATGGTAATTTATCAAAAATCATCATAAATATTCCAGTCATTGCCAAAGGCATTAATAAGTACTTTATTCGGGTTGTTCTTATTTTATATTTCTCAAGCTCAACAATTTTCTTTTTTATGTCTAAAATTTTGTTTGAAAAATCGATTTTACGGGTCAACAAGAAATATTTAACATTCCAAATATAGACTAATATAAATATTGCAGAGAATAAGCACAATCCGATATATGTTTTGTGTTGTACCTTTTAGGACAACAACTGGTTTTTTATTGAAATGCTATGGACATGTTTCTGTTAAAAACGGAAAAATGTCTTACATCCCATGTCAATTACTGCTCAATCACCTTTTTACATTTTACAGATTCATTTTCATTTTAAATCCAATAACTTATATTTGCAATCAATTTATTCTTTTTCTTAGGGGAAAAGTTACAAAACAAAAAATGGCACACATATAAAACTAAAAAAATGAGTTCTCAGGACAAAATCGGAAAAAAAATCAAGGACTTTCGCGAGTTCCGAAAGGTTAGTCGCGAAGACTTGGCATTAAAAGCCAACCTAGACCCTAGCCAATTGGAATGCATAGAGGAAAAAGGGACTGTTCCTTCACTTGGGCACCTAATAAAAATAACCCGCGCGCTTGGCGTGCGGATAGGTACATTCCTTGACGACTTGGATCATGTTGGACCGGTTATAGTAAGGGGAGGTGAAGAGAAATCGACACTTAGCTTTTCTACCAGAGACAAAGGCTCCAGGGAACATCTGAATTTTTACTCTTTGGCACCCGACAAAACAGGGCGGCACATGGAACCGTTTATAGTTGACATAGAACCTGCCAACGAGTCGGACTATAAGTTGTCGTCGCACGAAGGGGAAGAATTTATTTATGTAATGGAAGGCTCTATAGAAATCAACTATGGCAAAGACACATATCGGCTAAACACCGGCGACAGCATATACCTCGACTCCATTGTCGCTCACAATGTACATACCGCCGGGGATCTGCCAACAAAAATACTGGCAGTAGTTTACTACCCTGTTTGATAATTAAAAACACAGAGAATCAATGGAGTTAATCAAGGATACGTTAGGTGATATTCTGGAAAAATGGGCAACAGAAACACCAGACAAAGATTTCATGGTTTATGCCGACCGCGGGTTGCGGTTTACATATAAAGATTTTAACGAAAGGGTTGACTGCCTGGCTAAAGGCTTGCTATATATAGGAATAAAAAAAGGCGACCACATAGGGGTTTGGGCTACCAATGTCCCCGATTGGTTGACCTTCTTTTTTGCCGCCTCCAAAATAGGCGCAATTTTGGTGACCATCAACACAAGCTACAAAACCCACGAGCTGGAGTACCTGATAAGCAACTCGGACTTGCAAACCTTGTGCCTTATTGATGGCTGGAGGGACAGCGACTACATAAAAATGGTAAACGAGTTGTTGCCGGAACTGAAAACATCTGAGCGCGGCACACTGAAAAGCAAACGCTTCCCGCACCTGAAAAACGTGGTTTACATGGGCCCGGAAAAACACAGGGGCATGTACAATACCCCGGAATTAATGCTTCTGGGACAGCACATAGACGATACGGAACTGGACATAGCAAAGTTGGGAGTAGATCCCGATGATGTAGTGAACATGCAATATACATCGGGGACAACAGGTTTCCCCAAAGGTGTTATGCTAACCCATATCAATATTGTAAACAACGGTTATTCAATTGGCGCAAGGCAGTTGTTTACCAGCAACGAGCGTCTTTGTTTGCCGCCGCCATTGTTCCATTGCTTTGGGATTGTATTGGGCGTTATGGCAGTAATAACACATGGGGCGGCACTGATCATGATAGAGAGTTTTGACCCCTTGCTGGTACTGGCATCGATACAAAAAGAAAGGGCTACCGCTCTTTATGGTGTCCCTACCATGTTTATTGCCGAGCTGCACCACCCCATGTTCAAGATGTTCGATATGAGTTCGCTACGTACAGGCATAATGGCAGGATCTCTTTGCCCAATCGAAACCATGCGGGAGGTAATCGACAAAATGTACATGAAGGACATTACCATTGTGTACGGACTTACCGAATCGTCGCCCGGCATGACCCAGTCGTTTGCCGACGATCCTTTGGAGAAGAAGGTAACTACTGTTGGCAGCGAGTTCCCCATGGTGGAAGTAAAGGTTGCCCATCCCGACACTGGCGAAGAATTGCCAGTAGGGCAACAAGGCGAAATGTGTTGCCGTGGATATAATGTGATGAAGGGATATTACAACAACCCCGAAGCGACCGCCGCAATCATCGACAAAGACGGCTGGCTACATTCCGGCGACCTTGGTGTAAAAGACGAAGACGGCAATTTCCGCATAACAGGGCGAATAAAAGACATGATCATCCGCGGCGGCGAAAACATATATCCTCGCGAAATAGAAGAGTTCCTTTACCTGATGCCTGAAATAAAAGATGTACAGGTGGCCGGCGTGCCCAGCCCGAAATACGGAGAGGCAGTTGGGGCATTCATAATATTGCACGAAGGGGAAACCCTCTCGGAAGAAGACGTACAAGATTATTGCAGGGGCAAGATTGCCCGGTTCAAAATCCCCAAATACATATTTTTTATGGACGAATTCCCTATGACGGCAAGCGGCAAAATACAGAAATACAAACTGAGCGAACAGAGCGTTGGGCTGTGCCAGAAGAAAGGGGTAGAAATAATTTAATACTGCAAAAACGAAAAATGGAATATAAAAGAATCCTTTTAAAACTCAGCGGCGAGTCGTTGATGGGAGAGCAAGGATATGGCATCGACAGCGAACGCCTGAACGATTATGCCGAACAAATTGCCGATTTGTCCAACTCAGGGATAGAAGTAGGGATTGTTATTGGCGGCGGGAACATTTTCAGGGGCTTGAGCGGTGCGGCAAAAGGCTTCGACAGGGTAAACGGCGACCAGATGGGGATGCTGGCAACGGCCATAAACAGCCTGGCCTTGAACTCTGCACTTAAAAGCAAAGGCATAAAATCAAAAATGCTCACCGCCATAAGGATGGAGCCCATAGGGGAGTTCTATTCAAAAGAAAAAGCTGTTGACTCGCTTTCCAATGGCGAAGTGGTAATCATCTCCGGGGGGACGGGGAACCCATACTTCACCACCGATACGGCAAGTGCGCTGAGGGGGATTGAGATAGAAGCCGACATAATGCTCAAAGGCACCCGGGTTGACGGCATTTACACTGCCGACCCGGAAAAAGATCCCGGGGCAAAAAAATTCGATGCCATAAGCTTTGACGAAATTTATGAGAAAAACCTGAAAATAATGGATCTTACGGCAACAACCCTTTGCAAAGAAAACAACCTGCCCATATTGGTGTTCAACATGGACAAAAAAGGGAATTTGCAGAAGGTCTTAAACGGTGAAAACATTGGAACTATTGTTCGCAATTGACATTTTTTTACTGTTTTTATAATAATTTAATTAAAAAATTTTCACGTAGATATATTTTTTCTATATTTGCTAACAGTCCACAGTTGGAAACTTAGGCTAAACAAACTAATGCAAGAAGAAGTAGATTTAATTATAGAAGATTGTAAAGAAAGAATGGGGGGTGCAATAGAGCATCTCGAAAAAGAGTTGTTGCATATTAGGGCCGGCAAGGCAACGCCTGCAATGTTGGACGGGGTGGTCGTAGAATATTATGGAAGCATGACCCCCTTAAACCAAGTATCCAATGTTAGTACGCCCGATGCAAGGACAATAGCCATCCAGCCTTGGGAAAAAGGGTTGATCCCTGTTATAGAAAAGGCTATTTTAGCAGCGAATTTAGGTTTTAACCCCGAAAATAATGGAGAGCTTATCAGGATTAATATACCAGCCCTTACAGAGGAAAGGAGAAAGTCTTTGGTTAAGCAAGTTAATCAAGAAGGGGAACATGCTAAGGTAAGTATCAGGGCGGCAAGGAAGGATGCCAATGATATGTTAAAGAAATTACTAAAGGATGGATTGTCTGAGGATGTGGAGAAAGATGCAGAGGGGGATGTTCAAAGATTAACTGACGACTTCGGTAAGAAAGTAAATGACCTGGTTGATGCCAGGGAGAAAGATATTATGACTATTTGATTGTTTCTAGTTTTCTGTTTTCTGAACATTGTTTAATTGTTTTCATGGCTTTGAGGCAGCTTGTAGAAGCTGCCTTTTTTTTGGCACAAAAAAAACCTGCTGTTCAATAAAAGCAGGTCTCTTCTTACTTTAAATAAACCAAACTATTTATTTTTTCTTCTTGCGAAGGAACAAAAATGCAACAACAGCAATTACCACTACCGCAACAATTATAATTATTATTGTTGAATTTGAACTAGAAGCCTGCCCAGCACCTTCCAGCACATCCTGTTGCATGTAAGAACTATCCTGAGTATTAAGGTTGTCAATGTAAGTCCCTTCATCCTGGGCAAAAAGATTTGGCATTTTCAATAATCCCATCATTAAAAACGCCGACAATTTTCTTAAAGTTTCCATCTCTTTCAATTTTAGTTTATATGTAATTTTTCTTTAACTGCTTTGAAAAGCCGGGTTGCAGGTACATACCTGTTGTTTATATTAACTAATTCCTTTAGCTTTTCGTATGAGGCTTGAATTTTTTTCTCATTAAACAGTGCCTGTGCTTCCAAAAGATAAAAAGGTTCGTATTGGGGATAAATTTCCCTCCCGGACTGAACATACTTTTTAAAATTGCCAGTATCCCCCTTATCTAAACTTATTTTTGCAAGCTGTACCAGTAGCCAGACATTTTTGGGATCCTCTTCTAAAGAGCGGGCTAACTTTTTCCCGGCTTCTTCAAAATTACTTGCTTTTGCTTCTGCTATACCTAAATAGTCATCCTTATTTTTTCTTTTCAACAAAACAGCAATGGGATTTCCTTTGTGATAAAATGTTTCTATTGCCGTGGTAGACTGCCATGTATTGTTTTTCAACAAGTAGGGGTGGATATAATTTATCCCAAAAATCCCATAATCCCAATCCTTGTTGCTCCTTTCCAAGTATTTTACATATTCGTACCTTACGTTTGGCAGTCCATCAAAATAGTTTGACAAATTGCAGTTTGAAGCAATAACAACATTATTGTCCCCAATAATTTTTTTTAATATCCCGGCAGGCTGTTTTACCCCATGAAAGTAGTAATCATATTCATAATTCCCCCAAGCCCCCCTGTTCCCACCGGTCAGTGTGTTAAAATATACGTAATCAACCGGAAAGGTTTTTGCCTGGTGCTTCAACGGCAGCAACATCAATAAGAAGAAAGATGCCAAGCCGGAATATTTCAATTTGTTTTGGATACCAAGTTTTATGAACTTGAATAGACCAAGGGAAGCCAATATAGCTAGCGGGGGCAGGACAAAAAGCAACTGGCGGACACCGCTGTATAAATTCGATTTTATGAGCAGGACATAGCTTACCGGGAAAAGAAAAGAAAAAAGCAGGAAGATTTCCCAAAATAAATTTCCAGGGTCACGCCTAGCCCCCTTTTGGAACGCAAGGATAAGATAACCAAGGAAGCCTAGTAAAACAAATTCGGGTGTTGAAATCAATATCCATTTTGGCAAATAATACCAAGGTAGTTGGGTACTCCACAAAAAATTACCGTTAAAAACCTGGCGTATGCTCACTTTATAATGCTCCATTACGCCAAGGCTTTCGAGTGGGTTTTTAAACACATTTTGCAGGGCATAGGGCCAGAACAATAATCCGGCAAAATAGCCAATAACAACGACTACAATTAACTGGCCCGTTAGCCTGACAAAAAAAGGTCTAGTTGAAACGATATGTTTAAGTTCAAAAGGCTTCAAAATAAAATATGTAATCCCGCACAATGCCAGATAGGCAAACAGAATTAGCCCGCCAATCCTGACAGAACAGGTGAAGGCAATTGCCAGCCCAAGTAAAATTGCCGTTTTCCAGCTTGGTTTGGGCAGTTCTTTTATAAACCGTATAATCATGTATATCCCAGCTATATATCCTGTGGCAAACGGGATGTCTTTTAAATTGCCAAATGCCTGCCCAAACAGCCGGGGCATAAAGGCTAATGTTAAAACTGTCAGGCACGAAGCCCAATAAGTGTTTGTAAGCTGGCGTGCAACAAGCCCCGAGAAGAGGCATAACAATAAGAAAAAAAACGCACCGGTATAATGGCGCACCAAGAATTCGTCTTTAGTGTTGAATGCCCTGTTTATCAGTGCAGTGAAGTTGTCAACGGATTGCCCATAATATTTGAGGTTGGTTGTAGGTGTTTCCAGGCAGGATTGATTTTCCCCTCCCGAAAAATACCAGTCCACAACTTCTTTTGCATGGGGATAGTGCAGTTGTTCGTCAATATTAACTGCTGCACGCGGAGCTAAAATGGTTAATGCCACAGCAAGCAAGATCAATATGGCTGTAAAAGCATTTTTTGGGTGTAATATTTTTAGTCCCTTATTCATAAAATTCTTTCACAAAGTAAATGGGGCGGTTTTGAACCTCTTTGAATATCCTATAAATATATTCCCCAATAATCCCCAGAAAAGTCAACTGTACCGAACCAAAGAAACTAATTGCAAGGAATGTTGATGACCACCCCGGAGGGGCAAATCCCAGCAATTTTGAGGCTACGGTATAAATAATTGCGACAAGGAAAACAAAAATCCCCGTTATCCCGAGGTACAAGCAAACTTTAACTGGCCATTTTGAGAATGAATATATTGCATCGGCAGCAAGTGCAAATAGTTTTTTCCTGCTCATTTTTGCCTTTCCTTCCAGCCTGTCTGGGCGTTCAAATAAAATAATGTCCTGTTTGAACCCTATGAAGTTCCTTATGCCGGGCAAATACCTGTTCCGTTCAGCAAATTTAAGGATGGCCTCATGTGCTTTTCTGTTCATAATGCAGAAATTCCCGGCATTGGCAACTTGTTTTTCTTCTGTGATTTTGCTAAACAGTATGTGAAAGATATTTATGTACAGCTTTTTGGCAAAACGTTCGTTCCTGTGTTCACGCACCGCGGTAACTATGTCAACTTTTGTGTTTTTTATTTTGTTGTACATATCGGGGATCATTTCAGGTGGATCCTGGAAATCACCGTCCATCATAACTATATAATCACCATTCGCGCGTTCCAGTCCTGCTGTAAGGGCTGCTTGTAATCCAAAATTCCGAGAAAGGGAAACTACCTTTAACTGTCCATTTTTCTTTTTGAATTCAAGTAATTTGCCCAATGTGGTATCTGTGCTGCCATCATCGACACATACAACTTCAAATGGTTCACCAATAGGTTTCATGTGTAGGAATACCTCTTCCATTAAACGGGTTACCAACACATTTTCATTATAAAGCGGTATGACAACAGAAATCATTTCTCCATATTTAAGCTTTATGCTGTATCCCCGGGACAGGAACAGGGAATTCCATATCTACCGGTCCCATTACATATTCTTCCGGACCTAACTTTTCGGTTGAGTTCATCATTTCTTCCCACTCAACTTTTTTTCCGGTGTATGCAGCAGTCCTACCCATTATTGCCGTTAATGTAGAAATGGCCGTACGTTCGGCTTCAACAACCGGGGTGTTCGTCCTGATGGCTGTAACAAGGTGTATATGTTCTTGTATATAAGGTGAAATTTTAACGACATCTGTTGATTTCCCGTCCTTGTTTTTAGGGTATTCATACTGCCACCTTACCGAACCATCCAGGTTAAAAATAGTGTTTTTACAGTTAGTGTATCCTTTAGTCCCCATAATAATTTCGCCCAATTGGTTTGCGCACCCATCAATTTGGCGCGACATACTATGTGAGAATACACCGTTACCGTAATCGAAATCAATGCTAAAGAAGTCATACTGGTTTCCTGTCAAGCGGCGGGCACGGCCTCCGAAGCCAACTGCCCTTTCCGGGTTTTTGCCCATAAACCAGTTTATGACATCGATATTGTGGACGTGTGTGTCAAGGATGTGGTCGCCGCAGAGCCAGCAGAAGTTGTTCCAGTTCCTGAGCATGTATTCCATGTCGCTCCAGCCTTCTTCGCGGGTGCGGAACCATACGTGAGATTGCATCCACATTGCCTTTGCGGCAAGCAAGTTGCCTATTTCCCCTCCTGCCACATGCTTAAATGTTTCAACATAGTCGCGCTGGTGGCGGCGTTGTGTCCCGGTAATTACCGTAAGCCCCATGTTCTGGGCTTTGCGGGCAGAAGCGATTACACGCCTTGCCCCAACCGGATCCACACAGGCGGGTTTTTCCATAAAAACATTTTTCTTGGCCTGCACACATGCATCCAGGTGTTCGGGCCTGAAATGCGGAGGTGTTGCCAGTATAACAACATCCACATCAAGTTCAAGTATCCTTTTGTAAGCATCAAATCCCCAGAAACAATTTTTTTCGGGAACTTCAACTTTTTGTTTCAACAATTTTTTTCGGCAGTCCCATACTTTATCTTCAAATACATCGGCCAATGCAATCAATTCAAGATTATCTCCTGCTGCCAAAAAATTCAGCGCGGCACCAGTCCCCCGGTTGCCACACCCTACCAGCCCTGCGCGAAGGGTCTTGCCATCAGGTGCTTTGTCCAACAATGGGGGAAAATTATAATCAACTGATTTTGTTTTGCTGCTACAGGAACTAAGTGCGCTAATCCCTGCCAAACCAGCAGCTCCGATTAAAGCCGATTTTTCAAGAAAATTCCTGCGTGATAGTTGATCCTTGTCCATAATTTTATTTTGTTTCAGTTGTTCTTTCTTTTAAATCATTTGGGCTGTATTCGCAAACGACACGGAACCCTACATTCTTACAGTCGGAATACCACCATATGCTTTTCGGTATTTGCGGGTCGGTAACCAACCATGCTTTTGTTTTTGTGAAATCGCGGCGGGCAACGCGCAAGTCTTTAGCTGAGTTCAGGTAAGATCCCCCTCGGACAACATGCTCTGCCCCATTTCTCGGGCCTCTGGGGTTGCTTACCACCCCTTTGGGATATTTACCGTAAACCTGTGGGTCGTAATAATCCAAACAAAACTCGGCAACGTTCCCCAGCATGTTTTTCAGCCCGAAAGGATTTGCCCCGACCGTATTTGGTTCTTGGGTTTTATACGGGCTGTTTTCCTGGTATGTGACATATGAATTTATGACAGTTGTGTCAACGCCGAATATCTTTTTTAGGAACCCGTCCGACTCGTAATCTTTGGGCGAGCCTCCGAAGAAGTAAGGGTCTTCTGTGCCACCGCGCGCTGCATATTCCCACTCAGCTTCGGTTGGCAAGCGGTATTTTTTGCCCGTAACACTGCTTAACCACCTACAATAGGTTTCCGCAGAATGGAAACTCATTGTAATTGCCGGGCGACTACCCTTGCCCCACCCTTGATCGGGGGCGCCCCAGGGAGGAGTCGCTCCGGTAATTCCATCTACATCCTGATTTTCCTCTTGCTCTGCTTCCTTTCGCCCTTGGGAACTTGTTGCATTAAAAAATGCAAGGTACTCGTCCCAGGTGACTTCAACTTCTGCCATCCAAAAACTGTCAACTGCAACGTTACGCACAGGACCTTCCGTAACTTGACGGTAAGGTTCGTTTGCAGGGCTGCCCATTTTGAACTGCCCGCCGGGTATTGCAACCATTTTGAACGAAACTGAAGTTTCGGGAATCTTCTCTTCGAAATCAGAGAATGTATTTATTTTAGTTGGATGTTGGTATATTTCCTTGTTTTTGGCAACTTGCTCTTCTTCTACCGACAAACTGCTTTCGCCACGATAATGCCCAACCCCCTGGTGGCATTTCATGCACGATGTGGATTCAGGATCCCTTAGGTATTTTAAATGCGACTCGCCCCCCAACTTGTTCAATGTAGATGGGAATAAATTAGTGTGGCACTTTTTGCACCCATCCTCATAAACAAAATTTTTGGATGCCTCAAGGGAACGTTTGTCTTCCCATTTAATTTCGTCTGCGTCTTTTGTTATATAAACATACAGATCATGTATCCCATGATATGCTTTCCTGGTCAAAAAACGAACTTTCTGCTCTTCTGGCGGCAAATGGCAATCAACACAGTTTATTGATACGCCGCTCGGGGTATTATGGTGTATAGAAAGTTTCCAGCTCGCTTCGGCATGTGGGTGTACATGGCACGATGCACACGACTCATTTGTGGATGTATAATGAACAACCTTGTTAAAAGTTGCTGCTAGTAATAAAAACACAAACCCTCCTGCTATAAAAATCAAATAATATTTCCGCTTCACCTGTTTTAATTCATTATCATGTTTAAATCGATGCCTAAGTTAACGGCAAAGCCTTATTGGATACTTAACCTGCTCTATATCGATAGTTTAATTGCATATTAATTACATATTAATTAAGTGTGTAAAATATCTGAAAAAGAATATATTATAAATGGAAGTATTTTTTTTGCAAAAAATGGCATTTTAGAAAAAAACCATATATTTGAAGGCAAAATAATAAAAAATTAAGTGGTAGTATATACACATATTACCGTAGATTGGATGAAATTTTTATACCGGAGCATATTATTTGTCGTATTGACCCAGTTATTTGCTATTACCAATATTGCAACAGCAAATGATTTTATAGACTTTTCATTTTTGGTGGTAGAGGCAAGTCCTACGAACATAAAAAAAGGCAAGTTTTGGTCGTTTATAAAGGAAAATAAATCAATAGCTATTGAACTTGATGTTACAGAGCAGGGGAATACGGTTGTTTTAAAAGAAGAAACCCAAGATTTTTTTAATTTCCTATATAGAATAAATAATATACTTGAAGAGGAACAAGATGCGGTAATCCCAATTTTTCTTCATTATAAAGGTAATGTAAATACCTTGGATTCGTTAATTAACCTTTCTGCGATTACCGATAAAATTTTTCATCTGCCTTTGGGAGAAGCGTGGCCTACTACTGAATATCTTATACAGGCTAACAGAAGGGTGATATTTTTTATTTCGGGGGACTATATTGGAGAGAGCCGGATTCTTCACAAACTTGACAATTATGTGCTGAGGATTTCGGGGGACGATGTAGCGGGCACCAGGGCAACCCACCATTTGGGCACAGGCTTGAACCCCGAGTTGTTCATGATAGATGATCTGGACAAGCTGCCGGTAAGATCCAGTCAGAACATTACAAACCTGGTTCCGGACTATATAAATTACCTTTTAGAAAATTGGACTTTATATGGCAAAAAACCCAACTTCCTTTTCATTGGCGAAAATTTTAACAATTACGATATTACTTTAGACCAGTTGAACTCATTTTCATGGATAAGTGGCACAGTGAAATATGCCGGGAAAAATCTAGAAAAAATTTACTGGAAAAACCCGGTTGTTACTGTTACCAACGGAAAGTTCAGTTTCCCTATCAGGGGTGGCGAAGAACTTATCTTATCCCCTTTTTCCCCTGGTTTTGAAATGTCTCCCCGGCAGGTTGTTGTAACAGGGGAAATGGAAGTCCCTGAAAGTTATTCTATAATGGCTACCCCAATTGAGTTATCAGAAGGGCTTTCTGGTAGTTTCAGTTTCGAGGACGATATAGAAAATTCGCTAAACCCATCGCAAATATACGTTGGGGAAAACTATTCGTTCACCCAAGATATTGAAAGGGGGAATGTGCTGAAACTCCCCGATAAATCAAACATTAATCTAGGGAGCACTGAAACTTACGGGTTGCGTAACAGCAGTTTTACGGTAAGTTGTTTTGTTAAGTTCAACGAAATACTGGAATTTGGAGACAACGCTATTATAGGCAACAACAGGAGTGGGTATAGAAAAGGGTTTCATTTGATCTTGCGTTCCGGCCACCCATATTTCGGACTTTGGGCCAACGACTATATTTCTGACGAGGTATTAAAACCGAACATTTGGTATCACTTGGTTTGGAGATATATTATTGAGACGGGAGAACAAGCAATTTTCCTTAACGGTAAAAATATTGGCAGCTCTGATGGGCACCCGCCTTTTTCTGGAACTGGCGACATCCATGTTGGGAGTGCGTTGTCGAGCAGCACAAGCTTGCGTGGGTATATTGATGATCTGTATTTCTGGAGCCGTCCGCTTGGGATTGAAGAGATTAACAGGCTGGCACTAAATGAGGATATTAAAATACAGGCAAATAAAGAAAAGAAAATACGTAACAAGGAGGGGGGCAATATAAAGTGGGTTGTCGGTTTTCTCGTATTTTTGTTGATGTTGTTAATCGTCTACATTATAGTCAGTAAAATAAAAACAAAGAAATATCCTGCCGCAATACATTTACCTCTTGAAAATTCGGCAAACCAGGTCCGCCTGTTTGGCAAGTTTTTGGTCGTTGACAAAGATTCGATCGACATATCAGACTTGTTCACCCCAAAAGTAAAGGAGCTGTTTCTTTTCATATTGACACAAACCGTGAAAAATATAAACGGCGCAAACGTAAACGATGTAAACGAAACCCTGTGGCCAGGTATATCTTCAAAAAAAGTGGCAAACAACAGGGCTGTAACACTAAACAAGTTAAGAAGGATTTTAAACAGGCTGGAGGGTGTTGAAATTGTGACCCAAAACGGTTTTTTACTGGTAAAAACAGGTGCTTCATGGTTTTGTGATTTTTTTGAGGCTTCAAAGCTTTGCAAAAACACGGGAGGGGTGTCAAAAACAGAACTGGAGGCATTCTTTGAGCTTGTGAAAGGGGGAAGGCTGTTAAAGGAAACCGAATGGCCATGGCTCGATGAGATCCGCGGGCATACGGGCAACCAAGTAATAGACAATCTGCTGAAGCTGGCCACAATATATTTCAAAGAGAACAAACTTGACAAAATAGATGCCGTTTCCCGCAGGATTTTAGATTATGACGACATGAGCGAAGAAGCTGTTTATATGCAGGTTATGGTGCTACAGAAAACAAACAATATGCACTTGGCCAAATTCAACTTCAAATCGTTTCAGTCAAAATATAAAGAGAATATGGGGGAAGACTATTCTTTTAATTTTGACGGATTTTGCTCATATTATTCGAAATTGTTGCAATTTTAAACTGAACCCAACTAACTCCCGAAAGAATTCAGTTTGCTCAGGTATTTGCCTATGATGTCAAACTCAAGGTTAACCACTGTGCCTTCTTTAAAGGTATGGAAATTTGTCACTTCCTGGGTAAACGGTATTATTGCCACCTGAAACGAGTTGTTTTTTGAGTTCACCACGGTAAGGCTGACCCCGTTTACTGTTACCGAGCCTTTTTCAACGGTCATGTAGCCTTGTTTTGCCTTGTCGGGGTCGAACCCATATTCAAAAGTATAATACCAGCTGCCGTCAGCTTCTTCAACTTTTGTGCAGGTTGCCGTTTGGTCCACGTGGCCTTGCACGATATGCCCGTCGAGCCGCCCGTTAATCATCATGCTGCGCTCAAGGTTTACTTTTGAACCTGCCTCCAGCAAGCCGAGGTTCGACTTTAAGAGCGTTTCCTTTATCGCTGTCACCTTATAGGACTTGGCATCCTTGTCCACCTCAACAACCGTCAGGCAAACGCCGTTATGCGAAAGGCTCTGATCTATTTTCAACTCGTTGGCAAACGAACAGGTAAGCGTAAAGTGTACGTTTTCCTGATCTTTTTCAACTTTTACAACTGTCCCAAATTCTTCTACAATTCCTGAAAACATAATATGCACCTTTTATTTCCCCAAAGGAATTTTATTTATAAACCTGTATTTCTGCTCTCAAATTATTTCCTACATAGAGAGAATCCTTATTTCCTGCTCCACTCAGCCCCGTTTTTTGTGTCCTTTATTTCTATGCCGATTGCATTAAGCCCGTCCCTTATCTTGTCTGAGGTTGCCCAATCTTTGTTTGCTTTTGCCTCCGTGCGGAGCTGCAACAGCAAGTTGATGCTCCCTTCCAATATTTCGTCCCCGCCCGAGCTTTCGCTTTCTTCCTCTTTCAGCCCAAGTATGTCGCAAACCACGGTTTTGAAGAATGCCCTTAAGCCTTCCAAGTCTGCTCCCGAGATTTTCTCGTTCCCGGCTTTTATAGAGTTGATCATTTTGACCCCTTCAAACAAATGGGCAATTGCGATAGGGCTGTTCATGTCGTCGTCCAATGCGGCAAAACATTTGTCTTTTAAAGCTTGTACATCAACAGTAGACTGCCCTTCGCTTGGGCTAAGCCCCCTCAATGTTTTTAATGCGGACATAAGCCGCCCCAAGCCTTTTTCCGATGCTTTTAGGGCTTCGTTAGAGAAATCTATGGTGCTGCGGTAATGCGCCTGCAAAATAAAGAAGCGTATTGTCATTGGCGAATAAGCCTGTTCCAGCACTTCGTGTGCCCCGGTGAACAGTTCGTCGAGAGTTATGAAATTGCCCAGTGAACGTGCCATTTTTTGCCCGTTGATGGTAATCATATTGTTGTGCATCCAATAATGCACCGCTTCTTTGCCTTGGCTTGCGGTAGATTGCGCGATTTCGCATTCATGGTGGGGGAACCTCAAATCCATCCCGCCCCCGTGGATGTCGAACTGTTCGCCCAAATATTTCATGCTCATTACCGAACATTCGAGGTGCCAGCCAGGAAACCCATCTCCCCATTTCGAAGGCCAGCGCATGATATGTTCCGGAGAAGCTTTTTTCCACAGTGCAAAATCAAAAGAATTTTTCTTTTCGCTTTGCCCGTCAAGCTCGCGCGTGTTTGTTTTTATATCGTCAAGGTTCCTGCCCGAGAGCTTTCCATAGTTATATTTATCGTTGTACTTCTCTACATCGAAATATACTGAACCGTTTGATTCATAGGCAAATCCGTTTTTCAGTATAGACTCCACCATTTCCTGTTGTTCGATGATATGTCCCGATGCGCGAGGTTCTATGCTTGGGCGTACGACATTCAGTTCGTCCATGTTCCGGTGGAAAGTGTTCATGTACATTTGGACAACCTCCATAGGCTCCAATTTTTCAAGCCGGGCTTTTTTTGAAACCTTGTCCTCTCCCGTGCCTTCCACCTCGTCTTCCAAATGCCCCACATCGGTAATGTTCCTTACATAGCGGACTTTATAGCCCAGGTGCGTGAGGTAACGAAAAAGCAAATCAAAAGTAATATAAGCACGTGCATGTCCAAGGTGCGAATTGCTGTAAACCGTGGGCCCGCAAACATATAGCCCGGCTTTGCCTTGGACCAAAGGTTTAAAAACCTCTTTCTGCCGTGTCAATGTATTATAAATAACAAACTGATTTTCCATAGCCATAAAATGAAAGTAGTGGCAGCAAAGGTATAAAAATGGAAGTTGATTTTTATTCCTTGGCTTGCGTTTCTTGTTCAACATTGCCTTCTTCTGCTCCTGATCCAACTTCTTGCTTGTTGAAATATTTCCTGTAAAAAATCAGTATGGAGAAAATCCCCACGGTAATTGACGAATCGGCAATGTTGAAAACCGGCCTGAAAAACAGGAAGTCGCCCCCTCCCACAACAGGAACCCATTTAGGGTATGTTCCGCTGAAAAGCGGGAAATAAAACATGTCAACAACCCTGCCATGCAAGAAGCTTGCATAACCGCCCCCATCGGGGAAAAGAGTTGCCACCTGCCCGTAGCTGTGATTGAACACCAAGCCATAAAATAAGCTGTCGATGATATTCCCAACAGCTCCTGCCAAAATAAGCGAGATGCTCACAACAAAGCCAAACGGTATTTCTTTTTGTTTATATAACCTGCCCAGGTACCAACCTATGGCTATAACGGCCAATATGCGGAAGACGCTTAAAAATATTTTCCCGTATTCGCCTGCAAACTCAAAACCAAACGCCATCCCGTTGTTTTCAACAAAATGGAGGATGAACCAGTTTTTGAAAATTACTATTTCATCGCCAAGCGACATTGTTGTTTTTATCCAAATTTTCAAAATTTGGTCTGCTGTCAATATCAAAAAAATAATTATAAGCGATTTGTTCCTTCGTGAAAAATTCATGCTTTCAAATAAAAAAAGCTCCCGGATTTGCGTAGTTATGAAAACCCCAAGAGCAAAAACTAAAATATATCTTTAAACTAAAATTATTTTTGGCTGTTTTTTGCATCTATGCTTAATGTGGCATGTGGCACGGCACGTAACCTTTCTTTTGAAATCAGCCTGCCGGTCTCCCTGCATATCCCGTACGTTTTGTTTTCAACTCGGATCAATGCGGCATTAAGGTGCTGTATGAATTTTAACTGTCGCTGGGCAAGTTTCCCCGCCTCCTCTTTCGATAACGTTGCGGCACCTTCTTCTAATATCTTAAAAGTTGGGGAAGTATCTTGGGTATCGTTCCCATCGCCCATGGTTATGGAATTCCGGTACATCTCATAGTCAAGCTGTGCTTTTTTGAGCTTTTTCTGGATGAGTTCTTTGAATTCCTTCAACTCTTCATCAGAATATCTGTTTTTTTCTCCCATCGTAAAAGGGTTTAAAATTTTTCAAATGCCCTAAATTAATAATTTTTTAATACAATCTAAGGATGAAACACCCCAGATGCTTAATTTAACTTTTCTACAAGGATATGAGTGGACACACCTTTATCTATTTCAACTTCTTTGGCGGCAGTATCGTCCAGGCTGTCGGTCAGTTCCAAGCTGTCTGCCAAGGTCTGTGCGCAAATGTAACCTTTGTGGTTCGAAACCGCATCGTCTGTCGCTCCGTGTTTTGCGATTACAAGTTTTATCCTGTCCGTAACTTCAAAATTGCTGTCTTTCCTTAAATTCTGTATTTTGTTGATGAATTCGCGGGCAATCCCTTCTTGTTTCAACTCTTCTGTGACATTTATGTCCAAAGCAATTGTCATTTGCCCTTCTGTTGCGAGAGTCCATCCTGGAATATCCTCGGTCTGGATTTCCACATCTTCGGGTGTAAGGGCTATATTTTCCGCACCTACTGTGAATTCGAGTTTGCCCTTGCTTTCAAGTTCCGCAATTTCGCCTTGCCCAAATTTGTTCACAGCTCCGGCAATTTGTTTCATCAATTTCCCGTATTTAGGGCCCAGTGCCTTAAAGTTGGGCTTGATTTTTTTCTTTATTATCCCTGTGGTATCTTCCAGATATTCAACGTCTTTGACATTTACTTCTGTCAATATAATGTCTTTTACCGCATCGAATTGTTCGCGGAAACGGGGGTTTAGCACCGGCACCATTATTTTGCCGAGCGGCTGGCGTACTTTAAGTTTTTCTTTACGGCGCAGGGCCAAGATCATTGACGATGCCCGTTGTGCGATTTCCATTTTTTCTTCCAATCCTTTATCTATTTCCGTCTCGCTGAAAGCAGGGAATCCGGCAAGGTGTACGCTCTGGTCTGTTTCCTTTTCGGTTACCTTGTTCAAGTCGGCATAAAGCAAGTCGGCATAAAAAGGCGAAATCGGGGCCATTAGCTTTGCCACATTCGCCAAACAGGTGTAAAGTGTTTGGTATGCCGAGATTTTGTCCTCTGAATATTCTCCGCCCCAGAAACGTTTGCGGCTCAAGCGCACAAACCAGTTGCTCAGGTTTTCTGTGACAAATCCGGATATCGCACGGCCGGCTCTTGTGGGTTCGTAATTCTCGTAACTTTCCCCAACTTCTTTTATCAACGAGTTTAGTAGCGAAAGAATCCAACGGTCGAGTTCAGGGCGTTTTCCCATAGGTATTTCCGCCTCTTCGTACCTAAAATTGTCAACGTTGGCATACAATGCAAAAAAGTTGTATGTGTTGTAAAGTGTGCCAAAAAATTTGCGCTTTACTTCTTCTACCCCGGCAATGTCAAATTTCAGGTTGTCCCATGGCTGTGCGTTGGTAATCATGTACCATCGCAGGGGGTCGGATCCGAATTTTTCGATTGTTGAGAACGGGTCAACCGCATTGCCGTGCCGCTTCGACATTTTGTTGCCGTTTTTGTCGAGCACCAGCCCGTTTGAAATAATGTTGCGGAAAGCCACCGAAGCATCGGTCATGGTTGCAATTGCGTGCAGGGTGAAAAACCAACCGCGTGTTTGGTCAACCCCCTCTGCGATGAAATCGGCAGGGAATACACCTTCTCCTTTATCGGTATTGTATTTTTCAGAATTTTCAAAAGGGAAGTGGTTTTGGGCATAAGGCATTGATCCCGAGTCGAACCATACATCTATAAGGTCGGGTTCGCGGAACATTTTTTGACCTGAAGGCGAAACCAGTACCACTTTATCTACATAAGGTTTGTGGAGGTCTATTTTTTCGTAATTTTCTTTGGCATTGTTCCCAACCTCAAAGCCTTCATAAGGATTTTCCGCCATAAACCCTGCGTCCATGGCTTTGTTTATTTCATTCATCAATTCTTCGGTGGAGCCTATGCATATTTCTTCAGAGCCGTCCTCTGTTCTCCAGATAGGCAGTGGTGTCCCCCAAAAGCGCGAACGGCTAAGGTTCCAGTCAACCAAATTTTCCAGCCAGTTGCCGAAACGCCCGGTCCCGGTACTTTGCGGTTTCCAGTTAATTGTATTGTTAAGCTCTACCATTTTTTCTTTTACAGCCGTTGTTTTCACAAACCACGAATCGAGCGGGTAGTACAACACGGGCTTGTCGGTGCGCCAGCAGTGCGGGTAGTTGTGCACATGCTTTTCTATCTTGAAAGCTTTGTTGTCTTGTTTCAGCATCACCGAAATATCGACATCGACTGTCGGGTCGTTTTCCGTAAGGTTTGCATCGTAGGCATTTTTAACGAAGCGGCCTT
>CAXXRZ010000006.1:1215000-1643468 GCA_963668205.2 uncultured Draconibacterium sp. | reverse complement strand
CCACAACTTCGGAGACACATACCGTGGCAAATATAAAAGGAAGGTCTTCGCTGATTAAGCATTTGCGCTTTCTCCGCTCCTTGCCGGGCTGCGAGAATATCCATGTCGCATCGATGCAAACAGAAACCGCCGTCCGGGAAACGTACCGTATTGATGGCGTTTATAAAATCACCCGTGACGATTACATCAGCGGTAAAGTATTTGACGACTCGCTTTGCTATTCTTTTTACCCGATTGATTTGCATGACAAAAACGGGGTGAAGCCAAAGCACCTACAAGAAGGCACCGTGCCTACCATCCCGCTAAGGGCTTTGATCCCCAAAAACAGCAACAACTTTTTGGTAGCAGGGCGTTGCGTTAGCAGCGACAGGCTTGCAAATTCTGCACTTAGGGTACAGGCTTCGTGCATGGCAATGGGGCAAGCGGCAGGGGCAGCGGCAGCCCTGTCTGCAAAAAACAATGGCACGCCAAGCCAAGCTCATGTTGATGAAATAAAAGCTTTAATTGGAAAATACGGAGGAATTGTGCCTGTTTGATGGATTCGATGCTTAATATCTGCTGAAATTTACATGGACTGTCTATTTTTTAATATTTTTCCCCTTATGTAATTGACATTATACAACGGAAAAAGGAGGATTATGTTTGGGAAGCTTGAATCGCTTTAGCATAGTACAAAAATCAACAAACTGGATTATATGAATAAAACAACTCAACCCATGAAACCATATTTGCTTAAAATTTATTACCTGTCGCTTGTCTTTCTATTTGGCATAACCGCATGTTCCGAAAGCAAAAAAGAGCCAAAACCCAACATCATCCTTTTCCTAGTTGACGACATGGGGTGGCAGGACACGTCTGTCCCTTTCTGGACAAAAAAAACGCCGCAAAACGATAAGTTCCACACCCCGAATATAGATCGTTTGGCAGCATCGGGGATGAAATTTACACAGGCATATGCCTACTCGGTATGCTCGCCAACGCGTTGCAGCATAATGAGCGGGATGAACGCAGCCCGGCACGGGGTAACCAACTGGACCCTTCACCAAGACAAACCGACTGACAGGGAGGATGAAACATTGGGATTCCCCAAATGGAACGTGAACGGCATACAACCTGTTGGCAATATAGGGCAAAGCACCGAAGTAACCACACTCCCATCAATCCTCCAAAACCATGGCTACTTTACCATTCATTGCGGGAAAGCACATTTTGGTTCGATTGGCACCCCTGGTGAAGATCCGTTAAAAATGGGGTTTGACATCAATATTGCCGGACATGCTACCGGTGCCCCCGGTTCGTACCAAGGAACAAAATATTTTGGCAACGATGAAAACGGGCAACCGCTTAACGCATGGTCTGTACCAGGCCTAAAAAAATATCACGGGCAAGATATTAACTTGACGGATGCCCTGACCATCGAAGCCAAAGCAGCCCTGGACAGCGCGCTGCTTTCCGGCAAACCTTTTTATCTATACATGGCCCATTATGCCGTACACACCCCACTTGAACCCCACCGATCTTTCTATCAAAAGTACAAAAACAAGGGACTGGATGAAGCTGAAGCCCGCTATGCTTCCATGATTGAAGGAATGGACAAAAGCTTGGGCGACTTGATGGATTACCTTGATGAAAAAGGCATTGCTGATAATACAGCCATACTTTTCATGTCGGATAATGGTGGTTTGAGCGCCCATGCCAGAGGAGGAAAACCCCATGCCCACAACTCCCCACTGAACAGCGGTAAAGGCTCTGCCTACGAAGGGGGTATCCGTGAGCCAATGATTGTTAAATGGCCGGGGACAGTGAAACCAGGTTCTGTATGCAATGATTATTTAATTGTTGAGGATTTCTTCCCAACGATACTGGATATTGCTGGCATCGGAGAATACCAGGTGAAGCAGGTACTCGATGGTAAAAGCTTTGCCCCCATGCTGCAACAAACAGGGACAACTGCCGAAGGGCGCGACTTATTTTGGCATTACCCAAACAAATGGGGTGGGACAGGCCCAGGCATTGGCACTACAAGTACCATTCGTAGCGGCAATTGGAAATTAATTTACTGGTATAAAGACCAGCATTTTGAACTGTTCAATATCTCAGAAGACATAGGTGAGAAAAACGACCTTGCAGGCGAAAAACCGGAAAAAGTGAAAGAACTGGCATCAAAACTCGGCAAGCACCTCAGGGCGGCAAATGCTTTCCGCCCGGTGTTCAAAGAAACAGGGAAACCTGTCCCGTGGCCCGATGAAATTTGATAAAAACCAATAGCTGCTGTCTATATTTTACATTTTATATTCTTGTTATTAGAACAAATCGATCAATTAAACGATTAAACTTATGGATACTCTTCGCAGAAAGATTTTATTGTTAACGATAATCAGTTTAGTTTTTTCCTTTAACGGTTCTTGTGGAAATTCAGGGAAAAGCAACTCCCAGCCCAATATAATAGTAATACTTGTTGACGACCTTGGTTATGGCGATTTATCGACACAGGGCGGCACAGATATTTACACGCCGAACATCGACAAGCTTTTTGACAAGGGGATGCGTTTCAAGAATTTTTATGCAAACTGCACTGTTTGTTCGCCTACGAGGGCAAGCCTTATGACTGGCTGCTATCCCGACATGGTCGGCGTGCCAGGCGTTATCCGTACCCAACCGGAAGACAGTTGGGGCTACCTTAAAGAAGACGTTGCAACATTGCCGGAGATGCTAAAAAAAGTGGGCTACAAAACTGCCATAATCGGGAAATGGCACCTGGGGCTTGAATCTCCGAATACCCCGAACGAAAGGGGCTTCGATTTCTTCCACGGTTTTTTGGGCGACATGATGGACGACTACTGGACACACCTCCGCGAAGGCCACAATTACATGCGCTTGAACGGCCAAGTAGTTGACCCGAAAGGACATGCCACCAATATTTTTACCGATTGGACAATAGATTACCTGAAAGGACAAAAAAACAGCAAGTCGCCGTTTTTCCTCTACTTGGCATACAATGCGCCACATTTCCCGATCCAACCACCTGAGGAATGGCTGGCAAAGGTAAAAAAAAGAGAACCCTCGTTGTCGGAGAAAAGGGCAAAGAACGTGGCTTTTGTCGAACATCTTGACGATGGCATCGGGAAGGTCTTAAACGAACTTGAAGCTTTGGGCTTAAATGATAATACGCTGATTGTTTTTTCGTCCGACAATGGCGGGCACTTGCCAAGCGGTGCGTCAAACGGCAGGGTCAACGCATTTAAATTGTAATTAATTTTAGCAAGAAGTTGTTATCCCATCCTGCTTTTAGTCTTTTAGCCTTGATGCTTCCTTTGGATTTGTCTTTTTTTAGGATGTTCAGAGCAATCTTATTGACCAAAGAAAAGTTTTGGGCAGCCATTTTGTTTCTTTTACGTTGCCTGTCTTCATTGAAAGTCATGTCCAAAGTCCAATGCAGTTTATTTTCTACCCCCCAGTGCATCCGAATATGTTCATTGAAGTTTTCGGCAGTTGTTTTTAAACTGCTAATGTAGTAGCGTGTTTCTTTTTCTGTTTTATCCCTGATACACCTTTCTGTGCTGATTTTTATTATGCTTGACAGGTTTTTCCATTTTTCTTTTCCATATAAGAATTCAAGATTGCTGATTACCTCACACTTGCGGGTTTCTATCCGTCCATGCCCTTTTTCTGTTGTTTCATTTGTCGAACCCGGTTTTTGTGCCCTGAAAATACTTTCCGTTTCTTCTCTTATGTTTTGTTGGTCCCCTTTTAGTGCCAATATATAATCAGCCCCACCTTCAATAATATCTTCTGCTATCTTTGTCTGTGCCCCCATCGCATCAATGGTAACAATACAACCTTCTATATCTAATATTTCCAGTAACAGGGGAATGGTGGTTATCTCATTGGATTTACCATCTGATTTACACTGTCCGAGTATCAGTTCATTATGCCCGGCCCAGGCATTGACAAGATGTATGGGCGATTGTCCGTGGAAAGTGTCTTTCGACCCCCTTACTGTTTTCCCATCAATAGAAATAACTTCTGTCTCAATGCCTTTGTCTTTTAGCGATGAAGCCCACTGAAAGAACAACCGTTCAAATGTTCGGGGATTTAGCATTGAAAAGACCCGGTTGATAGTATCGTGAGAAGGAATGCCATTGGGCAATTTCAGAAATGTCTTCAAAAAGTTAATTTTTGTTTTTCCGAACAATTCTATTGAATCCCACGATTCTGCCCCACAGATTGCCGCTATTATTGTCAATATGACAATGTCAGAAAGTAGATGCTTCTTATTACGTTTTATCCTTGGGTCCCTTAAACTTGAAAAGTGTTTGTGTAATGATGTTTCCATTGTTTTGTTTTTCAGCAAAACTGAGAAACTGCCTGCAAAATTAAGGTATCTGTACGAACAAGTTATTGACAATCAATATATAACATATCAACAGGAAAGTCAAAAAAAATGAGTTTTGGATTTTTGCAGCAAAATCATGTTGATAAACTGTGAATAAACACCCTCTGAATTTGATTTTTACAAAAAATTATGCGTTGGCCCTGCGTCAAACGGCAACCTGCGCGGAGGGAAACAAGACATGTACGAAGGCGGCATAAAAGTGCCTACATGCTTCGTTTGGGAAGGGGAAATAAAAGAAAAATCGGAATGTGAAAACATGGGGCTTACCATGGACATTTTCCCCACCTTATGCGAAGTGGCAGGTGCGGAAGCCAACAACAAAATTGACGGCATCAGTTTGTTGGAAAGCCTAAAAGGGCAAGAACAAGATACCGACAGCAGAAGCGTGTTTTTTATGCGCCGCGAGGGTTGGATGTATGCCGGGATGTGTTACTATGCAGCCCGCAAGGGCAATTATAAGCTTTTGCAAAATACACCTTTTGAGCCGTTGGAGTTATTTAATATAGCAAACGACCCGGCAGAGAAAAAAACGTTAAACAACGGCGAACCTGATATGTTTAATGAATTGAGGCTTGAACTATCAAAACATATCCATGGCTCAGGCAGTACCCCATGGCAAAGAATTAAATCTGACAGATACATAAAATACTAATACATAACAATTTACCAAAAAATAATCTATGGAAAATAAAAGATTGAAAATAGCAATCCGTTTTTTATTTGTTTTTGTACTGATATTGAATTATTCGTGCCAGAGAAATAAGTGTTCTTTGCCAGAATTACCGCCAATGCCTGAAATACCCTCTCCCCTACCCTGTCAATCTGTTGAAATGGGAGATCCGGATACTTTCCCCGAAGTAAGAATGGACTTCCCAATTGCAGACGGACCTTTTAAGCCCACATGGGAATCGATTGTCGATAACTATCCCGGCCCGCCCGAATGGCTCAGAAAAGCGAAATTTGGCATATGGGTGCATTTCGGGGCACAATCGGCAGGACAGAGTGGCGATTGGTATGCAAAGCGTATGTATATGCAAAATAGCAGGTTCAAAAAACATTATGAAAATCATCTGAGGGATTATGGACATCCTTCAGAAACTGGATATAAAGAGGTTTTAAAGGATTGGGATCCTAAAAAATTGAACCCTGCCGCACTTACAAAAACATACCATGATGCCGGGGCCCGTTTTTTGTTGCTACAAGGGGTACATCACGATAATTTTGATAACTGGGATTCTAAATATCAGCCATGGAACTCGGTGAACATGGGACCTCGCCGAGACCTGTTAAAAGAATGGACCGAGGCTGCCAGGAAGGAAGGGATGCACTATGGGGTTACATTTCACCACGAATACACATGGTGGTGGTACCAACCTGCTTTTGGAAGTGACAAAACAGGGGGCAAAGCAGGGGTGCCTTACGATGCCAACCTGACATTGGAAGACGGGAAAGGCAAGTGGTGGCAGGGCTACGACCCCCGGCTTCTTTATACGGTCAATTTAAATGAATACAAAGGACTGGATGTAGAATTTGCCCCGGAAAAAGGGATTTTCGCCCGCCACCATGAATATGCGAAGTGGTATGCTACTTGGTGGGCCTTGAGGATAATGGATGTCGTAGAAAATTATGATCCTGATTTTATTTATACCGACGGGAATTCGACACAACCTTTTTCCGGGGATAAATCAGGGACAGGGTTCAAGTGCGATGCCATGCAACGTGTTATTGCCGATTATTATAACCGGACACTGGCAAAAAGAGGCGAAGTAAACACATTCTCGGTGGTCAAGTTTAGTCCTCCAAGGAACGGGATTGTCAACACAGAAGAAGGTTCTGTGCCGAAAGACATAAAAACAGATCAGCCATGGTTCGCAGAAGTAGCCATGGGCGATTGGTTTTATGGACCAAATTTTGTTTATAGTGCAGGTTCGGTAATCCGTTATTTGGTGGAAAATATATCGAGAGACGGGGCTTTTGCACTGTGCGTTTCGTTATTGCCGGATGGTTCGCTAGATGAAGGCAGCCAGAAAATGCTGAAAGAAATAGGCAACTGGATGAAGTTAAACGGGCAGGCGGTTTATGGCAGCAGGGCATGGAATAAGTTCGGGGAAGGCGATTCTATTAACGGTCAGCTTCGGGTCGTGCCAAGGGGGAATTTCGGGCAGAAACATGCCGACTTCAAATTCAGCACAAGGGATTTCCGCTTTACAGTTGGAGAAGATAACTCATTATATGCTTTTTGCATGGCAGTGCCTGATAACGGAGAAAAAATAATCATTAAATCATTAGGGCAAGAGCTTGGTTTGCTGGACAAACCCATTGCAGGAGTATCTTTGTTGGGGTGCAAAAGCCCTATTGATTGGGAGCAGACAAAGGCCGGCTTGGAAATCATCTGTCCTGCTGAAATGGATTATAATGTAGCTGTAGTTTTTAAGATAAACTGAAAAGCGTAGGTGCAAAATAAAAACATAACATTGGTTGTCGGTTTGTGCCTTGTTGTTGGGCTATATTCTTGTTAGCCCAAGGGAAAAACAATTCCGCCCGGCGAGTTGGATCTTGGATCAATGGTACGGCCAGTGCCTGTTAGCGCAAAATTTATAAAAAAAACGTCTTATATTTGGGGAGGCAGTTTGGCTTTGTTTTATTCTATTGACGGGCTTGACTGGAAACTGGAGCCCCCCTTGGTGTGCGATTTAAAACAAGAAGTTTACTAATGTTCTGAAAAAGAGACATAAGAACACATAACAAACCTCATAAAAGATACAAAATGAAAAATATCTTAAAACTAATTGTCTGCCTGTTTTTGTTTAATCTCTCAAGCTGTAATGTACCTACTTCGGAAAATCAGGAAAAGGGCAACCCTCCCAATTTCATCATAATATTTGCCGATGACATGGGCTATGGCGACATGGGTGCGTACGGTCACCCGACAATAATGACCCCTAATTTAGACCGCCTTGCGTACGAAGGGCAAAAATGGACAAACTTTTATGTTGCCGCACCGGTATGCACGCCGTCACGGGCAGGATTGATGACTGGCAGGTTGCCAATCCGTTCGGGTATGTGCAGCTATAAACGCCGGGTATTGTTCCCCGACTCAAAAGGGGGGCTTCCTGAAAAAGAAATTACAATTGCCTCCATGCTAAAAGATGCCGGGTACTCAACAGCTTGCATCGGCAAATGGCATTTGGGGCACCTGCCGCAGTACCTGCCTACTTCGCACGGTTTCGACCATTATTTTGGCATACCATACAGCAACGACATGGACAGGGTCGAGGATGGGAAAAAATACAGGGATGCCTGCAAATACCCCAAAATTGATTATTTCAATGTCCCTTTGATGCGCAACAAAGAAATTGTTGAAAGGCCTGCCGACCAGACGACCATAACCAAACGCTATACCCAAGAAGCAGTTGATTTTATCAAGAAAAATGAGGGAAATCCGTTCTTTGTTTACCTGGCACATTCAATGCCACACGTCCCGCTCTTCCGCTCAAAAGAGTTTGAAAACACCAGCTTGCGAGGGATTTATGGAGATGTAATCCAAGAACTCGACTGGAGCGTGGGGCAAATAGTTGGCACATTAAAGGAAACAGGTTTGGACAAAAACACAATTGTGGTGTTTACCTCCGACAACGGGCCATGGCTTATATTTGACGAGTTTGGGGGAAGCGCAGGACTGTTGAGGGGCGGCAAAGGCGGCACTTTTGAAGGCGGCATGCGCGAGCCTGCTATTTTCTGGGGACCGGGGAACGTCAAGCCGGGCGTGGTTGCCGAATTGGGCACGACAATGGACTTGCTCCCAACTTTTGCAAAATTGGCAAATGCCGGCCTCCCGTCCGACAGGGTTTACGATGGTTTTGATATTTCCCCGGTGCTGGAAGGGACAGGCCATAGCCCTAGGGACGTGGTGTTTTATTATCGCGGCACTGACGTTTTTGCCGTGAGAAAAGGGGCATACAAAGCACATTTTATAACACGCCCGGAATATGGCAGCGTGGAAACGACAAAAGACTCGGTGCTTTTGTTCAACCTCAATGTCGATCCTTCGGAAAAATACAATATTGCAGAAAAGCATCCGGAGGTTATTGCCGAAATGAAAACAATTGTGGAAGGGCACAAAGCTACGATAGTGCCTGTTGAGAACCAGTTGGAAAGGTGACTGATTGTTTGTGTTTTACCGGTTTATAGTCAGGGACTTTATTTTTTTAATTCACCAGATCCTTATTTTTAGCAGTATTCCATTAATTTTGAAAATTCAAAATAAAGGATTTTGGACTGATGGGAAATAGACAATTGACGTTATAACCTTCTATGTTGTAATCCAAAAAACATGCAAAATGAGTGAAACGGTTTATTTAAACGGGGAATATCTTTCAAAAGATGAAGCAAAAATTTCCCCCAACGACAGGGGGTTTATATTTGCCGATGGTATTTACGAAGTTATAAAATACTATAACGGCATCCCTTTTCGCTACAACGATCACATAAAAAGGCTGGAAAGGAGCCTTTCCGGGATTTCAATAGGCCTCCCTGACACTGGGAAGTATGAACCTGTTTTTAAGGAGTTGTTGGCATTGAACAACCTTGATGGGCAACATGCCGGTGTTTACCTGCAAATAACCAGGGGCGTTAATAAGCGGGTACATTTTTTTCCTGAAAATATCAAGCCTACCGAATACGCTTTTGCTTTTGAATTCCCATCGGCAACAGAAAAATTAGAGAAAGGTATAAAAGCCGTCACGCAGGAAGATATCCGTTGGTTGCGCTGCGATATAAAATCGGTTTCGTTATTGCCCAACACCATGCTTTATAACCAGGCCGTAAAAAGCGGGGCCGGGGAGGTTATCTTGATCCGCAACGGTAAAGTTACCGAAGCTTCCCATTCCAGTGTTTTGGGCGTAAAAAACGGGACGGTAATTACACATCCGCTTTCCAACTTGGTTTTGCCGGGGATAACCAGAAAAGTGGTCTTGGAAATTTGTGCTGAAAATAATATCCCTGTGGTGGAGGAGCCAATTTTGGAGAATGAACTTTTAGGGCTGGACGAGCTTATTATTGCCGGTACAGGCAGTGAGGTTACCCCTGTTGTAGAGGTGGACGGTACCGCAATTGGGGACAAAAAACCTGGAGAGATTACCAAGCTAATACAAAAAGAATTTTTTAAGTTGGTTTAACACGCCAATGCCAGCAAAATGGCTAATCCGGGCGAGGCCATGCGCATGCGGGTTAACTAATCGAACTCCAGTCGAAACCGGTAGTTTTTGATGCCATCAGGTTTTTCAATAATGCCCGGTTTTTTTCTTTTGAAAGGCTAGGGTCGTCTTCGATTATCTCAGATGCCGTGTTCCTTGCAAGTTCCAGTATCTTCCCGTCTTTGCCCAGGTTGGCAATTTTCAGGTCGAAACCGATACCGCTTTGTTGTGTGCCTTCGATATCGCCCGGGCCCCTTAGTTTCATGTCCATTTCTGCAATATCGAACCCATCGTTGGTGCGGACCATGGTTTCCAGCCGTTTGCGGCTTTCTGTGCTTATTTTATACGAAGACATTAAAATACAATATGACTGTTCGGCACCCCGCCCTACCCTGCCGCGCAACTGGTGTAATTGAGAAAGGCCGAACCTCTCTGCACTTTCAATCACCATTACAGAAGCATTCGGGACATCTACCCCCACTTCAATTACTGTGGTTGCTACCATAATCCTGGTCTTGCCTTTTTTAAACTCCTGCATCATTTTGTCTTTGAGGTTGGGTTTTAACTTGCCGTGTACCATGCTTATTTCAACATCGGGGAACAATTCTTTTATCTGGCGGTACCCGTCCTCAAGGTTCTTTAAGTCTATTTTTTCCGATTCTGAAATTAAGGGGAACACAATATAAATCTGTGTGCCTTTATCCAGTTGCTGCCTCAAAAAATTAAAGACCTGTTTCCGTTTGTTTTCAAAAAAATGCCATGTTTGCACCGGCTTCCTCCCCGGAGGCAGCTCGTCGATTACCGAAACATCCAAATCACCGTAAACTGTCATTGCCAGGGTGCGGGGGATAGGGGTGGCGGTCATCACCAAGATGTGTGGCGGGATTAATCCGTTTTTTTTCCAGAGTTTTGCACGTTGTGCTACGCCAAAACGGTGCTGCTCGTCGATGACCACAAGCCCTAGTTTTTTAAATATGACCACGTCTTCGATAAGTGCATGTGTGCCAATTAAAATTTGCAATTCGCCGCTTTCAAGCTTTTCATGAAGTATTTTCCGTTCGCTGGTTTTGGTCGAGCCGGTCAACAGTCCTGTCCTTATGTCCATCCCCTGCAAAAACGTTGAAACCGACTGGAAGTGCTGTTGCGCCAATATTTCTGTCGGAGCCATCAAGCAACTCTGGAAACCGTTGTCCATTGCCAAAAGCATGGACATCAACGCAACCAGTGTTTTCCCGCTCCCCACATCGCCCTGTAAAAGCCTGTTCATCTGCACATTCCGGTTAACATCGCGGCGTATTTCTTTTATTACGCGTTTTTGGGCATCTGTAAGTTCAAACGGCAAAAAATCTTTATAAAAGGTATTAAAGTTATACCCGACATTTTCGAACCGGAACCCTTTAAACCTACTTTCACGTTTGTGTTTCAGTGCCAGTATTTTCAACTGTATAAAAAACAGTTCTTCAAATTTTAACCGGAAAGTGGCATTTTTCAGATCAATTGTGTTTTCAGGTTTGTGGATTGTTATAAGAGCTTCTTCGAGCGGTATTAGCTTGAGCTTGCCTAGAAGCGATCCGGGCAATGTTTCTTTTACGTTCCCTTTTATGTTCTGGATAAGGGTAAGTTGCAGTTTATTGATAGCCTTTGAGTTAAGGTACTTGTTCTTCATCTTTTCAGTAGTAATGTAATACCCCTGAAAAAGCCCGACCGGTTTTAATTGCAGTTCCTCCTCTGTTTCCATTTCCGGGTGGACTAAATTTAGTTTCCCGTTAAACTCCCCGGGCTTGCCAAAAACTATGTACTCCTTGTTTAGTGCAAGGTTTTCTTTTTGCCATTTTACCGACCGGAACCATACAAGTTCAATACTTCCCGAACCATCGTAAAAACTTGCAGACAACCTCTCTTTTTTTCCGGCTCCTACTGTTTCCATGTTGAGTATCCTGCCTTTTATTTGTATGTAGGGCATTTGCGGGTGGATTTCTGCGATCTTGTAAAATTTTGTCCTGTCGATATATTTGAACGGGAAATAATATATCATGTCACTGAACGTTTTTATGCCCAGTTCTTTATGCAAGAGTTCGGCACGTTTTGAACCGACCCCTGGCAGAAATTTTATGTCTTGGCCGAGGAAATCTGGCATAAGCAAATATAATTATTAAAAAACAAACAGGCTTAAAAGAAGGCAAAATCCCAAGGACAGATGGCTTGAACCCTTGGCAACATCCGGGCAAACGCTCCATATTCCGTCCATGCCCCCTAAATTCTTATGATTTGATGTTATCTTTGGCAAAAAAATCCTATTTATCGATATTATGGGCAAAAAAACAAAAATATATACCAGGACAGGCGATGACGGGACAACCGCACTGGTTGGGGGGAACAGGGTGAAAAAGTATGACTTGCGGCTGGAAGCGTACGGGGCTGTAGATGAATTAAACTCGTGGGTCGGCATGTTGCGTTCCCTCTGCACGGTGGAAAAAGAGAAGGGCTACTTAATTAAGATCCAAAATAAATTATTTAACATCGGTTCGCGGCTGGCATCGGATGAAAAAGGCGATAAATATACATTATCGCTATCTATAAAGAAAACCGACATAAATGATCTTGAAGAAGCAATTGACGACCTGGAGGGGAATGTGCCTGCCCTTGGCAAATTTATCCTTCCAGGAGGGGATATGGTTGTTGCACAGTGCCATGTGGCCAGGACTGTTTGCCGGCGTGCCGAACGCCGTATCCTTGAATTCTCGGGACAAAACCCTGTGCAGCCTGAAATAATCCAATACATAAACAGGCTGTCCGATTTTTTGTTTGTCCTTGGCCGTAAATTGGCCGTTGACCGGGGCATTAAAGAAACTTCATGGGAGTCCTGATAAAAAACTTTTGCACACCTGTTTTTCATATCATTTTTTTATTATATTCGCGGCTAAGTTAGAAGTGTGTTTAACCGCTTAAAAATTTGCAAATGTATTGGACACTTGAACTGGCATCTAAACTGGAAGATGCCCCGTGGCCGGCGACAAAAGATGAGTTAATTGATTACGCAATCCGTTCCGGTGCTCCGCTGGAAGTAATAGAAAACCTTCAGGAGATTGAGGATGAAGGGGATATGTACGAAAGCATTGAAGACATCTGGCCGGACTATCCGAGCAAAGACGATTTTTTCTTTAACGAGGATGAATATTGAATTGGTTAAGAAAGTAAAGAAAAATATTAATGGCACCTGTAAGCAAACAGGTGCTTTTTTTTTATCGCTTAATTTGATAGCTTTGCCATAATTAAAAAAAACCTGGATCATGAAAAGGATAGTATTGACACTCGTTGTTGTTTTTTATTTTATTTCAGCCAATGCCCAAAACGGGAAAGTTATCGAATCCCTCCAGTTTAAAAGCAACTTAGTGGATTATCCTGTAAAATACTCAATCTACCTCCCACCTGGTTATGGGACATCAGAAAGGAGCTACCCCGTTTTATATCTTTTGCACGGATACTCTGACGACGAAACCGGCTGGATCCAGTTTGGCGAGGCAGATTATATTGCCGACAAAGGGATCAATAACGGGGATTTCCCCGCGTGTGTCATTGTAATGCCCGATGGGAAAGTAACTTGGTATTGCAATAGCGCAGATGGCAAAAACCCCTGGGAAGACATGTTTATTGAGGAGTTTATCCCCTTTATTGAAAAAGAATACCACATCCGCGCAAAAAAAGAATTCCGTGCCATTGCCGGACTTTCGATGGGGGGCTACGGCGCCTTGAAACTGGCGATGCGCCACCCCGGCATGTTTTCATCGTGCGTGGCAATGAGTTCAGGGACATTCACCGATGAGCAAATGCTGGGCAGAGATGATTACGATCATTATTTCGGCACCATTTACGGGCCAAAAGAGGAAAATGCCCTGGGGGGGCATTGGAAAGCCAATAGCCCGCTACACCTGGTTGAAAGTGTTGATGCCGAAAAACTAAAATCTATAAGGTTTTATATCGATTGCGGCGATGATGATTTCCTTTACAAAGGGAATTCGGCATTGCATGTAAAAATGCGGGATTTAAAAATCCCGCACGAATATCGTGTTAGGGACGGCGGCCATAAATGGGGTTACTGGCGTACTGGCCTATACGATGGGCTTGTATTTATTTCTAAAACCTTTCGCAGGTAGGAAACATATTGAAAAAAATAACTGTTATATTTTATCTTCTGTCCGGGCTCTGCCATTGCGGGATAGCCCAAGATACCCCTCCTGATTTTAAATGGGGGAATGCAAATTACTATAATTTAAACGAAGGGGACAGTTGCGTTTTTAACGGTGTCAGCATAAAACTAATTCGGCTGGAGAACCATTTCAACCACATAAAAGCCGGGCCCGACACCATATGCATTAAAGTAAGCCGCAGGACTTTGCCAGTTGTTTCGGAGGGGGTGCGCATATTTGTTGCCGACAATAAAAACGTAAAGTCGATAACTACAGATTCCTTGGTCCACGGGTTGTTGACAAAAGATGCGTTGATTTGTGTTTCCGACTATCTTCAGCCACTGCTCGACCCAGGCAATTATACTTTCCCCATCAATTTTAACAATGGTTTTGTCTGGAATACAGAAGTGGATGGCTATATGTTTGCCTACATGGGGCTAGATAAAAGGTATGGGGAAGGGCATTACCGTTCGCACGAGGGGATTGATTTTGATTTAGATGATGCAAGGGGCAAAGAAAAACACTGGATTGTTGCCATAGAAAATTCAGAAGTGGCGTGGGTTGAGGAATACAAGGTTGCTGGAGCAAAGGCTGCCTGTGTGCTCCTAAAAAGCAATTCCTCCCCTAACATATTTTATGTTTATGAAGGGTTGCTCGCAAAAAGCCTGGAAACAAAGCAAGGCCACAATATTGTTAAAGGGGGGATTTTGGGAACCGTTTGGGGCGATGAAAAAAATGGGTTTTTACAATTGGCTGTTGTAAAGTCCGACACCGTGCCCCAGTACAGCCAGCGTTTTTGCAATGTTATAAATTCTTTCCCGCAAAGCTACCAGTTGTATTACAATCGTGAATATAGTTTTACGAAAATTTATTCTAAAGGACGGATTGTTTTTGGGGGATACGGGGGGGCAACCAATAATAACAATACCAATATCCATTCTTATGAAGACTATATTGGCAAAGGCTGGCTTTTCGGCCGCTGGAATATAAGCCAGAGGGTCTGTCCTGTTTGCAACGGCGATGAAAGCAATGCGAGGTTAAAAAAAGTGCTGTTTGCAGGCAGCCCGGCAGAAAGTAAAAACCCGGCAAACTGGTACGATTATGAGATCAATACAAGCAACGGCGTTTACCGTATCCGTGCCAAAGTTGGGGATCGGGAACTTCCATCATGGCAAAAAATTGAATTTGAGGGCATTGACTCAGGAACATTTAACCCCGGCGCTGGTGAATATGAATGGACCAACGAAAGGGTCGTAAAAGTTGAGGACGGCAGGCTCACTGTCCGCATATACGTTGACCCGGACAACAAAAAAGTTGCCGGGCTGAGTGAAATTGTGTTCCAGCAGGCATATTGACACACCTGCCTGCCAGGACAAATGGCACTATAAGGCGGGTTGCTGCCCTACTCTTTTAGGTTCCCAGTACAGGTTAAAATTCAAAAACCATCCCTGACTTTACCTGTCCGAACTCAAATTCCTGATAAAAAGCAGCCAAAGCAGGCAATGCCGTGCAGTGTGACGGATATATATTTTTTATTTTGTTCTTTTTGAAGTATTCAATAGTCTTTTGTGTTTGAAAGTTATTGTATTTTAGGTGAAAACCTCCCAATACGGCGTGTATTTTTGAAATGCCTGTTATTCTTTTTGCATGCTCTGAAATATTGCAAATACCTGAGTGTGAGCAGCCGGTAACAATAACCAGTTTATCGTCAATAATAGCGGCCAATGCTGAGTCGTCAGGGACAAAATCAATATTGCCATATTCATCGACAAAGGAAGATGATTGCGATTCAAAACTGTTAAGCCTGGGGATTTCTCCCATGAACCACAAATTTTCACTGATTTTATAAGGTGCTGTGGTTTCGATTAAATTAAATTTTCCCTGTATGTATTTTTTGTCATAGGTTAAACCTACAGGGGAGTGGTCGGCTTTCCTATACCGTTTGATGAATGAATACGGATGGGTTATAAGCGTTTTGTCATCAATAAATTGCAACCCATCGCCATGATCCCAGTGGCCGTGGCTTAAAACCACTTTATTTACCCCTGAATGGATGTCGATCCCAAGTTTCTCGGCATTTTTCAGGAACACATCCGAATGTCCTGTGTCAAGGAGGAGCTTTTCCCCGTCGGTTTCAATCAAATATGAAATCCCGTGTTCAGCCAGGAACCTCCCGCCTGCAAAATTCTCATTAAGAATGGTCAGTTTCATTGCTTATGTCTCAAATTGTTCCTTTATTTCATCCCAAATATGGCGGACTTCTTTGCTGAAAATACTTTCAGGGGCAAATTCTACCACACTTTGCCCAGCTATCATCGATTCTACTGCGTTTTTTTCAAAATTGATTTTCCCGATCAACCGGATACCCTTTTTACTTAAAAACCGTATGGCATCTTCCGATATTTCCGGGTTAAGGTCGAATTTGTTTATTACTGCCAGTATGGGCACATTAAAATTCCCTACCAGTTCGGCCAGGCGTTTGGCATCGTGTATCCCCGAGAGGGTTGGCTCAATTACCAGCAAAACCAAGTCGGTGCCTGTAACCGATGAAATGGCAGCACAACCGATCCCCGGGGGGCCATCGCCAACAATAAAATCAGCCCCGGTTTTCAATGCAATATCCTTTGTTTTCTCCCTGACCCTGGTAACCAGCCTTCCCGAGTTCTCCTCGCCCGGTCCCATCTGGGCATGTACCAGTATCCCAAACCGGGTATTTGAAACATACCAGTGGTTATTGTTGTTTTCGGTAACAGCAATAGCATTTTCCGGACAAATCCGTTCGCACAACCTGCACCCCTCGCACTGATATGGGTTTATCTCCAATATTGGGGCGGGAGTTGTATTTACTGCCGGCAACTCTCGTTGTCCCTTATTTAGGACGGGGTTGTATGCCTGCCTCAACGGTATTTGCCTGTTTGTGCTTGGGTGGATGGCATCGAACCTGCATTTCTCCTGACATAACCCGCAGTTTGTGCATTTCTCTACTTTAATGGCTGCCTTTTTCCCGCTACTGAATGTATAACTTTCTTTAATTTCTGGTTGGAATATCAGGTGGAGATCAGCTGCGTCAACATCATTGTCGCAAAATACCGCTTTTTCTGCAACCGAAGCCAAAGCCGCTGCCACGGTGGTTTTCCCAGCTCCCCCTTTACCGCTAAGGACAGTAATCTCTTTCATGGCACGGCCAGTTTTAATTCAAGTTTCCCTATCACCTTTTTATATACATCCCCAACTTCCTTCGGGATGTTTTCGATAATGCCCCCAGAAGCATAACCCCCGGCGTAATTTTTGTCAAAAGGGATCTCTCCCAGTAATTCAATATCGTGATCTGCCAGGAACCGGTAAACTTCGCGGTTTCCCAACCCAGCTTTGTTTATTATTACCCCAAAAGGTTTATGCAGTCCTGCCAGTAGCTTTACCGTAATCTTCAGGTCGTGCAGGCCAAAAGGGGTTGGTTCGGTTACCAATATAACAAAATCTGCATCGGCAACTGTCTCTACCACAGGGCAACTTGTTCCAGGTGGCGCGTCAAATATTATTATATCGGCATCTTTTGAAGTTTCTTTTTTTACATTCTTTATCAGCGATGTTTGCATAGGCGAGCCTATTTTCAGCCTACCTTCAACCAAACCAAGCCCGAACCCTGTATCGAAATATTGTATTTTCCCCAATGGCTGTTTGTATTCCGTAATTGCATTAAAATTGCAGGCCATCGAACAAGCACCGCACGAATGGCATAAATCTGGGTTAACCTCGGCAAACTGTAGTGGTTTTACAATTGATATGGCATTAAATTCGCACCAATCCGAGCATTTTTTACAAAAGACGCAACTCTTTGTATCTATCTTCGGGACAAGCTGAAAAACTTCCTTCCCTCCTTTGGGGGTTATTTTAGGGAAAAACAAAATATCGTTGGGCTCCTCAACATCGCAGTCCACTAACTGGACCGCTTTGTTGAAGAACTTCCCGATAAAGTAATATAAGTTAATTGAAATGGTAGTTTTTCCTGTCCCTCCTTTACCGCTTGCAACCGCAATCCTCATTGTGTCAATGATCGCAATAATTTGCTGAAAATTGGATTGCACCGGTCAGGAAACCATCGACTAATTCGCCCGCCTTTGTTTTTGGCGCCCCTACGAAAACATTCACATTGTGATGGTTAAATATCTGTATGGCACGGTTTCCCATACCGCCTGCAAGCACATCGGTAACACCTTCTTGAGCCAGCCACTTAGGCAAAATACCCGGTTCGTGCGGAGGAGGGGTCAATTTCTTTTCAGATACCACCAGCTTTCCTTCGATGTCGAATACCGCAAAAAACTTACAATGCCCAAAGTGCCCGTCTAAAACACCTTCAGTGTCTACTGGCACAGCTATTTTTTTCTTCATCCTATTTTAATTTTTATTATTCCAATAAAATAAACCACACGTCAACAGTACTATCTAAAAGAAACAGGTTCTCATCTCCTTCTCCCTCTCCCGGGCATAGCGTTGTTCCCGCACCCAGATGTACTGTCCCCGTTCCTCAATCTCATTCTCCTTCCCATGCCCCTGCCTAAGCCTCGCCCTTGGGGCATTTCTTCAACAGTAGCGTTACTTTCTTGTCTGCACCTTCCCATTTTCCTGCCGGATTGGGAGCCTTGTCCCAATGGCCCGGTTTTGTCTAATCCTGGCATATCCTTTAATTTTTTATTGTATCAATAATTTCTTTGATGGATTTGTTTTTCCCGTCTATAATGATCATCTGGATTTTTAGTTTTTCCAGCATCGATTTTGCTTTTGGCCCAAAATCGCCCGAAATAACACTGTCCACTTCCATTTCTGCAACCATTTCGGCTGTTTTTGTCCCTGCCCCGCCATTTGCGTTTTTATTGCTGTTTTCAATAAAATGTGTGGTTTTTTCGGTTGTGTCATAAACACAAAACCAACTGCTCCTGCCAAAGCGTATATCAAATTTTGAATTTAGGCTGTTGCCTGTAGAAGTAATTATAAATTTCATTTCCCTATAGAATTTATTCACATCATTTAAATCATATAACAAATGTAGTGAAAATGAATTGTAAAAATAAAATTTAATGAACAAAAGTTTATTAAAAAAAAATCATCGCATACACAAAACACTATCACAGTGTGTATTGAGAATATTATTTTTTATTTTGTTTTGTTAAAAAAACTCACAGTAATTGTGATTTCTTGCTGAAAAGTTTCAGTTTTTATAAAAAAGCTTAAATTTGCAACATTTTTATAAGGACATAACTATATAGCAAGCCTGGCAATGCATGGGAAACTATGTATACGGGACAAGAGGGGGGAGATTTTTGAAAAAAGGAAAATCGGGATGTAGCGCAGTCCGGTAGCGTACTTCGTTCGGGACGAAGGGGTCGCAGGTTCAAATCCTGTCATCCCGACAGATTAGAAATCCAAAAAACATCAAAAGCCTGTAAATCAAATGATTTATAGGTTTTTTTATTTTTAAGATGTCAAAATAAACCATAAAAAACTGTTGTAAATGTGAACAAAACGGTGAACCAAAATAATTTTTACATTTGGTTCACCAGAAACACATATTAATCTAATATACAATTGATTACAGAAGTAGTTTTTGGTACTGTTTAGTTCTATTTGGAGCCATTTTTAACATTTTCTGGTGAACCAAAAGGTGAACCGGAACTAAACAACAACAAAAATCATGAAAAAAGTAAACACATTTGGAATCCAATTTGTAATCCGCAAGCACAGAATTAAAGACGGGAAAGCCCCTGTTTATGCACGAATCACAGTAAATACGAGCCGCTGTGAAATTTCAGTTAAACAAAGAATACATATAGACAACTGGAATAATGGAAAGGGAATGGCGAAAGGCAAAAATCCTGATATCAGTAAATTAAATTCTTATCTGGAACAAATTCGTTCACAACTCACAAACCATTACCAGAACTTGATTTCCAACAAACAGGTAGTTACAGCAGAAGCAATAAAAAATAAATTTTTGGGCATTGATAAGTCTGAAAAAACATTAAAAGAATTGATGGATTTTCACAACGTCCAAATGGACGAGAACCTAAAATGGGGAACATTGAAAAACTATTTCACAACCAGCAGATATATTAATGTATTTTTAAACAAAAAATTCAAAAGAGATGACATCTATCTTTACGAACTCAACTATAAATTTTTAACCGACTTTGAATATTTTTTAAGAAAAAACAAACCAACAGACCATCAAAGGCCTATGGGCAACAATGCTGTAATGAAACACATTGAAAGACTTCGCAAAATAGTTAATATGGCAGTTAAAATGGAATGGTTGGACAAAAATCCGTTTACTGCTTATAAACTTCATTTTAAGAAAGTTGAACGCGATTTTATCACACAGGAAGAACTATCTGCAATTGAAATGAAGAACTACAAAATAGAACGATTACAACAAGTTAAAGATATGTTTGTTTTTAGCTGTTATACCGGATTAGCTTATATCGATGTCATGCATCTCACTCCGGGCAATATTAGGATAGGTATAAACGGAATGAATTGGATTTATACGCAACGAGAAAAAACATCAGCTTCTGTAAGAATCCCTATTTTACATCAGGCCCAGGAACTTATTGACAAATACAAAAAGCATCCAAAATCTCTTAATAAAGGGACAATTTTCCCAGTTATTTCCAACCAAAAATTAAATAGTTATTTAAAAGAAATTGCCGATTTATGCGGAATAACCAAAAATCTCACATTCCACGTAGCACGCCACACTTTTGCCACTTCTATAACATTTCAAAATATCTGGCTGAAAAACAACGACTTGAAAAAAAGAAATCCGGAAGAGGTAATGGTTTAGAAACGAGCAAAACTCTCTGGTCTGCTTCATATTTCCATTGTTTCAAATAACTCTAGTGTAAAGATAAAACATATTTTAGAGCAAATATGAATTTCTAACAGTAATTTTTGTGAGTCCTTTTTTTTAGTTTAGCTCAGTTCTATCTAAATACAATTGATGGTTTTCTTTTTTTCCAATATAACTTTTCCTTATCGCCATTTCGGAAAAATATTGCTGGACAGCTGACGGGAAGAGGGCAAAAGACCTCTCGTACATTTTCAATTCCAATTGCCTAGACATTTTGCCCAATAAATAAAGCCCCCCATTCATGAGAACAAAGTACCGGGAGCCAATATATTTCTTGAAGCGATTCCCGAAGCGTATTTATTGGCTTTTATCGAAGAAAAATTCGATTAGATAACGTACTTTTATCTTGAGCACAAAAAAAGCTACCTTAAAAAGGTAGCTTTTTAGGAGAAAGAAGGCAAGGAGTTTCATTGTCCCCATATAATAATAGTGTCTCTAATACTTATCTCCTGAATGTTGTACATATAATTTGTTGTGGTAGCATCGGAATCGTATACCCGTCCTGATACCCTTATGGTATAAGATTTTCCATTCTCTGGTTTTTCTATCCATGTCCCTGATGTTTTATCGTATAAAAGGTTGATCTCTGAATTACTCGGAGTAAGTTCATCTCCTGCAAAAACGATATTCTTATCTGAATCTAAAAGATAAAGGATATAGCTATCTGCTCCTGAAATTGAATCCCATCCAACATAATAACCTGTTGATTCCCTATAACTCATTGAATCTATTTCAGCAAGAGCAATATCATCAAATTCTTGCTGGTCTTCTACAACAATACTATCACTTCCTCCTTCACTTATAATATTGAAAGAAAAAGTGCCAGTGCCCTCTTCGGGCGTTCCTTCTTCATAAACAGAATCCGGGGCTTCATATAAAAATATAGTTTTCGAATCATTATATTTTTCTAATTCAAAAATATTATTGTTGGGGGTTGTTGCTTTCGCAGAGCTTATGCCATAAGAACTGTAGGCATAATAATTTGTACTTGTTTTAGCCTTGCCGTTAATTCTTTTTTTGATAAAAACAGCATCACCATCAGCGGTATATTCGTCATTGTCTTCATCGTTGCAGGAACCAAATACGAATATCAAAGAGGAAATAATAAGGAGTGTCAATCCTTTGAAATAATTATGCTTTTTCATAAATAAGAAATATAAATTGCTCCTTTAGATTTGTCTATTCTTTATAATATGTTATTTGTGTATTGTCTGAAAATTCGAAATCAAAACTAATCTCATTTTGATTTAAGTTTTCATCTAAGATATTTATGCTATAAGTCCCATATTCAAGCGGCCCTATTCTATATTTAACATCATACTCACAAGTACAATAAGCATTAGGATTAACATGGCTTTCATCAACACTGATTGTATTGTTATTTACATTATAATCAATGGATAAACTGTCGAAGACACAATTAAAAATGGCATCGAAATGCTGGATTTCTAAGTAATTCCCCTCCACAGTATGAAGAGTAATGCAAGCTTCTTTTGCAAGTGTTTTTTTCTCCGAGAAACCTTTGCAGCCGGAATAATACACCCCTCCATTTTGTAATACCTCTCTGTAATTAGAAGAGTTATTATCATCAGATGTTTTTTCGCAAGAGGAAATTACCATACAGGTTAAAAATGTAAACACTAAAAATGTTACTGTTTGCATTTGAATACATTTAGATTTAATTCTTTTCATAATTTTTTGTTGTTTTATTAATAAAAAATGTGTTTGAAATAAATGTGTTATTTTGACAAAACATTTGGATCTAAAAGATTAACAAAGCAATTACCGCGTAGGTGGATATTGTTTTTATCATAACAATCGTAATTTATATTTAATTTATCGGTCGCTCTATTTATTCTCAAGTATCCACTTGTCAAAGTCACGTCATAATTTCTTCTGGAAGTTGTAATAATTACGTCTGCAACATAACCTGCGATTGTTGTAATATTAAGATCTGGATAATCGGACAAATCTCCTAATATATATTTCCCTTCAATGATTTCATTTCTTAATGGTATAAGCAAACTCGTTATCGTGTACGCTTTATCTTTTAAAAACAGTTCCAGTTTCCATGTCATTACTGCAAAAGGCTGTTGTACAATGATCCCTTCTCCTAATTCCAATACTTGTGTTTTTATGTGGCAAGAACTTTTATTTAACATTTGCTATATTTCTTTTTAAGTCATAATAAGATGTCTGTCCTTTTTTAAGAATAAGAAACAGAACATGCAGAAAAACCGATGCTCATTCGAATCTTTTATCTTATTACGATTGATATAATTGAAACGCTACAAAAGGAAGAGCAGTTTAATTACCTATTTTGAAATTTTTATGCTTAACCCGGACTGATAGAAGTGAAGATTTTCTTCTGCAAGGTCATATAAGGGGATTTTCATATACGCTTCTATTGTAATATTCAAATGAGAGGATATTTGGTGCTGCCATCCACTTGATAAGTTTAGTTGTCCTGCAAAATTAATGTTCCTGCAACTAATATTTGTCTCAGAAGGCTCGGCATAAATAAATTCCTGTCTGTATTTTTCTTTGAGAAATATTAATGAAGACACCCCCCCTGAAATAAAAATATCACTTTGCTTCATTTCAAAAAGTTTAATTTTTAAGTTAAGAGGAATATCTAAACACAATAGCTCAGCATTTATTGAAGTTGGGTCATGTTCAGAATATACTTTTACCTGAGTATAATCCAGGTTATATCTATCAAGGATTACTCCGGAGTTAAAAGATAGTTTATCATTAAGTTCCATTTCGTTTACTACTCCTAGAGCTATTGACACATTAGACGAAGTTGAAGTCGAATTCGTCGATTGTTTTACTAAAAAACCAAATCGGAGCTTCTTATTATTGGAATTATTTCTATTTGTTTTATACCCTATTGTATTGATTTTTTTTATTATACCTGTTTTTTTATTTAAAACTTTTTCTTTTCCGATGCTATCAGATGGAACAGTTATTTTATTACTTTTTTGATTTACTTGAAGTTTATCTGGTAAAGACTCCTTACAAGAAGCAAGCGTTGGGTTTTCCTTATCAAATGACACTTGAACTTCAAGCCTGTTGATTTTTCTCATCAAAAATATTTCTCTTTCATATGAAGCATTAAGGTCAGATTCTGAAACCATTGGTAATTTGTCTTCAGTTTTTGGTTCGCTGAGGTTTGTTTTTTCATTTTCCACCTCTAATTTTTTTCGAGGATTATCCAGAACTGTTTCATATACAATAACACATAACAAGAATATAGCAGCTATCCCACCAGAAAAAATAAGCCATAAAACTTTTTGTTTCTTTTTTTGTTCTCGTTTTTTCTGAAACTTTTCCCATGAACCTTCTATATATTCTTCATTATAATTTTTTAATGAAGAAATTATCTCATTGATTATTTTATCTTCTTCAACTTTCTTCATTGGAAATATTTTTTATACAACTTTCGAAGCTCTTTTTTAGCTCGTGTTAAATAAGTTCGTGAGGAGCTTTCCTGGATTTGCAATAATTCGGCTATTTCTTTATGGCTAAATCCTTCTATTTCAAACAGGCTAAACACTGACCGATGCAGAAAAGGCAAGCATTCTATTAATTCATAAAGTTCGGAAAGATGAAGGTCGGAGTCAGTATTGTTTACTGTGCCAGATAAAATATCCGTTCCATTTATTTTACTTTCTTTCAGATTCCGACCTTGTTGTTTCCTGCTTTCATCAATAGCTGTATTAATCACAATTCTCCTTAACCACCCTTTAAAATCCTGTGTTTCATCATATAGCGAAATTTTGTCAAAAACTTTCATAAAGCTATCATCAACAACCTCAATCGCTTTACAACGAGCACCAGAGTACCTCATAGCAATTGCCAAAACATACCCAAAAAAATGTTTATAAAGTTTCTCCTGTGATTCCGTTTCGTTGTTCCTACAGCCTTCAATCAATTTTTTGATGAGACTGTCTCCCGGGGACACCTGCAACATATAAAATTCCTTACTGTATTTTTTTATCATTACGAAGAAAGTATGCTTAACGCTACATGTACATTTATCTTATAGTGGTTATTTGGGGGACAATGGTTGCGTAATTCATAAAAATGGAAGTTCGTTGTTTATATTACGGGATTGTAGCGTACGAGAAACCAAATCCGTATGGGTTTACAAAAAAGATTATTATAAACAACAAAATCAATTAGCCATGAACAAGAAATTAACGTATTTATTTTTTATTCTGTTATTTTTTACTCAATGTGAAGATGATATGTCGGAGATTGAAAAAAAAAGGGACTCTGATATCAACAAAATAAACAACTATCTTATAAAAAATAACATCCCAGCAAAAGAGGTAAATGAAATATTTTATTTGTCATTGAAAGAAAATGTACAGGGAGAGAAAATAGAGAAAGGAGATATTATTTATGCCAAGTGTGAAATTTCCATTCTTGATGGAGATTCTCTGAAAATGGATACGGATACAATTATTGCTTTCGAACATGGTAGCGGGTCTCTCATCCCTGAGGGGTTGGATATAGGATGCAGATTAATGCGTAAGGGAGAACGATTTCGTTTTTTTCTGCCTTCCCCGAAGGCTTTTTATTGGTATTCAAATTCCGATATAAAATTAAAACCTTATTCGATTCTTGTGTGTGACATAGAGATTGTAGACATACAAAGCAAAGACGAACGTTTTTCTATAGAAAAGGACTCTATTACCAATTATATTGCTATCGAGGAAATTGAACAAATAAAAGGGTATGCAGATGGCTTGTATTTTAAAAAGCTTACCGAAAAAGGGAAGGGAAGTTGTCCAAACAATGGAGATATCGTTCGGATTAATTTCGAAAGAAAATACTTAGACGGACGCATACATTTTTCTACTTTCAACAATAATCCGGTTACTTTTCGTTTAGGGACTGGGAAAGCAGTAAAAGGATTAGAGGAAGGGATAAAGTTGTTAAAACCGGGTGAAAGTGCCCTTCTTATTATGCCTTCACGTATCGCATTTGGCGGAAGTACCCAAGTAATACCACATGAATTACGAAATGAAATTATCCTTGATGAGATTATTAATAATACGCCTGAGCCGTTTTCGCCTTTGGTATATAGAGTAGAATTGCTGAAATAAAAAAGAGCAAAAGCATTTATCTTGTTGTATTACATATTCACATAACAAAGATAATTAATTATGCCCTGCTCTTGTTTTTTAATAATCATTGACAATTATTCCTTATAATTAAGGATCCCAAACCTTTCTTTTACTACCTGGCTAAACGTTTCAAACGGAAGGGTTTGTCTTTGTTTTTGAGACATTTCGATTCCATTGCCAGCCAAGTAACGAAGCTTATTTGTTCCATCTGTGGCGGCTTTATAAACTACTTCTGCAACGACAGAAGGTTTTTCTCCTGCTCCCAGATATTCTTTCATTTTCGGAATAACCGTATTGTTAATGACCTCATATTCTTTTAATTCAGGATTTTCGAAAAATTGTGTTGAAGCCAGAAAATTACTATTTACAGCAGCCAATTCTATAAGCTTCATATTAACATTAATAGTACTAAGTTCATACATCAAGGATTCACTTAGACCTTCAAGTGCAAATTTTGTGGCATTATAGAAACAATTTAGTGGTACTCCCATGAACCCAGCCTGCGAACTTATATTGATAATAGTCCCTTCTTTTCTTTTACGAAAGTGGGGCAAAACTGCCCACATAACATTCATGACACCAAATACATTAACATCAAACTGACGTCTTGCATCTTCTAATGTTGCTGCTTCAAAAAGCCCTTTTGTGCCAATCCCGGCATTGTTTACTAATACATCAATTGCTCCGAAATGGACAATTGCGTCTTGTACTGTATTATCAATAGTAGCTCTGTCTGTTACATCTAACGAGAAACATTTTACATTTTCTAAGTGAATTAATTCTGTTTCCTTTTCAGGGTTGCGCATTGTTGCTGCAACATTCCATCCATTTTGCTGAAATAATTTTGCGGTTTCTTTACCAATTCCAGTTGAACAACCTGTAATAAATACTGTTTTCATTTTTTTTCGATTTTTAATGTTGATTATATTACTTAATTAAAAAAGTTATTATGAGCTTATCCTTCTTAATAAATTCACTTTTTGTTTATAGGGAGGATAGATTAAAGACGGGTCAATCCACGTTGGCTTTTTATAAATACTTTTTTTGTATGAGAAGGTGTCAAATCCATATTTCCCATGATACCTGCCCATACCACTATTGCCAATACCCCCGAAAGGAAGTTCTATATTTCCGTTGTGCAATATTGTGGCATTGATACAACCTCCTCCAAAATGTATGGATTCAATTATGTGTTTATGTAAAGACTTATTTCTCGAAAAGAAATAGAGGGCTAACGGCCGTTCCTTTTCTTTTATTCTATTTATAACATCATTAATATTTTCATACTCGATAATAGGAAGAAGTGGCCCAAATATTTCTTCCTGCATAATTTTATCATCCCAATCGGTTTTATACAGGACTGTTGGTTCAATATATAATGAACTACTGTCTGTTTTGCCTCCAGAAAATACTTTATCTTTTTCCAAGAACAAAGCCAACCTTTCAAAATGTCTTTTTGTGATAATACGGCAGTAATCAGGGCTCTCTTGGGGATTATGTCCATAAAAATTTTGTGCCTGTAAGGTTAATTCTTCTGCTAATTGCTTCGCAATATTTTTGTGTACTACAACAAAATCGGGGGCAGTACAAGTTTGTCCTGCATTTAAAAATTTCCCCCATGCAATACGACGGGCAGCAATCTTAATATCAGCATCAGAATGTACAATACATGGGCTTTTCCCACCTAATTCCAGAAGCGTAGGAATTAAATGGTTAGCTGCTGCCTGTGCAACAATGTGCCCAACCTTCGGACTCCCTGTAAAAGCTATAAAGTCCCATTTTTGGGCAAGTAATGATTGAGTTTCCTCAATACCCCCTTCAACTACAGTACAATATTCAACAGGATAAATATTATTAATTATTTCACTGATTAATTTTGATGATTTAGGAGCAAATTCTGATGGTTTAATTACGGCACAATTCCCCGCTGCAAGAATAGATACAAGAGGGACAAAACATGTTTGAAAAGGGTAATTCCAGGGAGCAATATTCAATATAACACCAAAAGGTTGTGCATAAATCATACTTTTACCCGGTTGCAGTTCGAAAGAAGTCTTAACCCTGCAAGGTTCTGTCCATTGTCGTATATGTCTGATAGTGTACTTAATTTCACCTAAAAGCTGCATTATTTCGGCAGAAAATACTTCAAATGAAGGTTTGTTCAAATCTGTTTTTAATGCGGAAAAAATATTTGCTTCATTTATTTTTATTGCATGGCGGAGTTTCTTTAATTGTTCGATTCTGAACTTTATGTCTAAAGTTTTTCCTGTATTAAAAAAATCGCGTTGTTTATTAGCAATTTTATTTATGTAATCTATATTGCTCATGGTATTATCTCCTTGATATTATTGAAAAAATAAAACTTATAAATGTTATGGATAAAAGACTGATTACACCGACAAGAGGTGGGTTAGCCGGGGTGTTTTCAGAAACACTTGCTGTACGAAGTGCCATGTTGCCCATTTCTACAAAAGGAATAACAAAAGCAGCAATTTTAGACCATGTTTCCCCTTTTCGTAATGGAAATAGCAATAGAAAGAATAATGCAACACTGGTAGTAATAAAACCTGCTGCTACCGAGCGTTCATAATTGAGAAGCATCCATTGAGTACCGGAATTAAGTTCTTCCCAGGAACTCCCAAGGGCATCAAGGTGATACGGCATTATTTCATCGGCAAAGGTGTACATTATACCCATTGCCAATCCAGCTAATGCAACAAGGCTGTATCCGATAAAAGATAAGATTTTGAATGTTTTCATTGTTTTTCATTTTAATTGATATACTCATATTCTTAAATGGAACAATAGTCCAATATTTCGCAAAAAAATTAATTCATTAATCCTTTGTCATAAATTTCTGCATGATTTTGCATCATCTTAGCAAGAATTTCAAGTTCATGTCGAGGATTTTCGGTGATAAACGAATTTATTATTCCTAACAAAGAAGCAAAATAAGTATTTATAACTTGGTCAACATCAACGGGTTTAATAATACCTTCGTTAATTCCTCTATTTAATATAGAACGTACAGGCTGCATTGCCCTTTCCTTTTGGGCGTGTTTTATTGTGAGTATTTCTTCAGGCATTTGTTCACATGCCATGTGGTTTGAATCGAAAAAGAACAATGCTTTATAATAAGGGGTATAGTCTTTATAGAAATTAAATATCTGATTAGTAACAACAAAAAATGTGTTTGCAGGATTCGTATTTTCAATATCTATTTTATTGGTCAGGTCTGCCAGTATTTTTGCCGCTTCTATATAGACGTAGCCATAAATTTCTTCTTTGCTTTCGAAAAGATTATAAACTGCACTTTTTCCATATTCAATAGCATCACAAATATCTTGTATGGTAACTTTTGAAAATCCCTTTAAGAAAAATAATTCTTTACTTTTCTCAATTATGAGTTTTTTTCGTTGCTCCAGTTCTCTTTGTTTTCTTTCTTTTGTCCCCATATTAAAATGTAATTCCGACATGGAATAGAGTTCCAATATTAATGTATAATTTTTTATTTTCCAAACTTTTTTCTCTAAATTATTTTATCATAATATAATTCTGCACTTATTCCCTTAAATTTTGAATCCTTATATATTTTTACAAGCAAATTAGCATAACAAGAAATAATTTTGATTGATTTTTTAGTTAGATTACTTGTCAAAATACCGCATCCTAAAACACCTGGGTTAATATTTGCTGAATTTTCATGAATCGCCTTTAGTATAAGTTCATCACAGGATACACCATTAATCTCTGTTTTCTTGATTCTGGAAAGTAATATATCATTAATTCTATTTTTTTCATTGAGGGTTTCGAATCCATACCATAAGAAACATTTGATACCTTTTTTAGATGCTTCAAAAAAACCGTCAAGATAGCTGTACCCATCCTTATTTGGTTGATATATCAAATATGGGTCAATATGCACAAATGCTCTTTTGTTTATCTTTGGAATCAAATTAATCAATCCTGTTACTGAATCCATTTGTATTGTCTCAACTTTATGCGATAACCCTAATTCTATGACAGATTTTTCAATTGAGTTAAGAGCCTTTTTATCTATATCAAAGAATATATAATTGTCCGGTTTATCTCGAAGCAAATGAATTATTTGTCCACAAGAACCTAAATATTTATCCTCATCATAAAATGGTTTAATCAACTTATAATATTTTGATTTAATTACCTTAGGATGGTCTTTTGAATTCTCAATGAATAAGCCTATTCCATAGTCTTGTTCTAAGGAATGTTCCAGAACATAACTAAAATATGCAGAATTAGTCTCAATATAAATTTGGATATCCTCACTCGAAACAATTTCACATAAAGGTAAATGTTTCCAAATATCTCCTATTCTCCCAAAATGTTTATATCCTTCACTTCCCATATTCAATAGCATTCAATAACATCATAAATATCTTGTATGGTATTTTTTGAAAAACCCTTTAAGGAAAATGTTTTTTTACTTTCCTCAATTATGAGTTTTTTTCGTTGTTCAAGTTTTCTGTCATTAGTTTCTATTTGAAATAAAATTCCTGTATGGAATGACGTTCCAATAGTAGCGATAAATTTTTTATTAAAAAAAATAAATGAAACAAAAAATCCAAACAAACGTTTGATTGATTATATTTGTATAATTATTAATTAAAATTTTTGATATGAGGAAATATTATTTATTAATGGCTCTATCAGTTTTGTTCTTCATCCCCTGTAATTCTCAGGGTTTGTTTGAAAGCGCAGGCGATGAGGATAATTCTGATATGAGCTACCAGTTAAATGGTTATGTCAGGGGGGCATATTACTCGGGTGAACTTCTGAATACGACCAATTGGGGTACGCAAAGTGCCTTTGGAGAAGCTATGCTAAAATTAAATGCTAAAAAAGGGAATCTTGGAGAGGCTTTCACTGAATTCAGAATTCGTAATGGCCTGGAGTACGAAACTGACTTTACAGCAGTTGATTTGCGTGAAGCCTATGTAAGTTTATACCCAGGAAAATTTGATATACGCCTGGGAAAACAAATTATTGCCTGGGGAAAAGCAGATGGTATGAACCCCACTAATAATATTACCCCACAAGATATTTTTATCCGTTCGCCTGATAATGATGATACAAGAGAGGGCAATTTTTTATTAAGAACAAAATATAATTTAAAGCCTTTCGATATTGAATTTATATGGGTACCAACTTACAAGGCGTCAAATATACCTCTGGAATACATAAATTTTGCCAATGGATTGTTAATTGGTGAAGATGATAATCCTAATCATGAGCTTGACAATAGTGCATTTGCTTTAAAATTAAATATGGTGAAGAATGATTATGATGCATCTTTATCGTATTTTAACGGGTATAATCCCTACCAGGGAATGCGTTCAGAAGTAACTGCCATTAATCAGGATAGTATATTGGTTTATTTGCATAAAGTGGCCTATCGTATGCATATTTTGGGTGGAGATTTTTCTACGACCTTGGGGAGCTATGGACTACGGGGCGAAATAGCTTATCGTTATCCTTTCGAAGATTATGAAAAAAAATTACATGTGCCAAATCCTGATTTACAATATATTTTAGGAGTTGACCATGATTTCGGAAAGTTCGATATTGTTTTACAATATGTAGGCAGGTATGTTCAGGATTTTAAAGAATTACCAGACCCGAATACCTTACCACCTGACGATGACTCTTATTATATAGAACTTCATAACAGGATTTTTGCCACCCAATTAAATGAGTTTAGCCATAGTATATCGGCAAGAGGTAATTTGGACCTGCTTTATGAAACTTTAGAAATTGAATTGCTAAGTATGTATAATTTCACGACAAATGAAGTTTTGCTTAAGCCCCGAATAACCTATGATATCTATGATGCATTATCGTTTAGCTTGGGAGCTGATTATTATTACGGAGATGAAAATACGATGTTTGAAATAACCAGTCCGCTTTTAAATTGTATTTTTGTGCAATTAAAAACATCTTTTTAAAACAAAATGAGTTCAACAGACACAAAAGAAAGAATACTTGAAGCTGCTGCTTCTTTGTTTGCCCAAAAAGGGTATGCTGCCATTGGCGTAAGGGAAATTTCTAAAGAAGCCAATGTGAATATTTCAATGATTTCTTACTATTACCAAGGAAAGGAAGGTGTGCTAAAGGAAATTGTAAACAGGTTCAGTACTATTTATACATCAATTTATAAAGAATCTTATAGTGAAAACAGGACAATTGATGAAAATCTGAAAGAATTGGTGACAAACCTTGTTAATGCTTTTCGAAAACATACCAATATTATGAAAATTGGTTACCTGGAGTTACCGCTTGGATTACCAGAGGTTGCAGAAATAAAAACAGATATAATAAAGTCGATTATTGCAAATGATACTATTTTTAAACAACTTGGATTAAATGAGGAAGAATCACCTGTACTTTTTTCAATTCTTGGCCCCGTTTTTATTTCAAGCATGTTTTCAAATTTTCTTTTGAGTCCGCTTATAAAAAAAATAATGGATGTTGATTTTTCTGAAGCCTACTATGAAAACTATATTGAAGTATTAACCAGTTTTCTTAAAGGTGGTATACAGAATGTTATTAAAGATTTTAAAAAATAAAAAAATTTATTACTTTATTAAACAAACGTTTGTTTGTATAAATTATTTATTATGAAAACAAAAAATATATTTTTAAAATACAGATGGTTAACCATAATACTTTTTTTAGGATTAACCGTGCTACTAGGAATACAATTGCCAAAGGCAAAAATTGACCCTGAAGTAATGAACCTCTTACCAGAGGACATGCCATCAAGGATACAAACAGATTCGATTGAAGCTATTTTTGGTGGTACTGATTTACTCGTTGTCGTGTTAAAAACAGATGATGTATTAAAACCTGAAACATTAAAACGGCTAAAATTACTGTCAAAAAAAGCAAATCGATTATCATCGGTTGATGATGTAATGTCGCTTTTTGACCTTAAAAGTATAAAAGGCGATGACGGAATGATGATAGTTGACCCTGCTGTAAATAAAATACCAAAGACAAATGAAGCCAGGGAAGTACTTAGGAAAGAAATAAAGGACAATGATATTGTACATAAGGTGGTAGTTTCTGAAGATTTTACCCTTACAACCTTAATTCTAACCAAAACGCCTGAAGCTACCGATATTGAACTTATTGGAGAAGTTGAACAAATGCTGCATGAAAATCCCGGAAACGAAGAGGTTTACATGGCCGGGTTGCCATATGTACGATACAATGAAGAAAAGGATATTAAAAAAGATATGATGAGCCTTATGCCCTTAGGACTATTAATTATGCTTGTCTTTTTATTCTTTTCTTTCCGTGAAATAAAGGGTGTTATTTTACCTTTTAGCATAGTTGTAATTTCAATAATTGTGGCATTAGGCTCTATACCAGCACTTAGTTGGAAAATTATGATGCCTACAATTATTCTGCCTATTATGCTTATTGCCATTGCCAACGATTATGGAATACATTTAATTGCCCGCTACCAGGAGTTGAATAAACCTGGCGGTAAGTTAACAAATAAGGAAATTGCGAAAAAAGTATTTTCGGATATGTGGAGACCAATTGCCATAACCGGGTTAACTACAATTATTGGTATGTTGTGTTTGTTATTCCATAGAATGATACCTGCAAAGCAACTAGGGGTACTGGCTTCAATAGGAATTGCATTTGCGTTATTGGCCAGCCTGTTTTTAATACCGATAACACTATCCTTTATAAAAAAAGGAAAGCCAAGGATATCTGCTGAAAATGATAAGAAAACGGGGTTTGAAAGATTCTTGTTCATATTAGGCGAAAAGATAACCCAGACTCCACGAAGAATAGTCCTGTTTGCTGTAATTATTGTTTCTGTTGCTGCCCTGGGCATTTTTATGTTGAAGGTAGATTCTAACCCGGAAAATTATTATACAGAAGAGCACCCTATACAGGTAGGCACTCAATTGATAAACAAAAAACTGGGTGGTTCCCAGGCAATATCTTTAGTAGTTAACGGCGATATTAAAGACCCTGCCATTTTAAAGAAGATGGATAACTACGAAAAGGAATTTGAAAAAATACCGACAGTAGGTAATGTAATTTCAATTAATGATATAGTACATGAAATGGGTACCGCCATTAATGACCCGGGCGACCCACTTTATGATAAAATTCCCGATTCGAGGGAAGCCGTTGCTCAGTATTTTGAGCTTTATTCAATGAGCGGTGACCCGGAAGATTTTGAAAAAATGGTAGATTTCCCTTTTGAGAATGCTCAAATAACAACCATGTTAAATACAGGAAACACACCAGATGTTATACGTACCATTTCGCAAATTAATGAAATAATAAAAGATGATAAAGATGTGAGCCTGAAAGGAGGACTGGCAATGATAATTGCTGAGTTATCGAATATTGTTGTTAACGGGCAGGTTACTTCTTTATTGGTTTCGGTTTTAATGGTAGTGCTTGTCATGAGCCTGCTTTTTAAATCGGTAAAGGCAGGGTTAATCTCAGCTATTCCTTTGTCATTTTCGATGATAATCCTGTTTGGGTTAATGGGGTATTTAAATATTGACCTGAATATTGCTACTGCCATGCTTTCTTCTATTATGATTGGAGTTGGTATTGATTATACCATCCATATATTATGGCGGTATAAGGAAGAACGGCAAAATGGGCTTGATTATAAAACTGCAATAGTAAAAACGCTTGTTACAACAGGCCGTGGGGTTACAATTAATGCGTTATCTGTTATTATAGGCTTTTCAGCACTGTTTATTTCAAGCTTTTTACCTGTAAAATTTTTCGGGTTTCTCGTGGTAGTGTCAATATCGGCCTGCCTGATAGGAGCTTTGGTAATAATTCCGGCTATATGCCTGATTATAAAACCTAAATTCCTTGAACCAAAAGAGATAGTACAATAATAAACGGAATGAGAGCTATTAATTATTATATAGTAATTCTGGCTATGGTTTTAGCCTTAGCTGCTGGTATTCCTTCTTGTATAGTAATAATAATTAAGAAGTTTAATTACCTCAGTCGTGTAACTAAAATCTCTCTAATTGAGAGTATTATACTTGCATCTATTTCAATATTAGTCAGCTTAATAGTAATAATAATTTTTATTCCATTGATACTCTTTATACATGGGACTGATTGTATGAGAGAAAAACATTGAACATATAATACATTTAAATATAAAAGATATGAGAACAATAAATTATGTATCAGGATTAGCTATTTTATTAGCATTAGTAACATTCTCAAGCATTTCTGTTTATGCACAGGAAGCAAAACAAATTGTCGATAAGTTTAATACAACAATGAAAGTTTCGGGAGTTGAAGGAATTGCAACTTTAACCATCGTTGATAGTAAAGGGAGAGAACGTGTAAGAAAAATATCGCAGGCCCGCAAGTTGTTTGATAATGCCGACACAGAGAAATCTATTATTAAATTCCTTGAACCTGCCGATGTGAAAGGTACAGGGCTTTTGACTTACAGTTATGAGAAAAAGGATGACGATATTTGGTTGTATCTTCCTGCCCTGCGTAAAACACGACGCATTGTAAGCAGCGAAAAAGCTTCAAGTTTTATGGGATCTGAATTTTCATATGCCGATATTATTACCCCGGATATAGATGATTTTGGGTATAAATTAGTGGAAACTGAAAATATTGACGGGATTGAATGCTGGAAAATTGAGATCACACCTAACACTGAAGATATAGCTGATGAAAACGGTTTTTCTAAGAAAATTGTATTCATCGCTAAAAAGGATTATGTGATTAGAAAAGCTGTTTATTATGACTTAGACAGCGAATTGCATAAAACAATGACCGTGAAATCTATAAAAAAGCTTGATGAGAAAAATCAAAGGTATGTGCTTACGCATATGGAAATGATTAACGAACAAAACGGACGTAGTTCATCATTTGTATTTAGCAAAGTAATGTTTAGCCCAAACGTAAAAGACGAGTATTTTACAACTACATATTTGGAACGATAATCAATAAAATCGATAATTCCCCGGATGCATATTGCCGGGGATTTTTTATGTTTGCGTTGGCGAGATTTAGCTTTTTTCTTTTTTTTATATCATGGGGTGTGACTTGTTGATAAAATTTTTGTTATGTGCGCCATCATAGTAGGGACTAATGCATAAGAACCTTTTTCAAGGCCCAATATTTTTTCAATTATATTTTGATTATACTTAATCCACTCTTCTATTTGCAGTAAATTATTAATACCAAATTCTACATTCTCAATAAGCAAATCAACTATCTTTCGCTTAAACTTATCTGACAAAGTAAGGTATGTATCTGCAATCAATACAGGAAAGTCCAACTGAAAAAGGTTCTCCTTTATTTCCTGGTTGATAATGCTCTCAATAATTGGCAAAGAACGATTATGTATTGATTCTGATAATCCAATGGAAAATTGTAAATTACCAGGGCTGTTAAATAATTTAATGATTTGAATGCGATGTTTGAAACTTGAACTGTCTAAGTTTGTTGATGCTTTTGCTATTTCAATCAGCTTTTCAAGTGCATTAAGAGTTTTGTTCTCTGCTATTTTAGTTGCTTCACGTATAACAATATCCGCTCTGCTCAAAACAACCTCTTTTAGAATTTCCTCTTTGGATTTGAAGTGGTAAAAAGATTTATTTCCAAAAGGCAAATTTTTTGATATAAAAACGAATGTAAATTACAGCAGTTAACTATGAGTTTGAATTGGTAACAGTAATTAGGTCTACATCACATTTCTTTGCAAAAATGAAGACACAAAGGCAAAATCAAGATAACATGGAATTTAAGAATTGTTAGCAATTGTTTCCGGCATTAGAGAAATATTTTTCGTAAACATTAATTTTGCTGTTTTTGCATAAATCCTGGCTGTGAATCAGTTTAATATTTGAGTTATGACCTTTTAAATAATTTTTAATAAAGGAAAAAGATTCGATAGCTATTGTAGTATCATTCTCTGGCATTTCGTTATAGATAACAGCAATAAGGTTAATTTTTTTTTGCCGACAGAAATCAATACTCAAAAGTGTATGGTTAATACTCCCTAATTTGGATGAACTAACTAAAATTACAGGTAGTTTATTTTCTATAATATAATCTGAAATAAAATAATCTTTTGTAAGAGGAACAGTTAATCCACCAGCTCCTTCACTAAGAATAATGTCATAATCAGCTAACAGTTTTTTAGTCGATTCAGTTATAACTTCTTTATGAAAAGGGTGTTTATCAACTTCAGCAGCTAAATGTGGAGATGAAGGGTAAGAATATACAAAAGGACAGGTTAAACCGATTTTATCTTCTGCTAAAATATCTATTTCCATCAATTTGCGATGTTCTATTATATCTTCTGAAACTCCTGAGCCTCCTGTTTGTACCAGTTTCGTGGTTATGACTTTAACTTTCGCCTCTAACAAATGGTATGCTAATAGTCCGGTTATATAGGTTTTACCACAACCGGTATCTATCCCACTAATAAAAAACACTCTTTTGTTCATGATACTTTCTTTTTGCTATAATTATTATCGGGTTATATGTTAGAATTACCTTTTGTTCGTCAGTTGAAAAAAGATTTTTATAATTACTGATAAACGAAGACAATTGTTTCTTTCCAAAAAACACCTTTTGTATTCCATTAACACCAGTGTATTTCATGTGTCGTAATACATCGGTAGGATGTTCAAAAACTTTCTTTAATTTCCATTCTTTTAGCGCTATAATATCAAAATCGGTCTCTAGCATTTTTGTTAGCTCGTTCAATGTTTTATAGTCTAACCCGATACCCGTTATTGTCCTGATTTCACGTAGGTTTTCGTCCCCAAAAGTGCTGAAAGCAAAAATCCCATCTGGATTTAAGGATGCAGATACTTTTGAAAAAAATTGGGGTAAGCTTTTAAACCATTGGACAGTTGAAGTTGATAAAACAGCATTTAACCGGGTTGGAAAAGGAATAAACTCGGCATCGCCATATAACAATTCATAACTACTTATATCAAATTTTACGACTGCACGTTTGGCATGTTCAAGGGCACTACTTGTAAAATCATTAATGTATATTTTTTTAACCTTGCATTCTGATAAAAATTGCCGGGTTAAAAAGCCTGTACCACATCCAACCTCAAGTACCCTGTTAAATTCACTTAGCTTATTCCATTTTAACAGATGTACAAGTTCTTCCGAAACTTCTTGTTGTACAATTGCATTTGATTCATAGGTGTTCAAGTGCTTGTCAAATTGCTTTCTTATTATTTGTTTATTAATATTTGTCATATTACAATTCTATAATTTCTTGCCATGTTTTAAATTTTAGGAAAGGGAAATGTGGAATATCTAACTCTACGCACCTTGTCTTTGTTTTCCAGAAAGTGAGTTGATTTTCATAAAAGAAAATTCTATCTCTGCGACCAATAACAGCACAATCAAAATCAATTTGTATTGACTGTGTTGATTGTATCTTATTAAAAATAAATTCTAGCTCCTGTCTTTGATTTTCTGTTTCTCGCTTGCTTCGGTATTCATGAATTAATTTGTTGCTGTATTCTTCTCCAAAAACGTTTTTATCAAAGCTTGCTCGGTTTTTATCATTCCAGTTATCTAATGTGAGTTTAAGGAGTTTTGGCGGAATACCTTCTTCCTGATTAATAGGATTAAGCGTGCCATTTATGGCAATTGCCTTTTTTATTTCGATGTTATTTTCTGATAAAATCTGCGAAGAAATCCAGACACCTAACGACCAGGCTATAAGGTAAATTTCTTCGTATTCTTTAAAATCGATATCAACCGATAATTGGGAATGATAATTATTAAACATGCACAAATCATAATTACCAGAATGTATATGTTTAACTGTGTTTTTGTCCATGCCCCAGCCATTGAAAAATAAAATTACTTTTCGGTTGTTTCTTTTATTTAACCAATTCATTTCCATGATACCTGTATTTTAGTTTTATTTTAAAATTTCCTTTATCGGTAGCAATTGTTCTATTTTTAAAGATGCATTTAAAGAAAAACGGAGTCTTGCAGTGTTTTTGGGAACTGTTGGATATCGAACGGGTAAAACAAAAAATCCATTCTCTTTCAAGAAATCCGATTTTTTAATGGTGTTTGAGTTTTCTCCTATAATGAATGGAATTATATGGCTGCCGGGTTTAAGGTTGAGTAGTGTCGCAAATTGTAAACTTAAAGTTTTTAACTTTTCACGTTGGGATTTCATATCAGGTAGTCGCTGAAAAATAAAGTTCGTCCAAACAATATTTATTGGAGGTAGTGCTGTACTGAATATAAATGTTCGAGCGTGGTTTACGAGAAACTCTTTGAAAATATTATTACATACCACAAAAGCACCGACAGATGCCAGTGCTTTTCCAAACGTCCCAACAATAAAATCAACTTCATTTATGCAATTCTCTTCTTCAACACAACCAAGCCCGTTTTTTCCGCGTACTCCAAAAGCATGAGCCTCATCAATATATAGGTAGGCATTGTATCTCTTTTTTAACTCAATCAGGGAATGAAGATTAGCAATGTCGCCATCCATGCTAAATATACTCTCACTTATTATAAATACATTATTGTGATTTTTGCGATATTTTTTTAGAAGAAATTCTAAATGTGAATAATCCAGGTGCTTGTACCTTAAAAATGATGCGGAGCTTAATTTAACACCGTCTATGATACTGGCATGAACGAGTTTGTCTGTAAGGACTAAATCTTTCTTTTTTGCTATAGCTGAGATTATACCTGTATTGGCATGGTATCCGCTGTTAAACAACAAGCAAGCTTCTGCCTGATAACTTTGTGCTATATTCTTTTCCAAAAGAGAATGCTCCTTTAATGATGAACTCAATAATCTGGAAGAACAGGAACCAAAACCATACCCGGCATTGTATTCAGCACAGAAAGAATCGTAAAATTTTTTATTACTGTTTATTCCCAGATAATCGTTGCTACATAAATTAATGAGTTGCAGGCTATTGTTTTCAGGGATAATCCGGTAATTATCTTTTTCTTTGAGTTTAATTAAAACATTTTTATAGTTTTCCATCTATTCGTAAATATTTGTAATTACACGGCTAATAGCCTGAGTTAAAAATTCTAAATCGTTGCCGGATATAATTAATGGAGGCATTGTATAAATGAGTTTCCCAAATGGACGTAACCAAATGCCCTGTTTAATAAAAGCATTTTGCTGTTTTGGGATATCAAAATTATCCTTCATTTCAACCACGCCTATAGCTCCAAGTACCCTCACATCGGCTACAGCTTTTAATTCTTGTAACCCTGAGAGGCCAATCCTTAGTTGTTGTTCTATTCTGTTTACATCGTAGTTGTTTGCTTTAAGAAGCTTGATACTTGCTTGTGCTACTGAGCAAGCTAAAGGATTACCCATAAAGGTAGGCCCATGCATAAAAACACCTGGAGTCCCATTGGAAATTACAGTTGCAATATCAGGAGTGCATAATGTTGCTGCAAACGACATGTACCCGCCTGTTAAGGCTTTTCCTATGCACATGATATCAGGTGTAACAGAGGCAAATTCGCAAGCAAATAGTTTACCGGTACGGCCAAAACCTGTAGCAATTTCATCTGCAACAAGTAGCACACCGTATTCTTGACAAAGTTGTTTAACATCTTTCAAATATTGAGGGTGATAAAAATGCATCCCTCCAGCGCCCTGAACAATAGGTTCCAGGATAAAAGCAGCAATATTTTGATGGTTCTTTTTAAAGAAATCTTCGATCTTAACAGTTTCATCTGGATTATATTCTTCATAAAATGTTGTTTCAGGCGAAGGTAAAAAGTGCTGTATTGGTAATTTATTGTTAAAAATGTGATGCATTCCGGTTATCGGGTCGCAAACCGACATTGCATGCCAGGTGTCGCCATGATAACCTTTTTTTATAGTCACAAACTGATGCTTTTTATGCTTTCCTTTGGAATACCAGTATTGCAAAGCCATCTTCATGGCCACCTCAACAGCAACAGAACCCGAATCACAATAAAAGATATGTTCCAAACCAGGGGGTACAATCTCTAGTAATAATTCTGCTAACTCAATAGCTGGTTGATGGGTTAAACCTCCAAACATCACGTGTGACATTTTTTCAATTTGCCCGTGCATAGCTTTATTGAGCACAGGATGGTTGTATCCGTGTATTGCAGACCACCAACTTGACATGCCATCAATTAATGTTTTTCCGTCAGCTAACTTTAATCGTACACCCTTTGCACTCGTTACGATGTGGCATCCAGCCGAAGGAAAAGAGGTAGCATACGGATGCCATATGTGTTTACGGTCGAATTCTTTTAATTTATTTGTATCCATAACTAAGTTTAAAACCAGCGTTTGTAAAATCCTTAATATCGTCACGGATTTTTGCTCCTTTGGAGGTGAGAAAATTTCCAGTTATCGCAGCATTAATTCCTGCACGAAGCGCTTTCTCCTGAATGGCCTTTATTCGAAGCCTTCCACCTGCAAACCTTATGTTTGCCTGTGGATTTATAAACCTGAAAAGGGCTATGGTTGTCAGAATTTCCGTTTCATTTAAAAGCTTTGCATTTTCCAAAGGAGTCCCCTGAATGGGGTCAAGTATATTGATTGGAATGGACAGTATTCCTAAATTACGCAGTGTTAAAGCCAATTCAATACGATGTTCCATTGTTTCGCCCATACCAATAATTCCACCCGAGCAAACTTTAAGACCTGCTTCTTGGGCTGATTTTATGGTTGAAATTTTTTCATCAATACTATGGCTTGAAACAAGATGAGAAAAATAAGAAGGGGCAGTTTCAAGGTTGCAATGATAATATTCTATTTTGGCCTCATTTTTTAGGCGTAACATCTGATGTTTATTAATTAATCCCATTGATGCACATAACCCTATATTGCTGTTTTTCCGAATTTCTCTATAAATGGAAATTAGGGAACTAAGTGTTTTATCGTTAACTCTTTTGCCACTTGTAACAAGAGAGTGCCTGCTCACCCCCTGCTTTGAATTTTCAATTGCTTTCTTAACTGCAAAATCTCTATCAACAAGCTCATATTCTTCAATATTTGTGTCATTGTTAGAGGATTGTGCACACCATTTGCAATTCTGTGAACATTTACCTGATTTGGCATTGGTTATGGAACATAGTTCGAAATCCTTGCCGCAAAAGTGGTTGCGAATTTCATTTGCTGCCTTATATAAAGTTTCTTTGTCGGGTTCATTGCTTAAAGACAAAGCTTCTTTATAATTAATATTATACCCATTTAATACCTTTTGTTTATATGTTTCTACCATTTATTTATATTAAAAAAGCCCATATCCTGCATTATGCAAAATATGGGCTTTGAATTATTATTCGATTTTATTGTATTAAGGTAAGGACTATTGATATTTATAATTACTCCTGCAGTTAGTAACTGCTCCCTTAATAATTCTATGCAATCTAATTCTTCACTAGATAAACAATCTTCAGAATTTTCAGAGTCTGCAAAGTAGGATAACAGACTCATTATTGAAACATTTTTTAACAACGAGGAAATACAAATATCAATAGAAAGACGTGCAATGATTACTTCCCTATGCAAACTTGCAAAAATGGCATAACCTTTTCTGCTCCATTTTGAAAACACTAAGGCATGTTTTGTTTTTCTCCGTGTATGTTTCACAATTGTAAAAGTAGCTATTTAAATCAAGCTCTCAAACAAATTATTTGCAACTTTTCTTTAATAACAATGTGACCAGAATTCTTGGTATAATATTTATTTGTCACACTCCCATTTTTCGATTGTCTAATCCATACAATCAAACAAATTAATTATGGATTTATCGCAAAAAATAATTTTAGTTACAGGTGCAAGTTCCGGACTAGGCTTTGAGTCTTCAAAAAAGTTAGCAGAATTAGGTGCACAAGTTATTCTTCTTTGTAGGAACAATGAAAAAGGAGAAAACGCAATAAGAATGATAAAACAAGCTATCCCAAATGCAAAACTCTCTTTGTATATCGTAGATTTAGCTTCCTTTGATTCGGTTCATAATTTCATAAAACAAATAACGGAAGAGTACCAACGGTTAGATATACTTATTAACAACGCAGCTGTAATGAAACAAAAAAGGTCGTTAACAGAGGACGGTTTTGAGACAATGTTTCAGGTAAATTTTTTATCCCCTGTTTTGCTTATGAACGAACTTCTACCGTTATTTAATCAAAGCAGTTGCGGACAAATAATTAATATTACTCTTCCATCTCCCAAACTTAGGCTTGATTTTAACGATATGCAATTTGAGAAGAACTATAAAAGTTTTGATGCTTTCTTTAAAACAAAACTATCACTTTTGCTTTATTCATTAAAAATTTCGGAATTGACTTCTTTTGAAAGAATTAAGATTACTTGTGCCGTGCCAAATACCAAACCCTTTAAATCGGATTTGGGAAGGGAAGCACCGTTTTTTGTGAGAATTATGAAAAATCTCATTTCTGTTCCGGTTGAAAATGTAGTTGAAAATATGGCTTATTTAGTAGAGTACGGAATGAATAACAACGAAACAGGAAAAATATTTGAGGGAAAAACAATCATTAATCCAACAGCATATTGGAAAAATGAAGAAATTCAAGAACAAGTTTATAGATTAGCAAATAAATGTATTGTAAGAAAATGAATTATTTACCTTTGCAAACAATTATGTATCGCAAAAAAGACACAAACGCTAATATCGTTGACTCCCAATTAATTCGATTGGTAACAGATGGTAATAGTGAAGCTTTAAACACATTAATTAATCGACATAAAGATTTTATCTATAACATTTCATTCAGAATGTTCGGAAATATTGAAGATGCAGAAGATGCCTCGCAGGAAATTTGGATTAAAGTAATTACCAAGTTATCGTCTTTTAAAAACAACAGCAGTTTCAGAACGTGGCTTTACAGGATAGCTGTCAACCATATTTTAAATTATAAAAAGAGCAATAAAGAACAAGTATTATCTTCTTTTGAACAACACCGAGCATTAATCGAAAACCTAAAAAGTGAGAAAACCAGTGCCGTTTATAATGCAGAAAAAGCTCTTTTAGAGCAGGAAACAAAGGTTGAATGTATGACAGGAATGTTGCTTTGTTTGAACAGAGAACAACGGATTGTTTTTATTTTGGGAAGTATTTTTAATTTCAACAGCCAATTGGGTGCAGTGTTTTTAAATGTAAGTTCTCAAAATTTCAGGCAACAGTTATCAAGGGCAAGAAAACAACTCCGAAATTATATGAACAACGAATGCAGTTTAATTAATCCTAACGGAAAATGTTCGTGTAAACTTAAAACTCAGGCTGCAATCAATGCAGGAATCGTTAATCCCAACAATTTAATATTTTCTCAAAACCACTTAAAAAGGGTACAGGATATTGCCAAAAAAAACACTAATAATGTTGTTGAGAGCATTTTAGATATTAAATGTCAGGAAGAATTTCAAAAACATCCGTTTATTATACTCGAAAATGAAGTATTGGAGTCAGTTATTAATTATCAGTAAAATAAAAATTCTTAATTCTGATTATTTACAATTTTTATCCCTCTTATAAGCATCCATAATATAAGTAATAGTTCTCCAAAAAATTCGGGAAGAACTACAATGTTTTGAATTATTGGGGCAAACTTTTCATAATTTGACAAAAGAATATTTGCATAACTTTCAAAAAGATAGGCTACACCGGAAAGTGTTAATATCCATCCGATTAGTTTAGGAATGATTTTCGATTTTATAGCCAAATATCCTAAAACACATAAATGAAAACCAAAGAAGATAAAGCCAATAAGCCAAGTTGTATCGAATGCTTTTAAACAAAAGACAGATAATGAATTTAGGTCATTATTTCCGACAAAGCCATTAATTTGGGGCAACACCATAAAAAGAAATAAAAGGGCAATGGCATAAATAACGGTGTAAATTATTCTGAACCAAGCAGCCAATAATGAAAGGCTTTTGTTTACAGGTTTGAAAAACACATACAGCATCAGAGCCAGCAAAATATCAAAAGGCAAGACAAACAAAAAATCGCTGAAAATACTTGTGCGAAAAAGTGCTTCGTTATTCACTATTTTTTCTATTGACAATGCGAGATTATCGGCAAGAATTAGTTTTTCCCGAACAATGAAATTGGAAAAAATTGCTGCTGCAAACATTATAAAATACGCAATGCTACCGATTATTGCAGCATTGCGTAACGATAAATTATTTTCGTGCTTTGTCTTCATTGATTGATTTTTCAAGGGTTCAATTGTTTTTCCCATTCTTGTTTAAGAATCGACATAACTATTTTATCGTGGTATTTTTTATCCCTGTAACAGGCTTGTCGTAATCTTCCTTCTTCTTTAAATCCTGCTTTTTCATACGCTTTTATTCCTCCAATATTAGGTTCTGATACCGTTAACATTATTCTGTTTAATTTCAGTCTCGAAAAACCTGCTTCAATTATTTCTTTTGTCACTTCGGTCGCAATTCCTTTTCCCCAGAACTCTTTTTCTCCAATAAAAATGAAATATTCTCCGGAATGATTTGTCTTTGATATTTTGCAAATTCCGGCATATCCAATTAACTGATTATTCCTTTTAAAATATATTCCTAATTGAAAAACATTTTTTTCTTCAAATAATTTAGAATACCATTTGTGTATTTCTTGTCGTGTGTTTATCTTTTTGAATTTTGATAAAGAATACTTGATAACATCATCATCATTAAGCCATTTGCAAAATGGTTCAAAATTCTCTGGTCTCAAAGGTTTTAAATCAACTATTTGTGTCTTATTCATAATTATTGAATGAAAAATATTCTATTTCTTAAAATATTTTGGACTTTCCCCTGTCCATTTTTTAAATGCACGATAAAAATTGCTCACCTCGTTATATCCTAACATCCATGCAATTTCTTTTATAGAAACGTTGTCGCTTTGGAGATAACGCAGAGCCATCTCTTTTTGGATTTGAGAAAGAACTTTCTTATAAGTTGTTCCCTCTTCTTGAAGTTTCTTTTGTAGGTAACTTTTTGATATATTCAGATATAAAGCAACCTCTTTTTCTTGGGGTCTGTTTTGATGATACAAATTAATTATTGCATTTTTAACCTTAGAAGTAAAATTATCGGAAACATATTCTTTTTGTATTGTTGTAGACGAAAAATCATCTAAAATCTGTAATAAAGCAGGGTTGTATGTTGGGATTTTATAATCCATAACTTTTTCAGAATACAATACCATATTTGAATCCTTACTAAAATAAACAGGACATCCAAATATCTCTTCGTACAATGAGATATCTTTTAGTTTCTGATGCTTAAATTCTATTTTTTCGGGAGAAATATTTTGCTTTATTAGTTTTCGGGTTGACAAGACTCCGCTAGCAATTACAAATTCGATAATTTCTTGGACAGTATCGGGATATTTCATTTCCCAGTATGCATTTAAATGATATACAAAATGATAAGGTTTGTCATGTGGGGTTATCTTATAAGTAAATAGCTTATTAAGCTCATTAAGCACAGAATAAGTTCTATAGACCGCATCTTTCAATGTTGGACAACTTAGAACATGAGGTCCAATGACACTTGTTTTCTGAAGATCAATATATTTGGACATCTCTAACCCACAATGTTCAATACCAATTTTATCCTTTACAAAAAATGTTAAGCGATGAATGTCCTCTATCGAAAGATAAAACTCCGATACATCGTTTATATTTTCAGGAATCCCTAAAACCGAAAAAATCTCTATTAAACTTACTCCTTTTTCCTTTAAGAAGCCGATAATTATCTGATTATAATGATTATCGCAGGGTTTCATTTGTTGAAAAATTTTACTCAAAGATACACAATGTGCATAATGATAATAAAAATATATAAAAAGATAACTGTTGTTTGTTGATTTACAAATAATATCGAATTCGTAATTAATTAAAAATATGGACAATATGAAGAAAAACATTTTGAATGATGAGCAAAAACACATATGGGCAATAGAAAAGGCCTATTGGGATGCTCTAAAATCCGAAAATATTGCAAAATTTCTTAATTTTTATCACAAAGACTTCATTGGCTGGTCAGACGCACCCAAACCAGCCAACAAAGATGGTGTTCGCGACTCCTCATTGTATATGGTGAAAAAGATGGGGATGAAGTTATGTGTGTACAACCTTAACCTTTTTGCTATTCAATTCATTGAGAATGTAGCTGTGGTTCACTATTCTTCAAATAGTGTTTGGAAAAACGAAAATGGAGAGTCTATTGGTATTGACAAGTGGACTAAAATTACTCATATATGGATGAAGGCAGAAGACGGATATCAGATTATTGGAGGGGCTGCTGCTCCATTACAAGTTTCATAAAAGCCGGATAAAAGTACCAGTACTTATTTGAATAATGTTTAAAACAGTACTAATGAAAGCAATATCCAGATATGAAAAACAGTGAAATATATAAATAATAAGGAATTAAAATGCATATAACAGAAAAAACCACAGAACTTAAAAATTGCAAAATAGTTGATGTTGAAAAAGGAAAGTTATTTCCTGAAAACACGAGGATTGTACTGGAAGGAAATAGAATTGTCCTAGGCAATAAATGTGAATCTCTACATATTGATAAAACCATTGACCTGAAGGGAATGTACTTATGTCCTGCAATGATTAATACTCATTCTCATGAACAATTAATTAGTCCGACGATGCTTTTTAAAATGGATACCACGAGTAAAATCAAGAAGCATACAGAAAGACAACAAGAACAGAACATGAGAAAATACCTGGAATACGGCGTAACAAACGTAAGAGATGCAATTGCATTAAATTTAGCATCTATTAACAAGCTGATAAGAAAAATAGAAAGTCAAAAAATACCCGGCCCTAGAATTTACAAGTCTGTAAACGTATCTCCGCTAGGAGGAACTTTTGCAAAAGAACCGGATTTCTTTACAAAGATAATTTTTACGCTTTTCGGCATGGCTCCCTTAAGCTTTGATGATATTAATTCTGGTATTGTCGCAACTGCTGTGAACGCAGACGAGAAGGAATTAAGAAATGCTGTTGAAGTTGCAATTAAAAGAGGAGCGGATTATATTAAAATATATGGAGATAATCAAAATCAATTCAGAACAAAAAACAATGCAACAACTTATAATACAGATCAGCTAAAGATTGTTGTTGATGAAGCCCATAAAAATAATATGTGTGTCCATATGCATCAATTAACAATGAAATTCTTTCATGAAGGATTATTGTGCGGGGTGGATTCTCTTGCACACATTCCGACCGATAGGCTGTTTACAAAAACCGATATAGAGATGATGAGAGAAACGGATACAATGATTGAGCCCACATTATCAATCTCCTTTTCTTTAAGCTTTCCAAAACGAGATGGAAATGTTCCTGATAATGCAAGATGGCTGGATAAAATAAGGAAAGAAGTATATCAATCATTAGGAGATGAATACTGGGTTCCCGAATTAAAAGAATCATACATACATCATTTTGAGAAAGCATTTCGACATGATTTTAAAATGATGGGCTTTGTAAATATGAAATCTGTTTTTGATATTACGTACCCTGTTGTGACAATTGGAATGGATAATGTTAAAATACTGATTCAAGAAGGGCTTTCAGATAGAATTGCATTTGGAAATGACGGAGGGGCTATACAATTACCTGGATGTTCAAAAGAAATGGAGTTTGAAATGCTTAAAAAGTGTTATTCTGATTTAGGCATTTCGGCAAAAAATGCCAATAAAGAGCTCCTTAGAATATTCACTGTTAATAGTGCAAAATCGATGAAAATTGATGATCGGTTTGGTTCTATCGGAAATGGAAAAATTGCAGATTTGGTTATTCTTGAGGAAAATCCACTTGAAAATATTGATGTTATAAAGAAAAAAGTAAATGGCCTTTTTTTGAACGGACAGAGAGTAATATAAATAAGTGAATCCTATAACTCGAGATTTAAAGAAAATGATAAGGAAATGAAGCAATTCATTAATATCATGTTATGAACATAGCACAAACTACTTATTTAAAGCCTTTGGAACCAGAAGGTTTTGAGCCATTTTGCAAATGGATTTATAATGATGAAATCATAAAATATTCATTGTTATTCAAATGATAAAAACGCAACAAGAAATGGATGACAACAAAAAAACTATTGTGTGACAATATATAATGAAATAACCAATTTTTCATTTATGTTTTACCTTATAGGCCTTCGGATTTTTGCCTGTCCATTTTTTAAATGCACGATAAAAATTGCTCACATCGTTATACCCTAACATCCAGGCTGTTTCTTTGATGGAAACATTATCGTTTTTAAGGTAGCTCAAGGCTATTTCTTTTTGCACCTGCAAAAGTATTTGTTTGTAAGTTGCACCTTCCTTTTGCAGCTTTTTTTGTAAGTAACTTTTTGAAGTATTTATTTGCAGGGCAACATCTTCTTCTTTGGGTATGTTATGGTGATATAATTTAATTACGGCATTCCTTACCTCGGAAGTAAAATTTTGGATTGTGGCTTCTTCCTGTACGGTTTTCTTTGAAAAATCATCCAAAATTTTTAGTAAAACAGGATTATAGGTCGGAATTTCATAATCCATGATTTCTTTGGGATATACCGCAAGATTTGAAGTTTTATTAAAACAGACAGGGCATCCAAATATATCTTCATATAACAACATATCTTGCGGCTTCCGGTGCTTAAATTCTATTTTTTCGGGATGGATGTTTTGTCTTGTTAATTTCCGCGAAGAAAGTACCCCGTTAGCAATTGCAAACTCGATTATTTCTTTGGCCGTTTCAGGATATCTCATTTCCCAGTAGGCATCCAGATTATATGTAAAACAAATTGTTTTCTTCTGCGGGGTTATTCCATAGTCAAATAAATTATTAAATTCTTTATGAACAGCATAAATCCGTGAAACAGCATCTTTCAGTGTAGGACAACTCAGTGCATAAGGACCATAGAAACCTGTTTTTTGAAAGTCGATATGTTTCGATGCTTTCAGCCCACAATGTTCAATTCCAATTTTTTCTTTTACATATAAGGTCAGAAAATGAATATGCTCAATTGAGAGTTCGAAATCCGCTACGATTCTCATTTTCTCCGGTATTCCGATAAGGGCATAAACATCTTTTGTTTCTAAACCATTGTCCTTTAAAAGACTAATAAGCGACTGGACATAATAATTATAACGTAGCTTCATTTTTTATATGGAATTTTGTTTCAAAGATAAAACACAGTGTGCAAAATGACAATAAAATTCCGTGAGGTGATAAAACACAAAACACGTTGATCGATAATTTTGTCCATATAAATATAAAAGACAGAGCTATGAAAAGAACAAAAAAAATTGATGTGCATCATCACATTTTCCCCAAAAATTATATTGATGCTTTAATGAATGCGGGAGTTAAAAATACTTTAGGTGTTGATTTCCCGGAATGGACACCTGAAACTTCCCTGAAGCTTATGGATAAAAACGGCATCAAAATGGCGATACTTTCCGTAACTGCCCCGGGAGTATATTTTCCTGACATTGAATTTCCGTTAGGATTTTCGGAAGAATTATCACGTATGACAAACGAGACCATTGCTGAAATAAAAAGTAAATATCCAGAGAGGTTTGGAGGCTTTGCAACTATCCCTTTGTTAAATCCTGACGCTTCAATCGAGGAATTAAATTATGCTTTGGATAAACTTCATTTAGAAGGGGTTTGCCTAATGACAAATTATAATGGCAAATATCTTGGCAATGAATTATTTGAACCGTTTTTTAAAGAACTAAATAGAAAAAAAGCTGTTGTTTATATCCATCCAACAGACCCCGGAGAACAGTTTAATCCGGGCTTAGATTTTCCCAATGCCCTTATTGAGGCTCCTTTTGATACTTCCAGAACAGTTGCTAACCTGATGTATTCGGGCACTCTCGACAGGTACCCGGATATCAAATACATCCTTTCGCATGGCGGGGGCACCCTTCCTTTTTTGGCATGGCGGGTAGCAATGATAGCGTATGCGCAAAAAGACAAAAAGCCCCCTGTATTGAGGAGTATGTATGATTTTTTAATTAATGGAAAACCGGAGAAAGGTTTGCAACATTTAAGAAAAATGTATTTTGATACCGCATTAGTTTCCGGCGAATATGCTTTGAAACCGTTGCAATTATTTGCAGACCCTGAACATATTGTTTATGGCTCTGATTTTTGTGTGGCGAAAATGGCTCCGGTAATTACAAAAAACCTTCCCAAAGACGGAGATTTCAAAGGAGAAAGTCTTGACAATATGGAATATAAAAATTGTTTGCGGTTATTTCCGGTGTTGAAGAAATATTTTACAGAATAATGTCAACTTATCTTAAGAATAAAAAATTGCAAGGTAGCATCCAGGATGCCTATTATCTTCCATTTGACGCGATACTCCTTATTTAGGCGGAGTTACTATATCGAAAGCGGGTATAGTTTTCTTTATATAATCTTAAATTCAAATCCCTAAAAAATAACGGAGCAATAAAAACTCGGATATGCATATAGAATATAAGGATAAAAGATTTTGCGAAGCTCGCAGTAAAATGATTTTCAAGTAGCAATTAAAAAAATTAGTCAAACCATTTTTCAAGCAAAATATTAACAATTACTCAGCATGCAAATTATTGATTTTAATATAAAATTCATTTAAACAGTATGCTCATGAATGATTTATCCCAATCGAAGCTATTCAGTTTATTGTCTGAACCTTCACAAGTAACAAAACAGGAAATGCAAAGTGCCTATGAAGAATTTGTAAGCCAGTTAACAACCCATAACCAATCTGAAATGAACCTTACTGAAGCTTTTCGGAAATTGAACCTTACCCGTATCGAGTTTGATGCGCTGGGAGCATTACCTTTTTATGGGCAGGGAAAAAAATGCGCTTAAGAAAACCTATCTTCGGAAAACACTAACCTTCATCGATTCTGAAACAAAACTGTTATATCTAAAAATCCGGTATCCCGAACAGTTCCACCACCCCGAACAAAATTTCAAGTCAGACCTCTATATTACCCCCAAATCAAAAGGCCTGGGGATTATTGGTATGGCAGAAATTGTTGTCAGTCTTTTCCTGTCAGGAGAGGTAAAAGATAAAAGTGGGAAAGCCGTTTCGCTGATCTTGTTGGCACAAACATTTGAACACGCTTTCAATTTCAGTTTCGGGAGTATCTACGACAAGCAGGACACCCTGTTCAGGCGTAAACCTTTTAACCTCACCAAGACGCTGGATTCTTTAAAGTCTTTAATCCATCGGAAAGATAACATCCTAAACAACAGGTAAACAACATTGAAAAAGATGATTTTGTAAATACTTGTTAATAATATGATTACAGAAATAATTCAGGGGAGTAGTTAACTACTCCTCTTTTCCTATTGCTTTCATCTGCCGTACTTTGCTTTGTCAATCGATTGAAAACCGGAAATGTAAAACTTAAAAACAAAGCAAAATCATGTATATCAATAATGATGAATTTGAAAAGTGGATGGAAAAACTCTCAACTAAATTAAACGAGATTGGGCGGGACATTAAAGCCATGACAGGAAAAGGCGAGATAAACATTTTGGATGAGAATGATAAATTACTGGACAACCAGGATTTGGCCTTTCTCCTGAAGGTATCTTACCGTACCCTGCAAAGATACCGTACCAACAAAAAACTCCCCTACTTTATGATAGGCCATAAAACCTATTACCGCACTTCCGATGTCCGGGCGTTTGTCCGTGAGCACATGGAACTACAACAATTCAAACAGTTTGAAAAAGCTACACGCGGGGATAAATGATTCTGCCCTTTAATCTAAGCAGAACGAAGCAAATGAAGGAGGCTGTTTTTATTCTATGCCTCCTGTTTAACGGCTCCGCATTCAGCATGAACAATCCCGCCTACCGGCTCTGATTATTCTGCTGAATTAAGCAAGAGGAAACTGGACAAGTCCTGTTCTTTCCCTCTTGCCCTTCGGGGAAAGCCTTTGGCTTTAGCGTGTTACAATAACACGCTGTTATAACACTTGTAATAATCAATGTTCATTTATCGCTTATTAACTGTGTGTTAACGTATTAAATAGTCATAAAATAGTTATAACATATGGGCAATCAATACCGGAAAACCCAATTCACAACTATCGGGATAGATAAAGAAACCAATGCTTTGGTAGAAAAGGTATGTAAACGCTATTCGCTGAAAAAAGGTGAAGTTGTAAAGCTGGCTTTCCACTACATCGATAAAGCACATATCAACCCCGCAGATGCCCCCGAATCCGTAAAAGCCGAGCTTTCCAAAATCAATAAACGGCAGGATGATATTATCCGTTTTATCCGGCATTACGAAGAACAGCAGCTTAACCCGATGATACGGGCAAGCCATTCGATTGCCACCCGTTTTGACAGTATTGCCAAAACATTGGAAAACTCAATCCTTTCCCAACAGGAGGCAAACCGGGAAAAGCAATACGCCATACTACAAAAAATCAGCGACCAGTTTGGCAAACATGCTGATGCAATAAATAACCAGTCCCGGCAAATCAATGCTTTGCATCAGTTGCAACAAAAAGAAAGTTTAAAAGTATTGAAGCTGGTTAGCCTTTATACAGATTTGGCAAGCTGCGGGGTGATGGACGGGAAACGCAAGGAAACCCTGAAAACCGAAATCACCAATTTGATAAACGACCAGTAAAAACAAGATTAAGGGAGCTATGAATATCGACTTCCCTCCACCATCGAAAAACGGGATATATAACAATGCCGGAAGTAGTCGGAGGCTGGCGAACTATTTGGAGCATGAAGATTTGGAAAGAATGGAACAAGGCATTTACACCGAAGGCTTTTTCAACCTAAAAGAAAGTGATATTTACAAATCAAGGGTCATAAAAGAGATAGACAGCAACATTGGTCAGTTGATGAAGACAGATGCTAAGTTCTACGCTATCCATGTCAGTCCCTCGGAAAAGGAAATTCAAAGGATGGGAAACACCGAAGCAGAACAGGTAGAAGCTATGAAACGCTATATCCGGGAAGTGTTTATCCCTGAATATGCTCAAAACTTCAATAAAGGACTGTTGGCAGAAGACATTAAATTCTTTGGTAAAATCCATTTCAGCCGCGACCGCTCCGAAAATAAACAAAATATGCACTGCCATTTGATTCTCAGCCGCAAAGACAAAAGCAACAAAAAGAAGCTGTCTCCTCTGACCAACCACAAGAATACAAAGAAAGGCGTAATTAAAGGAGGCTTTGATAGGTCAAACCTTTTCCGGCAAGCTGAAATAGGTTTTGACTGGTTATTTGACCATAACCGGCCATTAACCGAATCCTTTGATTATTACAACACCATGAAGAATGGCAGCCTAACTGACCAACTCAAAATGCAGGAACAGGAAACAAAAGCCAATGAAATACCCTTTACCGGTGAAAAGAAAAATACGACTGAGGTACAAACAGAAACAAATTTAAAATCAGGTTCAAATATCTCCACGGCACAGCAGACAAGCCAAGACGCTTTATCTTCTTTATTTTCAATTTTTCCATTAGACGATACATTTATCAACAATCAACAGCAACAACAGCCCCGAAAGAAGAAGAAACGCAGAAAAGGTTTTAGAAAGTAAAACTGGGATTAATGTGCCAAAAGTTATTTCCCGCACCTTTCCGGTTATCTCCCGTTTAGGGCTCCCCAGCCGTTTAAGGGGTGGCAGCCCACGGGGATAACCGGGGTGTGAGAATAACTTTCGCCAGTTTAATGGTGGCTTTTGAGCCACTTCACGACAACACCGGACATTGCTGCCAATTTCCGGCAACCAATTGAAAATCCGGGTTACTTCACCTGAAAATCATTGCAATGAGAACAGTTTTAATAACCAGTTAAACAAATTGAATTATGGATGTTATAGCAATTGAAAGTAAAACGCTTGAGCAAATAAAAGAGCGTTTTGAAGATTTCTCCCGGCAGGTAAAAACCCTGTGCGGGGACAGCCGCGACAGGGATAAATGGCTGGATAACGATGAAGTTTGTGAACTTCTGCATACATCGAAACGGACTTTACAGTCGTACCGGGATAGTGGCATCCTACCATATTCGCAAATAGGACGGAAATGCTATTACAAGGTAGCCGATATTGAAAATCTCATCAACCAGTCACAAACCCCAAAATAACAGCAGCGATGGAAACAAAAAGTATAAACCCAGACAGACTAGCCGGAACATGGGAAAGTGTGAACTTAAATCCGACGGTTATCATTTATCGGGATGGAGAAAGCTACCGGCTTAGCATTATTCACATAAATGAAACAAGCAAACAGGCCAGTCCTGCAACCTATGAAATACAGGAAGATGAAGACGGGTTCTTTTTCAATTATAACCTGAAACGAATGACTATCAGCTATGATGCGAAGCTGGATATATTAAACCTCTCCTTGTTAGGGGATTATATGCGAAACTAAAAATCAAAAGGTATGGAAATACTGGATAAAAAATCAACAGAAATAGTTTCTCTCTTTGAGGAGTTGGATGAATTGTTAAACATCATACAGCAAGCACTTAAAAATCGAACTCCGAACCTGAACGGTGAGAAGTTTCTGTCAAACTGGCTATTCTGGTTCGTTTTGTGCCACCGATTTCGGAGTGGTTTGTGCCAGTGATTTCGGTTCAAACTGTGCCACCGGGTAGCTAAAAAGCGGATATTTTTCGGTTCGTTTTGTGCCATTCCGGTCGGGATCGGTTACTCTAACGGTTCGTTTTGTGCCACTTTGGGAGATCAGGTAAAACATGCTATATCGCAGATTTTTTCTGGATATGGCAAACAAACTTGATCCGATGGATTTAAAACAGATTTTATCGTTGCACCACGATGGCGAAAGCAACCGGCAAATAGGCGAGCTTTTAAGTATCTCGCGCAATACAGTTAACAGTTACATCAAATTGGCCAAGGCCAGTGATTACAGCATTGAAGAACTGCTGGCAATGGCCCCCCACGAATTGGGTGAGCTTTTTACTGCCCATACCACGCTTATTACTAACCGCTTCAACGAGTTGATGACCTGGTTCGACAAAGTAAACCAACAACGCAACCACCCCGGCTTTACCTTCATGTTCCATTATCAGGAATACCGCGCCCAGGTTTCCAATCCATATAGTTACACGCAGTTTATGGAGCATTACCATCGTAAATACGACAAGGTAAAAGGCTCGATGAAACTGGAGCATGAGGTCGGGAAAGAGATGTACATCGATTTTGCAGGAAAGAAACTGCATATCACCGACAAAGAAACCGGTGAGCTTATCCCGGTAGAAGTCTTTGTTGCCTTACTGCCCAACAGCCAGTACACTTATGTCACAGCTTGTTTAAGCCAAAAACGCGAAGACCTTATTGCTTGTACCGCCGGTGCACTTTCGTTTTTCGGTGGTGTACCTAAAGCTATTGTTTCTGATAATTTGAAATCAGCCGTTACCCGTGCAAGTAAATACGAACCCGAGATAAACCGGACATTCAAAGATTTTGCCCGTCATTACGGATGTGTTATTAACCCAACACGTAGCTATGCACCGCAAGACAAAGCATTGGTGGAAAACGCCGTTAACCTCGCCTACCAGCGTATCTATTACCCGTTAAGGGATATGGACTTCTTTTCGCTCGAAGACCTGAACCGTGAGATAAGAAAACTATTAAAAGACTACAATAACCTGCTGTTCCAACGAAAACAAGCTAGCCGAAGAGAACTGTTTCAATCAGTTGAACGCAGTTACCTAAAACCATTGCCCGATACTGCTTACGAGCTGAAAGATTACCGCAGGGCAAAAGTTCAAAAGATTGGCTATGTTTTTTTCTCTCCCGAAAAAAGTTATTACAGTGTTCCGTACCGTTATATCGGCAAGTCTACGCTTATCCACTATACCGCATCCACAGTTGAAGTGTATTATAACCACCAGCGTATTGCCCTTCACAAACGCAACTACACCATCGGTAGTTACAATACCATCAAAGACCATTTAAGCAGTACGCACAGGGCACGTACCGAGTGGAGCCCGGATTTCTTTAAACGTATGGCTGCCAAACATGGAGAAAATGTATTGACAGTTATTGACCAATTGGTTACTGCCTGCGACTACCCGGAAACGGCTTATAAAAGTGCAATGGGCATTGTACAACTCCACAAGGCTTATGGTTCAGAGCGTCTGGATAACGCATGTAAACTGGCCCTGCTTGTTGGGACGCATTCTTACAGGCGCATTGGTAATATCCTAAAAAACAAACAAGACAAACTTTCTTTCCAGGAAGAAAACCCCAATGTTCCACACATTCCTGTACACGGGAACTTACGTGGGCCATCAGCTTATCAATAACACTTAAATTTTAATTATATGAATATTGCTGGTGCGTTAAAATTTAACTTTTATCATCAAATAAATTATATTGAAGTTCTTTGACATTTTGATTGATTTGAAAATCATTAAGTAATTCCCTAATTGGTGTTTTATCAAACACCGATATGCTTAGAATTTGGATTATTTCGTAGATTGATAAATCACATTTTAAACAATGCTTTATGTATGCGACAATTAGATACGTGCATATTGCTGTCCAAATATGGATTTTAACAGCATTTGGGGAATAGCCCCAAAACTTTTTAATCGTTAGATTCTGTTTTATCCATTTGAAGAAAGTCTCTATTTGCCATCTGTTTTTATACAGATATGCGATTTCAAGAGGTGTTACATCAAAATTATTGGTCAAGAATGTGAGATAATTATCTTTTTCGGCATCATAAAACTCCACAACTCTAAGTTTTTTAGGATATAACTTTTTAGATTTTGGAACAGTTAACAAGATAATCTTATCTGCTCTTAATCCGGTATTTTCGTTCAAGTTATAGTTCTGCTCAACAACTTCATACCTTAAAGTTGATTTAGCCCTTGTTACAAAATATGCTCCTAATGCTTGCATACGAAACAATGCTTCAAAATCAACATAGGCTTTATCCATAAGGTATATCGCATTAGGTATGGGGTCTATTTCATCAAGAGCATTACTGTCGTGATATTTACCATCGGTAATAAGTATAAAACTAGGAATACTCCCACGTAGGTCTAATAAAGTATGTACTTTAACAGCTCCTTTGGAATACTTCCCTTCTGCCCAGGTCATCAGGTTTATACTACACGAGATTGTCGTTGAATCAAGTGCAAATATTTCATTATCAATGTCAATATTAGGGATGCTTTCTTTTGCATATAAAGGACGGATTAATTCAATGAGTAAACATCCAAAGTCTGCAAATATTCGCCAATCGCGATTTTCGTTGGCTCTTGATAAAGTAGTATGACTTACATACTTCTTTATTCCCAAATGATACAGTTTATTTTTATGTGCCTTGAGGCATAAACATATATCTCGTAAGGAATTTAGCGATGTTAGTTGTCCAAAAACAAGTTGAACAAATTGATTCCAACAATTCAATTCTCGTACTCTATAATCGCCGTTGTATTGTTTTACTATTTTATCGAATTCGTATTTATTAACAAATTCCAATATCTGAGAAAAGATATATTTACCTGAGTTCATAGTATTGCGAAAAAATCGCTAAACTATCGGTTTTCATTTCAAATCAAAAAATCAAAGAACGGCTGTATTTGTTTAATTATGTGCGCGTTACAAACAAATGCAAAAAGTTAACGCACCACTAGTATTATATGAATAACAATCAGACAGTTGAAAAACTAAGGCAGATGCGCATTGGCGCAATGGCCGAGCTGCATTTGCAGCATGTAAAAAACAATGGAATCGAGGGTTTTACCCCCGATGAATATCTGGCCAGGCTTACCGACCATGAATGGGAAAGCAGGCAGAACCAGAAAATCGAAAGGCTTCTGAAACAAGCTGCGTTCCGACAAAAAGCAAGTGTAGAGGAAGTGCGTTTTGAACCGGCACGTAACCTCGACCGTAACATGTTTAACCGCCTGGCGACACTCGATTTTTTGAAACGTAAAGAAAACCTGATAATCACCGGAGCCTCGGGCGTTGGGAAAAGCTACCTCGCTCAGGCACTTGGACACCAGGCTTGTTTTAACGGGCTAAAAACGTTGTATACGAACACAGCACGTTTGTTTGCCAGGATGAAACTCGCAAAAACGGATGGGACTTACCTGAAAGAACTGAGCAAGTTGCAAAAAACAAACCTGCTTATCCTCGATGACTTTGGCCTTCAGGCACTGGACAACCACAGTCGCGAAGCACTGATGGATATTATCGACGACAGGTATAACAAAACCTCAACAATTGTTGTGTCACAAATACCGGTTTCGGTATGGTACGATATTATTGGTGAAGGTACTATTGCGGACGCAATCCTCGACCGGATTGTAAACTCATCTCACCGTATTGACCTGAAAGGTGAATCGCTGAGAAAAGGAATTTTAAAGAGTGAAAATTAATTTTTTTGTATAATTGCACCATCTCTCAAAGTGGCACGGTTTCAACCGAAATGTGTGGCACGGTCTGACCGAAATAGCCACAAACCGCGATGTTTGCCGGATGTTGCATATTTCTTCACGTACTTTGCAGGACTGGCGGGATACGGGCAAAATACCATTTATTCGGATTAAAGGTAAAATTTTGTACCGGCAATCGGAGATTATGAAATGGTTAGAAAAACATATAATCTGTTAATTGAAAACCAATAGAAAGGCAAAATGCCTGTTTATTATTAGACCTTTTGGCAAAAAATAATTACGACCTCATGCAAACACACAATTTTCGTAAGCAGCCAGTAGGATGTTGGGTAATTAGGGAGATGAAAAGAACTAATTAAGATGTTTGCCTCCTCCGCACCATTCTCCTGTAGCAAGCCATATCTCATAGAAGTATAACCACCAAGTAATCCACACTATAATTGTGTCGCTTAAATAGTCGTTGTAATAATCAAAATCATTATAGTGAAGGCAAAGTGAATTATTTTGGACGAAGATATGAGGTAATTTATCTCTTTCTGGGTGTATTTTCAATTCTGGGGATAATATCTTAACTACCGGCCTACGTTTAAGAGTGTACTTAACTTGAATAGAATATTCAGGACTTAATGCTGTTGGTTGAACTTTCCCTTCCAATACTAATCCGTTGCGGGTTACTTTGCCCGACCAAGAATGATAAGTTGATAGTATCTTCCCTAACTGTTTTTGGATGGGGATAAGAGTCTTATTCATCACCATAAAACAAATTTTGCCTATCTTTTATAGTATCTTTAACTCCAATAAAGGATGCCATTCCTGTTGATTTCGAGACACTTGTCTGCTTAGCTTTTCGTAGTTCGTTAATATAATCTCCCTGATTACTTAAAGCTTCTATAACATATTTTTCTCCAAATGATTTTTTCAAATCTTCATTAATATCAATAGAATTTGAAGATTTAATTCGTTGCCATAATTCATTAAGAGCCTTTATAAACTTGATGAAATTTTCATAATATCTAGGTTCATTTTCCCATTCTCTAGTAAAATCTTCGTCATGATTCACCGGATTTACAACTTTAATCCTTTTGTATGGATGATTATAAATATAATTCAAGATGTTATTTATAATACCATCTAATGCCGTATATATTGAATTTTGACCATTGTACAAATGACCACAAAGCGTTGTTAGAACAATACTCGAAGGTTCAAATTCATCATCATTTTCAAAAAAGATATCTCTAAATCGTTTTATTAATTGGACAGCCCGTTGTAAAGGTTGCTTTAGATGGTAAGGGGGTTCTTCTGGTAAATCTTCGGCTCTTTCCAGAGCCATTAATGCAGAAAAAGTCTTTAACAAAATCTCTTCTTTTTTAATATATTTACTTTCAAACCAACCAGCATAATCTTTAGGATTACTTATTACCCAGGAATGCTCTTTTTTATCAGGCACCATAATATCATTCTTATTTTGATAAACCGATTTTGTACAAGAAGGAATTATGTCTATGTGAAAGCCATCAGCGTAAACAAGTCTTATACACCTAGATTTTTCTTGTAACATTCGTTTGTAATCCTCATTCTCTTCCAAGCGACGTTTAAATTCAGAATAAATTTTAGAGAATGGAAGTTGCATCCAGTTTTCATCTATCTGAACAACAAAGTCAAGGTCATATTCTTCACCATTTCTAGGTTTTACGGTTGTACCTATCCTGTATGAACCTTGTGGATAAATTAAAGCATTATGGAAAATCCCATAATCCTTTTCAATCCATTCGCTGACAGCCTTATAACGCTCTTCAACCTTTCTCCTTCTGTCTTCGTTTAACTGAAGACTTTCGCAAATACGATTTAATAAATCGTCCAACTGCGCATTTCTATCTTCTGTAAATAATCTCATGACATATATTTTTTGGAATATTCAAAATCAATCAACAAAGTTGTATGGTCTCCAATTTCATAATCAGCTCTACGATTTGTATTATTATAACCTATACCTCTAATCGTTTCAGCTTTTGTCCACTTTATATAATCTGTATCACCTTGCTGTTGCAACCTTCTAAGTTCTTTAAGTTGTTTTTCGTTAGGTGTTAATTCCAGAATATCATAAATAAGTAGTTCATAACAATGGAATGGTCTTGACCATTTCAAAGGCGTATGTATTCTTTTCTTAAAAGAGTATGTTGGATACGGGAATAGGTTACTACTCAAAATGCCTGTGGTTATTAATTCTTCATAAAACTCCCTTGCGTGTGATATTTCCCGTTCAATATTTTTATTGTACCAGTTTAAATATCTTTTGAGGTGTTTACCCTTGATATGGATTCTTAAATCTTTGTCGCACGTTTTACCGTTAGTTAATTTTTCGTCTTCATTAAATAAGATAGAATTAAGAAAATTATCAGATTCATTTGTGCGTTTATAAACGCCTCCTACAGGCTGATAACTTAGACGGTGTGAATTCTTTACTAACAAATAGTTATCATCAATTTTTATTTTAAACAGATAAGAGCATGAAAGTCTTATTTTTTTATTTCTATGTATTGTTGACGAAAGAATAATACTCCAAAAATTTGAGCCGCATTCTTTAACCCATTGTACAATAAGCCATATCATATCTGCAAATTGCGCCAATATCAGACTTATGAGAACAAACTTAAGGTTTACATCTTGAACAAATGATAACCATATCACGCTAGCTATAACAAGTAATATTCTTACAATCAACTCCATATTCAATTATATTAATGGTAAACTTTTAGGGGTAGTGAAATCTGCACCCAAATGAAGCCCATAACCTATACTTATGGCATTAATTATAGGTTTAATTTCTTCAGGAAATTGACTTGATTTTAATTGATGGTTGCTATATAGCATTAAACCTGCAAAAGTCAGGCTATGGAAGAATTTTCTATGATTTGGATTTGTGGCGGGTTCTAAAATATCTGGCAAAGTTGCGGCAACAAAACCTCCGATTGCTCCAATGGCAATATTTTCTATTAGAATCCAAAAGTTAAACTTTTGTTCAGGGTTTTCTGAAAGCTCTCTTGTTTGCTTAGCTGTATTAATAGTGCCTGCAATAAGAGCCCCTCCAATCGTCGAAATTTTAATGTGTTGCTTTGAATTCATTTTCAATATATTTTACAATGAGACAAAAATTCATTGTACAAAAATATATTGAGGTGGCGAAGAAGAACTTCGCCATTAAATTTTATTTATAAATTTCTTTCAATACATCAACATGCTCCTTTATTTCTCGTCTTACCTTTTTGGGAGACAGCACTTTGACTGATTTTCCAAAGCTCAAGATTTTAGAATAGAACTCATAGGATGGTTTGACCATTACTGAAACTTTTAGCTCTCGATTGTTATCATTAAGAATTTTTTGAGTATGATGAAGAGGAAGAGTTTTAATATAATTCCCTTGATAAGGTTCAAATGATAATACAACTTCAACAGGTGGGGTTTCTTCTACAATAATACCAAATGAATATTTGAAGTAATCTTCAAAATTGATTTCTTCAGGTGTAAAATATTCATAAGTTACTTTTAATGATAATATCCTATCTATCGCAAATGTGGTAAGGGGGTCTTTACCTTTTAATTTGCCAATAACATACCATCTATTACTATCTTCTTTTAATAAATACGGTCGAAAATTGCGTTTTTTTATCTCATCCGCGCCAAATCTTTGGTATTCAAATTCAATCACTTTATGTTCTTCAAGTGCTGTAATAATATCAGGTATGTATTCAGTCCCTAAGCATTTTGGGGCATTCTGTGTCTGAATGAATTGACGTTCCTGAACGTTTTTAATGCTTTTTCTTATTTGTACTGCTTGTAGTACCTTTTCTAACGCATTTGAGAAATCTTTAAATATTTCATATTCTTTATAGACGTTTAGCTTTCCTGCAAATAATTGTAAAGTATTTATCTCGTCTTCTTTAAGTCCAAAACGAGTAATTGAATAGCTTGAATCAATATAATAATAAGCCTTTTTACTTCTATTGTAATCTATAGGTGCATTGTAACCTAAGAACGAATCGTATTGCATTGCTTTCATATCTTCCTGAATCTGTTTAGCTGATATAGTAAATCCAAATTCATCTCGACAGATATCAACTATTTCAGAGCTTTTTACAAATTCCTTTCTGGATAGTTCTCTGTCAATTATGTGATATCGGGCAAAAGCGTATTTGTTTTGAGGCATTATTATTTTAATTAAATATCTTCTAAATCTTTCTCTATCAATTTATACTTATCTTTTATTTCTTCACCCATATAAAAGCTTAATAAATCTTGTTTCGAAAGAGAGCCATCTTTTAAGAATTTTGAAAGGTATTGCTGGTTAAATTCCATCAGTAGCATACTCTTTTCTAATTGCTTTAAAATCTCTTTATTATTTTGGATATTACTTTCTACAAGATTTTTTATGGATGATATTTCATTAATATCTTTTATAATCCTTTTCACGATTGCTATTAAAATGTTTAAATCCAAATCTGGAATTTTTGCATTTAATGCAATGTCCCTTGCCAGTAGATAAGCAATTGCAAGATTTTTATAATCTCCTTTCTGAGAATCAATAATAGCTATAAAACCAATTGAAGGAATGTAACCGACATCTTCAAATACTTTGAGAATACTATTATCAACTAATGAGATATCAAATACAATGATACTTACCTTAGAGTTCCGATTTGCATCAGCTTCAATTAACTGGCTCCATGCCGTATCTGTCCGTCGAGTAAATATTTCTTTGGTTTCAATATCTCCAAGCCGTATGCTTTTATCAAATTTACATTCGATGGCAATTTTTAAATCCTCATTACCATCTATCTCGCAAATAATATCCCCTGTTTTATTTTTAGGAATATTTCCGTCGGTGTTTCCGGTCAATAAAGCTTTATCTTTTAATTTTTTTTCTGCAAAATACGTGTTTAAGAAAACTGCGATATCTTCTTCTGCCAACACCCCTTTTACAGCCGTTTTGTAAAAGAGTTCTTTCTTCATATCAAATATGAGCTTCAAACTTTCAAGTTCAGTTCCTAATTCATTTGCGGTTTTTGCAAGAAATGTGGAAAAACGGTCTTCCATTAAAGCCAAAACACCTATATACAATGCTTTAAAAAGTTTTTCATCTCTTTCTATAACCGGCAAATTGTTGAAGTAACTGAAAACTATTTCGTTATCAATTTCAAATTTGTCTATTTCTATACGCTTGAGTTGTTGATTAAGCTTTATCGTTCCCATTTTAAACTTTAGAATATCGGTAAATACCTTTAATATTTGCATTTATGTATTTCCCGTGTGAATCTGCATTCATCAGTCCATTATAAATGCGTTCTGGTACATCAAAATATTGATATACTGAACCATTTAAAAATTCAATTTCCAAAGTTTGGCTTCTCGAATCATAGCCAATTGATTCGATGTTAGATGATTCTACATGTGTACGTTTCATAATTTTTATATTTAATCATTAATAAGTCTTTCAATTTTAGGATTTTGGGCACGCCACGTTTCAACTAATTCTTCATATTTACTATTGGTTTCCATCTGAATGCCCCAACCTCCCGGTATTTGGGATAATTCATCTGGGTCAGGAGTATCTTCATACACAATAGGATCTTGGCTATCTGGCCTTCTATCTTTAGGCGGAGCTTCAATTAATGTTCGCATAGGAAGTTTAACGGCTTCTCCCAATATAATTGCCTCTCCTGTTCTCAAAATTGGAAGCATATTTGTCAGACCTTCCAAATTATCAGATAGTGCTCCTGTAATATGACTTCTATCTGTTGTATTTGCAAGTCTTAATGCGAAAAAGGTTCCGCATTGTGAGAGAATAGTTGAATTAATCTCTGAAGGGCGTTGACTGATAATCATTGCTCCAATACCATATTTCCGACCTTCCTTTACAATTCGCTGAACCGTTTTTGATGCTATACCCTTAAATGAGTCATTTAAGTAAATATGTGCCTCTTCCATTACTAATAATAATGGTCTGTGTCGTCCACCCTGGGATAAATCTCTCGACCAAAATAATGCTTCGTAAAGAATTCTTAAAACTACACCAATAATTGTATTCAAAATATCATTTGGAACCCCGGATAAATCAATTATTGAAATAGGTTTGGAACAGCCTATCCAGCTATGGAGTAATTCATCTAAATCCTTTTCTACTTTTCCATCCTCACTGGGTATCCATTTCCCCGGCTTAAATATGAAATCATATCTTGGAATCCTTAATTTCGCACCGAGTAAGGACAATTGCTTTCCTATATTTAGTGTATTTGGAAGATAGTTTATTTTTTCATCGTCTTCTTTATCGTTTTTGACTCGTCGAAAAACAGGTGGAATTCCAAGATTGGAATTGCCAGTTAGTTCTTTCCCTGTTGAATCCTTTTCATAAGCCAAATTCTCAATAGGCTGGCCAGTCTTTCCTTTACTGTAATAGGTTCCAAAAGTTTCAACATATAGTTTATACCACAAGTGGCTTAAACTAAATGGTATTGGAGAATCAACACTTAGAGAATCTATTGATGCACCTTTCCTTGGATATTTTAATAAAGATTCTTCTTTATTTTTTTGTATCCTCTCAAGAATAATGTTTCTATCCTTTTCATCATTAAATTCGCCAAAGCTTATTTCACAAAGCTCATCAAAATTCAATGCCCAAAAGGGAATATATAATTCGTTTTCTTTATACTTCGATGTCTTATTTGCTCCGATTTTAAAGATTTCTGCTCTGTCATGTAATGCCTGTGCATATTCTCCATGAATATCTAATATCAAAATTCGGGCAGAGGGATAGTTTTGTTCATTTGATAGAGCATTTAGTATACTTGCAACTGTTGTTGATTTCCCTGAACCAGTTGTTCCGACAATAGCAGAATGCCTTGTAATAAGCTTATTTACATCGACTAGCGCAGGAATAGATTCAGCATTCGCTATATGTCCTAATTTTACGAAAAACGGTTTGTCGGGTTGTCCGTATATTCGTTCCAGTTCTTTTTCCGAAACAAGATGAACTTCATCTCCAATTGTAGGATATTGGGATATTCCTCGTTGAAAAGTTCCTGTTCGTTGCCCTTCGCCAATTAACTGGATTGTCATCCATCTATTCCCATATGGCTGATTCTCTACTTGATTTTCAGGAACTGCACTTGCCCCAACTTGACTAATAACACCAAATAAGTCAATAAATCCAATAGGAATTCTAATGAAACTTCCAATTTGCCCAATTCTATAACCTTGACCATCGATATAAACAAAGCCGGTTAACGAATCTTTAGATAATGAAACGCTTACAGTTGTCCCATTTACATCCTGAACACTTCCTAAATATGTTTCATCATTTGTCATTTTTTTCTTCTTTGGTTGTTTCTGGTTTGTTTCCTATAAGCATTTTTAAAAAATCAGTAAATACTGCAAAATTTCCTAATTTGACATTATTCTCAGGTGTTATAAATTGCTTGATGTCAGTATCGTCACTTGTTTTTTGAATCTTCCAATCGCCAATATTTGTTCCAATAATAGCTTTGTCAAATGTCCAGATATTTAAATTATGTCTATCTTTTGCTAATTTATTAGCTTTCGGATATCTTTCTATTTCATCTTTTATAAAATATGTGTCATACATTAATGCTAAAACCATAGCTGATGGATTTGCCTTTAATGCATTAATTATTGTATCATTCAGATGTTCGTCATTAAAGGAATATCCGGAAAGTATTAGCAGTGAAGATTTTTCTCTGATAAATCTATTTAACTGGTCTATTAATGCTATATAAGGCATTTTACGACTTTGTTCATATTTTAAATGTGAAGGGTAAATAAGTTGGGATGAATCTTCTTTTACATCCGATGTTCTATAAATCTTTTTTTGCCCATTAATTTCTTCTTGATTCCAGTTTATAGAACCATGAATTTTCCACAGCCTTATCCAGTGTTTAGATATAGTGCCGTCTTCAACTGCTCTTAAATCAAAAAATGATTTTCTTGAACCAACAAAACCGTCAAAATATGGAATCTCCAAATAATCTAATGCATCTTCCATCAGTAAATCATAATTTGTTGTGAATATTTCGGTCGGGAATTCTCTATCAATTGAACTAATCCATTTCACAAGCTTATGGTATGGCGTTTGAGTATCCGGTAATGGAACATTTATTTTTTGAACTATTTTTTTACATACTGCTTTTTCTATATCATTTAATTCAGTTTCTGAAAATCCTCTAACCTCACCACCGACAGAAACCTGTTGAAGGCCTCTGATAAAACTTAGGATATCTTCAATATTGTTTTTTTCTTTTTTAGCTTTTTCCAGTTCCGATAATAAGTCTTGGTATTTTTTGTTATCCTTTAGTTCATTGTTTATCCATTTTGTTAGGTTAACAACATCTGGGATTAAAGGCCATTCTTCTTTAGTCGGCATTTCTACTGAAAGTGGGCATCCTGCTGAAATAAAGAATCCTATTGGCTTCTTATCTTGTGATAAAGATTGACGAAGGTATTCTAAGTGTCTTATTGGGTCATGAAATTCCATACTACAAGCTTTTGTTAATATTTTAAACTAATAATTCTCATGTATTCACAATTCGAAAAAGGAATTTCATTATAAGCCGAACTCATTTAGTGTATTATTGAGAAACTGTTGTTCGATTCACCTTTTTGTCGGCCATATGTTTGTTTTTCCTTTTCTAGTTAACATTACTTTAATCCCATTAGTAAATACGCTTTTCTTTTGCCTCTTATTTTAAAACCAGCAATTTACACATATTTTTTTGAAGAATGGGGATGTTTCTATTTACTAATAATATTGATTGTTGAGGAACCAATTTGCCATATACTTGTGAATTCGTTTATTCTCCGAATAAGCTGATGTGCATAAAGAATTCTTCTTTTTTACACCAAGTAATACCGGTAACTTCCCAAAGCAAACCTGTTACATAGTTTTCCACGTCATCAACTTTTGATTTTATACCGTCATCATCAGAAACAACAAAACGGCCTTCATCAAAAATATTCTCGATATGAACCTCTTCGCCGATACGGGGAACAAAAGGGCATTGCCAATCATAATAAAAGTCGCCGACATGCCCATGATTACTTTCCAGTATAAATGTGATTTTCATTTTGGTTATCTGTTTTTACCAGTAAATATAAAGATAATGCAGACATTAAATAAATATAAGTTAACAGGAGGGGGCAATTTTACTTGTAATATTGATTTTTAGAAAACTTTTCAGGCAATCTCTCTTTTACCAATTCATATTTATTTCCTATCCGCTCGGACAGAATTTTCATATCCTCATTCACTTTCTGATTGGTAATTTTGGCATAAATTTGTGTGGTTTGGATAGACCGGTGCCCCATCATTTTACTGAGCGTTTCAATCGGAACCCCCTGAGACAAGCAAACCTGGGTTGCGTATGTGTGTCTCCCCATGTGGTGGGTCAGGCGGCTTTCAATACCGCATTTCCGGGCAATAATTTTCAGGTTTTCATCAATGGATTTTAGTGTTTTCATTTGAAAAATCCTGTCATTTGTTCGCAAATGCTTGTATTTATCCATGATTTGAATGGCGATGTTCAACAGCCTGATGTTGCATTCGCTTTTCGTTTTCTGGCGTTCAATCCGAATCCATAATGTAACGTTTCCGTCTTTTCTCAAATGTTTTTCCGAGAGGTTTTTCATATCAGCGTACGCCAAACCTGTGAAGCAGCCAAACAGGAACATATCCCGTGCATATTCGAGATGTTTCTCTGCTATTGGCGTGTTCAACAGCTTTTGAAATTCGTCCATCGTCAGGTGTCGCCGTTGCTTCAATGGTTTTTCGGGAATATAGTTGGCAAACGGGTCACGTTTCAAGGTGTCCTGGCTAATTGCCCGGCGTATTATTTTGCGAAGCGGGATAATATGGTTCAGTACCGTGTTTGCCGTCATTCGCCTATCCACCCGCAGGTAAAAATCATACGCATCAATAAACCGGTGGTTTAGTTGATACAGTGAAATATCGTCCGTGTGATAACGAAGTTTCAAAAATGTTTCAAGTACACAGAACGAATGACAGTAATATTCATAGGTTACTTTCACCCGGTTAACACCTACCCGGAGTTTAAACTCCTCGTTATGTTCCCGGAACAGTTCGAGCAGGTTGGTAGCTTTCTTCCCGATACCGTTCAGGGTGTTTTTTACCCCTTCGGCGGTTACATACCCGTCTTCCAGAACCATCCGGGAATAATGGCTTTGGATTTCTGTTTGTAATTTGTCAAGTTTCCGGTTCAGAACAAGAACTTCTTTGGTTTTACCTGTCGCCCTGCCGTTTTGGGCATCCCAGCAACCGGGATTAATAGCTGCTTTTGTGCTGAACTGTGCAACTTTCCCATCAATGGTTATACGCCCCATAACAGGGCATAAACCATTCTTTTTTATTTTTGATTTGTTGATATAGAAAAGTACAGCGAACGTGCTCCGTTTATTGTTTACTTTATTCCTTATTTTCATTATTGAAAATTCTTTTAGTTTATATGACTGTTGATTGAAATTTACTGTCGATACGGGATTCTGCCCTACGAATGTCTTCGGCAATTTTATCGTTGGTAATCTTGGCATAAATCTGCGTGGAACGTAAATCACGATGCCCCAACATCCGACTGACACTTTCAATAGGAACGCCCTGCGAGAGGCAGATTTCGGTGGCATATGTGTGCCTCGCCATGTGATAAATTAACCTGCGGTCGATGTTGCATATTTTACCGATTACTTTCAGGTTCTTGTTTATCCTGCCGCAACTCAACATCGGGAGCAGTTTCCCGTTTTCGGCTAATCCTTTGTACTTCTCAATAATTTTCAGGGGAATGTCCAATAAAGGTATTTCACAGGATGTCCCGGTCTTTTGTCGGGTAGTCTTAATCCATAATACCCCGTCGTCAGCCTTTACAATATTCTTTTCTGTCAGGTTAAATACATCGCGGTATGCCAACCCTGTAAAAACCGAAAACAAAAACATATCGCGGGTGCGGTATCGGGCAGGATGGTCTAACGGAGCGGTCATTATCCGGTCGAGTTCTTCCCGTGTCAGGTACTTTTGTTTTGCTTTCGGACGTTCGGGGGAATAACCTTCAAACGGGTCGCGGGAAATAATTCCTTCGGCAATGGCCAGCTTTATCATTTTCCGAAGGTGCCGTGTAATACCTACAATTGTTTGGGGCATCCGTTTTAACTCTACCCGCAGGTAAAAATCATAGGCTTCGATAAATGAAAAATCGAGTTTGGAGAAAGGGATGTCCAAAACCCGGTATTTCTTTTCGATAAACCGGGCAAGGTGTTTCAGAGAGTTGTCGTATTGTACGGCAGTGGACAGTTCCCGGTTTATCCCCACACGTTTGTAAAACTCCCTGTTATGGCAGGAGAAGTACCGGACAAGGGTTTCCTGTGCGGATGCTATTCCCTGGAAGGCGTTTTTAACTTCGGTAGCAGTTACCTTTCCGTTTAGTCCGGTCAGCCTTGAAAAATGGCTGTTAACGGACAGGCTGATTTTGTCCAAAGCCCGGTTAATGCGGACGGCCTGTTTACTTTTTCCCGATGCTCGGTTAGCCCTGGTATCCCATAGGGATACCGGAATAGTTAATTTGGTGCTGAACTGTGCCATTGTTTTTCCAATGGTAATTCGCCCCATGACAGGACAAGTCCCGTCTTTTTTTGTTTCACTTCTTTTGATGTAAAAGAGAAGTTTTAAATCCTGATTCATACCCTGTTACTTTAATTGATAAAATTATTTCTAACAGAGCTATTTGAATAGGCGTAAGCATGAGACAGACAGCACATTAATGAGACAATCAAGGTCAGTTGAAAGTAGAAAACGAACAATCAACTGGGATTAGTTTCAACTTCCTTGTTTTGCAGCCTTTTGCATCTTCAAAACAGGTAACGGATAAGTAACTGAACTATCTCCTAAACCTGCTTTTTTTTGCCTTTTGAGGATAAGCCATTAAAAGACAGAACAAGACACAAATCATTGTACCAATGTGAATTACGTTTGTTTCTTTTGAATTACCTTTTGGGTTTGGTGTTTTGCCACAACAGTTACTTTAACAAATGGAGTACCTATCGAATCGGTGAGCAAAATGCTTGGACATGCCGACCTGAAAACAACACAGATTTATGCAAAAGTAGTAGAGAAAAAAATCAGTGATGATATGGTGAAACTGGAAGAAAAACTATCGCAAAGTAAGCCCCAAGAGATAAAGATTATATAATCATCCGCACTCCAATAAAATCAAGTTAACAGGAATATATGCCAGTACTATTTTGGAAATAAGAAAGTCCACCTGCTTGTAAAATGGATAGGAATACATGCTTCATTTCTAAGCTATGTAATAATGAGGAACAATATTCAATAGATTCATTTTAATTGAGATAAAATGAGGACATTAAAATATACAGTCATAAAAACAGAAGAACAATACACAAGATATTGTGATATTCTGGAAAATTTACTTTTGAAAGATAATTCAGTTTATGAAGATGAAATTGAATTATTAACACTTCTTATTGAAAAGTGGGACAATGAGCATAACTCGTTTGATGATTTAAATCCAATAGGGCTAATTTAGTCACTAATGGAAGGAAACAATCTTAAAGCCACTGATTTAAACAAGATTCTCAGTTTATCTAAAGGAACTGTTTCCAAAATTTTGAATTATCAGAAAGGGTTATCGAAAGAAACAATCCGCAAATTATCAAAACATTTTCATGTTTCGCAGGAAGCTTTCAATCGTCCCTATAAACTAAAAAATGAGGTAAACAGGCAGTTTCGTAATGCAAACGTGATGAATACGAAGAAAAATTTAGGTGCCGCAATGATTATCTAATCAGAAATGAAATAAATTTCGACTCTTTATTTTTTTACTGGAAGTAGTGAAACCGGACGGGATTCGAACATCTTTTATAACTAACTTATTTAGTGGCAATTAAAATCGTTAATGTTTACAGGTCTCTATTTAGTCACTCTTCGAAATTTCCCATAATGTATTGTACTAAAATAGGAAAAATACGGAGAATTTCAGATAAAAGAAATCGAAAATTATTTTTAAGTATTCTTCAGTGGTAATATCAAGACCATATTTCGATTTCCCCTTTTATTGAATTAAGAATTGTGATACAAAACAACAGGTTAATGAAAAAAGACATGGGGCATCACTAATTCGACTTTACAGATTAAATTTAGAATTGGATATATCTTATTTTTATAAGCTGTTTATAAATTCCCTTCCCCAATGGCATATAATGGAACGTTTATCATCCATTCTTCTTGCTTATAATCGGTTAATGATGTTCGGATGGCTTTTGAAGGTTTGTATTTTTCACAGAACAGCCGGAAACTCTTCGCTTTCAGGCTTTCACCCGATTTCACTTCAACCGGAATAACTTTTCCTTCTTCCTGAATAACAAAATCAACTTCGGAAGTACTCCTTTCGTTTGTCCAATACCCTATATAACGCTCACTATTCAAACGTAGTTGCTGCATCACGTATTGTTCGGTAAGAGCGCCTTTGAATTCTGTAAAAATTTCATCTCCTTCAATAATTGTCCTCACATCCAGTCCGGCCATGGCACCAAGTAAACCGACATCGTGCAGGAACAATTTGAATATAGAAATTTCCTGGTATGCTGCCAGTGGAATTCCTGGTTTCGATATTCGGTGACTCTTCAGCAGTAAGCCGCAATCCACTAACCACTGAATGGCCAATTCAAAATCTTTGGCACGGGCGCCTTCTCTTAAGACCCCATACACGAATTTTTTATTTTCTTTGGCCAATTGTGATGGAATACTTTGCCAAACCATCCGAATCCGGGGAACGGCTTCATTAGGTGCATGTTTTGAAAAATCACCTTCATACGAGTTAAGTATCCTGTTTTGAATCCGGCGGGCTAATTGCCAGTCACGGGTCTGGATAAAAGCAGATACGACTTCAGGCATTCCCCCTATGTATAAGTAATAACGAAGATATTCTTTCAATTTTTCGGTAAATACGGAAACAACGCTCCAGTTTCTCGACTTTAAAGCATCGACCAGTGCCGATTCATTCAGTGAAAGCAGGAATTCATAAAACGAAAGTGGACGTAAGTCGAGGAAATCGACCTTTCCAACCGGAAACGAAACCTGACTGTGCAATCCCATTCCAAGCAGTGAACCAGCTGCAATTACATGATATTGAGGAGCATTTTCACAGAAATATTTCAGGGAAGTCACTCCACGTTCCGCCGACTGTATTTCATCAAGAACAATCAGTGTATCTTCTGCTGTTATCGTTGTTTGGGACTGTATCTGGAGTACTGTGATGATTCGCTCAATGTCAAAATCATTGGAAAAAATATTCTGTAATGCCGGGGTTTCTTCAAAATTTACATAAACGAGTTTGTTATAGGAGGTACGGCCAAACTCCTGTAAAAGCCATGTTTTCCCTACCTGTCGGGCACCTCTGACAATAAGCGGCTTACGGAATTTATCTTCTTTCCACCTTTTTAATCTGACAATCGATTCCCGGTACATACATTTATCCATTTAAATTTGATGTAAAACTACACTTTTATCAAGATAAATATGAATTAAAAACACATTTTTATCAATATAAGATTAAATTATTTTGTCATTTATAACAAACAAAAATACACTATAAGCAAAAATTGTTATTCATAATCTAAATTAATATCTGTTTATTTGTTGCCATTAAATGTTGTTTATTTCCAACAAAATATATTTAAATGTATCAAATAAACAACAAAATATCGCTGGCCATTGAAGTATCCTTTCTTGTAACGCAAGAAAAAACAACAGTTTTGATTGTAATTAAAACGACAAAAAAAAGAGGCCTTCGCCTCTCTCCTTTTCAGAATTTAATCTGTTCTTCAACTTCCTTAATCTTGCTATCCAAAGTGGATTTGATCTCCTCAATTACAGCAGATACAACAGGGGTATTGGAGGTTTTAAACTCTTTCCCCGAGGCATCCCTGAGGAACATCGTTGCACCCAGGCCATCAGCACCCAATGAGAAAGTCTGAAGGTTCCTGCGTGTTTCCGACAGTTTCCGCCACCTTTCAATAAGCATACTCAAATCCTCTACCTTTTGGATTCTTTTCTCCAATGAAGGAGTTTCAACAATCGCTTTTTCATCTTTTTTCACCACTTCCATGGAAGTTTTGTTTTGTTCACTTTTTTCAGCATTGATTTTTTTTGCTGTGCTTGTCATAAAATTTACTGCTGCCCTGCAGGTTTGTTTTGGCATCTGGCACGCCGGTTAAAATTTCGGCATGACCGGTATTGAGCTGTCACGGAATCTTGTCAAGGGTGAATGTCTGGTTTTTGCCATAGCAAAAAGCTGACCGAACACGGAGTGCGGCTTCAGACCGCCCTTGACTTTTCCGTGAAGCGATGAATAACTTATGCTGTAATTTTAAATGGAGTGGTTCTACCTAATAAAAAGTATAAAACGAACAAAAAAGGGGCTCTTTCTGCCCCTAAAATTCAAACAGCAACTGACGGGATACTCCTGCTTCACGCACTTGCTTCGCAACAATTTCCTGTTTCTTCTCAGGTAACCTTAAGACCAAGTAACTTTCTGATTCTGTAACTTCCCTGATGTATGGCACTCCATGCTCCGGGTGAAGTTCAATTCTCCATCCGGCGTAAAAGCGGTTTGTCAATGTGTCCATCCAGCATACTTCGCCCAAAAGCCCGTTCAGGCACAGGTTAACCAGGCACATCATAGCACAGGTGCGGTCAATATCCGCTCCGAAAAACAAGGGACCCCTGCTTATTTTTGCTGCTGCCAGCAACATCCGCCCTGACCCACAGCAACAATCAGCCACCCGCTCACCTATTCCTGCCGGGTTTAGCATTTGAGCCATCAATTCACATACCGGTTCCGGGGTAAAAAATTGTCCGTTATGTCCATGACTGAGATATTCCATATAAAAATCACCGAATCCGTCTTTCAAACCTTCACCATGATTGTCCATCTCTATGACAAGTGCTCCGAATGCTTCAGCCATCAGGTAAGCATCCGGTTTTTCGTATTTACGGATTATTTCAAGATAACGGTCTTCTTTTTCGCCTAATGACAGGGCGCAAACCACCATTTCAAGAAAATCTTCAAATACCTGATGCAAACCATATTTGTAACCGATTTGCTGAATATACCGGGAAAAACTTTTTAACTGTTTCATTTTTAAAATTCTTAATTGTGATTAACGGTGAAGTTGTTGAGATAAAAAAAGGCGAAGGCTAAACTGCCTCCGCCAATTGCCCAGTCTGGTTTGTATTTGCAGGCCAATTCGGGGTGGATTGATGTTCAATGATGTAATCAACCGCCTTTTGAGCTTGTGACGAAGCTATCAGCAACATCTTTTTATCTTCCTTAAATTTTCCGATCCAGCTTTTAATATAGGCTGCACTGTTATCGAGAGTGGCATTTTCAATACCAATCATGTAACACAAATAGGCCGCACCCATTTCGGCCACCAATTCTTCCTGGCTGTAATCCCTGGAACCAAACTGGTGGTTGGGCAATTTTTCATGACGGCTTAATCTTTTGGCATGTCCTGTAGAATGTACCAATTCATGGAACAGGGTTGAATAATACTGCTCATCATGAAAGAATGACCGGGAATTTGGCATCCCCACACAATCTTTTGCAGGTGAATAATAGGCATGGGACTGGTCTAATTTGATTTCCGGACTATCGTACCAGAACTCGACCAATTGTTCGGCATCGGCAATCGGATCAAACTCATGGTCATGGGCTTCAATTGCCGGAATTTCACTTTCATCAATCCCTTCTGTTTGTTTTAGGTTAAAAACCGTATAGTACCGGAGAAAAGGAATTTGATCAACATTACCATCTTTTTCTTCTATATCCAAAAGCTTCCAGAATATAACCGGGAAACCTTTTTCACCTTTTAAAACATGGCCACCCAGTTCTTTTACCTGTTTGAAAGTAAGAAAGAACGGGGAATCATATTGTTGTGTTACTGTCAGCAAGTACCAGAAATTAAAACCCCGGTATGGCTTGCGGTAGACCATATTCTGTGGGAGTGCAGTTTCTGTTTTCCAGGGCATCTGCCACGGGACAACACCTGCTTCAAGGCGTTCAATAATCAGGTTGTTAACCATTTCATAAATATCAAATGAAGAATTCATGGGAAATTTGCCGATGCCCTTCGGACTTATTTTGGCATACTGACGCTACGGTCAGCACTTTGTCTGGCACGCCGTAAAACTTAAATTTTTGGCGTACCAACATTGAGCTGTCACGGATTAGGTCAACGGGGTGCATGTCAGTTTCATGCCCGGAATGGGCAATCCATGAAACTGAACGCATCCGAAGGAAACGAGCCACGAAAAGCGAGTTCCCCTTTACCGTTCCGGGAAGCGATCAATAACTTTGACGGAAATTTGAGTGAAAGAGGAAGTATATACCTGAGATATAGCTTTTTGAAAAGAAACTAATATTGATATGCAGTATTGACCATTAAGTATGCTTCAAAATGCCGACGAAAGTAATTTGTCACTAAATGCCCCTGACTTCCGGACAACGAAGTAACTTTGACAGGATTTTAAATGCTTGACTATCAAAATTCAACTTAAATGTAATGTTAATAAAAAAATCCTTATTAAATTAGGCTGCCTTGAAAATGCACAAATGTTGGTGTACATTTTAAATGCACATTTTATTAAAAATAAAACCAAATATTCTTCAAAATTCATTTTGAAGATCATATCTACAAAAATACTAATGCTAAACGAACTCACATATCCAAAGACACTTGAATACAGTTCAGACAGCAAATCTCTACCTATAGAATTTTATTTTACTACTATTCCCCATTGCAAGAGAATAAATTTAAAGCTTGGCTATTTTAGCAGTAACGCAATACGTACTCTTTCATATGGATTTGCTCAATTTATTTTCAATGGAGGCATATTAAGAATCATAACTAACCATTTTTTATCCAAGGAGGACAAGAGCATTTTAGTTGAAGAACCTTCTGAAAGTTACAACAAATCAGAGATCGAGAAATACCTAAATGAGGATCTAAAAAGACTTGAACAAATTATCAAGAATGGAGATCAACATTTCTTTAATTGTCTGAAATATCTACACAAGAATAATAGATTAGTTATTCAACCTGTGAAACTTAAACCAAATGGACTTTCACATTATAAACAAGGAATTCTTGACGATGGAGAACACAAGATTTTCTTTAACGGAAGTTGTAATTTTACTTATAAAGGATTGCTTGAGAACGGCGAAAGTATAAGCATATCGCGTTCATGGGGAGAGAGTTCTGAAAAGGCTAAGATTGAAGAACAAGTTCAAAACTTTGAAAGTATCTTCTCTAAGGAGAATGAATACTTTGAATATCTTTGGGTAGATGATATTGTGGAAGTAATTAAGCAACGAGGTCAGGATAAAGAGCTTGAACAACTAGTTGAAGATGAAATTGATGTTATAAAAAATTTAGGTCGAAAGATTAAGCTTCTTGATACCTATACAAGACAAATCGAATCTTTTGAGAAGAAAGTACAGGAACTCAGTACAATTCCAAGATTTCCATACTCCTCCGGGCCTAGAGATTACCAAAAACAAGCGTACGAAAAGTGGAAATCTAACAATTTCCAAGGCATATTTGCAATGGCAACCGGTACAGGTAAAACAATTACCGCATTAAATTGCGTTTTAAACGAATATAAACAGACTGGACAAATTCAGGCAATCATTTTAGTTCCAACAAATGATTTACAAAGACAGTGGATTAAAGAAGTACACAAATTCAATATTAAAGATATCATTGTTGTCGGAATTGAATCTGATTGGAAAAAGAGACTTAGTAAGCTTACAACAAATTTCCAGTTCGGCAGACAAAAATCATTCTTAATTATATCAACATACGTATCATACGCCCGTCACACCCTACAAAGCTTTTTAAAATATTTCCCTAAAACAACTCTATTAATTGCTGATGAAGCACACAACATCGCTTCACCAAAACTTCTTGAAGTCTTACCTAAAACACTCTTCGAGAAACGAATAGGTTTATCTGCCACACCAAAAAGAATTTATGATGGTGAAGGGACAGATGCAATGAACGACTTCTTCAATGATAAACCTCCATACGTTTATTCTTTCACAATGGAAGAAGCAATTGCAAAGGGTATTCTTTGCCAGTATGATTACTTTCCTCACATTGTCCAATTAACAGAGGAAGAATTGGATGAGTATAAAGAAATAACGATGAAGCTCACTAAATTCTTTGACTCTGAAACAAAAACTCTTAAGGGGGATGATATTGTAACAATGCTTTTGATGAAAAGGAAACGTATCATTCATAAGGCACAAAACAAGATTGAGGTTTTTCGAGACATTTTAAAACACGAGTTAAATTCTAAAAAGAATCTGAAATACACCTTCGTATATGTTCCCGAGGGATTTGATAATAATGCCCTGGAAGAAGAAAGAATTATTCAGCAATACAATCAGGCAATAATGGAAGCCAGCCCAAAGATTCGTGTATCAACTTATACAGGAGAAGACAGTGATAGATCTTTTGTTCTGGACTCGTTTGAAAATGGTAAAATTGATGTACTCACTGCAATGAAATGTTTAGATGAAGGAGTGGATGTTCCCAGAACTGAACTTGCCATTTTCTGCTCAAGTACTGGAAATCCAAGACAATTTATTCAAAGAAGAGGTAGGATCCTTCGTCAACATGATGACAAGAAACATGCTATTATACATGATTTAATAGTTATCCCAAGAATGGATGCTTTTAAGCAATCTGGCAATTTCGATATGGAACGTTCACTGGTTGAAAATGAACTAAAACGAGTTGCAGATTTTGCGTTTATGGCCAGAAATCAATATGAAGCTATCGATCGGATAAATGATATATGCACATTTTACGATCTTGATTTATTTGAAATAAAGGAATCATTGAAATAATTTCACTATGAATAAGAATGAAGTGTTCCAGAAGTTTCTCCAAAATCCGCTATTAAGAGAAAAAACCGGATTGAGTGTGAACCAACTTAAATCAATGAATTTAAGTTCACCAAGTTCCGACCGTCTGATTGATATTATAAAAACTACTCTTCTACATTTAGAAGACAGCGAGTCCATTGATACAGTAGCACGGAAAATAAACCAATCCTTTAAACGCGAAACAATATGATTATCGATTCAATTGCCATTGAAAATTTTCAATGCTATTCCGGTAAGCTTGAAAGGAATAAGTTCATATTTAGAAAAGGACTAAACGTGATTATAGGAGATAATGGCTCAGGTAAATCAAAACTCTATGACGCTTTTTTTTGGGTACTTTATGATAAAATATTTGATTCATCAACACGCCAATTGATAAATACATCAGATGTTGGAATCAACCTAATCTCTGATAAAGCAAAATCAAGCGCCAGTATTGGCGATCGAATAACAGCAAAGGTTTGGCTAAAATTGCAGGAATTAAGAAATGCAAGCGCCTACCCGAATGAGTACATACTTGAGCGAAGTTATACGATAGAAAAGATTAGAGATTCTTCCGATTATAACGATACTGAATGTTGGAAAGTACCAACAAATAGTATTACAACCGTTGAAAAAAAGGACATTCTAAATTTTAAACCTCTTGCCGGGACTGATGCATTTGATTGGGTCGTTCAGAAGCTGATTCCAACAGATATGAGTCAATATTTATGGTTTCAGGGTGAGCAAGTAGATAGTTTAATTGATTTTAGAAACGAAAATTCCTTAACCCAGGCGATTAATATACTAAGCGACATAAATTATTACGATTCGATTATTGATATAGCTAAAAAAGTATTTCAACAGGCAGACAATGCATATAAAAATGAACTAAAAGATAAATCAAAGAATGAACAGTTAACACAATCACTAACAACGCGCCAAGAACAATTGGAAAGATATATTTCCCGTGACGAGACCGACCTAAAAATGATTAGTGATAACCTTGCATTTGCTGAAGAATACAAAGATGAATTATTAGGCAAAATTAAGGATGCCCAGGAGTTAGAAAGAATCAAGTCAGAATTAAAAAATAACAGAGAGCGTATTAATCGAATTGATGGAGATCTTAACTTGGCAAGAAAAGGATTCAATAGTAACTTGTTCAGCAAACATTGGATTCTTCGTAATGCAGATTCTTATTTTAAGAAATTTGAATTTGTATTGAAGGATTACGAAGAGGAACGTGAAAATCGAAAATTGGAACATAAATTAAAAGTCCAGCAGGAAGAAGCCAAACGAAACCGACTCCCTGAGAATGTTCCCAATGCAACCTATCTGCAAGAGATGATCGATGAAAAGATTTGTTTCTTGTGTGACCGCAGTTTCGAAGAAAATGATTCTGCACACATTCATCTTTCGGAACTTCTCGAAAGAACAAAAAAAACGAGAGTTTCGATTTCAGATATAGTAACAAACGATTTCAAAACCTTTTTTCAGAACCTTTACAATAATGGGTATTATTTGAAAACCAATGTCATTAACAACATTGATCAATCAATTGCCGATGAGTTGGAGAAGATAGACCAATTAGAAGACAAAAAGAAGAAAGCAATTCAGGATCATGAAATTTTAGATCAAAAATTTAAACAGCTACTCGGGACAAGTTCCATTGGAGAAGAAGAATCGAGAGACATCGTTCGCAAATTCCAACAATACGATAAAGACAAGGACAAATTCCAGCTTCAAAAGTTTGAAATAGAACAACGATTAAAAGGTTATCATTCCGAACTGAAAGAGATTTTGGTGAAAATGAGAAGCAATATTGGTGAAACTGACAAACTTGAAACTGCAGAAAAAAAAGATGTTTTGGAGGCATTTTACGAATTAGCCCGGTCAACACGCGATATGGTTTATGAAGAACAAATTCGCCTCATTGAAGAAGAAGCCAATAAGCATTTTAAAAGAATGACTACTGACAACCGATCGGTTCAAGGTAAAATCATTCTTAAAAAAATTGGAAATAATTACATGCCGAAAAATGTTGATGAGAACGGTATTGAATTGACTTCAATCAACGATTCGAATATCATACTTATTAAACTTGCCACTATTATGGCAATTGTTACTGCCAAAGGAAAATCCGAATTTCATCCCCTTATTTCAGACGCTCCGACCTCTAAATTTGGCGACAATTATACAATTGGGTTCTGTAACACTATTGACGACGTTTTTGCTCAAAGTATCATATTGAGTTATGACTTTTACCATAATAAAGCTCTGCGAAAGCGCTTATTGGAAGAAGTCGATAATTTAGGCGCCGTCTATGTAATTGAGCCTTCCATTCGCGAAGAGGACCGTACCAATAGGAAAGAACTATCAACCAATATAACTTTATTAAACTAAACACCATGATGGACTTAATGGAGGAATTGGGAAAAAAGACTCCCCGATATTCAATGAAATACAGAAGACTTATTGAAGGCTTTGCCCGAAAGGGAGCAATCGATTACCATGAATCCGGAGAAAAGAGTTACGACCTGGGAAAATTCTTTACCAACTTTTATGAATTTTTCCTATACTCAGCATTCATTGGGCTTTACACAAATAATCCAATTCCTATCCCGGACGATCATGATACCAAAACGTTCGGGGTTCCTATGCGTGATTGGAATTCAAATAACTCGGCCCAGACAGTACAATATCTTTTAATGGCAATGTTTGTAAAATCAGAACTGGATTTTAATGCATTGGAAGACATGGATCAAAAGGATGCGGAGCGCGAGATGCGAAATATTAGCCGTTTAATTGAAGCTTATGCTAACGGTGGTTTTGATTTCATCAATTCAAAGGTAACAGAGAACCCTGCTTTTTTTGATGATGATGATTGTTTTGTGAAGCTATTGAAGGAAGTTGAATAATTAAATTTCAGATATTATGTTTCAGATACTCCAAATATCAAACTACTTTTTAGAACCTGGGAATAATCAAATAAATGAATCCTTTAATTTCCTAAAGTTAATAATTGATCTCGCTCCGTTAATTGTAAGTATAATTGCTCTATTATTGTCTTTTGTGTTAAGTAAAAGATCGTTGATGCAAAAAGAAAAAGAGTTAGAACAGGATTTCAAACTTCGTGAAAAAGAAATCCAGAATGAACATAAATTAAAGGAAAAGGATTTCAAGGAAAAGATTCGTGAATTTGAAAGAAATGAAATCTATAAAAAACTTAATGATTTTTATGGACCATTATTGGTATTAAGAAAGTCAAGTATTGAGTTACATAATACTTTTAAGAATGGTGAACATTATAGAACCGTTGACGCATTGGTTGAGGGGAGAAGTTATGAAGGAAATGATAAAGTATTGATAGAAGAAATTATAAAAATAGGTAAACAATGTAAACAAATTGTGATCGATTATGCTGGATTAATTGATGATGAATTACTACGAAGAGAATATATCCCTAAATTATTAAATCATGTTACAATTATTGAAAAAGCATATAATAGAGAATTAAAAGGAGAAGTTGATAGATTCCATGATTATGTTTTCCCAATTGAGATAGATTCAATTCTCGATAATAAAGTAACGGAAATGCAAGAAAGATTAAAAGTATTAAGTAGAATAGATCCCGAATCTCTCTAAAAACTTTATTCCATCTTCAATATTGTTGAACGTGATAGATGACGATTCCCTGACAATTTTAAATCTGTTTGCGAAACTTTCATTAACAGCAGAACGTTCATCCACAAGAATAATTGTTTTATTCAATGCTTTGGCAAATCCCAGTTCTAGGGTTAGACCAAATCCCGATGGATTGTCCTTTTCCATATAAGCAAATAAAATATCTGACTCTTTTACAAAGTGAAGATCCCAAATTGTATACTCCGAAGATTTGTCAAGCTGATGATCACGAGGATTAAAAAAATCAAATTTATTTAGGAAGCGATTAATTACATTATCCTGCCATCCTGATTTCATTCCGCCAGCTAAATATATCTTTGGTTTTATTTTCATGATTCATGAGTTTGATTAGTTATGTATAGGGAAAATGGTAAGTTCATTGCTATTTTATAAAATCGAATCCAACCTTTTCTTAAAGTCATTATTAGAAAGAGAAACACTCCTATCATAACATAGTTTAATAATCCGAAAGCTGTATAAATCTTTAATAAGGATAAGACGAGCATAACAATACTAACAATTAATGATAGTATCACTATCGTATGAAGTTGATCAAATAATTCTGCCCTAAATATAAATGTATATACTTTTTTATCTGCATCCGGTGTTTGCGACATAGCAATATTTCTCAGAGAATGCAACCTATCTAGTTTTTTCCCATTTTTTTCAACTTTCGAGTTTATTAATTCTTTCGCTAGGATAAATGTGTCCTGAGACATTAATTCTGACTCTGCTTTTTCTTTTGACTTTGCTGGAATAAATTTGTAGTCTTTACTTATTATCAATCCTTTTACAAGTGATATAGAGAATACTACATAACCTAAGACATAACTAATAACAAAGGCAATAATTTCATCTAACTGAAATGGAAAATCTACATGAAAAATCACATTTGTTATTACTAATAATACAAATCCTGGAATTAAAAAACCTACTATGTCAAAAAAGAAATCTTTAATTGAAGAAATAAAATCAAAATTCATAATTCTATATTCTTAAATAAAACAATTCGCACAAACTTCATTATCATCTGCTAAAATATCAACTAATTTGTTGGATTTATTTTTACCGTTGAGTTTTTTCTGTAAAGTGGCAATATAGTCGAGTTTAATTTGTGCCATTCTTTCAGGTTGAATCAAATCATCCAAGGTTTCATTGTCCATCCAACTATAGCCATCTTTTTCGTATTCCTGTGCCGCTTTGAATAATTCTGGATGCCTCTCGTATAACCAAATCCATTCAATTTTTCGTTGGTAAAAGCAAAAGAAACAACCTGAACGGCTTCTGTTGTACTTCCCCCATTGACCATCAACTTCAAATTCAATTTCATCATAATACCCCGGCACTTTTACTCCATTATCTTTGAAAAGCTGGAATACCCGGTTTATATTCACACTATCTTCATTATTTAAAAGTGAATATTCAGCTAAATGCGATACGGGTAATTTCTCGTCTTTAAGGAAATCAAAAACAACATGATTAAATGTAGAAATGCTTAATTGGAGCAGATCCTTCATTTTTTGGGAGAATAGATATTTGGCAGATTGGGGTTCCCGAACAATCTCAAGAAAACGATCAAGCATTTCATCACTACTATGCACTCTATACAATTCTTCAATCCTTTCACGGTTGGAATTATGCAAAACCTTATGCAATACTTCTACACTCCAAATATGTTTACGAAAAGGAAAAACAGATTGAATATTTGATTTGGTGGAAACGTATCCTTCACGATCTTCATCATCACGAATTCCAACATACGAAATGGCTAAATCGTCGCCGATCCATTTTTCAAAAGGCTCCAGTTTCAATTTCTGTGTACACCACCGTGCCATTGAAGAGGGAAGAAAACCATTGTAAATATCAAGGTAATGGTCAAATGGGTTTTTGTGGCTGTGATTAGCCTCTAAAGGAATAATTCTTTTCCCTAAAAAAGATTCTAACTCTTTAATCAACTCATATGTCTCAGGCAATTCTTTTCCAGTATCGGAGAAATAGTACTCCATATCAATTTCCGGATGATACATTTTCATATACATTGCCAGGGCAGCGCTGTCTTTCCCTCCCGAAATTCCTAATACGTGTCGTACTCTTTTACTCATTTTCAATTTCTTCTTGCAGCAGCTTAATTAATAAAGCGATATTAGCCTGTTTATCTTTAGCGTCTAAAAGGTTCTGTATGCTTTGTTTTTTTTGCTCAATCTGTTTGATCTTGGATTTTGGTAGCCGAATTAAATTTTGTTGTACTCCTTTCACAAATGAGGTTAACTCTAGCTTTAATACTTCCTCTTTATCTTCGTCTATATCCTTTTTGCTAATATCGGTCAAATTATCTAATTCGTGGATTCGCTTCGGGAAAATTGTGAAAAATTCCAATTCATCACTATCCGAAAATTGATCTAAAGGTTTTCCCATAATTGCCGTAGCAATAGAACTAATCCATGATTGTCGATCATCTAACGGAGTATTTATCCTTTGAATCAATATCCGAAGTTTGGGATCAATCTTCTCTTTCCGCAGATTTTTAAATCTCTTCTGTAGTAATAATTTATTTTCAGGAAAATCTATTTTACCGTCTCGAATTGTTTTCCCGATACATTCTTCTATTCGGTTAACCAGGTTTGGAAAAGCAGCACTAATTTCCCGGGTTGAATTTTGAAGAATTACTGAAAACTCTTCTAATTTTTCGTCTTTTTCAAGATCGTTAATAGTAAACTTTAATGCTCTTGGAATATCCTCGAAGAAAACCTTCTCAGGATCAGTTGCGGATGAAATAGCTTCTTTCAAACGTAGGGCCTCCTTACTAAGTTTCTTTGTTTGTTGTGTATATGGAACTAATCTTCGATAGAAAATTAGAAATGGTTTTATTGTCTCGATAAAAGAATCAGTACTCGGTACATTTTCCTCAATAAGATTCAAAAAATAACGATAACGATTAAATATGTTTAACCGTGTTTTATCCAGATTAAATGTGCTGATTAAATATTTTTGAGGTTGTTTCATTGCCACTTCCAAAGTGTCGGTGGTTAATGACGGGATGAAAGTATCCTCTTCATAAAAAGCAAAGTGCTGATTTTTTGCTATTAAATAGATTGGAACCCAAAAATCAATAAACCCTTGTTTTAACTTAAAAGGTGCTTGTTTCAATGCATCGATAAATTCAGAAAGTTTACGGGGAGCAGTTACACAATTCTCCAAAAACTTTTCAGATTCGATCCATAACGGGATAAAAGTTATTTCTTGAGGTCTCCCAAGGAACCAATTACCACTTTCATCTTTCTGGTGAATGCGGGTCTCTTTTAAAAGTGCTAAATAAATTGTTTTTTCCGGAGGAAACCGATTTTCATCAAAACCAAGATTTTCAAATTGGGTTGCCGTAAGCAACTGTTCGATTAGATTTTTTTTCGCGGACGCAATTGCTCCACTAATCTTCTCACGATTCATCAATTCATTTCGTAAAACCGGAGTAGAATTGTATATCTCGATGCTTATCTTAGACAAATAATTATTAAATTCCTTGGATGACTTAAATGAAATCACCTCTCCATTATAAAACCATTTTACAACAGCGGCTTCACCATAAAATGATGTATGGAAAAAATCATTTAAACGATCGTTGGTTTCATCCAGATAAGCGTCTAACTCAGCCAAAGCAATAGAATCGTCTAAACAGTTGGCTTTTACAATTTTAATCTTTTCAATTTCAATCAACAAATTTCTTAGCTCGTTAATATTTTGAAGCCAACCATAAATAATTGCGTTATCCGGATTTTCTGATTTCAGAACACACTTATCGAAATCCAGAACATCACTAAAAATTAAATTGATATAGCCATCTATTTGACCTTCGGGAGTCCGATGAATTGGAGTTTCACTAAGTTCATAGGCAAAATATCGTGGTGTGCCTTTGTCAAAATAAACCCGTTTCGCAGGGACTATCGAAAAACTAAAATGCCGTTGTAATTGATGAATTATTGAAAAATCTTTTGTTACTTTTCCTTCGGCCAGAGCTAATTCCGAATTTATATCGAAATCCGTTCCCTTAAATAGAACATATCGTTGGCTGTATTGCCGAAAACGTATCAATTGCTTTGCTTCTAATTCATCAATAATTTTTTCAGCACCTTCAATATTCAAGGAAACGCTGGAATAATTGGTCAAAAAATCTTTGGTGATTTTTTGACCTTGTCTCCCCATTACTGATATTAAGCCAATTGTTTTAATAATACTGGCAGCAGTGGTATAATCTTCTTCGAAAATTGTTTCGGCACGTTGTAATGTTTCATCAATTGACTTCCAATGTGCTGAATCTTGGTTGTAACGCGAGTTTAATAAACTATGAAAGTTATATTTAAGATAATCATAGATACTTGCAACGCTATAATATTGGTCGCCGTTAGTAAAATCATTAAGCCCTAAATAATCATCTGATTCCAGAAGGGAAAATAACGAGCGTTCATTCTGTCCATAACGTTGAAATGCTACGGTCGCAATAGAAGCCGATAATATATCGAAAGGGAAAAGCTTTTGTGCAAATTCAAATGAAAAGTAATCTCTCATTGGAAACACATCTGCCTTATCGATTGCTTCAAATAATTGTTGTTGTTTTTTGAAGTTTATCTGACAGTTATATTTCTTTTGAGCAATTCGCTCGGAAGCCAGGAAAAGTAATTGTTCTACTGGTTCATTAAACGAAACTTCTGTTAGTCTGCCTTTAACTTTATCCCACTCATTTCTTTGAGTTTTAGTTAATGAAAGTGCATAATCTTCAAAAGGCTGGTGAAGGGTAGTTATGAAAAGAATCGGAAAATCCGGAGTATTGGCAAACTCTGCCAGCTGTTGTATAAAATACAACTCTTCCTCAGGACTTTCTTTCGCTGCATATTCAAGAAATTTACCAAATTCATCAACAACAATTAGTTGCCCCTGCTTAGACTGAGCCTTTTTTCTCGTTATTTTTTCGAATATGTCGAAAATATTTTGAGTTGAACCAAGACCCAACGCTTCACAAAAAGAACTCTTAAAAGAGCTGTAATTTCCTACAAGGAAAATAGGTTCAAATGAATCAACTATACCATTCAGTGGATTAATAAAATAATCTGCTTTTTTGTTAAGTACTTTTTCAAGTGCGAGAATAAAAGCTGACTTACCTGATCCGTATGCTCCTATTATATTAAAGGATTTCCTTCCTTTCTCAAAAAAAGCTGAAGTGATCCTTTGAAATGCTTTATCTCCGTTTCGTGTTGGAATATATTCAAGCGAACTGGATGCATCTCTGAGAATATTTACTGATGGAGAATAATAACTAGTTTGCATAGTAATCTTTTAATATTTCCTCCTTTTTAAATCCTTCCGGCAATACTAAAACTAAATTCCCTGCTGTTTCTGATAATATTATTCCTGAATAAAGTGATTCAATTTCTTTTATTTTTTTATACAAGCCATCTCTACTTAGTAAAAACACTAATCCCGGACTATTCGGTTCAATTGCTAGTCTATTGATAGCTATATTCCTAGCATCGGGGAAATTATCCAAAATAGTATAAAGGAGTATTGCAGGCGGCAATGTATTCCTATTTTCACCGTGAAGATGAAACCATTCAACCTTTTCTCTCTTGTTCGTCCCTTCTTTTATTTCGTCTTCAATGGTTGATGATATTAGCTCAAGTTCAATCATCAAACTATTTATTTCATCTTCAAAGTCTTTCGTCATATTCTGATAATCAACCCTTCCATACAATCGGGTAAAAACAGATATATCTTTATCAACTGTATTTAAATTAATAGAGTTGTCTTCCAATTCAAGATATTTTCTTTTAATAAATGCTTTGAGTTGACTTTTATTAAAAACGGCTCTTTCTTTTCTTAGCTCGTTAAATATCAAATTGTAAATTGATGCATAATTTGTTTTAACAAGATAATAATGTAAAAGCCAGAGCGTTCCCAGGTCCTCCAAAAAGGGATCGTATCCGTCATCAGCAAAAATCCAATCAGCAAAATCTGTCAGTCTTTTTTTTTCATCATCATAAAGTCCCAAAGCCTTCATCCAATAATTAATTGAAGCAACCATATTTTTCCCAACTCCCAAATCAACGACGGTGTCATCATTGGAAAAGTTACCCTCCTTTTTAATGAAGTCGTATCCTTTTTTGGGCCAAAATGTACGTACGACAAAAGTTTCGTGTCCGGTAAATCTTAAATTCATTGATACCTGAATGTTTTCTGTGTAAAGATAAGAAAACATCGGTTGGGAGGAAAGTCTGAGCCAGACAAATAGAGCGATGGTATTATTTCACGAAACTCATTTATCGAAAGCCTCTATAATTCAAACCTTTTATCGCGATTATGATTTTTGATTAATAACCTTTAATGCTCCTTTTCTTTGATCGATTCAAGGATTGCTCCTTTACCTTTTCAGAATTTTTACCTCTCTCTACCAACCTATTCAAATCCCTTGCCCATTGCGCCATCTGAAATTTATCAATCACCGATTTCTGGATTTGTAATTCCTGTTCAGTCTTGGCTGAAACATAAAATTTTGGTCTCTCCTCAAATTCCGATAACCGGATCGGATAACGAACCGTGGTTCCATTTCCATCTGTAATAAAAACCACATGTCCCCTGCCCGATCTCCGGATCTCCACATTGAAAAGTTCCAGGGATTTGTCGTAAAGCTGCCTTGAAGTGATTGATTCAATATGATTCAGCTGATAAAACAAACTTTCCAGGTTACGTTTTAGGTTGCTACTCCCAGCCGAAAATTTCAAATTCGTTTGTTCCCTGTTTTGTTCTTTGGTTAGATCATATCCCTGCTCCAGGGATTTTATAAACCGTTGTACCTTCTCTTTTTCATAATTGTCCCTAATCTTCTTGCCGGTCTGCTGGTCAATCCGGGTCGATACAATATGAAAATGAGTCCGGTCCAGATCAGTGTGTTTATAAACGAAGAATGGCTGATCCATATATCCTAGTTGGTCCATCATATTTCTGATTTCAGTGCGGATACCGGTGTCCCTCAATTTTACTAAATCGCTGACGGTTGGATTAACTGAGATATGCAACCCCTTCTGCTTCACCCGGGAGTTTCGGTCTTCAATTTCTTTCAGGATATTAAGCCTATCCTGTTTGGTCCCGGCAAAAGGATTGATGATAGGAGTATTTCGGCTGTGGAAGAAGGTTGCCTTCTTTTGTTCTACCTTCTTTTCATTGTAAAACAAAGCGTTCTGCGTACTTAGTGATTGATGAATGACAATGACCATTGATAAAATTCAGCGAAGATGTTTTTGCAAAAATGCCAGGCATTGGGTCATCATACCGAAAGCCTGTTTCAGTAATTGCCGGTCGTTATCACCAATATTATAACCTGCAAAAGAATTCATACGTTTGGAGAGCTGGTTTAGGTTAACCCCAATCTTATTTAGTTCATAGTCCAGACCTTTCAATTGATAACTGGTATTCTCATCCAGCGAGATAGTCTTTTTATCCAGTCGTTTGAAGATCCTGCTACGTATAAAATCGCTCATACAAGGATAACCACCGGATCGGGTCAACGATTTTATTCGCTGCTTTTCTTCCTTGCTTACCCTTAGAAGGAGCATCTGATCCCGTATGTCATTGTCATGCGATTTTGCTGGCATCCGTAGCTGTATTCTTTGTTTAGGGGGAGGGAATTCAACTCGGTTTTGAAAAAAGCGACAGGCCCCTGCCGGGCAAGATGAAAAGGCATTTGTATATACAAATGCACATCTTGCAATCCCCTCCCCCTAAGTTATTTTCTACTAACTTTTGAGGTTAATTCAGGTCGGGGAATTAACCGACTTTTTGTTTGGCTCCCTTGCTCTTTGTTTGCTTTTGTTCCAGGTCTTTCTCCTGTTTAAATCCCGAAAAATTAATCGTCCGGTTAGCTGCATCCACCTGTAACGAAGCACCAAACTTTTTCCCGTTCCTGCCAGTCATTTTATCCAGATATACTTTTTCTCCTTTTGCCAGCTTTTGTTTCTGCTCAGCAGAAAGTGTGGCCCCTTTTATTTTGTCCGGTATTTTTATGTTTTTTGTGCGAAGTGGTACGAGCTCGTTGGTTTTGTTATCGATAGATAGATAATAGCTATCCTTTTTCCCGTCTTTTCCGGTTAATTCAATGGTTTTTCCCAGGTTTTTGTCGTTTAACAAAGCAGCTTTTTCGTCCTTTGTAAATTTATGCCCCATATATTCATCAGGAATATGTAAACGCTGAATAGGATGGATTTTTATATCCACCGAACCATTCTCCAATTTTTGTAATCGAAGTTTTGCCGGGATGTGGAGTTGCTCATTGTTTACAGTAGCATTGATAGTGTAAAGCTTTTGTGAACGGAATCCATTCAAAAAATCACGGAGTTCGTTTTCATCCATGTGATTAACAAATTCTTTTTTTACTCCAACTTTTTCCAGTTTGTCAAAGGGGATTTCATCTTTTTTAATGCGGGTGTTTTGTTCCATGATTTTCAATTTATAAGTGATTAATTATTATTGATTATTGAATGATGCTATGTGGTATTTCTCAGAATCCGGATAATATCGTTGCAGATTTGGTTCCGGTTGTTTTCCAGTAACTCATTGATGTTGTCAAAGCGGTAAATATTGGGGATAGGCCGGTATTTCTTTTCTTCCCGTTCGATGGCTGTTGTATCTATATCTATCAGGCAATTAAAATTCCTTTGATTGACCTGCTGTCCAAAGTTATCAGCCACCTGTCCCACCATCCAGCCTTGCGGAAGTGTTGCTATCTTTCCTTCCGGTACCAGGAAATCCATATGGGTGGAGAAAGTGGATGACTGCATATTGCGGTTGATATTAACAGACTGCCGTTCCTGGAGTATTTTTCCCATCCGGTTCTGGATAAATCTGGCAGTGTCACCTATTGACTGCCCGGCAAATACATTCCCGATATTGGTCAGGATAGCATTGGCCTGTTCTTTCCCGTAATCCCGGATAAGCTGGTCGATAGTCTGGACACCCACCAATGTGGATATTTTGTTACTCCGCGCAGTGGCAATCAACGTATCCAGTCCCCGGAAATAAATGGTTGGCAGCTCATCAAAAATCAGCGATGCTTTGTGCTGTCCTTTCCTGTTCATGATTTTCAGCATCCGGGTAATAAACAGGGACAACACTGCTCCGTACATCTCAATACGGAGCGGGTTATTGGCCAGGCATAAAACTTTGGGATGCTCTGGATTATTGATGTCCAGTGAAAAATCATTTCCCGAACAAATCCAGTAAATTTCTTTACTGATAATTTTAGAAATAGCAATTTTTAGACTCCCGAGTTGTCCTTCCAACTGTTCATTTGCCCCACGTTTATGCGCATTGATAAAGGGATTGATAATGTTTTCCACATCCTTTTCTTTGGAAAGAATCGCAAACAAATCATCATATTCCAGTTGCAAAAGTTCTATGGCATGAGGCAGAGTGCAATACTCCCCGTCGTGGTATTTTTTCAAAAACCAGATTAGGGCGGCAAAAAAAGACACTGCCGATTCCGAAAAAAACTCGCCCTGTTTGCGTATCCACTCCCGGTTCAGATTGTACAACACAGTCCGGGACGATTCAAACGCATCGATGGGACTTTCCATCAGTTCCGGTGCCAGCGGATTACATCGGTATGATTTCCGGATATCGTCAAAATTAATAACGTAAAAACGGGCTTGTTCCGGCAAAACCTTTTTCTTTCTGGCTTTCAGAAAATAATTGTAAGCAACGTCTGACAAGTCGGGATATTTAAAATCATAAACGCACATGGAAAATCCTTTGGAAAGATGCTGTTTGATAAAAGGTAACACTACCGAATAAGACTTTCCTGAGCCAGGCGTTCCGATAACCATGATCCCCCGGAATGGATTGACCACATTAATCCAGCCTTCATAAGTTTTGCTTTTGTACTGAAATTCTGATTCAAGATTTACTGAGAATTTGTTTTCTTTCCAGTTCTGTTCCTGCGGAAAGCTTTCGTTTTCCAGGTTAAACCGGTCCTTCATCAGGTTGACATTGATAAGTTTGGAGATATTGTCAAAACCAATATTCAGGATTACAAAACCGAAAAAGGATAGCAACAAATAGATAATTGCCGTATTAAAAACCAGTAAACTTCCCCAATACAAAACGGTACCAATAATTATCTGAACAACAATATTTGAAACTTTTAAATCGCGGTCTTTTTTTGCTTTGGTGCCAATGCAGGTAACCGCCAGAAAAACGAGAGAAACTGTCTTTGCCAATACTGTATCGCCGATAAAACGGATACGCATTATTTTTTCGGTCACTGCTGCAAACTCAGGGATGTAAAAGCCTTTCCCCATAAAAAACCGGATTTGGCTGATATATAAGGTCAGAAAAAGTAACAGGTAACTGAAAAAGCGGAAACCTTCATGCAATTTTTTTAATTCCGGTGATTCGTTTAGCATAACAACCCCCTATGTTCCCCAAAGGGGGAACTTAATTGCGGTTAATATTTTATTTCTTTGGCGTTGAGAATGTCTTTGTTTTTTACTTCAAGGCTGAGTTTTCGTCCGGTGTTGCCCAATGCTTTTTCAAGCATCTCAATTTTCAAAATTCTTTTATTGGGGATGGTAAGTTTGGGCAAAACAAAAACTTCCCTGAGTTTTGTGTTAGCTGGTATAGTTTTGATTTTGTAATGCCGGTATTCCGGTTCAACCGGGTATTCCTGGACATTGGTGGCTTTGTACTGCTTTTTGTCGCCAATCCACCAGTTAAAAACTTCTGTATCGTAGTTCAGGTTGGTTTGATTGGTGATTTCCAGTTCAAAAAACAACATGTCATTTTTCAGATATATGTTATTCAGTTGAAGTTTCATCCCATCTTTCTTTTCCTTCCGGTTTTTAATGTGTTTTTGGTTTTTGGAAAGGATTTGAAAACTTAGTTCCTGGAGTAAATATTCAGGGGTCCTTCCGTTTGCTGCGTTCCCGTTTTTCAGAAAATGAAAATCTTCCAACGGCTGGGACAGCCTGTCGGTATCGGTATATTTTACAAATAGGGAATAGACTTTATCCCCGCTTACAAGGGTTAGCGATGATTCATCCTCAAAGTTTTTGATGGCTTTTACCCGGACCAGGTTCGGATATTCAGGGACAATTTCAGCGATGATTTTATTCTTGTCCCCCACCTGCAGGTAGGTTACTTTTTCGCTGCTGATAATATGCGTTGTTTTGTTTTCGCAGACTTCAACCAGGTTTTGTGCTTTGGCTGCTGCTGAAAAGAAAAACAAAACGGACAGGATAAAAATGAGTTGTTTCATGATATTCAGTTTTGATTAATAAGATATACAAGCGTATTTTTTCTGACGATTACCTTTTTCAGGCGTACCCTTTTTAAAAGGGACTGCGTGGTCCGGTCGGCAGCGCGTATCCCGGCATAAGTTAAAGGATTGTCTGTCATTCCGAAAAGGGAGGAGGTATTGGTACTGCCCCCAATCTCCTTTGTTACTTTCTGGATGGCATTGTCCGGGACATACAGCCCGGGCAATCCGTCCAAATCGTGGATAACAAGCTTTACCGGAAGGAAGTTTTCACCAACCGGCATCCGGCTGATTTCAATGTACAGCCGTTCGTTCTGAACTTTACAGATACCGTAGATAAATGTATTTTTCGGGACTTCTTTTTCATTTACCCGGGTATCTTCCAGCAAACGGAGCTTTACCCGGTTGCCATCCAGTACGGTGGTGGTTTCATAGATTTCAGCTTTGATGAAACTGCCTGTTTCTTCGGTTTTACTAAAACCTGCACCGGCTTTTTTATCAAGCGAAAAGCTTGCGTTTTGCTGCTTTTCAATTTCGGCCAGCCTGCTTTGGCTTTGTCCCAGGTAAAATCTGAGCGAATCATTTTGCCGGTTCAGGGTAATATTTTCATCAAAGACTTTGTCCAGTTCCTCAATGCCCGTGGATTGTTTTACCGGTTCCTCTTTAGGTCCAGTATTTACCTTTTTAGTTTTGATAGATGAACCTGTGTATTGCTTTTGAGGTACAGGCTTAATCTCTTTCGTTTGTCCGGTACCGGCCAGCTCTTTCCTGGCTTCCTTTTCCTGTTGTTTGATATGGGCCAGAAGGTTTTCAGGAAGTTTTTGGTTTTGTTCTGCTAACGCGGATATTTCTACTTGTGTGGAATCAACCAGGGCCTGATTTGTTTCCACGGTATCAGTTTCTCCGGATTGTCCGTTCGCCAATTCATTTTCAGCCGCCTGTTGCTGGTAAGCCTCCATCTTATCAAATATCTCTATGGATTTTTCTGCTTCAGGCAATACATAGTTTGCCCCGTCAGTAGTCCGGGCTTTCTGCTCTTGCTCCTGCTTTTTGTCTTTTCCCCCGCCCAGGACATAAAATATCACTGCTACAAATGGGATTAACACCAGGGGCAATATAAACAGCCCTTTATTCTTTTTCAGGTAATTCTTCATGGATGATACTTTTTAAATGGTTTTCAAATGAATCGACCGGAAGGTCAAAGGCAGACTGACTGGTTGATTCTCTTTCATGATTTTCGTTTTCTGTTGCATATGATGGTAATTGTGAAATTCCCGGATTAGCTGAGGGGAAAAGCAGGAAGGACAACAAAAACAGGATAAAAATCCCGCCTGTTATCAGTATCCATTTTTTCTTCCTTTTCCGGGTTGTCAGCGATTTGTCTCTCGCATCCAAATCGTTTACCCAGCGGGTAAAACGGCTGTGGTCTTTAAAATTTTGAGTTGTATTTTCTTTCTTCATAATGTTACTGGTTAAAAGGATTTGCGTCGAATGGTTTCTATATCGTTATTCTCAACGATGCGCCAGTTTTCCATCAAAAAACCGTGCGGGTTATTGTCCGTACGAGAGATATTCCGCAGTAAGCCGGATGTTTCCAGGTTGCGGATGGTGATATTGGATTTTCGTACAATCTTTTGTTTCCCCCAGTAGGTAAAAGGATAGGGATAGGTTGAAAAATCCAGACTGATGGAATCGGTTTGTAAAGTCATACTGATGTCCGATGCAATCACCTGGTTGTAGAGGTTATTTTCTTTAAAAGCCTGGTATTGTTCCATCGCTGAACGGTCTGCGAGGTAAAGGGCCTCGCGTACATTGTTTTCTATATAGGTTTTGTCCGGTTCAAGGGTAAAAAACAATTCATGGAACCGTTTTACGTGGTCACGGGCCTCGGCAGTCCGGTTCTCAGAGATATTTTCCCGCAGGGCCACCAGCAGGGATTTCCCATTGTCCAGCACATAAATTTTTTGTTTGGACAATTCTACCATACCGGCCGATAAAGTAAACACGTAAGCGCTTACCCCAACCAGCGCAATGCTGATTATCAGTAGCACATAGACCGAAAAACGGAATTTTCGTTGTATGTCAAATATTTTTTTCATACTTGTAGTAATGAGATTTTTAGTAATCAGTATTGAGTAATGATTTCCTGTTTGATAGAATCCAAGATTGAAACACTGACGTTCCTCAGTTAATATCTCAGGCATTGCCTGTTATTTCATGGCACCTTTTGTTACTGCCATTACTGCTGCAGTGCGTACCAGTCTTCCCCCTCCCGACCTTGTGCCTGATGCCGAAATAATCCATGATGCGATTTTGGGCACCATAGCCATCCCCACAATCCCGCAAACCGGGACAATCAGGTTGGAGACAAAAAACATCCTGGGCTGGTAAATCAGCATCGTATTGATTAGGCTGATTTCCAAATCCAGTACATAAACCAGTATTTCCTGAACGATGGAAAGAATGAGTAAAGCAATGGGCAGGTAAAGGTTTACATTTACAAACCGGGCAATCCATTGCAGGTAATTGTCCTGAAACCCGTCAAAGATGGAAAGGGCAAAAACCAGCGGCCCGAAAATTACCAGCAATACACAAAAGACTGTCCGCAGAAAAGCAATCAGGTACACCAGCACTTCAAACAAAGATTCGAACAGTTGCCGTGTAGCATCCATAAGGTAAAAATTAACCTGGTTCTGGATGGCCCGCCCACTGATAATATTATAAGTGGTCAAAAGCAGGTTGACACCTTTGTCCCAAAGGGCGGCTTCTTTTTCTTCGTTCTCATAAAACAGGGGCAAATCTGTCGCAAGGATGGCCTGCTGCTTTTCTTCCAGTTTCTCTTTGACAATATCCTTTTTGTCTGTATAGACCGTTTCCGAAAGTTCCGTCAACCCTTTTGTCGGAACCAGTAACAAGTTCACAAACGGTCCCCAAAAAGTAATTACCAGTACCAGTGTAAAAGGCCTGAGCAGTGGCAGTATGGAAACCGGGTTATCGGCAATCAGTTGCTCGTATATCCGTTTTGAGATATAAAAGAAAGCGGCTATCCCGCCAATGGCCCTGGCCAAATCCACCAGGATGCGGGCGTGGTCAATCCCGGAATCAACCAGCGTATCGGTAAAGGTGAAAAATTCATTTGTTGTAAGTACCTGAAGTAACATAAGCCTGGGTTTATTGGGTTAAAAATGAATAGCTGCCAATCTCTTCCTGCCTGTTCGTAAAAAAGCGGATTTTGGAATATGTGTAATCCACTTCACCTGAGAGTTTATTCAGGGTGGAGTGGATTTTAGAAAAAGCGTCGAGTTTTTCACCGTGGCCGGTTTCCAGCAGGTTGACCATCAGGAAACGCATCAACAGGCCGTCGGCTTCTTCTTCAAATATATCTTCTGTCCCTGCTGATTCTGATAAGCCTTCAATCCTGTCTATTTTTTTATACAATTCGATAAAACTCTCTGCCAATGAGTACAGGTCCACCAACTGGTCTGTCCTGGAATTAAATATCTTTTCCTCAATTTGCTTCTGCAAATCCGTATTGTCTTTTATCTGAACAGTTTCATCATACCTGCCTTTCATCTGGTAGCGTTCCAGCATTTTTGCAGCAATCCTTAACAAGCCGGTTACAGTAGCCCCGCCAATTTCTGTGGCATCGGTTACCGGCATGGCATCCGCTTCAATATAATAGTGCGTCGGCCAGGTGCGTACAAAAACATGTGGTTCGGGTATCAGCCAGCCTTTGAAAGCAATAAACGTTAACGGGTAGCTTTCTTCCATGTCGGGATATCTGCCTGTCCATTTTTTAATATCGATGATTTGGCTTTTAGCAGATTCCAGAAAGGAAATTGAGAAACTGGCAATTGTTACGATAATTAAAATCAAATTTTTCATGGCATAAACTATTTGTAGAGGCTGTAATACATGGCAAAACTTTCCAAATCGTCGTTGTCAGCGCTTTTCAGGTAGGAGGCGTACATGATTTATTGTACAGGTAGCAGATAGTACCGTAGTGTTGTTTTACACCTAAGTAAATTTCATTAATGGTATCATAACGCTGTTTATCGTCCATCAAAAAAAGGTCGTCTTCCAGTATGGAGGACAATACGGTATTTACGAGTTGTTTGCTGTCCTCCAGGATTAAGTCGAAGGATTCCACGATAGCAGCGGCCTGCTGGTTTGTAAAATTCTCGTCCTGTACCAGTAGAGGGACCTTTTCGGTATAAATACTGATTACCTTTTCAAGCATCTCGCGGGTTTCCTGAACCCGCTTGTAATCTTTAATCAGATTGGAAACTTTCTCCAGGCTTTCCAGCATTTTCTCATCAATGCCCAGTATCTCCCCGGTGAGGCCTTTGATATCGCCGTTCAGGGCTTTTATCAGGATGTTGTACAGGTTAATTTTTGAAAGGATCCCTTCTTCTTCTACCCAAAGCGCTTCGCGCTGGATGCCTGCACCCACATCAGTAACCGGTGTCTGGGATTTTACAGGCAGTACAAAAAAAACGGGGCTTAAAGCAGTAAGTAAAATAGGTAATAAAAAAAAATTCATGGTTTTTGTTTTTATGGTTTTAAAATATTTTGTTTTGTCTTGTATTCCCCTCCTTGGGAAGGATTAAGAGAGGTTCTCTAAGGCTTCCTGCACGGAATGCCCCTCTTTCATTTTTTCCAGTATCATCTCTTTTTCCCTTTGTTCTGTGGTGTAGCAATTGTATTCCGGTTTGCTGACTTCGAGCGCAAAAACACGGGAGTATTCCCCCAGCGAGATAAATACTTCTTTAAATTTCCGGTCAGAGGGCAGGTTTTTATTGATGGAAAGGATTTGTTCCTTCTGGAACTCATTCAGTCCCAGGAAACGGCTGATTTCGTCAAACTTGTTTTTGAACTTGTTCATGTCCAGCAGAATCCTTGTGTCGGCGTTATTGATAATGGCATCCCGGATAATGGGTGACGATATTACATCGTCCACCTCCTGCGTTACCACCATAGCCTCACCAAAGAATTTGCGGATGGTCTTAAAAAAATACTTGATAAACCCTGCCATTTGAGGGGTCGCAATGGCTTTCCAGGCTTCTTCCAGACAGACTACCTTTCTGATCCGTTTCAGCCTGCGCATCTTCTGCAGGAAAATGTCCATGATAATCAGCGTAGCTACCGGGAAAACAACCGGGTGGTGTAGGCTAAGCACCCAGCGCCGTATCATATTGCTATGGTCGGTTTCCAAGCACTCGCCTCCGAACCGGACGTACACCTTCCAGCGTATCCGGCTCTCCACTAAAGTATCAGTCAATTTTCCCAATGTCAGTCAATTTGTGACAAGCTGCACAGAGCGCGATAGTTTTTCTACGCCTTGCAATCATGTGTCTTTCCCAAGGCTTCTTATTATCTAAACCTTTGAGTTTTCTTACATGGTGCATTTGTAATTTCTTATCTGTTGCTCCACACAATTCACATCTTTCAGCTTTCAACCTGTCTGTCAAACTGGTAGTACTGATAGAATATGATGTAGGTAGATTGTCAACCCATGACTGATAGTTGGGATTTTTGCGTTTGAAACCTTCATTGTAAAAGACTCTGATTCTGTCTTCACCTTTCTTATTTCTTAAGTGTACGGTAAATACTTTGTTTTGCTTATATTTACGGCATATCTTTACAACAGAAGTCCGATATTTTAGAGCAAGAGTTTTATACATACTGTATTCCATAATATACTTAAAGGCGTGCATTATCGAGCAGTTATTGGCAATTGAGTAATAATTGTAGAGACCTCTGATTTCAGAGTTATACCTATCAAGTATTTCAAGGTCATCATTATTTATAAACTGAACACGGGCTTTCGGTTTCCATTGCTCTTTTCCGTTATGTGTTTTGATTTCCAAAACACCGTATTCGAGTAACTTCTTCTTCATAACATCCGTTGTCAGTTTTAGATATACCTTTTTATTAAAGGCTCTCATTATGCGACCTGTTTTATTCCTTTTGGTAAGGTTGGATTTTCGAACATAGATTTCATATCCGAGGAATTTTGCAGATTTTTCTGTATGGGTAATCAGCGTTTTCTCGTCCGACAGTTCTAATTTTAATTTGGATTGAAGAAAATTCTTAATATCCTCTTTAATCTTTTGGCTGTCTGATTTGCTGCCGATAATCCCTATAAGGAAGTCATCTGCATACCTCACATATTTCATTCTTCTATAATCGTAATCCATTTCGTCTCCACATGAGATTAAGGCTCTTTCCTTGTCAATTGTTTTAATCTGTTTGATAATTGTTTTTCTTTCATCTTTATCAGTTACACTTTTTAGTTTCACCACAGCGAGCCTTTTTCCATATTCATATTGAATACGCTCTTTGTTGGTTTTGCGGTTTTTCCCCTTATCAAATTTTCGGATGTATTCCATCATATACTTGTCCAGTTTGTCCAGATAGATGTTGGCCAGTATTGGGCTAACAATGCCACCTTGCGGAGTCCCACTGTGAGTTTTATGGAATTGCCAATTTTCAATATACCCTGCATTCAGAAATTTCCGTACCAGGCGGATGAAACGTTCATCGGAGATACGTTCCCTTAAAATATCAATCATGACATCATGGTCGATATTGTCAAAGAACCCTTTAATATCTCCTTCAACGAACCATTTCGCACCATTGAATGACTTTTGAATCTGACTTAATGCGGTATGGCAACTTCGTTTGGGTCTGAAACCATAAGAACAGTTTTCAAAATGTCCTTCGTATATGGCTTCAAGAATCATTCTTATTACCTCCTGCACCAGTTTATCATCAATAGCAGGCATTCCCAGAGGACGTACTTTCCCGTTTTTCTTTGGTATGTACGCTCTTTTTGAGGGTTGGGGCTGATAACTCTCGTCTTTCAACGATTGTATCAGTTTTTCAATTCGAGGCAGGTTCATTCCGTCAATAGTCTTGCCGTCAGAACCCGGTGTCATGTTGCCTGGTTTCGCATAAATACGTTGATAGGCAACATAAAACATCTCTTCATTGAACAAAACACGATAGAGCCTTTCATACTTATAGGTTGAAAGTTTGCTGTGTTTCGCCAGACTGTTTAATACTCTTTCTGAATTTCTCATAATGTCTCTCACATTTTTCATTATTTGTACTAAAACTACTTTAGCTGCCTCCCTTCGCCATGTACAGGTCATTACCCTGCTCGGACTACTACGGAGGCTCCGTTACCACTCCGGATATTCAGGGGCTGACCCCGTAGCCTTACAACTGGCTTTCCGGTATAGGTAATCCCCGTTTGCATACATAAAGAACTATGAGACTATACATAGTCTCCGGCACGACAGATTGTCGGATACGACTTTCATCCTTTACTGCTTATTGCAGTTGCGCTGTGATTAGTTCCTGCACTTCCTCCTCAAAGACTGGAAGAAGCGAATCACAGTACGACGAGTATAGTTATCTTAACGTCGCAGGTACGCCATAATACCGCTCAGATTATCGTTCAATCAATCCAGATTTTATCCTTGTATCTGTCTTTTCATCTCCCCATTCAGTCGCAACCTGATAACTGGCTGACTTATGGTCTTCCCGGCATGCTACACTCCCTGTCCGGTTAATTTCCCTTTCAGATAAGCCGGGTGATGATAGGTTTTTCAAAGAACACTTACCTAGTCCTTGCCAAAGGACATTTCTTATGCTGCCTTGACGGGCGCACCTTTTATCGAATCCAGTTCAAAAACAAGAAAAGGGCAGGCAAAAAACCCATCCGTATTCATGGGTTTGTTCAGCAGGTAATCGTACTCACCGCCTTTGTAGTATTTGCCCAGGATAAAGAAAAACTCGTTGCTGTTAAACTCGATGGATTCGTCTTTGGCCAGGCGGGGAATGATTTCTTTGCAGAACTCGTAATAACTGTTAAAGCAGCGTTTCTTTTTGATGTTGGTTTCAAAATACCGGTTCACAGAAAAGGCGATAACGTCCTTTTCCATTTCCGTCAGGTTCTCCTTGTAAATGGTATAAATGACCGAAAGGATGGTTTGCTTCTTCTCTATATCCGGCTCCCCGTCCACCACAAAGGGATTAAAGGAAATAGGGTTTATTTCCGAGAACTCTACCAGTTTTGCCCCGCCTTTGTCTTTTAACTTTTCATCAAGATAGCGGGTCAGGATTTCATAGCTACGGCCAACGTCCAGTAAAACGATATGACAATTTCCGCTTTCAGCATATTGCCTCAACAGGTGGTTGGTAAAAAAGGATTTTCCGGAACCTGAACCACCGATTATGATTTTGTTTCGATTATGGATCAGGTGTTTTTGCATTGGCTCGTCCGACAAGTCAATCTTTACAGGGCAGCCTTCCTGACGATTGGAAAGGTTGATAAAGAAGTGGGAGTCTGAGTTTCGGACTTCCCCCTCAAAATTGGTCAGGCAGCAGGCCTGCGGGACCTGCGTAATAAACAGTTCCGTTTCCGGTAGCTGTGTACTAAACGGAACGCAGGCAAAAAACAGCAGGGGCAAATCAAAAGTATGTTGGTATGGGAAACAGTTCATCAGCGAAAAGGCCGAAGCGGTTTCGCTTTTGTATTTTTTCAGTTCAGGGATGGATTCATCAAAAAGTAGCACATTAAAATGGGTTTTAACGATTTTCTCCCCCGAAGTTTGCAACGTATCCAGGAAGTTTTCAATTAATCCTGCATTGACCTTGTTTTCCGATGAAAACTTAGACAGGCTGTAAATCTTTTTGTAGTTGCTTTCCAAGCCGGCTTTTACCTCCTGCTGCGCCGACACATAGATAAACTGGTTGGTGATATGTGAAAACGGTAGGTGGTAGGTGACCGGATAAACCATCGATACCGGCAGGCCGGTTTGGGGATGGCCGCCTGTGGGTTTTACTTCCGTTGGCAAATGCGAAAAGTCACTTAAACTAAAAATTTCCACAAACCGATCCATCACCCGGAGCCTGTCCCTGAAATCGATTCCTCCCAGCAAAGGTTGCCCTTCCCTGAAATTAAGGGTCAAATACCTTTCAATTAGTCCGGTTAAAGTTTCATTTCCGATTACCTCTTCCTGTACAACCGGTGTTGCTTTTATCCCGCTTTGCCCGAAAACCGAAACCAGGTTGGAACGCAGTTCGTTTATTTTTTCATTCAATTTTGCTTCCTGTAAGTTTTGCCTGCGGGAAAACAGCAGGGATGAACCGAGGTAGTTTTTTAGCAATCCTACATTGAGCAGGCTGACATAGAGATAGCATTCGTGTTTCAGAAAAGGCCTGCCGCGAAAATGGCTCATGTAATGCCGGGTAAGGCTGTTCTTATTCCTTTTATTAGAAGTTTCCCTGCTTCCGTCAAAATGTTCCACAAAAAAGAAATCCTGTTTATGGAGCAGGATGTTTTCAGGCAAAAGATTAACGGCCCTTTGAAAAGTATCGTGCAGCATATACAACTGCTCCGTGCTGTTTGACAGCAGTTCCGGCAGTTCAAGTTTCAGGCCGAAGCCCATATCGAGGTTATTGGAAACCACCGTATCTCCGTTAAAACCCAATATGGGCAGGCTCTTTTCTATGGGTTTTACTTTCATCTTAAAAAACGTTTTTTGATGGTGATGAATTCAGGGAGCTGCCGGGCAATCTTCTTTTTGCCCCAGCCTGCATGACCATATTTCTTCTGGATTTTGTTCAGCCGGTACAGCCAGGCAAAAAATCCTGGCACACAGACGATGATGGCAACAAATGTCCCGGCAAGGACATAGAGCAGGACAAACAACAGCAAAGCAGCAATAACACCGTACAGGGCTGAATAAACCAGCCGGCCGGAAAAACCTTTGATGTAAAGGTTGGTATCGATTTTTTGGATGGTGTAAGTTTCCATCAGGCAAAAAATGCTTTGATAACAACTCCCACCAGTATCAAAAACAGGCAGGCGCCAAACCAGCCCATAATCGCCTTCTGGGTATCCTGGTCACCACTCTGCCATTTGATATACACGCGTACCCCTCCAATAAGACCTACTACTGCGCCGATGGCGATTATCAGGTTGGCTATCGGGTCGATATAACTGCTCACTTCAGATGTGGCCTGGTCAATACCGGATGAACTTTGGGCAAGACTGCTGTAAACTCCTGAAACTGCCAGGGCAATAAGTACCACACTTTTTTGATAAACTTTTTGAACCTTTTTTCTCATGATGTTGATTTTTGTGATTATTGATGATGGATTTCGGGAAGCATTTTGGCCAGTACCGGGCTGTTCCTTTCGGTAAAATGTTCAATGGCCAGACCTTCGTCATACCCTGTTTCTTCATATAATGAAGCAGGCAGGGGTTCGTTTTCTACCGGGTTGACAGGCAGGATTTCGGATGGGTAATCCTGCGATGATACTACAATGGGCTGCAAGGTCTCACAGGAGGTAATCCCGGATTGGTATTCTTCATAGCTCCCATGCCCGTTCCCCTGCTTTGATTTTATCCATCCAAGGATAATCAGCAAACCGTACCAGCCAAGTAAAACGACCAGGATAAACTCCGTAAACTCTCCCCAGGTAATCTGACCAATTCCAAACATAACTTTGTTTTTTTGTTACCGGGGCAAAGGTCAAAAGCCGGAAAACGGGAAATACCACAGTGTGGTGTTTTTTTCTTAGATAAAATCCATTATACACTGTATGACAGCACATTAAATATTCAAATTTTTATTTTGGATTTTAATAAGCGAAGCACTAATAGCAAATGGTTTGATTTGGCTGAATTTAAACACATCCATTTTTTCAAAAACAAAAGAAAAACCGTCAAAAAAGAAAAGAAATTCGAAACGAAGCCACCCGGGGCGAAAATGCAGGGCTGGCGCAGAACCTTTAAACTTTCTATATTAAACTTTAAACCTATTATGTCGCGCCACTTGTCCCGGCCTTGCATTTTCAGGATGCGCAGGCCTCAGAGCAGGGTGGCTAACTTTGGATTTCTTTTTTGTTTTTTGAGAAAACAGGGATTGTTACCTGTTATTGTTTTAATGCGGGCGGGCCAAGGGCAAGTGCAGCCCTGTAAGGCAAGGAAAGGGCGGCTGTTGCCGTGCGGCGCCCAAAGGCTCTTTCCCCGTGACGGCGAAAAACAGCGACCGTTTCCCGTGAGTGTGCGAACGGGATTAGGGAGCGTTGGAGCCGGTTAGGGGAATGTGCCGGGGCGCTGGAGAATAACCTGCTCGCTAAAAATCAATCTAAATATAGAATCATTTTAACAACAGAAGAGTGTAAAGAAGTCCGTTCAATCACTACATTTGATGTTTTTTAGAACACCTGTTTATATTTGACTATAATAAACCTGAATACAAAATGAAATCTAATACCGGTTTTTCGATTTTTGGGCACAAATGCTTTTTTATAATATCAACTGCAATCCTGCTAAACGGTTGTGCAACATTCAACCCTGGTAGTATTCATTATAACGAGGATAAAACATTGTATGAATACGGTGGAGCCCCTGAAAATGCTGTCCCTATACGAAATAAAAACAATGAACTCATTTCTGAATCCAATTACGGGGCATTCCTGAAAGAAATGGAGGATAATGGCAATAAATACCAGGGCAGTAAAACCTATGAAAAAGCCAATTCGATTAAATTCAAAGATCATAAAATCGCATCATTATATGCTGAATCTGTCACTGATATTAATAACGGTGAATTTGAGAAAGTTCCGGCTAAAATGGACAGTTTGATATCTCTTTATCCTGATGCTTTTTATTTTAGCGATTGTTCCTTTTTAGATGGTTTTGCTCTTCAAAACCTGGGGAAAACCGATGAAGCCAAAGAAAAGTACATGGAATTTATTAACTACTCGTCCGGGAAATACACGGAAAGGTTCAGAGGGTATAGAGATTCCGACCCAGATGACAGTATTTGGATGGCAGAAAGAAATTATGCAAAAAGTTTTGTTGAAGGGAAACAGGTAACGACAGATACAGATTTCTTTGAACCATTCCTGCCCAAATATTATTACAACAGCTTACATCCGGGATATGGAATTAATCCTGAAGAGTATCGTGAAAATACAAAAGATATATTTATGGTAGTTCTGGGGCTTGACCTGTCAAATAATATCTCCGCCGGTATTCAGTATTATCGTCAGCTAAACAAGTATTTTGATATAACCCCAGGTTATATGACATCCGGTGGAATCAAAGAATTCACATTAGCCATTCCAATAAAACTATATCAATCAGAGAATAATAATCTTGGTATTAAAGTAAGTCCTTTTATGAACTTCTCCGGGATAAAGAAGTTGGATATAGATGGCATTCAGACGGAATTTGATGAAAATATTTTTGATTTTGGGATGAAAGCCTCTGCAGGGTATTATTTTGCCCCGAAATTGTCAATCGGAGCTTCTTATATTTATCATCGTTACAATGAAAATAACCCATTCCTTTTTAATAACCAAAATATTCAAATTTGGTATTTTAATGAATACGATGTTAGTTTATATTATGACCTTTTCAAAGGGTTCAGCCTTAAATCCGGGATTAAAGCCGGTGACTTTGTAGCCGGTATTTACTGGTCCGGCTGGGAAATCAGCTATAATTTTAGTCAAAATGACATCGTTCTCAGGATCGATATGTTCTGATCTAAAAGAAAATGAGTTAAAATATCAAATTAAATTTTAGAAAGTAATACACTTAAAATTTTTGCTCAACTCCTTTTATCCCCCGACTCTTTGTCAAAGGCTACCAGGTTAAACATTTCGCGCATCCGGCTGCGGACACGGTTACCGTATTTTTCTTCAATTTCCGAGGCGGAAAGATTGGTAGTTAAATGGGTTGGGATTCCTTTGGAAACAAACAAATCGTAACGGCTGAGCAGGATTTCTGCCATAACATTACATTCATTTCCAAAATGTTTCTGGGTTTGTTCTATACCTAAATCGTCAAAACAGTATATGTTTGGAACCGGGTTGGTATAACTCAGGTTTATAGGATTTTTACTGTACCGGTTAATCACTTTATAACCTTCGTTTTCAAACTCAAAAGTAATGTCACGGGTGGATTTAACCTGGTATTGTTTTCCGGGTTGGAAAAAGTATTTTATTAATGCCATTAGCGTTGACTTGCCTGCCCCGATTGGCCCGGCCAGGAGGATGCCTTTCTTCAAATCGAGGCCTCGTCTGGCAGACTCTGTTTTGTCTTCAATGGCATAAACAATCAGGCTGTAAATTACCCGGTAATCTTCAGGATAAACACTGAAATGCTCCCCGTATTGCTGCCTGCCCACTTTCTCCAGCCATTTCCGGCACAGGGAGAAATCAAACAGGTACATCCCGTTTTTAAGTTCCGCAATATCTTTATAGGGGTTCGGAGTAGTCCTTGTCGGTTTCGACATGGAGCGGGTTATTTCTTTTGATTTTTTCTCTTCCATTTTTTAAATTTTGGGAATAAACCTGTTTAATCCCGTTTGTAATGTTTGTATTCTTATATAAAGCTTTATCACTACCTTTATTATCAGCTTTACTGCCAGCTTTATCACTACCTTTATCAAAACTGATACAGGTGACTTTACTCCCGGTATTCGGGTTAAACGATGGAAAATATTCTATATACCCCCACTGGTGAAGCTCTTTTATGCATCTTGTATAGGTATTTACCGACCCGATATGGGCAAGGAACATAAGTTCTTCCCTGGATACCGGGAACGGGTTTCGGAAACGGTTCCTGTTCCAGGACTGGAACAGGGCAAAATAAAGGCTGATATGAAATGGACTGATTCGTTCATCTTCCGCAAACCGTTCAAACAATCCGGTTTGGTGTTTGATGTAGTTCATCTGCCACGGCGGAATTCAAAATGGTTGTTTACCATGTTTCCTTTCATCATCTTACTGATGTCCTCGCTGTCATAAAAAATTACCCCGCCAATCTTTGTAAAAGGCAAGGTACCATTGACACGGAGGTTCTGAAGTGTGCCCGGTGAAATTCTCAGGAGTTTCCGAACTTCCCAGGATTTTAACCATTTTTTTGAGGATTGCCCGTAATGGACTGCAAGCAGTTGTTTGAATTCTTTGATAAGCTCGATTTTGAATTCACGTAAATCGTCTGTGGTTACAATTTCTGTTGGCATAACTTTTTGTTTTTAAATGATACATTTTGAGTTTTGCCAAAATTGAATTATCCAAAAACAAAAAATACCACACTGTGTCGTTTTTTCAGAATAAAAATCTTATAAAGTGTTTACTGTCAATATAATATTATCAATGATTTCTGTTTCTCTTAAATAACCGGGAAAATTTTCCCGGGCCGTCATTAATTCTGGTTTTGTTTAATCCCTTTTGACGTGCTGCGATACATGAGCGGTGAATGGTACGAAGTTGCTGAAGTTCATCTTCCGGAAGGGTATTTAACAGCCGGATTTGTTCTTCCATATCATTCAACTGCTGGTATGGGATAAACGGGCAATCTCCGGTCGGTTCATCAAATGGACAACGCTGGAATACAGCTATTAAGTCGGCATTTTGGATATTCTTGTCAGTCAGGTATTTTTTCATAGGGTAAATATATAGCAAATTAAATTCAGGAATAAAAAAAGCGTGGTACTGAAGCATACTGCACCGGGGGCATCGTCAAACACCCACACCACAGGTATGTCCAGCCCACGCACTAGCGTAGGCATCGTGTTTATATTCCTGTGGTGTTTAAAATTTTGACGATTTTCCGGTACAAGAATTTAAGCTGACGCGTTTATATTTTCGTTATAGTTATATTTTCATTGTTATTTGTATTAAGTCTTTTTATTATAGTTATTTTGCATTCTCTTCACTGTTTCTGTTTTAAAAACTATTGTCATCCTATTTATCAGTTCCGGCTTTTATTCCGGTTGTTGCTTCTTTTTCTTCTCTTGTTCTCATCTGACTCTTCCAGTAATTTTACAAGTGTCTCTTTCATCAGGTCCAGGTACTCAAATGATTTCTGACGTTGGGTAACTTCATAAAAAGTATGGTAGTACCCGGAAAGTTTTATATTAAACAGGGATTCAAATCCTTTGACCAGTTCCTTGATACTGACATTCCCGTTATTGACCGCATTCGTATAATAGATTCCGTAAATAATCAGCATCAGGTCTCTTTTTGTCAGGCACCAGAACATATCGCTGCGAACAAGTCGAAATTTACCCCTGCGTTTTAACCGGTTGATTTCAGAATTACAATACTCAGCGATTCTTTCATTGGCTTTTATGGCTGCCAGCGTATAATCATGGCTGGTGGAGAAAAAAGGGTCATAAATAAAATGTTGGCAATTAAGACTACAACTGATTTCCGAGCGGACAAAATATTTATCATCCAGGTGTGTTGAACCTCTCCGGTAATAGAGGTAAAATTCGGGGTTATCGTTAAAAAACTTCTGCGTTTCTGCTACCATTTGTTTCAAATACTTTTTTCTTCTTCTGATGGAAGTTATCGGTTGCCGGATTAAAATTTCCCATAGTTTGCTGTAATACAGGTATTCCGCTAGCACATAAGATTTTATCTTTTTAAAAAAACGGATTTCCTCTTCCTTGTTTTTAAAGTCTATGTGGTTGACATATTCACGTAATTCTAAAAGTGTGGCTGAACAAATTCCTACTGACTTTTCTGCCTTAAGAATACCATCATTCTCCTCACTGTCTGTTTTCTGTAAATTATTCTTTAATTGTTTTATAATATGTTCCGGTGTTTTGGTGTTCACAGTAAAATAGGGTTTATAAATTCATCTACTTTCCTTTCATTTGTGTATCATCTATTTTTTCATACTTTTTGCTAACTAAACGTAATAAATAATAACAGTTACTTGTTCTGCACCATGCGCTCCATAAACCAAACTCTGTTCAATATCTGCTGTTTTTGATGGACCTGATATAAATACTCCAAAGCTGTAATCTTTTTGATTTATTTTTTTATATGCTAAATGCATATCAGGAACTAATTCGTCCTTATCCAATTTGATAATTAGTTTTTTTGTTATAAATGGTATTAAACGGTTTGGAACGCAGGAATCATCAATCCATATTGCTCCATTCTCTGATACACCAAACAGGCCATTTATTAATACACTTTTAATCTTATCTAATTTTGGTTTGGAGCAATTCTCATTATACTCATTACATATGGCACTTTTTGTAAAATCTATCGTTTGACTGTAATACGTTTCTATAAATTCTGTCACTTCATTTTCTCCTATCTCTTTCACAAAAGCTCCAGTTTGTTTCAGGCTTTCTTTAAATGCTCCCAGCAAATCCTGTTTTGAGGCAATAGAATACTCTTTAAACTTCTCAGGTAGCGATTTAAAGGCTGGTTTGTTGTAGTGTATTGTTTTTAGTATTTCATTTTTACCCATATCTTGTTTATTTTTGAGTCTTTTCCCACCATTCTTTAAAAGACTCTGTTGGGGGTTCAGGCAATTCACGACCCTTGCCCCAAACATTCAGGTTATTATAGATTATTCCTCGTGGCATATGCCTTAATACCCAACGGGCTGTCTTCCCGGAAAAATTATACAACCTGTTACTCGATAATAATTTCCCTGCAATTCTCATTAAAGCCACTTTTGAGGTAAAAAGAAGCTTTTTTTCATTTAATTCCTGCCTCCAATTGTATAATTGTTCGTGTATGTCAATTTTTACCGGACAAACATTGGAACAAGAACCGCACAATGAGGATGCAAAAGGCAAATCTTTATTTTCTTTCGTCCGGTGTATCGGGGCCAGTATGGAACCTATGGGGCCTGAAATAACACTTCCGTAGCTGTGGCCACCACTTCTCCGGTATACCGGGCAGGTGTTCATACACGCCCCGCAATGGATACATTTTAATGAATTTCTATGTGCACTGATACCCAAATGACTGGAACGTCCGTTATCAACAATTATAACATGCATTTCTCCCCCGGGCTTTGGTTTCCGGTAATGCGAGGTATAAGTTGTAATTGATTGTCCGGTTGCGCTGCGTGCCAATAAGCGTATAAATACGCTCAAATCTTCTGTTTTGGGGATTATTTTCTCAATACCCATACAGTGAACCTGAACCTTTGCTGCGTGAACTCCCATATCTGCGTTCCCCTCGTTGGTACACACCACCACGGTGCCACTCTCTGCTACTGCAAAATTTACCCCGGTAATAGCAACATCTGCCTCCAGAAATTTTTTTCTCAGATGCTTTCGTGCTGCCCCGGTAAGGTATGTTGGGTCTGAGTTGCCTTTTTCCGTATGTAATTTTTCATGGAATAATTCCCCAACTTCTTCTTTTTTTAGATGAATAGCAGGCAAAACAATGTGGCTTGGTGGTTCTTTTCTAAGCTGAATAATTCGTTCGCCAAGGTCGGTATCCGTGATTTCAATTCCCTGTTCTTCAAGAAAAGGATTAAGGCCACATTCTTCCGTTAACATCGATTTGCTTTTGACAACCTTTTTTGCCTTACAATTTTGGATAATTTTCAATACTGTTTCGTTAAATTCTGCTGCATTAGATGCCCAGTGTACTTTAACCCCATTCTGTATGGCTACTTTCTCAAAATCCAGCAGGTATCCATCCAGGTTGGATAATGTGTGTTCTTTAATTTGTGATGCTTGCTCCCTGAGTTTCTCCCATTCCTTCACCTGCCCGGCAGCGATATCTCTTTTCTGACGTACAGCCCATAACGCTTTATCCTGCCAGTCAGCCCGCCGGTCATCCTGTAAAAACTTTCCTGCATTTTTTGCATGTGCCATCATAAGTCACTACTATTAAGGATTTCGGCAATGTGCATCACTTTAATTTTTTTCTCTTCCCTCCTTATTATTCCTTCCAGATGCATTAAGCACGACATATCTGTGGCGGTTATTATCTCTGCCCCGTTTGTCTCATGGTCATATATCCTTGACTTTCCCATTTTTACCGACACATCTGGCTCAAAAATTGAAAATGTCCCTCCAAAGCCACAACACTCATCTTCTCTGTCAAGATTAATAAGTTCAATGCCTTTTACTTTATTTAGCAACTGGTGAACTTTTGAATTTCTTTCAGTGATAAGCTCAGAAGGGGTTCCCAGTTTTAATCCACGGAGGCCATGACAACTTTGATGCAGGCCTACTTTATGGGGGAAAAAGGCGCCAAGGTCATCAACATTTAGAATATCAATCAAAAACTCACAGAGTTCATAGGTGTTTTTTCTAACCTTTCTTACTTCTTCGGTTTGTTCCAAAATGTTATAATGCTCACGGACATGGTAAACACAACTTCCTGAAGGGGATACCACATAATCATATTTACTGAAATTGTGCACAAACTTTTTATAAACCGGGATAGCTTCTTTTTTGGCACCACTGTTGGCTAAAGGCTGCCCACAGCACGTTTGCTCAAGCGGATAATCGATGTTTAATCCTAACTTTCGCAATAATTCCAATGTGGCCATCCCTACCTGCGGGTAGAACAGGTCTATATAACAAGGGATGAATAGACCGATATGCAAAAATTCATGATTCACTTTGCTTCCAAAATATATTTAAATCTTAGTATCTATATATAAGGTATTTCAAGCGTATCCATTATTCCACGTATATAACCTATTCCAAAGAGATTCCCGTTCATTTCGTAGCCGGCATCCTTGTTTTGTTCCCCGGCCATTGTCGGAACATGGTCTGAACGAAGAGGCCCGTCAAAACCAATTTTTTTATATAATTCAAACATTTTCGGCATATTGGTTGGTCCATTGTCGTGAAAAGTTTCCCGGAAATTTTCAGGTGATCCCTGAACATCCCGGAGGTGGACAAAATGAATTTTCCCCTGATTCCCAAATTCTTCAATTAAAGCAGGAATATTTTCGCACATAGTTGCATAGGTCCCCTGGCAGAAGGTTAGCCCATGAGACGAGCTGTTCAAAACAGAAAGCGCTTTTCGGATAGCATCAGCATTAATAAATATACGGGCAATGCCCTGCAATATAGTAACCGGAGGATCGTCAGGGTGCAAACCCATTTTTACCCCGGCCTTTTCTGCTGTTGGCATTACTGCTTTGATGAAATAGATATAATTTTCCCAAATCTTTTCTGCTGAAATTTCTCCATAGGGGGTCATCGATAATTTCATTGCTTCCTTGGATGAAAAACCGGTTACCAAAGCACCTCCCCTTTCTTTTATCATTTTTGAAGTCCGAAACCAACCAGTTGCCATAAAATTATAGCATAGCAGGTTGATATCCAACTGCCCCATATTGATGAGCATTTGCTTGTATTTTTCTATGTCTTCATCCCTGCCAGGAAGTCCTAGTTTTATACGTATCATATCCATTTGGTCTCCTTCCAGACCAATCAATTCAAAGCCATAATCAATAAAAACCTGTTTTGACTTTTTTAGTGAATTAAAATCCCAAGGGGGCAATTTCCCTGTTAATTCGGGGGCCAGCTTTGCAATTGCATATTTAACACCCATTTGGCGAACTAATTGCCACTTTTGACCCGGTTTATCCGAAAAAAATAAAAATGATAGCTTCATTGATAATTTTGGAATCAAAAAGGGTGATTTAAAATCGCCCTCTGGTTTTTATTTTAAAAATAGCCACCTTTTTTGGTGATCTCGTGAATAGACTGGCCTTCATTCACCCATCCAAAGATTTTCTTTTCATTTTCCCTGATTTCTTCGGCACGGACGAGTACATCAAAAGCAATGTCACGCGGAACAATCAGTACTCCATCTACATCACCTAAAACCACATCACCAGGCTTAATAGTCACATCACCAATTTTAACTGGAATCTGGTAGTGGGTTATCAGGCAACGGCCAAGGCTTCCGTTCGAAATGCGATATTCATAAAAAACGGGAAAATCAGCTTCCAAAATCTGGTGTGTATCGCGGATACCTCCATCTATGCACGCTGCCTTCAGTTTTTTACTTTTGGCTGTGGCTGTCATTACACCACCCCACAGAGTGGCTTTTTCATCACGACTGGTATCCCAAATCACAAAAGCATCTTCGTACATATCATCGAGCATTTGGGTGCGGAACTCCATTTCTCCGCGAATCTTTACATTAGGAGAACTTTTCACGGTAAATGCAAAACCTGCAACAGAGTGGTACTCCCTCAGCGGTTTGATACGACCAGGCAAGGCTTGTTCCAACAAACAAAACTCACGCAACACATCGTTTACAGCACCCGTATATAATTGTTCGAACCGTCTTAGTAATTCTTTATCCGGGATTGGAAAAACAGTTTTTGATATTCCTTCACGAACCTCAATCAATTTTTCAAGGTTCATCATTCCCACTTCTTTTTTGTATTGATCTACACTCATAATAATTTATTTTTTATTTACTCCAAAAAATCTGATTTGTATATTATACCGTCTTTAACAAGTGGAAACTGTGAGATACGCAATGTAGTGCAACCATAAGGAATAAGTTCAAGTTTTACCAGAGGCTTTTCTTTAGGCACTCGATACGTACTTCGTGGCGATTTGCCAGCAGAATGGTTATACTCTTTCCATTGTTCAATCTGTTTACCATTAATATGTAAAGTAATGGGTGCATTCTCCAAATTCCAGGGCATATCTGTAATTTCGTCCACTTCGGTAATTTCAAAATTCTTTTTATCGAAATCCGGTCTATAAATACCATAGTTCCAGTCCGATTTTGGATAGACTTCATAAAAAGGATCTTTGAATCGTTTTACGGTTTTCTGCTGCCATTCTTCTTTAATTTTCAATGCATACAGCAATGGTCCCCGTTCAATAGCTACGGCATTTTCTGCCCAGCCTGAAGTACGTATCTCCATCGGGAACTTTAGAATCAGATTATCGCCTTTTTTCCACGTTCGATTAATAATGGCAACTGAACCTGTTTGTAGATCGACATCTACATTATTTCCGTTTATTTTAGCTATCGGATTCCTACACCAGCCGGGTATCCGGAAGTGAAAAGGGAAAGCAACTGATTTTTTAGTTTTGTATGTGAATTCAATGGTGTTTTTAAATGGGTAATCCGTTGTTTCAGTAAATTCCACCTCTGTACCCCCAGCTACTTTTACTTTGACCGAACTAGATCCGTAAACCAATGCCGCAATTCCATTGTCATTGGTGGCAAACCATAAATTCTGAACAAACTTGGGCCACCCCTGGTGCATATTTGTCAAACAACAGGGATAACCTGTCTGTAATCCATATACCAGTCTGCCATCATCACTATTAAAGAAATTTCGTTCGTGATAAGTAATCTTTATTTGGTTGGCCTGTTGAAAGTATTGCTTGGTTTTAAATTCATCATCGTGTTGAGTAGGCAACACATTGTAAGCTATTTTTTCAAGGTAATCAGCATAGTACATATCTCCTGTTATAGCCAGGTTACCTTCCAATGAAAACATGAGTTCTACGGCACTGCATAACTCCGAACCTTGAGTAGGATCATTGCCATGCATAGATTCATCACCCCCGTACATACCACAAGCAAATCCATGAACATGTTTCACATCGGCAAGGCCTTGTTTTACACTGCTGACAAGCATTGAGTCTTTTTTGTACTGATAATATACCACTGGGGTTTTAACACCCATAGCCAGGTTTACACAATGAACGTTTGGTAACGGATTTAATTTGGCAAGTGTTCCATTGCTGAACATCTCAGCCCAGGGCGCGGTTTGGGAGTAAATAATATTTGCAAGTTCCAGTAAGCTTTTATCTTCGGTTATATTATATAACCAGTATACTAATTGCAAGTTATCTCCACCACGTTGTTCGGCCCACCATGTGTAGTATTTAAGTGTTTTTTCAGGTAGTTCTTTTAATAAAAAATGGAAATAATTTGTCATTAGGGTAACTACACGTTCATCGCCCGTGGCCATATAATATTGCTGCAATACTTTTAGCATCACCATTTTGGGCCAGTAATCTTTTCGCTTATCCTGCTGAGTTCCGGGGATTTTTTTAAATCCTTCTGGCAATGGTTTGGTACCAAAGTAGCCATTTTCTTCCTGGTTGTTTAAGCTCCATTCAATCCATTTTTTTGCTTTTTGTTTTAAAACTTTATCATCAAGAATATAAGCAAGGGGCACAAGTCCATCGAGCCAGTATGGGCCGCGCTCCCAGCCATCACCGGTTCCCCCCAGCCAACCGTTGTTTTCGCCGCAAACTATAGAGTAAACACTATCCAGATTCCCAGTAAGGCCGTCTCGCTGCAATTCAAGCATGGTTTTCAGCATGCCTTCTGCCTTAATGTCGCCTAAAGGAAGTTGCGTGTAAGGCTGAATTGTTAAAGGTGCCTGGTTTGTAATATAGTGGCTATTCCTGCTTTGGGCCGAACAAATTGAAAAAGGAAGCAGAATGTACAGTACAAATGTGCAATATATTTGTTTCATAATATTTTTGAGTTTTACATGATGATTAAATTTTTGAAAAACCGTGAATTTATTATAATTCTTTATACTCCAGAACAGGATAAGAATCCACCATCAATTGGGATGGTTACTCCTGTTAAAAAGCCTGAAGTTTCTTCATCAATCAACCAGTTCATACAGCCAATCAATTCATGAGCTTCTCCAAATCGTTTCATCGGGGTTTGCCGGATTACACTCTGGCCCCGTTCTGAGAAATTTCCATTCTCATCAAGAAGGCGTTTCCTGCTATTTTCATTCAGGAAAAAACCGGGGGCTATCCCATTAACCCGTATTCCTGCAGGAGCCAGATAAGCTCCCAGCCACTGGGTAAAATTGGCAATTCCTGCTTTAGCCATCGCATACGCTGCAACACGTGACAAGGGACGATAACTGTTCATTGATGCTACATTGATAATACAACCTTCTTTTTTTTCTGCCATTTCCCTTCCAAAGATATGGCAGGGCAAAACTGATCCCATTGTATTTATCTCAATAACACTTCGGAATTTATCCATATTGATACCGAAAAAACCACGGATATCATTCTCTCCTAGAAGCTCCAGTTCATCGAATTCATTGATATTAGTGATTGCTTCAAACTGGTTGCCACCGGCACCATTTATTAAAATTGAGCAGGTTCCTAGTTCTTTATTTACTATTGCTTTAGCGTCTAAAAGTTGTTGTTCACTGGTTACATCAGCACTTACGGATATAGCAATACCTCCTTTACTTTTTATCTGCTCTTCCACAAGCTGAAGTTTATCCAAACTCCGTCCAATCAGGGCAACTTTTACACCTTGGGCAGCCAGGTTTTTCGACATTTCAGAACACAAAGTTCCGCCAGCCCCGGTCACTACCGCAACCTTCCCGGTATGTTTATTAACTGTCATGATCTTTTGTATTTATCCAACTTTTAATGTTTTTATATGAAATACTCTCAACTATGTTTTTCAGAAGAGAAAAATCGTTCGGCAATTTTTCCTGGATAACCCATTCGCCAATCAGGTTGCAGAGTATTCTTCTGTAATAGTCATGCCTTGAAAAAGAAAGGATACTCCTCGAATCGGTTGTCATACCTATGGTGGTACTCAGCAAGCCATAACTGGCCAATATATTTAGTTGTTCCCTGATCCCATCATAATGATCGTTGTACCACCAGGCTGGTCCAAACTGTATTTTTCCCCTAATGCCATCTTCTGCATATGAACCGGTAAGCGTGGCAAATGCTGCATTATCTGCCGGATTTAATGTGTACAAAATGGTTCGTGGCAAGACATTCTTTTGTTCTAGGTGATCCAGGAAAAGACATAAGTTATCAATATCACAGGCTTTGCCAATACCGGCATAACCTCCTGTTGCACCGACAATTTTTCTTAGCCGCGAACTGGTATATCGCTGAGCCCCGATGTGCAACTGCATGATCCAGTTTCTTTTGCCATATTCCTGTCCTAAAAATTCCAGTAAATGAGATTTTAACTGAAAAAATTCATTCGTGTTCAGATTTCTTCGTTCCAGCACTTTTTTAAAAAGAACAGTGGCCGTTTTTTCATCATTAGGTTGAAAATCAAAACCGGCATCCAGCGAATGGTCAGACAAGCGACAGTCATTTTTAGCAAAGTCGTCCAGTCTTTGAATAATCAAATCCTTGTAATCGTCCAGTTTTTGAATATCTCCTGAAGTTCGGGTTATTAATTTTTCAAACCATTTATAAAACGATGGCTGATCAACTGCAATGATAGAATCGGCCCGAAGCGACGGTATAATTCGTATGCCATATAGATTTTCATTTGCCTTTTCATGTACAGACAGATCATTCAGTAGATCATCTGAAGTGCAAAGCAATTCGACATTCCATTTTTTTAGAAGTTCAAGAGAGCTGAAGCCATCAGAATGGAGTTTTTCGTTACATATTTCCCAGATTCGGTTTGCATTTTCCGAGGTCAGTATTTCATCAATTCCGAAGATTTTGCTCATTTCCATACATGACCAGTGAAACAAAGGGTTTCCCATCGTTTTTGGGACAGTGGAAGCCCAGGCTAAGAATTTAGTTCTATCATCTGTCAATCCGGAAATCCGTTGTTCCGGTATACCGTTAAGCCGCATTGCCCGATGCTTATATGGATCTTTGCTAACCCACAATGAAGTAATGTTTCCATACTGTCGGTTTTCTGCCAGATCCAAAGGATCCAGATGATTGTGATAATCAATAATTGGCAAGTCTGATGCGACCTCATGAAAAAGTCGTTCAGCAATATCTGTCCTTAAAAGAAAATTATCGTGAATAAATTGTTGGCTCATGCTAGCTATTTCTTTTTAATAAATATCAAGACTAAAATTCCAAGGACAATACATATTCCTCCCGAAGAAACAGACAACAATCCACTTAACTCATTAATACTTGGCAAACCCATGGAAATAAAAAGTATGGCTGCCATAAGAAGTGAAATGATATACAATATCCGCAATGAATTACTAAACTTTACATCTATCTGGGGTGGATTCTTTATTGGAGTGGCTAATTTCTCAAATATATCCAGTACTTCTTTTTTTACCTGTCCTTTTCTTCTTAATTCCGAGGAAATAAAATAAACGGAGAAACAGACAATAATTTCAATGGCTGTTGCCATTTCCCAGGATAGCAAGTCAGGGAAACTGTTTAGTATTAGACCGGTAGCCGAACCTAAAAGAACAGTAGCAAGTGCTCCTCGTTTACCAGCCTTCTTATTCAAAACTCCCATTATCAAAGGCACTCCAATAGGGATGGCAAAAATTCCGGTAAACAACTTGTTCGCTTCAAATGCCCCACCAAAATCTTTGATAAATAAAGATCCAAAAAGCACAATTAAGCCAACAAGCACAGTGGATACCTGAGCTACACGAAGCAGTTTTTTCTCAGAAACATTTTTATCGATCAACCTTTGGTAGACATCTTTTGAAAGTACTGAGGCAATTACATTGTATTCTGAGTTTAATGAAGACATTGTTGCCGCAAACATCGAAGCAATCATAATCCCCATCATTCCGGGTGGAAGAAGCATATTTGAAATTGCCGCATAAGCCATTTCCTTATCAGGAAGATCGGGCATTGAGATTCTTGCAACAATAGGTGGAACCATAAAAAACACAGGGACTAAAAAGAACAGCGCCGCACTTAAATAGCCCACCTTTTGGGCTGCCCTCTCATCTTTCACCGAATAAAACCGCTGGATCATCATCCAGTTTTCGTTGTATTTAATAATTATCATCAGGTAGTAAACCGAAAGCCAGAACAACTGGCCTTTAGGACCGTTGAACCAGTTCAGGTGATCAGGGATTTTTGATGCAATACCTTCAAAACCTCCAACATGGTTAAGCGACAACCAAAACAGGATAATGGAAGTAAACATGAGGATAACAAACTGTACCGTACTCATAATTGATACTGCCCATAATCCGCCAAATAAGGTGAAACTTACTACAATTATCGATGATATAATCAGACAAACAGGCAATGACAATGGTGTAACTGCTGTAAGGAAAATCCCAATGGCATATAGACGGACAGTGTTATCCAGTATTCGAAGACATACACCCAACCATCCAATTGTTTGCCTTACCATTGGACTGAAACGCTTTTCCAGGTATTCAATGGGAGTTGAAATCCCCAACCGTCGCCAGCGTTTGGCAAATACTAAAGAGGCAACGATACATGGTATAACTGTACACCAGAAAACTGTAACTGCAACCATACCATGTTCATAAGCTATGCCTGCATAGGCAACAAAAACAAAGGTGCTGAACAAGCCCATAAAATTACTAATAGAGGCTGCTACCCAGGGAATTGCCCCAGATCCTTTAATATACGAGCTAACATCCTTCACGAACCATTTGAAGAATAAACCTATGCCGGCCATTAACAAAAGGTAAATAACAATAGCCACATAATCCAAATTTTGAAGATGTGTCATCTTTTAATAAGTTTACTAATTATAAATAAATGATATCGAATCAGGTATTACGATTAATATACAATATCAAAATCTTCTGTATTCATAGGCTCCAACGTCTGACTTTCCAATGATGGCATTGCCTTTGGAATCGTCTTTCTGCTCATAGCTAATTTGTACTAGCATTATTATTGGAGCTAACGTTCTTTGAGAACACTCTAATTTTGATGTTTCGGAAACTGGTTAGTCCGCCATGATCTTGTAATCCAATGCGGCCTGTTTTTGCAACTCCGTAGTAAGGTGCATCTTTCCATTTTCCGGCTTCTTTCTGGGCTTTCCATTCGTCGGACCACAAATCGTATTCAACCACTTTCTTGCCGTTCAACCAATGTTCAACATGCGGATTTTTGACTATTATACGCGTTGAATTCCATTCGCCAACTGGTTTCACTTCGGCACCATCGGGAGCCTGCATTGCATAATTGGAACCGGAATACTGGTATGCTTTGATATGATTGGGCCATCCTTTTCCATCGATAAGCTGGTATTCGGGACCTGATTGAGAAATGGCATCAGTCACTCCTGGTTGAACATGATAGAAAATTCCGGAGTTGCTTTGCGGGTTAATCTTCCACTCTATGTCGAGTTCAAAATTTTCGTAATCATCTTCAGTTATTATGTCTCCACTATGATCCGAATCAGTTCCGGAGTTTTGCATTTCACCGTCAATGACTTTCCAGCCGGTTACCGGATCCCCGGTTTTAAACATGACCCATTGATCCATCGATTTCCCGTCGAAAAGTAATTTCCAGCCATCCTTAATTTCCTGTTTGGTCAATACATTATTTTGTTTTTCTGTTACTGAAATACAAGAAAAAGTAACAAGGGTTAAAATCAATAAATTAAAATAATTTAGTTTTTTCATTTTATTTGAAGTTTATACTTTCAAAAAGATTTTCTTTTTATAAAGAAACCACAGGAAAAGCCAGCATATAAAAACATAAGCACAGGAGAGGATCAGGTCACCTGTTCCTTTCGGACATCTTGCAGCAATCCCTGCAAAGAAAAAATTCCTTATCACTCCGAAATTTATTATTTTCTGCCCCAGATATATTGTAATGGAATTCATACCGATAACCCGGAACGGGAAAGTCCATTTCCGGTAGTTTTTCACATCGATTACCCAATAGAAAAGAGAAAGAAGCACCAGGCCAATTCCTACTGTTACAAAAACAAAAGTCGGGGTCCACATTTTCTTTATTATCGGGATAACAGGATTGAACAAAACAGCGGCAAGAATAAAAATGATACCGGCAATCAGCATGTATAATGACTTCTTAGCCGGACTAATTCTCCCTTCCGACTGCAATAATGATCCTGCCATCATACCGAACAAAGCATTCGGTATAGCAGGTATAAGTCCCAATATTCCTTCCGGATCATATAGTCTACTATTTATTCCGGGTAAAAACATCCGGTCGAACCAGGCAATAAAACTTCCCTGAGCTGAAAAAATATCAGTACCTGCAGGTGCATCAGGTGCCGGAACCAGGGCAAATATCAGGCTGTAAAGGATAAGCAGGCTGAACGACCAAATCAACCGAACAGAAAACTTTTTTGTATTGATAAAAATAATAGCCCCGAACATCCAGGCAAAGCCGATACGCGCCAGTACACTTGCCACGCGAAGATTCCCGTCAAAACGAAATAATCCGTTATATACCAAGCCGAATAAAAACAGCAAAATTGCACGCGTAAAAATATGTTTATAAAGCTGCCGGTTCGTCTGACCTTTTGCACGGCGCTTGGTCACTGAAAACGGGAACGACGTTCCTGCAATAAACAGGAAAAGGGGGAAAACAAGATCCATTAAATGAAAACCTGCCCATTCAACATGATGCATCTGTTTCCCGAAGTCGGTCAGCCAGCCAGCCCCGGTAAGATTAGCCAATGCAAATATAATCCCGGGCAATCCCATAATCCACAGCATATCGAACCCTCGTAAAGCATCGATAGACTGCAACCTCTTATTCTTTTTCTCTTCCATTTATTTTAAATTTTGTTGATTCCAATTTTTATACCTTCAAAAAGATTTTTTTCTTATATAGAATATATAGTATTATCCAACAAATAGTTGTCAATCCAATTCCATTTTTTATCAATGGAGTCCAGTTCTCAGGCAGTATATTGGACAATCCTCCAAAGAAAAAATTAACAGTATATTTAAAATCAAATATGCGCTTTCCCATGTAAATAGTAATAGGATTCATACCTATCACGACGAAGAAAAAAGACCATTTCTTTAAATTCCATACATCTATAATTAAATAAAACATCGAAAATAGGAACAGACTCAAGCCCCCTGCAAAACACACAAAAGAACTGGTCCAAAGATGTTTATTGATAGGGAAGACAATATTCCAGATTTTTCCAACAATAATTAATGTAACCGCTGCAAGTACCAGATAAAAAACTTTCCGTAAAGGCTTTTTTTTCAGATAATTAGACAACATAAACTCTCCTGTAAACATCCCGAGTAATGCAGTCCCTGTTGCCGGTAAGAGCGTTAACATCTGTTCTGAATTGTAATAATGTCCTGGCATGATCAGTCGGTCAAGATATCCTGTCAGATTTCCCTCTTCTGAAAATGCTCCCTTGCCATCTACAGGAAAAAGGACCAATAAAATCCAATAGCCAACTAAAAGAACGATACACCAGATAATTCGAATATGTAATCTTGTATTTATATAAATAAGAGATGCAAACATCCATGCAAGCCCAATTATTCCTAAAACACTTTTATAATCCAAATTGGCGAAATCCAAACTTATTTTGTTACTGTAAATTAATCCTAAAATCACAAGTATTAAACCACGCTTGAAAATATGGATATATAAAGATTTTCGACTTTGGTTCATGGCTATACGCTTCGCAAAAGAAAATGGGAATGATATCCCTGCAATAAACAGAAATAATGGAAAAATTATATCATAAAAAGTAAATCCATGCCAGAGAGTATGTCTCATCTGCCCAGCCCACCATTGAAATACAGGCCAGCCTATAATTGTTGCAAGTCCAAGGAAAATGTGCTTTCCTCCGATTATCCAGAACATATCGAATCCCCGCAAAGCGTCCAGAGATTGCAGCCTTTTAAATGCCGATTTGGTTTCGTTTTCCATAGTTTATTTATTAATCATCCCCGACAACCATTTGAGATAATCTTTTGTAATTTTGTCGGAGGTCGTATTAACATTCACTTTTAACGATTTTGCCAATTCTTCTTTTTCGGCCATAGAAGTCTGAGGATCGGAAATTTTTGCTGTTATATCGAAAATGGCTTGTTTCGCGCAGTTTTTTGCCATGGGATTATCGCCAGACATCAAATCGGCCAGTGGCCCTATCATTTTTGTCCCTAATTTGACTGCTGCTTTTATTGCCAGGGTTCTAAGTTTTTCGTTTCCTTCATAAAATCCTTTTACAACATAGTCAGGAACTAAATCAAGGTCGCATATAGAAATATTACGGAATTTGGCAAACTGACCTTTCTTGCTAGTATGGCTCCCCTGAAATCCGATTGCACCAAAGTAGGGTAATTCTGGCATCGCTTTTAAGGTATCGACATTCGCTTTAGTCACGATTTGATCATTGACAGAAATAGTTACCATATTCCGGTCACATATTATTTCCATCTTGTACCATTTACCTGGAGTCTCATCAGGACGATTGGTTACAGGAACAAGGCCATATATAGATCCGGTACAGTGAAGGTCGTCCCTCCATGGGGTCCAAGGAGCAAGTAGTTGAACTTCAAAACCTGCAGAAAAGTATCCTCCTGCAGTAGGTTTGCAGCGGATAAAAACACCACTATTCCCTCTTTGGGATAACAAAAATTCAAAATGAAAAATAAAATTAGCATAACTCTTTTTAGTATAAATGTCATGCCCATCCCCTATACTCCTACTTACTAATTCTCCATCCACAATTTCAAAACCACCTTCTTTATTAATGTCCCAGCTTTTTAAATCACTTCCATCAAAGAGATTTACAAAATTTTTATCTTTTTGTGCAAAACATGAAATTACAAACAGTGACACCACATAAATTAATATAATAAGTTTTTTCATTTTTTGTATTATTTTAAACAGGAAGGGTCCAATGACTTCTGTACATTCTTGTTAATAAATAATTGGCTGCATCATCTCCAACAAATCTTTCATTAATACTGTCCCATTCCAATTTTCTTTTAAGACGAAATGAAATCAATGCAAGATGCATTGGGATTGTCATTTCTCGGGCATAAGAAAGGTTGCTTTCCGGTTGCTGCCTTGATTTTACAGCATCGATAAAATTGCGCTGGTGCCCCTTTGACCGGGGAATTGTCTGAGGAATTTCAGGAATATCGTTCAACACTTCATTCCCTATACGAATTATACGGGTTTTATAGTCACATGTTAATGTTCCACTCTCCCCCTCAAAATGTGCCCCAATCGACATCTCATCTGCACCTACAATACAGGGTGGTGTTGTACTCCAAAATACATCAAGTCCATCAAATTTAAATTGTACATCTATCCATTGGGGGACATCGGCTATTCCATCATGAGGCCTTTCACCTCGACTTTCAATTATGTGTAATCCTTTGGGATCAAGTGACATAAACATTATATCTGCAATGTGACTCCAAAAATCATTGAAGGCTCCCCCTGAATAATCCAAAAAGTAACGGAAAGTTCCATGACAACGGATAGGAGTATATTCATTATACGGAGCAGGCCCCAACCACATTTCCCAGTTTAAATTTTTAGGAGGTGTTTCTGCTATAGGAAATCCAAGCCCGGGTGAATAAGCATTCTTCCACAACCGTACGGTATGGATTTTCCCAAGATAGCCCGATTGTATAATTTCGGCTATCCGGTGATAATTATCACTTGCATGAATTTGTGTCCCCAATTGAAAAACTGATTTGTTCTTTTCCAGACTTTTTAACATAGCTCTTCCCTCCGCGTGAGTATAAGACAAGGGCTTTTCTCCGTAAACATCTTTACCCGACTCGAAAGCCTTAATGGCAATCAATGCGTGCCAATGATCGGGTGCTGCACAGGTAATGACATCAATATCTTTTCTGTCAAGCACTTTCCTGAAATCAGTGTAAACTTTAACTCTGGTATTCGGGTTCAGTGAATACAGATTTTTGCGAGCCGTATTTAATCTGTTCTCATCAACATCACAAAGCGCAACAATATCAACATCGGGTAATGAATTGAACCATTTTATATGACTGTTTCCATGAGAGCCTACTCCGATATGTGCCACCCTAACTTTATCGCTAGGAGGCAAATTTCGGAAAGAATATGAAAGAAAGGGTACCCCTAATACTGCAAGTGCATTTTTATGAATAAAATTTCGTCGATTCATTTTATTTTCACTCCTAAACGTATAATTGTTTTGTTTCATTTTTTTTTCTTTTAAAAGAAATGTTAATCATTGATAAATCACTGTTAAAAAATAACCTGACCATTTCTATTTGTTCTTTTACCCTTTAACTTTCTCAAAAAATCCTTAAGTAGTTCACTATTCCCGGACGTTTTTGAGGCGTTAAAGAACAAAATTCCTACATATAAATTAGTCACTTTATTTCTCAACAGCTCCTAAGGTTATCAAAAGTAACAGGCAAAAAGATTTTAATTAATTGGAGAATAACGAAAAGACGTTCAGGGATACCCTCACTCGGGAATGAGAGCATCATTATTTGATATGAATAGCTGTTACTCAACACCTTATCCTCCAAAAATTATTCAACTTTTGACAAGTTCATTAAAGGTAGCCCACTTGGATTTTTATTCGGTACTAATTTCCAACAGACACATTGCATTCGGTTCCAGTACGACTGAATATAAAGCATCATTAGAGAGACTGAGATCGCTTTCCTTGCTCGACAATAGTTGATCATCCGTTACAGTTAGTACACTGAATCTTGTCGTATGAATGTTATTGTGCCCAGAATCTAAAAGGTATTCTTTTAGTTTTAACTTGTTTTTATCGAAAACATCTAGTAGGTTTTGAATATTTAATTCAACAGAACTTGATTTTTTGCCCGTTTCCCACTGATAGTTCCACAGCAAAACCGTAAGTTTATTCTTTCCTTTCGAAGCAACACAATACACCCCTTTACCTTCTTTTATTTTTGGTGAATTTACTTCAATTTGTGCCGGAGCCATGTGAGAATGCATTTTTAAGGAAATGCCATAAGGAGACCATCTTAAATTATCAAAGATTTGATTTTTACGATCCTGGCTTTTATGTTGAATGACCCAATGAAAGCCTTGAACCTGCGGTTGTTGATTGTAATAGTAAAAAAGTGAAGACATACATGCTGCTTGTAACAATTGGTTTTTATATATAATAGTTTTTCTCCTGCTTTCCGAATTATCTCCCATTTCTGTAATAAAGATTGGAATGTTATCAGGAATTCCAAATTCCCGACACCAAGATTTTATCATAGCTTCCTGACCACTGACTAAAGAAGGATTTTTACCAAACCGATATTCATGATATGAAATAAATGAAAGTTGTTTTTCCGGGTCTGTATCCCTGGCATAATTTCTCAAAAAATCCCTCATATTTTGTGTTTTTGTTATGCCTTCCAGGAAATTGCCCCTAGTAATACATGGCCCTCCTATCTCCAAAGGAATTTCAGGTTTTAATTCGCTGTTTATTTCATTGATAATCTTATAAAATTCCTTGTAAAATTGATAATATTCATCATTCGTCAACCCCCCGAAATCTCCTAACTCATATTCGTTAAGTGCTTCTATATATTTGATTTTAGGAAATCTTTCTTTGTAATGCTTTATTCCATTTTTGCAAGCAGTTCTCCATTGTTCCATTGTTATTTTGCCTTTTACAACATCAGGATGGCAACCTCTAACATTTAACAGAATTTCCTCACTTATCTCGGAAAAGCGCTCCATGTAATCATGAAAATTATCCCACAGATTCAAATCCCATCCACATTTAAAATTATAGTTGTATTCGTTGGTCTCATAATTCCAGTAATCGCCAATTGTTACCCAACATCTCATGATTTTAGTAACGCCGATTTCCTTTTTATACTTGTTTGTGATTGCAGAGGAAGGAGTCCTAAGCAGGGAATTGTTATTATACAACTCCGAACGTCTTAGAATCCCAGTCTCTTTATTACAATCAATTATCAATTTCACCGGATCTGACGCATTTGTATAGCTAAAAGAAAATAATAAACATATAAGCCAAATATTTTTTTTCATATCACTTCAATTAATTTTTTCTGCCAGGAACTTATCTCCTGGCAGAAAAACATAAAAATTAAACATTATTGAATTTTAATATCCCGTATTTTGCTCCATTACTGCATCCAGATTAGCATCAATTACATCTTGAGGGATAGGAAGAAGTTGATTATATTCAGCAATATACGACCCACATTGATGATTGTAGAGAGAGGTTCGTTCATACCATTTATTTAGACGGGTTAAGGTATACTTTCTATGTTCCTCGGTAAGAAGCTCCCGAATCCTTTCATCTAAAATAAAATTAATATCAACTTGTGAAGCTGTAATTTCAGAAGCATGTGACCTTCGGCGTACCACATTTAAAGTTTCCGCAGCATCACTGGTTTTTCCCTGACGGTACTGGGCTTCTGCCAACAATAAATAAGTTTCAGCCAATCTTAAATATGGTTGGTCATTGTAGCCATCATTTGAACTTGGATTACTGGTGCCCGCACCACCATCATCCCACTTGGTTGTAGATGGCCGGTAAAGGTCACGAAGGGGTTCCAACACGGTTCCGACACTAGTAAATACAGTATCTCCGTTATCCTTAAGGAACCATCTATGAATTGCATATTCTGACGCCCGGTCATCGCTATCTTCGTACAAACCAAAGGCGTAATTCGTCACCGACGTGAAGTCAGATCCCCTCCCCATAGTATACACGATATTCGTTACACCAGATATGGAAGTATAACGGACAAGCCAATACCTTCTCATTGAATTTGCCCCACCACCTGTAACACCATACTCATAAGGAAATTCCCAGAGTACCTCTGTATTTCCTTCATTCCGGAATACATTTCCCTCATAAAACTGATCCATAAACGATACCCCTGGATTACTTGCATTAACGCCATATCTTTCTGTGATTAACGCATAGTTTGAATTATTTATCACGGCCTGTGCCATTGTTTCTGCTTCTTCAGGTTCATCCATTGCGAGGTATAACTCAGCGAGGTAATGTTGAGCTACTACTTTACTTAAACGACCTGGTTCTGTTCGTACATCGGGTAGATATTCTGCAGCAAATAACCAATCTTCTTCCATTGCTTTCCTGACATCTTCCTTAGCCGTCCTTTCCCAATCCGTTTTAATGTTCGAGCCTGTCGATTCATCTAAAGAAAGAGGCACATCTCCCCAGAGATAGGTTAAATGCCGGTATGCCCATGCCCTGATACATCTTGCCTGTGCAATAACTTCATTTTTGTGCTCGTCCGAATCCCAAGTGACATCTTCATTTTCAGCTCTTTTAATAATTGTATTGGAAGAATTAATTGTTGTATACAACCACGCCCAGATACTTGATAAGTTCTGCAATGACGAATTCATATAACTTCCCCATTGGGTATACGCATTATCACTACCCCCAAACCGGGAAAGGTAATAAGCATCTGTAGCAACCATTGCTACATTCCACAAACTTTTTGATATATCATTGGTTACATCATCTTCGTTTCTTTCATTTCTAACCAACTCATATAAGGCATTTAATCCGTTTTCAAAACCTTCAGGTGTTGAATAGAGGTTATCTGCAGTTAATACATCACGCACATCTTCCTTTAAAAACTCTTCTTCATTACAGGAGAAAGAACCTAGCAACAGACAGATAACCAGTATATATAAATTTATTTTTTTCATTTTTACATTAATTTAAAATTATAAATCCATGCTTATCCCAATAATAAATGTTCGGTCTAATGGAATATCCCTTTGTTCCGATAATTCAGGATCCACTCCTTTCCATTTCGTAAAAGTTAAGCCATTCTTTATATTTCCATAGATTCGTAAATTATTTAATCCAATTTTATTCGATAGCTGTTTGGGTAACAGGTAAGAAAGCGTAACATCCCGCAACCTTACATAGCTTGCATCCTGATAAAAGACTATGCCGTAGGGATTTGCATCACTCCTGTTGGCAGGGTAATTGGAAGGATTATCTTCGCGCCACCAATCTAATTTGATTGTGTTGTATCTGGCATCAGCCATTACAATATCAGTATCCCATAATGGATTATATTTGGTAGCTCCTCTTGGAGAATAGAGAAAGAAACTAAATGTTAGATTTTTATATTTAATTGTATTCGTTAATCCTATAATATATTTGGGGCTACTTTGTCCCATAAAACCGCGGTCATCACTGTTAATATCTCCACTTTTATCAGTATCTTTTACTTTTATATCTCCTGGTTTAGCATCAGGTTGTAAGGAATTATCTTCGTTCGTTTGCCATACCCCATTAAAAATATAGCCATAATTAGTACCAATAGGCTTTCCGATAAACCATCCATTCGCAACATCATCAGTTTTATCTCCATATAAATCTATAATTTTATTGTCATTGAAAGAGAAATTAAATTCTGTATCCCATTGTAAATTAGACTTTTGTACATTTATCGATCTTACTGATAATTCGATTCCCCTGTTTTCGGTTCTCCCAATGTTTTGAGTAATGGACGTAATTCCATGGGTTGATGAAATTAACCTGTCAAGCAATAAATCTTTTGTTTTTGTTTTATAAAAATCTACTGCGCCTATTATTCTTGATTTAAACAATTGAAAATCAATACCCATATTAGCTGTCTGTGAAGTCTCCCAACTTAGATTCGGATTTGCCAAGGAAGAAGAATAATAACCTGGAGCCGTTTCATTAGCATTATCTCCTTGCAAATAACTTAATGCAGTCAACTTGGCCATGGTTTCATAAGGGGCAATGGCCTGGTTCCCATTTTGCCCATAAGAAAGCCGGAGTTTAAGATTTGTAAGCCAATCTACTTCAGATAAAAATTTCTCGTTTGAGATATTCCAGCCTAATGCAGCAGAAGGAAATATACCGAATTTATTGTCTTCTCCAAAGCCGGAATATCCATCCCTCCTTGCTGTTACCGTCAATAGATATTTACTATTGAAACTATAGCTCAAACGGATCATTTGGGAAATATATTCCTTTTCAGAATAATCCGCTCCAGGGATAAGGGTAGCAGCCACATCCGGCTGGTACCATGTCAGAACGTCAGTGGGGAATTCCTTCGCAGTAAGATATCTGGTTTCTGAAGTAGTTTTTTGAGCACTGTATAATCCTGTGAAATTTATACTATGTTTCCCAATTGCTTTCTGAAATGAAAGAATATTTTCAATTAAGACATCTTGGTTTGTGTTATTATATGTATACGATTGTCCGTTATTTTCCACTCCAGTTCTAGTATTACTTCCCCAAAACCTTCCAATTTGCCGGTTATATCTTGTATATCCGGTATTAAACTTATAAGAGAGGCCTTTGCAGAAAGGAAATTTTATTTCAGCATAATTATTTGAAAACAACCTTTGGGCATAATCCTCATCCTGAATATTTAGATTGAGTAATGGATTACTCGTGTTTGTTTCTTCAGGCCAGGGATATATTGAATAAGAACCATCTTCATCAAAAGGATTAATCAAAGGATTATTCCGATACACCCCCGAAGAACCTGAAAATTGTACTGCAACACCTGATAAATCCTGATCGGAATATTGTGAGTTAGTCCCAATTTTTATCCATTCATTTACGTGTACTGTTAAATTTGACCTGACAACCCACTCCTGAAAATCATCTCCTAATGAAATACCTTTCACATTGGAGTATGTACCGGAAATATAATATTGGATATTTTCCAACCCTCCGCTTAATTTAACGGAATGTTTTTGTTGTTGACCGTTTCTTGTCCCCAGTTCGAGCCAATCAACTGATTTCCCGTTTGCATGGTTTTCTACAAGTGTAGGGAACTGATTCACTACATCTTGCCCAACCCGATCCACAGCAAAATCCCAGTATTCATCACCGTTTAAAACAGATGGTAATTTATAAATCTCTTGAACACCATAACTTCCTTCATATCGAATTCGCGTTTTCCCAATATTTCCTTTTTTTGTTGTGATTAGGATAACTCCATTAGCCCCCCTCGCACCATAAATAGCTGCCGAAGAAGCATCTTTCAAAACTTCAATCGATTCAATATCCCCTTGGTCAATCTCGTTAAGGCTTCCCTCATAAGGTACACCATCCAATATTATTAGTGGTGTATTACTTGCTTTTATTGAATTTTGCCCTCTAATTATAATATTGTAGGAATCTTGTGCAGCATCATTGCTTGTTTGCTGAATGTTTAATCCTGGCACAGCACCTTGTAATGCCTGAAGTACATTTACTTTGTTACCTTGTTGTTCAAGTTGATTTGATTTAAAGGAACCTATTGATCCTGTCAAATCACTTTTTTTCATCGTCCCATAACCGACAGCTACGACCTCTTCAATCCCAATAGCATCTTCTTCCATCATTACATCAATATTTGTTTTCCCGGTTACTGCAATCTCCTGCATTTTCATTCCAACAAATGAAAATTGTAAAACAGCATTTGTAGGAATATTGGTTAATGAATAACTCCCATCAACATTGGTAGTTGTTCCGTTAGTAGTTCCTTTAACAACGATTGATACTCCAGGCAAAGGTGAGCCGGTAGAGTCGGTAACTTTACCGGAGATGGAGACTTGTTGTTGGTTTTCACTTGATTTCTTCGAAAATACTATCTGCTTGTTCCTGATAATATTATAAGTAATATTAGTTCCTTTAAATAACTCGTTTAAAACTTCAGTTACTGTTGTATTCTTCATATTGATCGATACAACATCCTCTAAGTTTATGACTTTGTTATTATAAAATAAAAAATAACCGCTTTCCTTCTCAATCAGCTTTAACACATTTGAAAGAGTCTCATTTTCAACTTCAACATTAAACTTTTGCCCCTGTGCAAAATTATTCAATGCAATTGACTGGAAACTTGTTAGAATAATAAGAAAAATACTTAGCCTCATGATTTTAACAATTTTTCGACAGTTATTAAATAAATAACTGTGATTCTTAAAGAACCATTTTTTTTTCATAATTTTGTTTTTTCTGGATTAATTATTTTGATTAATTCGCAAAAGGGCAGTGGTGATGACACTGTCCTTTTTTATACTGTTTTATTTAGCCCATATATGTACCTCCCTTTTATTGATAGTTGTTTTTACATTGGTTGATATTTCAATCATTTGCAGTACCTCTCCAAGTGTCTCATCCTGAATAATTGCAGAATATTTAATATCAGAATTTAATAATGATGGGTCGACTTCAATAACACAGTTAAACCATCTTTCCATTACTCTAATCACCTCTTGTAAAGGAGAATCTCTAAAAATCAGATAACCGTCTTTCCAGGATGTTGTTTGCTTGGTTTCAACATTCTTTATTAATAATTTTCTTGAGCTTTTATCAAAAATAGCCTGTTGTCCCGGGGTTAATTGCTCCACTTCTCTTCCATGTTTATCGAGAAGGGCTATTCCCCCTTTCTCTAAAGTTGAAATAAATTTTTGATCCCCGGGGTAGTTGTAAACGTCAAATGATGTTCCAAGTACTTTTACTTTTAAGTCATTAGTCTCAACAAAAAAGGGCTGTTTAGGATTATGTGCCACGATAAAATATCCCTGACCAGTTAATTTTACAGTCCTTTGTTTTTGATCGTTAATATTTGAAGGATATTCAAGTGTACTTTCTGAGTTCAGCCAAACCTGGGTTTGGTCGGGTAAAGTAAAATGTAACCTGGAACCCGGATTAGCATAAACTTGTTGCGTTATTGAAGCGGGATTTTCTGGTTGGTTGTTTATCCTACTCATCAGAAATCCCGTATACACTACTAATGGGATAAACAATATTGCAGCGATTCGCGATAAGTAAGTTGACCAGTTGACTGTATATTTTGGCTTAGGTTGCAATTGTTTTGTTTGTTTTTCATGTAATAAAGTCCATAACTTCATTTTTACATGATCAAGAGAAGGCTCCTCCATATAGTTGGATATATCCAGGCTTTCCCAATGTTTGCGCATCAATTTGTCCAGTTGCCCATCCTTATAAGAGGATTTTATGTAAGCTCTAAGACTTTCTTTTTCTTTATTGTTTAAAGTCACTTTAAGCAACTTATTAAAAGAATCTATAATATTATTTTTATTAGCTGATTCCATACTTTCATCTGTGCAATCTATAAGGAAAACAAATTTCGCTTGGCTAACCCCTATTGAGGCATGAAAATTTTTTACAAAAATATTTCGAAAAAGATGATCCCGGAGAATCCCAGGGAACGTAAATTCTTTTTTATTTCGGCTAAAGCTGAGGTCATTTGGTTTTCAACAGTCTTTACTGAAATTCCCATCTTTTTTGCGATCTCAACGTTTGAAAGGTTCTTTTCCCTACTCAGATAAAATATTTCTTTGCGCCTTGGAGGAAGTTGTTCAATCGATTTTTGGTAAGCTCGCTTTAATTCATTAAAATTTAATTCTTCATCCAATAATATATTTTTCTCGGGATGAAGTTTAGAATAGTTGAGATATGCCTGATGGCAGTTTGATTTCCGGATAGTATTTAATATAGCATTTTTAGCAATAATAAACAGAAAAGATTCAAAAGAAGGATTATCGACTAATTTGTCCCGTGAACTCCAGATTTTCATAAAAACTTCCTGAACAATTTCTTCTGCTTCTTCCTTATCTCTTAGATAACTTAGCGAGAAATGGTATATTTTCCGGCTGTATTTGTCGAAAAGAATTTGAAATGCAAAAGGTGAATCTTTTTTCAATTGCTTAAGCAAATCAATGTTTTTATATTTATCTAAGTTAGCCAACTTTCTATTTTGGAATAGAACGTCAAAGTTAAAAAATAACAAATCAAATCAAATTAATAAGTTAATCCCTTTAAATTAAAGAATAACAAGCCAAATTTTCAGTCGAATAAATTAAAATCTGGATTACTTATTGTCATAGAATTATTTAAAGAATTTTGCAAGGCTATGTCATTTTAAATCCCGATGGAGCAGGGGAAAAACTGAAATTAGATTATATTGAGAACAAGTAAACTTGCTACTACTTGTTTACAATATTGCTTTCAATTTCCTCATATCCTCTGAAATTTTTTCATCAACATTTCTGGCATAAACTTGCGTTGTCTTTAAAGAGTTGTGCCCTAGTATTTTTGAAACAGTTTCAATGGGCACGCCATTAGTTAGCGTAATGGTAGTTGCAAAAGTATGTCACGCTACGTGAAAAGACAAATGTTTTTTTATTCCACAAAAGAGAGTAAATGTTTTGAGTAATTATATTTTTCTATTTTTATTTGTTTACCGAAGACATTCCCTGCATAGCAATAATTCCGTCTATTGTTTCTTTTGCATCCTCGATCAAACCGTAATTAGCCACTTTGGTAAACCCGGTGGTTGAATAGCTATTTTTTTCCCTGACATTCCTGGGACAACGAATTTCAATTCCCCGGTCATCATCAATCCGTATGAAGGAAAATTCCTTTCCTTCGTTAGCTAGCTGGCCTTGACAACGATCAACGTATAAACACAATACATTTTTACCTGGTTTTAACTTAGGTTCTAAATTTTCTAAATGATTTGCTTTCAACATTTTATTAAATTTTTCACCTTGTCCAATTATTTGTGATCTCCAACAGAAAATAACATTATCAGCAATGGCAGAGGCAGCAGGGGTAAGTTTGGAATTCCCTGCTCCCATTACTATTAATGCGATTTTCTTCTTTTTGGTGTATTCAATTAATCCAGGAAGAAACATTGGATCTGCAGCTAACAATGGAAAACGGTATTCCAATTGGGCCAAATCCCAGAATGCCATGCGTGTTATTCTATTGCCTGTTTTCTTTTTATGATCACTAACCCGTTTGTCGAGATTATGAAAAAATTCGTGGCTATTCACACATCCAGAACGTTGGTGCATAATAAACAAATGCTTATGGCATTCAGAACAAGCTTTACACTGCTCAGATTCCATTTTATTATCTGGCTCGGCTAGGAGGAATTTCGCCATTGGACAATATGAGCTATCTTTTAATGTTTCATAATTGTCTATCAATGAAACTAAAAGCGCATCTTCAATAGTTTGTTGTTCTTTTTTGATTTATGTTGTACAAAAATTTCAACGTCAAAGTTGTTTTAAAAGTGGCCCTAGCCCCAAAAATCGCTGTAAAACTTCCGGGCTCAGGGTCGATCAATATCTTCTCAATATTTGTTGGAAAAGTTGACTTATTTGCTGTTCCTATTAAATTAGGATCAGGATAAAAATAGGAAGCAAATTTCTTAGAAATTATAGCAGGGTTAAATGATTCGAGTAACTGGTCGGCTTGATAGTTATTGATGTGAACATGAAAATGAACGGATCGGAATACTTGTATTCCATGTTCTCTGATTTTATACTGATGCCACCCCAAAGCTGCCTGCTGAAACCGGGATTTGGTTATCTGAATTTGATGCAGGAAATAATCTGCCATAGTTTTTTCGACATCCCCTTTCAAATCTATTACCAAATCAGCAAAATAGTCCTGGTACAAACTACCATCAATCTCCCCATCATAAACCAGGATGTTAAAGAAACTATTGTTTTTCAATGCCTTTACCAATTTGCCAATATTGATCAGTTTTTTTTTCCTTTTCCGATAGAATATTTAAACCGTCAAGAACAATGCAAGGATAGAATTTACTATCTTTCTTAGATTCGTCTTCTATTTCATTAATAAAATCGTGAACCTTTTGAATTGACATAAAATTAAACGGCGAATCGGCTTTGGATTGCACTGAATCTGCTGTTTTAATATTAACAGAAAAATCCTTGGGCAAATGAGAAAAATAATGACTTTGAATTAAGGAAATGAATTCTTTATAAACATATTTAACTATAACATCTGATTTCTTTAAATCTTTATCAATTTTTAGATTTTTAATCGATTCTTCATAGTTATTTACATTTCCCTTTTCTTTTTCCTTTGCAATTGAAATGACTAGACGTTCTATTTCTTTACTATCTAATTGATATTTAGTATTAATCGTATAATATTTACTTAATCTTCCTATTAATTCATCAATAATATTTTCATCAAAAGACTCCGTTAAATTTGGAGAAAACTCAACTCTTGTGAATTCTTTTTCATAGGCTTTAAAAAGATCTAGCTTTTCTTTATAATCTTTAACTGAAATAATCTTTTCACCATGAAAAGTTATTTTTCGTGATTCAAAATCTTTGTCATTTAAATAATTAGCAATTGATTGTATTTCATTGAAATCATATAAGTCATCAGCTTCTTTAAAATTCTTAATTGCAATAATCTTTTTATTTACCCTGTCGTACTTGAAATTTTCAAAGAAAAATTTTAATGTACTATAATTATCAGTTGTATAATTTTTTAAAGAGTTTGCGTCTGATGGTATAAGAAGGATTTCCTCTAATACGGGAAAAAAGAGTTTGAGCATATTTAAATGAATAGAAATGTTTTCAAGTTCATTTTGAGGATATTTTCCAAGTATTGATGCATTAATTACTACAAAATCCTGCATATCGTTAAAAATCTGACAGATGACCAAATTCATCAATTTCTCTTCCAGTTCATCCTGACTTTGTTCAATGCTAAAATATTGAGAATTAGAAAATCTCTCGTCAAATGAGAATCCTTTTTCATGTCTTTTATTATAATCTTCAATTTTCATCTTTATTTCCTGTGTAAGGTCATAAAACAATTGCATAGCCAAAGTGGTTTTTGCCTGTTCCGGGTTTTCCTTTGACCAGAATAACCAGCCCGTTGGCATTATTATCGGCATTATTTTGTGTTGGTAAAACAAAGCCACCTCTTAAAAAGCTCATTTAATCCGGTTATATTAGTTTTGAAAATTTGCTTTCTGATTTCCCTGAAGGTTATTCATGACGATAAATGTTAATGATTTATAGTTCTTTAATAATATCTGTGATTTCTTTGTAGTCTTTGGTTTGATGTAAAAATTGGTTTGATTCTAAAATCATCAAATACAGACGCACGAAGGCGGTTAATAAATGAGGATACTCTCATCCCTTTTCCAAATGAATCATTGACGAAGATAGCAAAATGGTTGCTGCCTTTTGAAAACCGTTTTGAATAAGCCAATGCCCTCATCATATTCCAGTCAGTTAGTGATGTTCCAAGGAATATGCAATTGTAATTGTTCAGGTAATACAATTGAGTTGTGGTTTGCCATGAAAAAGGTTCGATCATATTGCTAAAATATTCATCAAATGCAAATACCACATTTTCTGCTCCCTCAATTATTACATTATCAGGCGGGGGAATAAAACCATGGACATGGTATATTGGAAGTGTATCTTCATCATGTGATAGATTTTGAATCGAACGAAAAATATCATTTGTTTTTATTTGTCTGTAACCGGATATGTTCTTTTTCACTAACAATCTGATTGTTTCAGTTAGAAAATTGTCATAATTATAGGTAACAACAGCATCAATGTTCCTTCTCCTTAAGATAAACTTGGCAATCTCAACTAAAAAGACATTTTCCTGATCAATTTTCTTTTTTATTTTCTCCCTATTACAATTGGAATAAAGAATGTTTTGAAGGTAAGATATGTAATTTGGGCCTAATACCTTTTTAATCAATGATGCTTTGAAGTATTCCGAAAATTTTCCTTTTTTTTTCAAAAAGGAGATCTTTTACAACTTCTTTTTCATCTGCCGACAAACCTTCTTCAAGTACCAGAATAGCAAGTGTACTTTCCATTAATCCGTTAAGCAGGTCATTCCACATCAAATGCGAAAAATCTGCATTTATCCCCGCTCCAAGAAAAAGCACAAAGGGTTTATTGTTCTTTAATAAATCTTTTAATTCATTAAGGTTATCTTTAAAAAATAGGTTTTCATTCATCCGTAGTTCAATTGGTTATGTAAAAAATATTTATTTTAAATCAAAATATATTTATATTAGTATTTTTCATTAAGGAAAAATCTATACACGGAGGAACAACCACTCCAGAGACTACTTTCTCAGTGGTTTAAAAGTAATTCCTGTAATGTGGTAGCCACGCCGAACAATAGGTAAATACCAGTGCTACCTGGCCACTTTTTCCAGAACTGGTACCGCTGGTTAATACAAAACCTTTACCATAAATTCCAATTTTTAAAACCTCAACGTGATGTTTGAATAAATTATAATCACGGAAAATTGCAGATAATTTTCGTAATTTTTCTTTTCACAAACCAAACCTTCCAATTTTCTCCTTTATCAAAAAATGGATTAATGGCTCTGGGATAAAACCAGACTCATTAAACATTGTTTCAACAAAATCTGTAATCCGTTTATCCTTAATATTCAAAAAGGATTTGATATAAGATCTGTAATAATCAATTACATGTTGGTGTAGTTTAAAGGCATCCATTTTTGATATCTAAAAATATGGAATAGAATTAATTAACTGACTCTTTTGAAAACAAATGATAAATGACACATAATCATTTATCTGACTTGAAATTATTTCAATAATGTATTTGCTCATTATGGGGAAGGGCATCATTTAATTTAAGCTGATTTTTTTTTATTTCGAAAGTACAAATTTTACAATGAAAAGTATGTATCAAACTTATAATATTGGTTCAATAGTTATTCAACTTGCTTAAACCGGACAAAAAAAGAAGTGAAATAATTGCATCTATTTAACCCTTTTATTGCCAGTCCCTGAACTCCTTCCTGTTTGGATACATTATTAAAATTGAAATTTAAACAATTATTAATTATAAAGTTAGCATAGATGTTTTTTACTTGGTTCACTTTGACCCACTTTAAGCTAAACATTTATTATCTTGTAAAATACAAAAAGAGCAGTTTTAGCATCAAAATAAATCTGGTGAGTAGAACGGTGAGTACAGTTTGAAACTGTTTCTTGCAAAACACTTCAAACAAAACACTTCAAACAAGACACTTACACAAAAAATTATAATCCCGGTGGGGTCGTAAAACTATTTCTTTTTGTTTTATAAAAAATACACCACTTTGTAGGTATTTCTTAAATAATTTTTTGATATATTTAAATGTTATTTGAGTTATTAAGGAGTTAATAATTATCGGGGTACCCAAAAGGTACCAAAAGAAAAGCAGTTTTATAAACATCGGATTTTAAGTGAATTAAAAACAATAAATATGCCCTTATTCTGAACAAAACCACAACATCAAAATAATTCATTTTTTCTTATCTAGAATTTCAATCATAATTTCATTTGAGACGAATTTCCATTTATTCACAATCAATCTCAAAGATTAAGAGATATAACAGAGAACATTTTGTTTATCATTCTCATTTTTCATATTTTTATACTAATTAAATAACGTTCTTTAAATGTGAACAAAACGGTGAACCAAAGATTTCACGCCGACATAAATCATTGATATATAGACCTATTAAAAATTAAGTTCAAATCCTGTCATCCCGACTTTTGACAAATCAAACAAAATATAAAACCCGCAAATCGTTGGATTTGCGGGTTTTGTATTTTTATCCATATCAATCTAAACCATATAAAATCAACATTTTTTGACAGCCGGAATACTATATCAACCAATCCTTTTATGTATAATGAAAAACAATATTCAAATCCGGCGACATACTGTATCTACTTTGGGGGAATGGCACTTTTTTGTGAAAACATAATTTTGCAAATTCTATTTTTGGTAAAGATGTAATTCTTGAGAGTTCGTCCTTTGTGTGTTGCCAATAATCTATCCCGAAACCTGGAACAGGGGAGCGTGTAATGTTTAATAGAGAAAACCGAAAAGCCATAAGGGGATTTTATTTCCTGCACCACCTTTTATTCCGTCAGAAGCGATGTATGAATTGGGTACTCCTTTTATTTGTTCATCTGTTTTTGAAGGGCCTCCTATTTCAAATGTATATACACCATCAATAGTGAAATCACTAAACCTGGAGGATGTTACATGGTGGTATACTTCAGTTTGGCTAAAAAAGAAAGTTTCACGCAAATTTCCAATGTCTGGTTTATTCTCAGATAATAACCATGCAAGGTTTGGGTTTTGGAGATAAATTTTTTCCGGTTTTTGAAGATAGCTTATTCCTTTTGTATCCCGTTTTTAAAAGTGAAATGATCCGGGCACGGTTTAAAAGGTCCAGTATCTTGAGGATGGAGTTGCGTGGCACATTCATCCGTTCTGATATTTTTGTGATATTGGGGGTAAATGGTACTGACTGGCTTATTATATATAGTAATTTCTTCATATTCCTGACAGTAGCATGTGAAAGATCCTCAAAAGGGGCAATATCGATATCCAAGACAAGGTTTGTTGTCTCCTGAAGCTTTTGCCCATATACCTTTATTCCTTCTTTAAAAAACGGATAATAACCATACTGCATATATTCCTTAAAAGTTTTGTCAATATCCACTAAGTCTGTATAACCATTAGAAATCTCTTGATGAAGCCGGATTATTGTATCCAAGGTTATTTTTGGGAACGTTTGTTGGTATCCAGTTCCAGAAATTCGCGAAAGGACAACCCGGGAAGATAGTAGGTCACTGCCCTTCTTGACAGATCTGCCTGTCCTTTGTTGACCTCAAGAATAGAAGAACCAGTTGTTACCATCTTTATTTCAGGGTAATTATCATAGATATTCTTCAGGTCTTTTGACCAATGTTGATACCGATGAACCTCATCCAAAAAGAAATGCCTGTAACCTTTTTCATAAAGTGTATCTATCAGTTCAACAAGCCTGTATGTTTCAAAGTAAATATCATCAAGGCTCAAGTATATCGCTTTATCCTTTAGCTCCTTTACCCGCTGTAACAACAGGGTTGTCTTTCCTGCGCCACGGTGACCGATAATAATGGTCAATGGCTGGGTTCCAGTCGATTTCCGTGTACAGGAAGCGTTTAAAGTCTGTTTTTACGGTATTGGTTTTTCTTTGCGATAATTTTATTAATCGTTCCATTTTGCTTTTTTCAAAAAGCAAATATACGAAACGTTAAATGAAAAAAGCAAAAATAAAAAATGTTAGTTTCAAAAAGCAATATTTAAAATGCCATTGCAAACACAATGGATTATGTTGGTGCCAACTTTTATCCATAAAAAATACAAGGAAGCCATCCATGCCTTTGACCTGTTGGTATAGAGTACGAAGGAAATAATCAAACCAGGGAGGAGCAACCCACGAAACAAAAGAAAAAAGAAACCATACCCGATGAATTACAAACGATTATGAACATTCACGAACTAAACGACATTGATTCATAATTCAATATTTTAACGGTTTTCTGGTTTATCCTATATTTATATTACTTTCGTCATATATTTTGAGCCAAAATGACATTAAATATATCTAATTCTGACTACAACTTGGTTGAAAAACTCCGAAAGGGGGACTTGGAAGCATTTAATCAGATTTTTCAAAAGTACGGGGACAGAATATTCGGATTTGCATTGAAATATTTAAAATCGAAAGAAGAAACCGAAGAACTTGTCCAGGATGTTTTCCTTAAAATATGGGAAAACAGGAAAAAACTGAAAAAAGAATCTTCCCTAAAATCCTATCTTTTTATGATAGCATACCATAATATGTGTAAGACTTTCAAGAAAAAACAGATTCATGAAAAGTTTAAAAATGAGATTGAAAATGTAAGTGGGAAGTCAGTAAACCTGGAAGACCACATGGAATACAAGTCAACACTGGAACAGGTGGATCAATTAATTGAAAAATTACCTGAAAAACAACGGATTATTTTTATAAAAAGTCGGAAAGAAGGGAAAAGCACACGCGAAATTGCAGATGAAATGAATCTGGCTCCTGGAACCATTGACAATCAAATATCTTCAGCATTAAAATTTTTACGTAAAAATATGTCCAACAGTAACTTTTCTATTTTGTTATTCTTTGCCATTTTTATTCAATAATAAGACACTGATTAAATCAGTATGACTATAGCTTCAGGAATGACAATGAACTAAAATTGTAAAGTTGAACTCCTGCCCTTCCAGTCAATCGGGGAATCCAAGTGATCTATTGAATCTTATTTCCAGCCCCTTGGGGCGAATAACAAAATGATATACATTTGTGATACCCCGAACTTGCAGTAAGGTTGCCCATTTTTATTATCTTTAAATAGCTTCAATACTCCACTGTTTTATAAGGGATAGTTTATACGACAAATAAGGATAGCCCACAAATACCAGAAATTTAAACATTTACATTTTTTTTGTAAAAATTATAAAAAAAAACCGCACTTTTTTCGTGAGACTTTAATGCGTTTTAGCTATTACTTATAAAGAGGAAAAATTAAATTTTCCATAGTTTAGTCAGTAAAAACCTTTTTGAAATCTTAGAAAAATATAAATACGAAATTGAATGATTCAACAATCCGACATAGAGAAACTGAATGCTTATTGCAAAGGGGAAGCCAATGATGGAGAAAAGCAATATATTTATTCCCTTTTTTCAATAAATGAAGAAAACAAGGAATTCAGAGACTATTTCTTGTCGGAGTGGAAAGATTATATGAAAGGGCACAAAGATGATAATTATAATCTTTCGTACTTGCTCGACCGCATCCAACATAAAATACATTTTAAAGAAGCCCGAAAAAAGAAAACCCTTGTAAGAAGAATATACCATTGGTACTCCGTTACAGCAGCTGTAATAGTTATTCCTCTGTTGATAGCGATTGCAATTTGGTTTGTCACGGAAGGACAGAAAGAAAAGTGGGTAGCTAAAAATCCTGCAACTTCAACCTTGTTTGCACCGTTGGGATCAAGGATTAATTTTTCCCTTCCTGATGGCACTCAGGGGTGGCTAAACAGTGGTTCTTCCCTGCAATATAGCAATCCTTTTGCTAATAATAGGCATGTTACAATCCTGGGCGAAGCATGGCTAGATGTAGTTCATGATAGTGCTCACCCTTTTGAAATTACCACCGGGGATTCAAAGGTGAAAGTATTGGGAACGAAATTTAACTTAAATTCTTATCCCGAGGAAAAATTACGTTGAAGTTGTACTTGAAGAAGGAAAAGTTGAATTCTCCGTCTTAGGGCAGACCTCTGGTATTGAAATGAAATCGGATGAAAGATTGGTATTTAGGAACGGTGTTGTAAATATTGAGAAAACTGTTGCTTCTAAATATTCTGCATGGATAGATGGCAAACTCGTGTTTAGAGATGATCCGATGACCGAAGTCGTCAGGAGAATAGAACGATGGTATAATGTAAATATTGAGCTGGTTGATAAAGAACTTGAGAAATATGTATTTGTAGGGACCTTTCAGGACGATTCACTTGAAGAAGTGCTCCGGTATATCAGCATGACCTCACCTATCCGTTACCGCATACTAGACAGAAAGATACTTGACGACGGAACTTTTCAAAAACAAAAAATACTTATGTATTGTAAAAATTCATAAATAACTAAATTAATCTAAAAAAACCTGACTGAAAAATGAAATCACGAGACCAACCTTAAATAACTAAAAAAGGAAACCGCAGCAACGATTTCCTTAAAAAAAACTAATTGATTTTTTTAACTTTTAATACTACAAATTTATGAAAAAAAAGAGATTTTTTTATGAATATGAATTCAGTTGTTTAATAAAAACATTCAGAATCATGCGAATCATGGTATTCCTATTACTCGCTTCAATCTTCCAAACATTGGCAAATGATGCATACGCTCAAAAAACCAAACTTTCACTAAATTTTTCGGGCATAAAACTGGAGGATGCATTGAGGGAAATTGAAGACCACTCTGAGTTTTTCTTCCTTTATAATAAAAATTTTGTTGACACAGATCGCAAAGTAACCCTGTCTGTTAAAAATGAAGAGATTAGCAGAATTCTTGACAACTTATTTTCTGGGACCGAAATTGATTACACCATTACCAACAGGAAAATCATTCTGGCACCTTCTAGTTTATCCAACAATTTACAGCAGCAGAAATCCGTTTCCGGCACTGTCTCCGACCAATCTGGCTTACCTCTGCCCGGCGTAACAGTCATCGTCAAAGGCACCACCCAAGGGACAATTACTGATGCCGAAGGGAAATATTCTCTCTCAAATATCCCTGGCGATGCCACTCTGATTTTTTCTTTTGTTGGAATGAAAACACAAGAAGTATTGGTTTCCGGGAAAACGTCCATTGACATAGTAATGGCTGAAGATGCAATTGGCATTGAGGAGGTTGTGGCAGTTGGTTACGGGGTGCAGAAAAAAGTAAATTTAACTGGGGCAGTTGAAACCGTACGTGTTAATGAAATAAAAAGCAGGCCAATTACAAATGCCAGTTTGGCACTTCAGGGAAAAGTAGCAGGGGCTTTCATCTCTCAGAACTCAGGACAACCTGGAAACGATGATGCTACAATCCTGATAAGAGGGTTAGGAACATTTAACAACAGTTCTCCATTGATAATAATTGATGGGATGGAGGGAAACCTAAATGATGTTAATCCAATTGACATTGAATCAGTATCTGTGCTAAAAGATGCTGCTTCAACTGCGATTTATGGCAACAGGGCTGCCAATGGTGTTGTTTTAATCAGCACAAGAAAAGGGGCTGCCGATAAAATGCAAGTTGATTATACTGCTTATTATGGGGTGCAAAGTGTAACAACAATGCCCAAATTATTGAAAGGAGTGGAGTATTTAGACATTATGGCTTTAGCTCATTACAATACCAATAAAATTTGGCCATCCTGGTATAATGATACTTATATGGATAACTATCGCAATAACGTAGACCCATTGAGATACCCAACTGATTTTGATTGGGTAGAAGCGGTCTTCAACCCAGCAACAATAATCAACAACCATGTAAATCTATCAGGTGGAAATAAAAGATTTCAATTTTCAGCATCAGTAGGGTACCTTGACCAGGATGGGGTTGTAGATGGGAACAACTCCAAAAAATTAAGTTTTAGAACTAATCTTACATCCCATTTTTTAAATGACAAATTAACGATTAACCTTAATACAGCGGGGCATGATCAAATAACAGACGATCTGGTACAAGGAATGACTACAGCAATGTATTATGTATATGTAGCACCTTCGACCACACCTATGAAAATACCGGGATATGGATATACGAATTATGGATATAATTGGGCAGCAACAGAAGCTGGAGGCTACAGAAAGACAACGGATTCACCTATAAATGTCCGAATATCCGCAAATTTTAACATAACCAAAGGTTTAGATGTTAATGCCTCTTATGGCATTTACAGAGGGTTGTCGGAATTAGAGGTATTTGCCCCATCGGTATATCTTTATAGTTATAAGGATGATGGTACTATTTTAGAAACACTCTCATCCGAAGAAACAGGTTTGAATAACTCACGGGGGCAATCTTTGACCAAAACTTTTAATGCACAAACAAATTATTCGAAAGAACTTTTTGACCAATTTCAGTTCTCAATCATGGGAGGGTTTGAATCCAGGGAATATCGTTATGACAGTATGTGGGGCAAGCAGGGAAAACTTTGAAGTCAATCTGCCTGAGTTAAACATTGGCGACCCTAACAGCCAAAAAAATGGTGGCAGTGCAGTTGAAGCAGCCTGGCTTTCCTGGTATGGGAGAATAAATCTGGCATATAAAGGGAAGTATCTGTTTGAATCCAGTTTACGTCGTGATGGTAGCTCCCGATTCCGTGACAAATGGGGGACTTTCCCTTCATTATCAGTAGGGTATCGCATTTCTGAAGAATCTTTTATAAAAAACAGCTTTAACCAAGTATCCAACCTTAAAATAAGGGCATCCTGGGGAAAGTTAGGAAATGAAAGTATTGGAGAATATTACGCAGCTTCTGATGAGCTTAGCCTATCACTAACTACTAATTTTGGCAATACGTTAACCCAGGCTGCAGCCGTTACTAAGCTGGCCAACAAGGCAACATCCTGGGAAACATCAGAACAGCTTGATTTTGGCCTTGATTTTGGCCTTTTTAAAAATAAAATCAGTGGCTCTTTAGATTATTACACAAAGAAGAATTCCGATATCCTGATGCAAATTCCAGTATCCTCAACCCTTGGAATAACAACTACCCCATATCAAAATGCAGGTGCAATGAAAAATAAAGGATTCGAAATCCAACTTAATTATTCAGGCAATATCCGTGCAGTAAATATAAATGCTAATCTCGCAGCGGCCCATACCAAGAATGAAATCACAAGTCTTGCCGGCCAGGGAGAAATAATATCTGGTAATCTAATCTGGAGAGAGGGCGAACCATATAATTCCTTTTATGGATATGCAACCGAAGGGATTTATCAATCACAGGAAGAGATTTATGCCCACCTGACAACTGTTGACAGTGATGGTAATGACATCAACCCTTATGCGGGGCTTATTGCCGAACCGGGCGATATTAAATTTACCGATCAAAATGGCGACAAAATTATTAATGAGGAAGATAAAATCATCATCGGGAAACCTTTCCCGGATTGGACTTTCTCTTCAACCTTAAACTTTGGATGGAAAAATTTCGATTTATCATTGTTTTTCCAGGGAGTTTATGGGATTAACTCGTTAAACCAGGGTATGGTCACTGCTCCTTTCCATGGAGGGGGTGCTGCCACCGGAGAATGGTATAGAGATGGATGGACCGAAGAAAAACCAAGCAAAACGATACAGCGGGTAAATACCGACGCAACACGATTTGATATTGTTTCGGATTATTATCTTGAAGATGGTTCTTATGTTAGGTTAAAGAATATTGAATTTGGTTATTCAATTCCTAAATACATTCTTTCAAAACTAAACATATCGAATCTGCGAATCTTTGCCAATATACAAAATGCATTTACATTGACTAAAATGAGATACGGGTTTGATCCGGAAAAGCCAGCTACCACAACGAATACTTTGCAATATCCCCAAACAAGGATTTTCTCAGCCGGTATTAACCTAAAATTTTAAAACATGAAAAAGAATAATCCAATGAAAAAAATAATATCACTTACAATCTTAGGAATTCTTTTGTTTTCTTGTAGTGAAGACTTTCTGAATAAGGATCCTTTGGATTTTGTATCGCCTGATAATTATCTAACCAATGAAACTCGGCTAGAGTTATTAGTAAATAGTATTTACAACAACATTGACTTTGGAGGTACCTCAACAGAATATAAAAGGCAATATCCGTTCATTTACGATGTTATGTCTGATAATGCCTGGGATTACTCGACCTGGGAAGGGGCAACTGATTTTGCACGCGGAACAGTCACTGCCAATAATTCTCGGGTTCAATGGAAATGGGATGAAAATTACCAAGGGATTGCAAGGGCAAATACAGTTATAGAACAAATTGCTGACAAAGGAGACGAGATAGAGTCTGACAACAAAGCAAGGTATTTAGCTGAAGCAAAATTTTTAAGGGCTTATTATTATAACGATTTAATTAATTTCTATGGCGATGTCCCACTAATTTTAACTCCAGGTGATTTAGACGATGCTCAACCTTCCAGAAATCCCATATCAGAGGTGTTGGCACAAATATTACAAGACCTTGAAGATGCTGCAGCAGATTTACCATTAAGTTACGATGATTCTGGAGATCAGGGAAGAGCAACTAAGGGCGCTGCATTGGCACTTAAAGCCAGAGTTCTTTTATACCAAAGCGAATGGCAAAAAGCTGCTGATGCGGCAGAAGCTTGTATGGATTTAAATGTTTACAGTTTATACCCTGATTACCTCGGATTATTTTTAGAGGAAAATGAAACCGCCGTTTCTGCAAGCGAGGCGATATTTCAGGTATATTACACTCCTATTACCAATCCGTCATTTTTTAATATGCCTTTAGCCGGTTGGTGGCCTTCGTTCCAGCCGACTTTACAGTTGGTCGACAGTTATTACATGAAAAATGGGCTTCCAATAACCGATCCGAATTCCGGTTACGACCCGGAAAATCCGTTCATGGATAGAGACCCCAGGCTTTATGCTTCCCTTTATTATCCTGGTGGACCATTTCATATGGCCATGTGGGGTATGGTGGAGGATACCTCTCGATGGGAACACATGGGAATGTTGGGCCTTGGCGGTTTTCATTGCAGAAAATGGATAAATGAAGACTTAGTCGATATAAATAATACAGAAGGAACCAATAAATTATTCATTAGGTACGCCGAAGTATTGCTTACATATGCTGAAGCAAAAAATGAAGTGTCAGGCCCTGATGCCTCCGTATATGATGCTATTGATCAATTGCGCAACAGAGCCGGCATGACAACTCTTTCTTCCGCGATGCCAGGACTTTCTAAAGATGAAATGCGCGAAGTAATCCGCAATGAGAGAAGGATTGAACTGGCATTTGAAGGATTACGTTTGTCGGACATTAGGCGATGGAGGATCGGCGAGGAAGCGTTTGTAAATACAACGGGATATGACAGCCAATTCTTGAAGACTTACTCTTACCCTGGGGACTATAATGGCACAACTGAAGATTGGCATTATGTTGTAATAGAATATGACCAAAGATCATTTAACCCATCCCGTGATTATTTGTGGCCAATTCCAATATCAGAAATAAATTCAAATAAAAACATGGTTCAAAATCCTGGTTATGATTAAGTTATTATCATTTTTCCCAACTATTTGTGGATTAACAATAATCCCAATTAAGTTCAGAATGCTGAATATTAAGCTATAAACAATATGACTATCTCCTTTAACTTGTTCTTTGATGTAACTGATTGGAAATGCAAATCTTAAGTACATCTGACAACTTTACTTGCAGACTCCTGCACACCAGTCATTTACGAAAAATTAACTAACCGAAGGAGATAGGCTTCTTAAATTGGGGGCATCAGCCGGATTCACAATAAGAAAGGTGATACATTTATATGAATGACATCACCTTCCACCCTTCATATGAAGAAATATGGATGATCAGGCAAAGGTTTTGGAAGTCTTGTAAGAAATCATTTCGAGAAACAACGATGTGTTGAAACAAAAAAGGAATAACCATAAAATTCTATTTATATGAAAACCAATCATGTTTTATTAATCATTTTGTATTTATTCTGCCCAGTAAGTCTATTATATTTCAGTAGTTGCAATATTCCATTAAAACAACAAGATAAAAAATCAGCAAATAATGAAGAATATATTATCTCTGCTTATGTCTGGCCTTCATGCCACGATGAGCCAATGAGCAGGAATGCCCTTTGGGGTGAAAAAACAGGAGAATGGGAAATTATCAAAAAAGGAGAACCCCGTTTCGAAGGACATTATCAGCCCAAATTACCATTATGGGGATATCAAATGGATGATGATCCCCACGCCTGGGAACAGAAAATAGAAGCAGCGACATCTCATGGAGTTAATACCTTTATTTTTGACTGGTACTGGTATGATGGCAAACCATTTCTGGAGGAAGCTCTTAATGAAGGATTCCTTAAGGCTGGGAACAATAAAAAAATGAATTTTTACATTATGTGGGCCAACCATGACGCCAATGGGTATCAATGGAACCATCATCGCTATAAAACAGATACAATCCTTTGGGATGGAGGAGTGGATTGGGACAATTTCAAAATTGTAGTTGACCGGGTTATCAAACAATATTTCAAAAAGCCAAACTATTTAAAAATTAATAATAAGCCTGTCTTTTCAATTTTTAATCCATCAGAGTTAGTTCAAAGTTTTGGCGGATTGGAAGGGACTAGGAAAGCACTTGATTATTTCAGGCAAGAAGCTAAAGTTGCGGGATTTCCTGGAGTTCACCTTCAGGTTATCTCTTATGGGAATAACGGAAATCCCGGTTTGCTTGGAGGAAATGATCCCGAAAGCATTAATAAGATAATTACTTTATTAGGTATTAACAGTATTACGACTTATCACTGGAGTGGGATTAATGAAGATTACTTAAGATGGGGAGATAAAGAAATGTCATTATGGAACAAATGGGATTCTGCATTGACCATTCCTTATTTCCCAAATGTATCAGTAGGCTTGGATGATACCCCCAGGTTTCCTAAAGAAGGGAAAGAATCAGTAGTACATTACAATAATTCGCCCGAAAGTTTTGCAGCTTATTTACTGAAAGCTAAAGAATATGCCGATAAACATCCGAACCAACCAAAGCTCCTGACAATATATGCCTGGAACGAATGGGTCGAGGGGAGTTATCTTGAACCTGATATGAAGTGGGGATATGGTTATCTTGAAGCTGTAAAAAAGGTGTTCAGAGAAAAAATAGTTGATTAATAGAGATTAACGAACAATTGGAATAGTTAATTATATGGGGGGAAAAGAAAAAAACATTACGCGGCGCATATTTATTAAAAGAACCGGTACTGTCGCAACGGGGCTGACTATATTATCCGGCTCAGCTGTGACCGGCAATAGTCATAGGGCATCAGTCGGTAAAGACAGAGGTGCTTTTATTTACAAAACGCCCACCGGCACACTTAAAGATAACACAGTAATTTGGCACGATGGTACATATTATCTGTTTACAATGTATGGTCAGGAACATATGAAGGGCAACGATTCGCTCTTTAATTCAATATGGTTGGCTACCTCGACAGACGGCGTACACTGGGAAGACGTGGGAACGGTCATTAAAGACCAGCCGTTTGGCATTTTTGCTTTAAGTGTATGGAAAGCAGGAAACCGCTTCATAATGAACCACGGAAGTCATTCACCGGGTAACATATTACGCTTCTGGCAGTCGGTGGACCTCATAAACTGGGAGTTCCTTGGAGAAGAATACGTCGTGCGGAAGCCGAACGGTCAACGTCTGGACTGCATGAGTGTTCTTTCAATTGAAAAAGAGGGTCAAACGCAATGGTATGGTTATGCCACTGGTGGCCTTCTACGGTCGGAAGATGGTGTTAAATGGAAATGGAAGGAAGATTTCAAGCTCTTAGACCCTAATTGGAGTATAAGCGAAGTAGGTGATTGTGAGCAGATAGGTGGGAAATACTATCTTACTTCCGGATGGGTACGGGCACTTCCAGGTGACTTTAATTATTCCACCCTTACTTTCGTGTCGGATGAACCTGATGGTCCATTCCAGCCCGACTATGAAGCCTTAAGACTTAACGGGCACTCAGGTTTTATCACGGTAGCGCTTTGGGCTCGTTTTTGTCGTACACCCACAGAATTATTGGTAACCAACTACATCGTGGATGTTCACTCTGCGGTTCGAACATGGTGGCACGCCCCTATGAAGAAAGCCGTGGTTGATAAAGACGGGCACCTACGAATGGGCTATTGGGAAGGGAATGAAGCCATTAAAGGTAATTTAATTCCTCTTCAGCCACGCAACTGCAAACAGCTGTTTCCTCCACCTGAGAGTCAAAGTGACAAGACAAAAGCAGCATTAATAGTTGATGGAAATGTAGTACGCCTAAATAAAAAACCAGGAGATATTCCAAGCTATATTGGATATGCAGATCCCCAGACTGCTGTGGCTTTGCTGAACGAGCAATTTGATCCCCGGAAAGGGTTCGTACTTGAAGGACGAATGACAGTTAATCCAGAAAACCAGGGAATCCTCAGCAAAGGACTTCTTGGCATTGGACTGTTTTTTGAGGAACAACCTAAACAGGGAACGGCTGTATTGTTTCATACCTGTCGCCTCACCGAAATCGGGACTATGCGATTGACCAGCGATGCCCACTTCGATTGCAAGGACCGTATAGGTTTTGGTTGCGCAGCTGTAGCCGGTATCATGGAAAGCGTAGCCTCTACTTTCCGGCTGCTGTTTCGAAACGACATTTTCGAGCTCTATCTGAACGATTTGCTTGTACAAACTTTTTATACCAATGGAGCAACGGGTAGAATGGGTTTCATCGTCCGTGACGGACAAGCCGTTTTTGACAAGCTCAAAGCCTGGGAGATGAATCTGTAAAGATAAACCGATTGCGTTCAGAGAAAAATTATCAAACAACGGTAGCAGGGAAATGAGTATTAAAGAATACCCTAAAAATAAAAGTAGAATATTATTATGAAAAATGTATTAATGTTACTTATTATTATTTTTTCCATTCAATATATTGGACTTTCTCAGTCTAAGGGGATAAAATATTCAGTGCCTGAAAAGCAGTGGTCTGAACATTTTGGCAACCACCGTGCAGTCATACAGGTAGACAAGCCTTCGGATGCAGTAAGTATCGATTTCCTTTGGCGCCGCCACGATGCCTCGCCGGAGAAACGCAAGATGGTGGTTGTTTGCGCCGAAACAGGCGAAGAAGTTGAAAACATTTTTCGTGCAGGGATAAGTAACGAGCGATGTGAACTGGTCTTTGGCCCGGTGAAAAAAGCCGGGACCTATTACTTTTATTACCTTCCGTACAATCCGGTTACGAAGGAATATCATTCTGGCAATTATTTGTTGCCCGAAAATGCCCCGGATAGGACATGGGTAAAAAAACATGGGTTATCTTTTTCAGCCTATAAAGATATTATGAATGCGACAGTCACTGAAATCCAGGCTCGTACCGGATTTCACAGCTTTTACCCGATGGAGGTGGTTGCAACAAAAGACGAAGTCGATAATTTGATTCGCAAACACGAAAATGATTATCTGTTGTTTCCGGAAGACAGGGCATATCCAATCCGTATGAAAGATGCCCTGCCTTTGCGCTGGGTTCAAAAGAAGCTGGGAAAAGATTTTCATGGAACAGCCGACAGGAATGAATATTATACTTTTCAGATCGGGGTATTTGCCCCCCGCGAAAAAATTGAAAACCTCAGGCTTGAATTTTCAGGATTAAACGATAAAAAAGGAAACACCATTCCCGGTGAGGCCATAACATGCTTTAATACAGATGGGATAGACACCTGGGGCAAGCCGTTTACCAAAGAGGTGAATGTAGGAAAAGGAAAAATTCAGCCACTGTGGGTGGGTATTGATATTCACGGGAATGTTGCCCCCGGCCTTTACGAAGGAATAGTTACGGTTAAAACGGGCAATCTTGAAGAACAGAAAATAAGGTTGTTCCTGACCGTTGAGGATCAGTTCCTTGCCGACAGGGGAGATGGAGAAACCTGGCGGCACTCAAGGTTGCGCTGGTTGAATTCGACACTGGGCATTGACAACGAGCCGGTAAACCCCTATACTGCCCTGGAAGTTGATGGCTCGACCATCTCATGCCTGGGGCGTACGGTAACCCTCAATAGTTGCGGATTGCCGGAAAATGTAAATACATGGGGCAACGAAATTTTATCTGCACCCATTGGTTTTGTTGTTGAAATGGACAACCAGGAACTAACCTTCCCGGCAGGTAAATTAAAATTCAAAGAACAGAAAAATGGCCTTGTTTCCTGGGAAAGTGTTTCTGAAAATAATATTCTGAAAATAGAGTGCCGGGGGGAAATGGAATTTGACGGAAGGCTGAGTTACCATTATAATGTGAGCGCAAAAGCCAATATCCATATACAGGATGTACGCCTGGAGCTTCCGTTAAAGAAAAAATTTGCAACTTATATGATGGGCATGGGCCGTATGGGCGGTTTTACACCTCAATACCATTTATCGAGATGGACAAAGACAGAAGACAGCTTCTGGATTGGTGAAACAAATGGTGGGATACACTGCGAATTAAGGGGCGGGGCTTATCATGGACCATTGTTAAATTTATATCAGCCTAATTTTCCGGAGAGTTGGTTTAACGGGAGAAACGGTGGTTTCCGGATCGATTCCGATGAAAATACAGTAACGGCTTCTGCGTATAGCGGGGCCCGCAAAATGGAGCAGGGACAATCGGTCTCATATGAATTTGCCCTGCTGATCACACCGGTGAAGGGGGCTGATATAAAAGCTCAGTCCTCAAACAGGTATTTTCATAGCCCGGAGCCTACAGCGGAAGTAATAGCCAACGGTGGCAATGTAATGAATGTCCATCATGCCAACCTATTCAACCCCTTTATAAACTATCCATTTATCGCCCAAAAAGAGATGCGGGGGCTTGTTGACAAATGGCATGAAAAAGATTGGAAAGTGAAGATATACTACACGGTACGCGAACTAAGCAACCACCTCACCGAAATATGGGCACTGAGAAGTTTAGGCACTGAAGTATTGGCAGGTGGCAATGGTGGCGGGTACCAGTGGTTACAGGAACACCTGGTCGATGGTTACACCCCCCAGTGGTACACCCATCTGGGTGATGGCGAAGTTGACGCTGCCATCTTAAACGGTAGCGAATCCCGGTGGTACAACTATTATATCGAAGGCTTGGACTGGTTGATCAAAAATATGGATATCGATGGCTTATACCTTGACGATGTGTCGTTTGACAGGCATATACTGAAAAGGATGCGTAAAGTGATGGAAACGAACAAGCCCGGTTGTATGATCGACCTGCATTCCAACACGGCCTTTTCTTTGGGCTCCTCCAACCAATACCTCGAATTTTTCCCATATATCGACAAAACATGGTTTGGAGAAGGGTTCAATTTCGATATTATGTCAGCCGATTTCTGGTTGACTGAGGTAAGTGGAACTCCCTTTGGAGTTAACAATGATATGCTTTTACACATGGCAGTAAACGATCATCGGGGAATGCTTTTCTGCATGAACAAAAGAGGGTTCTGGCCCATGTGGAAACTGTGGGACGATTTTGGAATTGCCGATGCCAAAATGATAGGATTCTGGGAGAAGTCGCCTTTGGTAACCACTGACAAGAAGAATGTTTTTGTAACTTCTTACATCAAACAAGATAAGGTACTCCTTGCAATAGGAAGCTGGGTCGATGAACCGGTGGAGGTGAATTTGAACATCGACTGGGAACGTCTGGGCTTGTCGCCGACCGGTGTTAATATCGAAGCCCCCGGGATAAAGGATTATCAGGAAGATAGATTATTTAAGATAAACGAGCCAATTCCCATCGCAGCCAAAGGGGACCTGCTGTTGGTCATCTCGAAAAAATAGGGTAGTGTAACAGAATGGGGCATTTGTCAAAAACAAAATCAGAACTACCTTATATATAGAACTCATAACATAATATATTTGCAGAAACGGCACTGTTAAATTAATATATATAGCTCGTTGTGTCTAACTTCAGAAATAGTAGGGTAAGTGATTTTTCTATCATGTGGTCCGCCTTGCTGTAACACTTGCTTTTTACTGACTCTTCGACACTGGGACACCCTAAGAAGACTTCCAAAAATTTTCATCGAACAACTTGGCTATCGAACGGTGTTTCGTGGTCAAGAGCATCGTTTTTGTCATAGTGTTTCCGCTAATCGGCAGGTTGATTTTAATTGTGGCAATGGTTTTGCAATATCCAAAACCTTGTCGACACTCATATCTATATTGCTGACTTGAAGGATGGATTCAAGTTCTTTGTAAATCTAATTGGTTAAGTTTTATCTCTTATCCTCGCCAATAAATACTTTTCTTACTGCTTCAAGGTATCCATACCCATACATCGTACAAGGCATCAGGTAACTGGTTTCGGTCCATTCGTTCCAACTGTTGATCGTAATTAGTGGTGGCTGGCCAGGATGTCCGTCCACATACTCTTTGGCTTTCTCAAGGGCTTTCTCAAAATTTTCCGGTGTATTGTTTCTGACAATCCCCGGACGGAACATCTCAAACCGGGGATTATTATCCCAACCGATGGACACATGCGGATAATACGGGACATCCAAATCATTGCCCAACCTCCCCCATTCCTTGTATACATCTTGGTTAATCTCATTGTAATCCCTGTCAATATCCACAAAATGGACATATTGATAATGGGTTGCACCATCAAATCCCAGATTTTTGATTACATCCTGCTGGGTACCGATCCCATCCCCTGTTATACCTGTTACCGGCTGCCCTCCCCTGCGGAGTGTCATTTGAAGATCGAGCCCGGGATAACCTGCTTTTTTTACTTCCTTTCGGAACCACGCCAATGCCTCAATGGCTTCTTGCTCTCCACCAAGCCCTTTGATAAAAGTTGCCATGTCATAGATCATAAAACTGGGTTTGCCATCGACCTTATAATAGTTAGGCTGGTTGAAGTATTTATTGAGCATCCGGTGAACAATTACTTCAAACTCTTGCCGGTCCACGCCTCCGCGCCAAATATTAACGCTTTGATCAATTTTACCTGCATTTCGCTTGTCCCAAACAGAAGGGACATCGTGGTTGGCCCACATAATGTAAAATTTCATCTTTTCAGTATTTTTCGCTTTCAGGAAGCCATCATTTAAATGCCCCTCAAGAAATGGCAGCCCATCATACCAATACCAATCAAAGATGAACACATTTACACCGTGGTCGGCTGCTGCCTCAATTTCCATCTGTGCAACGTACGGGTCTGCCTCATTTATATATCCCCATAAAGGATAACGGGGTTGTCCATGTCCTTCGAATTTTGCTTTATTGCTGATCACTGTTTGCCATTCGCCAATACCATCCGGCCAGAATATTCTAGCCCGGCCGTCAGGGTGATAAGAAGGCCAGACATAGGCTGCTACGTCATATTTTTGTTCAGCTTTTTTGCCCTCTTTCCCTTGAGCAAAGCTTACCGAAAAGAAAAAACAAACTACTGCCAATGGGGCAATATTTGAAACTTTAATTTTCATAGTCCTAAATTTATCTGTTTAAGTTGTTTAGTTGACAAGGCAAAATGCTCCCTTGCCTGCTACCTATGGCACGATGGGCTTATCTTTTATGGAGCCATGACATCCCGGTTATTTTTAATATCGGCCGGTTTCATTCCCAACTTTGTACATTGTCAGGATATTTTCTACAGGAATGTCATCCTGTAGTACCGGATGGCCGGGAGATAAAATATAACCACCTCCATGTTTCATTGCCTCAACAATCCGTTTCGTTTCTTTTCTTACATCTTCAACCGAACCATGAGAAATAACATTTTGTACGCTAATCCCACCCCGCAGGCAAATCCGGGATCCATATTTTTCTTTGATTAATACCGGATCCATGCTCTCTGGCTGAACCGGATCCAAGATATCGACACCTGACTCTATGAGGCGAGGAATCAAATTTTCGATATTACCACAAGAGTGAAGCAACAGTTTAATGTTATAACTATGGGCCAGCTCAGACATCTTTCTTAACCTGGGCGCCACATATCCGTCAAACATTTCCGGGCTAATAAGCAGGGTGTTTTGCATCCCCAGATCATCCGCAAGGGCAAAAATGTCAATCAAATCGCCCGCCACATCAAATATCCGCCTATAATATCCATGATAGAAATCAAAAACCTTGTCCAAAATAAAATTGGCCATTTCCGGATCAACCATCATATCCATCATCAAAGTATCCATGCCCCTGATATAAGTGGCATGTTGAAACACAGAACCTCCCGAAGCCATAATAGAGAACTCTTCCCATTCATCCAGCTCATCCCGCAATGATGAAAAATCGAACCAATCAACATCAGGCCATGGATATTTTTTGCAATCTTCAATGGACAACGCGCTACTTAACGGGGGCAATCCCATCTCCATTGTCCAGCCTGATGGAGTTTTGTTTTCAAACTCTTTTACCGACCAGAAACTATTTATCCCCCCGGCCCAACTGGAAGGAAAAAAATCATTTGCAGGCCCGACATATTTAGGTGCTGTCCCCGAATGAAGGTCAATGCCGCGCATGTCGTAAACATCTATATGCAAGGACTTAAGCAATTCCTTATCGGAACTTACATTTAATGCCGATTTCAACTTCTCAACCACCCATTTTGTAGCATTGATATGGGCAGGGACCTTATCTGGCTCAATATGGTTTAAGGCACTATTAATCCGTTGTTTTGAGTTCATGGCAAGCTCCCTATATTTTTACTTTGACTACCACTTTTAAAACATCCTTTGCTTGTCCCAAAATTACCCTTGGCATGTGAAGGTCTTGTGGATATAAAACGGCAAACATCCCCTGGGCATATTTTATTAAAACCGGATTGCCATTGAACAACCAGTAATCCCCATTCTCGTTGTAGGGTTCCGAAATTTCCTGATCCGCCAATGTTTCGTAGCCGATACATTCCTCTCCTTCGGCCACAAACTGTACATCGATGTACTTTTTGTGTGCTTCAAGGACACATGCCCCATACGGTTTGGTGGAGTATCTCTGGACTATTGCATATACATTGTCCCCGTCAAGATCGTACCGGCCTTCCGGCAATCCTGAAAAATCAGTATCTGCAAGGTATTGCAATGCCATTTTCAGGCGTTCGCCGATTGGGTAATAAAGTGACGCATTTGAAATGTGATCTGTAATCATAAGGTTATGTTTTTATTTTAAATAATTTCCGGATTGATGCCAAATATTTGTATCCCGGAAAGTTACGAAAATTTTAGAATGCCGTTTTTTGTACCTTAGCCATGTATATATTTATCCCAAACTGATTTTGCCTCTTCCAACGATTTTGCCTCATACCTCAAAGTGACGCCAGTAGGGTATTTTTCATATATCTCACCCGATCCCAACTCATCGGGCATCACCTGGACCCTGATCAACGGGATTTTTTTTGCACTGGCTTTGGCATATATATCTGCCACATCGTTCATGTGGGACTGCCCCAGATCTATACAGGTCAGGTGTTCCAACTTGAGGACTTCATCGATGGTGTGGTCGAATTTCCCACAGGAGTGTACCCCTCCCCCATTTAATGCTTTAAGTACCATGTCGTCCGCAGCAGCTCCATAGTCGCGGTAAATATCATCTGACAATAGTGCCAACGCATCATCCCTGATAAGCATATTGCCCTTTATCATATTGCCATGTTGATAACCCCACCCATTTTCATCCAGCTCAAGATGCTCTATCAATTGATTGGCTAAGTCAATCTGGTATTGGGCTAATTGAGGCAGTTTTTCGAGCACAAATTCAGGACGTTCGTAAAAATCAGTGTACATCGAACTTCCTCGCAATTGTTCATAGTTGCTCAACGGGCCCTGAAGGTCGGGAAGCACAAAATGGCTAACGGACCATATTTTAGGATACTTTATGAGGACATCTTTATAAGCAGAATAGAAGTCTTTGACTTTTATAAAGAGTGGGTGTGAAGCGTCAAAAACAAGTCCGTCCACATGTTGCCCGAAGGTGTCGAATCCTTCAAAATTTTTAACCCAGGGGGGATTGTCCCCTACTATTTCATAGGTGCCTCCCAGCATGGAAGGGATGATTATGGTGCCAAAGTTTGCCCTGAAAGTGAGCGGCAGGTCGTCGTTAAGCCATTTTTTGCAATAAATACTCGAATCCCAGGCTGTAAGCAACTGATTGTACAGCATTTTCTCGGGATCGGCAAAGGTCTCTTCGACCGTATACGGCTGATGTACCATATCTTTTGGATATGGATAACTGACGATAAGCGGCAGACGGTTTGCCGGCTCATATTTTAGTGCCTTTTCAAAAACTGAATCTGCTTCATTTTGATGTCCCACATCAATAAAGCTTTCTATTTCCCCTAGTAATTTTTTCAGTTTATCCATTATTAAAAGAATTAATTGCCAAATTTAACTATATGGTACAATTCAATATTAATTAGTTGACTATACCTGATCGGCTCTCGGATAAATAGGCGGCAATTGTTCCTTGTCGACAATAGCCCCAACTGCCATAAGTTTTCCCCTAAGCTTGATTGTATCAACTTCCCTAAACGCCGCACCACCATTTACAACCTGTGCTGACGCCATACCGGCAGCTTCCCCCATTGCCATGCAAGGGGCCATGACCCTTACCGGCCCCAGAACCTGGCCCTCCACGCTTACCGCCCTTCCCGGGCAAATAAGGTTTTTGACCGGACGTGGGACCATGATACGGTAAGGGAGCGGTGTGCTAAGCCCTTTCTTTATTTTATATTTATAGCCGGTCACCTCATCATTTGCAAAAGGTTGGACACTTGGCCTGTCGGGGTCGGGCAAATCCCAACCGTACATGCTGAAACCGATACAGTCGCCAAAAGCTTTGTCCTGTGCCAAATCATCGATTTTCAGCATGAAACCGCCGACAATGCGCCGGGTCTCGCGAACCCCCATTTGCGGGGCAACCGTCTTTATTTTTGCATTTTCGAACCCTGGGACATATTTTCTAAAAATATCCATCAACTGTGCACTTTCTTTACGCCCTCGCCCCATACCATCAGAGAGCGACTTTCCATCAGTACCGTCAACTCCGGGGAGGCGGTTGGTGTTGATGTAAAATTCCCCGTCTCCTACCAGCTTGGTCGCAATAAAAATATCGTATGGGAAACCCCATATGCCTTTGCCCCTAAGTCCGCTTATTAGCTTTCGCAGTTTGGGGTCCTTCTCTTTTTCGATGTACTTTGTAAGGGCCCCTTCACCTACATTGTACACGTGAAAAATAAGTGAGGCCGGGGCCATTTTTCCATCTTCCTTCCTGCCTTTCATTGTCTGGCAGCCCGATTTAAATGCCACCTCCGCATTTCCCGTTGCATCAATTACGGCTTTTGTTTTTATCGCCTGAAGCCCGCCCCTGTTGTAAACAATCAAATTTGAAATGTTTTCCCCTTCCACAATGGCATCGACAAATTGTGTATGCAACAGCACATCAACGCCTGCAGTTCCCATTTTTTCGTCCAGGAAAAGGTCAATGGCAAAAGGGTCTAAAGGAACTCCGTGGACGAACCAGTTATACCAGCCGTAAGGATGATATTTTTCGCCTTCCTTCAATTTGGGGATAACCGCATACCCACGGCTGGCAGCTTCTTCCGAAAGCGACTTGAACAGTCCCCCAACGACCCATCCGCCTTCCTGTGTACGCCCGCCAAGCCAGTGAGAGACCAATCCGGTAACCGCCATGCCGCCCAACTGCCCCATGCTTTCTATCAACAACGTATTTAAACCTTCACGCTTGGCCGCTAAAGCAGCGGCACAGCCCGAAGGCCCTCCCCCGCATACAACAACGTCGTATGTATCAACAACCGGGATTTTTTGTTTATATATAATTTGTCCCATCTTTTATAAATTATTAGGCTTTAAATCTTAGCCCCCTTCAATACTGAATAAACCGTCAAACCATCAGTACTTTTTTCTGATGTAAAAAATAAGCTTGCCAGATAACCGATTACGGCACAGCTGACAATCCCGATCCCGCTATACAAGAAGAAATGCAGCGATGTGAAATTTTTCACCCACAATAGTACCGCTGCACTGGTGAGGGTGCCTATAACAGCACCTTTGCCGTTGGCGCGTTTGCTGAAAATCCCAAGGATGAAAACACCTGTCATTGCCCCGGTAAAAAGCCCTGCAAATTCAAGTACAATGTCCCATACAGAAGTGATGTCGAAAAAGGTCATCACAATGGCAATAAGGGTCCCCATAATGCCCAGCCCGGCAGTAATCCAGCGGGCAAGCGAAACTTTCCGTAGTTCCGATTTTGATTCTACCCGCCGGTGCATAAAATCGCGCATCAGGACTGTGGTCGAGCTGTGGATCGAACTGTCGACACTCGACATGGAGGCGGCAAAAATCCCGGCAATTATTATCCCACTTACCCCGGAAGGAAGGTTTTGCCCGATAAAAAAAGGTACGATTTCGTCGTTGGCAAGTGCCGGGTCGATCATTCCCGGGTTGACCTTGTAAAAAACATAGAGGGCAGTCCCCAGCCCAAATACGGCCATCGCCCATGGGACAGAAACTGCCACATCGGTCCACAGGGCCTTTGCCGTCTCCTTTTCGTCACGGGTAGTCAAATAGCGTTGCACCACCGACTGGTCGGTCGACATGGTGCCCAACCGGTTAAAAACATTGCCGATTATAATGACCCAAAACACTGCTGCGGTCATATTCATATCGAAACTCCCGAAGCTAAATTTATGGTCAGCCCATGCAACATTTGTAAATGCAGTAAATCCACCATCCACATTAAAAAAGATGTAAAAGATGATCAGGAAAACACCGCCAAACAAAACAATTGCCTGGATTACGTCAATCCATATGACCGCATTCATTCCTCCTAAAACCGTGTAAGTTGTAGAAAGCAAGCCGATAATCAGAATGCAGACAATTGCATCGATTCCGGTTACGGCAGAAAGAGCAATGGCCGGAAGGAAAATAATTGCCCCCAAGCGACCTATTAACTGAAATAAAAGGTAAAGAGCTGCAATAAATTTCCGGATAAACGGGTTAAACCGTTTCTCCAGATACTCATACGCACTGGTTACATTTAATCGCCGGTAAAAAGGGACAAAAGCGTAAATAACAACCGGAACGGCAACGAACCATGTCAATACCCCGGCAAAATAACTCCAGTTGGTGGCAAATGCTTTTGCCGGAATTGACATAAAACCAATAGAACTGACCTGTGCCGCCATCATGCTCAGACCGGCTGCCCAAAACGGTATTTTTTGCCCGCCCAAAAAGAAGTCTTTTGACGATTTGGTTTTGGATGAAAAATAATAGCCCAGAAAAGCGATTAGTCCCAGGTAAACGAACAGCATGGCATAGTCAAGTGCCGAGAAATTATCTTTCCGGACAGAATTCAATGTTGCGGTTAATACTTTTGGACTTCTTTTTCCCGGGCGCAGTTCACCTCCCGGGATAACAATTTGCCCGTCCCACATCAATGCTTTTGTATTTACTACTCCCCGGGGCATTTCTCCGGCTTTTGCCCACACATCTGTTATCGTATTATACGCCCAAATTTGGTCGGTAAACCGGTACTTTTCTTTTATTTCATTTATCTTATCAACATCATGTCCGTCGGAACCGCTAAAAATAAAGATTTGAGAACCACCTACAGAAAGGGCCGGTGCGGCAAGGGCAGGATGGGGCATGTTTGCCTTTTGGGTCCATTCCCCATTTTTAGGGTCGAAGGAGTAGCTGTCGCCAAGGTAACCGGTGCCGGATTTCCCGCCAAACAGGAACAGGCAGTTGTAACCGCCGTTAGTTTGGGTTGTCAGCGAAGAGCCAAAACGGGCACCTCCCGGGCAAGGTTCAAGTTTTTCCCAGTTGTTTCCGTCATTGCCCAGATCCAATCTCCAGAAATTATCGGTTATTTCCTCTTTGCCGTTATCCCGGGTTTTGCCGCCACATACATAAACCGCATTGTTTATTGTTGTGGCAGAGATATACGAAGCCGCAACAGGGAGCTGCGGACATCCGTTTTGGATTCCCAACTTTTGCTTTTCTTTGTCCCAGCTAATAAGAAAGGCGTTTTTGTATTTTTTGTTAGACCCCTGCCCCCCGATGCACAACAGCCCATTTGGCGTTGAAACTGCCGCCCCGTGTGCAACAGGATAAGGCAAACGGCCGGCAAAACGCCACTGGTAGGCATCCCCGTTTTTGATACAGGCGAATATGGAATCGGAGTACATTTTTTGCCCCCCTTCCCAAAGGGGCTTGTCAAAATAAGAACCCCCGGCAACAATGAGGACATCATCGTCAAGCCCGGTAAAAGCTCCTGCTACCCCTTTGCTGATTGGGATGTCGGGAATCAAGGAGTTTGTAAAACTGAGCCAATCAGTGGTTGTTTGATTTGTGCCATTTGCTGAGAAACCAGCAAAATGCAATAAGAGTAGAAAAGAAAATATAATAAAGCGGTTTTTCATGTTTCAGATCCGGTTTTTATCAATTACTTATCCATTAGCCAATCAAGGCTAAAATTAACACAATAAACAGGACTATGCTTTCCTGTCTCATAAATTACCAGTATTGTATTATCCGTCAAAAGAGCAAGATCGCTATACAAAACCCTTCCTTTATCAATAACTTTTGAAACAGGCCAGCTTTCCCCTTCATCGGGACTCATACGTACCACCAGGTTTTCCCGTTTATTGCCAGGCATTTCATTTTTGCAGTACAGCAATATTTTTTTATCGCTACCCTCTGCCGGAACAGCAATTACGCCGCCATCGCAAGGATTGGTTGCCGGAAAATTTGTATCAATATGTACCTCCTGCCATGTTTTTCCCCCATCATGGCTAAGTCCGGTGATACGGTGATTATCTGTTTGCCCTGATGTCACACACACATAACGGGCATTGATATAGACATCTCCATTTTTCAGCTCAGCCATTCTTGCCTCGTTCATATTTAAGCCATCGTGGCCAAAAGCGGAACCATACTGCCATGTTTTGCCATGGTCATCGCTATAAATTGTACAAACTCCGTATTTTCTTTCTGAAATAGGAATTTGACCTTTATCCAAAGAGCCTAAGGCTGTCCTGTTCCAAAGCTGGAGTAAAAGCCGCCCGGATGAAAGCTGGATTCCATGTCCGGGCCCCGGCATATGGAATGCCCTGTCCAAATAATCACAAGGGAAACCATTTACATCTGTATTCCAATTGCCATCCTCATCTTTATTCGGAGAACCATCTTCTTTTGCATTTAAAATATCTGTCACCTCGGTTCGCTCAGACCATGTCAAACCATCGTCATCACTATATTTATAATAAACTTTTGTATATCGCTGAAGGTTTTGCCCGGCAACAGCGCCTTCACTTAAAGAGTAAAAGAAAAATATGCGTCCTGTTTCTTTATCTACAATAGGAGCAATGTTTGTCCAAACCTCTGTTTTATTTTTATCATCAATAGGATCGATTTCATCTTTATGGGCAGCCCAATAACTACCATCACATTTTTCAATATAAATATTCCCTGACCATGTTTTTCCATTGTCTGTGCTTCTTTTAAGAACGATAGATTTTGGATCTGCATCGCCACACTTCGGGCGTTCCTCTGTAAAAGCAAGTACCGTTCCCTTAGCTGAAACTACTATCCCCGGGATACGGAAACATTCGGCATTGTTTTCTCCGGCAGACCAAATTACGGTCTTTGAAAATAATTTTTGTTTTTTTGACAGATTGCATGAACATGCAAAAAATAAGCACACAAAGCCAAACAACAAAAAAAACTGAAATCTTTTCTTTTTCATTTTATGTGGTAATTTTTAAAATTAAAATTAAAAAATCTGGGAGAGGAAAACGAAAAAATTAAACATCTCCCAGATTTTTACTTACAAAACCTATATGTTAACTCTTTTTCAAATCAACTTACTTATCAATATCCATCTGTTTGAGCAATATTTTCATTAGTGTTGATTGCATCTTGGTTAACCGGCCATAAAAGAATATTTGTATTGTTTTCTTTGCCGGATAAAGACTCAACACGATCAAATACTTTATCAAAACGGATTAAATCGAACCACGATTTACCTTCTGTTGCAAATTCTTTTAAGCGTTCATCCAAAATTAATCCGTCTAATTCATCTTTCGAATAAGTTCCCGAATAATAGTTGTCGACACCATATGCCCTTTTGGTTACTTTGTTCAAATATGCCAAGGCAGAAGTAGTATTGCCTGACTCATTTTCAATTTCAGCTTTAAAAAGGAGTGCTTCGGCATACCGGTAAACACGGGTATCGGTATCATAAATCCGGGTATCGTTCGCCCATGTCCCTAAATATTTATTGATCCAGTTGTTGTAGTTCTCATCATAATAATCGACATTCACTGTAGCCCTCGTGTCGTTTGGATCTTCCCATAAGAAATCTTTATAAGTATCTTTAAAGATGACCCATTGTGTTTCGCCCACAGGTATCGGGTTATTTTTGAGGCTTGCATCCTTAAGATTAGTTATAGGTATCAAAAAATCGTTGGCATAAGGACTTTCTTCTTCATTTTCTTTATATATAATCTGGAAAATAATTTCCGTATTCTCATCGTCCCTGAATACATTTTCATAGTTGTCAGAAAGCTGGTATGTCCCACTGTTCAGGACATAATTGACCGCTATTTCTGCCGTGTCCATTGCACTGGTTTCACCTTCCACTTTTGCCAACCATAGATACACATCAGCCTGGAGCATATAGGCCGCACCTAGAGACGCTGTCCCTCTTGTGGCTCCATAACCTGCTGGGATTAGCGATACTGCCTTTTTCACATCGCTTCTGACCAAATTGAATACCTTTTCCTGATCTTCCCTGTACGGAAATAAATTTTCATCGTTATCAGACTCAAATCCTGTGGTTAAAACAGGTGCATCTCCCCATATGCGGGCAATGTAGTAATATGCAAAAGCCCGCATGAAATAGGTATTCCCTAAAATATAATCTTTATCATCATCGTTGTTATAGTCCATATCTGTACCATATTTTAGGATAAGGTTACAATCGTTAATAAGCGTATAAAGACTGGTCCAGTCAGTACCATAGCTATCATCATCCAATTGATTGATCCACACATCATTGTAATAATAAGAGCCTAAAGAGTATCCGTCTGCATAAATGTCGGAGCGGAAATCGCCCCACACAAGATAATCTGTATCAAAGGTTGATCGGAACTTGGAGAAAGCTCCGTACATAGCGGCTTCCACATCTTCTTCAGATTCCCACATAGATGCAGATGTGATTGTGCTTTCCGGCGTAACATCAAGAAGGTCGTCGCAGGCACAAGCAAACACGACCAATGATGCAAGAAATAATATTTTAATTGTTTTGTTCATATTTATAATGTTTTATTGATCAATAAGTAATTTTAAAACCGAAATTTATTTTCCTGATTGGAGGATATCCTGTTGTTGAGTTATCATTATTAGTAGAAACCTCGGGAGGCGTAGCCTGAACCTCGGTAAAATAATAAAGATTATTCCCCGATATAAAAACATTGGCATTGGTTAATCCGATAGCCTTAAGAAGTTTAGAAGGCAGATCATATCCCAGCGAGACCTCTCGAACACACAAATAGTCACACTTGAATGTCACAACATCGCTGTCCCTCCGGTAATTCCAGTTTTCTTTACTGTCGTGCGGGGCAAACCTCGCCCATTTGGTTTTAGCAGCATCCCCTTCCTCCTGCCATGCGCCTAAAGCTTCACGACAAGGATTTGCATACGAGTTCAATGTACTCATCATGTGATATTTAAACCCAACATCTATTTGAGAATGGCCTAATGCCCAGTCAAGAAAAATCCGGCAGGTGAAGTTTTTATATTTGAATGTATTTTCAAGGCCACCGGTTGTATTAGGAACTGTTACCCCTACATTAAAAAGATCGACAGAGGTTATTTTCCCATCACCATCACGGTCTTTCCATTCATAATCGCCAGGCATTTTTCGACCTTTCACGGTTGTTTGGTCACGGTAATCATAACCTACAGCATATTGGTCGTAAAGTGCATTTTCGGCCTGCTCATACGTATCGATCATATAATCAACCTTATAAGCATAAAGGCGGTTTAAAGACTCCCCCTCAGCAGTTCCGCCGAACTCTGTTCCGTTGGATAGTTCGTATCCCCCGATCCGGTTTTTATCCCTGCCGTTATCCGGTAGTTTTAGCACCTTATTTTTTACATAACTCCAGGTAAAATCGGTTGTCCAGGTAAAATCCCCCTTCTTTATATTTACAGAAGATACCTGAAGATCAAACCCGTAATATCTTACCGATCCTATATTGGTGGTAATACTGGAAAACCCGCTTGTATTCGGCAACTCTTTGGCAAACAGCAAATCGTCGGTACGTTTATTAAAACCGTCAATAAGAAATGTCAAACGGTCCTTAAACAAACCAAGGTCAATCCCTAAATCATATTGTGTAGTTGTTTCCCAGGTCAATCCCTGGTTTGCCATCGAAGTATTGCGAATGCCTGCATTCCCGTTATATTCATACGAGGCAGAATATACACCGTTTGCTGCATTAATTGAAACTGCGTTGTTCCCGGTCTGCCCGATACTTCCTCTCAGTTTCAATGTAGATATCGTATTCTGTTCTTTCATAAAATCTTCTTCTGTAATAATCCACCCCAGAGAAACACTGGGGAAAAAAGCCCATTTATTATCACTCCCAAATTTCGAGGAACCATCTCTTCGTACAGATGCCGAAAAAAGATATTTTTTATCGTAATCGTATGCAAGCCTGGCAAAGTTTCCGATCAACACCTGCTCTGTTTTTGTGGAAGTGGCCTCGCTTGCAGTGGGCGCAGCGTTAAGTGTCGATATTTTATCGGAACTTCCCCCGTACCCCGAAGCATATAAATATTTATATTTTTCGTTGAAATAAGAAGCCCCGGCCATAGCACTAACACTATGCTTATGAAATGTTCTGGAATAATTCAATAACCCCTCATACTGGCTTCTTCCCGTTTGTGCAAATTCCGATTCAGAGGTTCGGCTACCATTAAATTCATTTGCTTTTTCAAAAACATCCGATTGTTCAGTAGCTACAAAACGATAAACTGAAGCAGAAGCCAAAAGATATTCCGTTAAATTCCAATCCAGTTTTGCTGATACATTGACCCCCTGTTTAATTGTACTACCTTCATGGTACTTAACCCACCATAAAGGATTCGTTGCGGTTGAATTAAAACCACTGGTTGGTGTACCATCTTCGTTATATAGTTTTAGTGTCGGAGGGCTATAAAGTCCACGGCTAATAGCACTCCTCTGTGAATCATAAGCTTCTGTCGTATTTTCGTAAAAATCAAAGCTGGTTGATAAACTAACTTTTTCTGAAACAGAGATATCTGTATTAGCCCGTGCAGAATATTGTTTCCATCCTGTTTCTAAAGAGACCCCTTTGTCATCGGTATAACTGATCCCGCCTGCATACCTGATTTTATTCGTACCACCCGAAGCACCCACATAATAATTCTGTCTCAAACTCGGGCTAAAAATAATATCCACAAAATCATTATCCTGAAAAAGCAGTGTTTTGGTTTCATCTATAGGGTCTGTCATCGTTTTCCAACCATCAGGAACTGATTCGCCGTCTGACAAATATCTTGTTGAATAAATTGAGCTGTCATCATTATTGGAACTTGCCGCATACCCATATGTCGAATTCCAGCTTGAATTAGGGCTCCTGGCAATGCCTTTCCTTTCCAAAGTCAGGTATTCTTCAGCATTACATAAATCGTAATACCGTTCAATATTCTGATGGGAAAAAGTTGATTCAAACGTAATCTGGAGCGCCCCATCGGTTTTCCCTCTTTTGGTTGTTACCAGTACCACCCCGTTGGAAGCCCTGGATCCGTAAATTGCCGTTGCTGCCGCATCTTTCAACACTTCGATCGACTCTATATCTTTCGGGTTTACTCCATCCAGGCCACGGGGAAGCCCGTCAACCAAAATCAGGGGAGAATTACTGTAATTGATCGAAGACCCTCCGCGAACACGAATCTCGGGAGTTTCGCCCGGCTGCCCTGAAGAGCTATATACCCTCACACCGGCAACTTTCCCTTTTAAGCCATCGGCAACATTGTTGACTGCAAGATTATCCAAATCTTCAGTTTCGTATTTGGAAATAGCGGTAGTAAGGGTCTTTCGGGATTGTGTGCCATAACCAATCGCCACAACTTCGCCTATCCCTATGGCTTCTTCTTCCAATGTGATGTTTATTTGGGGCCTGCCTGCTGTGGGTTCTTCCTGGGTTTTCATCCCAACAAAGGAAAAAACCAAAGTGGCTTCACGTAGAACATGGGGGAGCGAATAATTACCATCGGCATCGGTAATAGTCCCCTGGGAAGTGCCTTTGATGACCACTGTCACACCAGGCAAGGGGGAGCCTGATTGGTCGGTAACAGTGCCCGAGACCGTAATATCTTGTTGAATAACTTGGGCGTTGCCCGGGACAGGTCCATTTATTTCTTTTATAATGACTTGCCTGTCGTTAATTACATACTCAACATCATCTTTAAGGATAACATCTAATACTTTCTCGATAGTTGCATTTTTCAGATCGACATTGACGGTCCTGTCAACATCGACAACCTCGTTCCTGTACATGAAAACAAATTCGCTTTGTTTCTCAATTAGCTCTATAACTTGCCTGATTGTCGAATTTTCGAGGTTCAGGTTAAATTTAGTTTTCTGAGAATAGGTCCGTCCCCAGGTCACGCTAAAAGATACGAGCAATAATAGAAATACTAATCTCATAACTCTTAAAAGTTTTTTCAGGCTTTCTAATGAAAGAAAGCATAACAATTCGTTTTTTTTCATAAATTTAAAGTGTTAAATTTTAACTTAAAAATTACCTGATTTGCCAATCAGGTTTAACAACCGGAAAATGGTGCAACATTTTCCGGCTTTTTTTATTTACCTATTATATAATTTTTTTCATCCATTTTTTCGATTTTTGAAGATGCAGTAACAGCAAGGTTTTCAAGGACATCCACCATATCGGCATTCAAGTCCAGTTTCCCTGAAACCACCATCATGCCGGTTAATGGATCTTTAAAACCGATGCGGACATTGTAAAACCTTTCAAGTTTTTTCACCAGCCTGTTTAAGTCAATGTCCCTAAATTTTAACAACCCATCCTTCCAGAGAATGTGGTTTTCTATATCGACTGCAACTATTTTTGATTCTCCTGTTTTATTATTATAGGATGCCATTTGCCCGGGCTGTAACAAAATATCCTTTCCAAATATTTTTTTGTTATTAAGGACAATCCTTACAGAACCTTCAGCCAATACCGTTTCTGTTGTCCGGTCAAAAGGATAAGCCGACACGTTGAATTGGGTCCCCTTGACTTCGACCGATAACTTTGAGGTACGTACCAGGAAAGGTGCCCGATCATTTTTCGCAACGTCAAAAAATGCTTCGCCAATTAATTTGACTTCCCTTTTTTTCCCATCAAAAAGGCTGGGGTAAACGAGCCGGCTGCCTGCATTTAAATCAACAACCGAACCATCAGGCAGTGACACTCTTGACTTCTTCCCAAAAGGGACAATGATCTGTACTAATTCCGAAGCCTGGCTTTTATTTTTAATGGTGTTGATCGTATCCTTGTCGATAATAACATTTCCCGATTTCGTATGTTGCACTTTAGAATCAGGTGCTTTAACGTTAATTTGTTCCCCATTGGGGAGTATTACTTGTGTGTTCTCTGAAGGGGTGAACCCAGCAGTCAAATTAAAATTGCCCAAATCATCCTCTTTGTCATAATATATGTCCCAAAGAGTGCCGGCAACAAAGAAGAGGATGGCGACTGCTGCGTATTTTACTGATTGCAAATAAATTTTACGGATTTTTTTCTTTTTTGACTCACTGGCAACGCTTTGTTGTATCCTTTGCAACAGAGCAACTTTTTGATCGTAGCTTAATACTTTCTTTTTTGAGGAAAAGGTTGAAATAGCTTGCTTTAATTTTAAAATCAATGCTTTATCCTCAGGATGCTCTGTTATGTATTTAAACCAATATTGATCGGATTCTTTAGTCGGAGAGAAGACCCAATCTATAAATTTTGGTTGTTCGATATACTTGAAGTATTTTTCCATTTTTAAAATCAACAATTCACTATATAGGGAATTGAAGGTTTAAAATATGGACAACTTTTTATTTTTTTATTTTCCCTGCCGGTTTTTAATTAATACAGAGCATATAAAAAATAAAACAATGGATTCGTTGTCAAGTATATTCCGCAGTTTTTTCAGGATGCGATATACCTGTTTGTGAACAGAATCGCGGTTTATTCTCATTATTTCTGCAATTTCATTATAACTAAAGCCGGATTCAAATTTTAGGAAAATGATTTCTTGTTGATTTTTATTGAGCTTCCGAATGATTTTTTCTACAATTTGTTTTTGTTCCTTAGAAACCTCTTCTGAAACGATTTTGTCTTCAACGGAATATTCCAACTCAAAGGACAATGAATCTTGGTTAGGCAGGGAATCATATTTCCGTTCACGTTTAAGTCTCCTGAACACAGTACTTTTCAGTGCTTTGAACAGGTAAGACTTAAGATTTCGTGGGCAAGAAATGGTTACGCGGTGTAGGTGCAAATCCAAAAAAACGTCGTGGATACAATCTTGGATAAATTCATCATCACCAAACAATTTTATCCCATAGGAAAATAACTCATCGACATATTGCTTATACATTAGGGTAAAAGCCAACTGGCTCCCTTGCCTAAATTCTTTCCAAAGTTTTTCCTGGTCGATTATTTCAGATTGTAACATGACCATACATTAAAGCTTGGTGCAAAAATAATAAATGTGAAAGATAATATATAGCGTTCATATAATTGGGCGTACGGCGATTTTCTGTTTTAAGCACATAAAAACTGATAACCCGCGCCATACAAATGTTTTACGCATAAGGGAAATACGCCCTTGCGATAAAAAACTATGAATGCACAAGAAAATAAATGGCACTGGAGATCCAATAATGCCTGCCAACATTGCAATAAATGCCAAACAGACAGGAAGGATTGCCATTATTGGGGGAAACAACAGCAACAGGATAAGGCAAAACCTATCCGGAGCCGTCAGCCCGTTATTATTTGACGATGGACGGTAGCATGTATTTAACCTATGTAAGGGAAATGGGGACAAATGCCCCCTGGCAGTTTTTTAAACGTTTTTAATCAATAGAGTTGTCCATATATTTTGCAGAAATACCTTTTGTGCCCGGCACACCAGAGAATCCTCTGATACCGGTAATACCTGGTCAAAAATTCGACTGGCGTTTACACGTTTTACCAGATCTCCCTAAGTGGCACAAAACGAACCGGAATAGCCAACAACCTACCTCAAACCAGACTAACTAAATATTATAATGAAATAATCCTTTTAGTTTCATATCGATGTTGTGAGAACTTTTACATTTTAATGATTCTTTCTAAAAAGTATTGCACAATTTAGGAGCATCAAAAAAGTAAAATTTCCCATTTTCCCCTCCACATAAAATAGCCTTGATACCATTATTTTTGTTCAATAAAGGGCTAATCCAACAACCATGACGATCCAGATTAATTGCTTCGCCAGATTTTTGACAAAGCGGTGTTGGAATAGAAAAACACGGTTGGTCATTACTTCCGTTATTGATCATTACATAGGCTGTAGAATATCCAACAGCCCCCGAGGCTATCTTACATTGGGACATGTGGATTCCCTGACCAAAAACAATATCCCATATCCCATCTTCATTGTAGTCGCATACATCTAATGTTGCTCTTCCTGAATGACCGGCATAACCAACTATTCGTACCGGTTCTCCTCTATCTGAGAAAAGCACTTGTTTTTCTTTCAAATTATCAGGATCATTCCCGTTTCTTTTGTACAAACAAATCCACCCATCTTTATCCAGGGCTAAGTAACTATCTAATCCACTTTTGTTTTTAAGAACGGCAGGGCGGCTCCTCCATGCCCCCTGAAAATTTTGCCCGTTTTCTGTTAAAGGAACTGCCTGTGTTAATTTCGGAAAATTTTTACTTCCAATATTATAATATATCTGGTGATAGCCTGTGATATCATTTACGGCGATATCCAATAAACCATCTTTGTCCCAATCGGTTACCAACGGTTGTAAATACCCCCAGCGTTTTTCATTTGGGCCTTGTAAAGAACCACTATGTCCGGCTTGATGATGAATAATTTTCCCTCCGGCTTTCATCTTAACAGGTGTCAACCATCTCGGTTCTTGCTTTGTGCCACCATTTTCAATAAACCACAATAATCCGGAAGAATCGCCACTAATAATATCATTGTCTCCATCATAATCCCAGTCACATAATTGAGGTACAGCCAAGGCTTCCACCGTGACATCTCCACCTTTAACTAAAACATTCTGGCCTTTCCATCCTTCATTATTAATATACCTGTATTCTTCAATTGTACCAGCATTATTGCCTGTAATGAACCCTTCATGTTTTTTGTCTTCAATATAAACTGTTGATGACATTGGAACATTAAAATAAGAGATAGAGGTGGATAGCCCTTCTGGTAATGACAAAGCATTTATTTTCAGATTATCTTTTTCTTCGGTAATGTTCCATAAGCTAAATTTATCGACATCAGAACAAAGTAATAACTGTTTGTTTTCGATTCCTAATATGTCAAGGGAAGCGCAATTTACATAACTAAAATACCCCTTTAAACTGAAAGGGGTATTATCTTCATTCATTACAGAAAATAGCGTAGTAAAGGTGTTTGTCCGGGCATTTGTTATTTCAGCAAACATGAGTTTTGCCTCTACCTTTTGTCCTTTCCATTTGCCTGATTCATCATAACTCTTTCCCAACCCAATATCAGGGTTCGGAGGAACTATCCATGGATTTTTTTTATTAGGCCAATAAGAGCTTTTATCAGTAAATTCAAATGTTAACAAATAAATTTTACCATCAATTTTGGTAATACAGATATCGTTACTATTTAATGTTTTTCCTCCAAATAACATAGGGCACAGATTTCGTATTGAATCAGGATTTGATTCATCGAAATAGCCAGTATGCCAGCACCCCTTATTTTTAAAAACGAGGTTGCTCCCACCGTCCTTGTTTATCCATAATTTAGGTGACTCCAGGGATATGTCCAACTTCTTTGGCCTTTCATAAACGAGTTTGCCAGAAACTGAGTCACGGCCCGATAGTTTACATAGATAAGTCCCATGTCCTAAAAGTTGCCCACTAAATAAAATATTTCCACTGGGCAATATAACAGGACAAAGGTTAATAAGCCCACCAAGGTTACTTAGTGTATTGGCATTATGTTGTAAAGGATGTGGCAGCGCCTGTTTTTCTTTATTATCCGGATTTCTCTCTGCATGGCAAACCAGAAAAGGTTGGCATAAAAAAAGTAAAATGAGAAAACCCCTATTATGGTTGAATATGTTTGTCATAATATTGTTGCTTTTTTATAAAATTAATTGCTTTAATTTTTATCTGGAATCCGTCCAATATATTTTTGTTCAATCCCGTATTTCATATGGCCCCCTGATTAAATCTTCAATTTGTAGTTATTAATAAATTCTGAGAAATCTTTAAGTAAACTGTTTAAAATCAGGACTTCATCGTAAGTAGGACCTGTTTGTAAGGTACGGCAATAGTCATTTATTTTTAACCCTCTTTTCTGTAAAAATATTTTAGCTGATTTTAGGTATTTTATTCTGGCAATTGCATCATATAACGATAATTGCCTTTGTAACCTATCTATTTCAACTGTAAAATCTTTATTATTATAATTATCGCACAAAATTGAAAATAGTTCAGGGTATAAATTGGCTGCAATAGGGCACACTCCATCACCTCCTGATCTTAAGGATGCCAAGGCTGTTGGAGTATTTGCATTAAAAAATCCAAAATTTGTTCTCCTGCTCACATTAAGTTTTGCGATAATGTTATCTATATGACATGATGTGTCTTTGTGGAAAAGAAACCTGCCTGTGTCTGCTAATTTTGAAACTATTTCAGGGGAGAGTAATCTTTTAAATGGATAAGGACACTCGTAAGTGCCTAAGGGAACAGGAGATGTTAGTTCTGTTAATTGCATTAATTTTTCAAGTAGTTTTTCATCGTCATCTTCCGGATCAATCAATTGGCTTGTAATTACAATTACAGCTTTTACCCCGGTATCATAAATGCGGCGGATAAATCGGGCTTGATCTCTCAAAGAGCCACCAAAAGTCCCGGTTGAAATTACCGGCACTCTATTGTTTACCAATCTGACTACATTTTCAGTCAGTTCGATTCTTTCTTCATTTGAAAGCATATACATTTCACTAGATAAACAATTTGCAAATAATCCATTTGCCCCATTCTCCAAATAAAATTCGACTAATCCCTGCAAAGCGTTATAATCGATCGCTCCATTGATTTTAAACGGGGTTACCATTACTGGCCATAGTCCTCCTGGCAGTTTGTTATTCTCCATAATTATTATTTTCTTACTACTTACTTATCTTATGTCCCTGAAAATTGACTTGCAAAGGCTCCATTCTTAGCATTCCTGCTCTTGCTCCAAAACTTCGACAATTTGTTCTTCCACATTTTAATCCTAAATTAATAGCCGCTTCAATATTCCATCCCTGCGCAAGTCCGTACATTAACCCGCCATGAAAAGCGTCACCTGCACCTACTGAATCAACTACTTCAATGTCAGATGCTTGTTGATGACCAAATCTTCTTCCTGCTTCTGAATAATAAACACCATCTTTCCCTGCCGTTATAATTACAGTTGATTCTATTTCCGAAGACATCATTTCAGATACTTCACCTGCTGAAAAACCAGGATATATAGATGTCAATGCATTCCTGTTGGGTATGATAATATCAAAATAATTAAGCAGATGCTTTACTGATTTTATATCCCCACCACATTGTTTAACTGGATCTAAATCAATATCACAAGCCATGTGTATGTTCTTTGACTTCAATAAGTTGCAGAATTCAAGTACGGTATCTAACGACAATTCACCAATTTCAATTATTACCCAATCATTCTCATCTATACTTTCGGAAAAGTCCAGTAAATCCTTACCTGTTAAATAATTCAAACTATTAGGCAACAAAAATCCACCTACTCTTTTTAATGTTTCTTTGGTATAAACTGCCAAATTGAAAGGAGAAATAACCAAACTGTCTTGAATAATATTCGAACAGTCTACCCCTTCTTCTTCTAATTCTTCTAATATTTTCTGAGCAATCCAATCCTCTCCAAGTTTTCCTAACCAAAAGGCTTTTCCTCCCAGTCTCGAAACTTGCACCAGACAGTTGGCGCATGCTCCTCCTCCCATTATTTGAATTTCCTGAGCGAGAAGCTTTTCCTCGTAATTTTTGCCCATATCTGGCGTTTGTATTCGAAAATCCAGAGCAGCAGTTCCCAAACCAAACACGTTTCCACCTTTCTTTTGATATTTCATTCTGCTATTTCTCCTAATTCAAAAGAATTTGAAATATAACTTACATCTTCACCTAAAACATTGGACCAATTCTTTACAAACAGTAATTCTGCTCTTGTACTTAAAGGATGCTCCATCATTTGTTCCATTAGAGGATAACGCATTCCTATAGCATCTGCACCTGATTTGATAGCCATTTCCACATCTAAAGTGCTTTTTAAACTAACCGCAATAATTTCGGGGGCTCTTTCTAGTCGATCATAACCTCTTCTAATATCGGAAAGGAGACCCCCCGTATCAATACCCACTGCCTGACCCCGTGATACAAAAGGACAAATTCCAAATGCCCCAACATTTGCAGCAATTGCAGCCTGCGATAAAGAAAAAAGTGCAGTAGCAATACAATTGATGTTCTCTTTCTTTAAACTGGATATCGCATTAAAGCCTTTTTTGTCAGCAATAATTTTAAAACCCACCTGTGGTGAGATCTGATGCAGTTTTTTTGCACGATTAACCAACTCATTAGAATCGTTTCCATGTATTTGAATAAATACAGGTAAATCAGTTACATCACATATACTTTTTGTAATATCTTCGAGTGTCATTTCCCCTTTAAAGTATTGATCAAATCCCTGGGGATTGGTCAAAATTCCGGATACACCTAATTCCAAACAATGTTTAATATCTTCTATTGATCCTGCTCCATAAATTTTCATTAAAAATTCCTCCTAATTTTAGATTTTATTTATTGTTGTTGTTTGATAAAAATTAATTGTCCATTGGGTTTATTTATAATGCTCTATTTAATATGGCTCGGACATCTTCTCTCATTAAAGGGACAATACTATTTGCCAAGCCATATGAATTTATCCCTGCTTCAGTCCATTCATCGACTAATAAATCATCGATCTCGTTAGGTGGTAATTTTGTTGATATTCCACACGCATGGATAAAACCAGCCAAATCATAATTAAAAATCTCTTGAATTTGTTTCGCTCGTTGTATACCCTTATCAGCCACTATATTCACAAAATTTGACAGTAGAATCGCATTTGCTTTGCCATGAGAAAAATCGAACTTATGTGTCAAACAATATCCCAAAGCATGGACAATTACGGTTCCACATCCAGCAAGGACAATTCCACCTTCTATAGCAGCAAGCATCATTTGTTCCCTCGCATTAATATCTTCTGGATTCTTGATTACCTGTGGAAGATATTTCTTTACTCTTTTTAAATTATTTAATACAAATGATTCCATAAACCCCTGACACTTTATGCTGAGATATGCTTCAATGGCATGAGAAAGAGCATCAATACCGGAATTGGCAGTAACCACCTCGGGCATACTTATTGTTAATAATGGATCGCAATAGGTAACTGAAGGAGCTAATGACAGATGATTTAAAATTCTTTTGTTACCCTTATGGTCAGTTAAGATGGAATAAGGGGTAACTTCACTTCCTGTTCCCGCGGTTGTGGGTACCGCTATTATTTTAACATCAACAGATTTATTTGAATTGGACTCCTCTGGCGACCATTCAGGATTGGCACAAAACCAAGCAATTGCTTTTGCAGTATCAATGCTGCTCCCCCCCCCGATAGCAATGATAGTATCAAGCCTCATTTTTTGTACTTCATTGCTTATCTTTCGGATAAAATCCACTGTTGGATTTTCTTGAAATTCGCCAAGAACAAGTAATGATTTACATTTCTTTCTCAGAACATTTATAAAGTTTTGATTTTTGAACTCTTTATATGCTACGAGTATACAATTTTTATTCAAAACGAATTTGTTATCAGGCAACTCGAAGATACAACCTTGCCCAAAACGAACCTGAGTAGGTATATAAAAATTAAAATTAATCATCAATATTGTTTATTAAATTATTGGTCATATTCACTATCTGCCCCAAACAGTTAAACCTGAGATATTCTTTTTTTCTTTTGTGAAAAGAAAACTCAGAGAATACGCTATAGCTACAAAAAATACGTTGACTAATACGGTAATATAGTATGAATGAATATTTACAGTCAAATACTTAGGAAGCCATCCCGCGATACTAATTCCGAGAAAAATGTTTAGCAGTACGGACAAAACAATGGCAACTGATACTGCAATATTGCCAACTCTTTTTGTAAAAAATCCAATCATGAAGACTCCAGCGACACAACCCGTAAAAACGGATGCCATCGTCCAGCTTAAGTCATTCATACTTTCCATCTCAATTTGCGAAAACAATAAACCTCCACCGATCATAAGCATAGAAACAATAACGGTAGTTAATTTGGCTATTTTCAAATAATAATGGTCAGATTTTCCCTTTCGAATGAATGGTTTATAAATGTCGGTGATAGTAACAGTAGCAATTGCATTAATCCCGGAGTCTAAAGAAGACATCCCAGCAGCTATTGCTCCGGCAATAATTATCCCTGAAATACCAGGAGGGAGTTTTGTGAAAATAAAATACGGAAATACCTGTTCTGCTTCAAGGCCTCCGACCAATGGTTCAGGATAAATTTTAAAAAAAACAAAAATACAAGTACCGATAAAAAAGAATAAAGTCCATGTTGGAATTGAGATTAATGAAAATATGGCTACACTTTTCCTTGCTTCTTTGGTTGATTTTGAAGCAACATATCGTTGTACATTATTCTGATCAGAAGAGAACATTACCAATGAATTAAAAGCACCTAGTAATAATACTGTCCAAAAGGTTCTTTCATTAACATTCCATTGAGTACTTCCAAGGCTAAACTTGTGGTAATTACCTCCAATTTCAAAGATTTGTTGTAATCCTCCAGGTAGCTTGATTATTATGAATGTAGCAGCTATTAAGCCACCCCCTATAAGCACGATTGCTTGAATAACATCTGTCCATATTACTGCATCAATACCACCCAGAATTGTATAAAAGGCCACAAAAATACCTAAAACAATAATAATATAATACACCTGAACACCAGATAAGATACTAACCGGAATTGCGACAAGGAAAAGTACTTTCGCTATTCTTATACACTGTAATAGCAGAAAGCTTATTGCCCCAAACAATCTGGGGCCTTTCCCAAAACGCATTCCTAAATACTCAAAAGCAGACGTTAGTCTACTCTTTCGAAAAAGAGGAATAAAAAAAAGGATTGCAAATATTCCAACAAGTGGTATTGTTAGGGTTGAAACTAATTGCCTCCAATCCAATACATAAGCGGCAGCCGGAAACGCTATAAACGTAGTGGAACTTATTGAGGTTCCCATCAAAGAAATTCCAATGGCCCATCCAGGGAAAGACCTTCCTCCTAAAAAATATTCTTCAGTAGTTGTGTTGCGCCTGGAAAAATAAATTCCCAAAGCCATCGTACCACCCAGATACAATAAGATACTTAAAATATCTGCAATACGAGGTTCAATGCCCATATCTAATTTTATTAATAAACCGGATTTGAAAAAAAATTGTGATAATAAATTTAAATGTCGGACAACCAAGCATAGATAACCTTGGTTATCCGAATAAAAGGATAAGAAATACTATTTGCTATTTTGAACAAATATGGAGGCTCCGTATCTCAGAACCTCCATGTTTATTTGATTAATAATTAGTGTTTTGTGTCATGTTTGGATTTTCATCGATTTCTGCTTGGGGAATAGGGAGTATATTCCGTCTTTCATCAACATTGGTAAAACCAAGATTTTGCATTGTTGATACAAGCCGCCCAGTCCGGACCAGGTCAAACCATCTGTGGCCTTCTCCAATAAACTCGACACGCATTTCTTTTAATATTGCATCACTAAACGCATCTTTGTCAGCGACAGATGCAGACGATAAATCATCCAGTCCGGCACGGTTCCTAACAGCATTTACAGCATTGATAGCTTCACTTGATGGGCCGTTTAGTTCATTTTTGGCCTCGGCATACATCAACAAAACATCGGGATACCTTAACACGTAATAGTTAGCCCCCGTGTAAAGATCCAAACCATGCTCTTCGATATCCTGATATTTTGTAAGCCACCTTCCATCGGTCAATACAAAACCATTTACCAATGTGTCTGCTATAAATATAGCCCTTTTGTCCCCGGGTTCAACTGTATTTACCAAATCATCAGATGGTTGTGCCTGGTAAGCACTTGTCGGGATACTGAAATCAGTTGAAAGAAACCAGTGGTTCATATAACTTATCGCCAGGTTGCTTTCCTGATCTGCAAATTGTACTTCAAAAATACTCTCTGTCGTCGATAGTTCATTGGCTGTTTTAAACAAATCCTGATAATCCTCAATAAGATCATGTCCACTGTTTGCAATTATATCTTCGCACAAGGAAATAACTTTTTCATAATCTGCAGATGTTCCATCGGAAGAAAAAGCACGTGCCTGATAAACTTTTGCCAAAAGTGTTTTTGCCACAAAAACATCAGCCCGCCCTGGATCTAGAGGGGAATCAGGAAGATAGTTGATGGCTAAAATCAAATCATTTATGACCTGTTCATAGACTTCTGATGAAGCGGCCCTTGTAACATACAAATCATCTGCCGTAGTTAACAGTTTCAGTATAATAGGCACATCGCCGAAAAACCTGACCAGATTATAATAATAAAGCCCCCTGAGAAAATACAATTCGCCTAAAAGCTGGTTTAAATAAGTTGCATCACCATCGATCTCAGGTATTTTTTCCAATGCAGCATTGACATTGGCAATCGCATTATAATGGGTACTCCATAAATACTTGACCCTTGTTGTGCTTGCATCCCATGAAAAAAGACCAAAAGGTCCTGAGTCAGATGAGCCTTCGCCTGCATTTGTAAGGGTAAAATTATCAGAAGCAAATTCTGCCATTAACCAATAATTCAATGCATATATCCCGGTTAAATCTTGATAGGCATAAATAACTGCAGCATCAGCATCTTCTTCTGTTCCATAATAGTTACTTGCAGTGATGCTTGACTTGGGCACTTCTTCCAGAAAATTTTCACAAGCTGTTGCAAAGAGAAGAAACAGTACGATAAGTTGTAGTAAAATATTGTGTTTTTTCATAATGAACATTTTAAAGTATTAAAAATTAATATTTATACCCAAAAGTACTGACCGGGGCCTTGGATAGGCATCATAGTCTTGCCCTAATGAAGTATTGCTATTGCCAAAACTGTTTACTTCCGGGTCGTACCCATATTTATAATTTGTAAAAGTGTGCAAGTTATTAGTACTCATATATATTTTTGCTCCAGATAAACGGAGCCTGCTTAAAAAATCCTTCGGCAGGTTATAAGTTAAGGTAACATTTTGTACCCTCAAATAAGATACATGTTCAACGTACCAACTAAGGGGGTTCCTGTAAAATAACAATGTCTGGGTATCTTCAATACCGTTAATCATAAATTCATTAGTCGGGTTGTCTTCACTCCAGGCCTTAAGCATATCCCGATGGCTGTTCCGTTCCCCACGGCCCATCAACAATTCGGCTTTGGTATGGCTGAAAATATCAAACCCGAAAGCACCTACAAGAGAAACGCTTAAATCAAATCCTTTATAGCTAAAAGTATTGGTTATTCCTCCTGTAATATCCGGATTGGGATCACCTATTATTGTTCTGTCTTCTGAAGTGATTGTGTTATCCCCATCTAAATCCTTAAATTTGAAGTACCCTGCCTGAGGGGCTGGTTTTCCGTCAATTGCAGGGACAGAACCTTCCTCTCCCAGTTGCACAATGCCATCTGTTACATAGCCATAGAAAACGCCTAGGGGGTGACCAACTTTAAGGACATTGGCACGATATGTATTCACCCATCCACCGCGGACATCTGATGTAAAAATAATTAAGTCGGTTCCACCTAAGTCTTTTACCCGATTTTTGTTATGAGAAATATTTAATGAGGTTGTCCATTTGAAATTGGATTTTTTAATATTTATCGTATTCAAATAAAAGTCAATCCCTTCATTGGTAATTTTCCCCATATTTTTCTGGCAGGCTGTACGTCCACTAGACAATGGGACACTTGCATCCAATAATAAATCAGTGGTAGTCTTATAATAGTAATCAATGTTAGAGGAAATCCTGTTGTTTAAAAAGCCAATGTCCAGGCCAATATTAATTTGGGAGGTAGATTCCCATCCCAAGTCAGGGTTCGCCAGGTTCGAAGAACTTGGGCCATAACCAATAGCTGTATTATTCCCCAACAAGTAGTAGGCCTGAGACAGTGTTTGCTGTGTTTTGTACAAACCTATCTCACTGTTCCCTGTAATACCATAGCCTGTCCTTAGTTTTAGGTTAGAGAAGGCATTTAAAGATTTAATGAACTCTTCATCCATTAATCTCCATGCGAATGACGCAGAAGGGAAAAAGCCCCATTTGTTCCCTTCCCCAAATCTTGAAGAGCCATCGTATCTTCCGGTAAGGGTAAACAGATATTTATCTTTAAGAATATAATTTGCCCTTGAGAAAAATGAAGCAAAAGACCATTCACTAAAGTAAGAACTCGGGGCTGCAGGATCAGAACCTCCGCTTAAAGAATAATATTTTAAATCTTCAATTACTAAATCAGATGTACTTCCAACAAGACTGTTGTGATTATTGGATTGAAAACTTGAACCAAGAACAAAATTTACGTCATGTATTTCATTAAATAGCTTATGAAAGGTTAATGTGTAGTCATTAAGCCATGTGAAATCTTTTACTTTACCTAAGGATGCAGAAGACTCGCTGTTGCTCCTGTATAGTTCCGATGGGACAAATTGTCTCTCTTCGTTATTCAAAATGTCAATACCAAATACCACTTTCCCGGTTATTTCCGGTGTAATTTCCCATTCTGCAAAAACGTTGCCCAACAACCTGTCTGTAATAGTTTTATTCTCCAACAATGTAGCGTCAGCAACACAATTTCCTCCCCAAAACAGGCTGGCTTTATCGTAATTGAATTCTCCGTCTTCTGTATAAACAGGTTTAGTTGGGTCTTCAATCAAAGCCCTGAACGAAACACCTCCTGAACCTGAACCATTAGTATTTGTCAAAGCTAAATCTGTATTGGTATTACTATATGATAAATCTGAGCCAATGGATAATTTCTCATTAATTTTTTGTTCAAGGCCGATCCTAAAAGAAGCCCTTTCTGTCCCGGAATTGATTATCAGGCCATCTTGTGTGAAATAACCGGCAGATAATGAGTATTTTGTGTTTTCGTTGCCCCCGCTTATCGTGAGGTTGTAATTTTGAATTGGCACACTGGAACGATACAGCTCATCCTGCCAGTCGGTTCCACCATAAACCCCTAAAGAATCAATATCAGCCTGAGTATACCTTAAATCTTTATTTCGTCTTTCAAAACACTCATTTTGAATTATAGCATATTCTTGCGCATTTAATAAATCAATTTTATTAGCCATATACTGAAAACCATAATAAGTATCAAAGGATATCTGAGGTTTACCTTTTTTTCCTTTTTTTGTAGTTATCATGATCACTCCGTTCGAAGCTCTTGAACCATAAATAGCAGTAGCTGATGCATCTTTTAATACTTCTATGGATTCAATATCATTGGGATTAATTGTACTTAATGGATTAGAGCCAGCATTTGACATCAAAATCCCGGTACTATTATCACTATTATAAAATGGAAACCCATCTACTACATAGAGCGGCTGACTTCCACCATTTATTGAGTTTGTTCCTCTAATTCTTATTCTGGGGGCGGAACCAGGCTGCCCTGAGCTTTGAAATACCTGAACTCCAGCAGTCTTCCCTTGTAAACCCTGATCTACAGATGTAATTGGAGTACTCATAAGCTCTTCACTTTTTATCGACACAACAGACCCTGTCAAATCGCTTTTTTTCATGGTACCATAACCAATTGCTATAACCTCGTCAAGTCCAATTGCATCTGCAACAAGTGTTACATTTATTGACCTATTCTTCCCAACTGGTATCTCCTGTGCCCTCATCCCCACGAACGAGAATTGCAAAACAGCATCATCCGAAATATTAATTAACGAATATTCCCCATCCGCATTGGTAATAGTTCCCTTGGTAGTGCCTTTTACTATTATTGTAACTCCGGGGAGCGGTTGCCCCTCTGCATCAGAGACTTTACCGGAAACACCTTTGGGCTGGGCCTCTGCTAATTTCTCTGGCAGCTCCATATTGCCCTCCTTGTGGATAACAATCAGCCTGTTGTTTACGGTATAGGTGATGCCGGTACCCTTCAAAACCCGATTAAGTATTTTATCCACCGTCTCATTTTCAAAGTCCACATCCACTTCCTCACTTAAGTCAATCTGCTTAAGGTTATACATAAAGGAAAACTCAGATTGATCTTCAATCATTTCAAACATTTTTTCAAGTGACAGATGATTTCCTTTAATAGTCAGTTCTTTAGTTTGAGAATAGCTGGAGGCTGAAACCTGCACCAATGCAACAAACATAAACACTCCGATTAGTTTCATAACCCGTAAAATTTTGGGAAGGTCGTCGAATCGCCAACTACTCCCCTGTTTTAGTTTTTTTTTCATAAATTTGACATGTTAATACAATGATTTAATAATTATTGATTACTAAAGGTGGTTGTCCTGGCCGACATCCACCTTCTTTGTTATTTCATAGGCTTGTATATTATTTCAAATTCCCTGACCCCATTTTTTTTGTAGTCGATTGGGGTGGTGAGCTTTAGTCCGTCCAGCACCTGCCAAATGGTTTCCTGGTTCCTGAAATTCCCGTTATAAAGCATTTCGTCCAACTGGGGCAACGAGTAGGTCAGGGTTACGTCGTACCACCGCTCCAGCCTCTTGATCAGCTCAGGGAACAAGATCCCTTTATACCGGAACTCTCCGTCTTTCCATGAAGATTCCACTTCTACATCGCTCTCTATAACCTTATACTTCTTCTCCCCCCTGTTCAAATAAAGCTGCTGGCCGGGGACAATGCCAACAGGTACGTTTTTGCCAGGGAACAGTACGCCGACCCGTCCTTTTTGTAGTGACACTTTTGAAAATGGGTCGTCTTCGTAGGCACATACATTGAATTGTGTCCCCGTAACCCTGACATCATAATCATTGGTTTTTACGGTAAAGGGGTTGGCCGTATCCGATTTTACCTTAAAAAAGGCTTCTCCTCTCAGCGACACTTCACGTTTCCCGTCAACAAAAACGGAAGGGTATTGCAGCTCTGATCCGGAGTTTAAAAAAGCAACAGTGCCATCGGCCAATGTCACCATCGATTTAGAGCCAAGCGGCACATTAACCGCCACCATTGGGTTTTCCTGGTGAAAAACAGGGATTTCCCCCTTTACCATATCAATAACAAACATGGTGAGCAAGCCAATGGCCAACGCCGCCGCAATTCCTGCCACAGCTTTCCATTGCCTAACTAAAACAAGTAATGGTTTACTGTTTGAAGCCTTCTCCCGATAGAATGACAACAAGGCATCCTTCGTCCTTTCCTCTTTTCTCAACGATGCGTCCCAAGCATCTTTGATCTCAAAAAATGTCCGGCTGTTTTCTTCAGATTGGGCCATCCACCTATCGAGCCCTTGTCGGTCAGCTTGGCTACATTCCCCATTCAGGTAACGGGAAATGATCTGTTCTATATCTGTTTTTTGCTCCATCTTCTATATTACTCTAAACCTAATACACCTGAAACGCAAAAACTACGTCAAGAGGAGGGGATTTTTTTTAAATAACCTTGATTTTATACACCCAAACTTACCCTTACATGCACACATCCTGCCTTTCATCTATCCGAAAGCTCAGGGACATGAGGATAAGGATCTGCTCCTTTGTCAATTTTTTCCGTAATGCTGACAAGGCGCGGTAAAGCCGTGTTTCAACTGTCCTAACAGGGATTTGCAGCTTCTTGGCAACCTCTTTGTTTTTTAACCCTTCAAACCTGCTCAACTCAATAACTTCTTTGTATTCCTTGGATAACGAATCAATGGCCTTATGTATTATTTCAAGATCTTGCTTTTCGATCAGCGATCTCTCCCCACTTTTATAGAAGTCAAGCTCCATTAATGGCAAAATAATCTTTTGCTTTTCGATGTGTTTGCTAACAACCGACTTATGGCGCAAGTAGTTCAAGCAACCATTCCTGACGGCATTGAAAAGGTAGGGTTTTAGGTGTGCCTCTGCAATTTTGTATTTACGGTCCTCCCATACAGTTACAAATACTTCCTGTAAAATATCATGCACCTCGTTTTCATCATCAACGAATTTTAAACCATACAACAACAGGGGCTGATAATATTTCTGAAATATTTTGTCAAACAGGTCCATACCTTTTTTTGTAGATTCTTGCAGATTTATTATTGAAATCAGTTAGACAAAACAAATATAGAAATATCAGGTTAATTCTATCTGCGTGAAATTAAGTGGCAAGTTACTTTGACATGTTATCTTTTTATATCACTAAAATATTGTTCGGGCAAAAAAAACATGGCCCCCAGCCTAATCCTATACTTTAGGCAATTCCCAAGGTGCGCGGTATGTAGGCACCAGATAGTCATTTGCCACGCCTCCGTCAACAAATTGGCGTTTGTCGTTTTCCCAATATAAGCGTTTGCCTGTACGGAAAGCAATGTTGCCCAAGTGGGCGACACGTGCAGTGTTTGCGGCAACTGTTATGTTGGCATTTGTGTTGCGGTCGCGTTTTTTCACACATTCAATAAAATTCGCCATGTGCAATTCAAGTCCCTTGCCTGTCCCTTCGACAAGAGGAACGCGTTCAATCACGTCTTTGCCTTGTTTTTTCTCAGGGATTACTTCCCATCCATGCCGATCTACAACCAAAGTACCATTGTTGCCAACATAACCGACACCGTGGTCGCGGCCAAAATAACCGCCGTCAATGCCAACTCCGTGGTCCCACAACATGGTATGCCCGTCGAACTCGTACAATGCCTGCAAAGTATCTGGGGTTTCTGCCGCATCGTCGGGATAGGCAAACTTGCCGCCCATTGCCATAATGGATTTTGGCGAAGGATCTCCCATCCCAAATAAGCCGTAATCGATAATGTGAACGCCCCAGTCTGTCATCAAACCTCCTGCATAATCATAATACCACCTAAAGTTAAAATGGAAACGGTTAGGGTTGAAAGGCCTTTTGCGCGCGGGACCTAACCAGAAATCGTAGTCAACTCCCGCAGGCGGATCACAGTCGGGCTTTACGGGGATGTTGCCCATCCAGCCCTGATATGCCCATGTGCGTACTGTACGTACCTTGCCCAATTTGCCTGATTTTACGTACTCAACGGCATCGCGCCAGTGGGGGTCGCTTCGTTGCCACATGCCTACTTGGACTACCTTGTTATATTTTTCTGCCGCCCGCTCCATAATGTTGATTTCCTCGATGGAGTTGCCAAGCGGTTTTTCGCAATACACATCTTTGCCTGCCTGGCAAGCTTCAACCATCGGCAAGCAATGCCAGTGGTCGGGCGTACCGATAATCACAACGTCTATTCCGGGTCCTTCCAACAGTTTCCGGTAATCTGTAAAACCTTTGGGTTTTTTCCCTTGGATTTTTTCAGTATCGGCAATCCTTTTGGACAGGACATTTTGGTCAACATCGCAAATTGCCGCACATTCTGTGTTTTTCTGACCCAAAAAAGCTTTCAAGTCACTGAAACCCATTCCGTTTGCACCTATAAGCGCGCACACTAATTTCTCGTTAGCCCCTACGCACGATTCCATCGCCATCGGCATTGTGGCTGTCAAACCGACTGCCGCCGTTGCCATTGCCGAATTTTTAATAAAAGATCTCCTGTTTGTCATTCTTCTAGTTGTATTAGTTAATAACAGATTGTCGGATTTTCAGAATTGAGACATTAGACAAAATATATAAAGCTATTGAACTCGTATCTCGCCAATAGCCAACAATGAAAAAAAACACAACAATCTATTGTGAAAATTATATGTCAATCAAACTTTATTTCCTGGTTCTTGCGGAAAACAGTTCCTTTAAAATGGGCAACCCGCTCGTTGTTTTCGTTTAGGATGTCAACCAGATAAGTGCCCAATTTGTTATGCAAAGATATTTCGGTGGCAAGTGCCGTTAAAGTACCGGAACTCTCGGCTTTAAAAAACGATATTTCGGCATCAATTGCCAACGATAATTTTCCATGGGCATTAGATGCCACGGCAAAAGCAAAATCGGCAAGCGTAAATATTGCCCCGCCTTGCACGACACCTGCCGCATTAAGGTGCTTTTCCCCGATTTTCATTTCAGCCTTGGCATACCCAGGCGAAGCGTCAATTAATTTTATGCCTGCATTTTTTGCAAAAATGTCATTTTCAAATTTTTTCTGATACGATGGTAAATTACTCATTTTTTTGTTTTTTCATGTTGCCCATTATGGGGGCAAACAAACTAAAATCCACTTATATCAAATCCGGGGGATGAATCCCCCGGCTATTATTGTTGAACCCCTTGACGGGGTCTTTCACGAATAAAATATGTACCCAACAACCTTATTGCTTAATCTTTCTGCATTGCATCGTCAAAAGCAATATTGGATGGGGCGAAATCCACATTTTTCACAAAAGCGCAAGCCTCAGTTGCCCCCGCTTCGCGATCCATGCCACTGTCTTCCCATTCTACAGACAAAGGGCCGTTGTACCCTATGTCGTTCAATGCCCTTATTATGTTTTCAAAATTTATTTTGCCCCGCCCCAAGCTACGGAAATTCCAGTACCTGCGGTTGTCGCCAAACTCCATGTGCCCGCCAAAAACGCCAACGCCCATAGGCACGTCGCTCCAGTAGGCATCTTTCATGTGGACATGGAAAATGCGGTCGGCAAATTCGTAGATAAAACGAACATAATCAACATGTTGGTAACCCAAATGGCTAGGGTCGTAATTAAAGCCGAAAGCAGGGTGGTTGCCCAATGCTTTCAATGCCAAATGTGCGGTATGTATGTCAAATGCTATTTCGGTTGGGTGTACTTCCAAAGCGAATTTTACACCAAGTTTTTGGTATTCGTCAAGTATCGGTATCCATCGTTTGGCGAACTCCTCGTAACCTTCGTCTATCATTTCCTGGGGCACTGCCGGGAAAGAATACAACAAATGCCATATTGGGCTTCCGGTAAAACCGTTAACCACGTCAAGCCCTAACCTTTTTGCGACCTTTGCCGTTTCTATCATTTCTTCGGCGGCACGTTGGCGCACGCCTTCCGGATCGCCATCGCCCCAAACACGTGCAGACGCTATGCTTTTGTGCCTTTTGTCGATAGGGTCGCAAACGCATTGCCCATCGAGGTGTGTGGATATTGAAAATAATTTAAGCCCATGTTTTTCGAGCAGTGCCTTCCTTTCGTCGCAATATGCATGATCTGCTTTTGCAACTTCTATATGGTCGCCCCAGCAGCAAAGTTCCAATCCATCGTACCCAAAGCTTTTTGCTTTTTGACAGATGGTTTCTATGGGCATGTCGGCCCACTGTCCTGTAAATATAGTAACTGGTCTAGCCATTTTTATTCATTTTTTATTTTTCGCCAAACTTTACCCATTTCACATTATCGTCATACCCTGCTTTCACAACGGTATCGATAAATTGCATCCCGCGTATGCCGTCTTCTACACCAGGGAAGTCCAGCATTTCTGCGGTCGGTTCAACTCCGTCCATTTTTGCCATAACCGTAGCTGCAAAATTCTTGTAAATATTTGCAAAAGCCTCAAGGTAACCTTCTGGGTGACCTCCGGGCGTACGGGTATTGTGAGCGGCTATTGCGCTTCCCAGACTAGTACCAACCCTCAATGTTTGGGTAGGCTTGTCTGTCCATTTTGCGATTAAAGTGTTAGGTTCCATCTGATGCCATTCCAGCCCGCCTTTTTCACCATAAACCCTTATGTTTAGGGCATTTTCTTCGCCTGCAACAATTTGCGAAGCGGTAAGCACCCCGGTTGCCCCATTCTCAAAACGCAACAAAGCAGCGCCGTCGTCATCGAGCAAACGGTTAGGCACATAAGTTTTAAGATCTGCACAGAGTTCTGTCACCTTAAGCCCGGTTATGTATTCTGCCAAATGATGGGCATGTGTGCCTATGTCGCCCATGCAACCAGCTTTCCCGGAGCGTTTTGGGTCTGTCCTCCACGAAGCTTGGGCGTTGCCTTCGTCTTCAACTTTTGCAGAAAGCCATCCCTGTGGATATTCAACATAAACTTTCCTGATTTTGCCAAGTTCGCCATCGGCTACCATTTGTTTTGCATGTTTTACTGCCGGATAGCCGGAATAAGTATGCGTCAAGGCAAAAGTCAATCCTGTTTCTTCGATTTTGGCTTTCAGTTGCAAAGCTTCGTCTAGCGTAAAGGTAATTGGTTTGTCAAGCACGACGTTGAACCCGTTTTCGAGCGCCATCATTGCCGGGGCAAAATGCACAAAGTTGGGCGTAACGATAGACACAAAGTCCATCCTTTCGCCTTCGGGCAACTGTGATTCTTTTTCAAACATTTCCTGAAAAGTTTCATAAACCCGACCTTCAGGGAGATAATATGATTTGCCAGAAGATTTTGATATTTCGGGGTTTACGCTGAAACATCCGCAAACCAGTTCTATTTGGTTGTCCATAAATGCGCCTAAACGGTGTATTGCCCCGATTAAGGCATCGCTTCCGCCGCCAACCATTCCCATCCTAAGTTTCCTATTCATAATTATAATGTTTAAGTTGATTTAGAAATTTGCTGATAAAATTAACAAAAAATCGTATGGCAATTTACCCTTGGGACAAACTTTACGCAACCATTTTAAAAAATGGGCAATCTAATGAAAGTAAAAAAATAAAATTGTCAGATATGAAAAACCTGTTGTTATTGTTTGCCGCCTCTTTGTTTTTATTCTTTTCTTGTGAGAAAGACGATGTTTTCCCCATTGTGGAAAACACGACAAAAGGGGAGAAATGGTCGATTCAAATAGGAAGCCCCCCCACCGAGGTTTATGCCCGGCTCCAAGAATTGGGGGCAGAGAAAAATTTTGGTTCCGTGTCTATTGTTTATAGGAAACCATATTCAAACCCGGAAGAGATACAGGATATCTTCGGTTTTTACCATGCCCTTACTTTGGAAACCAAATCGGGTGTTACAGAGCGTGCTGTTATATTTTTCGAGCAGGATTCTGTCAGTTCCATAGAAATTGGCGGCGCTTTGTTGGACACGACTTCCGCATGGCCACCAAACACGCCCAACGAAATTACGATACATATTGACGATCAAACAAGCACGGTTTATCAGAAGTTGTTGTCTATTTGCCAAGTGGCTCCATACAACGGTTATCAGATTATCCTCCCCGACAAATCTTTGGATCGGCCTTTCGACCCGGACATGGCCAATTACGATGAGTGGGGATTCTGCTTTCAGGAAAGTATCAGTTCGAACAAAATAGGAAGGTCTTCGGTGAGGTTGTTCTTCAAAAATGAGAAATTGGCGAGGATATGCCACCGATATGAAGAAAACGAAACAGTAAACTAAATGCCGTCAATTGTCAAAACCTGCATATTTTGCAAGTTTTGACAATTGTTGCGTCCTTTGAACAGCAATGGGCATTTCTCCCCTTGGAAACCATCGGGCTAAAAGATTAAAGTGTCGAACAAATAAGGGAAAGGGCATATTATATTTTCAGGACTGTTAAAAATGATTGACATTTGGATCAATGTTCAACTAAAATCAAAAACAGTGAAAAATTCAAAAATCATTATTGTCCACATCCTCCTCTGGGCAATGGTATTCTATATGTTCTTCAATATCCTGAATGCCTTGGGGCGGTTCCCAAAGGAGCCCGGCGACAACCCTTATGTCGATTTCAGTCTATATGCGTGGTCGATTGCGACAACGGCCATGCTGTCGATCCCGTTTTATTTTGGGTACATATTGACCCCGTTTTTGTTCAAGCGGCAAAAACGCAAACTGTTTATAATTGTTGCCGCCGCTTTCGGGACGCTGTTCCCGATTGTCATGAGCGTCATGGACGACGGGTTCAGGGCGAGCGCAATATTGCAATCGGTATTTTTGTTCGCATTCCTTAACATCTTTTTGATTTTAGGGGTAAATTTCAGGAGCGTTTTTGGGTGGATTGAGCAAAAAAAATTGCACGGACAGCTCGAAAAGCAAAACCTCGAAAGCGAACTGAATTTATTGAAGGCCCAATTAAACCCACACTTCCTATTCAACACCTTGCACAATATCGACAGCCTTATATATGAAAACCAGGACAAAGCATCGCAGTCGCTCGTCAAGTTGTCCGACATGATGAGGTACATGCTGACAGATGCAAAATCGGATTTTGTTGACATCGAAAAAGAAATAAACTACGTTGAAAACTACCTGTCGTTGGAAAAACTGAGGTTAAAAAACGAAGCATTTTTGAATTACGTGATTACGGGCAACCGCCCAAACACAAAAATTGCCCCAATGACAATGATCCCTTTCATCGAAAATGCGTTTAAACATTCTGTCGATTCAAATGTTGATAACGGCATAAAAATTTCAATTGCAATTAACAAAAACAAACTTAATTTTATATGCGAAAATCTTTTTGACAATAATGACACGGAAAAGGACAAAGGGCACGGTATTGGCCTGGAAACCGTAAAAAAACGGTTAGAATTAATCTACGGCAACAAACATAACCTGTCTGTATGTCCTGAAAATCCGGTTTTTAAGGTTATGCTGGAAATCCAACTAAATGAAGATTAATTGCATCGCAATAGAAGACGAACCGCTTGCATTGAAGAAGCTTACAGGGTTTATCGGGCAAGTCGGATATCTTAACTTATTGAAAGGGTTCAATAACGCAATAGATGCAATCGGGTTCATAAAAGACAATCCCGTAGAGCTGATTTTTTTAGATATAAGGATGAAAAAGCTGTCTGGGATACAATTTTTGGAATCGTTGCAAAACAAGCCCAAAATAATAATAACCAGTGCCTACGATGAATATGCGTTAAAAGGTTACGAGCTTGACGTTGCCGATTATCTCCTAAAACCGTTTTCTTTTGAGCGGTTTTTAAAATCGGCAGACAAAGTTTATTCGCAACTGGCATTGGAAGACCAAGCAACCCGGCTACATATTTGTAAAAACAGAATACAAAATCGAGAAAATTGTAACCGGAGACATTCTCTACATCCGGGGCATGAAAGATTATTTGCAAATCCACACGGTCAATAAAAACATAATGACATTGCAAACTTTCAGGAATATGTTGGAAATTTTGCCCGATCCCCTTTTCCAGAGGGTTCACAATTCATATATTGTGGCAGTTCCTAAAATCGAAAGCATCGAAAAAAACAGGATACGGATAGGCAACGAACTAATCCCCATTTCCGACAGTTACAAAGATGCTTTTTACAGGGCACTGAGAGTGAAAAACATATTAACCTGACCCCAAAGGGCATACATAAAGAGAGGCTGTTTTTTTGAGGGAAGGGGAAACTTGTAACCAGCAAAAAACACAAACAACAATCCCCTACCTCAAATTCAGATTATTTTTTCCAAAGATCTTCCATTTCTTCCAGTGTTTTGCCTTTTGTTTCCGGGACCATCTTCCACACAAATACAAAGGAAAAGATACTCATAAGCCCATAAAACCAATAAGTCAACCCGCTACTAAATTCCATCATCACAGGGTATGTTGACGAAATAAGATAATTGGCTGCCCATTGTGCAGCTACTGCCACCGCAACTGCTTTCCCCCTGATTTTGTTTGGGAACAGTTCTGAAATCAAAACCCAGCAAATAGGTCCCCACGACATCATAAAAGAGGCTGTGTAAATAATTATAAACACCAATGTGCCGATACCGATTATTTTAAAGAAAGCAAGGGCGCCAATGGCGATCATCCCGATAGCCATACCGGCAGACCCCACCATCAATAAGGGTTTGCGCCCCCATTTATCGACCGTAACAATGGCAACCACCGTAAAGATTACATTTACCAACCCCATAACAACTGTTTGCAGCATCGATGCGTCTTTCCCTGCCCCCATGCTTTCAAAAATCCGTGGTGCATAATAAAGGGCAACGTTTATTCCTACAAATTGCTGGAACACAGAAAGCAAAACCCCAATGGCGATAACAATTTTCCCATAAGAAAAAAGTTTTGCGGAAGATTTTTCAACACTGCTTTTTATATCTGACAGTATTTCTTTTGCACGGCCTGCCCCATTGATTTTTGTCAGGATTTTCAATGCTTTTTCATCATTGTCTTTTAACGCCAGGTAACGCGGGGTTTCAGGGACAAAAAACAGCAATGTCCCAAATATGGCAGCCGGGACGGCTTCCGATGTGAACATCCTTCGCCAGCCAATACTGTTTATCCACTCCAGCGATTGCCCGCTGGCAATCCCCCAGTTAACAAAATAAACCACCAGCATCCCGAAAATAATTGCAAACTGGTTTAGCGATACCAAGCGCCCGCGAATGTCGGCAGGCGCAATTTCCCCTATGTACATTGGGCTTACTGCAGAAGCCAGGCCAACCCCGATCCCGCCTATTACACGATAAAAATTAAACATGTACAAAAGGCCAAGAGAAGGCTCTCCTTGGGTAAAAAACAAGAACTCAGGGTTTCCTGAACCTAATGCCGAAACAAAAAACAGCACAGATGCCAGGAAGAGCGTATTTTTCCTCCCCATCCTGGAAGACAGGATCCCCGAAATACTTCCGCCGATAATACACCCTATCAATGCACTTGAAATAGTTGCGCCGTGGACTAGCGAGCTTAATCCCAAACTGTTAACCAGATACGCCTGGATTGATTTCTCCGCACCTGAGATTACTGCGGTGTCGTACCCAAACAAAAGGCCACCCAAGGTGGCCACTAATGTTATTACGGCAATATAAAATGAGTTCCTTTCTTTCATTAAATATACCAATTTATTAATTGTTCCACTAATTCCTGTTTCCCGCTGATTTGCGTTGGTTCCCCAACTTCCTTGGCAATTTCATATAAATCCTCCAGCGATAACTTGCCTGCTTCGAATCCGGCGCCTTTCCCTTTGTCGAACGAAGCGTAACGGGCCGCACGCATGGCGCAATATTGCGAATCGTTCAAAATTTTATCGGTGATGGCCAATGCCCTGGCAAATATGTCCATCCCGCCAATGTGGGCAATAAATATGTCTTCCAAGTCGGTTGAGTTCCTGCGGGTTTTGGCATCGAAGTTTATTCCACCGTCAGTGAACCCGCCTGCCTGGATAATTTCCAGCATGGCTTCAGTAATTTCGTAAATGCTGGTCGGGAACTCATCGGTATCCCATCCGTTTTGGTAGTCGCCTTTGTTGGCATCAATAGATCCCAACAGCCCTGCATCGGCGCACATCCTGAGGTCGTGGGCAAAAGTATGCCCTGCCAAAGTAGCGTGGTTTACTTCAATGTTTAGTTTGAAATCGTTCTCCAGGCCATTTGCTTTAAGGAACCCTATAACTGTTTGAGCATCATAATCGTACTGGTGTTTTGTTGGTTCCATTGGTTTTGGCTCAATGAGGAACGTACCGGTAAACCCTTGTTTGCGGCCATAGTCGCGTGCCATGCGAAGGAATTGCCCCATGTGTTCGAGTTCCCGTTTTGTATTTGTGTTGTGCAAACTCATGTAGCCTTCGCGGCCCCCCCAGAAAACGTAGTTTGTCCCTCCAAGGGCAATAGTTGCATCAATTGCATTTTTTACCTGTACGGCAGCGTTGGCAACCACATTGAAATCGGGGTTGGTTGATGCTCCGTTCATGTAGCGTGGGTTCCCAAAAACATTTGCAGTTCCCCAAAGTAGTTTTACGCCCGATGCTTCTTGCTTGGCTTTAGCAACATCAATAATTTCCCCCATCCTTTTTTCGATTTCGAAAACCGTTCCATCGCCAACCAAATCAACATCGTGGAAGCAGTAAAATGGGATGCCCATTTTTGTGATAAACTCAAAAGCGGCATCCATTTTTTCTTTGGCGGCGTCCATTGCGCCAGTTGCGCCATCCCAGGGGAATATTTTTGTCCCCGGGCCAAAGGGGTCGCCCCCTGTGCCACAGAATGTATGCCAATAAGCTACCGCAAAGCGCAGGTGTTCTTTCATTGTTTTCCCTGCCACAACTTTATTTTCATCGTACCATTTAAAAGCCAACGGGTTCCTAGAACCAGGACCTTCGTATTTAATCTGTCCTATACCCTTGAAGTACTCTTTGTTCCCTTTTAATACTTCCATTGTTTATTCTTTTATGTTTAATTTAAATATTTTCACCGTATGCCCACCCTTCTCTCACAGGCTCTTTTATATACTGATCCAGTTCGGGGCGGCCTATGGCTTTCATGTTTTTTGCATCGTAAGTGATTTTACCTCCAAAACGTTGTGCCAAAACGCCAACCTGTGCCATTTCCATCAAGCTTGCAGCATAATCGAAATTTGAGCCGGGAAGCGTATTGTTTTTAATGGCATCGACCCATTCTTGTACCGGTTTTTCTTCCCCAACTCTTGGATAAGTTTGTTTCGGCGATTTTTTAAGGAAATCTTGCCACTCTTCTTCCGGGACGAGCAACTTGGGGTCATTGGGCCTCATGCCCGTAAAAAGTGTTTTTTTGTCCCCAATCATAATCATTCCGGCATTGGGCAATTTTTCTATGCCCCATTCCGGCCTTACTGTTGGTACTTCAATCCCTTCATACCATTTCATGGTTACGGGGGCTTTACCCCCACGTGCCCCGAAATGCCATGTAACAACCGACTCCTCGGCCACAAAACTATGGTCTGGCACAGGATCTTTGACTAATGCTTCTACTGTTTCGGGCATCCCAAGGTCCAAAGCCCAGAATGGGGCATCGAGCGTATGGCAGCACCAGTCGCCTAATTTCCCGTTACCATAGTCATAAAAGCCCCTCCATGTCCTTGGGGCATAAAGTCGGTTAAACGGGCGCACTGATGCAGGGCCCTGCCACAGATCCCAATCCAGCCCGTTGGGTACAGGTTCGTCATGGGGAGGGAAAGTTTCTGGCTTGGCAAAATAACTGTCTTTTTCAAAATCAATTTTCCCCTGCCATGCAATAACTTCTTTCACTTCTCCCAGGACACCGGCTTCATACCATTCTTTTACCAGCCGTATCCCGTTGGTGGTATGCCCCTGGTTGCCCATTTGGGAAACAACCCCATAATGTTTAGCTGCCTTTTTCAGTGTACGTAACTGCCAAATATTGTGAGCCAACGGTTTTTCAACAAACACATGTTTCCCAAGTTCCATTGCAGCCATTGCCGCCGGGAAGTGGGTTATGTCGGGGGTGGCAATCATAACGGCATCTATTTCATTTGCCATCTCATCGAACATCTTCCTAAAGTCTTTATACCACTTGGCATTGGGTACCGCCTCTTTGGCTTCCTTCGACATCCTGTCGTCAACATCGCACATGGCAACAAGGCTTTCCACCGGAACCTGGCTCCAACTGGCATGCCCCCGCCCGCCGACACCGATCATGGCAAACCTCAATTTCTGGGTATTGGGGGAGCAACTAATCAAATTAGGGATAAAAGCAACTCCTAAACCGGCTATTGCCCCGGTTTGCAGGAACGACCTTCTGGATAGATTTTTCATCGTGATAGTTTTAAATTTATATTGGATTTAAGTTTTTGTCCCATAAAAACAAATCGATTAACTGATAGTTTTTTCAAGTTCTGCCTTCCAGGCATTGTATGCATCTCTGTATTTGGGCGCATCTGAACTTACTGGTTCTATTACTTCCTGTTTTTTCAGGTTGCTAAATGCTTCGTTAAAAGAATTATAATATCCCGAACCAACTCCGGCGCCACGTGCCGCGCCTATAGAGCCATCGGTATTGTACAATTCTATCGTTGCACCTGTGGTGCCGGCGAGTGTTTCCCTGAAAACCGGGCTTAGGAACATATTTGCTTTACCTGCCCGTATAACTTTTGCCTCAATGCCAATGTTTTGCATTATGTCCATCCCATATTTAAAAGAAAAAACAATGCCTTCCTGTGCAGCCCGCAAAAGATGCCCTTTTTGGTGGATGTTAAAATTAATCCCGTTAAAAACAGAACCTATATTTTTATTGTTCAGCACCCGTTCTGCACCGTTCCCAAAGGGCAAAACAGTTAAGCCTTCCGAGCCGGGCGGGATCCCCGAAGCCAGACGGTTCATTTCTTCGTAAGAAATGCCCCCGCCCACCATACGTTTAAGCCATGCATTCAGTATGCCTGTACCGTTAATACAAAGCAATACCCCCAAACGCGAAGCTTTTTCCGAATGGTTTACATGTGCAAAAGTATTTACACGCGATTGCGGATCGTATTTGATCTCCCCACTTACTCCGTAAACCACTCCCGAAGTACCTGCAGTTGTCGCGATTTCTCCCGGGTTCAGCACATTTAGGGAAAGTGCGTTGTTGGGTTGATCTCCAGCGCGGTAACTTACAGTTGTTTTTGGAGAAAGCCCTAATTCGGCGGCAACTTTTTCGGTGAGTTGCCCCTGTACTGCAAATGTGGGGACAATTTCAGGGACAATTCCGGTAGGGAAACCATAGTTTTCAAAAAGGAACCCAGCAACCCTGTTTTCTTTAAAATCCCACATTATCCCTTCAGAAAGCCCACTTACAGTAGTTTGGACTTCGCCTGTCAGTTTCATGGCGATATAGTCGCCAGGGAGCATTATCTTATATGTCTTTTCAAATAAGCCAGGTTCATTGTCTTTAACCCATTTGAGTTTCGAGGCGGTAAAATTCCCAGGTGAGTTCAACAGGTGTGACAGGCACTGGCTGACCCCTATTTCACAAAAGGCTTTTTCGCCAATGCCAGTGGCCCGGCTGTCGCACCATATGATCGAAGGGCGCAAAATTTCATGGTCCTTGCCTATCATTACCAGCCCATGCATTTGGTACGAAATCCCGATAGAGGCTATTTCCTCAGGGGCAACTCCCGAAATGTTCAGCACATCAGCCAAAGCCAGTTTCAGGTTTTCCCACCATAAACATGGTTCCTGTTCTGCCCAACCTGCTTTATGTGCTGTAATCCTCATTTCCTGTTTCGGATAAAACGAAGAGGCAACACAATTGCCGCTTTCGCCTTCAATTAACGAAACTTTTACGGAAGAACTCCCAATGTCAAATCCAAGTAAATGCATGTCTTTAAGTGTATTAAAATACTATTCTATAGTCGAACTGTTCTGTTCTGGTATGCTTGTAAAATTAAATTCAATTCCGAATTATTCAAAATCAAAAAAACATGTTCTTTAACATACCGATTGGCACTTGGTGACAGACGGGACAGGACAGGTTGTAGGGAAAGCTTATTGACAAAATGCATATTTTGCCCGCAAGCGGCAATGTTTTTGAACAAATAGCCCCAATGTTCGACAACAACATATCTAACATCCTGTTTTTAAGACTATTGTAACTATTTGTATTGATTCCAAATAACAAGCCTGCGTGTTTCTGGTTATGCTTATAACTACATTGAATGTACTAAAACTGTTATCTTTGACCGTTTGATTTAGCATTACTAAAAAATGGGGACAGAAGTAACTCGTACGTTTGACATCCTTGAACGTTGTCTGAAAGATTTTCCACGTGAAGATGCACTTGGCGGGAAAAAAGGCGGCAAATGGTATACTTACTCTACTGCCGAATATAATAAAAAATCCCATCAGTTTGCCATGGGCTTAATGGCTATGGGGCTTAAAAAAGGTGACAAAGTCGCAACAGTGACCCAAAACCGTCCCGAATGGAATATTGTAGACATGGGAATGGCAATGGCCGGAGTAATCCATGTCCCAATTTACCCAACCCTGGGAGAGGAAGAATACAAGTACATACTAAAACACGCAGATGTAAAAATTTTGTTGGTGGGCAATAAAAAATTGCACAACAGTTTGTCCCCGTTGGCCAATATGATCGATGGCCTCAATGCGGTCTACACTTTCGAGGAAGTGGAAGGGGCAAAAAATTTTAATGGTATAATAGAACTTGGGAAATCGAAGGCAGGGGAACTCATGCCAGAGTTGGAAGGTTTAAAAGCAAAAACTACCCCTGGCGATTTAGCCACTATAATATATACATCGGGGACTACCGGTGTGCCCAAAGGCGTAATGCTCAGCCACGGCAACCTTGTCTCTAACTTTATTGGGCATTCGCGAATGACAGATCTTGGCAAGGGACATAAAGCACTAAGTTTTTTGCCGCTTTGCCATGTATACGAACGAAGCCTGAATTACCATTTTCAGTACAAAGGATTGGGTGTTTATTATGTTGGCAGCCTCACTCAAATTATTTCCTCTATACGTGAAATAAAGCCCGACATGTTCAACTCCGTACCACGTTTGCTCGAAAAAGTTTACGATGGCTTTGTCTCAAAAGGGAATGAACTGTCTGGGTTAAAGAAAAAAATGTATTTCTGGGCATTGAACCTGACCCGCCATTTCGAATATGGCAAGAAATTCAGCCCTTATATGAGGCTGAAAATAAGTATTGCCGACAAACTTGTTTTTGCAAAATGGCGCGAAGCACTTGGAGGGAACATAAAGTATATCGTTTCCGGGGGGGCAGCACTCCAGCCACGTATATGCCGGGTGTTTGGAATGGCAAAAATACCTGCATTCGAAGGATACGGGCTAACTGAAACATCGCCGGTTATTGCTGTAAGCAACCCCCTCACAGGCGAAGCCTTGGTTGGCACAGTGGGACCGGTATTGCCTGGGTACCAGATAAAATTTGCACAAGACGGGGAAATCCTATGCAAAGGGCCAGGGGTTATGATAGGTTACTACAAAGCCCCAGGACTAACGGCCGAGGTTATTGATGAAAACGGCTGGTTCCACACAGGGGATATCGGAGTGCTGGAAGAAGGCAAATTCCTGAGGATAACAGACCGTAAAAAAGAAATTTTCAAACTTTCAGGAGGGAAATATATTGCCCCGCAAATGATTGAAAACAAGCTCAAGACCTCTACATTTATCGAACAGGTAATGGTTATAGGGGACAACGAGAAATTTGCAAGCGCCCTTATATCGCCAAACTTCCAAATGTTGTATGCCTGGTGTGTCGGGAATAAAATTAAATTTAAGGACAACAAGGAACTGATACAGCTACCCGAAGTGGTCGAAAAAATAAGGGACGAAGTACAGATTATCAATAAACAGCTTGGCTCGCATGAGCAGATCAACCGTATCCGCCTTGTGTGCGAAGAATGGGCCCCGGCTTCCGGCGAATTGTCGCCAACACTTAAGCTGCGGCGCAATACAGTTGCCGTAAAATACCAGTATTTAATTGATGATATTTATTCAGTCGGGAAAAATTAAGATAAATGGGCAATATCCTTTCTCATTTGGCTCCACAACCATTATTTGACTATTTCGGACAAATTTGCCAAGTCCCAAGGCCCTCAAAGAAAGAGGGGAAGATCCGGCAATTTTTGCTTGATTTCGCCAAAGCCAATACACTGGAAGCCAAAACCGACCTTGCAGGGAACGTACTAATCTCAAAACCCGCGGCACCGGGCAGGGAAGGTGCTAAAAAGGTTATCCTGCAAACCCACATGGACATGGTGTGCGAAAAAAACAGCAACAAAGTTTTTGATTTTGAAAACGATGCCATTGTGCCAATTGTTGAGGGTGGCTGGGTGAAAGCTGACGGGACTACCTTGGGCGCAGATTGCGGGATCGGTATTGCTGCCCAACTTGCAATACTCGCTTCAACCGAAATAAAGCACGGCCCATTGGAATGCCTGATGACAGTTGATGAAGAAACAGGGCTTACCGGTGCCTTTTCGTTAGATCCCGGTTTTATGTCCGGACAGGTGTTGCTAAACCTTGATTCGGAGGACGAGGGGGAAATTTTTATAGGTTGTGCCGGGGGAATCGATACTGTTGCTGTTTTTTCGTTTGAAGAAGAACCAACCCCTAATGGATTTACTCCAATAAAGCTGACTGTTTCCGGCCTATTGGGCGGCCATTCTGGCGACGACATCCATAAAAACAGGGGGAACGCCAATAAAATATTAACCCGTTTTTTGTGGAAAGCACATGGGTGTTTCGAATTCCGCCTGGCAGGGTTTAACGGGGGGAATTTACGGAATGCCATTCCAAGGGAAGCTTTTGCCGTAGTTGTGGTCAGTGAGAAAGAAAAAGCAGGTTTTATCAATTTTTTCCACAGGTTTGCGCATGAGGCAGGGGTTGAATATGAAAGGGCTGAACCAAAAATAAAATTAACCGCAGAGGAAACCGAAATGCCCAGGTTTGTTATAGACAAAAAAACCCAGCACAAATTAATAAATTCATTAAATGCCTGTCCGCACGGTGTATTGGAAATGAGCACACGCATGGAAGGCATGGTCGAAACTTCGACAAACCTTGCATCGGTAAAATTTGCAGCAGACAATATGATCAATGTTGCCACCAGCCAGCGCAGTGAGATCGAAAGCCGAAAATATATGGCTGCCGAAATGGTTGAATCGGTTTTCAGGCTGGCCGGTGCAAAAGTTGGACATTCCGATGGCTATCCGGGATGGACACCAAATCCTGATTCTGAAGTTTTAAAAATAGCATCCAGTTCCTATAAAAAACTATTTGGGGTTGAGCCAGTGGTACGTTCTATTCATGCAGGACTGGAATGTGGGCTGTTTATCGAAAAATATCCGGGACTTGACATGGTTTCTTTTGGCCCGACAATTAAAGGGGCGCATTCGCCAGATGAAAAACTGGACATCCACACCACCGAGAAATTTTGGGAACACTTGGTGGATGTGCTGGAAAAAATATGAGCGTGCGGGCAAACCTACCTTTTAGTGTTTATATTCCCTTTTTGGCTTAACAGGATTGCCACAGGGCGGGTACCTTTGAACTCAGACATAATAATGATAAGGATCACCGTAATCGGGACACTCAACAACATACCGATGATCCCCCACATCACGCCCCAAAGAGAAAGGGTCAGGAAAACCACAAGCGGGCTGATATTCAGCGAATTTCCCATGACACGGGGTTCAACAAGGTTCCCAATTATTAGCTGTATGGCGCCAACAATAGATAAGACCAAAATCCCCGGGGCAAACCCGCCAAACTGGAGCATGGCAAAAACAGCAGGGAAAACAGTAGCTATCAGCGACCCTATCGTTGGGATAAAGTTCAGGATAAAAATAAGGAACGACCAGAACAAAGGCGCGTCAACACCGATAAACAACAACGCAAAGTAGCTTAAGAACCCGGTCAACAGGCTCACCATTGTTTTCAGCGCAATATAATTCCCTATAGAATGGTCAATCTTATTGATTAACTCATTTGCTTGTTTGTATTTCTTTTCATCGGGGTACATTGCCCTGATCTTTTTCGGGAAAATTGGCTCCTCAAGCAAAAGGAAAAGCAAATACAGCAATACGGTAAAGGCATCGCCAAACACACCGGTAAGGGCAGAAAATATTTTTGAGAGGATATCGCCAAAGTTCAAATCTTTTGCAAAATCGTTTAACATTTCCATCAGGTCTACATCGAATTGTTCGTTTATCGACTGTGTTATTTTATTTACATTTTTCTCATAAACCGGGAGGGTCTTTGAAATGTGCTGGATATTAGCAGAAATCATTTCGACAGCAAACAGCAGGAAACTAAGCAGGAGGATGGACGAAACAATGGTAAGGAGCCATTTGGGCATGCGGCTGACAAATTTTATTTTCGTCAGGATCTTTTTTATTACCCTAATCATAAACCAAAAAAGTATGGCAAGGATAAACGGAATGATTATGGACTGGGCATAAATCAAAACAACCACAACAGTAATGACAATCAGGAATATATATATCTTTTTCGAAGTTTCCATACATTATTTTTTTTCAAAGTTTTATGAAATTAAATTTGAAGTTAAGGGAATTTATGCTGTTTCACAACATTTCCCGTTTCAGTCAAATAATTCAACAGAAATATCATCTATTATAAAGCTTGATTTACCGGGGTTCCATAAATAAAGTTTCAACACCTCCCCATTGTCCATTTCAGGCACATTCCTGACATATCGGACTTCATTCCATTGCTCAAGCCCTTCAATTTGCTTTTCAATTTTAGCCGCATGCCATTGCCCCCTTATATCGCTTACAATAAGAGCTTTGCAATAGGATTCTGAATATATTTTCGCGGTGGCCATTAAAGTGCCTTTTTTTATTTTGTTATCCTCCTGCACCAGTTCCATAATCGGCAGGAACTCGATGCCAGGATCAACTACAAAACTTTTCTTGCCTGAAAATACAGTTACCGAGTCATAATTGCTTGTTGCCCCTTCAAAATCTTGTTCTATGCAAAATACCGCATCCTGTTTTTCAAAACGTTCATTATAGTATTGGCTTACGGTATGATATTTCTTTTTTTGTGAAAAATTTGTTGTTGCAAGAAGTGTTAACAAAATTATTAATGCCAAGGGAATGTATATATAAATTTTGTTTTTGCTGTTTTTATGGTATAAACAACGGCCCAGTAAAAATAAAATGCAAATAACGAACATTACGTTCGACACAATGTACAATACCAATACTTTATTGTTTTTATACTCATACCTAACAACATGTTTCCCTCCGGGCAAAAAAATTGTCCGGTAATTGAAATTTGAAGTGTAGATTTGGGTTGGTTTATCATCAACAAAAGCCTTCCACCCTTTGTAATTTGTTTGAAGCATTGTCAGGAATTGCGCATGCCCTGTATTTGTTTCTACTGTCGCACTATTGGGCGAAAAATCCAGTACCTTAATTATGTCAGCACTGCATGTTTTAGCATTGGCCCCCGACAAAGTACCATAATCCTGGTCGGAAAAATACAAAAGGGCGGGCAACCCGGCAACAGTGTCAGTACCGTTTAAAAATTTGCTTAAGGGGGCAATTGTGTCTGAAAAATAAAACAAATGGTTATTAAGTACCGCATCTTTTAATTTGGGGCGCTCATCGATTTTTTTATATGTATCTAACTTAAAAGAAGAAAATGCTCCAAATGCAACCTGTTTGGTGAAAATATAAGTATTCCTCCAAAATGGAGGGAAAAATGCGTTTTGTTGATCATTGAAAATTATTTTGCCATCTACTGGTATGGGGAAACTTTCAGGGCATAGTGATAAATCCTCCTGCATGTCCCTGGGCTTGTGCTGCATGTCAATAACCGTCACATTCATATTCAATTGGGTTGCAGCAACTATTTCGCCCAGCGATAATAAAAAAACAAATGCTCCGGGATGCCTGATCTTTTTGTGGCAAACAATAATTGCGATCAACCCTGCAATGACCATGAAATGGAATATTGACTGGACTAATAAATTCTGATAAAACGACATGTTTTTCAAAAAAGGGCCAACACCACCTGAATGAAACAAGTGCTTAAAGTCTTTGGACGAGAAGTTGCACAAAGATACAACAACGAGATACCCCAGGGCAATTAATAAGATAGAGGACAGGGCGATTATTTTATTTTTATGGCACGTTATGTTTTTCTCAAAACAGGCAAAGTAATTGGCTGAAAACAATATTAAAGCCAATAACCCATAAACCCTGATATATGCCGCACATAAGAACAAATCCATAAAAGGGGCATTTTTATACATGAACCCCCTTACTGGCAAAAAATCGAATGACATTGAAAAAATTACCAACCCGAACCCAAGTATCAGGTATTCCAATATGGAATGCTTGCGAAACAACGAAGCTATAAAAAACAATAAGGGGACCGTCCCGAAATAATGGTTAATCAGAGAGAAATCGGCATTGCCAAACAACTCGTTATATTTTAGGGTTGAAAAGGGGGCAACAAATGAGATAAAAGAGGTATAAGGTTGCCCCAAAGCCAAAGCCCTTTTTAGGTCAACACCATCGTTAAGCCTTCCTACCGAACTAATTATTTCTAGGGTGGAAGCTAACAAGGGGAGGCATAAAAGCAGGAGGATAAAAAAGAAAAAAAGGTTTAATTTTATGATTTGCAGCGCCCCCTGTAAATTTTTTTCAACCAATGTTTTTATTAATGAATAAATGAATATCAACAAAAGCAGGTATGCCATTGCAATTGATAAAGCCTGGTATGCACCTGTAAGCATTAAAAAAACAAATATCCCTGTTTTGAGGGAATCAATAATTTCCCTGTTTTGGTTTAACCTAATATATGACAATATGACAAAAGGTATCCAGGCTGCACCTACCAAAAGGAAAAAATGTTGGCCATGCCCTACAATATACCCACTGAAAGAGTACGACAGGCCGGCAATGAGGGAAGCGCCCCTGCTTTTGTTAAAATAGAACGACAGTTTGTACATGCCTGTTGCGGCAATGCCCAAGTAAACAACAAACAAAACATGCATTGTATATACCCCATACCCGCCAAACATACTTGTTATGATAAGTTCGGGGTAATAAGTGGGGGCTTGTAAATCTGCATAAAAAGGTGTGCCTGTTTGTTGGTAAGGATCCCAGAATGGGAAATAACCAGACTTGATACACTCTGAAAAAAAATAGCGGAACGGCAACACAACATCAATTACATCCCACTTTAGCCCATAAACCCCAAAAGATATTTGCCAATATCCCAAAACAACAATTATTATTAAAATAACAAAGGGGGAGGGTTTATTTCTAAGACTTAACATAGATATGGCTGCCGTTCGTTTTTATATCTAAAATAAAACTTCCCAGAACAAATATAAGAATTGATTAATAACAGGCTTCGGACAACAGGTATTTGCCAACATACTCTTTCACCCCGTCCTCCAACTCGGTAAAAGGTTTGTTGTACCCTACTGCCCTTAGTTTTTTGATATCTGCTTCGGTAAAATATTGGTAACGTCCGCGCAAATCAACAGGGGTATCAATAAAAGATATGTTTGTTTCCAAGCCCATGCTGCAAAAAACCGAACGTGTTAAATCAAGGAAAGTCCGTGCTTTCCCTGTGCCAACATTATAAATGCCCGAATTTTCCTGGTGTTCCATAAAATACATCATCACGTCGGCAATGTCGTCAACATAGACAAAATCGCGGCATTGCTCCCCATCTCGGTAGTCCTTATGGTGCGAGCGGAAAAGGGGCATTTGCCCTGTTTGCCCGATAGTCTTGTATGCATGGAGTACTACCGAAGCCATTCTTTTTTTATGGTATTCGTTTGGCCCGTAAACATTAAAGAATTTCATTCCCGACCAAAAAGGTGGCGTATGTGCCTGCTTTAAGGCCCATACATCAAAATCGTGTTTCGACCAACCGTACAAATTCAAGGGGCGCAAATTTGATATATACCTGTGTGCATCAGAGAACCCCTCCTCTCCGTTTCCGTAAGTAGCTGCAGACGATGCATATAAAAGAGGCACCTGGATCTCTGCACAAATATTCCAAATACGTTGCGAGTAAATAAGGTTTAGCTGTTGGTATAACTCAGGCTCATTACCAACAGTATCGGTGATTGCACCTAGGTGAAAAACAAAATCAATTTCTGTGGCATGTTTTATCAGCCATTTAAAAAAGTTGTCCCGGTCGATAAATTTACGGTACTCCTTATGGAGGATATTAAAATCTTTGAGGGGATCGTCCATCTTGTCAACCAGTACCAGATCCTTATAACCTGCCTGGTTGAGTTTGCCAACTAAATAACTTCCTATAAACCCAGCTGCTCCTGTAATTACTATCATTTAATTAAGTGGTTTGTTTGACACAGCAATAATACTGTTTTCTGAAAAATGTGGCTGTTATTAAAACAAGCTTAATACCGAATTATTGTCCGATTTCATTTTTTTTCAAAAAAACATGTTATAGATGTGAAAATTGCATTTGGGGTTGCTTCCATGTACTTTTTCCCAACAAATACCATGGGAGTGCAAAAACCCCGTCAATGCACAGGGATAGTAATCTTTGTAAGTGCCCTTATTATAGCTTGTTTCAAATTTTCAAGGGCAAGGGGGATATTCCAATATGCCTGTTCGCAAGGGGCAACATAATTTGAGACGGCCCTTATTTCGCAACAGGCAACCCCAAACCAGTTACAAACATATAAAACGGCAGCCCCTTCCATAGATTCGATATGCGCAGAAAACTTTTCTTTTATAGCTAAGATACTTGAATTTTTCCTGTGGCTTAAATTGGTTGTTATGCCCCTTGCCCTTATGAGGTTTATCAATCCGTCGGGCGGGTTGGCTTTTAACAATCCGTTCTCAAACGGGAACTCATTGCTGTCCATAAAACCCGACTCAAAAAGGGTCAGGAACTGCATTTTTTCTTCAACCCCCAAATCAGCAAATTCTTCAGAGGTTACATTTACCACATCACCTATTTTCAAGTCTGTTGTAAGGCTTCCTGCAACACCGGCATTTAATACTAATTGATATTTGTTGTAATGTAGTGTGTTTGTTAAATGGAAAGTAGTGAAAGTTGTACCTATGCCGGAAATTAATACGTCTATTTCGTTGCCGGCAAATTTATATTCATATAAAGAATGGTTTTTTTCTGCTACATAACTGAACTCATCTACCAATAATTTTATCTCCATCCATGTAGCCGCTACAATCAAAATCTTCATAATCTAAATGCTAGTAAAATTGTTATTTATTAAAAGCATACATCTTTTTTTTACTGATTTTCTGAAAAAAAGTTAATCTTTGTGCCAAATTTTTTATTAACTAATTTTATGTGTCCAACTAAAACAGATACTTCGAACGGGTACGAGAAGGTTGAAATTTTTGATGAAACAACCACAAAAGAACTTTCAAAAAACTATAAGAACATACTTTCGCTGATTGGGGAAGACACATCGAGGGAAGGGCTTGGGAAAACCCCGGAGAGGGTGGCAAAGGCAATGCAGTTTTTGTTACAGGGGTATAAAACCGACCCGGTTGAAATTTTAAGGTCGGCAATATTTAAGGAAGATTACCGACAAATGGTAATTGTAAAAGATATTGAAATTTTTTCGATGTGCGAACACCATATGTTGCCTTTTTTGGGGAAGGCACATGTAGCTTATATCCCCAACGGGACAATAACCGGGCTAAGCAAGATCGCAAGGGTTGTTGATGTTTTTGCACGACGCCTGCAAGTGCAGGAGCGGTTGACTTCGCAAATAAAAGACTGCATACAGGATACGTTAAAACCCTTGGGGGTTGCGGTAGTTATCGAAGCCAGGCACCTTTGCATGCAGATGCGCGGCATACAAAAACAACATTCCATCACCACTACATCCGATTTTACCGGCGCATTCCAGAAAGAGGCAACACGCAGCGAATTTATCAAGCTTATAAGTTCTAGCCTTAGTTGAAAAACTCAAGGCAAACCGGTGCCGGCAACCGGACCTGTTTGCCCGTAAATTCTGGGAACCCGGTTTCTGTATTTATTTTATAAACAGTAATGTTCCCGCTGCGCTGGTTGGCAACCAACATAAACTTGTTGCCGGGGCTTAACGCAAAGTTACGTGGCCAGTCGCCTTCTGTGCCTATAGTGCCTGCTAACTTTAATTTTTTTGTGGTTTTGCCTATAGAGAAAATTGCTATTGAGTTATGTCCACGGTTTGAGACGTACAAAAAACGGGCATCGTCCGAAACATGTATGTCTGCACAATAACTTTCTCCATTAAAAGATTTTGGCAGCGAAGAAATATTCTGGATTATTTTCCATTCCCCATGCTTTTTTTCAAGTACCGACACAGTTGATTTCAATTCATTAACTACATAAATTACTTTCCCGTTGGGATGAAAATCAAAATGACGTGGGCCTGAGCCTGCCGGGAGCTTTACAAATTTTTGTCCCTCACGGGACAGTTTACCGTTTTCAAGTGCAAATATGTCCAGGTGGTCTGTCCCCAAATCGGCAGAAAAAACACTCTTGCTAAATGGCGAAAATTTTATTGAATGGGCGTGGGGGGAATCCTGTCTTGTTTTATCTGGACCAGAGCCTTTATTTTGGATTACCGTGCTGGCGGTGAGCAATTCCCCATTTTCACCTACAGGGTAAAGGGCAATTGTCCCGCTTGTATAATTTGCTGTTGCAACAAATTTCCCATCAGGAGAAACATCGACATGGCATGGGCCTTTCCCGTGCGAGACCTGTTTGTTTAAAAAACGGATGTCGCAGTTTCCTTCAATACTATATGCATAAACATACCCCCCGCTCCCTTCAATTTTATCGCTTGCCCTTCCTGCCACGTACAAATATTTTTTATCCGGTGATATTTTCAGGAAAGAAGGATTGTCAATGGCCTTATACGTTTTCTCCAGGTCAATGTCGCCGGTTTCACGGTTAAAACTACATAAATACACCCCTTCTGCGCCTTCGGAGGTAAAGGTCCCAACATATATCTTTTGCAGGCCAATATCACCTTGCCCCAAGAGTATATGTGCTGTAAATAACGCCAATAATAAAGACAATAATTTTTTAACATGCCTATTCATCATAATATTCAAGGATTTGTTTGTTAAATATTGTTAAACTTAGTATTTTTCAGCTAAATATAAAAAGTATTTAATTATGAAAGCATTTTTATTTATTTTGACCTTCGCCTTTGTTTCCGTGCTGCACTTAAAGGCTCAGGAATTAGAGAAAGTATGGGAAACAAATTCGGAACTAAAAAAACCCGAATCGGTACTGTTCGATGCGGAACGCGACGTAATATATGTAGCCAACATAAACGGCGATCCTTCTGAAAAAGACGGCAATGGTTTCATCAGCATTTTAGACCACGATGGGAACGAAAAAGAATTGGAGTGGGTGAAAAATTTAAATGCACCTAAGGGGATGGCAATTTTTGGGGGCAAACTGTATGTTGCCGACATAGACCAACTAATTGAAATTGACATTGAGAAAGGGAAAGTAACAAAAAAACACTATGCCCCGGGCGCAGTATTTTTGAACGATGTTGCTGCTTGCATGAACGGGATGATATTTGTTTCAGATTCAAAAACAGCAAAAATATATGTCTTTGACAATGAGGAAATCAAAGTTTGGATGGAAGGGGAGCCATTTAAATCGCCAAACGGGTTGTTTTCAGATAAAGGGAAGCTTTATGTCGGCGATGCAGATATTTATGAGGTAGATATTTTGACAAAAAGGGTTAATACTGTCGTGGAAGACACCGGCGGTGTTGACGGCTTAGAAAAAAACAACGATGGCGATTTTGTCTTTTCAAATTGGGCAGGCCGGGTTTTTATCCACAAAAACGGGAAAAACACAAAACTCCTAGACACAACCGGACAGGGAATAAACTCGGCAGATATTGATTTTGCATTGAAGTATAACCTCATCCTTGTCCCGACTTTCTCTGACAACCACATAGTAGCCTACAAACCAGTAAATAAGGAGATATAAAACAAAGCATGGTTCAGGACGGTGCCTCCCTTATGTTAAGAAAGGCATAGAGGGGAAAGGGTAATTTATACGGAACATGCCAGGCCATAAAAACCTTGCCAAATAACTTAAACCGGAGCATCCTGTTCAATCATTAAACCAAAAACAAAAATCCTCATATAAATCATAAAACCGAAAAAAAATTCCCAAAATCTTTTTTTTCTTCCCTAAATGAGAATAAATCAAGAAAAAATCCCTAATTTAAGATATATTATAAGGGAACATTTTGGTACAAAGAAAAAATCAACATATGCCTGACAATAAAATCAATAACAATTACAAAATTTTCATTGTTGAAGACAACAAGTTATATGCCCAAGTACTTAAAAAGCAATTGGTCAACGAACAGTACAATGTAAAAGTATTTTACAATGGCAAAGACTGCATTTCACACCTCGACGAAAAACCGGAAATAGTCACGCTCGACTATACCCTGCCTGACATTACAGGCCACCATGTATTGAAAGAGATACAACAAAAGTTGCCAGACACCCATGTTATTGTCATATCCGCCCAGGAGAATATTACTACAGCTATTGATCTAATGAAGAGCGGTGCTTACGACTATATAATGAAAGCTCCCGACACCCGCGAAAAACTTAGCAACATTATCAAAAACATATACAAAACCGACCAATTAAAAAATGAAAATACCCTACTGAAAGATGCCGTAAAAGAGAAGTACAATTTCAGGAAATTAATCAAAGGCAACAGCCGGGAAATCGACCATGTTTTTGACTTGATGGAAAAAGCCATCCAAACGCAAATATCCGTTTCGGTTTCGGGCGAAACGGGGACCGGGAAGGAACTGGTAGCCAAAGGCATCCACTATAATTCAAAAAGGAGCACCAAGCCCTTTGTGGCCGTCAATATTTCTGCAATACCTGAAACTTTGGTGGAAAGTGAACTTTTCGGGCATGAAAAAGGGGCATTTACCGGTGCCGACTTTAAAAAAATAGGAAAGTTTGAACAAGCAGATACAGGCACACTGTTCTTAGACGAAATTGCCGATCTGGACATAAACGTGCAGGCAAAGTTATTGCGGGTAATACAGGAACGTGAGCTGTCTCGTTTGGGAGGTAACGCAAACATACCGCTGGATGTTAGGATTATAACTGCAACTCATAAAAATTTGTCGTCAATGGTAGCTGAAGGGAAATTCAGGCAGGATTTGTACTACCGTTTGCTTGGGCTTCCAATTGAGTTGCCGCCCCTACGCGAAAGGGGGAACGATATTATCCTTTTAGCCAAATATTTTATCGATGAATTTTGCAAGGAGAATGAAATGCCCCCTAAATCAATTTCAGATGAAGCCCAAAAGGTATTGCTAGCTTACCATTTCCCTGGAAACATAAGGGAATTAAAAGCAGTGATGGAGCTGGCCTGCGTGATGACAAACCGCAATACAATAAAACCCAGCCACTTAAACATGAACATAGACGACAGTGTACAGAATTTACTTGCCCACGAAAAAACGCTCGAAGAATATAACACTGAAATCATCAAACACTTCCTTAACAAATACAACCGCAATGTGAGGTTGGTTGCTTCGAAGTTGGGGATAGGCAAGTCGACAATTTACCGTATGCTGCAGAACAAATCGTTAGTTAACTGACAACAAAACTGTCCACCCCATATGTTTCCATTGCCCGGTCAACTTTTTTAATCAGTCCCTGTAAAACTTTTCCCGGACCGACCTCGGTAAACGAAACAGCGCCATCTGCAATCATGTTCTGTACTGTCTGTGTCCAACGCACGGGGGCAGTCAACTGTGCAATAAGGTTTTGTTTTATGGTTTCTGGATCGCTTACCGGTTTTGCGTTCACATTCTGGTAAACAGGGCAAACAGGGCTGCTGAAAACTGTTGCCCCAATAGCGGCGGCAAGTTCTTCCCTGGCAGGTTCCATTAGCGGTGAATGGAATGCTCCACCAACAACAAGTCTTAATACACGCCTGGCCCCTTTTTCGGACAATATACCGCAAGCTTTGTCTATGCCTGCAAGCGATCCGGAAATCACCAACTGCCCCGGGCAATTATAGTTTGCAGGCACTACCACCTCATCAATGCATTGGCATACTTCTTCTACAACTTCATCTCCTAGCCCAACAATTGCAGCCATTGTAGACGGCTCGGCCTCGCACGCTTTCTGCATGGCCATCGCACGCTTAGAAACCAATTCCAGCCCGTCTTCAAAACTAAGTGCGCCATTGGCGACCAAGGCAGAAAATTCTCCCAGCGAATGGCCGGCAACCATATCGGGAGAGAAATCCTTTAAGGCTTTTGCCAGTAAAACCGAATGCAAAAATATTGCTGGCTGGGTTACCTTTGTTTGTTTAAGGTCGTCAACCGAACCTTCAAACATAATGTCGGTAATATTAAACCCCATGATTTTATTGGCTTTGTCGAATAAAGATCTTGCGTCTGTCGAATTTTCATACAAATCCTTTCCCATTCCAGGAAACTGCGCTCCCTGACCGGGAAAAACATATGCCTTCATAATTCAAGTTTTTAAATTTGGTACAAATATAAAATTTTTGAAACTGACGGGGACACTAACAATCCATGAATTATTTAGCCTTCCGGCAACTACATGGAAAGGCTTGCCCATACCCCCATAAAAATCGCGCTGCAAGAGCAACTTGCAATAAAAGCAAAAATACAGGGAGCTTGTGTTTTTATCCTGTTTTTTTGCTTAACCCCGCCATGGTTACCCCTTCATTTTCAAGTTAATAAAATGTTGAAAAAATAACTTAACACAGGCTGGCGAGCCAATATCCTTTTGTTATTTTTTACTATATTTGCCAGGTTGTTATACAACAACAATTAAATCAAGATAAAAAAGTGATTATCACCTAATTTCCTATCGAAAACAAACTGTACTTTTTTGCATAGGGCTATTTTATCTTGACAAAAAGAAATATAACTTAAGCAATACAAGGATGAGCGAATTAGAAAAAAACGGCCAGGGAAACGGGAATTATTCGGCAGACAGTATCCAGGTACTTGAAGGCCTTGAGGCGGTAAGGAAAAGGCCGTCGATGTATATTGGCGACACCAACGAGAAGGGCTTGCACCACTTAGTTTACGAAGTTGTCGACAATTCGATTGACGAAGCCCTGGCAGGTTACTGCGACAACATAACAGTCACCATTCACGAAGACAACTCTATTACCGTAGAAGACAACGGAAGGGGCATCCCAACCGAACGCCACTCAAAAGAAAACAAATCTGCATTGGAAGTTGTAATGACCGTTTTACACGCAGGCGGCAAATTCGATAAAGATTCATATAAAGTTTCGGGGGGGCTGCACGGTGTTGGCGTTTCTTGTGTAAATGCGCTCTCAATACACCTAAAAGCGGAAATCCACAGGGAAGGGAAAATATGGTTACAGGAATATTCAATCGGCAAGCCAAAGTATGAAGCCAAGATTATTGGCGATACTGACAAAACCGGGACAATTGTAACCTTTAAGCCAGACAGCACAATATTCCAAACAACCACCTATAAGTATGAAATACTTGCCACTCGATTAAGGGAACTCGCCTTTTTAAATGCGGGGATAAAACTTGCCATTGTTGACGAAAGGACAAAAGATGAAGAAGGGCTACCAAAGACGAAACATTATTTCTCAGAAAATGGACTAAAAGAATTTGTCCAGTACCTTGATGATACCCGTACGCCTTTAACCACCGACGTTATCCATATCACAACAGAAAAAAACAACATACCTGTTGAGATTGCATTGCAGTACAACACGTCTTTCTCTGAAAACATACACTCATATGTAAACAACATAAACACCATTGAAGGGGGGACACATTTAACCGGGTTTAGGAGAGGGCTGACCAGGACACTAAAGAACTATGCCGACCAGTCGGGGATGCTGTCGAAACTAAAATTCGACATTAGCGGCGATGATTTCAGGGAAGGGCTGACCGCAGTTATTTCTGTAAAAGTTGCCGAGCCGCAATTTGAAGGGCAGACAAAAACAAAACTGGGCAATTCAGAAGTAAGCCTGTCGGTAGACCAGTCGGTTAGCGAAGCACTCTCCTTTTATTTAGAAGAAAACCCCAAGGCGGCCAAAACCATTGTAAACAAGGTTATCCTGGCTGCCCAGGCAAGGCATGCCGCCAGAAAAGCACGCGAAATGGTGCAACGCAAAAGCGCATTCTCAGGAGGGGGGCTGCCCGGGAAACTCAGCGACTGTTCCGAAAAAGACCCTGAAAAATGTGAATTATTCTTAGTTGAGGGAGACTCCGCAGGTGGTACGGCCAAACAGGGCCGCGACAGGAAGACCCAGGCAATACTGCCATTACGGGGGAAAATCCTTAATGTGGAAAAAGCAATGATGCACAAAGTCCTTGAAAGTGACGAAATTAAAAATATCTTTACCGCCCTGGGCGTGCATATCGGCACAGAAGAAGACTCCAAGGCATTAAACATGGAGAAAATAAGATACCACAAAGTAATCATCATGACCGATGCCGATGTGGACGGAAGCCACATCGCAACATTGATTATGACTTTCTTTTTCCGGTATATGCAGGATCTTATTAAAAAAGGGTACCTCTATATTGCGACACCTCCATTGTATTTAATAAAAAAAGGGAAAAAAGAATCTTATGCCTGGACAGAGCAACAACGACTACAATTGATAAAAGAGTGGGCAGATGGAGTGGAAAGCAACCTGCACACGCAACGCTACAAAGGCCTAGGGGAAATGAACGCGGAACAACTCTGGGAGACCACTATGAACCCAGAACAAAGGACCTTGCAGCAGGTTACCATAGATAACGCTGCCGAAGCCGATCATATTTTTTCAATGCTAATGGGCGATGATGTCCCGCCACGCCGGAAATTTATTGAAGACAATGCAACTTATGCAAATATCGATGCCTAAAAGACATTAAAATAAAAAACACAGGGTAGCGGGACGGGGTTTAATATACCGCTCTCACTACCCTGCCCAATACCACATGCGAGATACTCACAATGCCCTCTACCAACAAATACTAATCGCTCACCACAAAAAATACCCTTTAGGACAATGAACATCTGCGTATTTTCATCTTCAAGCAATGCAATTCCCGATATTTATTTCAGGGAAGCCGGGAAATTAGGCAAACTAATTGGCGAAGGAGGCCATACATTGGTCAATGGAGGCGCAAATGTTGGCTTAATGGAAGCAATAACTGTTGCAGCAAGGGAAGCAGGCGCAAATACAATTGGCGTAATACCGGAAAAACTAAAGAGGTTCTCTTTAGCATCGGCAAATTCGCAGGAGATTATCGTAACAAAGGACATGCAAGGGCGAAAGTCAAAGATGCGCGAAATCTCGGATGCTTTTGTGGCGATGCCCGGCAGTTTTGGCACATTGGAAGAGATATTGGAAGTAATGACATTAAGGCAACTCTCATATCATAAAAAACCAATTGTATTCTTAAACACAAACTGTTTTTACAGGTATCTTTTCAAACAATTCGAAACATCATATTCTGAGATGTTTGCAAAAGAAGCATACAGGAAATTATTTCACATAGCCCAAACCCCTGAAGGCACAATGGAATATTTAGCAAAATACAAACCGGCAGAGCTTGACAGCAAGTGGTTTTCTGTACCAATCAAAAAAGATCAACGCTGACAAGATTACAGATTTTTATTTTTTTGTTTTATCTTTTTAACATAAGCGATGCCCGCTTGTTAAATAATGCAAAATGATACGCCCCAAACTACCTATGAAAAGACCTTGGCAGTATATTTGCACATCCGCTCAAAGCAAAATGGTTAGTAATAAATAACTAAAAATTTTTTAGGCTATGAAAAAGTTAGGAAAATATTCAGTCACAATGTTGCTGGTATTGGCAGGCACTTTTATCGGAGTCTGGGCTTACAGTACATTTTTCGACAAACAGGAAGTAGTAACAATTAAAGAAGAACAACCTATACAATATGCTTCGTTGCCTGCGGGGGGCAATGCAACTTTGCCAGATTTAACTTATGCAGCAGAGAACTCTGTACACGCAGTAGTGCATATTGCCACTCAATCAGTCCGTGGGGGTGGGTGGTCCAGCGGCAACCCTTTCTTGGACGATTTTTTTGGGCTAAAGAGAAGCCAGCCACAAATTGCCCGGGGGTTTGGCTCGGGGGTAATATTATCCGATGACGGGTACATTGTCACCAACAACCATGTTATAGAAGAAGCACAAAAAATAAAAGTCATTTTGAATGATAAAAGGGAATTCGAAGCACGTTTAATAGGCACCGACCCATCTACAGATATCGCTCTGTTAAAAGTTGATGCAAAAGACCTGCCCTACCTTGTTTATGGCGACTCAGACGCGCTTAAACTTGGCGAATGGGTACTGGCAGTGGGAAACCCCTTCAACCTTACCTCCACAGTAACTGCCGGGATTGTAAGTGCCAGGGCACGCAACCTTGGGATAAACCAGAGCGATTTAAGCGTTGAATCATTTATCCAGACTGACGCAGCGGTAAACCCGGGCAATAGCGGCGGCGCGCTGGTAAACCAACAAGGGAAACTGGTTGGGATTAATTCAGCTATTGCCTCACGCACCGGGTCATATTCTGGGTACTCGTTTGCCGTACCGGTCTCTATAGTGAAAAAAATAGTAGCCGACTTAAAAGAGTTTGGAGAAGTCCAGCGCGCACTCCTTGGTGTGAGGATTGGAGATGTAAACGCAGAAATTGCAGAAGAATTAAACCTTGATGTTGTTGAAGGGGTCTTAATCGGGGAAGTAACTGAGAATGGGGCAGCCAAAGAAGCAGGGATCAAAGAAAAAGATGTGCTCACAAGCGTTCAGGGCGAAAAAGTACGCAATTCCGCAGAATTACAGGAAAAAGTAAGCCAGTTCCGCCCAGGCGATGATGTAAAAATTGTTGTCCTTCGTGACGGGGAAAAGAAACAATTTACAGTGACACTACGTAATAAACACGGTGACACACAAATTGTAAGAGACAGATCGTCATATTTGGGCGCTGAGTTCGAAGAAGTCAACAATAATGAGAAAAACAGGTTGGACATTGGATATGGTATAAAAATCACAGACTTGGGGAAAGGCAAATTAAAAGATGCCGGACTAAAGGAAGGGTTTATTATAACAAATGTAAACAAGAAACCTATTTATGAAGTAGATGATTTAAAAAGAGAGATTGGAAACGCGAGAGGAGGAATTTTAGTTGAAGGTATTTATCCAAATGGAGAATTGGCATATTTTGTTTTTGGAGTTGACTAAAGAATGTTGACATTTTATCTTTAACTATTTATTATCAAAATTACTGATATATCTTTTTCTTCGGCTATTCTGTTATAATATTCTATATTTGCACGATTTTTTAAGGAGAGTTTATGAGACAGCTAAAGATCACAAAGTCAATCACTAATCGGGAGAGTGCCTCTTTAGACAAGTATCTTCAGGAGATAGGGAAAGAAGAGCTTATTACCGTAGAAGAAGAAGTCGAATTAGCACAACGGATAAAGAAAGGGGATCAGGCTGCTTTAGAAAAACTTACCAGGGCCAACTTACGTTTTGTAGTATCGGTTGCCAAGCAATACCAAAATCAAGGTCTTAGCTTGCCCGACTTAATAAACGAAGGTAACCTGGGGTTGATTAAAGCAGCTGAAAAATTCGACGAAACCCGCGGTTTTAAGTTTATTTCCTATGCAGTATGGTGGATACGCCAGTCAATCCTTCAAGCACTTGCTGAACAGTCGAGAATTGTTCGTTTACCATTGAACCAGGTAGGTTCGTTAAATAAAATTAACAAAGCATTCTCAAAATTTGAGCAAGAACACGAACGCAAGCCCTCGCCTGAAGAATTAGCTGATTCGTTAGAACTCCCTGCCGATAAAGTAGCTGACACATTAAGGGTTTCAGGAAGGCACGTTTCTGTCGATGCACCTTTTGTTGACGGAGAAGACAACAGCCTGCTTGACGTGCTGGTGAACAACGACTCGCCAAATGCAGACAAAAGCCTGATTATGGAGTCGCTAGCAAGGGAAATCCACCGAGCATTGGCTACATTAACCGAAAGGGAAAGCGACATTATCCGATTATTCTTTGGCATTGGTTGCCAAGAAATGACTTTGGAAGAAATTGGGGAACGATTTGGCCTTACCCGTGAAAGGGTCCGGCAAATCAAAGAAAAAGCGATTAGGCGGTTACGCCACACTTCGCGAAGCAAATTATTAAAATCATATCTGGGATAGATAATAAAAAAGGTTGCTGTTGAGCAACCTTTTTTATTGGGAATAAAGCGAATAACCCCCCTTCAATACCTAATCTTGATCGTTAAACTTTTACCATACCCTACATACAAAAAAGGACGGGCCAACACCCATCCTTTTCACCTAACTAAACCAATAAAACTAATCAAACCTAAACTTATGAACTAAAACTGGCGTAAAGATATGCTGCAAAACACAAAACCGGGTTAAGCCAATGTTAAAAAACATGTTTTCCAGCATATGTTAATTCAGTATTAATTTTATTGGTTTTTAGGGCTTTCTTCTCCGGCAATCGAGTCCCTCATTGAGGTATCTGCCATAATGTTTTTGTATTTCATATAGTCCATTACCCCCAGGTTGCCTTTGTTGAAAGCTTCGGCAATTGCCAACGGCACCTGCACTTCTGCTTCAATAACTTTGGCGCGGGCCTCCTGTGCCTTGGCTTTCATTTCCTGCTCAAGGGCAATTGCCATAGATCTCCTTTCTTCTGCTTTGGCCTGGGCTATGTTTTTGTCTGCTTCTGCTTGATCCATTTGCAGTACGGCTCCAATGTTTTTACCAATGTCAATATCTGCAATATCTATCGACAAAATTTCAAATGCAGTGCCGGCATCAAGCCCTTTTTCAAGAACTACCCTCGAAATAAAATCAGGGTTTTCCAGTACAGATTTGTGTGAATGGGACGATCCAATAGATGAAACAATGCCTTCGCCAACGCGTGCAAGCACTGTCTCTTCGCCTGCGCCGCCCACCAACTGTTTAATATTTGCGCGGACTGTCACCCTTGCTTTGGCTATCAACTGGATGCCATCTTTCGAAACTGCCGTGACGGGGGGAGTGTTGATAACCTTGGGGTTTACCGACATTTGAACGGCCTCAAAAACATCACGGCCCGCAAGGTCGATAGCTGTTGCCATATTGAACGGCAACTCAATATTTGCTTTGGCTGCCGACACAAGTGCATGTACCACCCTGGCAACATGCCCGCCTGCCAGATAGTGGGCTTCCAAGGCATCGCGGCTCAACGGCACGTCGGCTTTGGTGCCTTCAATCAACGCTCGGACAATTATCCCTGGAGGGACTTTGCGGAAACGCATCAAAAAAAGTTGCAACAACGAAATCCGTACTCCGGACACAAGGGCTGAAAACCAAAGCCCGATTGGTATGAAATAGAGGACTATGAAAAGTAGGATTATTACCCCAATTATTAATCCCCATGCTCCTATTGCTTCCATAATTTTATTTATTTACAGGTTCAACAATTATTTTATTAGTTAATATTTTAATTACAGTTATTTCTGTGTTTGGGTCGACAAAACTGCCGGTTGATTGCGCCTCAACAACTTCGCCGTTTACCTTCACTTTCCCCGAAGGAGCCAGCCTGCCAATTGTTTTGCCAGTGTCGCCAGCCTTTATCTTGTCGTTGTTTATTGCAGACGCTTTGCCGGAAATATGTGATTCAAGTATCATTTTTTTACCCGATTTCGATTTGAAAAAATAATAAATCATGGCAGGAGCTGCAACCAAAACTATCGTTAAAGTTACGAAACCTGCCCCCGTACCATATCCCGAAAAAGAAATGTAAACACTGGCGGCCAAAAGCAAAAAGCCCCCAATACCGGCAATGGTAACGCCCGGCAATACTGCAAACTCTATCAGCAGCAGCAAAAGCCCCAGCAGGATCAAAAGAGCGATTGATAATATAGTCATCGTGTTAGTCTATTGTTGCGTTTAATTCTTTCTCAATCAAAGAGTCTTTCATGTTTTTTAAAACCTTGAACCTCCCTTTTTTTACATCGCACTTCCCTTTGTAATGTGTAATAACCGTACACTGTGCCGCCTGCTCGTAACTGTGCCCGCAAACTTCTATAAGTGCATCTATAACATAATCAAAAGAATGGTGCTCATCGTTGTGCAATATAAGTATGCTTTCTTCCGAAACGTTTTCCTGTAAACCATCGAAAGGCCTGTTCCTTGTCTGTTCTGATGTCATTGTCCGCTTTCAATTTTTTTTGCTTCACCCAAAGTTATTCTTTTTCCGTTAAAATACGGCACAACAAATGCATCTTCTGCGCCTTCTTGCCTCACTTGTTTTTGCATTTTTATTGCGTCTTCAATATTGGTAAGCTCTCCGGTAGTATAAACCACCACCCCTTTTTCGTCTGTGTAATTGTCTATTTTGCGCAGTATCGAAAGGTTTTTGTACAGCCTTTCCACATAGGCAGGTAACCCGCGGCTGTACGCACCAATCTGGATACGGTATATCAATTCGTCTTTTTCTTCGGGCTCTTCAAGCAAAATGTCGTTGCTGTCTTCCGAAAGCAATATCTCAGGGCTTATTTGTGACGGGGCTGTTGCAGGTTGGGTTTGCCGTGCCAGCTCGCTTGCAGCTTCTTTTTCCCGGACTTCCTCCTGCACTTCTTCTGGAAATTTTTCAAACTCGCCTATTGGGGCATTAGCCCAGTAAACCTGTTCCTTGTTTTGTGCGAGCAGCAACAAATTGTTGACTTCCTCTTTTAACGGGTACGATTCGGTTTCAAGTGTCAATATTTTTTCGCCCAAGCTTGCTTTTTCTTCACTGTTGTCTGTCTTCGTGTATTTCTCTCTCAGTTCAGATGTTTTTGCCAAAATTGAATCAAGTTGTCCTTGTTTTGAACGGCTTTGTCCAAAAAATGCTTTCCCTTCTTTTGTCCTGAAATGTTTGGTATTGTAATAAGCAATCCGGCTGTTTACGATAAATTCGATTGGGCTGCCGTCTTGTTTTTTTGTAAGTGTGCCTGCTTTTTCTTCTTTGTGGCCCGGCCCTTCAATAGCTGTTTCAGCAGGAAGCGTAACCGGCTTCCCTTTTTGCCCAAGTGTGTCGGCAATATCAACACTGACAGTTGTTTCGCGCAGTGAGCTTTCCGTAACATGTTTTACGTTCCCTTTGTATGGGTTTTCTTTGTCGTAACACTCTTGTATTTTTTCGGCAATGCCCAGCCCTTCCTGTTCTCCGGCAGTGCAGCCAGCCCTGAATTTGTTGAAATATTTAAGTGCCTGCTTCCAATTTTCTTGTGCCTGATACTGAATGCCCAAATAATAATTTAATTTAATAGGTGCTTTGGCAGCATCGGCATTTAGCAACTGGATAAGGTCGTATTCTGAGTAATTACCGTTTTCTGCACGGCAGGCACCATAGTAATAATAAAGGTCAAGCGAACCGGGATCTGCCGCAATAAGCGAATGGAACATGAGCTCTGCTTCTTTGTAATCTTTATTCTCGAACAATTCCAATGCCTGCGGCAATTTGCCGTTTTGGGCTGTAGCCAAACCCATGGACGAACATAAAAACAAAATGCATAAGAAGGTAGATATAAATATTTTATTGTCCATTTTTCTAATTATTTTTTATTTTACCACACCGTTTTTCTCGTCAATTCTTATGCTACGGCACTATGCTTATCCTTCTGTTTGGTTTATGCCTGTTTCTTTTGCTGATAATTTTTTGTTAAATCCACACATAAAAGCCATCCGATGAATTTTTGCGGGAAAAACCGGGTAAACCTACTGTCTTTCCCCGGCTTGTTGCGAACCCATCGGACGGCCAACTTATTGCTGTCATATACTGACATTACTGACAAGGAATGGCTTAAAACCTAATTTTTTTCCATTCTTCTTTCATCCTGTTCAAATCGGTCAGCCAATCTTCTATGTCGTTCTCGTGTTCCAGTTCGTCATTTAATATTTGTACCGCGATTTGGTGTGTCGAAAAATCCTTGCCTTCCGTATAATCCGCTATCTCCTGGTAGCGTTGGATGGCACACCTTTCACCTTTGAGGTTTTGCTCCAAAATTACCTCGATGTATGGATCGGAAGGTTCGTCATACTGGCACCTGGCAAGTTTCGTCCAACTGTTAGGGTTTATGACCGGCGTGCCGCCCAGTTGGATTATCCTATCGACCAACAACACCGCATGCCCCAATTCTTCATCGGCGTGGAGCAAAAGTTCAGGCTCCACCTCGCTCCTCATAGGCCCTTCCATCATGCGTGCGCCAATCCAATACTGGTAATATGCCAGCCATTCTTCTGAAAGTGCCGCATTCAACATTTCCAACAATTTTTCTACATCTACCGATGCTACTTTAATACCTTGTTTTCCCATGATTGATTTATTTTAAAAGTGTGAATAATTTTAATTTTGTTTGTATTTCGATTGCTATAAAATTTCAGCCTTTGTTTTGCCCTGATATTTCTATTCCGTTTTTTTTATCCCTAAAAATCAAAAACACATTTATAAGACCCAATTTAATTATGGAGCATTAAAGATAAACATTCTTGTGGAGTAAATGGAATTAGTTTAAAACTGATTCTTATCATTATAAAATGTATATTTGTAAAGCATAAAACAAGTATTTTTATGACACAGTTAAAAGTTGGCGATAAAGCTCCTGATTTTAAAGGGATAACCCAGAAAGGCGAAGAAATTTCCCTGAAAGATTTTTCGGGCAAGAAACTTATCCTTTATTTTTACCCTAAGGACAACACGCCGGGTTGTACGGCAGAATCGTGCAATTTGAACGACAACTACAACTACTGGCTGGGGAAAGGCTTTGAAGTTGTTGGCGTAAGCCCCGACAGCGTTCAGTCTCACGAAAAATTTGCCGACAAATTCGGGTTGAAGTTCAACCTGGTTGCTGATACCGAAAAGGAAATTTTGCAGGCTTATGGTGCATGGGGCGAAAAAAACATGTACGGCAAAAAATACATGGGGGTTTTGCGCACTACTTTTGTAATTGACGAAAACGGTGTGATTGTTGAAATTTTCAAACAAGTCAAGACCAAAGAACACACCAGCCAAATAGAAAAAGCTCTAAAGATTTAAAAAATGACGGCAGAAGAAAAAAAACAGATGAACAAAGAAAAGCTGAAGGCCATTCAGCTTACGATGGATAAGATAGAGAAAAGCTACGGGAAAGGTTCCATAATGCGCATGGGCGACCGTGCAGTTGAGGATGTCCCTGCCATATCGTCCGGTTCGATTGCCTTGGATGTCGCCCTTGGCATAGGCGGCTACCCCAAAGGAAGGGTGATTGAAATATACGGGCCTGAATCTTCTGGAAAAACAACCTTGGCCATACATGCAATAGCAGAGGCGCAAAAAGCAGGTGGCATTGCTGCCGTGATAGACGCAGAGCACGCTTTCGACCCGTATTATGCAAAAAAACTTGGCGTTGACATAGACGAACTGCTTATTTCCCAGCCCGACAACGGGGAGCAGGCACTCGAAATCGCCGACAACCTGATCCGTTCGGGGGCATTGGACATTGTTGTTATCGACTCGGTTGCAGCACTTACGCCAAAAGCGGAATTGGAAGGCGAAATGGGCGACTCAAAAATGGGCTTGCAGGCCCGGTTGATGTCGCAGGCTTTGCGCAAGCTTACCGCAAACATAAACAAAACAAAAACCTGCTGTATTTTTATCAACCAACTTAGGGAGAAAATAGGTGTTATGTTCGGCAACCCCGAAACAACGACGGGGGGCAACGCCCTAAAATTCTATGCTTCGGTGCGCTTGGACATACGTAGGATTGGGCAGATAAAAGACGGCGACGAGATTATGGGCAACAACGTGCGCGTGAAAGTGGTAAAAAACAAAGTTGCCCCTCCGTTCAGAAAAGCGGAGTTCGACATATTGTACGGCGAAGGTATTTCAAAATCGGGCGAGATAATCGATTTGGGCGTACAGTACAACATCATCAAAAAAAGCGGGTCGTGGTTTAGCTATGGCGACACAAAATTGGGGCAAGGGCGAGAAACCGTCCGCAACTTGATTCTCGACAACCCCGAACTGGCACAAGAGCTGGAAACTAAAATAATGGAAACCATTACCGGCACAACGACAACCACAGAATAAAAAATGATTATATAGACAGAGTGTACTGGGTGAGCGGCTTCTGTCGTTTCATCCAGTTTTTTTATGGCTAAATACAACAAGTTAGTTCACAAAAAATTAAAGCGTATGAAAGTTTTGAAGTTTGGCGGGACCTCGGTCGGCTCTGCCGGAAACATTAAAAAAGTAAAAGAAATCGTCCAGGAACAAAGCGAGGATGTAATAGTTGTGGTATCTGCCATTGGCGGGATTACCGACAAAATATTAAATGCGGCACGGTTGGCATCAACGGGCACGGAAAACTTCAACACGGCACTCACGGAAATAAAAAAAACACACTACGAAACCATAGAAACACTTTTTAACGGCACTGGCTCGATAAAATATATTGTTGACGAACTTTTGGACGAACTGGAACAGATCCTTACAGGCATTACCCTGGTGGGCGAACTTACGGTAAAAACCCTGGATCGCATTGCCGGGATAGGCGAAAGGGTTTCTTCACATATCGTAGCCCATTACATACAGGGCGCGGTACGCAAAGATTCTTCGGAATTCATACAAACCGACAGCAATTTTGGCAAAGCAACGGTCGATTTCAAAGAAACCAACCGGAAAATACAGGAAACATTCCGTAATTTTTCGGGCGTGGCTGTCGTGCCGGGGTTCATTTCTAAAAACAAGAAAGGAGAATTTACCACCCTCGGCCGTGGCGGCTCCGACTATACCGCTGCAATTATTGCAGCTGCGCTCGAAGTAACATCGATGGAAATATGGACCGATGTTGACGGTTTCATGACCGCCGACCCGCGCGTAATACGGAAAGCATACACAATCCCCAAGCTCACCTATTCAGAGGCAATGGAGCTTTCGCATTTTGGGGCAAAAGTGATTTACCCGCCTACAATTTTGCCGGTTTACAAGAAAGGTATCCCCATCCAGATAAAGAATACTTTCAGCCCCGAAAAAGAAGGCACGCGCATAATCCAAACATCAGAAAACGGCAAGGAACGGCCCATAAAAGGCATATCGTCAATTTCGGGGATTACACTGCTCACATTACAAGGATTGGGCATGGTAGGGGTAACAGGCATATCGATGCGCCTGTTCACAGCCCTGGCAAACGGCAATGTAAACGTCATCCTCATCTCCCAGGCATCTTCCGAAAATTCGATCAGCGTGGCAATTGACGACAACGATCTTAGTGTTGCGGGAAAAGCCATCCGGGAAGAATTTGAAAAAGAAATAGCTTCCGGCCAAATAAATAAGATTTATGCCGAAAGCGATCTTTCGATTGTCGCAATAGTTGGCGAACACATGAAACAATCTACCGGGATTGCAGGGAAATTGTTCTCGACCATCGGCAAAAGCGGCATAAACGTTATTGCCATAGCGCAAGGCGCTTCCGAGCTAAATATTTCATGGGTAGTAAAAACAAGCGACCTGCGAAAAACATTAAATGTCGTCCACGAATCGTTCTTCCTCTCCGAAAACATTGAACTAAATGTTTTCCTTATGGGCATCGGCACGGTCGGCGGCAACCTGCTACAGCAAATCGACATGCAGCAAAAAAAATTAATGGACGAAAAGCGGTTGAAGATAACGCTCACAGGCGTGGCAAACTCAAAAAAAATGCTTTTTAACCGGGAAGGGATCGGAATCTCGACATTTAAAGAGGACTTGGGCAATTCTGAAATGAAATCGACCTTGGGCGGTTTTGTGGAAGAGATGAGGAAAATGAACATTTACAATTCCGTATTTGTAGATTGCACGGCTTCCGACGATGTTGCAACTTATTATAAACAGATACTCAGCTCAAATATTTCTATAGTAACCGCAAACAAAGTTGCGGCATCTTCGCCATATGAAAATTATTCTGCACTGAAAAGCATCGCAAAACAAAAAGGTGTCAAATTTTTGTTTGAAACCAATGTCGGGGCGGGGTTGCCAATAATAAACACCTTAAACGACCTTGTAAATTCAGGCGACAAAATCCTGAAAATAGAAGCTGTGCTTTCCGGCACTTTAAACTATATTTTCAACACGATATCAGCCGAAATACCATTGAGCGAGACCATAAAACGAGCGAAAGAAGAAGGCTATTCAGAGCCGGACCCGCGCATAGACCTTAGCGGCATCGACGTGGCAAGGAAAATCCTCATACTTGCCCGCGAATCAGGCTATGCAGTTGAAATGGAAGATGTAAAAATCAAGCGGTTCGTCCCCGATTCGTTTTTTGACGGGGAACTGGACGATTTCTGGGGCAAGATAATCGACATGGACGCAAATTTCGAGGAGAAACGAAAAATCCTCGAAAGCGAAAACAAAAAATGGCGGTTTGTGGCAAAATACGAAAACGGGCTTGCAGAAGTTGGCTTGCAGGAAGTTGGCGCAAACCACCCATTCTACGACTTGGAAGGGAGCAACAACCTGGTAATGTACACCACCGAACGCTACCATGAGTCGCCAATGCTGATAAAAGGATATGGCGCAGGGGCATCGGTAACGGCAGCAGGCGTTTTTGCCGACCTGATAAAAGTGTCGAACATATAATAGTAAAAATCACTGCGGGATTCCGGGTTCGGGATTCCGGACAAAACAAAAAAAAATGAAACACATTATAATACTTGGCGACGGGATGGCAGACGAGCCACTAGAAAGCCTCGGGGGAAAAACCCCTTTGCAAATGGCAAACAAACCGCACATCGACTGGCTGGCGAAACACGGGCAGGCAGGGAGGCTGGTTACCGTGCCCGGCACAATGCACCCCGGCAGCGAAGTGGCAAACATGGCAGTGCTTGGCTACGATGTTGAAAAAGTTTATGAAGGCAGGGGCGTGCTTGAAGCTGCAAGCATGGGCATAGAACTGGCCCCCGGCGACTTGGCACTGCGCTGCAACCTGATAACCATACAGCACGAGAAAATAAAAAACCACTCGGCAGGGCATATTTCATCGGAAGAAGCCAACGAAATAATTTTGTCGCTCAACAAAAACCTTGGGAGCGATACGGTAACTTTCTACCCAGGCGTTTCGTACCGGCACCTGCTCGTAATAAAAAACGGTGACAAAAACCTGAATTGCACCCCGCCCCACGATGTCCCCGGAACGCCATTTATGGAAGTGGCAGTGAAGGCAAAAACAGCAGGGGCAGAAGAAACTGCCCGCTTGCTGAACGATTTGATACTAAAATCGCAAAGATTGCTCGAAACACACCCTGTAAACATAAAAAGGCAGCAAGAAGGCAAAGAACCCGCTAACAGCATTTGGCCGTGGTCGCCAGGGAACAAACCGGCAATGCCGACATTGAAAGAAATGTTTGGGATAGAAAAATCGGCTGTTATCTCAGCAGTTGATCTGATACAGGGCATAGGCGTTTATGCAGGCATGGAGGTAATACACGTTGAAGGGGCGACAGGGCTCTACGACACCAACTACGAAGGAAAAGCAAAAGCCGCCGTTGATGCCCTTAAAAAAAACGACTTTGTTTACCTCCACATAGAGGCCAGCGACGAAGCCGGGCACGAAGGCAATGCGGAGCTCAAAACAAAAACAATCGAATACCTCGACCAACGTGTGGTAAAATATATAATTGAAGAAACAAAAAAAATGGGGGAAAGCGTGGCAATAGCCATATTGCCCGACCACCCTACCCCATGCGCAATAAGAACACACACGCGGGACGCAGTCCCTTTCCTTATTTATCACGAAAGGATTAAACCCGACAAAGTTGAAACATATGATGAATCAGATGTTGCAAATGGCTCATTTGGAACACTTAAGGGCAAAGAATTTATGGAAAGCTTCCTATTTTAGGAAATATGTCCCAAATTAAGATTATGGATTAAATTGAAACAAAAACGGTGTAAACATATACATGTTTTTGTTTTATTTGTATAACTAAAACATCTGGACTAGACATGAAGTATTACAGCACAAATAAAAACACCCCAAAATCCTCCCTCAAAGAAGCAGTTGTAAAAGGGCTGGCCGCAGACAAGGGTTTGTTCATGCCAGAACGTATCGAAAAGTTTGACACTTCGTTTTTTGAAACGATACAGAAACTTTCTTTTCAGGAAATTGCCTTTGAAGTAGCAAAAAAGTTCTTAGGTGAAGACATCGAAGAAAAAAAATTAAAAGAGATAGTTTTCGAAACGCTGCAATTCGATTGCCCGGTAGTAAAAGTTACCGGCAACATATATTCGCTTGAATTGTTCCATGGCCCTACTTTGGCATTTAAAGATGTTGGGGCAAGGTTTATGGCAAGGCTTTTAAATTATTTCCTTGGGAAAAACGAGAACCTTGTAAATGTACTGGTGGCAACATCGGGCGACACCGGAAGTGCCGTTGCAAATGGCTTTTTGGGCGTTGAGGGGATACATGTGTATGTGCTATACCCAAAAGGAAAAGTGAGCAATATACAGGAATCGCAATTTACAACCTTGGGGCAAAATATAACTGCCATCGAAATCGACGGCACTTTCGACGATTGCCAGCATTTGGTAAAAACAGCATTCCTAGACGGAGAGCTGAACAGAAAGCTCACCTTGACCTCGGCAAATTCAATTAACGTTGCCCGTTTCTTGCCACAGGCGTTTTATTATTTCAACGCTTATGCAAGGATGAAAGAAAACGGCGCACTTGAAGGCAAAGATTTGGTCGTTTCTGTGCCAAGCGGCAACTTCGGGAATTTGACCGCCGGGCTGTTTGCCCAGGAAATGGGGCTGCCCGTAAAACAATTCATAGCCGCAAACAACGAAAACGACATTGTGTTCCAGTACCTTAAAACTGGCGGATACAAACCCCGCCCATCGGTTGAGACAATAGCCAATGCAATGGACGTGGGCGCACCGAGCAATTTTGCCCGTATATTGGACCTGTACAGCCATTCCCACAAAACAATATCGCAAAAAATAAAAGGGTTCCGTTATTCAGACAACGAAATAAAAGGAACGGTAAAAAAAGTATACGAACAGAGCAGGTACCTGTGCGACCCCCACGGTGCTTGCGGTTATCAATCCCTGGAGGATTATTTGAGCGGAAATCAGGTTGGTGTTTTCCTGGAAACTGCTCATCCTGCAAAATTTACGGACACGATGGAGCAAATAGTAGGGACAGGCAACGTACCAATGCCCAAGAAACTGGCAGCCTTTATGAAAGGCGAAAAGAAAGCCATGCATCTTGGAAATGCGTACCCTGAGTTTAAGGATTTTTTGCTTATGCATTAGGATATTCTAAAAAATTTGAGCATATTTAATCTGTTTTTCACCCATTGTTATGGAGTTGTGTGTTTATTACGTATTCAAAACATTATTTTTGTGGAAACCAGAATGGTTTAGTTCCATTAAACCACATTATAATTTTATGTTACCCAATTATTTATGAGACAACTAAAAATAACTAAGCAAGTTACCAACCGCGATACATTATCGTTGGATAAATATCTGCATGAAATAGGTAAAGTTGAGTTGTTGCCTGCTGAAAAAGAAGTTGAACTAGCAAAGCGTATCAAGAAAGGGGATCGTCAAGCTCTCGAAACCTTAATCAAAGCAAATCTCAGGTTTGTTGTTTCAGTTTCAAAACAGTATCAAAATCAAGGGTTAAGCTTACCCGATTTGATAAACGAAGGAAACCTGGGATTAATTAAAGCCGCCGAAAGGTTCGATGAAACTAGGGGGTTCAAATTTATTTCCTATGCCGTCTGGTGGATCCGGCAGTCAATTTTGCAGGCACTGGCAGAACAGGCAAGGATAGTAAGGCTGCCGTTAAACAAGATAGGCTCAATTAACAAAATTAATAAAGTGTTCAATAAGCTAGAGCAGGAGTTCCAGCGTGAGCCAACTGTTGAAGAAGTAGCTGAAATACTGGAAGCGAGACCTGATATTGTTGAGGATTCGTTGAATTTTTCCAGTGTGCATGTTTCAATGGACGCCCCCATCCGGGACGAGGAAGCCAACAACATGTACGACATTATGCTTAACGATGACTCTTTGAGCCCGGACAACGACCTTATCGACAGTTCCCTTCGAAAAGAGATAGAACGTTCACTTTCAACATTGGGCGAAAGGGAAGCGGAGATATTGCGTTTCTATTTCGGGCTTAACGGAAAATCCCCCCATACCTTGGAAGAAATTGGCGATGAGTTCGGGTTGACGAGGGAACGTGTCCGCCAGATAAAAGAAAAAGCTATTAAAAAATTAAAAAACCAATACAGGAACAGGTTGCTCAAATCATACCTGGGAAAATAAATTATGCCGATGGAACGTTTTATTGCACCCTCAATATTGTCTGCCAATTTTAATTGTTTAGGAGAAGCCATCCAAACCATTAACCAAAGTGATGCCGATTTTATACATTTTGATGTTATGGACGGGGTGTTTGTCCCTAACATATCATTTGGGATCCCGGTAATAAAAGATGTGAACAAAATAGCGAAGAAACCCCTGGACGTGCATTTAATGATAGTAGAGCCAGACAAATTCATTGAACCTTTTGCCAAAGCCGGGGCATCATACATAACCGTCCATTACGAAGCATGCCCGCATTTGCACCGCACAGTACAGTCGATAAAAGAACAGGGGAGCAAAGCAAGTGTTTGCCTGAACCCGCATACGCCGGTTTCCCTACTGGAAAATATTATTGCAGAACTCGACATGGTTTTGCTAATGTCGGTAAACCCTGGGTTTGGCGGACAAAAGTTTATTGAAAACACATATAAGAAAGTTGCCAGCTTAAAAAAAATGGCAGAAAAATACAACCCGGAATGTTTAATTGAAATTGACGGCGGGGTAAATTACGAAACAGGGAAAAAACTTTTTGACATTGGTGCCAATGTCCTAGTTGCCGGGAGTTTTGTCTTTAATTCAGAAAATCCTGCAGAAACGATCCGCAACCTGAAATTACTCTGATAATATTTTTTAAAGTCATTAGTAGGGCAACCAATGGGGGATGCCGCAAATAGCATATATACGCCGGACTGCCTTCACCAGCCCTAATAACCTTGGCCTGGCTAAAAATAAATTGTTATTGTTCGGCACATATTGTCACAAGTCATTATTTTTGTCAGAAGAAAACAAAGGCATGAAAGAAGATACATTTTATAAAGATATTCAGGGAGCGCTGGGAAATTTGCCTGACAATTTTAATATCCTCGAAGAACAAATTGATATTAAAGTACAGATGGAATACTTTGAATTCTCTCAAAAAATCAGGGAAGACGAGCGGTTTGCCGGATTGGTTGAAGATAAAAAGGGGCTGTTTTTAGAAGAAACGCCAACAGAAAGGAAAAAGGAAATCCTATCGGCTTTAGCCTCAGTTGACGATGTAAAAGCATACCGTACTATTGAAAAATTCCTGGAAAACACAAAAGGGATATTGAAACCATGGGCAGTCTTGGCCTTGCAGGAAAACCGGATGCTCCTCCAAAGCTCTTTACTTGATGAGCAACAAGTGTTCATATCTTCGGGACTGGGGGGCAAAGGTCAGAAACTGAGGTATTTTGTTGTGTTTATAAACCAAAACGAAGAAGAGGCGTTAAATGGCACACAACGGAAACTGTTAAAAGAGGAACTTATTTACGAACTGAAAAAACATGAAGGGGAATTTGAACTCATTGATTTCCTGGAAGGTTTTTCTACCTCGCAGGTTATGCTCCCGTTAAGTGCCAACCTAAAAAGTATTTTCAGGAACATTGTTGACGAATGCAACCAATATGGCGGCTTTTTACAGGAAGACATGATTGTAACAAATGTAAAAGTATTGTCTAGAGATGAAATCATTAAGATGCTAAATAACAATGTAACAGATGAAACAGAAAGCCTGGAAATCGAATAGAATAAATATTGCCATAAAGGTATTGCCTGAAACAGATAGGGAATTAAATATAAAATAGAAAAGTACAGTTAATGTTTTTGCAGGATTTTATTAAAAAATGTTATATTTGCACCGCTTTTAGGCTATTCGCCATGTAAGGTGCAGTGCAAAGGCAAAAGAGAAAGAAATAAAGGACCTGTGGCTCAATTGGATAGAGCATCTGACTACGGATCAGAAGGTTGTGGGTTCGAGTCCCGCCAGGTTCACCTTACGGGACAAATTCAAAATTAATGAGTTTGTCCCGTTTTTTTATCTCCTATTTAGTTGTCTATCAATAGAATCCATCCAAGTGCTTCATTTATTCTTGTGGTTCGAAAACGAATTACGTCAAATGTCAATTTTTCGGGGAAGGCCGAACCAATGATTTTCCTTTTCTGGCAATCAAAATTGTCCCTAAGGGCAGGGTACATTTCTCCAATAACCTTAATCCGGAACATAGCGTAGATCATCTCCCCTTGATTTCGGGGACACCTCTATTTTTTCAACTTCCCCATTTTTGAAACTGCCTTCTATTATTGTGTTTTTCGGGGCATGTAATTTAAAATCTACGTCCCAGTTTTTTGGCCATGCTGGGAACAATAAAATTTTATCTCCATCTGTCTGGATAAGCATGTTCTGCAAAGCCCGCATGTTGACCGATCCGTGGTCTTGATCCGGCACCCAGTCGTAGTTAGGGCCCCAAAAAGCGGGGAAGCGGCTACCTTCGTGTTTGGTGTTAAAGTTATCCGTCACCATTTGTGCCGCATCTTCCGTCCTTCCAAGCAAAGCAGCCTGTATGGCATCCTGCTGCCAGCCACTGCAACTTTTATTGACACGCATTTCAAAAGAATTTTGGGCAATTTCCAGTGAAGGTTTCCCAATCCCGAATAAGCGGTATGGGAAAATGGCATACAGCTCAGGGTTCTCAACATTATTTTTAGGTCCCAGTTTTTCGCCCGGTAAAAGCACCCCTTTGCCATTTTTTTGTCCAGTTGGCACTGCCGGGAGCAGCTCCAACAATTCCCGGCATTTATTTTTAAATCCTATCCCGGCAAAGTCATCAGGGAATGAAACAAACCTGCTTAGGACAGATGTCAGCCCTGCAACTTCGGGCATAGGGTTTATTGTTCCTTCCCAATAAGTTTCAAGGGCCTGGGCCGGCTCAAAAACTATTTTGCCATCAGTCCCTTTGGGGTAATGTAACCTATAGAAATCAATTATTTCTGAAGCAAAAGGCAACAGCTCTTTTTTGAAAAATGCATTGTCTTGCGTGAAACTGTAGTAGTCGAGCATCATTGAAGTAAGCTCAATGCCACCCTCCCATAAGTACCTGATATATTGGTTTTCGGAAAGCCCGTCTGGCATCCCTGCCCTGTCTTGTCCGTAATTGTTGTTGTTCCATGTTCCCCAAAAGTGCATGGTTTCGGGAAAATATGCGCCTTTGTGCCCATAATATTTTTGTGTTCGGTATTTGGCAAGCGGCAATGCATCGGTGTACATTTTGAAAAGGGGCTTCATCATTTCAAAATCGCCGGAATAAAGCATCGACCAATACGGCAAACGGGTATTCTGCCACCAATAACAACCGCCCCAGTCGCGATAATCGGCATCATAATAATCGTCCATGCCTTTTTTAACAGGTTTTATCACATCAACCGTAAAAATTGAGCCGTTAAACTTGATGGGCATATTGCCCCTACCTGCACAAGCGTTCATATAGCGCTGTAACTGATAAGCCCGGCTAACGTTCGCAACTTTTTGGCTGTCAACATCCGAACGGATATAAATATAGTTCCTGTCCCAGAACCCATCCCACCACTCAGTGTGTTTTTGCAGCCTTTCGGAAAAAGGAACAGAGCCAATACCTTCGGCAAGGTTGTTAATCGCAATCCCCCAGTCGCCAACAGATTCCGACTTCCCAGTCAATACGGAAATATTTAGGTTGAAACTGTCGGCAGGGGATGCCATAGATATTTTTTCAGGAGAGATGCCCACAAAATTATCGCCTTGCACCAATGCGCCAAAAGTCAGGGACAGCAAAGGATCTTCATCTTTTCCCACCAATTCGCCAAGGGCTTGTAACTTCATGTTATCTGCCCAGATTGACCGTTGGTTGCGATGGCACCATATTATCCTGTTTTTTCCCGACAAAACGGTATCCGGCTCAACTATTACCGGGCTGTCCTGTTTCATAATACCGTATGCCGACCTTAATTCCATGCCCCTAAGTTCCCTTCGTGCAACCCGCCAACCATCGTAAACAACCGAGACCTTAACCGGGACAGAACTATTCCCATCAATATAAATTGCAGGGTTGTTGGCATCAACCAAGAAATTCAGGGACAAGGTTTCCCCATCCTTTTCTCCTCTTATTTTTATCATCCCTGATTTCAAGTCGAGTTCCTGGGTAAAATTTTCAGAAGAAAGGATATTTGGACTTACGTTTACCTTCAACTTGCCAATTTTAAGCAACCTGCCATTTTCGCTCCATGCATCGGTTTTGCTGATATAAAAATGAAGTTCCCCATCGGGCGCAACCCACACGTTGGCACCAATATCGCCGTTGCCAACAGGCATCGATCCCCATGAGTTTTTACTTTGAGAACCCCAGGCGACATTGCATCCGTCTAATTTATCCGAAGTATTTGTTGAACAGGAAATTGCAATACATAAAATTGCAAAAGATAAAAGATAAAAAAATATTTTTTTGCTCATGGCCTTCATGTTAGTTTCTTAATTAGTTTAATGTACCATATCCTTGTTTATCCCAATTGTTAAGGCAACAGGGGACCTTTTGTTTTTCGGTATTCGTCGATATAGATCCCCATTTTGTCGAACGGCACAGGTTTAAAGCCGGGTAATTTCTGATATACTTCTGAATCGTTGTGAAGCATAAAATTGCCATTTGCCATGTCAATAAAACCGGGGTCATGCTCGGTCCTGAAGTTGTCAATGTTTTTCACTTCGCCCGGTCCGTTCTGCCTTATGCGTATCAAATCTTTATTTCCGCCCACTATCAAATTGGTCGAAAGTATGTCGTTCCTGGACCTCATCCCTTCCCATTCTTCACCCTCGACAATTACGTCCATATATGAAACCAACTCCGGGTAACGTTCGCTATACGGCGGTTCTTTTATGTTCAAATCGACCAACAAACGCCTCTCCATCAATTTCCCTTTCCCGAAGAAATCGGGGGCTTGTTGTTTTGCCCATGTATAATAATGCGGACTAAGCTCAAAAACATAATCTTGGGGATTGACAACAATATTGTTTTTCATGGTCAGCTCGCGCCCGCTGTTGCTGTACATTACCCCGTAGCGGTTGTGCATATTGTAAAACACATTTCCAAAAACAAGTACGCCGCAAGTTGCATCGTCGCAATAAACGCCCATGGTCATCATCTCAGGGTTTCCGCAGTCGTGGAAATAATTATAGCGGATAACCAGCCCGCGATCGCTCGGATCCCTTCCCGTGTACCAAGCAGAAACATCTCCCGAATTTTGTGTTACATGATGTACCTCGTTATATTCAAAAACATGCTCCGGACCATTTGAAAAAATCCCGTGGAAATTAGAATTATAAATTTCGTTATGTGAAATTTTATTGCCACAGCCATCAACTATTATTCCGCCCCATGCAAATTTAGTTTGCCTGTTGTAATCATGCACGCAACAATTTTCAACTATATTGTTGCCCGGTATCAGTTCCCGTTTGTTGCCCCCACTTAAAATAATCCCCCCCGAACCTGTATTGTAAACGTCGCAAGACAGGATGCGGTTGTCAGAGCCAGCCTTCCTGTCCCAAGTAGTATGCCTGTATATGTGAGGGAAGTAGCTCCCTATCCTTCGGGAAACGGGAACCCCTTCGTAGTCGTCATGTGTTATGCCCGGAAATGTTTGTTTTGCCCCCTGCCCCATGCAAATGCCAGTCGTGCCAAAATTCCTTACCGTGCACCCGGCAATAAGGTTATTGTTCCCACGCTCAACATATATCCCTATGCCACGTCCGTATTCAACTATAAAATCACGGAATACTATATTGCTGGCTCCTTCGAGGCAAACCACCGGGTCTTCCAGTATCGAAACAGTTATTTTAGAACCTTCGATTTCGGAAGGAGGCCAGAAATACAAAATCCCTGTTTTTTTATCCAAAAACCATTCACCTGGCATATCCAGCTCGTCCAAAATATTGAGGGCAACATAGCGGTGATATTTTTTTCCGCTCTCAACGGCATACATGTGAGGTGTCGATAACTTAACCTGTTTTGTTTCCGGGTCAATGCTTTCAACATGGATTTTGTCGTCGGCATAACCATTGCTAAAAGTCCCCTGGAACCACACATCGCCATTTCCTGCCCAAACAGCGTGCCTGTCATCAGAATACTCAAAGGTAGCACCACGGTTTGAATAATCCCGCACACGTGGTTTTGAGCCGCTATCTATTATTTTCCCAATCGAAATATAACCTTCGTTGGGATAGTGGGCAAGGGACATAGGCGCATGGTTGAAGAACAATTCCAAAGGGGCAGGGCAAACGGGCAAGGCATGTCCTATTTGTTTTTGTTCTCCGTAATCGGCAATGCCCAAATCTTTCAGATTTACACATTTCACGTGCTTTACAGCCTCTTTTGCCAAGCGAGATTTTACCTTTTTGTCAGTTAAACCATAAAAATTTCCGGGATTTATCGACACACCGCCTACGATACTCACTTTCCCGTTTTCGGCAGCACGCCAAACAATAGGGATGCCGGGCAACCCTGAATCGTTTTCATTTAAAGAAAAAGCTTCCGGCTGGCAATATTCACCTTCGCCTACCCAAACGGTAATCCCTTCGGGAGGCATTGTTCCGTGGGTGGTCAAATACTTCCTTATCAAATCCCTGGCTGCCGTAAATGTAGCTACCGGCCTGTCTTCAGTGCCAGGATTTGAATCATTCCCGGTTTTTGACACATAAAAATCCAGGTGGCCTGCAAAAGCAAAGCAGGAAACACATAACAACACGAAACAAAAAAACAATGCCTTCATCATAACAATTTTATTTAATTCGCCCTAACCAATCAATTAGGACATTTTGCTGATCGTTTTGGAAACGGCAAATATCGTCAGGGGACATAAACACACAAGAAGAAGGGCCGCCCCATGCTTTTTGTGCATTTGCGACACATCCAGCCACGTCTCCGGCGTTCGCAAAACGATCCCTCAACGGTGCGTATATCAAACATTTTCGTGGGGCGACCATTTTTATCAGGTCGTCATAATCGTAAGGTATTTTGTTTTCCTTCCCGTTGAACAAACCCAATTTGGGCAAAATAGAATGCCACTCGTAATATTGCCTGATGCCCCCTGTTGGCTGGTCGTTGGAATCTGTGCGCATTGGAGTGAAACCGCTGAAAACCGCCAATCCTGCAATGCGCTTATCAAGTGCCGTTGCGTACAGACCAACCATTCCCCCATAAGAAAAACCACATATATATATTTTGGCCGGGTCGGTTTTTGGCACATCGCTTTTTGTCATCCCTTTTCCATCGACTAAAAAATCGACAACTTTTTGCACATCGTAAACAGCACGCCCCAGTCGCGACCAATGCGGGTATTTGTCGTAAAAGCCCACCCCGTCAATCAAACGGTCGCCAAATCCATACTGGTCATAAGCGACAACAATGTAGCCTTCCTGCGCCAAATGCCAGTAAACGGGAGAAGTCCCCCGCTCAACTCCGTATCCGGCATTGCTGCCTTGCGAGTAGTTCCAAGGGTGAAGCCATATTACTGTTGCCTTATATGTTTGTTTTTCAGGGTCGAAATAAATATTCCCGTTCATGCCTGCGCCAAAAGAAAAAGGCACACGTTCTAATCCCCCCGGATTCCACCTGTCTCTGGATTCATTGGAAACCCCCAACTCATCGTCTCCCGGTATGCGATAACGCCCTTCTTTTTCAATCTTGTCCGGCTTTTTGCCTAACATCCATTGTATCCTTTCGGGAACACCCAGATCTTTAGGGAGCGCAAGTTCTTTTTTCGGTTGTTTGTTTTTCCATGCCTCCCAATCGAACTGGTGCAAAAGTTTTTCTTGAAATATTGATTTGTCTAGTTCACTGCGGCCAAAAGCCCAGTCGAAAAAATCAAAATTATATTTTATATGTTCTTTTGTTATCGGATTGTGGTATCCCTTGCGGTAAACCAATCGTATGTTTTCGGGCTTGCCGAGGAGCGAAAATGCTTTTTTCGCATTGAGGTAGCTTCGCTCTACCCCCAAAGTAGGGTCGCAACCATCGTTGTGTGCGGTGTGCAACATTATGTGCCGCGGGGCGATTGTCGCCACCAAGTCGTTGCCGCCAACAGGCAATTCATCTTCCCTCCCCAAATAATTTTTTAAAGAAGGCAAAGCCCATTCTTCGGGGAAATCTACAACCGATTCCATAAAAGTTTGCCTTGACGCAAAACGGTATGGACAAGCGGTGGGCGTACCTGAACTCCTGGCAACCACGCACGTGATCCGCTCATCGAAGGCTCCGGCATAAATAGCTTGTTTCCCGTACCTCGAATGCCCAATTATGCCAACTGCCGTGCTGTCTATATTATACCCGTACTTGCTGTCCAACAAATAATCGAGAGAGCGGCTTGCCAGCCATGCCTGTATGCCTAGCGAAGATCCCCACCCGGCATCAGGATATTCAGCCTTAAAACACTTCCAAACATTTTGGTAGCCGGGGTAATCCTTTTCTTCATGGTTGTAGTCGAGCCCGGGGTAAAGGCAAACTACATAACCTCTTTTTATGGCTTCTTCTGCCCATGGTATCTGATAATAGCGCGGCTGGGTAAGCAACAACGGACTTGGGGATTTATTGTTTCCAGGGATCCAAATTTCTACTTCGAATGATTTTTTATGGGGAGTGCCAAAGGTTAATTCAACCCTTTTGCGCAACGATCCGTCCCCCTTTTTCTCTTGCTTTAAAATTTTTGCAGACAATAAAGCCGGAGTATCTTCGGGGAAATGCCCAATATAGTACGTACACCATAAATCAAGTATTTCTTCCCTCCTTTTTTCAAAATCGGCTTTTGTTTTAACCTTTTTGCCGTTCAAAAAAGTCATTACATCTGGCAAATCGGGATTTTTGTAAACTTGTGAGGTAACACTAAATGGTGAAAGAAGGATAATAATTATATAAAAGAAAAATTGTTTGGCTTTTATCATTTTTAATTATTTTAATTCAGGTTTCAGCATATACAAAGTTGTCATATTTATATCAATTACAAGAACCAAAATGGAAAAAACCTTCTTTTTGCCTAAATATGTAATTTTTTACCTTTGGGAACTTAATTAAAACGTTGGAAAATGTAGTCTTTGAGGATGTGATGAATAATTATTTAGTCTATATGTAAAATTAATTTAAAAATAATTGGATTATGAGAAATGTTTTGATTGTATTTTTTGTTTTTATTAGTTGCAGCCTGTTGGCGGGGGAAAATTGGAAAGAACTATTTAACGGGAAAGATTTAAGCGGCTGGGAGCAAATAAAAGGCACTGCCAAGTATGAAATAGTTGACGGTGCAATAGTCGGCACGTCTGTCACAAAATCCCCCAGTTCGTTTTTGGCGACAGAGGAGTATTACGGAGATTATATTCTGGAACTGGACGTGAAAGTTGATCTGGGCATAAATTCCGGGATACAATTCAGGAGCAACAGCATAGCAGAATACAAAGACGGGAAGGTACATGGCTATCAGTGCGAAATAGACCCGTCGGAACGGGCATGGAGCGGAGGTATTTACGATGAAGGCCGCCGCGGGTGGCTATATCCTTTGAGCATGAACCCGGAAGGGAGGAAGGCTTTCCATAACGGGGAATGGAACCATTACCGCATAGAAGCTATCGGCAACAGCATACGTACATGGGTAAACGGCATCCCTTGTGCCGACCTGGTTGACGACATGACACCCAAAGGGTTCATCGCCTTGCAGATACACAGCATTGGCGACGACCAAAGCAAGGCGGGGAAAAAAATCCGTTGGAAAAACATACGTATCCAAACTGAAAATTTAAAACAAAGCCCGTGGACAGATACGCCTATCGTGAACCTCGTGCCAAATTATTTGTCGCCGGGGGAAATGGCACAAGGATGGGAACTTTTGTTCGACGGCAAAACCACAAACGGCTGGCGGGGCATAGGCGAAGATAGCTTCCCTACTAAAGGATGGCACGTTGAAAACGGCGAACTGGTTGTTGAAGCTGCCGATGGTGCAGAGTCAGGGAACGGCGGCGACATTGTCACAGAAGACGAATATTCTACATTTGAATTGAAGCTCGACTTTAAAATCACGGAAGGAGCCAACAGCGGCATAAAATATTTCATAACAGAGAAATACAATTCACAAAAATCGGCCATTGGACTGGAATACCAAATCTTAGACGATGAAAAGCACCCCGATGCAAAACTGGGGACTGACGGGAACAGGACAATCGGTTCGCTCTACGATCTCATACCTGCATACAAAGACAAAAAGGTACACGGCCCGGGCGAATGGAACCACGCACTGCTTATTGTAAAAGGCACGCGCTACGACAAATGGACAAGGGGCAATAAGTTGGACGTAACAGAATTTAAAGGCGCACATGTGGAACACTGGCTAAACGAGAGGAAAGTGCTTTCGTACGAAAGGGGCACGCAGGCTTTTTATGCATTGGTGGCACGCAGCAAATATGCAAAATGGGAGGGTTTCGGTGCTTGGCAATCAGGCCATATTTTGTTGCAGGACCACGGTAACGAAGTCCATTTCAGGAGCATAAAAATCAGGAAGATCGATTAATATACTTTGATATAAAACGCCAAACACTGCTTTACTATTGATTGAAAAAAATCATCCGATGAATCTTTCTGCAAACTGACAGCAGGAAATTGTCTTGCCTGCTGTTTGTTTCCAATTCATCGGATGACTTTTTATTTGGTGTATTATTTGGTGTGTGCCGAAAACAATCTTTATTCTACTATCAATTTTTTATTTTTTGGATATTTTACCGAATATTTTAATTCAAATTCCTTTTTATCATTGGGGTTTAACTCAAATTCCCATTTAATTTCCCCGGTCTCGGGGTTAAGCTTTGCACCAGAAATATTTTGGATATTAACCTCTATCTCTTCAATTGTCGAAATAGGGACTTGGTCGAGGATTATCATATTAATTGCTTGTTTTTTATTGTTTTTAACGGTTGTTTCCCAAGCACGTGTTTCTTCTTTCTTGTTCCCTATAAATTGCTTGTCGGTAAAGTCCTTGATTTTTCCCCGGGTTACTGATATATTTTTGTCCCGCCCTAACGATATTTTTAATGTGTCGGATGCATACCTGACATCCATAAGTGTTTTGCCTACATATGTTTCCTCAAAGAAAACATTAGCTTCCCCCTCCAACAAGTTATATTTTTCCCAATCAACAATGTTTGCAATCAAGAAAGCATCGTTGTCAATTTTTGGCACACTGTAATATTGATAAAATGCGGGCAAATCAAAAAATCCCATGTCAACAGTATAATTTTTGTTGTCAGATTTTATGGAATACGGGGTATTGATTTCGAAATCAACCGTAGTTTGATTCTCGACTTGTGCAACAGGGATCGACAAACTACTTGTACCTCTGATTTTTAATGGTTTTTCAATATCAACCCCAGCCGCCCGGCCCTGTAAAGCTTCTGTCACTTCTTTTTTTGAACCATAGCCAACAACAACAACTTCATCTAAACCAATAGTATTTTCTTCAAGCGCAACGTTCATTACCGAATTTGTAATTGGCAATGTTTGCGGGTTAAAACCAATAAATGAGAATGTCAGATGACTGGCATTGTTGGGGATTGTAATTGAATAGTTTCCTTCTAAATCTGAGACTGTCCCAATTGTTGTGCCTTCCACAACGACACTGGTTCCGGGCAAAGGTTCTCCGTTATTGTCGATTATTTTCCCCCTTACCCCATTTGTTGTCATTTTATATGTAGGGGGCAATATGTTATAATTTAAAAAATATGTCTGTAATTCGGGGGCTATGCCTGACACATTGGGGGCAGCAGAGGAAAATTTTAGTTTGACGTTTGACCAATCGGCTTTTGTGCCTTGTTTTACATTTGCCTTGTAAATAAGCTGTACAGGTCCATTGATGTCCTTTACCCTAATATCGTAAGAAGGAAACCAACCTGCATTGCCAACAAGATATGTTAATTCCAATGAAAACTTGTTTGCCTGTTTGGCATCCACTTTTACTAAAACCTCTCCTGTCGGGTATTCTTTCTTGCTTGTCAAAGTATTGATTTGTTTCTGCAAATCGTTTTTTTGCCCGTTCAAAGCCTGAAGGGTTTTGCCCCTCTCTATTTCTTTCATTTTCAGAGAAGTCAATTTGCTGCTGTAAAAATCAGAGGCTTGCTGAAGATTTGTAACGTTGACCTGTTCGTTTTTCCCGCCAATGTCCCTGTTTTCCTGTAAAAATGATAATTCCTCCTTGATTATCGACAAGTAAGTGTTTTCTAACTTAATTTTATCTTCAATGGTTTCAAGTTGTTTTTCTAAATCAGTCAGTTCGGCAGGTTTCTCCATTTTGTCCAGATAATTTTGCTGATGGTTTACCGACAAAACTGTCAATTCTCCTTCTGCTTTTACTTGGACACTTTTGGCGTCAATAAATGGGGACAGGCCCACAAACCTGACAATAGATTTGCCTTTTGCCAGATCGACTGTCTTTTTTCGGACTATTTGGGCGCCGTCAAGGAAAACAGTCACTTCGTTTACTTCTGTTTTTACTTCTTTTTCTGAAATCTCTTGTGAAAATACATTGCTAAAAATCAGGCTTAACAGTAAAATGTTTATTGCTTTCATAATATTTGTTTTATATCGGGATGCAAAAACTTATTAAATTCCATAAATGTTAGCGAGAAAACCATTCCCAAAAAATTCTCAGGGGCAATATGGATGCTTGACCTTTAAATTATTTAAGTCAGTCATCCGATGAATATTTATGCAAACTGATGGCAGGAAATTGTCTTGTCTGCTGTTTGTTTCTAATTCATCGGATGACTTTTTTTTTATTGTGTCATAAAACGGAAATTATATTCGCTAAAAGACCAAACCTGTTTCCCCCCTGGTATATTTATTACGCCGTTTTTCGCACCTTGTTTGTCAACAGAAACAGTGATTTCAATACGGGTATATTCGCCTTTTTCATAACCATAGGTTTCCCCATCGTCGTCGTAAAGGCTGAACGTGCCGGGCTTGTCCCCATAATGCCTAATTTCCAAAGGATGTTTTTGCCCATCGATTTTAGAAACCGGGGGCCATAAAGGGACAATCCCCCCGTCTTTCACAAAAACAGGTATTTGTTTTCCGGGGCTGACCGTTATTATTTCACCTTCGCCTGCCAGCTCACCTGTGTAAAAATCGAACCATTTCCCTTTGGGCAGTACTACCGTCCGTTCAACTTCCCCTGCAAACAAAGGTGCGACAAGAAGGTTATCGCCTACCATAAACTGATCTTTTATTTCCCTTTTAACTGCCATTGCATAGGGGTTGGAAGTCCCGTCAAGCGAACCTTTTTCTTCTGTGGTTGGGTTGTTGAAACCGGGTTCCAGGTTCATTGCCCTGACAGGTGGCGTGCCTTCAAAAACATAACCGGCAAAAGCGGTATATAAATATGGGATGAGCCTCATGCGCAGTTTTGCAATCTCGCCAACTTCTTTTTCCACTTCGGGGAACGACCATGGCTTAGTCCCGTCTGCCCAGGCATTTAGCATTGCCAGTGGAGAGAAACATACGGTCTGCATACGGCGCAACCATTCATCGGCACTTGCCGATGCCCTTACTTCCGGGGTCCAAAGTACCCCGATAAAAGAACTGTTTATCAATGCTGTAATAAAATCGCGGTGGTTGTAATAGTCGTTGTAAATTACATAAGGGAACGATGCAGTGCCTGCGTTGCCGGCCCTCACAAGCCCGTAGGTCCGCTGGTTGCGCTTGCGGAACATTTTTGTTGTGACGCTTTGCATCAACGAACCATATATTTGCCTCATTTGCTCGGCAGGGACACCGGAAGGGAAAGTCGCCACATCGGGCCACAGCCAGTTGTCGTAGCCATCGTTTTCGTCCATTTTGTAGCCGCTCACCCCCAAATCTAGTTGGTGCTCCTCGAAGTGCCCGGTTACCATTTCCTGTACTTCGGGCATGGTATAGTCCGGCACCAAGCCGCACCACACGGTATGGCTTGCCGTATATGGTTCGATTTTGCCGTACAGCTCACCATCGGGGGAAATATATGGGTTTATCCAAAGGTTTGCCTGGATGTGCTTTTCTTTTAATTTTTTGATAAATGGGGCAGGGTGTGGAAACCGCGTACTGTCCCACTCGTAGGTGCATGGGTACGATCTGGACATCCAGCCCGGTTCCAGCCCGACAACGCTTAACGGAAATCCCCGCTTTTCAAACTCTGCGACTTCTCCCAGTACTTCTTCTGACGAATATTTTGTCGGCACACGTTGCCAGAAACCAAGCCCCCACCTTGGCGGCAGGCACCCGCCCCCGCAAAATAGGTTGTAACGCCTGACCACATCGAGCATGGTCGTGCCGCCAAAAACATACATTTCGACACCTTGGGCTGGCACGAGTATTTCCAGGTTGTCGGAATAAGGTTGTGCGCTCCATTTTTTGTCGGTGTTCCTGTCCCTTGTTACGGGCGGGTCTGGGCTGTCTTTTCGCACGCCTGTGCCTGCCCATACTTTTATGTAACGGGCAGAGTTGATCAACACACCATAGCCTTTTGACGACACAAAAAACGGGACAGGTGCGTGTGTCCGCCCGTTGTCCTTGCCCCCGTAATGGTCAACATGCAATTCCATGATGCGCTTGCGTTGCTCAACGGTCTTGAAATTCAGCCCCAAGCCATATATTTGTTCATTTTCGCCAAGAGGGAACCGGACGGATGTTTTACCGTCAACCTGCTCAAAATGTATATCCTCTTTGCTGATTGGCAAATCGGCATCGCCCATATTTGTTATCGCATCAAGTTTTGGGGAAATTTCCAATTGGTCCAGCAAATTGACTTTTTCAGGAACTCCGGTTTCGATTTTCCATACAGCCGGGGCAATCGATTCCCATTTTTCCTGGTTTACGCCTTTGGGATCCGGGCAACATGCCCACATCAGCAAAAACAAGGTACAACAGATAGGGAAGATATTTTTTTTCGAAAGCATGATTTGTTAGTTTGTTTGAAAAACAATAAGATCCAAATTTATGAATATTCTGTTGAATTGCAGTCATATATGATATTATTGTCCATTAAAAAATATGCCGTTGCTTTATGATATGCTTATTGTTTAAAATCTTCCCTCTCTCCCTTGCCCAAAACTAAGTCAACTTCTTTATTGTCATACCGTAATTTGCAAGTCCCCCCGTTTTCGGAATAAGCGCATACCGATTTTATTTTGCCGTTGCTCCAGTCAAAATCAAAAACAAACCCGCCCCGTGCGCACAAACCTTTTACGCTGCCTTCTTGCCAGTCGTCGGGCAAGGCAGGGAGCAGCTGGACGATAAAATTTCCGTTGTCGTCTTGCAAATGGCTTTGGATAAGCATTTCTGCAACCCCGGCAGTGAACCCAAGGTTTCCGTCAATTTGGAAAATGCGGGGCGGGTGCAAGTCAAAAAGGTTGGGCGTGATATTGTTTTTTTGGAAAGCCGAAATGTGTTTCAGGCATTCGTTGCCCTTAAACAAACGCGAATAAAAATTGATTATCCATGTTTGCGACCAACCGACCTGTGCCGTACGTTCAGCCAAACGTTTTTCAATGGTTTTTTCTGCTGCCTCGAAAAGTTCCGGGGTATTTTCACTTATTTGGTTTGACGGGTGCAAGGAGTATAGGTGCGACATGTGCCTATGCCCCGGCTCTACTTCCTTGTAATCTTCATACCATTCTTGAATAGTGCCATCTGCCCCAATTTTAAGAGTAGGGAGCTTGTCGAGCGCAGCCAACAACGAGCCTGTCAAGTTCTTTTCCGACAATATTTTTTCTGAAAGGATACAGGCATTAAATACATCTCGTACAATTGCGATGTCTATAGTTGACGCAACAGTATTTTTTACTTCTTCGCCTGAGATAGGGTCGTAATAAGAATTTTCCGGCGATACGGACGGGACTGTCACCAATTCGCCCTTTTCATTCTCTTTCAAGAAATCAAGGATAAACCTTGCAGCCCCCGAAATAACCGGATAAGCCGTGTTTTTAAGGTATTCTTCATCGCCTGTAAACTGGTAGTGCCGCCATAAAGTCAACGACATCCAAGCCCCGGCCAAGGGAAAAACATAACCATTTGTTATTTGTGACGGTTTTGTTGACCCGGTTGGGGTGGTACGCCCAAAACAGTTAGACGTATGGTGCGCCATCCATCCATTTGACCCAATAAATTTGTTTGCGGTGGTTTCGCCGTTTTCAGCCAATTTTACCATGAAATTTGAAAGGGGAGCTACCGTTTCGGTCAGGTTACAAACTTCGGCAGGCCAATAATTCATTTGCAGGTTTATGTTCAGGTGAAAATCGCATTGCCAAGGGGCCCAAATCTCGTTGTTCCATATTCCTTGGAGGTTTGCCGGCAAAACAGACCTGAAACCGGAACTCGACATCAACAAATACCTACCATACTGGAACATCAACTGAGTGAGGTAATTGTCGTGCTTACCATCCTGCATGTTTTTTACCCGCACGTTTGTGGGGACGGTGTCATTTTCTATATTGGCAATTTTAAGGCTTGTCCTATCGTAAACAGCAGAAAAATCACGGATGTGTTCTTCTTTTATTTGTTTATAGGGAATTTCGAGTGTTTTGCCCAATATTTCAGATGCTGTTTGTTGGGCGTTGATATTGCGGTCGAAATCCAGCATGTCGAAATTATAGTCGGTAGCGGCACTTACCACAACTGTAAAACCGCTTGCCCCAGAAACAATCAGTTTCCCATTTTTACCGCTCACTGCGCCCTCGTTAGTTTTAACAGCCACCTGTGCCGAAAATTTCATGTGGTCGCCGCTTTTGCCCGAGCCGCCCGCTTTCCGGTCGTCACTGTCAAAATCAACAACCTGCCCTTCAACAAACAAAGTATTCCCTTCGATTTTTTTGGTGATGTCCCGTTCCCTGTCAAAGCTTATTTCACACTCGGTCTTTTCTCCGTCAATGCTGACGAAATGATAAAAGATTGCATCGTATTTTGAAGACACAAAGGACTCCCTCATGTAGCGTTTTCCATCAATTTCGTATTCAACAGTTGCTATGCCGTTTTCAAGCTCCAGCGCCCGTTTGTAATTTTGTGCTTTGCCCTGTCCAAACCGGATATAAAGATCGCCCAAAGGCTGATATGAACGAAAATAAGTAGGGGACACGGCAAGGTGTTCCATGGCATAATCGTAAGCTTCTTTGTATTTGTGTTCAAGGTTTAGGTTTTGGAACACCGCATAGTGTCCCTTCACGTTTTCCGGGTACGGTTCTTCTTTCGAACCGCCCCAAAGGCTTTCTTCGTTTAGCTGAAGGTGTTCTGTTTCGGGGTTGCCAAATACCATTGCCCCCAGCCTACCGTTGCCAATTGGCAGTGCTTCCAGCCATTCTTCCGCAGGTGAGGTGTACCAAAGTTTTTCTGAAAGCCCCTTTTGTTGGGAACATGAAACCATAATGCCCCAACAGCATATAAATACAAAAAATTGTTTTTTCATTATTTGATGTTTATTTTTCTGTTATTTCAATTTTGCGAAAGATAATTTCGGCACCTTCTGACTGTACCTGTATTTTGCCTTTGTGTGGTTTTACGTCAAAGGCATGGTTGACCAGCTTCCCGTTAAGGAAAATTTTTATTTCATCTTTTTGGGCGATACATTCTAGACGGTTCCACTTGCCTGTTTTTTTTTCAATGTCACGGCTTCCCTTAAAACCTTTTTCGTCTTTCCATTCCGGGTCGCGCCCATACCAGTTGATCCTTCCTTTATGAATGGTAGCAAGCTGTCCTTGGGGATCAAAGACATATGAACCACCCTGTTTTTTATCCTCAACAGGACAGCTTATGGCAAAATCGGGGGAGCCATCGCCTACCACGACAAAATCGCCAGTTCCCCCTTCAATAATCTGACATTCGATAGAGTTCATCCAAGCCCCGCCAAAATTGCCGTCATTGCCTACCGAATGCAACAATACCCCGCTGTCCATTGCCTTTCCTTCCCTCGGGGCATAAGTTTTGTTGCCCCATTTGAACTCGACAACAAGCCTGTAATCTTCAAATTCCTTATGGGTAGTTACACATCCAAATTCTTCGCCGGAAACATACAACAAACCATCTTGAACCTTAAATACTTCGCATGGGTCGTTATCTTTGCCCCTTCCCTTGATATAGGTGTACCACCCATTTAGGTTTTTTTTGTTAAACAATTCTGTTTTTTTTGAATTGTTAATAGTTTGGGCAACAAGGCTATTAAAGTATAATGAAGGGAGCAGGACAATCAGGACGATTAATTTTTTCATGTCGTTTATTTATTCATAATTTGGTTGAATATAATTAGTTGAGAATGGATAAACAATTATATTTTTGAAAAATCCCCTATTTTTTTCTGCTCGCCTGCTGTTAATGACACTTCAACTGCCCCCTTTACCAAAATTTGTCCATCAAGCTTTAGTATCCCTCCGCTTAGGGACGTAACCGTTGCGTCTTTAAACCGTTGTAAGCTTACTTTGCAAACCCCGGAGGACAAGTCCAGTTCCCTTTTGTAATCTGATATAGAAGTGTCCTCTTCAAAATCAATAATCAAATCGGCAAAAGGTTCATAAGATCTGAACGAAGTTGGTTTTGCCGTAAGGTTTTCGAGCCCGAAATCTTGGGCTTTTGAATAATCACCTGCCAAAACCATTTCCTGTACCTTTTTCAGGTTTTCTTGAAAATTCTTGGCAACGGGATTAATTGGGCGCCCAGCCCACAAACTCTCCTCGTTTATTTGAAAACGTTCGGTATTTATTCCTCCGTAACACATTGCCGCAAGCCTTCCATTGCCCAAGGGGAAAGCTTCTCCCCAGTTTTGGGCAGGCCTGTCATACCATAATTTAACAGAACCGTCATCCTGTTTTGTGCAGGCTGACAGTACAAAACTGATTGTTAATATAAAAAATATTTTTCCTCTCATTTTATTTTAAATACAAAAGGGTTACGCAAAAAATTACATCATTGGCAAACTGGGCCGAAGCCCATTGGTACAGGTCATTCATAGCCCCCGGCTTAAGCCGGGGGCTATGATTAGGATAAATAAAAAGGCTTTAGCCACAATAGACAAACAACTTGAACAATTTTCCATACAACAGGCAACGTTTTTGGATAAAAAACTTTGTTTTACACCCATTTATCGTCCCCCTATGGTTATTCAAAAGTCCTTTGCCCCTAATTTTCATACCCAGGATTTTGTTCCATAACGGCCTCTGTATTCGTTTCTATCTCGCTGTAAGGCACCGGCCACAAGTTGTGGTAATCCTCCATTGATGTCCCACTTGACTCGGCCAGGGAGCCATCGTTTGCCACATAGGTTGAGTTGTATTTTTGTGTGCGGTCAACCAGCAAGCCCATACGACAAAGCGTAACCATTCTTAGTTCTTCATAAGTTAATTCACGGAGTCTTTCATCCAGAAGATAATCAATATTAACATCACTCGCATTAACAAGAGGTGCTTCTGAGCGGCTCCTTACTTTATTTATGTCAATAGCAGCAGCCGTATTATTTCCTTTCTTTATGTATGCTTCTGCCCTTAACAAATAGGTTTCAGCCAAACGGAAGAAATACAAATCGCGGAAAGAACAATTGGCACTGCTGGTTACCAGTTGTTCCCCAAGCCCGGTTTGTAAATAATCACCTCCTGAATTTACCTGATAATAATCTTCTGGCACGTAGCCACTTGCCACTTTCATAAAGAAAGGAAACCAATTTCTTACACGGTTTGCCTGTTCTGAGTAGCCATCTGCAACAAACCACTTGCCATAAGCAGGAGATTCATCGTTGTCAATCTGAACGTCACGTACAATCAGGTATGGAGCATTGCGCAGGTCTCCTTCTTCCCAAATCGAGTCTGTTACATGTGCCGTAGGTTGCATCCAGGCAACACCACGGCCACCCTTTTCTTTTGTTACCCCCTCAAAGGCTGTTGTTGTTGTACCGTCAACCGTGATCGTAATGTTTTGATAAAATGGCAAGAATGTCCAACACCTCATATCATTAGTAGAAGATCCCGCATTAAGGTAATCATACTGGCAAACCCACAATGATTCGGTATTTCCCGAACTACGGTTCTGGTTGTTTATTTTAAACAAATCGGAAAAAGGGCTACCTTCTTCATTGCTGGCATCTGAGCCAAAACGTCCTGTCATTAAAGCCATGGCCGGATAATCAATGACTTCTGTGGCAGCACTTATTGCGTTATCATAATCTTCAAGCGATATATAAATTTCCGACAATAAATGCTGTGCCATTTGTTTGGAAACCCTTCCGTCTTCTACTTCATCAATATTGCCTAACAATGATATAGCTTCAACAAGATCGTTTTTACACTGTGAGTAAACCTCGTTGCGTGAGGCACGCACCAAGTCACGCCGGGGCGATGTTATTTCTTCTGTAATAAGGGGTACACCTCCATATAAACTGGCCAATATCCGGTATCCATAAGCACGGAAGAATAAAGCCTGGCCCCGGAATGAACTTACATCGCTTTCATCAAGATCTGCATTTTCTATACGTGTTAAAACCAGGTTGGCCTGGTTTATAATGTTATAATTATATACCCACATATTTAAAACCACATCGAATGACGGGACCATTGTTTCCAGATAAGTGTTTAATTTACTTGTAGAACAAGAACAAAAAGCCAGATCTGTGCCATAATAATAAGAAAAACGGGTATCTGGGTTCATATAGAAAGTTGCGTATGCTGCCCTTGTATATAAATATGTTACTGCCATGTCGAAATCGGAAGTTGTTTCCAAAGAATTACCGGCTGTATAAATAGACAATGCATCTTCTTCCAAAAATTTGTCCTCATTACATGATGTAACCGACACCAGTGCCAGTATCAGTAATATTGTTGATTTTTTTATCAAGTTCATTTTGTTCCCTCCTTAAAATTCAAAATTAACACCAATCGAATAACTTCTCAACAGGGGATAAGAACCATAAGAAAGCCCAGTCCCGGTCTCAGGATCCCATCCGTCCCAATCAGTAAGGGTCAATAGGTTTTTCCCTGAAACATAAAGGTTAAGATGTTTTATCTGTATTTTGTCCAACCATTTTGCAGGCAACGAATAAGACAAGGTCACATTTTGCAGGCGGATAAAACTGCGTTGCACATATGGAGAATAACTGGAGCCTAGGGCTGGTGAATAATAACCAGTTTGCCGATATCGAGCGCCCGGGTTTTCAGGTGTCCAGTAATCCCATTTAAATGAGTTGTTTTGGTAGGTATTGTCCGGGTTCTGCAGGGAACTGCCAGGTTGCCCGTAGTAATAATCTTTCCCTCCTTGGATGGAGTTCACAAATATCTTTAGTTCCCAATCTTTATAGCTTAAAGTGTTCTGAATGCTGAAACGGTATGAAGGATCTGTATAACCTATGATTTTTCGGTCGTTTGCCGATGTGTAACTACCTTCACCACTTATATCTTCTATTTTATAAGTACCGTAAGTAAAGCCATCGGGTATGATCCCTGCCTCGTAATCTTCTACTTGCCACATCCCTATTTGGTTAAAATCGTAACACACGCCATAAGGGTGGCCAATGAATATCTTGCTGGAAACCAAGTCGTCCTCTTTCCCGTCTCCATCATCATCAAGCCCAAGTATTGTTTGCACCTTGTTCCTGTTTAAAGAGAAATTAACGGTTGCTGTCCATTGAAAATCCCTTGTTTTTACAGGAATCCCGGTAACACTCAGTTCATAGCCATGATTTGCAAGCTCGCCTATATTTGTAGCTATGGAACTAAGCCCGTTATTCATATAAGGGATGCTTATATTGTATAAAAGATCGTATGTATGGGAACGATAATACTCAAATACGCCGGTAACCCTTCCATTAATAGCACTAAAGTCAAGGCCTAAGTTGAAAGATGTTGTTGTTTCCCATTTTAGATCTTCGTTGGCCATTGAACTAATATAAAGACCTTTTTCAGCATCTGCATCATCGCCAAAAAGATAGGCATCTGTTGTCCCCACTGTTGCCAATGTTTCATATCTAGAAACGGTCCTGTTTCCATTTGAGCCATAAGATGCCCGTAATTTAAGGTTGTCTAGCCAATTTACGCAGTTTTTAAAAAAGTCTTCTTCGCTGATCCTCCATGCCAAGGCGGCAGAGGGGAACCATGCAAATTTATTTTTTGAACTGAAACCAGAGAAACCGTCGCGGCGGATTGTGCCTGTGAAGATATATCGGCCGTTGTATGTGTAGCCGGCACGAAACATTGAATATACGCTGCTTTCTTTCCATGCCGAAGAAGACGCAGTCTGTAGCTCGGCATTTGATGCGTCTAGGTAGTCATAGCCTAACTTGTCGCTAGAAAAATCAGAACCGCTTGCAGTTGTCGATTCATAATGCCTCTCCTCTGCCCCATACACGAATGTGGCGTTCAGTTCATGTTCCCCAAAATTACGTTTATAGGTGAAAATATTGTCCAGGGTCCAGTTATATTGGCTACCGTTTGCTTTACTTGCCGACCCGGTAAGGTTATTGCCATAGGGATTAAATGTATAATCTTTGTCATTGATGAGGTTCTGCGAAAAGTTCAGGTGATAATTCAACCCTTTTATAAATGGTATGTCTGCATCGACATAGAAATTTCCGAAGAAGTTATACCTTTTGTCAACGTTGTCTTGTTCTATTTGCAACATTGGGTTAAGGACACTTTTATAAGGATAAGTTATGTATTCTCCATCCCCATCGGTTACAGCACAAACCGGGGGTAATTGGACAACATTGGAAATAGAAGGCGATATGCCTGAATAGTCGCTATTTGTAAAGAAAGACTGTGTCCCTATTTTTAACCAATTGGTTATTTTGGTGTCAAGGTTTAAACGTAAATTATAACGTTTATAGGTGTCGTTTATAATAAGGTTTGTTTGCTCTGTATATCCCATCGACATGAAATAGCTGCTTAATTCGCTTTTGCCCTGTATGCTCAAATTATGGTTTTGTATATATGGCTTGTCATTTGTCAACATTTTCCACCAATTTGTATTTGTGCCATTTATATAACCGTTAACAGCGTTTGCATCCATCAGGTAGCTAGATACGTCCCAGTCGGGATTGGCTTCTAATAGTCCAGAGCCTGTCCTGCTTTCAGAAATGTAGGTGTCGGCTATTAATTGAAGGAAGCCATCCCTGTCCATAGGCATCATCTGGTTTGTTGTTGACTCCTGTACCGTTAACGACCCGGAATATTGAATTTCGGGTTTGCTCTTTGTCTGTGAAGTTTTTGTGTTTATAAGGATAACCCCATTACTTGCCTGTGAACCATAAATAGCAGCAGCACTGGCATCTTTTAATACATCTATCGACTCTACATCGTTCATGTTAATGTCAACCATGCTCCCCCTGTAAATAATACCGTCTAAAATAATTAACGGAGAAGTGCCCCCTGATATAGAAGTACGCCCCCTGATTGAAATATCAGGAGAAGAACCGGCAGAAGTAACAGCTCCAACATTTAACCCGGGAATAGTTCCTTGTAGTGCCGATGCCAGACTTACATTCGATGATTCGCGCAATGCATCAAGGTCGGCACGGACTATAGAACCTGCCAGGTCCTTCTTCTTTGCCGTACCATAACCTATAGCCACAACTTCTTCTATGCCAATGGCATCTTCTTCCATTTCAACATTAATTTCCGTTCGGTTGTCGATGTCGATCTCCTGTGTTTTCATCCCCACAAAAGAAAACAACAATATGCCGTTGGATGGGGCTTTGGTCAGGGAATATTCCCCGTCGGCATTTGTTACCGTACCTTGTGTCGTACCTTTTACTACCACTGTTACGCCTGGCAGTGGCTGGCCATTTGTGTCGGTGACCTTGCCTGCAACTTTAATTTCTTTTGTTAACTGGTTTGTCAGTACAATCATACGGTCTTTAATCACAAAATCAACATCGGTACCTGCAAAAATTTGCCCCAAAACAGTTGCTACCGTCCTGTCTTTGCACTGGACACTGACCCTCCTGTTGATGTCTATCAACTTGTTGTTGTAAAGGAAAAAGTAGTCTGTTTGCTCCTCGATGTCGTTTAACACCTCATCTACCGAACTGTTTTTCAGGTTTAGGGAAATCCTGGCATCTTGGCTATAGCCGTTTGAGGCAAACGCCTGGAACAATGACAGAAAGAACAGGAACATTGTAAACCTCATAATAAGCAAGATTTTACGGCATAGAATGTATGCATTCTTCAGCCTCTTCATTAATAATTTTTTTTTCATAAATTTGAATTGTTTTACGTTAAGACTTATGCCCACAGGGGCGTATTTCTGATTATACATAACCGGGGAGTGCTGGAACACCTCCCGGTTTTATTTTTTGCTCTTTATTTTCACCTTTAATTTCCCATATTCATTATTTTTATTTATTCCCCTTTCTCCTACATTATAACTTATTGGCGATGTTATGCCGATCAGCCCCAATATCTCGTTCAGCCCTTCGTCCCTGAACGTCCCGGTGAAAGAATAGCTTTTAATATCTTCCCCTATTATTTCGATGTCGGCGTTAAACCACCTGCCGAGTTTTTTGCAAACTATTTCCAATGGGTCGTTGCGGAAAACAAACTTCCCCGATTTCCATGAAATATGTTTTTCCATGTCCCCCCGGTCAAGGTAAAACTGCCCGGCTACTGTTTCGTATGTAAGTATCTCTCCGGGGTTTAATATGTATCCGCCCTTATCATCCCCGTTGCTGCCCCTTGTTATCTTCACCGAACCTTCAGTTAACGTTGTTTCTACAATATCATCCCCGGGGTATGCCATGCAGTTGAACGCTGTGCCAAGGGCTTTCACTCTCAATTTCCCAATGTCCACTATAAATGGCTTTTTTTTGTTTTTGGCAACTTCGAAATAGGCTTCGCCTTCCAGCTCTACCCTGCGTTCGTTTCCGGCAAAGGCCATTGGGTATTTTATTTTTGTGTTCCCGTTCAACCACACTTTTGTGCCGTCCGGCAGTTCAAAAACCGAACGCAGTCCAGAAGGGGTATGGATTTCGTTATATGCCAACAGGGAAGGGGCATGCAGTAGTTGCTTGGGGCTTCCTGCAAAAAACTGGACGGCACTGAAAAGCAACAAAGGGAGCAAAAGTATTGCGGCCACTTTTTGCCAGTAATAGAACCATCCTTTTTCCCCTTGGTACTTTTGTAGCCGGGTTTTCAGCTTTGTGTGGGCAAAAGTGGTGTCGATCTGCCTCATTAACTTCAGTTCCTCTATTTGCCTAAGTACCTTGCCTGAGGCTTCGAGATCTTCTTTTAGCACACCCGATGATTCAGCCATGTTTTCCAAATGCCTTATTTCATCATCCGATGCAGTCCCTGCAAAGTATTTATCCATAAGGGTTTCTTCCTTGTCCATATTACCTTTTGCGTTGTTCATCTTTTTAGGTTCTAAAAATAAGACGAACAACAAATACTTTATACCTGCTCCGATTTAACATTTTTTCAAGAATGTGATAAAACATATATGATTACCCGACAAGAAAGCCTCCAAATTTGGAAAACAGGCATTTACTTTTGCATAAAAAGATTTTAAAACAACATAATTATTAAAAAAGAGGGCAGGAAATGTTCCAGTTCGGTCCTTAGGATGCGTATGGCCTTGCCTATATGCCCTTCTACCGTACGTACCGATATGTTTTCGCATTTGGCTATTTCGGCAGGTTTGATGCCTTCAAAGCGGTTCATGACAAAAATTTTCCGGCATTTGTCGGGCAACTTGCCGATTGCTTCATTTATCCTTTCTTCGAGTTCCGACTGTGCCAGTAAATCTTGTTCTTCGGCCAACATGCCGGAGCGGGCATATGCAATTTCTTTTTCGATATTGCCCCCTGTTTTTTTTCTTTTCAGGAAATCAAGGCTTTTGTTTTTTACCGATGAAAAAAAATAGCTCTTAACCGATTGGCGTATATCAAGCCCTTTACGGTTTAGCCACAAACGGAAAAAGAAATCCTGCACAATATCCTCGGCGGCATCCATATCGCCAACAAAGCGGAAAGAAAACACGACCAAGCCCGAATAGTAATAATGAAAGAGGTAGTCAAAAATCCTTGTGTTTCCTTCTTTCAGCCCATCGGTCAATATTTTCTCATGTAAAGAAGCTTCCGCCATTTATCTTCAGTTAGGTTATGTTTTTATGGTGGTGGATCTCCAAAGTGGCAATCTGCCAAAAAAACACTATGTTACCGGATATTTGTCATGTATATCGGTAAGTACCTCGAAACCTGTCCCTGTTACCAAAATAGTGTGTTCAAATTGCGCCGACAGTTTATTGTCAACGGTACGTGCTGTCCACCCATCGTTTTTGTCTATATCGGTAGAGGCTTTGCCTTCATTTATCATCGGTTCGATGGTGAAGGTCATGCCCGGTTTCATCCTTGGGCCGGAGTTCCGGCGCGAAGCATGGTCAACCTGCGGCTCTTCGTGGAATTTAACGCCAACGCCATGCCCGCAAAATTCGTAAACCACGCTAAAGCCCTGGGCGCGCGCATATCGGCTTATCACAAAACCAATGTTGCCGAAATGGTTGCCCGGCCTCACCTGCTGTATGCCAAGGTCGAGGCAATGTTTTGCCACTTTTATCAGCTTGTCGGCATCAGGGGTTATTTCCCCTACTGTAAACATCCTGGATGTGTCGCCAAAGTAACCGTCTAAAATGGTTGTTATGTCGATATTTAATATGTCGCCGTTTTTTAATATTGTTTTTTCAGATGGAATGCCGTGGCAAACAACCTCGTTTAGTGAGATGCACGACGATTTGGGGTAGCCATTGTAGCCTTTGGTCGCAGATATAGCTCCATGTTTTACTATAAATCCGTCAATCTTATCATCGATTTCTTTTGTGGAAACGCCTTCTTTCACAAGCTGCCCGGCAAATTCAAGTGTCTCTGCCGCAAGTTTGCTGCTTTTCCTGATGCCTTCTATTTGTCCGGGCGTTTTTATAATTATCCCTCTCATTTCAATATTAAATTTCCGGTAAAATTGGTTATTTAGAACCGTTTTTCAAAACCTAACAATAACTTTGTAAGGTTCAGGAAGACATTAAAGCTTCGGCATATGGTTGCCGTGTTTTTGAATGATGGCACATATGCTTTATGTTTTGCTTTTAAATTTTTCAAGTTATGAAGTATAAAAAAGAACTTTCCACAAAGTCATATTTTATCAACCGTTTCGGGAAACTTTCCACATCGTTCATGTTTTACCAGATGCAAGACATTGCATGGGAACATGCTGCAACCTTGGGCTTTGGTTTCGACAACTTAAAAGAAGAACACCAATTTTGGGTGCTTTCGAAGTTGTTGGTAAAAATAGGCAGGAGGCCAAACTGGGGGGAAGATTTTACCTTGGAAACATGGTCCCGCGGCACCGACGGTTTTTATGCTTACCGCGACTATAACTTCACCGACAAGGACGGCAACGTAATAATACAGGCTACCAGCTCTTGGCTGGTGTTGGATTTGCAGTCGAAAAGGATTGTCCGCCTGTCGGATGCCAAGGGGTTCCCTTCATACGAGGAAAGTGTTTTTGGCGAAAACCCGGCAAAAATAAAACCCGTAAAATCAGGAGATCCCTTGTGTTTTACCCCTGTGCTTTTTAACGAAATAGACATAAACCAGCATTTCAACAGCGGGCGGTACCTTGAGCGCATTATCGACAGCTATGGTTTTGATTTTCATGAAAAAAACGAACTGGCGGGCTTGGAAGTCAACTTCTTAAAAGAAGGCATGCCAAGCGACAGGATGGCCGTAAAAAAACAATTTTTAAGCGAAGACGAACACCTGTGCAGCGTTGTGCGCGAAAAAGACAATGTTGACCTTATCCGGGCAAAATTGGTTTGGAGGGGAAGGGAACAGAACATTCTACCATAACTACACCAATACGCGGTTTAAGGACCATATTAATATGACAATCAGTCAAATAAAATATTTAAATACCTACTTTAACGGTTTGGCACTTTGAATCGGAGACGTGCAAAAAATAAACACAATGGTAGAAATTGAACGTAAATTTTTAGTTTCGAAAAAGCAATGGAGCCCTTCTGGTGAAGGGGTCAGTATTGTGCAGGGGTATATGTCGGTCGATCCGGAACGTACGGTAAGGGTACGTATCGCAGGAGAGAAATCGTTTTTGACAATAAAGGGCAAATCAGTTGGGATAAAACGGACTGAGATTGAGTATGAGATCCCAAAAGATGAAGGGGAAATATTGCTGGGTATGTGTTTGTCTTATCCTGTGGAAAAAAAACGGTTTAAAGAAAAACACGGTGGCTTAACCTGGGAAATTGATGTTTTTGAAGGATTGAACCACGGATTGGTACTTGCAGAAGTTGAGCTGTCAACCGAAAACCAGGAGGTGCAAATCCCATATTGGGCAGAAAAAGAAGTCTCTGGCGATGCACGTTATTTCAATTCTTATTTGTCATCGGAACCTTATAGCAGGTGGAAGAAAAAATAAGAAGGCAAAAGTTTAAAAGCAAAAGGGCAAGTAGGAACGGGCAAGTTGTTTTGAAACGGTTGCTAAACAATGATTTCGCGGAAAAAATACCAGGTCATCATTCCCGAAGCGATGAGTTTAAGCAACGTGCCGAGCAAAAAACCCAGGAAAGAACCAAAGCCCGATTTCAATGCGGAGCCAGAGTCTTTCCCCGCAGTTAGTTCTCCAACCACGGCACCGGCAAATGGCCCGACAATAATCCCAAAAGGGGGGAAAAAGAACAGCCCTATTACAAGCCCGATAATGCTGCCCCAAACCCCGCGCTTGCTGCCTCCAAATTTTTTTGTCCCCCAAGCCGGGATCATATAATCAAGGGCATAAACAACGGCAGTAACAACACCCCAAATAATCAAGAACCGGGACGAAAACTGGTATCTTTCGGTAAAATGAAGCAGGAGCAACCCGATGTAGCTTAACGGTGGGCCCGGGATAACAGGAAGTACGCACCCTAAAATCCCGCTGATTATTAAAACAACACCTAGCCCAATTAAAACATAATCCATAGTTGAAAAGTAAAAATTAAGAACAAAAATATTTGATCAGGGCAGATCCCCATATTTATTTCGGCGAACAACGGTTTATTGCCGGTTATCCCGCTTCCATTTCATGCTTAAAAGGAAAATAAGCACCAGCGAAAATAATACGGTCAAGCCGCTGAGGTACATAAACTCCTTTTTTTCAAGCAAGTAAATGGCGTGCGAACTTATTTCCCCCCAATATGTAATAGAGAGCAAGACCAAAAAATTATTTATGGAATGCCCCAAAATCGACAAGATTATATTATTTGCCCTGACCATAATCCATCCCAAGAGCAGCCCAAGAATAAAAGTTGCCGGCATCTGCCACGGATTTAAATGGAAAAGTGAGAACAACAGGGCTGACATAAAAACAGCAACAAATGCATTGTAATTGCGCCTCAAGCCCTGCAAAATTATCCCCCTGAAAATAAGTTCCTCAACTACAGGTGCAACTACTGCGACTTTCATAAACGTGCCCCACCAGCCATAATCGTTTTCAAAAATTTTGTTGAACATCTCCCAAAACCAAGGAGGCGAAGGAATCATTTTTTCAACCCATATATTAACATCCCCCAACAGGTTTTGTATGCCCCAAAAAAATGTAACGACAGGAATGAGTATGAGCGGGTTGAACATTTTTACGGGAAATACTTTCAACAATGGTGCTTTTGATTTTTTAACCCCATAAACCAAAATGAAAAGAGTGGATCCTACGCCTAGCGCGATTTTCTTGATTGGGTTATACAAATAATCTGTGCCCTTGTAATAATCTATTAATGCCAGTGGGAAATCTACAATGGTTTGTATGAACATATATAGGATAAGCAAATGGATGGCCTGTAAAATGGTAGGGTAATATTTCTGTTTTGTTTTGTCCATTCAATCTTATCCGTAATGTTTTTCTCTGTTGCAAGCCCAGCAACTGTCTAATACTTTAGATTAAAAATAGCAAAAATGTTAATCCACCACATTCTCTGCAACTAAAATTTTATTGGTTTTAAACGAAAAACAACGTTGCACCACATAACTGTATATAACTACAAGTATGGTTGTCAGCAGTTTCGACAAGGGAGCATATATGCCTGCAACTTCAACAAAAAACTTCAGGAAGATGTAGTTCAGCAATATAGAACCGGCCACAGAAATGCCATAACGGAAAAGCTGTACCCTCCCCCGCAGTTCAGATGAAGTAAAAGTCACATACTTGGCCAGCAGGAAACCGGTGGTGAAAGTAATCGGGAAAACCATAAGGAATGCCGCAATATGAGGGCTTACGGCCATGAACCCTAAATCTACAACCTGCATGTTGAGCAAAAAACGGTAAAAAATAAAATACAGGAAGAGGTCGAAAACGGTATTGGCACCGCCGGTAGCCCCATACCTGAAAACCTCGATGGGGATAAACCTCAAAAACGGAAAATAAAACCAATCAATAATGCGGGCTATCAGATCCCTAAAGTTTCTTAAAAATCGAATCATAAATTTAATGCGTGGTTTGATATTGTAAAATAACCAAATTCTGGCTTATAACGAAAAAATGAAACAATAATTATTATCTCGGGCGAAATAAAAAAACAATTAATTACGCCAGCTTGTTATTTTGCAGCCCCTATGCTTCCGGAGGTTTTCTCAACAACTTCTTCTTTGAATTTATCTTTTTCTTTTCTAAGCGTTTTTGTTTTGAACTTTCTGTCGGGCGGGTTTTTATGCGTTTTTTTTTCGGTGTCAATGCATTTTTTAGCAGGAGTACAAAACGTTCGAAAACTTTTTGTTTGTTCGCCAGTTGCGAACGTTTTTCTTCAGAAAAAAGCAGCAACTCGCCCTCCGAATTTATACGGTTACCCAACTTGGTGAAGATTAGCCCCTTTTCTTTCTCTGTAAAAATAGTTGACCCGCCAACAGCAAAACGCAGCTCAACTCGGGTGTTTACCTTGTTCACATTTTGCCCGCCCGGGCCGCTGCTCCGTGTGGCCGAGAAAGCACATTCATTTTCAAGGCGTTTTATTATTTCATCAGAAAAAAACATCTTACAAAGATAAACAAAGGGAAACGAAATGTAATATCAAAGATTGTCATAAAAAAAACGCACCGTTAACGTTAACGGTAATATAATTTTATTAGCTTTGCACAAAAATTTACATCTAAAACCACATATTTATGATTCTTGGACTATTAAAAGAGCATGGAACAGAAAACCGTGTAGCTTTACTCCCGGAAATTGTAAAGGCTTTTACCGACATGAAAGTGGAGGTTTTGGCCGAACAGGGAGCCGGAGAGATGGCTTTTACACCTGACAGCGACTACGAGGCAGCCGGTGCCAAAGTTGTTTCGCGAGCAGATGTATTTGAAAAGTCGGAAGTTATCCTACAGATCCAGCCGCCAGCTGAAGGTGATATCAAAAAAATCAAAAAAGGACAGATTTGGATAAGTGCCTTCAATCCGCTTTGGAACACAGAGCTTACCGAAACTTTCCTGAAAGACGGGGTGACAACTTTCAGCCTCGACCTGATCCCCCGCACAACACGTGCGCAGGCAATGGACATACTGTCGTCTATGGCAACAGTATCCGGATACCTGTCGGTGCTGGAAGCTGCAAAAACATTGCCCACGTTCTTCCCTATGTTCATGACCGCAGCCGGGACAATACGCCCAGCAAACGTTTTGATATTGGGCGCAGGGGTAGCAGGCTTGCAGGCAATCGCAACATCGCGCAAACTTGGCGCACAAGTACAAGTGTTCGATGTACGCTCTGCCGTTAAGGAAGAAGTTAAAAGTTTGGGCGGCAAATTCGTGGAAGTAGAAGGGGCGACTGAAGACAAAGCTGCCGGTGGATATGCCGTTGAACAAACAGAAGAATACAAACAAAAACAACAACAGGCAATTAACGATGTTGCCGCAAAATCGAACGTTGTTATCTGTACTGCACAAATACCCGGCAAAAAAGCCCCTGTCCTGTTGCCCAAAGAAGCTGTAGACAGGATGAAAGCAGGTTCGGTAGTTATCGACCTGGCGGCATCGACTGGGGGCAACTGCGAACTAACCAAGAATGACGAAACTGTTGTGCACAACGGGGTCAGGATAATCGGGCAATCCAACTATCCATCACAAATGCCGCTTGATGCCAGCCGTATGTTTGGCAAAAACGTGCTTAACTTCATGAAGCTCATGATAACCGAAGAAGGTGCATTAAACCTTAATTTTGACGACGACATTGTAAAAGGGACATGTATAACCCATGCCGGGGAAATTTACAACGAACGGGTAAAATCGTTATTTGAAAACAAATAAAAAAACCAGATATGGAACAAGTATTGCAATTTTTCTTTGAGTTCAAAGAATCTATTTTTATAATCGCTTTATCCATCTTTCTGGGTATCGAAGTGATTTCCAATGTGCCTGCCGTATTGCACACCCCGTTGATGTCGGGGGCAAACGCAATCAGTGGGGTAATTATTATAGGGGGGATTATCCTTGTTGGCCACGCCGATCTTTCATCATTTTCGTTAAACCTTGTGCTGGGGATATTGGCACTTGTTTTTGGCACGTTGAACGTGGTTGGGGGATTTGCCGTTACCGACAGGATGCTTGAAATGTTTAAAAAGAAAAAAAAGTAGGAAATCATGGATAAAATTTTAGGAACCCTTAACGGGATAAACTATACGGTAGGCGACTCGTTGCTTGAATTAAGTTACCTGATTGCCGCCCTTTTGTTTGTATTTGGATTGAAACTCCTCTCTCACCCGGAAACCGCCCGCCGCGGGAACCTTTGGGCTGCAGGGGGCATGGGGCTGGCAATGATAACAACACTGTTGCTCCATAAAAATTCTGCCGGGGAAGGCATCCAACTGACAAACATATTTGTTATTATTATTTTCATCGGGCTTGGTGCTGCAATAGGCTGGATTATTGCCCGCAAAGTGAAAATGACGGCAATGCCACAGCTTGTGTCTTTGTACAACGCAACAGGCGGCGCAGCATCTATGTTGGTTGCCTTGCTCGAATACCCTGCCGCAAAGGCAGGCGACGTACAATCTATCTTAGTTACGGTTTTGGGACTGATAATAGGTGCAGTGGCATTTAGCGGGAGTTTAATTGCTTTCGGCAAATTGGACGGACGTGTTGGCGACATCATGAAACCGTTCATGACATACCTGAACCTTGTGCTTCTGGCAGCGACTTTGGCAATGGCCGTTTTCATTATTTCCTCGCCAAACCAACCATCGGATATGGTTTGGGCAATTTATTTGTTGACGGCACTTTCGCTTGTTTACGGGGTAATGTTCGTTATGCCGATAGGGGGTGCCGACATGCCTGTTGTAATATCGCTGTTAAACGCATTTACAGGCGTAGCTGCCGCAATGGCTGGGTTCATTTACAACAACGAAGCGATGATTTTAGGCGGTATTTTGGTCGGTGCGGCCGGGATGATACTTACGGTTTTGATGTGCAAGGCAATGAACCGTTCGCTAATCAACGTAATTATCGGGGCATTTGGCGGCGGCGGTGCAGCAATAGATCGCGAACAGGGGACCATAAAAGAGGTTACTTTGAGCGATGCCGCAGTATTGTTGAGCTACTCGCAAAAAGTGGTCGTAATACCCGGATACGGTTTGGCAGTTGCACAAGCACAACATATTGCACATGAGCTGGATACCCTTCTCGAAAGCAAAGGAGTGGAAGTTAAATACGCTATACACCCGGTTGCGGGGCGTATGCCAGGGCACATGAACGTTTTGCTTGCAGAAGCTGACGTGCCTTACGAAAAATTGGTGGAAATGGACGACATCAACCCCGATATGCCCAATGTTGACGTGGCAATTGTTGTAGGGGCAAACGATGTGGTAAACCCTGCCGCCTACGACGACCCTAGCAGCCCGATTTACGGGATGCCTATTATCGATGCCCACTTGGCGAAAAATATTATTATAATGAAACGCGGCATGGGCAAAGGTTATGCGGGAATTGAAAACTTCCTGTTCTTTAACGACAAAACGCGCATGTTGTTTGGCGATGCTAAAAGCTCGATACAAAAACTTGTGTCGGAAATAAAAAGCATGTAAAAAAACACTACGTGCAGCAAAGTGTTTTTTACATGGGGCAAAAAGAAATGCCACCCCTTTCCAGGGGTGGCATTTCTTTTTTCTTTGCTGTGGGGCAAATATTATTTTTATAATAATTTTACAGGACCGATCCCCTTTTTAATTAGTTTTGTAAGCTTTGAATGTGCCTAGATGAACCGATTATTAAAAAATAGGGAATTAGATTTGTTTGCCAAGATGAAGGCGGGCAGTAAAGAGTCTTTTAACTATTTCTTTGATTATTACTATTCTGGGCTATGTGTCTATGCCAATAGTTATACCGGGGACTTGAGCAGCTCGGAAGAAGTAGTGCAGGATGTTTTTGTGAAGTTTTGGGAGAAACGCCAAGGCATCGAAATAGAAAGTTCTGTACGTTTTTATTTGTTCCGGGCAGTGCACAATCAATGCATGAACCTTCAAAAACGCAAGAAAGTTGAGCGGGCTTACCGTCAACAAACTATATTGCAGGCCGACAACTTGCACGAGGGGCAATGGAGCCTGTTCAATGAGTCGGAACTACGTTACCATTTAGATCAGGCAATTTCGAAATTACCTGCCAGATGTCGGGAGGTTTTTGAAATGAGCAGGTTTGAGAACCTTAAAAACAAAGAAATTGCCGAAAAGTTGGGCATAAAAGAAAAGACTGTCGAGAACCAAATAACCAAAGCCCTAAAAGTCCTCAGAAAGGAACTAAAAGACTTTCTCCCCTTATTCCTCATGTACCTCTCTTAAAAAAGAAGGCTTATTGCCTGTTCTTGTGTAAATAGGAAAAAAATAATTGCCAGCGTGGGGGGTAACGATAGGTTAATTGTCTGTTATTACGAAATCAGGGAAATAATGAGCAATAAATATCCTTCATCAGCGAAAATAGTAGGCTATCTGAACAAAGAACTGCCCGTTCAGGCAGCGGATGACGTGGAAGCTTGGTTTGTCCAGGCAGAGGGGGACAAAAAGGAACTGGAACGCTTGGAAGCAATCTGGGGCTTAGCCGGGCGGCTTGAGCAAATGCAGAAAATTGACAAACAAAAGGCCAAGGCTAAGATAGAATCTAGGTTAGCCCAATCAGGTGCCACAAGGAAGTTGTTCTTGCATTATTTCCAAAAAATAGCCGCAATGCTCATTGTCCCTGTTTTATTGTTTTCTGCCTATTTGTTTTTTCAAAACGGGAAAGAGGGATCGGCAGGACAGGAATTTGTAGCTTCTTATGGCGCCCGTTCTGCTTTGACATTGCCCGATGGCTCTAAAGTTTGGTTAAATTCAGGGAGCAAGCTAAGCTATGGGCAGGATTTCAACCACAACGACAGGCAAATATACTTGACAGGTGAAGCATTTTTTGATGTTGCCGCCAACAAATCAAAACCATTTGATGTTGTTACTGGGCGGTTTACGGTCAGGGCAGTAGGCACCTCATTTAATGTTTTCTCTTATAGCGGCAATGAATTTGAATCTTCATTGGAAGAAGGCGCCACACAGGTATTTCTGTCGGGCGACAAAAACCAGGGGGCACCAATATTGAGCATGTCGCCCGGGGAAAGGGTTGTGTTCAATGAAAAAAACGGGGAATTGATCCTTTCGGAAGCTGACGTAAAACAATATTCTACATGGAAAGACGGAAAGTTGACGTTCAAGAACACCCCTATGCGCGAAGTGGCAAATAAACTTGAAAGGTGGTTTAACATCGACATCGAATTAAAAGATCAGGAATTGTTGAAATACCGCTACACCGCCGTCATCAAGAATGAAACCATATTGCAAACACTTGAAATGTTAAGCTTCTCTGCCCCTATTGGGTACGACATAGCCCCAGGGGAAAAACAACATGACGGCACTTGTTCGAGGAGTAAGGTTGAATTTAGGATACGGCATTAGATTTAATAACCTATAAAACAATAGCCTATGTGAATAATTAAAACAAAAAACAAAAAGCAGGAAAGTGTTGGTCCACAATCCTGCCGTAATCTAATTATTGTTTCCAGACTAGGTTAAGTATGAAAGGAAACAAATTTTATTAATCAAATTAGTTCAAATTTATGAAAAAAAAGTTAAAACCCGCAGGGAATGGGAAGCCCTCTGCGTACAATCATTTATTGTTAGTTATAAGAATAACAGTTTTTCTTGTCATTTTTTCTGCCATTTCGGCGATAGCTGCCCCTGTCCATTCTCAGGGCACAAAGATCACGGTACAACTGAAGAATGCCTCCCTTATGGAGATCCTTGGCAATATAGAGGATAATTCCAACTATTATTTTATGTATAATAATGAATTGGTCGACCTCTCCAAAAGGATGGACATTAACGTGCAGGGCAAAAAAATCGATGAAGTTATGGGGTCGTTATTGAAAGGGTGCGGCATTACATATAATATATACGATCGTCAGATTGTTTTGGCGCCTGCACTTCAAGAGGACAATAATTATCAGAAACAGCAACGGCCGGTTTCCGGCAAAGTTACCGATTCATCAGGTTCCCCGCTTCCTGGCGTGACAGTTGTTGTCAAGGGGACAAACAAAGGTACGGTTACCAGTGCCGATGGGGGGTATTCTTTAACTAACATCCCCGAAGGAGCGGTTTTGCAGTTTTCTTTTGTGGGGATGAAGATGCAGGAAATAACAGTTGGCGGCAAGGCAACTGTCAATGTGGCGATGCAGGAAGAGGCTATTGGAATTGAAGAGGTTGTGGCTGTGGGGTATGGTGTGCAGAAAAAAGTTAACCTGACAGGGGCTGTTTCTGCTGTATCATCACAAACAATAGCTTCCCGTCCTGCAACAAACCCAACAAATCTGTTGCAAGGAAGAGTTGCAGGCTTGCAGGTTACCCAACCTTCCGGACAGCCCGGGGATGACGATGCTATATTTCAAATTCGCGGACTCGGATCTTTTGGAGCTTCCTCTGATCCATTAATTCTAGTAGATGGGGTAACGGGTTCTCTTTCTAATCTTGCACCAAATGACATCGAAAGCATTACAGTTTTAAAGGATGCGGCATCTGCGTCCATTTACGGTTCGCGAGCAGCAAACGGAGTTATTTTAATAACCACTAAAAATGCAAAAGAAGGGGCATCTGTGGAATACCAATTTGACATAGGCATACACTCTGCTACAAGGTTACCTGAATTGATTACCAATTCTGCCGAATATATGGAAATGTACAATTCGGCAAGAGAAAGGGCGGGATATGATGGTTTATATACCCAAGAACAAATTGACGCGTACAGGAATGCAACCGACCGTGATGAATACCCAAATTTCGACTGGCTGGATTATTATTTTAACCCGGCCACGGTAATGAACCATTATTTAAGCCTTTCAAATGTAACGGATAAAAGCACATATAAATTCTCATTGAATTATTTAGACCAACCGGGGATACTACCGAATATTAAATATAAGAAGTACAACGCTCAGTTAAATTTTACGAATCAGATAACAAAGGCAATTAAATTAGGCACAAGTATAAGTGCTGTATTTAAAGACAATCGTGAGCCTCCCGGGTGGTCAAATACAAATCTTTTAGCTGTATATCAGAATGGGCCTCTCTATAAACCGTATTTGCCTGATGGGAGCGGCAGAAAAACCGCATGGGCTTATCCTAATGAACCTCATAACAGCACTTCTCCGGTTGCATTTGATAATGGGGCACGTTATTCAAAAGGATATGGATTGAATGCGCAAACATATTTGGATGTCACCTTGTTGAAAGGATTGGTGTGGACAGTGAAAGCTGCCATTAACTATACAGATAACACAAGGAAAGATCATATTTATGAGACGCAGGAGCATTACTACTATCATAAATTAGAAGGAGAAACAGATTATACTTTAGCAAATACTGTTACAGCACCTTCATCAGCAGGGGTAACTGATAATTATTCAAAATCTGTGTTGCCATCCATTTATTCAGTATTAAATTACGAAACAATGATTGCAAAAAAACATCATATTAGTGCAATGGCAGGTTATGAGCAACAATCATATAAATACCAGTATTTATCTGGAAACAGAAAAGTTTTCCCAACTACCAGCCTTATGGAACTGGACGCAGGCTCCAGCGATGGGCAGTCATTAAGTGGTTCTTCTTACGAGTGGTCTTTGCGTTCATACTTTGGAAGGCTCGCCTATAACTTTAACGGGAAATATCTGTTCGAAGCCAATGTTCGCTATGATGGCACCTCTCGTGTAGCAGATAAAAACCGTTGGGGGGTTTTCCCATCGTTTTCAGCAGGGTGGAGAATTTCTGAAGAAACTATTCTGAAAGATAATTTACCATGGGTCAATAACCTAAAGTTACGGACCTCGTATGGAGTCTTAGGAAATCAGGAAATAGGGAATTATCCTTATCAGGATGTATTGAACCTAACCAGCTATCCATTTAACGGTTCTTCTGAACAAGCTGTCGCAGTATCAAGTTTGACAGATAAAAATCTGAAATGGGAATCGACAAAAGTATTTGACATCGGATTGGATTTGGATCTATATGATGGCTTGTTTGGATTGACATTCGACTGGTTTAAGAAAAATACTTACGATATTTTGGCCACACAACCAGTCCCTGCAAGTTTAGGCCTTAGCGGACCAACAACCAACGATGGAGAATTACAAAATACTGGATGGGAAATAGAATTGAGGCATGGAAAAAATTTTGGGGATTTTTCTTATAATGTAAATTTTGTCCTGTCTGCCTATAAGAATGAATTATTGTCTATTGTAACTGAAACAAAGGGAGTTAATGAAATAGGGCTACCATATAATTCATTCTATTTATATGAAATGGAAGGCATTTTTCAAAGCGAAAAAGATATTGCAAATTCCCCAGACCACACATTCTATACACCACAGCCTGGTGATATAAAAATAAAAAACCAAAATGAAGATGATGTTATTGATTCTAATGACCGTATTTCAATATCCCCCTATCCTGACTTTACATATTCTTTTGTATTTAATGTAGGATGGAAAAGGTTTAACTTATCAACATTCTTTCAGGGGGTATCAGGTTTGAGGACACGGATATACGGATGGGGTTATGATCCTTTTGTACAGGGGGACTCCCCAAATGTTAGATTTAGAGATGCATGGAGCCCTACCAACCCAAGTAATTCTGAGCCAGCTGTATATATTGGTTCAGGCTCGTACTCTGGAGGCTATTCAGGGGTATATGCTTATCCTTCTACCTACCATTTGCCTGATGCCTCATATTTGAGGCTAAAAAATGTCAATCTATCTTATTCGGTACCTAAACAATTATTTGAAAAATTAAAACTACAGGATTTTACTGTCTATTTTTCCGCAGATAATTTACTCACATTTACAAAGTTCCCAGGAGTTGATCCGGAATTGCCATCATCAACTACTCGTGCATCGGCTTATCCCCAGGTACGAATTTTAAATTTGGGTTTGAAAGTAAAATTCTAATAATAAAAACAATGCAGATTATGAAAATAAAAAATAGGATGTTTTTTTATATCGCTGTTGTACTAATGGTGATGGTATCATTTTCTTGTAATGATGACTTTTTAGAAAAAAATCCACTTGATGAGATTTCAAGTGAAACATTTTGGGAAAGCGAAGATGATGTAGAAATGGCTGTGGCAGGATGCTATGCCCGGTTGAAAGGATCTTTTTTGGATTATCAAAGAGGATATTTGGAAGGGTTATCTGACAATGGGCTTGATTATTGGAATATATATAATATACAAACAATGGCATTAGGAACCATTAATGCCAATACAGGCGGGGTAATTGAAAATGTATATAATGGTTGTTATAAAGGCATTGCCCAATGCAACTTTTTCATGGGGAATGTAGATAAAGCAACAACCGTAGACGAAAGTGTATTAAATAAAGCAAAAGGTGAAGTCCGTTTCTTAAGGGCACTGTTTTACTTCGACCTTGTAAATTGTTTTGGCGATGTGGTTTTATATAAAGAGACACCTGAAAGTGCAGATGCTTCCAAAATTGCAAAGAGTACCTCGGAAGATGTGTTGGATTTTATTAATGAAGATTTGGATTATGCAATAGCCAATTTACCTGATGAGTCGTATTCTTCCGGGCATGCAGTTAAAGGGAGTGCAATGGCTTTAAAAACCAGGGTACTTCTATCTGAAGAGAAATGGTCTGATGCAGCCAATATGGCAAAACAAATAATTGATGCCGGGAAATTTGGCATTTATGACAATTATGCAAGTATGTTTATTAATGAAGGACAAATCGGCAATAATGAAATAATGTTTTCATGTGATTACCTTAGTCCGGACGATTATCACAGTGTATATGGAATGAATATCGAATATACAGCCCACATATTTTTGACTCAGGATTTATTGGATGCATATGAATGTAGCGATGGGGAAAGTATCTCAGAATCGCCACTGTATGATCCTGTAAATCCTTATAACAACAGAGATCCCAGGCTAAAAGCAACGATTAGGTTACCCGATGAAAACTGGGAAGGGTTTTATAATTATACGGCATTTAACCCAACAGGCGTATTAAATAAGAAAGGGGTAGACACTACTATTCAGGCTAGTTATTCTAATGCTTACCTCAACGATTGGAATTGGGTACTAATCCGTTATGCAGATGTGTTGCTAATGTATGCCGAAGCTCAAAATGAATCAAATGGCCCGGGGCAAAGCGTTTATGATGCAATCGATGAAGTAAGGGCAAGGCCAGGTGTTGATATGACTCCGGTTGACCAATCAAAATATAATACAAAAGAGTCACTACGGGAGTTTATACGCCATGAGCGACGAATTGAATTTGCAGTAGAAGGGATACGTTATTTCGATCTGAAGCGATGGCACATCATTGAGGATGTAATTAACTCTTTACCTGAAATATTTTCAGGAGGGACTTACTTATTTGAAGAAAAACATTATCACTGGCCATTCCCTCAATCAGAACTTGACAGGAATCCTAATCTTGTTCAAACCGATGGTTATTAACAGAAAATAAAAATAAACGATTAGAAAACTCTTTTGCATTTTATTAGGGAGCAAAGAGTTTTCTTATTTTTGATAAATAACATTACACTATTTATTTCAAGCTTATTGGAAATAAGTTAAATTTACTTCTAAATGAATAAAAAATATTGCCTAAACTGTTTTGTTGTTGCCTTTTTTATGAGTGCAATAAGTTGTACCCATAAAGTACCAGTAAAACCGGAATTGACCAAACTGCCTTTTGCTTTTTCCGATGTCGGGCGGACACCTATGGAGAACACCCCGTTTGTGTTCGGTCCGAAGTTGCTGATTGTTGCCAACCACAGGCCCGGCGGTTTTTACGCCAAAGGGGAGGATGCTTATTTATATATAGACAATTTGCAGACGGGACAGGAAGAAGCCCGGTTCGGCAAAGGGCATTCTTTTGTGTCTGCTTATGTAAACGGCGATGAGCTGAACGTGTTCGCACTTGAATTTACAGATTTTGGGAAGGTTATGAACTCCACGGGGATCGACCGTCTGGTTTCCAAAGACCTCAAAAATTGGGAAACCGAAAAAGCAATACTGCCCGAAGGTGGCGAGCACCTTTTTAATTCGTCTGTTTGCCGCGATGGCAATGGTTATGTCATGGCTTACGAATCTGACAAGCCCGTGAAGTTCTGTTTCAAATTTGCCCGCTCAAAGGATTTATCGAAGTGGGAAAAAGTCCCGGGGCTGGCATTTACAGGGGAAAAACATGAGTATTCTGCTTGTCCCGTTATCCGTTACCACGCGCCTTATTACTATGTTGTTTACCTTCATGCCCCTGTAGAAGGGCATAAAGGCTGGGTTTCGTACATGGCCCGCTCAAACAATCTGGAAACATGGGAGTTATCTCCGTATAACCCTGTCCTGGAAGCAAGCCCGGGCGAGGGGGAAAACAATTCAGATATCGATATTTTGGAATATAAGGGGAAAACCTATATATATTATGCCACTGGAGATCAGGCTACCTGGGGGACGATAAGGGTTGCCATGTTTGACGGGAATGAAGAAGGGTTTTTTGAAGCATATTTCCCGGAAGGTTCACCGTTAACTGAAATTTCAGCAAAACAGGAATAATACAATGAGAAAATTTATAAGGATATTTGTAAGTGTTGATATTTTATTGGCGTTATGCTTGTCCGCATTTTCACAGGAGGCCCCTGCAACAAAAAATATCAGTTCGGCTTTCGATCCTGAAAAAGCAGGATGGGAGGTTTCCTGGCCGGGAAAAGTGTCCCAATATGATTTGGTTTACCTCAGCCTCCCTGCCGACCCAATGCAGGGGATACCCCTTGGGAACGGCGAGATAGGTGCTTTGTTTTGGTGCGAAGGCTCAAAAATCATGGCAGCGGTAAACAAAAGCGATTTGTGGGACGATGCCGCCCCCGGACCTTTCCACAACTGGAAAAGGGACGAAGAAGACCATAGCACGACCCTGCGCCATGCATGCCGCATCGCCATAGATTTTAAATTCCCGATTTTTGACGTGATGTACCTGTCCGGTTTTGAAGCAAGGCTAAACCTTAAAGATGCCTCACTGGATATAAAATCCACCACTCCTTTTGGTGAAATAAAGTTCAAAGCATTTGTAGATCACAAAACAGGCGTATTGTTATGTGAACTGGAAAGCAAGCTGAACGATGATGCCCCGGTGGAAGTCGCAGTTGAACGGTTCGGCTCGCGTACCTATTCGCACTGGTACAGCCAAATAAACAGGGATGCCTCTATTGGCATTGGCGGCACAGAGGCAACGGCAGATAGCGGTGGGGTATCCATCACACAAAAGTTGACATCCGGCACTTTTGCAGTTGGGGGAAGCGTAATACAAGATAACGGCCTGGAAACAAAGTATCTGTGCGAACATTCGCACCGGGCAGTAATTCAGCTTTCTGGAAAGACAAAAAAGAATGCGCAACTGGCTTTTACCGTCACTTCGCCCGAAACCGAAAATCCTGTTTCTAATATAAAAAACACATTGTCTTTTGCCAAAGAAAAAGGCATGGGGGCGTTGAGCCTGTCAAATGCCGAAATTTGGGGATCTATTTGGAGCCGTTCTTTCATGGATTATGGCAACGATTACCTGAACAACCTTTGGTACCTAACAATGTATTATGCAAACACTTCGCAGGGAGGCAAATATCCTGGGCGGTTCACAAACGGCCTGTGGGGCTGGAGCCGCGATGTGCAAAACTGGAATTTTTATTTCCACTGGAACCAACAAGAACTTTATTGGCCGTTGAATGCCGCCGGGTTCCATGAACTGGCAAATCCTTATCTCGATTTCCGTTTTAAATCTTTGCCACATGCCAGAAAGGATGCCAAAGGATATTTTGGGGCAGACGGTGCTTTTATTTCTGATGTTACAGACCGCAACGGGTATAATTCATTGGGCGAAAAACACAACCACACGCCAATTGCCGAAATAGCCCTCGATTTTTGGCGGCAATACAAATTTACCTGCAACAAGCAATTTTTGAAAGAAAAAGCACTGCCGTTTATCACCGAAGCGGCACGTTTTTACCAAACCTTGTTCGAAAAAGAAACTGACGGGCTGTACCACGCCAAAGAAGGCACAGGCTACGAGGGATGGATTAAATTAAAAGACGGGTTGACAGAACTCACCTATGCTAAGGCTTTGTTCTCAACTGCCCTAAAAGTATTGGAAGAATCCGGGGCAAAGTTGCCGGAAGCTCAAAAATGGAAAGACATATTGGAGCATTTAGCACCTCTCCCTGTTGTCCAAGTAAAGGAGAATACTATTGCCTACGATGACACCGGGTTTATCTTGGAAAAAGGGTTTTTTAAAGGTAAACAAGTACCTGGCAATGAAATTATGGCCGCCGGTTGGGGGATAAAAGAAAAAGAATGGCTGACTGTTTACAACCCGGTTACCGACACTACTATAAACCATGGTTTGAAACTACTTGACGGCATTTTCCCTTCCGTGCCTTCTTCCCCTGTTTTTCCTTCTGGAGTTATTGGCTTGGGGCAGGAAGGCAGCAAGTTGTTCGGTCAAATGAAAACAACGGCATTGCTGTATGGCTCGGAGGCCACAGGTTGGGATCCCGTGCCAATAGTGCTGGCAAGGCTTGGCTTGGAAGATGAGCTGAAAACTGACCTTGGGCGTTTCCCTTCCCGCTGGCAAATTTATTGCAACGGCTGGGGGCATTGGGGTCTTGAAGGGGAAGTAAACAAAGATGCCGAATGGTTTTTCCGTACAAATACAGTCCGCGATATAAACAGCGAAGATAAATTCCAGCTACCTATGTGGCAGTTCCGCCACATGTCGATGGAGTCTATGTCGGTGCTTGCAACGGCAATGAACGAGTCGCTGCTGCAAAGTCACGACGGTGTGCTGAGGGTGTTCCCTGCTTCTCGTAATGGGAGGTTTACGCTCCATGCACAAGGTGGCTTCGTGGTTTCTGCCGAGAAAATTGGCGGCGAAGTGCAATGGATATGCGTGAAAAGTTTGTCGGGAAATACGTTCAAGCTTCAATTGCCGTGGCAAAATGCTGCCTTGCATTCTAGCTTGAAAAAGAAAAGCAAATTAGTGGAAGGCGAAATCTCAGAAATCAAAACAAAAAAAGGGGAAGTGATAGTTTTATGCCCACAAGGAAAAGGATTTGAAGGCTGGGCAGTGATCAGGGAAGAGCCGGAGAAAAATGAAAAACCAAAATTCCATCCGTCAGGCAAAGCGCAGTTGGGGCTTCCACGGATGTTTTAAAAAATAGCACGAACCAATAATATATTTAACGAAATGGACAAAGTAATTCTTTTTTTGCTGATTTTTTTTGTTGCCGGATGTGGCAATGTGCCAGAAAAAGCAGACATTAAATTAAGAGAAAGCACATTTGACAATGGAATAGGCAAAGCGTTTATATCTTTCCGCATCGGTGTCCCTTTGTGGCATTCGGAAACACGTTTTAACGAGCTTATGGGGTTGTTCGAAAACAACAAAGGCGTTACCGACGAGATAACCTTTTTTACTTCCGGGACACACGCCCCTATCCCGCTTGATGAATTTGAAGCAAGGGCAAAAATTTTGAAGGACAGGGTCGAAAAGGCCCGGGGATTGGGTTACAAAGCCGGGATCAATATACTGACAAGCATTGGTCACCACGAAGAAGACCTTGGAAATTCCCTAAAAGGGAGTTATGCGCCCATGACCAATATTGACGGGGAAACCTGCTGCGGCTCTTTCTGCCCCAACGATGAAAACGTGAAGAAATATGTTGAAAAAATATATCAGCTTACTGTTGGCGCAAACCCCGATTATATATGGATAGACGATGATGTCCGCTTGGGGCACATGCCGATCGGCTATGGCTGTTTTTGCGATCATTGCCTCGAAATTTTTGAAAAAGAAACCGGGAAAAAATACACAAGAGAGACATTGAAAAAGGCTTTCGATGAAGGTGATACTATAGAAAAACTGGCAATCAGGAAAGCTTGGCTTCAGCACAACAGGAATACATTTGCGCGCCTTTTCGAATTGATTGAAAAGACCGTTCACGCTGCAAGCCCGAAAATGCCGCTTGGCTTTATGACAGGCGACCGTTTTATTGAAGGTTACGACTTTGACAATTGGGCAAAAATACTTGCCGGGCCCGACAACACGCCTGTAATGTGGCGGCCCGGTGGCGGTTATTACAACGATGAAAACAACACAGGGCTGGCCGGAAAATCTCACGATATAGGAAGGCAGGTATCGGTTCTTCCCACTGAAGTGCTTTCCATAGAGTCGGAAATTGAAAATTTCCCTTACCAACGGTTAAAAAAAGCAGAAAATATCGTGGTTTTGGAAGCCTGCTCTCATATTGCGGCAGGTTGCACAGGAGCTGCTTTTAACGTTCTCTCCATGTACGATGAGCCGTTGGACGAATACGGACCCTTGGTTGAAAGGCTGAAAGATTCCCGACCGTTTTTCGATTTGCTGGCAAGCACGCTGGGGCGTTCGCCAATTACCGGTATCCAGTCGTTCTGGAACAAAGACAGCTATGCTACAGGAAATCTCGACAAGGGAAACTGGACCAGTTCCGGAAACCCGGTGGTAAAGCATGAGTTTTCAGACATAGGCCTGCCTATTTGTTATTCAAATAACGGCGCAGTGGTGACTATTCTTGGCAAGGACAATATTTATGCAACGTCAGAAGAAAAAATCAAAGAGTTGCTTGCAGGTGCCGTATATATAGATGCCGAAACCCTGAAAGAACTGAACCAAATGGGCTTTGGCGGGCTTACGGGATTCAAGGTTGTGGGTTCAAGTAAAATAGACAGGATCGAAAAATTTACCGGCAACCCCTTAAACGGCGAATTTGCCGGAAGGGAACGCGACAACAGGCAGTCGTTCTGGAAATGCACTGCCTACGAATTGGAAAAGACAAACGATAAGGCACAAGTGCTTTCCGGGCTTATTGACTATACCGGAGAGCAAGTTGCCCCTGCAACAATGGGCATTTTTGAAAACAAACTGGGAGGCAGGATATGCGTGGCAGGCTACTATCCATGGACATTCATGGAAAACCTGTCGAAAAGCTCGCAAGCGAAAGCGGTTTTCCGCTGGCTCTCGAAAGATAAGCTCCCTGCTTATGTAGGTTCTTTCCACAAAATAAACCTTTGGGCACGCGAGCCAAGTAACGGGAAAATAGCGCTTGCCTTCACCAATTGTTCTTTTGACCCGGCAAAAAACCTTGTGCTGAAATTAAAAACCGGGAACAAAACAATAAAAGTTTACGACATGGACTGCAACGAGACTGTCATAAATTCTTCAGGTCCCGATGGCCCATACCAGACGTTTGTAATCCCTCATGTTGATCCATGGCAGATGAGGTTGGTGGTGAGCGGGCAGTGAAAATCTAATAAACCTATAATGGACATAGTAAAGTATCTTGTTTTGTTGATCTCCTGTTTCATTATATCAAAGAATACGTATTCGCAGGGGGATGTTTCGTGGATAAGTGACAACGATTTTAAATTCCTTGAAAGTTTAACAAAAGACGTATTGGAAAGTTCCCGTATTTATCCCGGCGGCACTGTACCATTGGGGCATGGATTGAACAATACGGGGGGCGTGGTTGTCCGTCCGGGGGGTAGGGATTGTTACCCTGCATTCTGGATCCGCGATTATGCCATGTCGCTTGATTGTGGCTTTGTCCCCGCCAAAGAGCAGGAACATATGTTGCTGCTTGCTGCATCAACCCAGTGCGGGCAAACATGGATTGCCGATGAGGGGGGCATGATCCCCCAAGGCTCTGTTGCAGACCACATCAGGATGGACAACAGCCTGCCCATTTATTTCCCCGGCACATATAATTATGAAAAGCAGGGGATACCTTCATGGGGCATGGTCCCTCCGTATGGCGATCAGTTTTTATTCATACATATGGCATACTATTACCTCCAATCTACATCAGACACAAGCATTTTAACAACAAAAATTAACGGCACCCCCTTAATCGACAGGCTGGAATTGGCATACAATGTCCCGCCAACAAGAAACGGCAGCCCGGTTGTTTATACAACTGATGCGTTCAGGGGGGTTGACTTTGGGTTTAGGGATGCAATTATTATTACGGGCGATTTATGCTACCCAACCATTTTAAAGTACAGGGCTTCAATTGAAATGGCAAAGTTATATGAGATGCTGGGATATGAGGGCAAGGCAAAAAAATACATAAATATAGCTTTGGGCATAAAGGATGCAATACCTAAAATTTTCATGGACGAAGACGGTATGCTGCGTGCTTCAACAGGGAGGAGCAGCCAGCCGGATGTCTGGGGCACAGCACTTGCGGTGTATTATGATATAATTGATGGAAGCGGGCGCATGAAAACATGCAGTTACTTGGCAGGTTCTTATTTAAACGGGACCTTGGCATTCCGGGGCAATGTGAGGCATGTATTGACCAGCAACGACTCAAATGCTTCTACTGCCTGGGAAGCAACCCGTCCCGGGCTCAAAAAAAACACATATCAAAATGGTGCATATTGGGGGACGCCGGTAGGATGGGTTTGTTTTGCCATTGCACAAGCAAACCCGCAGCTTGCAAAAAAAATGTTCAAAGAATATGTGGATGAATTAAGGGAAAACGATTACCGCAAAGGTGAAGGGTTTGGTGCTCCGTATGAGTGTTTTAACCGTGATGGGGAAAAGCAAAACCCCGTTTATCTGACTTCGGTGACATGTCCTTACGCTGTGGTCAAACAAAAAATTAAAAAAGATTAAAAGGATTTGTTATTGTGCTGCAATTTATAAAAAAAAGCTTTGATTATATAAAACTTAAAATGACAGGAATGAAAAAATTACTAACGTTAACTTTTTTTGCCGGCATGGTTTGTAGTTTAACAGCCCAGCAAAATTATCTTGAAGAGACAGAAGCAGGTTACGCCCAACGCATGAAATGGTTTACCGATGCCAAGTATGGAATGTTTATTCATTTTGGGTTATATAGCCAGTTGGGTGGCGAATGGGAAGGCGAAGAGCCAGGAGGATATGCCGAATGGCTCCAGGCAAAGGCTGACGTGCCTGCACAGGAATATGCCATGCTTACCTCAACATTCAACCCTACAGGTTTTGATGCCGATTTTATAGCCCGTTTGGCGAAAGATGCTGGGATGAAATACATTGTGATAACATCGAAACACCATGAAGGTTTTTGTTTATGGGACAGCCAATACACCAATTTTGATGTTGCCAGCACCCCGTTTGCAGGCCGCGACATACTGGCTGAGTTGAGTGCTGCTTGTAAAAAATATGGGTTGAAATTTTGCACTTACTATAGTATCATAGATTGGCACCACCCATCGCAGGAACGCAATATTGACGGCAACGACTCATGGACTAGAAGGGGCAATGTCAGGATGAAATCTGGGAAAAAACAGGAATATGTAACTTACATGAAAAACCAGATAAAGGAACTGATTGAAAATTATGATACAGAAATGCTTTGGTTTGATGGCGATTGGGTTTATTGGTGGGACATGGCACTGGGGGTGGACCTATATCAATATATACGGGGACTTAAACCGGAGATACTGATCAACAACCGTGTTGCCAAGCGGGAGATATTTAAAAAAGATTTTGGGACACCCGAACAAGAGCATCCGGGCGAAGCTTTGAAACATGAATGGGAAGCTTGTTATACCATGAATAAATCATGGGGCTTTAAAAAAAGCGACAACAACTGGAAGGATGCCCAAACGGTATATAACAAATTGAAGGACATCAACGAAAAAGGGGGAAACCTGCTGCTCAATATTGGTCCTGACGGAAATGGCAATGTGCCGGAAGAATCGGTAAAAATATTAAAGGAAGTTGGAAATATGTTGCAACAATAGACAATGGACAGTTCTCAGATGGACACCCCTCGGATTTTCAGAAAAGAGGGTGTCCCAAAAGTCTCAGTGTTGCTTTGATCCCCCATTCCCATGAGCATACTGGCCGATCAAACCTGTAATGTCGTCAAAAACTTCCTCCCCAACCAATTCAGGGCTTGTTGAAAAAAGTGTGTCGGGGTTTGCAATAAATTTATTGCTGCCCACCATCCTATATTTTACAACAGGAGATAGTTTAAGCAGGAGTGGCGGGATATATCCATGCCTTATCACATCGTGGTGGAACAGAAAAACGGCAGCCTTTTCGTCAAAGCCGGCACAGGAAGGCAAAATCTCTTCCAAAACCTCTTCGATATTGTCATAAACCTTTCTGTTTGCCCCATTGTTGCCCCTTTCTTTGAGGGCGGGAGACGGAGGTTTACCTTTTAACGGAAACCGTAGCCTTGCGATTCTCGGTTTTTTCAACCTTAGTCCGACTGTTGAATACTGTCATCTTTTCAATAGAAAAACATGCATTTTTGATTGATTTTGTTTATACTTGTGCTAATCAATCACTAAATACTAAACTTTATTATGAAAACATTACTTAGTTATTGCCTTTTCCTGATAATGTCCCCTCCCTTAATGTTTAGCCAAACAAAAAAAGATGGGGGAACAATACAGTTAGATGACAGGCGGGAAATTTTTGTTGATTATTTCCTGATCGACGAATTGAAAAACACGCACCTACAAATGCACCATCCTCATGATGAAGGTCCCGTCCTTTATTTTAACAAGCCTTGGGAAGGGGCATTTAGCGGATATTGTACCATAATAAAAGACGGGGATCTTTTCCGTGCATATTATCGCGGGATGCCAAAGGTTGGCAAAGACGCCAACAAAAAAGTAGTAACCTGTTATGCCGAATCAAAAAATGGGGTTAATTGGCATAAACCAGATTTAATGATCCATAATATTGACGGCTCTTTTGCCAACAACGTTATCTTGGCCGACGAATCACCTGCCGCCCATAATTTCAGCCCGTTCCTCGATGCCAACCCTAATGCCAGCCAGGGACAGAAATATAAAGCACTTGGAGGGACAAAAAAGAGCGGGTTGATAGCTTTTGTTTCACCCGATGGCACACATTGGGAAAAATTGCAGGAAAACCCCGTATTTACACAAGGGCTCTTCGATTCACAAAATGTTGCGTTTTGGTCTGGATCAGAACAAAAATATATCTGTTATTTCAGGAGTTGGACTGGCGAGGGGTTTTCCGGTTTTAGGAGCGTGTCGCGAACAACTTCAACAGACTTTATACATTGGTCCCCCCCTGAAAAAATGACTTTTGGCGACACCCCCCTTGAACATCTTTACACACAGCAAACAAGCCCCTATTACCGGGCTTCCCATATATACATAGCCATTGGGGGCAGGTTTATGCCCGGACGGCAGGTGTTAACAGAAGAGCAGGCAAAAGGGGTAAACGTAGATCCTGGCTATTTCAAAGACTGTTCTGATGCTTTTTTTATGACCAGCCGGGGAGGAAATACCTATGACAGGACTTTTATGGAATCATTTATCCGTCCCGGTATTGGCTTGGACAACTGGGTTTCGCGTTCCAATTACCCTGTGCTCAATGTCGTGCAGTCAAGTCCCGAAGAGATGTCGGTTTATGTCAACCAGGACTATGCACAGCCCTCGGCGCATATACAACGGTATTCATTACGGATCGATGGTTTTGTCTCTGTTGCGGCACCATACACCGGAGGAGAAATGATTACAAAACCATTTACTTTTTCGGGGCACAATTTGGAAATTAATTATTCCACCTCGGCAGCCGGGGAACTAAAGTTTGAAATACAGGACGGGGAAGGGACCCCTATGCCTGGTTATACATTGGAGGATTCGGAAACGATAATCGGCAATGAAATATCCAGGATTGTGGGGTGGAACGGGAAAACAAACCTGAAAGGGCTCGCAGGCAAAATTGTCCGAATGAGGGTTTACATGAAAGACGCTGATTTGTACTCGGTAAGGTTTAAATAAATCAACAATGAGACTGTTTAACCGGCTCATAATTGTCATTTCTGTTTTACTGGCCACTTTTGCAATAAAAGGCTGTAAAGAGGACATCCCTTTATTTGTTGAAAATTTCAAAACAGAGGAAGGTGAAGATACCCGGGGGGCAATAGCAAATGCTTATCTTGCAAACGAGCATTACCATCAAAACCAAATTGGGTGGGCCGACTGGCTTATTATTGTATTGTACGGCCTTTTCCTGGTTGCGATAGGTTGGTTTTATGCTTCCCGTCAAAAAAACGAAGAAGACTATTTCCTGGGGGGAAGGTCAGTTAGCCCGTTCTTTGCGGGGATCTCCCTGTATGTTTCTTTTTTTAGCGCGATTACTTATTTGGCAATCCCGGGAGAAGTTATCAAATACGGCCCATTATATGCTTTGTCTATAATAGTCGGGGCCCCCGTGGTACTTGTACTTGCCAACTGTTTCCTCATACCTTTCTTCATGAACCTAAAGATAATCAGTGCTTATGAAATCCTGGAGAAACCATTGGGGAAAGGGATACGAAAACTCGGTTCATTAATTTTTATCATCACCCGTTTCCTTTGGATGGCACTTTTGTTATTCCTGGCATCTAAAGCAATGATCGTAATGTTGGGGTGGGACGAAAAGTATATATTGACTGTTATATTGGTTTTAGGGATAATTACCATTTACTATACATCAATGGGGGGCTTGAAAGCCGTTTTGCTGACAGACGTAATCCAGTTCTTTATCTTGCTGACAGGTACAATCCTGACGATTGGGATAGTTGCCGTAAAACTAGGAGGGATAGGGCCACTGTCGCCCAGTTCCTGGACAGATCACTGGGAAAGCATTGATTTTGTCAGTTTTAACCCATATGTGCGTTTGACCATTTTCTTTGCCATAATTAACAATGTCACATGGTGGATTTGTACTTCTGGATCGGATCAGATGGCAATACAGCGGTTTTTGTCTACCAAGGATCTGAAAGCAGCACGAAAAACTTTTATCCACACCCAATTAGGGCTAGTGGCAATAACAATATTGTTGCTACTTGTAGGTTTTGCTGTCATGAACTTTTATTGCACCTACCCCAACCTGTTACCTCCGGGCGATAGTGTTTCGGGCGATGCAGACTTTTTGTTCCCTCATTTTATTGCGACACAATTCCCTTCAGGAATGTCAGGGCTGGTGATTGCTGCACTGTTCTCTGCTTCAATGTCAAGTTTGTCATCAGGGGTGAACTCGGTAAGTTCTATAATGACAAACGACATTTTGCCTTTTATGTTTAAAACCCGAAAAAATTGGGGCAGCATAAGGGACATAAGGGTGATAAGTATTTTTATCGGCACAGTAGCAGTTTTGTTAAGCCTGGGGATCAGGTTTGTCCCCGGAAATATCGTTGAGGTTACATCCAAGACCAACGGCCTTTTTGTTGCCCCATTGTTCAACCTGTTTTTCATGGCACTATTTGTAAAAAACACCAAACCTTTTGGCGCACTCATGGGGTCACTATACGGCTTCATGGCTGCTTTGCTTATTGGGTTCTGGGATTTATTTACCGGCAACCCCCCACTTTCTTTTTTATGGATTGCCTTTTCGTCATTAATTGTATCTGTAGTTAGCAGTTTGTCATTCAACCTGGTTTTCCCTTCAATACGGGGGAAAAAGGCAGTAGCATGGGGATTTGCGTTAACAATGCCGTGGATTATTTTGTTTTTGGCTATCATTTAACAAAAAAAGATATGAGGAGAAGCCGTGTTTTAGAAAAACTAAGGGCAGGAGGGGTTGCCAGTTGTTTTAAAATAAACCTGTGCGACCCGAAAGCTTCCGAAATTGCCGCCATCTCTGGGTTCGATTGCGTTTGGCTCGACCAGGAACACATCGGACAAGACTGGCATGCAATTGCTGGCGGGATATGGGCTGCCAAAGCCCACGATACAGACGTTATGGTAAGGGTGCCTCGCGGGAGTTACAGCGATTACATAAGGCCGCTCGAAATGGATGCTTCTGGAATACTTGTCCCGCATATTATGAATTTGGAGGATGCTCAAAAAGTAATTGAAAAAGTCCGCTTCCACCCTATAGGTAGGCGCCCGGTAGATGGTGGCAATGCCGATGGCAATTATGCCATGCTGGACTTTAATGAATACCTGACACAAGCCAACATGCAACGCTTTGTTGTGCTGCAAATAGAAGACCCTGAGCCACTGGATGACCTTGAAGCCATTGCCGCACTGGATGGATATGACATGTTGTTTTTCGGCCCGGGGGATTTTAGCCAGGGGATCGGCGCACCCGGGGAATGGGATCACCCTAAATTGACAGAAACGCGCAAAAGGGTGGCAGAAGTGGCAAAAAAACATGGGAAATATGCAGCAACAGTAGCCAACATCGAAAGCATGGACGAGATAATCGAAATGGGATATAAGTTTATCAGCGTGGGTGCTGATGTGATAGGTTTGTCAACCTACTGCAAGAACCTGGCAAAAAATTTTGACCATAAAAAAGAAAACAAAAGCGGGGGAAAGGCAAAACAACCAAACAGCCCGTATAAATAACATGCAGCAATGAAAAAACGGCCATTGGGAAATACAGGTATCAATGTCTCAGAAATCGCTTTTGGCGGGGTTGAAATAGGGATGCCCTACGGGATAGGGGTTGAAAACACATCCGACATGCTCTCGGAAAATGAGGCCATCGGGCTACTCCATGCTTCACTGGGGGCAGGGATCAACTTTTTTGACACTGCGCGCATGTATGGCAACAGCGAAAACATAATGGGCAAAGCATTTAAGCATAGGCGGGAAGAAGCGGTTATTTGCACCAAGTGCAGGCATTTTCTCGACAAAGAAGGGAAAATCCCTAGACGCCCATGCCTGAAAAGGATTATAAAAAATTCACTGGACGAAAGCCTCAAGGCGCTCAGTACTGAGCATGTGGAAATTTTCATGTTGCACCAAGCAAACCTTGATGTCCTTGAGAACGAAGAGATCCCAACTATTTTCCAGGAATTAAAAAAAGAAGGGAAGATAAAGGCAAGCGGTGTTTCTACATATACGCCCGAAGAAACACAAAAAGCAATTGAAACGGGCGTGTGGGATGTAATACAGCTACCTTTTAACCTTATGGATCAACGGCAGGCAACATTTTTCCCAGCAGCAAAGGAAAAAGGTATCGGGCTGGTGGTACGCTCTGTATTAATGAAAGGGCTGTTGAGCGAACGGGCAAAAAACCTTCACCCTGCACTAAAAAAAGTAGAACAACATATTTCAGGATATGCCAAGCTGCAAAAAGCAAGTGGGTACAGCCTCCCAAAGCTGGCAACAAAATTTGCCCTTTCGTTCCCCGAAGTATCGTCAATCCTCGTAGGTATTGACCGTAAGGAATACTTGGAACAATCGCTCGAAGCTGCCAATGGGGCATACCTGGAAGGCGGCATGATGCATGAGGCAAAACAAATGGCATTCCCAGATGCCGATTTCCTGAACCTGCACCATTGGAGCAAAATGAACTGGCTGAAATAAATCTAAATTTGAAAGGAGGTATTCAATGAAAATCGGAATGATAGGCATGAGCCCCGGGAATGCACATCCTTATTCATGGTCGGCAATTATCAATGGGAGCTATAATGCCGATGAAATAAACAAAGCCGGTTACCCGGCAGTTTCCAACTATCTTAAGGCTAACGAAGACACACTGGGGGTAAGCGGGGCCAAAGTTACCTGTATCTGGTCCCAAGACAAGGAGATATCGGAAAGCATAGCAAAAACAGCACAGATAGATACAGTTGCCGGGAGCTTGGAAGAAATGGCAGGGCTGGTAGATGCAGTAATACTGGCCCGGGACGATCCCCAAAACCATGTTGCCATGGCAAAACCGTTTATCAATGCAGGCCTCCCAATTTTTATCGACAAACCGCTTGCTGTCACGGGCAAAAATCTTCAATATTTCTCGGATCAAGTTGTAAATGGCAAATTCATTATGTCCTGTTCATCAATGCGCTATGCCAACGAATGCCGGATCGTGAAACAAGAGCTTGCTTCTTTGGGGAAAACGGAACTGGCAACAGCAGTCGGGAAAAAAGACTGGATAAAATACGGAGTACACCTTCTCGAAGCTTTGTCCTCTTTGCTGGACGACCCTGTGCCTGAATCGGTAAAACACATTGGCACAACCGGAAAAGATATTGTCCACATAAAGTTTGAAAACGGTTTCCAGGCTACTTTGCACTTGTTTATGGACATATCGCCCACATTTCAAGTCTCATTGTTCGGACAGGGTGGATGGAGGCTGATTGACATCAAAAACTCTTATTCCATGTTCCGCGACAATATCACCGAATTTATCAGATCGGTACATGAAGGCAAACCCCGCCTTTCATTTTACAAAACGGAAAATATCATCCGCACATTAATCGGTGCCAATGAAAGTTTAAGCAAAGGCGGGAAATCCATTATTTTGAACAAACAGAAAAAAACAGGATATTAACACAATGAACGTCAAAGAACTATTAAGCCTTGAGGATAAAATAATCCTGGTGTCAGGCGGCGCAGGGTTATACGGCAAGAGCATCGTAGAAGGTTTGGCAGAAGCCGATGGGACAGTAATAACCGCTTCCCGCAATTTAAAGAACGGGCAGGCCGTGGCAAAAGCTTTTCGGGACAAAGGGCTTGACGTCCATGCCATGCAGGTGGACCAGGGAAACCATGAATCTGTCTTGGCACTTAAAAACGAAATAAAAAAATCGTTTGGGCGGCTTGATGTTTTTGTCAACAACGCCGTTTCCCGCCCAATGAAAGGATATGGCGGCCCACTGGAACATTTTGCCGAATCAATGCGCGTCAATGCAACCGGCATGATGGATATTATACGTGAAATGTGCGGGTTAATAGGGGAAAGCGGTGGGGGCAGTGTCATCAATATCAGTTCCATGATGGGCATGTTTGGCCCCGACCTGTCAAACTACGAAGGCACTAATATGGGTACACCTCCTCCCGATTATTTCTTTCACAATGCAGGCACAATAAACCTTACACGTTACCTGGCCAGGGTATTGGCAGACAAACGCATCAGGGTGAATTGTGTCAGCCCTGGAGGCCTATTCAACAACCAACATAAATGTTTTCTTGAAAATTATTGCAAAAAAGTACCCGTAGGCAGGATGGCAAACAACAATGACATCAAGGGCTTGATGGTACTCCTCGCATCTGACGCAGGGGCATACATCAATGGAGAAAACATATTAATGGATGGGGGGATGAATGCATAAAAAAGCGGAAAAAAGATGGATACCAAAAGGATAATCACAATAAAAGGACGTATAATAACAGCAGAAGGGCCGCCCATCGATGGAGCTGTCCGGATAGAAGGCGGAAAAATTACAGCTACCGGCGACATACAGCACGAAGGAGAGGTGCTGGATACGGACGGAGCTTTTATCTCTCCGGGCTTTATTGACTTACATACACATGGGATACACCATTCACTTGTTGACAATGGACCAGGACACCTAAAAGATATATGCCTGAATATGCCTAAGTACGGGGTGACCGGTTTTTTGCCCACTGTTGCACCTCGCCCAAAAGGTGAGGATGCGGCATTTTTGTCAGAACTTTCTGCGACAAAAACAGAAGGGGCAGAAATACTGGGATTTCACCTAGAAGGACCTTTTTTAAAAATAACTGGCTCGCTGCCTTCCGGGGCCATTTCGCAATCAGACAAACCAAGGGTCGAATCGCTTATCCAGGCAGCAAAACCCTATCCTGCAATATTTAGCATATCGCCCGATGTGGAAGGCATTGATAAATTATTGCCGTTGATGGCAAGTGGCAACACCCCGGTGTTCTTGACCCACACAGCCGCCACAGTAAAAGAAACGCAAACCGCTATAGAATTGGGCGCCCGGCATGCCACACATTTCTACGATGTATTCCCCTGCCCCACAATAAAAGAACCTGGAGTAAGGCCATGCGGTGCAGTTGAAGCTGTATTGGCAGACAAAAGGGTTAGTGTTGATTTTATATTGGATGGCGTACATGTGGATCCGGTAGCCGTAAAAATGGCACTGGCATGTAAATCAGAAGGGCCTGGGCGCGTATGCCTGATTACTGATTCAAATGTCGGGGCAGGCCTCGAACCTGGAAAATTTGTATTTGGGGACAGTGGCGAAATTGAATTTGCTTACAAAGGCGCACCCGCCAGGTTGGTAAAAGACAACACATTGGCAGGAAGCGGATTGACAATGGACCAGGCGGTACGGAATGCCACAAAGTGGTTGGATATTGATTTGGCAGGAGCCATTAAGATGGCCAGCACCTATCCGGCAGAGCTTATCGGGCTGGGAAACAAAAAGGGAAAAATAAAAGTTGGCTACGATGCCGATTTTGTCATCCTTGACAAAGGGCTAAATGTATTGCAAACCTGGGTTGCAGGGGAACAATACTATAAAATTTAATGTGGATAAAAACTTAAAACAAAAATATTGACATGGAAAACAAAGGGACTATTTTTGAGTTCAGCCCCTCCCAATGGGTGCCGTTTAAAGACAAAAAGGAAATAAAAAGGGTGCTGGGGATAAAAAGGGAAGATATGGAGAAACACAACAACCCTGACTTCAAAATCCGGGTTGTCCCAGATGCCGATATTGAATCCATTTGGGTCACAGATATGTTCAGCCGTATAAAACATGCTGCCGAAAGCGGGGAAAAATTGGTGATGATCCTCCCCAATCCTGCTCCTAGCTACAGACATGTAGCCCGCTTAATAAATGCCTGTAATATTGATTGCCGGAATGTGCATGCTTTTGCCATGGACGAGTATGCCAACGAGAACGGGAATATTGCCCCCGAAAGTTGGGAGTTCGGCTTTACACATGCCATGTTGAAATATTTTTATTATCAAATTGATGAAAAACTGAGGCCTCCCAGAAATCAAATAGTAGGTTTTACCAATAAAAATGTAAACAATTACAGTAAAATGATAGAGGACGAAGGAGGTGCCGATATTTGTTATAGTGGCCCGGGATGGACAGGGCACCTTGCTTTTATAGAACCAGATGCCCCGGAGTTTCAGGGATCGTTGGAAGAATGGGAACAAATGGGGGCAAGGATTTGCACATTGAGCCCTTTTACCCTTGCCCAAAATTCACTTCACGGAAGTTTTGGGAAAAGCGGCAACCTAGCTGCTGTCCCCCCAAAAGCAGCTACCATCGGCCCTCTTGACGTAATAAATGCAAAAAAACGGTTCGACACACATGCATTAACGGTACACGGGACAAGCACTGCATGGCAACGTTTTACCACAAGGCTTGTGCTGCACGGGCCTGTTACGCCACTTGTGCCGGAGTCGATATTGCAAACGCTGAGAACAGATGTGTTTGTTTCAGAAAATATAGCAAGGGATATTGAACCCGACTGGGACAAAGGGTATTGATTTGTAAAAACAAACAAAAAATATGGGAAAATATAAAAACGGGGCAAGGGGGTTAAATGCAGGGGCGGCTACTGCTGACATTACCCCCAAAAATCCGCAATTCCTTTTTGGCTATCCATTTGTTGAAAGGATGAGCAAAGGCACTCACGACCCATTGCTAAGCTCTGCCTTGTTCCTCGCTAACGATAACGGACAGGCATTACTTGTTTCAAACGATGTCATATATGTGGGCAAGGCTTCTGTTGCACGGATAAGGGAAGGCATCACAGCGAAGACAGGCATACAGGGAAAGAACATAATGATAGGCGCGACCCATACCCATTCCGGACCGGTTACAGTTGACTGTATGAACAGCTCGAACGACCCGGTAGTGCCAAAGGCCGACACAGAATATGTCCGCTACATGGAAAACCGGATAATAGAAACTGCCTGTAGCGCATATAAAAATGCCGCACCTGCAAAAGCAGCCTTCTTTAAAGCCGATGGGAAAGGGATCGGCACCAACCGCCACGATCCTTACGGCCCGGCAGATTTGGAAATCCCTGTGGTAGTGATAAAAAATGAGGCTGGCAGTTTTATCGCCGCTATGCTGGCATGCAATATGCACCCTACAATTTTGCACGAAGATTCAAAATTATATAGCGGCGACTTCCCTGCTTTTGCTAGGGAAATATTGCAAAAACAATATCTGGGGAGCGGGTGCCATGTTTTGTATTTTACAGGAGCCGCCGGAAACCAAAGCCCAAGGCATGTGGCCAAGGAAAATACTTTTTCGGAAGCACGCCGTATTGGTGAAATAGTTGCAACGGCCATCGGGGACAAAATAAAAGAGGGCATTGGATACTTTTCGGACATTGATATTTTAAGTTTACAAAAACAAGTTGACCTGCCTAGGCGGAAGTTCCCTTGCGTGGACAAAGCAAAAAAACACCGGGACAAAACGCTTGAACGGTTTAAATGCCTTAAAAAAGCTTCGGCAAGCCCGCAGGACATCAGGACCGCCGAGGTAGACTGGTTCGGGGCTGAAGAATTGCTCCACCTCTCGGCACTTAACGCAGAAGGGAAACTAGAGGAGGTTTACCGGTCGTGCCTGCCTGCCGAAATCCAGGTAATAAAAACCGGCCCCTATAACTTTGCTGCCTGGCCCGGGGAAATATATATTGAGTATGCGATTGAGCTAAAAGAAAAATTGAAGGATACCTTTATCATCTCACTTGCCAACGGGGAACTGCAAGGTTATGTAGCCACAAAAGAAGCGGAAGGCAAAGGTTGCTACGAGGCTTCAAATTCAATATTCCATTACTCTTCCGGGAAAATCTTGGTTGAAGAGACAATAAAATTAATAGAAACAAAAGCATAAATGGGGTTCTTTCTTGGCATAGATTTGGGCACCAGCTATTTCAAAGCCGGGATTTTCGACAAAAACGGCAACATTAAAGGGCTTGGGCGACGGTTTGTAAAAAAAAGGACAGGGGATGGATCCATTTGTGAACTACCTGTTGCCACTTTCTGGGAAACGCTTCATTTTTGTATTGGCGAAGCCCTTCAAGAAGCGGGGATCACGCCAGAAGAATTAAATGCTGTTTCCTATTCATCACAAGCAAATAGCTTTATCCTGCTTGACGGCAGCAACGAACCATTAACCCCGTTGGTTTTATGGCCAGACAAAAGGGCAGAAGGGATGGGCCTCCAATTAATGGATTTATTTAATGAAAACGGATTTATTGCACATACAGGGTTGGGCATAGCCCCAAACTGTGAATTTGCCATTGCCAAAATAAACTGGTTTCAGAAAAAACAACCTAAATTGTGGCAACAGGCAAAAAGCATACTCTCTATATCAGACTACCTGACGTTCTGGTTAACAGGGCAAAAAAAATCAGATTTTAGCACCGCCTCAATCACCGGCTTGCTTGATGTGTTTGAATGCCGGTGGTGGGAAAAGCCATTGGATCTCTTTTCATTGAACCCGGAATTATTGCCCATCCCTAAAAGAACGGGCAGCTTTATAGGCGGACTTACGGGCCCGGGGGCAGCAAAAACAGGGCTTATCCCTGGCATCCCTTATTATTTAGGTGCACTTGACCATCATTGTGCAGCTATTGGCAGCGGGATTGTCCAAAACGATAATGTCTGCGAATCTACCGGCACGGTTTTGTCGTGCGTGGGCCATACCGGCAAATTTGCACCAACTGGCAAATGTTGTGTTTCCCCAGGGATCGTTGACGGCCAGTACTTCCGGATGGCTTTCGATGACAATGGTGCCCTTGCATTGGAGTGGTATCAAAAAAAATTTGCGCCTGGACTGAGCATGCCAGAGCTTCTGGAACTGGCAGAAAAGGAGACAAAAAACAGTGAAGGTTTAATTGCCAAAGCCTGTGCAAACAGGTATCAGGGGCTGGACGGGTTTGAAAACGTCAAGCACTCCCACCGGCACGGACATTTCGTAAGGGCCATACTTGAATCTACCGCAGAAAGCCTGGCTGCCCTAATAAAGCAGGTAAAGGGGCAGGGGTTTAAAGGAAATGTCGTTTCTACGGGAGGTGGAGCACGAAGCCGCTTTTGGGCACAAATTAAAGCCGACAAGCTAGGCACTGTTGTTTATATACCAAAGTGTAGCGAAACAGCCTCCCTGGGAGCTGCAATGATAGCAGCAAAAGGAAGAGGGCTCATCAATAACCGGTTTGGGAATAAAACGAGTTTTTTTGAAGCTGTCATTCCCGGGCCCGCCCCTAAAAAATATTAACATCTGCCTTTTCAAAAGCCCTGTTTCCTTTTATGACGGGAAATGACTAAATTTGCTCATTGTTGACTGGTTTAATCATGCTAGGGTATATTTAAAAATGAATAAGAAAGAAAATAAGACTACTACACCTGAGTTGCGCAAAAAAATAATCATGGATGTGTTGAAAGACAAAGATTCTGTCACCACTCAGGAAATACTGGAAAAATGTAATGCTTCGGAAATCACAATCCGACGCGATTTGTCAGAGCTAGAAGAGAAAGGACTGCTTATACGGACTCACGGAGGTGCGACAAAAAAAATGGCGGCAGAACACCTTTTTACATATAAAGATAAAATGAACCAAAACCGTGAAAACAAAGAAAATATATGTAAAATGGCATCAGGATATATAAATGACAATGATATTATTTTTATTGATTGCGGCTCAACCTTATCGTTCCTCCCCAAATACATCCAAAAAAAAGAATCACTTACCGTTATTACCAATTCACTCCCAATCATTTCAGAACTTATCAATTTCGAAAACATAAAGCTTATCATGGTTGGCGGGGAAGTTATGAATGAGAGGAAAGCAATATACGGGCATTCTGCCGAACGGGCAATCTTGCAATATCATGCCGACAAGGCTTTTATCGGTGCAGATGGGATATCGTTATCCAAAGGACTGACTTCTTACGATGAGAAAGAAGCTTCAATTACTTTGAAAATGGCAGAAAATGCCGATGAAGTATTCCTTTTATGCGATTCAACAAAAATTGAAAAAAATTCTTTCATAAACTTCGCCCCTTTGTCTATACTGAACCATGTTATAACTGACGGTGAACTAGATCCCCGGTTTATATCGAAATATAAAAAACACAACATAGAACTGTTGTTAAGCAAGTAACCTGAAAACTTATAAAAAAAGCATCACTAAAATTAGCAAGAGGGCCTTTAAAAACAGAGGGCAATGCTACAACTTACATACTGGGGCACATAACGAAAAAAGTTCTGGCAGGGCAGTAGCTACGCAAAAAAGCTCAAAGCAGGAGAAAGGGAATTTGCACAAAAATTAATTCGGGGGATTAACAATCTTTACACTAGCGATTAGGCTACCATAGCCTAAAAAAACTACCCATTAAACCTCCTTGCAACTTCGTCCCAATTGATGAGTTCCCAGAAAGCGTTTACATAATCAGGCCGCCTGTTTTGGTACTTCAGGTAATATGCGTGTTCCCACACATCTACGCCTAAAATTGGAATGCCCTTGACCTGTGCATCGTCCATCAGCGGGTTGTCTTGGTTGGGGGTTGAGGCAACTGCCAATTTTCCGTTTTGGTTCACCAGCCAGGCCCAGCCGGAGCCAAACTGAGTAAGGGCTGCCTTGGAGAATATTTCTTTGAAATTATTAACCGATCCAAACGTGCCGTTAATTGCATCAAGCAATACACCTTCCGGAGAAGGCGCGCCGCCGGGGGCAATAACGTCCCAATACAAGTTGTGGTTGTAGTAGCCTCCCCCATTGTTCCTTATTGCCGCAGGACGTGACGACACCCCGCCTAAAATATCTTCAATGTTTTTGCCTTCCAACCCAGTGCCTTCTACCGCAAGGTTTAGGTTGTTAGTGTAACCTGCATGGTGCTTTGTGTGGTGTATTTCCATTGTACGTGCATCGATATGAGGTTCCAAAGCTGTATAAGCATATCCTAAATTTTTTAATTCAAATGCCATGATCTATTATTTTTAAGAGTTAATTTTATTTTATTGTCAAGGTCAAAAATAAACCCTATTTTTATTTAATCCAAATAATCATAAAACAAAGTAAATCGAATTAATTTATTGCCAATAAGCATAATCGATAAGAGAAAAAACAAAAAAACTACCTTTGCCGTTCATGAAAGAAAAATGAACAGGGAAATCTTAAAATTGGCATTGCCCAACATTGTGAGCAACATTACCGTTCCGTTGCTAGGGCTAATTGATTTGGCTTTGATGGGGCATTTAGGCTCGGAAGTTTACATCGGGGCAATTTCGTTGGGCAGTGTGATTTTTAATTTCATATACTGGGGCTTTGGTTTCTTGAGGATGAGCACATCGGGCTTTACCGCACAGGCTTATGGCGAAAAAAACCGGCAGGAAAGCATTACTATATTAATGAGGTCTCTTATTGTTGCCGTTGCAATAAGTTTTTTGATATTAATCTTGCAATCGCCTATTGCATGGGCAAGTTTTAAGCTCATTGGCGGGAGCGAAGAGGTGGAAAAACTGGCCAACGAATACTTTAGGATACGTGTGTGGGCAGCACCTGCCGCATTGAGCCTGCTTGCATTGAATGGCTGGTTCCTGGGGATGCAAAATGCGCGTTTCCCAATGGTAATAGCTATTTCCGTGAATGCGGTAAATATTTTGTTCAGCTTGTTTTTTGTTTTCGCCTTGAACATGAAATCAGAGGGGGTGGCACTGGGCACGGCACTTTCGCAGTATGTGGGCTTAACGGTTGCCATTGTCCTTTTGCTTCGGAAATACAAGGCACTCCTCCCCAAAATTTCAAAAAAAGGGCTTTCCGACATCAAAGCCTTCACCAATTTTTTTAAGGTAAACACAGATATATTCGTCCGTTCGTTCTGCATAATACTTGTCTTTACGTTCTTCACCTCAAAATCGGCAGGCATCGACGACACGACACTTGCCATAAATTCTTTGTTGATACAATTTCTCATGTTCTTCTCTTTTTTCATTGATGGTTTTGCATTTGCCGGAGAGGCCATGGTGGGCAAATTCGTAGGGGCAAAAAAAATTGTCGATTTAAAGAAAGTTGTAAAGCTATTGTTTGCGTGGGGCAGCGTGCTGGCACTTGTTTTTACTTTTGCTTATGCCGGAGGTGCAAATTTCATATTGGGGCTTTTGACATCACAAGAAGGCGTTGTGCAGGCAGCAGCCCCTTTCCTGTTTTGGGTGAGCCTTGTCCCTTTTGCGAGTTTTTCTTCGTTTATTTGGGACGGGGTATATATTGGGGCAACAGCTTCAAAGGCGATGAGGAACACGCTCCTCTTTTCTACCTTTGTGGTTTTTGCCCCTTTGTATTATTTCCTTTTCCCGGTTTTGGGAAACCATGCGCTATGGCTCGGAATGGTACTGTTCATGCTTTCCCGGGGACTTGTGCAAACCTTGCTATACAAGAAAGAAATATTGAAACCTTTATTAAGTCAAAGGTAAAAGTTTTTGGGATACTTATTCACGGCGGGACTAGGGTCACGCCGTGAATAGGTTATCTTATAGTTTACCTATTTCATTTTTTTGAAGATCGTAGAAACTGTATGCCCGCCAAAACCAAAAGTGTTGCTCATTGCCACGTTGATTTCTTTTCCAACAGCTTTTTGAAGCACAATATTTAAGCCCTGCGGGATTTGCGGATCGATATTTTTAGTGTTTATGGTCGGGGGAACCTTGCTGCATTCAATAGCCTTTACACTGGCGATGGCTTCAATAGCCCCGGCAGCGCCGAGCAAATGTCCCGTCATTGATTTTGTGGCACTTATCAAAGGCTTGTTGTCCCCGAAAATTTTGTCAATTGCGAGGCATTCGCCGATGTCGCCCACCGGGGTAGCGGTTGCATGGGCATTTATATGGTCAACGTCTGCTGCCGACATGCCAGCATCGTTAAGGGCATCGTTCATTGCCAGTTCCGCGCCAAGCCCTTCGGGGTGTGTTGCCGTTACGTGGAATGCGTCACAGGCAGAGCCGTAACCTACCAGTTCGCAGTATATTTTTGCCCCGCGGTTGATGGCGTGTTCCATTTCTTCTATCATTATTGCACCTGCCCCTTCGCCCAAAACGAAACCATCGCGCGATTCATCGAACGGGCGGGAAGCCGTCTGCATGTTTTCGTTGTTTGTAGATAGTGCTTTTATGGAATTAAAGCCGCCCATGCCAGCCTTTGTGATCGCTGCCTCCGATCCCCCTGTCAAAATAACCTCAGCCCTGCCCAAGCGGATCAAATCCAGTGCATTGGCAATGGCATGGTTAGACGAGGCGCAGGCAGAAACGGTCGCATAATTCACACCGCAGAACCCATAACGGATGGCAATATGCCCCGAAGCGATATTGCCGATCATCTTGGTGATGAAAAACGGGCTGAAGCGGGGGACTTCTCCGTTTTGCCCAAAAGACAATACTTCTTCTTCGTACGATTGCACGCCACCAATCCCGGTCGACATTATGACCCCTGCCTTGTTCAAATTGATTTTCCCCAAATCCAATTTTGAATCGCACATGCATTCTTCTGCCGCCACCAGCGCATACTGGGTGAAACGGTCAAGTTTGCGGGCTTCTTTCCTGTCGAAATGCTCAAGGGGATCGAAGTTTTTCACCTCACATGCAAATTTAGTCCTGTGGTTTACGGGGTCGAACCGGGTTATTTGTGCAGACCCGCTTGTGCCCGCAAGTATGTTTTTCCAGTAATCGTTTACATTGTTACCGATAGGCGTAACTGCGCCCAACCCGGTAATTACCGCTCTTTTCATACAAAAATTGTTTTGTTCGTTCTTTAATCCTATATATCAGACAATAGTCCCGCAATATAAAAAATTATGGCTTTAGCCCATCAAGCAACGACTGGCAAAAGCCTTTGTAGTCCATTTCACCAAGCACTGATGACAATTGCAGGCTGGCCACCAAGCTGGAGAACAAAGAAAAAGCTTTGCTGTCGGCACTGTCGGGGAAAGAAAATACGCCATTGTCCCTCCCCCTACCCAAAAGAGCAGAAAGCCAGCACAAAATCATCCCCACCATCTTTTTAAGTTCTTCCTGTGTAGGTTCGTCAAGCGTGCCGAAATCAGGGGCAAGCGAGCCAACCAGGCATTTCTTCTTTTCCCTCCGGCTTTTTATGTATATTTTCACAAACGCATACAACTGCTGCCATTCGTCAAATTCGTTGCTCTCCATGTTCCCCACCATCTCCTCAAAACGCTGTATGTTGGTCTTGACAATGCTTGTGCCGAGGTTTTTCTTTGATGGGAAGTAATAGTGTATTGCTGCGTTTTTTATGCCCAACTCCGATGAAATATCTTGATAACTAAAGGCATTGTAGCCTTTTGTCAATATCAATTTCTCTCCCAGCTCCAATATTTTTTCTCGTGTTACCGACATAAAAAAACAGTTTCAATTCCCAGACAAATATACTTACTAATAAGTAAAAAACAAATTTTGGGCAATTTTGTAATGTTTTTTACGAATTCATCCTCAATAGCCCTACCTAACGCACCGTTTTGCAAACCAATTGAATTAGGCACTTAACAAATATTTATTTGACTGATTGTCATACTAATATGGTTTTTAAACCACGTAGTGGCGCAGTTATGGTAGAAAACGTAATGGCAAAACATAAAAGCCGCATGGCGGTGGTGTTATAACACCGTCCCTACAGGACTATTTCCCAGACAATTATATCTGTACTACTCCGGTATTTGTCCCTTTGCAATTAATGTAGCTAAAAAAATGGCGCATGGATAGTGTTTGCCAGCCTGATAGCAATGGCAAAATAACAACATTATTGAACCTTTACTGTTTATTTTACGCAGGCAAATTCTTCCCTTATTGACTAAAACCGCAAATATCCCAATATTTCGTCAATAAGCCTAGGTGGGCATTTCTTTATGCCGTTAAACGAATCTCCCTATGTTTTCATTTCAAAAAAACATTGGGAAAAAGAACAATTTCCAAACATAAAAACTACTTTTGCACCGTAAAAACAAAAATAAATCAAATATGGACGAAGGCCCGTATCATAGTAATTTTATAGTAATAACCAGTCTGTAAGGGGCATTCGCGGTCTCCTTGCAGGTTTAAAAACGTAAGGAGGCGAACCATGATCAAAATCTTCAAAACGTTCGGGGGGTATGTAGAAATACCAAAATTTGAAAAAAGCTGTTGGGTAAATGTCACTGCGCCAGGCACAGGAGAAATCCAACGCTTAAAAGACGAATTTAATTTGCCTGACGACATAATCAGGGACATACTTGACGCAGACGAACGCCCGCGCGTGGAGTTCGACGATGAGTGGACGCTCATAATCATGCGCATCCCGGTAGAAAACCAAAACAACGGTGTGCCGTTTTACACAATCCCCCTTGGCATATTTATGCGCAACGGGTTTACGCTGACAATATGCTTGCAGGACAACGAAATACTGCCCATAGAACAGCCATCGCCCTTTAGGGACCAATACCACCAAATAACCGACAATTATAATTTTATCCTGCGGCTGTTTTTGCGCACAGGGAGCATGTACCTTCGTTATTTAAAGCACATAAACCAACAAACATCGGCAATAGAGCAGGATTTGGAAAAATCGATAAAAAACAGGGAACTGAACAAATTGTTGAAAATGGAAAAATGCCTGGTGTTTTTTATCACCTCAATAAAAGCCAACGAAATAGTGCTGGCAAAACTCCGGAACGCTAAAAAGATAACAACCGAGATAAACGAAGATTTGCTTGAAGATGCGATCATCGAAAACAAACAGGCCCTGGAAATGGCAAAAATTTATTCCGACATACAAAGCGGGATGATGGACGCATTTGCCTCGGTGATTTCAAACAACCTGAACGTGGTGATGAAACAGCTCACCATCGTTTCAATACTTTTGATGATCCCTACTTTGATTGCCAGTTTTTTTGGAATGAACGTGCCAAATGTTTTCGAAAGTTCGCCAAGTGCATTTTTGCTTATTGTTTCAAGTTCGCTGGCTCTCTCTTTCATGGGGGTTATTTTCCTTCGCAAGAGGAATTGGTTTTAATACACGAAACTGCTCCCGCCCAAGAACTCCCTCAAAAGCGAAGTGGGGGGGATTTCCCCCTCGTCTATCGCTTTAAAGTACGAAAGGAATTTAAGCAAACGCGTGGACTCTGAGTATTCTTCCTGGTTTTCCAGCACCATTTTCAAAATCGGCTCCGCATGTTTTTTCAGCACGGCAAGCTCATATAGCGTGGCAGAATTGAACATTATGTCGGCATTCTCCTGATATGGGAAAATGTTTTTTTCTTCGCCCCTGCGTACCGACGGCCAACGTTTTATCGTGTCGGCAGCGCAGTAGCCCCGGTACTGGCTGTCACGTATAATGCGCCGGATCAACCTGTTGTCGGCTGTTGATATGTGCGTGTGTTCGTCAAAAGATATTTGGGTGAGGGCAGAAATAAAAATCTTAAAGGTGTTTTTGCTGTCGATATTTGGCAAAAGCCCTGGGTTCATGCCGTGTATCCCTTCTACGATAAGGATGTCGCCGTCGTTTAACCGCAACTTGGGCCCTGTCATGCGGCGTTTGCCCCGGTTAAAGTCGAACTTGGGCAACTGCACCTCTTTGCCGGAGAAAAGCTCAAGCAGTTGCTGGTTGAAAAATTCTATGTCGATGGCTTCCAGCGCTTCAAAATCATAATGTCCATATTCGTCTAGGGGGGTTTTCTTCCTGTCAACAAAATAATCGTCAACAGAAACCTGGTAAGGGCGCATCCCGTTTACTGCAAGTTGCACACCAAGCCGCTTGCTGAACGTTGTTTTCCCAGAAGCCGAAGGCCCTGCCACCAGCACCATTTTTGTGTCGCCGCCACGCTCGTATATCAGGTTGGCTATCTCTGCTATTTTTTTCTCCTGCAACGCCTCCGATATTTTGATAATGTCGCCACCCCTGCCCTGCAAGGTGAAATCATTCAGGTGGCTGATTGTCGATACGTTCAATATCTCAGCCCAGTCTTTGTGTTCCTGATAAATGCCAAAAAGTTTGTCCAGTTTTTCAACCTTCCGCAGCTTCTTGAAATTTTTTGGCTTTGGCACCTGTAGCAGCAGCCCGTCGAAATACGGGACAAGCCCGAAAGTTGACACATATGAAGTTGAGGGGAGCAAATGCCCATAGAAATGGTTGCCCCAATCTTTCAGGAAATACAGGCTCGAAAACAATGCCCCCTGCTGTTCGAACAAACGGGCTTTCTCTTCCAGCCCCTGTTTCATGAGCAAGTCAACGGCCTCATCGGTGGGCAAGCCTTTTTTTATGAAAGGTATGTCTTCTTCGAACAACTTTTGCATTTCGTGTTTTATGGAAGAAATGTCGGAGGCTGAGATTTTCCTGCCCAGGCCGTTCAGCTCGCAATAATATCCGTTTGAAATCCCTTTTTGTATGCGGAGTGCAACATGGGGGAATATTTCTTTTACTGCCACATACAATACAAAAATCAAGCTGCGGATGTACATCCTCATCCCATCGGGGTGCGAAACATCAATGAATTCCACCTGTTTGTTTTTCACCACGCAAAATGAAAGTTCTTTTACCTGGTGGTTCACGATTGCCCCGCAGACCATGTTCCCGGTTTCAACTTTTAAATCGAGGCTGATGTCGAGCAACGAAGTGCCCATGGGGTAGGAATGCTTTCCCCCCGTATTTTTGCAAAAAATGCTTACCTGTTTCATATTGTCAATTGTTGGCTCTTTAAATCTGAGACATGAGGCAAAATGCTAAGTATTATATTTCCCGGCCACTTGATCCCGACATTTTTTTGTTGACTGTGGCATCCCACAAAAATATAACAAACAATTAACATGGACGAGCATTTGCCTTTCTTTTATGGATACGGTTGCCCGCATGCTTTTTGATTATTTATTTTTGATAATATCAATAATAATTAGTAATTAAGCAACTTGTTATTTTATGTTATAAACCAACTTATAATTCCAATTTCAAAATGAAAGAAAAAATTTTACTAATTATCTTGTTATTAAGCTATTCTCTTTGTAGGCAGGTGCAGGTTGCGAGTGCACAAACAGCTTCTGTCCCTTCGGGCAGTGGGATAGAAAGCGACCCCTACCAAATAGCAAACCTGGAAAACCTTTATTGGCTCTCGCAAAACAGCAGTTACTGGGGTAGCGAATACTACTATGAACAGACAGCCGACATAGATGCATCGGAAACAAGCGGCTGGGACAGCGGCAGAGGTTTTTCTCCAATAGGTAATTATGATGGTACAAATTTTACCGGGCAGTACAATGGGAAAGGCAATATAATAAAAGGGCTTCATATCAACAGTACATTGAGCCATGTAGGTTTGTTTGGGGTTGCCTCTGGTGCAACAATCGACAGTGTAGGTATTGTAGGCTGTAATATATACGGGGGAGGCATCAGGGTAGGGGCTTTGGTCGGTTATACCGTTTCTACAACAATAAGCAATTGTTACTCAACCGGGGCAGTTTCATCTGGTGGTGATTGGTTAGGTGGCCTTGTTGGCCAAAATGATGGTTCTACAATAAACAGTTGTTACTCTTCCGCGACAGTTTCATCGGGAAGCAATATAGTCGGTGGCCTTGTCGGGGAGAACGCCCGTTCCTCGGCAATAAACAACAGCTACGCGACAGGGGCAGTTTCAGGAAGTAATACCGTTGGAGGTTTGGTCGGTTACCTATATGATGCCACAACGGTAAGCAACTGTTATTCCTCAGGGGAAGTTTCAAGTAGCGACAGTTATGTAGGCGGGCTTGTTGGCAGGAATGAAAGTTCTGCCGTAACAATATCGACAATAAGCAACAGCTATTATAATTCTGAGACATGTGGGGCTGGTAGTTCTTCTGGATACGGCACCCCCCTTTCCACATCAGATATGACAAGCAGCAGCAAGTTTAGTGGCTGGGACATTGGCAGTGGCAACAGCGGCAGCAATATCTGGGGGATTATAGATGGAAAAACCTACCCGGCACTGAACCTTGTCGGCAACAATGCGCCATTTGCCTTTGCCGATACGGTAGTAATAAGCGAAAAATTAGATTTGGACACATTAAGCAGCGCCATCCTTGCAAACGACTACGACTATGAAACCGGGCAAAATAGTTTAGTCCGAAAAATAAACAGCGTGACCACAAATTACGGGACCTACAGCGAAGGCATATATGCCCCCGATTATACATTGGTAAGCGAAAGCTCTTTCGACACTATTGTTTACAGTGTGGGCGAAGTGGCAGATGGCGACACCCTGTGGGGAAACAGCGCAACGGCGGCCATCAAGGTACAATTGTTTGAAGGCAGTGGCACGGAAAGCGACCCTTACCAGATTGCAGACCTTGACGGCTTGAGCAGGCTTTCGGACAACAATAACTACTGGGATAAATATTATGTCCAGACTGCCGACATAGATGCATCGGGGACAAGCTCATGGAACAATGGCAGTGGCTTTTCCCCAATCGGAGATTATGATGGTACAAATTTTACTGGGCATTACAACGGCAAAGGGCATACAATAAAAAGGCTTTACATAAACCGTCCGGATTCAAATTATGTTGGTTTGTTTGGCCATGCTTATGGTGCAACAATCGACAGTATCGGTATTATAAACTGTGACGTAACAGGGCGTTGGAATGTCGGGGCTTTGGTAGGGCAGGCACTTTCTTCAACAACAATTAGCTATTGCTACTCCACCGGGGAAGTATCAGGGAATACCTATGTTGCTGGCCTGACAGGTCGCATCTATGGTGGTTCTGCAAACAGTTGTTACTCTTCCGCGACAGTATCTGGGATTATGAGAGCTGGTGGACTGGTAGGTGAAAACAACTCTACCATCAGCAACTGCTACGCAACCGGAGCAGTTACATGTTCAGAAGACAATTATATTGGCGGCCTGGTAAGCGTAAACAATATAGAAGGCATCATAACAAAATGTTATTATGCAGGGGAAGTCTCCTGTAATGGATCTTTTGTTGGTGCCTTGGTCGGCTATGAAGCTAGCAGCGGGTCAGTAACCAACAGCTATTTTAATTCGGAAACATGTGGTGATGGGGGTTCTGACTATGGGGGGGAGGCCTTGACCACCGCACAAATGCAACAAATTGGCAACTTTAGCAATTGGGACATTGGCAGTGGCAACGGCGGCAGCAATATCTGGGGGATTATAGATGGAAAAACCTACCCGGCACTGAACCTTGTCGGCAACAATGCGCCATTTGCCTTTGCCGATACGGTAGTAATAAGCGAAAAATTAGATTTGGACACATTAAGCAGCGCCATCCTTGCAAACGACTACGACTATGAAACTGGGCAAAATAGTTTAGTCCGAAAAATAAACAGCGTGACCACAAATTACGGCAGTGTCAGCAACGATATTTATGTTGCCGACATTGAACTGGCAAGCGAAAGCTCTTTCGACACTATTGTCTACAGTGTGGGCGAAGTTGTAGATGGCGATACCTTATGGGGCAACAGTGCCACGGTAGCCATCAAGGTGCAGCCTTTTAAAGGGGAGGGTACGGAAAGTTCTCCTTACCAAATCGCAAACCTCGACGATTTAAGAAGGTTGTCGGAAAACAGCAGGTACTGGGGACAGAATTACTTTGTACAGACCGCTGATATCGATGCATCCGCAACAGCCGGGGCTGATTATGGCGACGGCAACGGTTTCTTCCCGATAGGGAACCGATATGGTAACTTCAACGGGTATTACAATGGCAAAGGCCATACTATTAGCGGGCTTTATATCAACCGCCCGGACTCAAGCTTTGTTGGGTTGTTTGGTGCCGTCACCTATGGTGCAAGCATCGACAGTACCGGTGTTGTAGGTTGCAATATTACGGGGGCTGACCTTGTTGGGGGGGTGGCAGGCTATACATATTCTTCAGAAACTTTATTGACAACAGTTACCAACAGTTACTCCACAGGTAAGGTCTCTGGCAATAGCTATGTCGGTGGCCTTGTTGGCCAGAACTCTGATTATTCGGCCATAAACAGTTGTTACTCCACTGCATCAGTTTCATCTAATTATATTGCTGGCGGGCTTGTCGGGGAAAATGCCCGTTCCTCGGCAATAAGCAACAGTTATGCGACCGGGGCAGTTTCAGGAGGTTCTTGTGCTGGCGGTTTGGCAGGCTACCTATACCATAACACAACGGTAAGCAACTGTTATTCCACAGGGGAAGTTTCAAGTAGCGACAGTTATGTAGGCGGGCTTGTTGGCAGGAATAACAGTTCTGACGTAACAATATCTACCATAACCTCCAGCTATTTCAACTCCGAAACCTGCGGAGAAACTGCTGCTGCATCTTCTGAAGGCACAGCCTATACCACCTCGCAGATGAGGACAGTAGAGAGTTTTGACGGCTGGGATTTCTCAGGCACATGGGGCATACGGGAAGGGCAAACATACCCTGCGCTGGACTCTGTTTCCAACAACGCGCCCTTTGCCTTTGCCGACACAATTGCCATAAGCAGTGCCATAGATTTTGACACATTGGGCAGCACATTGATCTCGAATGCCTACGACTACGAAATTGACCGCGAAAATTTGGTTTATGGCGTAAGCAGCGTGACCACAAATTACGGCACTTATAACAACGGGGTATATGTGCCAGACTTTACATTGGCAAGCGAAAGCTCTTTCGACACCTTTACGTATGTTGTGGGCGAAGTAATACCAGGCGATACCCTGTGGGGGAACAATGCATATGCTGCAATTAAGGCACAGTTGTTTGAAGGCAGCGGCACGGAGAGCGACCCTTACCAGATTGCAGACCTTGATGATTTAAAAAACCTCTCTGCCTACAGCAATTACTGGGATAAAAATTTTGTCCAGACTGCCGACATAGATGCATCGGCAACGACTAATTGGGACGATGGCTACGGCTTTTCTCGAATAGGTGATGGATACACTTATTTTACAGGCAGTTATAACGGCAAAGGGCATATAATCAAGGGACTTTATATAAACCGTCCAAGTACCGCCAATCTTGGATTGTTTGGCTATGCATCTAATGCCAGTCTCGATAGTATAGGGATTATAGACTGCGATATATCGGGATCATATCGTATAGGAGCTTTGGTAGGACAAACATATAACTCAACAACAGTTAACAACTGTTACTCTACCGGGCTGGTTTCTGGCACGTATACTGGAGGATTGGTAGGTTATTTCCAAGAGTCTTTCATAAACAATTGTTACTCGACCGCAAACGTTTCGGGAAGTGAGAAAGTTGGCGGGCTTGCCGGAGAAAACAATTCTTCTGCTATGAGCAACTGTTACGCGACAGGGGCAGTTACCAGCACAGGCAATTATGCAGGGGCACTGGCAGGCGTAAACTATGAAGGGGCGACCATAACAAATTGTTATGCCACAGGTAAAGTTACCTATGATAACAGAAATGACGGTGTCTTGGTCGGACTATTGGGGTCCAAAAACATAAGCAATAGTTATTATAATTCCGAAACATGCGGAAATGGGAGTTCAAGTTACTCAACTGGGCTTACCACCTCGCAGATGAAAACAACAGCGAGTTTTGAAGGCTGGGATTTCACAGGCACATGGGGCATACGGGAAGGGCAAACATACCCTGCTTTGGACTCGGTAAGCAACAACGCGCCCTTTGCCTTTGCCGACACGATCAATTCTAGCAGCGTTGAGTTCAGCGCCCTGCTTGCCAACGACTACGACTACGAGGCTGCACAGGCAAACCTTGTGGCGGCGGTCGTAGATTCCGGCAACTGCGTTGTTTCCGGTACTTCCATCACACTCCCCGAAGGCACTGAGACCGGCGACACGATTGAGGTAAGCTACAAAGTAGGCGAACTGTTGAGCAGCGGCGACACCCTGTGGGGCAACGTTGCCACGGCGCTCTTGGTAAAAACATCTTCGGTACAAATTTGGGCCGGCACCGGCACATGGGGCGAAACTGCGTACTGGTCAACAGGCACGCTGCCCGGGAGTGCCGACAGCGTTATAGTGGAAAGCGGCATCCTTACACTTGGGCAAGATGCCACTATCGGCAGCCTCACAGTGGAAGCAGGCGCTTCGTTGGAGGTAACAGTTGGCTATACCCTGACAGTAAGCGGCGACCTTACCATAGAGGGCGATGCTTCTGGCACTGGCTGCATTGTGAACAAAGGGACTTTGGCAGTTGGCGGCACAAGCTATGTGCAGCAGTACATGACAGGCAACAAATGGCATATTGTTTCGCCAAATGCCACTACCGGCAGCATAAGCGCTTTCATGCAAGAAGCAGGCAACGATATCCCGACTTTTGTCGATAACGACACTACTTTCTACGGCATTGTAGAGTACGAGGAAGGCATAAACGATTGGAGCGACTATTTTATAACTGCCACCACCGATGTTTTTGAGGCATGTAAAGGTTATATGCTATATCGTGGCAGCGATGGCGTAGTCACATTCTCAGGTTCGTTGTACTCGGGCAACCAGTCCATCGCGCTCACCAAAGACGGTGCAGGCTGGAACTGCGTTGGCAACCCCTATACTTCTGCCATCGACATCAACTACGATGCAACCACTTCTTTCCTTGCGGCCAATGCCGATGGCCTGGACGAAAACTACGGAGCAATCTACCTTTGGGTAGAAGGCGAAGGCTACGACGGCACTGTAAGCCAGTACAAGGTAATCAGCAACGCCAGTTTTGAGTTTGGCAGCGACAGGACGCTCAGCGACAACTTTGTCGCCCCGGGGCAGGCCTTCATGGTAAAAGCGGCAAGCGGCACAAGCGTGGCAAGCTTTACGCCCGACATGCAAACAACTGGCAGCTATTTATTAAAATCGGCCAAGGCAGCCTGGCCCGCATTCCGCCTGGACCTTACATCGGGAAGCAGCACGGCCAGCACCGTGGTCGCGTTCAACGGCTCTATGACAAACGGCCTTGACAAGACCTATGATGCGGGCGTTATGGGCAACCCTGGCGCGCTCGAAATAAGCTCAAGGCTGGTAGGCGGCGACAAAGGCATCGGTTTTGCCATCCAGTGTTTGCCAGGTGATTACGAAAACTTGGTCATCCCGGTAGACGTTTACAGCGAAGACGGCGGCGAAATAAGCATCAGCGCGGAAACTGCCAGCTTGCCATCGGCTTGCAAGGTAATACTGGAGGACAAATCAACTGGCACCTACACCGAACTCACCGATGGTGAAAGCTATAGTGCCACCGTTGTGGCGGGCGAGGCCGAAACGGGGCGTTTCTACATACACACGGGCATGAACACAACTGGCACTGAAGGCCTTGAGCTGGACGGCGGGGAAAGCTTCAACGTATACCTGTCGGGCGGGGAAATAGTTATAGAAGGCAATGTGGGCAATTCTGCCACTGCCAGCCTGTACAGCATAACAGGTAAAAGGGCCAGCATAAATAAATTGCAGGCAGGCAGCAGGAACTGTATCCAGTCCCAGGGGCTTGCGCCAGGGGTATACCTGTTGACCGTTACAGATGGCGGCAACCGTTATTCGACAAAAATCATGATATTATAAGTAGGTTATTAATTTGAAAGTAATCAGGACAATAATAGCTGGGGATTTTAACCCCCGGCTGTTATTAACCTAGCCCGCTAAAAGGCTAAAAATATTAAGCTCATCTTTTTAATCGAATTCCGGTTAATACCCAAAAACTAACATCGTGAAGTTGCTTAGATAAACTAAACACTGACCGGTATTAAGGAGCAAAAGGGAAAGCAGGGATGGTCAAATTATTTTAAAACGGTTACTTAGTCCAGTTCCTCTTTTAAATACCTTGCGGTAAACGATTTTTTGTTCTTGATAATTTCTTCCGGTGTGCCTGCACATAATATCCTGCCGCCGTTCTTGCCGCCTTCCGGCCCAAGATCTATAATATGGTCAGCAACCTTAACAACATCCATATTATGCTCGATAACAATAACAGTATTCCCTTTATCTACCAGTTTGTCCAGAACTTCTAGCAGCACCCGGATATCCTCAAAATGCAAACCGGTAGTGGGTTCGTCCAATATGTAAACGGTTCTCCCTGTATCGCGTTTGGCCAGCTCTGCTGCCAATTTCACCCGCTGCGATTCGCCACCGGAAAGTGTGGTAGACGACTGCCCCAGGGTAATGTACCCCAGGCCTACTTCTTTTAAAGTTTTCAATTTAGTAGCTATGGAAGGGATATTTTCAAAAAACTCCACCCCCTGGTTGATGGTCATGTCAAGCACATCGCTAACAGATTTCCCTTTGTATCGCACTTCGAGGGTCTCACGGTTGTAACGTTTACCGTTGCATTTGTTGCAACGTACATATACATCGGGAAGGAAATTCATTTCAATAAGTTTTAACCCCCCGCCTTGGCATTCCTCGCACCTCCCCCCTTTAACGTTAAAAGAGAAACGCCCTGGCTTATACCCCCTTACCTTGGCTTCCGGGAGCTGGGCAAACAAATTCCTGATGTCGGAAAAAACCCCGGTATATGTAACCGGGTTGGAACGTGGCGTACGGCCAATTGGGGATTGGTCTACCCTGATAACCTTATCTATAAATTCCAGTCCTTCTATTTTTTTGTACGGCAAGGGATCTTCCAGCGATTTATAAAAATGCTGACTTAAGATAGGTTGCAATGTTGAATTTATAAGTGTCGATTTCCCGCTCCCTGAAACGCCTGTAACACAAATAAATTTTCCCAAAGGTATTTCCAGATCTACATCCCGAAGGTTATTCCCCGAGCAACCTTCCAGCTTCAATACTTTTGTTTTCCCGTTTCTTCGTTCTGGGGGGACCGTAATCTGCTTTCTGTCATTCAGGTAATCGGAAGTCAACGTGCCTGCCCCTAACACATCTTTGGGCTTTCCCACCGCCACCACTTCGCCCCCGTGCCTTCCTGCACAAGGGCCCATGTCTATCAGGTAATCTGCATGGAGCATTGTCTCCTTATCGTGCTCAACTACAATAACAGAATTGCCCGTATCGCGCAGTTGCTCCAACGCCCTGATTAGCTTCAGGTTATCGCGGTGGTGCAGCCCAATGCTAGGTTCATCGAGTATATATAATACATTCACCAGTTGCGAACCTATTTGTGTTGCCAGGCGAATCCGCTGCGACTCCCCTCCCGAAAGGCTTCTTGCCGTTCGGTCGAGCGACAGGTAATCAAGCCCAACTCCCAGCATAAACCCCAGCCGGTCGCGGATTTCTTTTATCACTTCGGCCGCAATTTTTCGTTGCCTTTCGCTCAAACGGTTTTCCAGCCCCTCAAACCATTTTCCCAGCTCTTTTAAATCAAGCCTGGCAAGTTCTGAAATATTTTTCCCGTCAATCTTAAAATGCAGTGACTCCTTTTTTAGGCGCATACCGTTACACTCTGGGCACACAGCTGTTTTCACAAACTGGCTAGCCCATTTCTGCGATGTCCTAGAAGAGTTTCCGTCCCTCTGGCTGTCGATGTATTTTACTACCCCTTCGTAGGTCATCAAGTAGTTCATACCAGTACCGAGCGGGGTATTTTTTAACTGGACGCGCTCGTTTGTGCCAAACAAAACTGCATTTAACCCTTCTTCTGAAATATTCTTCACAGGGGTTTTTAAGGTGAAGCCGTATTTTTCCCCCAGAGCCTCAATTTGCCAAAAAATCAAGGAATTTTTCAAGGAACCCAACGGAGAAATCCCGCCTTTTGCAATACTTTTATTTTTATCTGGGACAATTTTATCAATGTCTATTTCTGTAATCCTCCCAAGCCCGTTGCACCTTGGGCAGGCTCCCTGTGGCGAGTTAAACGAAAAATTGTGCGGAGCCGGCTCTGCATACGAGATCCCGGTTGTGGGGCACATCAGCAAACGGCTATAATATTTCGCTTCACCTGAATCGTTGTCAAAAATCATCAAAATACCATGGCCGTGTTTCATGGCCGTTTGTACAGTGCCTTTCAGTCGTTTGTCTCCTGCACCGTCCACCACAAGCTTATCAATTACAATTTCAATAAAATGGTTTTTATACCTGTCTACACGGTGGTTATGTTTCAGCTCGGTTATTTCCCCATCAATGCGGGCATACAAAAAACCTTTGCGTAAAATTTGTTCGAACATCTCGCGGTAATGCCCTTTTCTCCCTTTAACTACCGGGGCCAGTATATGTATCCGCCTCCCTGCAAAATCATTCTTTATCAACTTAAGGATTTTCTCATCGGTGTATTTCACCATTTTTTCACCGGTATTGTAAGAAAAAGCTTCGGCAGCGCGGGAATACAACAAGCGCAGGAAATCGTAGATCTCGGTAACTGTCCCCACGGTAGAGCGCGGGTTCCGGGCAGTTACTTTTTGTTCTATGGAAATAACAGGGCTCAGGCCGGTGATCTCGTCAACATCGGGGCGTTCCATATTTCCCAAGAACGAACGGGCATAGGCTGAAAAAGTTTCGATATAACGGCGTTGCCCTTCTGCATAGATGGTATCAAAGGCAAGCGATGATTTTCCGCTCCCGCTCAAACCGGTAATTACGGTGAGTTTATTCCTAGGTATATCAACGCTTATATTTTTAAGGTTATGGACACGTGCGCCATGGATAGATATAATCCCATTATCCTCAACACTTTCCAAACCACTTTCAATTTCTTTTACGTTCGAGTCGCTCATAGTGGACTTTGGCCATTTAATACATTTTTAAACCTTTTTGAAACCAAGGTTACAAAATTACTTTAATACACATTCAAATATTTCCTTTATAAAAACAAAATTAGCAGGAAATTAACTTTTACGTTTATTTATCTGGCTATTAACCCAATTGCTTTTTGCATCACCTATCCTATAGTTCTTTACGCCTTAAACCTTGTTACGCCTTGCACATAGGTAAGCATCGCTGTGCACTGAAATTATGCCAGCCCCGGCCTTGTGGAAGTTTTAAAAAGCCTGCCCGTTTGAAAAAGCTATAACAAGGGGCCCTACCGATTGCTTAACAGCAACAATCATTGAATATGGTTAAAATTAACACTATATTTACACAACAAGAATAAAAATTAAAAATAATGAACGCTGAAAACCAGGGGATGGGACAAATCCAACAAGAAAACAATAAGGTTGAGAAGGAAGAGAAAACACTAAAAATAACAGATGAAATAACCACCTACCTGGACGGAGCAGGGACGTGGGGTAAATTTTTGGCCATACTTGGCTTTGTTTGTGTGGGACTTATTGTTGTGGGCGGTTTTATAATGTGCATTGTCCTGGCTTTTATCCCCGGTGAACTTGGCGATATGCCTTTCCCCCCTTTTTTGTTTGGGCTGTTTTACCTTATTATCGGTGCCATATATCTACTGCCGATCCTATACCTGTACCGTTTTTCAACGGGGATAAAAACAGCTTTGATGTTAAAAAACCAGGAGCAGTTTACCAAAGCATTTTTTAACCTGAAAGCACTCTACCGTTTTATCGGCATATTTACGGTTGTAATTTTTGTGTTATACCTGCTTGTCCTGGCAATAATGATTTTTGCAGGGCTGTTTGCCGGACTTACAAGTTTTGTTGGCATGCAGGCATAAAAAACTATTGTTTTATATTACGCCCCTCTGCCCTAACATAATCCTATGTAAAACGGAATAAGAATACATAAAACATTAAATTACACATATGAACAAACCGACATTAACAATTATTTTTTTTGTTGCGGCTTTATATTCCTCTTTTGGGCAACAACAAAATTACCCTAAAGGTGTTTACATGAATTTCAATGAGATCGTAAATAAAATGCCGTCCCAACAACTAGACCTCGATGTTATAAAAAGGACAAAAAGCAATATAAAAATGGTTGGAGGGAATGATTATAAATTAATCTCCAAAGACAAGTCTGTAAAAAACAAATTCATAAAACAAAAAATCTGGGCATATTCCTTAGGAGATACTTTATTCCTGAACTGTTTTCAATATAAAGTACAACCATGGTATTCCTGTATTATAAGCGATGGGGATTATTTAGTATTCAGAGGCGGGCTTTCTCAAAACTCAAAAGAACAAAAAAAACAGATGCAAATGGGGTTTTATTTTGGGGCAATTGGAGGGGCAATCGCCGGGGCAAAACTTGCCCTACTTAGGTTTTTGTATGTTATAGATAAAAACACCAATGAAATATCTACAGTTAGCCCAGGGTCTTTGAGGGAGATTTTAGAAGGAAATGATAAATTATTGGACCAATACAACAACGAAACCGACAAAGAATCTGAAAGCACGCTGCTTAAATATATAAAACTGGTAAATGAAGAATAACCCGGTCAGGACTTCCTCACCATTACTACGGCACTGGCAGAGATTCCTTCTTCGCGTCCTTCAAAACCCAGTTTTTCGGTAGTAGTGGCTTTTACTGAAACCTGGGCTTCATCTATCCCCAAAACATCGGCCATGGTTTTTTCCATTGACGGGATATGGGGTTTCAGTTTAGGTTCCTGGGCACTAATTGTGGAATCGATATTTACAATTTCGAACCCTTTTTCTTTTACCAACCCGTACGACCTTTTCAAGAGGATTTTGCTGTCAATGTTTTTGAACTCTTCAGAGGTATCGGGGAAATTTGTGCCTATATCGCTCAATTTAACAGCTCCCAGCATTGCATCGCAAACGGCATGTATAAGCACATCGCCATCGGAATGGGCCACGGTCCCTTTATTGTGAGGTATTAAGATACCGCCAAGCCACAGGGTTTCCCCTTCGGCAAGGCGGTGTACGTCATATCCTTGTCCTATGCGGAAAATCATCTTCGTTGGTTCCCAAAGGCATCTACATCGAAAGTCAGGGAAAACCTCAGGGTATTTGCCAATGGATGGTTCTGCTGCGTTGGCCAGAGGTAAGAAAAATCTAATGCAAACACATTCATTTTCAGCCCTGCCCCAAAGGTCATAAATTTGCGGTTCCCCTTTTTTTCATCTTCATAAAAATACCCAGCACGCAAAGCAAATTGCTTGTTATACCAGTATTCGATACCTATCGACAGGTTTATTTCCCTTAACTCTTCCTCAAGGCCGCCCGGCGCATCTGAAAAAGATTGGAATATGCCGCCAATAATGCTAACATCGGAATTTATCCCGCCTGGATAGATAATATCTCCCGATGAGTAATTTGTTGTATCTTCAGGAGGTGTTGGCACCAATAGTTTATTGGCTTCAAACACAAAAGAAAATGAGTTGTATTCATCTACCTCAGTGGTATAGGCAGCACCTAGTTTTAACATGGTGGGGATAAAATCCTTGGTTTCCCCATCATCATATGAAATCTTCGCGCCAATATTCTGGATATTGATCCCTGCCGAAAAAATATTGTCTTTTCTGTGTGCCCTGAATTCATTGTAATAGTAGAATGCTACATCGGCAGCATAAGAGTTCCCTGGGTTTGTTTCACCGGTGGACTCGCTCGCTTGCCCGTTGGTCAAATCCGAACGGATATAACGGATTGCAACCGAACCAGAAAAAACGTCTGAGAGCTGTCGGGTATATCCCATATCTATGGCAAATTCGTTTGGGTTGGCAGACATTGTATAGGAGCCATTTGCATCCCTAAACTGGATACTTCCCAAAGAGAAATAGCGCAAAGAAGCACTTATTGACTGGACATCGTCCAGCTTTTTATACCCCACAAGGTAAGCCAAGTTAATATCATCAACCAACGAACGCAACCATGGCGAATAGGACAGGCCCACCCCCATGTCGTTTTCAAGGAATGCATATTTTGCAGGGTTCCAGTGTTGCGAATTTACATCGGGGGTTGTACCTACGCCGGCATCCCCCATCCCGCCTGCCCTTGAATCGGGCGTGATAGATAGGAACGGCACCGCTGTTGAGATTGTATTTGCTCCAGAGGTGGTCGATTGTCCTTGCACTTTTCCCGCCACAGAAACCACCAAAGCCAAGATAAATAGTAATCGTAATTGTTTGATCATAATATTTTTAAAAAAATAAGCGCAGCAAAGATATAATATTTGTCTTTGTCGCTAAAAGTTAAACTAAAAAAGAGAACGGTTCTTTTTATGAAAAATTACCTGCCTGTAAAAAATTTAATACGAAATAATAATTTTCCCTGATTTAGAATCCCTTGCCCCTTCTTCATTTTGTATTGTGACCCGGTATACATAAACGCCATTCCCGGCATCCAGCTTCAACTCATTTAAGTCCCAGTAAACAGGGGTGCTTTCCAGCCCATTGGAGCTAACTTCGGATGTGAAATAATCAATCCGCCTGCCTTCAATGTCAAAAACCTCTATTAACACATCAAACGTAGCACCCGACTGGTTATGCCCAAACACGAAGTAAGTATAATTTTGCATTGGGTTTGGGTAATTACTTACCCCGGTAATTTGCAGCTCACCGGAAACAACAAACTGTATTTCAGCCTCTGATGAGTTGTTTGCCACATCCCAGGCCCTTAGGGTTAGCGTATGTGCCCCTGCCGAAAGGCCGGCAAGTTGGTATTCAAGGGCCCCGCTTGTATAGTCGTCAATATCTGATTGGTAATAATCGTTCAAGACATAAACATTGGAGTAGTCTCCATCTAGGACAGCCGTAATGTCATGCCCTATTCCTGTCCCTGTAGTATTTATGCCATTTTCATCAGAGAGGTAAGCGAGCAACGTTGGGCTGGTACTGGTCTTGCCACCCGGGACAAAATCTTTGGAATCCATGTACATTTTGATATCAGGCCCCTGGGAGTCAGCAATCTGGTTGTCGGTCCCCCCTATTATGAAATTTTCAAATACGCCATTGGCATCTGTATCGCCATTATCTGCATAATATATTATTTTCCCGTTTCCGAGGTTATACGAAATATCCTTTGGCACTACAAAACTAAACGAAAATTCGCCATTGTCCACACTCGCTACCCCTTTGTAAAGCACATTTTCCTGGACTTCGAATTTCATAGGAGTCCCACCTGCATTCCCAAGGGTTTCTGTTTCAATGGCCTTATCGTAAACAGTAGGTATTATCTGGCCTGTAAAGCCTTCAATCTTTTTGCCTTCATAATCAGCAACATACCCCGAAACTGTTATTTTTTGCAAGGCGCCAATGGTATCGGGGGCAGAAGTAGCGTCCTGGTTGTTTATGGTAGAAGTAACTACCTCATATTTAGGATACGAAAGCCTTAAAGCAGGATCGGCAAGCAAGCTGAAATTACGTTTATTGGTTGAATTTGAGATATTTATTTTTGCCAAACGCATAACGTCCCCCAAGCGGTAAGGTTCATCGTTTTCGCCTCGTTCAAACACATGGTTATAAAAGCTCCTGCTCAATAAATAATTCTGGTCGGATATTACAACCCGGGTAGTTGAGAAAAGGCCTATCCCGCCCCCGTTTGCATTAAACAATATATGTTCTCCTGCCGACATTTCATCATAATCAAAACGGCTAAATTCGCAGGTAGCAGTAACAAAAATCGGCAAAGTATTAAAGTTCGACAAGGAGTTGATGCCGCTTATGTCCAGCACATTCTCTTCGGCGAGGTGCTTCTTGTTGGCATGCCCCACATAATTAAATATCAAAACACCTTCACCAATGTCCTGCTTAATAGCCTCGTTTGCCCCGGGATATTCTTCTCCCGATGTTGTTGTTTCCTGTGCATAAGCATCAAGATATATTTTTTTCGTGACATATTCCGGGTGGTTCTCATTTACCATATCTGCCAGGTTCTCCGATTGGGTCATGTGCAAGTTACTGTCCTCGTCATCGCCTACAAAACAAAGGATATTCCTCCAGTTCCCCAATGCAGCAGAGGAACGGTAATTCTCAATCTTATCGACTACTGTGCGGGCTTGGTACACGGTAGATGCCGGGATACGGCCAATCCCCAAATCAATAGCCCCGCTATAAACGGTCTCCCCTTCATCTAAAATCACATAAAAATCGTCTGTTATGAACGAACTGACAGGTGTCAATGAATTATCGGACTGAAAAGTCGGTATAAAATTTAAATCACCGGATTGTATGTTTTTATTATCAAAACTCCCATCGCCAAAAAGCAAAACGTATTTTAAGGTATTCCCCCGGTCGTAAAACATTTTGATGAAATTACGTATACCTACCGCGCCAAAATGCCCGGAACTAAATTCATTATACACTTGTATTGAGGAAACGACCTCGGTACTTAGCCCATCGTAGCTTTCATGAAATTGGGCAAGATCGTTTGCTGCGTCCAAAAATGAAGGATGGGCGACAATCAAAAATTCAGGGGAAGACAAGCCATGTAAGTTTTGGTTTTCAACTTCGCCCACCAGTCCGGGTTCCGAAAAAGTGCCTGAAGGATCGAATGCCAAATATTCGCGAAGTTCATCTGCCGGCCTTTTAAAAGTATGCGTATCCCCCGATACGTCAACAGGTATTTCCGTTACGTCATTCATGTCTGTTACGTCAAAAACACGTAGAGATGAAGAACTGCTTTCGACCTGGAACTCGACAATGTTCCCCTCCCCCACCGAGGAAAGGTCCCTGAAAAACAATTCCCCATTGCCTACCGTAAGCTTCCCCCTGTAATTTATTTCAATATAATCCAGCCAAGCGATAGCGTTGCTGTTGCTGCCCCTATATGCCCAACCAACCTCCAGATCGGTACTTCCAGCAGAATATGACAACTCCGCACTTTTACCTGATGCATAAGCTCCTTCATTGCTCTCTGTGTTTACCGAACTGAAACTTAACGTGCCCAACAATTCCGAATTTGCATATACATACATGCTAGAGGATTGGTACGACCTTGCCAATGCACTTATTTTTAGGTGGATTTTTTTTGAACTGCCCAACTCCTTTAGCCCAAAACCAACGCTTTTTGACGAGCTGTAGCTTAATTTTTCCCCATACCAGTTTTTACCAGATGAAATAAGGTTGTTGACATCCTTTTCGTACACATCGTAAGCGTCAAATTCTGTAAGTTGGGATGTCGCTACGCCTCCTACCTGGTCCATTTTCTCAACTATCTTTGTAGAACCTGCATCTTCGCTTAAAAAAAAGTAGCCATTGTTTGAGTAATAATGATTTGAATGTTGAAAATATTCCCCATCACCGTCCGGTTCCCAGCAGATATTGCCCGGCTCATAAAAAAACAAACAATTTTCCCCGTTGTTTTCATCGTGCCAAACCGCATTTTGTTCCAAGTCATCGTAGGTAATTTCTCCCGGTTTTTCCGATAACCTGATCCCCCCGCTTCCATAAACACTAACCTTCGAAGGTTCAGAAAAACCCCATTCCGAAAGCGTTGAGTATGGGATTTTATAAACCCCTTTCCCCGAAGTCTTTACTTTTAACCAAGTGCCGGTATTCAAAACCGACACTGATTTCCACTCCTGCGTGGAAGAAGAAACAGCCGATTTATTTAGCTTAACGGGGATCTTTTTCAAGTTAAAACTTGCCAGGCGAAATAATTTACCGCCCGACCTTTTAAAAGGGAAAACCTGAACTTCTGTTTTGTATGCCCCCCCAGATTTTAAAACCTGGGACTCCAGCGAAACTTCCAAAGGCAGCGAACTGAAAACAACCGTGTCAAGTTCATTTTCAACCTCATCGAAACGCAAGTCTTCAATTACGAACTTAAAGCCGGACTGCCCCGTTGAAAGGTCATATATTTTTGAAAAACATGGCATCCCATTTTTCCCTGGAGAAAAAACAGCGCCATCAAAAGAATAACTATATGTATTGTTGCCCGCCCGGTACAGGGAAGGCATTTTATTCCAGTCCAGGACAATAAATTCGCTCTGTACATCGTTTGCAGAGAAACTTAAGATAAATATTGAAAGCAGAAGTAAATATTTTCTCATTAAAATAAAAAAATTGATAACAGTAAAACGCCTTGCTGAAACAAATATTGCAGCATCATTTAAAATACGGCGTATTTATAAAGCGTGGTAAATATACATCTGTTCTTACAAATGGTGAAAAATATTGAAATATTAAAACAATAAGAATAAGACAAAATAGTTATATTTGTGACGTTCAGTTAAGTAATAAAAATATAAAATCAATGAAGCTAAAAACTTTATTAGCAGTGTTTTTAGCCGCACTTTTCTTTTCAGGGTGTGGATTATTTGGGAAAAAAGGCAGCAAAGACGTTTCCCGCACTACCGGATGGGCATATAATTCCGACGAAACAGGCAATATCCCTTATGAAGCGGGCTACGAACAGGAAGCAGGCCCTGGGTTGAAATTTATCCAAGGGGGGACTTTCACAATGGGACGGGTTGAACAAGACGTAATGTACAAGTGGGACAACTATCCGCGAAGGGTTACCGTAGCATCTTTTTATATGGACGAAACCGAAGTGTCGAACCAGGATTACAGGGAATATGTTTACTGGTTAGAAAGGGTTTACCCGGGAGACAAGGAAAAACGAAAAACAGTCATGCCCGACACAATGGTGTGGAGGAGCAAACTTGCTTATAATGAACCTTTTTTAAATAATTATTTCCGGCATCCGGCATACAGCGACTATCCCGTTGTTGGGGTTAGCTGGGAACAGGCAAATGCTTATTGCTCGTGGCGTACCGACAGGGTAAACGAACAACTCCTTATCGATAAAGAGATACTAAAGCACGACAATACACAAAGTGGGGAAAATGTTTTTACCACAGGCACATACTTGGGCGGATTGTACCAAGGCACAGAAGGGGGCAAACAAATTGAAAACAATGACGGGACAGCACGCAAGGTAAAGTGGGAAGACGGCATTATGCTCCCCAATTACCGTTTGCCAACCGAAGCCGAATGGGAATATGCCGCTTACGGGCTTATCGGCAACGTTGAAGGGGAACTCCTTACTGAACGCAATATTTATCCGTGGAACGGAGCTTATTTAAGGGAATCTTCGAACAAAGAGAAAGGAAGGATGAAAGCCAACTTTGTACGTGGGCGTGGAGATATGATGGGTATGGCTGGCGGGCTGAACGACAATGCAGATATTACTGCCCCCGTTTTCTCTTACGAACCGAACGACTACGGGCTTTATTGTATGTCGGGGAATGTAAACGAATGGGTTGCAGATGTTTACCGCCCATTATCTTTCCTTGACGTGGAAGAGTTCCAACCTTTCAGGGGAAATGTCATAACAGAATACAGAAGGGGCGCTGATGGCTCTTTAATGAGAAATAAATACGGAGAACTGATAAAAGACACAATTGCCGACTACAGAAACTACGGAGACGGAGACGTAAAATCCCAACTTATTGAAGGGGACGATTGGAACACTACGGGGGACAAATCGACCAATGACATGTATGTGAAAGATGAACGGCCAGGGGCATTTTCCTCGTTAATAAGCGATGATGTACGTGTTTACAAAGGAGGTTCGTGGCGAGACAGGCCTTATTGGCTGGTGCCAGGGACAAGGAGGTACCTGGAGCAATCAAAAGCCCAAAACGATATCGGCTTCCGCTGTGCAATGACACGCGTGGGCAGCCCGGAAGGATTTTGATAAACAAAAAATATTTATAAAAAAAACCTTCCATCGGATTGATGGGAGGTTTTTTTATTTTTGCAAAGCATGGCCACACAGGAAAAAATATACCGTTTGTTTTTGGGGGCATCGGGGATCTCTACCGATAGCAGGAAAATAAATAGCGGCTGCCTGTTTTTTGCATTAAAGGGCGAAAACTTCAACGGGAACAAATATGCCGGGGAAGCCATAGAAAAAGGGGCATCGTTCGCAATCATCGATGAAAAAGAACATTCAATACCGGGAAAAACAATCTTGGTAGGAAATGCCCTGGAGTCGCTCCAAGGCTTGGCACGTTTGCACCGTAAAAAACTTGGGATACCAATATTGGGCATTACCGGCACCAATGGCAAAACAACAACAAAGGAACTCATTGCCCAGGTGCTTTCCCAGAAGTTCAACACAAGCTTTACCCAGGGAAACCTAAACAACCACATAGGAGTCCCCCTGACCCTTCTTTCCATGGACAGCAAAACCGGATTTGGCATTGTTGAGATGGGGGCAAACCACCCTGGCGAGATAGCCAAGCTTTGTTCGATAGCCGATCCCGATTATGGGATAATAACCAATATAGGGAAAGCCCACCTTGAAGGTTTTGGTTCGTTTGAAGGCGTAAAAAAAGCAAAAGCCGAACTTTACGGCCACATCAAAAACAAAGATGGCGTTATATTCATGAACGGCGAAAACCCAATATTGGCGGAAATATCTGCCGGGATAAAAAACAAGGTGACATTTGGCACTTACAACAACGATTTTAACGGCGAGTTGATAAAATCCCCCCCATTCGTGCATGTAAAAGCAAACTTCCCAAAGGGGGTACTGTATTTGAACACCAAGCTCACGGGAGGCTTTAATTTCGAAAACGTGCTTGCCGCAGCATGTATAGGGAATTATTTCAAAGTAGATCCACTAAAAATCCAACAGGCAATAAAAAATTATACACCCTCAAATATCCGTTCGCAGTTGATAGACAAAGGCAGCGTAAAAATAATAATGGATGCCTACAATGCCAACCCTACAAGCATGCAGGCATCTATTAAAAGCTTTGTGCAGTCGGCCACAGTCCAAGACGGCGATCTGTTTTTCATACTTGGCGACATGCTTGAGTTGGGCGTATATTCAGAGGAGGAACATAAAAACATCCTTAAGCTATTGGACAAAATCCCAAAAAAAAATGTCCTCCTTGTAGGGAAAACATTTTCTGAAGTGGCCAGGGCTTTTGACCGTCAAACTTTTGCCAATGTTGAAGAACTGTGCTCATACCTGTCCGAGAACCCTATAAAAAAAGGCCATGTGTTGACAAAAGGTTCCCGGGGCATCAGGCTGGAAAAGGTTTTGGGTTGTTTCAGCTAACCAAAGGCTTTTCAACTTTTAACACATCGGCAATTGCCTTTTCAAAAGTCGTTTTGGGGAGTGCGCCCATTGCCATTTGCGGCTGCCCGTCTTTCGGCACAAACAACAACGATGGAATGCTCTGCACCCCGAACATCCCGGCAAGTTCCTGTTGCTGTTCGGTATTTACCTTATAAATTACCACATTGCCGCCATACTCTTTTTGCAGTTCATCCAACACAGGGGCAACCATTTTGCACGGGCCGCACCAATCGGCATAAAAATCAATAATACAAGGTACCGAACCTTTATATTTCCACTCCTTGTTTGCTTCGTAGTCAAATACTTTTTCTTTAAAAGTTTCTTTTGTTAAATGTTCCAACATGATCATATAATTTAAAATGTTTAAATATCTAATAATATAAATATATTAATTCAAATATAATGCCATTTGTTTAAACATAAAAATCAGCTTCTGTTTATCCTAAATAGTTGTAATTTTGTCATGATTTGAAAAAACTTGGCAGCGGCAATATTTTTCACTTGAATTGCCGTCAATGGGAATAGTCTGTAGGACTAAATGTTATGCCTGACAAATTTTCAATTTTTTACAGGGAAATGGATAAAAAATTAAAACTTAAAATATTTGATGTCATTTCGGAAGCAAGCAGCGAAATGCAACAAGACACCTATGTTATTGGAGGATATGTACGCGACCTGTTTTTGCAACGACAATCGAAAGACATTGATATAGTTACCGTTGGCAACGGGATTGAATTGGCACAAAATGTAGCAAAAAAATTATCGCACAAGCCCCGTGTCAATGTTTTCAAAAATTTCGGCACTGCCATGCTGAAGCACAAAAATCTTGAAATAGAGTTCGTAGGGGCAAGGAAAGAATCATATGACAGGAATTCGAGAAAACCGATTGTTGAGGACGGCACGCTGGAAGATGACCAGGACCGGCGCGATTTCACCATCAACGCACTGGCATTAAGCCTTAACCAAAAAAATTTTGGAGAACTTGTAGATCCGTTTAACGGTATGGACGACTTGCAAGACAAGATAATCCGTACCCCGCTCGATCCGGAAATAACATTTTCCGACGACCCGCTCCGCATGATGCGGGCCATACGTTTCTCATCCCAACTAAGGTTTGAGATTGAGGCAGAAACACTCCAGGCAATTGCCGCAAATAAAAATCGGATAAAAATAGTATCGGGCGAACGGATTATCGATGAACTAAACAAAATCGTCCTATCAGAAAAACCTTCAGTGGGGTTCAAATTATTGGAAGAAACCGGACTGTTGGAAATTATTTTCCCGGAACTTTATGCACTAAAGGGCATCGAAACAGTAAAAGGGGTTGCACATAAAGACAACTTCTACCACACGCTTGAAGTACTCGACCGGATTGCCCCCAATACCGACAACTTATGGCTAAGGTGGTCGGCATTGCTGCACGACATTGCAAAACCTTCCACCAAAAAATTTGTAGCAGGCATGGGATGGACTTTTCATGCCCACAATTTCGTTGGGATGAAGATGATCCCCAAGATATTCAGGCGGATGAAACTGCCCTTGAACGATAAAATGAAATATGTGCAAAAAATGGTGCACCTGCACATGCGCCCCATAGTGCTTTCTGAAGACGAGGTTACAGACTCGGCGGTACGCCGTTTGCTTTTTGAGGCAGGCAACGACATAGATGACCTGATGGACCTTTGCGAGGCTGACATAACTTCCAAAAACCAGGCAAAGGTTAAACGTTACCTCCATAATTTCAAAACAGTAAGGCAAAAACTAAAAGAAATCGAGGAGAAAGACGCAATCAGGAACTTCCAGCCACCCGTCTCCGGAGAACTGATAATGAGTACATTTGGCTTGCCCCCATGCAAAGATGTAGGGACAATAAAAGATGCAATAAAGGAGGCGATACTGGAAGGGGAAATACACAACGATTATGAGGAGGCCTACTCGTACATGATAAAAAAGGCAAGGGAAATGGGACTGGAGAAAAAGGGGTGAAAGAAGCCAAGCAGAATATGCTGTGGGATTACGGCTAAAAAGGGACGGCTCAATTATATCCCAATTTTACCAAAATAGGCAAATGGTCGCTAAAACCGCCCTCGTATGAATATCCGGAGTATGTCCTGAAAGGCCTTTCCCCTCCATATCTTTCATCTTTTTTCAGAAGAAATGGCAGCGATACAATCTTTGTGCCTCCAGTAACGACAAAATACCCCTTACTGCTGTTTAACAAAGAGCCCGAGACAATGCATTGATCGAACACCGACCATTGCGACCGGTATTTTAATGTCCCAACCCCACTTTTCACCCAAGGAACAGAAAGGTTATATAACCGGCTGCCCTCTGGGGTACAGGAAACAGGTTTCGCCCCTAATATTTCAGAAATACTCTTATTGAACGGCTGGTCGTTAAAGTCGCCTAAGATAACGATTTTGGGATTAAAGTACCGTGCCTGTACCCCTTCGACCTTTGTTTTTAGAACCCGGGCAGCGAGGTTTCTCATTGGTTCCGATTCCAGGACACCATCGTAACGCGAAGGCCAGTGGTTCACAAAAACATGCAAGGTGTCCGACCCGTTTATTATCCCTGAAAAATATAAAATCTCCCGGGTTTTTACCGTATCATTTTGGATTAGCAATGGGTAAAATTTGTATCCTATCGGGAAAACAAAATCAGCATTGTAAAGCAATGCAACATCAATCCCCCGCCGATCTGGCGACTCTTTATGGATTATCGTATAATTTGACTTGCCCAACGGGGTGTCATTAACAAGCCTTTCTAAAACATAGCGGTTCTCTACCTCACACAATGCAACAATTACAGGCATTTCAAACCCAGAAGAATTAAGGATGGACTTTGATATATTTATCAATTTCCTGTCCAGTTTTTTATTCGTCCAATGCCGCTCCCCCCCTGGGGTAAATTCGTCATCTCCCCTTCCTTGTCCATCTTTTGCATCAAACAAATTTTCCACATTATAAAACAAGATGGAAAAATCACCTTTGCCTGTCTGGGAAAATAAAAAGGGAGGTTGGAAAAGTAACAACCAGATAAGGGACAAACAGAAACTAATCTTCATTCTTCTTTTTTCGGATAAGTTCAAATGCACCTAAATCAGGGCCATCGTCCAAAAAACGGTTTTTTTCAGAGATATCCTGCGGGAACATTGTTGCATATTCTGTGCTTCCAATATCAAGTGCAGGAGAAAGGGTGTCGAGCGAAAAATCATATTCACCATACGGGCCAACAAACAAGGGATCGTACTCAATGCCCATATAAACATTTTTATAATGGCTTTTGTCCGACACGTCGAAAGTATCGGGCACCTGGAGGATGCAATGGTCAAACATATAATTAAACTGCCTTTCCTTACTTTCCCCAAATTCCACTTCTATATGGTTATTCCCGTATATGATACTGTTCCCGAAAATTGCCTTGTTTAAATCGCCAAGATATACGTTGCCCGAAGAACCATCAGCAGAGGAAGAAACTTTAAGCACGTTTGAAATAACCAACGATGACGTGGAGCGCGAACTTGTGGGATAATCGCCCCAGTAATTTGCAATTGTCGAATGGTAAAACTCATATTCCCCCCCCACCAACAAAGCAACAGCATAATAACCACAATTGGCAACAACATCGTTATATGCATATATTTTCGATTTCAATGCAAAAATACCGGCATATGCCATGTTCACTATCTTGGAATTGTACAGCCCCACTGTGGCAAACCCTTCATTTTCAATAGTCCCCACCTGCAAACCTATATTGGCATTTTTAATGGTAGCAAAATTAAAAACATTGTTGTGGCTACCGGAAAACAAAATAATACCATTCCATTGATCGGGGACATCTTCGTAAGCGTCCTCCAGGCGATCGGACTGAAAGACAACCGGTTCCAAAGATGTACCGTTGGCAACAATTGAACCTTTAACATATAAGCCCGCACCATCGTGAAAATAAACCTTCGTGCCCGGGTCGATAGTAAGCGTTGAGGTACTGTCTACATAAGCATAATCATAAACCAGGTAAGGTTTTTCAGGAGTCCATGTGGTAGTTTCAATTGTTTCTCCTTTTACAAGTTTAAAATCTTGTCCATAAGCAACAAGGTTAATGCCTTGTATATTGGCATTGGTAGTAAATTCGATCGAATCTTCTACAACCATCGGCAGGTTCTGCCCATTTGGGTCAATAGTAACTTCAACAAAAACAAAAATACTGTCCCTTGCTGGAACTTCTACTTCGTAGGCCTCGTTTGCCGCAGTGCCATTTATATTTAACCTGAAACTCGAAAAATCGCCCCCTGCAAGACGGACACGGGAAATTAAAATATCTTCTTCATACGGGTTGTATACTGTAAAATGCCGGGTGGTAGAGCCAATTGTAGTGAATATCGTGTCAAAAGAAACTATATCGACAGAGAATAGCAATTGCGCATCAGGGGAGTTCAGGTATTTTTCATCTTCGCATGAAAAGAATGAGACAGCAAACGAAACTACCAGCACAATATGAAGTAGGTATCTAGCCAATTACAAAACTTTTTTACTAAAACGATTATTCCTGTTGCTTATTACTGCAAATATAATAATTCAAATTACATTTTTTAACATTTATTCACAATTATTGATTCCTGCAACATTTTTCTTCGGGCATCACCATGCCCTTTGAGACTACCTCGTGGCATAAATGTGATTTTCAGCTTACAACCTCCAAAAAACCTTTTCCTCCTTTGAACGGAAGGTTAAACCAAAATTTAGTCCCTTGCCCCGGGGTTGATTCCAAGCGGAGTTCGCTACCAAGCAGGCTTACATAATGCTGTGCTATCGGGAGCCCGACACCGGAACCTGATGTAGATTCGTTTATTTCGTTTTTCACCCTGTAAAAGCGGCTAAATATATTTTCTGTTTCTTCTGCCGGGATACCTATCCCGCTGTCCGATACATAAAAATGGACAAATTCGTTCCTTAGCATTTCATACCCTAATTGGACCTCGCCCTCCATTGTATATTTAATGGCGTTGTCAACCAAAATGTCCAATACTTCCCGGAGCAATTCCCCATCGGTTTCAAAACCAAAAACAGGGTTAGGGGCATCAACCTTAAGGTTGATCTTAATGTTTTTGGTATCGGGGATCAACGGGCGATATTTGTTATAAACATCTCTAAGCAAAGCATTTGCTTTACAAAAGCCAACCCTAAGCACAACTTCCCCGGTTTCAATCCTGGAGAGGTGGATTGTATTGTCGATCATATTTAACAACTGCTGTCCGTTCTGCAAAACAACATCTGAAAATTCCATTCTTGACTGGTGGTCAACATCGGGCTCTGCCAGCATCCGTGTAAAACTGTTTATTATATGCAAGGGGGTACGGATTTCGTGTGAGAGGTTGGCAAGGAAAGCCGATTTGAGCCGATCAGATTCTTCGGCTTTATTTCGTGCCAATTCTAGTTTAAATTCGGTTGTTTTCCGGCGTGTTATGTCTCGTGCAATCGATATAACCGAATGTGAAGTGAGTTTTACAAGCCGCATTTCGAACATAAAAGTGCCATTATGGGTATTCAGTGAATATTCAATGGTCTCGATCGAATTGTCCCGTAAACAATTTTGGATGCAAGAGTAGATCTTATCTGCCATATTATCAGGGAAACCAACGTCATATATAGTGTTCCCTACAATATTGACATCCTCTATTTTAACCAAATCGCTTTCCTTGATCACAAAATCCTCATACATCCCGTCTTTATCAATTACAAAGAAGATGTCGGGGATTGCTTCCAGGAGTACCTTATAGCGCCTTTTGCTTTCCTCCAGCCTGGCTATCTTCAGCTTTGTTTTGGTCACATCCTCAAAGACCATAAAAAACAGGTTAAACCCAGGCCTTAGGATATGTACTTTAAAATGACGTTCTATATTTTTTGCATAGAACTCAACAATTTTCTTTTTATTGAAAAGGAGTACTTTGTTTATATCGAAAGAATTACTGAAAATGAGGTTAAAAACATAACCTGCGTCTTGCTCCTGGACTTCATACGAGTTCAACTTAAATGCCGATTCGAATGTATTGTTGACTTTCTCAACAAGGAGGCTTACAATATTGTTTTCCTCATCTCGCCGGGCACGGATCTGGGCAATAGGGAATCCCGACTCCTGCAAAACTTTGGAAACACCATGGTTAGTTTCTTTTATCTTCTCTGCAAGGTTGTCGGCAAGCTTTTTCATCCTTAACCTTAAGCCAATGGCGATTAAGCATATGGCGGCAAAAACCAACAAAGGGTGGGTCACATAAGGTTCATAAAACGAAAACGCCCCGAACAGGCGGTTACCCTTAAAAAGTTGGTACGCAATGGTAAAAAAGGAGATCGCTGAATAAAACGCAACTAACGGCACTGAGCTGGCAAAATATATAAGCACAAGAAGTCCGGCGGCCAACCACCACAAACTACAATAAACAGTTTCAACAATGGGCTGATGCCCATTAAAATCGGAAATATAATAAGCATAAACCCAAAGGGGGATCGAAAAAAGCGTATATAATGCATAGCCTAACTTCCCGCGCAGGGAATAAACCAAAGCCAAAGCAACAACAGCAACCAGCCCTGCATTGCACACAAGGCTACTTGATTCGGCGTAAAAAAGCAATTTATACACCAAATTAACCACAGTTGCTGCCTGGGCAAATACTACGATGACGAAAAAAATGTAAAGCCGTTCTTTTTCCTCATCAGTAAGATGCCCCCAAAACTTAGTAGAAATAATATGATACAACCTTTTTTTCCTCAAAACCCCTGTAAATATAAATATAAAGGTACAATTTAAAAGAGTTGCAAAAAGAAAATTCAGAACAAAAAATCACCAGAGGGTGCAAGCTGATAAAGAGCGTAAAAAATACACTTCCTGATTTTTGTTATAATTTACCCCGTGGCGATTCTTTAATTTTGTACAAAATTGAAAGCAATAATTTCAAAATACAATATTATGTCAAAAGGATTTTTTAATGTACCTGTAGCCAAAAACGAACCTATATTGAGTTATGCACCCGGGACACCGGAAAGAGAAGAGCTCAAAGCCAAAATTGCCGAATTACGTTCAGTAGAAGTTGAATTGCCGATGATTATCGGGGGCAACGAATTATACACCGACCGTAAAGAACGCATGTCCCCCCCCCACGAAATTGGGCATACGCTGGGTTATTACAACCAAGGTGTGGGCAGCCACGTAGAGATGGCCATCGGTGCCGCTTTGGAAGCCAAAGGGAAATGGGCAGCCATGTCGTGGCAACACAGGGCTTCTATATTCCTGAAAGCAGCCGATCTGTTGAGCGGTCCGTACAGGGCAAAAATAAATGCGGCAACTATGCTGGGGCAATCAAAAAACGCATTCCAGGCAGAAATTGACGCAGCCTGCGAACTTGCCGACTTTTTCAGGTTTGGGGTACAGGTTATGTCCGACATTTATAAAATCCAGCCAGAATCGGCCAGGGGGATGTGGAACTACAATGAATACCGCCCGCTGGAAGGCTTTATTTATGCCTTAACCCCTTTCAATTTTACCTCAATTGCAGGAAACCTTCCAGCAGCTCCGGCACTTATGGGGAATGTTGTTGTATGGAAACCTTCGAAAACTGCAATTTACTCCGCCGGGGTAATAATGGAAATATTAAAGGAAGCCGGGCTGCCCGATGGTGTTATCAACCTAGTGTTTGCCTCAGGCCCTGTTGCCGCCGATGTGGTTTTGACCCATCCCGACTTTGCAGGCATACACTTTACAGGTTCAACAGCTGTGTTCCAAAGCATCTGGAAAAAAATTGGAGACAATATTTACAAATATAAAACCTATCCGCGCATTGTGGGCGAAACAGGTGGCAAAGACTTTATTTTTGCCGACAATACTGCCGACAAACAAGGACTTGCAATTGCCATGTTGAGGGGCGCTTTTGAATACCAAGGGCAAAAATGCTCGGCTGCTTCCCGCGCCTATATACCTAAAAGCATTTGGGGGAAAGTAAAAGAACTGCTCGTAAAAGAGCTTGCAACGGTAAAAATGGGACCGCCAGAAGATTTCTCCAACTTTGTCAACGCAGTTATAGATGAAGCATCGTTCGACAAACTAAAAGATTCTATTGACCGCGCACGCGAAGATAAAGATGCAGAAATAATCTTTGGGGGGGGGTGCGACAAATCAGTCGGGTATTTTATTGAACCAACAGTTATCCTGGCAAAAAAACCGGATTATATTACCATGCAGGAAGAACTGTTCGGCCCCGTGCTGACGGTTTATGTTTACGATGATGAAAAAATGGACGGGACACTGGACATACTTGACCACACTTCCATTTACGGGCTGACAGGTGCAGTGTTTTCACAAAACCGTTACAATATCGAAAAAATAACAAAACGCCTGGAACACGCCGCAGGGAACTTCTACATCAACGACAAACCCACTGGGGCAGTTGTTGGGCAACAGCCGTTTGGCGGCTCGCGGGGTTCGGGCACCGACGACAAAGCAGGTTCTATTTTTAACTTCCTGCGCTGGACTTCCATCCGTACTGTCAAGGAAACATTTGTTATCCCGCAACAATATACATATCCGAATTTTCAACAAGACAAAGAATAAATAAAATCATAATTGTTAATAAAAAGGGAGGTGTTTTTTTTCACCCCCCTTTTTTTTGCCTTCCGAATATTATATTTTTACTTCATATTTCAAATCGGATGGGGAAAAAAAGCCTGAAATATCAAATTATTAAAATTATTGCCAGTAAATATTTTATTGCATCTGTCGTTTTTGTGGTGTGGATAATGTTTTTTGATGAAAACAGCATTGTGTCCAGCCAGAAAAACAAGCGGCAACTAAGGGAGTTGACAGAGCAGGAAGAATATTATATAAACCGCATTACTTCAGACAAACAAAAGCTGAAAGATTTAAATGCAGGGAAGGAGGAACTGGAAAAATTTGCCCGCGAACATTACCTCATGTCCAAACCCGATGAAGATGTTTTTATTGTGACAGTAGAAAATTAACCCATTTTTAAATTAGGCATTAAGTTAATTTCATCTGTTTGAATGATGGTTAAATTTTATTATCTTGCTCAAGGCATGGCGAATAATCTTGACATATTCAAAATAAAGACGAACAACATTGCCCCGCAAAAAGGCCGTATTTTAATTGCCGAGCCGTTTCTTTCGGGCAACTACTTCAACCGTTCGGTAGTGTTGTTGGTTGCCCACAGCACAAAGGGGGCTGTGGGGTTCATCCTTAACAAAAGGGTTGAATTTCCGATCCATGAGATTTTTCCCGATTTCCCCGAATTTGACGCACAAGTATACCTTGGCGGCCCGGTATCCACCGATTCAGTTTACTTCATCCATAAACTTGGGGAGCAAATCCCGGGCAGCATACACGTTTTAGGGAACATCTACTGGGGCGGCGATTTTGTTGAACTAAAAAGGCAAATTAAAATAGGATTGCTGAAACCTTCCGACATACGTTTCTTCCTGGGATATTCAGGTTGGGACTCAGGGCAACTGGAACAGGAAATAAAAGAAGATTCATGGCTGGTTACCGATATTGACGAAAATATAGTCATGAGGGAACTGAACCAAGCCTCATGGGTTGATTTTGTTAAAAAAGCCGGGACTCGTTATACCATATGGGAAAATTTTCCGGAAAACCCCTCCCTAAATTAGGTGTTTTTAAACCTTGCAAATAGTATATGTTGAGTATGGTCTATACTTACGACGGGACTTTTGAAGGTTTGTTGACAGCCATTTTTGAGTGCTACAGCAGAAAGGAGCAACCGGCCGACATAGCCCCGGAAAAAGGCTGGCAAGGGGATATGTTTGCCAAAAAGCACGAAGTCCTGAGCAATGCAAAAAAGGCAGATCGTGTTTGGAATGGGGCACAAAAAAAATTGTCGGCGCGAAACAGCCATCTGTTATTCCATGCTTTCCTCTCAGAAGAAACTGGGATTGAGATGAAGATATACCGTTTCTTGCGCAGGTTATTCGAAGAAAACATTAATATTGAAACAGATTTTGGCGACCCCGATGTCCTGTCCATCACGCAAACTTCGCAAAAAGTAAAAAAGGAAGCTATGCGCATGCTGCAATTTGCACGCTTTCAGCACACCACCAACGGGCTATATTTCTGCGGGACAGAACCAATATATGACGTAATCCCTCTAGCCGTAGGGCAATTACGCAAACGTTTTGCAGACCAGTACTGGCTGGTGTACGATTTAAAACGGAACTATGGCGTTTTGTACAATGGGGACAAACTTGAAGAAGTTGCAATATCGCACAAAGAGTTCAACTCAATGAACGGGAAAGTAAATGAAAACGTGCTGGGAGAAAGGGAAACATTTTACCAGGAACTTTGGAGATCATATTACACAAATATCAACATAAAAGAACGTAAAAACCTACGGTTGCAACGACAGCACATGCCAAAAAGGTTCTGGAAGTACCTTCCGGAAAAACAATGATCGTCATAAAAAGTAAGCTCTGGGTATTTTTGTCCCGGGGATAAAATAAAGGGGATTTAGTTATAGTCCCTGGCCGGCAATTTAACAACCTTGCCGTTATCTGAGATCACAAAGAATAAGTTCCGCTCTTTTTTAGTTTGCAACAGCCTTTTGTAGGTCAAATCAAGCCCCTCTAAAACTTTTTCTTTTATGTCGTTATTCATATTTGCCATTTTTAATTTTATTTTTAATTGTGACAAAGGTGCTAATATCCGTAATTTTTTCGTCATCACCAAAATATCCTTCGGCAATTAAGTCAATACTTAACTTTGAGTTGTTGAATATCATCCAATAGTTGCAAATTGGGATATACAGCTCAAACAGGTTACGCACCCCAGCAACATACCTTCGTTTTATGACCCGCGGATGTACATCGTGCCCCCCTTCCAAAACCCGGTTCTTGACCCTTTTTATGGCCAGCTCCACCGATTCCAGGTAAAAAAAGATCAGGGTGGTTTGATACCCGGCCTCCCCGGCTTTTTTTATTGTGTTTGCAAAACTCCGTGAAGCCAAAGTGGTCTCAAATGCAAAATTCTGTCGCGACATTATTAAACCATCAATTTTTTTGAGCATTATCCTGCCTGCTTCTATGGATGCTTTGCCCGGGTTAAGTGGGGCCAAGCCCCTTGCTATCTCATCGGCATTTATAAATTCTTCGCAACCGAGCATCTCCGGCAACACCGTAAACGAGGCGGTTGTTTTCCCTGCCCCGTTGCAACCTGCGATAATGTAAAGGTTTGGCATCTATTTTTATGATTCTTTGCAAGCAAAGGTAATTTTTTTGCTCAATCATAAGTATAGGTTGTTGCGGCTTTCAAGAAAAAACACAGGACGGCCTTGGGGAAAAATCGAATTTATAAGGAAAAAACAATCGGGCTACATTTGCCGCAAGTCCCATAACCTTACCGAGATAGTGGCAAAAAACAATATTGACCAACAATAGTGCTGACTTTTTTGTGCCCCCACCATTTTTTGTTTCTGTTTTTTAAAGCTAGTTTTATATCCTTTACCAAATTGTCCCTATGCTATGTATTGCCATAAAAAGATACTGAGCCTGTTTATCATTATTACTGCCCTCGTAGGTTGTGAATACAACCTTACAAAAGAGAACTATTTGGATATAGAAAAGCCTTCTGAAACTCAATTTTTCAACCTGAGCCTGATCCCTTCTGGCGATACCTTAAGGATATTTGAAAAAACAACATTAACGTTCGATATCGATGCTGACGGGAAAGAAATTTTGCTTTCCACCATAACTTTTAAGGGAAAGACTGAAATTTTTTATTCAAATGAATATGTATTAGACCCCGAAGATTTTGCCCCCGGCATAGACACGCTTACCCTCGGCGTTTACCTTAACAGCGGAAGTGGTAGCATTGCCGACTATTACGGGGCAGAAAGATATTATGTGGAGAAAAAATGGATTATGATAACCGATAACAGGACTGCCCCTACCATTGTGCCGACCAAAAGGATCAACAAAGACGGCTTTCTTATAATTGAATGGGACAAGTGCGGACAGTATAATTTCGAAGGTTATGAAATAGGGTGTTCAACCCAATTGGAAAGCTTCTCAATAACAGACCCTGACCATAATTATTATATCGACAGTTTATATGTTGGCGATGATTATCATATAAACGTAAGTTGCCGACTTTCCAATGACCATGCATGGGGGGAATCATTAGATTTTTACGAAGAGCCTCCCATTGCAAATATTGAGGAAATAGCTTACGACAGCATAAAAATATCGTGGGATAAATCGCCTTACAATGCTGAATACAGGTTAAGGTACAAAAACAATGATGTGTTATATTTTGGTTCCCCGGGGGATACTATGTGCATTGTCCCCCAAATTGGTTTTGGAAATTGGGAAAAATTTGAGCTGCGTGCAAAGTCTTTGTATTCTGCTGAATGGCCGGATGTGCCTTTTTACCATTATGTTACAAGCTACACAGAATACTATATGGGCGAAAGGATAATTAGTGCCAATTGGCCAGAATTCATTTACAACTACACTGATAAATGTTTGTATTCAAACGAATATAACACGGTTAGATGTTTTAACCCAAACGACTATTCAGAAATAAATTCCACAGAAGCCGAAAATGTGATTTATGGAGGCACATATTCCTGCCCCACTAATTCATCTAAAGTTGCCGTAACATCAAAAGACGACATTTATATTTTCAACGACAAGGGCCTAAGTCCCCCCATAGTTATCAACTTCAAGGATTGGGGAGCAAACTCTATCGACCACCTGTTGCTTACCGATAAGGATCTATTGGCGTATGTTTATAACAAACAATACAAAATGGTTGATATAAATTCTAAAACTGAAATTTGCTCAATTACAATATCCGATTATCCGGTTTACAGCAAATGGGCTTGCATATCAACATCGCAGGATGCAAAATATATGTGTGTGGCAACCAACAACGGCATCAAAATACACACAATTGACAATGATAATATATCCGAAACTTATTCTGATTCCCGAAATTACCGGTCGGTTTATTTTAACCCATACAATCCCGGGCAGCTTTATATAACCCTTAACGAAGAATCAGGTATAGAAATCCGCAACCCTTCTGACTTTTCCCTGATTGATAAAATTGACATTTCGCCGGAGATGGTTATTCAAAACATCGATCCAGAAACGGACAAGTTACTGCTTACCGATTATGAAAGGCTATATGTAGTAGGCATAAAAGCACATGAGGTTTTGTTGGAAATACCCTGCGACGAATCCAAATGCTGGTTATACAACAACCACATTTTCACCAACACGGGATATGGCATGGAGTTACCTTAAAATAAACCATTGGTTGTCACCACAAAAAAACTAGAAAGGAAGAATGAAAAATAAAAGAAATATTATATCGTCCGGGACATTAAAAATTATAATGTTTGCATTAATGTTTTTATCGGTTGGGCAAAAAGCCCAAAGTCAAGTTGAATTGGAAATTAATGGCGGGTATGGTTTTTATAATCTCAACGATTTAAAATCTATGCAAACAGATGCACTGTCGGCCATAGGCTTACCTAACATAAAATCGACAGAAACATTCCCCAACCATTTTTTTTATTCTTTCGCGGCCAATTGCGCAACTGGGCATAAAAGCAGCGCAGGGCTTAGGTTCTCGTACCATACAACAGGCGGGCGCAACCACCTGGCAGATTACTCTGGAGAATATAAATTAGATATGATACTGAACGGTTATAAGATAGGAGCCGAATACAGGCATCTTTTTTTATCCAAAGGGAAATTAGAAGCAGGCTTGCAATGCAATGGGGGCATTATTATTTCGCGGTTACAAGTAAACGAAAAATTTAAGATAGCGGATCAAAACATTACCAGTGCAGGTTCGGAAATGAAAAATACCGGTTTTTTTGTTGAACCTGCAATAAGGGTTTCTTATGGATTATTTAGAAACCTGGAACTAAGCTTTAACGGGGGATATGAATTTGATTTCACGGACAAACTGCGTTTAGATGACGAAAAAACAAACGTATCGGCAGATTGGTCGGGGATAAGGGCATCTCTCGGGATTGCCTATGGCATTAACTTTAAGAAGGACAATTAAAAAGCTGTACCCAAAGCACACCCCCATTCCTTACAAAAAACGCATATACATATATCTGTATCGGGCCTGGGACCCTTTAACGTCCTTTGCACGGCATAGGCTTTAGGTACACCCTCTGGGCGGTGGTGGGCAAGAAGTTATTTTGTCCCCTTTGCCGTAGCTTTCGGCAATATCAGGTTCAGTATAATGCCAACTGCGGCTGCCAGCCCTATTCCTGCCAAAGAAAAGGTCCCATATTTAATTACCGCGCCACCAATTCCTATTGTCAGTACCACTGAGACGATTACCTGGTTACGTGTTTCTGCGAGATCAGTCCTGGAATCGATAAGTGTTTTTATCCCTACAGATGCAATCATCCCAAACAAAAGTAACATAATCCCGCCTAAAACTGCTTGAGGGATAGTTTTCAGGAAACCGCTTATTTTCCCAACAAAGGCAAAAACAATGGCAGTAACCGCTGCAATGCGAAGCACAAACGGGTTGGTGACTTTGGTCAGCGAAATCGCGCCCGTTACTTCAGAGTATGTAGTGTTGGGCACGCCCCCGAAAAAGCCGGCCACGGCAGTTGCAATCCCATCGCCTAAAAGAGTACGGTCCAACCCGGGTTTTTCAATAAAGTTTTTTTCGCAAACACCGCCAAGCGCATACATGTCGCCAACGTGTTCGATAATAGGGGCAATGGCAACAGGGATCATGTAAAAAATTGCCTGCCAGCTAAATTGAGGTGCTGTAAACTCGGGCGGCATAATCCAGGCTGCCTCTTTTATGGCAGAGCAATCCACTTTCCCCATAATTAAAGCGGCAATGTAACCTGCGGCAATCCCTATAAAAACAGGGATCAATTTTATCATCCCTCTGGTAAAAATAACCACCACAACTGCGGTCACAAGAGATACCACAGCCAGCAGCCAGCTAGTCTTTGCCATGTCAACCGCCGATGATGCCAGCGACAAACCGATGATTATAATTACCGGGCCAACCACGACAGAAGGGAACAGTCTCTCGATAAATTTTATCCCCCGGAGTCGGACCAATGATGAAACAATCCCGTAAACAAGCCCTACGGCAATTATGCCCGACAGTGTCCCCGCCCAGCCGTAAAGTTTTGTGGCTTCAATTATCGGTGCGATAAACGCAAAGCTGCTGCCAAGAAAGGCAGGTATGCTGCCTTTGGTTATCAGGTGAAAAATAAGGGTGCCAAGCCCGGCGGTAAAAAGTGCTACAGAAGGGTCAATCCCTACCAATAACGGCACTAAAACGGTTGCCCCGAACGCCACAAACAGAAATTGGATCCCTAATATTGTATTTTTTAATGTAAACTGACTGCGTAAAGAATCTTGTCCCATATTACATATCTTTATTTAAGCAATCCCTCTGGGATTTCTTTGATGGGCTGTAACTGTATTGATTTTACAAAAAGCTCCCCTCCTTCCGACTGTAGCTGGATCCTGCCTTTTGAAAGTGGTTCTATATTGCCAGGGCCGAGATACTTGCCAGAGTTATAATTTATCATGTTCACTTCCCCGTTTACAACATGCACAGAAGTCCCTCCAAAACAGTAAAGTTCAATTTTATTCCATTCACCAACCGGCTTCTCGTAATCGGCATCTTTCCCTATAATCCGTGTGTCGGTATCGGGTATAGAAGGCTTTTTGCCTACACCTTTTGAATAAATATATTTATCGTCACCTGTTTTCACCATAGGTATTTCGCAGTACGATTTGCCCATGCGGTACGAATCGCCAATATTCCCCGATTTTAACTGCAACTCGTGAGAACTCATCCAAACGCCAATGCCTATGCCAAAATCACCGTAGCTGTGGTAAAGTAGCCCACTGTTACGAGTGGAATAAACTTTATCCCCCCATTTAAACTCCATGGTTAAGTGATAATTCTCAAATTCCTGTTTGGTTGCCAGCGATGCGTTTACCTCGCCCGAAATTTTTATCACTTTTTGCCCGTCTAAATCAACAACCGAAAAAAGCTTAAGCGGATCTTTATTTAACCCAACTGCTTCGCCACCTTCCTCAATGGGGCCAACCCATGTGTCCCAGCCAGAAAGATCCTGCCCGTTAAAGAGTGCTTGCCATGGCTCTTCCGTGCTGCACGATAAAGAAACTAATAAAATAAGGGAAACGTAAAAAATATTTTTCATGGTAAATACGGTTTAGATTATAAAAAAAACTGCCCTCCAAATATAGGACAGTTTTCCTTAATATCTTAATTATGTTTTCTTTTTTGTTAAACGGCTTCTGCTTCTAAAATTTCCTTTGCCCTGTCTAATATTGCTGTATCGTCTATTAACACTATCCCTCCGTTTGGTCCCGGCTCCATATGGATTCCTACTGCTGCCCCCTGGGTGTAATTAGCGCCCCCAAAATAATTCCTGACGGTTTCTTCGCTTACTTCAAACTCTTGCGCCATCTTTTTCACTGAACCGTCAGGCAAACTGTCTTTAATTTTACGCAGCTCGTTAAATGTTATTTTACGCTCCATGTCTTATTAGTTTTATATGATTATTTAAAGAACTTAATTGTATAGGTAAAAATAAAAATTAATAATTTAATAACCTATATATAAAATTTAAGTAATCTTTAAAAATCTTAAAATAAAACCGGCACTATACACCCGCAGCCAGCATCTCCCCAACAGAAATCACTGACACATAAAATATTACAACATTGCAATTAAGCTTTTATCAGAATAATCGCCACTGCCCAATTAACATTTTTTAATAAAAACCACTATTAATTTTTAAGGCAGTCGTAAATTGCTTGGTGCATGGCCGTGCGGATGTTTAATTTATATAATCTTGGGTTTTCGCGGGTCGGGCAGACCCTGTTCGATAAAAAAATGAACAACAGCCCGTTATCTGGGTCGGCCCACGCAAACGTGCCGGTAAAACCACTATGCCCAAAACTGTTGATGCCCGCGTCAACAGCGGGATAGGCATCGCCCAGGGCATTTTTGTCATTGCCTATAAGAGGTTTGTCAAAACCCAAGCCACGGCGGTTATCGTTCCCCGGGTATTGGATACTGGTAAATTCATTTACCGTTTTTTCCGATATATACCTGTGTCCGCCAAAATATCCTTTTTGCAAGTACATCTGAAATAATTTGGCCAGGTCGTTGGCCGTCCCGAAAAGCCCCGCATTTCCAGAAACACCTCCCATCATTGCAGCTCCTTCGTCATGCACAAAACCACGGATGGTTTCCATCCTGAAAAAATCGTCCTTTTCTGTTGGGACGATATTTTCAATAGGGAAATATTTGTATGGGTTATAGGTAATTGTGTAGGCGCCCAATGGCCTGTAAAAAGTATCCCTGACATACATTTCGTATGGCTCCCCTGTCAAATTACGTATGATATCCGGATACAGGTAAAAACTCAAGCCTGAATATAGATACTTGCTCCGGGGCAATAATTCAGAATTGCGTATGGTGTCATACATTATCTCCCTAAACCGTGAATTCATGTAAAGCCCCTGAGAAACCCGGACATTAAATTCCCCTGATGGTGCATTGCTGAAAACTGAGGGGCTCAGGTGCTTATGCTTATCGAGGGCCATCTGCCAAAAGGGTATCCATGACGCTAAACGTGCCTGGTGTGCAAGAATTTCGCGTACCGTCAGTTCTTTTTTGTCAGAATCTGCGAAATCAGCCCAATAACGGCTGAACGGGGCATCCAAGTCAATTTTTTTCATGTCAACCAATTTCATTATTGCCGGCAACGGCCCTGTTACTTTGGTCAACGATGCCCAGTCGTACAAGTTCCCTTTTTCAACTTTTTGTTCTTTTGCATAAGTCATGTACCCATAGCATTTATGAAATATAACCTTCCCGTCTTTTGCAATTAACACCTGGCAGCCAGGGTAGGCTTCTTTTTCAATGCCAAGCATTGCAATTGAGTCGATCTTATGCCCCAACAATGCCGACTTTATGCCAACTTCTTCGGGAAGTGTGTATGCGAGCGACTTATTACTTTCTACTTCTACATTGTCGTTTAAACGGAAACGGGGATCGACGGTAACCGGCAAGCGACCGTTGGCACTGTTGGCACCAAACACCAATTGGGCTGTTAGTTCCTGGGCCAGCTCATTGTTTTGATATGCCAAGACAAGGGCCCGTGCATCCTGGATATTTTCAAAAAATTTCATAGCATAGGCATTGCCAAAAAAAGCAACAATTGTATTGTTTTTCCGGACAAGCTCCGACACAGCGCGCCTTTGGATTTCAGTAGTCCCGTATTGCCTCGACGGGTAAAGGTTTATCCCCTGGACGCCTGCAATTACAAGATCGTACCCTTCCATTAAAAAAATCAGCCTTTCTAGGTCTTTCCCTGTAGCATCTTTCGAAAGGTAAAAGTGGTCAACCACCGTATATTTACCGAGCATTTCCTGGAAAGGGGCAATACTGTCTACGCCTATTGAAACAGAAGCAATCCTGAAAGAACCGAGATTTTGCACAGGGAGGGTGCTGTCCTCATTTTTCAAAACTGTTAACGCACCTTTTATTAGCTGCCGGTCGGTCATTTCGTAATAAGGGGAAAGGAGCATTTTATCCAACAAGTTTAGGTTTGCCGGACGATAATCATTAAGGTTTGCCCAACGCTTTAACGCCAGGACCTTACGGCATTTCCCATCAATATCGGCAACTGTGATTTCCCCCCTTGCAATGCCGCTTTTTACCGATTGTATGGCTTTGTTCAGGTCGGGGACAAACTCAACCATGTCATTCCCTGCCTTCAGGGCTTCCAGTTCGGCGTTGCCGTTTTCGACCTTAACCCCCCGCATGTTAATGGCATCTGTAACGACAAACCCCTTAAACCCGATTTCATTTTTCAGGTAGCCGGTAATAATTTCTTTGGAAAGGGATGCCGGCATGCCGGAACCATCAAGCGAAGGGACATTAAGGTGCCCCGTCATGATACCGCTAAGCCCCTGCCCTGCCATATAGCGAAAGGGGTACGTCTCCAAAGTGTCCATCCTTTCTTTCGAGTGCTTTAAAACCGGAAGAGTTTTATGAGAATCGGTACTAGTGTCGCCATGCCCCGGGAAATGTTTTGCTACCGGGATTACGCCAACATCTTGCATGCCTTTGGCTATCTGCCAGGCTTTGTCTGCCACATTTTTTTTGTCCTCACCAAACGACCGGAAGTTAATTACCGGGTTTGCCGGGTTTGTGTTCACATCGGCAACCGGGGCAAAATTCATATGTATCCCCATTCTTTTCAACTGGTAGCCGATATCTCGCCCCATCTGGTAAATAAAAGCGTCATATTTAACAGCGCCAAGAGTTTGTGCATAAGGATAAACAACAGTGCTGTCAATCCGCATCGACAACCCCCACTCGCCATCAATGGCTATCAACAGAGGGGTTTTCGAATTCTCCTGGAATTCATTTATCCATGCAGCAGTTTTTACTGGCGTCCCCTGCATTACCAAAATGCCCCCCGGTTTATATTCTTTTATCTGGTTTACGACATTGCTTTTAGAGGCATCGTTTTGCCTCGGGTAAGCGGGGATCATCATCAACTGGGCAATCTTTTCGCCGATGTTCATGCTGTCCAGTTGGTTATTTACCCACGGATCGTTTAAATACTTAAGAAAAGGGGGATCTGATGCCATAAGGGAAAACTGATCCGCAAAAAATATCAAAACGACCACTATAAATATTTTGCTTGACTTACTCATAACAATTATCCTCTTTCCACACTAAACAATACTTCCCAAATTAATTTCAACTATTTATAAAAGTTCATCTCCTCCATATATTCCCATGTTTTGGGAGGAAGGTAAAAACGGACATCTTTCCCCTGGCTAATGGCTTTTCTTATAAAAGAGGAGGAAATATCCATCATCGGGGCATCGGTAAGTATAATGTTTGGGTGAGGTTTGTATTTTGTTTTATCTAAGCCCGGGCGCGGGTAAACTATAATGCCATAGTTCTCAATAATAGCTTCGTGATTTTTCCACTTGTGGAAATTTTCGAGGTTATCGGATCCCATCAGTATTTTAAAATCATATCTGGGGTGCTTGTCCTTCAGGTGGGCCAGGGTGGAAGCTGTGTAGCTCGGTTTTGGCAAGTTAAATTCAATATTCGAAACCCTGAAACGGCTATCGCTGCCAACAGCTAGGTGTACCATTTCCAAACGTTGGTAACCATCGAGCAGGTTCATCTTTTTTTTGTGCGGGTTTTGTGGCGAAACAACAAACCATAACTGATCGATAGCAGTAAATTCGACCATATAGTTGGCGATGGCAAGGTGCCCGATATGGACAGGGTTGTAGGTGCCAAAATAAAGGCCTATTTTTAAATGGAGGTTGTTTTTTGGCGCGAGTATGTCTGTTACAATATTGCTCATTTATAATGCTTCCGGCCCGGGCGTTATTTCCCCAGGAAACCTGCCACCAGTTTTTCGGCTTCGGCAAAAGCTTCCTCCAGGTTTTCGTTCACTAGTATAACATCAAACCGATCGGCAAAAGCCATCTCGTATTTAGCTTTGGCAATGCGGGCCTTAATCTTCTCTTCAGTTTCTGTTGAACGTGCAGTAAGCCTTTCTTTCAGGGCTGCAACCGAAGGCGGCCTTACAAAAACGGAAAGGGCTTCATTGCCGTAAAAACGCTTAATGTTAAGCCCACCTACCACATCCACATCAAAAATCACATTTTTACCCAAGTTGCGGATGCGTTCTACTTCGCTTTTTAATGTCCCGTAAAGGCTCCCATGGAAAACTTCCTCCCATTCCAGGAACTCGTCATTTTTCACTTTTTCCCGGAATCCGGCATCAGAAAGGAAATAATAGTCTTCCCCGTGTGTTTCGGTATGGCGTTTTTCGCGGCTGGTTGCCGAAATTGAAAATTCCAGGCCAAGCCCTTTTGTCAGTAGATATTTTACTATGGTTGTTTTCCCCGCCCCCGATGGTGCTGAAAAAATAATCAGTTTCCCCTTTTGTTTTATATTTTTATCCATCACATCAAATTATTACGGGGCTTATAATACATTCAACAATTGTTCTTTCACACGTTCCAGGTGGTCTTTCATCTGGACTACAATCCGCTGTATATCCTGATCGTTGGCTTTTGACCCAATGGTATTTACCTCTCGCCCGATTTCCTGCGAGATAAAACCCAGTTTTTTCCCTGTACTTATTTCTTCCCCTAATGTTTCCAAGAAATATTTGCAGTGGTTGGCCAGCCTCACTTTTTCTTCGTTGATGTCCAGTTTTTCAAGATAAAAAATCAGCTCCTGTTCAAACCGGTTTTCATCAACAGCCCCATTAAGTTTTAAACCGTCAAGGCTTTCTGCCAGGCGTTTTTTTATCACTTCTACCCTGTGTTGCTCAAACGGGCCAATCTGCCCCAAAAGCCCCTTAATGCTTAATATATTGCCAGAGATGTCGCTTTTGAGCGCAGTGCCCTCCTGTATCCTGAATTTATCTATATCATCCAGTGCTTTATTGATATTCTCCAGGATGGTTGCCCACTCCCCTTCTTCTAGTGTTTCGTATTCGTTTTTTACCACATCGGGCAAACGCATTGCAGCATAAAGTGCATCCTGATCTGCGGGCAGGCCCAATTCTGCACAAATTTGTTTTAAATGGATAAAATAGCCTTTTAAAACTGGCCCGTTTATTTTAGACGTGGACTCATCGCCAAGATTTTCCACATAAATATTAAAATCGACTTTCCCCCGTACCAGTTTTTCTGAAATAGCCTTGCGGATTACAATATCCTTTTCCCTGTAAAGTGCAGGGGTGCGTGTACTTATATCAATTTGCCTGCTGTTAAGCGATTTTATTTCAATGGTAATTTTTTTGTTGTTTACTTCGAATTCGGCCTTCCCAAAGCCGGTCATAGATTTTATCATATTAAAATATTTTCCCCAAAATTAATATAAAGATCCGACATAACAGGGCTTTGCCACAAAGTGTAGCCCGGAAATATCAGCTAATAGCTCCCGAACCAATTAGCTCGTCCCCCTCATACCATGCTGCAAACTGGCCGGAAGTTATCCCTCTCTGTTCGCTTTCAAAAAGGAAATAAGCCCCTTCTTCCTTCATGTGCACAGTCCCCTTTTCCAGCGGTTGCCGGTAACGTATCCTGATGTCGAACCCCCTCCTTTCGCCAGGGACCATTTTTAAATCGGGGCGTACCCAATGCATATTTTCGGCTGCCACAAATAAACCCGGGCGAAATAACCCGGGGTGTTTTTGCCCTTCCCCTACATAAATAATATTGCGTTGCACATCGGTGCCAATAACAAAAAGCGGCTCTTTATGCCCGCCAATATTTAAACCTTTCCGCTGTCCTATTGTATAAAAATGTGCGCCCTGGTGTTCGCCAATTACTTCGCCGTTCCATGGTTTGTAAGGGAACGGGAAACATAATTTCCGGTAATTTTCTTCCGAAAGAACCACCCGTTTTTTCTTTTCCATGAACTTTGCAGGCACTTCAATGATATTTCCCACCCGGGGCTTTAACTGTTGCTGAAGGAATGTGGGCAAATCAACTTTGCCAACAAAACAAATCCCCTGGGAATCTTTTCTTTCGGCGGTGGGCAGGTTTTGCCCTTTTGCTATTTCCCTGACTTCGGGTTTCAGCAAATGCCCAATCGGGAACATGGCCTGGGAAAGCTGCGCCTGGCTTAACTGGCACAAAAAATAGCTTTGATCCTTGTTCATATCTTTTCCTGCCAAGAGCCGATGGATGGTTACGCCGTTTGCATCAATTTCACTTTTCCTGCAATAATGACCGGTGGCCACAAAGTCTGCATCAAATTTCCGGGCTTCATCCAGAAAGGTATCGAATTTAATTTCGCGGTTGCAAAGCACATCCGGGTTTGGCGTACGGCCTGCCTCGTATTCTGCAAACATATAATCAACTACGCGCTTCTTGTAATCCTTACTTAAATCGACAACATGAAAAGGGATGCCAAGTTTTTTTGCCACCATTTTTGCAATAATGGCATCTTCTTCCCATGTGCAGGCACTGGTCAATGCCCCCACGCGTTCGTGCCAATTTACCATAAAAAGTGCTACCAAATCATACCCCTGCTGCTTAAGCAAATAAGCGGCAACGCTTGAATCAACTCCACCAGACAGTCCAACAACTACACGTTTCATGGCGCAAAAATAGGAAGATATATTTCAATTGTCAATATACAAATACGTGAAAAGGACAGGGCGTGCAAAATTGTTGTGGCAACAATACCCTTAGTCCCTGTCGGCCCGAGAGTTTAACTGCCTGTAGCCCACCAGGCGGTCGTAACGGCTCCCAAAACTGTGATAATAAACAAAAATCTGGTAATCGTTTTCAGTCATCCAAAAGCTGCCTTCAAAATTTTTATGGTCGGCAGTCATTGACCCTTGGGGGACATACACATACATAAAATTGTAGTAACCTTGTTTTAAGAGCATGGTCAGTTCGTACCTGCCTGTGTCAAAATTCCAGGTCATTTCGTTGCTCTTATTGGCATTCCAGTTGGTAAGCGCACCAAAAACATTTACACTCCCCCCTAGTATTACCGTTCCGGGCGAAAAACAAAAATGGACAAAAACATAATCGCAATCCAAATCGTAATCCTGTACCCGGTCCTGGCTTTCGATCACATATTTCCCATTCATTTCCTCGTAATCAGAATAACGCTTGTTTGCCCGCAACTCACCGGGCATAAGCGTTTTATGGTAGTACGGCCTAAAAAAATCAGTCGATGCGACATTCTCACCGTTCATGCGGTTGGTACGTATATCAAAATACCGGAACTCGTTCCCGGCCACAAATACATTTTCCTGGTTATAATCGTAAACCAATTCATCGGGCCTTACAAACAGGGGTTTTAAGCCGCGTATTGCATTGTCCCAACGGTTATTCTGCATTACTACCACTTTTATCTCCTGATGAGGGTTGTTTACAGGCAGTTTTTCATGATAAACGGTGAAATCCACCTCCTGGTTTTCCCCTTTAAAAGCGTCCAACGTGGCACGCCTAACCGTAGCTTCAACCTGGGTTATGGGTTCAACCACATAAAACCGTTTAGTAAGCACCGCTTTCCCCCTGTCGTTGTCTTCAAAAACAACCAGCACGTAATTCCCCGACACCTTCAACTGGACATCATCGTTTGGTATTTTCAACTGATAATTAACATACTTTAAAGTGGTATTAAATGAATAAGCATAATCATCAAGCGGGTTTTCTGTAAACCCTTCTATATAATCGGGCTGGGAAATGAAACTCTCATTCCAGCCTGCATCGCAGTGGATAATCGTGTAATAATAGTCCTTTACTTCACCCGACAAATCATCGAATTTCAAAATCAGCTGGGCTTCTTCGCCCAACTCCAAGACCGGGTTAGATAAAACAAACCCATCTCGGTACATCTGCACCGATTTTATTTTCTCGCTATATACCGCAGTTTCGTAGTAAAGATTTTTATCTTGCGCAACAGATGTTACTGCCAGTAAAAGAAATATCAACGTTTGTATTTTTCGTTCCATAATATTTTGTTGTTTGACAAAAATGTTAATTTAATCTGAATTATTATATTTTTCCCCTCCTGTTTTTACACAAAACACGCCCCTACTATTCAGAAACGAACGTATTGATTTATTTGTATGTTAACACATCTCCACTTTACGCCCTATACATTGTGCAACAGTAATTAATTATTACTTTTGCAAACCTGAAAATAAATTTAGTCTCAATTCAATATGTCAGAAGTAATTAGGTTAAAAAAAGGGCTGAATATCAAGCTAAAAGGGAGTGCTGAAAAAACACTCGAAAAATTGCCAACTCCGGCAACAGTAGCTCTAAAACCGACCGATTTCCCGGGACTTACTCCAAAACTGAGCGTAAAGGCCGATACCGAGGTAAAAGCCGGCGATGCTTTATTTTACGACAAATACCACCCCGAAATTGTTTTTACAGCCCCCATGGGCGGAAAAGTAATTTCGGTGAACCGTGGAGAACGCCGTAAAATTTTGGAAATAGTTATAGAAACAAGCAACAATGCGGGTACTGCTGAATTCAAAAAAGCAAATCCAGCAGACTTGACCAAGGAAGAGGTTAGGGAGCAAATCTTAAAAAGTGGTCTATGGCCATTCATCAGGAAACGCCCTTATGGGATTATAGCATTGCCCGATGAACAGCCCAAAGCCATCTACATTTCAACATTCGACACGGCGCCATTGGCCCCCGATTACAATTTTACCCTCGAAGGGCAAATGGATACTTTCCAAACAGGGGTAAACGCGTTGGCACAGTTAACCGAAGGAAAGGTACACCTTGGCATCACAGCAGGTACGTCCTTTGCTCAGGTTAAAAATGTTGAGATAAATACATTCGATGGGCCTCACCCTGCGGGTAATGTAGGCGTACAAATTGCCAACACAAAGCCAATAAACAAAGGCGAAGTTGTTTGGACAATCAACGTTCAGGATGTATTATTTATTGGAAGATTGTTTGAAACAGGGAGTGTTGATTTTACAAGAACCGTTGCATTAACGGGGTCGGAAGTAGAAAAGCCACAGTATTACCAAACAGTATTAGGGGCACCAATTGCATCTTTAATTAAAGGTAAACTTACCCCAGAAGGCAACAAACGCATTATCAGCGGCAACGTGCTTTCAGGAACAAAAGTCGGAGAAGATACGTATTTGGGATATTACGATTCACATGTATCGGTAATTCCCGAAGGCGACGAGTACGAATTTATGGGCTGGGCCGATCCCGGTTTTGGTAAATTCAGTGCATCAAAAACCTACTTCGGAAAACTTTTCCCCAAAAAAGAATACACCTTAAATGCCAATATACATGGCGGCGAACGCGCGTTTGTTCTTTCAGGACAATACGACAAGCTTGTCCCAATGGATATTCTGCCGGTATTTTTGCTGAAAGCAATTTTAGCTAACGATATCGACAAAATGGAGCAACTGGGGATTTACGAAGTTATTGAAGAAGATTTTGCCTTGTGCGAATATGCATGTACTTCGAAAATTGAAGTACAAAAAATACTACGCCAGGGAATTAACACCATGATAAAAGAACTCGGTTAACCGGGAATTAAACATTATGCATTCAGTATAACCAAAAGAGCAAGGGAAATAGAAAGAGATTACGTTCATTTTATTCCCTGCTAGCCTTTTTGTTATAACAGATACATAAAAATGAAACAAAACCCGGGTTATCGGGTAAGTTACATGAGTTACCTAAAAAAGTAAACAATTTTAGACGAATGAAATTCATAAAAGACTTTTTTGAAAGGACCGAACCCCTCGTACAGAAAGGAGCTAAATACCACTGGCTCGGTTCCGTACACGAAGGGTTTTTCACCTTTTTATATGTATCAAAAGATACATCAAAGACAGGCACCCATGTCCGCGATTTTACGGATTTGAAGCGTACCATGTCGGTTGTTGTACTTGCATTAGTCCCTGCCTTATTGTTTGGGATGTACAATGTCGGACTTCAACATTACAAAGCCATTGGCGAGCTTGCCTCTGCCGGGTTTTTCGAAATATTCCTTTACGGATTAATAAAAGTAATACCCATAATAGCCGTTTCGTACATTGTTGGGTTAGGCATAGAATTTACGTTTGCACAAATGCGTGGACATGGCATTCACGAAGGATTTCTTGTTTCGGGCATCCTTATCCCAATGATTATGCCTGTTGAAACCCCATTATGGATGGTTGCCGTAGCTACTGCATTTGCCGTTATTCTTGGCAAAGAAGTTTTTGGCGGAACAGGAATGAATATATGGAACCCCGCACTTGTTGCCCGTGCTTTCTTATTTTTTGCATACCCGGCACAAATGTCGGGCGAATCGGTTTGGGTAGCACTAAGCAATACCGACAAAGTGGTTGACGGTTTTTCAGGTGCTACGCCAATGGCCAATGCCGCAGCCGGAAACATTAGCTTTAACGTTGCCGATGCTTTCTTCGGGTTTATACCCGGGTCAATTGGCGAGACCTCAACTCTTGCCATATTAATTGGGGCAGTACTGCTAATCATTACAGGAATAGGGAGCTGGAAAATAATGTTGTCGACAATTGCCGGAGGTGCGGCCATGGGGCTTATTTTAAATGCCGTTTCGGGCGGCGCAGGACTATCGCCCGAAGTTGCAACTTACTTTTCAATGCCTTTTTGGCAACATTTAATCTTAGGCGGTTTTATGTTTGGTGCCATTTTTATGGCCACCGACCCAGTATCGGCAGCACAAACCGAAAAAGGGAAATGGATATACGGGTTCCTTATCGGGGTACTTGCAATAATTATCCGGGTTATAAACCCCGCCTTCCCCGAAGGAATGATGCTGGCAATATTGTTAATGAATACATTTGCCCCACTTATCGACCACTATGTTGTTGCGGCTCATATTAAACGCCGTGCCAAAAGGGCTAAAATTTCTGCATAACCGAAAAAAGAAGAGACATGAACAGGAATAGTAATACTTATACATTTTTATATGCAGCAATTATGGTAATTGTTGTTGCTGCGGTTCTGGCATCGGTTGCAATGGCACTTAAACCTGCGCAGAAAAAGAACGTTGAAATTGAAAAAAAACAAAATATCCTGGCTTCGGTAAACATTGAAAGTACTGCCGTAAATGCTGAGGAAATTTATGCTAAAACAGTTGTTTCCGAATACTTAATCAATACCAAAGGAGAAAAAGTAGAAGGTAATGCTTTTAGTGCCGATCTAAAAAAAGAACATGCCAAAGGAGCCAGCAATATGCTTCTCCCGGTTTTTGAATGTAAAACAGACGATGGCGTAAAATATGTTCTTCCAGTTTACGGAGCCGGGCTTTGGGGACCAATATGGGGATACGTTTCGGTAAACAGCGATATGAACACCGTTTACGGAGCGATATTCGACCACGAAGGCGAAACACCCGGGCTAGGTGCCGAGATTTCAACAAAAGGATTTCAAGCCCCTTTTAAAGGCAAAACACTTTTCGACCAATCAGGGAAAATGGTATCGATTACGGTAGCCAAAGTTGGAGAAGTTGCCCCCGAAGAACATAAAGTTGATGCCATATCGGGAGGAACAATTACAAGTAAAGGGTTAGAAAAAATGCTGAAAGACGACTTCTCGGGTTATGAAGCATTCTTAATCAAGAATAAAAAATAAGAAACGATGAGCGAACCATTATTTTCAAAGAAAAATTTAAAACTACTGTCGAACCCGATAAACGACAGTAACCCTATTACCGTACAGGTATTGGGTATTTGTTCGGCACTAGCGGTTACCGCACAATTAAAGCCGGCCATCGTTATGACCATTTCGGTTATGGTAGTATTAGCTTTAGCAAACGTAATTATTTCGTTGCTGCGCAATACCATCCCCAACCGGATACGTATTATCGTGCAACTTGTAGTTGTTGCAGCTCTCGTAATTTTAGTTGACCAAGTGTTGCGTGCCTATGTTTATGATGTAAGCAAACAACTCTCGGTTTTTGTTGGGTTAATTATTACCAACTGTATACTTATGGGCCGTTTAGAGGCTTTTGCGCTGGGCAACCGTCCATGGCAATCTTTCCTCGACGGGATAGGAAACGCCGCAGGTTATGGTGTTATTTTAGTCGTTGTTGCTGTTATCCGCGAAATTTTAGGCTCGGGTTCATTACTGGGGTACAAACTTATCCCCGACAGTTGGTATATTGTTAACGGAGGGTTTTACTCGAACAACGGACTAATGGTACTTTCGCCAATGGCACTTATTGTTGTGGGCATTATTATTTGGGTACAACGTAGCCGCAATCGCAAACTAATCGAAAATTAACCCTAACTCAAAAAAAAGAATTCAAATGGAAAATCTGATAAATATATTTGTTAAGTCAATTTTTATTGAGAACATGGTATTTGCCTACTTTTTTGGGATGTGCTCTTATTTGGCCGTTTCGAAGAAAGTAAGCACTGCTGCTGGTTTAGGCATTGCGGTAGTTTTTGTTTTAGGTATTACCGTCCCGGTAAACTACCTCCTCGAAAAATATGTACTTACCGAAGGTGCCTTGGTTTGGCTGGGCGAAGGTTTTGCCAATGTAGATCTTAGCTTCCTTCGTTTCATCATGTTTATTGCCATTATTGCCTCAATGGTACAATTAGTAGAAATGGTGGTTGAAAAATTTGCCCCGGCACTTTATAACCAATTGGGTATTTTCCTCCCGCTTATTGCCGTTAACTGCGCAATACTCGGAGGGTCGTTATTCCTTCAACAAAAAGCATTTGTTAATGCAGGCGAAGCAACGGTTTATGGAATTGGCTCCGGAATAGGATGGTTGCTGGCCATTGTGGGCATTGCAGCCATCAGAGAAAAAATAGAATACTCAAACGTTCCGGCACCTTTACGTGGGCTGGGGATTACATTTATTGTAACCGGCTTAATGGGGCTGGCTTTTATGGGGTTCAGCGGAATAAAATTGTAAAAAGAAGCCTGAAGTTTGGATACTAAAATTAGTGTAACGCTTCGGCCTTTAAACTAAAATAACAAAATACTATGATATTATTATCAGCAAATGTAATTATTACCAGCGTTGTAGTGTTCCTGGGCGTAATTATCTTTTTGGTGGCCATCCTTTTATTTGCCAAAAAGAAACTCACCCCATCAGGAACGGTAAAAATCGACATAAACAACGGCGACGTTGAGCTGGAAGTAGAGCCAGGTAGCACACTGCTTACAACCCTGGGAAACAACAAAATTCTTTTGCCATCGGCCTGTGGTGGCGGGGGCACCTGCGGGATGTGCCGCTTGCGCGTATTAGAAGGAGGAGGTTCTATCCTTCCAACCGAAACCGGTTTCTTTAGCCGTAAAGAACAAAACGACAACTGGCGATTGGGGTGCCAGGTAAAGGTGAAAGAAGACATGAAAATTGCCATTCCCCAAGAAGTGATGGGCGTAAAAAAATGGGAATGCGAAGTGGTATCGAACCACAACGTTGCAACATTTATCAAAGAATTTGTGGTAAAATTGCCCGAAGGCGAAACCCTCGATTTTAAATCGGGAGGATATATCCAAATTGACGTGCCCAAAGTGGATGTTGATTTTAAAGACATGGATATTGACGAACAATACCGCGAAGAATGGGAGCAATTTAAAATGTTCGATCTAAAAATGAAAAACCCGGAACCAACATTCCGTGCTTATTCAATGGCAAACCACCCTGCCGAAGGGAACATTATCATGTTAAATATCCGGATTGCAACCCCTCCGTTCGACAGGGCTGCCGGAGGTTTCCAAAAAGTAAACCCAGGGGTTTGTTCATCGTACATTTACAGCCTGAAACCAGGCGATAAAATTACCATTTCAGGGCCTTATGGAGAATTTTTCTTGAAAGACAATGACAGCGAAATGATGTTTATTGGTGGCGGTGCAGGTATGGCTCCTATGCGCTCGCATTTATTTCACCTGTTCCATACAGTAAAAGAGAGCAAAAAGAAAGTTACTTTCTGGTATGGGGCACGTTCGTGGAAAGAAGTTTTCTATTACGACCAATTTATGGAAATTAAAAAGAATTTCCCGAATTTCGATTTTCACCTGGCTCTCGACCGCGAGGATCCAGTGGCAAACGAACTAGGGGTTGACTATAAAATTGGGTTTGTACACCAGGTTATTTTTAACAACTACCTGAAACAACACGAAGAACCCGAAGAAATAGATTACTACATGTGTGGCCCGCCAATGATGAATGCAGCAGTACAAAAAATGCTGTACGATCTTGGCGTACCCGACGAAAACGTACTATTCGACGACTTTGGCTCATAAAAAGAAAAAATTTAGAGCACAAAATAAAAACCATCCTTATTTTATAAGGATGGTTTTTATTTTTAAAAAGCGGCCACAGTGACGACAAATTTTAGAAACCAGGGTTGTACTAAAAATTAAGCATAGACAGTTTAGGGGCAAGTTGTGTATAATTTCCCTCGGTTAAATAGCTAACACATTCCAGCTGCAACTCGGTTTTTAAACGGACAAGGGCAGATGCCATTAAATCAATATCCATTAAATTAAGTGACTTTGCTACTTTATTTTTATCGCATTTACGTAAAAACAGGGCAAATGCCGCCATATCTTCTTTGTTCGCGTTTTTAGCCCACCCTTCACATATTTCCGCCACCTTTTCGTCGGGCAATTTTTCGAGCAATTCAATAGCCAATTTTTGTTTATCGGTTAAATTTTTCCGACTCCGTTTCAAATTAAGGGGAACAAAATTAGAATGAAATTCGCGGTAAGACAATGGTTTGCGAAGATTATCATTACCTCGGACAGCAGGAACATAAAAAAGCGCATTCATACTTTTGGGTTCTTTAGCAGGAAAATACCCGTTATAAAACAATTTAAAAGGCGAGCGTACTTCTTTTACAGTCCAATAATTTGCATAACCTGTATTATCAGGCATAAACCCATATTCGTCATAAAAAAAGGAAAGAGCACTCTTTACATCGCTTTCTACATCAACACTTAGCCGGTATTTATAATGTATCTGCGCCCATCTATTATCTTGCGAAAAACTGCCCAAAACAGCTACATCTCCAATATAATACAACCCCGGACGGGTAATTAAAAACCGGCAGTTATTAAACCCCATATAGCTCATCTTCGAAGAATTTTCAATGGGAAATTCTTTAATTGTGTAGCCCCTTCCGGTAAAAATATAGCTAACAACAAACATGGCATAAATGGGTTTCTTTTTAAAATCCAATTCCCATATCCTATATTCATTTTCGCCATAAACCAAATCCCTTTTTAACGATTCCCTGTCATTAATCCGTTCGTAATGCGAAATACCTTTCGTTTCGTACTTTTTACCATTGGCAGCCAAGGTTAAAGAACATGCTGTAAAATCGGAACGAATACGGGCAATTATCCATACTTTATTAGGAAGGTTTTCGATCTTTAAATTTTCTTTGGGTATGGTTTTAATGTGCTGGGCATTTACCATGCCCCAAAAACCAACAAGCAATATTAAACACAGCAATATATTTTTCATGATAAAGATGTGTATTTTCCTTTATTCAACATCTTTCACGTAACGTACTGCAAACCCGTCATCTACATTTCCCGCATAACTGGTTATATGCATCCACTTATTTTTTTTATTTAACGATAGGTGCCAGGCGGTACCGGGTATTATTTTCCCGGTAAGAGAATGTTTTATATCGCTACTCCAATAATACCCTTCATATCCACACGACATACTTCGGATGCCAGCACGCCTTCCTGTATAATTAAAGGTTATCCCACCTCCTCCTTTGGGTCCAATAGCCTTTAAACGTTCGGCATCTGTTTGCCCAAACTGCATATACATTTCTTCATATTCGTCCGAAGTGGGCAATCGCCACCCTTCGGGACAAGCTTCTTTTGCTGCTTCCCAGGTATATAAACGCCCTAATTTATTCTTTTTTGCAAGCCTTTCGTCTTCGGCATAATACCAGCACCCCTCTTCGGTCTCGAAAGCAAAATCTTCGGCCATCCAAAGCAGTTTGCCCATTTTTACGGTTTTATAAGACTGTCCGTCCCTCGAATCGGTATATGTACCGTCTTGGGCAAAAGTTGCATTATAAGTTATAACAAATAGGAAAATAAAAATCCCTTTGAGCCATTTTGTATTGACAAATAATTTCATAATTGTATATTTTAATCTTTTACACACCTTACTGGCAGTCCGGTTTTGAAATAATAAAAAGCACTAGTCACCTTTTTTTGCTCCTTTCTGTTTGCAAATTGAAACCCTTCGGCCGACTCGTCCGTGTTTTTTTGGGGGCAAGCCCAAAAATTGGCAACCCTGTTATAGGGAAGTACATACCCGTCATACCGAACACCACCTACGGGAATAATTGCAAAGCCAAGGGCATCAATATCGGAGGTCAAAGTCAGGTAACTCTTTCCCTCCAGTTGAATCATTACCGGATCTTCGTTTATATTCTTTTTTACACCAACAGTTCTGACAAGTTGTTCCCATTCGGCCTGCGTTGGGATATGCCACCCTTTGGGCGCCAATTTTTTGGTATTCACAGCAAACCAGTCATACATTGCTCCTTGTTTGCCATTTTCCTCTTTAAAATCATTCCAGCAATACGACCCCCTCCTTGAACGGTTAAATTTCCATCCATTGTTATTCGGGACATATTTAATCGGTGTTTTATCGGCAAACAGTGTAGCCTGAAGGTTCTCTGCCATCCACTCCTGTTCTCCTATTATAACGGTTTTATATACTTTCCCGTCTCGTTCGTCGGTAAAACGGCCATAATTAACAGTCGCCGGGGAACTATCCTCCCCCGTTGTTGTTTTTTCTCTTTCGGATTGCGAAAAACCTATTGCCGGAATTAATAGCATTAGGATAATCATTAGTTGTTTTTTCATAACTTTAAATTTTTTCGTGTCAAAAATAGGCTATGCCTAAATATATGTCAACACATAACTTGTCAAGATTTATAAATCGTTACAAAAAAACATCTGCAATAGTTAACTATTTAAGGATTTCCTGAATAAGTTAAACGCAAAAGGACAAGTAGGGATGGTCAATTCAGGCCCTTAATGCTTTTTGTGTGTTTAAATTTATTTTCACCTAAAATGATACCGCGCCCGTTGTATACGCCATGCACATGTCAATGTAACGGGGGCAACGCAGGTTTATATTCAGGGAACAAACTCAATTGGGTGCTTGTCGGCTTCAGTTTTTTCGACACCGATTGTGCCACTATGGCCCGCTTTAACCTTTCCGGGCCCCAATCATAAACTGATGCGGGCAATTCGCCACATGTGATAAAATACTTAGCCCTTTTCATAACAATCCCAATCTTTTTTAGATGCATAGAGTTTAATTTCCGGTGCCGGCGTGCAAGTATGATTTTTTGCGCCGATTGTACGCCTATCCCCGGCACCCGCAAGATCATTTCATAATCAGCACGGTTGACATCTATCGGAAAAAGGTGCATATTGCGCAGGGCATAACAAAGTTTAGGGTCTACGTCCAAATCTAGGAATGGCTGTTCTTCTGTTAAGATCTCTTCCGCTTTGTAATGGTAAAACCGCATCAGCCAGTCGCTCTGGTACAAGCGGTTCTCGCGTGCCAACGGAGGCCTGCTTAGTGCCGGGAGCCGTTTATCGTAATTGTTTACAGGAAGATAGCCGGAAAAATAAACACGTTTTAGGTTTTGTTTTTTGTATAAGCCAGAAGAAAGCAGGATGATTTGCCTGTCGGTTTCGGGCGTTGCTCCAATAATTAGCTGGGTACTTTGTCCGGCGGGCGCGAAACTGGGGGCTTTCCTGAATTTCTTCCGCTCCTGTTTGCTCTCCAATATCTCGTTTTTTATCTGGCCCATTGGCGACAATATCCCCTTGTAATTTTTTTCGGGAGCCAGCCGTTTCAAATTAAGTTCAGTTGGGATTTCAATGTTTACGCTCAAGCGGTCTGCCCAAATACCGGCTTCGTGGATCAATTCCTTGCTCGCGCCCGGAATGGCCTTGAGGTGGATATATCCGTTGTAGTTTTCCCCTACACGGAGTTTCCGTGCAACCTGTACCATTCTTTCCATGGTATAATCGGCATCCTTTATAATGCCCGAGCTTAAAAACAAACCTTCAATATAATTCCGGCGATAAAACCCGATGGTAAGTTCAACGATCTCGTTAACGGAAAAAGTTGCCCGCGGCCTGTCGTTGGTACGGCGGTTAATACAGTATGCACAGTCGTAAATACAATAGTTGGTCATTAATACTTTAAACAGGCTGATACAACGCCCGTCCTCGGTAAAGCTGTGGCAAATCCCGCAAGCCACCCCGTTACCAATCCCGTTGTTTGTATTTTTACGGCTACTCCCGCTCGATGCACACGACACATCGTACTTTGCCGCATCGGCTAGTATTTTTAACTTATATAATACTTTTTCGTTATCCATTTTTCTCTTTTATAGGGTGAAAGGAATAATTCTTTTTATGTGCCTTCCCTGACAATTAGACCTTTCCCGAAAAGGCATCCATTGATCCATTTCCATCCATATAAGGTACCTTAAAAGCCTGTAATAAAACACATCCTGCAACCGGGAAAAAAGTTCCGTCCAAAGCCCAGGTGCAACACCGGCCCGGGGACATGCTTGCACCATGCAAAAAAGATAATATTATTATCAACTATAGCGATAATAAAATAATCAATATTTTTAAATTGTCTGATTGATTAGTATAAAAATACAAGGACGAGATATCTATTTATGGTTATGATACTCTGATGACACATTCATTACCTTGGATTCAGGAGTAAACCATTTAAAACTAGCGATAAGATTTTATCAATATTTCTCTTAATTTCGGTTATAGTCTTACAGATTATTGGACTTATCATTTAGTTGCAACCAGAAAAATTTCCGATGTAAAATTCAAATAATTAGCGATTTCGTTATCTTTGTATAAACACAAATTGCAAGAAAATGAATGGAATAATAAATATAGCATATCCAGAGTCATTAGCTAACACATTAAGACTTAATGGAAAAGATTTCGAATCAGAGATAAAAACAAGTTCATTGGTAAAACTCTTTGAACTTGGCAAAGTTTCTTCGGGAGTTGCTGCAAGAGTTTTGGGATTATCAAGATTAGATTTTCTTGAATTGCTTGCAAAATATAATGTTTCAGCACTTGGAGCTTATGATTTAGACGATTTAAACGAAGATATCTCCAATGCTTAAAATTGTATCAAACACAACGCCGATAATATCTTTACTAAAACTAAATCGCTTAGATTTGTTACAACAGTTGTATGGACAAATATTCATCCCGACTGCTGTTTACGACGAGATAGAAGCAGGTAAAAGCAAAAAATATTACAAAGATTTATCTACGATAGATTGGATAAATATTGTTGAAATCAAAGACAAACAAGCAGTTAAATACTTTCTTGATTTAGATGCAGAAGAATCGGAAGCAATCGTATTAGCAAATGAGTTAAATGCAGATATGATAATCCTTGATGAAAAACTTGGCAGATATCACGCCAAACACGCCGATTTAAAAGTCACAGGAACGATTGGTATTCTGATAAAAGCAAAGACAGAAGGATTCATTGAGAAATTAAAACCACTTTTAGACGAACTTACCGACAAAGAGGTTTGGATTAGTGAAAAACTCAAGCAAGAGATTCTAAGAAAAATAGGAGAAAAATAATTCAATTACGGTTGCTAACATTTTATATATTGCATAGCGGTTTCTGTGGTATGCATAGCTCGGATTCCCGCCTGATTGTCTTAGTCCGTGCCGGACAGACAATCACCCGTACCGATGTACATCGTGTACTACGAGAACATATAATTCGCCGTTATCGCCAATCTTGACATCTAAAAACCCAAGAAACTAGGACACAACAAGCATGAATTACTTCAGCACCAACATAAAACTCTTGAGGAAGAGAAAAAAACGCACACAAAACGAACTGGCTGCAGCATTGGGCATAAAGCGCACTACCGTCAATGCCATTGAAAATTCCATAAGCCAACCAACCGTTCCGCACCTACAAGCTTTCTCTAAACACTTTGGCATTGCCATCGACACGTTAATAAATGTGGATTTGAACCTGCTCTCAGAAAGCCAATTTACAGAGTTGCACAACGGGTTCGATGTTTTTGTCCGCGGCACCAACCTGCGCGTAATTGCCACAACTGTCGATTCAGGTAACAACGACAATATTGAGTTCGTAAACGAAAAAGCCAAGGCCGGTTACGCAACTAGTTTTGCCGATCCAGAATATATTGGGAATTTACCCGTTTTTCAGTTGCCATTCTTATCTAAAGAAAAGAAATACCGCGCTTTTTCCATCTCGGGCGATTCAATGCTACCTATCCAGGGAAATTCTATTGTGGTTTGCGAATTTACCCAAAATTTTTACGACATAAAAACAGGAGACGCTTACATTATAGTTACCCGCGATGAAGGGATTGTATTTAAGCTTGCAGGAAACACGATAAGGGAAAACAAACCGCTAAGGCTAATCTCCCTTAACCCCGAGTTCAAACCGTATGAAATCCCTGTTACTGAACTAAAAGAAGTTTGGAAATTTGTTTGTTACCTGGGCACTGAAATCCCTGAACCGGAAACTGACATCAAAAAAGTATTGCAAACAGTGAACGAGTTGAAAGAGGAAATCAGAAATATCAAAAGCCCCCAGTCCCCCACCGGGACGACCAACAACAGCAAAGGGCAGTCATTTCCCGTAGGACATTGAGCGTTAATTGGCAATGCATAATATTATCCTTTTTCGTACCTTTGAATAAAAGCAAAATGCACGAAGCACTTTTCTATACAAAACTTGAGGGAAAAAAGGTCGGGTGTGTCCTTTGCCCGTGGAATTGTGTTTTAGAACCCGGGCAGATCGGGTTATGCAAGGTTCGCGAAAACAATAACGGACAGCTCATAACCCACGTTTACAACAAAATAGCTGCACTGGGCATCGACCCCATTGAAAAGAAACCGCTTTACCATTTTTTTCCGGGAAGGGATATTTTATCCATAGGCGGAGTTGGGTGCAACCTACAGTGTTCTTTTTGCCAGAACTACCGGATTTCGCAATGTTACGCGCCCGGGTTCACCGGTTTCCAAGAGATAACCCCGGGGCAGGTTGTAAAAAAAGCATTAAATACCCCGCACAACATAGGGATTGCCTATACATACAACGAGCCGTTTACTTTTTACGAGTTCATGCTAGGTACAGCAAAACTGGCACACAAAAACGGATTAAAAAATGTGATCGTTTCCTGCGGGTACATCAACCCGGAACCTATAAGGGAGATCCTTCCGTTCATCGATGCTTTCAATATCGACTTAAAAGCTTTCACCCCCGGGTTCTATAAAAAACAGACGAAAGGGGAACTAGCACCGGTTTTGGAAACACTAAAGATTATTGCAAAAAGCAAAGCACATATTGAAATCACCAACTTGGTCATCACCGGTCTAAACGACGATGAGGCTTCTTTCCTTAAAATGCTCCAATGGATTGCCAAAGAACTGGGTACAAGTACCCCCCTCCACCTTTCGCGATATTTTCCCCATTATAAATTAGACCTCCCACCTACCCCTTCAAAAAAACTGGGACAACTATACAAAATAGCAAGAAAACACCTCCAACATGTCTACCTGGGAAATGTCAACGATAAAAAACGTTCCTCAACAATTTGCCATAATTGTGGAGAAACAATCATTTCAAGGGAACGCCACAAAACCTCAACAGAAAAAATAGGCACAAACGGACATTGCAAAAACTGCGGGTCCGTTAACAATATAATATATCAAAAAGGATACATCGCAACATTTTAACTACCTTTGCAACAGGAAACAGTTGTTGTTTATTTATGAATTTTAAGGAATTAGGCATAAACGGAGATTTACTGGATGCCATTGCATACATGGGGTTCAAAGAGGCTACACCAATACAGGAACAAGCCATCCCCATAATACTGGATGGGAACGATTTAATAGCATGTGCACAAACCGGCACAGGGAAGACGGCAGCTTTCCTGCTGCCCATACTTGATTTGATTGCCGGGTTGCCCGGTGGCGAGACAACAACTTTAATTATTGTCCCCACACGCGAACTGGCAGTGCAAATCGACCAACAGGTGCAGGGAGTCGGGTACACCATGGGGATTAACTCAATTGCCATTTACGGCGGTGGTGACGGAGATAACTGGGGGCAACAAAAAAAGGCACTAACACAAGGAGCCGACATAGTTATTGCAACCCCCGGCAAACTAATCTCGCACCTTAACCTCGGATATGTAAAATTCGACACCATACAATACCTGATACTGGACGAAGCAGACCGTATGCTTGACATTGGGTTCTACGATGATATCATCAAAATTATTTCATACCTGCCAAAAGACAGGCAAACATTGATGTTCAGCGCAACAATGGCTCCAAAGATCAGGACCCTGGCTTCAAAAATATTGAAAAACCCGAGCGAAATAAATATTGCAATATCCAAACCTGCCGAAGGGGTATTACAGGCCGCCTACCTTTGCTACGACAAACAAAAGATCGTTTTAATAAACCACCTTATATCCGAAAACCCTGATTACAATAGTATCCTTATATTCTGCTCCACTAAGAAGAAAGTCAACGAGCTGGCCTTGTCCCTGAAAAAAAACAAATTCAGCGCAGAAGCAATTTCATCTGATCTGGAACAGGAAAAGCGTGAGGAAGTACTCCAGGGCTTTAAATCAAGGAGGATCCGGATCTTAGTAGCTACCGATGTCTTGAGCCGGGGGATTGACATAAAAGAGATCAGCCTTGTAATAAACTTCGACGTACCACAGGATGCCGAGGACTATGTACACCGGGTGGGAAGGACAGCACGTGCCGATGCCACCGGGGTAGCACTGACCCTGGTAAACGAAAAGGATATGTTCTATTTCCACCGCATAGAACAATTAATTGAGCGGCAAATTTTTAAAATCCCGATGCCCGAACAGTTTGGCCAAGGCCCCGAATGGAAGGCTCCGGCAAACAAAAACAAATCAAAAAAATACAAACACAGAAAAACAAAAAAAGGGAAGCCCGGACAATATAAAAACAAAAGGAGATAACAGATGAAAACCACACCATATAGGAAATAATTTAACAACGACAAGCTGACAACAACGACAACTTCTTGCACCTGTCGCATGTAAATTATTGATAATAAAAAATTAACATGAAGTTTACTCAAGTGAAACATAGTTGCACGGTTTTACTGGTTACATCACTCCTTTTCTTTTTAGGCTGCAAAAAAGAGGTTGAGATAAAACAACCTGAAATATACAGTTGGAATATACTTACTGACCATACGCCAACTGCATTTTTCACCCTCGAAGCCACAACAAACTATGATGTCAACCAAATACAATTATCAGGGGAAATATGCAAAGAACTGAGGGACGTAAAACACCAGTGGAACCGAAATATTGTAAATAACCTGACAGAAAGGGCACACGAAATAGGCATACCCGAAGTACTGGTCTGGGACAAGGCATTATACCCTTTGAAATATTACCCTGACCGGTTCAAAATAAACGGAAAGATAAACCTCGATGACAACGACTTCTGGAAATGGCTGTACAATGATTATAAAAAAATGTTGGATAAGATACCAGAGGTAAACGGAATTGTACTTTCATTAAATGAAACGGAAACCAAGGTAGAAGAACAACATTCGGAAATACTCAACACTGCCGGTGAAAAACTGGCAACTTTTGTAGACTCGCTGTCCTGCCTAATAGTAAAACAAAGGGAAATGGAGCTATATCTACGCTATAAGGCATATTCACGAAAAGACATAAAAAAACTGGTTTCTTTCTTGAAAATGATAAAAACCCCAGGTATAAGGTTTATGGAAAACGCATTGCCCGGCAAATACCTTACTGCGCAAAAATATTCCGAGTGGGTGGGGAAAATCCCGGTGCCGGTAGTAATAGACTTCGACTGTGCCCACGTCAACGAAGGGCAGGCAAATGTGGCAGCCATCTTCCCTGAACTCCACCTCAACCAATGGAAATATTACCAGAGGATACCGAATGTCAAAGGGTTTTCGCTACGTACCGACCGGCTGGGCAAAACATCTATTATAGGCCGCCCATCGGAAATAAACCTGTTTGCCGTATATGAAGCAGCCAGGGATCCGGGAATTGAACCCGATTCAGCAATACTAAATTATTTATACCTGAATTACGACACAATGGCTGTCCCCTGCTTCTTTGATGCATTTAAGCTTGCCACAGAAATAATAATGGCATCATTTTATACCCTTGGGGTAAACACTACCGACCATTCGCAAACCAATTTTAGTTACAAACCATCTTTTGTACATAAAACCACTATTGACGAACCAGAAGATTCCGAAATTGAAATTGGGCACGGGGTAAACAAAACTTTCCTTTACTGGAGTGAAATCATAAACCATTTAGCCCCGTCCGATATTAAAACCACAGAAAACGGGGACATGGATCTCCTGCCCAGAGGGGCATATAACAACTGGCTGCACCCTGGGGAGTTAATGGACTCAACATGGCTGGACTATATTATTACCGAAAAAGAATATGCCGTAAACCTGGCTTCCGAGGCAATTTCAAAAATAAACATGGCAAAGCCCTACTGCAACGACCACAATTCTTTCAACTGCATTTACCACACCTTTAACCGCACATTGCTAACCGCAAAACTCAGGAAAGCTTATGCACAGGTGTATTATGCCAACAGGGTATGGAACCGTGGAGAAGAATTCCAAAACGACAAATTACTGTCGATGATAAAAGAAGGGATCTCTGAAATACAATATACTTCGGAAGATATAAAAAGGTACCGCAGGAAAGGGCCTGCCGGACAATACTCGTGGGAAGAAGACGCAGATATTGCCCTGAAGTTAATCCAGGAAATCGATTATTAAACTTTTAATGTTTAAAACCCCACATAATAAAAATGTATTTATAACTTTATGAAGACAATACAAGAATAAACGAACTACTTGGGAAATGAAAAAACTATCAATTGTTGCAACAGGGCTGCTATTGCTAATTTTTGCGTCCTGCAACCAAAAAACAAAGGAAAAAGAACCAATGGGAAACAAAGAGAATCCGTTTATGAAAGCCAGCAGCTTGCCATTTCAGGCACCTGATTTCACAAAGATTGAGAACGCCGACTTTGCACCGGCGCTAGAAGAAGGCATCAAACAAAAGTTAGCGGAAATTGAACAGGTTGCCAATAACCCTGCCCCCCCAACTTTCGAGAACACTTTGGCAGAACTCGAAAAAAGCGGCGAACTGCTTACCCGAACCCTCAATGTTTTTGGAATGCTTTCCGGAGCCAACACCAACGATGTGTTGCAAAAATTACAGGAAGAAATAGCCCCAAAATTAGCAGGGCTGCAAGATGCCATTACTTTAAACGACAACCTTTTTGAACGCATCAAAACAATTTATCAGAAAAAAGGGGAATTAAGCCTTGACAAAGAATCGGCACGCCTGCTCCAGTACTATTACGATGAATTTGCGCGGGCAGGTGCCAACCTCCCGGGAGTGGCCAAAGAAAAACTAAAAAAACTGAATGAGGAAGAAGCCTTTCTCAGTGCCAAATTTACCAACCAGTTGCTCTCTGGCACAAAAGCAGGCGCTTTAGTTGTCGATAACAAAACTGAATTAAAAGGGCTCACCGAAAGCCAGATCAAACTGGCCGCACAAAAAGCTGCCGATGCAGGGAAAGAAGGGAAATACCTGCTCTCGCTACACAACACGACACAACAACCCCTGCTCCAATCGCTAGAAGACCGCGAAACGAGGAGGGAACTTTTTGAAGCAGCATGGTCGCGTACCGAAAAGGGAGATGAAAACGACACCCGCGAAGTATTAAAACGCATTGCTGAGATCAGGGCAGAGAAAGCAAACCTGTTGGGCTTAGAAAACTATGCAGCATGGTCGCTACAGGATCAGATGGCAAAAACACCGGAAGCAGTACGGGCTTTCCTGGGCAAACTTATCCCGCCGGCTACCGCAAATGCAAAAAAAGAAGCAATAGATCTACAAAACCTTATATACAAGGAAAACGGGGATTTCCTGCTGCAACCTTACGACTGGAACATGTATGCCGAAAAGTTGCGGAAAAAACGCTACAATTTAGACGAAGAACAGATCAAACCATATTTCGAGCTGTTCAATGTTTTGGAAAACGGCGTTTTTTATGCAGCCACCCAATTATATGGGCTCACTTTTGAACGCAGGGACGACATCCCAGTTTACGATCCCGACATGCGGGTTTACGAAGTTAAAGACCAGGACGGCAGCGGACTTGCACTTTTTTACTGCGACTATTTCAGGAGAGACAATAAATCGGGAGGGGCTTGGATGAGCAACGTTGTAGGACAGTCGAAACTACTGGGGACAAAACCGGCCGTATACAATGTTTGCAACTTTGCAAAACCGGCAGAAGGCGAACCGGCACTTATCAGCTATGATGATGTAACTACCATGTTCCACGAGTTCGGGCATGCCCTGCACGGGATATTTGCAGATCAGGTTTACCCGAGCCTTTCGGGGACTAGCGTGGCACGCGATTTCGTTGAACTGCCTTCACAATTTAACGAACACTGGGCTCTTTACCCGGAAATACTGAACCATTATGCCAAACATTTCAAAACAGGGGAAACAATGCCGCAAGAGCTGATCGATAAAATCAAAAAATCTTCGACATTTAACCAAGGATACGCATTTACAGAAATCTTGGCAGCATCAAACCTCGACCTAGAATGGCACACGCTTGCCTCTGGGAACAAGGTAAGTTCAGTTGACGGATTTGAAGCCGAAGCGTTAAAGAAAAACCAACTTAATATCCCGCAAGTACCGCCACGGTACCGCTCTTCATACTTTTTGCACATTTGGAGCCATGGTTACGCAGCAGGTTACTACGCCTACCAGTGGGCTGAAATGCTCGACCAGGATGCCTTTGCTTGGTTTGAACAGAATGGCGGGCTTACCCGTGAAAACGGGCAGCGTTTCCGCGACATGATCCTGTCAAGGGGCAACACAGAAGATTATAACCAGATGTACAAAAACTTTGCAGGCAGGCAGCCAGACATCCGCCCCATGCTTAAAAACAGGGGGATAGATACTAAGTAAACCCTTCACTGCCCCCAGGCAGCCTGGGGGCAGTGTGAAAGAACGGTAACGTAAGCAATTGTCACAAAAAAACCAAGAGGGCTGGCATAACTTGAAATTTATTTTAACATCAATAGGCACCCGTGGGGATATTGAGCCTTTTGTAGCAATAGGCAATGCATTGAGAGACAGGGGGCATGATGTATTGTGCGTCTTCCCGGAACAATTCAGGAGCCTTGCTGGGGAACTGGGTTTTGCTTCTTTAGGGACAGAATTCATTGACAACATCTACAGTAAAAACGGGAAGGTTGTTATGGGGAAAAAGGCTTGGGGTTACAAAAAAACCATCTCCTTTTTCCATTTTATTTTAAAACAACGGAAAATTGACAGGAAATTAGCTTACAGACAATTTAAAATCATTGAATCAGAAAAACCGGACAGGGTTGTTTTCAACGGGAAATCGGCATATCCTGTAATTTGGGGGCTTAAGAACAAAGGAAAAACAACCTGGCTTATTTCTTTCCCTTATATGCATTATGTGAAAAATCACTCACACATTGCCTTTGCCGGGAATTATGGTGCGGCAATCAATAAACTTTCATATTTGTTTGTTCAGCTTATAATGGCCAAAGCTGTATTTGATGCTAAAAAGTGGTTAAATATTGCAGGTAAGCTAAGTTTACGCGAAGTATTGAACGTTTTTAAATGTGGGAAATCAATTTATGCCATTTCGCCAACACTTATCCCGGAAGCAAATAATTGGGCAAAAGACATTCGGGTATTAGGCTATCATAAATCAAACTGTTCAGGCAAATGGCATCCAGGAAGTCCGCTATTGGAATTTATGGACAAACATACAAAACTGATTTTTGTCACATTCGGCAGCATGGTCAGCAATGAACCTGAAAAGAAAACACAAATCATTTTAGACATACTTGAGCGGAATAAAATACCGGCTATTGTCGACATTGGCGCAGGAGGGCTAATTGAACCTCCCAAATATAACCAAGAGCTGGTGTTTTTTGTAAAAGAAATACCTTACGAACGGATTTTCGACAAAATATATGCCGTCATCCACCACGGTGGTTCAGGGACAACTCATTTGGGGCTAAAGTATGGTTGCCCAACTTTAATAATACCCCATATAACAGACCAGTTTGAATGGGACAGGGCCATATCAGAGAAAGGACTTGGCCCCAAGGGGGTTAATATTGAAAAAATTACGGCACAAAGGCTAGAACCCAAAGTAATTGATTTATTTGACAATCAATCGTATATAAAAAAAGCCGGGTTAATAAAAGAATTGATCTCTAAAGAGGACTTTACAGACGACTTGGTTGACTTTATAAAAAGTTAACAGTTCTTGTACAAATCATAAAATATTGAGGCTGCCCCCCCTTGCGCCATTGTTTACCATACGCCAACCACTGACAGGATAGCTGATATAATTAGGAATGCTTCTCATGGAGGGGCAATAAAAAGGGTCTTCTATAATTTGCCCATTTCTACTTTTAACCATTGCGGGCGGTTGGTCGTTATCCCGGTCACTCCCAAGCCGGTTAACCGTTGCGCTTCCACCGGATCATCGATTGTCCACGAGAGGACTTCAAGCTTATGTTCTTTTGCCAGCGACATCATTTCTTCGTCTATTATGGAATGGTTCAGGTTTATACCGTCAAGCCCTGAATCATCTATGAATGCAATCCTCTTCTTTACAGTCGATTTCGATGAACTTAACCAGTAACATTTATTTTCGGGAAACTGTTTTTTTGCCTTCACTATGGCATCCCAGTCAAAACTTATAAAAACAATCTGGTTGAGCTTCCCCGTTTTTTCGGTTACCCTGCTTATGTGTGGGATTACTTCGCTGCCACATTTAATTTCAACCACAAGTTTCTTCCCTTCGGGGACTGTTTTAATAATTTCCGAGAGGAACGGTATCTTCTCCCCTTTATATAATTCACCTTTCCATGCACCGGCATCCAAATCGCGCAATAAAAGAGAAGGGGTTTCCGCAATTTTCAGGTTCTTTTTCCCAGAGCAAGTACGTTTGGTGTCTTTGTCGTGGATAACCATAACCCGGTTATCTTTTGAAAGGTGAACGTCAATCTCAACGGCATCGGCACCTAGTTTCCATGCCAACTTAGCTGACGCAACAGTGTTTTCTGGAGCCAGGTATGATGCCCCACGGTGTGCAATAAAAATATTTTGGGCAAATAGGTTTAATGATAAAAAAAATAAGGTAATTGTTAACTGTATTTTCATGTCTACGATTTTTGTTGACCGAAATATAGTAAGGATAAGTAAATTTTTAATGGGAAATTGGCTAAAAAACGTAGCTTTGTTAGCGTTTAATAAAATTTATGCAATCCAAAATTCTAACCAACATTGATGTTTTTTTCTTAACGTTGCTGTCTAAACTACCTTTTGCTTTTATATATTTCTTGTCTGATATTTTCTACTTCATTGTTTTTTATATAATTAGGTACAGGAAAGAAGTAGTCTTGCAAAACCTGAAGAACTCATTCCCTGAGAAAACGCTGGAGGAGATAAAAACCATCAGGAAAAAATACTTCAGGCATTTTTGCGATCTAACCCTCGAATCGATAAAGATGATAGATCTGTCCAACCCTGATTGCGAGATGCGGATGGAAATAAAAAATGCCGGAATTATTAACCGTTTTTACGAGGACAACAAAAGTGTATTAGTGCTAACCATGCATTACAACAACTGGGAATGGAGCAATTGTTTGCCGCGTGAGATCAATCACCTTGTTATTGGAGTTTACAAACCCCTGCATAACAAAAAAATCGATTCCCTTGTTAACAAATCTCGTGAAAGGCAAGGGGTAGAGATGGTTGCCAATTCAAATATACTTAGGAGGATAATAAAAGCAGGGAAAAATAACGAACAGGTTTTTATCTGGCTTGCCGGGGATCAAACGCCCCCTGTTTTTCATACCCACTGGTTTTATTTTTTAAATCAGGAAGCCATGTTTTATCCGGGACCTGCAAGAATTTCAAAACGTTTTGATTTCCCAATATTTTTTCAAAAAATAGAAAAGAAATCAAGGGGGAAATATGTTACAAGCTTCGAAATGCTGGTTGAAAACCCGGCAAGTTTTAGCGAAAAAGAAATCATGGGCATATACATACGCAAAATGGAAGAGATAATAAGGGAAAAACCGGAATTTTATCTATGGTCGCACAAACGATGGAAACATAAACGTCCAAAAGATGTACCTTTGAACGATTAACCAGGCAAAATATGATCGATACAGAACTGTCAAAAAAGAATAAGGGGTATTACGAGAATTTCCTAAAAAAAACACTGAACAAAACCCTCTCCGGTATCTTGGTTGCGATTTCGCACCTGCCATTCTGGATTATCTTTGGCATCTCCGATTTTTTATATGTTATTGTGAGGTTTATTGTAAGGTACCGGAAAAAAGTCATCATAGAAAACCTCACTTATGCTTTCCCCGATAAAAACAGCAAAGAAATAAATAAAATAGCCGCGAAATTCTATCGCCACTTTTGCGACTTATCGCTGGAAACGATAAAACTATACAGCCTGGACAAAAAACAGGTAGGCAAACGTATCCACTATAAAGGGCTGGAGCGGATAAATGCCCATTTCGAGAAAGGCGAAAGCGTTATTGTGCTTGCCATGCACCACAATAACTGGGAATGGTGCAGCACGGTACAGCTTTACCTGAGAGCTACTGTTTTAATGATTTACAACCCTATGAGGGGAAACCAGGCTTTTGAAAAATTCCTGCTCAAAGCAAGGGGGCAATGGGGCGGGGTTTGTACCCCTGTCCACCGTTCGGCCCGTACTACCCTTGAGTTCAACAAACATGGCGAACCAACCATTTTGTGGCTGGCTGCCGACCAGTCACCAGGGGCAACATCGCATTTCTGGACTGTATTTTTAAACCGCGAAGCACCTTTCTTCTCCGGCCCTGAAAAAATTGCAAAAAAAACGGGGCAACCTGTTTACTTCCACCGGACAAAAAAAACAGGAAGGGGAAGGTACGAAGTTGAGTTCACCCCCTTGTGCATAAACCCTAAAGAGGGCGAAGAGAAAGATATTTTATTGAGCTATGTACATAAAATTGAAAAAGTCATAAGGGAAGAACCGGAATTCTACCTTTGGTCGCACAGGAGGTGGAAACACAAACGCCCAGAAGGAATACCGCTGACGGTATAACCCGTAAATTCACTAAATTCCAACCTGACGACAAAGGACGGTTAGTTAAGATGAGTGTAAATTTTGGAATTGGATATCGGTTTTGATAGATATAAACTTCTTCTTTAAACAATGAAACATATATTAGCAAATAAGTAAAATTTAGCTCATCGTAGACACAAGCAAAAATCCCCTCCTATTACTCAAAATGCCATTAGTGCCCGGAAAAATAATCAGATATGAGCAACTATTTTATAACCCTGATATTTTGAACAACTTTTGGGTTATCTGGAAAAAATATAAAATGCTAATTATCCCCGCAAAAATTCATCAACATTTTTAGCTGCAACCCTACCACCCTGGATGGCATGTACAACAAGGCTCGCCCCCCTTTCAACGTCACCGGCAGCAAATATTTTGTCAACGGATGTTTGTTTTTTGTCGTTTACCTTAACGTTGCCACGTGCATCTAGTTCCAGCCCCAGGTTTTCGAGCAGGCCTATATGTACCGGCTGGGTAAAGCCCATTGAAAGCAACACCAAATCAACATCAAGTATTTCGTTTGTCCCTTCAACTTCGTTCATTATCCAACGCCCGTTTTCGTCTTTGTCCCAGGCAACTTCTACAACTTCAACCTGTTTCAGAGCCCCGTCCTCGCCAATAAAGCGTTTGGTGTTCAGGCTCCATCGGCGTTCACAGCCTTCTTTGTGCGAACTTGATGTGCGCAAAACATTAGGCCAGTAGGGCCAAGGGTTGCCCTCAAGGCGTTTTTTAGGCGGTTTTGGGAGAATCTCTATTTGTGTTACCGATTTGGCCTTTTGCCGGATAGAAGTCCCTACACAGTCGGAACCAGTATCGCCACCGCCAATTACCAGCACGTTTTTACCTTCGGCCAGGATACGCTCATTGTCAGGGAGCTGTTGCCCCGCATTGATTTTATTTTGCTGCCTCAGGAAATCCATTGCAAAGTGGACCCCGTCCAAGTCACGGCCTTCAACCTCAATGTCGCGCGGTTTCTCCGCCCCCATTGCCAGAACTACTGCATCGAATTGCCCTAGCAACTCTTCTTTCGTTATGTCAACGCCTACGTCCACGCAGGTTTTAAACACAATGCCTTCTTCGCTAAAAATAGACAAGCGGCGGTCGATAATGCCTTTGTTAAGTTTAAAGTCGGGGATGCCGTAACGTAACAACCCTCCTATGGCATCGTTTTTCTCAAAAACGGTAACACTGTGGCCCGCCCTGTTCAGCAGATCTGCCGCAGAAAGCCCTGCGGGTCCGGAACCTACTACTGCAACTTTTTTCCCTGTGCGCTCTAAAGGAGGGTTTGCTTTAACAATACCCGCCTCGAATGCTTGCTCAACAGTAGCACATTCGTTTTCGCGAATGGTAACAGATGCCTCGTGTACTCCTAGCACGCAAGACTTTTCGCACAAAGCCGGGCAAATCCTTCCTGTAATTTCAGGAAAACTGTTGGTTGAATGTAATATATAATATGCTTCTTCCAATCTGCCCCGGTAAAGGGCATCCTGCCATTCGGGGATTTTACTCCCCACCGCACAAGCCCAGTGGCAAAAAGGTACGCCGCAATCCATGCAGCGCGATGCCTGTAGCCTTCGGTCCTTCTCGTTTAACGTTTGTTCAACTTCTCCATAATCGTGGATGCGATCTTCTTTGGGGCGGTAACCGGCTTCTATGCGGTCAACTGTCATAAATCCTCTTGGGTCTCCCATATCTGTATTTCTTTTTTTTCTGTTAATAAAATGAATGTAAATTTTACTCGTGACGGGAAGGGTCGTCTTCCGTCAACTGTAATTTCTTGCGTAACTCTTTAAGTTTTTGTTCTTCAAGAACTTTTTTGTACTCAAACGGAATTACTTTCACAAACATTGGAAGATATGCTTCCCAATTTGTAAGGATCTTGGACGCTACGTCACTCTGGGTATAAGTTAGGTGGCGGTTAATCATCCCTTGGAGTTCTTGTATGTCGGCTTTGTCTTCAACGGGCAACAGCTCTACCAGGCCTTTATTGCAAAAATAATCGAAGTTGCCTTCTTCATCGAGGACATAAGCTATCCCCCCGCTCATGCCGGCAGCAAAGTTCCGCCCTGTCTTCCCGAGCACTGTCACACGTCCTCCGGTCATATATTCGCAGCAGTGGTCCCCTGTGCCTTCGATAACCGCACGGGCCCCTGAGTTCCTCACACAAAAACGTTCGCCTGCAACACCCCGGATATAAGCTTCACCATTAGTAGCCCCATAAAACGATGTGTTCCCTATAATGATATTTTCGTCTGGTTTAAATGTTGAACCAAGCGGGGGCACTACAATAATCCTGCCCCCCGACAAGCCTTTCCCTATATAGTCGTTAGAATCCCCCTCCAAGCGGAAAGTAACACCCGGGGCGAGGAAAGCCCCGAAACTTTGCCCGGCAGTGCCGTGGAAGGTACAATTAACAGTGTCGTCTGGCAGCCCGGCTTCCCCGTAACGTTTTGATATTTCGCCGGAAAGCATGGCTCCGGTTGTGCGGTCAACATTTACGATATCGTGAGAGATCCAAACTTTCTCAGCTCCGTTAAGTGCTTTTTTAGCATCGCGGATCAAGTCATGGTCAATATGCCCTGCCAGATCCTTTGTGTTTGGGTTCGTATTGTAAATATCAACATCTTGGGCTTCTTTAGGCACATACAGGAATTTAGAAAAATCAACGGTTTTCATTTTCCAATTGCTAACCTCCTTGTTCACTTCAAGCAAATCGGCACGGCCAACAATTTCGTCAAATTTACGGAAGCCCATTTCTGCGAGGTATTCGCGTACTTCCTGGGCAATAAATTTGAAATAGTTGATGGTATATTCTGCTTTCCCAATAAAGCGTTTGCGCAATATTTTGTCCTGCGTGGCGATACCTGCCGGACAAGTATTCATATGGCACTTACGCATCATGACACATCCTAGGACGATAAGTGCTGCTGTTGAAAAGCCAAACTCTTCGCCCCCCAGGCATGCCAATACAACAACATCGCGGCCATTCTTCAACTGTCCGTCAACCTGTAACTTAACGCGGCCCCGCAAGTTGTTCAGCACCAATGTTTGTTGTGTTTCCGCAATTCCGAACTCAACTGGCAGGCCGGCATGTTTTATGGAGCTTGCCGGGCTTGCCCCTGTGCCGCCATCGGCACCGGCAATAATTATAACATCGGAAAATGCTTTTGAAACCCCTGCTGCAATTGTCCCTACACCGTCTTCGGAAACAAGTTTTACGGAAACTTTTGCCCGTGGGTTGGTAACTTTCAAGTCGTAAATCAACTGGGCAAGGTCTTCGATAGAATAAATATCGTGGTGGGGAGGGGGAGAAATAAGGGTAATGCCAGGTGTGGAATTACGTGTCCGCGCAATAATTTTGTTAACCTTAAATCCCGGCAACTGGCCGCCTTCTCCAGGTTTTGCGCCCTGTGCTATTTTTATCTGAAGTTCTTCTGCATTTATAAGGTAATTGTTAGTTACGCCAAAGCGTCCAGATGCAACCTGTTTGATTTTCGAGTTCCTAAGCGTCCCGAAACGTGTGGGGTCTTCCCCTCCTTCACCTGTATTGCTGCGCCCGCCAATGGTATTCATTGTAATAGCAAGTGCTTCGTGCGCTTCTTTACTTATTGAACCGTATGACATTGCCCCGGTTACGAAGCGTTTCATAATTTCTTCTATCGGTTCTACCTCCTCGACCGGGATCGGGTTTTTCTTAAAGTTGAAACAACTACGGACAAAAGCAGGTTTTTGGTTTTGTTTGTTCACCAAAGCACTGAACTCTTTATATTTGGCATAGTCGTTTGTGCGGGTAGCCCATTGCAACAAACCTATTGTCTCAGGGTTCCAAGTATGGTGTTCGCCATATTTTCGCCAAGCATAGTTCCCAAAGTTTTCAAACCTGAAAGGTTCTGGGGTATTGTCCGTTTCATATGCGGCCTCGTGGAACATAGTGGCTTCTTTGCAAATTTCTCCGAACCCGACACCGCCGATCTTGGAGGCTGTCCCTGTAAAATATTTGTCGATAATTTCGTTGCTTACACCTATTGCCTCAAATATTTGCGCCCCGTGATAACTGCGCAATGTAGAGATCCCCATTTTCGAGAAAACTTTCAACAAGCCTTTCCCTACGGCTTTTATATAATTTTTGCGTGCCTCTTTGTACTCCAGTCCTATTTTCCCCTCTTTTACCATATGGTCGATAGCGGCAAAAGCGAGGTAAGGGTTTATGACACTTGCCCCGAACCCTAGCAACAAAGCATAGTGGTTAACTTCGCGTGCCTCGCCGGTTTCAACTATAATGCCGACCTGCATGCGTTTTTGGGCTTTGATCAGGTGGTGGTGGACAGCTGCAACGGCAAGCAACGACGGGATTGGGGCCATGTCCCCAGAAATGTCCCTGTCGGTAAGGATGATATAATTTTTCTTTTCGTCGACCGCTTTTTCTGCCTCGGCAAGCATTTTTTCCATTGCCTCCCCGAAACCTTTCAAACCCTCTTTCACCGGGAACAACATTGGGACTACTTTGTGCGTGAACATTTCATCCTTTAGGTCTTTTATTTTCCCGAGGTCGGTATTTGTGATAATCGGCTCGGCAAACTTGATAAGCTTGCAGTGATCCGGGTTCTCGTCAAGTATGTTTGAATGTACCGAACCTATATAATTTGTTAAAGCCATTACCAAGCCTTCACGTATGGGGTCGATTGGCGGGTTGGTCACCTGGGCAAACATTTGCTTAAAGTAATCGAAGAAACGTTTGGGCTTATCTGAAAATACGGCAGGGGGGGCATCGTTCCCCATTGAGGCCGTAGGCTCGGCACCGGTTATGCACATTGGCTGGATAAGCTGGTACATATCCTCCTTGGCGTAACCAAATACTTTCGAATAAGTTTCAAAATTATCGATGGCAGAGGGGACACGTTGTTTCACTTTGATATCGCCCATCATCATGCGGTTTTCTTTTAACCACATTTGATATGGGTTGCGCTTGCTCAACTGCCCTTTGACTTCCTCATCGGGGATAATTATCCCAAGCTGTGTGTCGACCAATAATATTTTCCCCGGGCGCAAACGTCCTTTGGCTTTGATATTTTCGGCAGGGAAAGTCTGCACGCCTACTTCCGAGCCCATAACAATCAGGTTGTCTTTTGTAATCACGTAGCGGGAAGGGCGCAAACCGTTCCTGTCGAGCGTCCCCCCGATGTAACGCCCATCGGAAAAAACCATTGATGCAGGTCCGTCCCAAGGCTCCATTATTGTTGAGTGGTATTCGTAGAAAGCTTTTAGGCTGTCGGGGATCGGGTTCTTGGAGTTGAACGATTCGGGGATCATCATGCAAAGGGAATGGGGGATCGTACGCCCTGTCATATGCAGGAACTCCAGCACATTGTCGAACGATGCCGAGTCTGATTTCCCCGGTTCTATTACGGGGAGCAGTTTTTTGAGGTCATCGCCAAAGACTTCCGATTTCATCAGCGCCTCACGGGCCTGCATCCACAAGCGGTTGCCTTTTACGGTGTTGATTTCGCCGTTATGTGCCACAAGGCGGAAAGGCTGTGCCAAATCCCAGGTAGGGAACGTATTGGTACTAAAACGCGAGTGGACAAGAGCGATGGCACTTTTAAATTTTTCGTTTTTAAAATCCAGGTAATAGTCGCGCAACTGGTCGGGCGTGAGCATACCTTTGTAGATTATTGTTTTCGCGCTCAAACTTGGCTGATAGAATGAACTTTTGTTTTTCAGTTTCGACCCGCAGATGTCCCTTTCTGTAAGCTTGCGCACTATATACAATTTGCGTTCAAGGGCATCAAGCTCCAAGTTTGCTTTTATAAACACCTGTTTTATGGTAGGCTCTGTTGTTTTTGCTATTTCACCTGGAGCCGACGAATCAACAGGCACATCACGGACACCCAACAATGTTAAGCCTTCCGCTTCAATATTTTTTGTAAGTATGTCTACACATATATTGGCCTCAAGTTCATCCTTTGGCAGAAAAACCAAACCTGTCCCGTACTTGCCTTTCAGCCCGACATTCAATTTCAACACTTCTGTGATAAACTCATGAGGAATTTGCAACAATATGCCGGCTCCGTCACCGGTCGAATCATCGGCTCCTGTGGCACCGCGGTGATCCATGTTCCTGAGAACTTCCAGTCCCCGCTTTATTATGTCATGTGATGGTTTCCCTTTTATATGGGCAACAAATCCGATACCACATGCATCGTGTTCATTGTCTGGGCGATATAGCCCCTGCGCAACAGGTCGTGTAATCTGCATCATAATTCTTTTCCTCTTTAATTTTACATAAAAACAACAATCGGCTGCTGTCAAAACCAATTGCCGCAAAAGTGTAAGTAAAATTTGTATTTTTCTTACGAAGTGAAACCAAAATTAATTAAATGAAATATAAACTACAACGATAATATTAAAAATACGTGTTTCATAACATACTCTTAACCTAAGGGATTGCGCCATAAAAGCCAAGCCCTTTAAACCGCCCCTTTAACAAAACATGACATTTATCACAACAACAGGTGGTTAATGTATTTTATCCCTGCAATTTCTTTATTGAACTATCTATTTTGCTGAAATTAAATTTTTTAATGACCTCTTGCTTTTTATCTAAAATTTTGTCCAGGCACAAATTCCCAATGCTCCCTTCGTGGGTGTGATGCACTTCTTTTTGCGGCACAAAACTGCCTTTTTCAATTTTTTCCCCAACAATTTTATAGGCTTCGCGAAAAGGTAGCCCGTCCATTACTAAACGGTTCACCTCCTCTACGCTAAATATAAAATTATATCTTTCATCATCGAGGATGTTGGTGTTTACCTTAATATTTTTTAATGCCAGTGCTGCAATCTGCAAACAATCGTTTAACTCTTTAAAAATTGGCAGGAAAACCTCTTTTACCATCTGCAGGTCGCGGAAATAACCGCTAGGGAGGTTGTTTATTATCAAGGTAACCTGTCCGGGTATCCCCTGTATTTTATTGCACCTTGCCCTGATCAGCTCAAATACATCGGGGTTTTTTTTGTGCGGCATTATGCTCGAACCTGTGGTAAACTCTGTGGGCAGGCTTACAAAATTGAAGTTCTGGCTCATGAAAAGGCAAACATCAAATGCAAGTTTCGACAATGTGCCTGCCAGGTTTGCCATGGCGAATGACACAATTTTTTCCACTTTCCCCCGCCCCATCTGTGCATAAACCACGTTGTAGTTCATATTGTCGAACCCAAGCAATTCGGTTGTCAGTTGGCGGTTGAGGGGGAAAGAGCAACCATAGCCGGCAGCCGAGCCCAACGGATTTTGGTTGGTTATTTTAAATGCTGAAAGGAGCAGCTCCAAATCGTCGATCATACTTTCGGCGTATGCACTAAACCAAAGCCCGAAAGAGGAAGGCATGGCAACCTGCAAGTGGGTGTAGCCAGGCATTAAAACATCTTTGGTTTCCCCGCTTTTATTGAGCAAAATATTTATTAATTCCCCAGCACTTTCAGTTATTTCACGTATACCTTCGCGTGTAAAAAGCTTTAAGTCAAGAAGTACCTGATCGTTACGGGACCTCCCGCTGTGAATTTTTTTGCCAACATCGCCCAAATCCTTTGTCAACAGGAACTCTACCTGCGAGTGTACATCTTCGACACCTTCCTCGATAACAAAATTTCCTGAAACTGCCTCTTTATAAAGTTCTTTTAATTTTGCAAGCAGGACAGTAAGCTCGCCGCTGCCAAGCAACCCAACAGATTCAAGCATGGTGATATGCGCCATTGACCCTAGTATGTCGTACTGGGCCAGGAACAGGTCCAGCTCACGATCTTTCCCCACCGTAAAGTCTTCAATGGCTTTATTTACAGGCACGCCTTTTTCCCAAAGTTTCATAGTAAATTTGTTGAAATTTCCACAAAGATACCGTTTCTACAATTTCCATTTCATACTTTCTGAAAAAATTGCCATTTTTACCACGCTTTTCCGAAAGAAAAGGATTTCAAAAAAACGCCATGTTCGAAGACAAAAGACTCCGTTATATATTTTGCATCACCGCCGCAGTGCTGCTTGCGGCCTACATAGCCGGGCTTGGCATTGATGTTACCCGCGATGCTGGCAAATACGCTACTGTTTCGAAAGAAATATACCAACACGGGAATTTTATAAACCTGACCGTACATGGCGAAGCATACGACCAAAAGCCACCGGTTTTGTTCTGGCTGGGCGCACTAGGTTTTACCATAGGCGACATTTCAAACTTCTGGTTTAAATTCCCCGTACTATTGCTGGTTTTTGCAGGTTTCTACTGGGCCTTCCGCCTGGGGGAAAGCTTATACAACAAGCGGGTAGGTTTTTTGGCCGCTACCATGCTGGGCTTTTCATTTATTTATGTGATGTACAGCATGGACATCCACACCGACACCCCGTTGCAGGCATTTGTCACACTTGCTTTCTGGCAATTGTTTGAGTTCATAAAAACAAAAAAGGGCAAACACTGGGTTTTGGGTTTTACGGCAGTTGGGCTGGCAATGCTGACCAAGGGCCCGTTAGGGGCTGCCATCCCGGCATTTGCAGTCATCGGCCACATACTGTTAAAACGCGATTTTAAGTTTTTTCTCGATTACCGATGGTTCTTGGGGATAGCACTTGCTTTTATAATCGCAAGCCCGGCACTTATTGGGTTAATGAACCAATTTGGCTGGGAAGGGATCCGTTTTTTCTTCTGGGACAACAACATGGGGAGGATAACCGGTTCGTATATCAAAGCAACAAACGACCCGTTTTTTTATGTCCACAATATTGCATACTTCTTTTTACCGTGGAGCTTGCTGTTTTTTATAGCCGTTTTTATGGAATTTAAAACATTGGCCAAAAACAAATTCCGGTCGGCAGAATATTGTACGCTGACCGGGATATGGGTTTATTTTATCATCCTGAGTTCTGCCAGCAGCCAGCTCCCTAATTACATTTTTTCAATTGTCCCCTTAATCGCGGTCTTAACAGCTAAATGGATAGATATTGCGCTTACGGCAAGAACAGGTCTCCTTAAAATTTACACAACTGTTCAACGGTATGTGGTCCTACTGCTCTGGGCAGGCATATTTGTAGTTTCATTCTACCTTTTCCCTACCCCAAAATGGTATGATATGATCCTTGTTTTCGCAGGAATTGTCCTCACCTATTATCTATCCCTAAAGTTCAAAGAGCCAACAGTAAAGGTCATTTTCCCATCGATAATAGTATTCTCGTGTATTGCATTGATACTGAACACCCATGTTTTTCCATATATGTTCAGTTACCAAGCTCCGCCCAAAGCTGCCCGTTATTTCAACGAGTATGCAAAAGAAGGAGAAAGGTTATACAACTATAAATACGGGCAATACGAACTCTTCTTCTATAGCGAGCCACAGGCTACCCAGATATATTCTTCGGAGGAAATGAAGGCTGTTGCAGGGGAAAGGGGTACCTGGATATTTACCAACGCCGAAGGTTTTAACGAGATCGGGGAGCTGGGTTTGTCTCCAGATTTTGTGTTCGAATACAAACACTTGCCGTTAAACCGTCCGGGAGGGTTTATTTTCCCAAGGACCAGGAACAAAGTTCTAATCCCCATGTACCTCATTAAATATTAGCAATATGTGCCCTAACGGATTAAAAAAATACAGTTTTTTTATTGTCCCTGTTTTGTTCCTTTTATTTTCTGCGCCCAGTGCCTTAGACTATGTGTTTCATTTCCCCGATGAAAAATATTACACCGATGCGGTAATCCAAATGATGGAAAAAAACGACTGCCTCACCCCTTATGCGGCCGATGGCACGCCCCGTTTCAAAAAGCCAATACTTACATACTGGGCATTAATGGGAAGCTACAAGATATTTGGGGTCAGCAAATTTTCATCGCGGCTATTTTTCTGGCTGGCAGGGGCATTGTTGGTCCTTATTGTTTATTTAATGGCAAAATCCATTTCGGGCAACAAAAGGATGGCAGTTACAGCTGCATTTATCACTGCCGCCAACCCTTTGGTTTTGATGAGCGCCAGCAGATCTATCCCCGACATATTGCTCACGCTGTTCCTGACCGTCAGTGCATGGGGATTTTTGGAGATCCTAAACTCTCGCAAACCCCTGAAAATACATTTTTGGACTGCATACCTCGGTGCAGCTTTGGCATTTGAGACCAAAGGCCTCCCGGCTGCGGCATTTGCAGGGATGAGTATATTATACCTCCTTTTCAACCCGTGGAAAAAGAAACGTTTAAACCAAATTGCAGGACCTGTTTCGCTAATCGTATCGGTACTGGTTGCATTGAGCTGGTTTATAATTATGTATTCAAAACATGGGGCGGTGTATTTAGATTACTTCTTTGCCGACCAGGTTGGCATCCGTGTTTCCTCTAGATTTGCCCAGGTTCTTTCAAACTTATTTTTGGGGCTTGCCTTCCTGGCAGCCTACCTGCTCCCCTGGCTACTGATAGTTTTTTCAAACCCAAAAGCATTGAACCAATTTACAAAAAAATCATCGTTAAACACCAAAGCTGTTTTCGGCTTTATTTTATCTTGGGTTGTTTTGGTAATTATTATGTCGGGGGCGGTATCTAAATTTTACGACCGCTACCTCCTTCCTGTCATACCGCTGATTTCGATATTTTTTGCCTATGTAATAACATTCTCTACCACACATTTCAAAAAAACTGCGTTTAAAATATTCCTTACGATCAATATTGCCATCACATTGGTTTCAATCTTATACACCGGTTTTATTTATACCGACAAAGTGTTGGTTACGGCTATTGTTATAAGCCTAGTATTTATTGCCTCCTGGCTGTTGGGCTGGTTTAAAAATATCTCAACCGAAATAAAACTGTCCTGCGCCGTCTTATCCCTGTTTTTTAATGTATTTTCATTCTTATACCCGCTTTTAATGCCCAACCCTGGGGGGCAACTGGTTGAAAACCTTGAAAAAATGGGGGTTTCAAAGGACAATAAAGTTTATGTTTACGGAAACATACGCACAGCTTCAAATATACGTATACATAGCCGGGATTCTTATAACGTGGTAAGCATGGACACAGTTTACACTTTACCAGCAGGCCCCGGGGATTTCCTGGTTTTCTCATCAAAAGAAGAACCTTTATTAAATTTAAAGGGTTACGACATTCATGAAGGCTCAGAAGAATGGAAAAATGTGGACATAAACAAATTCCCAAAATTCCTACAAAAAATAGTAAGCAACATAAAAAAAAGTGGGACAAAATATTTTATTGCAGAACCTAAATCAAATTAGACATGAACAGCCTGAGTCCGGTTAATAAGTTAGGGATAAACTACAATACCCTCATTAATTATTCCATTGGTTTTTTTCTCGTTTTGACATATTTTTTCGGGTTAATAACCCCTGTTACCAGCGATGCGGGGAAATATGCAGCGATCAGCCGTGTTATTTATGAAACAGGCGATTGGGTAAACCTGAAAATCCATTTTGAGCCGTACCTGCAAAAGCCGCCTTTGATTTTTTGGATCACCGCCCCGTTCTATTTCATTTTTGGGCCGACCGAAATCGCGTTCAAGCTGCCAGTCCTTCTCTATTCAGGCATTGCCGTATATTCAACGTACCGGTTTACAAAATTATTCCACAGTAAAAAGGTTGCCAAAATTGCGGCATTAATGCTCGCCACTTCCGAGTTCTATTTCCTGTTCCATAACGATGTGCATACCGACTGTATACTTACCGCAAATGTAATTTTCTCTGTATGGCAAATTGCCGAATATCTTAAATCGCAAAAAACGGCGAACATGCTTTTGGCCGGGCTGGGGATAGGCCTTGGCCTCATTTCGAAAGGGCCGATAGGGGTTTTTGTGCCGGTTATGGCCGCACTTTCACACATAATATACAAGAAACAACTAAAACTGGTTTTTAATTACAAAACCCTGCTGGGGGCTATTGTTGCCCTGGCTGTACTTTCAGCAGGGCTGGCCGGTATTTTCAAACAATTTGGGACAGAGGGCCTCAAATTCTTTTTTTGGGACAACAACGCAGGCAGGATAACCGGGAAAATTAAAGGGGGCAGCAACGACTACCTATTTTATTTCCACACAACATTGTACATTTTCCTCCCTTGGGCCGTTATTTTTTTCATCGGGCTCTTTATGGAATTCAAAACTTTCTTCAAATCAAAACCCCCGGAACTTTTCAGCCTGGGGGGAATATTCTTTTATTGGATAATAATTTCCCTGGCAAAAGCTAAAGCCCCCCACTATTTTATGGTACTTTCCCCGTTTATGGCTGTCTTGTCCGCAAAATGGCTGATTTATTTTTTTGGGGATACGGCCTCGCAGAAAATGCAAAAAATAGTTGGCGGCATACAAATTTTTATATGTGCCGGATTGTGGCTTATGCTTTTTGCTCTTTGCACCTACTTCTTCCCGGCGAAAAATATTTTCTTTTGGTTAGCTACCGCAATGCTGTTATCTTTATTTTTCCTTTCGAGGAGATCAAGCAAACTTAACCGGTTATTATACAGGAGCATAATATCCATTGTTGCGTTAAACTTTGCATTGAACGCCCATCTTTTCCCTCAAATATTTACCTACCAATCTGTTATACCTGCCTGTAAGGTTTTTAACGAAAAAGCAGGTGAAGGGGAAATGCTAAATACCTATAATTCGGAGCACCGCGAATTATTCTTTTATGCAAAAAAACCAGGTTACTTTCTTTACGGGCCTGAAGATTTGCAGAAATGCCTGGGCAGGAAAAACGACTGGATATACACAAACGATGAAGGGCTAAAAGAAATAAGACAGTCAAACGCCCAAACAATGTTGGTACAATCGTTTAAGCACCGCAGCCTTTCAAAACTGACACCTGGTTTTATAAATCCGGCAACAAGGGGGGAACGGCTAAAAAATATGCACCTGGTAAAAATTATTGAACCTGCCAGGGAATAAGCCATCCATCATTCCACGTCCATGTCAAATTCAGCGTGGGAATGGATCGGCAAGAACGGCCCATTTTGCAAGCCCAAGAAAAAATGATGCCCCCCACATATTGAATCTGGCAAGTTAAAGCGTATGTCCTTTAACGAAATTGCACCGCCCGGAGGGATCTTTATATTTTCCAAATCAGTTTCGCTTACTTGTGCCCATTTTTTATCCCTGCGGACAAACAGTTGCAAATGAGCCTGTAGCAAGTGATTTTTTTCAAATTCCACAATCCTTTGGTACGGGTTGGAAAACTTAATTTCAGGGACCCGCAACACCTTACCCTCAAGCGAAAGGGCGCTGGTATCAACTGTCATCTCCAACATGCAAAACGAATTAAAACAAGGTATGTCGAGCAAATACCAATCTTTTATTTTCCCTTTGACATGCCGCATATTATCCTTTATGAGCGAACTGTCCATAGATACAAACAGCACGTCTTTCCCTTGGAGTTTTTCTTCTATATTGTACAAGTCGAATTGAGAATACTTGTAAAAACCAGACAACATAGCATAAGTATTGTCCGGGCGGTTTGCATGAAATGCGTAAAGTGATGCTTTTTGGTAACTTTCCGAAAAAACTACAGGCCTGTTTCCAGCCTCTTCCCGAAGAAGTGCTATTTCATCTTTCCAGCCGGCCATTTTACGCACTGCATCAAGAGGGCATGTAGATGCCCCTAAAACAAGATAAATACGCAGGGACAAAAAAACAAAGAAACCAACTATCCCTATTTTCTTTGCCAGTTTAAACCACCGTCCGTTGCGCACGATAAAAGCATATGCAAGAACAAACATCGGGATATAAGCAATCAGTGTCCAGTGAAGCTCGATGTCGCCGCCAAAGGTAACGGCAAAGAAGAACAGGAAAACACCTGCAAAAACAAATTTCAGAGCCCTCTCCCAGTCGCCTGAAGCCCTGTATCTAATTGCGGAATACAGAAACAGCCATCCCAAAAAAGGGCCTGCAAGCAATAGCTCCCCAAACAAATAATTCAGGGTGACACCAATTTTGTAATGAGTTTGGTGACTGTCTACAAGGTGATACCTCAACGTTGGGAAATTATTTTCAAACTGCCAGTAGAAATGGGGGATCAGTAAAATTAACGCAATAAATACCAATGCCCAGGCTTTTCGTTCCTTTATCAGTTTCCAATTCGACAAAAAAACAAAAAACAACAAAAGGGCGCCATGGTATTTCGAGTACATCAGTGCCGCTGAAGCAACAGCAAGTGCAAAAACAATCCACCAACTATTTTTTTGAAGGTATTTCTTGTACAGCCATAAAAACAGCACAGAAAAAAAGAAAAGGGGGCCATCCGGCACAGCATAAAACGTATAGGGGATCCACAAGCCTATAGAAAACACCATCAACCAATAGATCAATGGAGAATTGCGGTATGGCTTGACCATATCCCACAAAAGGATAAATGCAACCGTAGACAACAATACAAAAAAGAAGCGGACACCCAGATACCCCCCAAACAACTTTGTGCCGGCAAATATAAGTGCAGCAACTACCGGGGGATGGTCAAAGTACCCCCATGCAAGGTTTCGGGAATAGAGCCAATAGTAGGCCTCATCAAAATGTAATTCGAGAAAAGTTGCCTGGAAAATATTAATTATGAAAAAAACAAATAGCCCGGCAAAAAAAAATTGTTGCTTCGAAAGTTGGCCCATCACATGTGTTTTTACTATTTATTGGAGCGAAAATACAAATTTCTTTTTTATGTGGAGGCTCTTTCCCTTGCCCAAAAGATGGCTAAACAATTTGGAGGGTAACCAAGAAATAGGTATCCCGCACAGTAGCAGCAACGAGAAGTGCCAAGTTACAATTACGGCAAGAAAAAATCCGGCCTCTTTCAAAGCCGGATTAAAATACTTTTGGCAAAGTAACTCAACGGGAAAACCTGAACTTTCTATTTACTTAAAAATTCCCGTTAATATCTTAAACCCCCTTGGCATTTCTGTCGAGTTGCCCTTCTTCTGTAAAATCATTTTCAGGTGAATACCCTGGCAGGGGCAATATCCTTTCGTGTATGGCATCAATAATCCACTGTGGTTGCGGGAAGAAATAGTTTTCCAGCTCATATGCGGGGGTAATCCAGTTGCGCGATCCCACAACTACCGGCGGTGCGTCGAGGTAGTCGAATGCAAGTTCGGTAATGTTGGAAGCCAAGTCGCGAAGGAATGACCCACGCCCTGATGCGTCTCCAGAAATAACAATCCTTCCTGTTTTTTTAATGGACCCGATAACCAGATCGTAATCAAACGGCACCATGGAGCGGGCATCGATTACTTCGGCCGAGATATTGTATTTCTCCTCAAGTTCTTTAGCTGCCTCCAAAGCCCGGTAAAGAGTTGCGCCAATGGTCAGTATGGTAATATCGCCCCCTTCTTTTTTAATGTCAGGTTCGCCCATTGGTATTTCATAATATCCTTCAGGCACGCCACCTTCATGGAATTGTTCGCCAATATCATATAACCGTTGGCTTTCGAAGAATACAACAGGGTCAGTCCCCTGTAGCGCACTGTTCATCAACCCTTTTGCATCGTAAGGGGTAACCGGGAAAACTACTTTCAAGCCCGGGATGTGGGCAGCAAGGGCAGTCCAGTCCTGCGAGTGTTGCGCCCCGTATTTTGAGCCAACAGAAACACGGATTACCACTGGCATTTTCAGTACGTTCCCGCTCATTGCCTGCCATTTCGGGAGTTGGTTGAATACTTCGTCGCCGGCACGGCCTAGGAAGTCGCAGTACATAATTTCGGGGATTACGCGCCCCCCACACATTGCATAACCTATAGCAGTCCCTACAATTGAGGCTTCTGAAATTGGAGAGTTGAACAGCCTGTGGTATGGCAAAGCTTCGGTCAGCCCGCGGTAAACGGCAAATGCGCCGCCCCAGTCGCGGTTTTCTTCGCCGTAAGCAATCAATGTAGGATCTTTATAGAACCTGTCAACGATTGCTTCAAAGATACCATCGCGCAAACCAAAAGTTTTTATTTTTGAATAGGGTTTGCCGTTTTCGTCAAACATGAACCTTTCTTTCTTTGCCAACTGTTGTACGCGCGGGTTTTCCACCATCGGGTGGTTTACTTCCACCGGGCGGTCTTCCATCTTCTCAACGCTCTGGTTGCTGAACATCATTTCACCAATAAGGTTAGGATATTTTTTCATGTCCATGTGTGGAGAAACCTCATCGTCGATTGCCAGTTTCATAGTATTGCTGATCAGCCCTACTGTCGCTGATTTTATTTCTTCCAGTTCTTTTTCTGAAGCAATGCCTGCTTTCACGAGTTCGCTCCCAAACCAAACAATAGAATCCTCTTTTTCCCAAGTTTCTATTTCTTCTTTTGTCCGGTACGAGGACGCATCGGAAGGAGAATGCCCGCTGTAACGGTAAGTCAACACATCAAGCAACACCGGGCCTCGCTTTTCTTCTATGATTTTCTTTTTGCGTTTATATGCATCAATAACTGCCAACGGGTTATAGCCGTCAACGCGTTCAGCATGCATCTGATCTTTGTTCAATCCAGCCCCAATGCGTGCAGCAATGCCATAGCCCATTGTTTCGCCACAGGTTTGCCCGCCCATTCCGTACTGGTTGTTCATGATATTAACGATCAACGGCAGCCCGCCTTTCATGTCGCCTTCCCAAAGTTCTGTAAACTGATCCATTGTTGCAAATGCAAGGCCTTCCCAAACCGGGCCGCAGGCCATTGATGCATCGCCAATATTGGCCACAACAATCCCTTTTTTGCGGTTTACTTTTTTATACAGGGCAGCTCCAACTGAAATATCGCCGGAACCACCAACAATCGCATTGTTAGGGTAAACCCCAAACGGGGTAAAGAAGGCATGCATCGAACCTCCCAGCCCTTTGTTGAAACCTGTTTCGCGTGCAAAAATTTCTGCCAGTGTACCATAAATCAAAAATTTAACGGCCAATTCTTTTGTCGTCCCTTTATGCCCGGCCTTGACCGGTGCCAGGGTCTTCCCGTCAAAATGGATCTCCATTATCTCTTCCAGGGTTTTGTCGTCAAGCTTTGCGATCGCAGACAAGCCTTTGGCCAATATTTCGCCATGGCTACGGTGCGACCCAAAAATAAAATCATCCACACCAAGGGTGTAGGCCATGCCAACTGCCGCAGCTTCCTGCCCGATAGAAAGGTGGGCCGGGCCGGGATGGTTGTATGCTATTCCGTTGTATTCCCCCCGGGTTTTGATAAGGTTCAACATGGTCTCAAACTCACGGATTACCACCATGTCGTGGAAAATACGCAGGAAATCTTCTTTCGAATAGTTTTCTTTTTCCTCTTCAACCGTTTTATTGTATTGGTTGACTGGGATAGGCTTGAACTCCAATTGTTTTGGTTTCCTTACCTCTTCAGGGTTTATAAATTGTACTTTTGGCATCTTGTTGAGTTTTTATGTTTTTATGTCCCAGGTTAAGGGTTGCAGGCATCAAGTTAACCGTAAAACATGCAAGCTGAAACTTGTAACTTGTAACCTGAAACTTGCGACCTGAAACATGTAACTTCTTTAAAGGTTTAAATTTTCTATCTGGTTTTTAATTTCTGCTAAAAAGAGAGTTGCTTCTCCCCCATCTAGTGCCTGGTGGTCGTAAGTTAACGAAAGCCCCATCATAGGCACAAAACCGTAAACGCCGTCTTCGATTTCTTTCGGCCGCGGGACAATTGTGCAAACTCCCAAAATTGCCGTTTGGGGCAGGTTTATTACAGGGGTAAACATCTCCACCCCATAATTCCCAAGGTTCGATACTGTGAAAGTTGCAGCCTCTGGGCTTAACAAATCTGGGTTGACATTTCCGTTGCGGGCAGCGGCCGACAGTTGTTTTAACTGGCTTGAAAGCCCTGTGACGGAAAGATCGTCTGCATTTTTGCAAGCCGGGACCATTAACCCACGTTCGGTATCAACAGCTAATCCAAGGTGTACTTTATTGAACCATTTCATTTTGTCTCCGTGGTAATGGGTGTTTACCTGTGGGAATTTCCCCAATGCACGGATTACCGCAAAGCAGACCAAATCGTTGATGGTTATATTTTGTTTGATCTCCCCGTCATTTAATTGTTTTTTGAATTTTTTGCGGAGTTTCATGATTTGACGGGCATCTGCGCTGAGGTGGTGTGTCAACTGTGCAGAATTTTGCAGCGACTGGTGCATTGCCGAGGCAATTAATTTGCGGATATTCGGGATCGCTTTTACTTCAAAGTCGTCGCCCGATTCTATTATTGCGGCAGGGGCAGGTGTTGCTACCGGAGCAGATTTAGGTGCAGGGGCAGGTATCTCTTGTGCCGGGGCTGCTGCCTGTCCTGCTGATTTTGAAGCTTCTTCCACATCGCGGGCAATAATCCTGCCGCGGGGACCGGTGCCTTTCAATGTTTTTAAGTCCACCCCTAACGAGCCGGCCATGTTTTTTGCCAATGGGGAGATGCGTATGCGGTTGTCGCTCCCGCTCCCTTCCACTTCAAATTCAATAACCTTTGGGGCTTCTTCCTCAACTTGCACATCCTCCGCTTTTTCCTCTGCCGGGGCACTGCCAGGACTAAACCCTTCTACCGATTCCCCCTTGTTGCCAATCACTGCAACGTTTGTAAGGACAGGGATCTCATCGCCTTCTTCAAAAAAAGTGGCTAAAAGGATCCCGCTCCCTTTCGCTTCTTCTTCAAATGATGCCTTATCGGTTTCGTACGAGAAAAGGACATCGCCTTCACTTACCTCTTCCCCTACCGATTTATACCATTGCCCGAGAATACAAGATTCTACTGACTGGCCCTGACGCGGCATTAATACTGGTATTGCCATATTTTTACTGGTTTATTATTAGACTTACTTGTTAATACAAATTATTTTCAATGAATTTTATCAAAATACTGATTATCAATATAAATTGAACAACAGTCCTAAATCCGATGTAAAAGTATATTTTATAACTTGTAAATACAAGTTGTGGTATGTGTTTTAAAAATTTTTTAACTTTGGGGCAAAATGGAGAACATACCGCAATACCGTCAGTTATACGAAATCCTTAGGAAGCACATAATGAATGGCGTTTACCAGGAAGGCAGTTTATTGCCATCGGAAAACGAGTTGTGTTCGGTGCATAACATGACCCGTCCCACAGTCCGTCACGCGCTCGACTCTCTGGTGAAAGACGGCTTGATTTTGAAAAAGCAGGGAAAAGGGAGTATAGTAAGGCAAGCTGTGCGGGATATTGGGATTTTATCTATTTCGGGCACCGCATCGGCAGTCGGGGTCAGATATTTAAAAACAGACATTTTACAAAAACCTGTAATCAAGAGTTGGGACGGTTCGTTTCCCTTTGATCTGTCGGAACTGGAAGAAGAGGCGGGTTGTGTTTATATGGAACGGCTCCGTTATGTAGATGAGGTGCCTGTTTTTTACGACATCAACCACCTCCCGAACATTTACCTTCCTCGGATAACCAACCGTTCGTTCGAAAATAAATCGTTGTTCGAAATACTGCGCAAAAATTACCAGGTCGAAATATTGGGCGGAGAACAAAAACTAAAGGCCATTAAGCCAAATGCAAAAATAAAAAAACTACTAAAGTTAAAAAGCAGCCAACCGGTCTTATATATCGAAAGGAAACTGTTTACAAACAAAGAGAATTTTAATATTTATTCCACAATATATTTTAACTCAGAAAAACATTCAATCTTTGGGAGGTTTTAACACTTGCCCCAAGTCAGAAACAGAAAGGTAATTAGTATCATTCGTTTGTTGCATGTTACAATAACAAATAGTCAGTCATTGGCCTCTGTGGGATTAGGACATTGAGGACCAAACACCCCATAATGAATATTTTATTGCGATAAATTTTCATTCAATTTTAATAATCATACATTTGCGGCACATTTTTTTATAATTGCCGCAAATGATTACGGAAACTGTAAAAACAGGACCAATTAACAACGAGGGGACCCGAGCCACGTTTGAAAATGAAAAATATGGCCTGCACCCCAGGAATAATTTTGATATTTGGCTTGCAGATTCTAAAAAACCTACACCTTTGGTTATTTATATCCACGGAGGCGGCTTTGTTGGGGGCGATAAATCGAAGTACTATTCTTCGGAAGACATGATCCGTTTCTTACATGCCGGAGTTTCGGTGGCAGTCATAAATTATCGTTTTATGACAGAAAAGCCATATGGTATTTTAGCTAGCATGAACGACTCTAAACGCTGCCTGCAATACATCCGCCACAATGCAAAAAAATACAATATCGACAAAAACAGGATAGCCTGCTCGGGAGGGTCGGCAGGTGCCGGCACTTCGCTGTGGCTTGCCTTCTCAGACGATATGGCCGACCCTAAAAACGAAGATCCGGTTTTGCGCGAACCAACACGCCTGACCTGTGCCGGTGCTTTCGCAACCCAATCAACCTATGATGTCCCCCGCTGGAACGATATTATTGGGTTGCCAGAAAATAACTCTCCAGAACGCCTCCTTGAAATTGCCCTGGTGTTTGGATTTAAAACTGCGGAAAGGTTGAAACTCCCTGAGGCGGAATATATCCGCAAAGAGCTTGATTTCCTGGAAAAGATGGACAAAAATGCATCCCCTTTTTTTGTATTTAACAAACAGAAAGGGGGTACACCAACCAACCAAGATGAATTAAACCACCACCCCAACCATGCAAAAGCTTTATTAGAGAAGGCAAAAAAAGTAGGGGCAGAGGCTATTGTTTATGCCCCTGAGATAGGCATATCAGATCCTTCGGGGAAAGACTTGGTCGGTTTCTTCCTGGAGAAATTCGAAGCTAGTCAACCTTGCCCCTAACGCACAGGCATGGCCTCATAAACTTTATTTGTTGCAACCAACCCAAATTATTTGTGCCATTGAACCGGTTGCCCGCAATTTGCGCCCGCTGCCATCTTTGTCAAAATACTTCGCCTAAGCAATGCAGCTATACTGCACAATACACTTTTAAAATCACACAAAAATATCCATATTTGCAACCGGTAAAAAAATTGATAAAGAAAGGCTACGATGAAAGTTTTAAAATTCGGAGGCACCTCGGTCGGTTCGCCCGAAAACATGAGGGCGGTAATGAAACTAATTGCCGATGGGGAACAAAAGGTTGTTGTATTGTCTGCCATGTCGGGGACAACGAATTCATTGGTCGAAATAGCAAACTACCTTCATAAAAAAAACAAAGACACTGCCAGGATTTTTATCGGGAAACTAGAGGCAAAATATAAACAAGTTGTTGACTGTTTATACAAATCAGAAGAATACAAAAAACTGGGGGGGAAAGTAATAAAAGAAAGCTTTTGCACCATAAAATCTTTTGCTTCCGGAAATTTCAGCAAAGAAGGCGACAATACTATTGTTGCCCAAGGGGAACTTATATCTACACAACTTTTTGCTTTATTGATGAAGGAAAACGGGTACGATGTAAAATTGCTCCCTGCGTTGGATTTTATGCGCATAGACGAGGACAAATCGGCAGATCTGGGCGAGATCCGCAAAAACCTTAAAAAGCTACTTGAAAAAGAAGGGGAAGCCGGATATTACATCACCCAGGGATTTATTTGCCGTGATGCAGAAGGCAAAATAGACAACTTGCAGCGAGGGGGAAGCGATTATACCGCTTCGCTTATTGGCGCAGCTATCGATTCAGATGAAATACAGATATGGACAGACATTGACGGGTTTCACAACAACGACCCACGTTTTGTTGGCAACACTAAAAAGATAGGGCAACTTTCGTTTAACGAAGCTGCCGAGCTCGCCTATTTCGGGGCAAAAATACTTCATCCGAACACAGTCCTTCCTGCACGTATACAGAATATCCCGGTCCGCTTAAAAAATACCATGAACCCTACCGACAGCGGCACCCTTATTACTGACGAATCCGACCACTCTGGCATAAAAGCAGTTGCAGCAAAAGACGGCATTACCGCGATCAAGATCCGTTCGGGGAGAATGCTTATGGCATACGGTTTCTTAAAAAATATATTCGAAATTTTTGAACGGTATAAAACGCCTATCGATATGATCTCGACATCGGAGGTGGCGGTTTCTCTTTCAATCGATCATGTGGAAAACCTGAAAGAAATACGTGCAGGACTGGACAAATTCGGTACTGTTGAAGTGGACCACGACCTGACGATTATTTGTATCGTGGGCGACATAATCCAAGAAGAAAAAGGGTTTGCCCCTAAAGTATTCCATGCACTTGACGGGATACCGATACGTATGATTTCTTACGGGGGAAGCCGTTATAACATCTCGGTGCTGGTACCTACCTCGCATAAGAAACAAACATTGCAGGCACTAAGCGACAATCTTTTAAACAACGGTTGCTAAATTTTAAGTACCTCCCCTGCCCCATTCCTGGAAGTTAGCTTTACATCGAACCGCCCTGCCAGCGGTTTTATTTCGTTGAAAGCAATTTCGGGAGTGTTGTTCTCTTTTGAAATATGGCTCAAAAAAACATATCTAAGGCCGATCCCCGCATGGTTTTCAAGGAGGCAGAAAGCCTGTGTATTGGAAAGGTGCCCGTTTTCTGAGGCAATCCTTTTTTTCAGGAACCACGGGTAACTGCCTTCCTGGAGCATTTTCTCATCGTAGTTTGCCTCCAGGAAAAGCACATCGCATTCACGGAGGTGGGCAAATACATTGCCGCAGGGTTCGCCAATATCGGTAAATACGCCAACATTTTTCCCTGCACACCCAACCCTGAAAGAACAAGGCTCTGCCGCATCATGTTTTTTCAGGAACGGGAAAACAGAAAATCCCCCAATACCAATCTCAGTACCAGGCTCGAAAAACCTGGGGCAATCGGGACGGAGGTTCCGGTAAGAAGCATTGTAAGTTTTGGCAGTAATGTAAACCGGCACATGCAAACGTTTAGCGATTGCCCGCACGCCCCTCATGTGGTCGCTGTGTTCATGCGAAATAAAGACAGCCTTTATTTTTGCAGGATCCAGCCCATTGCCCTTCATCCGCAGCAAAATTTGCTTGCACGAAATACCTGCATCAATCAAAACAGCACCTCCCTCATTACCAATATAGTAACAATTTCCGTTGCTCCCCGAAGCAATGGCACAAACCTCAAGCATTCCCCCTCCTTTCATTGCCGCGAAAATAACTAATTATTTTTTATTTCCCCTACCGGCATCCCCGCATATTCTGTTTCACCTCGTTTCAACCACACCCCCATAAACTATATTGCATATAAATTTACGGACAGCGTTTTGCTAGGTAACAATAACCTGAAAATTAAATAACGGTTATAAACATTTTGGCAAATAATGGTTATTTTGTATTAAAATTTTTACTTTATTCAAAAAATTAAGCAGGGGACAACCCCTGTTTGCCTGTATTAATTTTTGTCAATTGATAATTTTTGGGGAAGCATGAAAACAAGCTTAAATCCGGCAACAATATTTTTTAAATTATGTTTTTTTTTATCGGCAACAATATATCCGGGGCACCTTATCGCCCAGATAGCAGATGGCAGTATGCCTGCGAGTTTTACTACTGCTGCCAAAAGTGCTGATATAATACCTGTTTTTTCTCTCGACTCGGTACGGGTAAACGAAAGGTTAACGGCAGATACCGACTCAGGGATACCAAACCGCTTTGGGATAGCCCAAAAGGTCAGTATCGACATAATTGAAGAAGGGACAAAAAGCAACAATAACGGTAAAAATATCTGGAGATATAAGCTCAAATGCCCCGATGCGAAATCACTGGGAGTGTTTTTCGGAACCTATAACCTGCCCGATGGCGCTGCCGTATACGTTTACAGCACCGATGGCAAACTTTTAAGGGGAGGATATACAAACAATAATAGTCTGGGGACACAGCTTATGCTTGCCGATTTTCCAGGGAACAACCTGGTCATAGAATACAATGAGCCAGATGATGCATTGTTCAGGGGAGAACTGGTTATAGGTTTTGTTTCAAAAGCATATAAAGAATTGAGTTCGGCAGCCAACGAATGGGTACAGGTAAACTGCGAAGAGGGCGAAGGCTGGCAAGCAGAAAAACGTGCAGTTTGCTTAATATCTTTTACAGAGTTCACTTCTTCGTACTATTGCACGGGCGCTTTGATAAACAACGAGCGGCATGACGGGACCCCTTACTTTTTAACGGCAAACCATTGTATCAGCACCAACTCGGTAGCCAGCACTTTGGTAGCATATTTCAATTATGAAAATTCCACATGTAACGGATATGACGCTTCAATGGCACAATCCCTTTCAGGTGCCGAACTTCACGCAACAAATTCTTATTCTGATTTTACCCTGCTGGAACTTTCCGAATACCCGCCTGACGAATATCAACCATATTTTGCCGGATGGGATGCAAGCGGCAACGAATCTTCTACAGGGACATGTATCCACCATCCTAAAGGGAGCTACAAATGCATTGCCCTGGACGAGGATCCACCTCAAAGCTACAGGTATATTATATTGTGGGACAATGATAGCCGCTCAATGCCGAACACGCACTGGGAAGTATCTTATGAAGCAGGCACCGATGAAAGCGGCTCTTCTGGCAGCCCATTGTTTGATGAAAACAAAAGGATTATTGGGCAGTTGCATGGTGGGGATGACAGCAGTTCTCTTTTTGGGAAAATCTCCGTTTCGTGGGATCACAGCTCCGAAACCAACGGGCAACTAAAAAATTGGCTGGATCCTGATAACACAGGGACTATGCGGTTAGACGGGGTTGACTACAACAGCCCTCCTTTTGCAGCTTTTAGTTCCGATGTTTCTATTGCATGTTTAAATACCACGGTTTATTTTACCGATGAAAGCACGTTTTCACCATCCTCCTGGCTTTGGGCGTTTGAGCCGGGGACTGTGGAATTTGTAAATGGGACCAATAAAAATTCGCAAAACCCAGAAGTGATCTTTACAGGAGAAGGGCTTTATTCAGTTACCCTGATTACGGGAAACAACAACGGCTACGATACCGTTACTTATGAAAACATGGTTGAGGCCATGTCTAACCTAGACGTGTCTTTCATAGGCTTTTCGGATGAAATAACATTGTGCAGCAACGATTTGCAAGATTATATAATGGTTGCAAGCGGAGCCAATGAGTATTCCTTTGAAATAGCAGAGGAGGATAATTTTGACATAGAAACCAGTTCAGCTTCGTTAAGCCTTACTTTAAAAGACGAAGCCAGGGAATACGGTTCGTTCGACACCTACGTGAAAGTTACCGGAAGCCACGGGAGTTGCTCCAGTTCGGACAGCATACTCCTGCATGTGGTAATGCCGGAAAACGATTATGTTGGAAATGCAGTTGCCCTCAGCCTGGGGAAAAATGCCTACTATTCAAACGAATGCGGCACAGCGGAAGACAATGAGCCGTACCCGCCTACATCCGGCTGCCTCGCAGAAAACAACTGGTGCCCGGCATCAGCAAGTGACATTGTTGATAACTCCATATGGTTTACCTTCCAGGGGCCTTCCAGCGGAAATGTCACAATTGAAACAGAAGGGTTTGACACACAAATTGCCGTTTACGAAGCCAGTTCATACAGCGGCATCTTAAACAACGCTTATACCCTTTGTGCAGCGGCAGACAATACTGCCTCGGGCGATGAGGCAGTAATAGAAAACATGGAAGTAACACCTTTCCAGACATACTGGCTACAGGTTGACGGGAACGATGGAGACTATGGAGACCTAACAATCAACCTGATTGCCAACTCTGTTGAAATCTACCCAAACCCTTCAACTGGCACTTTTAACCTGACCCTTGCAAGCAAAGAGGAAGGGACGGTCACAATCGACATTTTTGATATCAGCGGGAGGAGGCTATACTCGGGGACACGTAATATAAGTCACGATTCAAATACCGTAACCCTGGATTTGTCAGGGCAAGCCGCAGGGATGTATTTTTTAAGGATGGGAATTAACAACATTTCAGTAACACGAAAAATTATTTTGGCACAGTAACTTATTTTACCAATTTTGAAATCGCCCTAAATTCGGGAGTGCCGGAAGTCCGTGCCAACTCAAACAAGATTGATTCGCAGGAGGCCATCATAATCCCATCAAAGCGGAACCGTTCTTTTGCCAATTCTATACTTTCTTTGGTACGCGACGAAACACAATCCATAACCACTATTGGGTTCAACCCTGATTCTTTCAAGTCAACAGCTGTTTGCAATACACAAATATGCGATTCTATGCCACATATGATTACATTCTTAGCCCCCATGTTTTTCATCCCATTATAAATCTCCGGTTCATCGCAACAACTAAAATTACTTTTTTCAAAATACTCAAAACCGGGCATTAACGATTCTATTTCGGGGAGTGTCCCTCCTAATCCTTTAGTATATTGCTGGGTGGCCATTGTTGGCACCGACAGCTTTCCCAAACCTTCTATTAATATCTTGCAATTTTTCAAAAAGTATCCCTTTTCGTACATCACCGGGAACAACCGTTCCTGTATATCAATGACCAGCCCTACAGTGTTTTCTTTTGTAACCCTCATAACCAATTTTATTTAGTTTCCACAATTGCCTCTGTCCTGCTACAGCTTGCCCGCCCCCTCGTCCCTGGCCTGCAAACGCGACTTGTCGCCCAAATAACCACCATGGTGACGTTTGGCATATTCCTCGCTTGTAAAACCTATTTTGTCCATCATCGAAACCACCAGGGCATCTCCAATTACCGTCATCACAGTTGTTGATGTTGTTGGGGAAAGCCCCAGCGGGCAAACTTCTTCCGGGTTTCCGGTATAAATAAATGCATCGGCATTTTTTGCCAGCGAACTTTCAGGGTTTCCAGAAATGACAATTAATGGCAACCCTGGGTGAAGGATTTCCGCCAGTTCTACCAATTCCAGTATTTCGCGGGTTTTCCCCGAATTTGAAATCAAAAACAATATATCGTTCTCCTGTACTACCCCCAGATCGCCATGCTGGGAATCACTGGGGTGCAAAAAAACAGAAGGTGTCCCTGTGGAACTAAATGTTGTGGCAATATTCAATGCAATTTGCCCGGCTTTTCCCATGCCGCTGGCAACAAGTTTCCCTTTTTTTTGGTGGACCCGTTCATAAATCAAACCCACCGCTTTTACAAAAGCGTCAGTTACCGGAATCCTTTTAATGGCTTCCGCTTCATGCCCTATGACCTTCCTGATGGTTTCCTTCATGATGCAAAAATTTTGTTGCAAAGCTAACAGAAAAAATGAGTTGATGGTAAAATTTAATAACGGCAAGGCCCTCCTTGCAAAAACAACCTTATTGCTGCCCGATTGTCCTATTTTTGCTTACAGGGCAAGTTTCATCCCTTGTTTTTTTGGTTATTTATTTATAAATGGCGGAAGCTAACAAACGGTTGCTTGCAAATAATATTTTGCCAAAAATTTTTTATCCTTTTATTTTTTAATTAATATCTGCACTGATTTTCCTATCTTTGCAATCAAATTCGAAAAATGGAATAAATGACTGATAATAAAAAAATTAAGACTGCGTTGGTTTCAGTCTTCCACAAAGAAAACTTAGACGATATAATAAAAAAGTTAGATAACCTGGGCGTAAAAATATTAAGCACGGGAGGCACAAAAAGTTTTATAGAATCATTGGGAGTGCCAGTAACTTCGGTTGAGAGCCTTACCGGCTACCCTTCCATCTTAGGAGGACGGGTAAAAACGCTCCACCCAAAAATTTTTGGGGGTATTTTGTCACGCCGCGACAACCAAGGAGATGTAAGCCAGCTGACAGAATATGAAATCCCGGAAATTGATTTGGTAATTGTAGATCTGTACCCGTTTGAAGATACTGTGGCATCCGGTGCAAAAGAGCAGGATATTATTGAAAAAATTGACATAGGGGGGATTTCTCTAATCCGGGCAGCAGCCAAAAATTTTAAAGATGTGGTAATAGTCCCATCGCAAAAAGAATATAAGCCATTGCTTGATTTGCTGAATAAAAACGGAGGCGGGTCATCGCTGGCCGAAAGGAAATGGTTTGCAGGGAAAGCATTTAGCGTTTCATCGCATTACGATGCTGCTATTTTCGGTTACTTCAACCAGGAAGGGGATGCTGCAACAGAAAGGATCAGCCTTAATGACGGGGATGTACTCCGCTACGGCGAAAACCCCCACCAAAAAGCAACCTTCTTTAAATTTAACAATTCTCCTGAAGTGGGCACGCTTGCCAATGCCAAGGTATTGCAGGGCAAGGCACTGTCGTACAACAACATGCTCGATGCCGATGCCGCATGGAAATCGGCCAGCGATGCATGGCATTCAGTAAAACATATTGAAAACAAAGTTGCCGTTTCTGTAATTAAGCACCTTAACCCTTGCGGGTTGGCGGTTACCGGCAATATCCTGGATTCGTTGGAACTGGCATGGGCAGGCGACCCAATCAGCGCTTACGGAAGTATTATTTGTTTTACAGATACTGTCACCAAAGAAGTTGCCGGGTGGTTCGGGAAAAAATTCGTTGAAATTATAATTGCGCCAAGGTTCACAGAAGGTGCGCTCGAAGTTTTCGGCAAAAAGAAAAACTTGCGTTTGCTGGTTGCCCCGGTAAAAAATGAGATAACAAAAGAAAAACTATACCGTTCGATAAGCGGCGGGATGCTGGTACAAGATGAAGACGAAGGGCTGGATACCGAGTTCAAAAATGTTACAGAGCGTCCGTTTGAACCGGCAAAAATAAATCTGGCAAAATTTGGCATTGTTGCCTGCAAGCACCTAAAAAGCAATTCAATTGCCGTGGTAACCGAAAACGAAGACGGTTCGTTTTGGCTAACCGGTGCGGGGATGGGGCAGCCCAACAGGTTAGACAGTTTGCGCCACCTGACCATGCCCCGGTTTAAAATGAAAGAAGGGGTGGAAATTGAGGACTCAGTTTTAATATCTGACGCATTTTTCCCTTTCCGCGACAGTATCGAAGCAGCCAACGAATACGGTGTTAAATATATAATCGAACCCGGGGGCAGCATCCGCGACAAAGAGGTGGTTGAAGCCTGCAACGAGTTTGGCATTGCCATGGCATTCACCGGAAGAAGACATTTTAAACATTAACATATAAACTGGATATTATTTAGTTTAAATAAATATTTAAATTAATATGGGGTTATTTTCTTTTTTAACACAGGAGATCGCAATGGACTTGGGGACGGCCAACACGATCATTATCCATAACGACAAGATTGTGGTTGACGAACCTTCAATTGTAGCTATTGATTTGAAAACCGACAAAATGGTGGCAATTGGGGAAAAAGCCAGGCAGATGCAGGGGAAGACGCATGCAAACCTCAAAACAATCAGGCCTCTGAGGGACGGGGTAATTGCTGATTTCAACGCTGCGGAACAGATGATCAGGGGGATGATTAAAATGATTAACCCCAAGCCAAAGATGTTTTCCCCCGCCCTTAAGTTGGTTGTTTGTATCCCATCGGGAAGCACAGAAGTTGAGCTCCGTGCGGTCCGCGACTCATCAGAACATGCAGGCGGGCGGGAAGTGTACATGATTTACGAACCACTTGCAGCAGCCATTGGGATAGGACTTGATGTAGAAGCCCCGGAAGGCAACATGGTTGTAGACATAGGCGGGGGGACAACCGAAATTGCAGTGATCTCATTGGGAGGGATAGTGACCAATAAATCTATACGTATTGCAGGCGACGATCTGACTGCCGACATCATGGAATACATGAGGCACCAGCATAACATAAAAATAGGAGAACGCACTGCTGAAGAAATCAAGATCCATGTTGGGTCAGCCTTGTCGCAGTTAAAAGATCCACCACCTGATTTTGTAGTACAGGGGCCTAACCAAATGACTGCGCTCCCTATAGAAGTGCCGGTCTCGTACCAGGAAATTGCCCACTGTCTGGAAAAATCAATCTCAAAAATTGAGACTGCGGTACTGAGCGCGATGGAACAAACACCGCCGGAGCTATATGCAGACATCGTAACAAAAGGCATCTGGCTGGCAGGGGGCGGAGCTCTGCTAAAAGGACTGGACAAAAGGCTTACCGATAAAATAGGCATACCTTTCCACATTGCAGAAGACCCGTTAAGGGCAGTTGTAAGGGGAACAGGTATTGCATTAAAAAATGTAGAAAAATTTCCTTTCCTGATCAGGTAATGACCGGGATTTTTTTTATTGCCACATGAGGAACCTTTTTAGGTATTTGATAAGAAATTATGGGTTTTTCCTGTTTGTTTTCTGGGAAATAGTCGCATTGTTTTTTGTTTTTAGTTACAACAACTATCAAAAAGTAAAATACCTGAACTCATCAAGCGCAATAACAGGTTCGATATACAACTCGTTCAACTTCGTGGTCAGTTATTTCAGCCTGGCAAAAGTGAACGAGGGACTTGCAGCAGAAAATGCACGGCTGAGATCGCTCATGCAACTTGGCCCCGACAAATTACTTGACAGTGAAAGCGAGACACAGCATTTTATGCCAACAGACTCGGCATTTTTTAGCTTTATCCCTGCCAAAGTCATAAATAATTCGGTAAACAAGCCCTTTAACTATATCACATTAAACAAAGGGAGGAAAGACGGGGTAAAGCCCGACCAGGGGATCATCTCTGCCAGTGGCATTGTGGGGGTCGTAACAAAGGTGTCAAAATCATACTCAATGGGCCTGTCGCTTTTAAACCAACGCTGGGGGGTTTCGGCCAAACTGAAAAAAAACGGTTTCCTGGGATCGTTAATCTGGGACGGGGGAGATTACCGTTTTGCAGATTTAATGGAAATACCTTTCCATGTTAACCTTCAGGCGGGCGATACGGTAATAACCAGTGGTTATTCATCTATTTTCCCCGAAGGGATTATGATTGGCACAATCAAGGCTTTTGACAAACCTGCCGGAGAGAATTATTATGACATTACGGTTAAGCTTACGACCAATTTTAAGGCACTTTCTTATGTAGAAATTATTGAAAATAAGGATAAAGAAGAAATTAAAGAACTGGAAGATCTAACAGGGGAAAATGAGAGGGGTAATTAATTATTTCATAATGTTTGCAGGCCTTGTGCTGACACAGGTCTTGGTTTTGAACCACCTCCAGCTAGGTGGGCACATAAACCCCTTTGTTTATATTCTGTTCGTAATGCTGTTACCTCTTAGCTCGCCCCATTCAGTGGTTCTGCCATTGGCATTTTTCCTGGGGTTAACTGTTGATGTTTTTTCTGACAGTTTAGGTATCCACGCAGCCGCAACCACATTTATTGCGTATGCCAGGCCATTGGTTGCCCGCTCGGTTTCCTCCCACGAAGAAGACAGAAGCGATTACCCAGGGATGAAGCACAATGGGTTCAGATGGTTCCTGTATTATACAATAATAATGGTGTTCTTTCACCATACAGTTTTGTTTTTCCTTGAAATTTTCACTTTTGCCGATCTCTTTAAAACTATTTACCGTATTATTTTAAGTTCTTTTTTTTCAATTTTTCTTATAGTTTTAAGCCAGTTTATCGTTTTCAGGGATTAATATTACAAAGTGGATAATTTATCGAAACGGAGTTATATTATAATTGCCATATTTATAGTTGTTGGCATAATATATATTATACGGTTGTTCAATTTGCAGGTTATCGACAAAACCTACAAGCAGTTTGCAACCAATAATATATTGCGCGAGATTGTACAATATCCGGCCCGCGGCCTTATTTACGACCGCAACGGGAAACTTTTGGTGATAAACCAAGCTGCATTCGACTTGTTGATCACCCCGCGCGAAGTAAAAACTTTTGACACCCTCCGGTTGTGCAACCTACTGGAAATAACTAAAAAAGAGCTGGAAATAAAAATACAGGAAGCCAGAGATTATTCGTGGTACCAGCCATCCATACTGGTAAAACAGATCTCGCCGCAGAAATATGCAAAACTACAGGAACAACTGTACAAATTCAGCGGCTTCCATACACAATCGAGAACGCTAAGGGAATATGAAACAACAGCTGCAGCACATGTTTTGGGCTACGTTGGCGAAGTTGCCGCCAACGACATAAGAAACAGCGACTATTACAGCATGGGCGACTATATTGGGGTAAGCGGGATTGAAAAAACTTATGAAGAAGCATTGCGCGGGACAAAAGGGGTTAAGAAATACTTGGTAGATGTACATAACCGCATCCAGGGAAGCTTCCTCGACGGGCAGGAAGACGTACCCGCCCAGATAGGGAAAAATGTAATTTCCTCACTGGATCTGGACCTGCAATTGTATGCCGAAAAATTATTTCACAATAAAATAGGCAGTGTGGTCGCCATAGAACCATCAACAGGCGAAGTGCTGGCAATGGTCAGCGCCCCCACTTACGATCCGGGGCTGCTAGTGGGGCGTGTAAGGGGGGGCAATTATTCAAAGCTGGTTGCCGATTCATTGAAACCGCTTTTCAACAGGGCGCTCCTGGCCGAGTACCCCCCGGGTTCTACCTTTAAAATAATGAATATCCTTATCGGGTTCCAAGAACAAACCATAAGCATTTACACAAGGTTTTCATGCGATGGTCCTGAATCTTGGCCTATAAAATGCACCCACTATCATGAAACCCCGCTTGGGCCTGTACATGCAATTAAAGAATCGTGCAACCCGTTTTTGTGGAACACATTCCGGTCAATAATAAACAATGCCGATACCCCGGCCGAAGGCTTCAATATATGGAGGGGATATGTGCAAAGTTTCGGGATGGGCAAAAAATTGGGATCCGACTTGCAATACGAAAACAAAGGGAATGTCCCCACAGAAAAATATTACAACCGCATCTATGGGGCAGGGCACTGGAACGCATTGACCGTCCGCTCGCTGGCGATTGGACAGGGAGAATTGGGGGTTACCCCTTTGCAACTGGCAAATTACTGTGCAGCAATTGCAAACCGCGGGCATTATTACATCCCACATGTTGTTAAAAAAGTTGAAGGGGAAGGGCTGAAAGAGAAGTTCAAAACAAGGGTAGCCACAGAAATCACGGAAGGATATTTTGAACCGGCAATAGACGGGATGCAAAAAGTGGTTGAAAACACCAACGCATCTGCTTTTATGCGTATCCCTGGAATTGTTATGTGTGGGAAAACCGGAACGGTACAAAACCCACGGGGCAAGGATCATTCGGCATTTATGGCGTTTGCCCCAAGGGATAACCCTAAAATTGCAATCTCCGTTTATGTTGAGAACTGCGGTTTTGGAGCCACATACGCTGCCCCTATTGCAAGCTTGCTGGTTGAAAAATATTTAAAGGGAGAAATTGACGAAAGCCGCAGGTGGGTTGAAAAACATATGCTGGACATTGATTTAATACACAAAAAAAAGGGGAACTGACATGCCAAAAAGAAATAACCTATGGGCCAATATCGACTGGATGACAGTTTCATTATTCCTTGTACTGGTACTTTTAGGGTGGACAAACATATACGCTGCAATATACAACCCTGAAAGCCGGGGCATTTTCGACGTAACACAACAGTATGGCAAACAGCTCGTTTGGATTGGCGCTGCATTGGCATTGGGTTTTTTAATCTTACTTATCGAAACAAACTTTTATGTATTCTTTGCCTACATCATTTACGGTTTTTTTATTGTATTGCTAATCCTTGTCCTGTTTTTAGGGAAAGAGATCAACGGGGCGAAATCGTGGTTCAACATTGGGGGGATCTTATTGCAACCATCGGAGTTCGGCAAATTTGCAACAGCATTGGCCCTGGCAAAGTATATGAGTTCCTTTGGGTTTAAGATACAACGGTTAAAATCGTTTTTAACCATAGCCTTAATTATTTTAACACCGGCATTTTTCATCATTCTCCAAAACGATACGGGCTCGGCCCTGGTTTATTCTTCATTCATTTTAGTACTATACCGGGAAGGGCTGTCGGGCGTAATACTGTTCTTCTGCTCGTTGATTGCATTGCTTTTCGTGCTTTCCCTGATCCTTACAAATTCTGTATTGAATATTTTCCTGACAGGGGCTGCGTTGGCCGTATTTTTAATAATGAACCCACGGCTAAAACAATTTGGGGTTATACTGACAATCTTTGCATTAAGTATCGGCGCCTTCCTGGGGCTGGACAAAACCGTTTCAACAGAATACCAAACTGCAGACTTCTTGTTTGCCGGCTCTCTGTTGGGGGCTTTTGTCGCATTGGGTTACAGCATCCGAAAAAAGCTAAAGAATTACATCCTGGTGGCACTGATCCTTGTCGGGGCTTTGCTTTTTAGTGCATCGGTCGATTATGCATTCTCAAACCTGCTCGAACCCCACCAGCAGGAAAGGATAAACGAACTGCTAGGTATTGAATCGAATCCGCAAGGGGCAGGGTATCACGTAAACCAAAGTAAAATTGCAATAGGTTCCGGAGGTTTTTGGGGGAAAGGTTATTTAAAAGGCACTCAAACCAAATTCGATTTTGTGCCAGAACAAAGTACCGACTTTATTTTCTGCACCGTTGGTGAAGAGTGGGGTTTTACAGGGGCGCTCATCCTGATAATACTGTTCCTGTCGCTGTTTGCAAGGCTGATACTTCTGTCCGAACGCCAACGATCGGGCTTTTCCCGCATTTACGGTTATTCTGTGGCGGTAATACTGTTTTTTCATTTTATGGTGAACATAGGCATGACCATTGGGGTTATGCCGGTAATTGGCATACCTCTCCCATTTTTCAGTTATGGGGGTTCATCTCTCTGGTCCTTCACAATCCTACTGTTTATTTTTATCCGCTTAGATGCAAGCAGGTTGGAACATTTATCAAATTAATGCCAGCCAAACATTCGCAATCTTGCTATTTTTTTTATCCTTTATTTTTTATATATTTGGACGACTTAAAAGGAAAATCATATAAATTATTACTATGTCTGTATGTCTCAGGGGAGGCATTATGTGGCCTGTTGGCTTAAACAGTTCTTTAAAATAGAAACAAATGAAGTTTAAATCGTACTCTTTGCATAATTTCCGGGAAATACCCCAGATTGAAAAACTAACAGAAGAACAAAGGTTCAACATTGAAGTTGTAGGTACTGTTCTTCCTTTCCGCGCAAATAATTATGTCGTCAACAAATTAATAGACTGGGACAACTTTGAAAAAGACCCTTTTTTTATCCTAAATTTCCCGCAGAAGGAAATGCTCGACAAAGATAGTTTCAGCCGGATCGCAACGCTATTAAAAAACAATGCGCCCAAGCCCATTTTACAAAAAGAAGCAAAACAAATCAGGTTAAAATTAAACCCAAACCCCGCCGGGCAGGAGAGCAATGTACCTGTTTTTGAAGGGAAAAAACTTAACGGCATCCAACACAAATACCGGGAAACAATGCTGTTTTTCCCATCTCAGGGACAAACCTGCCACGCCTATTGCACCTTTTGTTTCCGGTGGCCGCAATTTGCCTTAAACGAGTTTAAATTTGCAATGAAAGAGGCCGACACCATGGTCAGCTACTTAAAGTCAAGCCCGGACATAACCGATGTGCTTTTCACCGGCGGCGACCCGGCAGTAATGAAAACAAAATATTTCGAAGAATATTTCAACGCACTGCTCGATGCCGATGTCCCTCACCTTAAAAACATCAGGATAGGCACAAAGTCGCTGTCTTACTGGCCCCACCGTTATACTACCGATGATGATGCCGATGATTTATTGCGCCTGTTCGAAAAAGTTAAAAAGAAAGGCATCAATATCGCACTTATGGCACACTTTAACCATTACGGGGAATTAAGGACAAAGGAAGTAAGGAAGGCGATAAAAAGGCTGGCCGGTGCAGGGGTGCAGATCCGTTCACAGTCGCCATTGTTAAAGAACATCAACGACCACCCCGACATATGGGCAGAAAACTGGAAAGAACAGGTAAAACAGGGCGTAATCCCTTATTACATGTTTATTGCCCGTGACACAGGTTCGCAGGATTATTTTGCAGTTACGTTGAAACGCTCATGGCAGATCTTCAGAAACGCATACAACCAGGTGAGCGGGGTGCACAGAACGGTAAAAGGGCCGAGCATGTCATGTTGCCCGGGGAAAGTACAGATTGTTGGGGTTTCAGAAATACAAAACCAGAAGGTATTTGTATTGAATTTTTTACAAGGGCGAGATCCCGACTGGGTAGGGAAACCGTTTTTTGCAAAGTACGACCCCGATGCTATTTGGTTTGATGAACTGGAACCGGCTTTTGGCAAAGAAAATTTCTTTTTTGAAGATGTATATTACGAAATGCATGCATAAAATACAATCTTTATGATCTGAAATTTGAATCATTTTTCAATTATAGTTATTTTTGCTCCCTGAAAAATTTATTGATGGGAAGAAAGATAGTTGCATTTGGAGAGGTGGTCTGGGATATATTGCCCAACGGGAAGGTTCTGGGAGGGACCCCATCTAACATGGTTTATCGGAGCAATTCTTTTGGCGAAGAAGGGTACCTGCTTTCGCGCATTGGCGATGACGAACTGGGCCATGCAGCACTCCGCAAATTAAAAGAACTGGGGATATCTGACGAAAATGTCCAGATAGATCCGGCATTCCCGACCGGAACGGTAAATATTACTTTTGAAAAAAAAGGAGACCCCATTTACAACGTGACCCCCGATGTGGCATTTGACCACATCGAATTCTCTGCCGAGGCCTTAAAACTGGCACGGAACGCCGACTGTTTGTTCTATGGACTGTTGCCACAACGTTTCGGACTGTCAAAAAACACAATCCGCGAGCTGATAAAAGAATCGCCCGATTCACTTAAATTCTTTGACCTGAAACTGTTCGAGCATTTTTTTGATATTGCGGTAGTCGAGTCCTTGCTTAAAAATTCGAATATTGTACGTATTAAAGAAAAAGAGATCGCTTTCCTTGCAGGCAAACTTGGGTTGGCACCGGAAAGCCTCGAAGATTTCGGCTCACAATTGTCTGAAAAATACAAAAGGCTTGAACTTGTACTGGTAACCCGGGGGGCAAACGGGGTTTTCGCCTTTAGTAAAAAACAGGGGGCATTTTGGATCTACGGCTACACCATTGCGATGAAAGACAATATCGGCTCGGGGATGGCTTTTGCAGCCGGGTTCCTGCATTACTACCTAAACGGGAAAACAATTGAAAATGCATTGGAATTTGGCAATGCAGCCGGAGCGTTAAACACTTCTAAACGTGGGGCCACAGCCATCTTCAATAAAAACGATGTGCTTAAATTCATGAAGGACAAACCTAAACGCAAGTTAAACCTATAAGGGATTTTTTTCACATAAACAATATTTTTAAACATCTGGTATTTAGTAACCTAGGGTTTATTTTTAGTGTTTAAAAGAAAAGGGTGCGGTCGCGTGCCGTGCATACAATAATTAATTCTTTTAGACATGAAAGCAACAGCAAAACAAATCACAGGGGAACTACTGGACAGGCTGTGGGAAAAGTACCTTGACCGGGTCCCATATGCAAGAACATACGCAAACATGGTAACCGAAAAGGGGGGCAGGGTTGTAAACGATCATATTGCATTTCGTACTTTCAACATGCACACAGGCGGGCAACCTGAAGGCATCCGGGCCATTAAGCATATAATTGAGGCACTGGGGTATGCACCGGTTGAAAAATATATTTTTAAAAAGAAAAAACTTACTGCCACACATTTCGAGCATCCGGACGGGATTTTCCCTAAAATCTTTGTCAGCCAGCTGGAGGTTGGGCAACTGCCTGAGTGGGCGCAAAATGTAATCTATCAGGTTGTAAAAGACACAACCTACCTGCTTTCAGTAAAGGCACTTGAATTGCTCCAGGTTTTGAGATCTGAAAAAGTGTTAACACAGGAAGCTTCTCTTTTTTTATTGGACGATCTGGCAAATTATTTCCGTCGCCCCTGGGGCATCCCCATTAAAGAAGATGTCCTGAAAATAAACGATGTTTCACCATATGCGGCATGGACCTTATTGCACGGGAACTCGGTGGAACATTTTACAGCTTCTGTCAACTTCCAGGGAGTAGATGAATGGGCGAGCTTGGAATCTACCTGCGAGGCTTTGAAAAATGCCGGGGTGCCAATGAAAGAAACCATTGAAGGGCAGGAAGGGTGCAGCCTACGGCAATCGGCAACACAGGCTGTAAAAGAAGAGGTTGAGGTAAAAACAGGCGAGGGTACAGAACTTATTAACTGGACATATGCGTATTACGGGCTTGCCCAACGCGACTTCATAAATGAAGGCGGCAAAACAAAACTTTTTTCAGGTTTTTTAGGAGAGCAGGCAAGGCACCTTTTCGACATAACCAAAACCCGTGAGAATTAATAAACATCAGGCACATAGGTCACTTCGCTAATAGGCGGGCGCACATATCCTTTTGTTTCTTTTCGTGCAGGCAATTCAAATGGCTCGGGGGTCAAATCCTCGTACTTGATCATCGATAGTAGATGGTGTATGCAATTTAACCTAGCACGTTTCTTGTTGTCGGCATCAACCATGTACCAAGGGCTAAGTTTTGTATCGGTATATGCAAACATCTCATCTTTAGCCTTCGAGTATTCTTCGTAAAGCTCTCTCGATTTCAAATCCATAGGGCTTAGTTTCCATCGCTTGGTAGGATCTGCTATCCTTGAAAGGAAGCGTTTCTCCTGTTCCTCCTCGCTCACCGAAAACCAATATTTAATCAAGATAATCCCCGCACGTATCAGCATCCGTTCAAAATTCGGGCAGGCACGTAAAAATTCCCAGTACTCATCGTTGGTACAAAACCCCATCACCTTTTCAACCCCTGCCCGGTTATACCAGCTACGGTCAAACAATACCATCTCGCCCGCAGCAGGAAGATGTGCCACATACCGCTGGAAATACCATTGTGTTTTTTCTTTTTCGGTTGGTGTGCCCAAAGCAACCACCCGGCAAATACGAGGGTTCAGCGACTGGATGATCCTCTTGATGGTACCTCCTTTCCCGGCAGCATCCCGGCCTTCAAAAATCACTACTACTTTTAACCTCTCCTGTTTTATCCATTCTTGGAGTTTCACCAGCTCAATCTGTAGCCTGTTTAATTCCTCATCGTAAAATTTCTTGTGAATTTTATCGTGAGCGTTTTGCGATTCGTGGTTTTCCATACCGGCATTTTCTTTAAAAACGGGTCAATGATGTTAAAATTAATAAAAAATAGGCTGTACTACAAATCCTAGGATTAGTCCATTGGCATTAAACCAGTATATAACCGCCAAATTGGGGATGCCCCGTAGCATCGGTTAAAGGGAAAAAACCGGATTCAATCTTTTGTGAAGTTATTTTCAACGGATGTTTTTTCTCCATTTCACCCTTAAATGTACAAAAACTCCCGCCTGGCTTATAAAAAATTTTAAACATCCCTTTTGCCCCGGGATGTAGCAATTTTTCCAATTGCAGGGAAAGGAGCCCCATATTTTGCCTAACGTTAATTTCGAGGCAGGGGTTTATTTTAAGTTGATTACGTTTATCCCTAAAAATCAAGGTATCAACTCCAAAATTGCCTTCGTAAAATTTTGCCAGTTCACTTTTTTCAAGGACCTTAATTAACGGATCCATTATAACCCGGGGGACATTCCCCAGGAAACTTTTTACTTCTTCTGGATAACCGCAGGGCAGCCCGTTAAGGAAATTCCCGTGGTATTGGCCTTTTTTGTCAGCCCAAAAGTTACTGATCCCAAGGAACGAGATCCCCCCATTTTTCACCTCGAACTGAAAAGCAAGATCGGCAACCTTATCTAAAAACGGTTCAACCATGGCAAATCCCTGATCGTTTACGATCCCCAACAGTTTTTCCCACACTTTTGGGTGGACGGGAGTTTTTGTGACTGGTTGCAAACCGCGCCCAGAACTGCTCCATGGCGCTTTGACCATTAATTTCCCCCAACGCGAAACCAATTTTTCAATTTGTTCCCTTGTTGTGCATATTTCGGGCATCAAGTCCTCGGAAATAAAAATCTCAGCTTGCACGGAAGAAAGCAGCCCTTTTAGGATTTTCAGTGCAAATCTTTTTGAATACAATTCACTGTGCCCTGGCTTCCATGATGCTACGGGAGAATTTTTGAACCCTTCGGAACAGTAAGGTTTTAACGGCGACAATAATTTATGTGCAGCCGGGCTCCAGCCCCAGGGCAAAAGGTTGTCAAATGTTTGTTTTATATGATTGCCCGGGTTTAAAATTTTATTTTTCAAAACAAACTGTGGTACTGATACCCCAATCTTTTCAAAATGTTTCATGAACCCATCCGAAGGAAGCCTGTCTACCAGGATCAAATCATCAGGGAGGGCAAAAAACATGGGCAATGTAGAAAGATCTGATTCCATCTCCTGTAAAACCCGCCTTGGCTGCCACGATGTACTGCCATTAGCCACCGCATACTCGCATGTGGGGTTAAATAAAAAAATTGAACCAGGCATTTAAGCAAAAAATTTACAATACATAGCCCAAAAATAAATTTTTTATATAAACCCTTACACCATAAAGTTAATTTTTGCCAACAAACCAGACAGGCGTTTAGGTTCCCCATTCTTTTTTCCTAAAGATCCCAGCCTGTGCCAGTGCCATAAGCAAAACCCCGGCAACGGTGACCATCCCGCCTATAAACTGGTGTACGAGCGGCAAAGTGCCAAAGAAAAAGTAAGACCCGGTCAAAACAAAAATCCCCTTCAGGCTTTGCACAACCGATGAGCGGGAGGCTTCTATGTATCTCATTGAATGATAAATCATTAATATAGCAGAAAATTCTAACACAGCCCCAACCCCCAAATTCCGGGCAGCAGTTGCCGATAAGGGTGCCGGCCGGTTTAATGCCAGGAACATAATTATTGAGAACGCCAACAACCATACAGAACGGTTCAGGTTTAGCAGCTCTGGGCTTAGTTTTTTCACATGCACTTTTACTACCAATGTTGCCGATGCCGCAAAAACGGCATTTAGAAAAACAATGCCCGTACCTTTCACAAACAATGTCTGGATCGTTGCCCCTCCCGTATAACTAATCAAAAACGCCCCTGCAAGTGCCAGCAACCCGCCAAAAATTTCCACAGGGACAAACCGCTCCCCTAAAATAAAAATACCGCCCAGCATTACCATAACCGGGAACATATTCCCAAGAAAAGATGTCACTGCCGGATCGGGGATAATGTGGATAGACAAGAAAAACGATGTGGTTGTTACAATTTCGAGGAAACCGAGCATTACCAACACGCCAACCTGTTTCTTCGACAGTGTTTTTATTTGCTTTATCTTTTTATTTTTTATGGCGAGGGACAAGCACAATACAGCGACCACAAAGTACCACAAACTACCAAACTGAGCCAAGGGCAATTCGTTCAAAGCCGCTTTGCTGAAAATATAAACATGGGAGTAGGTAACCGTTGCCAAAAATGCAAACAAATAGCCATTTAGGGCAGTATTCTTTTTCATAATCTTATTTACAGCAAATAAAGCTGTATGGTTTTTACTAAAGTAACTAATTTCCGGTTTTTATAAAATTTAATGGTAAATTAAGATTGATTGTTGAAAGATTGGCAAAACGCCCAATCAATTATCTTTGTTGTTAAGTTACAGGTTTAACGTTATCTATTATTAAAGAACAAAAAATTAAAAATATGTTGCCTAATATTAATCCAACGGCTACTGAAGCCTGGAAAAAACTCGAAGGTTATTTTGCCGGGTTCAAATCAACGCCAATCAAAGAACTGTTTGCAGGCGATGCCTGCCGTTTCCAGAAATACTCAATAACGTTTGAAGATATACTGGTCGATTTTTCCAAAAACCGTATTGACGAAAAAGTACGTTCGTTGCTGCTCGAACTGGCCACCGAGTGTGGGTTGAAAGAATCTATTGAAAGTATGTTCACTGGCGAAAAAATAAATGCCACAGAAAACCGTGCGGTATTGCACGTGGCACTTCGGAACCGCAGCAATTCCCCCATTATTGTTGATGGGAAAGACGTTATGCCGGAAGTCAATGCCGTGCTGGATCAAATGAAAGGTTTTTCGGAGGAAATAATTTCCGGAGAATGGAAAGGTTATACAGGGAAACCTATCACAGATATTGTAAATATTGGCATTGGCGGCTCTGACCTCGGCCCTCTGATGGTTACTGAAGCTTTAAAGCCTTATAAAAACCACCTAAACCTGCATTTTGTTTCCAATGTTGACGGCACACACATTGCCGAAACTTTAAAAGAAACCGATCCGGAAACTACTTTGTTTATTGTGGCTTCGAAAACCTTCACCACCCAGGAAACCATGACAAATGCAAATTCAGCTAAAACATGGTTCCTAAAATCGGCAAAAGAGGCCGGTCATGTGGCTAAACATTTCGTAGCGGTCTCTACCAATGCGGGGGAGGTTGCCAAATTCGGGATCGACACAAAAAACATGTTCCGTTTCTGGGACTGGGTTGGCGGGCGTTACTCGCTGTGGTCGGCAATAGGGCTCCCTATTGTCCTGGGGATTGGTTTCGACAATTATATTGAATTGCTAGAAGGCGCCCACGCCATGGACAATCATTTCAGAAAAAGTGATTTCAAAGAAAACATCCCGGTAACCCTTGCCCTAATTGGGATTTGGTATACAAACTTTTATGGAGCCGAAACCGAGGCTATTTTACCATACGACCAATACATGCACCGTTTCCCGGCATATTTCCAACAGGGGAACATGGAAAGCAACGGGAAATATGTAGACCGCAAGGGCAGCAAGCTGGGTTACCAAACCGGGCCGATTATCTGGGGAGAACCCGGCACAAACGGGCAACATGCTTTCTACCAACTTATCCACCAAGGGACAAAATTAATCCCATGCGACTTCATTGCAGCCGCAATCAACCACAACCCAATAGGGGATCACCATCAAAAACTAATGGCAAACTTCTTTGCACAAACCGAAGCCATGATGGTGGGAAAAACCGAAGGACAGGTTGTGGCAGAACTAAAAACTGACGGCAAAACAGAAGAAGAAATTGCCGCGTTGTTGCCGTTTAAAGTTTTTCAGGGAAATATCCCCACCAACTCTATCCTGGTAAAAAAACTCACCCCGCGTACATTGGGAGAGTTAATTGCCACTTACGAACATAAAATATTTGCCCAGGGGGTCATCTGGAATATATACAGTTTCGACCAGTGGGGGGTACAACTCGGCAAACAACTGGCAGGTTACATCCTGCCCGAGCTGAACGGCAATGAGCAAGTAAGCGGCCATGACGGCTCAACTAACGGACTTATAAATGCATACAAAGAAATGAGATAAAAAACGCAAGCCAATAAAAATGTAAACCTTCATTTTTATTGGCTTTGCCGCCCTTTGGATATTATGGCACCAGGGCAATAAATACATCATACCTACTTCTCCTACAGCGTTTTAGATGGACGTATGTTTATGTCCACGTAAATTTATCAGAATAGGTCTGGTCACCTCAACAGTTTTGTCAACTTATCCATCTCTTGTTTAGGAGAAGCATTTTCATACAGGATTTTATAAACCATGTCAGAAATGGGCATGTCTGCATTGTATTTTTTATTTATTTCGTAAATAGAACGCGAAGCAAAATAACCTTCGGCGATCATATTCATATCTAAAATTGCATTCTTAACCGAATACCCTTTGCCAACCATGGCCCCCAACATCCTGTTCCTGCTAAATTGCGAATAAACGGTAACAATCAAATCGCCAAGATAGGCCGAGTCTTTTATGTCCCGGGTAATGGGATGTGCCGCATCAACAAAACGTTTAATTTCCTGTATAGAGTTTGAAACAAGTGCCGCCTGAAAATTATCCCCGTAGCGTAAGCCGTGTGCAATACCTGCACCAATGGCAATTATATTCTTTATTACAGAAGCATATTCTGTCCCCCATATATCGTCCGATACAGATGTAAATATATAATCGCTTTGGAGTAGCCTGGCAAAACTTGTTGTCTTTTCTTCATCGTAACCAGCGACTGTTAAATACGATAATTTTTCCATTGCAACCTCTTCTGCATGGCAAGGTCCGGCAATAATCCCCATATTGCCAAACGGGACATTGAAATATTCATTTAAAAATTCCGCCACTAAATAATTCTTGCGTGAAACAATCCCTTTAATTCCTGAAAGGATGTATTTGTTGCTTATGTCGATGTTTGCATCGTTTAGTATGAGAGGCAAAAATGCAGAAGGTATGGCAAGTACCAAAATATCTGACGCATCAATAACTTCATTAATGTTGCTGTAAAAACGGATCCGGCCCGTTTCAAACCCGACACCCTGAAGGTACCTTGGATTATTCCCTAACTTTTTAAACTGTTCTATGGTTTCTTCTTTCCTGAAAAACCAATTGATCTCCTGTACATTTTCCAATAGTATCTTAGCCAGGGCAGTAGCCCAGCTTCCGCTGCCAATTACGGCGATTTTGTCTTTTTTAATATTCATTCCCTGTTTTTTCGGAGGGCAAAAATATAAAGTTTATCACTAAACCAATAAATTGATGCCCAAGTAAGCCCTGAAAAATAGGACAACCTCTTTATATTTCGTAGGGTAATACCATCAATTCCTGTATTATGAAAAAAACAAGCGATGAAAGACAGAAAATTTTTGGTACTACAGCTTCTTGTTGCTGTTGCTGTTGTAATATTATCTTCATGTGCAAAACTCCCGGTTTATAAAAGCACAATTTACCCTGCACAAAAAAACGGGGGGAGTAAATATCCCATAGCAACGGGATATGAAAAAAAGAAAAACATCCACTACGGGGTTGCAGAAAATGATTCGGATATTTTTATCCAGTTTTGTTTTCATAAGCAAGGCGATCTTGAAAAAATAATGAGTGGAGGGATAAAAATATATTTTGACCCAGAAGTAAAAAAAGGGAAAAATTACGCGCTAATTATTGAGCGGGCAGAGGACAAACAGCAAGGAACCCGGCCATTGTCGCCAGCACAGGCACAAAGTGGGGGGACGGCAAATAACAAACAACAAATGCAGCTACCGCAAGAAAACGGCAACAGCCAAGGTCCCGGGCAAGGGCTCATGCAAACAAACAATATGATTTGCAAAGACTTAAGCAAAGTAACATGGAAAAAGGAAGAAGGCGAATTTGTTTTTTACCGCGATATGTACAAAGAAAAAATTGATGTCCAGTTACAACCAGAAAACCCGTCAGGATTAATTGTTACGGTAAAAATGCCTAGAAATGAAGTTCCGGTAAACGATAACGGGTTATTCTCTTTGGGGATTGAAACCGGGACAAAACAAAATACTGAAAAGGGAGGCCCATCAAACAGTTCGTTCAGGCAAATGCCCCCAGGAGGCATGCCGGGAGGGATGGGGGGCTCACCGGGTGTAATAGGTGGCGGATTTGGCGGCATGGGCGGTGGCCCTGGGAGAATGGGCGGCAGGCCTGGCGTACCTGGCAATTCTCAATCAAAGTCCGGGGCATTAAACTTCTGGGTTAAAGTAGAGTTACATTAAAAAGGCAAGCACAAAAATACAAGCTGGGAAACAAAACAGGATATGAACCCCCTACCAAATGCACAAGGCGGAACTTTCCCCTTATATTTTTTAATGTAACTAACCCTGCCATTTTTTTACGCAATTTTTTTTATGCTTTGACAAAACATAGCACATTGTCAGGTAAATATTGTGGTTTTTTCTTTTTGATTACATTAAAAGTTGTATTTTCAAAGATCGAAAAAAACGACCGATAATTCATAAATTAAACCTGATATAATGCAGAAATACATCCTTTCTCTCGATGCCGGCACAACTAGCAACCGGGCTATCTTATTTAACCATTCAGGCGAAATAGTCAATGTTGCCCAGCAGGAGTTCGAACAGATATACCCACAAGCTGGCTGGGTCGAACACAACCCTGAAACTATTTGGGAAACGCAACTTAAAGTAGCTAAAGAGGTAATCCGCAAACAAGGCATTTCCCCATCTGAGATTGCAGGGATAGGGATTACCAACCAGCGGGAAACAACTGTAATATGGAACAGGGAAACAGGCAAGCCCGTGTATAACGCAATTGTCTGGCAGGACAGGCGCACTGCCGGTTTTTGCGATAGTTTAAAAGGGAAAGGCTTGGAACCCAAAATTTCCGAAAAAACAGGACTGGTAATAGATGCCTATTTCTCGGGCACAAAAATCAAATGGATACTTGACAATGTTGAAGGAGCCAGAGAACTGGCAGCACAAGGGAAACTGGCATTTGGGACAGTCGATTCCTGGCTTATATGGAATTTAACGGGAGGGAAACTCCATGTAACAGATGTAAGCAATGCAAGCCGCACCTTAATTTATAACATACACAATTTGAAATGGGATGAAGAGCTGTTGGAAATTATGGATATCCCCAAAGAAATACTGCCGGAAGTGAGGCCAAGCAGCGAGATTTACGGGCAGACTTCAACCGGGATCATGGGAGGGGCAATCCCTATTTCAGGGATTGCCGGCGACCAGCAGGCTGCCCTTTTCGGCCAGATGTGCGTAGATAAAGGTATGGTAAAAAACACATACGGGACAGGCTGTTTTGTGGTAATGAACACAGGAGAGAAACCAATAGCATCGGGGCATAAGCTACTGACCACCATTGGCTGGCAAATTGGCGGCAAGGTAACTTACGCGCTTGAAGGAAGTATTTTTATCGGGGGAGCCGTCGTTCAGTGGTTGCGCGACCAACTCGGGATTATAAAATCATCATCGGAGATAGAAGCACTTGCCCGGCAAGTGGAAAATAGCGGCGGGGTTTCGTTTGTCCAGGGATTTGTGGGACTGGGTGCCCCTCATTGGGATCAATATGCTACCGGTGCAATTATAGGTTTAAGCCGCGGGACAGGGAAGGCACATATCGCCAGGGCCGCCTTAGAAGCCATAGCTTTCCGCTCAATGGAAGTTATTGAAACCATGGTTAAAGATTCTGGGATAAAGCTGAACGAGCTCCGTGTTGACGGAGGGGCTGCCGTAAATAACTTGTTGATGCAGATACAAAGCGACTCCATAGGGACTAAGGTGGTACGCCCTAAAGTGACGGAAACAACAGCACTGGGGGCGGCTTACCTGGCAGGCCTGGCAACAGGTTTCTGGGGCAGTATCGAAGAAGTGAAACAGCAGTGGCAACAGGATAAAGTTTTTGAACCGGTTGAGGATAAAAAAGAAATCAACAAGGCGATGACCAACTGGGGAAAAGCTGTGGGACGAAGTAAAAAATGGTATGATGAATATTAAAAATAATAATTATGGACATGACTGAACTTTTTGGAGAATTTCTGGGCACATTTATTTTAATACTCTTGGGAAATGGAGTTGTTGCCAATGTAAACCTCGATAAAACACACAGCAAAGGCGCGGGATGGATCGTAATTACTGCTGGGTGGGGGATGGCGGTATTTGCAGCCGTACTGATTTCTTCCGACATGAGCGGGGCACACTTAAACCCTGCCGTCACATTTGGGTTGGCATTTAGTGGGCTTTTTGCCTGGGCAAAAGTACTCCCGTTTATTATTGCTCAAATTTTAGGCAGCATGCTAGGGGCATTTATAGTTTACTTATTCTTTAAAAATCATTTTGACATTACAACCGGAGCAGGGACAAAAAAATCATGTTTCTGTACTTCTCCCGCAATACGGAATTACAGGAATAATTTCTTCTCGGAAGTGATCGGCACATTTGTACTTGTGCTGGCAGTTTTGTTAATTGCCCTGCCCCAACTCGAATATGTCAGTTTAGGAAGCACGAAAGCCGGGATGGGTTCACTTGGGGCGCTTCCTGTTTCACTGATAGTCTTTTCAATTGGAATGAGCCTTGGAGGCACCACTGGTTATGCTATTAACCCTGCCCGCGACTTCGGACCACGTGTTGTACATGCATTGCTCCCACTGAAAAGCAAAGACGACAGCGATTGGAAGTATTCATGGATACCAGTACTCGGGCCAATTGCAGGGGCAGGTTTGGCCTCTTTGGTATATCTGGCAATGAAGTTCGCGTGCAACTGCGTTGGATAATATCAATATTTTCATGGCCGAATAAAAAAACAGTACAGGAAAAAAGCCATCCGGTGATCTTCACAAATTCATCGGATGGCTTTTTTCCCAAGATAAATGTTTTCAATTAAGCCCAACCGCAAAAAAATGAGACAATAAGTATTTACTAACAATTTCACCTCCAAATAGCTGACAATACATTTACAACAAACACACAATGCCCGAATCCTTATGCGGTGTTGCATTTATGGGAATGTCATATTAACCAGAGTCCGGTTAAAACTTTTTGAGTATCTCTTTTACCGCATCTTTATGAATGGTGAAATCCATCATTTTTAGCTTGATGTAATCTTCGCTAAAGAAATAATAACCAAAATTAGGGCTGCCTTCCCCAACGTTACGGGAACCGGAACTTGAATCTTTAATCAAATACCAGTCCTTGCCCGAGCCTTTATAATTTTCAAGTATCCCTATTAGGTGCATCCCGTGATCATCGGTAGTTGTTTCGTTTGAAAAACGGAACTGGCGGGCATCTTCGTTAATATATCCTGAGGGGATGTCGTAATCGGGTATTATGGCGCAATTGGTTTCGCGGCTAAAACCTGTTTCTGAAACATCGCCGCCAATACTTACCGAATAACCTTTTTTTACGGCTGTTTTTAAGGCGTCCATATATACATCAAGCGGCACGTTGTAGTAGTCTTTGCTGTGCCACCAGTTGTCTGGCACCTTATATTCCACCTTTTCCCAGTAGGGTTCCTGTTTGTATGAAATTATCTCTACAAAATCATCTGTATTGAGTTGCAAGAAGTCTTTCATGTAAGTAATCGGGGTGTATTTTTTGCCATCAACTGTGAAATCCACAGGAGGTTTGCCAATGTAATGGTCCATTATGCTTTTTATGGTAGCTAGCCCGTATTCCATATTCCACGAATTCGATTTTTTCATTGAATTAAGGAAGCCTTTCATTTCTTCCATCATTTTTTCGTGGGCGTGGAACTTGCGCCCGTGCAACAAGCCGGTGTAAGCACTTTCGGGGGCGGCACCGTACATTTTCATTATACGTGCTACGGCATTCGCTTCCGACCCCTGGCTAAAATGCGAAGCTCCCCGTTTTTCGATAAACCGGCGGGCTTTTTCAACGTATTCCCAGTAAACCGTATATATTTCGGAAAGTTTTACCTTTTTGCCTGTCTTCCTGAAAATTTCTGTTTCATAAAACGATGTGGTAGAGAAGCACCAACAAGTCCCGGTGTTACCTTGCGAAATAGCAGGCTGGCTCCAAACGGTTGCGTACAAACCCCTGTCGTTGGGCAGTTCAAGACCCGACTGATCCATCACAAACCTTTTGTATGGCTCCTTCTCTTCCAGTTTTTCATCTACGGCATTTATGTCTTTCAGTATAGACTCGTAATAATATCCCTTGCCCTTTTCTATAACCTGTAGTTTCCCTTTGTCGTTGTTCTTTTGGGCATATGCCCCAATGGCAAAAATAAGCCCCAGCAATAATGAAAATTTACGTTTCATAAATATTTATTAAAATTATCTTACTTTTTGAAGCCGTTAAAGGTAGTCCATTATTTCCACCCAACAGGTGATGATAGTCAGGGATCTCAATTTTACAATCCAAGTTTCCCTTTCACCAGCCCGGGTATTTCGTTAGGTTCTTTTGCCACAGGCACGCCAGCTGCGCTAAAAGCTTTTACTTTTTCTTCGGCTGTGCCCGAGCCGCTTGAAATAATAGCGCCGGCATGCCCCATGCGCTTCCCCGGAGGAGCCGACTGCCCGGCAATAAACGCAACAACCGGTTTGCTCATTTTTTCTTTGATAAACAAAGCCGCCTGTTCTTCGGCATCGCCGCCAATTTCACCGATAAGGACTACCGCATCAGTTGCCGGGTCGTTCTCGTACATTTCCAGCAAGTCGATAAAATATAGGCCAGAAACGGCGTCGCCGCCAATGCCCACGCATGTTGATTGCCCCAAGCCGTTCTCTGTCAGCATGTTTACCACTTCGTAGGTCAGGGTCCCCGAACGCGAAATCAGCCCTATGTTCCCTTTCTTGAAAATCATGGACGGGAGTATGCCAATCAAACATTCGCCGGGCGTTATCAATCCCGGGCAATTTGCGCCAACCAGTTTTGTGCCGTTGCGTTTTAAAACAGGGGTGACTGTTATCATGTCCTTGACCGGGACATGCTCGGTTATGCAGACCACCAATCCCACCCCTGCATAACTGGCTTCTAAAATTGCATCGGCAGCAAAGGGTGCCGGCACAAAAATCACAGATGCATTGGCTCCTGTGGCTACAACAGCCTCTTCAACGGTATTGAAAACCGGGACACCGCCAACATCGCTCCCCCCTTTGCCTGGAGAAATACCCCCAACAATGTTTGTTCCGTAGTCCAACATTTTTGATGTATGGAAAGCGCCGTCCCTGCCTGTAATCCCTTGTACCAAAACCCTGGTGTCTTTATTTACTAATATGCTCATTATGTTGCCTATTTACTTTTAACTCTCTACTTCTTCCTTTTTACTTTTGCCTTTCCTCACTTAACTCAATGGCTTTCCTGGCAGCCTCGCTCATGGTAGAAACCGTAGGCAAACCTGAATCCTTAATAATTTCCAGCCCCTCTTTTGCATTGGTCCCCGACAAACGGATTACGACAGGGATTTCTGTTTTTATTTCGGACAAGGCAGCTACCAGTCCTCGCGCAACATCATCGCAACGGGTAATACCTCCAAATATATTTATCATAACCGCCGTTACGTTTTTATCTGACAGCAGTATGTTCATCGCTTCGACCACCTTTTGCGGGTTTGAAGATCCTCCAATATCAAGGAAGTTGGCCGGTTCGCCACCATACAATTTTATCATGTCCATAGTTGCCATTGCAAGCCCGGCACCGTTTACCATACACCCGATGTTGCCGTCAAGTTTTACATAAGAAAGCCCTTTTTCATTGGCATCTATCTCTTTTTGCTCATCTTCTGAAACCTCCCGCATTTTCATGATTTCTTTCTGGCGGAACAAGGCATTGTCGTCAAAATTCATTTTACCGTCAATTGCCAGCACCTGTCCGGCAGGTGTCAATACCAGCGGGTTTATTTCTGCCAGCGAGGAATCGCTTTCAACATACAATTTATATAGTTTCACAAAAATGGATGCTGCCTGGCGGACTTCTTTCGGGTCATTGAACAGTTGCAAGGCAATCTTCCGGGCCTGCCAGTCCATCAGCCCCATTGTCGGGTCGATGGGCATTTTTATAATTTTTTCGGGCGACACACGGGCTACTTCTTCAATCTCCACGCCACCTTCGGCACTTGCCATTAGGGTAACCGCCTTTGCATTCCTGTCGTTTATCAGTCCGATGTAAAACTCTTTTTCAATTTCAACGGCATCTGCAACCAGTACTTTCTCCACTGTCAGCCCTTTTATGTCCATTCCGAGGATCTGCTCCGCTTTTTCCAGAGCTTCTGCTTTGTTTTTTGCCAACTTGACCCCACCGGCCTTCCCTCGTCCGCCAACATGCACCTGTGCCTTTACCACACGTAATTTGTTGTCGTCAGAAACCTTTTCCTGAACATCTCCTACCGAATGGCAAACAACCCCATCCGGGACAGGGATCCCGTATTTCCTGAATAAATCACGGGCTTGGTATTCGTGTATTTTCATATTTATTTTTCAGAAATGATAAAAAAGTAAAATATGTATAAAAGTACAAATTTTAACATACCGTAGCAGGACAGGAGTACAATAAAATTCCTTTTTTGCTTTTTATGTGAATAATTGCCGCCCCCTGCTGCTTGGTAAAATTTGTGAAGGGGCAACCCCAAAAAACGATATGCCCCTTACTCAAACCTGATGGCTTTCTCTGGCAATATCTTACTAATTAGGTAGCTTGGGACAACCAGCATCAAAATGGTAATGGTTATGCTGGCAGCATTAAGCAGTAAAACATGGTAAACTGAGAGGTTGACCGGGACTTCGCTAACATTGTACATCGTAGGGTCGAGTTTTATCACATGAAAAACCTTTTGTGCGGCAATTATCAAAATGGCCAGTGCATTTCCCCAGAGCATCCCCCTGCCTGTCAAAAAAAACGAAAGGTAAAGGAACACTTTCCTTACCGACCAGTTGGGGCTGCCCAGGGCTTTTAATATCCCGATCATATTTATGCGCTCCAGTATCAAGACAAGCAGTCCCGAGATCATGTTAAAACCGGCAACCAGGGTCAAAAGGATTAGTATCACCCACACGTTCATGTCGAGAATTGCCAGCCAGTCGAAAATCTGGGGGTATTCGCGGGAAATGTTCAGCGTGCGCAGTATTGCCGAATTGTTTTCGCTGTAATTGATTACCCGATCCCTTACCTGTTGTTCGATTTCACCTGTCCTGGAAAAGTCGTCAACCGTTATTTCGAAACCGCTTATTTGGTCGCTGCCCCAGTTGTTCAAGCGCTGTATTTGCTTTATGTCGCCGATAATAAAAGTATTGTCAAATTCTTCGAGCCCGGTGCGGTAAATCCCGCAAACTTTCAGTTGCAATATCCGGGGCAGGGATTCGTCTTCGTTCAGGAAATAAATAACGGCATTGTCGTTTAACTTTAACTGCAACAAAAGGGACACCTGTTCCGACAAAATAATCTCGTTTACCCTTGCCGAGTCATTCAATTCGGGGACACGGCCTTCCACAAGGTTTTTTTGAAAAAAATCCCAGTTGTAATCCTTGCCTACACCTTTAAAAACAACCCCCTGCAAAGATTCATCAGTTTTTATCATGCCGGGCTTGGTGGCAAAAACCCCTACCCTTTTAATGCCGTCTATCTTTTTTATCTCGGGCAAGAATGACTGTTCCTTGAAGACAGCTTGTGTTTCGTACGAGTTGTTCGAATCAAAATTCACAATTCGGATATGGGAGCCGAAACCTATGACTTTGTCCCTTATTTCTTTTTTGAATCCGGTAATGACCGCAACAGAAATTATCATTATTGCCAAGCCGAGGGAAATGCCGAACAAGGCAATGCTTATTATCCTGTTTGACAAATATTTTTTGTTGCTTTTGTCGAAGAATAACCTACGGGCAATAAATAATTCGGTGTTCATCCGAAAAAGTTTTAATTTTCATAAACTTCGGGGCATATGGTTTTCAAGCTTCCGCTTCTTCCACATCGTCCCTCCTGTTGATAAAGGGCAGTACAAGCAACGAAATTAATCCTACCACAATTAGCATCAAAGTCATTGAAGAGTGTGCGACAAAAGCGAAGATTATCCCGTTTTCGTTGGCCACCCCATAAAGGGAAAGGGCTTCTTTAACCATAAAATGCCAGGTCCCCATGCCTCCCTGTACAGGGGCCACCATCCCGAAACTGGCCAGCACAAAAGTCGTCAATCCGGCAATTGGGCCAAGGTGGCTGGTAAACCCGAATGAGAAGAAAACCAGATAAAGCATAAGGTAATACATTACCCAAATAAAAACCGAATGGAAAAAAAACCAGCCTTTCTTTTTTATCGAACCTATGGAAATAAACCCTTCCTTGAGGTTGTTTATAACCTCAGCCAGTTTCCTGTAAAAAACAGTGTGCTTAAATGCTTTCCTGAAAACAAACAGCGCAACGAGCAATGCAACAAGCCCGCCAATCAGCAATGGCGAAGTCACGACCGACATAAGTTTTTCTTCTATGCCGGGGTTGTTATGCAGGAAACTTAGCATTTCGCCAAATTGCGACAACACAACAATGGCCAGGAGGATTAGCAGCATGACCATATCTACGGCCCTTTCGGCTACAACAGTACCTATTAATTTTGTAAAAGATATTTTTTCGTAACGCGCCAAAACCCCGCAACGGGAAATCTCCCCCATCCTTGGGATTACCAAGTTCATTAAATAACCGATCATTACCGCCAGGAAAGTATTGATCACCCGGGGCTTGTGCCCTATTGGCTCCACCATCAGCCCCCAGCGCAAAGTCCGGCTTATATGGCTTAACAAACCGACAAAAAGCGAGACAACGACCCAAAAATAATTAACATCGTTCGAAATCACCGACTTTATCCTTTCAATATCCTGATCTTTATAAATAAGCCAAAAAATAAACCCGCCAACAGCAAAAAAGGCAGAAAATTTTAATACTTTAATTACAATTGTTTTCAATCTGTAGTTTTTTTGCCTGCCGTATACTTTAAAAATTATTATCCCTAAAAATTTATTACTTTCGGGAAGTTAATTAAAAACGTACTTTGCAGCTATTCATAGAAAACAAAAATATAAATTTGTTTCGTTTATCCCGAAAAAAAGAATATAAGGTTGTAAAAAGAAATGGACGAGCCAGAGAGTAATGAATATTGTAAGGCCCAAAAAGAATCTTGGTCAGCATTTTTTGAAAGATCAGAATATCGCACGTAAAATTGTTGACAGCCTTGGCACTGCCGAAACCAACGTGCTGGAGGTAGGGCCCGGAATGGGGGTGCTGACACGCTTCCTGTTGGAACGCCCCGAGCTAAACGTACACGTTATTGAAATAGATAAAGAATCGGTAGGATACCTGCAAGGCCACTTCCCTGCATTAAAAGACAGGATTTACCCCGAAAACTTTTTAAAATTTGATGCCTGCCGCTACTTCGAAGGCAAATTCAACATTATAGGGAACTTCCCTTATAATATTTCTTCGCAAATTTTCTTCAGGGTGCTGGAACTCAGGGACCGCATCCCCGAAGTGGTCGGGATGGTGCAGAAAGAAGTGGCGGAAAGGATAGGTTCCAAGCACGGGAACAAGTCATACGGGATTTTAAGCGTGCTGCTGCAAGCGTTTTACGACATAGAATACCTTTTCACCGTGCCTGAGCATGTTTTCGCCCCGCCCCCGAAAGTAAAATCGGCGGTAATAAGGCTGGTTAGGAACGGCCGGGACAGGTTGCCCTGCGGTGAAGCATTGTTTTTCAAAATAGTAAAGGCATCGTTCAACCAGCGGCGGAAAATGCTAAGGAACTCATTGAAAGAAACCTGCACGGAGCTTCCTTCCGAATTTGCAGAAAAACGGCCTGAACAACTCTCGGTGGAGGGCTACATTAAATTAACGTGCGCAATCGAAAACCTAATAAAAAAGACAGGGCATGCAGTTTAACATTTCAAAAGAATATATAGACAAGCTCAAAGGGCTGATCGAAAGCGAAAATAAAACAGAGGTCGCAAGCATGATGGAAGACCTCCACCCTGCCGACATTGCCGAGGCAATGGACGACCTGAACATGGAAGAAGCAAAGTTTATATACCTGCTGCTCGATGGGGAAAAAGCCTCCGATGTACTTGTAGAAATCCCTGAAAACGACAGGAGGAGGTTACTGAAGGTACTGCCGCCCGAACTAATAGCCAGCAAGTTTATCGAATATATGGACTCCGACGATGCTGCCGATGTGGTGGCAGAATTGGACGAAGACATAAAAAAGGAAGTTTTAAAAGGCATAGAAGACATTGAGCAGGCCGGCGACATCGTAGATCTGCTGGAGTACGAGGAAGACTCTGCCGGCGGAATAATGGCAAAAGAGCTGGTTGTTGTAAACGAAAACTGGACAGTGGCGACATGCCTAAAAGAAATAAGCAAACAAGCCGAGGAAGTAGACGAGATCTACTACGTTTATGTTGTTGACAACGATGAAAAACTGAAAGGCATACTGTCGCTTAAAAAACTGATACTGAACAGCACCAACACAAAAATATCGAACATTTACAATTCGGACGTAAAAATGGTGGGCACCAATACCAGGCAGGAAGAAGTGGCCGAGATTATGGACAAATACGACCTTGTGGCCATACCTGTTGTTGACGAAATAGGGCGTTTGAAGGGCCGCATTACTTTCGACGATGTAATCGACTTCGTACGTGAAGAAGCAGAAAAAGACTACCAAATGGTTTCCGGTATCACGGGCGACGTGGAACCGGGCGACAAAATATGGGAACTGTTGAGGGCGCGCTTGCCCTGGCTGCTTATCGGCCTGCTCGGGGGCATTTTGGGCGCACTCGTCCTCGGCTCGCACGAAAAAGAACTGAGCCGGGTCACAGAACTCGCTTTCTTCATCCCGCTAATTGCAGCAATGGGCGGCAACGTAGGGGTACAATCTTCTTCGATCGTGGTGCAAAGCATTGCCAGCGGCGTGAAAGAAATAGAATCGACATGGAAACACCTATTAAAAGAATTGCTTATCGCACTGGCAACTGCCTCCATATTTGCCATACTAATTTTTACTTACAACTTTTTTGCACAGGGAAATTTGCAACTGACATTTTCTGTATCTATTTCGCTGTTTATTGTGATTATATTTGCATCCATTTTCGGCACGTTCATACCACTGGCACTTAACAAATTCAAAATAGACCCGGCTTTGGCCACCGGGCCGTTCATAACCACCATGAACGACATTTGCGGGCTGCTCATCTATTTGTCGGTAGGGAAAATGTTTTTTGATTTTATATAACCCAAACCCTGCTAGGGATAAGCCATCAATCATAAAACACCCATGCAACCCCTAAACGGAATGTACTCCTGTACATAGGATAATGGGGGGCATTAAAATATTCTCCATTAAGGAAACTTGTTCCAACATTCATCATTTTAAAGAAAAAACGTGTCCTTTTAAGCCTTAATGTGGCCGACACATCAATATACGGATAATTCCCCGTCTTCTTTTCATCCTGGAGGTGAAACAACCCAGTAGCCGGATCGTATGCATCAGAAAAATACGATGTATTGTAACGTGTGTCAACACCAAGCTGGGTATATAAAACCTTTGATACCACTAACTGATAATAAGCAGAAACAAACGCTGAAAAATCGGGCAGGTGTAAAACGCCCATATCTGACGATTTTTGATAAAGCAAACGGCTCTTTAAATGCATATTCCCTGCAACAAAATCTTTGTCGATAAAAGCTGATATAACCAGAAGCTCTTTATTTGACTGAGCTGGGATACCCGAAAAATTATTGTAAATAAAATTATTTATAATCGCATAGTTAGCCCCCAGTTTCAGGTTATATTTTGGGAACGTCAGGCTTCCCTTCACTGTCATATTCTGCTCCATTTTCAGGTTGTTGCTCCAACGGATATGGTTTGAAAAATATTCCTCCTGAAAGCAATCGGGAACAAGGTTTTCAATATTCCCCATTACTGTAAATGAGGCAAGAGAATCGCCTAATAAAACCAAGGGCTTAGAGATAACAGCAGACATTTCTGTTTGCCCAATGTTTCTCCCCAATAAGTATAACTTTCCTTCTGCATTCCAATTCCAGAAATTCCCCATTTGCCGAAAAATGCCTCCTCCTAAAAAAACATTGGTATAATTTTTTTCCTTATGGTTATGTCCCTTGGCCATCACAAACGATGGATATGCAAGCTTTACAAACTCCTGCCCAATAAAAGCCCTTTTGCCAAAGCTAGTCTTCCGCTCCGGATTTTCATACTGCTTTAATTGAAACACATGCGAGAATTTATGAAACCGGATGGAATCCTTTATATAATCATTGCCATAATAAGTGTTCTGGAAAAAAGTATTGGTTGTGTCTTCCTCATCAATAAACTGTTTGTAATGTTTCTGGTATTCAAGCGAGTACATAATCCCGACAATAGGTTTGAATATATCGGGGGCAGCTACAGATCCCCCATCTTTTTTTCCTGGGGCAGGGGCAAGGACTGAATCTTTCTTAGTATACCGGCCCAAACGGTATTCACCTGTGGCAAAAAAATAAGAATTAGAGAATTTTGATACAGTACTGTTCAAATTAACATTCAGATATTCTGTCCCCAGGCCGTTAAACAATAATGAATCGGCACTTATTCCACCATTTTCATTATTCTGGATACTGTTGGCAACAAATCC
>CAXXRZ010000006.1:0-1212500 GCA_963668205.2 uncultured Draconibacterium sp. | reverse complement strand
AACGCTCCAAGGCCGCTCGCGCGGCCCCTTCGGCGCAGTTGGAATGCTCCCCTACCACTCTACTTTCCAGTAGAGTCCATAGCTTCGGTGGCGTGCTTATGCCCGATTATCATCCATGCCCAGCCGCTCGACTAGTGAGCTGTTACGCACTCTTTAAATGAATGGCTGCTTCCAAGCCAACATCCTAGCTGTCTCTGCAGCCGGACCCCGTTTGTCCAACTTAGCACACACTTGGGGACCTTAGCTGATGGTCCGGGTTCTTTCCCTCTCGGACATGGACCTTAGCACCCATGCCCTCACTCCCGTGAAACGTTTTATAGCATTCGGAGTTTGTCTGGATTTGATAGGCGGCGAAGCCCTCGCATCCAATCAGTAGCTCTACCTCTATAAAACTATCACAAGGCTGCACCTAAATGCATTTCGGGGAGTACGAGCTATTTCCCAGTTTGATTGGCCTTTCACCCCTACCCACAGCTCATCCAAAAGCTTTTCAACGCTTCCTGGTTCGGTCCTCCATGTTGTGTTACCAACACTTCAACCTGGCCATGGGTAGATCACAGGGTTTCGCGTCTAGCGCCACTGACTATTGCGCCCTATTAAGGCTCGCTTTCGCTTCGGGTACTCCCGTTGACGGGATTAGCCTCGCCAGTGACGGCTAACTCGTAGGCTCATTATGCAAAAGGCACGCAGTCACCCCGATAAATCGGGGCTCCTACCGCTTGTAGGCGTACGGTTTCAGGTACTGTTTCACTCCCCTGTCCGGGGTGCTTTTCACCTTTCCCTCACGGTACTTGTCCACTATCGGTCTCTCAGGAGTATTTAGCCTTGCCAGATGGTCCTGGCAGATTCAGGCAGGGTTCCTCGTGCCCCGCCCTACTCAGGGTACTGCTAGGGAGGCGTTCTTTTCGTGTACGGGGCTATCACCCCCTTTGGCCGGCTTTTCCAAAACCGTTCCACTTCAGAACGCTCACCCATACCGCAGCCCTACAACCCCGCCATTGCCGGAACAACAACGGTTTGGGCTATTCCCATTTCGCTCGCCACTACTCTGGGAATCACTTTTGTTTTCTTTTCCTGTGGGTACTTAGATGTTTCAGTTCCCCACGTTAGCCCCCCGGTTGCCCGGGGTATCCCTTTCGGGATGGGTTGCCCCATTCGGGCACCTGCGGATCGGCCCGTATTTGCCGGTCCCCGCAGATTATCGCAGCTTGTCGCGCCCTTCTTCGCCTCTGAGAGCCAAGGCATCCCCCGTACGCCCTTAATAACTTTCTTGCTCGGACCGGTGGCCCGGCCCTTTTTATGTAGTCTCTTGTTGCGTCGTATCTATGTGATTTGACTCTTGGCAATTATTTGAATAATTGCCGCTCTTTTCCCAACATGCCAAAGAACTTTATAACTGGCAGCGTGCAAAAGGCTCTCTATGCCCACGCCCGCCGACGTTAAATGTAGATAACCGGGGGGTCGAACCCCGTTTGCGCAGCCAACCTGCCTTACCCCATTTGCCCGGTATTTCAAATTTTGGACGCACTTGCCCGTTTTTTGTGCGGCAAAACACTTTCCATGTGCCGGCACATGGCCCCGTGGCCGCCTGTGCCAACTCCCCGGCCCCACCCGTGGAGAATAAGGGAGTCGAACCCTTGACCTCTAGAATGCAAATCTAGCGCTCTAGCCAACTGAGCTAATCCCCCGTCTGTTAAGCCCCAAAGGCAGGAAACCACAAACCTTGGGCAATTTTGCCATTTTGGGCCTTGCCGTCCGGAACTTGGCTTTCGTAGTCCCGCCCAGACTTGAACTGGGGACCCCTACATTATCAGTGTAGTACTCTAACCAGCTGAGCTACGGGACTCTGGACTTGAGTTCCGCCCCGTGGCGCAGGCCCCCGGGCAGTGCCGGGGGCCGCGGACCGGGCCATAATATATCTTTAAAAAAGCAAGGAGGACAACTTTTGTTTCTCCCTTTGTCGAGGACGGACAATGCCCTGTGCCCCAGAAAGGAGGTGTTCCAGCCACACCTTCCGGTACGGCTACCTTGTTACGACTTAACCCCAGTCACTGGTTTTACCCTAGGCCGCTCCTTGCGGTCACAGACTTCAGGCACCCCCAGCTCCCATGGTTTGACGGGCGGTGTGTACAAGGCCCGGGAACGTATTCACCGCGCCATGGCTGATGCGCGATTACTAGCGAATCCAACTTCATGGGGTCGGGTTGCAGACCCCAATCCGAACTGGGACCGGCTTTAGGGATTCGCACCTATTTGCATAGTAGCTGCCCTTTGTACCGGCCATTGTAACACGTGTGTAGCCCTGGACATAAGGGCCGTGCTGATTTGACGTCATCCCCACCTTCCTCTCACCTTACGGTGGCAGTCCCGCCAGAGTCCCCGGCATTACCCGATGGCAACTGGCGGTAAGGGTTGCGCTCGTTATGGGACTTAACCCGACACCTCACGGCACGAGCTGACGACAACCATGCAGCACCTTGCACGCAGCCCCGAAGGGAACCCCGATCTCTCGGGGATGCAGCGTGCATTTAAGCCCAGGTAAGGTTCCTCGCGTATCATCGAATTAAACCACATGTTCCTCCGCTTGTGCGGGCCCCCGTCAATTCCTTTGAGTTTCAACCTTGCGATCGTACTCCCCAGGTGGTTCACTTAATGCTTTCGCTCAGCCGCTTGCCGTGTATCGCAAACAGCGGGTGAACATCGTTTACGGCGTGGACTACCAGGGTATCTAATCCTGTTCGCTACCCACGCTTTCGTGCATCAGCGTCAGTAATGGCTTAGTAAGCTGCCTCCGCAATCGGCGTTCTGTGTAATATCTATGCATTTCACCGCTACACTACACATTCCGCCTACCTCAACCATACTCAAGAGGACCAGTATCAATGGCAGTACTACCGTTGAGCGGCAGTATTTCACCACTGACTTAATCCCCCGCCTGCGCACCCTTTAAACCCAATAAATCCGGATAACGCTTGCATCCTCCGTATTACCGCGGCTGCTGGCACGGAGTTAGCCGATGCTTATTCGCATGCTACCGGCAGGTGGCCACGCGTGGCCACGTTTCTTGGCATGCAAAAGCAGTTTACAACCCATAGGGCCGTCATCCTGCACGCGGGATGGCTGGTTCAGGCTTCCGCCCATTGACCAATATTCCTCACTGCTGCCTCCCGTAGGAGTCTGGTCCGTGTCTCAGTACCAGTGTGGGGGGTAACCCTCTCAGGACCCCTAATGATCGTCGCCTAGGTGGGCCGTTGCCCCACCTACTAGCTAATCATACGCATGCCCATCTGCCACCACCGAAGTTTTAACCGGTACCCCATGCAGGGCACCGGCACCATGGGGTATTAATCCACGTTTCCATGGGCTATCCCCCTGTGGCAGGTAGGTTGCATACGCGTTACGCACCCGTGCGCCGGTCGCCATCTTCCCGAAGGAAATGCTGCCCCTCGACTTGCATGTGTTAAGCCTCCCGCTAGCGTTCATCCTGAGCCAGGATCAAACTCTCCGTTGTAAATATAAAAAGTTCAATATCTTGCGCCCAAGGCTTGAATCGTCTCTCAGAAATCAACAAAGTTGTCTTGTATAACCTTGCTTTTTTTTTGTGCTCCAAAATTTTAAAGAACTCGCGCAAAAAAACCGGCAACAACGAACAAAACCTAGATGCCGGGAAATTTGCTTTTTTTATTGCTTTTGCTGGCAGCGCCAAACCCAAATACCCTCCTAAAAACTGCCAGAACTTCCTTCCCTTTCAATCGGGGCTGCAAAGGTAACCGGTTTTTTTTATCCTCCAAAACTTTTTTGAAGTTTTTTCATTTTTTTTTGCCGTGGGGAACCGCCGGTAAAAGGCAAAGCCCGAAAGGCAAAAAAACAACCAGAACCAGTACAACATGAACGACGCCCCGTACCCTACAAAGCGGCTGCAAAGGTAAACATAGATCACGCTTTTCCAAACTTTAACAAAACTTTTTTCCAAAAAAAAACACAGGGGACGGGCAAACCCCTGGGGGGCAACGGGAAAAGGCCGCCCCAGCGGGCACTAAACGGTGGCAAGGCTAAACTCAGATATCCCCGGGAAAGAAAAACCGCACAAAAAAGGCAAAGCCCGGAACCTCAAAAAATAAATCTCATATACTATTTTTATCTCACACCCTACCAATAAACCACCGCGTCCCCATCCAGCCCAATGGGAGTTTTCTCGTGGTGTTTTGTCCAGCGTTGTGCGGTGGGGTTGTTTTTCAGGCTAATTACATAATTGCTCAATATGGTCGTGTATTTTATTTCGAGGTGGTTTTTGCCTTTTTGCAAAGCCCCGTCTAATTTGAACACTGGTTTTCCGTACCAGTTTGTCCCAACGTTTTTACCGTTCAGGAAAACTTCGCTTACCCCTTTGTTGGGATTGCCAAGTTGAAGCGTACCTATGGTTGTGGGAGAATCAAAGTCAGTTGAATAAACGACCGTGCCTGCAAAATTGCTGAGGGCAGTGTCGCTTGAAAGCCCGAAAGCAGTAAGGGCATCGAAACTGCGGGAGAAACTCTGCCCGTTTATGTGTTCAAATTTTGCCTGCCACTTGCCTGTTAGGGAAATAGCTTTTTTGTTTTCTTGTTCCGTTTGTTTTTCAGGAACTCCGTCGAGGCCGGGTTCAAACACCAGCAACAGAGATTGTAGTGGCGACAGTTCAATTTCCAGTTTGTTTTTCTTTTTGTTGAAAGGAAAAACATGACGCTCCCCGGTTTCCGGGTTCCATGCCCACGGAGTTTTTTTGCCCGTTGGGAAAACCGTGTTTAACGTGACTGTTTTTTTGCGGTTGATGTTGTTAAAAAACCAGATGTCTTTTTCTCCGGCTTTTGTATGGATTTGAAATACATTTTTATCAGGCTGTCCTATTTCCACGTCTTTTTTTATGTTTGCCTTTTCAAGCAGGGCAGCAGTCCACGGCAGCAAATCGGCTTCTGTTTCCGGGCTGTTGACAGATAAGAACCTGTCCGGGTATTTTTCAGTTATTTGCGAGAAAACATCTTTCACAATTGAATCGTTTTTTTCTGCATTTTGAAAAGAGAGCGAACGATGTGGCATCCCGTCTATGGCGACCAAATTGCCCCCGTTTTTCACAAATTCGAGCAGGGACAATGCGGTTTCCGGCTCTAGTGATTCTATGCTGCTCAACAAAATTGCCCCGAACGACATCGGTCCAAAGTTTAATCTCCCATTTTCAGTTTTCCCTTCCCTGATGATTTTTTCGCTGATGTAATCGCACGAACTGCCAGCTTGGCTTATGGGTTCCCAAAGGCGGTAAGCATACCATGGAAGTGTGTGGAACTGGTCGCGCACCAGCCCGTATTTTGCCCATGAATCTGCTGCGGGGGCAAGGATCGCAATATTTTTAACTGCCTGCGAATTTTGAAAAATATATGAAAGCCGAGCATTATAAGTTGCCCATTTAGGGAAATACGGCCACCATGTATTTTGTTCGCTGAAATAGCTGCCGTACCTTACCCATCCCGGAAACCCTGCATTTTTAGGCGAATAATTGAAGCCATGCAAAACAGAGTGGTTCATCCCGGTTATGAAGTTCATGTCGTCGTGCTGCTTTATCTCTTCCAGCGAAGTTTTAAATACACCTTGGGTATTGGTCATGGTTTCGTTGCTGATTATTTTTCGTCCTTTTAGGTGTCCACCGGAAGATGCATATAAATTCCAAATCATATATCCGTGCCGTTGATTCCAACACCAAGCCTCAGCATCCATGTCGGCTGAATAAATCCAAGTGTTGCTTTCGGGTATGTCGGGGATCATGTTCCCTTCCATCATCCCCATCAGGAAAGGGATCCCATAAGCCTGATAGCGGCAAAGCACACCTTTTTCAGTGCAGAAATCCTGAAATTCCTGCGTGAAATTTTCGAGGAATGTTTTCACCAGAAGTTTATTGTAATCGTACCGGACCCGTTTTATCTGTTCCGAAAAGCCGGGGTTATAATTTTCTTTTTTGTAGCCGGAATAAGGATCGTAAAAAACAAAAGGCAGCCAAGGAGAAAGCTTATAGTTGTAGGTTTTGAAAAATATGTCCTGAAAATTGTCAGTCCAATTTGCCCCGTCCAGTTCTATGCTGTCGCAAAAAAGCGCGCGTATCAATTCGGAAAGGGGCGTGCCTGTGTCCTCGCTTATTTTGTTGAGGCGGTTTAAGTAAGCACGTGTTATTTTTTTGTCGTAATGGTTCATCACCGGTCCTGCCGCCCCAGGTGCGCCGTGCATCACTTCCCGGTTGCTGCGCTGAAGTATGCCATAAACAAGTTTGTATTCGCCAGAAGGGACTGTGAGTTCGAGTTTGTTGTTTTTCCAGTAAGTTCCCAACAAATCAATTTCTTCTGAAACATCATTTATCCCAATTGGGATCAACCTTGCAAAGACCAGTTCATGGCTTTTTGCTGTGTGGTGCCCACGTGAAAGTGCCGTTACTGCTTTTTTGCATAAGCCTTCTAGGTTTTCGTTTATGAACTGCCCCCCGGAGCAAGGTATTTCGTTTACGATTACCCGCTGTATGGTTTCGCTTTCCTTCAAGAACTCCCCTCCGAAAGGCCATCCCGAGCCAACAATCAGGTCGGCAAGCATACCTCGTTTTTGTGTTTCGAGCGCGGCAAATTTCAACATTTTGTTCCATTCAGGGCTAATCCATGTCAGGGGTTTTGCACCAATGTCGGTTGCCCCTTCGGGCATGGCAATCGGGTTAATTTCCACCCCGCCGATTCCTGTTTTTTGCAGTATGTCAAGATGCCTGACAATTTCGTCTTTTTCGAGGCAGTTGCCGTTCCACCACCATCGTACAAACGGGCGGGCATCGGCGGGCGGATCTTTGAACTCGTTGAACAATGTGCCGTCATCAGTGTTTTGTGAGCAGCCAGTAATAATGAGCAAAAATGCCAGCCCTGCTATTTTTAGAGAGATGTTTATTTTCATATTTTTAGGTTTAATCAAGTTTATTTCCTAGCTGGGTGGATGCCCCACTCGTTTCTCCTTTCTTCGTAAAAATTTGGGTTAGGCAAAGGAAATTCCGCATTAACGCTATTTTGCCATTTTTTTAGGATTTCTCTCAGTTCTTCCTTTTTTTCGGGATACAGCCCCGACAAGTCTTGCGACTCGCTGATGTCAGCTTTTAAGTTGAATAGTCCGGTTTCTCCCGAAACGAAATTTTCAATAAGCTTCCAGTCGCCTTTCCTGACAGCCCCGGCAGGCTCTGCGTGATGGTAAACAGGATAATGCCAGAAGACGGCACGTTCGGGATCATATTCGTTTTTTGTCAGTGCGGGCAATATGCTTTCCCCGTCAAGAACTTGTCCTTCCGGAGTTTCAGCCCCTGCAAGTTGCATGAAAGTAGGGAAAAAATCGACACTGGAAACAATTGCAGAACTTGTAGTTCCTGCCTTAATCTTGCCCGGCCAGCGCACAATCATAGGTTCGCGAATACCTCCTTCGTAAACTGTCCCCTTTTCTGCACGCAGAGGCGCATTTGACGATGAAATATAACGCAATGGGTTATCCTCGCCATAAATACCGAGTTTGCTTTTTGCCAACAATGGTATTTTGTCGAAACGGCTGATTAACCCACCGTTGTCAGAGAAAAACACGATAATTGTATTTTCGTCAATACCCGTTTCTTTGAGTTTTGCCATTATGCGCCCCACGCTCTTGTCGAGATGCTCTACCATTGCGGCATAAACGGCATTGCCGGGATAACTCCCATTGTTTTTTTTGTTCAGGTATTTTTCGATTAAATCTTTGTCGGCATCCAATTGTACATGTACATCGTAGTGGGCAAGGAACAGGAAGAACGGACGGTCTTTGTTTTTGTCTATGAAATTTTCGCCAAAATCTGTTATTTGTTCAGAGAACCTTTTCGCCGAATCTGTTTTAACAGCAGGGTTAAAGTGTACGTTATAAAAGCCGTGTCCGGTAATTGCCTCATCGTAGCCCTGTTTAAAAGGATGGTGAGCATCATCATCTCCAAGGTGCCATTTCCCGAAATAGCCTGTTGCGTAGCCTGCGCTTTTCATCATTTCCCCTATCGTAGTTATTTCTTGGGGCAGGTACTGTGTGCGGTTTTGTGGCACGGTTACTTTTTCGTATGGCCTCCAGTGCCCTGGTATAAAATCAATAACTCCAACCCTTGCGGGGTATTGCCCCGACTGGATGCTTGCACGTGTAGGCGAACACACAGGGCAAGCGGCATAAGCGTTGGTGAAACGCATGCCTTCGCTTGCAAGCTTGTCGATATTGGGAGCTTCGTTGAATTTGTTCCCGTAAGCCGGGAGGTCGGCCCAGCCAAGGTCATCTGCCAAAATAAAAACAATATTGGGCTTTCTGTTTTCCTGAGGTGCGTTATTGCAAGCCAACAAAGAGAATAGCAAAAAACCCAATATCATTTTGGAACCGGATTTTATGTCCATTTTTTTAGGGTTTCCTGTTTTTATTATTCAGAATAAGGATCGTAACCTTCCCTCATTACTTTACGGACAGCTTCCAAGTACCCAAAACCGTTAAGCATGTCGGGGAGCAGGTAACTGCCTTCAACCCATTCGTTCCATGCGTTGATGGTAATTATTTTTGGTTGTTCGGGATGGCTGTCGGCATATTTTTTTGCTTTTGAAAGCAATGCGGCAAAACTTTCGGGAGTGTTGTGGTAATGCACTACGTCCTTTTCCCCTTTTGCCGGGAAGCGCGGGGTGTCGTCCCATCCAATTGAAACGCACGGAAACAGAGGAACGTCTAATATCGAATCCATTTGTTTGCGGATGTTCACAGAGTTGTTGCCGTAAACAAGGTAATCTTCGTTTAGCCCGCCCATGTTGTACAAAGCCACGCTGTTAAAGCCCATTGCGTCAATTTTGCCCCTGAACTTTTCAGCAGCCTCCTCCGACATAATAGAACCTCCTCCTTGGTTCCATTGGATATGGATACCCGGAAACCCGGCCTTTTTTACCTCATCCCTAAAATAGTCAAGTGCTTTCCGTGCTTCTTCCTGGCTTCCTCCAAAACCTTGCAGCAGGTTGTCAACGCTGAATATGGAAAAAACAGGTTTGCCATCGATTTTGAAATAGTTGGGTTGGTTGAAATATTGTTTTATCACCCTGTCAACGATAATCTTGAAATTGTCCCAGTCAACTGCGCCATCCCAAAGCAGGGAGGTGTCGTCTTTAAATTTGTGCACGTTCCAGTAGTTGTGTTTCACGTCGTGGTTGGCCCACATAATGTAAAATTGCATTTTTGAATTGTTTTTTGCTTTCAGGAAACCGTTGTTCAATGCGCTTTCCAAAAATGGGCCGCCATCGAACCAGTACCAGTCGTAAACAAAAATATCGACACCGTGATCTACAGCTGCATCGATCCATTTTTCCACAACTTTTGGGTCATCGTCCATCCCATATCCCCACAGCGGTTGGCGAGGTTGGTAATGTTCCGGGAATCTTTTGTCTCCTTTTTTTATCACTTCCCACTCTCCAATGCCTTCCGGCCAGAGCATGTCGCCAAAACGCTCGTCGTGGTGGCACGATGGCCATACATAGGTTGCCACATAATAATCATCGCTTTCCTGCTGCTTGGCAGGTTCCTGGTTTACTGTCGTTTTGGGGGCGCAGGAAAATAAAATAGATAAAAACAATATCCCTGCAACTGGTTTTAGTTTATTCTTTAAATTCATTTTTAGTTAAAAATTAATTGGTTTATATTTTTCGCATAAGCCTTTTTTTCATTGAAATACCTTTTGTGGTCAACTTATATTTTTGTTTGCTGCTGTTTGGTTTATCGGGAATAGTTAATTCAATTAATGCCATATCTAATGCCGTTTGTAAATAACTCTTCCTAAAATGTTCCCTGTTTGCCAAGTTTAATTTGTTCTGTAATTCTTGACGTGTATGTTCTCCCGAAATTATTTTTATTAATTCCTCGACTTGCGTGGTGACTTGCGTGGTGACTTGCGTGGTGACTTGCGTGGTGACTTGTTCGGACGCGGGGAAGGACATACGCAAATAATTTTCTGAGAACTTAAAACAATCTTTGCCGTAAGCCTGTAAAATACGTGGGACACCTGACCCCAACTGTTCTACCATTCCCAAATCTTTATATATGCGCATTAATTCTTTGTTCCGTGGCAGCGACAATCCTTCAAAAAAGTCTTCTTTATCCATGCCTTCTGGCAAGCCTCCATAACTGGTAATTTCCAACCTGTCAGAAAATATTTCGAATTTCGGAGGAAACTCACGGGTGAAATCATTGTGGATGACTGCATTTATTATGGCTTCACGCAATGCTACGGTGTTCCATAGCCGTTTGTCAATCCGCTCTTTTGATGTGATTTTTGATATCGTTTTGTTTTCCAGCTCAATTTTGTCAAGCACCCTTTTGGTTGCTTTCACTAATGAACAATAGCCATATTCATTGTTTTCAATTAAATCTATCCTGTCTTTGCCGGAATATTTGGCAACTTTTATGGATGTGCCGTTCTCGTCAGCCAACAGGTATGCTACATAATTTAATTTGTTGTCTTCTGTTAATAGTTCAAGGTTTCGCTTAAAATATTTAGTAAGGGCAAGTCTCTTTTCTTCGTAATAGATCTTAAGTTGCTCGAATGTTAAGTCCTGACGGTGTGACCTAATTTTTCCAAGAGAATTTCGGGTGCGGGAGGCAAACAGTTTGTCAATCATTGCTTGGGGCATTGGCTCGGCTGCTGTACCTGTCCTGATATAACAACCTTTCTCCGTCATCCCGAACTTTTTTTTGAAATAAGGCTTTTCGGTTCCCCCGGCAACAATGATTTTGATTAGCTGTCCCCCTTCTTTTCCTTCAGCAACCACATCGAACAAACCCATTGCGGAAGGAGATATGTTGTTTTTGATCCGGTCTTTTACCTTTAGCATATCGCCATCAATATCGGCCACCCCCAATGCTTTGCCTTGATTGTCAATGCCAATATAAATCAACCCACCTTCGTGGTAATTAAGGAATGCAATAACCTCTTTTTCAATATCGACATCGGCATTGAGTTCCTGTTTGTATTCTATCCGATTGGTTTCCGGCATGTTTGCTCAAGTAATATTTGACAGTACCCAAAAATAATAAATAAAAGAAAGTAGATTGGCAAAAAATGTTTTTAGTTCCCTTATTCATTAAATTTTCAATTTTTCAGGCAACAGATTTCCAAGTACTATAATAAAAAAACACATACCCTGCGGCCGGGGCATAAGGTTTCGTCCCTAAAACAGGTACATCGCCGGCCTTTGTGCATGTTTGCATTATGTCCCCGGGATGAATCCCGGGCTATTGTTGTTGAATCTATTTCAGGGTTCTATTAACCTTCTATGTTGTAATCCAAATTTATATTTCATTAATTTTCAATAAATAAGCACATTAGCCTTATCCCTCTTTTTACTCCGGGCAATAAGGAGCTTGAAGGTTTTCTTTTCTTGGCTAAATATTATCGGGTTCGATACCCGATAATATTTAAAAAAGACACCTTCGGTATAAAATATCGCCGTTGGTTACTTCCCTTGGCTTATGAATTTGATCTATAAAAACAACCTTCTATCAACGGACATTATTTTAAGCCGCATATCTGTGTCCAATTTTTATAGGTAAGAGCTGTAGCCTGAGTTAAACAGGCACCATCGAGGGCTGCAAGGTTAATATAACAGTCTCTTGGTTACCTGATGTGTTTTTATTCTCAAATCCACTTATTTTATGATACAACAGAACAAATATATTCCTGTTCATTTCGTAATACATATCTTATCCTATTTAACATTTTTTTTGCAATCCTGATTATAGCATCGTTCGGCCCCATCCTGCTTCTCAATTCATTGTATTTAACAATGTTGTTAAGGAATAGACAACGCGCTCCCTTACTGTTGTCGTCTTTCATGTGTAAAAAATAGTAATTATTTCTCCAGTTGGTTGTCAACCGGGACAACCGTTTTAAGATGTTCGGCCAGAACCAGTTTTATTTCTTCAATTACTTCCGGGTGTTCTTTTGCTATGTTGTATTTTTCAGAAGGATCAACATTCAAATTATATAAAAGAGGGGGATCCTGTATTGTTTTTACATTGCTGCCGTATTCGGGTTGAGTAATAAAGTGTGCTTTATATGCTCCTTTCCTGACAGCAAAAATATCTGTCCCTCTATAATAAAATACTACATCTCTTTTACTTTTGCCATTTCCGGAAAGAACAGGGTAAATGTCATAACCATCGTAAACCCTGTCTGAAGGAAGTTGAACATTGGCCAGTTTTGCAAAGGTAGGGAGAAGATCCATTGTTGTTCCCAACTCAGCGACAACACCGGGCTGAATCATTTTCGGATTCCAAAAAATGGCAGGTTCCCTCATACCGCCTTCATAAGTGCCGCCTTTGCCTCCACTTAGCAAACCTGCACTTCCTCCTTGTTCCCTGAACGTCAGCCATGGTCCATTGTCCGATGTAAACACTACAATTGTATTTTTATCCATACCTGTTTCTTTTAAGGTTTTAGTTATTTGCCCCACACTCCAGTCGAGTTCCTGTATAACATCTCCGTAAATACCTCTTAAACTTGTATTTTCAAATTCTTTTGAGCGAAAAAGAGGGATGTGCGGCATTGAATGTGCCAGATAAATAAAAAACGGTTTTTCTTTATTTTTCCTTATAAATTCAATTGCTTCTTGTGTATATCGTTTTGTAATGGTTGTTTGGTCAGCAGGTCTTTCTATTATTTTTTCGTTTCTCATCAAGGGAACATTGAAATAATCAATTTTAGGTTGTGTACAAGCTTCCCAGTAATTATTACCATCTTCATCCCGATCCATGTCGTTACTGTAAGGGATCCCAAAATACAGATCGAACCCATGTGATGTTGGTAAATACTGAGAATGATGCCCCAAGTGCCATTTGCCGAAACATGCTGTTGAATAACCTGCACCTTTTAGTACGGAAGCTATTGTAATTTCTTTTTCAGGAAGCCCCCCTTTTGAATCAGGGAACAGAACCCGGCGTTTTTCGCTGCACATGCCCGAGCGAATGGGTAACCTTCCGGTCATCAACCCTGCCCTGGATGGTGTGCAAACGGAAGCTGCAACATAAAAGTTAGTCCATTTTTGTCCTTCGTATCCCAACCGGTCTAAATTGGGTGTATTTATTGTTGGGTGACCAAATGTCCCCATGTCCCCATACCCCATATCATCAGCAAAAATGATGATGAAATTTGGCGTATTTTTTTTCTCTTCTTGATTTGTAAGCTTACATTGTTGAAACAACAACAAGGAAATAAGCAGGCTAGCCGCTATAACTATTTTACAATATATTGTTCTCATATCATTTATTTTTTATCGTCTTTTTCATTAAAATATATGACTACTCAATGTTGTACCTAATGAGATAATTAATGAACTGAAATATAGAAACATACGTATTTCTTATGAAATTCAAGGTAACATCAACGTTATCAATGATTAACAATCAAATTTAGGTGTAACATTAAGTATTCAAATTAAAATATTTTACCTATTGTCTTGTCAAACCCCATTTCTGGGGTGCTTATTCACGGCATGAATTGAATATTGAATTCAGACATTTTATATTTGACTTAACACCATTAATTTTTATTGTTTTTTCTTTTGCCATGGGACATTTCCCGATTCCCTTATATGCTGGGACAAATCATAGCTTAACTCATTAAATTTTTCATGTTCATCCAGCACTGTCTTTTCTGTAGGGTCATCTTCGAGATTAAATAACTCCAATGGTTCAAAAGGGGTATTCTGCATTAATTTGTAAGACCCCTGCCTTATTGCATAATAACACATGCCAGCATATTTCCATCCCTCTCGGCGCATAAAATAGACACTTCGGCTGTTGGTGTCCTGCTCCTTCCCTCTTAAGCTTTTATACAAACTCACACCATCAATTTGATTATCAACGGTTACACCGACAATGTCACACAAGGTAGGGAAGACATCCATTGTTAGCCCTAAATTATAGCACTCCGATTTTGCTTGTATTTCTCCTTTCCACACAAAACATGTAGGGACTTTAATCCCTCCTTCGTACATGTCCTCTTTCCCTCCCCTGAGGTTTCCGTTTGATGCCCCACTCGGGAGGTGCCCTCCGTTATCGGAAGAAAAAACGATTATTGTATTATCATACAATCCTAATTCATCAAGGGCATTCAATACCTTTCCTATCCTATTGTCCAGGTGTTCGACAAAAGCTACATTTTTAGCCCTTTTTTCCGAGAGTCCCGGTTCCCTTTTTTTTACTCTTTTGAGAAAATCCTCCGGTGGCTGAATAGGGAAATGAGGGGCGTTGTATGCCAGGTACAGAAAAAATGGCAAACCGTTCTCTTTTTGTGTTTTAATATAATCAATTGCCCAATTTGAGAACACATCTGTTGCATGGCCTTTAGGGTCAACAACCCGATTGTTTAAACGCATATAATTTTTCCCATGCCGGAGATGGGTCCAGTAGTCGTCCATCATGTCACCCAAAAATCCATGAAAAAAATCGAAGCCACTTTCGTTTGGGGTGTTTGGCGACTCCAACCCTAAATGCCATTTGCCAATAATAGCTGTTGCATACCCTGCATTTTTAAGCATTTTGGGCAGAGTGGCAACACCTTCCATTAAATATCCCCAACTATTGTCCTCATGCGTCCTGATCACCCCAGGGACACCAACCTTATCGGGATAACAGCCAGTCATCAAACTTGCCCTTGTTGGAGAACAAACCGTGCAGTTTGCATAAAAATTTTTGAAGTGCATCCCCTGTTCAAATAGCTTGTCTATGTTTGGGGTGTGGATATCTTTGCCCCCTTGTATTGACAAATCACCATAGCCCAAGTCATCAACAAGAACCACAAGGATATTAGGCATGGGATTGTCCTGGGTTTCAACACACTGTCCATTAAAATAAAAGACAAAAATGACTATGGCGATAAATATTTTTTTAAAAATGGAATAAATCATAATTAGTAGTTTAAATTAATTAGCGGAATACCAATCTCCGCCTTCCCGTACCATTTCTCCCCTAAGCTGAAGCATTTTTCTTTTCATCTCTTCCACCAGTACTGGATATTGATCTGACAGGTTATGTTCCTGCCCCACATCATTTTTCAGGTTATATAATTCAAATTTTGTTGGAACCAGGCCTTTTAGGTATTCCATGTGGTTCTTTTCAAAACTCCATGGACGGATATTTGCCAGTTCCCCTTCGTTTAATGATTCTGCAAGCGGGATTAGTTTATGATAGCCCAGCAAACACCAGTCCCCCTTCCTAACCATACATATAGGATCGTGAAAATAGCGGTAAAAGAAAATGGGTTCTTCTCTTTTAACACTGTCCCGGATGCCAAAAAACACAGGTGAGATATCAATGCCATCATACTTCCTGTCGCTTGGCAAAGGGATATTGGCTATTGATGCAATGGTAGGCAACACATCGGTAAAACTACCGTTAAACTCACTTATTTTCCCTTTAGGCACCATGGGCGGCCAGGAAACTATAAATGGTTCGCGCACGCCGCCTTCGTAATTAAAACACTTTTCACCGCGCAACGGGTCGTTAGAACAATCCCAGCGAGATCCGTTATCAGAAGAAAATATTATAATTGTATTTTCAATGAGATTATTCTTTTTCAGGTAATCCATTAAACGCCCAACAGCAATGTCCATATTTTCTATTGCCCCGTAATATCCTGCATTATATTTATGCTTTTTAGTTAATTCTTCGGGAGCGGCAACTTTTAGGTGTGGTTCATTAAACCAAACATCAACGTAAAAAGGCGTTTCATTATCATTGTTTTTATCAAGCCACATAAGTGCCTCGTCAACCACCAATTGGCATGCATACCCCTCAAGTTTACCTACAGGTTTCCCATTCCGAAAATAGTTCTCAGGATTGTGGTGGGAAGGCTCCGCATTATTATAGGCATAAAAGCTGTAGTCAAAACCTTGATCGTTTGGCAGAGGCTGGCTTGTCCCCTTTGATGTCAAATGCCACTTCCCGAAATGGCCTGTTTTATAATTTTTCTTTTTAAGAAGTTCGGCTATCGTGATTTCGTTAGCCCTTAAATGCATTGGCGAATTTTCGGGAATCCAGTTATAAATGCCTACCCGTGTAGCGTTCCTCCCCGTCAATAAAGCAGAACGTGACGGGCTACAAACAGCAGCCCCACAGTAAAAATCTGTAAAACGGACTCCTTGTCCGGCAAGCCTGTCAATATTAGGTGTTTGTGCTGTTGGAGGAAATTTTTCCGACTGCCCTGAATTGAAACCCCTATAACAGCTCAAGTCATTATAACCAAGATCGTCTGCCAAGATTAGGACAATATTGGGAGTCTTCGGATTATTACCACACCCTGAGAGGATAAAAGAAATTACAAAAAAATGAAATAAAAAAACAAAATTTCTCATTGTTCAAATATTGAGGAAAGAGGGTGCCTATTTTATATGATACTTTTGAGACACCCTCTCTTATTTTAGTTAGTCAGATGTTTACCAATCCGGATTTTGTTCCAGATTTTCATTCAATGATATTTCATTATCCGGTATAGGCAATAAATCATAGTAATCCAGATAGCCATTAGGGAATTTCGTTTCTATCAAACTCCCATCGTAATTATATATCTCCAAAGGATAAATATCGCTGCATATCCCCCACCTCTTAATATCGGCCCAGTATAATCCTTCGAGTGCGAATTCGATGCGGCGTTCATGCCTTAATTCCTCACGTGCTTCCTCTTGGGACAAACCTGTTGGCAACGATGTAAGGGTAACATCATCGCGTTCTGTCCTTATTTGGTTAACCAAAGCAATGGCTTCATCGATATCGCCGCCTGTTTCAATAATTGCCTCAGCTTTTGACAAGATGACATCGGCATAGCGCATAATTATGTAGTTCAGGTACGATTGGCCAGAGGCAGGCAGATCTTCCTCGTTTGCAACACGGTATTTTCTTGTACTTAAATGCCTTAGGGTATTCCCAGCATGATTGAATGCGCCCCCTGAGTAAAGATAATTAGGAAACCTGTACCCGAGTATATACGAACCGGGGACAACACAGGTAAAACTAAGCCGTGGATCCCATCCATCATAAGGATTGTCCAAATTGATTTCCGATTCAAAATATTTCCCTTCAGAACCGTCAACCCTTTCGTAAGCATTCACCAAATCTTCAGTGGGCACATAACGGCTTCCCCTTGTCCAGCTACCTGTCCCTGTACCACAATATTGATCGATATATGATCCCTGAGATTGTTCCCCTTCGATATACTGGACATCAAAAAGGACTTCTTCATTGTTTTCATTATCGGCTTCAAACAGTCCTTCATAACTTGAAAACAATGAATACTTGCCTAAAGCTTCGATTTTTTCTACCACATCTAAAACTTTTTCGTATTCACCTTGGTACAAATACGCCCTCATCTTTAAGCCCAGCGCAGAACCTTTGGTAGCCCTACCTGTTTCCGGCGCCTCAGCATCAAGGTTGCTTATTGCAACATCATAATCCGATATTGCCTGGGCCCATGTTTCAGCGGCGGTTGCCCGGCTTACGCTCCTGGCTTCTTCAGTAGTAACAGATGAAGTGAAGATTGGCACACCTCCATATAATTCCACCAACCGGGAATAAGCAAGCCCCCTTAAAAAATAGGCTTCACCTACATATACCGCTTTTGTATCTTCATCGAGTTCTACTTCTTCAATAGCTTCAATCAAATAATTAGCCCGGGATATAATAGTGTAACACCTTGTCCACATAAAAGTGAGAGTTTGCCCATCTCCTGTAGAAAGTGTCCCCTTGCCTATTTTGTCTATTGTTGTATTTATCCAGTTAAAAGCATTAGGGGTTGCCCCATCAAGGACACCAAAACCAAACAAACCCTGGTTATAAATAGATGTTTCCCTTAAACCTGCATAAACGCCGTTCAACAAAAGTTTTATATCATCTTCGTTTTCCGGGAAACTTGCAGATGTAACCTGGTCTTCAGGAACATAATCCAAAAACTCTTCCACACAACCGTTTGCGGTAAATAGCAGTACAGCTATAAAACAGTATATAAATATCTTTATTCTTTTCATGATTTTAAAAGTTAAGGTTAACACCTAATGAAATTATTCTTGGTATCGGGTACATGCTTTTCCCTGCATCAAATGTATTTCTTTCAGGATCGTAGCCCTCATAATCTTTATTTACTATTGTGAAAACATTTTGGGCATTTGCATAAACATAAAGCTTATGCAAGTGTAATCGGGAAGTAATGTTTTCAGGGAAAAGATATCCAAATTGAATATTTTTAAGTTTAATAAAACTAATTTCTTTTACCCAGAAGGAAGACACATACTGATTCCATGTATTAGTAAACCTTGCACTTGGCATATCGGTATTGGTATTCGTTTCCGACCAGCCATTTTCCCAGCATTTTGATATGACCAGGTTTTCATATGACATATTTGTAAAACTATTTTGAGTATATGCATTAACCCCGGCTACCCCCTGGAACAACATACTTAGATCAAAACCTTTATAGTTAAACCTTGGGGTTATCCCAAATGTAACTTTAGGGATTGTGTTACCAAGTCCTTGTTTGTCCAAATAACTTAATTTCCCATCGTTGTTTACGTCTTCAAATTTCAAGTTACCGGCAGAGGGGACAGAGCCATTGTCATACATATGTTCTGCCGCTTCTTCATCACTTTGATAAATCCCAATAGCTTTGTAACCATATAAATGTTTATAGGTATATCCTTCCCTTATCAAATAGGTCTGGTCGGGAGAATCCCCTCCCCTGAATTTTGTGACCTCGTTTTTTATATAAGTAAAGTTTAAACCCAGGTCGTACCCAAATTGGCTCCTTCTTTTTTTCTGGTTGCTGAAATTGGTGATAATTTCTATCCCGTTATTGATCATTTTCCCCACATTTTCATAAGGTGCATCAATATCCCCTAAAAGAGACGGGATGGGAAGTTGCACAATAATATCCTTGGTCGTCTTTTTGAAGTAATCGGCTTCAATTGATATCCTGTTGTCTAGGAAACCTGCATCTATCCCGAAATCAAGTGTTGTTGTTGTTTCCCAGGTAATATCTTCGTCAATCATTGAGGTAACGGCAGCCCCGGCTGAAAAACTTCCGTCATAATTATAGCTTACGCTATTGCTTTGCTCAATTACAGTAAGATATGGCCAGTAATCATCAACATTCTGATTCCCGAGCTGTCCCCAGGATGCACGCAGTTTTAAATTTGAAAACAGTTTTAAATCCTGTATAAAACTTTCGTCAATTAACCTCCAACCGGCAGAAAAACCCGGGAATATGCCCCACCTGTTGCCTTCTTTAAACCGTGAAGAGGCATCTGCCCTTATGTTTGCTTCAACTAGATATTTATCAAGGAAAGAGTAATTAACACGTCCGAAATATGAAAACATCCTATATCCATACTTTGTACCTTCAGCCTGTATTCCATCGGTACCGGCATCTACCTGGGTCAAACCTTCTTTGGCAGGTGTAGTGCTTCGCGCATAAACATTCTTAATGGTCAGTCCTTCCATTTGTACACCGGCAATAGCAGATATGTTATGTCTTTGGCCAAATTCTTTATTATAACTAAGGGTTGAATACAGGCTATTGTTTACTGAAGAAACCTGGGACCGGCTCATTTCTATCCCTTCCCTGTTATAATTCTTAGTGGTGGTTTCCACGCCTGAGTCAGTATATCCATAAATACTTTCATTATAATTATCTTCCAGTTCCCAACTTCCTGTAGTTGCAAAATTTGTTTTCCACAGCAGATCCTTTGTCAAGTTTATCTCCAATGAAGCATTTACAATAACAAGGTTCTCTTCTGTCCGGTTCTCTCCGTTGGCTGCATCGATCAAAGGGTTCCGATTGTCATATAAGAGGTTTCCATCCTCATCTATTGCCTCAACAGAACCAAATTCCCCGTCCCTTGTATAGGGCGCAATAAATGGTGAAGCCCCTGAAAGCCCTTCCCATACACGCCCCAAGTCTCCATATGTCGAATCAGAATATGGTATTTTTGAGATTCTCCTGACATAATTTAACCTTCCGCTGACTTTCAGCCAATCGTTTACTTTTAAATCCTGGTTTGCCCTTATTCCGTACCTTTCAGAACTTGTGTTAGGCACCATACCGTCCTGGTTTAAATAATTGAACGACAAGAACGAAGAACTCAATTTTGAGCCTCCCCTTATAGAAACGTTATGTTCATGGATTAAAGCGTTCGAAAAAAGGACATCAAACCAATCTGTTTTGGGGTATTTATATTTATCCGTACCGTTCCTGAACGCAGAAATCAAATCGTCAGAGAACAAAGCGGAAGAACCATCATTCTCTAGTGCCTGGTTACAAACTTCCATAAAATCAGCACTATTTGTAATGAGATCGTACCTTCGTCCTAAAGATTGGACACCGGCATAAGAAGAAATCTCCACCTGCATTTTTTCATTGTTCTTCCCCATTTTTGTTGTGACAAGCACTACGCCATTTGCCGCCTTTGAACCATAGATGGCCGAGCTTGCAGCATCTTTCAAAACAGAGATACTTTCAATGTCGTTTGGGTTGATTTGGCTAAAATCTCCTTCTACCCCGTCAATAATCACCAGTGGGTTTGAGTTGTTCATGGTGCCCCAGCCCCTTACTCGAATTTGTGCCCCGTCACTTCCGGGCCTCCCTGAATTTTGACTGACCCAAACACCTGTAAGCCTGCCGCTTAAAGCCTGTGATGCATTTGTTATTGGCCTGTTGACTATTTCCTCATCAAAATTAATAGATGCAACAGCCCCCGTCATGTTTATTTTTTTTTGTGTCCCATACCCAACGGCAACAACCTCTTCAATGCCTATTGCTTCTTCAAGCATTGTTATGTTTATTACAGGCTGCTTCCCAACACTTACTTCCTGCGCCCTCATCCCCACAAACGAAAATTTCAATACTGCACCTTCGGGGATATTGGCTAATGAATATTCCCCATCGGCATTGGTAACAGTGCCTATTGTAGTGCCACGCACAACAACCGTTACCCCCGGCAGGGGCAAGCCGGAAGGATCCGTAACCTTGCCTGATACAGACTTCTGCCCCTGGATTACATTAAGGCTTTGCGTATCGAAAACAGATTTAATGGCAATGTAATTGTCAAAAATTTCGTAACCCAATTGCAAGGGGGGAAGGACCTCGTCTAAAATTTCCCTTACCGTTTTATGTTCAAACTCGACATTGATGAGCTTTTTCATCTTCAAATCTTTACTTTGATAGAAAAAACGGAAGTTTGTGTTTTCTTCGATTTTTTGCAATACCTCCTCAATAGAGGTATCCCTCATCTTCAGTTTTAACCTTACCTGCCCCACAGAGGGAGAGGCAAAAACCTGGACAAAACTAAACAGGCATAGAAAGGTTGTAATCCTCATAATCTTAAATCCCTTTTGCAACCCATGCCGGTTGCGGTGATAAAAATTTTTTTTCATAAATTTGAACTGTTTATGATTAGTACTTATCTTCTTGCGGAAGACTTAATTGTAAATGAATCCCGGCCGGAAAATATTACGAGTATTTCCCGGCCTTCTTTTTTTGTAATCTACATTGGTTTGTTTTTTAAATGAATTATACTTGGTTTGTTATTGATAATCTCGATTGAATAATCTATCCCTGCCGTGTATTTTAATATATTGAAAACCTGATCGATTGGCTTATTCTTCAGGATAGTGCCGGTGTACTTGATCTGCCTGATCCCGTCATCTTCAAAAAACACTTTTATGTTATACCAACGTTCAAATTTACGGGCAATGTCTTCAAGTTTTTCATCCCTGAATACCAGGTAACCCTCTTTCCACGAGGTATAAAATTCTGTATCTGCCTTGCTTATCGTAATGGCACTTTTTTTCAGATCGTACAAAGCGTTCTCCCCTGGGGATAGTTCGGAAAGCAACTTCCCACCGGGGCTTTGCAGGTGTACCTTGCCTTCAACAAGGGTTACGTTTACATTGTCTTCGTACCCGAAAGCCTGCACGTTAAAACTGGTCCCGGCAACTGACACGGTCAATCCCCGGGTTTGGACAAAAAACGGGTTGTCAGGGTTGTGGCTTACATCAAAGTAGGCTTCGCCTGTTAATTCTATCTCTCGTTTCTTCCCTTCAAACTTTGCCGGATATCTTAGTTCTGTGTTAGAGTTTAACCAAACATGGGTGCCGTCTGACAAGTAAAGCTCGGCGCTCTCACCTGCCGGGATAATTATTTCGTTCCACGTTAATCCTTCAGGGTCATTGCCCCCCATAAAATAAACAGATATGCTGCCAATTAAAAATGCCATTATGAAAATGGCCGCATATTTCATATATATTGCTATCGCCCTCTTTTTGTGCAGTGATGGTGAATTGCCGGGTTCTTTGCCAACATATGACTGATAACTTGCAAACCCGGAAACTGCCCAAAGGTTTTTTAGTGCCTCGAATTCACGTCTGTTGTCTTCCGAACTTTCAATCCAATCGATAACTTCCCCAATTTCGGGATCGCCCTCCAATTTATTCAAAGAGAATTTATATAATTTTTCCCTGTCCATGCAAATACTTTATAGGTAAGTACTGCAAACAGGGAAATACCCTATGCTTTTTTTCATTTTTTTCAGAAAAACACAATGGGCAGATAATGTCTTAGTGAAACACGGAGCAGTTTTAAGGCTTTCGTAATACAGGCTTCCACTGTTTTTACAGAGATGTCCAGCTCTTCTGCTATTTCACGGTTCTTTTTATCGCAGAACCGGCTCATTTCAAAAATACGCCTTGACTGCGGGGGGAGTTTGCCCAGTGTTTGTTGGATAATGGTACTGACCTCATCAAAAATCAGCGGGGAAGTATCGAGACTGGACAATGAACCGTGTATTAAATTCAACTGCCGGTGTTGCAAAGTGTCAACATGTTTCCTGCTTACCCTTATGTGCCCTATTTTTTTTAGACACTGGTTTTTTGCCATAGTGAACAACCACGAAGAAAGGTTGCTTACTTTATGAAATTTTTCATGCCCGTCCCAAATTGCAGTAAAAACATCCTGTACCACATCTTTTGCCATCTCGTGGTCGTTAAGGTAGTGCATGGCGAAACCCAACAAGCGTCCACGGTACACCTCTACAACATGGGCAAAAGCAACAGGATCGCCTTCGGCAAGCCTTTTTATCAGTTCTATCTCAGTTAGGTACAACAAGTCTTTTCATTATCTGCCCAAAAATAATAAATCAAGACGAAATAAAACCTATTCCAGGGGAGACGCGACAAAATGGGGGTTATAAATACGGCGGCCAGCCTTTCCACTAATCTATAATTATGCGGTACCTTCCCTCAAATAATTCGAACCTGCCGGTTTGTATGCCTTTGACCTGAGCTGGAGAAAAGCCAATATCACCATCTTTCCGGATAGATATGCCCTTACCTGCCTTCCCCAGGCAAACGGAAGCAGTTGCCCCCTTGGGTATTTCAAACTGGTAAACAATCCTGTCGTTTTCCTTTTTCCATTTGGAAACAATATCACCATAAGGCGATTGGTAGCGGCATTCCATTGAATCGAGGTTTGCCGGCACAAAGGGGCTCAATGCAAACTTTTCGAACCCTGGATGATTTATATCCGGCCTTATGCCTCCCAGCCAGTGGAAGAACCATTCAGAAACAGAACCAAACATAGGGTGGCAGTTAGAGTAAATATTGTCGCTTTCTTTCCATATTTCCCAAATTGTTGTTGCCCCTTTGCCTATCATAAAGCCCCAGCCCGGGTAATCTTTACTGTTCACTATCTCAAAGACCTTTTCTGGCGACACATATTCAGAAAGGGCCCCAAGGATATATTTTGTGCCGAAAATGCCGGTGGTAAAATGTCCCGAAGGTGCTTGGGCTACTGCATTTAACAAAGAGTCAGACGCTGCCGGGATGTCTTCTGCCGGCAACACATCAAAATAAAGAAGGCTGGCAAACAGTGTTTGTTTGTTTATTTCTCCTGTAACCGTATTGTCCCAAAATTTTTCTTTGATGATTTTTTTAAGTTTTTGCTCAAGCTGCCTGTACTTTTCCTCATCCCCGGCATTTCCCGTTAAAGCCGCAAAACGCTGCATAATGCGGGAACAAAACAGATAGTGGCATGTGCCGGTCAATTCCACCGGGACAGGTACTAGCGATTCATGATCGGAAAGCCCGCTGTCAACCAACCCATCAGGATGCAGCCGGGCAACCTTTTCCATCCATTCTTTATCGAAACCATACAGTTCTTCGACCAGACCACATTATTATAATAAAGCAGGAGATAGTATTGAGTTATAAGAAATGCCGATTCCCAGCTTAACCCGCAATATTTTATGCCCACATAAGGGGCTGTGTCGACAAAAACAGAATCATTTATTGCATCAACCCAATCGTACACCGTTTTGCGGTAAAATGAGTCCATGGCAAAATTTAATATGTAGGCTTCGCTTGTAGCGTTCAGGTCCCCGCCATAGCCAAATTTTTCGCGTGCCGGGCAATCAGACTGGACACTTATAAGATTGGCAAGAAAAGTACGCCTGCTTGCTTCCTGTATGGAATTAAGCAATCTGGAGGAACAAGAAAAACTGTTCTCGTTTGCCACGTTTGTGTTCATTGCCAGCCCTTGGATATCTGCCGGTACTGGCACTGACCTTAGTCCTGTAATTTCTATGTAACGGTAAGTATGGAATGTAAACCTGGGCTGAAACCACGCTGCGGCATTGCCCCCAACAATGTAAGTATCTGTTTGCCACGCCACATCGGGAGCGCCCGGGCCGCCCATGCCTTTCTTTTTTATCTGTCCGCAAACCGTTGTCATAGGGTTAAGCCCCCCATCGGGGTATATCCGCTCCCCGAAACGAAAAACGACAGAATCGCCGACATTGCCTTTTATTTTCATCCGGAAAGTGCCAGCAATATTGACGCCCATGTCGGCAATATAAACACCTGGCGAGGGGGAATAAATGTCAACAGGGTTTATCCGTTTGGTAATTTGTACCGGGGGGGGAAATGCCTTGGCCAATTTTCCGCCTGGGGCATCCACAACAACTGCATTTTGCCATGCAGTGCAGTCAAAACCAGGCTTGTCCCATCCCCTTATTTCATTGCGTGCATCATAAACTTCGCCTAAGTAAACGTTATTTTTTAGTATTGGGCCACCGGTAAATTTCCATGAGCCATCGGTAACCAGCACTTCACTTTCCCCACCTTCATATTCAACTGTCATTTTTGCGGCAAAAACCGGCCTGCCCGTTGCCGGCAATGCTTCCCTAAGGTTCCGGCGTCCCCACATACGTAACGGGAGCGGGTTATAAAAACCATTTCCCAAGGCAACGCCCAGGCAATTCTCGCCCGCCCTTAACAACGGTGCGACATTGTATTCGGAATAGTAAATCCGTTTGCTGAAATCCGTCCATGCCGGATCAAGTTGGTTTTCCCCAACCCTTTCCCCGTTGATGCTGGCTTCGTAATAACCTGCCGCAGTTATAAATAAACGTGCTGACTTTATGTTTTTTTCAACCTTAAACCCCTTTCTGAAGATTGGTGCAGGATCGTTTTTGTAAAACAACGAATCGCTGGCAGGCTGCTGATTCCCATCGCCAATCCAAACCCACTTTTCTCCCGGCATCCAGCCACTTTTTTTTGTTCCATTATTTTTACTGCCACACCCTACCAGCAGTAAGGCTAGTAGCAGGACAAAATATTGTTTTTGTACTGAGCAAAATTTTCTTTTCATATTTACCGATATTTATTACACTCCGAAACATAAGGCGGCAAGTCAAAAATCTTCCCATCGCCTGTTACCCTGGGATCCCCCGTTGATTTTAAAACCTGCATTAACCTTTGGGCCAGTACTGTTTTGACCTCGGAATACCCAGGGTCTAAAGCCACGTTTTTAAGATAATCGGGGTCGTTTCTCAAGTCATACAATTCTTCCCCTGGCCTTTTTTCGAACCCCAGCCGCCACTGCATTTCCCATTCTGCCTCGTTGCGGTGCTTTATCATCCATGCTTTTGTGGGCGAAGCATCCAAATCGGGAAAGGCGGCAAAGGTATTGTTTTCGAGTTCCTCGAAGGACGGTCCTTTTGCATTGTTTTTCAGGCACCAGGGGCTGCCCATCGGTTCCCTGTCTGGTTCAAAGTTTCTTATATAGAGAAAATCTTTTGTCTTGATTGCCCTTTGAGGGTAGGGCAAACACCCCTCGCGCGCAGCAGCAACATGGCGTTCCCTGCCGGTAACCACATAATCGCGTCCTTTATCGATAAGCCCCCCTTCACCTGAAAGCAACAGCGGGATGATACTTTTTCCTGTCATCACATCAGGAGGTTCCAGCCCGGCGGCACACAAGAAGGTAGGGGCAAGATCCATCAAGTTTACAAAATCATCGATTTCCCGCCCACCTTTTGCCACGCCTGGCCATTGCACAAATAATGAAACATTGGTGCCCAATGGGTAAAGGTTACATTTCCCCCTGGGAAAACCAGGTATCCCATGGTCGCCACTAACGACAACCAATGTGTTTTCCCGTTCTCCTATAGACCCAAGTTCTTCGAGGAAACGCCCCAGCATATTGTCAAGTGCCAGCACTTCCCCCAGGTAGTCGCACATATCCTCCCTTATTTCAGGGACATCGGGGATAAAACCCGGCATTTTCCCTTTCAAATCATCCGGGCTTAAACCCCATAAATCTTTACCCGAACCTTTTGTCCATTTCCTATGTGTATTCGTGGGGCCAAACCAGTAGCAAAATGGTTGCCTGTCTTTCCTTTCTGCCAAAAAGGCCCGGAAATTTTCCAAGCCCTCACGGTAAAGCTCTTCTTTTGCTTCATCTATTGTTTCCCCCCCGGCAACCATCTTGGTCACATTCTGAGAAAACTGGTTGAACCTCCTCCCCGCCGGGACGTATTCATTCCCCGTCCCTCCATACGGGGCATTGGCAGGCTTGCCTGGTCCCCAGGCTTTATAAGTAAAACCGACATGATAACCGGCTTCCTCCAAAATAAGCGGATAAGAGGGGATTGTAGTGTCCCAAACAGCCCCCTGCAATATTGCGCCAAGTCCCGTCCGGTAAAAATATTGCCCTGACAAAAGTGCGCTCCTGCAAGGTGTGCAGGAAGGAGAATTGACATGTGCATTGTTGAATGTTATCCCATCTTCGGCAAACTTATCTATAGACGGGGTGTTAATGACCTTGTTGGGCGAAAATGAACCATAAACACTGGCATACTTGCCCCAATCATCGGCAAAGAAGAAAAAAATATTAGGCTGTTTTTTTTGTACCTCTTTTCCCCGTTGGCAACTGACGGAGGCCATAAAAAAAACACTCCCGGCAAACAGGGCAAAAGCCCGTACCCTATTCCAATTTTTCATATAAGCTTATTTTAGTACTGGTTTCAGTCCACTTCAAAAATTAAGGCCGTTTAAAACTCCCTTTTTATAGGGATTTTCACCCCAGGCACGAATTGAAACTCCTTTTACGTTGCCCAAAGCAATAAAAATAGAAAATTAATCAAGGAAAAGTAACAATATCGGGCATTAATCAATTTTTAAAATCCCGGGCGCCCCACCTCACCTTGAAATAAAATAGGAGCGGAGAGTTAGAGGATGCTGACACGCCCGGTTTCTTGTGTGCTTGCAAACTTGTCGAGGAACTTAAAATTATTGTTGTAAAACCGGACGATATAGCCTACCAGCACAGCCGCAGCGACAGTCCCTTCGCGGATTCCCTCCAATTTTGCAAAGAAAGACAATGAGCTAACAACCCCAACTACGACAAGTGAACTGTCTGTGCCAATCTTTGTCTTCCCAAATTCAATGTCAAATGTTTTGGAGACAGCCATTGCCAAGCCTTCTCCCGGCAGGTACGTGAACTTTGCTTTTACTTCAAAAAATACGCCCAAAGCAAGCACGGCACACCCCAGCAAACAAATAAAAGCCCGGGCTAAATAACCTTCAGGCTCAAGCCACGAAAACATTTGCATGGTAAAATCGATGAAAAACCCGAATATAAAAACCACAGGTAATTGTATCAATTGAAAAAGTTGGTACTTACGCCTTAGCAAGGCTATTTGGAGAAATATTAACAAAACATTCAGTATTATCGTGGTTTGCCCAAGGGTAAGCGGATATTTCAAGCTGTAAACATAAGGCACGCACGAAATTGGAGAGACCCCTAAATTGGCCTTTACCGACAAAGTGACCCCCAGTGCCATTATAAACAGCCCAAAAATAAAGATTACAGGTCCTGGCAATAAATTGTATTTGCGCATAAAATTAAACTTGGCCTGCACCTGAACCCCAAGCTGTCCGGAATTGCCGTAGGCAGCAGGCAACAATAAGGAAGCCATACCCTTTATGCCCTTGGTGTTTCTGTCTTGCAGGAAATTAGGCGTAAAAGTATAAAATAAGAAAAGAAACCTTAGGATTGGGCATCCGGCCGGTTTGTTATTTAACAAAAAAATGCGCAACCTAATTATTTATGCACAGTCCCTTTAATAAGATATGATTTAAATTACCCCAGGCAATGCCTGGGGTAAAATAACAAAGCCTTTCAGGCTTAACTTAATGACATTGGGGTGACCCTCCCCGGATATAATGCAAACATGCCCACAGACCGGCGGTGTTCTTGGTTTTGTAGATAAACCTTTGCCCAGGCTACAGGATAGTTTTTTTGCAGACACTGAAAATTTGTTCTATGACAGTGTAAAATCATTGGTTATTTGTATTCGTCATTTTGTTCCATTGAAGGATCTGTTTCCAAAACAGTTGAAGGAATAGGGAAAAGCAGGTTAATATTGTTGAAAGCAGTACTTGTAATAACCGTGGGCCTGTTGGCTTTCTCCTCTGTTCCGTGGGCAGTCATCACTTCAACAGCTTTTCCTGTCCTTACCAGCACGTCCCACCTGTCAGCTTCGCAATGGAACTCGATCCTCCTTTCATGAAGTATATCATCAAGGGTGACAGATGAGAGTTCGGGCAATCCGGCACGCACCCTGACCTTGTTAACCAGGGGGACCGGATCTCCGCTGCCTTCGCGCAGGTAACATTCAGCTAGCATTAACAATACATGAGGGTACCTGAACAACGGGAAATCGGTTCCTGTGATATATTGAACAGCATGATCTGGATCCCAAAACTTGCGGGTAAAAGGGACAATATTCCCGTGATAAGTCCCAAAATCTTCATCAACATAAGCTGTATCAATCAATGCCAACCGTTTGTCGCCTGTTTCAAAAAAATTTATTAGGTAAGCCTTACAAAAACAGATTTCAATAGTTATTGATTTTAAAATTCAAAATGCGGAGAAGTGCTATGGCTCTCCATCATCAATTGTAGCATACTTTCAACAATTTTCGGATTATCCGAAGCTACATTTTTTGTCTCAGAAACATCTTTTTCCAGATTATATAGTTCTACGGGTGCATTCTTAAAATCTTGTTTTATGTTCAGCCGTACAGCTTTCCACTTTCCTTTACGGATTGCCTGCTTCCCGCCCCATTCGTAAAATTCCCAGTAAAGATAGTCGTGCTTCTTTTGATCCGGTTTCCCCAGCAAGGTTGGCAGCATGGAAATACCATCGGTTTTAGTGCCTAGATCAGCTTGCCCTAGTTCCGCAAATGTTGGCATCATGTCCCAAAACGCAGATATATGGCCGCTTTTTGTGCCGGGTTTTATGTTGCCCGGCCACCAAGCAATCAACGGCACACGTATCCCCCCTTCGTACAAATCTCTTTTATGCCCACGAAGAGATCCGTTGCTGTTATTGAATTCGTGAGCTATGCCGCCTTCTGCATGAGGGCCATTGTCGCTTGTAAAGAAAACAACCGTGTTTTTGTCCAAGCCCAGGGACTTTAATTTTTTTAGCAAGCTGCCTACGTCCCTGTCGAGCCTTGAAATCATTGCAGCATGCCCTTTTTGAGGGTTAGGCCAGTCTGTATTTTCATACTGTCCATAATCTGGGACTTCCATACCGTCTCCCAGCTCCCTTCCTGCTTCGTTATTTGCATGAGGCAGGGTATATGCCAGATAAAGGAAAAATGGTTTTGCGCTTTCTTTCTGTTTTTCAACAAACTGCAAAGCCTCTTCTGTGAACAGGTCATGTGAATAGGCTTTTTTAACGGTTGCGACACCCCCGCTGGTCCCAGTTTCGTTGGGCACGATATTGGGGAGTTCAACTTTTTCTTCGTTTCTCCATAAAAATGAAGTATAATAGTTATGGGCGTGCCTTTGATCCATATAACCAAAGAAGTAATCGAACCCTTTTTTTGTGGGGACTCCCGTTGTCCCCGGGTTTCCTAAGCCCCACTTCCCGATTAAAGCCGTTGAATAGCCAGCTTTTTTTAAGACCATGGCAGTTGTTGTTTCTGATGGGGGCAAAGGTATCCTGTCGTTTCCCCGAATAAAGCAATGCCCGGTATGTAGCCCTGTCATAATCGTACACCTCGATGGGGCGCAAACAGTGCTGCCGGAATAATGGGAAGTAAACATCATCCCTTCTTTTGCCATTTGGTCAATCTCGGGTGTTTTAATCCGTTGCTGTCCATAACAGCCCAAGTCGCCATAGCCCAAATCGTCGGCCAATATGTAAATGATGTTGGGCGGGTTGCTTTCTCCTGAATCTTTTTTGTTGCAGGAAAGTATGAAGGGAATAATTACCAAAGTTATTATAACTTTTTTCACCATATAAAAGTTCATCTTTAGTAGTTTTTTATAAAAATGCAATTAAACAATATCTTTTTGCGATAACGGTAGTTTTAAGAGCCATCCTATGAATAGTTTTGCCACTAAATGGTTTCTATACTGTGTATTACTAATTCATGGGATGACTAGTTTGAAAATTTTATTACCAATTATCTTTTTGTTCCAAATTTGTATTTATATCCAGTTCTGCCTGTGGGAATGGCCAAGGGAGGTCTGTCTCGCTAAATGTCAAATCTGTTACATAATAATGTCCATTGGAGCCAATGCTATATTCTCCGCTATAATTTTCGGGGTCATCGGTTATCCTGATCCCGTAAACTGGTCCATTTAATTCTTCTACAGCTTCGCCCCAACGGATCAAATCCCAATAACGCAATCCTTCCCAGGCCAGTTCAACCCTTCTCTCTCTCTTCAAAATTTCCCATAATTTATCAGGGTCTGTTTCCTGTACAGTGGGCATATCTACAGATTCCCTAGTCCTGATCAGGTTTATTGTATTGTCGAGCAACGATTGTGTTATCTCATCATTGTTTTTTATTTTGCATTCGAGATAACTCAACAGCACTTCTGCATAACGGACAATAGGCAAATCAGAGCCACCATTGTATAAATCCCCAGTATATCCTTCATCAATATATTTTCTCAAGCAATAGCCAGACATTCCTGAATCATAAGTAAATACGTCCCCCTCAACTGTTGTGGAGTCTGGATGCCCTTGATACACATTACCGTTAATGGTAGAAATTCCGGGATAATAAATCGTATATAGTAAACGAGGATCACGATAATAGTTCCCTTCTTTTATTATTGGGAATAAGGGATCGTATAGTTCACTTTCTTCAATGGTCTTTCCATCTGTGCATAAATACGCATCGACTAAATTTTGGAACGGGTTGAGGTGATGCCAGCCGCCGTCAACATTTGGGCGATAATATAATTGGACGGTATTGCCATATTCGTCTTCTAAATATTTACGAGGAAAAATAATTTCACTGCTCTGTTCATTTTGCCCGTTAAACAGTTCCATGTAATCAGGATCGATGCTATGGACATCTAACCCTATGATATCTTCATAAGTGTCGGCAGCCTCAGACCATTGTCCTTCAGACATAAGCAACCTACCTTTTATCGCAAGGGCAGCACCTTTCACTATTCTTCCGTGTTCGTCAGAAGATCTAGTGGAAGGCAAATCTGAGACTATTTCCGTTAACTCGCCTAAAACAAAGTCCACTACGTTTTCTTTTGTTTCACTTGTAACCGAGTTTGCTTCGGTCATAGATAAAACTTTTGTTACCAAAGGGACTCCACCCCAATATTGCGACATGTTATAGTAGGCAAAAGCACGTAAAAAACGCACTTCAGCTATCATTTCCGACCGCAAATCCTCATCCATTTCTTCTACACGATCAATGTTTTCCAAAAAATAGTTACAAGCAACAATATGGCTATAAGAATTATTCCAGTAAGTTTCGATTTCACTCAGTGTTGAGGTTATAAGTCCCTGGCTAAAGGGAGACTCATTTACTTTCCTATTTATTCCGTTATCCGTATTTTGATCCATTTCGCAAATTATTGATGGTGTACTCCATGCTATTGCATTATCATATACTCCCGTCAAGGCTAATTCAGCATCTTCTTCTGATGTCCAGAAATTTTCAGTTGCGAGTTCGTCAAGAGGTTGTTTGTCAAGCAAGTCGTTTTCGCAAGAGGCAAAAAGAATACTTGCCCCACAAACACATATTATTATTTTTATTAATGATTGCATAATACTGATTCTTAAAATTTAACATTTAATCCAACGATGAAAATCCTGGTCATAGGATAATGCCTCCCCCCCTGTGCAGACTCTACTAATGTTTCAGGATCCCATCCCGGATAAAAATTATCAAAGCAAAACAAATTCCTTCCAGAAAGATAAATACGCATTTTTTGTACTTTTAATACGTCAGTTACCTTTTGTGGCATATTATACCCTAGTTGCATTGACTGAATTTTCAAGAATGATGCCTTCCATGCCCAATATGTCGAATACCATGAATATCCTTCGGTACGTCCTTCCCCGTGAATATAAAAACGAGGATATTTTGCATTAGGGTTTGGGTTTTCTTCTGTCCATCTGTTGTTCCACATCCATTGTTGCACATTTGATTTGTTCGCAAAAGCCCTTGCAGCATAGTTTTCAAGATTACGCCTCATTCCAGCAGCACCGTAAAAAGTCACAGAGAAATCGAATGATTTATAGCTGGCTGCCAATTGCCCTCCATAATTGAATTTAGGAGAGGTCTGCCCAATAACTTTCCTGTCGTAATCGGCTGTCACTTCTCCATCGGGAACACCTTCAGGTCCGCTTATGTCTTTATATTTAATATCGCCAGGGCTAGGGGAATATGGTTGGGCTGGAAAATCAAGAATATCCTGATCGTCAACAAACAGGCCATCGTCAACATAACCGTAAATAGCATTTAAAGGCTGGCCAACAAACAAGCCTTGGTCAATATCTTTTTCAACTTCAGCTAAAGAAAGGACTTCTGTCTTCACAAGTGAGAAATTAGGGGAGAAACTATATGAAAAATCTCCAATCGAATTTTTATATTTTAATCCGACATCAATTCCTGTATTTTTAACTTTCCCTGCATTATAAGCAGAGGCATCTAACCCTAATACCCCGGCAGTGGTAACGCTATATAAGATATCCCGGGTAGTTTTATTGAAGTAATCAACAGTAAGCCCCATTTTACCTTCTAAAACAGAGAGATCCAGCCCGAAATCGACAATGCGGGTTGTTTCCCACGTAATGTCCTCATTTGCCACGGTAGTAAGTGCAATCCCCGCAGAAATATTATCTCCGTAAACATAATTAGAACCACTCGTCAAACTCGCTTGGTAAGGATACACTCCAATTTGCTGATTTCCCAGTTCTCCCCATGAACCTCGGAATTTTAAATTATAAACCCACGGCAATGACTCTTTTACAAAATTTTCCTCAGAAATTCTCCAACCAACAGAAAAAGAAGGGAAAAGCCCAAATTTATTGCCAGAACTAAACCTTGAAGAACCATCATACCGGGCATTGGCTTCAAGCATATATTTACCTTTGTAATTGTATTGTAACCGACTGAAACAAGAAACCAAAGCCCACTCCGATGCTGTTCCAGTATTTTGTTGATTTTCAGAACTGGCAACATCTAATTCATATAATCCATCCGAAGGAAAATCATCTCGATATGCACTAATGAAATTATACTTATGTTCTGTCTGGGAATATCCAAATAAAGCATGTATGTCATGTTCTCCGAATTTCTGATCGTATTTAACCAGTCCTTCTACTGTCAACTCTCTATCATTAGCCCAATTCACGGTTAATTTTGAAGGAGATTCCAATGTAGTTTCATCGACTTGCATCTCGGCTACATATTTTCTATAATTTGAAAAATCAAACACATACCCACTTCTCAGGATAAAAGTTAGTGGCTTGATTATATTATAAGTAATATCAGCCTTGCCGAAAAAATAGTAATCTCTATTTAATTCATGGTTGTCGCTATCAATTGCGCCCCATGGACAACCTCTGTCAACGCGTCCATACCATCCTTCCGAGGTGCGGGCAGGAATAGCTGAACTCATTCTGGTGATTCTGGTTACAAGGCGTTCCATTGTGTAATCACCAGTAAAAGCTCCCGGAGCATGATCATCTCCTGCTTTCCCTGAAAGGTTCACTGATAACTTAAGATTCTCTTTTAGTTCGCTATCTACATTCAATCTTATTTCATATTGATTATAATAATTCTCTAGATTGTCTTTGTAATTATCATAGCGATTGTTTTGCAAAATCCCATCGTTTCTTAAATACCCCAAAGAAAAAAGATACCGGTTTGAAGCTGAACCCCCACTTAGCATAATATCATGCTTGGTTTGAAGTGCCTTATTGTCAAAAGCCATTTCGTAATGATGATCGTTAGGATGTGTATCTGGAAATTCTCCCGATTTAAATTTTTCAATATCTTCTGAAGTATAACTTATCCCTGAACCAACGTTTGTCAATGCCTCATTGTAAGCCTCTGCATAAATCCAAGAGTCAACAAATTCTGGCATGTCGGCTAACTCGCTAAAACCCACATAGCCACTGTAAGAAACTTCCATTACCCCAGCTTTCCCTCTTTTCGTTTCAATTAAAATTACACCGTTTGCTGCACGGGAACCATAGATGGCAGCAGATGCTGCATCTTTTAAAACTGATATATTCTTTATGTCATTAGGGTTTACGTTGTCCATAGAACTGGGAATCCCATCAACCAGAACCAAGGGATCGTTTCCTGCATCACTAAAAGTCCCGTATCCTCTAATTCTGATTTCAGAACTCTCAGCTCCTGGCTGGCCACCTAGTTGTCGAATCGAAACACCGCTAATGTCGCCCTGTAATGCCTGCGAGACTTGTACGACAGGTTCTCCCTCTAAATTTTCTTCTCCCGCAGTTTCAACAGAGCCTGTTACGTTCTCCCTCTTTTGTGTCCCATACCCAATCGCCACAACCTCTTCAATTCCTATTGCATCTGCCCTCATCGTTACATCAATTTTGGTTTGGTCTCCGATAGCAATTTCTTGGCTTTTCATCCCCACAAACGAGAATGTCAAGGTCGCATTTTCAGGGATATCTGTCAGTGCATACCCCCCGTCAACATTGGTAACTGTCCCGTTGGTCGTCCCTTTCACCATAACAGTTACTCCCGGGAGCGGCTGCCCGTTACTGTCGGCGACAGTTCCTGAGAGTTTTTTTTGCTGTGGGATTTTATTGTTTCCCCTCAAAGGCTCATTGTCCTCAAGCCCTAGCAGAATCAGTTTGTCGCTAAAAATCTTATACGTTATACCATAACCATGGAACAACTTATCCAAAATATCCTCTAATGTTTTGTCGGACACAGAGATATTTACCTTGCGGGTTACATCTATTTGTTCGTTTTGGTAAAAAAAACGGAATTCGCTTTTTCCTTCAATCTCTTTTAAAACATCAACCACCTCTGTCTCAGAAAAATTGAAAGAGAACCTTGTACCCTGGGAATATACAGAAGCTGAAACCTGCAAAAAACCCAATAGGATAAAAAAGAAAGTTAGTTTCATTGTTATTAGCAGCTTTTTTGCACTACTGCTTTCAAGCAAAGTGCCTAAATCATTTTTTTTCATAAATTTGAATGTTTTTAATTACACTTTATGGTGTTACAGCACCATTAAAAATTAGAGCCGGCGATGTTACAGCATCTGCCGGTTTTTTAGTTTTAAGTTTAAGTTTAATCCATATTGCCCCCCCTATCTTTTGTTTATGATGATCCTTTGTTTCTCTATACAATACGTAATTGGCAATGTATGTTGGATAATTTCTAAAATATCGAGAATGGATTCGTTTTTAATTGTCCCTGTGTAGTGGAATGCCAATATATCATCGTCCCTTACTTCTATGTTTACGCCATATTTTCGCTCCAGCAAAACTATTAGTTCTTTTAAGTTCATCTTCAGGAATATTAGCTTGTTATCCCTCCACGAGGTATATAAATCAGTATCAACGTCCCGAACAAGCATCTCGCTCGTTTCTTTGCACAACACTGCCTGCTCACCTGGGCGTAACATAATATTGCCTGCCAACTTAAAGCTCCCGGAGGAACATATTTCGACCTGTCCTTCCTCCAAAGTTGTGGTTACTTCGGGATCTGACGGATATGATTTCACATTAAACTGCGTACCTGTTACCAGTACATCGTAACATGTAGTATGAACAACAAATGGTTTTGTTTTGTTCTTTTCAACATGAAACCAGGCTTCCCCGGTCAGAAATACTTCGCGCTTTCTCCCCTTGTTTCCCCGTGGATATTTAATTTCTGAACCGGCATTTAAACACACCAACGTGCCATCATCCATAACTATCTGAGAAACAGACCCCTGTGGTGCAATAAAAGTAATATAGCCCGGTACGGACCCACGGGATGATATAAATTTTGAAGCCAAAACCCCAAACAGTACCCCGATAATAAGGATCGCCGCAAACCGAGACATAATCTGCCAGTTGGTTGAAAACATGAACATATTAGACCTATGATCTTCCCTCATCTTCACAAGCAGACGAAACCACTCTTTTTCAGTTTCAGCTATTTGGGAGGCACCAGATCGCGAAACTTCCCATAAATCTTTAATTTTTGCATAATACCTCGTATTTCCCCTCGATTGCGAAACCCATGAGGTAAGTTCTTTTAATCCTTCCTCGTTCAGATCGCCGCCCAGGTGCGCAATTATTTTTGCCTTAATTGATCTTTTCGGATTCATTCAAATTATTCTTTCAAAAAGTAAGACACTTCTGAAAGGCACATCCCTACCTCAATTCAATTTTTTTTGTGTGATAATGAAGAAAACCACCCCAAGGTGACCAGAAAGACCTGTCCGTAAAATAGACAGGGCTTTGGAAATATGTTTTTCAACCATCTTTTCCGATATATCCAGTTGCTCTGCAATTTGTTTATTTTTGAGATATTCCCTACGGCTCATTATAAAAACACGACGGCATTTATCGGGCATAGACCGGATTAATTCCTCAACCTTCTGTTCTAGCTCCTTTTCAAACAAACTGTATAAAGGATCGTGAATGCCCAAATAGGCTGCCTTCTCCAAGGTATTCAATTTATGGGAGAGTTCTTCCTTTACTGTATGTCCTATGGCAACATGCCGCTTATTGTTTAAGCAGTTGTTCCTCACCGCCTGAAATAAATAATCCAAGGGCGACTCAATAGACACAAGATCTTCCGTGTTTTCCCATAATTTTAAAAATGCATCCTGTACTAAATCCTGGGAAACCTGAATGTCGCAGGTAAATTTATTGGCAAACAAGACCAACCTGCTATGATACTTAAAAAACAACTCCTGAAAATATTCCAGTCGTTTTTTTTCTATATCCGAATGTTTTATTTGCCTTTTTAGTCTCATTGAGTTACATCCTCAAAAAGGCAAAAGTAAAAAATAAAAATAAGGAAGTTCTTTTTTCCCCAGATCACAAACTATTTTATTGTTTTTATAGGATAAGAATCCTACCTTATATATTTGCTAACCATATGCCCCACCGGTCAAGAAACCCTTCATTGACAAATTTGGCGATGCGGGGATTGTGACGCTTCTACAAATACTCCTCAAAAACCAATAATTTTTCATAATATTTTTCTTTACCCAAGGCAAGCTTTACAGGCAAGCAGCTTAACTCAGGAGAAAAGCAAATAGCGCAAGAATTAATTCGGGGATTAGCAACCTTAACACTAGTTTTATCTATTTCTTTTTCTCGGCAATCCAAGAAAATAATGGACCTCTAGCCGAGCAAGTACCGGAAAGGGAAAAATAATGCGGCACATTTGCAGAACCATAATAACAGGAAAGAGGGAGTACTAAAAGTTAGACCATTTCTCGCACAAACCGCAAAATGAAAAGAACAAGCCCCACAATAAATTATGAATTAACCATTTAATTTTACAGGCTTGGCCAAAACATTGGCATATTTGCATGGTATCGACTTTTAGGACACCCTCTTTTTATCTCAAAAACAGTTAAACCTATTTTTTACCAGGGATTATCTGTCCCCTGCAACAACCACATCTTGCTCCACTGATCATCTGTGGCCGGGTCTAATCTTGTAATTGCATCAGTAACATTTGTTTCGTTTAGTATCTTTTCTTCATCGCCGTATATATAGCGTACCGGGATCTTGCTGCCGTTACTTGCCGCGATCAAGTTAGAACCAAAATCTGGCACACCTGTCCTGCGCCAGTCGAACCAGAACTCAGGGGTCATAAAACATGCCAGCCACTTTTGGGTCATCAGCAAGGTCAATTTCTCAGTATCACTTGTAGCATCTTCAAACTCATTTTCCAGGTTTTCGAGGAATGCACTTTCATCAAAAGCAATAATTTCATCGGTAGTTTGATCATAAACGGTCAAACTGCCATCCGAAATATCATATTGAGCCAAGCTGCTAGCAACTGCAGTTTTGAGATAACCGACTGTTGTGTTTGTGCTAATCCAACCCTTCATGCGAGCCTCTGCCAATATAAAATTTAATTCTGCATAGCTCATAAAAACTGCATTTACTAAAGAGTTTGAATTTTCTGCATAAATATCGGCCAGATAAGAAACATGCGAATTTGCAGCAAGGTCAACATAAATATCGGGATTAAGTGAGCTGATCGCATTAAAATCAGTACTGCTGGCAAGGTTATACAGGTTGGGATCCTGCATTGCAGGGGGCAACCCAACATATCTGTAAGTATTTATATCCTCAATACCAGAAGTTGAAGAAGGGACATTCCTTATTATTTGTCCATCAGATAGCATTTGATAAGTTGGTGTTTCATCACTAATTTTTAACTGGGCATCCACAGGCCTGATAAAGGTTGTTAAGCGGGGATCGGAACTTTCCCTTAACTCGTCAACAAATGTGGCACATGGCTTGCGCCGATAGAACTCCGATCTGTTGGTCCAATTTAGCGGGCCACCGTACCATGAGTTGTCACTAGTAGAACCAACATATGGGATGAAGGCATTGTCGTCGTTCGATGCAAGAACCGGATAAGTTGTACTGTTCCCAACGATTGTACTAAATTCTGTTTTTACATCAACACCGGCAGAACTCATTTCTGACAATTTCTCCGAAAGCCTCAATAAAAACCTCAACCTAAGGGAATTGGCAAACTTTCTCCATTTTAGGACATCGCCCCCAAACATAAGATCGGCAGATGAAGCCCCGTCAACAGATGACACTCCTGACAGAAGTTCATTGGCTGATTTCAGGTCGTCCAATATACCAACGAAAATATCTTTCTGGTTGTCGTACACAGGCGTATAATTACCATCTGAGGCTTTCATTGCTTCTGAGTAGGGGATATCCCCATATAAAGAAGTAAAATGCCCATACCAAAAGCTGCGCATTATTTGCCCTACAGCGGTATAGAATTTTTGATTATCTTCCAACGCTTCATATTGAGCGTTATCGTATATGTACTGACTGTTGACCAAAGGGCTGCAATAATCATCCCCAATAGGGGCATAGTAGGTAGAAAAATCTTTAGGAGACCATACAAAAGTATTTGGGCTTTGCCAGTCAATATAATCTCTCTGGAGATATTGTATCGCTTCGGGCAGTCCGGTTGACGAACCATAGACATCTTTTCTGATATAGCAGTATCCTGAAGCAGAAAGTACCGACGTCAATACATATTTAACATCTATATCACTAGCGTTCAGCTGATTGGAGCTAGTGTTAATCTCTGTGAGATCATCGCACGATGTTGTCAGCAACATCAGAATAGCCATAAAGCTACTTAATATATTTTTTAATTTTTTCATCTCTTTAAATTTAAAAGGATTCTTCATCTCATGTAATTTTAAAAGGATACATTGACTTTAAACCCAACAGGCATAACAATCGGCGAGGCATTCCAGATACTCCTCCCCTGATTTGTAACCCCTGTCATGCTGTTCTGATTATAAATAGATTCAGGGTCTTGGTTGGTCTTGTTTGCCGCCCAAAGGACAATATTTTTCATGAAACCTGAAACGGTTATGCTTTGGGAACATATTTTTTTCGCAAATGAGTCTGGAAGAGTATATGAAACAACAACTTCCCTGAGCTTAATAAAAGAAGCGTCATAGATCCATTTGTGCCTGGTAGCCGTACTCCAATATCCCCCTGATGGTTGGAACACATCATAAGCTTTAACATATTTGGTCCCATCTTCACCAAAATTTTCTATGTATCCCCCGTTGCCATCTGATATCACGCCCGGGAAAAATGCCCCCTCATATTCCCCATTGGAATAAAGGAACCCACCAAGATCCGCGGTCCTTCCACCAATCCAAACATCATTCTGATAAATCTCAGGGTGTGCTTTAATTTCAGATGCCAAAGCAACATTGTCCCCATCGAATGAGTTGTTGCTAAGGATACCGGTAAATGTACTTGAGTTGGCATCGTCATGGAAACGCTCAACTTTTCCGGCCCTTGACAACCTCATCATAGTCTGATCATAATATTCCCCACCTTGTCTCCAGTCGAAGCTTAACGACACAGTAATCTTTTTATACGAAACACTTGTCTGTAGCCCCATCATAAAGTCGTGCATATAATTACCTGCCTTTACAACATCCGAGTTGTTCCTTTGCAATTTGCCATTTGCATCAAGTAGTGCCCAACCATAATACGGGCTGCTTTCATCTTCTACCCTTATCATGTCCCTTGTATAAATGTCACCAATATAATCACCTACCTTAGTCCATGAATATACAGAAGTGCTTTCCCAAAACTCGAACTGATCGATACCATCTGTAAGCTCTTTTAACTGGCTCCTTTCGCGGGTGAAATTTACATTTAAATCCCAATTCCAATTTTTGGTTTGCACAGGAACTGCATATGCCCCAATTTCGATACCTTTGTTTTCAACGTTACCTGCATTTATGGTCGCTGACGTATAACCTGACATTGCAGAGGTTGAGGCATTCAATATCTGGTTTGTATTCTGCACCTTATAATAGGTTAGGTCTGCGCCGAGCCTGTTCTTAAATAGTGAAATATCCGCACCAATCTCAAATGCCTTAGCTATTTCAGGTTTCAGGTTGACATTGTTCAAGTCTTCCGGAACTGCATACATTGTATTGCTGCCCCACGTCCCCTGGTTTAGCACTGTGGCAATAACATAGGGGTCTGTATCTTTCCCTACCTGAGACAATCCAGATCTAAGTTTAAGAAGGGAAAAACATGATGGGAGGGTGAACATTTCGTTTAACAAAACACTAAGCGATGCTGATGGGTAGAAATACGATCTATTATTTTCTGGCAATGTGCTTGACCAGTCGTTCCTTGCGGTGGCTTCAATAAAAACCATGTTATTATAGCTTAGGTTAAGCAGGCCATATACGCTATAAATATTTTTCTTATAAGTTTTGTCATAATAAGTCAACCCATCCCTGTCCACATTTGAGAGGGTATAAAGTCCCGGCAGGACAAGAGGGTCGCCCCCGGCATACATCTCGTAACGACGTTGTGTCATAAGGTTGCCTCCCGCCGAAGGGGCAATCTCAAATTTCCCAAACCCCTTTCTGTATGAAACAAGGAAGTCAGAGTTCATCTCCCTCAAATTACTGATAGTTTCATTATATGTCCCCTGGGGCTTATTGCTGCCGCCTCCGTCTCCTCCATAGCTCGACCATGCCTGCCGATAAACCCGTTTTTGATTGTTGCTGCTTAAGGCATAACGCCCCATTACTTTTAAATCGGGAAGGATCTGGTATTCTAGTTTCATGTTCCCAAACATTCTCAACCTGTCAAAACTGTCCCTGAGTTCATAAGCAGCAAACCATGGATTGTCATGGGCTGTATTAAAGTTTCTTTGCAAAACATTTGGGGTTTCCCAATAATCTTTAAGGTCATTGATGTTAATATGTGGAGGCACCTGATAAACAGCCATGTATTGGGTACTCCCTCCGTTCTTCATCGGATAATTGTCAGAATTAGGGTTAGAGATGTCGATATTGGTAAAAACTTTTACCTTTTCTGTAATATTATACACCGCAGATAAATTGACCCCATTCCGTTTCAATTCTACACCTGGATAAACCCCTTCGGCATTTAGATGGGAAACCCCAATCCTGAAACTGCCGCGATCGTACGACCCATTCACACTTATGTCATACACTGTTTCAAACCCTGTCTCAAAATAATCTTTAAGTGAATTATCATAAAAGACTAATGGCTCTGATTCACCGTTGGTATTCCATTGAATGGCAGAAACACCTTCTTCTGGGCCGTTCCATTGTTGATATGAATTTTCATTTAGGACCCCACTGATACCAGAGGTAAATCGATTTTGCAAGTCAATGTATTTATATGGCACAGAATAGGTAGAGCCGATACTTACGTCAACACCGATCCCTTTTTTGTTCGATTTACCTGATTTGCTTGTAATCAGCACAACCCCGCTCCCGGCCCTAGAACCATAGAGAGCTGCGGCACTTGGGCCCTTCAGGACAGAAACACTTTCGATATTGTCCGGGCTTATATCTTTCATCACCTTCTGATCTCCGGTAGGGACACCGTCTACAACAACCAGAGGGTTATTATTGCCAGCAAGGGAAGTAATTCCTCGGATATTGATAAAAACATCGCCGTTAACATCATTTGATGTATTGGTGATTTTAACACCAGACATTTTCCCTGCCAAGGATCCAACGAGATCTTTTTGTGGCACCCGGTTTATTTTATCCGATTGTACTTCTCCAACAGAATAGCCCAACGCTTTTTTCTCGCGTTTTAAACCCAAAGCGGTCACAACAACTTCTTCAAGCCCAATTGCAGCATCAACCATCACTACATCAATCTGGTCGCGACCGTCAACCTTAACGTCTTGGGTTGTCATGCCCACAAAAGAAAACCTAAGGACAGCATCTTCGGGTACATTTGTCAATGAATATCTTCCATCAGCGTTAGTGATTGTCCCTTTTGCTGTGCCACTAATCATAACGGTTACACCAGGTAGCGGCATATTATGGACATCGGTTACCTTACCGTAAACAGATACAAGGATCTGCTCCTTGTTTAAGGACTCCTTTTTATCGTGTTTCGAAATTACAATTATGCGGTCCATTATACGATAAGAATAATAATCCTCATCAAGTATCTTCTTCATCACAGTCTCAATCTTGGTATCTGTAAAATTAAGGGTATACCGCTCTTCAAGGTTCAGTTGATCTGTCTTGAACAAGAAACCATATTCGGTCTTCTGCTCAATTTCCTCCAGTACCTGGATAATAGAAGCGTTCCTAACACTTAAGTCGAACCGGGCATCTTGGGAGTAACTTCCTGTAGCCATTGCCATCACGGAAAGAAACAGTAAAAAGGTAGTCAGTTTCATCATTGCCAATAATTTTAGCCATCCGGACCATTCGCGGCCTCGGAAAAATCGTTTTTTCTTCATAATTTTGTTTGATTTTCGTTATAAATGAGGTTTTGGTAACCGGCAAAATTACCTCAACCAAAATTTTAATAATGTTTGCCGGGGTGTTCCAAGCGCCCCGGCTTTTTTGTTTTTGTCCACAAGGTTTAATCCATAGGCTTAATATATTTTGTTTTTGAATAATTCAACTAATAGACTATCACTATATCTGGTTTGTCGATATTTTCAACAATACTGTAATTAAAATCGGTTGCTGCCTTTAATACTTTCAGCACATGCAACGCGGTGGTCGATTTCTTAATGTTGCCGGTAAACCGGTAATCCCTCAGTTTGTTGTTTTCAAACCTGAACTCTATACCATACCAACGGCTAAGTTCCTTAAAAATATCCTCCAGCCGCTGGTCGCGGACAACAAATTTCCCGTCCCTCCATGCCGACAAAACATTGTCGGCAATTGTCCTGAGTTCAATTTTATTTTCGCCCGAAAAGTAAACGGCACTTTCGCCCGGCTTAAGTGCCACAATTGTTTTCCCTGCATTGGTAAGTATGTCTGCTTCCCCTTCAACAAGGGATGTTTCGACATATTTGTCTTCCGGGTATGCTTTGACATTAAATGTTGTGCCCAAATCGCGGACCACAAGCCCCCCGGCTTTTACCATAAAAGGGAAATCGTCGCGGTGGGCTATCTCGAAATAAGCTTCTCCTGTCAATTCGGCAACCCGTTGCTTGTTTTTGACATCTTCGCAAAAAGCAAGTTTTGATTCCGAGTTCAGCCAGACCTTTGTCCCATCCTCAAATTCAATAATGCTCACACTTCCGCGGGTAGCCGTATATTTCTGTGTCCCTGCTGCCGGGTATTCGGCACTGTTGTTTGCAATAAAGTAACCCACAGCCCCGCCTATGCTGAAAACGAGTACCGCAATGGCTGCATACCTGAGCAAAAGCCTGCCTGTCAGCCACACCGTTTTCCTGTCGCGATTTTTTATTTTCCCCCACAATTCTTCAAATTCAGAACCATGCGGCACAGATTTTTTTTGCAGGGCAGAAGCACGCAGCCATAGGCTTTTCATCTCATAAAACAGCTCCCTTTCCTTGTCGTTGTTTTCCAGGTGGCAGTAAAATTCCTCCTTCTCCTCAGAAGTTGCGTCACCAGAAAGAATGTTCAATAATAAATTTTCCCTCATCATTAAGCTGTTTATAGATGAACAAATAAATACCCTGACACCCTAACGGAAAAACAAAAAAAATAGGAGCCACGGCAAACACATTTGAAATCGGCATTTCAAGAAACAGACTGATGATAAACTGACATTAGATTCTCATCAAATTGAAATGCTTATGATGAGCGAAAGAGATATTCAGCAAGGAAACTTAATAATGAAACCTATTATCGACCATATTCAAATCACAGTCAAGGATTTAGATAATACAGAATTTTACGACAAATTCTTTCCTATTTTAGGTTTTTTAATTGCATAGGGCATACTGTATTTGACTGACAGGAAAGTGCTTTAAATGCCCTACGCAACATACAATTTATCGGCCGTATTAATCCACCATACTGGCAAGCAACGCAACAAGAGGCAAGTATTCCTTCAGTTCCCCACGTAAAAACTTAAGTGCTTTGGTCATCCTTGCTTCTACTGCTTTTTGTGTAATCCCCAGTTTTTCGGCTATTTCACGGTTCTTCATTTCTTCGAACCTGCTCATTTCAAAAACGGTACGGCAATGCTCCGGGAGTTTTTTAATTGCAATGTCAATTTTTTCTTTAAGCTCGTTTAATTCCAGGTAATCTTCGCCTATCCTGCTTAAGCTTTCATATTGGCATTGAATTTCGACCTGCCTTATTTTTTCGTGGTGTTTTAAAAGGATTTGCCTTCGTTTTAAGATATTAAGGCAATTGTTCTTTACAAGGGTAAATAAAAAATTCCGGATATTCGAGCCGCTTTCCAGTCCATTCCTGGCCTCCCACAGCTTAACAAAGGCCTCCTGGACAACCCCCTTTGCCTCGTCCCCTTCTTCAAGATAATAGGCACTTAAATTACAAAGGGGCTGGTAATAATCATTAAAAATATCTTTAAACCCGTTTTTAGATGATATGTTTAGCTCAGCCATTTGTTCACTACCTTAACAGAAAGCAAAAGTAATCAAATATGTATTATTTAATAAGTATGGTAGCCCCCAGGTTTTTTGTGCCTGCACCTTTTATTATTCCCCACCCCCGTTTTTTCATCTCCCGTGCAATATCATGGTTTAAAAATCCGTGGGTTACCATTATGACCTGTTCGTTATATTCCAGCCTTTCTTCAATAAAATCAGCAATTTCCCCTACCCTCCCCCGGGCTTCCTTATACGATTCATTGTTTTTCCCATGTATGCCCATAAGCCACAGCGCCCTCGAAACCGAAGTCCAGCCTTTATACGGGAGCAAAAGGGGAAGGCGGATCACATTTAGCTCAAACTCATCTAAGAAACAGGAGGAAAGCACAACGGCCGAATCTCCAAACAGCAACCATCCGGTAGTGACTGAACGCGATAAGTTGCTCACATAAACCGTATCTGTCCTGCGTTTTGGCAGCCCTGCCAGCACCTTGCCCGCATTGAACGGGGCAATCGGGGCAGTATTATATAACCTTTGGTACTTAATTGCTTTTTTGTGTCCCGTCCAGCCCCCTGCTTTTATATCGACTTTAGCATGCCGGAGCAAAATAACTTCTTGGCAAGAAGCCGTTTTTACTGCGAACAGGCAAAAAATTACCGGAATTATTTTGACAACAACTTTCAATGTACTACTAACCTTTTTTAATGAAAGATACAAAATCAAGAAGAAAGCTTATAATTTGTCACAACAATTTCATTTATTTCCTGTCGTTTAGACGCATCGGAGTTAATTGCCCTTTTTGCAGGAACCCTGAAAATATTGAATTTTCCATACAGCTCATCAAAAAAACCATCAGTTTTGTCTGTGTTTTTAGGATCAGAATTGCTCAACATCAGTTTTGCCCCTTTTTCATTGAGGCGGTGAAACACCCGCGACAATTCAATTTGTTCATCATCGCCAAAACGGCATTTACTGTATGACGTAAAACCGGAAGTCTTGCTGATTGGCCTGTATGGGGGGTCGAAATACACAAACGAATTTTCTCCGGCTACCTTTTCAACTTCCCTAAAATCACATAATCCTATCTGTACACCCTGAAGTAAAGCTGAAGTTCCCAGCAAGTTCGGCTCATCCAAAATCCTGGGTTTTTTGTACCTCCCCTGCGGGACATTAAACTCCCCTTTTGAGTTGAAACGGAACAAACCATTAAAACAGGTACGGTTTAGAAAAAGTATTTGGGCCGCCCTCGGGATCCACTCTTTTGAATAGCGTTTGAAATTAAAACGGCTTTTGTTGAGGTTAAAATCATGCCTGGTGCTGTAATAAAATTCTTTTTGCCCATCTACATCCAATTTTTCATAGCGGCACTTTAATTTGTACAACTGCCCGACCAAACTATCGACATCTCTCTGTATTACTTTGTACGACAATATGAGTTCTTCATTTACATCAGACAAAAAAGCCGAATTTATCTTGTATCTCTGGGCTATATCGAAAAAAACAGCCCCGCCGCCGACAAAAGGTTCATAATAATTTTCAACCTTATTGTCCTTCAGTTCTGCCGGATAAAACCCGACAAACGCCCTTGTTAATTGCCCTTTGCCACCAGCCCATTTTAAAAAAGGCTTGGCTTTTGTCCCTGTTTCAATATTGTTCCCCACAAATACGGTTATTATACTGCGAATCTACCCAAAAAAAGGGTGTGCGGCAAATTTTATATTTCACCCAGCCCAATCACATACGGTAATAAACCATAGAGGAATTACCATAAAGCCGGACTGCCTCACCCTTTATTGTCCCACTCATTAAAAAAACGCTCAAGGAACTGTTCCATAAACCCATGCCTGGCAACAGCCATCTTTTTTGCCGCCCCAGTATTTAAACGGTCTTTTAACAAGAGCAGTTTTTCGTAGAAATGGTTAATTGTTGGGGCAGTAGTTTTTTTGTATGCTTCGAAACTTTGGTACATTTCTGGCACTACTCCCGGGTCGTAGATCAACCTTCCTTTGCTGCCGCCATATGCAAAAGTGCGGGCAATGCCTATTGCGCCAATTGCGTCCAAGCGGTCGGCATCCTGCACTATACGCGCTTCCTGCGAGGTAGCTTTTGTTTCTACCCCAGCCCCCTTAAACGAAACTTGCCCAACAACTTCAATAATCCTTGCTGATTCCCATGCCGAAACGCCAAGTTTGTCGAGCCAAACACCAACTCGCTGCCCACAGCCCTTGCCGTTTAATTTCCAGTCGTCCAAATCATGCAACAGGGCAGCCATTTCAATAATAAAAAGGTTGCCTCCTTCTGAGCCTGCAATTTTAAGTGCCAAGCCCCTCACTCGGTTTATGTGCCACCAGTCGTGGCCGGAACTTTCACCCTCAAAAGTTTGTTTCACATACTCTTCAGTATCCGCAATTATTTTTTGTTGTAACCTGTTTGTCCCCATAATTTTAAAATTAACAGAAAGCAAATCCCTGTCATCTCGCATCAACATTTCAGTTCCCTGTTTTTTCTTTCAGGTATTCGTTTAGTTTTTCATGGATGCTTACAGAATGTTCGTGGACAAACCGTTTTTTTTCCACCCCCATTACCCATTTTATCCCGGTTTCTTCGCTTGCAACAAAAATCTCGTCGGCAAGAAGTAGCCATTTGGTTTTTAGGTCTGTTTTTTCAGTTATTTTAAAGCCCAGCCCCATAGCTGTTTCAATGACAAGGGGGCGCAAAGTATCTTCAAAACAACCGGAAGCAATCCCCGGGGTTATTAGTTCGTTGCCTTTGAACATGAAAAGGTTGGCATAAGCGCATTCACAGACCGCCCCTTTTTCGTTCAGCAAAATAGTGTTTTGGAAAAGCGTGCCCCTGTTTTGGGAAATTGCCGCCTGCCAAACAGGTTCGTTAAAAAAAGGGAAACTGTTAATACTATTGCCCGAATATTTTGTAATGCCCGAATAGTTCAACAAAACACCCCCTGCCGAAATCGGGAAATCAAAGGTTTCAAAAGGGTGGGCAGTAACAAGAAGGTCAAATTTGCCACCGTCCCACAGCAACTGGAAAAAGACAAAGCCCGAACGGTACAAACGGTTTTTGTTCAACATGCGCTTTACGATGCGGAAAAACTCGTGCCTGTCGCCAAAAATTTCCGGCACTGGCAACTGCAGCACTCCTATTTGCCGGGCGAGCAGATCTATGTTTTCGTTGAACAGAGGTATGCCGCCATGCCCGTACCATATTTTGCGCGAGATATTAATAGTGCCTGGCTTGAAAAAACCCAAAAGCTTAGGTTCGTCTTTCAGTACCACTTCGCCGTTGTAAACCAGAAAACGATCCATTTTTAAAGGAATGCGAACAATTTGTCGATGAAATCCCCGAACAAATCGGGCTTTAGCAGGATGGGGAAAACGAAGCCAAACAATGCGCCAAGCATATGGGCATCGTGGGCAATATTGTCTTTATTTTGTTTCCCCATCTGGTATGAGTAAAACAGGTATCCTATTGCGAACAATATCCCCGGTATGGGCAAGACAAAAAACAGCAATAATTTCTCAAGCGGGTCGAAGAAAATAAATGCAAACAGCACGGCCGAGACCGCGCCCGATGCGCCCACCGCATTGTAATAATAGTTTTTCCAGTTTTTCACAAGGCTCAACAGGTTCGATGCCAAAATCCCCCCGAAATATAAAAGGAGGTAGTAAGCAGTGCCCTTGTTGCCAAAATAATAGCCCATGTATTTTTCGATGTAAGGGCCAAAGAAATACAACACCATCATGTTGATAATAAGGTGCGGCCAGCTTGCATGTACGAACGCATGAGAAAACAGCCTGTAATATTCTTTCCCCTGTATTATTTTTGCAGCATTAAATTGCAGTTTTTCCTTCAATTCGCTGTTTTGCAAACCCATGTACGAAACAATCGCCGTAATGCCGATAATAAACCATGTAACCATTAGTGCAATATTTTATAAATCATTTCTTTCTGCAATTCGGCCATGTCAACCATTGTCGAAACTTCAAACCCCTTGCTTTTCATGTCGTAGTCGCGCAAAATCCCCATTATTTCGTACAGTTTGGTTGGCGAATACCGCTTTGCCGCTGCAATATACGATTTTGCGATAAAAGGGTGGACTTTTAATTCTGCGCTCACGTTGCGATCCGATTTGTCTTTGAGGAAATGATAGGTGAATAATTTGGAAAAATAAAAATATAAGTTTGAAATAGTTTTTTGTATCGGGTTGGAAGATGGGTTTGCCCCAAAATACCTGATAATCTGGTTGGCTTTGAATACATTTTTCTCCCCAAGTGCATTTTGCAGCTCAAAAATATTGAACTCCTTGCTCAACCCTATGTTTTTCTCGATATGTTCTGGAGTGATCTTGTTGGTGTTTTTGACAGCAATTGCCAATTTCTCCAGTTCGTTTGCGATACGCCCCAGGTCGTTGCCAAGATACGACGTTAAAATTTGCGCTGCCTGCGGCGTTATGCTGAAATTTTTGTTCTTCAGGTAACTTTCTATCCAGTTGGGGATTTTGTTTTCGTATATTTTTTTTGAAGTGAAAACCACCCCGTGTTTTTTTATGGCTTTGGCAAGTTTAGTCCTTGAGTCAAGGTTTTTGTATTTATAGTTAATCACCAATATTGTTGAAGACAACGGTTTTTCGGCATACGAAGACAGGACTTCGATTTTGCCCAAGCTCTGTGCTTCTTTTACCACCACCACCTGCTGGCTTGCCATCATTGGGAAACGCATTGCACTTTCCACTATAGTCATGGGGTCGGAATCCTTGCCGTAAAAAACCGTCTGGTTGAAACCACGTTCGGCTTCTGTCAAAACATTTTTTTCAATGTAATTTGAAATAATGTCTATAAAATATGGTTCTTCCCCCTGGAGGAGGTAAATAGGGTGGTATGTCTTCCTTTTCAGGTTCTGTATTATAGTCTCGAATTCCATTTTAAAATCTGAGGTGTTTTACGGAAAGTCCGTTGTTTTTAATTTCGAATAGTGCATCAATGCCTGCCTTTAGGTGCTTTTCCACATAACTGGATGTCACTTTTTGGTCGCTCTCGGTTGTTTTCACCCCCGAAGAAATCATGGGCTGGTCCGACACCAACAGCAAAGCGCCTGTTGGTATCTGGTTGGCAAAACCGGCGGTAAAGAGCGTTGCCGTTTCCATATCTATTGCCATCGCCCGTGTTTTCTTTAGGTATTTTTTAAATTTCTCGTCAAATTCCCAAACCCTGCGGTTTGTTGTGTAAACCACGCCTGTCCAATAGTCTTGCCCCGAATTGCGCAAAATATGCGAAACCGCCCTTTGCAGGTTGAAGGCAGGCAGTGCCGGCACTTCTGGCGGCAAATAGTCGTCAGACGTGCCTTCCCTCCTGATGGCGGCAATCGGGAGGATTAAGTCGCCGAGCTGGTTTTTCCTTTTCAGCCCGCCGCATTTGCCCAGGAACAAAACACTTTTCGGGGTAATTGCGCCCAGCAAGTCCATGGCAGTGGCGGCATTGGGGCTTCCCATGCCAAAATTTATGATGGTGATGCCTTCTGCCGTGGCGTTAGGGAAATTTTTGTCGCGCCCCTCAACATCAACATCAAACCGGCGGGCAAAACTCTCAACATAGTTCTGGAAATTGGTCAGCAAAATGTACCCCCCTATTTCAGGCAGGGCTTTCCCTGTGTAACGGGGCAACCAGTTTTCAACAATATCTTTTTTTGTCTTCATAAATTGCTTTATTTTGCCAACTAAAGCCCGGGACAACCTTACAGGCTAACACAAAAATACATTTTTAGTTTTCGCCATCCAAAAGGTGTTGGCAAGTAAAATTATTTAGATGCAGAAATTGAATTTGCCCACATATTCGTTCAAGACACAAACAGAAAAAGGGAAACAACAAATTTTTGACCTTATCCGCAAAAAATATGTTAGCCTGACCCCGGAGGAATGGGTGCGGCAAAATTTCATCAGGTACCTGATACATGAAAAAAATTACCCTGCACCGTTGATGGCAGTTGAAAAACAGCTCATGATAAACATGCAGCCACAGCGCTTCGACCTGCTGGTTTACAACAGGAAAGGGCAACCTTGTTCAATTGCCGAATTCAAAGCCCCCTCTGTGAAAATCACACAATCCACGTTCGATCAGGCAGTGCGATACAACATGGCACTAAAGGTGAAACACATCATGGTTTCAAACGGGCTCCAACATTTTGCCTGCAAGATCGACTATGAAAAGAACAGTTATTCTTTTTTGAGGGAGATACCCGGTTTTTTACATTGATCCGGTGCGACAGGCATAATGCAGATAGGTATTTTTTCAAAATTACGATGGGGGTTGGTCAATTAAGTGTTGGTAGATTCTCAACCCGTAATAATGAGGTCATTACTTTTACTTTTTGAACTTCTGATAAAAATATAGCATTTTTTGCGTGGAAAAGAATTTTAATGTTCGCATCAAACGAAAGAACTAATTACCTTTGAGAGATTCATTTGAAAAAAACAAAAACACATTTAGCCATGCAAAAAAAATTGCTGAAACGTAACTTTGTCCAATTTGTTTTTATTTGTTTGTCATTGACCTCTTTTGCCCAGGAAAAAATTTTTCCAGGGGCAGACGAATCTACCCCGTCACGCTCCGAATATTTTTCGTGGATTAACAACACCAACGAGGGGGCAACAGAGGCTCAGACCCTGATCAACCTCGATTTTTTTAAGTGGCTAAAGGATGAATATGGGATGCAATTGGACATATATGCCTTTGATGCCGGGGCTATTGACGGCAAACGTTTTTATGGCAACATGCAGTCCGACAGGTTCAAAAGGCAATTCCCGAACGGTTTCGCCCCAATGGTAAAAGAAGCCGGGGACATGGGCACACGCCTTGGTATTTGGGGCGGCCCCGATGGTTTCGGCGATACGCCGGAAGAAGAGGATCTGAGGATTGAAACAATGGTCAGCCTTTGCCGCGACCATAATTTCGAACTTTTTAAAATGGACGGGGTTTGCGGGCAGCTACGCCCGGAAAAACACAATGTGTTTAACCGCATGATGAATGAATGCAGGAAATATTCACCCGATCTTATTTTGTTGAACCACCGCTTGGATTTAGGCAGCGGAATGGCACATTCAACAACTTTTTTGTTGGGCGGTGCAGAAACATATATTGATGTACATATTGCAAATACAACAACCGCCCCTCACCACCGGGCAGGAGCCATAGCCCGCGAGCTGCCGCCAAAGCTTACGCGTTTGACCGAAGACCATGGGGTTTGCCTTTCTTCGTTCCTCGATTATTGGGAAGACGACCTCGTGCTGCAAGCTTTCAACAGGAACCTCATAGTGTCTCCAGAAATTTATGGTAACCCTTGGCTGTTGAGGGACAACGAATATCCATTGCTTGCCCGCATTTTCAATTTGCACAGGAAATACAAAGACATCCTTGTTAACGGCATGGTGCTTCCTGAAAAACGTTATGGGATAAACGCAGTGTCGCGCGGCGATGGGCATACACGGCTGCTTACTTTGCGCAACCTTAGCTGGGAACCTGTAAACTATTCTATAAAACTGGATTCGTCAGTCGGCTTAGGGGATTTGGGAAAGGTACAGGTAAAGACCTACCACCCAACAGAGAAAATAATTGGCAGCTTCGCATTTGGGGAAGAAGTTGAAATCGAGGTTTTGCCCTTCCGTTCGTGTTTGGTAAAATTATCCGATGCCAAAAGTGCTGACGAATTTGGGGTGGAAGGCACTGACTACCAAATTGTGCCAAATGCGAAAAACGACACGGAATATGTACAGTTGTTGTCGTTGCCGGGGACAAGCAGGAAAATAAAATTGGCAGGCGATTGTTCTGCCTATAAATCGGCAAGCATTGACGGGGAAGATGTATCTTCTCTTTTGAAAGGGAAAGCAGTTAAAGTTGACTTTGGAGGTGACATGTTGCACTTGCCTTATCACCGCAAACTTGCAGAAATGGATGAATGCCCTGTGCCCGGCGATGCAGAATCTATTTACGAAGCCACTTGTTTTGCCGGTAGCAACAATGCCCTGGAGGCGCAAGAGTTGTTGCGTTCGGGCGAAACGAAAATCCCACAGATCCAAGCAGCAAGGGATGCTTTTTTCAACCAGCCGGTTTTTAAGGAACGCGAACTGTGGGATCGCAACCTTTTTGACGGTGATTTATCAACCGCATACTCCATCAACATGCGCCATAACACCGTAATCCCCAACAACATATCATTGAGACTGGACATGGGGGGAGCGATTGCGCTGGATTCATTGGTCGTAAAAACATTCGACACATATTCTTTGGAACCGCTGGAAACAGAAGAAGGGAACAATGCAAAAGTTTCTGCCGATTTGTTGCATTGGGATGACGCTTTTTTTATGGCCGACAAATCAATGAAAATAGACATGGCTCCTTTTGGCCCGATCCGATATGTGAAAATACAGCCTGCCCCGCTTAGGATTACCGAGATAATTGGATATAAAGACGGTGTTCAGGTCGATCGCTCTAAGTGGAAAGCATCGAACCTTTTCGACCCCTATTCTGAACGTAAAAATTATTATGCGCAAAAAACATGGTCGTCGGAGATAAGCCTTGACGAAATACCGGAAGGCAGTTATTTGTGCATCGCCATAAACGGCACACATGGCATTGAAGGGGCTTATGCCGGGCTGAAGATAGACGGCGAATATTTTGGCTGCCCCGACCGCGCACCGGCATTCAAGAGCAATGTTTGGGAAGCAGACGTGAGGGAAAGCGACAAGAACTACACTTATTATTTCCCATTGGACAAAAACATGGCTGGGAAAAAAATCGAAGTGTTTGTTTTGGGCCTAAACGGAGAACATTTGGACTTAAAACCCGAAATATACATAACGGCATACCCTGTGCCGTTTAAAAAGAAACTATTGATATTGGAATAAGGATTTATTTTATTGTCAAAAGGATAAGCCCTGTTTCTTGGCTTCCGGCTTCTTTTGAAAGCATTTGTTGTTGTCACAAGGTATATGTTGAATATTGTTTGACCCAGCTTGCAAGTTCCCTTGCTTTCCCCCCGGTAACCTTATCCAACATTTCCCAAAATCCCGGTCCATGGTTTTTTATTTTGGTATGGATCAGTTCATGCAATAAAACATAATCGATCAATTCATCGGGCAATTTCATCATTTGCAAGTTAAGGCTGATGTTGTTCCTGGCAGAACAACTCCCCCAGTTCCGCCTGTTGTCCCTGATGGCAACATTGTTCACTTTAAAACCATAAACCGCAGCCAACTGCCTAAGCCTTGCAGGAAGGATCCTTTTGGCTTCAAAACGGTAAACTTCTGTCAAAACCCTTTCGATGAAACTTTGCGACTGTTCCGAATTGAAATCAGGGACGGATATTTTAACCCTCCCCCCTTTATGTTCAACATTGTTTTTATCGCCTTTCAGGAAAATTGCCGTATGTAATTTTGTTCTTATCTCATCGCCTTCTTTTACCCTGTTTTTTTTCTGTTCGAATTTCTTTTGCTGAAGTCGTATCCATTCTTTATTTTTTTCGACAAAGGCAGAAGCCTCGTGCCCCGTCACAAAATATGGAAATGAAACCAGTACTGATTTATCGGGCCTTACGCTTATTTTAATATTTTTTGAGCGGCCGTTAGGGAAAAAGGTTACTTCCCCTATGTTGCTTGACCGGACTACTTTCTTTGCCATTCGTTTGAGTAAAAAGACAAAACAAATATATGAACTATACTCAATAATTAAATACCTTTGGCGTTTTACTGAAAATGCATAACAGCGAATGAAGCAATATTACCTCATTTCAATTTTTATAATGATCTTGTCTACGGGGAAAGCCCAGATTGGAGGCGAAAATACCTACCAGTTCCTCGAACTTACCAACTCGGCACGGATGGCGGCACTTGGAGGAAACCAAATTGCGTTAAATGACCCGTCTGACTTAAATTTGCCATACAACAACCCGGCTTCCCTGAGGGGGCAGATGCACAACATGCTGGTTGTTAATTATGTAAATTACCTTGCCGACATTAACTACGGTTATGCCTCGTATGCAAGAAACTATGGCAATATTGGAAACCTTGCCCTGGGCGTGCATTACATTAACTACGGCGATTTCAAGGAAGCGACAAAAGACGGGGAACTTACCGGAAATACTTTCTCTGCCGCTGAATATGCGTTAAATATTATTTATTCAAACACATACAAACGGCTTAATTACGGAGCTAATTTAAAACCTATTTTCTCAGCACTGGAAACATATCGCTCGTTTGGGATTGCGCTTGACATAGGAGCAACCTTTGCCAGCAAAAGCAATAAAACCAACATTGGGATTGTTGCCCGTAACATCGGGACGCAGATTACCACCTATTACAATGATGGGGACAGGGAAGCGATACCGTTCGATTTGCAGGCCGGGATTAGCCACCGTTTGGAACATGCACCGGTGAATTTATGCCTGACCCTGCAACACCTAAACAGTTGGGACCTGGCAGACGAAGAAACAGACGAAGATGAACAACTCGATATTTCAATAAACGACCCGGAAGAGAGCCTTGCCAAACAATTTATGCGGCATGTGGTTTTAGGTGTAGAGATCCTTCCTTCCGATAATTTTATTATCCGGGCAGGATACAATTACCAGCGCAGGCAGGAATTAAAATTTGATGAAAAAATCTCAACGGTAGGGATGTCGCTAGGTTTTGGCATAAAAATAAAGCGGTTCAGGTTCGACTTTGCCACATCTCGTTTTCACCTGGCAGGTTCTTCAAACCTATTTTCACTGGCTATCAACCTGAACGATAAATTTTGACAAATGACAGATAAAAAAATTGTAATAGCAATCGATGGGCATTCATCGTGCGGGAAAAGCACCTTGGCTAAAACGCTGGCACGCCTGCTCGGGTATATTTATATAGACAGCGGTGCGATGTACCGCGCAGTTACGCTTTACTCCCTGCGAAACGGCTGGATAAAAAACGGAAAACCGGATATTGGGAAGGTTATCGTTGGTTTAAAAGACATAAAAATAACTTTCAGGTGGGACAAAGAAGCCGAAAAAAACACAACGTTCCTGAATGGTGAAAATATTGAGGGGGAAATAAGGGATCTGGAAGTTTCGCAAAATGTAAGCCCGATAAGTACCATTGCCGAAGTTAGGCATGAAATGGTAAAACAACAACGTGAAAACGGGCAAGATAAAGGCATTGTGATGGACGGCCGCGATATTGGCACTGTGGTTTTCCCCTTTGCCGAACTCAAAATTTTCATGACTGCCTCGCCGGAAACCAGGGCTCAACGCAGATTCCTTGAGCTAAAAGAAAAAGGGATGGACGTAAGTTTCGATGATATACTTGCCAATGTGAAAGAACGCGACAAAATAGATTCGTCACGCGAAGTAAGCCCGCTTAAAAAAGCCGGCGATGCCCTGGTGCTAGACAACAGCAACCTGACACGCGAACAACAGCTTGAATGGGCACTGGGGAAAGTCAAAGAAAGGACAAGTGAAAATGAAAGTTGAAACTGACTGTGGATCCGGATTTTGTTTTGGGGTGATAAGGGCAATAAAATCGGTGGAAAAAGAACTGCGTGAAACATCACAGTTATATTGCCTGGGCGACATAGTACATAACGGGGAAGAAGTAAGCAGGCTCGAAAAAATGGGCTTAAAATCTATCACAAAAGAAGAATACCTGAAACTTAAAGGCTGCAAAGTGCTGATCCGTGCCCACGGCGAGCCTCCGGAAACTTATGAACATGCAAAAAAAAACAACATAGAACTGATTGATGCCACCTGCCCCGTTGTAATTACTTTGCAAGAAAGGGTACGTGGCTCATATATCACTAATAAATCGCATAACGGGCAAGTTGTTATCTACGGCAAAAAAGGGCACGCCGAAGTTGTAGGGCTAAACGGGCAAACCAACTACAGTGCAATTGTTCTGGAAAATAAAGATGATGTTGCCAAGATAGATCCCTGCCGCCCGGTTTCTTTATATTCGCAAACAACAAAACGTATTGAAGATTTTTATGAAATTGCAGAAGCTGTAAAAAAACATGTCAACCCCGGACTTAGCGTGGATATAAAAGACACTATTTGCCGTCAGGTTTCAAACCGGGTGCCCCACCTTAAAAAATTTGCGCAAAACTACGACATGATACTTTTTGTTGCTGGCGAGAAAAGTTCTAACGGAAAATATTTGTTCTCCATATGCAGGGAAGGAAATCCCAATTCGCACCTAATTTCCCATATAGAAGACATAAATATTGACTGGTTCGAAAATATTGATTCGGTAGGGATTTGCGGGGCCACCTCCACCCCAAACTGGCTAATGGAAAATGTACGGGAATGGCTCGACGGAAAATTTAATTAAACCCTGACCAATCATTTTTTTTAACTACATTTAAGCATGTTTCAAATCTGCACGTATGCCAGGATTATACGCCAAAGTCATATTGCCATTACCGTTGCACGGTGCCTTTACCTACAAAGTGCCAACGCTCCTCGAGGATGATATTAAAGAAGGGGGACGTGTTATCGTGCAATTCGGGCAGAAAAAACTTTACTCGGCACTGGTAATTGCCCTTGCCGATAAAAAACCGGAAAATATTGACATAAAAGAAATCATAGGGGTTTTGGATAGCCACCCGGTGGTCCTGCCCAAAAACATCGAACTATGGCACTGGATGGCAAAATATTATTGCTGTACCCTGGGCGATGTATTTAAAGCTGCGCTCCCCTCCGGGCTCAAACTGGAAAGCAAGTCAAAAATAATTGTCATCGACGATGGGGCCGGTATTGAACTGACAGAAAAAGAACAATTCCTGCTCAGGCAAATCGGAGGGGGGGCGGCAACAGTAGATGAACTTCAAAAAAAACAGGGAAAAAACTTTTCCTATACAGTTTTAAAATCGTTGTTGAAAAAAAACTGCATACAAATTGAAGAAAAACTAAATGCCCGCTATAAGCCAAAAACAGAAACATGTATAAAACTTCATCCCGAGATAAAGACAGAGGCAATACTGAATAAAAAATTAGGGGGGCTGGAACGGGCAAAAAAACAACAATCACTGTTTTTACGTTTTTGCGAAAAAACCAATTCTTTTGGGAACGGGACCAGCCATTTCGTTTCTAAGAAAGAATTGTTAAGTGTTACTGGGCATAGCCCGGCAACTTTAAAAGAGCTGGAGAAAAAGAAACTAATCGTACAGTTCCAGAGGCAAGTTTCCCGGATTGAAATAAAAGATGAAAACGGGCAGGTAGAAATCAACCTGCTGAACAAGCATCAGGAGAAAGCGTTAACTGAAATAAAATCGGCATTTGAGGAGAAACAGGTCGCATTGATACACGGGATTACGGCCAGCGGGAAAACCGAAATATACATACACCTTATCGATGATATTATAAAATCGGGCAAACAGGCACTTTACCTAGTGCCTGAAATTGCGCTGACCACACAAATTGTGCAGCGGTTAAAAAATGTGTTTGGAAAAAAAGTAGGCATATACCATTCAAAACTCAGCAGCAAGGAGCGGGTAGAGATATGGGAAAAAACATTACAGTTCCAAACCAGGCCAGAGAAAGGGTACCAGGTTATCCTGGGGGCGCGTTCGGCGGTTTTTATGCCTTTTTCAAAACTTGGGCTTGTAATTGTCGATGAAGAACATGAAAACTCATATAAACAGTTCGACCCTGCCCCACGCTACAATGCGCGCGACATGGCCATTATATTGGGGTTCCAAAACAATGCAAAAGTATTGCTAGGTTCGGCAACACCCTCGTTTGAATCGTACCACAATGCCCTGACAAAAAAATATGGTTTGGTGAACCTGACAAAGAGGCACGCCAATGTTGAACTGCCAGAAACTATTATCGCTGATGTAAAAAGAGCCTATAAACGAAAACTGATGCATTCGGTACTCACGCCCCAACTGTACGGGCTTATGCAAAAAGCCACTGAAAACAAAGAACAAACAATTCTGTTCCAAAACCGGCGCGGTTACTCGCCTTTTGTGGAATGTTTCACCTGTGGCTGGATACCTAAATGTAAAAATTGCGATGTGAGCCTAACCTATCATAAATACAAAAAAAGGCTTACATGCCACTATTGCGGGTTTAGCCAGCCACTGCCCGACAAGTGCGACAATTGCGGTTCGCCGGAAATAAAAACACGGGGGTTTGGCACCGAAAAAATAGAGGATGAACTTAAACACCTTTTCCCAAACGCAAATATTGCACGAATGGATTTGGACACGGCACAATCTAAAACAGCCTTGGATAAGATTATCCATAACCTGGAAAACCGGAAAACCGACATACTGATAGGCACACAAATGGTCACCAAAGGGTTGGATTTTGAACATGTGAGCGTGGTAGGGATCTTAAACGCCGACAACCTGATCAACTTCCCGGACTTCAGGGCACACGAGCGTGCTTTCCAGCTTATATTACAGGTGAGCGGACGGGCAGGGAGGAAAAACAACCAGGGGAAAGTTGTAATACAGACTTCTCAGCCAGAACACCCACTATTGGACTTTATTGCCCCACAGGATTACCTTTCCCTTTTCAGGGCACAGATGGAAGAACGGAGGCTGTTTAAATACCCGCCGTTTTTCAGGTTGGTTAAAATTGTGGTAAAACATAAAAATCAGGAAACCGTCGACCGGGCATCAATACAACTGAAAAAACTCCTCAACTATAACAAAGAAATAATAATCCTCGGACCGGAATATCCGTTGATTAACCGCATACAACTCTGGTTCCAAAAAGAAATTTGGATAAAAATTGACAAAAAATTAAACCTTGACGAAACTAAAAAGTTTATACTGGGATGCACAAAAAAAACCAAACAATTGCCAGCCAACAGCAATTGTATAATAAACATTGATGTTGACCCGGGGTAAACTCATTTTCTCTTCTTTTTTTGAAGCCCATGCACACAGGTTTTCCAATTTTACGCCCTGGCAGTTCCATTGAGCGCCATGCGCCCTGGGGCAAAACCACAACACCCCGTTTATTTGCTACAAGGTATGCCATATTGCTTATTTCTATTTTATTCTTCAATAAAGTTATAAAATTCAATTATTTTGCATATCAGTACCTAAAGTCAAATAACATGTCTTTAAAGCAACTTATAGTAATAAATACATTTATCCTAAGCCCTGTCTTGTTGCAGGCAGGGGATTTCCCGTTCAAGGTAGCTGAAATATTTTCTGCAAACAGTATCTCCGGTTACAAACAACAGAAGCTCATTTTGCTTGACTTCTGGGCAACATGGTGCTCCCCTTGCAAAACGGCAACAGAACAATTGGAAATTATGCAGGAGCAGATCGGGGACGATGTTTTTATCGTATCGGTTACCGATGAGACCCACGAAGTTGTTTCGGGATATATGGAAAAATATCCGATAAGGCTGATGGTTGTCAGGGACTATAACGGAAACCTGGTAAAACGGTTCGGGGTTACCAGGAGGCCCTATGCTGTATTGTTTACATCGCAAGGAGAGCTTGTTTGGGAAGGCCACCCTTCCAACCTGTCTTACGCTTATGTGAAAAATACAGCGAGCCGTTGCCAGTATCTTCCCCGAACCGGAATCGAAAAAATATTCCAGGTAATAAACCCTGCAGATAAACCAGTCCTAACAGCCCCCCCCACGGCAACAAACCCAGAATTAAAAATTTCTGCAAGCAATACAAAAGAACCTTTTTTCAGCATGGAAAATAACCCGGTCCAATTCAACGGGAAACTGTCCAGGCTAATAGCAGAGATTTATGATGTACCGTTCCAACAGGTAGTCCCGGGTAAATGGGATGATTTTTATGTCAGGTTGCAATGCCCCGCTGAAATATGGTACTCCAGCCCCGACCTGGTACTTCAGGCTATTTTACGAGAATTTGATGTAAAAATTGTCCGGTCAGCCGCTGTAAAGGACATCTACAAAATGACAATAGTGGACGAAAACAAACTTTGGGACAAGGAACAAATCAACTGGGGCAGCAGTATAACAAAATATATAGTGGGGACAAACCGGATAAAAGCAGACAATATGTCTGTCAGCAGTTTATGCATACTGTTGAGCAACGAAAAAAAAATAGTATTCCGGTATTTTGGAAATAACACCCAATTGCACGATTGGGATTTTCACTATCATTACGACAACCTAATGAAGGAGGAACTACTAAATGAATATGGGATAAAACTAGAAAAAACGAGAAAGGAAATACCCTTACTGACCCTGGAATAAACCTTACCGCTTCATCAAAAAAAAAGGCTTTCCGGAGAACCGGAAAACCCCTTAAAAAACATATAATCAAAACTACCTAATAATCCTAAATTCAGTCCTGCGGTTTTGTTGGTGTTCTGCCTCGCTACAATCAACACCGTTTGAGCAACGGTTAACCAGGCGGGTTTCACCATATCCCTTGGCAACTAAACGGCTACGGCTTATGCCTTTCGACACCAAATAATTAACAACAGATTGTGCGCGTTGTTGCGACAATGCCATGTTGTAGTCGTCATTTCCCCTGGAATCGGTATGCGACATTAGTTCAATGCGCAACCCAGGTTTTTCATTCATTAAACTCAATAGATATTCGTCAATTATATCTTTAGAATCTTCAGTTAAACGGGCACTGTTCAATTCATAATAAATAGGCAATATTTCAGCATTCCCTGCGGCAAGTTTACAGTCAACTTCTTCCCAAACCGTCATGCCCCCTTTTTTGGTAAGTACTGTTTTTGTTATTGTCTTTGTTTGCTCCGGAACAATTTCTTCCACGGTACGTGCCGGTTGGTCAACAACACGTCTTTTTATAACGGCATATTCGGCAGGGATCTCAATCTCTTTTACAGTTGCAGGGGTTTTTACCACTTGCTTCCGGTAAGTTGCAGTCTCTTCCTGGATATCAATTGTGCGTGTAGTTGCGTCAGACACCAAAGTCGTAACAGGTACAACCTGGTTTTTTGCCGGATATTCAACAAAACAGGCTACCATACAATCCTCCTTGTCGGCCGAAGGGCAATCCGCCAGTTTGGTATACTCCCAACGCCCCACTTTAGGATAAACTTCAACCACTTTGCTGTCTTTGCTAAATTCTGCCGGTATGACTTCAAGTTTTTCAGATTTTTCGGTTTTAGCGTAAGGCACATCAACTGTTTCGTACACGGCAGGGACATATACCAATTTTTTTGATGCTTCTTTTACAACAACCCGCTCTTCCACAATTTTATATGTAGCCGAGCGAGTAACCAGCTTCTTGTAAGAAGGGCTGATAACCACTGTCTCTGTGACTTTCTCAAACTCATCAGGGGTTATGCATTTAACATAGCATTTGCCCGGTTCTGCATCAGGGGGTAATTCCTGTGCATTTGTATTAACGGCAATGCAAAACAATACCGCTGTTGCAAAAAAGTAAAATTTCTTCATGATCCTAATTTTAGATTGTGACTTCGCAAAAAAACGACATAATTTTTCATTTGTTTAAAGGCTGCGTGCCTTCATTACACTGATACATTGTCTTATACAAGTTAAGGATATCTGACGAGAACAACAATATTCTTTTAACTAAACTTTGCTGTTTAGGGATTTTGAAGAAGTTTAAGTGTTTAAATCAATTTTTTGTGGCCTGCACAATCCGGTTATAATGGCAAAACAACAGTTCCCCGTTTTTATCGTTTCTTAGATGGAGCCCGTTCCCTTCGCAATATTTAAAAAATTTGCAACCGGCACAATCGCCGGTTTTTGCCCAACTGCGGTCGCGGTGTTCTCGGAATTTGCCCTCCCAGGCATCTTTAAAACTTTCGTTATAAATATTTCCCTGGATAAAGTTGTCGCGCAAATTCGGGCAGGCAGAAATTGAGCCATCTATTAGCACGGAAGCAACGTTTATACCTGCACGGCAGAAAAACAGGTTATCTCTCACTTCGCCTTCATATCCACCGAGAAAACCTTCGCATCCAAAGTTAACATGTATGTCGCCTTGCCGGCGTTCGGAGGCAATAAAATCAAAAACCGACTTGAATTCGTTTGGCGACAACTGTAGATCTTTCATATGAGCCGCCCTGCCAATGGGGGCTATGGTAAAAATCCGCCATTCTTTTACCCCCAAGCCAAGCAACAGGTCTTTGATTTCGGGCAGGTGCCCGGCATTCTTGCCGTTGGCACAGGAGACAACATCAAAACGCAAACCAGGGACTTTTGCCAGGTATTTTATGGCATTTACTGCATTCTTAAAACTGTTTTTGCTACCGCGCAACCAGTTGTGTTCATCCTCCAATCCGTCTAAACTGACCGTGGCAGCCCTCATACCGGAAGCCAGCAACGATTTGATCCGTTCATGGGTCAGGCATAATCCGTTCGACACAATCCCCCATGGGAAACCACGATCGTATAGCTTCTTGCCGCATACCTCAAGGTCTTTACGCAAAACAGGTTCGCCGCCGGTAAAAACAACCATAGTGTGGTTAGGCTCAACAATGCCTTTTATATCATCGATTGCCGCAATAAAATCCTCAACCGGCATGTCTTTCTCCAGTGCTTCCTTTCTACAATCGCTGCCGCAATGCAAGCAGTTCAGGTTGCAACGCAAAGTACATTCCCAGAATATATAAGTAAGCCGGTGCAGTTTCTTTTCATTTTCCCGGTATTTCCTGAAAAGTTCGAGGGCTATTTTCTTCCGTGGTGAAAGGCCGTAAGTCATTCTTGCCCATCTTTCATGGAAATATTTAATTCCTGTGATGTTTCCCCCTCATACCAATTGCCATCGCCATTTTTAAATTCAGGATTTGTAAAAACAATGGCTGTGTCAAGTTGCTGAAGCGTTTTATTGTCAGATCCGTCAACATCTACAAATTGCATTGAAAATGTTTGCGATTGCGGGAAACTACCAACCCCTACATTGTAGTTGCCGTTTTCATCGGTATAAGTAGAATCTTTGTCATACCCTTCCGCCCTGTGCATAACTACCTTAATGCCTTCAACCGCCTTATCCTCTCCATCTGTAACAACCCCGCTCACCTTAAAATCGGCACGGGGCGTACCATATTCACACGTGTAATTATCCCCACATCCTGAGAAAGTTGCAGAACTGCCAATCCCTAAAACAGATAAAAGGAACGCAATTAACCTGTTGTACCCTTTAATGACCCTTTTGCCCATGATTTTGATTTTTATCTTGGTTTTCCAACAAGATGCCACAAAGATAACAAGGTTGCGTTATCATTACCATGAATTGCACAAATTTTACATTTAAGGCTTTCTTGTAACAAACGAATCTCGTTATTTATACTTCACAATCTTTTTCACTGGAGACTAATAAATATCATTTTAATTGCAATTGCCACTGCTTACTTTTGAATAGTAAAAATATTGATGGCTTGCATTTCAAAAAGAAAGCAATTCGTTACAAACAATAGCAAACCTGGCTATTTATCCAGGGGAAACAAAACAGAAAACGATGAAATATTTCTCAAAAATTATTGCAGCATTTATTGGACTGATGTTTTTTTTCGGTTCGGAAGCACAGGACATTAAATCAAAATACGACCACTACAACGCATTTAAAACACTTACAAAAAACAAAATATTACATGGCTATTTCGAACCAATGTGGATGAAAAACCCAACATCTTTTTGGTATAATATAGAAACCCAAACAGGGGAAAAATATTATGTGGTTTCGGCTTCAAAAAAAACAAAGACAGAACTGATTGATGTTAACAGTCTCCTTAATGCCCTTTCAACAGCAACCGGACAAAATGCCGTTAGCAATAACATTACAAACATTTGCCCCAACGAAGACTTAAAAGGGTTTTCTTTTATTTTCGGGCAAACCGAATGGAGCTGTTCTCTGCCATCGTATAACTTAACAAAAAAAGGGGCATACCAAAAACAAGAACGGCCAGCCTGGTCGATGGAGCAGCGCAACGAACAGGGCAACACCCCGGTAAAATCGCCCAATGGAGAAAGAACAGCCTTTATCCGCAATTTTAACTTATTCGTAAAAGAAAACAGCACAGGCGAAATATCCCAACTCAGTTACGACGGAGGTATGGGCTTATATTATTCATCGTTTATACAATGGTCGCCCGATTCTAAAAAAATCATGTCGTGCCTTTATCAACCAGCACAAAAGCACTTGGTTACTTACACCGAATCATCGCCACAAAAGCAGCTCCAACCCGAATATACTTCCATTGAATATTATAAACCAGGCGATGCCCTTCCTCAATATTACCCGTGTATTTTTGATGTTGACCAGAAAAAAAGACTTGCTATATGCAGAGAAATGCTCCCTAACCAATTTAGCATTGATAACATAAGGTGGCGCAATAACAGCCAAAGCATTACTTTCGAATACAATAAACGGGGGCATCAAGTTTACCAGGTTATTGAAATGAATGCCCAAACCGGAAAATGCCAAACCATTATCAACGAAACCCAAAAAACATTTATCGATTACAGTAGCAAACATTTCCGCTACGATGTTAACGGAGGAGACGAAATTATTTGGGCATCGGAGCGCGATGGATGGAATCACCTGTACCTTTACGATGGAAAAACAGGCAAGGTAAAAAACCAAATCACCAAAGGCAACTGGGCAGTACGGGGTGTAGAATACGTTGATACGCTTAACCGGGAAATTATTTTTGCTGCCAGCGGGAAAGAGAAAGGCGATCCGTACCTGCTTTACTATTACTCCATCCATTTCGACGGAAGCGCAATGAAACTATTAACTCCCGGAAACGGGAACCACCGCATTAGCCTGTCGCCCGAGCATAAATACATGGTAGATTCGTGGTCGAGGGTAGATTTGCCACCAACCTCTGTTTTGCGCAATGCCAAAACCGGAGAAGAAATTATGCCGCTTGAGAAAGCCAATATACACCAATTGCTTAACACCGGATGGGAAATGCCACAAGTATTTTCGGCAAAAGGACGCGATGGGGAAACCGATATTTGGGGGATGTTCCTAAAACCTTCAAATTTCGATCCTTCAAAAAAATACCCGGTTATTGAATACATTTATGCCGGGCCACACAGCAACCACGTTCCCAAAAATTTCAGTTCATTCTACAACCGCTGCCGCCAATCGCTTACCGAGCTGGGTTTTATTGTGGTAATGATTGATGGCATGGGTACTTCAAACCGTTCAAAAGCATTCCACGATGTATGCTGGAAAAACATAAAAGATGCCGGGTTTCCCGATCGTATTTTATGGATGAAAGCTGCCGCAAAAAAATATCCGTTTATGGATCTAAACCATGTGGGTATTTATGGAAAATCAGCAGGAGGGCAAAATGCTGCGGGGGCTGTGCTATTTCATCCTGAATTTTACAAAGTAGCGGTTTCGGTATGTGGGAGCCACGATAACCGCATGGACAAAATTTGGTGGAACGAACAGTGGATGGGATGGCCTGTTGGCCCAGAATATGCTGCCAGCTCGAATGTAGACAATGCTTACCGTTTGCAAGGCGACTTAATGCTTGTGGTAGGCGAAATGGACAAAAATGTAGATCCATCGTCGACCTACCAAGTGGTAGACGCTCTAATTAAGGCCAATAAAGACTTCGATTTACTCCCCCTTACTGGCAAAGGGCACGAGTGGGGCGGCGAATACGGCGAAAGGCGGATATGCAATTACTTTGTAAAACACATTATGCACACCACCCCACCCCACATGAACAGTACCAATTTTAACAAACGGTTAATTGATACAGATATTGATATTGACAGGTAAATTTATACAACCCTCCGCCCGAAAGGGGTGAGTGCCAGCGATGCCATTTTAAAGTGCTGTTTCGCCCATGGGATGCCAATTATGGTAATCCCCAGCAACACTCCAAAAAAGATGTGGGTAAGCATAATCCATATCCCTCCAATAAATATCCAAATAATATTCATAATGGTCGATAGGCAGCCCGGGGCATAGTCCATATATTCAATTTTCTGCCCAAAAGGCCACAATGCCAAAATGCCAAGTTTAAACGACTGGATACCAAAAGGGATCCCGATTATGGTAACGCAAAGTGCCACCCCTGCCAAAATGTACTCAAGGCAAATGGCAAAACCGCCGAAAACAAGCCAAATAATATTCCCTAAAATTTTCATAATTAACTAATTGATTTATTCATATACTGCTCCCCAAATATCTGGGGCATTGGCGTTAACACTGTTTTGAGAGTTCAATAAATGCCTTTCCCATATAATCAATAATATCACCTGCTACCAAAGCTGCCTCCGACACCTTTTGGGCGGCAATGTCGCCGGCAAGCCCATGCAGGTATACACCTGCAATAGCTGCATTCTCTGATGAAATCCCCTGGGCAAGCAACCCAAGCAATATCCCGGTTAAAACATCGCCGCTCCCTGCGGTTGCCATTCCGGGGTTACCTGTGGGGTTAAAATACAATTTCCCGGCAGGTGTTGCAACAGTTGTATATGCCCCTTTCAAAACCACAATAACGTCATACTTTTTAGCAAATTCAATTTGCAGATGAATTGTCCCATACGAATTGGGCGATCCCCCCACCAACCTTCTAAATTCTCCCGGATGTGGTGTCAGGATTGAGTTTTTGGGCAATTTCCCCATCCATTCTTTGTTTTCTGATAGTATATTCAAAGCATCAGCATCAATTACTAAGGGGACATTTGATTCTTCCAGTAGCTTGTAAAAAGCCCTGCGTGAATTCTGTTTTTTATCTAGCCCAGGGCCAATCCCGATAGCAGAAAAAGTAGATAGCCCTGGAAATTCGGTAAAGATAGCATCATGCCGGTCGATACTTGCCATAGCCTCGGGAACCGCTGTTTGGATTATGGGATACCCCAGCCTTGGCACATGGGCAGTCAACAACCCGGCTCCTGCACGCAAACAACCCTTAGATGCCAAAACTGCCGCTCCCATTTTTCCAAAACTGCCCGAAATCAGCAAGGCATGCCCAAAATTGCCCTTGTGTGCGAATTTTGGGCGGGGGACAATAATTTTTTTTACATCTCCCTTCTCAATCAAAAAAGTTTCGGAAAGTGTTTGTTCAATCCCGCCAGGGTGTAACCCAATTGGCAATACTTCCATTTTCCCGGTATATGTTTCATTCCCTGCCAGGAAGAAACTTATTTTCGGGAATTGAAGGGTTAACGTGAAATCTGCTTTTATAATGTTTTCAGGAATATTTGCCGAATTGTCTTCTCCCATCAACCCGCTAGGTATATCAATGGCAATTACCGTATTTTCAAGCCGGTTTATGATTTTTGCCACATTTGCTGGAAACCCTTCAAGAGGCCTGGACAAACCAGATCCGAACATTCCGTCCAAAATTACAGCATCAGGGTTAATTTCCGGGAATTCTTTTTCCTCTTTTAATTTCACAAGTTTAACTTCCCCCTGCTCTTCCAGGCGTTTCCAGTTCGTTTCAGGAGAACCTTTCATTTCTTTACCAAAATCAAGCAGGTACACCTCACAAGTGTACCCCAACCCTACAAGTTGGCGGGCAACGGCCAGTGCATCGCCCCCGTTGTTACCAGGACCTGCAAAAAATATCATTTTCCGTTCGGTTGAAAAGTGTTTGTCCAACCAATTGGTAACTTGTAACGCAGCCCGCTCCATCAAATCGATGTCGGCAACAGGTTCGTTCTCAACCGTATATTTATCGATCCCGGCAATCTGTTTTGTAGTGAAAAGTTTCATATGTATTCATATTTCAGCAACCATTTACGGGAATGGACATTTATATAAAAATCCTTAACCGTATATAAGAGGCTCTCTTGAATAGTCCATTATCTTAAATTCACCTAAAAATACAGGATTTTTGACAATCCTTGTATACTTCCCCTCCCCTTCTTGTGAAAGTGGCCGTTATTGAAGTAAATATCACAAAAAAAACAAGCATATTGTAATTTAAATTAATATTTTTTCCAACACATCTGTCAAGTTCCCAATTCAATCCGCCCCGTTATATATGCCTGGGGCACACTAAACTACATTTCTGCACAGTAAAAAAAACAAACTTAATATTCGCACAAAATAATAATCAGCGATAAATGAGGTGGTGGTACCTATTGACTTCAAAGCCGAAATGGAGTAACTTGTATATGTAAAAACTAAATATGACTTGACATTCTGGACTTGAAACCAAAAAATGCTTGCCAAATCACAATTATACCAAGCGGCGTAAACACATATAATTCCTGATTGCTGATGAAAATGACACATCTTTTGTTTTTTGCGACCATTGGGATTTTTAAAATCTCGGTGGCACAACAGTCCCCAGATCTGTTGGCAAGAAGGTTATGGGATGCCGGGTTCGAAAATGTCAGGGTGCAGCAAAAAGCAAATGTGGTATTGGTTGCCTTAGAAAACAATGTTTACAGGTGGGACATCGATGCCATTACAACTGCCTTAGATACCATTGCCGCCTTTTCAGGGACAAAAAAGATAACGCTGTGCCTATTAAAACACGACATTCCCCAGATATGGGCGGAAATCACTGCCGGACTCTGGGAGGAGTTCCGCAAAGGCGGATGCTCAGAAATTGATTTGCGGGAGCAACTGAAAATCTGCCGAGAGCCTGTCCCTGGGTGGGACGAGCTAAAAAAATGCCCTGCATATAACCCCGGGTTCTATAAAACAGACATTGTCCCCTATCCCCAATTGTCAATACAAAACAGGCTGCTTACCCAACTGTACGAAGTGCAGTTCAATATTGCCCCGGCTATCGAAATAGTGCTTTGGAAAGGTATGATGTTTACAGGACAGGTGATTTTCCCTGTAAGGAACGATGTTGAGATACTTAACATCAAAGAAAATGTGGACTACAAAGAACGCAACTTCCTGTACACTACCGATGAGGGGCATCACATAAGGCCGGGATTTGTTACCCTCTCCCAAGATTTCCGTTTGCCCAAACAATGGTTTGGCAATATCAGCATCGGGCAGTTTAATGCGTACAAATACGGGGCAAATTTTTACCTAAACCACTATTTTAAAGATGGCAGATGGAGCCTTTCTTTCAACAGCGGATTGACCGGCAAGGCACATTTTATCGACAACCAATGGATTACCGGGAAAATCGACAATTTGACATGGAAGTTGGGGGCAGGTTACTTTTATCCGGGCTATAACATGCTTTTCCAACTCAGCTATGGGTGTTATTTGAACCAAGACAAAGGCTTCAGGGCAGATTGCACCCGTTATTTTGGAGAAACGGTTGTTGGCTTCTATGCAATGCACACGGGCGAGAAGTTCAACGGCGGTTTCAGGTTTACAATCCCCGTCCCCACAGCAAAAAGGAAAAGGGGACGGATGTTCCGAATCAGCCCGCCCCGCTATTTCGACTCTGATTACAACGCCGGATATGCTGTCTATTATGGGAAAGACTTTGAAACAAGGCCAAACGAAAACCAGGCAGAACATTTCCGCAACACCGAATACATAAAAAACCAGATACTTAGGCAAAAAATTAACCATTAATATGAATGCAATGGAAAAATCAATTCTCAAAACATTTTCAGTATTATTATTGCTGATTGTACTTGCGTTTGGTTCAGCTACCATTAATAGTTGCCAGAAAAACGTGGGTGACATATACGATTACGTCCCTACCGTGCTTGCCCCAGACTTTGCAATCCTGAATGTGGATTATTCTTACGATAACGATGAATTGAACACCGAAAGTACTGTGACATTCAAGGTTGAGTACCAAAATGGCGAAGAAACAGAAAATACTTATACCTCTGTCCTCAACTTTTACGTTGATGGAGAAATGCAGGAAAGCGCCATGTTGGAAGACATAGCAGGCAATACCGGTTACGAACAACTTTTTGAATGGGAAGCACTGGTCGGCGACCATACTTTCACCTTCGAGATCAACATCACCTCTGATGGCGAACAATTTGTCGAAGAAGAGAACACTGCCAACAACAGTACAGAAACCAGCCTCGACGTGGCGGTCAAAGAACTTGTGGCAGTTAGCGAAGAAGACGTTTCTGCCGATGCCGCCGCAGATGACATAGCGGCAGACACCTCTGCCAACGTATCTGGGATCCTGGCAGGCGAAGGGCTGACCATCAGCTCTACATCCAAAGCGAAGAAAACCACCTACGACAACGGTTCCACCATTATTGCCGCTGCTGTTGAAGCTGCCGACGGGAGCATCGACTCTACTTCCTCGGTGGTTGTTGCAACAGTAAACCCGGGAAGCGCCACGGGGAAAAAACAACAGGCATCAATAGCCATTGTTTCAAAAGTAGATGTTGAAAAAAAAGAAGTGACAATGAAAAACAAAACAGGGACAATTAAGTACAAAGACGGATCCCTGTCGTTGTCGTCCCTGAAAAGCGCGGAAAAATTCACCCCTTGCACCGAAAAAAGCAATATAGAGTTATTCGTGGAGGATGGAAATGCCGTTAGTGCGGCAGAAACAAAAATTGGCGCATCGATCGACCTTAATGGACTGAGCAGCGGACTGAAAGCCGTCCCCACCATTGTGCTTAAAGTTATGGCAGAATATGGCCACACACAAGGGAACGTTGACAACCCCCCTACATATACTGCCGAAATAATAAGCAGTTCTCAAAAATGCTCGGAAGAATGCGTCAACAACAAAAAGGTAGAATTATATGCATATCCGGGCTTCAAGCTTAAATTCTCCGATGACAGGAGCCAGTACGTTGTGTTAAGCGGCACATCAAACCAGATTGGCACCTATACAAAACAAGCCAACTGTTCTGCGTCCAATAAAGGGACTTATACCTTTGAAGATTGTGGGGGGAACACAGTTTCGTATTCATTTACCAAAGAACGGGCCAAGGTAGCAACAAATACTTCCTGCATACCAGACGTGCATAATTAACTTATTTAATGAAACTAAAAAACTGAAAGGATGAAAACCAATATAAAGACAATACTATTCCTGTCGCTCATGCTTACTGGCTTGGGCCTGGCACAGGCACAGGAAACCGAAGATGGGGCATTGCCCCGCTATTCATCTGGGGTGGGCGTACACAGCGTAAACCTGGCACTCGGTTATTACAACCCTGAAATGGATTATTGGAACGGGACTTACCTCCCCTCGAAGGGGATAGAGGAAACATTTGGCGGCAATGTGGCATTCGGCGGGAACATTACCTTGCAAATGCCGGCAAACCTTCGCCCGCGCATTGGGGCTTCTTATTGGTCGGGCAAAGTCAGCGGCAGTGCCAGCTCCAGTATCGATGAATTGAAAATTGGCATTACCCGGATTAACTTGGGGGTTTTGTATGCCCCCCCGGCAGTTTCGTTTAGCGGTTTCCAACCTTATGCGGGACTCGAAGGGCAGGTAACGTTCATAAACAACACATACAAAATTGACGGCACTGGCACCGACAAAAATGGCGAAGACATGGCATTTGGCCCGGTAGTTGGGATTGAACGCGCTTTCGGGGCGGTTAATTGCGGGCTGGAATTTAAATACAATATCGGCAAATATGTACAGGAAGAGTCGGGAGAAACAACGGTAGAACATGACGTTTCGATCAATGGCATTGAACTGACGCTTTCAATTGGTTACAGGTTTAACAAATAGGGGCTGCCCAAAAACAATTTTATATAGAAACACTTGTCCCTTCAATTATTATGAAGAGAATCTTAAATACTATTTTGTTCTGGGGAGTAACGGTATATTGTTACGGGCAAGCCACGTCAGGCACAACAGGGCTGTTGAATATCCCCTCTGCCGAAATGCAGCAAGATGGCATGTTTATGGCAGGGGGGAATTTCCTGCCCGAAAATTTGACCCCGGAAAGGTTCTCTTACAATACGGGGAATTATTACTTCAACATCACTTTCCTTCCCTTTATTGAAATAAACTACAGGTTGACTTTATTAAAGTCCGGTCTTGACGATGGGCGGTATTCACAACAGGACAGATCTTTTGGCGCACGTTTAAGGGTACTGAACGAAAAAAAATATTTGCCTGCCATTACCGTAGGGGGAAACGACCTCTACACTTCCTCATCGGGGGATAAAAATCAAAATTTTGGATGCCTGTATGTTGTATCCACCAAAACATTCTCGCCAAACATGCACCACCTGGGTTTCACCTTGGGGTATGGTTTCGACACCTTTGAAAAAGGGCAAGCAGAAGGCCTTATGGGAGGGGTGTCTTTTTCCCCTTCATGTTGCAAACAATTAAGGCTAATGGCCGATTACGACACGCAGTCTGTAAACATGGGCGGATCGGTATTGTTTTTCGGGCATCTGTACCTTCACGCTTTTTTAAACGATTTCAGCAACTTTGTGGCCGGCGGTGCCATACTTATTAACCTGTATTGACCCGAAGGTGCAGGAATGGGCTGGTTATTACGAAACAGTTCCTTATCTTAGCATCCTTAAAATAAAGAAGTGATGCTTAAGATTTTGCTTTATCCTTTTTCACTGCTCTACGGGATTGCCGTTTATTTCCGTAACCGGATGTATGATTTGCACATACTGAGCTCAAAGGAATTCGAGGTGCCGGTAATCTCTATCGGGAATATTACGGTTGGGGGGACAGGCAAAACACCACATGTTGAATACCTGGCAAACCTGCTGAAAGATAAATTCGAGGTGGCTACTCTCAGCCGCGGCTACAAAAGAAGGACCAAGGGGTTTGTGAGGGTGGAAACCAATTCCCCTGTGTTAAGTGTCGGCGACGAACCCTTGCAAATCAAAAAAAAATTCCCGGAAATCAATGTCTCTGTATGCGAAAACCGGGTTGCGGGGGTAGAAAAAATACTGGATCCCAATAACGCCCACCCACCCGATGTGGTCATCCTCGATGATGCATTCCAGCACCGGCGCATAACCCCTGGCATCAACATCCTCCTTATCGACTACAACCGGCAAATTAAAGAAGACATGCTTTTGCCAGCAGGCCGTTTGCGCGAAGGCAAACACCAGATGATCCGGGCCAATATCATTATTTTCACAAAATGCCCGGGCGAGATAACCCCTATTGTACGCAGGATAATGCAAAAAGAGGTCCAGCTAAGGCCCTACCAGGAATTATTCTTTACCACACTGGTTTACGATAAAATAATCCCTGTTTTTTCGGGGAAAGAACTGGACGGGCATTTTTTCGAGGGGAAAGAGTATGATGTTTTGGCAGTCACAGGGATCGCGTCACCTGTGCTCATATACCAATATCTGAAAAAACATGTTAATTCAATAGAAACATTAACTTTCCCCGATCATCACCACTATTCAGAAAATGATATACGGTTGATTTTTCGTAATTTTGAAAAAATAAACTCAAAGAAAAAAATAATTGTTACCACAGAGAAAGATGCGATGCATTTCAGGGACAACCCAAACCTTACCGTTGAAATAAAAGAAGCGTTGTACTACCTGCCGGTAAAAATTAAGTTCCTTGACGATGAAGGAAAGTTATTTAACAGAAGAATTTTTGGCTATGTTGGAGAAAATAAAAGCAACCGCGAACTTCATAAAAGAAAGAACCCAGGCAAGCCCTGAGTACGGGATTATACTGGGTACAGGGCTTGGCGGCCTGGCAAACGAAATCGAAATACTTGATTCGCTACCCTACAGCGAGATCCCAAACTTCCCTGTTTCTACTGTCGAAGGGCACAAAGGACGGTTGATTTACGGCAGGCTGGGAGACAAAGAGGTGTTGGCCATGCAGGGACGCTTTCATTTTTATGAGGGATACTCGATGAAAGAGGTGGCCTTCCCGGTACGAGTGCTTAAGCTTGTTGGCGTTACACATTTATTTGTTTCCAATGCCAGCGGCGGCTTAAACCCCAAATTCAATGTGGGCGACATAATTATAATTAACGACCACATTAACTTTTTCCCGGAACATCCTTTACGGGGCAAAAACGAGGATGAGCTTGGACCGCGTTTCCCCGACATGAGCAAGCCCTATGACGAAAGGTTAAGGGACAAAGCCAAACTAATAGCCTTGGAGCATGGCATTACCTTAAACGAAGGCGTATATGTAGGAGTTCCCGGGCCAACCTTCGAAACCCCTGCCGAATATAAAATGTTCAGGATATTGGGCGGCGATCTGGTAGGGATGTCAACTGTGCCTGAAGTGATTGTTGCACGGCATATGGACATGAAAGTGTTTGGGATCTCAATCATTACCGACAGTGGCGTGCCGGGGGAAATTGTGGAAATCTCGCACGAGGAAGTACAGGAAGTGGCAATGAAAGCAGAACCAAAAATGACATTAATATTGAAAAAATTGATTGAACGCGCTTGAGGCTTGTTGTTATGAAAAAAATAATACCAATTTCTGTTTTAACGATAATCGTACTGACGGCTTGTTTCAAACAAAAACCGCCAGAAGTGGAACTGGAGATCGACTCCATGTCGGAGTTGGGCGAAGGGGCGCTTTGGGACTACCGTAAAGGCGAATTGCTGTGGGTTGACATCACAGGCAAAATCCTTAATTTCTATAACCCCAAAACTGGCAACAACAAAGAAATGTTTACCGGGCAGATGATTGGGACTGTTGTCCCGGCAGAGTCGGGAATGGCATTGGTTGCCCTGAAAAACGGTATTTATAAATTTAACCCTGCAACCGGGACAAAATCACTGATTGTTGACCCAGAAGCAGGTATCCCTGCCAACCGTTTTAACGATGGGAAATGTGACCCATCGGGGCGGTTCTGGGCCGGGACACTCAACATGGAAGGGAAATCAGGAGCAGCGGCACTTTACCGTATCGATCCCGACAGCACAGTCCATACAATGGCAGAAAATGTGAGCATATCAAACGGGATTGCATGGTCGCATGATTTTGAAAAAATGTATTACATAGATACCCCCACACGAAAAGTAATGAAGTTCGATTACGACAATGCCAGCGGAGAGATAAGCAACCCTAAAGTTGCAATAGAAATCCCTCCTGAAATGGGTTCGCCAGACGGGATGACCATTGATGCCAACGGGGATTTATGGGTTGCGCTTTGGGGCGGCTGTGCGGTGGGGTGCTGGGATCCGGAGACAGGCAAGCTCATCAGAAAAATTGAAGTGCCTGCAAAAAATGTGACCTCCTGCGCTTTTGGAGGCGATGATCTGGGGACACTCTACATTACCACGGCAAGACAGGGCACTTCTGAAGAAGAACTGGTAAAGTTCCCCCATGCAGGCAGCGTATTCAAAACATGCCCTGGCGTAAAAGGAGTGAATGCGTTTTATTTCGATGACATTAATTAATTTCACATTGAAATGAAAAATGCCAAGCATGAACTAAGACAAATTTTCCAAAAAAAAGGGAAAGAAACCAGGAAATACACTATTTCGGACATAGGACTGGAAACTGAAATTACAAACAACGGGCAATTCCAGGCCTCTACCGTCCAGTTCGAAGAAATCGAGTTCAACGAAATGCTCGTCCGCAGAAGCCCAAACCCTGCCGAAGTAGGGCTTTTTATTTCGGTATTCGTTAACCTTTTACTGATTGTCTTCCTGCTATACCAGAATATATCTTTTATTGATGACAAGATCCTGTCGGGTATGACAATGGGGGTTATTGGCGGTTTAAGTGTCTGGTCTTTCCAGCTTTTCAAAAAAGAAAAGGAAAAAATACTTAAAGGCCCGCAGAACCTGTTTTTCTTTTATGGCAAAAATGAAAAAGACGAAGTTGACTGGTTTATAAAAGAATTAAAATCAGTCCAAAGAGAATATGTCAGGGAAAAGTATATGAGGATAGACGACCTGCTCCCACATGAAACACAAGAACAAACCTTTTACTGGATGTACAAGCGCAGGTTTATTTCCCGCTCTGAACTTGAAATTTTGTTTGACGAGCTGGGCAACAGGAAGATAATCCGCGGAAAATAAAATATGTCAGGAGAACCTTATGTCAAGCTGTTGTACTGCCCTGGACAATTGTATCGGATTATAAACCCCAAACTTCTGGTACAAATTATGTTTATGAAATTCAACGGTGCGCTCGGCAATTGACAATTTGCCTGCAATCTCCCTGTTTTTAAGGCCTGACAAAACAAGCTGCAAGATCTCCGACTCTCGTTTTGTGACATTCAAATCTTTGTATTTTTTGTCTACATATTTCTTTTTATATAGCACATCAGCAATCTTGCCCCTATAGTACATTTCCCCTTTACTAATCGAAAAAATAAAATCTAGGAACTCCATTACACTTGCAGTTTTTGAAATGTACCCCAAAGCACCGCATTTTATAGCGTTTAATATACAATCTTTATCTATTTTGTGGGTGTAAATGCCTATTTTAACATCTGGGTTTGATTCCAGGATTTGTTTCGCCAATTCATATCCCTGCATATCGGGCAAACACATGCCTATAACGAAAACATTAGAATCTAAATTTTTTAAATTGTCAATTACCTGGCTCCCGTTGTCGTATACATTGGCCAATTCAATTGATTTGCCTTTGGGATGGCCCAACATATGCTTTATCCCCAGGCAAACTACCGGATAAGCATCAACAACAGTTAAACGTATTTTGTGCATGTCTTTAAGGGATTTTGTGTTCGTAATATTAATTCGCCTTAAGGGTTGCAAGCCTTGTGCCATTTATTGTTAAATGCTGATTTGCCATCCTTTATGGTTTTAATATTTTTTATGAAAATTTTCAAAATGGGATATTTTGTGCCATTTTGGGAAAATCACGGCAGGGGATCCTTGGCGTGCCTGCACGATCTGTGCCTGCGTTGCCCCCCTGCCAACTTTAAACAGCCGCCCATAAGAAGCATAAGCTGCAACATAAAATTGTTGCCCCTTGTATTTGAACTTTTCATATTCCTTAGCCAATGTACTGGCAACAAATGTTTTAAGCTGATAATTATTTAAGATGGCCGAGGGGAAAGCAATCGATAGGCGTTAGTGTGCCTGTTTTTTCCCGAAAACATTATTGTTAAACAAGATGAAAAACCCGACAAACCCGCTCCCTGTGGGTTTCTTTGGGTTCTCCCCAGGTGTAACCCATAGCAGGACGTGCCTAATGATTGGCTAATTTTGAAGCATTTAAGGAAAATGCACATAAATGTAAAGAAAATCACCAACAAAAACAAACAAAATGAAGGAAAAAATTTTACTTATTGTTCTAATACTGTGTTATTTCCTACCGGGACAGGCACAAGTATCAAAAACAGTTGACATAAGTGCCGGGGGCTTGTCTGCGGCACTGACGTCTTCTGAAAAAAATAACGTAACCGACCTTACGGTTACCGGGACGGTTGATGCCCGCGATTTTAAGACCATGCGCGAAGAAATAGGCAAATTGGCAAACATTGACCTGGGCGGGGCTACCATTGTTGCATATTCGGGCACAGGGGGAACTAACCCATATGGTAGCAGCATAGATTATGGCGCAGATACTATACCTCAATATGCTTTTTGGAATGAAATCGACCTGACTTCAGTAATATTCCCAGAGGGGGCAACCTGTATAGAACAGTATGCATTTAACAATTGCACAAAATTAGAGACCATTGTCTTACCTGCCACGCTAACAGCCATTGAAGGTTATGCATTTACTGCGTGTACTTCTTTGGCATCTGTATATGCTAATGGGGAAGTCCCCGCCGCCTTGAGTGCCATTTGGGTTTTCCCTTATCCTATGAATAGTGGTTGCACTTTATATGTACCTAATGGTTCGGAAGACGATTACGCAACAGAGTGGTCTCCTTATTTTTCTAGTAGTAATATAAAATCGGCTGACGTAACCTGCTCTGGGACCCAAAACTTATCGGGCATAACAATCGATGCAGGGCAAAGCCTTGTTGTAGAAAGCGGGGAGCTTACCGTTAACGAGAGTGCAACTATTTATAATTGTACAATAGGTGCAGGGGCGGCAGTTACCATAAATTCAGGCAGTACCCTTACTGTTAGCGGCGACTTTACCATAAAAAGCAGTGCATCAGGTCCGGGCAGCCTTATTAACAACGGGACTTTAAGCATAAGCGGCACTGCATATGTTGAGCAGTACCTCACCGGCAACAAATGGCACATTGTTTCCCCAACAGCAGTTGGGGGAAGTATAAGCGAATTTATACAGGATACAACAAGCAACGGGATACCTTATTTTGAAGATGGGGGAACTACTTATTACGGGATGGAGGATTACGATGCAAAAAACAACGAATGGAACGAATATTTTACCCCTTCTGTCTCTGGCAGTTTTGGGGCATGCGAGGGGTATATAGTACGCCGCAAAAACGATGGGGTAATTACATTTTCTGGCTCCCTGTCCTCGGGTGGCCAATCAATATCGCTTGTTAAACAGAACGGCCCGGGATGGAACTGCATCGGCAACCCATACCCTTCAGCTATTGGCATAAACAATGGGGACAACTCGTTCCTAACGGCCAATGCCAGTAACCTTGATGCCAGTTATGGGGCAATTTACCTTTGGGTAGAAGGGGAAAGTTATACAGAGGAAAGCAACCAGTACAAGGTAATATGCAATGCATCCTTCAGCTTTGGCACCGGGCGTACCCTTACAGATAATTGTGTTGCTCCCGGGCAGGGGTTTATGGTAAAAGCGGCCAAAAATTCAAGCGTGGTAGATTTCACTGCCGATATGCAAATACACCAAAGCAGCTTAGCATTAAAATCTGCGAAAACCCCATGGCCTGCAATCCGTTTAGACCTTTCGTCAGGAGGCGATACCGCCAATACCGTGATAGCTTTCGACAATTCTATGACCAATGGCCTCGACCCGACTTACGATGCAGGGACCATGGACAATTCCCCCGCACTTGAAATCTGCTCAAAACTGGTTGAAAATGACAACGGTGTAGGCTTCGCAGTACAGTGCCTGCCCGAAGATTACGGGACCCTTGTTGTCCCCTTGGAAGTTTACAGCGAAGATGGCGGGGAAATCAGCATCAGTGCCGAAACTGCCGGGCTTTCCACTACTTGCAGCGTGATACTTGAGGATAAAACTACCGGCAGCTTCACACAACTTTCCGATGGCACAAGCTACGAAGCCAATGTTACTGCCGGAGAAAGCGAGACCGGGCGTTTTTACCTGCATACAAGCAGCAAAACCACCGGCACTTCCGGCCTGTCCGAAGACACTTCCGGGCTAAAAACATACTTGTCTGGCGGGGAAATAGTAATTGAGGGTAAAGTAGGGGGTACTGCCACGGCTGTTTTATACAGTATAGCAGGGAAGGAGATAAGCAAGTCCAATCTCCAGGAAGGCACATGGAACAGCATCCCTGCCCAGGGTTTATTGCCCGGGATATATTTGCTGAATGTAATTGACGGGACAGGGAGGCATCCCTCAAAAATAGTCATCAATTAACATAAATATAACAAATAAAAACCATAAAGAAATGAAAAATCAAAAAGTAGAAGGGACAAAAACTGGCAAGGGTATCACCAGGAAAGATGCCATAAAAAAAACAGGTTATGCCGCTTTATCGGCAGCAAGCATGATGTTGTTGTTGAGCAATCCCAAAAAAGCTGCTGCACAGGAAAGCTCCCCTCAAAATGCCAGGGTTTGGCCTAATAGAGAATAAAAAAAATACAGCAAAGTATTAGAAGTTCTCAAACACAAAAAACCGAGTCCGGATGCTGTCCGTCAATGTATTTTTTGCCACGGACAGCATCGTTTTTTTGCTCCGGGGAATACAACATTTGCTGCCAACAACACAACCCTGTAAATAAAATGCGCCTTACACCAATCAAATGCTGTAACCCTATACAGTAAACGGGTAAAAAAATATTTGTACCTTACGACCGACAAACGACAAAAGGTAGATCAAATTACAGGCATAAACCAATAACAAACCCTTAACCGCCACAGTCGGCAAACCGGTAATTGCCTGATAGTTATAGAATTCAACTAAAGCATGAAAAATTGTTTAGGGACAGGGAAAATAAAAAAATTAGTCCGTGAAGTTGACGGAGGCTATGTGGTATGGCTTGCCTGCTGCAACCAATATTTCCGGCTCGAAGAACCTGCTTATTTTGTTTTCACGAACTACGAAAAGTATGGGGACAGGGGATTGGTTGCTGATTTATGCGGGGAACGGTATTCTGTGCCAAAGCACGAAAGCCAGAGATTTGTGGCAGAAATACTTGATGGCATCGAATCGGCCAAACAAACTGCAATGCTCCAGTTTAAACGTTTGCCGGAAGAAAAAGGAGCAATGGGGGCAACATTTGCCCCTTTTTCTGTACGTTATTATTCCATTAACGGGAAAACATTGTGTTTCTTTTTTGAGACACAACTTTATGAGCATTTCCTCCACCCATTGCTGCAACACCTTGAAACAAACATCCCATCTCAGTCACAACCGACACCGGCACTCTTTGAGATATTCGGGCACAACGGGCGTATTGCCTTAAGGGTAAACAATGAAGTGGCAGGCGTTTGGGGCGAAGACGAAAGCCACCGGTTAAATGGCATGGCATTCCTGAAAATTTTAAATGCTGTTTACGACAAGGAAGACAACGACTGGATGGCAGCCATCCATGCATCGGCAGTAACAAACGGCACTAAAACGATTGTATTTACTGCAAGCCCGGGGAGCGGCAAGAGTACCATGGCAGCTTTGCTGCAACAAAAAGGCTTTAAGCTGGTATCCGATGATTATGTGCCGATAGACAAGCATACCAAGCGTGCTTTCCCTTTCCCTTTGGCCATATCGGTAAAAGAAGGAGCAACGGAATTACTGTCCAGCCTGTACCCTTCGTTGTCCGGCAACAAGCTACAGTTAAGCCCCGCCAACAAACAGGTCAGGTACCTGCCTGCCAGCGGCGAGGCCCTGCCCGCTCCGGTAAAAGAAATAATTTTCATAAAATATGACACTACCATTGACTTTAAAATAGAAAAGCTTTCCGGGACACAAGCACTGAAAATGCTGTTGGAAGAAACATGGGTATCGCCCTTGCCCGAAAATGCCAACTTGTTCCTCGACTGGTATCCATCCGTGTCGTTTTACAGTTTGGCTTACTCTGATAACGAAAAAGCCTTACAGGCAATAACCAATTTGTTTGGGAATGGATAACAGGGAACTTTTTTATTTCTTGGGCAAGTGCCTTGCATTAGGAGAAAACAAAGAAAACTACAAAATAGTTATTGAACCCATAAAGGAAGGGAAAGTTGATTGGGGGGATTTTGTGGCCAAAGCCAGCGACCATTTGGTCTTGCCATCGGTTTTCCTGCGTTTTAAACAACACGGTATCCTACCTTTCCTGCCCGATGAACTGGAACAACACCTCCAGATGGTTTATGAGTTAAACCACCATCGCAATACCGAGGTGCTAAAACAGATAAACAGGATAAACCAATTGCTTGCTACCATAGGGGTTGTACCTGTTTACCTAAAAGGGGCAGGCAACCTGCTCGATGGTTTGTACGAAGATGTGGGCGAACGCATGATGGGCGATATAGACCTGCTGGTTTCGGAGAGTGAGTTCCTGCCGGTAGCCATGCTCCTGAAAGAAAACGGATATGAACACCACAAACCGTTTTTTGAAGATGAGCCAGAAATAAAGCATTTCCCCCGTATGTTGCACCCAGAAGAACCGGTTGCCGTTGAGGTACACCGTGTCCCGGTCGACATCGACCTTGCGGCACATATGAATTATGCAATTATAGACACAAAAAAAAGATTAGCGGGAACGGATCCTCCCTGCCATGTTTTGTCTGATGGGCATAAGGTTGTCATGAATTTTTTGCATGGTTTTATGGCAAAAGACATCAGGCTGATGCACATGGCCAACTACCGCACCATGACCGATTTCCTGCTATTGTCCCACCGTACCGATGTATATGGAGCGTTTTCCGGCATGGGGCGGGGCATGAGGGTCAAGGCTTTTGTATATGCCGATTATGTACACCATGCCCTGGGGCTCACAAACGAACGCGGCAAAAGCTTCAGATCTAAATTATTTATAATGGAGCGTGATTTATATATGTCTTCAAAGTTGCTGTATAAGATAACCGGGACGTCAAAATACTTGTTTTTCCGGTTTGGGTCGGGTTATGTAAAAAGTGCAATTGGTGTATTTTCAGACCGGAAAGTACGTAAATCTGTGTTTCGCAGGTTAAGCGACCCTACATGGTATAAAAGCCATTTTAGGTATCATGCCAACAATTTTCGCAAAGTATAAGATCCCCCTTTTACAACATTGGGCTAAAAATATGTGCCAGCGATTCGCGGAACTTTTTGTGCCAGGGGCGTTGCCTCCACTCTTTTAAATTTATTTCGCTGCTATTTTGCAAATCGGCAGCAAAGGTTTTTCCCAGTTGTGCGGCAAAACCCTCATCGTAAACAAAAGCATTTACTTCAAAATTGGTTTCGAGGCTACGGAAATCAAAGTTGCTTGTCCCGATACTGGAAAAAACATCATCAACAATAATGTATTTGCTGTGTACAAACCCAGACTGGTAAAAAAAGAGCCGGACTCCCGCCTCCATCAGTTCTTCAACATACGAAAAAGAACACCAGCGCGGTATTATCGCGTCTGATTTGTTGGGTATGATTATCCGCACATCCACATTGCTCAATGCCGTGGTCTTTAATGCAGAAGTAATATTTGGGGGTGGCATTAAATAGGGGGTAACGATGTAAACCCTTTCCCGTGCGTTTGCAATAGCGGCAAAAAATGCCTGGCTGATGTTTTCCCAGTCGGAATCGGGACCGCTGGCAGATATTTGCACCGCCGTACCTGGAGTATCGGAAAAAGGTTGGAAATATTTTTGCCCTTTTAAATTTTTGTTAGTTACAAAATACCAGTCGGCAGCAAAGACCACCTGAAGGCATGCAACTGCATCGCCTTCCAGTTGTAGGTGCGTATCTCGCCACGGGCCAATTTTTTTCATGCCGTCAATATACCTGTCGTCCACATTTATGCCCCCGGTAAAACCAATCCTACCATCAACAATTACAATTTTCCGGTGGTTTCGGAAGTTCACCTGTGAGGTCAGGCGAGGGAACCGGACTTCCATAAACGGATAAATCTCCACACCGTTATCCCTGAACTCGCGTATGTTTTTGTTCCCCAACCCCCAGCTCCCGACATCATCGATTATTATGCGGACTTCTACCCCCTCACGGCTTTTCTCAATCAACAAATCTTTTAACCTGTTCCCTATTTTGTCGTCTGAATAAATATAATATTCCAAATGGATATGGTGGCTGGCATTTCGTACAGCTCCGAAAATAGCATCAAAAGTTTGCTCCCCGTTGTTCAATATTTTTAATTTGTTCCCAGTGGTCAACAGGGCATTGGAATTATTCAAAAGTAAACGGATGATGTTCTCTTTTTCCAGTATCTTGGCATCAAGGTTTAAGTGTGTTTGCCCAATTTTCCTCAGTTGTTTGCCCGAGAGCCTCCGGATTTTACCCAAGCCTTTTATCCCCGACCGTGAAAAAAGTTTCCGTTTTCGGTATTCCTGTCCAAAAACCAAGTAAAAGATAATGCCAAAAAATGGGAGCAGTATAAGTACAAGAATCCATGCAATGGTTTTAAATGGCGAACGTTTTTCCCAAACAATCATTATAGCAACGGGGATTGCAGTAAGTAAAAAGGCCAAAGAAAAAACCCGCCAAAATTCACTCCATCCGCTCATAGGGCATTTCCAGATTATTAAGGTTTAAATTTCAAAAAAAATAATTTTAAAAACAATTTTAGCGAGGTTTTCGTACCATAAAAAAAATCAAAAATGAAACACATATATATCCTGACAGGGATACTGTCAATTATTGTAGCTTGCTCGCTGCAAAAAAAGCTGGGACATGTGCCGCAGGTAGAGATAGAAGAGGTTGCAGAGGACAGCGTTGCATACGAACTGGAAACATTTGATGCCAAATTTGAGACATGGTACAAACTATATGATGCCCCGTCTCAATACCGTTCGCAACAATATTACGAATCTTGGAACAGGCAGTACGTTTCGGCGTGGAATGCCAATGCATCTGTACCGGGAAAAAATTGGTTTTTCGAAACAATTATCGGTTATGACCCAAACGAAGATTATGGTTTTGCCCTAAACCATGAATTATTTTACTATTTCCAGTATGTTGAGAATGTCCTTAAAATTAAAATAATGCCTAACAGCCCCAGGGTGGTGAAGTATTAACCCGGGCCCGGTTAAAAATCTCGCCTCAGTTTCAACTATTTTTCAGTATGGATTGGTACAGGTTTTCGAAAGACTGTCGGGATAATCCGAGAGAATATTGACGGGTTATGCACAAATTGGTGAAATCAGGTAAAAAAAACAGGAATGCTTACTTTTTACAAAACACAAATAACCGGTCGTTGTCGAGTTGCTCTGTGCATATTAGCTCCCCTTTTATATCCGGGGCTTTTACCCCTTCGTGAAAAAATTTTTCACCTACAAAAATGTGTGCTTCGTCCCACAGGCCGGCAGCAATAAAGCTATTCAAAAGCTCACGCCCCCCTTCAACAATTACCGACAGTACTTTCTCCGCATGCAAACAATAAAGGATTTGTTGTATCGCATCCCTGTCGCCAGGCAATTTCACATAAACCAGATTGTCCCGTTTTGCATTGTCCTCCAAGGAATTAAACACCAGGGTTTTCCCCGATTGGTCGAAAAGGTTCAAAGTCTCCGGCAACTGCAAGCAGTTGTCGATGACTGCCCGCAACGGGTTCTTTCCGTGCCAGTGCCTAACGGTTAGCGTAGGATTGTCTTTTTGTGCAGTTTTCCTGCCCACCAGTATTGCGCCTTCCTCCGAACGGATTTTATGGACTAAGCGCAGGGCCAGATCCCCTGTGATCCATGTTGGCTCCCCGTAGCCTTCGGGGGGGCGTTCCACATCAATAAAACCGTCCTGTGTTTGTGCCCATTTTAAGATTACAAATGGCCTCTTTTTCTCATGAAAACAAAAAAACCGCCTGTTAATCTCACGGCACTCATTTTCCATAATGCCAACCTCAACCTTAACACCCCCTTTTTTCAGCTTTTCAATCCCTTTTCCAGCCACTTTGGCAAAGGGATCTACTGTGCCAATAACCACTTTGGGGATTTGTTTTGCAACAATCAGGTCAGAACAGGGAGGGGTCCTCCCGTAATGCGCACAGGGTTCAAGGCTTACATAAAGAGTACTGTTTTTTAAAAGTTGCTGTTCCTTTACCGAGTTGATGGCATTGACTTCGGCATGGGGACCGCCATATTCTTCGTGGAACCCTTCGCCAATTATTTTCCCGCCAAAAACAATTACGCAACCCACCATGGGGTTAGGGGCTGTCCCGCCTGCCCCAAGCCTTGCCAGTTCCAGGGCGCGTGCCATATATTTTTTATCGCTATCCATTCAACGAGAAAGATTAACTTTGTCGGGCAAAAGTAACACAATGCAGTTGGTTATTCAATATATCGAAAAAAATTTAAACGGTCTGTACCCGGTGGAGGAGATCAGGGCTTTTGCCCGGTTGGTTTTAGAACATGTTTGTGGCTTAAACTACACCCAATTTCTAATTTGCCGTGACAAACGCATCAATACATCTGAAAGAGAGCAGATTAGGCAAATTGTTGAACGCTTAAAAAAATTTGAGCCGCTTCAATACATTTTGGGCGAAACCTGCTTTTACGGGCTACGCTTGAAAGTAAACCCTTCGGTTTTGATCCCAAGGCCGGAAACAGAAGAACTGGTTCAATGGGTTTTGAATACAAACAGGTTAATATCACCAACTATTTTGGATATCGGTACTGGCAGTGGCTGTATCGCACTGGCATTAAAAAAGGCGTTGCCTTTGTCCAGGGTAGCGGGCACCGATATTTCGGACGGGGCATTAATAACTGCCAGGGAGAATGCAACAGGCAATCAGCTTGATGTTGGATTCTTTAAAAGCAATATTTTAAAATGGGAAAGCCAGGAATGGGAAATGTTCGACTTAATTGTTAGCAACCCCCCATATGTAAGGGAACAGGAAAAGAAAGACATGCTGCCCAATGTATTGTGGCACGAACCGGGGACTGCACTTTTTGTGCCCGACTCCGACCCACTTATTTTTTACCATAAAATAGGGGAATTTGCCATGAAATACCTAAAAAACGATGGCTGCCTATTTTTTGAAATCAATGAAAACCTGGGGGATGAAATGGAAGGGCTGTTATCAGGCTTAGGTTTTAGCGGTATCCGCCTAAACAAAGATCTCCGGGGCAAAAACCGAATGTTGCGTTGCCACAGGTAATCTTTTTTTAACAGTACAGGCAAATATCCTGTTTAATGTCAGGGATTTTCCTATATTGCATCCAAAGCGAAGACAGTTAGAAGTTGTGAAGAGAACATTGCTGCACATATTATTGGGGCTAAATATTTTAGCCGTGATTTTTATTTTTATTGCGTATTTGTCTATTTATATCCCTCCAGACAAATGTTGGATCATGCCTTTTTTCGGACTGGCCTACCCATATATACTGACTGCAAATATTTTTTTTGTTGTCCTTTGGTTGCTCCTTAAGCCCAGGCATATATTTATTTCTGTGGCCGCTGTCCTGGCAGGCTGGGGCTTTGTTTCCCGCTATGTTCAGTTAAAAGGTGAAAATATAGAGAAAGGCGACATTAAAATCCTGTCGTATAATGTACATAATTTCATGGAAGTTGGGCCAAAGCCAAAGGACATATCAAAAGAAATAGCAGGTTTCCTAAGAGAGCAAAATGCCGATATTATTTGTTTGCAGGAAGCAAATTCTGCAAAAACAAACAAATTAGGTTTAACTTATACAGATCAGCGAGGGAAAAAAAAGCAGTACCATGTTGCACGTCCTGTCAATTCTTCCGGTTCGGTTACAATAACACGTTACCCTATTATAAACATGGGGGAGATAAAATTTGAAAATTCAAGGAACCAAAGCATATACACCGATGTGCTGATTGGAAAAGATACGGTCAGGATTTTTAATGTCCACCTGCAATCCTACAAAATAGACCCCAGCAAGTATGGGGTAATAGACTCTCCCGACTTTACGGAAGAAAAAAACATACGTGAAGTACGGGAAATTGGTTCGAAGTTTAAAATAGCTTTTCAGTTGCGTGCCAAACAGGTGCGCGAAATCCGGAAATATATTGACGCTTCTCCATATCATGTGCTGGTTTGCGGCGACTTTAACGACACCCCGGCTTCATTCTCCTATCAAAAAATACGAGGTAACTTAAAAGACGCTTTTGTTTGTTCGGGCAAAGGCATTGGCAAAACTTATGTCGGGAAACTGCCTTCGTTCAGGATTGACAACATTTTTCACAGTGCCGGTTTCCAATCGTTCAATTTTAATACTTACAACCTCCGGCTGTCCGACCACCTGCCTATATCATGCGAGCTGGTAAAAAACTGACAATCAGAAATTAACCTTTTCAGGGAAGGAGGATCTTTAAGGCCGCAACCTTATCTTTCTTCAATTGTTCTGCCAATGCCCCCGCATTTGGGAATTTTCGTTCGTCCCTGATTTTATCAAAAAACTTAAGCGTAATTTCTTTTTTGTAGATGTCGCCTTCAAAATCAAAGATATTTACTTCGATGCTCCGGTTATCGGCATTTTGGTTAAAAGTTGGGCGCGTCCCTATATTTAGCATCCCCAGGAGCACACGTCCACCAACAATTACTTTTACGGCATATACACCGTGACCAGGGATGATTTTATGGATGTCGGACGATTCGATATTGGCAGTGGGGAAACCCATGCTGCGCCCAAGCCGTTTCCCTTCCACAACATTACCGCTCAGTGTAAATTTGTACCCCAGGTACCCGTTGGCCCTTTTTATGTCCCCCGATTGCAGGGCTTTCCTTATTTTTGTCGAACTTATATGTATTCCGTTTAACACCAGGGGGTCAGGTTTCTCAATATCAAAATCATATTCCCTGTCACATTCTTTTAGGTACTCTATGCCCCCTTCCCTGTTTTTCCCGAATTTATGGTCATAACCAACAACCAAGCAATGGGTTTTGATCTTGTCAACTAAAATTTGCTTTACAAACTGGGCGTGCGTGAGCTCAGAGAATTCCTTTGTGAAAGGATAAACGATAAGGTGGCCGATCCCCAAATCGGCAAGTAATTGTTTTTTTTCTTCGAGCGTGGTAAGCAACCTCAATTTTTTTTCTTCGGGGCTTGTAACCAAACGCGGGTGTGGATAAAAGGTAAAAATAACGGTCTCCCCTCCATTTTCCCTTGCATATTTTTTCATATGTTCGATAACAATACGATGGCCGAGGTGCACACCATCGAAGGTGCCAATAGTAACAACCGGTTTTTTAGCTTTAAATTTTGAAAGATTTCTATATGTTTTCACCTTTATAACAGTTGACTCCCGGCGAACATAAACTTTTTTTGCGAAAGGACAGCAAAGATGGGATAAAAAACAGGAATAAATCCAGAAATCTTTAAAATATGATATTTTCTGAAAATGTTATTTTTACTATAACGGAAATTGTTAATTTTACGGGCTTTAATTTATACAGAGTATGAAGATTTTCAGATTTTTAGTAACCATTGTTTTATTGGCTGTTGGTTTTAGCAGCTGCAAAAAAAGTAACCAGTTTATTGTTAGCGGGAAGATTACCCATGCCGAGGATAAAACAATTTACTTTGAGGAGTTGCTGGTTTCGGGGACAAAACCTATCGACTCGGTAAAAATCAACAAAAAAGGGGAATTTAAGTTTAAGGGGGAAACAGGGTTCCCTGCTTACTATCTGTTGTCAATGGATCCGGTGAAACACATTACCCTTTTAATAGATTCAACAGAACAAATAAATGTTGATGCCGACTATGCCAACTTCTCGTACGAATATAATGTGGAAGGCTCTCCTGGCTCAATTTTAGTTAAAAATTTAACCGTTCAATTAAACCGCACCCTTGAGAAACTTGATTCACTGCGTTCGTTGGACGACATGTACATAGGGACCCCCGACTATAAAAACTTAAAGGCAAAGTGGGATGAAGAATATAATAATATATTACAGGAACAGGTTGATTTTTCTACCAAATTTGTGAAAGACAACCCGTTTTCAATGGCCAGTATTTTGGCACTGTACCAGAAGTTCAACCAGCAGGATTTTGTAATCAACGACTTACAGACTATGCGCATGGCGGCATCGGCACTAAATTCTATTTATCCGAACTCGGCACATGTAAAAGCACTTTATGCCAACACCTTACAATTCCTGAAAGAAGAAAAAGCAAGGAGGATGCAACGTTTTATCCAGGAAGAAGGGCAAAACAGCCCCGATATTATTTTGCCCGGCCCCGACGGGAAAGAGATCGCGCTCTCCTCGCTCCGGGGGAAAGTTGTTTTGTTGCATTTCTGGGCAGCCGGCGACCGGGCTTCGCGTGTTTTAAACCCTGCCCTGGTTGAGGCTTACAAAAAATATAAAAACAGAGGCTTCGAAATTTACCAGGTGAGCTTAGACGACAACCGGGTAGAGTGGGTAGATGCCATTGACCAAGATAAACTAAAATGGATAAACGTAGGCGACATGAAAGGATGCGTGCAGGCAGTACAAGTATACAATATAAAGGCTATACCTTACAATTATTTACTTGACAAAGAAGGCTGTGTGATTGCCCAAAACCTGAAAGGGCCAGGACTGGACCGCGCACTTTCTAAAGTATTTAAATAATACAAACAAGCTCTACTATCCTATTTATAAAATCAAAAGATTGCCGGAAAAGAAAAAAATATATTTTGTGTCAGATGTCCATTTAGGGGCACCGGCATTAAGTAACAACCGCGAACGCGAACTGTTGTTTGCGCAGTGGCTTGACGAAATTAAAGATGATGTCTCGGAACTATACCTTTTAGGCGATATTTTTGATTTTTGGTATGAATATAAGAAGGTCGCCCCACGCGGTTTTACAAGGATCTTGGGGCGTATTGCAGATTTGACCGACCGAGGGGTCCCTGTCCACTTTTTCACAGGAAACCACGATGTATGGGTGTTCGATTACCTGCCCGGGGAATTGGGTGTTATTTTGCACCGTGACGGTTTTGTTACGCACATCAAGGGCAAGAAATTTTACCTTGCACATGGCGATGGGGCAGATGCTTCTGACAGGGGCTATCTAATTCTGAGAAAGATTTTTACCAGCAAAACATTACAATGGATGTTTTCCAGGCTGCACCCTAATTTTGCACTATGCCTGGCACACAAATGGTCAAAATCTAGCCGCCTTGCAAAAATGGGCATGAAAGAAGAATTTAAGGTTAAGAATGACGGGATCTATAAATTCGCGGAAAGTTTTTTGCAAAAGGAGTCAACAGATTATTTTATCTTTGGGCACCGTCATCAGCTGGCGAATGTAAAAATTGGCGAAAAAACCAGGTTTATATTATTGGGCGATTGGATAAACAACTATTCATATGGGGTCTTTGACGGTGAAACTTTTGAATTGAAGAAATACAAGGAACTTGCTTAATGCAACGTTGAAGGAGACTATTATGGCAAAAGAAACTTATACAAGGATTATTGGAACAGGAAGTTACCTTCCTCCCCGGATCATAAAAAACAGTTATTTCTTAAACAACAAATTCTACGATCTTTTATCAAAAAAATTACTTGAAAAACCGAATGAGGAAATCATTCAAAAATTTAAGGAAATTACAAATATTGAAGAAAGGCGTTATGTTGCAGAAGATCAATCAACATCAGACATTGCAGCCCTTGCGATAAAAGATGCCTGTAAAGCAACTGGGATCAGCGAAGAAAGCCTGGATTTTATTATCGTTGCGCACAATTTTGGCGATATAACCGAGGGGAACATAAGAATTGATGCTTTGCCCGCGTTGGCAAACAAAGTTAAAATGAAACTCCGTATAAAAAACCCTTCGTGTATTGCCCACGATGTAATTGCGGGTTGCCCCGGATGGACACAAGGGATGATAATTGCCGATGCTTACATCAAGAGCGGCTTCATGAAACGAGGGGTTGTAGTTGGGGCAGATGTGCTTTCGCGCATTTCGGATCCGCACGACCGGGATTCCATGATTTATGCCGACGGAGCCGGCGCCACAATTGTTGAAGCAGTGGAAAGTGAGGGCCCGACAGGGATAATCTCCCATGCCAGCCGTTCCGACTCGGTAAGTTATGCAAACCTGCTAACGCTTGGCAAATCAAGCAACCCAGAATATGAGGGCAACGAATTATTTATTAAGATGGCAGGGCACAAACTGTATATTTATGCCATAAATAATGTCCCCGGCGTAGTACGTGAAAGCATTGAAGAAGCCGGGCTTTATTTAAGCGATATTAAAAAAGTGTTTATCCACCAGGCAAATGAAAAAATGGATGAAGCCATCCTGAACGGTATTTTCAAACTGTACCGGGAGAAGCATATCCCCGAAGGCATTATGCCAATGTGTATCCGCCAGTTGGGCAATTCTTCAACGGCAACAGTGCCTACCCTGCTCGATTTGGTTTTAAAAGGGAAAATAGAAGGACAGGAAGTAAACCCGGGAGACCACACCATTATGTGTTCGGTCGGGGCAGGGATGAATATCAATTCCATTGTTTATAAGTGGTAATATTTCTGTACTGAAAAATAATCCTAAACTGGTACGGTTTTTTTAACTTATACCGGTTTTTTTGCTTAAAATAAAAGTCGGCATGGAACTTATCTATCTTTTTTCAGGAGTAGCATCCGGGCTTGTAACCGCATTCCTCTATTTAAGCTGGAAATTGCAGAAAAAACTTGCCGGGCTACAGGCCGATTTCAATGATAAGCAGAAACTGGCCGAGGGACAAAAAATTGCAGCAGAAAAACAAAGCCTGGTTTGGGAAGAACGTTATCATGCATTAAAAACCGAGGCGGAAGAATGGAAAGCAGACCTGTCAAAGACAAGGGGGGAAAACACGCATTTGACAGGCAGGATTGAAAAAGCAAAAGTTGAATACCTTAACCTTCAGGAAAAATTACAAAAGCAAAAGGCCGAGCTGGAAGAAATACAAAAAAAATTCACTACTGAATTTGAAAACATTGCAACCAAAATCCTCAAGAAAAACAGCGAGGAATTCACTCTGGCAAACCAGAAAAACATTGGCGATGTTTTGAACCCTCTGAAAGAAAAAATATTCCTTTTTGAAAAAAAAGTAGAGGACACATACCAAAAAGGGCTGAAAGACCAGACCGACCTAAGGGCTGAACTGAAAAAATTGCACGAACTGAACTCAAGGATCAGCGAAGAAGCAAGAAACCTCACCAAAGCACTAAAAGGAGACGTAAAAAAACAAGGCAACTGGGGCGAAGTAGTGCTTGAAAGGATACTGGAACGCTCAGGGCTCAACGAAGGCGAACAGGGCTACCAAAAACAATTCAGCGACACATCAGACGAGGGGAAACGCATACAGCCCGACATAGTGATCAACCTGCCCGACAACAAACACATAATTATCGATTCAAAAGTTTCACTTATTGCTTATGAAAGGGCGGTAAATGCAAGCTCCGAAGAAGGGCGTGCCGCACACCTGAAAGAACACCTCCAAAGCCTGAGGGCGCATGTAAAAGGGTTGAGCGAAAAACATTACCAAACGGCCAAAAGCCTTAACTCCCCCGATTTTGTGTTACTTTTTATCCCCATTGAGGCATCGTTTAGCGTGGCAATACAGGAGGATCAGGAATTGTTCTCTTATGCGTGGGATCAGAAAGTGGTGATTGTCTGCCCATCTACCTTGCTGGCCACCCTGCGCACAATTGCATCTATCTGGCAACAGGAAAACCAAAACAGGAATGCCATGGAAATTGCCCGGCAAGGCGGTGCTTTGTACGACAAATTTGTGGGCTTTATTTCCGACATGGAAAATATTGGGAAGAACCTTGAAGTTACCAAGAAAACATACGATATGGCCATGAACAAGCTGCACACTGGCACAGGAAACCTGGTACGCCGTGCCGAGAACATAAAAAAACTGGGGGCAAAAACCACAAAAGGGCTCCCGGGAAACCTGCTCGAAAATTTGTAACCAAAATTACAACCCGATGCCTTTCAGGTGCAAAGCGCGGACGATCTCCTTCCTCAAAGGTTCTTAACCCATCGCTTGCTTTACTTGAGATCGCTTATTGTTTTTTCAGTTTCTTCTTTTCCACCGACCAACCAAATTTGCCTATTTTTTCACCTAAGCCGAAATAGCTACCGTGGTTGTAAACCAATGGCTTTGCTTTTGAAAAATTAAAGGCATCTTTTTCATCAATAAATTCATCTTCGACCGAAACATTTACAACCTCGGCAATAAACATGTGGTGGGTGCCAAGTTCAACAATATTTTTCACCCTGCATTCTATATTTACCGGCGATTCTTCAATAACAGGAGCTTTGACAATTTTTGCAGGAGCCGGGGTAAGTCCCATTTTTTCCCACTTGTTAAATTTCCTGCCAGAGCGGCAACCACACCAGTCGGTTGCTTTGGCCAGTTTCTCTGTGGTAAGGTTAATAACAAATTCCCCTGTCCGTTTTATAATCCCATACGAGTGCCTGCCCGGCCGTACCGATATGCTGCACATTGGGGGATCGCTGTTTATGGTGCCTGTCCAGGCAATGGTAATAATGTTGTATTCTTCTTCTGTTTCGCCGCAACTGACCATTACGGCAGGGAGCGGGTAGATGATAGTACCTGGTTTCCAGTGAATTTTTGCCATATTTTTTGAGTTACTCTCCCGGTTCTTTCCAGTCGCCGTTTTCACGGATTAGCCCTTCCAGTTCTTCCACTGCATCTTCATAGGGGATATGTCGCTTAACCGGTTTCAGCCCTTTGTATAGGGTTACCTTGTTGTTGCCTGCGCCTATAAAACCATAGTCGGAATCGCCCATCTCGCCCGGACCGTTTACCACACACCCCATAATGCCTATTTTTAGGTGGCATAGGTGTTTAAAATGTTCTTTAATTTTTATAGTGGTTTCATGCAAATCGAACATGGTACGGCCACAACCCGGGCATGAAATAAATTCCGTTTTTGACACCCTCATCCGGCTGGCCTGCAAGACCCCAAAACTGAGATCTTTCAATTCTGTGAACGTAATGTTTTCGCTGTCGTTTGAAATACATATACCGTCTCCGTAACCATCGAGGAAAAGCCCGCCCAGATCGACCGATGTTTTTATCTGTAGGTCTTCCAGGGTTTCTTCGTTGTACCTGCGATAAAGGATTACAGGTACCTTCCATATATGGGTCTCCAGGCTCATGAAAAAAGCCCGTAACTCGGCCATCGGGTTTTTATTGAAACTTTCAAGTATGAGGACTGTTTTCCGGGTTTGTTTCAGTTTGGTAATAATTTCTGGGTGTTTGTCCATAAAACGGTCGAACTCCATTTTATTTGTGCGGATAAATTTCATCCTTCCCCACCGCGTACTTTCAAAAAGATATTCCGCTAGTGTTATTATCGGGTATCCTTCCCCCTTAATGTTTAATATTTTGTTCCCCGAAAGGAAATAGTCAGGGATCAGTTTCCCCCTGATCGGTATCATTTCCTGCAAACTGCGATCCCCCAAATCGGCTACAACCACAGGCAGCTCTTCTCCTCCCATGTTCAAGACCGGGCGGGTCGAACGCCTTTCGTATTCAAACGGGTTGGGCTGGGCAATTAAAGGTGCGGTAATAGGCTCGTGCCCTTCAAAACTTTTCACATGGTTTACAAGTTTCAATGCAACAGGGATTTCCCTTACCGGCCTTTCTGTTAAAGAAACACGGATAGTATCGCCAATCCCATCGGCAAGGAGCGCCCCTATGCCAACTGCCGATTTTATACGTCCGTCCTCGCCTTCGCCGGCTTCGGTAACACCAAGGTGCAAAGGATATTTCATGTTTTCCAGCCGCATTTTGTAATTAAACAGCCTAACTGTGTAAACCATTATGCGGGTATTGCTTGATTTTATAGAAATAACCACATCGTTAAAATCAACCTTTTTGCAAATCCGCAGGAATTCCATAACTGATTCGACCATCCCCGAAGGAGTGTCGCCGTAACGGCTCATCACCCTATCGGAGAGCGAACCGTGGTTTGCGCCTATCCGCAAGGCTGTATTGTTTTCTTTCAGCATTTGAAGGAACGGTATAAATTGCCCCTCTAGCTTATGAAGTTCCTGTTTGTACTCATCATCGGAATAAACCTTGTTTATAAATTGTGCCCGTTTTTCATAAAAGTTCCCCGGGTTAATCCGCACTTTTGAGATACTTTTTGCAGCAATTTCCGCCAGCCGCGGGTTAAAATGTATATCGCCGATCAAAGGGGTATTATAGCCCCTGTTTGCCAGTTCCTTCTTTATGTTCCTAAGGTTTTCAGCATCGGCAGTGCTTTTTACAGTAACACGTACATAATCGGCTCCTGCTTTTATAAGCCTAATTATTTGTTCCACTACCGCATCAGTGTCCGAAGTGTCGGTGTCGGTCATCGTTTGGAGCCGGATTGGGTTATCTCCCCCCACCGGGATGCCCCCAATATTCGCTTCCCATGTTTTTTGTCTCCCGTAGCGGGTCAGATCCTTTATATAATTGAAATTACGATCCTTCATTTATTAAAACTGTTATGCTGAAATGCAAATTTAAACTAATGCTTTCAAAATAAAAAGAATCAACTATTTTTGTTTGCAATTATAAATGCATGGCACTAGAAGCTAACAATATAACAAAATTGTTTGGAAGGCAAAAAGCGCTCGACAATGCCAGTATCTCTGTACAAAAAGGAGAAATTGTCGGTTTTTTGGGCCCCAACGGGGCGGGGAAGTCAACGTTAATGAAGATTATAAACGGATATTTGCCTGCCGACGGGGGCGAGGTTTATGTAAACGGGGTGAAAGTAAGCCCACAGGATATCGAAATCCGGCGGGATATAGGATATTTGCCTGAGAACAACCCCCTTTATACAGATCTGTATATTCGGGAATTTTTAGAAATTACGGCAGGTTTTTACAGGATCCCAGATAAAAAAAAGCGGGTGGGCGAAATGGTTGAACTAACCGGGCTGGGAGACGAACAGCATAAAAAAATCAGTGCCTTGTCGAAAGGTTACCGGCAGCGGGTGGGGCTGGCCCAGGCACTTATCCATAACCCATCGGTGTTGATCCTAGATGAGCCTACAACTGGGCTAGATCCAAACCAACTTGAAGAAATCAGGGGGTTGATAAGGGAAATCAGCAAAGAAAAAACGGTAATGCTATCCTCTCACATTATGCAGGAAGTAGAGGCAATATGCAACCGTGTTGTGATAATCAACAAAGGGAAAATCGTTGCCAATGGAGGCATCTCTGAAATTAAAAGTGGCAATTTAAGCCAAAGGCAGGTGGTGCTAGTGGAATTTAACCAAAAGCCCGACAGGGACAAACTGCGTGCGGTTAAAGGTGTTGAAAATATACAGGCTGATGGGGATTTATGGTCAATAGAATCGGACGGGAAACAGGACATACGCCCGTTAATTTTTAATTTTGCCGTTGGCAATAAACTTACGTTGCTTACCCTTCAGGAAAAGCAGCAGGACCTGGAAAAAGTTTTCCAACAGTTGACAAAAGGAACTGCTTGAGGATCCCGGGAAAAGAACCTCGAAATTAAATTGACAATGGCAAACCGCCAATCATTCCCTACCGTGGGGCTATAAACTAGGGTGGGGCATCATGGTTGCACAGTTGCTGGGTTTCAACTGCAACGGATAGGACAAATCCAACACGGCAATAAAGTGGCACACCCAATTTGTTTTTTATAATAATTCTAAACAACTTTTTTATTCAAAATAAGAGTAGTATCTTTGCACTGCTACGTGGAAAGATTTGAGATTGATTGCAACCACTGAAAAAAATGCTAAAGCAATCGGTGCTTTTTTTCAATTTTTTCAATCAAAACATCCCGGAGCCCAAATAAAATGTTTAATTAAGCTGGATTGTACAGCATAAAAAAACAGGGATTTATGAATTATTTATTTACAAGTGAGTCGGTATCAGAAGGCCATCCTGATAAAGTTTCCGACCAGATTTCAGATGCGTTGCTGGATCAGTTCCTATCGTTCGATCCAAACTCTAAGGTGGCTGTAGAAACGCTGGTCACAACCGGACAGGTAGTGGTAGCCGGCGAAGTAAAATCGCAAACATATGTAGATGTACAGGAAGTGGCACGTGGTGTCATTAACAAAATTGGCTACACTAAAGGCGAGTACCGTTTCGAAGGCGACTCATGCGGGGTACTGGTTGCCATTCACGAACAAAGCCCGGACATAAACCGCGGCGTTGACAAAGAGGTCAAAAAAGACCAGGGTGCCGGCGACCAGGGGATGATGTTTGGTTATGCCTGCAAAGACACCGACAACTACATGCCCCTCCCGTTGGAACTGTCGCACCTTATATTGCTTGAATTGGCTGCTATCCGCAGGGAAGGGAAGGAAATGACATATTTGCGCCCCGATTCAAAATCGCAGGTAACAATTGAATATACCAACGAAAATGAACCGGTGAAAGTACACACTATTGTTGTTTCTACCCAACACGATGAGTTTGACGATGACAGCCCTATGCTGGCAAAAATCAGGGAAGATGTGATTAAAATTTTAATACCACGGGTAAAAGCCCAATTGCCAGAACGCGTACAGGATTTGTTTGGCAACGATATTATTTACCATGTCAACCCGACAGGGAAATTTGTAATCGGCGGCCCTCACGGCGACACGGGACTGACTGGGAGGAAAATCATTGTTGACACTTATGGCGGGCGCGGCGCCCATGGCGGAGGGGCTTTCTCTGGGAAAGATCCTTCAAAAGTTGACCGCTCGGCTGCATATGCAGCACGGCATATTGCAAAGAACCTGGTTGCAGCCGGCATTGCCGATGAAATATTGGTACAATTGGCTTATGCCATTGGGGTTGCACAGCCTGTAGGGGTTTATGTAAATACCTACGGCAGAAAAAATATCGCGCTCCCAGACGGCGAAATTGCTGAGAAAGTGAAGACAATTTTTGACCTTCGCCCCGCGGCTATCGAAGAACGGCTTAAACTGCGCAACCCTATTTATTCAGAAACGGCAGCTTACGGGCACATGGGGCGAGTACCGCAAACGGTGAAAAAAACATTCGAATCAGCATATAACGGGAAGGTTGATTTGGAAGTAGAACTTTTTACCTGGGAAAAATTAGACTTTGTTGATAAAATCAAAGAAACGTTCATGATCTGATCCCGGGCTGAAAGGGCCGTCCCCTATGTTATGCAAAATACCGGACGGTCCTTTTGCCTATTTAAATTTCGTTCGTCAAACCCCTTTCCCCATATCTTTTTTTAGATACGAACCTGTTTTTTTTATCGATTCTGAAATTGGTTTATATTGAAACCCGGTGAGTTCGGTTATTTTACTCCCATCAAATTTATTTATGTCGTTTGAGCCAGAAACTGATTCGCGGGTTACCTGCGATGGGCTACGGGTAAGCCATCCCCACAAAACGGCCGCCCTCCAGGCAACTGCCAGTGCCCTGTCGGAGGTAAAATATTTTGGGCGTGGTTTACCTAGTGCATCTGCAATTTGGGTAAACAGTTCCCTGTAGCTTATATTATCGGCATTTAAAATGTAACGTTGGTTTTTGCAGTCCCCGAAGTTATCGGGGTGCATTAGTTTGATCATTGCCTGCACAACATCGCCTACATCTACAAAACCGGTGACACCGCGCGTGTAAAAGGGCATCCCATCCCAAACAGTTTTGAAAAATTTTGCACTGCCCGTCCCCCAGTTTGCAGGGCCCAGTATTATCGACGGGTTTACAATCACCGCATCCAGCCCTTCTTCTATCCCACGCCAGATTTCAGCTTCTGAATAAAATTTGCTTTCTGAATATCCAGACACTTCTTTTGATGGGGCCCAGGTTGTTTTTTCTGTTGCCAGCCCGCCGTTTTGCAACCGTCCGAGTGCGGCGATGGAACTTACATGGCATATTTTTCCCACCCCGTTCTCAATGGCAGCGTTTACGAGGTTGGCCGTTCCCCCTACGTTGTTTGAAATCATTTTTTCGCGCTCCGATGGACGAAAAGAAACAATGGCCGCACAATGATAAATCTCACTTACCCCGCCCAACAGCCCTTCTAAGGAATAATAATCCAGGATGTCGCCATCTACCCACTCAATTTGCCCCAAAAGCCCACGTGGATCTTCCGAATAATATGAAAAGGTTTTAAAAACATGGTGCAGCTTACTGGTATTGCGTTTTAGCGCTTTAACTTTTTTCCCTGATTTTGTGAGTTCAAACAACAAATGCGACCCCACCAAGCCAGTCCCTCCTGTTACAAATATCATTATGGAAAATTTTGTTAAAGATAGGGAATTATATTGTCCTATTCCACGGGGTAACTGCATTGGTACCAAATTCTTTCGCGCTTAGTTTTTCTATCTTGACCTTTATTATCCCCACATTAATAACTGCTGGCCGGTTGAATTTAAATTCGCGATCGCTGTACTGGCTCATGAAAACCTGTAGGCAACGGTATTTTTCATCATAATCATCAATAAACTCAGCAACGCCTTCTGCAATAACCGATTTCGATTTTACACGGTAACTGCACCCCACGCTTGCGTCCTGCCATGCCAATTTTTCGCCCAAGGTCCAGTTTATGCATATCCTGGGGTTTTTTTTCAGGGTCTCCCACATCCTGCCGCTTTGTGCCGAATGTAAAATAACAGAATCGCCATCGAGTGCAAAATTCATAGGCAAAACATAAGGTGCATCCCCCGTTGACACGGCCACATAGCACGTTTTGCACGATGTTATGATCTCTTCTGCCTCTTTCCGGCTTTCAATAAAATAAGTCCGCATAATTGTTAAATAAAAGTCCGGTTTCCAAGTTGATCCGACAAATATTTTTCAACCCGTTTCAGGTTCATATATTTCGATTGTTCTTCAATTACCTTATCAAAATTATTGGTTGCCGAAGCTGCATTTATCTCTTTTTCAATATCTTCGAACATAATCCTTATTTTTCGGAGCTTATATTCATGCACTATTTTAGGGATTAATAAGTCCAATATGTCCTCTTCTTTTTCTGTGTAAGCCCCAGCTTTTGTCCATCGTTTGCTTTCCACAAACTTTTCCGAAAGCAAATCGGTCGCAAGTTTACTGACATCCCCGTTGGGGTGGTACACAAAATGTTTCCAGGGATCAAAATTTTCGTTACCCAAATTTTCTTTTACCTCATTAAAAATGGTTACAAAAAGCTGTTGCCCCGAAACAAGGTCGTCTTTTTCCAATTCATCTATCATAAACCCGCCCACACTTAAAATTTCTGTTTCGTTCGGGTTTTCGGTTTCCAGTTCAAACAATGGCGACTTGCAATGCTTTAGCAGGAAGCGTAAAAACTCCAGTTCTTCTATCAAAAATTCGGTTTTTTCTTCTTTTAGGGGAGGTACTGGCTGGGGCGGAGGGATCCTTGTTTTATCCCTCAATTCTTTTTTGCGGAAATTATCGGTTTGCTTGCCTTTCTGTTTCCTTACCTCTGTATATAAAATTTCCTCATCGACACCGAGCAACTTGCTGCATTCCTTAATATAAACAGACCGTGTTATTGGATCGGGGATTACAGAAACCGAACGTACCACATCGGATATGAGCCTGGCTTTTGCAATTGGGTCGTTTTCGGTTGTTTTCAGCAGAAGGCTGGTTTTGAACCTTATGAAATCGGTTTCGTTTTCTTGTATATAAGCAAAAAAACCGCTGGAACCCATTTTTTTCGCAAACGAGTCGGGGTCTTCACCATCGGGGAGCAGCAGTACTTTTACATTCATCCCTTCCTCCAAGACCAAATCTATTCCCCGCAACGATGCTTTTATCCCGGCTTCGTCCCCGTCATAAATTATGGTAATGTTTGGCGAAAAGCGTTTAATAAGCCTTATTTGCCCGGGGGTAAGTGCTGTCCCCGATGAGGCTACCACATTTTCAATCCCGGCCTGGTGCATCGAAAGCACATCGGTGTAACCTTCAACCAAATAACATTTATCGTTTTTGGCAATTTCGCGTTTCGCTTGAAAAATGCCGTACAATACCTTGCTTTTGTGGTAAATTTCCGATTCTGGGGAGTTTAGGTATTTTGCCGTTTTTTTATCCTCTCTCAGTATCCTCCCTCCAAATGCGGTTACCCGGCCTGCCAGGTTATGTATCGGGAAAATTACCCGCCCGGCAAAACGGTCTTGCTGCCAATTGTCGCGGACAATGGTCAGCCCGGTTTTTTCAAGGAAATCAATTTTATACCCCTGTTTCTGGGCTGCATCCGTAAAAGGTGTCTTCCCGTCAGGTGCGTAGCCTGCTTCAAATTTTTTCAGCACATCGTCGCGGAAACCCCGCTCGCGGAAATAACTTAACCCAATGGCGCGCCCTTCATCCTCTTCCCACAAATAACGGGTAAAAAAACCCTGTGCAAACGATGAAACGATCATTAAACTCTCTCGCTCGTCTTTAAGTTGCTTCTGCTCCTCTGTTTCTTCCTCTTCAACAACGTCAATATTATATTTTTTAGCCAACCATTTCAGTGCTTCCGGGTAGGAAAGGTTTTCGTGTTCCATAATGAAATTCACCGCATTCCCACCTTTCCCGCACCCAAAGCATTTAAAAATCCCCTTGGCCGGCGACACTGTAAACGATGGTGTTTTTTCGTTGTGGAACGGGCATAGCCCTAACATGTTCACCCCGCGTTTTCGAAGGGAGACAAAATCGGAGACCACATCAACAATATCGGCGGCATCCAAAATACGTTCAATTGTAGCATTGTCAATCACAGGTACAAATGTAGAGATTTCATGCGAATGGATGGTTTAAAAATTATTTTTATCGGCATACAAAAAAACTGGAAGGGCTTATAAAATAAAAACACAAATATATCTTTAAAAAAGTTGCTGTTAAAAATTATGCTCCCAAGGGCAGTGCCATCTTTGTGCCCTACAACATAAAACCAATGGGTTACATATCCTGCTTTTGCCGGATATGTATATAGTACGAGGCAAAACTATACAATTAAATTATCTTTTTTGGGGTTTTTCCTACCATCGTTAAATCCATAAGGCATGAAAATATTACTGCTTATATTAGATTTACTCGCCCTTCCCTTTAACGGCATTTCGCAAAGCAACTTACCAGAGCTGTCTTATAATGTTACTGGGGTGCCGGAGAAAGAAGGGTTTATAATATTAAGGAATAAAAAGCCAGCTTGTTACAGCAATTGCCAATATGAAGAAGGGTACGAAACCATGCTGGGGGATGGCAAGGTGAAATTCCACCAGGATCCAATAAACGAAAAGATTAAAGTTGAAATTACAGGCATGGGGGCAGAAAAAGCCAATATGTATATATTTGATATGCAGGGGAAATTTATCGCAAACAGCACCTTCTCCGGAACAGAGGGCATAATCGATCTTTCTCAGCAACCTACAGGGATGTACCTGATGAAGCTTTATGTAGGTGGGGGGAAAAAGGAATTGAAAATTATTAAATGTGATTCCCCTTCTGTAAATGTACTTTTTATCCCTTAAACAACAATAAATCAAAAAAAACTGTCCATTACCGGACAGCCCCCACTATAAAACATTGGGTTTATTTTAATTTATGATGTCGAACCCGGTATAAGGGATAAGGGCTTTGGGGATTTTAACACCTTCGGGAACCTGGTTGTTTTCGAGCAAAGCGGCAACAATCCTTGGCAGTGCCAACGCACTCCCATTTAGTGTGTGCGCCAATTGCGGTTTCTTTGCCCCTTCTTCCCTGTATCTCAGCTTTAAACGGTTCGATTGAAATGCTTCAAAATTCGAAACAGAACTTACTTCAAGCCACTTCCCTTGGGCAGCAGAATACACTTCAAAATCGTAGGTTAAGGCTGACGTAAAACTTATATCGCCCCCGCATAAACGCAGTATCCGGTATGGCAACTCAAGTTTTTTTACCAGCGACTCCACATGTTTTACCATTTCTTCAAGCACTTCGTATGATTTTCCGGGGTGGGCAACCTGTACAATTTCCACCTTGTCGAACTGGTGCAGGCGGTTTAATCCCCTGACATCTTTCCCGTACGAACCGGCTTCGCGGCGGAAACAGGCACTGTAGGCCGTATTTTTACAAGGAAGATCTTCAGCATCCAGTATCACATCTCTATATATGTTGGTTACCGGCACTTCTGCTGTGGGGATTAGGTACAAATTGTCGGCAGTAATATGGTACATCTGGCCTTCTTTGTCGGGCAACTGGCCGGTGCCAAAACCCGAAGCCTCGTTCACTGCCAACGGCGGCTGGATTTCCTCATAACCTGCTTTACGGGCTTCGTCTAAAAAGAAATTGATTAACGCACGCTGCAATTGCGACCCTTTTCCCCGGTATACAGGAAACCCAGCTCCGGTAAGTTTTACCCCCAATTCAAAGTCGATGATATTGTATTTATGTGCCAGTTCCCAGTGGGGCAACGCATTTTTTGCCATCTCCGGGAGGCTGCCTTCTTGTTTTACAACTTCGTTGTCTTCGGCGGTTTTGCCTGCCGGTACTGAATCGTGCGGGAGGTTGGGCAGCAACACCTGTAACTCATTCACTTTTTGTTCTATTTCAGAAAATTGCTGATCGTAGTGCCTGATGTTTTCTTTTAGCTCTGCAGTCTGCTCTTTGGCTGTGTTGGCCTCATCTTTTTTACCTTCGCGGAACAAAAGCCCGATTTCTTTCGAAATTTTATTCATCTCGGCTTTGGTCTGGTCGGCTTGTACTTGTAGTTTATTCTTTTTGCTATATAGTTCGATGATTTCGCCTACAATAACGGCAGCGTCAAAGTTTTTCTTTTTCAGCTTTTCGATCACCATGTCCGGGTTGTCTTGAATGAATTTCAGGTTGAGCATATATGTTTATTTTTATAGGCACAAATTTAATAAATGAAACGGCACAACAACGGTATTGTAAAATAATTTGGGAAAGGTTAAAATGACACCTACCGCACAGCCTACAACGGCTGAACGCAAGCACTTAACACACAAACTGTTAAGCAATAATCCCAGCCGGCATCGTATTGGGCAGGCAAAACCAGAACTCAGTGCCGCTTTCATCCGATGCCACCCCAATTTCCCCATCGTGCAGCTCTACTGCCATTTTGCAGAAAGACAATCCCAGCCCGATTGATGCTGCAATCCCCATATCACGTGATTTATATTGGTTGAAACTTTGAAAAATATGAGTTTGTTCTTCTTTGGGGATTGCCGGGCCTAAGTTATGTATGCTAAAACGGATACAGGTTTGGTTTATATTTTTGGAATCAATGGAAACCTTGCTGTTGTTTGGCGAATATTTTACCGCGTTGCTCAAAAGATTAGAGAAAACCCGTTTTATAAGCGCCCTGTCGGCATAAATTGTGGGCAGCTCTTTTTCCGGACAGTTTATTTTTAAGTTCTTTTCTGAAATATACAGGAACAACTCCCTTATACTCTCGTTAAGCACCTGTGAGATGTTTACCTTTTCCTTATCTATTTTTATTTTGGCCTCTCCAAGTTTATATACGTCCAGGATATTTTGGATCAGGTTGAGCATGTCAAATCCGGATTGTTTTATCATCCGTTCCCTAAAATATTCGTTATCTACATTGTGGCTGTTTAAAATATTGTTCAGGGGGTTCCTAAGGTCATGTACAATCATCCCGGTCATCTTTTCCCTAAAGCCTAACAGCTCGGTCAATTCACGGTTTGCAGCCTGCAATTTGTCTCTTTGTAACGATATGCCTATATTTTGTTTCTCAACCTGTTTGTTTTTTTCGTTTAAAATACGGTTGGCTTTGTTTTTCTGCTTACTATTAAAATAAACGAACAGTGCCACGAAAGTCATTAAACATAGCATGAGAGACAGGGAAAATATAAGGAGCTGTACATTGTTGGGTTTCAACCCCTTTGCTTTTAATCCGTGCTTTTGATCTCCAATTGGTAACTCTTGCGTTAATGCCACATATTTCTTTTCTGCCCCGGCAATAATTTTTTTCTCTTCCTGCCCAACGTGGCTTAACAAATTTGTATCCACGCCTGACAAAATCTCTCCCCCCTCTTTTTCCTGCAAGGAGGCATTTCCCTTGCCAAAAAAGGGAAAAAGCATGAATATCAAACATAAAATTGTGCCTACTCTGACCATCTCTTTTGGGTATTCGAGGTGTGTGAATTATTACAAATAATAAATATAATTAAATATTCCAGATTCATGCCAATTTTTAACATAAAATTTTTCTTGAAAAACCAGAACAACACCAAACACTTAAAAAACAGACATTTATCTGCATAATAGATTTAATATTGACTTCATAAACTTTACAATTAGCTTAACATTGGTTTCATAATAAACAACAAGGCCCTTCACCTTTTCGGTAAGGACCTTGTTGCTTTCCCAGGCTAACCCTGACTAGCCCCAAAAGAGATAAATAATTTTTCAGGATATCTCCCTTTTTAGTTTTGGCTTGCCCAAGTTAGGGAAAAATTATTTTTTTATTGTGTCAATCCTTTTGCCTGTTCAATCCATGGAGCCGGATCTTTTGAGGCATAACGGCTTCCTGCAGCTTCCAGTATTTTATGGATATCTTCTACCGAAGCATTGGCTATCGAAGCGTAAGTTGCAAAGCCTCCTTCCGACAGGATCTCTGCCAGCTTGGGGCCTACCCCTTCCAGTTTTTTCAAATCATCGCCTTTTGCCCCGTCAGCTTCAGGTTTTTGATCTCCCGTTGCCTCTACGGCTTTAGGAGCCTCTTCTTTTTCAGCTTTTCCCACAACCGGGGCGGCTTCCTCTACCGGAGCTTCCGCAACTGCAACATCAACATCAACAATCGGATCTACCGATACATATGAACGGTTTTTCCGTTTTTTCCTGAAAACGACAGTCCCGTCGATCAATGCAAAAAGGGTATGGTCTTTCCCAATCCCCACATTTTCTCCCGGGTAATGCTTTGTTCCACGCTGGCGTACCAAAATATTACCAGCCTTTGCAAACTGACCTCCGTATATTTTCACACCAAGCCGTTTGCTTTCCGATTCTCGTCCGTTCTTCGAACTACCTACACCTTTCTTATGAGCCATGGTAATTTTTTTTAGTTATCCAACAATTGTTTCAACTTGAATTTGGGTGAACTGCTGACGGTGACCATTCATTTTCTGGTAACCTTTTCTCCTTTTCTTTTTGAATACGAGGACCTTGTCGCCTTTCACATGAGCCAACACTTTGGCTGTAACCTTAGCACCTTCTACTGTTGGGGTCCCAACGGCTACATTGCCATCGTTGTCAACCAGTAAAACTTTTTCAAAATCAACCGAGTCGCCTTCTTTGGCAGCCAGTTGATGGACAAACAACTTTTTGTCTTTTTCAACCTTGAATTGTTGTCCTGCAATTTCTACAATCGCGTACATAATTTCAATTTTAATATTTACACCGCCAGGCGGGAATCCCGCCGGAAACCTCTTCTTGAGCCTGAACGGTTCAGATTTCGGACTGCAAAAGTAGTTATTTTAAACTATTTAGCAAATATTTGCAAGTATCTTTTGTGGACAAAAAAAGGAGAGAAAAAAACCGGATATAAAAAGGCATAGAGAATCAACTACTTAGTTTTTTTTGCTTGATATTTCCATTTAGGTTTTTCGGCAATAACCAAAAATGATTGTTATATTTGTTTTCACGGTTTGAAAAGCGTGTAATATATTAATATGCAAAAGATTCGTTTGAATATACTGGGCCTTTCTGTAAGCCAGACACAATCAGGGGCTTACGCTTTGGTTTTAGCGGAGGGGGACGGAGAAAGGAGAATCCCCATAATTATTGGACCGGTTGAAGCCCAGGCAATTGCCATACAACTGGAGGGGCTAAAACCTCCCCGTCCGTTAACACACGATCTTATAAAGAACATGGCATTGGCTTTTAACATTGCCTTACTGGAGGTAACGATTTATAAACTAGAAGAAGGGATTTTTTATTCGGAACTGTTATGCGAGATGGAGGGCAAAGAAATAAAGATCGATTCGCGGACCTCTGATGCAGTTGCACTTGCCCTTCGTTTCAAGTGCCCAATATATACCACCGAAGATATACTTAAAAAAGCGGGCATAGTTCTTGAAATTGACGATGAAAATTCACCGGTAAGAAGTTATGCCGACGATGAGGGGGAACTTGAAGCGGAACTGTCAACTTATGCACAATACTCGTTGAACGAGCTAAACGAAATGCTCGAAGAAGCCGTACGGAACGAAGATTACGAAAAAGCATCCGTCATCCGGGATGAATTGAAGAACCGGGGGAAATAACTCCATTACAAAATGAAACACCTAATAATATTTATGGTAATTTTGACCGGGGTTTTATTTGCCCGGCCTGTTTTTGCACAAACAAACGATCCTGTAAAAAACAAAACAGAACAAGTTTCTGCCCAACCAGAAAGGACAGGCACATCGAACCTTTTGCTTTCAAAAAAGCGAGAAAAGCCTTTTTCTATAATTACCATATTCAAGGGGCTTTTGGGCATGGCCGTACTTATTTTCATGGGGTGGTTGTTTAGCTCTAACCGCAGGAATATCCCTTGGAAGACTGTTTTCATTGGGTTACTGATGCAGTTCCTGCTGGCCATAGGCGTTCTGTATGTACCTGCAATAAGGGTAATGTTTGAACTCATGGGAAAGGTTTTTGTTAAAATCATTGACTTCACAGAAGAGGGAAGCACCTTTTTGTTAGGCAATTTAATGGATGACAATACTTATGGATATATATTTTTATTCCAGGTTTTGCCTACTATAATTTTTTTCTCTGCCTTGACCAGCCTTTTATTTTACTTTGGCATTATCCAAAAGGTAGTATACGGATTGGCGTGGGTGTTTACCAAAGCATTGAAAATTTCAGGAGCAGAAGCACTTTCTGTTGCCGGGAATATTTTTCTTGGGCAGACCGAATCTCCCCTGATGATCAAGGCTTACCTCGAAAAGATGAGCAAATCGGAGATACTGCTGGTAATGTCAGGGGGAATGGCAACGTTGGCAGGGGGGGTACTGGCCGCCTACATTGCAATGCTTGGCGGCAACGATCCGGCATTAAGGATCGAATTTGCCAAACACTTGTTGACGGCCTCGGTCATGGCTGCGCCGGCAGCAATAATTTTCTCAAAAATGCTTGTCCCTCCCACCGAAGCAATAAATAAACATATTGAGGTAAGCCGAGACAAAATAGGCAGCAATGTTCTGGATGCCATTACCAACGGGACCAGCGAAGGCGTAAAACTGGCTGTTAATGTTGCCGCAATGTTGCTGGCATTTATTGCTTTTATTGCCATGTTTAACTTTATTGTCGGCAAAATAGGCGAATGGACAACATTAAACGATGTCATCGCAAACATCACAAATGGACGTTACAACGAGCTTTCCCTGCAATTTATTTTGGGCTATACCTTCTCTCCATTGATGTGGTTAATTGGTATTTGCCCTGAAGACATTGTTGCTGTAGGGCGTTTGCTGGGCGAGAAATTAATCCTTACCGAATTTATTGGTTACGTGAGTTTGGCCGACCTAAAAGCAGCCGGGGCATTTGCCGAGACAAAATCGATAATAATGGCCACATATATATTGTGCGGCTTTGCCAACTTCTCTTCCATTGGCATTCAAATTGGAGGGATTGGCGCACTCGCCCCATCTCGCCGCGTACTGCTTTCGCAGTATGGCATACGGGCATTATTGGCCGGCACACTGGCTTCTTTAATGAGCGCTACGATAATCGGTATGATTATGGGCTAGCCCAAATTATTTGGTAACCGTAAGGAAATCAGTCATTATTTATCTTACTTTTTATCCCCCAAGCGATAAAAATGATCAAACCTATAATTACCAGCAAAATTATTATCCTTAAAAAGTACATAGTTGAATAATTTTGTCAAAACCATTAGCTAGCGATCCATCGAAGGAGGCACATCTTCTGGGTTGCCCCCCCAATTTTTGTTGGGCACAGGTCCCATCTCGAAAACCAATGAACCTCCATTTACTATATCCTCATGGGTTATCCATGGCTTATTGTAGCTTTCGCCGTTCAGTTTTGCAGATTGTATGTAAAAATTGTCAGGAGAAATGCCATTCGCTTTTACCGTAAATGTTTTATAATTATAAAATCTCCCCAGTCTCAGTGCCAATTCCTCGAACAAGGGCGTCCAATGGCGTAAACATTTTGCCCAGGGGCGACAGGATAAAATCCCATGGCACTAAAGATGTACCAGGCCGACATTTGCCCCATGTCATCATTGCCGCATAAACCATCGGGGGCAGCAAGGTATTTCTCTTTCATAATCCGGTGTACCCATTTTTGTGTTTTCCAGGGCTCACCTGCATAGTTGTACAGGTATGCAACATGATGTACGGGTTCGTTTCCATGCACATACTGCCCTATTTTACTATATAAAGGTGCGTATTCAGGCCCTGCCTCATCGGGTGTCATAGTAAAAAGGGTATCCAGCTTGTCTAGGAATCCGGCGGTGCCACCCATTAAACCAATTAACCCCTGCACGTCATGGGGGACGTGCCACAAGTACTGCCATGCATTCGATTCGGTAAAATGCCGGTTAGGACTCACCCCAACCCAAAGAGGTTGGAAACAGCTATAATACTGATGCCCTTCTGTTTTGGTGATCCCGGGAGTTTCATCGCACATTTCAAGCCAGCTCCCATCAGCTTTTCTTGGCCGCATAAAACCGGTCGACTGGTCATATAAATTCCTGTAATTTTTTGCACGCTCCATAAATAACTCATAATCATCTACCTTGCCCAAGTTTTTTGCCATTTGCGCCATGCACCAGTCATCGTAAGCATACTCCATTGTTACCGAAACCGATTCGCGGACTTTGTCTGCCGGTGCGTATCCAAGATCGATATAATAGCCTAACCCAGTCCGGCTGCTTTCTACATCCCCTGTTTCCATGGCATTTTTTTTCATGGCTTCATATGCTTTTTCAACATCGTAACCGCGTATCCCTTTCATATACGAATCCGTAATCACCGATGTGGCATGATCGCCAATCATTACTTTCATGTAATAATTTTTATAGCTTACATAAAGCGGAAGCCGCCCTCCCTGGTCGTACATGTCTAAAAAAGTACGTATCATTTGGTTTTGCCTCTGCGGCTCAAGGTAGGCCAGCAAAGGATGTTCTGCCCGATAGGTGTCCCAAAGCGAAAAGTCGGCATAATATGTACCTCCGTTTGTTTGATGGATACTGTTGTCAAAATGGCTGTAATACGACCCGTCAAAATCAGAAAAAGTCCTGGGGAACATTAAAGAATGGTAAATTGAGGTATAAAAACTGATCCGTTGGTTTTCCGAACCTCCTTTGATTTGTATTTTATTGAGTTTCTCATTCCAGATATTTTTTGCTTGTCCGCGGGTTTTGTCAAAATCCCAGTGAGGTATTTCTGCTCCCAGGTTGTTTTTTGCCCCTTCTATACTCACGAACGAAATCCCTACCTTAACAAGGATCTGTTCTCCGTTAGTTGCCGAAAAATTCAAAAATGCGCCAATCCCCTCTTTGCCTGATGCTTCTTTTACATCAGGCATTATACTGTCTCCTTTCCATGTCCCGCAAGATGCGAATGGTTTGTTGAACTCAGCAAAAAAATAGCAAGTCAGCGGACGGGAATAATTCCCTTCCATATCGCCGGTTACACTGCCTGCAACCTGTGTTCCGTTCAATATCTTAACATTGGCGGGGCGCCCTGGGGTAAGAGAGTGGGCAACATCGATGATGATATGCCCGTCCTGTGTTTCGGGGAAAGAATACCTGTGGAACCCAGCCCGGACAGTAGCGGTCAGTTCTGCTTTTACATTGTAATCTTTCAGGGTTACCGCATAATAACCGGGACTTGCCTCTTCTTCTTCATGGCAATAGTACGACTCATACCCTTTGGCTTTTTTTGAAGTATCGTAACCTGCTTTTGAAAACCCATCCAATACTTTTAGTTTCTCCTCTTTAAAAAGGATATCCCATTGTTTTTTGCCTTTCTTCGTTTGACAACCTGTCCCATTTTTGTTGCTCTTTCCCGGAAAGGTTGTCCAACTTGTCCCTCAAGGTTTATCATTGCCAGCTTGTCAGGATCCCTTTTAATCCCGGGAAACACTTTTAGTTCTCCCACTGTTGGCATAATAAGGAAATTATTATAGTTGGTCAAAGTGTATGGGGCCAGTCCCGCTTAAATGTGTATGGCTAAAGCCAAGTATAGACTTTTGTGAATAGTTGTATGCCTTAACCCCTTTGTATCCGTTATCCGGGCTCAGTTGGATCATGCCAAAAGGCAGGCAAGCCCCGGGGAAAGTATGCCCTTCTTTATAGGTACCGATAAAAGGATTTACATAACCGGTCAACTCTTTAAGTTTTGCTTGTTTATTATCCGCGGCCTGGCGGCAACAAGAAATAAACAAAAGAAAAAAGGTTATTGTGGTTACAGAATAAATAAAACTTTTCGCAAAGGCTTTAATCCCATATATTCCCATAGTTATTTTTATTAGATAAGGTTTGTTTCCAATTAGGCCCTCCCGATAAAACAGAGATCCGCATTAGGGGCAACGTTTGCATTATTTCCCTGCCCCAACAAAAATAAGAAAAATATTGGGTCTCAAAACTCTCAAGCCCCTCCCATCGTCAGGCAGGCTTTTTTTTGTACATTTGTGCCTCAATTTTAGTCATTATTCTGAATAAAGAACATGGAGATTCCGAGCAAATATAACCCGGCCAAGGTTGAAGACAAATGGTACAAATACTGGATGGACAACAAATATTTCCGTTCAACACCCGATGAGAGAGAACCTTATACTATTGTAATACCCCCGCCAAACGTAACCGGGGTGTTGCACATGGGGCACATGCTAAACAATACCATACAAGATATTTTGGTGCGCCGCGCCCGCATGACCGGGAAAAACGCCTGTTGGGTCCCCGGAACCGACCATGCATCTATTGCCACAGAGGCCAAAGTTGTAAATAAACTAAATGAAGAGGGGATCGACAAACACGATTTATCTCGCGAAGAATTTTTGAAACACGCTTGGGACTGGACAGAAAAACATGGGGGGATCATTCTTGAACAGTTGAAAAAGCTAGGAGCTTCGTGCGATTGGGACCGTACGGCCTTTACAATGGACGAAGAGCGTTCGGCATCGGTACTTAAAGTTTTTGTTGATTTATACAACAAAGGGCTGGTCTACCGCGGCGTTCGAATGGTAAACTGGGACCCACAGGCAAAAACTGCGGTTTCCGATGAAGAAGTTATTCACAAAGAAGAAAAATCGAAATTATATTACGTACGCTATAAAGTGGAAGAAGGCACTTCCTCTAACGCCACTGCGGGGGATGGGGCAAAGCAGGCAGGATGGGTCACGGTCGCAACAACACGACCTGAAACAATCTTGGGCGATACCGCCGTTTGTGTCAATCCTAACGATGGACGCTTTAAGCACCTTGAAGGCAAACGTGTAATTGTACCATTGGCAAAACGGAGCGTGCCGATTATCCGCGATGAATATGTTGACATGGAGTTTGGTACCGGATGCCTCAAAATTACACCTGCCCACGATGTCCACGATTACGAAATCGGGCTTCGCCATAATCTTGAAGTTATCGATGTTTTCAACGATGACGGTACTTTAAGCAAAGCTGCCGGGTTTCTTGTTGGTGTTGACCGTTTTGAGGCACGGGAGAAAATTATCCCGATGCTCGAAGCAGAAGGCAACCTTGTAAAAATTGAGGACTACACAAACAAAGTAGGCTACTCCGAAAGGACAGATGTGGTAATCGAACCTAAACTTTCGGCTCAATGGTTCTTGTCGATGGAAAAACTGGCAAAAAAGGCTTTGGATGCAGTGGAAGATGATGAAGTTGAGTTCCATCCGAAAAAATTTAAAAACGTTTACCGCCACTGGATGGGCAACATCAAAGACTGGTGTATAAGCCGCCAGTTGTGGTGGGGCCACCAGATCCCTGTATGGTATATAGAAGCCCCCGTTAATCCACCCGAAGGAGGAAGTTGGGGATATGTTGTTGCCACATCGGAGGAAGAAGCCCGTAAATTAGCCATGGAAAAACACCCCTCGTTAGGAGAGGCAGGTTTTGCACTTAAACAAGACGAAGACGTACTGGATACCTGGGCTTCGTCATGGCTGTGGCCTATTTCTGTTTTTGGTGGGATAACAGACCCAGACAACGAAGAAATAAAATATTACTACCCTACCAGCGATCTGGTAACAGCCCCTGATATTATTTTCTTTTGGGTGGCCCGTATGATCATGGCAGGTTACGGGGAACGGGGGACATATCCGTTTAAAAACGTTTATTTTACGGGGGTAGTCCGCGACAATTTACGCCGTAAAATGTCAAAATCGCTGGGCAATTCGCCCGACCCGCTTGATTTGATCGCCCAATATGGCGCCGATGGTGTGCGTGTTGGCATGTTGCTTTGTTCGCCAGCTGGTGGCGATTTGCTGTACGACGAGAGCCTGCCCCAACAGGGTGCAGGGTTTGCCACAAAAATATGGAATGCTTTCCGTTTAGTGAAGAACTGGGAAGTATCTCCCAAAATTGAACAACCCGGACACTCGAAACTGGCCATCGAATGGTTCGGTGACAAACTGAACGAGGTGACAGGGACATTAAATAACCAATTCGGGCAATTCCGTATTTCCGAGGCATTGATGACAGTTTACACATCGGTACGAGATGAGTTCTCGGGATGGCTTCTCGAAATCGTAAAACCGGCTTATCAGCAACCAATTGACACAAAAACTTATAAAGAAGTTGTTGATTTGTTCGACCAGATGTTACGCCTGATGCACCCCTTTATGCCGTTTATAACCGAAGAAATATGGCAGTTGCTTGAAGGGCGCAAAGAAGGTGAAAGCATTATGGTCAGCCAGCTCCCGTCAGGGACGGAATACGACAGTGGGCTACTGTCCGGTTTCGAGGATGTGAAAGAAGCAGTTTCCGGCATACGTAAAATCAGGAAAGAAAAAAACATACCAAATAAAGAAGTTTTAACGCTGAGAGTCCAGGCAGGCGACAAAGGTTTTGATGCCAAATTCAATACCGTTTTGGTAAAACTTGGCAACCTCTCTGAACTGTCAATGGTTGAAGAGGAAGTAAAGGGGGCAGCTTCGTTCAGGGTGAAATCGACTAATTTTTACATCCCGCTTGAAGGTTTTATTGATGTTGGGGAAGAATTGAAAAAACTTGAAGAAGAGTTGAAATACACCAAAGGGTTCCTAACTTCTGTAATGAAAAAACTAAGCAACGAACGCTTTGTAAATAATGCCCCAGTGGCAGTTGTGGAAAAAGAACGCGCCAAACAAGCCGATGCAGAAGCAAAAATAAAGGTACTGGAAGAACGGATTGCAGGTATGCAGGGGTAATTTAAAGTTACCATATTGCCATTAATTGTTGGTTTGCATGGTTTTATTACAGGCAAACCAACACTCCGGCACCCCCTCCCCCTCATTAATTCTTGTTAAAAATGCCGTTAAAATATGTTATCTTGCCCGTCTTCTGGTTTCAATTCAATAATTTTGAACTGAATTTAATGGTAATGAAGACATTAAAAAAAATTATTTTCCTTTTATTGCTAGCAGCCTCATTCAATGGCTCCGGCCAGGATGATATTGTTATTGACCCGATGCTAATCCGCTTAAAGGGAAAAATCGTCAGTGCAGGCGACAGCACTGCCATCCCTTACGCAAACATTGTAAACAACCGTACCCATAGCGGGACCATAACAAATGCAGAAGGCTTCTTTTCTCTCGAAATGTTAAATGTCGACAGCCTGCTGGTTTCATCTGTTGGTTATCAAAAAACTGTTTTAAAAGTGCCCTATAATTACAACGGGGCAAATGTTTTGGTTTTTATGCTTAAGCCGGTGAACTATAACCTTGGGGAGGTACAGGTTAAAGGGGAAAGGAGAAAAATCGACCTTGGGCTGGGGACAGGGAAACCAACTGATTTGCCCCCAGAACTTCGTGGCGATGCCTATAATGAGAAGCCACATGTTTTAGCTGCACTTTTCAGCCCTGTTTCTTTTTGGCAATACCACTTAAGCAAGCGTGAAAAAGAAAAGCGTGAAGCCCGAAAAGCCATAGCCTTGGAAAAAAACTGGGAGATGCACTCCAAAAATTACAACAAAGACATGGTAGTATTCCTTACCGGCATGACCGAAGCACAAGCTGACTCATTTATGGTTTGGTTTAATTTCCAGGATGTCCTCCCATACACTTCCTCTGAATACCAAGTACGTGCTTCAATCCTTGAATATTTTGAGATTTATAAAAAGGAAGGCAGGTTGGAATAATACCGTTCAATGTTTTAATTTACACGTCCGTTCCTGGGTATTAAACCCATATATCGGTATTGGGCACAATACAACGTTCGCCAATAACTCTCATAGAATTCATGCAAAAATGATTTTTCACTACCTTTGTAAATATGATTAAACAGAAAATGAAAATAGAAAATCCGGGATTATTTGGCATAAAATTCTCTAATAGAGATTTCAATAATAAAAACACGTGGGGTAAGAATCAATTTAACTCTTCTTTTCCTGCATCTTTATCAGCGTATTTAAACAACAAAGGAATTGAAAATGTGTATTTGACATTAGATGCAAATCTAAATGTCGTTCACAAAAAGATTTCAACATCTGACTTATTCGGTCTTTCCCCAGACTCAAATGATTTATTTTATTCTTTCGAATCGGCATATACTCCGTATGAGCAGTTATTAGTTGGGCATCTTCCAAGAGTAGATTTAGTAACTATTAAAAAAAGTTCAGGACAAGCATTAAGACCAATTGAAATTAAATTAACAGCATTACCTGATAATACAACTTGTGAATTATCGGATGACAAATATGGCACAGAGATAGTAATAAGACCCGACACAATAGTTTATCTTGCCTGTAGCATTGCTTTTAATTATCGAGATAATTTTGAAAAATTAAAAGCTCATTTTCCAACATCTTTCCAATACATAAACGATTGGACAGAAGGTTCTGAGGTTTGGGAGTATTTACCTAAGATGCTTGATACTGTTGATAAAATAACTCTTTCTATTCTTGACAAACAAGAACCCATATTAATGCAACCAATATGGAAAACAATGGGGAAATCGCCTTCACTTTCAGATAATTGCTTAGATGTTTTCATTTGGTCAAATTTTGCATTTATACAATTATTTTTAAATGTTGTTCGTGGCGAACTATCAACAAATAACAAAATTACGAGACAAATCAGAACGATTATATGGCTATTTAAAATGCTTTATGACTTCTCGTTAAAAGGACAATTTGACCACGCTAAAATAATTGATGAACTTTCATATAATACGAAAAACGATAAAGCATTTGCTGTTAGCGGCACTGTGACTCATCCATATATGGATTGCGATGAATTACATAATCCTCGAATTAAAAAAGAAGAAATCAAAAATATCATATTAGGAGGAGGTCAAAATCTGTTAAGTCCAGAAAGAAGATTTGATGCAATAATTTATAATTCACCTGAACTTTTTAAATAATGGAGAGAGAGAGATTAAGAACGGTTGATTTATTTTCAGGTTGTGGTGGTTTAACACTTGGATTTCAAAATGCAGGATTTAATGTACTTGCTGCATTTGACAACTGGAAACCAGCGATTGATGTGTATAAAGCAAACTTTAAACACCCTATATATGATATAGACCTTAGTTTGGACGAAAGTAAAGACTTCATACAGGAGTTAAAACCTCAATTAATTATTGGAGGTCCTCCTTGTCAAGATTTTTCCAGTGCTGGAAAAAGAGATGACACACTTGGTAGAGCAGACCTTACAATATCTTATGCTAAGATAGTAAGTACAGTAAGACCTCAATTTTTTGTTATGGAAAATGTTGAGAGAATTAAAAAAAGTAGAATACTAAAAGAGGCAATTCAAATCTTAAAGAAAGCAGGTTATGGTATAAGCATTGATGTTTTAGATGCTAGTCTTTGTGGCGTACCGCAAGCTAGAAAAAGATTTATTATGGTTGGTGCTTTAGGAGGTGTAGATGACTTTTTAATTCCTTATTTTGAAAAAAATAAGTCAAAATCTCAAATGTCAATATATGATTATCTTGGAAATTCATTGGGAATAGAATATTACTATCGACACCCAAGAAGTTATCAGCGAAGAGGCATATTCAGCATCTATGAGCCAAGTCCGACAATTCGGGGAGTAAACAGACCAATTCCGTCTGGATATAAAAAACATTCTGGAGACCCTGTCGATATTTCAGAAAATGTAAGACCACTAACAACTAAAGAACGTAGTTATATACAAACATTTCCTGAATCGTTTATTTTCAATGGGACAAAAACTAATTTAGAGCAAATTATTGGCAATGCTGTTCCTGTCAAATTAGGTGAATTTGTTGCTCATTCTTTGATGGAATACATTAATGACAAAGCAGAAAACAAGATAAGGCACAACGGACAATTACGATTAGTAATGGAGCGTGAATTTAAATACAAAAAAAGTATTGTGCCCAACATTTTGGAAACTTAAGTTTTTTTGGGTAATCTTGTTTGTAAAATGTTATTAAAAAGCAAAAGGACAAGTAGGAACGATCAAGTTTTGAAACGGCTCCTTAAAGTTCAGTAACTTTTATATTCCTCCATTTTACTTTTATTCCCCCTCCCGAGTGTATCTGTAACGCAATGGCACCTTTGCCCTGGGCAATCTTTTCGTCCTCTATATCGACCATCTGGGTGCCATTAAGCCATGTGGTAACATGCCCGCCAACTACACGGATCCTCATTTTATTCCATTCTCCCATTTTAAGGGCACCCTCTTTTTCATCGGGGATCTGTACCAGCCAGCCACGGCCATACGATTCGTAAATCCCCCCGGTGTCGTGATTGGGCGGGGCAACTTCAACCTGCCAGCCACTTACCTTCGTCCCCTCGAATGTGGAACGGAAAAACACGCCCGAGTTCCCGTTGGCTTCCTGGAGGAACTCAATGGTCAAATCAAAATCATCATAATATTTTTTTGTAGAAAGGTAGCCGTATTCTTTGTCCGGGCCACTTTCACAAACCAAAAGCCCGCCTTCCACATACCATTTTTCGGTTCCGTGTACTGCCCAGCCTTTAAGGTTTTTCCCATTAAATAATGATTTCCCGTCTTTGGCAGAAACAGAAAAAATGCTTGTTAAGGCCAAAGCAAACAGTAGTAAAAATATTCTTTTCATAGTCGATGGTTATTTGATATTACGTTAGTTACCGCCCAAGCTCCTTTTTCAGCAGTTTCACATTGTTTTCCAAACGGGTAATTGATTCATTTTTTTGTTTGATCTGGGCTTTTAACCCTGTTGTTTCCGTCTTCAGTTTTTCAAGTTGCTCCTGCAATTCTGCTATTTTGTTTTCACCTGTTTTAAGCTTCCCTTCAAGCACGCTTACTTTCTCTGTCAGTTCCCTCTTGTCAAAGCTATACTGATCGATGAGTTGTGTTTTCTCATCTAACTGTTCCTCCATCTGTACTATCCTTGATTCCAGTGTGCGTATGGACTTATCTTTGTTTGCAATGTCTGCTGTCAACCGCTGTTTCTCAAAATCGAGGTTAAAGCTTGTTTGTTCTAATGATTCGGTCTGCCGGTTCAATTTATCACTCAAAACAAATACCTTGCTGTTCAGTGAATCAATGTACTGGTCTTTCAGTGCATTGCTCTGCATCAGTTCGTTTTTCATGGCTTCAAAGTCGGCTATCAATGCTTCTATCCGTTGTTCTAGCGCGCCGTTCTCCTTTGTCAACTGCCGGACTTGCCCCTCTGCCTTAAGCCGTCCGTCCTGCATCTCAAGAAACTTTTTTTTTGAAACGCATGAACTCATTATAAGCGAAAAGAAAAGTACAGAAAGTATTAAATATTTTTTCGACATATTTACGTTTTTATTTTAACAAAGATATAAATAATAATTCCTTAATAGAACGTTATATAGGTGTGATTGGTATTTATTTATTACTTTTATTTCAAAAAGAAAATGAGGAAAGCAGTTATAGCCATAGTGTTGGTTTTTAGCATATGGGCGGTTTCGGCACAAGAAGGGGCAAAAGTGGTTGAGACCATTAAAGGGAAAGTAATTAACCTGGCCACCAACGAACCGATAATGTATACCAACATAGGGCTGGAAGGGACCCTTTACGGAACTGCCAGCAATGCCAACGGTGATTTTGAACTAAAAATCCCGGAAGAACTGTCGTCAAAAAACATATACTTTTCGGCAGTAGGATATAAAAATAAAATCTTTCCGGTCACAGACCTTTTCGGGAAAGGGTTCAGTGTTATCAAGTTAGACTCGAAATCGTACGATATCGGGGATATTGACATATCTGCGCAATCAAAAGTCTTGGTACGGATACTGAGGATGGCTGCCGAGGATACCCCATACAATTTTATTGGCGGGCCGTATAACCTTGTTTGCAGTTACGTGGCCAACAAATCTATCAACGGCTCTGCTCAAACAAGCAGTAAAGCAAGTGTGACGGTTTACGACAAAAACGGTTATGCGCGCCCATCAATACTTGATGCTTTTCAATCGGTGAAATATACTGTAAAAAAAGACGGGGAATACGAGGGAGATTACCGGTTCTCTACCGGCACGAACAATATTGACGAGCTCCTGGGCTTCGACTGGGTACGTTCAGGGGCATCTGTGTTAAACCCTGATCTGCTTGCAGGCTTTAAGCTCTCGCTCAAAGGGGAACCGGTTGTAGACGGCGATAAATGCTGGACGATATCATTTAAGCAGGACATGCCCACGTTGGCCGGTTCGGGCGATTTTTATGCCTCTTCTTTTGAAGGGGAAATAACCATTAAAAAAGACGATTACTCGGTTAAAAAAATTGAAGGGGCGATACGTTCAGGGAAAAATAGCCTGCAGGGGCGTTCAGTGGCAGTAAGTAATTCCAGCATCAAGGTCAAAAAGGATATTTCTTATAATTTTTCAGTGAGCTATGCCAATTTAAAACCGGAATTCATCAAGGTCGAAAAAAAATATGAGTTGGATGGCAAACTGGTTGAAGAACAAAGCAGCTTAAAAATTGCCCACGTGCAAACCACCAATGTAACAGCCTTAAAAAGCAGGGACTATTTTAGGTAGGGCAAGCTAATACCTTCAAATTAAATTTCTTTATTGCCTTACAAGCATTCTTGCCGTCAGCCTGCTGTGTTGTTCCAGGTAAATATTTTTTTCTTTCACAATTTGGTCTAGCACCTCCTCTGTATAGTGCCGTATCGTAATCAATGTCAGCCCGGTGTTGTACCTAACGGTGTAAAATGGTTTAAGTTCCATAAATATTTCAGGCAAATCGGCTTCGGTGGCTTCTAAAACAAGGTTAAGGTCGATAGCAGATTGCTGCATCAAGGTAACTTTCACCCGGTTTTCCAAAAGAAAAGTCACCACACGTTCAATATCTTCGATGCTGATAAAAGAAAAATCTTTGGGCGAAAGGGTAATCAGGATAAGGTCCTCTTTCAGTATAAAAATAGGCGGCAATTCTATTTTGTGGCCAATTTTATGTATTACAGTCCCCTGATCCCCCGGGGAAAGGAATGATTTTACATACATTGGTATCCCCTTGTTGTGCAGGGGCCTCATTGTTTTAGGGTGTATAATTTTCGCCCCGGAGTGTGTCATTTCCAAAGCTTCGCGGTAGGAGAGTTCGTTTATTATTACCCCACAATCCATTTTTTTGGGGTCCGCGCTCAGTATCCCAGGGACATCTTTCCAGAACGAAACACTTTCAGCATCCAAGATGTTCCCAAGTATAGCAGCGGTAAAATCAGAACCTTCCCGCCCAAGCGATGTGGTCAGGTTAGTAGTAGTTGATGCGATAAAACCTTGTGTGACATACAGTTTATGGGCATCAAAAAGGAAGGTGTCCCTTACCAGTCCTTCCGTCCATTCCCAATTCACAGATGCATCGCGGAAATTATCATCGGTACGCAAACAGCTACGGATGTCCACCCACTGGTTTTTTATCCCAGTATAATTCAGGTAGTCGCTGATGATTTGTGTCGACACCAGTTCCCCAAAATAAATAATCTGGTCGTATTCAAAATCATAATCAAGCGAGGGGGCTTTTTTTAATTTTGCTCTGAGTTCATTATACAACAAAACAATTGATCCCGGGATACCGTTACCTTCAAAAAGATTGTCGATTATTTCATTATGATAGTCCTGGAAATCCTGGAACACCTCATCCTTTTTTTCGCTTTTTTTGAAATATTCCATTACCAGTGTTTCCAATAAATTAGTGGTTTTCCCCATTGCAGAAACCACAACCACAAGGTTTTCGTCGTAACGGCTTAAAATACGGCCAACATTCCTTACCGCTTCCGCATTTCTTACAGAAGCCCCACCAAACTTGAATACTTTCATTTCATTTTTTTATTATGAACGTTAAATTGCACAAGATAAGTCAAATGTAATGTACTTATTTTTCGACAAACAAAAGAAATATTATTATCCTTACAATAAAAATATAAAAATGAAATTTCTCCTGTTGATAACAACCATAAGTGTGATAACGGCCCAGGCACAAGTTCAGAAGGGAAATAAAAGCCCATTGACAATTGAAAAAATAATGCAGGCCCCGGACAAATGGATTGGCTTCCTGCCGGAACATATTTCGTGGGAAGGGAACAGTTCGGAAGTTTATTTCGAATGGAACCCTGAAATGGACACGCTTCCTTCTTACTATTCGTACAACCTGAAAAGCAAAAAGATAGGAAAGCTCCCACCCGATGGGGTACAAAACCTGCCCGGCAGCCTTCTTGGGTACAATACAGATAAAACAAAAAAAGTAATTGTTAGTAACGGCAACCTTTTTATCCTTGATTTGAAAAAAGGGGAAAAAAAACAACTTACCAACTGGTTGAAACAAATTTCAGGGGCGCAGTTTGTGCCAGGCGGCCTGCAAATTTCTTTTCTGTTTGAACAGAACTTATTCTTAATAAACCCCCAAACAGGACTAATTAAACAGCTGACCAATTTTGTGCCGGGCAATGAGCAACCGGAAAGGGAAAGCAAGGGGCAGGGAAAATGGCTTGAGGATCAGCAAATGGAACTTTTTGATGTTTTGAAAGGCAAGTATGCCATGAGCAAAGCCCTAAAGAAAAAGAGGGAAGGAGAAGGCTTGCAGGAACCTTTGAAAATATATTTGGGGAAAAGCAGGTTAATCGATGCATCGTTGAGCCCATCGGGGAAATATGTCATTTACACTACGTACAACAAGGCGCAAGGGGAGGATGCAACTTCGGTGACCCACTTTGTGACAGAATCGGGCTATACAGAAGAACGCAATGCCAGGGCAAAAGTAGGCAGCCCGAATGCTAATGCCGAAATGGGGATATTCGACACAGAGGACAACAAAACCATACAGATCCACACAGAAGGGATTCCTGGCTTAAAAGATTTGCCTGGTTATTTAGAAGACTACCCCGACAGGTTGCCCAAAGACAGTGCAAAAATTAAAAACCGTGAAATAAATTTGTTCGGTCCGGTTTGGAACCCCGAAGAGGACAAAGCGGTTATAGTTGCCCTTTCGGCAGACCACAAAGACCGCTGGATTTTGCTCCTAGACCCTAAAACAGGCACCTTGGATTTATTGGACCGCCAACGCGATGAGGCATGGGTTGGCGGCCCCGGCATAGGGAGTTGGGGGTATTCGACCGGAAGCATTGGCTGGATGCCTGACGGGAGATCGGTTTGGTTCCAGTCGGAGGAAAGCGGCTACTCGCACTTATACACGATAGATGCCAATACAAAAGAAAAGAAAGCCCTGACATCAGGTAAGTTTGAGGTCTCGGGAGCTTTCATCTCTAATGATAAAAAGTATTTCTATTTCCAGGCAAACAAAGTACACCCTGGGGTGGTACATTTTTATCGCATGCCTGTTTGGGGGGGCAAGCTTGCCCAAATCACCTCTAAGGAGGGCAACAATGAGGTTACGCTTTCGCCTGATGAAAAATACCTGGCTGTCCGTTATTCCTTTGCCAACAAACCATGGGAATTATACTTGCAGGAAAACAAACCCGGGGCGGAAGCTATCCAAGTAACACATTCGACAACCGTTGATTTTAATTCTTATAATTGGCGTGTGCCCGAATTTATTACGTTCAATGCAGAAGACGGGGCCAAGGTATACGCCCGTTTATACCGTCCGGAGAAACCAGAAGGACAGGGGCCGGCCGTTGTCTTTGTTCATGGGGCAGGTTACCTGCAAAACGCCCACAAATGGTGGAGCAGCTATTCCCGCGAATATATGTTCCATAATTTTTTGGTTGACAACGGCTACACTGTTTTGGACATGGATTACCGCGGGAGCGCAGGTTACGGGCGCGACTGGCGTACCGGGATTTATCGCCACATGGGCGGGAAAGACTTGTCGGATCAGGTCGATGGTGCTAAAATGCTGGTTGAAAAATATAATGTCTCGCCCGACAGGATTGGGATTTATGGCGGTTCTTACGGCGGTTTTATTACCTTAATGGCCATGTTTACCAAACCTGGAGTTTTTGCTGCCGGCGCAGGCTTGCGTTCGGTTGCCGACTGGGCACACTACAACCATGGCTACACCTCGAACATACTTAACACCCCGGTAGAGGACAGCATTGCTTTTGTCCGCAGTTCGCCCATTTATTTTGCCGATGGCCTGGATGGGGCACTTTTGATGTGCCACGGAATGGTTGACGACAATGTTCAGTTCCAAGATATTGTCCGACTTGCACAACGGCTTATCGAACTCGAAAAAGAAAACTGGGAACTGGCTGTTTATCCGGTAGAACCGCATGGGTTTGTTGAACCATCGAGCTGGACGGATGAGTACAAACGTATATTTAAACTTTTTGAGGAAAACCTGAAGAATGGTTGCCAATAGGCAAATGGCAGTTGCCGTTGTGCCGTGTCCGGTTATTTAACTTCTACATAACAGAACAGAAAACCAGCCCAATTCTTTAAATAATTATAAACTTACATTTTGTTTAAATTGCTGCAATCCACATCTGTGCAAGTATTGTATATTTTTGCCCCCTCAAAACAGACAGGGTTGAAAAATAGCTTAAAAATATTTAAATCCGTTGCCCTTATCATTTTGGGATTACTGCTTTATTATGTATCAGGGAGACCTGTGCAGACAGCCTCGGCAAATACTGCCGCCCCAAAAATTAAACATGCCGATGGCACAAATTTAAACTTTAATACTACATCTGGATTTCATGGTTTTATTAAAGAAGAAATTGAGGATACGGAAGATGTTTGTTGCAAACCCTATCGGACGGCACTTTCTGAGAAGAAAAGATCCAACGGGGTGATTACATTAAAAGAATATACAAGCAACGAAGTCTTTCCCGATGTAATACTTACCCTTCAAACCAATCTCCCGCCACCGGGGCATTTTTTGCCTGGCATGGCATAAGCTTTTGAATTAAAAGGCTTATATTGAATTGGATCAAGAAATTTAGTTTAATTTTCGTACGGTTTAAAACCATTAAATATTACAGGGATGTTTAAAGCAAAAATAAACCCTTACCTTATAATCCACTTTCTTTCGATTGTAATTACTTTTGAAAGTTTGTTTATGTTTTTGGCTGTTATTGTCTCTGCCATTTATAAGGAAACAATAACAAAACACTTGCTTTTGTCCACGGTAATCACATTCGCTTCGGGCTTAATCTTGAATGTGCTTACAAAAGCACAACGGCGGGAAGAACCATCTCGGGAAGAAAGTTTTTTTATCGTCAGTATCAGTTGGTTTATAATGGGGTTTGTTGGTACCGTGCCCTATCTTGTCACCAATTCCATCCCTGATTTTGTGAATGCTTTTTTTGAGTCTGTTTCAGGCTTCACTACAACGGGTTCGTCAATCCTTGCCGATATTGAATCCCTGCCTAAAAGTATTTTGTTTTGGAGGGCCGAAACCCATTGGATTGGCGGGATGGGGATTATTGTTCTCGTGGTGGCCGTCATGCCCTTTCTTAATATTAACGGTATTTATCTCTTCTATTCTGAAATTTCAAGAGTTACAGATGAAAAAATATCAACAAAAATTAGGTACGCCGCCCGTAATATGTGGCTGGTCTACATTGGGTTGACGCTTATTGAGGTTATTTTTCTTATAATAGGGAAAATGTCGCTCTTCGATAGTGTTTGCCATGCATTTGCCACAGTTGCAACTGGTGGCTTTTCAACCAAAAACGATAGTATTGCCGGTTTCTCTCCTTACATCCAATATATAATAATCCTTTTTATGTTGTTGTCGGGCATTAATTTCTCATTGCATGTTATCTTGTTAAAAGGGAAATTCCGCAATGTTATAAAAAACGAAGAACTAAGGTTATATCTTTTTATAATCCTGGCAGTAGGGGCGGTTATTGCCGGATTGCTGTATTTCAAGCAGCACCTTGGGCTTGAGCAGGCTTTTCGCGATTCGGCCTTTCAGGTTGTTTCTGTTTTAACGGCAACAGGGTTCGCCACTGCCGATTATTTGAAATGGCCCGAGCAGGCAACCTTATTAATCGCGTTGCTGATGCTTATTGGTGCATCATCTGGTTCTACAGGCGGCGGGGTAAAGGTCATAAGGCACCTTATTTCACTGAAGAAAATCAGGCACTCGTTTAAATCGCTGGTCAACCCTAATGTCGTTAACGTAATCCGCTATAACGGAAGGGCGGTAAAATCGGAGTATATATCAGGGGTGCTGGCATTTGTTATTTTGTATTACCTTATTGTGGCCGTCAGCACGTTAATAATGATGTCGTTCGGGCAAGGCCCCGCCACATCGTTCGGGGCATCGGTTACTTGCATGGGCGGTATTGGCCCGGGGTTCGGGACAGTGGGGCCGGTCAGCAACTTTTTGCACCTGCCTGCTGGGGCCAAATATTTCCTTGCCATTTTGATGGTTATCGGGAGGCTGGAAATTTATTCGGTGCTTATTATATTTACCCGTACCTTCTGGAGGTTGTAGTATCGCATATATCCCGCCTTTTAGTAAGAGGATTTAAAGGGAGAGGGGTACGGGAATCCGTAAAGGAGAAAATGCCTGCCCATCTTTTTGATAGCTGACGGCAAGGTTGCCGGGTTAGGTTTTCCTCTTGATTTTTAATTTCTGCCCTATGTATAGCCCCCTGTCGTTTGGGAGGTTGTTCAACTTCATAATTTCTGTACTGGAAATACCGGCGTATTTTTGGGCAATGTCCCAAAGCGTGTCGCCTTTTTTTACGGTGTAATAAACGTAGCCCGGATCCAAGGGCTTTGGTGGGGTTTCTTTTGCAGTATTTACAGTTTTTCCTATTGTAGCCTGTTTTTGTGCCAAAGACATTGAATTTAACTTTTCGTATTTTGGCTTTTGCCCTTTCGGGACATAGATTACAAGTTTTTGCCCAGCCCTGATCAGGTTGCGGTGGATATTGTTCCAGTACTTCAAGTCGGAAGAACGCACATGGAACCATGAGGATATATACCCTACATTATCTCCTGCTTTAACTGTATAAAATATTTTGTCTTTCCCTTTTATGTCAACCGGGGTAAAATAACCCGCGCTTTCTGTTGGTTTCACAAGCGTATTGTCAGGGAAATATTTTTCCCTTTCATAAGCAAAAACAGCAGTGTCTTTGTCGATGAATTCCATGATTTTTTCTTCGGGCAAAACAACAGGGTATGGTTTTTCTTTTTTTGCAGGCACCACATCGCGCCTGTACATTGGGTTTAACGAGCGCAGCTCCTCTTTTGAAATATTTAGCGTTGCCGACAATTGGTTGAAATGAAGATAGTTGTTCACCATTACCGTATCGGTATTAATAGGTATCCCAGGAAGGCGTGGCAGTAAATTATGTTCTTTGTAGTAATTCATAAAGTAACAGGCAGCAACAAATGCTGGCACATACCCACGGGTTTCCCTGGGCAGGCGGTAATAAATATCCCAGTAACTTTCTTTACCTCCCGAGCGGCGTATAGCACGGTTTACGTTACCCGGGCCGCAATTATAAGCGGCAATGGCCAAGTGCCAGTCGCCATAAGTATCGTATAGTTTTTTCAGGTAACGGGCAGCGGCATCGGTCGATTTTTCGGGATTTCGGCGTTCGTCAACAAAGCTGGTGATTTCCAGCTTCATGCTTTTTGCCGTTCCGTACATAAACTGCCACATCCCGTTTGCCCCTACGCGCGACCGGGCCCCCGGGTTTAATGCCGACTCTATTATTGCCAGGTATTTTAATTCCAAGGGCATATCATATTTGTCCAAGGTCTCCTCAAACATGGGGAAGTAATACTCAGAAAGGCCTATTATAACCTCCGAAAGGGTGCGCCTTTTTTCAGTATATAATTTAATAAAATTTTTCACTACATTGTTGTAAGACAGATCGACAACCTGTTCTATGTCCCGCAAGCGCCGGATGTAAACAGAGTCGGGAAGGTCCTTGGGGTATGTATTGATAAAAGTTATTTCTGTTGTGTCTAAAGACAATGCATTTTCAATATACCACGTGTTCCCCAAACTGTCCATCTTTTCCGAAAATATATCGTTTAAATCCTCATCGATAGGCAGGTAATGTTCGGGAGGCAATGTGTCCTGTGCTATGATCGAATCAATGTCTACGAGCAATTTGCCCTCCCCCAACGTGTCTTCCTGTACCACTTCCTGCGCATACTGCCTGCCTGGCAATAAGATAATTACTGATATGATAAATGCCGTTACAGTCTTCATGTTGGATCAAAAGTTAAACGTAAGGTTTATGCAATATACTGGTTCGTTTTTAAAACTCGCCACAGATGGCTGCCAATTTAATGTAAGGTCATCGTTTACATTAAAATTGAACATATGGGCATCTACACAGGCATCGATAATATTTATCCCGTAAAACCCTACGGCACAAATTATCAGGAAATCGCGGTTCCGGCGGTAATAGTCCTGCCGGTTTGTAAGCACTTCTTCGAGGTTGGCAACATCGGTCGCGTCATCCAGGTCGTAATATTCAATCCCTTTTAATTTCGTATAATCCGTGGTTTCAGGGTCGTCATCGGTAAGGTGGTTGTAGGCTGTCCGGGTTAACCGGTAATAGTCGTTGTTCCAGTCGATGAAATAACCGATAGAGCCAAAACCGATATATATGAAAGGTATTTTCCAGTACTTTTTATTGTATGCCTGACCTAAGCCCGGCAAAAAGGTTGAATACAGGCATGCTTTCCTGGGAGAATGGATTTTTTCCCCCGGCAACGCCCCAGGGGGGGCAACCTTAACGGTATCGGCATCTGTAAGGTGTTGCCCAATAACCGTTTGACCTGCCATAATAAGCAAGCACGACATAAATACTTTTTGCAAAACTGATTTCAGATCCACCCCTTAAAATTTTGCACAAAAATAGAAGTTTACCCTAAGTTTGTGCCCAGAACAAAAGGTTTATTTTTGATTTTCAATTATTTTAACAATTCTTTCAAGGTCATCGGCTGATTTAAAAGGGATAACAATTTTACCTTTACCCTTGTCATTCATAGAGAAACCGATCCGTGAATTGAAAATTTCGTCAAGTTGTTTTTTTACGACCTGGTATTCTTTTGGTACTCTTTCTTTTTTGTTTTTTGTTTCCTGTGTATTTTGGTCTGTCCCTTCATTTAACCCGCGTACGATTTCTTCTACTTTCCGCACAGAAAAGCCGTGTTTTATGATCTGATCGTAGATCATGATCTGGGCATCGCTGTCCCCTATATTGATAATGGCGCGTGCATGCCCCATCGAAATGACTTTTTCGCGCAAGCCTTTTTGTATAATGGCAGGGAGTTTCAGCAACCTCAGGTAGTTTGCAATGGTGGAGCGTTTTTTCCCCACCCGCGAACTCATTTCTTCCTGGGTGAATTTTAATTCGTCCATTAAACGCTGGTAGCTCACGGCTATTTCAATGGCATCAAGATCCTCGCGTTGGATATTTTCTACCAGTGCCATCTCAAGCATGCCATCGTCTTTTGCCTTGCGCACATAGGCAGGTATGGTTTTCAATCCTGCAATTTGTGCCGCCCTGAACCTGCGCTCGCCTGCAATGATCTGGAATTTGCCCTCATCTATTTTGCGAAGGGTTATAGGTTGGATCAAGCCTATCTCGCGGATCGAAGCTGCCAGCTCTTCTAACGCTTCTTTGTCAAATTTAGACCTGGGCTGAAAAGGATTTGCTTCAATATTGCCCAACTCAACCTCACTAATCCCGGCACTTTTCATTTTCTCGGCATCATCGATAAGCGCGCCGAGCCCTCTTCCTAATGCATTCCTTTTTGCTGCCATGGCCATTACATTAATTAATAACTACGTTTTTTTCTTTTGTCATTTGTGTCATTGAGTTCCTTTGGAGTATCTCGCGCGCCAGGTTCATGTGGCTGATGGCCCCCTTGGAGCTGGCATCATATAAAATAACCGGTTTGCCGTAACTTGGGGCTTCGCTTAATTTTATATTCCTCTGGATAACGGTTTCAAAAACCATATCATGGAAATGCTTCTTCACTTCATCGTAAACCTGGTTCGAGAGGTTAAGCCTCGAATCGTACATTGTGAGCAGGAACCCTTCTATTTCCAAGTCGGGGTTTAACCTGTTCTGGATGATTTTTATGGTATTCAGCAATTTCCCCAGTCCTTCCAGCGCAAAGTACTCGCACTGTACAGGGATAATTACCGAATCGGATGCAGTAAGCGCATTTACCGTTATTAAACCCAGCGACGGCGAACAGTCGATAAGGATAAAATCATAAATATTTTTGAGCTGCCCTATAGAATCTTTTAGGACTTTTTCCCTGTTGGGCAGGTTTAGCATTTCAATTTCGGCGCCCACCAAATCAATATGCGATGGTATCAAGTCAAGGTTTTCAATATCGGTTTTCACTACTACTTTTTCGGCTTCTACCTCGTCAATAATGCATTCATAAATGCTGGATTGCACGGTTTTGATATCAAGTCCCAGGCCTGATGTCGCATTTGCCTGCGGGTCTGCGTCTATAATCAGGACTTTTTTTTCCAGGACAGCCAAGCTGGCTGCCAAATTTATGGTTGTAGTGGTTTTTCCTACCCCTCCTTTTTGGTTTGCCAGCGATATTATTTTTCCCATTTGTATTATTTTTTTATAGAGTGGACTCAAAGTTAAATAAATTAGTAGAAACCTCTTTAAAAAAATGATCGACAATTGCATATTATATTTTAAAGCATTGGCAACAAAGAGGTTAAAAACATTTTTTTTGTTGATTTAATATACCGGCATACCCATCCCCCCGGTTGGGCTGCGACTTTTGTTTGGCAATCCCTGTATGGCACACAATGTGAAAACAAACGGCACACCGGCGAATAAAGACAACCTGTTAATCAAGAAAAATATTCTTTCAAGCCTTTCAAATGCATTGAATACCATTTGGGGTTCCGTAAACGCGCATAAACATACAGGAACGATGATTTTTGGAAAGTAGCTTTTATGATTTTCAGGATATATCGCTTAAATAACAAGATAAAGAGTTTGTGGGAATTTATAATATAATTGTGTGCCCTGGGGTGGTCCAATAACCAAAAATGCCTCCTTGCAAAACGTTGTGCCTGATTGCCGGGGGAATAACCCTTTTCTGTTGCCGGGGTAAACAAATACCGGGCATAATCATAAAAAATCCCCGCTTCCTTTTTTCTTTCTGTCTGTTTAATTACGTCTTCGATATTTACTTTTTGTGATAGGAGGAAATAATCGTACAAACAACGTAGCCCTATTTTTTTGTGCTTGTGCCCTAAGTTGCTAAACTGGCTGTGGATAAAGGTATGTATTAGTTTATGTTCGTTGCAGGAGACATAACAATTCGATATGCCGGGAATTTGCTTTTTGTGCCTGCCAAGGAGTTCAGTGTTGAATTTCCTGGAAAATTGTTCCCTGACCGGGATGCGGTGGACCTCCACATCGGCGGGGACATCCTTTCTGAACAGGCGCGGATAGTGCTTCATGTCCTGGAAACCGTCTAAATAAAGCCCCCCTTTTGTTTCGTATCCCATGTCAAGCAACAATCCGGCTGCTTTCAGGTAATCTTTTTCAGGGACTAAAAAATCAATGTCCCCTATCATCCGCTCTCCTACGTCATAATAAAGATTGTCCAATAAATTTGCAGTCCCCTTTAAATATATGGGCTGGATGTTTTCATTTTCCATTGCCGAACTTACTTCTACTAACTGTTCGAGGATCTCTTGGTTGCGTTTCCTGTTTAGCTCCAGGATTTCCAGGAAGTGTTCCTGGTATTCATCGGGGAAAAGATGCAACAACCCATATTTTTGGAATTTCAATGTAACGGCAGGGAGCACAAAATGATTACTTAACAACAAGACAAGATCGTCTGGGTCGAAACAGCCTTTTTTAAATTTATCGGCAACATATTCACGCTGCATATTGTCTCCGTACAGTAAAAGGCACTGGCAGGCAAATTTGAATAGTCCGGCGTTGGTCATAAAAAATCATTTATCACGAAGGTGAAAATAACCAATATTATCCTGTAAATCAATACCCAAAGCATTATATTATTTAATAATCCTGTTTATCGTGCCGTTTGAATCCATACCAATAATTGTTAATGCCATGGATGCCTCATGCATAGCTGCCAATGAGAATGATTTTATTAGGTTGGCGTATACTTCGTATCGCAAACTTTTTGCCTATAAAACTACAGTAAAATTTGGAGCGTGTTGACACCAGTTCATTGATATTCGTTCAATTCATTCATTTCTAAGTCAATCGAATCAATTCTGTCTCTGAAATATAATTTATATTTAAAGTTGCCCCAAAAATAAATACCAATAGAAGGTCCAAGAAGCAAAGCGATCTTAATAGGCAACTCATAATTAATATTATCCCATGAAATCAAAACGAATGCACTTACCAGAATTGGGAAAATAATGTTTCTGTTTTTATGCAATTTTGCCATGAACTTTCTTAATGTTAAAATCCTCTCTTGTGTCTTAATCACAGGCTCATAAGCTGGTTTAACCAAATTTAGTAGTTTATAGTAAAAAATACTCTGAATAAAACCATAAATAAAAACAACGGATATCATAATTGAACCAATTAACAAATAAAGAGTTTTTTCATTTTCTAAAATCATTGGAATTACTACAAATAGTAAAATGAAGGGAGTTATAATAATCCCCAAAATACTTTGGAATTTCATTATTTGTAATTTAAATCCAGATTTTCTTGAAATCATTTGCTTCAGTATCTGCTTATTTGTTTTCTCTGCACCATCAATATTTTTATTAAATGTGCTCCAAATATTTTTTAAATCATCGTTTTCCATTTTGCAATAATTTTAATTGTTAAACATCATTTTTAATTTTTGTTTAATCCGACTAATTTTTGTAGCTACATTTGTTTTGGTAATTCCCATTATCTCGGATATTTCATCATATGAATATTCATCAAGGTGTAATGTTATCAATGCTTTTTCAATATCGGTTAACTCGCTCAGTAATTCTTTAACTCTTTCGATGTTCTCTTTTTTATCCGAATCACAAATCTCTGGGATATCGTAATGAAATTGAGTAAGCGAATCTAAATTCAACTTGCCTTTTTCTTGTCTAAGTTTATAAAAAGCTGTATTTAAAGAGACTTTATAAATCCAAGTGCTTAATTTTGATTTCCCTTTAAAAGTTGGATACGATTTCCAAAGTTGCAAGACAATATCCTGATATAAGTCGTTAAAGTCAATAGTTTTCTTTGTATATAAATGACAAATCTTGTAGATTATGTTTTGATGAGAATCAATCTCAAAAATAAACTTGTCTTGGATAGGTAAATCAATCATTGTTTCATTTTTACCATATGAGTTGCAAGTTCTTTCTAAAAATCACAAATCAATTTGTTTTTTTGCAGTTTGCTTCTGTAAAATTGATATTAATTCAGCTATAGCACTCCTAAATTTTTCAACACCCCTCTACGGCTATCCCAAAAGGGGAAGCAAAAAAATCCGGATCACCTATAATATGCATCTGGGCCAAGGCTTTCACATTAGCCCAAATACGCCCGACAAAAAAATACCACACAAATAAGCGCCGTATGTACCTAGGGCATACCCCAAAACGGCCAGTAGAACGCCGACCGGGGCAAGATAAGGGCTAAAAGCGGCGGCCACAATAGGTGCCGATGCCGCCCCCCCAATATTGGCCTGGCTCCCCACGGCAACATAGAAAAAGGGTGCTTTTATCAATCTGGCAACTAGCAACATAATTATTATATGTACAAAAATCCAAATTATACCGATTAAAAACAAAGCCGGATTGTCCAATATTGCCCGCAAGTCCATCTGCATGCCTATGGTTGCTACCAATATGTATAAAAAAACGCTACCTAGCTTTGATGCCCCGTAAGATTCAACATCCCGTGCCTTGGTGAAAGACAATAACAGCCCGAATGTTGTTGCCAATACAATAATCCAGAAAAATTTATTGGTTAAGGAATATTTTGCCAATTGCGGGTAATGTGCCTGAAAAAACGGTGCGATTAAATCGGACAAAAAATGCGACAAGCCTGTTATGCCAAAAGCGACCGCCACTAAAACCATAATCCGCGTGGTGCTTGTCGGCAATAAATTCCCTGCCTGCTGTTTTTCCAGTTTCGCCTTAAGCTCTTCTATAATAGTATTGTCTGCCTTTAGCCAATTGTCGACAACTGCCGGTTTTTGTGTCCAGTACAAAATAAAACCCATCCAAAGGTTGGCAACAATAACATCAACAGCAATCATCTGGGCAAACAAACCCGGCCCCGCATCAAATATTTCATACATGGCCGACTGATTTGCCCCTCCGCCAATCCAGCTTCCTGCAATAGTGACCAAGCCCCTCCATATTGGTGTTCCGTCACTGAACAAAACATCGGGGAAAATATTTCCAACTATAAACAGGGCCAGTGGGCCGCCAAGCATAATGCCGAGCGTCCCTGCCAAAAACATAATAAGTGCTTTGTTGCCCAACTTCTTTATTTCCTTAAAGTTAATGCTCAGTGTAAGCAGGATCAGGCTTACTGGCAGGAAATACCGGGAAGCGACAAAGTACAGCTTCGATTTTTCACCATCTATAAAATGAAAAGTATTTAACAGTGCGGGAATGAAATAGCAAAGTAAAATGGATGGCACAATGCTGTAAAATTTCTTAAATATTGGGTTGCTACTTGAGGAAGTGCTGAATATTGCCCCAAGAATTACGGCTAATATCCCCAACACAACGGCATCGTTGGAGATTAAGGCATGTGTAGTGTCCTGCATATTATTATGTTTTTAGTTATTGTCAGATTAAATAGGGGACAAGCCCGGCAGTTTCATTATCGTGATGTTTTTCATGCACCCCTTGTGTTTTTTTTTAAAGCCTTTACTTATCCCTTTGCCCATTCTTGTGTTTTTCTATCCAAGCCTGGCTATTATCATAAATCAGTTCCCCCCTCATGTCCAACCTTTTCCCAATCGGGGGATATCAACCCTATCCCCGGCTGGTCGTTTAAAATGATAACCCCTTGCTTCACCCGGTGTGCCACAAAAGGATCGTTTACCACCCCCAGGTTCCCGTCCAAATCGACCCAGTCGGCAAGATAACCTAATTGTGCCAGTGCCCCAATTGCACAGGATGTTTCGCACATACACCCGAACATAACCCTTAACCCCATCATTTTGGCGGTAACTGCCATTTTATACGCTTCGCGCAGTCCTGTGCATTTCATCAGTTTAATATTGATGGCATGGTAGTAGCTTGAGGCACTTTTTAAATCGCCGTACCTCTGGATGCCTTCATCTCCAACAATGGGCAAAGGGGAATGGGCTGCCAGCCATTCCTGGTCGTCAAAATTATGTTTAGGCAGTGGTTGTTCGACAAAAACCACATTTTGTTCTTTAAGCCAATAAATTTTTTCCAATGCCTGTTCCTTACTTTTCCATCCCTGATTGGCATCAATATAAAGAGGTTTTGGGGTATTTTCCCTTACCGCCCCGATTATTTCTTCATCGTTGTCTTCCCCTAACTTAATTTTCAGGATGTTAAACCCGTTGGCCTCCCTGACACGCTCGGCGACTATTTCAGCAGTATCAATCCCTATTGTTTTACTTGTTTCCAGATCCTTTTTGGGCAATCCAAAATATGCACGGACAGGGATGGCAAGCAATTTCCCTATCAAATCGTGCAATGCAATATCAATAGCTGCTTTTATTGCTGTATTCCCCGGGGCAATGCCGTCAATATATCGAAGGATCTCTTCCAGGCTAAACGGATCGCAAAACTGGCACAGGTTTACTTTCTGCATAAAAGCTGTTGCTGACCCAACAGATTCCCCATAACGGGAAGGCATGGATGCCTCTCCGTATCCAAATTCATCCTCATAAGCCACCCGCACCAACATTAAAGGGGTGCTTGTCCTGGCATTCCCTGCAATCCTGAATACATACTTATTTTTCAACAAATATGGTTTATAAGAAATCTTTATCATACCTAAACATATAAAAGGGCGCAATATATATTTTTTTGTTTTAACATCACCTGTATTGTTATACGAAAGCCGCCCTCTACTTATATGCAGTTTGCCTCATTAAGAGAAATGGGCAGAATATTTCTTGTATATCCTGCCCAAAATCATAATCACTTTTTCAGGATCACTTTGCTTATATTATCTGACCCATCCGTAATGACCCGGACCAAATAAATCCCGTTGACATGGTTGCTTAAATCTAAAGAAATTTGCACCGGGCCATAATAGGTTTCTTGAACAACTATTTGTCCGGTAGCATTATAAACAATCAGTCCGGTTTTCCCGGGAACATTGCCCAATGCAACATTGACAATCCCGTTAGTAGGGTTGGGGTACAGCATGATTGTATTGTCCTGCCCCAATTTTTCGGAACCTGTTATTTCGCTTGTGCTGAAATTTGCAGTAAAAGAAACGCTTTCCTCCCCTGCTGAGTTTTCATCGTCAAAAATAACGTTGCACCCGGCATTTTGCCCAAATCCTGGAATATCTACATGGATGGAATAATTCCCTTCGGGCAATCCTGAAAACTGGTAAAACCCTTCGTCATCGGTCTGTGTGGCCCCAAATGGGACGGTATAATCTTCGTAGAATAAGTGAACCATTGCATCTTCCAAAGGATCTTTGCCATCAACTTTTGCTGATTTTTCAATGTAACTTTCTTGGGCAGTAAAATCCTGATAAACATACCCGTATATTTTATTTTTGCCTTTCTTTATTTCTGGCGTGGCGATACAATTTAGTGACAATACCATTTCTTCCTTGTTTGCTATTGTTATTGCCTCGGCATTGCCCCATTCGGTTACATCTCCTACATATGTTGCCAAAAACGTTGATGTCCCTGCCGGGTTACCCCTTATAATCCATTTGCCGGGCTCAACGGTGAACACAGCGGTATCTCCACTGTTCACAGCACGATACTGAATATTTGTGAAACCATTGCCTTCGATCTTATAAAAAGAATAATTGATTGAGGCAGGGTTTATTAAGTTGCCGTCAACCGCTGCAAGCATTTTGAATGTTGCCTGTTCGGCCCCAACAGATGTTACGGAAATAATAAATCTCTGTTTAACAACAAGTTCCCCATCGCTGACAAGCAGTGTTACTTTCCCCGAAGTTAATGTCCCCTTGGGCGGGGCCCAGGTAATTTTGTTGCTCTGTACGGCCATGCCCTCAGGTTCGTTTTTCAACGAATAAACAAGCGTGCTGCCTTCTGCATCGGTGGCTGTTACTTCGTAAACATATACTACATTTTCATTAGCAGAAAGATCTGGCGTTGATGTAATCACCGGGGCATCGTTTACAGGTGTTACGTCAATTGTGTAAGATAAGGTGTCGCTAAAAAAACCGTTGCCGACAATTACCGAAACATCGGCATACAAAACGCCTTCTGTCGGTGTCCACGTAATGATATTGCCTGAGATCTCCATGCCTTCAGGGGATTTTCCCAACTCATAGGAGAGTGAATTGACATAGGATGCTGTTATGGCATAAGTATATTCTTCGTCTTCGGTAGCTGTGGACACAGGGGTTAACAATGTTATTGTTGTACCCTGGACTATCTCCGCTTTCTCCGAACGGTTCCCATCTGCATCAAAAGCTTCCACCTCAAATGAATATCCGGTTGCTTCTTCCAAATCAGTTGCAGTAAAGTTTGTTTCGGTTACAGTACTAACCGAATCTCCATTAATGTAAATAATATAACCTGTTACGCCTATGTTGTCAGTTGAGGCAGTCCATGTAAGGGAGATGCTTGTTTCAGCAGGCACTGCACTTAGGTTTCCAGGAGAAGTCGGAGTTTCCCCATCTGTAGTAGAGACTGTTATCGGTGAACATTTGGCCCGGTTACCGAAATCATCACGGGCTTCCACGCTAAAAGAATATTCTGTTGCAGGAGCCAACCCTTCTACCGTATAAGATGTTTCCCTACCACTTACCATTGTTTTGTATCTCCCATTTACATAGATATTGTACCCCATTACGCTAATATTATCTGTTGAAGCGTCCCAGGAAAGGGCAACGGTTGTTTTAGAAGGGACGGCAGTAAGGTTTTCGGGCACTGAAGGGGCCGTTTCATCGGTAGTAGAAACATTTATCCCTGCTTTCCCCGATTTATTCCCTGCCCTGTCAAAAGCTGCCACTTCAACTGTGTATTTCGTAGCTGCATCCAAACTGTCTATTGCAAAAGTTGTCCCGGTCACAGTATTTACAGAATCCCCTTCGAGATAAACAACATAGCCCACAACGCCAACATTATCGGTTGAAGAATCCCACGAAAGGGAAATTTGTGTTTCTGTAGTCCTTCCTTCAAGATCTCCTGGCACAGAGGGAGGTTCATTGTCGACAACAGCCACCTTAAATGTTGCCTCGACATATTTCACCCCGTAGGTGCTGTGCTTTGCCGAATCCCTTACAGTAATAGTTGCTTCACCTGTCATTTTTTGTGTTATGGATATGGTCAACTGATTACCGGAAATACTTATAGCTGCCAGCCCTGTATTTGTGTTTTTGGAAACAGCCATGCCAAACGTTACGCCTGACGACGAAGTGTTTGAGAAAACATATGACAATGGTATTTGAATATCCTCACAGTTTGCCGCAACAATGGTGTCGGCTATCGGGTTTTCCAAAACAGGTTTGTAAATACGTGGTTTAATCGTGACATTGAAAGTACGTGTTGCCGAGAATCCCCATTTGTCGATTGCATCAACAGGTACGGTAATTACCGAATCTTTGTCAACAGTACCTGTAAACCTGGCATAATAGCGTTTCCTTGTCGTGCTGGAATAAGAGGTATTCCAAGTTAACCATGGGACATGTTCCAGGTAGCGCGTATAGACCGTGAAATCGCCATCGGCATCAGTAAAACGATTGTCATAAATATAAATCGAGGTGTTGCCCGTCGCTTTTTCGTAAGTATTGTAATTGCTCAACGCAAGCGACAAATCGGCTTCCGGGACAGAGTTATTTTCAATTGCGTTTACGGTTTTCATAAATGCTGGGGCAATTCCCACGCTGTCGAAACCGGCAACTTTTGCAAAGCCGGGAGCAAACACCAAACCTTTTGATTCTGTTCTGTCCACATTTGAATAGCTCACAAAATATTCGCTTAACGAATCGTGGTATGCAATAGATGTTGGATAAAAACCTGTTGCAGGTTTCATTAACGTATCAGCCCCAAATACTTTAGTTGAAACATTAAAGGCAACAAAGCCTTCGCCTGCCGGGATAAATATACTGTCTCCTTTTATAACCGCATTTGAGCTTAGCGTATTTTCAAAACTATTGTTGGCGGTCAATACCGAATATGTGCTGCTTTCCGTGTCGTATTCCACAACAGCCGCATTGCCAGAACCGGAAGCTGTCGCTGAAACATACAATTTTGTCCCTTTTACCAAGACATCGGAGACAATTATCCCCGCACCTACAAGAGATTTTTCGCTTTCTATTTCCCCTTCAACAAAACCTACAACTGCTACTGTAGCAAGTTCTTTTGTTGTTTCGTTTGAAAGAAAAACGTAGGCTTTGTCGCCAACCACTTTCAAACCGCTTATTTTGCCTTCAAAAGATATTTTCTTGCAGAATGCCAAATCGGACTTATAATAAATCTCAAGTCCCGATTTTTCGGCTACCAATAAAAGGTTGTTGCATACGGCGAGTTTGCAGTTTCCGGACAGGTCAACATCAATTGTGCTTTCTTGCTCATAATTTGTAAGGTTGTATTTAGACAAGAAGGTTTCGCCGGAAACAAAAGCAAACGCCCCGTCAACCAATACATCTGTTACAGAATAGGCATCCAATTCGCCATCTACTACAATAATAGAATCTAAACCAGGGATATACGAAACCAATGACGATTTGTCCGGGTTGTTTTTCAATGAGTTGTTTACGAACAATACCTGTTCTTCCTTCCCATAAGCATCGGGTTCAAAAATAAACGCGATGTCGATTGTTGTGTCTTTTTTATACCATGTAACGTTAAACGAAAAAGTGTCGACACCATAAACGCCATCTGTAAAATTGCTTGTCAGCACATTGCTTGAGATGGCAGGGCTGCCAAGGCCTGTTTTTGAATATACAGAATCAAGATATACCGTGGCATTGGTTTCTGTCGTAAACAGCTCTTCGATTGTTTTTTCCCCTACCGGATCGTTATAGGCAAGCTTGATCGGGTTGCTGACTATTTCCAATTCGGGGATCTCGTTTACTATTACTATCATAGAATCGCTCAGTGTTGGGTCGCTGTTTGAATATGCATGTACCATGGTACGCCCAACTTTTTTCCCCGTAAACAGCCCATTGTCTATTGTGCCGATTTCAGGGTCAGATGTTGTCCATGTATAAGTATCGTAAGTGAACCTATTTGACGTGCTGCCATTTACAACATCACTGATATTGTCCAACCCTTGTGCCGTAATGCTTATTGTTTCTCCCCGTATAAGCTCAGTGCTGTCGGCAGAACCTGTATTCCCTTCTATTTCTAGGTGTACGCCTTCGAGTTCAACAACCAGCAACCGGATAGAATCGGTAGCGATGTCGCTTTTTTGCGAGAAGCGCAAATAAGTTTCGCCATCGGCAACGGCAGTAAACAGGCCCGTATTGTCAACTGTCCCTACCGATGTGTTCGATGTGGACCACTGCTGGGTACCTTCGGTTTGCGGCACTCCGTTTTTAAACAAGAAACCTTCGAATTGGCAAGTTTGCCCTTTCAAGACTTTTAGTTGGGTAATGCCTATGTAATTTATGTAATAATCTTCCGGCACATAATCGGGATCTGGGGTCGTTATCCCAACGCCCCGGACTTCTGACGACCACTCTCCAAGCCATCCTGCATTTGCAAAACCACCTGTGTAGATTTTTACAAAATCTACAGAGTCTATATCAACATGTTGCCCGTCCTTGTCAACAGCCCAACTAAGGTCGAAACCGTCTGCGGCGCTGCCTTTACCGTCTGCAAAATATGGGTTTTGTGGATCCGTGAGGTCCGAGCTGTTTCCTCTGTTGTCGCAATATCCGAAAAACGGCGCACGGTAAAATTCGATGTAACTTGGCGTGCTCATGTCGAGCGAGCTTTTTATTATGCTCCCCTCGTAAGTAACAGAGTCCCTATTGCACCCGAAATCAAAAGGATCCGGGTAATAAGAATGGCTATGGAATGCATTTGACAACAATGCCCCTGTTTCCCCATTGTCCTTTTTCCACGGGACGGTATAACGCTCGTTATAATGAGGGTTGTAGTAGGTCATTTTTACGTTTTTCTGGGTGCTGCTCATATAATAGTCAGACCCGGCCAGTTCGTACCATTCCCCATCGTTAGGGATGCCGTCGCCATTTTTGTCCTGCATCACGCGTACTGCGGCAGGCTCGGTCCATGCACCGTACAAGGCAGCGGCAAACGAATTGCCTTTTACCGAAAAATCAACGCCATAAGGATTTTGCGGGTTGTTTACAATAGGTTGGTCGAAACCATATATCACATAGCCGCCAAACGCCCCAAGGCTTATCATCCCATCTTGTGTGCCGATTGTTTTCTCTGCCGAAGTACTTTGCCCTATGCTCTCGTTGGTAAATTGTCCGGGAGCAGGCAAAAATTCAATGACACGGCTTGCATAAGCATTTTTATGTATACTTATGTTAACAGTTGCCGTATCGTAATGTCCCTCGGTGTCGGCAATGCGGTATTCAAATTTTTCAACAGAATAATTTGGGGTGGAGCTTTCGTTTATATACGATAACGTCCCGTTATTGTTGTTGGTCAACGAACCAAAACTTGTGTTCTGAAGCACCTCCAGGCTTGTTTTGTCGAGATAGGCAGAAGGTCCATCATTGCTGGCAACATTCATTTCCAAGGTTTCGCCGATATCGATCGTGTAAGAATCGTCCACGGCAGAAAGAGGGGCTACATTGGCAATAATCAATGCCGTTGCATTATATCCGCGATAATTGATAGTAACAGCCAAGGTATCTGTCCCGTAAGCTACGGCAGGGATTTTATAATAAAAATATTGCCCCCTTGTAGAATGGTAATAGTAACCATTGAAAAGCAAGTGATCTTCGTTGGTAGAACTGTATGAAATGGCAATATCGTTAACTTCCGATATTTTTGTTTTCACACCGTAAACACTGGGGTAATTAAACAAGTCGTAAAACCTAACAGAAGGACTGTAGTCACTGGCACTCCTGGTGCGGTTAACAGTTAGGCTTTTTATGTTTGAAAATGTTAACGAAGCGATACTTTCCCCTGAAACATCAGCGGATGCTTTCTCAGACTTATTGCCCGATGCATCTTCTGCTTCTATCTCAATAAGGTAGTCAGCATTTGTTGCCAACCCGGTAATGGTATCCTTAACTTGGCTTGTAGAAAATACAAGATCGCCATTTGCATAAACATTGTATTTTGCCACTTCAAAATTATCGGTAGAAGCCGTCCACGACAGCACAACGCCTACTTCTGTGGCTTCTGCTACAAAATCACCTGGCTTTGTCGGGGGAACATTGTCGGCTGGTGTCGATTCCAAAACCAATGCCTTACCCGATTTATTCCCCGAGGCATCTTCTGCTTCAACCTCAAACTTGTATTCGGTATCAGGAGACAGTCCTTTTACTGTATCTGTATTGGCAGTGGTTGCCCCTGCCAATTCCCCGTCAAGGTATATATTGTATTTTGCCACACCAAAGTTATCGGTTGAAGCTGTCCACGTCAATATCATTTTATCATCCACTGCATTTGCCTGAAGGTTAGATGGATCGACAGGAGCTGTTTTGTCAATAGTAGTTGATATGGTTTTCGACACTTTGCCCGATTTATTTCCGGAAATGTCTTCTGCTTCAACCTCAAATAAATAATCAGTGTCATCGGCCAAGCCCACAATAGTGTCGGTTGTCCCGGCAGAAGAGCCGACCAAAGTCCCACCTGCATATACATTGTATTTTTCCACGCCAACATTGTCATTTGAAGCCGTCCACGAAATTATCATCCCGCAATTTTTTGACACGCCTATCAGGTTTTCCGGGTCGGTAGGGGCAATATTGTCGGCAAGTGTTGTACTGACTACGGATACTTTCTCCGAGTTGTTTTTGTCATCGTCAAATGCAGCTACCTCAAATGTATATCCTGTCCCTGGCTTCAGTCCTGTTACCACGCAACTGGTATTAGTAAGCGTATTTACCGAATCGCCATTGAGATAAACATTGTATCCTTCAACACTTATATTATCAGTAGAAGCTGTCCATGAAAGGGATACCGTGGTCAAACCCGGCTGCGCAGCAAAATCTGCCGGGGCAGTTGGCAAAATGGTGTCTCGCACATAATCGGACAAACAGAAATCTTTTACATCGGGTACATCGCCTTGGGGCGGACTCCCGACAATGCTGTTTGGCGACAAACGTGTAACGACAAGCTGGACATTCCCTTCTATTTTAAGCCTGTCGAAAGAAACTTCATTGAAAACCAATTCTTCGGCAGCTGGGTTTGATATAGTCTCTGTCCAAGCAGTTGACCAAACTCCTTCTGTTTCTTTTAATATTTCTACAGTAAAAGATGGATACCCATCGTTATACCAATCATCTTTTGCATATTTAAACGAAATTGAATTACAACCGTTAGTGAAAACAGGTGATTTCAATACGCCAAACAAACAAACAAAATCATCATATCGTTCGGCATAACTGGCATACCAACCGTTTGGGGTAGTCAAATCGCTGTAAACTTTTTCAGACATAGAGCCGAAATCATCTGAATTGTCGCACTCACCTGCTGAATAATTGAGCAACTGTACACTTTTCACATCATTTTTGTAAGTACTGGAACTCCGCACACGTCTGACAGACATATCTGCGATATCGGCAGAAGCTTGCCCCAGACATAACTGGCTTGTCAACAATAAGCATAGACAAACCAATAAAAAAAAGTAACTTTGTTTCATAATGCTATTTTAAATTAAATATGGTGTTGTAAAACAAGGGCGGCAGATGGTTTTGGCGAACGCTGCCGTCCTATTTGTTGATTTTATTATTTGATAATCTTATAAGTTTCGGTACCATATTTTAAAAGATATATCCCTTTTTGCATCCCGGATGTTTCAATTTTATTTTTGCCCGATCCTATATTTATACGCATCAGCTCTTTGCCCGTCACGTCATAAATAATAGCTTCTTCATCGGTCGATGCTTCTATTATTATGAACGAAACAAATGGGTTCGGGTATATTTTTAGTTCTGTTTCGTCCAGTGATCCTATCCCTGTAACCAAAGTGCTTCTTGTCACAGTAGCTTTTTCTGAACTGTTCCCTGCCCCGTCAAACGCAATAACATCAAAAGTATATTCAGTATTTATACTTAATCCCATAAACGTATAAGTGGTTTCGGTTACCGTATCAATCGAATCACCATCAAGGTAAACCACATATCCGGCAACGCCGACATTGTCTGTCGATGCTGCCCAAGAAAGTGCAATGCTGGTTTCGCAGGGTTCGGCAGACAGGTTTGCCGGGACTGTCGGCGCAACGGTATCTGTTGCTTCTTTAGTTGAAACAGTTACCGATGATTTTGCAGACTTGTTCCCTGCCGCATCAAACGCTGCAACTGCCAAAATATATTCAGTTGCAGGCGACAGGCCGTCAACTGTATATGTAACCCCCGTTGTTATACCAACAGAGTCACCGCCAAGGTAAATTACATACCCGGCAACGCCGACATTGTCTGTCGATGCTGTCCAAGAAAGTGCGATGCTGGTTTCGCAGGGTTCGGCAGACAGGTTTGCCGGGATTGTCGGCGCAACGGTATCTGTTGCTTCTTTAGTTGAAACAGTTACCGATGATTTTGCAGACTTGTTCCCTGCCGCATCAAACGCTGCAACTGCCAAAATATATTCAGTTGCAGGCGACAGGCCGTCAACTGTATATGTAACCCCCGTTGTTATACCAACAGAGTCACCGCCAAGGTAAATTACATATCCGGCAACTCCGACATTGTCGGTCGATGCTGCCCAAGAAAGTGCAATGCTGGTTTCGCAGGGTCCGGCAGACAGGTTTGCCGGGATTGTCGGCGCAACGGTATCTGTTGCTTCTTTAGTTGAAACAGTTACCGATGATTTTGCAGACTTGTTCCCTGCCGCATCAAACGCTGCAACTGCCAAAATATATTCAGTTGCAGGCGACAGGCCGTCAACTGTATATGTAAGCCCCTTTGTTATACCAACAGAGTCACCATCAAGGTAAACCACATAACCGGCAACTCCGACATTGTCGGTCGATGCTGTCCAATAAAGTGCGATGCTTGTTTCTGACGGAGATGCTGCGAGATCCGAAGGGCTAGTTGGCGGAACCTGGTCATCTCCTGCAACTGTTGATACTGTAACTTGCTGCACCTTGTCAACCGTTTTCCCGTTGGAGTTGAACCTTATTGTTATTTTGGCAGTCCCTGTCGCTCCCGATTTTGCGGCAAGCGTCAACGTATCGTTTTTAATATTGGCAGAAAGTATGTTTTCATTGTCATTTGAAATAATACTTTTGGTAATTGCAGCAGCGAGGTTGTCCTCATCGCTCGCCATGCCCGACAGCCCAACATAAACCGGTTGTGTGTTGTTAAGGGTTACTTCTGAAAACCCGGAAACCACAGGGGCATTGTTGTCGGGGAAAATAAACAACGCAGGAAACCAGTACCGCTTAATCGGTTCAAAGGTTTGCAGCAGCTCACCTGTTTGGTCAAGCTGGTAGATGAAATACGTCTGGTCGATATTGTCGAGGTACAAAGCTGCGTATATCTTGTCGTCCAAAGGGTTGATACGGAGACTTGCCCCATAAAAATACCGTTCTTCGTTTTCGCTGTCATAAATCAACGTAAACTCATCGTTGTCAATGTCATAACAGTACATTTTAGAGGTGGTAAACCAATTCCAATCGTTATCGTTAAAGGCAAAATAGAGTTTGTTTTCTTTTGTACTGGCGCATAGCGACCCAGCTGTCCACGCATACCAAGTTTGGTTGACCCCTGCGCCGTTTCTCATGTCAATGGTTTCGGTTGCCAATGTGTAGGGGTTTATTTTGAGCAATTGGTCGCCGTCCCAATATTCGCCACTTGTGCCATAAGGATAACTTTGATAATCCATATTCGAGTTTTTACCTACCCAAACAGTCCCGTCTTTGCTTTGGGTCAATGTGCTATAACAACCTTCAATAACCGAAACGATCGTGTCCGCCACAGGGTCGATAACCAACACCCCCCTGTCTTGCTGTATTGCAAACACATAATCGGAAGTCCGGCACATCATGCCGATTTGATTGTTGTACAAACCGCCTAAGCCATCTGCATTGCTTTCATCTCCTGTAATCAAAGGATTCTCAGTGCCGGGAATTCTTTCTCCAATTTCAAAATTGCTAAGGTTAAATATAAAAATCCCGTTTGAAGTTCCTACGTAACCTTTCTCCTCATCCACCCCGACAAAGCCTCGCCCATCGGCTGCGGTTTTCCCGTCAATTTCATAAATGACTGGAATACGTTTTTTTACTTTCATGGTTTTGGCATCGGCAACAATAATCCTCCCTCCCAAAACATCATCGCCTTGCCCATCGTCCTGATCTTGTTTGGACATTATGTATATGTTGTCGCCGTATATCGTCCCGTACTGAGCGGTGCAACCTAAAGATACTCCTGCATTGTCGGTATTTCCCTGAAGGATTAAGTAGTCAAATTCTCCATTGGAAGGGTTGATGAAATTTATAGTGCTGTTGTTGTGCCCAAACCAATCTTCGTTGAGCATAAACACGCCATCTGTATATTCGGTTGATTGAGCCGTTGCCGCAAGAAAGGCAAACCATAATAATATAGAATATGATAATTTTCTCATGTTTGTTTTTATTGTCGGTTTATTCTGTTTTTTTATTCTTCAATGTGTAAATCTTCAGCCCTCGACAGCTCGGTCGAAGTTTCGCCCAGCCATCCGCATTGCTGGTTTTCGCCGGTGTAAACACGGATAAAATCTACGCCCGGCAAGTTCACTGTGTTGCCATCGTCGTCAACGGCCCATCCTATGTCAAAGCTTATTTTGTCTTCATAGTCGTTGGGGTGGTTGTCAACATAGCCCCAATCGTACGCATATTGCACATAATAAGAGCCGTTGCCGCTTTCGTCAACTGCATTGTTGGCAAGGATTGATCCGCTAAAACTCAGCTGGCTTTCATCCAGCCACTTGGGGAAATAATCTTGCGTATGGTACACGTTTTTCTCCATATAGCCTTCGTTGCCCAAATTATCGATCCAATATATATATGTAGTGTCAGAAATGGGGCTGCTGGGCCTTGGGGTCGCTTGTTTGTCTTCGTCGGGCTTGTAATATGTTATTTCATAACCATGCTTGGTTTCATCTTCATAATACTCGCTCCCTGCAAGTTCGTACCAATCGTCGTCGGGTATCCCGTTGTCGTTCCGGTCCAACGAAACCATCACAATGCCCGGTTCGCAACTTCCGCCCTCGGCAGGGGCATCGGGATTGGGGTTGGAAGATGAATAAAAAGAATTGCCGTTTATCTTAAAGTCTCTTTCTCCTTCGGCGTTGACCACAGTATGGTCGAAACCAAACGTAATATACCCGCCAAAGCCCCCAAGTGAAACAAGGACATCGTTTGTGCCGGAGATGCTCTCTTGGACTTTTTCTATCATGTCGTCTTCCGTGTCGCCTTCTTCGTATTCGGGTATGGTGTTTACAAACTGCCCCGGCGCAGGCCGATATTCAAAAACTTCTGATATGTAACGGCTATATGCCACTTCTTCTTCCCAAACAACTATTTGTATTGAGTGCTCAACAGGGTTCTCGTCATCGACAATATTAAGTTTCAGGTAGTATTCTCCTGTATTTTCGGCAACAAAGATGTAATCTTGGTCGGTAGAGATCACCGAATCCTGATTGTTGGCATCCTTCATGCTCCATTTATATTCTCCGGGAAATTCGGGGTGAAAGATGATTTTTTTCATCCGTTCTACGGCATAAACATCATCTATTCCCAAGTTGACCATAGGGACATCTTGTTTGCACGAGGACAAAAATGAAAACATCAATAAAATAGGCAAGTATCTTTTCATCTTCTTGTTCTTTATCAGTTTAATTATCATACAGGAAAACCATGTGGGCGGGTATGTCGCCTGCCCTCACGCTCCATTTGTGCGTCCCGGTCTGGTCGTAACAATGCACCACCCCGCTCGACACATAATTCTTTGCGTCCGTAACGTATATGTCACCGTTTTCAGGGTTTATTTGCAGTCCGTAGGGGATAGTTATGTCATCTTCTGTGCCATCGGTAATAAAATGATCGGTGACAAGCTCTTTGGTCTTTACATTTATTATCCCGTAAGAGATTGCGTTTTCCTCGGTTTGTTCGTTCCACTCCGTGCTGTAAAAATACAGCGAGTCTCCCTGTATGCACATGTTGCTGCACGGGATGTCGAGCGTGTCGGTCACTACCATGTCGGTAGAATTGGCACTTTTACGCTCAAGCACGCAAAGGCATGAGGAAATAGTATTGTAGTCGCCCCTTGACGACACCCACAATTTCCCGTATTGGTCTTTGCGTATCCGGTGCAGGTTGATAGCCACCGGGATTTTCTGCACTTGTTTCATCCCATACATTTCAACCACTGAAACGGTATAGTCGTAATTCGGGACGCGGTAACCGCCCGAATTGGCAACATAAATGTATTCGCCCATAATTTCCAGTTCGTCGGGCTGGTAGCCAACTGTCACTTTCCCGGTTATTTCCAAAGAAGTAGTGTCAACACAATAAACTGCGCCAAGCTGTGCGTCAGGGTCTATTGCCACGGGACCTACATAGGCAGAAACATAGGCATTGCCCTTGGAAAAACGTATGTAACGGCAATTTGGAATATCGACCTGCCCTATGCGGACACCTGTTTTTGCGTCCATTACTTCAACCTTGTGAGAGCAGTTTATTACCGCATACAACTTGCTGCCGTAAATTTGTATGTCGTTGCCAACATCGCCAAGTTCTTTGATTACCGTAGGGTTCCTTTCCGCATACAAATTCCGCACATAATAAGCATTTCTGAAATCAACATAGTCGATAGTGGCTTTGTTGCTGCCCATGTTGCCCTCGTTCAAAACATACATGCCCATCGGATCGGCATCGGAGTTTAGTTCCATGGGGAGGATTTCGTACTCTGTCGGGACTACCAGCTCGTCTTTGCGGCAGGAACACAACGAAAAAATTAAGATTGCTATATAAATAAAACGGTTCATCGTATTGCTGCTTAAATATCTATGCTGACCCTGAAACGAAAGTTCCGTTTGGGCATCGGGTAATTGAGTATTACATCGTAATCCTGGCTCAACAGGTTGTTGATTTCAGCCGACAACTTCATTGAAAAGCCATTCATTTTTATTGATTTCAAAAACGAAATGTCGCTGGTGTACCAAGGTTGGGTATAGTTATAAGTTATGTTCTCTTGTTGGTTATAGCGTTCGCCAACATAAATAAAACTGTAGTTCATCGACCAAGTTTTCCAATTTAGCATGGCAATTGCAGAGCCGCTGTGCCATGGGATATAAGGGATTTGATCGCGGTAGTAAGTATCGGCGGGGTCGGTAACGTCTATTGCTTCTTGGTATGTATATTGAATTTTTGAGGTAAGCCTCCAATCATCGTGGAACAAGAACGTTGCCATGGCAGTAAGATCAAGCCCCCTTATATCTACCTTGCCCAAGTTCAGCATTGTCCACCTGAACTGTTGCCCTTTGGGGTAAGCTACTATCTTGTCTTTCACGTAATTGTAATAAACATCTACCCCTATGTGAAAAGTTTCCAAAGTACGTTTATCCCTTTTTATGTCGTACAAAACGCCTACATTATACTGTTCTGCATGTTCGGGATCCAAATATGCGTTCCCCATGTCGGTATAATACAAGTCGTTGAAAGTGGGCATACGGAACGATTTTTTGTAAAAAGCACGGAAAACCAAACCTGTTGAGCTGAATGGCTGATAGGAAAGGAACACTGCCGGTGTCAAAACATGTTTGTTTGGCACAGAGTCTCGCTCCCTGTTCTCTTCGTTTACGATAGTTTCTAAAACGCTTGACTGTATTTTCAAGTGTTCTGCCACTGTAAAAGCAGTAGCTGCCGACAGCCAATGGGTTGTCCTTGACACATCTACAAATTCCGACAAGCCGTTCCACTGGAAATCATAAGCAGCAGAAACGTCCCAGTTTTTTTTCAAAGAGTATTTGTTTGACCACGACAGGTAGAACTCTTTTTGTTTGTATGTATTGTCAACACTGATAAGCTTGTCGTCGTTGTTTATGTAATGGGTTAGGTCGGAAGCATATTTCAGGTTTATCTTTGAACTTAGTTTTTCGGTCAAGTCTTGTTCGTAAACGCCCTGGATGAAAGAGTTGTTGTCCCACAAACGTTCGCCGTTGCGCCATACGTTGTTTACAATTGCTCCCGGCACGCCGCGTTCGGAGTCGTAATGGTATAAATGAACTTTCCAGTAGCCCGATGACAAGTACCCGTTAAGGCTTGCCTCCATCCTCACAGCGTCAATGTCGCCATTTTGCCTCACCGCCGTGGTGTCATAAGCAAGCTCCCCAGACGGGGTAACCCTCCTGTACCTGAATTTATACTTCCCATCGGCATTTATCCATTCGGCACTAAATGTCGTGTTTAACTTGTCGCTTATTTTATATTCGTAATTAACAGAAGGGTTGAACAAACCAAAAGAACCAGCCCTCATTGCCGCCTTGATGTTGGTTTCCTTTCCTTTTTCGAAGTGGGGGCGTTTTGTGCTGAGGTATATGCTGCCAGCAGAACCAAATTCCCTTGCCGATTGGAATATCTCGCTTTTTTGCCCGTTGTAAAGGGATATTTGCTCTACGTTTTCCAACGAAAATTTACCAAGGTCAACCTGCCCGTTTTGGGCGTTGCCCAGTTGTATGCCATTGTAGTAAACCCCCATGTGGTTGGTTCCCATGCTGCGTATGTTCACGGTTTTTATGCCGCCAACTCCGCCATAGTCTTTAATTTGCACCCCGGAGAAAAAGCGGATGGCATCGGCAACAGAAAAGCTGTTGAGCTGCTTCAATTCTTCGCCCTTCAGGGTTTGGGCAGGGATGACTTCTTCGTAACGCCTGGCAACAACAGTGACTTCATCGATATGTTGCAGGCTGTCTAATTTGCCCTGGGCAAAAACACCCGACACCGCAATAGACAAAAGAAATGCCCAAGAAATTTTTAAAAGATTCATAAAAGCTATTTTTATCAATAAACTAGCTTTCGAAATCCTAAGTATCGGGATAAACGTTGAGCATGAACCTGACGATCCTGCCTTTGTTTGTCGCCGGCTTTTATTCCTCGAAAGCCTTCAACTTTAAATTTTGGCAGGTCTTCTGACTTACTCCATCTTTGAAACGCCCTTCCCGTCCTAATCCTTCTCAGGAACAGTGGATTTAGTATTGTCCAAAGACTTTAGTGGAGCTTACAGCAGCGGGTCTGTCCAGGATTCTCACCTGGTTCCCTTTTCACCGATTTTCCAATTATGAAAAATGCGACACCAAAATCGGGGTCAAAATTAGTATAAAAGTTTAAGGTTGTATAATAAATTTCATATTTAATCCCTGCCAGGAAACATTTTTATTCAATTTTTCATTTTAATTTTGGAGCTGAAAAATCAAGGAATGAACATTGAAAGATACCCATCAAAATTATTGGAGAATGCGGTCAACGAGTTCTCGAAACTCCCGGGGATAGGCAGGAAAAGTGCGCTGAGGTTGGTGCTGCACCTGTTGCGGCAAGAGGTTTCCGATGTAAATGCCTTTGGCAACAGCCTCATACAGCTACGCAACGAGATAATGCACTGCAAAGTGTGCCACAATATTTCTGACACGGAAACCTGCCACATTTGTTCCAACCCGGCAAGGAACAGTTCCGTTATTTGCGTTGTGGAAAATATACGCGATGTGATGTCGCTGGAGAACACCCAACAATACAATGGGCTGTACCATGTGCTGGGAGGGATTATTTCCCCGATGGACGGTGTAGGCCCATCGGATCTGGAGATCGATTCGCTGATAGGGCGTGTGGGAAAAGGCGAAATAATAGAAGTGATATTGGCACTTTCTACGACCATGGAGGGCGACACCACCAATTTTTACATCTACCGTAAATTAAAAGGGCACGACATAAAAATAACCACACTGGCACGCGGTGTTTCCATTGGCGACGATCTGGAATATACCGATGAGATAACCCTTGGGCGTTCTCTCGTGAACCGGGTAAATTACGAAAGCTCTATCAGCAAATAGGGGCATCGGCACATCAGAAACACAAAAATTTTCCGTTATCCAGAAGGAATCGATACATTTGGATAAATTAACCAGGGCAAACGGATGGAACTTTCTATTATTATTGTCAACTACAACGTAAAATTTTTTTTGGAGCAGTGCCTCCATTCGGTATTAAAAGCAACAAAAAACATTTCTGCCGAAATTTTCGTGGTGGACAACAACTCTGTTGACGGCTCGGTGCAGTTTATCCCCGAAAGGTTTCCGGAAATAAATTTTATTGCCAATCCGGAAAACGTAGGTTTTTCGAAGGCCAACAACCAGGCAATAAAAATAGCCAGGGGCAAATATGTTTTGTTGCTAAACCCCGACACGGTTGTAGAGGAAGACACATTCGAAAAAGTGATTGCTTTTATGGACACTCACCCCGATGCAGGGGGGCTCGGCGTGAAAATGATCGACGGCAAAGGGAATTTCCTCCCCGAATCGAAACGGGGGCTGCCTACTCCGTGGGTTGCGTTCTATAAAATATTCGGGTTGTCGAAGCTTTTCAAAAAATCGAAAAAATTTGGCAAGTACCACCTTTCTTTTCTAGATGAAGAAAAAATCCACGAGGTTGACGTTTTGTCGGGAGCTTTTATGTTGCTTAGGGAATCTGTCCTTCACAAAATAGGGCTACTGGACGAAACTTTTTTTATGTATGGCGAGGACATAGATATGTCTTACAGGGTTAGCAAGGCCGGGTTCAAAAATTATTATTTCCCCGAAACGACCATAATACATTACAAAGGCGAAAGCACAAAAAAAGGCACGCTAAACTATGTGAAGGCATTTTACAATGCCATGAACATTTTTGCCCGAAAGCATTTTTCGGGCGGCAAGGCCGGGTTCTTTTCGCTCTTTATCCACTTGGCGATTTATTTCAGGGCATTGCTCTCTGTTTCTGCAAGGTTTTTCGACAAAATATCTATGCCTGCTTTCGACTCGGCAATTATTTTCTCAGGTTTTTTGTTGCTGACACCTATATGGGAAAAATTCAGGTTTGAACAGGGGTACTATCCGCCGGAATTTTTGAAGTTCGTAGTGCCTGTTTATATGCTTTTTTGGGTTTTGGGGATATTTTTATCAGGAGGCTACAAGAAACCGGTAAACCTCCTGAAAATAGCCAGGGGCATACTTTGGGGGACAGTGTCGATCCTTTTGGTATATTCCCTGGCCGACATGCAGTTCCGCTTTTCGCGCGCATTGATATTGTTGGGTTCTGCATGGTCGACATTCGCACTCGTGCTTTACAGGCTCATTTTTCATTGGCTGAAAATAAAAGGGTTTAGGCTCGACATAAGGAAAACAAAAAAGATTGCAATCGCAGGGCATTTGCCAGAAGCACAAAGGGTACATAAACTTATAGAACAAACCCCAATAAGTTCGGAAATAGCAGGTTTTGTAGGGGTAGGCCCCGGAGATAAGGGGCAAGGTTATATAGGGCAAATAAGCCAGCTAAAGGAAATTATACAGATAAACCGCATAGATGAAGTTATTTTTTGCGCAGAAAGCATAAGCTCCGGCGAAATAATAAAGGCAATGTTGGATTTAAGCCAACTAAATGTTGACTATAAAATTGCCCCGCCCGAAAGTGTCAGCATTATCGGGAGCAACTCAATCCATACCGCAGGGGATTTGTACGTATTGAACCTTAATGCGATATCAAAAGCTTCGAACAAACGCAAAAAGCGGGTTTTCGATGTCTTTTTGTCAGTTTTTTTGCTACTGTTAAGCCCTTTTGTGGTTTGGCTGTTTGAAAAGAAAGCATCGTTTATAGCCAATGTGTCCAAGGTGTTGGCAGGAAGCAAAACATGGGTCGGCTACATCAACAATGGGGACAACCTTGTGCTGCCAAAATTAAAAACAGGCGTGTTAAGCCCCGGCGACATGTTCCCCGAAATAGGGTTGGACAAAGAAAGGGAAAAACAGCTCGACGTTATTTATGCAAAAGATTATAATATACTGACCGATGCGGAAATTGTTTTAAAAGGATGGAAAAACTTAGACAGGCAATGAACAGCGGGATAAAATACGGCAAGGTTTCGCTCAGGGCACTTGAGCCGGAAGACATAGCCCTTTTGTACCAGTGGGAAAATAACATGGAAATATGGGAGTTGAGCAATACTCAAGCCCCAATTTCCAGGCATATACTGGCACAATACTTAAAAGAATCGGCAAAAGATATTTATGAAGCCAAGCAATTGAGGCTGGTCATACAAGACGGAAACATGGATGCGGTGGGAGCTGTCGATTTGTTCGATTTTGACCCCTACCATTTGCGCGCAGGCGTTGGCATATTGGTGCACAAACTAAGCGACAGGGGCAAAGGTTATGCATCGGATGCCGTGATGGCACTCTCTGGATATGCAATGAACGTTTTGGGCTTGAGGCAATTGTATGCCAACATCTCGGCCGACAACGAAGCCAGCATAAGGCTCTTCGAAAAAACAGGCTTTGAGAAAACAGGCACAAAAAAAGACTGGTTGAAGACACTTTCCGGCTGGAAGGACGAATTTTTATACCAAAAGGTACTTGTGTGACAGTTAGTCATTGGTTGTGATTTCTTGTCTTACCTCTTGTTTGTTGTGGATTGCGTTCAAAATTGTCGCCAAGTGAAGGCATCACTCAAAGTGGCACTCTCACTAATGCTAATGAAATTTGTTATATGAAAGTAGATTAAACTACTTTTGTGGCATAAAAGTACAATATGGACTGGAACAAGTTAATTTCGGCAAAACGTTTGGGGATGGAAAATTGGGAGTCTTCTAAAACACAGGAAGACCGCTCCCAGTTCCAGCGCGATTACGACAGGATAATTTTTTCGTCACCGTTTCGGCGGATGCAGAACAAAACCCAGGTATTCCCGCTTCCCGAACATATTTTTGTGCACAACCGGCTGACACACAGCCTTGAAGTTGCAAGCGTTGGGCGTTCGCTGGGAAACCTGCTGTCGGAAAACCTGTTGCCAAAATTCCCCGAAAACCCGTTTATCCCAGAACTTGGCACCATCGTTTCAACGGCGTGCCTTGCCCACGACCTGGGCAACCCGCCATTCGGGCACTCGGGAGAAGCTGCCATTTCAAATTTCTTCACAAAGGGGGCAGGAAAAGAATTCGAGAACAGGCTCAGCAAAGGGGAATGGAAAGATCTTACGCATTTCGATGGCAACGCAAACGCCTTCCGCCTGCTGACGCACCAGTTCAAGGGGAAACGCCCTGGCGGTTTTGCACTGACCTACGCAACATTGGCGAGCGTGGTAAAATACCCTTTTGAATCGGTCTGTGCCACGAAACAAAAATTCGGGTTTTTCCAATCGGAAAAGGAAGATTACCTTAAAATTGCAGGCGAACTGTGCATCGGACAGGTTTCCGAAGGGAAAAAACAGTTCCAACGGCACCCGCTGGTTTTCCTTGTAGAGGCCGCCGATGACATCTGTTATCAAATAATGGACTTGGAAGATGCCTATAAACTGGGGATTTTAAATTATGAAAAGACCAAAGGACTATATCTTGATTTTTACTGCCCCAATGAAGACAAAAAATCGCTAAAAAGCATTGAATGCACACTTGGCAAAGTTGCCGACAAAAACGAGCAAATAAGCTACTTGCGTGCCGGGGTAATCGGAAAATTGATAAACAGCTGCATGCACGTTTTTATGCAAAAGCATGACGAGATTATTTCAGGCGGTTTTAATAAGAATTTGATTGGGACTATTTCAGGCAAACAGTCAGAAGCCATGAATACGGTAAAACAAATTTCCCTTGCCGAAATTTACAACCACCGCTCGGTTATCGAAATAGAAATTGCCGGATATAAAATCATAGGCACTTTGCTCGAAGAATTTATTGATGCAGTCACCCACCCCAAAAATTTGTACAGCAAAAAAATACTTTCGCTCCTTCCGGGGCAGTACAAAACAGAGAGCGATTTGCCTTACCCAAAGATACAGTCAATCGTAGATTTCATCTCTGGGATGACCGATGTTTTTGCACTTGATCTGTACCGTAAGATAAAAGGGATAAGTTTGCCGGGAGTGGTTTAAGGCTAGGCAGTTACTGACATCTTAATAACCATCTCCCGTTTCTTTCAGTTAAATTCATCGCAAGGCTTAACTACCCGTCGCTACGGAAGATTTGGGGCGAGGGAAGGAAAGCCCTTGGTGTCATATTTGCCAGCAGTGTCTTTATGATTCTGCGGATTTTATAATAACCTTGCGGATTTAAGAATCTACAAGAAAGCAAAGTGCAATACTTACAACAGTTGGATAAATTAAAAAAATTGCCAAATCATTATTCCCCCAGCATAGGGAACAACCTTTTGATTTCGTTATCGTCCGGCTGGCTGCCATATTCGCAAATTTCAAAAGCCTCTGCATGGGTAGCTTTGTCGGCTTTCCCCTCCCCATACCATTTGATCAATGAATTCCTGACTTCTTGCGAGATCGTCCCTCCCCTTAATTTCGCCATCCATTCCAATCTTTCTTTTTCTCCCTTAGGTACATTTGCCAAGTCGCCCGATGTCCAGGGCAACCATTCGAAAAACTGTGATTCGTGTGCTGCCGTGGCATAAATTTTTTGCTCGAACACATTTGAAATATCCACTGCAATATCGGGCTTGAAAGGGTAGGGTTTTTGGAAACGGTCTTGTGCATAAAGGAATACCGGATTTTTCTTGAGCGGTGGGGTATCAGGGGCGACATTGGGTACTATTACCATGTATGCGGCATCTTGGAGTATAATGGCCGTATTCCGGTGATCTGGGTGGTAGTCGTATGGTCTTGGACCAATGACCACATCGGCATCCCATTTACGGATAATCCGAATAACTTGAAGCCTTACATTTAAATCAGGCATCAGTTCGCCGTCATGGTTGTCAAGCACTTTATAAGTTACGCCAAACCTCCTACCTGCTTCATGGGCTTCCGCCCGGCGAATTTTTGCCAGGGCTCCCCCCCCTTTGTTGAAATGCCCGGCATCGCCATTGGTAAGCGAAACAAACAGTACATTATGCCCCAGTTGTGCGAATTTTATGGCTGTCCCCCCTGCCTTCAAATCATCGTCGTCGGGGTGGGCGCCAATTACTACAATATTTAATTTTTCTTCTTGTGCCGAAGCAAAGCAACATGAAGCTAATACCAATAAAATCAATAAAATAGTTCTCATAACCTTAGTTTTTTTATTTTGTAATCAATTTGTTTAATAAGGATTAAAATCATTTGTTCCGTCCATAACATCCCTGACAGCTTCCAGGTAGCCATATCCCCACTTCATGTCGGGCAAAAGGTAACTGCCTTCAACCCATTCGTTCCAAGCATTTATTGTTATAAGTTTTGGCTGTCCGGGATGGCTGTCGGCATAATTTTTTGCTTTTGAAAGCAATGCGGCAAAACTGGCAGGTGTGTTATGATAGTGGACAACATCTTCAAGCCCTTTTGCAGGGAATCTAGGTGTATCGTCCCAACCAATGGATACACAAGGGAAAAGCGGAACGTCTAAAATTGAATCCATTTTTGCCCTTATCTTCACCGAATTGTTGCCATAAACCAGGTAATCTTCATCCAGTCCGCCCATATTGTACATTGCAACGCTGTTGAACCCCATATAATTTACCTTTTTTGAAAACTGTGCGGCATCTTCGCCTGAAAGCATCCTGCCGCTCCCCTGGTTCCACTGGATGTGCAGGCCGGGAAACCCTGCTTTTTTCACTTCTTCCCTGAAATAGTCGAGTGCTTTTCGTGCTTCTTCTTCACTTCCGTTAAAGCTTTCAAGGAAATTATCTATACTAAAAACAGAAAAAACAGGTTTGCCGTCAATTTTGAAATAGTTAGGCTGTTTAAAGTATTGCCTGATAAGCCTTTCAACAATAACCTTGAAATTGTCCCAATCAACAGCCCCGTCCCAAAGTATCGTCTCGTCATCTTCAAACTTATGAACATTCCAAAAATTATGTTTTACGTCATGGTTTGCCCACATGGTATAAAACTGCATTTTAGAATTGTTTTTTGCTTTCAGGAATCCATCGTTTAGGGCACTTTCCAGGAATGGACCTCCGTCATACCAGTACCAGTCGAAAACAAAAACATTCACACCATGATTTGTAGCAATATCTATCCATTTTTCCATCACTTGGGGGTCATTGTCCATTTCGTAGCCCCCAAGTGGCAGCTTGGGCTGGTAATGCCCTTCAAAACGAGGGTTGCCTTTTTTTATGATCTCCCATTCACCTTCGCCAGATGGCCACAACATATCCCCAAAGCGTTCGTCATGGTGGCATGAAGGCCAGATATAGGCAGCAACATAGTAATCAGGTTCTTTATCAGTATTAGTCTCGATTTTTTCTGATTGTGTGCAACTAAAGAACAGTAAAAAAATAATTATCTGGTTTTTTATGATTTTTGAGGAGAGTTTTATCTTGCCCATAATTCAATATTTTATTTGTTTTTAAATTTACATAAACATTCCATTTCTGGATGTGCTATTCTGCAAAACCGTAACTGACATTTTCAGGGAGTGGTTCTGTAACCAGTTTCCTCCATTCCCCATTAATTTTTATTACAACGATATTATTGTCCTTATCGTAAAAGACAGTGCCGTCACCGCTCTCTTTAAGTGATTTATAATTAACATGTTTGGCACTTTCTTCAAAGTTATGTTCATCATCGCCATCAGGTTTGTCCCTTCTGATATTGTCTTTGCCTATCCTGCCTAATGTCAAGGCATTGGAAAGTTTTAAGGATCCGTAAAAAACAGCTTCGTCCCGGCTAAAAAGGAAGGAATGACACCTGACATCCGAGCCTATCTTAAACCAGTTATAAGCCTTATCCGAATGGTTGTATTCCGTACCGTAATAATACATTTCTGCAACAGGTTTTCCCATTTCGACATGCTTGTTTACCAAAAGGGTGATCCTTGATTTGTCATCGTTGGCATAGCCTTCGAAAACATGGAAGCCCCACCGTTTCTTATTTTCTTCGTTTTGGTTACCCCTAACCTGTATCATATATGGGGTAGACAGTATCCCGTTAACGGTGGTGTACATGGGCGTACAATTTGGGTCGAACCCAAAATTGTACCCCCTTATTTTCCATTTCCCCCAGGTAGTATCAATGCCTGAATTTAATTCAATCCTGAACTTATGCGAATTGTCAGATCCTTCGACAAGCCTGATATAATTACCGCCAATACCCTGACGTTTAGCATCTTGCCCATGTGCGGCAAAAAAGGCCATAAAGGCCGCAATAATAAAAATCTGTTTCATTTACTATTGTTTTAACAGCCTACAGAAAAAGACAGAATGCCTTGCCAATTTGATAGTCCCCATGGTTTCTGTTGTCCCTACCTCCTTGTGTTCCCATATATCGTAAACTTTCATGTTCTTGTTCACGCCTAACTTTTCCCATAGTGCAGGGAAAGCGGCTTCGTGCCTGCCCCGGTTGAATAAAATAACGGCCAGGTCGCCGTTGGCAAGTTGTTTGCCCCAAATTTCATAATCGCTGTCATCGTACACTTTATGCCCCTGAATGCCTGCCTTGTCCTGGTTTATGGCAATTGCATCCTGGTTCAGGAGGATTTCGCGTGTTTCGCCATCCATATTTCGAAGGTCGTTGCCTGCCATCAAGGGGGCAGCAAGCAAACACCAAAAACTAAAGTGTGCTTTATATTCGTTTGTTGTCATATTTCCATTGCCGACTTCGAGCATGTCAGGATCGTTCCAGTGCCCCGACCCTGCATGTTTTTCGAGACCGACCTGTTTGTCCAAGATACTTACCCAGTCCATCCCGGTACTGTCGCGCCTGCATTCCCAGCAGTCCATGATATCGTATGTCGTCCGCCATAAATGTCCAACATCTTTCGCCCAATCCCAAGGCCTTGTAGTACCCCATTCACAAATACTGAAAACAATTTGCCTCCCGGTATTGGACAGTGCCTTGCCCATATCGGCATATGCTTTGCGCGCGTTGATGCCATTGGCATTACAAAAATCGTATTTCAAATAGTCGACACCCCATTCGGCATAAGTATCGGCATCGATCTCTTCAAAACCATGACTGCCCGGCCTTCCCTGACAAGTATGCGTCCCTGCACAGGAATATATCCCGAATTTAAGCCCTTTTGAATGGACATAATCGGCCAAGGCTTTAATCCCAGACGGGAAACGTTCAGGATCGGCAACAATTTTCCCATTTTCGTTGCGGCTTACCTGCCAACAATCATCGATCACAATATACTCATAACCTGCATCTTTCATCCCTGACTGTACAAATGCATCTGCCACTTCCCTGATTAGGATTTCGTTTATCTCGCACCCGAACTTATTCCAACTGTTCCAGCCCATAGGTGGGGTAAGGGCCAGCCCCTCAGCTTTTTGTGCTTTTACCGAAAAGTCCAGTCCCAAGATTATAAAAAGTATTGTTATATATATTTTCATTTTTTATGTTTTAAAACCTTATTTTTTTATCAACTGGCTTTCAGTCAGCCGATACCAACTCATCGCACATTTTTTTTACAACAAGTCCTGCCAGTTCAAGCCTTGCTTCGGCAGCTTTGCCATGATCGCCCGAACGGTTTGTAAGGACAATCACGAAGCATTGTTGGCTTAAATCGATCCATATTGAGTTCCCTGCCCACCCGTTATGGTTTAATGTGGAACTCGACAATAACGGGGGATTACGTTTTTCGTCAACAAACCAACCAAAAGCCAAAGGCGAACATGCATCTGTTTTTGTTTTCATTGCCATTATGGCTTTACCAGACAGTATCCGTTTGTCCCCACAAGTACCATTGGCCAGTATCATCCTGCAATATTTTGCAAGGTCATCGGCTGTTGAAAACAGTCCTGCATTTCCAACAGGCCTTCCGGCAGCACGCGCAGGATTGTCGCTTGCAACACCTTGTTCCGGCGTAAACGGGGATTTTACAACACGTTTTGTTTTTTTGACAGGTGAAAAATGTGTGTCAACCATAGAGAGTGGGGCAAAAATATTTTTTTCACAAAACAAATCAAGGGCTTCGCCCGATACTTTCTCTACTATCAAACCCAGCAATATGTAATTAACACAGGCATATTCGTATTGTCCAGGAAGCCTTAAGGGGCTGTTGCCCAGCAAATCGTCAATCATGGCTTCCCCTTTTTTCTCCAAGAATGGTTTGTTGTTGTCAAAACCCGATATGTGGCGGGCAAGGTCAATAACAGTTACGTATTCTTTCAGTTCGCCCCTGTATTTCGGCAAATACCGTGAAAATGGCGTGTTAAGATCAATCCACCCACGATCCATACATATTGCTATTGCCGTGGCTGTTGCAACAGCTTTGGTCACACTGGCCAAATCAAATATTGCGTTCTCGGGCAAAACCAATGTATTTTCTGCCGATGTATATCCCCATGCCTGGTGGAAAACAGTTTTATCGGGCGTACCTGCCAATACAACAGCACCAGTCCATAGGCTATCAGACATGCAGGAAGCATTAAATTCAGAAATAGCCTTAACTATTTCAGTCCCATGCCCCTGTTTCTGCTCCCCATTTTTTGCCGTATTACATGAAAACACAGAAACAATTATGGCAATAGGCAAAAAAAGCAACCCTGTCCTGTTAACAAATAAATGCATAAAATAAGTGCTTAACGGAACTGTCCCAAAAGTATCTGCAGGTGGGGATTAAAAATACAGATAGGCTTTTCGGGCAGTTCCTGTATGTTTTTAATTAATATGCAGTTGGCATTGAAGGTGCATCCCAGGCGTACTCTTGAGGGGAATTTTCGTTGGCATCCCACCAAAACCTGACGGATCTGCTGTCGGAACCGCCATTACGGGCAAGTGCCTCTTCGTAATTTTCTGTATTGATTGTCTCTTCTATAGAGGGCCATGATTCCCTCCTTGGTATTTTGCCTTCAAGGACACTGCTGTCTGGACCGATCGGGATTTTGGGGTATCCTGTCCTTCTGTATTCGCACCATCCCTGGTATTCATCGGGATAAAGGGCTATGATTTTCTGGTTTATGATCATCTCCAGTTGCTCGTCAGAAGTCCCCGACAAACTATAGATAGGCGTTGCCTTAAATGCGACAATATCATCATCTTTTATTTTTTTATATTCAAGATATTGGGCAACATCGTCATCTGTCCATGATGTGTTCAGGTAATCTTTCATCAGACCCCCAACCTGGGGTTCACAAAGCTCATAAAATCCTTGGTACCATTCGATTGACAAGTCTATGCCTTTTTTATAATAATCATCGGAAGAGCCGGTAAAGCCAGCAGGCAATATCCCATACAATTGGGCTTCGGCAAGGTTTAAATACACTTCTGAACTTTTCATTATTGCAGGTTCTGTAATCGGGACTCTCCAGAAATCACAAAGCCGAGATACCGTTTCGTTCCCCCAAGGATGTTGGTAACATTCTTCAACATGTCCTAATGTAGGGCATCCCCGGTAAAGCCAGTTTGGCACATCATAACCATTTGGAGAAGTTCCCCCTTTGTAAGGACAAGTAACTGTGTCTGCATAGAGCTGGATCCTTGGGTCAAGGTTGACACTGTCATTCATCATTATGTCGATCATCACCTTGTGTGACCAGACTTGTTCATTTGTGCCAATGCCACCGGTAAGATAGACAAAACGTGGATTTTGATATGAAGGTTTGTCATCGTCATATGGGAAAGAAGCCTCATCTTCTACTGTTGTAATCAAGTCGCTTTCGGCGAGATCGCTCATTTGTTCCTTGGCAAGGTCGGGATCGGCATAATAAACCCTCAATGCCAAGCGCAGCCTGAGGCTGTTGGCCAACTTCCTCCATTTTGAGGGGTCGCCACCATAAACAAGATCTGCATCACCATAACTGTCTTTAGTGTCGTTCAATTGTGCTGCCGCTTCTTTTAACTCATTAAACAAATCAGCATATATATCCTTTTGTAAGTCATATTTTGGCTGTATGACTACCTGTTCCTGAGACAAACACGCCTCTGAATAAGGTATATCCCCGTAGGTGTCGGTCACATATGCAACAGACCATGCCCTGATAATCCTGGCTATCGCTGTTTTGTTGACAAGGCCTTCCTTGTCTTCCTTGTCCTCAATTAGCCGGATTATATCAGATGCATTGTTTATAAGGGTTTCGTACCCATTGTTCCATATTGTTTCATCTTCGCTATCGGTGAAAGGTCCATCGTCATCCCTTCTGCACATACCGCAATAAGATCCATAAGTCCCGTTCCCTGAAGAAGCATTGTCGCGAAAAGCACCTTTTTCTAAATATGTCAATAAATGATCCACATTGACTATGTCGGGATTAAGAAGGGACGGATCTGTATTCAATTCTTTAAAATTATCTGTACATCCGCCACTTATCAGGATAGCCAGTGCGCACAAAACATTGAATATATCTTTATTTATCTTTTTCATAACATGCATTTTTTTAAAACAGTTAGCTATAAGTTGAATTTAACATTAAAGCCCCACGTGCGTGTGCTTGGCATAGAATACATTTCCATACCGGCATAGCCAGCCGAGGTGTTGGGCGATGACTCGGGCGAAATGCCCATGTCTTTCATGTGTTCCTTTAAATACAACAGGTTACGCCCTATTGCACTTATGGTGATACCTGCAAAAGGCGTCTTCCTGAGCAATGAGGGTGACAATTTATATGAAAAGACCACTTCCCTGAGGCTGACATACCCCCCGTCAAGGACGAATTGCTCGGTTATGTTTCCCCAGGCTCGTTGTGCCCAATAATCCATGCCGCTTACGGCAATGTTATTTTTTACATAAGAAATATTCCCATTCCCGTCATCCACTTCCAGTACACCGTCGAGTACCCCGACATATGGCATCTCATTGCCGTTTTCGTCTACAAACTGTTCCCTCCTGCCCTCAAGGGTATGTTTTGCCAGCCCTTTGCCTTCCAACATGTACATTGTGTTTGACATTATATTGTTCCCTTGCACGATATCAAGCAAGACATTCAATGTAAAACCTTTATATGAGAATGTATTGTTAAAGCCACCGGTCCAGTCGGGAGAAATATTACCTATCACCTTTTTTTCGCTTGTGGCAACATAATAACCCAGGTCGCTCACAATTCGTTGCCCGTTGGGGGCTTTTTTATAAGCATATCCGACTATTTCGCCATATGGACGGCCAACCCTTGCCTCAGTAATCCCGGCATATGAGCTGCTGGCAAGGGTCAAAGATTCAATCCCCGGCCCAATTTCCACAACTTCCGATTTATTTTTTGCATAGTTTAAATTAATGTCCCAATTAAAGCCATTGAGCGTTTTAACCGGGCTTAAGTTCAATACCATTTCAAACCCTTTGTTCTGTATCTCGCCTGCATTGATTACCACACTGGAAGAAGATACGTTCATCGGCACTATCTGGTTGGTTGTCTTTCCGTTATAGTATGTAAAATCAAAACCTATCCTGTTTTGCAGGAACCTCAGGTCGGCCCCTAATTCCCACGATTCGGTCAATTCGTTCTTTAAGTCTACCAATGGCAACCCGCTGTCCATATTTGTAAGGTTTTGCCCTCCATATGTGTCGGTGGTCAAAGCATAGCCGCTGGTTGTCAAATAAGGGCTTGAGTCGTTACCTACCTGGGCCCACGATGCCCTTAGCTTTCCAAAAGCAAGTATGTCGGGAGGGATGCTCTTAATGGCCTCGGTGAAAATAAAACTTGTACTTACCGATGGGTAAAAGAATGAATAATTATTTACGCCCAGTGTCGACGACCAGTCGTTACGCCCGGTAACATCAAGGAAGAGGTAATTTTTATATCCCACCTGGCCTGTAAAATAAACCGACTGGATCTCTTTTCTCTCTAAATATTCGGAGTTGCTTACTGTCTGGCAATTACTTATGTTGTATACACCGGATGCTTTGAAATTATAGCCGTTCATAGTCCAGCCTTCCCTGTGTTGGTGCGAGATGCTTGTGCCGATTATACCGTTAAGGTTAAAATCTTCTGAAATATTTTTGTTGGCGGTCAGGATAAAATCAGCATTTATATCCTTAATAATATCTACACTGTTGATTAGCCTACCGGCAGAATAGTCGCTGCCCCTGGCGCCCACTGGCCATTTTTTTATGATTTTTTGGGTATACATGTCACTGCCGACCCTTCCCATTATGCTTAGCCAACTATTAAGTTTTAGGTTCATTGAAACCTGCCCGATATACCTGTCCTTGACATCGTTGTTTTTCAATTCGTTTACCATATAATATGGGTTGTAATATACCCCTGGGAAGGAGCCATATTCCCCTGTGTTTTCATAATATTCCTTTAGGAAGTCCATTGGCACGTACCTGGCCATATACATAAGGTATTGGGATACATTGTTGCCCCCGCCCCCCAGATAAGGCCTGTTGTTTCCCTCATCGCGTATGTACATAAATTTTCCGGTAAACGACAAGAAGTCGGTTACTTGAGAGTTCGCACTTATCGACACTGTCTGTTTGTTCAACTTCCAGTTTGGCAGGATTCCTTTGTTTGTGGAATTCCCCAGGGAGATCCTTGCCGTTGTTTTTTCACCGCTCCCCGATATTGCAATTGTGTTCGAGGTGCTGACCCCTGTTTGGTAGAAATTACGGATATTGTCTTTAGGCTGGGCAACAAGAGCCATTGTCCTTGTGTTTTCTTCGCCCGGGTACACATATGGGTCAACAACAGTCAATGTGCCATCAAGCGGCGGTCCCCAGTTGTCGATAATATTGTCAAGTACCGGATAATATTCCCCGCCTACTTTTCTTGTTGAAGAGCCAATGTAAGTACCATATCCTGTGCCGTATTTATTTTGGCGTTCCGGCATCAGGTTGATCGTTTCAACCGAAGTATTGGAATTGATTTCTACCCCAATACCTTTTTTCTTCGATCCTGATTTTGTTGTTATCAGGATTACCCCGTTACTTCCCCTTGAACCATACAGCGCAGAAGCACTGGGCCCTTTGAGGATAGACATTGATTCTACATCTTCCGAGTTTATGTCACCTATGCCATCGCCGGTGTCGGTGTCGCCACTTATCCCACCTGAGGAATGCCCGATATTTGTTATAGGGACACCATCAACAACATATAAAGGCTGGTTGCTGCCTTTAAGCGAACTCGCCCCACGTATTACGACTGATGTTGAACCGCCCATGCCACTTGATGTTTTAGAAACCCTTAGCCCTGCAACTTTACCTGCAAGGGTATTGCTGATATTGCCTTCCCGGGCCCCTTCCAAATCGGTTTGCCCAAGTTCTTGTGCCGCAAACCCAAGCGCTTTTTCCTGCCTTTCGATACCCAATGCCGTAACAACGACCTCTTCTACACCGACAAAATCATCCTCTAAAACAACAACCAGTTGATCCTTTTCCTTAACCTCAATCTCTTGCGATTTCATGCCGACAAATGAAATGATCAAAATGGATCCATCCTGTATTTCAGTTAAACTAAAGTTCCCTTCGTGGTTGGTAACAGTGCCTTTTGTTGAACCTTTAATAATTACTGTTGCCCCAGGGATAGGCTCTCCTGTTGTGTTGATTACTTTACCTGTGATACTTTTTACCTGTGGCGCGAAAGGGCCTGTTTGGGCATGTTCTTTTTTTAATATGAGGATTTGACGATCCCTGATTTCATACTTCACTTTATCGCCGGGAAGTATACGGTTTAAAATATCTTCAATTGAGGCATTAGTAATGTTGATATCAACTTTTTGTGAGACATCGAGCATTTCATCTTTATACAAGAAATAAAATTCACTTTTGTCTTCGATGAGTTGGATTACATCCTCAAGCGGTACATTTTTTACGTTGATGCTCAACTTGGCAGACTGTGCGTACGTACTCGCCCAAACACTTGACGTACAGACAAATAACAAAACTACTACCGTTTTCATAGTTCTAATTAAACGTTTAATGCTTTCATTTTCATGAAAGCTAAGTTTCAGCTTTTTTTTCATAAATTTGCTTTTTTAATTTTTTAAATAAAAAATCTGAATTATTCAGGTACCGGGGAATGGTGACGCATTCCCCGTTTTTTTGAGGCTACTTTATTACATAGGTCGATTCGTTTATTTTAACAATTGTGACTGTTGCTATATCTGCAATGTTTTTAATAACGTTTGCTTTGTCTACATTTAAGTTAAGCTTGCCGCTGATTTTTATAGAGCCAAGCAAAGGGTTGTCAAAATGTATCCTGACATTATAAAAGCGTTCAAGTTTTTTTACGACCCGGTTTAAATCTTCGCTGTCGAATTTAAACAAACCCTCTTTCCAAAGCGTGTAGTATTCGGTGTCGACATATACGACTTTTGTTTCCTGGCTGTCTTTGTTGAACAATGCCATTTGCCTGGGGGCTAACATTATGTCTTTTTTCAACAAACTATTGTTGCCATAGCTCAACTTTATTTTCCCTTCCGTCAAAACTGTTTGGACAATTTTCTCATCAGGATATGAGGCTATGTTGAATTGCGTTCCCAAAACCTCTACCGACAGATCATTCGTCCTTACTGTAAAAGTCCGCCCCGGATCATTGGCAACATCAAAAAATGCTTCGCCTATAAGGAATACTTCACGGTTTTTAGTATTGAACCTGTTGGGGTAAAGCAAGCGGCTTCCTGCGTTCAGCCACACTGTGGAACCGTCAGAAAGTGTTATGCTCGATCTTTTACCATACGGTATAATTAACTGGTTTAGTGAATTGTCCACAATTTCTTCGCTGGTCGGGATTGTGTCTGTATCAACAACAATCTTTCCATTGTCAACGTAGTTTATTTTTGATTCTTCTGTCTTGATGATAATATCGCTTCCATCAGAAAGGATAATTTTGGCCTCTTCTGTAGGTTCCGCTTCCGATAATTGTTTGAAATATTCTTGTTGCTCATAGTTTGTTTGCATATAGAAAAAAACAGAACCTATGGAAAAAAACAAAATTGCAATGGCCGCATATTTTAAATACCTGACCATATACCTTTTCTTGTCCCTGTGCCCACCTTTCGTAATAAAAGAATTTACCAGCGAATTGAAAATGATATCTTTTTCACTTGCAGGCAACACATCATCCCTTTCTTTTAGCAACAGGAGCAGCTCCCTTGCTTTCAACAGATCTTCTTTTTCATCGGGATGGTCGAGCACATACTGTTCCCAATATTCGATGACATCAGGTGACGGATCAAAGATCCACCTCACAAAACCCTGATCTTCAATAAATTTAAGACACCTTTCTTGCATATTTCTAATATTTAACCTGACAGAGAACAATCAGAAGGGGGATAAAAACATAAAAGGGGGACAAGAATCATAAATAATTTTTGTCAAGCAAAACCCTGAGCTTAGCTAATGCCCTGTGTGTTTGCTTTTTTGCCGAATCCGGGTTTATACCTGTAAAAGTGCCAATCTCCTTATAAGAAAACCCCATGTTAAATTTAAGGAACAGGATTTCTTTCATTCTTGGTGTAAGTTCGTTAAGCGCTTTTTGGATTTTTTGATCACGGCTGATTTCCGCCTCTTGCTTGATTGCCTTTTCCTCCGATGATTGTTCTACAAATTGGCTTTCAAACACCTCAAAATCGAAAAGATCATTCTGCCTTTGTGTTTTTAATTTATGATAGATAGCATGTTTCAGGACTTTTAAAAGGTAAAACTTAATGGATTTGGGGTTCCTTATTTTATCCCAATTAATAAACACATCCATATAGGCTTCCTGTATACAATCTTTTACCAACGACTTGTCTGATGTTATTTTCATCCCATATGAATAAAGCTGAACGATGGTGTTGTTATATAAAACGGTAAATGCAGAAAAAGAAAAAGACTTGGGTCCAACAGTTGCTCCACTGGCATTAATATCAGGCATGAACACTTTTCCTTTATCCATAATTTTATATTGCCTTTCTTGAAAAATCAAACAAATCAGCAAAAAGAATTAATTATATTTTTTTACCTTTCCAAATATAAGGGTAAAGAAGAAGGTTTAGGGGGACAAAAAAAACAAGTTTTTTTACCAAGGCAAGGGCAAAAAATTAAGCATGAAATGAAAAACTTAATCTTATTTATTGGTATAATATTTCTTTTTTATAACTGTACAAAAAAGAATGAAACTACAGTCATAATAGACATTGAGAACATGAAAAAGGATACAGCTATGTTTATACTTATTCCTTTTGGTGAAAAGTTCTCAAATAAATTTAAAACAGTAAATATTACAGATGGTAAGTTCAAATTTGATACTTTGATAAATAAACCACATTTAGGAATAATCATCCCAAATGCTTATTATAAAAAACTCCCCAATGGAGATAAATATCCAATTCCATCTAAGAGTATTAACTTTTTTCTGTATCCAAATGACAAAATCCAAATTAAGGGAGAAATTAAAGAGTATAGAACAGAATTTACTGTCGATGGTAATATTCTTAATAAACAATTTTCACAATATTGGTCAAGTAATCTTGACGATTTTGAAAATCAATGCAAGCTTATGTTTCAAGGCGATTCAATTTCAATAATAAATCCAAATGATTCATCTTTAATACTCATTGACAGGAAAATACATGATGCAACTAAGATGAAAAATGGAAACATTATACGTTTTATTAAAGAAAACCCAGACTTTGAAATATCTGCATTTCTATTATTTGACAGAAGTGAAGAAGTTATAAGGGAATATTATAACAACTTATCTGAAAATGTAAAATTATCGGACTATGGAAAATTATTACAAAATAAAATCAATACTTGGAATCAAATTAAAATAGGTTCTAAAGCTCCTGTATTTGAACTTATAAATATTGACAACAACAAAATACGGTTACACGAAATTTTAGGAAAAAGAAAATTTGTTGTATTGGACTTCTGGGGTTCATGGTGTGGCCCATGTATGATGGAAATGCCCAAAATGAAAGAATTTCATAGTCAACACAAAGAACAAATTGAACTAATTGGCATTGCTTGTAGAGATACAAAAAATAATTGGATAGAAGCCATAAAAAAACATGATTTAAATTGGACTCAATTATTTAATGGCAATGAAAATCAAGATATATCTGTAAAGTATGGTATTAAAGGATACCCTACGAAAGTTATAATAAATCCTAATGGGACAATTGAAGGAATATATTTGGGTGTTAATGATGACTTTTTTATTAAAATGAGTGAATTACTAAACAAGGAAAAAACCACCACCAATAAAGTATAAATTAAATAGCGGGTTCGGTGCAGGGTTGTCGCCTCGGATTCCCGCATGACTGTCTTTCGTCCTGCGGACGGACAAAACACACACTGCACTTTTCGATGAGCATTTATGGGCAATGATTGCTGAATACGTTGTGCATTTCTGTATATTTGTGAAAAATTGTTTAGAAAATTATGAGAAGATTGTATCAGAAATTTGAAACACTTTTGCAAAATACGACAACGAATTTCAAGCGTTATTTATATGATAATGTCTCGTGGGAAAGCCGTATGATTGGCATTATAGGTGCTCGTGGAGTTGGAAAAACCACAATGATTCTTCAACACATAAAAGAAAATTTAGATAGCAAAAAAGCCCTATATGTTTCTGCTGATGATATGTATTTTGGCGAAAATAAATTGATTGATTTAGCGGAAAATTTCTACAAAAATGCAGGCGAATATTTATTTATCGACGAGATTCACAAATATACAGACTGGTCTCGAGAGCTGAAAAATATTTACGATTCATTTCCAAACTTAAAAATTGTATTTACAGGTTCTTCGGTTCTTGATATTCTTAAAGGCTCTGCTGATTTAAGTCGTCGTGCAATTATATACAAGTTACAAGGATTGTCATTTCGTGAATATTTGAAACTATTTCATAATTACGACATAGAGGTTTTCTCATTGGAGCAAATCATTAATAATGAAGTAAAACTTGAGAATATTCAACACCCATTACCACTGTTTAATGAATATCTGCAACGTGGATATTATCCATTTGGATTGGAAAATGAAATAAATTTACGTTTGGGACAAATTATCGTTCAAACATTGGAATCAGATATTCCGCAATATGCAAATCTAAACGTGGGGACAAGTAGAAAACTTAAACGACTACTTTCAATAATTGCGGAAAGCGTACCTTTCAAACCTAATTTTTCAAAAATATCAGAAATGATTAATGTAAGCCGAAACTCATTAGATGATTATTTTTCATATATGGAAAAAGCAGGATTAATTGGACAGTTACGTAATGAAACGGGAGGGATTCGAGGATTAGGAAAGGTTGATAAGGTGTATTTAGACAATACAAATATCATCTTCAATTTGGTTGGAGAAAAATCGAATATTGGAAATTTACGAGAAACATTCTTTTTCAATCAAATGAGGGTAAGAAATGAAGTAATATCTTCAAAGAGGTCAGATTTTGTAATTAATGATTACACATTTGAAGTTGGTGGGAAAAATAAACAACAAAACCAGATTGACAAAGACGGTAAATCATTTGTTGTAAAAGACGATGTCGAATATGGTTATCTCAATGTGATTCCTCTTTGGGCTTTTGGATTGAATTACTAAAAAAAACAACAGGAAAGTGCTTTTAAATGCCCTACGACAACATACAAATTGCCGCTCCCGTTTAAAATTGCTCCTATAACGACAAACAAAACCTCACCAAATCATTCAGTTCCTGCTCTGTTAGCCCAGATGTTTCACCGTGTTTTTGTCCTTTATTAAAGATTGTCAATACCTCTTTAATGGTTTTCGCCCTTCCGTCATACAAATAGGGGGCTGTCCGCCACACCTCTATTAACGAAGGGGTATCAAATTTAACAGAGCCGGTGCCTTCACCAACATCATATCTGTCCATATTGGTAAAATAAGTGCCGGAATGACAAGCAGAACAATTTGCTTTTTCAAAAACCTTTTCTCCCCGTTTTGCAGGTTCGCTTAGCCCACCATTTTTCAAATATGGGCTGGGGACAGGCTGCATGCTAGTCAGATAGGAATCGATTGCATCAGTTATTTCTTTGGGTTGGCTGGTAAAAAGTATATGTTCGAACCCTGTAATTACAGCTGCATTGGCACTGCTCCTTATCCCGGTAATCATGGCCGGCGGGGTTTTATGTGCAAACAACATGCTTTTGGTATTCTTTGGGTTACCGATCCCATCGTTTAACAGATCCCAATTTAACCCATCGACACGGGCTCCGCCCTGATGGCAACTGGTACAGGATTGCCAGTTTTGTTTGCAGAATTTGGCATCGTTAAAATACATTTCGCCAAGCCGCTCTTTGCCTGGGGCTGGCTGGGCATCTCCCAACGAAAGCATGTCCACTTTATACCGATTTTCCGTATTCACTTCTGCAACAAAACCTGAAAAATACATTGAAACATAAACTTTTTCACCTCCGACAGAAATCCCTTTTGCCCCTCTTCCCCGAAGGCTGACCCTTTTTCTGATATCCTGCAAAAAGCCCAGATCGTCCTGTATCTCAGCAAGAGAATTTGCATATAATGTTGGCTGGCTCCCATCGCCCACATGTTCAATACGGTAATGGAGCGCTTTCGTGTCGATAACACTCAGTTCATCTGTGCCAAGGTGGGAAACAAAAAGCCACCTGCCATCTTTGCTGCACTGGACGTCAAAGGGGTTGGCCGCCCCCTTGTCCAAATCATCAAGCATAACAGTACACAAATATTTTTGTTTGCCAATATCGACAATACTTAAGGCATTAGTATTTATCCAGCCGCGTTCCACCTGGTTGGTAGGGACATTATAGCGGCCCAGGACGTGGGACACATAAGCATATTTTTGATCGGGGGATACAGCAATCTTATTTAAGCCTGTAGAACCGTTTGGGAGGGCAATCCCTGCTATCTCTTTCATTGAAACTGCATCGAAAACAGAAATTTTTGAAGAGTGGTAGCTTGCATTTGCATTCCCATTTGGCAAATGATTTGCGACCAAAAGCAAATTAGATCCGCTTACATACGACAACGAAACAGGCTCCCTGTCGGCCATGGTTTCAGCCTCTACTGAAAAAGACCGGACATCTACTTTTAAAATAGTATTGTTGAACCTGTTGCACAAAAAGAGATACTTCCCGTCCGGACTTAAAACCGGAGACATTGGGGTATGGCCGACTTTTAAACTGCGTATGATTTTTCTGGTCAGTACATTTATCTCCAACAGCTCGCCCTCTGCAACAGAAAGCGTAACATACAATTTTGCTTCATTGGGAGAAAGAAACAGCCCTCCAGGTTTTGCCCCAAGCTTTATGTGGCTTATACTGCCTTTCCCATCCGTAGGTATAAACGAAATCCGGGTTGCAGTTTCATCGGCAACATACAATACTTTTTGCTTTTCACCATAAACACTTTGGTTTGGCGACATTGTAATCCCTGGTTTATTAGAACAGGAAACTCCAATAAATATAATTATAATTAAAAACAGGTATTTCATCAGTGTAAAAGGCTTTAGCGTTTCTTATCTAATTCCGGGTCGTAATACTTTTCCCCATTTTGAATAGCAGCACGGTTTTTCTGCTCCTCCCCATGTCTGTAAATATATTTCCCCAGACGTTTCTCATCGGTCTCTGAAGGGACAAAATTTGCCATATCTAAACGTGGTTTTTCCAACAACTGCCCCTTCCCTTTTGTAATGATGGCCAAAGCTTCTTTGTATTCCCCAGAAGCTTTGTTTTTGATGTTCTTAAGGCAAGGGCTCAACTCCGGGCGTTCAAAACTAATTTGAACCCCCAACTGCCTTTGATATCCCCTAAGTGACTCGAAATCAACACCGGTAAGTTCCCCCACCCTATTTAAATCTTTTTGAGAAATAGGGCATCGCCCCACGGGGTTGCCCGGATATGCCGAGATAAAACCAGGATAATAAACAGCATTTATGTCAACCCATGTAACAAGCCGCTCCATCTCTTCGGCAGAAAGCTTTACCCCGGAATGTCCGTTCCTGGCCATCTGGATAAGCTTGCTCTGGTGCGCCCCCCACGAGTAAGCTTGTTGTATTTCTGCCGGCCCGGCACCTATAGGTTTGATAACTTTCTTTAAATGCATGTCGATATAAGCAGCATTAAAATATGGGTTCCTGTCCCCTGCAAGGATTAATTCCCTTCCTGCTTTAGTCCCAAAATCATGGCATTTAACACAATGGTTGTCCAGTACCGGCTGTACCTCTTTGGCAAAACTGAATGCCCGGGGGCTGCCGTACCACCCGTTTAGTTTTTGTGGAGGATACTGCAATGCACTTGCCACTTGCCGTACCGATGACGGAGGTGCCATTCTCCGGTCTTCATGACAGCCAATGCAGCCTAATATTTCCCCGGAATGTACCATTGTCCCGCTACGCATAGACTGGATCATCATTTTATTTTCATCCAATAACTGAAAATATACGTATTTGTCAGAAGAGACCTCAAAGCAAGCAGAGCCATCTTCCTGCACAGGGACAGTGCCAAGTATACGCTTACATTCAAAGCTATGCCAGTTCATTGCCGGGCGGTGTACCCCCTGGCCGTTCCATGCAGGATAAGTCCAACTTCTTTTCTCAACCGATTCGATTACACGTAGGTACTTTACAGTCCCCGGTTCCACCCTTTCCATATGTGTCCCCCGGTACACATTCAATACATAGAAAGTACCGGTCCCCGATTTGTAATCCCGTTTTTCACGGATAACATATTCCTTTTCACGAGGTTTTAAAGGTACTGGATCAAAACATCCCGGGGCTTCGGTGTATATCAATTGTTCATTGCCAAAAGTATCGATAAGGAACAAGCCCATTTGTTCCCCTAGGCCAAGTGTCCGGGAACATAAAAAGTAAGTATCATCCAAAGGGTAAGGATCTTCATAAAGAGGGCTGACTTGTTTGAAGGTGTCGTAATTACCTTTCCCAATAAGTTTTTTTGCCGAAGCAGGCCATGTAATTTCAACCGGGCTTTCCCCATCTAGCCCTTTCTCTCGATCAATAATAGCAAGTGCGCCCCACGGACGATCGTGGCAAGAGCCTAAAATCGCAATTACTTTTCCGGTGAATGGGACCGGACGGGCATCGATTATCCCTCCCGGGGAATTTGTATTGTTTCCATAATAAACCGCCTGGTTTGTCCCATCCGGGTTCATTGTCCACAAACCTTGTGCATCCCCAAAATTCCTGTCAACATATTCCCAACGATCATACAAAATACGGCCATCTGGCATAATTGTGCTATGCCCCTCGAACAATGAACTTTTCCCGAGCTGGGTAATGTTGGCACCATCTGCTTCCATCCTGAAAAGGTTGCACATGATATGGACATTGCACATACAATATTTAGGTTCGCGTGTCGATGAAAAAACAATCCTTCCGTCTGGCAGGTACTGAGGATCGATGTCCGATACGCCTTTTGCCGCAGTCAGTTGCTTTAAACCTGTCCCGTCAATGTTAATTTCATAAATATGATAATTGCCTTCTATGCTTTCCCGCATTGAGAAAACTATTTTTTTACCGTCATAACTTATCTCTGGATCACGGATTACTCCATTCTTGCTTTCAAGCAAAGTTTTACACCTCCCTCCATGTTTAAAATCAATAATTTTCATTTTCCCTCCCGGGGTAAAACTATTTGTGTTGATCTCATCGGTCTGGAAGAGCGTTGCCGTATTATGGTGATCGGGTGCATATTGCTGGCGCGTAACAAATAAAACAGGTTGACGGGCAAGCAAAGGATTGGACAACAAAGCTTCTTTCTTTATTGCTTCATATACACATAAAAAGTCGGCCAACTTTTTTGCAGATATGCCTGCCTTGCCAGAAAGCAGTTTCTTTACATTATCGTATTCTCCCTTTATTCCGCCCAATTGCTTAACAAACAAAGAACCATTATAGCTATCTGGGAATTTTACGCGAATATCATCAATAGCAGATCCCAGTGCATCAAAATCAACCTGTCCAAAAGCAGAGAGGCCTTCCTTAAACCGGACCATGTCTTCGGCTAGTTTCAATTTCTCGTCAAGCCCGTTTGTATTCTTTATCTTTTCACTGAAGATACTGCCATAATCCCCAAGTTCATTATGTTTATGTTGAATAAGCGAATCGGCAAACTGTGCAAGATCCAAAGATTTTAAATAGCCCGAAAATTCTTCATAACCCACCAATTGAGACCCTTCCCATGCATAATACTTCCTGAATGTTTTATACTGCCCTGATATTTCCTTTTCACCGGCTTCTACTCCCACACTGTCTTGTAATGATAGCAGATATGCCCCCCAGCCTTTGGTAACTTGCTCGTTGTTTGAGCGTTTACAGGAAATTACGACAGTTATACAGAATAAAAAAAACAGTTTTCTTTTCAAGCTAAATAAATTCATCTAATTGGTTTAAGTTATCCGGATTAACCATAAAAAAACACATATCGCCATAATTCCCAAAAGTAAAAAAAATAGCAACATGTGGTTTAATACCAGAGTGTTCTCTATTTATTTATGTTGAATAAATAGATGGTTGTATCTATATGTCCCTTCATCGAAAAGATCTATAACGCCAAGCATTTTTACGACTAAAGGCTTGCGATACAAAAAAACAACAAATAATATTGAAAAAGCTGGCACAATCCCAGCTTTTCCAATATTGTAGCTCAATATCTTTTTTTGCCGGATCTGGATGAAGATGCCGCTTTTAGCCCCAGCACCCCTAGCAAGCCCCGTGCGACTTCCCTTGCCACCATTTTTGTTATAGGGCTTTTCATTATTTGTTCAAAAGACGATTTTTTGACGGCCCGGTTTCTTTTTGGAGCCGATATGTTTGTGCCTGTCCTTTTAAGTTTTCCGTTTTCTGCTGCTTCCTTCCTTTTTAGTTTTTCGTGCAATATTTCATAGGCGCTCTCCCTGTCGATTTCCAAATTGTATTTTTTCGCCAATTCCGAGCTTTCAGTTATGTCGTCGATTTCTTTTTCTGAGAGCACGTCCATTCTCGAAAAAGGAGGCCTCATCAGGGTATGTGCCAGTTCTGTTGGGCGGCCTTTTTCGTCAAGCCCTGAAACAAGTGCTTCCCCTATCCCCAGCTGGGTGATAAGTTCGTCAACTTTATAAAAATCGGAATACGGATAGTTTTCGGCAGCCGTTTTGATGGCTTTCCTGTCTTTTGCCGTAAAAGCGCGCAGTGCGTGTTGCACTTTTGTGCCCAGTTGCCCCAATATGCTTGCAGGTATGTCGTTGGGCGATTGTGTGACGAAAAATATACCCACGCCTTTGGAACGTATCAGTTTAACGGTCATTTCTAGCTGGTCGAGCAAGCTTTGTGACGCATTTTTGAATATCAGGTGTGCTTCGTCTATAAACAAAACCAGTTCCGGTTTGTCTGGGTCGCCCAGTTCGGGCATTTTTTGGAATATTTCAGACAGCAGGCATAGCATAAACGTGCTAAACAGCGCAGGCTTGCTTTGCATGTCGGTAAGCCGTAAAACATTTACGACACCTTCTCCCGAAGGGGTTTTGTGCGTCAAGTCAATGATGTCGAACGATGGTTCTCCAAAAATATCATCGGCATTTTGTTGCTCCATGCCAACAATGCTGCGCATAATGGCTCCGGCAGAAGATGAATGCACAAAGCCATAATCTTTAAGGAAATCGTCTTTGCCTTCGTTTTGTATATATTTAAGCACGCTTTTTAGATCCTTGAAATCGAGGAGGGGCAAATTGCGGTCGTCGCAAAACTTAAATATCATAGACAGCACGCCTGCTTGATTTTCGTTAAGCCCCAGTATTTTTGCCAACAAAACAGGTCCGTATTCCGAAACCGTAGCTTTCATTTTTGCGCCGGGTTCTTCCGAGATGCTGAGGAACTCTATCGGATAAGCTTTGCCTGCCCATTCCATCCCAATAATTCTCGAACGCTTTTCGATAATTGGGTTCGTTGCCCCCTTTGCCCCCAGTCCGCTCAAATCGCCTTTTACGTCCATTACCATTACCGGCACACCCGCACCGGAGAGGCTTTCTGCAATTACCTGCAATGACTTTGTCTTTCCCGTACCTGTCGCTCCGGCAATAAGCCCGTGCCTGTTAAAAGTTTTCAACGGAAGTTTTATTTTTACCCCTGTTTCATAAAAACCGTCCAATACAGCAGAGCCTACCAAAATAGAGCCGCACTTGAACATATACGAGGCTTTTAGCCTGTCTTGAAAATTATTTATATCCATTTTTTTAGTTTTTCCTATAATAAAAATACGATATTTTAAATTTAAATGCTTAACTTATAGTGATTTAAATTTAAATATTATGCTGAATGATTTTTTGAATTCCGTTAAAGGCGAATTATTGGGGCAACTGGGCGGCAGCACGGAGTTGGAGCAAGGAAAGCTTGGCGGCGTGGCAGATGTAGTGACAGATACATTTAAAAACGGCCTGCTCGATAAATTCAAGAAAGGGCAGCTTGGCGATATAGCAGGGCTGTTGGACAAAGGGGGCAGTTCCACTTCATTTGCAGGGAGCTTGGTCGGCAACACGGTCGCAAACCTCGTTTCAAAAATGGGGCTTCCCAAATCATTGTCAACTAGCGTGGCAAACGTTGCCGTGCCGTTCCTTATCGAAAAATTAGGACACTTTGCCTCCTCTAAAGGCAAAACCGGGGAGGGGGGAATTTCCGACCTTATTGGCGATTTGGCAAAAGGTTCTATTGCCAACAACTTGCTCGATGGTTTAGGCAGCAAATTTGGTTTTTAATCTCTATTAATCATTAAAAATAAACAGTATGGCAAAGAAAATTACAGAAATTGAAGGTATAGGCCAAGTTTTCGCCGACAAATTGGCAGGGGCAGGGGTAACAACAGTAGAAGGATTGCTCGATGCAGGCGCTGCCAAGCCCGGACGTAAAAAATTGGCTGAGGCTTCAGGTATCGACGAAGGTAAAATCCTTGACTGGGTAAACATGGCAGATCTGTTCAGGATTAAGGGCATTGGCTCACAGTTTGCCGAATTGTTAAAAGCTTCCGGCGTTGACACGGTAAAGGAACTCAGAAACAGGAATGCCGAAAACCTTCACGCAAAATTGATTGAAGTACAATCGGAAAAGAAACTCACCCGAATTGTGCCTCCGTTGAACCACGTTGCTGATTTTGTAGATCGGGCAAAGGCACTGGAACCCAAGGTTACATATTGAACAATATAAAAGGGCGTTTCCTAAAAATTTTCTCAACACAAAAAGTTGATTTAATTGCAAAATGCGCAAAGGGGCGATGTTAATTGTCAATACTTTGCGTTTTTTGTTTTTTTTGTATGTGCATTGCGTTAGGGTTTTCTTAATGCTTTGTGCAACCCTCTTTTTTGTCCTGATTTTATCGCAATCCCCAAAGTCATTTTTTTATCTTTGCAACTTTTATTGTAATAAACATTATACCAGATAAAGAAGATGGAATATAATTTTGCGGAAATTGAACCCAAATGGCAAAGATACTGGGAAGAAAACAAAACATTTAAAACTCCCGACGATTTTTCAAAACCTAAATATTACATCCTCGACATGTTCCCTTACCCATCTGGGGCAGGGTTGCACGTTGGCCACCCCGAAGGATATACGGCTACCGATATTTTAAGCCGCTACAAACGCATGAAAGGTTTTAATGTCCTTCACCCTATGGGCTACGATGCTTTTGGGCTTCCTGCCGAACAATATGCCATACAAACCGGGACCCACCCGGCAATTACCACGCAAAAAAACTGCGACAATTTTTGCCGCCAAATCAAATCCATCGGCTTGAGCTACGACTGGGACAGGGAAATAAACACCACCGATCCAAAATATTTCAAATGGACCCAATGGATTTTCAAGCAGCTGTACAATACTTGGTTCGACGACGAACAACAAAAAGGACGGCCAATTTCAGAATTGCCGATCCCCGAAGGAATAAAAGCCCAAGGAGCAGGTGCAGTAAATAAATACATTAGCGAAAAAAGGCTTGCTTATTACGACAACGCCCAGGTTTGGTGGTGCGACTCTTGCAAAACCGTGTGTGCAAACGAAGAGGTTTTGACAGATGGCTCTCACGAAAAATGCGGCAACCCCGTAATCCGCAAAAACCTGAAACAATGGTTGCTGCGAATCCCGCATTACGGAGAAAGGCTGCTCAACGGGCTGGAAAGCCTCGACTGGCCTGCCGGGGTGAAAGACATGCAGCGCAACTGGATTGGCAAATCGACCGGGGCTGAGGTAGATTTTGAAATAGACGGGCTAGGGAAAAATTTACGTGTTTACACCACACGCCCCGACACGCTCTTTGGCGCAACCTACATGGTAATCGCACCTGAGCATGGATTGGTGGCAGAAATTTCGACACCCGACAAAAAAGAAACTGTTGAAAGCTATGTGAAAGCTGCCGCACTGAAATCTGATTTGGACAGGACGGATTTGGCAAAAGAAAAAACAGGCGTGTTTACCGGGCGTTATGCAATAAACCCTATAAACAACGAGAAAATACCTATTTGGGTTGCAGATTATGTACTGACAGGATACGGGACCGGCGCAATTATGGCAGTGCCTGCACACGATACTCGCGACTTTGAATTTGCAAAAGAATTTGACATCCCCGTAATTTGCATCCTAGACCCTAAAGATGTTGAAAACCGTGACGAAATCCTTAACGGCAATGCTTGTTGGACAGAAGACGGAGCATACATAAATTCGGCGAACAGCGATACGGGTTTGGACATAAACGGGCTAAACAAAGCCGCCGGGATCAAAAAAGTAGTAGAGTGGCTCGAAACAAAAGGGATAGGGAAAGCTACAGTTAACTTTAAACTGCGCGACTGGCTTTTTAGCCGCCAGCGATACTGGGGCGAACCGTTCCCTGTAATCCACTGGGAAGACGGCGAAGTGTCGCTCGTTGAAGACGAGAACCTGCCGCTCCAATTGCCTGATCTGGAAGAATACAAACCAAGCGAAACAGGCGAATCGCCGCTTGCAAATGCCAACGACTGGCTTGAAGTGACCGACAAAAACGGAAGGAAAGGCCGCCGCGAGACAAACACGATGCCCCAATGGGCGGGGTCGTGCTGGTATTACCTGCGATATATAGACCCAACGAACGAAGGTTCTATTTTTGACGTGAAAAAAGAACAATATTGGATGCCTGTCGATTTGTATGTGGGCGGTGCCGAACATGCGGTCTTGCATTTGCTGTATGCACGCTTCTGGCACAAAGTTTTGTTCGACTTGGGCATAGTATCTACCGATGAACCTTTCCAAAAGCTTTTTAACCAAGGTATGATACTGGCTTTTGCTTATGAAACGGCAACCGGTGCAAAAGTTGCTTCCGATTTGGTAGAAGAAAAAGACGGTAAATATTTCCACAAAGAAACAGGGGAGGAACTTAGGCAGATTGTGGCAAAAATGTCAAAATCGTTGAAAAACGTGGTCAATCCCGATGATGTAATAGAACGTTACGGGGCAGATTCGCTTCGTTTGTACGAAATGTTCATGGGGCCGCTCGATGAACGCAAGCCTTGGGCAGAAAACGGAGTGAAAGGTGTTTTCAACTTTTTGGGCCGCGCATACCGCTTCTTTGCCGAAGCTGAAAATATTGTTGAAGGCACAGAAAACAAGGAAGTTGCCAAATTGCTGCACCAAACCATACAAAAGGTAGGTTTCGATGTAGAGCATTTGAAGTTCAACACGGCCATTTCTTCGCTAATGGTTTTTAATAATTTGGCGATAAAGAAAGGCAAAGTGAGCAAAACAACAGCCGGGATCTTTACAAAAATACTAGCACCGTTTGCCCCGCATATGGCAGAGGAGCTGTGGCACTTATACGGGAACAACGGTTCTTTGGCTTATGAGCCTTGGCCTGAAGTTGACGAAAGCCTGCTAAAAGAAAACAGTTTTGAATACCCCGTTTCGTTTAACGGCAAAATGCGCTTCAAAATTGAAATACCGCTCGACATGCCAAAAGACGAAATAGAAAAAACTGTTTTGGCTGACGAAAAAGCCCAAAAATGGCTGGAAGGAAAAACCGTCAGGAAATTCATCCTTGTGCCTAAAAAGATTGTAAATGTGGTAGTAGTATAAATTGGCGGGGCATAACAGGATAGGGATTTTCAAGAAAAAGAAAAAGGCAAAACAATTGTCAAGGGGCAGAGGTTTTTTAGCGTAGCTCGAAGTTCTGCCCGAGATATACCCTCCTTACATCTTCATCGTTGGCCAAATCTTCCGCAGTGCCTGCCTTCATTATCGACCCCTCGAAAAGTAGGTAAGAGCGATCGGTTATCGAAAGTGTTTCGTGGACGTTATGGTCGGTAATAAGAACGCCAATATTTTTTTCTTTCAGTTTGGTTACTATAGCCTGTATGTCTTCAACTGCAATAGGATCGACACCGGCAAAAGGTTCATCGAGCAGGATAAATTTCGGGTCGATTGCCAGTGCCCTGGCAATCTCTGTCCTACGCCGTTCGCCCCCGGAAAGCTGGACCCCCTTGCTTTTCCTTATATGCTGTAAACCAAACTCCGATATCAAAGTTTCCAACTTCTCTTTTTGATATTGTTTGGTATAATTGGTCATCTCAAGGACTGCCTTCAGGTTGTCCTCAATACTTAATTTCCTGAATACCGAAGCTTCCTGTGCCAGGTAACCAATACCTTTTTTTGCCCTACGGTAAACTGGTTGTTTGGTTATGTCTTCTTTATCAATATAAATTTTGCCCGAAAACGGCTGGATCAGCCCCACAATCATATAAAAGGAAGTTGTTTTGCCTGCGCCGTTAGGCCCAAGCAACCCAACAATTTCCCCCTGGTTTACCTCGAAACTTACACCTTTTACAACAGTGCGTTTTCTGTATTTTTTGACAATATTTTCAGCTCTGAGTATCATTCGGGTAAATTAATATAATTTTCCTTCCGTAATTAAATCTCATCCAGTTCTTTTTCACGTTTCTTTACTACGCGGTGCGAAATCAATATACCTATTTCATAAAGGAAAATCAAGGGGAAACAAACCATAATCTGGCTAAAAATATCTGGAGGCGTAATAATTGCCGACATTAATAGCATCACCACATAGGCATGCCGCCTGTAAGTCTTCATAAACTGGGGCGTTAAAATCCCGACCTTACTGAGGAAATAGGAAAATATAGGGATAAGGAAAACAACACCGGAAGCAAACGATATCGAGGTGAGCGTGCTTATGTATGAACGTGTATTGATTTGGTTGACCACTTCATCGCTAATGTTATAAGACCCGAGAAAATGGATAGAAAGGGGTACAATTAAATAATACCCGAACAATACCCCCATTAAAAAAAGGACAGATGTATAAAAAACTGCACCGCTGGCATGTTTTTTCTCTTTTTCGTAAAGCGCAGGTCTCACAAACCTCCAGAACTCATAAAAAACCACAGGGGAAGCGATTATCAGTCCGGCAATTATTGATACCATAATATGCATCATAAACTGATCTGCCATTTTTATGGCAATTAAGTTCAGGTGCTGTTGGTTAATCTTTATTGCCTCCGTACCCAGCAAACTGCCCAGTTCCAAGAACATCCGGTTGGTCCAGAAATCAGGGTTCTTGGGCGCAAGGATTACTTTATCGAATATGAAACCTTTAAAAACAAAGGCTACAACGGCAAATACAACTATAGCCAAAGCCGAACGGATAATGTGCCAGCGCAACTCCTCTAAATGATCGAGAAAAGACATTTCTGCCTGATCCGGTTTTTTGTCCCTTTTTGCCCTTCTTCTTGTGGATTTTCCTTCCCTGTTCCCGCTTTCGCTCATTTTGGTCTTATTTTAAAAAAACTCCACAAATATAAACACTTCTTGATATTAAGAATTTCTGAACCTGATTTTTATTTTAACGAATAATGATAAATCACAAAAAAATATAAAATTCTATTGACATTTTTCTTACTTTTAATAATTTAGAGTTCACGAAAAAGGATTAGGGTGATAAAAAATGAATAAAGAGAGTTCACTAACTGATAAGCTACAGTATTATTTTGGGTTTGACAAGTTCAAAGGCCAACAGGAAGAAGCAATAAAAAGTGTTCTGGACGGGAACAATACATTCGTACTTATGCCCACGGGCGGGGGTAAATCTTTAATATACCAGTTGCCTGCCCTTTTGCTCGAAGGGACTGCCATAATTATTTCACCGCTCATTGCGTTAATGAAGAACCAGGTAGATTCAATCCGGGGGACACAGGAGGAAGACAATGTGGCACATTTTTTAAATTCTTCGTTATCAAAAGCAGAAATACAGAGGGTAAAAAGCGAAGTGCTTGAGGGAAAAACAAAGTTGTTGTTCGTTGCTCCCGAATCGCTCACCAAAGAAGAAAACATTGAGTTCCTGAAAAGAATAAAAATATCTTTTTATGCCATTGATGAGGCCCACTGCATCTCGGAATGGGGGCACGATTTCAGGCCTGAATACCGCAGGATAAAACCCATTGTCGAAGAAATAGGCAATTCGCCTATCGTGGCACTAACTGCCACTGCCACCGCAAAAGTCCAGCACGACATACAAAAAAACCTGGGCATCCTTGATGCTAAGGTATTTAAAGCTTCGTTCAACCGCGAAAACCTTTATTACGAAATCCGCCCGAAAATAAAACCAGAAACCCAGATCATTAAGTTCATAAAACAAAATGAAGGCAAATCAGGGATTATTTATTGCTTGAGCCGGAAAAAAGTTGAGGAACTGGCGGAAACACTCCAGGTAAATGGGATAAAAGCCCTTGCTTACCATGCAGGGATGGACGCTTCAACCCGTTCGGGCAACCAGGACAAATTCCTGATGGAGGAAGTGGACGTTATTGTGGCAACCATAGCATTTGGAATGGGGATAGACAAGCCCGATGTGCGCTTTGTCATTCATTACGACATCCCTAAAAGCCTTGAAGGTTATTACCAGGAAACCGGGCGTGCAGGCCGAGATGGAGGAGAAGGGAAATGTGTGACTTTCTATAGCTATAAGGATATCCAGAAGCTCGAAAAATTCATGCACGGCAAACCCGTAGCCGAACAGGAAATAGGGAAACAGTTGCTGCTTGACACCGTCTCGTATGCCGAATCGGCTATTTGCCGCAGGACTATCTTACTGAACTATTTCGGGGAAAAATACAAAGAAGAAAATTGCGGCAACTGCGACAACTGCCTCAACCCTAAAGAAAAAATCGAAGCAGGCAATGAAGTCATAAGGGCATTAAAAGCAATCTTGGAGGTCAACGAAAAATACAAGGGCGAACATATAGCCAACATATTGATCGGGAAAAAATCGGCCCCAATAAAATCGTTCAAACACTATACCCTGGAAACATTTGGTTCGGGAAAAGATCACGACGAAAGGTTTTGGAATGCCGTTTTTAGGCAATCTATGATTGCAGGGATAATTAATAAAGACATTGAAAACTACGGGCTGCTGAAAGTAACTGAAAAAGGGCATGAATTTTTAAACAACCCTACCAGTTTTATGCTGGTAAAGAACCACGAATACGAAGAAGAGGAGGATTCTGCAAATGTAGCAGGGGCGACATCGGGGTCCACAGGTGGAGACCGGCAGTTATATGCGATGTTAAAAGACCTCAGGAAAAAAATTGCAAAAAAACACAACCTGCCGCCATTTGTAATTTTCCAGGACCCTTCATTGGCAGATATGTCAATCCAATACCCGGTTTCATTGGCCGAACTCCAAAAAATACAGGGGGTAGGCCAGGGAAAAGCCAAAAGGTACGGGAAAGAATTTGTGGCATTGATTAAAAAATATGTAGAAGAAAACGAAATTGAACGCCCTGATGATTTGGTGGTAAGGACAGTGGCCAACAAATCAAAAATGAAAGTTTTCATCATACAGCATATCGACCGCAAAATCCCTTTTGACGACATTGCCAATGCTAAAGGCGTTGAGATAAAAGACATTATCGCCGAGGTTGAGGCCATTGTGAACTCAGGCACCCGGCTTAACATAGATTATTATATCGATGACACCATAGATGAAGACCACCAAGACGACATCTTTGAATATTTCAGGGAAGCAGAAAATGATTCTATTGAAGACGCACTTGAAGAATTGGGGGAAGATGAATATTCGGAAGAAGAAATAAGGTTGATGCGCATTAAGTTTATTTCAGATATGGGAAATTAATCCGGCTTAAATATCTTTTTTTACTTTCACCATTTTTATAACGTTGATTATAATTAGTTTTGCACATAGTTAATTCCCTTAAAATGTATAAATAAATTTTTTTATAGAAATGACTGTAACAACTGTAAAAGAAAAACTTGACTATAAAGTGGCCGACATAGGCCTGGCCGGTTTTGGCAGGAAAGAGATTGAAATTGCGGAAAAAGAAATGCCAGGGCTGATGTCGATCCGTAAAAAATTCGGATTGTCGAAACCCTTGAAAGACGTTCGTATTACAGGCAGCCTGCATATGACAGTCCAAACCGCCGTGTTGATTGAAACCTTGACCGGACTGGGAGCCAAAGTCAGGTGGGCCAGTTGCAATATCTTTTCAACCCAGGATCATGCAGCGGCAGCTATTGCAGAAGCAGGGATCCCTGTTTTTGCATGGAAAGGGGAAACCTTGGAAGAGTATTGGTGGTGCACAGACCAAGCACTGGATTTTGGTGACGGGCTAGGGCCAAACCTGATTGTTGACGATGGCGGCGATGCTACATTAATGATCCACCGTGGTTACGAAGCAGAAAAAGATGCCTCGGTCCTTGACACCCCGGCTGGCGGCGAAGATGAAGCTGAACTAAATAAAGTGCTGGGGAGAATACTGCGGGAGAACCCTTCGCGCTGGCAAAATGCAGCCAAAGAAATAAAAGGGGTCTCTGAAGAAACTACCACAGGGGTCCACCGTTTATATCAGATGAAAGAGGAAGGCAAACTTCTTTTCCCGGCAATTAACGTTAACGACTCAGTAACCAAATCAAAGTTTGACAACCTTTACGGGTGCAGGGAATCGCTGGCCGATGGGATTAAAAGGGCTACCGATGTTATGATTGCCGGAAAGGTCGTGGTAGTTGCCGGTTATGGCGATGTCGGTAAAGGTTGTGCAAAATCCATGAGAGGGTACGGGGCAAGGGTGATTATTACCGAGATAGACCCAATCTGCGCACTCCAGGCAGCCATGGAAGGCTTTGAAGTAAAAACCATGGAAGATGCGCTTGACGAAGGAAATATTTTTGTTACCACAACCGGGAACAAGGATGTCATCACTGCCGATCATATGGCAAAAATGAAAGACCAGGCTATTGTTTGCAACATTGGCCATTTTGATAACGAGATACAGGTCGCAAAACTGGAGAAATGGCCAGGTATACAAAAACTGAACATCAAACCACAGGTAGATAAATACACTTATAAAGACGGGCACAGTATCTTCCTGCTTGCCGAAGGGCGTTTGGTGAACTTGGGCTGTGCCACGGGGCATCCTTCGTTTGTAATGAGCAATTCTTTTACAAACCAGTCGCTGGCACAGATCGACCTATGGCAAAACGACTATGAAATTGACGTGTACAGGTTGCCAAAAAAACTTGATGAAGAGGTTGCCCGTTTCCATCTTGGACAACTGGGGGTAAAATTAACCTGCCTTTCCGAAGAACAGGCAAAATATCTTGGCGTTAACAAGGATGGGCCGTTTAAACCGGAACATTACAGATATTAAAATTATTTCATTAATTTTGATCACATGGATGATTTAATTGTTATAATATTAATGGTGATAGTTACAGTTGTTGGTGCAGTTGGCCGGATAAATAAAAACAAGCGGCCTCAACCTCAACCCAAAGCAGACAAAAAAACCTATGAAGGCCCCGATGATTTTTGGGAATTCCTTGAAAATGCGGGGGGGCAAGCCGAACAAACCAGTACCCAGCCCATTGCTCAAGAGCCGGTAGCTGAGGTAAAGGCCGAAGTGCAGGAAATACAGCCCAAATACACTTTCAATGCAGACGGCGAGGGGCAAAATGCTGTTGCCAAGGATGATACAATAACAGACGAGATTAAACATCCAGTAAAAGGAAAAAAAAGGGAAAGTATATCTGGCGCATTCTCACTGAGAAATGCTGTAATTTACAGCGAGATATTAAACAGGAAATATTCTTAAGGCATTCATCCTTAATATTTTTTGCCCAGAATATTTTTAATTAAAATAAAAAATATATTTTTGCACAAGGAAGAGTTCTGGAATCCCGGGATTCTTTCTGTTTTTTTTATGTGCTAACAAGAAAGAAAAAGGAGAATATAAGAAATGTCTCAAGTAACATATTTAACACAGGAAGGATTAAATAAGCTCAAAAAAAATCTTGAGCATTTAATGAACGTTGAGCGTCCTGCAATTTCAAAACAAATTGGTGAAGCCATAGAAAAAGGTGATATCTCTGAGAATGCAGAGTACGATGCTGCAAAAGACGCACAGGGGATGCTGGAAGCTAAGATTGCGCAAATAAAGTCAAAGATTGCCAATGCACGGATACTTGACGAATCAAAAATTGACACATCGCAGGTGCAGATCCTTAACAAGGTGAGGATCAAAAACCGGAAAAACAATGCAACCATGCAATATACCCTTGTGCCAGAGAGTGAAGCAAACATAAAAGAAGGGAAAATTGCAATAAATACACCTATCGCCAAAGGCCTCCTGGGCAAGAAAGTAGGAGATGTGGTTGAAATCCAAGTGCCTTCGGGGGTAATACCTTTTGAAATAGTAGAAATCTCAATATAAAATGCCAAGTATATTTTCAAGAATAGTAAGCGGCGAAATCCCTGCCTATAAAGTGGCAGAGGACGAAAATTTTTTAGCCTTCTTGGATATTTCGCCGGTGGCCAAAGGGCACACACTCGTGATCCCTAAAAAAGAAGTTGATTATATTTTTGACCTTGACGATGAATTATATACAGGACTGCAACTATTCGCAAAAAAAGTAGCGTCAGGGTTGAAAAAGGCCATCCCCTGCAAAAAAATAGGCATCTTGGTATTAGGACTGGAAGTGCCACACGCCCATATCCATTTAGCCCCCATGCAAAGCGAGGCTGACATACTAAACTTTTCCAACAAACTTAACTTGTCCGAAAAAGAATTCGGGGAAATCAGAAAACAAATCTCGCAAAACATTGAATTATAAGCAACAATGTCGGGGCAATTTTATAATCCCTTTTTATTTGAACATTTTTTTAATTGTAAGGCTGTAAGCTAAATAAGTATGTGCCTACAGAACAATTAGCCCAGGAAAATCCACCCTCTGTTGTATTTATTGCCCCGTATTCATTCACTTAAACCGTAGTTCTTGGGTTTGGTTATAAAACTAAATCAATAGGGGGTTAGCCATAAGTTTCATATTTTGTTGCACACCCCATTGAACAACAATTACGGTAAAAATATTGCTTGTTATTTTATCAGGCAATTTTTTTTCACTACCATTAAGGTGAAAAACTTAATCTGATTACAATGCCAATAAAAAATCAATTCTTTCTTGCTATTGTCATCCTGGCAATATTAGTGTCATGTACTCCTTCTGGAACAAAAGTTGATAAATTAACCTGCGAATACCTCGACAGCCCAATGGGTATAGATATTCCCAAACCACGTTTTTCTTGGAAAATAGCATCAAGCCAGAGGGGTATCAAGCAGGATGCCTACCAACTAATTGTAAGCGACAATATTTCTGACATAAAAAAAGGAAAAGGCAAACTTTGGAAAACAGGTAAAGTTGCCGGATCCCAGGCCGTAAACATCGAATATTCGGGCAAACAGCTAAAAAGCAACACTGTTTATTACTGGCGGGTTGCATCGTATATAAACAACGAAACGATTTGGAGCGAACCTAAATCTTTCCATACCGGGCTATTCAAAAAAAACGACTGGCAAGCAAAATGGATTACCACAAAAAAAGAAATTACAGATGCAAGCCCTCTGCTCCGCAACGAATTTAACATTGAAAAAGAAATTCAATCTGCAACTGTTTTTGTAACGGCGTGTGGCTATTACGAACTCTACCTGAACGGCAAAAAAGTAGGCGACTATGTCCTTGATCCCGGGATTACCGACTACCGGAAAACCATCCTTTATTCAACCTTCGATGTAACCGACATGCTGAAAAAAGGGGACAATGCCGCAGGGGCAATGCTCGGCAATGCGGCATGGAACATGAGGAAAACAGAAGATCGCTGGAGCTGGGGAGGCGGAGGCGCATCTTTTGGCAACCCTTGTTTCATTATGCAGCTAACGGTAAAGCACAAAGACGGAAGCCAGTCCATTTTTGTTTCTGACGAAAATTGGAAAACCTCGGAAGGGCCAATCACTTTCAACAATTTGTATGGCGGCGAAGACTACGATGCACGCAAAGAAATACATGGCTGGGCAGAAAGCGGGCTTGACGACAGCAAATGGGGACAGGTTGCCGTTGCTCCGGAACCTTCGGGCAAACTTCGCTCACAACTAATGCCTGCAATAAAGGTCACGCAAACCATAAAACCAATAAAAACTACCAACCCCAACTCCGGGACTTACATCTTCGATTTGGGGCAAAACATCCCCGGATGGTGGAAAATAAAAGTGAAAGGTTCGCCCGGACAGGTCGTCAGGGTCAGGGGCGCAGAAACTCTTAACGACATGTTGTTTTCTGAACCGCTAAAAGAAGGCGACAGGTTAAGCACCAAATTCCGCTACCACGCCCAAGTATGGACTGACTACACAATAAAAAGCGATAACGTTGAAACCTACGAGCCACACTTTTTCTATACCGGTTTCCGCTACATAGAAGTTACCACAAACGACGGCAAAAACCCCGAACAACTGGAAGTTGAAGGAAAGGTAGTACATTCCGCACTTGAAAGGAACGGCACGTTTGAATCATCGAACCAACTACTGAACAAGATACACGAAGCAGGTGTGTGGTCGCAAATAGGCAACACACAAAGCTACCCCACCGATTGCCCGCACCGCGAGAAAGGTGCGTACAATGGCGATGGGCAGGTCATTGCAGAAACTTCGATCCACGATTTCCAGATGGCTCCGTATTACACAAAATGGCTGAACGACATGCGCGACTCGCAAGAAGAAAACGGCAGGATACCCAACACATCACCCGTTTTAGTTGGCGGAATGGGCGGCGGAGTTGCGTGGGGGAGCGCATACATACTTATCCCTTGGTGGATGAACCACTATTATTGCGATTCCCGAATTTTGAAAGACCACTACCCGACAATGAAAAAATATGTCAACTATTTAAAAGCATTGGGTAACAAAGACGAAGACCCTTCTGAACCATACATTATCGACAATTTTGACGGCTACTGGTACTCGCTGGGCGAATGGTGCGCACCGGGGCAAAGCGACTGCCCAAACCATCCGGTGGTGAACACTTTTTATTATTATTACAATTGCCTGCTGTTCTCGGAAATTGCAGGAAAATTGGGCTATGCCGAAGATCAAGAATATTACAAAGCTTTGTCGGACACGGTAAAACAAGAGTTCAACAAAAAATTCTTCAACAAAGAAACTGCTTTGTACGGCACAGACGAAACATACCAAACCTACCAGCTATTGGCACTCTTTGGCAATGTTGTGCCTGACGGCTACAAAGAAAAAGTTTTCAAAACAATAATTGACGACATAAAAGCAAGGGGCAACCACTTGAATACGGGCATAATAGGCACAAAATACCTATGGACAGAGTTGGTGCAAAACGGCGAAAACGAAACAGCTTATAAAATTGCCGACCAAACAACATATCCTAGCTTCGGGTATTGGATAAAAAACGGGGCAACCACGCTGCTGGAACAATGGGAAGGAGACAATTCGCACAACCACCAGATGTTTGGCTCCATTTCCGAATACTTTTACAAATATTTGGCAGGCATCCAGTCGCCAATGGAAGGGAAAACCTCTGCCGGGTATAAACACGTCCATCTTGAACCTTATGTGCCGGAAGGCTTGTGGCTGGCAAGCGCATCGTTGGAAACTGTTGCAGGGAAAATAAAAGCAAGCTGGAAGAAAAAAACTAAATCATTCGAATACGATGTTTCAATACCAGCCAACACTGACGGCATGGTTATTCTGCCGGCATTCGATTTCAAAGATCCCGCCATTTACGATGGGGAAACTAAAATCTGGGACGGAAACAAATTCATTGAAGGAGTTCAAGGAATATCAAATATTAAAAGAAATTCAGATTGTTTTGAGATCTCTATAAAATCAGGAGATTATATTTTCAAAATGCAAACAAACTAATTGGCTTCATGAAAAAACTTATCCAAACTATATTTCTGTCACTCATCCTTTTCTCATGTTTAAAAGAAACAGAACGCATTTCTGTTGAAAACATAAAGTGCGAAAATCGAAAACACCCGGCAGGGATTGAAGTACAGAACCCACATTTTTCTTGGCAGATTGTTTCGAACGGCACAAACAAAACACAATATGCTTATCAAATAATAGTAAGTGCCGATTCCCTTGATGTTACAGACGAGAAAGGAAATTTTTGGGATTCGGGCAAAGTTCTGTCTGAACAGTCAATAAACGTCCCTTTAAAAATGGGAAAGCTGCAAAGCGGCACAAAATATTTTTGGAAAGTCAGGATATGGGACGAAAAAAATCAGGTCTCGCAGTGGAGCAATATTTCAAGCTGGCGAATGGGCTTGCCCTCCAATGCCGACTGGCAAGGAGCCCAATGGATTTCCCATGAAGCAATGGATCCGGATCTGCGCCTTGTCCCCGGCATACACGGCAATGGCGACAACCTGGGGGAAAAGGCCATAAAACGCCCAACAACACCAATGTTCCGTAAGTCTTTCCGGATCGACAAAGCGATAAAATCAGCTACATTATACATTTCTGGGCTGGGGCATTACGAAGCCTTTATCAACGGAAACAAAGTTGGAGATTCATTTTTGTCGCCCGGCTGGACTGATTACGACAAAACCGTACTTTACAACACTTACGATGTAACCTCCATGTTAATTAAAGGTGAAAATGTATTGGGGGCAATGGTTGGGAACGGCTTTTTTAATATCAACCGCGAAAGATACCGCAAACTGGTCATCGCATTTGGAATGCCGGAAATGAAAGGGCTACTGCAACTCGACTTCACTGATGGGAGCACAGAAAAAATTGTAACAGACGGTAGCTGGAAAACAGCTCCATCTCCAATAGTTTACACAAGCATCTACGGAGGAGAAGATTGTGATGCCACATTGGGACAAAACGGGTGGGACAATGCAGGATTCGACGATTCGAAATGGGAACAGGTATTGCTTTCCTATGGCAGCAAGGGAAAATTAACCATCGAGCAGGATTATCCCTTAAAAGAAATGGAAGCGATACCTACAAAAAAAATCACCCCGCTAAAAGACGGCTCTTTTTTGTACGACTTTGGACAAAACGCATCGGGGATAGTTGAACTGTCGGCAAAAGGGGCAAAAGGGCAACAAATAAAGATGTGGCCATCGGAACTAATAAACCCCGACGGCACAAATAACCAAAAGGCCAGCGGCAACCCATATTATTTTTCTTACACTTTGGGCAGCGACGAGTTGGAAACATGGAAACCGAAATTTACTTACTATGGATTTAGGTATGTACAAGTTTTTGGTGCAGTGCCGGAGGGAAATGCCAATCCCGACAATTTGCCCGTAATGAAGAGCATGAAACTAATCCACACCAGGAACTCTGCCCCTGAAAACGGGACCTTTACCTGTAGCAACGAAAGGCTTAACCAAATCCATGCCATTATCGATTGGGCAATTAAGAGCAATTTCCAGAGCGTGCTTACCGACTGCCCCCACCGCGAAAAACTTGGCTGGCTGGAACAAACTTTCCTGATGGGCAATGGCGTACATTTTAGGTACGACATATATCACCTGTACAGGAAATTAATAATGGACATGATAGACAGCCAAACGCCGGAAGGCTTAATCCCTGATATTGCCCCTGAATATGTTGAATTTAATGGGGGATTCCGCGATTCGCCCGAATGGGGGAGCGCAGGCGTAATACTGCCATATTTGCTCTACAAATGGTACGGCGACACGGAAATTATCGAAAAAGCCTGGCCTATGATGATGAAATACATCAATTACCTGAAAAATAAATCAGATGCACATATTTTGGATTACGGCTTAGGCGACTGGTTCGACCTTGGTCCAAAACAACCCGGCGTTTCCCAACTAACACCGGTTTCGCTTACTGCAACTGCCATTTATTACTACGATGTAAAACTAATGGCAGAAATGGCTTCGATAAACAAGAAACCTGAAGCAAAACCATTACAAACATGGGCTGAAGAAATAAGGGGAAAATTCAACAATGAATTTTTCAACCCGGAAACAAAAGTTTATTCAACCGGAAGCCAGACCGCCATGTCGATGCCATACTGTTTCGGCATTGTGGAAAACAAATTCAAAGAGGATGTATTCAAGAACCTCACAGACTCCATCGAGGCAGACGGCAAGGCACTTACTGCCGGAGACGTTGGTTTTCACTATCTTATCGAGGCTCTTACCAAAGGTGGGGCTTCCCAACTGATTTATGGAATGATCGACCGCAACGATGTGCCGGGCTATGGATTTCAGTTGAAGAAAGGGGCTACGGCACTTACCGAATCGTGGGCCGCATTGGAAAATGTTTCGAACAACCACCTGATGTTAGGGCATGTTATGGAATGGTTCTACACAGGTTTGGCAGGGATCAGGCAAGCCGAGAACTCAACCGCTTACAAGAGAATAGAAATAAAACCTGAATTTGTAGAAGGAATATCATTTGTTAAAGGGGGTTTGGAATCGCCATACGGTAAAATCCGTTCCGAATGGGAACAAACAGAAAACGGCATCCAAATGGAAGTTGAAATCCCTTTTAATACAACAGCAAAAGTTTATTTGCCAACCGACAATGCCCAATACGTAAAAATAACGGACAACAAAAACAAAGAAGCCAACATCTGCCTAGAAACCGATAGCGAAAATTTGGTTGCCGGGATTGGGTCTGGAGTTTATAAAATAACGATAACAGAGCCTGCATTGAAAGACTGAAACCAGATAGTATTCTTTCTTTGTGGCTCTCCGTGGACTCTTTGTGGCTTTATGTGCAACTGATTCTTAGTGTCATTGCAAAAAACACATAAAAATTTTTTAACACATCTTCTATTTTAACGTTAAAATATATTTCTCAATAAGCTTATACATTATGATTGCCTTTACTTGAAACAAAAAATCATATACCTTTACAAAAAAAAGATATGGATATACAAGCAACCAAAATAGAATTAGTTAAGCAATTGCTTAATGTTGATAAAGAATCGGTGCTAAGCAAGGTAAAGGCCATACTTTCGACTGAATCTGCAAAAACTGTTTCTTATACCACATCGGGTGAGCCGTTGACAGAAGAAAAGTACATTGCTCATATTAAACAAATTAGCAACGATATAGGAGAAGGTGCAACTACCTATTCTTCAAGCGAGGTTAAAGACTATGTTTTAAATCGCAACAAAAGACAATGAAAGTTATTTGGTCAAATCAAGCCAAAGAGAGTCTTTCTCAAATCTACGACTATATTTTTGAAGATAGCCCTCAAAATGCGGAGAAAGTGTTCTATGCATTATTAGAGTTGGGCAATTCTCTCTTGGATGAAAAGGTTGAATATGCAAAAGACCGATTATAAATGAGGAAAGGTATCGTTCCGTACCTAAATGGAGTTACAAAATCATTTACGAGCGAACAGAAACATCAGTCATAATATTAGATGTGTTCAACACGTATCGCAATCCGAAACGATTAAGAAAATACAGATAGCCAATACACCGAAAAAACTTGGCAATAAGTTCACCTTCTTATAAAATGCAAACAAGGTTTTCTTTTGCACGCAAAAAATAACATAATTGTTCATAAAAAGTAAAATCTTTCCTTTCCGCCCCGCTAATATTTTCCTTTCTTTTGTATCCTTACTTTTTAACAAAAAAATATGGCAGCATTTGGCAAAACATGGTGGGGCGAACAATGGTTGAACTCCCTGAACAATATCGACTACAGCAACCGTTTGCCGCGAGGGGCTTCGTATGCAAAGAAAGGAGCAGTGGAAAAGATAAAAATACAGGGGAACCACATTTCCGCCAAGGTAAGCGGCAGGCGGCCGCGCCCTTACAACGTTGACATCATCATGCCGCCGTTCTTCGACCCTGAACTAAGCAATTTCATCAAAGAAATAACCCGCCGCCCTGTTATTATTTCCAAATTGCTGAACCGCGAACTCGACCCCTCCATTCTCCCGCTTGCCGAGCAGTTCGGGCTAAAGGTGTTCCCAAAGCAATGGAGCGACCTGAAAATGCAGTGTTCATGCCCCGACTGGGCAGTACCGTGCAAACACCTCGCATCGGTCGTTTATAAAGTGTCGGCAGAAATAGACAACAACCCCTTTCTCGTTTTTTCGCTCCACAACGTTGATTTGTTGGAGGAACTCAACAAATTGGGCATTGTCATTAAAAAGCAAAATATTGAAATACCGAAACTAAAAAACCTTTATTTCCAGACGGGAGGCATCAAGAAAGAATATAATCCCGAAGACGCTTACCAAAAGCTTTCGTTTTCCGGGCTTTCGCCCATTCACGAGCCGCTTACAGCCTTGCTAAAACCTTTCCCGCCGTTTTACACGTCTTCGGCAACCGATTTCAGGGAAAAATACAGTTCGCACCTCAAGCGGGTGGTGAAAAACACCCAAAAGGCGGCACATGGAAAAATAAGCCTGCCCGCTTTTTTTGAAAGTGCCTATTCCGAAGAAAACCAAATCAATTACCACTCGGAAAATACCGTTGCCCTGGACGACACCTTGCAGGCAAAAATATCGGTCAACGGCGAAAATTATTCAACTTGCGAATTTTTGCAACAACTCTCGCAAATACAAGGTTCAAAAACTTACGATTACCAACCCTCAACAGCTTCGTTGCACACCGCTTTGCACCTTGCCATACAACTGGTGGCAAACGGGGCAATTGTGCCGCAGGTAGTACAATTGCCCGGAAAAAGCTTTACCATACGCTGGCTACCTGCACTCTTGTGCAAGGAGGTGAAAAAACTGGTTGACGAGCTGGAAGACATGTTGCCACCCGATGTGTTTGTTTGGCAGGAAACAAAAAGGAAAAGAAAGGTGACCAAAGACCGGGCTGTAAACCTCTTGTCGCTGTTTATTTCCGAAATTGTAAACCTTGTGAGCTACCGCGTTGGCAATGATGTTTTTGAAAGCCTGTTCTTCAAATCGGTCAACTACCCGTTTACAGAACCGGGGGAAGAGGCTCTGACAGGCGGGATAATGACATGGCTGCAAAAATTCTACCTTGCACAAGGAAAATTCAAGCCCTTGCTTATTGTTGAAGAACAAGAAAACGAAACCTTTAAGGTAGATGTCCAAATTGAGAATACCGAAAGCGGCGACAATATTCCTGTTCCGTTAAAAGATATATTGACAGACGAAGGCTACAGCAACGAACGCTTCGAAATTTTGCAATCGCTATCGCAACTAAGCTCTTTCATAGATGGGCTTGACGGTTACATAAACACATCGGGAGAACAGGAAATTGTTATGGAAAACCAGGTCTTTACCCCTTTCCTTATGCAAATCATACCTGCCATTCAGTTGCTCGACATTTCTGTGTTGCTGCCCAAATCGTTGCAAGAAATATTAAAGCCCAAGTCGAGCGTCAAATTAAAACGCAAAAACGAAGGCAAAAGCTTCCTCCGCCTCGACAAACTGCTCGATTTCGAATGGCAGGTTGCAATTGGCGACACCCTGATGGGCGAAGAAGAATTCAAAAAACTGCTGGAAAAATCGGAGGGGCTTATACGGTTTAAGACCCAATACATTTACGTTGAAAAAGAAGATCTCGTAAAATTGCACAAGCACTTCTCGCAGTCGAAAGAAATGTCGGCTTTCCAAATGTTGAGGGCTGCCCTTTCGGGCGATTACAACGGGGCAAAAGTTGCGGTTACCGATGAGGTGAGAAAACTTATCGAAGAACTTTCAAATTTCAAAGAAATACCGCTTCCCCAAAAACTTAACGCCAAACTCCGTCCATATCAGGAAAGGGGCTTTTCGTGGATTTACCGCAATGCGCAAATAGGTTTCGGCTCCGTACTTGCCGATGACATGGGGCTTGGAAAGACCTTGCAGGTTATTGCCACCGTGTTGAAATTCAAAGAAGAAGGGCTTCTTGAAAATGAAAAAGTATTGGTTGTTTCGCCTACCGGGCTGATTACCAACTGGCAGGCCGAGATACAGAAATTTGCCCCTTCGCTGCAAACAGCTATTTACCACGGCACACAGCGCAACTTGCAAAAAATGGAAGGCTACGATGTTTTGCTCACATCTTATGGGATAGCACGGAGCGATGCCGAAAAATTAAAAAAGGGGAAATGGCACGCCGTGGTGATTGACGAAGCACAAAACATCAAAAACCAAAACACGGGGCAAACAAAAGCAATAAAATCCATAAAAGCCGACAATTTTATCGCAATGAGCGGGACTCCGGTGGAAAACAGGTTGAGCGAATTGTGGAGCATAATGGATTACAGCAACCGGGGATTCCTCGGCAGTTCAAAAGAATTTGCAGAAACCTACGGAAACCCCATAGAACAGCTAAACGACAAAGAAACTGCCGACAAACTGAAAAAAGTGACAGCACCGTTTTTGATGCGCCGCTTAAAATCCGACAAAAGCATTATATCCGACCTGCCCGAAAAAATAGAGATCGACAGTTATGCTTCCCTGTCCAAAGAGCAGGCAAGCCTTTACGAGAAGACGCTCGAAAAGGCAATGTCCGTTATCGAAGATGCGCCTGTCAACGACAAAGCCGCACTGTTTGCCCGACAGGGACTTATTTTGCAGATGATTTTGGCGTTGAAACAAATTTGCAACCATCCCACGCAATTCCTTAAAAACGGGAAAATGGACGCATCTTTAAGCGGGAAAACCGACTTGATGTTCGACAAGCTCGACAGCATTGTAGAAAACAACGAAAAGGTCTTGATATTCACACAATTTACTGAAATGGGCAAGCTACTCAGCCATTTCATAAAAGAACGCTATGGCACGGAGCCGCTTTATTACCACGGGGCATGCTCGTTAAACCAGCGCAAAGAGATGGTCGAAAAATTCCAGTCCAACCACGCCGACAAAATTTTCATCCTTTCGTTGAAAGCGGCCGGCACCGGGCTGAACCTTACTGCGGCGAGCCATGTTATACATTACGATTTGTGGTGGAACCCCGCAGTAGAGGCGCAGGCCACAGACCGTGCATACCGCATAGGGCAAAAAAACAATGTGATGGTACACCGTTTTATTACGCAAAACACATTCGAAGAAAAAATAAACGAGATGATCCAGCAAAAAAAGGCATTGGCGGAAATGACAGTGTCAACAGGCGAAAACTGGATCGGGAACCTCAGCAACAAAGAATTGCACGAAATTTTCGACAGGGAATAAATACCAGTGAAAAAATATCCGATGAATATTTTTGCAAAATGCTTGCAATTAAATACCCATGTAGCTTGTCTATTCACAAATCATCGGAAGACTAACCGCTTAGATTTGCTGAAATTTCGTTATTTGAAATCAAATAGATAATTTTATCGCTATAACAAAAAATAAGTACCCATTATGAAAAAACAACTTCTGCTAATTGTAATCATAGCATCCTTCCTACTGCAAGGGTGCAAAGAAGAAATACCCACCGACCTTACAAAAACAGCCTTCATCCCAAAACCTGTCAGTGTTGAGGCAACAGGAAGTTCTTTTAAGATAAAAGATCCGGCGGTGATTTATGTGAAAGAAGGCGAAAAAGGGCTTGCCCCTGTTTCGAAATACCTTGCCGCAGAATTAAAGCGCATTTCGGGCAAAGATTTCACCACTGAATTTTCAAGCAAAACTCCCCGCAAAGGAATTTTCTTAACGCTTGCAGAAGGGCAAAATGCAGAAAGCTATGAACTCAACATCGGCAAAAAACTTATTACGATAACAGGAAACGACATTTCAGGTTGTTTTTACGGCGTACAAACGCTACTGCAAACATTGCCTATAAAAGCTTCACCAGAAGAAATACTTACAATTCCCACAGGTATAGTAAACGACTATCCGGAGTTTGGTTTCCGCGGTGCGATGCTCGATGTGGCAAGGCATTTTTTTAGCATTAATGACGTAAAAAAGTTCATCGACTATATGGCAACATATAAAATGAACATACTGCACCTGCACCTTGCCGACGACCAAGGCTGGCGCATAGAGATAAAATCGAGGCCGAAATTGACCGAAATAGGCGCGAAAACAGAAGTAGGTGGCGGCGAAGGCGGTTTTTACACGCAGGAACAATATTCTGACATTGTAAAATATGCCCAAGACAGGCAAATCACCATCATCCCCGAAATTGACATGCCCGGTCATACAAACGCTGCGCTGGCATCGTACGCAGAACTGAACTGCAACGGGAAAGCACGGAAACTATACACAGGCACTAATGTTGGGTTCAGCACGCTTTGCACCGACAAAGAGGAAACCTATCAATTTATTGATGATGTGATAAAAGAACTTGCGAGCCTGACACCGGGCCCGTACATACATATTGGCGGCGACGAATCGCATGTTACTGCCCACGATGACTATGTTTACTTCATAAACCGCGCACAACAAATAGTGCTGAAATACGGCAAAAAAGTAATAGGCTGGGACGAAATTGCAAATGCCACGCCCGTTGATGGCGCAACTGTACAATTCTGGGCAAACGACAAAAACACAACGTTGGGAGTTGAAAAAGGGGCAAAAGTAATTATGTCGCCTGCAAAATTTGCCTATCTCGACATGCAATACGATTCCACTACCCATTTGGGATTGCACTGGGCAGGTTACATAGAAGTTGACCATGGGTATTCGTGGGATCCCGCCAAACTTGTACCCGGGATTACAAAAGAAAACATAATAGGGATTGAAGCACCGCTTTGGTCGGAAACAGTGACCAACCTCGACGAAGTAGAGTACTTGGTTTTCCCCCGTTTGCCCGGATATGCGGAAATTGGCTGGACTGCCCCTGAGAACAGGGACTGGGACGAATATAAAACACGTTTGGCAAAACATGGCAAACGCTTCGATGAGCTGGGGATAAATTACTACAAGTCGGAACTTGTACCTTGGGAAGAATAGAGATAGAGAGGTATCTAGAACACAAATTATTATATTGTCATTGTCCCCGTTGTTTTATGAAAATCAAATTCATAGGGCATTACGAAGGGATGAAAAAAACTATTGGCCGCCATATTTATAAAAAATATTGGCAAGGTTACAATATCTTTCGCTCCAGGTTCAGGTAAGAGTAGTTAAAATCGTTTTTTTCATCATATAAATCTTCACGCGAGGTTTCTTTCCATTCCGAATAATCAATTTCGGGGAAATAAACATCGGCATCAAAAGGCTTGTGTACCAGCGTCAAATAGATTTTCCCTGCCAGCGGGTAGAACTGTCGGTAAACCATTCCCCCTCCAATTATGAATGCTTCCTTTTCTCCTTTTATTTTTTCAGCGGCCCCATCAATGGAAAAAACCACTTCGCATCCTGGAAAAACATCGTCTTTATTGTCAGTAATTACGATGTGACGGCGGTTGGGCAGTGGCCATTTGGGCAACGAAAGCAAAGTGTTACGCCCCATTATTAAACTGTGCCCAGAAGTTATTTCCCTAAAGCGTTTTAAATCGTTGGGCAAATGAAAAAGCAGGCCGTTATTTTTCCCAATGGCAAAATTTTCGGCAATGGCAACAATTATTGAAATATTTCTATGGATCATATTCTTAAGGTTTAAATGCCCAATTTCAAATAAGCTATATATAAACTTAGCCTTAAAGGGAGCTTATATCTTGATTATTGTTTATCAAAATATTATACAGCAACAGCTCCTTTTATGCCAGGGTGTGCCTGATAGCCTGTAAGCTCAAAATCTTCGTACTTAAAATCAAAGATATTTTCGATTTCCGGGTTTATTTTCATAGTTGGCAACGGGTAAGGTTCGCGCGTGAGCTGCAACTTCACCTGCTCGATATGGTTCGAATAAATATGTACATCTCCAAATGTATGTACAAAATCTCCTGGCTCCAGTCCGGTTACCTGTGCCATCATCATGGTTAAAAGCGCGTATGACGCAATATTGAACGGCACGCCCAGGAAAACATCGGCACTTCGCTGGTACAACTGGCACGATAGCTTACCATCGTTTACATAAAACTGGAAAAGCGTATGGCATGGCGGTAGGCCGGCTTTTGCCATTTCTTCAACTTCCGGCGGGTTCCATGCCGATACAATAAGCCGCCTGCCGTTGGGGCTCTCTTTGTTTTCCTGCAAGTATTTAATTTCATCAACCAACCATTTTATCTGATCTATTCCTGAAAAATCCCTCCATTGTTTTCCGTAAACAGGCCCAAGTTCACCCCATTCCTCTGCAAATTCATCGTTTTTAGCAACTTTTTGCGAAAACTCGCGGATTGTTTCCCCATTAAAAGCAGTACTGTTCTTGTATCGTTTGTATGGCCAGTCGTCCCAGATATGGACATTGTTTTTGGCAAGGTAACCGATATTTGTGTCGCCAGCCAAGAACCACAGCAATTCGTGGACGATCGATTTCATGTGCAACCTTTTGGTGGTTACAATAGGAAAGCCTTCGCTCAAACCGAAGCGCATCTGATACCCAAACATGCTGATTGTCCCAGTTCCTGTACGGTCTTCCTTGACCGTCCCTTTCTCCAGGATGGTTTCCAATAGAGTTAAATATTGCCTCATCTTTTTCTATTTGAAACAAAAATATAAATAATGTTCAGGAAACGGGCAACATCCCGTTTTTAAACTTAAGATGGCTAAATATTTGCACAGCCGACAAATTTTAGGTAAAGAATACGTTTTTATCTAGGTGTTATTTTATCTTTATGCGTCTTTAACAAAAAGAGACAAATTATAAATCTAATTAATATTTCTCCAATGTATCCACTAAATTTTAAAACATTAGTCCTGCTGTTCGTTGGTGTTTGGGCGGTTTCGTGCAGCCGTTACACTGATTATTCAAAAATCCCTTTTGAGGAAGAAAACCCTCCTGTCTGGGAAGATCAGGGAGTGTTCCAGAAAAACAAAGTGGAGCCTCACGCACATTTTATACCTTATGCGAGCAAAGAACAAGCCTTTGCCGAAGACAAATGGCAATCGCCAATGTTGCAGTCGCTTAACGGCACATGGCAATTCCTCCTTTCACAAAATCCATCGGAAAGGCCTTGCTGGTTCTTTAAAAACGATTTCGACACCCGTAAATGGGACAAAATTAAAGTGCCTGCAAACTGGGAACTCGAAGGTTTTGATTACCCCATTTATACAAACGTAAAGTATCCGCACAGCCGTACCCCCCCGGTTATACAAAAAGATTACAACCCGGTGGGGTCTTATAAACGTACATTCTCAATCCCCGCAGCTTGGAAAGGCAAACAGGTATTTATACATTTCGGGGCGGTTAGTTCTAACCTGAAATTATGGATTAACGAACAATTTGTGGGCTACAGCGAGGACAGTAAAACCCCTGCTGAGTTTGACATTACCCCGTATTTGAAAGATGGGGAAAATACATTGGCGGCAGAGGTTTTCCGTTGGTGCGATGCGTCTTACCTGGAAGATCAGGATTTTTGGCGCATGAGCGGCATGACGCGCGATGTTTATCTTGTTGCACGCACCCCTCAACACATTGCCGATTTCAGGGTCGGTTCTGGCTTGGACGAAACATACGCAAACGGCAAATTTAGCCTTCAGGTTAAATTGTCCAATGCCGAAGCTGCAACTGTTGAGGCAGCCTTGTTCGATAGCGGCAGTGTCGTTGAAAATTTTTCAGGAGCTTCAAATGGGGGGACAGTTTCTTTTGAAACAGAAATCCCAAATGTAAAAAAATGGTCGGCCGAGACACCTAACCTTTATCAACTAATCATTACCTTAAAAAACGGCGAAAGTGTAGTTGAAGTACTTAAACAAGACGTGGGCTTCCGCACCATAGAAATTAAAAATTCGCAATTGTTGGTAAACGGGCAATATATTTACATAAAAGGGGCAAACCTGCACGAACACAACGACAAAACGGGGCATGTGCAAGACAGGGAAACCATGTTGCTGGACATAAAGACCATGAAGGAGCATAACCTGAACGCCGTACGCACATCGCATTACCCTGAACCCGAATTGTGGTACGAACTCTGCAACAAATACGGTCTGTACATTGTTGACGAAGCCAATATAGAATCGCATGGGATGGGCTACGAAGAAGAGTCGCTGGCAAAAGACGAAAGCTGGAAAGGGGCGCACCTGTACCGCACAAAAAACATGTTCGAACGCGACAAAAACCAACCTTGTATAGTAATATGGTCGCTTGGCAACGAAGCTGGCAACGGGGTGAATTTTTATACCACTTTCGATTACTTAAAATCGGTTGACCAAACCCGCCCCGTTCAATACGAAAGGGCCGGCCTAGACAGAAACACCGACATTTATTGCCCAATGTACATGGGCATTGAAGGGATGGAGCGTTTTGCAAAAGAGAACGGCGACCGCCCGCTCATACAGTGCGAATATGCACATGCAATGGGGAACAGCGTTGGGAACCTGCAAGATTACTGGGACATTATAGAAAAATACGATGTGTTGCAGGGAGGTTTTATTTGGGACTGGGTTGACCAAGGGCTTTTGACCACCAACAACGAAGGAGAAGAATTTTGGGCTTATGGCGGCGACTTCGGGCCCGACACCGTGCCTTCCGATGGCAATTTCTGCCTTAACGGGCTGGTAAACCCCGACAGGGGAGTAAAACCCCAGTTGCTCGAAGTAAAAAAAGTGTACCAGTATATTGGTTTTAAACCTGTTGATTTGAAAAAAGGCACAATTTCTATTACCAACAAGTATGCTTTCCTAGATTTGTCAGCCTTCGACATTTCGTGGGAAATTGTTGGCGACGGCAAAGTTGTCGGCAATGGGAAATTTGGTGAGCTTCCTTTAAAACCGGGAGAATCAAAAAATGTTACAATCGATTATTCTTTTGACCCACTGCCGGGCGTGGAATATTTCTTGAACATAAAGACCAATTTGAACAAAGACTGGAGCATTGTAGAAGCTGGGACAGAAATGGCTGCCGAGCAATTCAAACTGCCTGTTTTTGTTTCTTCTCCCAAAATGGACATGTCAGCATTGCCTTCTCTCAAAACAGAAGAAAATGGAGATCTGGTTACAGTTAGCGGCGAAGGCTTTTCAATTTCTTTCAATAAAAAAGAAGGCGCAATAAGCAGTTTTAAAAAAGCTGACATGGAGTTTATACAAACAGGTTTGATCCCTAATTTCTGGCGCGCACCAATCGACAACGACTTTGGCAACAACCTGCACAAACGAAGCCGTATTTGGAGGGAAGCAGGCAAAAACAGGCAGGTTAATTCTGTTAGCATAAATGGAGAAGGCATAAAAGAAGGCGGTAAAAACAAAAACATAACTGCTGCCGGGAACAGGAATAATGTTGATGTGATTTTTGATTTTGACCTTGTTGACGAACCGGGCAACAAAATTGCAAAATATTCGACCAAATATACAGTTTACGGCTCAGGCGATGTTGTAGTGACAAACCATTTCAAAATGACCGCAGAAGAATTGCCGGAAATCGTAAGGATGGGAATGAACATGACAATGCCACGTAATTTTGACATTATGACATGGCTGGGACGCGGCCCGCAAGAGAGTTATGTTGACCGCAAAACCGCAGCTTTTGTTGGATTGTACAGTGGCAGCGTTGCCGACCAGTACTGGGCATATTTGCGCCCGCAGGAAAACGGCAACAAAACCGATGTCCGCTGGATGACAATTACCGATTCTGATGGCAACGGGCTTTTCTTTGAAGGGATGCCATTGCTGGAAGTAAGCGCACACCATAACCTTCAGGAAGATTTTGAATCGATGGAACGCACAGATGGCAGGCAGATTGACGGGGTGCCTGTAGTGAACCGCCACACCACCAACGTAAAACCGCGCGACTTGACTTCAGTCAACATAGACTACATGCAAATGGGCATTGGCGGCGACAACAGTTGGGGCGCATGGACCCACGACCAATACCGTTTGACAGAAAAGGAATACTCTTATTCTTTCAGGATGAAAGGTATGGTAACCGGAGACAATCCGCTGAGGATATCAAAAGAGAGATGAAATGACAATAAAAATTACCGATATAATACCGTTATGCTTCATAATATAACGCAACCAAATAAAATGAAAGATCATCATAACAAATAAAAGACATGAAAAAATTAACAGTTCTATTCAACGCGATGCTGTTATTAATGCTTACTGTTAGTTGTGAAAAAAATAATGACATTAAAACTGAAATTGAAGCCGGATTTTGTCTTATAATAAATGATTCGATTACCTATAACTCAAATTCAATCGATTTTTATGACTTTTCATCTCACTTGATATATTTAAAACCAGGGAATATTTTTTCATTCGCAAATAGTGGGACATTTAAGGTACAAGTTGATAATGAAGAAATTTATACCGGACAAATGTATCCGATGTATTCTTCATATGTGCCTACTGGCGCTTATATTAATTGTGCCCCAACTCTTTATAGTGATTATATTATTCCTATCAGATTTAATCAGATTATTGACACGGAAGGAAATCTTAATAATGACCCAAGAAATGATTCAAGGATTACGGATGCGTTAAAAAAACACAATCAATATAAAAAAGGGTTATCAAGCGAGATTGTTTCAGTTCAAAAAACAGCAGATAATAAAATAAAAATCACTTTAGAGTTATCCAACCTTGAACCTGATAATTTATTATATCTTGACCCTGACAAAATGGGACTTGGACTTTTTCACTATTTTACCAATGGATTAATAATAAGAGACTCTCAAAATAATCCTTACTCTCACAAATTGACAACTCAAAAACCAGAACCATGGGATTCTTGGACAACCAATTGGTTAACGGCAATAAATGGTAACGAAACCAAAACTATTACGATAAAATATGATGATTTTGATTTATTGCCTTCGGGAGTATATACTGCTTCATTTAATTACCCTGGGTTAAGTTACCAAATTGAATCAGAAAATATTCAGCAAAACAATGGTAGGATTTGGCTTGGCGAACTAAACAAGTCGAAAGTAATTAGTATTGAATACATCGAACCTTAGAAATAATTAAAAATTCTATTGAAATGAAAAAGTATACAATTTTAGCAATCACGATTTTATTAAATATGAATTTGTTTGCTCAAGTTCAAATTGAAAAAAAACAAAATGAGTTGTATCAGGTAAATGAAAATTACATTAGAACATATCGAATTTTCCCAACAACAAATATGGGGTATTTTATCAAATTGAATACACGAACTGGACAAATGTGGCAAATTGAATTTGACCAAAAAGAAACGAATCAACTAGAAATTCCTTTGAATAGTTTATCATTAGTTGAAAAACAAGAGGAAGTGGACAACAGGTTTATACTCTATCCAACTCAAAATAGTTGGAATTTCTTACTTCTAGACCAAATAAATGGGAAAATATGGCAAGTTAGTTGGGATATAAAACCTGAAAGAAACAAGATTATGCCTTTAAACAATTCTTCTCTCATCAAGAAACAAAATATATCAGACAATAGATTCACTCTCTATCCAACTCAGAATAGTTGGAATTTCTTACTTCTTGATAAAATAAATGGCAACATTTGGCAGGTTCGTTGGTCAACAAAATCTGAAGAAGGAGGAATTATATCAATTCAGCAAGTTATTTAGTTTATGAAACAATAAAAGTCGAGTAGGTAAAGGGGAATCTCACCCCTAAACCTCTCATCCCGATGCACATCGGGGTAGCCCGCTCAAATTGCTTAGCGACCTGACAGGAAACCACCACGTACCGATGTACATCGGCACCACTACTCATACAATTTAACGAGACACCCTGACAGTGCAGTGATAATCGGCAGGGTATTCTTTATATTAAAATTTACAACAAAACCTGCATCATACTGACGGACAAGCGATTCTAATCCTTTTCCCAATAATTTTATTTCTGTTTTTATATGCTTTAATTGTCGCTTTAATGATTGAATTAGAACACCTGTTTTGGTCTCCCTATCTTCCATGCTTTTTATCAAATTTTTCGATGAGGTATTTTGTTTCAAATAAAGGCAAACCGCACTCTTTATTTGACGGCATTGGTTTATGTATCCCGTAGAAGGGAACCATTCCTTTAATGGCTGTCCTCTTGCACAAAGTGCAATCATCCTGGTATATCCTTTATCTGTTTTGCTACGTCCCATAAACGAGACAGCTGTAGAACTTTGCTTTCTGTTTAGCCGATTTCGACACAAAACTCAGGATTTGCTTCCCAAAACAATCAAAATTTTTATAATATTGTGACCGCATTGATTATTAATGAAAAATAAAATTTTATTTATTGTCACCAAAACCAGTAAAATGAAAAAATTACTTTTAGCGTTATTGGTATTATCGGCAAGTGCCGCATCCATAGCCCAGGAATACAAAAGCACATGGGAGTCAATCGACAGCCGTCCCGTGCCTCAATGGTTCGAAGGCGCAAAATTCGGCATTTTTATCCACTGGGGGCTTTACTCCGTGCCTGCATGGGCACCTGCCGATGCCGACATTGGCGTTTACGCAAAATATGCAGAATGGTACTGGTGGCGCATAAACGACAACAGCGATGCAGGGAAGCTTTTCCGTTCATACCACGACAAAACTTATGGCGAAGATTTTAAATATCAGGATTTTGCCGCCGGTTTCAACGCAAGGCATTTTTATCCGGGGCAATGGGCAGACGTGTTCAAACGTTCCGGGGCAAAATATGTGGTCCTGACATCAAAACACCACGAAGGGTTCACCCTGTGGCCCAGCGAACAAAGCTGGAACTGGAACAGTGTTGACGTTGGCCCGCACCGCGACCTATGCGGCGAGCTTACAAAAGCCGTAAAAGAAGCAGGCCTGCACATGGGCTTTTACTACTCGCTGTACGAATGGTACAACCCGCTATATAAAAACAATTTTGAAAAATATGTTGACGACCACATGTTCCCCCAGATGAAGGATTTGGTCAACCGTTACGAACCGGATCTATTTTGGACTGACGGCGAATGGGACCACCCAAGCGAAAAATGGAAAAGCACCGATTTCCTGGCTTGGTTGTATAATGAATCGCCCGTAAAAGAAACAGTTTGCGTAAACGACCGCTGGGGCAAAGAAACCCGCGGTGTACATGGAGGGTTTTTCACTACCGAATACGACTTGGTACACGACCAGAAAGGTGTTGGAGAAACAAACCGCCCATGGGAAGAATGCCGAGGGATTGGCACTTCGTTCGGGTACAATCAGGTAGAAGACCTCGACAATTACATGACTTCCGATGCACTAGTTGATATGTTGGTAGAAAAAGTTGCAGGGGGCGGAAACCTGCTTTTGGACATTGGACCGACAGCCGATGGGCGCATACCCGTTATCCAACAACAACGCCTGCTCGACATTGGCAAATGGCTCGATGTGAACGGCGAAGCTATTTATGGGACAAAAAAATGGGACGGCTCCGTCAAAAACAAGCTGGAGAACATTTTCTTCACACAAAAAGGTGGCGACTTGTACGTTATATGCACAGAATTTCCCGAAAAAGAAATAACGGTTAACGGAATAAACAAAGGCAACGTAAAAATGTTGGGGTTCGAAGGGAAGGTAAAAACAAAAAAATCGGGCAATAAACTCACCATTTACATGCCTGAAATAAACCCGTCAAACAACCCAAGCGAATACGCATGGGCTTTTAAAATAGAAAACACATTATAAACAAATAAAATTACATAAAATGAGCAAAACAGCAGAATTCCTAAAAGCACACAAACTATCGGCTTGTTATACAGACATGAAGGCGATAACCGACAATTTCATAGCAGACATGAAAGGCGGCCTTGAGGGCAAAGAAAGTTCATTGTTGATGCTCCCGACATTTATCGGGGCAGAAGGCACCATAAAACCAAACGAACCGGTTGTGGCCATCGATGCTGGCGGCACAAACTTCAGGGCAGTAAAAATGTCTTTCGACGACAACCTGAAATTGATAACAGAAAACCTGCAACAAAGGAAAATGCCCGCCATCGACGAAGAATTGTCAAACAAAGAGTTCTTCGCAACATTGGCAGCATACCTGACCGGGTACAAAAACATCTCAAACAAAATCGGGTTCTGCTTTTCGTATGCGGTAGAAATTTACCCCAACAAAGACGGGAAATTGCTGGAATGGAGCAAGGAAGTAAAAGCACCTGAGGTTATCGGCCAAATGGTGGGCAAAAATTTGCTTGAAGCAATGGGTACTCCAGAGAAACAAATTGTTTTGATGAACGACACCGTTTCTACATTGTTGGCAGGGCAAGCAGCCACAGCAGGCAGGCAATTCGACACATACCTCGGCTTTATTTTGGGCACGGGCACAAACGTATGCTACATCGAAAAAAACAGCAGCATAACCAAAAACCCGGAAATTAACCAAAGCGAAAACCAAATCATAAACATCGAATCTGGCAATTTTGACAAAATGTTGCGTACCGACATCGACATTGCCTTCGACAACACCACCAAAAACCCGGGAAGGTACTCTTTCGAAAAAATGATTTCCGGCGGTTATTTCGGCGGGCTTTGCACAACTGCGCTTAGGGCTGCCGCCAACGAGGACGTATTCAGCGCAGAAACAAAAATCAACCTGAAAAATGTTGCCGATTTCACTTCGGAAGAAGTAAACAAATTTGTTTGCGGAATCGATTTGGCATCAAACCCGTTGGCAGCCAAACTTGCCAATAAAGAAGATGCAGGTGCAGCAGCAGAAATCATAAACGCACTTATCCAGCGTTCGGCAAAACTTACCGCAGCCAGCCTTGCTGCGGTAATACTGAAAACAGGAAAAGCAAAGACTCCGGAAAAACCTGTGTTGATGACTATTGAAGGCACTACGTTCTACAAAATGAACAACTTCAGGATTTTGTTCGAAGCTTATTTGCAAGGATTCCTTTCTGGCGAAAACAAAAGGTTCTACGAAATTGTCGAAGTAGCCAATTCCAGCCTTATTGGAGCAGGGATTGCAGCACTGGTAAACTAATTTTACAGTTTCTCCCGTTAATTCACGGAGATGCCCAAAAAGTTTTCTTTCACGCAAAAGACGCAAAGGGGCAATGGCCATTAAACACTTTGCGTTTTTTTGTGTTTCGCCTGCGTACTTTGCGTGGGGGGCTTTTGGTATTTTTGGTGCATCCTCGTGAATCGCATGCATTATCCGTGCAATAATCTAAAGTTCGGTTAAAAACCTTGCCCCAGTAATATTTTAACCGAACTCAGTCCTGTATCCTTTAAAAAATAAAATTTGCCGAACACCCCAATTTCCCCAAAGTTACAACCTCCTTTCCCAGAAGTAATTGGGCGGGGCGCAATTTTTAAAGCCTACCTTTTTGTAAAGGTTCTGTGCTTTATAATTGTCGTGACGGACTTCGAGGTTTATACGGCAATACCCTTTCCCCAAAGCATATTTTACGATTTCGTTTAAAAGGAAAAGCCCTACCCCTTGCCTCCTAAAGCCGGGAGAAACAATAAAATCGTGGATGTTTATGAGAGGTTTTGCTTCCCATGTCGAGAAATTAAGGTTACAATTTGCCAGTGCCGCAAAATCGTCTCCAATGCAGGCAAAAAAACCAATATACGCCGAATGATTTTTTAAACCTTCAATAATTTGTAGCCCCAACTCTTTGGGCATTGCCTCTCCAATACCCATTTCATCGAGCATATAATCGTCCAGCAACCTTAACAATGCTGAACAGTGGTTTTCGTAATTCAAATTGACCTTGACCAGTTGCATGTTTATTCCAAAATTATTTGAACATAGCTTATTTTACGTTTAAATCAAAAAAATGATAAGGCATTGAAACAAAAAAAGTGTAATTTAGATTAAATAATTTAAATGAGGTCAAGATGGCGAAAAATCTGGTAATTATTCCGACATACAACGAAAAAGAAAATGTAGAGAAAATGATACGAAAGGTGTTTTCTCTGGATATACCCTTCCATTTGCTTATTGTTGAAGACAACTCACCGGACGGGACGGCTGAAATTGTAAAACGGTTAATGGACGAGTTCCCCGGGCAATTACATATCCTTGAACGCAAAGGGAAACTTGGCTTGGGCACTGCCTACATTGCCGGTTTTAAATGGGCACTGGAACATGGCTACGGATATATTTTCGAGATGGATTGCGATTTCTCCCATAACCCTGATGATCTATTGAGGCTTCATGGCGCGCTCCTTGGCGATGCAGATGTAGCTGTCGGTTCGCGTTATATTACCGGGATTAATGTGGTTAACTGGCCATTGGGGAGGGTGCTAATGTCATACTTTGCATCGAAATATGTACGTATTGTTACCGGGCTAAAAGCTCACGATACCACTGCCGGCTTTGTTGGATATAAAAAGGAAGTGCTTAAAGCAATTGATTGGGAAAAGATCAAACTCATAGGTTACGGGTTCCAGATCGAGATGAAGTTCACGGCATGGAAATTAGGATTTAATATACAGGAAGTTTCCATTGTTTTTACAGACCGCCAGGAAGGGACATCTAAAATGAGTGGCGGCATTTTTAATGAAGCGCTTTGGGGGGTGTTGAAGATGAAAATCCGCAGTTGGTTCAGGAAATATGAAAAGGCCGTATAAATAACATTTATAATTTTTTTTCACCGCAGAGTTGCTAAGCCGCAGGGTCTTCCCTTTGTCCCTTTGCCCCCCTGCGGTGAATTATTGCCCTGTCCTTTTGTTATTACTTAAAGTAATTAAACACAAAATCAAACCTCTTCCGGAACTACATATGGCTTTCTGTAATTCCTAGACAACATCATATCTGCTTCTGGGTTGTTGGCAAATTTTTCATATTTCCCTTTAAAGGACAATTCCTTTTTTAAGCGGTACGAAATATTGGCCAGTGCCGGCAGTGCCGATGAATAATAGCCTTCATTGACATCGCAGTTCAGATCGTAATTGCTGCCCGAACGGATGGCATCAATGAAATTTGCATAATGTTCCGTTCCTCCGGGAGGTGCCAAGAATGTTGGATCTGTCGGGACTTCCGAAGATTTTATGTCAGAACCGGCAAAAGGTTCTTTTTCCCTCTGCCTGAATGCTTTCCAGGTACTTCCGTTTAATTCCATGTATCCTTCTGTGCCATAGAACATATTCCCAATCTTAATACCCAAGCTCGACTCTCCATTGGTGTAGCGGCCGCGGGTTTCGAATTCCAAGACCTTGCCATCCTCGTATGTAAACAACGATGTTTGTGTATTGGGCGTTTCCTGAGAGCATTCTTTCGGGCTGATCCCATAAATCCCGCCTGTTGAATAAATTGATACCGGGTGTTCCTTTTTATTTAAGCCCCAACGTGCGATGTCGAATTGGTGAGGGCCCTGGTTGCCTGTGTCGCCGTTTCCGGTATCCCAGTGCCAGTGCCAATTGTAATGCCCCTTCTTCTCGTTGTAAGGGCGCCAGGTTGCAGGTCCAAGCCACATATCGTAATGCAATTTTTCTGGCGGCATGCTGTCTGCTGAGATACCAAACGAATCGCGTGGTTTATAGCACAAACCCTTGGACATGTAAACATCGCCGATCCCTCCATCGTGCAAGAATTTCATTGCTTCGATAACATTTGCTATAGAACGGTTTTGAAAGCCAATCTGCACCCGTACATTGTATTTGCGCGCAGCTTCAACCATTTTCCTGCCTTCAAAAACATTATGGCAGGCAGGTTTTTCACAATAGGAATGTTTGCCGGCCTGGGCTGCCCAAATAGTCGCCAGCGCATGCCAATGGTTTGGGGTCGCTATTGAAACAGCATCAATTTCCTTGTCATCGAAAACGCGCCGCATGTCCCATTCTGTGAGAGGTTTTGACCCAATGGCTTCTTCGATGTTTTTTACCCTTTCAGGATACAATTCTTCATCAACATCGCAAATGGTCTTCAAAAATACATTGCGGTTGTCTTTTAGTTTACACCAACGGCTGATATGGCCGTTCCCTTGCCCGCGGATACCAATTACCGCCATGGTAACCCTTTCGTTTGCACCCATTATTGAGGCATAAGATTTTGCGCTAAAACCTACCCCTCCAATGGCAATTCCGGCAGTGCCGACCAAAGTTTTTTTAATAAAGTCACGTCTTTCTGTCATTTTTTTGAATCTTTTTGGTTATAAATGGGCGTTCAATTTACCAAAAATGGAATAAAGTCATCGCCATGCCGTATAATTAATTGTCTTATATTGGTTGTTTAACATGTCAGGCACAAAAAAAGCCCCTTGCCAACCGGCAGGGACCTTTACTTAACATTACGATTATGATTTACGGTCAAAACACACTTTCTACTTCTTCAAGAGGCAGGGCGAATGCCTCTGCTACCCCCTTGCATACTATTTTCCCATCTACAATATTCAACCCTTTCCGAAGAGGGGCACTGTCTATACAGGCTTTTTGCCATCCTTTGTTTGCAATCTGTACGGCATAGGGCAAAGTTGCATTGGTCAGTGCAATTGTCGATGTGCGCGGGACAGCTCCCGGCATATTTGCCACACAGTAATGTATGACCTCGTCGATGGTAAATGTCGGGTCGGCATGTGTTGTTGCAACTGTTGTTTCAAAACAGCCGCCCTGGTCTACCGCTACATCAACCAACACTGTCCCCGGCTTCATTGTTTTGAGCATATCTTTTGTAATAAGGCGCGGCGTTTTGGCTCCGGGGATCAAAACAGCCCCGATAATCAGGTCGTGGGACTGTACCATCTCGCGGATATTAAATTCGTTGCTCATCATGGTCTTTACGTTGGCTGGCATAATATCGTCGAGGTAACGTAGGCGTTTCAACGAGACGTCCATTATGGTTACATCTGCCCCAAGCCCGGCAGCCATTTTAGCTGCTTCGGTGCCTACGATGCCACCGCCTATTATCAAAACCTTTGCGGGCAAAACGCCGGCAACCCCGCCCAGCAAGACACCGTAACCGCCAAATGTTTTTTCGAGGTATTTTGCACCTTCCTGCACCGACATCCTACCTGCCACTTCGCTCATTGGCACAAGCAATGGCAATGAACGGTCGTCTAATTCAACAGTCTCGTAGGCCAGGCATACCGCCCCACTTTTAACCATAGCATTTGTCAATGGCTCCGATGAAGCAAAATGGAAATAGGTATATAAAACCTGTCCCTTTTTTATTAATTTATACTCCTGTTCTATAGGTTCTTTCACCTTTATAACCATTTCTGCAATACTGTAAACATCCTCAATGGCAGGAAGGATTATTGCCCCTGCCGCAATATAATCCTCATCATGAAAACCGCTCCCGTTACCACCGCCGGCCTGTACATAAACTTCGTGGCCATGTTTTACAAGTTCAGCAGCCCCTGCCGGGGTCAATGCAATACGGTTCTCGTTATTCTTGATTTCCTTTGGTACTCCGATTATCATTTCGTTAATTTTAATTGTTTTTGTTATTCAAAAATAAACAGTAATAACAAACAAAAATATGACAAAACTTAAGGATTGGCAACAATAACATAATCTAACGGGAATATTTTAAGAAAATAGAAAGTAGTTTTTTCATAAAGTTTCAAAATGAAAGTTTATATAAATTATTGTTTTCAAATTGATACTTGTATATTTGTTAACTTTTTAAATTATTTTACTACGATGCCGACAGTTTCAGATAGGGGAAAAGCAATGCCCGACTCACCAATACGTAAATTGGTACCGTTTGCCAACAAGGCAAAAGCTAAAGGGATAAAGGTATATCATTTAAATATAGGCCAGCCCGACTTGCCAACTCCTCCTGAAGCGCTCGCGGCAATTAAAAATATCGACAGGGAAATACTGGAATACACCCCCAGCGAGGGGATCCTCTCGTTCAGGGAAAAACTTGCCGGGTATTACCAACGGTTTGGCATTAACGTCAATGTTGATGATATTATAGTGACCTCGGGGGGCAGCGAGGCTGTTACGTTTGCTTTTATGAGCTGCCTCGACCCTGGAGACGAAATTATTGTCCCGGAACCAGCTTATGCCAATTACGAGGCGTTTGCAATTGTTGCGGGAGCTGTTATAAAATCGATTGCGGCAAAAATAGAAGAAGGGTTTGCCTTGCCCCCAGTGGAAAAGTTTGAGAAGCTGATCACCCCTAAAACCAAGGGGATAATGATCTGTAACCCGAACAACCCCACCGGTTACTTATACACCCGTGAGGAAATGGACAAGATCCGCGACTTGGTTAAAAAATACGATTTATACCTTTTTTCTGATGAAGTTTATCGTGAATTTTGTTACACCGGCGCACCATATATTTCTGCTTTTCATCTCGAAGGGATTGAGCAAAATGTCGTTTTGGTCGATTCCGTCTCAAAGCGTTACAGTGAATGCGGCCTCCGGATTGGTGCTTTGATCACAAAAAACGAAGCAGTTAAAAAGAATGTGATGAAATTTTGCCAGGCACGTTTGAGCCCGCCGCTCATAGGGCAAATTGCGGCAGAGGCCTCGTTGGATGCAAGCCCTGATTATATGCTGAATATTTACAACGAATATGTAAACCGGAGGAAATTCCTTATTGACGGGCTTAACCGAATTGACGGGGTTTATTCCCCAATACCGATGGGAGCTTTTTATACCGTAGCCCGCCTGCCGGTAGATAATGCCGACAAATTCTGTGCATGGCTGCTATCCGATTTTGAATATGAGGGGCAAACCCTAATGATGGCACCGGCTTCGGGCTTTTATACTGCCGCCAACCAAGGTGTCGATGAGGTGCGTATCGCTTATGTGCTGAAAAAGCAGGATCTGGCGGTGTGCCTGAAAATACTGGAAGAAGCTTTAAAAGTTTACCCAGGGAGCAAAGTGAGGCAGAAAGCAGGTATTAGGGAGAATAACTAAAACCATTTTCAATATAATTCAAAAACCGGCGTGGATTTCCTGCCGGTTTTTTTTTGGGCAATGCAAAACTTAAGGTACTGTGCAGAAATAAATTGACCGGTTTATATGCAGGGTTCCTGTTTCTTAACAAATAAAAACATCTGTAATAAAAAACATTTATCTTGAAATGAGCTGCTTTTTGTTTTGCACAATCTTTTTGTGGGCGCCCAAATTTGAAAATCTAACAAACTATTGATTCCAATCCCCGTTCAAAATGTTATTTTTGTGCATCTATATAAAAGCGAAATAATGGATAAAACATTTGCAAAAACCAACTACAAGCTGCAATCTGTAAAAACGGGGAAAATATTTGAAGACACTGGTTGGGCATTAGACGCGCCTGGCGAAACAGAGCCTACATTGATAAGGGCAATTTATGAGAAGGGGCAACTGGAAGTAAAAGACAATTCCTGGGGGCTTTATAAATTTGCCGACTGGCTTCCGGTAAGCCGTACCCTTTGTGGTTCATCTGCTCCTGCCACATACAAAAGTGAAGGGCTGGCAGCCAGGCTGGGGCTAAAAAACCTTTGGATAACATTTAGCGGTTTCTGGCCTGAGAAAGGGGCTTTGATGAAAACAGGCTCGTTCAAAGAAACAGAAGCTTACTCGGTTTGCGGCCGCATGACACCTGAAATGGACAAAGTACTGGTTGTTGCTTCGGCTGGCAACACTTCCCGCTCTTTTGCAAAAGTTTGTTCAGAAAACAATATCCCGCTCTTGATTTCTGTCCCGGAAGACAATATTAGCGCACTTTGGTTTGACGGGCCAATAAACGATTGCGTAAAATTAATATGCAGCCGTTCGGGAAGCGACTATTTTGATGCCATCCATTTATCTAACATTGTTGCGGGCATGGAACATTTTATCCCCGAAGGAGGGGCGAAAAATATTGCCCGCCGAGATGGCATGGCAACCACGGCCTTGTCGGCAGTGACTACAATTGGGCAAATACCTGAATATTATTTCCAGGCCGTTGGGAGCGGTACCGGTGCAATTGCTGCATGGGAAGCAAATATGCGGTTGATAGCGGACGGCCGCTTCGGTGACAACAAAATGAAACTGATGGTTTCCCAAAATGCGCCTTTTACACCAATATACGATGCGTGGAAAGCCGGTTCTAGGGCCATGCTGCCCTTGGAGGATCAGCTTGCGCGCAAGCAGGTGGAGGAAATAGATGCCAAGGTTTTGTCGAACCGTAAGCCCCCCTACCCTATTACCGGCGGTTTGTTCGATGCGCTTAACGATGCCGGGGGCGATGTTTTGCTTGCAAGCAACGAAGAAGCACGCAAAGCAGCAGGACTGTTCTTTGAGCTAGAAGGGATAGACATCCACCCAGCTGCTGCTGTGGCAACGGCAACTTTGATCTCAGCGGTTGGGAACGGCACTGTTGAAAAAGATGCTCTTATTATGTTGAACATTACAGGCGGGGGCGAAGAAAAATTCAAGAAAGAAAATAAAATTTACAACCTACAGCCTGAAATTATTTTCGACATCGATCCTGACCCGGAAGAGGTAAAAGAAAAGGTTGGGAAGCTTTTCCTCTGATTTTTTATAAAACCCCAAACATTTGTCAATGCCCACATCCCGGTTGGGGAATGGGTATATGTTTTTTTTGCAAAAAAAAGAAATAAATCTGCTATTTTTAACCTTAAAAAGATTGAAGCTAAGTATCCAAAATATTTTTTTTATAAAATTAGGTTTTACTCTTTCTTTAATGCTCTTTCTTTTTACGGGAAAGATGTCCGCACAAGGAAACACAAATGGCCTGGAGAAGATAGACAACTCGTCATTCTTCCAGACAAACAAATATTCTTATTTTAAAGAAAAACTTTCTTTCCATTTAAATATTCAGCAACAGGAAAGTTTCACCCGGATTTCGGGGGTCCTGCTAAAAATTGAGTCTGACGACAAAAAGGAAAGAACCTTTATCATTGATTGGGAAGAAGGGGCTACCTATGTTAATATTTTCATCCTTTTTGACAATAAGGTAAAAAAATACAGGGTTCCTATCGACAAGGATTTTCTGGTTGATCCCACATCTATCTCTTTAGATATTAATTTCATAACAGACAAAAGCGTCCTTACAATAGCCAATGAATCAATAAATATATACAACCTTCATTTTTCAATCCAAAATGGATATAAATTTGATCTCTTGCCAGAATTAGCATCCCCAAAGAACCCAAACATTATTTCTTTGCTGACAATCCTGGACTTAAATATACATGCCTCAATTGGAGAAGCCCACAATACAAGTTGGATATGGTTTTTTATTATAATCCTTATCGACCTTGTTATTTTTCTGATTATCCATTATCATAACAAATACAGAAAAAAACGGGCAAAAGAAAAAGCAGAGATGTTAATGCAGCAAGCCGATCCCATAATCAAAATCCAGATGCCTGTCAAGAGCGCTATTTATATGTTCGGCCGCTTTCATGTTTACGACAATAACGGCAAAGACATAACCAAAAGCTTCTCCCCCATGCTTAAAGAATTATTGTGCCTGCTAATTGTTTATTCCAAACGAAAAGGGATATCCTCTGATAAACTGAAAGAATTTCTATGGGCAGATAAAACAGATGCAAGTGCCAGGAACAACCGGGCCGTTTATATTGGTAAGCTAAGGACCATCCTTAATGGATTGGGGACTTGCCGTATTACAAACAAAACAGGATATTGGAGATTGGAAACCTCCGACATTTTTATCGATTATTACCAGTATAAAGACTTACTGTCAAAAGAAGCCCTTAACAAAAAAAGTATCGAAAAAATCATCGCCATTGTAAACAACGGCAATTTGATGCCTGCATATGATTATTTATGGATGGATGTTTTCAAAGATGAGACATCGAATGAAACGATACAAACATTATTGAACTTTTCGGGGAACCTGAAATTGGGAAACGAGCCCCGCTTAATATTAAAACTTGCCGATATTATTTTCAGGTTCGATTATTTAAACGAACAGGCACTTTATTTAAGATGTAAGGCATATAATGTGCTTGGGCAACATGCCAGTTCAAAAAATTCATACGATAAATTTTGTGAGGAATATAAAACTGTGTACGGTGAAAATTTCAATATAGGCTTTAAAGATATAGAGAAGCTTTCTTCGTGGACATAAAAAAACCTAAGCTACCCTTACATTTATTCCCCAAAAATTTAAACCCGACAAAAAGCAAGTGTTAATACATTAACCATTAAAAAATTTATCTCCTTAAATAATTACTTAAAACATTATTTTTTTGATTCAGAGGCGGTTATATTAATTTGCTTTATGTTATTGTACTTTACTTATAAAATAAATAAAAGTCAATTAGTTTGCTTATTAATTGTTTTTATATCGTTTTGTTAATGCTTTTATTTATTAATTGACAATATTTTTGACAAGTGTAAATTATTTTTTACTGATTGTTCTTTTGGCAACTTTTGATATAATATTAAATAATATGATTTATGTAGGAGCTTTTATTGCGGTCCAATTTATAATCCTTACCGGGATATTGTTATATAAGAAGTATAACCCACAGGGCGTACTCCTGGTAATGGGTTTATTTATGTTGTCCCTTGCTTTAATAATAGGGACAGGAGACATTAAGGTAGGCAGTCCCACAGGTTCTGTTGTTTTTGATCTTTTCAAAATGATAGAAAAAACATTTACTTCAAACTTGGTAAATGTTGGGTTTATGATAATGGCAATAGGCGGCTATGTTGCCTATATGAAACAGATAAAAGCAAGTGACGCTTTGGTGTATGTTTCGATGCAACCCCTTTCGTTATTTAAAAAGTATCCTTATGCGGCTGCAATTTCCATCATCCCGATAGGGCAAATATTGTTTATATGTATCCCAAGTGCAACCGGGCTCGGTTTGTTATTGGTGGCCTCTGTTATGCCCGTCCTTGTCCGCATTGGGGTAAGCCGCTTAACTGCTGTTTCCGTAATAGTCGCCTGTACCGTTTTCGACATGGGACCAAGTTCTGCCAACACGGCCAGGGCTTCCGAACTTATAGAACTGAACAATATCGCATATTTTCTTAAACACCAACTCCCCATGGCAATACCATTGACCATAGTATTGATGGTGTTGTACTATTTTACAAGTAGGCATTTCGACAGGAAAGACGCTAAAAAGGGTATTCAAAACACAGATACAAAAATCACACAAGAAGGCTTTAACGTTAATGTCCCTTTACTCTATGCCCTTTTGCCCCTTCTGCCCATTATAATCCTTATTCTTTTTTCAAGATACCTTCAACTATTTGACCTCCCTATTGAATTAAACACTACTACTGCAATGATTGTTTCATTGTTTATATCAATGACTTTCGAGTTGATACGTACCAAGAGTGCAAGGGCAATGTTTGCAAGCCTAAAGTCTTTTTGGGATGGGATGGGCAACGTTTTCTCAAGTGTAGTAGTACTTATTGTTTCGGCAGAAGTTTTCTCAAAAGGCTTGATAAGCCTTGGTTTTATTAATGCACTTGTGCATGGTTCAATGCACTTAGGGTTTTCAAGTACGCTTATCGGAATAATTATTACCATTCTAATTTTTCTGGCAGCTATGCTTATGGGCAGCGGAAATGCTTCATTTTTTTCTTTCGGCCCATTAATTCCCGAAATCGCCAGGAAATTCGGCATGGAGCCGGTCAGAATGGTGTTGCCGATGCAATTATCGGCAAGTATGGGCAGGGCAACATCCCCAATTGCCGGGGTTATTATTGCTACTGCTGAAATTGCCGGGATATCAACTTTCGACTTGGCAAAACGAAACATGATCCCGTTGGCCGGGGCTTTCATTTTTATGTTGATATACAACCATATACTTTTTTAACATGATGAAACTTATTAAAAACACACAACTTATTTCTTCTGAAAAAGGTGCCCTTAGCGACATTCTTATCGTAGGAGAAAAGATTGCAGCCATTGGCACTGATATAAAAACAGGTAACCTCTCGGTAGAAACAATAGATATGCAGGGGGCTATAGGTTCTCCTGGCCTTATCGACATCCATGTTCATACTTCCGGGGGAGGTGGCCAAACAGGTTTTTATTCTTTGGCTCCCGAAGTCAGGGTCGAAGATTTGATAAAGTGCGGGACTACAAGTGTTGTCGGGCTTTTAGGCACAGATGGTTTCGTCAAGAAACTGCCCCAACTGTATGCCAAGACACAATCGTTACGGATGAACGGGGTTTCTGCATATATGCTTACAGGCTTCTACGGTTTGCCAACACCAACCATTACCGATTGCATTGCCAACGACCTTATTTTTATCGATCCGGTTATCGGGTGCAAGATTGCCATATGCGATGACAGATCTTCTTTCCCTACAGAACCTGACCTTATCAAAATTATCAGCCAAGTACGCCTTGGCGGTTTTGCATCTGCCAAACGTGGTGTAATGCACGTACACCTGGGGGCACTGCCCGAAGGCATGCAAGTGTTGATAGACATAGCTAAAAAATACCCTAGCCTCATCGAATACATCTCGCCTACGCATACAATCCGTACCGAAAAATTGTTCAATCAGGCAATTGAGTTTGCCAAGATGGGCGGGATGATCGACATCTCTACAGGTGGCACACAATTTACAGAACCTTATAAAGCTGTCATTATGGCATTGGAAAAAGGTGTGCCTATAAACAATATGACTTTTAGTAGCGATGGCAATGGCGGAGTCAAAAGGACAAACCCGGAAACAGGGGAAGAAACATATACACTTGCCCCCCTTCATAAAAATTTAGAACAAGTAATAAAATTAATAAAACACGGGGGGATAGCCCCAAAAGATGCATTCAAACTGATTACGGCAAATGCGGCAAAAACAATGTATTTGAAAAACAAAGGGAAAACAGAAACCGGCTACGATGCTGATTTTTGCTTCTTCTCCGCAGATTATCAGTTGCATACTGTCATTTCCCGAGGCCGGGTAATGATGGAAAACAGTATAGCCCGGAAGGGTTCATTTGAAAGTTGATCCAACTAATAAAAAATATAAAATGAAGTACCAATTAATTCTTTTATCCCTTATCCTTGCCTTCTTTTCTGTAACGGCACAGAAGCAGGGCAAAAAAATAACTGAAACATACTATCCAGACCCTGATGTTAAATTCACAACCCCCTCAATTTTAATAGATGAGGACAGGTTTGCAAATTACGAAGAAATAACAAACTGGCTAAACGGCCTTGTATCAGGCAACGGATTGGTTCAACTCGAACATATCGGACAAACGCCTTCTGGGAAAAAAATACCAATACTCCATTTTTCAAAAAACAACGGGCTACCAAAAGTTAAACTTTGGATGCAGGGGGCAATACATGGAAATGAACCTGCAAGCGCAGAAGGCTTACTGGCTCTTGCTAATTATATCCTAGAAACAAAAGAAGGCAGACAACTTCTTGACAAAGTTGACATCACCATTCTGCCAATAGCCAATATTGACGGATACTTAAAACAACAGAGACGTTCAGGCTCAGGTTATGATTTAAACCGCGACCAAACAAAATTTGCCGACCCTGTGAGCAAAATTATTAGGCGCGCTTTTATTCAATTCAACCCAGACTTAGCCCTTGATTTCCATGAATTCGGTCCGGAAAGAAAAGAGTTCTCTTCGTGGGGCAAAGACGGGGCTTCATTTTATCCCGATGTACTTTTCCTCCCATCCGGCTATCCGAACATCCCCAATGTGCTAAGGGAAAGCTCAATAAATTTCTTTCAAAAAAAGGCAGAAGAGGTGCTGGATGCAAACGGATATTTCCATAGTTTTTATGTATCGTTCAATGATTCCGGAAATGAACTACGTTGCTTAAAAGGCGCTATAAACCCACGCTCAAGCTCTACATCGTATGCACTTTCCAACGCTATATCAATGCTATTGGAAATTAGGGGCATAGGATTAGGCAAAACCTCATTTATAAGGCGTACGCATTCTGCTTTTCTTATTGCAAAAACCTATCTGGAACAAGCAGCTTTAAACCCAGAAAGGATAAAAGAGGCTGTTAACCAGGCAAAAACTGAAACGCTCAATGGCACAAACCCAATCTATGTTAAGGGCAATGCCCTTGAAAAAACATTTTCATATAAATTCATTGATATCCAGACAGGAAAGCTGTTTGAAAAAGAAATACCAACAGAAGACGGGCTTTGCCTTGTCCCTTCAATAGAACGGAGCCGCCCGAACTTCTATATCCTTGAACCCTCCTGTACTAAAGAAATTAGAAACCTAAAAACATTAGGAGTTTATATAGATACTTTAAAAGACGACACCTTTTTTGATGTTGTCAGCTATAAAATCACTTCATATAACGAAAGCCCTAAAGAGTGGGAAAAGATACACACTGTACAGGTTGAATGTGATCTCATCCAGGGAACACGAAATTTCCCAAAAGGGAGTTTCCTTGTTAACCTCCACCAGGAGAATGCAAACTATGTGGTTTCGGTACTTGAACCAGAAGCCGACAATGGCTTCGTTGCATTTCGGGTAACTGAAACAAAATTAGGAGAGCTGTTAAAAATTCACCGATTATATTAAATATTAAAAAGAAGGTTATGGTAAAAGTTTTATTAATGCTATTCTTGTTTTTGTCATCATTTATGAACTTAATGGCCCAGGTTGACGGGCTGGTAATTGATGCAAACACGAAGGAGCCAATTCCTGGGGTAAGTGTCCTTGTTAAGGGCACAACAAAAGGGGCGGCAACTTCAGTTGATGGAAAATTTTCCATCCCTGCTGAGGTAGGGGATCTCCTACAGGTTTCTTTCATTGGGTACAAAACCCAAAGTATTAAATTAACAAACACCAGTTATTTGACTGTTTCTTTGGAATCAGAAGACAAACTGGTTGACGAAGTTGTTGTAATTGGTTATGGTACCCAGAAAAAAAGTGTGGTCACAGGAGCCGTTGCCTCACTTAGCAGTGAAAAATTAAAAGAAAGGCCCTACCCCAACATTGTACAGTCGTTACAAGGTTCCGTGGCCGGGATGAGGATCTTTATGAGGGGGACAGATGCAGAAGGTTCCGTTTCTACAACCAGGATCCGGGGGGTTAATTCCATCTCGGGTTCAAAATCTCCCCTTATTATTTTAGACGGTGTCCCATACGAAGGCTCATGGAGCGAGCTGAACGTAAACGACATTGAATCAATAGAAGTATTAAAAGACGCTTCTTCTGCTGCTATTTATGGTGCCCGTGGGGCAAGTGGGGTAATATTGATACAAACAAAAAAAGGGGCAGGCGAAAAATTGGTTGTTTCTTATGACGGCTATGTCTCATTCTACAATGCCATCAACATCCCCAAAATGATGGACGGGGAAACTTTCTACGAAACAAAAGTTGACGGCGGGGGTAGCATAAGTGCCACAGAACAGGCATCATACGAAGCCGGGGAATCTACCGACTGGCTGGACTTGGCTTTGCAAAATGGTGTCAACCAGCAACATAACATTTCTTTCAGGGGAAGCTCTAAAAACACAGGGTATTATTTTTCTGCCAATTTAACCGACAACAAAGGGATTGCCTTAAATGATGAGTTTAAAAAATATTCGTTCAGGCTTAACCTCGACCAAAAACTGGGGAAATGGGTTTCTTTTTCATCGAAAAACAAATATGGTTATTACGACCGCGGGGGGAACGCTGCAAGCTTTTCAGGTGCTTTCCTCATGAACCCTCTTGGCAAAGCATATTATGACGATGGCAGCATCCGTTTGCAAACATGGGAAGACAGCAGTTATGCCGACAACCCTTTGAGTTCATTAAACGAAGAGGATAACGACATAGAACGCGTTTTCAATACAAACAACAGCATTGTAGTAACAACCCCGATAAAAGGATTGTCTTATCATTTAAACACAGGCTACACCTACGGTACAAGGATTGAACAAACCTACTGGGGCGAAGATACTTCCGAAGGGGTAGAAAGCAATGGTGAACTGTCAATAGAAAACACTTATGACGAAAACTGGCTTATTGAAAACATTGTGTCATATGAGCGTTCTTTCGGGAAACATTCTTTATTTATTACCGCATTGTATTCAGCGCAAAAAAACACTCAATCTTCAAATTTAATAGACGCTGCTGATTTCCCGAACGATGTGATGACCTACTGGCAGCCCAACAAAGCCGGCACAGTTGAAACAGATGCCGACTATTCACAAAACCAACACCTGTCGCAGATGGGCCGTATAAATTATAGCTACGACTCACGCTACATGTCTTCTTTCGTTATCAGGAGAGATGGTTATTCTGCTTTTGGCAAAGACCACAAATATGGAATATTCCCATCTGTATCGTTGGGATGGAACATTGCAAACGAACCTTTCTTTACAGATTCGCAATGTGCAGATATTGTTAACACCCTAAAATTAAGAATGTCGTGGGGCCGAAATGGGAACGAAGGGATCTCTGCCTATTCTTCTCTTCCGACATTAGAAGGGATAAACTATTTAGACGAAGATTATAACCCCACTTTTGGCTTTTACTCATCGGCACTTTCTTCCCCAAAATTAGGATGGGAAACAAGCGAATCAATAAACATTGGGCTTGATTTTGGATTGTTGAGAAACAGGATAAACGGTTCTATTGATGTTTTCTCAAGGACAACGAAAGATCTTTTGCTTGAAAGGACAATACCTGCAATAAACGGTGCAAGTTCATTGCTCCAGAATATTGGTGAAATGAAAGGAAAAGGGATTGAGTTCCAAATAACATCTACAAACATAAATAAAGGCAACTTCAGGTGGTCAACCGACTTTAATGTTGAAGCAAGCAAAGACAAACTCGTTGACGTAGGTTTGTATGACGATAATGGCAAGCCTATTGACGACAGTGCTTCTGAATGGTTTATCGGACATAACCCTGATTCTTATTACGACTATGTTTTTGACGGTATTGTTCAGGCCGACGAGGTACTCGAAGTTGATCCATTCAACTCCCAACCAGGTTATATGAAATATAAAAACCTGAATAACGATGATGATATTGACGCAGAGAATGACCGTAAAGTAATAGGCAGCCTCTACCCCGATTTTACATTTGGGGTGTCAAACAACTTTATATATGGGCCAGTGTCGTTGTCTGTTTTTGTAAATGGTTCCGTTGGCGGGATAGCCCCAAATTATTTAATGTCAACAATGTCGGTCTCTTATCGCCAAAACCAGTTAGACAAAGAGTTTTGGACCGAGGATAACCCGATAAACACATATCCGGCAAATGCGGGCGATGGCTCTGTCAACCCTGCCGGTGCTAAGTTCTATGAAAAAACAGATTACCTAAGGATAAAAGATATCACATTGGGTTATGATTTCCAGAAAAATGTTTTGAACAAGCTTCACCTTGACAGGCTACAAGTTTATTGTAATGTCCAGAACCTGTGCACATTTACAAAATGGTCTGGCCTTGATCCTGAATTTGTAGATTCTTCTTCGCATCAAAGGGCAATACCCCAGGTACGTACTTTCCTTTTCGGTGTTAAGTTTGACGTAAAATAAAAAGTTATTGACATGAAAAAATATATAAGAATAATAGGATTAATAATTTTTATAGGATTCGCAAATTCTTGTTCAGAAGATTTTCTGGAAGAGAACCCTGTGGACGATATGTATGCGGAAAACCTGTTGGTCGATTACGATGGTTTTGAAAGCATGAACTATGCCTTACTGGCAATGGTCAGGGGCGAATATGCCCGTTTAGATGTTGCATATGTAGATGGAGCAGACTACGCCAGCCTGCCTTTTGCAAAATCTATTTTCTTTAGTGCCGGGGCAGATAACTCGTGGGGCAACAACCGGCACTCTAAGGCATGCCACCTTAGCTATCCTAAAAACATAACAACATTAACCGATTGCGACTCATTCCTCGCTTTGTTTGAATGGTTATATGCTGTTGTCAATACAGCAAACGTTGTAATCACCCGCGCCGAAGGTGAGGATATTGATTGGGGAGGTTCTGATGAAGGGGAAGCTTTAGAAAATAAAAATTACATAATTGCGCAGGCCCGGCTTTACAGGGCATGGGCATATCGCCACTTAACCTATTCTTTCGGGGCTGTCCCTTTAAGTACCGAAGAAATTACCGGATCAAATTACCGGGTCGACTGGGAAAGGGATCCCGTTTCAACAATCAGGGAAGTGATGGTTGAAGACTTCCTGTTTGCCGTAAACAACCTGCCAATGCGGTTTGAGGATAACAATACCAAGCCCAACCAGGCTGTTGCCCGTCACTATCTTGGGGAAACTTATCTTGCCATGGGTGAAGACCAAAAAGCAAAGGATATATTAGAACCACTGGTAGAATCAAGCGACTATGGGTTAATGACAGAACGTTTTGGCAATGTTGCAAGTGAAGACGGAAGCCCGTTTACCGACCTGTTTGCATCGCCTTTGTACACCAATGGCAACAACGAAGTTTTATGGGCTTTCTTAAATTCAGACCCCGATGATGTGGCTTATGGGACAAGTAAAGTATTTATGAGGAATATGTGGCAAAACTACTATTCCAATTTGTCAGATATCTCAAGTCTGTCCCACTCCGATTACGAGGGGGGAACAGTAAACCTTTTCTGGTCGCTCAACAATGGCAAGGGTGCCGGGCGGTGTGCCATTTCAATCGGTGCCAACGAGCTATACACATACGATGGCCAACAGGATAACGACTATCGCTACGATGACAATTCCATGACATTCCACCTTTACTTCCTGAATGAAGACAATGAAGTATACGAAGTTACCGATGATGGTGAGAGCTTGATTCAATTAAAAGTAACGAGCAAAATGACCAACGATTCTGATCCGTCAATTAAAAACTACAACTTGCCATCAACAAAAAAATGGAAATGGGTAGATGAAACCTTTGAGCAATCAGACCAAGACGGACAATATAACGATCTCCCCTATCTTAGGCTGGCAGAAACTTACCTGCTTTACGCCGAAGCCCTCTACAAATTAAACAAACCGGGAGAAGCAGTTAATTGGATAAACAAAATCAGGACAAGGGCGAATGTGTCTGAGATATCTGAATCGGATGTTTCTATCGACTTTATTTTGGACGAAAGGAGCCGTGAGCTAATAACCGAAGAAAACAGGAGGCATACACTAATCCGTTTAAGCCAGGAAGACGGGGGTGATGAAAGGAGCGCGAGCAATATTTTCAAAACCAGGGTACGTGAACACAATGAGGTTACAGGACAAAACGGCAGGGGAATGGACGATGACGAAACTCCTGTGTTGTTCCCTATCCCATTATCATTTATCGAATCAAACAGTGGCAATGTGATTGAACAAAACCCAGGATATTAAGATTTTATCAAACTGCCCGTCATCTTTTAATCTGGTGGCATAATATATTACTGTGATTGTTTAGCTGGATTTATTGCTATGGTTATCCATTTATTACCACAGAGGGCATTGTGTACCCACCCAGAGTGCCACAGAGATAAATATCTAATTATTAACACTCTGTGCGCTCTGCTTGTTTTTCCCCGTTTAACTCTGTGGTTGAAAAATATTTGATTTATAATAATTTGTACCAGCTAAACAATCACGTATACCTACTTAAATTTCTATATAAAATCGAGAATGAGGATAATAACTATACTCTCCCTGCTGCTTTTCTCTATTGCCTGTGGCAATGTCAAAAAAAACGGTAACCAAAAAAATTATGAGACAATCTCTTTTTGCCCTAGAAATCAGGAGACTGGAAATTCTGTGCATATTTATTGTTATAAGCCAGAAAATTTTAACCCTAAATCGGTAAGTGTTCAGATAATTGTCCCCGATAAAGGGGAATGCCCTGCTAAAACTATTGAAGACTGGGCCGACAAAGCTGATAAATTCGGTTTACTTTTGGTAGTCCCCGACTTCTTCTACGGTAATAAACCATATGACAATAGCACATACAAAAAGCTCTTTGATGTTATAGATGAGATACATAAGAAAGTTGTTGCAAAATATAAATTGAAGGGCAACAAGTTTAATCTCTGTGGAAACATGGAGGGTGGCAACTTCGTAAACCAATATTTGTTGTTTCATGAAACACCTTTTCTTGATAAGACGGTAATTGCAGGTGTTGATTGGGATCAGATGCCCGATTTTGATAGATTCAGAAATGAAAATGAATTAAGCGATATTGTTTTGGCAAATTACTTTGATAAAAAACTTGCCATTTTTTTAACTGATAAAGAACCTTCTTCCTTTGAAAAAGGGACTGATTTTTTCTTGTCGTCAAGGACATGTTCACAAAAAATAAATAATCAATTTAACTGGGCACTAAAATTCTTCTACAAATCTTCGTGTGTAGGGAAAAGTGAGGCAGTTGCAATTGCCGATTATTTATATGGACCTTATCAAAATAAACATTTCACAAGAGGCGGGGGTATCGAATTTTATGGTTCTGGCCCTGTCTTTAAAAACAAAACTGTACCTGTATTTTATTACACCCCACTAGGGGCATCGGTTGAAAAAACAAATATCCAGTACGTTATGCATGGCATGGGACGAAACGGCTACGATTATCTTTGTTCATGGATTAATAGTGCAAATGAGTACAATTTATTCATGCTTGTCCCCCAATTTTCTGAGACAGATTTTTCGGAAAAAGAATACCAGCAAGGTGGTGTTTGTGATAACAATGGCATCTACACAGATGCAGATAGCTCAACATTTGAGCTGATAGAACAAATATTCGCATTTGTAAAAAAAGAAAGCCCGGTTGACGCTGAAAAATACAATATTTTTGGACATTCCGCAGGAGCCCAGTTTGTCCACCGTTTTTTGCTTTTTCATACAACACCTAATTTAGGGGAAGCCATATCTGCCAATGCCGGTTGGTACACCTTCCCTGATAAAAAATATAAATTCCCATATGGCCTGGGGACAGTCCCTTCTAGGCTAAATGTAAATTCCACAGATTATTACGGGAAAAATCTCACCATATTATTGGGTACTGCCGATACTTTACGCACGACCAACCTTAGGCAAACCCCCGAAGCCGATTTGCAGGGGTTGACACGTTTGCAGCGAGGAAAAACATTTTATGAATATGGTAAAAATGAAGCCCAAAACAAAAACTGTCCTTTCAACTGGAAATTGGAATTTGTTGAAGGGGTTGGGCACAAAGGGGACAAAATGTCAAAAGCAGCAGCAAAATACCTATACAACCAAGACAAATAACGATTGGCACAATAATCCTATATTCAGATGATTAAAAAACCTATATTGAGCGGAAAAACCCGTTCAGAACACGATTTGCTAGGAAACATGGACATACCGGTTGAATATTATACCGGGATCCAGACCATGAGGGCTCTTGACAATTTCAATATCAGCCGTTCAAAAATGTTCCACTATCCCCAACTTATTTCAGGCTTTGCTGACGTTAAAGCAGCCGCAGCCAAAACAAACCATAAACTTGGGATATTAGATGAAAAAATCACTGATGCCATTGTGAAGGCCTGTCAGGAGATAAAAGACGGTAAATTACATGAGTATTTCCTGGTCGATATGGTACAAGGCGGCGCCGGGACCTCGGCCAACATGAACGCCAATGAAGTTATTGCAAACAGGGCCTTGGAAATATTGGGTCATAACAAAGGTGAATATAAATATTGCCACCCCAACAACCATGTAAACCTCTCACAATCAACAAACGATGCTTATCCAACAGCGGCAAAAATTGCTTTTTACAGGAGCATAGGCGAATTAAAGAAATCTTTGGGACACTTAATCAAGGCATTACATGTTAAGGGAAAAGGATTCTCAAATATTATAAAAATGGGGCGTACCCAGCTACAAGATGCCGTCCCCATGACCCTTGGACAAGAATTTGAGGCTTTTGCAGTTACCTTAAAAGAGGAAATCCAGCGGCTGGAACAAAACAGGGGACTGTTCCTTGAGATAAACATGGGGGCAACAGCTATAGGGACCGGGATCAATTCCGATCCTGAATACACAGCCATATGTACGCATTATCTGTCAGAAATTACAGGATTGGCTGTTACCCCTGCAAAAAACATGATTGAAGCGACCAGCGATACGGGGGTGTTCATAATGAATTCATCGGCGGTAAAACGCCTGGCGGTAAAATTGTCCAAAATATGTAACGACCTGCGTTTGCTTTCATCAGGGCCACGGACAGGTATCAATGAGATTAACCTTCCACCAAGGCAACCCGGTTCCTCAATTATGCCGGGGAAAGTAAATCCGGTCATCCCGGAAGTGGTGAACCAGATTGCCTATAAAGTTATTGGGAACGACCTTACAGTTACCCTGGCAGCCGAGGCGGGGCAATTGCAATTAAATGCCATGGAGCCGATTATTGTTTATTCGTTGCTGGAAAATATTGAAATGCTTATCCATGGCATAACAACACTAAAAGATAAATGCATTATTGGAATAAGCGCGAACGAAAAAAGGTGCAAAGATCTGGCATTTAACAGCATTGGCCTTATAACCGCCCTTAACCCGTACCTGGGCTATGAAAATTCTACAGAAGTAGCCACCGAAGCCCTCAAGTCGGGGAAAAGTGTATACGAATTGGTATTAGAAAAAAAATTAATTGACAAAGGGAAACTCGAAAGTATCCTTAATCCCAGAAACATGATCCGTCCCCGTAAAATTGAAGGTTAATTGGCAAGCAACTGCATTTGCAGTTATTGCCCCTTGCTACACCCCCCTGCAAAACCTGGCTGGTTATATCTGGGAGTTTTATAAGCAGTTTGTTTTACGGAAGTTTAATAATAACTTTAAGCCCAAAACCTAAAACCGGATAAATGTCTGCACCTTTTCTGATTTTTATAGTTGTTTCTGCCGTTGCTGTTTTGCTTTTCTTGGTTTTGAAGTTGAAGATAAGCGCATTTGTTTCGCTTCTGGTTACTGCCATTTACGTGGGCGTTGTTGCCGGGATGCCGTTAGAAGAAATAACGCAGGCGATACAAAACGGGATGGCAGGGACACTTGGTTTTGTGGCAACCGTGGTTGGGCTTGGTGCGATCTTCGGGCAAATGCTGGAGAGTTCGGGAGGGGCTGAGTCGCTGGCGCATTACCTTATTGAAAAATTTGGCAAAGACAAAGCTTCTTGGTCCATGCTCGTTTCCGGGTTTATTATTGCCATACCTGTTTTCTTCGATGTGGGCTTTATTATCCTGATACCGATAATCTACGCACTTGCCCGCGACACAAAAAAATCGTTATTGTATTATGGGATCCCCTTGCTGGCCGGCCTTGCCGTCACCCACAGTTTCATACCGCCAACCCCGGGGCCGGTGGCAGTGGCCGATATTGTCAACGTGCAATTAGGCTGGGTAATACTGTTCGGCGTGATTTTGGGTTTCCCAACGGCAATTATTGCCGGCCCGGTTTGGGGGAAATATATTTCAACGAAGATACACCTAGATCCCCCTGCCGAAATCCACGTAGCACAAGAGAAAGATTACGATGGGGACAACCTGCCCCCTTTTAGGATGATAGCCTTGATTATAGGCATCCCCTTGTTTTTGATCTTGACAAATACCTTTACCGGGTTGGCGGTAAGCAAAGGGATCCTTAAAAAATCGATCTACACGGATATTGCCGAATTTATTGGCCACCCGTTTTCAGCGTTGATAATTGCCACTTTGGTCGCCATCTATTTTTTGTGCATCAGGAGGGGAATGGGAAAGCAGAAAATCCTAGAACTGAGCACAAAAGCACTTGGCCCGGCAGGGATTATTATTTTGATTACAGGTGCGGGCGGCGTATTGAAACAAATACTTGTTGACAGCGGAATTGGGAAGATAATGGCAGAATCGATGGCCGGCTCTTCGCTACCCCCGATTTTCCTTGCATGGTTGCTGGCGGCAGTGGTGCGTGTGACACAAGGCTCATCAACGGTTGCGATGATAACCGCCGCAGGTATTGTTGCCCCCGTATTGGGCGAATTCGGGTTAAGCGACCCCGAACGGGCATTGGTAGTTTTGGCTATTGCTTCGGGAGCAACATTGTTGTCTCATGTCAACGACAGTGGCTTTTGGCTGGTTGGCAAATATTTTGGCATGGACGAGAAACAAACGCTGCGCTCGTGGACAGTAATGGAATCGATAATTGCCATTTGCGGGCTTGTTTTTACAATGCTTGCCAGCTTGTTTTTCTAAAAAAAGCACACCGACAACACTATATCATACTTTCTTTGCCGAGATAACCCTGTCGCCACCAACCCCTGCTTCAATCCTTACCTCCACAATGTTTTCGGGCAATAGTGGGGCTATTTTTTCCGGCCACTCGATAAAACAGTACTGCCCGCTATACAGATAATCTTCGTAACCCAAGTCAAACGCTTCCTCAATATCTTTTATCCGATAAAAATCGAAATGGAAAATAGAAGAAGGGCCGCCGGTTTTATATTCATTAATTAATGCAAATGTTGGGCTTGTTACAATATCGTCCGTACCCAATACTTCGCAAATAGCTTGAACAAATGTTGTTTTGCCTGCACCCATTTTTCCATATAAAGCAAATACACGTTGTTCGGGGAATGCTGCTATTAACTTCCGCGCAGCTTGCCCAAGTGCTTTGACCGATGATATTTTTTCATAAAAATGCAATTGCAACAACTCTTTATCTTTCATTAAATTGTATTAAATTTGGCAATTGAAAATAAATTCAATAGAAACCATAAAAATTATTTACCGATAAACAGGAAGCTTGACAGATCCTGTTGGCAAATTTAAAAAAATTACAAAATGAAAATACCTTCTGATTTAAAATACACGCAAGACCACGAATGGATCCGTGTAGATGGCAATTTTGCCTTCGTTGGGGTAACCGATTTTGCCCAGGGCGAACTTGGCGATGTTGTTTTTGTTGAAATCGAAACCGAAGGGGAAGAACTGGACAAAGGTGAAACTTTTGGTACGGTTGAGGCCGTAAAAACGGTTTCAGATCTATTTATGCCGGTTGGTGGTATTGTTACAGAAGTTAACGGTGTCCTGGCCGATGACCCCGAGGTGGTAAACAAAGATCCGTACGGGGAAGGCTGGATGATAAAAATTGAGATTAAAGATTCTTCTGAACTTGACGGGCTAATGTCCCCGGGGGAATACCAGGAAATGATAGAGGCTTAAAAACTCCCCCAGCTATCGCTCCCGGGCTGCTTGTACTAGGATATTGGCTGCTTATGCCCGTAAAGGGGCACCTTAAAAACCCTTTAATACCTAATTTTGTTAAGGGATGGGAACAAGGTTATTTTAATGAAAGGATCAAGGTGATCATCGACTTCTAATTGAAGGTTTATGAAGCAGAAGCAGTGTATAATAGCCTGAGTTCGTGTGGGCATTTTGTCAGCTTCACCGTTATCGATCCTTTTGCCCAAGAACGTTGGATGGGCAGAAATTAGAAAAAATACTTACTGATAATTTTCATGCCATCAAACCTGATTTTGCGGTTTCCTAGCTACTATGAGTATATTATTTATGCGATTAAACCCTAGTTGCTATGCACGGCAAAAAAAAGCGGGCAAAAATTTGCCCGCTTTTTTTTGAATATATTTGATTTTATGGATTTTGCGTTAAATTTTCGTTTACGTCTAGGGCATTTGTAGGGATATAATAAAGAGATTTAGAATCGTTCGCATCAGCATCTTTCTCGGCATATGCTTCGCCAAATTTCCCGAACCGTGCCAGGTCCTGCCTCCTGTAACCTTCCCAGTATAGTTCGTACCCCCGTTCGTTCAATATGTCGTCGAGGCTTATGGACGATAGTTGAGCAAGGGTTTTCCCTTCGGCGTTCCGTTTTGACCGGAGATAATTTATGTCCGCCAATGCCCCGTCGCTGTCGCCATCCCTGAATTTTGCTTCAGCCCTTGCCAGATAAATTTCAGAAAGGCGGAATAAAGGGAAATCATTAGGGGCATACGAACCTGCATATAGCGTATTGGCATTAGGGCCGAATTTAACGACCCTCACCCCATTGCATTCATTTGAGTTCGTCAAACTGAAATCGGTAGTGAAAACCAGGGGGTTGCCGTCCCTGTCTTTTATGGCAACTCCTTTTGTGTCATATTGTTGCCCAATAAGAAATCCTTGATTAAATCCGTAGGTTGCAATATTCCTGTCGTCATAGAAACGCACGTCATTTTCTTGATCCCATGTGTCAAGGAAATCGGAAGTAGTGCAGGCTCCGTTCCAATAACTCGAATAATTGCCAAAAACCTGGTTGTAGTGCAAGGTAAACTCAATCCAAATACTGCCGCTGCCCATGTCTATTTGGTCGCTCATAGGTATTGTAAAAATGAACTCTTCGTTGTCGCCTGTCACGTCCCATTGAAACATCGACCAGTAATCGTCAGTTATGGAATATTGACCGGAAGCAATTACCTGATCGCAATAATATATGGCCGAGTCCCATTTAGCTTCGCCTGTATATACTTCGTAGTTAAGGTATATTTTTGCCAACAGCGCATTTGCCAGGCCTAGCGTTACCCTTTCGGAGGAAAGTTCTGATTTTTCCTTAAGTTCGCCGGACACCGCTTTTATTTCGCTAATTACATAGTCGATTGCAGTTGCCCGGTCCATTACTTCCGGGGTTACGGAGAAATCCAGTTCGTCAGCTTCCCTGAAAGGCACTTGCCCGTACAGATCTGCCATGAGATAAACATAGTAGGCACGCAAAAAACGGGCTTCGTTTATATATTGTCCTGTCGTTTCTGTTTGGTCGAACAGCCCAATGTAATACATTGCGGTATTTGCCCTCGATATGCCTTGGCTCAAGGCATCCCAAACATTTCCGAGCCTTACGTGGTCGGCGGTCCAGGTATGTTTGTGCAATTGCCGCCAAGCACCGTTGTCGTCCCAGTCCGATCCCCTGGTGGGGAATGCCACTTCATCGGTGGTGACTTCTTGCAATGCCCAGAAATCGTACCATTCGATTATATGGCGCAAGCTGGCATAAGGCGGGTTGATAAGTGCATCGATGTTGTCTGAATCGTAAATAAGGTCTTCGCCTAATTGTTCGTCCAAAACATTTTCTTCCAAATCGGTGCAAGCCATGAAATTTAGCAGCCCGATTGTTAAAATAAATATTTTAAATATGTTCTTTTTCATCACTTAAAGGTTTTTAGGATTAAAATTGCAGGTTTACGCCAAAAGTAAATGTCCTTGCTTTTGGGTATGATGTATAGTCGATGCCTATCGAAGGGATGTCTTCATAACTTGCATCTGTGCTGACTTCCGGATCCCAACCGGTATAATCCGTGAAAAGCAACAAGTTATTTCCCGTAACGTAAACCCTGGCTTTGCTCAACCATTTTACCTTCTTCGTATTGACTGTATATCCGAGAGTTACATTTGACAAGCGCAGGAAAGAACCGTCTTCCACGAAACGGGAAGAAAAGGTGTTTGAATTATCTTCTGCTTCATTGGAGTTTGCAACTTCATAAGTAACGTTTGAGCCGCTGGTGAGTGAACTTTTTGTGAAAAGCGCATTCCGCGTGTTGTTATATACGTCGTTGCCTTTCGAACCGTACCAGAACATACTGAAGTCGAAATTTTTATACTTAAGGCTTGTGTTGAAGCTGTAAGTGTAGTCGGGGAGTGCGGATCCCATGCATTCCAATACTTCTTCGCCGCTTTCGTCAGTTTTGTACGTGCTGTAGCCATTGCTGTCCAGCCCTTTGAATATGCGCCCATAGAAAGTCCCTATTGGGTGGTCGTTGGTTATTACCTGTACCCTTGTTTCTGACAGGCCCTGGCCGCTGGCAACCCCTGTTTCGATTAACGTTACGGGCAAGTCTTCTACGTTGTTGTTGATGTGCGAAAAGTTAAGCCCCACGTCCCAAGTAAGGTCTTTTTGTTTAACTAATGAACCATTTAGCTCAAGTTCAAAGCCATTGTTTATGATTTTGAGGTCGTCAACGTTCATCCATTGTGTTTCGGCAGCGGCAGGGGCTTTTGAGGTAATTTCCAACAAAACGTTTTTTGTTGTCTTTTTGAAGATGTCTATCGCCCCGTTAATGCGGTGGTCTAGTATGCCGAAGTCAAGCCCAAAATCCAATTGCCCGGTGGTTTCCCATTGTATGTCGGGGTTGGGCGTGCGCAGGAATGTAATACCTGCCGATTGGGTGTCGTTAAAGTAACCGTTTGCAGAACCTGTCGTGCCTACCGATATTTGCGAAATTTTGTTGGGGATCTCTTGGTTGCCCGTAATGCCCCATCCCAACCTGACTTTAAGGTTGCTGATAACATCGATGTTTTTTATGAATTCTTCTTCTGAAGCCCTCCATGCAAAAGCTGCCGAAGGGAAATACCCGTATTTGTTGTTTTCCCCAAATTTTGAAGAGCCATCGGCGCGCAATGTGGCCGTAAGCAGGTATTTTTCCCTGAAATTGTAATTTGCCCTGCCGAAGAATGATTGCAACTCGCTTTCTTCATCGGATGAAGTAACCGAGGCACTTGAATAATTCCCATATTCAAGATTGTCGGTATATACGATGTTTTCAACTTCAAACCCGTTGACATTAATTGTGCTACCGGTTGTTTTGAAGAACTGGTATGCATGCCCGGCAAGAATTGTCAAATGGTGGTCGCTGCCAATTTGTTTGTCGTAAGTGACATAGTTTTCGACCAAACGGCTATTTGCCGTAATCGTGTTTATGTCGGCTTCCCCTTTTGTTGTCAAAAAACTCAATTCTTTATATTGGTTGACCTTTCTTTCGGCAATTGCCCGGTCCAGCCCAACATTGAGTTTGTATTTAAGCCCTTTGAATATTTCGATTTCTCCCGATATGTTTCCTACGATACGGTCGGTGGCGGTAACGTCGCTTGTGAGGTGTATCATGGCAAGCGGGTTTCTTTGGGTGGTCGAATATTGGTAATACGAGCCATCATCGTTGAAGATAGGGTATGTCGGGTTTAATTTTAGCGATGTGAGGATTACATCGCCTTCGTATCCGCCTGTTTCGCCAATAGGCACCCTTGTGTCCTCATTGTGGGACACTATTAAGTTCCCTGATAATTTCAGCCTGTCATCGAATAATTTCTGTGTAATCGTCATTTTCCCGTTAATCCGTTCCAAGCCCGTTTCTTCAACAATCCCTTGTTGGTCGATATAGCCTAACGAAGCACGATAAGTGCTTTTGGTGTTACCCCCGCTATATGACAGGTTGTGGCTATTGGTTATGGAGTTGCGGAAAATCTCGTCCTGCCAGTCGATGCTTGCCCCTTCGTCTTGCAGTGAGTTGCCAGAGCTTGTCCTGTAGGCTCGGAAATCGGCAGCAGACAGCACGTCCATTTTTTCGCGAATCGCCGAAACGCCCACATATCCATCATAAGTCAAGGTACCCTCGCCTTTTATTCCTTTTTTTGTGGTTACCAGGATAACGCCGTTTGCGCCCCTTGCCCCATAAATTGCTGTTGATGAAGCGTCTTTGAGTATTACAATGGACTCTATTTCATCGGTACTTAAAAAGCTCAGCGGGTTTTTGTTTGAAGATTGGTTGTAGCCTGACTGTGTGGCCCCGTCCGGAGTAAGGTCTGCATTGTCGAGAGGCACGCCGTCTATTACATATAACGGTTCCTGCCCGGAACGTATGGAGTTGGAACCCCTTATCCTGACAGACATGCCGGAACCCGGTTCTCCGCTGTTCTGGGTGATGTTCACGCCCGACACTCGCCCTTGCATCATTTCAACAGGCGATGTGGAAACGCTTTTGTTCATGTTTTCTTCCGACAAACTTGTTGAAGCACCTGTTACGTCAGCTTTTTTCTGTACACCGTAGCCTATTGCCACAACTTCTTCTATGCCAATGGCATCTTCTTCCATTTGCACATTGATGTTAGCCCTGCCCGACACGGCTATTTCCTGAGATTTCATCCCTACGAACGAAAATAGGAGTGTTGCATCCTCAGGCACATTTACCAGGATATATTTGCCATCTATGTCGGAAACAGTTCCCATTGTAGTGCCTTTTACAACTACCGTTACTCCGGGAAGGGACGAACCGAATTGGTCGGTTACGGTGCCGGAAATATTATTTTTTTGTTGCCCGTAACCAATTATTTTAATAACCACATTGTTCCCGATAAAACGATAAGAATAAGCATCGCCCAATAACATTTCCAAAACCTCTTCTACCGATTTGTCTTCAACATTGATAGAATACTTCTTTTCAAGATCCAACTGGTCGTTCTTAAAAAGGAACCCGACATCGCTGGAGCGTTCGATTTCCTGAAAAATATTAACTATCGTAACATTTTCCATCTTTAGGTTTAGCTTCGCTGTCTGGCTATAGCTCTCGGTAGCAAACGACATAGCTGCCAGCAATAGCATACAAAAAGTTAATTTCATAACCAATAACGTTTTACGAATACTATACTTTCGGTGGCATAGTAAAAACAACTTTTTTTTCATACTTTTACTTTGATTTAGTTTAACATTATAACTGACTTAAATCAGTTTATTTTGTTTTTTAAAAGAGTGTACCCTGGCGGGGGTACGCTCCTTTTATTTTATTATTATTGTGCCATATCCATCGTTATTTTCAATTTTATAATTAATCCCTGTTGTTGCTTTCAACATTTCAAGCATATGTTGTATTGTTGTTGTCCGTTTTATGATACTTGTATACTTGCCTGCCTTCAATAAATCATTCTGGATAAATATTTTCACTCCGTACCATTCCTCTAAATCATCACAAATTTCCCTCAGGTTTTTGTCTATGAATATGAATTTCCCTTCTTTCCATCCTGTAATAAACTGAGGGTCGGTTTTTTCTATCTTAAATTTATTAGCCGGTTTATTCAAGATAAAGATGTCGTTAGGGGACATTTCGGCCAATGGTTTGTGATCGGGCGACAGGATTTCAATCTTCCCTGATTTTAACGATGCCGAGATATTTTCATCGCCAGGATAAGCCCGCACATTAAATTCTGTGCCAATGTCGCGGATCCTTATATTCCCAACATCGACCAGAAATTCGCGCCCGGGGTCATGTTTTACTTCGAAATAAGCCTCTCCCGACAGTTTTGCGACAATCCGTTCGGGGCTTTTTTCAGTGAAATTTAAAGCAGAGCCGGAGTTCAGCCATATTTTAGAACCATCTGTCAATTCAATTGAAGAAACGCTGCCAAGCTCGCTGGTAAATGTTTGCAGGAAATCATTTTTACCTGTTCCTCCATACGGCATCAACCAATATGCCAATGAGAAAACAACAAGTATAATGGCCGCATATTTGCCTGTTTCAAGGGCAATCCGCCTAATCCTGTTTGGACGGGGATGTTGTGCCTGGGCCCAATATTTTTCAAATTTCTTGCCCTTGTCTGGCACTTGCTCTTCAACAGACAAAAACCAAAGGTTTTTTAACCGGAGGAATTCATCCTTCAGCCCGGGATCTTTTTCACAATCAGAGAAGAATCCTTTTTTTTCGCCTTCACCCGCCTGCCCACTAAGTATCTTCAAAATCATTTTGTTGTCCATGTGGAATATGTTAAACAAACTTTTATGGTTATCCTTAACTTGTTTATGCACTTAACACCTAAAACAAGACTGACCCTAACAAAAAATTAAGAAAAAAATAAAAGAAATTTAAGAAAGCAAACCAGATATGATATAAATAACTGGCAAATAATCACTTAGCTCCTTGCGCAATTTTTTCAACGCTTTTGACATCCGCGCCTCTATCGTCTTTTCGCTTAGGTTGAGGCTAGTTGCAATATCTTTATAGCGCATGTTTTGGAAACGGTTCATTTTAAAAACAATCTGTAAATCATCGGGCAACTCATTGATCGATTGTTCTATTTTATCTTTCAATTCCCTGAACTCAATATAACCTTCGCTGATTTCGGCAAGGGCTTCATAATTATATTGCATTTCAAGGTAATGATAATTTTGTATCGACCTTGCTGCATTTTGTTTGTTCCGGAGCTGGTTTAAACAGTTGTTTTTGACGAGTGTATAAAGAAAATTTTTTATGTTTGAATGGTTGTTTATTTTAGGACGGATTTCCCATAATTTCAAAAACGCATCCTGGACAATTTCCTCAGCATCATTTTTGTCCCCCAAATATTGTTTCCCCAACGAAAACAGGACATCGTAGAATTCGAAAAAAATCTTTTCGTACTCCCTCCTATCCCCGGCTTTCAGTTTGGCAATATCATACTTAAATGAAGCATCCATAATAAGCCAAATGTAAAAAACCTATTTATTAAAATGCAAAAAACGGTTATAAAGTTTAGTATAAGAATACCCAAATGTATAAAACCGGGGCAAGATTTTTAACCGAACTCCGGTTATAATTAATGTTTATTGAACCTAACCGTTTTGCTTGTTACAACATCTTCTGCCGAACGGGCAAACATAAGTTTAAAGTTACCTGGTTCTGTCACGTATTTCATCTCTTTGTCCCATAACCCGAAATCGGTTGGCGACAGGTTAAAGCTCACGGTCTGGGACTCGCCGGGTTTAAGATTAATTTTTTTGAAACGTTTTAGTGACATTACAGGTGTCGTTACCGAGCTAAACTCATCGTTAATATATAATTGGACAACTTCTTTCCCTTCCACATTCCCTGTATTTTTTATATCAACCGAAACAGAAAGGGCATCATTTATCCCAAATGCATCCTGGGAAACTTTCATGTTTGAGTATTTAAAACTGGTATAACTTAACCCAAAGCCAAAGGGGAACAATGGATCCGGAGATGAGAACACATAGTTCCTTCCTGGTTTTTCAGGTGAACCTGGTTTTCGGCTATCCCCTTTTGCCGATGGTTTATAATCGTAATAAACCGGGACATGCCCAACCGACTGAGGGATCGTTACGGTTAACCGTCCCGATGGGTTTATTTCCCCAAACAGGATGTTTGCTATTGCTGTCCCTCCTTCCTCGCCTGGATACCAGGCCTCAATAATTGCAGGGATGTGATCTTTTTCCCAGGAAATGCTCCACGAACGTCCATGCACCAGAATCAATATGACCGGTTTGCCAGTTGCATATACGGCTTTTGCCAATCCCCGCTGTACTCCTGTCGGATTAAGGTCGCTAACATCGTAGTTCTCCCCGCATACAAAAGGCTCTTCATCTTTTTTATCTCCTGTTTTTCTCCCCCAGCCGATCCCTGAAAGATATACGCTAGTCTCTCCTAAAACCAAAACAACTGCATCACTTTTCTTTGCAGCTTTAACCGCTTCGGTGAACCCTTCTTGGCTTTGACCTGAAATATCACAGCCTTTGGCATAGTTTAACGTCACCTGGTCACCAACCAGGCTCCTTATCCCTTCCAATACAGTGGCTCCTGTTGCGTTGTCTCGTGTCCAGGTGTAATCGCCGTATTGTACTTGGTCGGCATTGGGGCCGATTACAGCCAGCGACTTTATTTTTTTTATGTCCAAAGGAAGAAGCCTGTCCTCATTCTTTAGCAGGATGGCTGATTCTTCGGCAATGCGCCTTGCCATTTCAACATGGGGTTTTGTATGTATTTTTTCCTCAATCGCATTCGGGTCGGGATATGGTTTTTCAAACAGGCCAGCTTTGAACTTCACTGTTAAAATTCGTCGGCATGCCTGGTCTATATATTTTTCATCGATCAAATTTCCCTTTACCAGTTCGGGGAGATAAGTAAAACCATTTGCCCGGGATGCTTCCAGATCAACCCCGGACATAATTGCCAATTTCCCTGCACCTGCAACTGTTTCGGCAACTTTATGCAGAGCAAACAGCCGCCATACGGCAGTGTAGTCCGAGAACACGTATCCATCGAACCCCCATTCGTCCCTTAATACTTTGTTCAGTAAAAATGAATTGGCATGCCCCGGGACTCCATCTATTTCATTATAAGACGGCATCACCGAATAGATATTGGCTTCACCCACAGCTTTTTCAAATGGGGGAAGGTATTGCGATCGAAGTTCGCGGAGGCCAATTTCTGCCGGAGCCACATTTATCCCGGCAACTGGCACGCTATACCCCACAAAATGTTTTGCTGTACACATCACTTTATCAAAATCCAGCTTCCCCCGGGTTTGGTCGGGACTTCCCTGCATACCTCGGACATAAGCTGCCCCCATCTCTCCAACCAAAAAGGGATCTTCTCCGTAACTCTCTTCCATCCTCCCGTAGCGGGGTTCGCGCGCAAGGTCAAAAAGAGGAGAAAGTGCCTGGTCGACACCAACAGCAGATGATTCTTCTGCTATCATTTTTGCCATTTCTTCTATTAACAAAGGGTCCCAGGTGCTGCCTTGGGCTATTGCCTGCGGGAAAATGGTTGCCCCCGGTGCAAGCAACCCATGTAAACATTCGGATACCATTATTGGAGGGATTCCCAACCGATTTTTCTCCCGTGCATATTTTTTTGTTTCGTATGTGCTTTTCAATACTTGCCCCACTTGATCTTTGGGACATTGGGCAGCACCAAAACCGTTCGGATCCGAGTTGTATAACTCTGCATCGATCATCCCTAACTGGGCGACTTTTTCTTCCAGTGTCATCCGCTTCAGTAAGTCTTCAACGCGTTTGGCAACTGGTTGAGAAGGATCCTTATAAGGTTGAGCAGACAGTGATAAGCATAAAAGGGCAACAAAAACTGTCAGGGATAAAATCTTCATGATAAATTTATTCTATAATTATTAAATACTATTTTATTTCTAATCCAAGTTTACTCCCATTTCCTCAAAGCGGGCTGCGGCATTCAGAAAGTGAGCAGTGATCCAGAACACAGTCCATTCTCTTGTTTTGAATGCATGATCCGATCACGTTTGGCAACTTTTATAAACAGTTATTTTATTAATTTGCTATTTGCCGGAGTCATATACAAGATCTCCTTTTACATATGTTTTTTTTATGTCCAATTCTCGTTTGCCGATAGTAAAAAGGATAATATCGGCACGTTTGCCAGGTTCGAGGCTGCCCCTGTCGGTCATCCTATATAATTCAGCCGGATTAGTGCTCGCCATACGTATAGCCTCACCCAATGTGCAACCTGTAACTTCCATCATATGCACCACTCCTCTTGAAACAGGTAAAACTGAACCGAACAAGACATTTTGCGCAGGATAACGGAGCATTCCTTCCGGGGTCAGCTCAACTTCTTCCCCATCTTCGTTGATATATTTACCTGGGGGTAACCCTGCAAAGCTGGTTACATCAGACGTGATTATAGTCTTCTCCTGTCCCTTTACTTTATAAAAGGCGGCGATCTCTTCGTCTCGAAGATGAAACCCATCGCATATGATACTGATCATCAGCCCATCGTTGGCTAATTGTGGCCATAATGGGTTTTCGTGCCTGCCAATCAGGTTAGCGCACCCATTTCCCAAATGGGTACATATTTTTGCCCCGTTCATTACAGATTCGTCAATATCTTTTTTGGAAGCATTGTGATGCCCAAGTGCAACTACAACACCCAATCCGGTACATTTACTAATAAAGTCCATAGCACAATCCAGTTCCGGGGCAAGGGTAATTGTCAGGATATTTTTGCCTGATGCTTCATACAAAGCCATAAATTCATCCCAGTCGGGTTTGCGGACACATTTCAAAGGATGGGCGCCACGGTAGCCATCTTCGGGTGAAAGGAAAGGGCCTTCTAAATGAAAACCAGGGATGGAACCATGCATGGCCTCATCATTTTTCACACTGGACAGCTTTTTCAAAATGATCGTCATTACTTCAGTATTGTTCGAAGTCAATGTAGGGAGATAGGTAGTTACCCCTTTCCCCCAAAGTTCACGGGTTATTTTCATGATCCCCTCCCTGTCCAGGCTTCCATCGGTATAATTAAAAGTGACACCGGCAAAACCGTTCACTTGGTTGTCGATCAAGCCAGGGGCAATGTAAACCGGATTTCCCTCATCAGATAACTTAACGATCTGCTCCACCCTGAGGATCTTTCCATTTCTAATTTCAACAGAAATAGGTTTGTTGTCGAGGTATGACAAACCTTCTATTATTGTTTGGGCATTGGCAACCATATTCCCCATAAAAAGAGAAACTGCCAAAAACATTGTTATTTTGTGTACAACATAAGTATTCATTGTTGTTTTGTTAATTTAAAATATTTTATCACTCTAGATTCCAAGCAGTTCCAACCTAACAACAAATTTCTCCAGTTCGTTCCCTTTAAGTATTTTCCCATCTCCTGAATCAAGGTCAATTATTTTATATGTTGCAGAGGGTCAATTGCTTTCAAAACAAGTTCGGTTTCCGGATAAGGCGAAACTTCCCATCGGTAACAAATTACGCATCCTTCATCCTTTTCGGGACAGTCGAACTGAAACTTAAAGGAAACCTTCGATATAGCATATTTCTCCTATCCCTTTTTCATAGGTTTTATCTCCTATACAAATTTGTTGACCTATATAAGATTTATTGAGGCTGACATGACCGGCCCCCTGCATTGTTCAATAATCATTTTTTCTTCACCCGTCCTTCTGCATCCACAGGTGAAATGATTTCAATATGTGTTTCTGTTGCCAGTCTCATCAAATTGGGGAGATCATAATAATTCAAAGCACCAGGGACGACATTCCCCAACTGATCCTTCGAATGGTAAGCATTTGCTACATCTTCCCATGAAGCAATAGCCCCAATAATTTTCACATTATTGAAACATTGCCAGAAAACTGCGGCATGTAAAGCAGCCGGGCCGGTATATCCTATTGATATCAGGTTTATATCACGAGGTTCTGCTTTACCTGTTTTTTTGATATATTTTGCAGACAGAAGGATATCCTCGGCCCTGTAGGCCAATAGTGTTTTCCCCTCAAAAAGAGGCAGTTTGGCAATCCAGAACTCACGGTTGTTTGAATCGATTTTTCTTTTATCCATCAATTCTCCGGTATTGCTGATGTCAACAGCAAGGACCATTCGCCCTTTTTTTATTTCTTCATCAATAATAGGCCAGCTAGCAGGATCTTCCTTGCCTTCCTGGCTGATTATTATAGTAGCGGGGGTCTTATCATCCCCCATATCAGGGACATATAAAAGCCCTGGCAATAAAAACCCTCTGTTTTCCTCTCTTCTTATCAGTAGTTTTACAACCTTAAAACTGTCCTTATTTGCTGAATCAACATTTTCAAACAGGCAGTTTTGTCCAGGTTCTTCAAAACCTGTAAGTTGTTTGATTTTTTTTATTATTTCTGACGAAGAATGAGCCATTAGGTATCCTTTACGGTTTTCGGCACATTTTACGACCCTTTCACGGGTCAGGTCTGTTACTGATTTTTCTCCGGGGAAAGAGGTCATTACCTGACCTGTCGGACTTGCGGCCACCTGATCCCGATCTTCAAAATATCCGATATCCATCGGCTCAACAACTGGGGACAGATCATTCATTAGCCAACGTTTGCACCACAGTACCGAAGCTTCACGAAGTGGCCGATGCCAGCCATGTCCACCCGGACAGATGACCATATCAACTTTTTCAGGGATACCTATTGTCGAATACATCTTTTTTAAATCGTCATAGGCAACCCGGGCACCGCTGATCGAAAAAAAATCTTCTTCGGTTGCCAAAATCCGAATGGGAGCTGGCGATGCCATAAACAGGAAGTCCTGTTCTTCGATACCGGCTTTGCCCTCGCCCCAAAGTTGCTGGCAACCATCCTGAGAGCCTATCGTGTTGAGTTTGTCTTCCGATGTGGCAATATAGCACACGGGCGTTGCTGCTTTTATACGGCGGTCAAATGCGGCGAGATAGGTAGTTTGTGTGCCTCCTCCTGAATGGCCGGCAACGGCAAGCCTTTCTTTGTCAACCTCAGGTTGTTGCTCCAAAAAATCAAGGCACCTGATGTTGTCTTCCAATTCTTCAATTAACGTATTTTTCCCCGTTAACAATAAAGCATGGCCTAACTGCTCGTGCATATATGTCCCTTCCCTGGTAACAGGATTGCCATCTTTGTCCAGATACTGGAACCGCTCGCCCTGGCATATTGGGTCGGCCTGCAAAACAACGAAACCATTCATCGCGAACAAGCGGGCTGCCTTCTGGTAATCAGGATACGATTTTGCCATTTTTGTATGGCCGCACGGTATATAAACTCCGGGGCAAGGGTTTTTTATATTCTTAGGGAGATAAAACAGTCCTGTTATATGATGGTTGGGTTTACTTTCAAAAACTACCTTTTGAACGGTATAAGCCCCTAAGTCTGTTTTCTCTGACAAAACAGGATCCAACGGGCTTTTCAGTGGCAATTCGCCAACCTTTGAAATATACCATTCTCTCATGTAATCGCGCCGTGCTATCATTTTTACCTCTGACTCAGCGGCTTTATCCACTTCTTCCCTGCGCGTTTCAAACTGAGCATTTAACCGTCCCAGGAAATAGGTGTTCTGCAAAGTGTCTGTTCTGCCTTTAAGTACTTTTCCCCAATCATTCTCCTGAGCCTGAAGATTTATTGTCAGGCAAAAAAGAAACACAAAAACGGTTATTGAAGTCCTATTAAATAATGTATTTAAATATATTTTTTCCAAAGAAACTTCTTGACTTTGATAAAACATTGTTTATTCGCTTAATTAGTGTGGCATTAAAACCAAGACAGATATTGTTTTTTCAACACCTTGCTACATTATACCACCAGGTTAGCACATCAATATATCCCACATAAACCGACAAACCGCTCAACCTTTCCAAACTGTCGGGAATTTCATTAAATCAGCAATCTTAACCATTTCCCCTGTTTCAATCGATTGCCGGGCAGCAATCCCTACCAAGCTGGACATAATACCTGCCCTGCTGCCAGCGATACACCCAAGAGGGTCAGGTTGTGGCGGTAGGAACATCGCATTTTTTAACCGTTCATCCGAACCTCCATGCCCACCTGCCGGAGAGGCCATAGTCCAGACTTTGGTGTCTTCTCTATTTTTTGTCAACCTAAATTCAATTTCAGGAGCATCCCAGGGTTGCCTGTTGTTTAACCTAACATCTAACCTGCCATTCTGTCCTGTAAAACAAATATACTGTCCTTCGTAGGGAAGAAAAGCATGCATGTTGTAGGTTAACTGTGCCCCATTTTCATAATTCACCAATACCGAGCTTGTATCGTAAATATCAATTTCATTATCCCACACACAACCATCACGGTAATAACTATCAACATCCTCACAATTTCCGTACATGTTCATTGCTTCCTGGTTTTTGGTCATGTCCCAGTAGTATTTACATTTACTTGTAAACTGGCATGTCCTGCAATTACGTCCCCTGAAAGAATTATTATAACCATAGTAAGCCAGTTTCCCTATTGCCCTTACATCTACCGGATCGGCATCGACAAACCAGTTTACTACATCAAAATGATGGGATGCCTTGTGCAACAATAGTGTCCCCGAAAACTTTTTCTTACCGTGCCATCTTCGGAAATAATCTGCCCCATGAGAAGTATCAAGGTATTCATGAAAATCGATTGCAATAATTTTACCTAACTCACCGGACATCAAAATCTTTTTTGTTTCGATTGAGTTAATGGTATGCCTGTCATTAAAACCAACTCTGATTTTCTTCCCTGTACGGACTTCCGCATCAGCAATCCGTTGACACTGGGCAGCATCGATTGCGATAGGTTTTTCAGAAATCACGTCACAACCTAATTCCATTGCCCGTATGATATATTGTTCATGAAAACCATCGGTGGTTGTAACGATTACGACATCAGGCTTTGTTTCCTTAACCATCAGATCAAAATCTTTGGCTTCATAGATCTTTGCATTTACCCCCATCATCGCTTTGGCAACAGCCACGCGCTTATAGTTAATATCGCATAAACCAACAAACTCTACATAATCGCCATAGGCATCAACAACTGGTTTCCCCCAGGTAGTTGTACCCCTTGAGCCTGTGCCTACGATTGCTATCCGGGTTTTAGGTTTTAATGAAACAGGTTTTACCCCGGCAAATGAGTATTGCGGGACAACAGAAGCCATAGCGACCACTTTCGCGCTATTGCTTAAAAATTCACGACGGTTAATATTCATAATATTCCTAATTTTAGGATCCGGTGAACACAGGACTAATATCCTTTACATAGCATCATCCTGTGCCCACCAGAAAATTTTACATTTATAAAATTAATTTCAGTATAACTAATCTGCAAGATTAGGGTTAACCGAAATTTCACTGTCCGGGATAGGTGCAAAATAATCATCCTTTGTTGGCGATGTTAATATTTCAATTTCAGAAGCTTCCCTGTCTGCGGCAGCTTTACCGACAGTTTCTGTACGAACAAGATCAAACCAGTTACTCCCATTAGCCTCCATGCCGGCAAACTCCCATGCACGTTCAGCTATAACAGAATCACGAAATGCCTCATTTGAAAGCCCTGCTGTCAAACCCTGGGAGGCCAGCCCTTTCCCTGACTTCATCAATAGCCGCATAAGCTGATTCGTCAGCAGATGAAGACATCGCCTTGGCCTCGGCATAAATCAGCAACACTTCGGCATAACGCATAGTAACGGTTGTCCTACTTGAAGTCCAACCAACGTAAACCCATGGTTTCTCCCAGTCCCAATCGTCACATTCAATCATCTTTCTGTAATAAGGATGGGACATTTTCATTTCACCCCATGGTTTAGTTGTAACAGATCCGTCTGAATTTAAAATAGGGAAACTGGTCCAGAACGTTGCATCTTTCCTTGCCCCTTCTGGAAATTTATTAAAAAAGTTTATTTCGGCAAAGTATGAGTCCCAACCACTATATTCAGACGGGGCACCACACAAAGGACTGGCTTGGTTGGCTTCACCGTTCTGGTTATTGTAATAAATGCCCATGACTGTTTCATCGTTAAAACGTTCGTTCGCCCAAAGGTCTGAGCAATTTTCCAAAAGTTTATAACCGTAGGTGCCGGCATTGTCAATTACCTCTTTTGCTTTTGCTGCTGCCAACGCATACTTCGAAGAATCTTTTACCGGATACCCTGCCATAGTTAAGTACACCAAAGACAAAACCGATTTTGCAGCCCCGCTAGTAAAAGCGATCCCTGAACGATAATCATCAGTAGGCCAAATGTCAGGGAGTAACTCTTCGGCCATCTTCAGGTCTGAGATTATTTGTTCATACACAAGCTCTGGCTCCGACAACGAAATATCGGTATGTATCTCAATATCGGTATAAAGAGGTATCCGGTTATGTACCCGGACCAACCAGAAGTAAACCCATGCCCTTGCGAAATAAGCCTGCCCAAGGGCATAATCCTTTTCATCACTATCGTCCACTTTGCCTGAATTGACAATCACGTTGTTCGAAGCAATAATTACTTTATAGTAATTTTCCCACCAATAAGCAACATAAGTATTTGATCCGGAAATATTATATGCCTCAAATTCGACCAGTGCAGTGTTGGCACTGCTTGTCGTTACATCATTTGCACCAAGGCATATCCCGTTATATCGGGTTGTCCTGTCACAACAGTCCATTAAATGGTAATAAATTGGCACTACTGCAGATGTTACCTCATCTATTGTCGTATAATAGGCTTCCGCTGCAATTTTGCTCTCAACTTTTTCATCCAATACGTCACATGAAAAAAGTAACCCGATAAGAAATGAGGTATAGATAAATCTCTTCATTTTAGTTATAGTTTAAAAAGTTATTTTAATTCCTGCCGTAATTAACCTAGCGGTTGGATAAACCCCTAAATCAATCCCCGAGTCAATATCACTGTCCCCTCCAGAGTTAACCTCTGGATCGAATCCTTTATATTTGGTAAAAGTGAATAGATTTTGTCCTGCAACTATAAACTTGACTTCCCCAATCTTACATGCCCTCTTTGGTAAAGTATATCCAATACTAACATTACGGACTTTCACAAAACTACCGTCCTGCAACCATCTGGTCGAGTTCATGTAATTTATATTCGAAGAGCTAAATGCAGGAAAGGCTGCACCTGTATTAGAAGTAGACCAAACATCTGCACCTTCTTTCAAGGTAATTGTGCGTGTTTCTGATATTGGCACGGCTGCCCCGGCATAGGTCATATTATATATCTGCTTCCCTTTTACACCTTCAATCAAAATATTAAACTCTAAATTTTTATAGGTAAATGTATTGTTCAAGCCCCATGAATAATCGGGGTTGGCATCTCCTATTATCTGATAATCAGACGAATTTATGGAATAGTCGTTATTTACATCCTCGTACTTCGAATCTCCTGGCTGATTCCCGTATTTTAAGGCTTCTCCTGCCTCATCTTCCTGCCAGATCCCTAGATATTTGACACCCCAGAATGAACCTAGTGGATGCCCTGGCTCAACAACAAAAGCATAAGTATTCATTAAGCCCGAACCATATAGTTCACCAAAAATTTGGGTTTGGCTACCAAGACTGACTACTCTATTCCTGACCGTTGAAAAATTAAAACTCATGTCCCATGAATAATCCTTATGGTTGATTACCATATAATCTGTAGATATTTCAAGCCCTTTGTTGGTTATTTCCCCAATATTTCGCAACACGGTGTACCCCCCGTTGTAATACGCCAACTTTTCTGACAACAGGATGTCGACTGTTTTTTTGTCAAAATAATCAATTGACACATTAAGGGCAGCATTAAAAAATGAGGCATCAATACCTACGTCTTTTTGATATGTCGATTCCCATTTTAACTCAGTATTTGCAGGAGAAGATGGTTCTGTGCCTGAATATTTTGCGTCGGAACCATAAGAATAATACCTGGTACGTAAGCTTGCCAATGTACCATAAGGGTCAACCGCCTGGTTTCCGGTAATGCCCCAACTGCCCCTAAGCTTCAACCGATCGAACACTCCAGCATCCTTCATGAACCCCTCTTCCGAAATTACCCAACTGACGCCAACCGATGGGAAATAGCTAAATTTGTTTTCGTTGCGGAATTTAGAAGACCCATCTGCACGGTAAGTTGCCGTTAAAAAATACTTTGAAGCATAGTTATAATTAAACCGGCCAAAAAACGACTGCAGTGCGTAATATTCATACAATTGAGAAACCGTTGGACTACTGCCTGTCGTAATGTCGTCAGTAGGGCCATCAACATTGTTTACTGTCGATTCAATTGTTCTTGCCTCATTTGCAGATTCTTCAAAGCCTAATGTTGCAATAACATTATGGTTTTCAAAAAACGTCTTTTTATAGTTTAACAACGACTGTATTTCCCAATTTAAAACATCACTTGTCGTCAAACAAATATCAGACACAGATTCAAAGTAAGTGCTGGTATATTCACGTTCATAAACATTCTTTTTGTTTATTGTAGCATTTACATTAAAATCCAGCCCCTCCAGTATTTTATATTTTAAATGGGAAGTAATGCTTGTGACGGTACTCTTAGGTTTATTGTACGGTTCTTTATATAAAAGCACCGGATTCTTCCCCAGTGAACCGACATTATCGGAAAGGTTGTATGAACCATCTTCGTTATATACTTCCTCTGTTGGTGACCAGAATATACTTTGTAATACCGGGTTAGTTTTACCATAACCTCCACCAAGGTCGGGATTAAACCTTGAACTTGAGACTACATTTATATCGAATGCAGCAGAAAAACGTTTACTAAAGTCAATGTCAATATTTGCCCGGAAGGCATACCTTTCTTTACTTGTATTGTGGATTACCCCTTTGTCATACAGATAATTGCCTGAAAACAGGTATTTCACTTTTCCCTCTCCACCAGAAACAGTGGCTTGATAATCTTGGCTAAGGCTTGTTTTGAAAATTTCTTTCTGCCAGTCGGCACCTCCATTCTGACGGTATAGACCAATCTCGGAATCAGTAAACATTTCTTGTCCATAAATATCGTTCGTCAATCCTGCATAATCCCCAGCATCCAGCAGATCATATTTTTTGCTTACTTTACCAACACTAATATTAGAGGAAACAACCACTTTGGGAGCAGAAGCATTGCCCCGAAAGGTAGTTATTAAAATTACCCCATTAGATCCCCTGGACCCATAAATTGCAGTAGCCGATGCATCTTTTAATATCTCTATTGACTTAACATCACTTGGATTAATTTCATATATGGATGGAATACCATCAATAATTACTAATGGATCATTCCCTCCAGATAAGGAATTTGCCCCCCTAATACGAATTTTTGTTGTTTGCCCAGGATTTCCTGTTGTATTTGAAGCAGAAACCCCCGATGCCCTTCCTTGCAATGCTTGTGCAAAGTTTAACATCGGTTGCGTCTCTAAGCTTTTTGAGCCAATTGAAGTAAGGGCCCCTGTCAGGTCGCTCTTCTTCATGGTACCGTACCCAACGGCAACTACTTCTTCGATCCCAATTGCATCGTCCTCCATTTTAACGTCAATGTCAGTCTTTCCTGCCACTGCAATTTCCTGCGTCTTCATCCCAACAAAAGAAAACAGCAGTGTTGCATTTTCTGGGACATTGGGCAACGAATAATTGCCATCGACATTTGTCACAGTACCTTTGGCCGTGCCTTTTACTACTACCGTTACGCCGGGCAGGGGCGCACCCGACTGGTCGGAAACTTTACCGGAAACTTTTATTTGTTCCTGCCCTGCCACTGAATTTGAGAGATTGTCTTCTTTGGTCAAAACAATCTGCCTGCCATCAATTTTAAAAATCACGTCCGAACCCAAAAACAACGTTTCCAGCACATCGTTTATCTTGGCTTTCTTAAATTCGATGTTTACTGTTCTTTCCACGTCAATAATCTTGCTGCTATATAAAAAATAAAACTCGGTCTGATCTTCTATGTTGCCCAGTATATCCCTTACCGTGGCATTTTTCATGTTCAGCGAAAGAGTTGTTGACTGGGAATAAGAATTTCCCGCTAATGCCTGCAGTACCGACACCAAAAAGATTACATAAGTTAATTTCATGTACATCAATGTTTTTTTCATCCAAGGAGAAAAATTCCATGGGATGATCATTCTTGATTTTTTTTCCATAAATTTAAAGCTGTTTTAATGTTAAACAATTGGGGCTTCCGGTAAATGTGCGATATTTCCGGTCGCCCTTATTTTTTATTTCTTCATAAGTATTATTTTTTGTTTTGCCATATTCCCATTATTTTTTGCCACAGTATATTTTATAGGTATTGCAAATGATATTAAGTCAAGTGTTTGCTCCACTTTTTCGTCTTTTAATGTGGCTGTTATCAGATAGTCGTTTATTTCGGGGTTTTTTATTTCGATATCTATATTGTACCAGCGGCTCAGTTTTTTCATGGCAGCAGTAAATTGTTCGTCTTTTAAAATAAGTTTGCCCTCAATCCATGAGGATGAAATTCCAGGATCGACATTTTTTCGGGTGATGGAAGCATTTATCCTGTCAAATTGTATTTGTTCCCCTGGACTCATTCTGATCCTCTGGTTGCTCCTTTGCAATTTTATCGCCCCTTCTTTGAGCGTAGCTTCAAAAAAACTATCAGCAGAAAATGCATTTAGGTTAAATTTAGTCCCCGTGACCACTGTTTTCATTATTGGGTTGTTCACCACAAATGGTTTCCTGGGGTTTGCTTTTACCTCAAAATAGGCTTCTCCGTCCAAAAACACTTCCCTTTTGTTCCCGTCAAATATCTCAGGATACCTGAAAATTGTCCCATTGTTCAGCCATACCACCGTGCCATCGCTCAACTCTAATTTGGTGCTTGTGCCGGGCTTTGTATATATTTCCCTTTCGTTTATCGACAAATAATTTTGCGCGGGCTTTTGGTTGAGATAAAAAAATATTGCCGCAAAAATCAAGGGGACAATAAGGATTGCGGCAGCATTTGAAAAATAACTGTATATTTTACGGATTGCTCTTTGCCCCGGGGCATCAGTTTTTTTTGCCAATCCTGATGTATTGATCCGGTGGTGCAACTTATTGAGCAACTGGTCAAAATCGGGTTTTGTACCCTGAAGCCCGATGTCGCTGTTGGCCCATATCTCTCCAAGTATATGCCTCGACTCTTCGGTATTCCCTTGGTCTTTCAGCCAATCCTTTATCAACGATATTTCTTCTTTGGGGATTTTCCCCTCAAGGTATTCGATAATACGTTCCCGATCCATGATTTATGGCATTTTTATAGTTATACGAAATAAAAAGCGGCTTGCCCCTATCCAAATTAAAATTTTTATCGATCATTTTTAAAATTAATTTTTACGTAGGGTTTTATTTCTCACATAAAGTACTGAAAAGTATTGAAAAATTGGATTATTGTTGGGCCCTACCTTTGTGGGACCCTGTGAATGCTTTGCGAGCCTTTGAACAACAGTTTTTTATTTAACCACCCGGATGTGCCTCCACCTTTACTTGTAAAGAAATAGAAAATAGAAAAGAAGCCCTAAAATATCGTATTTCCCCAATTGCTCCCTTAAAACCTTAAGGGCTTTTGTAATTTGGTTCTCAACAGTTTTAACTGAAATGTTTAATTTATTTGCGATTTCTTTGTTTGAAAACCCCTGCTCCCTGCTGAGGACGAATATCTCTTTCCTTTTTTCAGGTAGTTTGTCGATTTCCTGTTTAGCAATATTTTTCAGGTTGTTGAACTCAATTTTGAGTTCAGTTTCGTTCGACTCCTGATTGAATGTCGAAGTTATATGCCCTATTTTTGCTTTTTCTGATTTCTCTTTCCGCAGGTATGAAACCGTTTCGTTATATACGATCGAGAACAAGTACGACTTAAAAGAAAAGTGCCCGTCAAGCAGTTCCCTTTTGTCCCAGACTTTCAGGAAAACGGTTTGGGTGATTTCTTCAGCTATATATGCCGATTTTGTTATGCTAAACGCAAAGGCATATAATTTTTCGGCATATTTCTTAAACAGGGTGTCAAAAGCATGGTAATCCCCGTTTTTGAGGAGTTCTACATATTTGCCGTCATTGCCCTTGTCCATTTATATACCTGGTTAGTTGGTGCAAATGTAGAATTTTTTTTATTATGGAGACAGAGGGAACAGTAGTTGAGAGACGGTGAGGGATGGGTATTCCGGCCGCCTTCGCGGCATATCCAATTATCTTGCAAAGCAAAAACACACCTAGTTTCACAAAGGTAAAGGCAGTTAAACAAGACGGGAGGCAGTTTGCAGTTGAATACGCCTGCCCTTCTGCCAACTTTTCTTGCGGCTTTTAGCCGGGCAACCCTGACAAAGCTTCAAAAAAATATTTTGCCGTTTTATTTCCGCATATTTGGATGTAAATTTGGCACAAATTTTAAACCATGGATTTTAAGAACTTTGTTTACATCTTGTTGTTGTCTGCGCTTTTCCTGGCAACCCTGGGGGCAAGCATAAAAAGGAAGGACGGCTTTTGGGGCAAACTTCGTTATCTGTTCCCTGCCATGCTTTTTACCGGCATCATATTCGCAATTTGGGACATCCGCTTTGCGGAACTTGGCATATGGAGCTTCAACCCCGGTTCCCTTACGGGCATATCCCTCAGAAATCTCCCGTTGGAGGAATGGCTTTCTTTTTTTGTCCTGCCTTTTTTCAGCGTTTATGTTTACGAATCGTTAAAAAACCGCCCGCTACGTTTTGCCCATCCAAATATATTTGTGGCATTGAGCCTGGTGCTGCTTGCCGCCTATGCATCAACTGCTTATTTTTTCAGGCAAGGGCTATATACGTTTTTTACATTTTTCCTGCTGTCGGTTTATTTTGGCTATACCATATTCCGCAATAATTTCAAAAAGGATTACCCCAGGTTCTACCTGTCGTTTTTGTTTGCCTTGGTGCCTTTTTTTATTTTGCGATGGGTTTTGACCACTTTGCCAGTGGTATCTTTTAACTCCAGGCATATCCTGAATGTTTTTATCTTTTCGGTACCCATTGAAGATATTGGCTATTTTTTTCTTATGCATTTAATGAACGTTACCATTTTTGAATATTTACGGGCAAAACAGTTTTATTAGCCCATTAATTTTTTGGACATGATTTTTTTATATAAGACCGGGATTTATTTTTATAAGCTGTTTGCTTTCATCTATTCTGTTTTTAACGAGAAAGCAAGGCTTTTTGTAAAAGGGCGAAAAAATTGGCGGAAAAAACTTTCGCAGGAAGTGGTCAGCAATTCACGTTATATTTGGGTACATTGTGCTTCTCTGGGCGAGTTCGAGCAGGGGCGCCCCATAATCGAAGAAATAAAGAAACATTTCCCCGAATATAAAATCGCCCTTACGTTTTTTTCCCCGTCGGGCTACGAAATACGGAAGGGATACGGACTGGCCGACATAGTGATGTACATGCCGCTCGACACAAAAAAGAATGCCAGGGATTTCATTAAGATATTGAACCCTGAAAAAGTGTTTTTTGTAAAATATGAATTTTGGTATTTCTTCATTTCCGAGCTGAAAAATAAGAATATCCCAATGTATGTTGTTTCTGCCATTTTCAGAAAAGAACAACAATTCTTTAAAAATACCAGCTGGGGGAAATGGTACAGGGCATTGCTGTTGTTGCCCGACCACATTTTTGTACAAGACGGGGCTTCTCTAGGACTGCTGAAATCTGTTGGCGTGACCAAATGCAGCATCTCCGGCGATACCCGTTTCGACCGTGTGGCATCAATTGCAAAAGGTTCGAAGGACTTTCCCATTGTTGAAAAGTTTAAGGGAAATTCGCCGTTAATCGTTGCCGGCAGCACCTGGAAACCCGATGAAGAACTGCTTACAGGATTTATTAACCAAAATTCCAGGGCAAAAATAATTTTCGCGCCACACGAAGTTTCCGAAGCAAATATCAACAGGTTGCTCCAAATGTTGAAAAAAACTGCTGCCAGGTTTAGCCAGGTTGAAAAAATTGATGTAGAAAACCTCCAGGTTATAATTGTCGATTCCATCGGGATCCTTTCATCCCTTTACAAATACGGCGACATTGCTTACATAGGGGGCGGTTTTGGCGTTGGGATACACAATATCTTAGAGGCGGCCACTTTCGGGTTGCCAATAGTATTTGGCCCCAACCATCAAAAATTCAAAGAGGCGGCCGACCTAAAAAAAGAGGGGGGGGCTTTCCCCATTAACGGTTTCAACCAGCTTAAAAATACCATGGACTCCTTGCTGGACGATGGGGCTGCCCTCTCGAAAGCTTCTGCCGCCAGCAAAAATTACGTGGGAAAAAATATAGGTTCGACAAAACTGATCTTAAAAAAAATCTTTAAGCAAAATCCTCTTTTTTTGTAGACTTTTTCCACCCCTCCAACACATAAGCCCTTGATTATCAATATAAAAACAATTAAAGGTTGATAACTTTTTAATTAAAATGCCAAAATAAATTACACTAAGTATTTGTTAGCTCCATATCTTTACATTCACATTTTCAATGGGAAGAAACAAATACATAAACAGAACAAAATGGCATACAACGAAGTATCAGTGAAAGCTCCTGTGGGCAAAAAGATATACTCGCAGGACGATGCAGTAAAGGCCTCGTTGAAATACTTCAAGGGAGATGAGCTTGCTGCAAGGGTTTGGGTGAACAAATATGCCCTCAAAGATTCGTTTGGTAACATTTTTGAATTGACCCCAGATGACATGCACAGAAGGCTGGCAAAAGAAATTTTCAGGATTGAAAAGCGGTATCCGAACCCATTATCCGAGGAAGAAATTTATAGCGTACTAAAAGATTTCAAATATATAGTCCCACAGGGAGGTCCGATGACGGGGATTGGGAACAGTTACCAGATAGCATCGCTTTCTAACTGTTTTGTAGTTGGGAACGATGGGGATTCCGATTCGTATGGCGGGATTATGAAGATTGACCAGGAGCAGGTGCAGTTAATGAAGAGGCGCGGGGGCGTTGGTCATGATTTGTCCCACATCAGGCCAAAAGGCTCGCCGGTAAAAAATTCGGCACTTACCTCAACAGGGATTGTCCCGTTTATGGAACGGTACTCAAACTCAACCCGTGAAGTTGCACAAGACGGAAGGCGCGGCGCCTTGATGTTGTCAGTCTCTGTAAAGCATCCCGATTCGGAAAAATTTATAGATGCCAAACTGGAGCAGGGCAAGATTACCGGAGCCAATGTTTCTGTTAAAATACAGGACGATTTTATGAAGGCGGTCGAATCAGGCACGCCATACATGCAGCAATATCCGGTTGATTCGGCAAACCCTGTTTATAAAAAAGAAATCGATGCAGGCGCTTTATGGGGGAAAATTGTGAGGAACGCCTGGGAATCAGCCGAGCCGGGGATACTTTTCTGGGATACCATTGTCAATGAATCTGTCCCCGACTGTTATGCCGACCTTGGTTACCGTACTGTTTCAACAAATCCTTGTGGCGAAATCCCTCTTTGCCCTTACGATAGCTGCCGGTTGCTGGCCATAAACCTATATTCTTACGTAGAGAATCCTTTTACGGCAGATGCCAAGTTTAATTTTGCCCTTTTTAAAGAACACGTGCATCATGCACAACGGATAATGGACGATATTATAGATTTGGAACTGGAAAAAATCGATGCCATCCTTGATAAAATTAATTCGGATCCAGAGGGAGAAGAGATAAAATTCACAGAACGTAACCTTTGGGAAAACATCAGGACAAAAGCAAAAGAAGGCCGCCGTACAGGGATTGGGATCACTGCCGAAGGCGACATGCTGGCTGCCCTGGGGCTGCGTTACGGAAGCGAAAATGCCATTGATTTCTCCGAAGAAGTACACAAAACAGTAACATTGGAAGCATACCGTTCATCGGTTTATATGGCAAAAGAACGCGGTTCTTTTAAAATATACAACAGCAAGCGCGAAGAAAACAACCCGCTCATCAACCGTATTAAAGATGCCGACCCCGGGTTATATCAAAAAATGACCGAAAACGGGCGGAGGAATATCGCACTACTTACTATCGCACCAACCGGCACAACCAGTCTGATGACCCAGACCACATCTGGCATAGAACCTGTGTTTTTGCCTGTGTACAAAAGAAGGAGAAAGGTAAACCCAAACGACAAAGCTGTAAGTGTCGACTTTGAGGACGAAGTAGGCGACCACTGGGAAGAATACAATGTTTTCCACCACAAATTCAAAACCTGGATGGAGGTTAACGGCTACGATATGGGCCGCAAATATGAACAGGGCGAGCTGGACGAAATGGTTAAAAAGTCCCCATATTACAAGGCTTCGTCAAACAATGTCGACTGGCTTGCCAAAGTGCGGATGCAGGGGCGCATACAGAAATGGGTCGATCATTCAATCAGCGTTACAATTAACCTGCCCAACGATGTTTCCCAAGAGCTGGTAGGGCAGCTATATTTCCAAGCATGGAAAAATGGCTGTAAAGGGGTAACGGTTTACCGTGATGGTTCGCGCTCGGGAGTGTTGATCCCCAGTGAGCCGAAAGAAAAGAAAAAGACAGGGGCATTCCCTACCAAACGCCCAGAGATGCTCGAAGCTGATGTTGTGCGTTTTCAAAACAACAAAGAAAAATGGATAGCCTTTATCGGGTTGATAGGCAACAAGCCTTATGAAATATTCACTGGCCTTTCAGATGACGAAGACGGGATTTTACTCCCCCGCTTAATAAAAAAAGGATACATCATTAAAAGCCGGGACGATGAAGACAACTCTCGTTACGACTTTCAGTATATCAACAAACGTGGCTATAAAACAACCATTGAGGGGCTTTCGCATAAATTCAACCCGGTATTCTGGAATTATGCAAAACTTATTTCAGGCACTTTACGCCACGGTATGCCAATACATAAAGTGGTTGAGCTGGTAACCAGCCTGCAACTTGATAATGACACAATTAATTCGTGGAAATCGGGGGTTGCACGTGCCCTAAAAAAATATATACCCAACGGTACTATTGCAGATGATGCCAGGTGCGGGGAATGCGGTTCGGACGATGTTGTTTACCAGGAAGGGTGCCTGACCTGCCTTTCCTGTGGCTCTTCGAAATGTGGATAGCCAGTGTGAGCATGGGAAAATAACAGATATTGCGCCATTATTGTATTTCCCGAACAGAAACCATCACAACAAAACGGCAACCATCAATATCTTTTTAAGTACTCGGCCACCTCTTTGTGTCCGTTGTTTTGCGCAAATACCTGGGCATTGTCTCCGTCAATGTCTTTTAATTTCGCATTGGCTCCGTGTTCCGTTAATATTTTTACATTTTCAAGTTGTCCCTCTGCCGCAGCAAACATCAGTGCGGTAAAATGTTCTTCTTTGTCCTGCATGTTGGTTTCTGCCCCGTGTGCCAGCAGTGTTTTTACTGTCTCTGGAAATGATCCGGAGGCGGCGAACATTAGTGCCGAGCGGCCGTTTATGTCTGTCAGGTTGCAGTCCGCATTGTGTTTTAGCAGTTCGTCAACAATATTCTTGTAGCCATTGAACGAAGCATACATCAATGCAGTCCTTCCGTTTTCGTCTGTTTCGTTAACGTTTGCCCCTTTTCTGATAAGCTCTTTTACATTATCAAATTCGCCGTTGCTTGCGGGTTCAATGATAGATACTTTGGGGGATGGCTGCTCTTGAATTGTTTGCCGCTGTTCTTTTTGTGACTGGATTTCCTTGTTTTCTTGCTTATTCCCCGTGCAGCCACAAAACGCAATAACTATTAATGCCAGCGCAATAGTTGCTATCCGAGATGATGTTTTATTGATTTCTTTCATTTTCATGATGTTTTGCCAATGTCCGTGTCAAACCGGACTCTTTTTATGCTGTTTATTCACGGTGTGACTCAAAGTCACGCCGTGAATTTAAAAAATAAATAGTTGCCCCAAGGAATTTGAAGCCATATTTGTTTTATAAAAAGAAGGAGATCTGTGAACCCCCATGTCGCTTTTAGCTTCTTTGAATTTTTTTCGAGGAACAACCATAAAAGGCTGTTGATCAAGGAGCCACTAAATATCCGCAGGGTTTCGCAAAGATAAAATCCGACAAGGGGGCAGTTTTCAATGCATAAATTTATTTTTTGATTTTTCTTTCGCTGCATCAAAGCGTTGCCTCATCGTTTCAAGGTCTTTTTTCTTGGACGCATCGTTCACTAAATTTTTGATTTCTTCGGGGTCGGAAGAATGGTCGTAAAGTTCTTCGTTACCGGTACCAACTTCGTCTCCCCATCTGGTATACCTGTAGTCGCCAAAGGCTAATGTCCCTGAATTTCCGCGGTCGGTGACAGAATAGGCTTCTGCGTTTTTATCGTCTATATCGCTGTTTTCAATAAAGTTAACCAAACTTTTACCTTGCAATATCCCAGGAGCTTCACCTGAATATCCGCAGAGTTCGAGCAGTGTTGGGTAAAGGTCTATCAATTCTGTTATGGAGCTGCATTTTGTGCCGTAGGTGTTTTCTTTTCCAGGGGAAGAAATAATAAGAGGCACACGTACGCTGCCTTCCCACAGGCTGACTTTCGACCAGCAATCGTGTTCACCCAGGTTGTAGCCATGATCCGACAAAAAAATAACGATTGTGTTTTCCCGTAATTTTAATCTGTCAAGGGTGTTCAAAAGCCTACCTACCTGTTGGTCCATAAACCTTACGCTTGCCATGTATGCACTTATGGTTTTCTTTTTTTGAAGTCCGTCCATGCCCCATATTTTCCCGTTTTGCCTTTTTAGTGCTTGTTCAGGCACATTGCCCCCAATAACTACATTTGGCACTTTGGCTTCTTCGTCAGGGTGGTTGTCGAAACAGCTTTTTGTGGAAATAAGTGGCACGTGGGGCCTAACAAAGCCCACGGCCAGGAAGAAAGGTGCACCGGGTTTTAACTTTTTTTTGTTGGCAGCTCCTTGGGCTACGTTGCCTGCCCTGCTCTCCAATATTGCAATGGCCTGCGATGCTGCAATATAATCGGTTTGGAAATATCTCAGCGAATCTGGCAATATCATCCTTGCGAAATTTGAGCCATAATGGAGGTTCTTGGGTGACAGCAGCTCTAGCTCCCCCGGGCTAAGGGTTTCCGGTCCCATTATGTTGGATGCATAATCCCAGGAAGTAGGGTCGTCTCCGCCGGGTTCGCCCCTTTCAATACCTCCCGGCACGCCCATGTGGAATATTTTTGAAACACGGGCGGTAAAATATCCATGTTCCCTGAAAAAACCTGCCATGGAAGGGTGATCTTTTAGCGATGGGGTAATTTTTTTGTAACTCCCCGGCTCGTCGTCGTTGAACAAAACCCCGTTGCTTGCAGGATATAGGCCGCTCATCATTGAAGCACGGGAAGGGCCGCAAAGTGGGTATTGGCAATAAGCCCTGCTGAACATTACCCCTTCGCTTGCCAATCTGTCTAAGTTGGGGGTGTGCTTATCCAGCTCCATGTACGGACCGATGCGGGTGTTCAAATCATCGGAAAAAATAAGGAGTATGTTGGGCTGGGCATTTGAAAACGCCGACAATAAAACCAATGCAGCAAAAACTAGATATTTCAAGCGTAAGGCATTGCCAGTGTGTGCTATGAGTCCCCGTTTTTTATGTTTGCCCAGGCAAGCAGAAAGGTCCTCCGGGTTTCCAAAATTGTCAACTGGTTGTTTGATTTTATCGTGCCTATTGTCCTTTTGTTTTGCGTTATGCAACAAATACATTTTTTTTATCTTTTTGCTTTATAGTCCAAATAGGATTTAAGGTATTTTTGATCCAGTTCATCGCTGTCTCCATAGTATGCACGTAGTCCGCTGAGCTTTTCGTGCATCATTTTTTGTACATCGGCATATTCCGGATCGCCGTAAATGTTTCTCATTTCTGATGGGTCTTTTTCAAGATCGTACATTTCCCATTCATCAATGTCGTAATAAAAGTGCATTAGTTTGTAACGTTCGGTTGCCACACCATAATGGCGTTTTACCATATGTACCGATGGATATTCGTAGTAGGTATAATAAACTGCGTCCCTCCATTTATCTGTCTCGCCGCTTACTAGCTTACGGAACGATTCGCCCTGCATTTCTTCGGGGATCGCAGCACCTGCATAATCCAGGAATGTCGGGGCAAAATCAAGGTTCTGTACTAAGCGTGAGATTTTAGTACCGGGCTTAATTTCTTTTGGGTACCTTACCAGTAGCGGTGTCCTGAACGATTCTTCATACATAAAGCGTTTGTCGAACCAGCCATGTTCGCCAAGGTAAAATCCCTGATCTGAAGTGTAAACCACAATGGTGTTTTCGGCCAAACCTGATTTGTCGAGGTAATCAAGCAGTTCGCCAACGCCATCATCGACCGATTTTATGCAACGCAGGTAGTCTTTTATATAGCGGTTGAATTTCCAAAGGGCAAGTTCTTTCCCCGAAAGCTTTTGTGCTTTCATTGCATCGTTCTTGGGCGTGTATGCAGCCAGCCAACCGTCAAGTTGTTTTTTGTTGAAACGTTTTAATTCCCTGGCAAAATTGGTGCTGTCGCCATTTGGGTCAACAACCATCTTAAAGTCGTGCCCCCACTGTGCATGCCCATCTATTTTCATTTCCTGCTCTTTGGCTGCCGTGCCCCTGTTTTTATAGTCATCGAAGTAGTTTGCCGGGGGATCGAATGTTTTGTCATCGTACATGTCCAAATATTCCGGTGCGGGTTTCCAGTTCCGGTGCGGTGCTTTTTGGTGGTACAAAGCACAGAAAGGTTTATTTGGGTCGCGTTTTTTTTGCAACCAATTTAGCAAGCTGTCGGTAATAATGTCGGTGCAATACCCTTCAATGCGTTCCCATTTCCCGCTCCCGTTGACCATAAACTCCGGGTTGTAATAATTGCCTTGCCCGCGCAAAACCATTGAATAATCAAAGCCCTGCGGCTCGCCGTTTAAGTGGATTTTCCCAATCATGGCCGTTTGGTAGCCATTTGCCTGTAATATTTTAGGGAAATTGTCCTGGTCCCAGTCGAAGGGCTGCACATTGTCAACCTTCCCGTTTATGAAACTGTGTTTCCCTGTAAGCATCACTGCCCTGCTGGGGGCGCAAATTGAATTGGTTACACATGCGCGGGTAAAGATAGCCCCTTCGGTAGCCAACCGGTCGATGTTTGGCGTTTCGTTAAGCCCATAGCCATAAGCACTGATTGCCTGGTAAGCATGGTCATCGCTCATTATATAGATAATGTTCGGTTTTTTGGGGGCACCTCCCTGCTTCGGGGAACAAGAAAATAGCATGGTACTAAGAAACAAGAGTACGGTCAAGATCTTAAAATTTAGGCACATAATTTTTTATTTTAGGAAGTTCGGTATTATAAAATTTTTGCAATATACAAAAAAGGATGAAGGTGTCCCAAAAGTCTCCGTGTTGCTTAAAACCTCTTTGTATCCCTTCGTAAAACACCCCTAATGGGCTGTTGTCCAAAGACAAGATCCAACAAAAAACCAACCTTTCAATACTTTTGGGACGCCTTAGCCTGCATTACTTGTCAAGAATAGTTATTCCCACCCCGGGTTTTGGGTTAACAATGGATTTGCGTCAAGTTCGGCCTGTGGTATGGGCATTAAGTTCATAGCGTCTTTAAAATTATCAATGATCTCAAGTTTTTTATATGATTCATATCCCCCCAGGGCAACTTCGTTTTGAGCATGTTCGAACATCCTTTCTTTTAATATCCCCCACCTAACTAAATCAAACCATCTTTTGCCTTCGTGGGCAAATTCTTGCCAGCGTTCCTGCCGCACCCACGCCCTAACGTTTTCTTGAGTTTGGTCTCCTTCTAAGATTCCCTTTTGATCATTTTCATATGCCCTGCTCCGGACTCTTTGAAGGTGGGCATAAGCGTCCACGGGCTCTCCGCTTTCATTTAGTGCTTCTGCATATAACAATAATGCATCTGCATAGCGTAGGACAAATGTATTGCAATCTGAGTTTCCCGCAACTGTCTCGCCATCCTCCCAGTGCGAATGATATACTGGGATCTGGGTATAGTAGGTTTCTCCATTGCTAGGGCTTACAAATTCTTTGCAAAATATTATGAACTTTCTTTGATCTTCGTCATCATATTGGCTATAAAGTTCCTCGCATGGGATATCCGCTTCGTTACACCCATTAACTCCTGGGATGGCTATGATCCCATATTCTGCCTGCAAAGTATATTTTGGTCCAGAAAGTGCCATGTCGCCGTTCCCATTGGAGGGGGGATCTGCAAACTGCACACTAAAAACACATTCTTTACCATTTTCAGTAGCAATCCTATAGTTGTCTTTTAGATCGTCCCAAAGCCCGTAGCCATAAGTGCTTTCGTTGTTGACTACAGCTCCCAGCTCAGTTACGGCGGCAGCCCAATTCTCCATTGTTACATAAACATAGCCCAAAAGCACAGAAGCCGCACCGCTGGTCGCCCTACCAACATTAGATCCGGAATAGCTTATAGGCAGGGCTTTGGCATCTGTCAAGTCGCTGATGATTTGTGCATACACTTCGTTCAAAGGCACTCGTTCCGTTATTGTTTGATCAACGGTTGTGCCAAGCGGCAATGGCACATCTCCAAATGCCCTAACCAAATTAAAAAAATATAATGCCCTCAGGAATTTGGCTTCATTTAACAACCTTGCTTTAAGGGCCTCGTCCATTTCAATATCCGGTATTTGTTCAATAGCATTGTTTGCCCTGGATATTCCACGATAGCAGTATATCCAATAATTCATAACAAATGTATTGTTTGGGGTATACCTCATATACTCAAAGTTTTGAAGATATTGGTTTGGCATCCCTTGCCCATTTTTTTCATCATCAACCGGTAGGTCAAACAATAGATACATATATCTTTCATATAAGCTATAAAGTCCGTTGTATATTGAAGTCACAGAGGCTATAGCCCCTGCCTCATCTGTATAAACATTGCTTACCACATACCTGTCAACCGGGTTTTCCTCAAGGAAATCGTCACATGAATTAAATAATGCAACAAACATTATCAATAATAAACATATCGGCTTTTTCATAATTCTTCAATTTTTGAACATTAAAAATCAATTTTGACACCAAACATTACAGTCTTCGATTGCGGATAAGTACTATAATCCTCGCCCATTGTAAGGTTTGAGGCGCCCCTGTAGCTCACTTCAGGATCAAAACCAGAATAATTAGTGAAAGTGATAAAGTTATTTAAAGAGCAATAAACATTGAGCCTGTCAACACATTTTATAATAGATCCAGGGAGAGTGTAGCCAAGCAGGATATTTTTTATTTTAAGGAATGAACCATCTTCCACGTAGTAATCATTAATTACTATCTGCCTGTTGGTTGTAGCCTTTGGCAAAAGATTACTGGGGTTTGAAGTAGTCCACCGATCAACCATATAGGCATATACATTTTGTCCGCCTGTAGGCAAAGTAAGTTGTGTTTTATCATAACTAAAAATATCATTCCCAACCGACCATTGAAAGAATACATTAAGGTTAAAATTTTTGTATGAAAAATTGTTGTTCATCCCACCAATTAAATCAGGAAGTGCATTGCCAATTATTTGTCTGTCAGCATTGTCAACTATGCCATCTGGTGCCCCTGTATATTTCCCGTCTTCAGAATTTACATCCTCGCTGGATACATCTTTATATTTCCTTCCGCCAACCCAGTCGTTGCCAATTGTTTGGTTATGGGCATCAACTTCGTCTTGATCCTGGAAAATCCCATCAAATTGCCAACCAAAAAAAGCTCCAATTGATTCTCCTACCCAAATGCGCCTGAGCCAAGTATCAATCTTCACATCGCCTTGCTCCGAACCGACATCTTTATATAATACCCCTGCCAGGCTTAATACTTTATTCCTGTTTACAGATAAGTTAAAGTTGGCTTCCCATTTAAAATCTCCGGTCAAGATATCACTTCTTATTTCTAACTCAAACCCCTGGTTTTGCATACTGCCAATATTATTTAAGTAACTGGTGAAACCTGTTGAGTAAGGCACCTGTTCGCTATATAACATCTGTGTGGTTTTCTTGTGGTAATAATCAACTGTTACACCAAGCCTGTTGTTAAAGAAACCCATATCTACACCGATATCAAATTGTCCGGTCTTTTCCCATTTCAGCCCTGGATTAGGGATTTTGTTGGGGCTTACCCCAGTGGCAAGAGAGCCATCGCCCCAAGTATAGGTTTGGGTCCCTGTGGTCGGCAACGAATTATATAGCCCAATCTCCTGATTCCCAGTATATCCAAAACTGCCACGGACTTTTAAATTTGAAAATACATCCAGGCTTTTAATAAACTCCTCCTCACTTGCCCTCCATGCCAATGAGCCTGATGGGAAAAAAGCGTATTTATTGTCAGCCCCAAACCTTGACGATCCATCTATCCTGCCCGCGATAGAGGCAAGGTACTTGCTCCTATAAGAGTAATTAACACGCCCCAAGTATGACATCAGCCCCCACCTAGTCTTGCTAGAATAGGGTGTGTTGTATACTTCTCCCCCATCTAAATTGTTCTCCTGAAGGATATCATTCGTAAATCCTTGAGAAGAAGCAGATACATCCTCAAAAATGTTTTCCTGGAATGTTGCGCCAACAACTGCACTTACTGAATGATCGCCAAAATCGTTTACATAACTTAATGTATTTTCATTTAGCCAGTTTTGGTTCAAGCTATAAGCAATAGTACCTACTCCTGAATCCCCTACCCCTTCACGCGTTGACATTGGCAAGTAAGTGTCGTTTTTAACATTAGATATATTAGCCCCGCCTGTCACTTTTGCCGTTAAGCTAGGGGTGATTTTTATTTCCACGAAAACATCACCAAGGATCCCATTTCTCTGGGTCTGGCGGAGTACCTCATTAACAGTTGCAACGGGATTGTTTATCAATATGCCATCATTCACATCAGTATAACCACCATCGTTCATTGGCACGAACGAATAACCTTCTCCTTCATAAACCGGGAATATGGGGTTGAACTGAGTTGCTCCCCTTATGACGTAGCCCGCATCTGTCCTTTGCTGGTTAGAAAAAATCCTGTTGGCGGTTATGTGGGTCCCTGCTTTAAGCCAGTTTTTCATTTGGCGGCTGAGGTTTAAACGCGCAGAAAAACGTTCAAAATCTGTATTCTTGACAATACCGTCCTGTTTGAGGTATCCACCTGTTATGGCATAACTTGTTTTCCTATCCCCCCCTGTAAAAGCAATGTTATATTCTTGGGTGGGCGCGGTTACAAATACTTCATCCTGCCAGTCTGTGGCAAGCTCGGGGTTAGCCTTTATTTCAGCTAAATCTTCATCTGAATATATGGCAACACCACCATCATTTACAACAGCTTCATTTTGCAACAGGGCATAATTATAGGCATCCATCACGTCAAGTTTTTTAGTCACATTCTGAAAACCATAATTCGCTGAAAATGATATTTTGTCCTTCCCCGAACTGCCCGATTTAGTTGAGATAAGAACAACGCCATTTGCAGCCCTTGCTCCATAGATTGCAGTTGCCGATGCGTCTTTAAGTATCTCAATACTGGCAATGTCGTTCGGATTGATATTTGAAATACCGCTGATATTTGAAGAACCAGCTTGCCCGCCTGCATTCCCACTACCTACTCCAGCATAAATAGGAAATCCGTCAATTACATAGAGAGGCTCATTTGCTCCCTGCAATGACGTTGTGCCACGTATCCTAATTGCCGGGGCAGATCCCGGAACACCAGATGAACTGATTACCTGCACTCCTGCTGCCCTTCCAACTAGCCCTTGATCTATTGATTGCATTTTTACATTTTCAAGATCCTCTGCCTTGACTGTGGTAATTGAACCTGTCAAATCTGATTTCTTAGTTACCCCATATCCAATCGCAACAACTTCATCCAGGCCAATGGCATCTATAACCATACTTACATTAATAGTTGTTTGGTTACCGACCTCAACTTCCTGTGTCCTCATTCCAATAAATGAAAATACCAATACGCCATCAGTCGGGATGTTTTGCAGGGTATAATTACCTTCCATATCGGTAACCGTCCCCTGCATAGTCCCCTTAATTATAACGGTTACCCCTGGCAGAGGATGGCCGTTGTTGGCATCAGTCACTTTCCCCGATAAAGAAGAAAGCTGCTTTAGGCTCTTTTGAAAGTAAAAATTCCTATAATACCCATCTTTTGAAAGGGCAATTTGCCGGCCTCTTACTTCGTAGGTAACTCCTGTGTCCCTAAACAGTTCGTCTAAAATATCAAGTATCTTTTTGTCTTTTTGAGAGATTGTTGTCACTCTTTCAACATCAACTTTGTCACTGTAGAAAAAGCGGAATTCGCTTTGATCTTCAATATGGTTGAGGATTGTTTTTACGGTAGTGTTTTTCAGCTCAAGTGTCAGTCTCGTTGCCTGAGAATAACTTTCAGAAGCTACACTGCCGAGGATTGTGATTAGGATTAGAAAGACCGTTAGTTTCATTTTTCTTAACATTTTATATGCACCGGGCATAAAATCCGGGCATAACCGAAAATTTTTCATAATTTTGTTTTTGGTTTAATTACTTGTGTATTAAATCATAATTTTGAAGAGGTGAATTATCCACATGACTTGGCGGACAGTGGTTGTTTACCTCTTTTTCATAAGTTGTCCCATAGGCATTTAAGTTTTTATAGTTGTTTAATCATAAAATATCCGTATTGTACGCGTTTTTTCGTTGTATTGAAAAGAAATTGGGGCGGTAAATTTTAACAGCCCCATGACTTCGCTAAAGGACTCCATCTCAAGTGAGCCAGAGTACCATATTTTCGACAGGCGTGGGTCGTCGTCCAATTCAATGGTAACATTATACCATCTTTCAAGGCGTTTAACTGCCGAGGGAAGGTATTCTTCCCTGAAAATCAGTTTGCCGTCTTTCCATGAGGTATAAAGTTCGGTATCGACATTTTTTACGCTGATTTCCGAATTGAAAATATCGGCCTGTTCTCCCGGGTGCAGTGTGATCTGCTTTTTTGTGTTCTTTTCTGTTATGCTGACAATCCCCGAAACAAGGGTTGTTTCAAAAACTTCGTTTTTAAATGCCTTTACATTAAAAGAGGTACCCTTAACTTCAACATCACCGTATTCTGTTGAGATAACAAAAGGTTCTTTCGCTTTTACAACTTCAAAAAAAGCTTCTCCCATAAGCTCAACAGAACGTTTGTCCCCAAATTTGGATGGATACGAAAGTGTAGTGCCGGAGTTGAGCCATACCAAAGAGCCATCTGGTAGTTCAAAGTTTGTTTTAGCTCCCAGGGGGGTCGAAATATCATGTGTGACAAATATGTTCCCTGTATCCTCATTTTCAGCTACCAAAACAGTTAGGATAACCCCTAAAAAAAATGCCGCAGCTAAAGAAGCAACGACCCGAGGTAGGGTTATCTTTCTTTTTTGGTGATTGCCGGTGGGCTGAACCCGCTTAAACAACGATTGCCATCGCATTTCGAGGCGGTGGTCGGGCGAGGAGAGCATTCCTGCATGTAAACGTTCCTGTTCGGATAGGAAAAGGTTTTTGTTTGTTTCGCTCTCCTTAACCCAGGCAAGCAGGCTTTGTTCCTTTTCGGCAGAAAGTTTCCCTTCTGAGAAATCCTGGATATATTCCCTTATTTCACTCTCAATCATATTTTTTAAGCGGTTTTATAAAATAGACAACTTTGCCTTTGTTTTACCAACCCCAAAAAAATAAAATTTTAAAAAAAAGCAACATCAGGGCAGGGGGTATTTTTTCCCGTGCGATCTCAAACCCCTTGGCCAGGTGTTTATCAACCATTGTGGTTGAAATACCCATGATTTCGGCAATCTCCCGGTTTTTTTTGCCTTGCGTCCATTTCAGGCGGAAAGCTTCACGGCAGCGTTCCGGCATTTCGGACATCACATCTTCAATGACCCGGCATAATTTTTCTTCCATGGAAACAAAATCATCGTCAACGCCAAAGCTAATGAGATACAGCTCTTCCGATTTTAGGCGTGCCTGTGTGGCAAGGTATTTTTCTTCAATAACTTTTCGTTTTAAGATATTCAAACATTTGTTCCTGACCATTGAAAAAAGGTAGGAAGCAAATTGTTTTTCATTTATAAAGGTTTTTCTCCTGTCCCAGACCTGGATAAAAACTTCTTGAACAAGATCTTCTGCCTCAAAAGGGTCACCTAAAAAATGATGGGCATATTTAAATATTTTAGGGTAAAAAAGTTTAAATAACTTTTCATAAGCAGTAATTTTGCCTTTGCGGAAGTCGTACAAAACTTTATTTACTGCTGTTTCTTTTTTCATAGAAAGGTTATTGTAACCGACAAAAATAAAAAAGAATTTAAGTTGTTGGGGCAAGGGGCGCCTGCTTATTTGTAATATATAGATTTGTGCGGGCCGAAAAAAACAACTGGCCGCTTCAAGGGCTGTGGCACAAAACTTAAAAATACTAAGTAGTTTATATATGGGCAAGGGGCTTGAGTTTTATCCTATTTTTGAACCTTTCAAGAATGTTGTGGCATTTTCCACAACAAAAAAAACGTTAGGAAGTAATGCCCCTCGTTTCACAGGAGATTCCCCCGGGACTTATCTTAGCAACAGGGAAGAACTGGCTGGGATACTCGGAATCACCGCAGATCAATTGGTATTTCCCCGGCAAACGCACACCAATTCAGTAGCTGAAATTTCTCAAGTGCCGGGAACAGAACTCAAAGAGACAGATGCATTAGTTTCTAAGCAAGCGGGAATCTGTTTGTGCGTGCAGACAGCCGACTGTGTGCCTATTTTACTTTTCGACCCGGTTAAAGGAGTTATTTCAGCTATACATTCAGGATGGAGGGGGACTGTAAAAAAAATTGCAGGAATTGCCGTAAAAAAAATGGAGATGAATTATGGCACTTCCCCTGGAAATATCCTGGCACTGATCGGCCCGTCAATTGGATCCGAGGTTTACGAAGTGGGGGGCGAGGTTGTGGAAGAAGTCAAAAAAAACATCCCAAATGCCTCCAAAACATTATCTAAAGGTTCAAAAGGGAAATCCCATTTTAATCTAAGGGAAGCCAACCGTCAAATATTTTTAAGCCTCGGGTTAAAACCTAAAAATATTGAAATTGCCCGGGGGTGTTCCTTTTCAGAAAAAGACAAATATTTTTCTGCAAGGAGGGAAGGTATTGGTACCGGACGGATGGTTTCTGGGATAATGCTTAAGTAAGCATCCTATGCCCCGAGGCCTTTAGGTATGCCAAAATTACATGTATTACTCTGGGATACCTGAAAGATCCCTATCTGAACAAAGGCATAAAGCATTGAATATATGACAATTAATACACCTCCCGATAACGGGCGTACTGCCAACCGAGGCTGGCTACTGTACATATCACCCGCCCCAATTTTCCCTATCCAGGCTACGGTAATGGATTGCCTCGGAAAGATGTTGCCCCAGCACATTTTCTTCCCCTTCCAGATCGGCAATGGTACGGGAAACTTTCAGTATGCGGTCGAATGCTCGTGCCGACAAGCCAAGCCTGTCCATTGCGTTTTTAATAAGTTCGTTCCCCTCGTTGTCTAGCACAACATATTCCCGGATTAGTTTAGAGTTCATTTGTGCATTGGCATAAACACCCGAGTGCCCCACAAAACGTTTTTCCTGTATGCCCCGCGCTTTTAAGACCCTTTCCCTTACCTCCTCACTGCTCTCCGAAGGTTCCAGTTCAGAAAGTTTTTTGAAAGGTACAGGCACAACTTCGAGATGTATGTCGATCCGGTCCAACAGCGGGCCCGAAATTTTGTTCAAATATTTCTGGACCATGCCCGGTGCACAGACACAATCTTTTGCCGGGTGGTTGTAATAACCGCAAGGGCAAGGGTTCATCGATGCCACTAGCATAAAACTTGCAGGGTATTCTACAGAAAACTTAGCACGCGAGATGGTAATGTTCCTGTCTTCGAGCGGTTGGCGCATTACTTCCAGCACTGTCCGTTTAAATTCGGGCAACTCGTCCAAAAACAATACACCGTTGTGTGCCAATGATATTTCCCCTGGCTGGGGGTAGTTGCCGCCACCTACTAATGCCACATCGGAAATCGTATGGTGCGGGCTGCGGAACGGGCGTTGTGTCATCAGCGAGGTTTCTTTGTCTATTTTCCCGGCAACCGAATGTATTTTAGTGGTTTCCAAAGCTTCTTTCAAGGTAAAAGGGGGCAGGATAGTCGGGATCCTTTTGGCCAACATTGTTTTTCCCGATCCCGGCGGGCCTACCAGTATTATATTGTGGCTGCCGGCAGCTGCTATCTCAAGTGCACGTTTTACGTTCTCCTGCCCTTTTACGTCCGAAAAATCGAGAGGGTTGTTGTTTACGCGCTCATAAAACTCGGCACGGGTGTCAACAATGGTTTGGCCTATCTCTTGTTCCCCGTTAAAAAAACCAATGACTTCAGTAATATTCCCTGCCCCATAAACTTTTAGCTTATCCACTACGGCAGCTTCTCGCGCATTTTGTTTGGGGAGTATGATCCCTTCAAAACCTTCGGCACGGGCATTGATTGCAATCGGGAGCACTCCTTTGATGGGCTGCAAGGTGCCATCAAGCGACAATTCGCCCATCAAGACATATTTGCCGAGTTTTTCGGGGCTTATTTGTTCAGAGGCTGCCAAAATCCCTGCCGCCAGGGGCAAATCGTAAGCCGAACCTTCTTTCCTTATGTCGGCAGGCGCCATGTTGATAATTATCTTATAACGAGGCCATTTGTACCCGTTTAGCCTCAGTGCCGATTCAATGCGTTGCTGGCTCTCTTTTACGGCACTGTCGGGCAGCCCTACCAACATAAACTTGATGCCTTTGGTAACATCAACCTCAATGGTAATGGTGACCGCATCGATCCCAAAAACTGCGCTCCCAAAAGTTTTTACAAGCATGGAACTTAAGTTATCTGGTTACTCATAATTAAATTTAAGGATTTTGCACGACAAAGCAAACCCAAGTATTTGTAAAACATCAAATTAAGCTTCTTTTATTCTTTTATATAACTTATAATAATGCCAACATTGGATTTGTTTGCCCTACATCGCTTAAGTTATCCAATAAATTAACGCTAGCCCATCCACCTTATTCGATGAATTAACGCTAATTTGTCAATTTGATTTCTTCTGTTTGTAACAGAACGGTATAAATTATGATTCCATGATAATTTCATACATCGATTTGCTTGAAAAAGTTTTTGTAATCTATCGCATGCCTGGCTTTAGCAAAAACTTACGAAAAGAAATCACGAAAAACAAAAAAATATATTTTTATGACGTAGGGGTAAGAAATGCAATAATCGAAGAATTACCAGGAGGCCTGTTTTAATACTATTAATACCAGGAACTATCAGGAATTTGTCACCTAAAACAACCTTTTCCTTTTCACCAAATACGAAAACAAAACTTCCTGAAAATCTTTGTTGATGTCGGCTTCTGCCAAGTCGATATTGTATTGCCCGCACTTAACTTTTAGTTCTTCGAAATAAGACTTGACCGTTTCTACGTAATTGTTTTTCACCTCCCATGGGTTCAGTTTTATTGTACTCCCGCTTTCGAGGTCCACAAATTTGTGAGGGCGGTTGTTGAACGCAAATCCCCGTTCAAGTGCATGGTCGGTAACATGGAAAAGAATAACCTCGTGCTTGTTGTAGCGCAAGTGCTGTAGGGCAGAAAAAAGTTCGTCGGTTTTTTGGCTGTCGAGCATGTCGCTGAAAATTACCACCAACGAGCGTTTGTGAATGTTTTCGGCAATTTGGTGGAGTATTTCGGTCGCATCGGTTTTTTTATTTAGGCTTGTGTTCTCAGGTTTTATAAGTTCCGACAATTTCCCGAACATCAGTTCTGCGTTGACCGAAGAAATTCGCGGTGTCGTATGGAACTCAATTTTGTCGGAGAACAGAGTGAGTCCGACTGCGTCTCGCTGTTTGCGCATAAGGTAAATTAGTGCCGCTGCGGTATAAACGGAAAAAGCGAGTTTGTTTTGCAAGTGCTTTTTGCCTTTTGAATACGGGAAAAGCATCGACGACGAAGTGTCTATGACCAGTTGGCAGCGCAGGTTGGTTTCTTCTTCGTATTGTTTCACGAAAAGTTTGTCGGTACGGGCAAAAAGTTTCCAGTCTATGTGTTTGGTAGATTCGCCTTGGTTGTAAAGCCTGTGTTCTGCAAATTCGACCGAAAAACCATGGAACGGGCTACGGTGCAGCCCGGTTATAAAACCTTCCACTACTTCTTTTGCGATTAACGGCAGGTTGTCGAACTGGTAAAATTGTTCTATGTCGAAAATATTTTTCAAGACTGGAATGGATTGTTCTAATTAGTTTTAACAAAGAATTCATCCGATGACTGTTTTTTTTAGCTTACGAGTCATCGGATGAATCAAATAAGATGCAATCTCCTTGAGTGCTGTGTCCAGCAACATTTCTATATCTTATAAAATTGCGTCTAGTTTAGCTGCAAATGCTTGTTTTGGGGCTGCTCCGACTTGTTTGTCAACAATTTCCCCATTTTTGATAAAAAGCACGGTTGGGATGTTTCGTATCCCGTATTTTGCTGATATGTCGGGGTTTGAGTCAACGTCAACCTTGCCAATGACCGCTTTGCCTTCGTATTCCGAAGAAAGTTCTTCAACAATAGGAGCGATCATCCTGCACGGCCCACACCAAACAGCCCAAAAATCCAACATAACGGGTTTGTCTGAGTTCAACACCAATTCTTCAAAATTTGCATCGGTAATTTCTAAAGCCATAACTATTTTTTTTAATGTTTATTAATTCGTATCCAATTCCACAAAATTAACTAATTAATCCTATATCCAATGTCCGGGATTTCGTCAAAAAACTTTAAGAATTTGTCGGACAGGTCAATTTTCGTATTTCTTGAGAACAAATCTATTTGCATATTGTTTTCAACGTCGAATACATTAAATTTTAACAAAGCTTTGCCTTTATTGTTTTTTGCCAGCTGTTCGATTTTTTCTATGTTCCTTTGGTTTAATTGATGCAGCGGCAGGTTTACCGTAACGCTTTTAATATAATTTTTGCGTACGTCGGACAGTAATTCTATGTGAGAAATTTTGAACTCGTAGTATTCGCTTTTGTACCTTTGCTTTACGGATCCTTTTACCATAAGGAACAGCCCGCTTTTGCAGTAGTTGTGGAAGTTTACATAGTCTTGCCCGAAGAAAAAGAACTCATACGAATCGGTGTAGTCAGAAAGTGTCAGGGTGCTGTATGGGTTTCCGTTTTTCGATGTCCCTTCCCTTGCAGCGGTTACCATCCCGCCAAGGGTAATGTCCCTTCCTTTATATTTTTCAACGTCGTTGTTCAGGTCTTTTAGTGCGATGTCGCGCGAGCAGAAATTTTCAAGTTCGAGCTTGAAGTCGTCCAGGGGGTGCGAGCTTAAATAAATGCCTATAAGGCTTTTTTCTTTTTCGAGGAAAATTATTTTTGGCCACTCTTCAACTTTTGGCACCGATGGTTTTTTAATTACCGACGCACTTTCCAAACCGCCAAAGAGGCTTTGTTGCATGCTCCGGTTTTCTTCTTGGATACGGTTTCCGTATTTTATTAATTTTTCGATAAAGGTAGTCGGGTCGTTTTCGTCGTCGCCTGCAAAGAAACTGCTTCTTTTTATGTTTTCGAGGTTGTCGAAAGCTCCGGCAGTTGCAAGCCCTTCAAGGTTTTTTTTGTTTACTGTTTGAAGGTTTACGTTTTCCACTAAATCGTAAATAGATTTAAAATCTCCGTGTTTTTTCCGCATTGTGATAATTTCTTTTGCCGCACCTTTCCCAACGCCTTTTATTGCTCCCATCCCAAAACGGATGTCGCTGTTTTTATTGGCGGTGAATTTTATGAAGCTTTCGTTTACGTCGGGCCCCAGCACGTTTAGTTTCATGCGCTTGCATTCTTTCATCAACTTGGTAATGTCGGTAATATTGCTAAGGTTGCGGCTAAGGTTGGCGGCCATGAACTCTGCCGGGAAGTGTGCCTTCAGGTAACCTGTTTGGTAGGCAATATAGGCATAACATACCGAGTGCGACTTGTTGAACGCATAGGAAGCAAATGCTTCCCAGTCTTTCCATATTTTTTCTATTATCTCATCGGGTTTTTTCTTTTTAATTTCACACTCTTCAATAAACTTTGGGTTCGCCTTGCAGCCGTCTTTGAATTTAACTTTCAGTTTGTCCATCACGGCAATCTGTTTTTTCCCCATTGCCTTACGCAGCGTGTCCGAGTCGCCGCGTGTGAAGCCTGCCAGCAATCGCGAGAGCAACATCACCTGTTCCTGAAAAACGGTAATCCCATAAGTGTCGCTTAGGTATTTTTCCATCATCGGAAGGTCGTAGTCAACATTTTCCCGGCCGTGTTTACGTGCAATGTAGCTGGGGATGTATTCCATTGGTCCCGGCCTGTAGAGGGCATTCATTGCCACAAGGTCTTCGAAGCGGTTTGGCTTTAGGTCGCGAAGGTGTTTTTTCATCCCGTCCGATTCAAACTGGAATATTGCCGTTGTTTCCCCGTTGCAAAAGAGTTCAAAAGTTTTTTCGTCGCCCCATGGTATGTTGTCAACATCAACTTCAATTCCTCGCGACAGCTTAATATTTTCAATAGCTTCTTTTATAATGGAGAGGGTTTTCAGCCCAAGGAAGTCCATTTTTAACAAGCCGATGCTCTCTACGAACCTTCCGTCGTATTGGGTGGTGGGGAGTACTTCCTCGTCTTTGGTGGGCATCAGCGGTATGTGGTCGGTTAGCGGGTCGCGGCTTATGAGTATCCCACAGGCATGTACCCCGGTTTGGCGGACTGATCCTTCCAGCGTTTCTGCAAATTTTATGGTGTTTGCCACCAACGGGTCTGAAGAATCTTTTTCTTTTTTTAGCTCTGGGTTTTCCTTGAAAGCTTTCACAAAGGTCATTTTGGGGGCTTCCGGGACCATTTTCGCCAGCCTGTCGGCTTCCGGGAGCGGGAGTTTCAAAACCCTTGCTACATCGCGTATCGCCAATTTTGTGGCCATGGTGCCAAAGGTGCAGATGTGGGCAACCTTGTCTTGCCCGTATTTGTTGGTGACGTATTCCAGTGCCAGTTGCCGTCCGTCGTCGTCGAAGTCGATATCGACATCGGGCAGCGATATACGGTCGGGGTTAAGGAAACGTTCGAACAGCAGGTCGTACTTAATTGGGTCGATATTGGTAATGCCCGTGCAATAAGACACTGCCGCACCGGCAGCAGAACCGCGCCCGGGCCCTACCAAAACCCCCATTTCGCGCGCTGCGTTTATAAAGTCTTGTGTAATAAGGAAGTATCCCGGATACCCCATTTGTTTGATGGTGTTCAGTTCAAATTCCAACCGGGTTGCCACATCTTCGGGGATTGGATCGCCATACCTTTCTTTTGCCCCGTCTAAAGTGAGGTGCCTCAAATATGCAGATTCCAGCTTTACCCTTAAAACTTTGTCGTAGCCGCCCAATCGGGTAAATGCTTTCTCCCCAAATTCCTCGATAAGTTTATTTTTCGGGTATTTTTCCCTGAACTCGTCCTCTGTTCCAAATTCTTCGGGTATCGGGAAAACGGGCATGATGGGTGTCGAGTCGAGTTCAAATTCTTCAATTTTATCAACAATGTCTGCCGTGTTTTGTAACGCTTCCGGTACATTTGCGAACAATTCGTTCATTTCGGCCTGTGTCTTGAACCACTCTTGTTTGGTATAGCGCATCCTGTTTGGGTCGTCAACGTCTTTGCCCGTATTTAGGCAAATTAGCAGATCGTGTGCGTCTGCATCTTCGGCATTGGTAAAATGCACGTCGTTGGTGGCAATAACTTTAACCCCTAATTTTTTTGCCAGCTTCAGTATAGTTTGGTTTACCTTTACTTGGTTGTCATAAATTTCTTCCCGTTGTTCGGGGAACTCCGAGGGGTGTAGCTGTAGTTCCAGATAATAGTCGTCTCCAAAAATTTTTTTGTGCCACAAAATTGCTTCTTCTGCGTCTGCGATGTGGTTGTTCATTATAAGTTGCGGTATTTCCCCACCCAAACATGCCGAAGACGCAATCAACCCTTCGCTGTATTTCTCTAACAGTTGCTTGTCGATCCGCGGCTTGTAATAGAACCCTTCGGTGCTAGCAATCGATATTAATTTAATAAGGTTTATGTAGCCTGTTTTGTTTTTTGCCAAAAGTACGAGGTGGTATCCGGAGCGGTCAACTTTGTCTGTTTTGTGTTTTATGCCCCTTGCCGCCACATAAGTTTCGCATCCCAATATCGGTTTTATTTCGTTTTTTTTGCAGCTAAGGTGGAATTCCTTTATGCCGAACATGGTTCCGTGGTCGGTCAATGCAAGGGCGGTCATGCCATCGCTTTTTGCTTTGCCCACCAGGGCGTTAACGCTGGCAGCGCCATCTAATATCGAGTATTGTGAGTGTACGTGTAAATGAGTAAAAGGAATCATGCTTCTAGCTCTTTTTTGATTAAAAATCCAATTATTGTTTGAAGCTATAAAGTTACTGTTTTTGGAAAGAGGTTTTGGGGGTGTTGAAAAAAATGGGATAAAATTGATGGCAAAGGAAACCCAATTTCAATCCATGTTAGCATTTGGAGTGCGACTAAAAGTCGCGCCCCGAAATAAAAAGGGACAGCGGCGCATAAAGGCATACTACTTCATGCACCAGCCTCCATGCGCCGTTTTTGGGGCTACTTTTATTACTTGCCGCTCCCCCATTTTTTGTTGGGGCGTTTGCCCATTTCAAAAATAAGCTCGCCACCGTTCCTGATTTCTTTGTTTGAAATTGATGCTTTGTCCAACGGTTTCCCGTTTAACGTGGCCGAACGGATGTAAATATTATTGTCCGAAAGGTTGTTGGCTTTCACGACCAATTCTTTCCCTTTGCCCAATTGGATTTTTGCCTCGTTTACAGATGGCGACCCAATTGAATATTCGCCGGAGCCGGGGCATACCGGGTAGAAGCCCATGGCAGAGAATATGTACCATGCCGACATTTGCCCGCAATCGTCGTTGCCACATAAGCCATCGGGTTTGTTCAGGTATTTTGAATCCATTATTTCGTGGACCCGTTCTTGCGTTTTCCAAGGTTTGCCGGCCCAGTTGTACATGTACGCAACGTGGTGGCTGGGTTCGTTGCCATGTACGTAGCAGCCCATAAGCCCTTCTCGTGTAACATCTTCTGTTTCAGCAAAATATTTGTCGGGCAGGTACATATTGAACAGCGAGTCGATATGCTCGCAGAAACGTTCGTTGCCGCCCATTTTTCCAATAAGCCCTGTTATGTCTTGTGGCACATAAAGCGAGTAGTTCCACGAGTTTCCTTCAATAAAGCCTTCGTTGGCAGTGTGTAGGGCATCGAAAGGTTCTTTCCATTTTCCGTTGCTGTATTTTGCCCCTACGAACCCTGTTTTGTCGTTGAACAATTTTTTCCAGTTTTCGGAGCGTTTTTCATATTCTTTGGCAACATCGTCTTTGCCAATTGATTTTGCCAATTGGGCAATGGTCCAGTCATCGTAAGCATATTCCAATGTCATTGACGAGCCTGTTACATTCTTGTCGTACGGTACGTAGCCAAGTTTCATATAATCTTCAATGTTGCCGTAATATTTGTTAGTTGCCGAAGATATGCAGGCATCCAAGGCATGTTGGGCATCAAAGCCCCGTATGCCGTTTACATAGGCATCGGCAATGACCGGGACGGCGTGGTATCCAATCATGCACCAGTTTTCGTTGCCAAAGTGGCTCCATACGGGCAACATGCCAAGCACGCTTTGGTCGTAGTGCGCAAGCATCGAGTTTACCATGTCGGAAGTACGCTTGGGCTGTATGAGCGTCAACAATGGGTGCAATGCCCTGTATGTGTCCCAAAGAGAAAAAATGGAATAGTTAACAAAACCGTCCGCCTTGTGTATTTGGTGGTCTATGCCACGGTATTGCCCATCAACGTCCATATATTCAACAGGGTTGATGAAGGTGTGGTAAAGCGAGGTGTAAAATGTTTCTTTCTTTTCCGGCGAAGCGTCGATTGTTATTTTTTCGAGTTCGTTTTGCCATTTTTGGTGGGCTTCGTTTTTCACTTTTTCAAAATTGAAATGGGGAACTTCGGTCTGTAAGTTTTTTAATGCGCCGTCGGTGCTTACTGCCGAAATGGCGAATTTCACTTTTATTTTTTCGCCTTCTTTTGTTTTGAAGTCGAAATAAGTTTTTAGTTTCCTGCCGCCCATTTCGGGGAAGTTGTGTTCTTGGTCGAATTTGCGCCAAAACCCTTTGTAAACTTGGCTGTGTCCGTTTTTGCAACCATAGTTTTCGATTGGTTTTGAGAATGTCATCGCAAAATAAAGGTAGTTTGTGCGGGCCCATCCGCTGGTTATGCGGTAGCCTGTCACCAAAGTGTCGTTTTGTACCCAAACCTGCGACCATAGCACTTTGCCTTCGTAATTGTAAATACCGTGCGTAAGGTCGAGGATTATGTGTGCTTCATCGCTTTTGGGGAAAGTATATTGGTGGAATCCCACGTGTTCTGTCGTTGTCAGTTCTGCGTCAATATCGTAATCTTCGAGCTTGACGCTGTAATAACCGGGTTCTGTTTTTTCGTTTTCGTGGCTGAAGCGGGAGCGGTAACCGCTTTCCGGTTTGTCTGCCGTTCCGGGGTTTAGTTGCAGTTTCCCAACCGTTGGCATAACCAAAAAGTCGCCCAGATCGGAATGCCCGGTGCCGCTGAAATGCGTGTGGCTAAAGCCGACTATTGTAGGATCGTTGTATTGGTAACCTGCGCAATAGCGATAAACTGTCCCGGTGTATTTCCCGTTAAAATCGTAAGGGATTGTGTCCGTGTCGGGGCTAAGTTGCACCATGCCGAATGGCACGCAAGCCCCGGGGAATACGTGTCCCATTTCTTGTGTGCCTATCAATGGGTTGACATATTGTGTCAGATCTTCAACCTTGTTTTGAGCCGATAATGCTCCGGTCAATATTACCGAAACAAACAAAATCATTATTTTTTTTAGATACATATTTTGAATTTTAAAGAGAGTCAAAAGTATAAAGTACAAAGTCAAAATTATTTTTTACTTTGGCTTGTTTTTTTTTATTTTTCACTTAACAAATTATATTATTGACGTATTGGACTAATAGCCATTCTTTGCCATACATAGTCCCAAATTTATTTCTTTTTTACGGGGACTTTTAACAAATCGCCGCTTCCTTGGATCATTAGTTTCTCCCATTCTTTGCCATATCCGGGCTGGTTGGGCATTGGCGGGATGTTTTTACCGTTTCCGTTGTCTTTTAATTGCCCGTTGTCTTCTGTTTTTTTTATGTTCCCGTCCATGTATTTCATGAAAAGGTAGTGGTAGAAATCCTTCCAGTCGCTTACCAGCTTATTGCCCGTGTAAACTGAATATTGTGTGATAAGATCAGCGCAAGACTCAGGGTTTTCTTCAAAACGTTTTTTGGCAAGTTGGTCAACTACTTGAGTTTCGCCGATAAATTGTTTTTCGAGTTTTGCTTGGTATTTTTCCACTTCGGGGTGGATGGTGTTGTAACGGGTATATCCCCAGTTTGTTAGCTGGTTGAATGTCCAGAAAGCGGAGGTTTCCGACCATGAGATCATCGAGCCGTTGCCTACCCGGTAACTTTCGGGGAGTTCTGTTATGCCGCAATAGAACGGAGTGTAAACGCAACCGTCTGTGTCGTCAACCCCGAACCAAATAATGCCGCCTATAGGGGATGGCAACCAACTTCTCGACTGTGTTACAAAGCTGTAGCCTGTCTGCTGAGTGGCGATTGCCCTTTCGTTGAGGTATTTTTGCCCGTCAACGTTAAATGTCATCGGCCTCCAGCGGTAGGGGCATCCGAAAGGTCCTGCTCCCAGACCTTTGCTCATGTCCATTGGCGTTCCTTCAAAATGGTCGCGCATGGCGTTCATCACCTGTCGTAGCGAAACAGCAGAGTCGGGCTTTACCCATAAAGGGAGCCTGTGTTTTATTTCTTCGCCACTATCGTTGTTTTGGGCGAATTTCCCCATAACATAATCGGTGTAGCCTTGGTTTTCCCTGATTTCTTTGTTTATTTTCCTGAAAAACGACCAAACACGGGCTTCGCAGTAACGTGCGCCGCCAAAGTCCAGCGGGTTATATGTGTCAGAGAAACTGAAATCTTTGTCTTCCCCTTTGAAAAAACCGTGTTCTTTTGCAAACGAAATCACATCGGGAGAGTGGAAAACAGTTTGTTGCGGGTTGTCCCAGTCGTTTGTTTTTTGGAACGGGAATGAAGTTATGCGTGCATGGTTTGCATGGCCTGAAACATACCCATCGGGGATTTTGCGGGCTACCCATATTGCCCCTTTCCCGTATTTGCCACGGCTTACCATTTCCATGATCCATGCTTCGTTTGGGTCGGAAATAGAGAACGACTCGCCGCCCGAAGCATATCCATATTCAGCGACCAGCTCGGTCATTGTTTTTATAAGTCCGCGCGCTGTTTTAGAGCGTTGCAGTCCTATGCGCATCAGCGAGCCATAGTCGAGTATTGCATCTTTTTGCCCGTATAAAGCTCCCAGCCCGCCAAAAGTAGATTCGCCAACGGCAACCTGAAATTCATTGATGAAGTGGACGACCGAATAGGTGTGTTCAACTTCGGGGATAGAACCGAGCAGCTTGCCGTTTTCGTAATGATAGACTTCCCGCATGTCGCCAGGTTGGTGGTCGGCGGCAGGCAAAAACACGGCAGCCCCATAGCGTATGTGGGAATCTGCGGCATAGGTTATCATAACCGAACCGTCTTTGCTCGCACCTTTGGTCACTATTAGGTTTGTACATGCCCAAGACGGGGCGGAGGTGGCAAACATTGCCAGTATAAAAAGAAATGTTGTTATTTTGAAATTCATTTTTAATTTGTTTAACTTTTGTAATAATCAAGACACCATATGAACACTCCGGCACTCCAGCCTAGAAATTCCCAGGCAGGGTATTCCCAATCGTTAATGCCCCCTGTTATTACATCATATTTTTCATAAATAAACCCTTTTGAACGCCTACTTTCCGGATTACCCCCCCGGTATTGTGGTTTGGGATCTGTAAAATTCCGGGTGACCACATCCAAGTATTTCCCGCAAATACGACGGGCATCCTTTTCATAACCATAATTGTGCAGCGACAGGGCCGTTAAAAGGTAAACAGGAGGCCAGCCAGCTGGATGATCCCACTGATATAAGACGTCCTTTTCTGTTTTTTCACATACTGTAACCCCATATTTATATTCAAACAGCGACAAGTTTTGTACTGTTTTATCAGCCTGTTCTTTGTCAGCAAGTCCTGTAAATAAAGGGTACATGCATGCAATACTGGCTATTTTTGAGAACCTGTTGTTTTTAAAATCGTAATCCATAAAAAGCCCCCGGGCTTCATTCCAGCAATATCGGTTTACCAAGGCTTTCCTTTTCTTTGCCAAAGATTCCCACCCAGGTTCACTCTTTAGCCCCAGTTCTTTTACCATCCATCCGAAAAGCATTTCGTAACGGTAAAGGTTGCAATTCAGATCGACTGCAATAAAGTCGGCACACCTGTTCTCAAAACGGGGGGTGAAATCCATCACTTCGGCCTCGGCTGTATAATGCCCGCCTACAGAAAGCTTTGTTTTGTAATCGACAGAATCGGGATGTTGTGGCAATAACCCACGGTTATAACAGAGTGTATAAAAATCTACCAAATCTCCTTCCGTCCCATGGTGATAGAACCGTTGCAGCCCCATAACTGATGTGGTATGGTTTTCTATAGCGGTACTGCTTGTATCAGTCCAGAAATGATATTCTTTTTTAAGGGTAAAATAAGCCTTTCGTAACCAGTCCCTGTCCCGGTTTTTTTCATAAACGTCAAAAACCATGAGGGCAAGATAGGGTATCTGCGAACGGTTCATCCCCCAATTCTTGCTTGCATTAGGGACAAAGCCCAAAGTATCGACTTCCCATAAAAGGTTATCGACAACATGAAGTGCATAAGGAGCCAGCGAATCAATCAGCAAGAGGCCTTTGTTTGTAAAATAATTGTCCCAGTAGAAAAGTGTCGGTTCTCCCCTTGCAACCGACATGTAGGGCTTGGGAGGGACAATGCCTTTATCCTTCAAATGAGGGAAACACCGGCTGTCGATCAGTGAAGTATGCCAGTTGGCATGGACGAATTTTTCTGTTTCTCCCCATTTCCCCTCAAATTCAGGTTGATATTTACCTTTTTCAGAACAAGCAAAAAAGGCAAGGGTAATTATTACGGTTATAATATAAGTCTTTTCTTTCCCCATTTATTAAATATAAAATAGAGGATGAAGCTTTCTATAATACAGGCAATGGTTTAAACCTGCATCTGCTATTTGTACAAATCTCATTTAGGCAACTGTGCAAGCAAATCTTTCATTGCCAAAGTAACAGCTTCTTGATAACCTCCAGTATTATTTACATGAAAAATAAACCTGTCTCCATTCTTTTTGTCAATTTTCCAGTCAACATATCCGATATCGAGGCAACGGGCTTTTATCGGGATAAAACAGAAAACCGATTTTTCCCCCGAAGCAAGCGGGACAATTGTGCCCTTGGCTGTCACCTTTTTTCCCGCAGAATGTAAAAAACCGGCAGTACACCACATGTGCCGTGTATCCTCGCCAAATTTTTCTAACAAATTGATTTCCGGATCCCCGTTTAAATAGCTTAACCACTCATGGCTTTTCTTTTTATCTAACATAAACAGAAAAAAATTCTGCACTTTCCCCGGGAGAGAAGGAAGGATCTTTTTCTGGACAAAACGGTAATATGTGCCATATTCCCCTACTTCGCCAATGTTGGTCCGGGTGGTACAGGGCATCCAGTAAACAGGGCACGTGGCATCAAAAATAGCGGCAAAAGCAAATGGGTTAAGTTTCACATTGTATTCCAGCTTTTTGTCTTTCAGTGAATTTGCAGATCCTGCGTTCAGGTATATTGCTTTACACTTTTTTTGGAATAAACCAGGGTCTTTTTTCAGGGCTATTGCCACACTGGTTGCAGCCCCTACAATGTTAATTACTACTGGTTGTTTGGTTTCCTTAAGGGTATCCAACAGCCAGTTAACCCCCTGATGCTCAAGACAGTTAGCCTGTGGTTGTATGTCGTTCCTGGAAGTCATCGGAAAGGGGCTTCCCACTACAAAGGGGACGGCCTTCCCGGTAATATAATTCATCTGGGCAATGCCCATGGCATCTGGATCGCCGAGCCCGGGTTTGGTCGGGTAATCAATTAAAATCCCCTGTAAATCAATAGCCCCCAAATAAGCCAGTGAATAAATTGTTGCCAGATCCCAATGGTCGTCTGGGTCGCAATGAAAATGATACAGGTCGGTAGCATGGATTACTGGTGTCCTTTGTTTTTTCCTTTCCCGTCCTGTTTCTGACCCACCTGCCCACATTTTGCCAAAGACACCTGTCGCCAGCGTTAAAGATCCAATTTTTAAAAATTCACTTCTTTTAATTTTCATTGCCCTCGCAAATTTTGCAGTCAACCTCGGTTGCCATAACTACATATTTTTTCCCATCTTTTCAAACGGGATTTGTTCGAACCCTGAAATTTCTTCAAAAATAGCTGAAGAATCTTTTAATTTGAAATTTTGTTTTTCCATGTCAACAAAACCGGGATCTTCGTTTGTGATTAAATTATTGTTGGTAAAATCGAGGAAATCTTTGTCTGAATTTACCCCATCGTCAACTTTCAGTATTACCTGTCCGATGTTTACAAATACATTTGCGTCAATTTTGTTCCGTTTTGGGAACGATGGGTTGTCGTCCCAGTATTTAGCAAGCTTCGGGTATTTCGTGCTGTAAGGAGGCTGGTCGTGGTGTATTTCTTTTAGCCGTTGGTCTATTGCGCCACCTTTTGCAATCATAGGCTTTGCCCACTCGAACGCCTGCATACGGTTGTCAACTTTTATCCCCACAGGGCAGTCAACAAAAACATTGTTGGTGTATGAGTTGTCGCTCCCCCCGCCAATTAGCACAGGCAATGTGCCCGCCTTATAAAAAACATTTCCGTGCACTTTCATCCCACATGCACCGTCATCGTGATAGACTGCTGTTGTGCGGTGTATATTGCCCAAGTGGTGGAAAAAATTGAACTGTACCACATTCCCCCTTTCCGAAGGGTTCCTGCCATAATAAACAGCCCCAACGTCATCGGTTTTCAGGCATACGTCATGTATTTCGTTGTATTCAATTAAGTGGTCGTTGCCCGACAACAGGATGGCAACATGTGGCGAGTTGAAAATTTCGTTGTTGGAAATGCGGTTGCCAACCCCGGAAACTTTAATCCCGGCACAATATGTTTTTGCAATACGGTTAAAATCGTGTACCGAACAATTTTCCACAAAGTTCCCCGCTGGCACAAGTGTTTCCCTGTTGCCGCCATATAGGCGTATCCCCCCCATGCCTGTTTGGTAAACGGAACAATTTTCCACACTGTTTTTTTTGCTTTGTGCTTTGCCTTCGATGTTTATGGCATAACAGCCCAGGTTTTTGAACGTGCAATCGTAAAAATGGCAGTCTTGTGTCGAGTGCATTTCTACAGCGCTGCCCCTTGCGCAATCAAATGTTATCCCCCTTATTATTACGTTGGATGACATGTCCATTTCAATAAAAGGGGCTTCAAGGACAGAAACTTCAATTGTTTCCAGTTTTCCCGGATTAAAAAAATAAAGAATACCTTTTTCCCTGTCTATGTAATATTCATCTGCCGTATCAATTTCTTCAACAATATTGTAGGCATACCAATGGTTCCATGGCTTACCTGTAGCAAACCCATAGCGGTGTGGCTGACGGGTGGTAAAAGTTTTGTTTGTTGTGTCTATTGCTGCAAGGTTGACCGCATCATCGGCCCACCCATAATTGAAATACCCGTATATCCATATATTTTGCGGTTTTTTCCAAGTTGCAGGCCTGGTTGCCGTATAGGTAAATTTGCCCCCAACGTTACCATTGTCGCCCTTTGATGCAACAGAACCTTCATTGATGATTTTCCCGATCCCGACAGAAGAATCATTAGGCCATCGCGACAGGTGCCATGGTTTGCCGTTAATGAAAAGTTCCATCCATACAGGTTTTATGGTGCGGCCAAAACCTACCGGGTGCAGTTCCCCGTAGTCTGTTATCCCTAATTTTTTTAGTTCTACCATCATTATGTCGGCACGGTTTTGTTTTGGGAATATTTTTTCGTTTTCAGTGCCGGAAACCAATTTTATATTGTTGGGGCTGATTGTTTTGCCCCCGGTGAAACGGACTTTCTCGTCTTTGTAGGGTTTAATTAAAATGCCGCTGTCTTTTTCTGATAAAACAATGCTTTGCTCAAAATAGTATTCTCCTTCCCTAAGTTGAATGTTGAAAGTATTGTGTTCTCCTTTTTCTCTTTGTTCCCTCACAAAACCGACCGCTTTTTGTACAGAAAGGAATGGTTTGTTTATTGTCCCAAAACCATTGTCGTTCCCTTCGGGCGAAACGAAAACATTTGTTTTTTTTGAACATGAAAAAAGAGTTAAGCAAATAGCAGAAAAAATAAGGATTGTCTTTTTTTTCATTTTGTAAGCGATTAGTTCATTTTTAATAGGCGTTAAGCCATGCAAGGTCAAATTCAACCTTTTTTTGAGCAAAGGATTAATATCCTAACATACAGCTTGTTATTGATGTCGTGTGGCAACATATATAAATTTTCACCCGACAATTTTTAATTGTAAAGTATTATTGTCGGGTGAAATTAGATTTTTGTACCCTCAATCCAATGCGCCGCTTTGCATTTGCCCGTTTTTTTGTAGGATGCCTATTTCCCCGACCTTCCCTTCGGCTTGTATTTTTATTACCGTTGTTGTGCCTGGCATTGTTTTGGGGACGATAATTTTTGTCCCTTTCCCGTCTGATTCGGTTTTTATGCTTTCGCCGGAGGCAAGCAATTCGGCTGATATAATTTTGTTTTTTAATCCATTAACTTTCAGTTCTCCATTACCGGGCCAATCGAAAACAAAGAAGTACAACGAGGTGTTCCCGTTTTCTTCTTTGCAAGTACATTCGCCCCAGGGGATTTCCCCAAACGGGCTCATTTTTGCCCCATAAATGGCTTCGCTGTTTTTGTCCATCCATTTGCCCACTTCATGCAAACGCACAATGCTTTCTTCAGGGATTGAGCCATCGGGCTTGGGCCCTACGTTCAACAAGTAATTTCCCCCTCGCGCCACATTTTTTATGAGGTTGCGTATCAATTTTTCCGTGGATTTCCAACGATCGTCAAAACTTTTGTAGCCCCATGAATTGTTCATTGTCATACAGTTTTCCCAGTTTTCCTCCGGGTTTATCTGCCCCCACTTAGGTATCCCCTGTTCGGGCGTTTTTGTGTCGCCCGGGAAATCGGGGTGCAAACGGTCGTTTGTGATGATATTGGGCTGTATTTCCAATAATTTTCCAAGCTTTAACGCACCTTGGTAACTTCTCATTTGCGTGGCATAGTCCCACCAAAGCACGGAAACATCGCCATAGCCCGTGAGCAATTCTTTTACTTGCGGTACGGCAACCCTGTCAACGTATTCATCAAAGGTCGAGGTTTCCTGTATCGGATCCCAGCTTCCGTTGTGTTCTTTTGTGTATTGGTCTATCCTTGCCGAATCTGGGTTTGGCCAACCTTGCCACATGGGGCGGCGGGCAACCGTGCCTCCGGGGTTAGTCCAGTCGTTGGCCTGCGAGTAATAAAAGCCTAAGCGCATGTTGTGCTTTTTGCAGGCTTCTACCAATGGCATCAAAAGGTCTTTGCCGTATTTGGTAGCGTCAACCACGTCCCAGTCGCTTGCTTTGCTGTCGAAAAGTGCGAAGCCGTCGTGGTGCTTTGCGGTAATTATTATATACTTCATGCCAGCTTCCTTTGCCAATTCCACCCACGATTCGGGATCGTAGTTTACGGGGTTGAAGCCCTTTACATTTTCGCGATATTCTGCCACGGGGATTTTGCAGCGGTTTTCGATCCATGCGGCATCGCCATAAGCCTGGTGATGCCCTTTATAAACGCCACCGTACATAGAATATACGCCCCAGTGTATGAACAAGCCGAATTTCGCATCGTGCCACCACGCAAGGCGTTCCTTGGCCGTAGGCCTTGGTGTTTCGGTCAATGCTTTTATGGTGTCTATTTCTACCGGGTCGTAAGGATTGCCGTTGTCGTAAAATATGTCGTGAAACCATACTTTCATGGCAAGGCTGTCGTTTTTGAACCTGCTCCACGGATAGCGGGTGTTGGTCTTCCCTGTCACAAAGCCCCAGTTTATAGCCCCGATGTTTTGCGTTTTCAACATTGGCATTATATTTTGGAAGAGGCTGTTGTTTATGCGGATCATGTATTCGCTGCAAACCATGGGCCTGCCAAAAGTTTTTAGAGTATCGATAAGCTGTTGGTGTTCTTCCGGCGGATCGTAAGTATGATAAGAGATAATATCGGAATTTTCTATCTGGCAACGTGTCACTTCTTTGTGCCTGAGCCTCCAAACGGCCGATGTCAGCGGCTGCGATGGCCCGACTTCCCGTCCCCATTTGAATATTTGCCTCAGCAAGGGGAGGGATTTCTCCCTGTTTTCCCCTTCTTTTGGTTCGTTATATAAATCCCATATTACTACACGTTTGTCGTCTTTAAACGTTGTGAGGATGTCTTTCACATATTCCTCCAATGTGTTTTCGAGTGTCGAATCCTGATATATTAAACTTCCCGGATCTTGCACCCACCCGGAATTGTGGGTTTCCGGCACTGGGTCGGGCTGTTTGCCAGCATTGTAAACGGGTTTCCAGCAATCATCGAAAAAAACGAACATGGTTTTTATGCCGTGCCTGTCGGCAATGGCAAGGTATTGGTCCATGCGTTTTTTGAACCCTTCTTTGTCAATTTGCCAAGCCAAGTGGTGCAGGAAAACCCTCATGCAGTTCATGCCTATGTTTTCTGCCCAGCCAAGTTCCCTGTCGATTGTAGTGGTGTCGAAAGTTTCTTCTTGCCACATTTCCAGCTGGTTGATGGCGGTGCTGGGGACAAAGTTGCTACCCCTTAGCCAGCCATTTTCCTGCTGCCATTCGTTTGCTTGCCCCTCGCTCCAGCGTTGGTGCTTCCCTCCATCAGAACAAGCTGTCAATAAAAACAATGCAGCAGAAAACCATATTATTATTGCCCTGTCCATCCTATTTTAAGAGTTTTAATTTTTTTCCCTGAGGGGTGATGGTGTTTTGCACCGAAATGTTTTTCGAATCCCCGGATGAGCTTATTTCTGTCCCGGAAGTTTCGAAATAAGAGTCGGTTAGGGCGAAACCATCGCAACCGGAAACAACAACTCCTTTGCTGTTTGGTGTGACCGTGCTTTTAATGGTCACATTGTTTATTTTTACATTTTTGCAGCCTGAATAAACCATTGCATCACCACAAGCATTTTCTAAGATGATCTCATCAAAAGAAATGTTGCTGCACCCGTTGAAGTTGATCAGTGCAGGTTTTGCCTGGGCTTCGGTTTTTTCTATGTAGCCTTTTTGTATTTGTGCTTCTGTGCTTTTCAATACGGCAGCACCGTTTCCTTCTATAACTCCTTTTCCGCTAATGCCTATGTTTTCAACATTGTCTGCAAGGATTAGCGCGTTTGTGCCGTTAAGCTCAAAATAATCGTAAATAGAATGGAAAGCTACCAGTATTGCGCCTTCGTGCAATTCTATTTTTACGTTCGGTTTCATATAAAAACTCCCGGTGAGGTAACGTCCTACATAAAAGTGGAGCGTGCCACCGCCGTTTTCGCTGATGTAGTCGATGGCGTATTGAATAGAGCCAGTGTTTAAAGTAATGCCGTCCGATTTGCAGCCAAACAACGATGCTTTGTAGTCTTTTGCCGAAATGGTAAACGACAAGAGCAACAGTGCATTAAATATAATTATCTTGTATAGTTTCATTTTCTGATTTCTTTTAGGTTATTTTTTGATGTTGAAATTTGTAGTGTTGTGCTGGATAATTTGTTCTTTGCCTTCGCTTTCAGGTTCAACAAATGTTACCTTTTCAAAAGAACCGCCTTTTACGTCGTCCATGACAATTGCAGGGCGGTAATCTTTCTTTTCTGCAACGAACTTCACGTTGTCGAAGGTTATCCCTTCGGCGTGGCGGATGTAAAATCCCCAGGCAGGCAGTTCTTTCCATTGCGAGAACTCAGGGTAACGTGCAGGCATCTCAGGGATGCTGTCAAGCTCTGCACCTGATGTGCCGCGGTATGCGTAAAGCGGGTTTCCTGCCCCGGGGTAAACAATTTCTATGTTCTGTAGTTTTACGTCCTGTATTTTGTATCCGGGCAGCCCAACAATGCTTGCTGGCGATATGTTGCGCGGGTTGTCCTCAATGGGACCTTCGTAGTTGTAGCCTAAATCCGGTTTGCCGATTGGCACTTCGGCATAAACATTTTTTATCGTTACGTTTTTCATGCTCGGTTCTTTGCCCTTGCTCCAGCGGTCTCCGATGCGCAGGAAAATCACGTTGCCCGTGTTTATTGAACGCACTCCGTCAACCTCGATATTCTCGACCAAGCCGCCGTCAACTGCGGCAAAAGTTATTGCAGAGCGGAAAGTGTCGAAAATGGTAATGTTTTTTACTTTGAAATTGCGGAAGCCCCCGCGGGATACGGTCCCGAACTTTAAGCCGTTGGCACTAGAGCGGCCAATGCAATTTTCCACCACCACGTTTTGGCAAATATGGTCTTTGCTGTGCGATTTGAAGCAAAGCACGTCGTCGGCAGCATCGAAATAAGAATTTTTCAGTATTACGCCATCACAATCAACAATGTCTATCCCATCGTTGTTCCAGTACGATTTGCTGTCAACATAAATACCGTCAACATACACGTTTTTGCACTGGTCGTAAGTCTGGTTCCAGCTGGCCGGGTCGAGCAGGGTTATGTCGGTAATCGTAACATTTGTGCATTCGCGGAAATAAATGTTTTCCGGGCGGTTTGTTTCGTTTGGGCGGTCGAGTTTAAGGTTGTCTTTAAAAATGCCTCGGTGGATGTAGTTTACCATGTTGTTTGCGGTAATGAAGCCGCGACCGTTTATCGTGCCTTTACCTGTAATCCCCACGTTTTCTTGGTTTATGGCAAAAATCATCGACATCCATTTTACCTTTGGGTCTTTTACGTAATCGAAAGGGTTGGTCGAACCCAGAAGTGTTGCCCCGTGTTCAAGGTGAAGCGTAACGTCAGATTTCACGTAAATGGTGCCTGTCACATAATTCCCTGCCTGGAAAACCAAGCGGCCTCCACCGTGCCCGCTTATAAAATCTATTGCGCGCTGTATGGTGCGTGTGTTGTTTGTTATCCCATCGGCTTTTGCCCCAAAATCCAAGGCGAAATAATCTTTTGCCGAAACTTGAATAGAGAACAACAACAAGATAGCGGGCAAAATGAATATTGTCTTTTTTATTAATGATATTTTATTTCTCATGTTTTCTATTTTTTCAAGGTTATTCCAGTTGATTTATATTTATGAAGCTTTTTGCCCCCGCCCGGCACGTTGTATTCCATGCCCGACAAAATTGCGCCTTTCACGTCGTCGAAAACAATGGCTGGGCGGTATTCTTTGCCTTTTGCAGTGAGTTTCACGTTTTCGAATTTTAAGCCTTTTGCGTGCCTTACATAAAATCCCCATGCAGGCAGTTCTTTCCATTGCGAAAATTCCGGGTACCTTTCGGGCATTTCGGGTATGCCGTCCAAATCGGCAGGTTTTATGCCACGGTAGGCATATTTTGGGTTGCTGCCGCCGGGGTAAACGATTTCGATGTTTTTCAATGTCACGTTTGTTATGTCCATGCCCGGCAGGCCGGCAATGATTGCAGGCGAAATGTTGCGGGGGTTGTCCTCAACGGGGCCTTCGTATTCGTAACCTGCATCGGGCTTCCCGGCAGGGATTTCGGCATACATGTTTTGTATGGTGATGTTGTCTATTGTGCTGCCCTGTACATTGTGCCTCGTGCCTATCCTTAAAAATATGGCGTTGCCCGTGTTGTAGGCATAAAGGCTGTCAACTAGAATGTCGCTGATTGCGCCGCCATCGGGGGCTTCAATGGCAATTGCGGTGCGGAAGGTGTCGTAAACTTTGTTGTTTATAAGCCTGATGTTTTTGTAGCCGCCACGTGTTACCGTCCCGAATTTTATGCCGCTCGCGCTAGAGCGTGCCACGCAGTTGCGCACCAATATGTTCTCGCACATTTTTGTTTTGTCGTGCGACTTGAAGCATATTGCATCGTCGGATGCATCGAAAAACGAGTTTGTAAGCTCAACATTCTTGCAATCGACAATGTCTATCCCGTCGTTGTTCCAAAAGGCTTTGCTGTCAACCGTTATTTTGTCGATCTTCAGGTTTTCGCATTGGTCGTATATCTGTACCCATTCTGCCGCATTTTTTATGATTATGCCTTCTATCACGATGTTTTTGCATTCCCTGAGGCATATAGCTTTGGGGCGGTATTTCGCTGCCCTGTCGAGATTCAGGTCGTCTTTCAAAATCCCTTTGAGTACTTGGTCCTGTACGTTGTTTGCAAGTTCGCGCCCTTGTCCGTCAATAACCCCCAGGCCGGTAACGGAAAAGTTTTCGGCATTTTTTGCATATACCAGTGCACGGTATGGGCTGTCGTAATTGTAGTCGTAGATGTTTGTTGAGCCCACCAATATTGCCCCTTCGTGCAAGATTATATGTACATTCGATTTCAGCTCGATGGTGCCGGTAAGGTAACGCCCAACGTAAAAATTAAGGTTCCCGCCGCCTTCTTCGTGTATCAGGTCGATGGCCTTCTGGATCGCTGTCGTGTTCAGTGTCGTTCCGTTAGACTTGATCCCAAAAATTGACGCATTGTAATCGGCAGCATATAGCTGTATGCCTGACAACAATGCTAAAGACAATACAATTATTTTTAACTTCTTCATATCTAAAATTTAATATTAATTATTTAGCTTGGATTTTTTTCCCTTTTGAATTGATGCAAGCGTTGACCGAAACATTTTTCGATTCACCTTCCATTATAAGTTCTGCCCCGGATGTTTCAAAATACAATTCCGAGAGTTTTGCCCCGTTGCAAGAAGAAATTACAATCCCCTTACTGTTTGCCATTTCTTTATTGAGCAAGGTAATCCCTTTTATTGACAGGTCCGTGCATCCTGAATATGACTGTATGTCGCCACATGAATTTTGCATAATTACATCTTCAACAGAAATATTGTTGCAATTGTTAAAGTAAACCAACATGGGCATGGCCAGGCTTTCTTCCCCTGTAATATATCCTTTCCCTGCCTGTTTTTCCATACTGGCATGTAGTTCTGCCCCCTGTCCTTCTATTACACCTATTCCTTTTATCCCTATGTTTTCCTGCCCATTGGCAGTAATAAGTGCCTTTTTCCCGTCAAGCCCTATGTAATCGTATATGGATCCAACAGCCACAAGTATAGCCCCTTCGTGCATCTCTATTGTAACATTTGATTTCAATTCAAAACTCCCGGTAAGGTAACGCCCAACATAAAAGTGCAGTGTGCCACCACCGTTTTTGCTTATATAATCGATTGCATACTGGATTGAGCCGGTATTTAAGGTTATGCCGTCTGATTTTGCCCCAAACAGGGATGCTTTATAATCTTTGGCAGAAAGGGTTAGTGACAACAACAACAACGTGCTAGATATAAGTGTTTTATATGTTTTCATTTTTCTATTTTTTGTTATTGGTCAAACTTTATTCTGTAACAATATCGCTCGTGTTGTTCTGTACAATCTGCTTTTTGCCTTCACTCCCCGGTTCTGAAAATTTAACATCTTTAAACGCCCCCCCTGACACATCGTCTAGGACAATTGCAGGGCGGTAATCTTTCTTTTCTGCAACGAACTTCACGTTGTCAAAGGTTATCCCTTCGGCGTGGCGGATATAAAATCCCCAGGCTGGCAGTTCTTTCCATTGCGAAAATTCGGGGTATCTGGCAGGCATTTCAGGAATGCTGTCAAGCTCTGCACCTGATGTGCCGCGGTATGCGTAAAGCGGGTTTCCTGCACCGGGATATACTATTTCAATATTTTCAAGCTTTACATTTTGTATTTTATGATCTGGTAGCCCTACGATACTTGCAGGCGATATGTTTCGCGGGTTGTCTTCAATGGGCCCTTCGTAATTGTATCCGGCATCAGGTTTGCCGAAAGGCACTTCGGCATAAACGTTTTTTATTGTGATATTTTTCATGTAGGGCTGCTTGCCTTTGCTCCAGCGGTCGCCAATGCGCAGGAAAATTACATTGCCGGTGTTTATGGAACGCACGCCGTCAACTTCAATATTTTCAATCTCGCCTCCGTCAACGGCAGCAAAGGTAATTGCAGAACGGAATGTGTCGAAAATGGTAATATTTTTTATTTTAAAATTCTTAAACCCGCCCCTAGAGACAGTCCCGAATTTTAAGCCGTTTGCACTGGAACGCCCGACACAATTTTCAACAACAACATTCTGGCATATATGTTTGAAACTATGCGACTTGAAACAAAGCACGTCATCTGCCGCATCGAAGTACGAATTTTTTAACACAACGCCATCGCAATCAACGATGTCAATGCCATCATTGTTCCAATACGATTTGCTGTCAACATAAATGCCATCTACATATACTTTTTTGCACTGGTCGTATATTTGGTTCCAACTGGCAGGGTCGCGCATTGTAATGTCGGTAATTGTTACATTGTTGCATTCCCTAAAATAGACAAGCACCGGACGTATCTCAACGGTTGTACGGTCATATTTCAGCTTGTCGGAAACAATACCTCTGTGTACAAGATCTACCGTGTTGTTTGCGGTAACAAAACCACGGCCGTTAAGTGTCCCTTTGCCGGTAATGCCAACATTGTCCTGTTTTAGTGCGAAAATCATCGATGTCCACCTGATATACGGATCCCTTACGTAATCAAAAGGGTTGGTCGAACCGATCAGGTTTGCCCCATATTCCAGGTGGAGCGTAACATCCGATTTGAGATAAACGGAACCGGTAACATAACTCCCGGCCTGGAAAACCAAACGGCCTCCGCCGTTTTTGCTTATATAGTCAATCGCATATTGAATTGTGCGGGTATTGATTGTAATACCATCTGCTTTTGCCCCAAAGTCGGAAACAGAATAATCCTTGGCCGATAGCTGAATGGAAAAGTACAATAAAATAAATGATAACAATGCTTTTATTTTACCCATCCCTTTTGTCTTTAACCCCTTATTGTCGATCATAATTTTTATTTTTTCAATGTTATTACAGTTGATTTATATTTATGAAGCTTTTTGCCTCCGCCCGGCACGTTATATTCCATGCCCGACAAAATTGCGCCTTTCACGTCGTCGAAAACAATGGCTGGGCGGTATTCTTTGCCTTTTGCCGTGAGTTTAACGTTTTCGAATTTTAAGCCTTTTGCGTGCCTTACATAAAATCCCCATGCAGGCAGTTCTTTCCATTGCGAAAATTCCGGGTACCTTTCGGGCATTTCGGGTATGCCGTCCAAATCGGCAGGTTTTATGCCACGGTAGGCATATTTTGGGTTGCTGCCGCCGGGGTAAACGATTTCGATGTTTTTCAATGTCACGTTTGTTATGTCCATGCCCGGCAAGCCGGCAATGATTGCAGGCGAAATATTGCGGGGGTTGTCCTCAACGGGGCCTTCGTATTCGTAACCTGCATCGGGCTTCCCGGCAGGGATTTCGGCATACATGTTTTGTATGGTGATGTTGTCTATTGTGCTGCCCTGTACATTGCGCCTCGTGCCTATCCTTAAAAATATCGCATTGCCCGTGTTGTAGGCATAAAGGCTGTCAACTAGAATGTCGCTGATTGCGCCGCCATCGGGGGCTTCAATGGCAATTGCGGTGCGGAAAGTGTCGTAAACTTTGTTGTTTATAAGCCTGATGTTTTTGTAGCCGCCACGTGTTACCGTGCCGAATTTTATGCCGCTCGCGCTAGAGCGTGCCACGCAGTTGTACACCAATATGTTCTCGCACATTTTTGTTTTGTCGTGCGACTTGAAGCAGATGGCATCGTCAGAAGCATCGAAAAACGAATTTGTAAGCTCAACATTCTTGCAATCGACAATGTCTATCCCATCGTTGTTCCAAAAGGCTTTGCTGTCAACCGTTATTTTGTCGATTTTCAGGTTTTCGCATTGGTCGTATATCTGTACCCAATCAGCTGAGTTTTTTATGATAATGCCTTCTATCTCAATATTTTTGCATTCCCTGAAGCAAATACCTTTGGGGCGGTACCTCCCGACCCTGTCGAGTTTGAGATCGTCTTTCAAAATCCCTTTGAGTACCTGATCCTGTATGTTGTTTGCAAGTTCGCGCCCTTGTCCGTCAATAACGCCCAGGCCGGTAACGGAAAAGTTTTCGGCATTTTTTGCATATACCAGTGCACGGTATGGGCTGTCGTAATTGTAGTCGTAAATATTTGTCGAGCCCACCAATATTGCCCCTTCGTGCAAGATTATATGTACATTCGATTTCAGTTCGATGGTGCCGGTAAGGTAACGCCCAACGTAAAAATTAAGGTTCCCGCCGCCTTCTTCGTGTATCAGGTCGATGGCCTTCTGGATCGCTGTCGTGTTCAGTGTCGTTCCGTTAGACTTGATCCCAAAAATTGACGCATTGTAGTCTTTGGCATATAGCTGTATGCCAGACAAAAGTGATAAAGACAGAATAATTATTTTAAATTTTTTCATATAATACTTTTTTGTTTAGTAAACAGTTACCGGTCCCAACAAACCCATAGATTGTATGGGTTGGTTTTTACTTCGCAGCACAGTAAATTTTTGTGCCGTTTTATTGTCTTTTAGGGTTTTCATATAATTTCCCATAGAGGTAACAACATGTACTTCAATTTTATTGTTTTCGCCTTTCAACATCCCCGACAGATCGTAAATACGGTTTCCGTACCATTTAACCCCGCAAGATTTTCCGTTGACAAACAGTTCCGAAACGCCCCAAACTTTCCCAAGGTTCAGGTAATTGGGACTTTTTTGATGAAAGCTTATGGTTTTCCTATAAACAGCAGTTCCTGTAAAATTCACGTATTTAGTGTCCTTTAAATCTTGCAGTTCATACATCTTGAATGTATTGGACGAATTTTCGCGGCTATGCCTGAGTTCAACCTCCCAGTCGTTATTTATTGTTTCGGCATTGTTACCTGTTGAGGGAGCTTGTGCCCATACTTTCCCGTTTTTTTCATTGTTAAAAACAAGCAGGCGCGATTCTGCCGGGCCTAGTTCCAGAAGGAATGTGCCGTCCTGCAAACAGATACGGGATTTATCCCCGCTTTCGGCATCCCAAATCCAGGCAAACCTGCCTTTGGTTATTTCTTTTGGGAAAGTTACTTTGGTTTTATGCCCGTTGTGCATGTGGGCATTACTGAAGAAAAAAATCTCGTTGCCAGCATCGTCCCTATAGCGGTTCTGCATCAGGAAACGGTTTGGTTTCTCTATTTCGAGGTAATGAGGGAGACTGTATTTCTTCATAATCCCGCCGTACCATTCAAGAAACCTGTTGTCGTCAGGTTTTTTTACAAGGACAAAGCGATCGGGGAATGCTTTGAGTTTTTCTACCCATAACCTTACCTGTTTGTCATTTTCGCTGTAATTGGCAAACCCGAGCGATTTTTCAGGATATTTCCCTATACAAAACACACGCCCGCCCGAAATGACAAAATCACAAAGTTTCTCCAAAGTTTCCGGGAACATGCTGGTTACCTCCACAAGGAACAGGGTGTTATATTGTTTTGCCCCATAACACAGGTCCCCGTTTTTTACCTCCGATTTTTTTATGACCGTTTCAGAAGTATAATCTACGCCCCCCCCGTTTTTATTTACAGACTCCCAGATAATGGAGGTATATGGAACGTTCAATTTGGCAGGGAAAGGGTCGGTCTGGCTGCCTATTTCGCCCCACATGTCGTTGTTGGCGGGAAGTATGGCAATGTCAGTGTACATATCGGCGTTCTGTAACACCGAAGAAATACGTGCTTTGTAATCGTTAAGATATTTGAAGTACGGCCACCAGTTGTTGTTCTCGTTATGGTACGCACCATATTGCACCCAGCCCGGGAATTGCGCTTCGGGCGGCGAATAGTTGAAGCCATGCCAAACTGAATGGGTAATGCCGGACATTATGCTTTGGTCGGAACCTATCTTCAACAACTCAGGAGTTGCGTTGAATACAAGATAGGTATTGGTCATCTCCTCACAGCTAACGATACGTTTCCCGGTAAGGTGCGCTGCCGAAGACACATATTTGTTGATCATGGTATATCCGCGCCCGCGGCGGTAATCCATGTCCGGCATTTCCTCGCCTAAACGGTGTTTGAGCCAGTTGGTAGTCCATGATTCCCCCTCGGGGATGTCGCAGCCAAAACTGCCCTCCAGGGTAAATACCCCTTTCCCGTATATTTCTGCCCTCGATTTGACATTGTTGTCTTTGCACCACTGAAGGTATGTTTTTGTAAAACGTTCGTCCAGTAGTTCTGCTATCGTCAGGTCGAAATCAAAACGTATCCGTTTTATTTCCTCCGCAAAATTGCCTGTCTTTTCTGCCCCGTAATTATAGTCAACAACAATCCCCAGCCGTCCAACCTTAAACAGTATAAAAGGCAGGTATGGCATTATGTCGTATCCACGGCGTTTCTTGAACTCTTCGGCAATGTCGTTGCTCCAGTTGCAGCCTTCCAGTTCAAGCCCATCGGCAAAAAATGAGCGCAGATGATTAGACAACGGACCGGTTTTTTCCTGTATGGTGTCCGACATGTTGTCGAGGTACTTCCTTACTGCTGACTTGTCCATGTGGTTGAGGATAGGGCCTGCCGCACCGGGCGCACCGTTTATCACACTGGCAAAGGAATCGACTTTTACAAGTGCATACAGTACATATTTCCCTGTGGGGACATCAACAGTAATAATTTCATCGCCACATTTATCTGAAAAATCGACAACCTGTTCGATACTGCCCATCGGATCCGGCACCAGTTTCAGCGACAATATCTTAAAAGTCCTGCCAGGATAAGGTTCCGTCACCTTTGGGTCTATATTGTCGAATATGTTGAACTGCGATGTTTCAAATGTAGTGGGGCCTTGCAGCTTTTCGGCATAAACAAGCACCACTTTTGCGCGTTCATTGCCCTTTAGCATCTCGGAGCCAAAAGGCCAGCCAGAACCTACAATCAGGTCGCAGGACATATCCAGTTTTTTTGCCTCGGAAAATGTTACCTGCAACATGTCTATCCATTCATCGCTCAACCAAGTTAATGGTTTTTTGCCCAAGCCATCGCCTGTTGAAGGGAAAGAAATCGGGTTTATCTCAACTCCGCCTATCCCGGCATCTTTCAGCAAATGCAATTCGCGGATTAGTTCTTTTGCCTCAACTTTATTTCCGTTCCACCACCAACGCACAAAGGGGCGATAGCAGGAACCGGGTTCAATGAACGAATCAGCCCCGGGGATAACCGTCACCCCGTTTCCTGCACCTACCACAGGGCAGGGCAATAGCCCGCCCAAAAAACATCCGGCAGAAAAAATAACATTTTGAGATATAAAAGCCCTTCTATTCATTGCGTATTGCACGTATTTAATAAACAGTCACCGGACCAATTAGCCCCATTGATTGTATGGGCTGGTTTTTGCTTCGCAGCACAGTGAATTTTTGTGCAGTTTTATTGTCGGTGAGGGTTTTCATGAAATTGCCCATCGATGTTGTTACGTGTACTTCAATTTTGTTTGTCCCTTCATTTAAAATCCCTGTCAGGTCGTAGATACGGTTGCCGTACCATTTTACCCCTGCCGGTTTCCCGTTGACAAATAGTTCGGCAACTCCCCAAACTTTTCCTAAGTTAATGTAGGCGGGGCTTTTTTTATTGAAGTTTATGTCTTTTTTGTAAACTGCGGTCCCCGTGAAGTTAACATGTTCGGTTTCTTTTAAGTCTTGCAGTTCGCGCATTTTAAATGTTTTGACCGAATTTTCGAGGCTATGCCTGAGTTCTACCTCCCAATCGTTGTTAAGGGTTTCCATGTTGTCTCCCGATGTTGGCAAAGGTTTCCATTGCTCTCCGCTTTGTTCTTCATTGAAAACTATGATGAACGATCCTGCCGGGCCCAGTCCAATTTCGAAGCTGTCGTTAGTTAGGTGTATGCGGGCACTGTTTCCGGTTTCCGGGTCCCAAACCCACGGGTAACGCCCCTTGCTTATGGACTTTGAGAAAGTAACCCCGGTTTTGTAAGCATTATGTTTATGCACGTTCTGGAAAAAGAAAATCTCGCTCCCGTCATCGGCCTGGTAACGGGTTTGCATAAAGAAGCGGTTGGGTTTGTCGATGGTCAGGTAATGTGGCAGCCCATGCTCCGGCATGAGGTATTTGTACCATTCTAAGAAACGGTTGTCGTCCGGTTTTTCAACAAGGATGAAACGGTCTTTATGTTTTTTCAGCTTTTCTACCAAAGAGTCAACTTCTTTGTCGCGCTGTTTCCAGTTTTTCAGCCCCAATGATTTTTCGGGATATTTTTCGATGCAGAAAACCCTGCCGCCCGTTGAAACAAATTCGAGCAGTTTTTGAAGCGTATCCACGCCCATGCTCGTTACTTCGGGCAGGAACAATGTCCCGTATTTTTTAGGCCCGTAGCAAAGTTTCCCTTTTTTTACTTCGGAACCGTTTATGATGATTTCTGTCGTATAGTCGGCTGCTCCCCCGTTTTTGTTTATGGCTTCCCAAAGTATTGAAACGTAAGGTACGTTTAGCCTGTTGGGGAATGGGTCGGTTTTTACGCCTGTTTCTCCCCACATGTCGTAATTTGGGGGCAATATTGCCATGTCTGTAAACATGTCGGCGTTTTGCAACAGTGCCGATATGCGCGCCTTATATTGGTTGAGATATTTGAAATAAGGCCACCAGTTGTTTTTTTCGCTGTAATACGAACCGTATTGCACCCAGCCCGGAAATGGCGTATCGGGCGGCGAGTAGTTAAAGCCGTGCCATACCGAATGGGTAATCCCCGACATTATGCTCATGTCCGAGCCTATTTTCAGTTGTTCGAGGGTTATGTTAAACACGTTATAGGTGTTGGTTTGTTCTTCGCAGCTCACGACCCTTTTCCCTGTGAGGTGTGCTGCCGACGATACGTATTTGTTGATCATGGTGTAGCTGCGCCCGCGGCGGTAGTCTTCGTCCGACATTTCTTCGCCCACACGGTGTTTCAGCCAGTTGGTCGTCCACGATTCGCCTTCGGGCAGGTCGTAGCCCAAGCTGCTTTCCAGCGGGAAAAATGCCCGCCCATAAGATTGTGCGCGAGATTTTACGCCTAAGTCTTTGCACCACTGTAGGTATGTTTGAGTGAAACGTTCGTAGAGCAATTCGGCTTTAGTAAACTCAAAATCGAACCTGGCACGTTTTATTTCTTCTGCGAAATCGCCGGTTTTGGTTACGCCGTAGTTATAGTCCAGCACCCCGCCTAAACGCCCAACTTTAAACATGGTGAAGGGGAGGTAGGGCATGATGTCGTAGCCACGGCGTTTTTTAAATTCTTCGGCAAAATCTTCCGTCCAGTTGCAGCCTTCAAGCTCCATCGAGTCGGTAAACATTGCCCTTAAATGTTGGGACAATGGCCCGGTGCATTTTTGTATTGTGCCCGACATGTGCCCGAGGTATTTGCGGACGGCTTCTTTGTTCATGTGGTCGAGTATGGGACCTGCCGCTCCGGGTGCGCCGTTTATCACGTTGGCAAATGAATCGACTTTTACCAAGGCGTAAAACACGTGCTTTCCTTCCGGTACTTCAACGCTGATGAGTTCGTCGTCTTTTTTGCCGGAAAGGTCGATTACCTGTTCCAGGCTCGACATTGGGTCGGGGACTAATTTTAAGGATAGTATTTCGAATGTGCGGGTGGGGCATGGAACGGTAACACCGGGATCCACCTTGTCGAAAATATTGAATTGCGATGTTTCAAAAACCGTAGGACCTTCTATTTCTTCGGCGTATGTTAGCGCAACCTGCGCCCTTTCGTCGCGCGGCAGTGTTTCTGCCCCGAACGGCCAGCCGGAGCCAACTATTAAGTCGCAGGTCATGTCAAGTTTCTTGGCTTCGTCGAATGTTGCCTGTAACATGTCGAGCCATTCTTCGCTCAACCAAGTAAGCGATTTTTTGCCCATGTCGTCGCCGGTAGAGGGAAATTCGATGGGATTTATCTCAACGCCCCCAATACCTGCTTCTTTCAACAAATGCAGCTCGCGGATTATTTCGTCTTTTTCGATTTTGTCGCCGTTCCACCACCAGCGCACAAATGGATGGTATTTGGAACCAGGTTGTTTAAAAACTGTATTTAAAAGCGTATTGCGATTTTTTGATGCCTGGCTTAACGGATCTGCGCCCAACATGGGTACAGTACCTGCTGTAACGCACCCTGCCGAAAGCACAGCACTGCGAATTATAAAAGTCCTTCTTTTCATTAATATTTATTTTATTTCGACTGTAAATATGGCCAATAAATAACTTTTTTGTTCAAAAATAGCCATGAGTTTCTACATTGCCATATTTCAAAGCTATTTCCAACCTTTTTACTTTAAAATCTTTTTCTTTTTTCCTGAATACTATCTTGTTATACCCCTTTTTGATTGCCGAAACCGGAACCAGTAAGGCATATTCCTGCTCGTTTTCCAACAATCCTCGCGCCCTGTCGTACAGGTCAACATAATATGTTTTTTCTACAATAATATTCGTACCGTTTAAAGTAACTTCGAAATCGGACGGATGGTCGAGGCGGAAAAACATTATTACCTCTTCAGGGATTGTTTCCTCCGGATCGTCTCCAATAAAGATTTCAGTGCCGGCTGTAATATTTTCACCCACCATTAAAGGTAGCTTTGGTTGGTTAAGCATGCCATAGGCCCAGGGCGAATCATTTAAACAGTAAATTTTATTTCTGTATTTTAAAGTCTCCAGCGAACCAATTTCCTGTAATAAGCATGGCATTATTATGCGGCAGGCCTGTCCCCCCTCTTCAAGGTGGAGCTGTCCGTTGTTGTCTGAATTATAAGGGCCGTAATACTGGTTAAAGAGGTAAATCCCATCGGCTCCCTGTGCCAAGATGTGAGATGCCATCCCCCGTATCATCCCATGAGAAAACATTTCGCGAGGGCGGTAGCCACCGTCATCAATAGAGGCGTACACAGGGATGCCGCCCGGCTGCAGCCCTTTTATGAAACTGTCGACCGGCAATGCAGGATCGCCGCGCCAGTGGACACCGGTACTAACAAAATCGAGCAGTCCCTGGCGGATCCATTCCTGTATGTCAAGCCCTTTGTCCAAGCAGGCTTCTACAGTAGGGGGGACACGTGCGGAGAGCAATATTTTTTTGCCGCGTTTTACGGAAATTTCGTCCACTTTAGCCCTTATGTCTTTAACAAGTTGGGTCATTAACGGGGCATTTTTGCGGCCTTCGCCCCATTTGAAGTAAACAATAAACCGCATAAAGTCGAGGTCGAAACCATCGATCATGTCATATTTTTCAAGTTGTTCCGAGATAATTGCCAATTTCCGCCTGCGTACTTCAGGGTGGGCAAAATCAAGTGCGCGCGGGGCGTTCCAGCCGGGGGTGGAATCATTGACCCAATATTCAGGGTGTTTGTGCCAGAAGTCTGTATAAACTATCGGGCAATGAGTTGCTGTGTCGTTAAAATGGAGGTCGTTCATCCGGTAGCTTATAAACGCTTCCATCCCGTTTTCTTTTGCACGGTCCAAGGAAGCCGTGATAAGGTCGGTGCCCTCTTTTTCGAGGTTCAGGAAATTCTGATAATATTTTTTGAAATTTTCTGTGGCGGCAGTATCGCACCCGCAATCCAGGTTGCCGTCCAGATCGTCACCAAACACCCTCCCGTATTTAGAACGGTAATAAAAAAAATCGCTGCCGCTGCACATCATAAAAGTAGTTACCTGCGATTTCGATACCGAATCGACATATGCGTTGATGTCTGCCACGCTCAACGGGCGCCTATGGAACCATATGTTGCCTAAAGCATCGGTGCCATCGTTATTGTGGATTAACCGGTGTTTGGTAGTCGGGGTGTTGTTGCACGACAAAATAAAAAGCATAACCACCCCTATGTATATTGGGGAGAATATACTTATTCTTTTTTGTAAAATCATCTGTAACCTTTTTTGTGAATATATCGTCCCAGCGGGGATGGTAAATTTACTTTTCTGCCAATATCCCGTTTTGGATTTGGAGTACGGAATATAGGTAAAAAATTTTATCTGCGCCTATTTTAACCCAGTTTAGGGGAAAAATTAAAACTGCTTTTGTCTATAAGATGTCTTAGAAAACGGGCGGGGCACAGTGGCTCCGCCCGTTAATCCCTATGAAAATTGCGAATTAATTTTGTTCACAAAGATTGTTATACAACATTTCTACATCAGGGATATCACAAGTCATTTTAGCAACATCATATGTAGTTTTTACTGTATGGATACCTGAGCCGGTACGATCGACACCGATATTCCAGCGTTTGTTGTTATAAAACTCAAGGCCTTTTTCGCCCCACATTTCGATGCGTGTTTGCAATTGGACCATTTCCAATGCACTCATCCCGCTCATGCTAGGATAGTTGTCGCAAGTAAGGGTAGTTGCGCCACTTCTTGTACGGGCAGCTAAAAGATCGTTTAATGTGTTTATCGCACTTGTTGAATTCCCATTCTGTGCATATGCCTCGGCTTTCATTAGCAATACTTCTGATGAACGCATATAATAACATTCAGAACCGCCAACTTGTGTCTTGTCATCAGAACCAATGCCATAAGTTGCAGCAAATTTAAGATTGGTATAGGCAGGGATGTTATCCTGTGTGCCATTGGTAGGATAAGTGTAGTCTACAATCATGGTATCCAAAAAACAATCCTGCCGATAGTCGTCATCAGCAATCAGATCAAATAATTGATCGTCAATACGTGCATAACCGCCACTTACACCGCCTGAACTTTCCCCAAACGGATTGGTCCATGCTGTATGCGATGTAAGTGCTGTCCCATTCGGGAAACCGAGGATAACTTCGGGATTTGCGTCATTGTACAAGAAGGCATTCCCTTCGGGACGTATTTCAAATCCCTTATTAGCTCCCCCATAATACTCTTCAGCGATAAAATCAGTGTAATTTGCTAATATATCGTCACAAAGGTCAACAACATCATCCCACTCGCCAATAACCAGTTTTACCCTAGAAAGGACAAACTTGGCGACACCAAGATCGATGTCTGTCAGGTCAGAGGTGTAGCCAGATTCTCCAGCTGCGCTATAGTACTCATTTAATAATGAAATAGCTGTTTCAAGATCATCAACAATAAAATTATATGTTTCAGTTGAGGAAGAACGTGCTTTGTTTTCCTGGGTAGGATCATAAGTGTCATAAATCATTAAACCTAATTTGGAACTCCCCCCCTGCAAATAAGAATCCTGGTAATTTTCCATCAGATAATTATAAGCATATGCACGGACAACAAGGCCCCATGCTTTGTACTTTTTAAGTGTCACATTGCTTTCAATTGTTTCATCGTCCAAATAAAACAACATTTTGTTTGCATTGGTAACCAGGTTCCACATATGCACCCAGTACATCTTATTTTTATCTACAGACTGAGAAGTAAAATCTGCAAACTTATATTCCTCTGAACCGAAAATTGCAATAGAAGCAATATCGCCAAACACAATATCATTTGCTTCCAAACAGCGCATATAATCCAGCCCCTGGCAGCTACGGTAACGTCCGTCTGCAGAGCCTGCCCCACTTAAGCCACTGGCGTTAAAGTAGGTAGGCATTGCATTTGCCATACTTCCCATGATCAAATCTATCGTTTCGTCATCGCCAGATGCAAGTAATTCCTGAATTTCCTCATCAGTGGTTGCACTTAAAGGCTCATAATCCAAATCACAAGACCACATAAACAGTGTCCCTGTCAATAATACAATTCCAATTATATAATTTTTCATATTATTTTTCATTTTTACGATTTATAAATCCAGGTTAATACCAAACGAGATAGTACGCATTGAAGGATAAGAATAAGCGCCTACTCCAAAACCACCTACCAACGACATGCGCGGGTCAATACCTGATTGGGAACTTATCATCATCAGGTTGTCAGCTGACAAATAAAGCCTCATGTTGCTCAACTTATATTTTCTCAGGAATGGTTCCGGTACGTTGTATCCAATGGTTATATTCTTCAGGTTCATATACGAAGCACTAAACAACGACATGTCAGTATATGCCCAGCTCCCAATTTCGGCACCACTGGTGTATTTGCTTGCACCGTAAAACACCATCGGGAATTCGGCTCCCTGGTTGTCTTCAGTAAAGGTATTCCCTATTAAATCAGCAGAGATAGCACTGCTCATCACACTATGGTGATATAAATTATAGGCATACTCGTTGCTAAAGAATTTCCCCCCCAGCTGGTAGGCAATTACTCCCGTAAAATCGAAGTTCTTGTACCTGACGGTTGTGCTGAAACCACCAATCCAGTCAGGGATAGTAGAACCTTTTTCGAATTTACTGGCTTCGCCATAGTCGGTGGTTGCCACCCTGTCTCCTACGTCATAACCTGTATATAGCCCATCATCGTGGTCATCGCTGGTTACCCTGTGGTTAAACAAAGGAAGCCCTGTGTTTTTATCAACACCTGCATACTCGTATATGTACATATTATAATATGGTTTGCCAACACCCCTAAGGAATTCCTCACCTCCAGAACCTCCGGCTCCTGCTGTACTCCAGGCATCGGCACTTTGAACAAAGCATCCGTCCAGTTCATCTGAGGCAACACCGTCTGGAATGTCTTTTAATATAGTTGTATAATGAGTGCCGTTAAATGTTACCGACCAGAACCAGTCCCTGTTTTTAATCAAATCTAATGTCAATTCCATCTCAAACCCTTTGTTGCTCAACTCTGCATCATTGGTTTGTATCGAGGACTGGCCTAACGAAATTGCAATTGGTTTTGCCCAAAGCCCATCGTAGGTATATTTGTCAAAATAATCGAAGGTACCGTGAATCCAATCCAGCAAACTATACTCAAGGCCAATATCGATCACCCTTGCTTTTTCCCAAGTTATATCGGGCTTGACAGCTCCCTGTGTCAATTTGTAACTGGCAGGGACACCTGTCCCACTTGTTGATTCTGTATAAGTTGCGCCATAAGTCCATGTACGGTAATTGGCATAATTGGCTACCCCGTTTTGGTTACCTATAACACCAGCACTTGCACGAACTTTTAAATTATCCAACCATGATTTTGTCGATTCCATAAAACTTTCGCTTGAAATACGCCAACCTATACCTAACGAACCAAAAGTCCCCCAGCGATCCGATTTCTTTTTAAACTTAGAAGAACCATCTCGGCGAAGAGATGCCTGGACATAATATTTACTGTCATATTCATAGTTCGCACGGGCAAGGAAACTTTGCATGGCATTTGCTGTTTCCGCACCACTAGGGCTTGCAAAAGTCCCCCCTACGTATCGCCCAACAAAGTTTGCATAAGAATCATCATCGCCTAATAAACCATAAGCTGTTTTATATCTCAACTGTTCGTAATGATATTTGTTGAATTCATGGCCCAACAAGGCATCAACATGATTCTTCCCCCAATCCTTGTCATATTTCAACAACTGCTGGGTGTTTAGGATAGACGTATTTGTAAAATATTTACCCAAAGCCCCATTGGTGCCGGTTGCCTGTCCTGAAACACCGTTCCAGTAACGGGAACGTACGCTATGATATTTTTCCAAGCCCAGATTAGTGGTGAATACCAAACCCTTAGCTAGTTGTACTTCAATATACGAACGGGTAATGATGTCGCTAGATTCTGTAATGTCTTTATCGTGATCCAACATATAAATAAGGTCGGTAGTGGCAAGTGCAGCTGCGGTATTGCCAAGAGGGGAATAAGAATCTCCTGTATTTACGTGCCTCTTTTTTTCTCCGTCTTCATAAATGTAATCCCCGTTTGAATCACGTGCATATAACTGTTTCAACTGGTTTTGTCCGTTAATGAAGCGGAATACGTTAGCCACGGCAGATCCAGGGTTACGCCCCCAACGTGTAGCGGGCGATTGTGTTTCGCGCCAGGAATAAGCCACATTGGTCCCGGCTTTTAACCAGTCGTACAATTGGGCATCAACTTTAACGCGCCCGTTGTAACGGTGGAACTGGGAGCCGCGGATATAAGACGGGTCTTCGAGGTAACCTAACGAAAGGTAATAGTCCATTTTATCAGATCCTCCACTGGCAGACAAGTTATACTCTTGGCGGAAAGCGTTTTCTAATAGATATTTATCATAGTTGTCGTTGAACAACAACTTTGCATTAGGGTTTAACTTCCCATCGGTATTTACCAGATATGCGCCCGACATGGTAGCGCTGGCAGACGAACCTGTGCCAGAACTTGTATAAACAGCGCCCGGCACATCATATAGCATCCAGTTCCCCAATTGGTTACGTTCGAAACCATCTGTTGTAGAACCGGTATAATCGAATAAGTGTGCGCTGGCAAACGCTGCGGCCTCATCGTGCCCCATTTTAGGGTTCTGGAACCCTGAAGTATGGTTTGTTTCATCTATCCCATAACGGACATCATTATAAATAGCCAACCATGCATATTCATAAATATCCTTTGGATCGTCCATTTTGTCATACTTATATGGGCCAATCTGGTTAAATCCCCAACGTCCCTGGAAAGATATCTTGGTAGCACCTTTTTTCCCGCTTTTTGTAGTAACCAAAACAACCCCGTTAGATCCCCTTGAACCATACAATGCAGTTGAAGCAGCATCTTTTAACACGGTAATACTTGCAATATCCTTCGGGTTTATTGTTGACAAAGGGTTATCTCCCTGTGCCGGGACCCCATCGATTACAACTAAGGCGTTGGAATAGTTTTGGCTGGTTGATCCTAAGCCCCGGACACGTAACCCCATGTCCAAACCGGGCTGCCCGTCAACAGCTGACACTTGGATGCCGGGAACTGCCCCCTCCAAAGCCTTTGTTACGGTAGAATTTGACTGAGAGGCAATAAGTTCGTTGCTGATTGTAGAAATAGAGCCTGTCAAATCTTTTTTCTTCATAGTACCATAGGCAACGGCAACTACCTCTTCAAGCCCAATGGTTTCTGAATTCATAGTAACGTTGATGACATTTTCCCTGCAACAGGGATTTCCTGTGTTTCCATGCCAATAAACGAGAACCTCAATGTCGCATTGTTGGGGATGTCTTTAAGGGAGTACCCCCCGTTAATATCTGTAACGGTACCTATCGTTGTCCCCCTCACCACAACAGATGCGCCCGGCACCGGCTGTTGTGAGCCATCTATAACCTTCCCGGTTACCGTACCTGTTTGTTGCCTGCTTTTAGAAACCCCAGGAAACTTGTTTTCTGTTTTGACAAGGATGTTCCTGTCTACAATCTCGTATGTAACAGCTTGTCCTTTAAAAAGTTCATCGAGGATTTGCTCCACGGTCTTTCCTTTTACATCTATCGAAACAAGCCTGTTGTCATCGAATTTGTCACGGTTGTAAAAGAAATAAAATTCGGATTGTTGTTCGATCCTGTCAAAAACATCGGCAATCCGGCTGTTTTTCATTTTAACCGTCAACCGTGTACTCTGCGAATAGACACTGGCCGAAGTTGATAGGATTGAAAATGCTATAAACAAAATAGTTAGACGCATAATAAGCATTAATTTTTTAACACGGGGGCATTTCCCCGTAGGTTGTAACTTTTTTTTCATAAATTTGAATGTTTTAATTAATAAACTGATTTGGCCCATACAGTTAAATGAGTTTACAAAGAGGGAATGCTACCAACATGTCCCTCTTTTTTATCTATTTAACCCTCATGCGAAATTTAACCATAGCGTATTTTTTTTATCATAATGTTTAATTTATTTAGTTATCTAGTGTGCCCATTAACCAAACTTCCTTGTTCTCAATGCGGTAGTTTATGTTGGCTGTACGTTTTATTTTTTCCAGTGCTTCAATCAGGTTATTATTGTAACTAAACATCCCCCTGAACCTGACCCCACCCAGTTTAGGGTTTATGATATGGAACCGGATATCGTAAATGCGCTCCAGCTCTTCAACCAGATCGTTTAGCGTGGCATCTTTAAATAATATTTCCCCGTTACGCCACGATGTAAAAAAATCTGCCTCAACTTTTTCAATTGATATCTTGTTTTTGTCCTCAAGGTAAACAGCCCTTTCTCCCGGCGACAGGGGCACTTTTTGATGGCTTTTGTTAAGTTCCATCTCAATGCTCCCCTCGGCCAGGATAGTTTCAAAAGTGTTGCCTGCGGGATATGCTTTAATATTGAAAGAAGTACCGGTTACGTAAATGTTGGCCGCTGGCGTGGCCACCTTAAATGGTTTGGCTTTGTTTTTAGTTACTTCGAAATAGGCTTCTCCTGATATTTGGACCTCTCGGGCATGCTGGTTGAACGAAGCCGTATTATAAGTAAGGGTTGAGCCAGTGTTTACCCACACCCTTGTGCTGTCGGGGAGGATGCACTTGGCCACATGCCCTTTGGGGGCGGTAACCTCGCAAAACTGGCTTCCCTCTACAGCCTCCACATTTCCCTGCATAAGATACCAACTAAGGGCAAAAGTAACAGGGATTGCCAGCAAGGCTGCAATTTTATAGATCATTAATTGCCTACGGGCACGTAAAAACAAAACCGATTGTTGTTTCTGGATTTTATCAAAGACCCTGTTTTTATCCTGCTTTATATCTTCCATTGAAATCAGGCCGGCACCCAACTCCCATGCTTTCTTATTTTTATTGAGAATCTTTTTAGTTCCAGGAGATGAACCTAGCCGGGCATCAAGCTCTTTTTTTTCATCAGGCGAAATATTTCCAGAAAGGAATTTACTTGAAAGAATATCTATGTAATCGTTTTTTCCCACTTTATTATTGGCTTAATCAGTATTTATGACGGTTTTTTACAGGATTACCCTGTAAGGTAATTTAACTTTTTTTAAGAAAAATCGCAAACAAGAGACTAGACATCTGATAATCAGATAAATCCTTGCGTAATTTTTTAAGGGCAATCCCCATTTGCATCTCTACTGTTTTTACTGAGATATTTAGTTTTTGTGCTATCTCAGCATATTTTAACCCTTCGTAGCGGCAAAGGACAAAGACCTGGTGGCACTTCTCCGGCAATCGGATGATGGATTCATTGATAAGGTTGTTTAATTCTGCTTCCTCCACTAAATCACGGAAAGGCATTGGGGAATGATTCTCATGCAATTCGACGCCCGGTATTATGTTTTTTTCTTTCCTTAAATAATCGATACAACGGTTTTTAACCGAATTGTACAAGTATGATTTTGGAGAGGAATGAATATCCAACTTTTCGCGTTTGATCCACAAGTCAACAAATACCTGCTGCACAATTGAGCGCGATTTGTCAAGATCCAAGAGGAATTTATTTGCAAAAAAGCACAGGGGGGTATATGTCCCGTCAAACAATTTACTAAATGCGGAAATATCCCCGTTTTTTATTTTGTCAAAAATATTTGGCTCTAATAATCCCATTGTACTTTTTTCAAAAACCAAGTACAAAATAATGCTATTTTATGTAAATAACCGTCGGGTTACCGGAAAAATGAGAAATTACTGGTTGTATTTGGTGCAAAAGGACTGAAAAATTAATGTATTTTTTACTTTTCGGAATGGAGTGAGACAGGCAGCCCCTTTTCTGACAAGAAATTTCATTAGCATTTTTTCTTATTTTGATTTGTAGATTCAAAAAACATCATTTTCTTTGCATCGCAAATTTTGGATAGGTTCCTGTACAGAAAAAGTATCCAAAAAGCACAAAAAAATTCTTTGAAAATTTGGAGTATTACAAAAATGCAGTATTTTTGCAGTCCCAAAATTAAGGAATATAAGGAAGGCCCGTTCGTCTAGGGGTTAGGACGCCAGATTTTCATTCTGGTAGCAGGGGTTCGAATCCCCTACGGGCTACTAAAAAAATTAATGACATCAAGACAACATGGCAAATCACAAGTCATCTTTAAAAAGGATAAGGCAAGAAGAAAAGAAAAAGTTGCACAATAAATATTACGCAAAAACTATGCGTAATGCAGTAAAAGAACTTCGCAACACAACAGACAAGGCAGAGGCCGAAAAAATGTACCCCAAAGTAGCTTCGATGATCGACAAAGTTGCAAAGCGTAATATAATACATGACAATAAAGCTGCAAATTTGAAATCAAAATTGGCTATTTTGGTTAATCAGCTGTAAAAAAATATTTAATATATATAGCAGGCCTCACCGGTTACGGGTGGGGTTTTTTTGTTCGATAAAATATTTGTTGTAATCATATCTTGAAGTAATAACACCGTCCTTACAGGACTATTTCCCAGATAATTACATTCGTGTTACCATAACATCATCTTGCTTGGATTTGAAAATTTAGTATAGATAAAGTGCCTACTTCAATATTCATCTTTTAATCTTATCGCCTTCTCAATCTCTTACTTAGGGACTTTTGCATTTTTTTCTGAAATCCGTTAAACAGAACAACTAATTTTCCTTTGTCGAAACAGCAAAAAATCAATGGCATCGTCAATATAAGAATCGTCAATATAAGAAATGACCAGAGGGCGGCTGCCCTGTTTTGCCAAACATCTTTTCATGGCAGCCCGAAAAGATGCTGCAAAACTTATAGAGTTTTATGTGCCCGTACATATAATAATACGACAAAACTATTATCTTAGCTTTGCCGATGAAGGTTTCCCGCAGAAGCCTCCCCGACCCACCCCCAGGAGGTGGACCAAAGGAGTTACAAATAAAAAACTAAACCATGATACTGCTATATTCTGAAGAGATCAACCCGCGGATAGACTACATTGCCCGGTTAATATTTACACAAATCCTTGGGATTAAAGTTACCCTTACTTCAAATTCATCAAGTTTCCAGAAATACGACAAGCCAAAAATAAATTACTCACATGAAAAGTTTGGCGATGGATTTTATATAAAACCGCACAGGTTATTGTACTGCAAAGCAATGATCAACCCGCACTTTAAATCAGTGTGGTACGAGGGGGAGAAATATTTTTTCGAAAGTTCAACAGACTCCGATTTGCCGTTTGACCCTTTGGCTGCATCGTTTTACCTGGTAACTAGGCACGAAGAATACCTTGAAAGGAAAAGGGACAAATACAACCGGTACCCGGCAGGGGAAAGCGTGCTCTCCAGGTACGGTTTGCTGAAGAAACCGGTAGTGAACATTTGGGCGCAATTATTGGCAAAAAAACTGAAAGAAAAATTCCCCGGACTAATTTTTCCCGAACCAAAGTTCCAGTTTTATTCTACCATTGATATTGACAATGCATGGGCATTCCTGCATAAAGGTTTTTGGCGGAGTGCCGGAGCAATTGCAAAATCAGCCCTAAACGGCAAGAAAGGCGAAGCAAAGGAACGTTTCAGGGTTTGGGTGGGCAGGCGGCCAGATCCTTTTGACACTTACGGATACCTGGATACTGTTTTTAAAGGGAACGAAGACAAAGTGCTTTTCTTTTTTCTCCTTGGCGATTATGGCAAATACGACAAAAATTTACCATACAAAAACAAACATCTCCGCAAACTGGTAAAAGAAACAAAGAAAAGATATACGATTGGGATACATCCTTCGTTCTCGTCGAGCAGGAAAAAGAATAAAAATAAACTGCCCGGAGAAATCCAACGCTTACAGGACATAACAGGAGAAAAAGTAGAAAAAAGCCGACAGCATTTTTTGCGGCTCAAAATGCCCTCCACCTACAAACAGCTCCTTAAAAACGGCATATGTGAAGACTATACCATGGGCTATTCGTCAAAAGCCGGATTCCGTGCAGGGATTTGCACCCCTTATTATTTTTACGATCTGGAAAAAGAGCAGGCAACAAAGTTGCTTATCGTACCGTTCCAGGTGATGGACGTTACTTTACGCCATTATATGCGTTTAAACCCGGAAGAGGCAAAAGAAGAAATACTTGGGTTGATGCAGGAGGTAAAAAACGTGGGGGGTACTTTTGTGAGCATATGGCACAACGAAACAGTAAGCGGACATAATGGCTGGGAAGGTTACCGCAAGGTTTTTGAAGAAATGAACAAAACAGGATTTAAATGGATGAATGAAGAATCTGCCAGTTAGATATATAAAGAACAAAGACATTGACCCCGTAAAATGGGATACCTGCATAAAAAACTCTCCAAACAGGTTGGGTTATGCCACTTCTTGGCATCTCGGCCATGCCACAGAAATGTGGGACGCACTGGTAATGGGCGATTATGAATTTGTTATGCCCCTTCCTGTAAGATCAAAATGGGGAATAAAATATGTGTACCAACCTTTCCTTTGCCAGCAATTGGGGATATTCCCCCCCCCTCCTGAAAAAATAGCAGAACAGTTTTATTCGGTACTGGTTAAGGTATTTAAATATTTTGAGATACAAATTAATTCACAAAACCCGGAAATACAAACCGTAAAGGGCATTGAATTTATACGGCGTAAAAATTTCATCCTCCCTTTGAACATGAATTATGCAGGCTTGTTCTCAGGCTATTCAACTAATACCAAGAGAAACCTTAAAAAAGCCCAGGGAAACAAACTGGCCCTTGTGCCAGGAATAAGTTTGGAGGGCTATCTTGATTTTAAGTCAAAAAATAATAATATAAGCCTCCCGAAAAAAGAATGGCAAAAGCTTAAAAGTATAATTGCTTCTGGCCAATATAAAGGGCTTGCTAAAATTTATGGGGTTTATGCCCCTAGTAATGATTTGTGTGCTGCTGCTTATTTTTGCAGATACGGAAACCGGGCTACATACATGGATGCGGTATCCGATGACAAGGGGAAAGATTTAAGGGCAATGCCTTTTTTGATCGACAATTTTATCCAGCAAAATGCGGGGGGAAACATAATCCTGGATTTCGAAGGCTCAATGATTCCAGGGGTAGCCCGCTTTTATAAAGGTTTTGGCGCTTACCCTGAAACCTATTTGCACCTCAAGCACAACGGGTTACCTTTGCCTTTCCGGTGGCTGAAACGATAACACAAAGAAGGGGATATCCCGTTTCTTCCGAGATCCTTATTTATACAGTCCCCTATACTTGCTCAGGAACAGTAAAAGGGGAGCGGTATTCCCTTGTCAACAGTTTATCTGCCTCCGGATCGTTCTTAAACCTCATCGTTTCGGGGTCAAACTCAAGTGTGCGGCCAAGCCGGTAGGCAATATTGCCTAGATGGATTAACGCGCATGAATAAAAACCCTCTTCTATACTTGCTTTGGCCAACGACTGGTCGTTTGCCCTGATGGCACGGATAAAATTGCCATAATGATCCCCCAATCCTTCGCCGCTTTCTTCAATAGCCTTGTCCTTCCCTTTATAAACCTGCCAGTTGTTCACATTTTTGCTCATATAACCTTCCGAACCATAAAACAGGTTTCCAATATTATTCGAAGAGCTGGTCATATACTTATTGTTATTGTTTTCCACCGGGCGGTCTAGCCCTTCGGTATTCGTTATCCAGTGGCGTACTTCAAACTGGAGGATCTTCTTTTTTTCGCCACCGGCTTTTTCAGTTGGGAACTCGAAGATGCTCATCAGCTGGTTGGGGGTGTCCTGGGCATCATCGAACATAAAGTGCCCACCAACCGAAGTAACCTTGACAGGTAGCCCTACCCCAAGGCCCCAGCGGGCAATGTCTATTTCGTGGACACCCTGGTTGCCCATGTCGCCGTTCCCATATTCCCAGTTCCAATGCCAGTTATAATGAAACCGGTTTCGGTTAAAAACTTGTTTTTTTGCCGGCCCCAGCCAAAGATCGTAATCTACATTCTTTAGGTAATCGCGTGTGTAAGGTTCTACATATTCGGTACTGCCAATATTTGTGGCAAATTTCTCTCCAGGTTGCATAGGCCCATCGGGGTATGTGCCAATAGAATTGCGCCATTTATAGCACATGCCTTTTGCCATATAAACTTCGCCCAACCTGCCCGAATGGAGGTAATCGGCCATGCCTATTGCACATGGGTTGCTGCGCTGTTCTGCACCATCTTGCACAATTACGTTGTATTTTCTTGCTGCTTCAACCAATTTTTGCCCTTCGTATATATTGTGGCAACATGGTTTCTCTACCGAAACATGTTTGCCTGACTGGATTGCCCATATTGCTGCCAGTGCGTGCCAGTGGTTAGGTGTTACCACCGAAACGGCATCAACATCTTTGTCTTCGAATAACTTGCGCAAATCCTGATATAATTTTGGAGACCTCCGCCCCTTGTCTGTAAAATGCTCCTTGACCCGAGAAGGGAACAGGTTTTTGTCAATGTCACAAAGCGCGACCACTTCAACATTGTCTAGCCTCTGGTATCCCTGGATGTGGTTTTGTCCCATCCCCCGGATGCCGATAACAGCAACATTTACACGGTCGTTAGCACCTTTCCAGTTACTATTCGCTAAAATTGTTGGGCTTGTAGCCAAGCCAATGCCCCCAGTTGTGGCTGCCTTAATAAAATTCCTTCGTTTCATATTCTATCCTGTTCTATTTTCTCAAATATAACGGCTATCATCCCCGTACGGTTTTATATTAGAACAGATAAGACGGGCTAGAACAGTAATTTATATCCATTACAAATAAAATATTAATAACGGCTTGATCCTTTCACACAAAACAGGTTTAACCTTATTGGCAACACACTGTTTTGAAAAAAAACGAATCCCCTCCCCTGCTCAAATATTTTATCCTTTCCCCCTAAAAAACCAACTGGCAATCCATCCCACTACAAAGCACGAAATAACGCCGGTTGCCGAGTATGCCGTTAAATGCACGGGTTTGTAAATGGCAACGGTAATTTGTACGGCAACACTGGCTATTATTCCGACAAGCACGCCTGCCGAGTTTGCCTTTTTTGTTAAAATGCCCAAAAGAAAAACGCCGCCCAAGCTGCCGATAATAAGCCCAAGTACTTTCTGGAACTCGTCCCAAAGCGACTGTATGTCCATTGTTGCCATCATAAAAGCGAACAGCGTGCCCGATATGCCTACAACAAATGTGGCAATCCGTGCCAGTTTCAACGGGTTTATTTTTTTGCTCCAGCCAAAGCGGAAATGGATGTCGGTGGAATAGGCAGTTGCTGCCGAGTTCATGCTACTGCTAAGGCTGCTCATTGCCGCTGCAAATATCCCGGCAATCAGCAATCCCGAAATCCCTGCCGGGAGCTGCGAGGCAATGTACCACGGAAAAATGGCATCGTTGTTAGAGAACGTTGGGTTCAGCTCGGTAGGGAAAGCTTTGTAGAATGCGAAAAGCGCAGTCCCCACAAAAAAGAAAATTATTGTTGCGGGGATCGTCAGTATGGCATTGGTCCAGACACTCTGGTTGGCTTCCTTCTGGCTTTTTGTGGTAAGGTAGCGTTGCACCATGGTCTGGTCGGTGCCATAGGTGGTAATGTTGGCAAAAACACCGCCAATAAGCATTACCCAAACCGTGGGCTGTTTCAACGAAAGGCTCAAGTCAAATACGTTAAATTTATGGTTGTCGGCGGCAATGTCAACAATAGATGAAAAACCTCCGTCTATTTTAAGGATAATCAGTGCCAATGATAAAATCGCGCCACCAAGCAATACGATAACCTGCATCACATCTGTCCAGATAACGGCTTCTATCCCCCCAAGCATAGTATAAATTAGTGCGACCAAGCCCATCAGCCCGATACACAGGAAAATATCGATCCCTGTTACGACATTCAGGGCAATAGAAGGGAGGAACAAAACTACGCCCATCCTGCCAATTTGGTAAACAATGAACGAAAGGCTGCCTATGAGGCGGATTGTAAGGTTAAAACGGTTTTCCAGATATTCATAAGCAGTGGTAACGTTCAGTTTTCGGAAAAACGGGATGAACAGGAGTATAATTACAGGAGCCACTAGGAATATGGTCATGTTTAGGGTAAAGTACGACCAGTCGGTGGCAAATGTTTTTGCAGGTATTGCCATAAACGTAATTGCGCTCAGGGCAGTCCCGAAAATGCTCAAGCCCGCAGCCCACCAAGGTATCCGTCCTCCGCCTTTGAAATAGTCGTCGGTATTTTTTTGCCGTTTCGAAAAGAACCAGCCCATCCACGAAAGCACGAGGAAATAAAGGGCAATAACAATTATGTCCGTCAGGCTTAGGTGCTTGGCATCTTTTATCACTTCAATTTTAAGGATTTTGGGAGTGCGGATTCCGGGGCGTGTTTCACCTGACGGGACAACAAAAGCATCTCCCCACTGAACGGCAGATGCCGTTACCTGCCCGGTTTCGGGGAGCGTTGCAAAATCGAATATTTTGTTTGTCAAGGTGTTAAACCCGATGACCTTGTTGCCGAACCCGGGATGGTTTTCAAGGTGGTTTAACAATTTTTGTTGTGCCTGCGCCAGCTCGTTGGTTATGGTTTCATTCTTTTCAGGAATTGATTTTAGTCTGGCAATTTGCTTTTCTATTCCCATTTGTTTCAACATCAATTCGCCGTTTGCCCCCGACGGAAAAGCAATGGTGCTTGCCCCTACAGGAAAAGCCGTTCCCGCCATAACGGGGAACTCTTTGTTTTTGCCGTCAGAAATTATCGACCATTGTTTGGTTGAGGGGTTGTAAACATGCGCATCGAAAAGGATTTCGACTTCGCCGTTTTCTTTCAGGTCCCTGCCCGAAAACAAATAAAAACAGTTGGTTACGCCATTGCTTTGTGCCGCAGCAACGGCAAAAGCCCGCTCTTGCCCGTCCCATGCTGGCAGGGTTTCCCACTTCCAACCAGCGGGGTTTGCGCCCGACATGTCCAACGAAAGGAATATTTTTCCCGATGCTCCCCCCTGTTTTGAAATGCCCCCGGCAACAAATACGGCATTGTCAACTTTTGCATAAGCGAAATTGGTGAGCGGTTCAGGAAATTTAGGTCCCGAAGTTATTTCAACATCGCCGTTTTCCGAGACATAATTGACAAACCAGCTTTCAGAAATGCACCCGCTTCTTGTGTTCCCGCCAAAACAGAGCAATCCGGCAGGAGTGGGAACTGCGCCTCCGTAAGCTGAGGCAAATGGTATTTTAGTTTCTGATTTTTCCCAGGAATAATTACCTCCCTCTGATTTTTGCAAAAGGAAAATTTCATCGTAATAAACTTTTGTCCCTCCTTCCCACGGGGCTTTGTCAGGGAAGTTTGCCCCTCCGGCAACAATTAGCACATCATCGTCAACGCCCGAATAAGGCCCGGCAAGGCCCGGTTGGAACGAATAACCAGTGTTGGGCGGGAGTTCCGGCAAATAGGAAAATGAAAGGTATTTTTGAGATGCCGAAAGCGAAATCGACAACAGCAATAAAAATATTAGGGAGATAGTTTTTTGTAAATCTGAAAACTTGCGCATTTTTTTTGACGTATTAATTTTTTAAATGCCACAGATTTATGAGGGTATCCTAAAAGTCTCCGTGTTGCTTTGAACTTTTTTGGGACATCCTCGTGATCTGTGAAAATTGTTATGTTTTGTTCATTCTTTTTTTAAGCATATTCTATATTTATTGTGTAGCAAGGTTCATCCTATGACCGTTTGTTTCATTCCACAAGCCATTGTATGAATTTCCCATCTACTGCGGCCGGGGCAACGGTTTTGTTCCAAAACCAGGTGCATCGCCGGCCCGGGGACATGTCCCCGGGATGAATCCCGGGGCTATTATTGTTGAACCCTTCTCAGGGTTCTTGTTGATCTACTCTTTTCTTATCTCATTTCTAAAAATCTAACGTTCTGACATATTCAACAATTCTTTATGCCAACGTTGGTAATCACCCATTTTGAACGGGGCATTGCCAACAAGGTAATGGTTTATAAATTCTTCATCTTCAACTGTATATTCGATCGACCACATTGTTTGCCCTTCAATTTCAGGGATATATCCGACAAGGGTTTTCCCGTTGACCGGAATGTTGAATGAAGAAGTAAACAATACTTTTTTAGTGTCGATATCACGGACAGTTACATTTCCTGATTTTGCTTTGCGGGTGTCGTTGACTGCAACCACCGGGTGTTTCCCTTCTTTGGCATCGCCTACCATAACACATACATCGTGCTGCACTTGTTTTATATAACGGTAAGCCAATTTTTTGCTGTTGTAATAGTCAACAATTGCATCGGAAATAATTGGCCAGCCGTCACGCAGGTTCCACCAAATAATCCCTGTCCCTTCGTCAAACTTTCTCATCCTCCACAACTCTACAAAATACTTCATGGCTTCGGCCTGCACCACCTGAGAACCAAAAATAAATTTGTCAAGGTCTTTTGGGCATTCGCCGAACAATATTTTTTCCTGGTTGATCATCAAATCGTTCCTTTGGTCGTAGCCAGTAGATGCAGGGTGAGGCTTTGCGGCTTTGGTTTGCCACTGGTCGTTCCATTCCCATCCGTTTTTCCATGGATATACATAATCCTTGTCGAACATTTTCTCAAGGCTCTCCCGGTTCGGGCAGCCATGGTAACCAATTTCGCTAACAAAATGAGATTTACTATCTGTATAGAACGGTGTTTTGTAATAACCACGGATCCCCCATAAATGGACTTGTGGCATGGCATCGTAGTTCAGCCCATTTTGCTGGTATTTAAAACACTCGTCGCTAACGTACGGTGAACTGGGCAGGTAGTCCCTCAGGGGATCGTATTCCCATACCGCAGTGGGCAGGATTTCCCGGCTTATTTTGTCGTATTTGGGATTAATTGCTTTGTTGTACAGTTTTATGAAATAATAATCGATTTCGTTGTTGCCGCACCACAATGCCAACGAAGGGTGAACCCGTAACTTCCTGACGATATTATTTGCTTCTTTCCTGATTTCTTCCAAAAATTCGGGATCTTGAGAATAAGGAGTCCCGGCAAATGAAAAATCTTGCCAGACCATGATCCCTTTTTCATCGCAAATATCGTAGAAAGGGTGATCTTCGTAAACGTTCCCGCCCCAACAGCGGATCATGTTGCAGTTTAGATCGATGATCATGTCCATTGCAGGTTGGACATGAAGCCTGTCGCGGCTGTGGAAAGCATCCAGCGGGACCCAGTTAGTACCTTTAATAAATATTTTTTCGCCATTTACCAGAAATACAAATTCACCCGGATCCGTTTCTGTAACAGCTTCCGAACGTACCAGCTTGATTGTGCGTATCCCGACCCGTTGCGAATTTTCGTCCAGCACGTTTCCTTTATCATCAACCAAACGAATGGTTGCTTCATACAAAGCAGCATCTCCATAACCTCGCGGCCACCAAAAATCAACATTTTCAAGATCTATTTCACGCCTTTTGGCATAAGTGTAAAGAGCGTATGTTTTTTCAAATACGCTTTTCCCGTTGCGGCTCAACGACACTTCCATGTTTAGCCCATCGATGGTTGGATAATCGGAATAAATCTGCCAGTCAACCAACACTTGAGCCGTCCGTTTTTTTGCGTCAACAGCATTTGTTTGCCAAAATACCTGTTCTATTCGGTTCTTTTTTTTGATTTCAAGGCTTACGCCGCGCCAAAGCCCGGCACTTATCAGGCGAGGCATAATGTCCCATCCATACATGCTAGATGCTTTGCGCATGTGCTGGTACTCAGCCCGGTGGAGGGAACGTTTCCCCACTGCTGCCGCAATGTATTTCTGCGATTCTGGCACAACCGGATCTATACGGACATATATTTTGTTCTTTCCGTCAGGTTTCAAAAAATCGGTAATGTCAAAACGGTGGTCGATCAGCATGTTCCGTGTTTCGCCCACCAATTGGTCGTTTACCCAAATTGTCCCAAGGCAGTCTATCCCGCCAAAAACAATATCTATGCGTTCGCCCTTTTCAAACTCGGGAGTGTCGAACTCACGGACATACCACCAGCGGTAAGCTTCAAATTTTCGCAGTTTGTTGATGTTGCCGCCAATTTCAGGGTCTTCAATCAATCCGGAAGCCAACAAGTCCATCTCAACATTCCCCGGGACAGTTGCCGTAACCGATGGCCAATTGGAAGTGTTCAAATCATCAGGACTTGCGGGAGCGTTGTTGTCGCACAATCCATAATACAAAGTCCAGCTGTTGCCATTCAACGAAATATCGTTGTTGCCTGCCTGAGCAAACATGCAGGTTACTAGCAAAAACAAAAAAATTATGCCCGCATATATGGCGATGGTTGTTTTGTTATACTTTTTCATGATAATTTCATTTATCTTCGGTTTTTAGATGAGTTATTTATATGTCTAATATACTGTCAGTTAAAAATAATTTTCATTTCAGGTTTATTCTTCAAAAAATTCTGGGATAATTTGACATGCTTTATTTCGCACGGGTTTCACCATATCTTCTGGAATAGATTTATAAGGCCAGCGCAATCGGGTCCCAACATCTGCCCATCCCCCCACCATGGCCATAAACCGATCGCAGGCATGATTTGAGAAATACTGTTTGGCGATAAAGGGTTCGATCAATTCGCTCATAAACTTTTTTATCCTTTTTTCCAATTCCAAGGCTGAACCCATGTCGTTCCGCATCTGGTTGAACCACTTTTGGGCGGCAAATGGGTTCAGGCAAGCAACATTTGAATACGCCCCGTGTGCGCCAAGGGTAAGTCCGCTTGCCATATTATGACCTGGCACAAATACAGAAAGCCCTTCGCTGTTTTTTCTTACTGATTCATACCAGAGCGTATCCGAATTATAATCGAACACCTTTACGCCCATTAATAACGGGACCTGTTTTTTCAGCAAGGCCCATTCTTCCGGGAGTAGCTTCCTCTTTGCATGAGGGGGATTGTACAATACCAAACTGATCCCATCGGCTTCTTCCGCCATTCTTTGAAGGAAAACAATGCTTTCATCAAGAGTAGGCGGAAACCAATCGGGCAGGATAACCTGCACTGCCCCCGGCCGTAAATGTTTAACCATACTGAGCCTTTGCAATGATATTTGCGGGCTCATGTGGCTTACGCCAAGCTGAAAAGGGATGCCTGATTTTTCGCATTTAGCAGCCAGCAGTTCGCTTATTTTCAGGAATTCTTCTTCGGTTTGCGAATAAAATTCCCCTGCTGTGCCATTGGAATAAATCCCATTTGGATTGGAAGCAATCAGGACATCAATTTCATCGTTCAGCTTTATAAAATCGATGTCTCCATCTGGACCGGTAGCCAAAAGCAGGGTAGCCCAGTTCCCATATATATTTTTTGAAGATAAAGGTTTCATACTATATAAGTTGTGGGGCTAAAGCCCCTTTTATTTTTTCATCAAAAACAATCATCGTTCAACAATGAACCTGCACTAAAAAGTTCGCTTGGCTCAAAAGAGACAAACACCATTTTTTCGTAAGGGCTTTTTGCCCCAGCTTCAAAAAACATCCCGATTTTCCCATCGGGGAGTTTGGTCAAACATGAATAAGCAGCAGGTCCTGCATAAATCAGTTTATCGTTGCTCCAGCTTTTACAATTATCGAAACTGGCTTTTAAAGTCAGGTGGTTCCTTCCGGATGGGACAGCCGGGTTGAGGAACAGGTGCATTTGTTTTTCGTTTAATGCCCCGTAATTTAAAATGCTTGCCTGGCATTTTGATTCTACCAATTGGTAATCGTGTACTATTTCTGTCCATGTTTCGCCCCCATCTTTGCTAATGCTGATGGCCCGTGCGTGTTGTTCGTTGTACGAACGCATGTTCATAAGTAGTGTACCGTCAGACAGTTCCGTGACTTGGCTTTCGTTGCAGCCGGGTTTTATAGGCTCGCCCATTTTCCATGATTTCCCATGGTCATCGGAAAACAGCACGTGTGAGCCATAGCCGTAAGGACCGTTCCTTATTGTCCCGTTCGGGTCATCGTAGCTGTGGTTGGCAGGGATTATCAATCGTCCCTTGTGCTTGCCGTTTTTTATTTGGATACCAAAGCCAGGGCCGGTGGCATACCAGCCCCATGATGTGTCACGGCAGGTTTCGGAAATGTCTGTCGGATCAGACCAAGTAAGCCCATCGTCATCGGAATAACAAAAATAAGGCAAGCGTGGCTTTGACGAGGTTTTGTGAATGATTTCCGATTCGTTGTCCTCCCCGTTGTTCCATGTCAAAAAGAGCCAAATCCTCCCTGTCTCCCCGTCAACTACCGGACATGGGTTTCCGCAGGTATTTTGGGCATCGTCCCAAACAATTTGCTCATCGCTCCAGGTTGAGCCGTTGTCTTCCGAACGTTTCAGCAATATGTCGATGTCGCCTGCATCGCCACCTTCTCGGCCTTCGCAAAAAGCCAATAGTGTCCCCTTTTGTGTTACTATCAAAGAAGGTATCCGGTAATTGTTGTAAGCTCCTGTGCCTTTTTCCCACAAAACGGACTTTTGTACAGTTGCCGTTTTTTCTTTGCATGAATATTGGAAAAAGCCTAAAATGGCAAGGGTAAAAATTATCAGGTTTCTTTTCATTATTTATTTTTTTAGTCGTTATTTTCTCTTTTCTAATACATTAGCTCCTATGGTCGGAATAAAGGGGGCGTTTCAAACCCGGTGCATCGCCGACCTTGTGGCATGTTTGCATTATAACCCCGGGATGAATCCCGGGGCAATGATTAATCTTTAATTTTAAATTACTATTTCAAAAAACATATATCCAAAGGTCGGGGCAAAGAGATGTTTTCAAAACCAAGTGCATCGCCGACCTTGTGACATGTTTGCATTATGTCCCCGGGATGAATCCCGGGGCAATTGTTGTTGAAGCCTTTTCAGGGTTTTTGAACTACCCCAAATGTATCGACCATAATTTCAAAAGGGATTAAACAACATTAGCTACTAATATGTCAATACAGTTACCGGTCCCAGCAAACCTGATTTTATGCTTCCCCTAAAACGTGTTGGCGTGCCGATATAATTGTTTGCCAATGTGTTGTAAACAAGTGCTTCGATTTTATTTTCCCCGGCTTTTGCCATTTCTGTTATGTCGAAACGGTAAGGCGGCGCTACTTTTATCCCTGCACTTTTGCCGTTTGCTATCAATTCGGCAGACGAAACAACATCCCCTAAGTCAATTTCAATTTTTCCGGCGGATATTTTAGATGGCTCGATGTTTATTGTTTTGCGGTAATATGCCCCGCCGGAGTATGCTTTCAGCCCGTCAATTTCAGACCAATCTCCGAGTTTTATGCTGCCTTTGCCACAGGTTTGTTTCATGTATTGGGGCAACGCCCCGCCATCTGTGTAGCCCGGCAGGTAATCAATTTTCAACACGACCGTTGAACTTTCGTTGTTTGCGTTTTTGATTTTTGTGGAATAATTTTTCAGCCCATCCGGGTTTTCACCTGTAATTTCAGGCGTATGTTTATCACCGTCAACCCAAAGGGAAACATCGCCATAAGCAGCAAACGACAATTCTTGCAAGCCCGGTGCAGATTGGAACGTATATGTCCCCGATTCAGTTTTTGTTACGGAAGAACAGTCGAAAGGCAAAACGCCGTTGTCGCCATACCAGCACATTGAAATGGGTTGTTTTTTAGGGCGTGGCACATTGGCATCCCTAAAAACGAGGTAGGTTTCACAGGCTTTGTCGTAAACCAATAAAACCGGATTTTTACCTTTTTTGAGTTTTGCAGCATTACTGTTAGCTTCTGTTTTTTTACCGTTAATAAACAACAATGCAGGTTTTTGTTCCCCTGTGAGCAATTCAAATTTCCCATCCCTTGGGGCGACAACTTCTGAGTAAAGGATATAATAAGAACCGTCTTTTTCAGGAATCCTAGACAAAGAGTGCCTGTGTTGATCTATTGCCCCCAAACGGATAAAATTATCGTACATTTCTCCTTTTAAGCCGTGCCAGCCTTGGTGTCCATAATCTCCTTCAACTCCCCTTTGCCAAGAAAACTTGTAAGGTTCCCATCTATATTTTTTGTTGTTGCAATTAAAGTCGCCTGAAATGTTTTTGGGAAGTTCCTTCAATGGCCCAAGCTTCATGAAATGTGTACCGTAGGCACAAGTAACGAGAGACCAGGTGCTGTCAGGTGTAATTTCACCACCGTTATAATTTTTGTTTTCTTTAAGGTAAAGCTGGCGGACTTGTGCGCCCATTAGTTTGTCGGAAGCCGGGAGTTCATAATCGCCCCAGAGGTTGTCTTGCGAGGGTTTTAATTCAAATTCCCAATTATTGTCGAGCGTGTCGCAACTAACAGGTTCGTTAATTTCTATTTCCTTTAAATTATTCTTTTCATCAGGATCAAAAACAATCAATTGTATTTCTGTTTCAGAAAGCGGCAAGGTTATTTCTGTCCCGTTGTTTGTTGCTTTTGCGAGGTGGGCAAGCGATGAAATTTCGCCGTCCCACGGGTTCCAAAGCTGTGCCGATCCTTTTGAACTAAAGAAACATTTGGTGTTCTTGGGCAAATTGTACAAAGCATAAATATCGCGTTTGCCAATGGAACGGTGCATTATAAACGGGCGTTCTTCCAATTCTGAAAGTATTTCGAAATTAGGGGAATATGAGCCATGCAACTTTTCAAGCACTTGATTTTCATTTTCGCACTGAATTGTTTTTCCTTCAGAAAAAATAGAAGCAACGAGTTTTTCCACCTCCGGATCGTTAATGCCATTTTTTTCCGTTGCGACTGGCTTTTCTCCAATGTTGACGATCACACCTCCGGCATCTTTAAATTCTTTCAATTTTTGAAGTGTCGAAAAGCGGATGGCTTTCATCGAAGGAACGACTATTACTTTATATTTTTCTCCCGCAACTTGCAATTCCCCGTCTTTTGCCTCTGCACGGTCGATTGATTGATAGTCAATATAGTCAAAATCAATTGCTTTGTCGTAAATAAGCTCCCCTGTTTTAAAGGCAATGTCAACGGACTTGTTCCCGTCCATCCCGGCGACAACTGCTTCGGTGGGGTAAATAATTGCCACGTCGCACACGTGGTTTCCCATGGCCAAAATGTAAGACAATCGTTCGGTACATTTCATCAGCGGATAAATCTGTTTCCAGTAAGGCATCCTGAAATGGTTGTCAGGCGGTGCCCATTCCCACCAGCCTCCCATGGTGGAATAGTACAATCCGTGAAACGATAATAAGTTATACCCTGCAACAAAGTTTGCCAAAATTGCTTCGGTTACATCGGCAGATGAAGTTCCCCAGCCACTGCTGTGAAAACCTTCGAGCCACACGCGCGGGCGGTTGTACAAATGTGCGATTGAAGCTGCGACTTTGGCTTTTATTATGTCTTTAGATACACGCGGCTGGTCTGATCCCGGCCCCTGGTTCCAACGCTGGGTGCGGAAATAATCTCCAAATTCCACAACGTCACGTCCCCTTCCGCCGTGGTCGCAGCCATAAGTCAAGCCCCGTTTTTCGTGCCATTCAAACACGGGGATAAAAAAGTTTTCCTCGCTCAGTCCCACCATCACATCGTTGTAGTCGAGCCTTATTTTTGGTGTAATGTCGCCAATATCGACAAACAGCCCGTCAACATAAGGCACAATGTCGTATCCTTTTCGTTTTTTGAACTCATCGGCAAAACGGCTGTCCCAAATATTTCCCCTTAGGCGGAAATCCAGTTCATCGGAAAAAAAGAAATCCAATGCTTTCTTGTTTTCGGCCGGCAATGCTTCTTCAAAGCGGTCGAAAAAATGACGGATGTAGGCTTCCCCGCTTTTAGGGTACATTGGGTTGTAAGATGGTATCAGCTTTTCTTCGAAAACACAGCTTACCTGATATGTGTTTTTTCCAAAATCATAAGAAAGTACACCGTTATTTACGAAAGAAAGCAAGTTTTTACGTGTATCTTGTTTTAACAAACCATCGTTATTTTTTTGGATAGCCGTAACATTTATGAAGCCGGAAGGCAGTTCCCATTTGCATTTCCCGGTCAGGGTTTTTGTGGAATTTTTAAGCGAACCGCCGTTTATTTCGGGGTCTTCTGCAATGGCATCGTCCATCGAGAAACCTTGCCCAACGCCAAGTGTGTAATCGCTAACACTGATGGTCATGTCCCGTTTTTGTGCTTCCTTTGCAAACCATTTAAAAAGATCCCACCATTCAGGCGTGTAAAGTGCAGGTTTGCTAGGCCTCGACAAGCCGTAAATCAAACCGCCCGAATCCAAGTGGCTGTAATTTATTTGCAAACTGGAGATGCATTTGTCTTGCAACTGGTCCAATTGCCAAGCAATGCGTTCTTTTGTGAGCGTATCGCCTTGCCACCAGTAAAAAGGCACTTCTCCAAATCCTTTTGGGGGATTAAGGAAACCGGGCAAAACATCGAACGATTCGCTCTTGCTTTTTTGATATTCTGTCTGATTATTTTGACCATGAACGAATAAGGTCGAAGTTAGGATAATCAGTTGTGCGATTGTTGTCTTAAAAATTTGTTTCATATAATAATATTTTCAAAATCTGTAATATAAAAACATATATCCAAAGGTCGGGGCAAAGAGATATTTTCAAAATCCGGTGCATAGCCGACCTGTGATATGTTTGCATCATAACTCCGGGATAAATCCCGGGGCAATTCTTTTCAGGGTTCTGGAACTAACCCAAATGTATCGCCCAAATCCCAAAGGGATTAAAAATTTTCGCCATCCAACAACCACTGAAGGTTAAATACCGCCACATTAATTTCATCGTATAATTTATCTTCGCCGCCTTCGTATAAGAGGAATACAGTCCCGTCTTTCCCGACTGCCAACGAAGAATATGCACTAAAATCAGCATCAATCAACCGTTTTATTGGCCAAGTGTGAGTCCCGTTAAACGAAGCCCAAACCGTCATTTGGTAACGCCAGCCCCCTTTCCAGTCGGGCATACTGTAGAGCAAAACATCATCGGCACCTACAACCCCGTCAGGGATTCTTACCAACCCGGCCTTGCAGCCATAGCTTGGCTTGCCGCCATATTTGAAATAAAAAGGTTCGCCAATTTCGTAGAGTTCATCGGAGGCTTCCCAGTCAACGTAACGGTTGCCGCCATCGTAGCTCCATGCCGTACGCCTTTTGTGGTCAACCGACATGTGCGAGCGCGAGTTGTAATAAACCCTGCCGTCCGACAGTTCTGCCACTGCGCCTTCGCCTGTCCCGGTCATAATAGCATCGCTTACCTGCCAAGTTTTTCCGTTGTCGTCGCTGTAAACTGAAGTATTATAATTGTACATCCAAAATTCCTGGCCATTGTCGCCATTTGGCGGCTGGATTCTCCCGGCAATAATCAGACGGCCTTTGTGTTCGCCATTTTTTAAGGTAATTCCGGGTTCCATTGAAATAATATTTATTGGTGCTTTGCCATAAGTGCCGTGCCCCATTACATTGGGCTTTATTTCTATGCTTTCTTTTTTCCAAGTTTCGCCTTTGTCCGAACTGCGGTAAATACAAGGGTTTTCAACAGAAGGAGAAAGCACGAGCAATTCTCCCGTATTTTCGTCAAGCACAACATTTCCCCTTAGGTTTTCGCCCGGGACTATTTCTTTTGCAGGCGACCAAGTTTTTCCGTTATCAGTGCTTTTCCTCAGCAGCGAACCTGCATCGGCAAAGGCATAAACCGTCCCCTCGTGTGCAATTATAACGGGCATCCTTTTGTCTTTGTAGAGCGTTTGTAGTTGGAAGAAAGGCTTCTCTCCTTTTTCGGCGACCAACTGTTTGGCGACCATTTCGTCCAGTTCTTTTATTTTGAAGCGTGTGCTTACCACCGAATGTTTCCGATTATCGTCCCAATATTTAAGGTATGTGGTCGTAACGATTGTCCCATCCGGTAGTATTTCTACTCCAGGATATACGCAGTCGCTACCTTTATAATTGTGCAATATTTTAACACGGTATTCTCCGGGCTTGCCGTTTTTGATGTCATCGTAAGTTCCAAACCAAGCAACAAAATGCCCATTGGTAGGACTGTTGATGGCTTTGTCCCTGAAAGCGATTACCAGCCTCCCGTCTTTGGTGTAAACGCCATAATGCCTGTCGCCCGTCAATCCCCAAGGGGTGTCAACAGGTTTGCTCCATGTTTTGCCTTCGTCTTTGCTGAACATCATCAGGCTGCGGCCTTTGTGCGTGTTTTCCCGCATCAGGCAACAAAGTTCTTTTTGGTTTGGCGAACGGAAAACAAAAGGTTCGCAAGGTTTTTTTCCTTCCACATCGGCAATAACCTCCGGTTCGGACCAAGTCATCCCGCCGTCTTCGGTTTTGGTTTGCAGCACCACCAACGACTCGCCTTTCCTCCTGTGATAAAACCCCATGTAGCTCGCGTCTTTTAAGCGGACAACGCTGCTGAAGGTCATCACGCATTCGAAGCCCAAGGCTGGCATTTCTTTCCATGTTTTGCCGCCGTCTTCGCTCATTATCCTCGGCATGTTGGGCTGGGCAGAGAAAACCCACAAACGTATTTTCCCTGTATTTTTGTCGATCATGCGGTAAATGCTTGGGCAATTTTTGTGTTTTGAATAAGCTTCGGGGAGCTGGTCGTCCATACGTTTCCAGTTCAAACCTCCATCGCGGCTAACTGCCATTGGTCCGGAATAGCCCCCATGGGGGACGCACCACACGCAATACATGGTTTTCCCATCGGGCAACAAAACGGTGGTAGGGTGCCCTTGGTAGGTTTCTTCAGTGCCTTCGGCAATTACCGTTTGCCTGTATGTTTCATTAGAAATGTCGATAATGGGCAAGTCGGGCTGTTCCTGTGCAAAGCTTAGGAAGAACAAATTCAGCAATAAAAAAGTCAATGTAATTTTTGTTGAGGAGAAATTAGGTTTTGTCTTCATATTTAGTTGTCGTTTAGATTTTTCATAAATATAGAATTTACCATTTAATTTTTGCCACTTTTATAATTGTTTCCCTGTCTTTTGACTTTGTGTCTCTTGGAGAAACAGGCGCAGTTACCCAGCTTTCGTCTTCGTTGATGTATGTTATGCCAAAATTGCCTACATCGCCGCCATTTGAAGGGATTGGGATTACAACTTTTTCGGTTTCTCTTAAAACAGTAAGGTTTTCGGGGTTTACACGGGCAATAAACAAAGGAGCCCTGTGGCGCGTGATATGGTCGTTGTTTGCACCTCTCCTTGTGTAAACCAAAAACAGTCCGTGCTTGTTTGAAACCCAATGTTGCTGGGTATTGTGCGAACCCAGCACTTTTCCGTCGGAAAAAGTCCATTCTTTGAACCCGAAAAAATTCAGCCCATCGCTGCTTTTTGCCACATAAGCACTTTCGTTTGCCCTAAGCGTAAGAAAATATTCCCTGCCGTATTTGCACAGCGATGGTTCGTACAGCCCGCGCCCTTTTTCGATTGTCAACAACGAGCCGTGTTTTATGAATTTAAGCTCCTTCCCATCGTAAGCGCATTTTATGACCGTTGAAACGTAAAATCCGTTTCGTTTGTAACGAACAGGAAGGAGAATGTCGCCGTTGGGCAAGTCAAGCCGTTGGGTACACCCGGCGTTTGCTTCCACAAAATCATCGCCGTTGTCGAGTTTTTTGGGCAAAGCAATACTTTTCAGTTCCGACCATTTGTCCTGTTCGGGACAATAAACAGCGTAGGCAATTTCCTGCATGTTTTCTATATCGACCCTTTTCCTGTTTTTGGGCGAGTCTCCGGTGTTTTGAGCGTGTGCAAAAAACGACTTCCCGGTGCAAAGCACGGTTTGTGTTTTTTCGTGCCAAGCCGGGGTAACATCGCCAAAGGCTTTTACATATTCGTCGGAAACGGTTTGCCTTGTGAGTTCTTCAATTTTAACAGGGGAGAGCCACCTGTCGCTATTGGCCGACTTTTTCATAACATACAAGTCGCCATACGAATGTGTGCCGTAGCCATAAATAGATTGGGTTATAATAAAACTTGTGTCGGGTTTATTGGGGATCACTGCAGAGCGGGCTTGAAGGAAAAGGCTGTCTTTTGATGTATAGACGTTCTCGACAGCTATTTCAAATGTACTTTGTTCTTTGTCGTTATTTGTTTTGTTTTTTGTGGAACAGGACATACAGATTCCCAAAACAACGATTATTGTGCTGATTGACTTTGTCTTACGGTTTTTATTTTTTTGATTGATCTTTATCATTTTTACTCCTTTTATATATTTTCAGTTGCAAACCTTGCATTGGCATTGTTTAACTCCTTCATTAATTTTGATTTTAGCCTTTTTGCCAATTCGGGCATTTCTAAACTTAAATCAATTTTTTCTTCAAAATCGTTTTCCAAATTGTACAGTTCGCATTTTTCCCCTTCATAAAAATAAATCAGCTTATAAGAGCCTTCCCTGATTGCTGAACAAGGCTTTGTGCCTTCGTATGAAATTGGCGGGTGGTAATAAGGGAAATGCCAATAAAGAGTATTTCTTTTTAAGGCAGGGGAAGCGTTTCTTATAATTGGCAAAAGGCTTTCCCCATCGATATTTGCCGGGCTTTCAGTATTGAAAATTTCGCACAGGGTAGGGAAAATGTCCCATTGTATTACGGGGACGGAAGATTCCGTGTTTTGTTTAGCCTTTCCGGGCCAACGAACAATAAATGGTTCACGTATCCCTCCTTCGTATAAGGTCCATTTGTTCCCATGCAGTGGGGCATTGTCGGTATAAGCCGGATGCCCGCCATTGTCGGAAGTGAAAAGCACGATGGTGTTTTCTTCCATCCCATAATTTTTTAATGCATCTAACAATTGTCCGTAATAATAATCCATGGTTTCCACAAATGCGGCATATTTTATTTCATTTTCCGAAGCACCGGGCAATTTCTTTTTGTACTTTTCAATTAACCACGAATTGTTGGGGACAACCGGAGTATGGACATAGTAGCTCGAAAAGACCATAAAGAAAGGTTGGGTAGAATTTTGTTGTCCCTTTAAAAAACCGATTGATTTTATAAGCAGTGAATCAACGGGATATGTGCCTTCCGGCAAGTTGACCAATTCCCTGTTTTTTTTGTCGTATGGATGAGAGCCAAAATTGTCGCTGCCACAGTCGAAGCCTTGTTGGAGGGGGCCATGGGTGTCGCTCCATTTCAGGTAGCCGCCGTTGTGCTTTGCAATGTGCCATTTCCCGAAAAACGCCGTTTTATACCCTGCATTTTTTGCTATTTCGCCCAAAGTGTTTTCTTCGAGCGGCAATTCAAGTGTACGCTCAGGTGGCAAGAGTGGTCTGTCGGTAATGCGCCCTTCGGTAGAAACAAACTCGAAATGCAGCCTTGCCGGGCTTTTGCCTGTCATTATCGAAGCACGCGATGCCGAACAAATTGGTGCTGCGGCGTAGGCATTTGTGAAGCGGATACCTTCTTTTGCCAGTTTGTCGAGGTTGGGCGTTTCGTTTTTATTGCTGCCATAACATCCCATGTCCGACCATCCCAAATCATCTACAAGGAAAAAAATGACATTGGGCTGCTTTTCCACCTCTTGCCTGTTTGTGCAGCCAAATAAAAAACATGTAACTATTAATATATATTTCATAAATAGTTCATTTATAAATCAGGCACTTGCCCGGTATTTTCTTTCGGTAGAAATTTTTTCAACTTTTGGATTATCTCTTTGTTTTCATCCTTTGTTGCCACGTTGTTCCATTCGTCCGGATCGTTTCTGTGATCGTAGAGTTCTTCCGTGCCATCGGCATATTGTATGTACCTCCAGCGTTCGGTGCGGATGGCATGGTTCCCTTTCATGTAGGTCATTAATGCCGGGGAAATTGGGGCGTTTGTGTCTTTTAATAACGGAACAAGGCTAAAACCATCTGTATGTTCAGGTATCTCCAATCCACAAAGTTCGCACAACGTAGGGTAGATTGTGGTCATATCTACAGGTTTTTGAATGATTGTTTTGGAGGTCGTGATACCGGGGGCAATAACGATGAAGGGAATATGCGTAGTTTTTTCCCAAAGTGCGAATTTTTCGAAATGCTGTTTTTCGCCCAAGTGGAAACCGTGGTCAGACCAAAGCACAATAACCGTGTTATCTTTGTATGGGCTTTTGTCCAATGCGTCAATAATTTCCCCGATCATTTCATCGGCAAACGAAGCACATGCCTGATAGCCCCTTACGTATTCCGAATAAGAATCCGGATTTTGTTTTTTGGCTTTCATCATCCCATCCCAAAACCAGTTGGTTGGTTCAACAAGGCTTTTTGCGCCTTGGGGCAAATCATCCATGTCTCCATCGGGAATTTGTGGCATCACCACATTTTTTGAAGGGTATTTGTCGAAAAATTCCTGTGGCGCAAAAAAGGGCGAATGAGGCTTATATATCCCAACGTTAAGGAAAAAAGGCTGGTCGTATTCCTGATTTAATTTTTGTATGGCATATTGAGCTGTCCTGTAATCGGCGGTTTTGGCAATGTCATCAGGCCAAGCTCCCCAATCGGTGTTTCGTGAACCGTACCAGTCGAGACCATTAAGTTTTTTTCCCGGGTATGGTTCGTTTATCGACATCATTAGGTATTCGTCAAAAGAAGCATTGTCGTGAAAAGCCCAGTCTTTATGGTGGTGGAATATTTTCCCCGAACCGCAAACAAAATAGCCGTTTTCTTTAAAGTACCGCTGGATGGTTTTTATTTTTGGAAGTGCGCCCCGCCAGTCGGAGCTGTTACCGTAAATCCCCGTTTTATGGGGGCGTGTGCCTGTCATTACCGAAGCCCGCGAAGGGTTGCATGCCGGCGATGAGCAATAAGCCCTGCTGAAAAATGTTCCCCTTTCTGCCAGTTTCTCAATGTTCGGGACACTGATAGGGTTGTTTTTGTCAAAAACCGTTGTCCAATCGTTCATGTCGTCAATGGTGATGAACAAGACATTCGGCCTTACGGTGCTTTGGCACGATGCACTATTTATGCTTACTGAAATTAGAAAAACAAAAAAAAGTAAAATTTGACATTTCAGCATTTCAATCAGTTGTTTTACAGTTATTTATTTAATAATTCGCTCAATAGGATGCTCTCGAATGTGAGATCCGACTGGCTGCCTTCGTATAATATGCCAATTGTGCCTTCGTTGATTGAGGTGATGCAAGAATATCCCCTGCATTTGCCTTCGTCAAGCAGCATCCAGTATTTTTCCGGCCATGTTTCGCCATCGTCAAAACTCACTTTTAAAGTAATATGGTGCCGCCCGGTTTTTGTGTTTGGGTTTGAGAAAAGCAAGATGCTTTTTTCTTCCCCGTTTTCATGATAAACGTGTTTGTGCAAAGCTGCCATGCAGGTCGATTCAATTAGCGCAGAGCGTGACGAAGGGTGTTCTTCCCATGTTTCTCCCAAATTTTTTGTGGTGACGACTACCCTTCCGTTTGTGTTTGTCTGGTTTTTCCGGTTTGGGTTATAGCGTGCGTTTAGCATAATGCTTCCGCCTGAGAGTTGAGCCACCATGTTTTCGGTGGTGTTTGAGTAAGCAGGAGGGCTTGTCTCCCATGTTTCTCCACCGTCTTTGCTAAATGTGATATTTGAAAAAGACATTCCGTTTTTGTCGCGCCCTTGCGTAGGAAATACCAATGTCCCGTCATTTAGCGTAATCCCATGCCCGGGCGCAGGTGCCCAGAGCCACCATTCTTCCTTTTTGCACATTTTTGTAATGTTTTCGGGGTTGTCCCATGTTTTGCCGTCGTCAGTTGAGGTGGCGATTAAAAATTGGGCGGTTTGCTTTGGTTCAAAGCCAGGTTGCGAACCTTTGTCCCTCCATTGGTGGTTCCAATCATCGCTGTTTTCATCGAGGTTTTCTGTCCATTTCCCGTTTTCGTCTAACACTCCATACATCCACAGCCCGGCAAGGAATATTTTATTTGAATTTTTATCAACTAATATACAGGGATCGCTTACCCCGTTAAATTTTTCAGGCAGATTACCCCATTTGCCCATATCCAAGCCAATGAGCATTGGCTCCCACGTTTTACCGCCATCGGTACTGCGGCTTACGCCAATATCTATGTCGCCTTGGAGGTCGCGGCTACTGTTGTGGCGGGCATCGTAAATTGCCAACAAAGTCCCTTGGTTTGTGGTTGTCAGTCCCGGGATGCGGTAGGTATGCACCATGTCGTCGTTGTGCTGGCGGAGGGCAATCCCAATCCGGTGTTTTGTAGCAAGGTCATGGTTTGCCGCCGGGGTTGAATATGTGTTGTCACCATATTCGACTTTTGTACAATTGATCTGTATTTTGTCGTGCAACTTGGCATTCTCGGTCAGTTGTACCGAAACAATAAAAAAAACGGGAGATGCCGGGAGCTTTACATTGCCAGTAAAAACCATCTCCTTTTTAGGGGAAGCCGCTTCTCCGAATAGTTGGTATTTTTCAATATCTGTTAAAACCGAATCTTTACCTGTGTAAAATATTTTTATTGATTTTATGCCGTTTAGGTCATCTGTGCCTTCAAGGTTAAGGTTTATTGACTCTACGGTAACCTGTTGTCCTTGTTGATTGTCAAGCTTTAATGCAAAGGCGGGATTCTCTGTTTTGTTTTTTAGGATGGGAACTTGAATCTGTTTTTCAACAACCTTAATATTGGAGGCTGTTTGTCGGCAAGATGTTATGCCCAATATTAAAAAGGCGATAAAATAAATAGTTGCTGTTGTTTTTGTCATATTTGCGGCAATGTTTAATTGGCAAAAAAGACTGCCCCAAGAGATATAGTTTTCCCTTAATTTTTGAGGCTGTCTTTTTTTGAGATAGTTTTTATGAGCTTGCAATTTTAAAAAATCCTATTCCTTTCAGTTCAGAACAATAGTTTTCGTATTCGTCCTTGGTTAAGTTGTAAGCAGGTGCCCTTAACGGACCACAATCGATGCCCACCATTTTCATGATTGGTTTCCCTCCAATAACGCCTCCGCCATACTTAATCAGCAAATCAATAAATTCCACAGATGTTTGTTGCCCTGCCCTTGCAGCATCAATGTCCCCTTTCTGGAAATTATCGATAATTTTTTGATAGACAGGAGCCATGTAGTTGTAGGTGCTTCCAATAGCAGCCTTCGCCCCAAGAGTTAACCCGCAAAGCAACAATTCGTCGAAACCATGCAAAATATCCCATTTGCCATTGTCGAGCTGAATACACTGGAGCATTTCCATAAAATCATTGTGGGTATATTTTATCCCTGCCAGGTTAGGGATTGCCTGTTGTGCTTTTTTCAAAAACTTGTACATAGAAAGGGATACCCCCGAAACGCTCGGGATATGATAATAATAGAAAGGCAATCCGGGGGCAGACGAAGCCACTTCTGCACAAAAACGGATCAGATCGTCTACATTTCCGGGTTTAAGGAACGTAGGCCCCATGCAACCAATGGCATAAGCACCTATTTTTTGTGCATGTTTTGCCAGTTCTTTCGACTGCATATATGAGGTTGTCCCAACATGCACCATCACTTTAAAATCGGGCGACTGTTCTTTTATCCAAGCTTCTGCCACAGCCATTCTTTCTTCCAACGCCATCAACATGCCTTCGCCTGTTGTGCCACAGATAAAAACGCCTTTTACCCCGTCTTTCTTCAATTTTGCGGCATAGGGGGCAACAATACCTAAATTAAGCGAACCATCTCCGTTCATTGGAGTATATGGTGCTGCAATCAATCCTTTTAATTTTTTTATTTCCATTGTGTTAATCGTAATTATATAAAAATTCCCAATAAGGTTTCAGGTGTTTCTGAACAGCCTTCTGGTATCCTTCTTTGTCCTTATTTTTTATTAACCTTAAAAGATCTGGATGTTTCACTATTTCACCCTTTTTGTTCAGCCTCTCGTTTACAGGCTTAAAATAGCTCTCGTAGTTTTGTTTAGAAAATTCGAAAACAGGGTGCATTATCTTGTTGAATTGCAGTATAAAATCGTTGCCCGCAATCTCGTATATTTTAGTATGGAAAACCATTTCATCCTCTACCGAAAGGTTATTAATCCCGATGGCCTGCTGGCGCGAAACAATGTTTTCAAGTTCATTTATGTCATCTGCCGAAACGTTTTCGAAAAGAAATTCTGCTATCCCAATTTCGAGGGCAATGCGCATGCCCATCATTTCTTTTATTGTTTTTATGCTAAGCAAATTAGGATCCAATACCTTTTTAAACCCATTCAGAAGAGGAGGTTCTGTTACAACAATTCCCCGCCGGGTACGCGCTTGTATGAGGCCCAACATGCGCAAACGGCTCATGGCTTCCCTTACCACGTTACGGCTAATGCCAAGCGTTTCGGAAAAATGCATTTCGTTGGGGAGCGGGTCGCCCGGGACCAGTCCTTTCTTTTTTATGTATTCTATAATTTCTTCTTCAACCTGGTCTGCCAAGGTTTTTGTTGACAAGTTTGCTTTCATCCGCACAAGTTAGGATTAATTCTATTTGTAGGACAAATATAACAAATCAATGTTTGCATGAAAAAATTTGTTGAGATGTTGTAGGGCATGGTCATGAAAAGAACCCAGATTACTAATTCCTTAGCCCTGCCGGGGTTTATTTTGTGTCGTTTGCCGTGCAACAGGTTATTCCGGGACAGGTGGCTCGTTGGGTGTTATTGTGGGAGGATGGTGTTTTTGGCACGGGTTACAAATCTGCGCCAGCGTGGGCTTTTTTAATGAGTCACAACAAACCAGCCATTTTAAGCAGTTTGTCCAGTTCTTTGTCTGAGACACTTTCTTTATCTCCTTTGTCGTAAATAGAAAGCAGGAAAACAGAACCGGCAACAATTTTAACACAGGATATTACACGGCTACCGCCGCTTTTGCCTTTGCCCTTAGATGAAATTGCCATGCGGACTTTATAGCAATCCTTTCCAAGTGCCTGTCCTTGTTTGGGTTCTTCTTTTAGGGAATCAACCAAAGCCTTGTAGTCATTTTTTACAGAAGGGTACTTCTTGGCAAGCTTCTTAAGTTCCTTGTCGAAAAAATCAGTGGTGTAAATATCAAAGTTCATCGAATAGCTGGCCTGCTGTTTTTAACTTGATTTCCCCTTTTAGATGCTGCTCCACCTGTTCCAGTGATTTTTTTGTCCCTTCCACAAAATCCAATTGCTTACTTGTCAACGTTGGAGCATAAGAAACCTTTACAAAATTAAGGCTTTTTATCAATTCCATGAAAAATTGATATTTGTTGTCCGGTACATTTAAAACTACTTGCTTCATAATCCTTTTGTTATGTGGCAAATGCCATACTTTTTTTCACAAAAATAAGAGAAATAAATTCATAAAAAGACAAGTATGGGCTGAAAGCACTAATTCCTTAGCCCTGCCGGGGTTTGTTTTGTGCCGTTTGCAGTGCAACAGGTTATTCCTGGAGCAGATGGTTTGTTGGGTGTTATTGTGGCAGAATGGTGTTTTTGGCACGGGTTGCAATCCGTGCCTCAATCGGCAGTGTAGCTTTTTTGCAATTGTTTGTTTCGGCAGATTACGAAATGTCTATTTTACATTAAGTGGATGTAAATCAGTGATGGACAGTTGTTTTATAAAAAGCAAAACTTTTAAATTAACCGCAAAGGCTGTAGAAAATATCTTTTCGCCCCTGCGGTTAAAAATTCTATTTTGGGAGCGGATAGCCCTGGATTTTTTCAAGGTTGAGGGCTATTTCTGCATCCGGATATTCGTAATCGCTTAATTCTCCGGCAAGGTATTTTTCATAACCTACCAAATCCATTAGCCCATGTCCGCTAAAGCCTACAAGGATTGTTTTTTCTTTGCCTTCTTCTTTAGCCTTTTTCGCTTCGCGTATTGTTGCCGCAATTGCATGGGTAGTTTCCGGTGCAGGGATGATACCTTCTGTTTTTGCAAACAACAACCCTGCTTCGAAACATTCGCTTTGGTGTACAGCTTGGGCTTCCATCAAATTGTCTTTCAATGCTGCGCTTACCAACGGAGCCATCCCGTGGTAACGTAAGCCTCCTGCATGTATTGGTGCAGCAACAAAGTTGTGCCCCAAACTGTGCATAGGGAGGAGCGGGGTCATCTGTGCCACATCTCCAAAGTCGTAAATAAACGGAGCTTTGGTCAAAGTAGGGCAACTGAATGGCTCTACTCCGATGATTTGGATGTCGCTGCCATTAATTTTGTCGTACATGAACGGGAATGTCAAGCCGGCAAAGTTGCTCCCGCCGCCGCAGCAGCCAATTACCACGTCCGGTTTGTCGATGCCCACTTTTGCCAATTGTTTCTTACATTCCTGCCCGATAATAGTTTGGTGCAACATCACATGGTTCAAAACAGAACCGAGAGAATAACGTGTTTCCCCTTTAGGGTCGGCCAATGCTTCTTCTATGGCTTCTGAAATAGCTATGCCCAAACTTCCGGGGGTGTCGGGCATCTCTTGTAAAATCCGGCGGCCTGTTTCGGTTTCCATGCTAGGGCTGGCAACACAAGTGCCGCCCCAAGTGTTCATCATCATTTTGCGGAAAGGCTTTTGGTCGAAGCTTACGCGGACCATATATACTTTACACTCAATGCCTCCAATAACAGAGCAGGCAAAAGAAAGTGCGCTCCCCCATTGCCCAGCCCCGGTTTCTGTGGTGAGTTTTTTAATGCCAAACTGTTTGTTGTACCATGCCTGTGCTACAGCAGTGTTCGGTTTATGGCTCCCGGCCGGCGAAACACTTTCGTTTTTATAGAATATTTTTGCCGGGGTGCCCAATGCTTCTTCTAAGGCATAAGCACGGACCAATGGGCTTGGCCTCCAACGCACTAATATTTCCAATATTTCTTCTGGTATGTCAACCCAGCGATCTTGGCAAACCTCTTGCTCTATTAAGTTCATAGGAAAAATTGCCGCCAATTTTTCTGGTCCAATAGGGTTTCCATCTGGGCCCAGTGGTGGGTTCATAGGTGTTGGGAGATCCGGAGCAAGGTTATACCATTGCCTTGGCATTTCCGATTCTTCAAGGAAAATCTTTTTTTGTTTTACCATGGTATTTAAATTTTAATATAGTTGTAAAAAGTTTAGTTTGACCTTATCGTTAGTTACCCTAACTGTCATTTTATATATTTCATTATCAGCGTTTTGAATAAAAAAAGGGGATTTGCCACATATATGACAAATCCCCTTTCCCCGGTTTTCACCGCAAATCAATATCGTTGTCTCGCGTTTCCATTTTCACGTTACGCCAGTTCCATTCTTTTCCGTATATAGGTCCGTTGTACATCATTCGTAATGAATTAGCATGTAAAACTAATTAATTTTTCTGAAAAACGGAGAAATATTATTTTGATGCGCTAAATCGTCAGGGAAAAATATCTCTCCGCACAGTTTTTCCCGTTATTAACAAGTACTTTTACACGATGAAAAAAACAAATGCCGCCCGCATGCTTGAAAACAAACGGGTAAATTATGAAATAAAAGAATATCCTGTTGACGAAAATGACCTTAGTGCGGCAAATGTGGCCGCAAAGCTGGGGCAAAATATAGGACAGGTCTATAAAACCCTTGTGTTACGTGGAAATACCAATGGGATATTTGTGGCAGTGATCCCTGGGGATATGGAAGTAGACTTGAAAAAAGCGGCAAAAATATCGGGGAACAAGAATGCAGAGATGGTGCATATGAAAGAAATATTGGGCTTGACCGGTTACATCAGGGGAGGCTGCTCTCCGCTGGGGATGAAAAGGCGTTACCCGACCTTTGTACATGACTCCTGCCTGGGCTTTGATTCTATTTATGTAAGCGCAGGCAAACGGGGGATGCAGATAAAACTGGCACCGCAAGATCTGGTTAACTGCACAGAGGCCACTGTTTGCAATTTAACCAGAGGTTAATTTATTTCTTCCGGGTTATTATATAATCCATAAGCTCAATCAGAGATGTTCTCGCTTCGTTGTCCTCAAACTCCATTAAACCACGGATGGCTTTTTCTTTGAACTCTTCCATTTTTTTGGTTGCATAATCCAATCCGCCTTTTTCTTTTACCAGTTCAATTAATCCTTTAATTGCTTTGGGATCCTTGTTTTTCCTCTTAATAAGCCTAAGTATCCTTTTCCTCTCAGAAGGGGATGAATGTTCCAGTACATATAAAAGCGGCAGGGTTATTTTCTGTTCTTTGATATCGTTGCCTGTAGGCTTGCCAATCAACCCTTTGTGCTGATAGTCAAAAATATCGTCTTTAATTTGAAATGCAATCCCGGCATCCTGCCCAATACGGTACATCTTTTCGAGTATTCCTTCATCATCGGTTGCCGAGGCCGCCCCAATGGCCATGCTGGTAGCAATCAGGGAAGCTGTTTTTTTCCGGATAATCTCAAAATAGGTTTCATCATCAATATCCAGTTTCCTGCTTTTTTTCACCTGGAGGATTTCCCCCTCGCTCATGTCCTGCACTGCACGCGAAATAAGGTGGAGAAAATTGTACTTTTTATTTTCGAGCTGAAGCAATAGCCCTTTTGCCAAAATATAATCGCCCACCAAAACCGCCAGTTTGTTTTTCCAAAGTGCCTTCACCGAAAAAGTCCCGCGGCGTTCATACGATTCGTCAACAACATCGTCGTGGACAAGTGTTGCGGTATGCAACAATTCCACCGAGCATGCTGCCAGTTGTGACGATTCATTGGGTTCTCCCACCAATTTTGCTGAAAGAAAAACAAACATAGGGCGGAGCTGCTTGCCTTTTGTGCGGTATAAAAAATTAAGGATGGTACCTAACAGGGGTATGTCGCTTTGCAACGATTTTTTCAGATACGGCTCAAAGTCATTTATTTCTTTCTCAATCGGAAATTTGATTCTTTCTATTACTGACATCAATTGTAAGTCCCCAGTGTTAATTAAAAAAACGAACATAGGATAAATTCACCTAAATCCGATAAAATTTATCAAAAAAAATCAATTCTCCCATAATTGTTTCAAATAGGACAAGTTGATACGGCAATATCCCTAAATATTTATATATTTGCATTTACTAATAATCAGAGCATGCTAGAAAACAAGGAGTTAGATCCCGAAAAATTAGAAATTGCAGCAAATATGCTAAAAGCGATGGCACACCCAGTGCGCATAGCGATCCTTAAACACCTTGACGGCGGGAAGCGTTTGACTGTGACCGGAATCCACGAGTTGCTGGGAATTGAACAATCTACCACATCCCATCATTTAGGCATACTGAAAGACAAAGGGGTACTTTGTTCGAAGCGCGAAGGGAAAAACACGTTCTATTATCTCAAACATACAATTTTAAGCCAAATTATAGATTGTTTGCATTCGTGTACCTGTGATTAAATACGTTTTTTTTGTACAATCCAAACATCTTGTGGCAGGTAACCCCCTGTTAGGGGTTTTGTTTTTATATGCTCCAATACTTCCACGTCACAAAATAATTTTTCCATAAATTTTTCAGGATGGAAGGCGGAGAATGTCCTGTGCCCCTCTTTAACTTTCCCCCTGACTACAAGTCCCCCTTCTTCGAACTTTTCCTGCTCTGCCTGTGTGAGTTTTGCCTTAAAATTATCTCCTTGTGTGGTTATAAATAGGATACCATTGTGTTTCAACACCCTGAGAAGTTCCTTTAGCCACAAATAATGCATCTTTCCCGACAGATGAGTAAAAATTGAAAGCCCATATATAAAATCGAAATAAGCGTCAGGATAGGGAAGATATGCCTCAACTGTATTTAAGCTAAAACTAATATCTTTCAGGTTATCAGAGCACCAGCGTATTGATTTTGGGTTATAATCCGTACCAAAGTATTCGCACCCGTTCCCCAAAATCCCCGGCAAATGCCGGACTACCCTTCCTGGACCGCAGCCCCAGTCAAGTATTCTTAAGTGATCCTTGTTTTTATATTTCAACAAATATCCGACCAGCCATTTTGCCGTGCCTGCCCCTCCATGATAAAATCTCTCATAATCCAGTTGAAATGATTCATACATAATATAATCAGGGGGCAATGGTACTCCGGGGTTATTCTTTCTAAAAACAACGTTTGCCTTTTTATTCCTGAGCTTTTCCAGATAAAACCAGGCACGATCTGCTAAATACAATAATTTCAAGTGCCGTAAAACTAACGAAATCCTACTTTTGTACATATTCAAGATATTGTTGTTGTTCCAATGCCGAAAGGTACAAAAAACAACATTTTTTATTGTATTAACCAGAACCCGATTAAAAATATTAACCTCAGGTTTTTATGTCGATAGTTGCCAGGCAACTACGGGAATGGGGGATAATTTGTATCAGGTGGCAGGCATTTATAACCCTTAATTTCTTACTTTTACCCTAAAAAATGGAACTTGTATTTGCCACAAACAACGAACATAAATTAGGGGAACTCCAGTCGATCTTGGGCAACGGGTTCAAGCTCCTGAGCTTAAAAGACATTGGGTGCAACGAAGAGATACCGGAAGAACAACCTGATCTGGAAGGGAATGCCAGGCAGAAAGCATACTTCGTTTACAACAAATACGGCTACAATTGTTTTGCCGATGACACAGGGCTTGAAATAGAGGCACTTAACGGTGAGCCGGGGGTGTATTCTGCGCGATATGCAGGGGAGGGCAAAAATGCTCAGGACAATATGGAGAAAGTGTTGGACAAAATGCTTAAAATAAAAAACAGGAATGCCCGTTTTAGGACTGTAATATCATTAGTTATTGGAGGGGAAGAGATACAATTTGAGGGGATTGTCGATGGCAAGATTTTAACTGAAAAAAGAGGGGGGGCAGGGTTTGGCTACGATCCCATATTCCAGCCCGATGGATTTGAAAAAACATTTGCAGAGATGGGTATGGGCGACAAAAACAAAATAAGCCACAGGGGCAAAGCCGTAGCAAAACTGGCTGGCTACCTTTTGTCTAAATAAAACAATGAACAAACAAAATATGCGTAATTTTTTACTTCTTATCTTATCGTTTCCATTGGTTTTGCAGTTGCAGGCACAAAGGGCAAGCGGCACATGGCAGGACTATCTGTCGTATAAGAATGCCACCAAAATTGCTGTTGCCAGCGATAAAGTTTACTGTTTGACAGAAGGGGGGGCACTTTATTACGATACGGAAGACAACAGTGTGTCCAAACTTTCTGAGGTTGTAGGGCTATCTGATGTAGGGATAAGTACAATCGCTTACAACGATGGGGATAAAATTTTGGTAATAGCTTATGATAATTGCAACATTGATTTGTTGAACGGGGAAGGCGGTGTGGTAAACCTTTCTGATATTTACAGGAAACAGTTTACGGGAGATAAAACGATCAACAACATCTCTTTTGCCGACAATGAAGCATATTTAGCATGCGGTTTTGGCATTGTAGCTGTCAATCTTGATAAAAATGAAATTATAGGCACATACATTATTGGCGAAGGCGGTGCCCAGTTGAACGTAAACGATGTTGCCATTTTTAACGATACCATTTATGCCGCAACCGACAACGGGATACTTAAGGCAGGCACTGAAGACAACTTACTTGATTACAACAACTGGCTGGCAGAGGAAAAAATCCCCAACCCAAGCGGGAAATTCAATTTTCTGGAAACACATGCAGGCAAACTTATTGCAAATTATACGCCAGGGGAATGGTACTCGGATGCATTGTACTCATTCGACGGCTCGGGCTGGGTCCCATACCACCCCAGCATTAAATATGCATTCGACATACAGGAGTGCAACGGCTACCTTGCAATAACAAGCAGGGGGAGTATATATATTATCGACAGCAACAATGACATTGCAGGCAAAATAAATTCGTATGGATTTGACGATGGGGCAGTAAACAGTATTAATGCCCAGAGTTCAGGGATAACCAGTGACGGGAAAATTTGGATTGCAGATGCCGGTTATTCCTTGGTTATTGTTGCCGGGGATGAATATGAAGACGTGCAGGTAAACGGACCAATGGACAACAACGTTTTCACACTTGCCCATACCGGGACAAACTTGTGGGTCGCCCCAGGTGACAAGAGTGGTTGGGAATCCCCCCGTTTCCAGCGGTTCGGGAACGGACAGTGGGATTATTTCTCCTCACCGGACCATTCGGAACTGGACGGTTTTTATAATATTATTTCTGTTGCTGTCGACCCTTCTGATGAAAACCACATCTTTATAGGAAGTTGGGGGGGCGGGCTATTAGAATACAAAGACGATGAATTTATAGAGCGTTACACAAACAAAAACAGCCCCCTGGAGACAGCACTGCCCACGCAACCCGATGAACCTTACGTATGGGTAGATGGCATGGCCTTCGACTCAGAGGGTAATTTGTGGGTTTCTAACTCGGTGGCAAGCTATAACTTACACAAACTATCTCCTGATGGCAACTGGGAATCGGTTGAACTGCCCGAAACGTCAAACGATTGCAAGATAGGGCAGGTTATTGTTACCGAAAACGACGACAAATGGGTGGTAGTTGACGGAGACAACCTTTATGTTGTAAACTCTGACGGCTCTGATAAATTATACCTGCCCGTCATCTCTTATTTTAGCAATGGTGAAAATACGATAACTAACGAAATGAGCGATGTCCAATGCATAGTTGAGGACAATGACGGCGAGATATGGCTTGGGACAACCGAAGGGGTTGCTGTTTTTTCAAACCCTTCGCAAGTTTGGAACACTGAGACCTACTACGCTACGCAGCCCAGTCTTGAATTAGGCGATGGTTTATACAACCCTTTGCTTGAAACAGAATCAATAACTGCAATTGCAGTAGACGGGGCAAACAGAAAATGGATTGGCACTGAAAATTCCGGGGTTTATCTTGTTTCTGAAAATGGAGATGAAGAAATTGAGCATTTTACCAAAGACAACAGCGCATTGCTCTCAAATACAATTACCGATATCGCAATCGACCAAACCACGGGCGAAGTGTTTTTTGGGACAGAAGAGGGACTAATCTCGTACCAAGGCGATGCAACAGGGGGGAATGACAAATATAAAGATGTATACGTGTACCCTAACCCAGTGCGCGAAACCTATGATGGCACTATCACTATTACCGGGCTGGTTACCAATACCGATATAAAAATAACCGATATAACAGGAAATCTGGTTTATCACACCACTTCGTTGGGAGGAAACGCAACCTGGGACGGTAAGAACCTTAACGGCAACCGTGTAAAAACAGGAGTTTACCTAGTATTCTGTAACGATGGATACGGCAATGAGACCCATATTGCCAAATTGTTGTTTATTCATTAGTACGATCGGCTATGAGATTGTGAGACATATAATCGTTATTCAAAAATTATGCTTACTTCTACTGAGGGCATAGTGCTCCATTTCATAAAATACGGCGACAGCAGTGTTATTGCTACTGTTTTTACCCGTGAATTTGGCAGGCAGAGTTATATGGTAAATGCTGCCAGGAGCAAAAAATCCAAGAATAAACCAGGTATCCTGCAGCCGCTTTTCTTGGTGGATATTGTTGGCTACCAAAAACAAAACCGCAATATCCAACAGATAAAAGAGATTAGGAACACCCCGGTTTACCAGAATATCCCTTTCGACATATCAAAATCGGCACAAGTTATTTTTTTAGCGGAAGTCCTGTATAAAACAATCAATGAGGTGGAAAGCTACCCCGAGATGTTTGATTTCATAAAAAACTCGCTTTTGTTTTTTGATTTAACGGAAAACAGCACTGCCAGTTTTCATATTTATTTTTTATACCGGCTAACTGAATACCTGGGATTTTTCCCCGATACCACAAAGAAAGGCTTCGCAAACTGGTTCGATTTAAAAAAAGGGGCAATTGTCCCTTTTGAACCTTCGCACCCTTGGTTTATGAACAAGGAAGCAACGGGATACCTGTGTACATTGGCTTCTTTAAAATTCCCCGATGTTGCAGGGCTTAAGATCCCCCGCAGCATCCGCAAAACCCTTTTAGAAAAGTTGGTTGAATACTACCGTTTTCATTTTGACCACTTGGGCGAAATAAAATCGTTGAAAGTTTTGCACGAAGTTTTTGATTGATATGCCCATCACCCTTTAAAAACAACTGCCTCGTAAGTAAACAATTCGGCAGTTTTCCATCCGTCCCAGCCAAGGCCTGCTTTGTCCCGCGAACAATGCCCCAGTAATTTATACAGCCCCCACCCGGTTTTTTCGGCCACCTGTGGCAAAAAAGTACCGGTATTAAATCCATCTTTTATGTAAATACCGTGCCTCCCCAGTTCAATTTCATCAACCGATCCTACCCTCTTAAGCGGCGTCAGCACAGATATTTCCAGTTGCATATTGGGCAGTTCCCCTTCCCCGATGCTATCAAAACGCATGTCGCAGGCAGCAGAAACTGCCATGTCCTGAACTGTTTCGTTTAAGGTTTTGTTGTACGCAAAGCTCCCAATGCACCCTCTAAGCTCGTTGTTTATATAAATACTTACAAATGCCCCGGCGGGCTCATTTAACATACCATTTGAAACAGGTCCTGTAATTTTGTCCTTGCCCCCGGTTTTTATAAAGTGTACAATTGCCGAACGGGCTTTCTCAAGTAGCTCTTTTTTTTCTCCTTCCGTTAAATATATTCCCTTTGTTTTTGGGTAGGCTGCTATTGCCCAGTATCCAACCACCCGGTCTTTGTTTCCATGGATCTTTGTATCTCCCGAATTTTTATACTCAATTTTATCGAAAATAAAATTTTGCCCCTCTGTTAAATATAATAGCGTTAGCACAGGAGCCTTGGCGCAAAGGGAGGTAACAAGGTTGCCGATATTTTTTGTTTTATTCTCTTCCAGTACATTCAATAGTTCCCCTGGCTTGTTGCTGCAAATTGCTTCCGCTGTTAAAAGATCAATTTCATTAGCATCGGCGTATGCCGGGTAATGTGAAAAATCGGTACTGAAAACAAACAGGTTTTCAGGAGTAAACCATGGGCTTAAATTTTTTGCCAGCTGTTTGCATTCGCCAGGGTTGTTGTCTCCCATAATGATTGGCACAATGGGGATTTCGTATCCCAGTTTATATTGTATGAATGGCAACTGTACTTCAAGGCTGTGTTCCTGCACGTGCACACTGTTTCTTTCAATAATAAGGCCAGGGGCTTTAATGAGGCGGTCTGCCAGCTCAATGTCAACTTTTATTTCTCCAAGCGGGGTTTCGTAATTTCCCCGGTTAAATACGGCGGCTCCTTTAAAATTGTAACTGTGGCTCGATGCAATTACAAAAACCCTTTTGTATGGATTTTCTTTGGCTATCTGGTTGAATGCCGATGCCGCAACCCTGCCACTAAATATAAAACCGGCATGGGGCGAGATGAGTGCCTGGGGATGGCAATGGGCTTCTTTCCGCTTTTTTGCAAGACAGAACAATTGCTCAAGTTCGGACAGTAGCCCTTGCCTCGATCCTGGATAAAACTTGCCGGAGACCGTTGCTCCCCTGTTTATGTACCTCTTTTGCCGGTTTTCCATACTGGCAATTTACAAAATTTCCATGATTTGCCTGGATGTACCACAACAATTCCTTATTTTTTGCCAGTAATCCAGAAATGTGTTCAATATATGTGGGCAACGGGATTGTTTAGGGGGAAACGATAGACAATAATCATAATATCACGGCATTATTGGGGTTTGGGCAGGGTAAACCAGATGGCCGTACCATTGTCCTCCTCGCTCTCTATTCCTATTTCCCCGCCGTTGTGTTCCACAAATTCTTTGCAAAGTATAAGGCCAAGCCCGTTCCCCTGTTCCTTTTCGGTACCTGGTGTCGAGATTATCGAATCGATTTTGAACAAACTTGGTATCCTTTCTTTTTTAATCCCCACACCTGAATCGCTCACTTCAATTTTTATGTAACTGTCCCCTTCCGATGAATCAATTTTTATGTTCCCGTTTTGAGGGGTGAACTTTATGGCATTTGAAACCAAGTTGCGGACAACCAGCGAAACCATGTTCTTGTCGGCAAAAACTTCGTGCCCGCTTTTTACTTCAGAATTGAGTTTGATGTTTTTATTGGATGCATTATTCTTAAATGATTTTACAATATTGCCAGATACTTCGTGTACCTCAAATTTTTCGGGCTTGAAATTGAGCCGCCCGGTTTGAGAACGGGCCCATTCTAGCAAGTTTTGCAAAAGGTCCAATGTGTTTTTTGAAGTTTTCCCGATATCTTCGAGCAATTCGTCTATTTCTTCGGGAGAAAGCAGCTCCCTATTGTTCTGTATTATGTTTACAAAACTTTGGATTATGCCGAACGAACTTCTGAGGTCGTGTGAAATAATTGAAAAAAATTTGTTTTTTGTGGCAACTTCCTCCATTAAAGATTCTTTTGTGGCTTTTAAAGAGAGGTGTGTTTTTACCCTTGCAATAAGTTCGCTGCCTATAAACGGCTTGGTGATGTAATCGACCGCACCTAGTTCAAAACCTGTAATAATGTCTTCAGTTTCCGATTTTGCAGTAATAAAAATAATCGGGATCTCGCGGGTGTTTTCGTTTGCCTTTATCCTTTTGCAGACTTCATGCCCGTCCATTACCGGCATCATCACATCAAGCAATATTAGATCGGGTTTGATCCTGGCAACAATGTCAAGGGCTTGTTGCCCGTTCATGGCAATGGCAAGCTCATAGTCAAACTTGTTGAGCAAGGCCCCCAAAACCTGGATATTCCTTGGCACATCGTCAACAATCAGTATTACAGGCTTCTTCATTTTAGATTTGGTTTTCTTCATTTTAACCCCTTTCCTTATTATCGATTAATTTTTTTAGGGCAGTTGTAAAATCTTCATATTGGCTGATGGTCGATGGCAGGTTTTCCATGTCCAGGTTTTGGGTTTGTTCAATAATCCTTTCTGCCCATTCCGCAAGTTTAGCTATTTTGAAGTTTTCTGCCAGGGATTTGACTTCCAACGCAAAATCCTCAATGTCTTTCAATATAAAAGTTGACCTTATCGATTCCCATTTCTCTTTTATTCCGCTTTCCATGGTTTCAATAAGTTCCGGTATCCTTTCCAGTGTTTCTTTGTCTAACTGTTTTTCGGAAATGTCGAAATCAGAAACGTCTTGTTTTTCTGTCCCAGGGAGTTTTTTATATTTCAGGTACCTCGCTATTTCCTGGATAAGAAGCCCCTTCGAAATAGGTTTGTGCACAAAGTGGTCGAAGCCTGAATCAAGAATCTTTTTTTGTTCCTCTATCATTGCAGAGGCGGTAAGCGCTATTATCGGTATTGATTTCAGTTTCTTTTTGGATTTTATGATCTTTAAGGCTTCGAAACCGTTCATTATCGGCATTTTAAGATCCATAAGTATTAAATCGGGCTTGACCTGGGCAGCAATGCTGACCGCTTCTTTCCCATTGAGCGCGGTATGTATCTTTAGTTCATGTTCTTCGAGCAAATTAACTACAAGTTCGAGGTTGTGCACAATATCATCGACAACGAGGAGGGTGGCTGGCTCAAATATAATGTTTGAGCTGTCGGAACTTGTGCCTTCTTTCTGGTCCGATTCGTCAATTGAACTTATCTCCAGCCCCTTGAGGTAGACCTTGAATTTGCTCCCTTTGCCCAATTGGCTTTCGGCCTTTATGTCCCCCCCCATCATCCTGATAAGGCGGGCAGTAATTGTCAACCCAAGCCCAGTCCCGCCATACTTGTTCAGGTTTTGGTTCCGTTGTTGTTCAAATGCTTCAAAAATCTTGTCTATCTGGTCTTCGTGTATCCCGATCCCCGAATCCTCAACCTGGAAAAGCAAATCAATGGTTTCTGTCTCTTTATTGGAGACTGCTTTCGTTACCGAGAGCTTCACAAAGCCCGAATCTGTAAATTTAACGGCGTTCCCAACCAGGTTAAACAGCACCTGCCTCAGCCTCACATCGTCAATAAATATGACTTTGGGTATAGAAGGGTCGATTTCAAGTACGAACTCAATCCTTTTCTGTCTGGTTTTATGTTCAAAAATTTGCCCCACCTCGTTAATCAGCGAGAAAAGGTTTACCGGTTCGTATTTAAGTTCTAATTTGCCTGCTTCTATTTTTGACAGGTCTAGTATGTCGTTTATAATGTTGAGCAGGGCTTTGCCGCTTGAGGAGATTGCGTGTAAATGCCGAAGTAAAATTTTCTCGGTGATTTTGTTTTCCAGCACCTCGGTAAACCCGAGTATTGCGTTCATGGGGGTCCTTATTTCGTGGCTCATGTTGGCAAGGAACTCGCTTTTCGCCTTGTTGGCCATTTCTGCCTCCTGCCGGGCTTTTTCTATGGCAATAGCGCGATCTTCCAGTTCCCTGTTTAGGGCAACAACCCCCTTGTTGGTCTCTTCCAGTTCCCGGTTTATTGTTTCAATTTCTTCGTTTCTTTCCTGGAGTTTTTTAAGCAGGAATTGCAGTTCCTTGGTTTGGGCGTTTATGGTGTCGGCCATGCTTGCATCGCCGCGCGAAAAAATTTCTTTAAAGGCATTTTGCAGGGAGGCTATCCTTTTTGCCGTTAATTTCCTTGCATAATTCGGCAACCATTTGGCTACAGTTATTGTAGTCCCTTTGCCTTTTTCCGATTCTACGTGGAAATCGTCCATCAGCCGCTGGGATCCGGTTACCCCAACGCCCATGCCATGCTTGGAAACATAATTCCCCGACTGGATGCTACCCAGATCTCCTATCCCTTGCCCGTTGTCCTTAAAAACAAGTATAATACCCCCGATGTCATCTTTATGAGTGCCAACCATGAAGGTTATTTCCCCGTTGTTGGCGTGCTCTATCATGTTCCTGCTCAGTTCGGATACCGTGGTGCCTATCTTGATGCATGTAGTCTTGTCAAAGCAAATTTCTTTTGCCAGTTGAAAGCCGATATTCCTGGCCACAACCACATCCGATTCGCCCTGTATTTTCAGGCTGCCGACATCAAATGTTGTAACTGATGACAAGAACGGTTGCATCGTCATTTTGCCTTGAAAAATTATTTAAAATATATTCCGCATTTTGCTGCGGATGGTTTTTCCAGTTTATCTCCCCCGGGTCCCACCGCGAAGTGATCCCGTCGCTTGTCAAACAGATGAAATCTCCCGGGTTAAAATCAAAATCAAAAATCCTGGGGGTCCTCATGTTGTGCCCTACAATCCCGCCAAAAGAGACCAGGTTTTTTTTCTCGTTTGACGTTTTTATGAAACCTTCGATGTTCCCGATACCTGTAAATTGCAATTTATTGTTTTGGGTATCTATACAAATAAGGCCAATAACAGCCCCCCTGGTCCCCATTATGCTGTTGTGGACATGCTGGATCAAGGCATGTGTGGGCAATTCCGAACGTAACAAAATTTGTTCCCTTGCCATTTGCGAAGCCATGTTTGCTTCTTTCCCATGGCCAAGCCCGTCAATCACTGCGGCTATGGTCTTGGTTTGGCTTAGGTGGTTTACCACATAGGAATCGCCGTTTAGTTTTTCTCCCGGCTTGCACCTCGATGCTGCGCCTGTTGTCAGGTTTTTGTTTACCCCAATCCAGTGTTTTACAGGGACCCATTTCAATGAACGGATACAATGTTTGTAAGCCCTCAGGTCTGACATGCCCGAGTCGATCAGTTGTTGGATTGACTTGGGGTTTATTTCCAGCTCATCGGAGAACCTACGTATTGTGCCAAGGCCTATGCCCAGTGTGTTCTGGCGGGTATATCCATCGGCAAGCGATTGTTTCAGGTCGCTTATCCCGTTGCCCATGTCGCAACACCAAATTTCTATGGCTTTTTGCCTGTTTTGGTTTTCAAGCTGGCAAATAAGGATTTTCCCTTTCCCCCCGCCATGTTTTATTACATTGGTTACAAGTTCGGTAACCGTTATTGCTATTTCTTCTGTTTTTATATCGTCGAATCCGATATTTTTTGCGAGCCCAACAGCTTTCCTCCTACATACCCCAATATCCGATTCGTTTTCAATTTGTAGATATAAAATATGATCCCGGTTTATTTCCATTTCATTACCCTAACAGTAGTCCCCTCGTTTATCCTGGAATAGATCTCGAATTTATCTACCAATCTTTTTGCTCCAGGCAGGCCATACCCCATGCCCATTTCAGAGGTGTAGCCATCGCTCATGGCAAGTTCCAGGTCTTCAATCCCTGGCCCTTTGTCTATGCACGTTATAATTAGTGCATTATGCCCGTCAACTATTCCATTTTCGATGAGGACATCCCCTCCACTGGCATAATTGAACATGTTCCTGAAAAGCTCGGAGACCGCAGTTGTCAACCGTGTTTGTTCAACTATGCCCATTTTAAAATTTTTGGCATATTGCCGCACGATGGAGCGTACTTTCACAATGTCGTGTTCGTTAACAATAGGAAAAACGCCCAGTTCTGTCCAGCTTTTATCAGAAATGATTTTCTGCATCCGCGTCCAAGATTAAATTAACTCTTTTTTTCAGTTAGTTTGCTTTCAAGCATCTCCATCCCTTTTTCCATGTCAAGTGCAGTGTCTACCCCGGGCATTTCCAGCCCCAGCTCAACCAATGTTATGGCCACTGCGGGCTGCATGCCGATAATAACGACTGCTGCGTCCATAATGGCAGCCATGGAAGCCATCCCCGAAAGTATACGGCCAATAAAGGAATCAACTATTTCAAGTACCGAAATATCGATTAAAACCCCTTTTGCCCCTGTTTTCTCAATTTCATGAAGGATTTGCGACTGTAACTGGACAGCAAGTTTATCGTGCATGTCGACCTGGATGGACACAATCAAAAAATCGCGGATTTTGATTATGGGGATTTTTTTATCGTTGATATCTGGGTTCATTTATCTTTTTCCTCCAGTTCTTTATTGTCTACTAGAATTTTGCCATCAAAAAGTTGGTTGTTCTTTTTCATGGCATAAAGCATGGCATCTTGCAATGTTGCTTTGGTTTTTATAGATGACAGATCGATCCCCAGGTGTACTATTGTTTGTGCAATTGCCGGGCTAATCCCTGAGATGATGCAATCTGCGCCAAGCAAGCGGGCTGCGGTAACTGTTTTTAGCAGGTGGTTGGCAACCTGGGTATCTACCGTTGGCACCCCGGTAATGTCGAGAATGGCATTGATACAGCCGGTTTCTACGATTTTTTGCAAGAGGTTTTCCATCATAATTTGTGTACGCTGGCTGTCGAGCGTGCCAATGACAGGCAGGATCAAAATGTTGTCCCAGACTTTTGTTACAGGGCTGGAAAGCTCCATGAGATCTTCCTGCTGCTGGACAATAGTTTTTTGCTGCTCCTGGATTTTCCCCAACTTCTCTTCGAGCTCGTCTTTCATTTTTTTGCTTTGTTTGAGCTCGTAAGTTAAATCCTCAATTAAAATATTGATGGCTTCTTCAATACCGGTAAGGTCGTCTTCTACATCTGTTTTTACCCTACGGTCCAACTCCCCTGCTGCAACTGATGACAATACATCTTCAATGTGACCGATCCGCTCTTCTGCGTTTTTAAAAACTATTTTGTCTTCCATTTTTTATCTTTTGCTTTTTAACCATTTAACTGCGTCTTCCTCTTTTTTGAAAAAATCACCTTGGGTTTTGATCGCCCCTGTTTTTAACAGTACTTTTGCAATCATGCGGTTTGCCGCGCTTCCGCCCACAAATGCAATTTCTGTTATCGATGCATCCTGCAAGGTCTTATTTGTCTGCTCCCTTGTATCCCGGTTTTCAACCTTGGACGTTTTATTGATAAAAGTTAGCATTTGACGATAAGGCTTGCCATCCAGCAATTCAAATATTTTTTCCCTTATTGGAGGCACGTCCTTCAATAAAAAATCCCCGGTGAATTCAAGGTATAATAGTTTAGTACCTTCGTCATACCACATTTTGTGATCCATAATATCTGTTTTTTTTAGTTAAAATTTAGTCTCATATCTTTTTCAAACCTATCCGACAACCTTTACTGGCAAATCTATATAAAAAACTGCTTGTTTTATTTGTCCATGACCTATAAATTACAAATAATATGTTTATCTGATTTTGTGTCCATATTTCAAAAATAGCTAAATTAAATAAGAAAGTCAATGGCAATCAACAATTACCAAAATTAATATTATAACCGGAAAAACAGCCGTATTATTTTGTATTTTGCGGTAATAACTTTTAAACCGGGTAGTTAATGAAAAAAAATTTATCTTTCCTAACAGTACTATTAGCTTGCATTTTGTTCTTGTCGGGCTGTGCAACGCACTCTTTGGGCGGTGTCCCCAACCCTCCAGGTTTCCTGAAAGGGCTTTTGCACGGGTTCATCCTCCTGTTCAGTTTTATTGCCAGTTTGTTTACTGACTACGAAATTTATGCTTTCCCCAACACCGGGGGATGGTACAATTTTGGGTTTGTGCTTGGTGTAATGTCCTTTTTTGGAGGAGGGGGCGCAGGTACGCAAAAAAGGCGTTGTTAGTTTTATTGCCGAATTGCAAACAATAGCCTGTTAAAAACTTACATCAGTTTGCGATAGCGTGAATTGCCGATTTATGTATCTTGGCTGCTTAATTAAGAACCTGAAAAATTTAACAAAATGAATCGAATACTAGCAATTACAATTGTAATAGCGTTAGGGCTTGCTGCATGTAAAACTACCAAACAAGCTGCACAATCGCCTTATACAACCGACACCACAGAGAAACCAAAAGTATTTTCGGTGCCAGGAAGTGCCAAAACAGAAAAAAAAGAAGAACCTGTTTCTGCGGCCAAAGAAAGGCCAGAAGAGAAACCGGTCTCTATGCGCAAAGAGCAGGTTTCGTTTACGCAACAGGCAGACAAGGCAGGCAACGAATCCAACAAGTATTTTGTAATCATTGGCTCGTTCAGCCAGTTGGGTAATGCAAAAAATTATCGCGAAACACTCTTGGACGAAGGCTTTAAGCCAATTATCCTCCATAGCGAGACCGGATATTACAGGGTATGCACAAATTCTTACAAAGACGAACAGCAAGCACGGGCACGTGTTTCGCAGGTACGGCAGGAATACCCTAAATATTCAGACATCTGGCTGTTGATAAAAGAATAAAACAGGTCCCGCCAGGGGCGACAATATTATATTCTTTGAGGTGATGCCGTATACTGCTCAAATGTTAAAGAATTGAAATTTAAGGTGCTGCTTTTATATTTCCTCCTTAAATCGGCAGTTCGTACGAAATCAATGTTACTTTTGTGTTTTTTCGAATGGCTTGGATGCCATTTAAACTGATAAAGAATGGCAAAAGACAAAAAACAGCAACTATTGGACCGCCGATATTTAAAGATGGCAGAAATATGGTCTCAAAATTCGTACTGCAAAAGGAGGCAGGTAGGCGCACTGTTGGTAAAAGACAAGATGATTATTTCCGATGGGTATAACGGAACGCCCTCGGGCTTCGAAAATGTCTGCGAAGACGAAAACAACAAAACCAAAGCCTACGTCCTTCATGCAGAGGCCAATGCCATAACCAAGGTCGCCAAGTCGAACAACAGCAGCGAAGGGGCTACGCTTTATGTTACCTCATCGCCATGCCTGGAATGCTCAAAACTGATCATACAGGCTGGGATAAAAAGGGTTGTGTTCACCGACAATTACAGGTTAGACGATGGCATTAAGCTGCTCCGAAGGGCAAATATTGAAGTTGAACAAGTGAAAACAGAGACAGGAGAATAGAAAATGAGAAAAAGGACAACCTTGTTTATCCCATTGCTGGTAGGGGGTTCAATAGCATTTGGCATCCTTATAGGCAATATGTTGAAAAACAACAGCCACCCAACGCTTGCGGGGATGAATTTCGGCAGGCCAAATAAAATTACGACCATACTCGACTTAATCCAACAGGGATATGTTGACAGTGTAAATACCGGCAGCATAATTGAAAAAACAATACCGGAGATTTTGGGCAACCTCGACCCGCATACAACGTACATACCCGCCAAAAACATGCAGGAGGTACAGGAAGAAATGCAGGGTAATTTTTCGGGGATAGGCGTGCAGTTCTCTATCCAGGAAGATACGGTGCGGGTTGTTGAAGTAATTTCAGGAGGACCTTCAAGTAAAGTGGGAATCCTCCCAGGCGACAGGATTATCAGGGTAAACGACTCTACAATTGCCGGGGTTGACGTCACCAACCAGACCGTGTTGAACCTCCTCCGGGGAGAAAAAGACACAAAAGTCAATGTTGGCATCGTACGAAAAGGATACAATGATGAATTTGATTTTGAAATAACACGCGGCGACATACCTATTTACAGTGTTGATGTGTCGTACATGCTTGACGGGGAAACCGGTTTTATGAAGATCAGCCGTTTTGCAGAAACTACTTACGACGAGTTCATGGAAGGCATGGACAAGCTCTCGCAAGAAGGCGCAGGGAAAGTAATTATCGACTTGCGCCAAAATACAGGGGGCTCTTTAGTCAGTGTCCTGCGCATGGTAGACGAGTTCCTGGAAAAAGGCGAGCCTATCTTGTACACTGAAGGCACACACCAGCCACGGAAAACTTACAATGCCTCGGGCAAAACTTCGTGGAAAGACATGGAAGTGTATGTTTTAATCGATGAATTTTCTGCTTCTGCCAGTGAAATTTTTGCGGGAGCCATGCAAGACAACGACCGCGGCATTGTTATCGGCCGCCGTTCTTTTGGTAAAGGCTTGGTACAGGAGCAAATCCCGCTGATGGACGGCTCTGCGCTCCGGCTTACCGTGGCAAGGTTCTATACCCCCAGCGGCCGTTGCATACAAAGCCCTTACGATGAGGGGAACGAAAAATATTACCAGCATATTTACGAGCGTTTTCACAGCGAGGAGCAACTGGTTGCCGACAGTATACATTTTGCAGATTCTTTAAAATATACGACCAAAGGCGGGCGCACGGTTTATGGCGGCGGGGGCATCATGCCCGACTTCTTTGTGCCGGCAGACACCAGCGGGAATTCTGAATATTTCAACCAAATTTACCGCAAAGGGCTGATTTATACTTTTGCTTACCGCTATGCCGACCAAAACCGAGAAACACTTGCGCAACTTACAAATGTTGGACAATTTGAATCCTACCTCGATGGGCACAACGTACTGGGTGATTTTGTTGCTTATGCTGCCGAAAAAGGGGTAAGGAGAGATCCCAAAGGGCTGAAAGAATCCGGGGGGATAATAAAAACGCAGGTAAAAGCCTACATAGCACGTAACATAATGGGCGAGGAAGGTTTTTATCCGATCATAAAACAAATAGACAAAACACTTTTACAGGCTATAGCTATCACGAAAAAGGAACTGTTGGTTGAAAGTATCGCACCCGAACGCGACACTACTGTGGGCGGGGAAAATTTATAGGCTGCCGTTTCTTTTGAAGTTGCAACATTTTATTGGCATACCTTATTCCCAAAACACGGTACGATTCCGAGTCGAAATGCGTGTTGTCCCCTTTGTGGTGCAAGCCCCGCGATGTCACAAAGGCAGCATTTTTGTGCTTCTTCATGAGCATTTTGGTGCTTTTTCCAACATTTTTTGCGGGCCGCAATCCCGATCCTGAATATTTTTCGTTGTTACCTTTTATATAAAACCGCCCTATTCCCCCGGCAACAAAGGGGATTGTTTCATCGCCTGCAAGTTTCCTGATTTCAGAAATCATTTTTTCCAGTTTTTCACCGTAGCTGCCACATTTTTGGGGATATGAATCACTTTCCCCCTGATGCCACAAAACCCCCTTTAGATTTCCTTTTTGCAGTGCAACTTTGAGCCGTTTTTCCATGTCGTCCCACGGGTACGTATTCGTTTGTTTGTGGAATCCGCCGGGTTTCCATGCGTCAATTGGCGAACCGCCAACGGCACAAGGGATCAGCCCAATTACGGCTTCCGGGCAAGCTTCTGCCATTTCGATGCCAAAAGTCCTCCCCAGCCCGACACCTGCCGCAGCCTTGTCAAAATGGATAGGGTCTTGTGCCGGGACCCATTCATTGTCCTTGTTTAATGTCAAAACCCGTTTGTTTACAATCGTGTCGCAGGCATAAACCCTCCCCCGCCCTGCCATGTTCGATTGGCCGATAAGCAAATATAAATCAAGTGGTTTCTCTTGGCTTTTCCCTGGCATTTCCAGGAACAGGAATGCAATTAAGATTAGGCTAATCCTCATTTATAAGTGATTTTAAAATACGGGAGTACAAATAACACGTATTTGCCCCCTAATTTATTTTGAAATTTCGAGCATCCTTTGAATGGGCAAGCGTGCCCGTTCTATTACCTCGCCCGGTAACGTAACTTCCGGCCGTTCATATTTCAAGCAAAGGTACAATTTCTGCATACTGTTCAGTTTCATGTAGCTACAATCGTTACATGCACAGGTAGAATCGGCAGAAGGGGCAGGCATGAATATTTTGTCGGGGCAGGATTTGACCATTTGGTGGAGGATTCCGCTCTCTGTGGCCACAATAAACTTTTTGTTGCCGCTATTTTGAACATATTTCAGCAACGAAGTTGTAGAACCAATATGCTTTGCCAATAGCAATACCTGTTTTTCGCATTCCGGATGGGCGATAAATTCGGCATCGGGGTGTTGCCCCATCAGTTCAATTATTTTTTCTACCGAGTACTGTTCGTGTACCATGCAGGCTCCGTCCCAAAGCACCATTTCCCGGCCGGTTATGCTGTTTATGTATCCCCCCAGGTTTTTGTCGGGGGCAAAAATCAGTTTTTGCCCTTTGGGGAAACTTTCTACAATCTGTTTTGCGTTTGCCGAGGTGCATACAATGTCCGACATGGTTTTAAGTGCCGCCGTTGCATTGATGTAAGTAACAACTTTGTGCCCGGGGTATAGGGCTTTGAACTCGGCAAATTTGTCGGCGGGGGCTGATTCTGCCAACGAACAGCTTGCCTTTAAGTCCGGGAGGATAACTTTTTTTGATGGGTTGATGATTTTTGCAGTTTCTGCCATAAAATGAACCCCGACAAAAACAATCATTTCTGCTTCGGTTTTTGCGGCAGCCTGTGCCAGGCCTAAACTGTCGCCCACAAAATCGGCGATGTCCTGCAATTCCCCTTCAACATAAAAATGGCTAAGGATAACGGCATTCTTCTCTTTTTTCAGACGGTTGATTTCATCTGCCAATTTCACCTTCGGATCAATAGCTTCTTCAATAAACCCTTTTTCTTCCAACATCCGGTCAATCATTAACTGTTCCATTTTTCCCTGAATTTCCCCAACAAATTGGGCGCAAAATTAAAAAAACCTGCAATAAATACAGAGAAAAAGTACAACTTATAATGTGGCATGCACCCAACGCCCATAATTACTATGGCATACCCCCGGCATTACAACACGTTATCCACGTTCCCGGGTTGCTTTCAAAACAAGGGATTACCTCCTAACAACCAGTTTTTTACGAAACACACCTCCCTCTTTTGGCACAATGGCAAGGAAATAAAAACCTTCTGCCAAACCCGATATGTTGATTGACTCCCCCGGGACTCCTATCTTTTTTACTAACTGACCGTTTACCGATATGATAGAAACAAATTCCATCTCCTTGTCGGTCGAAAAGAACAAATGATCGCTGGCAGGGTTGGGATAAACAATTATTTCATCTTTGGCTTCTGCAATAAGTGGCGCACTTGTATAGACCGAAAAATCATCGAAATCGCGTGCCAAAATTTGGTAAGTGCCGTTATACTCGGAGACTATACCTGTAAGGTTTACGCTGTTGCCGGGTATAGACTGCCCGACAAGCCTTGAGTTCCAAGCTGAATACAGCACGCAGCTGCCGTTACCGTCGCTGAATGTAAATGAAGTGTTGGAGTCGGTAATGCTTGCCCCGGCATTGTTAAAAGTAACGTTTTTTATGGTTACCAGCATACCTTCGAGGTCTTCCCCTATTTCGGCAGTGGTGACAACAATTGGGGAAATGCTGTCGGTGTTTTTGAAATTATAGATATACCCTACATCTGTGATTTCTGTTAAAGTGAAATATTCAGAAACCGTGCCACTTACTACAATGCTGTCGCCAATATCCCCTGTTTTCAATGAGTTATAGACACAAACCCCGGCTCTTTTATCTGATGCTGTTTCCTGGATGTAAAGAGTATTGTCGAAGTTTGCGGTAATTCGCCCGGTAATTGTTACTTCTTGCCCTTTCAGTGGGCTTTCTGACGTTGTCCCCTGCACTTCGGTTATAGAGGTAAGATCCCCGCCTGCAACACTTTCAGGGAAAATATAAGTAGCCCTTATGGACGATGTGTCTCCACCAGAAAATGCCATTATTGAAAAATATGCGGTTTCGCCTGGTTGCATGTTGCCAAAATTTATTTCGGCTGAATATTTTCCTGAACTCAAGCTTAATTCTTTTTTGTTTTCGCTCGAATCATAAGTGTTTCCCCAATATAGCAGCACGCTGTCGGGGTGGCTGGTTGAGTTTGCTTTTACCGATATAATTGCATCGTCGCCAACAGAAGGGGATTGAGGTTGCATTTCAAAATCGGCAAACTGAACCGTTTCCAAACTACCGCTGCCCCAAATCAAATTTGCAAAACCGGGGTTGTCGATAAAAGGATTCCTGTTTTGTTGTATTTCATAAACCCTTTCGTTCCTGCGCCGTTCAAAATCGCTGGGAGGGTATTGGTTGTTCCATTCAAGCAAGGTGGAGAGTTTTCCGAATTGAGGCTTGTAGTAATTGTTCAGTTTGTTTACCAGTTCAAGGTCTATTTCACCGTTGTCTCCTTCGTAGCGCGTTGCCATGTAGAACAATATGCGGGCTACCTGTCCCTTAGTTTCCGGACCGGGTTCCCAAGCCGAATCGTTGTACCAGCAATTTACGGCTTCGCTGTGCTGTGTGCCGTTTGGCCGTACATTGTCGAAATCTTTGTTGCTGCGGTCTTCGTTTACAGAAGCGTCTGCCGGGCGCAGGTTGTGTACGTCGGAATACATTGGGAGTTCATCGGTAAAAGTGCCGTGCGATTTTGCCCACACATGCTCGCGGTTTATGTAATCGCCACCCGTACCATAATTGTCGGCACTGCGCGATTCTTGAAGGTAGAAAAGGATAACGTTGTCGGCATTTGCAGTGTCGGCATCAGTGTAAGCAAGAATGTCTTTTGCCCTGTTGTACGAAAAATCGACATGACCTTTTATAATATCGTGTAAAGCTGTTTTGAGTTCGTTGCCGCTAAGGTTTTCCGTGCCATTGTAATAGCCAATGGGCTGGGCAAAAGTAAACGTTGCCATAAGCAAAAACAAACTAACGAACAGAGCCTTAAAAATTCCCATCTGCTTAAAATTTTGATATAAAGGTAAAATGTTTTGTAAAAACAGGGTGCCGCAAAAGTATTAATACCGATACAAAAAACGCAAAGTCTTGATAATGATAATCAATCCTTTGCGCCTTTTGAAACAATTTTACGTTTTTTTACTCGGAAAGAAAATTTATGGCATCCTTCCCTTTGTAAATAAGTGTATCCTTATTTAGCGGCAGGTGCGCTTGTTACTTCAAAAGCAGGCGCGCTACCTTCTACTGTGCAAATAAAGCCTACCGAATAATCATAGCTAACGCCATCGATATATGCTTCAAATGTAATTACAAATTCTTCGTCAACTTCAGCGTCAGGGTATTTGGCAGGAAGGAAAGCTTTCCCTATCGCTTCTGAAACGGCATCTTCCCATGAACTAAAAACATCGCTGTTCCAATATTCATAACTAAAATTGCCGTAATAAGAATCAGATCCATAATAAGCTTCTCCTTCTTTATAGTCGCCATACTCATGGTTCACCCAGCTTTCCCCAAAGTTCTCAATTACATAGTCAACAATTATTTGATAGTCGTCGCCTGTTTGGTACCCGGCTTCCATTGTGTAAAGCGTTGCCCCAACGTAAATCCATTTGCCATTTGTCCTAACATATTGTTGCGTGTCTGTTGTTACATAGCCTGTAGCAGCCCATTCTCCATCTTTATATGTATATTCTATTGCTTGGGTGAATGTTTCTTCCCCACTGCTGTATTTATACAAAACGGCAACCTTGTCACCTTTTTGTGCATACGGATAATTAGTTGCCAAGAAAATCGGGATATAGTTATCCGTAGGCACAGCAACCCCGAAACTGCTAATCCCCATAGCATCGTAGTCGTCATCGGCCAACACACGGAAAGTAACATCGTCGGGGAGCGTTACAGAAGACGACGAGGTCCATTTTTTAACATTAGAATCAAGTTTCGACCATGACGATCCGGAATATTTATAGTAATCGGTTTCTGTTGTTGTTACGTAGTTGCTGTAATATTTATAGCTTACGGCAACAATATACCCATCTGTCAATGTTGAGCTTGCATACTTCCCTGCAAGGAAATCCGGCAAATAATTATCGGGATTGATATAATATGCAAAATTGTCATAATCGCCCGGTTCCCCCGATTCTTCGCCCATTGAATCATAATCTTCTGTTGTAAGGGTATAGCTTTCGTCAACCTCGCTTGTTAAAGTATATTTTGACATTACGGTAGATGTAACATAATTGCTATAATATTTATAGCTGACGATCACCGAAAAACCATCGGATTCGTCCGGATATTTTCCGTTCAAAAAATCAGGCAGAAACTCGTCAGGATCGATATTATAAGCGAAGTTGTCATATTTTCCGGGTTCTCCGGAATTTGTGCCCATTGCATCATAATCTGCTGTTGTCAATACGTAGGCATCGTTTGCCCCCATATTTTCGACAGAGTCTTGGTAATAAACAGCATCGCCTGTGTAATAGTTGAAAGTTACATAAGCAGCCGAGCCATCGTCCAAGGCAGGGTATTTCCCGTCCAAAAATGCAGGGATAACAATGGTGTCGGGGAAATCGGGGGTCAAATAAGTAGTCAGGTTTTCGTCAACGAGCGCATAGTCGTCTTTGGTGAACGTATATTCTACATCGCTAACAAGGGTGATCGTGTCGCCCATGCCGTCATAAATGTCATCCATAGGGTTACATGCGGTAAGCAGTAGGATGAAAAATATTGTAATAATTGATAAATTCTTCATGATATTTTGTTTTTACAATAGGGTGTTAAAATTCTATTTTCAGTCCGGTTGACCAAGTTCTCCCAAATCCATAGAAGACCAGGGCTTTTTCCTGTGTGTGCGAAAGGTCGTCTAAAGCATCGGAAATATATTCGGTGTCGAACAAGTTTTCAACTTTCCCGAAAAGCGAGGCTTTTGTGTTACCAAGATCGAAGGTATATCTGAAGTTTAAATCGAGCAACCCAAATTCCGGCAATTTCCAAGCGTCACCTTTATTGCTTTCGCTGCTTACGTCTTCTGGGTCGAAATCGGCGTAGTTTTTGGCGTAGTAATTAAAATCCGCGCCCAGCCTCAAGCCTGGGAAAGCGTCCCAGTTTACGCCCAGCGCACCTGTTACCTGAGCAGCATCGCCAACGTGCGTGCCGCCAATATATGCGGTATAGGTATCAACATATTCTTGATCTTCGGTATATGCGTCGAACCTTACATCGTCTTTCCATTTCCAGTCGCCGTAAGAGAACATCCCTTTTATGGTAAGTGTTTTTACTGGTTTGTAGTTCATTTCAAACTCTATGCCCTGGTGCCTTGCGTCAACGCCTGTTATGTTTGCCATTGTCGTGTCGGTAAGATGTTCGCTCCATGCCCTGTTCAACCAATCGGTGCTGTATGCGCCCAAGGAAGCAGAGAAATTGCGCGAATGGTATTTGTACCCGAACTCAACGGTGTTCACTACTTCCATTTCTGCATCGGGGTTTGATTCTATCCCGTAGTCAATAAAAACATTGCCCATTACCGGTCCCATTGTGAAATGCCCGGCGTTGGCATAGAAAGTATGTTTTGTGTCAACAGTGTAACTTGCCCCAAGTTTTAAGCTATAAGGCATAAAACCTACCCATTCGGATGTTTGGCCATCTTCTTTTTTATATTCAAAATAGTTGGACCACCTGTATGATTTCCTTGAAACAGAACCCGAAAGGAAACCTGTAAAGTTGCCTTTTGTGTATTCTCCCTGGAGGAAAACGCCTAACCAGCCAACTTCTCCAAGTTCGTCGTAATATGTTTTGTCGCCAACGCCTATGCGCGCGTTTTCCTCTTTGTTTTCATCGCTGTTGTCAACAAGGAAAGCGCCGCCCAAAAGATCTTTTATTTCAACATAGTGGTAGCCGCGATAATACCTGCCGTCGAGGCCGGCGGTAAGGCTTATGTTGTCGTTCAGCTCTTTGTTGTAGGTTGAAAGCACACCGTACCAGTCGTGAGAGTTCATCATCATTGCCATATATGCCGTAGTGCCTTCTGCAATTGCTTCTTTGTTTACGTCGATAACCGCATCGTAGTCAATCAATCCTTCAGATGTCATTGCGGTTTCTTCGTAAGGTTCTCCGGTATTGTAGTCCCACATAAGCATTTTCTTGTTTGTTCCATACGCCGCCCTTGTTCCGCCATTGCTGAACGATGCATAAACTGCGGTGTTCAATGACGACGACCTGTCGATTTTGAAATAGTGGTTGAGTTGGAATTGCGGTTTGTGGTATTGGTTGTAGCCATAGTCTGAACCATATTCTTCGCCATTACGGTATCCGTAGCCAACGTTAGTCTTAGCACCGTCTTTAAAGTTCCTCCATCTTTCGATGGTGTGCTTATAGTCGCGCGCATTGTGCCATTGTGGCGCACCAAAGCCAGTGAAAGAAATGGTGTGCTGGTCGTTGATTTTTTTGGAAATATTAAAGAAATATGTCCATGCATCGAATTTAGTGCCGTTTATGTAGCCATCGCCATAACGGTGCGACCCCATAATGGTGAAAGCCCATCCATTGTCCATTAAGCCTGACGAAACGCTAAAAGTAAGTTTCTTGTAGCCATCGTTGCCGGTGCCCATATAAGCCATGCCTCCTTTTTTTGCATCGGTGCTTTTGGTTATGTAGTTCATTGTCCCCCCAACTGAAGAAATTGCGAGTTTTGATGCCCCAAGACCTCTTTGCACCTGGACACTGCTCAGCACATCTGCCAGCCCGGCCCAGTTCGAAAAGTAAACTTTCCCGTTTTCCATGTCGTTCACCGGCACGCCGTTGACCAAAGCACCTATGTTTTTCGATTTAAAACCGCGAATGTTTATCCTTGAGTCGCCAAAGCCCCCGCTGCCTTTGGTGGCATAAACCGATGGCGTTGATTTTAAAACTTCCGGCAATTCCTGAGAGCCAAGTTTTTCCTCGATCATGATCGGTTTTATGGTAGAAACAGAGACCGGGGTTTTGCGGTCGGTAACATAAGATGCAGATACCATTACCTCGTCAAGGCCAACAACGTTTGCCTCAAGAGATATTTCACCAAGATCTTTGACTGCGCCTTCAGCAACGGTTACGCCTTTTGTGGTTGCGATGTAGCCAATATAAGAAATAGAAAGTGTTTTTTCTCCCGGAGCGACATCCAAAACAAAAGACCCGTCAAGGTTAGAAACCGTTCCTGTTGTTGTACCTTGGACTGCAACGGTTGCGCCAATTAAAGGCTCGCCCGATTTTGCGTCCACAATTGTCCCTTTTATTGTTCCCTTGGCAAAAACTGCAATGGAAAATAAACTGAATAAGGCCACCATTAACGATGACAAAAATGATTTTTTCATATAAAAATGGATTTGAATTAAAATAAATATTTTATAGTACATAGAATATTATTCCGGTGTGTTAAGGCTATACAAACAGGTCCAATTGATTATAACATTGTTAGTGCAAGCTTGTGCTTTATCTGTCAAGGTATAATTACCCATTTTCTTAATCCTTTACGATTAACTTACAAGTAGTTTTATCAAAGTAATTATTACGCCGCAAATAAAATTGTTTTATATATCAAAAACATTAACCTGAAATTAATTTTTTATTTAAAAATAAATACAAAATTTTAATTACCCCTATAATATAGCATGCATTTTTTCAACAAGACCTAAAAAAAACATTAACACCCACATTTTTCTATTTAAGCCAATCCTCTAATAAACAGGTAATTACACATAAAGCATAAATTTTATTGCAAAAATAATAGTACTATGTGTTGCATAGTACTATAAAAAATACATATATTTGCAATACAAACAACAAGGCAACAAAAAGTAGTTTTCTTTAAATAGTTCTTTATATATTGTAACGTTTCAATACAAACAGCGTCTTAATAACAGAATAGCCAACCGGGTTTATTTCCGGTAAAACAATAACAAGATTTAAAACGAAGGTCTACTTCAAAAAAACAAAAGCCATGAAAACAAATTTTAAATCCTTTATGGGAAACAATGTTCAGAAAGCAATTTTAAGGTCGGCAGCAGTAATTATCAGCTTTATTCTTATTAGCTTTACAGTAAGTGCCCAGGAATTTTGGAAAAATTTACTTACACACAGCAGCTTTAACGAAATTGCGATTGCAATGACTGAAACAAAAGAGAAAACCGATGTCCCTGCCCAAACAGGTACTTTTACACCCCCCGTGTTGTACACAGTGCAGGATTATGACGAGGAACTTAAACTGGAAAACTGGATGACGAAGGACTTTTATTTTGAGATCCCATGCCTTGGACCAGAAAATGAAACAGAAAACGGTTTGGAATTAGAGGGCTGGATGATAAATAAAAAACTTTTTGCCCCTGAAAAAATTGGTGACGGACCAATGGAGCTGGAAAGCTGGATGGTTTCTGATGAAATATGGGAAAGTTAAGGTGCAAGAAATAGGCAAATTATCCCCAAACAACCCCTAGTGCAGAAATATTCCGGGGGATTACAGATGGAGTTGAGAATTAGAAAACAGAAAGAGAGTTATAATGAAAATAGAAAACGCAAAGGCACAGATGAGGAAAGGGGTATTGGAATATTGCATCCTGCTCGTCCTCGACGAGACCCCCCTGTATGCCAGCGATATAATAAAGACCTTAAAGGAAGCAAAAATGATTGTTGTGGAAGGTACTTTATATCCATTACTTACACGGTTAAAAAATGCCGGGTTACTTGAATATCGCTGGGAAGAATCGACACAGGGGCCTCCACGTAAGTATTATAAACTAACAGATAGCGGACGGCAGTTTTTGAAAGAGCTGGGGGGATCATGGGCTGAACTGGTTGACGCTGTTGAAAAAATTAAAAACAGCAAGGCTTAATATTGCCGTATTAAAAAATAAATTTATTAAAAATGCACATTCCTTAAAAAAACAAAGATGAAAAAAACATTCACAATAAATATAAGCGGTACGGTATTCCATATTGAAGACGATGCCTACGAAGTGCTCCAAAAATACCTTGCAACCCTAAAAAAACATTTTGGGAGCAGCGAGGAAGGTAAAGAAATACTGTCGGATATTGAAGCGAGGATAGCAGAGATATTCACGGAAAAATCTACCGAAAACAAAAAGGTCGTTACGCTTGATTGGGTAAACGAGGTTATTGAGACCATGGGGACACCTGAAGATTTTGCAGAAGAAGAGGATGCAGAAAGGCCAATTTCGGAGGAGGGCAAAAGGAAAAGGAGGCTTTACCGCGACCCCGACAGCCGGGTCCTGGGAGGTGTCTGTGGCGGGCTGGGCGCCTACTTTAACATGGACCCGGTAGTGCTGAGGATCATTTTTGTAATCTTATTTTTTGCAACTGTCCCAGCGGTAATGATAGCTTATATTATCCTCTGGATTGCAGTACCGAAAGCGGCTACAACCGCCCAGCGGCTCGAAATGAGGGGGCAGGAGGCTACTGTAAAAAATATTGAAAAATCAATTAAAGAAGAAGTTAAAGAAGTAAAAGAAAGCTACAAGAGGTTTAAAGAGTCGGATTCTTATTCAAAAGGGAAAAAAACTGTAGAAGGGGCTGGCGATGTGATCTATAACGTATTCAAAGTCATATTGAAAGTTTTTGTCGTAATTGTGGGCGCGTTCCTCATACTGTCAGCTTTTTTTGGGATCTTAGGGCTTATATCATCATTGATTATCGGACATTCGTTTGTTGAAGGCTGGCCTTTGGCATGGGGCCCACAAATTCACATACCCAATTTCCTTAACCATTTTGTTGAACCCGGCACGGTTACTTTTGGGATAATAGCCGTAGGTTTTTTGACAGGCATCCCCCTGTTGGCAATACTTTTCATAGGCACAAAACTGGTGTTCAGGTACAAATCGAACAATGTTGCAATAGGCCTGGGCATGGTTGGGTTGTGGCTAATCTCTTTGTTTTCTTTAATTGTGGTTTCTGCAAGCCAGGTAGGCAATTACAAAACCCGCTCATCATATTCCGACAGCGAAACAATTGAATGCGACAATTGCAACACCTTGCTGCTAAAACTCGACAAAGACCGGTACGACGATTACGTGGAAAAAGACTGGGAAATTGACAATTTCAAGGTAGTACTGATAGACGGGAAAGAAGTAATGCTGGGACTGCCAACTTTTGACATAGAAAAAGCAGGTGCTGATGATTTTTCTATAGTGGTAAAAAAAATCTCCAGGGGGCGTACGCGCGGGGGTGCAAGAGACGCTGCCCACCAGGTTGTTTACAATTACGACATAAGCGACTCGACCTTGGTCTTTGACCCATACTTTTTTATTGAAGAAGGAGGGAAGTGGCGCGACCAGGAAGTTGAAATAACGCTCAAAGTGCCGGAAGGGAAAACAGTTTACCTGGGCAAAAACATGATAAAGATTATCCATGATATAGAAAACGTTTCGAACACATGGGATGGCGACATGGTTGAAAAATATTGGGAAATGACGCCGGAAGGCTTGAAGGAAGCCGAAAAATAGTATTGGGACTTTTTTGAAAGACAAAACAAGCCGTCAAATAAATTTAAAACCTTTTGAATATTTCCAGAAAAAACAAAAATGAAAACAATAAAATTATTATTTGCCGCAGCAATCTTTATATTGCCGCAAATACTAAACGCACAAAGCAAATCGGATAAAATGTACGATGCCTTTGCGAACAAAGAAGGGGTGAGCAATTTTAGTTTCAGCAGAAACATGCTCAACGCTATTAACATAGACATTGGCGACGATGGGAAAGAACAAAACGTAACAGGTGATTTAAGCCTGGTCCGTTTTATGTCGTACAACCCCCAAAAAGGGAGCATGGGCGGAAGTGAATTTACCCGCCGGGCTGTTAAAATGCTGCCTCCGCAATACAAAAAATATGTTGACGACAACGATGATTCCGATGCTGAAGTGTGGCTGCTGGGAGGCAAGAAAAAATATTCCGAGTGCCACATATTCATAACAAACCAAGATGAAGGACAAATGAGGTTTATTGTTTCTTTTTATGGCGATTTCACTGTAAATGACTTAGATAAGCTAAGGGAAACCGGAAAAAGTTTTTCAACAGGGGATTAAGGGGCAGGGGATAAATAAAAAGATATTTCGTAATTTTGACCCGATAACCAAGAACGTTTATGCCAAAAATCAGGGTCACAAAGCACTTTCATTTCGAAATGGGGCATTCGCTATATGCCTACAACGGGCGTTGCCGCAACATCCATGGGCACTCTTACAAGCTGGAAGTCACACTAATAGGCGAACCCAAGAAACAGCCCGGACACCCACAAGACGGCATGGTATTCGATTTCGGCGAACTGAAAAAAATTGTAACCGAACATTTGGTCAACAAATTGGATCATGCTTTGCTCGTCAACAAACTCGTGCCAGAAAAGCAGCAAGAAATACTACAAACAACAAACGACAGGCTTATTGTCGTAGATTTCCAGCCAACATCAGAAAACCTGACAGTTTATATAGCAGAAACCCTTCAACAATATCTACCAACTTATGTTTCATTATTTAGCGTACGTTTGTACGAAACGGCAAGCTCGTTTGCAGAATGGTTTGCTTCCGACAATCAATAAAACAAAAAAAACATGGACGAAAAAAATCAAAAAAAACTATTCCTGTTAGATGCTTATGCACTGATCTACCGCAGTTATTTTGCATTTATACGCAACCCCCGCTTCAATTCAAAAGGGTTGAACACTTCTGCCATGTTTGGTTTTGTGAACACATTGGTCCAGTTGCTCGAAACCGAAAAACCAAATCACATTGGCGTTGTTTTCGATGTTTCTGCCCCAACTTTCAGGCACGAGATGTACCCTGAATACAAGGCAACCCGCGAAGAAATGCCCGAAGACTTGCGCAAATCGATACCATACATCCGGAACATTATCGAAGCGTTCAACATACCGATAATCGAAAAAAAGGGATTTGAAGCCGACGACGTTATTGGCACGCTCGCAAAGGAAGCAGAAAAAGAAGGGTTCACTACTTTTATGATGACCCCAGACAAGGATTACGCGCAACTGGTTTCCGACAATGTATTTATGTATAAACCAGCCAAGTCGGGCAATGCGGCCGAAGCGTGGGGGACTAAAGAAGTGCTGGCAAAATTTGGAATAGAAAACACAGAGCAGGTTATCGACATACTGGGGCTTATGGGCGACAGCGCAGACAACATACCTGGATGCCCCGGAATAGGTCCGAAAACTGCCGAAAAGCTCATAAAAGAGTTTGGCAGCATCGATGGCATCTACCAAAACATAGACCAACTAAAGGGCAAGCAAAAAGAAAATCTCATTGAATTTGAAGAACAGGTACGCTTGTCCAGAAAGTTGGTGGTTATAATACAGGATGTGCCTATAGATTTCGAAGAAAGCAAACTTGTACGAAATGAAATAAACAAAGAGGGGTTAAAAGCAATTTTCGACGAGCTGGAATTTAAAGCCATTGCCGAAAGGTTAAATTTAAGCGTGCCGGCAAAGGTCGAAACAGTAATGCAGGGTTCTCTTTTTGGGGAAACCATAATGGCAGAAACGGTCATAAAAAAACGCAAAACAATTGAAACCGTGCCACACAAATACCACCTTGTTGGAAACGTGGAGCAACGGGCAGAGTTGATTTCAATGCTTTCAAAACAGGCAGAATTTTGTTTCGACACCGAGACTACCGGGCTGGACACGCATTCGTCAGAAATAGTCTGCTTGTCGTTCTCGTTTTGCGAACACGAAGCATTTTGCGTGCCACTGCCACCGAAACGGGAGGAAGCGCAAAAAGTTATTGACGAATTCCGCAATGTCTTTGCCAACGAAAATATTGTTAAAATTGGGCAAAACATCAAATATGACATTTTGATGTTAAGCAACTACGGCGTTGAGGTGAAAGGGAAAATTTTCGACACCATGGTAGCACATTATTTAATCGAGCCGGAGCTGAAGCACAACCTCGACTTTTTGTGCGAAGTTTATTTGGATTATGAAAAAATACCGACCTCAAACCTGATCGGCAAGAAAGGGAAAGGGCAAATCACAATGCGCTCGGTGCCACCGGAAAAATTGCGCGACTATGCCTGCGAAGATGCAGACCTTACCCTTCAATTAAAAAAAGCCATAGAACCGGGACTGGAAAAGACAGAAGTACGTTCACTTTTCGATGAAATAGAAATGCCGCTGATACCGGTGCTGGCACAGATGGAAAATGCCGGGGTGACGTTAAATGTTGACGAACTGAAAAAATATGCAGTAACCCTGCGCGAACAGATCATCCAACTTGAAAAAGAAATAATAGGGTTGGCAGGAGAAGATTTCAACGTTTCGTCGCCCAAACAGTTGGGACCTATCCTTTTTGAAAAACTAAAAATCGACACCAACGCAAAAAAAACCAAGACCAAACAATATTCCACCTCAGAAGAAGTGCTTGCAAAATTGACAGACAGGCATCCAATCGTGAACAAAATATTGGATTTCAGGGGTTTGAAAAAATTGCTTTCAACTTATGTAGAAGCCCTGCCTTTGTTGGTAAACAAAAAGACCGGGAGGATACACACTTCTTTCAACCAGGCGATTGCAGCTACGGGAAGGCTAAGTTCAGCAAACCCCAACCTGCAAAACATCCCTATCCGCGATGCCAGCGGGCGCGAGATAAGGAAAGCGTTCATCCCGTCGGGCAAAGGGCACACATTTTTGTCTGCCGACTATTCCCAGATAGAACTACGGGTAATGGCGGCATTGAGCGGCGACGGCCAGATGCAAAAAGCATTTCTTGAGGGCAAGGACATACACACCATTACCGCCGCAAAAATTTACAAAGTGCAGGAGGACGAAGTAACTCCCGACATGCGCAGGAAAGCCAAAACTGCCAACTTTGGCATCATATACGGAATTTCAGCATTTGGGCTGTCGCAACGCCTAAACATACCCCGCACCGAAGCAAAAGAACTCATCGACGGCTATTTCGAAAGTTTCCCCACGATAAAGGAATTTATGGACAAACAAATCGAAATGGCAAGGAAACAGGGATTTGCGAAAACAATTAAAGGGCGAAAACGTTATTTAAAAAACATCAACTCGGCAAACGCAGTCGTCAGGGGCGTGGCAGAACGAAATGCGATAAATGCCCCGATACAAGGCTCTGCCGCCGACATAATAAAAATTGCCATGGTCAATATTTTCAGGCAATTTGAAATGTCAGGGATAAAGTCGAAGATGATATTGCAGGTACATGACGAACTCAATTTCAACGTAATTGACAACGAACTTGAGGCGGTGAAAAAAATAGTGAAAAAAGAAATGGAAAATGCCGTTGACATCGGCGTGCCATTAACTATAGAAATGAACAACGCAGGAAACTGGCTCGATGCACATTAACAAATAGATTTTCGAGAGATATGAACGGCGATATAATTTTCCAGGGGATTGATACCGCTACCGTAGCAAACAATTCAGTAAAAATACAAAAGCCTACTTTGGCACAGCTCAGGTATTGGCAAAGGCTAAAAGAAAACAAGTTGCTTGTAGGTGGCAAACGCTATATCGAACCAAAAACAGAGGTCAACCTGGTTACGTCAATTGTCCCGGCAACAGGGATTGGCCTGCCCATGCACGAAAGAAATACATATAATACCGACTGGTTAACCCTAATTTTGCTTGTGGCTTTGGTTCTGTTTGCTTCGGTTAGAGCTTCGTACTCAAAATATTTAAATAACCTATTCCTGTCGGTTATAAATAATGCAACTTCAACCCGGATGTTTGAAGAAAAAAGTTATTCCATCATAAACGGGGCAGGCCGGCTGGAAATACTATTTTATCTTATATTTTCCGTTTTTTTATTCCAGGCGGCAAGCTATGTTAACCTCGAACTTCCTTTTCAAAACCGGATATTGTACATTGCTATTTTAGGGTGCGCACTTATCTACTTCATGATTAAAAAAATAGCCTACCGCACAATAGGCAATATTATTGAAAGGACAGAGGAAACCGGCGAATACCTCTTTAACCATGATAATTTCAACAGGGTTACAGGGTTAATCCTGTTCCCTATAGTAACATTAGCTGCTTTCGGGCCGCTTAAAAATTCCGGGGCACTTGTGCTTTCCGGACTAATTGTGTGTTCTATATCTTATTTTTTGCTTTTAGGGAGGGGGATTTCTATTTTATTAAAGAAACAGTTTTCTATATTTTATCTCTTTTTGTACCTTTGTTCCCTTGAATTTTTACCCTTGCTTTTAATTTCTAAAATAGTAGTTGCGTAAGAAGGGGATAAGTTTCATTAAAAGCATAGCATTTTGAAAGTCAGGAGCATATTAGTTTCACAACCAGAGCCAAGCACCACAAAATCTCCGTATTTTGAATTGGCAGAAAAACATGGTGTCAAAATTGATTTCCGCCCGTTTATCCAGGTGGAAGGAGTCTCGGCAAAAGAATTCAGGCAAACACGGATTCAAATTTTGTCGCATTCAGCAGTAATCTTTACCAGCCGCACGGCCATCGATCATTTCTTTCGGATAAGCCAGGAACTCCGATTGACCATACCCGATTCGATGAAGTATTTCTGTGTTTCCGAAGCCACGGCATTTTACCTCCAGAAGTATATTGTGTACCGGAAAAGAAAAATATTTTATGCCGACGGCCGTTTTTCCGATTTGATTAATGTGATGAAAAAACACAAGGATGAAAAGTTCCTTGTGCCGCTTTCCGACATCCATAAGCAGGAAATCCCCGAACTTATGGATAACGAAGGATATAAATACACTAAGGCCATCCTATACCGTACGGTCAGCAGCGATTTGTCAGATCTGGTCGATGTTAATTACGACATACTCGTATTTTTCAGCCCGTCGGGAATAAAATCCCTTTTCCAAAACTTCCCCGACTTTAAGCAAAACAAAACAAAAATTGCCTGTTTTGGACCAACAACGGCACAGGCAGTGCGCGAATCGGGGCTGCATTTAGACATTGAAGCACCTACATCTCAGGCACCATCAATGACAATGGCATTGGAACAATACATAAAAAAGAACAATAAATAGCGGCTAAAAAGAAAAATATTAATTTTGAAGGCTGTCCCTAAATATTGGGTGGACAGCCTTTTTTTATGAATAATGGAAAAATCTCCACAAAAGGTTGAAATAAAAAACCACCGCTACACCTTTAAAAAAAAGGAAAAGCTTTGCAGCAGGAAAGTGATCGACAAGCTTTTTTCAAAAGGTAATACTTTTTTATCCTTTCCTTTAAAGATAGTTTACATACACACTGAATTGCCTGTTGGGAACAAGATCCAAATAGGGTTTTCTGTCAGCAAAAAGAATTTTAAAAAGGCGGTCACGAGAAACCTCATAAAACGCAGGATGCGCGAAGCTTACCGCCTAAACAAACATTTATTGGACAACCCGGGCACAGAAAAACAAATGGCAATCTTTATTATTTTTATCGGGAAAGAACCTGCAAATTTCGAAACCATTGATCAAGCGGTAAAGAAAGCCCTCGCCAGGTGTTCGAAAACCAACCTTGACAAAAATTGGATATTGGGCAAGAAAAACAAACACAAAAACGGTGCTAAGTAAGGGATACCCTACCCAAAGCCCCAATTGGCCTATACCTGGCATGTATTTGTCACAAACACAAAACTACCTATTCGATATATTTTTCATATTTTTGGGCTCCAAACATCTTACTTATGATAGAACAATTTGATTTTAACATACTCCAATGGTTATTGCTGGCTTTGTGCGCCGTATTGGTCGGAATGTCGAAAGTTGGCGTCCCCGGTGTTTCGATGTTTGTTGTCCCAACATTGGCAATTATCTTCGGCGGCAAAGCGTCCACTGGCATATTGCTCCCGATGTTAATGATGGCCGACTTATTTGGGGTCGGGTATTACCACCGCCATGCCGAGTGGAAATACCTATGGAGGCTTTTGCCTTGGGCTTTTGCCGGAGTGGGGATTGCCCTCTGGGTTGGCGAAGTGGTAAACGATGAGTGTTTTAAAAATATTATTGCAACCCTGGTTTTTGCCTGCATTGCTTTGATGATATGGAAAGATAGGAAAAAAGGGGACAACCTCTTCCCCGACACTTGGTGGTTTGCTGCCTCTATGGGTGTGCTGGGTGGCTTTGCCACCATGATTGGCAATGTTGCCGGCCCTATTTTTGCAATTTACCTACTGGCCATGCACCTTCCCAAGAACAACTTCATCGGCACCGGCGCATGGTTTTTCCTTATCATCAATTTCTCAAAATTCCCTCTGCACGTCTTTGTGTGGAAAACCATTTCCTTGAATACCTTGGCACTTGATGTTTTAATGTTGCCGGGGATAGCACTTGGTGCTTTTGCAGGAATCTGGCTGGTAAAAAAAATACCCGACCAAACATACCGCACATTTGTTTTTATTGTTACCGCATTATCGGCATTTTTGCTTTTAATTTAGATCACGTTACAGAAATATATGGAAGCTTTAAGAGATTTCTTTTATGACAAGGCTGTAAATAAAATCCTGGATGTTGGCACTGGAACAGGTAGTTTTATTGAAATCTTGAAAGAAGCATTTAACGGTGCAGTAATCGTTGGGGTAGATCCTGATGGCAATGCATTGTCTGAAGCCAGGAAAAAATCCCCTGACATTTTGTTTCAAAAAGGAAGTGCAGAAGATTTGCCTTTCGGAGACAATACTTTTGACATGGTTAGCCTTTCAATGGCTTTGCACCATCTCCAAAAAGTAAAAAAAGGGCTAAAAGAATTAAAACGAGTGGTGAAACCAGATGGCTGGATAATCATTAACGAATTATTCAGCGATAATTTGAGCCCGGCACAGGAAGTCCATAAAATGTTCCACCACTTCAGGAGCAAAATAGACAGGTTGAACGGTGTCAGCCACCGTGAAACGTTCAGGAAAGAAGAAATATTTCAGATTGTAAGGCAGGCGGGGATTTCCGTACAGTTCTTTTTTGAACATAAAAAAAACACCGATGTGGCAAAAGACGTAGGGGCGGTGGCTAATTTGACAGAAAGTATGGCAACAATGCTTGAAACAATAAAAGGCATGCCAGAGTACGATGAACTTTACCCCAAAATAGATGAGTTTAGGGAAAAAGCCCAACGTTTTGGATTCCAACCTGCTACAACTGTGGTAATAGTAGGCAAGAAACAACATCCGATCCACGGCGCGGCCTCCTAAGTCACGCCGTGGGCAAACCCCTCATGGATCATAGGTTTGTCGGTATCCTGTAAAAAAAATAAACCAAGTGTTTTTTTCAATAAAAATTGCATGCACGAAATACCAAGGCAACATGCATTTACGGAAGGTGCCCCTGCCTATTTCCCCTTGGCAATGTCAACCCCAATACGCTGGCCTTTATAATTGGCGTTTTTAAATGCTTTTAGCACATCCTTTTCGTAACGTTTGTCGACTTCGAAAAATGAAAAACTTTTCAGCACTTCAATATCACCGATCTCCACACCTGGTTTTGGCAGGTGCTGGTTGACCAAATCGATTATTATACGTTTATTGATACCGTTCTTTTTCCCAAGGTTAAAAAAGAAACGTGTAAAATCGTAACTGCCCCTTCTTTTCTCGTTCCTGTCACCTCTTTTTTTCCGGTCACGCCTCCTTTTCTTATCCCCTTCCGGATAATCATCGCCGTTTTTCCGTTCATCGACATTAATGTCGGGCGCATTTTTATAATAATCAAGAAAACGGTTGAACTCAACCGAGACAAAATGTTTAATTAGCTCTTCACGGTCGAGCCAAGCCAGTTTATTATATATTGCGGGCATAAACTCGCCAATCTGTTCTTCGTTAACTTCTATTTTCTCAACCTTGTCGATTAAACTGAACAGCTGTTTTTCGCAAATTTCTTTTCCAGATGGGACTTCCTTCCTGGCAAACTTTTTACTAACAATCTTTTCTACCTGGCGCAATTTGCTTTTTTCGCGCAGGTGTACCAGTGTTACCGAAATCCCCTTCTTGCCTGCCCTTCCTGTCCTTCCGCTCCGGTGGATATAAACTTCTGGGTCGTCAGGCAAATTGTAGTTGATAACATGTGTCAAATCATTTACATCCAGGCCGCGCGCAGCAACATCGGTAGCAACCAGCATTTGCAGATGTTTCCCCCTGAAACGGGACATCACGTGGTCGCGCTGTGCCTGAGAGAGATCGCCGTGCAGTGCATCGGCATTGTAGCCGTCCTGCATCAATTTGTCGGCAACATCTTTTGTCTCGGCACGTGTGCGGCAGAAAATAATCCCGTAGATATTAGGGTTGATGTCGGCAACACGTTTCAGTGCCATGTACCGGTTTTTTGCATGTACCACATAATAATTGTGTTCCACGTTTTCTGCTCCTGTATTTTTCTTGCCTACCGAGATCTCAAAAGGATCGGTCATGTATTTATTGGCAATCCCCACAATTTCTTTGGGCATGGTTGCCGAGAAAAGCAAGGTTTGTTTCCCTTCGGGCGAGTTTTCCAAAATTGCGTCCAAATCGTCCTTAAAGCCCATTGAGAGCATTTCATCTGCCTCGTCCAGCACCAGCCACCCGATCTCATTCACCTTAAGTTTTTTTCGCTTAATCAAATCAAGGGTCCTGCCAGGGGTGCCAACTACAATATGGGCCCCGCGATCCAAGTCTTTAATCTGTTTCTTTATATCTGCACCGCCATATAGGACAGCGACATGGATCTTAGGCATATGTTTCGCAAAAGAGTTGATATCGTTGGCTATTTGCAAAGCAAGTTCACGTGTGGGGCTTAAGATAAGTGCCTGTGGCGACTTTTGGGATGTTTCAACCTGTTGTATGATCGGCAAGCCGAAAGCCGCAGTTTTTCCGGTACCGGTTTGTGCCAATGCTACCATGTCCTGTTTTTTTTCCAATAAAAAAGGGACTGTTTTTTCCTGAATTGGAGTGGGCTGTTCAAATCCAAGTTCTCCTATGGCTAATTGGATTTCAGGTGACAGCCCCATTTCGCTAAATAATGTCATTCAAATATTTCTAAAAATAATGCGCGCAAAGGTATTCTTTTTAAATGAATTTCAATGAATTATAAAAAAATCTTTACCAATAAACACTCAATGTTAACGAAATAGGATTAGTATTATAAACATGAATGCATTACCTTTGTGCCCTTGTGATATTCATTTCAAAAACAAAATGTATGAATATTCATTTGCCGATGAAAACATTACTTCTCCAAACAATTATGCTGCATATATTTATAGCATTTTTTGGAAAAACACAAGCCCAGGAAGCAGCTTCAATTATCCCGGCACAGGAAGATCCGGAAAAAATCCTCACAAGAATTGACATACGTGATATTACCCGTAATGGGTTTAATTTCTGGCAGGACGACTTTACCGGGCACTGGGCAGGTGTCGATTTCGGGTTTAACACATTCTTGGACAAAGACTACACCGGGAACGAAAACGGGTTCATGGACAACGAAGTGGCATTCTCAAATTCCACGTACATAAACCTTGCACAGCAAAGCATAGGGCTACAGCACAACCGGAACACTATTGGGCTGGTGACAGGGTTGGCCCTCCATTTGCAAAGTTACCGCCTCGACAAAAACACTACTATTGTTAGGGGAACTAACGACAAAATTGAACCCCAAACATTGTATTTCGACCAGAACCAAAAATCAAAACTATCCATAGTTTCGGTATTGATCCCATTGCTTGCCGAATTCCAGATCCCGGTAAACCACTACGAGAACCGGGTTTATTTGTCGTCAGGTTTATTTGCCAGTTACAGGATCAACAGCCACACCAAAATAAAATACAGGGTTGAAGGGAAAAAGGAAAAACTAAAGGTGCCTGGCCATTATAACTTGCATGATTTTAAATACGGGATTATGGTACGCGCCGGCTACCGCAGGATCAACCTTTTTGCCACCTGCGAACTGCTCCCCCTGTTCAAAGAAAACAAAGGACCGCATTTAACCCCCTTAACTTTGGGCTTTACAATTTTGAGCTTTTAGCTGGAAACTAAATAAATAAAAAAAAGTAACATTTACTTAATATTGTTGGCTATGTTTGTTGGGGCATTCAAAATATTTTTGAGAAAATCAATGTACGGCATTGCAATCTACATAAATAAAAAAACCTAACAACAACCGGCTTAACTGATTTTGAGAATAAAAAAAGAACTATGGACAAACTATTAATGAAGCCATACATTTTAGAAGAAACCGCCTGGCGGCAAATTAAAGGGCAAAAATACGAAGTCGCCATTTTGCCGTGGGGGGCAACCGAACCCCACAATTATCACCTCCCGTACGGGACCGATTCCTTGGAAACAGCCAAGATAGCAGAAGAAGCCGCAGGGAAAGCATGGGGCAAAGGTGCAAAAGTAATGGTGCTGCCAACCATTCCTCTCGGCATTCAAAATATTGGGCAGATTGAACTTCCATTTTGTTTGCACACCTCTCTTTCTACCCAACGGATGATATTGCACGACATACTTAAAGCGTTGTACAACCAGGGGATCAAAAAATTTGTCCTTCTTAACGGGCACGGGGGGAACGACTTTAAACAATTGATCCGCGACCTGCAGCCCGAATTCCCGGAAATGTTTATTTCCTCTGTGTCATGGTTCAAATTGTTTGACAACGAAGATTACTTCGAAGAGGGGGGAGACCATGCCAATGAAATGGAAACCAGTATAATCATGCATTACTTCCCTCACTTGGCTCACCCGCTGGAAGAAGCCGGCAGCGGAAAAGAAAAAACGTTCAAACTAAAAAGCCTTAAAGATAAAACGGCATGGGCGCCCCGCCGATGGGACAAAGTCTCGGAAGACACCGGGATAGGCAACCCTAAAAAATCGGCTCCAGAAAAAGGTGCCCGCTTTTTAAACGATGTCACCGACAAAATTGCAGGCTATTTTGTTGAACTGGCAAGTTGCGATCTGGACGATTTGTATAAGTAATTCTTATATTATGAAACTACTATTGATCAGTAATTCTACAATGGCGGGCGGCCCTTATCTGGATTACCCGAAACATGAAATCAGGAAATTCCTTGGGAAAAAACCGGTCACCGCGATTTTTATCCCATATGCAGCAGTAACTTTTTCTTATGATTCCTATTGTGAGAAGGTAGAAGGGCGTTTTTCCGAAATTGGGCACCACATAAAAGGGATCCACACATTTGACGACCCGGTTGAAGCAATAAAAAATGCAGAAGCAATTGTTATAGGCGGGGGAAATACATGGCAACTTGTACGCATGATGCACGATGAGGGCTTAATGGGGGCAATTGCCGAGAAGGTTAAAACAGGGACACCTTATATTGGATGGAGCGCGGGAGCAAATGTTGCATGCCCGACACTCCGTACAACCAACGACATGCCAATCACCGACCCTAAGGGTTTTGATTGTATAAACCTGGTACCGTTCCAAATAAACCCTCACTACATGGACGCAAACCCAAAAGGGCATGGCGGCGAAACCCGCGAACAAAGAATTTCGGAGTTTATTGAAATTAACCCGGGTGTTTATGTCGCAGGACTGCGGGAAGGCACCATGTTTAAGCTGGAAGGGGGGCAACTTGAGTTAATAGGCGACAGGATGTGCCGTATTTTCAAGAAAGGGGGGCAAGCTTTTGAACTCTCGGAACGCGATGATTTTAACTTCCTCCTGGAATAACTTCCTTGTTAATCTATTAATTATTTGTTAGGATAAGCCCTCCTGCACAAAAAGAGTGCCGTGTATCTTACAATTCACTACCTTTGCAGTGAAAATTGGAAATGGGAATGGAACTTTTATCAAACAGTTATTTCGCACTATTTTTAATAGTTGCACTTGGTTTTATACTGGGAAGGATCAAAATCTTAGGCTTATCACTTGATGTTTCTGCCGTTATTTTTATTGCGCTGGTTTTTGGCCATTACGGGATAGTGATACCAAAAGATTTCCAGAACTTGGGGCTGGTGCTTTTTATTTTCACCATTGGCATACAGGCAGGCCCCGGATTCTTTGAGTCGTTTAAAAAAGAAGGCAGGCAATTGGCTTCCTTTGCTTCTCTGTTGATAATAACAGCTGCCGTTATTACCGTAGTGATTATTTCTGTTTTTAACATCGATAAGAATATTGCTATTGGCTTATTCACAGGGGCCTTGACCAGCACCCCCGGTTTGGCCGCAGCCATAGATTATACCAATTCGCCCCTGGCCTCTATCGGTTACGGCGTTGGTTATCCTTTTGGGGTTATCGGGGTGATCCTTTTTATCCGTTTCCTTCCCAAAATACTTAATCTATCCATAAAAAAATCGGAAGAAGAGTTCAACTCAAAAGTAAAAGAAGAATTCCCCGAAATACTGCGCCATAATTTTGTGGTAGAGAACGAGAATATTGTAGGGAAAACCATAGGGGAACTCCGCATCCGTTTTATGACCAAGGCAGTTGTTTCCCGCGTTGTACATAACGGTATTGCAACAACGCCTTCTCCAGGCACAATCCTTAACAAAGGCGATCTCATACGTGCCGTGGGGACAGAAGAAGCACTAAAAAACATAGAACTGCTGATAGGCCGGCCAACTGATGAGGAAATTGCCCTTGACCCTAAATATGATGTGCGTTCTGTTTTGGTAACCAATAAAGAGGTGGTAAATAAAACCATAGGGCAAATTAACCTTTTATACACATACAATGCTACGATTACCCGCATACGCCGCGCGGGGATCAATATTTCCCCATCGCCGGGTTCAAAACTTCAATTTGGCGATAAATTGATTATTGCATGTAGCAAGGCCAATATGGAAATGGTTGCCAAAATTTTTGGCGATGACCAGAAAAGGCTTTCCGATACCGATATTTTGCCCGTAGCATTAGGGATAATAATGGGGGTTTTGGTCGGTAAAATAGGATTGGGCATGGGGGGGTTTTCTTTCAGCCTGGGGCTTACCGGGGGGGTACTTATGGTTGCCCTTGTTTTAAGCAGGATCGGGAAAACCGGTCCGGTTTTGTGGACAATGAGCGGCGCAGCCAACCAGTTGTTGCGCCAATTTGGGCTCATACTGTTCCTTGCCGCTGTTGGTTCCGATGCAGGAGCAGAGATTGTAAAAACGTTTAACGAGTACGGAATCAGACTATTCCTGTTTGGCGGGGTAATTACGTTATTGCCAATGATTATTGCCGCACTTGCAGGAAAATGGTTCTTTAAAATGAATGTTTTAAGCTTACTGGGCGCCATTAGCGGGAGCATGACCAGTACCCCTGGGCTGGCAGCAGCTGATTCGATGACCGACAATAACGCACATTCTATTGCCTACGCAACTGTTTACCCTGTGGCAATGGTCCTTTTAATAGTTATGGTACAGCTTATTTCAATTTTCCTGTGACCATACCGACCCTATCTTATAAGCATCCATCCTTACCACACCAAGTTCCCCACCATTGGTGAATAAAACATAACCATTTGATTTTTCGGCAGGTGTAATACAATTTGAAACCACTGCCTGCCCATCGTTGGCATAAATTTCTATTGAAGCCCTGTCTACAAGGATTTCCAGTTTTATTTTATTGTCAACAGGCTGTAGTTGCACAGAGCTTCCTAATACTGTGAGTGTTTCTTTTTCCACATTGTATAAAACCTCCGTACCGGTATCTTGCTTCCCGTGGCGTAGCATGAAACCAAAATTATTCGATGTTTTAATGTCTAATTCCGCAATAATATGGTAGCAGTCGCCGCTAATCCTGTTTAATATATTTTTGTTAATACCGGGGATAACATTTACATTGCTCCAGCTTGAGCGTTTACCATGTAATTGCCCTATTTCCTTTATTGGTTTACGGACCAACTTATACCCCGATTTGAATTTTGTAACGTAAAGTTCACTGGGGAAAGACATTTGCCCGTTAAACGGCATGCCGGGGAATTCCCCCCCGCGCATCCATGCAATCTGTATGGTACGCCCGTCTTCTTCTGGTATATTGCTCCAGGTTTGCGTTGCATAATAGTTTTTCCCAAAATCGCTTTTCATTTTACTTGTTTCCGGTGTAAATCTTTCACCATCAAAATCGCCAATAATATAACTTCCGTCACCATCAAACAGTACCCACTTAAACTCCCCGGGGAGGTTTGTGACCTGCAACCGGACCAAGTCGGGGCATTCAAAAAACCCAATAATGTGATCTTTCCACTCCCAGTCAACCAGGTTTTCAGAGACGTAAAAAGAAATCCCCTTTGTGAAATCATCTTCCCCGATCTTACGGTATAAAACCATTACCCATTTTTGCGAGGGCTCATGCCAAAATACTTTGGGATCGCGGGCATCGTCCTTCTCATCAAAAGGGATAACCGGGTTGCCCTCATATTTTTCCCACGTACGCCCTTTATCGGTACTGTAGGCAATACGTTGCCCGCAAAACTGGCTGGTATAAAATGCCACCAATGTTTTCTCTTCGCCCTGCTGTTTCCCCAGCAAATTGTTTTTATCGACAATGGCCGAACCCGAAAACGCGGTACAATAAACAGTATCTTTCGAACCTTCATCGGGATAAATCGCAACCGGGAGGTGCTCCCAGTGCAAAAGGTCGGTGCTTACTGCATGCCCCCAATGCATAAAACCCCATTCGTTGCCATATGGGTTATACTGGTAAAACATATGGTATTCCCCTTCGTAATATACCAACCCATTAGGATCGTTATGCCAATTTTTCTCGGGCGTAAAATGAAACTGTGGCCTGTACAACTCTGAATAATAAAAATCTTTTCGGGGTTTTGATGAGGTAAGTATAATAAGTGCCAAAACTCCGGCTGCAACTACTGATAAATAATATTTCATTGAAATTGTCCTGTTTTTTAAATGTCCTTTTTATAAGAGCAACTAAACTATAAAAATAAACTGAGATAATAAATGGGAATCTCTAAAAATAGAATGGAATATTGTTTTGTTAAACTCTCTATAAAACAACTGTAACTAAATTAAAATTCCATAGTCTTATTAATATCAATATAAAACACAGGTTATAAATTTTAATTTTTCAGTTATGGCTTTCGGAAATTTGCTGATTGGATGGCGGAATATCAAAAAAAACGGGATATTTTCCGTGATCAACATAGCCGGGCTTTCTCTTGGCATTGCCGTGGTAACGCTTATCCTTTTTTGGGTGGTCGATGAATTAAATTACGATAAATTCCACAAAAATATCGAACGTATTTGCACGGTTTATGAACACCAACAATATTCAGAAGGGCAGGAGCTGTTTACCCCCTGCACGCCATTCCCTCTGGGGAAGGAACTTATGGATCGGTTTGGCGAAGTAGAAAACGCCACAACTTTTGCATACATTGGCAATCAACTGGTGCGCTTTGGAGACAAGGAAATAAAAGAAGGCCCGGTTTTATGCGCCGACAGTGAATTTTTGAACGTTTTCTCGTTCGATATAATCGAAGGGGAAAGGGAAGCCCTATCTTCTCCCGGCAAAGCAATAATTGACGAAGAAGTGGCAGCAAACCTCTTTGGCGCCGTACCGGCTGTGGGCAAGATTATAACGATTAACGGGGAGCAGTCACTGTCTGTAGGGGCTGTAATAAAAAAAACAGGTAGGAATTCATCCCTCAACTTTAATATATTGCTACCTATGCAGTTCCTCGAAAAGGCATTCGGGGTCAACCTCTCACAATGGGGGAACAACTGGCCGCGAACAAGCCTTGTCCTTGCCGAAAATGCCGATATAGGAGCTTTGGGGCCGAAGATCACCAATTTCCTGAAAGAGAGGGGGCAGGAGAATACTACACTGTACCTGTTCCCTTTTGAAAAGGAGCGGCTTTATTCCTATTCCGGAAAAAACAACCGCATACAGTACATCTACCAATTCTTGGGGATTGCATTTATTATTATGCTGATTGCATCGATCAATTTTATTAATTTATCGACTGCCAAAGCCGAGCAACGCCGTCCGGAGGTAGGGATACGGAAAGTCCTTGGTGCAAACAAAATTTCTATCCTTAGGCAATTTTTACAGGAAAAGGGGATTATGATTGCAATGAGCTTGTTGCTAAGCACAATCCTCGTGTTACTTTTTATCCCTGCCTTTAGGTCTGTTTCCGGCAAAACAGTGACCATAAACCTTCTTCTAAACAAAAATATGCTGATCCTATTATTAGGGGCAATGGTTACGGTAATGATCCTGTCGGTAGTTTACCCGGCACTTTATATTTCATCGTTCAACCCGGCACAAGCTGTCAAAAAAGGGCAAAGGAAACGGAAAGGGCGTATTGGGATAAAAAACCTGCTAGTGGTGGTACAGTTTATTTTGTCAGTGGTCCTAATAATAAGCACCCTGGCAGTTTCGCGACAAATGCAATTTATCAATAACTACGATCTTGGCTACGACCATGCCAATTTAATCTACCTTTCGCTGAATGGTGAAGCAAAAAGCAAACATGAGGTTTTGAAAAAAGAACTGGCCGGGATTTCGGGGGTGGTTAAATTAACCCGTTCTAACAGGTTGCCGTTTTATGGGGGGAGTTCATCCTGGGGCTTCGACTGGGAAGGGAAAGACCCTGGGAACAAGGTACTGATATGTAATATGCAGGCCGACCGGGATTATTTCGAAACGCTGGGTATTAAAATTGCAGAAGGCAGCAACTTCCCCGGAAGATATGAAAATGTACTTGACCCCAACGAAATAAAAGCACCGCAGATTATCCTAAACCAAGAAGCCATACGTAGGATGCAAATAAAAAACCCTGTGGGCAAATATTTTAGGAGGTCAAAAGATGAAGAAAAAGGTTCCATTGCCGGGGTTGTTGAGGATTTTCATTTCCAATCGTTACACTCAGGTATTGAGCCAATGGTCATAATGCCGCTTTTTGAGAACCCAGGTTACATTATTGCCCGTATCGATCCTGTTAATTTTACACAAACAATTGCCGATGTCAAAAAAACATGGGAAAGGATACTGCCCCAATCGGTTTACGATGTTAAATTTTTCGACGACGGGATTGAAGACCTATACAAATCGGAGAGCCGTATTTCGGGTTTATTCCGGTACTTTTCGTTCATCGCCATTTTCATTTCATGTATCGGGCTGTTCGGGTTATCTCTGTTTATAATCGAACGGCGTAAAAAAGAAATCGGGGTAAGGAAGGTCAATGGGGCAAGAGTAGGGGAAGTTATGTTTTTGCTTAACAGGGACATTATCCGCTGGGTAGTTGTTGCTTTTATAGTAGCCTGCCCTATTGCATGGCTGGCAATGGATAAGTGGCTCGAAAATTTTGCCTTTAAGGCCACTCTTGACTGGTGGATTTTTATTCTGGCAGGCAGCCTGGCTTTGATTATCGCATTGCTTACTGTTTCTTGGCAGTCATTCCGTGCAGCAACAAGAAACCCGGTTGAAGCGCTGCGCTATGAATAAGACAAAATATCCCCAACCTGACATGGACAAGCCAAGGAAACAGGGACGATTTTGAAGCTCCATCATTTTCCTGTTTTTGCCTGTCAAAGCTGAGCCTGGAAAGGAATATAAGTTTAACATATAGGAGGAAATAAATAATGCTAATACGATGGGGGACTTTTTGTTTTTTTTACTTCCCAGGGTGCGTCCTTTGTTAAGATTCTTGTACAATTGGGATAAAAATTGTCCCGGTGATAAAAATTTTGTTCCATCTTTAAATTATATCCCTATATTTGCCCATACATAAAGAAGAAAAATGAATACGATAATTAGCAATACTTACTTTTACTTTTATTTTTATTTTGGTTCTGCCAACGGGATCAGGAAGTAAGGTATTGTTAAAATAAAAGATATGTTACAGAAAGGTCTCGAAAAATTCGAGGCCTTTTTTCATTTAATACAGATAAATATGAAAATCACATTCATAGGGCTTGGACTAATTGGAGGTTCATTGGCAAAAGATCTGCGCAAGAAAAAATTTGCAAGTGAGTTTGTAGGAATTGAGGCCAATGCAGACAGCGCAACCGAGGCTGTTAAAATTGGGCTTGTTGACAAAACCGAAACACTTGAAAAAGGGATTATGGGTGCAGACCTCGTAATTATTGCAATACCTGTTGACAAGGAACTCGAACTTTTGCCCCGGATATTGGACAGGATCTCGGCAAACACAACGGTAATAGACATGGGATCGGCAAAAAAAATGATTGCCGACAAGGTTAAGGACCACCCAATGAGGAAAAATTTTGTTGCTGCGCACCCCATGTCTGGCACAGAAAACTCAGGGCCAAGTGCCGCCATAGAGAATCTTTTCAATGGTAAAATTACTATACTTTGCGATCAGGAGGATTCAGGGCCGCAGCATGTCGCCATGGCAGAAAAAATGTTCCAGGCACTTGGCATGGACGTTGCCTACATGTCGTCCGACGAGCAAGACCACAGCACCGCATTTGTGTCGCACCTCCCGCACGCCGCAGCTTATGCGCTGGCAAATGCAGTGCAGGCAAAAGAAGACAGGAATATAATTTTCGACTTGGCAAGCGGGGGGTTCCGTTCAACAGTAAGGCTTGCAAAGAGTTCATATACCATGTGGAACCCTATATTCCAGCAAAACAGCAAATACATTGTTGAGTCGCTCGATGTTTATATAAAACATTTACAGGAATTCCGCGACAGCATGAAAGACAATGATTTTGACAAATTGAAGGAGTTGATAATCAACGCAAATAAAATAAGGGGCATACTTGACGGGGAAAACCCGCACCTAGTCAAAAACGAAGAGAAATTCACAAAACTTTATACAAAATAAAAATGACATTACAGATTGAAATCAATCCGATAAAAGAGTGGCTGCCACATATAGACAACCCTCTTTTGATTTCCGGGCCATGCAGCCTGGAAAGCGAAAAACAGGTGCTTGAAACAGCAAAACTGCTTGCAAAAGACAAGCGTGTGTTCGTGTTCAGGGGCGGCGTTTGGAAGCCCAGGACAAGGCCCGGCTCCTTTGAAGGGGTAGGATCCATAGGCCTAAAATGGTTGCAAACCGTTAAAAAAGAAACTGGCCTCCCGGTAGGGACAGAAGTAGCAAACGCCCAACACACAGAGGAAGCCCTAAATGCAGGGATAGACGTTTTGTGGATCGGCGCGCGCTCAACTGCAAGCCCTTTTGTGGTACAGGAAATAGCAGATGTCCTTAAAGGCTCCGATTCTATTGTAATGATTAAAAACCCGGTAAACCCGGATGTACAGCTTTGGATGGGCGCGATTGAAAGGATCAGCCAGGCCGGGATTAAAAACATAGTGGCTATCCATCGCGGGTTTACACCCTTCAGGGAAACTAAATACCGCAACTACCCCAACTGGAAAACCGTTATCGAAATAAGGAGGCTCCTTCCCAACCTCCCTATAATATGCGACCCAAGCCATATTGCAGGGAAACGGGAATATCTGCATGAAATCTCACAAAAAGCATTCGACATGGGAATGGACGGCTTGATGCTAGAATCCCACCACGACCCGTCATGTGCTTTAAGCGATGCTGCACAGCAGCTCACTCCTGCCGATTTGGGCAAGCTTTTAGACAAACTGGTAATACGTTACGAAAACACAAACAACCCCGATTTTGAAAACCAATTAGACGTACTGCGCAACCGTATTGACGCACTTGATTCAGAGTTGCTGGAAATACTTGCATCAAGGGTGGCCATTGTAAAACAAATAGGCAATTACAAAAAAGAAAACAATGTTACCGCCCTACAGATGAACCGGTGGACACAATTAATGAACAACCGTGTGGCCCTGGGGGTAAAATTAGACATTAACGAAACATTTGTAAAAATACTTTTCCAACTCATCCATGAAGATTCGGTGAGGATGCAGACTGAGATTATGGACGAAGAATCATAGCACCGCCCCTGTATTAACAGTAGGGATGCCTGTTGCCCAAGCATACCCAAGGCTGTTTGGCTTTCCGTGAAGGGATGGGCTGAACGCATGTTGATGCTTTTCGCAACAGGATCAGGAATTGGAAAATCTGAGCCCGGCATTATACAAATTCAACGGTTGGCAAAGATTTTGTCTTCCAGCTCCCGTAGTTCGTTTTCGTCAAGCTCGCCAAACCAGTCGTTAAGTTTTTGGCGGGCTTTGTCTTTTACCTCCGGCGTTATGCTCGATGAAATTTGCGAAAGGGCAAAAATAAGAACGCCCAAATCATCGGAATAGCCAATTATTGGGGTCAAGTCGAAAATTGCATCGGTCGGCAATATAAAATAGCCCAATGCAGCTGCTATTGAGAGTTTTGTTTTAACCCCGACGCTTTTGTCTTTCATGGCATAAAATAGCAACAAGACCCCATAAACCACTTTTGACCCGGCTGTTTTCGAGAACTTTTTTATTTTTTCCCAAAGCGATTTCTCAGAATAATATTTTGAATATTCATTTTCCATTACCTCAAGCTTGCATTTGTAAAATCGGGTTGGTAATCTCCGTATTGTTCAACGATCTTTTTTAGGATTTGGTTTATTTCATCGTTAGTTTCTGCCTTTAGAAGTTGTATTTTCAGTTCCCTGAAATTTGGCAGTCCGGGGAAATATTTTGCAAAATGGCGGCGCATCATCAAAATGCCGGAACGTTCGTTGTCCCTCCATTCGAGGTTCATTTTAAGCTGTTCCGACAAAACTCCCACAATTTCTTTTACAGTTGGGAAAGGCAGGTTTTCGCCTGTTTTTAAGTAATGCTTTATTTCTTTGAACAACCATGGCCTTCCAATGGCCCCGCGGCCTATCATCAAAGCGTCAACCCCTGTTTCTTCTAATAATTTCTGTGCTTTCTCGCCGCTGTTTATGTCGCCGTTGCCAATAATCGGGATTTGTATTTTAGGATTGTTCTTCACTTCGCCGATCAATGTCCAATCGGCAGTTCCGGTGTATAGCTGTTGCCTTGTGCGCCCATGTATTGCCAGTGCTTTTATCCCGGCATCTTGCAGCCTGAACGCAGCTTCGAGTATAGGTTTGTCGTCTTCGTTCCAGCCGAGCCTTGTTTTTGCGGTTACGGGCGTTTTTACTGATTTCACTACTTCTGCTGCTATTTCTTGCATTTTGGGCAAGTCTTTTAACATTGCCGCCCCTGCCCCGTGCTTGATTATTTTTTTCATGGGGCAGCCAAAGTTTATGTCTATAAAGTCGGGGGCAAGTTCTTCGGCAACCTGTGCGGCACGTGCCATAGAATCGACATTGTGCCCATATATCTGTATTGCGACAGGGCGGTCGAAATCAAACAGGATCATTTTCTGTTTTGTTTTTTCCACGTCCCTCACCAAAGCTTCCGATGAAACAAATTCTGTGTACATTACGTCTGCGCCATATTTTTTGCACATCCACCTGAAAGATTTGTAGGTCACGTCTTCCATTGGAGCCAAAAAAAGAGGCGTGCCGGGTATTTCAAGATTTCCTATTTTTATGCCTTTTGCCATAATTAGCAACAAAGTTAACAGATTAAAGCCATAAATGCCCGATAAGTATTTTTGCGCCGATAAGCACCAAAATTATGCCGCCCAAAATAATTGACTGGTGGCTGCGCTTGGCAGGGACGTTCTTTCCAAAAAACATGCCCAGCATAGATGCGATAAAAGTCACACCGCCGATTATTGCAACAGGCAAAAGGATGGGGATGTCCAAAAAACCAAAACTCAGCCCAACAACCAGGGCATCTATGCTGGTGGCAATGGAAAGCCCGATAAGCACCCTTTTCCTGAAAGGATCGAAATTGTTAAGTTTGCTTTCCGGCTTTAGCCCTTCAACAATCATTTTAATGCCTAAAAAAAACAATAGCCCGAAGGCAATCCAGTGGTCGAATGCAGCGATAAGACCTTTGACACTTGTACCTATCAACCAACCTATTACGGGGAAAGCTCCTTGGAAAAAAGCGAAAAACAACGCCACGATACAGGCCTGCCGGAACATTATTTCCTTCTTTAGCAAACCGCATGACACAGAAACGGCAAACGAATCAAAACTTAACCCGATGCCTATAAACAAAAAAGTGACGAGCTGTTCTAGGTGCATATCAAAATAAAAGCAACAAAAATACAGTTTTGGGGGTTGCTGAAAAAATTATACATATTATTTTATCCTGATGCAATTTACAATTGATAAAGTGCCTGTTACACTTTATCATAAAATTCATTATATGCATCAATATATGTTTCTTTTGTCTGGTAATCAAGAAACATTTTTTTAGACGATTGAATATATTTTTCGATCTCAGCATTTATATTTTCCGAGCCTTTTATAACCGCATCAGAATAGCCTACGGCCATTTTCGATACATTCTCAAATGTAGGTTCTTTAACGGCCTGCACATCATCGGCGGTGACTTCATCTACCAACATTTTTTTGTGGAAGCCGGGGTTTAACGGTTTCTTAAAATCATCGTTATATACAGAATACACCACTTTTGATTTTTTAAAAAGCGGATCGTTATAATAATATTTCTTTATATAGAGCGGCACCAACGAAGTCAACCAACCATGGCAGTGGATAATGTCCGGGGCCCAACGCAGTTTAATAACTGTTTCCAATACCCCACGTGCAAAGAATATCGCACGTTCATCGTTATCTTCAAATTCAACACCCTTAGCATCTCCCAACACTGCCTTACGCTGAAAATAATCCTCATTGTCAATAAAATACACCTGCATCCGGGCTGCCTGTATAGAAGCGACCTTAATAATCAACGGGTGATCGGTATCATTAATAACCAAATTCATCCCCGAAAGGCGTATTACCTCATGCAATTGGTTCCGGCGTTCATTTACACAGCCATATCGTGGCATAAATGTCCGAATCTCCCTTCCTCTTTCTTGTACGCCCTGTGGAAGGTAACGGGCAATTCCCGACATTTCGGTTTCAGGGAGGTAAGGGGTAATCTCTTGTGAAATATAAAGGATCTTTTTCTTTTCCATTGACCTGTTGCGTCATTTAAAACAGGGTGCAAAGTTAATAAAATATCCTGAATATTCAATTTAAACCGTTATGTATGTTATTAGTATGATAGTGGGAATATAATTTCTGGCATTTTCCGAATTAATTTTATTTACTTTGCACAGTTAATTTTTTGGGTATGGAACTGGTCAAGACAGTGAAAGGATTACAGGAAAAACTACAACAATACCGGAATAACGGGACTGTTGGTTTTGTCCCTACCATGGGTGCTTTGCACGGTGGGCATATATCGTTGGTTAACAAGGCCGTGAGGGAAAACCAGGTGGTGGTTACAAGTATTTTTGTCAACCCTGCCCAGTTTAACGACCCTAAAGATCTGGAGGATTACCCGCGCAACCTGGATGCCGACATAAAATTGCTCGAAAAAACAGGGGCAGCTTTGGTTTTTGCCCCTTCGGCAGGGGAAATGTACCCTGAGCCCGATACCCGGAAATTCAACTTCGGGGCATTGGAAACAGTAATGGAAGGGAAACACCGCCCAGGACACTTTAACGGGGTCGCACAGGTGGTAAGCAAACTTTTCGCCATGGTAAAGCCAGACAAAGCCTATTTCGGCATGAAAGACTTCCAGCAAGTTGCCATTATCAAAAACATGGTGGCACAATTGAAACTGTCTGTTGAAATAATAGCCTGCCCCATCATACGAGAAGAAAGCGGACTGGCAATGAGCTCGCGCAACAAACTCCTAAGCCCGGAAGAGAAAGAGAATGCCGCACTTATTTCACAAACACTGTTCGAGGCAAAAAAACTTCAGGGGCAAAAATCCGTAAAAGGACTAACGGAATGGGTCGTTGAAAACATAAACAAAAACCCGTACCTGAATGTCGAATATTTTGAGATAGTTGACGAAATAAAGCTTCAGCCCGTCAAATGCTGGGACGAACTAAGCACAAAAGTGGGCTGTATTGCAGTTTTTTGCGGAAAAACCCGCTTAATTGACAATATTGTTTTGAACTGAAAAAACAAAGTCATGCAAATTGAAGTTTGTAAATCGAAGATACACAAAGTAACGGTAACTGAAGCCAACCTGCAATATGTTGGCAGCATTACCATTGACGAAGATTTGATGGATGCCGCCAACCTCATCGAAAACGAAAAGGTGCAGGTGGTTAACATAAACAATGGAGAACGGCTGGAAACATACATAATAAAAGGAGAACGCGGTTCGGGGACAATTTGCCTCAACGGCCCGGCAGCAAGGAAAGTTGCCGTTGGCGATGTCGTCATAATAATATCCTATGCTTTAATGGATTTTGAGGAAGCCAAGACATTTAAGCCATATCTGGTTTTCCCAGACACGGAAACCAACCAGGTGGTGTAGAAATTGTCTCAGGCAACAAAAAAACACACCGACACGCGCTCAATTTTATCCGTTATCATAATTCAACACGAGCAATCTTTTTAAGTTGATCCCATATTCTCCGATTGCCCAACATGGCAACATAAAATCATTCGCCTTTATAAGCGAACAACAAAAAAACTTTCATCAATAAAAACCATTGTTCTCCGTTATAGTTTTATACTTTTGGGCTTTTTTAAGATGAGTACAGATATACAGGCAAAAATATTTAACAATTTCCAAGATTTCGAACCTCTCTTTAACACATGGAAAGCGAACAACGAAACAATTGTATTTACCAATGGCTGTTTCGACATAATCCACTGTGGGCATGTAGATTCGTTGGTGAAATCGGCAGAGTTTGGCAACAAGCTTATTGTAGGGCTTAATTCCGACAAGTCGGCAAAAATGCTAAAAGGCACAGACCGCCCGGTAATGGACGAGCAGGCCCGCGCCATAATTTTGGCGGCTTTTGGCTTTGTTGACGCAGTTATTATATTCTCGGAAGAAACGCCTGCCGGGCTAGTTGCCCAAATAGTGCCCGATGTGCTGGTAAAAGGCAAACAATACGAAATCCACGAAATTGCCGGGCACGACACTGTTTTGGGCAACGGGGGCAAAGTGATAACACTCGATTTGGTGCCGGGCGTATCGACAAGCGGCATAATTGAAAAAATAAAAAGCCTGAAAGAACCCGGATAAAACCGTAACTTTACAGGGTAATTTTCATACGTACACAAAACAATGCCGTCAACAAAAACCATATACACCTGCCAGGGTTGCGGGTTCCAGTCGCCAAAATGGATGGGCAAATGCACCTCTTGTGGCGAATGGAACACCTTTGTGGAAGAGGTAATCGACAAAAAAAGCGGCACAGGCAAAACTTCAGCCCGGCATTTGGCAAACCAGCCGTTGACCCTCGAAAACATAAAAACTTCAAAGACACAACGTATTATAACCGGGATAGAGGAGTTCGACCGTGTGCTTGGTGGTGGCATAGTGCCGGGCTCGCTCATCCTGTTGGGCGGCGACCCTGGGATTGGAAAATCGACCTTGGCACTGCAACTCGCACTGAAATTGAGCGGGATGAAAATTTTATATTCCTCTGGAGAAGAAAGCCTGCAACAAATAAAACTTCGCGCCGAACGCTTGAATATAAGCAACAACAAATGCCTGTTTTTGAGCGAAACCTCGCTTGAGAACCTGCTTGCCCACTCAGAACAGTCCAAGCCCGATATTTTGGTCATAGACTCTATACAAACCATTTCCACCGAAAACATTGAATCGTCCCCTGGCTCTGTTTCGCAGGTACGCGAGTGTACTTCTGCTATATTAAAATTTGCCAAGAACAACGATGTTGCGGTCGTATTGATCGGGCACATCAACAAAGAGGGCAGCATTGCCGGCCCCAAGGTCCTGGAGCATATCGTAGACACCGTCCTTCAGTTCGAAGGAGACACAAACTACATGTACAGGATTTTACGTTCAAACAAAAACCGTTTTGGTTCCACCAACGAACTGGGCATTTTTGAGATGCGCAGCAATGGTCTGCGAGAAATAACCAACCCATCGGAACAGTTGATTTCAAAAGTAAGCGACAATGTAAGCGGCACTGCAATTGCTGCCACTATTGAAGGCATACGCCCTATTTTAATAGAAATACAGGCACTGGTAAGCTCTGCTGCATACGGCAACCCACAACGTTCTTCAACCGGGTTCGATTTGCGGAGGCTTAACATGCTGTTGGCAGTACTCGAAAAACGCGCAGGGTTCAAGCTCATACAAAAAGATGTTTTCCTGAATATTGCCGGGGGGCTGAAAATAAACGACCCAGCCTCCGACCTGGCTGTAATTTGTTCAATATTGTCATCCAACATCGACATCCCAATCGACCACAAAACATGCTTTGCCGGAGAAGTTGGGCTTACAGGGGAAATACGGGCCGTAAACCGTATAGAACAACGCATTGCCGAAGCAGCCAAGCTCGGCTTCAAAAAAATTATTGCACCCTCTTTAAACAAAGGGTTCGATGCCAAACGGTTCGATATCGAAATCATAAAAACAAGCCGTGTTGAAGAAGTTTTCAAAAATATTTTCGGGTAATTACCAAACAACCTTCTTTAGGGCTGCGCCTTAAATATTTTTTTATTCCTTTGGCAAGCCCCAATTTACATACCCCCCCGGGGCAAAAAAAGGGCTTTGTGGTATGCCCCCGCCCAATAAACGGTGATAATTAATTTTAACATTATATTTTGAGGAGAAAAATCACTGTTCCTGAATTTGTATTCATATTTAATTAACTTTGAGTTAAAGATAAATTATTTTGGACGAACTTTTTCTCATAAACGGAATACAGGCCAAGAATAAAATTGTGTTCGATTTTATTTTTCACTACTATTATAGCGGGCTGTGTGCTTTTGCCGAAAAAATAACCGGCAACCGGAAAACAGCAGAGGATATTGTCCAAGACTTATTTGTAAACCTTTGGGTAAAGAACAACCAAATAGTAATTTCCACATCACTAAAAAACTACCTATTTACCTCAGTAAAAAACCGCTCTCTCGACTTTTTGAAACATGAAAAAACAAAGGCCAAACGATTAAAAGACATGCCTATCCCCCCTCCCCCTGACGATATGCCCAACCTCTTATTTGCAGAGTCAGAATTGACCCATATTGTTGAGGAGTGCCTTGACAGGCTCCCTCCGCGCTGCAAAGAGATCTTCATATTGAGCCGTTTTGATGGATTAAAAAACCAGGAAATAGCAGACAAACTGGGGATTTCGAAACGCACGGTTGAGCTACAGGTCAGTAACGCACTTAAAAGTTTGCGCAGTAATTTAAAACCATACCTGCCTGTTTTTTTACTATATTTCATGCTGCGGTAAAAAAAGTTGCCTGTCAGCATATGTGTTTTTAATATACCAATCGTCTACCATAACAAGGGAACAAGTATCAATTTAATATAAATTGTATTAACAAGTATCAATTTAGTATATTTTGAATGAATAAACCTACAATCGAAGAATTACTTCCTTTATATTTCGAAGGTAATTTATCAGAAGGGGATAGATTAAGGGTAATGGAATGGGCGGCATCCTCCGAAGAGAACAAGGATATATTTGAAGATTCAAAAAAAGCTTGGAAAGGGATCGATTTCTTACGTACCATGAAAAAGTACGATTCGGGGAAAGCCCTGCAAAAGGTGCACGGGGAAATAAGTAGGAAGAAATATTTCCTGCCCCTGTTCCAAAAAATTGCGGCCATACTGATCCTCCCGTTATTTATAACCACGCTATACATTGTACGCAGAAACCCACCCTTAGTGCCTGCCAACGAAACAGCTGAATGGAATACGATTACAACACCGGCAGGAATCCGTTCAGAATTTATCCTGCCCGACAACACCAAGGTTTATTTGAACTCAAAAACAAGCCTGAGTTACCCTGTCGCATTTAATGGAAAGACCCGCGACATTGTACTAAACGGAGAAGCTTATTTCGAAGTTGCAAAAGACACGGAACACCCTTTTATAATTAATGCCGGGAAAATTAATATTGAAGTCACCGGGACTAAGTTCAAAGCATCAAATTACAACGGAGAAGGGCTAATAGAGATTGTTTTGGTTTCGGGCGGCATTGATTTGTTCCAGGGAGAATATTCGGGGAACAATAAAAAAATATGCCACATGCTCCCAGGGGAAAGGGCATGTTTTAAAGAGCCGGGGACAAAGGTGCATATCGACAAAGTCAATGTAAACAAATATATCTCATGGAAAGATGGCATACTGATGTTCCGCGATGACTCTATGGAAGAAGTGGTAAGGCGTTTAAACCGGTGGTTTAATGTAGATATAAAGCTTACAGGAGAGGGTTTGTCAGACTATGTTTATACGGCAACATTTGAAGATGAGTCGTTAATGCAAATCCTGGATTTGCTTAAAATTTCAGCCCCGATAGATTATTCTGTTAAAAAAAGGGAACGCGAAAAAGATGAGACATTTAGTAAAATGGAAATAACAATAACACAAAAATGAACAAAAATTTAATGAAATAAATAAAAATCAAAAAGGGAAGCATTGGCCTGCCTCCCTTTAGTCCTTTATTTTTTCTTTCTGCCAGGAAAGAAAAATAACTTTTAAAATTATTAATTTATAAAGCGAAGTGAATTTATGAAAAAAAATTGTGGTATCCATTGGCCTGGGGTAGGAAAATTTTGGGCCTGTAAAACATTTCGAAGTATGAGGCTTACTTTTTACGCCCTGTTGCTCGCAACAGTACAGGGATTAGCTATAGACAGCTATTCCCAAGTAACCAAACTGAACCTTAACATGGAAAATACAACTGTTAAGGAAGTACTTTCAACTATTGAAGATCAATCGGAATTTTATTTCCTCTACAACAGCAAAATTGTTGAGGTTGATCGTTCGGTAAGCATTAACCTTAGGAATAAAAAGATAGATGAAGTTTTAGACAATCTTTTTAAGGACACGAATGTAGAGTACACCATTGTAGATCGGCAAATCGTCCTTTCTGCGGAGAAGCTGTCCGGCATAAAAACAGGGATAATGCAGCAAAAACAGATCACAGGGAAAATTACCGATGAAAAAAAACTCCCCCTTCCCGGAGTATCAATTATTGTGAAAGGGACACACAAGGGGACTGTTTCAGACATTGACGGGAACTTTTCCATCAGCGTCCCGTCAGATGCCAAAACCCTGATCTTCTCATTTGTAGGGATGAAACCCCAGGAAATATCAGTAGAAGGTAAAACTGTGATCAATGTAACAATGCAGGAAGACATTGAGTCACTGGACGAAGTTGTTGTAACTGGTTATGGGAACTTCAAGAAAGCATCTTTTACAGGATCTGCAAATACAGTAAGTGCAGAAAAGATGAAAGACATCCCTGTTGTCTCAGTAGAACAAAAGTTACAGGGACAGACTGCCGGCGTTTTTATTACTGCTAACTCAGGACAGCCAGCAGCCCTCCCCCAGATTAGGATTAGGGGCATGGGTTCTTTTTCTGCCACCAATCAACCGTTGTACATTATTGACGGGGTTCCTGTTTCAACAGGCTCGATGATCAATGCTTCAGGGTATATGACCCAGTCGAAAACTAGTGTAATGTCAACCATTAACCCCAATGATATTGAAAACATTACCGTGATAAAAGATGCTGCAGCAGCTTCTTTGTACGGTTCGCGTGCTGCTAACGGTGTAATTTTAATTACAACAAAAAAAGGGAAAAGCGGAGCTACAAAGGTAGAGCTTACTATCAGTGGGGGCATGTCCAACCTGGCAATGGAAAACCGGCCTATGTGCAGTGGTGAGGAACGTAGGGAATTGGTTTACGAATCCCTTTACAACCAGGCTGTCGACAATGGCATTTCAGACCCTGACTCTTATGCAAAAGACAACATAGAAACATATGCAAGAAAACCTTGGAGTGGTTATACTAACTGGGAAGACTATTTTTTGAGGAAACATGCTTATTCTCAAAATTATGAGGCCTCTATTTCTGGAGGTGACGACAAAAGTAAATTCTTGGCATCAGTAGGATGGATGGGCACAGAAGGTATGGCGATCAACTCCGATTTCCAAAGGATTTCAGGTAATTTAAACTATGGGCGCCAGATCAGTGACAGATTAGAATTTTCCGGTAAATTCACATTTTCCCAAATAGAACAAAACCTGAACGAAGAAAGAGGCACGTATGCAGGGCCATACTTTATGATGGCAGGGTATATTACCCCTTCTGACTACCCTTACAATGAGGATGGATCCTACAATACTACCGATCATATTTTTACAACAAGTAAATATAGTATTTTAGAGACCTTGAAAACCGATATAAACCGGGCCCGCATAAACAGGTTGATGACAACAGCATCATTGTCCTATAAAATAGCTGATGGGCTGAAATTAAAAGAAAGCCTAAACTACGATTACACAGCACAGAAAGACAAAGTATATTATTACCCTAACAGTTGTGCAGGGCCAAAGTCTGCCTCTATGGGGACAGCAGAAGCATGGAAATCATTTGCCGAAAATACCCGTATATTTTCTTCAACAAGTTTGAGCTATATTAAAACATTTAACGATGTCCATAATATTGATGCCTTAGTAGCATATGAAGTAGAAGATCTTAATACCGACTACTTGTTGGCCAAAGGGAATAATATTGCATCAGAAGAACTGACCGACATAGGTGTTGTGTCAACAATCAGTGGTGTTACGTCCCAATTGCAGGAATACCGTTTGGTGTCTTATGTTTCAAGGGTAAACTACGACTATAGCGGAAAATATTATCTGGGCGCAAGTTTCCGTAGAGACGGGACTTCGCGGTTATCGGCAGATTCACGTTGGGGCAATTTCTGGTCTGTATCCGGAATGTGGCGTTTAATTGAAGAGCCATTTTTGAAAGGGATAAAAGGGACTTTTTCAGACTTGAAGGTACGTGCCTCTTACGGGGTAAACGGCAACCAGCCAAACGGGAACTATGCTTCTCAGGGCCTATATAGTTTCAGCCAGCCTTACATGGGAGAATCAGGCTCTTATGAGTCTTCATTGCAAAATGACGACCTGAAATGGGAAAAAAACTACAACCTTAATATTGGCCTGGATTTTACAGTGTATGAACGCATATCGGTAACCGCTGAATATTACAGCCGCCAAACAAAAGACTTGTTGTACAGCATGCCATTAAGCCACACCAGTGGTTTTACTGCCAAAACAACCAATATCGGACATATTAGCAATAAAGGGTTTGAGTTGGAATTCAACACGACCAATATTCAAAAGAAAAATCTCACATGGACAACTAACTTGTCATTCTCTCACAATAAAAACGAGATTAAAAAAATCAATGATGAGGTGACAAAAACAACTGCGTCAAACCGTACAACATTGTATATCCGTCAGGTAGGGGGGCCGTTCTATGAATTCTACCTGAAAGAATTTGCAGGGGTCGACCCGAACAACGGCGATGCTTTGTATTATTTAAATACAACAGATGAAGATGGTAATGTTATAGACAACACAACAACTACCAATGATGCCACAAAAGCACAGCTTACAGACACTGGCAAACATGCGATGCCCAATTTAACATCGAATATGACCAATAACTTCTACTACAAAAATTTTGATTTGGCATTCACTTTTACAGGTGCCTGGGGTGGTTACACATTCGATTATATGTCAAGGTATAACACTATTGACGGGACCAATCCTAAACGTAACTTCCCGAAATATACGATGAACCGTTGGCAAAAAGCGGGCGATGTAACAAATGTACCACGTCTTTCATATGCAAACGACACAGGCAATTTACCTGCCAGTACTACACGTTATTTGCACAGCAACGATTATATCCGTTTGAAAAGCCTTTCTTTTGGTTACACTTTGCCCGACAAATTAACGAAGAGAGCTAATATTAGCAAGGTACGTTTGTATCTGTCTGGCTCAAATTTGTTTACCCACGCGGCATGGGATCAGTACGATCCTGAGACCGAAATGGGTGGCTTCACATGGGCCTCAGCCCCGGTTACAAAAAACATTACAATCGGTGCAAATATTACTTTCTAAAGAAAGAGAAACCATTAAAAATTTAATTGAAATGAAAAAAATAATAAATTATATTTTAGGAATACTGCTGATGGCAGGGATGTCTTCTTGCGGAACCGATTGGTTGGATCTGACCCCTGAATATGCCGTTTCATCCGATGCAGCACTGTCAACAGAAGATGGTTTGCAAACAGCACTAAACGGAGCTTACAGACAATTAGGAGAACACTGGTTCTACGGGGATCGCATTGTTATGTACCCTGAGCTAAAAGGAGAGGACATGCAATGTGTGTCTTCTTCCTCACGCGGTTATGCTTTCTATAGCTATACACAAACTTCAGGAGATCAAGAAGTACTAGAAACATGGGACTCTGGATATGAGTTGATCCATTATGTCAACAACATTATTTCTGCAATTGATGAAAAATTCGACACAAGCGAGTCAAACATAGCCAAAATACGTTCGGAAGCTTTAGCCTTGCGTGCTATTGCAATTTTCCAGATGACAAATATGTATGGACAGGCTTATAATATTTCTTCCTCCGCTTTGGGTGTTTGCCTTGTTTCGGAAGATGAAGAAATTAGCTACAAACCAGCCAGATCTACAGTGGCAGAATGTTACGCCCAGGTAATATCCGATTTGAAAGAAGCAATAAATGGGCTTTCAACCAGTAAAACCAATGGTTACATAAACAAATGGGCGGCAGAAGGTTTATTGTCAAGGGTATATCTGTATATGGGAGATTATACAAATGCTTTAAATTATGCTAAAGACGTTATCACTAATTCTCCTTATGAATTGGTTACAAATGATAATTATTCAACTATGTGGGGATCTAGTTACCATGCTGAATCTATTTTTGAAATCTATTATGACAAGTCAGAGAATGTAGGTTCAGACTGTCTCCAAGGAATATACAATTGGGATGGTTATGCCGGGATGGTACTGACTAACGACTATTTGGCTTTATTGGATGAAGATGCTGATGATGTACGCCACTGTTTTACCCAGTATGGGAATAATTCTATTTACACAATTGACGGGACAGATACTACTTATTATGAAGCGTGGCTAACTAAATACCCAGGCGATGGTACAGTAACCGCTCCCAGCAATGTACAGTATAATAATTTTTATGTCCTCCGCCTGTCAGAGCTTTACCTTACAGCTGCCGAGTGCGATTTTAGGGAAAATGGGACATCGGGCAATGCATTGACTTACATTAATGCCATTGTGAACCGTGCGAACCCTAACAAAAACCTTACTGATTCCGATTTGAGTGTTGACCGTATCTTGGAAGAAAGGAGAAGGGAAATGGTAGGTGAAGGGGTCTGCGGTTTGTATGACATACTTCGTACAAGAGGTGCTTCCGGGACAATTAGCCATTCGGGAGGCCGCCATATTTCAACATTGAACTATAAAACAATCAGTTGCAGCGACGATCTCATTACCGCGCCTATCCCTTCTAATGAAATTGTTAATAACGAAAATGTCACACAAAACAACGGATATAGCAATTAGTAGCTAACAAGTTAATTTGTCGCATTTTGAGGCAAGGATTACAGTAAGTTACTGCTTGCTTTATTGATAAAACAAATACATATAAAAGACTCCCCACGGTTGTTTCCGTGGGGAGTCTTTTATATCATTTTCTATTCTCCACTGCGTAATCTTCCCGGATCAACCCATCGATCAATTTTACAATCCGGGTACCGTATTGTGCAAAATTTTCGTTGTGGGTCACCTGGATGATAGTCATGCCCTCCTCGTTCAACTTCCTCAACAGGTTCATAATCATCTCTCCCTGTTCTGAATGCAGGTTGCCTGTAGGCTCATCGGCAAGCAACAATTTAGGGCGGCCAATTATTGCACGTGCAATAGCTACCAATTGTTGCTGCCCGCCTGAAAGCTGGTTGGGGAACAAATCTTTTTTAGCTACAATATTAAACCTGTCGAGCAGGTCGGCAACCATGCCCTTCCGTTCTTTCCCCTTCACCCCGCGATAAACCAGTGGCGTTTCAATATTTTCATACACATTCATCTCATCAATAAGATGGAATGCCTGGAAAATAAACCCGATATGGCTTCGGTGGTATTGTACCTTCTGCTTTTCTTTAATCTTGTGTGCGGGCTCATCCCAGAAATAATATTCCCCGGCACTGGGTTCGTCCAACAGGCCGACAATGTTGAGCAGTGTAGATTTCCCTGCGCCACTGGGCCCCATTATGGTTACAAACTCTCCTTGTTTTACGTCAAGGTCAACCCCTTTTAAAATAAAAGTACGCTGAAATTTCGCATCGTAATACTTGTCGATTTTTTTAAGTTGTATCATTTTTATTAATTTTTGATTTAACTGATTGCCATATCGCGATATGCGATCTTTTTTCATTTACATCCGCTCATAAATTACCAAAAAAATTATTGAAGCTACACAGCACCAATTTTTAATGCGTTCCATATCGTGACTTTAAATTTCCCAAATCCATGCTTGCCCTTCCCTCAATGTCAATATACCAATTTAATGCCCATTTTACAACACGTTCATATTCAGCATTTTGTGATTTACTATATTAACTGCACTGTTAAAATATTTTACAGTTTGTGTAAAAATATTATGCACTGTATCTCACACTGCCATAACTGCACCGCCATACAGCTTACCCATATACCTGCCCATTAGCTAATAACCTAAGCTAGGGTAAAAAATATATGTAAAACTACAAAGGGATAAGGATCCTTAAAAACTATGCCATCATTTCTGGCAATCAGGCTTCACTCCCAACAGGCAACACTGCGAAAAAAACTATTTCCTCATGCAGCATTGTTTATATTTTTTGCCGCTACCGCACGGGCATGGTTCGTTTCTCCCGGGTTTTTTCTCGTTGACGACTGTCCCTGTTGTGAAATTGCGGACGGGAGGCGTTTCTGGATCTTCCCTTGAAACAGATCCGTCATCGTAATTGTCAGGACCATCGAGCTGTGGCGCAAACAATTTGTCCAACAGGCTGGTATCGTACTCAATTTCTTTCCCTCCTGCCTCAATAATAGAGCTGGACATCTCTCCTATTTCCGACAACTCTTCTGCAATTTCGCCCCGTAACTCGTTGAATTTTTTATTTTTAAGCGTCAGGCTCTTTGTAAAAATCTTGTTTTCTGCCTCAAACTCTGTTTCCAAAATACAATCCGGTTTATGCCAAACATGCACAAAATTAAAATTCCACAGTTCTGGGAGATTGCCCCCTATTACCTTCCCCTTCAACTTTCTCGTCATTTCAACAAAACCATCAAATTTTTCTTTTGAAACAATTCCCCGTTCGTGCAAAAACCCGTATATGTAAACACTGCCCCACAGTACGGCAACCATTTCAGATCTGTTGTCAAGGAACATATATGCTGAAAAATCGGCAATTAACTTCTCAAAAGAAGATGGTTTGATATTGAAATAAGCGCCTAATGTTTTTGCGGATTTGTTATTCTCATTACAATATTCCAACATTTTGTCCCATAGCCTCCCGCTCAGATAAAACTCAAAACCTTTCTCATACATCCGGAAAAAGAAATTGCACTGAAGCGTCCACAAAGCACTTCTCTTGTCTTTTTTAAACAAATCGTCCAAGTTGCCTGCATCAGCTATTGGTTTTAACAAGCCGGTTTCTATTGCAGAAAGCAAATTGTCGCCAAACTTAAACTTATACCCGAAAAATTCCGCAGAAAGGGCTTTTTTGTCAAGACTTTCTGCTTGCTCGTTAAAAACACGCTGTAATATCAGATATACCTTACATATAGCCAGATCGTATTCTGCCCCGCCAATCAAGTTATCTGCCTCTGAAATCACTTCAAAATTCTCGGCAATCGCATTTTAAAGCAACTCTGAATACTGTGAAAACAGTAATTTTTTGAATACCAACAAATAGTTGTCAAAATCTTGCAAAGGGCTGTCAACGTAATTTTCGAAAGACTGCCTTACCTTATCCCCGTCTTGTTGGAAACAATAGTAGTCAATCAAAAAATCATTTTAACACAAACATAAAAAAATAATTATGCACAAAAACTTGTGGGAGTCGAGTCAGGGATGAAAAGTCAAAATTCTTTTTCTTTCAGTCACCCAATAGCTTCTTGATAGTTCTTATAGCCATCGAATGACTTTGTTATAAAGGGAAAAGGGCCGCCTATGGCATTTTTCCGACCACATTCACCACCCGGAATAAATCCCGGTGCTATTATTTCTGGGATTATATTTATTCCTGCAAAATATCGCACAAACCTTGCCCTTATACGAACTTCTCCCTTTTTTGCAAATTAAACAGCCCGTACAGTACAAATACCACTACTCCGATGCCAAGGAAAATCCTGTTTTTTGAAATCAGTCCTTGCCAAATTACTTCGTTAAGGTTGTCGGGTATTTTGAAAGGGTTCAGGAATACGTTCCACTGTGTCCTTGCCATGGAATCCTGCAGTATCAGCAATGCCACTCCGATTATTACCATAACCACAGCTGTGCCGTTGCCGTTTTTGATCAATGTCGAAAACATAAAAGCCAACGCCCCCATAAAAATAATCGGGAACATTAGTTGGTATGCCATTTCAAATATGTTGATTTCGTACAACAATACCGAGGCAATTGCAGCAAAAATGTAAATGATAATAAATATTAGGCAAAAAATCATAAGCAGCCGAACGAGCCAGACTTTATACCTATAATTGGGTATGCCAAAAAGGATTTCAAGCATCCGCGAGTCATCATCGTTTTGGATGCCAAAAACTGTAGGGTAGAAAATAAGCAATATGCCCGGAAAAATCAAGAGGTTATAAATAGTGTTTTCCCCTATGCTAGCCCTGTTCAAGACCGTTTGTATAGCAAAAAACAGGAATACCGCCAGTGCGGCTATTAAAAACCAAATAAATTTATTGGCAAAAATTATCCTCAAGTTGTATTTGATCATTTTCATGAAAATGATCATTCGGTTTTTTATGTCAATACTTTTCATATACTACCGTTTTTAAACGAAATCTTTAAGCAAACACAAATAAGCATCTTCAAGGTGCGGCGGCACGTTTATGGCATTCTCCGTTGGTTTTTCTTTGGCGAGGCAACGGATTTTTATGTTTTCGCCGTCGCGCATGTGGTGCACTATCATTTGCTTGTTGGCAAAATTGTCGAACTCACTTGCCCGTACAAAGAATTGCCATACGAAGTTATCCCCCATCTTAACCATATCGTTTGGAGTGCCGAAATACTTGAGGTTGCCCCTGTTTATTACGGCCACCTGGTTGCAAGAGCTTGAAATGTCTTCAATAATGTGCGTAGAGAAAATAACTATCCGTTCGCGGCTCAGTTCAACGAGCAGGTTGCGGAAACGTATCCTTTCCCTTGGGTCTAGACCTGCCGTTGGTTCGTCAACCACGAGTATGCGCGGCAGGTTAAGGAGTATCTGTGCAATACCTATACGCTGTTTCATCCCTCCTGAGAAAGACCCGATTTTGTGGTCTTTGCGATCGAACATGTGGACACTTTTCAGCACATATCCCAGCCTTTCTTCCCTTGTTTTGGTGTCTTTTATCCCTTTCAGTATCGCCTGATAATCGAGGAAATCCCATGCCGACATGTTTTCGTAAGTCCCGAAAGCCTGGGGCAGGTAACCTATTAAGCCCTGTAGTTCCTCCCTGTACTTTTGTGTGTCCATCCCGTTGATCCAAATTTTGCCGTAACTTTGTTCAAGTATCCCGCAAACGGTCCTCATCATGGTAGATTTGCCGGCACCGTTGGGACCAAGCAGCCCAAACATACCAGTTTTTATTTCGAGAGAAACCCCGTTCAATGCCCTGAACGGTTTTTTGCGCTTCCCTATTATCGGTATCTGGCGGACCAAGGTAAAGTAGCCCCTGCGCAAGCCCGAAAGCCGCCCTTCGATACGGGCAATATTCAGCTTTTTATTTTGTATGTATTCGCCCGATGTGTATATAACCAACAACAACAGCCATACGATACCCACAAAAATCACCATGCCTATGTTGTCCCAACCCATAAAGAAAATAAACAGGAACAATAGTGGCGCGCCCCAGTATATCAGGTTATAAGCGATTTTGCTTATTTTTAGGTAAACCGGTTTTGACGTTGCCCTGTGCTTGTTGAGCAAAACTTGCTTAAACGGGGCAAACAATGCAAACGAGAAGAAATAAACAAAATGCGACATTATCCACATCCACAAATTGCTTTGCTGATAAACGAACGTGAAATAAACAAGGAACACAAACAACGGGAATTGCCACACCAAGTCGTAAAAATCGCGGATATGCCTGTATTCTTTGGTAAGCCCGGCACGTTCACGGATTTTGATCCCTGATTTCCATTCGCGCACAAACCTGCTGTCGCGGTCGTATATTTTAACAAGCCTCCTGATTTTTATGGTGATCGCTTCTTTTTCGTCTATTACTTTTGAACTCGCCTGACGCAAACTGGTCATTACAAATGCGGTAATGCCCGGGACCAAAATTATCAGCAAGATAAAATCGAGCAATTTCCACATAAACGTATCTACTTCGAAATAGATAAAAACAGCACCTGCGATAAACACGACCAACTGCCCAATCTTAATAGGCCAACTTAAAGAGTTTATCCAGTCGATTGCATTTTCGAGCCCGGCATAAAGGGTCGGGATAAAAATAAGCGTAAGCACTGTGCTGAATGCCAGCCCGCCAATTACGGTAATTGCGAAGGGTGCGCCAATTGCGCCAACGTATTCCGACTGCCCCATTGCCAAAGGGAACATGGCAACAATAGTTGTGATGGCCGTAATTAAGATAGGGCGCACGCGAGAAAGTCCTGCCGTCATCAATGCCCTCGATTTGCGGAAACCCCTTTTGCGCAGGATATTGGTATAATCAATCAAAATAATCCCGTTGTTTACCACCACGCCGAGCAAGATAAGGAAGCCCATCAATGTATTGGCATTAAATAGACTGTTGCCCGTAAAAATCAACGCAAGGAACGAGCCTACTGCCGCCAAAGGCACAGAGAACATAAGCACAAAAGGAGTTGAAAGCGATTCGAAAACCGATGCCAAAATCATAAGTATGAGTATAAACGCAGCGGCAATCAAAAAATAAAATTCCGAATACTGGTCTTCTTCGTGCACTACCTCAATTGCAACCCCCGACGGAAGTTTGTAAGCCTCCACAATTTGGTCAATTTCAAGGCGGTACGCTTCCAGCAAGTCTTTAGATTCTTCCGCTTCGTCAACAAAACGGTAAGTAAGTTCTATCTGTTTCTCTTGGTTTACACGTGTTATGCGCGACATGCCCTCATCGTAAACCAAGTCGGCAATGTCTTGCAGGTCGTAGGTTGCACTGTCGGAACTGCTTATTTGCAGCCTCCTTAAATCGTCCATGCCTTTTTCTTCGTCATCTTCGTCATCTTCGCCATAAGTTTTTTCCTTTATGACGATTTCATACTCTTCCGTACCTTGTTTAAAAGTGGCATTAGAATTAAATTCCCTTGAAAAAGTTGAAAGTTCAGAGGTAATGTCGCTAAGTGCAATATTATAATCTGTCAGCAACAACTGGTTAAAATGCAAATGCACTTCGGGCTGGCTGCTCGACACACTAAGCCTGACATTGTTTATCGACTCCAAATCTTCGATGTAATATTCTAGGTCTTCCGCAACCCCCTTCATTACTTCAAAGTCTTCGCCTTTAATAATTATTTGTTCTTGGTTTGTACCGATGCCCAAAAAGCGGCTGAAGTTTTCGGTGCCGCCCCTGCTTCCTCCTCCCATTCCTCCATAACTGGAACTTGAAGATGATGCGGTAAGGCTTATTTCTGCCTGTGAAATGTTATTTACACGGCTTTCCACGTCCGATTTTATCTCTGCAAAAGTACGGTCGGACGTGTCTTCGTAATCTTCTTTAAGTACTACGGTAACAACAGCTTCGTCTTCTTCAATCCTACAACTAACATCTTGTTTTTCTTCCAAGTCTTCCAAACGGCTTTCTATTTCCTGCACTACCAAATCGGTTTTTTCAAGCGTAGAGCCGGTGGGCATTGTAACATAAATAGAAAATTCGTTTTCTTCCACTTCTTCGAGGCTGTTTACGCTTACCGCCAAAACTGTAAACACCGCTACAAAGAAAACTACAAGCGCACCTATTATGGTAGCGGCAGGTTTCCTCATTGCCGACTTGAGCAACAATATATATATTTGGATAATGCGGTTGTTGGTGGTTACTTTTTCGTAAAAGATATTGTTAGACGACTTGCCCCTCAAAAGGACATGCGCTGCCATTGGAATCAGCAGCAAGGCCACAAAAAGCGAAACCATGAGCGTTGAAATAATAGAAACGCCTACATGGTTGCCAAGCAGCTTTATCATATATTCTGTTGAAAACACAAATGGCAGGAACACGGTCACGGTGGTGAGGGTAGCTGCAACAATCGACCTCCAAACCTCTTGTGTACCTTGTATTACCGCCGTGTCGGCATCATACCTCTTGCCCGAAAGCCGATAAATATTTTCAAGCACCACAACGCTGTTGTCGAGCAACATGCCTATTGCAAGCACAAGCCCGACCAAGGTCAAACTGTTTATTGAAATATTGAAAGCGTAGAACAGGTTGAATGCGGTAAAAACAGAAATAGGTATCGCCAAAGCGATAAACGATACGATTTTTAGGTTTTTCAGGAACATCCACAAAACAAAGATAGCCAGAAGCCCCCCTACCAAAGCAAGGTTCATGATCTGGTCGATGTTGTCTTCCATTGTTTCGGCGGTGTTCGATTGCACGACTATTTGCACGTCTTTGACGGCCAACTCCTCGTTCAGGCGTTGTATTTCTTTCAATACCGCATGTGACAAATCAATTAGGTTTGCCTGCGAGTCGCTGACCAATATCATAGAGACGGCATCTTTCCCGTTGACGCGGCTAATTGTTTCTTCCTCTTTCACGCCAAAATAAACATCTGCAACGTCTTTCAAGAAAATCGGGCCATCTGCGACCACTATGTTTTCTATGTCGGAAACATTTTCATATTCGGCAGTTACGTGCACAAAATGTTTCTTTTGCGAATCGTGGAGGTAGCCCGTAAAAGTCCTGTCTGTAGCCCCGTTTGTTATTGCCCTTTGTATTTGGTAGGGCGTTATGTCGTAAGCATCGCAGGCTTCGGCATCGTAAGTAACTTCTATAGATTTTTCTTTACCTCCGTAAACCGTGGAAGAAGCAACCCCGTCAATGTTTTCCAATTCTTCGGTAATTTCCTCGTCCACAATGTTGCGAATCCTGTCGGTGCCGCCGCTGCCCCTTATTTGCAATTGCATAAACTGGTTGGTAAGCGATTCGGTGTTTACGCGGTTAACGTTTACCGTAAAGTTTTCGTCAAGGTTGTCGGCTACCTGATCTATTTTCTGTTGAAGTTTAAGGAAAGTATATTTAAAATTTACATTTTGTTTGAACTCTACCTGTATTGTTGCCGAACGGTTGTTGAGCGAAGATTCCATGCTTTCTATACCTTCCATTGTCCCCAGTGCGCCTTCTATAGGGATTACGGCTTGGTTCTCCATGTAATTAGGATCGACCTCAACACGCGAACTTATGGAAACGTAAAGCATCGGGAGCTCGGCATTTGGCATCAACTCAACCTCCAGCCGCTGGTAAGAAACATAGCCCAGCAGGGTAAGCCCCGTAAACAACATGGAAATGAGTATTTTTCTATTTATGATGAATTTCATGCGCCTTAGTCTTTTTTATTATTGTTGTGAAACAAACCGATCTCCTCCATAATTTAGTTTTTGCAATATTTAATCCCGGCCGGTTCCATCATAATAATTCTAAAATTATTCTTGTCCCGCAGATCCGGAGTTCTTTATAAACATGCCTTTAAAACGATCCAAGATGTCGTAAACACAAGGAATGACAACCAATGTAAGAAGAGTTGAGGTTACCAACCCGCCAATAACTGCCATTGCCATTGGCGAGCGCAACGAAGCACTTTCGCCAAAGCCTATTGTTAGCGGCACCAAAGCCAATATGGTCGTCAAACTGGTCATTATTATAGGGCGGATACGCTGTTGCCCTGCCATGACTATGGCTTCGCTGCGGCTTAACCCTTCGCGGATGAGCTGGTTGATACGGTCAACCAAGATGATTGAGTCGTTAACGGCAATACCAGCCAGCATTATCACCCCGATTATTGCCATTATGTTGATGGTTTTACCAAAGGCAAAAAATGTAATAATGCTGCCGACCACCGCCAGCGGGATGGTCAACAAAATTGTGAACGGATGGATAAGCGACTCAAACTGCGATGCCATTACCATATAAACCAACACAATAGACAACAAAAGGGCAAAGCCAAGGTTAGCCATCGATTCCTGCCTTTTTTCTTCCTCGCCGGTCACTTTTATCCGGTAGTTGTGCGGCAACTGTATGGATGCCGTTGCCTCGCGGATTTCTTTTGCGACATGGTCGAGAGCCACGCCCTTTTCAAGTTGTGCGGTTACCTTCCCAATCCGGTTTTGGTTCCTGCGGTAAATTTCTTTTGGCGAAACCCCGTATGAAACATCTGCTATTTCGCTCAACCTATACACTTCTGAGCCAGAAGTGATCGTAATGTTGTCAAGCTCGTTCAGCCCCTTCTCCGGCACTTTTATGGAGATGTCTTGCATCTCTCCGTCTTTTTCAAGCTCCCCGGCATCTTTCCCTTCGAGCTGTTCTTCGAGCTGTGAAATAACCGAACTTATGTCTATGTCGTACATGCCCGCACGGATACGGTCAATTTTTATTTCCACCTCCGGCGCACCGTTTTCTATCGACGACTGCACATTGAAAAGCCCTTCCATGCCCACCATCTTTTCTTTTACCTGGCTCGCAATGGTTTCGATTTCTTCCATTTCTTCACCGCTCACCTCTACAACAACCGGTGCTTCGTCTGTGCCTAAAATCGATTGCAGCGCACTTTCGTCTTGCGTGAAAGTAACTTCCAGCCCATCTACATTCGATAGCAGCTTGTCGAGCGTCTCGATCACTTCTTCCGACCCGACTGCCGATCCTTCTTTTAATATTATCTGTATCTCTCCGGTGTTCTCACCTTCAAATACCGAAGCCTCATCGTCGTCGGAACTGGTCGATGGACCTGCTTGAGAATATATTTTGTCGAGGTTGTCGCCTAAATATTCAGTCAATATTTTTTCTATGTTTTTCACTGTTGACTCTGTCCTTGCCAGCTCGGTCCCTTCCTGCAACCTCAGCTCGATTGAAAATTCTTTGGTTTCTGTTTTCGGCATAAACTCGGTGCCGATAAATGGCACAAGGAATGCCGTCCCTGCGACCAAAGCCATCGCCAAAACAATTACCAACCATTTTACTTTCAATGTTTTTTCAAGGAAACGCCCATAACCGCCTACTTTTACCGACCTCTGTTTTGTGGGTATTGATTTTTTCCTGTAAAAACGGTGGTACATCATAGGGATCAAAAATATGGCGACAAAAAGAGAAGAAATCAAAGAGAAAGCAACCGTCCACGCCTGATCTTTGAACAACTCGCCCGATGCGCCATGCATATATACAATTGGCAAGAACACAACAATTGTAGTGAGGGTAGATGCAGTGATTGCCCCCCCCACCTGCGAAGTGCCTTGTATTGCGGCATCGCGTGCGCTCATGCCGTTCTCGTGATTTCGAAATATGTTCTCCATCACAACAATGGCGTTGTCAACAAGCATGCCCGCGCCCAACGCCAGTCCTCCCAAGGTCATTATGTTTATGGTGAGGTTGTTGAAATACATCAGGTTAAACGTGGCAACAATAGAAATTGGTATGGCAATGCTTACTATTAACGTTGTGCCAAACCTGCGCAGGAATATAAAAAGTATAACAACTGCCAACAAAATACCCAGCAAGGCAGATTCTTCTACTTCTCCTATTGCCTGGCTTATAAAACGCCCTTGGTTTGTAACTTGGACAAGATGGTATCCCGGCAAGGCTTTTTCTATTTGGGCAAGGGCATCGTTAATCTGCTCTACTGCTTTAACAGTGTTGTATTTAGTTTCTTTGTAAACGGCAAGCCCGATGCAACGTTCGCCGTTTATCCTTACAATATTGTCAGGCTCTTTGTTTCCAAAAGAAACTTTTGCTACATCTTTCAAGAAAATAGGGGCTTTTGCAGATTCATCGTCGCCAGTTTCGCTTACAGACTCATAGCCAACAATCAAATTTTCAAAATCTTCAACGTCTTGCAGCATACTAACCCCTTTTACTATATACTGCATCCCCATTTCGCTTATGCTTCCTCCCGAAACGCTGCTGTTAAAGCTTTCTATCCTTGAACTCAAATCATCTAAAGAAAGCCCGTAAGCGTCTAGCCTGTATGGGTCGGTTTCAATTATCACTTCCCCCTCTTCTTGCCCCGAAAGCTCTACTTCGGCAACGCCTTCAAGCCTCACGAGCTCGTTGCGAATATAATTTTCTGCCGCCTTTCGCAGCTCGTTCATGTCGGTAATTTCCGAGTGGGTAAGCCCAACAATCATTACGGGCGAAGTATTAGGGTCATGCTGCGTGATCGTCAGTTCGTCGATGTCGGAATTTTGTGTAAGCGTGTTCAAAGCTTTCTGCAAATCGAGGAATGCTTCGTCCATGTCTTTGTCCCAGTCGTATTCAACTGTAATTTGGGCAGAACCTACTTTCGAGATAGAAGTTACCTGTACAACGTCAGACTGGCGTATCGAAGTTGCTTCAATATCTTCAACAAATTGCTTCTCCATTTCTTCAGGAGGGCGTTCCCCTGCTTCTACCTCGACAAAAATCCGCGGGGAATTTAAGTCGGGAAACAAATCAACCCCCAGTTTGTCGTAAGAGATATAGCCCAAAAGAAGCACACCTAAAACGACCATTAAAACAGTTACCGGGTAATTGACGGAAAATTCGGTTAATTTCTTCATACTTTACAAGTTAGAAGCACGAAGCACGAAGCGGGAATTTTTTAGGCTTCCGGCTTCCAGCTTCCGGCTTATTATAAAATAACTTTAACTTTCGAACGGTCGCGCAATGTTTCGAAACCGTCAATTATCAAGCGGTCGTTTGCTTCAAGCCCGTCAGTCACCTCAACAGATTCCTGATTTTGCAGACCAATTGTAAGCCAACGATCTTCGGCGGTGTTGTTCCTGCCAACCACAAACACGTATTTGCCCCTATTCCCGGTCATTATGATATTTTTTGGTATCACTACCGCACTGTCTTTTTCTGCCGTAACAATGTCTGCCTTCACAAACATTCCCGGACGTAGTTTCAGTTCGGGATTGTCGATTTTTACGATGCCGGAGAAAGTTCGCGTTTCGGTACTGATTATCGGCGAAAGTTCCGAGACAGTTCCTGTTAAAGTATCTTCGCTTATAGTATAGTTTGTAATCTGTACTTTTTGCCCTATTTTTATTTCAGATATATTTTTTTCGGGCAAATTGATTTCCATGTACATTTTTTCATAGCTCATAAGGCTGGCCACTTCCGTGCCAGAAGCAACCTCTGTTTCTTCTGTATAATAAGGTATTTCAACGATAACCCCGTCGAAGGGCGCGACAACTTTCATTTTTGCCAATTGCATCAACGCATTTTCGTAACTGTACTGAGCTTCGATGCTCGACACTTCTGAGTTTCTCAATTCGAGTTCCGTAACCCCTCCCTTTTCGAACAACGATTTTTGTTTATCGTATTCTTTTTTAGAAATTTCGAGGTTTAATTTTACCGATTCTATTTGTATGCCATTTTCATATTCTTCGTCTTCTAGGTGGATAATAACGTCACCTTTCTTGACTTTGTCGCCAAGCTTAAATTTTCTCCCTGTCCGGGGATTTTTTTCCACAAAATATTTGCCGTCCATCTCGGTTGCAAGGGTAACCTCTTTGGTGGAGTTTGCAGTTCCTGTGGTATTAATAAACTGTTTTATCCCCTGAAGTTTAACTGTTTCAACAGATACCGGGGTTGCAAGTTCGGTGTCGGAACTCGATGTTTGATTGTTACATGCAACAGCTGTCGCAACAATTCCCGCTAATAATAATAGTTTTATATTTTTCATTTTATATTGGTTTTTCCTGGGTTACTTCTTCTTTTCTAAATATAATTCGGAAGGCAATATGGAAGCCTTTGTTTCAAAATCGTACAATGATTGTATTTTCATGTTAAGCAATTCTATCTTATAATTTATTTGAGCTTGTGCCGATGATACTTTTGCTTCGGAAAGCTGTGTTTGGTAAAGGCTCAGGTCCATACCGGTAAGGTCGCCGTTTGCATATTTTTCTTGGTTGATCTCATAAGTCAACTCTGCGTTTTTTTCGGTCTGTTTTGCAATTTCAATCTGTGTCCATTGGTTTTGCAGGCTCCTGTACGATTGGCGGATTGCAATAATTATCGATTTCTTCTCTTCTCCATAGTTCAATTTCTGTGTTTCAATTGTAGCCTCCTGTGCGGCAATCCTGGCCTTCCTTTCTCCCCAGTCGAAAATTGGGACATTAAAAGACAACGAAACAGACGGGCTTTTTGTGGGGTTGTCGTAAATTTTGCCGAAATTTTCATCGTCTCCGGTAATCCCCATGCGCAAGTTCATAGAGCCTTCGAACTCATTCAACGCTTTTGTTTCAATTAAGTCGAACATACTGTTTTCTATGTCGATTTCTCTCTGGCGCAGTTCCATCCTTGACTCCAAGCCGTTTTTTATGGCTTTTTCCAAATCAACAGGCACCGCCTCGTTTGTTGAAACGTTTGCGTCCATGACCCCGATTTCTTCGTACAAATCCATGCCGAGGTATAACTTTAACTGGTCTTTCGCATTTTCCAAGGTAACTATCTGGTTTTGCACTGTCGATTTTGAGTTTGCCAGTTCAAGTTCTTGCTGATATAGTTCTTCTTTTGCCGAAAGCCCAGCTTCTACTTTGTTCTTAATAATATCGTAGTTTTTCTGGGTGTTTGCCAGTTCTTCTTTATTGATTGTCAAGTTCATTTGCTCCATGAAAACGTTATAAAAATATTGGGTGACGTTTTTCTCTACTTCCAAGCGTTGGAGGGCATAGCTTATCTTTGCATCTTCGAGGTTCAGCTCAAGCACCTTTAGGTCTTGTTTAAGGCTGTTGTATGTAAAAAGTGGCTGTTCTAAGCTAATGTAAAGGTTATTGTAGAACACCTTGCTTTCCGAATCGTTTGCGTCCGACAGGCTTTTCTCCCAGCCAAATTCGTTGTTCAGGGCAATTGTGCCGTTTGTCAACAATATTGGTTGCGACACGGTGAAAGTACTGTTGGAAGTAAGGTTTTCCGATGTGTACCATTTCGATTGGTAATCATAAAATTGCCTGCTCCTGCTAAAGCTCACAGGGTTTACGTTCAAGGAAAAATTTGACTTTAACGCCGCCCTTTGCGCCTCCAGGTTTTTCTGGTAACGGGTCAAGTTAAGCAACGATTCTTTTATGTCGGGGCTGTTCTGTTCTGCAAATTCAAGCGATTTATCCAGCGTCAACAGTGTCTGTGCCTGTATGTTTACCGCAAAAAAGATAAACAATATCACAAACCATGGTACAATTGTTTTTAACGGTCCGGTTTTTTTTGGATTCATTTTTATTGATATTAATTGTTTTAAAGCTCAACTATTTTTACGGCATCTGCAAAAACTATGTTTATTTGCGATTTGTTCGACAGCTCTACCAATGCGGTATCGGCAGAGAATTGGAACGAACCCAGGTGGTTCCAGCCCTCATCTGCATTTTGTATGCTCAACGATTGTTCCTCTGTCCCTTCGTCGGTATGGATTGTAAAATTATATTCGCCGTTTTCATTGCCCCTTCCCCTGCCCGGGCCCCTGCGGCGGGTTTTGTACAAGTAGTAATATACATCGTAATACCCCGGTTTTTTCACAGGGATGTGCCACTGTGCCACCTGGGATCCATCGCCGCTTTTTATGTAATACCCCGAACGGACATAAGTGCCATAAAAATCGGTGTTTGTAACTGCGGTCCAGCTTGTTGGCGGTCTCCAGTTGTTCATCCCCTGATATTTAGAGCCTACTGTTTCTTCTTTTAGTATCCATTTGGCCAACAAGCTTTCTTTTTGGTTGCTGCTGACGTTGAACCCCGGATCTTCGTTGTCAACAACGGTTTCGCCAGGCAACGAAATCTGTACTGGGACATCGGTTATTTTCTCCCCTTCGAAAGGGCTTGCTTTAGTGTCTTCTTTGATGTCGCGGAAACCATCGGTTATCACCTGAGGTATGTTTTGCGAAGTCATTGTGTTTATCATGATCATCCTCGGCTCGGAGTTGAGCATATAGCTGACTTCTTTTGTTTGGTGGGGTTCAAGATAAATTAATTTTGTAATCATATCTTCGGCACCGCCGCCGGGCCTTCCGCCGCCAGGACCTCCAAACCCGCCTAAACGGAAAATAACCTTTATCAAGCCTTCTGTACCTGAAAAATTGGTGGCTTTAAATTTAATCATGGACTTCATCATGTCGCCCGACTTGACTTTCACGGCATCTATTGGGGAAATCAAGAAGCCGGGCAAAGATTTTTCCTTAAACCATGCGTCCATAACGGGTATTAGTTCTATGCCGAATTCTTTTTTGATGCGTTGGTCGAAATCTTCGAATGTTATGTTCTTGAACTGGTATTCTTTCAGCACTTTTTGCAAGAAAGCCTCAAATTCTTCTATCCCTGCCTCATACTGGATTTTTGAGAACAAGACATCTCCCTTTAGTTTTATTACATTGTCGATAATGGCTTTCTGTCCCGCATCTGCCAATATTTCCTCAAAGGTACTGTCCTGTAGTGCTATATTTGCCTTTTCGTCTTCGCTTATGCCCGACATGTCGCGCATAAAAACCGAGCGCATGTCAACCTCTTGGTTTTTCAGGTATGCTTCAAAAACGCGGTTGGTTATCGGCCAAGTGCCTGACTGTATGTTGTTCTGGAAATTATAGAAAAGCGGGAACATAAAATAAGGGCTGGCAGAAGTTGTTACGGAAAATCCGCCTGGCCCTCCCCTGAAATCGCTTTCTTCCTCTTCGGTAAATTTCCTCAGCATGTCGTTCAGCACGCGGGTTTGCAGATCTTCGGGTGTCATAGGGCCTCCCCTTCCCCGGTTGCCCCACCTTTCCATCCTCTTTTTTTGCCCTTCAAAATCGGCCTCGCGCATCATAAATCCTTTTTCGGGTATAAGGATTTGCTCCGGTTGCACGTATTCCTGGCACGAAGTCCATGAGCGCACATAAGTTTTTAACTGGGCAGGGACCTCGACCAAAGCAAAACGATTGAACGCATATTCCAGGTTATAAGTCCGTTCGAAATCTTCCATCTGTTCGTTTATCACTCCGGGGATTGTGTCTTTTATGCCGTCAAAAACCCCGGAAAAATAATTGTGCCCTTTTATCAACCAAAGCCCGTATTCCAAACTGTCAACATCCATTTTCAGATATTCATAATCGCCTATTGCCAACGAAAGCTGGGTCAGGGGGTGTTCGTTTTCAAAAACAAACCCGCCATTTCCATCGTCTTTGATCTTGCCCTGCGAAATTGCCTTCAACCCGGGCGTTGTCGTCACTTTCAAACTATAATCGACAAACTGGTTGCGTACCCAGCCCACATCTTCGGAACTGTATGTGACCCCGCTCCGTGGGTACCATGCCGACTCCGGGGTAAGCAAAACATAACTGGGGGTAAGGAATGCGTATCTTTTGTCAACGTTCAGCACGAATTTCCCGTATTTCTCCTGTATGGTTTCCCCGTCAATGTCAAGATAACAAAGCGATTCGTCTATTTTTCCAGAATAGTAGAACTCTATTTTGGCTTCTTCACCTGGCATTAAGTTTACGTTGTCGGCAATAATTGCCAAGTGTTTTTTACGCACAAAAGGCACTTCTTCCCCATTTAACTTTATGGAGGAAATATTCAACCCGCTGTTAAGGTTGAAAATTAATTTTTTCAGGGGCCCGTCATTTTCATTTTTGATTTCAATGCCTGATTTCACCTCGATTGTTTCCCCTTTGTGTCCTAGGTCAATATCATTGGACAGTATAAGCGGGACTTTTTCTTTAACATATTTATTGTTTAGGGCAACAATTTCGGACCTAAGTTGCTCCGATTGTTTGAACCTGTCGATATGCCGGTATGCCAAGTAGCCGCCCGCCCCAATAAAAACAATGCCAAAAACAATTGAAAGGAAAGTGTTGGTGTCCGACTGCGGCAACCTCTTCATCAGGAATATGGTGAAAAAAATGCAGCCCAGCCCGAGGAAAAAATAAATGCCCCGGTGGTTTAAAATAACATCAACATTGCCAAGCCCCACTATGTCGGAATCCAACATTGGGATGTTGTATGCCATATAATCGAAGATGTAGTAGAACTTTGCCTGCAAGAGGAACAATGTTATGCCGATGTAGCCCAATACCAAGACAAATGTTATGGCCTGGTTCCTGATGATGCTCATAAGCAGGAAGGAAAGCCCCATTATGAACAAAAGGGTCGGGATGCTAACTGCAAGGATGTAAAAACCATATGCGCCCCAACTGACAGAGGTGTTTTTTGCCAACATGTTAAAAATAAGTGCCATGCCGACCACAACTATGTTTAGCACCAGAAAAACCTGGAGGTTGCCCCATGTTTTGCCAATTACATATTCGCTGTTGGTCATCGAGCGCATGTAAATAACCTCTGTGGTGTCGAGTTTTTTGTCGCGTTTCAGGAAATCGGAAGCCAAAAAAACGGCTATTACTGCCTGCGCTACGTTCAAAATAAGTATGTTGAAGTATGGGATTGCACTGGGGATGCTACGTACCATCCAAGATTCGTTGCCTCCGCCCTCTATCACAAAGGCAAAGTTCAACCCGAACAACACCAAAAGCGACAAAATGCCGAAAATTTTAAAAAACCAGCTCCTTAACAAGGTTTTTCTCTCATACTTTGCAATTGAAAAAATATTGTGGAATGAAATCATTTCTTTTCTAAGTTATCGGTTAGGCTTTTGACCACTGGTTTAATTTATTCTCCATGAAATGCACGTATGCGTGTTCGAGGTTTGGCGCGATTTGCTGGCCTGAGTAGCCATTTATGTCTTCTGCCACCACCTGCACCTCCCATCCTTCTGCAATTGGGATGGTGGAAATGACCGGATATTTCTCGTTAATTTCCATGTATTCTTTTTCGCTTGCTTTAATAAGCCAAACATTTCCTTCTGCCTCTTTCACTAGTTGTTCCGGCGAACCTGAGAATGCAAGCTCCCCCCTGTTCAGCAAAGCCATGTTGTCGCAAGTGCTGGAAATGTCTCCAACAATATGGGTTGACAAGATAATGGCCACGTCGCGGGTGCTTATGTTCGACAATAAGTTGCGGAACCGTATCCTTTCTTCTGGATCCAATCCTGTTGTCGGTTCGTCAACTATAATAATCTTTGGGTCGTTAATCAGGGCCTGTGCTATTCCCAGCCTCCTTTTCATACCGCCCGAAAGTTTGTTGGCATTTCGGTCGCGGGCTTCAAAAAGCCCTACTTCCTCAAGCATCTGGTCAACGGCATTCCTCCTGATCTGCCCGTTTTTCATGCCTGCAAGCCTGGCCGCATAATCTAAAAATTCGTAAGTTTTTAACTTTGAAAAGAAGCTGAAATCCTGAGGTAGGTAGCCGAGCATGGAACGTATTTGTTTCCTGTTTTTCGACAAATCATAGCCATCGAAAGTGACTTTCCCGCTACTTGGTTTCATCAATGTCACCAAAATGCGCATCAATGTAGATTTCCCGGCTCCGTTGGGCCCCAGCAAACCAAACATCCCGTTGGGTATTTCAAGGCTCAGTTCTTTTATCGCATGGTATCCGTTGGGATAAACTTTGCTTAGATTATCGATCTTTATATGCACTCTTATTCCTAATTTTATTAAACAAAGACTTGGACTTGCACCAATTTGAATAGTTTAAATTTAAGCAAAAAAAAAGGCCCTGCAAAAGCAAGGCCCCTAACTAAACTAAACCATTTTCTTATCATTTAACCAGATTGTATGCATACTCGTTGTTTGCAGAACTGAGTATCACTGTATATTCGCCAGATTCCAGTTTTGAAAGATCGTAACCAGTGCTTATCGCAAATCCGTCACCTACTTTTGATTTGAACACCAAGCCATTGTTGTCGTATATGGCAAGGTTGACGTTTTTCTTGTCAAAATTCAGGTAAGAAAATTTCAATAAATTATTGCTGTAATCGAAGTAAGGGTCAAATGTCATTTTTGAATTACCCACGGTGATGCCTTTGTTTGCAATTTCGATGTTCCTTGCCAACTGGGTGTCGTTAACTTTCAGGTTCAAGACATAGCTGCCGTCTTCAAGGTTTGCGAAATCAAAGATTTTCTTGTAGTCGGTCAATGGGTGTTTCGATTCTTTATAGTAAACCATTTCACCTTCTTCATTTTCGATGCTAAGTTCAAAATAAGCTGCTTTTTCGTTCGAAATTGCAACTATGGCCCTGTCGGCAGTTAACGGTATTACGCTCATTTTAGGTTTTTCTACCGCTCCGGCAATTGCTGCAATTGCCAATGCTGTAACTGTGAAAAATAATTTAATTGTTCTCATGACTTTTCTGCTTTTAATTGTTTTGTCTTAAAATGACACTGCAAACATATATGTTTTTCAGCATAGTGTTGTAAAACATATATTAAAAATCTGTGAAATAAATAAAAAATTAACATTTAAAATTAATGTTGGTTTTTATTAGCCATAAAGTATTGATAAACAATATGAATGAGGAAATATTTATTTATATCAAAAACCATGCCGAAATCAAGACAAAAATGTTAACTTATTGATAAATCAAGATACGCTTAAGTCTTCGACTGAGCCCGACTAAAAATGGGCTAAAGGACCGTTTCGATACAACTTGACCGTTCCTGCTTGTCCTTTTGCTTTTACACCAACCTTTCTTTACTGGAGGTCAAGAAACGCCCAGCCCACATAAATGCTTTGCCCAACTTGCAATATTCGGCCAAAATCCTTTATTTAGGGGAAGCTGGGATTTCGGCCGCCCGGCAAAAAAACAAATAATGGAAATAAAAATACTTCAACTCCTTGATGGAGCCAAACAGGCAAGCGGGTTAACGGTAATTATCGATGTGTTCAGGGCTTTTTCAACCGCCTGCTATGCTTACGGGCTGGGGGCAAAGAGGATAATCCCGGCAGGAGATATTGAAATTGCATATCGGCTAAAAAGAGAAAACCCTGATTTTATTTTGATCGGTGAACGCAACGAACAGAAACCTCCAGGCTTTGATTTTGGCAATTCCCCTTCCCTTCTTAAAGAAGAAAGGTTAAGGGGCAAAACAATGGTGCACACCACCAGTTCCGGCACACAAGGGATTGCAAACGCCATAAATGCCAGCAAGATCATTACCGGCAGTTTTGTGAATGCCGGGGCAATTGCCCGCTACATCAAGCAGCAAAAGCCACAAGCTGTTTCGTTGGTTTGCATGGGGTATGCATGCGAATACCCTACCGACGAAGACACTCTTTGCGCCATATACATAAAAAACGAATTGGAGGGGACCCCTAACAATTTCAGGGAAATGGTTGAAACAATAAGAAAAGGATCGGGCGCGCGTTTTTTTGAACCAGACAAGCAAGACTGGTCGCCAAAAACCGACTTCGATTTATGTTTGACCCTGGATCTTTTCAATTTTGTATTAAAAATAGAAGAAGAAAACAATGTAAATTACCTGCGGAAAATTGAAATTTAATACTTTCGACATCCGGAATGCAATACCATATTATAGTATGAAAAAATACGATTTCGATGAAATAATCCCGCGCAAAGGGACCAACTGCATAAAACACGATGCCCTCTGCCAGGTTTTTAACACCAACGACATTTTGCCCCTCTGGGTGGCAGACATGGATTTCAGAACCCCCGATTTTATTGTTGACGCGATAAAAAAACGTACCGAACACGAAATCTTTGGATATACGTTCAAACCAGGGTCATATTTCCAAGCCATTATAGGATGGATGGAACGCCGCCACGATTGGGAAATACAGAAAGAATGGATTTCGTTCAGCCCAGGCGTGGTCGCCGGGTTAAAAATGGCTATAGAAACCTTCTCTAAGCCAGGCAGCGAAGTCATTGTCCAACCACCTGTATATTTCCCGTTTTTTGAATGCATAAAAGCCACCAAACGGAAAATGGTGGAGAACCCGCTGAAAATAGAGGGGGGAAGATATACTTTCGACTTTGACGATTTAAAATCAAAAATAACTCCAAACACCCGGCTGTTGATGCTCTGTAACCCACAGAACCCCGGAGGGATGGCGTGGAAAAGAGGAGAACTGGAAGAACTCTCCTCAATTTGCCTTGAAAACAACATAATGGTAATTTCTGACGAAATCCATTCCGACTTGGTTTACAAAGGGCATAAACATATACCTTTTGCTTCACTATCGGAAGAAGCAGCCCATAATTCACTGGTTTTTATGTCGCCAAGCAAGACATTTAATGTGGCAGGGCTTTCATCATCGGTTGCCATTGTCCCCGATAAAACAAACCTCGCCCGCTACGAAAAAATCCTTAGTGCCGGGCACTTTGATATGGGGAACATTTTCGGCACGGTTGCCTTGGAAGCTGCCTACACAAAAGGAGACGAATGGCTGGGGCAAATGCTCGATTATTTATGGGCCAACTATTTGCTGGTAAAAAACTACTTTGCCGATAATTTGCCTAAAATAAAAGTAATGCCGCTTGAAGCGACTTACCTTGTCTGGCTAGATTTTTCAGCATTAGGCAAAAAAGACGAAGAGCTTTCAAGATTTATTGTTGAAGAAGCAAAAGTAGGCTTGAACAATGGCGGGAAATTTGGCACAGGCGGCGATGGGTGGATGCGCATTAATATCGGCTGCCCGCGTAGTGTCTTGCAAGAAGGGCTGGAACGGCTAGGGAAAGCGTTTGCCTAAAAACAATTACTGATCGGGGGGGGGACACAATCTAAAATCTTTGGCACGCCCGCAGCTTACAATTATATCTTCAATCAACATCAGCCCAACCCTTAACCACTTTTTCTGTCCTTCTTGTTTTCACGGCTAAAGAAAACATGACCACGTTAGGTTAATAATTTTCTTTTACCCACCGGCTCACTTCCTGCACATCGATCTGGTTCATACAATTGAAATGTTTTTTTGGGCATTTGTTGTAACCCAGTTTGGAACAAGGCCTACACCTTAAGCCCTTAACCTCAAAGATCTTGGAAGCGGGGTGCGGCCGGTAAGGGTACATGCCAAAAGCGGGGACTGTGCTTCCCCAAAACGACAATATCTTTTTTTTGAATGCTGCTGCAATGTGCATTAAGCCGGTATCGTTTGCCAGCACCAAATTTGCATCGCGTACCAGCGATGCAGATTGCCCGAGGCTTAGTTTGCCAACAAGGTCAAGTACATTGCTGCCTGTTCCCCTGGCAACCTCCCGGGATGCCCCCATCTCGCTTTTCCCGCCCAAAAGGACAACAGGGAAGTCAATAGAATTACATATTTCAATTATTTTTTTAACAGGAAGCCTTTTAGTTGAATAAGTCCCGGCAACAACAAAGGCCACAAACCCCTCACGGAACAATCCCGGCAGGCGGTTTTTATCGTATTGCCCATCTTCGGGGATAAAAAAATCAAGCCCTTCGCCATCGTCCCCAACACCAAAAACAGAAATTGTTTCCAAGTACCTATCAACAATATGTTTTTTAGGCAAGCGGTTTATCTTAAAATAAATCAACAAAAATTTTTGGGCATTAAGTTTTTCAAAAGAGAATGCCGTGGCTTTTAACCGGCTTTTGATCCTGGCACTCCTGAAATTATGATGGAGATCCACAATGTAATCAAACTGTTCCTTTTCCAGTTCACCAATAAGTGTGTTAATGTCCTTATCCAATACGTGTACTTTGTCTATGTAAGGGTTTTTGCTCACAACAGGAGCAAGTTTCCCTTTCGTTGCAAAATGGATTTCGGCATTTTCAACCTGTTGCTTTAACCCACGGACAACCGGCGATGTCAAAACAATATCGCCAATGGAACTAAACCGTATGACCAGGTACTTAATTTTATCCATAAACAAAAAAAACCGAAGAGAAAACCCTTCGGTGAAATATAGTAATTTTTTGCATGCTTTTAAGCCGATCCCGCCAACACAATAATTTTATTGGCTTTATTCTCCACTACACCCCCGTCTATATCAAAAAAATGTTCCTTACCGTTGTCACCTACCACTTTAACTGTCCCTTTCCCTAATGTAGAAATAATAGGCGCGTGGTTTGTCAATATTTCAAACCCACCCCTGCTGCCTGGGAGCTGGACCAGTTTTGCTTCGCCTTCAAAAACCTTTTTGTCGGGTGTAATAATTTCGATAAACATTACTAACAAGTTTAATTATCGGCCAACATCCGTTCTCCTTTTTCAATTGCTTCTTCAATTGTGCCAACAAGGTTGAAAGCAGACTCCGGGTATTTGTCCACTTCGCCGTTCATGATCATATTAAAACCTTTAATCGTATCTTCGATAGAAACCAGTTTCCCTTCTAGGCCAGTAAACGCCGATGCCACAAAGAATGGCTGCGAAAGGAAACGCTGTACACGGCGCGCGCGGTGTACTACCAGCTTGTCTTCTTCCGAAAGTTCGTCCATGCCCAGGATTGCGATGATGTCCTGTAGTTCTGTATAGCGCTGGAGCAACATAATCACATCTTGTGCGCACTGGTAATGTTCCTGTCCTACAATTTCGGGGGTAAGTATCCGCGAAGTCGAGTCCAGTGGGTCCACTGCCGGGTAAATACCCAATTCTGAAATTTTACGGCTTAACACTGTTGTTGCATCAAGGTGCGCAAAAGTTGTTGCAGGGGCAGGATCGGTCAAGTCATCGGCAGGCACATAAACCGCCTGTACAGATGTAATAGAACCGTTTTTGGTTGAAGTGATCCGTTCTTGCATCACTCCCATTTCGGTAGCCAGTGTTGGCTGGTAACCAACGGCCGATGGCATCCTCCCAAGGAGTGCCGACACCTCGGAACCTGCCTGGGTGAAACGGAAAATATTATCTACGAAGAACAGTATGTCCCGTCCACCCCCTTCTGAACCATCGCCATCGCGCAAACTTTCGGCAATTGTCAGTCCAGACAAGGCAACGCGGGCACGTGCGCCGGGCGGTTCGTTCATTTGCCCGAACACCATGGCCAGTTTCGATTTTTTTACTTTTTCGTTATCTACTTTGGAAAGATCCCAGCTGCCTGTTTCCATTGATTTTTTGAACTCTTCGCCATAATCGACAATGTTGGCTTCAATCATCTCCCTTAGGAGGTCGTTACCTTCACGTGTGCGTTCGCCCACCCCGGCAAAAACAGAAAGCCCGCTGTGGGCAAGGGCAATATTGTTGATCAATTCCTGTATCAAAACCGTCTTGCCAACACCGGCACCGCCAAACAAGCCAATCTTGCCACCTTTGGCATATGGTTCAATAAGGTCGATTACCTTTATCCCTGTATAAAGCACTTCGGTTTCGGTAGTAAGGTCTTCGTATTTGGGCGGTTCGTTATGAATATGCAAACCTTCCTTGGGCAACTGCTCCAGCCCATCGATGGCATCCCCTACAACGTTAAGCAAACGCCCCAGCGATTCTTCCCCTTTGGGCATTGTTATGGGCATCCCGGTTGCAACAACATCCATACCCCTCCTCAACCCATCGGTTGCGTCCATTGCAATACAACGGATATGGTTCTCGCCGATGTGTTGCTGGCACTCAACGATAAGCTTGTCCTTGCCTTCCCTGGTTATTTCCAACGCATCATAAATACTGGGGAGCTCACTTCCTGATTGTTCGAAACTAACATCGACCACAGGACCAATAACCTGGATGATTTTTCCAATGATTTTACCCATTTTATGTTTAGATTTTTTATCGGTTTTTTAACCTTCAGATTTTTATACTGCCCAACAAATTTAGTATTGTTTTGTTCCTGTGCAATTAAAAGCCTTTTTTGGGCGGCAAAATTTAACTTTTTTAATCTAAGATTAATAAACACGCCTGAGCATTTTCCCGCTTAACCTCTTTAGTGGCACTTTTTTATTTTCGGGCAAATTAATTTCTTCCAAAATCAGGAGCGAATTATTGTAGAAATGGTCAATCTTGCCCAAGATTTGTTTTTTAACCCCAATCTGTCCGTAAACATATTTTACTTCCCTGATTTTTTCTTCGGCGCAGAAATCAGTTTTGTTTATCCATCCCAACAGCTTATCTCGTTGATCCTTGTCGGCCATTTCTAAAGCTTTTATCAGGAGGAAAGTTTTTTTGTTGGCAAGAATGTCGCCACCTATCTTTTTCCCAAAGGTCTCCTGGTCGCCAAATGTATCCAGCATGTCGTCCTGTAACTGGAACGCCAGTCCGAGGTTGATTCCGAATTCATACAATTTACAGGCAATTTCCGGGTCGGCATTTGCAAGCAAAGCCCCGCATTTTAAGCTACAGGCAAGCAAAACTGCGGTTTTCAACCGGATCATCCCCATATATTCCCCTTCGCTAACATCCAGCCGGGTTTCAAAATCCATGTCAAGTTGCTGCCCCTCGCAAACTTCTATTGCCGTTTTTGTGAATAAGCGCGCCACATAAGGAGCCTGTCCCGATTTACATTCCAAAAAATATTCATAAGCAAGGAAAGCCATTGCATCGCCAGACAGGATTGCGCTGTTCTCGCTAAACTTTTTATGGACAGTAGGCCTGTTCCTCCTCATTTCGGACCTGTCCATAATATCATCGTGGAGTAGAGTAAAATTATGAAAAACTTCTATCCCCAAAGCTGCGGGAAGGGCAAAGGAAATATCTTCCGAGAACATGTTGCAACTATGGAGCAGCAGTACCGGGCGTAACCGTTTCCCGCCCATATCCAGTGTGTATACGATCGGGGAGTAGAGCTTTCCCGGTTCCTTGTTGTTTATTTTTTCCGAACGGTTTTGGATCTCTGCATTTATCTTCTCAAGTAACTCTTCGGATGTAAACATAGCGTTACTCATTTATCTTCTTTGTATAAAATTTCCAGCTCTTCCAGTTCAATATCCTCTTCCTCATCGTAAATGTGCATTAATGGTTCTTTAAACGATTTGGTTGTTATCATCCTTTCCAAACTTGCCAGCAACGAGGGCAACAATATCAGGTTAGAGGTAACTGCCACCAGTAGGGCAATTGACACCAGCACTCCCAGGGCAACTGTCCCTCCAAAGCTCGACAACGAGAAAATGCCAAAACCAAAAAACAGTACGACCGATGTGTAAAGCATGCTCACTCCGGTTTCTTTTAAAGCCAGCACAACCGATTTGCCGATGTCCCAATTTGTTGCATTTAATTCCTGGCGGTATTTTGCAAGAAAGTGGATAGTATTGTCGACCGATATGCCAAAAGCAATACTGAAAACAAGTATTGTAGACGCTTTTATGGGGATATCGACAAACCCCATGATAGCAGCCGTAAAAATCAACGGTATTACATTGGGGACAAGCGACATAACCACCATCCTCCAGGAGGAGAACATGATTGCCATAAAACAAGAAATCAGGAAAATAGCCAAGGCCAGGCTTTGGAACAGGTTTTTCAACAAGTACTGTGTCCCCTTAAAAGAAGTTACACTTGAGCCGGTTACGGTAACATCATACTTGCCGGGGGGGAAAATTGAATCGATATCCGATTTAAATCCGGCATACAGCTCTTCCATTCGCTTGGTGCCCACATCTTTCATCCTGATGCTCACCCGGGTAACCTGCTGCGCACTGTCCATAAACGAGTGCAACATGCCTGCATTGCCCTCTCCTGGTTTGGCATATTGCAGTATAAAGTTTTTCTCGCGGTTGTTGGGCAAGCTGTAATATTTTTCCCGTCCGTTGTAAAATGCCTGCTTCGCAAATTTCAGTATATTAAATAACGACAGGGAGGAAGAAAGTTCTGGGTATTCCGCCAAACGTTCTTCCAGCTGATCAATTTTCCTGAATGTGGCAAGTTGCATTACACCGTTGGGCCTTTTTGTGTCAACCATTATTTCGAGGGGCATTAGGCCGTCGAAATTGCTTTCAAAAAATTTCAAATCAATATAAATAGGGTCATCTTTAGGGATATCGTCTACCATATAACCCGAGGTTTTCATTAGGGTTATGCCATAGATCCCCGCAGATATGATTACTACAGTGGCCACATATACCTTAGGGCGGTGGTTTTGTGTAATATTTATCAGCCCTGAAATTATGCGTGTAATAAATTTATTTTCCAAGTGCCTGACGTGCTTCGATGAGGGAGGGCCAACAAAACTGAATATAATGGGGATCAGCAACAACGAAAGCACAAAAAGCCCCATTATGTTCAATGAAGCTATGATCCCGAACTCTTTTAAAAGGTTGCTTTTTACAATAATAAATGTGGCAAAGCCGGAAGCGGTAGTCAGGTTGGTAAGGAATGTGGCATTCCCTATTTTGATGATTACCCTTTGCAGTGCTTTTATTTTATTGCCGTGGCTGACAAATTCATGATGGAACTTATTCAGCATATAAATGCTGTTAGGGATACCTATTACAATCAGCAGGGGGGGGATCATCCCTGTCAGCAGGGTAATTTTGAACCCGAACAACGAAAGCATCCCCATTGCCCAAATTACGCCAATCAATACAATAAACACCGGGAAAAACACCGCTTTAAACGACCGGAAAAAGAAAAACAATACTATAATGCAAATGACCAGTGCCAAAACGCTGAAAAGGTACAATTCTTTTTTAATCTTGATAGAATTTACCACACGTATATACGGCAGGCCTGAATAATGCAACCCTATCCCTTCATCTTTCTCGAACCGATGGCTGACTTTCTGGATAGAACGGACAAGTTGCTCGCGTTCTTTCGACTTCATCTTCTCTTTGTTGACAGTTATGCCCAACAGATATGCATCTGTTTCCCTGTTATAAAGGAGTTTATTGTAAAAAGGCAGGCCCTTCAAAGTTGCAGCATATTTGTCCAGTTCCCCCTGCGACCGTATGCTGTCGGGAAATACCGGTTTTACCTCAAACTGCTTCTTCTCGGTGTTTTTTTCTAAGTTGTATGAATTTGAAACAGAAATCAGGTTTTCCACCCCGTCTATCATAGAAAGTTCGTTGCAAAGCCGTTGCCAACGTTTAAAATGGCCGATATTAAAAAAACCTGTATCTTGCGTACCTATAACTATCAGGTTGCCTTCTTCACCAAATACTTTAATAAATTTCTGGAAATCTTTATATGCCTGATCTTTTTTGGGCAGCAACGACGAATATTCATACGACATTTCCACTTTCTGGGCGTGATACCCAAAAAAGACGGTCACAACAGCCAACACAACCAACAAAAAAAATTTATTCCGGAGGATAATCCTGGAAACCCTAACCCACATACGTTCTCTTGTAAATAAATAATTTGACGAAAATAAGACAATTATTCGGATTAATGAAGAGAACTCTTCCCAATCACGGAAACTTAAAACAACCTTTCATATAACAAACTCCCCCTGTTGCCCCATGTTTTGCACAATCTTTTTCACAGGGGACCAGAACCCGTTTTTTTTTAATGAAACACTAAATCCTTTAGTAATAATTTGCGAACACCACCGAAAAAAGGTACTTTTCGCAAAAAATAACTACGATTGACAATTGCAGAATACATAAAAGAGCTTTTATCGAAAGAAGAATATGCATTTTCTTTAAATGAAATTCGTCAATATGTTGGAAAATCAGAAATTCCTCTAAAAAAGGAACTTGAACGGTTAGCTGTAAAAGAAGAAATAGTAAATCTTCGTAAAGGTTTTTATTTAATTATCCCTCCAAGATATTCTTCTGTAAAAAAGCTACCCATTCAATTGTATTGCAATAAGCTTTTCGATTATCTGGGGAAAAAATATTATGTAGGGTTGTTTTCGGCAGCAAGGTTTCATGGGGCAAGTCACCAACAATTGCAACGGGATTATATTGTTACCGCACCTCCGAAATTAAGAGATATATCAAAAAAAAACATTAATGTACGATTTTTTACCACAAGTAATTGGTCAGAAAAAAACATTCAGTTAAAAAAGTCGGATGCCGGATATTACAAAATATCAAGCCCTGCACTTACTATTGTTGATTTAATCCACTATCAAACAAAACTAGGCGGGATAAACCGGATACTTGCCACAATTGAAGAACTTGCCGAAGAACTCACAGAAGCCGACATGTCGGAACTTCTAAGTTGGTATCCGAGCAAAAGCACTTTGCAGCGTTTAGGCTTTTTACTTGAAGAACTTAGATTATGTGAAGAACATCAGGAATTAATATACAACAGATTAAAGCAAACAAATTTTTCTCCTGTGCTATTAACGCCAAAAACAAACGAAAAGGCAGGTGCAGTAAATAACAAATGGGAAGTTGATGTAAATGTAAAAATGGAAAGCGATTTATGATACCAAAAAGCTAACAAAATATTTAAACTAAAAATACAACCCCATGAATAACGTATATGTAGTAAGAGCCGATTTTGGACGTTATACCCCTGATTTTTAATGCTAACGGATATGTAGGCATAGGTTGGTTTACAGAACCAATAAATCTACAAAGTTCACGAGAAGAAATTAAAGTTGTTTACAGGAACATATTTCCGGGCGATGGTAATATGACAGTAAACCAAAATGCAGGGCAGATATACCGTTTTATCAACGATATTAAAATTGGCGACATTGTTATTACTCCATATTCCGATAAGTATTTATTAGTAGGAAAAATAAAAAGCGAAGCTTATTTTGAAAACACACAAATTAGCTGATAAACTAAAATTCAAAAAAGCACTAATTCCGTATTAATACAACGATTATTTTCCCAAGTGAGGGTTTCACTTTGAGTGACACCCTCACTAATGCTAATAGCCTGCAACATACAAAAAAGGATGCCTTAATTAGGCATCCTTTTTATTTTCGCTCCCCAGGTAGGGGACGAACTATGTCTTTAATTCATTTATTTCCAGCAATATACGGTTTTTAAAAATTGACCTGTAACCAGGTTGTAACCGTGACACTGTCATTTGATTGTCCCCATGTGTCAGAACCCACTCCCCAAAGCATCGGATTCACCACATCACAGAACTGCCAAATAGCTTCCCCAAATTTAGGAATACTTAAGCACTAATGAAAAAATTCCGACATAAATAGAAAGGATAATTTTTAAAAAAGTGAATTATTAATACCTAATTTGAGAGATACCTATTTGATCGTTAATAATACTTTCAACAATATTATTCTATTTTCGTAGGCTCTAGCAATTCCCGGATATCTACATCCAAAACTTTAGCAATTTTTTTTAATGTTGGTATAGACGGTTGCGTTTTGTTGTTACAGTAATTGGTAACCACCACATAGCTTTTGCCAATTTGCTCCGTCAGCCATACTTGACTTCGTCCCTGTTTTTTTAGTATTTCTTTTATTCTGTTCACACAGTAAATAGCAATGAAATTAGAAGCTAATTTAATAAGTTAGCTGAGAACTATATATTATTTCCTCAAAATATATCGGAAAACAAAATTGGATATTATTAAAATTTAATATATTTTTATATTGGTATACAATAGTCTTTATTCATATTATAAATTAAAAATGGTAACTTACTGTCCACTAGGCATATAGCGGAATACTGAATAAACATAAATCGGGTTAAAAATTATTTGTTTATTTTATTTTTTTAGTTTTGTGATCCGATAGATAAAAACCAATGAACAAAAACGAACAACAACTTTTAGAAAGGTTAAAGAATGACGATGAAGCTGCTTTCAAAGTTATTTTTAATGACTTTTATCCAAAGTTGTATTATTTCGTTTTAGAGTTTATTCCTTTAAAAGATGCTGCTGAAAATATTGTTCAGGATACACTTGTCACGTTGTGGAACAAGCGCAACCAATTAAAAGACGATTCAAATCTTACTTCATACCTTTTTACTGTAGCCAAAAACAATGCCCTAAAAAGGTTGCGTGATAAAAAGTACAGCCAAAAATTGTTCTCTAATGCAATAGATGTTGGTGAGTTGGATTTAAATGTAGAAGCATTGTCAACTGTTGATACATCTGCATGTGCTTTTATGGATATTGAACAAATAATACAGGAAACTTTGGCGAGTTTGTCACGCCAATGCAGGAAAGTTTTCGAGCTTAGCAGATTTCAGGAAATGAAAAACCGTGAAATTGCAGAAGAACTCAATATTTCCATAAAAACAGTAGAAAAACATATCTCAAAAGGAATTAAAACATTTAAAGTTGCCTTGAAGGATTATTTACCGTTAGTAGCCTATCTGTTTGTTCTTTAATTTTCAGTATCTTATATACAGACACAAAAAAATATATAAAAAATTAAAGCATTACTGGGGGTAAATGCTGTTTCATGGTTTATTTATAATATACATGGAAAATTTTGAAGATATATTAAAGCTGGTCACAGGAAATTTGTCGCGTGAAGAAAAGAAAAAGGTCATTGCTGACATCCACGATATAAAGAAAAATAAGGAAATATTCAAAAAAGTGAAGATTTCTTGGGCATTTCTCTCGTCAACAAAAAAATTGAACGACTATGAAATTGAAAATGCATACTTAAAGATTAAGGATAAAATTTCAGGGAAAAAAAGAAAATTGAATACGACCCTGAAAATTGTCTTAAAATATGCTGCAATAATTGTTTTTCTAATCAGCCTTACGACCATTTATTATACAAACAAACAGCAAATTAAAGGTAGCGATACTCAAACGGAGTTATCATATGTTTCTTTTATTACTGAAAATGGACAACGATCTAAGGTCGTTTTACCCGATAGTTCAATAGTTTGGTTAAATTCAGGCACAACACTTTCTTATCCTAGTAACTTTTCTGAACAAAACAGAAAAGCTACCTTAAACGGACAGGCTTTCTTTCAGGTTTATCATAACGAAAATAGCCCTTTTTTAGTACAAGCGAATGGTCTGATAGTAAAGGTGCTGGGGACAAAATTTGATGTAGACGCATATCCTGAAGAAGATGAGATTGATGTTGTGCTTGAATCTGGAAAAGTGGAGTTAGGACACAGTGGCTTCGAGTCCTTTAATTATACCATGAAGCCCGGAGAAAAAGCAACGTATAGCATCGCCAATAATACATTAACCATAAATTATACCGATGCTGCTATATATTCATCCTGGAAAGATGGCAAACTTATCTTCCGCAACGAATCTATGAAAAATGTAGTTGAAAAACTAAGACGGTGGTATAACATCAATATTAAGGTTGCAGATGAAGAAGTGTTTAACTCTATTTTCTCAGGAACAATTCAAAATGAAAGCTACGAAGAAATTTTCAGGTATATAGAAATTGTTTGCGATGTCAAATGTAAATTAATACATAACTACGAAAAAGAAGCTAAACCCGAAATAATCATTTCAAAAAAATAATGAATTGTATAACTTAAAAAACCAAGCTTATGATATGAACTAAAACTATCTACTAAAAAGGAGATGCTGTTAACATCTCCCTCTTGATTTATTATTGCCTTGCAGCTACCAACTCCAGAGGCAAAACAAACTTGAATTATTAAATAATCCAAATCAAAACAAATTTATGAAAAAAAATCATTATGAATTGATTTCCGGAGTATGTAAAATCTGGAAATCCAAATTTTTAAAAAGAATGAGGATTGTTGTATTATTAATTTTGATTTCAATAACCCAAACCTTTGCACTTGATACTTATGCACAAAACAAGCGGTTAAGTCTAAATTTTAAGAATGAAAAAATAATCAACATTCTGGAAGAGATAGAAGATCAGTCTGAATTCTATTTTATGTTTGATGCTTCAAGAATCAACGTTGAGCAAAGAAAAAGTGTCGATTGCGAAAGCCAATCCATAAGAAGTATCCTTGATCAACTTTTCGAAAGTACAGGGATAAAATACAGCATTAACGACCGCCAGGTATTGCTTACAATAACTGATAAATTTGATACCGAACAACAAAAAATAGTTTCGGGGAAAGTAACTGATTCTTCAGGTGAACCTCTCCCTGGAGTGACAGTCGTAGTAAAAGGTACTACACAAGGAACGATAACAGGCAGCGATGGAACTTATTCTCTATCAAGTATTTCTGAAAATGACATGCTGCAATTCTCGTTTGTTGGTATGAAAGCTCAGGAAGTTGGAGTTGCCGAAAAAACAACAATCAATGTGATGATGGAAGAAGATGCCATTGGAATTGAAGAAGTAGTGGCTGTAGGGTATGGAGAACAATCAAGAGCAAAACTAACAAGTTCAGTCTCCACACTTGATCCTGAGAAAATTTCTGATATCCCATTTTCTGAATTCGGAGGTTCTTTAGCAGGAAGGGCTTCAGGTGTCATTATTCAAAATAATGGTGGTAATCCTGGAGCAATACCATCAATTTCTATAAGGGGTGGGGCAACACCGTTATTTGTTATTGATGGAATTATTAGAGACATAAATGTATTCTCAGCATTGAACAGGTCAGATATAGAATCTATAAGTTTTTTAAAAGATGCTTCTGCAACAGCAGTGTATGGATCTAGGGCTTCAAATGGAATTATACTTATCAAGACGAAAAAAGGAGAAACGAATTCAGAAGCAAGGATCAACTATAGTAATAATTTTGCCTGGGATACTCCAACTGTTCCTACAGATATGATAAGTTCTTACAACTATGCCTTAATGAAAAATGAAGTACTAAAACAACAGGGAAAAGGAACTTATGCTGCCTATACTGAAGAAGAACTAGAAATTATAAAAAATGGAACAGATACAGACAATTATCCAAATACAGACTGGTGGGGAACGGTTATAAAAAAACATACTCCTCAGCAAGAACATAATTTATCAATTAACGGTGGAACTAATACTTCAAAATATTTTATCGGTTTAGGATTAATTGATCAGGGAAGTATGTATAAAAATAATGCAACTACTTATAACCGCTATTCTTATAGGGCAAATTATGTTACTTCATTCGAAAAAATTGGGCTTGATGTAGGTCTTGATTTGAATGGATATATTCTGGAAAACAAATATCCTCCATACGGAGAACTTGATATTTTTAGCAACATTGTATCACGATCTCCTTTAGATAAAGCTTATAATGAAGATGGAACCATTTCAATTGTATGGCCCAATCCGTTGGCGTTGCTTGAATCTCCAGGTTATGATAAAAGATCAACATATTATAACGATATAAAATTGAATTTCACTTGGAATGTGCCCTGGATTGAAGGATTGAAATTGTCAGCACTAGGTGATTATACATTAAATACATATAACTCTAATACACTAACAGGTTCCGCTGCGCAATATGACGATTTGGGGAACGAAACGATAATGCAATCCCCACAAAAAACTGTTTACAATAAGATAACCAAGGAGTGGAATTTAGAATATCACCTAGATTACTCAAAAACATGGGGAATGCATAATTTGAGTGCTTTGGTTTTGTATACTGCTAATGCTGCTAAAATTTCTTGGTTTCAGGCTTATCGAAAAAATTACTTAAGTGCAACTGTGGGTGAATTATTTGCTGGTGATCCAAGTACACAAACTAATGATGGCTCATCTAGTGAATGGGGAAGAATTGGTTCAGTTGGAAGGTTGAAATATGATTATGCAAATAAATATTTTGTTGAAATTAGTGGCAGGTATGATGGCTCAGACCTTTTTCCTAAAGAAAATCGATTTGGATTCTTTCCGGCAGTAGCATTAGGTTGGTCGGTATTAGAAGAAAATTTTATGCAAAATTTTAAAGCGAAAAATATTATAAATGCCCTAAAGTTTAGAGGATCTGCTGGTGTTGTCGGTAATGTTGATGGGATTTCAACATTTACATATATTCCTACTTATAACCTAAATTCCCAAATATATACAATTGCAGGTAGTTTGGTGAATGGATATTCTGACGGTGGATTGGTTAGTCAGGATATTAGTTGGTATACAACTAAATCCGTAGATTTTGGAATTGATTTCAAAGCGTTAAACAATCATTTAGAAGGAACTTTCGACTACTTTTATTCAAGAACCTCGGGATATGTTACAAGCCCTAAAGTGGATTATTATGCGACTTTAGGAACATCTTTACCTGTCGTTAAATCTGATGCAGCTTTTAGGAAGGCAGGATTTGATGGTGAATTACTTTACAAAAATAAAATCAGTGATTTTAATTATCAGATTGGATTTAATTTTACAACCTATAAATCATTATGGGAATATGCTAACGAAAGTGAAACTACTAAGTCAAATCCATATTTAAGAACCGAAGGCATTGTCCAGAACTATTATGGGATAATGCTACCGAGTTTGGGGCTATATCAAAGCATCGAGCAGATAATTAATAATCCAAGACGGCTAGGTGCTACAGCGTTGACCACTGGAGATATATGGTACGAAGACATGAATGGTGATGGTAAGATTGATAGTCAGGACAATAGAAGACTAGGTGATAGCTCATCTCCTAAGCTTGTATATGGTATCCCAATCAATATAAGCTATAAAGCATGGAGTTTAAATCTACTACTTCAAGGAACAGGTAAAAGAAATCTTTATATGGGTAGATATGTAATGTCTGATAGAGGACGGATAACATATGAATATCAAACAGATTATTGGACACCAGATAATACAAATAGTGTTTTCCCTCGTTTAACGGGCACTGGATATAATAGTGGAAATAATGCACAAAGCACATCGTATTGGTTGCTGGACGGGAGTTATGTCCGTTTAAAAAGTCTCGTGATTTCTTATGATTTGAAAAAGAGTGTTCTGAAAAATCAAAGTTGGTTAAATAAGTGTACCGTATTTTTTAGTGGTACAAATCTTTTTACGATTTCTGATATAAGTAAATATTTTGATCCGGAAGCCGCTTATTCTGATTGGTCAAGCACTTTTGCTTATCCTGTTTATAAGAATTATTCTCTTGGCTTAAATATAGGATTCTAAAGTTAAAAAAAAAGATAATGAACATGAAGAAAATATATAAATACATATTGCTGTCAATTTTATGCTGCAATTTTTCTTGTTCTGATGTTTTGGATACCAAACCATTAGATAAATACACTGGTGAAACGATATGGAGTGATTTTAACATGGCAGAAGGTTACATCTTTACTCTTTATTCGAAGGTTATTAATAATTTATATACAACGAATGTATTTAATGAAGAATGTCTTACTAAAAATGCTCGTAATAATAAATCAAATTCAAACTATGTAAATGAGAAAACTGGTCTTTTAACTCAATACAATGACGAAGGCTGGGGAAAATGGGATGTTATAAGAGCAATTAATATTGCAATAGAGAACATAGAAAATAGTACATTTAATGAATCTCAAAAAAGCATATTGTTAGGAGAATGTTTGTTTCTGAGGGCAGCAACTAATTTTTATCTTGTTAAAAGGTTTGGAGGGATTCAAATAATCAAATCAGTTTTGGAACCAACGGATAATTTATTAATAGCAAGATCCTCTCTTCAGGATTCGTATGAATATCTTCTTGATGATTTGAAAACAGCGTCAAACCTGTTGCCAGAAATAAATGATCGGGGAAGAGTAACAAAAGGAGCTGCCTATGCCTTAATAATGCGTGTAGCATTACAAGGAGGAGCTTATTTAAATGATAATTCCTATTATCAAAAAGTGATTCAATATGGAAACTCTCTATTTTCATTAGAAAAATACTCATTGGATGATTATGAAAACCTTTTTAATTCCTATAACTCAGCAATAAATTCTACTGAGAATATTTTAATAAGCGAACGATTGGAGTTGAATAATGAGGTTTCGAATACCCCCATTAGAATTTTAACGCCAGGAGTAAGTAATACTGAGTCAATGTTAAATAAGATGACTATTGAGCTATTCCCCTTAGTTCAACAGATGGACGGGTGGTGTCAGTATAGCCCAACACAAGATTTAGTTGATGACTATTTGGTGACTGATGAAGATGGGAAAGAAAAGTTATGGAATGAAACTAGTTTGCATGAAAAAGGTAAAAATGTATATGAAAAAATGTATAAAAACAGAGATTTGAGGTTTTATGCATCTGTAGCCTACGATTCTTGTAAATATTATACGAATACAATTTTTACCCGAGAATATGGAAACGTTAGTGATGAATCAATCGGTGGTGGTGTACGAACTGCTGGTTTGGGTAAAGGCACTGATACTGGTTATTTATTCGCTAAAGGAGTTTATCAAGATAAAAACTTGACGGACATATATACAAGTTATTGCTACAGTGTATTGAGACTTGGCGAGGCTTATTTGAATTATGCAGAGGCATCACTATTACTTGGTGATGAAGATACAGCTCGTAAATACATAACTTTGACCTATCAGAAACATGGCGGTTTTAATAATTCGATTACAAGCTCAGGAGAAGAACTCAGGCAAGCATATAAACGGGAAAGGAATGTTGAGTTGGCGTTAGAGGGTGACAGATACTGGTCCTTGTTGAGGTGGGGAATGCAAAAATCAGGAGGTCTTAAACCTGACTATGTATCTTCAGCCTTTTCCATTCCTGAATTAAATGGAGAAATTAACGGAATAATGATCGATATTGAAGGTGAAAACTATTCAATTGTAGCTTTAAAAGAAACAAACGGCTTAGAATTGAGTTTCTCGCCTCGTAGGTATTTGTTTCCAATCCCATATAGTGATATTAGTGCCAATGACGCATTAATCCAAAATTCTGGATGGGATAATTAAATTGTAAATTTAACAGATAAAATTATGAAAAGAAATAAATTACAACTTATAGCAATATCACTGATAGTAGTATTAATCTCTGGATGTTTGGAAATGAATTTACCTGATACTATGGATTCTGGAGAAAATGAAATGACTGCTTTTACATTTGAGTATAGATGGATTACTTATGAGATGGTTTATAATAGTGAGACCGGACAGGTCGTTGACAGTATTCCATATTTAAATGTAAAGACAATTAATACGGAAAACGAGATTGAAAGAGATTCTAATGGATCTGATAAGATAACCTGTACGCTTTCAATGCCTGAAGGCATCCCTGAAAAAGAGTCGATTGGACTATCTAATCTTTGGGGCTATGCATCAGTCCCCAATGCAGCCCTTGTTACACCATTAGATGGTGCCCCACAACTCGGGACACCAGGTGATTATTCAAATCCAGTTAGGTATTTAGTTACTGCAGCTAATGGAGATGAGAAAGAGGTATTAATTATCGCTAATGGATTATAAGAAATTGTAGACTATCTTCTTTAATTACTTAACAGCTACCTTGAAATTAAGGTGGCTGTTAAGTCAGATTTTGCTATCCTAAATCTAAGTATACTTCCTGATTTCTCAATTTATACTTATTTATAGAATAGTGGAACTCGTTAAGTATTAGTACCTATTGAAAAGTAAATTATAGATGAAGTATAGAATTACATTGTTTGTCTTTTTTTCCTTTGTGATTCCATGTAATTCACAAAGTATATCAGACATTTTAAAAAATAGTTTTATCTGGAACAGTTCAAATTCCTCATCAAGACCTGCTTATACCGTTTTCCGAAAAACGTTTAATGTTGAAGATGTTAAGAAAGCTAACATAAGTATTTTTGCTGACACACGTTATATTTTATGGATAAATGGAGTAGAAGTTTTAAAAGGTCCTTGTAGGTTTGATCCATCAGCTCCTCAATATGATCAAAGTGATATACTAAATAATCTTAAAAGGGGTAAAAATAGTATTGCAGTCCTTGTCTTATCCCATGCTTCAAATGGGAAGATGATGGAGCATTCTCCCGGCTTAACTGCCTGTATCAAATTAGAGAAAGATTCTGTTACCAGCTATCTGTGTACCGATACTACATGGAAGTGTAACAACAGAACAAGATATTTACCTCCTTATATTTCGTGGGGATTTTTGTGTGATAGAGTTGATGCAAGACTTGACGACGGAGATTGGTTTGATACTAACTATAATGATACTCATTGGAACAATGCTATTTGTATAGATGGAAATAAATGGGGAAAATTAGTTGCCCGAGGGGTTCCTCTTCTCACTAGAATCGATGTTCCGGTTAATGCTATTACCGGCATAAGTTTTCCATTAACAATTGATGCTGGTAAATCAATAATTATGGAAGTCGCTAGAATGATTCAGGGAACTGTTGACTTTGATTTTGAAACAACTTTTGGGAACAGTATTATTGTTGAAGTCGGGTATTCTACAGACTCAACGAATATTACAACTTACTATAAAACACATAATATCTATATTGCCAAAGCGGGTCGTCAGCATTACGAGACAACAGAATCTTATGGCCTTCAATTTGTAAAAATAACAGTATTAAATAGTCCAATAAAACTATATTCAGTGAAAGCGTACGATCGCAGATATCCATTTTTTGAATCAGGAAAATTCGTTTGTAGCGATGCGTTTCTGAATGAACTGTTTGAGCGTGCATCTAATACCATAAAATTGAATGCTGAAGATACTTATATGGATTGTGCCTTGCGAGAAAAAGCAGAATGGATGGGCGATGGAGCTGTTGTAGAATATCCTATTAGCAGGGTATTATATGGACGAAGAATGGATGACGGACTAATCAAAAGTGATCCGCGATTGATGAAAAATATGCTTAAACACATTGCTCAAAGTCAATCTAATGACGGAATGATGAAAGCACATCACCCTTCAGATCGTTTTGATGTACATGCTTATATTGAAGATTATTCCTGCTTATGGGTACAATCGTTAAGGTTGGTTTTTGACAATACTAATGATACCGCTTTAGTTAGAGAACTTTGGAAGCCTTTAGAAAAACAAATGGAGTGGTTTAGAAAGAGGGTGACTGAAAATGGATTGTTAAAGGCTCGGGAGTTTGTGTTTTTCGATAACCCAATTGCCTATCTTACTTGTGAAGGAGCTACATTAAATGCCTTTTATTATAAGGCTTTAGTAGATGCATCTTATCTATCAACAGTCTTAAATAATTTTGAATGTGCCAATAAATTTTCTAAGGAAGCTCATAGAATTTTCGATTCATTCAATAAATATTTATGGTTGAATGATAGAGAAACATATTTATCTGGAATTTTAGATAACCGGGAAATAGTGCCGACAGCACATTCATCATTAATTGCTTTGCAAATGGGTATTGTTCCAGAAAATAGAAAGGATAAGGTTAAAAAGTTTTTATTTGAAAATTACAACAATGATCCTGTAAAAATAATAAAAAGAGATCGTGATTGGAATGTCCATGTTATGGATTCGGCTTTTTATTTAAGCAACAAGGTAGGAGGCATAGATACACCGTATACTGCATTTTGGCTGTTGAATGAGTTTTTTTCTTCAGGACTAGACTCATTAGCTTTAAATTATATCAGGAATAAATGGGAGCCGATGATGAATATTCCTCAGATTCAAACTCTACGTGAAATGTTCAATAAGGGTGATTTATGTCATAACGCTGGAGCAGTTCCTGCATATCACTTACTCTCTTTTGTTTTAGGAGTCAAAAGTATATCTTTTGAAAATCATATTATAGAAATAAAACCTCAATTGGGTGATTTGCAATTTGCAAATGGCTCAGTGGTTACAGAAAACGGAGTAGTGGAAGTTGTATGGAAAAAATCCAATGAGGGACTAGCTTTTAGACTAAAAATTCCCAAAAATACAACAGCTGTCGTCCGACTTCCACAAAAAGGTTATAAGGGGGAAATAAAAGTTAATGATCGAAAAATAAATGCTATATGCGAATCTGGCTTTTACAGGTTTGAACTTAATGGTGGATTTTATATTGGATTGTTGAAATAGTTCATCTTAAACAAAAAATTATGAATAATAATTGGATAAAAAATAGAAAAATTAAGGTAAGGTTATTATTTAAAATAATTTTATTATTTATTTCAACATCCGGTTTTTCTCAGAAAATAGAGTGGAAAGAAATCAGTCCTGGCATATGGAAGACCACCGTTGGTCAGCCTGATGATATCGATTATTTAAAAATTTCAGAGGTTAAGCCTAATTGGAAAGCATTACTAAAACTGGATTCGACAAACTTCCCTTTAAACAGAAATGAAATAGTTGCAAAAGTCATCAATGGTGATACACATTTGCGTTTCCCGTTGGAAAAAGAAGAGCAACTATATGGATTTGGATTAAATTTTAAGACTATTCAACAAAGAGGACGAATAATGCGTCTGCACGTAGACCACTATGGAGGTTCAGACAATGGACGCACACAAGCCCCTGTTCCATTTTATATCTCTGATAAAGGATATGGTATTTTTGTGAATAGCCCTCGTTATATTACTGTATATGCAGGCACGACTATCATGGCGGATAGTCCTAATGCTCCTGTCCCTCTTGATAGGAACACAGATAAAAACTGGATAGCACAACCTTATTCCGATGCCGTTGAGATGTTTGTGCCAACGGGTGGTACAGAAATATACATATTTGCTGGACCTACAATGCTAGAGGTTGTAAAACGTTTCAATTTATTTAACGGAGGAGGTTGTTTGCCTCCCCGTTGGGGACTGGGTTTTACACAACGAGTAAAATCGCTGTTTACGGATGATGAAGTAATTGCAGAGGTAAAACAGTTTCATGAGAGAGGCTATCCCCTCGATTTTATCGGGCTCGAACCTGGCTGGCAAAGTAAATCGTATCCTTGTACTCTTGAATGGGATAGTATTAGATATCCAGATCCTAAAAAGTTTGTCAAAAAAATGGAAGATATGAGAATTCATATTAACCTTTGGACGAATCCATATTTGTCACCCGAATCTCCCATATATGAGAAATTAAAACCATTCTCAGGGACACATACTGTTTGGGGTGGGATTGTAGGTGATTTTACAATAAAAGAAGCTCAAAAAATTTTTATGGAACAAATGGAGAAAGACCAAGTTTCCATCGGTATTAGTGGATATAAAATTGATGAGTGCGATGGAGTTGATAGTTGGCTTTGGCCTGATGTCGCAATATTCCCATCAGGAAAAACGGCAGAACAGTTAAGACAAACCTATGGAGTATTGCTACAAAAGATGACAACAGAGACATATAAAAAACTGAATAAAAGGACATATGGTTTAGTGCGGGCTTCAAATGCTGGCGCTTCTTCATTTCCATACGTAATTTATAATGATTATTATAGTCATAGAGACTTTGTAGTAGCATTAATAAATAGTAGCTTCTCAGGTGTATTATGGACGCCTGAGGTACGTGGTTCTAATTCAGCCGAAGATTGGATTAGAAGAATACAAACAGTTTGTTTTTCACCGATGGCGATGATAAATGCTTGGGCTAGTGGAACAAAGCCATGGTCGTTTCCCGAAGTTGAGGGATTCGTTAAAGATATCGCCTTGTTGCGAATGCGCTTAATGCCATACTTCTATTCCGAATTTGCAAAATATCATTTTGAAGGCACACCTCCTTTCCGTGCAATGGATTTAGAAGACGGCTTTGATACCAAGCTTACGAAATCGATAAACAGCGACGACTTATCCGAGAATCCTTATCTACTGAAAGTTAAACAGGAAATTAAAGATCAATATATGGCAGGCGAATATTTGTTGGTAGCTCCATTATTCATGGGAGACACAGAAAGGGAAGTCGTTTTGCCTAAAGGGAAGTGGTTTGATTTTTACACGGGTGAATATGTTGGAGATGATGAAATAATAAAAGTAAAAGCGGGATTGAATAAAATTCCAGTATATGTAAAAGATGGAGGAATTATTCCGATGATGCCTTCATTGCTTAGAGCTCCAGCATCTGGTGAAAAATTTGATCTGGAAGTTCGATACTATGGAGCGAAACCTGGCAAATTTATGCTGTACGATGATGATGGAGAAACATTTGATTATGAAAAAGGCGAATTTTCATGGAGGAAAATTGAAATAGAATTAAATAATAACAATGAACTTAATTCTTCTATTTCTGAAGTAAAAGAAGGCAAACCTGACAATATCGGTAATATTAGCTGGGTTAGGATGAGTAAATAAAAAATGTCATACTTTTTATCATATATGAATGGCGCAAAAAATCTATAAAATAGCCAGGGATTGCCAAGGAACCTGCCGCAACCGAACTTCTCCATATTATTCCAAGCAGAAATATTGTGAATTCGAGTCGATGAGATATGTCCTATTTATACAGGACAGGTAAGTAAGAAAATCAAAACTTAGTAGGATAACATATCAAATAGATAAAATTAGCACAGTAATTAGCGTATAGATATGAAGCAATTTCTATGGAACTTCAAAAAAAATTACTTTTTACCTGAAAAAGGCCTCAGAAGATTATAGGAGCAGAGATAACTTCCATCCGAAATTGGCAAGCAAACCAGATGATTAATTGGCATGAATCTACGGTTAGAAAGAAGTTTTAAATGTAATAAGCTGAATAATAAAATCAAAAAATGAATCAATGAAATTATTATCTAAACTAATTATTCTTCTATTCTTCATTCAAGCTTGTCAAACAGACTTTAGCAATAATTTAGTCTTGTGGTATAGCACACCAGCAAAAGATTGGATGACAGAAGCCTTGCCCATAGGAAACGGATATATGGGAGCTATGTTTTACGGAGGCATTAATGAAGAACAAATCCAGGTTTCGGAAGGTTCATTGTGGAGTGGTGGCCCAGGTTCAGGGGAAGAATACAATTTTGGCATCAGAAAAGGGGCATGGAAATATTTGCCCCAAATAAGGAAATTTATAAAAGAAGGCAGGTATAAAGAAGCAGATCAGCTAGTTGAGCAACATTTGACAGGGACCATTCATAATCAGCGCGATTCTGCAAGATATGGAGACTTTGGATCACAACAGACTATGGGTGATTTGTTTATTAGGATTAAACACAAAGGTATAGTTGAAAATTACCGACGGGAACTTGATTTAACCCGGGCAGAGGGAAAAGTCACCTATTACTTGAAGGGTGAAAAATACAAACGTACCTTTTGGGGTAGCTATCCAGACAAGCTTATGACCTATCGGTTTGAAAGCAGTTGTCAAACTGACTATCAAATAAACTTTGTTTCACCTCATAAAAAGATTTATGAGTCATTTTATGAAAACATCTATTCTTATCAAGGAAAAGTTACTGATAACAGTCTGGATTTTGAAACCTGCTTTAAAATAGAGACAGATGGACAGGTAACTTTCAATGAAGGGACAATTTATGTGGCACGAGCCAAAGATATTGTCATCTATCATATCGCTTCAACAGCATACAAAAATAAATATCCAGATTATAGGGGCAATGATTTTTTTAACGCAAACAAGTCAACTTTAAGAAACATTAAAAAACTTTCATATAAACAGCTTCTCCAAAATCATTTAATTGATTATCAAAGGCTTTATAATCGGGTTCGATTACATCTTGGAAATGATAGTAACTGCATGAATACAGTTCCCACAGACAAGAGACTGAATTTGTATGCATCAGGTACTGAAGACCACGGGTTACTTGAATTGTATTTCCAGTATGCCCGTTACTTGATGATATCTGCGTCACGTTCCGGCACGATGCCTCTTCATTTACAAGGAAAATGGAACAATAGCACAGACCCGACGTGGGCGTGTGATTACCATACTAATATAAACCTGCAGATGCTTTATTGGCCAGCGGAAATAACAAACCTAGGGGAATGCCACCTTCCCCTGTTTGACTATATGAGAGGTCTTGTCATTCCAGGAAAGGAATCAGCAAAAGAGTTTTTCAATACACGGGGGTGGGTCGTTAATACAATGAACAATCAATTTGGTTACACATCTCCCGGATGGGGATTGCCATGGGGTTATTTCCCGGCAGGAGCTGCATGGTTGTGCCGCCATGTCTGGGAACATTATGAATTTAGTCAGGATACTGTCTTTCTGAGAGAAACAGCTTACCCGTTAATGAAGGAAGCTGCTCTGTTCTGGATGGATTATCTAACAGAAGAAGAGTCGGGGTTTCTGGTGTCCACCCCTTCCTATTCACCGGAACATGGTGGAATATCAGGTGGAACTTCGATGGATCATCAGATTGCTTGGGACCTATTGAGCAATTGCGTTAAGGCTTGCCAAGTACTGGGAGTTGACAAAAATTTTGAAGCAGATGCCACGCAAGTGCGAGATAAAATCTATCCGCTAACTATTGGCAGTTGGGGGCAGTTGTGTGAATGGAAAGAAGATATTGATGATCCAGATGACAGACATCGGCATGTTTCTCAGCTTTATGCTTTATACCCAGGGCAGCAAATATTAGCGTTAAAAAAGCCAGAACTAATAAAGGCGGCCAAAGTAAGCTTGCAAGCACGTGGCGACGGTGGTACTGGCTGGTCGCTTGCTTGGAAAGTGAACTTTTGGGCACGCCTAAATGATGGTGACCATGCCTTGAAATTATTAAAAAGATTATTAAAACCAGTGCACAAGAAAGGTACAGATTACATGGATAGTGGCGGTAGTTATCCTAATCTGTTATGCTCTCATCCTCCTTTTCAGTTGGATGGTAACATGGGGGGAAGTGCGGGTATTGCAGAAATGTTGCTTCAATCCCACGAGGAAGATATTATCATGCTTTTACCTGCCCTCCCCGATGCTTGGGCGAAAGGAGCCATTACCGGCCTTAAAGCTCGTGGGAATATTGAAATTGATATTTATTGGCGGGATCATCAGTTAGAAAGAGCTGTGTTACGGCCTAAATATGGGAGAAATGTCAATATCCATTACAAGGATCAAATGGTTCCAGTAAACCTTAAAGAAGGAGAAGAATTCACTTTTAGGTATCGATAAATAGGATTAAATCTTAAAAATATTTTCAGCTCAGTACAAAATCATTTTCAATTCGTGTATTCTAATTAACTTAACTAATTGACCATCTCCCGAAAAAAATGGATGAACCCTTCTATATATCAACAGCAGCAAAGGATTTAAAGGTTTTTCCGGTGAGGAAAGCTGGTTAAAAAAGGTTATTTTTATGTTGTAGACAAGGACAAATAATCTCAAAAAACCAGCTTATGTCAAAAGTATTAACAAAACAGGTACAGAACAAGATTAGCCGCTATTTTCTTAAGCTTGAAAATCATTTAACCAAGCCAGAATCCCGATGTGTCAGGGAAATGACCACTGGAATATTAAAGACAGGTACAGTGTTAGTAAATAAAATAGCCGGTTGTATTTTTGATACGATATCGTTGAGCCAGACCACTAAGCGCTTTAGGAACCATTACAACAAGAAAGGATTTTTCATGAAATTGTTTCGGGGACATATGCATAGCGTGAAAAGCAAAATATGCCATGGCGATTACATTTTATTCGATGGTTCTGATATTCAAAAGAAATATGCCAAAACGATGGAAGGCCTGGACTATGTAAAAGATGGCGATAAAAAAACCATTGGTCTTGGTTACTGGCTTATGAATGTTGTCCACTTTAGCAAGGATGGAGAAATGACCCCTTTGTACAATAAGCTTTACAGTTTCGACCATGGAGCTAAAAGTGAGAATAAGGAAGTTCTTGATGCAATGAGTGAAATAGATTCGATTATTGATAAAAATGTCACAAAAATATTTGACCGTGGTATGGACCGTCCCATTTGCAGGGATTCGATTATTGCCAATGAAGGTAATTTCAACCTGCGCCTGAAGAAAACGACTAAACTGTTTTACAAAGGTCAGGAAATAGCTGTGAATAAAATAAGCAAAAAAGTTCCGCTGTTCATGAAATTAACAGCAACAAGGATATTGAAAAGCAAAAAAGTTCCGCTGTTTTACGAATGTGGGGCAATTAAAGTCCAGTATAAAATTAAGGGCCGGATGTATGATCTTTGGCTTGTTGTTACTAAAAGGACTAATGGCGGATATTGTTGGTTGTTGACACGTTCACCCAAAGAGGGCATCGTTGAAATAATCAAAGAAGCATTTACGGCATACGGTTTCCGCTGGAAAATCGAAGAGTACCACCGGCATATAAAAGAATGCTACAACCTGGAAGATATCCAGATCAAAACATTCGAAGGACTACAAAGTATGTTGGCCATACTAACCATAGCCATGAGCATCATATACTCATCGCTTTCATCACTGCATACCCGGCTAATGCTTGAAAGTGGAGTGAAGACACTGAACAAAGAAAAGATCTACGAACTGTACAATTTTATTTATTATAAAATCAGTACGATAATAAAAGTCTTACTAGCTAATATGACTCCAAGGGCTTTCCTTCCTCAATTTAATCCATCTCCAAATGACGGACAGTTAAGCCTTTTGTTAAACTTTGAAAATTAAAAACGGGAGATGGTCAATTAACTTAACTAATCTAGCATAATGACGAAAACTTATCTAAAAACAGGCATATCAGTATTAGTACTAATAATCTTGTTTTGTGAAAGGGGCTTTTCTCAGCAAACAACTAATAATCCCGAGCGCGAACAATGGTTTCAGGATCTTGGTTTTGGCATGTTTATTCACTGGAGTATGGATTCGCAGATCGGTGCTGTTATTAGCCATTCTATGGCAGGAGCGTCAGAAGAATATCTCGGACGTTTTATAAATGAACTACCCAAAACTTTTAATCCCCAAAAATTTAATCCGACCGAATGGGCTACGTTGGCTAAATTGGCTGGAATGAAGTATGTTGTTTTCACGGCAAAACACCACTCCGGCTTTTGTATGTGGAAAACCAATACTACAAATTTTAGCATTTTGAATACTCCGTTTGAGAAAGACGCAACTGGGGAAATTATCGATGCCTTCAGGAAACAGGGAATAGCAATCGGATTGTATTTTTCACCCGAGGATTTCCACTATCTACACGAAACCCAAATTCCAATCGGTCGTCTTCAGTACCTTGTGCATTATCCCGAAAATAATCCGGGGTTGATGGAGTTAGACAAAAAGCAAATCCATGAACTTTTGACCGATTATGGTAAAATAGATATACTATTTTTTGACGGGCCTGCCGAAAGGCTGAAAGAATATGCCTGGCATTTACAACCTGATGTAGTGGTAACCCGTGGACAGATGGAGACACCAGAGCAGGAGCTGCCCGACAAACCTATTCCCGGCCCTTGGGAAGCTTGTTTTACCATGGGTACCGACTGGCAGTACAAACCCACCAACGACCCGCATAAAAGCGGCACTGAAATCATTAATATGTTAATCGAAACTCGGGCCAAGGGCGGAAACCTGCTGCTTAATGTGGGGCCAAAACCCAATGGCGAAATCCAGATTGAACAGGATGCCCTTTTACGAGAGGTTGCATTATGGAACTTAGTGAATACAGAATCTATTCATAATATCCGGGCGTGGGAAATTATCAAGGAAGGTGATATCTGGTTCACCGCTTCGAAAAACAAAAATACGGTTTACGCATTTGTTCAATCGGGAATGGATTGGAAATATGGCGAACGGAAGGAATTCTTGTTTAAAACACTTAAAGGAAACGATAAAACCAAAGTCAGCGTCTTAGGCTATACAAGCGAGTTGGTGGAATACAGGAAAGGTTTCGATGCTAGAATATATTTTGAATCTACTTCTATGGGCTTATTGATTAGTGCAGTAAACGGACAACGTCTATACACCAATAATCAATGGCCTAACCCGGTGGTACTAAAAATAGAGAATGTAGAATATATGCAGGAAACAAAATCGTTTGATACAAAGTCTGGAATAAGCGGGGCAAAGTAATCATCTTTGAAGTATAAGGAGATGAATATGAGAAAGTTAAATTTTGTATTATTTCTTTTTATGTACATAGGATATTCCAATGTGCAAAACGATTATTTACTAACCTGGGAATCAATAGACAGCCGCCTGATCCTAGCGTGGTTCGAAGATGCCAAGTTCAGTATTTTTATTCACTGGGGCCTTTATTCAGTTCCAATCTGGGTGCCAACTGATGTAGATATCATGATTTATGCCAAGTATGCTGAATGGTATTGGTGGCGAATAAACGAAGAGAGTCACGGGGGGAAACTTTTCCGTGAATACTATAACAAAACTTACGGCGAAGCCTTCAAATACCAGAATTTTGCCAGTTATTTTAATGCCAGTCATTTCGAACCTGAAGAATGGTCGGAATTATTAAAAATGGCGGGGGCTAGGTATTTAGTTTTAAACTCGAAGCACCACGAAGGGTTTGCTTTATGGCCCAGCGCTCAAAGCTGGAAATGGAAAAGTGTTGATGTTAGGCCACATCGCGATTTATGTGGAGATCTAAGTAAAGCTGTAAAGGATGCCGGGTTACACATGAGATTTTACTATTCCCTGCAGGAATGGTATATCCTGCATTATAAAGACAATCTTAAAAAGTATGTGGATGACCACATGATTCCGCAAATGAAAGACCTTGTAACGCGTTATGAACCGGATGTTTTATGGACTGATGGGGAGTGGGAACATCCGAGCAAAGCATGGGAAAGTACTGAATTTTTGTCATGGCTTTACAACGACTCCCCTGTAAAAGAGTCTGTAGTAGTAAATGATCGTTGGGGTAAAGAAACTAGAAGCGTTCATGGTGGATTTTTTACAACGGAATACGATTTGGTGCACGATCAGAAAGGTGTAGGTGAAATATCCCGCCCGTGGGAAGAATGCCGTGGAATAGGGACTTCGTTTGGTTATAACCAGGTAGAGGATCTGGATAATTATATGACAAGTGATACATTGGTTGATTTATTAATAGAAAAAGTAGCAGCAGGCGGAAACCTGTTATTGGATATTGGTCCTACGTCGGACGGTCGAATTCCTATAATCCAGCAACAACGTTTGCTTGATATGGGGCATTGGCTGGAAGTGAACGGTGAAGCAATATATGGTACCAGTAAATGGGAAGGCTCAAAAAACAAAGATCATGAAAACACATTTTTCACAAAGAAAGGAAATGATTTATATGTTTTGTGTACTGAGTTCCCAAAAGAAAAAATTGTAATCAATGGGATTGGAAAGCCCCAAGAAGTTAGGTTACTTGGATTTAATGGTAAAGTTCAATCTAAAAATTCAAAGAATGCAGTTTCGATTTAATGCCATCAGTCAATCTCGGAACAGATTCATGTAAATATGCTTGGGTATTTAAGTTGGAAAATGTAATTGAGAATTAGTGATCTGGAATGAACTATAATATCCAATAAAAAGAACTGATAAATAATGAAAAACTCCATATCAGAACAAACACTTGAAAAATTAGAAAATGATTTACAGGAAGTAAACAGTGTAGAATATGACCAAATTTCGAAGACCGAGACGGCTGTAGGGATTTGTTCATCTGCACTGTTAGAATTAAGAGACTTTGTGAACCACCAGCCTTTAAAACAAGAAAGAAGAAATTCAGTTTTTTAAAGGCCAAAACTTTATACACTGGGTGAATATTTATACTATTTCAGCTCTGGAAAATTTTAATCCGGAACCCAGTAACTTCCAGAAAGCGAAGAAGGAGATATTTAAAAACAAATAATAACAGAAATACAACATCATTTCAAACGACAAAGCGGAATTTAATTTTCATGACTTTTAAAAGATGCAGAATAGAAACCTTGAAAATTAGATATTTTACGATTTAATCATTTTAACAAGTTAGATAATAATAAAACTAAAATAACCCATCCAACCTTTTTACCATGAATGTTGCCAACCCAAGACAAATTATTGACGATTTTGAAAAATTACTCGAAGAATTAATTCAAAGTCATGAACTAACGTCTGATTCAATCGAGAAGGCAGTTAATTTATGCTCATTGACTCTTCTTGATCTACGCAAGATAGTTATTACCAGGGGATTTGAAACGCGAGAAGAAGAAATATGTTTTTTTAAGCATCTTAAACCTCGGGTTTATAGTAAGTTTATCTATTATGCCAAATTATTTAAAATTGTGTGTCGAAGACCATTAAGTACAAAAGAAATTCAGAAAAGATTTTTTAACGAACAGTTGGAAGCAATTGAAAAATATACAAATGACAATTTTGAGTTTTACCAGTATCATAAAAGAGGATTAACTTTTCTGGATGATAAATTTTATACCCGTGAAAATGCAGAAATCCCTCCAAATATGGATAACCTACATTTTTTAGTCGATAAAAGCTTTTCAACGATGCAGGATTACACTTTATCTACTTTATTAGCAAATGAAATGTTAACCGATTATGCTAAAACTGAACTGGACAAGCTGGAACAATCAGACTCAAGGATAATCCAGCCGAAAGAAGAAAACAATGCTCAATGGACCGGTAGTAAAGTAGCTTTAATTGAGTTAATTTATGCCCTGCACAGTTGCAAGATCATTAATTATGGTAAAGTAGATATAAAGGAACTAATGAATATTTTTGAAAAAGTGTTGAATATTGATCTTGGTGATTTTTACAGGACTTTTCTGGAAATCAGGAACCGAAAAATCGATAAGACTAAATTTATTGATGCGCTGAAACAATCTCTGTTAAACCGGATGGATGATGCAGATGCAAAATAAGGATTTAAATAAAGAAACAGGCTTTTCTCTTATAAAGAGAAAAACATATTAACTTTGTAAAAGATGAATCGTTTAAAGAAACGAAGATAAAGACATAAATAAAATATAAGAGCGTTAGCTTTTATTTCTGAAGGAGAAAATCGTCAATTTTTATGCACAACAGGAATTTGAGTTCAACGCCTACGTTTTGCGTGGGCTTAACTCACAGGTTGTTGTGCGGGTGTTTGACGATACCTCTCCTTCAGGTGTAGTTACTGTCCCACGCTCTTTTTTGTCACATATCCAAAAGGGACAGGCGGATATCTGAAACAATCAAAATGTACCTGACTCAAAAAAACATCAAGAATTTAGATATTATAGGTGCTTTTATGCGCTGCCCGTTTGAAGAAACAGTGGATGACTGCCCTTTTATAAAATACCACAAGATGAATAATCCCGAAAAGCAGGTTGAAGCTTTTCAATTGTTGTCTGAAAAAGAAATTCAATCCTTAAAAACAGCCCATCAGAACTGTATATCTAAACGAATTGATGAAATGAAAACCTAATTCAGAAAATTATTTTCAAGCGCAACTTTTAAACATAACAATAGATAGCTATAACTGAATAGAATTTCAGGTACAAAATTCAGGGAGTTTCTTTTCAATTCTTTAAGCGAATGTTTTTAAGAATCCTAAAAAAAATTTAATTCAAATCTTTACCTGGCATGGCAAGCATTACAGCAATAATAGCATCCATCTACATTGTTGTAATGCTGTTTTGCTGCACGTATGGCACTATGACAGTCTGTATGCCATCCTAAATCAAGACGGTTTGAATAATCCGGTAAATGTTCACAACCTGCATCTAGGTTATGGACTTCATGTTCACCAGTTGGCTGAGCTTGTCTGTTTACGCAATAACGAGGCATAACATTAATTTTAAAGGTTAATAAATAAAATACGTAGCTTAATTTTAAAAATATTTGTTTGGTTTCTTGAAACATGTAAGATATTAATTTTAAATAATTTGAGCAAATATTGAAACAGTGTGATTAAAAAAATATTTTATAAGAATTAAAATCTAAAATTCACCCAAATTGGGAAGACCTTGGTAAAATTTAAGGTATATAGTAAATGCTCTGAAACTAATATAGTGAAGGTTATCTTTCTCTAAATACTGGGGTTTTAAAAATAGCCTTGCATTTTGTAATAATCGAAAACCTTTTAGTTTTTCACTTTTTTCTTTACATAGGAGTTATTTTACCATCTGAACTCAAATGATTGAAGAAAGAAACGCTGATGTTGACAAGTTATCTCTGAAAAAGTTGACCCATTTTAATACCATTCAAAACTCATTGAATACATGAATGTCTGTTTAACAATAAAAATCCCCCAACTTGGGAAAGGACTGTGAAAAAAAGTTTTTGAAAGGTGCAATCTTTGTTTCAAACATTTAAATTATGGAAGTAATTACATTTGAAAATAAGGCTTATCAAAACCTTATAAAAAAGATCGAAGACATTGCAGACTATATCATAAAAAACAAGTTGGATTCCACGCCGAAGATTGAGGTCTGGCTCAACAGCAATGAAGTGGCCGATTTATTAAAAATAAGCATCAGGACTCTTCAGCGGTTAAGAAACGACAACATGATTAGTTATACGATGTTGCGGGGTCGATGCCTTTACAAACTCTCCGACATTGAAAAATCACTCCAGGAAAGGATTATTCCTACTGACCAAAGAACACTTGATAGATTACGGAAACAGCATGTTGCTGGAAGCATATTCAATTATCAGGACAAATAGAGGGAGATGTATATTGACCAGAAATATTTCGATTCCTGGATGCAGCGTCTTCTAAGTCAGATTGAACTTACTCATAGAAAAATTGATCGGCTTGGGGATAAAGACAATAAAATTAGTGACGAAGTTTTATTGGATAATCAAGATTTATGTCTTCTTCTAAAAGTTAGTAAACGTACCCTTCAACGTTTTCGAAGTTCTGGAAAACTTCCATATAAAAGAATTGGGAAAAAGACCTACTATTTAGAATCAGATGTACACAAATTCATCCAAAGTGGTTTTTCTAAAACTACATAAAAAAGAAAGGTTTCGTACAGATTCAAACTCTGAATCTTGCTTTGGGTTCAGACATTTCAACCAATTTTTTTTCAGTGGGAATCTGAAAATTTGGAGAAACTGTGTTTTTGTTTTGCACATCATTATTTGCAGAATTATCCCTAATTTTCATTTGAATTTTCCTGTCAAGTGCTGCCAATTCACTTTTCAGTTTTCTGAGTTCATCTTCTTTCTTCCATCGGCTATTTACAACTTCTTTTAAAACCGGAATATCCTTAGCGGCTTTCTCTTCATATCTTTCATGATTGTCAATTAAAACCGGAATACGCTCTAAAGCTTTCAAGAAACTGGTTGATGCCAATTTTGGGTCTTTTGCAATGTGACCATTGTTGTAGGTATATTTTATTCCGCTTTCTCCCTCCACAAAAAAACGGTTTTCTTTAAAATCAAAACCATCTTTCATACTTGATTCAGTTTTAACCAGAAGATTAAATTCATAAAGGGTTCCGATTTTTGTGTACGTCTCGTGAGTTCGGGCGCTTTCGTTGATTTCATTCAGTTTTATCCCAATTGTTTTTGGTTCCGAATTTTTCACTCCATCTAGTCTAACAGGATTTAGGATATTGCCTGAATCATCCTTCTGAATTCGACGATTAAGTAAATTCAAATCCTCCTGCATTCTGGAAATTGTTTCAGAATTTCTATCAATGCTTTGCTGAATATCCTCCAACCGGAAACGGGCTGATGATTTACTCCGGTTAAAAGCCTGTCGTTCACTTTCCATTGCAGTGATTTGCTTTTCCAGTTTAGCTTTATCAAGTAAGTCAGTATTACCAGAAAGGATAGCTACATACTCTGAAAAATTCATTCCTGATTTCTCGTCCAAACTACCTTCATCGATAGTTCTTTTCCCAAGATTGTTTGTCTTTAACTGTTGGATGAAAAGTTGCTTGTTATGTAACAGGTTGAATTTATAAGAATCCAGGCTTTTTTCAATAGCATAAATAATTACATCTACTTTATTATCAGCAAAGAACTTGGCAATCTCATTACCTCTCCGAATAGCCCTGCCTTCTCTTTGCTCCAAATCCGATGGTCGCCAGGGAGAATCCAGATGATGAATGGCAACTGCACGTTTTTGCGCATTCACCCCGGTTCCCAACATTTCAGTCGAACCGAACAGTACACGGATGCGGCCTTCGTTCATCGCCTCAATAATGTTCTTTCTGGCTTTTTCGGATTTGGCTTCCTGGATAAACCGTACTTCGTGTGCAGGAATATGATGGTCTTCAATTAGTTTTCGTTTTATTTCACTGTAAGGTGTCCACTCACCAGGTTTGTATGTTCCCAAATCAGAAAAGACAAACTGGGTTCCTTTGTAATCGTTGTATTGATTGTAATAGGAAGCAATCCGGGCAGCGCAATGAGAAGCTTTGTTATCCACATGGTCATCATAACGCGGGCTTATCATCCGCATGTCCAGGCTCATTTTTCGGGCATAATCGGTTGCAATCAGCATCTTTGCTTTTTCCTCCCGTTCGGAAAGTGGTGCCCGCCCCAGAATTGTTGCATCACCGTTTTTTGCAAATGCGACCAGCTTTTGAATAAACGCTTCCTGCTGTGGTGTCGGTGGAATGTTATGCAGGATTTCAGCTTTTTCAGGCCGGTCAATGCCAATGTCTTTTGCTGTCCGGTAATCGGTAATTTCATTGTAAAAAGCTGCCAGTTCCGGCACTTTAATGAAATACCGGAACCGTTCTTTCTGGACTATTTCATTGGTTACTGAAAATTCATAGTCAGTGGTCTTTTGGGCATAAACGGCAGCCCATGCGTCAAAGGTTTTTATCTGCTGGCGTTCCAGTTCTTTTGGGCGAAGGTATTTAAACAAAAGAAATAACTCTGTGAGAGAATTGGATATGGTTGTCCCTGACAAAAAAGTCGCTCCCAAATCTTTATTGGTTCTTTCTTGTATGGTACGGATAGCAAACAACATATTCAATGCACGCTGACTGCCCTGCGGATTTCCCATCCCGGCAACCCTGTCGTGACGGGTATTGAACATCAGGTTTTTAAAACGGTGGCTTTCATCCACAAAAAGATGGTCTATTCCCATCATTTTAAAATCCACTACATCATCTTTCCTGTTTTCAATATCATGGGTGATGGATTTCAGTTTTACCTCAAGATTTTGCTGTCGTTTTATCAGACCTTTCAGCATCCCCCGTGAAACTTCGCCTCCCTGCTTCCTTACAATATCCAGATTTTCTTCCACGCTGTCCAGTTCTGCCTGTAAAATCTGTTTTTGCACTTCGGGAGACTGTGGTATCATTCCAAACTGTTCGTGAGTCAGTATGATGGCATCCCAGGAGTTATTTTTGATTTCATTGAAAATCTTTACCCGTTTTGCCGGACTAAAATCCTGTTTCCCCAGATAAAGGATTTTGGCATGTGGATAAGCTGTTCTGAATGTCTGGGAGATTTCATGAATATTGGCTTTTAATCCAACTATCATGGGCTTATTTGCCAGTTGCAAACGTTTCATTTCATAAGTGCCACAGCACATAATCAATGTTTTCCCGGAACCAACTTCATGGTCGCAGATACCACCCCCGTTTTGTTTCAACATCCAAATAGCATCTTTCTGGCTGGAATACAGGTTGGGTATTCCCAGTGCTTTTAAATCAAGTCCGGGAAAGGTTTGATGAGAGCCATCGTACTTGGGACGTACATAGCAATTGTAAGTTGAGTTATATAAACTGGTCAGTTTTTGTTTAAACTCCGGGCTTTGTTCATTCAGCCAATCGGTAAAACCGTTTCGTATTTCATCGATTTTGCTGTTAGCTAGTTGGATGGCTTCACTGGCCCTGACTTTTACCTCTTTATCGTCAACGATTATTTTTTTGGTGATATTGGGCGTAGTGTTTACGAGTGCATGTTTCATCAATGCAATTCCGTCGTACAAGCGGCTTTGCGATTTAACAGCGTATTTTTCGTAGATATTTGCATTGGTGAATTGGGCTTTTACGGAAAACTCATCAACAGAAGATGAATAGTGGATATCCACCCCGGTTTTAAACAGGTGTGCGGCATACTGGCTGTAAATGTTTGCAGGAATCCAGCGCTCCCCAAAATTGAAATCCAGTACTTCAAAAGGGATAGGTTCGGGGATAGAGCTTTGGAGAGCTTGTAATGATTCTTGCGCCGCAATATCATTGGGTTGCCGAGTGAGATAACCTTCAATATTTTTTACTTTCTCTACTACATTCCCCGCAATGAATTTGTCAGCCACTTCATAATTCTGGATAAGCGGGTTAAAATATATCCTCCCGTGAAGTTCCTGAACCAGTTCCTCCCGGCCTTTTTCGTACAAAAGGGACAACATATAATCCATTCGTACTTCTCCGAATTTATTCAATGAGGCAGCAAGGGCTTCTTCCGAAGTATCCACTTGTTTCAGCTCCCTGGCATTAAAGGCAACGGGCTGATTAAAAATATCTGCCTTTACCAGTTGTCCGTTTTCGCCTCTTTCCAAAGCCAGCACTTCATTGGCCCCGGAATCCATTTTCAACAAACCAAGATTTCTGGGGTCATTCAGATTTCCGTACTTCTGAAAGAAATCATCGTAATAACCATTTAGAAGTTTTCGGGTTGCCGCATCTTCTTTTAAACTTTCCGCTTCATTGTTGTACAGTTGGTGATAGATATTCCTGATTTGAATAAAGAGCAAGGCTTTTGCTTCCTGCTGTGGGCTTAGTTTTAACCGCTCAAACGTTACCGTATCTCCGTCCCTTTCTCTTAAAAATCCAATTTGGTTTTGGTCTTTCACCAGTGACCCGGTCTTGAGATGACTGTATAATTCTCCATTAAACAGTCTTATATCTGGAAGTGAAGAGTTGATTTCTTTGGTTTGCTTACCGTTTATTGGACTCGGTTGTGAAAACAGGTTTAGCTGTCTAGTTTTAGGTTTTGCAGAATTTCTTCTCCGGGTTGGTTTCTGCTGGCTGCGTTCTTCCTGACTTAAGCCAAAGAGGTCGTATAGGGTTAGCTCTGGTTCGGATTGTTTTGTCTTCTGCTCAGTTTTGTTAGATGATGGAACTAAGATGGATTTTTTGTTGGAAGTGTCTTGGTTATACAAACCGGTATCGAGCTTTTCCCGGAAATCAGCTTCCAGCATTTTGCTTAAATCCGAGGCGATACCGTTTATTCCGTCCTTATGAATAAAAACCTGCGCCGGTTTGCCATAAGGGTCGGTATCGATAAACCCTTCGGTGTGGACTACCCGTTGAAAATTGTTAAAATAGTTGTTATTGAAAACCCCGCTTGAAAGCTTTTCGCTCTGCACAAAATCCTTCTCTTTTTGTGTCAGACGGTTTTTACCGGAATCTTTCTGAACAATAATTAAATCACTGCCCACCTCAGTTCCGGCATATTCGCTGAAAAGGTTATTGGGCAGGCGGACTGCCGAAACCAACCGGCTGTGGTCCATTAACCACTGACGTACCAGTTCATTTTTTTGTGAGTTCATTACTCCCTGAGAAGTAATAAAAGCCAGGACTCCTCCTTCACGGAGCGTATCCATTCCTTTTAAAAAGAAATAATTGTGGATGCTCCGGGATGCTTGTTGCCTTACTTTATCCTTACTTTTCAGAAACGAAATATCAAAGGCTGCGACGTCACCAAACGGAATATTGGAAGAAACCACATCGAAATGGTTATTGTAACGGCTTTCAATTTCTTCAAATCCGGCAGCCCTGATTTTGTCTTCGGAATAAAGTTTGGACAGTAGCTTACCTGTCAGTAAATCCTTTTCAAAACCTGTTGCTGAAAGACTTTCATTTTGATTCTTAAAAGCTGAGATAAAAGCTCCCAATCCGGCGGAGGGGTCAAGAAACCTATCAGGAGATATTTGATTCTGTTTTAATGTTTCTGTAAGAACCTGAATAATCTCAGGAGGCGTGTAAAAAGCGGTAAGAATGGAATTTTTAAGGCTTCCAACATACTGTTTGTACTGCTGTTCCGATTGGGAATTGCTTTTCAATACATCATGCAGTTCGGTCACCAGAGGAAACAATCCGACTTCTGAGTTTGGCCAATGAGCGACATCAGATAAACTTTCTGCCGGATTAAGAATACATTTTAAAGCCCCAAAACCAGAATATAGTTTCAAGGCTTCACTTTCTTCATTTGTCGGGTTTCGATTTTCTCGTTCAAGCTGAAAAGCAAGTTTTATTGCCTCAATATTTGCCCGAAGGTGTTTTTCCTTATTGAAGCTCATGTTCTTCCACCCAGATTGAAAGTTCCCCCGTTAGCTCGGTATATAAACCGTTAAACTCCGGACTAAATACAAATTCATCGTTCAACTTGTATTTTGAGAAAATACCCTCTACTCCGGGAAGCAGTTTGATGGCAAACTCTTTAGCCTGTCCCATGGGGATTTCCCTGGAGAATTCATTCCAAAGAATGGTAACCAGTGTATCATGCTTGGAAAAGTGAAGACCCCGATAAAGGTCTTTTGTGGCTAGTTCTTCAGCTTCTTGTTGGGTATGCCCGTTTTTTATTGCTTCCGAATAAGTTTTGGAAGCAAGGTCGCTACGGGTATTTAGTAAATCATTGTTATCAATTAACTCGGGATGGCTTTCATATAAAAAGTGCAAAAGCGACAATTTAAACCAGGACAATTCCTGATAGCTATTATTCATGACTTAATATTTTTTGATGTTAAAAATTGAGTTTTGAAAAAGCGCTCAGTTTATTTCCTGAACGCCTTGTTTTAGTCACATGCGAACTTGTTACATGGAATGAGCTTTTGAGCGGTTCCGTTTGGCTGTCTGCTGCTCTGTCGGGTTGACCTGCTCTTTGTTCAAAGGCTCTTTTACATCTTTGGTGGCTTCATTGGTTTTCCCTTCTGAATTTACAGCTACCTGTGTTTTGCTGTTTTTGTCAGGTGTAACTTCAGCCCCTTGGCTCTGGGCTTTGTCAGGATTCCATTTGTAAAAATCGAGTTTTCCTTTTTTATCGTTAATTTTTACATACGCATTAAACTCCTGGCCTTCTTTGTCCTTCATCCCGGAAACATAAATGGTCTCCCGCTTTTCCAGTTTCTGCTGCTGTTCTTCGGTGAGTTCCTTTCCAAGCAGCGAATTGGGAATACGCACCTGCCGCTGGTCGTTTGCAGTTTGCTGTTGGTTCTGTTGTTGGTCGAATCGGAAGCCAATACCCCGCCTGTCGGCATCTACCTGTAACCAGGCACTGAATTCATTTCCACTTCGGGCTGTCATACCTTCCACAAAAATGGCCCGACCTTCAGCCAATTCTTTTTGTTGGTTTTCATTCAGCTTTATTCCTTTTATTTCCTCCGGGATATTTATTTTATCCGCACGGGCTGCGACAAGCTCGTTGGTTAGTTTGTCGATGGAAAGAAATACAGGTGTTGTTTCCCCTTCTTTGTATTGTGGATGGAGTATGCGACCTGCATTGCCGGTCTGTAAGAGGTTATTTTTGTCTTCATCGGTAAGAGTAATACCAAAATAAGGCCTGTCCAGTTCAGGTTTATTGCGAACAGCATGGACTGCTACGTTAAAGTTTCCATCTTCATCCTGCCGGAAGGCCAACCGTGCATCGGTACGGATGGTCATGTTATCGGTTTTAATGGTAATGGGGATTAAGTCCGGCGACTTCTGGAAGTTTAGCATAGGTTCCAGATTCCTAGTATTTTTCAGAAAATCTTTTGATACTCCAAGCTTTTCCAGTTGCGACCAGTCCACCTTATTTTCATCAATCAGGTTTGTTGGTCCTTCCTGTTTTTCTTCTTTTTGAAGATACTGTTCCGGTTTGACTTCATGTTTGTCGAGTGTTTCTTTGTTGGACGGCACTTCGGGATTTTGCAGCATCTTATCCAATACAATGGCTGTTTTTTCAACCAGATTGGCAGGTACCCTGAAAAATCGGAATTCAGTTGGATTTTGATACTGCCGATAAAAATTGGTGAAAAAGTTTTCCAGCGGGTTACCGAACCTGTCGATTTTTAAAAAGCTGGCAGCGTTGGCCTGGTTAGGAAGTTCTGTTTGCAGTTTGCCGTTTTCATCAAAACCTTTAACGGCTTTTAATTTACTCTCGTTTTTTTCTTTGACTAGTAAGACATCCTGGTCATTGATTTTTTGTTCCATGATACATTTCTTTTAATGATTTAAAAGCTAATGTATCAGTGTTTTTACCTGATTCAGGTAAGGTGGCAGCATTTGGCGTTGAGAGGATGGGTGTGGCGTTTGGCTCTAATTTTGATTAATTTTTTCCTTTTAAGAAAACAATAATTCACACTATAATGTGATTTTCAAGAATTATATTGGTAACAGCTCATAAATTCACTTATAAATCACATTAAAGTATGATTTCTATTGTTTTTATCAGATAGAACAATTAATTTTACCTCAAAATCACATTATAATGACAACTTCAGAAATAGGAGTGCAAATAAAGGAACGGAGAAAGATACTTCGGATTACCCAGCCCGACTTGGCTGAAATGGCGGGAATCAGCATAAATACTCTATATAAAATTGAACGTGGGCAAGCAAATCCAACGGTCGAGATACTGAATAAAATTGCAGATATCCTTGGGATGGAGTTAAAACTTGAAGTAAAACAACCAAAGCTGTAAGCGATGCGAAAAGCGAATGTTTATAGAAATGGAGAACTGGTTGGGGTACTCTCCCAATTTTCAACCAACGATTACGAATTCAGGTACGATGATAGTTGGTTTACCAACGGAGAGCTTCCTCCAATTAGCCTTACCATGCCCAAAAGTCAACAGGTTTATAAATCAGAATATTTGTTCCCCTTCTTCTTCAATATGCTGTCTGAAGGCGTGAACAGGCAGTTACAAACACGTCATTTAAAGATTGACGAAAAAGACTATTTCGGCTTGTTGCTGGCCACAGCTAAAACAGATACCATTGGGGCAATAACCATTTCAGAAATCAAAGAATGAGCTTACCAGAAATAAAATACTGTCCCGGAACATTGGTTGAAGGATTCGATACTTACAGTACAGCATGCTTAAGACGGGTCTTTGAAGGACGAAAAGTCAGTCATGTATTGCCTTATGCCCCACCACAAAGCAATGAAGAGGATGCTGAAAAATTTATCGAAAACCGGAAACGGATTTCCATATCTGGCGTTCAGGAAAAACTATCGCTATTGCTTGACAAAAATAAATTACGCCTGACTGTAGAAGGAGAACAGGGAACTTACATATTGAAGCCTGTTCCCAGGGATGTGAAAAGTGTTGACCAGGTTCCGGCAAACGAACACTTAACTATGCAAATTGCACGGCAGGTATACGGTTTACAAACTGCTGAAAATGCACTGATTTTTTTTAGCAGTGGAGAACCTGCTTACATCACCAAGCGGTTCGATGTAAAGGAAGATGGTTCAAAATGGGGGAAGGAAGACTTTGCAACGCTCGCAGGGAAAACAGAAGAAAATGCAGGGCACAACTTCAAATATGATTACAGTTATGAAGCGATGGGTGAGTTACTAAAGAAATATGTTCCCGCCTGGAGGGTGGAGATCGAAAAATTGTATTCGTTGATTGTTTTTAACTTCCTGTTTTCAAACGGAGATGCACACCTGAAAAACTTTTCACTCATTGAAACACCAGGCAGAGATTATGTGCTAAGTCCGGCCTACGACTTGCTTAATACAAGAATCCACGTAGATGATTCGGATTTTGCTTTGGATGGAGGATTATTCAGCGATGGTTTCAAATCGGAAGAAATGACAAAAAGCAATCATCCCGGATTGCAAGATTTTCAGGAACTGGCAAGAAGATTCGGGATAAATGAAAAACGGAGGGATAAAATCCTTACTCCTTACCTGCAAAGACAACCGATGATTGAAAAATTAACTCATCGTTCTTTTCTAAACGATAAGACAAAACGTGCCTATTTATTGCATTGTCAGACTAAAAGAAATTATTTGAATAAAATGTGACTCATAACGCTAAATGTTAGCGTATTTAAACCAATTGATATAAGCTATTGGTTGAAATCAACATCGTAAAATCAATTGGGAGAATTTTATATCCAGGAGTGACGAAGTATCTTTATTCGGAAAATGTTGCATTTGTTATAACAACCTTCAGTGTTTGGAAAAGGCGCTACTTTGTTTTCTTGTTTTGAAATGTGTTTACAAATATTTGTATTCGGATATATTACTTTAAGCCAATAGTTAATGCAACTTTTATTATAATTTTGAAAGGTGCATATACACATAAGTTGTGTGTAATTCAACGCAGTACGAAATGTGATTAATCTCTTACGCTAGCAAGGTGATTTTGGAAAATTTAAATAAAACATAATTGACTGATATATTAGACTCTAACATTTATGATATTAACTTTAGTCAAAACTTCCAGTTAATGAAAGAATGAACATAATAAGGGAACATTAGACCAAATATTAAGTTTTCAAATAAATAAGAAACGCTCTTTTAAATTAAAATAACCTTAAAATTTAAAACAATGAGAACTAGAAAATCTAAAAGCGGTATTTCAGTCCATGCTATTTCAGGAACTCATGTTGTACTGCTTGCAATGGATGCAACTGTAGAAGCAAGAAAAAACTTACTTGGATTTGCAATTAAGAGAGAAGATCACATAGAAGAGGAAACGTATTGGTTAAAAGGATTTAAAACTTTTAAAGGAATAACTGATAATTCAATTCCAGGAACTTTGCACTCAACACTATTTAATCCAATTCAGTCATTTATGTGGGGAGATTATACTTCTAAGCCCAGATATAAGTATACATATACCGTTCGGCCGGTTTATGGTAAGCCTGGAGACCTTAAATATGGCGAAGATATTATCGTAACCATCAATACCGAAGATGAAGATGATGGTGAACATGCAGTATATTTTAACCGTGGAGCAATTGCCAGTCAGCAATATGCTAAAAGATTCGAAAATTCAGAACCAAAGGCAAATGATCTTTCAGATCCTAGGACAAAATGGCTCTCAAGAGGCCTGCTTGAAGCTGCTCTTGAATTTATTGAACAGGCAAAAAATAACAACTATTCTTTAAAAGTAGCTGCCTATGAACTTAACTACGAACCCATTCTAAATGCATTTAAAGCAGCATCGGAAAGAGGTGTTAAAGTTAAAATAGTATATGAAGCCGGTACTCAAAAAGTAAAAGGAGTAGTCACAGAAACCTCTACTACAAAAAATAATGAAAAAAGTATCGATAAGGCGGGTATCCGTAATCTGGTCTCAAAGAGAACAAAACGCCCAGCTATTCCACATAATAAATTCATCATACTTGAAAAAAATGATAGTCCCATAGAAGTATGGACGGGGTCAACAAATTTTACAAGCTCCGGATTTTTAGGACAGACAAATGTTGGTCATGTAGTCAGAAACAAAGAAATTGCAAAAAAATACAGGGAATACTGGGAACAACTTAAAAATGACGAAGACCCCAAGAAGTTAAAAGCATGGAATAATAAGCATACTCCTACCCCGCAGGAAGACATTAATGAGAAAAGTACTACTCTATATTTTAGTCCGCGTAAATATTCAAAAATGCTAAAATGGTATGCATCCCAAATTCGTGAAGCCAAACAAACATTAATGTTTACTGCTGCTTTTGGGGTAAATAAAGACCTTGCGCCAGCAATAGCCAAAGACGAGGATTTCCTTAGATTTCTGTTGATAGAAAAAAAACTATCGGAAAAGGTTGCCCCTATAATTGAGTCTGAAAAAGAAGTTGTTGTCGCCAGAGGGCAAACACTTGGAACAAAAGCCATCAGGTATAAAACACCAGGATGGAAACTCGATAAATGGTTTGCAAAAGAAGAGCATTTCAGAAAAAAAGGACATATTTTTTACATCCATACAAAACTTCTGATGCTGGATGTACTTACAGATGATCCCAAAGTATATTCGGGTTCAGCGAATTTCTCCTATGGTTCATTAATGAATAATGATGAAAATATGTTGTTAATACGCGGAAACACGAGAGTTGCCGACATTTACCTAGGTGAGTTTATGAGGTTATTCAATCATTTTTATTTTAGAACTATTGTCAACAAACTGGCTAGTAAAGGTGAAATTGATAACGATGTAAGTGTTCATTTATATGAAACCGATGAGTGGACAAAAAAATATTTTAAAAAGGGAACCTACTCATGTCTTAGAAGGGAACTATTTAAATAAAAAAACTACACACAACAAAGATGTGTATAGTGCATAAGGGTTTCAGAGGTTTTCGAGCGTTTTCACCCGCATCAGTTTTGGGTGGTAACTTGACAAGTTTGAAACCCGCAATCCCTTACGACACCATACACTCAATGTTATCTCTCATTAAAAATTCAGGGCGTGCATATAAAAAATTTGAATCAATGAACGAAGAAGACATAAAAATCAAATCAACATTGCCCTATTTAAAAGACCTAGGCTTTGATCTTTCCGAGATTTCATTTGAAGACTCATTTACCATTAGACTAGGACACAAAAAAGAAACAATTCGTGGCAGATCTGATATTCTTTGTAAAAGAAATGGAGATAATTTATTCATTATAGAAATAAAGAGAAATTCTCATACAATTAACGATGAAGATATCAAACAAGGAACCTCATACGCAAAAGCTCTTGAAGATAATATTGCACCATTTACAATTATAACGAATGGAAAGACTAAAAAAATTTATGATTCAATAACAAGGAAAGAATTAACAGGAACTAAGATTTCAGGACAGTCTGCATTTTGGAAAAATGGCTGTACGCTATCAACAGATGAGGAGGAAAAAATAAGATATGAAGCACTAATGAATTTTATTTCATTCTCTTCAGAAAACTTAAAATTGTTCTGTGAAAAAGAAGTTCAAGATAGAATGGGGCCAATTGTTGGAAACATTGATAATCCGTATTCCAAATTTGTCAAAGAACTCTATCTCCCAAGAACTGACTTACAATCAATGTTTGATAAGTTCATTAATTCTGACTCAAAAGTTTTTGGCATAGTTGGTTCTGCAGGTGTTGGTAAAACGAATGTGATGTGCTCATTAGCTCTTCAATATCTAAACGATGTATTTGTTTTCTTTTATAATGCCACTATAATTGACAAATTACCTTTGGAGGAAATTGCTTATGACCTAAACCTCGCATTTTCCAGTAAAAAAGAAAGTGACATTGTACTAAAAAAGTTGAATGAATTAGGTCGGTACATTGATAAAAACATTCTAATATTCATTGATGCGATAGACGAGCATATTGATCCAAAAATAGCTCTTGAATTAAGCGACATGGCTCTTGCAGCTAGAAACCTAGAAAAAATAAAAATATGCATTAGCTGTAAATCAAACATTTGGAAAGATGTTTTAATCAGAAATAATACGCCCACTCATTTATTTGAAGAGTTATGTAAATTTCACGACAGAATTGAGAGTTTAGATAATAGCCCCGGATTTTTATTGACTGATTTTAATAAGGAGGAGCTAAAAGATATAATTCCTCTATATAAAAAAGCTTTTAATTTTAAAGGAGAAATTTCAGAATCCTTATTGAAGGAACTAAGAAATGGTTTTTTCTTAAGAATATTTAGCGAAGTATATAGTCAAGAAGAAATTCCTGAAGCAATTAACGATAAGGGACTAATTAAAAAATACATCGTTCAATCTCTCCAAAGAGCAAATGTTGAACCAATAGAAGGGTTTAGAATTCTCTCAGAAATTGGTAAGATATTAATAAAACAAACATACAAATTTTGGGAAGCACATAAAGATGAAGGACTGGAAGTAAATACTTTACTTGAAAAATTAAATTATTCGCTTGATGCAACCCTCCCAGAGTATTTATTTGCCAGGAATATCTTAATTAAATCCAGCAATGAAGATTCTTACAATGTATCTTTTTACTACTCTAAAATTCGAGATTATATCATTTGTTTTCACTCTTATAAACTTGACAAGCTAAATGATGACAATTTTTATAATACTCTTGAAGATTTCTACCACAATTATATAGGAATAAGCGCCATTGATTTTTACATTGAAAATGCACCCGCATCACATCGAAACACCTTAATAGAATTCAAAAAGGATAAAGCTGTTAAGTATGTAAATGGTTATAACGCATATTTAGAAGAGAATTTCAAGACTATCAAAAATTTATTTGATCCTAATACAGACGGTGATATTGGAATTTTTTTGCCAAAAGATATTTTGAAAAAAAACGGATATGCCCTTTTCCCTTTAGATGACCAACCATCAAATAAAATTCAATTCGAAAATTTTGAGGAACCACATTTAGAAAAATTATTTTTCGAAAGAGGAGTTCAATCCTTTTCATGGAGTAATAATTCATTGATGGTAACTGACCAAAGCAAGGTGATTGAAAAAAACATATTTAATCAACTAAAAGAAATAATTAATAAAGGAAAACTTAGTGCTTATGGCTCTGATATTCTTTTAATTGAGCAAGTTTCAACAATATTTTACTATTATAATAATAGACTTGGTTATGATATAAAAATAATTGATCATTACCTTCCTAGATTTGATTTCATTTATCCCATCGATTTGAAGGACTTGAGAGAAAGGGTTTATAAATTTAGGGCTATTCATTTCTACAGAAGAAAAAAAGTACACCCAAGTCAAATCAACAAAATGGTTGAGGAATCTTTAAAAGCAAATCATGATATACCAAGTTTAAATGTCATTGGAGACTTTCCTCCTTTTGAAGAATTATTTAAAATTGTGAATATTCTTTTGAAAAATGGATATAGCACAATCGAGAAACATCACTTACCATATCCAGATCTTCCTATTAGTGATGCTAAAAATTTTTACAAACAAGTGAAAAAGGGAGATCTTCGTCATATCAGATGTTATCAGTATAGTGAAAAACAAGCCGAATTATACATAGAGCAATTTTTTACGCACTTAGATTTATGTTATAAAGAGTTTGTTGAATATTGTTTGCCAACAATTAAAAATGAGCTCCCTTTTTTTAATACCTTACCACATGAATATTTTTTTTACATAAGAAACATTAATGACCTCAAACAGGGAATGTTCAGTTATAGGACTTCTCATACAGGAAAAACAGAAATAAATATAAAGGAATATACTTTACATGAAGATGCTTTTGAAAAGACGGTTTATCCTTTTTAAAGGGATTCTTACTAGATCAGATTCTACATAATGATTATCACAATGAGTTAAAGATCATCGAAAATATTAATGCTTCTAAAGTCGATGATTTTTGTGTTTTTAGGAATTGGGTTAATCGCTTGCTTAAAGACGATATGGAAAAAATTCTAAAGAAAATAACGAGAGATAATAAATAGGACTCTGAGCGGTCGGCATGACCCAGCGATGAGTCGGTGTTGAACTACATCCCGGTCAAATTAAAAGGATTTTTTTTTGTTCTATGTACTTATCGACGGTTTTTATTTTTTATCGAATGAATGTCAGGGAATTAGAGAAGAAAAATTATAATGCAATTAGAAATATAAAAATCAAATATAGGCATTTTAATACAATAAGATTTAAACGTAGTACCCGAAATAAAAGAGACTTTGAAGATGATTTTGAATTTATTGGGAGAAATGATAGAAAATTGTTTCATTGGAGCTATCCCGCAGGGATTTAGTTCAACAAATTGGATATGGCAGGCGGGGGCTTTAGCGGTCTGACACGATCTCTTCCAGAAATCCCGCCCGACAACATGTATCAACCGTCAGTTCAAACTGCTTCCAAAGTGAATCTTGTAAAAGCAGAATTCAGTACATTAGTTTTTAATCCGCTCCAGTTCTTCCACAATAATCTGTGCCACTTCATCTTTTATACTTCGATAGTTGTACTCAATCTCTTTGTGTAAATGGCTTTTCCCAAGTTCATCTGTAAAGTTTGTGATTACAGGAATAGGCTGATAGGTAGCAGTTTCTTTGGCTACTTTCGCATTGTCAACTACAATTTCGGCATGAAAAATCTTTTGCCCGATGCGTTCTTCAAAATTGTCAGAAACAGCCCCGACAAAAACTCCCTGCGTGAGGTTGCTAATTTTTGATGCAGGGATTAATGTATCCATTTGGGTGTTTATTGAAGTGGATTTATCCTGCCGGTTAATGGTCATGGATTGCCGTTTTTGAAGAACCTTCCCAAAGCGTTCCGATAATGTCTTGGCCGTTTCGCCAACTACCTGCCCACTAAAAATATTTCCGACTGTGTTCATCACCACTTTGGCTTCCTTGTCTCCGTAATCGCGATTCAATTGCGAAAAATCCTGAAACCCCAAACAAACAGCAACTTTATTGCTTCGGGCAGTGGCAATCAAATTGTCCAATCCGCGAAAATAAATGGTTGGAAGCTCATCGATAATTACAGAACTTTTAAGCTGCCCTTTTTTGTTTATCAGCTTTACTATCCTGGAATTGTATAGTCCAAGTGCTGCGGAATAGATATTTTGTCTGTCGGGATTATTTCCTACGCAAAGAATTTTAGGTTCTTTAGGATTATTGATATCCAGAGTAAAATCGTTGCCTGACATCACCCAGTACAGTTGCGGTGAAATCATTCGTGAAAGTGGGATTTTTGCGCTGGCAATCTGTCCCTAGCAACTGGTCTTGTGCGCCGCCTTCCCAGGCATCGATAAAAGGAGAAAGATAATTCTCCAATTTCCCGGTACGATGTAAGGATGGTAAAAAATGTCGCCGTACTTCTTATTCAGGAACTCGATGGCATGAGGGAAAGTACAGTATTTCCCGTTTTTGTAAATCTTCAGGTACCAGATAATAGCGGTGAGAAGGATAATTGGTGATTCCACAAAAAAATCGCCCTGCTTCTGAATCCAGGTTTTATTCAGGTTCAGCATGATAGTGTAGGCCGATTCGTAAGCATCGGCAATATCAGTCATAAATTCCGGGGCGATTGGGTTGCACCGGTGGCTCCGTTCAGGATTATCAAAGTTTATCACGTAGAATTTAGGCGGATGTTCATACTTATCGATGTTTTTCATCAGAGTATTGTACGCGATAATACTCAGGTCATCGAACTTAAAATCGTAGATATACATGCCAAACCCTTTTCGGATTTGTTGTTTGATATAATTATTGATAATGGCATAAGACTTTCCACTCCCCGGAGTTCCCAAAACAATGCTTGCCCGGAACGGGTTAACCACATTAATCCATCCGTTATAGTTTTTCCCTTTATGCTCAAAACCGGGTTGGTAGGTTCACTGAATATTCATTCTCCATCAACCTGACTTCCTGCATAAAAGATTCATTCTCCAGGTTAAAGACATCTTCCATCAGGTTGTGTTTTATCAGGCGGCTCATCCACAAACCAGGCTTTTAACAGAAAAATATACCCGGCAGCAAGGGGAAAACATATAAACAGAACATTTCAGGATTAACGGATAGTGGAGTTTTGTAATAAAACCACTGAAAAAAAATAGAATTAAGCCAAGGGTCAGGAAGGCCGATATTTTACCCCAGGTTATTTTCTCAGGGCTTTAACGCCCCCTGATTCCCAAGCATGATATAGCAAGCAATCCAAAACTCACCAATTTTAACCAGATTGCTTTTGAAAACAGCCCGGTATATTTCTGGAAATTCAGCAGGATTTTGTCGATGATTGCTACTGTTGCATTTTGCTCGGCAAGAAATTCATAACAAAACCAATAAACGTGAATAATAAGAACCAGGATGCTTACCCACCCTTATCAGCTCAATTATTTTGGTAAGGCTCCTTACATCATCTTCGTTTTTGCATAGCCTAATAATTTGTGATTAGTAATTCCTGAATGTTTCCACGACTTTTGGTACTTGGCGCCAATCGAACGCCTCGCTTTAATCTGTCGGATTCTATAACCGGTATAATGCTCCTTGAAAAAGTTATCATCTATCGGGCATGAATTACTCAGCATCCATTTGCTGTCAAAATCAAGTAAGCGGCAAAAACAGGCAAGCCTCTTTTGTTGTGTCTCATCAAAACCTTCGGAACTGCATGTAGTAAAGTTGGATGTTTGCGAAACCGGGGCGGTATGGGCGGGTCGAAATAGACAAAGGTATTGCCCCTGAAATTTGCAATAGTATTGAGCATAATCGCCGTTCAGGATTGTCACTTTCTGAAACGGCTTACTCAATTCGATAATTAATCCGGGGTTGCAAATCAGAGGCTTTTGGTATTGCCCGAACGGGACATTGAACTTTCCATTTTTATTTACACGGCACAGCCCGTTAAAACAGGTCTTATTCAGGAAGATAAACAATGCCGCTGATTCAATCGTCTTTGTATCGGAAGAATTAAAGCGTTCTCTTTTTTCAAGATAAAACTGTTTTTGCTCAACCGGGCTTAAACTCCAAAAACGTGTTTGAAACTTATCCAATATTGAAATTAATTCACGCGGCCTTTCTTTCAGAAATAAGTAGGCATTTATCAGCCGGACATTAATATCGTTTATAACCACATTTTTGATATTGGGATAATGGCTGAGAATGTGAAATAAGACAGCACCACCACCCACAAAAGGCTCTATAAATGTGTCAAATTTCTCCAGGTTGTTCGGAAATAGCCCTGTTATTTGGGGAAGTAAATGTGACTTTCCTCCTGCCCATTTCAGGAATGGTTTTACGGTATTTTGCATAGCTTATAAGTTTTCGTTTTCTTCGTTTCCTTCTCCTCATTTTTTCGAATAAAGGCTTCCTCTTCCGGATTCTCTCCACGGCTATCGATTGCCAATAATCCCGATAAATTTTCAAGCGTTGAATCAGGAGTTGAAGGGAATTGTGGCGGTACAAATTCTAATGACTTTTCGGGTTCAGAACCGTGTTCGGCTCCACTGAATTTTTGTTGGAAAACATTGGCAGAAAAGTCTTTTCCCAGACGTGAACCATTGAAAGCAAACTTCTGCCGGTGGTCAATAAAGGTTACTCCATAAATACGTCCCGATTCATTTCCGCGGAACAAAACTGAAATCTTGTTCTTCGAAAGTTCTTTTTCAAAATCCTTTCTGCTTTTGCACGAGGCCAACGCTCTTGAAATACCTGCCTTTGGACTTTCTTTGAGCTTATTGGTGCTAACAGCTTCTTTTGATTTTTTAATGCGTTTTTGAATTGCATCATTACCGGCCTGTTTGCCAAACTTTGAAGATTTAATGGGTGTACTATAAATTTCCCTTTTATCGTTTAAAGCAGCATAGACAATTCCGTTGAATGGTTGTCCCTTATGTTCCCCCTTTACTTCTGAAACGTGCACATTATAAACAGAAAGTAAAGCCTTGTATTCGTTAAACGATTGAAAATGCCATGACCGTGAAACAAGACGAACAACATTTGCAATTTGCTGTTTGATGTTGCCTTTCTTGTGGTCAACCGGTTTTAATGAATACCCCTCTGCTTTTTGTTTTTCATTGGCCGGAGTCAATCCGTATTTCTGTTCCAAATCGCGACAAATCCGCATGGACAAGCGATGCTGAAAATTGTCCCGAATCATTTTACCGGTTTCATCTACCTTGACCGAAACAATGTGAATATGGTGCCGGTCGATGTCTTCATGTTTGTAAACAACAAAAGGCTGGTTCCCGTAACCCAGCTTTTGCATGTACTCTTCTGCAATTTGGGCGAACTGTTCATCGTTCAGTTTATCCTTTGGGTCTGGATTTAGTGAAATATGGATAACCGGGTTTTCCGTTCTTTTGTTGGCCAGCAAGTAAGGCTCAAATGAGTATGTACAAATCCCAATACTGAAATTTCCATCCTTCGGCTCAACCATGTTATTAGTGAAAATCACTTTTGCTTCACCGGCATTTACCTTCTGATGGTTGTATGCCAGGGCACTGTACAACGAACTTCCTGAACTTATTTTTGCAACCATTTTTCTTCAAACTCACGGGTTAAATCCATCACTTGTTTGTTGATTGCAACCAGTTCCAGTGTTGCTTTTTCCAGTTGATTCAAAAATGCCAGTGCTTTTTTCTCCGAAAAATTGTTCTTGATGGCTTTGGTTACCTGGTTATAATTCACCCCGATGGCCCGGAACTGCCCATAAAAATTGGTCAGGCGCATGTGAAAATCCATCGTTCCTTTGTCAATTTTCACCACTTTCACCGACTTTTCAAATATGCAGGCTGTGATAAAATGGGCTTTCACTTCCATCCCAGACGCTTCAACCAGCGATAAAAACCGGGCATTGTCCTCATCATTCAGACTAATCGCATAGCGGTGTTTGCACGGGTCCGGTTTGAGTTTCCGGCCTCCTCTGTATTTTCTTCCTGTTTTTATTGTCATTTTATCCTGCTGTTATAGCGTTAAACTTTATCTGTTTCCTTTTTCATAAATCCCCGACTTCGGAGGGTGATTTTCCCCCATCGGGGCAAGTGGTTCCGAGTTACTCGGAACGTTTTGAGTTACTCAAAACACAACTTGCCGTGTGCCAGTGCACACTCTTTTAGCGTTGGTAATTTTTAATGCTTGTCGTTCCATAATTCAAGGTCATTTCCCTGTATAATTTTCTATTGATGGCAAAGGTATGGGGAGTGTTTTGATTCGTAGTTACCTTGAAAAACGCCAAAAGCAGACAGTTAAAGCCAAACAATTCCAGCCACTTTTAAAACCGGATTTTCGATGGTTTTTATCCTTTCATTTGTGGGGATGAAAGCCTGATTAGAGAAATAAAAAAACGAATTATAAAAGGAATATTCGAATGGGTAATTAAGGAGCTATTTGCTCTTTCACTTCGAGAATTAAAAATTCAGGCATTCATTGATTCAGTTGTTCTATGACGGAAATAATGAAAGGTTGTGTGGAGTATTTAAACGTTGGAACGCTTAAACATTTAAATGTTCCAACAGGCATTCATTTGATTAGCTACCCAGGAGATTAATTGAAAAAACAAACGATAAAACAATGACATCATTAACCAATAAATTAAATAAGATGGAAAAGGAAACATTATTTATTGCTTTCAGCACCCAAAAAGGAGGCGTAGGCAAAACCGCTTTTACTGTTTTAATGTCGAGTTATCTTCACTATGTGCAAGGGTTGGAAATCGCAGTTGTGGATTGTGATTATCCGCAACATAGTATTGTTGAAATGCGCCAGCGCGATATGGAACAGGTGATGAAGGATAGCTATTACAAGCAAATGGCCTATACCCAGTTTACCGCCCTGAAACGAAAAGCTTACCCGGTTGAAAAAAGCTTACCGGAAGATGCTATTGCAACTGCCGAGAAACTTATTGGCAATACTACCTCTCAGCCTGACATTATTTTCTTCGACCTCCCCGGAACATTGAACAGTAAAGGAGTTGTAAAAACACTAGCGGGGATGGATTATATCTTTTCTCCGGTCAGTGCAGATAGGGTTGTTCTGGAGAGCACCCTGAAATTTGCCACCATGCTCAACGAAAACCTGGTAAGTGTGGGCAAAAGTAATATCAAGGGCCTGTACCTTATCTGGAACATGGTGGATGGGCGGGAAAAAAACGAACTCTATGAGGTTTATGAAAATGTGATTGGTGAACTGGGCTTAAACATCCTGAAAACCTTTGTTCCCGATTCGAAACGTTTCCGACGTGAGCTTACTAAGGCGCATAAACCGGTCTTCCGTTCTACACTGTTCCCCGCCCATAATACGTTATTAAAAGGCAGTAACCTTGATGTGTTGGCAACGGAAATTCTTCAAACAGTTAAACAGTAAGATTATGGCACGAAAACAATACAATCCCGAAGAGATAGACGAAGATTTTTTAATCTCGACTATCCAAAATGAGAAGCAGGTATCAGGGCAAAAGGATGAGAAGACAGTTAAAAAACCAAAGGTGAAGAAGAACGAGAGTACTTCTGATTATCTGTCCCTGTTTATTAAGCAATCTGACGGCAAAGCACGATTTGGCAAGCATGTCCCCATCCGGCAGGAATACCATGAAAGGATTCAAAAAATTGTGCGCATTATTGGCAACGATGAAATCTCAATTTTTAATTATATCGATAATGTACTCAGCCAACATTTTGAGGATTTTCAGGGCGACATCGTTAAACTATACAACGAAAAGAATACGGATATTTTCTAATCCTAAACCAGAATAAAATGCTTGAACTAATTGCGATTACAATAACCTTCGTTGTTTTTGTGTTTTTCTTCAAATGGAGAAACAAAACCGGAAAGCCCCCCTGTGAAAAAGAAAAGGTTTCTGAAAAGCTGAAACCGGAAGGAATTGTCGGTAAAAGTACTTTTATTCTGACGACCAGAAAGAGTAATGTCCCCAAAGCTGATTCATCCGGCAAAATAGATATTGAAGTACCGTTGGAATACGAGAAGGATGTTGGGACTATTGAAGAACAGGAGGAGCTGGAACAACTCGGACTTCCAACTGAAATTTCTTCCGATATCACTTTCGAAGAAATGATGGAAGTGGTGAATGAAGTTGAAAGAGTGAAACCTCAAAATCCAACCAAGGCTGGAAAATTGCTTCATGAAAATGAAAATACTGACTGGGTGGAGCAAATAGCGTCCTCGTCTTCAGACTATCAAAAACGGATTGTGGAGTTGATTGATTTGCATTTAGGGAGTTTGACTAAAAGTGAAAATTATCAAATGCCCGCCAATGATTTGGAAAGGTTTGATATTGCGGAGTATATAAAATAGAATTATTGTAAATATGATCGACTAAACTAGCACTAATATACAAATTTTAAAGTTTAGGATTGGTCATATCGACCAATCCTAAAATTGTTTTATTTCTTAATAACTAATTTACTGACTATCGATTTTTTGTTCATATCGATAATCTTAATATTATAAACTCCAGACGTTAAATCGCTTAAATCAATTTTCATTGGACTTGAAGAAGAAACAGTTTGAAGTTTTACGTTTCCAAGCATGTCGATTATTTGAACATTAGCATTTAAAGGCAAATCACTTAGCATTACATAGTCTTTTGCAGGATTTGGATAACACATTATTTTTTCAATTAATTCATGTGATTCATTTCCAGTGCTAATATTTAAAACCGACGGGTACAACAGACTTATATCAATCACCTCATTATCTGAATTCCCAATTTCAAGCAAACCTCCCGTCAATTCAATCCGGTCTGGTAGTGAAATATTATTTGTAGAAAGTTTAATAATGCATAATTCATTATCCTCAAAAACCGAAAATGGATTTAATGTTGAATAAAGAATAATCAATTCCCCATCTTGGTTGACATTATAGCTAAGATCATCAGCATCAGGAAATCCATAGACCGCATTGCATTTAAAACCCTGCGGTAATTTGACTTTTATTGTAACTGAGGATATATTCAAAGCATTTTGATTGACTTTTAAGGGCAAATAATAGTAACCGTCTTCAGAAATAACATTTTCCAATGTTGCGATAAATTCGGAATTACCGGATTTGGTCGTAAAAGGTTGCCAACTTGCATTTACATCACCTGCCCAAAGACCAGATAGAGTAATATCCATCGCATTATTAATATTTAAAGTTGAGAATTCGGTAACGAAGTCTTCAATTGGAAACTCAGAAATTAAACATAGAATTCGTTGTTTTATCAGTGTAATATCACTAACAGTAACAATTCCATTCCCATTAACATCAGCACAAATATTTTGCAAAGGAGTTAAATAGTCCAATCCGGCAATATTTCTCTTCATTTTTGTAACATCCATTGCAGAAGCTCCGGACCATTCATCCTTTAATTTTGCTGAAATTGAATACAATCCTGAATTTGAAAGAGATATGCTAAAACTACCATCACTATTGGTAATTCCGGAAAAATAATCCGTATTCTTTGACATTTTTATGGTTGCTTCAGACAACGGTGTCATTTGATTATTCGCATATATCAAATTGCCTGAGAATACTATTCCCTTTATCACTGTCACCAAACCATCCTTATAATTCAAGTAGATTTCTTTTGCTTCAGCATCGGAAAATTCTCTGACAGTTGGAGAGTCGGACCATTTCACTACAGAACTTCCTTCATTTTCAAGTACCTTAAATTTCAAACTAAATAGTCGTCCATTGGTAATTGAAAATGATTTATCACTATAAACGAACGAAAACCTATCATTCTGAGGATTCATTGTAACCTGGTCTATATCAACAAGCCAGTTTTCGGTTCCCTGATATTGCAGTTTTGATGCGTCAAATTCAATAGTTCCTTGGAATGCTGCACAATTTATTAGATTAGTTGCTATTAATGGAACTGAAACGATTGAACCCTCACTACCTGCTACATCTCCTATTGAAATTGTAATATTAGATTCAATTTTTTCTGTCGTAATAATCTCCGTGGTTGACCATTCACTTTTCAGACATGCATTATAGCAACATACCCTGAGATAATATTTTGTATTTGGTTGCAAATTTGTAAAAGTGAATTTTGTCTGATTACCAACATCTTTACTACTGTACCCTGTAACAATATTATTAAAGGTATTGTCAGTGGCTAGTTTTAGGATATAGCCCGTTGCAGTAGATATCGATGTCCAACTGGCAGTAAATCCATTAGAAATTATATTTGTTAATTGTGCGATAACCGGAGGCTGAAGAACGTTTGCTTGTTTTGCTGCCTGATTAATCCTGACAGATAATCCACTTTGTTGAACAGTTAATTTACAAATCTGTTGTTGTTCTGTTTCATTTGGGAGAACATCAAAACTAACAGTTTGTGTTCCGGTTCCTTCTTTTGGATTAATATTTATTATCATTCCATCACAGGTGTTGGTTATGTTCCAAAAACCATCGTCACAATTAACTATCTCAAAACTATACCTGCCACCTTCAGCGGGCACATCAATTGAAGTAATGCTTGGTTTTGGGCTACAATTAGGATTTGCTTCCAGAGTGATTTGGAATGTTTTCTCAAAACCATTTAAGCCTTTTGCCACAATAGTCCCAGTTAAATTGTGGTCAGTTGGATTTTCAGAAACGATGTAGCTTATTTCATACGGTCCGGTTCCCCGATGAATAGGATCAAATTCTATAAAATCACAATCTGTGTCAAACTCCCAAGTACATCCTGTGTGACGTTCAGTTTCAATAATAATTTTTCCAATCCCGCCCTGATAACTAAACCGGGCATTTGAAAGAAGAAAATCATAACTACACCCATTTTGTTGTTGCTCAAAAGAAATTGGTACAACATTGATATTGTTCATTTCGTCACTTTCTTCAAAAAAGTTACCTCCATCAACGATGAATAACAAATACCAATCGCCTGAATAATTTTCCGAAGGCAATTGAAAATTTATTGTCCAGGATGAAATTGAATTATTCGATAATGGATTCCCAATTCCACAAAAATTATTATCCGTTTCAGGTTCAAAAATGTCATTCTTTGACAATACTGCCCAGGTATATGTATCATAATTATAGATTCCTGTTAAGTTTTTTACGGTCAAGGTTAATGAAACTGTTTCCCCTGGTTTTAAATTCTTGGTTTTGGACAATTGAACATTTTCGACAATAAAATCTGGTTTTGTTGTTGACGAATCACCTGAAACGGAGATTGTAAAATCATCCGATGTTTTACTTCCGTCCTGGTAGATTCTTATTAAATATTTCTTGCCAACAATAAAATTATTGTAACCCAGGTTTTCTGTTTTACCCTTTCCACCAGCGTTATCCTTACAAGCTAAATTTTCACCGTTACATTCACCATCTCTCAAATCGATTACTATATCAAGTCCGGAACTTGGAGAAACTGAAATCGTGTGTGATTTTGAATTTGCAACAAACCAATACCATACGTCAACAATAGAAGTTGACTGATTAGAGCCACAATAATTTTCCGACAAAGAACGTGTTGCTCCTTTTAACGTGCCTCCAGATTCATCATTAATAGAAAGTTCTAATGCATCATCACATTCATCATTAATAACATTTTCAAGATTATCATTATCTGGTTGAATCCCAATCACTGCAGATTGATTATAATTAAAATTATATCCATTTGGATTCAAGTTATTAATGTAGAAATATGTATTAGGTGTACCAGACCAGCCCCAGTTGAAATGAAATTGATTACCGTCATAACCATCCAAAACAAATGCGTGTCCGTTTACACCATTGTCACCTCTGTACAAGACAGGTCTTCCTTCATTCAGTTCTTTTTGCAAATACCCAGCAAAATTTGGCTCTAAAGACCTGAGTATCTCGAAAAGTTTATCCGAATAACCAAAGTATTCGTAAAAGACAGATGGCTTCCAGGCACTGGACTCTTTTGTAGTATAATCCATATTCAGCGCTATGCCAAGATTACTCATTAATTTTGCAACCTCGTTGTTTTCTGAAGTAACTGAGTTAGGCATTTTGCTCCAGTTATAAGTATTACTTCCAAAATCTGCTGTGAGTTTGCCATATCTCGAAGTGTAAGAATGTGAACCAATCCCTTTTAAAGGACATGCCCAAAATTTCATAATCTGTGCCATTGCCGTTGCAGTACATCCAGTTGGAACATGATAGCAGTAAGGAGAATTCTCATCGTATGGACATGCTGTGTTGTAATAACAACCTTGATCCCATTTAGTCTCCAGTAATGGATCAACAGAGCCTATTTCTCCTCCAACGGCTCCTGATTTAAGATCTGTCCAGCTTTTTACAACATCTTCAGTTGGCGGTACCTTATTTTTAATCCGGTAATCAGCTTCATCCAACTGGCTCTGAAGCATAGCTAAAAATCCGGGTGCTGCATTGGATAAATCTGGGAATGTACCTTCATCGCTATATGCAAGTACCGGATAAATTTTTTCATCGGCTGAGACAATGATAAAACTTCGGTTAGTAGTATCTGAAAGGATATAACAAATTGTATCAGGTCCGGCTGTTTCGGCGATTGCTTTCTGAAATTCTACAGGTCTCACCCTTGACGATTTCAGGGAGGACTGCGCCACAAAATGATTTCTGGCAACTTTTTTTGCCATTTCTCGAGTTACTGACTGTGCATAGTTTGTTTGTGAAAAAACCATCAAAAAAACTACAGTTAAAAACAATGTAAAAGTTTTCATGATTTTGAATTTTTTAAAATTTTTGATTCGAATATGTAAGCCTTCTGAACAGAAGGAAGTGGAGAGAGTATGCGTCCATGTGCAGGACGCAAATCGGGAACCAAAACTAGCAAATTTGTTAATCTGCCTTTTTCATTGAAAGTGTAGATTGATTTCTCAACAGGTTCGAATTGAAACTTTGTAAATGAGTCGAAAAACAGTAACATGAACGTTTTCATATGCTATTTTTTAATACCTTAGTACAAATATTTTCAACTTGTTAGACCATTCCAACCATTTATTAAACCATTCTTATGAAAGAAAAACCATTTTTAGATTTACCAAATAAAGCTCATCCCAAACTTTATACAAATCCAATTAAAGGAGAGCGAGAATTTACCAAAGATGAAGTTCTAATATTTAAAAACTGGATATGGAAATATTTCAATGTTCCTCCCAATAAAACACCTATTGCATTTGAGGGTCTTGCTGGTGAAATCAACAGTTTTAATGATATTGAAGAAGGTGGAATTAGTGCAAGAACTCTGCAAATTATTATATATCCAGAAAAGAAACCAGAAAGATTTCCACAAACTAAACAAGTTAGATTGACAAATTTAATTGTCAATTTTTTTAATGATAAATACAGAGACACTGACGAGGCTATTCTTCCTGTTCAAAATAATTCTTTAACTCTCCAATCACTATCAAATCTGCCTTTTAACCTGGAAAATCTAACTCCAGAGACGTTTGAAAATGAAATTTTCAATACTCAGTCTTTGTTTAAAGATTTTGTATTTGATTATTACTTAAAATTTAATAATAACTACACGGTTTTAAAAAGAGTTGTTGCGAATGAAATCCACATTAAACCTAAGGAAAAACTCAAAATTAGATTTGAAGGAGAATTTACCAATTTAACTTTTGACAATATAGTTGACAAGGCAAATCTTGGCGGTAAGCCAATTTTACTTAAAATTTTAGCTGTGGGTGGCGTTGGAAAATCGACATTACTGTGGCATTTAATTTGGAAAAATTGTGGCAAGTATACTTCCTATTACTTAAAAAGTGCAGATCCGGATTGCATTTATTTTTTAATAAATAATCTGACCAAGTCTGAAAACACATTGTTATTGTTTATTGATGATTTGGTGACTCATCAGGAGAATAGAGAAAACTTGCTACGATTTGGTGAGGCTATTGCTGAACTAACATCTACCGTGCCTGTTGTTCTGGTTGTTTCGGAGCGCTTCTTTCGATATGAAAAGTTTAATAGAATCGCGACTTTTGAAAGTAATTTTGTTGAGTTCTATCTCCCATATTCAAACGTATTTATTAAAAAGGACTTTTTTGAGAGAATGTTTGATAATCTGACAACTAACTCAGATAATCTAAAAGAAGATTTTAAGTCACATTGCTTTAAAATATTTAGCAATCGAAAATTTGAAAGTCTTATTGATGCAACAATAAATCTGATGATGCAGATTTATGAAAAAATTCCTGTGGAAATTAAAAAATACAAATTTGATTGGGATGACTGGAACGATATCTGTCCAAAAGATTTGAAAGAGCTTTACAAGATTGTTGCTTTTTTTTACCAGTTTGGAGTTAAAGTTCCTTTGGACTTTGTTAAAGAATATTTTGTTGATATAAGAAATGTTGTTGGTGAACTGTCAGAAATGCTAAGTTCTTTGGATCAAACACCAATTTTACTATGTGAAATGAATGATGGAAAACCTGGGTTACAGTTACGTCATGAAAAAATGGGTGAATGGTTTTTTTTAATACAAAACAAAAAAACCGGATTTGATTTAGGTAGCGACTTTTTCAAAACATTTTTCAAAAATATATATACTGAATCATACTCCTATCTTTTTAGGAATATTATTAGAAATAATCCAGAGTTTATTGAATCACAATATTCTAAACTTATTACAAATGAGAAAATTTTAGAAATAATAGACAACTATTTATCATTACAGCAAGAAGATAAATTAGTTGAAGAAGATTATAAAATGTTAACAGAAAAACATTTCATTCTGACTACCTTAGGAAGAGTTGATGAATCTATCGAACCTCTCGAGATTATTCTGAAAAACGAGCATACTGTAAATATCTTTGCTAGAACGAGGCTTGCGAAATGTATACAGGAATCTGATCCCCAAAGAGCAGAGATATTAGTAAATGAAGTTCTCGATGTGGATAACAATAATAGTTATGCGATTTTTCTTTTATATACGATATACTATAAGTCGCAGAATTGGGTAAAATTTGTTGATTATGAACTGACTATTTATAATAAAGCAAAATCGAATATTTATTTTACCAATAAGTGGTTCTTTATTATTGATAAATATTTTGATAAGCTTTATAAATCAACTATTAGGAATTTAATTGAACTTTATTCTGTTAATATTTCACTTGGGCTTAACATTGCTGAGATATTAATTGACAAAAAAGAATTTTCTGAAACATCAATTCTGTTTAACAAATTTGAAAATGATTTAGATAGTTTAAGTTGTAATAGTAGAAATTACTTCGCCAAATTAATTATTAAAATGTATAACATTCAAAATATTATTAGCGATAAATATCTTATTACCGCAGAAAAAATATTGAAAGAAAATTATATTCAAAATCGAGAAAACGCAGAAACAATTTTGTTATTGGCAAAATTGTTTACTCTAAAGAAATCAAAAGAAAATTTCAGGAATGCTATTCATTTAATGGATGAATTGTGGATGTACAGCAAAAGTTCAAAAACCTTCCTGAATATTTCAAGATTTTATCGAAATTACGCAAAACAATATAGCACATCTGAAATAAAGGATTTACCAAAATCAATTACAGTATTATTAAAAGGAATTAATTTTATTAAAACTCGTATGTCTGCTTTTGCTTATGGTAAATCAATCTATGAAATTGAATTATCACTTTTTTATAGTGAATTAATAAAATCATACGATTATCACTCATGTTATTTAAGTGATCCAACTTCCAAATATTCTTCAATTATCTCAAAAGCTGAAATAGAGTGTGAATTGCTATTAAAGAAAATCATTTCGCAATTCGCTGCTAAACTTCCTAAATCTAATGCTGGCGTTTATAGCAATTATATTGTTCGTCAGAGAGAAATTTCAATTTTCTCTAAAACTGTTAACATCTATTACGAATATTATTCAAATAAAATAAATAGATACAAAACAATTGAGGAATCTTATAAAATTAATACTTATCTAAAAATTATAAATCTGTTTGAACATGCATTATATTATGATTCGGAAAATGCGGCCCTTTGGATTAATTATGTAAATGCTAAAATTCTCATTGAAGATGAAAATTTGGAAACAATAGTTTTGAAAATGAACTTTGAAAATTTTAATACGAAGCAAAAAGCGAAATTATGTAGAATATTATTCTTAAAAGGCCAAGATGGAATCGCAAACAAAATCATATCTAAATTTGGTAGACTTAATAGTAGTGACCTTTATGTTAAAAATGATTTGGCATTTTGCTATTACAAAGCAAAATCCTGGGGATATGCAATTAATATATTTTCCGGAGCTGAGGTAAATGATATTAATCATAATTCCGTCAAAGTAATAAAAAACATAATCAGGGAGATGCCTTCTGACACTGAAGAGAGACTAAAAGACATAATATTTCTATCTGAATTAGTGCTAAAATATAACAATGAGGAAAGTGAATTTCTTAGGAATAAAATATGCAAATCGATTTTTATTTGGAAAGGAGAGAATGCTAGTCTTTCATATTTCAGTAAAAATTTAAAATACTTTAAAAATTCGATAAAAAAAGGAATAAAACCCAAATTTGCTTTTAAAATAAAAAGAGAAGAATGGTATCCTGAATTATTGGAATATAATGAGAAAAAAGTTGATATCATTAAAACAATAGTCGAGGAGCAAGATAGATTCAAAAAGGGACTAGAGTTAGTTGAAATTTTGTTTAAACGAATGTTTGGGTATTATTTAAATTATTCAAACATTCCTTATAATCACCAAGGTGTAAATGAATTTCAGCGGAAGGTCCAATCGATTTTCAGAAGAGGAATAAATATTTTAATAAAAATACTTGAAAAAGAAGATGCGAACTCAACCAATTCATTTAGGCTCATATTCCAATTATTGAGATTTAATAATCCGCTTTTTAATAAAACGATTTTAAAAAAAATTATATTTCCAGAAAGTACACAGGTTGAAGTATTTCAAGAAGAAATAGTAAAATATTTTTCACTACCGGAGAATAATAAATCGGATTCAGATATTTTAAGAACTATAGGAAGATATTATCTTGGAAAATATTATTATAAAAAAGCCAATTCTTTCTTTAAGGCAGGACTTCGATTTTCGAAAGGGTCAGAACAAAAATGTTATTCAAATATTAATCTAGCAGATTTAATAATTACTAAAATTGAGAAACAAGTATAATCCGTAAAACGAAATGCGCACAAAATTAAAACGAAATGCGCATTTTCAAAAATTTCTCAGACATTCAAATTATACGAAACCTTCTCCCCCGACAGCATCCGCCTCGTTGGCTCAATGTTGTTGGAATATATATGCACATTGCCCAGAAACAGAGTGATAGACCGAAGCGGCAAATCAATCTGGCGGCTTATCAAGTATAAGTGGTAAATATCAGCTGGCAGCCCCAGATTGGCATCCGAGCTGCGCTGATATGCCGAAACCACTAATTTTCCCCTGTCTATCTGAAACTGGACGAGCGACAAACATGGCTGCTGATTGCTCTCGGCGTCCGTAGAGCCGAGAAACAACAGGTAATTCTTTGACGTACGCTTCTCTTTGTTGATGCGCCCAATAAGCCCCGGCAGCTTCTCGAAATACGTAGGATAAGAGTTTACTAATATGGGCCCACAATAATCCCACCACGAAATCCCTGCTTCCCTATAGCGCTCCGTTAATCGTTCTCCCGACTGAAACAAGTCAAGTTCGTTTTTAAGCTTGTTCCTGGCAATAGCATGGCCTTCAAAAATATCCAGCAAGTCGGCTGGTTTCAGCCCTAACTGATAGTTGATAAGATAAGTAATGTTTCCTTTTTTGTTTTTCTGCACTTTTCCGTGCTTCAGTATCATGTCCAATACTTTATAATACTTGTTCATTTTTTGGCTTTGGTTAATTTAATTATTGTTTCAATGCCCTTTAATCTTTATTTATTTCTTTTTCATCCTTTCAAATTCTTCATAGTCCGGGACAAACGCATCTTCCGGTGCATCCGCCATGTAATAAGCCCTGTCCTCGCCAATAAGGAAGATTGCCTGTTCTATGGGGAAAATCACAATATTGTCTTCCTTTTCTTTCTCGCGGCAGTCTTTCAAGAACCCTGACAACAATTCGGAGGAACACCACGTGACCGCTAGTCTCCCCGAGATGCGCAATTGCATTTTGCACATAAAGCTACAGCCGCGGACTTTGCTGTCGGTGATGAGGAAGTCCAAAACATCTACTTTTATCTTTCTGTCGATCAGTTGGTGGATGTCGATGTACGGACCCCGGTAGCCGCCTTTATATTTAACCGGTATCTGCGATATCTTAGGCATTTCCGAGCATGTTTGTTATTTGTTCGCCCAAATAGCCTTCCTTTTGCAATACCGCTTCCCATTCCGCTTCGGATGGCTCATGATCTGCGATGACTGCAACAAAATCGGCGACCGGGACAGAAACCGTTCCTTCCTCCTGTTCCTGATCTTCGTTGCGGTGATTGAAATATCTTCTATATTCGCACAGCCCCGGCGATGGGACTGGCAGGGTTAGCGACACTATGCCGCTTTCCCGCGGCGAATCGGTCGATTCGCAAAAAAACTTCACTGTACTCATTTTTTAGTTGATTTAAAATTTTATAACTTTTGCAATATTTCAAAAAACCGAGGTAGCTATAAACACAGCTACGCTCGTATGTCGGGTTTGCCGGGCATTTCTGTAGTTGCCTCAGCTTCCTGGTAAACTTCCTCAACACCCTTTTCCTTAATTTCACGTTAGTTGCGTCCACTTGGTACATGCAAAAATCGATTTTCCTTTTGGCGATTGGGAATACTTCTATTTTCCCAAATTCGAGATGGAGGTTTGTCCCCAAAAATGCGCTCATCCTTTTTATCCATTCCGCCGCTTGCCCCTTATTGTCCGAAAGGATTACAACGTCGTCCACATACCTTACGTAATGCCTTGCTTTCAATTCTTGCAAACAGAAGTAATCAAAATAGGTAAGGTAAAAATTACCGAAGGTTTGCGACAACAAAGAACCGATGCTTATACCTCGCTCAGCGGGCTTATACGAATCGATAATTTTGTCGGTCAACTTTAAGACAGCTTCCCCTTTGATAGTTTGTCGTATCAAATTTTTAAGAATTGCCTTGTCTATGCTTGGGTAATATTTACGGACATCCAACTTTATAACGATTGGTTTGTTGGATTTGATGTCCTTTCTCACCTGTAATGAAGCATTTAACGACCCTTTCTTCTTTATGGAGCCGTAAGTCCTCCTGACAAACTTGCCCCGCAGTACACTTCCAAGGCTAATGTCAAGTGCTTGGTGGACAATCCTGTCCTCAAAGCACACAATATGTATTTCCCTAAGCTTGCCTTCCGACATTATGTTTTGGACACGCCCACGGTCGGGCGTCCATGTGCCGGAGACCAACCTGCCCGACAAACACCTGAGGTTTTCTTCAAGATTGGAAGAATAACGGGACACCTGCTTCTTTTTGCCTTTCTTGCCTTTTATGGCTTGATGATATGCCCTTAGCAGGCTTTTATAACTGGCAACTTCTTTTATGTCTATATAGATCCGTTTCATCAATTGTCCATTTTGCTTCATTCTTTTGGGCGGCTTTCAATCTTGCTACTTACCGACCGTTTGCGGAGCATATTTCGCTCAATTAGCGGGGTTCCTTTCATGCTTTTCTTTGTTTCTTTTTGCTCCAATTCCGTTTTGAAGTGAGGGCACCCCCGACCGTCGAACCCGTGTTCGACGGCACGTTGTTCGAGTTCAAGGCCGACACGCCGAGGTTGGAACCGTTGTTCGCGCTACCAACGCCCAGGGGGATGCTTGCAGAAAGGGCCCACGGACGGCTTTCGCCGCCCGGTTTCGATTTCGATTTTTCAATTTCATTTTCGGCACATCGTTAACCCGCGATGGCTCCGTCTTCGGTTTCGTCTGTCGGGTCATCGGAAGCAAGGGCACCCCCGACCGTCGAACCCGGGTACGACGGCACGTGGTGCGAGTACAAGGCCGACACGCCGAGGTAGGAACCGTTGTGAGCGCCACCAACGCCCAGGGGGATGTAAACCGTGCTTTCACCGGGCAAACTTGGCCTATAAGAGTAATCCGAATGCCCAGTCGTACTACTTCCGCCAACTAGCGAGGGGATCAATGTATCATCTATATTTTCAAGTATCCAGCCGGACGATGGGTTTATGTCGCCAATATAGTCGTAATAATCGGCTATGTTACTGCTGGTAATGCCATCGATTACAATGCTTGTTAAGTCTTTAGCTTTATACACCATGTTCCCGAGAAATAAATACCCCGACTCCCTTACCCAATAGGGCCCGGACAACATGTTTTCGCGCCAAAGCCACTTATAGGGGTTGACGGTTACTTCTGTGCCGTCATTAACTGTTACTTCCGTCTCCCCCGTGTGTCCGGCTATAGGATTGGTTATGCCCGTTTTGTGGAATTGACCGTAAGTGGCCTGCCCCCCATCGGCAGACTGGTCAAAAGCCGACCACCATGCGGAGCTTACCCCCGTAACGCCATTGATTATGCTTTGACTGTTGAACGTTTGTTCTATCAGCCAAAAATAAAATCGGTACACCTCCCTGTCCTGGGTGGCCATCAACCTGTAATTTGCCCCAAGGTTTTGGGCATATTGATGAAAATTGATAATGTTAAGGTTTTGTGTCGTATACCTGTCCGAAATTGACACTAGATAGTTCGTCTCGCCATCATTATGCACATAACCGCCGTACATATTGAGGAAACGGCGGCGTATATATCTGTAGCCCCTTACCTTATATGGGGAAAACTGGAACACTTTCTCGTTCGTGGAAGCTACGTAGGTATATTTATACCAGATCCCCCCGACCTGCACCATTGCCTGTTTTTCCCAATTCGTCAAATCGGCAGCTGCCCCGTCTGCCGTCTTGGTCACATCGTTGCCGTTCAGGCAGGCGATTATATTGCTGCTCCTGTCGAGCAACACGGGTTTTGCCGTTGCCTTTATGATGGCAATCAAATCGGTGTTGTCCGAAATTGTTGGGATGGTAGATTCTTGCCCAGAGTAACGTTTGAGCGTTACCCGGTACTGGGGAATGTCGGGGTATACCCCGTCCGCATTGGGTCCCGTGGTCCTCCCTGCCACGGATGTCGCCACGCTCCTTCCCATCACGCAAGGACTTTTACCGATTCCAAATAAGCATCTGCCGAGATGCGCGCAAACTGCCCGGGCGTGAAGTCGCACAGGTTGAACGTTTTCTCCCCGTCTACGGTAAATACCACATCGTCAACGGTGCTGAAATTAACGCCGTCTACTGATGTTTCTACATACACAGCCGCGCTGGCCGTGGTGGAAACCTTAACGACAGCCGTGCTGCCGTTGATCTTGAATTTTTCGCTGATGTTGCCAGCGACCGAAAGTAAAATCAAGTTGCTCATATTATTTTATTTTATAGAAATCCAATTTTTTACATGTTGTCCGGCAATATTTCCAATATATAACAACTCACCGCCCCCGTGCCCGCAAAGGAGAACGAGACATCGTCAACCCTGTCCGTGACTTCCCTTATGGTGTAAGACAGCGAATAAGCATAGCTGGATGTATGCGCTGCCGAAATCAGCGTTGTGTTCAGGATGGAGATAGCCCCGCCCCCGACATCTGTCACGGCAAGGTACAACAACAGTGAATTGCAATAAGAAGGGTAAAAATAAGGGCTGGCACTTGATACGGAAGAGTAAGCCTGGAGGGAATAAACACCGGAAGTATTAGTGAAATAAGGGGCGCCGTGCCCCATGGCGACAGCCACTGCCCCGGCTGTTTTTTCGCCACTGCTGCTCACTGTTACGCTCGTGGTCGTTGTTCCTGCCTCTGTGGCGAGCTTATAAAACAGACAGAAATTGGGATAAGATGCCGAAGGATAGCTATAAATAGTTACCCATCCGCTCGGCACAGTTACCTCTGCCCCTTTTGTTGCCAGTGCAACGAAGGCAATCAAGAGATCGCCAGCTTCCGTACCTCCAGGCGTATATATGTCAATTGTCGTGCCTGAGCCGGAACTCGTAAGCCCGCCATCCCGCATGACAGGGGCAGTATATGCACATCTTTGCCGGTGTGACCAGAAAAACGCATTTTGCGATTTTCCGCCTAATGCAATTAAGCCAAACGTTAGCAATAATAAAAACCTACTCATAACCTTTTGTCCCATTGATTAATACATTTGCCCCATCGTAATACCAGCTATATACATCTATCGCGCCAGACGTTGCAGTAGTCGAAATTGCACCGCTGTCCGCATTCAGATAAGGGGAGACCCCGGCGGCGGTAAAGGTGATGGCATATCCCGAACCCGAACATGTAACGGTAAGGTTCCCGCTTGCCCCTGCCACGAGGTTGCTGAAAGAGACCGTTGTGTTTCCTGTTATTGTCAGTGTTGCGTTACATCCGCTGCCAACGTTCCATGTTATAGAAGTCCCCGAAAATGATTGCACGGCATTCATAGAGCTGGCGGCGGTGATTCTCCCGTCCGCGTCCACTGTTATGTTTGCATTGGTGTAGCTGCCTGCCGATACCCCCGAAGATGCCAATTCTGACGGGCCAACAACGCCCGTGCCAAGGCTGAGCGCGATCGTCCCGGAAGAAGTTACAGGGCTTCCGGACACCGACAAATCGGAGCTGGAAATTCCGACAGATGTTACCGTGCCTTCACCGCCCCCGCCGCTTGCCCCATTGCTGGCGGCGGTAATTCTCCCGTCCGCGTCCACTGTTATGTTTGCATTGGTGTAGCTGCCTGCCGATACCCCCGAAGATGCCAATTCTGACGGGCCAACAACGCCCGTGCCAAGGCTGAGCGCGATCGTCCCGGAAGAAGTCACAGGGCTCCCGGACACCGACAAGTCGGAGCTGGAAATTCCGACAGATGTTACCGTGCCGCTCCCGCTGCCCGACGGCAGAGAATACCAACCGCGCGTGCCGGACGCATTTGTCCCGTAATATTGGGACGCGCCAGGTGCCGCGGCATCATTCTGCAAATATACACCTGATGACCCTTCGACCAGCGAATATAAAAAGTTGTACGAACTCCCGCCCCCTGTCCCCGAGGCTTCGATTACCTTGCCGGACGAGTTGACGGCAAGGTATTTCGATATGGTGCCGGAAAAGCTCCCCGCGCCATATTGCGGCATATGCACCGAACCGTCGCTCCTTGCATCAAAAACTGCGCCAACGGCACTGCTCGCGTACATTACCGATTTGTAGTTGCTGACGTAGGTGCTGACGCACAGCCCGTAACCGGTGCCGGTGTTCCCTATCGATGCTGCCCATCTATAAGATGGCAGTTCCTTCTCTATGTAAAGGGGGATGCCATCGCACGGGGCAGCCCCTATCCCTACGTTCCCACTGTATGTTATGCCATACGTGTCGGTGGACCAGGGCGAGCTGCCCCCAGAAACGGAAAGGCTGTCGGATATTAATTTTTGTGTCGCGGCGGTGTTCGGATAATTGCCGAGGCTGTCGGCCAAAGCCGCCAACGCAACGCTGTCTTGCTCTGCAAAGGTGTTGGCCAATGTGTTTACCGTTACGTATTTCCGGGCACTGTCCGTTGTTTCCACGAGAAGTTTGTAGCCCGGTAACGGTGCCGCACATTCCACTTGTGCGGCAAGGGGCTTGATCTGTTCCCAGCGCAGCTGCGTCTGCGGCTGCGCTATGTTTGCATATATGCAAATCAAAATTAGTAACAATAGTCTTTTCATGCTGTTAAATCCCTTATATAATCTGCTATTAATTTATCGCCCGCATAAGGGGCGGTCGTAAAAATTATGGCATAACCCTCAACTGTATAGTCTTCATTAGCTGTCATCCTTTGCCCGTTGCAAAACAATAACAATGCGCTTTCAACAGGCTTTGAAGCCAATGTAAAACTTGTGTTGCTGCCATCAATGTCACCTTCAGGAACTTCGCCAAACACCCATGCATTAATCGGGGATATCAGCCCAGTCCCTGTTTCGTCATCGTAGGTAACCTCAAAGTATTGTGAGCTCAAATAACCGGCAAGTGTCGATTTTACAAAATCGGACCCGGCAAGGGCAACTTTTTCATCTACCGCTGCCACGCCCCCTGAGCCCCCTGGGCTTGTTGTGCCCGAAGTGGAGGCATAACTCAATGTTTCGGTCATGGAAAAGGCGGCAAGGTTGCGTTCTTTGATTTCAACGTAGCGCCCTTCTATCCGGCACATCCTGTCATTGTATGTTATACCTGCTTCCAGAAAGCGTTTGTTTGAATTTGTTTCATCCACAAAAACCATTGCCAGCCCTGGGTATACATCGGCCAAGGCCACTTTGTAGTATTGCCGGGCATATTGCATCTCGGAAGCAATCAAACGAGATATTAATTCCACATAAGTGTAGGTTTCGCTGCTGCCGTCAAGCTTCCACAACTCCGTGGCAGAACCGTTGGAAACAAGGTGGAAACCATTCTGGTACAGTGTAGATTTATTGGGGGCGTCCGGCAAATCGCCGTTGATAAATCCGGTATCGTCCGGCACATAATTGTTGCCTGCATCGTTGATGAGCGTTATCTCTTTTTCGCCCGCAAAATTGTCTTCCCCCTCGTCAACAAAGGTTATTTTCACGTTTGTCCAGCAGGAGCCTAATATTTGCGATTCGGAGGAAAAAGGGACAAACAGCGTAATGCGCATGGTCCCGGCAGGCATGGTCCCGGTTTTTTCCACTGCCGAAAAAGTGCTAAAATGGTCGGCGATTTCGCTAAACGGGAATGCGGCCACCTTATTTCCCGAAGCTATGTCCGCCGGTCCCGTATAGCCCATCGAAATTACCCGTTGCACGGAAGACATTTCCCATCTCCAGTTTTCCTCCCCGTCCCCTTCTGGCTCAAACAGGTTCAGGTACCTCACAACCCCTGCCGTTGTGGTGTGCCGGACACAAACAAACAACCTTGCCCCTTTGCCATATGCCCCTAGGCATGCATACTTTAGGCTTAATTTCATATATGCGGCAGCACTGCTTTCCGGCACGTCAAATTCCTGGTATATGCCCTCGGAGAGCTGGTAGCTCTGTTCGGGCATTTGCCTGTCTTTAACGATAACATATTTTGAGTCATCATCGTAATTGCGTGCCTCCGTGGCTGCGCTGCCTATTTTTTCCCAACATTCGATTTCATTGTTGCTGATGCCTGAAAAATCACTGTTGCCCAGCAGGTTGGGTTTAAGCCCAAAGTCCTGGGCAATCCCCATTTGCTTTAAGGCAGGCAGGTAGTTTTTTTCGCCTTCCCCTTCGAACCAAAAACCTGAAAATTCGGCATTGAAAGAAAGTGTGCCGTCAGCAGTGCCGTCGCTGGCATAATGGTAACAAACAATGTTTTCGCTTTCAAGGACATCGTTCGACACACAAAACCACTGGCCGGATCGTTGATATATGCGGCAACCCTTGAACAATGCCTCAAGCACTTCATAACAGGTTTTCCCGCGGTAGGTAACTAAGTCTTTTTTGTATTGCGACAGTGCGTCAGCTGTAGGATATTCGCCGCTGGGGCGGAAACTAACGGCTGTATTAATTTCAAGATTAAGCCCAGTTTTAGCAAGGCAAAGCGTAAGTATGTCAAGTGGAGTATAAGAGCCTTCGTAGTAGTTTTTATCAGAATCTAAGAAATCTTCATCACCTAACAAGTCAGAACCAAGCCCGTCATAACCGGTCAGGGTAACCTCGTAAGGTGCAGCAGCTAAACTTTCAGTCCACGAATCAGCTTCAGCGAAAGAAACATGCAATAGTTCATCATTTTTATATATCAATATCTTGGTTTTGCGACTGTTTGACGAAAAAAAATCTTCAAACTCAGCATCAGCCTCTGCATCGAACATGAGCGTAACCTGTGAGCCGTAAACAATAGGCATTTTTTTTGTGCTACTGTCTCCCCATTTAATTTCACAGGCTGTTTCACCATTGGCATAATCACGGTAAGTAGCATCACCGGTATAGCCGAGCTGATAAATTTCTACACGGGTATCAACATCATTAATGTCCTTATACTCGATTTGCAGGCGCAAACCATAAGTATTAAGCGAAGCCGTTAAATTCGGATCAATGGTTGTTGGCATAACTATGTGCGTTTGTTTACTTCACTTTCGGCCTCTTTCATCATCAAATAAAGCCCGTCTTTTTTGAACACGGCCTTTGTGAACACAATCCTGTCTTTGCTTTGCAAACTACCGGCACTGCCTTTTTGGTTGAACGAGTGCCGCGGGTCGTCCGCCCTGAGCACTTCCTCCCCGCTGTTGGCGCGTATCAAAACATTGTCGCCTATAAACGAGTTGCCGGGAACTATACCGCCGGAAAAAAAGGAGGGGACGAGCTGATTAAACAACGCCGTAACGCCAGTCGCGGCAACAGCTCCCGTTATTAGACCTATCAGCCCCTTGCTCGCCTCTGCGCCTAACACGCTCGCTATTGCTTCTGCTAATTTTATTTTTATGAATTGCATCGCTGCCTCCCGTGCTGAATTAACTAAATCGCCAAACGATTCGGCGCCAGTACTCGCAGCTTCTGTCAGTGTTTCTTTAAATGCCTCTGCTGCACTTTGGCTTTCTTCCGTTTCCCCCCTCCATGCCGCAATTTTTTCTTTCACCTGGTCTATCTGGTCGCCATATTCCGCATAAACACCGGGGTTGATTGCCATTTCCTGCAATTGCTGCAAATTTCTGAGTTCGTCCTCCAGCGCAGCAACCCCGGTAAGCACCGGGGAAATTTCAACGGGGACGGTGAGCGCGGCGGCATCTGCTGCTATCTCTTTTTCAAAATCGGAATAGAAATCCGAAAGGTCATCTCCGGGAAATGAAATTATCTTGCTAACGTCAACAGATTCCCTGCCGGAAACACCAGACGCAAACCCTTTTGCATAATTTTTGCCCGATTCTTCGCCTTTCCCTTCAAAATCAACGTCAACATCGAACTGTTTTACATATTGAGAAACGAATGTCTTTATCTGGGAAACAATTGAGTCCCGTTCGTTTTCAAGGGACAACAGTTTTGCAAAATCTTTGATGTTTTCCGTGTAGCCCCCAAGGTTTTTGGCGGCATCCCTGTAGTTCTTTGCAAAATCGGCAGCAATGTTTTTTTGCTCCGCCACGGTTTGGGCTTCCTTCATTTTCCTGATCACGTTTTCAATCTCGGCAGTAGCGATAGGCAACATTGCCTGTCCTTTATATTTCTCTACGTCATCAAGGATGCCCTCAATAATTTTTTTGCGCTGGTCTAGATAAGTATTGTTTGCGTTTTCGATTTCTTTTTGTGCCGACTGTGTTGCTATATGTTTAATGAGGGCATTGGTCGCGGCAGACTGCTTGCTTGTTATTTCAACCAAGGTGTCCCTTTCCGAAACCAAATTGTCGAGGTAGTCCCCATATTTTGTGTTGATTGTTTCTATTGCAGCCCTTTTCGTGTCTGTCCCGTCCGCGGCATTCCTTAACGCAGAAAACACATTGTCGAGCTGGGTCACTTCTTTGTTTATTTCCGTGCTGATGCTTACAATAGAATCGCTAAGCCCACGGTTGCCAATAATCAAATCGTTCACAAAACTCAAAATGGAAACTTTCACCTCCATGATTGTTTCATTTATCCCGCCAAATACACTTGCGGCTACCGTATGGAATCTTGAAAGTTCCTTAGTCCATTTCATCTGTGCTTTTTTCGCATCGCCGGAAGTTGCGATCACCCCCTCCATGCTCGTGTCCATGGTGTCGAGCGAACGTATGAACTGCACGGCATCTTCTCCGGGCCCGCCAAAAATATCGGCAAGCGCCTGGCCAACTGCCGGGGCTTGCTGTGGCAAGGTTTTCAGCTGCTTGCTCACCAACTGCATCACCTCGAACATGCTCTTGTTGCCGCTAGAGATGTCTTTTTGTATTTGCGTGGACGAAAGCCCTATGGCATCAAGGGCAGCCTTTGTCGAATTGGTCATTTCGCGCAAGCGGATACTGTCTTCCTTGATTGAATCTGCCGCCTTGTCGGAAAAAACGCCCTGTTTGTTGCCCTGCGCTATCACCGCCACCATTTCGGACGCAGCCAGCCCCGCCTCCTTAAAGTGGGGGGCATATTCGCTTACCTGGTCCAGAAAGTCGCCGTTTGCGTTTGCCGCGCTTGCCAGCCCTGCGTTGATGGTGTCGAACGCCTCTTGGCTGTTGTCGCCAAATGTATGCATTATGGCGTTCGAGGCTTCCAGGCTTTGCCCCACGTCTTCACCGTAAGCCGATGCTATTGCCTGCACCTGCCCCGTCATGGTGTCGAGCGCGGCACCGGTGGCAGAGGTGAGCTGCGCCACTTCCGTGCGCACGCCCGAAATTTCCTGTGCGTAATCGGCAACGGCGGCGGCGGCGTCCATTACCTTGTCGGCGGCAAAAAGGGCGGCGGCAGCAACTGCCGCGCCCTTCAGCATGCCTTTTACCCCGCCTATTTCTTTGTCCAGCTTTGCCGTGTTGCCCTGGAAGTCGAGTATATATTTGAATACTTTTGATGCCATTAGCCCCATTTATTTTTCAATGCCCTGAACCTTTCCGGGTCGCGCTCCGGGCGGTTGCGTTTCCTTTTCTTCTTTGCCGCTTCTTTTATTTCGTTGTCGCCGGGCAGGTCGAGCAAATCGAACTGGCTGAGTTTTTTGCCCTGCGGGGGGCACAATGTCCGCCAAACTTGCCAGCGGGCCGTTTGCCATTGTACGAGGCTGTCGGCTTCCCGGCGTTCTTTTTCGGCCTCCCTGAACTCGTTATAGCTGTCGGCAAACTGCCCGGGCGTGAGCGACAGGAAAGTTTCCATCCCCATGCCCATGCGCCCGGTGGCAATTGCCACGCTCTCCCTAAAGCTTATTTCCTTCCCTCTTCCCCCTTTTGGGGGCTGGGGGGTTGTTCCCCCTCCGGGGCTTGGGGCTTCCCCATTTTTTCCTTTTCTCCTTTCAGGCGCACGAACACTTCCGTTATGTCCGTTGCCGCATTGTCGACAAACTCGTCAAGGCTGTCGCCAAATACCTGCCCTGCACGTTTTGCGCAGTCCCGCAACTGAAAGAACACCAATGCGAGGGCTGCCCTGCCGCTGCCTTTTACCAGGTCGTCATTGGTGAAGCCTGCGGCTTCAAAGTCCCATGTGCCACGGTTTGTCCTATAAAAGGGGTATTCCTTGCCCCTGTATCGTACCGTTGTTTTTGCTTCCATATTTGTTTTTTTTTGGTCTTTGTTTTTAAACCTGACAGGTTTTGGGAACCTGTCAGGTTTGATTAAAAAATTATGCTTCCGCTACGGTTTTTTGCCCCAGTTCGCCCGTGCCCTCGAACGAGCAACTAAAAGTCGCGTCCTCGTTGTTTGGGGCGGTAAGCGGCAGCCCGGTTATTATCGCGCTGCCTTCGTAGTAAGTGTCGCCCACGGCTTCGGGCATCCACGTGTCTTCATCGTCCACGGCTTCGCGCCCTGCAAACTTCACGGCCACGGCGGCACGTGCCACCATAAGGGCGTACAGCTCGTGGTAACTATGCCCATCGTAGCACGCCAATGCCTCGCAGCTCACCGTCCAGCCCAACAGCCCGGCAACCTTATGTTTCCATTTCCCGGTATCTTTCGATACCCTGTCGCGTGTTTCCGCGCTAAGTTCAAGGCTGTGGGTAGTGGCGTGCGCCACTGCCGTGCCAGCCACGTACAAAATCAGGTCTTGCCCTTCTATTATCCCTGTGTTTGCCATAATTATTCAGGTTTATTTTCGGTGCTTTCGCTTTCGCCCCCGTATCCGGCAGCCTCTGCGTCTGCCGCTTCTATTGCCGCCACAACTCTGTTGCGCACCATGTTGATTATAGATTTCATCAAGTTCAGCACGTTAAGGAATATCTCCTTGTCGTTGTCAACAAGCGGGATGTCGATTTTTTCGGCAAGCAGGTCGGACACATAACCGTTGAACGAAGCTATGTCGCCTTCTTCCAGATAGCCCAGCGCCTTGTCGAAAATGGCAGCCGCCTGTATGTTCATGTTTTTTGCCAGCAGCCCATCATCTATTAGCCTCACGCATGCAAGGAAGATGTTGTAGTCGCGCTTTTCAAAAAAATCCTGCAAGTTGATCAGGCCAAAAAATACTTTTTTGTCGGGGAGGATGGTCTTGAAGTCGAACATCCTGTCGAGGACTTTCGCAAGCCCTTTTTTCCCTTTTGTTGCTCAAATAACCTTTGTCGCTCATAGTAAAAATTTTATAGATTTTAATCCCAAATTTTGCCAGCTTGTACGCCGCCCTTGCCTTTCGGGCAGGGGCAATGTATTTCGCCACGTTACTTTGCCGTGCCACTTTTCGTGATGTTCGGCACCAGCCATTCTATTACCTTGTCGATTTTGCCAAAAATGGCATCGTCCTTGGCGGAGGGCGTGAGCCTCACCACCACTTTTGCGAAGGCCATCAGCCCGGCAAGCAGTTCTGCCCAGTGGGCTTTCAGGAACGCAAGCAGGGGGGCGGCGGTTTCGCCGTCCCCTGCCGCAAAGGCTGCCGTTGCCAGCAGCGCCATCATTATGAAAACAAAAAATTTCTTCATGTTATTTTTTATCGTTTTTCCCTGCCTTCTTTGAGGCCGGGTCATTTTGGTTGAAACTCAATATGGATATGAGTGCTTTCCAGCACCACGTCGTAGTTCTCGCCGAGACGTTTTTTTAGTTCCGCGACTACCGCAGCTTCCTTCCCGGCAATGTTGCCCGTCCGCAAATCGGCGGCCAGCCCCACATAGTGCAGCGAGGCAGTGCCATGCTTCCCGCCCGTTATTTCCGTAACGACCAGTTCCGCACCTGCCACGTCGGCATAAACCTGCGAGGCAATAACAAGGGCAAGCGTTGTTTCTTGCCTCATGCCGTTAATTTTTACACCTTCCTTAATCCTCATTTTATTGCGTTTTAAACAGCGATATGATCACCTGCAACACGGCGGAGCCGATTATGCCGAACACCGCCCCCCAGACCATTACCTTGCTTTCCACGAGCGAGATCCTCACTTCGTGCTTTGTCTGTTCCTCCGCCAGTTTGCCAAGGCTGTCGGCAATGTCGTTCACCTTGTTGTGCGTCACTATAAGCAGCTCCCTTTGCGAGAGTTTTTGCAAGTCGATGTTTTCGTGCTGTCCGTTCATTTTTTTGCCGTTGTTGGCCTGCCGCTTTGGTTACCCGCCGCGACAGGCTTTTGTTTATCACAAATTGCTATCGGTTATTTCCCTTTATGAAGGTTGGTTACGCCGCATTTTCTTCAAGCAACGCGACCACGCCTTTTTGGTCAGACCTTGCCCAGCTCGCGCCAAAGCGTGTCCAACTCGAAATAATGGTAGAACCTAAGTATTCCGAACGGTCGGGGTTGATGCTCGTTTTAAGCGCACCTTCCGCCGATGCCACCATCCTTTCGTGCCAGAAAAGGTTTGCCGGGCAGTCGGCCGATGCAACATCTGCATCAATTGCTTTTTTCGCATAAGCAGATGAATACAACAGGCCGGTGCTTTGGTCTTCGGTGGCGCGGGTCATGATCTCTATGCCCATTATCCTGCCTATTATGCCTTTTTCAAGTTTGCTGGTGTTACCTGTCTTGTCGTAGTCGACAAATTCTGCTATGCCCAGCAAATCGCTGTAAAAGTCGGCGGTGACGAGGGCAAACATGCCGCCCTGTATGCCGGAAATATTCATCCGCATAAGCAGGTTGTGCACCTTGATCATGTCAGCCTTCACGACGGCCTTGCGGTTGGCAATAACGGCACCCGTAGCAGCCACAACATTACTTGCACGGCTCGACCCGGAGGTCTTTAGCACCTGTACCGCATTGGTCGGCCCCCAGTTGACGGCGGCAATAGTCCCCACGCGGGTGTTGATAACCCCTGCCTGTTGCTGCTGTTTTGCTTGACGTTTGTTATAGTTCAACGCAAATTCCCCGGGGGTGTCCACCAAAATAGGCGGTGCGTACACCAAATCGGTAGAATAGTAATCGGAGTCGTCCTTTGCAACGTTAACCTGTAACGGCAATGTTTTCGGGACTCCCGATTTTGCCTTGCCAATGCTGCCCTGCACCGGGCGTTCGACCCTTTCGGTAGTGTCGGCAATGCCAGTTTCCCTTACTGATTTCTTGTAGAAAGAATTATCCGGGAAAATTTCTTTTTGTAGTTCTTTCGAGTACTTTATTGGACTAATTTCAGCCATTTTTTATAGATATTAGATGTTATAATACTTTGATACTAGAAACCCAAGCTTCCCCTTTAGGGGATTGAGGGGCTTTAGTCAATCTGAACAGGCGTCCCGGCTTCGACGAAGTTGCTGCCGTCGTACACAAATTCGACACACTTAGTTTTGCCGGCCGCCCCGGCAATATCTGCACCGCTCATGCCCGTGCCAAATGCGGTCGCCTCGTCAGCCGTGGTTTTCGATTTCAAGAAGATCCGCGCGCCAGCTTCCAGGTTGTCGTCAATTTCAAGGTTCAAAGTCCTGTCGGCGGTTGCCGCAGTAGTCGCTCCGTCAACAATAGTCAACATGTTGTCGATATCTACTGCCTGTGCGCCCCCTGCCGATAAAGCCACTTCATCGGCGGGGCCAAATGGGTATTTTATTTTTTCGCTCATTTTATTAATCATTAAAAATTAATCACTAATCAATTACTCGTATTTCGCCTCGTCATCTGCCAGCAATGCGGCAAATTTTTCAGGGTCTTCAACTTCCATTTTGGCAAGTGCCTGTGGGTTGTTTTTCTCGTACCAGGCAAAATCACGTTCGGCAGCAACCGGGGTTTTGCCTTTGTTCTGTTTTGCCTGTGCAACTAGGTCGCTCATGCGTGCCTGTGGGGTTTGTTTTGGGGTTTCCCCGGCTTTCAGCCCTTCCTCGTCAATCATGTCGCAAAAAGCTTCGGTATCTACCTTGGCAAGTGCGCGCATTGCTTTTTCGTTTTTGTCGGTAACGATTCCTGTTTGTTTGCCGACAACAATCAGCTTATCGACCAGTTTTTCGTTCAAACTGCCATCCGCCGGTTTGTCCGAAAGCTTGTCGATTGCTGCTACTACCATGTCTTCGGTAGCATCCCCGGCCAGGCCGAGCTTTGCAATAACTTTTTTCATATTACTGTTGTTGTTAAATGATTTATGTTCGTTTTGAAGTTTTGCCACCAGTTTGAGCGGTTCGAGGCTTGCCAGTTCTTTTTTGCGGCCGGTAGCCGCAATTTCGTCAACCAGTTTCGAAGCCAAAGCGTTTTCGGCATCAAACCAGCTGTCGGTGCGCATCATGCCGTTTATAGTATCTCTGTCGATGCCACGTTTTGAGAGCAGTTGCGACAATGTCGCTTTCAGCATTTTCAATGCTTTTTGGTCTTTTGCCGACAGCTTGGTAGCTTTTTTGCCGTCCTCGTCTTCGTAATATGGCGAATGGACCATCACTTTTGCATAATCGTTCATGACCACCTTATCGGCAGCTGCCAAAACCACGGCGGCCATACTTGCGGCAATGCCATCAACTTTTGCGATTATGTAAGCAGGCGATGCCATCATTTCAGAAACAATCGACAGCCCTTGAGATACAGAACCGCCATCGCTGTTCACGCGGATGGTAATTTCATCGTATTCGCGGCCTAGCCAGTTCAGTTCCTGTGCAAAATCGTGCCCGTTAACCTCATCGCCGATTACTCCGTACAGCAACATTTCAATGCTGCGCTTTTGCCTGTCGACTATTTTGCTGAATTTTAATTCCATGCCTTGCATTTGTTTCCAGCAAAATTTTGCAATCCGCAAGCATTTTGCAAAAAAAGTGTTGTTGATTAATATAAAAGTGTTGTCCGTTAATACTTTTCTTCATTTTAAGGCCCGTATTTCTTCTTTTTGAAGTGGATTTCAAAAAAAAGCAAGCATGGCCGTAACAAAACATACCGCGATAGAAATACTGTTTAACGAAGGTTGGGAACAAAAAGACATTGCCCGCATACTTCGTTTGTCGGAGGTAACGGTATCGAAATATGTTACGGGCAACAACCTGCGCAAACAACGTGCGTTGCAGTCGTTGGCCAAAAAGACTTCGGAAGACAATGCGCTGATGGCACTCGAACATCAATCTACCATTATAAGGATGATTGCCGAGAAGCTGAAAAGCGGACTGGCCGACAACCCCGACATGGAATCGCTAAAAGCGGCACTTATCCCCAAAGGAGAAATTGATGCCTTGCAAAAGCTGTTTACTACCATTAAAGGCAAAGAACGCGAATGGTCGGACGTGGTTAAGATTATCCGCGAGTTTACATCGTGGCTCAAAGAGGTAAACATCGAACTTGCCCAAGACGTGGTAGATCATGCCGACGAGTACCTTAACGAAAAGCGGAGGATGATGTAATGACGGGGATAATGAAGTTAAAGGAACGGCAAGAGTACGATGCGTGGCTGAAAGAAAAGGAAGCCATTAAACGGCTAAGCCCCGAAGCCAAAGAGAGCGAAACGGTGCGCAAAAAACGCATTGAACGGTTGCTTAAAGTAGGCAACGAGCCCGAATTTGCTAAATACTATTGTAGCCATTTGGCGTTGAGCGAATTTGCCTATTTCCAAAAGCGCGACATGAAGGTGGTAAGCGAAAACCCCGACCTTATGGCTTTGATGGAATACCCCCGCGAGCATGCCAAATCGACCATATTTGGGGTAATTGAACCGATGATTTTGATTGCCCGAAAAGATTTTAGCGGTATGGTGGTAGGCTCGGCAACCGAAACTAAAGCTAACAAACTGCTTGCCGATTTGCAATCGGAACTGATGTTTAACAAACGGTTTATTGCCGATTTTGGCGAACAGTACGGCGGGGGCAAATGGACTGACGGGTATTTTGTCTCTACGCAAGGCTACGGCTTTTGGGCATTTGGCCGCAGGGAATCGCCCCGTGGCATTAAAGAAGCTGCATTCCGCCCAAAATACGGATTAATTGACGACCTCGACGATAAAACACTCGTAAAAAACGAACCGTTGGTCGATGAAGCCCTAGACTGGGTTTTTGAAGACTTTTACGGATGTTTGCCGATCACGGGCAGTAGGCTGATTATGATAGGCAACCGCATTCACAGAAAATCGGTACTGGCAAAATTTGCGGGCGACATCGAGGAAGGCGATCCGATACGCGAAGGCTTATACCACTCGAAAGTTTACGCGCTCGAAAACCCGCGCACCCACAAAATGGACTTGACGGCAAACGGTGTGCCAGCGTGGAAAGAACGCTATACCTACGAGATGCTGTGGAAAAAAATTAACCGCATGGGCCGTCGCAGCGGGCTGAAAGAGTACTTCCACCAGCACATTATCATGGGCAAAGTTTTTAAAGAGGAACATTTGCCTTGGGCCGACATGTTGCAACTGTCGGCTTACGACAGTTTGGTCACTTACAACGACCCCAGTTACAAAAAGTCGATGACATCCGATTGCAAGGCTATCGTGCTGATGGGCAAAAAAGGCAGGTTTTACGACATTATCGACGTGTTCGACCGCCAATGTACCACGCCCGAAATGGTGCGGGGGCATTACGGCATTGCCCGGCAGATACCGAACCATTTGGCAGTACCGCATTGGATGGAGGCAAACTTCATCCAAGATTTGATGCTTGAGGAGTACTGGCGTTATGGCGAAGAAAACCCGCCATCGTTACGCATCCGCGGCGACAAGCGCAAAAAGCCCGACAAAACGGCACGTATAGAAAACCTTACGGCACTTACAGAACAATGCTTTATCCGCTTCAACAGGCAGTTAAAACATAAGTCCGATATGATTACACTGCGTGACCAATTTTTAGGATTTCCCGATTCGCGGATTAAAGACGACGGACCAGATGCCGTGGAAGGCGCGGTTTGGAAACTGGACAAAAAGAAAGGCAAAACCGGACGGGGCGAGGCTATGGCACGCACAGGGCAGTTTGCACGAAATGCCGAACGATCTATTTATTGAAATCAACCAACCCCGACAGGGTTTAAGACCCCTGTCAGGGTTTAAAAACAAATAAAAATGGCAACAACTAAAAAAGTATTAAAAGTACAGCACTTCCAAACACCGGAAGGCCTTTGCGAGTTCGTAAACAACAACAGTATCACGATAGTGACTATTTGCCCTTACGACCGTTTTCAGGCAATTTATTACTACGAAAAGTAAGGCAACATGCAATTCCTGAAAGAAAGCGATTTTAACGGCATTATCGGCAGTAGTACATTGACTACGCTAAAAGGCGATGACAGCGAAAATTTAACTACTGCCGAAAACCTTGCCATCTCGGAGCTTGACCCGTTACGAACCAATTTTGATATTGATACAGAACTGGCGAAAAACAACACCGACCGCAATACGCTGATGATTCGGCTGTTGGTACACATTACGGCATATTATCTCTACAACACAGTTGTTGACGATGAGATCCCAGAGCGCATTTACGACAATTACAAGATGTCGGTTTCCGATATCCAAAAAATTGCGACCGGGAAACTGGGCTGCACGCTAGAGCCGATTTTGGACGAAACCAACCGACCAAAGAGCAACTACCGTTTTGGCGGTGACGAATTGAGGGACAACGATATTTTCTGATTGACGAATATTGATTAACGAATGATGATTTATGGGACTGTTTAATTGGAACAAAAAAGAGCCGGTTGTGGTCGATAAAGCACCGGAAGAGAAACCGCTTGACAATGGCAAAAAAGGCGGCCGGTTATCGGACAGGGTCAACAAACATACGCCAGACAGGACAAGTATGCAATTGGGCAACCTGCGTACAAAAATAATGGAGGCGAAAGACCCGAATAACCCATCGTGGCTGGAGCTGTACAAGATTTACGAAAACACCATGACCGATGCCGAGGTTATCACCCAACGCCGCATTGCCGAAAACAAGCTGAAAGCCGAGCCTTTTGTTGTCCGGTCAAACAATGCCGACAATGACGGGCTGAAAACCTATTTTGAAAAGCCGTGGTTTGACAAGTTCCGTGAGTTCTTGATTTACAAAGAACTGTTTGGGTACCGTGTCGCAGAGTTCGGGCAGTTTGACGAAGACAATGAGTTTTTGTCGTGCAAATTATTTCCGTTATATAATATTTTCCCGCACAACCGCAATATCATTATTGACGAAACCGATACGGCAGGCATTCCGTTTGCCAACGACGACCCCGAAAAAGGCGACACAGTCAACCCTTACGATTTGTTTTTGTTGGAACTTGGAGACCCAGAAGATTTGGGCTTGTTGGAAGCTTTGAGCCGTGAGGTTATAATAAAAAGCTTTGCCCGGCGAGACTGGAACGAGCATTCAGAAAAATGGGGACAACCGCGAATAGTCATCCGTACCGAAGCCGAGGGAACGGACTTGAACACCATCGAGCGTGGGGCTTCAAACTTCTCTCGTAATGGTTATGCCATTGTCGGTATCGATGATGAAATTGAAAAGTTTGAAGCATCGAACAACGGCAGCGGTTACCTTATTTACGACAAGAACATCGACAAGGCCGACATGTATATCGCCAAAATAATAAACGGGCAGTACGGCATAGGCAACGAACAAAGCTTTGTTGGCACGGCAGAAGTTGCCGAGCGAATCCTCGATGATTTTATGTTCAGCCGTTTGCAGGAAGCCCAGAACATTATCAATTACGAGTTGATCCCGTTCCTTGCACACTGGGGTTATCCGCTCGAAAATGCGACTTTCGTGTTCCCACGGGTAGAAGAGTACAAAAAACGGCAAAACGCCGCAAAACAGCCCGAAACGCCCAATGACGGAACGGAAATAGACGAAAGCGAACAGGAATCGGAAGAAGGGGAAAAAACCCAAGAAACACAAAAGGGAAAAGGCAAAAAGCAAAAAGAAGGCGAAAGCGACAAAAAACTGGAAGCAAAGCTCGACCTGCTGCTAAAAAAAAAACTTTCCGTGCCCTGGTAGCTAAATTGGGCGACAAAAAAAATTTCGATTGGGACAACGTTTCAAGCACCTTTCAAGCGTATAAAAAGGAGGTTGAAACCGCTACCGGGATAGACATAACGAAACTTTCAAGCTCCGACCCCCGGTTTAAATTATTCGGCAATTTGATTTACGATGCCGACCGTTTTGCGACTTACCGACAACGGCAACTAGGGGCAGAGCTGGCCAAAGCCGAAAACGACGTGCAAAAAGAAGCAATCCGCAAACGCTACAAAACCTACCTCGAAAGCGAAAGGCACGCCATATACGGCAACGCCAACGCCGCCGAACGTTGGGCAGGTTTTACCGAAAATGCCGACCTATACCCGAACCTGGAATGGCGCACGGCGGGCGACAGCGACGTACGCCCGGAACATGCCAAACTTGACGGGCTTATCCTGCCCGTAAACGACCCGTTTTGGAACAGCCACACACCACCGCTGGGATTTGGCTGCCGTTGCGAGTTGACGCAGACCGACAAAAAAACGGTGGAAAAAGACGGCTACAAGGACACGGGAGCGCCCAAGGGCTTCGACTTTAATCCGGGCATCGAACAAAAACTGTTTTCCAATTCGGCAGGCTATTACACCTCCGCACCGAAAGCCGATGTTGAATTGCTTGAAAAATGGGCAGGGACGGTATCCGGCAAGATCAGCAAAGAATTTGTTCGCGATAAACTTAACAATACCAACAAGGTAGTCAAGATTGCCAATGGCGATTTAAAGGGCGCAAAATATACAATATCAAACGGGTGTATAAAAAGAATTACGGGCAAGCCTCACGAAAATCAATATTTGCGCGACTTCCTTTTAACGGACATTGAAAATGTGGTGAAAAATGCGATTCAGGTAAATACCGCCAAAGACATAAAAACAAACTTATTAAAACATAAAAACATTGCGGCCTGGCATTATTACCAGGTAAAAGGGTTCGACAATATGTTTTTGAATTTTAAAGTGAATGTCGACAAAAAAGGGAAAGAAACAGTAATACTTCATTCAATATCGGACAGCATAAAAAAATAAAAACTCTGGAGAGCCTATGCCGGTTATGCAAACCGGCTTGCAATTAGACCAAAGTTTTCGTTACAAATATACAAAAAAAAAACAGACACATGGCAAACAACGCATTTTTCAGGAAACTCGCCGAAATACAAAGGCGCGTCCCCCAAGTGGCAAAACGCCTGCCCGCCGTGGCAAAGAGGGAGGGCTTGCAGTTTATCGCCGACAATTTCAAGAACGAGGGCTTCGAGAAAAAACAAGGCAGCTACGACAAATGGGAAAAGAAGAAAAAAAAGGGGGCAAGAAAGAAAATACTCGTAGGCGAAAAACGCGGCACAAGGCTAAAAAAAAGCTGGCACGAAGGCACCGTGGCAAAGGCCACCAGCGTGGAATTTACAAGCCAACTGCCTTATGCCGAAGTCCACAATGAAGGGTTAGAGGCAGGCAGGTCGCCGGGCTTCACAATGCCCGAAAGGAAAATGATAGGGCCCAGCGAAGCCCTCGACAAACGGATAGAAGGTAAGTTCGACAGGATGGCGGAAGATATCTATAAATAAAAAACAAGCAACATGTTAAACGGAATCTACCTTGCGATAAAAGCGCAACTGAAAACGCCCACCGACAGCATGACGGGCGAAGAAAGGGAAGGCACGGCCCTCCCCGTGGAATGGTACAACGTGCAGTACGAAGGCACGATGATACACGAAAACGGCTTTTTTGTGGAGTTCCCCGAAAAACTGGGCTTCGAACAGATAAGCAAAGAAGACAGGCGCGCCCCGGTAAAAATACGCCTGCACGCCTACTCAAAGGCATTGCAAACACAAGACGGCATAAGCGATGCCCAAACGCTGGCACACGAAGCGATTGCCATGCAGGCAAAAAACCTGCTGGACGGCTTTGCCCCGGCAAACGGCGCATGCAAACGCCTTACTTTAACGGGATGGCAGCACTGGCACAGGTGGAAAGGGTGGATGGTGACTTTTGTGGAGTTTGAGGCGAAAAAGGTAATTTGATTTTTAACTACGACAGGGTTTGGAACCCTGTCATAGTTAAAACTGGAGGAGGTCACTCCCTTATCGAAAGGAAGAACAAAATCAATTGCTTATATACGCCCAGCCTTTCAGAGCGTTCGGTGGCGCACGCCCCGTCGTTGGCCTCGTTGGTAAGCCAGCTTTCCCAGAACTCCTCCAGCACGTCGGCATATTGCTCGGCGCAGGTCCACTCCAGCAGGCGGTTTACCGCCTCGGCCTTGGCGCAGTTGCCTGCGCGCAACAGTTCGCCGCTTGAATTAACGAAAGTTGAGTTCATGATGTTTGCCCCTCCACCAGCTCGACGTTTAATTTTAACAAATCTGCGTAGATTTCGTTAAGCATTTCCGACATGACAGACGCATCGCCATAACAGGCATTGCTCCAACCGATGGCTGCATCAAGTTTGTCGGCAATTCCGGTGGTCTTATTAACTATGAGTTCTTTGCTCATAACAAGCCCCCTTTCCGCATTTTGTTAAAAAGCCCGAAACGGATTTCTTTGTCGTCGATGGCAATAAGCTGTTCGATGGCTTCGGTATCTACCTTACCGTTGCGGTTAAGGATGTTGCGGCAGCCCAGTTCGATGGTGTGCTGCATTTGGTCGCTGATAAGCCACGGGCGGCGAAAAATATGCGTAAGCGCCGCTGCGCTTATCCCCAAACGCTTACATATAGCATCCTTGCTGCCCAAAACTGTTGTAGCCTGGTTAATCAAGCTCAACAGCGGTTTATACTCCGGATGTTCCACATAGTGTTCTTCCAGACGTTTTACGCACTGTTTTATCCGTTTCGCTGCCCCGGTTGGCTGTTCCACTTTGTCGATAATCAAATCTTCCGCCCAGTCGCGGAACATCCGGGCCTGCTTGCTTTTAATGAAGAAACCTAGGCGCATGATGCCCCGCTTTGTCCAATAAACCTTGTTGTGAGGGTCGCTGTTACAAAATGTAACACCGGATACAAAATGTTTCCCATCAATCAATTCGGAAGATTGTCGCTTTTTGTGTTGACGAACAGTAATAATTGAGACTCCGTAGCCTGTCGCAACCTGTTCGGATGACATTAAAAACTCATGGTCTGATGAAGGAATTACCGCTACCGTCAAACCTTCGGTAACTTGCAGGTTCTGTTCCTGCTTTTCAACATTTTCTTTTGACATAACTGAAAAAGTTAAAAAGCGAAGCCCGCCGTAGGTGTGTCAAAACAATTCAAGGAATTGAGTTTACCCCAGTTTCCATAGGGCGCACCTTAGCAGGCTTCTTATTTTAATAAATAATCGATTCAGAATTGCTCCTGAATTGTTTTGACAAGAGCAAATATACAATATTTTTTAATAATATGCGATTTTGCGGCTCACGTAATTTTGAAGCCTTTCTTTATTGTAGTCTAAATTTGACGAACGATACACGTAAAATAACTTTTGTGTCCAGTTTCCTTTTTTGTCATATTCCATATATTCAGACCTATGTGTCGTTGTGTCCTTTGTCCCATTTTGAAACAACAAAGGCTCTTCATGCTCGGTAAAACTCTCCACAAGCCCTAGTAACCCATTGGCATCATAATGATACCTTACCGAATCCCTTAAATCAATTTTGTTTTCATAATAAAATCTAACGATTTCCATTGCCTTGTTGCCATCCTTTAAAAATATTTTTGAAATACGTTTTGTGTTTTCGTATGGCGTACCGCAAGAACTGCACTCTAAAACAATACTGTCAGAAAGATAATCATATGTTGTTTTTATAAAAATCTCGTTTTTCTCATCATAACTGGTTTGCTTGATTAACGTATCCCCTAAATATTCAGAAATAACTTTTTCTTCAAGCCTCCCGTCTCCGTCATAACTAATTTGCTCAGTTTTTAACCCATTTGCATATTTAAAAACAACCTTCCCTTTTAATTCGTAATCTCCCTCATAATACTCTATTGTTTGTATGTTCCCGTTTTTGTCAAACGTGACCATCTCGCTGTCTTGGTAACAAGAAAGCTTTGTCGTGTCCCATTCTCCAAATTTCTTTTCTGGCTCGTAATATCTAACAAAACAAGTTTTTACTTTTCCTCTCAGCCCGTAGCTACTTAAATCATTTTTTATATTCTTTTCAGAGCAACCAAATACCGCAATCAGGACAACAATCAGAACAATAATTTTCTTCATGATAATATTTTTAAAAGGTTGAAATTATAGATTGAATGCTTCGGTCAAAAAACTTTCAAAACGCGATTCCTTAATTTGTTCGAATGCTTCACAAAAATTTTTGTTTTTTAACAATACCCTATGTTCGTAATCGCCATCGGTATTTATTCCTTCCATCGCATCTTTTTCCATTTTTTTGTAAAAATCAATGCGGTTGTAAATGCTTGACATTTGTGTAAAATATTGTTTGTTGCTTATTAGCCAATCTTCAAACCCTTTAATAATCTTAGTCGAATTCACTTTTCCACTAATCGCTTTTGTAAACTTTCTATTAAAATTTTGCTTAATAAAATCATTAATACTGCAAGTTATCTGTTTTGTTTCTCCATTTAAGGAATTAATTAAAATATCGAAATACATATCGTATAAATTTGATTTTATAATATTGTCCGGATCCTTATAGCAATAAAAATTAATGCTAATCCATTCTGCCCTGCCTGTTGCGTCACTATGTTTAAATGAATCTTTTTTGAATTTTTTCAATTGTCCTGATATTATTTTTTTTGCATCTTCAATATCGTTTGCTGCGATTTGATATTTAGCCAACTTGTTATATCCACCATAATAATCAGGGCAAATATTTAATGCTTCTTTGATTTTTGTTATGGCCACTTCTATGTTTTCTTTTCTCAATGCAGATGCTTCTTTGATCAAGCTGTTAGCTTTTTCGTATTCTTCTGATGTTTCAGACACGGTTCTACCACTCATTTTTATTTTAATATCAACACCTGTCGATGTAGTTTGCTCCTCTTTGTTTTTACTTTTTTTCGTTGCTAAAACAATAACGATTACCGCAATAATGATAATGACAATGATTTCCATAACATTTGTTTTAAAAAGGTTAAAAAATAGGTTTTAAAGGTAGCAAAAAAGGCTTTGGGATTTTAGGTTTAAGGTTTAAAGATTGGCGATTTGGGCGTGTTGGCATTTTTCGGCAAAGTCGATTGTTAGCTGGTAGGCATTGCGGCGGGCTTCAAGGAAGCGGCAAAAGTCGGGCGTTACAAAATTCCTGCCATATAACAAAACAAAGTGTTGCGGGAAATTGCGCTTACGGGCCTGCACCGCACCGCTCAAACAACTGTAGCCAAGGCTTTGCAACACGTCTAAATAATTGTAAAAGGGCTTGCCCTGGCACAAAACGGGGTAAATGCCGTTAAACGGTTCTAGCAGTGCCATATTGCCGCGCAACAGTTTAACGAGCATTTCGTCAACCATAATACTGAACTCCGGGCTTAACCATTGGGCAAAACGCATGGCAATACGGTAATCGGTACACCAAGTGCCTTGGTTTTTTCCACCTCTCTTAACTTTCAGTAAATCAGCCGTGTCTCTTTTCTGAGACACGCTCAATACACCTAAATACTCTTTTGTCTCATCAAGTCGTAACCAGTTGTCCGGTTTTTTCGAACGCCCAAAAGACTTAGCCATTTGGGTAAGATTAATCTTTGCATTATCGCCCAGTACTTCGACTGCAAATTTTTTGTGGTCAATCTCGACCATTTTAAGGTTTTTAGTTTCCATTTGTAGGTTGTTTTTAACGTTTCGTATTTTTATGAAAGGTTGGCGATTTGGGCGTGTTGCTTAAAATCTATTTCGAGCTGCCGGGTTTTCCCCTGTTGGTAGCGCAGTTTTGCAAATTCTACCGAAACGCAGGCCGTGCGTGCCGCCAATAGGGAGCAACAATTGTTGCATCGCTTGCTCCACCTCTATAAAATACTTGCGCACTTTGCGCCCCTGCGCGTTGCGCTCTACCATTGCCAGTTCTTTGCCCATGTCCAAAGTTAGGGCATATTCGGTTTTGACATCAGCCCCGCGTTGCCCGTTTTTACGTTTCGTAATTTTATGAAACGTAAAATAATCCTCATTTTCAACAAATTGGTATTCGTCTATACGTTTTTTAACCCAATCTGAAAATTGTTGTTTGCTTCCCAAAAAACGGTGCAATTTACGTGCGTCAACGGTTTTTTGCCCTTCTGTTGTGTTAATGGGTAAATATGCAACATTTCGGGGTGCGACAAATTGTTCACGTTCTTTCCCGTCAAACGGGAGGCTCCACCAAAATTCGGCGGCACTTCTCGTCATTGTTCCGTCTATCATTGTTTCGCAAATCATTATTTATTCGTTAAGCAAAAAAAAGGCTAACCGTGAAATTGATTAGCCTTTGAAATTTTGGGAACTATATGTTTAATCTATCGGAATGTAGCCGATTTTCTTAATCACAGGAATTAGGCGTTGAATTTGTTCGTCTGTCAGGCTTCGATATTTTTCGCCTTTAACAAATCTGTATAGTGAATTACTTGGTAATTCTGCCATCTGTTCAATTTTTCGTACAGAAACAGCGTCTTTTACAACGCTGTTATCTGTGAAAAATATTTTAATATTATCAAGTTCTGTCATAATTGTTTTTTTACGCTTTAGAAACGGTAAAATCTAAAATTGCACCTAAATTTTCCATATCTCTTAATTCTTTTAAGCGTTCGTTCGCCTCAAATTGTCCCATACCGTCTAATTCGTCGGCTGTAATACAATATGCATAATCGCCTAATATATGAAGAACATCTTTTTGAATGCCGAATTTCATTTTTTTATCACTCCATTCCCAAACATATTTATCTTTTTCTGCTAATCTATTATCTAATAATTTATCAGTAAATAGTTCGTTTACTTCAATTGTATTATCATTTTCACTTAATACTTCTGTTGAAGGTATTCTTCCTAAATCTGTCGTATAAACAAATCCGTCAAATTTTAATGCTTTGTTTTTGTTGTAAAATTGAATTTTCATAATCGTAATTTTTAATTGTTATTATTTCTTTTTGTTGGTACAAATATATACCATATTTTTAATATGGCAAAATATTCTACCATATATTTTTAATAAAAATCAAAAATAATTTTACAACTAATTGTAATACATTGATAATTAAATAGTTTCCAAAATTTCAAAGAACTCGTTTTTTTACGAATATTTTTTTATCGACTTCGCAAACTGCCGATAACACGTGCTATATGCAACTTCGCTATCGCTACGCTTCACATAGCACACCTACGTTATATGCAAGGCTGTGTTTAGGATTTTAGAACAGTTTCAATTGACGTTTGTGAAAACTATAAGCAGCAACGCCACTATCAAAGTATTCTTTATCAATATCCATTATATCCAAATCAAATCCTTCCATGTCAGCAGCAATAGCATGGTTAAAACTTCCTCCGTGTGTATCTAATATTTTCCATCCAGTTTCTGCATATCGTTGTAAAAGCCATCTATAAAGTGCAACCGGCTTTTGTGTTGGGTGGCGTTTATCTTGTTCTTTCTGCACTGAGTATCTAAACATTTTATTTGCACCTTCAAACGAAGTCCAGGCAAAATCAAACATTCCGAAGCTCATTGTTTCAGGTTGTACTTTATCCCAAATTATACAGTGTTTTGTAATTGGTAATTCATAGTAATTCCCGCCCCAAATAATTTGATGCTTTGATACCCTGAATAGTTCTTTAAAATAAATCATATCAATTGGCTTGTTGTCCCATGCTTTTGCTTTCAATCCTTTGTCGGTTACAAGTCGGGGACTATTACCAATTCCGATACCAAATTCAGGGTCAACTATTGCCAAATCATAAAAGTTATCTGACACATTTGCCATAAAATCCATGCAGTCTATATTGTGAAAGTTTACCATTTTTCCCTCTCTAAAATTTTAAAAACTTAGTGTCGTTCATTGTTCAACATTCCGGCGGCAACACAACATGCACCAACCGTTGGCTAGCAATCTATCCACACCACGAACGAGTCGCCGTCTATGGGCCAGCTCTTTTCCCTGCACCATTCTATAAATTCTTCTATTAGCAGGAAAAGGTCGTCCCTGTTCTCTTGTCGTAAAATTTCTTTTAGATCTTCCATTTTTTGTTCATTTTTTTGTCATTAATTCGGTTTTCCCCACCTCGTTTCTCCCGTTTCCTGATGCCTGTACTGTATGCCATAGGGGGATGACTGCATTATTTCCCATTCGGGGCTTTCGGCAAAATATTGCCGCTGGTATTTCCCCGCCAGCCAGCGGGTGTTTTCCCCCCGCAAAAGCAGCGGCAGCCATTTGTCCCTATATGCCGGGCTGGTGCAAAGCATGTTGTCAACTGTCTTACAGGCGTGGCTCACGGTTGCGTGGTCCTTGCCGCCAATGGCCTGCCCAATTGCGGCGAGGCTGTCCTTTGTGTTGTGCTTTGCCATGTACATTGCCACCTGCCGCGCCTCCACTATTTCCCTTTTGCGGGTGTTTCGGCACAACGCCTCCGGCGAAATTCCTATATATGCCGCCACCCGGCACAGCTCGCCGCGGCTTGCCGTCCGCTTGCCCACTATTGCCCCCAGTGCGGCAACAAGGCCTTCCTCCCCGCCAAAATGGAGGAAGGCGGCGTAAAGCAGCGCATGGTGCCGCCTCAGCAGGCAGAGCCTTTTCACCATCCGCGCCTTGCGCAGCAGCCCCTTGTCGGTTATTCCTATGCTTTTCAGTTCTTTTGCGTACATTTTGCTCAAAATACAAGGTTATAAATTGCCAGCCCCAGCAGCGTTGCCGCCAGCCCTGCCACGGCAATGGCGAAGAAAATTGCGCTGTGGCGGTATTGGATTTCCCTTTTGTTTTTCATTGCCAGCCTATTTTTTTTGAGATTTAGCTTGTTTATAACCTGTTAAACGATACTTCTATTTTCCGCCACACGCCCAGCTCCGTGCGCTCGTAGAAATAAAAATTCGTGGCAGTGCCTTCAATCACGTTGCTTTCTTTAAAAAGTTGCATGATTGCGCTGTATTCATCGCTGCCAAAGCGATCTTCGTAGTCGTAGAGCTTAGACACGCTTTTGTAGTCCAAATCTCCGTAGCGGTTGCGCTCCAAAAGTGTCATTGCCAACTGGTACATCACGTCATCAGAACCCTTGTCTGAGTTTTTAATGTACTCTTGCAAAAACTCGATGAGCCGGGCGGCTGCCACGTCGGCACGTTCGTCGAATTTTTTAACCTTGTTGGTCTTTACTTCAACCTTAAAGTTGTCTTCTTTGAGCGGAAACGACAGTTGATTAGCGTTGCGCAACTGACCGTATTCTGCCATTACTTCTCTAAATGCCGTAGTTTCTTTTACTACGTAATCAAAAAATGCCGATACGTCGGCGTTGACTGCACGTACTTTGTTTTCAATTTTGCGGACTACATCGGCGCGGATGGCTTCGTAGGCTTCGCGTTTTTGTATGCGCTGGTTGCGCTCTTGCGCTTTTTTTTGCCGTAAAAGCTCCTCCAGCTCATTGGAGGAAACTTTTGAAATGTCCAATACTTCCATTTGTTTTTTACTTTTTACTTTTCATTTCTGCCTTCAATTTACTGGCTATCTGCAAGCCTACCTGTTGCAGCCCGTACAATTGTTCCGTGTTTACGTTAAGGTCTTTCATCACCTTTTCGTTGGGCTCAAATTTTGCCCCCTCCTTGCGGTTTTTGTCGCATGTGCCTATGGTCAGCCAAATGGCCTTTACCAAAGTCTTTGCCGTTTGTTTGCTAATCGTTATTTGCATGATGGTAAATTTTATGCCCATGCGCCTCCTTGTCAAGGGAGCTGCAAGGGCCGGTTATGTTGTCGAATATTTCCAAAAACAAAGCCTTTGCGTCCGCCGGGTCCAAAGTCCCCCAGTTGTCTTCCAGCATCAGGTTTTGCCACTCCAGTTTAAGCCATGCCCTGTCGGTTTCCTTCACGGCTTCGGGCAGGGGGCATTGAAAGCCAAACTTCCGGGCTATCACCCCCATCAGTTTGCCCTCAATTGCCCTGTAGTCCGGCCATAACGCCTTTACGGGCGATGGCAAATCAATCAAATAAGCCTCAGTGGCATCGTGCAGCAGTGCCGCCAGCTGCCACTCAGGCTCTATTGTTTGCGAACATCTTATGCTATGTTCCGCCACGCTGTAGAACTTCGCCGTATGCCCGCCAAAGCGGCACAAATGCGCCAGCGCATGTGCTATGTCTTCTATTAGTATCTGTTCCGGTCTTGGGTCCAGGATGTTTATGACCACGCCCGTATAGGTGCGTATTTCGCCGGGGACTATCACTCCCGGCGTTTGTTTTTGTGTTACTGCCTCCATTATAAAAGTGTTTTAAAAATTGATTCAACAGTGTTTTTTATCTCTTTGGAAGTGGGCGCCACGAGGCTTTTGAGCCTCCGTTCCGCCACCCCCTCAAACAGTTTCGATGCCTCCACGTAGCGGTTGCCTATCAGCACGGCATCGGCCTGGTAGTCGTTCCATTCGTCTTGGTTGTGCAGGGCCTTGCCCCATTTCCCGAAAGTGCCTTGCACCACCAGGAAACCGTTGGCCTCGAAGAATTGTTTTATCTCGTCTTGCGAGAAGAAAATTTTTAGTACCATGGGTTTTTTTCAATTTGTTTTACTTGCCAATTGGTTTTTATCCTCCCCCTTGGGGGAGCCAGAAGGGGCGGCCGTCAGCTCCCGTAGCTCTGTCCTTGCCCCGGCAACGCCCAAGTAGTTGCAAAAAGTGCCGTAACTGATGTTGAGCAGCGGGTTGGGCGCAATTATGTTGTCGAACACCCATTTTTGCGAGTAGCCTTTGCCGGGCCTGCCGTACTCCCGCACAATGTCCTGCACGGCTATCACGCTTTTCAGGTAATTCACCCTCCGGCTTGTTTTCCTTTTGCGTATATTTTGCGCCCGGCTTGCCATCAATGCTTTTCCCTTTCCTTTCTGCGTCCGTCCTTCCAAAGCTCCAAGATGCTTTCCCCCGAAAACAACAGCCACCAAAAGCCATACGCTAAATAGGCAAACACCGCCGCCGCAAAAATTACCGATATTATAAGCCTTGCCGTTTCCATGCTGTCCTTCCTCCCCCTTTAGGGGGCCGGGGGTTAATTGCAAACCTCCAGCTTGTTTATTACCTGCTGTTTGAACTCCCGCACGGAAGCCGTTGTCTTGCTTTTGCGCACAAATTCGTAATACACGTCCCGCAACCGGGAGACGGGGATATCGTTGAACCGCTTGTAGCCCGAAGCCTTGCAGGCAATGCCCTTCACCGTTGCGGTGTCGGCTTCGTAGCTTATTGCCCGGCACCATGCAAAAATTGCAGCCATCACCCTTTTGCGCCATTTGTCGCCGCTGCCCGTCAGCGCGGCTATCATCTGTTCCAGTTCCGCCTCGGCGAGGTCGCGGGTGCTTTCCACGCCAAGTTCTTCCAGCATGGCCTCCTTTTGCTTTGCCATGCCCGCCTGTTTCAACGCTATATGAAAGCGTTGTATCAGCTTCTTTTTTTCGTTCGATAGTTTTGTTGTCATTTTATTGTTGTTTGAATAGTGAAATCAAAATTGTCGCACAGGACAGAGAACATCTTGTCCTTTTGCAGTTCCATTGCCAGCTCCCTGTCGGCCTCGAACACCCGTTCCTGCCTTTTTTTTTGCACCGGGTATTTCTTCTTTAACCTGTAGGTGAGGTCGTACATTTTTCTTCTTTTCATCGTTATGCCGTTTTAAGGTAATAGGCCTGTGCTTTTTCAGGCCAGATGTCGTAAGTAGCGCAGCCGCCATAACGGGACTTCGGGAAAGCCCGGAATGCGTGTACATAGAGTTTCACAAAGCTTCGGTAGCGGATGGCTTGTGCCAGTGCGCCTTTGGGTTCTTTCCCCTGCACGTGCGAAGTGAAAATGAACAGTTTTGTCGGGAAATCGGCGAGCAAATCAATGTAGTCGTTTTCGGTAAAGTTTTTCATAAACTGAACGGAGTCGAAAAAAACAAAGTCGGGTGCGTTGCGCTTTTGCGCCAATCGTTGCCTTACCACGTCGAGTGGCTCATTGTCGAGCAAGTAAACCCTATCCTTTTTGTCTTCCATTTGCTCATCTTTGTAACCTTGTTTTATCGACTCCGATTCTCCCTCTTCCAAACTATTGATATACACTCTCCCAAAATTTCCCATGTATTTTGCCAACTGGAGCATTAGGCGCGTTTTCCCTTGCGATGAGTCGCCAAAGATTATCCAACTGCCCTTTACTTCCGGTTTGCCTATAAGTGCGCCAAACTCGCCCGTAAAATCCAACACTTTGAATTTCTTCCGGTACAGGTCGGTAACCGTAATCGGTCGGCGGAGCTTGGTCATTTGCTTTGCCTTGCCATTAGCGTTTTTTACGGCTTTCCCGTCAGTTTTTGCGGTCGTATTTTGGTCTTTGTTGGTCATTACTGTTTTAATAATTCTGTACGTATTCTGCGCAAACTCGGACGACCATCATCTTTACAAATGGTATTCGTGAATATTTTGCTGTAATCGCTACCTACCGGAGCATTGGCTTTAATGATTTGGGTTGCGGTCATTTCAATAAAATCTTGCTTCGATAACTTCTCGTCTTCAAAATCAATTTTGCCGTATTTTTTCGCAAAACGACTAAATATTTCGGTATAACCTACTTTTTTGTTAGTTATGCCCCGTCTCATCTTTTCTTCCAATCCCTCAGCACCTATAGCATACCAACTGCAACGGCGGTCGGTAGCATTCCAAAGGGCTTTTACTTCCATAAATGTTTCATACGACACATCTCCCCACTCATCAAGAATGATAATTGGCGATTCTATTTGTGAGTTAATCCAAAAGCAAAGGTTGTCGTAGATGTCGCCGTAACGCCCATGAGCATCTAATCCAAACTCGCGAGAAATATGCTTAATAAAACGTTGTTTGGTCTTATATTGTGAACAATCAACATAGATAGCATTCTTATGTGTTTCGGCATAATGCTTGGCAGCTTCTGTTTTGCCGATGTCCGAAAAATCGCAAAGCATATAGCTCTGATGTCCACGCTGACAAACCTCTAACTGTGCGGTTATGTAACAGAAAATCGGCGTTTTTACTATTTTCCAGCCTGCATCGTTATCGCCAATGTTTATTTTGTATTTACGGGCAAGGGTTATCCATTTTTCAAGGGCAAGTTTTTGACCAAAGTCTTTACTTACGAAAACACGACTATATACACTTTCATTAATCTTCAAAGCCCGTGCGTGTTGGCGAGCCGAGTTGTAATACTGCAAATCATTTGCAACAGCTTCGGCAATTTGTTCTTTTACCTTTTGTGGTAAGTCTTGTTTTTTCTTTTTTGGTGTCATAATATCAAGTTTTTAGAGAGATTTAATCGCTTTTGCAGCCCAATTCGTTGTTTCGTTCAAATCATCATAATTATCGTAATTCTTAGGCTGTGCCGATTCTACTATTTCCGGCACTTCGGTTTCTTCCCTCATTTTTTCGTTTTCGGGCGTGTCGTAATACACATCGGGAATTTCTTCGCGACGGTCTTTTATCATTTTATTGTATTTCGCATTCCGTTTATTTTGGTGCAGTATGTTTGCTTCGTCTTCATCGGTGCGCTCAATTTGAAATTCGTTGTAATGGTAATTTGTAGAGTTGTAAACTTCGCCTATGTATCTGCCGTCTTGGTACAGATAAGCCGTGTTTATGCTTCCATCGGCTTCGGGCAACCAATAAGCCGTAACGTCTAAATTATTTGGTTTTAACAGATTAAGGCAATGGTAGTCTTTTAACCAAAAATCCATTTCCTGAATCTGACAGTAATCGTTGTTCCGAATCGATGTTTGCGTTTCGTTGCCAAGGAATTGCCACAAAAACGAGGGATCGATACCCTTCAATATCGGGTTGAAATTTTCAATAAGAACCTCTTTTCGAGTCATGCCGGGGAATAATTTTTGGCGTGGGTGCAACCCGTTGTTGTGTTCCTCAATATCTGCCAAATCATCGGCAATAATTGTCTGCGGTTGATATTCGGGTTCAATAAAATCGCCTTCTACTTTATTGCGCACACATCTATATGCTTCGTGTTTTGCATGCCAACGCCCACGTGTGTGTCCGTTTTTCTTAGCTACACCATATTTTAAGCCACGGATTTTATGTTCAGCGCGTTTATCGGTCGATGACTTGGCAAACCGCACGAATTTGAAAGCATCCTGTAACCAACCAATATGTTGCATTAACGCATTTTCTACTTCTAATTCTCCCGGCATCGGCAAGCCAATTTCCAACAATTCAAGAAACATGTTTCTAAATGCTTCGTAAATGGTATCTTTTGTCGGTTTACCTATAATATATGCAGGACGAAACCAATAATCCGACAAAACATCAACAGAGATGTATTTGAACACCCATCCACGGCAGCTTTTGCGCGACATGGCAACGTCATCCATCGAAATTTTTGATAATGAATATTGCCCGATTTTGCGCTTTTGTTTCGGATGCCGTTTGTTCATATAGTCGAAGTTTCCGTTACGGTCGGCAAAAACAGCCGTGTCGTTCATCACGTCTTTTAGGTAATTGCGCACCGTTGGAATGCTTATGTCCATCGGTTTACCGTTGTATCTGAAATCTTCGGGGATAAACTTTTCTCCGGTCTTTTTATCGTATATAATGCGCGAACCGTCTACAAACTCCAAGTAGCGTTCGTGTACAACCGTCTCGAAAGGCTTGTCGTAAGTGCGCCAAATACCAACAATAAGCCGTGCCATACTTGCCGAAACTTTACGGGCATTATCGTTGTTTTTGTTTTGCTTGATTAATGTGAAATACGCAGCCTCAGGGTCTTCGTTGTAGGCATTCATATATACTTCAAGTTTATCGCGCAAACGCCGTGGGGTTGTGGGCAGGTTGTTTTCGTATTCGGGCGGGGCAATTAAACCGTTAATCAATCGTTCTTCGTTGGCTTTCTTAACCCGTACCACCGCTTGAGCGTAAAATTCCGAATACTGCGGTTTTTTTACCGTCTGCGGCCCGTGCTTGTGCGTGTGCCTCAAATTCTTTCATTAAAGCATTGAGGATACAAGCGTTATTTGCCCACAACAAAATATTGTTTTGTCTTTCGCATGGGATTGCCGAACCGTCGGGATAACGGTAATTCGAAAAGTACTCGAAAGCTTTGTAGTCGGTTTCTATTTTATCGGCAATCTGCTTTTTCTTTGCCATCAAGCACGGGTTGCCGCCCAGGTAGTCCTCAAATTTGCGCTGTATTTTTGGTTCTAACGAGTTGTAGTAAACTTTTACTGTATTGTTCTTGCAGGCTCTGTTAGCGACACGGAGTTTGCCACGGTCTCTCGCGTGTCCGTATTCGGCTTCCGTCATTATTCCGGGTTCTATAAGGTCTGCTACAGCTTCCACTACTAATATATTGTTATAGTATTCCAATTTTTCAGCGACGAATTAAAAGGTATGCGACCACCCTTTGAAGTTATCGCCGGGCTGTCGCTGTGTTTTTAGTTGTTCCCGCCCCCGACTCGAACGGGGGTGTGTGCCACCCGGGAAAAATGCTTAACTTTGATGTGAGAGATTCAAATATTTAGCATTATGATTGATAAAGAAAACACCCTAATGAACGGCGTTAACATTTTGGTTTTGAACGCCCGTTTACAAGCCCTCGAAAACAGTTTATGGGGCTACCTAAACGTAGAACTCGAAGAAATGAGGCCCGGGGCTTCGAAAGAATACCGGATTCAGTTTCTTGAGTTTTTTCTTGAGAACTTAAAGAAGCAACGAAACACGTTGCCCGATTTTCTTGCTCAGAACCCGATTGTAAAAAACGGACTGGAGCAAAATTTTGCTGATGCTGCCCGGCAAATTGCAGAGCTTGAAAATGAGTTGGATTCATAATTATTGTTTTATTGATTAATAGCTTCGTTGATTAACCGTTCGCGGTACTCCACTATTCCCCTCAATACCTCCATCGCCCGCACGTGGTACTGCGACGTCTCGCGGCTGAATATCTGCGCCACGTAAGCAGGCGTTATATATTTGCCGTTCTCTTTCGAGAGGACCTGTGCAACAACGTTCGCATCGCCAATCTGTTTTTTTTCCAAAATTTGTTTTTCACTCAACATTTGCATTACCTTTGTATTGTTGTTTTACACAAATATATAGATAATTATCAATATAAAGCAAGACAATTATCAATTATTTTTTTGATTTTTATATAACAATAAATGACCGCTAAAGAGAAAATACTTGAATATCTTGATTTTAAAGGAAAAAATGCAAACCAGTTTTATAAAGAAACAGGATTGAGTGTTGGCTTTCTTAAAAGCGGCAAGCACATAGGCAGTAATAATATAAAGATAATTATCAATACTTATCCTGATTTAAGTCTTGATTGGCTGGTAATGGATAAAGGAGAAATGATAATAAAGGAGAAAAAAAAAGAAATAAATAAAAATGACGATTCCCTTTTATTATCATTAATAACCAACAAAGACACGGAACTTCGTAAAATGGCAGAAGAAATTGGCGCACTAAAGGAGCAAAACCGGATGTTAAAAAAACAAATTGGCTACACTTCGTTGCCTATTGCTTCCGAAAAGTAACTAAAAACAAACATTACTTACTGCTAATCAGCACGTTACATTAAACACGCCTTTATTTTAACTGTTTCAAAAACACATTACACCCCTATTGTTGTGTTTTATTGTACCATTTACGTTAATTATTATGTATTTATACTATATATTATAAACGCTTTTTTATAGAGTTTTGGCGTTCCATTTGGCGTTCCAATAGCCGTTCAAAACGGAATGTACACAATGGAGAGCCAAAATACCGGGCATAAAAAAACGCCCGTAAAAAGGCGTAATATTAGGGAGTGTCAGTGTGTTTGTTTTGGGGCTTAAAAGCTTGTTTTTACGGCATTTTGCGTATATTTGGCATAGCAATTAAACCTACAATAAAAATGCGCCAAAAATGCCTTAATTTATTAAACCGCAATTTAACCAAACTAAACACTTATGCGCATTCCGTTTTAAATGGCTTTTTCGTAACTAGCTAAAAATCAAACATTAATTAATTCCGGGTTTGTACATTTGGTTTTATGCCCCATACAAGGCGAAAGAAGTTATTCGAGTACAGATGAATTAAAAATCAAACTCGTTGAGGCAGAAAACTTTTTGAAAAGAAGTATCAAGTTATTCCCTGAATTTCCTCATTATAAATCTCTGAAGGAAAGATATTTAGTTTTAGTTGATAAGTATGAATAATTTTTCATTGTCAAATCGCATAATTCTTTATTATTAAAGCCAAATACAGCCACACACTTCCACATACTCCCCTTTTTATTTTTCAGTGATTTAAGCCTTTACATTTGGTTTCAGGCAGGGAAAAGTTTTGCCTGAGTAGTAACCAAATTCTGAAAAATATGAAGGAAAAAGATTACGGGTAAAGTACGGTATCAATCCTGTGGTTTTACCACAACATCGAGTGAGAATCCTTTTAATAATTCGTAACACAGCTTCACCCAAATTTCGATGTGAAGCATAAACAGCAAATCATTATGGCAAAAAATAATTCATTAAAATCGGTTTTAACCATCTTCTTTTCAATCTGGGCTATGGCATTATTCGCCCAGGGTGATGGCTCTGCAGGAATCGCTGAAGCTACAAACATGGTCACCTCGTATTTCGACCCGGCAACCAAATTAATCTATGCCATTGGAGCCATTGTGGGATTAATCGGCGGAGTAAAAGTGTATTCCAAATTCTCAAGCGGAGATCCAGACACCGGCAAAACCGCTGCCGCCTGGTTTGGCGCGTGTATTTTCCTGATTGTTGCTGCCACCATTCTACGCTCATTCTTCCTGTAAAAAGTATGGCAGCGTATTTTATAAATAAAGGGGTAAATAAACCGGCTGAATTTAAGGGACTGCAAAGCCAGTACCTGTTCATCTTTGCAGGTGGGCTGTTGGGAACATTTATGATTTTTATTGTCATGTACCTGGCCGGGATAAACCAGTGGGTTTGCATTTTCACCGGGCTGGTTCTGGCTTTCGTAGTTATCTGGCTGACCTTTTCGCTAAACCGGAAGTTTGGCCGTTTTGGTTTGATGAAGGTACAGTCAACCCGCACTTTCCCGCGTAGGATAATCAACCGGAGAAGTATGCCCAAACTATTTACTTATAACAGAAAGGGGGCAGCATGAGAAACATTTTGAAAGCGGCTACTCTTGAAAGCAAGTTCCCGTTGCTGTCGGTAGAACAAGGCTGTATCATTAGTAAAGATGCAGATATTACTGTTGCTTTCCAGGTTACACTGCCGGAACTGTTTACGGTTACTTCAGAGGAATACGAAGCCATTCATTCGCTATGGAACAAGGCGATTAAAGTGTTGCCCGATTACTCCATTGTACACAAACAGGATTGGTATATTAAGGAGAATTACCAATATGAGCAGCAGGAACAGGATTTAAGCTTTCTGAGTTCTTCTTTTGAACGCCATTTTAACGAGCGTCCGTATTTAAGCCACACCAGTTACCTTTTTCTTACCAAAACCACCAAAGAGCGGAGTAGGCAGCAAAGTACGTTCAGTTCACTGGGGCGGGGAACTCTTCTACCCAAAGAGATAAAAAATAAGGAATCTGTATTGCGGTTTGTGGAAGCGGTGAACCAGTTTGAGCAAATCATTAACGACAGCGATTTTATCCGGCTCACACGTTTAACGGCAGAGCAGATTACCGGCTCAGGGAAAGAACCGGGAGTTGTGGAAAAGTACTTCTCACTTTCTCAGCAGCAAACTGCCTGCCTGCAAGACATCACTCTGAATCCGGGAGAAATGAAAATCGGGGACAACTCGCTGGTGCTTCATACCCTTTCGGATTTGGATGATTTGCCAACAAAAATTTCCACGGAAAGCCGGTACGAAAGACTTTCGACCGACCGTAGCAGTTGTCTTCTCTCTTTTGCTTCGCCGGTTGGTTTGTTGTTGACATGCAACCACATTTACAACCAATATATTTTTATTGACGACCATTCATCCAACCTCGCCCGTTTTGAAAAGATGGCGCGGAACATGCACTCGCTTTCGAGGTACAGCCGTGCTAACCAGATAAACAAACAGTGGCTGGAAGAGTACCTAAATGAAGCGCACAGCAAAGGACTGATTTCTGTTCGGGCGCATTTTAATGTGCTGGCATGGAGCGACAGGCCGGAAGAACTACGGCAGATTAAGAATGATGCCGGTTCCCAGATTGCATTGATGGAATGTAAACCGCGTTACAATACTGTGGATGTTCCAACTTTGTTTTGGGCGGGCATTCCCGGCAATGCAGCTGACTTCCCTTCTGAAGAATCGTTTTATACGTTCACCGAGCAGGCTTTGTGCTTTTTTACAAGTGAAACCAATTACCGTAGTTCCTTATCGCCGGTGGGGATTAAAATGGTTGACCGGCTCACCGGAAAACCGTTGCATATCGATATTTTCGATTTGCCCATGAAAAAAGGAATAATCACCAACCGGAACAAATTTATTCTTGGCCCTTCGGGAAGTGGAAAATCCTTTTTTTACCAATCACATGGTACGGCAGTATTATGAGCAGGGAACACATGTACTTCTGGTCGATACCGGGAACAGCTACAAAGGATTATGTGATTTAATTCATTATAAAACAAGGGGCGAAGACGGGGTTTATTTTACCTATACCGAGGACAATCCGATTGCGTTTAACCCATTCTATACCGATGACGGTGTGTTTGACATTGAAAAAAGGGAAAGCATCAAAACGCTTATCCTTACTCTCTGGAAAAATGAGGAAGAAGCGCCAACACGCTCGGAGGAGGTGGCTTTGTCGAATGCGGTGAGCCAGTATATTGAAAGGTTGAAATCGGACGGTAAGATGGCTCCGTCTTTTAATACATTTTATGAGTTTGTCCGGGATGAATATTCCGAAACGCTCCGCGCGAAGAAAGTAAGGGAAAAGGACTTTGATATATCTAATTTTTCTGAACGTTTTTGGAGCCGTATTACAAGGATGGTGAGTATGATTACCTGTTGAACTCGGACAAGCAAATGGATTTGTTGAACAAGCGTTTTATAGTGTTCGAACTGGATAATATCAAAGACCACAAAGTTCTGTTCCCCATTGTAACTATCATCATCATGGAAGCCTTCATCAACAAGATGAGGCGATTAAAAGGCATCCGAAAGATGATATTAATAGAGGAAGCCTGGAAAGCAATTGCCAAAGAAGGGATGGCGGAATACATCAAATATTTGTTTAAAACCGTTCGGAAATTCTTTGGTGAAGCCGTAGTGGTTACTCAGGAAGTGGATGATATTATTGCTTCGGAAATCGTAAAAGAAAGTATTATCAACAACTCCGACTGTAAAATTCTGCTCGACCAGCGCAAGTACATTAATAAGTTTGGCTCTATTCAGGAATTGCTTGGACTGACCGAAAAAGAAAAATCGCAGATCCTTTTCCATCAACCTTGCCAATCATCCCCGCCGAAAATACAAAGAGGTATGGATTGGTTTTGGGCGGTGTGCAATCTGCGGTTTATGCCACCGAAGTTTCTTTGGAAGAGTATTATACTTACACGACCGAAGAAACCGAGAAACTGGAACTCGTCCGGCTGACTGAACAACTGGACGGGAACATTGAACAGGCCATTAAACAACTGGCTGCCAGCAAGCGAAATGCTTAAGCTTATCATTTTAAAATTAAAATTCATGAAAACAAGACTATTTATAGCCTGGCTGTTTGTTATGCTCGGCACTTTAATCTGCAAGCCCAATTTGTAGTTACCCGACCCTGTAAACCTTGCACAGAGTATTGTGAATTCCGCCAATGAAATTGTACAAACATCGAGCACAGTTTCCAACGTGATAAAGATTTTTCAGGAAGTAAAGAAAGTATATGATCAGGGTAAGAAGTATTACGATGCGTTAAAAGCAGTAAATGACCTCGTGAAAGATGCCCGGAAAGTTCAGGAAAACATTTTAATGGTTGGAGAAATTGCCGACATCTACATCAACTCATATCAACTGATGCTACAGGACGAGAATTTTACCTTGGAAGAATTGGGAGCCATTGCTTTTGGCTACTCCAAGCTTTTGGAAGAAAGTAGTAACCTTTTGCTTGACCTGAAAGGGATTGTTACAGCAGTTCGCTCTCAATGACCGACAAGGAACGCATGGATATTATTAACGGCGTTTATACTTCTGTCCAGCACTACCGAACCCTGGTACGCTACTAACTACACGAACAAGAACCTTCGGTTTCTTATCTGCGTTCTCAGAAGAAAGGCGATACGCAACGGATGCTGGCGCTTTACGTAATGCTGACAAAGGTACTGGTAATGGATTTCAGATAACCTACATCAGATCTTCTCCGCAGCCTTTATGTGGAGATGACGCCTTTATGCAGTGACATGACCGGGGTAGCAAAAAGGCATAGCCGGTCTGGGCGCATTGCTTTATGTGGCCTCACGTTTATGGCAGTCGCTTGCCCGGACTGAACCATTGATGTTTACCCGCTTTGACGCCCCTTTGCCATTGGCTTGTGCATTATGTTCTTCCCCTCTTTGTTCTGGGAACAATCAATGTGGTCTTGAGCCCTGTTGTAAAAGGCACCCACCAGATGTTGGAATCCCAGACTTTTGATATGGAAAAATACCGGATTAAAAGAACAACTGAAATCGAGGCTATGAAACGAAATCCTGAAACTGCCTTTCTTGTAAGTAATGATGAGTTCGATAAGCAGCTGGATGAGTTGGGATGGAGCCCATCGGATTTGGCAACATGTCGGGAATGTATATTGCACGGAGCTGTACAATATGAAAAAGAATATCCGTGATTTCTTCCGGGAGATTCTGGAATTACTTTTTCAGGCGGCGGCTTGGTTATCGACACAATCCGTACTTTCTTTTTGATTGTGCTTTCCATTCTTGGTCCTATTGCTTTTGCCATCAGTATTTATGACGGCTTTCAATCCACCATGACACAGTGGTTCTCCCGGTACATATCGGTTTATCTCTGGCTCCCGGTTCTGACCTGTTCAGCTCAATCCTTCACGGATCAGGTACTGATGCTTCAAGCGGATATTAACAAGTTGCAGGCAGATCCAACCTATTCGGTCGAGGCTTCCAATGGGGTGTATATCGTGTTTATGGTTATCGGTATTATCGGATACTTTACGATTCCAACAGTAGCGAACTGGATTATTATGGCCGGGGGTATGGGCAATTATGGGAAGAACGTAGCTCATCGGCAAGTAAAGCCGGTTCTGTGGCTGCAGGTGCAGTCGGTGCGTCAGCAGGTAATATATCAGGCAAACTATTAAAAAAGTAAACAGAAATTATCATGGAATTTAAATCATTAAAAAATATTGAAACGAGCTTCAGGCAGATTCGTTTTTTCGGGATTGTATTCGTCATCCTGTGTGCAGGCATTACCGGCTATTCGGTTTTCAGTGCTTTCAGTTTGCTGAGAAACAACGACAGAAAATCTACGTGCTGGACAAAGGAAAATCATTAATCCTTGCCCTTTCTCAGGATTTATCCCAGAACCGTCCGGTGGAAGCACGGGAACATATCCGGCGATTTCACGAACTGTTCTTTACGCTCTCGCCGGATAAAAACGCCATAGAGTCCAACATCAACCGGGCCATGTTTCTTGCAGACAAAAGCGTTTATACTTACTACAAGGATTTGATTGAGAAAGGGTATTTCAACCGGATTATCTCCGGGAATATCAACCAGACTCTACAGGTGGATAGTGTGGTGGTTAATTTCAGGAACTATCCCTATACAGCTTCTACCTATGCCCGGCAGGTTATTATCAGGGCAAGTAATATCACGCAGCGAAGCCTGGTTACCACCTGCGACCTGATTAACTCGGTGCGAAGCGATAACAATCCGCATGGTTTTACGATTGAGAATTTTACGGTAAAAGAAAACAGGGATATTCAAACCATAAACCGGTAGCCATGAAACAAAAAATCAGAAAAACCAGCCGGTTGCTGGATGATACCATCCGAAAAGCATGTGAACGGATTCCACAAAAGAAACGCAAAGTTGTTGTGCTTGGATTGTGCATCCTTTTTGCCTCAGTTTTTTCTTTCATGCTTTGGGATTCTTTCAATAATCAGGAGGTGCAGAAGATACTTAACATTGAGCATATCAAACCTCTTGACTTACCACGGGACAGTTTAATCCATAAACTCAAAGATGTATTTCATGAACAAAAACAATAAAACTATACTGAAACCAAAGCAAAAGCAACAGCTTAAAAAATATGCGGTTTTCGCTTTGATGTTTGCGGTTTTTGGTGCAAGCCTCTGGCTTATTTTTAAGCCATCAGAAAAAAACAGTACAACCAAAGGTGAGGCGGGATTGAACACAGAACTGCCCATGCCAGCGGAAAGCAACCTGATAAAAGACAAGATCAGCGCCTTTGAACAGGAGAAGCTTTTTGAGGAAAAGCCGGTCCGTTCGCTGGAACAGTTTTCAGCAATGGTTGGACAGGATGAACCAAAAAAATTGGATTTGTCTGCGCCGGACAGCAAGGCTGAACAGTCAACATCAAACGGGAAATTCTCAGGTTCAAAACAACCTGAGAAAGCAATACAACATTCTGCTTCGGCTTATAAAGGGATTAATAAAACACTTAACAATTTCTATGAAAAGCCAAAAGAGGATTCTGAAAATGAAAAGTTGAAAAAGGAAATTGAGGAGTTAAAAAATCAACTCGCTCAAAAAGAACAAGGAGGCAGTGTAGATGAACAGTTAAGGCTAATGGAAAAATCCTATCAACTGGCTTCCAAATATATGCCTGAATCATCTGGTCAGGCTGTTGCAACTGAAGTTTCAGAGATAAAAACAACCTCAGCCGGTAGAAAAGAAAGAACAACCGGTTTTGTCAAAAACTGTTAGGACCATTTCGGATAATACCGTTTCTGCACTGGAGCAGAATATCAGTGATTCGGTTTTTATCGGGCAGGTCTCAACACCTCGTAATTATTCTTTTATAACGCCTGGAGACGAGACAACTCAGAAAGGCCGGAATACAATTTGGGCATGTGTAAACAGCACCCAGACACTGGTCAACGGGCAAAACGTAAAACTTCGCCTGCTTGAACCGGTGGAAACCGGTGGTTTTAAACTTTCAAAGAATTCGCTTATAACCGGTATTGCACAAATTCAGGGAGAGCGGTTGCAGATATTTATTCAATCCCTTGAACACAACGGTAATATTATACCTGTGCAACTGACCGCCTACGACACAGACGGTCAACAAGGCCTGTTCATCCCCGGCTCTGTGGAAACAACGGCTTTAAAAGAAATCACTGCTTCCATGGGACGCGATGCCGGAACAAGCATTAGTATTACACAAGGCACAACTGCCGGACAGCAATTGGCTGCCGACGTAGGGCGGAGTTTTATTCAGGGGACTTCCCAGTATGTTTCAAAAAAACTGCGGACGACCAAAGTAACCTTGAAAGCCGGGCATCGATTGTTGTTGATGCAATCCAATTAAAATCAAATTCTTTAACTCAAAAATTCATCAAAATGAAACCGATAATTTTCATCTTATTATATCTATCAGCCTTCTCCCTCTATGCACAAAACGATTATACAAAAGTCATTCCCAAAGACAACGTTATCCCTTCCTATAATCTGGAGGTTACTTATGACAAAACAGTGCACCTGATTTTCCCCTCGGGGATTTCCTATATCGATTTGGGCTCACCGAATATCATAGCCGGAAAAGCTGAGGGTGCTGAGAATGTAGTCCGGGTAAAAGCGGCTGTAAAAGACTTTACAGAGGAAACCAACTTTTCAGTTATTACCGATGAGGGCAGCTTTTACTCATTCATTGTGAATTATTCGAAAGTACCGGAAAAGCTAAGCATTGAAATGAAAGATTTTCTTCATAACAACAGGTTAACCAATCGTCCTGAAAATTCAATGGAGGTTCAACTTTCTGATTTGGGAGATGAATCGCCGCAGGCGGTACAGATGGCAATGGAGAAAATCTATAAAAGCAACCGAAAAAGGGTTAAGCATATAAATAGCAATCAATTTGGAATTGAGTTCCAACTCAGGGGGATTTTTAGCCATAACGGGCTATTGTTCCTGCATACTGAAATCAAAAATACCTCTGATATTCCTTTTGATATTGACTTCCTTGTTTTTAAAATAGTCGATAAAAAAAGTAGTCAAGCGGACTGCGATTCAGGAAACCATCATAGAACCTTTGCGGGCTTACAATTACCTAACCACTGTAAAGGGTAAAGAAACAGAAAGTACCGTTTTTGCATTTAAAAAATTTACCATTCCTGATAAGAAGCAACTGGTTGTGGAGTTGTTCGAAAAGAATGGCGGCAGGCATCAGCGGTTTATTATCAAAAATGGGGATCTGGCAAAAGCTTGTCCAGTTAAGAAGCTGTAATATTCTTTTGTCTAATAATCATAATTTCAGTAACTTTATTATTGATAGGTCATCCCGACCTATCGAGTGTTTGGGGGTTAACATGAAAGGCAACTGTTGAGTTGCCTTTTCTTATATTTCTCAAAATTCAGAGGGCTAATAGCCCGAAAAACATTGCCAGAGATACAGTAATAACCAATACAATTCCAAGAATTATAACGATCATATTTTTTGCAAATTCAATAAGAAACATGATACCGATATAAGCCAACAAACACCACCAAAAGCTTAATCCGGTGATATACGAAGCAAGGGCAATGATGGCAAGCCGGAGAATCCATCGAAGCGGGAGATTATTGAATATTCTTTTCATAATGGTAGGTTAGAAGATTGATAATTGTGTGCCTATTTGCAACTTTCGATTTACCTCTGAAATTCTTTCAACATATCCATTCTCCTTTGCAGCAAATCGAACCATTGTTTCTAACGAGGAATCAGGATAGTTGTTCAAAAACCACGCCAAAGGATAGGGCATAATCCAGTGAGATTGATATGTCATTTCCTTTGTATTCAGGGTTTCAAACTCGAAATGAAAAACAGGAGTATAAATTTCTGCCAGATCGTAGTTTTCAGATTCATTCCTTTTTCCACTAAGGAATGGCAAATATTTTACGTTGCATTGGTATTCATTCAATCCCAGTTTATATCGGAAAGTAATATTCTACCTCCAGTCTTTGTTCAAATCAGCTAATTTCATCGTTTCGCATTTTAATTAATAAACTAATTCCCCGCCGTATCGAAAGGATACAATGTCTCTATGAATGGCCTCAATCAGATTATACACCGCATCGTCAGGAAGTGCAGAACCTTGCCAGAATACCCGTTTCTCAACTGAGCTACAAATCGTACAATCTTTATTACTACTCACCACTACGTGTACCTGATTTTCAATGAAAAACTCGAAATCGGTTGAATATTCGGCTTCTTTGATTTTTACAAACTTTTGTTTGATAACCGGAATTTTTTCACTCCAACCTATGCGGATTCCGGAGGAGAGTGAGTTTTGTTTTTCGTTACTCACATTTTCAAAACTGTTATTTGCACTTTTCTTTTCCATAGTATTATTATTTAATGTTATGCGTCTTTCCATCGGGTCGGTCGTTGTTGTTTTGGTGGCTTAAAAAGGTAGTGTTTGGGTATGCAGGTTTTTTGCGGGAAATACTATCTGACGAAGGAGGATGGAGATTTTCTGCAAAACCGGAGGCTTGAACTTGTATACCCGAAAAACACGGATTTACCTTTGCCGCCGGAATAACAATGACCGAACGGAAAGGCATGATTTTTATACTGTGGCTAGGAAAAAGAAGAATCTGTAAAAATGTGATTTGAAAAATTGGCATAGCCTTTCCCCAAAGGCCTTTAACCATTACAATAATTTTACGTGTCGGCAAAAAAAAGTGTAGAAGCTGAATGTAAAGTAGTGAGGTCTGAGCAAAGACAGGGCGAACGAAGTGAAATGAAGCATTTACTCTTGTGTGCGGTGCCAAAGGTTACTGAATGGAAGGAATGTTCCGAACCTGTTCGGAGAAATGCATGGAAAGAAGTTACCGGAGGTACTGGAACTTTATTTGAGGTCTTTAATGGTATAGGCAAAGGCAAGTGTAACGACGAAATGAGCGGTTCAACCCGGCTCAGGGTGACTTAGCGAAATGCAGGAGTTACTCTTGCGTGGGGTGCCGGAAGCTTCTGAATGCAGGAAGTGAGAAACGAATGACTGGAGTGAAGAGGCAGGAGGTATAAGGATATTAATTGAAAATTTTACTCAATTTGTTCTAAGGCATTTTTCATTAGTATTGTCCTATATCAACATTAGGCAGATTTTCTCAGATAAAATTACTGCCATTTATCAACGAATAAATTCCACCGATAAATTCATTTATTCCTGATTCTGTTTAATTCTTTTTATTAAATTAGCCATAATTTGACAAGTCGTAAATTAATTAGTCATGTTTTTAGGAAAACGAATTAAAGAACTAAGGGAAGAAAAAGGATTGGTCCAACGTCAATTGGCTGCCGAATTGGAAATTGATACTCCAATGTACAGCAAGATTGAACGTGGTGAACGAAGGGCAAAGCGGGAGCAGGTTATAAAACTGGCTAAAATGCTGGATACAGATAAAGATGAATTGCTCACTTTATGGTTAGCCGGACAAGTTTACGAAATTGTAAAAGATGAGAAAGTAGCAAAAGCTGCAATGAATTTTGTTGAAAAGAAGTTATAAAGCCCCAAAATGAGTACAAAGTTTTTTACCAACGAAAAAGAAAATACTTTACTTCGGAGATTTGCCGGAGTTTTTGAACATATCCCCGACATTGCTTTCTTTGATGCATTAGTCGGTTATTTCAGAGCTTCTGGCTACTTTGCAATTCGTCCTTACTTAAATAAAGTTCCAAACATCAGAATATTGGTTGGGATTAATGTTGACAGGATTGTTGCAAAATATCATTCACAGGGATTGCTTTTCAAAGGTGACCATCAATTAGCTTTAGAGGACCTGAACAATTCAATAAAAGATGATATTCAAAGTTCGGAATATGATAAGGATATTGAAGATGGCATTAAACAATTTTTAAATGACGTTGTAACTCAAAAAGTTCAAATCAAAGCTCATCCCCATCGTAAACTACACGCTAAAATCTACATTTTTCGTCCTGAAAATTTTAATGAATATACCACGGGTGAAGTTATTACCGGTAGTTCAAATTTAACTGATGCAGGTCTGGGTGGAAAAGATACATCTAATTATGAATTTAATGTCGCCTTGCGTGATTATGATGATGTAAAATTTGCATCCGATGAATTTGAAAAATTATGGGCTGAAGGTGTCGATGTATTACCTGTTGATTTCGAAAAAATAAAGAAAGAAACATATATTAACGACGAGTTTACTCCTTTCGAGGTTTACATCAAATTTCTTATTGAGTATTTTGGAAAAAGTGTTGATTTTGACCCCAATAGTGTAAGTGATTTACCGGATAACTTTAAAAGGCTTTCCTATCAGATTGATGCTGTTGAACAAGGGTTTGAGTTACTCAAAAAGCACAATGGTTTCTTCTTAGCCGACGTAGTGGGCTTAGGCAAAACGGTAGTTGGTACTTTGATTGCCAAGAAATTCTTTTATTTCAATGATTTCCCATCCCATATTTCAACTATTCTGGTAGTAACACCTCCTGCCTTAAAACAAAACTGGCGGGAAACATTTGAAAGCTTTGGATTAAAAAATTATGAGATAATTACGAATGGAAGTTTGCATAAAATTAAGCGACCGGAAAAGTATGATTTAATTCTGGTTGATGAAGCCCATAAATTCCGTAATGATACATCAGAGGCTTATAACGAGCTTCAAAAGCTTTGTAAATCTCCTTCGTCGTTAAGGTTAAAAGATGGAACCAGAGCACTGAAAAAAGTAATACTCATTTCCGCCACTCCATTGAATAACCGTCCGGCTGATATACGTAATTTGGTATTGCTGTTCCAGGATGGCAAACGTTCAACTTTGGAAATATCAAATCTTACTTCATTTTTTAGCAGGGCAATTGAGGATTATAAAAGAGCGCAAAAATTACCTTTAGAAGGAGCAAGAAAAGAAGTTGCCCGGATTTATGAGATTGTCAGAGAAAAGGTTATTAAACCTCTTACTATTAGACGTACCCGTACCGACCTTAATGAACATGAAGAATACAAAAAAGACCTGGACAAACAAGGTATCCGTTTCCCGGAAATAGTGCCACCGATTAAAATATTGTATCAGTTAGAACCTGAACTGGATAAACTCTATGATGATACAATGGATGTTCTGAGTGAAGAAATAGGAGGATTGACTTATAATAGGTATCAGGCACTTAAATATTTAGTGCCGGATAAAAAAGAGAAATATCAGAATGCGGAATTAGCATCCCGTCAGTTGGCATTTATCATGAAAATCTTATTGGTAAAAAGAATTGACAGTAGTTTTACTGCATTTAAAGGTTCCTTGAGAAGGTTCTATGAAGCGACCGGGGCGATGATGACAATGTTTGAAAATGGTAAAATTTATATTGCTCCAAATCTAAACGTGACGGAATATATTGTTGATGAAAGAGAAGAAGAACTAATAGATAGAATTTCATACTTAATGGATACTGACCCAACCATTACGATTTGTGAGCCTGCCGATTTTCTCCCTGGGTTTTATGAAGGATTGGAAAAAGATTATCAAATATTGAACAGTTTGGTTTCACGTTGGAATGAAGTTACAGTAGACCCAAAATTCGATAAATTTTACCATGAATTGCAAAATGGGTTACTCAATGCAGAATATAATCCGCAACAGAAATTAGTTATATTCTCCGAATCAAAAGAAACAACAGACTACTTGCTTTCTAAACTGCAGGAAAAAGGACGTTCTGATGTAATGGAAATTAATGCAGGAACCCGAAAACACAAGATGCCGGTTGTCCGTGCTAATTTTGATGCAAATCTGCCTTTGAAGGAACAAAGGGACGATATTAAAATAGTAATTACAACCGAAGTATTGGCAGAAGGTGTTAACCTCCATCGTTCCAATACCATAGTGAATTATGATACACCCTGGAACTCAACCCGGTTAATGCAACGCATTGGGAGGGTAAATCGCATCGGGTCTGTTGCGGGGAAAGTGTTCATTTACAATTTCTACCCCACAGCCAAAGTTGATAATGATATTGCACTTCGCAAAAAAGCTATCATTAAATTGCAAGCATTCCATTCCGCTTTAGGTGAGGATTCTCAGATTTATTCAACGGAAGAAGAAGTTGAAACTTTCGGTATTTTCGATAAAACCATCGAAGAATCAAAAGACGAACGACTGGCATATTTGATGGAATTAAGAAAGTTCAAAAAGGAGAATCCAAAAGACTTTTTACGAATTAAGAATATGCCGTTAAGAGCCCGTACGGGCAGGAAAAACAGTCTGTTAAATAACGGCACTTTAACCTACATTAAAAGCAACAAACGGGATGCTTTCTCTTATGTAGATAAAAACAATGAACTGGCTGAATTAACCTTTGTTGAAGCCGCAAAAGAATTTAAAGCTTACCTCGACGAAAAATCCATAGAACTGCATGAAAACCATCATAACCATGTAAACATTGCAATTGAAGATTTTAACCGGCAACTGGAAGCCGACAAAAAAACGGAAAGTATAGTTGATGTTACACTTAGCCCTCAGGATAAAAATGCGCTATCATTTTTGGCAGCTTTTTTAAATATGCAGGAAGTTTCAAAAGAACAGAAGATGTTAGTAAAGTTTGCACAGGAGGCTATTCGGGTTCACAAATTTAACCAGTTGCCAAAGAAGGTGAATAAACTGGCAAAAGCTGTTAAAAAGACTCCAATGCGCATTGACGTAATGATTGAAAAACTATTTACTATCCTGGAAGAATTTCCATTAAGGAAAGAAGAAAGTATTGAGTCAAAAACTCAGGCTTTGTTGCCAATAATTAAAGGTGAATTGCCCGAGATAATTATATCTGAATCTTTTATGAAATAAGTATATTAACCAATGGATAAGCAACAGTTACAGAAACTTCTTCAAAAAAAATATAGCAGAGACGAATGGAACTCTTTGTTATCCGACATTTTCCCATCGGTTAATTTATTGAAAGAACCGGAGAAAATTGAAGTAAATAACAAAAACGTTAAATCCTTCCATCAAACTGGTTTAGTTAGGTTAAAAGATGGAAAGAACCTTGCTGTTTTTGAAGTGATACTCGATGATGGTATTAATCTTTTACGTAACAGGGTCGCCCTGAGAAACCTTACCACTCGTTATATTGATGAAGCCAACAATCACGGGGTTCTTGTAGTGTATGACCAGGGCAAAGAGAATTACCGTTTTACGTTTGTTTCACAGGAATCAGGATTTAATGAAAAAGGCGAATGGGCTACGTTTGAAACTGCATCGAAACGATTTACCTATATTTTAGGTGAAGGGGAAAGCTGCCGCACTGCATCCGAACGACTGGCATTATTGGCAAGTAAAAAAACGTCTGCCAAATTAGATGATGTTATTGATGCTTTCTCCGTAGAGCAATTAAGCAAGGAATTTTTCACCAAATACAAAGCACATTACCAGGCATTTGTCGATTATCTCGTTGGTTCCAACTTAAAAAAATCAATGTTTAGTGGAGATGATAAAGCAATACGTGATTTTGTAAAGAAAATGCTTGGTCGTATTGTGTTTCTCTATTTCTTGCAGAAGAAGGGCTGGTTAGGTGCTTCTGATGAAAGTTATTCCGATGGTGATAAAAATTTCATGCAAACATTCTGGGAGTCATCCGGCAAAGCAGATACTTTTTATAGCCAGCACCTCACACGCTTATTTTTTCAGGGCTTAAATGCAACTGACCGTGAAAAGGAATTTTTTGAAATGGCTGATGGCAAAAAGGTAAAAATACCATACCTCAACGGTGGTTTGTTCGATAAAGACAGGAATGAACCTGAGTTACTTACTTTTCCATCAAACCTTTTCAATAGCTTGTTTTCATTCTTTGCCGAATACAATTTTACCATCGATGAAAACGACCCCGAAGAACATGAAGTAGGTATCGACCCCGAAATGTTGGGACACATTTTTGAAAATCTTCTGGAAGACAATAAGGACAAAGGCGCTTATTATACTCCCAAAGAAATTGTCCAGTACATGACTCAGGAAAGCCTGATTGAATACCTTAGAACAGGTTTGGAGAAGAAAAATCAGGTATTATCAGACGATGAAGGCAATGCTTTAAAATACTTTGTTCGTTATAAATTAAAAGGCGACGAAATACCCAAAGAGGATTTAAAAGATGATGTTGCTCGGTTCTATCAAAACCAGTTACGTTTTATACAGACGTATGGTTCACAGGTCAACCGATTACTGGACGATGTTAAAATATGTGACCCTGCAATTGGTTCCGGGGCATTCCCAATGGGATTATTAAATGAAATATACCACTGTAAGTTAATTCTTAACAACACATACTCATTAGAAGAAAGAGCTAAAGTAAAGCGGCATATTATTGAAAATTCAATCTATGGGGTGGATATTGAAAAAGGCGCTGTAGATATTGCACGCTTACGTTTTTGGCTTTCTCTTATTGTGGATGAAGAAAAGCCTTCTCCCCTGCCCAATCTCGATTACAAAATAGTTCCGGGTGATTCCCTGGTTAGCCGTTTTGAAGATGAGGTTATTGATATTGACTGGAATGTAAAGCACAATACAGGTGGTTTGTTTGAGCAGGATTTATTTGATATAAAAACCAAACTTTTAAAAGCTATTTCTGAAAAACAGAAAAAATATTTTGAGCCCTGTCAACCCAATAAAGAAAAACTTAATCTAGAGATTCGTAATTTAAAACTGGATATTTTAATAAACCAGCTTCGGTTGATGATTGCCCAAAAAGGAGGTAATGATAGTTACAATGGAGCAAAGAAATCGAAACAACAACTAGAAGCGGAATTGCTCATTGAAGGTTGGAAACGAACATTAGCAAAACTTGTAACATTAAAACTAAAGCCGGAAGAACCATTTAATCATTTTGACTGGAAATTGGATTTTCCTGAAATATTAAATCCCATCTTATCTGAGAAAAAATATGGTTTTGATATTGTGATTGGAAATCCACCGTATTTAAGAGTTCAAGGATTAAGAGAAAAGCATTCACACGTCATCCAATATTTTATTAAAAATTATGTTTCTGCAACAGGAAGATTTGATTTATATACTCTTTTCACTGAGAAATCATTTAGTATTCTTAACAATAATGGAATATTAAATTTCATACAACCAGATAAATGGATAAATTCAGATTTTGGTAAAGGTTTACGAATCCATATAAAAAATCATGTTTCTAAGTTAATTTCATTTGGTCAACATCAAGTATTTAATGTTTCAACTTACACTTCACTAATATGGATAACAAAAACAAAAACACACTTCACCAAATATCTTCAGTTGGAAAAAACACTTGATAGTGAAGAAAAACTATCAAAGTTTCTTTTTAGCATTCAACCAGAAAATTTCTCAGAAATTAATAATAATATTTTTGGAGAAGCGCCTTGGATTCTTTTAAACAAGAAGGATAATCAATTAATTAACAATCTTATAAAATCAAAAGATTGTGTTAAAGATATTTTTCTAAGTATTTCTCAGGGAATTGTCAGTGTTGGTGATGATATTTTTATTCTTCAGGGAAACTTTCAGAATAATTACTTTGTAGCATATTCCAATCGACTAGATAAAAACATTTTTATTGAGAAAAATATTGTTAAGCCGCTACTTAAAGGTGAGGATGTTAAGAAATATGCTTCCCTAACTCCAAACCACTATGTTATTTACCCTCACCATGTTAAAGATGGGAAAACGATACCTTATGACGAATCGGAAATGAAATTAAAGTTTCCCAACACATATGAATATTTTTTAAATTTTAAAGAAGAATTAATTGATAAAAAAATAAGGTATAAAACAAATCCTAAATATTGGTATAGCTTACATCGTTCAAGGGAATTAAGTATTTTCGAAACACCTAAAATTATCACTCCTGAGATTTCATTAGGTACAAATATGAGTATTGATTATGACAATCTGTTGCATAATACTAAATGCTATAGTTTCATTCTTAATCCAGAATTTGATAGGATTGGCTTAATTCCTTATTTGGCAATACTTAATTCAACAGTACATTGGTATTATTTAAAGAACACTGGGTATGTATTAAGAGGTGGTTTTTTTACATTTAAGACTAAGTATATTGAGAATTTTCCTCTACCAGAATTAAATCTACAACAGTCCAAATCTTTAAAAACTATAGCAGAATATGTACTGGCTATAACCAAAAATTATACTCTTAAATACGATGAATATGTTCCAAATTCTCACATAATTAAAACTTTTGAGGAATTATTAGATGCAATGGTAATGGAACTTTATTTTAATTCTGATTTTAAAAGAGAAGAAATAGAGTTCATAAAATATGTAGAAAGGGATTTCAAACCAATTAATAATTTGCCTGAAGATAAAAAGGTTGAAATAATTAGGGAAGGATATCAAAAGCTAAGGGAGAAGGAAAATGAAATTAGAAATAACCTGAAATTAATGGATACCCGTTTATCAGAAATCGTTATGCCAATAAAATCAGCCATATAATGCCAAAAATTAAAAAAATAACACTCAAAGATTTTAAATTCTTCCACGGGACAGAAGAGCTAATTCTTAATAGAAATAACCTTCTGCTATACGGTGAAAACGGGAGTGGTAAAAGTTCAATATACTGGGCGTTATACACTTTTTTACAAAGTGTTTTTAAGGATGATAATCAAGATATAAAAAAATATTTTGACCGAACAAAACCAGAAAACTTGGTCAATCGTTTTTCCGATGATATAGAAGAAAGTTTAATAATGGTTGAATTTGAAAACGAGAATCAGTCAACCTTTACAAGACAGATTTCGCTAAATACCATTAATACAAAAGACGGAAATGAAATTAAAGAAGCTGTCAGGGCAAGTGATTTTTTCAATTATAAGCTGCTTTCAAAAATGTATGACTTTTCAAACAGTCAATACATCGATTTATTTCCTGTACTTGCTCAGGAGGTATTAATGTTCATCAATTTCCGTAGAAATTTTACAAAAAGGGATGGCTCTGCCGGTTCTGTAAACGCGGCTGACTGGTGGCAATACATCCTGGCAGGTATGAATCCACACCCTAAAATGCATGAACAGGATTATAAAGACTTTATCGCAGTAGTAAATTCATTTAACAGTGAATTAGAGTTCTTTCTGAACAAGTTGCTACAAACCGCAAATGAATACCTTAATGACCATTTTGAATTACCAATTAGATTATACCTCAATTACCGGAATTGTACATTTAATGATTTTAGACCGAATACCAAAAGTCGTAGTTGGAAAACCAAACCTCCAAAAGTTGTCATAACAACTGAATTTATTCATGATAAACTCCCCCATCCCAAAAGAGCCGTTCAAAAACCTCACACTTTTTTGAACGAAGCAAAGCTTTCTGCTATTGCTTTGTCGCTAAGGCTTGCGATATTGGAAGAAAAATATCAGGAATCAGCACCAAAAATTTTAGTCATTGATGACATGCTGATAAGTTTGGATATGAGCAATCGGAATATAGTATTGGATATTATCCTTCAAAACTTTCCAAAATATCAGATATTGTTTATGACCCATGACAGAATGCTTTTTGAAATTACCAAGCAAAAAATCAAACAATTTGGGCAGGATAACTGGCGGTTTGTGGAAATGTATGAATCTGAAGAAAATAATATACCTAAACCATTCTTTGTGCTTTCTGAATCGTATTTTGAGAAAGCAAAAAGATATTACCATAAGAAAGAGTATGAAATTGCGGGAAACTTTCTAAGAAAAGCCTCAGAAGCTTTTTGCAAGGATTTTTTGCCAAAACACATGCAATACGGCGAAGATATTAGTCCTCTGGATTTAAGTGGATTAATTCAAAAATGTATTGATTACACAAATGGTTTAGGAATTGATAATAGTTTATTCCAAGAGCTTTCAGACCATCGGAGGTTTGTTCTAAATCCAACCAGCCACGACACTTATGATGTCCCAAAATTTAATAGCGAAGTTGGGAAGTGTCTGAAAACCGTTGAAAAAATTCAGTATATAAAACATGAGATAGTAACGAAAAAAGGTGCTCAGTTAAATTTTGAATTATCTGATGCTACAGATACTTATACCTTTAATATTACTGTCCATGATGCCCTTAAATTAATAAAACTTGATGGTCATGATAGTTTTCTTTCTAAGGGTAGATTTACCTATAAAATGTTAAAGAATGGTAATCCTCATGCAGATGATGGTGGAAACAGAATACAACATCTTTACACAACCATTTATAACGCATCGAACAAGATAAAAAGTCCTGATTATTGGGATGAGATTATTATTAATGAAACCGGGAACAAGTTAAGTTCATTAAGAATTTATTAGTCATGCAAACAGCCTTCTTTTATTTCATTCAAAGGAACATTAGTGAAAGAAAAACGATGAAGAAGTACGAAGAAATAATGCGAGATTAAAATAATAAATTAATAGCCAATGAACCTCCTTTTTCAAGAACAACGAGTTCTGATGGACTTTAATCAGTCCAAATATGTATTCTTACACAAGAATGCATTAGTTTACCATATTGGAAAGGAGAAAGGAATTTTACGTAAATACGAAGGGAGAGATTACAAGGGATATGAATTTGTTTCCTTGAATGGGTGCAAATATTTTATTACAACATTAAAAAGTAAATACCCGCATAATTACGATGCTGTTTTTTTTGTAGATGCGGAAAAGCATCCTAAGCTTACCTTAGATGTATTGTCAACCTGCACAAAGAAAATTCTGAAAGCGAAATTTCCAGCTCCTTTGCAGGTACAGGCTTCATGGGATGAAGTTTTTAGCTACAAAAAAGAAGGTGGAAATCCTTCAGGAGAAACCATCAAAGGATTACGACCACCACAGATTGGTGCGTTGCATGCCATTCAGGCACATTGGAGTATTTCTAAAAATGCTGCAATTGTTGTAATGCCAACTGGGACAGGCAAAACTGAAACGATGCTTTGTCTCACAGTTGCCGAAAGATTATATAAAGTTCTGGTAATTGTTCCTTCTGATTCTTTAAGAACTCAAATATCACGTAAATTCAGTAAGCTTGGAATATTAAAAGATGATGATTTTAAGGTAATATCAAAAGAAGCTCTAAATCCGGTTGTTGGAATATTATCTTCCGCTTTTAAAGATTTAAATCAGGTGCAGGAATTTTATGAAAAGTGTAACATTCTAATTGCTACAAACTCAATACTCACGGAATGCAAGAAGAATGACCCGCAAATCTTTAATTATATTATCAATACCTCGAATTGTTTAATTGTCGATGAAGCACATCATTGTGAGGCAACTACATGGGATAATATTGCACTTGCATTTGTTCACCAGAAGAAACCTGTTCTAAAATTTACGGCAACACCTTTTAGAAATGACAAGAAAAGGCTGAAAGGAACAACTATCTACAACTATCCTTTATCGCTGGCACAACGCGATGGTTCTTTTAAAGAAATAAACTTTGTTCCGGTAATTGAATTTAATGACCAAAAAGTACATCAATTAATCGCAACCAGAGCTGTAAATCAGCTAAAGAAAGACATTCAGGAGAAATACGACCATGTGTTAATGGCGCGGGTAGATGATATTAAAAAGGCTGAAGAAATATTTGAAATTTACAAACAATACGATGAATATAATCCGGTATTGATTCATAGTAAAACAGAGAGGAAAAAAGAGGTTCTTGAAAAAATCAAATCAGGCCAGCACAGAATAATTGTTTGTGTCAATATGCTTGGCGAAGGTTTTGATTTACCTGAACTAAAAATTTGTGCTTTGCATGTTATACACAAAAACATTACAACATCAATCCAATTTTTTGGTCGGTTTACAAGAAGCTCAAATAAAAAGGTTGGTACAGCAACAATAATTGCAAATATTGGCGATAATAAACTAAAAGACAATCTGCTTAGGAAGTTATATGCAAAAGATGCAGACTGGAATAGGATTTTAAGAATATCAAACGAGGGAATTGTTGAGGACTTAAATAAAGAAGAAACATTCTTTCAAAAGTTTGTCGAAAACGAAATTCCATATAAAATTCCACTTCGCAATATTACACCAGCATTAAGCACTGTTGTGTATCAGGTCAACTATTCAAATCCATTGTGGAGACCGGAAAGGCACAAAGAATTCTTTGAAAAGAAAAAAACTCAGTCAGTATTTGCTAAACACGAAGAAAAGAATCTTCTGGTTATAATTAGTCGAAGCCAAACGACTGTAAAATGGGGAATCATTGACGACCTAATCAACAATATTTACGACTTATTTATTGTATATTTTAATCCGTCACAAAAATTATTGTTTATAAATAGTTCCAATAACGGTAGCCTATACGAAGAACTGGCAAAACAAATTATTGGGGAGCAAATAAATCTTATCAACGAGGCTGATATTTATAAATCGCTTCACGAGGTTGAACAATTGGAGTTATTTAACCTGGGGGTAAAACCCATTTCAGAAGAATCAATAAGTTATACACAACTCTTTGGTAGAAATGTGGGTGAAGCACTGGACGATATTACACGTAAAACAAAATCAAGTGCAAACCTTTTCGGAAAAGGATTTTCCGATGGGGAAAGAATGACGATTGGTTGCTCTTCAAAAGGTAGAGTTTGGTCTCGAATGATTAAGACAATACCCGAATTTTGTGATTGGTGCGACGGTGTTGGACAAAAGTTAATCAATCCTGATATCAATGTTGAAAATATATTTCAGTTCATTGCGAAACCGGTAAGAGTACCACCATTTCCAAAAGAAACAAAACCAATTTCTATTATGTGGAATGATGAAATGTTTTATAGCGATTCTGATTTTTACATCAATGGACATTCTTTTCATAGCTACAAAATCAATCTGGATATAGATAAATCCAAAAGCAATGAGTTGTATTTCTCAATCTCCGACTCAATGGGTTCATCATCCGAATACAAGGTGGTTTTAAGTGACAATAAAAAGACAAAGGGATATAACTACAATAAAGTAGCTGGTTATGATTTAGCCTTTTCATATGGTAGGAATGAAAATTTAAGCGTTCACGATTTTTTTAGTGATTTTCCACCGATAATTCGATTTGCAGATTCTTCTAAATTGTATAACGATATTTTCTTTGAATTTAAATATCAAAATGAAGCATTTAACATCGAACGAATAGCTACCAAGAATTGGATTGAAATGGGTGTGGATATTACCAAAGAATCGCAATTTGACAAATCAAAAACAGTTTTACGGGAAAACTCAATTCAGTATCGAATGATTAAGGAGTTAGAAAAGGACGAGGACTACAAAATAATTTTTGATGATGACGATAAAGATGAGATAAGTGATATTATCGGCATTAAATATTTTGAAGATAATTATTCTAAAATAATCTTCGATTTGTATCACTGCAAATTTTCAAAGAAAAATGCCCCCGGAGCAAGACTGGATGATTTATATACGGTATGTGGCCAAGCCCAAAGAAGTTTTCATTGGAAGCATAAAATTGAGAACCTTATTCGCCATATTAAAGAACGGGAAAACCTGCGGATAAATAAAGATAAACCATCGCGTTACTTCAAAGGAAGCAGCGAGGAATTATTTATCATTCAAAAAATGGTCGAATCAGGAATGTGTAGTACCATTTTCAACATTTACATAGTGCAACCAGGGGTGTCTAAAAGTCTAATTACTAATGAACAATTGAAATTATTAGGTGCAACAGATATGTTATTGAAAAATACAGGAAATCAATTTAGCGTAATAACTAGTGAATAAGCATTGGACGAAATCGCATTTGAGGCTTTTGTCGTAAGGAGGAAAAATTAATTTATGAACTACATTGAAGATTTATACGATAGGGCAATAGAATATATCAATAAAAGCACATGTATTTATAGAAGCTATTGTGCAATTATTGTAGATGAACAGGGAAATCATACTTTCGGCTATAATTACGCCCCCAGTACTTATAAAGACTGTAAAAAATTAAATCATTGCCATAGAAAAGAAATGCAGAAAAAATATTGTGAAGAAGCTGAGTTTTTTGAAGTGTGTCAGGTTATCCATGCAGAAATGGATGTACTTCTAAAAATTTCATCTGATATAAAGATTTCAAAATCAAGTTTTTTTTTACTAGGCATAAACAATGATACTGGTTCTATTTATAAGGATGCCTCACCCTGTGAATTATGTAAAAAATTACTAATTAGCAAAGGGTTTAATGATATATTTGTTTTCCAAAGCAGGAATGAAATTAAAAACATAAAACTTATCTAAAACGAAACAATATGTTATTATCTTATCAGCAAATTGTCAAGCTACAGGATGACCACAGCGTATTTCGCCCATATTCAATTGAGAATGTTCAAAGTGCAAGTTATGATTTACATATTGGTGAAAAAGTATATGTAGCATGTTCCGTAAACGGTTCCAAAGGAGTTCTAACACTTAAGGATAACCAAACATTTATAGTGCCTGCCAATGGTATTTTTATGTTCCAAACCAAGGAGAAAGTTAATCTTCCTGAGAATATTGCTGGGAAACTATCTCTTCGCATGGGACTTGTGAGAAAAGGACTAATTATGCCTTCTCAAACACAGGCAGACCCTGGGTATAGTAATTATTTATTTGGCTTCATTTACAATCTTTCAAATGAAGATGTAATCTTAACTAAATCTGACCATGTTGTTAGTATTGAATTATTTCAATTGTCCGAAAATACCCACAAGCCCTACACTAATGACTATAATTCTTTCAGCTTTGAAAAATTTGTTTCAAACTATGTTCACTCTTCATTAGATTTTTTAAATCAAAAAATTACCAAAAGCCAAGAGCAGCTTAAAAGAGCTACTGAATATATAAGAATCCTTACCTATGTATACTCATTCATAGGAGTAATTGTGGCAATCTTTATTGGATTCCTAAGCTATGGCCCATATAATCAAATGAAAAATAAATTTGAAGAAGTCAAAGAAAATAATATTCGGCTGGGAAATGACATCAAAGAATTAAAGGAGAAAATATACCAAATGGATAAAGAATTTGCAGTACAATCCGCAAAAAGTACTCAATCTATACCAGAACCAAAATCACAACAGTCAAATAAGTAGTGACGATGAAAATTCTCCTACTATACACGAATATTGAAAACATAGCACGTTTTAAGAGCAACAGAATTGAATTTCCTCCTATTGGGCTTTTATATTTAGCTTCTGCAATAGGTAAGAGTCATGAAATTAATATTCTAGAGCTGGATAAAGATTTTAATTTGCAGCAAAATATAAGGTATGATATAATTGGTTTAAATATTAATACTGCCGTTAGTTACAATTTGTATAAAAAGAACATTGAACAAATAAAAGCTATTTCTTCATACATAATAGCTGGAGGCCAATTTGCAACAATGTTCTATGAGTTGATTATGTCAGAATTAAATATCACAGCCACAGTAAGAGGAGAAGCAGAAGAAGTTATAAATCAAATTATTGATAATATTCAAAAAATTGAACATTGCCGTATTCCAGGTGTAGTGACTTCAAATAATATTGATGCAAAAGTTTTAAGAATCGGAAATATCAATTCACTTAATTATCCAGCTAGGCATTTACTCAATAAAAACAAAATACTCCTTAACCATCGCGTTCCAGAGTCAAACGAATATTCAATCAATATTATTACAAGCAGGGGGTGTCCATACAGTTGTGCCTTTTGTGGAAACCTTTATAAAAAGGTTGCCTTTAGAAGTCCAGAAAATCTAAAAGTTGAGTTAAATCACTTAAAGAAAGAATATAAAATAAAACACATCACACTTCTTGATGAAAACGTCATGTATGATTTTAGACATTTAAAAAACGTATGTGAAATATTCAAAGAGCTGAAATTGATTTGGACATGTAATGCAAGGGTAGACTCATATTCGCCTCAGAAAGTAAAATTAATGAAGAGTTCCGGCTGCCTCGAAATAAAGTATGGAATTGAATCTGGCGACGAATCAATTCTAAAATTAATGAATAAAAAAATTTCTATTGATAGTATTAAAGCTGCAATAAAAGGAACGAAAATGGCCGGATTAAAAACTAAAGGCTTTTTAATGTTTGGGTTTCCTTCTGAAAATATGCAATCTGTAGCAAATACATTAGAACTACTAAATGAATTAAAACCATTTTTAGATAGAGTTAATCTTTTTAATTTTGTCCCATTGCATAACTCTGTATGTTATAAATATCCTGAAAAATATGGAATTCGCTTAAAGAGTAAATACGTTGATTATTCATTTTATACAGGTTTTCAACATTGGTGGGGCACTGATAATGAATACAAAGATTTATTAGAGTATAAAGAGGAACTTGATAGTTTTATAAAAAGTAATTTTTCGAATAGAGAACCAATTTGTAATAAAAAATATTTAAAGCATGAGTGAACAAGTTTTAGTTATAAAAAACACTGTACTTAATAGTAGAATAGAATTAATCCAGGGAGTAAATGATGCTAAATATGAGGATTTACTATCTTTTTTTAATAATAATTGTGAGTTTTTAGAAAGAAGTGAAGCTGAATACAATTTCAATTACAAACAATTAATTCCCTATATAATTGTGAAATATGAGACTGAATTATATGTATTAAAGCGTTTAAAAAAGCAGACTGAAAAACGACTTCATAATCAATATTCTATTGGTATCGGTGGTCACATCAATCCTTCAGAAACAGGTGAAAACGTTATCCCAATAGGTCTTTTTAAAGAGCTTTTAGAAGAAATTAAATTAGAGACAGTAAATTTCAAACTAAGCTTTAAAGGTCTATTAAATGATGAATCAACTGAAGTGAGTAAAGTTCATCTAGGTCTAATAATATTTCTAGAAATAGAAGAAAAATTAATCGAGATATTGGAAGTTGAAAAGATGAAGGGAGAATGGATGCCCATAAAAATGCTGAATCAAGATTTTGAATCATTGGAGTCTTGGTCACAGATAATATACACACATTTTTTTAATCATGACAAATAATAAATTTAAAGCGGAACCATATTTATGTGTTGCTGCATCTCTGCAATATGTAATATATCAGTCTACGGGAAAATATATACATCAATATGAAATTGCTGATTACTTTGGAGTTTGTTATCCTGATAACCACCCCATTGAAAATGTTAAAAACTATAGTTATTCTGAAGATTCGTCACTTTGGGGTATACAAATTAAAAAGAATGGAATAAACCAATTTTTTAATGATTTTCTTCTTCCTCTCAAAGAAGAATATTATCCAATCAATACATTCACAGAATATTCTTTTGAAACATTTATAAATGAAAAATTAAAAAATAAAATTTCAATAATTTGTGGGTATTCAAAATCGACATTATATAAGTCATTAAAAATAAGTTCAGAAATTGGGCATGCCTCTATAATCAAAAATATCGACGTTAGTAAATCCATCATCGAAATATTTGATATTGACCCCTCCAATTATGGCAAGCAAATAGTTGATTCATATGATTTGTTTGTTGCTATACATAGAAAACATGATGGTTTATGGCTAATTAAGTCATAAATAGATGAGATTTACTATTCCTACTAGCTAATGTTTTTAAATTTTCGAGATACAATTTCAATAACACATGCCTAATATTTTTATGATTTTCTATTTTCTAAATATCTAATCTATATTTTGAGTATCCGTTATGCCTGTAATTAGAATACACTTATATGTTTTGTAGAATCTAGTCTAGTTAATAATTCTATGGATTAGAAATATAATTATATAGGATATGACAATAGGTTTTAAATAGAATCTCATTTAACTGAAATATTTAAAAAAGTAAGCTTATCACGAATTGTGATAAGCTTTGATCATCAGCGACTACTAATAAACCCATTCGTTTTATTTCTGAGATGTACTATGTAATTATAAAAAAGAAACAAAGCAAAATGGAATACAAGGAGCCACCATCTTGAGGTGCAAATTTTGCACCTCAAGTTATAATACGCAGTTTCCTTGATTCTGAATTAGGGATGTTCATAAGTAACAAAACCTATTGACATTTAAGTCGATAGGTTTTGTTATTTTTAAGAAAAACCCCGAAAAAGGTCCGAACCACCAAAAATCGGGGTAATTTTCAAAATCCTTAGCCAGTGAAAGTACAAAGAATTTATGAAACGCCTCTGGAAATTAACTTCAATTCTCCACGTCAGGAATTTTCTCTTTACTGGCAATCATTTTTATCCTCAGAAATTGGGAAACTTTATGTTGCCATCCCCTGGGTTGATTTGGTGGCTCATTTTAAAATCAGGGAAAACAAGAAAGGCCCTTCCCGTTTTTTTAGCCCAAAAGGAATGATTGCATTGATGTTTCTTAAGTCTTATGTGGGGTGTTCAGACCGTAAGTTGATTGAACACTTAAACGGGAACATTCACTTCCAACTCTTTTGCGATATCTGGTTACAAGGAGAAAGGCTTACCAATTATAAAATTGTCAGCCATATACGTACTTACCTGTCATCAAGGTTAAACATTATTGACGCTCAAAAGATATTGGCCCGGCACTGGAAGCCATTTATTGCGCATCCCAACATTATGCTTACCGACGCAACTTGCTATGAAACCTCGATGCGTTACCCGACCAACGTAAAATTACTGTGGGAAAGTGTAGATTGGTGTTACGGTCAGTTGAAATTAAGCTGTAAGTATTTAAAGATGCGGACACCCCGCACCAAATATCTCAAGCAAAAAGAAAGATATAGCTATTATAGCCGAAAGCGCAGGAAGTCGAAAAAAGAGCGCAAAGTGCTTACACGGAGTTTACTGCATTTACTAGGGAAATTATTGTTTCTACTGGAAGAAATCCAGCGGAACCATTCTAATGAGCTAAGCATGCCAGCCAGGTATTATCGCCAAATCAAAATCATTACCACGGTTTTATTCCAGCAGCAAGAAATTTTTAAGACAGGGGAAAGTGTGCACAACCGTATAGTCAGCCTTTCAAAATCCTACATCCGACCAATTGTAAGAGGGAAAGAAGTTAAGCCGGTTGAGTTTGGTGCCAAAGTAAACATGATACAATTTGGTGGAATTAATTTTATCGAATACATAAGTTTTAATGCTTTTCATGAAGGGATAAGGCTCAAACAATCGGTTCGGTATGGCCGCGAGTTGACAGGTAAAATAACCCATCTCTCGGGCGATGATATTTATGCCACCAATGCCAACCGTACCTATTGTAAAAAAGAAAACATTATCCATGGGTTTAAACGAAAAGGAAGGGCAGGGAAACATGAAGAACAACGCAAAATCCTTCACTCTGTACTCCGGAAAGAAAGGGCAACACGCATGGAAGGGAGTTTTGGAACAGAGAAAGAACACTACGGACTCAAAAAAATAAGAGCAATGACCCAACACAATGAAGAACTCTGGATCTTCTTTGGGGTACATACTGCAAATGCAATCAGGATCGCCAGGAAAATGGCATTGCCCCAGAAAGCTAAAACAGCAGCATAAAATCCACGACTTATTCCCAGGATGCTGGGAAAACTATGCCCTAAAAAACCTTTTCAAGCAAAAAACAGCTTAAAATTATATCAAAGTAGTTCACTCAGAAAAATGGGTACGACTCAAATTACAATTGTACCCATTTTTATATTTTATTAGTCCTTACTTCGGAATATCCCGAATTATAAAGAAAAAGCCGGAGCCAAACCCTGAAGTTTTTTTGACAACTCCTGCATATCGTGGCTTATCTTGTCATTGGTAATCCGGGCATAAATCTGAGTTGTTTTAATACTGGTGTGGCCAAGCATCTTGCTTACGGTTTCCATCGGTACTCCTTTAGCTAGTGTAACCGTCGTTGCAAAGGTGTGCCTGGCCAGGTGAAATGTCAAATTCTTTTCAATCCCGCACAAGTCGGCAATTTCCTTTAAATATGAATTTAATCTCTGGTTGCTAATAATAGGTAACAACCGGTTCTCATTTAGCATTCCCTTGTATTTATCCAGAATCCTTTTGGGAATATCAAGCAAAAGGATATTCGACTGCACATCTGTTTTCTGGCGCTTCTTTATTATCCAGAGCCGACCGTCAAAGGACTTTTGAATATCCTTTTTATTTAAATTCCTAACATCAATATAGGCCAAGCCAGTGAAACAGGAAAAAACGAAAATATCCCGTACCTGCTCCAGTCTCTTGATCGTAAACTTTTTCTCCATAATGGTGACTAGCTCGTCTTCGGTCAGGTACCCACGATCAACTTTTTTAAACTTGATCTTAAAGTTCACAAACGGATTAGAAGGAATCCAGCCATTATGCTTTGCCAGTACAACGATATGTTTCAATCGCTGTAAATATTTGGCTACCGTGTTAACGCTGGAATTCCAAACGGTTGTCAGGTACGTTTCAAAACTGTAAATAAAATTGTAGTCGATTTCTTTTAAGGGAATATCGTCAATATTATACCGGTGTTTCAAAAACTCACCCAGACGAGTGCAGGTACGTTCGTATTTTTTGACTCCTGCAGCTGTAATATCTTTCCCGATCCGAAGCTTTAACTCTTTGTTGTGTTCCCGGAAAACAACCAGCAACATTTGTACTTTTGATTTCACTCCGAGATAGGCATCCTTTATTTTGTCAACCGTAAAATAGATACCCTGTTGTTTTAATTCTTTGTAGTGTAGGTTCAACTCCATCCTAATTTCACGGAGTTTTTCGTTGATTAAAACGGCTGTTGTTGAATCACCTTTTACCATGTTTAATTTTGAATCCCAAAGGGCCGGATCTACCTTCAAATGCGAGCTAAACTGGGCCTTCTGGCCATCCAGCATCAACCTGATCATTACGCTAATTTCACCGTTTATGTCAACGTAGTTTTTGCGTGCATAGAAGAAAATCTTAAATCTGTAACTCATAATGCTAAATTTTAGGTGTTTAAACTAATTTTAATGAGCTACTTGTGCGAAGTCAAAATGCGACAATCCAGAGACTTATGAAGACTTTCGAAAAATGGTTACAGGAAACTTTAAGATTTCTTCTGTAACCAAATTGTAACCAAAACGGGCCTAAAAGTGGCATTTTGGGGTCTTTTTATGGCATTCGCCGAAAAATAAAAAACCGTGCAAGTATCTGACTTACACGGTTTTTCATCATTTGACAGTTTTTGTCTTTTTGTACTGGCTCCCCAGGTTGGACTTGAACCAACGACCTACGGATTAACAGTCCGCCGCTCTAACCAACTGAGCTACTGGGGAAAATTCAACTCCTTTAAGAACAATGCTTCCCTAAAAGCGTTGCAAAAATAATAGCTTTTTCGAAAAGAAAAAATATTTTTGTAAAAAATCTGAAAAACAAAAACAATGATTAAATCAAACTCTTCTTTGCCTGCTGTATTGGGTGTGGGGAACGCATTAATCGACATTATAACGCAACTTGACGGCGACTCGATATTGCAGGCATATGGCTTGCCTAGGGGAAGCATGACCTTGGTTGATGCCAAACTGTCGAAGAACATTTACGAAGCGACACTGAACAATAAAAAGGAAATAACAACCGGAGGTTCGGCAGCCAACACGATGCGCTGCCTTGCATCCTTGGGGGGCAATGGCGGATATATAGGCAAAACAGGAGATGACGAGTTGGGCAGGACTTTTATTGGCGAATTTGCAAAAAAAGGGATAAAAACCCACATGGCACTTAGCACCAAGGACACAGGGAGGGTAATGGGGCTTATCAGCCCGGACTCGGAAAGGACCATGGCCACATACCTGGGGGCTGCCGCCGATTTATTGCCAGGCGACATAAGCCCGTCAATATTTAAGGGCTACTCGTATTTTTACATGGAAGGCTACCTTGTACAGAACCACGCACTAATAAAATCGGGGTTTGAAATGGCCAAAGCAGAGGGACTGATCACTGCTATCGACCTTGCCAGCTTTAACGTTGTCGAAGAAAACCTTGATTTCCTGAAAACCTTGATAACAAACTCGGTCGATATTGTTTTTGCCAACGAAGAAGAAGCCAAGTCATTAACTGGGAAAGGACCGGAAGAAGCATTGGGGGAAATTTCCGAGATGTGCGGGATTGCCGTTGTTAAGGTAGGCAAAGATGGATCGCTCATAAAAAAAGGCGATGAAAAAATAAAAGTTAACGGCGTTCCGGCAAAAGCGATAGACACTACCGGTGCGGGCGACAGCTACGCCGCCGGGTTCTTGTATGGCCTGACCAAGAACTTCCCCCTTAAAAAATGCGGGGATATCGCATCTTTGGTGGCAGGCAAGGTGGTAGAGGTGCTGGGTGCAAACCTGCCTGACGCAACTTGGGCTGAGATCAACAATAAAATAACTGGGATGGATTAAAACAGCCCGTGGATTTGCGCATCGATTTTGTCTATTATAAAACTTAAGTCCTCCGGCTTCGAAGTAAAATCAAGGTCATCGACATTAACGATCAACAATTTATCCATTTTGTAACCTTTTATCCAGGATTCGTAGCGTTCGTTCAGCTGCTTAAGATAATCTAGGCGGATGGAATTTTCATATTCGCGCCCGCGTTTTTGAATTTGGTTCACCAATGTCGGGATCGATGCCCGGAGGTAGATCAGCAAGTCGGGCGGCTGCACCAGGCTAACCATCAAATCAAACAATGTTTTATAATTTGTGAAATCGCGGGTACTCATCAGCCCCATGCTATGGAGGTTAGGGGCAAAAATCTCGGCATCTTCATAAATGGTCCTGTCCTGTATAATGGTTTTCCCCGATTTCCTGATGTCGATAATTTGTTTAAATCGCTTGTTCAAAAAATAGATTTGCAAATTGAACGACCAACGTTGCATGTCGTTATAAAAATCGTTCAGGTACGGGTTTTCGTCCACATCTTCGTAGTGGGGCGCCCACTTATAATGTTTAGCCAACAGCCCGCTCAAGGTCGTCTTCCCGGCACCTATATTTCCTGCTACAGCAATATGCATATGGTTAAAAATTTGGATTTCTTAATAATATACGAAAAATTGTTTTATTTCAAGATTAAACTCAAAAGTCCATCCAAATATTGCCTGTCGTTCGAGAGCCTTGGGATTTTATTCTGCCCCCCTGTTTTCCCGCGGTTTTTCATCCACTGGTAAAAAGTCCCCAGAGGCGCTACGGTCAGGTGCAACCGTTCCAGGGTTATGTTTTTATGGCGTTTGGCTTCGTAGTCCGAATTCAGCCCCTGCAAAGAACTGTCTAAAATTTCGACAAAGCCCTCCAGGTCCTCTGGCTCTTTCTCAAATTCTATGATCCATTGGTGGGCGCCTTTTTGGTTGTCGTCCATAAAAACCGGGCCTGCTGTGTATTCGTTTACAACTGCCCCTGTTGCCGCGCACGTCATTTTTAGAGCGTTCTCTGCGTTGTCTATTATTACTTCTTCTCCAAATGCATTTATAAAGTGCTTTGTCCGTCCTGTAATTTTAAATTTGAACGGGTATTTGCACGTAAATTTTATGGTATCGCCAATTATATATCTCCAAAGCCCGGCATTTGTGGAGATTACCATGGCATAATTTTCATTAAGTCCGACTTCATCGAGTGTAAGTACCCTCGGGTTTTCTTTGCCCCAGTCTTTCATAGGGATAAATTCATAAAAAACGCCATAATCAAGCATAAGGAGCATATCGTGGCTATGCGGGTCGTCCTGTATCCCAAAAAAACCTTCCGATGCATTGTAGGTTTCCATATAATGCATTTTTTCAGATGGGATCAAAGCTTTGTACTGCTCGCGGTAAGGGGCAAAATTCACACCTCCATGGGTAAAAACCTCCAAATTGGGCCACACTTCCAATATGTTGCTTTTTCCAGTTTTTTCCAGTACCCGTTTAAGCAACACCAGATACCAAGACGGCACCCCGGCAAAGGCAGTGACATTTTGGTCGAGGCTTGTTTCTATTATCTTTTCGATTTTTTCTTCAAATTCACTTATCAATGCAATCTCGGCAGGGGGAATCCTGATAAAATCGGTCCAAAAAGGGACATTTTCAATCAATATTGCAGAAAGGTCGCCATAATACGAATTGTTGTTGAAATTGTTGATTTGGTGGCTACCGCCCAAAATCAGCGATTTCCCGAACAATACCTTTGTGTCTGGGTAATTCCGGACATACAAGGCAAAAACATCGCGCGGACCCAAAAGGTGGCAGTCTTCCAGCGCATCTTTTGTTACCGGGATGAATTTACTTTTGTCGCTTGTGGTGCCGGATGATTTTGCAAACCATTTTACTTCGCCCGGCCACAACAAATCTTTTTCCCCTTCACGCAACCGGTTTACATATGGTTTAATATCTTCATATGTCTGTAGCGGGACTGCCTGCTGAAATTCTTTGATGGTAGATATTTCTGAAAAAGAATGCCCTTTGCCCCACTCGGTGCGCTTGGCGTTATTCAGCAAACTAAAAAGAGTCTCATTTTGAATCTCTATGGGGTGTTCCCGGTACAATTGAATCTGGTATATCCTTTTAATATTAAACCAAGAAATTACAGAATTGAGTAAAGGCATGTCTGTTTTCTATTTTCAAATCCAAAGGTAAATATAATTTATTATTAGCCTTATAAATTGCACTAAATTCATATTTTTACAAACATTAATTTTTTATCAGGATGAATTATATCGATATTGTTTTAGGGTTACTTCTGCTGTTTACGGCAATCAGGGGCTTCAGGAAAGGGTTAGTGTCTGAGCTTGCATCACTTGCCGCATTAATTTTGGGGGTGTGGGGCGCTATTGAATTTGCCGATATTACTTCTGGATTCTTAATTGAAAACTTTGAGTTAAATACAGGATACCTGGATATCATATCTTTCACAATAACATTTATTATAATTGTGTTCTTGGTACATGTTGTTGGAAATGTGGTTAACAAACTGGTAGACACAGTAATGCTTGGCTTTGTCAACCGGTTGGCCGGAATGGCTTTCGGGATTTTGAAATCGGCATTAATATTAAGCATAATACTTGTGGTTTTCGATAAAATTGATGATGACATTGAAATACTGTCAGCCGAAGCAAAAACTGAATCCAGGTTGTACGAGCCCATCAGGAGCTTCGCCCCATCGGTATTCCCTTTTTTGAATATCTGGGACGGTCGGGAGGACCAAGAAAAAACAGATGATGGGGAAATGGCGCAATTATAAAAAATTGTTCAAGAAAAAACAGCAGGATGCCCCTCGGGACGTGGGCTGAAAAAATTGCGGCACTAACTTTAGCAGACATTACTGCCCAAATTGCGGGCAATCAGTAATAGAATTCGACCGCCCATTCTCTTTTGTCATCTATAATTTCTTTGCGCTTTCCCTTGCATTCCCAGTGTATTCGGTCATTGCAATGAAAAAATTTTACAAGCACAGTGTTGCAAGGGCAACCGTAAAATTCATAGGCGTTTCTTTTTTGTACAACATTGCTTTCTGGATTGTAGCGGGGCTTATTTTCCTGAATGCCCTTGCCTTGTTTTGATTTTTTTAAGAAACCTGTTTTTATAGGCAAAGCATCATAATAACAGCCAGCATTTTATATCTTTGCGCAAATTTAAAAACGAATACTTCCATGAAATTTGTAGAAGAACTCCAATGGAGAGGGATGTTGCACGACATGATGCCCGGCACAGAAGAACAATTAGACAAAGAGATGACAGCCGCCTACATAGGTTTCGACCCAACTGCCGACTCATTGCACGTGGGGAGTTTTGCTCAAATAATGTTGTTGAAGAGGTTCCAACTGGCGGGGCACAAACCTGTTGCCCTTGTTGGCGGGGCAACCGGGATGATCGGCGACCCTTCGGGCAAATCACAGGAAAGGAACTTGCTTGACGAAGAAACGCTTAACAGGTACTTGGACGGCATAAGGAAGCAACTTTCAAAATTCCTCGACTTTGATTCGGATGCCCCCAATGCGGCGGTAATGGTAAACAACTACAACTGGATGAAGGAATTTTCGTTCCTTGGTTTCATCCGCGATGTGGGCAAACATATATCGGTAAACTATATGATGGCAAAAGATTCGGTAAAAAAACGCCTGAGCGCAGAATCAAAAACGGGCATGTCGTTTACCGAATTTACATACCAATTGGTACAAGGCTACGATTTTCTTTGGCTGTACGAAAACATGGGCTGCAAGCTGCAAATGGGCGGCTCCGACCAATGGGGGAACATTACCACCGGTACGGAACTAATCCGCCGTAAAGCAGGGGGCGAAGCGTTCGCCCTCACCATTCCGCTGATTACAAAAGCCGATGGCAGCAAATTTGGGAAAACAGAAGGCGGTAACGTATGGCTCGACCCGGAACGCACATCGCCTTATTCTTTCTACCAGTTTTGGCTAAACACATCGGACGAAGATGCAGAACGTTACATAAAAGTTTTCACCCTTTTGCCCAAAGAAGAAATAGAAACCCTGATCGGGCAACACAGGGAAGCGCCACATGCAAGGATACTCCAGAAAAAACTCGCCGAAGAAGTTACCGTAATGGTACACTCAAAAGACGATTACGAGATGGCGGTTGAAGCATCTCAAATATTGTTTGGCAAAGGAACTGCGGAACAACTAAGGAAATTAAACGAAAGCACTTTCCTTGCCGTTTTCGAGGGCGTGCCTCAATTTAATGTGCAGAAACAAGACATTGAAGCCGGTGCGGACATTATCGACCTTTTGTCCGAAAAAACAGCAATTTTCCCGTCAAAAGGGGAACTCCGGAGGACCATAAAGGGCAACGGCTTGAGCATCAACAAAGAAAAAGTATCCGATCCGGAAATGGTTGTCGGCAATGATTTCCTGATAGGCGGCAAATATATCCTTGCCCAAAAAGGGAAAAAAAATTATTATCTGATAATTGTCCGGTAACCGCGTTTTAAAATATTCACAAATACTAAAAGACGTACTGTTTCGTTGAAATAGTGCGATCTAATTTAATCCGCTTCTTATGAATAATTTTTTTGACAATCAACGTATACTGGACTTAATCTGGAAACGTAAATTTCATTTTGTTATAATCGGGGTAATTGCTGTTGTTTTATCGGCTATTTTTTCCGGGCCTGCTTTTATAACGCCAAAGTTTAAGTCAACAGCGCGTATATACCCAAGCAATATCTGGGCAGTAAGCAACGAATCGGAGACAGAACAGATGCTCGAACTGGTAAATTCCAGGGACATTAAACTAGAAATGTTCGACATATTCCAACTTGATAAAGTTTACAATATCAACAGGGAAGATCCTCATTTCCTCACATACATGCTCAATACTTACAACGACAATGTAAGTGCAAAGAAAACTGAATTCGAAACTGTTGAGATAGAGGTACTAGACCACGAACCTCAGCGGGCATCCGACATGTGCGACTCCATCATACATTTCTATAATAAAAAAGTGGGAGAAATCCACCGAGTAAAAAATAAAGAAATGGTGGACATTGCACGAAAAGGGTTGGCCCGAAAATATAAAGAGCGGGACTCGTTAACACTCGTTATCGACACCCTGAAGAACAAGTACGGCATACTGGACTATAAATCACAAACCCCCGAAATTACAAAAGGATACATGCGTGCGCTTGCAGCAGGTAGGGGTTCTGCCAGCGACACAAAAAAAATTAAGGAACTGTATTCCAACTTTTCAAAAGAAGGGGCAAGGGCTGAATGGGCCGAGTCAAGAATGGATTTTGTTGAGCATGTTATTGATTCGTTGACCATCCAATACGAAACATACCTATCTGAATATGAGAAGGAGATTACTTATTGCCACGTAGTTGAACGCCCTATCCCTGCCGACAAAAAAGCATACCCGGTAAGGTGGCTTATTGTTGCGTTCACTACAATCTCGTCAATTTGCCTTGCACTGTTGGTTTTTCTTGTACTCGACTATCGTAAAAAAGGCTGATCGTGACTCGTAAGCAGGCCATAAAAATTTCGTTTTTTTACATCATCTCAATTGCATTTATACTGTTGAACTTATGGTTTGTGGTAAAAAAACACATGCTGCTTGCAAATGCCCTGCCGGTGGTTTTGGGAATTTTGTTGCTGGCGGTCTTTTCCTTTGACAAAATTATTTTCCTGATTGTTTTTTTCACGCCACTTTCACTGCCACTGAGCGAAATTGCCCCCGGGCTCAATTTCGATATGTACCTACCTACAGAACCATTATTGTTCGGGAGCTTGATATTGTTCCTGATAAAGGTACTTCACGAAAGAAGCTTCGACAGGAAGATTTTGTTGCACCCGGTTTCCCTTGCTGTAGGGCTAAACCTTGCCTGGCTTCTACTTACATGCATAACAAGCACAATGCCAATGGTTTCTGTTAAATTTTTATTGTCGCGGACATGGTTTATTGTGGGCTTATATCTGCTCCCCATCGTAATATTCAGCAAAGGGAAAAACTTTGAACGTTATGTTTGGTTTTATATAATCCCCCTGGCAATAGTTATTTTTTATTCTACTTTCCGGCATCTGGGGTATGGATTGTGGGACAAACAGGCTGCCCATTTTGTAGTCTCGCCTTTTTATAACGATCACACCTCATATGGGGCCGTTATGGCTATTTACCTCCCATTTCTTGCATGTTTTGCGTTTAGGAAAAACTATTCAAAAAGGATACGGATTGTATCACTGGTATTTTTGGGGATATTGTTGCTCGGGTTTATCCTTTCGTACAGCCGTGCGGCATGGTTGAGCATGATAATAGCCCTTGGGGTGTGGGCGGTTATTAAGTTAAGAATAAGGTTCCGCGCCATTTTTATCACTTTCGTTTCGCTCATAACACTATTTATCCTGTTTCAGGGCAGGGTATTTATGAAACTGGAACAGAACTCACAACAATCATCGGCCAACCTTATGACCCACATAAATTCGATGACCAACATCACGTCAGATGCATCTAACTTAGAGCGCATTAACCGGTGGAGTTGTGCAATCCGCATGTTTGCAGACAAACCTGTTTGGGGTTTTGGCCCGGGAACATACATGTTTCAATACGCGCCTTACCAACTGAATAAAGATCGGACCATCATAAGCACCAATTATGCCGATGGGGGAAATGCGCACAGCGAATACCTGGGACCACTTGCCGAGTCGGGCGTACTTGGCTTATTGACTTTCCTTTTGATTGTGGCAACGGTAACCTATACCGCTGTGAAGACTTACTCACGCCTTTCGGACAACCGCCTGAAACAAATTGTGCTGACTGCTCTTGTGGCTTTGGTAACTTACTACATTCACGGTTTTTTAAACAATTTTCTGGACACCGACAAACTTTCTGTGCCTTTTTGGGGGTTTACGGCCATGATTGTTTCAATTGATTTATATTCAAACAAAATAAAAGAAGAAGGTGTAAAAACAGTCCCCGCAAAGTGTGCAGACGAAACACAAAAAACGCAAAGTACTGATGATAAACATTGATACTTTGCGTCATTTGCAAAAAGATTTTGCGTTTTTACGCAGGAAAAACTTTTAGGGAAACATCCTTATATTTTAGTTAAAAAACTATTGTTTCACCCTTTCACTGTAAGAACGGTCTTGGGTGCTGACTTTAATCACATCCCCTTCGTTGATAAACATAGGGACCATAACTTCAGCCCCTGTTTCAACGGTTGCAGGTTTTAGTGCAGTTGAACTGGCTGTGTTACCTTTTTCCCCTTCAATAGTTTGTGTTACCTGTAATTCCACTTTTTCAGGCATCTCTGCTGTTAAGGGCATTTCCTCATCGGCATGAAATTGTATATCAATAACCTGCCCTTCTTTCATCAAATCATTGTTTTCCACCATTGATTCCGGGATGAAAATCTGCTCGTAAGTTTCCGTGTTCATCACATTCAAACCCATATCATCGCGGTACAGATACTGGTACTGACGACGTTCCACACGGACATCCTCAACCTTTACCCCCGATGAAAATGTATTCTCGATTACACGACCGGTTTTTACATTTTTTAGTTTAGTACGCACGAATGCAGGACCTTTGCCCGGTTTAACATGTAAAAAAGAAACTATCGTATAAATATCACCTTTGAATTTGAAACACAATCCGTTTCTGAAATCTGCTGTTGTAGCCATATTGTTATATTAACTTTTTTTAACCGGTGCAAAAATAAACAAATCGATTAAAAATCAACTCTTTCTGTATGATTTTCATTGGCCCTGCAATAAAAAAGACAAGGGTAAATTCAGGCTGCCCTCACAAAACGCCTATCAACCTGGCATTCCACGTAAAATGTACTATTCCTTCAACAATGTGCGATCCAATTTATAAAATCGGTTTCTCGGTAATGAAGAAACAAAACAAACCCTCTTGGGCAACAATTTCCTGTCAAAATGAGGCGACAATTTTTTTATGACAACTTCCGGGGCTTGGGGTTCTGTTGCCTCTATTGCCAACACAATTTTTTCGCCAAGCAGTTCGTCCGGTTCGCCGACAATTGCGCATGGTGTTTGAAGTATTTCCATGATTTCTTGCTCCAGAACTTCCGGCTGTATTTTAATGCCCCCCGAATTTATGATGTTGTCGAACCTGCCCAGCCATTTAAAACTGTTTGGCGCAGTTATTTCCACGCAGTCGTTGGTCGTTATTTTTTCGGGGAGGTAATCGGCTTCAACCGTCAGGCAACCCCTTTGGTCGGTTGAAAGTTTTACGCCGGGCAAGGCTGAAAAATTGTCGTCAGGTACTTCTCCGTTAATTTTTTTTAGTGCCACGTGCGAACACGTTTCTGCCATGCCATAAGTTTCAAAAACTTGTGTGCTTATGTCTTGCGATCGGTTTCGTAACTCATTTCCAGTTTCTGCGCCGCCCAGTATGAGCGTTTTTATGTTTGGCCATGTTTTTTTATTCAGAAGGTTTGTTGCCTGCATTGGCACCATTGCGCAAAAATCGATTTTACCGATACCTGTAAAGTCAGGGGTCCCGGAAGGATGGACAAGTTTTAAATCCAGTCCGGCAAGCATTGCGCGCACTACCATCATTTTTCCTGCAATGTACTGGACGGGCAGGCAAAGCACGGCGACATCGTTTTTTTTGAGCCGGAAAAAACCTATCGTGTTTTTTGCAGAAACCAGCATCGATTTTTTGCTTAGTTGGATATTTTTGGGCGTACCGGTTGTCCCCGAAGTTTTCTGGGCAATTGTTCCCGAACTGCTTAAAAAATCCAAGATGAAAAGGAACACATCTAGCTTCCATCTTGGAAGGGTTGCTTTTTCAACCTCGCTTTGGCAGAAACGTATTAATTCCGGCAATTGACAATAGTTGCCGTCAACCGTCAAACCTTTTATTATCCCTTTCATAAGCCCAACTTTTCCAGGTCCCATTTTCCCTCCGGGTTGTAGAGGATATATCCTTTCGTCACGTGCAAAGGGCTATCGATATTGTTTGTAAACAAAGCCCCTGTGCCCAGTCCTTGGAAATTTGTTGTGCCCAATGTTGCCGTCCACTGGGCAATGGCGTTCAGCCCAATATTAGATTCCAGCGCAGAAGTGACCCACCAGCCGATGCCCCGCTCTTCCGCCAGCCCGATCCATTCTTCCGAAGCTTTTATCCCCCCGGTAAGCGTAGGTTTCAAAATAATGTATTGCGGGCAAATTTCATCCAATAATTTTTTCTTTTCTGAAAGCTTGCTGATGCCAATCAACTCTTCGTCAAGCGCAATGGGCAGCGAAGTTTCTGCACACAATTTTTTCATTTCTTTTATTTGTCCGGCCTTTATGGGCTGTTCAATGGAGTGCAGTTCAAAAGCGACCAACTCTTTCAAAACAGACAACGCCTTGTCGGCAGGGAATGCCCCGTTGGCATCGACCCTTATTTCCAATTGGCTTTTCGTAAAGCGTTTGCGGATTGAACGGAGTATGTCCATTTCAGATTCAAAATCAATTGCCCCAATTTTCAATTTCAGGCAACTGAACCCGGCGGCCAGTTTTTCTTCCACCTGGCCGAGCATAAACTCTTTGTTGCCCATCCAAACCAGCCCGTTTATAGGAATCCCTTTTTCCCCGGCAGTGAACCCTGAAGGATATGGCAATATTGGCGATACAGAACCCAGCCCTTTCATCGCCGACTCATAACCAAACCGTATTGCAGGAAAACCATACAATTCGCTTTCAACGATTTCTTCGCCGACATTTATTTTTGCAACAAGCTCTTTTACTTTGTCCTCAAGCCCGGCAGTTGCATCGGGGCTGAGTTTTGGGATCGGGGCAATTTCCCCAATGCCCGACTTGCCTGTTTCTTTGTCGGAAAAAAGAAGGTAAAAGACTTCCTTTTGGGCAAGCACGCCGCGCGAAGTGCCTGCCGGTTGTTTGAAAAACAATGTTTTTTTTGAATATGATGACTTTATCATGTTGTCATAAGAAATATACCTAATGAATAGGTGGCGGAAAAGAAAAAGGTGGTCAGTGCCAACACCTTCAACTGTTTGTTCAACTGGTTTGGCACGTGGTTTTTCAACACCTCGTATAAATGAAATGCCAATGGCACTACCGACAACAAGAACATCAACTGATAAACCGATTGCCAAGTTTTCACGACATAAATCAGCGATAATAAAGGGGAGATTACAATAAGCAATGCATGGTATATCTTCGCATTTTTCGCCCCCATTCGTACCACAAGTGTTCTTTTCCCGCTCGCTGCATCGTTTTCAATGTCGCGCATGTTGTTGAGGTTGAGCACGCCTGCACTCAACAGCCCTATCGATGCGGCAGGCAAAAGCAACAACGGGTCAAAGCGGTTGGTGTGCAAGAAATAAGTGCCGCAAACGCCCAGCAGCCCAAAAAACATGAAAACAAATATGTCGCCCAAACCTGAATAACCGTAAGGGTTTCTCCCTACCGTGTATTTTAATGCCGCCACTATACTGGCAAAGCCCAATCCAAAAAACAAAAAGATAAGGCCCGTGTCGGTGTTTTTTATCCCCGAAAAAATAAGCCCGCCACCTGAAACAAGCGACAGTGCAACAAAAACCGCCATTAACTGCTTCATCCCTGTTTTTGAAATTTTCCCGGATTGGACAGCCCGTTCGGGACCAACACGTTTTTCGTTGTCTGCACCGTGTTGCGAATCGCCAAAATCGTTGGCAAGGTTCGAAAGCACCTGCAAAAAAACAGTTGTGGAAACTGCCAGGGCAAATACCGTTTTGTTGAATTTCCCATCGGCATAGGCGAGGAAACTGCCAAGGATAGAACTCGAAAGGGCCAAAGGCAAAGTCCGCAACCTAAATGCCTGTATCCAAATTTTTAATTTTTCCATCGCCGAAAATTACGGAAATTTTGGGTATTTTGTAAAATCGGGTTTCCGTTTTTCGAGGAAAGCCTTTTTCCCTTCCTGTGCTTCTTCGGTCATGTAGTATAGCATTGTAGCGTTGCCTGCAAATTCCTGTATGCCGGCTTGCCCGTCGAGTTCGGCGTTTAGCCCGGCTTTGATCATGCGCATTGCCAGCGGGCTGTGCTGCATTATTTTTTTTGCCCATCCAACAACCGTGTCTTCCAGTTGTGCCAACGGGACTACTTTGTTCACCAGCCCCATGTCAAGGGCATCCTGTGCCGAATATTGCTCGCAAAGGAACCATATTTCGCGGGCTTTCTTTTGCCCTACCACCCGTGCAAGGTACGAAGAGCCGAAGCCCGCATCGAAGCTGCCAACCTTGGGTCCTGTTTGCCCAAAAACCGCGTTTTCGGAAGCTATGCTCAAATCGCAGATTACGTGCAATACATGCCCGCCGCCAATTGCGTAGCCGTTCACCATTGCAATAACGGGTTTGGGTATCGAACGGATTTGTTTCTGCATGTCGAGAATGTTAAGCCTTGGCACGCCATCGCTGCCAATATACCCGGCATAGCTTTTTACGTTTTGGTCGCCACCGCTGCAAAATGCTTTGTCGCCTTCGCCTGTAAGCACCACTACCGAAATGTCGGCATCTTCGCGGCAACGCACCATTGCTTCGCACATTTGCTGCGTGGTGTCGGGAGTAAAAGCATTCCGGTAGCGAGGGCGGTTTATCGTTATTTTTGCAATTCCTTCAAAAAATTCAAATTTTATTTCGCTGTATTCTTTCAGCGTTGTCCATTTCCTCTCCATGTCTTATGTTTAAAAATTCGAAAAAATCTTTTGTTATCTGCGGTTTCCCGTTCCCCGGGGTTTTTATTTCTAATATTTGGGTTTCTTTATCGTTTTGAATCAATTTTTGAATCGAACACTGAATATCTTTTTCTGATGAACACGATTGGTAACTTATGCCAAATGCTCCGCTTAATTTTTTGAAATCAACAGGATGGTGGGCATTCTCCAATGGATAAAAAGCTTCGTGTCCCGATGGTCCGTTTAGCAGGTGGAATATCCCTCCGCCTTCGTTGTTTATTATTATGATTTTCAGATTTTTTGGCAGTTCCCGGTTCCACAAGGCATTGGAGTCGTAAACAAACGACAAGTCGCCCACGATTGCATAAACCTGCTCTTGTATTTTTGAAGCCAGCCCTGCGGCAGTTGACAGGCAGCCGTCAATCCCCGAAACTCCCCGGTTGGCATAATATTTCCTGCGCCTTGGGCTAAAGTATTGCAAATACCTGACAGAATTGCTGTTGCCCGCAAAAATCACAGAACCCTCAGGAAGCATTTCTGAAAGGTGTTTGAAAACTAGCAAGTCGGAATAAGGGATTTCTTTTGTGTACCCTTCAATATTTTCCGAGGCTTTAATGCTTTCGTTTTCCCAATACTTTTTGAATAAGTTGTCGCTTTTATGGCTTTGTGGCTTTAGGTTTTTTAACACTGAAGCCGGGCCGGCGCAAAGATGAGCGTTGATGTTCCGGAATGTGTCAACAAGGTTGTCTTCTTGCGAAATATGCCAAAAATTTGTTTTTTGCAGCCCCCTAAGAAACAACTTTGTTTTTTTCGAGACCACCTGTCCTCCAAAATAAATAACCAAATCAGGGAGTGCTTCTTTTGGGTATCCACAGTTAGTTTTTAAAACAACGTCAGGGTTTGTGACTGTAGCGGCTTCGTTTATGTTTGCAATAGGTTCTGCAATTATTGCAAGGCGAGGATCGGCAGAGAGTTTTTTTAAATTTTCCGCAAAATTTGTGTCAGGCAACATTTGCCCGCAAATAAGCATTATCGAAGCTGCTTTCTCCCAGTCTTCCAGAAATCCGCTGGCAGGTGGCAGGCATGTTTCATCCACCTCTTTTTTTATTATCCAAATATTTTCTGATGCGCAGGGCAGTGTTTCATAAAGCGGCTCTCTCAAAGGCACGTTTATGTGTACAGGTCCGGGGCAAGCTGCTATTGTTTTCAGGAAAGCTTCGTTTGCGATCCTGTGCGACAGCCAAAGATCATCGGGGCAAGACGATTCAACAGGGAATGTATAGCTTGCCTTTACGTAATTGCGGAATATGTCTCTTTGTCCGATGGTTTGGTTGTCTTTTTGCCCAATCCATTCGGCAGGGCGGTCGGCGGTAATTACCAAGAGCGGGATTTGTTGGTGGAAAGCCTCGGCAATTGCAGGGGCATAATTCAGCACGGCGGTGCCCGATGTAGATATAAGCACGGTTGGCTTGCCTGTTGCCAACGACTGTCCAAGGGCGAAATAAGCTGCGCTGCGCTCATCTACCAAGCTTTTGCATTTTTTTCCAAAACGGTTAAAGAAAGCCCTGGTCAGAGGGGCATTGCGCGATCCCGGAGAAACTACAATGTCTCCAATCCCCTGCCTGTGAAGTATTTCTGCAAAATCGGTAATATGTTGCAACCGCTGTGTCATTTACAAATAGTCTCTGAGTAGCTGCCGGCAAACAAAAAAGCCTGCCTGTTTTCAAAACCCAAAATTAATCAAATCTGCCTTTACAAAAGAAACTTACGTATTTTCTTTTTTCAGCCTTGCGGTCCGAGCCACGGTTTGCAAAACTCCGCCAGCGGGGGGACAAAAACCAGACCTGCTAAATAAAGGTAAACGAAAACGTGGCGGGGCAAGGGTTAAACAAAAAACATCTTACTTTTTTAAGTAAGTTAAGTTTCCCATGTCTCTAAGCAACTACTGAAAGCTGCGATTCTATTAGCCTGAATATTTTATTGTCTTCTGGCTTGTTTTTCATTATGTTAACAATCAGTTCATTAAAATCACCATCGATAATTTCGCAGATTACTTGCAATAATTCCAATATGAATCCCATATCCTCAATGCAATGGTCAATTCCATAGCCTGTGCTGTTGCATGTTCAAACAGTCCCCCAAGGGTTTCGTACGCCTCGAACCTTTTTGCAAGGCTGAAAACGTTGTAACCTATCATTGCAATTGAAACATCCTTGCCATTTTCTTGTCTTGTGCTTTCATCGTTTTTTACAAAAACGCATTTTTTTGTTAAAAACGAAAAATTGTCGCACACCCCCAGAAAACTAAGGAGAGGTTAAACTAAACCAAAAAAACAGTCAAACAAACTGTTTGCGAAGGGGACTTTTCAGTATATTTAACAAATGAATCTGTTGGTTAATGACCATCAATAAAATATCCGGGCTTCCGCCTGTTTTTTCCCAGACTATTAGTTAAGTCATCACCTAAATCTTCTCTTGCCTGCCCGGCCAACTTTTCCAATTGCTTAACAATATCTGGGTATAATTCCTTGACATCATGTCTTTCGCCTGGATCGCAGCGCAAATCGTACAACCCTCCTTCAAATGCAAAGTCGTTGTTTACTTGTCCGGGCTTTCCGTCATTGCCGGGCAGAAACCCTTCATATGTCCTTCCCGGATGCGGAAATACAAGTTTCCACAAACCATGCCGGACAGCTTCCAGACTATTCCGCCGGTAGTAATAATAGAAAGTTTGACGTGGGTTTGCCCCAAAGTCACCTTTTAAAAGAGGTAAAAGGCTTACACCGTCAATTCTGTTTTCTGGCATGGGAGCATCGGCAATAGCAGCCAACGTTGGCAGGATGTCAATACCCGAAACAAGATTGTTACAAACCGCTCCTTCAGGAATCACCCCTTTCCACATCATTAAACAGGGCACACGCTGACCTCCCTCGTATGTCGTACCTTTTCCTTCGCGCAAGCCGCCTGTTGTTCCTGCATGATTGCCATAATTCAGCCAAGGTCCATTGTCAGAAGTAAAAATAACAAGTGTATTTTCATCAAGACCGGTTTCTTCCAATGTTTTTATGATTTGTCCAATGCCCCAGTCTATTTCCATCATAACATCTCCGTATAGACCTTGTTCTGATTTCCCTTTAAATTTTTCGGAGACATAAAGTGGTACATGTGGTAAAGGATTAGGCCAGTACACAAAAAAATGGCGTTTTTGGTTTCGTCTAATAAAATTAACTGTTTTCAGCACAAAATTAGCAGTGAAATTAGCTAAATCTTCAGGTTTCAAATCAGGGTTTACGATAGTATCATTTTCGTAAAGAGGTAGACTGGGATAAGTCCCGGTGGGATGAAGCGGCCACATATCGTGAGAGTAGGGAATTCCATAAAATTCATCGAAACCATGATTTGTAGGAAGAAATTGTTTTTGGTATCCCAAATGCCATTTGCCAAAAATTGCTGTCGCATATCCTTTCTTTTTTAGAATCTCAGCAATGGTCTCTTCTTCATATGAAATACCGGTGATTGATTTGTGGCTCAACGCCCCACTAATCCCTACCCTGTTTGGGTAACATCCCGTAAGCAATCCAGCACGAGACGCACTACAGACTGCCTGAGGTGAATAATAATGAGAGAAGAACATTCCATTATTGGCTATTTTGTCGAGGTTTGGTGTGGAATAACCTGTAGTGCCAGTGATGGTTAAGTCTCCATAACCCATATCGTCCAAATAAATTAATATGATATTAGGTAGCTTTTCTTTTTCATTATTATAAAAGGAGGAACAAGAAACTAATATCAATAAAAACAGTAGGTTGAACCAACTTAATTGTTTCATTTATAACACATTTATTAATATGACAATGACTTTTTATTTTTCAACAACATAACAAAATACTGACAGTTACAGATTCTACTGTAACTGTCAGGTTATATGCTACAATAGTTTATTTCATTACAATCACCATCCTGGGTTTTGCTCCAGGTTAGGGTTAAGATCTATTTCTTTACTTGGGATTGGCCACAAATAGTGTTTGCCGGGATCAAATACCTTTAAAAATCCTTCGATTTTAATTGTGACATATTCCCCTTCAGAGTCTTTATAAGTCATTCCTTCAACATATCCCGGAAGTTCATCCTCGGCAGTCCTCCAACGTCGCAAATCAAATAAGCGATGTCCTTCAAACGCAAATTCAATTTTTCTCTCATTTCTTACAATTTCCCTTAACTCAGATTGTGTTTTCCCAGATTCGATAACTGGTAAATTAACATCAGATCTAGTCCGGACAGCATTTATTGCATCATAAACACCCTGATCTATATCATTAAGTTCTATTTTGGCTTCAGCATAGGTCAACAGGACTTCTGCATACCTTAGTAAAATAATATTTATGCCACAATTGGTGTAGTCATCATAATCATCTTCGTTTACATATTTTTTAATGTTATAGCCTGTGGAGGTAGCCAAATATGTACTTCCAATTTCATCATTTGTTCCACTTCCTGGTGTTGGATCGTATATTTGACCATTATATAAATTTGAACCTTTCACAAAAATTGAATATTTCAACCTGGGATCCCGATTCTCATATGGATTGTCTATATCATATCCACTTGTTGTTTCGGAAATGCTTTTTCCATTAGCCATTGAATATGAATCAACTATTTTTTTTGTAGGCACATATTTTGATCCCGTGTTATGATGACTATATGGACCAAGGATGAAAGCACTGTTACTATAAATACTTTTTAGATATTGTTTATCTAAAATAACCTCGGAACAATTTTCGGCTAGATAATCAAATAATCCTTCATAGTTAGGAAATAAACTGTATAAATTTAAATCTATAATATCGCCAGCAATCTCTGCTGCCTGTGAATAATCTCCTTGATATAAAGATGCCCTCATCTTTAGTGCCAATGCCGCCCCTTTTGTAATCCTGCCAATATCATCCTGAACTAATGGAAGTGTATTAATGCACTCGTCAAGCTCCTCTTCGATAAAACTCCAAATTTTTGAAGTTGTATCCCTTGTTACGTTTTGCCCTTCGGTAATTGTAAGTGTTTTGGTTACTAAGGGGACATTCCCATATAACATAACTAATTTCATATAAAGATAAGCCCTTATTGCCCTAACCTCAGATTTTAAGGTTTCAATTTGGTCAGTATCTGATGTTTCAACATTATCAACATTCTCAAGGAAATTATTTGCGGCCTGAATCCCGGCATAATGGACATCCCATTCTTCTTCGATTATGTCTAACAGAGAGCTGTATTCCCCTCTTTCCATACTGGCTTCATCGCTAAATTGGACATTAGCATGAAGGATATCAGTCAGGCCGTCATAATTCACCATTAATCCGTCAAGATACCGATAGACCGCATTTGCAGCATAAATTGCATCTTCTTCTGTTTGCCAGAATGTACTTTCTGAAATACGGTCTGTAGGTATTGTTTCCAATATATTATTTTCACAAAAACAGAAAACCAAAACTGTCAGTAGATATATTACTATTTTTTTCATTTTTATATTATTTAAAATTGAAAAATAAATCCAAGCGAATAAACAGACGTTTGTGGATAATAATTTCCCCTAGAGCTATGTGCCTCAGGGTCTAAATGCCACTCATTTAATTTTGAGAAAGTCATTAAATCCGTTCCCGTTAGGGTAAACTTCGCCTTTTTTATACAAGTTTTCTTGATTAATTTTTCGGGAAGGTTATAACCGACCTGCAACATTTTTAATCTTAAATATGAAGCATCAAATATTAATAAATTTGAAGGTTGCATATTCCTTAAATCATACTTGACAGGTCTTGGAAACCTGGCATTTTTGTTGTCTTCCGTCCAATAATCATTGGCATAAATATCAGGACAAAATCCTTCCTGATTCCCCATTTCTGCCAAGGCTCCATGTATCCTTTCCGAGAAATCAGCTGCACCTTGCCAATTCATATAAAATTCGAAACCTTTATAAACCATGTTTGCCGTAAGCCCATAATTATAACTTGGGAATGAATTTCCGAGGTGTGTCATGTCTTCAGAATTTATTTCTCCATCATCGACCACGTTTATATACTTTGTATCTCCCGGTTTCGTGTCCGAATATAAAGTGGGATAGTTTTCAATTTCCTCTTCTGTCTGAAACAAACCCTCCATTTTGTATCCCCAGTGTGTATCTATCGAATGGCCTTCTTCCCTTATATACATAGCTGTTGTTGTTGAACCTGAAATATATGGCCCGGTTCCTGCTAAATTTTTTATTTTATTCGAATTATAACCGAGATTCCCGAAAATTTCATACCTTAATTTTGTATGTTTGTTTCTAAGCCCTAACTGAAATTCAATGCCTTTGTTCTCAACAACCCCGGCATTTTGTTGGGGTGCATCTAATCCTACCACTCCAGGTATTGGGATATCTAACAAAATACCATCGGTAATTTTTTTGTACCAATCGAAGCTAAGTGTTAGTTTTTGATTAAGAAACTGTGAATCAAAGCCAATATCTGTTTGTGTTGTTACTTCCCAAGTAAGTTCGGTATTCGCCATGTCGCTTTCTATATATCCTTGAGCAAGTTCGTCGTTAAAAGTATATGATACACTTGTAAGGGCTGGGTAAAATTCATACAATGGGATTGCCTGATTGCCAGATCTCCCCCAGGATGCCCGTATTTTCAACTCATTAACAAAATCATTATCATGGTTCCAGAATTTTTCCTGGGTGACTCTCCACGCTCCTGATACAGAAGGGAAAAATGCATATCTATTGGATTTCGTAAAACGTGACGAACCATCCCAACGGGCATTAAATTCAAAAATATACCTATTGTCAAAGATATAGTTTGCTCTTCCCAAAAAACTTTTTAGCCCCCACTCGTAATCATATCCGGTAATATCCTTATTGTCATCAGACCCCATTGAGATAGATTGGAGTTCATTACTATAAAAATCTTCCCTATATCCTTTCAGGTAATTTTGCTTATTACTTATTTCAGAATATCCGACCAACAGCTTAAAATCATATTTTTCTTTAGTATAATTATAATTAGCAAGCGATGTCAATGTACTTTCTTTAACATTATTTCTAATTTCATATAAACTGTTCTTGTCAACCGATTTTAACACTTTTGTGTTGTCCTCATAATCATATATGGTATATGCATTATAAAATATTTTTTGTCTGTTGTAATTTGCACGTATTGAATATTGCCCGGTAAGTTTTAACCCTGGGATTATGCTATATTCTAATTTGAAATTTCCAATTAGCATATCCTTGTTCAACTTATCCCTTCCAGATAAATCATTAAATACCAATGGACTACAGTTCTGTTTGCTTAATCCATAAGTCCCATCGGGATATTTAGGGACAATCCATTGACATGCGTGGAGCATATACTGAAAAATATTATATACAGGTGCTTTTGAATCATTTTGCCTATAATTTAAATCTGTACTTAATTTCAATTTTTTATTTGGCGTGAAATCAAGATTTGTTTTAATATCTCTTATTTCGTTCGAAACAGATGAAATAATACCTTCATTGCTTTGCCAACGAGCACTTGCCCTTCCCTGGACTTTTTCATTTCCTCCTGTCAATGAAATATTTTGGTCATTTTGGATACCTGTTTTAACTAAGTATTTGTTTTTAAACCAAGTATTTGGCAGTGGATAATTTACCCTGTCATCAGTTGAAATCCATGTATTAATTTCTTCATCGGTATAAAGTGGGTCTCTTCCTGCATTGGTATATGCAATATTCTGTAGCCGCAAATAATCTCCTACTTCCATATGTTCAGGATTATTATTACTTTTTCTTAAACCAACATAACCAGAGTAAGTAATGTTAATCCCTCCTTCTTTATTACCTCTCTTCGTAGTAACTAATACTACCCCATTAGCTGCCCTTGAACCATAAATTGCAGTTGATGCAGCATCTTTTAATATCGAAATTGATTCAATATCGTTGGGGTTAATATCTTCTAACCTCTGTTCAACGCCATCAACTATTATTAAAGGGTCATTTTCATCAAGTGAGGTGAGTCCCCTTACCCGGATTGTTGCTGTTGCCCTTCCAGGATATCCTCCTTGGTCTAGTATGGTCACGCCAGAGGCTAATCCTTGTAACAATTGTTGGGCATTATCTACCGGCCTTTTTGTTAATTCTTCTCCCTTTAACTGTGAGACAGGACTTGTTGTGCTAACTTTTTTTTGCACACCATACCCAATAGCCACTACCTCATCAATCCCAATGGCATCTTCTTCCATTATAACATTAATCAAAATTTTCCCGTCAACAACTATTTCCTGCATTTTCATGCCAACAAACGAGAATTGCAATGTGGCACCATCAGGAACATTTGCAAGGGTATAATTCCCATCGGCATTGGTAACAGTACCTTGGGCGATCCCCTTAACAACAACCGTCACCCCAGGAAGTGGCAAGCCCGAGGGTTCGGCAACCTTGCCGGAAACTGTAAGCTTTGCCTGTGGGGCTTTGTTTTCGCCCGGCACGCCCTTGTCTGAGATGACGACATACCTGTCGATAATTTTATATGAAAGCTGGTTGGGATCCAGTATTATAGACAGGACCTTGTCGAGCTTTTCATCTTTTACGTTAATTGACACCTTTTCGTCCTGGTTTAGTGACGATTTTGAAAAAGCAAACCTGAATTCGGTCTGTTCTTCTATCAATTCAAGGAGATCGCCAACAGGTATGTCTTTGTAACGAAGGCTCAACTTCGTATTTTGCGAGTAAGCCCCTGCCGAAACAAACATGGTAGAAACTAAAACCAAGAAGAAAGTCAGTCTCATAATTTTCAATAGTTTTTGCAACCGGGCGCATTTCCACCTGGTTGGTTTTTCAAAATTTTTTTTCATAAATTTGATCGATTTTAAATATTAAAAAAATCACTATTAAAAGGGTAAGCAGAATCGTGCCAACTTTTGCTGCTTGCCTTTTTTTATTTTCTGCTAATCACATATTTGCTCCCGTTTTGTTTTACGTTAATGCCCATTGCCCCGTCTATTATTTCAAACAATATTTCAACCGGCTCGTTTTTTTGAAGTTTTACACTCAAGCTTTCCCCCTTGAAATCGTTAATGTTATATTCGATTTTGACATCATACCACCGTTCTACTTTTTTGAACACCATATCCATTGGCTCGTCTTCAAATATAAGCTCCCCTTCAATCCAACATGTTTCATCCTGTGATAATGTGTTAGTAATAACTATATTGTTTCCCTTTCTGTCAAACGATGCCTTTTCCCCTGGCTCCATCCTTATTGTTTGTTCTTTGCCATTGTTGGGTGAGTAAGTCAACTCTACTACACCTTCTTTAAGGAATGTTGAAGAACAGGGCTCTTCATTATAGCTTGCAATGTTAAACTCGGTACCTACAGCTTTCACATTAAAATCGGGGGTTTCTACCACAAATGGGTGTTTTTGCTTTTTGGCAACCTTAAAGAATGCTTCCCCGTTTAGTTTCAGGTTTCGGTTTGTTGCATTAAAGTTTGTTGTGTATTCTAGCTTTGAAGCCACATTAAGCCAAACTTCCGACCCATCTGGCAAGAAAACATGTGTATGTTCATCATTTGCCGTAGCCAAAACCATTTCCGGGGATTTGTATTTTGGGTTGAACAAAAGCCACACGCTTAAAACCAACAATGGTACGGCCAGTACGGCAGCAACTTTTTGAACCCGGCTAGCCAAGGCCTTGATCCGGTACGATTTCGATTGCTTTTCATACTGTTTTATCCGGCCTAAAATGCCTTCAATGGAAATATCGAAATTCACATTTTCTGCTTGTTGCCAATTTGCCATTAGCCATTGTTCCGTCCCTTTGTCGTTTTTGGTCTCCTCCAGCCATTTCTCCAAGCTGAGGATCTCTCCGCTGCCCAGGTAACGGTTGCTATATAAACGGTTAATTATCTCAATTATATCATTAGGTGCATTCATTTGATACATGTTTTCATTATATAATATGCTTTCAAAGGCCCTTTCCGTGATTGGGTGGCATTTTTTTTTGGAATTATTCTCAAAAAAATAAATTACTGAAAACTATATACTTGTCATTCAGGCAACTAAAGGGAGAAACCTGTTCTTTATTATTGAAGGTTCACTAAGCAAATAATCAATAGCCATTGATCAATAAAAAACCAACATCACCGCCTTTCTGCAAAAAATAAGGAAAAGAAAACAAACATTGTTTTTTTGAGGTTTTCCTTTAAATAAGAAAGTGCTTTGCGTATTTGTGTGTCCACGGTATTTTCGCTTATCCGTAATCTTTTTGCGATTTCTTTATAACTCAACCCTTCGTAGCGGCTTAGTTTAAATACTTCTTTTCGCTTGTCCGGCATTGATTCGATTAACTTGTCGAGCAACAACTTTAATTCGTTATACTCGATCTGTTTTTGTGTCGAATCGTCATTTTCGTTTAAGGACGAGCCAAATTCCTCAACATATTTCCGCCTTGTTATTTGCTTGCGCAGGTGCATGAACAATTCGTTACGTGCCATTGTGTAGAGCAGCGCGTTTAAAGATTTGCCCGGTTCGAGCTTTTTCCTGTATACCCAGAGGTTTGCAAAAACATCCTGGATGATATTTTCTGCGTCCCCGCCATCTGGCAAGCTTTTACAAATAAAGTCAAACAATTTCCCCTTGTACTTATAAAAGATAAGTTCAAACGCCACTTTGTCGCCTTTCTTAAGGCGGGACAAGAGGCCTTCTTCGTTATTTAAATGAATTGTCCCCAATGAGATAATTTACCTAAAGGATACAACAAAGATAAAATGATTTTTCAATCCCGACAGGCAAGCCACCGGAGCCAGTCAACAGGGAAAGGGACGAAGGCTTTATAAAAAAAATTGGCAGGGAAATAAGCCAAATAGAATTTATCTAGGTAACGGGCTGGCAGCCGTGAGGCTCTGATTATATCTAAAAATTTGTACACGAGACCGATCCTTGCAGGGTCGTTTTTTTATTCTTCTTTTGAAACCTTAATCTTTCCGCCGCAGTAAGGGCAGGTGAAGCCATGCGCCGATGAGGTAATTTTTTTGGTAGGCTCGAAAAGTTCCCTGATGTCAACGCCTAACCCGTCAGATATTTGTTTTAATGTTTCAGGTCTCGGGAATGTACGTACTTGTACAATGTTTGTTATTGAACATAGGTGTTACCCCTACTAATCCAGCCAACTCCTCACCTGTCTTTCCTTTTTCTTTCAATACCTCTTTCTGTCTTAACATGATTGTTTTATTTAAGAAACTTAAAAGCCATTTTGAACGCTGCAATTTCAAACGGTGTGGCAGTTAAATATCCGTTTGGGACAAAAAAAGATTTGTATCAAATACCAACTGCCAACGGAACTAAAAGGGCTTTGAATATGCCTCATATTGAAAAGTTATTTGAATACACTACCAACAACCAAGCGGAAAACAAAGCATTAAAATTGTGGCTTTTCTCTTATATGTGCAATGGAATAAACTTTGCCGATATTGCTACCCTGAAATATGAAAACATCAAGGGGCAAAATATTGAGTTTATCAGACAAAAAACAAAAGACACCACCAAAGACAAAACAGCAATTAAATGTTATTTACACCCACAGGTTAAACAAATTATTCAGGAGTTAGGAAATGAACCAGTTCCAACAAATTACATTTTCCCAATATATGAAAATGGTTTAACCGAGCGTGAAAGATTAAACCGCTTAAAACAGACTATTAAAAATACTAATAAGTATATGAATAGGATTGCTGAAAAGTTAGAGATTAACGAGAATCTGACAACCTACTTTGCTCGACATTCCTTTGCAACTAACCTTATCAAAACAGGCGGTTCAATAGAGATGGCAAAAGAAAGTTTAGGACATTCTGACCCACGTACTACACAAAACTACTTTGCTGGGTTTAGTGATGAACAACGAGCAGAATTTACAGCAAACATAATACCCAAAACCAAATAATGATAGAACAATGAGCAGTAAGAATAATGTTCCCGGTAAAGAGTTTAAAGAACTGCAAGAAAAATTCAATAAACTTTGTAACGAACAAGAGGCTTTGTTTAGACCTGAATTTGAAAAAGTGTTTGATGCTTTATTTAAACTCGATACTTCTCTTTTAAAAAATTATCCATGCACCAATAATAAGAACAATATTAATAAAGCCATTGAAATAGCTGGATTTAGCAACGATACTGAATTTTGTGAAGCTTTTACGCAATATAATCAAATATTTATCGAGGGTAAAGAAATACAATTAAAAGGAATTGAAATGATAGCAAAGGAACATTCAGAAAAGATAAAAAAAGAACCAATACCAAACGGTTGGCGATTTTTTAATTTTAGCTTTATTACATCGCCACAACTACATGACATATTAAATAACATTATTGAAACCGATGGAAAAAAAGGTAAAGGCTTGTTTGCTAACATTACAGAGATTAAAAGCTTTGATGAAAGTATTGACGGTTTAATGGACGTTGAGGTTTATGGGATAAAATGTACAATGCAACCGTTTGTTAGGGATTTGGAGAAATTCAATGTTATTGATTCTCTTTTCAAAAAACATGGATTTGACTTTAAGCGTATTTTGACCATCTTAAAAATTATTTCCGATTTTATAAAAGAATATTCAACTGAACCAAACAAAGTAAGAAACTATATTGCCGGAATAATTAAAGACTATGATAGTATTCCAATTTGGGGTTTGTTTTCTCAAATTTTGTTATTTGAGGGGCTTTGTTATTGGTGTTCCGGGGTAAGTGAAAAAATAGGACAAAGCAACGATGGTTATAATGATGTATTAGAGTTGTGGAAATGGATTGAAAAATTGCTAACAGAAAAACTTATTAAGTTTACTTATACCCCTTATGGTGATAATGATAAGTTGATATTAAAACCCTTTTGTGATTTTTTATATGATACAGAATTAGGGCAATGTGTGCAAAAAACAATATTTAATACCCCTGAACAATTAGAACCGGAACAACCAAAAACAGACATCAAACCACCTAAAGAATTAACCAATCCAAAAGCAAAAGAGATACTAAATAAAGCTATTGAGGCTGGATTTTGTGAGGTGCAACACGGTTTTTATAAATGGGACAAAGACAAACAGCTATTAGCCTATTTTGTTGAAAAAGTGAGCCTGTATTTAGAGTTGAGAAAAGGAAGATTAGACAAAGACGGCAAACAAACAATTAGTTGGAAACCATTTGAACAACTTTTCAAAGAAAATAAAATACAGTCAGCTAAAGCAAGTTTCATGAAATATAACACAAAGTTTACACCCCCCGGATATACCGATATTGATTTGCTTTTTAATTAGAACATACAACTCTACCCTAAAACCTATTAGTTACCTACCAGTAGCCTATTGGTAGGCATTATTGTTTCCTACCTGCCATATCTTAGTCGTGTAATTACACATTAAAGGCTTGCAAGCCATTTTGTTAAACTTTTAAAATTATCAGAATGGTAAATTTAGAAAAAAGATTTGAAAGGTTAGAAAACCTTATCGTAACCACCCAAAAAAGCACCCTCAATATAGATGAGGTATGTTTGTTGACCGGGTTGGCAAAAAGCACAATTTATAAATTAACAATGAAGGGAGAAATACCCCACTACAAGCAAACCGGACACCTTTATTTTGACCGTGTGGAAATTGAAAACTGGTTAAAATCTGAAAGGGGCTTTTTAGTCAATGAATCAATAATCAGTAATTCTTGTTACAAGTCAAAGTAATGCGCAGCGTTGCAACCGTAAATTTTGGCCAAAGAAAGATGGCATCCAATTATCACTTTTTGAAGAAAGGAGGGCTAATAAATGACTAGCGCAACATTGCACGAAAGGCCGTCCGGGGACTACCTGAAACGCATAGCCCGGACAAATGCAACACACCAGGTGCTTTATTCGACACTGGACGGCATAAAACAAATCAGCCCTATTGACGTGTGCCACAAAAACCACCGGGGGAGCAAATGGCAACGGGTATTTGTCGGTTCTCATGCCGACTGTGAAAACTTCATAAACAATTAGAGATGGACGGCTGGATTAGACTACATAGGATTTTAAAATCAAAACCGATTTGGTTCAAATCCACACCGGAGCAAAAGGCGATATTGATAACCCTATTGCTTTTGACCAACCACGATGAGGCGGAGTGGGAATGGATGGGGGATAAATTTAAGGTCTTGCCCGGCCAGTTCGTAACAAGCTTGGAATCAATCAGAAAAGAAACAGGGAAAGGCATTTCTGTACAAAATGTAAGGAGTGCGATAAACCGTTTCAAAAAACTTGAATTTCTAACAGACAAAGCAACAAAGACAGGGCGGCTGATAACTATCTGTAATTGGGACAGTTATCAGCCCATAAAAGAACCAGACCAACAAAGTTGGCAACAAAGGGGTAACAAAGAGGTAACACCTAACAAGAATGATAAGAATAATAAGAATAATATATCTGTCATTTTTGATGAGTTCAGGAAACAATATCCGGGTACAAAAAGAGGGTTAGAAACTGAATTAAACAACTTCCTTAAAAAAAACAAACCCGAAATTGCCAATTTATTACTCCCATCCCTAAACGCCGAAACAGCACACAAAGAAAAATTGCGCCAAAAGAAAGAGTTTGTCCCTGCATGGAAAAATTTAAGCACATGGATTAACCAAAAATGCTGGGAGCAAGAATTTGGGCAGGTGAACAACAAGAAACAAGAATATGTACCAGTTAACACAATGCGAAGATGAGAGAGTTAGATTTATGCGGACAAGTACCGCCACAGGCCATTGATGCTGAGAAAGCCGTTTTAGGGGCTTTATTGCTCGAAAGAGATACTTTTGATAACATAAGTGGTATTTTAACAAAACAATCATTTTACGATGATAAAAACGCCTTGCTGTTTGGCATTATCGAAGAAATGAAAAAAGTTGGAACTCCAACCGATTTAGTAACTGTAACAACGGAATTAAAAAACAGAAATTTATTTGAGAAGATTACCCCCCTGTACATTACACAACTTACAAGCGGTATTGCTTCGGCTGCACACATTGAAGCACACGCCCGAATTATCGCAGAAAAGTATTATTTAAGGGAAACGATTAACAGGGCTACAAAGTTAATTCAGAAGTGCTACAACGGTGCAGATGTTGACGAAGTTGCAAGCGACTGGAAGCAGTCAGTTGAAAATTTAGAGAGCGTGTTTACCGTGTCGGACACAGGAACGATTATTAAAGATGTACTCAAAAATACTTTGCGTGAAATAGAGCAGGACTGTATTAATGCTAAAGAGAAAAAAACACCCGGCATAACAACTGGGTTTAAGTCGCTGAATTTTAATACAGGCGGTTGGCGCAACGGAAATTTAATAGTACTTGCAGCACGTCCGGGAATCGGGAAAACATCTTTTGCGCTCCATTTTGCACTCGAAGCAGCCAAAGCCGGATACTGGGTCAATGTCTTTTCTTTCGAGATGAACAAAGAAGATTTAAACCGAATCATATTGTCCGGCGAAAGTGGCGTTAATCGGTCTAACATTCGAGACGGTTATTTGAATAATGATGACTGGAAAAACATCCACGGCTCACTATCAGCAATTGAAAACCTGCCTATCATTTTTAGGGATACTGCCGGGATGAATGTTGATCAGGTGCAATCCGCCATTCGGAGGAATCGCAAAAACGGATGTTGTGATATTGTCATTGTTGATTATTTACAGCTTATGAAATCGGCATCAAGCAAAGTTATTAGAGAACTTGAAGTGAGCGAAATGAGCAGGACATTGAAAACGACCGCACTGGCTGAAAACATTCCTATCATGGCACTTTCCCAACTTAACAGGGCAGCAGACGGAGAAACGCCAAAACTATCAAATTTGCGAGAATCGGGCGCAATCGAACAAGACGCGGACTTAGTTATGTTCCTGCACCGCCCAGGCGACACAGACAACTCAATCATAAGGCTTACCATTGCAAAGCACCGCCGGGGGAGGCTCGGGGAATTTGATATCCATGCCAACGACCAGATGACCCGGTTCAAAGAGTTTTCCACAACTGGCGAAAACCAAAAAACACCTTTTTAATTATAAATATTTAAAAATTAATAAATCATGACAAAAGTAAAAATGAACGAAAAAATCGAAAATGCGATTGAAGAAAAAACGAACCAAGTTGAAATCAGGCAACTCGAAATCAAACAACTGGCAAACAGTGAAAAAAAATTCGACTGTGTACGCATTGCAGAGCTTTGCCAACAGGTAAACATCTTGTTAAACCAAGTAGAAACGCTACAGAACCTTTATTGCCCATTTTAGCCATGGAAAAAAAGAAAATCAAAATCAAGGTTTACAGACCTAAAGAGTACAGGTTGTTGTCGGGCGCAAATAGTGCGGTCAAATCGATTAACGAAAAACTTGTCCCGGCATTGTCCGGGATCGGGTTTGACCTGACAAGCGAGAACTTGAAAGACTGCCTTTCCAATGGAGCAAGAACAATCCACGATAGCTACATAGGCGAAATCAACAGGGACTGTGCAAGGGTAAGCCTCCCTGCATCAAAAAAGATGCTGGAAGATGCCGCACTCGCCGAGTATTCCAAGTTTAAAAGCGTTTTGACTGAGGTGTTAAAGGAAATAACGCCAGATGCCCCAAAATACATCTCAGTGGCAGGAAACAAAGCCATTGTGCCAGACGGGGCAAGGGCGGCAATAACAGAAGATTGTACCCAGTATATCACCACCGATGCCGAAATAGCAAGGTATGACAAATACCTGGCAGCAATAGAGGCAATGAACGCCTTGTTTGACGGCAATGTTATTTCTGGATGGGAAGAAATGTTTGCCCCTTCCGGTGGCAAGTTCCTGCCCCAGCCCCTGGATTATGGATATTTGAACCAAAGGATCAACCAATCAAAAACAAATTGACATGGAAGCATGGGAAAAGCCGTTAACCGAGGCAATAGGCCAGGTAAACAATGTTTTAAAAGACGTTTCAGGGATTATAAGGCCAAGGCAGGCAGAGCAGGAAAAAGAACCGGAAAGGACGGACAGGGAAAAGATTGCCGGGCAGCTAAAGCAGATAGCCGATGGGGGCATTCCTGACAAATACCCTGTTTTTTCTTCTACTGCCAAGAAAAAAATATTGACAGAGGCAGAAAAAAAAGGGGCAAGGGAACTTAGCCAACGGATTTCAGGACAAATTAAGGCAGGGACTGACAAAATGATTAATCGAGTAGGTAGGGGGATTACTCCCCCGCCCTCTCACACCACCGTACGTACTCTCGTATACGGCGGTTTCAAATTAATTTTGTAACAGACTGTATTTAACCGACATGTTAAACACCCCTAAATCTTCGAACCATTTTAGGTTCATTGCTTGATGAACTTGTGGACATCCTGATTTACGCCACCAACCTTTGCCCGAAAGGGCTAAAATCCAACTTTGCCAATTTGGTACTCCTAAACTCCTTAAGAAGCGTTTAAGCGTAATGGCCCGTTTGCACTGTTTCAGGCGGTAACAACGTAATTTCCTGCGTATCCACGCATCGAGGTTGCGCAAGAGATTCTTACATTTGGCGATGTGAAAATAATTTAGCCAACCTCTAAGGACCGGTGCCAACTCCGAAACTACTTGTCCAAAGCTTACTCCCCTGTTTCTCTTGGTCAGTTCCCTTACTTTCTTCTTTAACCTTTCCACGCTTTGATTTGCAATAGTTATAACTCCTGCGTCAAGTATGGTATAGCCTAAAAACTTGGTCTCGCTACTTTTGCAAACCTGACTTTTCTGTTCATTTACTTTTAATTTAAGTTTGTTGGTGAGATACGAACAGACCGACTCCTTCACCCTCTCGCCTGCTCTTTGGCTGCGAACAAATATGCTGAAATCGTCTGCGTACCGAACAAAGTAATGCCCTCGCTTTTCGAGTTCCTTATCTAATTCATCTAAAACAACATTAGATAAGAGTGGCGAAAGTGGGCTTCCTTGGGGTGTGCCTTTCAGGCGTTGGTGGACAAGCCCACCTATCATAACCCCACTCTGCAAATATTTGCGTATTAGCTTTAGAAGTGGCTTACAGCGAATAAGCTGTGATAGACGATGCATCAACCTATCATGGTTGACTTCGTCAAAGAAGCTCTTCATATCCATATCAACAACTACGTTCCTTCCTTCCTTTACGTACGTGCTTGCTTGCTCAATTGCCTGCTTAGCATTACGCTTGGGACGAAAGCCATAGCTGTGATTTGAAAATACTTGTTCGTAAATGGGGGTTAATACCTGAGATATTGCCTGTTGTATAATCCTATCCTTTACGGTTGGGATACCTAACTGGCGCACTCCTCCATTGGGCTTGGATATTCCTACTGCTTTTACCGCCGAGGGAAGGTATTCGCCCCGTAGTATCTGGTCTACCAACTCGTCGCCTTCTTTCGCAAACCAGTCTGCAAATTTACCCACGGGAATATTATCTACGCCCGCTACGCCCTTGTTCCTTTTCACTTGTTTGTAAGCCCTACTGATATTTTCAGACGAGCATACAATGCCGATTAATCCTTCTGTAAAGACTCGTCCCTGGTTCGTCTCTTTACCTAATTGCCCCGCCAATGTTGTTTTCGCTCCGATTACGTCATTACGATTTCCAAATTGACCAATAGCCTCCTGTTTATGCTCTATGAACATATCACGCTGGTAAACTATTTGTTGCTGGTGCCCCATAGATAAAAGTCTTGTCCGACTGCTTCTTTAATTAACTGATTCAGACCTTCTCCCCTTAAAAAAAAGGATACTATGTCTTCTGCTGACTTCTCAAAACCTTACGCTGATTGTCTCCGCTCAGTTTGTTGTTTAATGCAACAGGTTCTGAGACCTCTCGGGATAAGATAACATACTTTCGTCACGTCCTACCTGATTTACCCTAAGTGTTTACGGTTGGCTTTGGGGCTTTCCCAATCCATGGCTCGGTTGCCCTTCACTATTGAGCCTTATATCAGGTTTCTGTTCGTTAGGACTATGACTTTGCTGATGGCTTCCTTCAGATTTGGGGTCGCCCCCAACACCCTTGCCAATTGCTAGTTCTTCCTGTCAACTGGGCGAACTCAAGAACGTTTCATCTTGATAGCACGTTACCATGCCCGACATACCAAAAATGGCAGGGGAATAACCCCTGCTTTTTGAAAAAAACAAAAAAATACAAAAAATGGGGCTACAGAAAGGAAAAACAAATAACAGGAACGGAAGACCCAAGGGAACGCCAAACAAGGTCACGGGCGAACTCAGGGAGGCACTGGGGGCGGTTTTGACAAAAGAAATGACCCCGGCCAAACTGAGCCAGCCTGTTAAAAAAGCTAGAGCCTCCACAGCGTTTAAATGCGCTTGCTAAGTTATTGGAATTTACTATCCCTAAACTTCAAAGCATTTCCATAGAGGAACAAATAAACGCCGAGTACCAAGCTTTGGAGAAACTCCTGGACAACGCCCCGGACAGGGCGGTTGACGAAATATTTGAACGGATAAAAGCACTAAAAGAAAATGGAAAACCAGATGAAAATTAACGCAATATTGGATTTTGCACACAACCTGCCGCCGGAGGAGGAAATCCCGGTCGAATTGTGGATCAAAGACCCGGCAGAAGTAGCCCGGAGGCTGAACACTACAGCCCAAAGGATGGGCATAGAGAGACAATTCTCAAAGAAGGACATAGAACTGCTAAAGCAACGAAAAAATGAAAAAACGGCATAGAACCAATAATGTAACGGGGGCAAAAGCATTAAGCCCACGGGCAAGTTTAACATTAAACCAGGGAGGTAAAATTCTGGGGGAACCAGGAAGGGTAAACCAAATCAAAGCATTTGCCAAAAATCAGGCCAAGGCAGTGGGTATCGAAAAAGCTTTAACCATAAGCGACCCTAGGGTGCCACCAGGAGTGCAAAACCTCAAAAACACGGCACTTTCTCCGCAAAAAACGAAAAAGTATCGCACAAGGAAAAACAATTGAAATACGGGGCTTATTTAAGGCCAGGCGAAAGTCGCTTTAGAAAAACGGTCAAAACAAATCGGAGTGTGTGCCTGTACGGACAAGTTTTATCTCTTTGGTGCCTTCTTCAATTTCCCAAATCAGCAACCAGTCAGGCTTGATATGGCATTCCCAGCAATCAATGTAGTCCCCCTTTAGCTTGTGGGGGGAATAATTGCCTGGGAGGCGGCCTTCTTTTTCAAGCATAGAGAATACTTCAACTAGCAGCCCGATAGGATAACCACGTTTTTTAATGGTTTTGAAGTCACGTTTAAATTTTGTGCCAAAAGAAAGGGCATACATTATGAATTTAGTTTGTCCATTAGGTCTGCAATATTTTCGGCACGGGTAACTTTCCCCTCCTTTACGTCCCTTATAGCCCTTTGGGTTTCTTTGTTAGGCACATGGTCTATGTGGATGAAATCTTCCCCTTCAAATTTGCGCAGAAAATCCATGAGGCTTTTGCCTTTCGCTGTACGCTCATTGATTGTGATAGTTGCCATAACTGATTGTTTTGCCACAAAGTTAAACTATTCTTTTGAAACTTTAATCTTGCCACCGCAATACGGACAGGTAAAATCATGCGCCGATGAGGCCGACTCTTTGGTCGGCACGAACAGTTCCCGGATGTCAACGTCTAACGTGTCAGCGATCTGTTTTAATAATTCAGGTTTCGGGAATTGTACGCCCTTTACAATTCTTGATAAACTTGTTTCTGTAATGTCTAACTTTTCAGCAAGTTGTTTGCTCGTTGTGTTTCTTTTTTGAATAATCTCTTTAATCCTTAACATGACATTTTTTCTTCAAAGGTATAAAATTTACAATTAATGTAAATAATGGCGTAAATAATTTACGTTTCTTTTTGATTTTATTATATTTGTTTGTAAATTTGAACCACAATAATTTACAAGATACGTTAATTATGACAACAAAATTAAATTTCCGTTCAGTAATTTTCAAAAGGGCTTACATAATAGTAAAAGAAACAAAATGCAGTTTTTCAGAAGCATTAAAACAGGCATGGAAACGTTACAGAGATTATAAGGACAAAGTTGTAAGCGAATTATCGGAACGTATCAACAACTTTGATTTTTACTACGACTATTCGGACGATGGCAGGGTTTACCGCTACTGGTCTGGCCTTAGAAGAGAAATCAGGGAACAGTTACAAAGTTTCCCTTGCAGTTTTGTTTCAGCCATATCGGGGCAACTGTCGCAACCAAGCAACATAAAAACATTCATCTAACTTTAAATACCTACTACAATGAAAAAATCAGATTTATCGCGGATTATGACAGAAGCATGGCAACTTGTCAAGACTTATGCCCTCACGATGAGCGAAGCATTAAAAAAAGCCTGGGCTTGGTTCAAGGTCGTCCAGGGGATGAGAACCGGTGTAGCCCAATTCCGTTTCGAGAAAGCAAATGGCGAGGTCAGGCAAGCTTTTGGCACTTTGTCTGCGGACAGGCTGCCCAAAGCAGGAGGCAGTCCCAATAGGGCTAGGAATGCTTTTGTCCAGGCCTATTTCGATGTGGAAAAACAATCGTTCAGGTGCTTTAAAAAAATCAACCTAATCGCGTAACCATATCAGATAAAAATAAAAACAATCTAAAAATCAATCATTATGGAAAGACCAATCGACCTAAAAAAAATGTACAAAGACTATTTGGCGACCAATGCAGGGTATTACGAAAAACACAAAAACTACGATTCCCCGGACGACATGTACTCACAGTACCTTCACAGGCACGATATACTTTGCAGCCTGATAGACTTTTCCTTTACCTTCCCCGACCATGCCCGGCATGTCATTGAAGCGTTCAGGGAATATGAAGAAAAGAAGCCGCCAAACGGCAGGGGCTTGATGGACATATTGCCAATGTTTGTGGAAATAGTTGCAGGGCGCGAAAACATAAAAATTTGGGAAAACGAACTTTCGGAAGCAATCAAGTACATGGACGAAATAAATCTTCGAGACATGGAAAAAGCCGACTTAGTTTAGCCTACAAAAAAACTTGGTTTTTACCTTGCCTGTTGCGGTGAGGTTTTTTGTGGAAAAAAAGGAGTATCAATATACCCCCTAATATTCAAATGAATGACATCAATAGAGTAAAAACACTATCTTTGTTTCATACTCACGTTTTGAGTATGTTTTAAAAGCACAAAAAAGCCATTTTGATTTAGTCAGGATGGCTTTTGTTACAGATAGTTGTTTGTGTTTTTGTTTGTGTTTAACAAAAAAGAGCTACAAATAAATTTTGTAACTCTTTGATTTTCAAGTGGAGCATATCGGAATCGAACCGATGACCTCTTGACTGCCAGTCAAACGCTCTAGCCAACTGAGCTAATGCCCCTTTTAAATAATACCCAACAATGCGGTGCAAATATAAAAATATTTTCTTTCGGCCTGAAAAAAATTTCTGGTAAAGTTTTTGCTAAGGACATCTCCAATGCCATGGGGACAAAACGTACTAAATCCCAAATGTATGGGACAAACTACCGGTGCCCTTTGCTTAATTGTAGAATTTTAAATTAAAAGCCATGAGAAGAAGGAAAAGCAAAAGAGCTAACCTAGAAAACCGGAACGATGGATTAAACTGGCCTTACGAAGTCATATTAACTCCTGGCAAACAAGGAGATAAAGTAATGAAAGTTAAATACACTTTACTGCTTTGCTTGAATTAAGATAAAATTTAATTTTATGGTTTAAACTTGCATTTCATAATTATTTTTTATCTTTAAACCCCGTTTTAAAAGGGTTTATTAGAGTTAAAAACAAATAAAAATAAGCAGTATGAATTTAAAGAAGTCACCAAAGGCTGATTTGGAAAACAAAAAAAATGTTTTCTTTATGGTAGGGCTGGTGGTTGCTCTTGGGGTTACTCTTCTTGCATTTGAATGGACAACAAAACCTAAAAAGGCAGAATCTTTAGGGCAAATCCAGACACAGGAAGTTGAAGAGGAAATTATTCCTATTACCCGTGAACAGCAGGTAAAGCCGCCGCCGCCGCCGCCGCCGCCCAAAGTAGTTGAAGTCTTGAACATTGTTGACGATGATGTGGAAATTGAAGACGAACTGGAAATTGAGGATACCGAAGCAGACGAAGAAACCGTAATTGACGTAGCCCCGGTTATCGAAACCCAAGAAGAAGAGGAGGAAGAGGAAGCACAGGTTTTCTTTATTGTGGAAGACATGCCCGAGTTTCCCGGAGGGGAGTTAGCCTTGCGTAAATATATTGCCAATGCTATTAAATACCCTGTAATTGCACAGGAAAACGGGATTCAAGGGAAGGTTTACGTTACTTTCGTTGTTGACAAAGACGGTGGTATTTCCGATGCCCGTATTGCAAGGGGTGTTGACCCATCGATAGACAAAGAAGCTCTTCGCGTTGTCAACTCTCTCCCAAAATGGAAACCAGGGAAACAACGTGGCAAACCGGTCCGTGTATCATACACTGTGCCGATCAACTTCGTATTGCAGTAAGAAATAAAAAAATATTTTTGTGCTCCTGGTCCATCTTGGGCTGGGAGTTTTTTATGTCCCAACTTCATCCTTTTTTTCCCAAAAAGAAAATTAATTATCTGTAATATATGATAGAAACAGCACCAATCACAGAAAAAGCCGTAATTGTTGGATTGATAAACCATAAACAGGACGAGAGGCAGGCCAAAGAATATCTGGACGAGCTAGAGTTCTTGGCAGATACCGCAGGTGCCGAAGTACTGAAAAAGTTTATCCAAAAACTTGATGTCCCCAATGCAGCCACTTTTGTCGGCCCGGGAAAACTTGAAGAAATAGGGAACTACATTAAAGTAATGGAAGCAGACACCGTCATCTTTGATGATGAACTTTCTCCCACACAACTCCGAAATATTGAACGGGCACTGGAATGCAAGATACTTGATCGGACAAACCTGATCCTTGACATTTTTGCCAAACGTGCCAAAACTGCCCATGCAAAAACCCAGGTAGAACTGGCTCAGTACCAATACTTGTTGCCCCGCCTGACACGAATGTGGACACACCTTGAACGACAGCGTGGGGGGATTGGGATGCGCGGTCCAGGTGAAACACAGATTGAGACCGACCGCAGGATAATCCTCGACAAAATAGCCCGGTTAAAAGAACAGTTGATAAAGATAGACAAACAAAAGGCAACACAACGGAAAAACCGGGGGAAACTTGTCCGCGTGGCACTAGTGGGCTACACCAACGTGGGTAAATCAACAATTATGAACATGATGGCAAAGTCGGAAGTTTTTGCCGAGAACAAGCTATTCGCAACCCTTGACACAACCGTGCGTAAAGTGGTCATTGTAAACCTCCCTTTCCTGTTGGCAGACACCGTTGGTTTTATCCGGAAATTACCTCACGGGCTGGTAGAGTCATTCAAGTCGACACTGGACGAGGTGCGGGAAGCCGACATACTGCTCCATGTGGTAGATATTTCACACCCCGGTTTTGAAGAGCAAATTGGCACGGTTAACGAAACCCTATTGGAAATTGATGCAGCAGACAAACCCACCATATATATCTTTAATAAAATCGATGCATTCTCATATGTAAAAAAAGACGAAGATGATTTAACGCCCCGCACAAAAGAAAATTTTAGTTTACAGGAATGGAAGAATTCATGGATGGCCAAAAACAACACGCCTGCCCTTTTTATATCCGCAACAAAAAAAGAGAACATAGAAGAGTTTAAAGAAATGTTATATAATGAGGTGAAAAAAATCCACTCGCAACGTTTCCCGTTCAACGATTATTTATATGATATCACCTGGGAATAAAAAAAAGCCCGGAAACCGGGCTTCATATAAATTAATGTCCTATTATAAACATAGGATTATCCAACTTCGCCATTGGCGGCCAACCATTCGGCAATCTGCACTGCATTTAGTGCAGCCCCTTTCTTAATCTGGTCACCAACACACCAAAAAGAAATGCCGTTGGGACCGGCAATGTCTTTACGTATCCTTCCAACATAAACGTCATCTTTTCCTGAAACGAACAATGGCATCGGATATTTGTTTTCAGCCGGGCAATCCACAACAGTTATGCCATCAAACCCTTCAAAAGCAGCTTTCACTTCCTCTACCGAAAGAGGTTTCTCTGTCTCAACCCAAATAGCCTCTGAATGCGCCCTTGCAACAGGGATCCGGACACAAGTGGCACTAACTTCTGCATCGGTGTGCATAATCTTTTTGGTTTCCCAATTCATTTTCATCTCTTCCTTTGTATAATCATTCTCAAGGAAAACATCTATATGCGGTATAATATTCATAGCCAGTTGGTGTTGAAATTTATTCACGCTTACTTCTTTACCGCTGGCTACGTCCCTTATTTGTTGTTCAAGCTCTGCGATCCCCTGCGCCCCTGCCCCACTGGCAGCCTGGTAAGTAGCTACCCTGACCCTTTTTATCATAGAAAGGGTGTTGATGGGCTGCAAAGCCACAACCATCTGGATGGTCGAACAATTGGGATTGGCAATAATATTCCGTGGGCGTTTCCTGGAGTCTTCAACATTAACCTCAGGCACAACCAACGGCACATCGTCATCGTAACGGAAAGCACTTGAGTTATCGATCATTATTGCACCGTGTTTGGTAATGGTAGTTGCAAACTCTTTTGAAATGGAGGCACCGGCAGAAGTCAGGGCAATGTCAATATCCATAAAATCATCGCCGTGCTTTAATTCTTTTACTACTAATTTTTCCCCTTTGAATATGTACTCATTTCCGGCACTTCTAGACGAACCGAACAAAACCAACTCATCAAGCGGGAAATCACGCTCTTCCAACACTCTTAGAAACTCCTGGCCAACAGCTCCGCTGGCTCCCACAATTGCAACTTTCATCGTTATCTCTTTGTTTAAATTAAGTCTGATTTACAATTAACTGCTGTAAAATTAGTAATTTGCATCTAAATGCAATTGACATGGCCCAGAATATCCTCAATTTCTTAACAATCAGTTTCATCGCTACTTTGAACTTTGCAAATGCACAGGAAATCTGGCGCGAGGATTTTTCATTGCCTGGGAAAGGCATCTGGGGCAACGGGACAGGATACATCCAAACCGATTTCGAAGGCATTTCAGCATGGTCTCTGGGATATCCCAACATCCAACTTACAGATGCTGAAGATTATGCGAAAACAGTGTCCACATCAGGAGGGCGCTTCGAAGTTCGGGACATAAACGGCGAGGTTTGCTGGCGCTCAGAATGGATATATATTTCAGGGGTTGAAAAGGTTGACGTCCGGCTCGAAGCCAGCGAAACAGGCAGCGGGGCAAATGGGGAAACAAAATATTTGAATGCATTCTTCAGTATTAATAACGGTAACGAAACCCCTTTTGAAACCAACAGTACAAATATAGGTAACTGGGGGGCAGCAGATGTGGTGCAAAAAAATATTTCAGGGGATTCCCTTCAAATAGCGGTCTACATTTCCAACCATTTTTCAGCCGACAGGGTCATTCTTGACGAAGTGGTTGTTTCAGCAGAAGAAAAAGAATCCCTCCCGGCACAACACGGCGAATTGGTAATAAATGAAGTACTCTTTAACCCTTTGCCAGGAGGGAAAGATTATGTAGAAATCTACAACAGATCGGCAAACGTGTTCCCGCTAAAGGATCTGTTTTTAGCTTCGCGTGACAAGGAGTCCCAGTTGACACAAATATACAGCCTGGCAGGAGGCAAGTATCTTTTAATGCCCAGAAGTTATGTTGCTGTCACTAAAGATACCTCCGCAGTTTTCCCTTTTTATTTTATTGAATGTCCGGGCTGTTTTCAGCAAATAGCAAAAATGCCATCGTATAATAACGATGAAGACGTTGTGGTGCTATTGAACGAAAATATGGAAATTATTGACGAGCTGGCTTACTCTGAAAGTTTGCACAACCCATGGTTGGCCGATGCTGATGGCGTTTCGCTTGAACGGATCTCTGCTGATGAAGAAACCAACCTGTCAGGAAACTGGACCTCAGCCAGTATGGAAACTGGTTACGGGACACCTGGATATAAAAATTCACAAGCAGGGAATGTGGATATTCCGAAGCCCCACATAACATTTGGACCAGAAGCATTTTCTCCTAACTCCGATGGGTACAACGATGAATATGCAATCTGTTACGAACTCGACAAACCGGGCTACATAGGAAATGTTTCAATTTTTGATTCGAAAGGGAGGTATGTAATGCAACTTGCAAAAAACGAAATACTTGGCATAAACGGAAAAATAAACTGGGATGGGGAAGACGGGACAGGACAACGGCAACCACTTGGTGTATATGTGGTTATCGTAGAAATCTTCAATCCAGAAGGACAGGTTTTTAGGTTTAAAGACGGGGTGGTTTTAACAGATATATTAGAATAAAAGGGGGTAATGGCATTGCAAATATCCTATTTTTCTTATTTTTGCAGCAATATTGACCTGTGGTGTAATTGGCAACACGTCTGACTCTGGATCAGAAGAGTCCAGGTTCGAGCCCTGGCAGGTCAACTTATTTGTTAAGGGGTATGTATATCCATACCCCTGTTTTTATTTAACCCTCAAGATATTTTTTGTCGGTTTTTATTATCTGATTGCCCCACAACTTTCCCGTTTTTCCCCTAAATATTATAAATCTATCAAAAACGTATTTTTACCGGGGGCTATTTTTTTGTAATTTCGTTCTTCGAAAAATTTTCTGCGAATATGATAAAATCCGTAAATCCATTAACAGGGGAGACACTACAGGTATACGAAGCTTATTCAGGAAAGGGTGTTGACAAAATCATCAACTCAGTAGACAAAACCTGGAACCACTGGCGCAACACTTCCTTTATGCACAGAGCCAGCAGGATACAGGATCTTTCCAGTTTGTTAAGAAGCAGGGCAGAAGAGCTGGCACGCCTGATGGCACTTGAAATGGGAAAAGTATTAAGTGAAGGGGTTGCCGAGATTGAAAAATGTGCACTGGCCTGCGACTACTATGCCCAGAATGCCGAAAATTTACTTGAAAAAGAAATAATAAAAACCGAAGCATCAAAATCGTATGTTTCGTACCAACCCCTGGGTACCATTTTGGGAGTTATGCCCTGGAATTTCCCTTTCTGGCAGGTGTTCCGGTTCCTGTCCCCTACCCTAATGTCAGGCAACACAGCAGTTTTAAAACATGCCAGCAATGTATCAGGCTGTGCAATGGCCATTGAAGGGCTGGTGCGAGATGCAGGGTTTCCAGAGAATGTATTCAGGACTTTGCTGATCGGGAGCGACAGGGTAAAAGAATTAATAAAACACCCCGCAATAAAAGGCGTAAGCCTGACAGGGGGCACGCCGGCAGGTAAAAGTGTGGCCTCTATTGCCGGCGGCGAGTTAAAAAAATGTGTTTTGGAACTGGGCGGGAGCGACCCATACCTGATATTAGAAGACGCAAACATAGAAGAAACAGCCAAGGTTTGTGCGGCAGCAAGGCTGTTGAATGCCGGGCAAAGCTGTATAGGAGCCAAAAGGTTTATCGTTACCAATGAAGTTTATCCCGAGTTCCTGGAACATTTTACACACGAAATGAACAAAGCGTATTTTGGCGACCCTACCGATCCGGGGACAACAATGGGACCGCTTGCACGGATTGAACAAAGAGACGAACTCCACAAACAGGTAACCAGGTCGGTCAGAAAAGGTGCCGAGGTAATACTGGGGGGAGGGATACCCCGAAGGAAAGGGGCATTCTACCCGCCAACCATCTTAGAAAATGTACTGCCCGGCATGCCTGCTTACGATGAAGAATTATTCGGACCTGTAGCTTCCGTAATACGGGTAAAAGATGATAAAGAAGCCATTAACGTGGCAAACGATACAGCTTTCGGCCTGGGGGCAGCAGTATTCACAAAAAATATTTCAAAAGGAGAGGCCATTGCCGATACACAACTACAGGCAGGATGCTGTTTTGTCAACGATTTTGTCAAATCAGACCCCCGCCTGCCCTTTGGGGGGATTAAAAAAAGTGGTTTTGGAAGGGAACTTTCAGGACATGGGATAAAAGAATTTATGAATGTAAAAACCATATCTGTCCGGTAATCCTGAACTCTTATACTCATCGCTTAGACGACCAGCCCATCCTAATACGTCCAATGACAGACGGGGCTGAATCATTCACTTAAACCATTAACATATTTGAAACGTTTGATATTCTTCTTGGGGGTCTTTTCAAATTCTTCTTCTTTTATTTCAAACATGCTTATCTGCTCATACTTAGGAAGTTCCCCATTAAGTTTCTTACGGTTTTCTTCCATTAGCCCAGGCAATTTAGATTCCTGTATTTCGTCAGATTGAACAGCATCAAAGTCAGGATAAACAAGGGCAACTAGCTTTCCTTCCCTTTCAACAACCACGCATTCAGAGACATAAGGCAGGTTGCATATTTTTGCTTCAATTTCCTCAGGGTAAATGTTTTGTCCCGATGGCCCAAGGAGCATATTTTTAGAACGCCCCATGATATAAATAAAATTGTTTTTATCAATAAGCCCCAGGTCTCCCGTTTTTAGCCAACCATCACCGGTAAAAGCAGCAAGGGTGTCTTCTTCGTTTTTATAATAACCCAACATTATATTCTCCCCCTTAACCTGTATTTCCCCTACAACACTATAAGGATCTTCTGAATCGATCCTGACTTCCATCCTGTCAACAAGTTTCCCTGCGGAAGAAGGCATGGTCTCATCCCAGGCCGCATAACTAATTAACGGCCCACATTCTGTCATCCCGTAACCAACGGTAAGAGAGAAATCAATACGCTTAAAAAATTTCTCCACATCGGCGCTCAACGGTGCCCCCCCTATAACAATCTCGAAAAAACGGCCACCAAAAACGTCAACCAATTTTTCTCGTATCTTCTTCAAGATTATTTTAGACACCAACGGTGTTGCAAGCAATATCTTAATTGAAGCCTTTTGCAGGGTTGGGAGCAAACGCTTTTTGTAAATCTTTTCAATTATTAAAGGGACAGACAGGATAAGGTGGGGCTTTACTTCCCCAAAAACTTTTGTGATTACCGCCGGAGAGGGGATTTTGCTTAAAAAGGTAATGTGGCAGCCCAAGGTAACAGGAAATAAAAACTCAAACAGCAACCCGTAAACATGTGCCATTGGGAGAAAAGACACAATCTTGTGGTCGGGTTGCAACGGCATGTGCTCCCTTGCAAAAATAATATTTGAAACCAAGCTGCGTTCAGGGATCATTACCCCTTTTGTAAAACCTGAAGTCCCTGATGTATATGAAATTATACACATCTCTTCCTTGTCCCATGCTTCAAACTGAAAACCTTCTTTTGTCAATACATTTTTACTATAGTATTCAAAAGAATCTTCCAGTTTGTATTTTACATTTTCATCTTTGGCGGCATAAAAAGAGAAGTCTTCCAAAACAACAATTGCTTCAACCTTTCCCGCTTCTTCAAAATCAATCTTTTCTAACAATTGTCTTGCTCCAATAACCAGCTTGGCTTCGGAATGATTGATAATATGATTGGTATTGCTATTATTAAAATCGGGCAAGATAGGGACAATAACAATCCCGGCAGAAATTGCTGAAAGGAAAACTGTTGCCCAATTAGCTGAATTTCGCCCCAGAACCGCAATCTTGTCACCTCTTTGTATCCCCATTATCTGGTAAAAAAGGTGGAGCGATTTGATATTTGTTGCAACTTCAGAGTATTTTAGGTCTTTCCCTTCGTAATCGGAGAATGCTAGATTATCCCAATTTTTATGGAATGAACCGGTATAGAGTTTAGCTAAATCAGGTGACGCCATGGTATTAAATTTACTACGTAAAGTTATTAAATTTACCTGAAAGTGGTGCATGGACGAGAAATATTATTTTTTCGCCCAGATAAGCAGCACACATTGTAGAAAAATTTTATTTAGCAGGCAGGCATAAAAAAAAGCCGGTTCCTCCCGGAACCGGCTTCATATGTTTCTTTTCGTTTTTAAACTTTCTACCTATCTTTTCGGGGAGTTGGGGAAAGTCTATTTTTTAGCCTCTTCGAGTAAAATTTCCAGTATTATTTTGCCAGCTGCGGCAACGTTTGTCCCGGGCCCGAATATTGCAACTGCACCTGCATCGTAAAGGTATTGGTAGTCTTGGTGAGGGATAACGCCTCCAACGATTACCATTATGTCTTCCCTGCCAAGCTTTTTCAGTTCCGCTATAATAGCTGGCACCAGTGTTTTATGCCCGGCAGCCAAAGAAGAAACCCCAACAACATGAACATCGTTTTCAACGGCTTGTTTTGCTGCTTCTTCAGGAGTCTGGAACAGCGGTCCCATGTCAACGTCGAAGCCAAGGTCGGCATAACCCGTTGCAACAACTTTTGCCCCGCGGTCGTGTCCGTCTTGTCCCATTTTTGCGACCATTATACGTGGTTGGCGGCCTTCCATTTCTGCAAATTTTTTGGCCAGCTCCTGAGCTTCTTTAAACTCGTCTTTTCCTGCAATTTCTGATTTATACACGCCTTCAATAGTTCTGATTACTGCTTTGTACCTTCCTGCAATTTTTTCGCAGGCATCTGAAATTTCGCCCAGTGATGCACGTTTTTGCGCTGCGTCTATAGCCAATGCCAACAAGTTGCCTTTTCCTGTTTCTGCCGCTTTGGTAATTGCTGCCAACGATGCCTGCACGTCTGCTTCGTTGCGTTCTGCGCGCAATTTTTTCAAACGTTCTATCTGAGACAAGCGCACTGCTGTGTTGTCGATGTCCAAAATGTCGATTGGGTCTTCTTTTGCCAAACGGTATTTGTTAAGCCCTACGATTGTTTGAGTGCCACTGTCGATACGTCCCTGTGCGCGCGCCGCTGCTTCTTCAATACGCATTTTTGGCACGCCGGTTTCAATAGCTTTTGCCATGCCGCCAAGTTTTTCTACCTCTTGGATCAAATCCCATGCTTTGTGTGCCAATTCGTTGGTGAGCGATTCTACGTAGTAAGAACCTGCCCATGGGTCAAGCGAGCGGCAAATTTCTGTTTCTTGTTGTATGTATAGCTGGGTGTTACGTGCGATACGTGCCGAGAAATCTGTAGGCAGTGCAATAGCCTCGTCGAGGGCATTGGTGTGCAAACTCTGGGTATGCCCAAGTGCCGCGGCCATTGCTTCAATTGCAGTACGGCCAACGTTGTTGAACGGATCTTGCTCGGTAAGCGACCACCCCGATGTTTGCGAGTGGGTACGCAATGCCATCGATTTTGGGTTTTTAGGGTTGAATTGTTTTACGATTTTTGCCCAAAGCATACGGGCTGCGCGCATTTTTGCGATTTCCATAAAATGGTTCATCCCAATAGCCCAGAAGAACGACAAGCGAGGGGCAAAGGCATCAACGTCCAAGCCTGCTTTTATACCTGTGCGGATGTAGTCCAAACCGTCGGCAAGAGTGTATGCCATTTCGATGTCGGCAGTTGCGCCTGCTTCTTGCATGTGGTAGCCCGAAATCGAAATCGAGTTGAACTTAGGCATATTTTGCGAAGTGAACTCAAAAATATCGGCAATAATTTTCATTGAAAATTCAGGTGGGTAAATGTAAGTGTTACGCACCATAAATTCTTTCAATATGTCGTTTTGGATTGTGCCGGAAAGTTGTTCCAAGGTTGCACCTTGTTCCAGCCCTGTTACTATATAGAAAGCCATTACCGGGAGCACTGCCCCGTTCATGGTCATCGATACCGACATTTTGTCCAACGGGATTTGGTCGAACAATATTTTCATGTCCAAAATAGAGTCGATAGCGACACCTGCCTTACCAACGTCTCCAATTACGCGTTGGTGGTCCGAGTCGTAGCCGCGGTGGGTAGCAAGGTCGAATGCTACCGACAGCCCTTTTTGCCCTGCGGCAAGGTTACGGCGGTAGAATGCGTTTGATTCTTCGGCGGTAGAGAAACCCGCATATTGGCGGATTGTCCATGGGCGCATCGCATACATGGCAGAGTATGGGCCGCGCAAGAAAGGAGCAAGCCCCGAAGCGTAGTTCAGGTGTTCCATCCCTTCCAGATCCTCTTTGGTGTAAACAGGCTTAACCGGGATTTGTTCCGGGGTCAACCAGTCTTTTTTGATTTGGTTTTTTGCCATCCAGTCAGCAGTGCTTGCTTTTGCCGGATCGGCTTTTATGTTTATGTCTTTAAAATTCGGTTTCATTTTTCTCTGTGTTTATATCCCTAATTGTTCTTGGTAACCTTTCAAGTCCTCAAGTATATTGCTCTTGACGTGGATAAAGTTTTTGATTCCTTTTTCCTGAAGCTCTGCCATGCAAGCAGGTGCTCCGGCAACTACAAGGATTTCGTTGTCAAGTTTTTCTGCTGCTTCCGGTGCAAAAGCTGCATATTCATCGTCAGAGCTGCAAATTACCACAATCTCGGCATTTTTTTCTTTTGCTGCCGCCACGCCTTCTTCTATAGTGTTGAAACCGTTGTTGTCTATAACATCGAACCCTGCTACGGCAAAGAAGTTACAGCTAAACTGAGCGCGCGCCTTGCGGAAAGTCAAGTTCCCTATGGTAAGCATAAATGCAAGCGGGCGTTTGTTTTCTTTTGAATAAACGTCTGTTTTGTAGCGAAGTGCTTCAAAAGGTTGCGAACCCCTGTATTGTTTTAATGTTTCTGCATCAGCGCCTTCCACTGTGAAGTCTTCGGCTTGGAAAGCAGAAGCATCAAAATCTTTTTCCATTTTCTCGGTAAAATTGGGGAATTGGTTTGTTCCCAAAAGGTTCTCGCGGCGTTGTGCTATTTTTTTGCTGCGATCGGCAGCCATGCCTTTTATTTCGCTTTGCACGAAGCCTTCTTTGAACGCAGCTATGAACCCGCCTTTGTCTTGTACGGACAGGAACAATTGCCAAGCTTGTTCTGCCAACGAATTTGTGAGCGTTTCTATGAAATAAGATCCGGCAGAAGGATCCGCAATTTTATCGAAATGCGATTCTTCTTTCAACAAAAGTTGTTGGTTGCGAGCGATCCTTTCCGAAAATTCTGTCGATTCTTCATAAATGGCGTTAAATGGCAGTACGGTAACAGAATGTGCACCCCCAAGTATTGCAGACATTGCTTCGGTTTGAGTGCGGAGCATGTTCACGTAAGGGTCGTATATTGTTTTGTTGAACGAGTTGTTCTCGCTGTGCGCCACCAATTTAGCAGAGCATTCGTTCTCTGTGCCATAAGCCATTACTATTTTAGACCACAACAAACGTGCTGCCCTTAGCTTGGCTATTTCCATGAAATAATTGTTGCTGATGCCAAAGTTGAATTTGATATTTTGTGCAACTTCGTCAACGCTGAGGCCAAGCTCGGTAAGTTGGGTCAGGTACTCTGCCCCTTGTGCCAAAGAGAATGCCAGCTCTTGTACGATAGACGAGCCGCTGTTGGCAAAAGTCCTGCCGTTAACAGCAACAACCCTAAAGTTGGGCAATGATTTTGTCCCTTCTATCGATGCTTTTAGGGCTTCGAAAGGATTGCTTGGCATTTTGCCTTTTAGTACAAAAGTGCCGATAGGGTCGATCGAAGAAGAACCGGTTATGTTTTCTTTGTCCGATGCACCTTCCGAAACATATTCGGCAAAATCAATAGCACAATTACAGCTGTCGCAGCCACAGATGAGGTTAATTTCTGCTGCGTCAACACATATGTCCTTGAGCAAAACTGCAAGGTCTGTTTTTGTGACTTTCTTGCAGCAATCAAAACGAAAGCCCAATGACGTAATCCCTTTGCCAAGGATGTCCAGTGCTTTTTTGTTTGCTTCTTCCAGGTCAACAACGGAAATGTCCTGACGGACGAACCAGTCGTTGTTGTTTTTATTATTGCCGCGGACGAACGGATATTCTCCAGGCAGCGATTCTAAGTATTTTAAACCTTCAAGGTTTTCCTGGCGGTAATACGGACGGACGTTAAACCCTTCGTATGTCCTCCAAACCAGTGCCCTTTCGTAGTCTTTGCCTTTTAAATCGGCATTGATTTTTGCTTCCCATTCTTCAGTTGAAACAGGTGCAAAGTCGGTGAAAAGCTTTAGCTCTTTTTCTCCCATGTTAAAATTTGTTTAATAAAATCGAGGTGCAAAATTAGTGGATTATAAATATTTAACACCGAAAAATTATTGTTTTTGCCTGAATATTAATAAACTTTACATTAGGAGGAAGGAAATCAGTTGATTGCTGATTTTTATCATTATTCCCATATTACAGATAACAAAGAAGAATTGGACCAGTTTAACGTATTTTACAAAATTTAACATTTCCGTCTTTCTTTGGATACCTTTTCGGTTTACACACACAGATTATTTTTATAAATTGCATTTCCTTTTAACAAAAAGATGAGATGGACAGGTTGCAGTGGACAAAAGAGGTTTTTGGTTCGAAACTAGAATTAAAAAGAGGCAACGAACTGATTGGGAGAATTCAGTGGGAAAACATGCTAAGTTCAAAGGCACAAGCCCTTATAAACGGCAAATTGTTTACACTTAACCGCGAATTTTTCCTTTCGAAGCTCGAAATATACGATGCCAACGGTCAGTCGTTGCTGGCCACTGTAATGATCAACCTGCTTAATCCCAAGAGCGATGTGGTGATTAACGGGAAACGGTTTGAACTCGAAATAACCAATTTTTGGCAGTCTCAATGGTCGTGGAAATTCAACGGTAGCGATATTATTAGATATACTTCAAACGAATTTATTACCAAAGACAAAGGTACGGTAGAGATTAATTCCCCGATGACAGAGGAGGTTGATATACTTGTACTTTTGGGGCTTTTTGTGCGCAACCAGTTCGTTTTGTTTATGCTTTTGATTTTATTGGTTGCAATCCTGATTATTTTTTAGGGACAGCAAACTTTTTGTTTTAAGGCGGGCTATAGTAAACCCATTCATAAAATTAGGGGAAGTAAGCCCAAAAAATCCACTATCTTTGTTGCCCATAAAGAAATTTTCAAAAGCTTTTCAAAAATGACAGACTTTAAACGTACACTGATTACCACCGCACTACCGTATGCAAATGGGCCGATCCATATAGGCCACTTGGCAGGGGTTTATGTCCCGGCCGATATTTATGCACGCTATCTTCGGTTAAAAAACGAAGATGTAATTATGATCGGAGGGTCGGACGAACACGGTGTGCCTATTACTTTGAAAGCAAAAAAAGAAGGACTTACGCCCCAAGATATTGTAGACAGGTATCACAATATTATAAAAAAATCGTTTCGGGAATTTGGGATATCGTTTGACGTGTATTCGCGTACCAGCTCAAAGACCCATCATGAAACAGCCTCTGCATTCTTCAAAAAACTTTACGATGAGGGGAAATTTATTGAAAAAACATCAGAACAATATTACGATGAGGAAAACGAGCAATTCTTAGCGGATCGTTATATAATTGGCACATGCCCAAAATGTGGCTTTGAAAAAGCATATGGCGACCAGTGCGAGAGTTGCGGCACCTCCCTCAGCCCTGCCGAGCTGATTAGCCCGATGTCTATGATTAGCGGCAACCAGCCTGTATTGAAAGAAACCAAACACTGGTACCTCCCTCTCGACCAATACGAACCATGGCTGAAAGAATGGATACTGGAAGGGCATAAAGAATGGAAAACCAACGTTTACGGGCAATGTAAATCATGGATAGACAGTGGCTTGCAGCCACGCGCCGTTACCCGTGACCTCGACTGGGGCGTTCCGGTACCGGTTGAGGGCGTAGAAGGGAAAGTGCTGTATGTTTGGTTTGATGCGCCTATAGGTTACATTTCGGCCACCAAAGAGTTAACACCTGACTGGGAAAAATATTGGAAAAGCCCGGAAACGCGGATGTTGCACTTTATAGGCAAGGACAATATTGTTTTCCACTGTGTCATTTTCCCAAGCATGTTAAAGGCTGAGGGGACCTATAACCTACCAGAAAATGTGCCGGCAAACGAATTCCTGAACCTCGAAAACGATAAAATCTCAACATCAAGGAACTGGGCCGTTTGGTTGCATGAATACCTTGAAGATTTCCCGGGGAAAGAGGACGTGCTGAAATATGTCCTTACTGCAAATGCCCCAGAAACCAAAGACAACGATTTCACCTGGAAAGATTTCCAAAACCGCAACAATAACGAATTGGTTGCCGTACTCGGGAATTTTGTAAACCGTGCCTTGGTCCTTACCAACAAATACTTCGAAGGAAAGGTGCCAGCCCGTGGCGGACTAAGCAGCTACGACAAGGAGACTCTGGCTGGGATTAAAAAAATCAAGGGCGAAGTTGAAAAAAGCCTTGACAGTTTCCGTATCCGCGAAGCACTGAAAAACGCAATGGATTTAGCTCGGCTGGGCAATAAATACCTTGCAGACGAAGAACCATGGAAGGTGTTCAAAAACGATGTGGCACGCGTTAAAACCATAATGAACGTTTGCCTACAGATTACCGCCAACCTTACGATCTGCCTGGAGCCCTTCCTTCCGTTCAGCATGGATAAACTTCGCGGGTTCCTGAACCTAAAAAATATGGATTGGGGCAGACTGGGCGAAACCGGTTTATTACCGGTTGGGCATAAAGTAAACGCCCCTACCTTACTTTTCGAAAAAATTGAAGACAGTGTAATTGAGGCGCAGTTAAAAAAACTGGCCGACACAAAAAAAGCCAACGAAATGGCTGAGGCCACTGCTGTCCCAGCAAAAGATGACATTGAGTTCGATGACTTTATGAAAATGGACATACGAGTGGGAACAATTATCGAATGCGAGAAAGTAGCTAAAACCAAAAAATTGCTGAAACTGCAAATAGATACAGGTATCGACCTGCGCACGGTAGTTTCGGGCATTGCCGAATATTACCGGCCAGAAGAGTTGATAGGCAAACAAGTTTCCATATTAGTGAACCTTGCGCCTAAAAAACTACGCGGGATCGAATCGCAGGGGATGATACTTTGTGCAGAGAATGCCGATGGCTCGTTGTCGATTGTACAACCGGACAAAAAGGTAAAAAACGGTTCAGAGGTTAGGTAGCCCATATCCCGTTCCAATCATTGACAGCCAATGCCCCTTTCTGAAAAAAATGTATTTTAGTGGGCATAAAATGTGTAAAAAGGTAAAAAAATGAAACTATGCTGGAGGATTTCACTACCGCTTGCCATGATAGCAGGAGTGGTTTCTGTGATTATTATTCTTAGTTCGGCTGTTGACAAAAAAACAGAAAGCAGGGGGTTAAAAGCCGATGTCTACCGCTCGCCGTTTATGCCCGATTCTGTTTCATTTGCAGGAGAACAACTGCCGCTATACCGGTTTGACGTAAAAGAATCGCTTGACAGGGAGTTGCTTTCCAATGCCTATTTCCATTCACAAACAATACGCTATATAAAGCTTGCCCCCCGTTACTTTCCTGTAATAGAACCAATCTTGAGAGAAAAAGGTGTGCCAGACGATTTTAAATACCTGGCCGTAGCCGAGAGCGGGCTAAACCCAAGGGCTGTTTCCCCTGCAAGTGCGGTTGGGTTCTGGCAATTTTTAAAAGGTACGGCACAGGAATACGGACTGACGGTAAACAGCGAAATAGATGAACGTTACCATGTAGAAAAAGCAACATACGCTGCCTGCGGCTATTTACTAAAAGCTTATGAAAAGTACGGGGACTGGGCTATGGTGGCTGCGGCATACAATGCCGGCCCTACAGGGATTGCCCGGCAAATATCGCGGCAAAAAACCGACTCGTATTTTGATTTGTTGTTGGTAGAAGAAACCGGAAGGTACCTGTACCGGATTATAGCCCTGAAATTAATTATGGAAAACCCAGGATTATACAATTTTTATGTCGCTGAGGAAGAGAAGTATCCGGTTATAGAAACCCGCGATGTGGAAATAAACAATACTGTGGAAGACTTTGCCGCTTTTGCCAAAGAACAGGGGACCAATTACAAACTACTTAAAGATTTCAACCCATGGCTGCGGCAAAATTACTTGAAAAACTTGGGGGCAGAAAAATATGTGGTGAAAATCCCTATCCTGCAACAACCCGGGAAATAAGTCACCGGACCCCTTTTGAAAATTTTAAAAACAACAAAAGACAAGCAGATAGAAACAGCTTGCATCACTAGGGTTACCTTATTTTGTCTGAGACCTTTCCAATAACCTTGTTCAGCAAAGGGATTTTGTTGAGCTTATCAAACATGCTGCCTTTGCCGTAATGCAAAAGGATATTCCGGACATAAACAAACAAGCCCAGGCTGTGAGAGGCAAAAAGTACGGGGTCGAGCCGGGCAATAGAATAAGTAAATATCATTAACGAGCCAGCCGTGCTGATAACCCAGTAACCAAGCGGCAGCAACGATTCTTTTTTGTTTTCCGAATAAATCCACTGATAAAAGAACCGGGAAATAAAAATAATTTGGGCAGAAGTCCCCCAAACCATCCAAAAAGGGGAAACATCCCCGTTTTTCAATATTGAGCTAAAACTGCCCGAAGCAATTAGCCAAACCCAGTATCCGACTGGGATTACAATGGCCAACATTCTTTTTGACCAATGCATCCCCCCCCAAGCTTTTTTTAGTTGTAGGTTGCGGATATAAATGCTGTAAACCAGCGACTGGCCCACAACAATTGCAAAATCGTTCCGGAGGATGCCATAGGTAAGCATAACAATCGAGCCGACCAGACTGAGCTGCCAGAATATTACCGGCGATATAACTTCGCCTTCCTTTTCTGACTTAAACCATTGGGCAATGGTCCTTACAAAAAAAAGTGCTTGGGCAAAAAAACCCAGTGCATATATCAAATATTCGTTCATAGGCTCTAAGAGAACAGGGGCAAATTTTGTTTGTCTGCCCTGTGTTTACTGAAAATCTATATAATCCAGCTTTTCCAGAGTTTGCCGTGCCGCATTTTGCTGTGCCTCTTTTTTCGAAGTGCCTTCCCCTTTTCCCGCCTCCTTGTCCTCTATCTCAACAATGGCAATAAACTTGGGCTGCTTGCCTTTGTCTGTGGTTTCTTCGGTGGTGTGGAAAACAACTTCTTTTTTGTTTTTCTGGCTCCATTCAATCAACTGGCTTTTAAAATTGGTATCATGTTGTTCAATTTCGTTAAGGTCAACAAATTGCGAAAGTATTTTCTTTGTTACGAAATATTTTACAGGCAGATACCCTTTGTCGAGATAAATTGCCCCGATAAGCGCCTCCAGTGCATCGCCGTATATATGGCTGTTGTCAATATTTTTAGTCGTATTAGAGTCAACAAAAACATTAAGCCCCATGTCGTATGTCAATTTTGTCAAGAAAGATCGGTTGACCAATTTAGACCGTGTTTTTGTAAGGAATCCCTCGTCCTCGCGAGGAAACCTGTTGTACAAAAAATCTGCGATTATTGCGCCAAGTATTGCATCGCCTAAATATTCTAGGCGTTCGTTGTTTATATAATTGCCCTGAGAATCTACAGTTGAAGCAGATTTGTGAATAAAGGCGAGGTCATATAACCTGAAATTTTGGGGGTAAAAGCCTAATGTGTCTTTTAAAAACAAGTAAAACTCTTTCCTTGGAGAAGAAAAGAGTTTTACTAATTGTACTATTTTTCTAACCACAGTTTTCTAAATTTTTTTGAAAACCAAAGTTGCGTTATGCCCTCCAAAGCCAAATGTATTGCTTATTGCAACATTAACCTCGCGTTTTTTTGCCACGCTGAAGGTAAAATCCAAATCATTGTCGATTTCGGGATCGTCAGTAAAATGGTTTATGGTAGGTGGCACCAAGCTGTTGTTCATAGCCAAGATACATGCTATTCCTTCAACGGCGCCGGCTGCGCCAAGCAAGTGCCCGGTCATAGATTTTGTCGAACTAATGCTTAACTTGTAAGCATGTTCTCCAAAAACGCTCACAATCGCCTTTGGCTCTGCGATGTCTCCAAGAGGGGTCGAAGTCCCGTGCACATTAATGTAATCGACCTGTTCAGGCGCAATCCCTGCGTCATCCAAAGCCCACTTCATCACAAGTTTAGCGCCTCGGCCTTCGGGGTCTGGCGCAGTCATGTGATATGCATCTGCCGACATGCCCCCTCCACAAATTTCGGCATAAATTTTTGCTCCTCTTTTTACGGCACTTTCATATTCTTCAAAAATGAGGGTGCCGGAGCCTTCGCCAATAACAAAACCGTCGCGGTCTTTGTCAAATGGCCTGGAAGCAGTTTCCGGATCGTCGTTGCGGGTAGATATTGCCCGCATGGAATTGAACCCGGCAACTCCAGTCTCGTTCACCCCGGCTTCGGAACCGCCCGTAATCATTATGTCTGCCTTGCCCATGCGAATAATGTTAAATGCTTCGATCATAGCATGGGAAGCAGACGCACAGGCGGTAACCGTGGTGAAGTTTGGGCCTCTGAACCCATATCTTATCGACAGTAAACCACCGGCGATGTTGGCAATCATTTTGGGAATAAAGAAAGGAGAGAAACGAGGTCTGTCTTCTTCGTATCTCCTCGATTCTTCAAAGAAAGTCTGAAGTCCTCCTATGCCAGCGCCCCAAATCACTCCGGCTCTTTCGAGGTCAATCCCATCCAGGTCTAAGCCCGAATCTTTCACTGCTTGCTCGGTACTCGCAAATGCGAATTGTGTGTACAAATCGTATTTGCGGATTTCTTTGCGTTCCATATACTGTTCCGCATCGAAATCTTTAACCTCGCAGGCAAAACGGGTCTTGTGCTTCGAAGCATCAAATCTTTGAATTGGTGCAGATCCGCTAACCCCGTCCTTGAGATTTCCCCAGTATTCTTCAACGCTGTTCCCTAAAGGGTTGACTGTTCCGATACCGGTTATTACTACCCGCCTTAATTCCATAAATTTTTTGAATATTATTACTTTGTGGCTTCTTCGATATGTGCAATAGCTTCACCTACCGTTGAAATTTTTTCGGCTTGATCATCCGGGATTGCAAGATCAAATTCTTTTTCGAATTCCATGATCAGCTCAACGGTGTCAAGAGAATCGGCACCTAAGTCATTTGTAAAAGAGGCTTCAGGAGTAACTTCAGTTTCATCAACTCCTAATTTATCAACGATAATAGCTTTTACTTTTGCTGCAACGTCAGACATAATTGTAATTTTAGATTAATACTAATTTTGTTTTTTAATAATTCCGTGCAAAGTAATAAATTTACGTTTTATATATCAAAGAAAAAATTTAAAAAAAGATATAAACATGAGGCTGGGTTTTGTCTGCAAACTCTTCGATTTGAACAAATTAGTCAAATATTCCAGCTTTAAAATACAATATGAAATGAATGTTAAGAAAATTGCGCTATTCGCTTCAGGCTCTGGCTCCAATGTACAGAATATTATAAAGTATTTCGCTGATAATAAGAATATTAATGTGGATTCTGTTTGGTGCAACAACCCAAAGGCATATGTCCTGGAAAGGGCAGCCAATGAAAATATCGATACGTTTATTTTTAACCGGGAACAGTTTTATAAGACAGGCGAAGTGGTAGAAAAACTCAAAAAACGCGATATAGATCTGGTCGTACTTGCAGGTTTTTTTATGGTTAATGCCCAATAACCTGGTAAAAACTTTTACCATAATAAACATACACCCGGCACTTTTGCCCAAATATGGCGGCAAGGGCATGTATGGCATGAACGTACATAAAGCAGTAGTTGGCAATAAAGAACAGGAATCAGGTATTTCTGTCCACTATGTTAACGAAAAATATGATGAAGGGGAAATAATCTTCCAGGCCAGGTGTATGCTTGAGCCTTCTGATTCGCCAGAGGCCGTTGCAAAGAAAGTCCACAAACTGGAATATGAACATTTCCCGAGGGTTATCGAATTGGTATTGGCCGGGGAATAAATGCAATAAGGCACACTTCCGGAAGGCCCAGTAGTGTGATTTGCGGACACCAATACCAGGGCAAAATATGCCCTGGTTAATAATATTTACATTTCGCCCCATGGTGTTAAATAATGTTAAGCAAGGTGTTGCGGGCATTTCATTAAGATTATCTTTGCGGCATGAGCAGGAAAATGTTGGTTACATTAATATTTCTGATGGCAGTGGTGCTTTCGGGGTTAATTTTTGTTCAGATCCATTTGATTAGAAGGGCTGCGGATATACGGGAAGAACAATTCAACCAATTGGTAAAGAATGTGCTGAGCCGTGTTGCCGCCCACTTGGAGAATTATGAGCAACGTGAAGCCCAGTACTATGCCGACATGGGGCAGATCCCCGGATCGAACCTGCCCCCACAGGACGATTTCATCCCCTTTCCCCGGAACAATGCCAACAATAAAAGTTCGGTGCAATTTGAACTAAACGTCACAGGCAACAGGGTGTCATATAGCCAACAGGTCCAATTTGGAGTTCCCGATTCTTCTGACATTATTGAACAGCAAGGTGGCATCGGTTTTTTCAGGGACAACCTCCCCGAACTAAACCGGATGATGGCCAACCAGGAAAGAAGGCTGATGGCGTGGTTGAACAACAATAACTGGGTACGGTATAAAGTTGTTTTAGAAGACCGGTCTATCGAAAAAAGGGTCGACTCTACTTATCTCGACCAGGTACTGTCCAGTGAAATTGGCGCATCTGGGATTGGCTTGGACTATGAATATGCGATAAAGAATGCCAATCTTGGGCAGGAAAGGATAGTCTTGGGGGATAAAAATTTCAATAAAAACCACAGGAAAGGCGAGTTCTCCCAACCTCTTTTCCAAATGGACAGGAATGGCGCCAAGCCCAATTACCTCCATATCTATTTCCCGAAACGCTCAGGATATTTATTAAGGGAAACCGGGCTTACCATAATACCGACTATTATTTTAACGGCACTGCTTATCGGGATTTTTGCCTATACCCTTATGATAATTTTCAGGCAGAAAAAATTGTCGATAATAAAAAACGACTTCATCAACAACATGACCCATGAACTCAAAACCCCAATTTCAACAATCTCGCTTGCAAGCCAGATGTTGCAGGACGGGAGTGTGGCAAATACCCCAAGGACTATAGAACATGTTGCCAATGTGATAAATACAGAGAGCAAACGCCTTGGTTTCCAAGTTGAGAAAGTCTTGCAGATGGCCGTTTTTAACGAAGGGCGTTTAAAATTCAAATTTAAAGAATTTGATGTAAATAAAATGATCGAAACCGTTGTCGGCAATTTTGAACTCAGGGTGAAAAGCAAAAATGGTGCCCTCTATACAGAAATAGGTGCTGAAAACCCGATAGTAAAAGGGGATGAGGTACATATTACAAATGTAATTTTCAACCTGCTCGACAATGCAATGAAATACAGCAAAGAAATCCCGGAAATTAAAATAACCACATACAACAAAAAGAATTTTGTCGTAATTTCGGTTGAGGATAAAGGGATCGGCATACCTAAAGAGCACCAGGCACAAATATTCGACCGTTTTTACCGCGTGCCTACAGGGAACATCCACAATGTAAAAGGTTTTGGGCTGGGTCTCAGTTATGTAAAAAAAATTGTCGATTCGCACAATGGGACAATAAAAGTAGAAAGTGCTGTTAATAAAGGGACAAAATTTAGTATCTTCTTCCCATTAATAAATAAATGACCATGGAACAAAAAACAAAATTATTGCTTGCAGAAGATGACGAGAATTTGGGATTATTGCTAAAAGAATATTTAATCGCAAAAGGATATGATGCCAACCTGTTCCCTGACGGGGAGGCTGCTTACAAAGGTTTTGTAAAGGAACATTATGACATTTGTGTATTGGACATCATGATGCCCAAAAAAGATGGCTTCACCTTGGCCAAAGATATCAGGATCATCAATGCCGATATCCCGGTTATTTTCCTTACCGCCAAAAATTTAAAGGAAGATGTCCTGGAAGGCTTTAAGCTCGGTGCGGACGATTATATTACAAAGCCTTTTAGCATGGAAGAATTGATTCTCCGGATCGAAGCTATTTTAAGGCGGACTTCGCAGGAAAACCAGTCAAATGCACAGCAGGTATTTACACTGGGGAAATATACTTTCGACACCCGGAAGCAAGTCCTTTCTGATGGAGACGAAACGGTTAAATTAACAACCAAAGAATCAGATCTGCTAAAACTGCTTTGCCAAAATGCCAACAAGGTTTTAGAAAGGAATTACGCCCTGAAATCAATCTGGATTGACGACAACTACTTCAATGCCAGGAGTATGGATGTGTATATCACAAAATTGCGCAAGCACCTTAAAGACGAAACCTCGGTTGAGATTATTAATGTACATGGCAAAGGGTACAAACTAATTGTGTAAAAACTGCCCTCCTTGGCAGTATAAAAACATAAAAACCCCAGTTTGGGAAGCTAAGGCAGGTAAGCTACAAGAAGTGTACATAAGAAAGGCACAACCCAACTTTATTGCCCTTTATAAACCTGAAATTAAATCATGGTACGATATTATAAAAAATCCCGGGAAAAACAACTTCCGGGATTTTTTATAATATCGTAAACAAAAACCAACTACAATCCCCTGATTTTAATGTTCCTGTACCAAACATCATCGCCATGATCCTGTAATGCAATTACGCCTGACTCGGCAACATTTGCAAAGTCAGGATTCAGTTCCGGGAATTTTGAGCCGGCAACCATTTTATTCCAGTCATCAGTCCACAAGTGATATTCAAGTACAGTTTCTCCATTTTGTTTGTGAACTACGGTACCTTTGTAGCAAATAATCTCAATAGAGTTCCATTGTCCTGCCGGTTTTGCATTTTGCGGATTTGCAGGGATCATGTCGTATAACGAACCAGCCTGGCGGTTACCGTTTTCACCGAGCATTGCATCGGGGTGGCGTTCGTTGTCCAATACCTGCATTTCGGGCGCGGTGTAATAAATCTTGTCAAAGTCCGGGGTTTCCTGTCCGAGATAAAAAATGCCAGAGTTGCCTCCTTCCGAAATTTTCCAGTCCAATTTTAGGTGGAAATTAGAATATTCTTTGTCGGTAACAATATCTCCGCCATCTTCTGCACCGGCTTCGCCACGGCCCGAACCGTTGCACATAAGAGTACCATCGACAACCTGCCAGCCTTTCGGGAATGCTTCAGTCCCGTAACCGTGCCAGCCATTGCTTGTTTTGCCATCGAAAAGCAATACCCAGCCCTTATCTTTTTCTGCCTGGGTCAATTCGTTAGGGCCAACAGTTTCTTCAACTGCCGCTTTTTCTTTGGGGTTTTCTTCTTTTGTTTTTTTCTGCCCGCTCTGGCACGACATCCCAAAAACAAATGCTCCTGCTAGGAGTAATGAGAATGCTCTTTTCATTTTGCTGTTTTTTATTCTGGTTAATTAAATATTCCTCTCTGAAGTACGACTAATTTATAAAAATCACACTTCATTTCATTAAAATATAATTTATTTCTAAAATTTACATCATAAGTATTACAAACCTTTCCCACAAAATTAATAAATTAAGGTATTCATTTGTAATTTCGTTTTTTTATTTATGTTTTTTATAAAGATGTGACATGGGAAATTCGATCAAACCAAAAAAAATTGGCATTTTAACTGCCGGAGGGGATTGTCCGGGATTAAATGCAGCTATCCGCGGGGTAGGCAAAACGGCCATAATTGAATACGGAATGGAAGTAATAGGGTTCAACGCCGGTTTTTTGGGCCTTATAAACAACGATTTCCAGCAATTAAAAGAATCTCAACTTTCGGGGATACTGACATTGGGCGGCACTATTTTAGGGACATCGAGGGAAAAGCCCTACAAGTTGGTAAAAAAGAATGGCAAAGCGGATACACACAAACCTGAAAAGATAGTAAAGAATTACAAAAAGCTTGGGCTCGATTGCATTGTGTGCATAGGAGGGAACGGCACAATGAAAACGGCAGGCATGCTGGCAAAAGAAGGGGTAAATGTTATAGGGATACCTAAAACCATCGACAACGATGTTTGGGGCACCGATGTCACTTTTGGCTTCGATTCGGCAGTGCAAATTGCTACCGATGCCATCGACCGCTTACATACCACGGCAAACTCGCACCAACGTGTCATGATTATTGAGATCATGGGGCACCATGCAGGCTGGCTGGCTTTGTATTCCGGCATTGCCGGTGGCGGGGACATTATCTTACTGCCCGAGCTGCCCAACAACATCCGTTCGGTGTGCAAGAAGATTGAAAAACGTTATGAAGAAAAAAAGGCATATTCTATTGTAGTTGTAGCTGAAGGGATTGACCACCCAAAGGAAAAAACTGCGGCATCGTACCTGTCAGAAGCCATAAATACATACACCGGTATTGAAACCAGGGAAACTGTCCTGGGCTATATCCAAAGGGGGGGCAGCCCAACGCCGATGGACCGTATCCTGGCCACACGTTACGGCTCCCATGCAACGCAATGCATAGCCGAAGAAAAATACGGAACAATGGTGGCCATGAACAACAATGAATTAATTACCGTCCCCCTAGAGGAAGTTGGCAGCAACCTGAGGTTGGTAGGACAAGATCACCCACTTATTAAAAAGGCACGTAAAATGGGGGTTTCGTTTGGCGATGAATACTCAATTGAAAACTAACCGGCTACAAAATTAGGTGTACCAGTTTTTTTGTCTCAAAAAAATCTTCCTCAAAATAAGCAGAAAGGTTTTGCACAAAAACATTTTTCTTAAAAGGGTGGAGTTCCTCGTTAATATCTCCACCTTTTAAATACAGGATGCCGTTAGGGATGGCATTTTTTTGCCTGGTAGATATATTATTTCTCACCCAAGGGACAAAATTGGGCAAACGGGCCACTGCCCGGCTTACCACGAAGTCGTATTTGTCCTTTATCTGTTCTGCCCTGATTTGTTCTGCCGAAACATTCTCCAGCCCCAACGACCCGGCAACGCCTTTTGCCACTTTGATTTTTTTCCCAATTGAATCAACCAGGTGAAACCTTACGCCAGGGAAAAAAATAGCGAGCGGGATTCCGGGGAAACCACCGCCTGTACCTACATCCAGTATTTCTGTGCCGTCCGAGAAGCGCACAAATTTAGCAATGCCCAACGAGTGCAAAACATGTTTCTCGTAAAGAGATGAGAAATCTTTCCTTGAGATAACGTTGATCTTCTGGTTCCAACCGGCATACAATTCTCCAAGCAGGCAGAATTGCCCAATTTTTTTTTCGTCAAGTTTCGGGAAATATTTAAGGATAATATCCATTAAAAAGAATTATTGATGATCTGCCATTTCGGTACTTTCTATCATTTTAAACAACATTTCGCGCGCCCTGAACAACTGGGCCTTAACCGTACCTAAGGGCAAATTTAATTCTTTTGCGATTTCTTCATATGAAAATTCCCTGAAATATCTCAACTCTACCAGGGTTTGGTAACGGGGCTTTAAGCGGTGCACAATTTTTCGTAGCAAAACGGCCTTTTGTGACCTAATAAGCTTCTCTTCCGGGTTGGGCTCTTTTGATTTTAACCTCAGTTGCTCCCCATTTTCGTTCTGTTCTCCGGGGTTTTCAATTGAAACATGTACCCCTTTTATCTTTCGCAAAAAATCAATACAATTATTTGACGCTATTTTAAAAAGCCAAGTGCTGAATGCATATGTCGGTGAATATTGATGAAGGTTTTTAAACGCTTTGCCAAAGGCCTCAAGTGTCAGGTCCTCTGCATCGCTGCGGTTGTTTACCATTTTAAGGAGCATAAAGTAGATGGCATCTTTATATCTGCCGAGCAAACGGGCAAAAGCCTTCTCATCACCTTTTAAGGCATCCTGTACCAAAATATAATCTTGGCACGCCTTTTCAGATAATTTTAAATTTTGCTCTTCCATTTTTCCTGTGCCTCTGCCTGTTAAAATGCCACCGGGAAAAAACCTTTAAATAGGGCACTATTAACTGATATAGTAACGAATATATGAATATTTTACGTTCATTCAAACAATTTTGCATTGTTTTTACAACAAGCAAATGCAAAATCAGTAAAAGGGACACAACTATCAGTAAAACAGGCCAAACATCAACGAATAAAATAAATGTGGCAACAATTAACGGAAGCATTAACAACTTTCCAACAGAGCAGGCAAATAACAAAATCCTTTTAAAGGGCGACAGATGTTGTTCGATGCAAAAACTTTTCCGGATCAGATCTAAATAATCGTGACGGTAAATTTTTTCGGAAAAACGGATTGCGGTCTTATCATTTAAAACAAAACGTGTTTTCTTTTTCGACAAAAATTGGTTAAACAGCAATTCCATGTTTGCAAAAGGCTCTTTTATTTTTCTCCCGTAACCTCCCATTTCAAAAAATTTCCCTTTCCTGAAAGCAACATTGTCCTCAAAATAAACAAAAGGTAGTCCGGCCATGGCATATTTCACGTTCTTAGAATAAAGGAGAAAGGTTTCTATACGGTACAGCATGTTAAAAAAACCGCCACCTCCTGTGACATTAGAATAATTAACAACTACATCAAATGCCCCCAAAATAGACGCAGACACATTTTCCAACCAATTATCTTGGAGTTGCACTGTAGAAGGGGGCACAAACAGCACCCAGTCGTATTTGGCCGACTTCAATGCAATATTTTGCGATAATTTTATTGAATAACGGGTTTCTTGGGTTAAAGAAGATATTTTCAGCTTTGGGTTTGCTTCCCTTAATTTCCCCAACACAGACAAAGAATTGTCTTGCGAAAAATCATCGACAACAATAACCTCATAATCCGGTTTGCCAAAAGCAAGCAACCGGGGCATATTTGCAGAAAGGTTGCCCTCTTCGTTGCGCACTGTCATCAATACCGATACAGGGGACCTTCCCCCATCCTTAAAAAATTGTTTGCAAGATAATAACCGGATATAAAAAACAATATTATATAAAACCTGGGGCAAGGTTAGTGCCAACAACATAAAAAAAAGCACCAATTGAAGAATCCCTGCATCAGAGATTGCCTTCATAAAATTGTTAACCATCCGGGTAAATGTTAATTGTCTTCCAAAATCATTTTTAAAACAGCCTGCGCCGTAACTTCCCGGTTGGCAGCCTGTGGTATAACAATTGAACTTTTGCTGTCGAGGACACCATCGGTAACAACCATATTGCGGCGTACCGGCAGGCAGTGCATAAATTTAGCATTATTTGTCAGTGCCATTTTTTCTTCATCAACAGTCCACGCAAGATCTTTTGAAAGTATTTGCCCATAGCTGGTGTATGAAGCCCAGTTCTTTGCATAAATGAAATCAGCTCCTTCAAATGCTTTTTTCTGATCATATTCCACTTTCACATCGCCCATAAAACCGTGATACAGCCCGTAACCTTCAGGATGGGTAACCACCAGCTCATAATCGGTTTCGCGCATCCATTCCACAAACGAATTGGGCACGGCCTGTGGCAAAGCACGTGGGTGAGGCGCCCAGGTAAGCACAACTTTGGGGCGTTCCTTTGTTTTAAACTCTTCGATGGTAAGCAAATCGGCAAAACTTTGCAAAGGGTGGCGAGTGGCCGCTTCCATGCTCACAACCGGCACACCCGAATATTCCACAAACTGGTTCAATATTTTTTCAGAGTAATCATATTCCCTGTCCTGAAAACGTGCAAACGAACGTACGCCTATAACATCGCAATACTGCCCAATAACAGGAATAGCTTCCAGCAAATGTTCGGGTTTGTCGCCGTCCATTACTACACCTAGCTCCGACTCCAGTTGCCAGCCGTCTTCATTTACATTCAAAACCATAGTGTTCATCCCCATGTTCATGGCCGCTTTTTGGGTACTTAAACGGGTACGCAAACTGGAATTAAAAAAAATCAGTACCATTGTTTTATCCTTACCCAGATGCTGATAGGCAAACGGGTTGTTTTTTACATCGAAGGCCACGTCAAGTGCCGTCCGTAAACCAGGGATATCTTTTACGCAAGTGAAATGTTTCATAAATACAAAAATTTAAGCACAGGAAATTAGGCACCACAAAAACTACAAATACGAAAGTTCCTATAAAAATCTATTCTACACAAAAATATACATTTAAAAAATATTTTAGTCGCCATTTTGAGAGATACGGGCAGTAAGAGCATCAAGAAAAAAATGATGTGGTGATTTATCGTAAATGTAAGTTGTGGTTGATTGTCTCTCAACAAATCGCCACCTGGTTACAAACAACCACCCCCCATCCCTCTCTGTTACTTAGGCCTCACTTGCCCATCACCTTCAATTATCCATTTATAGCTTGTCAATTCTTCCAAAGCCATTGGTCCCCGGGCATGTAATTTTTGCGTGCTGATCCCGATTTCGGCGCCAAGGCCGAACTGGGCCCCATCGGTGAAAGCGGTGGATGCATTGGAATATACAGAAGACGCATCAATCATTTTCCTGAATTTATCTATCCGTCCGGCATGCTCTGAGACTATAGACTCGCTGTGTTTAGATGAATACTTGTTTATGTGCCCGATTGCCACTTCGAACGATGAAACTGTTTTTATTGACATTTTAAGCGAAAGGAATTCGGTGCCAAATGATTCTTCTGTTGCAGGGAAAAGCAAGCCTTCCGGGTAATTCCCGTTTAAAATCCCGTATGACTTTTCGTCAGCATAAATTACCACGCCCCCTTCTGAGAGTCTTTCGCCAAAGCCTGGGAGTTCGGGCAAACGGCTTTCGTGGATTACCAGGCAGTCGAGCGCGTTACAAACCGATGGGCGACGTGTTTTTGCATTAAAGATAATTTCACGGCCTTTACCTGCATCGCCAAATTCATCAAAATAAGTATGGCAAATCCCGGCTCCGGTTTCAATTACAGGGATAAGGGCATTTTTGCGCACATAATCAATCAGTCCCTGGCTGCCACGTGGGATAACCAAATCGATGTAACCGTGCGCGCGCAACATCTCATCGGTCTCTTCTCGGCCAGCAGGCAAAAGGCAAACTGTGTTTTCATCCATACCAGATTTGCCCATCACATCCCGGATAATGGAAACAATGGCACGGTTAGAATAAATGGCATCGCTACCACCTTTCAGCACACAGGCATTGCCAGATTTTAAACAAAGGGAGAATACATCAAAGGTAACATTGGGGCGGGCCTCATAAATAATCCCAATTACCCCGAAAGGCACGGTTATCTTGCTTATTCGCAGCCCATTAGGGCGAACGGTTTCTTTCAATATCTTACCCACAGGTGAATCTAGTTGAGCCACATTGCGTATATCGGCAGCAATTCCCTTGATCCTTTCAGCGGTTAATTTCAAACGGTCGAATTTAGGATCTTCCGGCGACATGCGGCCCAAGTCTTTTTGGTTCTCGGAAAGGATAAAACCGGTTTGTGCCTCCGCTTCATCTGCCAATTCTTGCAAGGCCCGGGCAACTGTTTCATTTTTTACAAGGTTTAATTTCTGCGAAGCTTTCAGTGCCTGTTGAAGTTGTTTTTCTATCGTCATTTTAAGGTATTTTCCATATATAAATAATCATAATGTACCAGTGGCTTATGTTTCCCTGAATCCATTTCCTGTCCCATCTTTTCAGAACCATACTGTGCTTTTCCAATCCCCACTAGATTACCCGATTCATCTGTAATTTTTATTAAATCCCCTTTTTTAAATTCATTTATGATTTTCACCACACCTACCGGCAGCAAACTTACCGCCTTCTCCGAATTAAGGGCCCTTACTGCCCCCTGGTTAATAACTACCCGCCCTTTGGCAAAATCGTTTGAATAGCCAATCCACTTTTTCACCCCGCTCGAAGTTTTTTCGTTAGGGACAAAATAAGTATGCTCAATATTTTTCCCTTTGTCGAGCAGGTCGACCAACACATTTTCGACAGTCCCGTTTGCCACATGTACCCCAATGCCATCGCTGGCAACTTTACTGGCAATGCGCAGTTTGGTAAGCATCCCGCCCCTGCCAAAAATTGATTGCCCCTGAGCCAAGGTTTCTTCAACTGGCATGCTTCCTGTGGCAAACTCCTGGATAAGTTCCGCATTGTCATTTTCAGGGTGCGTATTATAGACCCCGTTCACATTTGAAAGGATTATCAATGCCTCGGAATTAACCATTGATGCGATCAAGCCTGAAAGTTCGTCGTTATCGGTAAACATCAGTTCGGTAACAGAAATAGTGTCGTTCTCGTTTACTATCGGGATCACTTTATTGTCGAGCAAAGTGGTGATACAGTTTTTCATGTTCAGGTAATGCACCCGGTCAGAAAAATTTTCCTTGGTTGTTAAAACCTGTGCGCACACCAAAGCATGCTCCCTAAAAAAATCGGAATAGCGGCTGATAAGTTGTACCTGTCCCAGCGCGGCCCATAACTGCCGCAGGGAAACGGCATCGGTTTTTTTTGCTGGTTCCAGTGCCGCCCTCCCGGCAGCCACGGCGCCCGAAGAGACCAAAACCACCTCTACCCCTTTTTTATGGAGAAAGGCAACCTGATCGACCAGGTGGGCAATGCGGGCTACATTTAACGTCCCATCGGCCTTTGCCAAAACATTGCTGCCAATCTTAACTGTTATTTTTTTATACCGCAATTTTGTTAATGTTATGTTAATACCGAATGGCCAATATTAATCAATCTTCGCCCAACCTACTAAAAAAAAACTAAACCTTTTAATCTTGTTTGATTTTTTTATATGATGCCAAAACCCCTTGGATTAATGATGAACTAAAGCCCTTGTGCTCCATTTCGTTCAACCCGGTAATGGTTACTCCCATCGGGGTGGTCACTTTATCAATTTCCCGTTCGGGGTGGTGCCCCGATTGAAGGACTAATTCGGTTGCCCCTTTTACGGTTTGGGCAGTTATCAACTGGGCCATTTCGGCACTAAACCCAATTTCAATCCCCCCCTGCATAGCTGCACGGATGTAACGCAATGCATAAGCAATACCGCAAGAAGAAAGTACTGTTGCCGCAGCCATTAGCTCCTCGGGGATTTCAATAGTTTTTCCCAGGGTATTGAAAAGTTCGACCATAAACGAATGGCACGATCCTGTTTTACTGTTTCCTGAAATACAAGTCAAAGACTCCTGTAGCGCAATAGCAGTATTGGGCATTACCCTGAAAATTGGCATCTCGCTACCGACCATTTCTTCCAAATCCTTAATGCCCACGCCAGCCACAATGGACGAGAATATCTTTCGGGGCGACAAAACCGGTTTTATTTCATTTATTACAGCTTCAATATGATAGGGTTTTACCGCAACAATTATTAAATCGGCAGCTTTAACAACTTCCTTATTGTCTGTGAAAGTATTTAAGCCCAGGGTTTTCATTTTATTAAGCGCAGCCTCTTTCCTGTCTGAAACATAAATGTCAGAAACAGAAACCACTCCCGACTTAAGAAGCCCCCTTGCAATAGAGCCTCCCATATTCCCAATACCAATGATCGCTATCTTTTTATTGTCCATTTTTTATAATATTTAATTTTCTGCACCTTGTAGAATGTCCGTTAACTGAATTGCCTTTAAATGTTTTAAATATATACCCGGCTAAAGGACTTCCCTAAACGCTTTAAGGAATATATCTGCTTGCTCCATACTTAAACACAAGGGAGGCAAAAGCCTTATAATATTTTGCCCTGAAACTCCAGTAAAAACTCCGTGGTTAAATAACAATTCCTGTCGTATTTCTTTAATGGGCTGTTTAAATTCAAGACCAATCATTAATCCTTTCCCCCGTATTTCATAACCGGTGCTTATTGCCGATAGTTTATCCATAAGGTAAGTGCCTACTTTTTGGGCATTTTCTACCAATTTTTCGTTTTCGATTACATCTAACACCGATATTGCTGCGGCACAGGCCAGGTGGTTCCCCCCAAAGGTTGTGCCTAGCATCCCGTACCAAGGCTCTATTTCGTTTTGGATAAGTACCCCGCCAATGGGGAAACCATTGCCCATTCCCTTGGCCATGGTAATGATATCGGGTTTTACGTTGGTGTATTGAAATGCAAAAAATTTGCCGCTGCGCCCGTATCCCGACTGTACTTCGTCTAGAATTAAAGCGGCTACATATTTTTCGGTAAGTTGTTTCAGCTTTTCCAAGAATTTAGAGTCGGGAACATGTATTCCGCCTATGCCCTGTATCCCCTCAACGATTACAGCTGCAACATCTCCCTTTTTTAACGCCTTTTCGGTGGCTTCTATATCGTTAAATGGCAGGATTATGGCATTGTCTGTTTCGTTTACCGGGGCAATAATTTTAGGGTTGTCTGTAATGGCAACAGCAGCCGATGTCCTTCCGTGGAATCCTTTTTTATAGCTTATTATTTTCTTTTTTCCGGTAACAAACGATGCCAGTTTTAGTGCATTTTCGTTGGCTTCGGCCCCCGAGTTGCACAGAAAAAGTTGGTAATCGGTGCATCCTGATATTTCCCCCAATTTTTCGGCAAATTCTTTTTGTAGTGGATTTTGTACCGAGTTTGAGTAGAACCCGATTTGCGAAAGTTGGGTAGAGATATTTTTTACATAGGTTGGGTGGCTGTGCCCTATTGAAATTACGGCGTGGCCTCCATATAGGTCTAAATATTTTTTTCCGTTGTTATCCCAAACATAGCAGCCTTGGGCTTTTACCGGGGTTATGTCGAAAAGCGGATATACATCAAATAGTTTCATAAAAGAATGTTGGACGTTAGAAGTCGGAATACCGAAATCTTCTGTCCCTTTATTTTTTGGTTATAATTTTTTATTTGTACGCCGATAATGCAGAGGCAAAATATATTTGCAATTTTTTTGCGGTAACCTGCATAACCGATGTCGTTCGCGCCCGGACCTTAAAACGCAACAGGTTTTAGTGCCAGCCCTGTTTTTTCATCAAGTCCGAACATTAAGTTCATGTTTTGTACCGCCTGTCCCGATGCGCCTTTTATTAAGTTGTCGGTTAGGCTTATTATCACCAATTTGTTGCCGTGTTTTTCTAAATAAATTATGCTTTTATTGGTATTGACCACTTGTTTTACTCCTGGGTTTTTTTCAGAAATGAAAACAAAGGGATGCCCGGCATAATAGGTTTGGTATAACTCGTTGGCTTCTTCTAAGGTGCCTTCATATTTGGTGTAGCACGACACAAAAATACCCCGCGTATGATTTCCCCTTATGGGAACAAAGTTAAAATCTTTATCGAAGGTAGGTTGTAATTGTGTTAGGCTTTGTAAAATTTCACCTTCGTGCTGGTGCTGGAAAATTTTGTATGCCGAAACATTGCTGCTCCGCCAGCTAAAATGCGATGTGGCAGTTGGGTTTTGCCCGGCTCCGGTAGATCCGGTAATTGCTTGTACGTGGATTTCGTCGTTTAATAAACCTGCTTCGGCTAAGGGTAAAAGGGCCAATTGTATTCCGGTGGCAAAACATCCTGGGTTGGCAATCCTTTCCGACGATTCAATCTCTTCGCGGTTTAGTTCAGGAAGCCCATATACAAAATCATTGCCTTCTCTTTTTAACCGGAAATCGTGGCTTAGGTCGATAATTTTAAGGTATTTTGGAAACGTGTGTTTTTCCATAAACTCTTTTGACTTGCCATGCCCCATGCAAAGAAAAATTACATCTACTTCGTCAAACGGCATCTGATCGGTAAAAACAATATCGCTTTCTCCCAGTAAGTCAACATGTACATCCGACACTGGGTTTCCTGCGTTGCTGGTGCTGTGTATAAAACCAATTTCGGCCTGTGGGTGGTTTAGTAAAATGCGTAACAATTCGCCGGCAGTGTATCCTGCCCCTCCTATTATTCCTGTTTTTATCATACGCTTTATTGTTGCGGAGAGCTTAGGGCAAAATCGATTATAAATTTTGCCCTTGGATTGTTGCTCCTTGCTTTTTATAAATTTTTGTTCACTTTGTTGTAAATTTTTAACGAGTTCGACAGGATTTTTGTGAATCCTTTAATGTCGTCGGCGGTCCAAGCTTCTACTGTTTCGCCATACTCTCCAAAGCCTGAGTTCATAAGGTCGTGTTCTGATTCAATGCCCACTAACTCAAAATGGTAAGGTTTTAGTTTTACAATTACTTTTCCCGTTACATTTTCTTGTGTTGATTCTAAAAAATCTTCGATGTTGCGCATTACTGGTTCTTGGCACATGGCTTCGTGCAAGAACATTCCGTACCAGTTGCCCAGTTGCTCTTTCCAGTACGATTGCCATTTGGTGAGCGTATGTTTTTCGAGTAGGTGGTGGGCTTTTATGGTGATTAATGGGGCTGCGGCTTCGAAACCAACGCGGCCTTTAATGCCAATTATTGTGTCGCCAACGTGGGTGTCGCGGCCAATGGCATATTTTGAAGCTACGGTTTCCAGGGCGCGGATTACACCTGGACCGTTTTCGTAAAATTCGCCATCGAGTGTAACGAGTTCCCCTTTTTCAAAACCAAGTTCGATTGTTTTTGGGGCGGTAGCTTCCAGTTGGCTCGGATATGCTTCTTCGGGTAGGTTTTGGTTGGTGGTAAGTGTTTCTTTTCCTCCAACGCTGGTTCCCCATAGCCCTTGGTTTATGGAATATTCCATTTTTGTGAAATCGGCTTCAAATCCATATTTTTTTAGGTAATCGATTTCGTATTGGCGTGTAAGCAGTAAATCGCGGGTAGGGGTAATAATTTCAATTTCGGGAGCCAGTACCTGAAATGTAAGGTCAAAACGTATTTGATCGTTCCCGGCTCCAGTGCTGCCATGGGCAATGTATTTTGCCCCTATTTCTTTGGCGTATCCGATAATGGCTATTGCCTGAAAGGCCCGCTCTGAACTGACCGAAATGGGGTAGGTGTTGTTACGCAAAACATTTCCGAAAACCATGTAACGGATGCATTTTTCGTAATACTCGTTTGTAACATCGAGGGTAATGTGTTCTACTGCGCCAAGTGCCAAAGCCCGTTTTTCAATTGCTTTTAGTTCTTCGTCGGAAAAACCACCGGTGTTGGCGATAGCCGTATACACATCGTACCCTTTTTCTTCTTTCAAATATTTTACACAAAACGAGGTGTCTAAACCACCGCTAAATGCCAAAACCAATTTTTTACTCATGATATAATAACTTAAGTTGTTTTTTCAAACCCTCTTTGGTTTTATTTTTTGAATAATATCCAACAGGCTACGTTTCCTGACCTTAACCCCATCCGCTTTTTCTTTGTTTTCCCATGCCGGGTCGTACAACATTCCTGTACACAAACATTTTGTGCGTTCGGTGCGCATCAGTATATCGTAATTCACGCAACCTTTACAACCGTTCCAAAACATATCATCGGTGGTCAGCTCAGAAAATGTTACCGGGCGGTATCCCAGCCCGTGGTTAATTTTCATTACTGCCAGGCCTGTCGTCAACCCGAATATTTTGGCATTAGGGTACCTCTTTCTTGAAAGTTCAAAAGCTTTGTGCTTAATTGCCTTGGCCAGCCCGTAACCCCGGTATTCTGGCACCACTATCAAACCCGAGTTGGCAACAAAACCTTTATTGCCCCAGGTTTCGATATAACAAAACCCGGCCAAGGTGTCTCCATCAAGCGCAAGGATTGCCTTCCCCTCTGTTATCTTTGACACCAAATAATCATGTGTCCTGCGGGCAATCCCTGTACCCCTGTGTTTAGATGCGGCATCGATTGCATCGTTTATATCATCAACATATTTTATATGCTTACCGCTTGCAACTTCTACCCTGATATTTTTTAGTTCCTTCATCAAAATCAAATATTATAATTTCCCCTTCAGATTGGGCATCACATTTATTAATGCATTTATTAAATCAGTTTTCGCAATTCCTTCCCTCTGTATTATAAGGATCGTGTCATCTCCTGCGACAGTACCTATAATTTCCCATGGATCGGCTTTATCAATAACCGCAGCAATACTGTTGGCATACCCGGGCAAAGTCCTCACTACTGCCAGGTTGCCAGAAAACAGCAAGTTTTTAAACCCATCGGCCAGAAAGTTTACCCGGCCCCGCTCCCTTGGATCTTCATCTTTCTCGGTCCTTGGGATAGAATAAACATACCCTTTTACAGGATGCGGGATCCTTGCAACCTGCAATTCCCTCAAATCGCGCGACAAAGTTGCCTGTGCCGGTTCGAAACCGTTTTTTTTCAGGTGCAACAATAATTCTTCCTGATCATGGACTTTCCCATTCAGGATCACCTTCCTGATTTCAAGCTGCCTTTCTGTTTTTTTTCCCATAATGAATAAATATTCATTCCTGGTGCAAAAATATTCATTTTATTTAAAAAGCAAGCCCTACATTTAAGAATTATTACTATTTTTGTTACGAAAATGATTTTATATAACATCATTTTAGTTTTCGATGGGGAAAAAGTTATTTAATTATAAAAAGACCGGAAAGGGATGCGTTTAGACTATTTTTAGTTGAAACGCATTTTTTTTAATAGAACGACGGAAAATGTTAAAAGTAAAACGAGCAAAGCTCACCTTAGAAGATGGCACCGTATTTACGGGCAAATCGTTTGGAAGTGAAAAGCCGGTAGCCGGAGAAGTTGTTTTCTATACAGCAATGACAGGTTACCCAGAAAGTTTGACCGACCCTTCTTACACAGGGCAAATATTGGTTTCTACATACCCTATGATTGGGAACTACGGTGTTCCGTTTGATTTTAAAGAAAATGGGATACACAAATTTTACGAATCAAACAAACTGCATATATCAGGGCTGGTTATTTCTGATTATTCTTTTGATTTCAGCCACTGGAATGCGCAAAAAAGCCTGTCGGACTGGCTAAAAGAATATGATGTGCCCGGGCTTTTCGACATAGACACCCGAGCCTTAACAAAAATTTTACGTACAAAAGGCTCAATGCTGGGGAAAATTGAATTTGAAGAGGAAATAGATTTTTACGATCCCAACAAAGAAAACCTGGTTGCCCGTGCAAGCTGCAAAGAAAAGGAAGAGTACGGCAACGGCAAGCACCGTGTGGTTTTGATAGACTGCGGGGTAAAAAACAACATCATCCGTTGCCTGTTAAACAGGGGCGCGACAGTAATCAGGGTTCCATGGGATTACGACTTTACAAAAGAGGTTTACGATGGGGTATTTATTTCCAACGGCCCGGGCGATCCGGCCATGTGCGTTGAAACTGTAAACAACATCAAAAAAATTATTGACGGCAACAAGCCCGTGATGGGGATTTGCCTGGGAAACCAGTTGCTGGCATTGGCTGCCGGGGCAAAAACCTACAAATTAAAATTCGGGCACCGCAGCCACAACCAGCCTGTAATACTGGAAGGCACCAACCGCTGCTATATTACATCGCAAAACCACGGCTATGCAGTCGATCCCGGCAGTTTGCCATCTGGGTGGGAGCCTCTTTTTACAAACGCCAACGACAACACCAACGAAGGCATAAGGCACAAAAACAAGCCTTTCTTCTCAACACAGTTCCACCCCGAAGCTTCGAGTGGCCCAACTGACACCGAGTTTCTGTTCGATGAGTTTATTAAGAATATTGAAAGAAAAGGCTAACCGCAGAGTTACGAAACATTCAAATACCTGATAAAATGATAGATACCAATATAAAGAAGGCCATAATACTCGGTTCTGGGGCATTAAAAATAGGAGAAGCAGGAGAATTTGACTATTCAGGTTCGCAGGCACTAAAAGCACTGAAAGAGGAAGGTGTAGAGACCGTGCTAGTAAACCCCAACATTGCCACGATACAAACCTCGGAAAACATTGCCGATAAAATTTATTTCCTTCCCGTAACGCCATACTTTGTCGAAGAGGTAATAAAAAAAGAAAAACCACAAGGCATTTTGCTGGCTTTCGGCGGGCAAACTGCGTTAAACTGCGGTGTTGCCCTGTTCCAATCGGGTGTTCTTGAAAAATACAATGTTGAGGTAGTTGGCACCCCGGTGCAATCTATTATCGACACAGAAGATCGCGACATTTTTGCAAAAATGCTGGGCGAAATTGATGTAAAAACGCCACAAAGCATTGCCGCATCGAACATGGAGGAAGCCCGCGAGGCCGCAAAAAAAGTAGGTTTCCCTATCATCATCAGGGCTGCTTATACCCTCGGCGGGCTTGGCAGCGGGTTCTGCGAAAACGAGGAAGAACTGGAAACGCTGGCATCCAAAGCATTTTCTTATTCTCCCCAAATCCTTGTAGAAGAATCGATTAAGGGGTGGAAAGAAGTTGAGTACGAAGTAGTACGCGACAAATACGACAACTGCATCACGGTTTGTAACATGGAAAACTTCGACCCGCTGGGGATACACACCGGGGAGAGCATTGTTGTTGCCCCGTCTCAAACACTTTCCAACTCAGAATACCATAAACTCCGTGCAATTTCAATAAAAATCATCCGCAGGGTCGGCGTTGTTGGCGAATGCAACGTACAATTTGCGCTCGACCCGTATTCCGAAGACTACCGGGTGATTGAAGTAAATGCCCGTTTGTCGAGGTCATCGGCACTGGCATCAAAAGCAACCGGCTACCCGCTGGCATTTGTGGCAGCAAAGCTTGGGCTGGGATACGGCCTGCACCAATTGAAAAACTCTGTCACAAAAGTTACTACCGCAGCATTCGAGCCAGCACTTGACTACTGCGTGGTGAAAATACCCCGCTGGGACTTGAACAAGTTCATAGGTGTTTCGAAGAACATAGGCAGTTCGATGAAAAGTGTCGGCGAGATTATGGCAATAGGCCGTACTTTCGAAGAAGCCATACAGAAAGGCATCCGGATGGTAGGGCTGGGGATGCACGGTTTTGTTGGGAACAAAGAAGAAATTGACATACAAGAAATAGAAGAAGAACTCTCAAACCCGACCGACAGAAGGATTTTTGCCATTGCAGAGGCTTTTAACAAAGGCTATTCGGTTGACGAGATTTACGATAAAACAAAAATTGACCGCTGGTTCCTTTATAAGCTTAAAAACATATTCCTGATAAAAAAAGAACTGCTGAAAATCGGGAAACTGGTGGACTTACCTGCCGATTTGCTGAAGATTGCCAAACAAGCCGGGTTCTCCGATTTCCAGCTTGCAAGGCTGGTATTGAACAGCCCAAGCCATAAGATACATGAGGATTTGCTCCAGGTACGGGAATACAGGAAGGCAAACGGGGTTGTACCGGTTGTAAAACAAATAGACACACTGGCAGGCGAATACCCGGCACAGACCAACTACCTGTACCTCACGCATAACGGCACAGAACACGACATCGAATTTTTTAACGACAACAAATCTGTAGTAGTGCTTGGGTCGGGTGCATACCGGATCGGGAGTTCGGTTGAGTTCGACTGGTGTAGCGTAAATGCAATAAATACGATAAAAAGCGAGGGCCACCGTTCGGTAATGATCAATTACAACCCGGAAACCGTAAGTACAGATTACGACACCTGCGACAGGCTTTATTTTGACGAACTGAGCTTTGAGCGGGTAATGGATGTTTTCGATCTGGAAAACCCCCATGGGGTAGTGGTCTCAATGGGCGGGCAAATACCAAACAACCTCGCCATGAAACTGCACGGGCAAAATGTGCCGGTACTGGGCACATCGCCCATAAAAATAGACAATGCCGAAGACCGCGAAAAATTCTCATCGCTGCTTGACGAGCTGAAAGTTGACCAGCCCCGTTGGGCGCGCCTTGCCACTATTGAAGGCATACACGATTTTGTGAAAGAAGTGGGCTACCCGGTGCTGATACGCCCTTCGTACGTGCTTTCGGGCGCGGCAATGAACGTGGTCTCCAACCCCGACCAACTTGACCACTTCCTGCAAATGGCCGCCAATGTGTCTAAAGAACACCCGGTTGTGGTTACCGAATTTATTGAGCAGGCTAAGGAAATTGAGATTGACGCTGTTGCCAACAACGGTGAAGTGGTCGCTTATGCCATTTCCGAGCATGTAGAGTTTGCAGGCGTACACTCGGGCGATGCTACCATTGTTTTCCCTCCGCAAAAACTATATGTAGAAACAATACGCAGGATCAAAAAAATTGCACGGCAAATTGCCAAAGGGCTGGAAATAACAGGGCCGTTCAACATGCAGTTCCTTGCAAAAGACAACGACATTAAAGTTATAGAATGTAACCTAAGGGCATCGAGGAGCTTCCCGTTCGTGTCGAAGGTGATGAAACTGAACATGATTGAAATAGCCACAAAGGTGATGCTGGGCATCGATGTGCCAAAACCCGACAAATCATTGTTCGAGCTGGATTACGTGGGGGTAAAAGCACCTCAGTTTTCGTTTGCCCGCTTGCTGAACGCCGACCCCGTTTTGGGCGTCGACATGGCATCTACCGGAGAAGTTGGCTGCATTGGCGAAACGTATTACGAAGCAATCCTGAAATCGATGCTTTCGGTCGGCTACAAATTCCCCGAAAAGAACATCCTTATTTCTTCCGGCCCGTCGAGGGGCAAGCTGGAGTTGCTTGAAAGCGCGAAAATGCTCAAAGAAAAAGGATACAATATTTTTGCGACAGAAGGCACGCACCGCTATTTTACCGACAACGGGATTGAAAATACCCTGTTATACTGGCCCGATGAAGGAGAAAACCACCCAAATACTATCGAATACCTCAAAGAAAAGAAAATAGACTTGGTAATAAACATCCCCAAGAACCATACGAAAAGGGAATTGGAAAACGGCTACAAAATCCGCCGTAGTTCAATAGACTTTAACATACCGCTCATTACAAATGCCCGTGTAGCAAGCGCATTTATTTATGGCATTTGCAGGTACAACATTGAGGACATCACCATAAAAGGCTGGGACGAGTATTAGCCATTATGTATATTTATTTACGGGGCGGCTTGGAGTCATCCCGTAAATAGTCCCTAACGCCAATTTAATTTTTCACCACCAGTTTCCCTGTCAACATTTCGCCGTTGTAGTTTATGCGCACCATGTAAACGCCTTCTTTCCATCCGGAGGTGTTTATGCTAGTGCTGTTGCCTTTTAGGTTGGTCTTTTTAGTTTTCAGTGTTTGGGCGTTGGTATATATTTCCATGTCCCATTCCTCGTCATCGAAAGTCGAACTTGCTGATGCCGGCTCCAGTCCCGTTTTTTCGCCGGGGGCAGTTTCTATGCTTATGGTAGTTTCGCCGCTGGTTGGGTTTGGGGAAATAGACAATAAGCCACTACCGCCACCAGGGACAACATTGACAGGGATGTGCTTGACAGGGGATGTCCCGCACACATTGCTGGTGGTTACATAAACATTGCCTGTACCCAACCCTGATGCAATAAAAGGGCAGAAGGTACTTGTGCCTAGATCCCATTATGGGTCAACCTCAACACTTCCGGGGGCACTCCACGAACCTGTTGTTGTTGAACTTCCGGGGGCCCCAGTATTGCTAATCCGAAATGTAAAAGTGCTATACCTGTTGGTTTCATAAATTGTTGAGCCATCGGGAATGGTGGCAGGGGCTGAAGGGTTGCCTGCCCAAACATCATATTGTGGCAAGGTAATGCTACCGCACGAGGTAACCAGACTTGCGCTTACCCAGCTACTCCAGCTGCCGGTAGCCGAAATAGTAGCCGTACTTGTATTTTGCCCCGAAGAAACCGTAAGGTTATCGCCACATTGCCAAACGATGGAATTTACTGTTGGGAGGTTGTTAATGGTAAAAGTTGCGCCGGAGGAGCAGACTACGGAGGGACCGGAGATAGGACCATAATCAATAGTTATTGTTGCCGATTTATAAGGTGAATAAATATTACATATTTCATTATAAGCACGAACTTGTACTGTTGCAGAACAATCTGTGTGCAACGTCACCGCTGTCCCACTACCTGATATTGTTCCATTGTTGGTAATCCATTCATAACTTGTTGCACCAAAAGCATCAGGTATTGTAAGGTCATAGCCGCTAGGGGAATAAGTATATGTTTGGTTGGCCAATTCAGGAGTAGCAACTCCCGCCGGTTGAACAGGGTAAACATCAAATATAGCACTTTCCATCTGGTTGTAGTTATCATCTTCAGGTTTAAAATCACCCAGTTCATACCATCCATTATAATCTCCATACCATCCCCAGTTGCACCAAAAGTAATTATGGTCAACCGTAACACCGTCAATTACCCACGAATGTCCATATACCCAATCGTCCCCAATTTCTGCACCTCCTGCACTGTATAATATAGGTCTGCCATTCTGCAATTCAGCTATAAGCATCCCCTTCCAATTGTTAAGGTGCCACATCCTCCATTTTACATCCGCATCGTTATCCATGCCCCAATAATCGACAAAACCATCTCTTGCCTTACCTGGAGTGGAAGTAGAGCCGTCAGACTTATATTTTGTTAGGCATGAAACCCCGGCATGGTATATTAATTGGGCATTATGTTCATCTCCAATATTATCATTCATATCCAACCACCTGTACGATGTTGCACCAAAATTTGCGGAACTAACGAGGCCGTTATATGTCCATGTAAGGCTTCCGGTAGGATTTACCCGGCATTCCCAATAACGCAGAATTTGAGCCATAGCTACAGCAGTTCAGACGGCAGGATAATCATTAGGAATTGAATCATTAAAGCCATAATATTTTTGCCCCCACTCGGTATCAAGCATCGGAGCAACATTAGAAGTTACAGATTTTAGTTGGTTTTGTCCGTATATTTCCTCCCATTGTCTTTTTATATCCTCCGTTTGTTGCTTTTTTTCTTTTTTTATCTCCGAAATTTCGCTTTTGTATTTTTCAATAAGATAAGCCAGCCCCGGGGGTAAGTCAGATTCATTAAAATTTCCTTTAGGGCAATATCCCAAATACGGGGGAACTCCTTTGTCTCCTGATATGATTGCATAGCCTCCTTCGTCAAATGGAACAATGTACAGTAAGGTGTCTGCTTCTATAATATCTGTTTTTGTTGCACTTCCCAAAAAAATAAACTCTTTAGTATTGGACGACCTGCCAGAGTTAAACTTCTTAAAAACAATTTTTGCAAGTTCGGTAGCTTCTTCTTTTTCAACTTTTTGTGCTGTACTAAAAAACGGGCATACCAATAGCAATGCCCAAAGAGGTAAGGTGTGTTTTTTCATGATTATATTATTTTAATCGTTCAAAGTATTTTTCAATCTGACCGTTTTGTATTATTTGGTTTATTTTTATGGAATCACTTAATTGAAGAGTAGTTGTACATCTCCAAAATTCCAGATATGGGCCTTCATCCAGGATGTATTTACTCAATGTATCATCAGGCAGTGCATGTCCAGGATTATTCAAGGCAATTTCTTTCAAAACAACTTCTTTATAGGTAAGAGAGAGGTAAACATCTGTTAACCTGTCAGTTTCAGAAATCACATAGCCATTAGCACCGTATTGTCTTCTGTCACATATGGTATCTTGATTTAAGCCCGACCACAAGACTTTATTTCTTTCCCAACAATTGTTGGCAGATATTTCTTCTCCAGATATTTTAATTGTATATAAATGCCTGTAATCTCCTCTTGTTTTGTATATGTCAACGTTGTATAGTACAGGAGAATTATACATCCAATCGCATCCTGCCCCAATAAATAAAAAGAGCAAGATGATGGTACTTAATTTTAAAATTTTTGATTTCATATTTTTTTAACGTTTAGCTGTGTGCCACCAGTTTCGTAATAGTTGCAAGCTGTCGGCAATAATTTAATTTTTCGTAATCCCGGCAAGGCAGCCGGGCAAGAGGTCATAAAAGGGAAGGTTCCGTTGCCTGCGGCAATTGGCAGGCGGATTTTGTGAGGCGAGGCTTGTCCCCTGCACGTTTTTTTGTTTTGCTTACGGGGCGCGTTTCATATTTTCGGGTCTTGGTTTGTAGTTTACAGATGTGGCAAGTTAACAAATGGTTGCATCGGGGGCAAGGTTTTGTTTGCTTAATTTTAGGCACACATTGCAAATGTGCGCCAGCGGCGGCATTATAACAGGAATGAATATTGAAGATGTATGCCAACCATTGTTTTATATCTCACCTCTTCCATCCAATTGTCTTTTACATAATACCTCACGGTCGGGCCAATTGATATTATGTTCCATGCATCTAAACAGTATTTAAGTTTTGGGTCAAAAAAAAGCTCCATATAAAATTTTGAACTTTCATCATAACCTGACTGAGATGTAACATCCTCCCACTTTTTATGTGCCGGGATATTACTTTTATATTCCGCTTTACCTTTAATAAGGTAACCGACAGATGCGCCTGCTTTTACAGAAATAAACCGGCCAATATTTTGTTCGAGAAAGAGAGGGAGGGCCAATTCATGAGCCGTATTTTTGTTTATCGCCACTTTCTTTAACCAACTTTCCATCATATTTGTCTAAAATCGGTTGAATTGAATCATTGTCTTTGAACATTATTACAATGCGAGGATATACTATTACTATTTCGTTTTTATCGTTTTTGTAAATATTTGAGTATAGCTGTAATTCCTAGGTTGAGACTTAACCCCGACTATTAAAAAACGGTTATTGGAAATCTTTTGAAAAGACTCAAATTCCCCTTTTTGTAATTGTGCTTTAAGTGTGGAATTGCATTTTTCCACAAACCGTTTATCGGTTTGAATAATATAAGCAGTAGTATCTGCGTTCAAGTTAATCTTCTTATCTTGAACCCGATAATATGATTGAGAAAACAGTGTATTAGAAATAAGAATGATAAATATTGTTATAAAAAGCGGTTTCATAATTCTATTTTTTAATTGTTACAAAATTCTATAGATGCCCCAAACTGAGGATATACAGAACAAGGTTGTGTTGAGAAATGGCTATAGTCAATTTTTTCATATTGAAGAACCTTAAAATAGACGATATCCCCTAATTTTATTGTATCTCCGAATAAATCCGGGTCAAAAGTTATTCTTGACCCGACAACGAGCAATGAGTCGCTATTCGCACTGGTTTCTAGAATTTTAATAATATTATTGCATCCGTTGCCATCATTAAGGTTTACTACCTCTCCTTGGTAGCATTGTGAATTCTGTTCATCTTTTTCGCACCCTGCCCCAAGCAACACCACACAAAGCGGCAACAGGAGCAGTACCTTTTTCAGTAGTTTTAATTTTTTTGTTTTCATAAATCCTTAGTTTTTGTTTGTGTGCCGCAAGCTTTATTGTCGTGTCAAGCTGTCGGCAATAATTTAATTTTTCGTAATCCCGGCAAAGCTACCGGGCAAAAGGGCAAAAAAGGGAAGGTTCCGTTGCCTGCGGGCAATTGGCAGGCAGATTTTGTGCGGCGAGGCTTGTCCCCTGCACGTTTTTTTGTTTTGCTTACGGGGCGCGTTTCATTTTTTCGGGTTTTGGTTTGTAGTTTACAGATGAGGCAAGTTAACAAATGGTTGCGCCGGGGGCAAGGTCTTGTTTGCTTAATTTTATGCACACATTGCAAATGTGCGCCAGCGGGGGTATTTTTTCATGATTATATTATTTTAATCGTTCAAAGTATTTTTCGATTTCACCGTTCTGTATTATTTTATTTATTTTTACAGAATCATCTGGTCCAAGGTCAGTACACCTATAAAATTCCAGATATGGGTCTTCATCCAGGATGTATTTCCGTAATGTATCATCAGGAAGTGGATGTCCGGGGTTATTTAGGGCAATTTCTTTTAAAAGAACCTCTTTGTATGTAAGAGAGAGATAAACATCTGTCAGTTTTGCAGGACCGCTAATTATATAACCATTAGCAGCATTTTGCCTCCATTTATAAATAGTATCTTCATTTAAACCCGTCCATAAAGATTTATCAAGTTCCCAACATGCATTAGCCGATATTTCTTCTCCAGACATTTTAATTGTATATAAATGCCTGTAATCGCCCTTTGTTTTGTATAACCACACAATGCCAGTTACGGGAGAATTATACATCCAATCGCATCCTGCCCCAATAAATAAAAAGAGCAAGATAACGGTACTTAATTTTAAAATTTTTGATTTCATATTTTTTTAACGTTTAGCTGTGTGCCACCAGCTTCGTAATAGTTGCAAGCTGTCGGCAATAATTTAATTTTTCGTAATCCCGGCAAAGCTACCGGACAAAAGGGCAAAAAAGAGAAGAGACCTGTTGCCTGCGGGTGATTGGCAGGTGGATTTTGTGCGGCGAGGCTTGTCCTATGCACGTTTTTTTGTTTTGCTTACGGGGCGCGTTTCATTTTTTCGGGTTTTGGTTTGTAGTTTACAGATGAGGCAAGTTAACAAATGGTTGCGTTGGTGGGCAAGGTTTTGTTTGCTTAATTTTATGCACACATTGAAAATGTGCGCCAGCGGCGACATTATAATAGGAATGAATATTGAAGATGTATGCCAACCATTGTTTTATATCTCACCTCTTCCATCCAATTGTCTTTTACATAATACCTCACGGTCGGGCCAATTGATATTATGTTCCATGCATCTAAACTGTATTTAAGTTTGGGGTCAAAAAAAAGCTCCATATAAAATTTTGAACTTTCATCATAACCTGCCTGAGATGTAACATCCTCCCACTTTTTATGTGCCGGGATATTACTTTTATATTCCGCTTTACCTTTAATAAGGTAACCGACAGATGCGCCTGCTTTTACAGAAATAAACCGGCCAATATTTTGTTCGAGAAAGAGAGGGATGCCCAATTCATGAGCTTTCCGCCTCCATTCGCTCTTTGCTCCAACCTCATTGTGGCTATAGCTATAAGTATATCGTAACCCTGTAAAAGCAGAAAGTGTTTTGAACGTATGGATCCGATAGAAAATTTCTATTTCCGGAGTAGGGTAAAGGGAATAGATTGAAGACTCTCCTTGAGAATATATGCTTCCCCCTATGTTTAGCTTAAAATGCGGGCTGGGGCCTTGGGCTGCCAAATTGTGGTTAAAAGCAAATAACAACCCGATAGTTGAAAAAAACAATATTCCCCATTGTGTTTTCATTTTCAATCATGATTTGTAGTTCAAAAATATATTTTTTTTCAAAAAAATACAGTTGCTTTCTTCAAAAAAGACTAAAGAATGGACAATAAGGCTAAATGTCATTCTTCTTTATCATAGCTTTTAAGGATGGCCCTTAACGCGCCAACTTTCATTTCGAACTCAAGCAGTACCGGCATTTTTGTTTCTTTTGAGATAAAAAATTTCACCCCGTCAGAACGTTTCAGGAGCTTCCCTTTGTCTACCACAGGGGTAAGCACAAAGCAATCTTCTTCACCCCGGGAGGTACTTATCCTTTCTTCGCCTATAAACCTTATGGTAACGTCATTAATTTTGTCGGCATGAAAAGTAGGCAGGCTTACCGTATGCCCAATTTCAATTTCTTCAAATAAATGCTGGCCAATAAAATAGAAAAAAACAGAGATAATATCTACCATTCCCTCCGGCATTTCCCTCCATCCCGATTTCTTGCTGTTCAAAGAATCGATGTCGTGGTAGAAAAGGGTTTCGTTGTACCACCTGTATTTCCCTTCTTTTATATCCCTTATCGATTTCAAGGGGAGGAGTGTCCCTGCGTCAACAATTGTTTCGTAAACATCGTCTACCCCATAAAGTTTGTTTGCCAAACCTGTGGTTTCCCCTTTTAAATAATAATGGATTGCTTTTCGGCCGTTAAAAGTGGTGTCGCAAATTATTAACCTGGCCTCACCCCCTTTTATAAAGCCAAACTTAAGGTTGAACTTAATGGTTTCTTTTGATGCAAACGCATTGGGCAAAAAAAGGGCGGCACAAAAAAATATGGCGATGATTTTTTTCATTTCAATACTTTATTTTTTGGGATTGTTGCCACAAAATCTTTTAAATAATAAGGTTCAAAATAAGCTACGTTTTCAAATTCTTTTTTGTTATACTTATTCTCCGATACCGAGACCATAAATTGGGAAGAAGCCTTCAATGGCCCGTTGAACAGGGCGTTGGGACGGGATAAATATTTTTTGCATTTTTCTGCGCCGTTCCCGAAAAAAAGGATTTTATGGCCCTCCAGTTCGTTTGCAAACGAATTTTCCCCAATAATTTGTGCCGTAACCGGCATGACAATTTCTCCGGCATGATTGTAAAGTGCGGTATAAACTTCCATTCTCCTGGCATCGATCATTGGGCAAAACAACAAATTTTTTCCGTTGCCTCCTTCAATAAAATTATTGATGTTTTGTGCGGTAAAAATGCCCATTGCATCTAGTGAACCAACTGAAATCAGCGGTTTTTCCAGTGCATAGCACAATCCTTTTGCAACAGAGGCGCCAATACGCAAGCCGGTATACGATCCCGGGCCTTTGCTTACTGCAACGGCATCGATATCTTTAATATCGATGCCATTTTCGACCAAAAGCCCCTCAATAAAAACAGTGAGCATTTCCGAATGTTTTAATCCTTCCAGGCTCTCTTTTTTAAAAAGCAGCCCCCCATCTTTGCCAATTGCCGCAGAACAAACCTCGGTCGATGTTTCGATATTTAATATTACAGCCATTCACATATAACTTTTGATAATGTAAAAATAGTAATAACCTGAGTCAGGTTATTAATTTTTGACAATTGATTTCTTATTTTCTTGGGGAGCCTTTGTGCATGCCCCCTGCCTCTCTGTGCAACAGCTATTTCACAAGGTTGCCCAAAGGAGGCCTAAAGCCACACAAAGGGGTCCATTTTCCAGCCCCGTGGCACAAGCTATGGTCCAAAATGCCAGGCATACGGCAACTGCCTCACGGGCAGGCCTTTTGTATTTTTCCGTTAAGCACCACCGCATCCAGTTGCATTTTGCCCGCTGAACACAGAGCATCTTTCTCGGTATGTACAATGGGTTCACCTTTTGAATTAAAAGATGTGTTTATAAGTGCTTTAATACCATAGACCTCGTCCATGGCCTGTAGCAAATTATATAAAAACGGGTTGTCCCCTTTTTTAAAAATGGTTTGGAAACGCGCTGTGCCGTCAGCATGTATTGCCCCGGCAAGCTCTCTTTGTTTTTCAGGCAGCACATTAAAATCGAGCAGCATATATTTTGAAAGCGGGTGGACAGTATTTTCGCCGGTAAAATACCTTGTGTTTTTTTCGAGGGCTACCGGGGCGAGCGGGCGGTACCATTCGCGCCCTTTCTTTTCGACACTAAGTTTCCCCGACAATTTCTTCGAACCGGGCAGTGCCACAATACTCCGGTTCCCCAATGCTCGTGGACCGGCTTCACCAAACCCGTTACAAATCCCGATTATCTTCCCCCCAGCGATTTCTTTTGCTATGTGCAGGATAGATCCCCGGGATATTTCTGTCCTGTAACCTTCAATCCCCCAATTGTTTAAATAAGCCGTATGATGCCCAATCCCCCCGTGTTTCAGCCACTCGGCACAGGCAGCCGCGCCCAGTGCCAGGCCTGAGTCTTCGGTACATGGTGGGATAAAGACATTTTTAAAAATATTACTCTTTATAATTGCCGTGTTTGCAACAATATTCAAAGCAGAGCCCCCCGTGTAGTATAAATATTCAGTGCCGGTCTTTTCTTTTAACCTGGCCAGTTTTTCCTTTATTTTATTTACAAAAATTTGTTGCAAAGTAGCTGCCACATCACGTATAAAACCAGAATTCAGGTCAAACGATTTCAGTTCAAGCCCCCAATCAAGATGCACTTTTTCGAAAAAAAGAGAAGCCCTGCCCCAAATGTCATTGAAAAAATTGTTCCTGGCAAGCCAGTCTTCCAGTTCGGGGCGGTACCTGCCCCAGCCGGCAAAGCCCATAAATTTTCCCGGCACGGAATTTTGTTCGGCCAGTTTTGCCCCAACAATCGAAAAGACCAGTGCATTGGCATTGTAAATGGAGCTGTAAGGTTTAAGATCCCAGTGGTATTCTACCCACTTCAATTTTCCGTTTTTATATGTGCATGCCGAGAAGTTACTCAAACTGGCACCGCCATCGAAATGTACCAACAAACTGTTTTCTTTAAAATCCCCAAAAAACGGGAGGCACGAGAATATGTGTGCCAGCTCGTGGTTTAAAACATATGCTTTTTTTTCCTTTCCAAACCACCAGCACCTTCCCTGTTCTGGGCCGCAGGCAAGCAACCTGTGCAGGGGGGCTTCGAAACGGGCATCTCCATTTTGGGTCAAAAAAGTACGGCCAACAACATTATCCACAAAAACCAAATCGTAATCTTCCCCAAGAAGCTTTTTCCCTTTCAGTATTGATTTCAGTTGGGCATGAAGCGTGTTGTCGCGCTTTTTCCGCGAAACCCTTTCCTGCTGAAGGAAGGCAAGCACCTCCCCGTTTTGCATGAGTGCAATGTTATGGTCGTGTACATAAAACGGGTATTCATATTTTTCACGATCCTGTATGCCGTAAACAGCCAGGGTCGGTTTCGATTTATCCATTTCCGAAAGCTATTATTTGCAGGAAAACAACGGCGCCAATGAGCATGTAAATAAAAAAACCGCCCCAAAACCTGCTTTTCATAAAAGCAAAAAAATTGGACGTCAGGAAACAAACCGGGATGGAAATAATTACAAACATCCCCCTGGAAATATGCGGGACAAAAATAACCCCCAATAAAGAAAAGGCAAAAATCAGGAACAACACATTAAAATATTTCCTTGAGCTTACCTTTTTTGTGTCATATTGCTGGATAAGTTTAAAAGAGCCCAGCATTGTCAGCAAAATAAGAAAGGCGATATACCACAGCGTGTATTTGTCCACTTCAAAATGGTTATTGGCACAGATAACATTTTGTTCGAATGTTGTTAAAAGCTCAAGGGATTGCCCTGTTAAAACGGCATAGCTAAGAGCAAAAAACAAAGGGAGCAACAAACCAATAACATGTATTGCAAATATCCGCCAGTGCGTGTCCCTGCTTAGTATTGCAGCTCCGGCAAGAAATGCCGGGAAAAGTATAATGGCATCGAAATAAAACAAGGTTGCAACCCCCAACAAAAAACCCGAGTCGAATGCTGCCGTATAAGGACGTTTAACATCGAAGGCTTTAAATAGCCTGTAAACGGCCAACAAAATAAAAACAGTTGCAAAATATACAGGGAGCAAGGTGTGTATCTCTGTAAAACCGCCAATTATAAGTACAAATAGCGGGGCAGGCAACATTGTCCGTATGCGGATAAAAGCAAATTGCGAATTTATTAACTGGACCAGAAAGGCCAGTAACAGCACCAACGCCAAAGAAACAATGCTACCGGCAATTAAATTGCATTTCAGGAGCAGCCCATGGATTGGGTTATAAAGTATATTGCCGCCGCCGTTATGCAATGGGCACATGAATGGTTCCGCCAGGCTCGCGCTCCAAAGCAAAAGCCCTGCGAAAGCCGTTAAGAGGTAAGTTGCAGGATGGTTTGATTTTAAGATTCTTAGTATCATTTTTTATAGGTCGAAACCTAAATCTTTCCTGTAATATTTTTTGTCGAACAGGATCGTTTCGGCATTCTTATATGAAACTTCCAATGCCTCTTTTACAGAACCCCCGAAAGAACTTACCGAAATAACGCGCCCCCCGTTGGTTACTACATTCCCGTTACAGGTTTTAGTGCCTGCATGGAAAACTATGCTGTTTTCCACTTTTTCTGTCCCGGTAATTATTTTGCCTTTTTCGTAACTTCCGGGATAACCTCCCGAAACAAGCATGACAGTAACAGCTGTCTGGGGGTCTATTTCAATATCCTTTTCTTTCAATGTCCCGGTTGCTGCCCCTTCCAAAAGATCGACAAAATCAGACTTTACCCTCAACATAACAGCTTCGGTCTCCGGGTCGCCCATCCGCACGTTGTATTCAATTACATAGGGGTTGCCTTTTACATTAATCAGCCCGAAAAAGATAAAACCGTTGTATCCGATATTTTCTTTTTGAAGCCCGTTTATGGTGGGCCGGATAATCTGCCCTTCAACTTTCGCCATAAATCCTGGGGTTGCAAAAGGGACTGGGGAGATTGCCCCCATCCCTCCGGTGTTCAAACCGGTATCGCCCTCGCCAATCCGCTTATAGTCTTTGGCTTCAGGCAGTATTTTGTAACTTTTGCCATCGGTAATTACAAAAACCGACACTTCAACACCACTTAGGAACTCTTCGATAACCACCTTGCTGCTGGCTTCCCCAAACTGCCCCCCAAGCATCTCGTTTAAAGATTTTTCTGCTTCTTCCCGGGAATCGATGATCAGCACCCCTTTCCCGGCAGCCAACCCATCGGCTTTTAAAACATACGGAGCCTCCACCGTCTTAAGGAAAGCCAGACCTTCTTCAATATTTTCAGGGGTGACGGTTAAATACCCGGCGGTTGGTATATTATGGCGCGACATAAAACCTTTGGCAAAATCCTTACTCCCCTCAAGCATGGCACCTGCTTTTTTAGGGCCGACTATTTTTAATCCTTTCAGTTCCGGTTCGCCGGAAAGATAATCATGGATACCTTCAACCAATGGGACTTCGGGCCCAACTACAACCAGGCCTATTTGTTTTTCGAGTATTAGGCTTTTTATTTTTTTGAAATCACTGGCACTGCTGTCAAGGTTAGTGCCTATCTCAGAAGTCCCGGCATTCCCGGGAGCAAAATACAGATCCCCTGCCTTACTGCTTTGTTTAATTTTCCACCCTAAAGCATGTTCCCTTCCCCCGGAACCTATTACCAAAATATTCATTGAAGAAATAGTTTTAATTTTTACTCGATTTAACTTGCATTATATTTTTCATAAAAAAGCTGGAGTGCCTCGGCAATCTTTTTCGACAATTCAGGGTCTCCTGCCGACCTTACCATCCGTTCCATCTTTTGAAGGTAGAAAAGTTCTCTCTGGGTTTCTTCGCTTATGTCCTTTGTATTCCGTATACGTGGTTCAAGTGAAAAGAAATACGACAACTCGTTGTTGTAAGCATCGAAAGCTGTTGTAACCATTGCTTTCCCCTTTTCTGTATCCCCTGCCGCAAAATATGTTTCCGCAAGTTCCAGGGCAAAGTATCCGTACTGGACTATTTCGTTTGGGATCAATTCCTGGCAACGATCCAGTACGGCAATAGCCGAATCTTTCTTACCTTCTATAACAAGCGCACTGGCAAGCCTGTTGAAACTGTTCCTGATATTGGTCATCATACGTGAATTGTTTTCATCAATATAAATATCCGGATCGTTCATGTTCCCGTACTCAAATTTGTTCATTAAATTATCGTACATCAGGTCGGTGGCAACACTCCCAAACTGCATGTTATGAGGCCGGCTGTCGCTTTTTATAGGGACAAGGCGATAAGCAAACCCTTCTACCTGGAAATAATCGTTAAGGTTCATATATTTGCTGCTGCCAACTGTGATTGCCCAATATATTGGCCGTTCCCAGTTGTTTGTGGCAAGTAAGTCCAATATCATCATCTCATCTTTCGAGACATAGCTTTTGTTGGACAAATCGATGGTAATGGTGTCAACAATTTTATCGTAATCCCCGGGGCGGACTACATGGTTTTTAATAACGGCTTCTTTGTCGACTTTAAATTTCAGGATCTTTTTGGGTATATACGCGGCATTATCGGCCTGTTGTAATTTTGTTGCAGGGTTGTCGTCGGCAACGAATTTTACGGCTTCTTTCAGCCCTACTGTTTTCCTTGAGATCCTCGGGTCATCGAAAAGGTAAACCAAATCCCTTTTACCCTGGCGATATTTGTCTTCCGACATTGAGAAAGGGACCGGCTCCGAACCATAAGCTTTCCTTTTCATTTGGTCGATATACCAGTCGGTTTGCAGGTAACTAAGGTTACAAACCCTCACATCGGTCCTTACTCCTTCAACGTCCTGGTTATACCACAGGGGGAAAGTATCGTTGTCGCCATTGGTAAACAGTATCCCGTTGGGTTGGCAGGTTTTTAGGTAATTGGCGCCCAAATCGCGTGCGGTAAACCTTCCCGAACGGTCATGGTCGTCCCAATTCTGGGCGCCCATGATCCCGGGCACCAAAATGATGGAAACAAGCCCAACCACCCCAGCAGAAATATTTTCTGGGATATATTTTTTCAAAGCCTCGTACAAAGCCAAAACCCCCAGGCCAATCCAAATGGCAAATGCGTAGAACGAGCCTGCATAGGCATAATCACGTTCACGCGGCTGGTGCGGGTATTGGTTGAGGTAAACAACAATTGCAAGCCCGGTCATAAAAAACAGAAGGAAAACTACCCAAAGCCCCTCTTTGCCTTTCTTCCCTTTTTGGTATTGATAAAAAATCCCGATTATGCCTAAGAGCAGGGGCAGGAAAAAATAGGTGTTCCTGGCCTTATTATTTGCAAAACGGGGAGGTAAATTGTCCTGATCGCCCAAACGCATTTCGTCAATAAATTTAATCCCGCTTAACCAGTTCCCATAAATTTTGCTCCCGTGGCTTTGGGTGTCGTTTTGGCGGCCTGCAAAATTCCACATAAAATACCTGAAATACATGTGGTTCACCTGATAACTGAAAAAGAACTTAAGGTTTTCACCGAATGTAGGCTTTACTATAATTTGTGTTTCGCCCCGTTCATCGCGGGATTGTACCTTTGTACCTTTTATATCAGCCCATTCCTGGTAGTCACGGGCATGTGTGTCGTCCATAGAACTCCACATCCTGGGGAAGAATGTTTCAAAATCTTTGTTGTAATTTGGCTTAACTTTATGATAGGTAATTACATATTTCCCATCAACCTGGGAATAAACAGGTTTGTCTTCCACGAAACGTTCGCGCGAATCGTACGGGGAATTATAATATTGCCCGTAAAACAATGGCCTTGCACCGTATTGTTCCCTGTTCAAATAACTCAGTAAAGAAAACGCGTTGTTCGGGCTGTTTTGATCCATTGGGGGTTTTGCCGACGAGCGGATAATAATCAAAGCAAACGACGAATAACCAAGTACTATCACTGTAATTGCCACTATTACGGTATTCCAAAGCACCTTTTTCTTTTTGACAGTATATTTGACCCCTAATACGATAAGTGCAAGTAAAACCACCATATAAAAAATTAAGCCTGAGTGGTAAGGCAAGCCGAACGAATTGACAAAAAGAAGTTCGAACCAAGAGCCAACGGTCACAATCCCCGGGATAATGCCGTACATAATGCCTCCCAGCAAAACAAATGAAACAAGCAGTGCATATATCATCCCTTTACGGGTGACTTCATATTTCTTGAAATAATAAACAAAAACAATTGCAGGGATTGCCAAAAGGTTCAACAAGTGCACCCCCACCGACAAGCCTACAATGTATGAGATAAATATTATCCAGCGGTTGGCATGTGGCTGGTCTGCAACGTTCTCCCATTTCAGGATGGCCCAGAAAACAATGGCCGTCAATAATGATGAAGTCCCATAAACCTCTCCTTCTACCGCAGAGAACCAAAAAGTGTCAGAAAAAGTGTAAGCCAGCGAGCCGACAAGGCCAGCGGCAATAATTGCTATAGACTGGCCGGGCGTGATGGCATCCCCTTTTTTCACCAATTTTTTTGCCAGGTGGGTTATTGTCCAAAATAAAAACAATATTGTAAAAGCACTTGCCAGGGCCGACATAATGTTTACCATTTTTGCTGCATTTCCTGCCCCTCCCCCAAACAGGGTGAAAAACCTGCCCAGGATATTAAAAAAGGGCGCCCCCGGGGGGTGGCCTACCTCAAGCTTAAACGAAGTGGTAATAAATTCCCCACAATCCCAAAAGCTTACTGAGGGTTCAATTGTCATTAAATAAACAATGGCTGCAATAAAAAAACTTATCCAGCCGAAAACGGTGTTTAACAAAGTATATTTTTTCATCTGGTACTGTTTTCTTTCAAAATAAAGCTTGGAAAAATAACTGTTGCGAAGATAATTGTTTTAGGGCAAACTTAAAGGGGTATGCGTTAATTTCCTCGATTATAAAAAAGGACAGGTTCCGGACAGTTTTTCACATGTTGTTTGCGACAGGGAAGAAAGCTTGTGTGCCTCTTTGTCCCGGGCAAAAGGGGAAAACACTTAAAACCAGTCTAAATTACTGTTCTACCAGGCAAAAAACTGTTCTACAAATTTTTCATTGACTTTAAGGTAATCTATTTTTGGAAAGTAGGATAGGGTAGAACAAATTTAAATATAAAACCAATGAGGCAAATTTTCATATTCCAATATCTTTTTATAATCTTACTTTTCAGCAACTGCTCTACAGAAAAGGCTAAAAGCGATTTTGACAAAGATCTTTTCCTTGCCCCGCCAACCGAATACGGGGTGCATACATGGTGGCACTGGATAGATGGGCGCATTACCCGCGAAGGGATAACTAAAGATCTTGAATCGATGAAGGCACAAGGAATTGCCCAGGCAACTATACTGAACATTGGCATGGGCTCAGGTGAGGGTTTGGGCGTGGAAAAAGTTATTTTCGGTTCGGAAGAGTGGTACGGTATGTTCAAGTGGGCTTTAAAGGAAGCCGACAGGCTGGGGATAACCATTGGGATACACAATTGCGATGGCTGGAGCGAAAACGGCGGGCCATGGGTAAGCCCTGAAATGTCGATGAAAAAGTTTGTTTTTAGCAAAACATTTATAGCTGACAGCACAACCGGCATTGTACTTCCAAAACCTCTGTGCGAAACCGATTTCTACCGCGATGTAGCTGTAGTTGCATACAAAAAAGATAAAAAACAAAATTCGCCGGCAAACGGGTTGGTAAAGGTAGCTGTAAACGATACTGTTGACGGGGCGCCACTAGTTGACGGCAACCCTGAAAGCATGATAGAGGTAAGGGACGGGCATATTTTTAGTTTTGCCGGCCCGGGCAAAGGCCTAAAAACAAAAATCGCGCTTTTGCAAAATTTTAAGGGGGCGTTTTATTTTCCGGGGCCAAAAACCATAGAATACACTATAAAAGCTTCAAATGATGGCAGGCATTTCAAGAAGGTCACAGATGTATCGACCAATAAGTTCTATGTAACCGATATTATTGACATCCCGCCAACACGGGCAAAATATTTCCAGGTTGTGGTGAAAAAAATCCATAAACTCCGCCCGTGGCACCATGCGGCATTGGCAGAACTCCACCTGCTTGGCAATGATGAGGAACCTCCCTATAACCCCACAATCTTATATCCCCTTGAAAAAGTAGCATCAGCAAGGGTTCTTGATGTCGATAAATTGTACGCTTCTAATTCCGGGATCAACAAAGACGAAATAGTAGATAAATCATCGATTGTAGACCTAACAGACAAGATGTCGCCAGACGGGAGCTTAAACTGGAAAAAACCTGCGGGGAACTGGTCGGTTATCCGTTTTGGGTATACGACCACCGGAGCAAAAAACGGCCCGGCAACAAAAGAAGGCACAGGACTGGAATGCGACAAGATGGACACAACGGCACTGAACCTCCATTTTAGCCATTTTCCTGCAGAATTAATAAGGCATGCCGGAAATTTTACAGGCAATACTTTTAAATTTTTCCTTGTTGATAGTTGGGAACGGGGATACCAGACATGGACAAAAGCAATGCCCGGGGAGTTTAAAAAATTACGGGGATACGATCTGGTCAACTGGATCCCGGTTTTATGTGGCGAGACCGTTGATGGCACCGAGGCATCAGAAGGTTTCCTTTACGATTTCAGGAAAACAATTGCCGATTTATTTGAACTTAATTTCTATAAACATTTTAATGACTTATGCCACAGGAACGGGATGGAGCTTCATGGCGAAGTCATTTACGGCGACAAAGGCCCGTCCCCCCCGGTCGATGTCATAAAAAGCAACGATTACATGGACATGCCCATGTACGAGTTTTGGGCAGACAGGAACGAGGAGGAGTTTGTGGAATACAAACCTGTTCGCAACACTATGCTCAACTTCCCTGTTTATGCAGCAAATTTTTATAACAAACCGGTTATTGGCGCAGAAGCATTTACCGGCTTTGCGCATTACAGCGAATCGCCTAAAGACTTAAAACTTTTTGGCGACCGTGCTTTTTGTTCGGGCATCAACCAAATGATTTTGCACAGCTATGTGCACCAGCCCTGCGACAAACAACCCGGGCTGACACTTGGGCAACATGGTTCGCACTTTAACAGGCACTATCCGGCGTGGCAGCATAGCAGAAGCTGGCTGACATACCTCTCCCGGGCACAATACATCCTTCAAAAAGGGGCAATGGCATCTGAAATATTATATTACCTGGGAGGACAGTTCCCCCAATTTTTTGAAAACAAGGCTATCGACAGCCTGCCCGGCAATTACCAAACCATTCCCTGCAATTACGATGTGCTGACAAAACTTTCAGTCAGGAAAAACAAACTTAGCTTTCCGGGGCACCAACGCTTTTCAATACTTGTCCTGCCCGACAGGGCCACTCTTGAATACAATGCCCTTATTGAAATTGAACGCCTGTTGAAACAGGGGGCATTGGTTTATGGAAACCAACCAGGGCAAATGTTTTCGTTAAATTCGCGGAAAGGGGAGCAGACAGGATTTAAAAAACTTGCCGACAAAATTTGGGCAGGCTACTGCAAAGGCAAACCCGGGCAAAACAAATACGGGAAAGGTACTGTAATTTGGGAAAAACCATTGGCAGAGGTTATTATGGATTATGATATAAAACCTGGTTTTACTACCAACCAGCCCGATTCCCTAAACCTTATGTATATCCATAAAACTACCCCGAATAACGATGTGTTTTATGTGGCCAACCAAACAGATTCTGCATACAGCAGGGATTGTGCCTTTAGCGTGCCGTGCGGCCGCGTGCCGGAAATATGGGATCCCATGACGGGGGAAGTCAAGGACGTTACTGTTTACACAGCAAAAGCGGGGAACATTACCGTACCGGTAAATTTCAAACCGCAACAGTCGCTGTTTTTTATCTTTTCAAAAAAAGAAATGCCAAAGGTTGAGGCACAAGTTGGAACCCCTGAAATCCTAGAGATAAACGACTTTAAAGGGAAAATAGTTTTCAGCCCGATAAATTCGGGCAACACAGACACCCTTGAGATCAATGAACTTAAATCGTTTACCGATTATACAGAGCCGGAAATCAAATACTTCTCTGGCACTGCGGTATATGAAATTGATTTTAACCTTCCGCCCGGCTATTTAAACAACAACAAACCGGTTTTCCTCACACTGGGGGAATTTGACGCAACTGCCGAGGCCGTATTAAACGGCCAACCGCTTGGAACCGTTTGGTCGGCAGGGAACAAGCTTTCTGCGGGAGGCTGCCTAAAAGAGCAAAACCACCTGAAAATAATACTCGGGACAACCGCCCGCAACCGTATTATCGGCGACTTAAACGAATATGGCAAATTACATAATGTGTGGACAGCTGGGCCGGTGGCCAACTTTCTGGACAAAAATTCGGCGCTAAAACCTTCAGGGATAATGGGGCCGTTGAGGCTGATTAAGGGCAATTAATACAAATTCTAAATTACTATTATATTTAACAAAAACTATTATATTCTCAAGTAGCTAGGATGCAATGTTATATATATTTGCCACATAGAACAGAATAGAACATGTCTGGTGTTTTTGATTATATAAATATAGGCCATCAGGGGAAATCAAAAAAGGAGGCTATTGTTGATGGGATATTGGAAGCCATAGAAAAAAATGAGCTTGCCAGGAATGAACAATTGCCATCAGTAAATAAATTCATCAGCAAACTTGGCGTAGCCCGTATGACGGTGGTAAAAGCCCTTAACGTACTCAAGGAACGCGGCATTATTATAGCCGAAGACAAGGTCGGGTATTTTGTAAGGGACGTAAATGTCAAGAGGGAGCTAAAAGTTTTTATTTTCCTTACAGGTTTTAACTCTTACCAAGAAACCCTATATAACCATATTATTGAAGGGATAACAGCCCCAAACATAACCATCGACCTGTTTTTTCACCATCATAACCCTAAAATATTCAAATCTGTTTTACAGGAGAACCTTGGGGCATACGGTTTATATATAATCACCGGCTTCAACCATCCTTCGGTTGCTCCTTTGTTGTCGAAGATCCCAAAGAATAAACTTTTGCAAATAATCCGCCCCCCGGTATTGGAGGGTGTTTCTTCTATCCACCAAGACTTTTACCCTAAACTGAAGATGGCACTTGACGGGTTAACAGATAAGCTGCGCAACTATGAGAGGTTTATTTTAATTTTCCCCGCAGGGATGGGGCATCCCGAAGAAATACAATTGGCATTTGTACTTTTCTGTGAGGAAAACAATATTGCTTATTCGATCGAAAAAAAGATAAAAAAAGACTTAATTACGGAAGGCACTGCATTTTGGGTCATTGAGGACACACATTTGATTTCCCTCATAAAAATGAGCGAAGAAGCAGGTTTTGAGATAGGGAAAGGGATAGGGATACTTTCATACAACGAAACACCCATGAAAGAAATAATACGGAACGGGATTACCGTGGTAAGTGCCGATTTTGTCAGGATGGGGCAGGCAATAGCCGACTTTATCGTAAACCCGTCATACAGGAATAAAATTTTCCCCCCTGAGATAATATCCAGGAGGTCCATGTGAACGGGCAAAATATGTGGGGGAACAGGCAGCCCTGGGGCCTTTGGTTGCGCAGGCACGACAAACTAGGACAATTGGAGTTTAAAAAACATATTGACCTGAGTTCGATTAAAAACAGCCACACTTTCAGGTTAAGGTAATGAATGAATGAATGAAAAGTTGAACATTTAATTTTATAAAAACACTAAACTATAAAACTATGCAAAAAACTCAAACCAGTTTCCGCTGGGCAATCCTTTCGTTGCTGTTCATAGCAACAACCATCCTGTATATCGACCGTTCGGCACTGGGCATCCTTGCCCCCGACCTACAAAAAAGCATAGGCTGGACAGAACAACAGTATGGCATAATAAACAGTGTATTTATGATTGCCTATGCGGTATGCTTTATTTTCATGGGCAAAATAATTGACAACATCGGCACAAGGAAAGGCTACCTCATTTCTATAATAATTTGGAGTTTGGCAACCTTGGGGCATACTTTGTCCCGTTCGTGGGTAGGCTTTGCAATAGCCCGTTTTAGCCTGGCAGTAGGGCAGTCCGGGAACTTCCCCTCGGCGGTCAAGGCAGTTGCCGAATGGTTCCCGAAAAAAGACAGGGCACTGGCCGTTGGTATTTTTAACGGAGGGGCAAATATGGGGACGATCTTGTCGCCGTTAATTATCCCCGTATTGGTACTCAGTTTCGACAACTGGCGGCTAGGGTTTCTTTGGACATTCCCGATAAGCATAATCTGGGTTATCCTGTGGCTTAAATATTTCAGGAAACCGGGTGACAGCCGGCATGTTTCAGATGATGAACTTAAATATATTAATTCTGATGGCACAGAAAACGAGGATACCGAAAAGATAAAATGGAAAGACATACTGCCCCACCGGGGCGCATGGGCAATTGCAGTTGCCAAGTTTATGGCCGACCCTATCTGGTGGTTTTACCTGTTCTGGGGAGCTAAATTCCTAAATGAAAGATTCGGGCTTAACCTGAAAGAAATTGGTTTGCCGTTTTTTGCCATTTACCTGGTTTCCTGGGGCATAGGTATTTTCCTAGGCTGGCTTTCTTCTAAGTTCATGAAAGCAGGTTTTAGCCTGGACAAAGGGAGGAAGCTGGGAATGTTAAGCTGTGCCATTTTTGCCATACCCGTGGCTTTGGTGCCACATGTTGCCAATATGTGGCTGGCCGTTGGGTTAATAGCCCTGGCTGCCGGAGGGCATTGTGGATGGTCGGCAAATGTTTTCAGCCTCATGTCTGATATATTCCCAAAAAAAGCAACCGGGTCAGTAGCAGGCTTTGGGGGCTTTGCCGGCGCTGTTGGCGGCGCTATTGTGGCATTCGGCGTGGGCAAAATACTGCAGGATATAGGGACTGATGGTTATGCAATACCGTTTGCTGTGGCCGCGTGCGGGTATTTGATTGCCCTTGCAATTGTACACCTATTAGTCCCCAAAATTGAAACTGTGAAAATTTAGGAACCAAATAACAATAACAATCACAATAATGAAGAAAGCATTAGACGTAAAGGTCAACGTTAAACCTATGTTCAGCAGCATGATACATGCCGATGCATGGGAAGGCCCATGCCGTGTGGGCTCAAAAGAAGACCTGGCAAAAGAACGCGAAATAGAAGTAAACGAAAAACAATTCTCAACATGGAAAGAAGTGTTGGAAGAAAATTTAGACACTTCTGTTGCCAATATCCTCGATCCCGTATATATAGAATTTTCAGAAACGTTTGTGGTCCCTGACAGCGAATTCAAAAAACTGGAAAACGATTTATTTGAAACAGATATTTTTTTAATTACCTACCGTGTGCCGGGGTTGGAGAAATTCGACAAGCCTGTTGCCATGATCAACCTTGGACCCACCCCGGTAGATCTGGTCGCTTATTATACCGATATAAACAAGGAAGCCTATATGGCCCACGATTATGAAGAATTTAACGAGCTACTGGATCTACTTCAAATAAGGAAAGCCGTTGCCAGCACAAAAATAATGATCCTGTCGGGTTCAGAAATTGTCCCGGTAAGTGTCAACAGCAGTATCTACGACCTTCCCGCCCTGGAGGAAAAGTACGGGATCAGGAACAACAGGCTTACCTACCGGATGGTATTCGACGAAATGGAAAGGATGCAGGAAGAAGGCTGTGACGAGGTGGGGGAAATAACTTCCGGATTGCTTGCAAACTCAGGCAAGAACACCATAAAAAAGGAAGACCTCACTCAGGATATATATTTTTACCAGGCAGTGAAAAACATTATGGAAGAGTTCGATTGCAATGCTTTCACCATACCGTGCAAAGATTTGTGTGCATCGCGGTTCCCTGAAAAAATGCGCTGTGTGCCATGTGTAGCCCACTCGCTTTTAAAAGATGAGAAAATACCTACAGCCTGCGAGGAAGACATGAGTGCATGGCTTGCTGTCACTTTTTTGATGTACCTGTCAAAAAAATCGGTATTTATGGGAAACCCCGTACTGGTAAAGAAGGGGAAATATTCTATTGAAGAACTGGGCATCATGAAAGGGCTTGTAAGCACGCCTGCATATACTTTCGATGAGGAAATGCTTGAGATACACCATTCAACCCCCGGCATACAGATGGATGGCTTCGACAAAGCCCCGTTGCCATACGAGATTGGACATTTTACCTACGAAGGTTGGGGCGGGAAAATCCAGATAGACATGGCAAAACGCAATGACAAAACAGTGACCCTTGCGCGCTTTAACCGTTCTGCAGATAAGGTTATAGTGGCAAAAGCCGAGATTGTAGCCTGCGAGTTCCGCGAAATATATTGCAGCCCTGCCGTTTATTACAAAGTAGAAGGAGGCGCGCGAAACCTAAGGCAAAGGCTTGCAAAAGGCTGCTATGGCCACCACCTGGCTGTTGTTTATGGAGATTACACCCAAAAAATGTGTAGCTTAGGTGAGATCATGGGCTTTGAAGTTGAAGTTTTTAATTAGGGCTGAACCCGGTTAAAATAACCACTAAGGCGCGGACGCGCTATTTTTGCGCCTTAGTGGGAAATGACGCTTAACGTTAAAATTACTAGATAGATGAAAATAAATACCTTCCTCTCTCTCATAATTGTTCTTGCTCTTTTTAGCTGCAAACAGCAACAGCCGGAACAGAAACCCGAAAGGGCATTGAAAAACCCGTTTTTCGTGTTCAACAATTCCCTGAACAAAAAAGATATTGATAAAATTTCATATGCCGGGCAGTCCAATATTTTGAAAAAACTGGGGTACGACGGCATGGAATATAAGGAAACTGACGGTTTGGCAGAAACTGTGGGATTGTTTAAAAAACAAGGGCTGAAAATATATACCGATTATGTAAAAGTCGATATTGACAAAAAACAGCCTTACCTGGCAGACTGGAAGAAGGCGATCCCTAAACTAAAAGGCAGCGGTATTATCCTGTGGCTCCATATCCATTCCGAGAAATTTGCCCCGTCCGATGAAGCTGCCGATCCGGTTATCGTCCCCATTATACAGGAGTTGGCAGATTTCGCAAAACCTTACGGGGTGCGGCTGGCCATTTACCCGCATGTTAACTTTTTGGCAGAGAAAGCCGGAGACTCATACCGCCTGGCAGCCAAAGCCGACCGGGAAAATGTAGGGGCAGTATTTAACCTTTGCCATTTCCTGAAAACCGACAACGATGACAATCTTGTAAAAACAATAGAACTAATGCTGCCCAAGCTTTTTGCCGTTTCAATATCGGGAGCCGATGGCGGCGATACCCAAAAAATGGGATGGGACCAGTTAATACAACCACTGGGACAGGGGACATTCAACACCTATCGTGTTGTTGAACTGCTCGCCGACAAAGGCTACACCGGGCCAATAGGCCTACAATGCTACAATTTAAAAGGACAACCCGAAGCCTACCTGAAACAAAGCATGGAAGCCTGGGACAATTTTAATAAAAAATATGCACTGCCAGACAATACCTTAACAGAAGCAGAAAAAAACGATGGCTGGCAACTTTTGTTCGATGGGGGCACAACAAACAACTGGCGGGGGATCAACCTTGATAAGTTCCCGGAAACCGGCTGGAAAATTGAAGGAGGGGACCTGATTGCCAATGTTCACGGTGGTGGAGAATCAAGTGCAGGGGGAGATATTGTTACCATGAAAAAATATAGCAATTTCATCATGAAATGGGAATGGAACATGAAAACTAAAGGCGGGAACAGCGGGGTTAAATATTTTGTAGAAGAAGGGCTGGGCAACAACAAGGGGTATGGTTTTGGACTTGAATACCAGCTTTTGGACGATAAAAATTTCGAGTGGATGTTTAACGGGAAAATGAAACCCAACGACTACCGCACGCTTGGCAGCCTTTACGAACTTTATCCTGCCAGTCCCGAAAAACGGCCCAGCCCGCTCGGGCTTTGGAACGAAAGTATGATTGTTAGCAACGGAAGCCATGTAGAACACTGGCTGAATGGGGCGAAAATTTTAGTATACGAACGGGGGAGCGCAGACTTCAAAGAGAAAGTAGCAGCAAGCAAATTTAATAAAACCCCCGGATATGGCTTATCGGAAGAAGGGCATTTGTTGCTCCAGGATCATGGGAGCATAGTACATTTCAGGAATATAAAAATCAAAGAATTATAAATATTGACGAATGAAATTAAATTCCGGACTATTAAATTTATGCACCGCATTATTGGTTGTGCAAATATTTTTCTCCTGTAGCGGAGGAAAAACAGATGTTAAACAATTAAGCAACCCATTGATCGAAGAACCTGGGATGTCAGACCCCCATGCCATTGTGGTTGACGATGTGTGTTACGTGTTTACTGGGCACGATGTAGGTTTTGGCATTGCCGACTGGGTAATGCCCGACTGGCGTATTTATCGCTCAAAAGACCTAAAAAAGTGGGAACACGTAGGCACCATCAGCCCCGAAGACAATTATATGGGAAAAGGAAATACCTCGTGCTGGGCCGGCGATATCGTTGAACGTAACGGCAAGTATTATTGGTATTTTTCAAACAGAAAAGAAAGCACAGGCGTAATGGTAGCCTCGAAACCCGAAGGCCCTTACGTTGATGCGCTTGGCAAGCCCCTGGTAGGTTCTTTTGACCCATCAATCTTTGTAGACGATGATTCTACACCATATATTGTTTATGGAGAAAAAGGCTATAAAATAGCACGTTTAAAAGAATCGATGATTGAACTAGACGAAGAACCCCGCGATATTGTAATTAACCGCACTTCCTATTTCCCTGATACCGACAAAAATTCGTTGCACAAACACAACGGGACATATTACCTTAGCTGCTCGGGATATTATGCCACATCAGACAATGTTTATGGGCCATACGAAACCAAAGGGCTAGTTGGTGAAGGATGGGGCCTGGGCACGGGTTATGCCCATGGAGATTTCTTTATATGGAAAGGAGACTGGTACCACGTTTGGTGCAAATACAAAGACCGCGACCACGACCGCATACGCGATTGTTTTATTGCCCCGGTAATTTACGGCAAAGACGGGGCTATGCGCGATGATCTGAGCGTACTGGAAGATCACAAACAATAAAAATATAATTTTTTTCGGGTTAGTTCTTGGAAGAAATAAAAAAACAGCTATTTTTGCAGTCCGAAAAACCAAATGGGTAAACGCGAAAAAATAAATAGAAATGAAAAGAACATTTCAACCATCGAACAGGAAAAGAAAAAATAAGCACGGTTTCAGGGAGAGGATGTCTTCTGTTAACGGGAGGAAAGTATTAAAATCCCGTCGTGCAAAAGGAAGGAAGAAATTAAGCGTTTCAGACGAACCAAGGCATAAAAGATAATTTATTCCTCAATTAACTTATTTACGGGAAGGTAAAGGATCGGATCTTTTACCTTTTTGTGTTTATATGTATTGCTCAAAAGGTGGCAACAGGATATAAAATTCCCTAATTTTCAGGGAAATTCATTTCAAACATTTTCAGCATACTATTTTTGGGTTATTTTTGTTTTTTAATATACCGAAAGTTGAAAATATGAGTTTTAGAAAATTTCTGTTAAGCCGCACATTTCTGTTACAGTTAATTATTGCAGCAGTTATAATTGCGGTACTGATATTTGTTACCATGCGGCAATTAAAAGTATATACCCATCATGGTGAATCACTTCCCGTTCCTGATTTCTCAGGAATGGAGGCTGGCGAATCTGCACATGTAGCCAGTGCCAAGAAACTAAAGACAAAAATTATTGATTCAGTTTACGTAAGCGATGTGCCACCTGGCGTAGTTATAGACCAGGTGCCCGAAGCAGGTTTTAAGGTAAAAGAAAACCGCACCATATTTTTAACCATAAATTCGATGCAGCCCGAACAGGTAACCGTTCCCAAGCTCACCGACATCTCTTACCGGCAGGCACAGGTTTTAATTGAGAACAGTGGGTTGAAAGTCGGGAAAATTTCTTACCAGCCATCGGAATACAACAACTTGGTTTTGAATGTAAGGATCAATTCAACAGAAATACAACCCGGCGAAAAGATAGCCAAGGGGACGGGCATCGACTTAATTGTAGGCCGCACCCATGGGAATGTGACAACTGCCCTGCCCAGCCTTATTGGGCTTTCGGTCGGAGAAGCAGGCAGTGCGTTGACGCGAGCAATGTTAAACATGGGGGTTTTGATTTACGATGAAACAATAATTACAGGCACTGATTCTCTGAACGCCCGGGTATGGAAACAAAGCCCAAACCCAAAAATTGTTTCCAATGTAAACATGGGGGCATCGGTCGATATATGGATTACAGTGGATGCCCTAAAATTGCAGGAAGTATCCTACCCTGAATATTGATAAAAATATGGACGGATATTGGCAGGACATCAATGATTTGGAAGAAGGCGGCATGTTTGAACATTACCGGCTCAGGGTCGATCCAGGACAGTCATCTGTCCGTATCGACAAATTCCTATCCTCCCGCATCGACAATGCATCGCGAAGCCGGATACAGGCTGCGGCAGATGCGGGGAACATCTTGGTAAACCAAAAACCGGTGAAACCAAACTATAAAATAAAACCTAACGACGAGATCCTTATCGTAATGGATTATCCCCGGCGCGAATTAAAAATTATCCCCGAGGATATCCCGCTCAATATCGTTTACGAAGACGGGCATTTAATTGTAATCAACAAACCCCCCAACTTTGTTGTCCACCCGGGGCATGGGAATTATTCCGGCACACTTGTAAATGCGCTGGCATATTATTTCCGCGACCTGCCCTTATTTAACAGCGAAGATCCACGCCCGGGGCTTGTCCACCGGATCGACAAAGACACCTCTGGGTTAATGGTAGTGGCAAAAACAGAACTGGCAAAAAACAAACTGGCACTTCAGTTTTACGAAAAAACTTCAGAAAGGAAATACCATGCCCTGGTTTGGGGGAATTTAAAAGACAACGAAGGCACAATAACGGGGAACATTGGCAGGAGCCTGAAAAACAGGCAGGTTTTCACAGTTTTCCCTGAGGGGGACTACGGGAAGCATGCCGTAACACATTACCGTGCTTTAAAACGGATTGGCTATGTCAGCCTGGTTGAATGCAGGTTGGAGACGGGGCGGACCCATCAAATCCGTGTCCACATGAAACATATCAACCATCCCTTGTTTAACGACTCAAATTATGGTGGCGACCAAATTCTGCGCGGGACAACATTCAGCAAATACCGGCAGTTTGTACAAAACTGTTTCAAAGTTTTGCCACGCCAGGCACTACATGCCAAAACCCTGGGTTTTGCACACCCTGCATCAGGGGAATTTTTGCAATTCGATTCGGAATTGCCCGAAGATATGAGTTCAGTAATTGAAAAATGGGAAAATTATATTGCACACAGAAATGAATAAAAAACCAAATATAGCAGTAGTAGCAGGAGGCGATTCATCAGAATTTATCGTCTCGGTAAAAAGCGGGGGGAATGTTTTTAACGCTATCGACAAAGAAGAATTTACGCCGTGGTTGGTGCAGGTTAAAGGCAAAGAATGGAACGTCCTGCAAAACGGGGAGAAAATTGCCGAAATCGACAAATCGGATTTTAGTTTCACATGCCAAAACGGGAAAATCCGATTCGATTTTGCATATATAACAATCCATGGCACTCCCGGCGAGGATGGGATCTTACAGGGCTACTTCGATTTGCTCGGCATACCTTATTCCACATGTAATGTCCACTCTTCTTCGCTTACTTTTAACAAATGGTTTTGTGGCAACTACTTGAAAAACCTAGGGATAAAAATGGCCCGCTCCATCAAACTGAAAAAAGGAGAGGAAATAAACCCCGGGCAGATTATTGCAGGGCTGGGGCTTCCAATTTTCATAAAACCCAATGCCGGGGGATCCAGCTTTGGCATTACCAAGGTAAAAACAAAAGAAGAAATAGGGGTTGCCGTGCAAAATGCATGGAAAGAGAGCGATGAAGCCCTGCTGGAAGAGTTTATAGAGGGATCGGAATATACCTGTGGGCTGGTAAAACTAAAAGATAAGGAACTGGTTTTCCCTGTAACCGAAATCTTGCCAAAAAATGAATTTTTCGATTACGAAGCCAAATATGTCCCCGGGGCAACAGAAGAAATAACTCCTGCCCGCCTTCCCGAAAATTTGTTTAAAGAATGCCAGTCCATCAGTTCCCTGATTTACGATTTATGCAACTGTTCGGGGATTTGCAGGATCGACTTTATCTTAAAAAACAATGAATTTTATTTCCTGGAGGTAAACACAACACCCGGTATGACAGAAACCAGCTTCATCCCGCAACAAATTAATGCAATGGGGCTTACCTTGACCGAAGTAATTTCTTTAATTATCAGGGAAAAATTGGAAGCAGGATAAAAGGGGGCTAAAAAATTTATCAACACCAACCGTTAATAAACGGTTCAAAATAAGGTGAAATATTAATTTTTACTCCGTATCCTATTTTTGTAATTTAGTATCCTGATTAAACCAACAATCATATTTTATATATAACCATGGCAGGTGAAAGAAAAAAATCACAGGCTCAATCCACTATTGAGCAGATTAACGCACAATACGGGAAGCTACCTCCGCAGGCAGTTGAGGTTGAAGAAGCGGTTTTGGGCGCGCTAATGCTCGAAAGGGACGCATATGTCACTGTTGCCGACATTATCGACACCCGTAGTTTTTACAAAGAGGAACACCAAAAAATATTTGAGTCAATAAAAGCTCTTTCGGGAAAAGAAAAACCTGTTGACCTATTGATGGTCACCCAGGAATTGAAAGACCGTGCCCAACTTGAGGAAGTAGGTGGCCCTGGGTACATTACCCAGCTTACCCGAAGGGTCGCTTCGGCTGCACACATTGAATTCCATGCCCGCATTATTGCACAAAAACATATTCAACGTGAACTTATACGGGTTTCATCAGAAATACAGGCAAAATCATACGACGACACAATTGATGTAGACGACCTGATCGATTTTTCGGAATCATCGCTTTTCCAGGTAGCAGAAGGGAACATCAAGAAAGAGACCGTCCCTATTAAACCTGTATTGAACGATGCCATACTGCAAATAGAGAAGGCAAGGAACCAGAAAGACGGGCTTAGCGGCGTGCCATCGGGTTTTACCGGGCTGGATCGCGTAACCAACGGCTGGCAAAGGACCGACCTTGTTATTATTGCCGCACGCCCTGCAATGGGGAAAACCGCCTTTGTGCTGTCAATGACCCGCAACATGGCCGTTGACCACAACCGCCCGGTGGCTATTTTTTCGTTGGAGATGTCTTCTTTACAGCTGGTCACCCGCTTGATTGCTTCTGAGACCGAAATTAACGCACAAAAATTAAAAACCGGCCAGTTGGAAGATTGGGAATGGGAACACCTGAACCGCAAAATTGCCAATCTCGACAAAGCGCCTATCTTCATTGACGACACGCCGGCACTCTCTATTTTTGAATTCAGGGCAAAATGCCGCCGCCTGAAAATGCAGCACGACATACAGGCTGTGATAGTCGACTACCTTCAGCTGATGACTGCCGGGACAGACACGCGCGGAAGCCGCGAACAGGAAGTAAGTACCATATCTCGCTCGTTAAAAGCCATTGCCAAAGAACTTGATGTGCCTATTATTGCACTTTCACAGTTAAACCGCTCGGTAGAGTCGAGGGAAGGGAAACGGCCACAGCTTTCCGACCTGCGCGAATCGGGTGCAATAGAGCAGGATGCAGATATCGTGATTTTCATACACCGCCCTGATTATTACGGGATAACAGAAGACGAATCTGGCAATTCGTTGCTTGGCGTTGCAGAGATCATCATTGCAAAACACAGGAACGGAGCCACTGGCGATGTCCATTTGTCATTCAAAAAGGAACTGGCCAAATTTACCGATATGGAAACCAATGCTGGGGATAATTACGTACTCCATTCAAAAATGAACAATGACAACGAGAATGCAAACCTTGAGATGGCTTCAAATAACAGTTTTGAATACCAGGGACCTTCAACAAACGATACCCCGTTCTGACACAAGAAGGCATTTTCAAGCTACATTTGTAATTATTGGTGAAGAAACAGTATAATGAAACAAAAAATATTCCTTTTGCTCTTAAGCTTTTCTTTTGCTTTTCAGGCAAAATGTATACAGATATTGATCCCGATGGGCGATACTCAAAAAGACCACCTGAAAGCCTACGGGATTGCTTACTGGGTACTTGAAAAAGAAATTGAGGTAAAATGGCTGCTCAACTATCGCGGGGGCAGTTTCCTTATGCAACACCATCCCGACATTGAAAATGAATGCATAATAAGGGGCGTAAGTTACGAAACCATTACAGATGCCCAGGGCAACGGGATTTTAAACGAAATTGCCCAACCCGACGTAAACCAGGATGCCGTGAGCATGAGCAAAGTGCCTAAAATTGCGGTTTACTCGCCCCCCAACAAACAACCATGGGACGATGCGGTTACCCTTGTTCTTACATACGCCGAAATAAACTACGATATTATCTATGACGAAGAGGTTGTGAACGGCAAACTTTCGGGATACGACTGGCTACACCTTCACCATGAAGATTTTACAGGGCAATATGGGAAATTCTGGAAAGCATATAAACATTACCCGTGGTATCAGCAGGAAGTGAAGACCAATAGCGAACTGGCAAAGGAACTTGGGTTCCTGAAAGTCTCGGAAATGAAATCTTATGTTGCACACGAAATACAAAGATATGTCATGAATGGCGGTTTCCTGTTTGCCATGTGTGCCGCTACAGACACATACGATATTGCGCTGGCTTCGATGGGGGTAGATATATGCGAACCTATGTTCGATGGCGACCCTGCGGACAGGAATGCCAGTGAAAAACTAAACTTTTCAAACACTTTTGCATTCGAAAATTTCCATCTGGAAATGAGCCCATATGTATATGAATTTTCAGACATTGATGCTACCGAAACGCGTAAGGTAGCAAGGGAAAACGATTATTTTACCCTTTTTGAGTTTTCTGCCAAGTGGGATCCTATACCGACCATGCTGTGCCAGAACCATAAAAAGATGATCAAAGGCTTTATGGGGCAGACCACTGCATACCGTAAAGAGATAATAAAGCCCAATGTTTTGATAATGGGCGAAAACAAACCGGCAAAAGAAGCCCGTTACATCCACGGGGAAGCCGGCAAAGGCTTCTGGACATTTTATGGAGGGCACGACCCAGAAGACTATCGCCACCTTGTTGGCGACCCTCCCACCGATCTCAGCCTACACCCTAACTCGCCGGGATACCGTTTAATCCTTAATAATGTTTTGTTCCCGGCAGCTAAAAAGAAGAAAAGGAAGACATAGTGACCTGGGGCCTGTTATAAAAAAAAGGGAAGCCAATTGGCTTCCCTTTTTTTTATACATTTTAGATAAAATCTATCTTTCAGCTTTTTTCCTTGATGAATAGTTAATGTGCAGTGCAGCAGCTTTACGTAGTTCCTGCTTTATATCATTAACAATACCCATTTTCGTATTTTCATCTACTTTTAATGAGGTAATCATCATAGGCCTTTCTTCTTCGGGCATTGCTTCCCTTTCTGAAATAACGTAATCCTGGATGTCTTCAACTGAGGCAAATTCATCGTTAAGCTGGATATGCGGAGCAACACCAAAAGTTTTCTGGTATTGTTTCAACGGTTCACCAACGTAAATATAACTTACCACTGATTTCTTTTCAAGTTTACTTAATTCAGTTGCTTCTGGAACGCGGATGTGTACCATATAGGTTACTTCGCGCATAGTTGTACTGACCATGAAGAAGAACAGTATCATAAACACAATGTCAGGTAACGATGACGTTGAAATTGGAGGTAATTCTTTTTCTCCTTTTTTTCTGAATTTACTCATAATTAATTTCCTCCTACATTTTTACCTTTTGGTTCAGCTTCTGAGATCCTTTGAGGATAAATATCACGGATTGCATCTTGTTTGTCATTATCCAATTCCACATAAGGTTTCCCAAAATGATCTTTTGCCAATTCATCCCTCAATTCATTAATGGCAGCAACCAGTTCGTTTTGTACAGCGAGATATGTCCCATACCTCGTATCCAGGTCGTTTCTTAAAGAGATTACCCCTTTAGACACCATAACTTCACCAAAATATGGTATGTCCTTAGGCTCTTTTTCTGGCAGGTTATCCGCATTTGTCGGATTCGCCATAAACTCTTTTGCCCTCTCCCTTAGATCTCCGATATTAGCATATTCATTTTCCACCAATAAGTCGTTGTTCCTGTTTACCAACACAACAAAGATATTACGTTCATTAATTTGCGTATTATCGTCCAGTGTACTGGGATCGGCCCATTGGGGAAGTCTTCTTTCTAATCCGCTGTCAACGTCCATCGTGGTTGTTACCAGGAAAAATATAAGCAACATAAAAGCAATATCAGCTAATGATGTTGCAGGTACTTCTGGTGTTCTTTTAGCCATAATTTAATTTTCCTGTTTTAATTTCCCACGAATAATATTATTTAAACAAACGGGTTACCGATGATAGTGCAATCGATAATACTGCCAGTCCTAGCAGTATATACGTTGCATATAAACTGGTATCCACTAATTTAGAAACGTTTGCTGTTAATGTCCCGTTGTTGATGAACTTTTCAACTCCTGGAAACTGCGGGATTGCATCTGAAGCCAGGGAATAAGAAATAACAACAACTACAGCCAAAGCCCCGAGGGCAATCAACCCTCCCCTTGCGGCTTTTTTGTCGGTTACCATGTGTACCAACCCTGAGATTATTGCTACGCCTGCACCAACAGCCACTAGTATATAGGCCCATACCAAATTTGTATTGATCCAGCTTCCCATTGTAGGATCTTGATCGTTTTCACTGATGTTTGCCATCAATGAAACTAAAAGTATAGCTGAAACCAGTAGAAGGACCCATAATAAAATTTTAACAAATTTACTTGTCTTATTCATAGGTGTGTCTATTTTTTCATGTCATGTTTTACCAACAGGTCTAATAACGAAATGGAAGCATCTTCCATATTATTGACAATACTGTCAATTTTTGCCACACAATAGTTATAGAAAATTTGAAGGATAATAGCAACAATAAGACCTGATACAGTTGTAATCAAAGCTACTTTAATACCACCGGCTACCAGTGAGGGAGAAATGTCCCCTGCAACTTCGATAGCATCGAAAGCGCCAATCATACCAATAACTGTCCCCATGAACCCAAGCATAGGTGCGAGTGCAATAAACAGTGCAATCCAGCTTAAGCCTTTTTCAAGCAAACCTGCCTGTACGCCACCGTATGATACAATAGACTTTTCAACCATGTCAACACCTTGGTCTGCCCTGTCTAGTCCCTGGTAGAAAATACTGGCTACCGGACCGCGTGTGTTACGGCAAACATCTTTTGCAGCTTCAACGCCGCCATTGTCCAAAGCTTCTTCAACTTTAGCCAACAATTTTTTAGTATTGCTGGTTGCAAGATTCAGGTAAAGTACTCTTTCTATTGCAAATGCCAACCCTAAAATAAGAGCTATTATAACAAAACTCATGAACATAGGTGTACCTTCAATGAATTTTTGCTTTAACTGGCTATGCAATGACTTTCCTTCTTCTGCCGCTGCGGCAGCTTCTTCTTCTTGATCAGCAGCCAAATCCACTTCCTCTGTAGTAGTTGATTCTTGTGCAGCTGCCTCATCCTGAGCAACCACAGCTTTAGATGCCCCAAAAATCAGCATCCCAAATACTGCTATTAACGCGAATAGTCTTTTCATAATTGATTTGAATTTTTAATTAATAATCTCTTGATTCTTTAACTGTATTGATTAATATTTAAAATATTGCTTTTTGCTACAAATAACATACCTTTCTTGCCCACATTGTCAATATTACTGCATTTTTTAAAGAACGCCTTCCTTCCTGCGGTCCACCCCTGCCTCCAAATCTTTCAAAATATCGGCTTGTTCCTCCCTAAAACGCGGAGAGAGGGGGATTCGAACCCCCGGTACCGTTTCGCGGTACACACGCTTTCCAGGCGTGCCAGTTAAGCCACTCCTGCACCTCTCCAGTATATTTATACCGGCATGCCGGAAAATAAGGGCTGCAAATTAATAAAAAATTGTGAAAAAAGAATAATGCTATTCACTAATTTCCCCGCGCAGGCTTTTATTGAGGTACATTTTAATTTCATCGTCCGGCAAGTCTTGCCCCAACAAGAACATCAGCTTTGTGACAGCGGCTTCCGTGGTCATGTCCTTGCCCGAAACAACACCTGTATTTAATAATTCCAAACTGGTTTCATACTGCCCCATGGACACCCTGCCCCCTTCGCATTGGGTAATGTTGAGAAAAATAACCCTTCTTCTGGTTGCTTGTTTTATGCAATTAGTAAGCCAACGTGAGGTGGGCACATTCCCCGAACCAAAAGTTTCAAGGACAACCCCTTTTAACCCAGGTATGTTTAAAATAGAGCTGAACACTTTCTGGTTGATTCCGGGAAACATTTTTAAGATTACTACATTATCATCGAAACTTGTTTTTACACTTAAAATACCTTTGTTTTCAGGGTAGTAGATGTATTCTGGGCTAAAACGGATATCAACGCCTGCTTTGGCCAGGACAGGATAGTTTACTGAGTCGAAAGCACTAAATTGTTCTGCGTCCCTCTTGACCGTCCTGTTTCCCCTGAATAATTTAAATTCAAAATAAATACATACCTCCGGCACCATGGCCCTGCCGTTTTTCCGTGCAGCTGCAATTTCAACCGATGTTATCAGGTTTTCTTTGCCATCAGTCCTTAGTGTCCCGATCGGCAGTTGCGAACCTGTAAGGATAACCGGCTTGTCAAGGTTTTCGAACATAAAGCTTAAGGCCGATGCGGTGTAAGCCATTGTGTCTGTTCCATGCAGGATTACAAAACCATCGTATAAATTGTAATTCTTTTCAACCGTCCTGGCTATTTTTACCCATAATGCAGGGTTCATGTTTGAGGAGTCGAGGACAGGGTTCAGTACGGTTGTTTTGATGTTATAGTTAAACTTATTAAGCTCGGGGACTTCGTCTGTGATCTTGTCAAATTTTACCGGGGCCAGGGTGCCGGTTTGCGGATCCTGTACCATCCCTATTGTACCGCCAGTGTATATGATCAATATTGAAGCCCTTGGGCTTTTAGCACTATCCATTAATAATTAGCCGTAAGATAAAACATAAGGCAATTTATCAAATATTAAACAAACTGCGCGCATTTTCCGTGGTAACCTCGGCAACCTTCTCAACCGGGACACTAAATATCTCGGCAACTTTCTGGGCTATATAAACCAGGTAAGCACTTTCGTTCCGCCTGCCCCTCTTGGGTTCCGGGGCCAAATAAGGTGAATCTGTTTCCAATACCAAATCCGAAAGATCCAATTTGCCTACTACTTCGTCCAGCTTATTGTTTTTAAAGGTAACAACTCCCCCTATCCCCAACAGGAACCCAAGCCCAAGAAATTTTTTTGCCTCCTTTTCGCTGCCCGAGAAACAGTGGATCACCCCTTTTAAACAACCGTCCTGTTCCTCTTTTATGATTTTATAAACTTCTTTAAACGAATTCCTTACATGGACCGATATGGGCAAGCCCATGGTTTTTGCCATCCTTAACTGTACCCTAAAAGCATCCTTCTGTTGTTTTAAAAACGTTTTAGACCAATACAAATCAATGCCAATCTCCCCTACTCCGTGAAACTTATGCTTGCTAAACCAATATCCGACCGCTTCCAGTTCCTGTTTATAGTCTTCGTCCACAGAAGTTGGGTGAAGCCCCATTAACGGGTAGCACAGATGCGGGTAAGAATTTGATACGTCAATAAGATGTTTGGCACTGCCCGAATCAATATTGGGAAGTATAATTTTCTTCACATCATTATTGTAGGCATTTTGAATCACATCATCGGAATCATGTGAGAAGTCCTCTGAATAAATATGAGAGTGCGTATCAATCAGCATAAAAAAATAAATTTCAACGAATATATAAAGAGTTTTATCCTGAAACACATTATCTATTTTACCAATAGATTAAATTTCATGTATTTCAGGATAAATTAATATTGGAGGTTGATTTTTTTGCTGGTCATACAATCCCCTGGGACAGCATAGCTTCGGCAACTTTAACAAAACCACCTATATTGGCGCCTTTTAAATAATCAACTGATTTCCCATTCTTGCCGAAATGCACGCAGGTTTCGTGTATCCTGCGCATTATTTCTTTTAAACGGGCATCGACTTCTTCGCGTGGCCAGTTAATCCGCATACTGTTTTGCGACATTTCCAGGCCGGAAACCGCAACCCCGCCTGCATTGACCGCTTTGCCCGGGGCATAGTTTATATTTTCACCCAAGAACTCGACAGCCTCGGCCGTACATCCCATATTGGAAGCTTCGGCCAACATTTTACAGCCGTTTTTCACAAGGTTTTTTGCATCTCCCAGACCGACCTCATTTTCTGTGGCACAGGGCATTGCCAGGTCAACGGGCACTTCCCACGGGTGTTTCCCCGCAAAAAAACGGGCATCGAACTCCCCTGCATATGGTTCAACAACATCGTTGTTTGTAGCCCGGAGCTCAAGTAGATAATCCACTTTGTCGCCGGAAATCCCTTCCTGATCATAAATATAACCATCAGGGCCGGAGATTGTAACAACCTTGCCGCCCAGTTCATTAATTTTGGTTATGGCTCCCCATGCAACATTGCCAAAACCGGAAACCGAAACGGTTTTCCCTTCAATATCCTCACCTATGCGGTGGAACATGTGCTGTGCAAAATAGACTGCACCAAAACCGGTAGCCTCGGGGCGGATTAGGCTTCCGCCCCACGCAAGCCCTTTCCCGGTCAACACTCCGGTGAATTCGTTCTTCAGCCTTTTGTATTGTCCGAAGAGATAACCTATTTCACGGCCTCCAACACCAATATCGCCGGCAGGGACATCGGTATTGGGGCCTATATGACGGTACAATTCGGTCATGAAACTTTGGCAGAAACGCATAATCTCTGCATCTGTTTTTCCCTTTGGGCTAAAATCGGAGCCACCTTTGCCCCCCCCCATAGGCAATGTAGTCAAACTATTTTTAAACGTTTGTTCGAACCCTAAAAATTTCAGGATGCTCAGGGTAACACTTGGGTGAAACCGCAAGCCTCCTTTATATGGGCCGAGTGCCGAGTTGAACTCAACCCGGTAACCACGGTTTATCTGTACCTCGCCGTGATCGTCGACCCATGGGACTCGAAACATGATTACACGCTCAGGCTCGACCATCCGTTCCAGTATTTTTGTTTTCTGATACCTTGGGTTTTTGCAATAGAATTCCCAAACTGAACCAATTACTTCCTCCACTGCCTGGTGAAACTCATTTTCTCCCGGGGTTCTTTTCTCTAAACCAGCAATGAATTCATTTATGTCTGTTTTCATATCCTTGTTTTATTGCCGGAGACCGGAAACCGGAAACCGAAGTGTTTTTATAAATTGTTTTAACTGTTACTTATTTTATCGGTCATGTAACAATAAAGTCAAAGGTATGGAACTTAATAAATAAAAAACAAGCTTTTTTTGATATTTGCAACCAATATTATTTTTTTGATTTCCAGCAACTAAACTCATCTCTGAAAGATGTTAAAAAACACCCTGTTCGGATATCCGAAAAAAAAAGCCCTTCTCAAAAAGAGAAGGGCTTTTTTTAATTTTATTATGAGTTGTGAATCTTACATCATACCGCCCATGCCGCCCATACCTGGGGCACCACCCATTGGTGGGGCTGGGTTTTCTTCTTTCTCTTCAACAATTACTGTTTCTGTAGTCAAGAACATACCGGCAATTGAAGCGGCATTTTCGAGAGCGATACGGGCAACTTTAGCAGGATCTATAACACCAGTTTCAAAAAGGTTCTGGTATTCATTAACACGTGCATTGTAACCAAAGTCGTCTTTGCCTTCTTTAATTTTCTGTACAATAACAGCACCTTCTTTGCCTGCATTTTCTACAATTTGGCGAAGAGGTTCTTCAATGGCACGTTTAATTATTTCAACACCTGTTTGTTCGTCATCGTTTTCACCTTTTATGCCGTCTAATGCAGCAACGGCACGCAAATAAGCGACGCCACCTCCGGGCACTATGCCTTCTTCAACGGCAGCACGGGTTGCGCTCAAAGCATCGTCCACACGGTCTTTTTTCTCTTTCATCTCAACTTCTGACGCTGCTCCAACATAAATTACAGCAACTCCACCGGCCAGTTTAGCCAAACGTTCCTGTAGTTTTTCTTTATCGTAATCAGAAGTAGTGGTCTCAATCTGTTTTTTGATCTGCCCAACACGTGCAGCAATTGCTTCTTCTGCACCTGAACCGTTTACAATGGTTGTATTTTCTTTATCAACTGTTATCTTTTCAGCTTCACCGAGCATCTCCAAAGTTGCCTGTTCCAGTTTCATACCTTTTTCTTCGGTAATAACTGAACCACCGGTCAGGGTTGCAATGTCTTCCAGCATTTCTTTACGACGGTCGCCAAAGCCAGGAGCTTTCACCGCGCATACTTTTAACGAGCCGCGCAAACGGTTAACAACCAAAGTGGCCAGTGCTTCGCCATCAACATCTTCGGCAATAATCATCAAAGGGCGGCCTGTTTGGGCAGTAGCTTCCAATACAGGAAGGAGATCTTTCATTGTGCTTATTTTCTTATCGTGGATAAGGATATAAGGGCTTTCCAGATCAGCAGCCATTTTTTCAGTATCGGTCACAAAATAAGGCGAGATGTATCCACGGTCGAATTGCATACCTTCAACAACGTCAACATAAGTATCGGTGCCTTTTGCTTCTTCAATGGTTATAACACCCTCTTTTTGGACTTTCTGCATGGCTTCGGCAATCAGTTTACCTATAATTTCATCGTTATTGGCTGAAATTTTTGCAACCGATTCAATTTTTGCATAATCGTCACCTATGGTTTGGGCCTGGCTTGCAATGCTTTCTACAACCTTGGCAACGGCTTTGTCGATGCCGCGTTTCAGATCCATTGGGTTTGCGCCCGCCGCAACGTTTTTCAAACCTACATTAACTATCGACTGTGCCAAAACAGTTGCTGTTGTAGTCCCGTCACCAGCATCGTCGCCTGTTTTTGAAGCTACTTCTTTTACCATTTGTGCCCCCAGGTTCTCGTATGCATCGGCTAAATCAATCTCTTTTGCTACAGTAACACCGTCTTTAGTAATTTGCGGTGCGCCAAATTTCTTTTCAATAACTACGTTGCGCCCTTTAGGCCCAAGCGTTACTTTTACAGCGTCAGCCAACTGGTCAACTCCACTTTTCAACATGTCGCGTGCTTCGATGTTGAATTTAATTTCTTTTGCCATAATATTCTTCTTTTTTGATTTTGATTACGAGATGTACAAAACGTCAGTTTGTGACATTAACAAATAATCTGTTCCATCGATGTTCAACTCTGTCCCGGAATATTTGCCATAAAAAACAACATCCCCAACTTTAAGTTCCATGGGTTCGTCTTTTTTATCAGCACCTACCAGAGCAACTGTCCCTACTTGTGGTTTTTCTTTTGCCGAATCGGGGATAATGATCCCGCTAACTGTTTTTTCTTCGGCTTCCTGTGGTTTAACCAGGATTTTACCTGCCAGAATTTTACCTTTTAAATCTACCATAATTGTTTAGTTTTATACATTAAACATTTATTTTTTTTAATTTGATACTCTGCCTTATCATATTCTGTGCCAAGCCTCAGGCCGGCTTATTTTAAATAGAAATAAAGACAAAATTACACCTGACGGAAATTATATCAAAACACAAAAAACACAACCCGCACATAATCAACAAAATAACAAGGTGGCAAAATTTCTGACATACTGTCAGGTAGCAAGGGTATTGCAGTTAGCAAATTACCGTACCAAATCCCTTTGTACAAAAAAAGCTGCTTATCGGAGAACAAGCAGCTTTTTTTTGTATATATCTCAATTTTTTTGTCAGTTATTGTCACCACTGGCAGGGGTTTGGGTATTTTGACCGTTTGTTGTTGCCGGGGCTGTAGTCGGAAAACTTGGAATCTGTGTCGGATCAACAGTGTTTTCAATCTGGTCGTGTACCATCGACTCATCAACGCCTGCCTTCTGGCGGGGGATAAACGCGGAGCCTAAAATAGACAAAACCAAAAGTGAAGCTGCCAATATCCATGTACCTTTCTCAAGGAAGTCTGTAGTTTTACGGACACCCATCACCTGGTTCGACGATTGGAAATTACTTGCCAAACCGCCACCTTTTGAATTCTGCACCAATACGATAAGTACCAGGAGTATACATACAATAAATATCAAAACAGTTATTAATGTGTACATTTTTTTGCTTATTATAGAATGTTCTTTAATCTTTCTATTTCTTCAATACGGCTTGCAAAGTAAACACTTTTTTCCGGATATTTCAAACTTAATTTCCTGAAAGCATTCAGGGCTTTATCGTATTTTTTTTGCTGTAGGTAAATTGTTGCCAATGTTTCTGTAACAATCCCGTCATCTTCCTCAGCCGACTTCCTCACTACTTCATTTTCAAAATCGCGCGAATGGCCTTCGCCTTCGCTGCTCCGTGATATTTTCCCAGCATTGGAAGACAGGAATTTTTCGATCAATAAATTTTTCGATTGGTTTTCTTCTTCAACCCCCTCAAGCTTAAAGCCCTGTTGGTTTCTTTGCCCCACACTTTCACCTTCTGGGATTATTTCGTGTTTTGTTTTTAAAAAGCGGTATAACCTTTTGCGGTCGGGGACCATAACTGCCACTTTTTTCAAAACCGGCCCAAAATCAGGGTGTGATATTTCTTTCAGGTTTTTTAAATATAAAACATATGCCGCCTGAAAATACGGGAATTTGCAAACAACCGCGTTTAACCCTTCTGCGCTTGGGGCATCTAACGCAGCCTTGTTGTGCAATATGTCAAAAAATCCTTTCTTTTGCATCTGTTACCAGTTGGCGATTGTTGCATTAAAAATATCTTCGAGTAACTGTTCTATGATGTCAGGCACCAAAGAGTCCTCGACATCGCTTAAACTGCTACTGCTGTCAAAATCTTCGTAAGCCGAAAACGACTGTTCGAAACCATTTTCCGGATCTTTATTGTCAGTATATTTCAACTTGACAGTAACGGTAAGCCTGTTCTGTGCGGCTTCATCATCTTTCTGGATCGATACCGGCCTTACATCGTAACCGGTAATTTGCCCTTCAAATATTAGGTCTCCATTATCCCTGGCTTCCCTCAACGATGTTTGCCTCTGCAATTTATCTTTTAACTCCTCTGTAAACGACTGGCTCAAGTTTGGGTTAACCAACCTGGCACGGTTGGGGAAGTATTCTACTGTATAGGTTTTAACCTCCGGCGACAAATTTACACCGGAAAAAGAATACTGTATTTTACAGCCTGGCAGTAAAACAAGCGATGCAAACAGGGTTAAATACAAAAGCTTTAGCCTGTCCAAAAATTTTAATTTATCCATTAATGCCGTATTCCTTGATTTTTCTGTAAAGCGTCCGTTCAGAGATTCCCAGTTCCTGTGCTGCATATTTACGTTTTCCTTTATGTTTTTCGAGAGCCTTTTTTATTAATTCAATTTCCTTTTCTTCTAATGAAAGCGATTCCTCAACATACTCTTCCGTGTCCTGGATGTTGTTGCCTTTGGCCAGATGGTCAACATGTATTGGGCCCGGCTGTGGAACATCAGGGACGATATCCCCATTTTCAGCATTGTACAGGTTGTGGATAATTTGTGCCTGATGGCGCGAAATGGGCGACTCACGGTTTTCCATCAAATCAAGGACAAGTTTCTTTAAATCGGTCATGTCCCTTTTCATGTCGAACAAAATTTTGTATAAGATTTCGCGTTCATTGGCAAACGAGCCTTCCTGCTGCTGACCGGACAATAAGGCAGGCAAGTGCTTGCTGTTGTCTGGCAGGTAATTTCTTAATACGTCAGATGTTATTTCCCTGTTTTGTTCTATAATTGAAACCTGCTCTGTAATATTTTTCAATTGCCTTACATTCCCTGGCCAAGGGTAATTCACCAGTAATATACGTGCTTCTTCGTCAAGCCGGATGGGTGGCATCCGGTATTTCTCTGCAAAATCGCGTGCAAATTTCCTAAACAGCAGGAATATGTCTCCCGGGCGTTCACGAAGCGGGTTTATTTTAACAGGGACAGTATTTAAACGGTAATATAAATCTTCCCTGAATTTGCCTTCGTCAATTGCCTTTGGGATATCAACGTTGGTTGCGGCAATCACCCGTACATTGGTTTTGATTACTTTTGAAGAGCCTACTTTTATAAACTCCCCAGTTTCCAGGATACGGAGAAGGCGAACCTGGGTTGAAAGCGGGAGTTCCCCAATCTCATCTAAAAAGATTGTGCCGCCATCGGCTTCCTGGAAATACCCTTTACGGTCTGCAAACGCACCTGTAAAAGCACCTTTCTCGTGCCCGAAAAGTTCAGAATCGATTGTCCCCTCGGGTATGGCGCCACAGTTTACAGCAATATATTTCCCGTGTTTACTGCCCGAAAACTGATGTATGATTTGCGGGAAAATTTCTTTCCCTGTACCACTTTCACCACTTATTAAAACAGAAAGATCAGTTGGGGCAACCTGGACAGCCACCTCAATTGCCCGGTTCAACCCAGGAGAATTCCCTATAATCTCAAACCTCTGCTTTATTAACTGAATATCCATATCTATTAGTAAATAAAACGCAAATTTACAATTTTTCGACTGCAATGCTTTATACTCAGTTTATAATTAACCTTTTTTAGGGGACGTTTATTTTTATCTTTGTCACAAAATTTTAAAATGAATTTTACAGCAATAATACCGGCACGCTATGAATCAAGCCGTTTCCCGGGGAAACCGCTGGTCCTCCTTAACGGGAAGCCTATGATCCAGCATGTAGTAGAGAATGCGTCAAAAACGCTCGAAAATGTATGGGTTGCCACTGACGACAAACGTATTTTTGAGTCTGTGGAGGATTTCGGGGGAAATGCGGTGATGACATCAAAAGATCACCAAAGCGGTACAGACAGGTGTGCAGAGGCCGCCCGCATTTTAAAAGGGAAAATCGATTTTGATGTCATTATTAATGTACAGGGGGACGAACCTTTTATCCAGCCCAGCCAGGTTGAACTATTAAAATCGTGTTTTTCAGGCGGTGCAGAAATTGCTACGCTGGTAAAAAAAATAGGGACTGAGGAAGAACTGTTCAATCCCAACCGTCCGAAAGTCGTCCTTGACAACTCGCACAACGCACTGTATTTCAGCCGTTCGCCAATCCCGTTCCTGCGAGGGCAGGATAAAAAAGAATGGCACATATTGTTTAATTATTGGGCACACATAGGCATGTATGCGTACAAAGCAGATGTACTGCAAAAAATAACCAAATTGGCACGGGGCAAACTCGAAAGAGCAGAATCGTTGGAACAACTCCGGTGGCTCGAAAACGGCTTTAAAATAAAAACAGCCGAAACCTCACACCAGAGTATCGGGATTGATACGCCCGAAGACTTGGAAACCGCTTCGGACTTTTTGAACCCTACAATAAAATAGACTTAATTTTTGCAACTATCCAGGTTTTAATTTATATTGTAATATAAAAGGCATGTTTTTTGTGCTGATATAACAATATATCACAGAGCCATGAAACAAATTTTATTTCTATTCATATTTTCTCTTATAACCCTCACAGTTTTTGCCCAATCACAGGAAGGGCAGTCAAACCAGTGGGATCAAACAATAAAAGAAATAAAAGCTCAGGTTGATCTTAAGGTATTTCCCAATCCGTGCACAGGGCAAAAACTTACGGTCGAAACAGACAACGGCGAACTTATAGAATTGAAAATTAGCAATATTGTTGGCAAGGTTGTGATGTTGAAAAAATTTTTGGCACCTGTCAAACGGATTGAAATAAACCTTTATAATACCCCCAACGGGATTTATCTGCTACAGGCAAAAACTCCTGACAACAAAATAGTCGCAAAGAAATTGATAGTTTCCGGACGGTAAGGGATAAGGTACTGAGCGATAAAAAATACAAAATAACCGTATTGAGATCCTTACCCACCAAACCGCTTTTTAGCTTCTTCCAAAATGACCGCTATTGCTGTTGCCCAGCAACGATAGCAACCTGTTTTTCAAACCGCCAGCAAACTTTTTAATGCCCGCCCCCCAACAGTTTTCGCTTTTACAACAACAAAGTCAACTCTGAGATCTTATTGTAGATATAAACCCTATTTTTGCTGCCCACACCAGTTTTATGGGGGGGTAAGCCTGTCTCCCTTGTTGGCACGTACACCGAATCAATCCCAAACCGGTTTGCCCCGACTATATCAACGGACCAGTCATCTCCTACCATCAAACTTTCCGACTTTCTTGCGTTTGACGATTTTATTGCATATTCAAAAATCTCTGCCCCCGGCTTCGGGACTTTTACGTCCTCCGATATAAATATATTCGTAAAGAAAGGTTTCAATCCGCTGTTTTCCATCTTCCTATGCTGTACTTCCCTGAAACCGTTGGTAATAATATGCAAAGTATATTTTTTGTTTTTTAAATATTGAAGCGTTCCCAAAGCCCCCGGCTTAAGGTCTTTTTGCTTTGCCATTTCTTCCAGGTAAAATGTATTCATCTCCTCCGGCCCTGCACCAGAAAGGGCACACTCATCAAAAGTTTGTTTGAACCTCTGGTGTATTAAGGCCTTTTTCTGTATGTTCCTTTTTTTGTATTCGTCCCACAAATGGTCGTTAATAGCTGAATAAACCGTGAAAAAATCTTCAAACGCCAGACGTTCCCCTGGGAAAAAATTTTGGAAAGCTATCCGCATGGCGTTTTTAGAATTTTTCTCAAAATCCCACAAAGTATTATCCAAATCAAAAAATATATGACTGTAGTGTTCCCTCATTTTTTTTGTTCCTTAATCCTTCTTTTTTAAAGCTGTATAAAATTGCGTTGCTATTTGTCAGAAATGAACAAACGACAAAAAAACTTTAAGCACATGAGAGGTTATTTCCCCTGTAGCTGTCCATAGGTCAAAAGCAAAGGCTATTAATATTGCTGAATTTCGCATGGAATTTGTTGCCCGCAAACGGCCGCCAGGCTTTAATTTATTTTTGCCCCTGCGCTACCTTCTTCTGTTTTTCAGCTCCGCCTCCCTCAACAATAATAACAATTTCCCCTTTAGGGGGATTTTCCGAGAAATATCCTTCAAGTTCGGAAACCGTTCCCCTTTTAATTTCTTCGAACATTTTGCTGAGTTCGCGGCAAACGCATGCCTGCCGCCCCGCACCAAAGAAACCGGAAAATTGCGAAAGTGCCTTCACCAAACGGAAAGGGGATTCGTAAAAAACCATAGTCCGGGTTTCTTCAGAAAGCTGTGCCAACCTTTTCTGCCGCCCTTTCTTTTGCGGGAGGAAACCCTCAAAAACAAACCTGTCGGTGGGCAACCCAGAAACTGCAAGTGCCGGGATCAATGCCGTTGCGCCGGGCAAACATTCCACCCCTATATCGTTTTCAACACATGCGCGCACAAGTAAAAAACCGGGGTCAGAAATGCCGGGGGTGCCGGCATCAGAAATCAAGGCAATATTTTGCCCATCCTGCAATTTCGATATTATATTGTGAAGCGTTTTATGTTCATTGAATTTATGGTATGGGAACAATTTTTTTTCTATCCCAAAATGATTAACCAATTTCAAAGAAACGCGCGTATCTTCCGCTAAGACAATATCTGCATTTTCTAATGCCTTTATTGCGCGGAATGTAATATCGCCCAAGTTTCCTATGGGCGTTGGCACCAATATTAACTTTCCTGGATCAGGCATTGGCAAAACGGCGTTTTACAAGGTTCACAAATTTCAAACTTGTTTCGTTCTTCTTCCATTTAAAATTTTGCTGCAAATAAACCACCGCTTCGTTTATGGTATTCATACCATCAAGCGATGTTACCGCTTCGGCAAAAACTTCAGGCTTCCCGTCAAAAAGTTCCCTGATGTACTGAAAACGGTCGTTAATGCCAATTGAAGAACGTATGCTGTTTACTGGGCGGTTAGACAATTTAAACTCCAGTTTATTCCTATCCTGTATCGCGTCATTTACCGATTTCCCCTTAAGGAAACTGTCGCCTAAGCACTGATTAACTTCTGCAACCTCTTCATCTTCAAGTTCAACATCCTCATCCTTTAAGCTTTCGGGACCATGCTCTTCAACCTTGTTGTTTTCTTCTGTGCCAACTGAAACTTCTCCTGTTACTATTGCTACCGTTTCTACTGCCAACTTTTCTTTTTTGTCTTCAATGGTTTCTTCCCCGGGCCCTTCTTCCTGCATCTCCTCAATCCCTGGGCCAGGATCAAGCTCCTGGGCCGATCCTCCGCTTTCGCTTTCAGCAATGGACTGTCCTTCAATAGCTGCCCCTGTTGTTTTAACTTCCGAGGCGTTCCCTGGTATGCCCCCAGCAATTTTATTGATTGTTTCTGTAACAGGTTTTTCTTCCCCATACCCGTTTAACATCCTCAATAGTTGCATAATCCCTTTGGCACGGGTGTGCAAAAATTCAATTTCAAACGGATCAAAATTGCCTTTGCCTTTTATTTCGGCAACCAGTTCTTCCAATTCTCCCATATCTTTCAAAAGGATATTTACCAATTTTTTATTTTCCATTCTTGGCTTACCTGTTGTTTTTAAAGATTATTTTTGTAAAAATACTAATTTCTTATTCATATAACGTAAATGTTTATAGAAAGGGACATGAACGCCCATAAAAAAACTGGGGCAATTGAAGTTATAGCAGGCTCGATGTTTTCGGGCAAGACAGAGGAGCTTATACGCAGGTTGAAACGGGCAAAGATCGCGAAACAACGGGTTGAGATTTTCAAACCGGTGGTTGATGTCCGTTATTCGGAAACAGAAGTGGTTTCGCACGATGATAATTCTATACGTTCTACGCCTGTTGAAAATTCTTCCAACATATTATTGCTTTCAAACGATGTTGAAGTTATTGGGGTTGACGAAGCCCAATTTTTCGACAAAGGGTTGATTGAAGTAGCAACAAAATTGGCAAATATGGGCGCCCGGATAATCATTGCGGGGTTGGACATGGATTTTAAAGGCATGCCATTTGGCCCCATCCCGGGATTAATGGCCATTGCCGACCATATAACCAAAGTACATGCCATATGTGTAAGATGTGGCAACATCGCTCAATTTTCGCACCGTCTTTCAGAAAAAAAACAAGTGGTACTCATGGGTGAAAAAGACATTTACGAACCACTTTGCAGAAGTTGTTACTGCGAAGCAAACCGTATAAGATGAGCCATTTTGAAATAGCAGAAATTGCAGGAATCCTAAACGGCGAATTGTATTTGTCTTCCAATCCGCCAGAGAAGTATATCTCACAAATAGTAACCGACAGCCGTACATTTTTCAGAGGCGGAAACGCCCTGTTTTTTGCCCTCGTTGGGCTTAGGAACAACGGGCACGACTACATCCCTGAGCTTATTGGGAAAGGCATTGATATTTTTGTAGTTTCCGAAAAACAATGGGTAAGCGGAGAGGCATCTTTTATTTTAGTAGAGGACACTACCGAAGCATTACAAAAACTTGCTGCTTTTAACAGGAGTAAATACAAGTACCCTGTTATAGGGATTACCGGGAGCAACGGGAAAACCATTGTAAAAGAATGGCTCCACGATTTATTGACTGAATACTTTAAAATTGTAAGGAGCCCTAAAAGCTACAATTCGCAGGTCGGGGTCCCGCTTTCAGTCTTGTTAATGAATAAAAATTTCAACCTAGGGATTTTTGAAGCAGGGATTTCCATGCCGGGCGAAATGCAGGAACTGGAAAGGATTATAAAACCCGGGATCGGCATTTTCACAAACATAGGAGATGCCCACCAAGAAAACTTCGGCTCTTTACCGCAAAAAATACAGGAGAAACTCAAACTCTTTAAAAGTGCAAAAAAACTGGTTTTCCAGGTTGATGATGAGTTATGCGAGAAAGAGATCGGCAAATTTTGCAAAAACAACTCCATTGCCCCTGTTAGCTGGACACTGTACAACAAAGAAGCACTCCTCTCTTTTTCAATAAAAAAACAAGAAAACAATACACTAATCAATGTTGGAGTAAAACAGGAGAGTTATTCGTTTGAAATCCCTTTTGCTGATTTGTCATCAATAAAAAACGCATGTCACTGCTTTGCGTGCATTTGGGCGTTAACAGGGAGCCCGGAGACATGCCTGCACCGTTTCGCCAAGCTGGAAACTATTGCCATGCGCCTGGAAATAAAACAGGGGATAAACAACTGCCTGCTTATAAACGATTATTACAATTCCGATCTTAATTCACTAGCTATTGCCCTGTCGGTCTTGCAACAACAGGCGGCAAAAAGTCATTTGCGCAAAACGGTCATACTTTCAGACATCCGGCAAACCGGTATCCCAAGGCATGAATTGTATGGCGAGGTTAACAGGCTACTTGCCGGGTGGGGGATTGACGGACTTGTCGGGATTGGACCGGAAATAACAGGCCGTTCGGGGATATTTTCCATGGAAAAAATTTTTTACCCCACGTTATATGATTTTGAGAAATCATTTAAAAAAGAACATTTCAGAGATGCCGTAGTCCTTATAAAAGGCGCGCGGGAATTCACCTTCGAAAAAATATCGGCACTCCTTCAGCAAAAAACGCATCAAACGGTTTTTGAAATTGATTTAAACGCACTGGCACACAACTTGAACGAGTTCCGCAAACTGCTAAAACATGGGACAAAGGTTATGGTTATGGTTAAAGCATTTTCGTACGGGACAGGGGATGTTGAAATTGCCAAAATGCTCCAATACCAAGATGTGGACTACCTGGCCGTGGCGGTAGCCGATGAAGGCGTCAGGTTACGGGATGCCGGCATACAGATCCCTATCGTCGTTATGAACTCGGAGGAGCACAGTTTCCAAAATTTTATAGATTACCACCTGGAGCCAAATATTTATAGCCTGGAACTCCTTCATGCTTTTTCAAAGGCTGTTTCGCAAAATGCATTGGAAGGTTTTCCTGTACACCTGAAAATAGACACAGGGATGAACCGTTTAGGCTTCAAGACAGGTGGCGAAATACGTTCGGTTATTTCCAAAATAAAATCATCGGGACTGTTAAGGATAAAATCGGTATCCTCCCACCTCGCAGGCAGCGACGACCCGCTGCTAGATTATTTTACAATGGGGCAGATTTCCTCATTCCAGAAAACTTGTGCAGCCATTTCAAAAGAGCTTGCTTGCCCGTTTGACCGCCATATCCTCAATTCTGCGGGGATCGAACGTTTCACAAACCACCAGTTCGAGATGGTGAGGCTGGGGATTGGCCTTTACGGCATTTCGCAAACCGGGTTGCCGCTCGAAAATGTTGGCACTTTAAAAAGCACTGTCTCTCAGGTAAAAACAGTAAGTAAAAAAGAAACAATTGGTTACAATAGGGGAGGTAAAATAAGGCAAGAAAGCAAAATTGCGGTTGTCCCCTTAGGCTATGCCGATGGAATGGACAGGAAATTGGGCAACAAGAACGGATCCGCATTTATCAACGGGGAAAGGGTCCCGATCATAGGCAATATCTGCATGGACATGTTAATGCTTGATGTTACCGGCATTGAAGTAAAACCGGGCGATGAGGTCGAATTTTTCGGGCCAAATATTTCTGTCGTGGAAGTGGCAAAAAAAGCAGGGACTATCCCATATGAAATTTTAACAGGAATATCGCAACGGGTAAAACGTATTTATTTACAGGAATAATAAAAATTATCCCAATTTACTAATCCTTTCAAGCCGGTTGGCATCCAGGATCTTAATTTTCCTACCATCAATGGCTATAACCTTTTCGCTGGCAAAAGTAGACAAAGTCCTTATGGCATTGGAAGTTGTCATGTTCGAAAGGTTGGCTATATCTTCTCTTGAAAGATAAACTTTCAGCGTTGTGCCATCGTGTTCAAACCCATACTTCTCTTTTAACAGCAACAGCGACTCTGCCAACCTGCCCCTTATGTGTTTTTGTGTCAGGGTTACTGTCCTAGAATTTGAAAAGCCCAACTCCTTAGACAATTTCCGTATGATCTTAAAAGAAAAATCACTGTTCTTTAATGCACGGTCATAAATAAACTCAGGGCTTACCGTACACACTAAAGATTCCTCTAAGGTAACCGCCGATGAATTGTGTATCTCATCGCTAAAAAGGGCCCTGTAGCCTATAACCCCAAGCGGTTTGGCCATCCTCACAATCTGTTCCCTGCCACCAACGCCTTCTTTGAATATTTTCACTTTACCATCGACCAACAAAAGGAAACCGTTAGGCTTATCCCCCTCTTTAAAAATGAACTCATTCTTTTTGTATTGTGCAAGAGAAATATGATGCTGCAATTCATCCTTTTCTGCCTGATTCAAAAGATAAAAAATTGACTTAGGGTTATCAACTATATCTTTTACTCCCAACTCTGAAATTAACATATAGTCACATTAAACATGTTTTAGAGCATCAAAGTTATAAAATTTGTGAAAATAGTACCTGTTTTTAACAGTTATTTTACATTTCGTTTGTTACAAATCATACATTTAGAAAATTGTGGTTTGCATAAATGTTAGTATTTGGCCACTAAAGGGATTTTCCTTCCAAAACCAAATGCTTTTGAGCTTACCCTTAAAATAGGCGCGGACTGAAACCTTTTATATTCGTTCATATTTACCATACGGATAACCCTTCTTACGATGTGCCCTTCAAAACCCAAATCCATAATTTCTTTAGGGGATTTGTTCAGTTCAATAAAATTGAATAGTATCCTGTCCAGATCTTCATATTCCGGCAGAGAGTCTGTGTCTTTTTGATCCGGCCTTAGTTCAGCCGATGGCGGTTTTACAATCGTATTTTCAGGGATTACCCCGCCATCTTTGTTCATAAACCGCGAAAGCCTGTAAACATCCATTTTGTAGACATCGCCCAACACGGCAAGCCCTCCGTTCATGTCGCCGTACAAAGTCCCGTACCCAACAGCGCTTTCGCTCTTATTTGTCGTGTTTAACAGTATATGCCCGAATTTGTTAGAAAGGGCCATTACATAAACCCCACGGGCACGTGCCTGGATATTTTCTTCGGTAATATCAGGCTCTTTGCCTGTAAACAACGGGGACAGTTCTTTCTCAAAAGCATCGACAGCACTTTGTATATTAACCACATCGTATTTAATCCCCAAGTTTTCTGCCAGTTCACGGGCATCGCCCAAGCTGTGAGCCGATGAATATTTTGAAGGCATCAGCAAAACCCTTACATTTTCTGGCCCTAATGCGCGAACAGCCAAAACAGCTGTCACCGCCGAATCGATCCCTCCGGAAAGCCCTAGGGTTGCCCTCTTAAAACCCATCTTTTTAAAATAATCCCGTATCCCCAAAACAAGTGCATCATGTATTTTTTCGATGTAACCAACTTCTTTTTGTACAGTTTCATCCCCCGGATTTTTTGTGTCAACTATTAAAAAATCTTCTTCAAAATACCGGAGTTCTTTAATCACTTCCCCGTTTTTGCCAATCAAAACCGAGCCGCCGTCAAAAACCAGTTCTGTTTGCGCCCCAACTTGGTTTACATACAAAACCGGCACATGGAATTCCTTTGCTTTTGCTACCAATATGTCTTTCCTCCATGTTTTTTGGTTATACGAAAAAGGGGAAGCCGAGATGTTTACGACAAAATCGGGCTTTAGCTGGCTTAACTCTTTCATGGGCAGGGTCTGGTAAAGCTTATCTTTCCCAAATTCGTTTGCGGTAGGTTGCTCGTCCCACAAATCTTCACAGATTGTAATTGCAATCTTTTCCCCCTTAAAATCAACAACACTAAACTTATTGTTAGGCTCAAAATGCCGGTATTCGTCAAAAACATCGTAAGTGGGCAACAATGTTTTGTTGTGTATGCTTTGCACCTTCCCGTTGTAAATAAAAAATGCCGAATTATATAATTTTTTGCCGCGTTCGTGTTCATTAATCCGGGGAGCCCCTATTATGGCTGCAATTCCCCGGCACGCCCCCGCAATTCCCGATACTGCTTCTCCCGCTTTCTGTATGAACTCCTTTTTTTCCAGCAAATCGTGCGGATAATATCCCGTCACCGAAAGCTCTGAAAAAACAACAAGGTCGGCACCTCCTTCTTTTGCCCTGTTTATATTCTCGATTATTTTTCTTGAATTGCCTTCAAAATCGCCGATAATGTAATTTAACTGTGCCAGTGCAACTTTCATCTTTATCTTTTTATAAGTTGGACGCTATTGTTATTAATGATTGCAAATCTCCAATTTTTAGTTCAATTTCGCAATAAAATATTTAGTAGTTCGTAATGAATTGGGGGGTAAAGGTTGTCTATATTGGATATAAATAGCAGGATAACCTTGACAACCGCTACAACAAAAAAATAAACAAAAATGAAATATAAGGCATATTTTCTCCTCCTATTGTCCATGCCCGTCATCTTTTCCTGCAACCGAAACCCTTTGAAGGTTGACATTTCGGGAATCGGCGCAAAACCAGAGTTTATCCGTTTTGACAAAGAACTTTTTTCTCTTCCCGCAAAGGATAACCTACAGGAGCTTTCCGGTTTGCGCATGAAATATCCCGGCTTCTTCGACCTTTTTACGTATAAAATAATAAATATCGGCGGAATCGGTGATGAGCATTTTCCCGAATATATGAGTTCATTTCTTGCCGACACAATGATTTTGAACGTGAAATCGATTGTTGACAATGAATTTATGGGTTTTGACAAGATCCAATCCCAAATTACAAAAGCATTCAGGTACTACAGTTATCATTTCCCTGATAAAAATATCCCCGCAATTTATACTTGCATTTCAGGCTTTAACCAATCTGTTGTTACGGCAGATGATATTATCGGTATAAGCCTGGACAAATATCTGGGGGGGGACTGCGGATACTATCGGAGATTAAATACCAGCCCTCAATATAAGATCCGTAACATGCACAAAGAAAAAATTGTTTCGGATGTTGCATATGCCTGGGGGATGACCGAGTTCGACCAAACCAACAAAGCCACAAACCTCTTGGGCAACATGATACACCAGGGGAAGCTTATGTACTTTGTTGATGCGCTTCTCCCAGAGATGAACGACACCCTGAAAATAGGGTATACATTAAAACAATTGGAATGGTGCAAAAAAAACGAGGCACAAATGTGGCTAAAACTTATAGAAACAAAGATGTTGTATTCCAACAAACGCATGGACATAATAAGGTACATAAACGATGGGCCTTACACAAACGGGTTTCCTTTAGAGTCGCCCGCGCGTACCGGGACATGGATTGGCTGGCAAATAGTAAGGAAGTACATGAAGGGGCATCCTGAAACCACCCTGCCGCAACTAATGCAAACCACTGATTACCAAAAGATATTAAACGGATCGGGGTATTTTCCAGATTAACAAATCCCTAATCAAGCTTTAGTACAGCCAAGAACGCCTTTTGGGGTACTTCAACATTGCCCACTTGCTTCATGCGTTTTTTCCCTTTTTTCTGTTTCTCCAAGAGTTTACGTTTCCGGGTTATATCGCCGCCGTAACACTTGGCCGTAACATCTTTCCTGACCGCTTTCACTGTTTCGCGTGCGATAATTTTTGCCCCTATGGCCGCTTGTATGGCTATATCGAACTGTTGCCTGGGGATCAGTTCCTTGAGTTTTTCACACATCCGCCGTCCAAAGTTGTAGGCGTTGTCGAAATGGATCAATGTAGAAAGGGCATCTACCATTTCCCCATTTAATAAAATGTCGAGCCGTGACAATTTTGCAGGTTTGTACCCGCTTATATGGTAATCAAAAGACGCATAACCTTTTGAAATGCTTTTCAGCTTATCGTAAAAATCGAACACAATTTCCCCCAGGGGAAGGTTAAAAACCAGCTCGGCGCGTTCGGCGGTCAGATAGTTTTGGTTTACCAGTGCCCCCCGTTTTTCGAGACAAAGGGTCATAACCGGCCCTATAAAATCCGATGCCGTAATAATATTTGCCCTGATGTATGGTTCCTCAATCTCCTGTATTTTGGTTGAAGCCGGCATTCCTGACGGGTTGTATACCATCTGAGTAGAGCCATCGGTCAAATGTGCGAGATATGAAACGTTTGGGACTGTTGTAATTACGTTCATTTCGTACTCGCGCTCCAGGCGTTCCTGTATTATTTCCATGTGCAACAACCCTAAAAAACCACATCGGAACCCAAAACCTAGGGCAGCAGAAGATTCGGGTTCAAATGTCAAAGACGCATCGTTGAGTTGGAGCTTATCCATAGCAGTCCTCAAGTCTTCATAGTCGTCTGCATCAATCGGGTAGACACCTGCAAAAACCATCGGTTTTACTTCTTCAAAACCAGATATTGCCTCTTTGCATGGATTTCCTACGTGCGTTATCGTATCGCCTACTTTTACTTCCTTTGCTGTTTTTATCCCTGAAATTATATATCCCACATCGCCGGCATAAAGGGCTTCGCGTGGCATCAGCCCCAATTTTAGCACGCCAATTTCATCAGCATCATATTCTTTCTTGGTAGCAACAAATTTCACCAAATCTTTTTTTCTTATCCTACCGTTTATTATTTTAAAATATGCAATAATGCCCCGGAATGAATTAAAAACAGAATCGAAGATCAGTGCCTGTAACGGAGCATTGGGGTCTCCTTTGGGGGGCGGTACTTTCTCTACAATACTTTTCAGGATTGCTTCAACGCCTTCGCCAGTTTTCCCGCTGGCGCGGATAATATCCTCCTTGTCGCAGCCAATCAAATCGATAATCTGGTCTTCCACAACTTCGGGCATGGCATTGGGAAGATCCATCTTGTTCAAAATGGGAATAATTTCCAAATCGTGTTCAATTGCCAGGTACAGGTTCGAAATGGTCTGCGCCTGTATCCCCTGTGTGGCATCAATAATTAAAAGTGCCCCTTCGCAGGCTTTTATCGAACGCGAAACTTCGTATGAAAAGTCTACATGCCCGGGGGTATCGATCAAATTAAGTTTGTATTCCTTACCTTGATATTCATAGTCCATCTGTATTGCATGGCTTTTTATGGTAATGCCCCTTTCCTGTTCCAGTTCCATGTTGTCCAGTACCTGGTCGTGCATGTCTCTTTCTCCAACGGTTTTGGTATTCTCCAGCAACCGGTCGGCCAATGTACTCTTCCCATGGTCGATATGGGCTATGATACAAAAATTCCGAATATTCTCCATTTATCAGACTTTCAATTTTATTTTTCGCAAAGATATTTATTTTTTGATTTCTTTATAGTTGTGACATATTTTGTCGTGATTTATGATGTTTTTCAGTAACATCTTGGAAATAATCGGTTGGGCTTATTGGCAGCAGCCTATTCACGTTTAGGCTGAACTGCCTCATCCAGTCCCGAAACATTGTTATTTTGGATAAATTTTATCATTTTGAGAATCAATGCTTAATATTTTATTTCTTCTGTAAGAAGAACCAAATACGTTATTTCATTAAAGGCTATAACCTTATTTGTGAACAATGGATGTTGAGCCCTTATATTTTTACCTGAAACAAAAAAAGCACAAACCATTTCCCCACACCTGCACAAATCACTGATTTACAATTATTTGACAGAACCACAAGAAAATGTATTTTTGTCATCTTTTCAGTATCCTGCTAATTTGCCCTTTGGGCAACAGCCTCCCCGGTCTAATTTGTTTTGTAGGCAGGCATCCTGTCCCTCCCGTTCAATACAGGCATGCATTCCTCTTGTATTTTTTTTGGCACGCTATTTGTATATTCAATATTGTCATGAAAACAATTAAACAAAAAAGTTCTTAAAAACAAGATAGAGACAAAGATACTTCACAGCAGATTGCTGTTTTTTCATAAGTTTGGTTTAGTTAGGTTTAGTTTTGATCCCGGGGCAGAGGTCCCGGGATTTTCTTTTTATGTCACCAATACTTATAAAAGCCCCCAATGGCATACAGGCAAACCGGGAATAAAAACTCTACGTTGCAGGGGTATGCATATAATTTAATACATCCGTAAAGGCTGGCCAATCTGCAATACCGAACTCTCAGTAATCTGGTTTAACCTGCAAATTCTTGTTATCGGTGTTTTAAATCTTTTTGAAATGACCCACAATGAATCGCCTGGACGTACTTTGTAAAATTCGGGGACAGCTACATTGTTTGAATACCCGTTGGGCTTTAACTTACGGTGCAGCGCAAGCAATGTCCCTGTTTCTCTCGCTTCTTTTCTTACCTCCTGCTTTAAGTAGTCAAATACCAATTCCGAATCAAATGGCTGTAAATTCTCACGTATTTCGAAATGCAAATGGCTCCCTCTCGCCCTGCCGGTACTGCCCGCCAAGCCGATTGGTTCGCCTTTGGCAACCCACTCGCCTCTCTTTACAAGGAATTTTGAAAGATGGGCATAATAAGTTTGTATATTGTTTTCGTGCCAGACAATAACGATATTCCCAAAACCGTTCCCCCACTTCGCGCTGTAAATGGTCCCGCTGGCTACGGCCACAACAGTATCCCCCTTGAGCATCTTGATGTCTGTCCCGTAATGCATGCGCCCCGAGCGCGGCCCAAACTGGCTGATAACCTCGCCTTTGCCCCCAGGCACTAGGAAACCGGCAAAGAAAGACGAATTATCCAAGTTCCCCTTAGGTTCAATCAAACTTGCTTGGTTTATGGTCAATGGCTCTGGACAACCAGGGACGATGACCAACGAATCGGTATTAACGTATTGTGCCTTAAGTGAAAAAGAAAAAAACAAAATAGTATATAGGAGGGTAATTTTCGGGATATGAAAATTTGGTTTCAACAAAATGTCAATATTTACAGTTATTTACCAAACGCAATATTAATAAAAAAATCACAGTAGATCCATTTTGCCAGCAACAAACTGTTTATTAGGCTTTCAACATTTCCATCAGGCAGTCCAGATCAACATCGGGGCTGGTAACCTGAAATTGGGCCTGTGAGTAAAATTCGTTTCTTTTTTTTAGTGTTTCGTTTATAAAAGCAACCAGTTCTTCGCGCGATTTACCTTTTATCAGTGGACGTTCTGTTTTCGATTTAAGCAAGCGTCCGGCTAAAATTGCAGGTGCAATATTCAGGTAAACGGTTTTCCCAGTTTGGTTCATAAGCCCTATATTGTTGAAAAAGCATGGAGCCCCGCCCCCTGTTGCAATAATTATGTCAGTAAATTCGGAAAGTTCCTGTAACGCCCTTTGTTCTTTTTTGCGGAATTCAGCTTCGCCTTCTTCCGCAAATATTTGCGGTACGGTTTTGCAATTTCTTTCTTCGATATAATGATCCATGTCAACAAATTGTAGCCCAGTGTGTTCCGACAGCATCCTTCCAAGCGTAGACTTTCCGCATCCCATATATCCTATTAAGTAGATTCGCATTTTTTTATTCTAAGTCTATGTATCCAGTTTTTCGAATTTTTATCCCTATATGTAATACTTATGGTTTATCCATCTCCACTGAGTTTACCCAAAAGCACATTTGTGTGTACGCCCAGATACCAAAACCCTTTAGACCGCAACCTTCTTTAAACTTTGTTTAAAATAGCGACATTTGGCTTGAACCATCATCCCTATCTCCTTTTTGCGGGCGTTTGATTTCAAAAGGTATGTCATCGAAATCTGCCTGGCCGGGGGCTCTTCTTTCTTCGTCCACAGCCTCTCCTCCACTGTTGCCGTATTCGTCTTTTATTGTCGGTTCCAGCTCTTTAATGTTTTCCACCTCGTAATTTGACAAACGTTTCCCTTTTGCTTTCCACGATTTTACGCCGATAAATTCGGACACTTCGATGATCTCATTTTCGCGTCCTGAATTTTTCCCTCCAAATTCCAGTTCAAGCCTCGGGTATCTAACCCAGGTAACGCTAACAAGTTTATTGCCGGGGTTTTCTCCCACGAAACGGTATAGTTTCCCCTCTACTTCTTCAATTGCAAAGCGTTTTACGTAGTAGAACTGCAATTCTGCATCGAAATAAACTACGGACAATACTTTTCCTGGATCGAATTTTTCTACACAAAGGATGTCGTCTTCAAAGTGGTTGCTTAGATCATAGTTATATAACTGGTATTCGCCTTTCTTGTACAGTGCCAAAATTTTATCCTCACCTGAAAACTCGCCGAGGTATTTACCACGTTTGTCGGCGTTCATCCGTAGCACATCCTCATCGAACCATATCTTTCGTCCACCCAGCGTGGAAAGTCCTTTTTCTTTTAGGCTTATCTTGTGTACTTCGTATTTAGTAAGTATATTCCCCATTGACTGGCGGCCTTTTATGGCGAGTTCGCTGAGGTCAACCTCAAAAATCAGTTTTTTTATCCTGGGTTTGGGTTTCAATATTACTTTCAAAACCTCTGCCTCGCCATTTGGGTTGGCCGAGAAATATAACACACGCGAACCTTTAGAGCCCTTTGTGATGTTGTACTCTTTTTCGCGGGTCACCCCGGTAATAAAAAACCGTTTCATGTACGATGTACCGGTCTTTCCGTCTTTGTAAACCACGTTATAAATTGTCCGTTTATCACTTTTCTTGAAAACAGCCAGGTGCAGCGGATTTTTGTCGATAAAAGTTTTTTCTGAAACTTTGGTGATAAAATAGGTCCCATCTCGCCGGAAAACAATAATGTCGTCAATATCAGAACAATCGCAGACATATTCGGCTTTTTTCAACCCTGTCCCCATAAAACCTTCTTTCCTGTCGACATATAACTTTTCATTCTTCACCACCACTTTTGAAGCCACGATATTTTCGAAGTTACGTATTTCGGTTTTCCGTTCACGGCCTTGTCCGTATTTGTCCTTAAGGTGGCGAAACCAGTTGATGGTAAACGGTATGATATTTTCGATATTGTCCAGTACTTCGGCAATTTCGTCTTCAATGGCACGCAATTGGTCTGTTGCTTTGTCTTTATTGAATTTCAGGATGCGTGCCATACGGATTTCCATGAGTTTTAGGATGTCGTCGCGTGTAATGTCGCGCTTCAGTTTCGGTTTCCAAGGATCCATCCGTTTATCAATATGGGAGATTGCCTGATCCATATTTTCTGAATCCTCAAACTTTTTGTCTTTGTAAATCCGTTCTTCGATAAATATTTTTTCAAGCGACAGGAAATGCCACTGTTCTTCGAGTTCCCTTTTCTTTATCTCCAGTTCCAGTTTCAGCAGCTGAAGGGTACTGTCGGCCGAACGCTTTAAGATCTCGCTGATGCCTATAAAGAGGGGTTTGTCGTTTTCAATTATGCAGGCGTTGGGCGACAAGGAAACCTCGCAATCGGTAAAAGCATACAATGCATCAATAGTTTTATCAGATGATACGCCTGCTGACAGATGCACAAGTATTTCTACGTACTCGGCAGTATTGTCATCTATCTTTTTTATCTTGATCTTCCCTTTGTCATTAGCTTTTATTATCGATTCTATCAATGAGGTGGTAGTCTTCCCGTAGGGTATCTCAGTGATGACAAGTGTTTTATTGTCCTGCTTTTCGATTTTTGACCGCACTTTAACCGACCCTCCACGTAACCCATCGTTATATTTGCTGAAATCTGCCGAGCCGCCTGTCGGGAAGTCGGGACAAAGCTCAAATTCTCCATCCTTCAGGTAGGCAATGGAAGCGTCCAGCAGTTCATTGAAGTTATGGGGGAATATTTTAGAAGCCAGTCCCACGGCAATTCCATCAACGCCCTGGGCCAATAGCAAAGGAAATTTTACGGGAAGGGTAACCGGTTCTCTTTTCCGTCCGTCATATGAAAGCTTCCATTCCGTAGTCTTGGGGTTAAATAGCACCTCCAGGGCAAACTTCGACAGTCGGGCTTCGATATAACGTGGGGCAGCAGCGCCATCGCCAGTAAGGATATTCCCCCAGTTCCCCTGGGTGTCAATTAAAAGTTCTTTTTGCCCCAGTTGTATAGTAGCATCGCCAATTGAGGCATCGCCATGTGGGTGGTACTGCATTGTTTGCCCTATTATGTTGGCTACTTTATTGTAACGTCCATCGTCCATTTCGCGCATGGCATGCATTATACGCCGCTGTACCGGTTTTAGCCCATCATTGACATAAGGCACTGCCCGTTCGAGGATCACGTACGAGGCATAATCCAAGAACCAATCGCGGTACATCCCCGACAAATAGGTTACCTGTTCTTTACCTTTCCCGCTTTGTATTTCTTCTTTGTTTAAATCTTTTTCTGACATCTCCTGGTTTTCTCGAAGTTCTTTGGTTTCTACGCTACCTCATCTTTTTCCACATACAGGTTCTCAATGATAAATTCTTGCCGGTCGGGGGTATTCTTGCCCATGTAGAATTCAAGCATTTGGGCTACAGACTCATGCTTTCTCATTTGCACCGGGTCGAGCCTTATTTCCTCTCCAATAAAATTTTTAAACTCATCCGGGGAGATTTCCCCCAATCCTTTAAAACGGGTAATCTCCGGTTTTCCCTTCAAGTCCTTAACTGCTTTTCCTTTCTCTTCTTCAGAATAACAATAATATGTTTTCTGCTTGTTGCGCACCCTGAACAAAGGCGTTTGTAAAATATAAACATGCCCTTTCCTTATTAATTCCGGAAAAAATTGCAGGAAGAAAGTAATCAGCAGCAAACGTATGTGCATCCCGTCAACATCGGCATCAGTTGCAATAATTACTTTGTTGTAACGAAGGTCTTCCATGCCTTCTTCTATATTTAAGGCTGCCTGTAACAGGTTGAACTCTTCGTTCTCGTAAACCACTTTTTTGGTCAGCCCAAAAGTATTAAGGGGTTTTCCCCGAAGGCTGAAAACAGCCTGTGTGTTTACGTTGCGCGACTTGGTAATTGAACCACTTGCCGAATCGCCCTCTGTAATAAAGATACACGATTCGTTTTTAAGTTCATGTTTACTGTTGAAATGCACGCGGCAGTCGCGCAACTTTTTATTGTGGAGGCTTGCCTTTTTTGCCCTTTGTTTTGCCAATTTTTTTATTCCTGATATGGCTTTACGTTCGCGTTCCGATTCCACAATCCGCTTTAGAAGCATCTCTGCTGTTTCATGGTTCTTATGCAGGAAGTTGTCCAGTTCCTTTTGCAAAAAGTTGCTTATATGTGCCCTAACCGAAGGCCCATCGGGACCTATATCCTTAGAACCAAGCTTGGTTTTGGTTTGCGATTCAAAAACAGGCTCCTCAACTTTTATGCTTATGGCAGCTACAATTGATGCCCTGATGTCAGAGGGGTCGAAGTCTTTTTTGTAAAAATCCCGGACAGTTTTCACAAGGGCTTCCCGGAATGCCTGCAAATGGGTCCCCCCCTGGATGGTATGTTGCCCGTTTACGAACGAATAATAATCTTCGCCGTATTGGTTGCCATGTGTAAGGGCTACCTCAATATCTTCTCCCCTCATATGTACTATCGGATAAATCGGGTCGTGGTTCATATCCTCCAGCAGGTCGCGCAAACCATTTCGCGAACAATAACGCTCGCCATTAAATTCGACGTTAAGCCCGGCATTCAGGAAGGTATAATTTTTAATCATATTAACGACATGGTCGTTGATGAAACAAAACTTCTTGAAAACCGCCAGATCCGGGACGAAGATTACTTGAGTGCCGTTGGGTTCTTCAACACCCTCATAATCTTTTTCGTCAATTTTCACCCCCCTGGAAAAAAAAACCTCTTTTGCCACGCCATCGCGTACTGCTTTTATCGCAAAATCTGAAGAAAGTGCGTTAACTGCTTTTATCCCAACCCCGTTCAGCCCGACCGATTTTTTAAATACCTTATTGTCGTATTTAGCTCCGGTATTCATTTTGCTTGCAACATCCACCAGTTTGCCCAAAGGGATGCCTCTCCCAAAATCCCGGACGGTAACTTTGTCTCCTTCTACCTTTACGGTAACCTTCTTCCCAAACCCCATCATAAATTCATCAATGGAGTTGTCCATAACCTCTTTCAACAAGACATAAATCCCATCATCGGAAGCCGAGCCATCGCCCAGTTTGCCAATATACATCCCTGGCCGTTTCCTTATATGTTCCTGCCAGTCGAGCGTTTTAATTGTACCTTCGTCGTAATTTGGAGCCATATCACTTCAATTTGGCACAAATATAAGGAAAACAATGGTGGTTTTCCCAGATTTGGATATAGCTTTAACTAACAAAGAATGGTTGAAAAATGGCTAATTTACATAAGACACGGGGCAGTTTGCCAATCTTTTCCCCTTACAAGAATAACGGAAATTAACAGGTAATCTCAATGGGGGGGGATCCAATAACAACTTCTATCCTACGTATCCCAAATAGCGTAAAATTTTACCGTGACAACCTGATTATTATTAAAGGGTGCAAAAAAAAATTCCCAAAATATACTTATTTTCGCAGCTTAATCGTAACATACAAAATCATGTACAGGACTCATACGTGTGGCGAACTTAGAATTGAAAATTTAGGCAACGAAGTTACCCTTTCCGGCTGGGTACAGCGCATCCGCGATCTGGGGGCAATGACGTTTATCGATTTGCGCGATCGCTACGGGATTACGCAACTAGTTGTAGATGGGGATAGCGGAGGAACTGTAACGGAAATTCTGCCGGAATTAGGCCGCGAGTATGTAATCCAAGCTGTCGGTAAGGTAAGGGAACGTTCAAATAAAAACAAGAATATCCCTACCGGCGATATTGAAATTGCATTAAAAGAAATTGTTATATTGAGCCCGTCTATTGTACCGCCGTTCACAATACAGGACGACACAGACGGCGGCGACGACATAAGGATGAAATTCCGCTACCTTGACTTAAGGAGAGATGCCGTCCGTAAAAACATGGAGTTGCGCGCAAAAATGGCACATGCCGTACGTTGTTACCTTAATTCAAAAGATTTTATAGAAACAGAAACCCCTGTCCTGATGAAATCGACACCTGAGGGCGCACGCGATTTTGTTGTGCCATCGCGCATGAACGAGGGGCAATTTTATGCATTGCCGCAGTCTCCTCAGCAATTTAAGCAATTACTGATGGTTGCAGGATTCGATCGCTACTACCAGATTGTAAAATGTTTCCGCGATGAAGACCTGCGTGCCGACCGCCAGCCGGAGTTTACCCAGATCGACTGCGAAATGTCGTTCGTTGAACAAGAAGATGTCTTAGAAATGTTCGAGGGGCTTACCAAATATATGTTTAAAGAGTCGCTAGACATTGAAGTGGGCGATTTCCCGCGCATGCCTTACTCCGAGGCCATGGAAAAGTACGGTTCAGACAAGCCAGATACCCGCTTTGGCATGTTGATAAACGACATTACCGAAACCGTAAAAGGGAACAATTTTGTTGTTTTTGATTCAGCAGGGTACATTGGGGCTATTTGTGCAAAAGGCTGTGCCGGATACACCCGCAAACAACTCGACAGCCTGACCAACTGGGTAAAACGCCCGCAAATAGGGGCAAAAGGCCTGGTTTACGTAAAATGCAACGAGGATGGTTCATTTAAATCATCGGTTGATAAATTTTATCCGCAAGACGATTTGAAAAGGTGGGCAGGGATAACAGGTGCAGCCGCAGGAGATTTAATACTGGTAATGTCAGGCAAAAAAGGCCATATGCTGACGGCTCTTGGTGAACTCCGCCTGGAAATAGCCAAACAGCTCGGGTTGCGCGACAAAAAAAGTTTTAAGCCGTTGTGGGTTGTCGACTTCCCGTTACTGGAATGGGACGAGGACAGCCAACGCTTTCATGCCATGCACCATCCGTTCACATCGCCCAAAAAAGAGGACATCCCATTGATGGACACCGAGCCAGGGAAAGTCCGCGCCAATGCTTACGACCTGGTAATAAACGGGGTGGAAATTGGCGGCGGGTCTGTCCGGATCTTTGACTCGGGGCTTCAGGCAAAAATGTTTAAACTGCTAGGTTTTACAAAAGAAGGAGCTGATGCCCAATTTGGGTTCTTGATGAACGCTTTTAAATACGGGGCACCTCCACACGCAGGGATTGCTTTTGGCTTCGACAGGCTGGTTTCACTTTTTGCAGGCCTTGATTCTATACGCGATGTTATTGCATTCCCTAAAAATAATTCGGGCCGAGATGTGATGAACGACTCCCCTGCCCCAATTTCACAAGAACAGTTAGATGAATTGAACCTAATTGTAAAAGACATATCTTAATACCGGTGCAACAACAAAAAGGGAAACAGAGCTTATAACCGCACAACCACCAACTTGGCGATCGGTGAGATTTTTACTGGAACGGACAAATCCCCCATTAAACAGGGACAGTTTTCTTGTAGGGGATGTAAAAATCCCTTTAACGGATGGCATCCGTTAAAGGGATCTCTATTGGGGAGCAGTTATTTAAATGCAGTTAAAAATCGCATATACTGTTCCGGTCATCTTTCGGGGATACTTTCAAGTGTAGCGACCAGAAAATCCCAAAATTTTTGGACTGTGGCAATATCCACTTTTTCATCGGGCGAATGCGGGAAACGAATGGTTGGCCCAAACGAAATCATATCCCAGTGCGGATATTTCCCGCCCAGTATCCCACATTCCAATCCAGCATGGATAGCTTTTATTTCAGGTATCTTCCCAAATTTGTTATCATACACCTCCTGCATAGACTTCAGTATTGGCGAGTCCATGTTTGGTTTCCAGCCGGGATAAGCACCGGAAAAAGAAACGTCTGCACCAGCAAGTGTGAAAATGGCTTTTATCCTTGAAGCGAGATCTTCTCTGGCAGAATCTACAGAACTACGCATCAACGCGGCACACAGGATGTTTTTTTGTCCTGCATTGGATTTAACAATAGCCAAATTTGTCGATGTTTCCACCAAACCTTCCATGCTGTCGCTCATACGGATAACACCGTTGGGGCATGCAACAACCGACAAAGTAAGGTTTTCCTGCGTTTTTTTTATCGATCAAGGCTGGAGGGAGGGCTGTTTCTTCAACTGTAACTTTCAAACCAGGTTCGGTAACCGAAAATTCTTTTTTGATGGTATCGGCAACTTCTTCCACCAATGCTGCGAGGTCGGCAACAGAAGCTTCGCTGACGGCCAAAACGCCAAAAGCTTCGCGAGGGATGGCATTACGCAAACTTCCGCCCTCAATGCCGGCCAAACGTACGCCCAATTTTTCATAAGCTTCGTTCAAAATCCTGAAAAATACTTTATTGGCGTTTCCCCTCCCCAGCGGGATGTCCATTCCCGAGTGGCCACCTTTCATCCCGGTAACGCTCAATTTTATCCCCGTAAAACCGGCAGGGGCTTCTTCTTCAGAATAAGAGAACAGCGCATTGGCATCTTCCCCCCCGGCACAACCTACATAAAGTTCGCCTTCGTCTTCCGAGTCCATATTAATAAGGATGTCCCCTTTCAGTATGCCAGGGGCCAAACCGTTTGCTCCGTCCATGCCGGTTTCTTCAGTGGCGGTCAACAATACTTCCACCGGACCGTGTTTTAATTTTTTTGAAGCCAGCACGGCCATTGCTGCCGACACCCCAATGCCATTATCAGCCCCCAATGTTGTGCCATTTGCCGTAACCCATTCACCATCGATATAAGCATCAATAGGATCTCTTTCAAAATCATGGGATTTGTCGCTGTTTTTTTGCGGGACCATATCGAGGTGCCCCTGTAGGATCACCCCTTTGCGGTTTTCCATGCCGGGTGTGGCAGGCTTGCTGATTATCACGTTGCCTGCTTTATCTTTCGTGGTTCCGAGCCCTAAAACTTTTCCAAAATTAAATGCCCACTCCTGTATTTTTTCTTCATGATGGGAAGGGCGGGGGATTTGAAGCATCTGATCAAAAACACCCCATACCTCTGTTGGCTGGATATTTTTTATTTGTGACATAACTTAAAATTAGCTTATCTTTTAATGTTTGGTAATTCAAGCCCATAACCTTTACGTTTATCTTCGGCTTTCAAAAGAAGCGAGACAACTAAAGCGAGCAATGTAAGTACAACAAAAATTATCCAGGTAGTCTGGTAATTATACGTAACGCTTTCGCCCGCTGCTTTTGCTGCTGCCACACCTGGGTTTGTCCTGTCAAGAACTAACCCAACTGCCAACGGTATGCCCCATAATCCAAGATTCTGGACCCAAAAAATCAGTGCATACGCACTTCCCAACTGCTTATGGGGTATGATTTTGGGGACAGACGGCCACATTGCAGAAGGAACCAGGGAGAATGCTATACCCAAAACAATTACGTTAAAAAACGCAGCAACAACACTGGTAACAAAAGGCAGGTAAAAAACTATATGTACAAAAATTAATAAAACTGCACCTAGGATCATTATTGAGGCGCCCTTACCTTTTTTGTCGTAAACACTTCCAAAGATAGGGGTAAGGAGCATTGTCCCAAACGGGACGAGACTGGGCAACAAACCTGCCCACTTTTCACTTACCCCAAATTTATTTACCATTAAATCGGGCCCGTACTTATAAAATGGGAAAACAGCAGAATAGAATAACACACAAAGTAAAGCGATGTACCAGAAACCACGGTTTGAAACAATTATCCCCAAATCCTTAAGCTTAAACTTATCCTCGTCCGCATCCTGAGCTAATTTGATTTGCAAGTCAAGTTGCTTGTCTTTTATATTGTAATACAAGAACCCCAGCAGCCCGACAATAAGGAACACAACGGCAATTAAAATATAGGTAGGGACACTGTATTTGGTTGCAACGGCAGCACCAAATGCCAACGGGGCAAAAGAGCCAAGCCGGGCAATTGCCACCTGCATTCCCATAGCCAATGCCAGTTCCTTCCCGTTAAACCATTTAACCACTGACTTTGAAACCGTTATCCCTGCATATTCAACCCCTACCCCAAACATGGCATAGCCAATTGCAGCAAAAAATACTTGTGAGTTGAGTCCAAAAATAACCCCATCGGTTGGCAAAAGCCCCTTAAATGCAGCCCATTTAACAATCCCTCCAATTATCATTATCAAAACGGAGGTAATGGTACTAAAACGGATCCCCAACCTGTCGAGCAAAATCCCGACAATAATCAACATTACAAAAAATACGTTAAACCAACCATAGGCACTGGTTACCATGCCGTAATCGGCACTGTCCCATCCATATACCCTTTCAAGGATCGGTTTTAAAGGGGAAATCACCTCGGTAAAGATATAGCCTGCGAACATAGTGAACGACAGGATTACGAGCATCGTCCAGCGCATGCTTTTCGAGTCTCTTAAAGTCAATTTTGCTTCATTCATTTCTTGTTATTCTTTATTGATTTTATAATTATTTTTTCAAAACCGATTTAATAGTGCCTGTCTCTGTATGGAACTGTATTTCATAGCTGCCAAACAATAACTCCTCGGGAACGGGAGACACAACTCCAAACTGTGCAATGGTTGCCCGCATGGAAGCAATGGTTTTTAATTCGTAAATCAAACTTGCCGTGCCCATCCCTGGCATGCGGTAATAAACGCCACTTTCGCCAGCTGAAGGATTATCGGATTTTGCATTGCCTGTATATTTATTTACCAGATCTTCTTGTAGCACAACTTTTAACATTACTGGTTTGCCGGAAAGGTCAGTAGGGGGGACAACCCCTTTTTCATCGGAAAACCGGAATATTATCTCCCCTTTTTTTGCCGCAGGGGTCGGGATATAATCAAAAGAATATGTTTCGTGGGCGTAAGTAGTGGTACCGATAAACAAACTTAGATAATTGTTCTCCACCGTTTTCAGTTCATCCAGGCTAATCCTGTATGCTTCCCCGTCGGGATGAAACTCATCTAGCAAACCGGAAACAATATCGTACCGGTTTAACCGGCATTCCAAGACACGCATTGCGGCATCGCTTGCTTTTTCCTCCACGCTTTTTCTTACCGGCCTGAAATTAGTGGTCGAGTCACCAGGGGAATACATTGGCGAATCGTTAAAATTTTCAAACGAAAACCCGTCATCGTATTTTGGTGTTGCCAAAAATTTGTTGGATTGTGCGGGTTTTTCTTTTTCAGGGGGTGTAGCCGAATTGATACCGGCCAGTCGCCCATCGGGAGTCAGGCTTACAAGAAAAGATGCGTCCCCCAAAGCTTTATATACCTGCTCCGGGTCGGGTTCTGCAAAAGTTTCCATCTGCACATCTTCGAAAACCCATTTGACCGTGCCCCTTGTTTTTGCATCGGTAATACCGAGCAACTGTTCTGCATAGGCAGCATAAGGGCCGGGGGTAAATTCTTCCCTGACAACCTGGACATTAACCCGTACCCCTGTCCTCGGAAGGGCATATGTTATCCCTTCGACAAACGCGGGGGCAACCAAGTCATCTTCTTTCTTCTTCTTTTGCCCGAGAACCGGGAAAACTATTGAAGATATAAGGATACATAACAATATTTTTTTCATGTCTTTTTTATTTAAAGACCTAAAAATAGATATTTTATTATGCATTTCAAGGGAAAATCGTCCAGTAAGGGCAAAAATGGCTGGGGAGGGTGGTCCAAAAGTATTAAAAAGCCCCCCTCGCAAAGCAAGCAGGCGAGACACAAAAAAACATAAGGGGAATTATATCCGGATTTGTTGCACAAAAAGACAGTGATCATTCTAATGCAATAACTTCTTCCACCCTGCACAAAGCCTCCATGTACGATGTGAGCGGGTACATTTCCTCACCGTACCAAAGCGAGGCAAAATATAAACCGATTGGCGACGGGGCAAACCCTTTTTCCTGAATATAATTTTTAAGCCATTGTAATGCTGAATTGCAAATACCCATTTCCCTTTCGGAAACAAGTGCAGAAACAGCCAGCGATGTTTCTTCAATAGTCCCAGGGATATTTTTGTCGCCGCCCCAGCTCCCATCTTCATTTTGGGCCGAAAGCAGGAAGTTGTTCCCATTATCTACCATTTTCCTGAGTTTGTCCCTAACCTGTACAGAAAACCAATTATGCAATCCTGCATCTTTTAAATAAGCCACTACTCTCGCTGTCCCGTAAACCGGGTTTGTATGGTTTCCTGTCAACTGGTTTCCAAACCACAGCGGCAACCAGCTCCCTTTCTCCGACTGTTTTTCCCATAGATACCCCAAGGCCCCGATAAAAATTTTCTCCAGATAACAGACATCCTTTTTCTCCATTTCATCCCTATAAGTTTCCAGGACAACAGAAATAGCCAGTAAACTATGCCCGGTTAAGTCTGAACAACTTTGGTCGAACGGCAATTTTCCCCAGCCTCGCGAAAATGTTGGGAACCCGCCATCGTTATTCTGTAACTCCCCAAGCCATCTAGTAGCAGCCAGAACCTCGTTTTTAACTTTTTCTTTTGGCTGAAGCCTTAAAAGTGCCAATATAATGCCAGGCGTGTCATCTCCATCGGGGACAGAGCCGGGGAAACGGGTCCAGCCCCAGCCTCCCGATCCTGTGCCGTTAAAAGGATGAACCCGGTTATTCTGGATTAGCTTAAAATGCCTCGCAATTTTATCCTGTTGAACTGAGGTTATAAAAGAATCAATGTTCCCCCTAAAAGCTTTTACGGAAAGCGAAGTCACCCAGGAGGACAAATCAACATCGATTGGCCAGCCGCCGTCTTTGCGTTGTGCCCGCTTCAAAAACATGATCCCCTTCTTTACTACTTCTGTTTCAGCAAACCCCGAATTTATCAGACTTAAAGCCACAAAAGCTGTTAAAGGGATTGCTTCAAGGAAACCACCGCTTTCGGGTAACATTTTATGCAAGACATGCATTGCTTTCTTAATTGAGAACCTCCGGACGATTCGCCAAAACAGGCTTGATTTTTTCTTTGTAAAAATAACAATCCCTACTGCCACAAGTGCAGGGATGGCATAACTTACCACACTCAAGTCCAGCAAACGGTAAAAACGACGTGGAAGCATGGAAAGTTCGAACGGCAATTGAGGGATGTGGCGGAAAGCATCCTCACCAGGGACCCCGCACAGCCCACACATGGTAAGGATAGGGACAGAAAATGTATAATCTTTTTTGTAATGTGACAAAATATATTCGGCTACTTGCGGGGATCCCACATCAATCTTTAACGAACCCAGATAACCTGCAATTTTACATTGTGTTTCCCCAACCGAGCTATCTTTCAACGAAAACAGGTTAAAAGTTGCGTAAACCAATAAACTGGTGCTTACGTTACCCGGACTTTCAGGTGTGTCGCCATAACTTCCATCGGCGTTGATATTCTGCTGCAACCACCGTAAGCCTTTTTGGATTTCCATGGAATTTCCCTTAGCATCATCAAAGTGCAAAGCCGCAACAGCAACAGCGGCCCCCAGCGCACTAGACGAGAGCCGGCCCTCCCAGAACCCTTCGGGCTTTAGTCTGGAAGCAAGCAAGCGGCCTGTTTCGTTTAGCTGATATTTTAGCTCTTTTTTGTCCATTATTGTTACGTTTACATGCAAGAAATAAGATAATATGCCCTAGGGAGGGAAACCATGGCACAAAATCTCCCGCTACATATTTTAGTTTTTATGAAACCGCACCCAAAATCAACAACCCATAAAAAGTATATTCCAAGTCGCGCAAAGAATCGCCGTTGCCCGACAAAAACGCCCCATTGTCGTAATTTTCCTGTACCAGGTTAAGGCAATCGGGCGATACGGGCCTCAAATCTGCACCAACATTTTTTAACGCAAAAAGGGCTACTGCAGAGGAAAGCAAATCGGGTTTTTCCACTTCATGGAAAATTTTAAAACCTTTTTTCCCCTCAAAATACCCCAACAAAATAGAAGTCTCCTTTTTTACTTTCTGACCTGTCATGAATTTTGTAAGAAGCAAGGCCGCATAAAAACTGCATGGGGCATTCCGGGGCAGGTGGCATAACTTTATTGCAATTTTTAATATAAAAAGCACAAAACTGTTTCTGCCATATAAAGCATCAAAACTCAAAGCAAAAAGGAAAAACCTGTATGCCGGGTTCAAACCACCCCCTGATTTGAAGGCCCACCTGAAAAGCTTATAAGCCGTTGGTTTCTCTGAATCTTTTCCCTCCAATACCAAACATATTAACAATAATGAAAATTTGTCGATAATTTTTTCACTGCCTGGTTTAATGGACGAAATGTAAGCCTCAAGGGCCATCAAAAGATCCTTCTGTTTTAAAGCCTTTGAAAGCAAAGCCCCAAAAAGGGAATAGTACAAGTCGGGATTCCCCGCACGGTCGGAAAATGAGCCGTTTTCGTGCTGTTGTCCCTTGATAAAAGCGATTATCTCCTCCCTGCTTGTTTTTTTGAGCAGTAAAAAACCTTTTTCAACCTCAAAAATTAATTGGCGGAAAACCGGTACGTATGTTTTTTTGCCTGGCATATTACGGTTTAAACACTTTTCCGACTAAAGCATAGAGGCTCAAGCGCATTTTCCTGTTTTGGAGTTTGTCCAGTTCACCATAACATTTTTGGATATATCCTTCAAAAAAATTATCGGCTGTAGTTTCTGTGCCGAATTTCTTGAAATTTTCTGTCATAAGCCCCAAATCCCCGCTTTTAAATATTTCGTCAAAAGAAGGTGAGTCCCCATTTATGCTTTGATTTAGCAAAGACAAAAGAAAAGGGAAATCAAGTGCATGTTTCATCTCATTTTTTTCCCTAAATTCATTTAAATCATCACGGATCTGGTACGCGATCCCAAAATAACCTGCAAATTTTGCCAACACAGTTAATTCTTCTCCTGGGGCATTTCCTGCAATGCCGCCGGTAATCAATGCAACTTTTACCGCCTCTCCGGTTTTCATCTCAAAAATTTTTAAAATGTCACCCACCGATTTTTGTGCAATATTTTGTTGCAGGAATATATCTTCCCCTTGCCCTTTGGAAAGGTTCAGGTGCGAAGCAGCAATAACTTTCAAACATTCAGCTTTTATCTCTGGGGGACAGGTAAGGCCTGCCAGCAACTGATACCCTTTCCCTATTAAATAATCACCAATGTTTATTGCCACCGGGATTCCGGCAGTTTTATACAGTGCAGGCTCATTGTAACGGAAATCCTCATTGTCCTGGATATCGTCATGTACCAGAGAAGCCTTGTGAAAACACTCAATTACCACAGCCAATGCCGCCTGTAGCTCCTCTGAAACTTTTTCAGCGTATGCCTGATATGCCAGTACTGCAAGCAACGGGCGCATCCTTTGTCCGCCCTGTGCCATGGTTGTTAAAGCCAATTTTTCTGTTTCCGTACCATCCGGGAAAAATACCCCCAAGTTTTCTTCAGAAAAATACCCCTCCACTTGGTTTTTTATCATCGAAACAGAAAGTGGGCGGTTATCCGTATCGCCTGAAATTTGTGTTATTTCATCAAAAAGCCATCCGTAATCGGTTGACGTGCCTACGCAACCATCATAAAGCAGGGGGATCCCGATTACCGGCACCGCCGCACGTGAAACCGGATCGAACGAATTTTGCAACACCGGCATACAGCTTACACCTATGACGGCATCAATAGACCCTTCCTCTATCAGCTCAATGGCAACCGTAGTCCCTTCGGCTACAAGAGTAGAATAGCCCAATTCTTCTGCCTTATTTAAAATATCATTGATGCGGCAACATCCGCAACCTGCACAAACCAGTCCCAATTCATCGAAAAAACCTTTGCAATGTTCACTGCTACGCAAACAATTAGGTATCAACAATAGGCGGCGGGCAAAAGGAGTGGAGGCCACTGTTACTCGCCAGGTTTCGTTTCCAAGCAGAACAATTGTGAAGTCAAGGAACCTGTCATCCATCCCCAACTGGCCCAGCAACTTTCTCGAATGTTTTTCAAGTATATAAAAAGAGACAGGCGGTAAAATTTTGTTCCCGGCAGCAACCAAAGCAACTTTTTCCCGCAACAATTCACGGATTTTTTTGTCCTTGGGGACTTCCAATATGCGTTTATTTATTGTCATTATTTATCCGTATGCGCCCATCCCAAAAAACGCCTTTTTTTTTGCGAACCTGTAAACCCGGCTTTTTTCGGGTATAGAAAGAACCGAACCGTGGCTCAGCAACCCGGGCATGGCTCTTAGCCTTGCTGCCTCATTCCCCCTCCCCGAAGTATCTGACGCACCATACCTTTCAGCCATTCTTACTATCCACTCTGGGTCTTCCATTATTACACAACCTGAAGTTTTCTTTGGTATTTCCCTCCTCAGAGCTTCCAGGAAAACCGATTCTTTATAAATTGCCCCCAACGGTTTATCGTCCACATTATCGGTTGCAAACTGAATAACAGGGCAAGGCTCAACATAACCCGAAGCATTAATATGATGGCTCAACCCGGTAGCTGCCGGGCATAGGCCATTTCCATACCGATCCCAATAAGCATCGATAATGGCTATGTCGAATTTTGAACGGGCATCTACCATAAAATGCCTGAGTTTTTGTATTTCGTCCCCGTCTAGGGCCAATTCGACTGTGGGGTCAGCTCCCACCGGGCGGTAAATGTAATACCAAAGGTACGCTACATTTTTTTTTATGAGCGAATTGATAAAACCGGGCGACAATGCCAACCCGATATTCGACTTGCAAACACTCATTGCCACGCCAGTAACCAACCCTGCATTCGTGGCATTCTCCAACGCTTCCACTGTCCTTCGGTATACATTTTCCCCACGCCGCCTAACATCGGCCACAACCTCATCGCCTTCGAAACTTATGAGCGGCGTCACATTGGAAAGCCTTCGCAATTCCTCAGCTATCCCGGGCGTTAAAAGTGTACCATTGGTAAACAACTGGAAATAACAATCAGGATGGCCTTTCAGTACCTGGAGGAGCGGTTTGTACATTAACGGTTCTCCCCCCAAGATCCCAAAAAAATATGAACCTTTGGCTTTCGTTTCCCCAATAATCCGGTTCAATGTACCTGGCGACATCCGGGCATTTTTCTTTTTGTGCGTCACCCAGCACCCCTGGCAATTCAGGTTACAATCATCTGTTACCGAAATAAAGTGAAAAGCAGGAAAAAAATCCCCCCTATTCAGCCTTTTATGATACCGTGCCAAACCTAACGAGCCTTTAACACCCATGTTGTACACAAATTTGTACAGGCACTTTTTGTCGGTATTTCTAAGAATCCTTCTTATCATCCTTTTGAAAATTTCCAAGTCCCGCTTTAAACTCTTCCAACGCTTTTCTGCGTTCCTCTTCGGCCTTTTCAACAATACCCGGCCTAAAAATATCCCGCCGGTTCCTGTTACGGGCATCCAGGGCCGTCAACAAACTCCCTTTATCAACGGCTATTTTTTTCCCATAAGGCATGTCTCCTGCAAGAACGGTATTTTCTGCCAGGCGGGGAAACATAATTGCAGAAGCTGGACACGTCCGGGCACAGGCAGGGCAACCATTTTTACACGCCAACGGATCTACAACCTTAAGGCTTTTTTTATCGTAACCGTAAACACCGAACAGGCAAAACCGCGCACATTTCCCGCAAAGCGTACACAGCGATTCATCAACGACCGGAAACCACGCAGGCACATCCAAAGCGGTAACCTGCTCCCGGCAACGTGCTTCACCTTTTTTTATCAAGAACCTATTTTCAAGTTCCGAAAAAATTGCCCCATGGGAAAGCTCCTTGAAGTTAAGAACTTCAAAATCACCAAATTCAATTCCGTTTTGCCGGAACATATTTTTAACGGCGCGGGGATAGCAGGCTATAATTATCTTTTTCTGGAATCCCTTCCCTATTGTATTAAGCACATCTTTTTCGTGCAGGGACATCGCACACAAATCCTGCATATAAAAAACATCGGTATCGAAATTTCTCAAACCGGCAGATATTTTCTCAATTGCCCCAGACGAAACAACTCCTGCACTGCAACGGCAAAAAAGCACACACAATTTTTTTTTCATCACACGCTTTGGTTAATAAAACCTCCCCCTCAGAGGGATTTGTTAAGCTAAATAACCAAAAATTTAAACAAAAGTAAAAAGAATGCGACATAAAAGGGGCTTGGCAGGACGAATTGGGGGTACGACAAAAAATAAGGTTGCCATTGTTATCGTTGTTGCCATTGCCTTCGTTATAGAAAAATGAATAAATAAATTTAAACAAAAACAATTTTTTGCTATAAAAAATCCTATTTTCTACCTTTTTGAAAGAAAACACGCTCCTGTATTAATATTTTGTTAACAAAGGGTACTTCACCTCAAAAAAATACCCCCAAGACAAAAAACACACATATTTTTGAACACAGATACCAAAAACAAGGAGGGTATTAATTAAAAATCCATGTTTTTATATCGAAAGGATTCATTTTTATAAGGGTGAAAAACAGAAAAATATTTTTTTGAATAAATATTATCTTTTATAAAGAAGCAAAAAGGCTCTTTTATACGAAAAAACACAGTTTAACTTTTAAAATTTACGATTATGAAAAAGACATTATTTATTGTTGCGGGCATACTCTTGTTGTTAACTTTTACCCCAAAGGCAAAAGCACAGGAAGTAGGCCCCGGGCTAGACATCTACAGCAGCTACGTATGGCGCGGTTCCAAATTTGGCACAGGGGTATCGTTGCAACCTTACATGGAATTCAGCACAGGCGGCTTTGCCCTTGGGGCATGGGGGGCATTTTCCGGCTCCGTAATTACCGGGGACGATGAGGGCTATATGGAAGCAGACCTTTATGCGAGCTATGGCTTTGACTTAAGCGAAAAATCATCACTTAGCCTCACGCTTACTGATTACTATTTTCCCGGCTCTGACTACTTTGAGGGGACCTCACACTATATAGAACCAATGGTCAACCTTGGGCTAGGGGCATTTTCCCTAACTGGTGCATACATGATGAACGATGGCAACGGCGATGTTTACCTTGAAGCGGGATTAACCGCCGGACCTGTGGATTTGACACTGGGGGGGGGAGACGGAGCGTATACAGTTGATGGCGACTTTAACATTTGCAACATCGGGATAAGCTCTTCCAAAGAAATAAAAATCACAGATAGTTTTTCCTTGCCAATGTCGGGTTCTGTTGTCCTCAACCCTTCATCTGAACAGTTATATATCATAGTAGGAATTTCTTTATAATCAATTTTTAAAGCTGAAGAAATATGAAAAAAATTGAAACCATAATTAGAAAATCAAAATTCGAAGAGGTGAAAGAAGCCTTGCAGGACGCAGGCATCGAATTCTTCTCCTTTTGGGACGTAAGGGGCGTTGGGCAAGCCCGCGAAGGACGGGTTTACCGTGGTATAGTGTACGACACAAGTACTATAGAGCGCACAAAATTGGAAATTATCGTACGCGACAAAAACGTAGAAAAAACAGTCAATGCAATTTTAAATTCTGCCAGGACAGGACAAATCGGGGACGGCAAGATATTTATCGTACCCATAGAAGAATCGTTCAGGATAAGGACAGGCGAACAAGGAGACGAGTCGCTTTACATTAAAGGAAAAGAAGAATAATAACTACAAAAAAATTATAATAAGATGGAAGAAACATTACAAGGCCTCCAGATAGGCATAGACAACATGTGGTTATTGGTTGCCGGATTTATGGTCATGTTCATGCAGCCCGGCTTTGCGATGGTGGAAGCAGGTTTCACCCGCTCAAAAAACACCGCAAACATTTTGATGAAAAACTTGATGGACTTTTCAATAGGTTCGTTGCTATATTGGATTATCGGTTTTACTTTAATGTACGGGGACTCAATAGGCGGATTTATCGGCACGCCCGACCTCTTTTTCATGAGCGATGGGTTTGGCGACAATTACTCCGACTATGCCGACATCTTCTTCCAAACAGTGTTTGCGGCAACTGCGGCAACAATTGTTTCGGGGGCAATGGCCGAGCGCACAGAGTTCAAATCATACCTTATTTTCAGCATTGTTATTACGGTAATCATTTATCCAACATCTGGCCACTGGACATGGGGGGGCGGCTGGTTGAGCGAGCTTGGTTTCCATGACTTTGCCGGCTCGTCAATCGTACATTCTGTTGGCGCGTGGGTAGGCCTGGCAGGCGCATCTATCATTGGTCCACGTATAGGGAAATATTCAAAAGACGGGAAAGCAAATGCAATCCCGGGGCACAACCTTGCCCTAGGGGCCCTCGGGGTATTTATACTCTGGTTCGGATGGTTCGGGTTCAACCCCGGGTCTCAGTTAGCAGCAGCCGGCACCGACAACGCAGTAGCTATTGGGCACATTGCCATGACTACCAACCTTGCTGCTGCGGCCGGAGCCGTTACCGCAATGATTGTTGCATGGGTACGGTACAAACGCCCGACCCTGTCTATCTCATTAAACGGGGCATTGGCAGGGCTGGTTGCAATCACGGCAGGTTGCGATGCGGTAAACCCGGTTGGTGCCGTATTTATTGGGGTTATTGCCGGTTTTGTGTTGCCGTTTGCAGTTGAATTTTTCGACAAAGTGCTAAAAATAGACGATCCGGTCGGCGCTATTTCTGTCCACGGGATTAGCGGCGCTCTTGGCACGTTGATGGTTGGGCTATTTTCTACATCAGAAGGATTGTTTTATGGGCATGGCGCTAAATTGCTGGGCATCCAGGCCATTGGAGTCCTTGCATTCTTTGCATGGGCATTCGGGACAGGGTTCATTCTGTTTACGATATTGAAAAAAGCAAAAATATTGCGCGTATCCAGGCGCATTGAAGAAGAAGGCCTCGATGTTTATGAACATGGAGAAAGTGCCTACAACTAATCTTCTTCAGCTTTTAAGTCTGTAGCTGTCTGTTTAAGGATCCGCCCAGCGGGGCGGATCCTTTCTTCAAGAAAAAATTAAAAACAAGAGTAGTTAGTTTGAGTTAGTTTGAGTTAGTTTAGTTAGATTAAACAAAAACCGGTTCACGAAAAGTGTAACCGGTTTTTTGTTAATAATTTTTAGCTAATATTTACCACATTTAACCCCAATCTAATTTCAGAAAGCTATTTTTGCCTTTTCATAATAAAAAAAACAAAGACAATGATGCAGACCTGGTTTGAGTGTAAAGTTAAATATGTGAAAATTTCTGAAAGCGGAAAGGAACGGAACGTAACCGAGAATTTCCTTCTTGATGCGGTCTCCTTTACCGATGCAGAAACCAGGATGATACGCCAGATGCAGGAAATGGTCCGGGGCGAATTTTATGTTACCGACATAAAAAAATCAAAAATAGCCGAGGTGTTCTCTTTCGAAAACGGGGAATGGTGGTTTAAAGCAACAATAAACTTAGTAACTGTTGACGAAGAAGCCGGCAAAGAAAAAAAAATACGCACCTATTATCTCGTAATGGCCGATGACATAAAGGAAGCCTTGGAACGACTGGACGAAAGTTTATCCTACATGGTAATCCCATACGTAGTTTCTTCGGTCACAGTAAGCACAATTGTTGATGTATTCCCTTATGAACCCTCCGAAGCTGCAATTGCTGAAGGATATGTCCCTGTAGAAAAAGATGGGGACGAAAATGAAAACATAGAAACTTAGAAACACAACATTTAAGAAGCCAAGGGCTTTTTTATCAAGCCTTCTACCCACAGCTTACCCCTGTTGCCCAAGGTTAGGGGGAAATCTTTAAAAACAAAAACAGCCGGCTCCAGAACAGAACAGACTGTTTTATTAAGTTAAATAACAGGTAGTAGTAAATTTATAAGTGCATCAGAACTTTATAGAAATTAAACTGGTCGCGCCTAATAGGGTCGCAATGGTAATATGCAGTTGCAATACGGCAAATGTCTTGTATGGCTACATAAATCTGGAAGACTTCTTTCTGTCCATACTCATTTAACTCAGTCGTATTCACCAATGTTTCAAAACAATCTTTAAATTTTTCAATTTCCGCCGCGCTGTTCAATATTTTTCTAAAAATGGAATCGACAGTACCTTTCAATACTATCTTTTTGCGGGTTTCTGCATCCAGGTTATCGGCAAATACCCTCAGAAAATTCAGTAGGCTCCGGTGGTCTCCATTTTTTGCATCGCTGAAATAATCGTTATAACCGGTTTTTTCAAAAAAAACTTTCAAGAAGTGCTTGTCGTCTTTAAAATCAACTTTAACCGAAGCCCTCAACAATTTCAGGTTTTGTAAACCCGTGACCATTATCTCATGCAACTGATGATACTTTTCTTCATCCCGTACATCTGCATTCTCAGCATAATGTTTTTCAATGGTGTCTTCAATCCATATATTTAAAGAAGATGCATATGCCGGATCCCATTCTTTCCTCACACGAGATAGTTCGTAAACATTTTCCTTAAACGACTTTGCAATTTTCTGACATGCCAAGATTGTGGCGGTACTGGTTGGGCAAGCAACTAAAGTTTCCATATTAAAAGGTTTAAAAATTAGCAGACTCCAATACAAAGCTACAACCTAAATTACAAAACCACCAAACCGAAACGTCCAAATATACAATGTTTTACAGTTATGTTTTTAAACTATGTTCCATAACCATGTTATAGAAAAGCTATGAAAATTTGAAAATAAAGAATTTTTCCCTTATTGATAAAGTGTGATTTGAATATTAGGCCATGCCTCCTATAGGTCACGAATGCCGTTTTCTCAACTCCCCGGCTATGTCTTCTATACGATATCCTTTGTGGGACAATAAAACAATGAGGTGATAAATCAAATCGCCTGCTTCGTAGATGAAATTTTCATCATCGTCAGCCATTGCGCCGATAATTGTTTCAACAGCTTCCTCCCCTACTTTTTGGGTGATTTTCCGTGTCCCTTTTTGGAAAAGCGAAGTAGTGTATGAGCCTTCGGGCATTTCCTCTTTTCGTTTGTCGATAAAATCCTGAAGGTAGCTTAAAAACTGGACTCCGCCCTTTTTGTTGTCTTCAAAAAAACAAGTGTCTGCCCCGGTGTGGCAAACAGGACCGACAGGGTTGGCTTTTATAAGAAGGGTGTCGTTGTCGCAGTCTGTTGAGATCGAAACCACGTTTAGAAAATTGCCGGACTCTTCGCCTTTCGTCCACAGACGGTTTTTTGTGCGGCTAAAAAAAGTCACTTTCCCTATTTCCAAAGTTTTTGCAAGAGATTCTCTGTTCATGAAACCGAGCATCAAAACTTTCTGGGTTTCTGCGTCTTGGATAATGGCGGGGACAAGCCCTTCCATTTTATTGAAGTCTATTTTGGATATACCTTCTTTTTTCTTCATTCCTCAAAATTTGCCGCAAAGTTAATCTTTTATTTAGCGAACGGCAATACCTTCTTTTTTCAAATAATGTTTAAGTTCGGGTATAGGGATTTCGTTGTAATGAAAAATACTGGCAGCCAGCCCCGCATCGGCTTTCCCTTTGGTGAACACGTCAACGAAATGCTCTTTTGCGCCCGCACCTCCCGAAGCAATAATAGGTATCTTCAACGAATCGGCCATTTGCGCCAATTGCTCGTTTGCAAATCCGTTTTTTGTCCCATCGTGGTTCATCGATGTGAAAAGGATTTCTCCCGCACCGCGATCTTCGGCCTCTTTTGCCCAAGAGAACAGTTCTTTGTCGGTAGGGATACGCCCCCCGTTAACGGTCACCGTCCAGTGGTTTTGCTCATCGCCGCGCGCATCAATGGCAACCACAACAAACTGGCTCCCGAAGTTCAAAGCCAAATCGTCAATCAATTTTGGGTTGCGCACGGCAGAAGAATTTATAGAAATCTTGTCGGCTCCGGCAGCGAGCAGTTTTTCCGCATCGCTTAATTCGCTAATGCCCCCCCCTACGGTAAATGGGATATTGATATGGGCAGCTATGCGCTTAACAAGTTCCACGAATGTTTTTCTGCCTTCGTGTGTTGCCGTAATATCAAGGAACACCAGTTCGTCTGCGCCATCGGCAGCATATTTTGCCCCGAGTTCAACCGGGTCGCCAACTTCTTTTATGTCAACAAAATTTATCCCTTTAACGGTTTGCCCGTTGCGGATGTCCAAACAAGGTATTATTCTTTTTGCAAGCATCTTTATTTTCTATGATTTCACCATTAGAGCTGTTTTTTCAACCAACAGCCCAACAATAATTGCCAAAGTAAATGAAATTAAAGTCCCCAATAAAAAATATTCAGCTTTTTTGTTCCCGTCAGCCTTAACGTCATTGAAACGGAACACCGATTTTGCTGCAATTAAAAACCCGATAGCGGAAAACTGTCCGGCAGATATAAAAATAAGAATCAATGTGCGCTCCAATATCCCAATCCACCCAGACACGTCTATAGCAGGAGATTCGCTTTTGCCGGGGATGAGGATGTCCAAAAATTTCCCGATAAAAATCCCGGCAGGATTGGTAATCAAAACAAAACCCGAAACATAAATCCATAACAAAGCGAGACTGCCCGTAATATCCTCATCTGTTCCCCAGAGAACCAAACACCACAAAATGGAAATATGCAGTAACTGGTCGAACAAAAAAGCAGGGACACCGTCTTTCAATTTTGTCTTAAAAAAATCAATTATTAGGTGAGTAGAAAATATAACAGGGACAAACCACCATAAATTTAACTGGAAAGTAAGAAGCACGGGCAAAACGGATACAACTGCAACATGCAGGAACAGCTTTGAAGATCTAATCCCGTTTGCTTTTTTGTGGAATACCCACGAATTTGGCTGCAACCAAAAATCGGCAATTAAATGCCCCGTCAGCAATGGAAAAAAGAGCAAATTCATTTATATCATTTTTACCGTTTCTTCATACCCCCTCAAGAAATCTTGAACAGATGCCCAGTTGCTTGTTTTTAAGGCTTTGCTCACAGCAGCCTGCGAAATCCCCAACTTATTGGCAATTTCTTTTTGCGTGGAAGCGAACGGCATCTGTGCAACAACCCTTGCCTGCCCCTTTTTCCATCCTCTTATTATTACTTCTGCCAGATGAAAAGTTGCAGACAAAATCGGCTGAAACTGGCTGTTGTTCAAAGCAATCTTGAAAATACGCCCTTCGCCTTTCATGTTGTCAAGCTGATGACCTGAAAGCAAAAACGCTTCGCCTTCTGATTGCAACACATTGCCTGGGGCAATTTTAGAAACAGTCCCAACCCCCAAGCCCAACCTGCACAATGTAGATGCCGTTGAAAGGACAATTGCTTCTATCATTACCGCTGTCCAAGCTGCATGTTCTTTAGTCACCATCAGCTGGAAACTGTCGCCCCTATAAAACTGCAAAGGCAACAAAACTCCAGGATTATTAGAAACAAAACATTCCAACTCCGATTCAATCAGCTTCTTTTGCTCCTTGCCTAGAGCCGAAGAATTGATTAAATCTCCCGTTATAACCCCAACTGATTTTTCGTTTTTCACAAATCAAATATAACGAAAAATGATTAAAAATACAATAATAAACCCAAAACAGTTATAAATACAATAATTAACCACAAACAGTTATGTGAAATAAGTTAATCAACTACTTTGAAACCGCTCAATATCTTTCAAATCTATTTTTCCTTCGTAGATGGCTTTGCCTGTTATTACGCCCGGCACTCCCATGTCGTTCAGCTTAAAGATGTCGTCCATTGATGCGATGCCGCCACTGGCAATGATTTCCGTGCCGGGAAGTTTTTTCATTATTTCGGCATACAAGTCAAGCGCAGGGCCGGAAAGCATACCGTCCCTTGAAATATCGGTCGATATTACTTTCTCCACGCCCTCTTTCCTGAAGTCTTCTATGAACGCCACGACCGGGAGTTCCGTAGCTTCCAGCCAACCGCTTACAGCTATCTTTCCGTCTTTTGCATCAGCGCCTAAAATGATTTTTCCGCTGCCATATTTTTCGAGCCATTTTAAAAAAACCTCTTTATGCTTAACGGCAATACTGCCCCCGGTAATCATGGCAGCACCAGATTCGAAAGCGATTTTCAGGTCCTCTCCCGATTTAAGCCCACCTCCAAAATCTATTACTAGGTTTGTTTTTGCAGCGATATTTTCAAGCACTCTATAGTTTACTATGTGCTTTTCTTTTGCTCCGTCCAAGTCAACCAAGTGCAACCTTGAAATCCCCGATGCTTCGAACATTTTTGCAACTTCCAGAGGGTTTTCGTTATAAACGGTTTTCTGGTTGTAGTCGCCTTGGGAAAGCCTCACGCATTTTCCCCCGATTATGTCGATAGCAGGGATTATTTCTATTTTTTTATTCATGGTGTTTTCACGCAAAACTACAAAAAACAACATTGCGACATAAAATATCGAAACCATTCTATAATCTTTTAACCCCCAAACTGGCAATTTCTAATTGTTGACACCTGAAAAAACTGGCAAGCCGACACCTACTATCTCAGCTGGGCAAGCACCCTTTTACCAATAAAAGGGTAAATCATGTGATAACGTTCGATTCAGACAGAATAATTATATTTACCCCCTCAAAGAGAACAGATGAAATTTGAACTTTTAAAGACTTCGGAAAATTCGCGGGCGCGGGCAGGCATTATTACTACCGCACATGGCAATATAGAAACCCCTATTTTTATGCCCGTGGGCACTGCCGGTTCGGTAAAAGGCATACATACCCGTGATTTGAAGGAGGACATAAAAGCTCAAATCATACTTGGTAACACCTATCATTTATACCTCCGCCCGGGGATCGGAGTTATTGAAAAAGCCGGCGGCCTGCACAAATTCAACAGATGGGACAGACCCATCTTAACCGACAGTGGGGGCTATCAGGTTTTTTCGCTTGGCGACATCAGGAAACTCAGCGAAGAAGGTGCCCGTTTCCAATCTCACATCGATGGTTCGTACCACATGTTTACACCCGAAAATGTAATTGACACACAACGGGCCATCGGCGCTGACATAATTATGGCTTTTGACGAATGTTCCCCGGGAGATGCCGATTATAATTATGCAAAGAAATCGCTTGAACTGACACAACGCTGGCTCGAAAGATGCTTTGCCAGATTTAAGCAGACAGAGCCGAAATATGGTTATAGCCAAACATTGTTCCCTATTGTGCAGGGGAACACGTATAAAAACCTTCGGAAAGAAGCAGTTGCCCATGTGAAAAATTTCGATGCCGATGGGTATGCAATCGGTGGGCTTTCGGTTGGGGAAGCAGAAGAGGTTATGTATGAAATGACCGAAGTATGCACGGCAGGTTTGCCTGCAGGCAAACCTCGTTATCTAATGGGAGTGGGGACCCCGATAAACATATTGGAATCCATTGAAAGGGGAATTGATATGTTCGACTGTGTTATGCCCACCAGAAACGGGAGGAACGGCATGTTGTTTACCAGCAAGGGGATTATCAATATAAAAAACAAAAAATGGGGCAATGACCACTCTCCCATTGATGAAAATGGCAGCTCATTTGTTGACCAATATTCAAAATCCTATCTTCGCCACTTAATAATTTCAAACGAAATGCTTGGAGCGCAGATCGCAAGCCAGCACAACTTGGCTTTTTATTTATGGCTGGTAGGCACGGCACGCCAAAAAATTATTGACGGGGGCTTTGAAAGCTGGAAAAAAGAGATGGTAATTCAACTGAAAGTAAGGTTATAAAAATCAGGGATGAAAATTTATAAAACAATAGATTTCTATATCACTAAAAAATTTCTGGGGACTTTCTTTTATGCTATTGCCCTTATTTTAAGCATCGCAATAGTTTTCGATATTTCTGAAAATTTAGACGAGTTCCTTTCAAAAGATATACCGGGCAAGGTAATCGTTACCGATTATTATATGAATTTCATCCCTTACTTTGCCAACCTCTTCAGCCCTTTGTTTACATTTATTGCGGTAATATACTTCACCTCAAAAATGACCTACAACACTGAAATAATAGCCATTTTAAGCAGTGGGGTTTCTTATCGGCGGTTGATGCGCCCATACCTAGTGTCGGCATTAATATTGGCCGCTTTCTCTTTTTTACTGGGAAATTACGTTATCCCGCCTGCCAACAAGACATTAAACAATTTCAGATACAAATACATTGACAACAAAAGAGTTGTGACAGAAAGGAATATCCACCGCCAGATTGAGCCAGGGGTATATATTTACATGCAAAGTTTTAACGTAAACAATGTGGGCTATAAGTTCACCCTCGAAAAATTTGAAGGTGCGGAACTAAAAGAGAAAATAAGTGCAGACAATATCCGTTGGGACAAAGATTCGGAAAAATGGGTAATCAACAACTATGTAAAACGCTATATACACGAAGACGGGGAGTCGTTTGCAAAAGGGTACCGGCTAGACACCACACTAAACATGGCACCGGGCGACTACAGGGTCATAAAAAACCAAATGGAAACCTACACCACCCCGGCATTAAAGCAGGAAATCAAACAAATGAAAATGCGCGGGGTAAACTCAGTTGAATGGGAAATTGAGAACCACAAAAGGGTTGCCGGGCCTTTTTCTGCTTTTATACTGACCATTATAGGTGCGGGGCTTGCTTCCAGGAAGATAAAGGGAGGGCTGGGCCTTCATCTGGGGCTTGGGTTGCTGTTTGCCTTCTCATACATACTTTTCATGCAGATCTCCACTGTTTTTGCCATTAGCGGGAGCACCTCTCCTTTGGTTGCTGTATGGATCCCAAACATCGGGTATAGTATTATCGCCTTTTTTGTATTCCGATGGGCTGCACGCTAGTGTGAAGACTGTTAATTAAGCGGATTAAAATTTTTGATGATATTTTTCTTTATCCAAGGCAAATTTTGGAAAAGTTAAACCAGGAAAGGGGAATTATTCCGTAACAGCTACATAAAAGGGCATTTTTCAAACAGGCAGTCCTATTATTCGAATTAAACGAATCAATATGCCTTAAATTACGTACTATACTTTTGCGAAAAGGATGCTAAAAGAAAAAAATTATATTTTTGCTTCCACATTGGATTGCATAACTTAAACCTACTAATTGGAAAAAAGGAATTTTTAACTTAAAACAAACTTTATGTCACTTAGAAGTAATGTCCTTGACCTTCGCAAAAGGAAAAGGGAAGTACAAAAAGGCGGTGGGGACGAAGCCATTGAAAAACAGGCAAAGATGGGAAAACTCACAGCCCGAGAACGTATACTTGCCCTTCTTGATAAAAACTCTTTTCACGAATATGACTTGTTCGTAGAACACAGTGCCAAAGATTTTGGGATGGAATCTAAAGTGTTGCATGGTGATGGCGTAATTATCGGGACAGGGACCATTTATAACAAACCTATTTGTATTTTTGCACAGGACTTTACTGTTGCCGGGGGGTCGTTAGGTTTAATGCACTCCAGGAAAATTACAAAAATAATGGATCATGCCCTTAAGATGAGGATCCCGCTAATCGGCATCAACGATTCAGGGGGCGCACGTATCCAGGAAGGGGTCAACTCGCTGGCCGGTTATGGTGAGATTTTCTATAGAAACACTCTGGCTTCGGGAGTAATCCCGCAAATTTCGGTAATACTTGGCCCATGTGCTGGAGGTGCTGTATATTCACCGGCACTGACCGACTTTGTTTTCATGGTTGACAATATCTCTAAAATGTTTATTACCGGCCCGAGTGTGATAAAATCGGTACTTGGCGAAGAGATTTCGATGGAAGAACTAGGCGGGGCGCGCGTCCATGCCGAAATCACAGGCAACGCACATTTCTATGCACAAACAGAACAGGAATGCTTCGAGCAGATCAAAAAACTCATCAGTTTTATCCCGAGGAACAATTCAAGGAAGGCACTTCCTTTCCCTCCCAAATCACCACAAAAAGGCAAAAAAATTGAGGATATTGTCCCGTCTGATTCAAAAATCCCTTATGATATGCGTGACATCATAAAAGGCATTGTTGACAGCTCAGACTTTTTTGAAGTAATGGAATATTTTGCGCCAAATATTATTATCGGGTTCGGGCGGATGGAAGGAGAAACTGTTGGGTTCGTTGCCAACCAGCCAATGGTTTTGGCAGGGGTACTAGACACCGACAGCTCAGACAAAGCAGCTCGCTTTATCCGCTATTGCGATGCTTTTAACATACCTATTGTAACATTGGAGGACCTGCCAGGGTATTTGCCTGGGGTAGACCAGGAACATGCAGGAGTAATCCGTCACGGCGCAAAAATTTTGTATGCATATAGCGAAGCCACTGTCCCTAAAGTGACATTTATTTTAAGGAAAGCATATGGTGGGGGATATATTGCAATGAACTCACGCCACCTGCGTGCCGACTTTGTTTTTGCATGGCCAACTGCCGAAATTGCGGTTATGGGACCAGAAGGTGCAGCCAACATCGTTTTCCGCAAAGAAATTGCTGAAGCCCAAAACCCAGAAGAAATGCGCCAGCAAAAAATACAGGAATATAAAGAAAAATTTGCCAATCCATACGTTGCTGCTGCTAAAGGGTACGTCGACGAGGTAATCGAACCCAAGGAAACAAGAGCCCGTATCCTACATGCCTTAAGGGTTTCTGAGCATAAAGACGTCCACATGCCAGGCAAAAAACACGGTATCCCTCCTTTTTAAAATTAAATCTCATGACAGAAGAAAAAGAATATAAAAACCTGATTATACAGGGGGCAATATATAAGACCACCCTTACCCATAAATTTGAAGACAGGGAAAACTGGGAAGCCCCAGATGAAAACCTGCTCCATTCTTTCATGCCGGGGACAATCATCGATGTATTTGTAAAACCCAAAGATAAAGTAAAAGAAGGGGAAACCCTGCTGTTGCTTGAAGCAATGAAGATGCAAAACCAGGTGCGCATGCCTTTTGACGGCGAGATTGTAAAAGTGTATGTAAAAAAAGATGAAGTAATCCCCAAGAGGCATTTAATGGTTGAAATTAAGCCCAAAATATTAAAATAGGATGCTATCTTATTAAAAAAAAGGACTGCCGGGCGGCAGTCCTTTAAAAATCCAAACCAAACTAATCACGTTAAAATCACCTTTCTCCTATTGAATATTCCATATATTTGTCATCCAAGTCTCCAGCACCAGGCTATTCTCTGTTTCCGTTTTCCCACAACCGGGGCTTTCCCCACAGAAATTTTCATTGACCATCCAGGTTTCCAAAATAAGGTTGGCTTCAATTTCATTTTTATAGTACCTTCCTCCCCAGGTGTCTTCATCAGTCATCCATGATTCCAGTACCAGGCTTTCATCTGTTGTTTCTAGAAATACGCTGGCTGCGTTGGTTTTGTCCCAGCAAACATCGTCAATCATCCAATTTTCAATTTCCAATGCCGGCTCTTCATTTGTTTCAAGGCTTGAGGCAATCAATTCTGTCCCTTCCGCATAGCTGCTCCCACCAATTAATAAAAGTGTGGCAATTACTGTAGCGACTACTTGGTTACTTTTTGTTTTCATTGTTTCTGTTTTTTTCTGTTTTCTTGCTATTGTCTATCCTGTTTCTTCCAAAATTCTGTTTTCACCTTAATAGACTGTTTGCAGGCACAAAGGTTACACGCCTTTTTGTTAAAAAGTACAAATATTTTGTTAATGAAACTTTAAGACCGGTAAGTGACAGGTTTTACCGGTAAATAAAAATACCTTGGGGGAAGATACTATCATAACCTGTCGGCAAACAACGAAATATACCAAACACGGCAGAGCCGCTCCCCGACATGGAAGCATACAAAGCCCCCATCCGGTAAAGTGTTTCTTTTAAATTTTGGATTTCAGGATACTTTGGAAAAACCGTTTTCTCAAAATCGTTTACTACTATATTTCCCCATTCTTCAACGGGTACTCCGTTTAATCCTTTCAAACAGAAGGGAGGCATGGCCGGTTTTATGTCCCGGTACGCATCGGGGGTACTGACTGAAAACCGTGGCTTAACAATTATTATTTCATATCCGGAAAGATCAATATCTACCGCCACCAACTTATCCCCAATCCCGCTGGCAAAAGCAGGGCAATTATCAATAAAGAAAGGGCAGTCAGCTCCTATTTGAGCGGCATATTTTTTTAGCTCATCTGCCCCCAGGCCTAAGTTACAATGCTCGTTTATCGATTTTAGGGCAAATGCCGCATCGGAAGAACCGCCTCCCAGCCCTGCCCCAAAAGGGACAACTTTATGCAGGTGGATTTTTAGCCCAGGGAGTTTGAAATCATTTTTCAACAACAAATATGCCTTATAAATAAGGTTGTCCTTTGGCGAGCCGTCTATTTTCAAGCCCGACATCGTAATCTCTGTTTTATCGGCATCTGCTATTTCCAGGGCATCTGCCAATTTCACCGGATAGAATATGGTTTCCAGATCGTGGTAACCATCCGCCCTTTTGGAAACCACATTCAATCCTATATTTATTTTTGCATTCGGAAAAACTATCATTCAAAACAACTTTATTCACGGGGCATCAATTCATATTCTTCAGGTGAGCCACAGGTACAAATTAAATGCCGGTCTCCCCAAGCATTGTCGATCCGCCCCACAGAGGTCCAGAACTTATTTTCCCTGAGCCAACCTAGGGGGTAGGCTGCTTTTTCCCTTGAATATACATGTTCCCAATTGTCTGCACAAACCTTTTCTGCCGTATGCGGGGCATTTTTCAAAACGTTATCTGTTTTATCGGCAGTCCCGCCTTCAACCTCTTTTATCTCTGAAAAAATTGAGTTTAATGCATCAATAAAACGATCCAATTCTTCTTTTGATTCGCTTTCAGTAGGCTCGACCATTAGGGTGCCGTGGACCGGGAAAGAAAGGGTTGGGGCATGAAAGCCATAATCCATCAAACGTTTGGCGATGTCTTCCTCTGTAATCCCGGAGCTTGCCTTAAAATGCCGGCATTCCAAGATCATTTCATGGGCAATCCGCCCGTTTTCTCCGGTATATAAAATACCATAATTTCCCCCTAGTGCTTTGGCAATATAATTTGCATTCAAGATAGCCATTTGAGTCGCTTCGGTTAAGCCCCTGGCTCCCATCATTTTTATATAACCGTAGGTAATGGTAAGCACAGAAGCACTTCCCCACGGGGCTCCGGCTACAGCGTTTATCCCAACATGTCCGTTGTTCATAATTGGGTGAGAAGGCAGGAACTCAACCAGATGGGCGGCAACTGCAATAGGGCCAACCCCCGGGCCTCCACCTCCGTGAGGTATTGCAAATGTTTTATGTAAATTTAAGTGGCAAACATCGGCACCTATTTTTCTCGGATTTGTGAGCCCGACCTGGGCGTTCATATTTGCACCGTCCATATATACCTGGCCTCCATTTTTGTGGACAATGTCGCACATCTTCACAATCGATGATTCAAAGACCCCGTGTGTCGATGGATAGGTCACCATAAACGAAGAAAGGTATTCTTTATGCTCTTTTGCCTTGTTGCGCAGATCATGTAAATTGATATTCCCTTTTTCGTCACAGTCGACAACAACCACTTTCATGCCTGCCATAACTGCACTTGCCGGGTTTGTCCCGTGTGCAGAAGAAGGTATTAGGACAACATTCCTACGGCCTTCGCCCCTACTCTCGTGATAGGCCTGTATGACCCTCAAGCCGGCATATTCGCCGGCTGCTCCTGAGTTAGGCATTAAACTTACATCGGCCATTCCTGTTATTTCCGCCAAATCCCGCCTCAATTCCTCCATCATTTCGTGGTAACCGCGTGCCTGGTTTTTCGGGACAAACGGATGTAGCCCGTTAAATTCAATCCAGCTCAAAGGCAACATTTCAGTGGCAGCATTTAATTTCATGGTGCAGGAACCCAGCGGTATCATTGAATGGGTCAAAGAAATATCTTTATGTTCCAAACGTTTGATATACCTCAACATTTCTGTTTCCGACCGGTATTTATTAAATACTTCCTGGGTCATAAAATCTGAAGTCCTGGCATATTCTTTATCAATGGAATATCCCTTAGGGTATTCAAGGATAACCTGCCAGCGTTTGTTAGCTGCTTTTGCAAAAACTTCCAGTATCCATGTAATGTCTTCTCTGTTGGTAGTCTCATCGATACTGATCCCTACTTCCCCATTTTCAAAATACCTAAAGTTCATTTCCAACTCAAGCGACAGCCATTCAATATCTTCGCGCCTCACATGTTTAGGCAAAGCAAACCTTACTGTATCAAAATAATTTTTATTTAACTGTTTATACCCCAGTTTCTCAATTTCGTCTGCCAAAAAAGCGGCAATGTTATGTACCCGTTCAGCAATATTTTTAATACCTTCCGGTCCGTGATACACCCCGAAAAAGCCGGACATTGTTGCAAGGAGAGCCTGTGCTGTACATATATTTGAAGTAGCTTTCTCGCGCTTAATATGTTGCTCTCGTGTTTGAAGGGCCATCCGCAATGCACGGTTTCCGTGAACATCTTTTGTGATACCGATTATACGTCCCGGCATACTGCGTTTATAGGCTTCTTTAGCGGTAAAAAATGCTGCGTGCGGGCCTCCATACCCCATAGGCACGCCAAAACGCTGGCTGCTCCCGAAAACAATATCTGCGCCCCACTCGCCCGGAGGCATCAAGATTGCCAATGAAAGCAAATCGGCTGCTACGGCTACTTTTATATCCTTTTGGTGAGCCTGTTCAACTAGCCCCGAATAATCAACAATTTCACCATCGGAGTTCGGGTATTGAACAAGTACCCCAAAAACATCATCTGCAAATTCGAACTTACTTTTAGGTTGGATGCGTAGTTCTATCCCCAATGGGGTTGCACGTGTTTTTAAGACATCGTGGGTTTGCCCCCACATTTTCTCATCCACCAAAACTGCATTCACCCCGTTTTTTACCATCTTCCTGGAACGAAGGTTCATCATCATGACCATGGCTTCAGCGGCGGCGGTAGCTTCGTCAAGCAGCGATGCATTTGCTATTTCCATCCCGGTCAGTTCGCAAACCATGGTCTGGAAATCCAGCAAAGCTTCCAGCCTGCCCTGCGAAATTTCAGCCTGGTAAGGGGTGTATGATGTGTACCAAACCGGGTTTTCCAGTACATTCCTCAGGATTACTGCTGGAGTAATCGTATCGTAATAACCCATACCGATGTATGTATTAAAAACCTTGTTTTTCGCTGCCAGGCTAAGGATCCTGCGGTAATATCTACGCTCGGTTAATCCTTCCTGTAATTTCAAAGGCTCTTTTAACCTGATATTTGCCGGGACTGTTTGCCCTATAAGTTCATCCATCGATGAAACCCCAACTGCTTTAAGCATCTCTTTAATATCGTTTTCTCGAGGACCTAAATGACGGGTCACAAAATTATCGTAAGGCATGTATATTATATTTTAGTGAATTATTTGCAAGTATAATTTATACGGCATTTATTAAAAATGATTTTAAGCCACAAACAAGGGACAACATTGTTTTTTGTTGTTCAGGTTAAAAACGGATTGCCTGTCCTTTCGATCACCAGGGTTGTTTCCGGTCCGTGCCCGCAATACACTTTTGTTTCATCGGGCAGGCTAAACAGTTTGTCCTTTATGCCGGTAATTAACTGCCGGTAATTTCCCCCGGGGAGATCGGTACGCCCGATGCTTCCGTAGAAGAGTACATCTCCAACGATCAAAAAATTGTTTTTTTTATTATAAAAAACCACATGCCCCGGGGAATGGCCGGGAACATGCAGGATTGCCAATTCGGATTTCCCAAAAGTTACTTTTTCCCCTTCCCTGAAAAAGGTATCAATAGGCCTTACTGGTTTCATGTCGAACCCGAACATCTGCCCTTGGTCAATTGCCTGTTCGATGCCAAAAGCATCGGCGGGATGTGCAAGCAGCGGGATGTTATATTCGTTGCGTAAGAATTCTACCCCCATGATATGGTCAAAATGGCAATGCGTATTGGCAATCCTAACCGGTTTCAATTCATTTTCAGACACATAACTCCTGAGCTCATCTTGTTCCTCCTCGTAAAAAAAACCGGGATCGATAAAGATACATTCGCCGGTTTCATCGGAGAGTATATATGAATTTTCTTGTAGCGGGTTTACAACAAATTTTTTAATTTTTATCATAACTATTAATTTACCGTTCCTTTTAACATTGGGACAAAAACAAACCCCCCGTGCTTTTCGGTCTTAAATTCATTTTCCGATACACGGGACACAACGGTCATTTCCTGGTATTTTTCGGACCCGACAGGGACTACCAGCCGCCCCCCTGTTTTCAACTGCAACTTTAATTCTTCGGGGACAAATGGGGCGCCCGCAGTTACCAATATTTTGTCGAACGGTGCAAAGTTGGGCAACCCCTTATAGCCATCGCCAAAGAAACAAGCCGGGTGATACCCGATCTCCGGCAAAAACGATTGGACTTTTAAGTACAATTCCTTTTGCCTTTCTATGGTAAAAACTTTGGCGCCCATCTCAAGCAAAACTGCTGCCTGGTAACCCGAACCAGTTCCTACCTCAAGTACTTTATCGCCTTTTTCTATTTGAAGCAACTGGGTCTGGAAAGCAACCGTAAAAGGTTGGGATATGGTTTGCCCGGCACCAATAGGAAATGCCTGATCTTTATATGCAAAATTAATAAAAGTACTTTCCATAAAAAGATGCCTGGGGATTTTTTCTATTGCAGCCAAAACTTCTTTGCTGCGGATTTTTTTCTTGCTCAAACCCATAGCCAACTTTTTCCTCATTCCCTGGTATCTCCAATCATCATTCATTTCCTTACATCAAAAAAATACAGCACAAAAATAACCTAAATCCCTCCGATTACAATTTAAAGATTCTTTTTCAATATTAACATTTAACGTTGATAAATTATTCCTCCATGCAGGTATACAGATGATTTTGAATTTTATATTTGCAATATGCAAAATATTGGACTAATAGGAGAAAACATAACTCTGGGGGGATTCGGGGAAAGGATCAAAAACGTCCAGGGGGCAAACATCATTGGGACAAGCTCGGCGTGGGATGATGCCAGGTTAAACAACCCCCACTCTTCAATCCCTGAAATGAGCAGGGGCGAATTGATAGAAAAAGCTGATATTATTGTAATGGATAATTCTTCGCCACTGCCGTTTAAAATGTTATGCGATGCGGTAAAAAAATCGAAGCATATTTTTACTGCCGAATACCCTGCACTGAGCATTGACGAATGCTCACAGCTGAACAGCTTGGCAAATGAATCGGGTTCAGTCATACAGGTTACAAACCCATATTATTTTACCCCGGCCATACAGTGGCTGAACAACCATATTGCCTCGCCAACATTCCTGGACATCTCATACCTTATCGGTGAAAAGATTACAGACAGCACTTTGATTTCGCTTTTGCTCATGTTGGCCGGGACTACAGGCCTTAGCCCAAAAAAGATAGGGGCGGTGGCATTCCGGACAAAAGAGACCGAATCTAAGTTCAACAACATCAGGCTGGAATTTGGCGATGCATCAGTGGTAAACATTAATTACGGGAACCTGCCCCCGTTAAACGAGTTCAAAATTAAGTCGTATTCGCCCGGGCAATTTGTCACCTTAAATTTCACAACAGAAAACTTCCAATGCCATAACAAACCCATTGATTTATCTGAATATTCATTTGTCGATGAATTTGACACATTCCTACGGTCAATCCAAGAGAAAACAAAACAAACCAGCAATATCGAAGACTATTTAATTGTTTTGCACGCAGTACAGAAAATAAACAAAAAAATCTCGCAATTTTCCACACATTAAATTGGGCGAAAAACTAATATTTGCAGCAATAATACCAACTAATGCCCGTTAATCTATTGCATTGCATAATTGGCTTACAAGAAGCCATTGCCAAATTTAAACAACCAGTAAAGAATGCATAAAAAAAGGCAGGTTGCCAAATACCTGGTATTCGATATTTTAGCGGCAGCATTAAGTTGGTCACTGTTTTTTATTTACCGTAAATTGGTAATCGAACCCCAACGTTTCGGGACTGAAATCCCTTTAGAATTTAACGACCGGTTCTTTCTCGGGCTGTTTTTCATCCCTGTTTTTTGGATTACATTTTACTACATTACCGGTTTTTACAAAAATATTTTCCACCGCTCGCGCTTAATCGAGCTGGGGCAAACAATCCTGACATCGATAGTAGGGGTGGTAATTATTTTCTTTGCTTTGATCTTAGATGATTTTATAACATCGTACAAAGACTATTACGAACTTTTTTTCACCCTCCTGTCCATACACTTTGCCTTCACCTACATTTTCCGGTTAGTCCTGACTACACGGACAATCCACCGTATCCATGAACGAAAAATCGGCTTTAACACGCTAATTGTCGGGAGCAACGAAAAAGCAGTTAAAATATATAACGAAATGACAAACCAGGAAAGGCCGGCAGGAAACCTTTTTGTTGGTTTTATTGGGGTTGAGAACAATAATGACACACTCCTGGGCGACTACCTCCCAAAACTCGGGGGTGTAAAAGATTTGGCACAGATAATTGAATCCAGGGAAATTGAAGAAATAATAATTGCTATTGAAACGATTGAACACAAAAGGTTGAGCGACATACTCACCATAATTGAAAACCGGCAGGTTACCATTTGGGGCCTCCCTGATTTGTACGACTTCCTGTCGGGGACAGTAAAAGTGACCACCATATACAGCAGCCCGCTGATAAAAATATCAAACGGCCTAATGCCTGGCTGGCAGGAAAACAGCAAACGGCTTATCGACGTTTCGTTCTCTATGGCAGCCACGATCTTATTTTCCCCTGTTTTCCTTATCCTGTCAATAATTATCAAAAGCACATCTAAAGGACCTATAATCTACAAACAGGAACGGATTGGCCGGTTCGGCAAACCTTTCAAAATATACAAATTGCGGAGCATGTTTGCCGGGGCAGAAAACGGAACGCCTGAACTTTCTAACGGGGACGACCCCCGGATAACCAATATTGGGCGTTTCATGCGTAAAACCCACCTTGACGAAATCCCGCAGTTTATAAATGTAATAAAAGGTGAAATGTCGCTAGTAGGGCCCAGGCCCGAACGTAAATACTTTATCGACCAGATAGTACAGAAAGCGCCACATTATACGCACCTTCACAAATTACGCCCGGGGATTACCTCTTGGGGGCAGGTAAAATACGGATATGCATCTAATGTTGAAGAAATGCTTGAACGCCTGCCTTTCGATATGATGTACCTGAAAAACATTTCTCTTTATATCGACTTCAAAATCCTGATTTACACGCTAATGGTAAGTTTTAAAGGGAACGGGAAATAAGCTTGCCCAAAGTTTCCAATGCCATCGCCTTGTCGTTGTTTTTCCTGTGTTGCCGTTACCGCCGGGACATCAAAGCCACCCACTAATGAAACAATAAACCCGAAAGAGCCAGGGATTTTTTACGTACATGCTACAACTGCCTTCCCATCCTACCCCATCACCACAAACAAGCCATCGTCATTTTTCTCCACTTTGGCCAACTTATGTTTGGCGAGGGCTTTTATGGTTTTGTCCCACTTTTTATTGCTGAGCCCAGACTTTTCTTTCAATTCGGTTAAGCCTGCCGGTGATTTTTCTTTTAACAAGCCCATCACAATTTTTTCCTCATCGGTAAGTTCGACCGTGATTTTCTTCTCGGGTTTCATTTGCGGGAAAAACAACACATCCTGGATCGAAGGGCTGTTGGTCATAAACATCGTTAAACGGTCGATGCCAATTCCCATGCCCGAAGTTGGCGGCATCCCGTATTCCAATGCCCTTAAAAAATCCTGGTCGATAAACATCGCTTCGTCATCGCCTTTCTCAGAGAGGCGCAACTGTTCTTCAAAACGTTCGCGCTGGTCAATCGGGTCATTCAATTCTGAATATGCATTTGCCAGTTCTTTCCCGTTTACCATCAATTCGAAACGTTCGGTCAGTTCAGGGTTTTCGCGGTGCTTTTTAGTCAGCGGCGACATTTCAACAGGGTAATCTGTAATAAAAGTTGGCTGGATATAGTTATGCTCGCACCTTTCGCCAAAAATTTCGTCAATAAGCTTACCTTTTCCCATGCTCGGGTCGGTTTCAATCCCCAGCTTACCGCAAATTTCACGCAGCTCGCCTTCGTCCTTCCCTGATATATCGTAACCGGTGTGTTCTTTTATTGCTTCGGTCATGGTAACACGGGGGTATGGCCTTTTATAGTCGATAACATTTCCCCCCAACTGCACTTTGGTATCCCCGTGCAATGCCAGTGCCACCCGCTCACACATTTCCTCGGTGAAACTCATCATCCACTTGTAATCTTTGTAGGCAACATAGATCTCCATAACGGTAAATTCCGGGTTATGGGTGCGATCCATCCCTTCGTTCCTAAAATCTTTGGCAAATTCGTACACCCCTTCAAAACCGCCTACAATCAAGCGTTTGAGGTAAAGCTCGTTGGCAATACGGAGATAAAGCGGGATGTTTAACGAATTGTGGTGAGTTATAAAAGGCCGTGCCGCCGCCCCTCCCGGGATAGCTTGCAGGATCGGCGTTTCAACCTCAAAGTAACCATGCCCGTTAAACATCTCGCGCATTGTATTAATAATTTTTGTACGCTTTATAAAAACATCCTTCACCTGCGGGTTTACGATTAAATCGACATAACGCTGACGGTAACGTTGTTCCGGGTCGGTAAAGGCATCATATGTCTTACCGTCTTTTTCCTTAACTATTGGAAGTGGGCGGAGCGATTTATTGAGGACTGTCAGTTCTTTTACATGAACAGAAATTTCTCCCATCTGTGTTTTAAACACAAAACCTTTTATGCCAATAATATCGCCAATATCGAGCAATTTTTTGAATACCTCGTTGTACATGGTCTTGTCCTCGCCGGGGCAAAGTTCATCGCGGTTTACATAAACCTGTATCCTTCCTTTGTTATCCTGTATTTCGGCGAAAGAAGCCTTCCCCATTATTCGGCGGCTCATTAAACGCCCTGCCAGCACAATATCCTGGAAATTGTTTGCCCCCTCGCTAAAGTTCCCTTTTATTTCAGTGGTTGACACATTCACTTTAAACTCAGCGGCAGGATAGGGTTCAATTCCCAACTCACGTAGCCTATGTAACGAATTTCTCCTGATTATTTGCTGTTCGCTCAATTCCTGGTTACTCATTTTATCTCCTCTAAAAAAATATGGGCAAAGATAATAAAACAACTTGTACTGCTTTTGTCAACAGGAAAATTGGCACAAAAAAAATAAATGAAAGGTTAGATAAATATTTTTCATATATCGGCAGGCAATTTCTATCTTTGCAAATTAAGTTGGGGCAATATCTATGGAAAAAATATGGAATCTTAGGGGGCATGGGGATCAGAACGAAATCAAACATTTGTCGATTGCCCTGAACGTGAATATGGTAATAGCCAAGCTGTTGGTACAGCGTGGGATTAAAACGTTCAACGAAGCAAAAGCTTTTTTCAGGCCCCGGTTAAGCGACCTCCACGACCCTTTCCTGATGAAAAACATGGACAAAGCCGTTGACCGGTTGGAGATGGCCATAGCCAGCCAGGAGAAAATCATGATTTACGGCGATTATGACGTTGACGGTACAACCTCGGTTGCTTTAATGTACACCTTCCTCAAATCGCGTTTTGAGCATATTGAATATTATATTCCCGACAGGTATAGCGAAGGTTACGGCATTTCCCCCAAAAGTATCGATTACGCTGTGGAAAACGGTTTTTCTCTTGTGGTTGCACTCGACTGTGGCATCAAAGCTGTTGAGAAAATAGCCAATGCAAAAAAACGCGGGCTCGATTTTATTATATGCGACCACCACAACCCAGATGACGAGGTGCCGCCGGCCGTTGCTGTTTTGGATGCCAAACAACCCGACTGCAATTATCCATACAAAGAATTGTCGGGGTGCGGGGTAGGGTTCAAATTTCTCCAGGCTTATTGCCAAAAAAACAATATTGAACTGGAAGAAGTGCACGATCTGCTCGACCTGGTTGCAGTTAGCATCGCCTCGGATATTGTGCCGCTTACAGGAGAAAACCGTGTTTTGGCATATTACGGGCTCAAAAAGCTGAATTCGAACCCTGGCATAGGGCTCCAAACCATTATTAATGTTGCCGGGCTTAACGGCAATGATATTACTATTAGCGACATTGTGTTCAAAATAGGCCCCCGGTTAAATGCTTCGGGACGGATTGAACATGGCAAAAAATCGGTACAGATACTGGTCTCGAACGATGAGGACAAATCGGATCTGCTTGGCGAAGAAATCGACTCGTTCAATGAAATAAGGAAAACGCTGGACCGCGACATCACCCAGGAAGCACTGGACATGATCGAAAACAACGAGGAATTAAAAAACATGAACAGCACCGTTTTGTACAACCGCGACTGGCATAAAGGCGTTGTTGGGATTGTTGCATCAAGGGTTACCGAACAATATTACCGCCCCACAATTATTTTAACAGAATCTAACGGGCTGGCGACCGGCTCGGCCCGGTCGGTGGGCGATTTTGATTTATATGAAGCAATTGGCAAGTGCAGCGATTTGTTGGAATCGTACGGAGGGCACATGTATGCTGCCGGGCTTACCATGAAAATCGAAAATATCCCACAGTTCAGGAGGAGGTTCGAAGATATTGTTTCAGAACAGATCACCGACCTTCAACAAACACAAGCCATTGAGGTAGATGCCCAAATCCCTTTGAGCGAGATAACCCCGCGGTTTTTCCGCATACTGAAACAATTTGCCCCTTTTGGGCCCCATAACCTGACCCCTATTTTTGTCACAGAGGATGTTTTTGATGCCGGCACTAGCCGTTTGGTGGGCAAAACAAAGGAACACCTCAAACTCGACCTGGTCGAACCCGATGTAAACTCAGGGATATTCCCGGGGATTGCTTTTAACCAGTCCGACAAATTTGATTTAATCACGTCAGGGCTGCCATTCGATGTTTGTTATTCAATAACTGAAAACGAATACAGGGGCAAGACCAACTTGCAATTGTATATACGTGACATAAAAAAACGGGATATCTTCTAAAGCTTTGCCACAGAGAGCTTATTGATTACCGGGTTAGCGTAAACCTTCAGGAAACGTTCTGATATGTCCGTAATGGGGAAATCAATAAAAATCATGGCCTGTCCCAGCATAAGCTCAAAATGTTTCTTTTCTTCGCCTGAATATTTATGCTTGAACCTGTCTTCGCCTGTAAGCAAATCGTAAGCCACATAGTTGCTTGGCCACAATTTAAAATTAGAATATATCTGCCGGTCAATTTTCCTTGCCAATGATTCGGCCAACTCGTTTTGTTTATTTCTGGTCTTAGCCTCCTCTGATCCTACGTCAATAGGAGACCCAAATGAAAAGCGCATCCTCCCTTTCGGGTTAAACATCCCCATCGACATACTTTTCAGGTCGTCTTTGCTGGTCTTCATTTGTCCGTAATGTTGCTTTTTGATCAGCTCTTTCATTTTGGCAAGGCCACACGGTTCTATCTCGTATGAAATTGAGACAGGGACAATATTTAAATCATTAAAACCTTCTAAGAAACCTTTTGTGTTGCTCATGTCCAGCATTTTCAGCAAACTCACCTGGGTTTTGTCGAACCCGTCTTTTGTACGTCCCTCACGCTGTGCTATCCAAACAGAAATTTTATCTTCAACAATTGATTTCCGGATATAGTGGGAAACCTTTCTTGATGACTCCAGCAATTCCCTCGGCGGGAGGTTCCTTTTTACAACAAATGCCCGGTTCAGTTTCACAGCATGTTCAATCCAATTATACAAAAGCAGGTTGTCGCCAATGGCAATGTGGGTCGTGTTCATGCCGTTTTCAAAAACAATATAATTGATAAATGCAGCATCGAGCACAATATCGCGATGGTTTGAAATAAAAAGGTAAGGTTTCTTTTTATCAAGTTTACCAAGCCCTGTGTGGGTAAGCCCATCTGATGTTTTGTTGATAATCATCCGCAACATGTCATACACAAAGGTCCCCTGCAATTGCCGCACGTTGCGTACAGTCCGCAACTGTAGTTTTATCATTTCAACCTTGGGGCGGACTTTGAACATGTGCATCAACACCTCATCAAAAACCGGATCTTTTATGAGCATCCTTATTTTTTCCCTTACTTCCTTATCTGTGTATGGACGTATATCGTCAAAATTATATTCCATTGTCATATTTTTATGGTTATTCCCCTGCAAAATTACCTGACTGCCGCCATGTCCTGTTACAGGAACTTAATTTTCCTTTAAATAACTGCCATATAGAGATAAGCTTTGTCAACTGTTATCCCCTCTGAACGTAATATATAAATATACTTTCTTAATATATCTACAATTTCTCTTTTAGCCATTTTAACAAGGTTTTAGTCGTTTCCAAATATTCATACACTTGTCGTTTCTGGAAGTACAGGATTATAACCAGGATACCGCCCTTGTAACTGCTACTTCATTAAAATTCCTATAAATATTTGAGTCCCATCATCAAACTCCAAGTCTGTTTTTTCTGATAAATATATCAAATTATGCGACCTGGGGGCAACATCTTCAGATGTTCTTCCGACATGAGCTTTTATCGATTTTTCAATCTCTAAATGACAAAAAAACAATGTTATTATTAATGTTAGTTTCTGCATCTCTGTATAGTTTCGTCCATGACTTTGCCTCTTGACAACCAAATATCTATGACAACAATGTAAAAGTCACATAAATACACCGATAACCAGGCAACTCTCTTTCAGTTCTTACTTCGCTTGCCTTCCATCCACCTGCCAAAGAAACACATTCAAAATCAAAATTTCAACCTCAACTGGGATTTTAACTCTGTTTTATGGTTCCCTGCAATCTGATTGTGCCCAGAACTGATGGTTTCCCTGTCGTTGTAAATGGTGTGCCCTATTTTAAACCAACAGTCCATTTTTTCTGAAATTTTGTATTTCAGGTTCAGGTATCCGCGAAATCCCTTGCCAGAAAATGCCGGGACAGAAAAAGTATAAAGCATATCGTTTTCATAAGCATAAATCCTTGAACCGTAACCTCCGGTTGAAAACCATGCCAACCTTGCAGATAAGACCAGGGGGAAAGAAACAGGCATAAACTGTGCATCCTGGAGGACAAATAACCCGCTTTCATTTTCCAGCCCCTTAAAAAACGAATTTTCAAAACGGGTTTTAAAAGTCCACGGCCCGCTGGGTTTATACTGAAAATGCAAACGTATTTTCCTGGTTTGTACCGGCTGGTTTTGGTATAATGAGTTAAGCGTCACTTTTTGCTCTTCTTCTTCGTTTTTATACCTTATGTAAAACTGCACCTCTTCTGAAAAACGGAAATCAGCCTGCACAAAAACTTCCCAACCGTTTGCAGGACCAGCAGTTTTATAGTTTACCCAATCAGAATGATAAAAATCGGAGTAAGCAGAAAGCGCGACAAACCTGGCCGGCAAAATCTTGGCACCGAAATACAGCCCGGTTTCATTGGCAGCCGAACTCCCTTCAGCAAAAGGGCTTGCCCAAAGTGCGTGATAATTTTTGTCTAGATGCCGGAACAACAACGAAAAATCCAGGCGATCGTGCAAATGTGCCACAGCCCCCTGCAAAAACGCTTTCCCTTTCGATTTCGAAAGCGCAGCTTCGCCAAACAACTGGTATTTCCCTTTGCTAAAAAAATAATCAAGCCCGGCAGAAAAATTTTCCGTTCCCGAAAATAAAAATTTATTGTACAGCTGATCGCTCCGGACAAAGGGCAAGCCAAACTGCCCATAAACAAATGTGCCGCCAACTTTCAAGTGGTTGAACCTCCGGTGTATTATTGCCCCGCAGTTAGAAAACCGAACCGACTTCTCATCTGCTATTTCATTTTGGGTGCGGTGATAACCCGATGTTTGCAAACTTGAAAAACTTGTTGCGGCAGAGTCGGAAAAAATAATGTTTGCATCGTAATTTTTGTTGGAATAAAACAATGACATTTGGGCTGCCCCCAAATTAAGCGAGGAAGAAATCCCCCTAAAAAAGCCATTTTCATCGGTAGAAGTGAACGGGCGCACTCCCTGGTTGGTTTTAAAAATATCCATGGAATTTACCGATTTCCCCATAGAGAAGCCCTGCCAAAGGACCAGCCCCTGGCCTGAACGTACCAAGAAATCGCCCACTGTAACATTCTCGATAACCTGGTTGACGTTCACGCTTAAATGGGCGGAATAAAAATCGAAACCATTATTATTAGAACCGGCAAAAAATGCCTCGCCCGGATCTTTTTCAGCCGTAAAACCGACAGAAAAATCATCCCCTGCCTCAAACCTGTAATGCGAATAATACCTGAGCCGATCCCCTTCATACGGGACAGAGCCATCCTCCCCTGCTTTATAACCTTCCGGTTCCTGGACCGTTCCCAATGCCCTCACCAATATTTGGTGCCGCCCGTTTTTTAAGGTTTCAGAAAAACGTTCCGGCTCTTCCTCCACCGGGCCGAACCAGATAAACGGTGCCATATTCAGAAGCAGTCCGGGGAAAAAGCCATCAACCGAATTAAGTTCATAAATAGAATAAACGGGGCCAAACTGCTCACGGTAACCTAACAGGTTCTGGATTTGTATATCGTCCAAAAGGTGCAATTTTGAAAGCTCAATTGCTGATGCAGAATTTATATTCAAGGGGGTTTCTGCTAGTCTTTCCAAATCTTCAATAATGACCGCCGCCCCCGATCCCTCATCAATATTAACGGCCATCGACTCCAATATTGCTTCAATATTCCGTTCAGCACCACTTTCCTGCGCAAAACCGTCCAAGATTAGCAGGGCAAACAAAAAAGCAATGATATGTCCCCAAAAGCATTTCATTTGTCACAATTTAAACTGGAGCGAAACAGAAGGTGTTATCCCCAAGTTTGCGTGATAGCCAAAACCGATATCCGTAACAATTTTCCCAAAAGAGTATCCCATACCTGCAGTGTACCTAAAAGGGGCGCCGGAAACCCCAAACCGCAATGCCAGGTTTCCTACAGGCATGAACTCAATGCCTGATTTTAGGAGCAATGGGGTTTCTGCGACTTGTTCTGCTTCGAACGCGGCCAATACCATTTCATCGAATAAATAATGGCCGCCCACTCTAAAAACAGCCGGCAGTTTCTGTTTGCCGCCCAAAGTTTCAATACCTCGTTGCAAAGGGTTACAAACATGTATGCCTAAAATAAAATCGCCGGAAACAGAATAAATTGCGCCCCCCTCAAAAGTTACAAAACCTTTGTGGCCAGGGTTTTCTGGAAATCTTTGAGACAAATAATCTAATTGGACGCCGGCACAGAATTTACCGGAAAGTTTCTTTGAAAAAGCCAGCCCAAATTTATTCTCTTTATAAGCCCCCTTCCCAAACTGTAAAAAACTTAGCCCGAAATTCCCCGAAGCAACCGGCAAGGCCAACGAAGCGGAAACCAATGAAAGTTCGTCGACCTGGAATTTTGATTCGTAAAAAAAACCTGCAGACAAATCACTTAGTCCGGCCAGGCCGGCCTGGTTGTTAAACGTGCCCCAAACACCTGAAAAAGAAACCGAAGCATGTGACAAAGCCAACGAACGCGCGCCGCCAGGGTAATTCTCAAGGGCTATTGCTATTGGGCAAATGAGAACCAGGAAGCCAACTATAAATAAAAACCGTTTCATTGCAAACCAGAAAAGACGGCAAAAACCGTCCCTTCTAATTTACGGAATTATCTTAATATCTGAAAATCAATTCGTTTTGAAATTGTATTTCACTTCGGAAAGTTCAGCATTTGCCTTTACGATTTTTTGTTTCAACCTTTCTTTATAATCCAACAGTTTATGCATCAATGCTTCATTTCCGGTTGCCATTATCTGAACAGCCAATATTGCAGCATTCATGGCACCGTTAACGGCAACCGTGGCAACCGGTATGCCGGGGGGCATTTGTAATATCGCCAGGACAGAATCAAAACCGGAAAGGCTGGCATTGATAGGTACGCCAATAACCGGGAGCGGGGTCATTGCTGCGATAACCCCCGGCAGGTGGGCAGCCATGCCGGCACCGGCAATTATTACCTTTATCCCCCTATCTTTTGCCCCCTTGGCAAATACTTCCACTTCTTCGGGCGTACGGTGTGCAGAAAGGGCGTTCATTTCAAACGGGACCTCAAACTCGTCAAGCAGTCTTGCAGCTTTTGCCATTACATCCAAATCGGACGTGCTTCCCATAATTATACTTACTTTGGGTTCCATGTTTTGCAACTTATATTTTTTGTTAATCGAATTGTTTTGTTAATTTGTACCTTTTATTTTTTCAATGGCGAATTTACAGCAATAAAACAACTAAAAAAAATCATTTCTTATTAGATGAAACAGGTAAAAATACTTGACAAAGAGTTCGGGCTCTTTATCCCTTATGAAAAAATCCGCTCAGAGATAGAGCAAATGGCGGAACAAATGAACAGAGATTTAAAAGGAAAAAATCCGCTCTTTGTCTGTATCCTGAACGGCTCTTTTATGTTTGCCGCCGAAATTTATAAACGCATTGACTTACTTGACTCTGAAATTACTTTTGTAAAACTGGCTTCATACGATGGAGATAAAAGCACGGGGAAAATAAAACAACTTATCGGGCTAAACGAAGAAATTGAAGGAAGGACAGTTGTTGTGCTGGAAGATATTGTGGATACCGGGATTACCATCAACAATATCCATCAGCAACTGGAAAGCAAGAACCCCAAAGAAATAAAAATTGCCACACTCCTGCTAAAACCCGGCGCGTTGAAAAAAGAAGTCAGTTTGGATTATATCGGGCTTGAGATCCCCGATGATTTTATTGTTGGTTACGGCTTGGATTACAATGGCTATGGCAGGAATTTAATAGATATTTATTCAGTTATTAACGATTAAATGATCAATAAAATGTTAAATATAGTATTATTTGGGCCGCCGGGGGCAGGTAAAGGCACCCAAGCAGAATTTTTAATTAAGTCTTTCGGGTTAAACCATTTGTCTACAGGAGATTTGCTTAGGAACGAAATTGCGGGCGGGACTAAACTTGGACTTGAAGCCAAAGGTTTTATGGACAGGGGCGAGCTGGTCCCCGATGCCGTTGTAATTGGAATGATAAAAAGCAAACTGGAAAGCAACCAAGGTGCAAACGGTTTTATTTTCGATGGGTTCCCGCGCACAGTAGAACAGGCCAAAGCGTTGGACAAACTACTTGAAGAAAACGGCACTCCTGTTGCGGGGATGTTAAGCCTGGAGGTCGAAAAACAAGAACTGATCTGCCGCCTGTTAAGCCGGGGGGAAATGTCAGGCAGGGCAGACGATCAGGACGAGTCGGTAATTGAAAACCGCATTACAGTTTATAATAAAAAAACCTTGCCGCTTATAGAATATTACAAACCACAGGGTAAACACTACGGCATAAACGGAATGGGCACCATTGAAGAAATTGCGGGCAGGTTGAAAGATGTTGTTGAAAAGCTGGATGCCTGATGATGGAGGACAGGTGTTGTTTGAGGGGAACAAAGGTTTAAATGTTCGAGAATTTGAAAAACGATGTCGAACAACTGTCAAACAACGTCAAACGAAATAAAATATGGCTGAATCAAATTTTGTTGACTACGTAAAGATTTTTTGTAAATCGGGAAACGGGGGTGCCGGTTCAGCGCATTTGCGGAGGGAGAAATACATCCCCAAAGGAGGGCCCGATGGCGGCGATGGCGGGCGCGGCGGCCACATAATCTTACAAGGCAACCAGAATATGTGGACACTCCTGCACCTTAAATACCAGAAACACATAAAAGCCGGGCATGGAGATCCCGGGGGAAAACAGCGCAGTACCGGTGCCGATGGGGAGGACATAATACTGGAAGTGCCGCCGGGAACTATTGCCCGAGATGCAGAGACCGGGGAGTTCCTTTTCGAAATAACCAAGCATGGCGAATCCCAAATATTAATGAAAGGTGGGCGCGGCGGGCTTGGCAACGACCACTTTAAAACAGCCACCAATCAAACCCCCCGCTATGCCCAACCCGGAGAAGAGGGGGAAGAAGGATGGAAAATACTTGAATTAAAAGTCCTTGCCGATGTCGGGCTGGTAGGTTTCCCGAGTGCCGGGAAATCGACCTTGCTTTCCGTGGTTTCTGCTGCAAAACCCAAAATTGCAGAATACCACTTTACTACACTGACACCCAACCTGGGAATTGTAGGCCACCGCGAACAACGCTCGTTCATAATGGCCGACATTCCAGGTATTATTGAAGGGGCACACCAGGGGAAAGGACTGGGTTTAAGGTTCCTGAGGCACATAGAACGAAATTCCATGCTGCTTTTTATGATCCCTGCCGACAGCAAAGACCATATGAAAGAATATAAAATACTTTTAAACGAACTTGAAAAATATAACCCCGAACTGCTCGACAAACAGCGCTTCCTCTCAATCAGCAAAGCCGACATGCTCGATGAAGAACTGATGAAAGAGATCAGCAAAGAATTAAAAGATATCCCCCACCTGTTTTTTTCATCGGTAACAGGGTACAACATTCAAAAATTAAAAGATAAAATCTGGGAAATCCTAAATAATTGATATGGAGTGGTTTCAAAAAATATTGGATTTAGACACCGACCTGTTTTTATACCTGAACAGTTTCCACAGCGGGTTCTGGGACACCATAATGTTAATGGTAACCCGTAAAGAAACCTGGATCCCGTTGTATTGCATAATTGCTTATTATTTTATAAAACAATACCGTTCAAAATCAATTTTAATACTGATTTTTTTGGCACTCACCATTCTGGCAAGCGACCAGGTTTCGGTCCTTATAAAACATATTGTAGGACGTTTGCGCCCTGTATACAACCCCGCCATTGAACACATGGTGCACAACGTTCTGCGAAAAGGGGGGAAATATGGTTTTGTTTCATCGCATGCAGCCAATACGTTCGCTATTTATGTTTTTACATCAAGGATATTTAAAAACCGCAGCTATGGGATACTGATGCTGGCATGGGCACTGTTGCTTTCATATTCCCGCATATACTCAGGGGTACACTACCCCACCGATATTTTATGCGGGGCCGTACTGGGATGGTTTTTGGGGTGGATATTTTACAGGATTGTACTAATTACCGACATCCAATTATTTGGTACACGTTTCCCTAAAATAGGAAAAACAAGCCTGGGCACAAAACAATCCGAGACCATCTACCTTGTTTTTATGGTTCTGGCAACCACAACATTAATAGTAGTATCCATACTCCATTATTATAAATACCTGTAAACATGGGACAACCTGTTTCAAAATTTTATTATAAAAAAAAAGCCGAGATTTCGGGTGAATTAGAAAAAGTAACCCATTTGCTCCACCGGTTTGTATGGTATCGCATATTTTCGTTTTTCCTGATTTTTGTCCCCGTTTCAGTCATTGGCTCCGATAAATGGGCAACACTGTTTTCAAGCCTTGCAGCGATTGTCCTGTTTTTCTTTTTGGTTAAAAAAAATATCAGCCACGAAAAAAGGAAAAAAAATCTTTCCGTACAGCTAAAAATTGCTGAAGGCGAACTTTTGGCTTTGCAACACTCTTTTTTGCATTTTGAAAACGGGAAACAGTTTCTCGATACAGACCATTTTTTTACTTACGATTTAGATGTCTTTGGCGAAGGCTCGCTCTTTCAGTTCTTAAACCGCACTGCGACCCAAGGCGGAAGGCACAAGCTGGCCGGATGGTTAACACGCCCGCCACTCAACAAAACCGAAATCGAAAAAAAACAGGAAGCAATCAAGGAACTTTCCAGGACACCTGAATGGCGGCTTAAGTTCCTTTCAAACGGTTTGCTTTTTGAAGAAACAGAAGAAATGAGCCGGGAAATAAAAAACTGGTCGGCAACCGAACTGGGCTTAAAAAACCAGGCTGCCACAAAATGGCTCATTATCCTGCTCCCTATGCTTACCATTGTTTCATTAATCCCTGCTTTTACCGGCCATTCAAACCTATTCATTTACATAACAATCCTGTCGCAGTGGGTACTTATGTTTTTCTACGGGAAAAGGATCAGGCAATATTTCCGTTTTTTCGGGAAAAAATCAGGCTTGCTTGAAAAATACATGCAGCTCCTCCTCCTTATCGAAAAAAACCGTTTTCAATCTGACCCTTTGCAAGGATTGCAGCAAAGGATCAAATCCCCGGATTCCGCAAGCCATGTTTTCAATCGGCTAAAAAAGCTTGTCAGGGAATTTGAATACAGGGGCAATATTATAGTAGGTTTTTTACTGAATTCAATTTTCCTTTGGGACATACGTTGTGCCTACAGGCTCTGGGAATGGCACAACAAGCACCATAAAAAACTAACTGTTTGGCTCGACACTATTGCCGAGACAGACGCTTTGATCAGCCTGGCCAATTTTGCTGACAACCACCCAGGGTTTGTGTTCCCAAAAATTTGTGACGATGGTTTTGTATACCAGGCAAAACAACTGGGGCACCCGTTGCTCAACCCAGAAAAACGCGTTTGTAACGACTTTCAGGTTAACGGCTGGTCGAAAGTGACGATAGTCACAGGGGCAAACATGGCCGGGAAAAGCACTTTCCTAAGGACTGTTGGGGTCAACCTGATTTTAGCCCAGATCGGGGCGCCGGTATGTGCCGGAGAGATGAAATTCACGCCCATTAAAATCTATACCAACATGCGCACAACCGATTCGCTTTTAAAAGACGAATCTTACTTCTTTGCCGAACTGAAAAGGATAAAAGGCGTTTTGGACCGGCTGCAAAGCGGCGAACGCATCTTTGTAATACTCGATGAAATGCTAAAAGGGACAAATTCGGTCGATAAGTTAAATGGTTCAAAAGAACTTATCAGAAAACTGATAGAGTTTAAATCGGTTTCGCTGATTGCCACCCACGATTTAAAACTCAGCGAAATGGAAAAAGAATTCCCAGGACAGGTAAACAACAAATGTTTCGAAATAAGGATCGAAAATAACGAGCTGGTTTTCGACTATAAATTATCCAACGGGGTAACCCAAACCATGAATGCCTCCTTTTTGATGAAAAAAATGGGTATTATTTAAATTTGTCTACCTCGGCCGAGATAAAGTTAAATTCTTCTTCTGTCAGGGACAAGGATGCCGCCTTTGCGTTCTGTACAGACTGGGCTGCATTTCGTGCCCCGGCCAAGGCAATTGTAATACCTGCCCTTTGAGTGGTCCATTTCAAAACCAGTTGGGCGAGCGTGGCACCTTTTTCATCGGCAATGGGTTTAATTTTTTGGAGGAGACTATTGGCAATGATTATGTTTTTTTCGGAAAAAGATTTGTGCCCAGAACGGTGATCGCCTTCCTGGAACTTATAGCCAGGCGTAATTTTCCCGGTAAGCAATCCCCTTTCCAGCGGGCTGTATGCCAACACCGATTGGCCATTTTTCATACAATACGGAACGGTTTCGGCTTCAATGCCACGGTTTACCATGCTAAACGGTATTTGGTTGGAAACCAGCTTTATCGTTTTTCCGGCTTCGGCCATTTGGGCGACATTGTAGTTGCAAACGCCTGCATACCGGACTTTCCCCTGTTCAATTAGTTTTGCCACGGCTTCAAAGGTCTCAGGGATTGGTGTTGTGCTTTCTGGCCAGTGTATTTGGTACAAATCAATATAATCGGTGCCCAAACGGCGTAAACTGTCTTCGCACTCCTTTATCACACTTTCCTTCCCCGCATATTTATATATGTCAATATCTTTGCCCGAATTGTTCTTGCTTTTAAAATAAAAATCACCGTTTACGCCATCCCACTTCAACCCAAACTTGGTGAGTATCTGCAACTTATCGCGGGGGATTCCCTTAATGGCCTCTCCAACAATCCCTTCACTTTCCCCTTGTCCGTAAATTGGGGCCGTATCTATGGAGGTCACCCCCATATCGCACGATGCACGGATCGCTTCAATTGCACCCTTGCGTTCTGTTTTTCCCCACATCCAGCCACCGGCGGCCCATGCCCCAAACGTGATAATTGATACTTGCAAACCTGAATCTGCCAAATTCCTGTATTCCATTGTAAAAAGTTTTATGTCGGATTGCTTTATCTTTTCAACCCATTCCTGTAACAAGTTATTTTATAAGATCAAGGCTTTTATCCCTAGCTATCTTTCCCAGGAAATCAAATCTGATCCCACCCCTGCCGGTATGTATGCCTTATCCATTCACCGGTGGTTTCGATTGCAGGTAGGGTGACATAGTTTTTCCGGAATTTAGGGTCGCCGTTTACAATTTTAAAGTTGTCTTTGGTCAACACTCTGATATGGTCGTTGGGTGAAATGTTTGTAAACCTCATATTTGGCCCGTCCCAAAGCAACTTCCTTTGTAAACTTTGTAGGCGGACAGCAAGTACACCCATCACGACCATTTCGTTTAAAGGTCCGGAATAATTAAAATTGGAAGATGCCTCCATTCGGATATTTTTATCTTCTTTGCAAGCCCTTATCCAATCCTGTTCATGCCCTCCGTTCAATGCATTGGAAATGCGGGGTATTGATTTTTCGGGTTGGGCAAAATGCGCCATTTCTTTTGTTGGCAATAAAGTAGGGTTTTTCCCATAAGTGCCGCACATAATTTTCCCACAGGTGCCGTAAAGGACACAGCCCCCATCGTTGTCGCCCATTTGTTCGCCTGTTTCCAGTTCATCGGGGCGGGGGGGCATTAAGCCGCCATCGTACCAGTGGACTGTAACTTCTGGCATCCCTACTTTGGGGAGGTTGTCGCGTTTAGGGAACTCATATTTTACAAATTCGGCATTCGGTGCCGATTCCATATTCACCGGTGTGGAAGATCCCTGTACCGAGGTGGGGTATTCCAGCTTAAGTGCTTTAAAAACGGGGTCGAGTATATGGCATGCCATGTCGCCAAGGGCACCGGTGCCAAAATCCCACCAGCCACGCCAGTTCCATGGATGGTAGGTTTCGTTGTATGGGCGCATTTTTGCCGGGCCTATAAAAAGGTCCCAGTCCAATGTTTTTGGGATCCGTTGTTCTTTTTCAGGCCGCTCAAGCCCCTGAGGCCAGATTGGGCGGTTTGTCCAGGCATCAACATGGGTTACCTCCCCTATTGCCCCAGCCCAAACCCATTCACAAAGCTGCCTTATGCCCTCTCCCGAATTCCCCTGGTTTCCCATTTGTGTAGCCACTCCATATCTGTTTGCTGTCTCCCTCAAGATCCGCGACTCGTACACTGAATGCGACAGTGGTTTCTGAACGTAAACATGCTTCCCCTCGCGCATGGCAATAACGGCCGGGAGTGCATGGGAATGGTCGGGAGTGGCAATCATTACCGCATCAATGTCTTTTTGACGATCGAACATTTCCCGGTAATCTTTATATTTCTTTGCCTGGGACCACTTTATAAAAGAATTCCTTCCGGCATATTCCCAATCGACATCGCAAAGCGCGACAATATTTTCGGTGTCCATATTCCGCAGGTTGTTGTGCCCCATCCCACCAACGCCAATCCCTGCTATATTCAATTTGTCGCTTGGGGCTTTATGCCCAAGGCCTGAAATTACTTTTGAAGGTAAAATTGTAAACCCTGCCGCTGCCGTAAACGTTGTGCCAATAAAATTTCTTCGTGAGAGATCTCTCTTTTCTGCCATATCCTATCCGTTTTTACAGGAAAATTTAGTGCATGCAAAATATAAAAAATATCAGCTACAACCTACGGTTTTATGTTTTTGAAAGATTTTTAAACAAACGTTTACAGAATAAGTCAAACTAGGGAATCCCCCTTTTTTATCCTTACATCGGTAACAAACTGTTTTATGTGTTGTTCGTCTTCTCTCCTGCAAACCATAAGTGTATCATTCGATTCTGCCACAATGTACCCGTCAAGTCCCTGCAATACGGCAAATTTCTCGTCCGAGATATTAATGATACTATTTTTCACACTGTATGTCAATACGTTATCCCCTTTAACAACATTCCGGTCCTTATCTTTGCCTTCATTTTCATAAAGTGCGCCCCATGTTTCCAGATCGTTCCAGTCGAAATCGGCGGTCAATACATACACGTTCCTGGCTTTTTCCATTATCCCGTAATCAATGGATATGCTCCTGCATTCAGAATAAGTTTTCTTTATGAAATGTATCTCATCCTCGGTGTTGAACAATTTCATCCCTTTGGAAAAGAGGGCGGCAATATCTTTAAGGTGTGTTTCCAGCGCAGCAACAATTGATGACATAGACCATATAAAGATCCCTGAATTCCAAAAAAATTCACCACTGTCGATAAAGACCTGTGCCATTTCAACATCCGGTTTCTCAACAAAAATTTTCACTTTATATAAATTGTCGAGCTGGTCAAACCCCTCTTTGTTATTAACCTGTATATATCCGTACCCGGTTTCGGGCCTGCTGGGTTTTACCCCCAAGGTTAAAAGCGCATCTTTGCTCCTTGCAAATTCAATCCCTTTTTTAATCTGTCGGATAAACTCTTCTTCTTTCAAGATTAAATGATCCGATGGGGTTACCACAAAGGTTGCATCAGGGTTTTGCTTTTTAACTTTATATATGGCATAAGCGGCACAAGGAGCGGTATTTCTTCGCAAAGGTTCAAGCAAGACCTGCCCTTTCTTTAGCTCAGGAAGTTGTTCAAGTACCAAATCCTTGTAATTGATACTGGTGACCACTAAAAAATTTTCTGCCGGGATAACCCGTGCAAACCTTTGATAAGTTTGTTGGATCAGGGTTTTTCCTGTTCCGGTTATGTCTAAAAATTGTTTGGGCCTGTCCCTACGGCTCAGGGGCCAAAAGCGGCTCCCAATGCCTCCTGCCATAATAATACAGTAAGTATTTCCCATTTGGATTTTATGTTCTATCAGCTTTAGTCTTTAAATATAAGAAAAGAAAATTACTTTATAAAAAAACGACACGTCATATCGCCCATGGCATCCTTCCCTGACATTGCCGACATTTCAATCCTGCCTCCGCAATATTCCTGCATTAACAATATCGGTTACGCTTTGAGACGCTTGTTGCAAATGGGGCATGAGGGGCAACCGAAATAGCTTTTCATTAACGGGACAAGTTTGTGGCCTATTTATTGAAACAAATTGCTGTTGGCATTTTAAGGCGTGCTAACCGTTTTCTGCGGATAGAATACCTCGTTGAAACTCTCCTTCAACACATTTTTGGCCTCTCCTATTTCAATTTCTTTGCCAAGTTCCTGCTGGATGGATGTTACGCCAAAAGTTAACCCACATGGATTTATGTAGGAAAAATAACGCATATCTGTATTCACGTTCAGGGCAAAGCCGTGCATGGTCACATAACGGCTCACGCGCACCCCGATGGCACAGATCTTCCTGGCCCGGACTTTATGCGCCGCATCGACCCACACTCCGGTGGCGCCTTCTTTCCGCGATGCAGTTATGCCAAATACAGCAAGGGCGGCAATAATGGAATCTTCAATTTTTTCGATATATCCGCGCACCCCGATTTTATAATGTTCCAAATCGATTATGGGGTATCCCACAACTTGCCCAGGGCCATGGTAAGTGATGTCGCCGCCCCGGTTAATCCTATAATAGGTAGCTCCAATTTTTTCCAAAAGGGCGGCATTGGCAAGGAGATTTGTTTCACTGCCGCTTTTGCCCAAGGTGTATACGTGCGGGTGCTCAACCAAAATAAATTGGTTTTTGGCGGTGGGCTTGCCAGTTGCCCGTTTTTCGGCTATCAGCCCAGACAGTACTTCTTCCTGAAAATCCCAACATTCTTTGTAACTTTTCAGCCCTAAATCGTTATAATAAAAATCTTTCATGCATTTACATGTTCCTCTGCCCGGTACGAGCTTCTTACCAATGGGGAGCTTTCTACAAATTTAAAACCTTTTTCCCTGCCTATTTTAGCGTATTCGTAAAATTTTCCGGGCGTGATGTAATCTACTACAGGCATGTGTTTTGCAGTGGGGGCAAGGTATTGCCCAATAGTCATTACTTTACAGCCTGCTTCCAACAAATCGTCCATTGTTTGCAGTATTTCACCGTGAGTTTCCCCCAACCCAAGCATAATGCCCGACTTGGCAATTGTGTGATGCCCGATATACTTTATCACATCAAGGCTGCGGCGGTATTTTGAGGCATGCCTGATAAAAGGGGTCAACCTTTCCACTGTTTCAAGGTTGTGTGAAATTACTTCCGGCCTGGCATCTATAACCTGCTGGATCAATTCTTCTTTTCCCCTGAAATCAGGGATGAGTACTTCTATCTTTATGCCGGGGTTTGCCCGTTTTACTTCGCAAATGGTGCGGTGCCATATCCCGGCTCCCTGGTCATCCAGATCATCGCGATCTACAGATGTAAGCACACAATGTTTTAGCCCCATAAGCCTGACTGATTCGGCTATCTTTCCGGGTTCCCCCAGATCGGGAGCTAGCGGCCTGCCACTTTTCACAGCGCAAAACCTGCAACTTCGGGTACAAATATCGCCCAAGATCATAAATGTTGCCGTCCCCCGGCTCCAGCAATCTCCTATGTTCGGGCAGTTACCGCTGGCACAAATGGTATGTAGCCCGTGCCTGCCTACCACATTCTTCACTTTAGGATAATTTTCCCCTTGGGGCATTTTCATCTTCATCCACCCTGGCAGCCGCTGCCTGTCTATCAAATCGTGTGGCATATCTGGTAATTGTATTAATTTTGAGCAGCAAATCCCAAACATAAAAAGCCAATGATGACAATAGCCTTAATTCCCCTCATTTACTATTAGGCTTGGAGGCACAAATATAGTTTCTTTGGAAAACCTGGACAAAACCCAGGCTTATGAAAAGGATATACGGAAGAAAAAATATGTTTAAATCCCATTGACGAGATTGGCAGTGGGCTATTTTCTTGTATTTTTGCCGTAAATTTCATTAAATGAAAAAAGGTTTTTCCCTTATACTTTTTATGGCTGCCGGGCGGGCCGTTTCTGCCCAAAACGAAATTGGCCCCGATGGGGACAAACTTTTAGGGCTAATAATAACAATTGCCCTCCTCGTGGTTATATTCCTAATCTTTAAGATACCTGGAAAAAGGAAGGGATCTGGATCAAAGAAACCGTTCTTGCAATTTAGAAGGGTGCATGTAGAATTGAAAAAAGACCGGGTTTATTATCCTGATAATTTGAGTCTTTCGTTAAAAAACACGGGCAATGCCGACATAGACCTTGATAAACCTTTATTGGTTTTTGATAATTTCTGGCTAAAAAGGAAATTCAGGATCAAAGGGATGGATAACCGTATTTTTTATCCGCTTTATTTAGAAAAGGGCAAAAGCCATACATTGCAAATCGACATTGACCGCTTTTACCGTCACGATAAAAGCCTGAAAAAATTCCCAAAGGCAAAAGTTATTATTTATGACGTAAAAGGTAAACGGTTGGGCAGCAAAAGCGTTTTTTTGCGAAAAACACTATTTAAATTTTAATGAGGGAGTGGAAGTTCAATAAAATAGATTTTTCTGTTTATCCTTATTACGGGAAGGATGATTTAGGCGTTTTCTGGACACCGGAAAAGACTTTGGCAAAAATTTGGGCGCCAACGGCAAAGACAGTTGAGTTCAGGTTGTACCAAGACGGGGTTTCAGGCGGACCTTTCCATAAAACACAGCTTCAGCCCAGCGGCAACGGAACCTGGTCAACCATTCTCCTGGGCGATTACGAAAGAAAATTTTATACCTTCAGGATTAACGATGGCAACTGGCTGGAGGAAACCCCCGATATTTATGCACGTTGTGTTGGCGTAAATGGTTTGCGCGGGATGATTTTCGACCCACAAAAAACCAACCCCGAAAATTGGGGGAACGACAAAAGCCCAGCCTTGGTACATTTTACCGATGCGATAATTTATGAAACCCATGTTCGTGATTTTTCGATTGCCGAAAATTCAGGGATCAGGCAAAAAGGGAAGTTCCTGGGGTTTGCAGAAGAAAATACCCAAACAGTCAATGGGGCAAAAACGGGGTTGTCACACCTGAAAGAATTGGGGGTCACACACATACACCTCCTCCCGGTGTTCGATTTTTATACTGTTGATGAAGAAAAGCCGTACGAAAAATACAATTGGGGCTACGATCCCCTCCATTACAATGCGCTGGAAGGCTCATATTCTACCAACCCTTACAACGGGGCGACCAGGATTAAAGAATTTAAACAACTGGTACAGGCTTTACATTCAAATGAAATTGGAGTAATCTTGGATGTGGTTTACAACCACACCTATTTCACCAAGGAATCGGTATTTAACCAAACCTTCCCGGGATATTTTTACCGCCAAAAGACTGATGGCACTTTTGCCAACGCATCAGGTTGCGGGAACGAATTTGCCACAGAAAGGGGCATGGCACGGAAATATATCGTGGACTCGCTTAAATACTGGGCAAAAGAATTCCACATTGATGGGTTCAGGTTCGATTTGATGGGCATTTACGACCTGGACACTATGAGGGAAATACAGACAGGGCTAAAAGAAATAAACCCAGAAATAATTTTATACGGAGAAGGCTGGGCTGCCGATCAAAGCCCGATGGGCGAGCAATACCGGGCAATAAAACCCAATATATCAAAATTACCGGGCATAGCCGCTTTTAACGATGATTTCAGGGATGCACTAAAAGGAAACCACGGAGATAAAAAAAGCAAAGGTTTTGTTAGCGGGCTTGGCTTACGGGAAGAGTCTGTGAAGTTTGGTGTTGTTGGGGCGGTATATCACCCGCAAATTGTTTACGGTTATGTAGAGCCCTCTAAACAGGCATGGGCAGCAGATCCCGGCCAGAGTATCAACTATGCCTCATGCCACGACAACTATACCCTTTGGGACAAACTAAAATTAAGCCGCCCCAAGGCTTCTGATGAGGAGTTAAGGAAAATGGCAAAACTTGCCGGTGCACTTATTTTAACTTCCCAGGGGATACCGTTTTTGCACTCGGGGGCAGAATTTGGGAGGACTAAAGGCGGCAACGGGAACTCCTACAAATCCCCCGACTCTGTAAACCAAATCGACTGGGACAGGAAAACAGGATACCACGATATTTTTGAATACTTTCAGAAACTGATCCGGCTCCGTAAAAACCACCCGTCATTCCGGCTCCCCACGTCCATATTAATCAGGGATCTCATCCGTTTCAACCCACAATACATACCTGGGACAATCTCTTACAGCATCAAGGGAGGTGCAGTTGGCGATTCATGGGAAAAACTGGTACTGCTCTTTAACGGTAACAATGAGGGGAAAGAGGTACTGCTACCGGAAGGCAACTACCTGACAATTGCCAATGGAAAGGATATCAACGAACAAGGATTCGGAGAGATAGTCTCCGGAAGAGCCCTTGTCCCTGGGATTTCAATGCTTGCACTGGCCTTAGCCCCTTAAAGTATTTATTTTTACGGCATTATATAACCTGTTGCCATTTCAATGTATTCCCTGACCTGTTGGCTTTCCCAGCCCTTGTCTTTATCAAGTTCTTTTGCCATAATCCCCGCTACTTGTGGCGCCATTTCAATTGATGCCCTGGCATCAAGGTACAATGCCCTTACCCTGCGGGCAAGCACATCGTCAACCGTCCGGGCCATTTCTTCCCTTACTGCCCATATTACCTCACCTACAGTAAAATCAAAGTTTTCATGCAATTTATCGGCATATCCAGGGTTGTCTTTTTGTAACTGAAGTATTTTATCGCCATCAGAGCCGTAAACATACAGCCAGTTGCTCCTGTCAGGTTTTTTCTTATATCCGTGTATTTTCAGGTGTCTGGTCTTACAGGGAAGGAATTGCAACCCTTTTGATTTTACTGCCAAATCCACGGTTTCTTCTGCCATTACGCGGTAAGTAGTCCACTTCCCTCCCGTAATTGTTACCAGCCCTGAACCGGAAATTATTAATTTATGGCTACGTGAGATCTCCTTGGTTTTTGCCTCATCGGCGTGTTTTTTAGGGGCAGCAAGAGGCCGTAGCCCGGCAAATACGCAAAGTACATCCTTGCGCTGTGGTTTTTTTGTCAGATATCGGCCAGCAGTCTCCAAAATAAAATCTACCTCTTCTTCAAGTGCTCTTGGTTCGAGCACAAATTCTTTTACAGGGGTATCGGTTGTGCCTAAGATAACACGGTTATGCCAAGGCACGCCAAACATCACACGTCCATCGCTTGTTTTTGGCACCATAATGGCATCATCGCCCCCAAGGAACGATTTCCCCACCACCAAATGCACTCCCTGGCTGGGGCGTACCAGCGGTTTTTCGTTGGGGTTGTCCATCTTTATAATGTCGTCAACAAAAATACCGGTGGCATTTACAATACATTTCCCTTTCAGTTCGAAACTTTCACCGTCAATTTTATCAGTTGCAACCACCCCCGAAACCATACCGGCACCATCTTTCACAAGCCTTGTTACCTCTACATGGTTAACCACCATTGCTCCGTTTTCTATTGCTGTCTGTGCCAAGTTAACAGCCAGGCGGGAGTCGTCGAACTGCCCGTCTTTATATGCCACGCCCCCCCTTAGGCCCTTTTGTTCAATTTGTGGCACACGCCTAACAACCTCTTTTTTGCCCATTGGCAATGACCGCCCAAGGCCCATCCTTCCCGACAACAAATCGTACACCGTTAGCCCAATGGTATAAAACGGCTTCTCCCACCATCGGTAGTTCCCTATTATAAAACGTTGGTTCTTTACTAAGTGCGGGGCATTTTTGCTCAGATACCCCCTTTCCCTCAGGGCTTCCCTAACCAACGCCACATCTCCTTTCTGAAGGTAGCGCACCCCACCGTGTACAAGCTTTGTGCTCCGGCTGGAAGTTGCTTTTGCAAAATCTGACTGTTCCAGCAAAACCGTTTTATAGCCCCGGCTCGCTGCATCCACGGCAATCCCCAAACCTGTAGCGCCCCCGCCGATGACAATAAAATCCCAGGATTCCCCCGGATTCTTCAATTGTACTATATAATCTTCCCTTTTCATCCTAAATGCTCTTTATTAAACTTTTTTTGATTTTTGGTAATAAAGGTAGTTCCATAATTTCACAAAACAAAACAAAAAAGAAACAAATAGTACCTAAATCGAAACTTTTAGCTTTTGAACATAACCTCATCTGTCTTCTCAATTCTTTTTTTTACAGAATTTGTGGTATTTTCTTACTTTTTAAGGCTCAAGGCTCACACAACTTCTTTCTCGCAGATAAACGTATATTTATCTGCAAATTAAAGGCTGGGGCATTGAGCACACATCTGTTTCAACCTTAGTTCTCATTTATTTACTATTTTTGTTTAAAACAACCCATGAAGCCTATGAGAAACATTGCCCAAAGGCATAAAAAAATTTTAACTGAGCTGGAAAAAGAGGGATACGTGAGGGTACAAGATCTTAGCAACAGCTTGGGGGTTTCGGAGGTAACAATCCGAAAAGATTTGAAAGAACTCGAAAAAAGGAAACTGCTCTACCGTAGCCACGGAAGCGCAAGCCGGGTAGGTTCGTTAATCAGCGACCGCCATATTGACGAGAAAGAAAAAGTGCAGGTGGATGAAAAATTGCGTATAGCAGAGGCAGCGAACCTCTTGCTAGAAAAAAACGACAGGATAATTATTGCATCAGGCACCACCCTGCTGAATTTTGCAAAAAAAATCACGTTCACCGAGCCGCTAACAGTCATAACCGCCTCGGTAAAAGTTTCACTTACACTTTGTTATAAACCAAACATAGAGGTAATACAACTGGGCGGGGCAATGCGTAAAAGCTCGGCATCAGTTATCGGGCCACATGCCGAGAGTTTGCTCAACGAATTAATGTGCAGTAAACTTTTTATCGGGGTTGATGGGATTGACCTGGATTTTGGACTGACTACCAGCAACATAGGGGAAGCCCACCTTAACCATTATATGCTTAAGGCAGCACAGAAAGTAATTGTACTTGCCGATTCCTCTAAATTTGGGAAACGCGGGTTCGGCAAAATTTGCAACATCGACCAGATCCATCAAATTATCACCGACAAAAATGCACCGCCCAACGCCGTGCAGATTATCAGGGAAAAAGGGATTGAGGTTACTTTAGCCTAAACAAGGGGATTGCCGATATTAAATACATTGAATTTGTTATCCGGAAAATAATTTTGCCTTGGCCCTTTTTATTTTTGCCTTTATTTCTGGTACTAAAATGCGGCCAACAACAAATTGATGTCTTTTGAAGGCAAATTAAACAAACGCCCTACTTCGTGGTTGGTAAGTATTCCATGATAAACACATACGCCTTTCCTGAAACCTTTCGAACTTTTTATATAATTGTCTACCCCACCTTTTTCGCCTATGGAGAGAAGGATCGGGATAAGGATATTGCTCATCGAAATAGAAGCGGTCCTTGCCACCAACGAAGGAGGATTAGGCACGCAATAATGTACTATACCATGTTTTATATAGGTTGGTTTTTCCAGATCGGTACAGTACGAAGTTTCAAAACATCCGCCCTGGCTGGCATTTAAATCTACAATTACCGCCCCCTCTTTCATTTCCTTTATCAATTCTTCAGAAACTTTAAATTTAGGGGTAATATTAAACGGCATGGCACCAATTACAGCATCGGCAGAAACAAGTGCTTTTCGTAAAACTTTAGGGTAAAAAACCGAGGTAAAAATAGGGCGCCCCAATTTTTCCTCTAATTTGCTCAGTTCAGAAACCGAGGTGTCGAAAACTTTTACAAAGATCCCCAGCCCTAATGCAGCCCTTGCAGCATATTCGGCAGCAGTGCTTGTACCCAGTATTACCAATTCGGCAGGGGTAACCCCCGTAACTTCCCCAAAAAGGACACCCTTCCCATTTCGCGAATTACTTAAATATTCACTGACAATGGTTATTGAGGTAACGCCTGCAATCTGGCTTATCTGGTGCAAAAAAGGCATAAACCCGTCCTCGTCTTCAAGGGTCTCAAACGATATTGAAGTAATCTTCTTTTGAACCATTTTTTGGATTGAACCTTTGCAACGCGATTCGGTTTGCATACTTGAAATTATGACCTGGTTATCCCTTAATAGTTCTATTTCATCTTCATCAAAAGGGGCAATCCGCAAAATAATGTCACACTGAAATGTTTCTTCTTTTGTGTCAACAATCCGGGCTCCGGACTTACGATAGTCTTCATCGGAATAGCTGGCTGATTTCCCGGCATTGGCCTCTATCAATATCTCGTGCCCGTAAGAAACCAGCAGGTCTACTGCCTGCGGGGTCAAAGGCACACGGTATTCAACTTTTGAATAATCAGAAGGGACACCAATCTTTATTTTCTGCCCTTTTTTCTTTATTTCGAGCATTTCTTCTTTTGGCATCAACATCGTTTTCGATACCAATGCATTCCCCTTGGCTCCTTCTTCTGTCGATATCATTCCTGAATATTTAGTTAGACATTATTATTCTTTATAAAAGGTGCAACAAGTTACATCCTAGAACCGAATTTTCAAAATTTACCATAAAACAGATCCCGCCCCTATGCAATAATTGCCACATTTAATTAATTAGAAACCCCATGAAAAGTCTTTGTGCAATGCAACTTGAGGTTATAAGCTGAGTTTATATATTTGTGCGCAATTAAAAATATTAAGATTGTTGGTGCAAGACCAACATTAAAATTTGACAAATAACATGAACAAGGAAAACATTAATACGCCAAACCCGCTATTAGGTACATTTAACACACCTCATGAGACAGCCCCTTTCGGAGAAATAAAGAACCGACATTTTATGCCTGCTTTCCATGAATCGATTAAAAAGGGCGAAGCAGATGTGCAGGCGATTTTAAACAACGAAAAAGCCCCGGACTTTGAAAACACCATTGCAGCACTTGATAATGCCGGGCGGTTGCTTGACCGCACTTCTGGCATATTTTTTAACCTCTTAAATGCCGAGACCAACAACGAACTGCAAAAAATTGCACAGGAAATTTCTCCCTTGCTTACAAAATTCCACAACGATATTACCCTGGATCCCAAACTTTTTGCACGGGTCAAATCAGTTTACAGACATAAAAACGATCTGGACCTAACAGTTGAACAACAAACCCTTTTGGAAAACACATTCCAAAAATTTATACGTAACGGGGCAAACCTTTCCGAGGAGCAAAAAGAAAAATTCCGCAAAATCAGTTCAGGGCTGGCAATACTATCGCTCAAATTCGCCCAAAACGTGCTGAAAGAAACCAATAAATACGAATTGCATATTACGGACATAGGGCAGCTTAAAGGGCTTCCCGAGAGTTTGTTGGAAGCAGCGGCAGGCAAAGCCAAGGAAAAAGGCAAGGAAGGCTGGGTTTTCGACATAACCATGCCCAGTTACCTGCCGTTCATGAAATATGCCGACAACCGTACACTCAGAAAAGAGATGTTCATGGCTTACATGTCGAAATCGTATAAAGGCGATGAGCTGGACAACAGCGAAACGGTAAAAAAGATAGTAAGCTTACGGCTTGAAATGGCAAAACTACTCAAATATAAAAATTACGCCGACTATGTACTGGAACACCGCATGGCAATGAACCCTGCCGGGGTCTACAAGCTCCTGGACGATCTGTTTGCAGCTTCGGCCAAAGTGGCAAAAAAAGAAAAAGAAGAAATTGAGGGATACGCAAAAGAAATCGGGGCAGAAGAAGAAATCATGCCATGGGACTGGTCCTATTTCAGCGAGAAGTTAAAAATAAAAAAGTTTGAGTTAGATGATGAGATGCTAAAACCTTATTTCGAACTCAACAGGGTTATCGATGGCGTTTTCGGGCTGGCAACCGGATTGTACGGCATAACCTTCAGGACAAACAAAAATATCCCAGTCTATAACAACGAAGTGGTCCCTTACGAAGTTTACGATGCCAACGGGAAATTCCTTGCCGTACTTTATACTGATTTCCATCCGCGCCAGGGGAAACAAGGAGGCGCATGGATGAACGATTTTAAAGGACAATGGAAAGAAGGAGGGACAGACTCGCGCCCTCACATAGTTATTGTTATGAACTTTACCCGCCCGACAGAAACCAAACCTGCCCTGCTAACTTTCAGGGAAGTAGAAACTTTCCTGCACGAATTTGGCCACGCACTTCACGGGATGCTCACCCAATGTACGTATCCTGGATTATCGGGGACAAACGTTTACCGCGATTTTGTTGAACTTCCTTCACAAATAATGGAAAACTGGGCAGTGGAAAAAGATTTCTTAGACCGCTTTGCGTTCCACTATAAAACCGGGGAGAAAATCCCTGATGGGCTGGCAAAAAAAATAAAAGCCTCAAAAAATTTCCTGGCCGGTTATCTTTCAGTCCGCCAGCTTAGTTTTGGGTATCTTGACATGGCATGGCACACGCTAGAAGCCCCTTACAACGGAAATGTAAAAGACTTTGAAGAGGAAGCCTGGGGGAAGGCACAAATATTCCCCATTATTAAAGGAATTTGCATGAGCACGCAATTTGGCCACCTGTTCTCCGGGGGGTACGCTGCCGGTTATTACGGCTACAAATGGGCAGAAGTCCTTGATGCCGATGCATTTAGCATTTTCAAAGAGAAAGGGCTGTTCAATAGGGAGGTTGCAACATCGTTCCGCAAAAATATTCTGGAAAAAGGGGGGACAGAACACCCGATTAACCTTTATAAACGTTTCCGTGGACAAGAGCCAACCGTTGACGCGCTGCTGGAAAGGAACGGGTTAAAATAAATTATGGCTTGCCCAAACAGCTCCAACGGCTTAAGCTAATTTTTCAGAGAATGAATAAAAACCTGGATCTTGGTTTTTCCCTATATACAGTACTCATGAAAAATATGTTGAAGTAATTTGTGGGACATACTGGATTTGAACCAGTGACCCCTTGCCTGTCAAGCAAGTGCTCTAAACCAACTGAGCTAATGCCCCATTATGTTTTAAATTTCGGTTTGCCGCCATTAAACAGGCACTGAAACCGTTTAACGGCGGCAAAAATACAATTTTTTTGATTTAATCAAATCCCAATCCACAAATTAAGTGCAGACAAGGCTGCGATAAGCCACATCAACCATGAAATTTCGTTGATTTTCCCTGTAACGCCCTTCAAAATCACATAAGTAATAAAACCAAACGACAAGCCGATTGAAATACTGTATGTGAGAGGCATTAAAATAATTGTAAGGAAAGCAGGTATTGCTTCCGTAAAGTCATAAAAATCAATTTGTTTGATATTTTTAAACATATAAACCCCTACAATTACCAAGGCAGGTGCGGTTGCATAACCCGGCACAATGCCGATAACCGGCGCGAAAAACAGTGCCAATAAAAACAAGCCTGCCGTAATTAGAGATGCAAAGCCGGTTTTTGCACCATTGGCTATGCCCGATGCAGACTCTATATAAGTAGTGGTTGTGCTTGTACCTAACAATGAACCGGCAACTGTTGCAACAGCATCGGCTTCCAGAATGCGGTCAACGTGTTCAACTTTGCCTTTCTTGTCAACAAACCCGGCCTCATACGAGCAGGCAACAATGGTGCCGACCGAATCGAACAGGTCAACGAACATAAAAGAGAAAATTGCCCCTACCAAACCAAATTTCAAGGCAGACAGAATATCCAGTTTTAATACCAAAGGGCTAATTGACGGGGGCATGGAAACAACAGAACCTGAAAATTTTACTTGTCCAAGGACCAAAGCAACAATAGTAGTGATTATGATGCCGTAAAAAATGCCGCCCCTTACTTTTTTCACTTCAAGTATTGAGGTGACGACCAAGCCAAAAATCCCTATCAAAAGAGTTGGCGTGAACTCCCCAAGCCCCACGAAGGTGGCGGGGTTTGCAACTACCAAGCCCATATTTTTAAAGCCGATGAACGCAATGAACAGACCTATGCCCGCACCTGTTGCCAAGCGCAACGAAAGCGGTATGGTGTGTATTATTTTCGTCCGGATGCCGGTTACCGTAAGGGCAAGGAAAACAATACCGGAAATAAACACAACCCCAAGGGCTGTTTCCCAACTAACGCCCGCCCCCATTACCAAGGTATAGGTAAAAAAAGCATTAAGCCCCATGCCCGGAGCCATTGCATATGGAACTTTTGCCCAAACACCGGCCAAAACAGTACCAATTACAGATGCCAAAATAGTTACGGTAATCAATGCATTCCGGTCCATTCCCGCCTCGCCCAAAATGTTCGGGTTCACAAAAATTATGTACGCCATGGTAAGGAAAGTGGTAGCCCCCCCAATTATTTCCTTTTTGAAGGACGATCCGCGTTTGCTGATTTCAAAAAATTTGTCAAGCATAGTCTTAGGTTATTTTAAGTTAAAAAGTATATTTCACAGCCAATGTCGGATTAACTTGAAATCCATCTTCAGCAAAATTGCTGCTTAGCTCAATTTCTGTACCTGCGGCAAAATGCGGGCAGAAATTATACCACAATTGGGGCTCGGTAAGGAACCTGAATTTTTTTGTCCCCCAATACATTTCTTCTTTCCAGAAATCGGCAAAACCAAGGAACGACAATTTGTTGTTTAACATATTAAATGTCCATACAGCGGTTAGCTGAAAAGAAGCGTCTTCTTTGTCCTGTATGTACTTATAGTTCGCTTGCAAGGTCAATATTTTTGAGAAATCGGCAGAAGCCCATGTGTGTTCCAATCCTGCCAACCAACAATTCTCGATTGGGACAAAAGTACTTCCCCCTACGGACATAGTCCCTCCGTTATATTCAACGCGGGGCATGATAGCTTGTTTTTCTGTCCATTTAAAAGCACGGGCAATTTCCCAGTATGCCAAAGAAACGCCATTGTCAACATTACGCTCGTCCGAGCCATAGTCCAAGTCGATAAAAAAGAAGGTTGAACCGTATTTGTCGGGACGGAACATTTCGACTGTTGAAGTAAAAAGTTTGCGTTCTTCCCCCAAATCGTAATGAAGTTGGATGTTTTGTGCATTTGAGCTAAAAGCCCACCCTGCAATAGCAAATACAAGTAATAATTTTTTCATTATAATAATTGTTAAAATTAAGTTTATTAATTGTTAAGATAAATGAAAGTGCAAAAATATACAAATTAGCAAAGAGCAGAATAAACAAAAAAAATTTCCTTTCTTTTTGTAAGGGAAAATTATTAATTTTCAAGATCTGAACATCCTGTTGCTTTGTTATTTAGTTGAGCATAAGGGAAACTGCTAGATAAAAATAAGACTTGGGTAATAATTTCTTATATTTGATATAAAATTCAAGACATGGATATAGCTGTCAGAAAACTAAATTTTGTTCAACGATTTCTGAATTTGTCTGATGAAAAATTAATTGACAAATTAGAGGAATTGCTTAATTATGAGACAAATGAAAAAGAACAATTAAACCCTATGTCAATTGATGAATTTTATTCGATGATTGAGAGATCTGAAAGTGACCATAAAAATGGAAATGTATTTGAAGCAAAAGATATTTTAAACCAAATAGACAAATGGTGGGCAGGATAATCTGGTCTAATTTTGCACTGTTTCAATTAAAAAAGATTCACAGATTTTACAAAACGCTCAAAGATTAGCTAAAACGATTGTATAAGCTACGATTAAATTAGAATCAAATCCAAGAATAGGGACAAAAGAACCTTTGCTCGAAAGTTCAAAATACGAATATAGATTTCTGATTAAAGGGAAATACAAAATAAAACCTATCATGAGAAACATAAACCGACGTGATTTCATCCAAACCGGGGCAAAAGGCGTTGCCGGGGCAATGGCATTGACATCAGGGCTGTCAACCTTCAGCTGCGCCTCATCTCCGGGGGCAGCTGCCATAGACACCGTAAAATTGGGGAGAACAGGGCTAAAAGTGTCACGGCTGGCAATGGGCACCGGCTCTTTTGGGTGGAAGAGGACTTCGAACCAGAAAAAAATGGGCGAGGACAGTTTTCTAAACATGGCAAAGCACGGCTATGAAAGGGGCATACGTTTCTTTGACACTGCCGACATGTACGGCACCCACCAGCTTGTGGGCAAAGCCCTGAGACAACTGCCGCGCGAAAAAATAACACTCCTCTCAAAAGTAATGGTTTACAAACAACAAGAATGGTACATGCCCGAACCGTTCGAGAAAAGCCTGGATCGCTTTAGGAAAGAACTAGATACGGACTACATAGACATATTGCTGTTGCATTGTATGGTGAACGACCAATGGGCTGACGAATATAAGCAGTACCTAGATGCTTTGTCAGAGGCAAAAGAAAAAGGGATAATAAAAAAAATAGGGCTGTCGTGCCACGATTGCGGGGCCTTGAACGTTGCAATAGAAAGCAACTGGGCAGACGTGGTTCTTGCCAGGATAAACCACAACGGGGCAAGGATGGACGGATCTCCGGAGGAAGTAATGCAGATTTTAAACAACGCCAAAAAAAACGGCAAAGGCGTAATTGGGATGAAAATATTCGGTTGCGGGAAATTGACAGAGGAAACAGAACGCGAAAAATCTTTAAACTATGTACTGAAAAGCAAAAATGTTGATTGCATGACAATAGGCTTTGAAAGCATAGGGCAGATGGACGATGCTATCGACCGGATTTGCAGGATAGTAAAATCATAACAAATAAAGGGGCAGCCACCACCTCAAGCTATGCGCTCATTTTCAAATTGGGCAGTTAAGTGTAAATGCAATGGATAAACAATGCTTAATTGCGGACTACTTATTTTTCGACCAAAACCGCTCAATATCTTCCAATGATTTTCCTGTGGTCTCCGGCATTAATTTCCATACAATAAGCATATAGGGCATGCACATAAAAGCGAACAGGAAGAAAGTACCGGCGGGAGTGGCATTCTCCAACATCCATGGAGTAAGTTGCCCTATAAGGTAGGTGCCCAACCATAACGAAAATCCGGCGATAGACATAGCAAGCCCCCTTATCCTGGTGGGGTACATCTCCGATAAAAAGACAAAAATTACTGCGCTAATGGAACCAGCCGTGAAAAATATATAGGCCAAGAAGCATCCTAACAGGAAAATACTTGACATGCCCAACGATTCTCCTATCAAAAAATAGATGCCGATAAGTACGAGGGATAGGATCATGCCGGAAACGCCGACATATACCAGTTTTTTACGGCCTATCTTGTCTATTATCACCAGGGCAAGCACGGTAGTGCCCATGTTGACCAGCCCGATCAGCGACTGATAGTACAGGGAATCACCGCTCGACAGTCCGCTTGTTTCAAAAATAGAAGGACCATAATACAATACGGCGTTTACACCCATAAATTGCCCCAAGATGGCAATGGCAGAACCGATAAGTACCGCGCGGAAAATACCCGGGCTTAGAAGCAATTTCCAATCCGACTTCTCCACCGATTGCAGCATCTGTTTTGTTTCACTGATCTGGAATGAGACTTCAGATGCTTTTGTATAAATTTTAGAGAATATGCCCAATGCACTCTCCTCTTTTCCTTTCACAATTAACCAGCGGGGGCTTTCGGGGATGAAAAAGGCTATCAGGAAGAACAGCATGGCAGGAATACTCTCTGCACCGAGCATCCCACGCCAATTTTCGGCACCTAACATTTTGAGCAGCAAGGGATTTTCAGAAGAAAATCCATCGGAAAAATTTAGAAGGCACCAATTCATCAGGTAAGCGCCCAAGAAACCTACAGTAATAGCAAGCTGGTAGAGGGATACCATCCTCCCGCGGTGGGAAGCTGGTGAAATCTCTGAAATGTAAAGCGGGCAGACAATAGACACAATACCTATACCTGTGCCTCCTACGATGCGCCAAACAACCAATTGGTCGAAACCGGTAGAAACGGCGCACCCCAGCGCGGAGGAAGTAAATAGTACTGCCGAAAGCAACATAGTCATTTTCCGGCCCAAGTAATCGCTCAGCGCCCCTGCAATTAGCACACCGGCAATCGAACCAATCAATGCACATCCAACGTACCAACCGCTTTGGAGGGTTGCCAAACCAAATTGCCCTGTTACTTGAGACACAGTACCCGAAATTACCGCGGTATCGTACCCGAACAGGAAACCGCCTAGCGCAGCAACTGCGGAAAGAAAAATAACATAACTGCCTATACACCCTGCTTTTTGCATACTTACTATTTAAACATCCTACTATAATACTTCTACTTGTCCACCCAGAGATGCTGCCCCAGCATCGCTCGCCTTAAAAGTTTTCTTTTGGCTTTTGCTTGCCCATTGCAGAGGGCTGTAGCCCTCCAAAGAAATGATTACCAATAACTTATTTTATCTCGCCCCTGACATCTCCTGTAATTTTTTCAGTAATTCCCCATTGTCTACCATCTCGAAAAGAAAGAAAACAAAACATTAAAACCGTCAATTTATTTAGTTGCATTTCTTAATAGACCTCTATATGGTTTTAACTTCCTGCTCAAGTGGATGCTTGAGGCTTTCCAGTATCCTCCAGCACTGATACAATCCCCTTGGTACGTGGAAGGAGCCTTTCCATTTGCCGCCTTTAAGATCCAGCAGTACTTCACCACGACGGTTTAAATATCCCCACCATTCTGGGTACTCCGGATCTTTAAAGTGAGACCATGTGTAATCATGTATTTTGGTGAACCACCGGAGAGTATCCTCTATGCCGGTCAGTTGATACCCTTTCAGTAGCGATATCAATGACTCGATATGTACCCACCATAATTTCTGGTCCCACTCTAATTCCTGCAATGGGGCATCTTTTATGTCCATAAAGTAAAAAATACCACCATACTCTTTGTCCCATCCATACTCAATGGTCCTCAACGTGACCTCTGCGGCTTTCTTGATCAGTTCCGGGCGGTTGAACTGCACTCCCAGATCCATTATAAACCACATGGCCTCGATCCCGTGCCCGGGGTTAACCACCCGTCCGCTAAAAGAATCGGACAAGGATCCGTCCCGATTTACATTCTCGACTATAATGCCCCCCAGGTCGGGGCGCAAAAATACTTCCATCACTTCGTGGATACATTCTTCCGTGGTTTGTTCAACAGTCTCTTTGTCCAATAAGTGTGCAATTTCAAGGGTCAGGTTACAGAGGATCATCGGCAAAGAAAATCCTTTGAGCGGCCTAGTGCCAGGACAGGCCTTATTCCATTTGCCTTTCGGGTTGCCCATACGGGAAAGGATTGCAGCAAAAGTGCGTTTGGCAATTTCTGCATATTCCTGATTGCCTGTCGCCAGGCTCAATTGCCCAAATGCCATAGCCGCAAAAGTATAGGAAAATATATTGTATGGCTCCACCAATGGTTTTCCTTCCCGGGTAAGTGAAAAGTACCAATTAAAATAACCATCATGCCCATACTTCTTTAAAAATTCCCCACCCTGAACCGCACAATCAAGCCATTCTTGCCTTTTACCAACCTTGTTGCATAGCATTGAAAACATCCATACCTCGCGCGCTTGAAGCCAAATAAATTTATCGGTATCGAATACATTTCCCTGTCGGTCAAGACAGGTGAAATAGCCGCCAAACTCCCTATCCTGAGAACGGGTAAGCCAGAAAGGAACGACATTGTCAAATAACTCCGTTTTATATTGAGAAGCCAATGCACTAAAATTACTTATTTCTCCCATTTGTATTACTTAAATGTCCAATTTGATTTTTTTGAGCTTTTGGCCTTTGGCATTAAATGCCCCCTTGACGTACTTTTTCTGAGCTAATTGAAAGTACCTTGCCAATTTTCTATCGGGGTGGTATTCATCTCTCCCCTCTTCGTTTTAATGCCGCCTCAACAAGCCTGTCAAATCACTCCCTGCCGACTTTGCAAAATGATATTCATATAGTTTTATTTTGTAGAGACAAAAATAAATCAATATTTAAAATACACAACACATATATTAATTTATTTTAATAACAGAGTCGAATTAAATAATTTATTTAATAATAAATTACCGATACCACAAGCTATGATGCGACACCCAGGACAGTGCCCAAATAAATGCATGGGGATGCCATAAAAAACAATCGAATAAACCTCACAAAAAAAACGGATCAAAAAACCGCACAGGAAGAAAACTCACGATATCCCAAGCATCCTCTCCCTCGCAAACAATCCGGCGCCAACAGCCCCGGCCTTATCACCCAACTTCGATATTTTTATCTCAGTATCTTTATTTACCAAATTCAACGAGTATCTCTTAACCGCACTCCTTATCGGGAGCATTATATAATCACCTACCAACGAGACAGTCCCCCCAATCACCAACAATTCAGGATTCAATAAATTAATTAACCCAGAGATAGACTTCCCAAGTTTAATGCCTACCTCCTCAATAATTTCTATAGCCAACACATCCTCTTCCTGCGCAGCCCGTATTATGTCTTCAAGCAACAATGGCGCCCCCTCCTCGATCTGCTTTTGTAAAATTGTATTGCTCCCGCTCTTTACCCGCTCTAAAAAAATCCGGTGTATTGCCAGTCCAGAAACTTCTGTTTCCAAACACCCTTTCTTTCCACACCTGCAAATAATCTCATTATCAAAGGTATTGATATGTCCAAATTCACCAGAAAATCCAGATTTCCCATAATACATTTTTCCATCGAGGACTATCCCAACACCAATCCCCCACCCAATATTTATAAAAATCATGCTCCTCTCCCCTTTTGCAACACCACTAATATATTCCCCATATGCCATGGCACGAGAATCATTATCAATAAAACAGCCCAGCCCAACCCGTTCCTCAATAAGCTGGACAAGGGGCTTTTCTTCAAAATAAAAATAGCTATAACTATACCCAGACCCAGGGTTCACGCGCCCCGAAACATTTATGCCTACGCATAACATCTTTTCCGTATCATCAGCGTTCTCTGCAATAAAATCCCGGATAATGTCACACAAATCATCCAACGCCTCCATTGTGTTCTCCATCCTATAAGGGACACTATCCTTATATTTAACAACATCTCCCTTAAAGTTAAGAAGGGCAATATTGATCCTAAACCGCTTAACATCAACCCCAACAAAATACCCCGAATCAGGGTTTAGCCCATACAAATTAGGACGCCGCCCCCCGTCTGTTTCCTGTTTTCCGAAATCCTGTACAAAACCATCCTCGATCAACTCCCCAATTAACTTTGTCGTGGTAGGGACACTCAAATCCAACTCCTTGGCCAATTCAGCTATTGTACTCGAACCACTATTTATATAAAAGCGGATAATATTTTTTTTTGTCAATGCATTTTTGCTACCAGCCTCTGAATCAATAAATTTATACCCCATGTCCTAAAACATATTTTAAAAACCAACATAAACACAAAACTATTACAATTTAAGACAAAAAAATAATCGATTTAAAAAACGCACAGGCATACCCCATAAAACACCAAAAAATCCTTAAACTTTCTTTAAGGAAGAGGGGGCATAAAAAATCCCTAGCTGCGTTAAGCATAGCTAGGGAAAATATTTTATGTGTGTATGTTATAGAATTTCCAGAGATTACCTTGAACGGAGCGTTAATTCAAATTTTTAATTAAACCACCTAAAAACCTTGCAAAACCGCGAATGTCTACATCAACACTTGCGCGGTCAAGTGTTGCCATATATTGTTCTCTTTTCTCAACAGGAATAACTGTCCAAGAATATTCATTTTGTGTTTTGGTTTGTGAGCATTAAAGTTGTTGAAATATTTATTTAAAGAAATAATTCCGATACAATACCCAACTGTAAATAATTATTGCCTTTGAAAAATTAAATTTTATAATTATTATTGCCTTTGAAAAATATAAAACAATAGGGTTTATTGCCTTTGAAAAATTAAATTATGTATTTAAGACGTAATATCGATAAAGAATTGTTAAAATGGAAGAGTGAAACAAATCGTAAACCATTGTTGGTTCGTGGAGCAAGACAAGTTGGCAAATCATCGTCGATACGCAAACTTGGCGAAAGTTTTAATTCTTTTTTAGAAATAAACTTTGAAGAACACAGAAGTGTACATGCTTTATTTGAGGGAGACTTAACGCCTCAGACCTTGTGCGATAATCTTTCAATAATGTTCGACACAGACATTATTCCGGGGAAAACATTGCTGTTTTTTGATGAAATACAGTCGTGTATTCCGGCTATATCGTCATTGCGTTTTTTTTACGAGAAAATGCCGGAACTTCATGTCATTGCTGCTGTTTCTTTATTGGAATTTGCTCTTGAAGAACTTCCTTCTTTTGGAGTGGGACGTGTTCGGTCAATTTATATGTACCCATTGTCGTTTGATGAATTTTTAATCAGTAACGCGCAGGAAAAGCTTTATGAATTGAAAAATAAAGCAAACTCAAAAAATCCATTGCCAGCACCTTTGCATGAAAAATTATTAGAATATTTAAGAAAGTTTCTTGTAATAGGTGGAATGCCTGAAGTGGTAAGAAATTATGTTGCGAATAATGACATTCGGGAATGTCAGAAGGTATTGGATGATTTGATAAGTTCGTTTCGGGTTGATTTTGCAAAGTATAAAGAAAGAATATCATCTATTAGAATAAGAGAAGTTTTTGATTCTGTGGCAAAACAGTCTGGAGGTAAATTTGTATATACAAAAGCATCACAAAATCAGAATACTTTGCAAATAAAAGAAGCATTGGAATTATTGATTATGGCAGGATTGGTAATCCCTGTTACACATTCTTCTGCCAATGGCATCCCGTTGGGTGCCGAGCGAAATACAAAGAAACGTAAAATGTTATTGTTAGACACCGGATTGTTTCAGCGATTAATGCAGCTTGATATTTCAGAATTATTGTTTAGTACAGAATTCAAATTGATTAACAAAGGAGGTATAGCCGAACAGTTTATTGGTCTGGAAATATTAAAAAACTCATCGTGTTTTTTACAAGCCGAATTGTTTTATTGGCATCGTGAGGCATTAAATAGTAATGCAGAAGTTGATTATCTGATCCAAAAAGAAAATAGAATTGTCCCGGTAGAAGTAAAATCAGGAACAAAAGGCTCGATGAATAGTATGTTTTTGTTCTTGGAAGAAAAAAACGCGGAATATGGATGTCGGTTGTCATTAGAAAATTTTGCGGAATACGATAACATTAAAGTATATCCGCTCTATGCTTTAGCTAATATTTTGTCGTAATTCCTCACGCCTTAAAAAAAGATTTGTTCCCTCTCATTTCCTTTTTCTTTTCCTATCACCTGTGATAGGATTATCAAGAATTTTTGATAGGATTAAGATTTTAAATGCAATTAACCCCAAGGCAACATGAAATTATACAAATTCCAGAGATTATCTTGAAACGTCTATTCAACCAGCCTAACAGACAATGGTAACGGGGCGTTAATTCTAATTTTCAATTGTTTAATTTTACGAAGATTAAGGTACTTGGAGTATCAAAATCAGAAGAATTTTAAACAAGAAATATTTGAACATATTAAGAAGTCTTGTACATTTGTACAAATGTACATTGTGTAGTATGATTTTATAAAAAGGAGAAATTATGAGTCGTTTGGTTATTGACGTTTCAAGAGAACAACATCAAAAGATTAAAACTATGGCTGTTTTGCAAGGCAAAACAGTAAAAGATTATGTTTTGGGCAAACTGTTTTTGGATAATGGATCCGAAGAAGATCAAGCTTGGTTGAAATTAACTGAACTGTTAATAAAACGCATTGATGATGCAGAAAACAATCTCCCATCGCAGAAAACATTTGAGCAATTAACAGAAGAAATAATTAGCAAAAAGAAGTCTGCTAAATGAAATTATATGAAAGAAGTCAGGAATCACTTAAGGACTGGCAGGAAATTGTAAATTATACCCTTGATAATCATGGTGAAACTCAAACAATAAAATACACAAAACAGCTTATATCCTGTATTGAAGCCATGACTAAAGGAGAGGGGTATTTTAAGGAAATTAAGATAAAAAAACGTACAATCCGAGTAATCCACTGTCAAAAGCACTATATTTTTGGATTGGTTCGGGAGGAAGCTCCCCTAATGATAATTGCTTTATTTCATGAAAAAATGGATTTAATGAACCGTTTAAAAAAGAGGTTGAGCTAATCTGTAAAAAACACGCCCCATTCTCCTCAAAAGTTTTAGGGGAACATAATTTAGATGTCTCAAAAAATTAAAAAGATATTTTTATAGTTTTGCATAAATCATAGTCTAGTAAGGCATTGGGATTTCCAATTCCTAGTTTTGGAGAAAAAGGGAAGAAATTCATATCTTTTCCCACTTTAAAATAGAAAAAAACACAGAAATCTGCATATTTTTTAGGTAAACAAAACAGCCGACTCTTTCGAATCGGCTGTATCCCTTTGTACCCGGGGCGGGAATATTTAAATATTTCAAATACTTTCTCAAAAGCACATTACCTTTTGATATTCAGTGCTTTTTATCTTTTTGTCTTTGTTCTATTTTTGCGTATTTTGGTTATTTTTCTCTATTTTCGCTGTCAAATAACTACCAAAAATGAACAAAAATATTTCATTTTTCATAAAGAAAAGCCATCAAGACAAAAAAGGCTTCGTTCCAATTATTGGACAAGTTACAATTAATTCTAAAAACTATTCTTTTTCTATTGATAAAATAAAGCCTCGATATTGGAACAAAAGCAAACAAAGAGTTAATAAGCAAAGAGAAGATGAACCGGATAATAAACATGAAGAAATAAACAACACGATTGAAAATTTACTAAAGAATACTGCACGGTTTAATCATTTCGATTATTACAAAGTTTTACCGGAAAGAAAAGAAGTTGAAAAGATTTTCTTTGACATTTCTCCCCAAACAAAAACATTCTTTGAAGCTTATAACGAATTTATAGAATCTAATAAAGACAAAGTAACCTACAATACATCAAGGAACAGAAAAACTGTGATGAATTTTTTTAAGCGATACGAGAATTATAGTGGAAATAAAATTTCATTCAAGGATATTAATTACAGTTTTTATGAAAAGATTTATGATTTTGCATGTAATATCATTGAACTCGAAGACAATACTTTTGCCTCGCACATTGCAAAGTTTAAATCATTCCTTGAATGGTGTATTGTTAAAGGTTATTATAATAGCTACGAACATAAAAAGTTCACATTTACAGAAAAAGACAAACCAGTTATTCACTTGACGTTAGATGAACTAAAAAGACTTTACAATTATGATTTTGGAAATAGCAGGTTAGAGAAAGCACGAGATTTATATTGCTTTGGGTGTTATACGGGTTTACGATTTTCTGATATTGCTTCATTAAGATACGAACACATACAGGGAAATTATATCCATAAGGTTATAAACAAAACAAAAAAGGAAACCAGTATTCCTATTTTACCCCAAGCAATGGCTATTCTCGACAAATACAAATGCGATGAATCAATTTACCCGCTACCAAGACTATCAAATGTAAAATTGAACAAGTATATAAAAGAAGCTTGTGAGATTGTCGGGATTAATGAAATGACCAAAAAGCTAATATACAGAGGCAATAAAGTTCAGGAAGTCTTTTTAGAAAAATACAAATTGATAACAGTTCATACGGCACGAAAAACATTTATAACTATTGGCTTTATGCTTGGAATGGACGTAAAAACTATTAAATCAATAACCGGACATAAGAAAGATGCGACATTTGACAAATACCTAAAAATTGCGGAAGAACTTAAAAAAGATAAATTATTTAACGCATGGAAAAATGCTTGATAGAAATATTCACTTATTTAGTGAATTTGCTTAACTTTGCTAAAAATTAGATAATGAAAATAGAATTTGAAAAAGATTATCTAAAAGAACTTTATGAGACAGGCAAAACAAAAGGGAAGAAATACAGGTTTCAGCCCAATGTTGCCAAAAAGTACACAAGTACGATTAACATATTAAGAACTGCTAAATGTATTGAAGATTTATTTCTGTTCAATAGCCTTAATTACGAAAAACTAACAGGTAATAAAAAAGGACTTGAATCAGTAAGAGTAAATCAACAATACAGAATTGAGTTTTACACAACAACAGAGGGGCAAGAACCCGACATTGTTACTATTTGTTCTATTGTTGAACTAAGTAATCATTACAAGTAAAAAACAGAATTATGGAAGTATTAATACCATTTGAAGCAACGCATCCGGGTACAGTTTTAGCTGATGAAATAAAAGCAAGAAACATTAAGCAAAAAGATTTTGCCGAAATACTAGGGGTGCTGCCTACTTATTTAAACGAAATATTAAAAGGCAAACGGTCGGTTACTGCTGATTTTGCCATTTTGTTAGAAAAGGCTTTAGAAATTCCGGCTGATTTTTGGATGAGATTTCAAACCCAGTACGATATTGATTTAGCCCGGATAAAAGAAAAAAACATACGTAGAATTGAAGCCATAAAACCACTAAGAAACAAAAGGACCAGGAATAAGATTAGCAATGCGGATAAAATCGCAGAATAGGCAATAATCGAGTAGGTAGGGAGATTGCTCCCCCGCCCTCTCACACCACCGTGCGTACTCTCGTATACGGCGGTTTCAAATTAATTTTGTAACAGACTGTATCTAACCGACATGTTAAACAACCCTAAATCTTCGAACCATTTTAGGTTCATTGCTTGATGAACTTGTGGACATCCTGATTTACGCCACCAACCTTTGCCCGAAAGGGCTAAAATCCAACTTTGCCAATTTGGTACTCCTAAACTCCTTAAGAAGCGTTTAAGCGTAATGGCCCGTTTGCACTGTTTCAGGCGGTAACAACGTAATTTCCTGCGTATCCACGCATCGAGGTTGCGCAAGAGATTCTTACATTTGGCGATGTGAAAATAATTTAGCCAACCTCTAAGGACCGGTGCCAACTCCGAAACTACTTGTCCAAAGCTTACTCCCCTGTTTCTCTTGGTCAGTTCCCTTACTTTCTTCTTTAACCTTTCCACGCTTTGATTTGCAATAGTTATAACTCCTGCGTCAAGTATGGTATAGCCTAAAAACTTGGTCTCGCTACTTTTGCAAACCTGACTTTTCTGTTCATTTACTTTTAATTTAAGTTTGTTGGTGAGATACGAACAGACCGACTCCTTCACCCTCTCGCCTGCTCTTTGGCTGCGAACAAATATGCTGAAATCGTCTGCGTACCGAACAAAGTAATGCCCTCGCTTTTCGAGTTCCTTATCTAATTCATCTAAAACAACATTAGATAAGAGTGGCGAAAGTGGGCTTCCTTGGGGTGTGCCTTTCAGGCGTTGGTGGACAAGCCCACCTATCATAACCCCACTCTGCAAATATTTGCGTATTAGCTTTAGAAGTGGCTTACAGCGAATAAGCTGTGATAGACGATGCATCAACCTATCATGGTTGACTTCGTCAAAGAAGCTCTTCATATCCATATCAACAACTACGTTCCTTCCTTCCTTTACGTACGTGCTTGCTTGCTCAATTGCCTGCTTAGCATTACGCTTGGGACGAAAGCCATAGCTGTGATTTGAAAATACTTGTTCGTAAATGGGGGTTAATACCTGAGATATTGCCTGTTGTATAATCCTATCCTTTACGGTTGGGATACCTAACTGGCGCACTCCTCCATTGGGCTTGGATATTCCTACTGCTTTTACCGCCGAGGGAAGGTATTCGCCCCGTAGTATCTGGTCTACCAACTCGTCGCCTTCTTTCGCAAACCAGTCTGCAAATTTACCCACGGGAATATTATCTACGCCCGCTACGCCCTTGTTCCTTTTCACTTGTTTGTAAGCCCTACTGATATTTTCAGACGAGCATACAATGCCGATTAATCCTTCTGTAAAGACTCGTCCCTGGTTCGTCTCTTTACCTAATTGCCCCGCCAATGTTGTTTTCGCTCCGATTACGTCATTACGATTTCCAAATTGACCAATAGCCTCCTGTTTATGCTCTATGAACATATCACGCTGGTAAACTATTTGTTGCTGGTGCCCCATAGATAAAAGTCTTGTCCGACTGCTTCTTTAATTAACTGATTCAGACCTTCTCCCCTTAAAAAAAAGGACACTATGTCTTCTGCTGACTTCTCAAAACCTTGCGCTGATTGTCTCCGCTCAGTTTGTTGTTTAATGCAACAGGTTCTGAGACCTCTCGGGATAAGATAACATACTTTCGTCACGTCCTACCTGATTTACCCTAAGTGTTTACGGTTGGCTTTGGGGCTTTCCCAATCCATGGCTCGGTTGCCCTTCACTATTGAGCCTTATATCAGGTTTCTGTTCGTTAGGACTATGACTTTGCTGATGGCTTCCTTCAGATTTGGGGTCGCCCCCAACACCCTTGCCAATTGCTAGTTCTTCCTGTCAACTGGGCGAACTCAAGAACGTTTCATCTTGATAGCACGTTACCATGCCCGACATACCAAAACATTGTGTACGCAATGCGTACACAATTACTTCTTTTGCTAACCAAAGTAAAAACAACATCCCCTGTTTTGGGGACATGTCCCGTATTTATTTTTTAAGAATAATGGTATTTAATCAATCTTTTCTTTTAAATCGTTTATAGTAGCAACACCGTACGATTCTTTGTGTGCCAATCTTTTAATCAACGAAATAAAGGTTTCGATATAATCAAGCAGTTCCAGTGTTTCTTTTTTGTCGATAGTGCCATTTTCAACTTTTTCTGTCAGTTCTCGTATTAACCTTAATGCTCCCGTGGTTTGGTTGTTTATGTCATTAAATGCAAAAGTGTTTTCGTTCAACACCTTTTCCACTCGTTCAACAATATCGGCACTAACTGAAGGTAATAAATCATTATACGAATTTATCTCTAATATTCGGCATATATCAAGAAACCTTTCAACGCTTAAAACCATTATCCCCTGTTCTATTTTTTGATAACTGGAAATAGAAACATTTAATTTTTCAGCCATATACTTTTGGCTAAAACCTTTCCCTTTTCGGTATTCCTTGATTTTTGTCCATTCTGCCATGTTTCAAAAATATCATTATTTGTCTCATTATTTCAAAAATTATCAAGAATGCGATTATTATTGATATTAATAAATTTATATTTATTGTTATATCATACATAATATACATTTGCATTAAATAATTTAAATAATATCAATAATGAGAAATTTTCAGATACCAAAAAGAGAAAACAAAACAAAAAGATTACTCGTGCCAATTACACCAACAGAACAGCAGGAACTAAAAGAGTTTTGCAAAACCCAAAAAGTAAAATTGTCTGATATAGTCAGATTCGCTTTAAAGAACACTTATAACCTTAAACATTTTTAGTGATTTTAAAATTGAATATGCCAGTCTGATAAATATTTTTTACAAAAAATGACAAATATTGATTGTATGTATTTGGAAATGAGAATGATAAAAATATATGCCACAATACCCCTTATTTTGCCCAATGAATTGTATTGATATTCAGCACATTAGTTCGTTTTGCAGATTTACACATTTGTAATAACTAATATATCAACAAGTTACAAAACACGATTTGTCCTTTATAAAGAAATATTTCCTTATGAATTTTGTACAAACATTTTTAATAATAACAGTTTATGAAAAAAGAAAGACAAATAAACAAACTAAAGTTTGAGCCAAGAAATGAAATTATTGCCGCACGATTTACCAAAAGCGAAGCAACTGCAATAAAAGACTTTTGCATAAAAAACGGAATACCACAAAGCCGAATAATCAGACAAGCTTTCGAACAACTAGTTCCTAACCTAAAAAAATAACATTAATGGAAAAACCTGTAATAATGATTTCCGGGACAGCTGAAGAAATTGCGGAAGCTATCCAAAAGATAATCGAAACAAATCCAGTAAAAGTAAACTCAAATATAAATTTTGAAAGTGACAGGCTTACAAGAAGCCAAGTGCGAAAACTATTAAATGTAAGCTTTCCAACACTGAAAAAATACATTGATTCGGGACTAATACCAATACATGGAAATGGTAAAAAAGCTTTCTTTTTCCGTTCTGAAATTATTGAAGCAATCAAAAATATGCCATCAAAAGAATAGATTATGCTAATTACACATAATAAAAAGGGAAACATTGCTTTGTGTAATGAAAGATCTCCTAAACTATTAAACATGCTTTATGATTCTGCAAAAAAAGCAATAGATTCTGCATCTGCTATAATTCAAGGTAAAACTTGTATTCCACAAATTGAATTGGAGAGTGCAAAGCATCATCTTAAGCACATGAAAATTATAATGAGTGATTTTCCCGGCTTTAAAAAAGATATTGAGAATTATTTGAAAGTCAAGAAAAATAACGAAGCAAAACCACTTAAGGAAAAGGTTCATTACTACGTTAATGTAAAACTCAATGCTGATGAAAAAAAAGAAATAAAAGAGTTTTGCTCTAAAAACAAATTAACAATCTCAAGCTTTTTGAAAGACGCAATTAAAAAAGCAATCAATGAAGAAACAAATAATAGATAATTATTTAACTGCAATTTCCGATTCCGAAAACCCGGAAGAAGATTTTGAAACTTATGGCTTTTATATCGAAAAAGGTAAATATCATTCATATGAGATTCAGGGGCGCAACAAAACAAAAATGAAAGTTGAACTCTCCAATTTTGTAGGAGAAAGCCTTTTCCATTTAGTTAACGGAACAAACAATTCTAAACGTATTATCAAGATACAGAGAAATACAGGAGAAATTTCAATCATTGAAGTACAAAGTAGTGAAATGAAACTTGAAAGTTTTGAAACAATATTAAAAAGTAAACAATGTACTTTTTATGGGAATACATATCAGCTTAAGCGGATTTTTGCAAAATGGATGGATAGTGAAATTCAAGCTGCAATAATCAATACTTTAGGTTGGAACAAAGAACATAATATTTATGCATTTGCCAATGCTGTATTTACTTCAAACAAAGGCATATTAACCGTTAATGATGTGGGAATAATAAATCATGAAAATGATAATAAAAAGTATTATTTACCAGCTTATGGAACTGCCAATATCAACAATTCCGATTATGATGGAGTTAGAAAATACGTATATATTCCGGGTAATCTAAGTTTTTCAGAATATTCAAAATTGTACTATCAAGCTTTTAAAACTAATGGTGGTATTGCATTGCTTTTCCTTATTCTTTCTGTTTTTTGGGACATAGTGTTTGAACAATTAGGATTCTTTCCTTTTCTTTTTCTATTCGGGGCTTATGGAACCGGGAAAACATCACTTGTAGAATTTCTTTTACGTGTTTTTGGAAAAGATTTCAAAGGGATACCATTAAACAATGCCACACAAGTAGCGTTATCTCGGACAATTTCAAGCAGAAATAATACAATTTTCTATTAAAAAGAATACACAAAAGAAACAGACGAATCAAATCAAGACTTATTCCTAACTGCCTATGATGGTTCTGGACGTGCTACAGGAATAAAAAGTAACGATAACCGGACAAATGTTTCAATGGTAACATCAGCAATGATATTAGATGGAAACGAACTACCAACACAGAAAACCGCTGTTTTGTCTCGTATGGTTTTATTGAATTTTGATAGTAATAAATTCTGCGACAAACAACAAAAAGCATTTAAAAAGCTTAATGACGAACAAGATAATGGCTTTGGATTAGTCCTAACAGATATACTAAAACATCGTAATTATTTCAAAGAGAATTTCAAGATAACGTTTAGCGAAAACATGAAAGAATTACGAGAAGTAATGCCTAAAGATTTTGCAGAACGCACAATGAAACACATTGCATTATTGTTGACCCCTGCAAAGTTATTGATTAACAAGTTGCAATTTCCTTTTGCTTTTTATGAAATAACAAGGGCAATTGTTAGCAATGCTGAAAATCAAAATCAGTTACTTAAGCAAACCGATGAACTTTCTATTTTTTGGACAGCTTTTGCCAATGGAATTAAAAACAACAACCTAATTGCATTCAACAGAGACCAATTTGGAAACAATAAAAAGTCAAGCCACTATAACCTAAAATCAACTGATAATGAAACAATACTTCAAATAAAGCTAAGTCATGTATTCCCGGAGTATGTTAAGTACTGCAAAAACAACGGACAACGATTTTTAGATCAAAACAGTTTAAAGATGCTTTTAACCTCAAATTCGTATGAGCCATTTATACAAAGTCACCAAAAGAAAAGAGGTGATTCATATACAGATAAATACTTTGGTTCTTGTTACCAATTTCACATTGAAACAACAGAAAATGTTTATACAATAAATGATATTGAGTTAAATGTGTAAACGCTGTAAACATTGTAAACATTATAGCCCAATATGCTGATTACCAATTACTGTTTGGTTTAAATTTGGTTTACATGGTTTACATTAAAGATTTACAATGATTTGAGCCATGTAAACCTTGTAAACCACCGCAAAAACACCTAAGATGCAGACATTTAGAATATTAGATGCAAAAAAGCACTAAAACTGGTTTACATGGGAAAAATGGGATTAAAAACCTGATATACTACAACTTACAGAGTTTGTGTTTACATGGTTTACAATGTTTACACGAAAAAAGATATATCTCTGCTTTATGTGGGAAAAACCATACAAGAGCTGTGCGACAATGCACTTTTGTTCATAATAATTGCTATTCAAAAAAGAAAAAATGAATTGTTCAGAAGCAAAAAAAATACCGATAGTTGGCTATTTAGCAAGTCAAGGAATTAAACCCGAAAAAGTAAAAAACGGTGCAATTTGGTACTGTTCCCCATTAAGAAACGAGAAAAAACCGTCATTTAAGGTTGACAGAAATTACAATATATGGTATGATTACGGATTAGGCAAAGTTGGAAACATTCTTGATTTAGTAATGACGTTAAATAATACCGGAATTTCAGGAGCTTTACTATTGCTACAGAAGCCGGAACTAAGCAAACAATCTTTTTCTTTTTCTGAACAGCATAGTATTAAGCAACCGGGAATAACAATAAACCACATACAGCCATTACAAAACCGGGCTTTGTTACAATACCTAAATGAGAGAAAAATAACTCAACAAAAAGCAAACAGGTATATTCAGGAAGCTTATTATTCTATTGACAATAAAAGTTTTTTTGCCCTAGCATTTAAAAACGATAAAAACGGTTATGAATTAAGAAACAAATACTTCAAAGGTAGCTGTTCCCCAAAAGCAATAACAACCATAACAGGAATAAACAAAACTACAGTAAATATTTTTGAGGGTTTTATGGATTTTCTTTCTGCATTAGAACGCTTTAATACAACAAAACCTAAATGCAATATTATCGCACTGAACTCATTGTCAAACCTTGAAAATACTTTAGACAAAATAAAAAGCTACAATAAAATCAATTTATTTCTTGATAATGATAGTGCCGGGAATGAAGCTAAAAACAAAATTGAAACCGCATGTAGCAACGTAACCGATTATGCTAAAATAATATATCCAAATAACAAAGATTTTAACGAATACCTTTTAAAATGAAAAACATGAAAGAAGAAAAACAAAATTTTATTGAAGTACATGGAGTTGTATTAACTCCTGAAATGTTGGATGCAATAAAGAAATTGCAGGACAATGAAAACGATGGTGTTAAAACAGAACTGATAAGTTTAGATTATGCAATAAACGACATAATTACCCTTAGTTCTAAAGCAAGTGATATGTATGAACCTTGCATACATGATGCAAGGCATTTAATAGAACTAAAAGCTTTCTTTGAAACATTTGAAAACCCTCAAATATAAAACCAATGGGAATTTTAAAATCAGATTTACTACTTTCTGAAACAGTAAAATCTTCTTTAGAAGAACTTGAAGAAACTAAAGCATGGATGATTTATGCTGCAACTGGTCAAACTCCCAAAAATGACGAAGAAGTTTTAGAACATTTATTAACTATAAATCATTTACAACAGAATTTAAAGGACTTATTTAATGATTTGGAAGCTGGGTTAATCTCTTTTGATGCAGAAAATGCATGGGGTAAATAGTTGCATGAAGGGGTTTTGTTGTAAGAAAATGCTATGTATTTAAAAAGTTTAGAAATAGAGTTGGCAGGTCGTAAAATAATAACCGACATCGACGATTGTTTGTTTTTGACAACAAAAAGCATTAACGAACATAAAATTTGGATTCATAAATTCTGGTTCGACAAACATACCTATCGAAAAAATAAAAGCTCGGTGTTTGAAAAAGCTGATTTAACAGAATGGGGAAAAGAATTTGTTGAACTGGTAAAAAACGGATTCGAGAATTACGAATTGATAACTGCCGGACGTAACAGGTTAGATATTTTGGTTAAAAAACTTGGCATTGACGGGGAAAAGGTCAGGGATTTCGCTCTTAAAAAACGGTATTTGTACAAAGATTTAGTAAATTAGTAGCCAGAAAGGCAAAAGGTGTCTTCAAAAAAAAATGAAAGACACGGGCCCCGTAGCCGTAGAGGCTACAAACAATCTATTTACAGAATCGTTTAAAGTTTTGGAAGACCCACGCAGGACAACAAAAGGTTATTTTTATTACCCATTGGACGAAATACTTTTTTTGTGTATTTCGGCAGTATTGAGTGGGATGAGTTCATGGTTGGGCATAGAGACATTTTGGGGGGAGAAACTTCCTTGGTTGCGAAAATTTTTCCCTTATGAAAACGGCACTCCGTCCCACGATGTGTTGGGGAAACTTTTTGCAAGGCTCGACAACGGGGCGTTCAACGAATGCTTCGCATCGTGGGCAAACAGCGTTTCCGAACTTGCCGAAGGGGAAACCGTCCCCATCGACGGGAAGACGATAAGGGGTTCTGGCAAAGGAGGCGTGCACAAAGCCCTGCACATAGTCTCTGCGTATGCCACCCAGAACGGGCTTTCGCTAGGGCAGGTCGCCACGGACGAAAAGTCGAACGAAATAACCGCAATCCCCAAATTGCTGGGACTCTTGTCAATAAAAGGTTGCACCGTGACTTCGGATGCCATGGGCTGCCAGAAAGAGATTGCAGAAAAAATAGCGTCCAAGGGCGCTGATTACATATTGATGGTAAAAGAAAACCAACCAGGGCTTATGGGACAAGTGAAAAAGCTTTTCCGCATTGCCCGCCCCAACGACAGCAATGCCCACGTTGATTGTGGGCACGGCAGGATCGAAACGCGGGTTTGCGAAACGATAACGGATTTACGGTTTTTGGACGGCAAAGAGGAGTGGACAGGGCTCCAAACCGTTGTGCGCATAAAATCGGAAAGGTGTTTTAAACAAAGTGGGAAGGCCCAAAATTACGAAAGGTATTATATAAGCTCATCTGCACAGGGAGCAGAAAAGTTCAATAAAGACATACGCTCCCATTGGGCAATAGAAAACAACCTGCACTGGAACTTGGACATCGTATTCAAGGAAGACAACGGGTTGAAAAAAAACGGCAACAGTGCCGCCAATTTTAACATTATCGCGAAAATAGCCCTGGCAATGTTGGAAAAAGAACAATCGACCAAGGCTTCGAAGCCGATGAAACGGGCAAGGGCGGCATTCTCTGATTCTTATAGGGAAAAATTAATTGGACCTTAAGAGCGAAATCCCTGGGGAAAAGGTTAAAGAAGGCATATCGGATGCCGGGAAAATAGTTTTTGTAAATAAACAAACGCAACCTTGTGTTTATGTCGATGATAAGTTGACCGTTATTAACGGCATTAATAACAGTTGTGTTTGTGCCGTTAATTATCCTAATTTTTCATTTGTTAGGAAATTTCATAAAAAACGAAGGATGTAATTGCCAAACGGAAAATCTTCCGTTTGGTGATGTGTAGTCCTTCATGGTCGCACATAAATTTTTTTGCATAAACGGAAAAATGCAAATAATGAGCTAAAAACATACAATAATTGCCTGAAATGACATAAAAACAGGAAGTTTTGACATTGAAAAATATGTTAAACACCTGATAATCAGCAGTAATTTATTTTCACAAGTAAAATTATAAGATTTTACACAACGTTGGAGTACACGCCGCGCTAAACATCGTATATGCATTGCAGATTTAAATTATTTCTGGAAATATGACAGAGTGTTGACTATCAGCAATATAAATAACAAAGAAAACAAACGATGAAAAATTTTTCAAAATGTAAATAATCAAAAGAAAAATACAAGAATGGATATTGCAATGCAAAACACGTTTAGAGAATTTTTACAAAAAAAGTCTATTGAAATATTGTACATACAAAAGCCGAAAAAATGCCTAATTCCGTTTTGTCCTTTCATTATAAACAACAAATAATAACCTTTAAAATAAAAAAGTTATGAGTACAACAAATTTTAATCTTTCAAATGAAATAAGTGTAACAGAATTAGAATACACTGGAGAATCTTTGCCAATGAGAGCAAAAAGAGCTAATGAAGCCAGAACGCAACATTATAGAGATACATCCTGCCAATTAAATCTAATTGGACTGGATGAAGTAGCATTTTTTGTAACTGTAGAAGAAGGGAAATAGCATGGAATTAACAGACAAACAAAAAACAATTTTAATTAGTGCTGGAGAATTTGAACTTAGCCCGGAAGCTACTGCTTATAAATTAGGTATTGAAGAAAATTTCTTAATTGATTTATTAAAAGATCCACGTAGTCAAGTAAACAAATACTACAATATTGGAAAAGAAACTAACATGTTTGATGTTTTTCAAGGTTTGAAAAAACAGGTAATGGAGGGAAAAACATACGCAGCTAAGCTTATGGAAGAAATAAGGAAAAATAATGAAGTAGATAAGATAATTAAAGAAAGGTTTGGAATATGAAAAAGAAGAAAATACTCATTTTATCATTTGATAAAAAAGGACATTCAAACGAACGATTAAAAGAAGAATTTGGAAAAAAAGGCTTTGAATGTGAAGTTGAAAGACCAACTGATTTTTATTGTTTCACTAGCAATAATGAAAAAGGATATGACCGAATTTATAAACGGTCAAAGGATAAAAGCAAAAAATTTGTTGCTAAAGAATATGCTGCAATTATCCCACGGTTTACAGATTCTGCATCATGGGCATTTAGTATAATGGTGTTACGCCATTTAAATGAGAACTTGAATATTTTTTCAACTGGTAGTGTGTTCGGGTTGGAAGCCTGTTCAAATAAGTTTTATAATGGTCAATTTCTAAGTATCAATAAAATACCTGTTCCTAAACAAGTATTGAGTAACAAACCAACTGATTACATGGAATTAATAAACCTTGTAAATGGGTTGCCAACTATCGGAAAGTTACAACAAGGTTCACAAGGAAATGGAGTTTATATTCTTTTTTGCTTTTTAAGCGAAGTAATTTAAACAATATCAACATCTCAAAACTTGGTTTTTCCGAAAAAGACAGAGAAAACATTAACCTCATGCTCTGTAGTCTTGAACCAAACCACAAAATAGATTTCAAATTGGTTCCCGACAATAAAACTGCTGCCTATTACAAAATATTATTTCGCGTCCTTCATTTATTGGTTAACGGGGGCATAAAAGATTTTAAGAAAGAGCATAAAGAAATGTTGTTTCTTTTTATTGAATCAACGTTTACACTAAAAGCCTGTTATGAAATAAGCTGACTATTACTGTGGATGGATACAATAATTCCACTCGCCATGAAATGAACTTGGCGTTAGATTTATTTCATACATTTTGTTTGATGCAATATTGATCCCTGTTTCATATGCTCTTTTATCTATTTCGCAATCAACTGTTAGCCCTTTAGAGGTCTGGGCAGAACCAATTAGGTTAACCACAACTTCGTAGCTTATTAATGGCCTCCCTCTCCAATTTTTAGATATATATGAAAACAATCGGTGTTCTATTTTGTTCCACCTGCTTGTTCCCGGAGGAAAATGTACCACTTCAATCATCATCCCTGTTTCATTTGCAAATTTTTGTAATTCATATTTCCATAATTTACCTTTCGAACTGTTACTGCCTCCCCCGTCAGCTGTAATAAGCAGGGAATTGGCCTTGTTGTAGTAATAAATCCCCATTTTGTACCACCAATTACGAATGCCCTGGACAGCAAATTCTGCCGTATCTTTAGTTATGCCAATATTAACCCAACCTTTGTTTTCTTTCAGATCATAAACCCCATAAGGGATTGCAATACCTTCTGCACCTGTTAAAAAATCATATGCCTTTACTTCACTTGGCATTCCTTTAGGGTTCCACTCTGCCCCATTGTTTTTATAGTTGCCGATCAATTCCTTTTTCTTTGCATCAACTGATATTACAGGTTGCTGTCCCGAAAGGTAGCATTCAACCCTGCGGTTTATAAATTCAAATTGAGCATCCCTGTCCTGATGCCCCTTGCCTTCAAACGTTTTCCTGTTTGCCTGCAAACTGAAGCCCCTTTCTTTTAAAGAATCGCCGATTATCCTGTGGCTGGCATGTTTGCCTTTCTTTTTCAATTCTGCTTCAATGTCCCTCAGGCTTTTGCTTACCCATTGGAGGGGGGATTGGGGCTCGCCTCTGGTGTGTGGCCCTATAAATCGTTTTATTTCACACCAAACATCTTCTGTTATTTTCTTCTTTCGGCCACCGCCTTCTTTCCGTTGTTGCTTATTTGCCAAAATTGGCCTGCCTGACATGATTTCTGCTATCCCCTTGTTTATGGTATTGTGGGAAACCCCTGTCAGCCTTTCAAGTTTGGCCTTCCCCCCACGGCCAAGATATATTGATTCTGCGGCTAAATACACCCGTTTCTGTTGCTCGTTAAACAACGGCAAAAGAACATTTATTTTCTCAAGTAACTTTTCGTCATTTCCCATCTTGTAAAGATAGAAAAAATATCCACAAAACAGTCAATTTATTTCGTTACAATTACTTAGCTTCCTTTTTTACAAAAAAACTAAAAGTTGTTTTTTCGCCTTTGCCAGTTAAAATAAACGGGAATATGCTTAGATCAATCTCTCAAAATCTTGTTATTTTACAACAATTAATCCATTATGAAATACATAGCCGATTTACACATACACTCCCATTTTTCGAGGGCGACAAGCAAAATGCTCACCCCAGAACACCTTGATTATTATGCGGGGATAAAAGGCATAAAAGTAGTAGGCACTGGCGATTTCACCCATCCGGGGTGGTTGGCCGAACTGAAAGAGAAAACAGAACCAGACGGCAACGGGCTTTTTAAACTGAAGAAAGGATACAAGCTTGAATCGCAGTTGGCCGATAACGGGACACGTTTTTTGCTCACTGCCGAAATCAGCAATATCTACAAACGGGGCGGGAAAGTACGGAAAGTCCACAACGTGGTTTTGGTGCCGGGTTTCGGCGAGGCAGAAAAAATAAACCAAAAACTCATAAACCTTGGGGGGAATCTCACATCTGACGGCCGTCCCATTCTTGGTCTTGATTCGCGCGACTTGCTCGAAATAGTGCTGGAATGCGGCAACGACAATTATTTTATCCCGGCTCACATTTGGACTCCCTGGTTTTCGATGCTGGGATCGAAATCGGGCTTCGATTCGCTGGAGGAATGTTTTGCCGATCTATCGCCGCACATCCACACCATCGAGACAGGGCTTTCTACCGACCCGCCCATGAACTGGCTGTGTTCGTTCCTCGACAATGTAACGCTCGTATCAAATTCCGATGCCCATTCTCCGGACAGGCTTGGGCGCAATGCAAATATTTTCGACACCGGGCTTGACTACTTCTCGCTCACCAAAGCATTAAAAACAGGCGATCCCGAAAAATACCTCGGAACAATAGACATGTTCCCGCAAGAAGGGAAATACCACTACGATGGGCACAGGAAATGCGATGTTTGCTGGAACCCGGTGGAAACCTTAAAATACAACGGGATTTGCCCTTCGTGCAAAAAGCCCATCACAATTGGGGTGATGAACCGTATCATTCAACTTTCCGACAGGGAAGACATCTCCGAACGCCCCAACAAACTGCCTTTCAGGTCGATTATCCCATTGCCGGAAATACTTTCCGAAATAAACGGGGTAGGCGTAAAATCAAAAAAAATTGCCGGGGAATACTCTCAAATCATCCAAAAACTGGGCAACGAACTTGGTATACTGTTGGACACACCGATTGAAGAAATCGAGAAAAAATCATCTAAAACACTTGCCGAAGCAATACGCCGGATGCGCAACAGGGAAATCATCATCAAGGAAGGCTACGATGGCGAATACGGAATTATAAACGTTTTTAAGCCGGGCGAAGCGAAAAATTTTGAAGCGGGCAACTCCCTTTTCCAATTTTCGCAACCTGCCCCTCCACCTAAGCGGGCTTTAATTGATTTCGATTTAAAAGGCACGCAGGAACTTATCCGCCAAAAAACCGACATAGAAAATTTAGTTGCAGAAAAAGCAGGGACATACGAAACCAAAGCCACCGACGATCCAACTTTCGATGGTTTAAATCCTGAACAATTGGCTGCCGTTAAACATGTTAAAGGTCCATCGCTAATCATTGCAGGTCCGGGAACCGGTAAGACCAAAACCATTACAAGCAAAATTGCATGGTTGATTGGCAACCACCACGCCCAAGCCAACGAAATACTTGCGATTACTTTCACAAACAAAGCGGCAGGGGAATTAAAAGAACGGATTGGAAAGATACTGGCAAACAAAAATCAGGCAGGCGAGATCACAGTGTCAACATTTCACGCTTTCGGGCTTTCTGTCTTGAAAAAATACCATAAGGAATTTAAGAGGGACGAAAATTTCATCCTCGTTGACGAAAACCTGAAAAAAGAAATCATAAAATCTATTTCTAACGAAAAAGCAAGCGAAGCGAAAAAACTCTCGGAAGAAATTACATCAGTGAAAAAAGGGAGCATACAGGAAACGCCCTTTTTCATACAATACGAAAACGAACTGGAAAAAATGAATGCTTTCGATCTTGATGATTTGATAGAAAAACCAGTACGGCTTCTCTCTGAACAAACGGGAATTGCCGAAGAAACAAGGGAAAAATACCGTTTCGTTTTTGTTGACGAATATCAGGACACAAACGAAACACAGTACAAACTGCTCCGTTTATTGGCACATTCTCCAAGTTCAAATTTATGTGTGGTGGGTGATGCCAACCAATCAATTTACGGATTCCGAGGAGCAAACCCGGCATATATTTCAAAATTCACAGAGGATTACCCTGATGCAAAAACCTTCCGGCTCACCAAGTCGTACCGTTGCCCACAGACTATCCTTACTGCATCGTCAAATGTAATCGGGCAACAGCAGGGATTCCTTGAAGGCTTGAGCGAAGGGGTGCAAATATCCATTTCCGAGCAACCGAGCGGGGCTGCCGAAGCCGAGTTCATCGCACGGCAAATTGTTAGTTTGGTGGGCGGGGTCAGCTTCTTTTCGATAGACAGCTCGGTGGCGCAGGGCGACAAAAACGAAAGCATCGGCAGCTTGTCCGACTTGGCAATTTTATGCCGCACCAGAAACCAGTTTGAAACCATTGCCAAAGCACTGAACGACCACAACGTGCCGTTTCAGAAAATTGGGACTGTACCGTTTTTCCAACAAGAAAATTTTCAGGTTTTCACAGATATGCTCGGGGCTTTTTTGAGCGGTTCTTTCGAGCAGGCAAGCCAAATTTTCAAGCTCAGGAAAAAAACAATTAGCAAGCTACAATATGAACTTGCACAAACTGAAATGAAAAAGCCAGGGACAGTACCATTCCTTAACTATATAAAAGAAAATTATTTCAAAACAGATGAAATCAAACCTGACGAATGGGAACGTTTTGTCGGTTTGGCGGAAGGGGAAAAGTCAATTGCGGGATTTTTGCAAATCCTTAAATTAGGGTTTGGAGCCGATGACCTTGACAAAAAAATGGAAGCCGTTTCGCTAATGACGCTCCACGCCTCGAAAGGATTGGAGTTTGAATGCGTTTTCATCCCCGGTTGCGAAAAAGGCTTGCTGCCTTACAATTTATATAAGCAGGAAGTTGACGAAAACGAAGAAAAACGCCTGCTTTACGTAGGGATGACAAGGGCAAAAAAACTGTTGTACCTCACATACGCAAAAACGAGGGCTGTAAGGGGAAGGAAGTTAAACCTACATAAAAGCCCGTTTTTGGATTCGATACAACAGGAACTGCTCCAACAAATAAAAAACAAGCCGCATAAAAAGCAGGGTGCGCAAAGCCAGCAACTCAGCCTGTTTTGAGCATGATCTTAATTTTTACAAAAAGGAAACACAAACATTGTTTTTGGATATGTCGGGCTTGTCGATTTCATAAACCTGAGTCCGGCAATTGCACCTTTGCCATATAAATTCGTTTGTGAATTAAGAATCAGTTCACTTCTATAATTTCCAGCAATTCGTCCAAGTTAGGGGTCAGGATAATTTCGGTCCTCCTGTTCATTTTGCGCCCTTCGGCAGTTTGGTCGGGAGAAAGCGGCAGGTATTCGCTACGCCCGGCAGCAATAATGCGTTTGGGGTCTATTTGCTTGTTTTGGGCAAGGATTTTTGTCACTGCGGTAGCCCTCATCACGCTCAAGTCCCAGTTGTCTTTTACGCTCCCCGAACCGTGCATCGGCACATCGTCGGTATGGCCTTCCACCATAATGTTTATGTCGGGGTTTTGTGCCAGCACGTTGCCCAATTTCTTAAGTGCCTGCTGCCCTTTGGGATCCACGTCCCACTGCCCGGTTTTGAACAGCAATTTTTCATCGAGCGAAACATACACTTTCCCGTTTTTTTCATGCACGGTCAAGCCGTTGTTGTTGAAGCCCACCAATGCGTCCATTACTTTGTTTTTCAAATCTTTAACAGCCTGATCTTTCTGTGCCAAAACATTTTGCAGCTCAATAAGTTTTGTGTTCCGCTCTTCAAGTTCGCGTTCCGCTTCGCGCAATTTGTCTTCGCGGGCATTTAAGTCGCCCTGGGTTTGTTTCAAATCGGACAGGAGTTTTTCTATCTCGGCAGAAGTCCCGGTCTTTAACGATTCCAACTGCGTTTGAAGATCGGCAACATCTTTTTTAAGTGAATTGTTGCTCTGGTTCTGGACATTCAAGTTGTACAGAGCATCTTCAAGTTGCCCACTCAAATTTTTGTTCTGGCCCTCAAGTTGCCGGATCTTGCTTTCCAACTCCGTATTTGAAGCCTCAAGTTCCATCTTTGCCTTTTTCAACTGCCCGTTTTCGCTGGTAAGGCTATCTTTTGTTTCATTGAATTTTTTCATGGAAACACACGATGAAAGAAAAACAATAATGCTCCCAAAAATCAATATCCTTTTTCCTGTTCTCATAATCTTGCCTTTTTATTTTCCGATAAAAATAATGTTTTTCCGATACCCTAATATTGGTTATCCGACAAAAAGGTTGCGCAAAACAAATTAATAACTGTTGTAAAACAAATCTCTTTGTATGGAATAAGGGCATCTTTGGGTAACTTTGCGAAATAACTATTGCACGGGAAGACGCGAAGCACGTACACAGGAACCTAATAACCTGAGAATCTGACAAAATATTGGGCAGGTTGTTGTGCATCCCTGTTTTTCTGAGGTTAATATTTTTAATCGAACTCAGGTTATTATATCTTTGACCACATTTTCTCATAAAAAATGGAAGAACAAAAGGCGAGAATACTTGACAAGATTGACTGTCCGGAAGATCTCAAAAAAATTGGGACAAAGGAACTTGCCGAAGTCTGCAAAGAATTAAGGGAGTTCATTATCGATGTGCTTTCCACCCACCCTGGGCATTTGGGAGCCAGCCTTGGCGTTGTGGAATTGACTGTTGCTTTGCACTATGTTTACAACACCCCGCGCGATTTCCTTATTTGGGACGTTGGGCACCAAGCTTATGGTCACAAGATACTTACCGGAAGGCGCGACTCTTTCATAACCAACAGGAGGTACAAAGGCATTAGCGGTTTCCCTAAAATATCGGAAAGCGAATACGATCCTTTCGGGGTCGGGCACTCGTCAACATCAATCTCTGCCGCACTGGGAATGGCAGTCGCCTCTAAACTGAAAAATGAAAAAGACAGGAAAATTGTTGCGGTAATCGGAGACGGGGCAATGACCGGGGGGATGGCTTTTGAAGCCTTAAACAACGCAGGGGCAAACAATTCGGACATCTTAGTGATACTGAACGACAACAACATGGCAATAGACCCTATCGTGGGCGGGTTTAGCCAGTATCTTTTAAATATTTCAAAGTCAACATCATACAACCGCTTTAAGAAAAAAATATGGGAAACTTTGGGCAAACTGGACGGTTTCGGGCATAAAACCCGGCGGCTGTTGCAAAAAAACCAGCACGCCCTCAAAAATTTGCTGTTAAAAGAGAACAACCTTTTCGAGGCCTTCGACTTCAGGTATTTTGGTCCGGTTGACGGGCATGACGTTGTTTATCTCACAAAAGTGCTGAGGGACTTGAAAAACATACCAGGTCCGAAATTATTGCACGTAATAACAAAAAAAGGGAAAGGTTTCAAACAGGCGGAAATAAACCAGACACAATTCCACGCCCCCGGCATTTTCGACAAGGTAACAGGGGAAATATTCTCTGGCGGCGACAAAAAAGGCAAAGCGCCCAAATTCCAGAATGTTTTTGGCGAAACGCTGGTAGAACTTGCAGAAAAAAACAAAAAAATTGTCGGCATCACCCCGGCAATGCCAACCGGGTGCTCTATGAACCTGATGATGGAAAAAATGCCCGGCCGTGCTTTTGACGTGGGCATTGCCGAGCAACATGCGGTCACCTTCTCTGCCGGGCTGGCAACGCAAGGCTTGATCCCTTTTTGCAATATTTATTCAACGTTCATGCAGAGGGCATACGACCAGATAATCCATGACGTGGCATTGCAAAACCTGCACGTAGTGTTTTGCCTCGACAGGGGGGGCATTGTTGGCGAAGACGGACCTACCCACCACGGGGTTTTCGACATTGCATACATGCGTTCAATCCCAAACATTATAGTGTCTGCCCCAATGGACGAAATAGACCTGCGCAACCTAATGTACACCGCCCAGCTCAATGAAATTGGGCAACCTTTCTCCATACGTTACCCAAGGGGCTGCGGGATAAAACCCGACTGGGAAAAACCATTCGAAAAGATTGAAATAGGGAAAGGGCGGATACTTGCCGAAGGTGATGACATTGCCGTCCTCACAATAGGGAAAACAGGGATATTTGCACAACAGGCAATAGAAAGCCTTTCCGCAGAAGGCATATCGGCTGCCCATTACGATATGCGGTTCGTAAAACCTTTGGACGAAAACCTTTTGGCATCCGTCCTCCAAAAATTCGAAACAGTAATAACCATAGAAGACGGGACGGTAAAAGGCGGTTTTGGGAGCGCAGTGCTGGAATTTATGGCAGAAAATGGCTTCTCTAACAAAATAAAAATACTGGGCGTGCCAGACAGGTTCATAGAGCATGGTACACCCGGAGATCTGTACAAAGAGTGTGGGATTGATGCCAGTGGGATAAAAAAATCGGCACTGGAGGCACTGGCAAAACAATTGAGGAAGACTTCCCCAACATCCCAATATCCCGGCAGCCAGATGGATCTGTAAAAAAATATATTGATAAAATATTTACATGTTTCATCCGTTTCCTTTTGTAGGGATTTTTAAAATTGTAAAATTCAAGGCACAAAAAAATTTACATTGGATATTTACCTTAAAAGAAAACGTGGCAAAATCGTACTGCTGGTTGTGGCAGTTATAATTGGGATAGCTTCGCTGCTCTATACCAACTGGCTGACCGAAAAAATGGCAAGGGAAGAACGCAATAAAGTTGAACTCTGGGCCGAAGCAATAAAAAGGTTTGCAGATAGCGGGAACATAACAGGCAGCTCAACAAATTTTCAGGGGCTGAACACTTTATATTTAACCCTTATAACAACAATTGTGGAACAAAACACCACAATCCCTATAATTGTATTAAACCAGGATAGCTCTTTTAACCTTGATGCCAATATCAGTTATAAGCATGACAAAAGGGACCAGATCCTTTCCCGGGAACTGAAAAAAATGAAAGACTATTCTGCCCCAATCCCTATAAAACTTTCGGAAGAAACCACTCAGTACCTTTATTTCCGTGAATCAAATATATTAAGGAACCTTCGGTACTATCCGTTTGTACAGCTTATAGTTATAGTTATTTTTATCCTGGTGGCCTACTTTGCTTTCAGCACCTCACAAAAGGCAGAGCAAAACCAAGTATGGGTAGGCATGTCGAAAGAAACAGCCCACCAATTGGGGACACCCATTTCTTCGTTGATGGCATGGATCGAGATATTGAAACTACAGGACATAGATGAAAACCTTGTTAATGAATTTGAAAAGGATACACGGCGACTTGAAAAAATAGCAGAGCGTTTTTCTAAAATAGGTTCTAAGCCCGAACTGTCACAACAAAATCTGATAGAAGTATTGATTTCTGCCATAAATTACATTAAAACCCGTTCTTCGGACAAGGTTAAATATGAAACCTCGTTTAATGAAGGTGATTTTATTGTGATACCATTAAATGCAGCCCTTTTTTCGTGGGTAATCGAAAACCTCTGTAAAAATGCCATCGACGCAATGGACAATAATGGCAAGATTACAATAAAACTAAAAGAAAAAGACAATGTTATAAACATTGATATCTCGGACACAGGCAAAGGGATACACAAATCGCAGCACAAGACAGTTTTCAATCCTGGGTACTCAACAAAAAAACGTGGCTGGGGACTTGGGCTATCGCTGGCAAAAAGGATAATCGAAAACTACCATAACGGTAAAATATTTATAAAATCATCGGAAATTGGGAAAGGCTCCATTTTCAGGATTGTGTTGAATAAGTGATTGTAATTAAAAAAAATGAATTAATTATCAGGATTTTTCGGGCATTTATAAAAAATTTATACTTTTGCAACACTTTTTTGAGCCGTGAGTTGGGAAACAAAATATGATATTGCTTTTAAAGGCCTTGCAGAAGGAGAGCATGAGTATGATTTCCAAATTGGCGATAAGTTCTTTGGGTACTTTGAAAATAGTTTAGTTGACAGCGGTGAAGTTGATATAAAAGTTATCTTGGAAAAACGGAGCACTTTCCTGAAGCTTCAAATTACAATAAAAGGCTGGGTAGAATTAACGTGCGACCGTTGCTTGGATAACTATCGGCAAAAGATAAAGCAAAAAACAGAATTATTTGTAAAATTCGGTGAACAGGAGTTCGAAGATGGCGAAAATGTAATATGGCTTTTGCCTGGAGAAAACCAGCTCAACTTGGCCCAAATATTTTATGAATATACGATGTTAGGCATCCCTTTACGGCATGTACATCCCAAAAATAAAGACGGGAAACGGGAATGCAATAAGGAAATGCTTAAAAAATTGAAAAGTTATATGGATACCCCCCCTAGTGAGGGAGAGGGGCAACAGGAACAAATCGATCCTCGCTGGGAAGCATTAAAAAAATTAGGAAATAATAACCAAAATTAAAATACGATGGCACATCCGAAGCATAAAACATCAAAGACGAGAAGGGATAAAAGGCGTACGCACTACAAAGCTTCGCTCCCGACTCTTGCAACCTGCTCAAATTGTGGGACAACAGTAAAATACCACACCGTTTGTCCAGAATGTGGATATTACAGGGGCAAGCAGGTTATAGAAAAAGAAATTGCAGTTTAAAACCAGGTATATTCCCCTGGTTTTTTTATTTTTCGACCCCATCGATTAATTCTTCTAAACAAATTTAATTTTTTGTTAACCTCTCTTTGCCCAACCTACTTGTTTCATTGCCCAAACCTCTGAATACTTCTATATTCAACCTGATTTTTTTTGAAACAATTAAACAACAATGACTAAAACAAGAATCAGGGCTGCGATTACCGGGCTAGGAGCTTTTTTGCCGGAATACATATTAACAAACGAAGAACTGAGTACCATTGTCGAAACATCCGATGAATGGATAATGCAAAGGATAGGGATAAAAGAACGGCGCATTTATAAAGAGAATGGTAAAGCAACCAGCGATATGGGCGCTTCGGCAGTAAAGGAACTGCTGAAAAGAACAAACACTTCGCCTGATGAAGTAGATCTTTTGATATGTGCCACAATTACGCCCGACATGCCATTCCCTGCAACTGCAAATATCATTGCTCATAAAACCGGTATTCATAATGCCTGGAGTTTTGATCTAAATGCCGCATGTTCCGGGTTTGTTTTTGCTCTTTCAACCGGGGCACAGTTTATTGAATCGGGGCGTTATAAAAAAGTTGTTGTCGTGGGCGCCGACATGATGTCCTTTATCACCAATTACAAAGATCGTACAACCTGCCCACTTTTTGGGGACGCAGGCTCGGCTGTTTTACTCGAACCCACAATTGAGGGAGTGGGGATAATTGATTATATAAACCGTGTGGACGGGCTTGGGCGGCACCACCTGCATGTGAAAGCAGGAGGCTCGTTGCGCCCCGCTTCTTCCGAGACAGTAAAGAACAATGAACATTTCATTTACCAGGAAGGGCAGGCCGTTTTCAAGGCGGCAGTTTCAAACATGGCCGATGTTGCAGTCGAAATTATGACGAAACACAATTTGACATCGGAGAATATAGCATGGCTGGTACCGCACCAGGCAAATATGCGCATCATAGAAGCCACTGCCCGGAGGATGGGGCTTGACAAAAATAAAGTAATGATCAACATCCAGAAATACGGCAATACGACCGCTGCAACAATCCCTCTATGTTTATACGACTACGAGGGCCGTTTAAAAAAAGGGGATAATATAGTGCTCGCCGCTTTTGGGGCAGGTTTTACCTGGGGAAGCATGTTCCTGAAGTGGGCATATGACCCTCCCATACAAAAATAATTTGACACACCTGCCTTTGTTTTACAAAAAAGAAAATTACCTTTGGATGCGTCACAAAATTTTGTAATTTCAAACATTAAATCTTGGCTCGCTCTAATATAAGCTAAACAAACTTAAGATGGCAAAACAAAGTACAAAACCTTTCAGTAATGGACACCCCCATCAGACAGTTAGCTTAATTTGTGAAGGAACAGTTATCAAAGGAGATATCTCTACAACCGGAGATATACGGATAGATGGCACGGTTGATGGAAATATTACGGCAAAAGGAAGGCTGGTTATCGGCCCCAAAGGGAAAATTACAGGCGAAATCCATAGCGGCAATATTGAAGTATCCGGCTATATAAAAGGGAAGACCAAAGCAATTGATATATTTAACATGAAATCCTCTGCAAAGGTTTTCGGTGACATAACAGTGGGGAAACTTGCCGTTGAACCCGGATCTGTATATATAGGGAACTGTAATATGGGAGGGGAAAAACCTGCCTATGAAACCCCGGCAGAAACAAAATAGCCCTAGGAAAAGGATCGATAATTTTATCCGCTATTCCAGCCTGGGTGTCGAAATGATGTCCATTATGGGAATATTGACTTTCCTGGGCCACAAAATAGACCAGTGGATGGGAAACGGGTTCAGGGGCTTTACCTTGGGGCTGATGATATTATCGGTAATAGTTGCAATAGTCCACGGAATTTGGAATTTACTGAAAAATGATAAAAGACTTTAAACGTTTTATTGCCAAAGCAGTTATCTTGTCAGCAGCCATTGCATTAATTGGATGGATGGCTTTCTCCCTTTTTATACCTAAATATTACCTGCCGGTTTTTCCATACACATTGGCTTTCTTTTTGACCGTAACCGTGGCAGTACATGCATACCGGTTAAAACTGGCTAGGGCAGACATGGCCAAATTTACGCGCAATAACATGCTGTTAACCTTTTTTAAACTTATTGTTTATTCCATTTTTGCCGTGGCATACATTGCAAACGACCCGGAGAATGCACTTGCATTTGTAATAGCTTTGTTTTTATTATATATGGTTTTTTCTTTTTTGGAAGTTTATGAGATTTCATATATTTCAAGAAATTGATAACAACCGGGAATATTATTTCCAACCAGGGTTTAAATCATATTGTTCAACATATTATTTGCTGCCTAGTTTTAGCCATTGTTAATTATTTAGTGAAAAAACTGAATTTTAACAAGCGGGAATAAAAATCTTTTAAATTTGTGGACACTTGACAAACTGAAGAACTATGTTGAAATCTGTCAAAGTATTATCTATACTGCTTATATTATTGGCATTTATTTATTTGCCATTATCTGCACAACATGCGGGGGGAAATTCGTTGCACCAAAGCGAGGCCTCGCATAAAGAAGGTTTTAATGCAGGGGAATTTGTAATCGAACACGTTTCTGATGCATATGACTGGCATATTGTTTCTTTTGGCGACACGCACATCAGTATCCCTCTTCCGGTTATTGTTTACAGCAAAAAGCCAGAATTGCACGAAGGCAAGAAACTCCATATTTTTATGTCCTCAAAATTCCATCACGGGCATGCCAGCTATAAGGGGTTCAGTATTTCTAAATCAGAAGAAAACAAAGGCAAAATCGTTGAAACGGATCAACAAGGGAACGAGATAGGAAAGCCCGCAGATATATCCATAACCAAAACGGTTGCAGGAATTATCGTCTCTGCAATTATTTTATTGTGGGTTTTATTGTTGGTTGCATCGTCAGCAAAGAAGAACAAAGGGAAAGCCCCATCGGGATTGCAGAATGCACTGGAGCCAATTATTGTTTTTGTCCGCGATGAGGTAGCAAAACCTGCTATCGGCGACAAAAAATACGAGAAATTCATGCCCTTCCTTTTATCTGTGTTCTTTTTTATCCTGATCAACAATTTTATGGGACTGATCCCAATCCCTCCTTTTGGGGCAAATGTTACCGGGAACATTGCAGTTACAATGGTACTGGCATTGTTTACATTTTTTATTACAACTATTAACGGCAACAAACATTACTGGAAAGAAATTTACAACCCCGATGTCCCCTGGTGGTTAAAATTCCCGCTTCCGTTAATGCCCATTGTCGAACTTTCGGGCGTAATTACAAAACCGTTTGTGCTGATGGTGCGGCTTTTTGCCAATATGCTGGCCGGGCACATGATAGTAACGGTCTTTGTGAGCTTGATCTTTATTTTTGCCAGCCTTTTTGGCGCAGGTGTGGGTTTGGCGGCAAGCCCTATTTCTCTGTTGTTTTCGGCATTTATTTTATTGCTGGATGTACTGGTTTCGTTTATACAAGCTTATGTTTTTACGTTGTTGTCGGCGCTCTATTTTGGGATGGCGACAGCAGATCATCATTAATAATTTAAATTTAATGCTATGTTATCAGCAATTTTAACAGTATTGCTACAAGCGGCCGCCGGGGCAACCGTCGGTAAAATGGGTGCTGCTTTGGGAGCAGGGTTGGCAGCCATTGGTGCAGGTATGGGTATCGGGAAAATCGGTGCCAGTGCAATGGAAGCCATTGCGCGCCAGCCTGAGGCCAGTGGAGACATCCGCTCAAATATGATCGTATCGGCAGCGTTGATCGAAGGTGTTGCCTTCTTTGCTGTGATCATTTGCGCACTTGTTATTTTCGTTTAGCAAAAAACATTGGCAACCATCCCCGGGATTGCCGGGGATGAAGTTGCCTAACTTAAAAAATTAAAATTATGGGCTTAGTCACACCAAATCCCGGGACAATATTTTGGATGGTAATAATTTTCGGGATCGTTTTGTTCATACTCCGGAAATTTGCATGGAAACCTATTTTAAACGCATTAAAAGACAGGGAAGAATCGATTGCCAACGCATTGAACTCTGCCGACCTTGCACGCAAAGAAGTAGAAGGGCTAAAAGCCGACAATGAAAAAATTATTGCCGAAGCCCGCAGGGAAAAAGACATAATACTGAAAGAGGCAAAAGAGATCAAAGAAAAAATTATTGCCGAGGCAAAAGAAAAAGCAGGGGCAGAAGCCCAAAAAAGCATAGAGCAGGCACGCCTGCAGATACAAAGCGAAAGAAACGCTGCCATAAACGACATAAAAAAACAAGTGGCCGAATTGTCGGTAACAATCGCCGAAAAAATAATCAAAAAAGAACTGGGCGACAAAAACGGGCAAGAAAAAATGGTTGAGGGTTTAATCGACGACATCAAACTGAACTAGCCCTATGGATCAAAGTGCAATAAATGTAAGGTATGCAAAAGCCTTTTTCGGATTGGCAAAAGAAAAAGGGATGCTCGCCCAACTAAAAACAGACATTGAGCTGGTAGCAACAGTCTGCGCCGGATCCAAAGACTTCGTCCTTTTGCTTGAAAGCCCAATAGTTAAGGCCACAAAAAAAACAGAACTGATTGCTGCGATATTTGAAGGGAAAATAAATGGACTGACATCGGATTTCTTAAAGCTTATAGCCAAAAACAAAAGGGAAGTTTATATACCGGGGATTTGCAGGAATTTTTTGGCATTGGCGCGCAAGGATCAGAACATAAAGTCGGCAATGCTTACTACCGCATCGGAAATCGGCGCAGAGGCCACAAAAAAAATCGAACAGTTGATAGAAAAGGAACTCGGCGCAAAAATCGAACTGAGAAACAAAGTTGACCCTTCGATTATTGGAGGCTTGGTTTTGCGGCTGGAAGACAAGCAATACGATGCAAGCGTTTCCACCCAGCTAAAAAAAGTTAAGCAAACATTATTGGGGACAGAATTAAATAATTAACAGAAAGCGTAAAAAAATATAAAATGGCAAATATTAAACCCGCAGAAGTATCAAAAATCCTGAAACAACAACTGGAGGGCTTCAAATCGGAAGCAGAACTTGAAGAAGTTGGCACCGTTTTAGAGGTTGGCGATGGCATTGCACGCATTTACGGGCTTTCAAACGTTGAAGCAAATGAAATGATAGAGTTCGACAATGGGATGAAAGGCATTGTCCTCAACCTGGAAGAAGATAATGTAGGTGCGGTTTTGTTGGGCCCGTCAGAAGGGATAAAAGAAGGCGACACCGTAAAAAGGTTACAAAGGATTGCGTCCATAATGGTGGGCGAAAACGTGCTTGGGCGGGTAATAAACACCATAGGCGAACCCATAGACGGAAAAGGGGCGATACAGGGCGAACTGTTTGAAATGCCCTTGGAAAGGAAAGCCCCGGGCGTTATTTTCCGCCAGCCCGTGAAACAGCCCCTGCAAACCGGCTTAAAAGCCATAGATGCCATGATACCAATCGGGAAAGGACAACGGGAGCTTATTATTGGCGACCGCCAGACCGGAAAAACGGCTGTTGCAATCGACACCATTATAAACCAAAGGGAAAATTTTGAGAAAGGTAAACCTGTTTTCTGTATATATGTCGCGATAGGGCAAAAAGGCTCGACTGTTGCCAATATTGCCGCCACCTTGGAAAAACACGGGGCAATGGACTACACCGTAATTGTTTCTGCAACTGCCGCAGACCCGGCCGCGCTACAGTTTTACGCACCATATGCAGGTGCTGCCATTGGCGAATATTTCCGCGATACCGGTCGAGATGCATTAATTATTTACGACGATCTTTCGAAACAGGCGGTTTCTTACCGCGAAGTTTCGCTGTTGCTACGCCGCCCCCCGGGCCGCGAAGCATATCCCGGCGATGTTTTCTACCTGCACTCGCGCTTGTTGGAACGTGCGGCAAAAGTTATCGACAGCGATGAAATTGCCAAAGACATGAACGACCTCCCGGCATGTTTGAAAAATAAAGTAAAAGGGGGCGGTTCCTTAACTGCTCTGCCTATTATCGAAACACAGGCCGGCGATGTTTCTGCCTATATCCCAACCAACGTAATTTCTATTACCGATGGACAAATTTTCCTTGAATCGCACCTTTTCAATTCAGGTATCCGCCCAGCCATTAACGTGGGCATTTCGGTTTCGAGGGTAGGCGGCAGCGCACAGGTAAAAGCAATGAAAAAAATTGCCGGGACATTGAAACTCGACCAGGCACAGTTCCGCGAACTGGAAGCATTTTCAAAATTCGGCTCCGACCTTGATGCCGCAACGATGCGGGTGCTGGACAAAGGGCGCAAAAACGTTGAAATATTGAAACAAGGACAGTATGTGCCAATGAAAATAGAGCAGCAAACTGCAATTATATATTGCGGCACAAAAGAATTGCTGAGGAATGTGCCAATAGACAAAGTGAAAGAATTTGAAACCGACTTCCTCGAAATGATGGAAATGCAATACCGTGCAACCCTTGACGAACTAAAAGAAGGGAAGCTGACAGAAGAAGGGGAAAACACTATAAGAAAAGCGGCTGGCGAGGTTGCCGCAAAATTTAAAAAATAATAAAATGGACTAAGGGGCAAACCCTTAATTTATGCAATTTCAAACAAGATGGCTGGTCTAAAAGAAATAAGGACAAGGATAGAATCGGTAAAAACCACCCGGCAGGTAACAAGTGCCATGAAAATGGTTTCGGCGGCAAAGCTTAAAAAAGCCCAGGACGCAATTTTGCAAATCCGCCCATATGCCGACAAACTGCACCAAATTTTAAGCTCGTTAAGTGCCAGCCTCGAAAATTCGGAAGATTCGGTTTATACCCGATTCCGTGTCCCCGAAAAGGTTTTGATAGTGCTTGTTTCCTCAAACCGGGGCTTGTGCGGGGGGTTCAACACCAATATCGCAAAAATGGCGGTCGAACTGGCAAATAACAAATATGGCAAGCAGCTACAGCAGGGCAATGTGGAATTTATGTGCCTTGGCAAACAAGGCGAACGCCAATTGAAACACCGGGGCATGAAAGTAACGGGCAACAAAAACGAAATTTTTGACGGGCTTACTCTCGACAAGGCCAACGAAGTAGCCTCCGTAATAATGAAAGCTTTTGTTGAAGGGAGCTATGACCGTATTGAGCTGGTTTACAACCAATTTATGAACGCAGCGGTGCAAGAGCAATCATGCGAACAGTTTTTGCCTGTTGAAGTACAAGATGGGAAAACAGACAATGCCAATTACGACTTTATTTACGAGCCTTCAAAAGAATACATCATACACGAGCTGATACCCCGTTCGTTGAAAATACAATTTTACAAAGCATTGCTCGACTCGAATGCGGCCGAACACGGCGCACGGATGACGGCCATGCACCAAGCGACCGACAACGCAACGGCGTTGCTTGGCGACCTTACCTTGCAATATAACAAAGCCCGCCAGGCATCAATTACAAACGAAATCCTTGAGATCGTTAGCGGCGCAGAGGCACTAAAAGGATAGTCCCCACCTATAACGATTTTATCACAGTCTGTAAAATCAAGCGTTTCCAGATAGTCCACCGTGAGCGATGCAGCATATGCCATAAGCACTTTGGCCTCATTCATATACCGTCCCGGGACATTACCATTGCCAGGGGCAACTATTAAGTGCTACAATTACATATCTGTTCCTTTCGATAAATCCTGTTTCAATTGGCAAAATGGATATTGGAGTAATGCCTTAAATACGTGTCTTTTACCCATTAAAACAGTAAACATAAGGGTCAATTTGTTTTGATTGCCCATCACTTAAGCTTTTGTTTTTTGGGGGGCGGTACAGGGTCGGGGCCGTGTGTCCCCCACGGATGGCATTTTGAGATACGTTTTACGGCTAGGGCAAGGCCTTTGAACGGACCATGGATTTTTATCGCCTGTACGGCATATTCCGAACATGTAGGTATATGCCTGCATGATGCCGGCGTTAAGGGAGAAATGGCATATTTATAAAAATAGACAGGCAATAACAAAATCCAGCCAAGTACATGCAACAATATTTCTTTGACTTTACCCATTTCCAATAAACTATAAAAATATAACTTATCCGTTCAAACAGTTTATACAAAAAAACAAAGAATTGTTAAAACTAAGGACATAACATTAATTTCATCATGTTTTTAATAAAATTAACTTTTTAGTTTTGTTTCGGAGAATTTTTGGTCAGGCAAATGATTATCTTTTTAAATCTTCCCTTAAACAATGCCTGCCCTGACGGGTTGAAAAAATAAACAAATGAAACAGTTTTTGCATTTATTTATCTGGATCTCCTTGGGTTTTCTTTTGTGTGGCATTGCTAATGCCCAAAATGACACTCCGCATGCAAAAATAAAGGCAACGCCGGTTTTTCATGAAGGAGAAGCTCAGGTAGTCCCGGAATTTAACGATCCCGGTTACTGGATACGTGAAGGCCTTTGGGTAGAAACCGAATTTGACTCTGACGGTGATGGCAAACCCGACCGGATGTATGTTGATGTTACCCGTCAGCGGCAAACCGAAACCGAAGGGCTGAAACTGCCGGTTATTTATGAAACAAGCCCTTATTTTGCAGGCACCGGCCCAGTGGGCAAAAAATATTTGTGGGACGTAAAACAGGAACTGAACACCACGCCTCCGCCAAGAAAGCATATCCCAAAATTTAAGGGAAAAGTAAACCTTCCGATCCTTTCAAACTCACATGTAAAACAATGGGTTCCCCGCGGGTTTATTGTTGTGCATTCGTGTTCACCCGGGACAGGGCTTTCGCAAGGTTGCCCAACAGTTGGGGGAGATAACGAATCGCTTGCGCCCAAAGCTGTTATCGATTGGCTGAATGGCCGTGCTAGAGGGTTTGCCACCCCCGATGGGAACGAAGAGGTTACGGCTTATTGGGCTACCGGCAAGGTTGGCATGATCGGGACATCATACAATGGTACGTTGGCCTTGGCTGCTGCGACCACCGGTGTTGACGGGCTAAAGGCCATTATCCCGGTAGCTCCAAATACATCGTATTACCATTATTATCGTTCCAATGGTTTAATCCGGCACCCGGGAGGCTGGCTCGGCGAAGATATTGATTATTTATACGACTGGATACACAGCGGTAACCCCGGGCGTTGTGCATATTGCGACAGCGTTGTCCGCGACAAAGAAATGTACGGAGGCTTCGACCGTGTTTCCGGCGATTATAACGACTTCTGGTCTGGGCGGGATTATTTGGAAGACATAAGCCCATTGAAAGCTGCCGTTTTAATGGCACACGCATTTAACGACTGGAATGTGATGCCAGAACATAGCTACCGTATCATTAAAGCCCTTAAAGAAAAAGGTGTGCCACTCCAAATTTATTACCACCAGGAAGGGCACGGCGGGGAACCGCCCATGGACATGATGAACCGGTGGTTTTCCCATTATTTATTTGGGATTGACAACGGGGTGGGGAACGGCCCACAAGCATGGATTGTAAGGGAAGGTGCAAAAAGGGCAGAGCCTTCACCTTACGAAGGTTTCCCAAACCCCGGGGCAAAACCGGTTAAACTATATTTGCAGAAAGGCGCACCGGAAATTGGAGGCTTAACGTTAAACCCGGCAACAAAACAGGGAAAAGAAACATTAGTTGACAATGTGTACTTTAACGGTCCGGCATTGGCGCAGGCAGGAAATTCCAGGCACAGGCTTTTGTTTGCCTCCCCCTGCCTTTCGGAAGATGTACATATCTCGGGCGAAACATCGATAACTATACGCCTGGCAAGCAGCAAGCCTGCTGCAAACTTATCGGTTTGGTTGGTTTCGCTGCCATGGGACAACCGGCTAAGAGCAAAAATAACCGACAATATAATTACCCGGGGCTGGGCCGACCCGCAGAACTATAAATCGCTGACAGAAAGTGTGCCGCTTAAAAAAAAGAAATTTTACGAAATGACTTTCAAACTCCAGCCCGATGACCAAATAATCCCTGCCGGGCAACAAATTGGGTTAATGATTTTTTCAAGCGATCGCGATTTTACACTCTGGCCTAGGCCCGGGACAAAGTTAACTGTCGATCTGGATGCCACATCACTAATGCTGCCTGTGGTTGGAGGGACTGCTGCTTTCTCAAGGGCAATCCGATTATGATAAAACTAAAGATTAAACAAAATATTTTTAAAAATTACCGATATGTTTCAATCAAAAACTTACATAGAAAGAAGAAAAGCCCTGAAAGAAAAAGTGGGCAAAGGGTTAATCCTGTTTTTGGGCAACGAAGAGTCGCCAATGAATTACACAGACAACACATATCATTTCAGGCAAGACAGCAGTTTCCTGTATTATTTTGGGATTTCGCACCCGGGGCTGGCTGCCGTAATCGATATCGACAACGATAACGAAACGGTATTTGGTGATGATTATACCATCGATGATATTGTTTGGATGGGGCCGCAACCAACCATTGCAGACAGGGCAGGGCTTTGCGGGGTGGCAAGCAGTGAGCCTTTTCATAAGCTTTCCGGTGTTTTAAGCAGGGCAAAACAAGCAGGGAGAAAGATCCATTTCTTTCCATTGTACCGCCCTGAAAGCAAAATCAAACTTTTTAACCTTCTGGGAATAATCCCAACAGAAATAGAAAAGAGGTTTTCGATTGATCTGGCAAAGGCCGTTATAAGCCAGCGCGAGATAAAAACCGCAGAGGAGCTGGAAGAGATAAATAAAGCTGTAGATGTTTCGGTAGACATGCACGTTGCAGCAATGAAATTTGCCCGCCCGGGAATGAGCGAAGCCCAAGTTGCAGCAGAAATCCATAAAGTGGCACTTGCCGCCGGAGGTGAAATTGCGTACCCTATTATTGCAACCATAAACGGGCAAACCCTTCACAACCATTACCATGGAAATCCAATAAAAGACGGCGATTTATTCTTGGTAGACGCAGGCTACGAAACCCCAATGGGTTATGCAGGTGATTTGTCGAGTACTTTCCCGGTAAGTAAAACATTGACCACAGAACAGAAAGAAATATACAGTATTACATTGGAATCCCACCAGGCGGCGGTTGATGCGCTTCAATACCAGCAGCCATTTAAGAATGCCCACTTGGCTGCCTGTAAAACAATTTTTGAAGGATTGAGAAGCATGGGTTTTGCCAAAGGAAATACCGACAATGCTATCGAAGCAGGGGCACATGCACTGTTTTTTCAATGCGGGACAGGCCACATGATGGGGCTTGATGTGCATGATATGGAAGACCTCGGGGAAATTTGGGTGGGTTACGATGGGAAGCCCCAAAGCACCCAATTTGGCTTAAAATCGTTGCGTTTGGCAAAACCGCTACAGGCCGGGCACGTATTCACCATCGAACCTGGCATTTATTTTATCCCGGAACTTATTGATTTGTGGCGTTCTCAAAATAAATTCAACGAATTCATCAACTGGGAAAAAGTAGACAGCTACCGTAATTTTGGTGGGATAAGGAACGAAGAAAATTTTGTGATGACCGAAAACGGCGCGAAATTGCTCGGGAAACCAAAACCAAAAACCATTGAAGAAGTGGGAGCATTACGGGACCTATCTTAGGATAAGTTGCTATTAGAGGTTTATTTGTGATGTGCAATGTCACAACAAACCTCTAATAATCCAGGTAATTGTCAATATATTCCAATATCTGTAGGGTGCAAGCCCCCAGCTCTTTTTTTATCTGCTTGTCCCAAAAGCGGACCACTTCCCAGCCTTGTTCCCTAAGAAGCCTGTTGTTGATACGGTCGCGTTGCATGTTGCGTTCAATCTTGGGAATCCAGAAATCCCTGTTCGATTTAATCTTCGATTTTTTTTCTTCCCAATTGTACCCATGCCAAAATTCGCCATCAACAAATATTATTAACTTGTATCTTGGGATTACGATATCGGGTGTCCCTGGCAGCTTTTTTACATTTTTCCTATATCTGATCCCCAGGGACCAAAGTACTTTCCTCAGTTGTATCTCGGGCTTTGTCTCTTTACTCTTAATTTTGCCCATAAGCATTGAGCGGGCTTTTGTTGTATAAAAACCGTTTGCCTCCTCAAAGCGCGGTACTTTTATAATATCTTCAGGATAATTTGCCAAGGCATTAAAGTTAGACAGATCCGCTTGCTGATCAGTTTTCATGACAATATAAAAAAATACATAAAGCCCTGTTTATATTTTTAAGTGTTATTTTTGTGACAACCGTTTTTTATAAGATTATGAGGTGTATAATTATAGCAGCCATACTTATTCTTTATCTACAAAGTGTGCAGGGGCAGCAGATCATTCCCCAAAAGGGGACTGATTCGCAGCTTGCCATTAAATTTTATAATTCGGGGAATTACGAAAAGGCTATCCCGCTGCTGCGTTCCCTGTATAAAAAGTCTTCAAATAATTATTATTTCAGGATATATATAGACAGCTATATTAAAACCGGACGTTTTTCAGAGGCAGAGGTAGAAATCAACCGTGAGATAAAAAAACGCAAGAATGCCAGCACAGAAATGACTATTTATTTGGGATATGTATTAGATGGGCAGGGTAGGTGCGCAGAAGCTCAGGTGAAATATGAAGAAGCCATCCAGGGTATACCGCCAAACAAAGGTAATTTCTTGTCCACGGCAAATACTTTTATGCAGCTGAAAAAATACGGTTATGCTGTGCAAACGTATTTAAAGGGCCGCAGTGAAATAGGGGAACAATTTTCCAATGAACTTGCCCGGGCGTATATGTACAATAGGGATTATAAAAAAATGCTGGAAGAATACCTGGATCTTTTAGGGCAGGACGAAAAATCTTTGGCAATTGTACAAAGCAGGCTTGCAGCGGTTATGCGGGTAGATATTTATAAGGATCTGCAAGAACAGTTCCGCGGGCAGATATTGAAAAGGATACAGGCAGAGCCAAATGTGACCGGTTACAACCGCCTGCTTATATGGCTCTTCCTCCAGGGAGAAAATTTTTCAGGCGCATTGCGCCAATCTATAGCACTCGACAAACGGACAGGGGGTGAAGATCTGAAAATTGCCCAACTCGGGCAAATGGCAATGAACAGTAAAAGGTACGGTGATGCACAGAAAGCATACGGGTATCTGTTGGCAAAAGGTGAAGTGGGCCCATATTACAAGCAGGCATACGCACAAGATGTACATGTAAGTTATTTACAGTATATAAATAGCCCAAAAACTAACCTGGAAGAAGGGAGGGAACTTTCAGTTAAATTTAATGGGGCACTTGATTACCTTACGTACAGTCCTTCCTCTTTAAATTTAATACTTGAATACGCACACCTTTTAGCTTTTTATTTAGACGATCACGGGGAAGCGGTAAAAGTACTGCAAAAAGGGCTGGAAATCCCAAGGCTGGATCCCGGGCAAACGGGGATGCTAAAAACCGAGATGGCCGATATTTATGTGTATTCAGGCGACCTGTGGGAAGCAATGCTGGTTTATTCGCAGGTGATCGATGCCAATAAAATGAACCCGTTGGGGGATCAGGTGAAACTAAAAAAAGCAAAACTGGGCTATTACATGGGGAATTTCAGCTGGGCAAAGGCACAACTTGACGTGCTAAAGGCAAGCACCTCGAAATTAACTGCCAATGATGCAATGGATCTTTCATTATTAATCGGGAATAACTTGAACCTTGATACCACAGCAACCCCGCTTGAGATGTTTGCGCGGGCCGACTTGCTGTTCTTCAGGAATATGGATTCACTTGCACTGGCAACGCTCGATTCCATCATCGAAATGTTCCCATATAATCCGTTGGACGACGATATATTGTTCCGTAAATCAAAAATTGAAATAGGGAAACAGGATTATAAAATGGCAGCTACCTACCTCGGGCAAATTATAGAAGGGCACAGTTACGGGCCAATGGCCGATGATGCTTTGTTTGAGCTGGCAAACCTGTATAACCACCACCTGGGGAATAAAGAAAAAGCACGCGATTTATATAAACAGATGTTGTTCAACTATCCGGGGAGCATTTATGTGGAAGAATCAAGAAAACTTTACCGTGAGTTAAGGGAGGCATATCCGGATGACGTGCCTGCCCAGGAAGGTTTATTTAATGAAGGGGGTATTTCAAATGAGTTCGATTGAGCAGCAACCCGGCAAAACAAACAATAAAACTTTTATGGGGCGGGAACCTTTAAAAATATTGGGTATCGACCCTGGGACTAATGTAACCGGTTACGGCTTGGTTGAAATCTGCAATAAAAAACCGGTAATAATAGATATGGGCAAGATTACCCCAAAACGTGGGATGGATCATTACGGGAGGATAAAAGTGCTTCACGAGGAATCCATTAAGCTGGTTGAAAGGTTTCAGCCCGATGTAATGGCAATTGAAGCACCGTTTTACGGGAAAGACATACAGGCCATGCTGAAACTGGGGCGTGCGCAGGGGGTAATTATGGTTGCCGCGCTTATGCACAATATCCCGATCCATGAATACGCGCCTTTGCTGGTAAAACAATCGATTACCGGGATGGGGCGTGCCTCAAAGGAACAGGTGGCTTATTTCCTGCAAAAAGTGTATCATCTAAAAAAATTGCCCGACAAGATGGATATAACCGATGCCATTGCCGTTGCAATTTGCCATTTTATACAGTTGGACAGGCCGCAGCAGGAACACGAATACAAAAACTGGGGAGATTTTATTAAGAAAAACCCAGGGAGGGTGAAATAGGGATTGCAGCTCTTAATTTCCCTACAACCAGCGTGGCAGGGCAAGGATAGATGTTAAAAAAACCGCATCATGTTGCTAACCTGGAATTACCTTACCACTTTAATTAGTTTCCCTTGCGGCACATGGGCAGAGAGTTCCATATTGTTTAACAAAGCCAATTCGTCCATTTGGTTTTGTGGGACACCATAATATTTAAACGCTTTGGCCAGTGTGCCAGAATCTTTGACCTGTTTAACCCTTATGCGTTGTGGCTCAACGTTTAATTTCGAGGGTTCTGTCAGACGGGCAAACCTACCCATGGTCGATTCAAACGAACGTAAGTGGGTGTTAAAATCCCCGTCCAGGGCAACACCCTGAAAGCTATAAACAGCCCCGTTGTATTCAATAAAATATGAAAGTACTTTGATGGTTTGTTCAGTACCTGTTTGTTGGTTTTGCGAAACTTGTTGCGACAACACGGCAATTGTAGGCAAGCCATTTACGTCCAGTTTTTTGCTTTCCAATGCTGTTAGTCCCAATCCCTGGATTGTTGCCTGCGATGCCTCTGTGGCCGACTTTTGTTTAGCAAGCGTAAAAATCATTGCAGCTTTGCCATCGCCGGAAGCCATTTGCACCTGTATTGGGGAATTTTCCAGTTGCCACCCAGAAGGGATGGGGAATTTGAATTTCATATCAGGGTGATAAAAAATATTTGATTCAACATACCCTTGCCTGGGATCTTCACCATAAACAATCCCATCGAGCATCCGCAGATAATTATCTCCGTTTACTTTCCAGTCGTTGGCCATTAGGCTGTCCTGCCACGAAGTTGCCCTCCTGTTTACATCGTTGTACCTGTCGCCCGGATCGGGGTGGGTAGAGTAGAAGGTAGGGATGCCGCCGCTTTCGCTTTCCAGTTGCATTTTTTGGAGGACACTGAAAAAATCGGCCAGTTTATGGGCATCGTAGCCTATTTTTGTTGAATACTCGACGCTGAGTTTATCGGCTTGCCTCTCATTGTCGCGACTAAATTTCAGGAACAACAACTGCATCCCCTGCATGGCATAACCTGCAAACTGGCTAAATTCTTCCGAAACAGCCATGCCCCCCACCAACAACAGTTGCCCCAATTGCTGTTTGCTTTGCTGGCTGGCCGTATGCCGTGCGGTTATATGCCCCATTTCATGCCCCATTACGCCAATAAGTTCTGCTTCGTTGTTAAATTGGGCAAGTATGCCGCGGGTAAGGTAAATATATCCGCCGGGGACGGCAAAAGCGTTAATTACAGGTGAATCCAGTAACCGGAAATGATATTTAAGGTTTGGCCGGTGTGATACTTTTGCTAGCTCGGCACCCTTCTTGTCAATAAAAGCTTGAAGCCCTGCATTTTCATATAATCCAAAAGTAGAGACAACTGTGGGGTCGTACTGAGCGCCAAGTTCAATTTCCTGCGCTTCCGACATTAGCATTAATTGTTTTTTCCCTGTAACAGGGTTTATTGCACACGAAGGAAGCAATACAACAATGGCAATAACACAAACGAGTTTCGATAAAAAATAACTATTTCCCATAATTACAGATTTGGTATGTCATTAAGAAATGAAACAATTAATGTTTTATCCCTTTATGGTAAAGTTACGACATTGAGATGATTCAAAAAAATATAAATCCCAACTATGGGTAAGATTAGGCTGCGCCTTTACTGGCTGCATTTAGTAAACTGCCCTGTCCCATTAAATGAGAAAGTTTTTATGTTCGGCACAAAACACAGGGGAGGGATATTGACAGTCCCGGGTCCTCGGCGATTATGGATTACCGCTTCCTGCTTCCTGCCTTTTCCCTATTTCCGTGTAATTTTAACCTTTTGGGTTGGGGCTTTTTGGATATTCCTTATATGTACCTGATGTGCCACACTTTTTGCCACATCGGAAAATGCTGCCCCAGTAACAGCTTCGTTGTTTGTTGCTACCGGTATGCCGTTATCGCCCCCTTCTCGGATGCCCTGTACTATTGGTATTTGCCCTAACAGTTTCAACCCCAGTCTTTCTGACAGGATTTTCCCGCCATCTTTCCCGAAAATATAGTATTTATTTCCGGGCAGTTCAGCTGGGGTAAACCATGCCATATTCTCAATAAGCCCAAGGATAGGCACATCGATAGATTTGCTTTGGAACATGCTTGTCCCTCGGATGACATCGGCAAGTGCCACGTCCTGCGGGGTGGTCACTATTATTACACCTGTTACGGGTACAGACTGCACCAATGTCAGGTGTATGTCGCTGGTCCCCGGTGGCAAGTCAACAAAAAGATAGTCTAGCTCGCCCCAGTTGCCTTCCGTTATAAGTTGTTTGAGTGCATTGGAAGCCATAGGGCCGCGCCATATAATGGCACTTTCTGTATCAACAAAAAAACCGATCGAAAGGAATTTTACCCCGTATTTTACCACCGGGTTTATCATTTCGTGCCCGTTTACCATTTCCCCGGACGGGCGTTCCCCTTCGCTGCCAAACATTTTGGGTATCGATGGGCCAAAGATGTCCGCATCGATCAGCCCTACTTTTGCTCCAGACTTTGCCATAGCAACAGCAAGGTTTACTGCCACTGTTGATTTACCAACGCCACCTTTTCCTGACGCAATGGCCACAATGTTCTTTACTTGGGGCAAAACAGGGCGCTCCATATCATGCATGGACTTAACTGCAATGTTGTCCTCAATCTCCACATTTTCGCCTAAATATTTTTTGATTGCCCTTTCGCACCCCAGCACCAATTGCTCAATATTTGGATCGGTGCTTTTCTGGAAAACCAGCGAAAAATTTATCCGCTGGCCGGCAATACGTATTTCCTGCACCATGTCGAGAGAAACAATATCTTCGTTGCCGCCTGGGTATTTAACCCCTCTTAGGGCATCTGTAACATCTTTGGGGACGATCAATTTACGCGGGATTTCTGCCATAACAATAATCTGATTTTAACCTTAAATCAAAAAAATAAACCAAAAATAACTATTTTGAACCTATGTCCACAATGTTTTGGTTTTTTTAATATGTGCAAACTTACAAATAATCGGCAACGATTAGCCTGGTTTGCCCAAAATTCCGCGATTTTGTCTTTCCTGGCTAACCCAACTCCTTCACTGGATCCCAAAAATGCTCTTTAAAATTGACAATCTGGTCGCCCTTGAACTTTAGCCCTTCTGCTTCGAGCAACTCTTTCATGGCATTTGATGTGCCGAAATGGTTTTTCCCGGTGAGTAGCCCGTTGCGGTTTACAACGCGGTGTGCCGGCACAAACCCCGGATGCCCGTGCGATGCATTCATTGCCCAGCCAACCATCCGTGCCGAACCTGTAGATCCCAGGTATTTGGCAATGGCGCCATAAGAAGTTACCCTCCCTGGCGGGATTTGTTGCACTACATCGTATACTTTGTTGAAGAAACCGCTCATTACCTTGTTGTTACACTTTTATGTTTTTGTACTGGGGATTGAGTATTGTTATTGCTTTATTTCATCAATATTTATATTTCCTTCGCCTAATAAAGCCCTGGAATCAGATATAAACAACCCTATGTTTTTTTTTGATACGGGGCCCATCCCGTCAAAGTTATTTGTTTCGGCTATTGAACAGGGTATTACTTCGTAGCTTGTTTTCCCATTGATTATTGTTTTATGCACCCATGTTAAATAGTATCCGGGGTTTGATATTTTTACGTCGTTGCCCTCTTTTGTAAGTGTTAGCTTCAACATGGCGCCACCATCTCTTTTCCTCGTCCGCTGGTTAGATATAAAATTCCCCAGCGAATATGCGATTAGGCGCCCGCCTATGCCTTCGCCGTCAGGGGTGTGCCCCATTTTTTGCAACACATGGGGGTGTGAGCCAACAATAATGTCCACTCCGTTGCCAAAAAGGAATTTGGCAATTTTTATTTGACTTGCAGAGGGGCAAGATTGATATTCATTGCCCCAGTGGATTACTACTATAAGCTTGTCTAAAAAGGAGGATCTGCTTTTTTGTATATCAGACAACATTGTTAATGTATCTGATAGGTTTACGAGGGTTGGGGCCGGGATTGTGAGCCCATTGGTGCCATATGTATAATTAAGCAATCCTACTTTTATATTATTTTCGTTTAATATCAAAAGGTTGTTCTCTTCCCTGTCTTTAGGATTTTTAAATGTACCGGTATGCCGGATTCCCAAAGAGTCCAAAACATTGATAGTCCTTACAATGCCTTCCTTGCCTCTGTCGCACGAATGGTTGTTGGCAGTAACCAGTACGTTGATGCCATTGTTTTTGCAGGCAACGGCAAGTGCATCAGGAGAAGAGAAGCGGGGATATCCCTCATATGGTTCTCCTGACAATGTAACTTCAAGGTTAGCAATAGCAAAATTGGCACTTTTAATTATAGGGGATACTTTTTCAAATACCCCCTCATAATCATATTCTCCGGTTTTTGGGTCAAAAGCGGACTGTATTTGAGGGCTGTGCCCCATAATATCCCCGATAAATATTAGGGACAGAGAGTCTTTTTTTTCAGTATCCCGGCCTAAAACTTTTAGGGACAAGATTATAGATAACAAGATAATTTTACTTCTCATTTTATAGAATTGCGTCCAAAGCTGCGGTATCCGTCACGTTCGATTTCAATGTCGGGTTCTTCAAAGTGGGCACCGTTTAACCGGAATGCAATATATTTTATGGGTATGCCGCGTGCCAGCCATTGTTTTTCGTAATAGGTCTTAATTTGAAGGGTTTCGTCCAACAGGCCAGATCCATAAAGGTCTTCGGTCTCTGCCAAGGTTTCGAACCGGTTTAAACAAACCAGCCCGCGCGTGTAGGTAAACTGGAAGTTGCTGTCGGTTTTAAGGTGTATGATGCCATCTTTTTTCAGGAAGGTTTTGTATTTATCCAAAAAGGTGGTGGAGGTAAGCCTTTTCCGTTTTTTTTTCATTTGCGGATCGGGAAAAGTCAACCATATTTCGTCAATTTCCCCTTCTCCGAAGAATTGCGAAATGATTTCTATGTTTGTGCGCAGGAAAGCGACATTTGTCAATTTTTTTTCAAGTGCCTGTTTTGCCCCTTTCCACAGCCTGGCGCCCTTTATGTCGGCACCGATAAAATTTGTAGAAGGTTTTTTTTCAGCCAGCCCAACCGTATATTCGCCTTTCCCGCAGCCCAGCTCCAAGATAATAGGGGACTGGTTGTGGAAAAAATCTTCTTTCCACTTCCCTTTCAAATAAAAGTCATCGTTTTTTATTCTGTTGAATGGAGCCTGGATTACATTTTCGAAATGCTCCATTTCGTCAAATTTCGCCAATTTATTCTTTCCCACTTCGCTGATTTTTTTCTACCCTTAAACCTATGTCGCTGATCCCGGTTAACCCTTTCACCCGCATCCCTTGCTGGATATTTATCTTATACTCTCCTGCTACAGGGAAATATACATTTTCACGATATATTGCCTGCAACGTCCTTAAGTCGCCAAAACCATCGCCTGTCCATTTACCTAAAGGATCTGCCAGTGTTAATTCGAAGGTGTCTTTTACAGACTCGCCGTTGGGCTGTGCGATTTCGATAAACAGCCATAAATTGCTGTACGGATACGAAATATTGTTCCTAATATTTACATATAAATTGTTGTACATAACGGTATCGGTAACTGGGACGATAAACTGTGCAATGGAATCCCGCTCCCAAACAGCCCCGGGGATGGATTTGTATCCTTCAAAAACTTTATTTTTGTCACAACCCGGAAAAATAACTAGCAGGAGGCCAAAAATAATCAACAGCCTTTTTGATTTCTTCATCTGGAGTTTGTTCTTCGGTTTGTGTTTCTTTTATAATGCCTTTTCCTTTTCTGCGGTTTCTTTTTCGGGCTGTCGAACCGGTTTAGATCTTCTTGTCCCACGACATCGTGGAAGGTATCTGTCCCATTTTTCACATGGTTCTTGTCTTCCTCTATCAGTTTCTCGGGTTTTTTGCCCCTACGGTTCATGTCCTGGATCTGTCTTACCTGTTCAACCGGGACTTCTACTTGAGAGGAAGGCACATTCCCTTGCATTGTATACCAATATTTACGGTTAAAAATATCGGCTTTGAAAAAGACATATGTGCCATTTTCTGTTTCCAGGGGTATATGGTTTGGAGGAAAATCTTTTTGTGCATCAATATATGAATCCACTTCAAAATTGAGGCAGCATTTTAATTTTCCGCATTGCCCGGCCAGTTTTTGGGGGTTAAGCGATATCTCCTGGTAACGGGCAGCGTTGGTGGTAACAGAAACGAAGTTGCACATCCATGTGGCACAACACAGCTCCCGGCCACAGGGCCCTATACCGCCAATCCTGCCAGCTTCCTGCCGCGCCCCTATTTGTTTCATCTCAATCCGTATGCGGAATGTCTCTGCCAGTACTTTAATAAGTTGGCGGAAGTCGACCCTGCCATCTGCGATATAATAGAAAATGGCTTTTGTTTTGTCCCCTTGGTATTCTACATCGCCAATTTTCATGTCGAGGTTTAAATCGGCCGTAATTTGCCGCGACCGGATCATGGTTTGGTGTTCCAGCGAAATTGCTTCTTTCCATTTGTCAACATCAACGGGTTTGGCTTTTCTGTATATTTTGCGCAATTCGCCGTTTACCAGGGTAACTTTGTGTTTTTTCATTTGCTCCGACACAAGTTCGCCCATTAACGAAACAATCCCTATATCGTGCCCCGGGTTGGCCTCAACAGCAATCAAATCGCCCACATGAAGCTTTAGTTTGTTTACGTTTACATAATAATCTTTCCGTGTGTTCTTAAAACGTACCTCAATAACATCCTGTGCAGGGAAGGTTGACTTTATATCGCCCAGCCAATCGTTTACATGGAGTTTTGCGCAACCGCATTGGCCGGTATCGCCGCAAACGCCCCTTTCTATCGTATCGATTTCTAACTCTCTCATAAACTTAGTTTAAGCATAGTTCATTATCAAAATAAATATTTTATAATAAACTAACAAGCACAAAAGTAATAATTATACCTGTTTTATGCTTTTTTATAAAAGACAACAGTAAGTTTGGCAACCGTGCTACAGCAAATTTTATAAAAAAATACTTAAACCCTGTGCCCCCCCGCAGAAAAAATAACCCTGACAATTGGACAAGGGTTACAACAGATCCCTAGATATTAATTACCCATGGCAGATAATGAATGAGGGATCAGGAAGCTCGCATAGGAAACCGTCCTTTTTATAAAGAACGGCCCCCTTTGGCTACCTATCTCAGGTTTTTGATCCTTTCCATTGCTTCCAGTACATTTTCCCTGTCGGCAAATGCAGAGAAGCGGAAATACCCTTCGCCCGATGGCCCGAAGCCGGATCCGGGGGTGCCAACAACATTGGCTTCGTTCAAAACTTTGTCGAAAAAGTCCCACGATTTCATGCCGCCTTTGGTCTTGACCCAGATATAAGGTGCGTTTTCTCCGCCAAAAACTTCGTAACCTACTGATTGCAAGCTTTTTTTCATGATGCGTGCATTTTCAAGATAGTAGGCAATTATTTCTTCTACTTCTTTTTTGCCTTCTTCTGTGAAAATTGCGGCAGCGGCTTTTTGTACCGGATATGAAACCCCGTTGAACTTTGTTGACTGCCGGCGGTTCCACAATGGTTTCACCGGGTGTGTACCCCCCTTTGAGTCGTAAGCTTTCAGCCCTGACGGGATTACGGTATACGCGCACCGAGTGCCTGTGAACCCGGCGGTTTTTGAAAAGCTCCTGAATTCTATGGCAACTTGTTCCGCCCCTTCAATTTCATAAATAGATCGGGGGATTTCTTCGTCTTGGATAAATGCTTCGTAGGCAGCATCGTAAAGGATAATGCTTTTGTTTGCGATGGCAAAATCTACCCATTTTTTCAATTCCTCTTTCGATGCCACCGTACCGGTCGGGTTGTTTGGGTAGCACAGGAAAATCAAATCGGGGATTTCGGCAGGCAGTTCGGGCATAAATCCATTTTCTTTTGTGCAGGGCATGTAAATTATGCCATCGTAGTACCCGTTTGCCTGGCATGTTCCTGTTTTGCCTGCCATCACGGTTGTGTCTGCATATACCGGGTAAACAGGGTCGCAAATTGCAATTTTGTTCTCGTTGCCGAAAATTTCTTGAATGTTGCCCGTATCGCATTTCGATCCGTCTGAGATAAATATGTCATCGGCAGAAATGTCCATGCCCCTGTCTTGGTATGATTTTTTTGCAATTGCCTCCCGCAAAAAAGCGTAGCCCTGTTCTGGCCCGTAACCTCTGAAAGTTGCTGCTTCTGCCATTTCGCCAACCCCCTCGTGGAAGGCTCTGACAACTGTTGGCACCAATGGTTGTGTAACATCGCCAATCCCCATTTTTATGACTTTTTTGTCAGGATTGGCATTAATAAATTCATTTACCCTTCTCCCTATTTCGGGGAAAAGGTATCCTGCCTGAAGTTTTAAATAATTCTCGTTAATTAGTGCCATATCTTATTTTTATTATGGTTATCATTTTTAAGGGACGTAAAGATAAAAAATAATACAGCACAATACCCCGGTTAGGTAGGCAAACAAAATTACTGCCATGTATTAGTTGTGTAAAAAGTCAATAACCGTTTAATTAACAACCCTATGTGCATAATTATCGTGGCGAATAACCAAAAAATGTTTCTTCATTTCGTAACTTCGCCTATGTAATATAGACGGTTATGCCATACAGGAGATTACCTACTACAGACAAAGCCCGGATGAGGGCACTTGATGCGGTCGTAAAACTGGCAGAAACAGAGGGCGTTGGCAACTTGGCTTTTTCTGAGTTCACTTACAATGAACTAAAAAAGGCAAGGACGCTTTTCAAGGGGACCCTTCTTCAATATGACGCTGATTTACAAAAGCAATCAAAAAAAAACAAGGAATACAAAGTGCTGATGGACAAGGCTGCTATGTATGTTTCACACTTTATACAGGCATTGTACATGGCGGTTGAGCGGGAAGAAATCAAAGCAAACAAGCTGGATTTTTATGGCCTTGCTCATTTAAAAGGGAAACTTCCCCCTTTAAATACGGAAACAGAAATTTTTAACTGGGGCAAAAGTATTGTTGAAGGGGAACAGCAACGGATCCAAAACGGGGGAAGCCCAATTTATAGCCCCTCCATAGCATTGGTGAAAATAAAACTGCAAGATTTTAAAGACATTGCCATTTTTATGCAAAACATGAGGAGGATAACAAACCGTTCTTTCGACAGGATGAAAGACGTGCGCATTTCGACCAACGAATTTATAAGTAAATTGTGGGACGAAATAGAAGGGCATGTAGGTTACGGATCGCCGAAGCATAAACGCCAAAAAGCCCAGGAATATGGCATTGTGTATATTTTTAGGAGGAAGGAAAAGAAAAACCTAAAGGCTGCCGATCTCCAGGTTGATTTGTTGTTTGAGTTTGTTTAACTGGCTAAGGGGAGCAAGTAAATGTCTTTCAGACACATAAACTCAACAGACAGCCATATTCCTAAAACAGGTTTTTTTATTAATAGCTCCCTGTAAAGGGTATACGACAAAATTCCCTAAGCTGCATTTTTCTCGTTTATATATTAAGTTTAGCAAGTTATTCCACTGGTTGCTTTTTTCACAAACCCAGAGGTTGGCTATTGGTTGCACACCTTCGATTGCCCAACGTTGCCCTAAGAGTTTTATCCGTTTCTGTATTACGTTGCGGTGGGTCGCTTCGATTGCCCCAGAGCCAATCAAATAGCCTTTCTATATAAACGTCTCATAATCAATCCTTTTCCCGTTGGCTTTTACCCAAAACAAATCCCTAATTTACAGCCCCGGCGTTCATTTTCTTCATTACAGGAAGACACTCGCGTCCCGTACTTCCTAGAGGTCGGGGCCAGCCATTCAGTGACAATTACCGGGCGTCCGTCTTTTTTATACGCTTCAATGTTTCTTGTAATCCGCCAGCATTAATGTAAGAATGGATTGAATGCAAATCAGAATTTATATTGTTTGTTTTGATATTGGTATTACCGACACTTCCTGCCGAAGTTGAAGTAACTGGCTGCGAGGGATTAATCTCTCTTGCCCATACCCACGAATCGTATACCAAATTGTTTAGATTCATATCCAATAGCAGAATCCTCATTATTTCCCGCCATACCGCCATCTTCTCCAGTTTCTCCAGTTTCTCCAGTTTCTCCTCCAGGTTCGTTATATAGTTCCCACATCAAAATGCGATCATCATCTTTAATGCTTGTCATAATATTTCGAACATAACCCTTTAATTCCATGATTTCATTTGGAATTACTTCTCCCTGTGCATAACGTTTGGCTAAATCGCGCGCAGGACAATTCACCCATCCTGAATTGTGATATGCCCTTCCCGGGTAATGGTTGAACACCCAGTTTAGGAGAGGGATAGTGGCAATCATCAAAAAAAAACAAGCAACAAATAATACCGTAACAAAACCTAACTTCATGCTTGAACAAATCTCTTGTGTCTCTTGTGTTAAATTAGTTAAAATCCCGGATTATTTCCATTAGTTTTACTTTCATCTCTCTAGCAACCTCAGGATACTGATCGGCAACATTATTGGTCTCTCCTATATCATTCTTAAGATTATAAAGTTTTTCCTGATCAAAAAGACCTGTTTCCACATCTTTATTCTTCAACCAGTCAGGAGTAGTTCCCTGTTGTGGGCTAATATATTTCCAATCGCCCATTCGCAAGCCAAAAGTGAAAGCTTCTTCCAGTATCAACTCCCGCCCTTTCTCAGATTTTCCAAACCAGGCATCCAGCAGTTCTTCACTGTCTGGAGCATCACCTTCCGCAACTTGCTGTCCTACAAGTTTTGCCAAAGAGGCATATAAATCAACCTGTGATAGCATAGCAGAACTAACCCCCGGCTTTACCATCCCGTGCCAGAAAACAATAGTTGGCATGCGCGTCCCAGCTTCAAAAACGGAATATTTTGCACCTCTGAATTTCCCTGCTGGTTGGTGTTCTCCCAGTAATTCAACAGCTTTTTCACCATAACCATCATCCAGTATCGGCCCGTTATCGCTTGATAAAATGATTAGCGTATTTTCATCCAACTCTAACTCCTCAAGCTCATTTACCAATTGTCCAACACACCAATCAAATTCTGCGATATCATCACCACGCCTTCCCATTGTGCTCTTCCCTTCAAAATCGGCAGCAGGCATCCGGGGAACATGAATATTGGGCAAAGCAAAATACAGGAAGAAAGGATTTTCTTTATTTTTATGAATAAAAGTAAAAGCTTTGTCCAACATTACATTTGCAAAATCCTCATCTTTCCACAATGCGTTTTTACCACCTTTCATGTAACCAATCCTACTTACACCGTTGATTATACTACAACTGTGCTGAACATCGGCACTCATTTTCAAAGAATCGGGATAATCTAAGCCTGTTGGATATTCACCAAAATCGTGTTCATAACTCACTTCTATCGGGTCGTTTTCTTCAAGTCCGGCAACACGGTTATTTTCAACAAAAACACATGGCACACGATCGGGAGTGGCCGGAATTATAAAACTATAATCGAAGCCTACTTCTTTTGCACCTGGCTTAAGCTCTTTATTCCAGTCAACTGTACCCAACCCTAGTCCAAGGTGCCATTTCCCAACAACCGCTGTTTTATAACCGGCTTTCTGAAGCATGGACGGTAACGTTCCTTTTTCAGGATCGATAAGCAAAGGAGCATCGCCAGGTAAAATAGCAGCATTTCTTCGGAAAGCATAACTTCCTGTTAATAACGAATAGCGAGAAGGTGTGCAAGTGGAAGCAGAACAATGTGCATCAGTAAAATTAATTCCCCCTTTTGCCAAACGATCAATATTTGGAGTTTGAACACCTTTAGCTCCGTTTACACCTATGTCTCCATAACCGAGATCATCTGCATAAATAATAATGATGTTCGGATGTACTTTTTTAGTTTCTTCATTAGAAACAGTGCAGGAAGTAACACATATAAAACAGACAATTGCAAATAACCAGAAGATCTTCATTGTAAAATTAATTTTGGTAAGACATTAAAATTTTTCTATTCTTTCTTTTGACGTAACCATTTAGCCAATTTATTCCATCATCACATTTGCGCGGAGCTGGTTATTTCCAATTACAATCTCGAAATCACCAGGCTATCTTCAGTCCCCCAATTATTTTATTCTTTTTTAAGCCTTCCTGATTTATAAGCTTCTTCCAGTCGTTTTTTATCTGCTTCTTTATCTGCCTTTCCAAAAATGTATAATGGTTCTTTATCCCGGGGCTCAGGGCTAAACAATAGTAATCTGACAGAAGACTTTGGTAATTCAACAACCATTTCAAAATCGTTGCTGCTAAATACCTGCTCCCTGTCCCAGTCAAGCGAACGGTTTTCATCGATTACATATTCTGTACAGTAAGTACTTCCATTCACAGGAATATTATTCATATTTAAAATAAACCGTGAATTTTCATCGTCAAAATTGCTGATTATTACGGCTGTTATTCCTGTGCTGTCGTTGGTTGCTGCAGTAATACCCAATCCGGTTTCCCTGTTGCTCCCGGCGGCTGCAATTTGTGTTCCGCATTTAACCAGTTCGTTATAGGCAACAAAAGTATATAATGGTTTTTGAGGCAGACCAAAGATGTCGAAAAGACCAAACCTGAAAATGGATCCATACGCGGAATAATAACAGGAAATGTCCAATTCTGAGTTTTGAATATATCCCAAAACAGAGGCAGTAAAAGCAGCACCTTCCGGTCCCCTGGTCTTTTTGAACCCGTTTTCGTATTTGTATTCACGGTCTTTCATTCCCCATAACGGCAGGGCCATGTAGTTCCACTCATCATTCACCGTTTCAGCCTCGGTAAAGCCATATTCCTTTACGGCGGCAATTCCTTCTTCAATATTTTCAATTACTTTTTTTGGATGGCTTGCATAACCATGCCATGAAACAAAATCGAGAGGTAATTTTTTGTCACGGCAATAGGCCAGAAAATTTCTGCCGGCTTCCGAGTTTATGCAAGTATTTAGCGCAGGGCCGCCAACTTTTAAACTCGGGTCCAATTTTTTTATTGCTTTGGCTGCCACTTCATACAGTTGAAAATATTGCAGGGGTGTTCCCGACCAGCATTCAGGATGGGAGTTAAATTCATTCCAGATTTCCCAATACTGAATATTCCATTTAAATCCGTCTGCCCAACCCATATTGTAATGCCGGATAATGTTACAACAGATACGAGCCCATTTGTTATAATCAGCAGGAGGATGGACATGAAATTTAGGATATTTTTCCGGGTTTCCTCCTTCAATCGTTTCCCCCAGGCGGAAAAGGATTTGCGAACCACAATCCAGAATCGCTTTAAGATATAAATCGGTTTTCTTAAAATTGTAATTTGCCGGGTCGTTTTCATCAGCATCAAAATCAGGAAAGATATAATGAATATCGACTGTTCCCTCTGCTGCCGAAGGTGCGTCATGAATACGGACAAACGGAGGTTTGAATGCATTAAAATACTCACTGTTGTCGTATCTTCCCATGGTGGTCCTTGGCCCTCCGTTTACGCCATTAAATGCTTTAAACCCTCCCAAATGTCGGGATGCATCAACGATAAAAACAGGAAGTTCTGTGGATTTATCTATTTGAGCAAAAAGGGAACTCAAATGAAATAATGCAACGATTGTAAATCCTAATTTTCTTATTCTTCTCATATATTCTTTCATTATTTGTGATATTTAGCCTGTATTTTATTTTTGAAATATAATCATTCCCCTGTTTTTTATGTGTTGATGGAGCATATCGCTAAGCTCTTCTACCAATTCCTTGTTTCTGTGAAGTTCTGCAATATTTATGTTTTCCTCCCGATCCTTCTGCCTGTCGTATAACATTCGGGCATAACTTTCCCCGGTAAATTTATTGATCCACTCGGTATATGAAAACTCATTTGTAATTATTGTTTCAGCGTTACTGTACCGGTAAAACACTGCGTCTTTAAAAGTATCCTCCGGATTACTGATAAGATCGGCAAAGCTTTTCCCCTGAAGATGGAAAGGTGAACTCACCCCTGTCAGTTCACACAGCGTAGGGAAAATATCTACTGATTCAACAAGTGCATTTACTTTACTCCCCTGTCTTTCCCAAGGTATTTTCAGAATAAGTGGAATATGAGCCGCCTTTTCGAAATTGCTTTGTTTGCACCAAAAACCATGTTCTCCTAAAAACCATCCATTATCTCCCCAAAGGACAATGATTGTATTCTCAGCAAGGCCAAGCGATTCAAGGGCATCTAATACCTTTCCCACCTGGGCATCTACATAGCTTACACAAGCATAATAACCATGAATTAAGTTGATAATCGTACTGTCGGACAAGGGGCGTTCTTCAGGAATTCCAGAAAAAGCCCTCAACTCTTCGAAATTAAACCTAGCTTCTTTCGGTGCATTTTTAGGGAAATAATCATTTAGGGGAGCTTCAATACCTTCTTTATTATAAATGTCCCAGTATTTTTGGGGGGCATTAAAGGGAAGGTGAGGTTTATGAAAACCAACAGCAAGAAAAAAAGGTTGAGAACTATTCCGAAACTCCTGAAGTTCTTCGATTGCCCGGCTGGCAATTTGTCCATCGTGATAGATAATGTCCGAAACATCAGGGTTCTCATAAGCAGGACCTTTTTGCGGAAGGTTATTATTGTTTCGTACTTTTGTATTTTTGTATCTTTCTTTATTTCTCTCTTCAAAAATACGGATACTTTCAGTTGCCTGATAATCCCATGTTGTTGTTGAAATTGGTGGTCGCCATTCTTCGTTCCAACTTCCTTTTCCATCGCCAAAATTATTATAGACTTTACCGAGAGAGACTGTTTTATAGTTGTTATTTCTAAAAAGCATGGGAAGGCTAACAAGTCCCGGCACGTCATTATCCTGGTCACAATTCCATTTGGTAAAACGGTTTGTTCCGGGGTAGATACCACTTAGCATCGATGCTCTTGATGGGCCACAGACAGGATAATTAACATAAGCATCAGTAAAAATAATTCCAGAAGCTGCCAACCGATCGATATTCGGGGATTTAATATAATCTTTGCCATAGCATCCTAATTCAGGGCGGAGATCATCAACGGCAATAAATAATATGTTGGGTTTATCCGGTTTTGTTTTTTTATTTTGAGCTATTACTGAATAAGAAAACAGTAAAAATAAAACAATAACTGTACGTTGAATATCTAATTTAATCATAAGCTTTAGTTATCCGTTATTAATTTTCATTCTAAGATAATATATGTTTTCAAAATATATTGCCTCTGAATTGTTCCGAGTGTATGACAAATTCTACAAAATCCTTTTTTCTTGTTTTAGTCAGAAAATAATCCGTTAATTGTTTCAACTGTTTCATCTACCAAAACTTGTCCGCCTTTAGGACCTACTTTATTGACCAAAGCACTGTACCCACGATACCCCTCACCTTCCACAGCCCTCTGTGTTGGGAGGTAGCCGCCATAATCGCCACTACTCAGTTGAATTAGGAATGTTGCATTGGCCTTACTTCTTGCTTCAACTCGAAAACCATAATCAACAAAAAGTTCAAATGGATTAGACGCAAAAACAGCATCTCCTAAACGGATAACATGCATTTCAACAGGATAAAAGAGATGCTCGTCCTGCTCCTCGTACTGTTTCACCAATGCTTCCTGTTTTTTTAGTATTCCAAAGTCAGACAGCTTGTTGTCCCAGGGGCCAAATTTTTTTATTTTTTCATTGGCTTTTACTTCCGCAAGGAACCTGTTCCATGCTGTTTCAGGGGAGTTCGGATCTTCCGGTTCCCTCGATCTTATTTCTTTTATAATTGCCTGTGCTTTTTCATATTCTTCTTTGCTATAAATCCGGGAAGGGAGTTTTATATTTTTTACAATGTGTTTAAAAACCGGATTTGTTTCAATATTTTCTTTTGCGTCAAGATAAGCTTCGTCAATGACATTCATTAGCCGCCGGCCTATTTCTTCAATACCGGAAACATCCCACATATTTGGTTCTTCAGCCTTATAACCCTTCGGAAGATCCCTTGGAGAAATATCTCCGGCAGCTCCAATCTGGGGAAGTACACGTACCCCGGGGTACTTTTTCTCCATTTGTTTTCTTACTTCTCCCCAATAATCTGACGATACAAAATATTTGCCCTCTGCAACCTGGGCCGGGCAAGCCACATTCATAATGATTCCGGTCAGATTTCTGTTCAAATCCCAACAAAACAACATTTTCACTGAAGAATCTTCAGGGCCTTCCAGACCAATAAAATTTTTGCGGTTACACGAACCATACATCTCAGTTGAACCATCTGCATATTCCACTCTCCTATTGTGTCCAATTACAGCATAGCCAAATTCCCAGCTTATTCCTCCCGGTTTTCTTTTTTCCCACGCTTCAATAGCTACTTTGGTGAGCTTGTCCATTAACATTTCCCGGTGTTTGCTATCCGGTCCTGGATCAAATCCTGTATGGGTATGTATAACATTCAGCAAAATATTATTTACATCAAAACCAGAGATTCTGTCTTTGATTCGTTTTTTCAAAGAATCCTGCATCGACCCAAAATTCAAATTATTAATATCTATTGAAATAAAAATTGCCTGTTGCTTTTTACCGCTTTCGTCTGTTGATTCAATTGCAAGGCCTGTCGCTTTCAACGGACTTTGAACATATTCTGATACCCGGGAATAATATTGTCCCTTTAGGTCAACTGGCCCATCGGGAGTAATATCTTCTATTGCCCAACCAATTTTTAGTCCACCATTATCCAACGATTTGAGGCATCCTTGAGATATGAAAACCAAAGCTAAGACAGAGACTTGTATTAAATACTGCTTTATTTTAAAAAAAAATCTCGTTTTTGAGAAAACTATCTTAAGGCTCCAAAAACTGCTCATTGACAATCCTCCTTCATGTTCTAAAATTTTTTAATATTCACTCATCATTAAAATTTTCCTTCCTGTCCAAGAACACTCTTTTAACATGCCACAATTCATATTAGCACTGTATCATTATTTATCTTGTTGTTCTGTTTTATTTTATAACGTCAAAAGATCTAAGAAGGGTGAAAAACGGACTATCTATATTATTGTATTTTCTTAACTAATGAATTCAGTATTGTGATTGTCTTTTTACTTTAAAACAAAAACCGTGCTGTTAAAAAACAGCTTATTTTTGTTTCTTAATCAACCGTTCATAATTTTCAACCTGCTCTCGAATAACAGAAATACTATCCTTGCTCCTGTTGTAGATAAAGATTTTTCGATAAAAATTTTTACTTTCCTGCCAAAAACCATGACAGGACAAGATTACAAAGGCATATTAAAAGAGATGCAGTACAAATAAAAAGCTGCCCGTAAACAGGGCATTACAGAGAATGAAATTTAACCCCCCGACTTTTGCCGGTTAATAGTGATAGAAAATATTACTACGTATGCTTTTTGAAATAGGAACAGACAGAAACTATGTGCCTTTTTTGTTCAGTCAGTTCTGTCTCAAAGTCGAACACGGATATCCAGAATGATGAAGAGCATCACAGCAAAAGAAATATTCCGACAACATTCTAAGGTAAAAAAAACACCTATGGGCTGGTTAGTTATGGACAAATGGTTATTATCATAGTTAAGTAGGGAAGCATGACAATATTTACAATACGTGTTATAGAACAGGGGGGTGAAAGAGTACAAATTTTATCTGGCTCTTTTTATCAAAGATATATTTGGATGAAAAAACGACTGTCTTTTCTGACAGAAACACCATATTCATAATCTGGAAGTTCGATTTATATTACTGGTTTTTTTATAAATAATTTAAGTACTTCTTTCTATACCCTTTGGCAGTAGCTCCCGTTATTTGTTTAAACTGCCTGTTAAAATGAGATATATTGTTATAACCTACTTCATAGCAGATTTCAGATATTGATTTCTTACTGTTGACAAGCAACTTGCAGGCATGTACAATCCTTATTTCGTTTAAAAATAACGAATATGTTTTGTGTGTTCTTAATTTAAAGTAGCGGCAAAACGAAGTCTTGTTCATGTTTATCAGGTCGGCCACTTCTTCCAGTTTTATATCTCTGGAATAATTATTTACCAAATGCTCCATCACCTTATTAATCCTTTCCGTATCTGTAGTGTTTACAGAGTTTACATACCCCGGAGTTGAAAGCAATTCATAATCTTTTGTTTCGGCAAAAGCCTTTAACGTCCTGAAAAAAAGAATCAATCGTTCGATTCCATCTGTATTATATACTTGTTTTATAAGCTCCGAGATTTGAGTATGGCCTTTCCCTTTTATGAGTATTCCCCGTTGCCCCCTCATAAAAAGATTTTTTATCTCTGCAAACTCCGGCAATTCAAAAAAACCGGGCTTGAGGGAATCTTCCCTGAAATGTATGACATAGACATCCACCTTGAGGTCTTCGTTCCCCTGGTAGAAATCATTGTCATTCCTCCACACATGCGGGAGGTTGGGGCTCATGAACATCAAATCACCATCGTTAAAATTTCCGATATGATTCCCCATTAAGCGGATTCCATAACTCTTCTCCACAAAAATAATTTCGTATTCCGGGTGATAATGCCATGGATAATCCATATATGGAGTTATCTCTCTTTTTACTGTAATTGAGGAAGTAGGGTAAGAAGGTATTTTCTCAAGCTTTGGGTACATGTAATATATCTTGGATGACTTATTGTTTCGGTATATTTGAGTTTTTGTGCAAATATAGTGTCATTATTTGAAAAATGAGTCGTTTTCTCGAAAAGACGAGCTACCTACTTTTGAAATGTACAATAAGCTTACATAATTAATATGAAAAAGACATACCCGATTTTCCTGATTTTCTTGTCGATGGGCATGGTAGATGCCGCAGGCCCAATGGTAAGCCTTGCACGAGAGTCGTTCACTCTTTCTATAACGATGGCCACACTGTTGCCTTTTCTGGGATACCTGATGTTTGGGGTACTGTCTATCCCTATGGGGGTACTACAGGATAAAAAAGGGAAGGTATTCATTTTAAACCTTGGTCTTGGAATTATGCTTGCAGGGCTTATGGTTCCTGTTTTATCTGGTATGTATGGAAAGATGGCCGTTGACAGTTCTTCGATGGGACAGTTTTACAGGATACTGATGGCCGTTTTGTTTATCGGTGCCGGAGGCGCCATTATGCAGGTAGGAGGAAACCCGTTTGTACGAGATGTTTCAGAAGCAGGACAATATTCAAAGAATCTGTCTATGGCTCAATCTTTTATAACTATTGGCTCTTCCCTGGGGTTTTTGTTGCCCGCGCTCATGCTCCATGTCTTCGGGTTCGACTGGAGTATATTGTTCCCTGTATATGCAGCAATAGTCCTGGCAGCTATACTTTGGTTTAATTTAGCTAAGATAAAAGAAGTAAAACGGGAAAAGACACACTCTGCGACATTAAAATCCAGTATAAACCTGCTTAAAAATGGATATGTTTTAGCGATGGTAACAGGTATTTTTATTTATTGTGGGATGGAAGTTGCAGTAGCCTCCCACACACCTATCCTGTTAAATGACAAGTTTGACATATCGGTAGAAGAATTGGGGCTTGTAATAAGTTGGTCCCTGTTTTACCTGCCAATATTTCTAGGTAGGTTCTTTGGTTCTTTTATCATGAAATATATTTCCCCTGTCCGGTTGCTAATTGTTACCGGATTGCTGGCCTTACTTGGTGTACTTGTTATTCTGCTTTCCAATACATTAATTCTTGTACTGGCAGGTGTGCTAATGATGGGATTCGGTTTTGCCAATGTTTTCCCCCTGGTTTTTTCAATAACCATTGATAATATGCCTAAGCACCAAAATGAATTATCAGGGTTAATGGTAACTATGATTGTTGGGGGGACTTTCGTGCCAGTTATTATGGGAACCATTGCTGATGTAACTACCATTACGCTAGCATTTATTGTCCCGCTGGTTTGTATTAGCTATGTGATATTTCTTGGGGTTATGAATTATAAAAAATAGAAACAAAACATGAAAGATAATTTATTAAAAACAGCATTCGTTGGTTTTGGCGAGATTAATTCGCCGCAACAGTTAATTAAAGAAAAATGCAAGACCGCACGTAAAGAAATTGAATCGCTGGGTATTCCTTTGTTAACAACGGAACATGTTACAGATGATATTGAAGGCGTTGATGTAAAAAGAGCCATTTCCGATTTAAAGAAGGAAGACTTTAATGCGTTAATTGTATGCGTTGCAGGCTGGATTCCTTCTCATGCCGTTATTGCTGTTGCCGAAGAATTTAAAGACAAACCCATGATTTTATGGGGGTTGGCCGGAGACATGGAAGACGGCCGCGTTGTGACAGCTGCTCCACAAGCAGGTACTACAGCGCTACGAAAAGTTTTCGAAGATTTGGGATACAAGTTTACGTACATTTATAATATTATTGGCAAACCTTCGCCACTGAATAAAATTGAAAGTTTCATACGGGCAGCAAATGCTGTAACCGCCGTCAGAAAAACAAAAGTAGGTATGATGGGATACCGCGATATGAAACTTTACAATACCCTTTACGAAGGCCTTTCTCTTAAGTCTAAAATCGGCGTTGAAATTGACTTTTTTGAAATGTTGGAAATGCAGCAAAAAAGTAAAAAAGTAAACAGCGAAGAAGTTGAACGCCTACTGGCTAAGGTAAAAACCGAATGGGATTTTGAGAAAGAAGTGAATGAAGAATTTTTGAAAAAAGGAATCACTTACTATCTGGCAGTAAAAGGTATAGTTGAAGAAAAAAGATTTGATGCGATTTCATTAAAAGATGTGGATGGGATGAAAAAAATCCTTGATTTCCCACCTGCTATGATTTTTATGCTCCTTTCTGATGAAATGAATCTTTGCACCATTCCTGAAAATGATGCGATGGGGGCAGTTACCCAGTTGGTTGTAAAACAGCTTACCGGGCAATGTGCGGCTTACCTTGAGTTTTACGAATTTTTTGAAAAAAGTGTATTGTTAGGTGTTCCCGACTTTGTGCCTGCCGAAGTTGTAGATGGCAAGGTAAAAGTTACCGCTGCTGCTTTTGGTGGTATTCCCGGAGGGCTTTTAAATATATCAACCTTAAAAAACGGAAAATTAACGATGGCTCGTTTGTCCAATACCGGTAGCGAATATACCATGCACGTTTGTACGGGCGAGGGAAAATCAAAAGCCTGGGAAGAGGCAGGCTGGGATAAACCAGCTCCGCAATTGCCAAGTCTGGATATTTTTCTTGATGTGCCGGTTGAAGGATTCACGCAGAAAATTTCAGGTCAGCATTACATAATTGCTTATGGCGACCACGCCGAAACCCTGAAAGATTTTTGCTATCTGCTAAATATTAAAATTGTTTAGTAAATAAATGGAAAAACAATACGATGCCGTTGTTGCCGGATATACCTGTGTCGATTTTATTCCGGATTTTGGAAAACATAATTCGGTACAACAACTTTCCAATATCTTGAGTCCGGGGAAACTGGTTGAGATAGACGGGATGGACTTTGTATTGGGCGGAGTGGTGCCAAATACCGGATTAATCATGAATAAATTTGGGAAAGAGGTATTTCTAAATGGCTTGATAGGAAATGATTTTATCGGAGATTTGGCAAGTGCCCAATTAAAACATTATGGAATATCTGAAGGAATGATTAAAACCGATAAGGCTGCTACCGGCTTTAGTATTGTTTTGGCACCTCCGGGAATTGATAGGATTTTTTTAGAATCACCAGGCTGTAACCATATATTTGGAGCGGGATACATAGATTATGAAATAGTGGCTAATGCTAAATTATTTCATTTTGGGTATCCTCCTTTATTAAAACAATTTTTCCAAAATAGTGGAAAACAATTGGAAGAAATGTTCTCCAGGGTGCAGAATATGGGGGTTGTCACTTCGCTGGATTTTAGTTTGCCCGACCCGGAGAGTGAATCAGGGAAAGTGAATTGGTTGTATGTATTGGAAAAAACGTTACCTCATGTAGATATATTTACCCCAAGCCTGGAAGAACTTTTCAAAATAATGGTTCCTCAAGAGTATGCAGGATTGGATTTAAGTAAAGAAGCTAATAAAGATAACATTCTGCATAAACTATTGAACGATGTTGGTGAAAAAATAATAGCGATGGGGGTGAAAGTTTTGCTAATTAAAATGGGAGCAAACGGGGCATATTTGGCTACGGGAGATGTTTCTGCCTTAAATAATAAACTTGATTTAAATATTGCAAAATGGAATAATTGTAAAATACGAAGTGGCATTTACCAGGCAGATAATTCAAAAATGAAACATGCATCAGGAGCAGGAGATACTGCAATTGCTGCTTTTCTTGCTGCAATCCTAAATGGAGAGGGACCGGATAGAACCTTGAAATATGCAGCAATGGCTGGACGAGACAGCCTTTATTGCGAGAATATTTTTGAAGATATGAGTGATTGGTCAAAACTGTCAAAAGGAATTTGTTCGGAAACAATTGATTTTATAAGTGAACCAGACTAGAAAAATAATAACACCTGAATTAGTGAGTTTGTCAATAATAAAAAACGATGAGAAAAGATACATTTCAAACTGGTATAAATTCTTTAAAGATTGAAAGCAAAGCTATCGTAGACATCATTGCCGTTACCGAAAACCTTGATTCCCCTCTTGCACGAAATGCACAAGTAGTTATCCCCTTAAAAATAAACTATGTATAAAGGATTAAAAATTGAACCACCTTTTTTTGAAATAGGGCCCAAAGCTTTTATGTATGGCGAGCGTATGCTTCAGCTGGCAAAGGCGGCCGATAAAGCTTCTGAAAAATACGGTGTCCGTATTATTCTAACGCCGCAATACCCCGATATTCAGATGTTGGCAAAAGAAACAAAACATATTCTTGTTTTTGCCCAGCACATGGATCCTCTGCCGATTGGCAGAGGACTTGGTTCGGTTTTACCCGAGGCAGTAAAAGCAGCCGGAGCCGAAGCCACAGGAACTACCAGTGGCATTATGAAAGCTGAAAATCCGGAAGAAATGATGGAAGAGATGATAAAAGCTGTGCGCGAAGCATGGGATGAAATACATTCCTAAAAGCAAATGTTTATACGAATAAAATTAAAAAAGGAAAAATGAAAGTTTACAGAGATTCAATTGAAGTTCAATCAAAAGATCACAGACCTGATTTTCACAACGTAACGGATGGCGTAAAAAAAATCCTTGAAGAGTCGGGTGTTAAAAATGGGATTTGTGTGGTTTACTCACACCATACAACTTGTTCAGTAATGACTCAGGAATGTTCTCACGATTTAAATTATTTTGGACGTGAGTACCTGCAGCAGGACTTAAACAATATTATGGAAAAATTGGTTCCCACATGCCGGACAGAAGGACAATACCTCCACCCGGGGCCAAAGCACATTGAGTTTGCTCTTACTTTTCCTGACGAAGAACCCAAAGGAAGCTTGAATACGGATGCACATTTACGTTCGGTTTTCTTTGGACGCTCGGAAACTATTGTAATTGTTGATGGGAAACTGGATATGGGCGATTTTGGTTTTATCTATTTTGTTGACTGGGATCAGGTTCGGGAAAGAAAAAGAGTTTGTCAGGTGCAGATTATTGGAGAATAGATAAAATGATATTACCTGAGTAAAAAACCGATAGTTTGTAATTTAGATTTCGGGTTCTCCGAGGCTTCTGTATACGACTGTCCATCTTGTACAGAAGTTTTTGGGGATCCTGACAGGTGTCGTAAGTACTTTCTCTGTTGAGAAAACCCTTTTTGTGTCAAATTACCGGGGTATTGAAAATCACGAATAGGCCCTTTCAAAATGTAATATGTAAAATTGATGAATGAATACTTTAATTTTTCCCGATATCTTAGCCCGGATTTCAGGTAAAGAAGTTAAAGGTGTAAAATTTAGAAATGATTTATTATTTTCAAGCATAATTGCCCTTAATTTGCTTTTGGTAGCTGATTTGGTTAGATTGAAAAAATAAATAATCTTTGTTTTAATCGTATAAGTCGAAGAATGAAATACGTAAAGCAGAAAAACCAAATGAGCCTTAAAGAATATGAGAAATTCTTTAAAGATAACTTCAAATCTGCATCACTCGTGGCTTATCGTTATATCGGAGATCATGCCTTGGTCGAAGATATTGTCCAGGAATCTTTTATTACTATCTGGGAAAAGCAACCCGAAATTTTTAGGGACCAGCAGAATCTGAAGAAATATTTATTTGTAACTGTTCGGAACCGGACCATTAGCTATCTGCGCAGCATAAAGGTTAAACAGGTAGATTTGGAGACTTCTCTTGAAATTCGCAATGAGGATGTGGAAGAGCTTTACCCCGAAGAGAAGTTAGCCATTCGTATATCAAAAGCCATTAAACTATTACCGCCTAAATGTAAAGAAATTTTCCTGCTTGCATACGTTGAAGAAATGACATACAATACAATTGCTGAAAAGTTGTCAATTTCAAAAAATACGGTAAAAACCCAGATGGGTATCGCTTACCGGATTTTAAGGAAAGAGCTAAAGGATGTTTATTTAGGTGTTTTGCTATTTATTACCCTTAATAAATTGAAGCGGTGATTTTTGGAGAAAACACCAGAAAAAAATAAATAGGTGGCAAGTATTAATTTCTGTGTGCGGATTTGTTCTGTAAAGAAATGTTTTTCACCCTATGTAAGGGAATGTGCGTTATAATGATATGATGGAGAAGGAGACCAATACACATATAGAAAAGATTGTGTCACATTTTCATGAGAATGGTGACAATTCGGATGCTATTGATGCCGAACTGGGAAATCCCGATGATTATAAAGAAATTGAAGAGATTTATAAATCAAGGAATTATGTGTCTTTTCTTTATAAACAAAAATCAGAAAATGATACCTGGAGAAAGATCAGTTTAAGAATAACTCCCAGGAGATTGTTTCCCACGTGGTTAAAATATGTAGCAATAATAATTTTATCCTTCTCTGCCGGATCTTTGGCTATCTTTTTTACAGGTGTCAATAGTGTCAATAAAAACAGAACAACATTGGGCAGTATAACTTGTCCAAAAGGACAGATAACAAGCCTCACACTTTTTGATGGCACTACTGTTTGGCTAAACTCTGAAAGCACAATAAAATATTCGTCTGATTTTAATACTAATAATCGCGAAGTTTATGTAGAAGGAGAAGCCTATTTTGAAGTTACTCATAACAAAAAAATCCCGTTTATTGTAAAACTAAAAAAATCAAAAGTTCAGGTGTTTGGAACACGATTTAATGTAAAATCATATCTGGAAAGCAACGAAGTAGAAATTGTATTACTAGAGGGGAAAGTAGAATTTATTACTGATTCAAAATCTGTTATGTTAAAACCCAGTGAACAGATTGTGTTTTCTGCCAGTCAAGGGACTATCTCAGAAAGGCAGGTTGATACGGGAAAAACATTGGGATGGAAAGATGGAAAATATTTTTATACCAATGAGAGTTTGGAAAATATTATACAACAGATACAGCGGTGGTATGGTGTTGAAATTGTTCTTGAAAATGAAATTATCCGGGATTACACGTTTACCGGTGTGATCGACAAGGAAAAATCGATTGTTTACAACTTGCGTACAATTGAGATGACAAAACGTATTAAAATAGAATACAATAGTGATAAAGTAATAATAAAAAAGAGGGATTGAAAGTATGGTCTTTTTTTTAATGCGCCGTTCTTATTTTAGCAACCTATATTTTTCTTTCCCGATATGAATTGGTTAATTTCTTATTCAGTTGCACAAATTTCACATCATTTTGTTCTAGCTCAACATTAAAATTTGTTTATGGGGTAAAACCCCACAAATTTTTTCACCCCTTGTAGGTATACATGCGTTATTAAATTGAATATCGGAAAAATTACAAAAATGTATCTGTTTTTAAGAATGTAAGAAAAAGGTGCATATAAGGAGGGAAAGGTCATCTTTCAAAAGGACATTTGAGGATGAAAACCAGTTAAAAACTGAATAAAAAAAACCGGGTAATGTGTGCCATATTCCCGGTTCTTATAAAGTTAAATCAATGCTGTGACTGGCAATCGACTAGCATTGAAGTATAAACCTTAATAATTGCAAATTTATGAAAAAAATTCGGAGTGATTTACAGGAGAGGGGGAAACTCCATCCTACAAAACTGATTTTAGTTATGAAACTATCCTTGTTTCTAGTAGTATTAGGAGTTTTGAGTAGTTCTGCAAAATCGTATTCGCAGAAAGTTAGTCTGGGGTTAGACTATAATAATACCTCTATAAAACAAATCTTGACTGACATTGAGGATAAAAGTGATTATACCTTTGTTTATAGCAATGATGATTTTGATGTTGAAAAGAAAGTTGATTTAAAAGTCAATAATGCTTCAATTCAGGAAATACTTGGCATTCTGCTCGAAGGTACTGGGATGAGTTACGATATTTTAAATAATTTGATTATTCTAAATAAAAAAGGTAGTAGTAAAAATCTCTTGAGGGCTGGCGACCAGGTAAGGAAAAATATAAAAGGGAAAGTGACGGATGCCGCAAATATCCCAATGCCTGGGGTGTCAGTTGTTATAAAAGGTACAACAAAAGGGACGGTTACAGATGTTGACGGAAACTTCACATTGTCAGATGTGCCCAATAATGCTATATTGGAATTTTCTTTTGTAGGGATGCAAAGCCAGGAACAGTCTGTCGCCGGGAAAAATGTCCTCGATGTGGTAATGGAAGAAGCGACAATTGGTCTGGATGAGGTGGTTGCGGTTGGATATGGTAGTTTAAGAAAAAAAGATGTAACAGGTTCAATTGCATCAATTAATGCTGATATAATTCAGCAACAACCATCAACTACTTTTGAGCAATCCTTGCAAGGGCGAGTCCCAGGAGTCCAGGTTACTCAGTCTTCCAATGCACCAGGTGGAGGTATTTCAATGAGAATAAGAGGAGGAAATTCCATTAATGGAGGAAATGAGCCTTTATATGTTATTGATGGTATCCCAATCTACAACGATAATGATGCCTATGCTCCAACTGGCTCAGGGATATCACAGGAACCTGCTGCCAGTGCTCTAGCTAATTTGAACGTAAATGATATTGAGTCAATTGAAATATTGAAAGATGCTTCTGGTACGGCAATTTATGGTTCAAGAGGTTCTAATGGGGTGGTTATCATCACTACCAGAAGAGGAAAAGCCGGGAGTAACCGTGTAAGTTATGAGGGATATTACGGGATACAGGAAGCTGCTACCCGCTTGGATGTAATGAATAAAGAGCAGTACATGCAATTCTGGCAGGATGTGTATGACGCAAGGGTTACTAATGGAAGAGGAGGATCAGACATTCAATTAACTGATGAAACAATTGCATCATTTGGTGATGTGGATTGGCAGGATGAGCTTTTCCGGGCAGCTCAAACTCAAAACCATCAAATAACGTTTAATGGAGGGGGAAAAGATTTTCTTTATAATGCTTCAATAAATTACTTTGATCAGGACGGTGTGGTTACAGGAACTGACTATACAAGATATAGTGGACGTTTAAATTTGGATGCAAATGTTAAAGAATGGTTAAAACTAGGCAATAGTTTTTCTTTTAGTCATAACATCCGGAATGCGGGCGTACTTAACGGGGATGCCAATACTCAGGGGCTTATTTATAGTGCAATTAATACTCCTCCTATTGTTCCCGTAAAAGATGATGATGGGAATTATTATAATACAGGGCGTGATTGGATGGAGGATAAAGGTTTATACAGTTTAATGAGACCTTGGGTGCCTAAACTTAACAATCCCCTTGTTGCGGCGAACGATATTGAGAACAATACAGCTACTAACAGGACAATCGGTAGTTTTTATGCTGAAATAAAACCAATAAAGGATTTAACTATAAAAACGAGTTTCGGTGGAGATATTAGTGATGCAATTAATACTTTTTATGTCCCATCATATTTAAACCCTGGCTGGAATTATAATGGGCTGGGGACAGTGTCAACAGCACGTAACATTAACTGGATAAATACAAATACAATTACTTATAATAAAAGATTTAAAGAAGTTCATAGTATATCTGCACTTTTGGGGGCTGAGTTCCAGAAAAACACTAATAAAAAGACTTACATGCAGGCCAAGAATTTTTTCACGGACAATTTGGGTGCAAATGATTTAAGTCTTGGAGAAGAGTATATAGCTCCTGAAAATTCATCGTACGATTGGTCTTTGGCTTCATTCTTTGGTCGAATAAATTATCAGTTAATGGACAAATATCTATTTACCGCAACTATGAGGGCTGATGGTTCGTCTCGTTTCGGAAGCGATAATAAATGGGGTTATTTCCCATCAATTGCTTTAGGGTGGCGTGTTTCTGAAGAAGATTTTATAAAAAATTCTTTTCCTTCTATTAGCAACTTAAAGTTTAGATCAAGTTATGGCATAACCGGGAATACTGAAATTGGGACATATCAATCTCTTTCAACGATGAGTTCTACCAGGGTTATTTTAGGTGGCTCTGCAGTTGTAGGGCTGGCCCCTGATCGGATTCCAAATCCTGATTTAAGATGGGAGCAGACCGAACAGTTCGACTTTGGTTTTGACTTAGGGCTGTTTGATAATAGAATTAATTTCACTACGGATTTTTATACAAAGACAACCAAGGACTTATTATTTGATTTTGAAATACCTTATACAACAGGCTTTAGTACCTCTCTCCAAAATATAGGAAGTGTCAGGAATAAAGGTGTTGAGCTAACATTGCTAGCCGATATTGTTAGTAATAAAGACTTTTCCTGGTCGTTAAGCGGTAATTTCTCTATAAACCGGAATAAGGTATTGGATTTAGGGGGCAATGATGATATACCTGTAGGAAAGACTGCCGGAAATGTTAGTTCTTCTCATGGCAGTATTCTTAGGATTGGTGAGCCTGTTGGGGTATTTTACGGAAATATCTTTGAAGGAATATGGCAAAGCGAAGAAGAAATCCAGGAAGCAGGTATTGATCTAACTGCCAGCCCTGGTAGCGCAAGATATAAAGATATTGATGGAAGTGGGACTTATAACAGGACAAACGACCGGGATATTATTGGGGATCCAAATCCTGATTTTATTTACGGTTTAACTAATACTTTCTTTTACAAAGGGTTTGACCTTGCGGTATTTATTCAGGGCTCACAAGGCAATGATATTCTTAATTTGACAAAAGTACGTTCATTATACGCTGCTCTGGGGGGCACAGAAAATAGATTGGTTGACGTGTTGAATTCTTGGAAAGAAGGACGTGCTACAAATACAACAACTGATGTCCCTTTAGTAGGTGGGGCTGTAAGTACCGGTGTTGATACCAGAATGATTGAAGATGGTTCGTACTTAAGCATTAAGAATATACGTATAGGATATAATTTCGAGAATGTAAAATTTGTTGAATCCCTGCGTGTCTATTTTAATGTCCAAAATGTGTACACATTTACTAGCTATTCAGGTTATGATCCTGATGTAAACTGGGGTGGACAGGATAATTTGACGATAGGAGTTGATTTGGTCGGCCATCCTATCGTAAGAACCTATTCGTTAGGATTAAATATTTCTCTTTAACAAAAATTACAGAAAAAGACATGAAAAAATCAAGTATAATATTTTTAGTTTTTGGTCTTCTCTTTTCTGCATGTGAATCTTTTTTGGAAGAAGATCCTTCAAGTCAGTTAGTCTCTGAACAATTTTATCAGAGTGAGGCTGACGCTATTGCCGCAATAAATGCAACCTATGAACCATTGAATAGTGGTTATGTATTTGACGGAGCTATTAATTATATGAATAGCGTTGAAACAGATGAAGCGGAAAGAGGACAATTTGGTGGAAGCGATGATGATTTTTACGATGCACATGAGATAGCTACCGATGATGGTACCATTGAAGGATATTGGAAAAATAATTATATTGGGATTGAAAGAGCTAACCTCATTATTAAATATGTTCCAGACATTAATAATATCTCAGAGGAAATTGAAATAAGAATCATTGGAGAAGCTAAATTTTTGCGAGCAGTTTATTATCTCAACCTTGTGATGGCTTTTGGAGATGTGCCTTTGCTTTCCGGGCCTACTGAAAATCTGACAGATATTTATATTGAAAGGAGTTCTGTAGCAGAAATTTTTGATCAAATTGAACAGGACTTAACAGATGCCGAATCAAGCCTTAACGAAAGCAGTGCTTCTGATGATGTGGGAAGAGCTACGAGTGGTGCGGCAACTGCCTTGTTATCAAGAGTGTATCTCTACCAAGGTGACTTTAATAATGCACGGACTAAAGCTTTGCAAGTTATAAATTCAAAGCAATATGGTCTGTTGGCTGATTACGGTGATCTTTTACTTCCGGAGGCTAAAAACGGAGTAGAGCATATTTTTTCTGTTCAATTCGATGGTGTAGATGTTGAAAGTTCATTAGGGCGGCTTTATGGAGTGAATAGTATAGGAAGTAATCCCGCTATTGAAATAGACTATGATGTTCTTGGAATATCATCTTGGCAAGTAGAGCAGGACTTTTATGATTATTTTCCTGATACATACCGTAAACGTGTGACATTTTTGCCGGAAGCGATTCCTCAATATGGAGATGACGGGCTTGTTGCAGATACTTTTTATATCGATCCACATACAGTAAAATACAGAGATCCCGCGAGGGACTCAGAACAAGAATACTGTTCAAACAATTTTAACGTAATACGCTATGGTGATGTATTGTTAATGTTTGCTGAAGCTGACAATGAAATAAACGGACCTACCGAAGAAGGTGTCGAAGCTTTAAATCAAATCAGACAAAGAGCACGTGGTGTTGGGCTTACGGGAGAAGATGATCCTTCTGTTTATCCTGATATCAATTATACCGAGGTCTCTCAAAGCGAATTGAGAGATATTATTTTGGATGAACGTAAATGGGAACTCTGTTTTGAAGGTTTGCGCAGATGGGATTTACTCCGAACCGATCGCTATCTTGAAACTTTTGGGAGCGATGTGTCATCAACTAACCTACTTTTCCCTATTCCTTCTCGGGAATTAATTGCTAATCCAAAATTAACACAAAACAGCGGATATAATTAGAAATTACTGATTATTATAAGTTGGATAGTGGGTTGCCTTGAAAAATGAAGGCAACCCATCTCCTATTTTATTTTGGGAACAACAACGCTTTTGATAAACGAAGTGCCTTTTTTATTAAGGTTCTTGCATACTTGATTATAAATTAACTAGTTTTAAAAATGAAAAAATCATTGGCCTTTTTTAGTTTATTCATTTTATCGCTAATAACATTTGCCCAATCTTATGTTCGGGATTTCCAGCTAAATAATGAAAATTTTCTCCGCGTAAGCTGTCTTAGTGATCAGATATTCCGATTACAGGTAAGTGCCATCGATAGTTTCCCAATTTCGTCCATGGAGAAATACGGTATTGTAAAATATCAATGGGACGAAAGCAAAAAGTGTGAAATTGGGAAAAAGGCAGGAAAAATTGTTTTTGAAACACCTAACGGAAAGTTATCTGTCGATATCCATAACGGTACTTTTTCATTGTCGAATTCAGCTGGACAATCTATAATGGAAGCCGGTCGCCCTTTTAAAGCTGATAATGATGGTGGTTTTGGAGTATCGTTCGAATTACAAAATGATGAGCTTTTTTACGGGCTTGGAGATACGGATCGCAAGCATCTCCAACATCGTGGACATTTAATGCGCTCATGGGTGTCTTACGGGCAAGCTTATGCTCCGGCCCCCTTTATAATGAGTAGCAATGGGTGGGCCTTATTCGTGAATACTACTTTCAAACATTATTATGATGTTGGCAAGAGCGCCCCTGACAAAATGAATATTTGGGGGGGGAATGGCGAACTTGATATTTTTCTTATGCTTGGCGATAATTATAAGGAACTGCTATATCGATATACTGAACTAACGGGGAAACCAAGATTGTTGCCTCAAAAGGCTTATGGTTTAATGTATGTAGAAAATCGGGAAGTAAACCAGTTTGAATTGTTGGAGCATGCTATTAAATTTAGAGAAGAGAAAATTCCGTGCGACTATCTTGGTTTGGAACCTGGGTGGATGAAAACATTCCGTGACCCTACAGTAAATATAGATTGGGATTTTAAGAAATTTTTTATGCCTGCATGGTTTGGTGAAAAATTTAGAACCGAAAAGCACGCAAAAAATACTTTTATAGGGGGACTTGGCCGAATTGGATTTAACCTTAGCTTATGGACTTTGTGTGAGTTTGATATAACTTATGAAGCAGAACGACAGGCACAAAAAGATTTTCCCGAGCTATACCAAAAGGAGCCAAATCATCTATTCAAGGAAGTTGATGAAAGTAATTTCGATACACGTGCCCACGAACCCAGGTATTTCAATAAAAACACAGTTGTGGATGAAGCCTGGTTTGAGCATTTTAAATCATTTCTGAAAGACGGTGTCCGGGCCTTTAAACAGGATCCTGCGTACATTATTAACGAACATCCTGACTGGCATTATGGAAATGGGATGAATGACGAGCAAATGCACAACCTTTTTCAGCCATTATACCAGAAACAGGTGTATAAAGGATGGAAAGATTTTCTTAACGAAAGGCCCATGTTTTACTTTTGTACCGGTTATGCCGGCGTTCAGCATTGGGCTCCAACATGGGCAGGTGATGAAGGCGGGACAGAGAACGCCCTGGCCTCTATGTTAAATCAGGGCATGACCGCCCATTCGAATGTAACATGCGATATGTATACATCCTCAAAAGAAGGTATTCATTTTGGTTTTTTGCAGTCGTGGTCGCAAATAAACAGTTGGTGGGATATACGCTATCCCTGGTTTTTGGGGGATTTGGAGAATACATTTAAGTATTATGCCCGGTTGCGGTACCGGCTAATGCCATACATTTATACATATGCCCATGTTAGTAACCAGACATCCGTACCCATGATGAGGCCAATGCCTTTGGAATATCCCGACGACCCCAATTGCGAGGATTTGTTAACACAATATTTATTGGGCGATTATTTGCTCGTTAGTGCATTTTCTGATAAAATATACCTTCCAAAGGGGAAATGGATTGATTACTGGAGCCGTAAAGAATATGAAGGAAAGCAGGAATTGACTCTCGATATTCCAGAAGATAAAGGTGGCGGGCTTTTTATAAAAGCAGGTGCCATTATTCCGGAGTGGCCTTATGTTGATTATGTCGGGCAGAAACAAATTGATACACTTACCATACAGGTTTATCCTTACAAGAAAAGCAGTTTTACTTTATTTGAAGATGAAGGCGAAGGGTTTGGATATGAAAATGGAGAAATCGCCACAACAAAAATGGAGTGCGAAGAGTCTGGTAAAGAGATAGTATTTATAATTTGTAAGACGGAAGGAAATTATACAGGAATGGTAAAAGCCCGAAAATATATTGTGAACTTCAATCTTTCTGGCGAACCTCGCTCTGTAATGGTAAACAGTGAAGTGTACACTGATTGGGAATATGACTCAAAAAATAAAGTTATATCTGTAACCAATTTGTCTAACAACGAGACTAAGATTACTATACTTTATTAATAAACAAGACCTCCTTTTTTATTTTTTATACTAAGAATATACATATATCCGACTGGTTAACGTTAAAACCATACGAAAATCAAACATTGACTGATAAAAAATGTCACCCTCCTGATTTTTGGCATATCCCTTTCCCCCATATTTATTACCTTGCCGCTTTCATTAAAAGCTTAGGTTATGGGATTTATTTCGGTAATAAAAAGGTATAATACAACTTTCTGGGCATCAAATATCATTGAACTATTTGAACGTTGGGCATGGTACGGGTTTTACCTTGCTTTTGCCCTGTATTTGGTGAACTCTAAAGACACGGGCGCACTGGGCTTGACACAGGCACAAAAAGGGGTTATAATGGGCACGGGATCTATGCTGTTGTATTTTTTGCCCGTAATTACCGGGGCAATTGCCGACAAGGTAGGGTACAAAAAAATATTGTTCTTGGCTTTTGCCCTATATGCTTCTGGTTTTTATATGATAAAAAGTTTTGACTCTTTTGGATGGATGTTTTTTGCGTTTGTTTGGACATGCGTGGGCGGGGCATTTTTCAAGCCCATAATCTCGGCCATGGTAGCACGCACTACAACTGAGGAAACAGCTTCCATAGGTTTTGGCATTTTTTACATGATGGTGAACATAGGCGGTTTCATCGGACCTTTTATTGCCGGGGTTTTGATGCAAAAAACATGGGACTATGTTTTCTATATGTCGATTTTGGCTATCGGGGTAAATTTCCTTATCACAATGTTTTTCTTCCGCGAACCTATAAAAAAAGAAGGCAACAGCCCTTTGTTGAAAAATATAGCCCAAGCCTTTGTTAATATTTTTGAGACATTGAAAAACTGGAAATATGTTTTGTTCCTGATTATTATGGTTTTGTTCTGGACGGCATTTAACCAGCTATATTATTCGTTCCCGGTTTTTATCGACCAGTGGGTTGACACCCGGGTGGTTTACGATGGCATCCACTCCGTTTTGCCTTGGTTGGCAGAAGCTATAGGCACAAGCGATGGGAGGATAACGGCAGTCACCATGTCGAGCATGGATTCGTTTTATATCATTGTTTTTCAATTGATGGTCTCCACGTTTGTGATGCGTTTCCGTCCGCTGGCAGCCATGATGGGGGGCATACTTGTTTTGGCAGGAGGCTTGGGGCTGATGTTCTCGAACCAAAGCGGTTGGCTTATTTTGCTGGGGGTACTGATATTTGCTTTAGGTGAAATGGCAAGTTCTCCAAAATTTACGGAATATGTGGGCAGGATTGCCCCTCCCGAAAAAAAAGCGCTTTACATGGGCACATCATTCTTGCCAATTGCCGCAGGCCACCAGTTGGCAGGCTGGCTCTCGGGCAGTGTTTACGAAAAAATAGCCGATAAAATTTATTTGCTCCAGCAGGAAGTTGCCCAAAGGGGGATTTCGTTGCCTGAAATATCGGAGCAGGTGACCAAAAACGATTATGTTGAAATGGCTTCCGGGAAATTGGGCATGGACGGGGCGGAGCTTACCAACTTCCTGTGGGCTAATTACCACCCTTCAAATATTTGGGCAGTTTATTCAGGCGTTGCCGTTGGTGCAGTAGTGCTGCTTTGGTTGTACGATAGGTTTGTGATCGGGAAATAATCATATTTAAGATTTTTAAAGTTATGGGACTAATGTAAACCTCCAAGGTTTGCTGACCCATGGTTCGCCTGCATATTGTATACCGATGCGCGGCGATGTGGTGAAATTTATTGTTTCTCCTGGATCTTCGGCCCAAATCCTGCCAGATGAGGAAAGATCCTCGCCATAAAAGGTTTTGTCCAACTTAAGGGCTTTGCCAACCCTTCCAGGCCCGGATATGCCTTCAAGCCCACGGATTAAAACTGCAGATGCATCTCCTTCTTCTCCTGTCACAAAGTTCAACATCCAATACATGCCATAAATGAGGTAAACGTAAACAACGCCCCCTTTCCCGAACATTATTTTTGTCCTTGGGGTCATGCCCTTGCTAGCGTGGCACGCCAAGTCGCCGTTGCCGCTATAGGCTTCGACCTCGGTAATTTTGAACCGTTGTACAGGATCATTGTCATGTTTTCTGATAAGGGTTTTGCCCAAAAGATCCGGGGCAACTTCAAGGACATCGCGGAGGAAAAAAAGGGAAGGCAAGCGGTTTGGCATTATTGCTTTTTCCTTAATTCAACGGGGCAATATTATGTTTTATTGCAGATAAGGCAACGATAAATGAGAAGGTACTAAAAAAAAACTGTTTGCATTTTATTGTATTTAGTTGTAAATTCCTATAAATATTTTTTCCGGTAGTTTTATAGGCAATCCTCCGGACTTGTAGATGACGGGGGATGAGGAATGTTGTTTGTCCCCTAATATAATTATATTTGTATAAACGAAAAAAAAGAAATGTTAAATAAGAAACCTGTATTAGTCACCGGTGCCGATGGCTTTATCGGCTCTCACCTTACAGAGGCATTACTACAAAAAGGATATAAAGTAAAAGCACTTTCGCAATATAATTCGTTTAATAATTGGGGGTGGTTAGAGGATATACCACCGGACAATAACTTGGAAATAATTCCTGGGGACGTAAGGGATGCTCATTTTTGCAAAGAGATAACAAAAAGTGTTGATGTTATTTTCCATCTTGCTGCACTTATTGCCATACCATATTCTTATATTGCCCCAGACAGTTACGTTGATACAAATGTCAGGGGGACATTAAATATTTGCCAGGCAGCAAAAGAAAACGGCAATATAAGGGTTGTCCACACCTCAACATCAGAAGTTTATGGGACGGCACAATATGTCCCTATTGATGAAAAACATCCGAAACAACCCCAGTCGCCTTATTCTGCTTCGAAAATAGGGGCGGATGCGATGGCGATGAGTTTTTATAACGCATTTAATTTGCCTGTAACCATTGCCCGCCCATTTAACACCTATGGCCCACGGCAATCGGCACGAGCAATTATCCCAACTATCATAACCCAGATAGCAAATGGGATTAAAGAAATTAAATTAGGCGACTTAACACCAACCCGTGATTTCAACTATGTAAAAGATACTTGTAATGGCTTTATTGCCCTTGCGGACAATGATGCAACAATTGGTAAAGAAATCAACATTTCGTCTAATTCGGAAATCTCCATGAGAGATACGCTAAACCTGATTAAAGAAATTATGGGTTCGGACGTTAAGTTCATTGCCGATGAACAACGGATCCGTCCATCAAAATCAGAAGTGTTCCGGCTTTGGGGAGATAATTCTTTAATAACCGAGTTAACTGGCTACCAACAAGATTATCCGTTAAGGCAAGGGTTGGAAGAAACTTGTAATTGGTTCTCAAACCCTGACAATATAAATAAATATAAAGCAAATATTTATAATGTATAAAATCCCATTGTTTGATTTAAATTTTGACCTAGAAGAAGAAAAGGCTGTATTAAATACTTTAAGGTCGAAATGGATCTCCACAGGAGCAAAAACAAGTTCTTTTGAAGATAAATTTGCAAATATGCTTAATGTGAACCATGCTGTAGCATTGACAAATTGCACAACAAGTTTGCACTTGGCATTAGTGTTAGCAGGTATAGTTCCAGGGGATGAAGTAATTTGTCCATCATTAACCTTTGTCGCTACTGTAAATCCTATTCGATATTTAAATTCTATCCCTGTTTTTGCAGATGTTGTAAGTTGCGACAATCTCACTATATGTCCTGATGAAATAACCCGAAAAATAACATCCAATACAAAGGCTATAATTGTTATGCATTATGGAGGTTTTGCTTGTGATATGGATAAAATAATGGAGATTGCCAGAAAACACAACCTTAAAGTCATTGAGGATGCTTGTCATGGTCCTTTATCCGAGTATAAGGGGACGAAATTGGGTACAATCGGAGACATCGGTTGTTTTAGCTTTTTTTCTAACAAAAATATTAGTACAGGCGAAGGTGGTATGTTGATAACAAATAATCCAGAATATGCAGAACGTGCCAAGTTGCTCCGTTCTCATGGGATGACATCGATGTCTTATGAAAGGGCAAAGGGGCACTCTACTAGTTATGATGTAGTGGATTTAGGTTATAATTACAGGATGGATGACATTCGTGCTTCAATAGGGCTGGCACAACTTGATAAAATCCAAAAAGATTTAGAAAAGAGAGCAAAGGTTAGAGATTGTTATATAGAACAATTGGCGGAGATTGATCAAATAATAATACCATTTAAAGATTATAGATATTTTTCATCTAACTATATTTTCCCTATAGTATTGAAAGACTCTAACTCAGAAATAAGGGATAATGTTCGAAGTTGTCTAGCCGCAAAAGGCATACAAACAAGTATACACTATCCCGCAGTACACCACTTCTCTATATACAAAAAATATTATAGGGAATTGCCAATTACTGATTATTTAGTTGATAACTTAATTACATTGCCTATGTATTCAAATCTCAAAGAGACAGATGTATCGTACATAAAAAAAACATTATATGAAATTCTAAATCAATGAATACTAAAGTAATTTTAATAGGTGGGTTCATTGAAATCATAGAATTATGTGAGGATAACAATATTAGCATCCACGGAATAGTTGACAACAATATTATTCTTCATAATAATTATCGTTACTTAGGAACAGACAATGAGGCAATAAATTTTGATGATGCACTAAAGGATTACCCATTGATTATATCTCCTGACGCGCCACGGGACAGAAAAAAATTAAAAAAATATTATGAAAATTCTGGTTTTGGTTTTTTTTCTTTGATCTCTTCTGCTTCTAAGATTTCTAAAAGTTCTGTTATTGGCATAGGTGCAATTATACAAAGAGGGGTTAATATTTCCTCAGAAGTTTCAATCGGGGATTTCGTAAAACTTAATATTGGTGCAAACATTATGCATAACTCTAATATTGGAGAGTATACAACTATTGCTCCGAATGCCGTAATTCTTGGTCATGTTTCAATAGGAGAAGAATGTTATATTGGTGCTAATGCAACAATATTGCCCAATATTAAGATTGCAAAAAATGTAACAATAGGTGCAGGAGCCGTAGTAACTAAAAACATTGTTGAAGAAGGCGGCAAGTATATAGGTATCCCAGCTAAGAAGATAAATATATAACTTACACGAATGAAAACAATTTCTCAATATGGGGATTTGGCAAGCGTGCAATGGATCGCTGACCGATTAGTTAATATACCAAGTAGCGTAAACATCTAGCAATGACGGAAGGTCAAGACATAGAATATAAACAGCAATGGAAAGATGACTATCTAAAATGGATAGCCGGATTTGCCAATGCCTCCGGTGGCAAAATATATATTGGACTTGACAACAAAGGACAACCAGTCGAACTAAACAATATCGATAAATTAATGGAAGACATCCCCAATAAAATTGTCAATTATTTGGGAATAGTTGCTGATGTTAATTTATTATCTGCAAACAACATACCTTACATTGAAATTGATGTTCCGGCTTCAGGAGTCCCTATCTCGTACAAAGGGACTTATCACTATCGTTCAGGAAGCACAAAACAAGAACTCAAAGGAGCCACTTTGCAACAATTTATTTTAAAACGTTTAGGAAAAACCTGGGACGATCTGCCTTGTGAAAATGCTTCGGTAACAGACATCGACAAAAATGCGTTGTCATATTTCTTTAAAAAAGCAACAAGAAGCAAAAGATTAACAGACAGCATTGGGAGTGAGGATCTAAAAACATCACTTGAAAACCTAAACCTCGTCACAAGCGACAATAAACTAAAGAATGCAGCCTTATTGCTATTTGGAAAAAATCCGTCAAAATTTTTCCCTTCCGTTTCTTTTAAAATTGGACGTTTTATAACCGGAGATGATGATTTGCGTTTTCAAGACATTGTTGAAGGCAACATTATACAAATGGCCGACAAAGTAATTGACATCCTTAAAACAAAATACCTCATTTCACCAATCAGTTACAAAGGACTACAACGTATTGAAAAATTGGAAGTACCAGAAATGGCATTGCGCGAAATTATCTTCAACGCAATCATTCATAAAGATTATACGGGTGCACCAATCCAGTTAAGTGTGTATAACGACAGAATAATCATTTGGAACGAAGGTCGTTTGCCCGATGGTTTTACTATAGAAACATTACTCGGCAAGCACCCTTCTCGACCATTTAATAAAAACATTGCAGATATTTTTTTCAAGGCAGGCTTTATTGAATCTTGGGGACGGGGAATTGCAAAAATCATTAAAGGTTTCAAAGATGAAGATTTTAAAAGCCCTACTTTTGAGAACACAATGGGTGGTATATTAGTTACCATCATTAGACCTATCAATATTGACACCGATAATGACACCGATAATGACACCGATAATGACACCGATAATGACACCGAACGCAAAAAACGAATATTAGGTTTAATAGGGAAAAACACACAAATCACAGTAAATAAGTTAGCCAAAACCCTAAAGATATCCCAAAGCACCGTTTTGCGGGAAATAAAAGCATTAAAAAACAACAAAAAACTTGAAAGAATAGGAAATGAAAAAAATGGTTATTGGGAATTAATAGATGTCAACATTGACACCGATAATGACACCGACAATGACACCGATAGAAGCAAAAAACTACTAACTTTGATAAAAAAAGACAACAAAGCAACTGTAATCAACCTAGCAGAAGCATTAAATGTATCAAAAAGTACAATTTTGAGAGAAATAAAAACATTAAAAAAGGACAATAAAATTGAGAGAATGGGAAATGAAAAAAATGGTTATTGGAAGATAAATAACCAATAAATAATTTCCCATTACATACATATACTAAATCAGTAATGCAGAATGGATTGCTGATCGATTGGTTAATGTCCCGAGTAGTGTAAATATGACAGTATGAAGAAAAACATAATTTTAGTTGGAGGTGGAGGACATTGCATTTCCTGCATAGATGTCATTGAACAACTAGAGGAATATCAAATTGTGGGCATTCTTGATTTACCGGCAAAAGCAGGAAGTAAAATCCTTGGGATTCCTGTTATTGGCAATGATGATGACATTTCTCAACTAAACGATGAAAACTCATTCTTTCTCATTACTACTGGACAAATTAAATCGGCAAAAACCAGAAAGAAAATTTATTCTCAAATTGATAAGTTTAACATTCCTCTTCCAACTATTGTTAGCCCAATTGCTTATGTAAGTAAACATTCAAAACTTGAAAAAGGGACAATAATAATGCACAATGCTATAGTCAATGCCGGGGCTGAAATTGGTATGTGCAATATTATTAATACCAAAGCACTGATTGAGCACGAAGCAAAAATTGGGGATTTTTGCCATATATCTACAGGAACAATAATTAATGGACAGGCAAAGATTGGCAACGGCTGTTTTATCGGGAGCAACACTGTGGTTGCAAATAATATTACTGTTTGTGATAATGTGATAGTATCAGCCGGATCGCAAGTATTAAAAGACATAACAGAACCGGGAGTTTACATTGGCTCTCCTTTACGAAGAATAAGATAAGATGCACACATTAATTATAGCAGAAACTGGTGTTAATCATAATGGCGATATATTATTAACAGATAAACTCATCGAAACTGTTGCCGATGTCGTAGCTTATAAAAATAATTTTTCACAATCCGAAAGATGATAGAATATAATTCTCTTTTTATTTCTGACAGTACTACCATTTTAGAGTCTTTAAAAAGGATGGATAGCATAAGAAGGAAACTTCTTATTATTGTTGATAAATCAAACAGATACATCAATTTAATAAGCATCGGCGATATACAACGGGCCATCATCGACAATAAGGATCTAGGCACCACCATCAACAATATAAAAACCGCACCCAAAATGGTAGCGTCAGACAAACAGTCGCTATCAGAAATTAAAACATTGATGTTGAAAATAAGGTGTGAGTACATGCCTGTAATTTCTTCGGGAAAAGAGATTAAAACCATATACTTTTGGGAGGATGTTTTTGACAAGACCCAAAGCAGAAAAAATGCACAGCTAAACTTACCCGTAATCATTATGGCAGGAGGAAAAGGGAGTCGGTTAAAGCCAATAACCAATGTACTCCCTAAACCATTAATACCAATAAACGAAAAAACAATCATTGAAGAAATAATGGATCGTTTTGTAACAGCAGGTTGCTCTTGTTTTCACATCTCGGTCAATTACAAAGCAGAAATGATTAAGTACTTTTTTACCCAATTGGACAACAAGGGTTACCACATAGATTATTTTCAAGAAGACAAACCCCTCGGGACTGCCGGATCTATGTATCTGGTAAAAGATAAAATCAATACCCCGTTTTTTGTTTCCAATTGTGACATCATTCTTGACATTGACCTGTCCGAAGTTTACAAATACCACAAAGAAAACAACAATAAGATAACCATTGTCTCTGCCCTAAAACACTATATGATCCCTTATGGGATAATTGAGACATCGGAGAAAGGGCAACTAAAAGGACTAAAAGAAAAACCTGAAATAACATTCCAAATAAATGCAGGATTATATCTTTTAGAACCTGAGTGCTTGGACTTCATCCCTGCCAACACTTTTTTTCATATTACAGAACTAATTGAAAGAACCAAGCAATCGGGGAACAACATTGGGGTTTTCCCAGTAAGCCAAGGAAGTTGGACCGATATAGGAGAATGGCCTGAATATCTTAAACATATAAACTATTTAAAATGAAAGTGCTTTTATTGTCCAGCCAGGCAAATTTTATTACACAGATTGTATCTTTTGTAAAACAAAACAATAAAGACTTTATCGCTGCAACTTTGAATGAGGGGAAAACAATAGACAAAACAAACAAGGATATTTTTAATACGGTGATAGAACATAAAGTTACGCGCCATAGCCTGTTGTTTTTCATAAAACTATCGCCCAAGATATTAAAATATTCATTCTTGTCTTTATTTATCCTTATCCTGGATTTTAAACAAGGTCTGAAAAGTTTTAAATGTCTATACGATGCTTGTGGGTACATTGGCAAAATCCAACATGCCGACCTGAAAACTTTTGATATTGTTAATATCCATTATCTGACAATAAAAAAAGCTATAGCAACTTTATTATTCCCCAAGCAATCAAACATTATCGTCTCTTTTTGGGGATCTGATATATTCCGCACAAGTGGTTTATGCTATAACTTTTGGTTAAGAAGGGCTATAAAAAGATCAAACACATTGCATGTTTCTTCTTTCGAAATGCGTACTTCCCTGTTAAGCGAATTTGGATATGGATTTAAAAATAAAATCAAATTTGCACTTTTTGTCCCTTCTTTCGAACAAATTAAACAAATTAATGCCATGCGTCCTTTCCCGGGACAAATTGGGACATTTAAAACAAAGTATAATATTGCTGGGGAAAAATGTTTAATGATTGGGAACAATGCCAAAAGGGGCAATAACCATATTGAAATATTAAATGCAATTAAAGATGTTGCCGTTAAACACGGGTTGACAATAATCCTTCCCCTAACATATGGGAAGGACGGCAGCTATATACGAACTATCAGGGAATTTACCGGGAAGAATAAGATAAAAGCAATTTTATTGACAGAGTATTTGCCCAATGAAGATTTAGCTGCCATAAGGATTGCTTCCGATATATTTATAACCATGCAGGAAACAGATGCCATGAGCGGGTTCTTAACAGAATCGTTATACGCCGGGAACATTTGTATTGCTGCATCGTGGTTGCCATATAGTAAGTTCCGCCAGAGCGGGGCATACTATCATGAATGCCCTCGGTTTGACAAGCTGGGACAGCTAACAAGTGATATTGTTAAAAATATTGAAACAGAGAAGCAAAAATGCAAGAAGAACCCGGAATTAATAAAAGCAACCTTTTACGACAAGGACATGCTTCAAGAAAGCTGGGGAAATATCTATAAAATTTAAATGGCAATCAGTATTTGAAATATGATTTATGGCAAAATTTAGCATTACATTAAACAAAATTGACAATTCATTTAGTGCCGAATTGTCTAACAATTCAAAATTCTATGCCGATGCATTTATTCAAGAAGACGAAAAATATTTCCTTCTAATGAATGGGGTAAACCTATCATATACAAGCATAGAGAAAGCTGAAAATTTTAGAAAGACCATTAACCTTTATAAAAAAAAAGGAGACGATTTTTTCAATGTATTTAGGGGCAGTTTTTGCGGAGCCCTTTTAGATAAAGAGAAAAACAAATGGATAATTTTCAACAATCATATAGGAGACCAGAAAATATTTTATGCAACAACCTCAAAAAATATCTTAATAAATTCTGATGTGTTTAATCTTTCTCAAGAGTTAAAACCAGAGTGCAAGCAAGACTTAAACATAAATGCTTCTTACCAGCTGCTTTCACTTGGCTATTTTATTGAAGATGAAACGCTTTCCATTCAAATAAAACGCTTAACCGCCGGTAAATATATTATTTATGAGAACAACCATTTTTCTATTAACTCTTATTACAGTATTGATAATACACCCAACAATAAATTAACAGAAAAAGAATGCCTCAATAAAATCGATACTTTATTTAGAAATGCAATTAATTTAGAATACAAAAAAGATCTTATGTATGGCTATAACCATATAGCCTCAATGAGTGGCGGACTGGATTGCAGGATGAACAATTGGGTTGCACGTGAAATGGGATATAACAACATTACAAATATAACATTTGCACAATACGGTTCTCTGGATATGATACTGGCTCACCAAATGAGTTCTTTCCTAAAAAACGAATGGATATTTAAAGCCTTAGACAATGGTTCTTTTCTGAAAAATATAGATGAGCAAGTTTATATCACAAATGCAACCGTTAACGGCATTGGAAGTTCTCACGCCCTAAGCGCATTGAAATTAATCGATTTCTTAAACTTTGGGGTTTTACATTCAGGGCAGGTTGGAGACGTTATTATTAGTTCGTTTCTATCTCCCAGTAACTCATATTCAAAATTTGACATAAAAAAAATCAAGACCCTATCTAAAAAATTAACATATAAAATCAACTTAGAACAAGTTTCTTCATATAAAAACAATGAAATTGCAAATATGTATATTAGAGCTTTTAATGGGGCTCTTACCGGCAATCTTACAACACAAGTCTTTACTGAAGTTGCATCTCCTTTTTTAGATATTGATTTTCTTAATTTCTGCATGTCAATCCCTGTCGAACTCAGAGCATATCATAATTTATACAAAAAATGGATTATTAAGAAATATCCGAAAGCAGCACAATTCAAATGGGAAAATATTAACGCAAAAATTACAACTCCGACATTGCCTATTAGAGGAAAAACAGTCCCCCTAAACCACTTATTGAAATTTATTATTGAAGGGATTTTTTATAATATTGGAAAACCAATAAACAACACATACAATAAAAAAACGATGAACCCTTATAATTATTGGTTAAAATCTAACATTGTCTTACAACAAAATATTGAAAATTACTTCAAAGAACATATAGATCTTATTAGTCACAAAGAATTGAAAAAAGATTGTGAAGATTTATTCACCAATGGGCAAGCTAATGAAAAGATGGCAGTATTGACCCTTTTGTCGGCAATAAAGCAGTTAGGGCTTTAGCCCACGTTTTTTTCTTAGCATAATCCTTGCCTTGCCAACAATTGTTGTTATAATATATACTACGTCTTCAGAAATTCTCAGCAAATAAATTAGCGCCCCAAAAGTAACCGTAAATATAGAACTTCTTATAAATATGTCTGGTATCAAATTTAAGGGGGGGAGAAGGCTGGATAGTCCCAACGAGCAAAAGAAGATAACAGGTACTGTTAAAAATTTTGGGGTAAATGGTTGCATCCCAAATTTAACCTTCAAGAAAAAGAACCGCATTAAATTATTTAGGAAAAAAGCCAAAGCAATGGCAGCAGCAGCCCCGCTTATACCCCAAACGGGTATAAATAATAACATTGCGCCAACAACTAAAAAAACTAAGATCAACAAAAACCACAACCCCATCCGGTAATATCTCGACAGGCTAATTATCTGGCTGTTGGCACCTGTTGCCATGTCTATTAAATACCCCAAGCCAATAAAAAATATTACCCATTTCCCCTCGGCATACTCCGGGCCGAGTATTACTAAGATGTTATCTATATTGATCCAAATACCGCCAAAAAGGAATGCGGCAATGACAAGCTGGTTTAAACAACTTTTTTTGTAGATGTTGAAAATAGTCGTTTGGTCGTTTCTTTCCCATGCATCTGCAATTAGTGTCCCTGATATCTTCAGGAGGGTGCGTGAAGGGATTACAACCAAAGTGCCAAAAAAGAAGGCAATGGTATAAACCCCGGTGGCACTTAAGCCCATTGCTTGGTTAATGATTATCTTGTCGATTTGAAAAACGATACTACCTCCTATCGTTGACAATATGGCAAACATGGCAACACTTATCATTTCCCTTTTCATTTTTTTGTCGATGAAACTAAGCTGGGGCCGGAAATTCAATTCCCCTCGGGACAATAAATAAAAAAAGATGAATGCACCTTTAAAGCAAACGCTGCCTGCATAAAGCATAATAAGGGAATACGGTGTTAACCAGTTTAAAATATAAGCTATTATAATGCTTAAGATAAGTACCCGTTGGACAAATTCTTGTAAGAAAACCCCCAGCACGGCATTATAAAGCAACTTGTTAAAAATATCGAGGGAACTAAAAAGTAATGTAAAAAATGTTAAAGGGATCAATAAACCTATATAGTTTGTAAACAAGTCAGATTTTTCAATATTGCTTTGAACAAGCCATGGTTTGATCAGCCAGAATACGATAAGGAAAATAAAAAAACCTATAAGCATGACCATAAAAGCAATAAAAACGAAACCGTTATGATTTTTTTCTTTGTCCCGGAAATAAGGGAATAAACGCGCCGTAACGCCATGGAAACCCAACGTTGAGAACTGAGAAAACAACCCGGCCCATGCAACTAATAAAGAAAACAGCCCAACAATTTCGGGAGTAAGATAATTGGGATATAAATAGGATGTAGTTATAAAACCGATAACCACCCCTGTATAAGACCAAACAGCTCCCTTTATTGATTGTTTAATAATTATGCCCATTGCATTGTGTATGAAACATATTTTTATTTAAGAGATCCATACATCCCGCATAAAGCTTCAGCCGATTTTCCCCAGTTATATTTGGAAACAATGCTTTTATAAGCACTTTCGCCCCAGTTAAAACGTTTGTTGGCATCGCTCATTATTTTTAATTTTTCTGCAAAATCATCAGGGGAAGTATTTTTGTATATCAGACCTCCTTTTGTTTCTTCAACTAAGCGGATTAAATAATTACAATCAGAACACAAAACCGGTAATTTGTAATAGTAATACTGGAATATTTTGTTTGGGGAAGTATTATCTGTATGCGTGTTTTTTAAATGGGGGATTAAACCAACATCATACTTGCAAAGATCCTGAGCATCGTTAGGCAGATTAATATATCCCTTAAAATTAACATAATCAGCAACACCTTCTTTTTTTGCCAGATCCAATAAAGAATCGATATAAGCCTGTTTCCCTGAACCGTACAAATCCAGCGATGCTTCCCCTTTATTTAATTTATTAAATAACGCAATACCTTTTATCGCAACCTCAATACCTCTTTTTGCTGTAAACCCTCCTACATATATGGTTTTCCAACATTCGTTGTTTTTTTCTTTCTCAATAAAACTGGGCCACCTGCTAATGTCAACAGTATTATCTAAAATGGTAAACTTAGGGCGGAATGTAATTTTTTGCATTCGCTCCTTCATTTCCTGGCATACACAAACAACATAATCAACATTATTCAACACCCGCCTTTCGTATTTCTCCCAAAAAAATATTGGAGACAAGATCCGCCCTTGTAAGCCCTTGGTGTATTCCTCCTCTTTTAACATATAAGGATAATTCTCATGAAAGTCCATTATTAATTTTAATGAGAATTTTTTTGACATTTTAATCCCTACTTTTGCCAATGGAAGGTCGTGGACATGAATGGCTTCGAATTTTTCTTTTGAAAGGATATTGCTGACTGCTTTATTCCAAAATTGAAAATAGAATGGTAATGTCAGGCAAGCAATTCTTGCTTTTTTATAATAAAACACAGAGGATGAAACACGATGTAGTATGATGCCATTATAGTCCTCGTATGATGGTTTGTTTTTCAGTGTTGCACATAACAAATGTACTTCATGCCCTGATTTTATAAGCGAAAGGGCTTCTTTTTCAACTCTCTCGTCAAAAGGAAATTCATTTTCCAATACCATTAATATTTTCATAGGCTTAAAATAATGTTTCAACTATTTTTTGAGATGCTTTGCCTTCGCCGTATGGGTTGTGCGCTTTTGACATTTTTTCATAATATTTTTTGTCTGAGAGCAATTTTAATGATTCAGAAATAATGTCCTCTTTATTTGTGCCAACTAATTTTACTGTACCTGCATCAACCGCTTCGGGGCGTTCGGTGGTATCGCGCATAACTAATACAGGTTTGCCAAAGCTTGGCGCCTCTTCTTGTATGCCTCCACTATCAGTTAAAACAAAATATGAATGTTCCATTAAATAAATGAACGGAAGGTACGAAAGCGGTTTTATAAGGTGTACATTATCTAGATCTTTCAATAATTTATTAACAGGTTTCTGTACATTCGGGTTTAAATGGACAGGGTAAATAAGGTTTATCTCAGGATGCTTATAAGCAATATCCCGTATGCTTTTACATATGTTTATAAACCCTTCCCCAAAGTTTTCTCTCCTATGCCCTGTAATGAGTATATATTTCGAAGATAGGATTCCCTCCATTTTTGATTTTAATTCTTTTTGTAGTATTTTTTTGATATCCGTTTCCAGGGCTTGGTCTGATTTTATTTTATTTGAAGCCATAAACAAAGCATCTATAACCGTATTCCCGGTAACAGTAATAGTGCCTTCACTTATTGCTTCTTCTAATAAATTTTGTTTCGAAAGCGGTGTCGGGGCAAAATTATATGTGGCAATACGACCGGTTATCTGGCGGTTGATTTCTTCAGGCCAAGGTGAATATATGTTTCTGGTACGAAGCCCAGCTTCAATATGTCCAACCGGTATTTGTTGATAATAGGCTGCCAGTGCCGTTGCCGAGGAAGTTGTGGTGTCGCCGTGAACAAGGGCAATATCTGGTTTAACTTCGAAAAGTATATCGCGCATCCCTAACAATACACGGGAAGTTATGTCGTAGAGATCCTGCCCTTTTTTCATTAGGTTTAAATCGTAATCAGGCTTTATGTCAAATATTTCCAATACCTGATCAAGCATTTCGCGATGTTGGGCGGTAACGCAAACAATTGTTTTAAAATGTTCAGGATATTTTTGAAATTCTTTGACAACCGTAGCCATCTTTATGGCCTCAGGCCTTGTGCCAAATACTATTAATATTTTTTTCATGTTTAATCTATCTTGAAGGGTTCTGTTGCTGGAATATAATCCTTTTAATTTATTATAGGGCTTTTCCCCTAACTCCACAAAAGTCTAATTCAATTTTATTTGGGGTTTGGGGTAAATGTATAAATTCTTTATGGGCAACAAGAAATACGATAATATCAGATTGCCCTGCCGCACTTTCAAAAGATGTTAATGGCCCCAGCTTTTCAATTTCGGCAGTATGCCCTGTTAAATTGGGTTCCGTGAAAAAGAACTTTGCATTAGTAGTTTGTGCTAACTTCCTGGCAATAGATAATGCAGGAGATTCTCTTAGATCGTCAATGTCAGGTTTAAAAGCCAACCCCATAACAGCAACCTGGGGTTTTTTATTATGTTCCAAATTATATTCAAGGATAGAGGCTCTTATTTTTTCAAATACCCATTCAGATTTGTAGTTATTGATTTCTCTTGCTGTTCTGATAATTTTTGATTCTTTGGGGAAACTGTTCACAATAAACCACGGGTCAACAGCAATGCAATGTCCTCCTACCCCTGTGCCTGGTTGCAGTATATTAATACGTGGATGTTTATTGGCCAGCCTTATTAGTTCCCAAACATTAATATCGGCCTTGTCGCAAATTAATGATAACTCGTTGGCAAAAGCAATGCTGACATCTCTTGCAGAGTTTTCTGTTAATTTGCACATCTCTGCAGTCCTAGAGTTGGTTTTATGTAAATTAGCCTTAACAAATAACGAATAAAACCGAGCTGCTTTATCTGATGCTTCTGGTGTGACCCCACCTATTACCCTGTCGTTATTTTCAAGCTCATATAATACTTTCCCAGGCAATACCCTTTCCGGGCAATAGGCAATATAAATCTTATCTTTCAGTTCAGGACGCACAGAATAAATAACATCACGCATTTTTTCTGTTGTCCCAACAGGAGATGTCGATTCTATAATAAACAAATCTCCTTCTTTGAGATGGGGGATAATATTCCTAGTTGCTTGTTCTACAAAAGAAATGTCCGGTTCGTAATTGTTGTTAAAAGGGGTAGGGACAGCAATTAAGAAAACATCAGCGGCACAGGCACTTGTTGATGCTTTTAAAGTTTTTTTTGAAATAACATCTTTAACAAGTCCGGCTAAATCCGGTTCAACAATATGTATCTTCCCCTTGTTTATTGTATCAACAACTTCTTCTTTTACATCAATTCCAAGAACATTTATGCTATTTTTTGCAATTATGGCAGCAGTGGGAAGTCCAATGTACCCAAGCCCGATCATTACAACTTGAAATTTACTTTTGTCCATATTTATTTTATCTTTATACGAAGATATACTATTAGAATATATTATTGAAATAAAAACATAATCATTATTTCTTTTTATTAGGGATGAAGCAAACCATCCACTATGCGGCCTTTACGCACAATAACCTCACAATGAAAGAGGGAATTGATACTGCGATGCGGGAAATAATAAAATCTCCAAATAATGCAAGGCACGATTCTAAAACATTACTAAAGACGACATCTTATATTATTCAACAGAGAGAAAGTGAAACAGTTGTGTTTAAATAGTATTTCAACACAAAAGCTTTATTCGCCATTATACACAAAGATTACCGAAACCCAACTGATGTGATTATTAAAATTTTTAACGGGCAGAAGCAAAAAATTGTTCAATTAAAAGGGCAAAGCATTATTGAACGGATAAGGACCAGACAAAGGCGGGTACTGGCAAATAACTACATAAGGTATAAGTTAAATATCATAACTTTGTCCCCAAACAAAACAATATAATTAAACACCAAATTTTATGCAAACAATACAAATGTGCGACCTTTATGGCCAATACCTCACAATGAAAGAGGAAATTGATACTGCAATGCAGGAAGTAATAAAATCCACAAAATTTATAAAAAGCGGGAAAGTACTTGATTTTGAAGAAAAACTCTCTGCCTATTTAAACGCAGATGTAATTGCCTGTGGAAATGGCACCGATGCCCTGCAAATGGCCTATATGGCATTGGGGCTGCAACCCGGCGATGAAGTTGTTACCGTACCTTTTACTTTTGTGGCAACGGTTGAAACAGCCGTTTTAATGGGGCTAAGTCCTGTTTTTATAGATGTTTGCCCCGATACTTTTAATATAGATGTGCAACAAATAGAAAAAGCGGTTACTTCTAAAACAAGGGCTATTGTCCCTGTCCACCTGTTTGGGCAGTGTGCAAACCTTGAGGCAATCATGGATATTGCCCGTAAACATAATTTATTTGTAATAGAAGATGCCTGCCAGGCTTTGGGATCTGATTATATCTTTAGCGATGGGGCAAAACAAAAAGCCGGCACCATAGGGCATATAGGCTGCAATTCGTTCTTCCCATCGAAAAACCTTGGTGCATTTGGCGATGGCGGGGCATTGTCCTCAACCGACAAAAAACTTGCTGACATTATCAGATCCATCGCCAACCATGGCATGAAAGCCAAATACCAATACGGGCGCGTAGGTGTAAACTCAAGGCTAGACAGCATGCAGGCCGCTATACTGGAAGTCAAGTTAAAATACTTCGGCAAACATATTGCAGCCCGGCAAAAAGCAGCAGCTTTTTATGACGAACACCTACAGGGGATTGACGGCATAAAAATCCCTCAAAGGGTAAATTACAGCACACATACTTTTCATCAATACACCATAAAGACAAAAAAACGCGATGAACTGCAAAATTTCTTAAAAACAAGAGGTATCCCAAGTATGATTTATTATCCAAATGTTTTACATTTACAGAAAGCTTACCGTTTTCTTGGAAACAAAGAAGGTGATTTCCCTGTAAGTGAGGAATTGGCAAAAACAGTTTTGTCGCTCCCTATGCATACCGAGTTGGATGAGCAGCAATTAACTTATATTGTCGATAACATAAAGTCTTTTTTTAGAAATTGATTTTGGTAAAAGAAGCGAAGCCCGTAACCGGTTGTTGGTTTATTTGCTGGCAAGGACAGATTATATGGAGAAGGCGGGGACAGGGATAAAACGCATAAAAAATGCATGTGCCGGGAATAATAATTTGTGCAGCTTCAGTTTTTATGATGCATTCTGGGTAAAAATTAGCTCAAACCAGCCGGTTAAACGAAAAAACGAAAAAAGAAAGCAATATGGAAGATTACTATAAACACGGGACTGCTATTATAGACAATGGGGCAAAAATAGGCCCCGGCACAAAAGTATGGCACTTTTCGCACATAATGGGCACTGCCGAAATAGGGAAAAATTGTGTGCTCGGACAAAATGTTTTTGTGGGAAATAATGTGAAGTTGGGAAATAACGTGAAGGCACAGAACAATGTTTCACTTTATGAAGGCGTTGTTTGCGAAGATGATGTATTCCTTGGCCCTTCTATGGTTTTTACCAATGTAATAAATCCGCGTAGCACTGTTGAACGGAAATCGGAATTTAAACCGACTTTGGTAAAACACGGTGCATCGATTGGTGCAAATGCGACCATTGTTTGCGGGATAACGCTTGGCGAGTATTGTTTTATTGGCGCAGGAGCTGTTGTGACCAAAGATGTAAAACCCTTTGCTCTGATGACAGGTGTGCCAGCCAGGCAAAAAGGATGGGTAAGCAGGAATGGTGCAATTTTAAAAGATGATTTGGTTTGTCCCGAAACCGGGGAAAAATATAAATTAACAGGAAATTTTTTAGAGCTATCAGGAAATGGACAATAAACAAAAAATTTTAAGTAAAGTTGCCAAAAAAGAATTATTAATTGGAGTTGTCGGCCTGGGCTATGTTGGGCTGCCCCTTGCCGTAAGTTTTGCAGGGGAAGGCAATAGGGTTATTGGCTTCGACAAGGCGGAGTCAAAAGTAACCAAGGTAAACGCCGGGCAAAACTACATTGGCGATATTAAAGATGCAGAATTAAGCTTTGTTGTAGACAAGGGGTTTTTGTCTGCCACCACCGACTGGAGGGAGCTAAAAAAATGCGATGCCATCTTGATATGTGTCCCCACCCCCTTGGACATATTTAGGAAGCCGGACATGAATTATATCGAATCGGCATGTACCGCAATCGGGCAAAACATGAAAAGTGGGGTTTTTATCAGCCTCGAAAGTACCACTTACCCTACAACTACCGAAGATTTCATGTTACCTATAATTGAACGTGAGTCGGGGATGAAACAAGGAAAAGACTTTTGGCTGGCTTTTTCGCCCGAACGCGTAGACCCGGGAAATAAGGATTATAAAACTAAAAATACCCCGAAAGTTTTAGGTGCATTGACACAGGATGGCTTAGAAGTGGGGGAAGCGATCTATAAGCAGGCCATCGAAAATTTACACTTAGTGAGTTCCCCACGGGTGGCAGAAATGGTAAAAATATTGGAAAATACTTACCGTTTGGTGAACATCAGCCTGATAAACGAGCTGGCACTTTTATGTGGAAAGATGGGCATTAACATCTGGGAGGTGATTGATGCCGCCAAAACAAAACCTTTCGGGTTCCAGGCATTCTACCCGGGACCGGGTATCGGGGGGCACTGCATCCCGCTGGATCCTTTTTATCTGGAACATATTGCAAAAAAATTCAATTTCGACCTGACGATGATACATACAGCCGGGCATATCGATATGTTAATGGCACACCGGATGACATTGAAAATAACTTCTGCCTTAAACCGCCAGAAAAAGTCGATCAACGGGAGCAAAATATTGTTCCTCGGGGTGGCGTATAAACCTGACATTGACGATGAACGGGAATCCCCGGCACTAAAAATCATAGAAGCTGTGATAAAAAAAGGGGGCGATGTGGGTTATCACGACCCGTTTATCCCCCTAATTAAAACAGGAGAGGGGAACATGCTTGAATCAAGTGCTTTTGATGAGGAAACCCTAAATTCGGCAGATTGTGTGGTTATTACAACCAACCATTCCGTGTTCGATGCAGAGTTCATTGAAACAAATTCGAAATTAGTAGTTGATCTTAGGAACCTGATAAAAGAAGCATCAGAAAAAGTTTATAAGCTATAAAAAAATTAACCCATAAAAGAAGATAATGAAAAAATTTGCATTAACAGGTGCGGCGGGATATATAGCCGATCGCCACATAAAGGCCATAAAAGAAACAGGCAACCAACTGGTTTGTGCAACCGACCGTTTTGACGTTATGGGGCGCATTGACAGTTATTTCCCGGAGTCGGAATTTTTCCCGGAATATGAAAACTTTGAAAAATATATTGACGATCTGCGCATGGACGGGGCCCCGGTAGATTATGTAAGCATTTGCGCGCCCAACTACATACACGCTTCCCACATGCGTTTTGCCCTACGGAACGAGGCTGATGCCATTTGTGAAAAACCGCTGGTAATATACCCGGAAGAATTGGACATATTAAAAAAAATTGAAAAGGAAACCGGCAAAAAAGTATACACTGTACTTCAGCTTCGTTACCACAAAACCATCCTGGACCTAAAAAAGAAGATAGATGGAGGCGGGGATAAAATGTACGATATTGATTTAAGTTACATAACCAGCCGCGGAAAATGGTATTTTAAGACATGGAAGGCAGACATTAAAAAATCGGGGGGGGTTGCGACCAATATCGGCATACACTTCTTTGATATGTTGACATGGATTTTTGGTTCGGTAAAAAAGAATGTTATCCATGTATACGATGCCGATAAAGCTGCGGGATACCTCGAATTGGACAAAGCAAAGGTGAGATGGTTCCTTAGCCTCGATGCCAAAGATCTACCTGCTTATGCAACCGGGCGTGGGATGCGCACATTCCGTTCCATTACAGTTAATGGGGACGAGGTGGAGTTTAGCGGCGGTTTTACCGACCTGCACACTGAAACCTATAAAAATATCTTGGCAGGAAATGGGTTCGGGCTGGAGGATGCCCGCGAAAGTATCGTCCTTACCGATTATGCCCGGAATACAACACCGATAGGCTTAAAGGGCGATTATCATCCGTTTTTGAAAAAGGCATAATATTCGGTTCGCTATTTTAAGCCCGGGGCATTGTTGATAAACATTTCTTCCCACATCGAGTAGCCCAAAACTACCCACAAATAGTTGTAGTGCCAACGCAGCTTGGGATGAGCAGGATACTCCATAATACGTTTGAGATAGTCGAAATTGAAAATGCCTTGTTTGTCGATGTACTCTTTGGTAAGGCGTTGCTTAGATACATCGCCTAGGTCTTTTTTGAATTGCAGATATGGGTTAACAGTAAAGCCCCATTTCTTTTTGCTGATAATCTTAGGCGGCAGTTTATCTTCCATTGCTTTGCGGAAGATGTATTTCGTTGTCCCGTGTTTTATTTTCATATCGATAGGGAGGGAGAAGCCATATTCTACCAAATCCTTATCCAAGAAAGGGACACGTTCTTCTACCGAATTTGCCATTGACATACGGTCGTTGGTCAACAAATAATCATTGACCATTTTGGTTTGGAACTCGGTAAACAATACTTTGTCAACGGCATTTTTACCACTTTCAATTTTATTAAAAAATGGTGTAAATTCTTCAACTACCTGTTTTTGTTGCAGTGCTATCCGGTTACAAAATCCAGGGGCATATATTTCTTTGTAAAACCCTTTATCAAAATCCCACGCATTGCGGATAATCAGGTAAAAACGTTCCACCTGACCAATAGACAACAACATCTGAACACCTCGGCGGTATTCGTCAAAACGCAGGGTATGACTGGCGTTTTGGATTTTGAACAAAATATCTGATTTTATCCGCATTAGCTTTTGTAGCCATCGTGGTGCAATGTTATGCCATTTATCAAATGGACGAATAAATTTATGAATATCATATCCGGCAAAAAGTTCGTCGCCTCCCAGTCCGCCTAGAATTACTTTTACGTGAGGACGGACAAATTCTGACATCTTATAACCCTGAAGCAAGTTGATTTTGGGTTCTTCTGCATGCCATATTACCTTATCCAGTTCGGCCAAGGGATTCATTGATAGCGAATGCGTATGATGGTTGGTATTAAAGTATTTGGCGATTTGTTCCGCATCCGGAAACTCGTCTGTTGGTTCATTGAATCCTAATGTATAAGTATTGATCTGAGGCACGCCCAATTCATGCATTTTCTGTACAATAGTAGACGAATCCAATCCACCTGAAAGATAAACGCCTACCGGAACATCACTGATTAACTGACGTTCAACAGCTTGTTTGAGGTGAAAATTAACCCCTTCCATTGCTTCTGCTTCGGTAATATTAGCATTTAGCTTTGGTTGTAAAGACCAATATTTCTTAATCTCCAATTGTCCTTTTTTAAAGATCGCCAGATGAGCCGGAGGTAGTCGTTTGATGCCTGCAAAAAGGGTTTCGTTACTTTGGTTGTAGCGCAGGTTAAGCTGATAGTGCAGTGCTTTATAGTTGACACCTTTCTCGTATTTTGGGTGAAGTATAATCGATTTTTGTTCTGAACCAAAAACAAGTGTGCCATTCTTATAATAATAATGCAAAGGCTTAATACCGAAATGGTCACGTGCCAGCATTAAGGTTTCTTTTTGAGTATCATAGATGGCAAAGGCAAAAATACCGTTTAAACGTTCCACAAAATCAAAACCAAATTCTTCATAAGAATGCACCAGGATTTCTGTGTCCGAAGTGGTAGTAAATTGATGGCCTTTTACCTTTAACTCATCACGGATTTCATGGAAATTATAGATTTCGCCATTAAAAACAACGGCAATCGTTTTGTCTTCGTTAAAGATTGGTTGGTTTCCGGTGTTAAGGTCAATGATTGACAAACGGCGATGTCCCAGGGTGCAATCATTAGCAGTATAGACAGATTTGTCATCCGGACCACGATGGGCAATGGTGTCCAACATTTGACTCATCAACTCTCTGTTGTCTGTGTTTTTTTCTATTATTCCTGCTATTCCGCACATATCAAATTTGAGCTATAAATCGTTATTTTACCGCAAAGACGCAGAGGCGCAAAGTTTGCATTTTATTTATGTTTTTGCTTTAACAAAGGTACTTAATTTATATACCTTTCTATCTGTTTTGATTTAACAAGTAATAATTAATCCTTGTGTCTTTGTGCCTCAGCGGTGAACAATTATAACCTATTCATTTTTCGTAATGCAGTAAACTTGAGCTTATACATTTTAATAATGTTTGGTAAACGGTCATAATGTTTGAGTTTCTCTGCATATTGCTTTAAGACTTGATTTCCGGTTATGTTATACAAAATCTTTAATTGAGCTTGTACCAGACGTAAATAACCAATAGTGCAAGGGTCATTCTGCGGATAAAAATCCAGTTCGCAAAGATTAAATTTCATCCAAAATCCCAAATCATATTCGGGTAAACGTTTTGTCAAACCATTGATACCTTTGTTAAAAATGTCTTTTGCTAACAAATGATATTCTTTGTCAACATCAGGTGTAATGGCACGGACAGCATCATAAATGCCAAAAAGGCAAAACCCATGTCCGTCAAGTACCCGCGTAGGTTTTGCGGCTACGTATTCTTCATAAATTGGGGCATCGGTTTCCAGATCAACAGCAACACCTCCGTCTGCCACATTGAACGTAAAAGGCAAAAGTGCTTTTTTTGAAGCGTCCAGATATTTCATGTCTCCTGTAATTTGCCACGCCCGTAACATTACAGACAAACCACGGCTTTGTGTGAAGCCTGACTTCCACGGCTCTGTGACGTGATATTCCGGCTTGGGGACATCGGTCAACCAATAAACGCCCAGTTTCTCATCTTCAATACGGTTATTGTAAAACCAATCGGCAATTCTTAAAAAGTGGGCTTTTTTCCCTTCCTCTTTAGTGTCTAACCAAGAATGGAAAACCGCCAGGGCGTATTGACCAATAGTTATGGGATAATAGTGCAGTTTCTTTTCTTCAACATCGATGTAGGTAGTGTTCAGAGGAACTCCATTGTCGTCAAAATCAGCAATAAGAGCATTTAATTTATTGCGTTGTTCTTTAAACTTAAAATAATAGTAATTTAAAATCCCGCCCTTAATATCTCCTGTTGGTATGTGTTTATTTGTTGAAAAATCCTTTCGGAGCTTTCCGAGCATAAAAAAAATTCGTTTTAATTGCATTGTTTTAATGTCTTATCAAATATTTCACTCAGTTTCTTTGTCAATTCTTTGCGAGAAAACATTTCAATATCGTTGTCATGTTTTTTAATGTTTCCATTACTCCATTCATTATACCAAACAAGAAGTTGCCGATATATTGTATCAGGCTTATGCCCAAATATCCCTAATTGGTTTGATTCGATAATACTTTGTGCTTCGCAATCTATGGGACCTAAACCTAAAATTGGATTTCTGGTAGCAATATATTCGTATAATTTACCGGTAAGAATGCCTTTAGATGCCCCAAATGGAATAACCAATAACAGGACATCACTATTGTCCATTAAATCAACTGCTTTTTTATGACTTACATAGTCGTAAAATGTAACAATGTCATTTAATTGATAATTCTTTACATTCTCTTTTATAGAATTATCAAATCTTCCCCAAAACTCCAGTTTAATATTTTTATAAATATCTTGATTTTCTTTTTTTAATAATGCCAAACCTTCGAATAAAGATGTAGGGTTCTGGCTTAAAGCCAATGTCCCGACATAGCGTATAACAAATGACGAATTTTGTCTTTTGGTCATATCCGAAAAATCAGCTTTGTCAAAACCATTATGTATTAGTGATGCGCGATCTTTTATTGATGGATATAATAATTTAAAACTTTCTAGGACACCATTGCTTACCGTTGTAAAATGATGCATGTTGTTAAATACACTTTTTTCCAGTTTTAAGTTTTTATTGTATGTCCACCCTTTTTTTTGGCTTTCATCCAACCAGAAGGCATTTGACCAAGGATCACGAAAATCAGCTACCCAAGGCAATTTCGTTTTTGATGCAATTTTTTTTGCAATTAATTGTAACGAGTGAGGGGGAGATGACGAAAAGATAAGATCAATGTTCTCATTATCAATGATCTTTATCCCTTCTTTTACTGCATAATGTTTCCATCCTTTTCTGGCATCAGGGATGAAACAATAGGTTCGGACAAATTTCCCAAATTTTTCTTTTATTGATTTTTGGGATTTTGTTATTGTAAATGTATCAACTGTTGTGTACTTTTCTTTACCCCTCAGGCGGTTGTATATTGCAAATGGTTCAAGTGTCTTTGTTTTATAAACTTTAAGGTTGGCAGGAATTTCGTTTAATAAATTTTTATCTATAGCAGGAAAATTTCCGTTTTCAACCGTCAAAATAATAGGTTCCCAACCAAACTGGGGCAGGTATTTGGCAAATTTAAGTACGCGTTGTACGCCAGGCCCTCCAGCCGGTGGCCAATAATAGGTTATTATAAGTACTTTCTTCATGTTATTTAAGACGCTTTTTTTACCGCTAAGGCGCTAAGACGCAGAGATAATTTTGTTTTTATTGTTCTACTGCAAAGTCGCTAGTATGCAAAGATTTTTATTCTTTGCGTCTCTGCGTCTTAGCGGTAAACACTAACGTGACTCTAATTTCTTTTTACTATAATAATTCTTCACAAACCCTTCTGCTTCCTCTTTCTTTTGGATTTTGGTTTGCCAAAGGGCTTTTATTAATCCAAATCCGTAAGCGAAAACTTGAATGTTGAGCGTAATAATGGATAAAAAACCAATTTTTACACTTTTGTTTTTGATGCCTGATTCTAAGAAAGCAAATAGACAAACAGCTCCAAATCCAATGCCCATTATTGACCAAATCAAACCGGCACATTGATAAAATATAATGCTCAGTAAAGCAACAAATACAACTCCAAGAACCACCATTGCCGGAAGATAATGTACCGGTTTGGAAAGTGAAGGGTGTAGTTTGCCAAGGTTGATACGGGCCACTCCCCAGTTAAAAATCTGGCGGTAAAATTTGGCAATACTGGTACGGCGTTTATGATATACAAAAGCATCTTTAACCAGTCCTGTTTTAAATCCGGCTTCCACAATACGGGCCGAAAAGTCCATGTCCTGCCCGTGGCGGAGCTTGTTCATCCCGCCAATCGTTTCATAAACCTTGCGGGACAGGCACATATTGAACGAACGGGGGTAAAATTTACCGACTTTCTCGCTTTTGCCGCGTGTGCCCCCTGTTCCTATGAAAGAAGTCATTGAATAACTAATGGCTTTCAATAATGGGGAAAAAGAGGGGTGGCCGGTATCCGGACCTCCGCAAGCATCGAACTCCGCTACATGTTTATCTAGCTCTTCCAGATAATTGGGCGGGAACATACAATCCGAGTCCACAAAAATAAAATAATCACTGGCCGAATGAGCCATCCCGTTGTTGCGGGCAGTGCCAGGTCCTTGGTTTTTTTGATAAATAGCCCGTGTGTTCAACCCCGAAGGGGAATTATAATTTTCAATAAAATTTTTAAACCCGTCTTTTGAACCATCATCAACAAAGAATAACTCAAAATCCTGGCGGGGAAAATCCAGTTCCTCGGCAGATCCCAACAATTCTTTAACTTCATCGATACGGTTATACACGGCAATTATTATTGAATATTTCATATATTTGTTTTGGTTTATATACAAAAATAGGGGCTTTTTTTACAAAAAAACTATATTTGTTACAAATACTGAATCTCAAATCATTAAATATGCCTTCCTCCCTGAAAAATAAGCAAGGGCTTCTGTGTTATATCATCCTGATAATCGTTTTTGCCAAAGCCTTTTCTTTCATCTTTGATGCAAAAATTGACTTAAACGGGGATAATTTGGAGTACTTTATTTATGCAAAAGCAATCCTAAAAGGCGGTTATACAAACATAATGTCTCCCGCCAATCATTACACCAATAATTTCCCTCCAGGTTATCCATTGCTATTGTCATTTTTGATGGTTTTTACCAAGAATATTGTTGCATTGAAAATATATACAGGTTTAATGTTTTTAGGCGGGATACTTCTTTTGTTTTATACGCTCAATAAAACCAATGAAAATAAGATATGGTTGTTTTTTGCATTTGGCTGTGTGTCTCTCTTTAATCCGGATATATTAGATTTTGCCACAATGTTAATGAGCGAGATGTCTTACCTTTTGTTCATTGCATTAACGGCGTATTTCTTGTATAAAAGCAAAGAAGGCACCAATCCTGTCAAGGATGTCTATTTTTGGTCGATGATTGCTTCTGCGGCATATGCTTATCATATAAGGACTGCTGCGATAGCTGTTTTGGGAGGGATAATGTTTCATTACCTGTTGAGCAGGAAATGGAAGCACCTTGGGCTATCGGTGGCCGGATATATTGTTTGCCTTTTGCCCTGGATGATTAGGAATAAGATCAGGGGCATAGATTCATCAAGGTATTTCTCTCAAATGATGCAGGTAAATGGTTCGGATGTGAATGCCGGGATCGTGGATGCCCAGGGGATGGCACATCGTTTTTTTGAAAATTTTTCCACAGCTATCACAAAACAGTTGGCCGATGCCTTGTTCTCTGTAAATGTTGATTATAATGTCGGCGCAACTTTGGGGCAATGGTTGGTAGGGTTGCTTATCTTGTCATTGATCTTTTATGGTTTATTGAAGGTCAAACAGCTTAATTTTTTCTTGCTGGGCATCGTAATAGCTACCGGTGCAACCTTGCTCCCCTGGAACGGAGGAGGGGGTACAAGGTATATTAACTCCATAATCCCAATACTTTACCTGGGCTTGCTTTCGAGCGTTTATCATTTGGCGGAAAGGTTTGTCAAAAAACATAAAGTTGCAATTGCCCTTCCTTTGTTTGTAACGGTTATTGTTTTCTTTTTTGTGAAACCGGAACTGGAAAAATTGCACAAATATGCCGAATCGGATTTCCATCCTGCATATAAAAATTATTTTGACATGGCCAAGGCAGTTAATAAAAACACCCCGAAAGGGACTTATATCTGTTGCCGCAAGCCGGCCCTTTTCTATTTTTATGCCGACAGGCCGACTGGGAAATATATATTTTCCCCTGACGACAAGGTGATGATCAAACAAATGTATGATGCTAAATTTTCGTATGTTGTCCTGGAACAGTTAGGATACGGTTCAACGCCTAAGTACCTTTACCCGGCCATCAAAAAGAACCCGGAAGTTTTTAAAATGGTTATGCACCTGAAAAATCCAGACACGTATTTATTCCTATTCGACCGGAAAGAGGCAGAGAAAAAGCTGGGTATCCCGCCCAGTTAACTTACATGCCGAAACTAACCATTATGGCAAAAAAGCTAACACCCTGGCACTGAAAGCCAACCAGGATCAGTTAGTGTGGCTGCTCTTTTTCAACGGAAAATAAAGCCTGTCAAATAATGCCCTCACCCAAACAGTATTGCTGATATACAATGCCAATAGGGGTATTATGTTAAAAATCCCTCGTTTGTAGCCGTTCGTGATATAACCGGTAAATGTATCAAGAGGGATCTTGATCTGATAATAAACAAACAGATAAAAAAATACGGACACAAAGATATAAGCAAGCAATATGTTAGATTCCCGGTCCCACTTCCTTTTTATGATTTGTTGAACGGCACTCAATCCTAATACTATAAAGAAAAGGTCTATAATGTAACCATAATAAGTATTTTCAAATGTCACCTTTTTTGTCAGGGAAAAAAGGTATTTTATTTTTTCAGCATCGTAAAAGGGGATAATGCTAAATGGCTGTTTGATTTGATCCAAATGGTTTACCCTTCAGGAATACTTCCCATGTTGCATATATAAAAAATCAGGGGGAAAGCAAGATATAGTAATTTTTTTATGTTCCCGGTACTGAAAACCGATATGTTTTTTCTACCCTCGAATATATAAACCAATAAGATAATGCCCAAAGCACCTCCAAAAATAATGCCTTCGGTCCTTCCCCAAACGCCCAATGTTGCACATACTATTGAAAGGATAAAATACCTTTTCTCTTTGGTCTTGTCCCATATAAAAAAGGCGCCTACCGCCCCAAGAGTAAAGACAGCTTGTGGCACATTGGTCATAAGCATGGCCGATTGGGCCAGCATTTCAGGGGTAATAAGGAATAATGCCAGGAAAAAGATATTTGCCACAGGGTTGACAAATTTCCTGGAATAGGCGTAGTAGGTTATTGCCAAAGAAATAAGGTACAGTGCTGTTATAATCTTAGGGAGCTCAAACCCCATAATGTATGCATAGGCAAAACTTATAGGGAACAATGGGGGATATAAAGTACGGAAGGAACAAATTTTATTTGTTGTGTCCGAAAAGGGGAATTGTTTATGGTCCCCTCGTGGGGCAATGGCTTTTGCCAGGAAATCGTATCCGGCAACCGAATCATAATGAATAGTAGGCCAATATAACGATTTTGCAGTTATTGCATATAGTATGTACAAAACTAAAGCTGCCCCCAACAATCCAGGCTATCTGTATGTTCTTTGTCAGATTTTACTATGTCTGCCTTCCATGAAGAAAAATCAAATACCTTCTTTATTGACTTTGCTTTATTGAGAATAAATAATGACAACACGGAAATAACAATGAGCAGTGCCGCAAGGATTGAGGTACGTGTGAGTTTTAATCCCCTATTCCCGAAATGATAAAAACAATAAGCGACATTGCACCCGGTGCCAACAGGAAAAGCCAGCCCAATGCGTTCCAGTAAATTAAATTTCGGAGATATTAAGAAAATAACGGTAATGCCGAGGCAATATAGGGGTAGGATTGAAAATTAGTGGCATATTTATTCTTGTTTTTGGTATTTAATAGGCAAAAGCTGGTATTTCCCTTTATTTTTTACCTGATATCCTAAATATTCATATCCCTGTCCATCAATAATCGCGCGACATGCGTAATTTTTTCCCACAAAGGGTTGCTTTCTTTTTCCCTAGTATAAATAAAAATAACGGGGATAAATGAAATAGGAAGCATATGCTTTATTTGCCAACGATGCAGAGGTTATTTTTTTATTGTCTAATTCTTTTGCATTTTTTATTGCATCAACCGATGGTATTAATATTACAGCATCTTCATCTGTGTGTTTGTTGATAAAGTTGCAAAAGGTATAATTAAATTTATGTTTTATCTGCATTTTTTGTTCGTAGGATAAATCCGGATGCTCTTTTATGAATGTAAGGTTTTTTTTCAATACTCCGAAGATCCACGTGTAAGATTGCGATTGGTTTACCATGACATAAAAAACCACAGATAATAGTACGGCTGCAAATATCTGTTTCGCAAAGTTGTAAGATTTTTTTTTCCCTTTCCTTCTCTTTTCTCTTTTTTTTCATTTTTGAGCAATATTCTTCTTATTGTACAACCAGTGCTTCTTGTCGTTTTTAGCAATTGTGTCGAGTATTATGCCCGTGTTGAACAGTATTGTCCCTATAGCTCCAAGGATGGCCGCTAAAATAGCAGAAGGTACTTTATACACATAAGCCTCCCGCATATATTCTAGGATAACAGGAATGCCTACAGCTAAACTGGCAATAAAAAATAAGCTGGCGATTATGGAAAAAAAACGGCAACGGCTTGTAATGCCTGAATAATGAAAAGATCTCCCAGAGTACTTTGCGCCCATCTGTAAAAGTGTTGAGTTTGGAGAAACTGCCTTCAGGCCTTTCCTGGAAATCGATAGGGACTTCAATTATTTTATATTTTTTGTCCAATGCAAAAATAGTCATCTCTGTTTCTACCTGGAATCCTGATGACAGAATTGGGATAGATTTAACAAAACGCCGGTTAAATACCCTGTAGCCTGTCATAATATCCCTCAAATTATCTTTAAAAAATAAGGTTTACCATATTGCGTACAAGATTGTTGCCCAGGTCGTGAAAGCGGCGTTTGTTTTCATTATAATAAGACCCGTTTGTCAGGCGGTCGCCCGACTACCATATCGGCTTCGCCATCAATAACGTACTGAAGCATTGTTTTTACAAAGGAAGGGGGATAAGTGTCATCCCCGTCTACCATGATATAAATGTCTGCTTCAACCTCTTCAAACATAGATCTTACGACATGCCCTTTTCCCCCTGCCGGAGTTCTTTCCGCACAATTGCCCCGGCGGCATTTGCGATGTTGTAAGTATCGTCCGATGAATTGTTGTCGTAAACATAGACTTTTAGTTCGGGGAGTTCGTGCTTAAAGTCTGTAATTACTTTCTGAACCGTTTGTGCTTCGTTGTAACAGGGAACAAGCAGGGCAACTTCCATATTTATAATATTTGTCAAAACAAAATATACCAAAAATAAATAGGTTGTGCGAAAGAAAAACAGTTTCTATTTTATGTGTTTATTTTACTTCCCTGTACCCACTGTTTTTTGTCTTTTTCAACTCGCCATAGACCGTCCCAACACGACCAACGCCAACACCATCAACATAATTACATAGTAAAAAATCAGGGAAACAGAATTTGCGTGGGTATAATAATAAGGAGCAAAGGTAAACTCTATTGTGTGCTGCCCCCCCGGTATCCTCATGGCCCTACAGTGTATAATTTGCTTCAACATATTCAGCTGGTTTGCCATCGATAAGTACTGTCCAGTCGGGGTAGTAAACTTCAGAAAGCACAGCGAGCCTGTCCCCCTTCAGTGTTTGTTTTATAGACCAGGTGGTCGGCCCCACAACTGTAAAGCACAATGGAATCGGAAAGGGTAGCGTTGCCGAAGTCCCCGACTTTATCTTTAAATTTTTCGTTAATTACGGTTTCTTTTTTTATGTCAATATCGTTAAGTGCCAATATTTCCTCATCGGCATTTTTTGCCCAAACAACAGAATCTACAAACCATGGCCGGTCCCATTATGTTAGTGTTTATCTGTAGCCCTTTTTGTGTAATAAAATATTTGGCGTTTAACATATTCAACACTTTCATGTTCCCTTTCTGTATGTGGTTTTCTATAAGATCCTGATAGCGGGCGCAATTTTGCGGGGCTGTATCCGCCAATTGACCGGTGTGAGCCAGAAGCCCGGTTGTCCTGAAAAAGAGGATGAGGTTAAGTCATAAACCCTGTAAAAAGTGTTTTTCTGTACAACATATTTTTGAATGTCTTCTTTTTCTGCGTCTGTTTTCGGGTTAAACTTGTTATAAGCTCCTGAAATTTTTTGGGCTAAACCCAGGGGTGTTTTTTCACTTCCAGTGCAAAAATCTGTTTGTCGATGTTTGTTAGGCCATATTCTTCTGTTATACGGTTTTGTTTCGAAAAATTCATCATTGTTTACATAACGCTGCCCCGATAGCCCAAACATCGATTAATGCCAGTACCCCCTACAGCACCAACCAGAACAGTTGCATTTATTTTCTTTTTGCCAAATAAATACAATGCGAGCAATGCTGCTGCGGCAAACAGCAATGTCCTGAAAAATTCGGCCTGGAAAACACTTATCCGTAAATTTTCCAAGGTTGCCACTATGGCATCAATTTGCGCTGCCGCCCCCTGGCCCCTGTATTGGTCGAACATGCTAACTTCCAAGTCGTTTGTGTAGCGGTTAAAAAGGTGTGGGAAAGCAATGTTCAGCAGGAGAAAAACAATAAAACCAAGTCCTGCCGCCATATAAACAGGGAGGTTTTTCTTACCTATCTTGATTTTTGATTCTAGGGCAAGCAGTTCCGGCTTCTTTATTATCTCAGATACCGTATAAAAAGCAAGAAAGGTAATGAAGATAACAGCAACAGCTAAAATCGATACCGGTGTCCTGAATTTATTGTAAAGAGGGACATTGTCTATAAAAAAATCGGTAAACAATGGGAAATACTTTCCCCAAGACAACATTATAAATAAAATCACTGAAATTAGTATCCCTTGTTTTATAGGTCCCTTAATGACAAATATCCCAACTATAAAAAGGCAAAAGATTACAGCCCCGGCGGTATTAGGTCCTCCGCTCATTCCCTGATCGCCCCAATATTGGTTCATGCCCCCTATTGTTGGCTGCATCTGGGGATCAACTTTCTTTAACAAATCCCTGTCTTGTTTTACGTATGCACTTGCCCCTCCTTTTACCTTGGGGGCAAACAACATCATACTTTCGGCACGGCCGCTGCTCCACGCATTTATGTAATCGCGGTCAAGGCCCGACTTTGTTTTGTTCCCTTTTGTAAGTTCGCTTTTACCCCTTATAGATTGTTTGTTATATCGATAAAGGTTGGAGAGCTTTGAATAATTTGGGGAAATTGCCAAAATTGCGGCCAAAAACAATAAGCCAACAGCTTTGGCAAAGTCAATTATCTTTTTCTCTTTTATGTGGTTATACAATTCTACCAAACCTATACAAATAAGCCCTAACAGCAGGTAATAGCTCATTTGGACATGGTTGTGCGCGATTTGGTGTGCAAAGAAGAATGTTGTGAGAACAAAGCCCCATAGGTATTTTTTGCGGAAAGTCAGCATTACCCCTGCCAGTGCGGGGGGGATAAATGCAATTGTCCGGACTTTCATAAAATGCCCTGCTTCTATTATGATTAGGTTATAAGATGTCAACCCGAAAGCGACTGAACCGGCAAGGGCCAACCATGGGTTTGCCCGAAAAGCGATAAGCATAACATAAAAACCCAACATGTACCAAATTAACATTGAGACCTCGGTGGGGAAACCAAGCCTGTTAAAAATAGAGTATTGATTTTTGATCTTGCCGGATCCTTTATAACCAGCACCAATAAAATCGGGCATCCCCGAAAACATTGCATTAACCCAAAGTATGCTCTTCCCTTCATATTTCCGATATTCTATTTTGTCCCGGATACCGCCCTGCCCTTTAATTACATCATCGTGCCTTAATGATTTCCCGTCGAATGCAGGAGAAAAATATGCTGACGAGACTACAAAAATAGCAATGATTGCAATAAGGTGAGGAATAAGATTTTTCACGATTGGTTTAACACTCATGTTTTTCAGGTTTTGTATTTTGCATATTAAACTATTGTATAAAGTTGCACAAACTTTATTATTTAGTCAAGTAGGCGAACATATTTTATCACGGGAAATATGTTTTTTTATAGTTTTTCAAACATCCCCTTAAAACTCACCTGTTCCCCAATAATATTTCCCAGTTCCGAGATGGCAACACGTTGCTGTTCCATTGTGTCCCGGTAGCGGATGGTTACAGTGTTGTCTTCTGTGGTTTGATGGTCAACGGTTACGCAGAAAGGAGTACCTATTGCATCCTGGCGGCGGTAACGTTTCCCAATAGAATCTTTTTCATCGTATTGGCAATTAAAATCGAATTTAAGGTTGTCGATAATTGCGCGGGCTTTTTCAGGCAGCCCGTCTTTTTTCACCAAGGGCATAACTGCTAACTTAACAGGAGCAAGCACTGGTGGTATTTTCAGTACCACGCGCGAATCTTTTTCCAATTGTTCCTCGCAATACGAGGCCGAAACCACCTGTAAAAACATACGGTCGACCCCAATCGAGGTTTCAACAACATAAGGCACATACGATTCGCCCAATTCGGGGTCGTAGTAACGGATTTTCCTGCCAGAATATTTTTCGTGTTGAGAAAGGTCGAAATCGGTGCGCGAATGTATCCCTTCAACTTCTTTGAAACCAAAGGGGAACTTGTATTCAACATCAACTGCGGCATTTGCATAGTGTGCCAGTTTTTCATGTTCGTGGAAACGGTAATTTTCATCGCCGAAACCTAGGGCGCGGTGCCATGCAATACGGGTATTTTTCCATTTGTCGAACCAATCGAGTTCAGTTCCAGGTTTTACAAAAAACTGCATCTCCATTTGTTCAAACTCGCGCATACGGAAAATAAACTGGCGCGCCACTATCTCATTACGGAAAGCCTTACCTATTTGAGCAATCCCAAAAGGTATTTTCATCCTGCCTGTTTTTTGCACATTAAGGTAGTTAACAAAGATACCCTGCGCAGTTTCCGGGCGAAGGTAAATTTTTGATGCACCTTCGGCAGTAGAGCCCATCTCGGTGGCGAACATCAGGTTAAATTGCCGGACATCGGTCCAATTGCGCGAGCCTGAAACCGGACAAACGATCTCTTGGTCAATAATAATTTGTTTTAATTCTTCGAGGTTGCCATCGTTAAGTGCTTTGGCAAAACGGGCATGCAATTCGTCGTATTTCTTTTTATTGGCCAACACCCGGGGGTTGGTCTCGCGGAACTGCTGCTCGTCAAAAGTATCGCCAAAACGCTTCTTCGCTTTCGCAATTTCTTTATCAATTTTTGCTTCAATTTTTGCCAATTGATCTTCAATCAACACATCGGCACGGTAACGTTTTTTTGAATCTTTGTTGTCAACCAATGGGTCGTTAAATGCATCTACGTGGCCCGATGCTTTCCAGATAGTAGGGTGCATGAAAATTGCCGAGTCAAGGCCAACTACATTCTCATGGAGTAAAACCATACTGTCCCACCAGTATTTTTTAATGTTGTTTTTTAGTTCAACACCATATTGTCCGTAATCGTACACTGCCCCAAGCCCATCATAAATTTCGCTCGATTGGAATACATAACCATATTCTTTGCAGTGCGCTACCAGTTTCTTAAAAATATCTTCCTGTGCCATTTGTCTTTAATTATCTGAATTGTGAACGACAAAAATAGGATAAAAATCTAATTTTCGGGAATAAGGCATTGGGGCTGCTCCCTATTAATCTACCTCCTCAAAATCAACGTACTCCCCCTCGTCTTTATCGTATTTGGAATTTTGCCGCTTGTTCTTTTCTATGGTTACTTCGCCTTCACGCCGGCCCGGACGCTGGTTTTGCTGCTGTTGCCCATACATCTTTTGTTGCATGTTTTTTACACCTTTATCAATCAGCATGGGCAGAATGTAGCGAGAAACAATACGTATAGCAAAATAAATAATTGCAATTATGAATAGGGTACGCACAAAATTTATCAGATATAATATTATAGTTAATTCCATTAATACAATTTTAGTAAAGATATTGAATACAATTTATTTCTGTCTACAAAATTAATGTTTTGGGGATAAGCGGGCATAAAAAAAGGCGGAAATTACCGCCTTGCCATTAGTTTGCCCCTTCGGGTTATCTTTCTTTAACATCGCCGCCGCTCGACTCTTTTATTTCTTTGAGCCCTGGATTGCCTGTGTAATAAACATCGCCGCCACTGGTTGCCTTTGCATATAGCTTTTCTGTAACATTTACATAGGCATCTGAACCGCTACTGACCCGCACGCGGCAGTATTTAGCTTCAAGGTTCTTGGCTGAAATATCGCTCCCACTGCTTGCCTGGGCTTCAAACCTTTTGGCTTTACCGCTTAACTTGGCATCCGATCCGCTACTGGTGGACAGTTTTACTTCCTTATAAATCAAATCCAAAACCACATCGCTGCCGCTACTGGCTTCAATGTCGATTTGTTCGCCTTTGAGGGTATTCTCCGATTCTACATCAGACCCTGACGATGCCTCAATTGCATTAAGTTCTTTAACCGTAACGTAAACTTTTTTAGTCTGGTTGGTTTTTTTCCGGTTAAACCATTTATTGTCCTGCTTCATGTAAATACGGAGGACATTGCCTTTTACTTCGGTAATAAGCTGGTCAATAATGTCTTCGTTGGCAACCACCTTTAGTCCTTCGCTGCTGCCCATTGAAATATAAAGATCAATCCCGGTTGAAACATCTATAGCATTAAAATTATTTACATTCCGGACCTCCGTTTCATCATTGTTACCTGCCTTAATAGAGGTACTTATTCCCAAAACGGCAAGTAAAATAAGTATCCCGATTTTTTGTGTTGTTTTCATCTTTTATGGATTTAATTTCTTTTTAAAGGACGTTCTTTTAAAGAGAAGGTTACATTTTGGGTGCAATTAGGTTATTACAATATAAATATCTATTAAGTCACCGATAAAAAACAACCATTCCCCGAAATTAATCTTATGTTATCAATAATATAAGCCCAGAAAACTATTTTGCAGAAAAAAGTTTTCTACATTTGCCCAATATTATTGAGCTGATGGATATGCGCGAGAAAATAATAACTGAATCTGGAAAATTATTTGTGCAAAATGGCATAAGGCAAGTTACCATGGACACCATTGCACAAACTATGGGGATCTCTAAAAGGACGATATACGAAAACTTTAAAGACAAAGACGACTTGCTGGAGCATTTCCTTACTGTCTCCATAAAAGAACACAAAAAAGGTTCGCTGAAGATAATAGAGGAAGCAGGGAACGTAATTGAAGCTTTGTTCCGCATAGGCGAAGATAATTACAAAAAAATGAAAAGCATAAACCCTGTTTTTTTTCAGGACATAAAAAAATACCATTCAGGGATTTTTAAAAAGATTGTTCAGAATGGAAGGATGAAAGATTACGAAACCACAAAAACCGTTTTGACTAGGGGGATAAACGAAGGGCTTTTCTTAAAAGAAATCAACGTGGAGGTTGCAAATTTATACATCCACTATTCTGCCGATTTTACGCCAATTGCAGAAGAAAAATTGAAATGTGGGCATGTTGACATATTGCGTTCGGTACACCTGCCTTATTTGCGGGGCATATCAACAGAAAAAGGCAGGGAAATTATCGACACGTTTATTTCAAAAAAAAATAGCAAAAAACAAAACACATGATGCAAGGATTAAATCAAAGGGGCGGGCTTTAAGCCACGCCGCAAATTAGCCCCCCAAAAGAAAGTAGGGCTTAAACAATTAGAAAACAAATATTTATAAAACCATGAAAAACAGATTATTATTAGCTCTGGCTTTTTTGATTTTCGCAAGTGCCTCGGCACAAGAAGAAGTTAAATTAAGCCTGCAGGATGCGCAAGAGTATGCCTTGGGGCATAACCGTACTTTAAAGAACGCATCGCTCGACATCCAAAAATCGGAAGCAAGCAGGTGGCAGTCTATTGCTGGCATGTTGCCGCAGGTAAGCGCATCGGTCGAATATGCAAACATGCTTGGGCATACAATCGACTTTTCGGGGATGACCATTGCCATGCCTGCCAACGCAACAATTGGGGGCAATGCTTCTGTGGCGTTCAGTGCCGCTCAATTAATCAATGTGAAATTGTCTGATATAGCTGTTAAAATGGCAGACATAACCAGGCAACAAACAGAGCAGCAAACAACCAGCCAGGTAAAATCGATTTACTATTCGGTGCTGGTAATGGAAAAAACTTTGGGACTGTTGGGGAAAAACCTCGAAAACCTCAACAAGCTTATGGTACAAACCGAGCAATCGGTCAAGGTGGGCGTTGCCGAACAAACCGATGCCGACCAGATTTCCGTTCAGGTGGCGACAATGAAAACATCGATCAATGCCAACCAACGGTCGTTGGAGATGCTTTACAATTCACTGCGCCTGCAACTGGGGATTGGCATAGATGCTAAAATTACCTTAACCCAAACACTAGACGATTTAATGAACTTGGGAAAAACCGCTTCTTTGCTTGGCGAGGATTTAATCCTTGACAATAATTACAATTACCAATTGTTGAAAGAAAATGTGAAACTGTCGGAAAAACAAGTGCAGATAGCCAAATGGAACTACGCACCAACCATAAGTGCTTATTACAATTACACCAACATCCAGTATTTCAGCGATGAATCTACCTTTAACATGACACCTCCGCACGTTGTGGGCTTTACACTGAATGTGCCAATTTTTTCGAGCGGCAAGCGCAAAGAAGCCCTGAACGAAGCCAAACTGGGCTACCAGCAAGAATTGAATACATTGGAAGACACTCAAGAATCGCTTTTGGTGCAGCACAAACAATTAAGCTATAATTTAAAATCGGCATACGAAAGCTACGAGACACAGGAAAAAAACATTGAAGTAACACAGCGCATTTTCGACAAGATGTCGGAAAAATACAAATACGGGATGGCATCGAGCCTCGAACTGACAAACTCCAGCACTGAGCTTATTTCGGCACAGAGCAGCTACGTGCAGGCACTGTTGGAAGTCGTTACCGCCCAAATAGATTTGGAAAACTTATTAAACAAGCAGAAATAATAACAAAATAAAAAACAGGAAAAGATGAACAGGATATTTAAAGCTATTACGATAATAGGCTTGCCGTTAATGATAGCAAGTTGCGGTACAAAAAAAGCCGAAACACAGGCAGAAGAAAAAGAGCGGGTTGAAATAGTGAAAACTACAAAGCTCGAAAAAACAGGAATTTCGAGGGAAATTGAACTGCCCACAGCGCTCGAAGGATACCAGAACGTAAACATATCGCCTTCGTTGACAGGCAAGATAGAAAAAATATTTGTGGAAGTAGGCACCCATGTGAAACAAGGCGACATGCTTGTGCGCATGGACCAGAACCAATACAAAACCACTAAGTTGACATTCGACAATTTACAGGTGGAGTACAACAGGGTGAAAGCCTTGAACGAAACAGGCAACATCTCGAAACAAACCTACGACCAGACAAAATTAAGTTTCGACCAGACAAAGGAAAGCCTCGACTTTCTAGAACAAAATACTTTTGTAAAAGCTCCTTTTTCGGGCGTTATTTCGGCAAAAAACTTTGAAACAGGCGAACTGTTCGGCGGCTCTTCGCCAATAGTTACGCTAACCCAAATCCACGTACTGAAGGCCCTCATCAATATCCCCGAAAGGTATTACCCTTACTTGAAAAAGGGGATGCCGTTGGAAATTTCGTCTGAAATTTACCCTGACCAAATATTCCCTGCAACTGTTGAGATAGTTTACCCAACTATCGACCAAAATTCGCATACTTTCTCGGTAAGGGTAAAAATACCGAACGCAAAAGAAATACTCCGTCCCGGTATGTATGTGTACACCAACATAAAATTGAACGACACGGAAGCGATCATAGTGCCTTACCAATCGGTATTGAAGCTCACCGGTTCCAACCAACGCTATGTTTTCCTTAACAACAACGGCAAGGCAAAAAGGGTGACCGTGACCCTGGGGCAACGTTTCGACGAAAAGATCGAAATTATTTCAAATGAAATAAAAGAAGGCTACGAATTGGTTACTACAGGCCAGGCAAAATTAATTGACGGCGTGAAATTAGATGTAAAGAAATAGAGATGAGTATATATAAATCAGCAATTAACAAACCGGTTACGACCATACTTATTTTTGTGGCCGTGATGATAATAGGCTTGTTCTCCCTGCAAAACTTGCCTATTGACCAGTATCCGGAGATAGAACCTCCGTACGTTATGGTAATGACCACCTATTCGGGCGCAAATGCCGACGAGGTGGAAACCAACGTGAGCAAAGTACTCGAAAACACGCTAAACTCGGTTGACGGGCTTGACGAGATAACTTCGACATCGGAAGACAACGTTTCTATAGTTGTTTTGGAAATGGACTGGGGAACAGACCTTAACGAAGCAGTGAACGATGTCCGTTCATACCTCGACATGGTGAAAGACGAACTACCTAGCGGATGTTCCACTCCGTTTATTTTTAAGTTCAGCACCAGCTCCATGCCAATCGTCATGTATTCGATAACGGCAAACGAAAGTTATCCCGGGCTCGACAAAATATTGAACGATGACGTAATCCCCCAGTTGAACCGCGTAAACGGGATTGGCAACATATCGCTCTCCGGCACCCCCGAACGATATGTTTACGTTGACATCGACCAGGCAAAGCTCGATGCTTTTGGCATACCCCTGGAAAGCGTGGGAAATGCGATTTCCAACAACAACCTGAACCTTTCTTCCGGGACCATAAAAATGGAGAAAGAACAATACCAGCTACAGGTAAGGAGCGAATATGCGGAAAGCAGCGAGATAAAAAACATCGTGGTCACAACTACTTCCGAGGGCAAATCTGTTTATGTCAGGGATTTGGCAACTGTTAGGGACACAATAAAAGACTTGTCGCTGGACGAACAGATAAACAGCAGCGAAGGGGTGAGGATGATTATCACCAAACGTTCGGGCGCCAACACCGTGCAGATATGCCGCGACTTGAAAAAAACATTGGCAGTTGTGCAAAAAACATTGCCAACCGACATAAACATCGATGTTATTTACGACTCGTCGGACGACATAGTCGATTCCATCAACAGTTTGCAGGAATCGATACTTTACGCATTGCTTTTTGTTGTATTGGTAGTGTTGATCTTCCTTGGGAAATGGCGGGCTACATTGATTATTGCCCTTACTATCCCAATCGCCTTGGTGGTTTCCTTTGTTTACCTTTTTGCCGCCGACAGTTCGCTCAACATCATATCCCTTAGTTCGTTGACGGTGGCAATTGGCATGGTAGTGGACGATGCCATCGTGGTGTTGGAAAACATTACCAAACACATCGACCGGGGCGAAAGCCAACGGGAGGCTTCTATTTACGCAACCAACGAGGTCTGGATCTCGGTCATTGCAACCACCCTTGTAATTGTAGTTGTTTTCTTGCCATTGACAATGCTTACCGGGCTGGCTGGCATCATGTTCAAAGAACTCGGATGGATTGTTACCATTGTTGTTTGTACATCAACAGTTGTGGCCATCACCCTGACCCCAATGCTCTGCTCAAAATTGTTAAAGGCCAAAAGGATTAAAATTGACGAAGAAGGCAATGTTTCTGAAATAAAACGCAAGCACGACATATACGGGAAAACCGTAATGCGTTTCCTCGATTGGCTCGATGTGAAGTATGGCAATGTTTTGCGCTGGTGCTTGAGGCACAAATTGGTCGCCATGGTTCTGGTAGTCGCAATATTTATTGCTTCGTTGACCCCTATGTTCATGGGGAAAATCGGTACCGACTTCATGCAACAAAGCGACAACGGGCGTATTTCCGTAACCGTTGAACTGCAACGCGGCACCCGTATTGAAGAGACTATTAAAACTGCCCGCAAGCTGGAATCCCGTTTTGAAGAGTTGGCTCCAGAGATCAGGATGATTGCCACAACGGCTGGTTCTTCCGATGATGCTTCTATTTCATCCTTGTTTTCAGAAACGTCAAACAACAAAATCAGCATGACCGTTGTTTGCGAAGAAAAAGCAAAACGCGAACGCTCTGTTTTCGACATAGCAGAGGTGTTGAGGCAGGAAATGGGCAAATACCCCGAAATTACCGATTACCAAGCCCAAATATCAAGCGGCATGGGCGGTCAAGGAGCTTCTACAGTTGACGTTGAGGTTTATGGTTACGACTTCGACAACACCAGCATTATGGCAGAAAAAGTCAAAAGGGAAATAACAGACAACGTGCAGGGCGCGCGCGACATAACAGTGAGCCGCGACGATGACCGTGCCGAGCTGAAAGTTGTTGTTGACAAAGAAAAGCTTGCAAAGCACGGACTGAACTCGGCAACAGTGTCAACCTATGTGCGGGATAGGGTCAACGGCATGTCTGCCGGTTATTTAAAAGAAGACGGTGACGAATACGACATACTTGTCCGTTTAAAAGAAGAAGACAGGAATTCTATTTCGGACATAGAAGATCTTTCGATACCAACAGCTGCGGGCAAAATAATAAAACTGAGCGAGGTAGCGGAAGTGCAGGAATACTGGGCACCGGCGGAAATAACAAGGAAGAGCAGGCAACGTATAGTTACCGTTTCTGTAACTCCGTACAACACATCGCTTGGCGAAATGGCGGTTGAAATACAAAAGGTAGTGGACAATATCGACAAGGAGCAAGGCATTACCCTCAGGGTTGCGGGCGACTACGAAGACCAACAGGAAACCTTTGCCGACATGGGCTTGTTGATGGCATTGATAGTGATGCTGGTTTACATCGTAATGGCATCGCAATTCGAATCGTTCTCGAAACCTTTTATCATAATGATGTCCGTGCCGTTTGCAATGTCGGGCGTAATACTTGCCCTGTTCATAACAGGCACCTCGCTTGACATGGTTGGCGCACTTGGTGCGATCATGCTTGTCGGTATTGTGGTGAAGAACGGTATCGTGCTGGTCGATTATATCAACTTGATGCGGGACAGGGGCTATGCCCTAAACGAGGCAATTGCAATGTCCGGCTCGTCGCGTTTGCGCCCCGTGCTTATGACCGCCTTCACTACCATATTGGGTATGTTGCCAATGGCATTAAGCACAGGTAGCGGCTCAGAAACATGGAAACCTATGGGTATTGTGGTTATCGGCGGGCTGTTCGCCTCTACCCTTATCACCTTGGTGGTAGTACCTGTTTTCTACGCATTGTTGTCGCGGCACGGCGAACGGGACAAAAAAGAAAAAGAACGCAAGAAATTTATTTTCATGCAAATTTCGGACAACAACTAAAAGCAGAAAATTATGAAAGCAGTATTTATAGTGTTCAACCAGGCAAATACCGAAAGGGTGGAATATATGCTCGACCAATTGTCGATAAGGGGCTTTACTTTTTTCGAACAGGTGCAGGGGCGCGGCTCTGTTGACGGCGTGCCTCACCGGGGGACCCACACTTGGCCCGAAATGAATTCCGCCATTGTCGCAATGGTCGAAGAAGAAAAAGTAAAAGATATTTTGAGCATCGTGCATAAAATCGACAAACGCAACAAAGAAGTCGGCATCCGGGCATTTGTCTGGAACATTGAACAGGCAGTTTGATGAATGGCAGTAAAAAAAATTCACCGGATGGCTTCCGAAGCATCCGGTGAATCTAAATAACTCATTTTCTTCTATATTTACTCACATACAATTCAAACTAACCTTCATGTAGTGAGCCTTTCCCCATTTATTTTCGCTATTTCTTCGTAATAATTGCAGCCCAGCCACCGCCAGAAACCATATCAACTTTTATTTTAGACGAACTTGTTACAGAAATTTTTTCCTGTTTGAAATCCGCCGCGTGTTTGTCGGCATTTGCCCCGTCTTTCCATATTTGCATGGTATAATTGCCGCTTTCAAGGAAGCCAAGGTCAAGATCCAGGGTGCGTGCATCCCAGTCAGTCATTGCGCCAACAAACCACTTACTGCCCGATTTGCGTGCTATCATTATATAGTCGCTTACTTTTGCAGCTAGTACTTTAGTATCGTCCCAAACAGATGGCACAGCCTCCAAAAATTCCATGCATTCCGGTTCTCTGTAGTAATTTGAAGGGTTGTCGGCAAGCATTTGCAGCGGGCTTTCAAAAACAACGTACATCCCCAGTTGGTGGCAACGTGTGCCGGGACTGACAGGTTCGGTAAACACAACCTTGAAATTTTCCTTGTTTGCATTTAACATTGCACCGGGGGTAAAATCCATCGGCCCGGCAACCATCCTTGTAAACGGCAGCGTTACGTTATGTTCAGGATCTGGCTGTTCAGACCATTTTGCGTTTTCCAAGCCTTTTACGCCTTCGTAAGAAATTACGTTCGGGTATTTCCTTTCCAAGCCAGAAGGTTTATAAGCTCCATGGTAATCGACCAACAATTCCCGCTTGGCACATTCCCTGGCAATTTTTTCGTAGAAATTGACCATCCATTGGTCGTCGCGCTGCATAAAGTCAATTTTAATACCTTTTACGCCCCATTTTTGGAACTGATCCAAGGCTTCGGCAAGCTTGTCGTCAAGTGCTTTCCATACAACCCAAAGTATAACGCCCACATTTTTTTGTTTTCCGTAATCAACCAGTTCTTTTACGTCAATTTCGTCAACTACGTCCATGATATTTTCCAGATGGTACCACCCTTCATCCAGGATAATGTATTCCAACCCGTATTTAGATGCAAAGTCGATGTAATATTTGTAGGTGTCGTTGTTCACGCCCGACTCAAAGTCAACGCCATATATGTTACATGCGTTCCACCAGTCCCATGCAACTTTGCCCGGTTTTATCCAGCTTGTGTTTTCCAATACGTTTTCCGGGGCAAGTTTGTAAATCATTTCCGATTCTACCAAGCCAGCATCGTCTGTAACGATCATTGCCCTCCATGGGAAAGTGCGCGAGCCGTTACATTCGGCAATATAACCGGCATATTTTGTTGGAGCTACGTTGCGGTCGCCATTTTGTTTGGTTTCCAAAACAAAACCGGGGTATTTCCCTACCAAAGCATTGGGGTTGTTGGCACAGCCTTTTAAATACATACCCGGATAGTCCATAAGATCAGATTCGGAAATATAAACCTTAGTGCCGTTACCGCAGTCAACGAGCATCCCTGTGGAACAAAAACGTTCCGGCGTAACATCAGAAAGCTTTAGGCGCAGGTAAGAACGTTCTTGGTGGGAGAACATGCTTTCTTCTTCGGGGAACCAAATTTCGTGGTTGGCAGAAAATGCAAATGTAGACTTTTCGCCAACAACCTTAAAAGGCCCTTCCTTTTTAACGCCCCAGCGATAGGCAACGCCATCGTCAAAAGCCTTGAAATCAAGGGTATAGTTTTTAAAAGTAAGAGACAACAGCTTGTAATTGTCCTCAATTTTTGAATGCTTGCGGTTTACCACAGGGGCAATTTCATTATTTATTTCAGTGGTTTTTACCTTTTTAACTTTTGCGTTTTCTCCCAAAACAGTACCATCGTCCAAGCTCATGGAAATAGCAGACGGCGAAATAACCTCTTGACCATCTAAAAAAACAGAATAAGTAATATCTTGACCAACAGAAACATTCACTTTTAATTTTTCTGATGGGGAAGAAACTGTGTAGTCTTTGGCATTAAGCCCAAAAACCAACAAAATAAGCACAATCGTAATAGGATATTTTTTCATCATTTATTAAGTTTTTTGGTTTTAATATGGCAAGATAAAAATAATTTGTTGCATTTACTTTGCAATAATACGTTGTGGGCAAATTATTTTTCTGAGGTTTTGTTAAATAAATCTCTTTGGGTTGTTTTGGGGCTTCTTTGACAAACTTTGTGAAATAACTATTGCCCAGAGAGACACGAAGCGTACTAATAGGCTATATGCCCCTACCCTACCATCCTGCATTGTCAATTGAAAATATGATACTAAAAAAGCCACTCCTTCCGAAAAAAGAGCAGCTTTTAATATTTTCTTTTTGCTTTTATTTTACTTGTATGGTAGGGTTAATTTTTCCTATTGAATTCAGGTTTTTGTTCATCGATTTCATTACCGAATTAAAGTCGGAAACATCAATGGAGTTGTCTTTTGCCAGAAGTACGGCAGGCAAAACAGCAATCCTGAATACCTGGTCATCTGTTTCAGAAGGCAGGTAACTGCTAACTGTTCCTTCAAGATAAATTTGCAGATCGGCATAGGTAAAGTCGTAGTTGTATTGTACCACGCCATCTTCTGTAAAAAAGGGTTGTGGCAACAACCTCCACACATCAATAGTGCCTCCGTCATTTGTCTCTGCAATTTCCCAAAGGATATATACCAATACAGCATCTCCGTCATAAACTGTAACCCCGTAATCTTCAAAAGCATAATACAGGCTATACTCATTTTCCGAGGTGAAATCCCCTGACACCTCAAATATTGTCCCAATCTCGGCATCTTGGCCATCTTGGCCATCTTGTCCGTCCTGCCCATCGTACCCGGCAGGACCCATTGGCCCTTCGCATGACATAAGAAATAAAAATAACGTGATTAAAAACAGGCTTGATTTTGTTTTCATGAACATAGATTTTAATATTATTGATATGGTGGACTCACAAGTTTAATGCCAAATGTACGAAATAATTAAATCATGCACTATCAAACCCAGGCTGTTAATACTTTTAGGCTGCAATATCGGCAAAAGCTTCTGCCAAAACATCGGGGTAGATTTCTTTAAAATTCTCATAACACCATGTATACAATTCCTGAATCTGGTTGGGTTCTACCCAATGAATACATTTGTTGAGTTCCTTCCTAAACAATTCCTTACTAAAACTAACTTTTGGTAATATTACCTTTGCATATTCTAACATGGCTTTTTGTTTATGTTTTCACTATTAAGATAACCAGTATATGGTGAACAGAGTATGCTGTAAAATATGGTTTAACAAATATTAACGAAAAACACTTCGTCCTCTTTCATAAAAAGCTGATACATAGGATTATAAAATATGTGCAAATATTGTCCTGTTTAAAATATATATAAGATTTTTCAGATATTTTTTAAAAGTAAAACTAAGTTTCCTGTATTAAGCAGGCGAAAATATTTGGTTAACAAATTGAGAAATTGTTTCTTCTAATTTTATTCCAGGGGCAAACGAAGCTACAAATGCACTGCCAATAATTGCCCCGCTGGCATATTGGCAAGCATTGCGGAAAGTGGCATTGTCGGAAATGCCAAAGCCTATGAGTCGGGGATTTTTCAGTTTTAATTTATTGATGTGTTCAAAGTAATCTTGGTTAAAATCGGTTACCTTTTTCCCTGCTCCGGTTGTTGACGATGATGAAACCATATATATAAAACCATTCCCGGCATTGTCTATTTCGTATATCCTTTCGTCTGATGTTTGTGGGGTAATCAAAAGGATATTGTGTAAGTTGTTGGCCTCAAAAATAGCTTTGTAATTTTCTTCAAATTCGTTTAATGGCATGTCGGGGAGAATTGTACCGTCGATCCCTGTTTCTGCACATTTCTCGCAGAATTTTTTTACCCCATACTGGTAAACCGGATTAAAATATCCCATTAACACCAACGGGATGGAAACCGATTGGCGGATGGTTTTTAATTGTTCGAACAGTAATTGTATACTCATGCCGTTTTTTAGCGCAACTTCGCTTGTTTGCTGAATGGTTGGCCCATCGGCAGTCGGATCGGAAAATGGCATTCCTATTTCAATCAGATCTACCCCATTTTTTTCCAATTCTTCAATAATTTTTACGGTGTCGTTTAATTTAGGGAATCCCGCAGTAAAATATACCGAAAGAATGTTTCCTTTTTTCTTTTCGAAAAGTTGATTTATCCTGTTTTGCATTTTTATTCTGTTTTTTTAGGCACAGGTTTTACTCATTAATGTTTGTTGTTCCTGTGTTTGCTGCATTTGTTTTTAATATCCAAAATAATTTAAATAGGTTTCCATGTCTTTGTTGCCACTTCCCGAAAGGTTAATAACATTTATATCGTCGGGGAGCATTTTTATTTTTTCTAAAGCAGCCAAAGCATGTGCCGACTCCAAAGCCGGGATAATGCCTTCTTTTTGGGTTAGTAATAATGCTGCTTGTAATACTTCTTTGTCGGTAGCATACAAATATTGGGCACGTTTTGTTTTAAATAAGTGTGCGTGTATAGGGCCTATTCCGGGGTAATCAAGCCCCGCAGAAATGGAGTATGGTTCGGTAATTTGTCCGTCTTTGTTTTGCATAAGGAAGGTTTTGCTTGAGTGTAAAACTCCAGGGGTACCAACGGTTAAGGTGGCGGCTGTTTCGGGGGTTTCAACGCCTTTGCCGGCTGCTTCTATTCCAATAAGCTCAACGTTTTCGTTTTCGAGGAAATGGTAGAATGCCCCAGCAGCATTGCTGCCACCGCCAACACAGGCCAGTACCCGCGTTGGCATCTCGTGGCCAACCTGTTCTTTTAACTGCTTTTTCATTTCGGCACTAATTACCGATTGAAACCGTGCAACCATATCGGGAAAAGGGTGGGGGCCAACAACAGAGCCGATAATATAGTGTGTATCAACGGGGTTGTTAATCCAGTCGCGCATGGCTTCGTTGGTGGCATCTTTTAGTGTTTTGTTCCCGCTGTGTACCGGGATAACCTCTGCTCCCAGCATTTTCATCTTTTTTACATTTGGGGCCTGGCGAGACACATCGAGAGCTCCCATATAAACTACGCATTTTATGCCTTTTAATGCACAAACGGTTGCTGTGGCTACACCGTGCTGTCCTGCTCCTGTTTCCGCAATAATGCGTTTTTTCCCTAGTTTTTGAGCCAATAAAATTTGGCCAATGGTATTGTTTACTTTATGCGAGCCCGTGTGGTTCAAATCTTCGCGTTTTAGGTATATATTCGAACTGTAATGTTCCGACATTTGTTTTGCAAAGTAAAGGGGCGATGGGCGACCTACATAATTTTTTAACAATTGCTCAAATTCGTTTTTAAATGCTTCCGAATTAATAATCTCTAAATATTTTGTTTTTAATTCGTTAATATTTACAAACATCATTTCGGGAATCCAAGCCCCGCCAAATTCGCCATAATAGCCTTTTTCGTTAACTTGATATTTTGCCATAATTATTTTTTTCGTTTGTCCCGTGTGACTTTTTTTGCTCTGTAATTTTTACCGTAAGAGCCATGTAATAAGCACAGGTGTTTATTGTGATTTTATTTCGGTTAAAAATTGGTTTAATTTTTTAATGTTTTTTATTCCGGGTTTATCTTCAAAACCGCTGTTAAGGTCAATGCCTTCGAGTTGTGGGTGGTTTATGTTTTTTATATCCCCGGCATCGCCAGGACCAATGCCGCCACTTAAAAAGAAGGGTGTACTCCCGTGGTAGTTATCCAATATTTGCCAATTAAATTTTTTCCCCGACCCCCCATGTTGTTTGGTTTTTGTGTCGAAAAGGAAATAATCGGCAGAATCTTCGTAAGCTTTGGTTGCCTCGAAATTGAAATCATCGGAAACCGGGAAGGCTTTTATTATTTTTAGTCCCTGTTTTTTTAAAAGGGCGCACGTTTTTGGAGGTTCTTTCCCGTGTAATTGGATGTATTCGAAACCAAAATTTTTTGCCAAGCCAAGTATTTCGAAAGCATTTTCGTTGACAAAAACCCCCACTTTCGGTTTGGAAGATTGAAAAAGCCCGGTGTCAGGATTTTCTCCAACAAAACGTTCCGATGGTGCATAAAAAATATACCCCAACAAATCTACGTTAAGGGCTTCTGTTTGTTCTCGGTTTTGGGTGTGTTTCATTCCACACACCTTTATTTTTAGTTGTTTCATTTTTTGTTTTTTATATGCCGGAACTTTGGTAGTTGTAAAATGGATTTCCCTTTTTCTTCCCAATGAATATTGGGTTAAAGGCTTTCAATTAATTTTTTACAAGTTTCGCCCGGGTTTGTCGTTTTCATAAATGTTTCGCCAATTAAAAAACCTTTAAATCCGTGTTGTTTCAAGCGTTTTATTTCCGATGCCCCTTTAAGTCCACTTTCCGATATTTTTACAAATTTTTTGGGGATAAGTTCTGCCAATTTAATTGAGGTTTCAATGGTTGTTTCAAAAATTTTTAGGTTGCGGTTATTTACGCCTACAATATCAACAAAATCGTTAACAATATCCAATTCTTCGGCATTGTGTATTTCCATCAGTACCTCGAGCCCGAGCTGTTTGGCTTTCTGTGCCAGAGTTAGGGCTTTTGTTTTTTCGAGGCAGGCAGCAATAAGAAGAATAACATCGGCACCGTAGGCTTTGGCTTCAATAATTTGATATTCGTCAATTATAAAATCTTTGCGGAGGATCGGTATTCCCGGATTTGTTTCCCGGGCTTTTTTTAGATCCCCCAACGAGCCGCCAAAGTATTCATTATCGGTTAAAACCGAAAGGCACGAAGCACCAGCTTCAACATAAGCTTTGGTGGTTTCGCTAACTTTTGCCTGACCATTAATTTCTCCTTTCGATGGGGATTTGTGCTTAAATTCAGCAATAATCCCCGAGGCATCTTCTTTTAGCAAGTTCTCTTTTAGCGAGTTGCTTTTTCGGCTAAAAAAAGGATATCTTTCAAGTTGTCCGGTACTGATTTTGCTTTTTTGCTTGGCAACTTCAACCTTTTTGGTCTCAATTATTTTTTCAAGGATATTCATTTTTTTTCCATTGTGGTTTTAATGTACCTATTTTAAATGTGTTATTGTTTTTAATTTAGCCAGAGCCTTACCTCCTAATAGCGATTGTTTTGCTATTTCAATGCAATCTGATAATGATTTTTCGGGATGAACCAGGTTTATGGCAACCGCTGCATTTGCCGTAACCACGTTGTTTTGAGCTGTTGTCCCTTTGCCTTCTAAAATGGTAATAAATAATTTTGCCGCTTCTTCAACCGTATTGCCGCCAAATAATTCTTTAGGATTTGTTTGTGGCATCCCAAAATCGGGCGTAGCCAGTATTTCGTATTTCATTTTTGTTGCATAGCGGGTGTTAGAGGTTAGCGAAATTTCATCGTAACCGTCGGTGCCGTGAATAATGGCGTATTCTACATCCAGGGTTTCGTATACACTTTTGTAGTGCTCAAAATTTATATTGTTGTTTACCCCTAAAACCTGGTACTTGGGTTCTGCCGGGTTTATCATTGGCCCTAATATATTAAAGAATGTGGGAAATTTAAGAGCTTTGCGGACAGGGGCAATGTGTTTCATTGCCGGGTGGAATAATGGCGCATGTAAAAAGCAAAAATTCCCTTTTTCTAGGTCGTTTTTTAGTTTGTCTTTGTCGTTACTGAATTTATATCCAAGGTATTCTAGCACATTTGATGCCCCGCAGGTTGAGGTTGAGGCGTAGTTGCCGTGTTTGGTGATGTTGATACCTGTGCCCGCAACAATAAAACACGAAAGTGTTGATATGTTGAACGTGTTTTTCCCGTCGCCGCCGGTACCAACAATGTCCATTCCGTTATAGGCCGATAAGTCTATTTTTGTGCTCAGTTCAATCATGGCATCACGAAATCCGGCAAGTTCTTGTGGTTCGAGTGGGCGCATTCTGAACACAGTTAAGAACGATGCAAATTCGGCATCGGAGTGCATGCCTTTTCCTACTTCAATAAGTGCCGATTGAGCTTGTTTGCGAGAAAGGTTATTCCCTTCAAGAAGGTATGGTAATGTTTGTCTCATCGTATTAAAATGGTTTGTTTTTGCTGAAATCCTTTTTATTTATTTGGAATAAAGGTGCTTGTTTTTTTTTGAAATTTTTTTTGCTGTAACCAAAAATTGCGACTGCCTATTTTTTGAAGAACAACCAATTTTCAATCATCTTTTCTCCCAGCGGTGTAAGTACCGATTCGGGGTGGAACTGGACGCTTTGGATGTCGTAATCTTTATGCTGCATCGACATAATTAACCCGTCTTTGTCGTAGCTTGTAACCTCGAAACAAACGGGCAGTTGTTCGTTTTGTACAATCCACGAGTGGTAACGCCCTACTTCAAAGGTTTCGGGCAGGTTTTTAAATAAGTACGATTTGTTTTCGGTTTGTATTACAGGTGTTGCAATGCCGTGCAATACATGGTTCATGTTATGTAATTTGCCACCGAAAGCTTCGCCAATTGCCTGATGCCCCAAACAAACCCCCAGCATGCTTTTTTTGGGGGCATATTTTTTTATAATTTCCAATAAAAGCCCTGCCTCTTCTGGTATTCCGGGACCTGGAGAAAGTACTATTTTGTCGTATTTGTCAATGGCTTCTAATGTAATTTCATCGTTGCGGAAAACATCAACCTGTTGACCCGATATCTTTTTTATTGCATGTACCAAATTATAGGTAAACGAATCATAATTGTCAATTACTAATATCTTCATTTTTTTATTTATTACTGATTATGGTAAGTTTAAACGGCTACTAATTAATGTTTTTTGCCATTTCGATGGCTTTTTTTAGTGCGGCAAGTTTGTTGTTAACTTCCTGTAATTCGTTTTCTTCTTTCGAATCGGCAACAATTCCTGCACCAGCCTGGTAGTACAATTTTTTGTTTTTGCTTAAAAAGGAACGGATCATAATAGCATGGTTAACAGTGTGGTCAAATCCCAGGTAACCAATGCACCCGCCGTAGTAGCCTCTGTTTTGGTTTTCGTATTTGTCTATTAATTCCATTGCTTTATATTTTGGCGCGCCAGAGAGGGTTCCGGCAGGGAACGTTTCGCCTAAAACTTTTATGAGGTTTGTTTTGTCGGTAATTTCGCCCGATACTTGCGATACCAGGTGAATAACGTGCGAGTAAAATTGTACTTCGCGGTAAGTTTCTACGGTAACATTGTCGGCATTCCGGCTTAAATCGTTACGTGCCAGGTCTACAAGCATTACATGTTCTGCATTTTCTTTGGGGTCTTTACTTAACTTTTCTGCCAGTATCCGGTCTTGTTCGTCATTTCCGGTACGTTTAAAGGTTCCGGCAATGGGGTGTATGTATGCTTTGTTGTTTTTTATTTGGAGTTCGGCTTCCGGGCTTGACCCAAAAATGCGGTAATCGCCGTAATCAAAATAAAACAGGTAGGGCGATGGGTTAATTGAGCGCAAGGCGCGGTAAACGTTAAAATCATCGCCGTTAAATTCCTGCGAAAATTGGCGGCTTAATACGATTTGGAAAACATCGCCCCTGTAACAATGCTCTTTCCCTTTGGTTACCATCTGCATATATTCCTGGTCGGTAATGTTTGATTGTTCATTTCCGTTAGGGCTAAATTTTTCAATTGTAAATGAAGGGTTGCTTATTAAATGGTGGATGTATTCTATTTTTGAATCATCGCCGTTTTGTAAGTTTTCTACAATATGCAGTGTATTGGTATGGTGGTCGATGGCAACAACATATTTATAAAAGCAATATTTTACTTCAGGAATTTGGTAACCTTCCCCTTTTTTTGACGAGAAATGTATGTTTTCGAAATGCGGTATGGCATCGAAATTTAGGTATCCGAATAACCCGTTTGCCGGGATTTCAATTTCTTGTGAATCGACATTGAATTTTTTGAAAAACGAATCGAGCTCGTCATGTAACCTCCGTTCTGAGGTAAGTTGGAATTTTTCTTTTTTGCGTTTGGGCAAACAAATTGTTGCTTCGCCATGGTTTACTTTAAACGACGCAATGGGGTCGAAAGCAATAAACGAATAGGCATTTTCTTTGCTGTGGTAATCCGAACTTTCTAATAAAACCGATTTGGGGAAAAGGGTTCTTAGGCGAAGGAAAATACTTACCGGGGTTACCGTATCGGCAAGGATCTTATGTACGACAGGTTTAAAATTTAGTGTTTCCATTTTATTCTATTAATTATTTGTTGTTTTAAATTTTGTAAAAAAAAAGGCTCATCGTGATTTTCGATGAGCCTTTTCAAATTGAGCAATAGCGTAGCCTCTCTTCACGATAATTGTAAAAAGTTACTGCGCCACCACCAATTGTTATTTGTTCTTGTCATTTTTTCAATTCTTTTTTTATTTCCTGTTTTTATAAAGGAAGGTGTTTTTTTAGCGTTCCCCAAATAATTCCGTCATCAATTTTATCGTAACCATGAATTATCCTGTTGCGCATTCCAATTATACGTTGAGAACTGCTTATTTTTATTTTATCATTTACTTTTAAGAGCCTGTTCATTGCTTCTCCAATTATTTCGAACTCGCGTTCAACAGCTCTTTTTATTAATTTTTGTTCTTGATATTGATATTGAAGAAAATTTATTTTTCTTGTAAATTCTTCAATTGATTCAACAGCTTCTAATATATCAAACAAGTATTTCTTGCTTTTGTCTGTCATAAATCAATAATTTACTATTGTTTACTTCTTCAATAAAATATGGATTTGATAAAGAATTTACTGTTACCAAATCAATTTTTCTTTCAAATAACGTCTCTAAAGAATCGGCTAATAAAAAATAATTTTCAGCATAATCTTCAATATTCATTGGCTCAAAATCGACAAGAAAATCAATGTCGCTTTCGGCGGTGAAGTTATTGGTGTTGATTGACCCAAATATCCATAATTTTTCTACTCCGTGGTTTTTGCAGAGAAAATTAATTTTTTGGATTTTATTTTTTATTAGTGTCTTCATCTTTTCTAAAAAAAAACCTGCTCTTTTTAGGAGCAGGCCTTTTGAAATATTCTTAAAAATACCAATATGGCTCTTTAACTCCTAACTTACGTAAGAAGACCCCACCACGGAAGCCATATTGTATTTAATTTTGTCATGTTGTTTTAATTTCTGTTTCAAAAAAATAAAAAATTTAGGTTAAAAACAATTTTTTACAGGAAAAATCAAGGAGTTGTCAGAAAGTTTAACATGAAGTTGTCAGAAAGAATGACAGTTTTTTGGTTGTTTGGTTGTTCGATTGTATATTTTTTCAACCCTCAACCTTTCAACCCATCAGCCCTAATTCGCGTTTACTGTGTCAATAAAAATTTAAAAGAAACCCCTACGTTGGTTGTTGAAGTCCTATAGGAAGCGGAGGTATAAGGGTTATTTATAACCTTGTCGAAATATAAACGGAGCTGGAATTTGTCACTAAGCCGGTAATCGGCAGTGGTTTCCAGCGACAACATACTTTGTCCGGCAGTAATTTGGTCGGGTTCGTCTAGTTTGCGCAGGGTAGTTTTGTTTTTTGTAACAGAGAGGCCGGCGGTAATGTTTAAGTCGTTTGAATACAGTTTCTGGTTCTTCTTGGTTTTTATTATCATGTCCATATTTTCAAAACGGTAACCAAAATCAAAAGAATACTGGTTGCTTTGTACCTCGGTTATCTGGTTGTTCGAAAAAGAAAGGCTGACACTCCGGCTACGGTTAATCTCGGCATTTGTTGAGAAGTCGTTATTCCAGATTACGCTTAGGTTAATCAAAGGGCTTAGGGTCTCTTTTACGCTTACCGAATTTATATCATATATGGGCACCAAGTTGTTCGCCAAATCGCGTATGTAGCTAAACCCGTCTTCTTGTTCAAAATAATTGAGGTTTGAAGAATAAGAGCCAACGCTATAAGTAGATGAATAAGAGTGGGTAAAGCTCATTGATTTCATAATTTTGTTCAGTTTGGGGATTTTTGACACCATCCCTTCGTATTGTACCGTCCAGTTGGGGCGGATATATTTTATGGAAGGGAACATCCCCAAGGTGACCGTGTACGGACTTTTATTCTGGTAGGCAGCCAGGAACGCAGGGACCATCACTTCAACCGAAGTTGCGCCATAACCATCAGGATACCCGTCTTCGTCAACCGCAGCAGGATCGTAATTATAATCTGGGTTGGCACTTCTTTGAGAGGCTAACCGCCTGGCAATGGTTATCCTGTAGTCTTTAAATTTCTCAAATGCTTCAGAGTCCTCAACCCCTTTGCCTATTTTAGAGAATGCGCTATTCCAGGTTATTACCGACATTGAGAAAGAACCACTCTCAACATGGCTGTTCATCTCAAAATCTTTTGAAGTTGTGTTATAGTAATAATATTCGTAGAAATTGTTGGTGTAAGAGCGGTTTGCCGACATAGTAATCCGAAGGTCGGGCAATGGTTCAATAGTTGAACGGACCGTAATACGCTCAGAACGGTTCATCTGGAAAGGGGAATTTAATGTTGAGTCGGTGGTTATCCAACCATTGTCTGCTGCCTTACGGGCAAAGTTCTCATCCTGCCAGCCAAGTAAAAAAGGTAGCCCCGGGGCAGATCCCGTATTTAAGTTAGAACCAAATATCCCGTTGTCTGGGGTATATTTACCAGAGCCAAACAGCGAAGGTTCGGGTAAATAGCCTGGCAAAACAGTATTACCATTTTTGCTGTAACTTACCGTAACCGTCCTTACACCGGTAAGCATCCGGGCACTCAGGTCCAGGATTTTTTTTGCCAGGGTCTCCTCCCCTGGGTTGCCGGTAATACGGATCATGGCCTGCGGCACATCGGCATATGGTATAAATTCGATTGAATTGGCATCTATTACCCTCACATTACCGGGAATTGTTTTTTTATCGACCCCAAGTACACTTACCTTTACCTTTTTTGTATTTAGTTTATGGGTTATGACTTGTGGTTTTTTTGCTGTAAACTTAACATTCGCGGTATAGGCTTTTTCCTCGTCTTTTTGTGTTGCCGACTGACCTTGTTGCCCACGATGGGAGGAAGATCTGTTGGATCCGCTCCGGCTCCTGCCTGTACGTTTGAATTTAGTGTTCACCTTTTTTAAATATGGGATCTTATAATATAAGTTGGTAAGGTTTGCATTTCCGGTCAAGGTAATAGATTGTGAATTTTCCAGAGTATTGCCGAGTTCAACGGAATCGATAATAGCTCCTGCCTCCCACACATATGCACCCTGGTAGCGTGCAGTTGCCGACATAAAATTTAATAGTTTAATTTTGCTGAGGGGCAGGGAGTAAGAAGCATTTATGGTGTGGCTATAGTCGGTTGGGCGCCCCAAATCCATGATATTTTTCATAATGGAGTCCCTTTTCCATTTATAGTCTATATCATGTTTGTTGATACGCCCCTCGGGTTCGTCTATCTTGGAAGTACTGCTGGAAGAAAAATCTACTTTTAGCAACTGGGTAATATCATACCTTATATCCAAATTCCTGTTCCAAAGAAATTCTTTGTCATACGAAGGAGTGATTGTTATTTCCGAATCAGTAATGTTACGTGTCCTTATTTCATTATAATAACGGTAAATATCGGTACTAAAGCTAATTTGCGTAGGAAAGGGGTAGAAAGCAAAATCGCCAAGTAATTTTAACGGGCCTTTGCTCAGGAGTTTCACTTTTTTAAATGGTGAAATTGCCTTTGGGCGGCTGGTATAATTATATGACAACATCCCTTTTACGGTCTTCTTTAAGTTTAATTCTGTGTCGACATCTTTCTTTACTGTTTCGTTGTAGGCATAGGTAAGTGAAAAATTAGACGGGCTTATTATGCTTGTTTTTGTAGCATCGGCTTTGGGTTCGAACCTAACGTTCGTGAAATTTATACTTTTCCGTTTCACCACCTCCTGCGAAAGGTTCAACACCGAGTCCCGTTGCCGTTTTGAGCTATAGCTGTCCAGGGATTCATTTAGTTCTACATCGGGATTTAAGGGATCATATTTTGGGGTTGTGCGTTTTTCGGAATAACCAAAATACATGGGAATCCTAATGTTTGCCTTTTCGGGCAGTAATTTCCCGAGGTCCAACGAAGAACTAATATCTATTGCCCTGACATTATCGGTAGAGCGGCTGCTGACATCGCTGTCGATGCTGCCGAACCCTTGCGAACTCGCGCTTCCGGCCACGGTAACAGAGCCTAAATCGGCAAGCCGGATGCTGGTCCTGGCATTGGCAGCCCAGCCCCCTTCTTCGTTAATACCGGTTAGCCTTAACTCATTTGCCCATATAATAACCGACTTGGCCCCGGGCGACACGGTGCTGACATCTTTATGCCTTACGCCCAGCATAATTACCCCAACATCCCCCAGGTTGGGGCTTCCCTTTACTCTTATGGTATTTCTTTCCCCGTTCCAGTCTTCGTGGGGTACTTCATATATGTCCTGGAGGGAAAGTGTGGAGCCGACAGCCCTCATTTCTGCATTCCTGTCCTGCTTTGCATTTGTGAAAAGTTCGAGCGGGATATTTACCTGGTTCGAATCTGGCCATACAATATATCTGTCCGCCGTTACATTACTGCTGTATTCGCCTTCGGGGGTAAGTAGCAAAGGCAATTCATACTCATAGTAATTATAGTTGTAATCTGTTCCCAGCCTGATGAAGAAGTAGAGGTCGCCATCGTCCAGTTGCTCTCCATCAACAGCTTCTGCGTGGACAAACATTTTTAAGTTCTCATAATTCCGGAAATCCATATTTATGGATTTATATACAGCTTTTGCATCTCCTTCTTCCAGTCCTTCAACTTGCAACATTAAGGACTGTTCGTTTAACTCGGTAAGATAGGCACTGGTTGGATCGATTTCCCGGGTAATCCCAGGGGGCAAAATATAATTCACCGGATCCCTGTTGGCATTTTCTTCGATATTTACAGAAGTGATGTCAAGAGAGGCATCAGTAGAAATACCTGTGTTGTCGGCAAGTTCGTTGGTATATTCCCTCCATTCGGCACGTACCAGGTCGAGGCTTGCAAAACGCAAGAATACAGGATCTTTAAAACCGTTAAGGAACATACGCATAAACCGGATGGACGAAAAGTCGCTTATAGAACCAATGGTTTCATCGGGATCCGAGATCGGGATCTTAAATTTGTACCATCTTACGGTCTCAGTCGAACCATTTTTTAGTGACACATTGACTTCCTGGACATCTGAAATATAATTTTCCCCCAAAACAAAATCTTCAGGGCGCATACTTACTTTGTACTGGTAATATTCCTCATATTCATTAAGCGTGTTGTCATCGTTAATGTCTTCAATGTCGGGGATAGTCGATTCTGAGGTGGTATATGACTCCTCAGACATTTCGGCAGTTGGGGAATTTCCCTCAAGCCCGTTATATTTTTTATATCTTTCGAGTATGCTCTTCTTCTCGGTATCGTATTCGGAACTTCGGAAGTAGCGGAAGTTGTCAGACGATGGATCTTCCTCTGCCGCTGCATAAGCATCGGCGTTTAGGATGGTGCTTAATTTTGTAAGGTAACCGCTGAAAAAGTCGGTTTCTTCTTCATCGTCAAGCCCGTCAAGCCCAATGTCCTGGTAAGTCCTTGCAATTGTGCTGTTTTCAAAAGAATTAACGTACGATTGCAATGTCGATACCCTTCCCCAAATTGTAGAGTCGACATCAACAACCTGGGCTGTTGTAGGCAGGCCGTTTTCAAATGCTTTCCTCGAATCTTTTAAAATATCCTCCGAAACCTCGCCGAGATCGAAATATAGATCGCCCCCTTCCATGGTACCCAGGGTGTCGTAAATAAACGGATCGAGAAGCCAGAATTCTATCGATTCAATATTTGCTGCTTCAAAATCAGTAGTTGCTACTTCGCGCATAATACCCCCCCAGCGTGTTTCAGGCTTTGCCAAAGTCCCATCGGGATTTGTCCCTGCCGAATAAGAAGAAGGGTTTGTATCGTAATTGTATGGGCCGCGTTCAGAAGGGTAAAAGGCAAGGTTAAGCGTGGTTATATAATTTGTTTCCCCCACGTCTACTTCCTTCTCGGGGTAAATTTCTTTCTCATTTATTTCTCTTACATAATGGTTGGACTGCATGTCCGGGTCTGATTTTATATGAGTGGGGGTAAGTGTGTTATTCCGGAGGAAAAGGGGATCTATATTATACCAGGCAAGCTTTGCCCTGTTATAATTGTATTCGAGTGAGTTGTTCATGTCCCCTTCTGGAAGTATCAGTTGATCCTGGGGCGTACTGGCAAGTACCCATGCTTTGCGGGTTTTCATGCTGATTGAGATTGAGGTGCCTTCAAAGTCATCGATATAAACGTTGCCGCTTGTGCCAATTACATTTGAGTGGCCAGGGATCAATTGGGCATATTCCCCCTCAAAACTTATTGAAGATGGGGATTTGGTGCTTTGGAATGGCAAAAGCCTATCAACTACCTTTGTAAGGAATTGGCTTTCGGCGGCATAGTTCATGTCTAATCCGAAAATGGTATTTGAGATAGGGTCGTCGCCGTAGTCCACTTTGGTCGTCAGCGGCTTTTCCTGCATGTGCAACAGTGTTGCCCCAAGGTTAAAATTATCGGAAAAGGCATAATTGGCATGGGTGCCCATTAGTGTCTTCCGCTGTGTGGAATATAATTCTTCGCTCTCGGAAGAAACCGTAATTGCAGTTCCCGATTCCAACAACCCCGAATTAATTATGGTTACGGTACCTAAAGTATAATCTACCGTATAATCAATATTCTCAGTCAGTTCTACCCCGCCGGCAGTTACAGTTACCGAACCTTCGGTTATGTTTATGCTCCCAAGCGATATTGTAGAGGTAGACGAACCCTCGAAACTCCCGGTCAATAAAAATTTATTGTGTTCGGCATCCTGCTTTGCATAAGTCTTGGTCGAGTCGTAGAGCGACTGGTAACAGTATTTTTCTATTAATGAATTGTCTTTTAACGAATCTGCCAGGTGGCTGCCGAAAGGTTCGAGTACCGGAAAGATAATCCTCCCGGTTTCTGTATCTACTGTTACACCGTCAATAAAGTCGAAAAAACCATCGGGGTTTGGATCCTGCTGGCTGTCGAGCCTGTCCAAGTTCATTACCCTTAACAGGAGGCTTCCCTTAATGTTGCCCTCTGGTATATAATTTACATAGTTCCCTGTTGAATCGTTCAGGTATTTGACATTTAATGTAAAATTGTCTTCTGATAATGAAGAGGCGTTCAGGTTATAAATGTTTTTCATCATCAAACTCCATGTTGGCGTCGATGGCGAAAATTTTGTCCCTTTAAGTAATTTGAGGATCAGAGTCTGAGGGGCATCGATGCCATCGGTTGAAAATTCGCCTACCTGGTAGCTTTTCCCGTTAACGGTGAAACTGAAAGCCACGGCCAGGACTTCGCCCGAATTGATTGAAGAGTTTAGCGAAATGTAGCCTAATTGTGTGTTTACGGAATATTCCGATGACGAAAGCTTCCTTGCCTGCTCAACCTTGACAAAATCGCGCCCACCGACAAAGTTATTGTCAATTGCAGACAAAGTAGAGGTTACGTTCTCTACGTCGCGTATGGTGCTGTAGGTTGAACTTAAGGCATCGTACATTTTGTTTGCCCCGTTAAAAGGGACAATATTTTCAGGATAGGCCAAGCCTGTATTAGCTGAGAAACCGGGGACAGAGTTGTGGATATTGTCTTTATGTTCCCCTAAATCCTGTAGGGCAACGATATTCCTTACATCAGTGGTACTGCTCGACTTATTCAACACCCATACCTCAATTTTGTTTATTGAGATAGAAGAACGTATTACCGGGAGGTTTTCTAAAGCTTCGTTGTAATGTTCTTTAAAATAGTGGGAAAGAAAAAAGTGGCGGTTGGCATCGTAGTCGTAGCCGTCTATTTCGACTTCTGTGCTTGATGCCCCCCCTTCTGTCTCAACAGTTTTGGTTTCCCCTTTATTTTGTGAGAACAGGGTAGTGAGGTTCAGCCTACCGAACTGCATTTCTGTTTTCACCCCGAAAAGGTTGGAGGCACCGGTAATCAGGGTCCCATCAAGTGGCAATGAAACATTCCCTGCCTCAACGCTCTTTAGTATTTCATCCTCATCGCCCGAGTATTCCAGTTTCATCTTGTTTTCGTAATCAAAAGAAGATTCCGTGTTATAGTTTACCCGCATGTTCATTTTCGTACCGATTTGTCCGGTCACGCTCATTTGGATCTTCTGGTCAAAATCGAAAGTAGGCACTTTCCTGTTTTTCTCTGAGATTGAAGGGTTGTCTGTGGTGTTCATCTGATACCCGAGGCTTACTTCCACATAGCCTTGGGGTTGGATATTTACGGTATTACCGCCAAAAACCCTGTTAAAAGCTTCCCCCCCTATCGTCAATTTCGGGATAAGCCCGCCCTGTGTCTCCATGTCTTTGATACGGGTGCGCTGTTTCCAGTAATCGTGTATTGATTTTTCAAAATCGTAATCAATATAATCATCCAGCGACATGGTTTGCGGCAAGCGGTAATTTAGATCGCCTATTTTTTCATAAAAAACATATTTGCCACTAATGGGATCGTATTCTACCTCGTATTGGATATTTGAGGGTTTGTTTAGGAACAATTTTGAAGAATCCTGCCCAAGTTGCCCAAACGCCGGTTGATCTTGGAAAGGGAAGGGTAGTTGCCCAGTAGTGTCAACCCTAATTGTGTCTTGCAATTGAAAGGTTGCCCCAAAAGAAAAAGGATCCCCCCCAAAACTCCTGCCAGGGATAGTTAGGGAGAATATGGATAAGTAGAAAAATATATTTCTAAACCTTCGGATCAATTCCATTCCAATTTATAACCTTTTTAACGCCTGTTTTATCACGCCCTCTACAGTAACCCCCGGTTGTTCCTGTAGGATCCTCGAAACAGCTTTCTCCGCATCCTTCCTGGTAAAACCGAGCGTGACTAATCCAGATAACGCTTCATTTTGTATAGTATTGTCCGCCATTAATAAAATTTGGCCTGGCTCCTGTATTTTTCCGAGCTTGTCTTTTAAATCGATTATGATACGTTGTGCCGTTTTTGCCCCTATGCCTTTTACCCCTTTTAAAATATTGACATTTTCTGTGGTTATGGCTGTTGCGATTTCTTTGCTGTCTAAAGAAGACAGCATCATTATTGCCGTGGCCGCGCCTACCCCGTTTACGGAAATAAGGTTCCGGAATAAGCTGCGTTCATTTTCATCGCCAAAGCCATACAGTATAAGCGCATCTTCCCTTACTACCTGGTGAAGAAATATTTTTGCTTCCCCTTTCCCGTTCAGTCTGCTGTAGGTATTTAGTGATATATTTATGAAATAACCAATGCCGCCGGCCTCGACAATAATGCTTGCCGGGGTTAAATCTGCTACGGCACCTTTAATAAATTCGTACATTAAAAATTGTTTATAGCGTTTCTTCTTCCGCCTCAATGTCGACACTTTCGTCAACTTGGTTCGGGTTTATTTCATATTCTTTGAGCGGGTTTTTTGTGATCTCATCGTAAATTTTACGGTTTTTGTGAATATCGATAGCCATGAACAAGGCTTGCCGGAACGACTCGGGAGAAGCTTTGTCTTCGCCGGCGAGGGAATATGCCGTACCATGTGCCGGCGAGGTACGGATAAATGGCAAGCCTGCGGTATAGTTTACACCTCTGTCGAACGATGCCAGTTTAAAAGGGATCAGCCCCTGGTCGTGGTACATTGCCAGTATGGCATCAAATTTACGGTAATCTTCGCTCCCAAAAAAACCATCGGCAGGATAAGGGCCCAGGGCGATAATCCCTTCCTTTTTTGCCTGGATTATTGCCGGCAGTATAATTTCTTTTTCTTCGGAGCCAAGCAGGCCGTTATCCCCGGCATGAGGGTTCAGCCCGAAAACGGCGATCCTTGGTTTTGTTATGGCAAAATCCTGCCGCAACGAATGGGATATGGTGCGTATTTTATTCAGGATCAGTTCTTTTGATAAGCTCTCCGGGACTTTTGCAAGCGGCATGTGCGTGGTAACGACCCCAACTTTCATTGTTTCGCTGACCATCAGCATGATGTAATCTTCTGAATTAAATTTTTGCGCCAGGAATTCTGTATGCCCCGGGAACTTAAAATGCCCTCCTTGTATATTGTCCTTGTTTATCGGGGCTGTTACCAAAACATCGATATAGCCTTTTTCCAAATCTGAGGCTGCCCGGTCCAGTGCCATAAAAGACGACTCGCCTGCAATTGAGGTAGATTTGCCCAGTTCCACCCTGACGTTGTCGTCAATACAATTAATAATATAGGCTTTACGTGGCCTTGCCTCCCTGGTTGTACGTATATGGTTGAAACTAAGGTTGTCTATATTCAACGCTTTCCGGTGGTAAGCGGCTACTTTTGGCGACCCGTAAATAATAGGGGTACACATTTCCAAAATCCTTGGATCAAGTAAAGTTTTCATAATTACCTCATATCCAATCCCATTGATATCGCCGTGTGAAATCCCGACCCTTACTGTATCCTGTTGTGTCATTATTCTTTCTTTTCGTAAATTAATGGTTACCCCTTTTTCGTAAAGGAAAGTACAAAGTTACGTTTTTTTTATAAACCTGATTTTCGATAAAACGGTTAAACTGCGAACATACCTTAACTTGTACACTCTAAAACCAAACAGGGCAAAAATAACATGCCTTTGGTTGACCTTGACAAAACCAATATTTTCCAAATAATTTATTCCTGCCCTCAATTTGAGTTAAACATTTCGTCCCTATCTTTATGACCGAAACAGATATTAATCATTTTTACTTATGCAAAAAGCAATTTTACTTTCATTCTATATCTTTATTTTCCTCCCAGAAATTTATGCGCAATCCTATTCTTTAAAAGTAACCGTCTCTGTATCAGAAGAAATACAGGGGGAATTTAAAAGCCAAGGACGGATATTCCTTTTTATGAACACAAATTCGAGAGGTGAGCCGCGCCTAAATACCTTTCCAAACAAGTCGAACTATATTTTTGCAACTAACCTGGAAAATTGGGAGAAAGGTAAAACATATACTTTCGATAGTTCTTCAGAACTTGTAAGATCTATAAATGTTTCATTGGATTCTATACCTTACGGAAATTACAGGGTGCAGGTTTTATGGGATCAGGACACAAAAGAATCAAGGATAAATGCCCCGGGCAATCTATACTGCGATGCCTTTGACCTTGATCTAAATGAAAATAAAAGGATAAAAGTTTCTTTAACTGAAACAATCTGCCCACGAAAGCTGGTTAAAAGCAAATATGCCAAGGAAGTGGACCTAAAAAGTATGTTGCTTTCCGGTTGGTGGGGGAAAGACATGTTTGTAAAGGCTGCTGTTTTGTTGCCCAAAAGTTATTATGAGAAGCCCGATAAGAAATACCCGGTACGTTACAATATTGCAGGTTATGGTGGTAGGTACACTCGTATAAACCATTATGCCGGGAGCAAATCGTTTATGGAATGGTACCTTTCGGAAGATGGACCGGAGATGCTCACTGTTTTCCTGGACGGAGAGGGGCCTTTTGGCGACAGCTACCAGCTCGACTCGGAAAATAACGGGCCGTACGGAACTTCATTGACCGAAGAATTGATCCCTTTCATTGAAGAAAAATTTCGCGGGATGGGTACTCCCGGATCACGCTACCTGGACGGTTGCAGCACCGGGGGCTGGGTTTCTTTGGCACTGCAACTTTCATATCCCGACTTTTTTAACGGTTGTTTTTCGTATAGCCCCGACCAGGTTGATTTTGAAAACTGCCAACTAATCAACATATATGAAGACGACAACGCTTTTTACAACGAATTTGGCTACCTGCGCCCCATTGTGCGAGATATAACCGGCGAACCTACTGCCTCCCAGAAAGATTATATCATGTTTGAAAATGTACAGGGAGCTTCCGGTACTTACCTAAACTCGGGCGGGCAATTTAGTGCTTTCACAGCTTTGTTCAGCCCCAAAGGCGAAAACGGGCTGCCCAGACCAATGTTTGATCCCCTGACTGGGAAAATAGACAGGGAAGTTGCGGGATATTGGAGAAAACACGACTTAAAAGATATGGTAAGAAATAACTGGGAAACACTTGGCCCAAAAATATCGGGAAAAATATGGGTATGGATGGGCGACATGGATAATTTTTACCTAAACCCTGCCATGCGTGAATTTGATGAAATGCTAAAGGAAATGGAAAACCCGGAATCCGATGCATCAATAAATTTTTCGCCAATGGAAGGGCATTGCTCCTGTTATTATTTTACGAAGGTTTACCGGCAGATAGAAGAAAAAATAAATGCGGGCATTAATAATCCGGACAAGGAAGCGAAATAAGTTGGTGCATACCAAAAGGTTTTGGTTTGATGGATTTTAATATAAAAAGATTTTACCATAAGTTTTTTTAATAAAAATCACATTCCCAAAACAATTTATCTATCAATATAAAGTTGGTAATATAACCAGATTATTAGTTTTGTGCCTATAATGAGATTAAGTCTACTTTTCCTTCTGTTTTTTATTGAGGCTATGCAGTTTAGTGCATTGGGGCAGAGCAACAATGCAACCTTGAGAGGAACCGTAAAAGATGAAAACGACACCCCGCTTGACATGGTAAATATTGCATTGAGGGATTATCCTATCGGGACAAGTTCGAACAGGAAAGGGGAATTCATCCTCCGTATACCTGCAAAGAAAAAGATAGTGGTCGTATTTTCTTCAATTGGGCACATGCCTGTTCTCGACACTATTGTCGCAGGTGTTGAAGAAAATATTTTCAGGACAATTTCTATGAAAGTCTATAACCAGGAATTGGGGGAGGTAATTGTCCGGGAACAGCGCCGGAACTCCGGCAATATTACGCGCTTGGATTCAAAATTCCTGGATATTTTGCCCGGGGCTTCCACGGGCGCTGTCGAAGCCCTTATAAAAACATTGCCTGGGGTTTCTACAAATAATGAGTTAAGCTCGCAGTATACGGTACGCGGGGGGAATTTTGACGAAAACCTGGTTTATGTGAACGATGTGGAAATTTACCGTCCGTTCCTGATCCGTTCTGGGCAACAGGAAGGGTTAAGTTTTATTAACAGCGACCTGGTTTCAACAATAAATTTTTCAGCCGGGGGGTTCGATGCCAAATACGGAGACAAAATGTCATCGGTACTGGATATTAAATACCGCACACCCAGCGAATTTAGGGGGTCGGCATCAATGAGCCTGCTGGGGGCATCTGCACATTTCGAAGATGTGGCATTAAAAGGCAGGCTGGCGCATATTTCAGGGATACGTTATAAAACAAACAGGTACCTGTTGAACAGTTTGGACGAACAGGGCGAATACGACCCGAATTTCATTGATTTCCAAACTTATGTCACGTACAGGTTTTCCGAGAAATTTGACATTTCATTTTTAGGGAACATAGCCCAAAACCAGTACAAGTTTATCCCGCAAACCCGCGAAACCACTTTTGGCACCTGGACGGCTCCTTTAAATGCCAAAATTTATTTTGACGGCCAGGAAATTGACGATTTCCAAACATATCTCGGCGCATTTACGGCAAATTACCACCCGAACGCCAAACTGAACCTTAAATTTATTGCATCGGCTTATTATGCCACAGAGGAAGAGTCCTACGATATTACCGGCCAGTATTATCTAAATGAGCTTGAAAGGAATATGTCATCGGAAGAATATGGTGACAGTGTTTTAAACCTGGGGGTAGGGACTTTTATAAACTACGCCAGGAACCATCTTGATGCTAGCGTTTTCAATTTTTCGCACCGGGGGGCTTTAAACTCGGATAGAAACCTTTTAAACTGGGGGATAAAATTCCAACACGAAAAGACTGACCATAAAATTAACGAATGGACTTACCGCGATTCGTCGGGCTATTCATTACCCTTTTCTGATTCAGAGTTAAAATTGTATTATGCGCTTAACAGCAAAAGCAATATCAGCAAAAACCGGGTTACAAGTTTTATCCAGGACACTTACAGCTTACCTCTTGCCAACGGCGACTTGTACCTGACAGGAGGGGTGCGTGTCCATTATTGGGATTTTAACGATGAATTATTGGTGAGCCCACGGGCAAGCATCAGGTATTATCCCGGTTGGGAAAACAAAATTTCTTTTAGCCTGTCTACAGGGTTTTATCACCAGTCTCCATTTTTCAAGGAGTTGCTGAACAGCGATGGCTCTATTAATTATCAACAAAAGGCACAACGTTCTTTTCAGTTTGTGGCCGGCACCGATTATATATTTAATGCATGGGATCGCCCTTTCCGTTTTACGGCAGAAGCATATTATAAGGATCTGTACCGCTTGATCCCTTACCAGGTTGAGAATGTCAGGATCCGGTATTTGGGCGAACAGGAAGCAAAAGGATATGCAACCGGGCTTGATTTGAAAATAAACGGGGAGTTCGTTAGCGGTGTGCAGTCGTGGGCAAGCTTGTCGTTCTTGTCAACAAAAGAAGATGTTAAAGGAGACGGCCACGGCTATATCCCCCGGCCAACCGACCAATGGATGAATTTTAGCCTGTTTTTTCAGGACTACCTGCCCGGAAACCCTTCATATAAAATGCAACTTTCCGGTTTTTATGGGGCAAGGCTTCCTACCGGCCCGCCAAATTCGGAACGCTATATGGACACATTCTGGATGCCGCCCTACCGGAGGATAGACATCGGTTTCTCAAAAGTATTGATCAGCGCGGCGAAACCCGTAAAACGCAATTTCCTTAGCAATATAAACGATATGTGGTTATGCCTCGAAATATTTAACCTGCTCGACATAAACAATACAATTTCGTATTTCTGGGTATCGAGCAATTCTGGCGATCAATATGCCGTGCCAAATTACCTTACTTCGAGGACGATCAACTTAAAACTTACGGCCAAGTTTTAGGTTCCAGGCAAATAGTTTGTTAGATTTGGACCACTATGTTATCCTGGCTAAAAAACTTATCGTTAGGTGTTCCCTTTTGCCTTATGCCTTTTTATTTTCCCTTAATATCGTAGGCCATCAACGCATCCCCATGGCGTATGTATAACCTGCCATCGTCAATAACCGGGTGTGCCCAGTGTTCCTGTGTCCCCATGGGTACTTTAAATCGGCTGACAATCTCAATTTTTTCAGGATTGGCACTCATCAAGGCCATTTCCCCATCTCTCTCGGCATAACAATAAAACAGCCCATCTGCATAAATAACAGGTCCTCCGCCCAGGTCTTTGTTCCTGACAATCATTTCCCCGGTATTCCAATTCAGCACCTGCCAATCGTTCCGTAAATAAGCGGAGGCATAAATGCAGGTGTCTATTTTAATTAAACCGCCCATAAAACTTCTCAGTTTTTTATTCCGCCAAACTACTTTTGCATCTTTCCCGTCTTCTGAGAGTTGGATCAGCACCATTCCCGAAGTATCTTTGGGGTCTGGTGTGGCAACCAGTATTTTACCGTTGGAATAAACCGGCGTATTTGCGTGTATTTTATTTAGCTGGGTGTGTTTTATGCGCCAATACATTTCACCGGTCCAGGCATCAATCCCCATAATCGATTCTGCTGTCATTGCTATAACCAGGCACTGATTGTTATAATCAATTAAAATAGGCGAATTATATGTTGCCTGTTCGCCGTTCCCGGTTGAACTCCAAATTTTTTCTCCAGTAAAACGGTTTAGTGCGACCACATTGTTCTCTTTTCCGCCCGGGACACAAATTAAACGGTCGCCATCAATCAATACCGATTCGGCGTATCCAAACTGGATAATTGAGTCGACCCCTAGATCTTTAATAAAATCAACCGACCATATTTCTTGCCCATTCCCTGCATCCAAACAATATACTTTTCCCATCCCGCTTTCAACATAAACGAGATTGCCAACAACGACCGGCGTTGAACGTGGTCCATGGAACATCAGGTTATAGTCAGCACCGTAATTTTTAGCCCAAAGCATGTTACCGTTCTTATCAAAAGAATACAAAATACCGTCTGAACCAGTAGTATCCTTCATGCCTGTAACAAAAACATTTTTACCGGTAACAGCGGCACTTGAATGTCCGTAGCCCAGCCCTTCAAACGACCAAAGCATTTCCGGCCCGGTTTCAGGCCATTTTTTTAACAACCCGGTCTCGTTATAAATCCCGTTGCGGTTAGGCCCACGCCATTGAGAAATATCTGCCCGATGTTCTGCACATGAGGCAAGTACAAAAATAAATCCTGCAAGAATGAATAAAAGTCTGGTCATATTGTCTTGGTTTGTTTATTAAATCCATTGATTTTTCTCTTACTTCGATAAAAGTAACCAAATTTGTTTATTCCTGTCGATAAATTTTTAATAACCTGATCCCGGTTTTAGAAAAGCATTGATTGCCCAGGATCGGGATCCGCAAAACCGGGTAAGGCGACAAACTTAAGCCCAGTCAAAATATAGGCCCTGAAGCAGGAGGCAGATTAACCAACACCTGGCGGCGACGGACATAAACCATTGTTATAATACGTAAAAATTAGAATATCCGACTATGACATCAAACCGGCCATCGGAAAAAGCAAATGGCGTGCCATCGATAATTACTTTAAAATTGAATATGCCGGAGAGGATTACCCCCTTGTAAACATCATCTACATAAAGGTTTTGGACCCTTTTAAAATTAAGCCCCCCCGATATTATTTCCGGTTGTATTGTCTCCCCGCAATCTTGTATCTCAATTGATATATTATCGCTTTCCAGGTCATAAGCAACCTGGTCCAATTCCATTAGCCCTGATTCTTCTGTCGGTGATAGATCATCAATTAAAAAAGTGATCTTATAATCAGAATAACTGGAGTGCCCATCGAAAATAAAAGAAGAAGTATCGTTCTTCACAATAACTTTTAAAGGGTAATTCCCTGGATCGTAAAGGATATTTTCCCTGTCTAACCTTACACCAAAGGTGTTGCAGCCTTGTTCCGAGTAAATTGGCAAACCCGGTATTTCAGGGTCTGGAATAAAGATGCTGTCGTCAAGGTAATAAGATGCTTCATAATCATCGGAACAGTTAACAAGCAGTATGGCGGACAGGGACAATATAAAAAACCTATATTTCATAGCAACGGTAATTAAAATGGTACGAAAATATTTATTTTGCAATTAAACGTTCCTGATGCCGAGACAAAACTACTTGTGCCTCCAAATAGAGTTGTTCCCGGCCCTATTTCCAGTGTCATGTGGGGTTTTGTACTTTTACCCATAGCCAATCCGGCTAAAAAATTAAGGGTGCTAAAAACTCCCGAAGGGGCATCAAACAAATTTTCTATTTTGTGTTGATACTTGTTCATGTCATCAGAATAGAAACCAACATCAACATTGTCCATTACCAGGAAGTTAAATTCAACCCCGCTCCCTATGAAAAAAGAAAAGTCGTTGTGCCTTGCTTTTAAGAAATGATATTTAATGTCGAATTGTGCCCCCAGGTAACTTAAATGTTGGTCGATTCCGGTTATCCTTACATAGTTGGCATCCTGCAAATTTTCACTAATATTTATCATCATAAAGTTTGAAGAACTATAGCTCTCCGGATCCAGGCTACTTTGCATGCCCCGGAAATGGGCGCCTACAGTAAAGAATAACTTTTCTTTCCAAAGATCCCTCTCCATGTTTATACCGGTATTCCATGAGCAAATGTCCCCATACAGGTATAAGCCTTCGTAATTACCGATAGTGCCCCTTATAAAATCAAATTTATTTACCTCGGTATCATTATAATTTAAATTCCCGGCATATACGCCCCAGGCCCATTTATTATTATTCCCGTCCTGTGCAAAAGCCGGGGATAATAAAAAAATACAGGCAATGGTAACAAGCAATGAATAATTTTTTCCCATGTCGCTCAACTATTTTTTTTATACGAGATTCATAAGTACGGAAAAGGTTGCTTGCATATAAACAAAAAAAGCTGCCTGGTTTAAACAAGCAGCTCTTTATTTATATCTTCTTCAGCCTTTCTGGTCACGCATTCAGGGTGTACCGTTCGAATGCAGTAACAGTAAGCTCGCTGTCGTTTTGTTTCAGGAAATCTTTAATAGATATTTTTCCGTCTTTTACGTATACCTGGTTTAATAAAGTAACCTCTTTGTACCATTTATTCAGCGAACCTTGTGCAATTTTGTCAAGCATTGCTTCCGGTTTACCTTCTTGGCGGTATTTTTCTTTTGCTATTTCCAATTCTTTATCTATGACATCCTGGGGTATCGAATCTTTATCTACAGCGACCGGCGCCATGGCTGCAACCTGCATGGCAACATCCTTGGCCACCTGTTTTTCCACCCCGGCTTTATTGAAGCCAACCAAAGTTGCCAGTTTATTTCCTGGGTGGATGTATGCAGTTACAGTTTCAGCTTCTACCTTGCTGTAAAATGAAAGTTCAATTTTTTCACCGATAACACCGGTTTGTTCTGTTACCTGTGCTTCAATTGTCCTCCCTTCGAGTCCCATTGTTTTAAGAGTGTCAAGATCCCCGGCTTTGTTTTCTAACGCTATGGCCAAAATTTTGTCTGCAAATGCAACAAAATCTTCGTTTTTAGCCACAAAGTCGGTTTCGCAGTTTAGCACTACCAAGGCACCAAATTTACCGTCACCGGCAACTTTTGCCAAAACAGCACCTTCGGAGGCTTCCCTGTCGGCACGTTTGTTGGCAACTAACTTTCCTTTCTCGCGGATAATTTCAAGGGCTCTGTCAAAATTACCTTCGGCATCTTTCAGGGCATTTTTGCAATCCATCATCCCTGCACCGGTTGCTTTACGCAATTTAACTACGTCGGCTGTTGTAAATGACATAATGAAATTTCGTTTTGTTAATGGTTTTATAGAATTAAATAACCTGTCTTAATTAATTTTTGTATGTAGCCAGGACTTATTCCCCGTCTTCATCATCGTCATCGTCTTCATCTTTTGCTTTTTTCTTAGCCTTTTTAGATGAAGCCGAATCGGCATCTTCTTTCTCTTTTTCTGCTTTCCTTTCGCTCAACCCTTCACGGATTGCATCTGTCATTACACCAACAATAAGCCTGATCGATTGAGAAGCGTCATCATTGGCAGGGATAACAAAGTCGATACCGTCAGGATTTGAGTTGGTATCAACAATTGCAAAAACTGGTATGCCCAGCCGTTGGGCTTCGCGTACGGCAATTTTTTCCTTCAAGACATCAACAATAAACAATGCTGCCGGCAAACGGGTAAGGTCGGAGATACTCCCCAGAATTTTTTCCAATTTTGCACGTTGCCTTGTAATTTGCAGTTTTTCCCTTTTCGACAAATTGTCCCAACTGGAATCTTTCATCATTTTGTCGATAGAAAGCATCTTTTTCACTGCTTTCCTGATTGTTGGGAAATTGGTAAGCATACCGCCAGGCCAACGTTCTGTAACGTAAGGCATCCCAACTTCTTTTACCAAATCGGCTACTAAATCTTTTGCCTGTTTTTTTGTTGCGACAAATAAAATTTTACGCCCCGATTTTGCTATCTGCTTTACGGCATTGGCCGCTTCATCGATTTTTACGATTGTTTTTTGAAGGTCGATAATGTGGATCCCATTTTTTTCCATGAAGATATATGGCTCCATGTTTGGATTCCATTTCCTTTTCAGGTGGCCAAAGTGCACACCTGCATCAAGTAATTCCTGAAAATTTGTTCTTGGCATCTGTTTACTTTTTTTATGTTCCTAAAAGCAACCGTTGAGTAGTCCCGAGAGTACTAAGGAATCTCAACCGTTTTAGACCCATAGGTTGATAAATAATAAATATTAACGTTTTGAGAACTGGAAACGTTTCCTTGCTTTTGGCTGTCCAGGCTTTTTACGTTCCACTTCGCGCGGATCCCTGGTTAGGAACCCTTCCGGTTTCAATTCTTTCCTGGCTTCTGGGTCGATTTTTATCAAAGCCCTTGATATTGCCAAGCGCAAAGCTTCTGCCTGCCCTTTCGGGCCGCCGCCATCTAAATTTACTTTAATATCGTATTTTTCAGCAGCATCCAACAAGTTAAGAGGCTGCATTACAATGTATTGTAAAGTTGTAGTCGGGAAATAATCGTTCAATTCCCTTTTATTAACAGTAATGTTACCTTTCCCTTCGCTCAGGTAAATCCGTGCTACTGCTGATTTTCTACGTCCTATTGTGTTTACTACTTCCATTTTGCTTATTTAATCGTATTTAAATCAACAACTTTTGGTTGCTGGGCTTCATGTTTGTGCTCAGGACCAACTACTACATGCAAGTTCCTGTAAAGTTGCCTCCCCAATTTATTTTTTGGGAGCATTCCTTTTACAGCCTTTTCAACTAACCTTTCCGGATATTTTGCCAAAATATCTTTCGGGGTCTGGAAACGCTGCCCTCCGGGATAACCCGTATGGCGGACATAAACCTTATCAGACATTTTTTTCCCTGAAAGCTGGACTTTTTCAGCATTGATAACAATTACATTATCGCCACAATCTACATGAGGGGTAAAATATGGTTTGTATTTCCCCCTCAACATTTTAGCCACCTTGCTGGCCAGCCGTCCTAAAACCATATTTTCAGCATCAACAACCACCCATTCTTTATTAACGGTAGCTTTGTTTGCCGAAATTGTTTTATAACTAAGTGTATCCACTTGTTCAAATTTTTTGTTGTTTAACACTTCTTGATTTCCCCTCCGCCGTCCTTTGGTCAATACGGAATACTTGACCAAATCCGTTACGTAAAGAAAATCAACATTTTATACATCCTATCTATACGGATAACAATCGGGAGTGCAAAAGTATTTTCTTTTTTTGTATTTCCCAAAAAATAATGTCCAAATTTTCAAGGTGTTATATTGCCAAGGTGTTATTTATCATTTTCTTGCTGGGGACATCCTATAAACAATATCCCAAAGCCCAATAATCAATATCTTTGAGGGGAAGGTTATGTTGGGTAATGTTGAAAATATTAATTTTATGCAATAGAAATAATAATCAAATGAAAGAGCAAACAGCAAAAAAATTATTCAGGTCAGGGTTAAATTGTGCACAAACAGTATTGGCAGCCTATGCCGGGGATTTTAAATTAGATGCCGACATGGCCCAAAGCATATCGTGCGGGTTTGGCGCAGGTATGGGGAAATTGCAAAAAACTTGCGGGGCCGTAACCGGGTCGTTTATGGTACTTGGGCTTTATAATTCACAAAAATACCAAGAGAACCAGGAGCGAAAAGAAAAAACCAGCACAATGATACAGTCATTTAGCGACAAGTTCCTGTCGGCCTACGGTACAATGGAATGCAGGGAATTATTAAACTGCGATTTAAAAACAGACGAGGGCAGGAAATATGCAAATGAGAATAACCTGTTCGGATCGGTATGTGAAAAGTGCATCGTTGATTCGGTGAAAATATTAAATGAACTAATGGATTAACAATTTTGCTGAAGGATCGCCCCCTTTATTTTATATATTTGTTTTCGTAGTTTAGCTTAAATTGAACGGGGAAACAACAGATGGCAAATCCAAGACCCAAAAAATTAAAAAAACGGATATTTAGTTCATGGCTAACCTCTATGGTTAGTATCTCGCTGGCATTGATAATGTTGGGGACATTGATGCTAACCTTGGTAAATGCCAGCCGCTTGTCGGAATATGTAAGGGAGAAAATTGGTTTTACTGCTGTTTTGAACGGGAATTTAAACGAGATTGATGTTATCCGCTTCCAAAAAATTTTGAATGCTTCCGACTATGTAAAGTCTACCCGTTACATCGACAAAGAAACTGCCGCCAGGGAACTTGCCGAAGAATTGGGCGAAGATTTTACGGGATTCCTCGGGTACAACCCGTTGTCCGCTTCTATCGACATCAAGCTTTATGCTACTTACACCCACCCTGACAGTTTGACGGTAATTGAAAAAAAATTCCGGGAATACCCGGAGGTAAAAGAAATTTTTTACCAAAAAAACCTGGTTTCCGTCATTAACCGGAATGTGAGCAAAATAAGCCTGCTGCTTATAATAATAAGCACCCTGCTGATATTCATATTTGTTGCCTTAATAAACAACACTATCCGTATTTCAATTTATTCGCAGCGTTTTACAATAAATACAATGCAAATGGTTGGTGCAAGCAATCCTTTTATACGCAAACCGTTCCTGCAACAAAGCATATACTGGGGCATATACGGAGCCTTGGTTGCCAGCATTGTAGTTTTGGGGGCTTTTTATACATATAAAAAAGAACTTACGGGAGTTGTCTCTCAAAACGACATTAGTGTTGCCGCACTTGTATTTGCCACGATTGTTGTTTTGGGCATGGTCATTTCGTACCTATCGACATTATTTGCGGTAAATAAATTCCTGAAATTGAAGTTTGATGAATTATTTTAATGATGTATCTTTAACCCGTCAATCAAAAAAATATGGTAAGAAAAGAAAAGGACACAAAAACAACGGGGTTTGCACTAGGCAAAGAGAATTATAATTTAATGGCCATTGGGTTTGCCATCATTGTATTTGGTTTTATTTTAATGGCAGGCGGGGGTAGCGACGATCCGCAAGTGTTCAACCCTGACATATTCAGTTTCAGGCGTATAACCCTGGCTCCTGTAATTTTGTTAATTGGCTTTGTTTTCGAGATATACGCCATCATGAAAAAACCCAAAGAAGATAAATAAACCAGGTTTATGAACGAAATCCAGGCACTTATCCTTGGGCTTGTACAAGGCCTTACAGAATTTCTTCCTGTCAGTTCCAGCGGACATCTCGAAATCGGGCATGTTGTTTTGGGTGTCCAATCAGAGAACAACCTGCTCTTCGATGTAACAGTACATGTTGCCACAGTATTAAGCACACTTGTGGTTTTCAGGAAAGATATTATTTCGTTGATTAAAGGGCTGTTTGCCTTTAAATGGAACGAGCCTACAAGCTATGTCGCCAAACTCCTGCTTTCTGCCGTCCCGGTGATGTTCCTAGGCCTCTTCTTCAAAGATGAAATTGAACAACTATTTACAGGCAACCTGGTTTTGGTCGGCAGCATGTTAATGGTAACGGCACTTTTATTAAGTTTTGCACATTTTGCAAAAAAGGGATCGAATAAAATAACTTTTGGGAAATCAATAATTATTGGCATTGCACAAGCATTTGCGGTTATGCCCGGAATCTCGCGCAGTGGTGCAACAATTGCCACAGGACTGTTGCTCAAGACAAAAAAAGACGAAGTGGCACGCTTTTCTTTTTTAATGGTATTGATCCCTATCATAGGCGCTGCTTTTCTTGATATAGTGGGGGGCGACTTTACTTCAGGCGGGACAATCGGGGCAGTTCCATTGCTTATCGGTTTTGTTGCAGCTTTTGTTTCAGGGCTTCTTGCCTGCTCATGGATGATCAGGGTTGTCAAAAAAGGAAAGTTAATTTATTTTGCAATTTACTGTTTAATTATTGGGCTAATTGCTACCTTTGCGGTTTAATTTTTGCAAAAAAATCCACAAATAGCTGAAATATAGACTTTTGCCAATGAACGGCCTCAAAAAGACGTATGATTTTTTAGGGGGTGAGATTTTATTGTTTGATAAAGATCTCAACTGGACATCTTTTGACCTGGTCCAAAGGGTCCGCAATACATTGTGCCGCGAAATGGGGATTAAAAAAATGAAAGTGGGGCATGCCGGCACACTGGATCCCCTGGCTACAGGGCTGATGATATTGTGTACCGGAAAGGCAACAAAAAAAATTGAGGGTCTCCAACTCGGGAAAAAGGAATACATGGCTACCTTAAAGATAGGGGCAACAACGCCTTCTTTCGATATGGAGACAGAAGAAGACAACGTTTATGATTTCTCTCATGTTAACGAAAAATTAATATCGGATGCTTTAAAAAAATTTGAGGGAGAAACAGAACAAGTCCCCCCGGTGTTTTCGGCAGTAAAAGTAAAAGGGAAAAGGGCATTTGAGTATGCCAGGAAAGGGGAAGAGCTAAAATTACGACCCAAAAAGATTGTAATAGACAGCATTGATATTGAGTCAATTGAACTGCCTTTTGTGAAAATAAGGGTACTGTGCGGCAAAGGCACATATATACGTGCTTTGGCACGCGATATAGGCAAAGAGTTAAAGAGCGGCGCTTATCTAACCGGACTGCGAAGGACTAAAATAGGCCATTATAGGATAGAAGATGCAATAAAGATTGACTTTTTTTTAGAAAACCTACATTTATTTGCAACCAATTAAACTTTTGCCCGTATAACGGAACCTGAACAAAAAAACCTTAAACAAACTAATATAAACTAATGAAGAACAATATTAAAAAACAAAAAATAAAATTATAGGTTTATGAAACTATCGAAATTCAAGTATGATTTAGACGAAAAAAGAATTGCTTTACATCCGGCCAAAAACAGGGACGAATCAAGACTTATGGTATTAAACAGGGAGAATCGGACAATCGAGCACAAATTGTTTAAAGACCTGCTTGACTATTTCGATGATAAAGATATAATGGTATTTAACGATACCAAAGTATTTCCTGCCAGGTTGTATGGGAACAAAGAAAAAACAGGTGCAGAAATCGAAGTTTTTTTATTACGGGAACTCAACCGCGAACAACGCTTGTGGGACGTTTTGGTTGATCCGGCAAGGAAAATCAGGATTGGCAACAAATTGTATTTTGGCGAAGACGATTTACTTGTGGCCGAAGTTATCGACAACACGACATCGCGTGGGCGCACATTGCGCTTTTTGTTTGACGGCCCATACGATGAATTTAAAAAAACACTGTTCGGGCTTGGCGAAACACCGCTGCCAAAATTTATCAACCGCCCAGTCCAGCCCGAAGACAAAGACCGTTATCAGACCATTTTCGCAAAACACGAAGGGGCTGTTGCCGCACCAACAGCAGGACTGCATTTCAGCCGCGAATTGTTAAAACGGCTCGAAATTAAGGGCATTGACTTTACATATATAACGCTTCATGTGGGATTGGGGAATTTCAGGAGCGTTGATGTAGAAGACCTTACCAAGCATAAAATGGATTCGGAACAAATATGGATCAAAGAAGAAGCCTGCAATGCCGTTAACAATGCCAAAACAGAAAAGAAAAATGTTTGTTCGATAGGCACCACGGTTATGCGGACATTGGAGAGTTCGGTTTCAACACAAGGTTTCCTGAAACCATTCGAAGGCTGGACAAACAAATTTATATTCCCCCCCTATGAATTTAGGGTTGCCAACCGGATGATAACAAATTTCCACCTCCCATATTCAACTCTTTTAATGATGGTGGCAGCATTTGGTGGGTACGATTTTGTTATGGACTCATATAATACGGCCATAAAAGAAGATTACCGCTTCGGTGCTTACGGCGATGCTATGTTGATAATATAAACCCCTTGGGTTTTGCTAATCTAAGGTATAATTCAACAGGTTGCCCCCCTCGCTCCCAACCAACAGGCTAAGGCTTCCGGGATTTCCGGTCATTTCCCCGATACTAAACCGGCTGCCCCCCTGTAAAGGGAAGCCGTTATGGAGTTTCCCGGCAGGGGTGAATAAATAAATACGGTTTGATGTAGCATCTACAATGCCGACTTCTTTACGCCCAGCTCCAAAAGTGTAAATATCCGGGGGATCGTTTACCACCCTGTCAAACTTTTTTGAATATAGCTTTTTACCTTTTTCGTCCATCACTTTTAACTCGTTCCCGTCAACAAAAACAAAGTCGGGGATTTCGTTACCATCTAAATCACCGCAGGTAAAAAAGTGGCCCTCGCTAAACCTGCCGGTTTTCTTTTCAGCATATTTCCCGTTTAGGAAAATGTAATATACTTTACCCGTAACATCGGTAGCAACAATTTTGGGCATCCCATCGAAGTTCAACACCAGCGGGTTTTTTGAATTTTCAAATGTTACCGGTACATCTACCCGGCGGTTACCCCTCCTGTCCAGGATATAAATCCTTGATTTGTCTTTAAATACAATATAATCTTTCTTCCCTACCCTGAGATGCTGTACCGGCGTTGTAACAACATGGTCGGCTTGTTTAAATATCCAGCCGCTTACCACTTTGCCCGAATAATCGTAGGCCACCACTTTTTTATTGTCGTGGGGGATAAAATACCGGTAGTTGCAGTTGTTGTCGTAATCGAATACATTTACCCCAGCAGTTGCAGGCGACCCAAATTGGATCGGGAAATGTGCGACATTCTCTCCGTTCCTGTCAATCAGGTAAAGTTTGTTTTTGGTATTAAACAGGTATTGCAGTTTCCCGTTCTTGTAATAGTCTACCTGGAAAATTTTGCCTAAGACTGGCCCGTCTAAAGGGACTGTCCATCGTACCCGCCCTTCGTTGGTTACCTGGTGCAGGTCATTTTGCCTGTCCTGTAAAATCACCTCGCGGTTTGCCGGATTGTCGTGGTTTACTACAATCTGCGGTTTGAACCTAATGGCACTCCCAATATTGCTTTGCCAGGTAGTTTGTGCTTCTTCCTGTGCATTTGGGTTGAAAGCCAGCATAACCGAATTGAAAAACAGCCCTTTATCGTGTGTGACCTGCCAGTTTGCCGCCTGTATCTTCCTCAGTGTTTCTTCTTTGTGTTCCACTTGTTTGGAAATCCCGTGGTCAAAAAGTTGCCGGTTCAGGCTAAATGCGCGGTTTATATCAACATAGATATTTATATTGGCTTGGTTTAAAGTATTCTGTTTAAACCGGAGATAACGGATATCCTTGTCTAAGGTAGTGCCTAAAACCATGTTGTGCAGGTACTCCTGAAGGCCTTTTTCCGAATTGCAGAAAATCATGGAATTGCCGTTGAATGCAACAAATCTTGCTTTTGCCATAGCAAACGGTTTCCCGAGCCAGATTCCCGGGAACGAGGGATAAGGGAAATCATAGATCATGAATTTTGTTTCGTTATCCACTGCATACACCTTTTTTGATGACCCTGGCACTTCCCCCTTTTTTTCTGCATAATTCAACAGCCATTTGTTCAACTGTTCCTCTGCGGCAGTTTTCCCAACAGTATGGAAAATAAAAAATGTTGTTTCCTTTGAAGGCTCTACGGGGATAACCGTTGTGGCAACAATTAATTCCCCATCTACCAATTGTTTTAACTTATTTTTCAACCCAGTACCTAGTCCCGATTCTATTTTTTTTATTCTTCCTTCACGTTTATAATAAAAATCGGTATGTGAAAAATACTCTTCGAGCCGGGCAAAGAACCTGTCTTTATCGGAAATTGAGAAACTTGCAAAAAATGAGGTGTTTTTGGGGAGCAGCTTATCGGCTTTAAAATTTTCAGATCCCTGTCCATCGAACACCGATAAAAAATGGTTTAAAGAATCGTTGGCAACCGATATGCCGTTAAGGGAGATCTTTTCATCGTCTAAATCAACATCAAGTTCGGTCCATGAAGCAAAATCGGCAAAACTTTCCGCCCGTTTTTTGTAGTTAGACTTTACTGTTTCCCCAAACTCGTCTATGCTTTGAATTGTTTCCCCATTGAGCAAGTTGCCCACCAGCTCAGGAAAAGAAGTATGATTTATATAAACAGAAATCCCAGATTGGGCAGTCGCTGTTTTATTCACCTGCGTAAAAAACTTGTCGTTTAAAATAGTATATGAACTCATCTGCCTGACAGCCTGTTCAACAACAATTGCATTGGTGCCGGCAATAAACAATCCACCCGAAAAACAAAAATGCAGAATAGTATTCCCGGCTTCCGATATAGCGATGATCTTATTACTGCTGTAATTACGTTCTTCGTAGGTGTACCGGCCCTCGGGATAAAGCAGTCCTATCAATTTCCTTACATTGTTTTTCTTGCTGTTGGTATTGGCATTTTTAATAAAAAGCGGGATCAAATCGGTTCTGCCGGCAAAACTGAACGCAAGTATAAATGGCTCGTTTCTTATACTGTTCTGGATTTCACTGCTATTCTGGATAAGTGAATCCATACAGGCCATCAATTTAAAAAACGGGATCCCTATGCCCGCACCTGCTAGTTCTTTTATGATTGGGTTATTGAGCGGGATTGACTTTAATGAAGCAATTTCGACAAAAACCGGAGAAGTAACAGGGACGGCTTTATAAACAGATGTTTCTTTTGTAAACGTTACTTCGTCTTTTGTAAAGTAAATAAAACCGGCAACCAACGCCAGTATTAAAATCAGAAATATGACAAGGCTTCGTTTCATTTGATAGGATTTTAGTCAAAAATACAAAAATACTATTAACCGGATATTTAATTGAACCGGATATATTAAGTATTTTGTGGTGGGTGGTTAGGCATTTAAGGTGTAACCTTTGCTATTTGTATCAGATAATTTACCAACTGCCATAACTCCCGAAAAACAAAACAGGATCCCAAAATTGAAATCCTGTTTTATTTAATGAAACATATAGCCGAACTGGTCAGCTACGGCAAATTCCTCTTCTTTGCCCTCGTAAAATTTTGCCCCACACTTATTTGCTCAAGTCTTTTATCCTCAGGTTCCTGAATTTCAGGTTAGAACCGTGTCCCAAGAAGCCTATGTAGCCCTTGTCGCGCAACAAACCAGAGTGGTCTTTGCCGTCGAGCGTGCCATTTTTGCTGGCTTCTTTGATGTCGCCGTCAAGTATGGTCTCCCCGTTCAGGATTACTTTTATTTTAGAACCCTTTACTATGACCTCTTCCGAGTTCCATTCGCCAACAGGGTTTTGAAACCCTCGTTTTGCGGGGATTACGCCGTAAACCGATCCGTGGTACTGGTATTCGTGCAAATTGGCATAAATTGGCGCAGAGTTGTCGAGTATCTGGAGTTCCATGCCAACATAAGCGGCATCGCCTTGCAATGGCGCACGGATGCCCAACCCGTTGTTTGCGCCGGGAGTAAGCTGGAAATCGAAACGCAAAACAAAATCGCTGTATTCTTTGTCAGTGTATATATTCCCGTGTCCGCCACGCTTGGGATTTACCACCATTTCGCCGTTTTCGGGGAAATAATCGGTAAGGTTGCCCTGCCATCCTTCAAGGCTTGTGCCGTTGAACAACGAAACGAAACCATCGGCAATTTCCTCGTCTGTAAGGCCAATATGGTCGGTATTTATTTCACGTACATAAACATCGCGGAAAGCCAATTCGTTGCCATGTGCCTGCAATTCGATGGTGCCGCTTTCAAAAATCGGGATGCTGCGATCCCAGTAGTTGTCCATTTTTATATTGTCAACTACCAATTCGCCGTTGAGGTAAACGGTTACGTTTTCGCCAATCATCGTAATGCGGAAAGTGTTCCATTCGTCAATCGGGTTGTCGGCAACTTTAAGCGGGTCGCGCACATTGTCTTTATTGTTGTTATACAATCCGCCGGAACCTACTTGTGCGCCAACTTCAACGCGCGAAGTGTCCCAAATCTGTACCTGCGGCGTGCCCCTTAGGTAAATGCCGCTGTCTCCTTCTTTGGTGATTTTCCAGTCAACAACCATTTCAAAATCTTTGTAGATTTTTGTTGACACCAAGTTTGCGCCATGACCGTTGAAAATAATTTGCCCGTCCTTAACGCTCCAGTTTTCCGCCATTTTTTTGTTGGCTTCTATTTGGGCTTTTGCTTTTTCTTTTTCGCTTAGTTCGGCAATTTTTATCGGGTTACCGTTAAGCAACATCCCCTGCCAGCCATCAAGGTTTTTGCCGTTGAACATCGACTCAAAGCCTTTGCCTTTGGGCATTTTTTCCAAGTAATTGTTGATATTGATTTTGTCGTATTCGCTTTCTTCGCCAGAAATTACTGATGCAACCCGCTTTAACATTTTCTGGACAATCTCACCGGAGAAGCCTTTGCTTTGATCCGAGCCGGGGAGGGCAATTTTCATGATTGCACGTGCAGCAGTTTGCTGAAGTGCGGTATTGTCGAGGAATTGTTCCAAGTAAACAAGTGACAAGAACGTTTTTAAGCCACCGATAGATTTTATCACGTTCAGCTTTTCTTCGTTCGATTTAGCAAACGGCATTACTTTGCGGTATTGCAAAAGTTTTTGATCGTCTGGCAAACCTGCCGATTTCACCTGATTTATAAAGCTTGCAAAAGCTTTTTCGCGGAACTGGCCGCTGCCCTGGCAAATTTCAAAAAGGGTTTTTGATGCTCCATATCCTTTCCAGTTGGTAAGTGCCTCAAAAGCACTTTCTTTTACAGTGCCTGTTGAGTTTTTAAAATAACCTGCGACTGCGTCAAGCGCTACATCGCCGCCAATTTCGGGCAACACTGTTATTACCCTTTCTTTTTTACTGGTGCTTTTTAAGGCAGAAAGTATTTTCCCGGATTCTTCTTGTTCTGAATTCACCCCTTTTGCAGCAGCAACAACTGCCATTTGTGTTTGTGCGATTTCCGTTTCGCTGTTTACGGAAAGCAGCAATTGGAGCAGATCTTCCAAGTTGTTTTCAGCAGAAACCCTGTTCAAAGCACTGAAAGCGGCAGACTTGACACCTGTGTCGCTTGATTTTGTGAGGGCAAAAATTTCGTCAAAATAATCAGTCCCCGATTTTGCGGCGATTATATCAACAAAAGCGGCTTTTGTTTTGCCCGATGTTTTCCCCATTTGTTCGGCGACCGGGGCAAGGTGTTCTTTGTCCAGCACTTGCAACAAAGCTTTTTTTGAAGCATCGATGTCGTTTCCGGTTGCCAAATGTGCAATTAGCGCAGGCGCAGCTTTTTGTCCTTCCAGGTTGACCAATGCGCCTATTGATTCCTCTCTTACTATTTCTGTCCCCGTTACCAAGTTTTCTGTCACAAAACCAACTGCGCACAAATTCCCTTTCCGTCCCAGCATGTCGATAATTTCGGCTTTTATTTCACCGGAAGAAGCTTTTGCTTTTTCAATCCAAGCACGTGTACTGGCAATGTCGTTTGTCTTTTCTGCAATGTTCAAAACCGAATAGCGGAAAGCCTTGTCGCTGTTGTCAACTGCATCGAGTAGCAGTGGCAAAGCTTCCGAGCCGAAGTATTTTGAGTAAATAGCCAAAGCTGTTGAATAGTTGTGCAAATTATCAACGTCTTGGTTCGCTTTAAAAATTGCCTTGCATGCTTTTTTGCAAAGGTCGGCTTGGTTTACTTCTCCCAGTTTGTTTGTGTAATTCAAGAAAGCTTCTGTTGCATTTGTAGCATCATAAGCAAATCCGGCATTTTTTGCCTCAGCGTACAAGGTTTTGTACGAACCGGGAGAGCCAATATTGGCAAGGGCCGCCAAAACTGCTTTTTTAAGTGCGGGGTTTTCTGTGTCGGACAATTGTGCAATAGCGTTGTTTGCCGGGCTGTAGCCCAAAACGCCCAATGCCCTTGCAAGTGTACACTTTGCAGCGTCGTCGCCAACATTGGGCAGTGCCTCGAACAATACAGATGCGGCTTTTTCTGAACCAATAACAACTAGTGTTTGTGTTGTAGGCTCAACCAAATCTTTTTCTGAAAGGTATTTCTTTATGGCATCAACGGTTTTTTCGCCCGCAACCAAATTCAACTGGTTAAGCAGAAACGTTTTTACCTCTACATCGGTTTGTGCTTCCAATGCTTTCAACAGTTGCGCTTCAACAAAATCCTTATCTCCTTTTTTGCCAAATGCGCTGGCATAACGGGCAACGCTGTTAATGGCAAAGCGCACGGCGGTGTCGTCGCCAGTTCCCAGCGGAACGAGCTGTTCTGTAAATTTTTGGAACCCTTCTGCCCCAAGGGTTACCATTTCCGCCATCACCCTGTCGCGGTGCACAAAATCTTTTGTTGGCATCTGCGCCAAAATATCGGCAACTTTAGTGTCGAGTGTCCGGCGATCCTGTGCGTGGGCATTCATGCCTACTGCCGCCGTCAGCAAAAAAACTGACAATAATCTAAATATATGTTTTTTCATCATTTTTTAACCTTAATAATTAATCCTTAGTTGTTTGCACTTAATCCTTTAAATTGTCCACGGTGCGCGCATTGGCTGGTTTATCATCCTGTTTGCGCCTTCGTCGTCGATAAATTCCAGCCTTTCAGGATCGAAATGGAGGGTACGCCCCAGCCTTACGGCAATAATGCCAAGGTTTACCATTGTTGCGGAGCGGAAGCCGTTTGTTTCGTTCAGTGCAAACTTCTTGCGCGATTTTACCGACTCGGAGAAAGTGGTGATTTGCGGTTCCGGTTCGGGCAGTGTTTCCAAGAATTTATGAAGGTTGGGGATGTCTGATTTAAACCCGCGGAAAATTTTCCCGTTTGGTCCTTCTATATAAGCTGCGTCTTTGTCTTTGTTTTCGCCGTCAAGGATTATTTGGCAACCATCGGCATAGGTGTATGTTATGCGCCTCCACGATCCAACTGCATCGTAGTGTTGCTGAGGAGCGTCCACTTCAATTTTCACCGGGCTGGTGTCGTCTTTGCCCAACATATATTGTACGGGGTCGAGGTAGTGCTGCCCCATGTCGCCCAGTCCGCCGCCATCGTAATCCCAATATCCGCGGAATTTTGCGTGTACCCTTTTGGGGTTGTAAGGTTTGTACGGTGCAGGACCTAACCAAAAGTCGTAGTCCAGGTTCTTGGGCACAGGCATTGGTTCAAGGTTATGCTCACCGCTCCAGAAAAATTTCCAGTTGTAGCCTGTTATCCCGCTAACGGTAACTTTTAAAGGCCAACCCAAAATTCCGCTGTCTATTACTTTTTTGAGAGGTTTCACATCGGTACCCAAGCCATAAAACGTGTCTTTGAAACGGAACCAAGTGTTCAGGCGGAACATCCTTCCGTGGGCATTTACGGCTTCTACCACTCTTTTGCCTTCGCCAATAGTACGTGTCATTGGTTTTTCGCACCAAATATCTTTTCCTGCTTTTGCGGCTTCAACCGCCATAAGCCCGTGCCAGTGCGGCGGGGTTGCGATATGCACTATGTCAACTTCGGGGAGGTGGCACACTTCCCTGAAATCGTGGAATTTTTTTACGTCATAATCGATCTGGCTCTGAGCCAATTCCAAATGTTCGGTGTCGACATCGCAAATGGCGACTACCCGTGTGCCTTCGTAATTAATATGTCCGCGGCCCATCCCGCCAACACCGATTATGGCCTTGGTCAATTGATCGGAAGGGGCAATATATCCGTTGCCACCCAATACGTGGCGGGGGATTATAGTAAACCCTGCCCCGGCTATCAAAGCACTTTTCAGGAATTTTCTCCTGCTTGTTATTGCTATATTTTTATCCATATTTATATTATTTATATGTACTTACTTTGTTGGTACAAGACGACAATATATAAACTTACAGGTAAAAAATGAGGGTAACAATAGGGGTAACAAGGAATAATATTAAAAAACAATTGAGATAAAAAGAAACATTAAGGTGAAGGCAATAATAAATATTACTGAAATATATCTTTGGTTTTTAATAGATTAGATATGGATTTATTGAAAGGTTCACCGTAGCACTGTAGGTATGTTTTTCCGAAGTGTTCAAGCGTTTCGTGCGCTTGGGTATTTCTTCCCAGTCCTACCTGTGCATTTATCTGGTGAGCCAAAAGTGTTTCGTTTAATGGGTCGAAAATCATTAAGGCACGCGACAAACGAAGCACCCATTCTTTATGGACGGTGAAGCCCTCAACAATATACAAAGGCAAAAGGGTGTCGAGCAAGTCATCGGCTATTCTGCTTTTAAAGCCGTCCAGCCATTCATCATCCATGTTCGGGAGCAGCGCCCCTTTTTCTATTATACGTATAAGTTTGTCCAGCAATCCGAAATTTAAGTCGTTTGTCCCGATATTTTTCAGTTCTTTTACCAAGCGAAAAAAATCTGCCAAATCGCAGTAGACATCGTCATCGAAACTTATTGTCCATTTTTTGTCCGAGTATGCAATGTTTGCCCCGCTGTTTAAGGCAAGCGTTTCCCTGATACGTTGGATCTGTGTGCTCCGGTTGTTTTTCGCGCTCTTTGCCGAATACCCTGCCCAAAGGTGGTCGGTCAGTTGTTTCGAGCTAATGCCTTTTTCCTTCAAAGTTTTTATAAGGACAAGTATGAAAATCTGTTTCCGCCGCGGGGAGAAGCATGTCGTGAGTTCTTCCTCGTTCCTGTTGACCACTTTAAAGCCGCCAAAGAAATTAATGTATGGCGCTTTAATTTTTACGGGCGAATTGGGTTGGGCAGAGAGTTTGTTTAAGCCGTTTCTTCGTTTTAAATCCCGCTTTCTTTTTTTGTTTGCCATGAAATAAAACAGGAGCGAAAAAGAAAGTGCAGCCAATAATGCCAGTGCCCCAATATATTTTTTCTTATTTGTCCCACCATTTTTTTCAAGTTCCCGCTCATATAAAAGTTTTACTTCTTCGTCGCTTAGTGTCCTGTTCCAGATTATCAAATCGTCCATCATGCCCACAAATGATTCGTCCCATAGGTTGGTGCCTATCAACAGCGAATATTCCGTGGGTTCAATCCTTTCTGCTTTTTGTGTCTCTGCCAGCCTGCCATTTTTATAGAATTTTACGGTATGGGAATTTGAAATTACGTAGGTGAGGTGTTGCCACTGGTTTGGCACGACCAAGGCAGAATCCATTATGTGATCCTTAATGGCGGGAGAGGTAAAGAGCATTCTGCCGTCCTTGAATTTTATCGACAATGTTTTCCCTTTGCCGATAATGCTCCTGTTCCCGTCAATTTTTGATGGTTTTACCCATGCGCTTACCGTAAAATTTTCATGGAAAACAATGTCTTTGTCGAAATCGATGTAGCTGTCTTTCCCGTTAAATACCGAACACCATCCCCTTGACTTATCTTTGAGGTATTTCACATTGCTGTAAGAGATATTGTTGTTTTTCCCGATACGGTTGTCGGTATTTTGCTCAAAAGCAAGGTAAAGCACCATTTCTTCTTTTAAGCTTTTCTGTCGCGCATAAAATATTTTGGTGTTTTCTGATGTTTTGTCGTTGAATGTAAAAATGTCGGGCGAAAAATGGTATCCGTCTTTGTATGGACTAAGAACCAGTTGCGTGGTGTGGATTTTGCCAAAAGATGTCATTAAGGGCATTTCCTGCCAATTTACCCCTTTTAGGGATTTTTGGCCGAACACGGCATTTGCAGTGACCCACGTTTGTTTTGTGAATGCCCGGTGATAAGCCCCAAAAACTTTTTTGTTCCCGGTCACAAAAAAATTTGGGAGCTTTCCTGTATATAAATTAAATAGCCCGGGTACGAGTTCCGGATTGTTTTTAAGCGAATCGGGCAGGGAGCTTGATACAGTGCCGATATCGAAAACAACTAAGTCGTTTCCGGGCTTGCCCTTAAAACCGCTGCCTATTTCTTCCGGGAATTTTGCGGGGACTTTGTATCCGCAAATATATTTTTCGGCAGAAAAAGAAAGCGGCGAGTCTTCCGGGGCAAACACAAACAAACGCTTGCCGCCTGCTTTGCAGGCATTCAGGTCGCGGAAAGAATATTTTTCTGGGATTGCCAGGTGCTGTTTTGCCGGGCTGTTTTCAAGTTCGTTTAGAAAAATTGCTCCCCCCTGCTCAACAACCAGGGTTATTATTTCATCTTTGTTGTTTTCAAGAAATAAATTAATTTCAGACAAGATAACCCTGACCGGGGGATTTGATTGTACAATAAACCCGCGATAACCATCGTCCAGCCTTTGCGCAATATTGCCATCTACCTTGCAGCTCAACAAAACCAGATCGTCTAGGCTGTTTTTCCCTACAAGTAGAGAGGGGGACAACAAGAGGATGAATATCCCTGCCATGAATTTAAGCAATATGAAGTGGTGAAAACTTCGCATGCCAACAAAAATAGAAAAAAGAGGAACAAATTCATCAGTTAGGTATCACCTGACAATTATCTTCTCTGTCATTGGGAATTTTCAGGTGGTAAGTGCCATTTGGGAATTTTCCCAGATCCAGCGTTTCCAACGGGTTTGTGCTTTGTTTTTGCAATAGCTTTGCCCTAGGTTGTCGTAAAATTCTATTGAATATCGTTGCAGTGTTGCCGAAAATTCAATGGTTAATTATCTTTGGGCTAAAACGGTTGACAAAAGTTGCCAACAATAAGCTAATTAAGATGAAACACATTAACCCAAAAATTAACCACGCAGCAAGCTTCATCCTTTTTATCTCTATTGCTTTTCTGTTTCTAAGTTGTGAGAACGAAATTTTGTTATCGGGTGGTGACATTGCCAAAAATAAAATGCAAGGGCAGGTTGACAGCCTGAACAAATTATCATCGGATTTTATTTATGTGAATTTAGATACTGCCGCTTATTTTGCCGATTCGGCGTTGCTATTATCCGAAAAAAATAAATATAAAAAAGGAATTGCATTAGCCTTGAAAAACAAAGGGATTATTGGCAAGAACAATGGTGACGGAGATGCCGAGGCTTGTCTTGTCCGGTCTCTTCGCATAGGCAAGGAGCTAAAAGATACAAGCCTTATGTCGAGTTTGTATTCGGTGCTTGGGCAATTGTACCTCCGTAATGGAGATCGGCGCGACGAGGCTTCGGAAGCTTATTTGCAGTGTTTGAAACTGGCCGAAAAAATAGGACATAAAGAATTAATGGCCACAGCACTGAATGATTTGGGATATTTAGATGCCGAACTTGAAAACTACGAAAAAGCACTTGAATCTTTTCAAAAAGCACTTGAGTTATATCAAGAAATTGATGTGCAGAGTGGGGTGGCCGTAGAACTTTGTTGTTTTGCCTATGTGTATTCTAAACAAGGGAAACGTGAAAAAGCAATCGCGTATTTTAAAGATGCGATTACAATAGCAAAAGCCATAAACAACAAACGTTACGAAGCTGCTTTTATTAATAATATTGCAACCGAATACGACGATGCCGGGAAAAAAGACAGTGCATTAGTGTATTATAGGCAGGCAGTTACCCAATTTAGGGCAATGAACGATTTATATGGAATTGCCCTTGTTTTGGGGAATATTGCCTCAATATACCAGGATCGAAAGCAAGTGAAGCTGGCCATTGAAACCGCCCACGGATTTCTGGAGGCTGCAAAGGCAGCTAATGCAAAGGACGAAATTATGCGTGCCCATAAAATTATGTCAGAAGTACAAGCCCTTGATGAAAATTTTAAAGAGGCATACAACCAACGTATTATATACAACCAATTGCACGACAGTATATTTAACGAAGAAAAAAGCACTATTATTAGCGAATTGCGCCTGAAATACGAAACCGAAAAAAAAGATGCCGAATTGTTGAAAAAGGAGATAGAGATAAACAAAAAAGAACAATTGGCAACCTTGTTTGTGCTTTTGGCATTGGTGTTTTTGGTCGCTTCGGCAGTTGTCGGATATTTCTATTTTCAGAAAAAAAAGGCATACAAACACCTTCTTTCTTCCTACGAAAAACAAATGAAATGCATGAACGAAAAAATAGGGGGGTTAAACCGGATAAAATTAGGTGATAAAGAAAAAGAAAAATTGGTGCATTTAATTAACCAAAAGGTAATTAACGAAAAGGCCTTTTGCGAAAAAGGAATGGACATTAACCAGTGTGCAACCTTGTTGGATACAAACCGGAGTTATTTGTCGAATGTTGTAAACGATGTCTTTCAGAAAAGTTTTACCGATTTCATTAACGAACTCCGCATCAAAGAAGCATGTGAAAGGCTAAAAGACGAAAAGAGCAAAGTCCATACGCTCGAAGCAATATCCGAAAGTGTTGGCTTTTCGAGCAGGAATACATTTACCCGTAATTTCAAAAAAACAACAGGGGTAACCCCTTCGTTTTATATCAATAACCATTTCAGGCTAAATTAGTTTTTTGCCATAAAATATGCGCCATTTTATCAAATGGTGCATGTAGTGCCTTGGTTTATAGTGCCCTTTTTGAGGCAGTGTAATAGTTTTGGGGTAAAACCTAAAATTATCAAGATGAAATTACTAGCGACACGGTTTCTTTTTAAGGTGCAACACAAAATCGGACAGAGAATATTGCCGCATTTTTGCATTGCCCTTTTTATGTCCTTGAATATTATTGCCAATAATACCTATGCCGAGAACGAAGAGGAAGGCTTGCAGGATTTGGGGGTCTTTACCGACTCGTTGGCACGGGAGAACCCAGAATACCGCTCTTTTGGCAAGGCGGTTACGTATAAAAATTACATGTACATCCCGGTAAGGAGTAACAGCCTGAAAAATCCGATTGATATATATAATATTTCCGACCCCGAAAACCCGGTGTTTGTGAAAAGTATAGAGCCTTACAATAACGAAGCGGCAAGGTCGTTATGGGTTTGTGGCGACAAGCTTATTACGGCATACCCTTCGCTGTTCGATCTCGTGGTATATTCCCTGTCCGACCCCGAAAACCCCCAGATGCAGAGTGTTTACGATGAAGAAAATTTTGAACAACTGGCACAGGTAGCCGAGCATAATGGCTTTTTTTACTTATTGAATTTTAATTACAACAGCAAAGGCAAACTCGAAATATTTGATGTTAGGAACGGGTACAGTGCCGATCTGAAACAAGACTCTGTTTCGTCTTTTTCGCCGGGGAGTCATGAAGGGCGCTGCTTCGCTTTTTCTGAAGACGGGAACAGTATTTTTGTGGCATACCGCGATATGGACGGGCAAGCCCCTTGGGGAAATTTTGTTGTTAAACTTGATATTTCCGACCCTGCCAACCCGGTACAAAAAGAAATGTTTGATATTGAAAACCAACCGGCAAAAATGGAAATGATTGGCGATACGCTTATTTTGCTCACAACCGGGGTGTATCAGGGGCCCTCAAAAATACATGCCTATTATGTTGGAGGGGATGGTTTTGTGCCTCTTTGCGACGAGAATGTGAGTACTTCTCAGGCTATTGACATGCATATTGTTGATAGGCATATAACCCTTGCTTTGGGCACCGAAGGGATAAAAACATATACCTGGGACGGGGCAAACCGGGAGTTTGTTGCCGGAGAAAGTTTTTCGGGGATAAAAGCCGGGAGTATCTCGTGTAGTTACCACCAACCCCAAGACCAGTTAAAATCGGCAGAACAGGGACAAGCCACAGCGGTTGGTGTAGCCGCAATTACCTGCGATGTTTTTTATATGGTAATGCTTAATTACCTCCAAGATGTTTACAGTTTCGAACCTTGGACCGCACTTGGGCACAATCGGTTTAAACAACGGCTAAAACTAAAAATCGATTCAACACAAATTGTTGATACTACCTCTGCAAAACAATTTACCCTTACCATGAAAATAGAACCCGAACAAGCAGCAAGCGATGGCTGTAAAACAATCCCTACGGGGACAACAAAACATAACGAAGGAGAAAAAGTGCAGATTAGTTATACAATGCCCACTAATTCGCCATGGGCATTTTATACATGGAAGGGGATAGGTACGGGGGCAACAACAATTACCATGGATGCCGATAAGGAGGCAACGGCTGTTTTTTGCCCCTACCTAGACATTAAAGCCATTCAATCTTGCGAAGAGGTACTCCTCCCCGAAGATGCTCTAAAAAATTATTTGTATGTCGGACATATTAAATTAGAAGCCTCTGGTGCCGACAGTTGGACTGTTGGCTCGTTTGAGCTTAATACCAGGCTGGATGAAGGGGTATCGGCAATTATGCTGAAAAGCCCTGGCGATAATTCAGAAATACTTGCTCAGATACCTGTGGAAGAAGAAAAGAGGACTTACCGCTTTAATCTTAATAAAACAATAGAAATAGGTAAGGGGGAAACCTGTTATATAAATGTATTTTTCATTTTTAACAGCGCAGAAGTGACAGATTTGTCCCAAACCAAAGTGTTAAACCCTATGTTCGAAATCGGGGAGATAAGGGTTGATGTTGATGCAACTCCAGGAACTTCGGAATATGGAGAAATTAACTGGGTAAAAGAAAAAGTTGACTTTAAAATAGCCCGAGTAAAAAATATTACCCAACAACAAGGTTTTGTGACAATAAATGAGGCTATTGAAGATAATACAACAAAAAGCGGCGATATTATTGCCATTGGGAAAGATGAGTACAACGAACAAGTGAAAATAAAAAATAAAAGTATTGAGCTGCACGGGAAAGGTGGGAATTCTGTATTAAAAGGCAGTGGTAATATTGTTGAGGTAACCGTTCCGGATGTGACAATAAAAAACATTAAGTTTTGCCCCGGAGATACTGAAACAAATGCCATATATGTGGAAGGCTTTGCTGCAAGAAACCTAAATGTAGAAGAAAACATTTTTGATGCGGGGCTTGAACATGCAATCCAAATAAATAAAGGAACAGGGTGTTCTGTCTCAAATAATAAATTCCAAGACCTGACAAAGAGCTCGATTATGGTGTTCGATTCCGAAAAAATTACCATTTCCGACAATCAATATTCAAACGGGACTGTAGCTGATGCCAACCCTAATTTTGTTACGATCTCGAACTCAATTAACAGCGATATAACCGGAAATAAAGGTGAAGTGTTGAACATTAATGTTTTTAATAATTCTGAAAATATTACCGTTGCAAATAACCAAGCTACCGACTCGTTGTACATATATACAAGTATGAACAATGGGACAATATCGGAAAATTCATGCGAGCAGCTTAGGATAAATATTTCTGAATCTAAACAGGTAAAAATATCAAAACACAGTAATAAAGAAGGACTTAGTAATGTATACATTGAAAAATCCTCAGATGTTACCTTCTCTGAAAATGTGTTTAACCTGAAGTCTAGTTTTCTTGAAGTTGTAGAAAGCGAACAAGTGAAAATTGAAGAAAAAAACGAAGTGTATGAGGTTAACATAACACTCTCTTCTGATGTTGACATAACAGATAACCGGCTGGTTGAGATCAACATAGAGGAAACATGTAGCAACACAAATATTTCTAAGAATAAAATAGCATATTTTGAAGAAGATATAATTAGTTCAGCCCATATAGATATTAAAAATTCAATCAACCCGACCCAACCAATAAAAATATTTGATAACGAAATGAGATTTTGCGAGGAATTGCTTTGTGGATTGACTATAGATAGTTGCAGTAACATATTTCTCGAATCAAATACTATTACACTTAAAGAGCAAGGGGATGTAGATATATCGAGTTCGAAAAATATAGTGGTGCGGAACAATACCATAAATTGTTTTACTGTTGGGAAATGGGTCGATATTAATCTGTCGGAAGATTTTGTTGTTGAGGGAAATAAAATTTGCAGCAATATCCATAATGTTATTGACGCTGATAAAGACGGCAAAACAATTGGGCTGTATGTTGGTTCTTGCTCCGATTTTACAATACATAAAAATACGGTTAGGTACAGCACCGACCGGGGCATGTTGTTCAGCAATGTGAAAAATTCGACAATATCGAACAATAAAGTTTGTAACAACTGCGGCACAGGGATGAAATTCGATGTTATGTTGTTTTCGCGGGTAATCAATAACTATCTCAGGTATAATTGCACAGGTATATATACGAAAAAGAATTTTTACGTTTGGTTTTACGGCAACGATGTGCAACAAAGTTTTTGCGACCAAACAGGCATAAAGCTCGATAGTTCAAACCTTATTATCAGCCATAACCGCATTGCAAATAATAGTGGCGATGCTATTTTCCTTGCCAATAATTCATCGCCAACCATAGTTGCCAACCAAATATACGGCAACCAAATGGCCGGGGTAAACAATGGTAATTTATCGGGCAGTATCAATGCTTCGGGCAACTATTGGGGAACACCAGACGGACCAACCGAAAACGATATTAATGGCGATGTAACGGTAAATGCATGGCTCGACACTATTTCTCCGGTTATTGGAGCCTTTTTTTACGATACTATGAAAATAGAGCCAATGCAAGCCGACTCGAACATACTGGTGTTACGCAACTTCGATAACCCTTACGAAACATTTAATGTGTCGGTTGTTGAAGGGCAGGAATACATTACCGGCGATACCATATTTACCGGGTTGAAAGGCGATACCCTGGGGGTTATGCTCCCGGTTAATGTAGAAATACCAACCCAACAAAAAGATATAATGATTAAAGTGCGTACAGGCATTGAAAGCGATCCGCTGTATTCCCGTGCCGATTCGTTTTATGTAAATGCACTAAAAAAATATGCGGTTACCATTAATGTAGCCAATGGGCAAAACCCGATAGCAAATGCGGTTTTAGAAGTAGGAGGCAAAGAATACCTGAGCGGGCAGGGGGGGCAGATAATTATTGAAGGCCTCCCTGATGGAGTGTACCCTTTTTTGTTGCAAGCCGATAATTATACCCCGCTTAACAGTACATTTGAAATAAAAGGAGAAGACCTTACCCTTGATTTAAACCTTATAGCAACAGCTACTTGGGATATTGTAGAAAGTAATATTGAAATATTCCCCAACCCGGCGGGCAATTTCCTTTTTGTTCGAAATGCAGCAGGACAAAGGCTTGTTATTTATAACCTTAACGGGACAGTGGTAAAAAATACCGTACTTAATTCTGGAGATGAGAGCTTGAATGTCCATAACCTGCCAAATGGGTTTTATATTGTTTCTGTTGGAAATCATCGCGAGCCGATTGTTGTTCGCAGGTAACGATAAATCTTTGGGCAAAAGATGTGGCCGGAAAATTGTTATTGCGATTTTCCGGCCTTCCTATTTTTGCTTATTGGGAATCCTTGATCCGTTTGTATAGGATTTTTTTAATTTTTCAACCTAAAAAACACAAATTCTGGTAACAAACCTTTTCCCCAAACGTCAAACATTATTATAGAGTTAAAAAACTGTATATGCCGGGATATAACTCAAAAAAATGAGGTTCAACCGGAAAGCAGGGGCTGTTTGTCGAAAAAATACTGCTGTTGGGCAAGGAATTGTTCAATTTTAGGCTGGAATCCGAAATAGGTTTTTTTCATTTCGATTTTACAGAAAAACAGTACTGGGGTATTGTGTCCCGGAAAAACAAGTTCAAGCCATGATAAGTTTAAAAAGTGTTCATAAATCGTATGTTATGGGGAGTAATTCGCTCCATGTATTAAAAGGGATTGATTTGGAAATTGAAGAAGGCGAGTTCGTTTCAATTATGGGATCTTCTGGATCCGGAAAATCCACGCTGCTTAATATCCTTGGTATCTTAGATAATTACGATGAGGGGTCGTATTATTTAAATGGTTCGCTGGTAAAAGATATGTCGGAAAAAAAAGCAGCCAGGTTGCGCAACGAATTGGTTGGTTTTGTTTTTCAGTCATTTAACCTTATTTCGTTTAAAAATGCCATGGAAAATGTTGCCCTGCCGCTTTATTATCAGGGGGTAAGCCGTAAAAAACGTAACAAAATTGCATTGGAATACCTCGATAAAGTAGGGTTGCGCGATTGGGCTGATCATCAGCCAAACGAAATGTCGGGTGGGCAGAAACAACGCGTTGCCATTGCCCGTTCGTTAATATCGAAACCTAAAATTATTTTTGCCGACGAACCAACGGGCGCACTCGATACCAGTACATCGTATGAGGTTATGGATATATTGAAAGGAATAAATGCCGATGGGATTACTGTAATACTGGTAACGCACGAGCACGATATTGCTGCAATGACCCAAAAAATTGTACGTTTAAAAGATGGACGGATTGACGAAATTATAAAAAACGGCGATTTGCGCCATTTTAAAGAACAGTATTCCAAAGAGTTCGAAAACGCCTAGTAGTACAATCTTTGTTTTGAGCCCTTCCGTTTGGGCTTTAAACGCCAAATTTTAAACCTTTCAGAAATGTTCGATATCGATAAATGGCAGGAAATACTTGCCACCATCAAAAAAAATAAAATGAGGACTTTCCTCACCGGGTTTAGTGTGGCCTGGGGGATTTTTATGTTAATGATACTTCTTGGTGCCGGAAACGGGTTGAGCAATGGGGTGTCGCAAAATTTTATGGAAGACGCCATTAATGGTTTCTGGATGTGGGGGGGGCGCACAAGTATGCCCTACAAAGGCATGAAAGAAGGGCGCAATATTCGGTTTACAAACGAAGATTACGATATAATAAAAAATATCGACGGGGTTGGATATACTTCCGGGCGGTACTACATTGGCGGAAATATGTTTTCGTATGGAAGCGAATATGGCGAATACACAGCCATTACCTGCCACCCCGATTTAAGTTTTGTAAATGGCATAACAATTACCGACGGACGTTTTGTAAACCAGGTAGATATTGACGAAACCCGTAAATCGGTAGTGCTTGGTACAAGTATAAAAGAGGGGCTTTTTAAAGATAAAAATGCCATAGGCGAATACGTAAGAATAAACAATGTTCCGTTTAAGGTCGTTGGTATTTGCAAAGAAGGGGCGGGTTCGCGTAACCGTAATGCCTATATTCCTGTTACTACCGGGCAAAAAGTATTTAATGGCTCAAACCAGCTACATAATTTTGCCATGACAATTAATGCAAAAAACCTGAAAGAGAGTCATGAAATTGAAACAAAAATAAAAGAAACCCTTGCCCGTAAGCACAAATACGACCCGAAAGACGATTCGGCTGTGGGTTCGTATAATCAGCTCGAAAATTATTTACAGACCATGAAAATTTTTCAGGGTATTAAAATATTTATTTGGATTATTGGGATAGGTACACTCATCGCCGGGGTTGTGGGGGTTGGTAATATTATGCTCATTATTGTGAAAGAACGCACAAAAGAAATTGGTATCCGTAAGGCAATTGGAGCAAGCCCGTCGTCGGTAATTGGTTTAATCCTTATGGAATCGATATTAATAACAACAGTTGCCGGTTATATTGGACTGGTATTAGGCACCGGGCTAATGGAGATTATTAATTTCTTTATTGAAAAACAATATGCAATGGCAACAGCCACAAACAATGGTTCGGGCGAAACATTCTTTAGAAATCCGACAGTAGATATACGGATTGCTATTTCGGCAACAGTATTGTTAGTTATTGCAGGTGCTTTGGCCGGCTATATACCCGCTAAACGGGCTGCCCGTATTAAGCCAATTGTGGCATTACGCGACGAATAATTTTAAACATAAACCTTTAACTCAGAACAATCGTGTTTGATTTAGATCTTTGGAAAGAAATATTAAGCGCATTAAAGAAAAATAAAATGCGCAGCTTTATGACAGCCTTCGGGGTTTTTTGGGGGATTTTTATGTTGATAATTATGTCGGGGGCAGGAAAAGCACTCGAAAATGGGGTAATGGACGGCATCAAAGCTTTTGCCTCTAATTCGGCTTTTTTTTGGACCGAACGCACAAGTAAACCCTATAAAGGGTTTCAGCGCGGAAGGCGGTGGACCTATAAAAATACCGATATTGAATACATAAAAGCGCACATTCGCGATGTGCAGTACCTGTCGCCTCGTTTATTTGGCCCCAATAGTTATAGCGGCGATAATGTAATACATGGCGAAAAAACAGGCGCTTTTAATATTTATGGCGATTATCCCGATTTTTTCAAAATAGATCCGTGGACTCCCCTGCAAGGGCGGTTAATCAACGAAATTGATATGCAACATGCCCGAAAGGTAGTAGATATTGGCGAACGCGTTGTTGAAGTATTGTTCGAAAAAGATGAAGATCCTATCGGTCAATACATAAAAATTAACGGGGTTTATTTTCAGGTTGTTGGCGTCATTAAAGGCGAAACGAATATAAATATTGGGGGCGGGCGTAAAAACGAAACCATTATTATGCCTTTTTCTACCATGCAAAAAACCTTTAATATGGGCGATGATGTGCATTTTTTCTCGGTAACGTCACAGCCTGGCGTGCCGGTAAGTAGGGTAGAAGAACGACTTAAAGAATTTTTAAAAGAACGCCACGATATTGCCCCCGACGATGTACAGGCAGTAGGCTCTTTTAATATTGAAGTGGAATGGAGGAAATTTACCGGGCTTTTTTTAGGTATACAAGGGCTTACCTGGATTGTTGGTATTGGCACACTGCTGGCTGGCGTAATCGGGGTGAGTAATATTATGTTGGTAATTATTAAAGAACGCACACAAGAAATTGGAATACAGCGTGCAATTGGCGCAACCCCCGGAAAGGTAATCCTGCATATTGTTTCCGAAAGCGTTTTTCTTACTGTAATAGCCGGTTTTATTGGCTTGTCGCTTGGTGTTATGTTGCTCGAAGGTATTAGCAGGGTGCTGGAAATGAATGCCGCCGGGGGCGACGATGTCTTTTTTCGCCACCCCGAAGTAAGTTTTCAAATGGCAATTGGCGCCCTTTCGGTGTTGATTGTTGCCGGAATATTTGCCGGGCTTATCCCGGCCAGGCGCGCCGTGAAAATTAAACCAATTGATGCGCTTAGGGATGAGGGAATATAAAATGGATGATGGATAACAAAAAACAAATTAATAAGTCATGAAAAAAGTATTGAAATTTTTACTCATTGTAATTTTAGTTGGGGCATTTGGGGGAACGCTTTTCTTCCTTTACAACAAATCGAAAAAGAAAGCCGATGTTTTTGAAAACAAGAACCCTTTTTATAGCGATGTTGTTATGAAAACCGTGGCAACCGGTTCGGTAGTGCCCCGGTACGAAATTGAGATTGTACCTCAGGTTTCGGGAATTATTGACGAACTGTATGTTGAAGCTGGCGACAAAATAACAAAAGGGCAAATCGTTGCCCGTATCAAAATTATTCCCGATATGGTTACCCTTAATTCGGCTGAAACCCGTCTCAGTCGTGCCGAAATAGATTTAGAAGACGAGCAGGTTAACTACGAACGGCAACAAAAGTTATTTGATAAGAATGTAATCTCTTACGAAGAATTTAAAAAGGCTAAAGTAGCATACGATTTGGCAAAAGAAGAAATGACAGCTGCTGAAAACAACCTCGACTTAATAAAAAACGGCGTAACCAAAAAGGCAGCAACAGCCACCAATACCCTCGTGCGCTCAACCATTAATGGTATGGTGCTCGATGTGCCTGTTGAAGTTGGAAACTCTGTAATACAAGCCAATACTTTTAATGCAGGTACGACCATTGCCGCAGTGGCCGATATGTCGGACATGATTTTTGAAGGCAATGTTGACGAAACCGAAGTGGGCAAAATTAAAGAAGGGATGCCAATAGAATTGGAAATTGGGGCTATCGATAAAGAAAAATTTGAAGCCGTATTAGAATACATCTCACCCAAAGGCGTAGAAGACAATGGTGCAATACAATTTGAAATAAAGGCAAATGTACAATTAAAAGAAGGGCAATTTATTCGTGCAGGGTACAGCGCCAATGCCAATATTGTTTTGGAAAGAAAAGACAGTGTTATGGTAATCCCGGAAGGCTTGCTGAAATTCGAAAACGACTCGTCGTATGTTGAAGTAAACGTGGGGGATGCTGACGGTGCCAACTATGAAAAACGTTTTGTAAAAACCGGACTTTCTGACGGAATAAATATTGAAATTACCCAGGGATTGAAATTGGAAGACAAGGTAAAAGGGGAAAAAATAGATCCTAAAAAAATGAAGGAAGACGAAAACAATAATGAATAATCCGGGCATGACTTATTCGATTAGGTAGTTTTGTGCGCTTTGTGTACATTAGCACAAACTCCCGGGTAAAAATTTGGGTGTATTTTAAATAACAATAAAACCATGCGGGTTCTCCCCGATGTACATCGGGATAACCATAAAAAACAAACAATTTTAATAAGATGGACAACCACGATAATAGGTATTGCCGCACAAACCTAAAATTAAAACAATAGTATTGTGCCTTTATCCTTAAAATCTTGGTCCTAAAAATTAAACAAAATGAAAAATCTATCCGCCTTATTTGTTGGGATAATTTTATTGGCAACAGCAACCATGTCTCATGCCCAAAACGAATGGGATTTGAAAAAATGTATCGACTATGCGCTGGATAATAATATACAGATAAAACGACAAGAAATCAACACACAATATTATCAAAACGAACTAAGCCAGGCAAAATCAAACCTTTTGCCCACATTAAACGGAAATATTTCCAACAGCTTTAATTTCGGGAGGTCGTTGACATATGAAAACACTTACGAAAATGTTAACTCAACAGAGTATGATGGTTATCTTTCAACAAGCGTTACCCTATGGAACGGGTTTTCCTTAAAGAACACGGTAAAACAAAAAGATCTTGACTTGCAGGCCACTATCCAGGATTTCCAGAAAGCAAAAGACGACATAACCCTTAATATTGCCGCATCATATCTTGAAATATTGTACCAAGAGGAAATTGTACAGGTTGATTCGGCACAAATAGAACTTACCCAACAACAAATAAAACAGACCCAACAACTTGTTGATGCCGGCAGCTCGGCCCGTGGCGCACTCCTTGAAATAGAAGCCCAGCTCGCCCGGGAAGAACTCCAATTGGTAAACGATATAAACAGCCTGCAGCTTGCCTACCTGACCCTTTACCAATTATTGGAACTGCCCATTTCAGAAAGTTTTAAAATCGAAAAGCCCAAATTCCCGGAAATAAGGGCTAACTCAAGTCTTGCAAATTCGTTCAATATATATAAGGATGCTATGCAGATCCGTCCAGAAATCAAAGCTGCCAAATTGCGTGTGGAAAGTGCAACCCGGCAACTCGACATTGCAAGAGGGGCAAGGTACCCATCGCTAAAATTCGATGCTTATTACTATAATTTGTACAACAACAAATACACCGACCTGAATAACAACGACATAAATTTTGGCGACCAGCTTAAAAACAACAAACGTTATAACATGGGATTTACGTTAAGCATACCTATTTTTAACCAATTTCAGGTAAAAAACAGCATTTCGAATGCAAAACTACAGGTTACCGATTATGAATACCAGCTACAATCGGCAAAAAATGTATTGCGTAAAGATATCGAACAGGCCCACACTAATGCACTGGCTGCTTTAAACAGTTACATATCAAGTGAAAAAGCCGTAAAGTCAACACAGGAAGCTTTCAGGTATACCAAGGAAAAATTTAACGTGGGAATGATAAATTCAGTTGAATATAGCCAGAGCAAAAATAATTTGACAGTTGCCCAGTCGGAGCTTTTACAGGCCAGGTACAAGTATATTTTCAGGACTAAAATCCTTGACTTTTATAACGGTATCCCTATTGAACTATAATAATACTTGTGGTTTTAAAACAAAGAATAATTAAAACTTAACACAAGTGTAATGCAATTTTATTCTTCCCAATATACTTTTGTTTCTGATGAAATTAAACTCAGAAGTGGAAAAAGAATTAATTGAAAGATTGAGAGAGGGAGATAAAATTGCCTTTAATCGGATATATGTCGCCCTACAAGCAGGAAATATTGGCAAGCCCGTTTTTAGTTTCTCATGGATGGTGATTTCAAATAACTAAGAGACGGTTTTATCTTTATGTATGTCTCAAGAAAGATATTACTGTTAGTTTTGAACCCCCAGCAAAAAAAATGTGCAAAGCAAAAAGGAACAGAGGAAGTTTGTCACATTAAAAAAAGGGGGGAAATCCGCCTTTGGCATTATTGTATTGTTACGGCGTATGTAGGCGATCCCGTTCAAACACCAGCCCCCGTGCGCCGTTTTTATAACAATATTTATTATCCCCCCGGACCTGATGCAAACATGCCCACAGGCCTGCGGCGTACCTGGTTTAGGTACGTAACCTTTGCTCCGGCAACTGGATATGATTTTTGTTACAAGCCTTGAAGAATGGTAATAATTCACATTTTCATAAAATAGTACGGAGTAACTTGTTGAAAACTAGCGGTGTTATTAAAAAATATTTTTATGGTATGTCAAAAACAGAGGAGCCCCATATCGGTTCATTAATTCTCTCGCTTATTCAGCAAAGGCGGGAAAAAGGGATGGAGATGTTGTTCGATAATTACTTTGATGGCCTTTTAAAGTATATTATCAAGCTTACTGATGATAGAGAAGAAAGTGAAGATATAGTTCAAACTGTTTTTATGGATTTATGGCAAAATGCAGATAATAGGCAAATACGTGATTTAAAATCCTATTTATATAAAATGTCGAAGTTTCAGGTTTATAGGTACTGGTCGAATAAAGAAGATGTAGCTGAGCTTTTGGATTTCTATAATGAAACGGCAGCTGAGGTGTCAGTGTCAACAAATATTGAAGCCCACGAATTAAATACAGAAATTCAAAAATCCATTGAAATCCTGCCGACAGCTTGCCGGCAGATTTTTGAATTGAGCAGATTTGAAGAATTATCCCACGATGAAATAGCATCAAAACTAAATTTGTCTAAACAAACTGTCAAAAACCAACTGTCAAAAGCATTGGTTATTATAAAAGACCGAATAGACGTTAATTACCTATTGCTCCTTTCCGGCTTGATCTTCCACTTTAAATAACAAAATTATTGCAATAATTACATTTCTGTTAAAATACAAAAACAACATAGTACGCTTTTATTATTTCCTGCACTTCCTTGTTGAATAGAAAAAATATCCCGCAATGGAAGTAAAAGATTTTAGGCAGTTTTTGAGGAGGGCAAGTAAAGGTAAATCCAGCCCGGAAGAAGAAAAAATATTGATTGGGATAGAAGCCCGGAAGTTAAAAGCTGTAACTTCTTTTTCATTGGATATTGACCAAAGCAAACAACGGGTTTACAACAAGGTACTATTCAGGATAGGTACTCGTAAAAAAAATGTTCTCACATCAGTGGCTTTTAAATATGCTGCCACAATAATATTCATTATTGCTACAAGTTTGACAATATGGCACATGAGATCTGCCACAAGCTCCCAGAAACAGCTTGCTGTGGTCCAAATTGCCACAAAAGCTGGTGAGAGAAAAACAGTACTCCTTCCCGATAGCAGCACCGTTGTTATAAATTCAGGAAGTTTGCTCAGTTATCCTGAAAAATTTACAGGCAAAAACCGGAATGTTTCTTTAAAAGGGGAAGCCTTTTTTATGGTAAAAAGAAATCCACGAAAACCATTTAATGTTCAATCTGCGGAAGTAAAAACCACTGTTTTGGGGACTAGTTTTAATATTTGTGAATCAGGGGGAGATGTTACTGTGACCGTGGCAACGGGCAAAGTTAAGGTTATTGCCACAAATAAGAAGGGGGGGGTTGTCCTTTTGCCTGACGAACAAGTCCTATTTCATTCAAAAACAGGTGGATTTACCCGGAAAAAAACAGATGCCATGTTTTACAGTGGCTGGAGTAAAGGGTATATATATTTTAATAACATAAAATTAGAACAGGCATTTGCCCAACTAAAAAAATGGTACAATATATCTATAGAATGCCAGTCTCCTGAAATTTTAAACCGAACCATCCAAAGTAAATATCAAAACAAATCCCTTGATTTTATCATGAAAGACATGGAGTTTATCTTCGACATAAAATATGAATACATCAATGATACAACTATTGTGATAGAAAAATAAAATGTTGAACAAGAAATGGAGATGCCTATGAGATAAAAAAACAAAGCTTTATTTATTAAAAAAAGCCGGAATTGTTGGCGCACTCCCGGCTTTCGTGAAAAAAAATAAGAATTTATAAATCCTTTTGAAAAACAAAGTTATGTATTTAATTAGACATTTAAAAAAGAGGATCTTACTTTTAATTAATTACAACAAAAGATTCTTGCTGATAGTATTTTTACAGTTTATTTTGCTGGGCAGTTTAAATGCCCAAACGGTAGAAGGACTTAAGACAACATTGAAAGTCTCTGACGCTACTTTGGTCCAAATCTTTAATAATCTTGAGATCTCTTCAGGCTACAACTTCAAATACTCCGATGAAATAGCAAACGATCCACGGAAGTTCTCTTACAATCTCCCTAATATATTTTTGGAAGACATATTCAAAAAAATTGCCAAAGATGCAGGGCTGGTTTATAAAATCAACGGGAAAGACATATCTGTAAAGAAAGTGGATAAAATAAAGCTAAAGGGGAAAGTCTCCGATAGTTCAACAGGCGAGCCTTTAACTGGAGTAAGTGTTGTAATAAAAGGGACGGCACAAGGTACAGTTACTGATTTTGACGGGAACTACTCCGTTATGGTATACCCGAACGCCACCTTGCAATTTTCATTTATAGGTTACGAAATTTATGAAACAGGTGTAAACGGGAAACATACGGTTGATGTTGATTTACAAACTGTGAGCATTGGTATAGACGAAGTAGTAGCTATTGGCTATGGCACAGAAAAAAAAGTTGATTTGACGGGCGCCGTAGATAATATAAATAAAAGCATCCTGAGAAACCGGCCGATGCCAAATGCTGCACGGGGGTTGGAAGGTGCTTTGCCGGGGGTTTTCGTTAATATGCCTTCCGGTTCGCCGACACAAGATTTCTCGCCCATTGTCAGGGGGCAAGGCTCGATTGGGGCAGGAGGCTCTGCTTTGGTCCTGATAGATGGGGTGCCAGGAGAGCTTAATACATTGAACCCAAGCGATATCGAAGACATAACGGTATTGAAAGATGCCGCTGCTTCTGCAATATATGGCGCAAGGGGGGCTTTTGGGGTTGTTCTGGTAACAACTAAAAACCCAGAGACCGGGAGTATGGAGATGAATTATTCTTATAATTATTCTTTCAACACTAGGGCTATAAAGCCGGAATTACTAACAGATGGTTATTTGTGGGCAAAAAACTTTGACGAAGCTTATTATCAATGGAGTTACAATCATCCAACGACTATCAACACAGGGATGAAATTTTCGCAGGAACGTTTGGCCGAACTTGAGAGGATGCATGAACAAGGAGAGGATCCAAAAATCGACATAGATCCGTCAACAGGAGAATATGTTTATTATGGGAGTACTGATTGGCAAAAATTACTTTATGCCGACCACAACCCTTCAAAGGAACATAAGTTAACGATATCCGGTGGGACTAAAACCGTTAAATATTATGTGGCGGGAAGGTATTTCAACCAGCATGGGATCTTTAACTACAGCCCAGATACATTCAAACAATTTAATATACGCCAAAAAGGTTCTGTGCAACTGTACTCCTGGCTTTCTGTAGGCAACAACTTTTCGTATTCCCAAAGAAGTTACTTTTATCCACTCTCTGTAAGAAGCCCCGGCACAAACATCCTCAGAAGGCTGACAGATGAATTCAACCCCTTGTCTTTTCTGCAAAACCCGGATGGCACCTTGACCAAGAGCGCTGCGTTAACTTTTGGTAGTTTCTTGACCGGAGGCAATTTTAAGAAACAAAAATGGCAGGAGGTCAGGAACACTTTTGATTTCGAAGCCGGATTTTTTAATGACGACTTAAAGGTTAATGGTAACTTCAGCTATATCTATAGGCCTTATCTGGAAGAGCAGCAGGCAACTCCCGTCCCTTATAGCATAAAACCGGGCGAAATACTAACTATGGACGTAAACCAAGATTATGCTGGAGAAAAAACTTCCCGGGAAGATTATAAAGGTGTAAATTTATATGCCAGCTACGGGCATAGGTCCGGGAAACATCAATTTAAGGTACTGGCAGGATATAATTATGAAAACACCGATCACATAACCCGCTATTACAAAAGGAACAAAATGATAAATCCGGCATTGCCAGATCCCGGGCTGCTTACAGGAAGTGACATCCAACTTACCGGGGGGGGGTATGAGTGGACCACATCAGGCACATTTTTTAGGGTTAACTATAACTATGATGAAAGATATTTGCTTGCAATAAACGGACGTTATGATGGCTCTTCTAAATTCCCTATTGGACAGGAATATGGATTTTTCCCATCGGTTTCTGTCGGATGGAGGGTCTCGAATGAAGGCTTTTGGGATGTTTCTCCAAATTTTATCTCTAATTTAAAATTGAGGGTTTCATATGGCAGCTTGGGCAATGGCAATGTTTCTCCATATCAGTTTTTAGAGACTATGCCGGTTAATACGCTTGGCAGGGTTATTAATGGTTCTAAACCTCTTTATACAAATAACCCAAATGTAATTCCTGATGGACTGACGTGGGAAAAGACAACGACTGCGAACTTTGGGCTAGATGCCGGTTTTTTGCAAAACAAACTGATGTTCGGCCTTGATATATATGAACGCAAGACTACTGGGATGTTTACCCAGGGCATCCCCTTGCCGGATGCTTTTGGTGCGTCTGTCCCTAAAGGCAATTATGCCGATATGAGGACTCCCGGTTGGGAACTTACTTTGTCATGGAAAAACAAGAGCAGGAATAAAAAAGAGATAAGTTATAGCATTGAACTTTCATTGTCTGATAATTATACTGTCGTTGATAAGTTTAATAACCCCGAAGGGTTAATAGAAGAATTTTATAAAGGGAAAAGATTGGGCGATATGTGGGGGTATAAAGTAACCGGCTTCTATCAGACAGAGGAAGAACTTGCAAGTGCGCCAGATCAAACCCAGGTTTATGTAACGTCCAGGGATAAACAGAGGCTTAAAATAGGCGACCTCAAGTTTATTGACCTTGACGGGGACGGGAAAATCACCAAAGGGACACTGACATTGGACAATAAAGGCGATCTTATCAAAATAGGAAATTCCCAGCCCCGTTACCTGTTTGGCCTTAACGGCGATTTTGAATGGAATAATTTTAGTTTTTCTGTATTCTTCCAGGGGATAGGTAAAAGGGAATGGTGGCCTGGTTCAGAAAATTGGCTTTTCTGGGGGCAATTTAACAGGCCTTACACCTCTATGCCTATGGACGTACATAATGAAATATGGTCACCCGAAAACCCCGGTGGTTATTTCCCAAATTTAGTAGGATATGAGTCGTTAAATAATAACCGGACAAAGGCCATGAATTCGCCATCGACTTACTTTCTGCAGAATGCGGCTTATATCAGGCTAAAGAACCTTTCTATAGGTTATGATTTACCGGAGTCCATTATTTCAAAGGTTAAATTGAAAAAGGCCAGGGTATATTTTACCGGACAGAATTTATGGGCGTGGTCTCCTCTGTTTAAGGTTACCAAGGCAATCGACCCCGAAGCAATCGGAAGCCAGGCTGATACGGGTTCGGAGACCGATACCTACCTTATGAAGGCTATTGAGTCCAACAAAGGCAGTGTTTACCCAATATTAAAGACATTTACTTTTGGCCTTGATATTACTATCTAATCGTCTTAAAATAACTTAGTCAATTTAAAAAATCAGTTATGAAAAAAATATTTTATTTTCTATGTTTTATACTAATCATTGCGGCAGGATGTGAAGATATACTGGAAGGCGGGCACAACCAACAGCCCTATGATGAACTATCGCCGGGGAATACATTTAACAGTGAAGGGGGCTTAGAATTATATTCCTATTCATTTTATAACATCTTACCTTCATTCTCATCTGTTTATACAAAGGATCAGACCAGTGACATTATACAGCGCAGGGATTTTGCAAGCTACCTGGTGCCCGGGGGGTATTCCTCTGATCAATCCAGTGGTTGGTCATGGGGCAAGTTGCGTAATGTAAATTATTTTATTACCCAGGTGGAAAACCTTCCAGAGGATGTGGATATCCGCGAGGAGGCACTCAAAAATTATTTGGGAATAGCAAGGATGTTCCGTGCATGGTTTTATTTCGATATGGTGATTAAATTTGGAGATGTGCCATGGTATACTAAACCTTTGAGTACGTCTGATTCCACAGAATTGTATAAGCCGAGGGATCCCCGTACATCGGTCATGGACAATGTGCTGGCAGATTTAGACTATGCATGTGAAAATATTGACGATACTAAAGATAACAGCTCATCAATGGTTACTAAATGGGTTGCTTTGGCCTTTAAATCACGGGTATGCCTTTTTGAAGGGACTTTCCGGAAATATCATGAAGGGCTCAACCTTCAAAGTAGCGCTGACATGTGGCTGGGGGAAGCAGTTGATGCTGCTCAGAAAGTAATGCAAAGCGGGCTGTACTCTATTCACGTGAATTCATCAAACCCGGAATCAAGTTATAGTGAACTGTTTCTCGATCGGAGCGGCAACCCACCATCTGATGAAATGCTTTTAGCAAATATTGCCAGCAGCGATTTAAGTGTATTGCATGATGCTTCATATATTTTTACCAGCCCTACTAATGGTTTGCAGCCTAGCTTTGTCAAACAGTTTATCAATACATATTTAAATATTGATGGTTCACGCTTTACGGATCAATCTGGTTATAACAGTATCCCTTTAGAGGATGAAGTGATAAATAGGGACTTGCGGTTGCAACAAACGATTAGGATGGAAGGCTATGAACGCGAGTCCGGTTTTCAACCACCTAATTGGTCTTACACCAATACCGGTTATCAACCTGTTAAATTTACGCTTTATGAAGAATTTGCAGATGGTTCATCGGTTAGTGACAACTCTATCCCCCTTATCCGGTATGCCGAGGTGTTGCTCAATTATGCCGAAGCAAAGGCAGAGTTAGGTAGTTTTACACAGGCTGACTGGAATGCAACGGTTAAGGTATTACGCGAACGGGCTGGCATTGCCAATGCCCCTATGCCAACTGTACCCGATCAATATTTGACAAATACTTTTTATCCTGGTATTTCGGATCCTGTTATACTGGAAATTAGAAGGGAGCGGGGGATAGAACTGGCTTTAGAAGGGTTTCGCTATAACGACCTCCTGAGGTGGAAACTGGGGGAAAACTTGGAAATGCCCTGGATGGGGGCGTACATACCGGAGATGGATGTTTTATATGATTTGAACAAGGATGGAAAAACCGAAGTCTCTTTTGTAAATGCAATACCTACAGATGTGGAGCCGGGGGTGGTATACCGGGTAGTTGATGGTGTTGTGCTAAAGTTGTCAGAAGGCGATCATGGTAATATATTATTTCATACAGATTTTAACCGTACCTGGGACGATAAAAAATACCTTTATCCCATACCCAAACAGGCAATTGTCTTAAATCCTAATTTAGGACAGAACCCGGGCTGGGAATAGGGGATTTTGTGGTGACAATTGTTTCAATGCGATAGGGACCAAATATATAAGATATGTAGTCGGGGGATGTCCAGTAAATATAAAAAAACTCGCAAAGCATGCAGTCGAAAAAAAACGCAAAGTACTGATAATGAATCTTAATCCTTTGTGCCGTTTACAGAAAATTTAGCTTCTTTTGCGTGGGGGGATTTTTTGGGCATCCCCCAAAATAAAATCGAAATAAATAAAAATGATTATGCTCCACAATAAATATAAAAAAGGGGGATTTACAATCGGTTTGTTGGTTCTGGCGGTATCCATTTTTTCTCAAACAACAAAAGAATTCCTGCCCCGGTTTAAATATAGCCCCAATAATAAAATTATAATCAGCGGGCACAGGGGCGGGATCGAAGACGGCTTGCCGGAAAACTCCATAGAAGCATTTGAAAATGTACTCTGTCAGGTGCCGGCTTTTTTTGAAGTAGATCCGCGCCTTACAAAAGATAGTGTTGTAGTGTTAATGCACGATGCATCTCTTGAGCGTACAAGTACCGGGAAAGGCAAACTATCAGGATATACAGCCAAAGAACTTGAAACAATATCCCTAAAAAACAATGACGGGGCAGTAACGGCCTGTTCCGTCCCCAAACTCGAAAACCTTATAAAATGGAGCAAGGGCAAGACCGTTTTAAACCTCGACAAAAAAGATGTCCCGCTTGGTATGACGGCAAGTTTGATCAATAAATACAATGCCGGGGGGCATATAATGCTTACCGTCCACACCGGGGCTGAAGCCCGCTTCTATTATGACCGGATCCCAAATGTCATGCTTTCTGCATTTTGCCGCAATGAAAAGGAATACAATGATATGGCTGTTTCTGGTGTCCCCTGGGGGAATATGATCGCTTATGTAGGGACATCCATCAATGCTGGGAATAGAAAAATTGTAAAGCTCCTGCACGAAAAAGGCGTTAAATGCATGGTTTCGTTTGCCCCTACCATCGACAAGCTTAAAACCGCAGGGGAACGGGAAGCAAAATACAGGGAAGAAATTGCCAAACATCCCGATATTATAGAAACCGACAGGCCAATAGAGCTAGGGAAGATTGTGCAAAACATAAAGGGAAAGTTTGACATACAGGCTCACCGTGGCGGAGCAGGCCTTATGCCTGAAAATAGTATCCCGGCTATGCTGAATGCCGTAAAACTTGGGGCAACTACCCTCGAAATGGATTTACACCTTACCCGCGACATGCAGGTAATTGTTGCCCACGATGCAAAAATAAACCGGGGCTTCACATTAAAGCCCGATGGGAGTAAAATTAGCAAAGAGGAAGCTGATAAGTTATTTTTTTATCATTTAGGCTACGATGAAATCCAAAGATACGACATCGGGACAAAATATTATGAAAAGTTCCCCGAACAACAAAAAATTGAAACGCACATACCTTTAGTTTCTGATTTGATTGATTCGGTTGAAAATTACGTGGCAAGATACAATCTAAGTCCGGTTCATTATAACATCGAGATTAAATCGAATAAAGAAAAAGAGAAAAGAGGGCTAATCCCGGGATATAAAGCCTATACTAAAAAGGCAATGTCTGTTTTATTGCGTAAAAACCTCGGGGAACGCCTGTTGGTACAAAGTTTTGACGCACGGACATTGAACTATATCCACAAGGAATATCCGGGAGTACGTTTGTTGTTTATTGTCGGGAAAAATACAGGTTTTTTTGAGGCACACATGAAAAAACTCACTTTTACACCGGATGTTTACTGTCCGGATATTGAACTGATAGACCAAAATCTTATTGAAAAATGCCACAAAGCCGGGATGAAAATAATATCAGGACCTGTTGACATTAAAGAAGACATACAGAAAGCGATTGGTTTGCAGGTCGATGGTTTTATGACCAACTATCCAGACCGGGCAGTGAAATATTGCCGGGAAAAATCGCGATAGTTATGCCATTAACCTAAGGGCTAACCATCCATAAAAAATATAAAAATATCGTTGTCTGACAAATTGATTAAATTTGTAAAAAACTGATTTGTAACAAAAGAAACGCTCATGGCTGTATTCTATAACGTATTTTTTATTGTACTTATTAATTGTTTTTTTCTGAGTTGTACAACCGGGCAAGAAGCCAAAAAACCGAATATTATCATTATAAATGTCGATGATATGGGGTGGCGCGATGTCGGTTTTATGGGATCGGGATTTTACGAAACCCCAAATATTGATGCCTTAGCAGCAAACGGGATGGTTTTTACCGATGCGTATGCCACCGCAGCAAACTGCGCGCCAAGCCGTGCCTGTATGATGAGCGGGCAGTGGACACCCCGACATGGTATTTATACCGTCAATTCGTCAGAAAGGGGGGCAGGCAAAGACCGTAAGCTTGTCCCGACCCCAAATAATATGGATATCCCCGAAGATAATTTGTTGCTTCCCCAGGTGTTAAAAGATGCCGGGTACCGTACCTGCCTCGCCGGGAAATGGCACCTGTCGCACAACCCCGTACCTTTTGGGTTTGATGTAAACATAGGCGGAAACCATGCCGGGAACCCCGGGAGTTATTATCCCCCTTATAAGAGGGTGCCATCGCTAAAACCGCCAACAGGTGATTATTACCTGACCAATTTGATAATGGACAAAACCCTGGATTTTTTAAACACAACCGGAGACAAGCCATTCTTTTTATATTATGCACCTTATGCTGTGCATACTCCGCTTCACCCGGTAAAAAAGTTACTCCCAAAATACGAAAACAAACCGGAATGGAATGGGCAGCACAATGCCAAATATGCCACAATGGTCGAAAATTTAGACATCCAGGTTGGCCGTTTGGTTGCGGCGTTAAAAAAATCGGGGAAATTAGAGAATACATTTATTTTATTCATTTCCGACAATGGGGGCGTTTATGACATTACAAAACAATGGCCGCTCAGGGCCGGAAAAGGTTCGTATTACGAAGGGGGCATCCGCGAACCTATGTTTGCCTATTGGGAAGGGAAAATTAGCAAGGGCACAAAATCGGGGGCGCCTGTTAGCAACATCGATTTTTTCCCAACAATACTAGAGGCTGCAGGCATTGAAAAACCTCATGGGAAAAAACTTGACGGGCTTTCTATTTTGCCGCTACTGAAAGGGGCAGAGGACATGGGGGAACGCCCACTTTTTTGGCATTTTCCGGTTTATATTGAAAGGGGGAACGCCGAAACACAAGATGTATTATTCCGTACACGTCCGGGCTCGGCAGTCCGGTTGGGCGACTGGAAACTGATCCAATATTTTGAAAACAACGACCTTGAATTGTATAACCTGAAAGACGATATTGGAGAGAAGAATAACCTTGTGCCATCAAAACCTGAAAAAGTAAAAGAACTATTAGTGATACTCGAAAAGTGGAGGGGAGAAACCAATGCCCCGGTCCCAACAGAAATAAACCCGATATACAAAACCAGGGAGTGACACTGCCACTTCAAAAAAAACAGCTTATTGTTTACATGATAAAAAAATGTTTCCTGAGATCCCCTTTCATGTTTATAAGACTGATTTCCCCCTTTCAAATTACTTCTTTTTTCAAGTTTTCAACGGTCCTGAATATTGTAGCAATTTTTGAACTATCGACATTGTCATCCATGTTAATACAGCAAATACCAGTTAAATAAGGATTATTAGAGGATTGTACAAGTCCTAAAATGGTTTTTTCCAGTTCTGTGTCCAAATATTTATTAAGCGTGACCGGGTCGAGGCGGATATTCAGGAAGGTATTTGGCAAGTATTTCCGTAATTCTTTAACATCACCGCCCCAACCGACATCCAGGAAATCGAGGTTTTGTATTTTGGCAAAAACCCCTGCATAACGGTGTGGGTCGTTCCCGCAATAATGAATACCAAAAGGCCTGAACTTTTGGCTCCATTCCTGATCTATGGGCAATAAAAATTCTTCGTATTGCTCTGTAGCTATCATGGTATGGGAACACTCTGAATGAAGGAACACAGGTTTTTCAATGTGGCGCACATTCCTGTTGACCGATATGGAACTTGTCCCTGTTTCGCCAGCAATACCGGCAACAAACGTTTCGATGATCCCTGCAATCTTTGTCAGTTGCTTTTTTACCTCTTCCGGTCCGGTGTAAAAATCAAGGAATATTTTTTCTCCCACCAGGTCAAGGGCAAGGTTCAATACGCCACCCCAATTAATGTCACCGGTTATATAGCCGTACTTCGATTTAAGCTTGTCCGTCAGTGCCATTAACTTTTTAAATGCCCCACTCTTAAAAGCTTTGCCAGGGTCGATATTCAAACTATCAAACCCGGCAGGAATAACCTGTGGGGCAGTGTTGGCATTATATTCGACCCGGCAGCCCAGCATTTCCGAAAGCAGGTAGCCTGCTGCATTATGGACTGCACCGATTACCGGAAGTGCTTTACCTTTGTCGCTGCCCAATCCGAACTGCCCAAACCTTTCGTAAAGCTCTTTTTCCATCTTTTGTTCAACTTCTACCCTTTTCAACGGATGGTAGTAAAAATCTTCATCGAACACAATCTTGGCATGTTTGTTCCACCACGACGGGTGGAAAACAATGTCTACCGGTAGCATGGCCTGTCCGATGTATGGGTTTTTTCGATATGCGGCCATTATAAAACTTTTGTATTTCCACCCCTTTCAAGGTTAATATCCATATTCAGCTTATTTGATTTCCATTCCCCCCCTGTGAAATCGGGAATATCAATGGAATTAGAACGGTTGCGCACCGACCATTCGCTTAACGGGACAATGGAACTCCAACTGGCGGCATCGTACACGTTTTGGTCTAAGGGAAGTCCATTGTGAAGGCTGTCAATCATCCTCCAGCATAATTGGATATCAGAACCTCCATGCCCGCTGGTTTTTGCAAATTCCCGCATTTTTTTTGTTATTTCAGGTGTGTATTTTTCCTTGATCTTGTCAAACCCACCCTGATTTACCCATTCATGGTCTCCAGCAGATATACGTGGCGGTTGCGGGTCGTAAAGGGCTGCACCTTTTGTCCCATAAATCCCATGTATCATATTGTGTGGCGATGGCGAGGTAGCATCGTGCTGGAGCATAATAGTACGTCCCTTTTTAGTCCGTATCGTTGTTACATTCATATTCCCCCTATAGTCCTTACCCACAAATGGTTTGAAAAAATCATCTGTTCCAGCAAGTTCTTTTGCCCTATTGTTCATCATAAAGTCGTTACTTTCTACCGAAACCAAAAAATCCAGTTGGTCTCCCCGGTTGATGTCCATAATAAGGGCTACCGGACCTAATCCATGTGTCGGATAAATATTCCCTTTTCTCCAGGCATACTGTTTCAGCCACCACATGTCCCAGTACATCGACTTCGAAAAATTATTTTTCATCTTGCTGGTATTATAAGCACCTTCCCCGTGTACTATTTCACCGAAGAATCCCTGGCGGGCCATGTTCAGCATCAGCAACTGAAATTCCATATAGGCATAATTTTCCATCATCATGCAGTGCTTTCTGGTCCTTTCAGAGGTCTCAACCAGTTGCCAGCATTCTTCTATTGTCCCGGCAGCAGGGACTTCAGAAGCAACATGTTTGCCGTGTTCCATGGCATATACGGCCATTTCGGCGTGCATGTACCAAGGGGTCGTAATAATCACAAGGTCGAGGTCGTCGCGCTCACACACCTTTTTCCATTCATCCCTGCTACCTGCATATAAATCAGGATTATGCCCCGTGCCTTCCAACTTTTTTTTCGCAGCTTCGGCTTTTTCTGGCCTCAGGTCGCAAAGTGCCTTTATTTCCACACCGTCAATCCGGCCCATCGTACGCATGTGCGATGGGCCCCTTTGCCCTAAACCAATAATGCCCAAACGGACAGTTGGTATTTTAGGGGCTGCGTACCCGGCCATGTTGAAGTGCTGAATGCGTGTTTGCCCATATTCACTGATATATCTGGGGAGGTCGGCATCGTTGATGCTATCCGGTACTGAAGCAATACTGCCGACCGTGCTCCCGGCTATTCCAAGTCCGGCAAGCCCGGCCATTTTCATAAATTCCCTGCGGTTGTTTTTCATATATTGTTTTTCAGTTGTTATACCATATTTATAGACAAAATCTCCCAATAAAAAAAGGGGCATAATGCCGACACATGTTTAATACCCAGGAACGGACATCATGAAGTTGCTGAGTGGAAATAAACACTAATCGGTATAAAAGTAATAATGAACTAATAATTTTACTGCCTGTAAAAGAAGCTCACCAATTATTCCTCAAAGTTAAAAGGTTATAAACCGAAATAGTTATCTGCTCAAAACCATTTATAGTTATTTATTGCACAAACCGGAACTAATCAGGATTTTTAGAAAGAAATATATTACGGTATTTTTGAGGTGTTACCCCGTATGCTTTTTTAAAAACCCTGCAAAAATACTGGGGCGTTGAATATCCTGCTGAATAAGCAATTTCTTTAATGGAGATCCTGCGGTTGGACAATAATTCTACGGCCTTACCAATCCTGAGGCTATTACAATAATCTTGGGGGGTCGATTTCATAAATTTATTGAACAGTTTTCGGATATATCTCTCTGACACACCGCATTCGGAAGCGATACGGCTGATCTTGATTTCCGAACAATACCCCTTATGAATAATCTCCACTGCCTTATTAATACAATTATTTTCAAATTTGGTACCACTATCCGATATTTTTTTGATATATCTCGCCAACAGGATATCCAGCTCCCTGAAATACAGCTTGTTCAATAAATCTGAGTTCTCCTGTTTCAGTTTGTTTTCCCGGATTATCCGTTCCATGCAATTCATTATTTCCGGGTTATTGAGGATTTTTATATATTTTTTGTCACCGCTCAGGCTATTTAAAAAATGTAGGCCAGCCAGGTTATCTTTTGAGGATGGGGCTGACAGTTGTTTGTCCAGCGTAAATTCAAGCTGAACGATTTTTACCCCACCTGCAGAATGTACCTGAAAATCGTGATCCGTATTGGGAAAAACAAAAATACTGTTTTCTTTGGTAAGCGATATCAGCTCATTTTCAATGATCATCAAACAACTTCCCCTCAGTACATATATTAATTCTATACGTTTGTGGCTATGCGTTTTAAAATGATAACCTTGTTTAAAGGAAGTTATCCTAAATACTTCCAGGTGAAAATTAACCCTGGAAGTATTATCTGTATCCACATGAAAGCTCTGCATAGGCATCCACTTATTTGTTTGGTTTAACACAAATTATTACCGGCATATAGAAACCCCAAGGATTCCAACAATCACTTCATTCGCAATTGCCCTGACTTTCAGTCTTTTCAGCTTTTTGTCAGGATCAAGCATAATGCGTTGTACAATTCCATGGTTGAAGTTACTAAAATACTCTGTTTCATTTTCCTGTTGCACTGCAGCAACCAGCCAGTCATCGAAATTTTCAGGGTTAACAAGCGACACTTTTTCTTTCGTGCCATCGGTATATTCAACAATAAACCGTGCATTTTCGACACGCGACTGCATCGGGTTTGTTGCCCCTATAAAAAACACTGCCAGTTCACTCCCACTTCCCGAAAGTTCAAAAGACATCTCTTCCGGAAAATTTTCCCACATTGAAACACAGGCAACATTTGCCCCTTTTTCAGGGGTAATAAAGGGGATACCTTCCCCTGTTGTATAATTACCGCCAGAAGACCTCAATTTACTGTCGTCAACAATTACTTTATTTTTGCCAGCATGGTTCCAGTCCCATCCGAACCTCCCGTCGAGACGGGTCATTATTGAATATCCTTTAGGGCGGGGATCCCAGTATTCCTGTTTATGTATGTCGGTAAGTGAAATATTAAAATTGCCCGAGATATCGACCGGTTTATACGATTGATGCGCATTTGTAAGCGGTTTTACAAACTGTTTTTGTTCTTTTACGCTTAGCTCTACAGGTAGCCAGGCATCCCAGTCATTGTTTTTTACCCTGACAAATACTGTATGGTTCCCGGGGGTACCAATCATTTTCCCTTCGACCGATTTTTTATCGCGTTTTATCTTGTTAAGGCATGAAGAAGGGTCTTTAATTTCAATGATGTTGCCTTTATTTACTTCTATTGTGATATCCCCTTCGTTAAGTATGTTTTTTTGACAAATAGGATTAGGCACTATATCTTGGGAATAATTTATCTTGAGATCAATCTCCTTCTGCTGGCTTTCAACAACTAATTTTGAATAGCCAATTCCCGGCTCAATCCTATATTCTGCCGGTTGCCCATTTAAACGGACACTTTCTACTTTAGATGAACGAAGTGGAATGGAAAAGACTTTATTTGCTTTGGCTTCGCTATTAAAATTAAATTTTTCATTCTCCCCATCCCTTTGGTATGAAAGGGAGCCATCAGCAATTTCCAGGCACGCATTCTCCCATCCCTTTGGGAAATTAGGGGCAATTAGTATTTTTTCATCCAAAAGGTTAAACCGTATTCCAAACAGGCCTTCAACAACCAACCTCAAATACATGCTGTTGACATCGGTAAAGTCGGTTGAACCATCGCTATGCCCGTCAGGTGCAAGGCAATGAGCGACAACACCAGGCAAACGGCTTAAGAAGTGGGCATCAACAAGCCCCTTTAAAAGTTCATTCCCTTTTTGTGTTTGCCCACACATAAAATAAGCCCATGCCAAATGAATATTTTCGGCAGTATATAAGCCACAGCTCGAATAATTTTGCGGATACCAGTCAGAAGACCACACTAACCTGCCTCCGCGTGCTTTTGTTGTTTCGTTGCGCAACACATTTTCGGTAAACGACAGCATTTGGTATGCCTGGAATTGGTCGACAATACCGGCTTCTATTGAATGGTAAATAGTTGCCAGTTCCGGCGATGTATGCAACAACTTATTCCCAATTATATCGATATATTCTGCCATAACCCCTTTTTCGGCCACCCAGAGCGTACCCTGTACAGCCTTGCGTATTTCTTCACTCCTTTCCAAAAATGGTTTTGGGTCACGCCCCAGTTTTGAGGCCAGTTTTGCCATGGTCATGTTGGCCCGGTAATTATATGCACTTGACTGTGCACAGCCACCACCATTATAAGAATGTGCATCCGATATCCATGTGTTGAGCCAATTCTGGTAAAGGTTGTCATTGTCAGGATCAAGTATACGTTCCTCCCAGTCTAAAACGCCCGAAATATTGTCAAATACTTGTTTGGCATAAGCAAGGTCTCCAGTCCACTCTATTTCATGCAAGATCATATCAATGCCCACTTCCTGCATGTTGTAAAAAATATGGGATTTCCCATTGTTGATATCCGGCAGGAAACCATAGCTGTCTTTAAGTCTTGAGTACTGGCTTGGTCCATTAAAAATAACCTCTTCTTGCCTTTCAGTTTTAGAAGGCTGGATTTCTGCAAATGTTTTGAAACTTGTTTTTACACGGTCGTGCCAGCCCATAACTGTGGGCCCATACCAATTCCTCCAGCCTAAATAAGGGGCATGCCAGGCATAAGCCCCATGGTAAAACGATTTTTCGTGCCACGATGCGTCCATCGCCAACACATTAGGGGGCAATGACAAATCAAGCATTTTGTCGGGTGTAGAGATATTTAATGCCGATGTTACTTTACGTATTTCATTTTTTAAACAATCAACAGGGTTGGGGTGTGCAAGCCATTTGTCCATAGCTTCTTTAGAAGGATCCCTCAACACCACTATATATCCGTCAAGGGTTTTCCCCTGCTTTATTTCACAATCCATTTTCACCATTGGGGCATCAACAGTTGTATCGTCCTCAGACAGGAAAGACCCGGGATATGCAACTTTTTCTGCATCGCCAATAGTATAATTTACAGGGAAAGAAGCCCCAACCTGCATCGATGTATTTACTTCTTGCCCGTTTGCCCCTATAATAACAGCACGGTCTTTTTCAATTTTAATTTCATTGCCAATGCAATCGGCAGGGGCGAACTCCCTCTCTGTTACATAAGGGAATTCAAACCTGCCAAGGAAGTCGGTAATCCCCCCCAGCCCCATTACAAAAATTATCCGCTGGTCTGTATTTATTTTAAAATGTACAAGGTAACCGTTTTCTGTAGTTATGGGCAATACTTCTATTTTTGCCGTTACCCGGGGAAAGCATTGGGCAAATGTATTTATCTCATATTCCATCCAGCCGTTCCTGTAAGTTGCAACCGTTCCTTCGTTTTGATGGAACCATTGCGAATATCTTTCCCCCCTGTCAGCAGGAGTATTAAAAACAGGGGCACTTATTCCTGGAGTTAAAGCAACACCGGCCATAAAAGTGCCGCATTTGGCCTGCAAACAAGCCGGGGTTTTGCGCCAGTCTGTCAATGTCCCCAGGATAATCGGTTGGTCGCCGGCAAAAGTAAGGTACTTTTCTGTGAGGATATCGTTTCCATGACCGCCATACAACACCCTGTTAAATATATTGTTACTGCCGGTTATTTGGTAGCCGTCTGGTACCGGTTGGTAATGCAGTTTTGCTGCCACATTTTTATAAGTTGTGTCAGGAGCAGATACTTCTGCTTTCAGGTTATTGACAATGAAATAAAAGACAAACAACAAAACCAATATTCTTTTCATAAAGTTAAATTTATCGCATAATAAGCCCGTTTTTTTAATTAACGGGACATGCTTTTCTTATAAGAATTTAAACACTAGGGTAGGAAAACAATCTAATCTTGTTTCCCTACCCACTTGTAATGATTTATAGTTTATTCTGCTGTTTCCCAGCCCGGATTCTGAACAAGGTTTGGATTAAGCACCAAGTCTTCTAACGGTATGGGGAATAAATAGTTTTTATTTTCGTCAAAGGTCCTGCCATTGGGATAAAATTGTTTGTAAGGCAGTACAAAATTTTCTTCGTCTAAGAAAATATCTTGCCCTACAGTTACCCTGTCCCCAAATTGACTTTTGAGATATTTAATCCCCTGTACAGGTATTTCATAAAATTTCCCAGCTTTCCATCTCATTAAATCATCGTAACGTAATCCTTCGAAACACATTTCAACCCTACGTTCTCTTCTAATTTCGCGTAATAACGGGTTGGGGGTATAACCACAATATTGTTGGTATAGCCCATCAAGTGAAGTATCGGAAGGGATATTGCTTAGATTTAATACAGGCATACCGGAACGTACCCTTATGAGGTTAATTGAGTTGTCCAAAACATTCTGTGTGCATTGCCCTAGCTCGCACTGAGCCTCTGCATAATTTAGAAGGACTTCTGCATACCTATAAATTGGAAATGCCTGCATTCCAAGACCAACCCTGTCGTAATCTTCCTGATCATTGATCCACCATTTACAAATCCGAAAACCAGAAATACATCTTCTTGCGTCCAGTGCCACTCCGCCTGACATCCCATTTAATGTAGGCAAAGGATTATTCCCATTCCATATTAACCCTTCTGCCAACAACCTTTCTCCAAAGTTACAAATAGTCTGTTTTAACCTGGGATCACGGTTTGTAAACTCCACTTGTATAGAATCAGTCCCCAAAAATAATGGGCTGACAGAGGTGGGCAATCCATCTTTACATAAATATTCTTCCACCAAAGTACGACTAGCCGAGATTTGAAATAAATTTTGAATGTAATAGCGGCTAAAAGCAATCCCTAGTGACTCTTCATAGCTGAATTCTTTCCAAAGGATCATTTCGGGATTATCTCCATAATCGTACTGGGCAAAGATGTCATAATAATCATTTTCAATATCGCCTGTGGAATAAAGAGAATAATGGGCACTATTTATTAATGTTTCACAGGCATCTACTGCTTCATTCAAAAAATCAGTCCCATCCAAGCCCAAATCAGTATGGTATGTCCGGTATGTCCCTTCATAAAGACAGATCCTGGCTTTTAAAAAAAGAGCCATATCTCTATTTAAGCGGTCGGTTTCTTCTTCTCCATATTCAGGTAGCCACTCAATGGCAGTATTGATGCAATTTAAAACAGAGTCCATTACTTCCGAACGGGGTGTCCTGGCTGCATATAATTCTTCTGAATCTACATTTACTACATGAGAAAGCCATGGAACATCACCGAACAACCTGACTTTTTTAAAATAGTCAAGAGCTTTAAAAAACAATATTTCTCCCGCATAAACATGTTTTCTCGATTCTTCGATATCAACCTTTTCGTAATTGTCAAGGAAATAATTAAGGCTTCGAATGTTTTCAAAGTTCCATTCACCACTCCCCGATGCAGTTGTTATCGCATATGTTCCTGCAGGTATTGTAACAGCCCTCATTGTGCTTGAGTATTCGGGATATGGTACGTAATCGTCTGAGATAAGATCGCAGTAAGGAAGAGGATTATAAACACCTAGGCCATTACGGCTGTTTTCTGTAGGAAAATTTGTATAGAAACTATTGCAATAGAGCTGTAGGTTTTCTTCTGTGGTCCAGACGGCTTCCTCGCTGAGTTCATCCAAAGGAGACCTTTCCAGAAATTCATTGTTACAACCGGTCAGAAAGGTCAGTATGATTCCAGAGATTATTATATATTTTTTATTCATAGTTGTATTGCTAATCATATTCGTTAAAAAGAAATTTGTAGTCCCAAAGCATAAGAACGTATCATTGGATATGTTGCATCAACAGTTTCAGGATCAAGTGTACTTACAATATCTGTCCATTCCCATATATTTTGCCCTGAAAAGTATATCCTGGCTTTTTCAATGCTTGCCCGTTTTGTAAGTTTAGCTGGGAAAGTATATCCAAGAGTAAGGTTCTTTAACCTAAAATAAGCTGCGTTTTGCAGATACCTGGTCTGTATTTGAGTATTACCATCAAAATATCTATATCCAGGGAAAAAGGCATCTGTCTTTTCTGTTGTCCATGAATTTTCATACGAATACCAAGTACCTGTACCATCTAATTTCATCTGTCCCCAATAAAATTTATCATCAGTCCAGTAATCCCTTTTTCCTATCCCTTGAAAAAATAAATTAAGGTCAAAGTTTTTCCATTCGGCATTCATGTTAATACCAAATTGATAACGGGGAGTATTGTTACCAATGATTTTACGGTCACCTGGGTTGTCCACAGTATTGGATCCTGTAAAAATATTATCATCTCCGTCTAGGTTTTTATACCTGACATCGCCCGGATACCATATACCTGAATTAATATTGCTTTGAGAAGGTGCTTCTATAATCTCTTCTCTGGACTGGAAAAGCCCCATTGTTTCATATCCCCATATTTCCCCCATTTTTTGCCCAACGTATAACGAACTGAGTACACCCTCGGGGTTACCATCAAACTGGGTGATTTCGCTTTGGTAATCGGACAGTACAAGTGAAATATTATATTTCAAGCCGTTTGGGAGTTGATCCCTCCATGTTGTGGTTACTTCCCAGCCAACAGTTTTCATCTCACCGGAATTCTCGGTAGGCGCATCTGTCCCCAATACAGCAGGGTACTGATCCCCAGCAACCAGAATATCGCTGGTTGTCCGGTTATACCAATCGAATGAAAAATCAAGTTTATTTATCAGGGAAATGTCAAAACCAAAATCAATGGTTGTTGCTGTTTCCCATGTCAATGTAGATGAAACCAAGTCTGGAGCAGTAATGCCCATTGGGCGAGAGCCATTAAATAGATACCTAACTTGGGCGATAGTGCCATATGAAGGATAATAGATATAATTACTGACATTTTGGTTGCCCAGTGAACCATACGAAGCCCTTATTTTTAAGTTGTTTAACACATCCCTAAAACTCTCCGCAAAATTTTCTTCGGATATCCTCCACCCTGCCGAAAAAGAGGGGAAGAATTTAAAACGGCTATCTGTAGGGAATTTAGAGGTGCCATCGTAGCGCCCGTTAAATTCAAATAGGTATTTTTCATTATAATTATAATTAAATCTACCAAAAGCTCCCCTGATTGCCCATTCGCTTTCCGAATCCCCAGTTGTTTGAGTACCAACTGTTTGGCTAATGACACGCAATGAAGAAGTAAGCAAATCTGTCCCTTTGCTCCAAAGTTCATCGTACTTAACCCACTCCTGGTTAAAACCGGCTAATGCATGAATATGGTGCTTTCCAAAAAATGTTTTGGAAAAGTCTCCATAAATGTTCAAGGCAAACTTATCCTGATGATCCGTTTCTTTGTATAGCCAACTTGGGGTTGTGTGCGGACTTATAACAGGAGTCCATGTAAGCGCTACATTTTCAAGTTCTGGAACAACTGTTTTTCCCTTGTAATTATAAGACTCGTAGGAGAAATCACCTTTTAGGCTCAGCCCTTTTGTTATTTTAACCGTTGGGGCTACCCTTAATAAGTTTGTTTCCTTTATCCCTTTATTTTCTGAGCCATAATCCATATAGCTTAGGATATTGTCAGTATACATTACACCAACCGGTGAATCTTCAGGTGTTTTCATTGGCATATTTATATTATATTCCGGATTTTGAGCCATAGCATACCACCAACCTTCTTTGCCTGAATTATTATATGGTTCGGTATAATCGGTTTTATTATATGATGCCTTATAATCGATCGACAACCATTTGTTTACATCTGTCGTTAAGTTGAGCAGTATATTATATCGATTTTGAATATCGGTGTTGATTTTGTATAGCCCTTCCCTTTTCTGGTAACTTATCGATGCGTAGTAGTTAATTTTTTCACTTCCACCGCTGACGTTAATTGAGTGTTTCTGGGTAGGTGACCAATCCCTGACCGCTTCTCCATATACATCTGTGTTGCCGACCCATGTTATAGCATTCCCATCTGTTTTATAGACTGGTGCTGTTTCTGGGTTATCTATATATTCTTTCATCCATTGGAGCTTGTTAAGTTCTGTTGTTGATGGGGATTGTCCGGTTAATTTCTTTGCATCGTTTTTTGCTAGTTGTATAGTGTAACTATCCAGTAGGTCGGGGATTGCCACCGGCTTACTTAATTGGTAGCTACTGCTATATGTAACTTTAACTTTTTCGCCCTTTTTCCCTTGCTTTGTTGTAATCAGGATAACGCCATAGGCAGCCCTTGCCCCATAAATAGCAGCTGAAGAGGCATCTTTTAAAACAGAAATACTTTCGATGTCTTCCGGGTTTATCTGGTTCATGTCTGACGATTCAAAACCATCAACCAGAATCAAAGGGCTTCCTTCTGTAAAGCTATTACCGGAAAAAGAAGTACCGCCCCGTATATTATATGAAGCACTTGTATTTGGGCTTCCGTCACTGATACTGATATTAAGGTTTGGTACAACACCCTGTAAGCCTTGTCCGATATTTGTTATTGCCCTGCTTTCCAATACATCTGATTTAACTTGGCTTACGGCTCCCGTTAAGTTCACTTTTCTCTGGATACCATACCCAACGGCCACGACTTCCTCAATGCCAATGGCATCTTCTTCCATCGTTACGTCAATTTTATTTTTCCCGTCAACAGGGACTTCTTGTTTTTTTAATCCGATAAAAGAGAACTCCAGCACATCGTCTCCAGAAACCTGCAACGAGTACTTTCCGTCAACATTGGTGACCGTGCCCTTTACCGTGCCTTTTACTACTACCGATACCCCCGGCAAGGGTTCCCCCTGCGCGTTGGTGACAGTACCTGAAATTTTGAGTTGCTGAACGCTTGCCTCCCAGTTCCCGCTCTCGCCTTTGTAGAAAAGGGCTATCTGCCTGCCTATGACTTGATATTCGATGTTTGTGCCTTGCAAGATTTTGTCCAGGATGTCAAATACCGTTTGGTTTTGTGCGTTTAACGATACTTTTTTGCTTACATCGACTTTTTCGTTATAAAAAAACCGGAATTTACTTTGGTTCTCAACCTGTCCCAGCACTTCTTTTATTGTCTGGTTGTTCAATTGGAGCGTCAAACGGGCCGATTGTGCATAGGAATCGGTTGCCATGACCGACACGACCGAGACCATAAACAATAACACTGTGGTTTTCATTTTCATAAAAAATTGACGGTATGGCAGCCTACCATACCTGGTTTGATTTTTTTTCATAAATTTGTTTTTGAAATTTGACTAATTTTATTTCCGAATTGGTCTTTAAAAGGTGGGAATGGCAGTTCCTACCTTTTTTTAATGAGTTCTTTTAATGTTTTTCCTTTTTCATAATTTTAGTTTATAAGTTATTAATTTTCTGAAGTTATGGTCAATGTCCGCGTGTCGCGGTCGAATGAATATCTTATTGGGGTTGTCACTTTTATCAGTTCAAGTACTTCGCTGAAGCTTTCCATTTCTATGGTGCCGGTATATTTCAGGTTCCTGATGCTTTCCCCTTCCAGTTTTATGTCAACGTTGTACCACCTTTCCAGCCTGGTGACAATGTTAATGAGGGGTTCTTCCTCAAAAATAAGTTTGCCGTCTTTCCACGAAGTGTATAGTTTGGTGTCCACTTTTTTTGTGTACATCTCCCCCCATTTGCAAATTGCCTGGAATCCCGGCTTTAACCTTACCTGCTTGTTGCTATTGTTTTTAAAAATTACAGAACCTTTCACCAAAGTGGCAACGGTGTTTTCCCCTTCGTATGCTTTTATGTCGAACTCTGTCCCTAGGACTTCAATTTGACCGAATTTCCCTGAAACGACAAAAGGGTTAGGACTGTGCGTTACTTTAAAATATGCCTGTCCGGTAAGCGTTACTTGTCGGGTGTCAGAAAACCTGACTGGGTAAGTAATGGCAGATCCTGAGTTTAGCCAAACTTCTGTCCCATCGGAGAGGGAGAAGTGTGCTTTTCCCCCAAAAGGGGCAGATATGCTTTGGGCAACCGTGCCGTTGTCTTGCTGTTGCTGTTTGGGATAAAGAATGATTCCTAAAATTAACCCGACAATTAGGACTACGGCTATCCCGGAAATAGCTTGGTAAAGCCGTAACGTTTTTCCGGGATAACTTTCAGTAAGGGCAATTTTATGGTGTATTTGGTTTAGCAGTTGCTTGTTCGGGGCGGCACCGTTGCCGGTGCTTTTGCTTTGTGCCCAGTTTTCACGGAGCAATGCACCTAGGAGCTTGTTGTTTTTTGGGTCGGTCATAAAATCCCAAGTTTCTTTAAACTCCTCTGCGGAGCAAGCCCCCTCCGTGTATTTTCTAAATTTTTCTTGCATACGGTAATAAATCGCTAACAGACTGTTATAATTATATACGCAATTTTTTATGCCCGCCCTTGCCCGGCATTTGAAAAAAAATCATGTTTGTGTAAAGTCCTAAGTGCAACTTACAGGAACATAGCTAAATAAAGAAGGGGCAAGATGCCCAAGTTTTTTAAGTTTTTTCTGAGAAACCTGAGGGAATGCAACATATGGTCTTCGACCGTTTTTTTTGAAATGCCCAGTTTTTCCGCAATTTCAATGTTCGACAAACCTTCCTCCCTGCTCAACTTGAAAATTATTTTTCTTTTTTCGGGCAGTTGACCTATTAAAATGTCGAGATTTGCTTTTAAATCTTCGTATTCAAGGTTTTTGTCCTGGACGACTGCCCCAAACATTGCAAGCTCTTTGACCTGCGATTCAAATTTCGGGTTCTTGCTTTTTTGACGAAAATAAGAAACAATCGCATTTTTTGTTATGGCAAACAGGTATGAGTTGAAAGTCTCCAGATTTTTTATTTTTTCCCTGTTTGTCCAGAGCTTTATAAAAACGTCTTGCAGTATGTCGTCTATGTCGTCTTCTACTTTTAAGAACCCTTTTGCAAAAGCATATAGCTTTGGGTAAAAATGGTTATAGATTTCATCAAGAGCTTTTTTGTCGCCTCCAATGAACCTTTTTACCGTACTAACAAAACTTTTGCTGTTGTATGCCATAATAAAGAGTGATTGGCAAATATACAAAAAACGTTACTACGTGGACAGGACATGCCCGCATTATGTCCCCGGGATAAATCCCGAGACTATTATTAAAATCAACAATTCTCATCCCATCTCACGACTGCTTCTTAATAGTTTCCGCTTCGCCAATTGTTTTTACTTCTATTTTGAAGAACGACTTGCCTCCTTTTGAGAACCCGGCATCAAAAACAATGGAGTTCTCACCATTGGCAAAAGTTGGTATTTTGTTTTTCATGTCAACAGTTTGCAATAATTTCCAATTTTTGTCGAAAAGCCTGATTTTGCCGTCTTGTCCGAGTTTTAGCGACTGGTACGGGAGCATTTTTACGGGGATTTCAATTTTGTCGCAATTGTTTATTTCTATTGTGATATTTTTTGCTGATGAACCGCTGCTGTTTTCGCCGGGCAATAAGTTCAGGATGAACATCATTGGCTGTTCGCCATAAGGGTTTGCGAACTCAAAAGTGCTGGACAATGGTTCTCCCGGTTGCCTAACTTTTTGTTTGTGCTCGTACCTTTCTATGTGGTATGGTGAGAGTTCCCATTCGCCATCGGCAAAAGGTTCGAGGTGGTACTCGGTGTTTATGTCCTGCATTTCTGTTTTTTGTTCCTGTGAGAAAGCCCCGCACATCCTTGCCGTTTCCCAATTTTTTATAGAGCTGAAAATGGTATCGCTTTGTCCGTTTTGTCCAACCACGTCAAAGTTCACGTTAAAAGCAAAACCTGCATCAAAACCTGCGGCACGGGCAAGCAGCCATTCTGCGTCTTCTATACTGGTTTGCGGGGTCATGCTAAACCACCCCAGCATGGCGGGCAAAAGGTTGCGCTGAAAAAAATCCTGGTTCATGAGCCTGTATGATGTTTGGCTCTCGCGGAAACCTGCATACCATGGTTCGCCCCAGTTGTACCTTGTGTTTATGTGCCAGTTGAAATGCCCGGGGTTGCTGGCATCGTTGATTATCTTGCCTTGAAGCTCAGGTTTTAAATTGTCGAACCATGTTTTTATGAACAAGCTGCGGGCATATTGCCCCATTCCCGTTGACCAGGTACCTTCCAATCCGTCGAACGAAATTTGCATAAGCCCGGTTTGGTTAAATAGCCTGGCAATATTTTGTGCTATTTCTTCTGACAGGCCGGCATCGCTTAAAAAAACTTTGTACCCATGGTCCATTAGCTTGCCGATGGTTTCGCCTTTTTTGTGGGCGGATGCCTTTGTGCCAAAAGCCCCTCTCGTACACCCTGTAAGTTTCCAAGGTGCTGAGACGGAAACTGCCCGGTAGCGGATTATCTCGTCCCCAACAACAACCGAATGTAAAGAATTGTTTTTCATCTGGTTGAAGAATTTTGGCGATTCTATTGGTATTTCTTCTGAGTCAATGTCAATATCGTCAGGCAGAGTACCCTCCCCTACTTTTGCCAAGCGTTTGTCAGGCACGGGCGTAACATAGGCATCGTTGGTTGTTATGAAATTCGACAATGTGTGCAGCCCCAATTTTATGCCCTGTTCATTTGCCCTGTCGGCACAATTTTTCATGCTTTCCCAATTGTCGGGAAACAGTTCCTTGTTTAAGGCAAAATTCCCCCATGTTTCGAAAGGACCGCCTTGGTATAGGTATTTTAACCCAGCTTTGTGGGTTAGCGCAATGGCTTTGTCCAAATTTTGTTCCCCAAAGCCGATAATCAAGTACGAAGCAGTGGACTCATTCGATGTCTTTGCCCATTCCCCGTTTATTGTTGGATGGGGCAAGCCTTCTGCTATTTCAATTTCGCCTATTGTTTTGAGCGCATCTGCTGCCGGGCAGCCAAACAAAGCTATTTTTGAGCCTATAACGCCCCCGTCGCCGTATGCCGGGGCAACATAGTAATCGTGCCTCCAATTTTTTATAACACGTTCCTTGCCGCGGTTGCGGCAGTATGCCTGTAGCACGCTCCCGAAACCTTCTGCTTTGGCCGTCTGCCCGCGGAAATGTTTTTTCTTTTTCCAGTCGGCAGAAATGTCAGCTAAGTTGTCGGTGGCAAAAATGTCAAAAGCGGGTTCCACATCGTCTTCGCTTGTTGGGTATCCCCCAAGTGTTTTCACGTTCAGTGCTTGTATGCCCAAAGCAAACTCGTTGTTGCTGACTACCCCAACGCATTCGCCAATGGTTTCGCCGATAGTGCTTGGGAACGGTCCCCAAATTACCAGTTCCACTTTTTTGGGCGAAAAAATATCTTTTAGTTCAAAAGACAGGTATCCGGCATTTTCGGAGACATCGACACGTGCCTCAATATTGTTTTTTTTGTATCGAAGGATTACTGTGCTGCCATCTTTTTCGAGCTGCGAAGGTGTTTCCAGTTCCCCTGCGCACCTGATGCTCAACAAAGGGGCAACCTGTCCGGCAGGCATGTATTCTTTGCCCGTTGCCTTGTCGGTAAAACTTGTTACAAAGCCTTTGCCATCGATAATCATTTTTAGCCCATTGCTGTTTAGTTCTGTACCCTTGTCGGAGCAGCTTATTGTTGCCACAAGCAATGCTATAATGAAAAACAAATTTTTATTGGCCATGTTGTTAATTAAATGTAATTAATCTTACACAAATTAAAGCAATTTGATCTTAACTTGCACCTATCTATTCAATTTCGTAATATAAATTGTTTAGTGTCGGAAACCGGTCCGTAAACCCGCCATGGTTCTTTGCCGTTGACATAAAATATATAACCATATTTGCCCAAATACATCCCAAAAGTATGAAAGCCGTCCGGGGTGCCGGAGATTTCAAAACTGCCCGGACCTTTATGTTCGTGGTCTTTCCCATATCCGTTCCAGTGGATATTGTTTCCCATCCGTTATAAACGCAAATACATTCATTGTGGTTATTGTTTTCGGGTTATAAAATAGGCAATGTAAGCGGGCAAATTGCCAATGAGAACAAACAGTGTCCAAAAAATGTATTTATTGTCCTTTTGGCGACAGTCGAAATACACCCACAACGGAAACGATAGCCAATACAGCAAAAAGCAGATAATGAGTACAATATCGATTACATAAATCATGGAAGATTGCGTTGTGTTGTCTAAATTGAACGCAATTCCAACAAAACCAACCAGTTCATTGGCATCTGTTTTTAACGGGACCACAGTATGTCCGTAAACGTTGTTGTGGTCACCCTCTTTTCGGATGGCTGCTGCTGCATACAAACATTTTTTCTGAATTTCGTTCATATTATCTTCAACGGCAGTAATCAGTCCAAGATTCTGCTCGCTAATTAAATCGTAAATGCTCGAATTTAGTGGCGTACTTTTCGCCATCATCCCATTAGCATAAACAATGTGTCCGTCGCTGCTGATTAGCCATTTGGTGCAAACAGGTGTATTATTCAGCGTTTTGTCCAGATAATCAATAAATTCACTACTATTGAACGCTTCTTTGTCCCTGATTTGAATTTCATCGAGTTTTTGCGTTACTGTTTTCCTATTTACAGGGCTTTCTGTATTTACCGAAGGCTTAAAAACAACGGCCATCACGAGCAGAATTATCATTAACACCCCTGAAACTAAACCTATCCACGGCAGTTTATTATACCATACTTTTTTCATTTGTTCTTGATTTAAAAATTATTACAAAACTTGAAACAGGGATTACAAATAGGCTTAAGCTTAAAGCAAATTTTATGAGTTCGACAATGTGCAACGAATTGGGAATTTTGGTAAAAACCAACACAACAGCCACTATCCACAAAACAGAAAGTCCGATAATGCTCACATTTACAGTCGGCTTTTTTTCTTTTTGTTGTTCCATTTTGTGCAGCAACAAATCCAGAAACATCTCTTTTTGTTGCTCATCCAATTTGTTGTCGGCGTTTAAACCGGAGCCAATCAACTTTTGGATATTCTTTTCTGTGTTCAATTCGTTATTGCTCATTTTGATTATTGATTTTGTTTAAACTTTTTTCGGAAAGCATTGCGAGAGCGGGTCAACAACGATTCGGTTGCTTTATACGATTTCCCTATTTGCAACGAAATTTCATCAACACTTTTGTTCTCGAAATACCTTGCCATAAGCAGGTATCGGTGTTCGTCACTTAAATCGGCTAAAACTTTTATAACGGTTTCCTGAACGTCTTCATTAACCACATCAACCTCGTCGTAGTCGATGTCGATAGTAAGCTTCATTTCGGTGTCGAACTTTCGGTGCTTCTCTTTTAGCCTGAAATAATCCGAAATTTTATTGTTGGCAATTGCGCAAAGCCACGTAAAAACGGTACAATCAGATTTAAAATCAGAAATTTTCTCGACAGCAACAAGCCAGGTTTCTTGCCAAATATCCGTTGCGACATCCCTGTTATTGTCTATCCGACGCAACACATAGGCAAATAGCAAATCGGAATATTTTTGATAGAGTTCCGTAAAAGCCTCTTGGCTTCCAGCTTTAATTTTTCTGACTATTTTTTTGTCTGTTTGTGCCATTCTTTCAAATTACACTTATTAGTCGTAGAAATTTTTAAATCCTTCGTTTTATTTTAAAAAAAATGAAAAAGTGATGTTGGCTGATGATTTTGGAGGCTGTTTCGTTGGTAACCCTTTTCCATATTGTCGCTGTTGCCCAGAGGTAAAACATTAAATTAAGGGTACTTAAAATCAATTCTTTAAGTACCCTCATTTTTAAAATAAACGAAAAAGGTAATTTTCAAATACCAATTTCAGCAAGACGTAAACTATTCATATAAATTTTTCCTTTCTTCCCAAATTTTTTCGTTTAGCTTATCCAACTGGTTTTCAACGGGAACAATCCCTTTTTCATGTCCATCAAATACCGCTTTAAGGTCATTTATCACATCAGGATATTTCTCTGCGATGTTATATTTTTCAGAAGGGTCGTGGTCCATGTTGTACAATTCGGCATTCTCAAGGTTCTTTATATGTTGTGGCTCATTGGTCTTGCGGTTGCCCGTGTATTCCCTGAAATAGGCTTTGTATGAACCTTTGCGTATTGCATATAATGTGGAGAACCTGTAAAAATATTCCACTTCATCAGGATTGCCTTTTCCATATAAAACAGATGGTGAGATATCGTTGCCATCTAATTTTACATCCGGTAATTTTGCCCCTGCCATTTTACAGAATGTCGGGAAAAGGTCCATCATGTTCCCCAAGTCGGAAACCGGCCCTCTTTTTACCATGCCAGGTCCCCAAATGATGAAAGGTACCCTGAAGCCACCATCGAACAGGTCGGCCTTACCACCTTTCAGCATCCCTGCCGACCCTCCGAACTCATCCCACTGCAACCACGGACCGTTGTCGGAAGTAAAAACCACAATCGTATTTTTATCAAGCCCGGCATCTTTTAAGGTATTGATAATATCTCCAACCCCGGCATCAATTTCTGCCATAGCATCTCCATATAACCCCCTTTTGCTAACCCCCTCAAACTCTTTTGACCTTACAATGGGAACGTGTGCCATGCTATGGGAAAGGAACAGGAAAAAGGGCTTGTCTTTATTTTTTTTAATAAACTCTACCGATTTCTCGTTGTACTTCTTTGTCAGCAGGTTGGGATCTGAAGGTTGTTCTATTACCTCTCTATTTTGGACTAAAGGCACATCGTAATATTTGGGTACGAAAAAGCTGTCCCTATAGGTTGAATAATTGTTCCATGTCCAGCCATTTGCACCGTAGTGGTCAATATTCATATAAAGCCCTAAGAAATAATCAAATCCCTGCTGGTTGGGCAAGTGTCCTTTTTCTGCATGGCCTACATGCCATTTTCCGATACAGGCAGTAGAATACCCTACTTCTTTTAACGCTTCGGCAATTGTTACTTCCGAGCCGGGCATGCCCCCCGCAGACCAGGGCAATACCACCCTTTGTTTCCCTCCTGCCATGCCGCACCTGACAGGCAACCTACCTGTCAAGAAACCGACCCTGCTGGGGGTACAGAGGCTTGAGGCGGCATAAAAATTTGTCCATTTCTGCCCTTCTTCGGCAAGCCTGTCTACTTCTGGCGTGTGAATTGTAGGATGCCCAAAACATCCCAAATCGGCATAACCTACATCATCGCACAAAATGACAATAAAGTTGGGCTTGGTGTCCATTTTTTTATTATGGCACGAACTTAAAATGATTACTGTTATTACTAATAGCAGATACATTTTTTGTTGTATAAAGTAATTTTTCATAGTCCTAAATTTCAAAATAATTTTTCAGGTAATTTATACTCTTGCAAGCCCAGTGATACTCTTTTTCAATACTCTCCTGGATTGTATCTTCTGGAGGGGTCCATTGTTCCAGTATTGCAGTTTTACACGTTGGGGGGAGTTGCCCCAGCATCCATTCAAGAGGCAACACTCCCTCACCAAAAGGTTTCCCCTCGATATCGAAACCCATTTTGTGGTATTTTCTTTTTATAGAAACCTCCTTAAGGTGGAAGTTTACCGTATAAGGAGCAAGTTGTGCCACCACTTCCCGAAGCCCTTCCCCGTTCCCGAGCGAGTTGGCACAATCTAGGCATATCCCGACCTCCGGGCTACCAACCGATTCTATTATCTTTATAAAATCCGGTGCGGTAAGCCTGTCGTGGTTCTCCAGGGCGAGGGTTATGCCTTTGCTCTTTAATTCTGGGACTGCATTTTTTATAACCGGGATTACTTCTTCTGCTGTTGGCTTATAATTTTCGCCATCGAATGCGAAACGAAGTATCCCCGATTTCACCTGATCTGCGATCTTTATATACGTTTCAAGATTTTCTGCCGTCATATTATTGGCACCTACTTCGATAGCAATCCCTAATTCCTTTGATTTTTCAAAGAGCTTTAAAATTTGTCCTTCCGGCATCTCATGCAGGGGCAAATTATCTGCTATTTGTAGCAGCCTAACCCCGATTCTTTTAGCTGCATCCAATAAGCCTATTTCATCCAGCCTTTTTTTTGGGCAATATCCTTTTACCCCTATAGCCCAGGTTAATGTATAGCTACTGATCCCTAACCTCATTCTTGTTTAGTTTAAAAATTTATAAAAAAGTGCAGCAACCGCGATTATAAAAAGTATTGAAATGAATGCAACAAACTTCCATTTTGCCTGTTTACCCGAAACATTTCCAATTTTACGGCCCGGTTCGATATAAAACCATGCCACAATTGCCAATAAATTCATAACAGCAGCAAATACAAAAAATGAATTGGCTGTACCTGTAGATTCAACCAGGAATGGCACTGAGACATTCGCAACAAAAAAAGGAAAGATTATTGCACTGATTGCCGATCCTATATTGCCAACCATATTCATAGATGCAGAGACAATCCCAGATTTGTCTCCCCCAATATCCATGCACAACGACCAACTGGGCGATATGGTCATTTCTACACCAAAAACAGCAATGGAAAATAAAACAACGAACGAGAGAGGAGAAATATCTGCAACACGGATTATAGACAATAGTCCAATAATTGCTATTGAAAAGCCAATAATTGCAGGTAATTTCCTGGAAAGGGAATGATAACCTTTCCCATGGATATATGTAGTCGTCCATCCAGAGAACCACTGGGCAAACATACCGACCAACAGAGGTATGGGCGCATAAACTTCAGCACCTTCTCCCCATTGCGATATCAGGTAAGGGAGCAACCAGGTAAAACTGATAAAAAAAGTTATGTTGCTTGCCATATATTGGAACATTGCAAGGAACATATTAGGCGATGTTAAGATTGCTGCAATGGGGAGTTTGCCCCCCGGTGCGTTTCCTTCTGTTATGCCAGTTTCGATATATGATAGTTCGGCGGCATTTACTTTTTTATGTTGCCCGGGGTTGTCTTTGAACCATTTCAACCATACAATCACCCATATCAACCCCAATGCACCATTTATTAAAAAAGTCAGCCTCCAGCCAACAAGGCGGATCAGAAATGGCATAAAAAACAGGGCAAATGCAGCGCCTACCCTTGCACCTGAATGGAAAATGCCATTGGCAATCCCTCTTTCTTTTGCCGGCACCCAGTTGTAAAAAGCCCTGGTTGCCCCAGGGAATGCCCCAGCTTCGCCAACGCCAAATAGAAACCTGAGTATTAGCATTGATGCCGCATTCCACGCAGCTCCGGTCAATGCCGTAAATGCACTCCACAAAGAAACGATCCAAGCCAATGCTTTTCGGGGGCCATAATGGTCGGCAAGCCAACCCGAAGGGATTTGGAACAATGCATAACCCAGGGCAAATACACCAAAAACATACCCCAATATCTGGTCGCTTAACCCCAAGTCTGAACGGATTGAATCACTTGCTGCCGAGATACAGATACGATCCATATAAGTGTGGACTGTATGAAAAAAAAGCAGTGTAATTAATAAATACCTTTTATTTGTCCTTTTTGAATCCATAAAATTGATATTTATAATGAATCCAGGAGTTCCCTGGCATATGCGAACCCTGAATGGCCAACCTGTAGAATGGGGACTTTAGCATTAAATTGTATCTGGGCCAGGCTGATCTGCCCCAGCACAATGGTATCGACTTCATTTTGTAGCTTTTGCAATTCTTTATGCACTAATTCGTTGTGTTGGTCAACCTCGCCTTTTAGTAAATGCTTAAAAGCCTTTTCATTTATTACTGTTTTAATTTCAATTTCTTTACCTTGTTCGGCAGCTTCCATCTCCAGGAGGGTACGTGTTGCCGGCGCACTGGTAGGAACGGTTGCCAGTATTCCGAGTTTTTTACCCCCCGCAACAGCCTCTTTTGCCATCGGCTCATCTATATTGAAAAGCGGTTTCCCGATCATCTGTCGGGCAACGCGGGTCCCTGGCCCCATTGTTGTACACGAGCACATCAATACATCGGCACCGGTTGCCTCAGCTGCCTGGTAGTACAATACCATCCTACGTATCACCTCTTTCGTGGGGCCACCGTTGGGCAGTGATTCAGAAAGCAATGAATCGTCCATGATATTTATAATTTCCACATCGGGGTTATCTTTTAACCAAGGGGCAGCAAATGGTCCTATTACTGATTTGTTGTACCAGCTAACTGTGTGGATTAATGCAAGTTTTTTCATGTCTCTTAATTTTATAGGTATTTAATTCAATTTCGATTTCAGGATTAGCACAGCGTCCACCCAACCTTCAGGAGGTGAAAACACGGGAGTGGTATTTGTTGGGTACCCCCCTTCTTGTTGCCTGTCCCCATTCCGGGGGTCATACCATGTGGCTATTGCCTGCCCTTCTTTCGTTAGCACCCTCAGGTCGATGGATGCAGGTGTGTTGTCAGCAAAGTACACCAGTATTTCGTTACCATAGGTTGACAGGCATGCTGTTTTGAGTGTTTCCCCTTCACCTTTCCCATCCAAGATAACCTGTTGGGCAGGTTCCCATTTCCACCATTCATGCTGATCCAATAAGGCTTTCAGATATCTGACCTGGTTTGCCCCTTCCAGGTCAAGCCGATCGCGCCACCCGTCCTGGAATTTGAGTACCTGATCGCCTGCCCCTGGGGAAGAACTTGCTACTCCATAGACATAACCGGCTAACCCGCCGCCGAAAAACACATCATACATCTGCCTCCTAATGAGCTGGGCAGTCTTTAGCCCGCCATCATGGGCATATCCTTCATACCAGCATTCGCCTTCAATTATTGGCCTTGCCGGTGTTTTATTATAATATGCAGAAAGGTTTCCATATAATCCCGGATCGTCCTCATAAACCATATTAATCCTTAACCATGCATCGTTATTGAAAAACTGTGCTGATGCTTTCCTGCCATGATAGCTTAACATTATATTTTCCCAAACCTGATGTTCTTCGTCCCAGGTTACTGAAAAACCAGAAATGCCATTTGCAATACCTTCTGCCATTGCACGATATATACTTCTTGCATCGTATTTTTGATCGGCAGGGGTATCTCCGCCAAGGATCCATATAATATGCCTGTATGATTTATACCTGTTTCCCAGAAAGTATCCATATGTTTTGGCACTTGTTTCGTCAAACAGGATCATGTCAGCTTTCCAATTGTTGATGTAGTAAGTCCCCCAAACAGGCAATAACCCGACATACATATCCATTTCTTGTGTTTTACGGACAATATAGTCTAAGTGGTCCCAATAATCGTTTGGATCATCTGGGCTGCCGCCTTCAACGGTAACTGGTTTGCTTACATTTGCTTTCTTTTTATCATTCCACTCAAAAGGCCTGAATCCGTACTTATTTTCCGGGTTCATAGTGGCAGTGGTAGCTGCATTTGAGATAGAGCTGGTGTTCAAGTCGCGGGCAGCCACAATTTGTACATAATTGAACCCTTTTTCTTTCCTGTCGTTTAAATAGAAGTCAACGTCTTCGCGCGTGCAATTTTCGGGCATCGTCCATGCCGTGCCACCAAGCAAATAAACAGGTGTGCTATCTTGCTTAATTAGGTAACGGTTGTTTGTGCTTATACCGAGATCGGTGAAAGGCCCAACTTCTTGTTGTTGCCCTTCCTGTCCCGGTTTTTGTTCTTGCCCCTGTTGCCAATCAGTTTTTTTTTGACAATTAAACGATCCCATAAACATTGTAAATACCACAAATAATTTGAGTTTTAACAGAACAGATACTGACATAGCTTTTATTTGAGTTCTTAAATTTTTATTGTCCATCCCTATTCATTGAAATTAAAAACAGGTTACTTTTTTTGCCTGACCTTCATATCAACAATAAAAGCCGCAGCCTTCGATTTGTTCCTTGTTGAAACTGTAAGGTGCCACTGGTCAGGGTATGCAAAACCTTCATACGACTTTCCCGGAGGTACGTTGAATTTGTTGGTTTGCGAAAATGTCAATTCTTCAGGAGATAAAAACTCCACGGTCAGTTGTGCATCCCCTTTCTGTATTGTTACAACATTATTAATGCTGTCGATTTTCATTTCTTCCAAAGCATGGAGCAACCAGTCGAAACGTACCGGTTTTGGTGCTTCCAGTTCATCGATGAGCAAAAAATCTTTGGGGCGTTTATAATATACGTGCCTGATGAACTTGTCCAGGCGTCCTTGGTAAGCTTCTGTTGCATCTCCGGCAGCATAATCCATACTTCCCGGCAATCCATTTCCAGTCTGGAAATCAATTATTTTACCCTTTGATGCCCTGCTGCGGATTAATTGCCCCTGCCCGTCAACTAAAATTGAATTATGCGCATATGTTTCCCATGTCCACTGCTTATGGTGTGGGTGGTTATAATTGGGGTAGTAACCGGATTGTATCGCCAATGCTTCTCCAAAACCCTGTATATAAAAAGCGTTTTGGTCGGCGAAAGCATGGCTCCATGAACCATATGGTGAACTCCTCATCAGGAAATAAACCTCTGACGGGTTTCCCGGATCCTCATGGAAAGCGACAAGCCCCGACATCCTCAAAAAGCTTTGCTTTAGGTATATCGACAGGGGGTTTGGGCTTTACGGTAGTTTCAGATTCATCTAACCAGAAAAAACTCATAACGCCTGTTGGTATTTTTGTTTCGGAAACAGGTAGTTTTTCAGGTGGGCTCACCTCTGCCCTCCACCTATAATAAGGGTTATGGAATATTGTTGCCAGCCGGTAGAGGTTCAATTTATCAGCCGGCCAATACGAACCTATACCGGTATCTGCAAATGGGCGCATAGCCCCATAATATGGGTAGGCATATATTTTAAACCAACCGTTATTTTCATAAAAAAAATTTTTGAGTACATCAAAACCCATTGCTTTTTCAATACAAAATGCAGACTGGAGCATATAATTAAAATACATCATCCAGTAACTTGGGCCTTCAGAATAACCACCGTCTTCACCACCCCAAGGAGGGTAAAAAGTTGTTATTATTGGCATGAAATAACCCAGCCATTTTTCTGCTTCCTGAGTTTCTCCAAACATTACTACGCCCACCTGGCCCATATAGTTGACCATACGGACAAAATGGCTATTATACGGCTTATTTATAAAATCTACTTCCTGAAACCGTTTGTATGCTTGTTCCCCCCTCTTTGTCAACATTTCCTGTATTATTTCCTTTTCATCATCGTCCAAAGAACCATAGATCCAGTCATACGCCCTAGCCCCGTTTAAAAGTATGGGCATGGCCACTTCATCGTTGACCGAAAGGGAACTTGAACCATCAACCTCCCATTTTGCAAAAGAAAGCAACCACTCTTTAGCCCGCCCTGCATATTTTTCTTCATTGGTCATTAAATAGCAAAAACTAAGGAAATCCAGCACCTGCCCCGATTTCCTGGCTTGTTCATAATAGTCCCTCCAACGGGGATAGCCATAACCTTGCCCTGGTTTGGGCAACGGGGGTTCTTTGTTGATCGGCACAAGAAGGAGTGTGTCAGCATATTGCTTGATCCTTGCAAATAGTTCCTGGTGGGGCTTGCTCGTTTGTATCAATCCCTGTAAGCTATCCAATCCTTCTGGGCGAACAAATAACCGTGGGTGGGCATCCGGTATATTGGCAAATAATTTTTTCAAAGGGGGTACAGTATATTCTTTGCAATTGGGAGCAACAATAAATTTAACAGGATCGGAGGGCTCTGAAACAGCCCCTTCCCCTCCTACTGCCCTCCACCGCCAAAACCAAACTCCTTCGTCAAGGGTAAATTGAGGCCTGTAAAGAGGCAGGGGCAATCCTGCAACCAGCCAGGAACCCCTTCCTTGTAAAATATGAGGTGGATTGGTCAGTGAATAAGGGGCAATAACCTTTGTGTTTTTTACCTTTTTTAGCAATTCTTTACACCCATCAAATCCATTGCCCCGCGATATTTCAAGGATAAACCCTTTGATATTCCTGTCGGCCGGCCAAAAAAATGCCGGGGGGTTGGTTTTTACGGTATCGCCATGTATCGGAGACGGTGACAGCACTAAAGGATCGTTTTCCAGATGAGGATTATTTATGCCAACATGGCCGTCAGCCAAGTTGTTTTTTGAGGGAGTTGTATTGCACGACACTGACAGGATAACAGTTGCCAGTAAACAAAAAGCCATTATCCCTGCTTCCTTAAATGCTTTTAAATAAGCTGCCCCCTTGCCTGTATATAAAGAATTGATCTTCATAATATTGTTATTTTAGGTCATTATTGTATTTACGGGAACGGTTGAAATAGTCGTCAACAAGCTCAATATCGAACTCCTTTGCCATATCTTTTGCACTTACTTTTTTATGTTCACTTGTTATCATCACTGCCCCAATCCTGCCAGGATCTGTAATTGTTACGCCCTTGCCATATTTTTGCTTTAATGCCCTGATATCCTTTGAATTGTTGTCAAGGTGTGCAATTACATAATCGAGGTTGACCGTTTTAACCGCAAAATTTGTATAATTAGTACTTGATGCGACCACTTCGCCCAATGGGTTCCGGATTTCGGAAGGTACCCTTTTGGCAGCAATAGCACTTACAAAAAAAGCCCTGCATGAGTATGCCCAATATGCCTGTACCAGCCCTCCATGGTAAAAAGAAGGGAATACAATAATATTGGGTTTCTTGTCGATATATTTACGAAGGAGTTCATCAAAGTTCAGGTCAAAACAAATGGCACATGCGACTTTCCCAAAATCACATTCTAAAACAGGAGCTTCTTTCCCCCTGGCAGTCCCCCAGTCCATATCACTTATCGTGGGAAAATTTTTATTATAGATGCCGGCAACATTCCCGTTGCGATCCAATAAAATACATGAGTTCATCATTACGCCATCCTGGTACCCTTTTGAGCCAAAGGCGATATAACACTTATGTTCGCGGGCAACTGATGCAAAATAGTTTTGTACCTGCCCTCCCCTTACTTTGTAATATTCATGCCGCTCATAAGCAGCCAGGCAGCCAGGCCGGGTGCATACCTCGGGCAAAACGATCAAATCCGGTTTGTCTGGCAGTACTTGCGCCAATTCTTTCTCCCAGAATTGTATCACCTGTTCGACCATCCCTTGCATCCCTGCCGATTTGTCGATCCCTGATGGCAGGTTGCCTATCGTGGCAATGGTGACATATTCGGAGGCAACCATTGTTATTGTTGACAAAACAAAAAATAGGCTTGCCATAAGTGGGATTTTTATTTTTTTCATGGTTGATTGTTTTTCTTTTTAAAAATGAAGTAGTCCAATCCTGTGGCCTGGCTGGAAGGGAAAAGGTACAGGACAATAAGTGCCCCTATTTCGATAAGGTTTTTGTTCACAAGCCAATAACTGCCTTCAACCTGCCCGCCGACCCCTAATGCAGGAAACGGTGGATAAGCAAGGTAATAAAGAGACAATAAAACCATCCCTGCAATTTTGCCTGGCCTCGACAGCAACCCAACAAACAGGCTTAAGCCGATGAGTACCAGGCCCCATTCATTTAAAAAATCAACCACATAAAGGGTACTTTCATTTTGTGACATGCTTTTAAAAAGTGAAGACACCGGGCCAACAGAGTTTGCGAGATAAGCCTTTGATGTCCAACCTGGGGCATACAGTTTTACGAGTCCTTCGTAAAGGAAATGCCAGCCGATCAAAACCCTTAAAAATGTCAATGAGGATACCTGCCATCCGGTATAATTATATTTCATTTTTTTTGAATCCATGTTATTTGTATTTTACCCAATAATTACTTTCTCGTTTACTTTGTCCCATCTTACAGGTTTTTTGTGCAAATAAGCAAGGTTGGCAAGGTTGAACGTAACGGCTTCTTCGAAGCCCACATCGATGCCGCAGCTTGTTTTTCCCTGCCCCCGGATGGCATCAACCCACTCTTTCAGGTGCAGGAAAGTTGCATCGATAACTTTGCCATCGATGAATGTAGGCCCGTACCCACCTTTAAGGTAGGCTTGCGCTGTTGCACTGGTAACGGCATCAACGTCTGTATTAGGTGCATAGTAGTACAATGGTTCAGATGATTTAGCTTTCACCTTTTTATAACGCTCTGAATTTTTGTCTTTATATAACATAATTGCCCTGTCGATTTCCATTGCCGCATCAGACCCTACTATACGAGATTGGCGGTATATCCCGTTTTTTAATGTACAGTCGTAACTCATTGACAGTTCCCGACCAGGGTAACTAAAAATGGCGTTCATCACATCGGGCATATCACCGTGGTTTTTATAATAATACTGCCCGCCAAGTGCAACTACTTCGTCAGGTATGCCAAGATCCAGTACCTGGTTGACACAATCGTATTTATGCGAAAAATCATTCCCTGTTACGCTTGTCCCATAATCGCTGTAACGGTGCCAGTTGAAATAACGTTTCCTGTCGAATTCGTGCCAAGGGGCATTCCCCAGGAACTCTTTCCAATTGATATTATCGCAGTTTCCGAGGTGGTCATGTTCCCTTTCCCTGATCCATGCCCCATACTGTCCGTTTTTATTGGTATAGGTGTGTACCATGGACACTTTGCCCAATGCCCCTTTTTGGTACAGTTCACGGGCAATTTTAAAACTCATTTGCTGCCGGTTTTCATGCCCCAACTGGAAAACAACCCCGGCCGTTTTTATTGTATCCTTTAGTTCAACTGCCTCCTCAATGCTGTGCGACATTGGCTTTTCGAGGTAGACATGGATGCCTGCCCGTGCCGCCTCAATTGCAATTGGGGCATGTGTGTGGTCGGGAGTCGCAATAATAACGGCATCTATTTTGCCACTGGCTATCATTTCCCTGTAACTGGGAAATATTGATACTTCACTTTGTTTTGTAGCCCCCTTGCCCATTATTTTATCTTTAACGAATACAAATTCGCTCCCACGCATGGCTTGTACCTTGAATGTATCGCAAACGGCGGTAAATTCGACATAGAGATCCTCTTGGCTAAAAAAGGGCTGGAAATTTTCCATTAGGCTTTCTAAAGGTGCATCCACAGGGATTTTACCACAGTGTAAGTATCCCAAGGATTTCATCAACTGTTCCCCTCGCCAGCCATTGCCTACCAAACCGATCCTTAAACGGTTGCTGCTGTTTCCTGTGGGCGGCAATAATTTTTCTTTCGTAGATTCAAAATCCCCTATACCCAATATTTCCCGGTAATCCTTACCTTTCTTGTTCAATTCTTTAGCGATATTGCCGCTAAAACCATATGCGAAATATCCCAGAAAAGGGAGTGTTGCCAACCCTTTTAGAAAATCCCTCCTGAAAAATTTATTGTTTCCCTTCATCATGCTATTTTGAAAATTTATTTTTTATCTGAATTATGTTTATGGATATCAATAGCCAGGTCTGGTTTTAACCCTTTGGCTATTATTCCTTCCAGCCATTTTTCCATGCAGGTTACATAACAGGATTGAGATTGGGCATGCCCCAATAATCCTATTACAAGTAGGGCCGTAAGTAAAAAAAGGATGTTCAAAATGTTAAACTTGCTTTTTTGCATGTCAGCTTTCGTTTAGATAAAGTAAGTTCTATAAAGGACTGGATTATCCATAGTTTAAAGTTGGTAGTTGGAGATAAAATAACCACCTGATGCAAATCCTCGCTTTATTCTTTACATGAGGTCCCCAAGTAAATACCCTGCACCTATTGCATCAATATTGTGAGTATAATTATATTTGATGTTCCTAAAAAACGGTACGTGGGTAACACATATAAAAAATATCTATGTTTTTTTAGATTAACCAGGAACTGGATCCAACCAGTTTCTGATTAATCATGATATTTTATGAGAAAATTAAACTGAACTAATCCCAGCCTGGGTTTTGTTCATAACCTGCCAGTACAATCTCCTGTGAAGGGATAGGGTACAAATAATCACGGTTTAAATTAAAGTCATATCCTCCCTGGTTGTAGACATAATTGTCTAACCATGGTGATAAATATCCCTCAGCATCAACGTGTTCAATTTCATTTTCTTCGTACCATCCCCTATCGACATACCATTGATATTTCGCTCCCCTAAATATTCTATCTTTAATTAACTCATCGGCAGCGGCCCAGCGGAAGATATCGTCTATGCGGAAGCCTTCGATGGAGAGTTCAACCCTTCTTTCCCTCCTGATTTCTACAATATACCAAGGGATACTGCCTGTAAATGGGTTGTTCGGATCTTCAATTTTTTCGGAATAATTAAAATGAGGCATATCAACCCTGTCTCGGATTTTATTTATGGTAATGTCAAAATCGTTTTGTGAGAGAGTAGCTTCCCCCATTTCATTTAATTCCGCTTTTGCTTCAATATAGTTCAATAGGACTTCGGCATAGCGGAAATATCTGTAGGCCAGCTGATCTGCGAGCCAATTTGAATTCGTCATAGAGGCTCCTTTCCTAAAATGATATCCGGTATAGGTTGCTGTTAAATCAGGGCATATATAGGTATAAAGTATGTTGCCAGCATCATCAGTCCTACGGGTTACCCCTGGATAGAATATTGTTTGGGCCAAGCGGGGGTCACGGTTTTTGATTATGGCAGGCAAGCTGTCATCCGAGATCTCACAGGATGTAAGGGAAATTGGCAGTCCATCGGTGCATAAATATGATTCTATTAAATCTTTTGTTAAACCTAAATTTTTTTGTCCTTCGATGATCATCCTTGATACATTTTGTTCCCTGCTATCATTTGATGCCCTCCAAAGCATAACTTCATCATTCGAAGAGTAATCTTCCTGGTTAAAAAGGGAGAAATAAGGTTCGTCAGTACTTTCATCTTTTTCTATAGAATATAATCCACTGTTGATGACTTCAAGGGCAGATTCCATTGCAAGTTCCAAATACTTGCCCCCGTCTGAACCTTCTACTTTAAAAGGATCGCCTTCCTGCCCATGGTATTTTTCCCAAGTGCCTTCATAAAGGCATACCCGTGATTTAAAAGCTAAGGCAACTTCTTTATTCAGCCTCATGTCCTCAGCCTCTGTTGAGCTAGGCAAATTTTTAATAGCATAATCTAAATCGGCTATAATTGAGTCGGCTATTACATTTCTTTCAGAGCGTGGGGTTTCTAATGCTTCTGTGTCATTAGGGTCAATAGTTTCACCAATCCAGGGGACTCCCCCAAACCTGCGCAATAGATTAAAATAAGACCAAGCGCGAAAGAAGTAGCCTTCGGCCAGATATGGTTTAATATCGCCAATATTTTCATCTGGGAAGTCGGCAGTTAACATTATGTTATTGTCGCGAATAACAGAATATTTGTTCGTCCATTTACTATCACTTACTTCAACAATTGTTTCGCCGTTAAAATGAGTGCTTGGGGTGTTCGAAATCTGATTATCGCTGCCAAGATCATCATCGTATGGCCCAAAAGACCAACCTGTCCAGTCTCCAAGGTTGTCATAAAACTGGTTCACATATAATTTGAAATCGTCTCCTGTTTCAAAAAAAACGTCCTCGCTGATAGATGTAAGCGGAGATGTGTCAAGGAGGTCATCAGTACAACCGACAATCCATCCAAAAGCCAAAATTAAATATATTATATATATCCTTTTCATGGTTTCATTTTTTAAAATGTGACTTTAATACCAACTGAATAAACTTTTTGCAATGGGTAAATATTCCCAGGGGTTTCGGGGTCGAATATTTTTAATTTTGTAAAGGTTAAAAGGTTTTCCCCCGAAACATAAAACCTGGCATTTTGGATTTGATATTTCGAAAACCATTTATATGGCAAAGTGTAACCAAGCTGAACATTCTTAAGGCGGAGATAGGCCCTGTTTTGAAGGTATCTTGTTTGTGCCTGATAATTTTTCAATGAAATAGAAGTACTATTAGAAGCTAATGCCCTTGCATAATATGCACCGGTGTTTTCTTCTGTCCAATAATCTAAATGTTCCTCCAGTACTGCATTATTATAATAGTTGGATCCCCCAAAGAAAACATAGTTGGTATAACTGGAGTAAGTACCCTGTCCGCTGCTTGGCCACCAGTCGGTATGGCCTAACCCCCTAAAGAACATACGTAAATCAAATCCTTTATAAGAACAATCCAATGTTATATTGTATGCGTAATCAGGGGTTGTGTTCCCAATCCGGACAAGATCCCCCGGATCGTCAAGGGTTTTGCTCCCACGGGAAATTTTTCCATCGCCAGCATCCGGGATTCCATCGTTATTTGTATCTACAGTCAATTGATCTTTGTACTGAATATCGCCAAGAGCCCAAGTGTTGGAAGAGATCTCCGAATGATCGGCTATGGAATTTAAGGTTGCTTCATCCTGGATTATGCCCACGGTTTCGAACCCCCAAATTTCCCCGATTTCCTTTCCGTTGTAATAAGTGGTAAACAAGCCTTCTTCATTATAATATTTAGTTACAACCTCTCTGTGACGTGAGACATTAAGTGTTGCCTGATACCTGAAATCCCTTACTGCACCTTTGTAAGATAAAGTCCATTCCCAACCGGTTCCTTTCATTTCTGTATTATTTGTATTAGGAACTGTAACACCAAGAACTGCTGCTACTGGTTCTGAAGGGCCAATCATATCAATTGTTTTTCGCCGGTACCAGTCAAAACTTGTTTGCAAACAGTTATCAAATAAAGCCAGATCAAGAGCAAGGTTGAGCGTTCTGGGTTTTTCCCAGGTAAGGTGATAATTTCCCAGCCCCGGAGCCGAAACATACTCCAAAAATGTACCGTCAGAACCTATATAATCAGATGTTAGTTTCGACATTGTGGCTTGATAGTATAAATCAACATTCGAATTACCCAAGGTTCCGTAACTAGCCCGTAACTTCATTGTATTAAATACTTGGGCAATGGGTGCAAACCAAAGTTCCTTAGCTATGTTATACCCCACCGAAACAGAGGGGAAAAAGCCCCAGCGATAGTCACTTGGAAACCTGGACGATCCATCGTAACGTCCATTAAACTCAATTAAATATTTTTCTTTGTAATTATAATTGAACCGGGCAAAATACCCTTTATTCGCCCATTCAGTTTCATTATCTGTGAGCGTCATGGTTTCGCCGACAGCTGCAGTCAGTGAAAGGAGGTTGTCATTAAGGCGTTCTTCCCTGTATCCGTACAACTGGGAAAATTGGTTATACTCTAATTGTGCCCCAGCTAAGAAATATAAGTGATGGTTGCCGAGTTGTTTTGTATAATCAGCATAAATGTTGCCTGCATAGTACTTATTTATAGAATATTTTTTAAGTATATAATCAACATCGGCACCATTTTGTGTGCCTAGTATATCTCCCAAAGGACTGTAAAAATACAATATTTTTTGATCCTCGGTATATGTCTGATCGTAAGACTTTAGTGAAGCATCTGCATTGATACGGAAATCTTTAAATGGTTTAATGACACAGCTAAGGGTACTGTTGAACGCGTCTTTTCTGGTTGTTTCCCTACCCCCCTCATCAGCAATGTGGATCGCATAAGATTGCCTGAAATATCTCCCGTTAATATCATAAACAGGATCTGTGGGATATGAAGTAAATGCACATTTGTCAAGCATGGGCGAGTTAGGTGCATCGGTAACACTTCTTATTAATTGTAATTTAAATCCCAGATCAAGCCATTTCGTTGCTTCCGTATTTAAGTTTAACAAGCCTGAGTACCTTTTATAAGAGTCATTGCCATATCTGTATAATCCATCTTGGTCCATATATCCCAGGGAAGAATAATATGTAATCTTTTTTGTGCCGCCAGATGCACTAATAGTATGATTATGTGTCAATGCCATATCTCTATATATTTCTTTAAACCAGTTTACATCTACCGCAACCTGTCTATACCAACGTGTAGAATCATAAGGCCTTACCAATAGATCGGGAAGGTTCAGTTCAGGATGGTCTATGCGGTACTGGAGTGAGTCAACAAATGCCTGATCATATCTGGGGCTCACCCCTCGATTAGCCGCACTAGTATTATAATAATTTACAAAGTCCATCGATCCGGCAGGATTTAAATAATTAGAAGGGTTTCTAAACGACAGGGAAGAGTTGACCGTGACTTTCATGTTATTAGATTTCCCTTTTTTAGTAGTAACCAAAACTACTCCATAGGGCGCACGGGAACCGTATATTGCTGCAGCTGCTGCATCTTTCAAAACAGAAATACTTTCTATGTCTTCCGGGTTCAGGTTATTGATGGTCCCGCCTACATCGGCCACCCCGTCTATTACAATCAGGGGGGAATCTTCTGCATCTCCAATGGAACCGGTCCCACGTATTTGCCACGAAAGCGAAGAACCTGGCCGCCCTCCGTCTGTTGTAGTTATTTGTAGGTTTGGCACCAGTCCCTGCATTGCCTGTGCTACACTTGTAACGGGACGGTCTTCAAGTTCTTCGGAAGATACGGAAGATACCGATCCTGTGAGGTTTATTTTTTTCTGTGTCCCATATCCCACTGCAACAACTTCCTCAATGCCTATAGACTCCTCTGCCATGATTACATCGATAGTTGTCTTACCTGCTACTGGTATTTCCTGTATTTTCATACCTACAAAAGAAAAAATCAGAGTTGCACCGCTTGGGACATTGGAAAGGGAGTAGATCCCGTCAGCATTGGTAATAGTACCCTGTGTGGTGCCTTTTATAAATACATTTACACCTGGAAGCGGAGAACCCGAAGAATCGGCAACTTTCCCGGAGATGGCGTGCGGCTGGAACTTGTTTTTAGCTTGTGAAAGATATTTGCCGGGTGTCAAAACAATCTGCCGTCCGGTAATAGTATACTCAATATCTGTCCCTTTAAAAACTTCGGAAAGTACCTCTTCTACAGTCTGGTTGTCGATTTGTATACTAGTTGTCCTGTCCAAATCAACAAGCTTCCTGTTGCAAAGGAAATAGAATTCGCTTATATCTTCTATTTCGCTTAATATAGTAGCAACACTGGCATTCTTGAATTCTAGGGAGAGTTTTGTTTTCTGGGCATAACCAGATATGGCATTTGCCTGAGAAATGCTCAGGATAAATATAAATAAACTCCAACGCATAATCCGTAATGTTCTTTTTAGGGCACTATTATGAAATGCCCATCGGTTAAATTTTTTTTTCATAAATTTACAGTTGAATGGTTAATACATTATTGTGATTAATCAAAGTTTTAGTCAGGAAAGTGAGTCAGCACCTTCCTGGCTTTTTTTAGTCATTTTTTCATATATCTTAGGTTTTAGGTTAATAAGCCATTTTTTTAAATATCTGGTTTGTAATAAAGTTCAATGACCCTTTTTTCAAATGTACCGTCCGGTTTCCTTTCCCTTCCAAGGTCTTTTACTTCGATTGGTGCAGAAAGTTTGAGGAGTTTAATTACCTCATCAAGTGATTCGTCCTCAAAAGTTGCCAAATAGGTATACTCCTTTAATTCTGTGCCTTTAATTATAATATTGATATTATACCTGCGGTTCAGTTCCTTTATCACCTCTCCTAGTGGTTCATTTATAAATATCAACTTCCCTTCTTTCCATGCAATAATTTTATCAGCATCGACACTCATGAATTTATAAGAAGAAGTTATCTTATCATAGATACACATCTGGTTTGGTTCGAGCGTACCTAATCCATGGAGCTGACCATCCTTTTTCCCAATTACATCAACTTTGCCTTTGACAAGTGTTACCTTATTTTTAGTGTCTTCCGGATATACTTCAACATTGAAAGAGGTGCCCCGGGCAACCACGTTAATATTTTCCCCACATACTATAAATGGTTTTCTAGGATTGGACAAGACATCGAAATAAGCTTCACCCTTTAAATCTACTTCCCTGGTTTTTCCTGTAAATGTTGTGGGGAACTTCAAAGCCGACCCCCCATTCAAGTACCCGCTGGATCCATCGGGAAGGTAAAACATGGTCCTTGTACCCAAAGGAGAGTATATCTCTGAAAATGTAACATCTGCCTTGGAATCAATATAACGCTCCTTGTTTGTTAAAAGAAAAACCGTCAATGGGATAAAAAGTACGGCAGCAACTTTCGTAATTGTATCGATAACCCTTCTTACGGCCTTCCTTTTGGTCGCCGTAATTGATTCTTTAAGTTTTATTGCATGGTATATCTCCCCCAACATTTTGTCCGGATCATATCCCTCGGTATCTAAGCTGCCCGATAACCCCTCATCCCAATACCGGAGATATCCATTACGCAGGTCCCCCTCTGTTTGTAAATCTGGAAACCAGGACAAAATTTTTGCCTGATCCCCTTTCTGTCCGTCCCCGTCCAGAAAGCGTTTTATTATTTGATAATCAACCTCCATTTTTTATTCGCCCAAACTCAGGTTATTAATTAACGCTCTGTATTTATATGTTCCCGCTGATGTGTAAAACTCCCAGGCAAAAACCCAATTAATATTCATTATAAATAAGGACTGCCGATTTGTGCACGGAGGCATTGCCCCAATAATGACAATCTTATAAAAACAGGGATTTAAGCAACTTGACCAGGGTCAATAAAAAATATATATTTTTACGTGTTCAAATAAATTTTTGTTTTCATGCCTACTGAGAATAACGAATACAAGCTGATACAGGACTTGATAAAAGGGGATGCCCGTTCTTTCGATAAAATTTTCAATAAGTATAACAAAAAAATATACGCTTTCTCTTTACGGAACCTAAAAAACAAGGAGGATGCAGAAGGGGTCGTGCAAGAGGTCTTTGTCAACCTTTGGGAAAACCGTACCAAGTTGAAGGAACTCAAAAACCTTGAAGCATGGATTTTTACGGTGTGCTTTAACACTATCCGCAAACATTTCAGGAAACTTATGCGGGAAAGGAAACATCTGCAAAAATTAGCGGACTCTTATATACGGGACGACAACTCAACCGTTACAGAAATTGAATATAACGATTTGTTAGAGAAGGCAGAAAGGATTATCGATCAGTTGCCCGGCCGCCAAAAGGACATTTTCCGCCTTAGTAAAAGGGAAGGGTTGTCGAATGCCGAAATCTCAATAAAAATGAACATCACAAAAAAAACCGTTGAGAACCACCTTACACAAGCTAAATCTTTTATTAAAACAGCACTTGTAGACGGGGGGCTGTTGTCGCTGCTGTTTTACTGGTTGTTTATTAACTAAATATCCAGAGTCGGTTTCATTTTTTTATCTCTTTATCAGCCTCACCATCCTTAGTGCGGTATCGAGAAAAATTATACGCGGGTTGCCGTTCATGGCAATATGTTTTATCCCCAGTTCAAATTCTTTTGAAATAGGGACGATGTTCCTTTCGTTGATGAACGGGGCAAAACGTTTGCCCCATTCCTGCTCTTCGCGGTTTAGATAAACGATGTCCATTTTTTTCATGTTTAAAACAAAATATTCGCGGAGCAGCCTGAGGGCAGTATCAAAAAACGACTTTTGTTTGTCGCGGCCAATCATTGCCATTTCATCTGCCCAGCGGATCAGTTCCATGACTTTCCTGGAATATGCGAAACGCATCATTTCCTGGAATTTTTGAAAATAAAACCGGTTGTCGTCGCCGGGGTTTAGGTATTCCAGGGCTTTTATGTAGCTGCCGTTGGCCAGGTGGACAGCATCCGGTATTGTTCCCGGATCTGCTCCTGCCTTTTCCAACAGGGCTTCTTTCATCGAATCGTTGTCTATAAACGGGACCTTTATGAGTTGTGCCCGCGAACGGATGGTGGGGATGATAGCTTCTTCGTTTTCCGAGACCAAAAGGAAAAGGGTTTTGGTTGGCGGCTCTTCAATCAGTTTAAGCAGTTTGTTTGAGCAACTGACATGCATTTTTTCAGGAAGCCATATGAGCATCACTTTGAACTCAGATTCAAAGGATTTTAAATTTAACTTCCGGTAAATGGAGTCGCTTTCGCGTTCGTATATCAAACCCTGGGCATTTCCGGCATCAATAAAATTAAGCCACTGGCTTAAATTGAAATATGGGTTTTTCAGTACCATTTCGCGCCATTCTTTTATAAAGTCGTCGCTTACCGGATTTTTGAATTTTGGCGAGTTGAATACCGGAAAAACAAGGTGCAAATCGGGGTGGGCAAGTTTTTTGTATTTATGGCACGATGGACAGTTCCCGCATGAATCGGTTCCTGTCCGGTTATGGCACGAAATATATTGGGCATAAGCCAGTGCCAGTGCCAGTTTCCCGGTCCCTTCGGGTCCTGCGAAAAGTTGTGCGTGGCTGATCCTTTCTTCTTTTACCGAGCGGATAAGCCTCTTCTTTATTTCTCCTTGTCCGGTTACATCTTTGAAAAACATGAGGTAAAAATAACCAAATATCAAGAACCGGATAACAAATAACCACCAATATTTGGGGAAATTAGTTGTTGGGGCGGCTGGTAACGTGCAAAACAATATTTTGGATGAGAAACAGGAAATTAATAAAAGCCAAAAGCTTTCTGCCATAAAACCAAGCAAATAGCCAGAAACAAGCAGACAAACCCAATTTTACCCCAACATTAATTTATAACAGGCCCTAACTGGCTGTTTTCATGGCATTAGATTAATTTTTATCTTTGGATAATTTTCGAAAACTCAAAAATATAATAAAATGCAAACAATTAGCAGCTACGATTTTAAAGGCAAGAAGGCACTTATCCGTGTTGATTTCAACGTGCCCCTTAACGAAAACTTTGAAATTACCGATGACACCCGCATGCGGGCAGCTCTCCCTACTATCAAAAAAGTGATTGAAGGAGGAGGTTCGCCAATAATTATGTCACACCTTGGGCGTCCAAAAGACGGACCGGAAGAGAAGTTCTCACTGAAACCGCTGGTCGGCCACCTGTCGGAACTGCTTGGCGGTGCAACTGTGAAAATTGCACCTGATTGTATTGGCGAAGAGGTAAAAAAGATGGCAGGTGATGTACAGCCCGGGGAGGTTTTAATCCTTGAAAACTTGCGTTTCTACAAAGAAGAAACTGCCGGCGATGAGGGGTTTGCAGCAAAATTGGCCGAAAACGGCGACTGCTGGGTAAACGATGCTTTTGGTACAGCTCACCGTGCGCATGCTTCAACTGCTGTTATTGCTAAGTTTTTCCCGAACGACAAAATGTTTGGCTACCTGATTGAAAGCGAGGTTGAAAGCTTAGACAAAGTGGTTAAAAGCCCGAAACGTCCGTTAACTGCAATCATGGGCGGGGCAAAAGTTTCGTCAAAAATCACCATCATCGAAAATTTATTGAGCAAAGTCGACAACCTGATTTTGGGTGGAGGCATGACTTACACTTTTGTAAAAGCAAATGGTGGCAATGTAGGGGACTCAATTTGCGAAGAAGATTTTCTGGAAACTGCAAAAAACATTGAGAAACTGGCAAAAGAAAAAGGGGTAAACTTGGTTATTGCAACCGATGTAGTTGCTGCCGATGATTTTAGCAACGGTGCAAATACCCAGGTTGTCCCTGCAAATGCAATACCCGAAGGGTGGCAGGGATTGGATGCCGGGCCAGAGAGCATCAAAAAGATTAAAGAAGTAATTGAGAGTTCAGGCACCATCCTTTGGAACGGCCCGGTTGGCGTTTTCGAATTTGATACCTTTGCCGGTGGCTCTAAAGCTGTTGGCGATGCCATTGTCGAGGCAACTAAAAAAGGTGCTTTCTCATTGGTCGGCGGGGGCGACTCGGTTGCCTGTGTAAATAAATTTGGGATTGCCCCAGGTGTATCTTATATATCAACTGCCGGGGGCGCATTGCTCGAATACCTCGAAGGGAAAACCCTTCCTGGGGTAGCAGCTGTCCGTGGCGAATAAAAATAAACAATATATTATAAAAAAGCCGAACTGCCTGGTTGGTGGTCCGGTTTTTTTGATCCCTTGGGCAGCTTCTAGATTTTAATGGGCAATGTAGCCCGCTGTATTACACCCTCACCGGTTTTCCCATAGGAATGGATTTGCCATGCCAACATATCAAAATATTGTTTGTTTTTAACCAAAGCATTGAGTAGTTTTACTCTATGAAAAAGAACCGCGCAAAAAAGATAATCCTGTTTATTATTATTTTATTGCTGATTGTGGCAACCTGGTTTGCCTGGCCACGGCTTCCAATTATAACTGCTTTTGCGGCCAAAGGGATGTGTTCAAGCGTGTTCCTGGCAGACAAGACCCCCGAAAGGGTCGAGGCAGAAGATCTTTCCTTTTTCCCCATTAAGCTTGCAAAATCAACGATCGACTACGAAGAACAGTCAGTGACATCAACTGTTTTCGGGCTTGCGGAGCGAAAAGCCGTTTACCGCGAGGGCCTGGGGGCTGTCCTTGTCCTGGGTACTCCGGATGATAAACTGAAACGATCTGGGTTTACTCTTCCAAAACCTGGATTCTCGCAAGACACTATTCCGTGGCCAAAAGGAGATGTCCTTTCAGAAAAGCTACCTGAAGGGATAGATTACAAAAAACTGCACACACTTATCGACAGCTGTTTTGACATGCCTGGCAGTAAACCTTCAAAAAAAACATTGGGGATAGTGGTGGTGTACGACAATCAGATTGTTGCTGAAAAATATCTTGATGGCTACACAAATACTACAATGTTCCACGGTTGGTCAATGACCAAAACCATTACAGGCGCAATGGCCGGTATCCTGTATGATGAAGGTAAGCTAAGCCTGGAAGGGCCTGCCGGGTTTGAGGAGTGGCAGGGTGACGGAAGGAAAGATATTACCGTTAAAGATATTGTCCAGATGTCTTCGGGGCTCGATTGGTACGAAAATTACTTCACCGTTTCGGATGCCACGGTAATGTTGATGGAAAAGGAGGATATGCTTGCATCTGTCACCGACAACAAACAGGGGTATCCACCGGGAACGCACTGGAATTATTCTTCAGGCGATGCCAACCTGCTTTCGGGGATTATAAGGGAAAGGATAAGCAACGATAAAAATTACCACAAGCACATGTACACCAGGTTATTGTACCCTGCCGGGATGCTCCATACAAAGTTGGAAACCGATGCCGATGGTTTGTTCGTGGCTTCTTCGTATTGTTATGGTTCCACACGCGACTGGGCACGTTTTGGGCTGTTGTTCCTCAACAACGGTGTTTTTGCAGGAGATACAATCCTTTCAAAAGGTTGGGTTGATTTTATGAAAACCCCTGCAGCGGCTTCAGACGGGGCTTATGCCAGCACCTTCTGGCTAAAAGAGTCAAATCCGGAAAACGCTTTGGTAGATGTACCTGGCGATGTATTTTTTGCCGATGGTTTTCTGGGGCAAAGGGTTTACATAATCCCATCGAAAAAATTGGTAGTAGTTAGGATGGGGTACGGATTGTCTGATTTTAACCTGAACAATTTCCTGTCCGGGATATTAAAAACATTGCCTTTGAGTACCTGAAAATCATAAAATCAACACCTGCCTACGACAGGTGTTTTTTTAATTCCTCCAGCAAAACGTTGCGCGAAATAGGCTTGTTGATGTAGCCGACACAACCTGCCTTTATGCATTTCTCTTTCTCTTCGACCATGGCATACGCAGTGTGTACAATTATTTTAGCCGCCGGGTTGGTTTCAAGAATTTTCTCTATTGCCTCATAGCCGTTCATTTTGGGCATGCGTATGTCCATTAAAACAATATCTATGTCGTTGTTGTACAAGTTAACGGCTTCTTCCCCATCATTTGCAAAAACAATGTCCAAATCAAAGGCCTTTAGTGTTGCCTTAAAGTATATTTGGACAAGCGGTTCGTCTTCTGCTATAAGTATTTTTTTGCCCTTGAACGAATTGTTATAATCTGTTTTGGGCTGTGCCTTCGTTTCAACGGGCTTGTTTTGCGAATAACTGACAGAAGGGAAGGCTACCTTAAATTCAGATCCCTGCCCAACTACTGAATCAACAACAATGCTACCGCCCAAAAGCTCTGTTATGCCCTTGCTTATTGCAAGGCCCAGGCCTGTGCCGCCGAAAACAGCTTCTTTCCCATAGTTTAACTGGTTGAAACGGGTAAAAATTTCATCAATTTTTTCTTGTGGTATCCCAATGCCTTGGTCTTTCACATAAAACGCAATGCCTTCATCCTCAATGTTGAACCCGAAATTTATTGAGCCTTTGTCTGAAAATTTCAAAGCATTGTTCAGCAGGTTGGAAATGACCTGTTGCAACCTGCCACAATCTGTCTTTATCGACAAATTTTTATATTCCTCCGGGTAATTTAACACAAACCGTACTTCGGGCTTGAGCTTGTTGTTTTTGGTATGTATTTCCTTAAGGTTCGACAGCATCTGCGCCACCTTGCATTCGCCCATCGAAATTTTTAATTGATTGGATTCAATGCTTGCCACATCAATTATGTCGTCAATCAGCTTTAATAGCTGGTGGGCGTTAGAGTCGATAATTTCGATGTAGCGATCCCTTTCTTCGCGTGTAACCTCATCGTCTTTCAGCAAATCGGAAAAGCCCAAAACGCTGTTCATGGGGGTACGTATTTCGTGGCTCATGTTTGCCAGGAAATAATTTTTGTGGATATTGGCGGAATCTGCCTTTTTGCGCGCATCTACCAAATCCCTTTCAATTGTTTTATACTTTGTTATGTCCTGGGTCGCGCCCCAAATCCCTATGGCTTCGTTGCCTTCGTCTAAGATTACCTCTCCGCGTACCCATACCCATCCGTTGGTACCGTCTTTTTTGACGGTCTGCAATTCGTGTTCGTACGGTTCGTGGGTTTTTTTGATATTTTCAATGGCCGATGACAAAACGTCCCAGCTCTCGCCAGTGTATAGCCTGTACTGTTCGGTGTAAGGCAATATAGGATCGTCAACGTCCAGCCCGTACATTTTAAAAAGCTGGCCCGACCATGTGGTCCTTTCTGTGTCGAAATCGAGGTACCAACTGCCCGTTTGTGTGGCTTTCTGTACCTTTATGAGTTCTTGTTCCCTTATAAGGAGTTCTTTTTCAATTTCTTTCAAATAAGTTATATCGGTATATGCCGCTGCGAATTCATTATCCCCGGGGCTGAACACATTAAGTATAAACTGGGTTTCTTGCAAATCGCTATATACTTCAACGGTCTGTCGTTCCCCTGTTTTTGCAGTATGACCATATAATTTTAGCCAATCAACGGTGTCCGATTTCATTTTAGGTTCAGTTTTAGTAGCCCTGGTCCCTATTATGTCTTCTTTTTTTAATCCTGTTTGCTCCTCATATGTAGGGTTTACATCTAAATATTCATAGTCAACAGGATTGCCTTCTTGGTCTGTTATTATTTTCCCGTGAAGCAAGCCAATATTTATATGTTTAAACAACTGCTTGTATTTTCTCTGCGAGATTTGGAGTTTTTCCCTTGTTTGTTCCAGCAGGTTAATGCCTACAAAGGTAATTACCACGCCATCTATTTTTTTGTCGGCGGTAACAAAGGGGCTTATCCTGAGAAGATAGAAATTGCCTTCGCTGTCAACTATTTTTTCTTCATGGTTGATTAGGTTGGCAAGTGTTTTTTTCGAATTTTCAATAATTGTTTTCCTTACATTTTCGTTAAAATTGGAAGCGAAACTGGAGATTGTCCTCCCTATGTCGTTTTCCTCCAAATCAAAATGTTTTTGCAGCTCGGGCGTAAACTTCCTTATTTTAAGTTCCATGTCGAGGAACAGCGTGCCTATTTGCGTGCTGTTGAGGAGGTTTATCATGTCGTTGTTAAGCTCTTGGAGTTCTTTGTTTTTCTCCTGCAACTCGGAATTTACGGCATGGAGTTCTTCGTTGACCGACTGCAACTCTTCGTTTGTGCTTTGCAATTCCTCGTTCGAGGTCATTAGTTCTTCGTTCGACGACTGCAACTCTTCGTTGTTTATCTCCAGCTCCTCAATAGCGTTTCGTAAGCGGGCTTTAACTTCTTTGAGTTCCTCTTCCAGCCCCTTTATTTTTTGCTTTGAAATTTCGTCTGCCGGGAGGTTTTTCAATTCCAGCAGTTTGTCTTCCCCCAAAGGTTCGTCTTCGCTGAACTGTATTATATATGCATCGTCCAAATTTGGGGCATCGGGTTTGTAAAAGCTTATGTCAACAGATTTTTGGTTATCTTCCGGTCCAATCGGCACGCCCTTTACAATAGTATTTTTCCCCTCAGTTTTTAATGCCCGTATCCCGTTTTTAATTATGTCCGAAATGTTTGGGGGGACAACTTCCAGGAGGTTGTTCTGGAAAATGCCTTCCTGGTGTACCAACCTCTTGCCTGCATCGCCTTTAATAAAAAAGATGTTAAAGTCATCGTTGACAAATATGCACGATGGGCTGTATTTGTCGCTAAGGTATTTGTAAAAAACAGTGCTTGGGTTTTCTTTATACCTGTATTCTTGTTTTGCAAGCGGCATTGCAGGGTTTTTTATGGTAAGTGTGCCAACTGTGGTTTCATTTATTTGGGGCATATACGGCTGCTTGCTTTCTGAAATGTTTTGGAAGATTTTCCATTTTGAATCGATTACCCTGAACGATTTCCCCACCTCGCCGAGCGACTCGCTGTTGCCCAAAAAAAGGAACCCGAACATGTTAAGTGCATGTTGGAAATCGGACAAGACTTTCTGCTGGCTTTTGTTGTCAAGGTAAATCAGCAAGTTCCTGCACGAAACAAAGTCCATCTTTATGAAGGGCGGGTCGCTCAATAGGTTGTGGCTTGAAAACACTATCCTTTCCCTGATCCTCTTTTTTGCCTGCACGCTGTCGCCTGCCTTCACAAAATAATCTTCCATGAAATTGTTGAAAATTTCGTGGTTGATGCCGGGGCTGTAATTCCCGTTACCCGCAATGTAGAGCGCGTGTGTGTCAACATCGGTCGCAAATATCTTAAAATCAAAGTTTAACCTGTTCAACCTTATGTATTCGTCAAAAAGCATTGCTATTGAATATGCTTCTTCCCCGGTCGAACATCCTGCCACCCATATCCTTATTGTCTCCGTATCGTTTTTGTTCTTGCAAATTTGGGGTACAATGGAATTCCTAAGTACGTTAAAAGCTTCTATGTCCCGGAAGAAACTGGTCACCCCTATCAAAAAATCTTGTGCCAGATCTTCTTTTTCCCTAACGCTGCTCTGCAAGAATGTATAGTAATTGTGCAAGCTGTCTATATTGTTGACGCTCATGCGCTTTTCCAGTCTCCGTAAAAGGGTGTTTTCCTTATATTTTCTAAAATCTATGCCGTTCCCCTTACGTATTTCTTCAAGTATTTGCAAGAAGACCACTTCGTTAGGCTTGCCGTCAGTTTTTTTTACAGTGTTTATGTTTAACTGGATGTGGTGTTTTGCCAGGTTCAAAAGAATTGCTGCAATTTCCCCCGGTTTTTGTATATGGTCGACAAAATTTGTGGAGATTGCCGAATTTGGCATCCCGTCAAACTGTGCCGAACTTGGTTCTTGTACAATAATTGTCCCACCGGTTTCTTTAATTGTCCTGATCCCCTTTGTGCCGTCGGAACCAGTGCCAGACAAGATTATCCCCACCGAACAGCTTTTGTGTTCTTCCCCAAGCGAACGGAAAAATATGTCGATAGGCAGGTTTAGGTTGTTTTTGGGGCCCTTGTCAGATAAAACAAATTTGTAACCTTTTACCTTTAGGTTTTTGTCCCGTTGGTTTAAATAAATACAATTGGGTTTTATGGTTTGCTGATCCTCTGCCGTAAAAATTTTCATTTTTGTGTGCTTGGCAAGCAATTCCGGCATCAAGCTCTTAAAATCGGGCGATAAATGCTGGATTATTACAAAAGACATGCCCGTGTCTGTTGGCATGTGGTCGAAAAGTTGTTGGATAGCGTCAAGCCCCCCTGCCGATGCCCCAATCCCAACAACAAACAAATTGTTATCAGATACGTCCATATAGAAATGTCATAAAAAATGGTTGGTTTCGGGTAGCCAAGGTATCCTTTTATTTTCATACTTTTATTATTATTTAAAAAACATTATCAAAATATTAACAGACGGAATCTGGGATAGGCATCCTTGTGTATCGGCTATTTTATGGCTTATTGAGACAGAATAACTTGTTGGATCCCTGTGTGGGTGATAATCAATGAAATATAAGAAAATGAACAAGATCTGATGAAACACCTCAATCGCCAATTTACGTGGTTTCAGGTGTTAGGATAAGTGATTATTGGTACTGAAAGCAAAAAATAATAATTTATTGTTAGATATGATTTAGGAAATAGTGCAGGTTTTTCCGTTTTTCCGTGTCTTATAAAAAAACAGTCGTTAGATTTTTAGAGATCAGATGTTGAAATTTCGCAAAATGCTAATTGTCAACTTCTTAAATATTAAGGATAAAAAAATGGCACAAATAGAAAAAAAATTTAGTTGGAGGGCTTTTCTGTGTTTCGGGCTTACATATACGTTTATCGCAGCCGTAATATCCGGTATAGTTTTATACATTTCTCCAACAGGGAGGCATTCATGTATGGGAAATTGGGAGTTTTTATGGCTTGCCAAAGGTGAATGGAAGACCTTCCATACTTATTTTTCTTTTGCTTTTATAATATTTTGCCTTTCCCATCTGCTTGCCGTTAACTGGAAAACATTTTGTTCATATTTTAAAAATAGGACAAGCAAGGGGATAAATAGAATGCGGGAACTTGTTTGGGCATCGGTTGTTTTTGCAGCCGTGTTTTATCTGATCATCTTTTCAATTTAAAAATGACAGAAGCCGAAATAATAAAAAAATTGCAACAAGGCAACGAACAGGCATTTAAAGAACTTGTTGATAAATACCGCCACCTGGTAATAAACACATGCTATGGCATGCTTCACGACATTGATGATGCAGAAGATGTTGCCCAAGACGTTTTTGTGGAGGTTTTCCGTTCGGTGCAAAATTTCAGGGGAGGCTCAAAAATTTCCACTTGGCTGTACCGTATTGCGGTGAACAGATCGCTAAATTTCATGCGCGACAACAAAAAGCGAAAGAAAACCCAGTCGCTTGCGGACACGGAGAAATCAAAAAAAATAAACCCTGAAGACCTTGTTTCGGGAGATAACGATGCCTCCCATGACATTGAAAACGAACAGCGTGCGGATATTCTCCACAGGGCGATAGGCTCTTTGCCCGAAAAACAAAAAATAGCTTTTACATTGAATAAGTACGAAGATCTGCCGTATAAAGAGATCTCTGAAATAATGGATCTTTCGATCCCGTCAATTGAGTCGCTGTTGCACAGGGCAAAAAAGAACCTGCAAAAAAAATTATATGCTTGTTACAAAAAAAAATGTATATGAGCGCAAGCAATTACAAAAAATAGTGTCATACCAATAACGAACAAAAAAATGAAATGCAAGGCAATACATAAAAAATTGATTTTTTTCATTGAAGGCGAACTGCCGCAGGAAGAAATGAAACAGATAGAAAACCATCTGGTTGGTTGCAAGGAATGTGCAGCTTTTGCCGACGACATGAAAAAAACATTGGGGACAATAGAAAATGAAAGGATAACCGAAACAAACCCATTTTTTTATACGAGGGTGAAAGCCCGCTTGGAAGCACAATCGCGACAAGCCCAAAAACCAATTTGGGAAACGGTTAAGGCAAAGGTGCTACAACCTGCATTTTTTACCATTTTGCTGATTGCCGGGATTTATGCAGGGTTTAAGATAGGAATGCCGGGCAACTTTAATACAGTTTCGGCAAACTATTCAAGCGAAAATATTTTTCCATATCTGGACGAAATGGAATCGGAAAGCATCGAACAATTTTTAATGGAATAAAAATGAAAAAACCGGATAAATACAAAGTTCTGATTTGGGCAATTGCCATTTTGCTGGCAACAAATATTTCCATGGGGTTTTCATTCATTTACCACAAACGGCAAGACCGGAAAATGGAAGAACAGGCAAACAAATCAACTGTTGGGGAACAGGAACAAAGGCGTACTCGTTTTTTCAAAGAACAATTGAACTTGCGCCCGGGGCAAATGGAAACATTCAGGCAGCTAAACAGGGATTATAACCGAAACGCCGGTCAAATAAATCACGACCTGGAAACATTAAGGATACAAATGGTAGAGGAAATGGGGAAAGAAAACCCATCGCAGGCAAAACTCGATTCAATTGCAAGCAGTATAGGGAAAATTCACTCAAAACTGAAAAAAGAGACCATTGGCTACTACTTGTCGATGAAAAAAGAGTGCGACAAGCAACAAAGCGGGAAACTAAATGAAATATTCTTATCAGTATTAAAACAAAAAGAAGGAAGAAAGTCGCCCGGACACCATAGGAACAGGTACGGGGCAAACAGGAAGTAAAACAACAATTAAATTTTAAAATCATGAAAATTAGCAAGTTACAAAAATTTGCAGGGCTTTTTATTGCCCTTGCACTAGGAACAATGACCATTTCGGCACAAGGTTACGGAAGAGGGAACAGGGCTTTTGCCCAAAATAACAGGAACGTTACTTGTGTAAATTACCTGTCGGGCTTGAGCGACAAACAAGCCGAAAAAATAACCGCGCTCGAAACAAAACACCAGGAAGAAATGAGCGTGTTGCGCCAAAAAAGACGTTCGACCGCAAACTGGGACGAGAAAAACCAAGTTAGGGACGAAATGCTTGAAAATGTTGCCTCACATAGGGAAGGAGTTAGGAATCTTTTGAACAAAGATCAACAAAAGGAATACGACCAGCTCTTGTCGCAGGGCAAAAAATACAGGAACCAACCTAACTGTTGTGCCGGGGCACAAAGCAGGGGCAACAAAGCCGGTAAAAATTATTCACGTGGCAGGAACGGGAGGGGAAACAACCAACGTTGCCAACGTTTCAATTAATAAAACAACAATTTAAAAACTTACGACATGAAAACCAGGAAATTATTTTTAAACGCCATTTTGGCAATCGGGTCAATTATAGCTGTTTCTTGTTCAGAAACTATTGATGCCGACGATGATGCTTTGGCATTGGATATTACTGAAAAAAGTGCGAGCATTGCTCTCGCACAGGTCGACAGTTGCACATTTTCAGGCGAACTGACAGATGCGGAAATTGCAGGGTTGATAGAGATGAGGGAAGAAGAAAAACTTGCTCAAGATGTATATCTATACTTTTATGAAATGTACGGCTACAATATTTTCAACAACATTTCGCAAAGCGAAAGCAGGCATACAAGTGCGGTACTAAACCTTATAGAAGGCTACGGGCTGGAAGATCCGGCATCTTCTGAAACAGGCGTTTTCAATGCCGAAACTTTTCAGGCACTCTACGACTCGTTGATAAACGCAGGCTCAGAAAGTTTGGTGGCTGCATTGAAAACAGGGGCTTTTATTGAAGAATTTGACATTAACGACTTGCAGGAGCTTTTAGAAAATTCCCAAAATGAAGATGTAATACGTGTATATTCAAACCTCTTGGACGGTTCGGAATCGCATATAAGGTCTTTTTCGAACATGCTTTCGCAAATGGGAGAAGTTTATGAGCCACAAATAATTACCGCTGATGAGTATGAGGCAATATTGTCAAGTAGCAGCACGAAAGGGAACAATAACGGTACAAATGGCAACGGCAACAACAACGCTTCACAGGGCAACAACAACGGGAACAAAAATCCTAATGCTTCTGCTTCAGGTGTTTGCGACGGTAGCGGATCTAACAAATAAGTTTAAAATACCTGAACGAAAAATAAATTTCTCGTTATTTGAAAATCAGTAAACAACCGGTTTTTACGTATAACTTGCACATCTTCGCCCACCAATCCGCTTATATAGTTTTATTCTCCGTTTACCCCTAAGTTATTGCCATTTATTGATATTTTGAACCTAGCATCCCATCTTTTTCTAAGTTTGGGGATAAGGTAACTTTTCGAAAAGGTATCATAAACAAGAAAAGGGGGTTCGGGGAATAAAAATATCTTTAACAGGCACACCCAATTTTGCTTTAGTAAAAGGTGTGGATATCTGGATGAATTCAGGTATTTAAGCCCCCGTTTCCCCGACGGGGGCATTTTATTTATCAAAAAGGACATATGGACCAAACCTATTATTAACATAAAAAAATTCTTATGAAAAAATTATTCTTTATCGTAATGTCTTTGGCCCTAGGGATATATGCATTGCACGCCCAAACAAAGCAAATTACCGGGAGGGTTATATCTGCCACCGATGGCATCCCGATACCGGGAGCATCGGTTGTTGTAAGGGGCTCCACAATTGGTACGGTTACCAACACCGATGGAGTATTCACCTTAAATGTCCCAGAAGGAGAAACGCTTGTTATTTCGTTTGTGGGAATGAAAGCGGTGGAGTTCCCAATTACTAACCAGAAGCAATACAATGTAAGTTTACAAAGCAATGTTATTGATATGGAAGAAGTTATGGTTGTTGCCTATGGTACTGCCAAAAAAGAATCGTTTACCGGCTCGGCAGAGGTTGTTGACAATGGCGTACTGGAAAAAAGGCCTGTTTCTGATGTTTCGAAAGTACTGGAAGGACAGGTCTCCGGGCTTCAGACCACCTCTGGGTCGGGGCAGCCGGGCGAAGGAGCAGAAATTATCATCCGGGGCTTTGGCTCCCTTAACTCAAGCAACAATCCCCTTTATGTGGTAGACGGAGTACCTTTTGATGGAAATTTAAATTCCATAAGCCCAGGTGACATTGAATCAATGACAATCCTGAAAGATGCATCGGCAGGAGCACTTTATGGCTCCAGGGGAGCAAACGGTGTTGTAGTAATTACAACAAAAAAAGGGCAGGCAGGAAAATTATCAGTGGGATTAAAAGCTTCATACGGGCTCTCCGGAAGGGCAATTAAGCCTTATGAAACGTTGTGCACAGCCGACTTTATCGAAGCATCTTTCCATGGATATAAGAACGAACTGATTTATACTGGGGGCGTACATCCCGATTTTGCCGGGGCACAGGCCATTGAGGCCATGAAAGGAAGCTCAGGGATTTTTGGGGCAAACGAACAATATAATCCGTACGACATGGCGATTTCTGAACTAATCGATCCTGAAACAGGGAAGGTAAATCCGGACGCAAACCTTTTATACGAATCAGACTGGCTAGGGGAAATTACCAATAAGAGCGCTGCCCGCCGGGAATATCAGTTATTTATTAACGGAGGATCAGAAAGTACAAAGGTTTTTTCTTCAATCGCCTACCTGAAAGAAGACGGTTTGTTGAAAACAACTGATTTTGAACGTATCTCGGGCAGGATTGGTGCAGAGCTCGAACCCACCGAATGGCTTGCTTACGGCGGGAATGTCAACTTCTCAAAAACTGAAACAAACTTTTTGGATCGTGAAAATACTGCTTACAGTTTAAATGTTTGGTACTCTGCACAATATATGGCACCCATTTATCCTGTTTATATCCAGGATACTGAGGGGGACCCCGTTCTTTCGGAAACAGGGGAAAAACAATTCGACTACGGAAAAACAAGGCCGGCAGGCGCAAATCCTAATTATAACCCTATAGCTACTCTTTATGAAGACGAAAGTATAAGTTCAGTCGATAATTTATCGGGGAGATTTCATTTAAACCTTCTGGGAAATGGCATTTCAGAAACTTTCAAAGGCTTATCTTTTTCGGCCAATGTCGGGTTCGATTATGTAAATACCAACGAAACCACATACCAAAACCCCGAATTTGGAGATGCAGCCACGGTAGAAGGATACCTCGGGTTGAAGAATAACCGTAATTTTTCATATACAATTAATGAACTGTTAAGATATAGTGATGACTTTGGGAAACATAGTATTGATTTACTGGCCGGGCATGAATTTTATAAATTGGTAATCAATGAACTGGAAGGTGCAAAAACCGGGTTCCCTTATTCGGGGATCAAACAACTGGCACCAGGTTCAACCAATTCAAAACTAACATCGTTCGAAGACAACTACACGATCGAATCCTTCTTAAGCAACTTTACTTACGATTATGCCGACAGGTATTACCTTTCTGCAAGTTTCAGGACCGATGGTTCTTCGCGTTTTAATAAAGATTACCGCTGGGGCAGGTTCTGGTCAGTAGGCGGGTCGTGGAGGATTAGTGAAGAAAACTTTATGCAGCAACTTACCTTTGTGGGCAACCTGAAACTAAAAGCCAGTTACGGAAAACAGGGAAACGATAATATTGGGACTTATTACGGATGGCAATCGCTTTATAATCTCGACTGGGCAAATGCCAACCTTAACGGAGCCTTGCTTTCTTCTTTGGAAAACACTTCCATAAAATGGGAAGAAAATAACAATTTCAATGTGGGAATCGAGGCTATCCTCTGGGAACACGTTGATTTTGGGCTCGAATATTACCAGCGCCGGACAGTTGACATGCTTATGGAAAAACCGTTGGCAACTTCTCTGGGCTTCGACAGCTATTGGGCAAATGTTGGCGAGATGCTGAATTCCGGCATTGAGTTCAACTCCAAGATAAGTGTAATAAGCTCAACCAATTTCAATTGGAGCGTAAACATGAACCTCACAACACTTAAAAATGAAGTGGTAGAACTCGATGGTGAAAAAGATCAGATTGTGGACGGAAGCCTGATCCAACAAAAAGGGAAAGAAATTAATTCCTATTACCTAGCCCAGTCGGCAGGCGTTGACATTACAACCGGGGCACAACTTTATTGGGTATACGACAATGACGGAAGCGGAAACCCCGGCGAACCATACATATCCTCCAATTATCAAAAAGCAACACAATGCAAAAAAATATCGGGCAGCAGGATACCAGATTTCTACGGGGCTTTTGGGAGCAGCTTCATTATTTATAGAAACTTTGATCTGTCGGCTATGTCCACCTTTTCTGTGGGCGGCAAAATAAGGGACGGTGTTTACATCGACTTGTTAAACCCAACCTATATAGGGACAAACTATGCCGCAAATATAAAAAGGGCATGGAGGAACCCCGGCGATGTTACCGACATCCCAAGGATACAGAACGGAACAGGTTTCTCCCGTCCGTTTACCGACAGCCAAATTATTGATGCCTCTTATTTTGCTATTAAAAATATAACATTAGGATATACTTTGCCCAAAAATATACTCCAAACCATCGGCATAGAAAGTTTACGGGCTTATGTGTCAATAGATAATGTTGCCATGTTCTCCCATTTAGATGGAATGAACCCGCAACACAATTTTTCGGGCTCTACCAACTATTCATACACTCCTGCAAGGACAAACCTTATCGGGATCGAATTAAAATTCTAAAACCATCACATCATGAAAATATACAAACTACTTATACTAATGATTTTGTCTGTGGCAAGTCCTTCCTGCCTCAACGAGTTGGACACAAACCCAACAGACAGCACTTCGGGCGATGTTTTATTTGCTGATGTGGAAAAAGCAAATGTTGCGCTTAACGGGATTTACCGGGCAATGTATGTAACAGAAGAATGGTCGGAAGATTGGGCTACAGAAGAATTCGGCACCTTGGCTTTTATATTGACCTACGACCTAATGGGAGAAGACATGATCCAGCATGAAGGCGGAGACGGTTGGTTCTGGTACGATTACAGGTACAACGTAAAGTCTGACTATACTAATAAAAGTGGCCGCCCATATTCGGTATGGCTTTTCTACTATACCATGATTTCAAATGCAAATGCCATTATTGCCGCACAGGAAGGGATGGCCGGTGCAGAAACCGAAATCAACAGCCTGATAGGGCAGGCTTATGCTTTGCGCGCATACGCTTATTTCAACCTCATCCGTTTTTACCAGCAAACCTACATAGGGCACGAGAGTTCACCGGGAGTCCCTATTTACACAGAGCCAACCACAAACTCTTCGGAAGGAAAGCCCAGGGGAACTGTTGCCGATGTTTATGCCAGGATTGACGCAGACATAGATCAGGCAATTCAATTATTAAATCCAAACGTGGCAGCAGTACGTTCACATATCTCACACATAGATTACTATTCGGCTAATGGCATAAAAGCCATTATCGCACTGGAAAAAAACGATTGGGCCACAGCAGAGTCTGCTGCAGAAACAGCCATGGGCGGAGGCACCTCAATGCTTACCATGAGTGACTTGGCTGATGGCTTTGCCTTTAACGATGCAAACGCAAAAACAGTTCTATGGGGAGCCGAGATTATTGCCGAACATGCAGGCGGCAACGACTCGTTTTTAGGACATATGGACGCCAGTACCGAATTCTATGCCGAGACATCAAGGAAATGTATAAGCACATGGCTGTACGACCAAATGCCAGATACCGATGTGCGGAAAAATAACTGGTGGGTAGCCCCCCTTGAAGTTGACGAAGAAATCGGCCCTAATTTGAGTTACAACCAGTTAAAATTCCAATTTTCAGATCCAACAAACGCTCTGGGCGACCTGATATACATGCGGCACGAAGAAATGATGCTTATAAAAACCGAGGCAATGTGCATGCAGGGCAAATATCAGCAGGCACGTTCTGCCTTGGAAGGATTAATGGCAGGGCGCGATGCTAATTACGATATTTCCGCCCTTTCAAACGCAAATACATTAACCACAACCGGCAACAACGGGCCAACAACCCCTGCGGGAGGCACGGTTACCCTTCTCGATGAAATTATTTTACAACGAAGGATTGAACTTTGGGGCGAAGTTGGAAGGATAATGGACATTAAACGCTTGAAAACAGGCTTTAGCAGAAATTTTGAAGGAAGCAACCATGCCGATAAGTTGCTGTCCAAAAATACGCTGGATCCTGAATATCCCGATTTTGTAATGTCAATTCCTCAATCTGAATTTGACGGCAATAGTAGCATGGATGAAACCACTGACCAAAATCCATGGGCCGATAATTAAATTAAAAATTATATGTCATGAAGAATATATTCCCAACAATATTTATCCTGGCAACCGCATTTCTTTCGTGCGACCAGGAAAACATTGGGGCACTATATGTCCCTGAAAACTCATATGTGGCATTCAGCACATCTATTGTCCCAGAAAATATCCTGTCATCAGACAATAATTATTCTGTACTGGTGCAAATTGTACGTTCAGTTTTATCTGACCAGTCCACTGCAAATGTTTCACTTGAAATGAACGATGACATAGAAGGCGTTTTCGCACTGGAAAGCAATACTGTGACATTTGCAGACGGCGAAGGTGTTGCATATGCCAAGGTTGTTCCGGTAGTGGCTCCCGAACTAATAAATCCGGCAAAAACCTATACATTCAATTTAACTTTAACAGGCGATAATGTCTCGGAGCTTTACAATAACACGACCTATGTGGCTTTCTTTGACATAGAATACATTGCTGCCGGCACAGGAAATCTTATATCTAATTTTGATGGAGAAGAAAGGGCTGTTGAGATATTAAAAGCAGATTTTGGCAATAATATTACGGCCTATAAAGCCCAAGGCCTTTACCAAGAAGGTTACGATATAGTTATTGTTGTTAGTGGTGAAAATGTTACCGTTGCCGGGCAGGCTGCCTGGTATTACGATGATGAATACGGAGAGGTTTATATAATAGGTTCCGGTACTGCCAACGGGAAAGAGTTGACACTCAGCCTTACCCACTATATACCTGATGTTTATGCATGGGATCCCGAAACAGAAATACTTATTTTACCATAAACCTCCTGACCTTGGCACTTTATATAGGCTTGTTTTGCAATGCTTTATATGCCATATATACTAAAGCCCCATTGTTAAAAACAGTATTTAATTACGATATGCCCGTACATTAAAAAAAAACAGGTGACAGGATATCTGCTCCCTAACATTAAAAATATAATATTTTCATTAATCGGGGATTGCCGCCGCCCCGATTATATTTTTATCTTTGTGCAACATTTTAACGAAGAAGCAACGGCAAATGTTTTCAGTAGGCATATTTACAACGCATATCCCCTATGTTGCAATGATTGCGTTTTATGCTTTTTTCCTCCTTTTTGGTGCTGAAAATAACGGTGCAAATGGAGTCCGGGTCGCAGAAAAAACGGTTACGGCCGAACACCACCTGGGGAGTTTTGGCAATGGCCATGCCCCTATTTCTAATTGTTACCATTATCAGGTTGCCGAAACCATTTCTCCGAAAATAGTTTTGCAATTAAATGCCAGGGAAAGGCAAGGCTTTCCGGGCTGCGATATTAATTTATGTCCTCAAAAGCCATTTGGCAATCATCTGTTTAGCAGGCCTCCTCCGGCTACTGTTTAATTTTTATTTTTAAGAATGCCCGTTTAAAATCGTACAATTTCCTTTTGTGGAGAAAATACGGCTTTTTAATAAATTCACCAGGGCATCAAAACAACCCTTTTAAATTATTTAAAGCAGTACAACAAGAAGAAAATAAAGATTGAAGATTTCGCCTTTTTTCTTGTTGTTAAAAAATTACAGATGAAAAGAATAGCAGCATTTTTAGTACTATGTGCTTTATTTATCGGCAATATACAGGCACAAAATACACGTATTATAACCGATACCACTAAAGTCCCCGACATTGTTATAGATGAAGTAACCGTAAAATCGCCTAAAGAAATCCCACATATAAGAGAAGTTCCAACGTCGATTTCGTTACTCTCGGCGCGAACATTGGAAAATAACGAAATTCATAACCTAAACGACATTTCGGCAACCGTACCAAACTTTTTTATGCTCGACTATGGTTCGAAATTGCAATCATCGGTTTTTATCCGAGGGATTGGTTCGAGGTTGGGTACCCCGTCGGTTGGTTTGTATGTCGATAATGTGCCTTTTTTTGAGAAAACAACCTTTGGCTTCGATTTTTTCGATATCGAACGGGTAGAAGTTTTAAGGGGGCCACAGGGTACGCTTTACGGGCGGAATACAATGGGCGGCATTATTAATGTATTCAGTAAGTCACCACTTTATTACGACGAGACTAATATAACGGCATCGGCAGGAAACCACGGTTATCATAATATAAACGTTAACCATTATAACAAAATAAGCGACAAAGTTGGGTTTTCGTTAAGCGGTAACTACATGGACCACGATGGGTATTTTACAAACCACTATGATGGGAGTGCTGCCGACGACCAGTATTCGACCAGTGGCAGAGGACGTTTCGTATGGAAAATTTCCGATAAGGTTACCCTCGAAAATATTGCCAGCTACGAAAAAAGCGAACAATATGGCTTCCCCTATGCGGTTTACGATAATGCCACCAACCAGGCACAAGATATCAGTTATGATCAGGAAAGTTCATACGGGCGCGATTTGTTTTCGGATGGTTTGGTTTTAAAATACCGCAACAATAAGTTCGAACTGATTTCTACGTCAAGTTATCAGTATTACGATGGGCTAATGTCGGTCGATCAGGATTTCACTGCCGGACATTATTATTTTTTCGAGATCGGGGACAAACAAAATATGGTGTCGCAAGAATTGGTTTTTAAATCGGTGGCAGGGAAAAAATACAATTGGCTGTTTGGTGCATATGGTTTTTATCAAGACATGGATCAAAAAACCGTTGGTGATTTATATACCTCAAGTATAAAACAAGACATCCGGAGTAAATTCGATATTTCGGGGTTTGCTCTTTTTCATCAGTCAACGTTTAATGATTTTCTTGTCGAAAACCTTTCGTTAACCGCCGGGATAAGGCTTGATGTTGAAAAAGATAAACTGGGTTATACTTTTGCTATGGCTGCGGGCGAAGCCCCAATGAGTACCACAATAGACGAAGACTACGATGAAACATTTACTGAAATTTTGCCCAAATTAGCACTGAAATATAAAATTAACCGTTCGCTTACCACTTATGCAACGGTTTCGAAAGGGTATAAGTCTGGAGGGTTTAACACCAATTCTTCCATCGATATTTCCGAATACCGTTCTTACGATGCCGAGCAAAGCTGGAACTACGAATTGGGTTTTAAATCGGCAATGTTGAATCACCGTTTATATTTCGATGCAGCATTATTTTATATCGACTGGCAAGATCAGCAAATTGATGTGCCGGTACCAACCGGGCGCGGAAATATGAAAACCAATGCAGGGGAGTCGGTTAGTAAAGGTGTTGAATTGTTTGTGAAAGCCCGCCCTTTTAAAAATTTCGAAGCAACATTGGGTTATGGTTATACCCAAGCCAAATTCAACGATTATGTCGTTGACGAAGAAACAAGCTATAACGGCAACACAATCCCTTATGTTCCCCGTTCTACGGTAAATGTAGGGTTAACAAAAACGGTTGGGTTTAAACATTGTTTTATTGATAAAATGGTGGCTAACCTAAGTTACCGGGGGGTAGGCAAGCACTATTGGGATCTCGAAAATTCTGTTTCGCAAGATTACTACGGTTTGTTCGATGCTAAATTGAGTTTTTATTCTGGCAGATTTCAGTTCGATATTTGGGGCAAAAATATTTTGGATACGTCTTATAATTCGTACTATTTTGTTGTTTCTTCGCTCAATAACGCTTATGTTCAGTTGGGGAGGCCCGCTACAATGGGGGTCAATTTAAAAGTAACGTTCTAACGAAATAACAAACAGCAAGGGTGCAAAGGGAAATGCTTTGCCCCTTTGCATTTTAGCAGTGGCAAAAATGAATAAACAGGAATTAAATAAATACGGGACGCTTCTTAGCCTTTACCTGGCACAGTCGATACCAATGAGTTTCTTTTCAACCGTAATCCCTGTGATTATGCGTATGGAGAATTATTCGCTCGAATCGATAGGATACATTCAACTAATAAAATTGCCGTGGATTTTAAAAATGTTTTGGGCTCCAGTGGTCGACCGAACCAGTAAAAATAAACGGCAATACCGATGCTGGATTATTTTTTCTGAAATTTTTTATGCACTGGTTATTATGAGCATTGGTTATTTAAACCTGCAAACCGATTTTACCACGATTGTTGTTTTTATGATAATTGCATTTACTGCTTCGGCAACACAAGATATTGCCACCGATGCTTTTGCTATTCTTATATTAAAAGATAAAGAACGCAGTCTGGGCAACAGTATGCAGTCGGCGGGTACTTTTATCGGTACAATGATGGGCAGTGGTGTTTTGCTTATCGTGTATCATTATTGGGGGTGGTTATGGCTTTTGCGCTGTTTAGGACTATTTGTGTTGTTTGCATTAATTCCGGTTTCGCTCTACAAGGCTCAAAGAAGCAACGACCCGGGACACCCCTTAAAAAATGTGTCGCCGCTTGAATTTGTGCATTTTTTTCGGCAGAAAAAAATAGGAGGCCATATTTTGTTGCTTTTCCTTTTTTATTCGGGCATTATCGGGATATTGACCATGATTAAACCGTATTTTGTTGATTTGGGTTACGATATTAAAAAAATTGGGATTATATCAGGGGTTTTTGGTACCGCTTGTGGAACAATTATGACCCTCCCCGCCGGTTTTTTTATCCGTAAAAAAGGGATTGTCAAATCAATATGGCTTTTCCCGGTTATAAATGTTTTGGTGGCGGGTTATTTTTTCGGGTTAACTTTCACCAACCATCCTATTGTTTTGGTTTATATTGGGGTTGCCCTGCTTTGGGGTGCTTATGCCATGTCATCGGTATTTGTTTATACCATGGGTATGGGCGTTGTCCGTAAAGGCCGCGAAGGTACCGACTTTACAATCCAGATAGTAATTACCCATCTTAGTAGCCTGGTTATTGCCATAATGAGCGGAAAGGTGGCCGGAGCAATTACCTATCGTGGGCTGTTTGCCGTCGAAGTTGCCCTGGGTATTTTAATTCTGGTATTATTGCCTTTTATTTTCAGGAAGGATTTTTATGATAAAGGGCTTGATTGTGCAGAAAAGGAAAATAAGTGCATTTGATTGAAAAACCATACCACAACGGTTTAATTTTTAAGAGCATGCAGATACCACAGAAATTAATAGACAAATACAACACCCCGGTGCCGCGGTACACCAGTTATCCGCCGGCAAATTTTTTTACAGAAGGATTTTCATCGGAAGATTATATGGAATGCCTGCAGCTTTCGAACAACGGGGCAACACAAAATATTTCTATTTATATTCATATTCCGTTTTGCCCCAAAATTTGTTATTACTGTGGTTGCAACACCCATTTAACCCGCGATAAAAACAAAATGCGGCAATATGTAAATGCCCTGAAGAAAGAAATATTGATGGTGAAGAAATACCTCAGTCCAGACCGAAAAATAGCACAGGTGCATTGGGGAGGCGGAACTCCTAATTCGCTTCCGGTTGAAATGATGGAGGAGGTTATGGGTGTCATTCATTCTAATTTTTCGTTTATAGGGCAGCCCGAAATTGCCATGGAGTGCCATCCTGCCATGCTTGGTACAGCCTATATAAGAGCTTTGGTGAAAAATGGATTTAATAGGCTGAGCCTTGGTATTCAGGATTTTAATCTCAAGGTGCTAAATAGTGTAAACCGCGATCCTTCAGTTGTTCCCATAGAAGAATTGGTGCAGGAAATTCGCAGTCACGGAGATATAGGGGTAAACCTCGATTTTATTTATGGCTTGCCTTTTCAGAATGTTAAAACGTTTGCCAAAACAATTGAACGGGCGGTGCAGGTTGCCCCCGATCGGCTGGTAACGTTTTCGTATGCCCATGTGCCATGGATAAAAAAAGCACAGAAAATATTGGAATCGAGTGGGCTTCCCAGTGCTAAAGAAAAGTTGGCCATGTTTGGGGCAGCATACAAAATAATAACGGAGAACGGATATAAATCCATTGGGCTCGATCATTATGCAAAAGAAGGCGATGAGTTGGATATTGCGCTTAAAACCCGGCAACTTCATCGTAATTTCCAAGGGTATTGTACCCGTAAAACAACCGGGCAGGTGTATGCCTTTGGTGCTACCGGAATTAGCCAGTTAGACAATGCCTATGCCCAAAATGCAAAAAGTACCAGTAATTATGTTTCTCAAATTGAACAAGGGCGTTTTTGTATAGAAAAAGGCTACGTACTCAGTCGGCGGGAAAAAATAATTAGGCATGTGATAAACGAGATTATGTGTAATTACTATCTTTCATGGACCGGAGCAGCTCAGAAATATCAAGTTTCGGAGGAGGAGGTGAAAAATGCAGTCGGGTTTGAGGAGCGAAATCTAGACGGATTTGTTGCCGATAAGCTATTGAACTACAATTCAAACGAAATTACGGTAAGCAATACCGGGCGTTTTTTTGTGCGGAATATAGCTGCTAGTTTCGATCCGGGGTTGAAGGGTACTGTACAGAAATTTTCGAAAGCGTTATAAAATGCGGAAAGAAGAAATAAATATTGCCGTTATTGGAGCCGGGTTAACCGGGTTAACCACAGCCTTTTACTTAAAAAAGTATGGGTTTAATGTACATGTTTTTGAAAAAGGAGATCGCCCGGGAGGGGTGATAAAGACCTACCGCAAAGATGGGTTTATTTTTGAGTCGGGGCCAAATACCGGCTCGTTGTCGAGACCCGAAGCAGCCGAATTGTTCGAGAGTTTACGTAACGATTGTACGCTCGAAATTGCCGACAAGAATGCCAAAGCGCGTTGGATATGGATGAAAAATAAATGGCATATTATTCCATCGGGGGTTGTGGGGGGCGTTGTTACTCCGTTGTTTTCATTTGCCGATAAGCTACGCTTACTGGTCGAACCCTTTCGAAAAAGAGGCACCGAACCGGAAGAAACCATTGCCGCTTTGGTACGCCGACGGATGGGCAAAACTTTTTTGCGCAACGCTGTCGATCCCTTTATTTCGGGGGTTTATGCCGGCGATCCTGAAAAACTGGTAACTCAATATGCTATTCCCAAATTATGGGCACTCGAACAAAAATATGGCAGCTTTATAAAAGGAGGATTTAAAAAAGCAAAAGAGCCAAAATCTGATTTTGAAAAAAAAGCAACCAAAGACGTTTTTTCGGCAGAAGGGGGGCTTGAGAATTTAATAAAAGCACTGGTTAAAAATATTGGTGAAGAAAATATTAGCTTGAATTGCAACGCGCTTTCCATGCAAAAAACAGAAAATGGAACTTTTGGTAAAGTTGGGGAAAAACCGATTTTTTCGCAGGTAATTTCAACCGTAGGAGCTTATGCTTTATCCGAACTATTTCCGTTTTTGCCTGCTCCTAAAATTCAAGAAATAAACAATATGCAATATGCTCGGGTTGTACATGTTGCGGTGGGTTTTAAACAATGGAAAGGCATCCCTGTACGCGCGTTTGGAGGACTGGTACCCTCGGAAGAAAAGCGTGGGGTACTTGGCGTATTGTTTATGTCGTCGTTTTTGAAAAACCGTGCTCCAAAAAACGGAGCCATGTTTTCGGTTTTTTTGGGGGGGATGAGGAAACCGCACCTTGTTGATTTGCCCGATAATGAAATTATAGATCGGGTTGAAAAAGAACTGAAAGCGATGTTGAAATTGGAAAAATTTAGTCCCGATTTTGTCGAGATTTTTCGTTATCGCCATGCTATCCCTCAATACAGTTTTGAGTCGGCAAAAAAACTGGAAACTATTTATGAACTGGAAAACCAAAATCCAGGGTTAATACTTGCCGGAAATATTCGCGATGGCATAGGCATGGCCGACCGCATAAAACAAGGACGGGATATTGCTGATAACCTGAATGCGCAATTTTTGACCGGACACTAAGCCGTGCCAGGGGCGAACCGTGAAGCGAAAAATAGGTTATTGGCAACCGGGGTAATTACATAAAAATGGACAGAAACAAAACGGCAATATTACTGATGAACGTAGGCAGCCCAGATGCGCCTTCGTGCCGTGAAGTAAGGCGTTTTTTAACCCTGTTTTTAAATGATAAACGGGTTATTGATCTCCCTTGGCTATTCCGTAAAATTTTGGTGAATGGGATAATTGTCCCTTTCAGGATAAAAAAATCGGCAACCCTTTACAAAAGGCTTTGGACCGAAAAAGGATCTCCTTTGATTTACCTTTCGGGGGAATTGAAAGAAAAACTGCAATTAAAAATGGGCAGTGGTTACAAGGTATTTGTGGCAATGCGTTACGGAGAACCAGGGTATAAAACGGCACTTGCTGAAATAAAAAACAAGGGATTTGAAAAATTGGTGTTGATGCCCCTTTTCCCACAACATGCGCTGGCTACAACCGAAACGGCACTTGTTGCAGCTAAGAGGGAGATAAAAAAACAGGGCATTAAGGCTTCGGTTTTTGAGGTAGGGCAGTTTTATCAACACCGGGAGTTTATAAAAACGTTTGCCTGGCAGGTGAAAAAATACAAGCCCGAACATTTTGATTACCTGCTGTTTTCGTTCCATGGGATACCAATTCGACAAGATCAAAAAAGTCAGCCCTGGGATTGGCGGGGAGATAAAAAATATTCGTACAGAGAGGCCTGTTTCCAAACCGCAAGGCTTATTGCAAACGAGCTGGGTATTGCCGAAAATCGTTATTCGGTTAGTTTCCAGTCGCGGTTGTCTAAAAATTGGCTTGCCCCTTTTTCAGATGAAATGCTTTTGCAAAAGCTAAAAGAAGGGAAAAAGGAAATATTGGTAATGGCTCCTTCGTTTGTTACCGATTGCCTGGAAACAATTGTTGAAATAGAGCAGGATTATCGCGAAATGTTTATAAAAAACGGAGGAAAAAAATTGCAATTGGTAGCCGGGTTAAATACCGAAAATAAATGGGTGTCGGCGCTTGCTGAAATTATAAGTGAAACAATGCAATTCTAGAAAGGGTGCGTTGACAAGGATAATCCACGTATTATTTTCCAAGCTTCATGAAAGTGGGACAAAATAAGTGAGGGGGCATGAGCAACATCGGGACTTAATTGATTATTAAAGATTAACCTTTCTACAATTATTACTTTTAACCTGAGGTTGATATTTTTAATCGAACTCAAATTTTTATTATTTCAAATTTAAGTTGGCACGGTATCTTGAAGGGGGCATTTTACAATATTGTTTAAAATGTTTGCTAAAATTCGCCCAGTTATTAAACCCGCTTTCAAAGCAAATTTCTGTAATTGACAAATCTGTGGTCCTTATTAATCCGCATGCATGAGATATGCGTATCTGGGTTAAAAAATTGATATAACTAATTTTTGTTACTTTCTTAAAATAGTGGCTGAAAGCAGAAACACTCTTATTTGTTATGCCAGCAACCTCTTCAAGCGTAATTTTTCGCTTGAAATTATTTATGCTAAACTCGAATACCTGGTTAATCAACATTTGGTCTTTTTCTGAATGTTTAACAGCAATTCCAGAAACAAACTCGAACTCATCAGACAAACTTATCTCGTATAGCATATTTAATAGGCAGATTACTTTTTCGTAACCACTTAAAAACTCCATTTTAATTAATTGTCCCCCTATGCTCTTCCTCAGGCCTCCTTTGCAACATATACTTCTTGATGACTCATCCAGTACCCTCCTTATATTTTTCATTTCCGGCACATAAAAAAAATCCTTCCCCAAAAAATCTTCCCTGAACTGGACAACCATTGATGCCCCGGTCATTTTTTCTTCTTTTTTCCGAAACCAGTGTGCAAGATTGCTCCCATGCAGATACACATCCCCTTCCTGGTAACTTCCAATGTGGTCGCCAACAAAAGCGGTCCCATGTCCTTTCTTAATAACCATTAATTCATATTCTATATGATGGTGGAAAGGGGTCTCAAAGTAAGGGGTCTCATAAGTTTGGGCGATAAAAGAACTATCTTTTACAAGCGGTAATTTTTGGGTTAATGTCTTCATAAAAAAAATTTCATATGTTATTAAGGCTGTATTTCCCGGGTATGTGTATCCATTAATTCAAAATAGCAGATAAATATAGCATGAAAATGATTGAATTTGATTCTTGCCTTAAGTTAATTTGTTTTTAAACATTTAAAACTATAACCATGAACGTGAACATGAATAAATCGGCAAAAAAAATTGCAGTTATGGTACTGTTCTTTGGAATTGTGCCGTTCCATAATTCTTTAGCACAAGATGCGCATGATACAAAGCAAATTTTAAACGGGCTTGATCTTAATGCTGGGCCAAATACTTTAACTAAAAAAGAGAAAAAGAAAGGTTGGCAATTGCTTTTTGATGGCTCTACGGCAGAAGGCTGGCGAGGCTTCAATATGTCTGGGTTTCCTGATTGCTGGAAAATCGAAGACGGCGCGTTTGTAATGACCACAACAGGTGGTGGGGAAAGCCTGGATATTATTACAGACAAGATATATAAAAACTTCGCCTTCAGTGTTGAGTTTAAACTTACCAAAGGTGCCAACAGCGGTATCATTTTTCAGGTTAAAGAAGATAAAAAGTACAAGTTCCCCTATGAAACTGGCCCTGAATTTCAGGTAATTGACCATGAAAATTGGCCTGATCCTCTTGAAGATTGGCAGATTTGCGGGGCAAACTATGCCATGTACCCCCCAAAAGTTGAACCGTACAAAACACTTGGTGAATGGAACCATGCTGTGCTGGTGGTTGACGGAAACCATGTTACACAGCTCCTGAACGGTGAAGTAGTGGTTACCTACGAAAAATATTCCGATGAATGGAAAAAGCTCCGCAATAGCGGTAAATGGAGCCAGTTCCCCGATTATGGCAAATTTGACGAAGGCCACATTTCCTTACAAAACCATGGGACCAATGTTTCTTACAGGAACATCAAAATTAAAGAATTATAACTAAAAATATAAACCAATGGGCACAACTGATAAATCAAGGCGGGATTTCATAAAAACTGCTGCTGCCACAACTGCGGGAATTACTATTGTCCCCAGTATTGCAATAGCCGGACTTGGGCACAAAGCCCCTAGCGACAAACTGAACATTGCCGGTATAGGCATTGGGGGAAAGGGTGCAACTAATATCGCTACGATGGCAACTGAAAATATTGTTGCTTTGTGCGATGTGGACTGGGATTATGCAAAGAACACATTTGAAAAATATCCCAGGGCCAAACGCTACTGGGATTATCGGAAGATGTTTAATGAAATGGGAAAAAGTATTGATGCTGTTATGGTTGCAACCCCTGATCACACACATGCCATCATTGCAGCAGAAGCCATTGTACGTGGCAAACATGTTTTTTGCCAGAAACCCCTTACGCATTCAATATACGAATCGAGGTTATTAACAAAGCTGGCAAGAAAACATAAAATTGCCACACAGATGGGTAACCAAGGAAATTCGTCACCGGAAGCCCGCACTATAAAAGAATGGATAGCTAATGGCGAAATAGGAGAGGTAACAGAAGCACATGCATGGACAAACAGGCCGCTTTGGCCCCAGGGCTTGTCGCGCCCGGCAGAAGAAATGAAAGTCCCGGATACCCTAAACTGGGACTTGTTCATTGGCCCAGCGTCAATGCGACCTTATCATAGGGCATATCACCCTTGGGATTGGCGGGGGTGGTGGGATTTTGGGACAGGCGCTTTGGGCGACATGGCGTGCCATATTCTCGACCCGGTTTATTCGGCATTGGGACTTGGGTATCCAACAAAGGTTGAAGGGTCGTCAACTGCAATTAACTTTGATGGTGCGCCACAGGCTGAAAAAGTAGAATTTACCTTCCCTGCAAGAAAATCTACTGGCAAAATAAAAATGCCCGAAATCAAGGTACATTGGTACGATGGTGGCATTATGCCTTCACGTCCTGCTGAACTCGCTGATAATGAACCGTTAATGAACGACAACATGGGAGCTTGTTTATTTGTCGGGACTAAAGATAAGTTAATGTGCGATCTGGGGGGCATTAACCCAAGGTTATTGTCAGGAAGGGTGCCTGATGTCCCGGAAACACTACGAAGGGTGCCGGGCTATAAAGTGGGCGGGATTGATGATGTACCACATGCCCAGGACTGGATCAGGGCATGCAAAGAACCGCCTGAGACCAGGGTGCCCACTACTTCAAATTTCGATTACTCAGGACCTTTTAACGAAATGGTATTAATGGGTGTTTTAGCTGTACGTTTGCAAGCCCTTAACCGTACGTTACAATGGGATGGTGAAAATATGCGTTTTAAAAATATTACCGATTCCGATGAGCTCCCTGTAACAACAGCCGGGGAATACACTGTTAAAGATGGACATCCTTCATTTAAGCCAAAACAGATTAATTTAAATGCTAAAAAAACAGTAGAGGGATACATAAAGCATAACTATAGGAAGGGTTGGGACTTAGCGGCCATTTAATGAAAAAATTTATAAATGATGAATTCAAAAGAACGTTTTGATCTAACGGTAAATCACCAACAGCCCGATAAAATGATGGTTGACTTTGGCGCAACACCTACCACGGGCATACATGTTTTAAGTATAGAAAACCTCAGGAAATACTTTGGACTGGAACAAAAGCCTGTAAAAGTAACAGATCCGTCCCAGATGTTAGGTGAGGTAGATGAAGAATTACTCGAAATTTTAGGCTCCGATGTAATTGGCGCTAAAGGGAAAAACAGTTCTTTCGGTTTTTATAACCATGCCCCATTCAAAGAATATAAAACCCCATGGGGACAAACAGTATTGGTCCCCATGGGGTTTAACACAACCATAAATGAAAATGGCGATACATTAATTTATCCTGCCGGGGATTTAAATGCCGGGCCTTCGGCCAAAATGCCAAAATCCAGCTATTTTTTTGATGCCATAATACGCCAACAACCATTTAAAGAAGAAGACCTTAACCTGGAGGATAACCTCGAAGAATATGGCCTTGTTTCTGATGCTGATCTAATTTACTGGAAAGAAACCACTGAAAAAGCTCGGAGTACAGGTAAGGCCGTGGTTGCCGGCCTGGGTGGCACAGCACTGGGAGATATCGCACATATTCCCGGGGCGAAGTTAAAAAAGCCCAAAGGGATCAGGGATGTTGCAGAATGGTATATGAGTATTATCATGAGGCCAGGCTATGTCAAGGCAGTTTTTGACAAACAATCTGAAATAGCGGTTGAAAATCTGAGCCGCCTGCACAAAGTTATTAAAGATAATATTGATGCGGTATTTATTTGCGGGACCGATTTTGGGACGCAGGATTCTACGTTCTGCTCCCCCGAACAATTCGATGATTTGTGGATGCCTTATTATCAAAGGATAAATAATTGGATCCACAAAAATACAAACTGGAAAACGTTTAAACACTCATGTGGCGCTGTTGGATCTTTCATGCCAAAATTTATAGAAGCTGGTTTCGATATTATCAACCCGGTCCAGATAAATGCTGCCGGGATGGATCCAGTCCATCTGAAAAAAACATATGGCAAAGACCTTGTTTTCTGGGGAGGTGGAATTGACACCCAGCATGCACTACCAAACTATCCTCCTGAAAAAATAAGGGAAGAAGTGCTCCGCCTCTGCGAGATCTTTGCCAAAGACGGAGGCTATGTTTTCAATACCGTTCACAATATACAGGCAAATGTGCCGGTAAAAAATATTGTCGCACTCGTAAATGCAGTAAAAGAATTTAACGGGGAAAAATAACGCGGGAGGCCCAGTAATCATCGCTATGGTTTTATACCATAGCGTGAGTACGGGCAAATATGGAATATATAATCTTGAAAAATTATTAAAAATGCCAGATAAAGTAGTAGGGATAGATTTAGGTGGCACAAGGATCAAGGCCATCGCAATCGACAAAAAAGGGAAAATACTGCACCAATATTACCAACCGACAAATGATGGAGACGATGCTGCCTGGAAAAACAATGTGGCCGTATCAGTAAAAGAAATATATCGTAATGTGCCAGATGCCAATCAATTAATCGGTATTTCTGCTCCTGGCATACCCAATGGGGAAAACTCAGCTATCGGCTTTATGCCCGGCAGGTTGCAAGGGATCGAAAATTTTGTTTGGACCGATTTCCTCAGAAAAAAAACATTTGTATTAAATGATGCCATTTCTGCAATGTTGGCAGAATCGCGTTTTGGTGTAGCACAAGGTAAAAAAAATGTAATTATGCTTACCTTGGGTACTGGGGTTGGGGGAGCCATATTAATTGATGGCAAACCTTACCAAGGGGCATTTAACAAAGCAGGGCACCTTGGTCATATGGTAATCGACAGCGATGGCAGGCCCGATGTAACCGGAATCCCTGGAAGCTTGGAAGATGCTATTGGCAATTGCACCATAGAAAAAAGGTCCGAAGGGAAATTTCAGTCTACAGATAAACTTCTTGTAGCACACAGAAATGGGGACAAATTTGCCTCTAAGGTCTGGTTGGCTTCAATTAAAAAAATGGCTATTGCATTGGCATCATTAACAAATATACTATCGCCTGAAATGATAATCCTCGGAGGTGGTATTACGGAAGCCGGAAGCGATTTGTTTGGCCCACTGGAAGAATATATGGGCAAATATGAATGGAGGACTGCCGGGAACAAGGCTAAGATTGTAAAGGCAGGATATGGCGATTTGGCAAGTGCGGTAGGAGCTGCCTGTTTCGCCTGTGAGAATTATGCGGAACTGGCATTGTGATAATTTTCCAGGGATAATATTATTTACGTTGGGTCATTTTTATGCGATATCCTGTCACCGATTAAAAAAAAATAACTACATTTGCGCCGCAAATTGCGGACGTGGCGGAATTGGTAGACGCGCTAGACTTAGGATCTAGTGCCATACGGCGTGGGGGTTCGAGTCCCTTCGTCCGCACAGGGAAAAACCGCTGGCCTTTCTTTGTTGGTAAGGGTTGGCGGTTATTTACATACTGGCATTTGAATTAAATTTTTATCTATCATGAACATTACCAGGGAAAATATCGATGATGTAAATGCAGTAATAAAAGTTGCAATAGAAAAGGCCGACTATGAACAGGCCGTTAACGACACATTAAAGGATTACCGCAAAAAAGCATCCATCCCCGGATTCAGGCCCGGAAAAGTACCGGCAGGGATTATCAAAAAAAGATTTGGTACAGCAATCCTTGTTGACGAAGTCAACAAAGTATTATCGCAAAATTTATCGGAATACATAACTGAGGGAAAACTACATATCCTTGGAGAGCCCCTTCCAAACGAAGAACAGCAAAAAAGCATCAACTGGGAAACCGATGAAAACTTCGAGTTTGCCTTTGATATTGGCTTGTCACCGGAAATTAAAGTCACACTCGATGAGAATAGTGAATATGGCTATTACAAAATCGCTGTCTCGGAAGAAATGATCGACCGGCAAGTTGACATGGTAACTTCACAACTGGGCAAGAATGTCCCGGTCGATGAGGCAAAAGACAACAGCTCGGTTCGCGGCGATTTTGTCCAGTTAGACAAAAACGGGGAAGGACTTGAAGACGGCATACAGCCCAAAGGGGTATTGGTAGCAGTCGATATGGTAAAAGACGAAGAGATCAAAAATGCTTTTGTTGGCAGTAAAAAAGACGACACCCTGGTTTTCGACCCCGTAAAAGCTTTTGAAGACCGCCGCGAAGTAGGGCGCATGTTAAATATAGGCAACGAAGAGGCAGAAGGGTTGGAAGGTGACTTCAAATTTATAATTACCGAGATCCTTCAGTTCGAAAAAGCAGAACTCAACGAGGAATTGTTCAAAAAAGTATATGGCGAAGAAACCGAAATAAAAACCATAGAAGGCTTTAGGAGCAAAATAAAAGAAGAAATTGCAGCCAACCTGGTTTATTCATCCGACCAAAAATTCGCACAAGACACCCGCAACACACTTCTGGAAAAAACAAATGTAGCCCTCCCAGAGGCCTTCCTGAAACGCTGGTTGCTTGCAGTAAACAAAGAAGCTACAGAGGAACAAGTAGACAAAAATTTTGAATATTTTATTAACGACTTGCAATGGCAGCTTATCAAGGATTCTATTATTAAAGAAAACGAGCTGAAAGTCACCCCTGAAGAAGTACAGGATTTTGCAAAAAAACTGGCACTGGCACAATATGCCCAATACGGTATCTACGATGTGCCCGATGAACAATTAGATTCTTTTGCAAAAACAATAATTGAAAAACCAGAAGAAAGCGAACGGCTTTACAAAAGGCTTTATGAAGATAAAGTAGTTGAGTTTGTAAAAGAAAAAGTCAATATCCAGGAAAAAGAAGTTTCGCAGGAAGAATTTAATGAGATGATGAAATAAACGTTGCTGTATATCAGGCAAAAAACTTTTTTGTAACTTTGCAAACCGATATACTCGGTTTTCAAAGTTATTTTTTTATAGTTAATATGTACAATGAAAGAACACGACGAATTTAAAAAATACGCAATAAAACATAAAGGCATAAGCAGTTTAACAATGGAGCGTTACTCCTCGGCATACGGGAGTTATATTTCGCCTACCATTATAGAAGAACGGCAGCTAAATGTGGCATCTATGGATGTTTTTTCAAGGTTGATGATGGACCGGATTATTTTCTTGGGAGTACCGATTGACGACAATGTTGCGAACATTATCCAGGCCCAGTTGTTGTTCCTGGAATCCACCGACCCTTCAAAAGATATCCAAATTTATTTTAACACACCCGGTGGGGCAGTACATGCAGGGCTTGGCATTTACGATACTATGCAATACATCTCGGCTGACGTTGCCACCATTTGTACAGGAATGGCAGCTTCGATGGGGGCTGTATTGTTAACCGCAGGTACTAAAGGCAAGCGTTCGGCGTTAAAACACTCACGGGTTATGATACACCAGCCCATGGGGGGCGCACAGGGCCAGGCATCTGATATAGAAATTACTGCACGTGAGATACTTAAAATTAAAAAAGAATTATATACCATTATAGCCGATCATTCGGGGAAATCATACGAACAAGTCGATAAGGATGCCGACCGTGATTACTGGATGACATCGGAAGAAGCCGTAGGATACGGGATGATTGACGAAATTTTACTTCGAAATAATTAAAAATGGCAGGGAAAGACAAACAGGATAAGTGTTCCTTTTGCGGACGGGAGAAGAGTGAAGTTAACCTTTTGATTGCCGGTATAGACGGGCATATTTGCGACCGTTGTGCCGAGCAGGCATATTCCATTATCCAGGAAGAAATTAAAAAAGAAGGTTCTTTTGACCTCGATGGGGTCAAATTACTGAAACCAAAAGAAATCAAGGAATTCCTGGATCAATATGTCATCGGGCAGGATCAGGCTAAAAAAATACTTTCAGTCTCTGTTTATAACCATTACAAAAGGTTGACCCAGCCTTTTGACGATGATGAAACCGAGATTGAGAAATCAAACATCATACTGGTAGGAGAAACCGGTACGGGCAAAACACTTCTGGCACGTACCATTGCAAAAATGCTGCACGTGCCGTTTACCATTGTCGATGCAACGGTACTTACCGAAGCCGGCTATGTTGGCGAGGACATTGAAAGTTTGCTGACACGGCTTTTGCAGGCTGCCGACTATAATGTTGAAGCTGCAGAACGGGGGATTGTTTTTGTTGACGAAATTGACAAGATCGCACGTAAAAGCGACAACCCCTCTATTACACGCGATGTTTCGGGCGAAGGGGTGCAACAGGGCCTGTTAAAACTCCTTGAAGGCTCAACGGTAAACGTACCACCGCAGGGAGGGCGCAAGCACCCTGAACAAAAATTGATACCTGTTGACACAAAAAATATCCTGTTTATCTGTGGCGGGGCTTTCGATGGCATTGAACGTAAGATAGCAAACCGGATGAACACAAAAGTTATCGGGTACAGTGCTGCCAAAGAATCTCAACGCATAGAACGGGAAAACCTGTTGCAATATATCTCGCCACAGGATCTTAAATCATTTGGGTTAATACCTGAAATAATAGGGCGTTTACCTGTTTTGGTACACCTCGATCCGTTGGACAAGGAAGCATTGAGGAAAATCCTTACAGAACCTAAAAATTCGGTTATAAAACAATATAAAAAGCTGTTCCAGATCGATGACATCAAACTGGGATTTGAAGAAGAGGCTTTACAGTTTATTGTTGACAAAGCAATCGAATTCAAGCTCGGAGCCAGGGGCTTACGCTCAATCTGCGAAAGCATAATGAACGATGCCATGTTCGATTCGCCATCAGAAAAAATAGACAGCCTACAAATCACAAAAGAATACGCTGAAGAAAAACTGGCAAGATCGAGCATCCAATGTTTAAAAGCAGGATAATAACCCCTAATTTGGTATATAGCCGATTGGTTTTATTGACCTTGGCAAGCTAAAAAATTAAAAAAAACCAAGTTCCAGCCGGGCTTCTTCGCTCATCATCGATTTGTCCCATGGCGGGTCAAAAGTGAGATCTATGTTAACGTTTTCAATACCGCCAACCGAACGGGCGGCCGCTGTTACGTCGGCAATTAAAACATCGGCAAGCGGGCAGCCGGGGGCAGTAAGCGTCATAACAATATCTACGTTATTGTTTTCATCGACATCAACATTGTAAATCAACCCCAGGTCGTATATGTTCACAGGGATTTCCGGGTCGAAAACCTCTTTTAGTTTATTTATGATCAAATCAATTCTTTTATCCATTTCAATCCCTCCTCATTTAACCTTCAATATTATTAAAAACAACAGCATACAGGCGTATTTGTTTTATCATGGCAAGCAATCCGTTTGAGCGTGTTGGCGAAAGGTGCTGTTTCAGCCCCAAATCATCGATAAAGTGAAGATCCGATCCTATCAGTTCTTTGGGCGTCCTTCCCGAAACAACCTTCAGCAACAGGGCCACCAAGCCTTTCACGATAACCGCATCGCTCTCCCCCCGGAAATATACCTTACCGTCTTTTTTCTCTGCGACCAGCCAAACCCTCGACTGGCAGCCTTTTATTAAGTTCTTATCATTTTTTTCTTTGGGTGCAAGCTGCCCTAAATCGTTTCCCAGTTCAATCAAATAAGAATATTTGTCCATCCAGTCTTCATAAATCGAGAACTCTTCAATTATTTCCTGTTGTATTTCTTCTATCGACATAACTTCAAATTTTCGCAGGCAAAGATCGCAAAAAAAATTATTCATTTGATAATCGGTATTAGTTTATACTTTTGTTTAATAAAACAATTACGCCATGCAAAATTTTTTTGTAAAAGCCCATGGCCTGGGAAACGATTATATTGTTTTAAACCAGGATGAAATTAGCTTTGGGCTGACTGAAAAAGCTATCCGGAAAATATGTGATGTCCATTACGGGATAGGCTCCGACGGCATCTTGCTGAAGGTGCCTAGTTATAAGGCAGATTTTGGTTTGCGCATTTTAAACCCCGATGGTTCAGAAGCCGAAAAAAGCGGCAACGGGTTGCGCATCTTTGCCAAGTACTTATACGACCACAAATTCCCGCGAAACAAAATATTTACCATCGAAACACCGGGAGGCCTTGTACAGGCTGAAATCACAGAAGAAAAAAACGGGAAGGCGAACACCATAAAAATTGATATGGGGAAAGCCATTTTTCACTCTCCCGAAATACCTGTGATTTGCAAAAAAGAAGAGTGTGTTGACGAAACACTTAAGCTGGGGGACAAAACTTACCTGCTCAATTGTGTCTCGGTAGGGAATCCGCATTGCGTGGTTTTAAAAGATAAGCTTGACGAGAAAGAAATCAGGCAATATGGCCCGCAAATCGAAAACCACCCCATGTTCCCCAACCGGATTAACGTACAGTTTGCCAAGATTACTTCACCAACCGAAGTTGAAATCCTAATATGGGAACGCGGTGCCGGCTGGACACTGGCCTCGGGGAGTTCATCGTGTGCTGTTGCTTCGGTAGTTGTAAAAAAAGGTTTGGCAGGGCGCAAGCTGGATATAAAAATGCCGGGGGGGATTTTGAAAATAGAAGTCGATGAAATGTGGAACTTGAAAATGACCGGCGAGGTAAGCGAAATCGCATCCGGTTATTTAAGCAATGAACTCATTTCCGGTTTAGAAAGCCCATCATAAGTTAATTTTACCCTCCCCTGTCGTGCTTTATTTAGAATAAATCCAAAAATTAGGGGACAAATTGTAATTTTACCCCTTTCAAAAAAATTGCAACAGTATTATGGCAGAAAAAAGATTACCGTTCTCAAAAAAACAAATAGAACAAATTATTGAAAACTTCCCAACGCCATTTCATATTTATGATGAAGAAGCCATACGTGAAAATGCGCGTTCTTTCCTGAAAGCTTTTTCGTGGAACGAAGGTTTTAAAGAATACTTTGCCATAAAAGCCACCCCAAACCCTTATCTGATGAAGATTTTGCGAGAAGAAGGGTTTGGGATCGACTGTAGCTCTATTGCAGAACTGGAACTAGCCAAACGGATCGGGATGAGCGGCGAAGAAATAATACTCACATCGAACGATACACCTGCCTACGAATTCCAACTGGCCAAAGAGCTGGGGGCAATAATCAACCTTGACGACATTTCCCACATAGATTTTCTTGAGGGGCACGCAGGCCTGCCGGAAACCATATGCATGCGTTACAACCCTGGAAGCCTAAAAAAAGGCAACCTGATTATTGGGCATCCCGAAGAAGCAAAATACGGTTTTACCCGCGAGCAGGTTATTGAAGGCTGCAAAATCCTGAAAGAAAAAGGGATAAAACATTTCGGCATACATACAATGGTAGCTTCCAACGAATTAGCTCCCGATTATTTTATTGAAACTGCCGAAATACTTTTCAACCTGATTATTGAAATTGCAGGGCAAACAGGTGTTAAAATTGAATTTGCCAACCTGGGAGGAGGGATAGGCATCCCTTACAAACCGGGCGAGGAAGCCGTAGACTTGGAACATGTAAGCTCCGGCGTAAAAAAATTGTATGATGAAATGATTGTTGGGAACGGACTGGCACCGTTAAAACTGTTTTTTGAGTCGGGCCGGGCCATTACCGGGCCTTACGGATACCTGGTAACAAAAGTCCGCCACATAAAAAAAACCTTTAAACAATTTGCCGGGATGGATGCCTGTATGGTTAACCTGATGCGGCCGGCATTGTACGGGGCATACCACCATATTACTGTTTTGGGCAAGGAAGAAGAGCCACACACCCATAAATATGACGTGACCGGTTCGCTGTGCGAGAACAACGACAAATTTGCAATCGACCGGATGTTGCCCGAACTTGAACCTGACGATATTGTAGCCATCCACGATACCGGGGCACACGGACATTCAATGGGATTCAACTACAACGGCAAACTGCGTTCTGCCGAACTCCTGCTGCGCAAAAACGGGGACGTGGTACAAATACGCCGTGCAGAAACCATTGACGATTATTTTGCAACGCTTGATTTCCAGGGGGTAAAAAACTTTGAGGTGTAAAGGAAACCTATATTGGGGTTCAGCGGTTCTTTTCTTACTTTTGTAAGCTGATCGTTATATCTATGGGCAACAATGATTTCCTGACATATACATTAAAAAACGGCATCCGTGTAATACACCAGTACGCCGGTTCGCCCGTAGGGCATCTGGGGATTTTGATAAATACCGGCTCGCGCGACGAAAAAGCAAACGAACACGGGCTGGCACATTTCATCGAACACTCTGTGTTTAAAGGGACAAAAAAACGAAAGGCCTTTCACGTTTTAAGCCGAATTGAAGATGTGGGCGGGGAGCTAAACGCTTACACTACCAAAGAGGAGACAACCCTTTATTCAACTTTTCTTGCAGAATTTTACGAGAGGGCGGCAGAATTGCTCGCCGATATATTATTCAACAGCGCCTACCCGGAAAAAGAACTGGCACGGGAAAAAGAGGTAATCGCAGAAGAAATAAATTCATATAAAGACTCCCCTTCCGATTTAATTTTTGACGAATTCGAAGAACTGGTCTTCGATGGGCATCCCCTGGCACGCAATATTTTAGGCACAACAAAAAACATAGGGAAATTTGACCGCAAAGCCATTCTGCAATTTATAGGGGATAATTTCCACACCGACCAAATGGTGATTAGCTCGGTCGGGAATATAGAATTTGGAAAATTCATAAAAATTATCGAGAAATATTTTGGCGGCATCGAGGCAAAATACCGCAAAAAAAGCAGGGAACGTTTTGGATCATATGCCCTGGGCGAACGTTTTGTCGGGAAAGATACTTTCCAGGCGCATTGTGTTATGGGGAATATTTCGTTTGACAACGACCACCCAAAACGGAACGTAATGGTATTGTTGAACAACCTACTTGGCGGGCAATCAATGAACTCAAGGTTAAACCTGGCACTAAGGGAAAGGAGGGGCATGGCATACAACATAGAATCTAACTACACCGCATACTCCGACACAGGCCTTTTCAACGTGTACTTTGGTACCGACAAAGAAAATTTCGAGAAAGCATACCATTTGGTGCTAAAAGAATTTAAACTATTGCGCGACAAAAAACTGGGGGAAATACAATTAAGCAAGGCAAAAAAACAACTTATAGGGCAAATTGCCATATCGACCGAAAGCAGGGAAGACTTGATGTTGTCCATTGGGAAGAGTTACCTGCTGTACAATAAAGTTGACCCCCTACAGGTCGTTTTCAAAAAAATAGAAACAATTAGCGCAGATGATTTACTAGAAGTTGCCAACATGGTTTTAGTAGAGAAAGATTTAAGCAGGCTGGTATATCATTAATTATGGAAGAGTTTAACGAACTTGATAAATACATACTGGGGCACATAGAGCCGGAAAACGAAGTTTTAAAAGAACTCGACAGGGAAACCCACCTTAAAGTACTGGGGGCACGGATGATCTCGGGGCATTTACAGGGGCAGGTACTTTCCATGCTTTCTTGTATGATACGGCCTGAAAACATATTGGAACTGGGGACTTTTACGGGCTATTCGGCTATTTGCCTGGCAAAAGGCTTGGGCAAGGGGGGCAAATTGACCACAATAGAAATTGACGACGAACTTGAGGGGATGGCAAAAAAATATTTCATAAAAGCAGGGATCGAAAAAAAAATAGAACAACGGATTGGGCCTGCACTTGAAATCATCCCTGCCTTAAACAGTTCCTTCGACTTGGTATTTATTGATGCAAACAAGCGCGAATATGCAGACTATTACAATGCGGTATTCGACAAGGTAAAGGCCGGCGGTTATATAATTGCCGACAATACATTGTGGAACGGGAAAATACTAAACGAACCAGACAAAAAAGATGCGCAGACCAAAGGGATCATAAAATTCAACAAGCTTGTAAAATCCGACAACAGGGCAGAACAGGTAATACTGCCAATGCGCGACGGGATGACAATTATAAGGAAAAAATAAAAAAATATCGGCAAAATTCCCCCTGCCCCGGTCACCAACCCCCTTTTCTTTGCATAATTCACAGAAGTCTCTTTGAAAACAAATAAATAAAGGTTAATTTCATCCTTTGAATTATGGATTCCATAAATGGGATCTCCCTAAACATTGAATATGAGGAATATATTGACTTGGTTTTATTATTAGGACTACTTACATCAGCCATTAAATGACAAGAAATAAAATCAGTGCAGATAGGATATTGGAAGCATTACCTGGCAGGTATTATGTAATTAATACCGGTTCAAAAAAGGTAGAGCAGTCTAACGATCCTGACTCTAAAAAAAATACAAACAAGGGATATAAATATTCGAGCGACAGTGGCCCTCCATTCGATGATTTGGCTTCCTGCATATGCCACCAGTTCGAAAAAGGAAAATCTAACTGCATAATAGAAAAAGGGGAAGGTGCAAAAAAAGAATATTACAATGCAAGTTTCTCCAGTATCGACGATAATTATCTGGCGGTAACCCTTGAGGATGTTACAGGGGAGTTCAGGACTAAAAAAGACCTGAAAATAAACTACAAACGTTTGGAAAGGGCCGAACAATTAGCAGATTTTGGCTCATGGGAGTTCAACATCGGCGATGAAATAATAATTGCATCAAAAGGTGCCGTAAAAATCTACGGGCTGCCATCCACCCGGATCCCTGTCAAAGAAGTACAAAAATATGCACTTAAAAATTTTAGGGATGCACTGGACAAAGAACTTGAAGGCCTGTTGCACCATGGGAAACCCTATAACATCAAATACAAAATAAAACGCCCAACCGATGGGGAAATACGCTACATACATGCCTATGCCGAATACAGAAAAGACAAAGGCTTGATACTCGGTGTTGTCCACGACATTACAGAAACCGACAGGATGCAGGAAGCAATAATAGAAAGGGAGAACAACCTGAAATCTTTGTTCATGAACATGAACAGCGGCTTGGCCTTCTGCAAAATAATCACTGACGGCAAAGGAAAACCAGTTGACTATCTATTCCTCGACATTAATGACAAATTTGAAGAAATACTGGGATGCAAACGCAAAGATTTCCTTAACAAGCGTATAAGGGAAGCCCTGCCGGGAATTGAACAATCCTGGATGGAACTATACGGAAAAGTTGCAACGAGCAGGAAACCTGCTTATTTTTCGGGCTATGTGCCACATTTCAAAAAACACCTGGAAATATCTGCCTTTTCTCCCCAAAAAGATTATATAGCTGTTACCTTTCGCGACATATCGATAAGGGTTGGGGCAGAGAACGCACTAAAACAAAGCCTGGCAGACTTGAAAAGGGCGCAAAAAGCCGCAAAAATAGAAAATTGCAAATACATAATAAAAAGCCGTAAACTGCAATGGCACGAACAGTTTTCCGAAATAATGGAAAGGAACCCTTCGCTTGAGGTCATAGACGAATATAAAAAATATTTCGGAAAAGAAAATTTTGAAAGGCTTATGGCCACCATTGCGCACTCTATCGAGAACAATTCTACATCTGCCGCCCAGTACCAAATTTGTTTGCCGGGCAGCAACAAAAAAAAGTGGATAGAAGTTATTTGCCAGCCCCCCGAGAACAACAACGGAGAAGAAGTAATGCCCGGTACAATACAAGACATTACGGAAAAAAAAGAGACAGAAGAAGAACTATATAGGGCAAACAAACTTCTGCGCACGTTGATAGACAATATCCCTGATGCCATTTACATGAAAGACACCCAATCCAGGAGGTTGCTCTCAAATAAAGGTGATGCCTTGCACTGCAGGGTTGAGGATGCAGATAAAATTATAGGGAAAAACAACTACGATATTTACCCAAAAAAATATGCTGACGACTACACCGAGACAGACAGGAAAGTCCTAAAGAAAGGGGAAGCAATTATCAACAAAGAAGAAGAACTGCCAACAGAGGGCAAACCCCGTATAATATTAACCTCAAAATTCCCTCTAAAAAACAATGAAAATGAAATAATTGGCTTGGTTGGCATTGGCCGAGACATAACCGAAATAAAAGAAAACCAATCGAAGCTGAACCTAATGCAACAAACTGTTGACCAGACCCCTGTCCCCATAATGATTTCCGATACCGAAGGCAATATAGAATATGTAAACCCTGGCTTTAACAAAGTTACGGGCTACTCAAACGATGAAGTTATAGGGAAAAAAGTAAATATCCTTAGCTCAGGCCTCCTTGGTGAAAAATTTCACAAAAACCTATGGGAAACCATCAGTTCCGGTAAAACATGGCACGGGGAATTCCTTAACAGGAAAAAAGACGGTTCGCTTTACTGGGAAAATTCGATTGTTGCCCCAATTTTTGACGGTAACAACAAAATAGAACATTATGTTGCGGTCAAGGAAGACATTACCGAAAAAAAACAAATAATAGAAGACCTTAGGGTTGCCAAGGAAAAAGCAGAAGAAAGCAACCGTTTAAAAAGCATATTCCTTGCAAATTTAAGCCACGAGATACGCACCCCATTAAACGGCATATTAGGGTTTTCCAGCCTTATATGCTCAGGGATGACAGAACCCGATCAATTTGAATCTTACGTGGAAATTATAGACAATTCAGCACGAAGGCTTACAAAAACGATTGACGACATAATTGAAATGTCGATGATCCAATCTAACCAGGTAGAATTTAAAAAAGCGGAAATTAACCTTGACGACATACTGGAAGAACTGTTTGCCATGTGCAAAGACTTATACTATAAAAAAATGCCAGATATTGAACTCATGCTGGAACCTTGCAGGAATGGGGACAATACCATAAAGTCCGATAAATTAAAAATAAAACAAATGCTCAGTTATATCCTTGACAATGCTTTTAAATTTACCGACAAAGGATTTATCAGGTTTGGGTATTTTACTTCAGACGAAAAACAGTTAATTTTGTTTGTTGAGGACACTGGTATTGGGATTGAAAAAAACAAATTGGATATTATTTTTGAACCATTCCGGCAGGTAGAAGAAGAGGCTTGCAGGGGATATGAAGGATCGGGGCTGGGCCTTGCTATCAGTGTTGCCATAATGGAAAAAATGGGCGGCAGTATTGAAGTGGTGTCGGAAATAGGCAAAGGGACAAAATTTTACTTGAAATTTAACAAATAGATAAACTAGCTACAATAAATCGGGTCAATGACAAAAGTACAAATAATATCGATCGAAGATAATGCAGCAAACGCTGAGTACCTAAGTATTGCTATTGATATGTTGGGATTTGGGCATAAAAATTTCGACAATGCCAAGGATGCTATTGCTTATATAGAAGAAAACGGTGCTGATTTAATACTGATGGACGTACAATTGCCGGGGTTAAACGGTTATGATGCAACCAAAATTTTAAAAAGTAAATTCCCAGACCTCCCTATTATTATCCAAACTGCATATGCCATGAAAAGCGACGAAGAAAAATCATTTGAAGCCGGTTGCGATGACTATATATCGAAACCCGTTTCTTTGAAAGTTTTAAAAGAGAAAATTATTGCACAACTTGGGAAAAGCTGAGACAATAAAACCAACCCAGCCTAAATAATATCGCAACTCCTTGCAAAAGCTAAAAGGGGCAAGGGGTTGTACAGGAATATAATCTGTATGCATCAAATCCTGAAAAACAAAAGAACATCTAAATATCTATATAAATAATTTTATTATAATTGCCTGATATTGTATATTTAAAACGTTTTTTGTTTTAACAGTATATGGTAAATGAGAAGTATAATTAAGAGGCCTACGGAAGAAGAGACAAATTTGAGTAGTTTTCAACTATTTAATAAACTTACAGGGGAGGAGTTTGACCGGCTGAATTATGAAAAAACCTGTTCGCTTTACAAGAAAGGCACGGTTATTTACAGGGAAGGGAGCAGGCTGACCGGATTCTTTTGCGTTACCCGCGGAATTGTAAAAATATTCAAAACCGGTATCGATGGCAAAGAACAGATTATACGCTTTGCCAAACGGGGCGAAATTATTGCCTACCGTTCGTTATTAAGCCAGGAGCTGGCATGCACAACAGCAAAAGTTATCGACGAAGCGGTCCTTTGCCATGTGCCGTACCAAACACTTTTGTTCCTGATCCAAAATAACTGGCAGTTTTCGCACCACATGCTACAAATTATTTGTGGCGAACTTCGCGAAGCCAATGATTATATTACCGACATAGCACAAAAAACCGTTCGTGAAAGGCTGGCCGAAGTCCTGCTGATATTGAAAGAAGATTTTGATTTGGACAACCAAAATACGCTACAAATTTCGCTCACGCGCGAAGAGTTGGCCAATATGGTAGGGACGGCCACCGAGTCGGTAATCAGGCTGCTTTCGGAGTTTAAACAGGACAAATTAATTGAATTACAAGGAAGAAAGATCAAATTTCTCAATATTCCAAGTTTGCGCAGGGTTGCTAATATATAAAAATACGTTATCTCACAATCCACCCCTCGGGATCAAGTTTCTGGTTTTCGCGCCAAACCTGGAATTTTAAAATTGATTTATCCCCGTCTTCTGAATCGGTAAAAACAGTGCCGATATTTTGTTTGGTAGATACTTTATCGCCCTTTTTAACCACAACTTCCTTTAGGTTTGAATAAACGGTCAAGTAATTGCCATGGCGGATAATAACAGCTGTGTTTCCGCCTGTGATCACAAAAACCCGGCTCACTTCCCCGCTAAAAACCGCCCGTACTTTCGAACCGGCCTCTGTGGTAATATTAATCCCGTTGTTCCTTATTTTTACATTTTTCAGTATCGGGTGAGAATGAACCCCAAAATGCTCGGTAACCAACCCCCTTTCAACCGGCCATGGAAGCCGCCGTTTGTTCTGTTCAAAATTTTCGCCCACCAGTTTTTGTTCTGGTGTTAGTGCAAACGCGGGATCTCCTGCCTTAGTATTTTTGCGTGCCCCCTCCTCAATTATCAGCTGGATTTCGTTCTCCAGTTGCTGCTCAACACTACGCTGTTGTTTCAGCTTCTGCTGCAAACCCCTTTGCTGTTTCTGTAATTTCCCGACCTCCAGGTTTTGTTGCTGTTTTTCGGCCGTCAATTTCTGGGCCTCATTCTGGGTCTCGCCAATTAGTTGCTGTTTTGTCGCCGTTTGTTCTTCAAATTTCTCGATATTCTTATTTAAAACGGCCTGGACAGATTTAATGGTTTCTGCCTGGTTTTTCCTGTAATTGGTGTATTGTTTCAAATACAAATACCTCCTGTAGGCCTGGTTAAAATCATCGGCCGACAAAAGAAACATTATGTTGTTGTTACTGTTTTTATTCCTGTATGCCGAGCGGATCATTTCTGCATACTCTTTTTTTAAATTTTTAATATCCTCTTCCAGCATCTTTATAGCCAGCGTATTATTATCTATACATTCCTGAAAGACATAAATTTCCTGGCTGATATTATCAATAACGACATTCCTTTGCCTAATTTGGTTGTTTAAAAGCCTAAGCCGTATAAGCGAAGCCTTTTCGCTTATTTTTGCTTCGTCAAGTAATTTTGTAGTATATTCAATTTCAGCGGCAGCTTCCTGCTTTTTATTTTGGAGTTCGGACAACGACTGGGCATAACAAACCGGATGCACAAAAAATAAAACAATACCTGTTATAACCAAAATTTTCATTTATAACCTTTTGATACATCTAATGTAAAAATAAACTCATTTACTTTACACCTATCTCTTCATATTTTTCAGGGATTTTTATGCTGAATGACTTTATTTTTTCTGTGGAAAAACCGCTCATCCTGACCTTCAGGTTAACTTCATTGCCAGGCGAATCAAAATTCATGTCAATTAACCTGGGGTAATCCTTTTTTTCAAATTTTTCAAAATCGTCAAAAAACAGCGACAACCGCCGGTTGTTGGTTTTATCTTCAATAAGCAGCCGGGTTAAGGCAAAGTTGACCGGGTTAAAAAACATTTTTTGAAGGATCAGTGCACTTTCGTCCAATCGTTTTAACCTGCGTTCAGCTTTAGCTTCTTTGCCTTTTTCTTCAATTTTAAACAACTTTCTTTCTTTTTCAGATTGAAGTACATATTGCCCGTTTTCTACAAACGAATCGAAAGTTTTAAAATCACGGTCTTTCGGATCGTTCCTATAAGAAAAAGCGTTGTTGGAAATAATGGATTGGATGGTTGCAAAATCGAAGTCGATATTCAATACGCTGCTCAAATAAGAATAATCGCCGAAAAAATAATTCTTGCCTATATAATTTACATATTTTACACTGTCTGGCGTAAGCAGTACCCGTCCAACCGGGATATTCAGTTTGCTTATCGAAACCAGGATTTTATCGTTATGGTGGGCTTTTAGGTTTACCTTAAAATTTGATTTTGAAAAATTACTGGAGAACTGGCAGTTAATCCTTTTTATGGAAAAATAGTCGTAACCGAACGCATTCTGTCCAACCTTTTTTAACAATTTTCCAGTGCTTATCGGTTTTGCCTCAACTATTTCAATGTTTTTGGCCGTACGGCATGAAGAAAACCACAAAAAACTAAGTAAAGTTATTAAAAACGGAAAATTTATCCTACCTGCTAAAATGGGCACATGGCAAAGCCCGCAAAATTGAACCTGATGTCCCCTACTGAAAGCTTCCTTCATTTATTCTTCAATATATTTTTGTTCCTTTATTTTGCGCTCCAAAACCTCGGAAGTGCTCCCGCTGTTTTTAGCTTTCTCCCAAAACTTTTTGGCTTCATCGAGCTTTTGAAGCATAAACAGGATATCGCCGTAATGTTCCAGTAATGTTGGGTTGTCCTGTCCCCCATTGTTTATTGCCGATTGTATATAAAATTTTGCAAGGGTATATTCACCTTTTTTAAACAGTACCCAAGCATGGGTATCCAAATAAGTTGGGTTGTCGGGGAAATGTTCTACGACCCTACCGCTCATCCGTTCTGCTTTATCCAGATCCCTGCCTGCCAACGACAAATAATATGCATAATTATTTAAAGCGATATAATTATCCGGTCCAAGCTCAATTGCTTTATCGAACAGGCCAAAGGCTTCATCTAGGTTGCCTAACTTATAAATTGCTTCGCCTTTTAACATCAAAAACTGTCCCTGCAACTTCTTATCGTCAACAACATAGTCCAGGCCTTCTTCAACTATTTTTTTTGTTTCTTCGAACTTTTCGAGCTGAACGCAGGCAACAGCATGTAAAAAATAAGTTTGCGGCTGGTTTGGAAAAAGCTCAATGGCATCTTTGCTGTGTTTATAAAGTCCTTCCCAATCCAGCAAATCATTATCGATAAACAATACGCGTTCCCAAACCATGTAATCATTTTGCTCTATTTCCAATGCTTTTAACATTTGAGCCCGGGCTTCTTTGAGCATATTTTTTTTTAGGTAATAATCGGCATAAACGGTGTATACCAAAAATTCAGAAGGATATTCGTCAAGCAGCAAATTAATGAGTACTTGTTCTTTTTTATCTGTTATTTTCGATTTTTCACGATTGGAAACCAGCATCATATACATCTGGAGCTTGGTCTGCAAGTCAACTTCATTGCTTTCAAAACCTTTTTGGGTTTCCTCAAACGATTTTTCTTCATTACCGTTTTCCAGGTAATAATTGGCAAGCGAGAAATGCACAAAACCGTTGCCCGGTTCCATTTCCAAAATCTTATTATAATTTTTTAAAGCATTTACGGAGTCTCCCTGGCTTTGGTATAAATCGGCAAGCACGCCATAATATTTTGTTTCTGAGGGGTTGTGTTCAATAAGTTTTTCTATTTCACCGAATGCTTTATCTACTTCGCCCATCGAAATATAAATTTGTTGCTTTTCAACCGAAACCTGTTCGTTAATGCCGGTTTTCTTTTCCATTTCATTGAATGCCCCTATGGCCTCTTCATATTTTTTTGCATTGGCAAGCAAAGCAGCCCTCATATATAAATATTCCATGTTTTCCGGTTCAATTTTAATTAAACCGGAGTACAGGACAGCAGCCTCGGCAAACTTTCGTTGCTTTTGGTATATTTGGGACAGCAGCAATTTATACCACTTATTTCCGGGATTAATGCTTATTGCTTTTTCAAGCAACAGGGAAGCAGTTGTAAAATCGTTATTTGCGGCATGGATATTTGCCAATTCGTACATTGCTGCCGATGAATTATGATCAATATCAAGGCAGCTCGAAAGCAATTGGATTGCTTTCTGTGCATTTCCAAACATTTTCTGCTTTAATGCCTCAACAAATAAATATTCAAGTTCTTTTTGTTTCTGTTCAGAAAGTTTCTGTGTCCCGGTAGTATCTACTGTTTCTTGGTTACCTTCTTGTATAGGAGCTTCTTTTTGAGCAACATTTTTTACGGCCGAGCAAGAAAAAAGAAATGAAATTAACGCAATTACATTGCACCAAAATATTATTTTTTTCATCGTTTTAATTTTTACCGGTGTGGCCAAAACCTCCTGCGCCCCTTGCTGTTTCTTCCAATTGCCCCACCAAATCCCATTCCACAGTTTCATGTGAAGCAATTACCATTTGGCATATCCGCTCACCGTTTTCAATAATAAAATCTTCGTGCGAAAGGTTAACCAGTATAATACCTATTTCACCTCTATAATCAGCATCTATTGTTCCCGGTGAATTTAAAACCGTAATCCCTTTTTTCAAAGCCAGCCCGCTCCTCGACCTGATTTGTGCTTCGTACCCTCCTGGTATTTCGACATATAAGCCTGTAGGGATCAACTTCCTTTCCAGCGGCTTTAAAACTACCGGCTCTTGGAGATATGCCCTTAAATCCATACCAGCCGACAATTCTGTGCTGTAAGCAGGCAAATCATTACCCGATTTATTAACGATTTTAATCTGCATATAAAACCTGTATTTTTAAAAGACCGCTAAGATACTAATTTACGGGACAATGCGGTCTCAATTAACATTATTTATTAAATAAACAACAATTTAATCTATTGGATCACAATTATATAATCATAAGGTTTGATAAAATATCATCAGAAACAAAAAGGCCCTTATGGGTAAAAACAACACTCCCGTTTTCAATTTTAACCAGTCCAGTTTTAAAATATTTTTTTAATTCATCTTGAAAATATACCAATATTTCCGGACCAAATTCTTTTTCGATATTTTGTTCAGAAACTCCCCATTTTGTGCGCATGCGGGTTAAAATATATTCATTAAACTTCTCATTTTCAGAAAGGGTTTCTTCTTCAAAAAATGGCAAATTATTTTCTTGTGCCTTTAAATAACTGTCCAAACCTGACACATTCCACTGCCTGGAGATCCCATTGTAAGAATGGGCGGAAGGGCCTAACCCTAAATATTTCTTACCTGTCCAGTAAGAAGTATTGTGTTTGGAATAAAGTTGGCACTTTGCAAAATTTGAAATCTCGTAATGTTCAAAACCTGATTTTTCGGCAGTACTTATTAAAATTTCAAACTGCTGCAAACTATCTTTTTCGTCAGTTTCTTTTAAGGTGCCTTTTTTCAGCCATGTATAAAAAGCAGTCCCCTTATGATATGTTAAATGATAGGCTGAAAGATGTTGAAAAGGGAGTGAAAAAGCTTGTTCCAATGTACCCTCCCACTGTTTGTTATCTAGGTAGGGCAAACCGTAAATAAAATCGGTGCTTATATTTTTAAATCCGGCTTTTTCTGCATTTTCAACAGAAGAAACTGCCTGTTGGGCATTGTGCCTCCGGTTCATACGTTTCAAATGTACATCTAAAAGCGACTGCAAACCTATGCTTAAGCGGTTAATACCTATTTGTTGCAAACCTTTCAGGTAATTAAAATCCAAATCGTCAGGATTTGCTTCAAGGGTAATCTCGGCATTATTATTAATTTCATAATCCTCTCTGATAAAATGCAAGATGCTCTCTAATTCACCAATTTTTAAAACCGAAGGGGTACCGCCCCCAAAATAAACGGTTTCTATTTTTTCACCCCTTATATAATGTTTCCTATTTTTTGACTCGTTTTTAACAGCCAAAATAAAATCAGCTGACAAACCTGTATTTACTGTTTTATAAAAATCGCAGTAATAACATTTTTGCCTACAAAATGGAACATGTATGTAAATACCTGCCATACTTTTTGTTTCTTTGCCTGTAAGAGCCTACCCTCCAACGGAAGGGAAAGAGGGTGAACCAGAAACAAAAGATTACATTTATTTATCTCTGCACCCTTACCTTAGGACATTACATATTTGTAAATTAAAAATAAAATAAATGAAAATTAAATTTTTTGTAAAACCTTTTATCTGGCTTATATTGATTTGCTACGGTTTATTTTTGCCTTCAAAAGATTTGCCAGTAAAACAGTTACAAATACCACATTTCGACAAAATAATCCATTTTGGGCTTTTCTTTGTATTAGGCCTTTTACTTTTTAGGCCTTTTAAAAAACTTGGCAGCAAATACATGGTTTGGGCCCCACTAAGTGCAGCAGTGGTAAGTACAATCCTAGAATCAGTACAGCATACAATATCGTCAACAAGGAACAGCAATATTTACGACTTAATGGCAAATATTTCAGGGATACTGTTTTCTATACTTGTTTTTCACTTTCTAATATCGGGCAAAAAATGGGAAATAATATTTTAAATTATTAATCTTTTATAGGGATTTTATCAACCCTCCTGCTATGGCGGCCTCCCTCAAATCCGGTATTTAAATATGTTTCTATAATGTCAATTGTTTCCTTATCTGTAATAAACCGGGAAGGAATGGCACATATATTGGCATCGTTGTGCTGCCTTGCCAATGCACATATCTCGGCATTCCAACACAGCGCAGAACGTACATTCTGGTACTTATTTGCAGTAATGCTTATCCCTTGGCCGCTGCCGCAAAAAGTAATGCCAATTTCATACTCTCCATCGTTGATAGCTTTGCCAATTTTATGTGCAAAATCCGGATAATCGCAACTTTCTGGGGAGTAACACCCAAAATCTTTATAAGGTATCCCTTTCTCCTGTAAATATTTTATAACTACCAGTTTTTTATCATAACCTGCATGGTCGCTTGCCAGGGCAATTATTTTTCCCGCTGTTTCTCTCATAAATAATCAAATTTAATAGTTTTTGGAATTTAGTCCTTTTTACTGAATTTAAATAAATGTCCCAGTTCTTTTGATTCCAATTTCAAAATAAAAATTATATATATCAAAATAAAAATTATATGGAATGTAAATTTAACAAAAGGCATTAGCCCGGAAGTAATAATTGACAAAATATATATTACGATTGCCAATAAAAAATAAGTTCCTATTTTTTTTATTGGATATGGTACGGGATAATATTTCTGCCCAAGGAAATATGAAATGACCATCATTACAAAAAAACAGGCAAGAACGGCTATTGCAGATCCCATATAGCCCATTACCGGTATGAGCAAAAAATTTAAGACCAGCGTTATTGCAGCTCCAATTAACGCAATGTATGCACCGTAACGGGTCATATCTTTCAACTTGTACCACAAAGAAAGGGTAAAATAAATACCAAAAAAAAGGTTGGCCATTAAAATAACCGGCACAACTTTCAGCCCCTCGCGATATTCGGTATCAATAATAAACTTGATTACATCTATAAACAACACCATCCCTAAAAAAATGAACAAACCAAAAATTACAAAATACTTCATTACGGTTGCGTACACATTAGGGTCGTCTTGCGATCCGCTACGGGAAAAAAAGAAAGGCTCAAATGCATACCTGAATGCTTGGATAAACATGTTCATTAAAACGGCAAGTTTATAATTTGCACCATAAACCCCCAACTGGAACATGGGATCACTGTTTTCCGGAACTAAAAAAGGTATTAAAACCTTATCTATATTCTGGTTTACCATGCCGGCCAAACCAACGATCAAAATAGGGAAACCATAGCTCAACATCCGGATCAGCAGCTTCTTATCGAACCGCAACGAAATCCTAAAAATTTCGGGCAATAATAAAATCAAAGTTATTAACGATGCCAGCAAATTTGAAATAAAGATATACCCCACCCCTATTTCAGGCGAATAAAAAAAATTTACAAAAGAACCGGGATTATTTGCGAGCAACTTAGGGCAGGCGGTCAGAAAAAACAGGTTAAAACCAATATTGAATACAATGTTTATAATTTTCAGTAAAGCAAACTTCTTTGGGCGGTTTTTTAAGCGCAAGCGTGCAAACGGAATATTCGAAAAAACATCAATACCCAGAATAATCGCAAACCACGAGATGTATTCCGGATGGTTTGGATACCTGATAAAAGAAGCAATTTCGTTGTTAAAAGCAGTTGCAAAAAGTATAAAAACCGCCGAGGTGAAAAACAGTGATATGAGCGAAGTAGAATAAACTTTTTCAGGATCGTCGCTTTTTGATGCAAACCTGAAATACGAGGTTTCCATCCCATATGCAAGCAGCACTATGAAAAACGAAACCATTGCATACAAATTGGCCACTACGCCATATTCCCCAGGAGCAAAAATAAACGAATAATAGGGAACCAGCCACCAGTTTAAAAACCGGCCAACTATACTGCTTACACCGTAAATGGCCGTATCTCCCGCAAGTTTTTTAAATGGGTTCAATTCACTTATATTTTACAGCAAAGATAGTATTCGTATCCAATTTTATAAATTTGATGGATAATGCGCGTTAAATTTTATCTTTGAAGAAACAATAAATAAAGGTTTGTTACATGAAGAAATCTATTTTTCCCCTAGTACTTTTGTTTTGTTTATTTGTAACTTTTTTTTCCTGTTCAAATAAGCCCAAACGTTCGCGAAAACCGGTCAGCAGTATTGTTATATATCCATCGAAAAAAAATTATGTTTTTGGAGAAAAAATATCTGTCAATGTAAAAACAAAAGTAAAAAACGGTGAAATCGGCAACATTCAGTTATACTACGAAAACCAACTTATAAAGGAGAGTGACGAATTGGAATTTACTGTAGCTGGAGTTAAACTTAATTCGCTGGGGAACAATAATTTCAAAGTAATAGCGACAAAAACCGATGGGGTAAACAATTCACGAACCAAGAGTTTTTCCGTACTTTCCGAATTTACACCAAAAACATATGGTTACCAGGTAGTCAAAAATTATCCTCATTTAAAGACATCTTTTACCGAAGGATTGGAATTTTACAACGGTTTTTTATATGAAGGTACGGGGACGAACGGAAAATCGGATTTGATGAAAATAAACCCGGATACCGGAAATTCAATCAAAAAACATTCTCTCGACAAAAAATATTTTGGAGAAGGTATTACAATACTGAACAATAAAATTTACCAGCTTACCTACAAAGCGCAAAAAGGGTTTGTTTATAACCTTTCCGATTTTGCAATTATCGACAGTTTTAGATACGAATCGCGCGAAGGCTGGGGGATGACAAACGATGGTACCAACCTTATAATGAGCAATGGTACACATATCCTGACATGGATCGACCCAGTAAATTTTTCAGTTGTAAAAACCCTACAGGTCGCCAACGATAAAGTATTGGTAAATTTTATCAACGAGCTGGAATATGTCAACGGTAAAATCCTTGCCAACATTTACACAACAAATATGATTATAGAAATTGACCCTGAAACCGGTAAGGTACTTAAAGAAATCAACATGGACGGGATTATCAACATGTATAAAAATGAATCGGATACCATAGACTATATGAACGGTATTGCCTACGACAAAGAAAAAGACCGGCTTTTGGTCACCGGAAAATGGTGGCCTAAGTTGTTCGAAGTAAAAATAACAGAATCAAAATAATGTTGGCGAATCTCCATATTTTACCCGCCCCAGATGTTTATACGCCAGATCTGTAGCCTCCCTTCCCCGGGGAGTCCTTTTAAGAAAACCTTCTTTAATAAGGAAAGGTTCATATACTTCTTCAATTGTACCTGAATCTTCGCCCACGGCTGTGGCAATGGTAGTAATACCAACCGGACCTCCCTTAAATTTATCTATGATGCAATACAATATACGGTTATCCATTTCATCCAGCCCGTATTCATCAATATTTAATGCCGAAAGGGAATGTTTAGTAATCTCCATATCAATTTTACCGGTACCTTTTACCTGGGCAAAATCGCGTACCCTACGTAGCAACGAATTAACAATCCTAGGTGTACCACGGCTGCGCGAAGCAATTTCACCGGCGGCATCGTCAGAAATAAGTACATCTAAAATACCTGCCGAACGCTTAACTATAGCGGTAAGTATATTTGCATCATAATACTGCAGGTGGGAGTTTATGCCAAACCTGGCACGCAATGGCGAAGTTAACAGACCCGAACGTGTAGTAGCCCCAATTAATGTAAACGGGTTTAATTCCAATTGGATAGAACGCGCGCTTGGACCTTTGTCTATCATAATGTCAATCCGAAAATCTTCCATTGCCGAATACAGGTACTCTTCAACAATAGGTGAAAGCCTGTGTATTTCATCAATAAAAAGCACGTCCTTGTCGTCAAGGTTGGTAAGTAATCCGGCCAGGTCGCCAGGCTTGTCAAGCACCGGACCTGATGTAATTTTTATGCCCACACCAAGTTCGTTTGCAATAATATTTGATAAAGTAGTTTTACCCAAACCTGGCGGGCCGTGTAAAAGTACATGATCTAAAGATTCACCACGTAATTTTGCCGCTTTTACAAATACTTTAAGGTTTTCAACAATTTGACCCTGCCCGCTGAAATACCTAAATTCCAGCGGGCGTAATTTTTTATCAAATTCCTTGTCGCTTTCCGAAAAAACCCCTCCCCTAATATCTATACTGTCTTCATCCATTAATTTCTATTGTCGCGGATAAAATATGTCAATAACTCCAATTAACTCATCAGCCGTAAAAGGTTTTGCCAAATACTCGTTCATACCAGATTTGTAACATTTGTCCCGGTCGTTGTCCAATGCATTTGCTGTTAATGCAATAATAGGGACCGGGTTTTTTATGCCCTTTTCTTTTTCATATTCCCTAATGGCTTCTGTTGTTTCAAAGCCATTTTTGCCAGGCAGCATAATATCCATCAAAATTATGTCAAACTTTTTTGTTTTCAAAAGTTCTATAGCCTCGTGCCCGTACATTACCGAAGTTACATTGTAATTATATTTCCGTAAATTAAATGCAACCACTTTTTGATTTAATAGGTTATCTTCCACAAGTAGGATTTCCATCTTTCTGTATTTATATTAGAATATAACAAATATAAAATATATATGTAATTATTAATAGCCTGTTGGTAATTGTTAATTTCTATTTTTCAATTATTTTAATTAGTCCTATAAACTGTTTTCTGTATTTTTTAAACATACTTTTAATTTGTAATTTATTAAAAAACAAAAAGATAGTTTAACTTTTTAACACTTGTTAATTTCGGGGGTGATAGTTTTGTTCCCGAAATTAACAGTTGATATGTTGTGAATATATTGAAACTAAAAAATATATGTTTTAACACTATCCATTAAATCTAATATTGTATATATAAATTTTAAAACCTTACAAATATATTTTTAAAAGTTTATTTTTGTTTTTCAAATTTTTGATACATGGTTATTAACACTTGTGTATTTATATAAATATTTATAAATTAATGTTTTAGTTTTTATGACCGAAAATTTTAACATACTTGTTGATAAACTGAATTCTTTTAAACTGAAATATTATTTATACCAGATTTTGAGAGGTTTATTGATAGTATTGTTTTTGCTAATTGTATTATATGTTGTTTTTTCATTAATTGAATATATAGTTTATTTGCCTTCTGTATATAGGAAGATTTTGTTCTTTGGGTATTTAATATTTGGTATTTTGCTGTTTATACAGTTTGTTGTTGTCCCTTCTTTAAAATTACTGCACATTTTAAAGCCTATAGATACAAAGTCGGCTTCAATAATAATACAGCGAAATTTTCCTGATATAAAAGATAAATTATTGAATATCATTGAGTTAAACAATATTCATAACCCTCAATATTCAAATGAAATTTTATTGGCAAGTATTGATCAAAAAATAAATGAACTTAAATTTTTTGATTTCAGGGATGCAGTCCAGTTTAGGCGGATACGTTATGTACTGTTATATTTTTGTATAAGTATAGTTTGCTCTACAGTTATATTTATTTCAAACAAAAGTATATTTACAGGACCTGCAAAGCGTATCTTATATTATAACACAGAATTTGTAAAACCTGCACCTTATACTTTTAATTTGGCAAATACCAATTTGAAAGCAAAAAAAGGCGATCCTTTTATTATATCTGTCAATTGTGAAGGAGGTGAAATACCTCAATTGGTTTATATCAATATTGAGGGCAACAATTACCTGATGAAAAATTCAGGTATTGGAAATTTTGAATTTGAAATGGCATCTGTAATAAACCCGGTTAGTTTTTATTTTACAGATTTAAAGTATAGTTCAAAAAAATATAGGTTGCAATTATTGCCAAAACCAGGTATTACAAATTTTAATGTCAAGGTTACACCTCCACCATATACAGCTTTGCAAAATAAGGTTTTATATAATATTGGTGATTTACAGATTCCACGTGGAACAAAAGTTGAATGGGATTTTACAGGGATTGATGTTGATTCTTTATATTTGGTTTTAACCGATTCTTCTACAATTGCAGGTAATAAAGATGGCAGTATATTTAATGTAAGATCTAAATTTTATAATAAAACAGGCTATAATGTTTTTATAAAAAATAATATTACCCAGCCCGAACTTGCATTATCTTATGATATTGATGTTGTCCCCGATCTTTTTCCTGAAATTGACATTGTACAAATAAGGGATTCATTTCAATTAACTCAATTTTTCTTTAAAGGGCTTATTGGCGATGACTATGGATTTACAAACCTGGAATTTCATTATAATGTTGATAATATTGATTCTTCTATTGCCATTCCTTTTGTTAAATCGTTGGCCGACCAGTATTTTTATTACAGTTTTGATTTTAATTTATTAAAACACAATACAGGCACTATTTCCTACTACTTTTCGGTAACTGATAATGATGTAATAAGTAATTATAAAACAACTACTTCAAATAATTATACTTTTCATTTCCCAAACAAGGAAGAAATTGACAAAACTGAAACAGAACAATTCCAAAATATTGAGGATATGTTGGAACGGAGCATGGAAATGGCCGGCGAAATACAAGGAGATATGGAAAATTTGCGTTTAAAGAACATGGATTCAAATGTTTCTGAATGGGAAAAATCTAAGATGGTAAGCGATATTATTTCTAAACACGGAAGGTTAGAACAAATGTATGACCAGATAAAACAGAATAATGAAAACCTTAATAATTATTTGAATTCATTCAATAAACAAAACAGTGAAATTTTAGAAAAGCAAAAGCAAATTGAAGATTTGCTTAAGGAAGTTTTTAATGACGAGCTAAAAAAATTAATGGATGAATTTAACAAGCTTGCTGATGAATTTAATAGTAAAGAACTAAATAACTTATCACAAAAAATAGATCTTACTTTTGAGGATCTTCAGAAACAGATGGACAGGAATTTGGAGATGCTCCGGAAAATGAAGACAGAAGAAAAGTTGCAGAAAGTAATTGATGGTATAAACAAAATGGCTGATGAAGAACAGGAGTTTGCAAATCAGTTATTGGAGGAAAAAAATTATGAAAAAATTATAAAAGAACTTATAAGTCACCAGGAGGGTTTGGACGAGTTGCAAAATGATTTAAAAAATGCTTTGGATTTAAACAATGAGTTAAATAAACCACTAAACTTTGATGATTTTAGTGAAGAATTTAATGATATAAGAAATAGTTTAGAGGAAAATAAATCGGAACTTAACAACCAGAAAAAGAACAAATCAGAAAAGGGTCTGCAAAATTCTTCTGAAAAACTTAAAAATCTGGCTTTCAATATGCAACAAATGCTAGATAAAAATACAATGCAACAAAACAAGGAGGATATTGAGAACCTTAAACAAATTTTAAGTAACCTTATCACTTTGTCGTTCAAGCAGGAAGATATTTATGAAGGTTTTAAAATATAAGTACCAACGATCCACAATTGTCTATTTTGAACCATGAACAAAAAAAGGTATCGGATCAAAGCATGGTGGTCAAAGATTCGTTGTATTCCCTTGCAATGAGGACCCCTTCAATTAACAACATGGTAAGTAATGAGTTGCTTACCATAGGTTTAAATTTAGATAAGGCCGCTGGTGAAATAGAAGAAGGTTTATTTTCGAAAGCAAATGTTAGTCAGTTGTATGTTATTACTTCTTTTAATAATTTGGCATTAATGTTAGCTGAATCATTAGAACAGTTAGAAAATCAGATGGCTGATGGCATGTCAGGTGAGCAGCAATGCGAAAATCAGCGTTGCAAGGGCAAACCCGGAATGAATTTATTAAAAAACGAATCAGAGAATTTGAAGCAGCAATTGCAGCAAATGATCGAACAAATGAAAAGTGGCAAACAAGGTGAAATGAGCCAACAAATAGGTAAAACATTAATGCAACATGAGATGATGCAGCAAATGCTGCGCGAATTGATGAACAATGGTGGTGTTGGCAGTGGGGCGCAAAAACAGCTTAAGGAAATAGATGAACTTTTAGAACAAAATAGGAGGGAATTAATGAATAAAAATATTAGTACAAAAACTATGGCAAGACAGAATCTTATAACTACCAGGTTACTTGAAGCTGAAAAAGCTGAAATTGAGCGTGATTATGATGAAAAGCGTGATTCTAAGACCGCTAAGGATTTTTATAGTAACCCTATCAAATTTTTTGAGTATAAAGATAATGAGAACTTTACTCTTGAATACTTAAACAAAAATTCACATAAATTAAATAATTTTTATAACAATATATACAAACACTATTTAAATAATATTGAAAAATAAGTGTTATTATTTATGAATATATTAGAAATCAATTCGGATAAGTCAAAACTTTGTGAGGTAGAAAAGTTTTTAGGTTATATATTTGATGAAAATAATATTGATAAAAAGTATTATAACCGTGTTTTGTTGTGTATTTCAGAAGCGGTTATAAATTCAATTGAACATGGTAATAAAAACGATATAAATAAAATTGCTACTATTAAGGTAAATTGCGATTTGTACCATATAAACGTGGAAGTAAAAGATGAAGGAGAAGGTTTTGATTTATAAAATGTTAAGGATCCTACTAAAGAAGAGAATGTTAAAAATGAGTCTGGTCGGGGGATCCATATAATACGTTCATTTTCCGATTCGTTAAAATATAACAGAAAGGGGAATATACTTAAGTTTAAAATTAAATATAAGTGAGCAGTATACAATTTTTTTTTGAAGATACCCATAAATTAAATATTAATCATAATTTTATTATAAACCAGGTAGAATCATTAATTTTAAATGAATTGTACAAACCTGGAGATATTTCTGTAATATTTTGTTCCGATGAATATTTATTGGAAATCAACAGGCAATATCTAAAACATGATTATTATACTGATATAGTAACATTTAATTATGTTGAAGATTCTGTTATTTCAGGTGATTTATTTATCAGTTTAGACAGGGTGAAAGAAAATGCTATGATTTTTCATGTAGGCTTATATGAAGAATTATATAGGGTAATTTTTCATGGTATCCTTCATTTAATTGGATATAATGACAAGACGGATGCAGAGCAAATACAAATGAGACAAAAAGAGAGTTATTATTTGGGAAAGGTTGATTTTGACGGGTTAGGGATATGATACAGAAATATGATGTAATAGTTGTTGGGGGAGGACATGCAGGATGTGAGGCAGCAGCAGCAGCAGCAAATTTAGGTTCGAAAACATTGTTGATAACAATGGATATGGTCAAATATGCCCAGATGTCCTGTAACCCTGCAATGGGAGGGATAGCAAAAGGGCAAATAGTCCGCGAAATTGATGCTTTGGGAGGTTATTCTGGTATTATTGCCGATAAATCTACCATACAATTTAGAATGTTGAATAAATCTAAAGGACCGGCGATGTGGAGCCCGCGTTCCCAAAACGACAGGATGTTGTTTTCAGGACTTTGGCGTGAAACCTTAGAAGCAATTGAAAATTTAGATTTATGGCAGGATACAGTTAAATCCTTATTGATAAACAATAATGTTATTGAAGGGGTTGTAACTGAAATAGGACTTGAGTTTAAATCAAAAACTGTTATACTTACCAATGGTACTTTTCTCAACGGATTGATGCATATTGGACATGCTAAGATGAAGGGGGGCAGGATTGGCGAGGCTGCTTCTTATAATATTACGGAACAACTTTTCGATATAGGGTTTAAAACAGGCCGTTTAAAAACAGGCACGCCAGTACGAATAGATGGGAGGACAATCGATTTTTCTAATTTGACAGAGCAAAAAGGAGATGAAAACCATTATAAGTTTTCATATTTACCTGGGACATCTTCTAAACTTAGACAACGTTCTTGTTGGATTACATACACAAATACTGATGTCCATAATGAATTAAAAAAAGGATTTGGATTTTCTCCAATGTTTGATGGTACTATTCAAAGTACAGGTCCGAGATATTGCCCGAGCATTGAGTCAAAACTGGTTACTTTTTCTGATAAAGAAAAACATCAGCTTTTTTTGGAGCCTGAAGGTGAAAATACGGTTGAATATTATTTAAATGGTTTTTCTTCCTCTTTACCTTGGCAGGTTCAATATAAGGCCCTAAATAAAATACCCGGGTTAGAAAATGTTAAAATTTTTAGGCCTGGATATGCAATAGAATACGATTATTTTGAACCTACGCAGTTACACCATACACTGGAAACTAAATTGATAGAAAATTTATTTTTGGCAGGTCAGATAAATGGGACGACCGGGTATGAAGAAGCAGGGGCACAAGGAATAATGGCCGGGATAAATGCACACCTAAAAGTGTATAATAAAAATGAAGAATTTATACTTAAAAGGGATGAAGCCTATATTGGGGTACTTATTGACGATTTAGTGACAAAAGGTGTAGACGAACCATACCGTATGTTTACCAGCCGTGCCGAGTTCAGGATTTTGCTCCGTCAAGACAATGCTGATATAAGGCTCTCTGAAAAATCTTATAAATTAGGCCTTGCTTCTCTGGAACGAAAAAAATTATTGGACGAAAAATTGAACTTAATTTCAGAAATAATTGATTTCACAAAACACTTTAGTGTAAAGCCTGTGTTTGTAAATCAGTTACTTACAAAAAAAGGGACTTCGGAATTAAAGCAGGGGGTTAAATTAATTGACATTATTTTACGCCCCCAGATTTCAATATTTGATTTAATTGAATACGTAACCCCATTACAACAATTTCTCAATAGGGTTCCACAAGACAGAAAATATGAAATTATTGAGGGGGCAGAAATTTCTATTAAATATGAGGGCTATATAAACAGAGAAAAATTATTGGCAGAAAAACTTGACAAATTTGAAAATATTAATATTGAAAATAAATTTAATTATAATAAATTAAAATCTATTTCTACAGAGGGAAGGCAAAAATTAAACAAGATCAAGCCAAAAACAATTGGGCAGGCAAAACGTATCCCAGGGGTTTCCCCTGCCGATATAAATGTGTTGTTAATTATGTTGGGACGTTGATGTTCCACGTGAAACAGTGATAATATGGATTTAAAAAATAAAATTAGGGAAATACAAGATTTTCCAAAACCAGGGATTAATTTCAAAGATCTTACAACATTGTTTTTAAACAATGAGGCTTTTAATTTTGTTGTTGGTTCTGTTGTTGGTGAATTTAAAGACAAGGGGATTACCAAGGTTGTTGGACTTGAATCGCGTGGCTTTATTTTTGGCGGTGCTTTGGCTTATGCTTTTGGTGCTGGTTTTGTGCCAGTACGAAAAAAAGGGAAACTCCCGTCTAAGGTAGTCAGTGAATCTTATGAACTGGAATATGGGACAGATAGTGTGGAAATGCATTGCGGTGCATTAAATGAAAAAGATGTTGTCCTTATTCACGATGATTTGCTGGCAACAGGGGGGACTGCTTATGCCGCTTTAAATCTGGTTAAAAAAATGGGGGTAAAGAAAATTTATTTTAGCTTTGTGTGCGATTTGAGTTTTATAGATACCCCTAAAAAAATATATATAAAAACATTTGATCCGCAAATATTGGTGAAATATTGAACTATAATCCTTTAAATATAAATAATGGACATTTAAAATCTTTATTGTCTGTTTTACCAAACCTTCCGGGGATATATCAGTTTTTTGACACTGATAATAAAATTATTTATATAGGAAAGGCCAAAAATTTAAAAAAGAGGGTTTCTTCATATTTTTATAAAAAACATGAATATAGGAAAACAGCCATCCTTGTTAAAAATATATGCAGTATTAAACATATGGTTGTTGAGACTGAACAAGATTCCCTGCTTTTAGAAAACAACCTTATAAAAAAATATAAACCAAAATATAATATTCGTTTAAAGGACGATAAAAGTTATCCGTGGATATGTGTAAAAAATGAATTTTTTCCCAGGGTTTTTAAAACAAGGAATGTGGTTAAAGACGGATCTAAGTATTTTGGCCCTTATACCTCGGCACATACAGTTAAAACATTGTTGGAACTTTTTAAATCTGAATATAAACTACGCACATGTAATTATAAACTTTCCAGTGAAAATATTAATAATGGTAAATTTAAGGTTTGTCTGGAATACCATATTGGCAATTGTTACGGTCCGTGTGAGGGATATTGCCCTGAAGAAAAATATAACGCTGGTATTGATGATATTGTAAATATTTTAAAAGGAAATATTTCGGGCGTTATGTCTCATTTAAAGGAAATAATGTGCAAAATGTCGGATAATCTTGAGTTTGAAGAGGCTTTGTATATAAAAAAGAAATATGATTCTTTAGAACGTTATCAAAGCCGATCTATTGTTGTTTCTACCAAAATTACCGATATCGATGTGTATTCTATTGAAGAAGATGAAAAATTTGCATATATAAATTACCTGAAAATTATTAGAGGAGCGATAATACAGACTTTTACATTGGAAATTAAAAAAATATTAAATGAATCGACAGAAGAACTCCTATTGGCAGGGATAGTAGATATACGTCAGAAAATATTTAGCAATGCCAAAGAAATTTTAGTTCCCATTAATATTGATAATATATTGGGTAGTGTGCGTTTTGTCGTGCCAAAAAAAGGTGATAAAAAACACTTATTGGATTTGTCGCAGCGAAATGCAAAGTATTATCGCCTTGAAAAATATAAACAAATACTGTTAAAAAAACCTAAAGTCGATGAAGATCGTATTTTAAAAACCATTCAAAAAGATTTAAAATTACCTGAATTGCCAAAAAGAATTGAATGCTTTGATAATAGTAATTTACAGGGATCTAATCCAGTTGCTGCATGTGTCGTGTTCAAAAACGCTAAACCATTTAAAAAGGAATATAGACATTTTAATATTAAAACAGTTAAAGGTCCTAATGATTTTGCCTCTATGGAAGAAGTAGTCTACAGAAGGTATAAAAGACAAGTTGAAGAAAAAAATGAATTACCCCAGCTTATTGTTGTTGATGGTGGAAAAGGACAGCTTTCATCAGCAGTTATGGCACTTGATAAACTTGATTTAAGAGGAAAAATAACAATAATTGGAATTGCTAAAAGGTTAGAAGAAATATATTTCCCAGGCGATTCAGTCCCTATATACATAAACAAAAATTCAGAATCTTTAAAAATAATCCAGCAATTGCGCGATGAAGCACATCGTTTTGGCATTACTTTTCATCGAAATAAAAGATCTAAAGATTTTATATCTTCTGAATTAAATAACATACCCGGAATTGGGATAAATACTGTTGAAAAGCTTTTGAATGAATTTAAATCTGTTATAAACATAAAAAAACAGGATTACGAATCTTTATCAGGTTTAATAGGTAAAGTGAAAGCTAAAATGGTTTTTGAGTATTTTCATAAAAAGTAGCTAATAAATTTTCATTAATTAAGTGTATTTGAACCTTTGTGCAAAAAATAATAAGGTGTTATTGGGAATGAGTGGCGGAATAGATAGTTCTGTCGCGGCAATTTTATTAAAGGCACAAGGATACGATGTGATTGGGGTTACCTTTGTTTTTAACAGAAATAATGAACAAAACATAATATCTGTAAATGAAGCTAAAAACCTTGCTAAAAAGTTTCATATAAAACATTTTGTTGTTGATTTACACGAAGAATTTGAACAGTTGGTCGTCCAATACTTTATAAATGAATATACTAATGGGCATACACCTTTCCCTTGTGCAGTATGTAACCCATTGTTAAAATTTAAGTATTTAAATAAATATTCTATTATTGAAAATTGCGATTATATAGCAACCGGTCATTATGTGAAAACAGGTTTGCATAATGGTAAAAAATATTTATTCGAGGGAAACGATCCTGAAAAAGATCAAACCTTTTTTTTATGGGGACTATATCCTGAAATAGTAGATAAATTGTTATTTCCCCTGGGCGAATTATGTAAATATGATGTTCGTTTATTAGCTAGTAAAAATGGTTTTTCAAAACTGACAAGTATAAAGGAGAGCTTTGGAATATGTTTTATTGATGGAAACAATTACCGTAATTTTTTTAAAAATAGAGGTATAAAATCAAATATTGGAAATTTTGTTGATACAAGTGGCAATATTTTAGGCAAACATAAAGGGATTATAAATTATACTGTTGGACAGCGCCGGGGACTGGGCTTAAACTTTAATTTCCCGCTTTTTGTGTCTGAAATCCGTGTGGATAGCAATGAAATTGTGTTGGCAAAATATGATGATTTATACTGTTCTAAATTATTTATTTATAATTATTATATTATTGATAATGAGTTAATTAATAGCGGCACTCAACTTACTGTAAAAGTGCGTTACAGGCTACAGGAAACCCTCTGTAGTTTGAATATTTTAAGCGATACTGATGCAGTGGCCGAATTATATAAACCTGAGGCGATGATTGCACCTGGGCAAACTGCCGTTTTTTATGATGGCGACAGGTTAGTGGGCGGTGGTTTTATAAAATCGTCAGAATAGAAAAATTATTGGACTGAGTTCGGCTATAGAAATTAGTTGGAACTGGGGCAATATTTTTAACTGAACCCAGGTTGTTGCTTACCTTAATTTTTACTGTCTAAAAATAAAACATCCAAAATACACTGTTTAATTTATTCACGTGGAACAAAATTTTAGTATGCTGGTCGGTATTTGTCGTCTGTTTCCAATAAACCTAAGTAACTTATAAAGCGCGACCGTGCAATTTTGCCACTCTCTACAGCAACTTTAACCGCACAACCGGGTTCGTGAGTGTGCGAGCAATTGTTATACTGGCAATTTTCAGATATTTTGAATATTTCAGGGAAATAATGGGAAATTTCCCATGATTCCATATCAAGCATCCCAAAACCTTTAATACCCGGAGTATCAATTATGTACCCACCAAACAAAAGCTTGTATAGTGTAGAATAGGTTGTGGTATGTTTGCCGGTTTTGTGAACATCGGAAATTTGTTTTGTTTTGATATTTAAGCCAGGTTGGATGATGTTGATTAATGTTGACTTCCCTACCCCACTATGGCCGTTAATAACATTTGTTTTGTTTTGGATTGCTTGTTTTAACCCTTCAATTCCTTCATTATTTTCGGCAGATGTTTTTAAACATTTATAGCCTATATTTTCATAAATAGTCAATAATTTTTGTAACTTAGTAAGTTGGTCTTGGTTATACCTGTCGGTTTTATTGAAAACTAAAAGTACGGGTATGCTGTAAGCTTCGGCAGAAGCTAAATACCTGTCTATAAATGTTGTAGTAGTTACCGGATAGTTTATTGTTGCTATCAGTACTGCTTGGTCTATATTAGCGGCGATAATATGCGACTGTTTTGAGAGGTTTGGAGATCGGCGTACAATGTAGTTTTTACGTTCGGAAATTGCAGTGATCAAGCCTATGTTTTTAGGTTTGTTTTCTGCTGGTTTCGGTAGGGCTTTAAATTCAACGACATCGCCAACAGCAACAGGGCTTGTACTTTTTATCCCTTTTATTCGGAAGTTACCTTTGATTTTACATTCAAAAAGTTCTCCGTTTTTACCCTCTACAGTATACCAGCTACCTGTTGATTTTATTACTAATCCTTTTTCCAAACCCATAAAATTTTGTTACTGTAAAATTAGCTATATTCATTGAATTTGAAAAAAGCAGGTTTTAAAAATGTTGTTCCATCCAATATTGATCCTGTTACTTTTACATCAATACCTGGAGGTATCTAACATTTTAATATCTCTCTGTTGTACCATGTTGTGTTTAAAACGTATGCCATTATGTACCTGCACTGGGAAAGTAGTTGCCACCCCCCTACCCTACTTGGTATGTTACTTTTTTGTGGTGTATTTTATTTATTCCCAGTCCAAAATAATTTTCCCGCAATTCCCTTCTTCCATTATGTCAAATGCTTTTTGGAAGCTTTCAGCCGGAAAACGGTGTGTTATTACCGGTGAAATATCAAGGCTTGTTGTTAGCATCATTTCCATATGGTACCATGTTTCATACATTTCCCTTCCGTATATGCCTTTTAAGGTCAATCCTTTAAAAATGAGTTTACCCCAATTAATTTGGGTTTTTTGTGGAAGTAAACCGAGCAAACTTATTTTCCCCCCGTTATACATATGGTTGACCATATCGTTAAATGCAGCCGGGGATCCTGAGCATTCCAGTCCTATATCGAAGCCAGCCACCATATTGTGTTTTTGCATGGCTTCGCTTATGCTTTCTTTAGTTGGGTCAATAACTCGCGTTGCTCCCATTTTGCGGGCCAAATCGCGCCTATATTTGCTTAAATCGGTCCCTATGATATTCCTGGCTCCTGCAAATTTACAGATTGCTGTTGCCATTGCCCCTATTGGCCCGCCTATTCCGGTAATCAGCACATCTTCGCCAAGTAAAGGGAACGAAAGGGCGGTGTGGGTTGCATTCCCCAAAGGATCCATAATCGACAGGATTTCATCAGGAATCCTGTCATCAATATGTAAAACGTTTTTAGCAGGTACCGAAATATATTCTGCAAAGCCGCCATCGCGCTGTACGCCTATTCCAATTGTATTGTCGCAGATATGTTGTCGCCCGCGTCGGCAATTGCGGCAGAACCCACACGAAATATGCCCTTCTACTGTAACGCGTTCGCCAACTTTTACCCTATCTACTTCCGATCCGGTTTCAACAACTGTCCCCATATATTCGTGGCCAATAACCACAGGGGGTTTTATGGTTTGTTGTGCCCACTCGTCCCATTTATAAATGTGTAAATCGGTGCCGCAAATAGCCGATTTTTTTATTTTTATAAGGACATCGTTAGGGCTTACCTTAGGAATAGGCACTTCCTCCATCCAAAGCCCTCGCCCTGCTTTGCTTTTTACAATAGCTTTCATTTTATTTAAAAATTTGCACCCTGCAAGATAGCACAAAAAATATCATTAATGATTATTCGTTGTTTATGGGTTTGTTGTTAACAAATATTTATTGGAAATAAATTTAACCGGGTATAATGGTGCAAGGAAACCAATAAACAGCACAACACAAAAAATAAGGATAATATCTGCCGGTATAATGTGTACGGGGTAAGCTGAAACTATGAAAGAACCGCTCCCAGGAAATGTAACAAACCCGAATTTAATCTGCAACCAGCAGGTAAGAAGCCCTAAAACTGTGCCAATAACAGCTCCCCAGAACGATATTAGCCAGCCTTCGAACAAGAAAATACGGCTGATTGATTTTGAAGGTGCGCCCATGCTTTTGAGGATAATAATATCCTCTTTTTTTTCAATGATAAGCATTGATAAACTGCTGAGTATATTGAAAGAAGCAATAATTAAAATGAATATCAGTATTAAGTAGATGGCCCATTTTTCTGATTTCATTGTTTTATTGAGCGAATCGTGTTGCTGGTACTTGTTTTTCACGTGAAACCCTTCGCCTAATATTTTTTTTATTTTTTTCTGAACCTCTTTCTCTTTGGCGTTTTTGTCCAAACCAAGTTCAATTGAAGAGATATTTGGCCCGCTATCAAACAATTTTTTTGCAAAATCAAAAGGTACCAGTACATATTTGGAGTCTACTTCTTCCAAAACGGCAAATATGCCTGACGGGAAAATAGAGTTGTAATTTATGGATCTTGCCGGGTTTATTAAAGCCATTTTGCGCCCTTTTTTGGGTACAATTACCCTGAGCGGATCAATAAAATTTAGCCCTACCCCAAGGTTGTATGCAACCCCTTGTCCTACAATAGCATAGTCTATCCCGTTATCATTCAGCATGAATTTGCCATCAATGATCAGGCTGTCTATTTTAGTATATTTGCCATAGTTTGGAGGTATGCCTTTAATTGTGGCAAAATATTGCCGGTCGGCGTACTTAAGCATTGCCGGTTCTTCAATAATTTCGGCATAATGCAAAACACCTGGAGTATTTCTTAATGCATTTGTGTCAATATCCCCAGGGTTAAACATTTTCCCCTCAACCGGGGTGATTTTAAGGTCGGCATCGAAATTGCTGAAAAAATGGTTTATAAGCCCGCTAAAACCGTTCATAACAGAAAGTATGATAACCAAAGCCATTGTCCCAACAATAACCCCCGCAATTGAAATCCCTGATATTATGTTGATTATATTCTGTTTCTTTTTTGAAACCAGATACCGTTTTGCTATGTATAGCGGAAAGTTCAATTCGTTTTTTTTCTAAAATATAAAGGGAATGTTTGTCAATATTGAATAAAGAATTATGATTTAAGCAGTTTATTTATGTTGTCGATATAATCCAGGCTGTCATCTATATAAAATTCAAGTTCAGGGATAACCCTTAAACTTTTCCCAACTTTCCTGCCTAATTCGCCCCGTATTTGTTTACCGTGCAGTTTTATATCAGAAAGTATTGTTTCTGCAAATTCAGAAGGGAAAATGCTCAGGAAAATGCGGGCAATCCCCAAATCTTTTGTAACCCTTACAATGGTTACGGTTATAAGTTTACCTGTGTATTTTGATTTGTTTATTTTGAGAAGTATCTCAGCCATTTCGCGCTGTACTAAACGGGATATTTTATTCTGTCGGGTACTAAATTGTTCCATAACCGGGAATGTATAATTTAAAAAATTTCAGAATATTTACGGGTGTAAAATTACGGAAAATATTCAAATACAAAATTGGCCAGTTTTTTAGGTCATTCGTTTCCTGAAATGGTCTTTATGGCATTTATCAGATTTTCATCTGGTTTTATAATGTTGTAGTTTTCCCAGAATTTCGTATCATATTCATTGATCAATTCAACAAAGATATCGTTTTTCCCAATAGATTCGTTTTTTGTAAACTTTTTTATTTTAGTGTTTTTTATGTTGGTTACCAATAAGTCGGAAATACTGTGGTATTCTGATTTTAGGTTGTCCCGTTTGCTTTTCACTTTAATTTTAACCGAGGCTTTTGCATTGGCCAACTGCCATTTTCCGTTCAGTTGACGGTAATTGACTTCGTAATTGACATAAGTTGGTTTTGCTTTTACGCGGCGCGGTTTTTTTTTTATCATCACATATTCAGCTTTTCGCAGGCCTTCTTTGTTAATACTGAATTGGGCGTGTAAAACGGCAAATGTTTCACGGTGGACAAATATTTCGCCTGTAAAAATAGGGAATACTTCATCGTAATTGGTTGGTTTAAATTCAAGTACGTACACTGGGTTGTTCTCGTACCAGATTACTTTTTTGATGTTGTATTTATATATTTTTTCAAATTCTTTGGAAATAAAGGTTTCCTGGTTTTTTATCACATCTAGTTTTGTAATAGTAAACGGCCCGCCCTGCAATTTAAAGCTTAACCACTGGAAAGGTTGTACTTCTGGGCTCCTGCGGCCTTTTAGCAACCTTACCAGATCGTCGCGGAATGAGTTTGTGTACGGGGTTTTCAATACTTCAATTATGGCTTCGGATATGTTGATATAGTTTTTGTCCTGTTTTAATGTTTCGCGGTAGAATGCTGTCATTAAGCTGCTTTCGTTGCTGTAATTTTTTTCGATATTTTGCCTGATATTTTCAAGTAATTTTTCGGGTGTTATTGAAGTGACTTTTACTTCGCGGATACGTATGGATATAGGTTCCATTATAAACAAATCTTCATCAAGTATTTTCTCTGCCTGGAGTTGTTTTTGTTTGTATCCCATGCATGAAATAATAACCGTGTCGTGGATATTGTCTGGGTGGATTTTTAACAGGAATTCGCCATTGTTGTTCGAAATGGTGCCTATTGCTTTGTTGAACAACGAAATAGAAGCATATGGGATAGGGCTTCCCTTTTTATAGTTGATTATTTTCCCTGAAAGGAAAAAGTATTTTACAGGGATTGGTCCTGGTTTTTCTTTTTTTGGCTGTATGTCGATTATTTCGGAAATAATAATCTGGTTTTCGCGTTCGGAAAATTTGAATTTATTTGGGTCAAATAATTCGTTTAAAACCGAAAACAATGATTTGTTTACAGCTTCGATGCTATATTTTTTGTCGGCATCGATAATAGAGGCATCGTACGAAAAAAATACGCCTGCCTGCCAGCTTAGTTGATCCAAAATACTCGAAAGCGGCTGGTTTTTCAGGTTAAGTGTTACCCGTTTTTCTAAAACGGAGCCATCCTGTTGCCCGTAAACTGAACAAGAAAGCAACAGGATGGCCAGCAATATGCTAATTTTAATTTTGAACATTTAAAACATTTTTTTTAGTTCAAAAGAAGTTTCAAACTCCTCCCCTTCCCTTAGTACTTTCATTTTTATTTTTTTGTTTTCACGGCTTTGCAGCAATAAATTTATGTCGTTTAGGTCAAGTGATTTATGGTTGCTGCTGTTTATCGACAAAATCTGGTCGTTTTCTTGCAGCCCAGCATAAAAAGCCGGCGAGTTTTCCCTTATGTTTGTAATTGTAAAAATTGGCAGCCCGGGCATAGGGTTAATAACCTCCATCCCGCTCATGTTGCAGTTAAATTCTTCTTTAATTTTATGTGTTGGGCGCAGCGTTAACCTGCTGTTCCTGTAATCGAGCGTTACCTTGAAGCGGCGTAAGATTTCGGAACCTATTGTCCCGTTACGGTCGTTTGAAGAGATCAGATCGTCTATTAATATTGAATTAGGGAAGGCAACTATTGGCTTGGACAATACCAAGGGCCCTACCCAAATCCCGTCGATCCTTCCTTTTACACCATATAAATCGCCGTTTAAACCTCTGCCCAAGAATGTTTTTATGTGGTTTTGTGGCAATTCTATTCGTGAATCAGATTTTTCAGACAACCAAATAGCATCGCTTGCACCGGTATCTACCAGCAGTTTTACAGGCACTTCGGTTAAATCGTCAGTAACTATGCTGGTCCTTACAAAAGGTTTGTTGCCGTCAAACATTAACGGGAGTACAATATCTTTCTTTCTGTCGCGGTATTTGTAGTGTTCAGGCTTATTTAGTGTAATTTGTTCTTTCAGGTAATCAATTTCAACTATATAGTCTTTAAACAAGTTGAACCCGATGAGCCCGTGTACAGCTATCCCGAGCATGTGCGAAATCTGGAAGTTTTCATCGATAATCATCTGCACTACCTGGTTTCGTGCCGTTAATCCTTCTATGTTCAATATATTGTTCCCTGAACGGTAGGCGGTAAGTTCCTGCCCCTCCCCTAGCCCTTTTACTTCGACTGGCATCATATAGTTCAGGTTCAACTTGTTAACAAAAGGAAGCTCTGTTATAATCGGGTTTCTGACACCTGTATCGAGAATGAAGTTCAAAGTATCGGAGTTGTTTATCCTTACAGGGATTATAATCAGGTTGCTTGCTGATTTGAAGTTAACAGTAATTGTTTTTTTTCTTGGGTCATCAAATAAGAAACCACGGTTATAGCCCAGATATTGTTGTATGTTTTCTTCGAAGTCGATACTTTTTTCTAATGGTACATAATCGCGCACAACCAATATATTGTCTTCTATTTCAAAAAGCAGGTAAAAATCTTTCATCAATTTATTGAGGACATATTTTATAGGCCTGTTTGAAATATTAAGGCTGATTTTTTTGTCAGCAACAATATTGGAGTTGTATGAATAATCTAGGTTAAGGTAATCGCAAATTTTTTCGATAATATCGGCCAGTGGCTCATCTTCGGCATAAATGCTTATGTTTTGATCCATGGTCTGGCTTTTTTTGTCTTGTGCATATTGGGTTTTGGGGGCAAAAAACAATGTAACAATTGCAAAAACAGTTGTAATACCTATTTTTTTAATTAGAGTTTTCATGTAGTTAAGGCTTTACCAGTATTATTTACGGCTTGAAAGTTCAAACTGTCCATCTTCTTCCGATAAATTTAAATTAAAGGTGAGCCGTATCACGTCTAAAACAAAATCAACAGGTTTTTGATCGAAATGGCCAGTGTATACAAGCTTATTCAATTTAGGTTCCTTTAATTGTATATCAGTGTGGTACACCTTGTTCATACACTGGATTACTTTGTTTAACGGAACTTTGTTGAATATCAGGTCCTGCGTTTTCCAGGCTATAAAATTCGGGTTTGTGTTCACCGATTTTTTTAACAGGTTGCTTTGCTTAAAAAGCGTGCCTTTTTCGCCTGGAACCAATATCACTTCGTTAATTGTGGTTTGTAAATCCGGTTTTTTCCGGCTTACCTGGACTTTTCCTGTTTTAACCACAACTTCAATGGTTTCTGTTTCAGGATATGCACTAACGTTAAAAGAGGTACCTAAAACTTTTACCTGTGCATTTCCGGCATTGATCACAAATGGTTTTTCCGAATTGGGTTTTACATCGAAAAAAGCTTCTCCCTCGATGGTTACTTCCCGCATATCATCGTTAAATTTTGCAGGGAATTCAATTTTAGAGTTCCAGTTCAGTGTAACCGCCGAGCCATCTGGCAAAACATATTCGTTTAAAACCTGGTTTTGTGCCAAAATAATTTTATTTGTCCGTGCCGGCTCCTTATTAACAAAACCGATATAATATCCAATAGACCCTAATAATAAAGCAATAAGAACTATGGCTGCATATTTATAAAAATTTAAAATAACCTCCTTTCTGGTGTTTTTGCGCTCAATAGGTTTTGCTTTCTCAGGATAAATTTTTGAATGTACATTATTCCATGCAATACTGGGATCAAAGCTTTTTATTTTACAGAAATCGTCAATTTTTTCCAGCATCTTCTTGCTTTCTTCCAACTCTTCCCTGTTTTTTCCTGATTGTTGTAGCCAGAAATCCACAGCATGGTTCTCGCCGTCACCAATCTCGTTGGTAGCAATTTTAGCCAGAAGCTCCCACTCCGTATTCTCTATGTTTTTATTTTCTCCCATGTTACTTAATTGACAATGTATAACGGACTTACCCTTAACCTGTGCTTTTGAAAAAAGCACAAAAAAGTACGATAAGCCAATTATAATTTTTTAATTTTTCGCGTAAGTGTTTGATTGCCAATCCCATTTGGGTCTCAACCGTTTTTATTGAGATATTTAATTTTTTGGCAATTTCGCGGTATTTTAATCCTTCTTCCCTGCTCAAAAGGAATATTTCGCGCCGTTTTTCAGGCAAAGAGTTTATACTTTCTTCTATTGTTTCTTCAAGGCCAATTTCAATAAAATGTTCTTCAAAATCAGGGTTTTGTTGAATGCCTGATTTTTTGATGGCAATATAATTTTCTTTTATGGCATTGTGTTTAATATAGTTCAGGCATTGGTTCTTTACCGACTTGAACAGATAGTTCTTTATTGAAGTGCCGATGCTGATCTGCTCTTTTTTTTCCCAGAATTTTACAAAAAAATCCTGAACAACCTCCTCGGCAGCCTGGTCGTTGTCCAAAATTTTTGTGGCATACAAACACAGGTTTCCGTAATATTTATGAAAAAGAGCCTCAAAGGCTTTCGTATTGCCTTCTTTAACCTTTTCCATCCAGGATTCTTCATCAGGAAGATTCATAGCTTTGATCATTTTTCAGCGAAAGCGAAGGTAAAAAAAAGTTAGGCCTTTAAAAAGGATTTATTTTATGTTTATCAGCTTGATTGTAAATCCATAAGTTTGATTTTGTTTTGTGGAATCAATAATGCTGCTATTTTTGTGGGTTAAATTTTGTAAAAGCTATGGAAAAAAAATTTAGTTGGAAGTTTTCGAAGGCATTTTGGGTTGCCAATACGGTCGAACTTTTTGAACGGGCTGCATATTACGGGGTTTTTATTGTAATAACATTATATCTTTCACGTATTTTAGGTTTTGGCGATATTGAAGCTGCTGCTATTGCAGGCACTTTCCAGGCCTTGCTTTATTTCTTGCCAACTTTTGCAGGAGCTTATGCCGATAAGATTGGTTTCCGCAAATCTTTGATGCTGGCTTTCGGGCTGCTTACACTGGGGTATCTCGGAATGGGTGTTCTCCCCACTATGTTCGAATCGGCAGGTCTGGTAAAATATGGAGAAACTACTGTTTTTGCCGGCCTAGACCAATCGGCACAAAAATATGCAATTTTGCCGGTGATGCTGTTGATTATTTTGGGTGGATCCTTTATTAAATCGGTAATTACCGGCACCGTGGCCAAGGAAACAACAAAAGAAAACCGGGCTAGGGGTTACAGTATTTTTTATGCCATGGTCAATATCGGGGCATTCTCAGGGAAAACCATTGTAAAACCCCTCCGCGAGATGATGGGAAACACCGGGTTGATTTGGATTAGCTACTTTTCGGCTGTTATGACCCTGTTGGGCTTGATAGTTGTGTTCCTTTGGTATAGAAGCCGTCAGACTGAGGGCGAAGGAAAAACCATCAGCGAGATTATGGACGGTTTTGTAAAAGTGGTTTCAAATGGACGGTTGGTTGTTTTGATAATTATTATAACAGGGTTTTGGATGGTACAACACCAAATGTACGCAACCATGCCTAAATATGTCCTTCGTTTGGCAGGTGAAGGGGCATCTCCTTCATGGTACGCAAATGTAAACCCGCTGGTGGTATTTCTTACTGTTGGCTTGGTGACACAATTTATGAGAAAACGCACTGCATTGTTTAGCATGACGGTAGGGATGTTTATTATGCCGGTTTCAGCTATTTTTATGGCCTCAGGAAATTTACTTAGCGGGGAAATACTTGGCATGCACCCGGTGGCTTTTATGATGGTGGTGGGTATTGCTTTCCAGGGTTTTGCCGAAACATTTATTTCGCCGCGTTACCTAGAGTATTTTTCGTTGCAGGCGCCAAAAGGCGAAGAAGGGCTTTATCTGGGCTTTAGCCATTTACACTCGTTTTTGTCGTCTATTTTTGGCTTTATCATGTCGGGTGTGCTATTGGACCGTTTTTGCCCCGATCCCCGGTTGTTCCCTTCGAAGGAAGCCTGGGCAGAATCAGCAACACATGCACATTATATCTGGTATTTCTTTGTGGGCATAGCCCTGATATCAGCAATAGCCCTGATTATTTACGGACAGGCTGTAAAAAAAATTGATGGCAAAGGTGGTGACAATGTGGGGATTTGATCCACTGTTAAAACGGAAAGCACCTAACAATCACGACATAACCTTGGATAACCGTTTCAATTTCTGAACTTGGTTTATACCTGGTGGGGCAAGTAACTTCCTGATAGGATAATTTTTACCCCCTCAATGCAAGGAATTAATAAGTAATTTACTGTTTTTTCAGGTTCTGTAGATTTCGTTGTACACCCAAAATTTTGTAATAATGAAGATTCTGTCGTAATTTGTATATATGAGGATCTTAAAAGTTGCCATATTATTCTTATTGATAACCACTGTGTTTAAAACATACCCGCAGGGAACAGATAAAAGCGTGTTGTTTAAAAGAACAGGTTATTATTTTTCTTATGATGTCAACAACCCGGGCAAAACATGGAAACTTCCCGACAGGCTGGTTGAGATTTCAGGTTTGGGTTACATTGATAAATATCGGCTGGCATGTGTTCAGGACGAAAAAGGGAATATTTACGTTTTTAATATGTTAACCGGCGATGTTGAACGCAAAATTGATTTTGGGGAAGACGGTGATTACGAAGGGATTGAAATAGTAAATAATGATGCATGGGTATTAAAAAGTAACGGCAGCCTATACAGGGTCAAGAACTATCTAGATGACAATGAGGAGGATGTTGAAAAATACCCTACCATACTTACAAAAAAAAACGATGCAGAAGGCTTAGGCTATGATATTTTTACAAAGCAATTATTGATATGTTGCAAAGGGCATCCTTTTGTTGAGGAAAAAAACGGGAAGGAGTTTAAAGCAGTTTACAGGTTCGATATTAAAAAAAAACTTTTGGATTTGGAGCCGTATTTATTGATCCAACTTGATTTTATTAAGGATCTTAAAAATTACAATACCATTACAAAATGGGGGATTGAATTGCTTGCCAACCTTGATGATGCCAAGGGCGACCTGACATTTCAGCCTTCGGGGCTGGCTGTTCACCCAATAAGCCATGATATTTATATTTTGGCTGCTGTGGGAAAACTGCTGATGATATATTCGCCGTCAAAAGAATTGCAGGCCATCTTTCAGCTTGATGAAAAAATCCACCCGCAGCCCGAGGGGATTTGTTTTAGCCCGGACGGGGATCTTTTTATCTCAAATGAGGGGAAAGGCCAAAAAGGGCGAATAAACGTTTTTTATTCAGGCAAATAAATCAAAAGCCCATGAGAACAGTTGAAAAAAAAGGAAATATAATTTACGCAGTTTTATTTTGTACGCTGCTATTGCCGGTTACATCTTGGTCTCAAGAAGCTTACCATTCCTCTGTGAACGAAAAATGGCCAAATGAAATAAACGGGGCACCGGGCAGTAAATTATATTCGGTGTTCCTTATCGGTGATTTAAAACATCCGTTTGAGAATAAAAACCTGGATTTATTAGAAGATGAGTTGACAAAAGAAGGTGAAAACAGCGCATTGGTAGTTTTGGGCGACATTGTGTATCCTAAAGGCATGCCTGTTGAAGGGGAACCCGGTATTGAACCTTCGGTCTGGAAGCACGTTAGCATATTGAACCGTATAAAAGAATACCCCGGGACAATTATTTTCCTGCCTGGAGACCGCGACTGGGCAAAAGGCAGAGAAGAAGGCTGGGGATCGGTGATAGGGCAGGAAGGTTATATTGAGAATTTTTTGTCAAGGGGAAATACCTATTTGCCCGATGAAGGTTGCCCGGGACCTGTTGAAATAGGGTTGGCCGGCGATATTGTCCTTATTGTAATTAATTCGCAGTGGTGGTTCCATCGGTTTGGAAAACCCGAGCTGGACAATGATTGCGAAATCGAAGGCGAAGAAGATCTTTATGTACAGATAGAAGATGCCATTCGCAGGAACATGGGCAAGAAAATAATATTTGCAGCACACCATCCGCTGTTTAGCGTTGGGAACTATGGCGGGCATTTTCCTTTCCTTATTAATATATTCCCATTAACAGGATTTAACCCTTCGTTGTTTGTCCCTCTGCCCGGTTTTTTTTATACCGGTTACCGGAAATTTTTGGGAGGCACACAGGATCTGTCCAACCCCGATTACAAATTGTTTAAACACAAGTTGCTCGAAATTTTAGGGAAATACCCTGATATTATTTATGCCGCAGGCCACGAACATAATCTGCAATTCCTCGAAAGCGGCGGCTTACATCATATTGTAAGCGGCGGGGGAGGGGAGGGGGCTTTTGTTGCCGCCCGGGAGGACAAAGCCGATTTTGCCGCACAGTCTACAGGTTTTGCCAAACTTTCTTTTTATGAGAGCGGGGATGTGTGGCTGCAATTTTTCAAGCCGGGTGAAAATGGGGATAAAATATTGCTCTTTAGCAAAAAATTATATTCCAAACCTCCTTTGTTACAGGGAGAAGAAGAAGAGTTGCTGCAAAATATAAATTATGGCGACAGTGTAGTCCGCGTTGGGTTAAGCGATCGGTATCAAAAAGGGAAATTACATCGTTTCCTGATGGGTGACAATTACCGGGATATTTGGGACACTCCGGTTGATTTCCCGGTATTTGATATTGGGAAGGAAAAAGGCGGCCTTTCAATTATAAAGAGGGGAGGGGGGCAGCAAACCCGCTCGGTAAGGATGGAAGACAAATACGGCAAACAATATGTGCTGCGTTCTGTAAATAAATATGTTGAAAAGGCATTATCAAAAGAAATGCAAAATACCATTGCCGTTGATGTGGTACAGGATGGCATTTCAGCATCTCACCCATATGCGGCAATAACAGTGCCCAAGCTGGCCGGGGCGGCAGGGGTAATGCACGCCAACCCCAAATTGGTTTGGGTGCCCAGTGACCCCAGGCTTGGCATCTACCGGGAAGACATTGCCAACGGGGTATTTCTATTTGAAGAACGCCCTGTAGGAAACCGGCAGGACATGGAAAGTTTTGGATACTCGGAAGATATTGTAAATACAGCTGAAACGATAAAAAAAACTAACGACAAACACGACCACATTGTCGATCAGAAAGCAGTGCTGAGGGCACGGCTGTTCGATATTTTGCTTAATGACTGGGACAGGCATGACGACCAGTGGAGATGGGCAACGTTTAAGGAAAACGATGTTAAAGTTTACCGCCCGATACCACGGGACCGCGATCAGGTGTATTTTGTAAACCAAGGGCCCATGATGTGGATTGCATCTAGGAAATGGACTGTACGGAAATTCCAGGGTTTTGACAATTCTATAAAAGATGTGGTTGGGCTTGGCTTTAATTCGCGCTATTTTGACCGCGCTTTCCTATCTGAGCCCGGATTGCAGGACTGGATCACCATTGCAAACGATATTAAAAACAATGTTACCGATTCTGTAATCCATGAGGCGATAGCGGAATTACCGCCCGAGGTTTACGCATTATCAGGTAAGGATATTGAAACAAAATTAAAGTCGAGAAGGGATTTGTTGCCGGCATATGCCGAAGAATTTTACAAGTCACTGGCAAAAGAGGTTGATGTGGTCGGCACCGATGAACGCGATTTGTTTAAAGTGCAAAGAATGGAGGGGGGCAACACAAAAGTGGAAGTTTTTGCATTGAGCAGAAAAAAAGGGAAAAAAAGGGATAAACTTTACGAAAGGATATTCCTGCCTAACGAAACCAAGGAAATAAGGCTTTACGGGCTTAAAGATGAGGATAAGTTTGATTTGGAGGGCAAGGCTGAAAAGGGAATAAAAGTCAGGATAATTGGGGGCAAGGGCAAAGATAAGGTGAAAGACAATTCAAGTGTAAAAGGCCTGGGCAAAAAAACAGTTGTTTACGAACGTATAGACAAAAAGAACAAACTGAAGCCGGGCAGCGAAACCCGTTTATATTTAAGCAAAAAGAAGGGCATTGACAATTACGACCGCAAGCAGTTCAGGTTCGATAAAGTTATACCGCTCGCAACAGGCGGTTACAATATTGACGATGGTATTTTTCTTGGGGGCGGCGTGAGCATAAATAATTACAATTTTAGGGATTCCAACCTTCACCAGTTAACAGCAAAAATGGCATTTCAAACCGGTGCGTTCGAGCTTGGCTACAAAGGGCTGGTCTCATCTATATCACAGATTTTCGATCTAAGGATAGATGCAGATTTAAGCATCCCCAAAAGCGTGGATAATTATTTTGGGGCGGGCAACGAAACGAAGAAAATATCCGAAAGCAAAAAGTTTTACAGGGTAAGGTATCTAAATGGTTGGCTAAACCCAAGGTTGCACCACCAGGTAAATAAATCGATAAGCTGTTCTGCCGGGGCATTTTATCAATATTATGAAGTAACCGATACCACAGGACGGTTCATTGGGGGGCTTTACCCGGAAGTGCTGTCGGAATCAGCTTATGGCCGGCATAATTACCTGGGGGCGAATACCAGCTTTACAATAGATACCAGGGACGACAAAATATTGCCCAAGCACGGTATTTTTTGGGAAACACGGGCAGCAGGGTTCCATAGCGTAGGGAACAACGGGAAAGATTTTATAAAATTGCAGTCAGGCGCAAGTGTCTTCCTCGGTTTTCAAAAGGATCCGAGGTTTGTTTTTGCCGCACGTATAGGCGGGGCAGTAAATATGGGGGATTATGATTTTTTACATTCAAACTTCCTAGGGCGGAAAACCAATTTAAGGGGGTTCAGGAACAACCGGTTTGCAGGGGATAAATCATTTTACCAGAATACAGAAATAAGGGTAAAACTGAAAAATATACGTAACTTTTTGTTTAACGGACAGTCCGGTCTATTGGTTTTTAACGACATTGGGAGGGTTTGGACAAAAGGTGAAAACTCAAACAAATGGCACAACGGATACGGTGGCGGCTTATGGATTTCACCCTTCAATGCCGCAGCAATTACCTTAAGCTATGGGATGTCGAAAGAGGATAATTTAATTGATTTTAGTTTTAATTATTTGTTTTAAATGTTTTGAGATGGATAATATAAATACTGAACTGGTAAACGAAGCAGCAGGGTTCGTTCAAAAATTCATGAAAGAAAACTTATCTGATAAGTTTACCTTCCATAACCTCGAACATACTGAATATGTGGTTGAGAAGGCCGGGTATATTGGCAAAAACTCAGGATTGACGGAAGACGAAGTTGCTTTGGTCAAAGTAGCAGCATGGTTTCATGATATAGGTTATGCCTTTGATGTTGGGAACCATGAAGAAATAGGGACCCAGAAGGTGGAAGGCTTCCTGCGTTCAAAAGAGATAGGGGAGGATAAAATACAGTTGGTAAAAAATTGTATACTTGCCACTAAAATTTCAACACAGCCTGGGGATTTAATGGAAAAAGTTATATGCGATGCTGATTTTTCGCATATGGCAGAAGAAGGTTATTTAGAATTGATTGAAAAATTGAGGCAGGAATGGAAGAACCATTCATATAAAAACACAGGCAGGATAAAATTTTTGGGGCAATCGGAGAAACTTTTTGAAATACATTCGTACCATACTGAATTTGCAAGGAAAGAACTTGGGCCAAAAAAGAAAGAGAACCTTTTAAAAATAAAGAATTTAAAAAGTATGCTCGAACAAAAAAAAGAGCGGGGGCTGCTTGAAAAAGCAAAAAAAGGGAAAAAGAAAGCAGGTTATTCTAGGGGTGTTGAATCAATGTTCAGGCTTACTGCACGCAACCAAATAAATTTGAGTTCGATAGCCGACAATAAATCCAATATCTTGATTTCGGTAAATGCGATAATAATTTCCATTATAATGACGGTATTGGTAACCCGGTTCGAAGAAAGCCCAAACCTGATTTTGCCGACATTGATATTTCTACTTTTTTCACTTATTACCATTGTTTTTGCCATTTTATCAACCCGCCCCAATATTTCTTCTGGCATTTTCAACAAAAAAGACATCAAGCTTAACAAAGTCAACCTGTTGTTTTTCGGGAATTTTTATAACATGGATTTGGAAGAATACGAATGGGGGGTAGGGGAGTTGATGAAAAATGACGGCTACCTGTATTCTTCCATGATCAAGGATCAGTATTCGCTTGGGAAAGTGCTGGCAAAAAAATATAAGCTTTTACGTATAGCATACAATGTTTTTATGTTTGGGATAATTATATCGGTATTTGCTTTTGTATTGTCTTTCATTAATATATAGAAATAGTTTCACCATACATTGGTAAATCTTATGAAGAAAATTTTGGCTATTGACGACAGTGTGATCGATTTAAAACTGTTAAGCCACATTGTTAAAATGCATTATCCGGAATATCTGTTCCTGGAAGCTTTTTCAGGAACTGACGGGATAGAGATGGCCATAAAAGAGCAACCCGAAATAATATTGCTCGACATTATTATGCCCGGAGTGGATGGTTATGAGGTATGTAAATATTTTAAAAAAGATGCTTCTACTCAAAATATCCCCATAATAATGATTTCGGCATTGGGACAGGACTCGGGGGAAAGGATAAAAGGTTTGAATGCAGGTGCCGATGCTTTTATATCAAAACCATTTAGCCGGAGCGAATTACGGGCACAGATAAATGTTGCCCTGCGCATTAAAAAGGTTGAAGATTTACTTCGGAAAAGAAACGAAAGCCTCGAACTTTTTATAAAGGATCAAACAAACCGGTATATCCAAAATGAGGAGAGGTTTTTGCAAATATCGTCACATGCACTGGAATTTTACTGGGAGGTCGACTCAAAAGGCATTTTTACCTACGTGAGCCCGGCCATCAGGAAAATTATGAAAACCGAGCCAGACAAAGTTATAGGGGAAATGCACTTCCTCGATTTTTTCCAGGTAAAAAGAGTCAAAAATAAAAAGAGCAAAATAGAAACCAGTTTCTCCGCAGAGTCGGGCTTTAAAGATTTTGAACTTGAACTGACATTGGGGGATAACGAAAAGATTTGGCTGTCGGTAAGCGGTTTTGCGGTGTTTAAAAAGAATAACGGGTTCTATGGTTTCAGGGGTGTGTGTTATGATATTACGAAGCGTAAGAATGCAGAAATAGCCCTCAAGAAGAATGTAAGGCAGATTAAACGTTACCAGGATAAATTAAAGCAATTAAATACTGAAATAACATTGGTCGAGGAACGGGAAAAGAGGAGGATTGCCGAAAATTTGCACGACAGCCTTGGGCAAACGCTGTCGCTGGCCTTTATCAAACTCTCATCAATAGTAGATGAGGACACATCGCCACATGTAAGCAAAGTTATCTTAGAAACATCTTTTTTGTTGGACAAAGCCATATCAGAATCGCGCAGGCTTACATATGACCTTAGCCCGCCCATTTTATACGAACTTGGTTTAATGGCGGCTTTTAAATGGAAATTAGAACAAATCCAAAAAAATTACGGCATAAGGACCGTGTTAGTGGGTGAAAAACAGGACATAGCAATCCAAAAAGAATTCAATATATTCATTTACAGGGTTGTTGGCGAGTTGCTGACAAACGTTATTAAACACGCAAACGCAAGATTAATAACCCTGCAAGTAAGCAAGGGGGATAAATTTTACTCTATTTTCGTTGAAGACGATGGCGTGGGGTTTAAAAAACAGTTAAACCGAAAAATATTAAAAAACAGCGGTTTTGGGTTATTAAGCATTACAGAACGTATCGACAGCATAAAAGGGGAATTTAAAATAGAATCAGAACCCGGTCATGGGACTAGGGCAACGGTATTGATACCATTTGAGTAATATTCATATTATGGCGATAAAAGTACTAATAGCAGACGATCACCAACTATTTAGGGAAGGGGTGGCAAACCTTTTGTCTTCTGTGCCAGATATTGAGGTAGTGGCGCAGGCAAAAGACGGAGAAGACACAATAGAAAAGACTTTACGGTTGAAGCCCGATGTGGTTTTAATCGATATAGGGATGCCTCAAATGAATGGCATTGACGCAACCAGGCAGTTAAAAAAGGAATTGCCAGGGGTGAAAATTGTAGCCCTGTCGATGCATTCCGACATGCAATATGTAAAAGGTATCTTGGAAGCAGGTGCCGATGGGTATCTGTTGAAAAACTGTACATACCGTCAGCTCACCGATGCCATTGCATCTGTGTATTCCGGCAAAAAGATACTTAGCGACGACATTACCGACATGGTGATAAAAGGTTACCTTGAGCCTTCGGAAACCGATGGCGACGGTTTTGCAAGCCTGTCGGAAAGGGAAATTGAAATACTTCAATTATTTGCCGAAGGAAAAACGACACGCGAAATTTCCGATAAACTTTTTATAAGCGTTAAAACTGTTGGCACACACAAACAGCACATACTTGAAAAGTTGAACCTTAAAAATAACGCCGACATCATAAAATATGCCTTGAAAAAAGGTATGATACAGCTTTGAAAAAAATGTGCATATTTTTAATAGAAGTAAAACCATAATCCTAATTTTGCGGGATTTTTCATAAGAGCGATATGGCAAAAATAATTAACGAAGTTTCGAGGACATTCAACGAGTACCTTATTATCCCAGGGTTAACGGCTAAAAAGGATACACCAGATAATGTGAATTTGCAAACACCCTTGGCAAGGTTCAGGAAAGGTGAAATACCTAAGGTTGTTTTAAACACCCCTTTTGTATCGGCAATTATGCAGTCGGTTTCCGGTAGCAGGCTGGCTATTGCACTGGCAAAAGAAGGAGGGATGTCATTTATTTTTGGCTCGCAGCCTGTTGAAGACCAGGCACGGATGGTAATGAAGGTAAAAAAACACAAAGCCGGATTTGTTGAAAGCAGGGCAAACCTTACCCCTGAAAGTTCATTGAAGGATATCCTGGCTTTAAAAGAAAAGACCGGTTTTTCTACTGTTGGGGTAACCCGTGACGGCACCCCATCCGGAAAACTGCTGGGGATTGTTACCAGCCGTGATTATAGGGCCGGCCGCGATAACATGGACAAAAAAGTTAGTGATTTTATGACCCCTTTCGAGAGGCTGGTTACTGCTAAAGACGGGATTTCGTTAAGCGGGGCCAACGATATTATCTGGGAGCATAAGTTGAATACCTTGCCTATTGTTGACGAAGGGCAAAATTTAAAATATTTTGTGTTCCGTAAAGATTACGACAGCCATAAAAAGAACCCTAACGAATTGTTAGATAGGCAAAAACGTTTGGTTGTCGGTGCCGGTATTAATACCCGTGATTATAAAGAAAGGGTGCCCGCACTGGTCGAGGCTGGTGTTGATGCTTTGTGTATCGATTCTTCCGATGGCTTTTCCGAATGGCAAAAAGAAACGATTGAATATGTCCGCAGGCAATATGGCAACAAGGTGTTGGCCGGTGCCGGCAATGTGGTAGACAAGGAGGGCTTTTATTACCTGGCAGAAGCCGGGGCAGATTTTGTAAAGGTTGGTGTTGGTGGCGGTTCTATATGTATTACCCGCGAACAAAAAGGGATTGGCCGTGGGCAGGCAACTGCTTTAATCGATGTGGCCGAAGCAAGGGACGAATATTTTGAAAGGACAGGTGAATATATACCAATATGCTCTGATGGGGCTATTGTGCAGGATTACCACATGACACTTGCCCTGGCAATGGGGGCCGACTTCTTAATGATGGGGCGTTACTTTGCCCGTTTCGATGAAAGCCCTACCCGGAAATTGTTGGTTGGCGGCAATTATGTTAAGGAATATTGGGGCGAAGGCTCTAACCGCGCACGCAACTGGCAACGTTATGATATGGGGGGCGACAGCAACCTGAAATTCGAGGAGGGTGTTGACAGTTATGTCCCTTATGCCGGAAAATTGAAAGATAACCTGGAGCAAACCCTTGGGAAAATTAAAGCTACCATGTGCAGTTGTGGCGTTTTGTCGTTGAAAGAATTACAGGAAGAAGCAAAAATCACACTGGTTTCCTCAACAAGTATTATCGAAGGCGGGGCCCACGATGTTATTGTGAAAGAGACAAAAAACTAAAAAACAAGATCCTTTGTCCCGAAAAACCAGCGGTTTGATTTATTAAAGCTTTACATCAGTCATCTCGAATTCCAGTTTTCCCCCGTTTTTGATTTCGTCATAAGCGATTTTGAACGTTTCCAAGGTTTTGCCGTTTAGTTTCACTGAGCTGACATATTTGTTTGTTTCCGACAGATTATTGGCTTTCATCTCGAAAATTTTTCCGTTTGGCAGGTGTAGCTTCATGCCGTGAACCTGCGGGGCACCGATCAAATATTCGCCCGATACCGGATCAACCGGGTAAAAGCCCATAGCCGAAAAGATATACCATGCCGACATCTGTCCGCAGTCATCGTTTCCACTTAGCCCATCGCGCCCCGGCAGATAAAATTTGTCAAAAACCTGGCGGATGATTTCTTGCGTTTTGTAAGGATGGTTGGTATAGTTATACAAATAAGCGATATGGTGGCTCGGTTCGTTTCCGTGGGCATACTGGCCAATCATGCCTGTTACGTCACCGTGGAAACCTCCGCCCAGAGAACGGACATCCAAAAAGAAAAGCGAATCAAGTTTTGTTTCAAAATAGTCTTTGCTGCCCATTAGTTTCACTAATTCTGGAATATCATGTTGAATGTGCCATGTGTATTGCCAGGCATTTCCCTCGGTGTAATCGCCTCCACTGGTTGAAGCATGCGACAGTAAAAATGAATCAAATGGCGTCCTCCATTTGCCTTCTGAATCTTTGGCCCGCATTAGCTTTGTTGAATGGTCAAACAGGTTTTTGAAGTTGTCTGAACGCTTCCTGAAAATTTTTTCTTTCTCAGTATCCCCAACCAATTTTGCCATTAAAGAAGCGCAATAATCACCATAACAATGTTCCATTGTGCGCGATACCGATTCCACAGGTTGAAGATCGAAGGGATAATAGCCATACTTGTCGTACATTTCCCAATTTGATTTAGGGTGAGTTGTGGTCAATGACTTAAAAATGGCTTCTGCTGCCAAGTCTTTATTTTCGGTTATTGTCCCTTTCAGGTATGCATCGGCAATTACTGATACTGCATGGTTGCCAATCATACACCAGGTCTCGTTTTGCCCGTATTCATTGGTACACAAAACCCCGCGTTGTTTGTAAAGGTCAAGCATGGATTGAACAAACCCGGTGTTTTTATCAGGGAACATGAGTACATAAAACGGGTGGGTGGCACGGTAGGTGTCCCATAATGAGAAGTTTGTGTAACGTTCCCCCCTGCCTTTTATTAACGTCCCATCGGGCAGGCTGTAAGCTCCATCTGTATCTGTTATTTTATTGGGCATCAACAGTGTATGGTACAATGCCGTGTAAAATGAAATTTTCTGTGCTTCATCCTTCGGGGTAATTTCAATTTTATGGAGGTAATTGTCCCAGATTGCTGAAGCCCCTTCCCTGACCTTATCAAAATCCCATGACTTTATTTCTGCGTCCATGTTTCTTTTTGCCCCTTCAATGCTTACGGTTGATAATGCAACCTTTACCATTACTGGCTCATTTTCCCCTGTTTTAAAACGTAGGAAGAATTTTGTATCAGTTCCCTCGACATCTGTTTTGTCGGAAATTATACTATCAGCAAAAGATGTAACCTTCTCTACGGGCTTTGATAACTTGGCATAGAAATAATATGTGTGGTCTTTCACAAAACCGGTTGAACGCCGTTTCCCCACCACCGTTGAATCATCCAAAAGGCATATCCCCGATTCAACCGTTTTGTCTCCAATTCCGTGGGCCAAGTCAATTATAATCCCGGCATTGTCTGATTCTGGGAACGTATACCTGTGAAAACCTGTCCTTTCTGTTGCTGTCAATTCAACTTTAATATCATAGTCGTTTAATTGCACTTTGTAATAGCCTGGGTGGGCTTCCTCAGAATCGTGGGAGAAAGCGGAGCGATAGCCTGTTGAGGGATCGTCCTCATCTCCACGGTAAAAAGTCACATCCCCGGTTAGGGGCATAAACATTATATCTCCCATATCGGGGCAACCCGTGCCGCTTAAATGTGTATGTGAAAAACCAATTATTGACGAATCTTCGTTAAAATAGCCTGCACAATGTTCCCATTTGTCAGTACCTGTATCAGGTCCTGCTTGCACAAAGCCAAACGGGAGTTGTGCCGAAGGATGGGTATGCCCCACATAAGCTGTCCCGATAAAGGGGTCGGCATATTGGGTTAAATCCTCGCGGGTGGTTTTTTTATTACAGCCAGTTAAAAACAGAGATATACTTAAAATAAGAAATGTAAATTTTTTCATAGGTCTTGGATTGTTTACTTTTTTGTTACGATCCCACGGGAAATTATCCTTAAGGCATCATCAAAAATATTTAACACAACGTAAAAATAAAAAAATTATAGAGAAATATAGCCGGGGATATGCCTGGGAGAGACAAATTTCAAAGAATGTCCGATATTATTTAGTCACATAAAAATATTTACCGGATGGCTTTTCAGGGATTAAATTAATAAGATATCCGTCACCGCCATCGGGGTTATTTAAAACGGGATTGGGTATTTTTTATTTATCAATAAAATCAAACGGGTATTTAAAGGGCTTGATTTTTTTTCCTGTCCTCAGGCGTATCCAGCTTTTAAAGCCGGGTTCACCTTCTGTCAGTTCTATAATACGTGAACCGCAGCCCCCATCCGGATGGTTGTAGTGAGTAGTTTTCTTGCTTCCCGACACCCGCCCGTAACAAAGCATGATATCTTTCCAGCAAACCACATAATCGTTCAAATGGTCGTGCCCGACGATTGCAGCCATAACGTCCCCGTTTTTTTGAAAAGCGTCAAATAGCCCGGTGTTCCTTTCCGAACAGCAAACATGTTCTTTGCGGGTCCCGTAAAAACGGGCATTTAAATCAATAATGGCATCTTTAAATTCCGGTACCGGGATATGGAAAAATGCCAGTGACGGTACAGGTATCCCCTTGTTCCCCTGCGTAAATTTTTTGCTCATCTGGGTGTACCATGCTACCTGGCCGGTTTCTACAGTGTCCCTGTTGCTGTCGAGGCCGTAAAGTACGTTCATCACCCTGTCGCTGCTTGATTGGTGCAGGGGCAGGGCAAAGTTTGTGGTACCGGATATCCCGTTAACCGTACCGGTCAGGTTGCCGGGAAATTTTCGCATGTATTCGAAAATCTCTTTTCTTGTCATGCTATATTCATCATCGTGATTTCCCAGGACGGCAGCAAAAGGGATTTTACGTGACACCACCGGCTCGAAGACCGCATCTATCCCTTGGGCAATTGGTTCACCGGTAACATGGTCGCCCGTATAAATTACAAAATCTGGTTTTTCAATATCCAACACATTGTCCATACATTCGGCACCTTCTATCGATTCCCTGACTGCCGGTTTCCAGTGGGTATCGGTAAACTGGACAATTTTAAATTTGCCTTCAGGGTTGTATGACAATTCCAGCTTCGGGCTTGTTTCTTCCTTATTTTTAGCCGAAGCTAAAGCATTTGCAGGTGTCCCGGCCCCTATCAGGCTAAATGCCCCTGTTGTCAATGCTGTATTTTTGATAAAAGTCCTTCTGTTTGTATTTTTTCCCATTTGTCTAATTTATTTACGGTTTAGGCCGATACTTAGGATCATCGGAAGTGAAAGTATAAGGTACGGTAACCCGGTTCAGGAAACGCCCGGTCTCGAAGCGTGTCCATGTTTCGAAAGACTGTTCGCCTTCAGTAAGTTCAAAAACCCGCGCGCCCCGGCAGAGTGTATGGTAGGTGTTGTTCCCGCCTGAAAAACGGCCGTACCCCAAGGCTATCCCCTGCATATAAGCTACATAGTCGTTATCGTGGTCGTGACCGACAAATACACCTTTTACATCCTTGCATTCCATAAAGGCAGCGAACAAACCGGAATTGACCGGGGGGCAACATTCCCGTTCTATGCGCCAGCCTATTTTTCGTTGGTCTTCATTACTAAAAGCTGTATAAAATTCAATCAGCGGGATATGGAAAAAAGCCAGTGCCGGGTATGGCAGTCCATTATTTTCCCGGGTCAGTTGTTTGCTGTTTTTTATATACCATTCAACCTGGTTGCCCCTTATCCAGTCTTCACGGTGTTTTTCATTTTTAAGGTCGCTTAACTCGTTAGAATCAAAAAGATAAAAGATGAAGGACTTTTTGCCGGAGCCGTCTGATTTATAAACAGGGATTACCTGGTTTGTGTAACCAAACAATTCTTCAACCGGTTCATTTTTGGGTTCGTTCAAACAGCCGTCAAGGCCGACCACTATGTCATAAACCTTATTGCGGGGCGTATCGCGTTCCGAATCGTGGTTGCCAAAAACAACGGCAAAAGGGATGTTGCGCCCACTTGGCAAAGCTGTTACTTTTTCCCATAATGCGGCAGGTTTATATTCGGTCACGATATCTCCTGTGTAAATTACAAAATCTGGTTTTTCAATGTCCAGTATTTTATTCATGATGTCATAAGCATGTTCGGTCTCGCCTTCTTTATACACGGCATGGATATCTGTAAACTGTACTATTTTGAATTTACCTTCCTTGTTAAACGTCAGCTTCTTTTTCGACTGTTCTTTATCCCCAGTCTTTCTTCCCTCTAAAATTTTCATGTTAGGTTATTTTTATTGTTTACCATTTTAGCGACACATTCACTCCATCGGGGTTGTTTTCAAAACCTAGCAAACATGTTTTGCTGTTTTCGTCCCATTTGCATGAAGCTCCTTTTATCCCGTTCCCTGCGGCATCGGTAATTGCGGTTGATTTCGGTGCCGATGGCAAAAGCACGCGCATAATGTTTGTTCTATTCAACGGGCTTTTTGTCGTAAAAGAGTAACTGTCTTTTCCCCTTTTTTCATTATCGGTGTGCGAGGCGGCAGCCAAAACCTGGGGTTTCGATTTATCCCCAACACGGTTAATGTCAAACAAATAAGATTGTTCGCCCAGGTTTACTGTTTTTTCTGTCAATACGGGCAATTCCAGGTCGAAAAGGTCGATAAACAAACCTTTTATCGTATAAGGCTCTTGGCTCACACTTTCGTCAAGGACAGCTATCAGGTCGAAAGTCCCTCTTTCAAGGTTGAACACCAGTTCCCCTGCATTTGCCTTTTGTTCGTACATTTTTTTTACAATATCAACATATTCGCGGCCGCCGTCTTTTTTCATTATAAATTTATTAGGGTCTTTTCTGGTTACATAAACAGTCCTTTTGCCACATGAGTATACGCTTTTATAAGTAAGAAGATAGGGTGCAAAGGACAATTGATGGCCCTTAAGTATCCCTTGTACATTTCTGTTTGTATAGGGCATCATTGTTTCATGCCAGTACTCTGATATTTTAATAAAATAGATCCCGGGGCTTCTGATATCTCAAGTGTTATGCCTTCGGCAAGTTCCTTTCCTGTTTTTGAAATTACGCTTTTGTCGTTGTCATTAAAAACAGAATACGTGATGTCGGGATCCAGTCCCTTTAATTTTACCGTCAACTTATCGAACTTATTGTCTTTTCTCCTGAATGCCACAACAATACCGGAATAGTCGGATGGTTTGTTTAGCTGATATGCAAGCCACACATCATCACCGGTCAAATCGCCAAGCCCTGTCAGCGGATAATAATCTTCATAATAATAAGGGCGCAATTCTTTAAAATCTGCTATACATTTTTGCATCTCCGGGATTGAGAAATCGCTGTTTGTTATTTTCCAATTTAAAACAACTGCACTGCCCAAGCTCGAACGGAACGTAAATGGGTCTGTTTTGTTCAAGCCGGTACCGCTTAAGGGGAGATAAAAATTCAACCCATAAGTATGGCATTGGTAGCCATTAGGTTCGCCATATTGATAGTCAGTCCTCCACAAAGGCGCGCTGCGCGAAACCGTTTCAAGGTCGAGCCTGCGGCCACCGCTGGCACAATTGTCAATTAACAAATCAGGGAAACGCTCCAGCAAATAATCCCAGTAGGCATATAAACCTTCGATGTAACGTATTTCAGTAATCCCTTCCCGTCCGGGTTTGTCGTTGGCAGCCCAAAACGGTTCTGGCCGTATGTTAAAATCCTGACGGTAATAATCAATACCGTTTTCTTCAATGAGATCGCCAAAGAATCCCAGGAACCACTTTCGGGCTTCGGGGTTTCCCAAGTCAAAAAGATAGTCATCTTTGTCACCGGGACCATGTAGCATCCATTCGGGATGTTCTTTTGCAAAATCTGAATTTGTGCGTACCCTTTCCGGTTCGAACCATACCATAAATTTAGCCCCTACTTTATGCGCAGCGTCCGAAAGCGGTTTCAGCCCGTTGGGAAAGCGTACCGAATCAATTGTCCAATTGCCGGTATTTTCGTACCAATTGCCGCGCCCCTTGTACCACCCGGCATCTAACCAGAAAACTTCGGGCGTTATACCAAATTGTTTATAACGGTTGATGAGCGCACAGGCGTAATCTTCTGTCAAACAGGAATATTCGTTGCAGGGGTAAGGATCGCCCCAGTTAAACCCGCCCGATATGGGATATTCAACAAATTTCCCGTCAATTTTGCGTGAATGGTGGGCAAGCATAAAACGGCGGAATTTGTTCTGACCGACCATCCGGTCTTCATTTTGCCAAAACAACATGCAAATCTTAGGCGTACGGATAGATTCTTCTGGGTATAGGAACAGGTTCATATTGGCCATTCCGGCTTTCATGTTTACAGCTTTTGAGTTTAGTTGCTCAATGTCTGAGGACCAATTCCCGCTCCAGCCTATTGCGGCAACAATGCCAGTATGTTCAGGAGATTCAACGGTAAAAAACGGAAAACCGGTGTCGTCAGACGAACGCCCGCCGTTGGGCTGCATGTGAATTGGGACACCTGGTTCCAGCACCGTTCCCAAGGGTTGGAAATCGGAGCGTTTGGCATCGCTGCCTTTGGCATGGTACAGGGTATAATCTCCATTTATCTTAGTTGATACCGTGTAGTCAACAACCTTTACCTGTTCGATGGTGGCGGAATTTTTCCCGGAAGTGTTGGTGAAACCCAGTACCCATTCCACGGAATTGAAATCCTGAAACCCTGTTATATGGCAGTTTAGTTTCAAACCGCTTGACGGATCGAGGTACGACACGCAATATTTTACAACTTGCGGCTCGTTGCTTGTTTCTTTCGTTATCGAATACTTCCATTTTTTTATGAAAGAAGACGATGGTTTCCCGTCATAGACAAAAGAAAGAGGGGGGATTTTCCCTTTTGCAAACGAGGATGTAATCCATTTTGAAACATCTTGAGGGACGGATAGGTGCTGGGTTGTTTGTGAGTGTGAATAAAATACGAACAAGCATAAAAAGAAGCCTGTTGTAAATAACTTTTTTAACTGGTTGTTTTTTAAGGTCATAATCATTTGTTTATTTTCGTTTATAAGAAATAATTGCTGAACCCGGTTTTTCATCGATCTCAACTTCCAGCCCATTTTCTGCCAGTTTTTTTCCTGAGAGGACAACGGGTTCTGGGCTGTCAAAATTAATGAGTTCATATTGTGCGTTAATGTCTAGCCCTTTAAGAGGGTATGTTTTTACAGCCTCGTTGCAACTGTCCCTTCGGAAAGCCTGTATAAAACCTGTCCCTTTCTCAGGCCGGTCAAACTGCCAGGCAATCCAATGGTATGCATCAATATTGTAAGGGGTTAATGGATAATAATCGCCGAACAGCATGTCCGGGGCAATTTTTTCACATTCAGAGTAGGCCTGTTGCTGGGCTTCCGTATTTTTAGGCATTAAATGCCCCATGCCAAAACCGGGCATATAAAAACTACGGAAAGAATAGGCATCATAAGAGTAAACACCTGTCCCTTGGAAGGGGAACCAAGAAGACAAGCCGTGCGTATGCCCTTGGTTGCCACGGATTAAATTGTCCATCCAGTCCCACTGGAAATCGCTGCGCAACAAAGGCACGGCCCTTTTCATTGTTTCCAGATCGTTACGGCGGCCACCGGAGGCGCAGGCATCAATCCGCAAGTGCGGGTTCCGGTGTTTCAGCTCGTCCCAAAAAGCTAAATGTCCCTGTACATACATATTTTCTGTAATCCCCTGGCGATCTGGGGCATCGTTTTTACGCCATGCGGGAAGCGGTCCCCCGCCGTTCATGTCTTCGCGATACCAGTCGAGCCCCTGCGATTTTATCATGCTATCAACATGGTTTACAAGCCATGCCCAAGCATCAGGGTTTCCTTCGTCAAGCAAAGCACCGTGGCTTGTCCCAGGCAATAACCACTCTGGATGGTTCTTTCCAAGCCAAGAATTGGGATCGCCCACCCTTTCCGGCTCGAACCACAATAAAAATTGCATTCCTTCTCCGTGTACAAAATCAGAGAAAGGCCGGAACGATTCGGGATAACGGGTTTTGTCAATCTCCCATGTCCCTGTATTAAGCCATGCATCGTTCTTTTTATAAGGACCTTGCTCATTGGGATACCATGTATTGCTTCCACCGGCATCGCGCCAGCAAATATCAGGTCTTATGCCTGCCTGTATGAATTTTTTCACATACTGAGTGTCTTTTGCTGCCGCACCTACCTGTATTTGCAAAGTTGGCGGTTGCGGTTCTCCGTTGATATTGGGAAGGATGTGTGCCAGATAATAACGCCTCCATAAATTCTGGGCTTCTACTACTCCGGGTTTTTCCCAAAACAACAAAGAAACCAACGGGGTACGTATTTCTTCCCCGGGTTTCAAATAGCAATTGGTCAATTGTTGCCCGGCTTTTACATTTACCTCACCGGAAGCACCACAGGAAAAAGAACTTGCCCATTGCCCAGGCCAGCCAACAGCAATGATCACCCCGTCCCCATCCATCTGCAAATTGTAATAAGGCCAAGCTTTAGGGCCATCTGTAGATTTCCCGGAATTGCGGGGAGGGGCAAAATTTTTCACCCCGCCAGCAACAAGGGTGTCACTGTATGGCTCATAACTGTCTGCCGTACAGAAGTCGCCTTTAAGCCCGTGCAACACAAAATTTACACTTCCTTTTTGCTGGAAAATTGCATCTAGCCCCTGAATATCTTTCAACACAGGAGTATTTGTGTTTCCGGTATTTTTGAAATATACAGTCCATTCAACAACGGGATAGTCGGTATATTCCACTGCTTCACAACGGACTTCCAACCCTGTTTGCGGGTCGGTCCATGTTTGCTTGTGGGCAACCCTGTTATTGTCAATTTTGCTGGTTTGTGTATTGTATTTAAAGCTTTGCAAAAAATCTAACGACGGATTTCCATCATACAGAAAAGAAAATGGGGCCCCGCCATCTGATTTTTGCAAATTCGACTCAATCCACTCTGATTTTATTTGCATTTCTTCCGAACTTACCATACTTGGAAGCTTACCTTTGCTGCACGAGAACATGATCGACATGGCAAAAGTTATGATAAACAATGATTTATGCATGGTAATTATTTTTATCGGTCCATAGGTCATTTTCTTCATTAATTATTTAGTTCACTAATATATCTATTTTTACTATTGGATAGCTGTTCATGATTTTCCGTAAATGGAAATAACGTCCTTCAGACAATGCCAGGTTCATTTCAGAAATAGCTTTGCCAGTAGTTTCAGGGAGTTCAGTTTTCATCGATTTCAGTTTTTCAACATCATTTTTTATTTTCTCTGTTTTTTTTATCAATTCATTTTTTATCGTTTCTGGGATTACCGCATCAAATCCCGTGATTTCAATCTCTGGATCGGCTATGAATGAAAGCAATTCATAAGGTTTAAGTTCAAGTTTATATTGTTTTGGGCTGCTATTTTCTTCACCAGTGACCAGGTTTGTAAAATGGTTTTTATTATTCCTGAAACGTAATGAGGCTTTAACCGGGTAATATTCGCGGTTTACTAAATAAAAATATCGTTTGCCATTTAAAAGGAGAGAACGAACAGCAACAGGGTCGCTGGTTGCCCCAATCGTTTCAAATTTTTTTGCCGGTAAAACCCTATAGGCTTTTGCAAAATCCCGTATCATCTCAGAATGGCCTGTGTCGGTAAACAAGCCACCTCTGGTAATGCAGCAGGCATCAAGTTCGGCCAAGGCATGGGTAAAATGTTCAAGATAGTAATTACCTCCCTGGAAATGAGGGGTAATACGGGATTGCGGTTCCCACCAGAAATCATCTTCCGGATATTTGGATATATTTCGCATCATGCCTTCTGCCTGTTTTCCCCAGATAACTTTAATATTTTCATTTTGCAGTTCATCAGGGGTGCATGTTTTATGTGAATATTCTCCCCAGGCTTCTACCCAACAGTCAAAAATGAAAGCACCTGGATTTTTTTGTTTGGCAACGGCACCTAATGTTTCCTGGTCAAGGAAATCGTGGTCGCTTAGCGAACAGGTTTTTTCCAACGGTGTGTCCACCCCTTTTGTCCCCCATGCATCCCGGTCGCGTGAAGGTGTCATTGAATAATCAATTTCTATTCCCGGTTCATCTTTGTACAGGTTGACATCGAAACCGCCTTCCCTGAAAAGCTGGTACAATGATTTCCGTGCATAAATTTGTTGTTCCGGTTTGTCAGGAGTCCCAAACCATCCGGGGATGGTTGTTTCGGTCCACATGGTAACAGTTAAGTTCAGGTCGGGCCTGACAGCGGTAAGGATGTCTCGCAACTGACAAAACAATTCTTTGATTTTTAAACAACGCCAGTTGATCCATTCTTCGGGATGATTTTCTGTCAAATATTGAAACCGTTTTGAAAAACGTTCCGGATCATTGGCCCCAACCGGGATTTTAATACCTGTTTCATTTTCAAAAAGGCGGCTTGTATAATCATCGTAGCCCGAATTGAGTGAAAAATACCATAAGATAGTGGCATGCCACATGTTGATTGATATTCCCTTAAAAGCGGGAGATTTCTCATAACGGGCTGCAATTTCTTTGATTAATTTTATAGTTGCTTTTTGAACGGTTGGGTGAATCGGGTTAAACATCGGGCCGCGTCCGAAAGGGCCGTTTTTTTCTCCGTAAAGCCAGCCGTCAAGCTTGCCGTTTGCCTGTTTTTCAAAATTGCCCACATTGTATTCCATGGTCCAGTCACTGGTCGATGATTGCACCTGGTTGTTGCAGAGCATATTATTGTAGGTCTCCTTGCCTGCTTTTATTGATTCAAGGTCGATGTTCATATTTTCCATCAGGCTGCCTAACCGCAGGAGCGTTAATGCCCCACGGAAATCAAGGTTTTCTTTCTCAAATTTTTTAAGGACGGTATCTACCCAATCGGCAGGATGGGCAGTCCAGCGTGCGTAAATTTTACGGTCGGGTGCGCACACGCCTTCAAAATAACCTGAGGGCTCACATTCTGACGGATAAAACGGGCCATGATACCAAACAATAGGATAAGTCAATAAATTTTGCCCAGTATATTTCATGTAACTGACTGTACGGTCGAGCCACTCCTGTTCGGTATATGCCCCCATGCTGAAAGTCATCCCGCACGGATCTTCAAATTGCAAACCCAACTTCCGGGCCGCAAGCCCTTTGTTTTCATTATTAATATCTAAAGCAGGAAGTCTGTCCAGTTCATAAATTTTAATATCGGAAACAGCAGCGGGTTCTCCATTTCCCCAAGTCATAAAAACAATACTGCAATCGTTCCAGCGGGGCCAGAAAACTTTCCTTATTTCCTTCATCTTATTGGTAATGGGCTGCTTGACCCCGGTAAATGTCCCTATTGTGAGGTCGTAGCTTGATCCATCCATCATGCACATAAAACGGCGTTTGTCATCGGGATACCTTACAATTGCCAAATGTGGTTTTCCCACATTTTTTACGGAAAAACGATAACCGAACCGTGATAAAGGTTTTCCTTCTGCTTCCCTGTATTTTCCTGCTTCCGAAGAAGTAACCCGTACATCGCCATACGAAAAATATGTGTTGGAAGGGTATTCCTGAATACAGTCAAAATCCGTAATCAATTCCATGTGGGGTTCCTGTTGACGATTTGTTTTACAGCTTACAAATAAGAGCCCACAGGCCAGTATTTTAATTAGAAAGTTTATCATATCATTCTTAATTTGAAGAGCCGGTGGCTATTTAACAGTAGGGATTGATTTTTCAGACAGCTTATTTTTTGGGCCTATTTTACTGACCGGGATGGGCAGCATCCCGTAATTTTTTAATACTCCTGGAGAACAAAAATATCCCACTGTTTTCCCGTCCGTATCCGTAATATGGTTATTTTCAGAAATCTCTGTGCCGTCACCGCCGATAAAAAGTTTACCGCAGCCAACCAACAGGTTGTTTTTTACGGTGTTAACATTTACCCCGGAACGGAGGTTTTTCAGCCCGGGATATTTGTTTTGATACAACTCCGAACTGATATCTACCTCTTCATAGATCTTTTTCTTCATACCTTGTGATTCCAGATTTTCCATCCAAAACTCCTCGCGCCATTTGGTAAAGCTGACAGCCGCACCGCAATCGTAAAAGAGATTGTTTTCAACGAGGTTGTCCTTTCCCCCGTTTATTTGTATGCCGCCAAAATGAAGTGCGCCGCAGCGTTCGAATATATTTCCGAAAATGGTGGTCCCTGAAATCATATCATCAAGGCGTACCCCTGCTGCCCCGTGACGGGTCCCTCCCTTAATATCGGACCAGCGGTTGTAACGTATTACAATGCCCCGGTACGACAGGTTGTTGTAAATGTCGATTCCGCCCTGGTCGTCCGACTCGTTTACCACGCGGCTGATTTCGTTGTATTCAATGGTAAAGTCATTCCCTTCCAGCCGCATGGCCGATGAGGATGAATAAGCAAAGCGGTTGTTGTTTATCCTTATCCCGCAACCATCGAGATAGACCGCCGGTTCGTAAGTCCGTTTATAAAGCGAGAAATGTTCTACCACGGTGTTTTCAACAAAATGATTGGCAGGGGTAAGTGTTTTACGGTCGCCGCCTTTTATTTGAATCCCCCGGCAACCAAAATCCTGTAGCATACAACCTGAAACGCCATGGCTTTCGCCGCCATCGATATAGATACCGTTTTTCCCAAACCGTTCAATCCGGCAGCCGGAGAGCAAACAGTTTTTCCCTTTACCGATATAAATTGCGCTGCCCCGGCCTTCCCGGAAGGTAAGCCCTTCAATCGTTACATCCGAACAATCCTGCATTTCTAACATAAAAGGTCCCGAAAAAACCGAGAATGTAATGTTTGCCTGGTTAGGGTTTATTCCTTGGGGAGGAAACCAGTACAACAATCCGCTGTTGCGATCGAGGTACCACTCTTTGGGCTGATCGATTTCGCAGAACAGGTTCAGGCCAAAATAACGGAGACTGTCCCTGTATCCGTAATAGTGATAAGGTTCGCTGAGGTAAAATGTTTTCGAGCGGGTATCTGTTTTTTCCACTTTCTGAAACTCGTCGCTCCAATCCCAATACCAGTAGCCGCCAAGCCTGACATCGCTTTCTGCCGCCCAGCGGTCTTGCCGGTTTTCAATGTATTCAAAAACACCTTCTATTGTGCCGTGTTTTTCGATGTAAGTTGGGGCATGTTCTGTTTTTCCTTTTGCCAGCCCGGCATGGACAAAACCCGTATTGGGCCAGCGTGCCAGGGTTTGCATATGCCCGTTACAGAAGAGTTCAGGGCGTTTGCCTATTTGTGTAGGGTCGCCAAAATCGTTAATTCCCGTATCTTTTAAATCTGTAACATATATTTTACCTTGTGCTTCCGGAGGCAGGAGTTTCAGTTTTTCAGTATCGTCAAGCAATTTCCAGTTTTTTACTTCCAGGCTGCCGGTAAAAACAGCTTTTTCCCCTCCGGCGGCTTTATAAACCACTGGTGTATTTTCTGTTCCCGAATCTTCAGAGGAAAAAACAACCGGTTTTTCAAGATAATAAATTCCTCCTTTAATGTTAACCTCAACCGGTTTTCCATGAACTTCACGTAATTGGGAGCGAACTGATTCCTTTGCTTTTTCAAGGGTCCTGAATGGTGCTGCTTCTGTTCCTGTATTGGCATCGTCCCCGTTGGGTGAAACAAAAAATGTTACTGTCCCTTGTTGGGAACACGAGATCAGAAGAACCAAAAACGACACACATATCCTGGAATATACCTTATTTTTCCCATTCATTATATCTTCTTTTTTTTATTGACCGGGCTCAGGTTATTATAATTGAACTTTAACTACATCGTCCATTTCGGTTCGGCAATCAGGGGAGAGGTTAAATTTGATAAACCCGTCCCAATAACTGAACGTAACAGCTTGCCCGGTCCGTAACAGGGTTACCGACTTGGGGCGTTTGTCGGTTTTGAGCGATACCTGTCCGGCAAATTGTGGCAGGATGTGCAGGTACCATGTATTTTTGCGGGAAGTAATCATCACATTGCTGCGTTCTATCCCTGGCGAAGGGCCGGCACCTATAACCGATTCGTGGCCATATTCCATCCATCCTGCAATTGCAGACATAACTTTATAGTAATTTGGGTGCATCTCCCCGTTCCCGGCGGGCCCTACGTTCGGCAAAAAGTTCCCACCCATCGAACGGCTTGCCACCAAATGTTCAAAGAACCATGAATACGGCCTGAAGGTCCCGGTTTTATCGTAGCCCCATCCTCCGCCTCCAGAAGTCCATATATCACAATGTTCCCACCATTTGGAAGGCATATATGTTGGTTTTGTGCATTCAAAGGGAGTTGTAAAGTCGCCAATACGCATCCCTGTGCCTGACGGGTCGTCGGGGTTAACAATGTTGGACCAGCGGTCGTTTATTACAATTCCCGGTTGCAGGGAACGGATCCAGGCATATACCTGTTCGGTATGCATGTTGCCCACCCCCCGGAAGTACATCCCATCGAGCCACAGAATGTCAATTTTCCCGTAGCGGGTAAGAATTTCTTCTATCTGTTTCAGTACAAAGCCGAGGAATTTTTCGTATGTCTGGTAATTTGCCACCGTGTCGGTAATTGGCGGTATATCGTTTCTTGTCAGTGCATCGTATTCGTTGGGGTGCATCAACCCCGGGTAGTGCCAGTCGCGGGGAGAGAAGTAAAAGCCCACCTTCATGCCGTTTTTCCGGCAGGCATCCACGTATGGTTTCAGCAGGTCGCGCCCATTCATGTACTGTTTTGTGCCTATGCCATATTTTGAGGGCCACAGTGCATAGCCATCGTGGTGCTTAGTGGTTAGGACGGCATAAGTGAAACCTGCTTCTTTAGCTGCTTTCAACCATTTTCCGGGATCGTATTGCTGAGGGTTGAACTGTTCTGCAAGTGCATAATATTTATCGGGCGGGGTTACCTTCCCCCCATATTTGTAGTGGGAAATCATGTCCCACGAAGGCTGCGCCCCGACTACGCTATGTATCCCCCAATGCATGAACAGGCCAAGGCTGGCTTCAGGGAACCATTGTGCATCCTTCTGTGGATTTGGCATTTCCACCTTATCCCGAAGCGGTGTGGATATTACCTTGCGGGCATGAGCTATGTCCTTCTGTTCTATCTTATATGATTCAGGGTATGAATTCAACTGTGCGGAAACAGTTCCTGCTATCCCTATAAAAATACAAATTAATAGGTTTGATGTTTTCATATGATAATTTTTAAAAATTACAATTGGTGTTTGCCAGATCCAACATGGATTTTTTCCGGCATTTAAAAAATCCGTAATATTATTAGCCGCATATAAACCCCGATAGGTTTTTGTCCCCCAGATATTTACCATTGCTTTTTATACGATAAAACCCGGTGCCAATCGGGTCTCCGGGAAGTCCGGTACTTAGTCCAATGGGCTGGATACTTTCATTCTTTGCTTGAGACCAATAATTCAGTTTTATTTAAATTTAGTTTTTCATCAGAAGAGTCGGTAGCAATATAAAGAGTATATTTTGCCGGTTCTACCAGCCATTGTCCGTTCCAGTATTCCAGTTGTCCTTTCCCTATTTCAAAAGTGATGGTTTTTTTCTGCCCCGGCTCCAGTAAAACACGTTGAAACCCCCTTAGTTCTTTATTCGGGCGGATCCGTTCAGTTCCCCATGCCTGGATATAAAGCTGTACAACCTCTTCGCCGGCTACTTTACCTTTATTTGTAATATCAACAGAGAGCGTTGTTTTTCCATCAGGAGGGATTTGCCCACTCCCTAGCTTCATGTTTTCCAATTGGAAAGTAGTGTAACTTAACCCATGGCCAAACGGGAAAAGCGGTAGGGGAGAAGAGCGGTAAATCCTGCGAGGCCTGCCGCCGTCCAGTTTGTTGTAGAACAAAGGCACTTGTCCTACGTTACGGGGAAAAGTGATTGGCAGTTTCCCTCCCGGATTAACATCCCCGAACAAAACCCGGGCAATTGCATTTCCTGTTTCCTGCCCCAGGTACCAGCCTTGGACAATACCCGGAATATGTTCGGCTACCCAGTTAATTGCCAGCGGCCTGCCCCCCAAAAGTACGACAATACACGGTTTCCCGGTAGCATAAACTTTCTGTACCAGCTCCATTTGCCGGCCTCTTAACCCAAGGTAATCTGTATCTTCATTCTCGCGACAGGTTGCCTCAGAACCGCCAATGGCCAGTATTACCACATCGGCTTGTTCAGCTACTTCAACAGCGCCCATTATACGTTGGGTTTCGGGGATATCGGTTTCGTGCCGTGCACCTTCAGCCGAACGGGTCAATTCCAGGCTAAACTGCCCATCGTAATCAGTTGGGGCATCTGTATCAATGCCGGCACCTTCGGCGTATATCACTTCAGCTTTATTCCCCACATAATTTTTTATCCCCTTTAAAATGGTAACGAAGTATTTAAGTTTTCCTACGCTATAGCCGCCAATCCTGACGGCATCGGCATTGGGTCCGATTACCGCAATTTTTTTGATTTCATTAATGTTTAGCGGCAAGATGTTATCTTCATTTTTTAGCAGGACAATGGCTTTCTCTGCGACTTCCAGCGCAAGCTCGTCATGGCTTTTATCGTTTATAACTTTCCAGTTTATTTTACTATCATGGATATTTTTAATTGAAGCGAATTTTGTGGTGTCTATGTCCCTGTACCGTCCAAAGGGATTGGTATAATATACCGGGGGGCACCCGTCTATTTCTAGGTATTCTTTTTTCAACGGTTTTTCGGAATCAAACAGCCCCAAAGCAAATTTTGCCCGCAGGTTCATCTTAACGGTCTCATTCAGCAAATCTTCTGAAATTATCCCGTTTTCAATTGCTTCTTCAATAGATTGTTTCCCATATATCCGGTGTAGGTAATCCAGGTTTTCAGTATTTATATCAAGTTCTTGGTGGATACCGGAACTCATTGATTTAAAAGCGGTAGTGGCATTGTCTGGGGCATAATTGAACAGGCTTTCCACCCGCCAAATGTCCTGGTTGTCTGAGATGATATGCCCGTTCCATCGGTACTGGTCACGTAATATTTCTTTTAGCGTGTGATAATTGGCATGGCAGGGGACACCGTTCAGTAAATGGTGGGCAGGCATAATACTGGAAACCTTTGCTTTTTCGATTGCCATCCGGAAAGGGTACAGATGAATGTTTTGCAGGTTATATTCCGAAACGTCCATTGCAGCCCCATTTGCCCCGGCCATTGGCTCCCCGTCGCCTACGTAATGCTTTGCACATGCAAGTATATGGTTTTTGTCGAAGCGTTGCTTGCCCCTTCCCTGCAACCCATTGATATAGGCAGCCCCAATTGTGCCGACCAAAAAAGGGTCTTCGCCGTAGCTTTCTTCCACCCTTCCCCAGCGGATGTCGCGCACTACGGCAAGCATGGGGGAATAGCACTGGTGCACTCCATATGCCCTGGCTTCTTTGGCGACTACATCCCCCATTTTTTCTATCAGTTCGGGATCCCAGGTGCTGGCCATGGCAATTGCCTGAGGGAAACGGGTAGCCCTGCTTCCCATAAAACCGTTTAAGCACTCTCCCGCTATTAAATTAGGGATACCAAGCCTTAAATTGGCGTTGGAATAAATGTTGGAACCATAATAGTAGGCATTTAACTGGTATATTTTTTCGGTGAGCGTCATTTGCGAAACCAACTCCTGGATTTTTTCTTCACCCACATTAGGGAAAATATCCGATTCCTGTGAAAATAGGTTATGAACAAGGCACACGGATATGAACAAGGCAAAGGTTCTTGTTTTTAACATTCTCATTTTGTTTATAGAAAGTATCAATATAAAGTAAAGTTTACACCTGTTCCGGGGACTTTGTACTTATCTGATTTTTTGCCCTTTTCATTTTTAAAAATCGTCACCTCCTGATTCCCGACAAAGAAAATATCGGGGACACTGTCTCCTGTCATATCAGTTTTAAAGCAATTGGTTCCTTCGGTATCAAATATTACAGTTTTATTGCCATGTCCATCAAAAAGGCAGGCGGGGACCCCTATTGCTATAGACTCGGTCCCGTTGCCAAACCAGTCGATAAGCAAATGCCTCCGGCTGTAATCTGTGACAATGCGTCCTAAAAAGTTCCCTTTTTCATCGATTATCCATACCGGGCTTTCACCATGTGGGGTGTGGTCAATATCTACCAGGATCTGATTTCCAGGGATGTTGTCGTATATTTTCCCGACATCAATTGATTCAAAATGAAACCCGTTGATACACCAGCTCAGTTTTCCTTTGCCGTTTACACTGGCAATACATGTATCGCCGCATAATGTCATGACCATATCGGTAGCGGAGGGTGATTTCCCGAAATTTAAAATCCGGGCGCAATCCATGTGCCCGTTGTTCAATGGCAGGTTTTTATCGTTTAAATCCCAACGTACACTTCCATCGGGGTTGAGCATGGCATATCCTGCCATTATTTCATCTTTCCCATCGTTGTCAATATCAACAGGATATGGTTGATGGGCTGTTTTGTGCCCTACAGGTTTTTCAACCGTCCATAAAAGTTTCCCTGCATGGTTATATGCCCAAATCTGGGTATATCTTGTTTTAACCAGGATGTCTGTAGCCCGTTTCCCTCCTGAAAGGTTTGCAAATACTATGCAGTCGGAGGCATTTGGGGGAATGGCGAAGCTACGTTTTTCTTTTCCGGTTAATCCATCCAGTTCAATAATTTTTTCTTTTGCTGCCACCACTACCTCATTTTTTCCATCACCGTCCCAATCGTAAATTTGGCAGGCAACATCGTGGTGCAGTAAATAACGCCCAATGCCGGGATTCCCCCACCGCCATAATACTTTGCCATTGAGTTTTTGCACAACAACTGAGCAGGTATAATGATTGTCGTTTTCGTTGACATTGCGCGCACTGACAATTTCAACCTGCCCATCGCCGTCAACATCTCCGGCAACGACCCATGCACCGGCATATTCAGGATCGAGAGTTATGCTTTTCCATGGTTTTAATACAGGTACACCGGCTATTGGGAGATCATTGGCCCTTACATCAAAAATAGAGGGCTTCATGTTTTTTCCGTATCTGCACTTGGCAGAAGGCCTGTTATCGCTGTCAAATAATGAATTTGCCATAAAAAGGATCACAGCGAACCCAGACATAAAAAGCAAGATCCCACTTTTTAGCAAAGGATTACTTTTTTTTGTTTCTTTATCCATTATTAGTTGTTTTTGTAACAGTTTTTATTTTAATGTCCCCAGATATTTTTTTGTCTCATCAGGATGAAATTTCATCCGTACCTGCCAGATTAATTCCTGGAGGCTGACTATTTCGTACGAATCATCTAAATGATTCCTCAGCAGGGTTGCAATACCGCTCCCCATAATATTTCCGTTTTTTGTTTCGGCCAGCTCATCGCAATCTTTGCCCTGATCGGAGAAATGGCTCCATGCGTGGATGCAAACCAGGTTAAAACCGGGGTTGTTTTGATCTTTATCCAGGCAGTTTGCAATATATTTGGGCGTGCCTTCCCGTTCCCTGAGATAGGGTTCGTTCCATAAAGAATATTTGATTGTTATTACCGGGATATGCAACCCTTGTTTATTGGTAAACCAGTAAATATCGCCAGCCCCCCCGGCGTAAGGAGTATATTGCAAGGCAATAATCCCTTCTAACTGGTCATTTGCATCAACATATGCTTGATAGGCTTCTTTTGATCCATCGGAGCCTACCGATTCTTTTGCCATCAAGCCTAATACTTTAACCCGTCGCTGGCGCATCCATTTGGCTGTCATTTCGGCTTTTTCTTTCAATGCTTTTTTCCGGTCGCGGTTTTCGCCGTAGGTATCGCAATAAAAAACGCCACCTCCCTGTACTTCGACTAAAGTAGAACCTACCGGCTGATGTTGCAGGATGTAATTATAAGCAGCAGGGGCCATTTGGGGCATGGTGGTAGTTGGGATGCCGAAAGCAACCTTGTTGGCACTGCTTGCCTGTACATCATACCAATTTTCTATAAACCCGTTCATCATCCATTGGTTGTTATCGCCATCCGACAAAAAAAACGAAACAAACCTCTTTTTTTTGTTATAGTCTATTGTTTTGGGATTAATTACATTGGCCAATGTTGAACCCTGGCGGCATTTATAACCGGCATTCACCATGCAATAGTTATAAAACCAATCGTTAATGGCCGATGCCTGCGCATTTACAGATGCCACATTATTTATTTCCCGTTCATCGTGAGGGCCAGCTTCCCATCCATAAATTAGCGAATGGTCGTCCAACATTTCTGCTGCCTCGTTATATAAATCCCAATATCCGCCATTGGTACCATCGTGTGGCTGCGTATATAAACCCATAAAAAACCAAGCGTTTTGAATTGCGACATCGCGCAGTTCCCATGTATTGTTTGGCATAATAACAAGCCCGGTCCGGGTACATTTTTTTCTGAATTCCTTCCATGCATCAACGACATGTTTTTCCGAGGCATCGTACAACATTTTATAACCGGCTTTTTCAAACACATCCTGAAATTCTTTGTCCACAATAAGTCCGTTATACACATGGGAAGCCGTAACTGCCACTGTCCCGCTTTCTGGGTTGTTGTCAATATCTGTTAAAACATAACCATCAAATAATTTGTTAAAATCTACGTCAGCCTCCCGGGTTTTTACTTTTCCTGTTAGCAGTCCTATCGGATCGGCCGGCCCAAGGAAACGGCATCCCTGTTTTTCCAGTGATTCCCGCTCTTTTTGATAGGCAATGCCATTGTCCCTGCCGTTTACAATCCATATGCCCGTATTTGTTTTACCGTCCTTAATGGCACGGGCAGTTAACCCGGAAATGGAACTTGCAAGCAAATACTCCTTGAAAGCAGTTTGCTTGTTTGGTTGGGATATTTTTAAATCCCAACAATAACGGGGTGTTTTGTCTAATGCGGGCAGTCTGTACTGGCCAACATCACCTATTGGATCGCAGAGGCTTTTATAGTCTGTTTTATTTGTTTTTACCTTACATGAATACCCAACAATAAGGCAGGCCAACACAGGAACAGTGAAAACATAAAAGTAATTTTTCATTATTCGCAATTATTTACAGAAACCTGTTTATTTATTGTCAGTCATGTCAAATTCCAGTGCCCCACCATTTTCAATATCCTCATATTTTAAAGTAGAATAATCTATCGGATTGCCGTTTAGGCGTATAGCTTTTACATACTTATTTTCAGCCGACAAACCATTGGCTTTTATTGTAAACGTTTTACCATTTGGCAAATTCAGCGTGGCTTCATGCAGTTGCGGTGCGCCAAAAACATATTCGCCCGATATTGGATCTACCGGATAAAAACCAAATGCAGAAAACATATACCAGGCCGACATCTGCCCACAATCATCGTTCCCGCACAATCCGTCGCGCTTGGGCAAATAATATTTATCGAAAACAGTCCTTACAATTTCTGCTGTTTTGTCCGGGCGGCCTGCATAATTGTACAGATAGGCAATATGGTGGCTGGGTTCGTTACCGTGGGCATACGAACCTATAAGCCCTGTTACGTCAGGGATTTCTACATGGCCGGGAAGGGAATCCACGTCAACAAAAAACAGCGAATCGAGTTTTTGCACGAAAGCTTCTTTTGTCCCGAATAAATCGATCAATCCTTGCACGTCTTGCTGTACATGCCATGTCCATTGCCAGGCATTGCCTTCGGTATAATCCCTTTTCCCTGTTTTATTTGTCAGTGCATACGGGTCAAAAGGGGTTTTCCATTTCCCCTCAGAATCTTTTGGCCTTGCCAGTCCTAACCCTGGGTCAAATAAATTTTTATAAAATTTAGATCGGTCCATAAAAAATCCGCAATCATCGTCCTTGCCCATTTTTTTTGCCATCTGTGCCACGCAATAATCATCGTAGCCGGATTCCATCGTACGGGAAACTGATTCTTCACTGCTTATGTCGTAGGGGAAATAACCCAATTTGTCGTAATTCGACCAGTCTGCTTTATTGTGTTCAGAAACTTGTGAGTGCTTAACGGCTTCATAAGCGTATTCTGCATCAAAGGATTTGTCGCCTTTCAGGTAAGCATCAACTATAACGGGGACAGCATGGTTACCAATCATGCACCAGGTTTCGCACATGCCGTATTCGTTTGTGACCAATAACCCTGTTTGTTTGTAATGTTCTAACAACGAACGCACAAAACGGCTGTTTTCTTCCGGGTATAATAATGTCAGGAAAGGGTGTTCTGCCCGGTAAGTGTCCCAAAGCGAAAAGTTTGTGTACATATCGCCAACGGTGCTTTTGTGCAACTGGTGATCCCACCCCGAATAGCTTCCGTCAACATCGGTAACAAGGTTTGGCATAAGCAAGGCATGGTAAAGGGAAGTGTAAAAAGAGACCCTTTGCCCTTCGTCTATTGCTTTAATATCAATACGTTTTAGGTAGCCGTTCCACTGCCCTTCGGTTTCTTTACGGACGGCATCGAAATCCCATCCCGGTATTTCGGTATCTAAATTTTTTATTGCCCCTTTTTCGCTGGCGGTTGAAAGTCCAATTTTCACCTCAAGCTCCTCAACTTTGCCAACAGGGAACTGTACCAACATTTTTGTTACTTCCCCCGACACCGATTTTTCATTGGACACGGTACTGTCTATATAAGAGATGACATTTTCAAAAGGTTTTGAAAAGCGTGCGCAAAAATAATAACGGTGATCCCTCACAAAACCGCTCGAACGGCGCATCCCTACTATTGTTTGCGGATCTATTGCTTTCAGGTAACTCTCGGTTGTTTTGTCCCCAATGCCGTGCCCCATATCGAAAAGCACCCCCGGTTTTTCATTTTCGGGGTAAGTATATTTATGAAAGCCTGCACGTGGGGTGGCCGTCATTTCAGCAAGGATTTTGTAATCATCAAGCATAACCGAGTAATAGCCGGGGCTTGCTTTTTCCGAACCGTGCGAAAAAGAAGAACGGTACCCGGAAGAAGGATCTGCCTCTGTCCCCGGGGAGAAAGGTACATCGCCGATTACAGGCATCAACATTATGTCGCCCATGTCGGCAGCTCCGGTGCCGCTCAGGTGGGTGTGCGAAAAACCCATAATTGTTTTTGAATCATTGTGATAGCCGGAACAGAACTCCCAGCCTTTAACGCCATTATCCGGGCCAACCTGCACCATGCCAAACGGAGTTGTTGCTGCAGGATATGTATGACCTGTAAATGCTGTGCCTATGAACGGATCGACATAGGTGGCTGGATCTGTTTGTTCTGAGGGCGAGCAACCAACCATTACCCCAAGGGCAAAAAATGATACAAAAGGTAAAAGACAAAAGTTTAGATTTATTTTCATTTTATACGATTTAATTTTTTCCCTTTAAATATAAGATAATAATTTTTCGAGGCAGTCTGTCTCTATTAATAATGTGTTATTTTGTAAGTTTTTCGTAATTGGTTAGGTTTTCCTGTTGAATTTTATATTAAGTCAATTAATGCATCTTTCCAGATCCTTATATCCCTCTGTCATAACTCATTATTTTTTTATAAGGATAAAAGAGGGAATAAACTTAAATATCAAAATATGAGAAGGATCGTTTTTTTGTATAAATCGTTTTCTATAACATAAAGAGGGTATCCAAAAAGTTTATCGTCTTTTACGTGTTACAGGCTTTTTGGACACCCTCTTTCTAAATATTCAAATGTTTATTACTCTGTATAAGAATTTAATCGTTTTGAGTTATCAAAATTTGAATTGAGTATTACGTCTCCTTCTGGGTATGGGGAATAATTCATTTCATCATTCCATGTCCCTGTAACCTCAATAGGTTCTTTCATGAAGATACCAGGAGCAACCTCAATTGCTTCATTGGCAACCCTTTCTGCAAAATGGTCTTTTAACCTATCCATGCGTTGTTCATTGTATTTAAGGGCTCCAATGCTCCCCCAATACCATCCGGCTATTTCCCATCCGTGTTCATCATAGGCCCGTTCTGCCAATTCATCAAGGCTTTCGCTGCCATCTAATGGTAAATCCTCGGTACTCTGGGCACGGTTAATTACTTTGTTAAGAACATCAACTGCTTTTGCCTTTTGATCTGAACTTCCCGAACGACCTACTGCTTCGGCATACCAACAATAAACTTCTGCGAGACGAACGCAAATGTGGGCTTGGTCCTGCCAGCCATAAGCCTGAGAACTATAACTTTTTGTGTAGTCATATTCTTCATCACTGTCGCTCCTTGTATATGCCGACTTAAGAAAATATGGTTGCTGTTGGGTACCTTCTTCCCACCAGTCAACCAGTTCATCCCAGTCTTTTACATACAATTTCGGTCCGTAAGTGGCATCTTTTCTAGGTCCTGTTGGGAATTTATGCCAAAAACCTATTTCTGCGCGGGTATCGTTCCATGCGCCACACTCTGCCGGCAGGTCGTTAATCCCCCCACGTGCAGACTGCCCGTTATCTCCTTCATTAAATTCTGTACTGTAATAAACCGCCAGTATGGTTTCCGTATTGTTCCAATTGCACTTCTTGGAATGAATGTCTTTGAAATCATCGTACAACTTATAATAATAAGTACCGTTATCCACCCCGTCAATTACTTTTTTCAACTCGGTAGCGGCTTTGGTATAATATTCAGTCCCCAGGTTCAGCGGCCAGCCAGCCATGGTCATATAAACATATCCCAGCGTTGCCTCTGCTGCTGCCTTGCTAACCACTACGTTCACGCCGTTCATGGCATAAGGTGATTCATCGTAATTGGCCGGTAATTTTTCTGCTTCCTGCAAATCGGAAATTATCTGGTTATATACTTCTTGCACAGAAGCCAAAGGAGCATCCTCGCTTACTTCCTGTTCTAGCACTAGCGGTATCGGACCCCAGTTCTTAACTAAATGAAAATATGCGTATGCCCTCCAATAGTATGCCTGCCCTTTTATAAAGGTCAACTCGTCTTCTGTAGCATCCGGTGTATTGTCCACCCCGTTAAGGATATAATTGCAACACTTAATAGTTTTATAGGGCAACCTCCACGAGCCGGTCTTGCTACCGTTCATATTTCCATTGTCGGCAGAAATGGCAAAACGGTCGTACTGCCTGAAATTAATTTTATTACTGGCACGGTGCGTGGATAAGTCAGAACCCATAAGGGTAGGGGAAAAACCCATAGATCCGTTTGTCTGGTTTCTTACCAATTTATAAAGAGCAGTTAGTGAAGATTCCAAGTCTCCATGTTCTGTGAAAGCTGATTCGCTGGACAGTTGTCCGTTAGGGTTTTCCGTAAGGAAATCATCGCAGGAAGTTATCATGAACACAGTTAAGCTCATCAATATTGTTATAAACTTATTTATTCTCATCATTTTTTGATTTTATCCCGTTAGAAATTAAATTTTATCCCAAAATTAAACGTCCTCGACAAAGGCACAGATCCCAAGTCGTACCCGCTCTGCTGGTCGTTATTTTGTTCTGAAACGGTTTCTGGATCCATGCCATCATAATTGGTGAGCGTAAACAGGTTCTGGGCACCAGCCGATAAAACCAGATCGCTGCCTTTTGCAATAATACCACGGAGGTGGTAGGCAATAACAATATTTTGGCATCTCAAGAAATTTGCTTTTTCCAACCACTGGGTAGAAGCTCCCTCGTAGTTGTTGTTTCCGTTTGTAAGCGATGCGTAAACAGCATCTTCTTTATTGTTTACGTTGTCCCAGCTTTTTGAATAGGCTTCATTCAGGCGGATAAAGCGGGAAGCTCCCACCTGTGATGTCAACGAGAATTTCATTACGTCCAGTTTGTCAACCCCCAGGTTTGCACGCAACAAGATATTGGCTTCCCAGTTTCTCCAACGAAAGTTGTTGTTCCACCCTAAAGTAAGTTTAGGTATTGAGTTTCCTGTCAACTGTTTGTCGCTCGCATTGGGAGATGTAGTTGTTGCATCATCGGAAGTGCGGTAAAGGGTACACCCGTTATCGTCAAAACCATCGAACTGGTACAGATAGAAGGTACCGATAGAATGCCCCGGTTTCATGATGTATGAAGGTGACATTAAATCTCCACGGCTGGCATCAGGGATAATATATTCTTCTCCTGCCAAATCGACTATTTCATTTTTATTATAGCTGCCATTTAATGTGGATTGCCATTTCAGCTCAGATTTACGCAATATATCGGCGTTGATGCTAAAATCCAGCCCTGTGTTTTTCATTTCCCCTTGGTTTGTCCAGTATGTTCCGCCGCCATCGTAATAAGGTATAGATTTTTGGAACAACATGTCTTTGGTGTCTTTTTGGTACCAGTCTAAACTAATGCCCAAACGCTGGTTGAGAAACATCATGTCTATGCCAATATCATATTGGTAAGTCTTTTCCCATGTCAGGTCGGGCGTGGCAATTGTTTCCTGCCAATAACCTGTATAAAGAGTTGAAGTGCCATAAGGGTAATTTTCTTGGCTCAAGCTTCCCAGTGTGGCATAAGAATCAATGCCTTGGTTGCCGGTCACGCCATAACTTGTCCTAAGCTTCAACTGCTGGAAGATGTTCTGATCCTGCATGAAATTTTCATTAGTGACATTCCAAGCAAAAGCACCTGAAGGAAAATAGCCCCATTTGTTGTCTCCCTGGAATTTTGAAGAACCATCGGCACGAATAGTGCCTGTCACGAAATAACGGTCTTTGTAGTTATAAAGGGCACGCCCGAAAAAAGATGTCATTGAAGCATCTGTATATCCGTTGGAAGCATCTCTTGTATTGGCATTGGCCACGTTCCAATACAATACTTTCTCTGAAATAAGGTTGTTCCCGGTAACACCAATGGTTGTAATCTCCGACTTGCTGGCTTCAAATACTGCTGTAGCTGTCAGGTGGTGTTCGCCAAAATCCTTCTGGTAGGTCAGGTTCTCTGTTGTCTGCCAGCTAAAACTTCTTGTTGAACTATTAGAAACAGAGCTGTTTGAACCCTTAGATTGTTTTGACGATTCAAACTCATAGTCTTCTGCCTGCTCGTAATTTGCGCTGCCCAATGCAGAAAAAGTCAAACCGTCTATGATGTCAAATGTGAAATTTAACAATGCATTGGCATTATGGTACTTTGAATCATCAAGGTTGATCATCCTTTTGTAAGGGCTGTCGTGAATTGTATTATATGAATCATCGATGCAGTAACCATCCTCGTCAAGAGGCTCCACTACAGGGGAATATTCCAAAATTGTGCGGAACTCTGACATGCCGCCCTGATTATGGTAGTTGCTTTTTGTTAAACTAATGGAAGAAAATACATTCATCCATGGAGCTAGTTCCGTGTCTAAGTTGGTTTTGAAGTTGAACCTTTCGTATTTTGATGTCTCCAAAGTGCCTTTTTGATTTACATAATTGCCAGAAATATTGTATCTCGTCTTTTGGTTGCCCCCGGAAACACCTAACCTGTAATCTTGGGTTATGCCTGTTCTTGTCAGTAAATCTACCCAGTCGGTGCCTGCTGTCCCATTTTTAAAGGCAGACAATTGTGAATCCGAAAATGTACTTCCCATAACACTGTTATAGGCTGTGGCAAAATCATAGGCATTCATCAAATCCCAATTGTTGATAATATTAGATATGCTGGTGTTACTTGATACAGAAACTTGGGTTTTTCCCTCTTTTCCATGTTTTGTTGTTACAAGAATGACACCATTGGCCCCTCTGGAGCCATATATGGCGGTAGAAGAAGCATCCTTCAATATTTCAATAGAGGCAATGTCGTCAGGGTTTACGACTTTCCCATCTATAACCCCATCAACTACCCATAAAGGATCGTTTCCTTTATTTATAGAAGTTGTACCGCGTACACGGATTTTTGGGGTACTTCCCACACGCCCGGAGGTTGATGTGGCGACCACCCCAGCACTACGGCCTTGTAAGATATCAGAGACTTGCACTAATGGCTGCATTTTAAAGTCATCAGCTTTTACGCTTGCCAAAGAACCCGTCAAGTCACTCTTTTTTACAGTCCCATAACCAATAGCCACGACTTCCTCTATGCCGATGGTCTCTTCTTCCATCGTAACATTGATGTTTGTTTTCCCTTCAACCGGGATTTCTTGTGTTACCATCCCTACGAACGAAAACTGAAGGGTTGCGCCAGGAGGTACGCCAGATAGGGAATATTGTCCGTTGGCGTTTGTAACGGTGCCTTTTGAGGTCCCATTTACAACAACAGTTACCCCTGGGAGGGGCAATCCGGATTTATCGGTTACTTTCCCGGCAATGACTTCTTGTTGTTGGGCATCCAGGCTGTTCCCACCAACTTCGGGCGTTGTGAGCAAAATAAAACGATCCCTTACCTTATAGCCCACATTGGTCCCGTCAAACAGCATATCAAGAACTTCATTTATTTTTTTGTTCTTGATATTAAACGATACTTCCCGTTTTACATCAATAAGCTTTTCGCTGTACATGAAGTAGAACTCGCTCTGTGCCTCAATATTTTGCAGTACCTCTTTTACAGTACTGTTTTTCATGTTGAGGTTTAGTTCTTTGGTTTGCGAATATGTTTTATTGGCAAACACGCTGATTACTGATATTAGCAAAAAAAAGATAGTTAGTTTCATTGTTCTCAATAATCTTTGTAACCCGGAAATTTTACATCTCCGAAGAAAACAGTAAGTTTTTTTCATACTTTTGTATTGTTAAGATTAAAATTGCCCGGTTGCATCTTACCGGGATGTTTTTTTCACGCTCAGGGAAGTGTTGGCGCACTTCCTTGTTGTCTTTTATGGTAGTGAGTTTCAGTTCTTTATCTCATAGGCTGCCTGTTTTTATTAGTATTGTTAAATTTATTGTCGTTTCTCTATTTTTATTTTTTGTTTTGAAAAGGTGCCATCGGCTTGCCTTTTCCGGGGCAAGGTTTTGTATTTTATCGGGGTTGTTTCTGTCATTAAATCAAGAATAAGGTAAAGGGGGTCGTTAAAAAACGTAACGGTATAAGACAGGTACTTTGCATTGTCGGCAATTTCAATTTCAACATTAAACATCCTCCCGAGCTTTTCGGCCACTTTTGTTATCGGGTCGTTGTCGAATACCAGTTTGCCATCTTTCCATGCCACGTATTTGTCGATATTCCCTTCGGAAGACGTAATTATGCCTGAGTTCAGGTTATAAGAGCTATGCTGCCCCGGGACCATTGCCCCAAGCTGTTTTGTTTCCTTTCCATGTAATGTTTCTTCAATCATTACCTTTCCTTCTACCAGTGTTGTCGAGATGGTTTCATCGCCCGGATATGCGTGTACATTAAATTCGGTGCCCACGGCCTTTATGTTTAATTTTCCGGTTTTTACGATAAATGGTTTTTCCGGTTTATGTTCCACATCGAAATATGCTTCACCTGAGAGTGTTACGCCCCTCGTATCCCCGACAAATTCCCTGGGGTATTTGATCCTGCTGCCGTAGTTCATGTTTACTTCTGTCCCATCGGACAACTGAACAACTGTGCGGGAGCCTATAGGGGCAATGATTTCAAGGGTGTCAGTTGCCAGCCCTGTAATTTTGCCTGGCTGAAAGTTGTTGTCGCGGAGCAAATAAAACATAGCCACTAGCAAAGGTATGAACAAGATTGCCGCCGCCCGGCTTAACCATTTTGCAACCTTTGAAAAGGTAATTGCTTTGCTGTCTGTAATTTCACTGTGCTTAAGGTTAATTTCATGGTGGATCTTGTCAAGTAACGCACTGTATTTATTATTGTTGCCCTTTCTAAATCCAGGTTCAAACAGATTCCAATGGCCGAATCCCCAAGACTTGCCTTCTTTGTTCATGGATTCTTTTTTGACCCATATGGCAAACTCATCGAACTCATTGCCGGTGCAACCGTTGTTTAAATATTTTATGAAGATTTCTTTATTCATTTTAAACTTTGTACCTCCACTAAAGCAAACAGGGATATGCCCCTAACTGATATAATACGCACAAGGGGTTGACGATAACTAATAAAAAATACAACTTTTTTTCCTATAAAAACAAACAGAGGAATAAGATATTGACTGCCAGGCTGCTGTCGATATGTGATTTCAGGTATTTTAAAGTGGTTACCAAATGGTTGTTCACGGTACTTTCGGAGATATTAAGTTTTTTGGCAATTTCTTTGTGCGTAAGCCCTTCCTCGCGGCTAAGGACATATATCTCTTTCTGGCGCGGGGTCAATTGCATCAACAATGACTGGACTTTATTGTTTAATTCTTTGAATTGCAGCTCATCTATTACCTGCTCTGCCGTATTTATTTGCTGCACGGATTTTAAGTACTCCTTTGACTTTGTTTCGCTTACCCTTTTTCGCAACAAACTCATGGTAGCATTGTAGGCAATGGTGAACAGGAAAGACTCGAAGGAAGAATATATATCAATTTTAGCCCTCGATTCCCATACCTTAATAAAAACTTCCTGGACAATCTCTTCGGCATCGTCTTCCCGCTTAAGGTATGTTAGCACAAATTCATGTAATTTATGGCAATATCTATTGTATATGGCATCGAAAGCAGCCATGTCTCCCTTTTTCAGGGACACTACAAATTGTGCAATTGAACTGTTATTTTTCAAGAATATTTAAATTGCTATAACGGAGCAAATATATTAATTAGAAATTTAAATCTGCGTACGTAAATGATAAATCCCTGCCAAACCAATACTTCCTCCTGAGACAAGATACCCTTTTAGCTTAACCCTTTTTTATGTTTCATTTATCAATAAATCCGTTTTTAACTACATTGAGCCCTTTCCCGTCGGGGGATATTTTCATGACGATTTTTTTGCCCCCTTTAAACCTGAGGGCAATTTCATTGTCATTTCCAAGCCATGGGGCTACAATTCTTTTTAAATCACTGCCTGCCATGTCGTCTGTTATTACCCACTTCCCTTTTCCATCTTTAAATTCTTTGGTGCCGGACGAATAACCGGACGCAAATTTGCTGGGCGCAAAACGTTTTGGCGCAACCACTACCAAGCCGTCTTCCCTGACAAGGGAGGCAACATCTTTCAGCGTGTTCCCGCTGATAAACAGCCCGCATAAAAATGCCAGTTTTACATTTTTCAGATGTTTTTTTGATACTTTATCGTCAAATACAACGGGTGCATTTGCCGGGGCAAAACAACGATAGGGTATTCCATCGTAAATATTTCCGGCATTCCATGATAGGCTCTTTTGGTTTACTTTTCCGTGTGTAATGGTATTCCAGGCTTTTATCCATTCTTCCGACTCGGGGCTTGTGTTAAGCCCGTAAGCCCCAAAAAGCCAGTCTTTCCAATAATAATCAATGGTTTGTCCCTGGTAATCAACAGTGCAGAAAGTATGGGGGCCCTGCCCCCATTCCGTGTCGTCGAAACGGATGATTGCGATTTCCGGTTCAAAATCCCTGAATGTATAGGGACGGGGATGGTTTGGCACATATTCCCTGGCAAACCGGCTTAAGGCCTTCCCCCTTTCTTTAAGTTTTATGTTGTCAACATCACCGTTTTTTACCTCGTAGGTATGTTTCCCTACACTTTCGACATAAGCTTTATCGACCCCTGCCCAATAGGCGAACAATAAATTTCCCCATAATTCATCAGCTGAATGCCCAGGAAAGGTATTGCCCCTCCAAAAATCGAGGCAGGCCCACAATTCCTGATCATATTGCATGCAGGCGCCAACAGCACATGCTTCCCACACGTTCGACCAGTTTTCTTTCATTTGCTTGTAAACAGGCGTAATCCCGGCACGTGCAAAATTATGGAACAGTACCGGCCACACATGTTCTGACAGGACATATTGGGTGTCAAAGCTATTGCATTCATTTACAAGAGTTTTTGCCCCTTCATAAACAGCATGGTCGGCTTCTTTAAAGTCCATGCCTGTTGTTTCGGCAAGACTAACAAGTTCGACCCCGGGGTGTTCGATGGTTATAGATAAATTCCGCGTTATCTGCGAATGTTCCAGTTCATCATACTGAATGCCCCATACTGCCCCGGATTGGTTCAAATTTTTTAGGACTTCGGGAGGGAATTTAAACAGGTGCAGGTTGCCGGGCTGTTTAACCCAGTCGTGCCCATCGGTACTTTTCATTTCCAAAGCCCAGTTTCCGGTTTCAACATTGACTACGGCTTTCAGTCCTGCCTTTTGGAAATCTTTTCCAAGTTTTTCCATTTCCCGGGCTTCATCCTCAACCGTCCCTTTTGGGCCACGGTAGTGGTAAACCACAAAATCGACACCTAAAGAATCCATGGCCACTTCATTAAAAAAATTGCCCGGCTTGCGTTTGTCCCCTGAATTATCTATCCCGATATAGAAATTTTTGGGAGTTTCCCTGGTCTGGCTCTGTGTACATGCGGTTATTAAAAAAAGCAAGATGTATATTGGGGGCAAGCATGCGATGTTGGTTTTTAATGCCATCGTCTAAAAATTTTGTTTGTTCAATCCAAACGAATAAAAGAACCTGTCTATTTTATTTTCTCATAAAGTCATCCGGGTATTGCAAATTTTGAATTATTTCCCCGCCATTCAGGCGTATCCAGGAGCGGAAACCTTCTTCTCCCTCTGTCAGCTCAATTACACGTGCCCCATTGGGTTTTAAGTCGTTATAAACCGTATCGCAGCCGCTAAACCGCCCATATATAAAGAACATATTGTTCCAGTAAGCCGCAAAATCGCTGTTGTGGTCGTGCCCTACAAACACGGCCTTGACATCTTTCATCTCTTTCATGGATACAAATAAGCCCGAATTGATTTTTGGAGATGCCACATTTTCCCCCCTTGTCCCTATCATTATGCCTTGTGCGTCATCTTTAGAGGCTTCTTTATGTTCTGGCAGGGGGATATGAAAAAAAGCAAGGGCAGGGATCGGTATCCCGCCATTTATTTTTGTAAAGGCTTCGCTTTGTTGCCTATACCATGCAATTTGGTCGAAATGGATATGTCCGTAAGTTTTAGGGATATCTTCGATTGTGGCGCCACGGTTTGAGTCCAAAACATAAAAAACCCTTTCAATTTTGCCGCTTTTTGAAGAAGTGAGGGCCAATGTACAATTAGTTGCCCCGTAAATCCCTTTTGCATTGTTGTTTATATTGTATGGGATACTGTTTATTATTTCTGCCACCTCTTCGCGTGTTTTGCCAAATTCTTCATCGTGGTTCCCCAAGGCAACTGCAAACGGGATTTTCCGTTCTGAGATAGGTGCCAAAATCTGCCGTAACGATTTTTCGGCTGGTTTGCCAAAGATCACATCGCCCGTATGGATAACCAAATCAGGCTTTTCCAGGTCGAGCATCTGGTTGACATTGTCCAAGGCCCGTTTTGATTTATGGTTTCCTGCAATATAGTGCGTGTCGGTTATTTGCAGTATTTTAAACTTACCGTTTTTATTGAAAGATAAATTTACCCCTGATGGATCATAGCCTTGGGTTTGTGTTTTTGGATATAAGATGCCTGCAACTGAGTCGGTTGCCACTATCCCTCCCATTCCTGCAATTGCCGAACCTTTAATAAAAGTCCTCCTGTCTATTTTTTTTCCCATTTTTTATTATTGTTTTAAATAGTCTACAAGTTTACGTTATTTTTTCCGTTAAGTCACTCAACATTTCACGGTGTGACTCAAAGTCACACCGTGAATAAACACTCTAACTTTGAGTTTAAAAGTCATTGCCGTCATTATCTGTCAAATTCGGATTTTTGTTTTTTTCAGAAGCGGGGATTGGTAAAAAGTAATCTGCTTTTGTGGGATCGTGGTCCAGTTCATATTCACGGTTATCGCGGTTAGATGAGCTACATTTTTCTTCTACCTTTTCAAATCGGAGCAAATCGGACCAGCGTACGCCAAATTCATTTCCTGCAAATTCCCATCCCCGTTCATCAAAGCAGGCTTCCTGGAACTCCGAGGTGCCCATACCTGTCGGCAGGTTTTCCAGTCCGGCACGTTCGCGGACACGGTTAATAGCCGCATAGGCCTGTGCATCGGGGCTTCCGTTTGCCATTGCCTGTGCTTCGGCATAAACCAAAAGCACTTCGGCGTAGCGGATAAACCGTTGCGAGCGGCCGGCACGCCACATATCGCCGGTCAGGTAACGGTCGTCCCAACCCGGGCTGGCGTTACGTGACCCGCCAAGGCGTTGTTTTGCATAGTACGGGTGTTGCCGGTAAGTATTTTCATTGTCCCACGGCACATTGAGCCACCACTGGTCGCCACTCCTTTCTGTCTGGAAAGCAACCCCGGGAAATGCAGCTGCCTGGTCGGAGCTGATCGGTAACCAGATATCGGTCTGGAAAGTAACGTCTTTGCGTTTGCCTTCCGGGAAATTATTGAAGAAGTTAATATCGGCATAATAGCAAAACCAACCGCCTTCTTCAACTGGTGTGCCTGCTTTGGGGCATCGCATGGTATAATCGCCTTCGGGGTAATTATACGGATGCCCAAAAATAGTTTCTTTGTCCCAAAGAGACTCGCCTGCCCAAAGTTCTTCCTGGTCAACCAGTCCGTACCCGTGTGTTGTTTCATTGTCGATTACTTCCTTTGCCTTAGCGGCGGCCAATGCATATTTGTCAGTCTGCTTTAACGGCCAGCCGGTCATCTGAAGATATACCATTGCCAACAAACTCTTTGCAGAACCTTGTGTGGGCACAATGCTGTAACCGTCTTCGGTCCAATCATCGCTCGTTTGTTTTATAGGGAGCATTGTTTCGGCATTTTTTAAATCGGAAATAATCTGTGCATATATATCCTCCATGCTTGATTTCCCCATTTCTGTATCCGACTCGGAATCGGTTAATGGCATAGGGACCGGGCCAAAATATTTTACCAGCCAGAAATACCACCATGCCCTGTGAAAATAGGCCTGCCCTGCGCAGTTGTCCCTTGTGCCCTCATCGCAATTAGGGGTATCGGCATAATTAGAGATAATATAATTGGCACGGGTAATCCCGGCGTAAGGTATTTGCCAGGCATATAACAGCTGGGTAAGATCCGGGGAGATGTCATAAATGTCAAAGTCGCGGAAATAGGTGTTCGAAGGCATATTTGATGTTACATCGTCTTGCATCAGGAACAAAGCAATAGGGTCGTCGCCTGCCGTAAATTTCATTGTTACATAATACAAGGGATGGACTGCAAGGATCAAATCCTCGCCGCTCTGGAAGAAATTTGAACCGTTCAGGGAGGTTTTAGCGTGTTCTTCTAAAAAATCGGAACATGAAAAAGTTAAAATCCCGATTAGTATAATTAGATAAAGTTTTTTATTCATTTTGTTGTTGTGTTAAATGGTTAGAATGACAATTGAGCTCCAATGGTAAAGGTCCGGGCAGACGGTGTGATCCCTGAATCGATGCCGGTATTGACATCGCTTGCCAGGGTTGAGGTCGCTTCTGGATCGTATCCATTGTAATCAGTTATTGTAAACAAGTTTTGTGCACTTACGTAAATGCGGAAGTCACCGATCTTAGTCATCCTATTGTCGAAAGTGTAGCCCAGGCTGATATTTTTTAAACGTATAAAACTGGCATCTTGTAACCATTGTGTAGAATTTAAATAGTTGGTCGAGGTTTCGCTGGTTACGCTTGGGTATTTATTGCTTTTATTTTCAGCGGTCCATGAGTTTTCCCATGCATCTTTTAATGTAATGGTACGTGATTTTGAATGCTGCGAAGAAGCCATGGCATAAAGGACATTTAATTTATCACATCCATGTACGCCTCCCATAAGGATGTTCATGTCCCATTTTTTATACCTAAGTGTTGAATTAAATCCCCAGATAAAGTCGGGGGTACCGTTCCCTATATTTGTCCTGTCGCTCGCGTTAATGGTCTCGTCGGGTTCTAGATCGGCATATTTGTTGTCTCCAGGTTTGTTTCCGTATTTAGCGGCCTCATCGGCTTCGTCTTCTTGCCATATCCCCAGCCATTTATACCCGTACAGGCATCCTAAAGCCAGGCCTTCTTTTAAAATATAAGTTTCATTGGAAAGGATAGCATCGTTATTCCCCGATGAACTTAACCCGTAGATGGTTTCGCCTCCCAGATCAACAATTTCGTTTTTATTGGTTGAGAAGTTTACATTAAACTCCCATGAGAAGTCTTTTTTTGTAACAGGCACTGCATTAACCGAGAGTTCAAATCCTTCGTTCTTAACTTCCCCCTTGTTCACATAAATATCGTCGCCCCCCAGAAAGTATGGTGTTGTAACTTCCAACAACAGTTTTTTTGTATCCTTTTGGTAATAGTCCATGGTAATGTTTAAGCGATCGTTGAAAAAACCTGCATCAATACCGAAATCTAACTGTCCGGTTTCTTCCCACTGTAAATCTTTGTTGATTGTTTGCCCGGTATAGCCATAAACCTTGCTGGTATAGGTATAATAAGCATACTCTTCACTCAAAGAGGCAATTGTAGAATAAGGCTCTACCCCTTGGTTGCCGGTTTTTCCATAACTTGCCCTGATTTTCAGGTTGGAAAATATGCTCATATCCTCCATAAAGCTTTCTTCCGAAATACGCCATGCAATTGACCCCGATGGGAAATAGCTCCATTTATTGCCATTGGCAAATTTTGAGGAGCCATCGGCACGGAAAGCGCCGGTCAAATAATATTTGCCTGCATAGTTGTAGTTTATACGCCCTACCCCCGAGAGTAAGGCCCAGTCGCTCCACTCTGTGCTTGCATCCCTTGTAGAACCGGAAGACATACCCCAATAACCAAGGTTTTCATTCCCGAAATATTCACCGGAACCGCTTAGCCCATCGTAAGTATATTTATTGCTTTCCCCTACGGCAGTTACAGCTATATTATGATTCCCATAATTTTTGTCCCAGTTGACAATTAAGTTCTGAAAAACCTGGGTTGATAAACTTTTGTTCCCCGATGCCCCCGCATGGCTCAATGTATATTCCGTGCTTTCCCAGCTATATGAATTTCCATTGTTTAGGTTTATGTTCAGGCGGTATTTAACAGATAGGCCTGGCAACACCTGCCAGCTTAAAGCAGAATTGGACGTTACCCCAAACGATTTCTTCCAAGTGTCTTTTTCCTTTATCATCTGTACCGGGTTATTTCCCATGGCTCCGTATGTATCTGCCAGGTTATAGGATCCATCGCTTTCGTATATGCTCTCGGTAGGGCCCCAGGTTAAGGCATTGAACAAAACAGAACCAGAACCCCCTTGGAACATACTGGTTCCTGTATTTGTTTTGTGGGCAAAGTTACCATTAACGTGCCACTCTAACTGGACATTTTTAAACAAATCAATATTAAAAATCGATCTTACGGTAATCCCTTCACTTTTTTGCCCCTTTATTAAAGCCGTGTTGTTGTAATATTCGCTGAATATGCGGTAGTTTACTTTTGGTGTGCCACCTTCAACCGCTATATTATATTTTTGCCTCCAGGCATCAGACAGCACCTTATTTTGCCAGTCTGTACCGCCATTTGTTTTAAATCCGGCCAGTTGGGAATCAGTGTAAACATTGTTGTAAAGGATATTTATCTCCTGTGCATACCCGTAAGCGTCTAATAAGTCATATAGGTTGGCCGGTTGCAGAAAAGAACCAAACCCGTTGACCTTAATGCTTGTTGCCCCTTTTTTGCCTTTTTTGGTAGTGATCAGGATAACGCCATTGGCACCTCTCGAACCGTAGATAGCTGTTGCTGAGGCATCTTTTAATACTTCTATTGATTCAATTTCATCAACGGGGGGCATTCCTGAGCCAACTACCCCGTCGCATACATATAAAGGCTCGTTCCCGCCGTTGATTGAGTTGGCTCCACGGATACGTACCTTTACATCGCCATCTACGTTTCCTGAAGTATTTGTCACCGTAACACCGGAAAGCCGCCCTGCCAAAGCATCAGTTGAATTCATAATCGGTTGCAGCTTGAAATCATCGGCAGACACACTGGACAGGGCTCCGGTCAGGTCGCTTTTCTTCATTGTCCCGTACCCAACAGCAACAACTTCCTCAATACCTATGGATCCTTCTTCCATGGTAACGTTAATAACCGTTTTCCCCGCAACGGGTATCTCCTGCGCTTTCATGCCCACGAACGAAAAATGAAGTATGTCGCCTTCCCCGACATGCGTAAACGAATACCTCCCATCGACATTGGTCACAGTACCTTTTGTTGTCCCTTTTACAACAATTGCCACTCCCGGGAGGGGTTGCCCCTCTGGATCGGTTACTTTACCTGACACGGGTTTTTGTTGCTGTGCCGGCGCCCTGCTGTCTTCATCCTTTGGCGAAAGGATAATCTGCCGCCCCATAATTTCGTATTTAATATGGGTTACCAGTGCGATTTTATCAAGGATTTCGGTTATCCCCTTGTTATAGAAATTGCCGCTTATTTTTTGTTCAATATCAATATTCCCGGTATAAAAAAAGCGGAATTCGCTCTGGTTTTCAATGTTAACCAGGAAATCTTCCAGCCGCACATTGTCTGCCGAAAGGGTAAGCTTTGTTGTTTGCGAGTAACTTTCCGAGGCAAACACCCCGATAAATGACAGTAAGATCAATAAAAATGTCAGTCTCATAACTCTTAACATTTTGAATACGCATGGGTCAAGCCCATGGATACTTCGATTTTTTTCCATAATTTTGACTTGGTTTAAATAAGTAATTTTGATTATTTATTAACTACTTTTTAAGAAGCGGAAAGTGCCATTTTCTGCTTCTTTTTTTACCTTAAACAGTAGTAAAACAGTTTGTCCTGCCTATTTCATCCTTGTTGTTTTTGATTTAACTTTTTGTTTATTTTGTTTTTATTGTAAATTCCCGTGTTTTACTGTTGAAACTGTAGTTTAAGGCAGACGCTTTGCTTATCATCTCCATTACTTCGCTTATACTTTCCATTTCAACGGTGCCTGTATACCACATTTTGTCCAATTCAGCGTTGTTATATTTTATTTTTACATTATACCAGCGTTCCAGCTTTTTTATTAACGAAGGGAAAGGTTCTTTTGAAAAAATGAGTTTGCCGTCTTTCCATGATGTATAAGCCTGTGCATTAACATTTGATATGGAAAAACCTTTGCCGCCTTGTTTGGCTGAGGCCTGCTGCCCGGGTTCCAGGGTAAGCCCGTTGCCCGGGCCTTTATTTTTTAGTGTTACTTTACCTTCAACCAATGTGGTTTCAAAAATATGGTCATCAGGAAAAGCTTTTACATTGAATGAAGTCCCCTTCACTTCCACTTTCCCGTAATTTGTGGATACAACAAAAGCCCGCTTATCTTTTACCACATTAAAATATGCCTCCCCCATTAACTTTACCGGCCTCGTGCCATTAAAATTTGAGGGGAAAGAGATGGTAGTGCCAGAGTTTAACCAGACTGTTGAACCATCGGGCAGTTTAATATTTGTCCTTGCCCCGTAGGGTGTAGTGATTGTTTGTAAATGCTCACTTAATTGCGCCTGGCCGGGGGAAATTTGTAAATAAAAGAAAACCGTGCTTATAATTAGTCCGGTAATCAATATAGCAGCAACCTTCAGCCCCCATGAGTAGATTTTTATTTTTCGGCAAAAGGCGGTACGTTCTTCCTGCCTGATGGTTTCTTTTATTTCAAGGAATAGTGATTGGTTGGGCACGGGCAAACCGGAATCTTTCTGAAGGCTGCTTTCCCATAAAGGTTTTATTTCACGGAAAATGGCAGGTCCGTTTTTCTTGTCCCTGATAAAGGTTGCAACTTCCCTGAATTCTTCGGGACGTAATGTAGAGTTAAGATATTTCCTGAATAAAAGCTTCATTATTGTGCCTTGATAACCTAGGTTAATAGTATTACACATCAAAAGGTACTATCCCTGGCGGGAATATAAAAAAATTATAAAAAAAGATATAGATAGAGCAACGCTGTCACCCCCAGTTTTTTAAGTTTGTTTTTTAAAGAGCTGATCGACAATGAAATATGATATTCGACTGTTTTTGTGGAGATCCCTAATTTCCCTGCAATTTCTTTGTGAGACAAACCTTCCTTCCTGCTCAGGATGAAAACTTCTTTCTGCCGGTCCGGCAATGCGTCAATAATATCATCTATTTTTTCTTTCAGATCGTTATATTCAACCTGTCCGAAAGAATCATATTCACTTGCTACCGACAATTTTTGTATTTGGTCTTTTACCCTCTGGTTATTTAACCGGCTCCTAAGCTCATTTAAGAGCAGGTTGCGGGTTATGGTAAAGATATAAGCGTTGAAAGTTGAAACAGATGTTATATTAGTCCGGTTATGCCATATCTTCAAAAAAACTTCTTGGAGAATGTCGTCAATACCTGTTTCAATTTTTAAAAAAGATTTGGAAAAATTATATAATCGTGGATAGTAATAATTAAACAATGCCTCCAGAGATGATTCATTGCTTTGTGACAGCCCCTTTATTTCTTTGTCCAGATTATTAGTTTTTGCTCCATGCACAATTACCGGATTTTGATACAAACTTAAAAAAAAACGTTTTATTTGTCCCAACCGCCAGTCAAAGAATGTTGGCTGCCGTTTACATGTCACCGGCCTGGCGGATATTTATTTTTGTGGGTTTGGGGCAACGACAACTGGCATTTTTCAATATGAACAAGCTAGCAACTCTCTTGCAATACAATCTCACCTGCGCAACGAGGACGTTGATTTTTGCCCAAGTGTCCTCCCTTTGTCCCTTTTGCTCTTGCCTCGGGAAAAGTGTCGGGGATAAAAAAAAGGGAAGGGCGGTTTTTAATTCTTGATTTTATGGGAAAACGGAAATTTAGTTTCTGTTGGGGTGGGATTTTTGCCCGGGAATAAGCTGAACATGTGTTGCAATGGAAAAATAACCTTATAGGGAACAACAAAAGGAGAGTAATATATTTTTACGGCAGGGGATTTTAAAATGTAAGCACCTTATTCCCCGGTAACCAGTTCGCTCCTTTGCCCCTCAATATTGTTTGCAATGTTGTCGTGCTTAAGTTTGTCGTTGACAAATAACATGGCGATAATTAAAAAAAACGAAATAAACAGCATGACAAGATATATATTTGAATTAATGTCCATTCCGTCAATGAATCTTTGGATTGATCTTTTTCCCATTGTACATAGTTTTTAAAACAACTTTTGTACAATTTAATAAAAATGGATCAACAATCCCACCCATTTTTATTCCCATATGAGCCAAACTGTCCCAAATAGAAAAAAACAGTGTTTTTGGGATAATCGACAAAATAAATATAAAAAAAATGCTATCCGCAAAGCTGCCCTTATGTCGCTAGAACACAAAACCATGAAGACATGAAATAGGCATTGGTGGCCACAAAATAGTATTTAACCAAAAAAACTGATGTTTTTAAACACAAATGTTATGGTCAATAAAACAGTGCTTAAACCACCACCAATCCCACTCTTATAATTTGTATGTAAAACGGTATAATATTTAGTTTTTATTTCCACTCGACTATGATCCCGCGCTTTTCGTCCTGTAGCCCGGCAGGTATGTTTTCCCTGATTTCGCGCCAGAGCAGGTTTATAAGTTTATGTTTTGCAAAATGCCTTGAATAAACAAGGCTTACCTCTCGCAATGGTTTGAACTTGGTAAACGGCACAACATTTTTAAGGCGCTGTGGCTGCATGCCGTCTTTTGCCAGTTCGGGGATCAGTGTAATCCCCCCTTCCCTGTCAACAATATTCATAAGTGTTTCGAGCGATCCGGCTTCAAACTGGAATGGGAGTTTACTGTCGGTCGTACTTAAAAGCGAACAGAGGTTTATTACCTGGTCGCGGAAACAGTGCCCATCGCTCAATAGCCATATTTCGGGAGTGGCAATGTCTTCTAATGTAATCTCTTTTTGTTTATGAAGCTTATGCCCTGCGTTGGCGTAAATCAGCATTTCCTCATAAAAAACAGGTTTTTCATTTATTTTGTCCTCTCTCAACGGGGTAACCAAAATCCCGACATCAATTAAATCTTTGTTTAAAAGCTGTACTATATTGTTGGTTGTTTGCTCAACAACCTTGATGAAAATGTCTGGGTATTTTTTTTTATACTTCCCAATAAATATTGGCAAAAGGTAGGGTGCCAATGTCGGGATAATACCTACCCTCAATATCCCTGAAACCTGGCCTTTGTGATCTTTTACGATATTGTTTATTTCTTCGGTTTGTTTAAGCGCGACACGGGCCTGCTCTATAACACGTTGCCCTACATCGGTGGGGATGAGGGGCTGTTTGCTACGGTCGAAAATAATGATTTCCAAATCTTCTTCCAGCTTTTTGATCTGCATCGACAGCGTGGGCTGGGTAATAAAACAATGTTCGGCAGCCTTGCCAAAATGGCGATATGTATCAACCGCAACAATATATTCCAATTGGGTCAAGGTAATCATGGCACGTAGTTTTGAGCTAAAATTAGAAATAATCCATGTAATAAAAATATATTAGGGCATTTATATGCCAACCTTCATTTTTTCCCGACCGGCATAACTTAGATCAAAAATTTTGAGAAAGACTTTCCCTGTACATAAAATGACTGAAAGGACCTACACTAAATGGGAACAATCTGTATATTAGTCCCCGCAAAAATATTGCGTACAACAAAAGCAACATTGGAACTCTGTTGCATGAAATAGTGTCCCAAGGCAGGACAAAATAAAAACAGGATATGAAAAAAATAGTATTGTTTATTATTTTAGGATTGTTGTATATACAATGTCAAAGAGAAATTACAAATAACAACCCTGTGCCTACAGGGTACATTCCCCCGCAACTGGAGACCGGAAATGCAGATATCGACATGGCATTCCGTATTGCACTTGGAGATTATTTTACAAATATCCAGCCATATGGCATAAGCATATTGGATACTATAAAACCCGTGATACTGGCAGGTTTGAACTATAATAAACCCTGGACGCGTGATGCATCAATAAATTCATGGAACGCAGGATCCCTTCTCACCCCAGGCATTGCTAAAAACACGCTTATGTCTGTGCTAATTAATGCAAACGACACGATAAGGATTGGGGGCCAATATTGGGATGCAATAATATGGGCCACCGGAGCATGGGACTATTATATGGTTACTGGAGACAAAAAATTTCTTGAACTGGCATATATGGCCACGAAAAATTCTCTTTATTTTTATGAGAAATCAGAATTTAACAAAAATTATAACCTTTTCCGCGGATTGGGATGGAGCGACGGAGTATCTGCTTATGAGGGGAAGTATGCCAATGCCGGCGGGTCTAGTGCCGCTTTTGACTGGCCGCAGCACAACCCTGATAAAGTTTCAGAAACAGGTTTTGGCATACCGATGATGGCATTGTCAACAAACTGTTTGTATTACAATGCCTATAACATAGCCCAAAAAATGTCAGAGGAGCTTGATATTGAAGCATTAGATTGGGCAGGGAAAGCATCAAGGCTAAAAGAAGCCATCAATAAGCATTTGTGGAATGATGCCACCGGCATGTACAGGTTCTATATTGATGAAGATGAGGAAAGCAACCTTCAAGAAACGGTTGGGAACGCATATGCCCTGCTTTTTGATGTTGCAGACGAAAGACAGGCGGTTGCAATTTTACAAAACCAACATGTAACCCCGGCAGGGGTGCCATGTGGTTGGCCGCCTCTAGAAAGATACCGTACAGACAGCACAAGCTATCCGAGGCACAATGCTGTAGTTTGGCCTCAGATCCAGGCATTTTGGGCCCAAGCATTATCTAAATACAGAAAAAAAGATCTGTTATATCATGAATTGAACAATCTGGCAAAGCATGCTGTCCGGGATATGCAATTTGCAGAAATCTACCACCCATATTCCGGCGAGATATATGGAGGGATACAAGAATCTAACAGGGGCATTATACTTTGGGAAGCAACAAACCGCCAAACATGGTCGGCAACTGGTTACATTAGGATGATATTTTATGGGGTACTGGGAATTAATATGAACAAACAAGGCATTGGTTTCTCTCCGTGTGTCCCCAATGAAATTGATAAGGTCCAATTAAAAAACCTTAAATACAGGGATATGAATTTAGATATAACGATTACAGGCAAGGGCCCTGATATAGGCAAGGTACTTATTAATGGCGAGGTGAAAGAAGTGGCAAGGATCCCAAACAAAGCAAAAGGGAAACAGATAATAGAAATACAATTGCAATAATCCCTTAAATCGGCAATCAACACAGAAATATTATTCTGGAATTGTGCTATAATCCCTGATGTTGAAAAAAACTAGCTTGACAGGATCCTGGAATTGGTCCCATAAAAGAAAAATTTTTCTGCTGGTAAAAAACTTGTCCGTGAGAACCATCGGGAGCCCAACCAAATGCCTCGGGACCGTCCCAACCATAATGCCCGTTCCTTCCGTCCGGATCTCCCGAACCGCCGCTGCCGCCGGCACCTCCGTTCCCACCATTGCCGTTTATCCCGCCATCCCCGCCAATGCTCAGGGGTGTTATCCTATCTGTAAATACCCTTGCATCATCGGTAAAGTTCAAATAAATATTACCGCCCCAGCCACCGGAGCCTCCTAACCCGCCGGCACCTCCATTGCCACCGTCTCCACCGTCCCCGCCCCTTTCTTGGTGTTTAACCCTTTCCTGGTAAGTTTCTTTAACATCTTTATATACTGTTATTTGTTCTGTGACCGTCTCTTCATATTCTTCCTCTTCCCCGGTCCCGGTAGTCCTTCTTTTTTTTACTGTTTTGGTTACGGTTTCCGTAAACGGTTTTTTTACTATCCGTGTTTTTGTTATTGTTTCGTACCAAACCCGCCCATCGGGACCACGGCCACCATTTCCTCCGTCACCGCCGTTGCCGCCCCTTCCCCCATCTCCGCCCATCGATCTAACGGTCAGGTTTCCTCCCCGGGGGTTTATTAGATAATAATATTCTTTTCCTGTCTGGTAGTTTTCAGCATAAACATATAGCAGGTTGCAGTTCAATGTTGAATCAAAATAATTATCGACCCACACCCCGATATCGGGGCCATCGCAGCCGGGACCGCCGTTTGAACCGGGACCGCCGTCCGAGCCGTTGTGTCCATTTGTGCCGGAAAAACCATCGGTGCCGTCAAAGCCCCACTGGCCGTCTGTCCCAGATAGGGCAAGCGTATAATCATGGATATAGTCGAGCATGAAGGAGTAATTGAACGAAGCGTCAGGGTTTCTAAGGGAATGCCCCCAGATACCAACACTATGGTCAACAATATACCTAAAATCAGGCTCTATTTGCAACCGATTTCGCCTCAAAAGGATACCATTGGAATTGAGCTTAAAAATTCTTTCGGTGTCCCTCGAACGAAGGTCGTAGGTTCGGATTTGGTTATTGTTAAACCGCGCCACTATTTCTCCTTTTATAAAACATCCTGGGGCTTTATCGAACGGGGCTGTCGGTTTAAAACTGATTTGAGTTTCATAGTTCAGCGGCACAAGGAGCGTTTGTGCGAGTTTTTTGTCCTTCCGGGGCCAGATTTTAATGCTTATATATTTTCCTTTCGAAGGGTAAAGTTTGGGGCTCACGGTTATTTTCCCTCCCGAACTTTCGCCTCCAATTACTTCCACGCAGTAGCGCCACCAAAAAACAGAGCCGCCTTTCGTCCCTATGGTTTTTCTTACCTTCCCTTTTTTATGATAAGAAACAACCCCAATTTTAAACTGTTCGCCCGGCAGCACAAGCTGGTTGCTATCGAAAACAATTTTGATAGAGTCTGTTTTTCGTGAAAAAATCCCAGACCGCACAGGGGTTGGGCAAAGAAATATAAACAGGGCTGTAATAAATAAGATATTATGGTAAGATTGTTTCATGGCTTTATCCTTAATGTATAATATGTGAAGTTCAAAAAGCATACCGTTACGGGTTTTATTTAATAGGAATATCCTACATTCGCAGAAAATTTTACTCATGTCTGATTTTGCTAAAATCATTTTCGACCTTGATGGAACGCTGACCGACAACACTCAAGGGATTAAGAATTCGGTACGCTATGCCTTGCAACAAATGCAATTCGACAATATCCCGGAAGAAATATCCGACCGCTTTATCGGCCCGCCGTTGCAGTGGGGCTTTAAAACCTTGTTTGGCATGAACGAAAGGAACACGGAGTTGGCCGTTGAATATTTCAGGGAATATTACGGCGAAAACGGCTGGCACGAGAATGTCCCCTATCCCGGGATTTCGGAAATGCTGGAAGGATTACATATGGCCGGGAAACAGATGTATGTTGCAACTTCGAAACTGGAAAAATTTGCCAGTAAGATTATAGGGCATTTTGAGTTCGACAAATATATTGCGGGCATAAAAGGGGCTGATTACAAAGGGGAAAAAGCAACAAAATCAAAAATTATTTCAGATCTGCTAGAAATGCAACAACTGTCGCCATCACATAAGGTTGTAATGGTTGGCGACACAGTTTTTGATATTGAAGGCGGTAAAGAAAACGGCTTGTCGACTATTGCCGTGGGCTACGGTTTTGGGAAAGAAGGGGAACTCCAGAACTCCAAGCCCGATTTTTTTGTTGAAAGTGTTGGAGGGTTATACGGGATTTTGGCAGGGTAACATAGCCGGGATATTATACACAAACATAAAAAGACACCTTAAAATATCATGTTCACCAATTATCATAAGAATTAGTCATTATGATATTAAACATTACCTTTGGATTTATTAAAAGGCCCATAGGCAATGGCGGGTGGACATGCAATTTTGAAGTTCCGTAACCCGCCTGGCTAGAAAGGGAAACTCCCGCAAACAGCGGCTATAACTTACTACCTACCTTTGGCGCCCATTGAAAATAGCACATAACAATTTAATATATGGATCTACATTTTCGAAAAGCAAAACAAGAGGATCTAGCTTTCCTTATAACGCTTGAAGAGGAATCTTTCCCTATATTCCAGCAAAGCACAAAGCAAAATTTAAAAGGAGGGATTAATAGTTCTTTCCAAGAAATAACGATCGTTGAAAATATGGGCAACAAGCAAGCTATGGGATCTTTTGTCCTGTTTAAATACAAACGCTCGTTAAGGATTTATTCTATAGCCATTTTATCTAAATACAGAAACGAAGGAATTGGGGGCAAAATCATTAACCACATAAAAGAGTTTAGCATAAAACAGCATTATCATAATATCATCTTGGAAGTTAGCGCGACTAATGAGAGATTGATAAATTGGTATTTGTTCCAAGGATTTAAAATTACAAAAAGGATAAATAATTATTATTGCGAAGGAGAGGACGCATTAAAAATGAAACTTGAATTGAAAGAAAACACATTGGACAATAACAAAAACATCATTGTTATTAATCATCCATACAAATGGGAACGGACTGACATTAAGGCTAAAATTGTTTCAGTTAAAGAATATATAAACAATACGCAATATCAAAATAACCCAACCTTTAGGGTTTTTAACCTGTGCAGCTCATATAAATATCAAAGTTATGGCTATTATGTTTCCTTGCTTGCATCTGCAAGGGGGCAACGTGTAATCCCCAATACAACTACAATAAGGGATTTGCAGATATTTAATGTTATACAGTCGGTGGCATTTGAGCTGAATGAATTAATGGACAGGGTTTTGAACAAGGAGAAACAAAATACCTTTTCTCTGGATATCTATTTCGGGCAAACTTCAGCTAAAGGATATAAAATTTTAGCCAATAAACTGCACCAAGTATTTGAAGCTCCTATGTTTAGGGTAAACTTTATTAAAGACGGGCACTGGCTGATTAAAAACATAAAGGTATTGACATTTGACAATATTTCATTGGAGCAGAAAGAGGCAATGTACCAATTTGCTGCGAAATATTTTAATAAAAAAAGGCATAATTATCCTTCTCTTTTAAATTATAAATATGATTTGGCAATTTTAATCGATCCAAACGAAGAAAACCCACCGTCAAACAAAGAAGCCCTTGAAAAACTAAAATCTGTGGCAAATAAAAAAGGGATATATGCAGAGTTCATCACAAAAAACGACCGCAATAAGATTAATGAATTCGATGCACTGTTTATAAGGGAAACAACGAATGTAAACCATCACACTTACGAACTTTCCCGGCTGGCATTTGCAGAAGGCCTGGTTGTTATCGACGACCCTTGGTCTATACTGAGGTGTTCAAATAAGATTTACCAATATGAACTTTTCAAGAAAAATAAAATACGCACCCCAAATTCAGTCGTGATTACGAAAAATGTTTTCAATCGCCAGCAACTTAACGATTTTAAATACCCGATAGTGCTAAAACAGCCCGATAGTGCTTTCTCTCTTGGTGTAATTAAAGCAAATGATAAAGATGAAGCCCATGAGGAACTGATTAAACTGTTCAAAAAAACCGATATGGTCATCTGCCAGGAATTTATGTATTCGGAGTTCGACTGGAGAATAGGGCTACTCGACAATAAGCCCATATTTGCCTGTAAGTATTATATGGCAAAAAATCATTGGCAAATATATGACTGGGGAAGTGACAAAGAGGACAAATCTGGCGAAAGCGAGACATTGCCTGTTGGCAATGTCCCGCCTGAAATATTGAAAGTGGCACAAAAAGCTGCTGCTTTAATAGGAGACGGCTTATATGGTGTAGATTTAAAATATGTTGATGGTAACGTTTTTGTCATAGAAGTAAATGACAATCCCAACCTTGATGTTGGTGTTGAAGACATTATATTAAAAGACAGCTTGTTTGAACTCGTAATAGACTCAATAATCAACCGTATTGAAATTGCAAAGAACATACGGAAAATTAGTTTAACAAAAAACAACCAACGAAATGCCAAGGGGCCGAATGCATAGGCAAAAATGCCGTATTTGAAGTTTTTTGTAATTTTTACAGCAAAAAAGCAAAGAAATGAAAGGAAGAGTATTTAATAAAATTCCGTCATATATAAAACCCGGTTCCAAAATACGCATTGTTTCCCCGGCAGGGAATATTGATAAAAAATATGTGTTGCCTGCTATTGAATGGCTCGAACAACAAGGATACAGAGTTGAGGCGGGGGAACATGTCCTTGCCCGTCATTCCGGGTTTGCAGGGACAGACAAACAACGCTTAGACGATTTGCAAAACGCCCTCGACGATAAGGAAACCGATGTTATTCTTTGCTCGCGCGGGGGATACGGGACAGTTAGGATTATAGACAAGTTGACGTTTGAGAAGTTCCATGAAAAACCAAAATGGCTGGTGGGCTTTAGCGACATAACCATACTGCATTCTTGCCTGAACAATCTTGGGGTTGCAAGCATACACGGTGCAATGCCACATAGTTTTTTTGAAAAAGACGGTACACCGACAGAAAACCTAAACTCGCTGATGCAGATACTTTCGGGGGAAAAAAACACCTACTCTTTCAGAAACTCGGAGCATGACCGGAAAGGCATAGTTGAAGCAGAGCTGGTTGGAGGTAACCTTTCAATTATTTCCAGCATACAGGGCACAAAATATGAGATTAATACCGATGGGAAAATACTTTTCCTGGAAGATATAGATGAATACCTATATCACGCCGACCGTATGATGTGCCAGCTGAAATTGTCAGGAAAACTAGAGAAGCTGTCAGGGCTTGTTTTAGGTGGTTTTTCCGGGATGAAGGACAACAAACCCCCCTTTGGTAAAGACATATACGAAATTGTTTCGGAAGCGGTTAAAGAGTACGGCTATCCGGTTGCATTTGGTTTCCCCGCAGGCCACGATAAAAAAAACATGGCACTGGTATTCGGGCAAACATGGCGGCTAATAGTTTCTGGAGGGGCATATAGCCAGTTAATTAAAATACAATAGCAAACCTTCGATTTCCCTATATTCTAACCTATCCCCCAATTTCAACTTCCAAACCATAGGCGTTGAAAATTTCTGTCGCCTTTGTTATTTCTTCGTCAGACGGTTCTGCCATTTCTTGTTCATCGTATTCGAGTTCAAGTTTTTGGTATTTTCCGGTGGCAATGTTGTGGTAGGGCAAAATATTTATAACGGGCTTCTTGCCCGGAAGTGAGGAAACAAATCCTGCCATTTTTTTCACTTCGCCCTCATCGGTGTTCACGTTTTTTATAAATGGGATGCGTATGTTGATGTTTGCCCCGTTTTCAGCCAGCAACCTCATGTTTTTCAATATTATTTTATTGTCAACCCCTGTCCACTTTTTGTGTTTTTCCGAGTCCATGAGTTTTAGGTCGAAAAGGAAAAGCTCTGTCCGTTTTGCTATTTCCAGCAAAATTTTTTCATTAACAAAGCCACAAGTGTCAACAGCCCTGTGAAGCCCCTTTTGCCCACAGGCATCGAGCATTTTTATCAGGAAGTCGGGGTGCATGGTAGGTTCGCCTCCTGAAAAAGTAACGCCTCCGCCTGACTGGTCGATGTGTACCCTTTCTTTTTCAACAATGCCCATCAGTTCGTCAACCGAGTACAATTTTCCCGACATTTCAATAGCTTTCGTTGGACAAGCATCGGCGCACAAGCCGCAAAGCGTACATTTCTCGCTGTCGGTTACAACGCCCTCCTGTGTCAAAGAAAGGGCGTTTACGGGGCAAATTTCAATACAATCTTTTGCCCCGATGCATTTCGATCCGGTATATAGTTTTTGCACCTTGGGCGACTGGCTCTCCGGGTTGTGGCACCATTTACAGCGCAAGGGGCATCCTTTCATAAAAATAGTTATACGGATGCCCGGACCGTCGTTTATCGAGTAACGGCGAATATCGAATATCAATGGAATCATCTTCAGAAGCCTTCGTTTTCAGTACGGTCGATAATTTCTTGCTGCAAATCGGCGTTCATGTCGTTAAAATAATCGCTGTACCCTGCCATCCGCACCATCAAATCTTTGTAATCTTCGGGGCATTCCTGTGCTGCGAGCAAAGTAGCTGTGTCAACAATATTAAACTGCACGTGGTGGCCGCCCAGAGTAAAATAACTGCGGATAAGGTGACCGAGTTTTTCTACGTCTTTTTCTCGTTTCAGCAAACTTGGCACAAAGCGCAGGTTTAGCAAAGTGCCTCCCGAACGTACCTGATCGAGTTTTCCCAGCGAACGGATAACGTTTGTTGGCCCGTGGGTGTCGCAACCGTGTGAAGGAGAAGTGCCATCGGAAATCGATTTTCCCGAAAAACGCCCGTTTGGCGTTGCTCCCAGGACTTTGCCAAAATATACGTGGCAGGTTGTAGAAAGCATATTAAGGTAATACTGTTCGCCTTTCACATTGGGCTTCCCGTCAATGGCAGCCAACAAATCATCGTAAACACGCAAAGCAATTGAGTCTGCATATTCATCGTCGTTGCCAAAAAACGGGGTGCGGTTGATAATGCGCTGGCGCAGTGCTTCTTCGCCCTCATAGTCTTTTGAGATGGCGTTCAGCAGTGTGTCCATGCTAAATGTTTTATCTTCAAAAACATGTTTTTTCAGCACCGAAAGGCTGTCGGTAATAGTGCCAAGCCCGGTGCATTGTATATAGCTGGTGTTGTAGCGCGGCCCGCCGTTATAGTAATCTTTCCCCTTCGAAATGCAATCTTCGATAACCACCGAAAGGAATGGGGCAGGGGCATATTTTGCAAACATCTGGTCGATATAGTTGCTTACCCTTACTTTCTGATCGACAACAAAATTCAATTGTTTAAGGAATGCATCGTACAGTTCTTCAAAAGTTTTGAAATTACGGGGATCGCCTGTTTCAATCCCAGCGACTTTCCCTGTGAGCGGGTCTAAGCCGTTGTTAAGTGTAATCTCCAAAACTTTGGGGACGTTCAGGTAGCCAGTGAGCAAGTAAGCCTCTTTACCAAATGCGCCCACTTCTATACAACCGCTGCACCCGCCTTCCCGTGCATCTTTCAACGATTTTCCTTGGCGCATCAATTCCTGCACATATACATCGGGGTTGAACACCGATGGATAACCATGCCCCTGACGGATTACGTTACAGGCCGCATGAAGGAAGTGATCGGGAGTTTTTGCGCTGATATGCACGGAATTACCGGGCTGCAAAATATGCAAATCTTCAACAATTTCGAGCATTATATAAGAAACCTCGCTCACCCCGTTGGAACCATCTGCTTTTACACCTCCAATGTTAATGTTGGTAAAATCGTTAAAAGTGCCGCTTTCGCGTGCGGTGATGCCAACTTTTGGCGGGGCAGGGTGGTTGTTCACTTTAATCCAGAAACAACTAATAAGTTCTTTTGCCTCGTTGCGGGTAAGCGTAGCATCAGCAATCCCTTTTTCGTAGAAAGGTTGCAAATGCTGGTCGAAATGCCCGGGGTTCATTGCGTCCCAACCGTTAAGCTCGGTAACGGTGCCAAGGTGCACAAACCAGTACATCTGTATTGCTTCCCAAATATTACGGGGTGCATGTGCCGGCACCCAACGGCAGGCTTCTGCAATCTTTTTCAGGTCTTCGGTCCGCTTTGGGTCGGTTTCTTTTTCTGCAAGTTCCTCTGCCAATTGTGCGTGGCGTTCTGCAAACACTATAACAGCATCGCACGAAATAGCCATAGCCCTGAGTTCTTCCTGTTTGTCAGTGGCTTCCGGATCGTTCAAAAAATTAAGGCTTTGTATATGCGCTTCAATTTCTTTTTTGAAGTCGAGCATGCCTTTCCGGTAAATTTTTCCATCGAGTGCCGTATGTCCAGGCGCACGTTGTTCCATAAATTCGGTAAAGACCCCTGCTTCGTAGGCAGCTTCCCATTCTTTTGGTACGTGGCTAAAAATACGTTCGCGCATGGTGCGGCCTTTCCAATAAGGGATTACCTCTTGTGCATAAACGTCAATATCTTCTTGCGAAATTGTATATCGTTGTTGGTCGCGCGAGTTTAAAACCTGAAAGTCTTCTACGCTGTGGCAATTAAGTTCGGGGAAGGTTGGCACAGCCTTGGGCGACGGACCGCGCTCGCCCACGATAAGCTCATCGTTGCCAATATAAATAGTTTTTTGTTTGCATATCTCAAGGAAATTGAGGGCGCGCATAACCGGGGCAGAATATTTACCTTCGTTTTCTTTATAAAAACGGGTCGTAATCAATGCCCTTTCAATCGATAAGGATTCTTGCGTGTTTACGCTCAATTTGCGCAAACGGCGAATCCTGTCGTTCATGCCCGGTTCTGTTTTTGCCTTTTCTGGGCTGCTGAAATTACTTGGCGCACCTGCCAAGCGTTCGGGTGTCCTTGTGGTTTTTATTTTTGTGATTGTCATTTTCGTGTATTTTAATTGAAAACATATGCCTGTCTGGGCATATTAGAAAAAAAACGGATAAGTATCTTGGGGTAAAGGGGGAAGAAATGTTTAAGCATAAAACATCCGGCAGTTGAAAAGACAGCGGTAAGTGCCGGGCAGGTTCGACTTATGCGGTTTAACAAACATTGTCATTTTTTTAAATTTCTTTTTGTAAAATTAGAAAATTGTTGTCAAATTTCAAATATGATTGTAATTTGTCACAATAAATTTAACGCAATGGAAAAAATAAGAAAGAGCAATCATTTTGTAAACCTTAACCTAAATGTCAGGGGCTTGAACCAATCTGCGACCCTTTTGATCAACGAACGTAGCAATGAGCTTATTAAGCAGGGGAAAAATGTTTATAAGCTTGGGCTTGGGCAGTCGCCGTTCCCTGTCCCGCAGATTGTACAGGAGGCACTCCAAAAGAATGCACACCAGAAAGATTATTTGCCGGTGAAAGGTTTGTTGAAATTGCGCGAAACCATTGCAGGATTTAACTATAGGCACGAAGGGACGGAATGTACTGCAGAGGACATTATGATTGGTCCGGGATCAAAAGAACTGATATTTATATTGCAACTGGTTTATTATGGCGAACTGATAATCCCCACTCCCAGCTGGGTATCGTATTCGCCGCAGGCACGCATTGCCGGGCGGCACGTTACGTGGGTGCCCACATCGGAGGTAAATAATTGGAGGTTAAGCCCCGAAAAACTTGATTTGATTTGCCGCTCGGATCCTGACCGCCCGCGCGTTGTTATTTTGAACTACCCCTCGAACCCAACAGGCTCTACATATCCTGAAGAACGGTTGATAAAGCTTGCAGAAGTGGCACGAAAGTATAACCTTATCCTGATTTCTGACGAGATATATGGCCTGCTCGATCACGAAGGCAAGCACATTTCAATTTCCCGCTTTTACCCCGAAGGCACCATAATAAGCAGCGGTTTGAGCAAATGGGCAGGGGCAGGCGGATGGAGGCTTGGCACTTTTACTTTCCCGGAAAACCTGCGTTGGCTGCAAAATGCAATGGCCATTGTTGCCAGCGAAACTTTTACATCTACCAGCGCACCTATACAATATGCCGCAATTACTGCTTTCGAAGAACACCCCGAAATTGACGAATACCTGGTTTATTCAAGAAAGATATTGAAAGCTCTTGGAAATTATATGGCAGACAGGCTAAGGGCGATAAACATTACGATGCCTTCGCCAAAAGGAGGGTTTTACCTGTTCCCCAACTTTAATTTCTACAGGGAAAAATTGGCATCAAAAGGCATCCTTACCTCTTTTGAACTTTGCGAAGCGGTGTTGCACGACACAGGGGTTGCATTCTTGCCCGGTATGGATTTTGGCCGCCAGCCCGAAGAATTGACCTGCCGCATGGCCTATGTCGATTTTGACGGGAAAAAAGTGTTGGAAAAAGCAATGTCGGAAACAAAAGACAAATCTATCGACATGGGTTTCCTTAAAAAATATTGCCCCAAAATGGTGAAATCAATCGACCTCCTGGAAGGGTGGCTGGAAAATCTTTAGGCGTTTTTGTTGTTAACAAGATAGATTGTTGGGCTTTTAGATGTGGGCACACAGGACAAGAGTTGCAGATAAAGTTGAAAATGAGATAATTAGTTCGAGAGACAAAGATACAGGTGGATAATAAATGAGAAACGGGGAGCGAGAAGCACGAGCAACTTTTTTATTAAAATAAATTAAATAAAACTTCTGTTTTTATATTTAAGATTGTAATTTTAGAGTCTTAACACTATCGAATCTAACAAATGACCGGGAACAGACTGAAAAGGCGGGACTTTCTCCAAATTTCAGGTGCCATGGCTCTGGGAAGTGCTTTTATGCTTCCATTTGGAGAGTTACAGGCTAGTGAAACAGATAAGAAAAAAAACAAGGGCTTTAAACTTTCAAAGCCCCGGTGGATAATCTACGACAACGGAAGTTATGACTTAATTTCTGATGAAATAATCTTAAAAAACTGTAGGCCTTCGATAAACGGGCAAGGTGTAATGCCCAAAAATGTTTTTCTTGGCGACTCGCCAAAAGGGAAAAGGATTGTTTACGAATTGCCCGAAGGTTTTCTGATGCTTGATTTAAAAACTAATAACGACTCCATTTCAATAGGGGTAGAACTAAGCGGTTTTACAAGGGCTCCCCGATGGTTTTTCCCTATTTCTCAGGCTGAAGTGTTTGGAGTCGACAAGTTTTTTAAACAAGGTTACGGGACAGGCAGCGAATGTGGTGTTTTCCCTATACAACGGATGGAAGGTGTTTCGGGCGGTATAACAGACAAAACCTGGACTTACGATAGTTACTTAAGTTTTGCCTTTTTGGGCAAGAACGAAACCATTGCTATTGGGAATGCCGACCACACACGATTCTTGCACAGAAGCTCCATTTACAACCGTAATCACCAAAAAGGGATGAAGGACGAATTTGTTGCCGATGAACAGATATTTTTTGAATCGGGTATGTTGCTTGAGGATATCCGGATCGACAATGAATACATTAAATTGCCCGAATTGTTTTTCTACACTGGCAACAGGTCATATGAAACAATGCTTGAACTGGCATGGAAGATAAGCGAGAAAAGTGAAGCACGCCAAAGTTCTGTTACAAGTTACCATTGGATCAATAACCCCAGAGAAACATATTCTTTCGATAAATTAAGCAAACAACTGGATTACCTGCACAACCTTGATCCTGCTTTGCCTTTGCATTCCGTCATTATAAACAAAGGTTATTGTAAAACCGGCGACTGGCTTGCCGCTGACGAAAACTGGCCGGGGGGGCTTGACAGGGCAGCACGCGAAATTTTTAAAGATGGTTACCGGGCTGGGATCTGGACTGCCCCGTTTGTGGTTTCAGAAGACAGCAAATTATTTAGGCAACACCCAGAATGGCTTATCCAGAACTTTGAAAATGAACCCATTCCGAGAAGTATAAATGGAGAAGGGACGTTTTATGCACTTGACGGCAGCCATCCTGGGTTTCAGAAATATCTAAGAAAAATGTTTAGTTCGCTGAGAAAAAGCGGATATATCTTCTATGAAACCGCATATATGGACTGGGGTTTGATTGATTCGTGGGAAATCAAAAGGGCCAAGCCGGGAAAAACATCGGTTGAGATATTCAGGGAGATATTGCAGCTCATCAGGGAAGAGATTGGTATGGGCAGTATGTGGATGATGGATGGGGTACCTTATGGCCCGGCAATTGGCTTTGCCGATATTGTGAGGGTTAGCAGTACCCAACAGCAAAACGGATGGGGCACTGCTGGGTTTCAAGATATAATAAAAGGATCGTATTGCAACCATTATTTTAACAATATTTTTTGGCAGAACAACCCAGTGGAAATGGTTTTGCCCAAACCAAATTTAGACGAAGACGAAATGTTGAGCCTGGCACTTTGGCAGGGGATACTTGGCGGAGCTGTCGGTACAACAGAAGAGTTTAGTGTGATGGACAGCAAACAAATCGGACTTTTCCGGTTTCTGGAACCCAACAAGCGGCAACAAAATGCATATCTGCCGTTTTGGCCCAACGAGGACGAAATAAAAGTTGCAGTCAGGGTTTATAAACAAAACCGGAGCTGGGGCGTACTTTTCTTCAATGATAAAGATGTCCCTGTAAAACGGGTTTTTAATATCTTTGAGTTAGTTGAGAAAGATTCGATATATGTTTTTAGCTGGTATCCTGAAAAACCCATATGTTTTGGCAGGCTCACAGAGATAAATGTTGAGCTGGCGCCACACCAGTCGAGGTTGTTTTATTTCTCTGACAAAAATGAAGAACCACCTTCAAATTTAACTTTAGGCGGAAAATTATCAGAAGGGCTTAAATAAAAAATGAAGGCATCCGAAAAGTATAGAAAAATCGAATTCTGGTTGGATTTTTCTTTTGTGAAACTCTGTGAGAACCTTGTGAGCCTTTGTGAAACAGCATTTTGGGCTTATTTCACAAAGACACACAAATAGGTTCAAAGTAACACGGAGACTTTTGGGACGCCTTCATTCTTACATCCGTAATATTTTATACTATCTCAGGTATCACGTATGGGGCACGGTAATTCCGTTTTAGCATTTTATCTGCTTCTGGGTCGTTTACAAACCGTTCTGCTTCTGGGTTAAATGTCAATACCCTTCCCAAACGGTAAGCAATATTGCCCAAGTGTGCCAAACCTGATGACAGGTGTGCTGTTTCAACCGGCCCGTTCAATATGGTTTTGTCCCTTTTCCGTACGGCTTCGATAAAGTTGGCAAAATGCCCGTCAGTACCTCCTGCACCACGGTCCATTTCAGTCCCTGATTTTTCTCCATCGCTTCCCGATTTGCCAGGTTCCCTGTTTTTGCCTAAATATGTTTTATACTTGTCGTAACCATCAACAACCAGTACACCTTTGTCTCCATAGAATATATTGCCTACAGTAACGCCATCTTCTGTGTTGGTACACCATGGACGTACTTCGAACTGTATAATCTTGTCCTCATCCGGATAATGATATACAGAAGTAAGTACTTCCGGGACTTCTTTTGCATCGTCCCAAAGGAATTTGCCTCCCATTGATGTAATTTTTGTCGGGAAACCAACATCTAATCCCCACATGCACAAATCGGTTTCGTGGATACCTTGGTTGCCCACATCTCCGTTCCCATAGTCCCAGTGCCAGTGCCAGTTATAGTGGACTAGGTTCCGGGTGAAAGGGCGTTTCATTGCCGGCCCTGTCCAGAGATCATAATCTATCCCTTCGGGAACAGGTTCAAAACCTTGGTCGCCAATGCTTGCCCTCCAACGGAAAACCAAGCCGCGGGCCATATATACCCTTCCGATATAACCATCGCGCAACAAGTCTATTGCCTCGTTGACCGCTGGCGAACTACGTAATTGAACACCATGCTGGACGATACGGTCATATTTTTGGGCAGCCTCGACCATTTTGCGCCCTTCCCAGATATTATGCGAACCTGGTTTCTCCACATATGAGTCTTTGCCTGCCTGGCAAGCCCAAATTACAGCAAGCGAGTGCCAGTGGTTTGGCGTTGCAATACTAATTACATCAATGTCTTTATCATCCAAAACACGGCGAAGATCCTGTTCAAGAGCAACATCTTTATTGTATTGATCTTTAAAATCTTTCTGCCGTTCTTTCAAAAGGTTCATGTCAGGATCGCAAAGCGTGGTTACTTCTACGTTATCCTGTACCATAAGCCCTTTAATATGGCTTTTCCCACGGCCATTTATCCCCAATACCGCTGCGTTAATGCGGTCGTTGGCACCAAAGGCCGATGCCGGGATAATACTTGGTATTGTTAACGTTGCTGCAGCAGTTGCAGCTGAGTTTTTAATAAATTTTCTCCTTGATTGATTCGAACTCATACCTGTTTATCTTTTAGTGTTTATTTTTGCAAGGCATAAATTTCGTAAAAAAATCGGGAATCCCATTATTTTTAAAAAAAATTGTTCCTGATTAAAGAATTTGTGGCGAAGTTTTGCACATTTAACAAAAGGTATTATCTTTGCAACCCGTTAGTGAATGGCGATATTAAGATTTAATTAAAAATATATTGCGGGGTGGAGCAGTTGGTAGCTCGTCGGGCTCATAACCCGAAGGCCGTAGGTTCAAGTCCTGCCCCCGCTACAAAGCCTATCTGATTGTTAATCAGTTAGGCTTTTTTGTTGTAGTTTTTGCAGTTCGTCTAATATTTCACAATTAAACACGTATCCTTTTATTCACACAACTATCAATTAGTTGCTTACCTCAATAAATTATTTTACCTTAAGGCAACTTTTTGCCACTCCTCGGGCTGATCGTACAAAGTATGATTGTATTGTTGTTTATTGGGTTTCCGTGGAACAAATAGTGCCAATAATGAATTATTTGTGTAAGCACAAATTACCAACGAAAAATAATGGACCAGGAAAAAATTAAAAAAGATGAGCAATAAAAGAAACTACAATACAGGGCTGTTGCTTTTACGTTTGACATTGGGCGGGTTAATGCTTTTCCACGGCATTGCAAAAATAACCCATGGCGTTGACGGCATATCAGGGATGTTGGCAGGAAAAGGTATCCCCGGATTTTTGGCATATGGGGTTTTTATAGGCGAAATTGTAGCCCCTGCGTTAATGATAGTTGGCTTCAGGACAAGGTTGGCTGCTTTGGTTTTTGCCGTCAACATGTTGGTTGCTTTTGTGTTGGCGTACCCAACAGATATTTTTGCTTTAGGAAAAAGCGGGGGCTGGGCATTGGAACTAATTGGCCTATACTTTTTCGGTGCGTTGGCACTGGTGCTTACAGGAGGGGGCAAGTTTTCCATTTCCAAATCGGAGTGGTGGGATTAAGAATAGGCAAGGGCATGTTGAGTCTTGTGCCTATGTAACCTCAGAAAAACAGAAATGTGCAAGGTTTTTAACCGGGCTCAGGTTATCTACTTTTGAAAACTGTTTTCCGTTGCTTTCCTATATTGATAAATATCTTCGATCGTAACAACCGTCATATCGTGCTTTTCGGCAAAATCAACAATTTCGGGCAAGCGGGCCATTGTCCCGTCTTCGTTTGTGAGTTCACAGAGTACGGCGGGGCCCCCAAGCCCTGCAAGTTTGACCAAGTCAACACTTCCCTCGGTGTGCCCTCGTCTATCGAAAATGCCGTTTTTGCAAGCAGTTAAAGGGAAAACATGCCCTGGGTGCGCCAAATCAGACGGCTTGGCATTTTTTGCAATGGCCGTTTTAATGGTGCGGAGCCTGTCTTTTGCCGAAACCCCGGTCGTTACACCTTCCTTGGCTTCAATAGAAATTGTAAACGCTGTTTGGTTTTTGCTGCTGTTGTTTTCCACCATTTGCCGCAGTTGCAGTTCTTGGCTCTTTTCGGGCGTAAGGCATAGGCAAACAATCCCGCTGCACTCCCTAATCATCAAAGCCATGTCGGCTTCTGTCATTTTTTCTGCCGGATAAATAATATCGCCTTCGTTTTCGCGGTCTTCGTCGTCAACAAGCAGTATCCCTTTCCCTTCTTTTAATTTGCCAATTGCATTTTCAACTCGTTTTTTGTAGCTGTCCCCGAATTTTTTTAGATTTTCCATTTTTCCTGAATTAATAAAAATAAACATACTTCAGGGCAAATGGCATTACCTTAAAAAGGTGAAAGTAGCATTTTCTCCTATCATCCAGACTTTAACTGTCGGTTTTGGAATTTCACCAAATCAGTCCTTAAAAAAGGAGTCGCGGACTATTACCGCCGGTAGGGAATTACGCCCTGCCCCGAAGAAAACGTTGCAAAATTACTTTTTTATGCAAAAAATCAAATATTAATTCCTTGCCAATTTTTGGCAGGACAAATGAGGGATCATTGTTTTTCATTGCCTGCCGTGCCAACCCTCATCATACCTCAAGGTTCGAAAACCCGTGCGTTACTTTATATGGATATTCTGGATATTCATACATGGGCATGCGTGGTTCAGTTTGACCGATGGAGTAGCCGTAAATACGTTCGTACTCTTCCCTGTCTTCTCCCATTTCTTCCAGTTGGCAGAGGTACTCTTCAATTGATTTTGATTCAATTACAATTACTTTTCCCATTTTGTCGATAATCGGGCTGTGGTTCCGCGTGCGGTCGTGGTCAAATTCCAATATCCTCCTTCCATAACGGGTGATCCCTATTGTCCTAAATGTAAGGCTCTTGCCAACACCGGGCAAATTCAGGATATTCCTGTCGGTCGCTAGAAATGGAAGCCCGTTTTTTGTACGTATTTTTTCAATATTTTCCCTGATGTTTTTAGGGTCGAGCATTAACTTATGTGCAAAGCCCATTTCCCCTTCGGGGATTTCGCCAATAACCTTTTCTTCCATCCTTTCCTGCACAGCCCTTGCATTTGGTGCAAAATTGGAGCTGTTTTCCTTAAAGCCTTTCACTGAGAATGTGTAATAGGTTAGGATACCCACATCGTTAAGCACTTTCCTGAGCTTGGCAGTATGCCCTCGCCGTGAAGCTGCTGCCGTAAAAACAAGCTGGTTGGTAACTGCCCAGCCCGAACTGAGCAGCAGCCGGATTGCTTTCCGGGCTTCAGGGGTCACCTCCATTGGCGATTCGAAATGGGTTTGTATGACAAATTGTCGAATGCCCACCTCAGATGCTTTGTTTTTAAAGTTTAAAAGGATATTTACAAGGCCGGGGGTGATCCGCTGTGGCAGGTAAACGGGCAGGCGTGTCCCGATCCTGACCCTTACTATTTCTGCGTATTTTTCATTTTCCGGTCGTAAAATATTTTCTTTTTTCTTCCGTACAGCTACCTTGTAAATCCCGTCCAGGATTTGTTCCAGGCTTTTGTCGCTGCTCATTAGGGCATCTCCCCCGGTAATTAGTATGTCCCGCAACTGGGAATCGTCCTTAAAATAATTGAGCAGTTTGGGCAACCTTTCTGCCCATGTTTCGTTGGGTTTCAGTTTTTCCAGATCGAAGTTAAACCTCCCCCGCTGGAAATCGTACATCCGTTGGCAACTTGCACAAAGCCCGCCACAAGTGCGCCCCACTGTGTCGGGGATAAAGATTGCCACCTCTGGGTAACGGCGGTGGATATTGTGGGAAGGCAAAACCCAGCCTGCCACATTTGGTTTGCCGGGTTCGGTTTTATCTTCTTTTTCCCAAGCTACAATCAGTCCAAATTCCTCAATGAGTTGTTTGCTATAAACAACGTAACACCTAATGGCCAGATCGGCGCCAACGGCAAATCCTGGGGTTTGGACATTCAGCAATGATAAATAGTAAGGGTTTACAAAAAACGGGATACCTTTCTCCCTCGCACTGTATAAAATCTGCATAGTGTCCGGATCCAGCGAATAATCAAGCATCTCATTAAGCAAATCGGGAGAACGGACAGCAAATCTCAAATGAAACCTACTATCTTCCCACCATTTACCCATTATTTCTTCCTTCTCTTTTTGTGAGAGTCCTGGCCCAAAAAAATACCGGCTACTTTTTATCTCGCCGCTTTCAATTTTTTTTATGAATACATTTATAATCCTTTTTTTATTACGTATCCTAAGCTCAACAATTCTTTTATCGATCCCTGCCGGATATCTGTCCATCCATTTCCGTACCTGCTCTTTTTTGGGAGGCATCCAAGGTAGCGAACCGTTTAACTGCCTGAAAAGCTGGAGCATATCTTTAAAAAATCCGGGTTTGGCGCCCCCTATGCCAAAATTTGTTGCCAGCCATAACATTTTTATCGGGTTGGTAACTGCTGTTTCGCCGTGGATATTCTGGTCGGGGTATTCTTGCCCGGCATAATCTGTATAGTCCAGGATCCGTATGGCAGCATAGTCTTCCCATGACAATTGGCTGAACAACCCGGGATCATTTTTTTTGCTGTGATAAAATTTCTCAGCTGCACTGTTCCTCTTTAATTTAGGCAAAATCCAGCCTCTTATTTCAGTAAGTGCTTCCCCATCGGTATTGGCTTTCAACAATATTTTCTCAAGCACAGGGTTTTCATCTAAAAATTTCCGGAGAATTTTATGGGCATGGACGGAGATGGCTATTTTATCTAATTTGTTAATTGGTTCCATATCCAATTTTTTTGAATGAAACAACGGTTGCAACCTACGAACAGGGCAATTCTTGTCAAAAGGTGCAAGGATTTAATCCGTAAGTTGCTAAGGGCACAAAAACCCAAGCAGTTTTTAAACATAGAACAAATAGATTATCTTTGCGCTGCTTTTTTTAAGTATTTTGTTAAAATATAAAAAAAAACAGAAAAACATAAACGAAATCGTGAAAAGATAAAGAATGGCACATAAATCAGGTTTTGTAAATATCATAGGAAACCCTAACGTTGGCAAATCGACAATTATGAATGCCCTGGTTGGGGAAAGGTTGTCGATTATTACCCAAAAAATGCAAACCACCCGCCACCGTATCAAAGGTATTGTAAGCGGCGATGATTTTCAGATTGTATATTCCGACACGCCAGGTATCCTGAAGCCCAATTATAAGCTACAGGAAACCATGATGAAATTTGTGGATACGGCACTGATTGATGCAGACGCAATATTGTTTGTTACCGATGTGAATGAAACAAAGGGCAAGAACCCCGAATATATCGAAAAAGTCCGGAAATCGAACATGCCCGTAATTGTGCTGGTAAACAAAATAGACTTGTCGAACCAGGAGGAAGTGGTGAAGCTTTTCGATTACTGGACAGAAACTTTTCCCGGTGCAGATGTTTTCCCGATTTCGGCAAAAGAGAGATTTAATATTGAACCCATTTTCGACCGCATCTTGGAACTTTTGCCCGAAGGCCCGCCGTTTTTCCCGAAAAATGAACTGACCGACAGGAACGAACGGTTTTTCTTGCAGGAAATAATCCGCGAAAAAATATTACTTAACTATCAGAAAGAAATCCCGTATTCTGTGGAAGTAGAGGTGGAAGAGTTCAAGGAATCGGAACAGATAATTAATGTACGCGCCATAATTTATGTCTCGCGCGAAAGCCAGAAGGGTATTATTATAGGGCACCAGGGAAAGATGATAAAAAAAGTTGGCACGGAGGCACGGCAGGACGCAGAAGAATTTTTTGACAAAAAAATATTCATGGAATTATATGTAAAAGTAGACAAAGACTGGCGCGAAAAAGACGGGAACCTAAAAAAGTTTGGGTACGATGCATATTGACCTAAAACTTTGACAAGCAAAAACCAAACAGCTAGGCTTTTTTTTAGTACGTTCGTCTCCAATTTTGGTTTGTCCAGGTTAATGTTCAATATTTCCAACCAATAAGTTTTTTTAATCTTTTTTTAATTGATATTTCCATTTAATGACGATTGTGTACTATATTTTTGACCTGCATTTGAGGATAAATATATGAAGGACAGCGGAGCAATTGATGGGGAATTATGGTCTAAAATTATTCAAGACGATGAAAAAGCTTTTAACATCGTATTTGAAAAATATTTTTTTAGCCTTTGTAAGTTTTGCCATCAAATTGTAAAAGAGGTCGAGGTAACGGAAGAATTGGTTTCAGATGTTTTTGTGCGCTTATGGCTAAATCGGCATTCTATCCAATTTAAATCAGGGCTTAAACCGTACCTTTTCAAATCTGTTAAAAACGCTTCTTTAAATTATTTGAGAAGTTCAAGGTCGCTTGTTAATATAGAAGAAGTCAATGAAACGACCTTGGTTTCTGATGTCAAGTCAGATTCTGGATTAATCCATGAAGAATTGAACAATGAGATACTCCAAATGATCAATGCCCTGCCCCCACAACAAGGGTTGGTCTTTAAATTGCATAAATTAGAGGGCCAGAGCCAGGCAGAAATTGCCGAAACTTTATCTATATCTATAAAAACTGTACAAAATCATTTGTGTTTGGCACTTAAATACCTTTCAGAAAAATGCACAATCTACCAATATGATTTTTCTATTTGGATTATTGCCACTTTTAGCCTCTTAATATAAAATATACATTCTCTTAACAATGTCGTAAAACATCCGACCGGGAATTCTTTTTGTTACATGTGTCTTTTTATATGTAAGGGAGGTAAAAACCTTGGGATAATGGTTGCATGAACAAAAAGAATAGCCGTCATAATGAATTTTGACATTAAAAAAAGCAGGGATTATATAATCAAAGAGATAAGGAAGCATGAACCTGATTTTTCGATGGGGGAACAGGAACAGAAAAAAATCAGGTTGGCCAGTTGGGCATATAAAGTAGCAGTTGTTGCCGCAATTGTGATTTTAACGGGAAGCATTCTTTATATCCAAAAAACAAGAAATGGCGCGCCAAATACGGGAACAGCGTATCAGGATTATGCCACAGAGCCGGGGAAAAATTTAAAGCTTAAGCTGACCGATGGTTCGTTTATCCAATTAAACGGGGGGTCAAGTATCCGTTTTGCAGAACAGTTCACTAAAGACAAACGGGAGGTATGGTTGGAAGGAGAAGCTTATTGTGAGATTGCAAAAGACAAAAGCCGTCCTTTTATCGTAAATGTGGGAGATTATAAAGTTGAGGTTTTAGGTACTACTTTTAATGTGAATTCTTACAAAGAGGACGAATACTTCACGGTGGCTTTAATCGAAGGAAGGGTAAAGGTATGCCAAAAACAAAAAGACAGCGTGTTCTTAAATCCGGGGAAGGTATTGTCTATCAATAAACAAACAAATAAATATTCACAATACGACATCAATGTCGAAAAATCAACCGGTTGGAAGGAGAAAAAGTACACGTTTAAAAATACCCCTTTGGACCTTGTCTTGAAAAAAATGGAACGGCGCTATGGGGTTATATTTGAAACAGGGGATATCGATGTTTCAAAATTCAAAGTCAACGCGACATTTGACGACGATCCGTTGCCGACCATAATCGATGCCATCGAATATGGGACAGGGTTAAAGTTAGTAGTAGAAGAAAACAACAGGATAAAAATATACCAACAATAAAAAATAGAGAAGCCTATGACGTAAATCCCAATGAGATAATTTAAAAACCTTATAGACAGGTTAAAATGTCCCGGGAACTTGAAAGGTTGCAGCTTGTCAAGCCCCATTGGGACATAAATGTTTTAATAAAAGAATGTATTAATAAAACAGTTTCAAAACTATGAAAATTTTTTTGTACAGTAAGTTAATTATAATGACATTTTACAGTATTGTATTCAATTTAGTATGTGTCGGATCAATATTGGCTTCAACGGCCGGGAGTGGGCAAAGTGTTGAAGAACTAGAGCTAGATCTAAATGAAAGGACTTGTACCTTAAAAGAGTTCTTTGATTTGACAGAGCAACAATCATCATATCGGTATTTTTATATAGAAGGAGAGTTTAACACAAAGGATGAGGTAACCATTAGCCCTACGTCTATAAATTACAAAGAAATGCTGCAAGAGATTGCCAATCAGGAAATGCTGCATTTTACCGTGGTCAATAATATTGTTGTCGTCAAAAAAGAAAAAAGCACGGCCCCTAACGTAATAATACAAGAAAAAAAGGGGCAGGCAATTAGCGGAAAAGTATTGGACGAGGAAGGGAAACCCTTGCCTGGCGTTTCAGTTGTGGTAAAGGGGACATCTTTTGGCGTGATAACTAATGTTAATGGGGAATACACTTTGAAAGTGCCGGAAGAAGCAGATGTTTTAGTGTTTTCCTTTATTGGAAAGAAAACTCAGTTAATTTCAATTAATGGCAGGGTTAAGGTCAATGTGAAAATGATTGAGGAAACATTTGGGCTAGACGAGGTTGTTGCTATTGGGTATGGCATCCAGTCGGAGGTTAAAGTGACAGGAGCCATTTCTAAAGTAAAATCAGATGATCTAAACAAATACGCTTCAACAAGTTTTGAACACCAACTGGCCGGTAAGGTGCCGGGGGTACAAATCAATGAATTATCGGGGCAGCCAGGTTCCGATGCACAGATTATTGTTAGGGGGACCGGAACATTAACAGCTGGGACAGACCCTTTGATTGTAGTTGACGGAATGCCACTTACCGAAGGGAGTTCACTGAGTTCTGTCAACGCCCAGGATATTGAATCGGTCGAAGTTTTAAGAGATGCTGCTTCTTCCGCAATTTACGGTTCCAGGGCATCAAACGGTGTTATTTTAATTACCACAAAAAATGGTTCTGACCGCTCTCCCAAGATACAGTTTAACTACTCTGTCGGGCTGCAACAACGTTCCGACAATGTTGAGTTTGTAGGTGCATATGATGCTGCAACATATTTTACAGAAGCCAGGGACTGGGGGTATGTGTCAGATGATCCGGTGAAAAATAGTATTGATGACGGCCGAGAAACACGTTTGGCAAACGGTGCAAGTAAAAGGCAACTCAGGCTCAATTATATTGACCCTTATTTAGAGGGAGAAAATGGCCTTACCGACACCGACTGGCTTGATGAGGTGTTTCGTAACGCACAGGTAAGTAATTACGGCCTTGCTTTTTCTGGAGGGAATAAAAAATCGGATTATTATATATCCGGATCTTATTTGTCGCAAGACGGGATTGTGATTGAAACCGATTTTAAAAGATACAGTTCAAGTATTAAGTTCAACACCGAACTCAACAAACGGATGGATTTTAGCATAAGCATCAATCCTTCGTATTCCATAAAGCACGATTTCCCTTCCGGATGGTCGTATGATCCTGTAGGCGCTGCATCTATTATGTACCCTTTTTTCAGTCCGTATGACGAAGACGGGACATTGGCAATAAGCGAACAGATTGAAGCCAATACATATGAGGATGGCGCATTAGGCGAAAACCCTGTTGCGATAGCAAAAATGACAGAAGACCGGACAAATTCATTTAGGACCTTTGGTTCAGCTTTTTTAAACATTGAAATCTTAAAAGGGTTAAAATTCAAAACTTCTTTGGGAGCCGATTACAGGAACTATATAGAAACATATTATAATCCATCTAATTTAGGGGCTTACAGGAGTGCTGCCCCAAAATCGGCCATTGCCGAAGAATCTACTAAAATAGTAACCAACTATATTACGGAAAATACCCTGAACTATATTAAGTCGTTCGGCGATCATGCTTTTAATTTATTGGCAGGTTATACATTTCAAAAAGAAAACAGTACGTATTCTTATATAGAAGGGAGCGATATAGCCGATGATTTATTGGAAAATATTTCGGGGGCTAGCAGCCATTCCGTTAGTTCCAGTAAATACATATGGACACAAATATCGTATCTTGCGCGTTTGCAATATTCATACAGGACAAAGTATTTATTTTCCGCAGCCATAAGAAAAGATGGTTCTTCACGTTTTGGAGACAATTCAAAATGGGCAACTTTCCCCTCATTGTCGGCTGGCTGGGTTTTAAACAATGAGGATTTTTTCCCCGACACAAAAATAATTAACCTGGCAAAATTAAGGGCAAGCTGGGGGCAGACAGGAAACAATCAGGTTGGGGCCTACAGTTCAAAAGCGATCTTAACATCTACCGACTATGCTTTTGATAATTCCTTGGCATCAGGGTTTGCTGCAAGTAGTTCCCCAAATGCGAATTTGTCGTGGGAAACTACCACTTCGCTCAACGTTGGTTTCGATTTAGGGTTATGGACTAAGATAAAATTATCAGGTGAATACTACCATTCAATAACTTCAGACCTCTTGCTGGATGTCCCTGTGCCAGAACAATCAGGGTATGACGAATCGTTACAGAACATTGGGAAAGTGAAGAACACTGGTGTCGAGGTGAGCATAAGTGGGAATAATATTGATTTGGGACAGGTGAAATGGAATTTTGGGGCAAATATTTTCACCAATAAAAATGAAGTATTGGAACTTGGCGAAGGGCAAGAACAAATAATAGATGGAACAGCCAGCTCTTCTTTGACAAAAGTTGGTGGGCCTATCTCCGCATTGTATGGTTACAATATTATAGGTGTGTATAAAACGGACGAAGAAATAGAAAGCACGCCCTGCCTTGACGGGACCTTGACCGGAGACTATATTGTCGAAGATCGAGACGAAGACGAGAATATCGATACTGACGACAAAACGACCTTCGGCACCAATAACCCCGATTTTACCTATGGCTTCAACAGTTCTTTTTCTTACAAAAACTTTGAACTTGACTTTGCTCTGTATGGCGTTGAGGGACGTAAGTTATTTAACAAAGAACTAGCCTATATTACCGAGGTAGGTGAAGGTTTTGGTGTGCCAAGCCAGTACTATTTCGACAACAGGTATCACCCCGATGATAATCCGGACGGCTTTTTTGCACGGCCAAACATGGGGAGTTTTTCTTCTGCCAGAAAGAACACCAGAGCTTCAAGCATATACTTTCAAGATGCCGATTACCTAAGGTTGCGCTATATAACCATAGCATATAACTTTCCACAATCTATTGCATCAAAGATTAAAGCTTCAAAAGCAAGGGTTTATTTAACTGCCAATAATTTGTTCACTATTACTGAATATCGGGGGTATAACCCTGATTCTTCATCTAGCAGCGATCCTTTGAATTACGGTCAGACCGGTTATGGCGGTTACCCGATAGCCCGTTCATTTATTTTTGGAGTCAACTTAACTTTCTAAATATATTGTCATGAAAAAATTCTTAATCCTTATATATTTAATTAGTGTAATAAATTTTATTTCCTGTGAAGATGAGCTTTACCAGGAACCTGTTACCAGCAAAGTATCATCCAATTTTTACAGTACCGAAGAAGAAATAGAGGAGGCCGTAAATGCGGTTTACTCTTCACTTAGGAAAAAAGGATTGTATAATCTTTATTTGCCGGCATTGGGGGAGATTTCTTCTGATAATACCTTCGATGAAGTACCTGCAAATGATGATGGTATTTATGGACAACTCGATGAGTTTACCACCATTACCAGTAATTCTATTGTTGAAGCTACATGGGAAGCAGCCTACATAGGGATACAATGGGCAAATATTGTTTTAAACAGGATACCTGATGTGAATTTTGATGAAGAGGATGTAAAGGACAACAGGATAGGTGAAGTTAAATTTATCCGTGCACTTCTTTATTTTAACTTGGTGCGCCTGTACGGCGATGTCCCCCTTGTAGTGGAAGAGACAACAGATCCAAATGACTATTTCGGCCAAGGACGGACAGCCTCGTCAGAAGTTTATAAACAAATAGAAACAGATTTGAAAGAAGCCATAGAAGTTTTGCCCGATGAAGCCTCGGAAGAAGGCAGGGTTATTAAAACCGCAGGGCAGGCCTTGTTGGCCAAGGTGTACCTTACCGAGGGCGATTTAAGTTCTGCAAAAACTCTGCTTGAAACAGTTTATAACTCGGAGAAACACTCATTGTTGGGCGATGTGAACGATATTTTTGATATCGACAACGAGGGCAACGAAGAGATTATATTTGCTGTTCAGTTTGTTGCGGGGTTAAATGGCAATTCAATGGGGAGCAGCGCATTTCAACAATTCAGCCCATCGGGTACAGTAAGTGGGGCCAAAGGGCATAGCCTGCCTACAGTGGAATTGTACAACAGTTATTCCAGTAACGATTTGCGGAAAACAGCTTATGTGGGTATCACAGACGAAAACGTCCCCTATACAAAAAAACTTACCGAACCCTCAACCGAACCTGCAGATGGCGGTAGCGATTGGGTTGTCCTCCGTTTTGCCGATGTAGTATTGTTGTTGGCCGAAATAGAAGCAGGACAAAACAATTTAACGGTTGCCTCTGGCTATCTGAATGAGATTAGGAACCGTGCCGGTTTGCCCGATACGCAGGCTTCAACCCAAGAGGAGATGATAGACTCTGTTGCATTCGAACGGAGACTTGAACTTGTTAGTGAAGGGCATCGATGGTTCGATTTATTGCGCTACGGCACAGCAGTTACTGTTATGAATAACTGGTTTGCGGCACAGGGTGATAACATTACTATTGACGACCATGATTTATTGCTGCCCATACCTCAAAGCCAGATCGATACAGATCCGTCAATAACACAAAATGATGGTTATTGATTTATTGGGATAAAGGGGGGCTTGCCCCCTTATTTAATTTTTTCTGTGAAAAATGTCTGTATTTTTTATCAGAAACTACTCCCTGGGAAATTCAAAACTAACATTAAGGCTATCAAACCATCCCAAAACAAACAATTGAATAACACTATAATCTAAGCATGAGCAATATGATCAAATTATTAGTCCCAATAATAATGGTTTTATTATTGGCAAACTGCCAACCCAAAGAGAAAAAACAGGAGCAACTAAAAAAGCCTCATTTTTCGACACCAGAACAGATAGTTGGCTATATAAAAAAACCTACCGATGATTATGTATTGGTTGGGGCTCACCGGGGGGATTGGAGGAACGCCCCAGAAAATTCATTGCAAGCAATTAAAAATTGTATTGAAATGGGGGTCGACATCGTGGAAATTGATGTTCGGATGACCGCAGATTATCAAATGATAGTGATGCACGACAGAACACTAAACCGGACCTCTACCGGGAAAGGTCAAATATGTGATTGGCCGCTGGATAGTATACAAAAGCTCTATCTGAAAAATGGGGCAGGGATTAAGACACATCATAAAATACCTGAGTTAAGAGATGTAATGCTGTTTGTTAAAGATAAACCCGTATTAATAAACATTGATAAGGCATGGGAATACCTGTCGCAGGTCTATAAAGTATTAAAAGAAACCGGAACTATAAACCAGGCTATTTTTAAAGGCAATGAACCCTTAGGGGATATGCGCGGAGAATGGGGGAGTTACATGGACAGTATTATGTATATGCCCATCGTTTGGCCTAAAGATTATAGTATCTACAACAGGGAAAATATTCAGACGCCCCTAGATTATGTCCAAGGCTTTTATGAAAATTTCCACCCTTTTGCATTTGAGGTTGTTATCGACAAAGAAGATTCTCCCGTTTTTGATGCTATTTCGTATATAAAAAAACAAGGCAATGCTATTTGGATAGATACGCTATGGCCAGAATTATGCGCTGGGCATAATGATGATGTAGCAATGTCCGGGCCCGATAAACATTGGGGTTGGGTAGTTGAACACGGAGCTAATATTATTCTTACCGATAGGCCTAGGTTATTGATTGATTATCTAAAGCAAATGAAGTTACATTGATAATGAATTAAAAAAACGCCCAACATTTGGAAGCAATGGCAGTAAAATAGCAAAATATACCCCGGCATTCGGGATGATCCGCTAAAATGTTGTAATTTTGGCCCCATGGAACTAATTTATCGGCATATTGACGAATTAAAAACATTATGCGGCACATATCATGTAGCAGAATTGTATGAATGACACAATAAACACTTCAGATTTCTATGATTGGATAAATCAATTAAAATCCAAGATTCATTCAGCACAAACAAAAGCCGCACTGACTCTTAATTCCCAATTAATTGAACTATACTGGATTATTGGAAAAGACATTTCAGACAGACAAAAAAATGCAAATTGGGGAAGTAGGTTCATCGAACAAACAGCAATTGAATTAAGAGCAGAATTTCCTGACATTAAGGGATTTTCAAGACGAAATTTATATGCTGTTAGACAATGGTATAAATTTTATTCCGAAAAATATGAATTTGTGCCACAGAGCGTGGCACAAATTCCATGGGGACATAACCGTCTGATAGTAACAAAGATAAAAAACATTCCAGAAGCCGAATTTTATTGCAACGAAACGATTAAGAATGGTTGGGATAGAGATACACTAGAAATTCAAATTGAAGATAATCTCTATGTAAAGAAAGGAAGCGCAATAACAAATTTTCAAGAAATACTTCCTGCTCAACAATCAAAACTTGCAACAGAAACGTTAAAAGACCCTTACAATTTTGATTTCTTAGGCTTACAGAACGATGCATTAGAAAGAGCAATTGAAGACGAGTTGGTAAAAAATATTACAAAATTCTTACTCGAACTTGGAAAAGGTTTTGCATTCATTGGCAGACAATACAAAATGGAGATAAGCGAAACCGATTATTTCATTGATTTACTATTTTATCATCTTGATTTACGATGCTATGTGGTGATCGAGTTAAAGGCAGGTAAATTTAAGCCTGAATATGCAGGAAAATTAAATTTCTATTTATCTGCAGTTGATAGTCAACTAAAAAAAAATGCTGACAATAAAACAATTGGAATTCTTCTTTGCAAAAAGAAAGACAAGATTGAAGCAGAATACGCTTTGAGAGATATAAACAAACCGATGGGAATTAGTGAATATAAATTAACTAATGCAATACCTGACGATATGAAAACAAAACTACCAAGCATTGAAGAATTAGAAGAAAAACTATCAAGAAAAGATAAAACCAGCAGCTAGGTTTTGTATATTGCATAGGGCAATCATGCTGTACTTGAAGTTTTTTGTGCTTTTTTAAGCACCGTAGAAACTGCGCTTCGGCTAATTAGCAGCCTGACAGGAAAGTGTTTTTAATGCCTTATGGATATACAATTTACCGTTAAAACAAGTTGAAATATTGCACACTAAATGTTATGATTTTGACATCAAAACAATGAGTGGCCGTTTTTGATAATAACCCAAGGAAATAAGAAAGACAGAAATATGAGCAGCAAAATAACAGCAATAGTAGGAAGGCCAAACGTTGGCAAATCAACCCTTTTCAACAGGATTACCGAGTCGAGGAAAGCCATAGTAGATGAAGTTTCGGGCGTTACCCGCGACCGCAACTACGGGAAAGGCGAGTGGAACGGGGTCGAGTTTTCGATTATCGACACGGGAGGTTACGTGGTAAATTCCGATGATGTTTTTGAAGCGGAAATAAACAAACAGGTACACCTGGCAATCGACGAAGCTGACGTTATCCTGTTCCTGGTAGATGTGGAGGCCGGCATAACCGACCTCGATGATGCGGTTGCTGCCATCCTAAGGAGGACAAAAAAAGAGGCCATCCTTGTGGTAAACAAGGTCGATAACAACCAGCGTATTTTGGACGCACAGGAATTTTATGCACTTGGGCTGGGCGAAATTTATTGTATTTCATCGATGACCGGCAGCGGGACCGGTGATTTGCTAGATAAACTGGTGGGGAGCTTCCCGGTAAAAGAAGAAACAGGATTGGAAGCCCAATTGCCGCACATTTCGGTTGTGGGGAGGCCAAATGTTGGGAAATCATCGTTTATAAACGCACTGATTGGGGCAGAACGGAATATCGTTACCGATGTTGCCGGTACTACCCGCGATTCTATCCATACGCGCTACAATAAGTTCGGGCACGATTTTATGATCGTTGACACCGCCGGGCTGCGCAAAAAAGGGAAAGTACATGAAGACTTGGAATTTTACTCGGTCCTGCGCTCGATACGCACCATTGAAAATTCTGATGTTTGTTTGTTGATGATAGACGCAACCCGTGGGGTAGAAGCGCAGGATGTTAACATATTCAACCTGATAGTAAAAAATAAAAAAGGTGTTGTTATACTGGTCAATAAGTGGGATTTGATAGATAAAAACACGCATTCAACAAAAAAAATGGCGGCAGAGATACAAGAGCGGCTGGCCCCTTTTACCGATGTGCCGATATTGTTTATATCTGCGCTAACAAAGCAAAGGGTACACAAAGCCTTGGAAACGGCCATCGAAGTTTTCGGCAACCGTAAACAGCGGATCAAAACATCACAACTTAACGAGGTGCTGCTGGAAGCTGTCGAAGCTTATCCGCCCCCTTCTGTAAAAGGCAAATTCATAAAAATAAAATATGTTACCCAATTGCCGTCGCCAACGCCGTCTTTTGCCCTTTTTGCCAACCTGCCGCAATATATAAAAGAGCCTTACAGGAGGTACATTGAAAACCAAGTGCGCGAGAACTTTAATTTTACCGGTGTGCCGATACAGGTTTTTTTCAGGCAGAAATAGATGCTTTTTAATTTGACGGTTTTTCAAAAATACTGTCGTCTATTTCGGTGTTGAAATCAACATCTTCAATTGCAATTTCAACATCTCCCATCGGGGTTTTAGAAATAATTTTGGTAGCAATTTTTATCCCGTTGAAGTCTTTATACCCGGTCATTTTTTGGGTAATGGACAATTCCTTTCCCATTGAAACGGCAGTGGCTTTTACCTGGCATATCAGGTATTTGCCCGCATCAATATAGTAATTTTTTACGCTCCCGTTTTTGTTGGTCACTTTAAGGTTATACATATCGTTGCCACCTACATCCTCTTTCCCGATCAATTCAACCTTGTGGCCTTTTTGCCCGTAATTGTAAAGTTCCCCTTCTGGGCCATAGCCTGGTCGAGTTCTGCCCCGGCAAGTTCTTGGGGCTTGCTACTAATCCACGGGGCAACAACCCAGCCTTTTTCGCCGTTGTAGGCCTGGATCATTTTCTGCCCCATAATATCCATTTCCATCCTGAACTTACCTGTCCCCTTCATCTTCATAACCATAGGGATCTCCCTCCCCATCTGGGTTACATTTGCTTTTATAATACATGTTTCAGATTTTGCAAGTTTGTCCTGCCCAACAGCTTTAAAATGTTTGCCGAGTATTTCATTTAAGTCTTGTGACCTGGCTCCACCAACCGATAAAACCAGGAAAAGAACAATGAGGGTGCAGACCGGTTTGTCCATATCATAAATTATTAGTCTGGGTTTATCCCGTTATAAGTTCCTGAACGAGAAAGTAACAATAAGGTTTTCCTCTGGGGCAACCTTCATGTTTTTAACACGGTAATATACATCAAGTACCTTTGCCTGGGCTACTTCGTCAGAGTTCCCGCTTATTGGAAGCGGAGTAATCCGGTGTGCCTTTAAGGTTAGGCTTTCCGGCACATCGAAACCTATGCCTGGCTGCACCAGTTCAAGTTCATAGTCAACATCAGAGTTATTGGTTATTTCGATTTGCTCGCCTCCCCCGTTATTAATCTTCAGCGGCACGTTTTTATAAACCAGTGAGGCAAAAAACAGAGGCTCCAGTATGTCGGGGCTGCCCATAAGCGTATTGTCAAAATAAACGGCAGTCCTACGTCCGAAAAGGGCTTCTTTAATACCGCCGGTGGTTTTGCTTTTGGCGAAAACAAGCGTAATTGGCCGGTGCCCTGCGTTCAGATCGTACGACATCCCTATTGGGGCATGAATGTCTGAATTACAAAACATGGCAAGGTTTTTTTCATTTGCCCAGCCAAGTGCCTCCGGATAATATTCCTTGCTGTTATATACTTCAATCCCGTGCAACATATCGTTCTCTAGCAATTCGGTATGTTCCTCCCACCAAACCGTTGAGTCGGGCTGCTGGGCTTTCCAGCCAGGATGGTTCCATAAGATAAAAGCGCCCTGTTCGCGCGCTTCTTTTATGGCATCGAAAGCATCTTCGCGCTCCAACAAATTCGCGTTCCTTATAAACAGTGCATTTAAGTGGCCCGGAGGCATACTCCGGGTAATCTCGGCCGCGCGTATCAATACAATATTTTTTTGGTGGGCCAATGGTTCTGCTATTTCAAACGAACGGTTGTGGTCGGAAGCCATGTCTTTTGAGTGTGGCCGGTATTCTATATGGTCGGAAATGGCGATAGCATCGAGGCCGTCCTCCCAAGCTTCCTCAACCCTTACTGTAGGCCAAACCGTCCCGTCCGAAAAAACAGTATGTATGTGAAAATCACATTTCAGGGTTTGGTAGCCCGGAATGTCAGGGATGTTGATGATTTTTCTCGATTGCCCGTTTACAAGGCTTGCTAAAAAGAGAAAAACAAGAATGGTGATTTGCTTTTTAGTACACATATTCATAACGTATTAATTAGGTGAAAGAGTACATAAATATCAGCTATTTTATCCAAGTTTAAAAAACATCGTATATTAAATATTTATGAAATGTAAACGAATCGCTAAATTTAACAAAAAGAACGAAGTCTTTTTAAAAAAATTAAAAAGATTCTTTTTTAATAGAAACTTTATTCAGATCTTTGACAATACATTATATGGAACATCTATTTAAAAATACAAAAGGACAGAGCCAGGCGGTTGAATTGAAAAAAATCAGCCATAAAAAACAAATATTGCGCGCCATTTATTTTAATGGGCCTTTATCCAACTCCGAGCTTTCAAGGATTGTTAAACTTAGCACCCCAAAGATCAACAGTTTGCTGCTTGGATTAATCGATGACGGTTTGGTAAGGGATCTTGGCCGGGGGGACTCAAGTGGCGGGCGGCGTCCTAATATTTACGGCCTAGTTGAAAATGGTTTTTATGTGGTTGGGATAACCATTAACGTTACGCGTACCATTATTTCAATCTTTAATGCCTGCAACGAAGAAGTTAGCGGCCCACATTATTTCCCCACAAAAATACATTCCGATATAAAAATCTTCAACGATGTGAACAAGGCACTGGAAAATGTAGTGAAAGAAAGCAATATCTCACGGGACAAAATCCTGGTTGCCGGTATCGAACTCCCTGGTATAATCAATCAAAAGCAAGGGGTCAATAAAACCTATTTCCCCCATATCTCAAACCTGTATGAAGAATTGCGCAAAGTTTTTGGGATACCTGTTTACTTTAACCACGACTCAAAAGTTAGGACATTTGCCGAGCAGCGTTTCGGGCTTGCAAAAAACAAAAAGAATGTTTTGATGATCCAGGCCGACTGGGGGCTGGGGCTGGGAATAATCATCAATGGGAAGTTATATAACGGCAAATCAGGGTTTTCAGGTGAATTTGGCCACCTCCCAATTGTTGACAACGGTGTACTTTGCAGTTGTGGGAAAAAAGGGTGTTTGGAAACCATTGCCTCGGCAACGGCCATTGCCCGTATGGCAAAAGAAGGCATAAGGGAGGGGAATTCGTCGTTAATACAGGAACTTGTTGACGGCGATACCGACAAGATTGAAATATCTAATGTAATAAGCGCAGCAAATTCAGGCGACCAGTTTGCCATTTCGCTGTTTACCGATGTGGGCTACTGGCTTGGCCGTGGCATGGCATACCTGGTACAAATTTTTAACCCCGAACTTATTATCATAGGCGGGCGGGTTGCCGAAGCCAGCCAGTTTATCCTGGCCCCGGTACAACAGGCAATCCAGACTTTCAGCAACCGCGACATTAGTAACGATACCGAAATAAAATTTTCAGAATTGGGTTCAAAAGCAGGCACAATGGGAGCTGCGGCGTATGCATTGGAAAAGATATCATTCTCAAAGTAATATAAAAATGGAATCAAATTTCTCAAAAGTTGAACAAGCTTTTTTTAAGGAAGCTGGATTGGAAAAAACAACCACCCGTATCCCATATATACCTGTTATTAGTTTCCCAAAACTCGGACTGCTTTCTGCCATGAGTTTTTTGGAATGGGTGGGCCAAAACCCGGAAGGGGTAGTTAGTTTACCTACAGGTAAAACAGCCCAGCACTTCCTGGATTACACAAAATTAATACTTGATACCTGGGAGGGGGAAAAAACTCAGGCAACCCTTGCAAAATATGGTTTGGGCGGGATTAAGAAACCCGAACTGAGAAACCTGCAATTTGTGCAAATGGGAGAATTTTACCCCATTGATCCAGAGCAACATAACAGTCTGTGCAATTTTGCCGAAGAATATTACATAAAAGGATTTGGACTGGACAGGAACAAATCATTATTGATAAATTCCAACGAAATTAAACTGGCCGGAGGAAAGCCCTTTTGTGAAATTTTTTCAGACAACAGCATTGATCTGAGCCTGAGGTACAGGGAGGCCAAAACGCAAATGGAACAGTTGCAGCAGGAGTCGATTTTTAAAATTGATAATTGGTGTACAAACTATGAAAACCAAATCAGGGAAAAAGGCGGGATCGGGTTCTTCCTGGGCGGGATTGGTCCCGATGGGAACATTGCCTTTAACACACGGGGTTCCGATCATTTTTCTACCACCCGCTTAAAGGAAACAAATTTTGAGACCCAGGCAATTACCGCAGCCGATTTGGGGGGCATTGAAGTTTCGCGCAAAAGGCTGGTAATTACAATAGGGCTGGGGACAATACGGTACAATCCTGAAAACAAGGCTATTATATATGCTGCCGGAGAAGCCATTGCTGATACGGTTAAGGATTCTTTGGAAAAAGCGCCGGTGGTTAATTACCCTGCAACTTCCCTGCAAAACCTAAAAAACAGCCGTTTCTACCTTACTGAAAGTGCAACTGTAAAATTAGAAGACGGTATCGAATGTTTTTATAATTGCGGGCCATGGACACATAAAAAAACCGAGCGGGCAGTTATTGAGCTTTGCCGGAAAATAAACAAGTTTGGCGGGAAATTGACCCTTGAAGACTTAAAGGCCGACAAATATTGCAGCCGGATCCCCGATCTAAATGAAAATACGGTGCAGGGCGTTATCGATTCTATATTGGCAAAGCTTCAACGCGGGATGCAAAAAGAAACCAACCAGGTGTATTACCATACCGGACCGCACCACGATGATATAATGCTGGGGATTATGCCGGTAACAAACCGCCAATCGCGCGATGCCAGCAACGAAATGCACTTTGCCGTGGCTACCTCCGGTTTTAATGCCGTAACAAACCATTTCCTTAAAGATTTGCTTAACGATACCCGTGACCTGATTAATAGCGGGAAGATAGAGATGATTTATTATCCCGATTTCTTTGAATCAGGGTACAAACATAAATGGGACAAAGATATTTATCATTATCTCGACAATATTGCAGCCCAAAACGATGAGGAGAAAAGGCGCGGCGTTTGCCACCGTGCAGTGCGTGCACTGTGCACTATCTGGGAAGTTAAAAATGAAAAGAGGCTGCTGGAAGTAATAGCCGGGATTATAGGATCTCTTGAGGAAACTTACGATGGAGGGAAAAACCCCTCCGAGATCCAGAAACTGAAAGGGATGATCCGCGAACTTGAAGAAGAACTGGTTTGGGCACACTACGGTATCTCTGTAAAAAACGTACACCACCTGCGGCTCGGTTTTTATCAGAGCGGAGGTTCACAGCCGGACAAAACGCGCGATGTGCTGCCAATAGTAGAAGAATTCAAAAAATATAAACCTACCGTAATCAGCCTTACAATGGATCCGCAGGGGAGTGGGCCAGACACGCATTATAAAGTTTTACAGGCTATTGCCAGGGCCGTTGAAGAGTGGGACAAAGAAGAAGACTTAAGCAAGTTGCGGATTATCGGTTACAGGAATGTTTGGTTTAAATATACCCCGTGGGATGCAGAAGCAATTGTCCCGGTTTCGTTAAATGCATTGGCAACGCTCGACAAATCGTTTTCCGAATGCTATGTTACACAGGTAAATGCATCGTTCCCAAGTTACCAGCTCGATGGTAAATTCAGTGCTGTTGCGCAACGTATTTGGGTAGAGCAACATAAACAGATACAGTTCCTGCTAGGGAAAAATTTCTTTTACGAAAACGACTCTGCTTTGCTGAGGGCAACCCACGGAATGATATATTTGCACGAATTAAATGTGAAGCAATTCTTGGAAGAAGCTTTTTCGCTTGAAAAAACAATGGAAGGAATATTTTAATATTAATAACCGGATATGAAATTAGTAATTGAAAAAAACTACGAAGGATTAAGTAAATGGGCCGCAAACTATATTGTAACAAAAATTAATGAATACAAGCCAGGTGAAAACAGGCCTTTTGTTTTGGGTTTGCCAACAGGTTCAACACCAATCGGGACATACAAAGAACTGATCAGGCAAAACAAGGAGGGCAAAGTTTCGTTTGCCAATGTGGTGACTTTTAACATGGATGAATATGTTGGCCTGCCCAAAGAACATCCAGAAAGCTATCACTCGTTTATGTTTGATAACTTCTTCGGCCACATCGACATAAAAAAGGAGAATATCCATATTTTAAACGGGAATGCCGAAGATATAGAGAAAGAATGTTTTGAATATGAAGAAAAAATAAAGAAAATTGGCGGGATACATTTATTCCTCGGGGGCATGGGAGCCGATGGCCACCTGGCATTTAATGTGCCCGGTTCGCCATTAACCTCACGCACCCGTTTGGTAAACCTGAACTACGATACTGTTGTTGCAAATTCACGCTTTTTTGACAACGATATAACCAAAGTGCCGAAACAAGCGCTCACGGTTGGCGTACAAACCGTTATGGATGCACGGGAAGTATTGATTGTTGTGAATGGTTATAAAAAAGCAAGGGCATTGCAAAATGTTGTAGAAGGAGGGATAAACCATATGTGGACACTATCGATGCTCCAGATGCACCCGAAAGGGATTATTGTTTGCGACGAGGAGGCAACCATGGAATTGAAAGTGGGCACAGTTAAATATTTCCGCGACACGCTTTCATAGAAAAACCAACAACGGGGCGGCCACTTCGAACAACCACCCCGTTTTCTGGGCAAACCCCATTTATTGCTGTTTCTTCATATGTACGTCCATTTGTGGGAATGGAATGGTAATCCCCGCAGCATCTAATGCAAGTTTCCCGTCCTCATAAATGCTAAAGTAAACAGCCCAGTAATCAGAAGGCTTTGCATATGGGCGGACTGCCAGGTTAACGGAACTATCTGCCAGTTCGGAAACCCCGACAAAAGGAGCAGGCTCTTTCAATACTTTTGGGTGGCTGGTTAAGACCCCCAATAAGATATTCTTGGCATCTTTTATATTTGATTCATAGGAAATGCCAAAAGTCATATCAACACGGATAATCCCTTCTGTTGTATAATTCACAATGTCGTTATTTGAAACGGCAGAATTTGGTAAAATCACGGTCTTGTTCTCAGGGGTCAATAAAATTGTTACAAAAATATGCACTTCTTTTACCACACCTAAATGCCCCTGCGAAACTATTAGATCCCCTACTTTAAAAGGTTTAAACAATAAAATCATAACACCGCCGGCAAAATTGGCGAGGGTTCCCTGCAATGCCAGCCCAACTGCCAATCCGGCGGCTCCTAAAATAGCAACAAAAGAGGTTGTTTTGATACCCACCATTTCTGCAATACTGATTAATAACAAGGCCTTCAGCAGGATCCCTATCAAGCTCTTAAGGAATCCCCGAAGCGATACATTTATGTCCCTTTTCTCCATTAAACGGGCTGAAATTTTGACCACACGGTGTATGGCCCAAAAGCCAACGATTAAAACAATTATTGCCATAATTACTTTCAATCCGTATGAAACAATAAATTCATTCGCCTTCTCTAGATATTCCTGATAATTTTGATCCATAATTTATTCTATTTAGTGAAACATTAATTAAGTTCATTTGACCCTCTCCCTAAAAAATGCATAAAAAAGCTACATATCAACAATCATAATGGTTTTAGCGGTTTTCCCGGTGAGGAAAGCTGGTTTAAAAAGTGTATACTTATGGTACAACAACAAAAACATTCACTTAAAAAACCAGCTTATGTCAAAAGTATTAACAAAACAGGTACAGAACAAGATTAGCCGTTATTTTCTTTCTCTGGAAAAATATTTGACCAAGCCATCAACACGCTGTGTCCTAGATATGGCAGTCGGGATACTAAAGCCAGGTACAGTCTTGGTCAACCAGATAGCCAGTAGCATACATGACAGTATCTAATTGGGACAAACGACCAAACTGTTCAGGAACCATTACAATAAAGATGGGTTCTTTTTTAAGTTTTTCCGTGGGCACATGCAATGTTGCAAGCCCCGTATTTACCATGGTGACTATATTCTGTTTGATGGTTCAGACATCCAGAAAAGATATGCCAAAATGATGGAAGGCCTGGACTTTGTAAAATATGGGGACAAAGCGTCCTATGGTTTAGGGTATTGGTTGTTGGACGTAGTCTATTTTAACAAAAGAAAAGAAATGGCCCCGTTGTACAATAAGTTGTACAGTTCAGCAAGAAAATCCCCTTGTTCATGAATTTATCTGCCGTAAAAATGCATAAAAACAAAAAACAGAGGTTGAATTTTAATGAAAAAAACGGGAGATGGTCAATTTTAAAACAAAAAGACTTATAATATATTTTAAAGGCTCTCAAACCCATTAATCCATTTTGCTATGCTATTGTATTTCCGTTGGTTGCCCAAACGATGATTCACTCCTAATTTATAATTTGAATTTATGGCACGCCTCAACATATGCCTCAATATTTTCCCACGGAACTTCAGGTTCCAGCATATGGGTCGGACAGCAAAAAAGTCCACCATTATTTCCAGCAATCGATAGATTTCGAAATGTTTCCTTTTTTACATCCTCGGGTGTACCGAATGGCATTAGTTTTTGCGTTCCGATTGTACCATTAAATGAAATCTGGTCGCCGTACTTATCATGTATTTCTTTAAAGTCCATGCATTCAGGCTGAACAGGATTAAGAATATCTACGCCTATTTCAATTAAATCAGGAATAAACGGTTCTATATAACCGCACGAATGATAACTAATTAAAATATCAGGATTAACCGATTTGGCTGCATTAATCACTTTTTGTAACCGCGGTTTTAACCAATACTGGTACATTCCCTGTTGCATCATAATGGTATCCTGCATTCCAATGTCATCGCCGAGACCAAGAATATCGGCTCCTTGCCGTGCAAAAATCTTGGCACGGTAACACGATTTATCTGTAATCTGGTCGAGCAGCCAATATGCTTTTTCATCTTCCAATGCCATATCCATCATCAGGTTTTCCATGCTGCGTAAATACCAGGCTACTTCCCAAATTGTACATTCCTGCCATACAAACACCGCCAATCCTTTGTCGTGAATTTCATCCATTTCTTTTTGTAAAGGGCTAAAATCAACCATAGTATAATCGGGCAAAGGATAAGCTTTCATTTCATCCAGTGTGGTGAAGTTTTTCATCGGGTGATGCATCTTGGTCATGTGCATCGAAGTGGGGCTTTTTTCATGAGCAATTCCCCAACCATCAAATTTTACTTCATTCATAAATTTTTCGGGATAATATCTATGCCAATCAATTTTTGTCTGTTCTGGAATCATATCGAGGTTATCAAAATTCCATGAAAATCCTGGATCTACAATTATCCGATACGGAAAACTAAAATGTTCCTGGTAACTTTTAGCATTTGGATATCTTCGTTTAAATTCTTCGTCAAGACTTTCACATAGAATAAAACCTACTGGAGCATTTTTTATTCCTTTTCGATGGTATAGTTGAATAAGACTTTCTTTTGGTGTCATAATTTTTCGTTTTAATTTTTAATAGAATAAGGTGTAAATAGTGACCAGTACCAACATGATAATTAAGGATAATATATTAAATGTACGATCGGTTTTAAATATTTCTTTGTTAAGAGTAATTTTTTTGTCTTCTTTCTGTTTTCCAAAAAGAGAAATGATAATTATAAGCACTGCAACAATAAAAAATGAAACCATCATTTGGTCAAGAAATGGCATTTCCGGGAACAATAATTTTATTCCTGCTGAAATTGGGAGTGAAAGAATGGTTCCCCAGAAAGCTGCGATTGGACTTGTTCTTTTCCAATAAATACCAAAAACAAAAATGGCCGTAATCCCTGGGCTTACCATTCCTGTATATTCCTGTATAAACTGAAATGCCTGTTCAATATTTCTGAGGCTAGTTGCCACCAAAACAGAACAAATAACAAACACCATTGATGAAATGCGTCCCATTAAAATCATTTCTTTATCGTTGGCTTTTGGTTTAAAATAAGGTTTGTAAATGTCCATGGTAAAAATTGTGGAAGCACTGTTTATTATCGCACTAAACGATGAAACGATTGCAGCAATTAAAGCAGAGAAAATCAATCCTTTTAAACCGGTTGGAACAATGTTATCTAACAGCCAGGGATAGGCTTCATCGGGTTTTGAAATATTGACATTTAATGCAAAAACCACAATCCCGGGAATTACAACTACGAAAGGTAGAATAAGTTTTAGGTAGCCGGCAAAAACCATTCCCTTTTGTGCTTCAGCAAGATTTTTAGCACTAAATGCTTTTTGAATGATGTACTGATTTGCACCAAAATAATAAATTCCGGCAATCCATATTCCACCAAAAATGGAACGAATTCCGGGCAGGTATTTGAAATTTTCGTTCTGGTGGTGAATAATCATATGAAATTTATCTGGTATCTGTTCGAACATTGTTTGAAAACCGTTGAAAATCCCAGTCTCTCCACCGGCTTTATCAACCGCCAGATAGGTTGTAATTAATCCGCCCACCAACAGAAAAAATACCTGAACAATATCGGTGCTTGCAATTGCTTTCAACCCATTGATAATGGTGTATAACAGCGAAAATACGGCCAACCCGATAATTCCATAGATCATAGGAATTTCGAGAACCGAACAAAGGGTTAGCGCACCTAAATATAAAATAGAGGAAAGGTTTACAAAAACGAAAAGTAGCAACCAAAACACGGCAAGAATGGTTTTAACGCGGTTGTCGTAACGAAGTGCCAGGAATTGTGGCATCGTAAAAATTTTATTCTTAATAAAAACCGGGAGAAAATATTTTGCAACCACAATTAACATGATGGCGGCAATCCACTCGTAGGTTGCAATGGCCAAACCAATGGCATAAGCCGACCCCGACATCCCGATAAATTGTTCAGCGGAGATATTGGCTGCGATAATTGAACTCCCTACCAAATACCAAGGAAGGGTTTTATTGGCAAAAAAATAGTCTTGACTTGTTCGTATTTTGCCCCCCGAACGGGAAAGCCAGTTTCCAACAGTAATAATAATTAATCCATAAATTATAAAGATGACCCTATCAGTTATTCCCATTTTAAGTCTAATTCGTCTGTTTGAAAAATGTTGTTTTAATTCCTGTAAATCCCGGTTCTATCTTAAATAATTAGCCGCTCTGCGGAGATTCTTCGAGTTGCTCTTCTGAAAGGCCAGTTCGTGCTGTAGCGACATACAAAGTTTCTAAGTTCTCCCCTCCAAAACAGCAACTGGTAACATTAGGTGCAGTTACATCAATTTGAAGCAATAATTCTCCATTTACAGAATTCCATTGTGACACATTACTTCCGCCCAAATGGGCAATACACAGCATTCCCTCAGAATTGATACACATACCATCCGGTACACCATGTTTTTCAGGAACTACAATAAGATTTGTTGGATTCTTAATCTGTGCTGTATCTATATTATAATCGAATTGAACAACCTTATATGTAGAAGTATCAATATAGTACATTTTCTGATGATCAGTACTCCAGTCCAAACCATTTGGAATGGTCATATTCTTGAGGATCTGATTTAATTTGAAATGGTTATCCAGGCAATATAAAGTTCTGGCATTGCTTTTTACATTTAAATCCATTGATCCAATCCAAAACCGATCTGCAGGCTCGCACTTATCATCATTGAAACTATTATCTTGAAGGTATTCCTCAGAGTTGGCAATAAGCTTTAAACTCCCTGTCTCTCGGTTGAATATTTTTAATCCGCGTTGTAATGCAAGTAAATAATTATTAGAAGCTTCAATTGGAACAACAGCCCCAACTCTACTATCCGTTCCAATTTCTGCAACATCTCCTATATTCTAATTTTATATCCGCATTAAACAAATAGGTTTAAAACATCTATTGTTTTTTTATCACAATCAAATATCCCTTTTTCCCCATAATGGTCAATCTTTTCAGGTCTACCGATTCCTGTTCTTCCTGAAAATCAGCGATGCCCGGTATTTTAGCCTTGTAATATGGCAAGATGCCCAGATCCGTTTCATCCAGCACAAGAGAAAAGTCTTCATCATTAACGCCCCAGTTGGCAACCGCAACGACAATATCTGATTTTCCTTTGTAAACTGATGCTTTTATGTTTGGGTTACTGCAAGTTACGGGACAATTTTTTTCCCAGTAGCCAATCATTTCCCGTTCATCAAAATTATATCCATCAAAAAATCCCCATAGCTTTGTTGGAGGGGGCGAGTTCCACCCTGCACGGTTAGTTATGCCATAAACCATTCCCCGCCAGGGGTTTCCCCCTCCCTCAAGCATTTGTCCTGCCAGCCCGAAGGGTATGCCCGAAATTTCAACCAACCAGTGATCGGGTGGCCTGTCGTAATCCCGCCCTTCGCCAATCCACACCAAATCGAGATATGGGAGCAGGTCCATATAAAGGTTTAGGCAGCTTGCAAACCCTGCACTTTTGCAAAAATGGTTCCAACTGTGCAAATCTATCCTCCCCTCAGTCCTTGATTGGTCGATAACTTTACGCGCCCGGCGGAGGGTAAAGCGGTCGAGTGCCGAGTCGTCTATATAAACGCCATCAATACCTATGTTACCTACCATCCATTCCAGCCCGGCTATATAAAAATTGTTCAACCTGCTGTCAGGAGCAGTGATCACCGACAAATCTGTTTCCCCTTTAAATTTTCCTTCTTTTATTGGGTTATACCAGGCAGGTATGTATTTTTCCCGCAAGTTTTTAACCAGCCACTCGTTGGGCCCATCAGGGTGCAAGGCTTCAGTGCGGCTTTCGTTTCCCGGCCCGGGATATATTACCTCCCCGCCCAGGCTGTAAAAAGCCCAAAATTCGGGGAGGTTTTTGGTCAGTTCCCGTGTTGTGTAGTAAAATTTCATGCGCATATCTTTGTCGTGCGCATTGGTCACCAGTTGCTTTAATCCATCCACATTTGCATCTAAATAAGGGTAATTTATAAATGGATAGATATCCTCGGCATGGTGTATGTTGATGATATTGGCTCCAGCTTTTTTTGCATCGGCAATCTTTCCCGATGTACTGTTGCCCCCTCCGTGGTAGTACCTGTCCCCAAATTTTATGTGCCGGTCGAGTATTTTCAGAGGGGTCACCAGTAGCTCAAAATCAAAGTTTAGGTATCCGCCTGCCTTAATTTCCCTTTCTCCAGAGTAGGCGTTTACAACAACTTGGTTGCCTTTCCCTGTCACATTGACCCCGCCTTTCCCACCGTTGCCCCATGAAATGGGCATCTTTAATGGGCCAAACCCATAGTAAATATTGACCAATGGGCGGACATAATCTCCTGCCTTCCACTTTATGCGGAGGCCCCCGTTTACAGAGCCGAGCCATAGCATGTCCTGGTTTTTGGAAATGTCCCATTTCCATTTCCAGTTGGGCGTGCGGCAGCCCCCTTCATGGCCAAGCCCCATCATATATTCCGCTTTCTCCTTTTCTACCGGTATTTCTAACCTGATGTCCTTAATATTTAGGTCGGTTTTTGCGACCAACCGGAGCTTATAACCGACAAAGCCGTCAAATTCCATTTGCCCATACACTTCAAGGGCGCATTCATCAGAAGTATTCTGTACTTTCCATGCTACTTTTGACGGCGTTTGCTCTTTTACCGTAAGTTCGCCGGGCGACAACCTGACCGTGCTGCCATCTTTTTTTTCAATGACAAACCGGAAGGCTTGTTTTACAATCTCCTGTCCTTTGTCTGCCAATGCCTGGTTTGAGGAGGCGAAATAACTGACAATTGCTTCGGGGAGGCCGTTCTCCGAGATATTGAGTTCTCGTCCCAAAATGCTGACCGTACGGTTTTCTATGTTGACCGGAATATAACCTTTGGTTAAATTTTCGTCGATGCCAGTGGTAGAATTAAGCCAGTTGAGCCGTGACAGACGGTTTCCCTGGCCGCAGCCATGGTTGGGTAAAGCTTCGCCAGAAACTGTTAACCGTATGGGGACACTGTGTTTTTCTTTTCCTGTGCTTACTGTCACCAAACCGGAATATGTCCCTTTTTCTTTGTCGCTCAAATCAATCCCAACCCACAAAGCCTGAATCCGGCCGGCCGGTATTGTTATTGCCTTTGAAAACTGTTCCCCTTTAAAATCGATCCCCCCGCTGTTAAAACAGGTCATTTTTTCTGGAAGGATGGTTTTTCCGTTTTTGCCATTTAATCCTGAAAATATAACTTGTAAGTCTTGCACATCTTTTCTTAATGCCCAAACACCTAGCTGGAAAACATAAAATTCTCCTGGCTGTGCGGCCAGGTTTAACCGTGAAAGGTTAATGGCAGGCTTGATCTTCCTTTCTGGGATTGAGTCGGGCCATCTTATCGGGTTTTCCCGTAATTCAGGAAATACAAGGATCCCTTGTTTTTTAAGCTGTTCATTATAGCAGGCCAAGGCTTTGGAGGTAGAAAGATAATGGGGCGGCGGTGTGCTACAAGCTGAAAAAAAGCAAATAGCTACCAATACGGGCAAGAAGTAATTTTTCATATTTTTGTTATTTAATGACATCCCTTTTTATTTTAAACTTCATCTTCTTTCAGATCATCCAAAGCCTCCAATATTAATCCAAAGGGTTGGATTAGCTCCATCACTCAATTCCTCAAAACAACCGGCTTCCAAAACAGTCATTGCCCTGCCAGCAACGAACATATCATCATGCAGAGGATGTATTTTTTGCGGTAAAAACCGATGTGTATATCCCATCTTGTCCATAATGTCTCCGATTACTGCGGTAAAGAGTTTTTCTTTGATTAATTTAAATAGATTCTGTTCATTCATTGATTTGGTCTCCTGTGATATCAAGTACTTTCACTAATTTTTATTTTAGATTTTTAGGTTGGATTCGCTCCAGCTTATGGTTATTACTCATTATCCCAAAGGAATTGCATATTTTATTGAAAATTAATCTGCCAAGTAATTCTTTTATTATTGGACAATTCCAATTTCAGTACAGTCAAATTAGGATTCTCTTCACTTTTTTCGATTTCTATCATTCCATCACTAGATTGTGCATTTAACGGTATAAGACCATTATTGGCAATTATAATACGCAGAGGTTCATCTGCTACCACATTTACTATTCCTGAAAGTGATTTGGCAATATCGTCCCAATGTATATCGGAAAGCTCTATTAAACCCTGCATTATATGTCGATCGGATGACAGAATTTGTGGATGTGACACTGTTTCTCTAACCGAGAGCATCCTCGCTTCTCCCGGAATGAGTTCCAGTGAAAGTGTATCAGTACCAGTATATCGTCCAACCAAATTATTATTCCAAAAATCATATACGTAATAATCGGAATCCGGATCAAGGTTAAGGGCTCCTGATGAGACGGCATCACCAGATAATGGGGCGGAAACTGTTGCTTTTTTTTCCATGTCCGGATTAAAAAAAGTTACTTGATGCCACTGTGGATTTACTGAAAACTGATAAACTCTTGGGCAATCATAGGAGGATTGTTTAAACAAGTCGACCGGTCGTGAAGTTCGTCTTTCCTCATGCATTGGATAAAGACGTGAAAGATCATGTATAATTTGTGATGAATAGTCTTTAAATGAATCTGCCAGTAAAATACGTCCTGATACAATATAAAGCATAGTTAAAATGGATCTTCGGCGAATAATAGGATCTCCAATATTTTCATCTACATTCCCTCCCAAATCTTTAAACAGAAGACTTTTAGCATCAAGATCATATGAATAAAAAACCCTGTTTTTATACCACCGCAAAGCAGCACGGGAAACTTGAGATGAGTTAAACCAAGATGCATCTGTTTCATTGCGCTGAGAATCAGCTAACCCAAGGGTCATGTCTGAGAAAGGAATACGCTCATGCGGCAAACTCGTTGTTGTCGAAACTTCTCCTAAATTACGCTCGTGGATAAAAGCGTGGGGACCAAGTCCGTTACGAGCAAGCTCAAACATTTTACGGTAGGCAGCAGTTGCTGTATAATAAGGATTTTCCAGCCCTCCTTCTCCTGCAAATCCTGTTTCAGGATAGTCGAACATAACTCCTTTCAAACCAGCCATTCTAAGTGTATCCCATACATTTTTCACGTACTCTTGAAAATCAGAGTCACTATAATCGAAACGCACATAAGGTTTTTCGTGGTCATGAGCTAATGGTAAATATTTTATATTATTGTTGAGCATCCATTCAGGATGTGTTTTTGCGAAATCATCAGAAGGCATCCCAGGCTGAAGATATGTGAAAGGTAATCCGCCTAAATCAATGATTGCATGACAATATTTTTCACTGGTTTCATATGGTTTCTTATAATGACCAAATTTATGCCAGTGCTCATCGTCCCACCAACCCTGCTCCGTATTACCCAGATATTTATCAGGAACTAACCGAATTGCAACTGGAGAATACCGAAGGAAATTGGATTCTTTTGCATGCTTCATTTCTTCTACAGCCCCTACAGTTTGATTACAATTTTTACCTGTTGTCAACATTGCATACCACAAGCAAACAGTTGGGAAATTGTATAAATTAGGCGCAGCAGGCTGGGCGCAGGCAGCTACCTTTGCATACTGTTCAAGTGTTTTAAAAGGGTCTGATGTGGTCAGGTCGACATAAAATCGATCAGGAATATGATAATGACTTCCAGCATCAACCATTCTGCCCACAGGATCATATCCTTTAATACTGGCTGTAACTTTTTGATCGTCTATGGTGTCAACTTTAACCCTCTTTAGAAAGTCATGGTATGTTAGGCCACCCGCAACAAAACTTCTTCTTTTATTTTCATTTGTGTAAGTAAGCAACAAATTATTTTCACTTGAGCGCGACAATCCTGCCATAACTGCATTCTGACCTCTTCCTTCCTTCGCATGACCATGGGCACCAGTATCATTTATCATTTCTCTGGCACCACCATATGCACCATGTCCATCCAGTGTTAAAGGGTTTTTATGCTCTTTGTCGCCGGGCCAAAGCTGAGCATTCAATATAGGAGCAAAATCTTTCACGAGAATTGACCTTTGAAGATGGTTCGTAATTCCACATTCAAGGATAAGGCCTGACATACCTTCATATAGGGTAATTGTTAATTCTAAATCAAACTTTCCCGGGCTATCTGGGTGCCAGCGTCTGTTTTTATCTATAATTTTAGAAATTATTTTTAAGCTTTGACCTTTTCCAAGTTTATCATGCACTTGAAAAATTTCAGCATACCGATTGGTTACTAATTCCTTATTACTTATATTCCAGAATCCTATTTGCATAGTGGCATCACGAAAAAGAATATCTCCTGAAACTTTTTCCCTTACAAAATAATAGCCAGTTCCAAGTTCAAATCCAACTTGTAATATTTTATTTTCTATTGAAATCGTATCTGTAGAAATTGATGTGATTTCTTTAGCATTAAGATTCAATCTTAAGAACAAGACGCCTATATATATAAATAAGAGAACTTTAATAGTTTTATGCATAATACATAGTTATTTTTAAATGAAATTTTTTTTTGATCCTTTTTAACAGAACCATTCTTCCATGCCCAGAAAATTTTTATAAAAAGAATGGTTCTGTTAAAATTTGGGTAATCATTAGAAAACGATGATAAAATTCACTACTTAATCCAGCGGATTAAAAGTTCCACCCCATGTATTGTTTTGTTCAAGTTTACTGTTACGTTCTAAATAGGTGGACGGTAAGCCAAAAAATGAATAATTATCTTCTTCAAGCATATTAATTATTTCAATATCTTCGGTGACATTAACTGAAAACATATCCCATATCTCATCCATATCTTCCAATCCTTTCGGACGTTCATCTGTGGAACCATCCCATTCAATCCTTAAGCCATGTTTTACACTTCCTTCCAATCCTTCCATTCTAGATTTATATATACGCCACCTTCTCAAATCCCAAAAGCGTTTTGTTTCGAAAGCGAATTCAACAAAGCGTTCATCCATAATAGTTTGCCTGATTTCCTCTTTGGCCGTAGCGGTAATTCCATATTTACCATTCTGCCCAGGTTCGATATTTGCCCTTTCACGTAATTGATATAATATATCTAGAGCTTCATTTGTTTCATCGATTTCATTAGCCGCTTCAGCTAAGTTCATTATTACTTCAGCATATCGAATTTCAATCCAATCTATTTCACCATTTTCTTTATTGCTAGCATCGATATTCGGATCAACCATTTTGTTAGAATAAAAACTTGATCGGGATTCATAGCTTTCAAAAAAATCAGCCCTGACTTCTTTACCATTAATACCCGTTGATGGATCTCCATCTTTATTATAATAGTAAGTCCACATATTTTCCACTCCAAACATAGCTTTAAGATAGGGTGCTGCCCCGTTATAAATAATAGTCGCATAAAACCGGTCATCTCTATCTTGATGCAAAGCACTATAATCCATTGCGTTTGGATCCCATTTTGAGCCATCTTTCATCGGGAATGAATTCACCAATTCTAACGATGGTTGGTTGCCCCCTGCACAGCCAGATTCACCATATTTCAGGGGCATTATGCAAACTTGTGTCATACCATTCGTCGCTTCAGGATAAGAATATCTTGTAACCATTATAACTTCTTTATTCATTTCTTCAACCCAGATTTTGCTAAAATCTTCGAGAAGACCTTTCCCTTGACCATTTAAATAATTAACTGCAGCTTTATTTGCATCATAAGCTGCCTGCCACAAATCGAGGTTATTATTACGATTGAATTGAGGACTTGCGCGAAAGAGTAAAACCCTGCCCTTAAATGCCATAGCAGCTCCTTTGTCAATACGGCCATTGCCACTAGGGCTTGGAAGCAATCCCATTGCATCATCTAAATCCACAATAATCTGCTCAAAGCAGTTGGAAGTAGTAGCTCGTGGAACAAAAACAGCCTCTTCGTCAGTAGGCGATTCGGCTTTTAGTATTAAAGGAACACCTCCATAAGCCCTTATCATTTTAAAATATGCCCACGCACGCCAGAATAAAGCTTCACCTGTTAATCGATCAATTATATCTTGATCAAAAGATGCATCTTCTTCCATCAATTTTAAAAATATATTCACATTTCTAATTACATCGTAGGGATAATAATAATAAGAATCAGCGGTAATCTGTCCGGTAAGGTAATCGCTAATTGTACCTGCACCCATCACCTTCATGGCCTCGTCACTATCTTGTCCTTGGTTAACATCAAATCCCGGCATTAAATTAGCATATATATTGTTTACATAAGCTTCAGCAATCTCGGAATTTGTAATAACATCGATATTAGATATTGCTGTTAGGTTTTCCTTATCAAGTGGGTTACATCCTTCAATAACAACAATTAATAAAATACTTCCGATTAAATATATTATTTTGTTCATAATACTTTAAATTAATAATATTAAAAAGTAACATTTATTCCCAGGGTATAAGTTTTCATGGTAGGATAACGCCAGGCTGCTTCAACAGAAGGATCGTAATAGTCCCAAGGTGTAATAGTAAATAAATTGGTTCCCATAAGCTGCAACCTCACATCTGTAAGATTTACCTTTTGAATAATACTTTTAGGTAAAGAATAATAAAAGTTTAGTTGTTTTAACCTAATAAAATCACCACTTCTTAGCCAAAAGGTGGAGGCTTGATGATCTTGAGAATTTAATGATACTTGTGGATATTCGGCATCAATATTATCTGGTGTCCAGGAATCAAGCCTAAATGAAGGCGCTCGCGCCCCACCATGAAACGCTCGTCCTGTTTCTGCATTGCTATATAGTTTAGATATCCCAGATACCCCCTGAAAGAATATATCAATTCCAAAATCTTTCCAAGAGCCTGCTAAATTTAAACCATAAGTATATGGAGCTATATAATGTTTACCCTCAATAACCTGTCTATCATAGTCATCTATTTTTCCATCTGGAATGCCGAGTTCCAGTCCGCTTACATCCTCGTAATTGAGCATTCCGAGTTCTGGTGTTATTCCATAAATGGTATATCCTTCTGGTAAGGCATCGATATCTTCCTGAGTTCTTAAGATTCCTGTTGATACTAACATGGCCACCATGTCAGTACTTCTTCCGTTCGGATTATTTACGTCACGAACGTTCTCTGGAGTGTCTTTTTTTATTACTTTGTTTGTCACATAAGATAAATTACCTTTTAATTCGTATTTAAATTCTCTAATATTGCCAGTATATCCAATTTCAAATTCAATACCATTACCATCTACTATTCCATAATTGACAGGGGGCATGCTACCACCAAATGATGCAGGAAGAGAGGCTATCCGGCTGTCAAGAATATCATAATTGTGGCGATAGTAATATTCCATGTTGAAAATTACTCCTCCAAGAAAATGTGAATCCAAACCAATGTTGATTTCATTGGTTTTTTCCCACGTCAGTTTTTCGTTTATAATACCGCTATAGGTCACTCGTGGAACCATAGATTCACCTATCATAACGCTACCATTGGAAGCGTAAGATTCAATCCATTCCCATCCCCCTACAGCATCGTTACCTGTACTACCCCAGCTTGCACGTAATTTTAAAAAATTTAAAAAGCCTTCTTTTAGGAAATTTTCATTGGTTAGAATCCATCCTAATGATACTGAAGGAAAATATCCCCATCGGTAATCTGGTGCAAATAACATTGAACCATCACGTCGTAATGTTGCATCCAAAAAGTATTTATCACCGTAATGATAGGATAGCCTGCTTATAAAAGAGGCACGCCCATACTCATATTCAGATCCATCTAAATAAGAAGCATCACGAGAACTACCGGTAGCCCAGAATTGATCTGTGTAAAGTAATGTAAAATTCTCTCGAACCCCATAAAATGTATTATCAACCCCCTCACTCTGCTCGTAATTAAATAAAAAATCAATATTGTGTTCGCCAAATTTTTTTACATAATTGACACCAAAGTTTAATTGATAATTTGTATTAGTAACTTGTCTTTGCCCCAGTCTCTCTGTAGGCGGCCATGATCCTTTGCTTGAACCAATAACTTCATCTGTGTAAATAAATTCATGTGATCCTTCTTTTGCTACATCATATAAAGTCGGTTTAATTTCATATTGTTTAGTACTTTCAATTGTATAATTTCTGCTAAATTTACCTGAAATTGATAATCCATCGACAAATGGAACATCATAATTTAGACCAATCAGAAAATCTGTATTTTGATCTTTAGCAGTATTTGTTCCCCCCTCATTAATAAAAGCAAGGGGATTACCAATCCATCCTGTATTCACATATAGTCCCTCACTAGTAACAGGCTTGGTGAATGGCAGATAGTATAATAAACGCCCCCAAAGATTCCCGAAATCAGATCTAGAATCAAAAGTTGAATAATCCATGTCTTCTCGATAGGCAAACCTTTCATTTATACCTTCATTATACGAAATTTTGAATGTACAACTTAATTCGTCAGTAAAGTTTATGTCAACATTCGATCGGATATTGAATTTTTTATATTCCGCAGTTTTTATAAAACCTGTTTGATTAAAATAAGAGGCCCCAACGAAATATTTAAATCTTTCCGTTCCCCCGGTTCCTGTTAAAGAATGTTTTTGTAACGTAGGATCAGAGTATGCTAAATCATAATAGGCCTTTGCCGGGTCGTTTTCTTTATAATAAGCCAGTTCTTCTTCATCCATAAATTCTATTCCTTGAAGTCCATATGCATGTTGATTAAGAAGAGCTGTTTCGTATGCATCTGTATAATCAGGAATTTTTGACGGCTGATCAAAACTGTATGAGTAGCTATAGTTCAGTTTAAATTTACCTTTTTGTCCTGTTTTTGTGGTAATAAGGATAACACCGTTGGCAGCCCTCGCTCCATATATGGAACCTGAAGCAGCATCTTTTAATACTGTAATATTTTCAACTTCCGAAAAGTCCAAAGCATCGAAAGAACTTTTATCTAAAATTACTCCATCAATAACATATAGGGGTTCATTACCTGTACTTTTCCATGTATTTACTGAACGTATACGAATATCTGCAGCATAACCTGGTGCACCAGATTTTTGATCTACAAAAACCCCACTCATACGTCCTGCAAGTGCGTTCGACAGATTTGGAACCGGTATGTCTTCTACATCTTCTGCTTCCATCTTCGTAATTGCTCCAGTAACTGATGATTTTTTCCGATCGCCATACCCAATAGCCACAACCTCCTCAATGCCAACAGCCTCTTCAGCCATAGTTACATTGATGATGGTTGTTTTCCCATCTGTCGCAAATTCTTGGGTCTTCATCCCCACAAAAGAAAAAATCAGAGTTGCATTTTCTGAGATATTGCTAAGTGTGTAATTTCCATCTGCGTTTGTAACGGTCCCCTGGGTAGTACCTTTAACCACTACGGTTACACCCGGAAGGGGCAAGCCGGAAGAGTCGGTGACTTTACCTGAAACAACATTTTGTTGAAAACTGCTGTTTGGATTATCATTAAAAACTTCAGGTGTTGTCAATACAATTATCCGGTCACGTATTGTATAATTAATTTCGGTCCCGGCAAACAATTCTTTTAAGACACTTTCAATTTTCTGATTTTTGATATTGATATTTACTTCCCTATTAACATCAATAATCTTCTCGCTGTACATGAAATAAAACTCACTTTGCTTTTCAATATCAGATAAGACTTCTTTAACAGTTGCCCTTTCCAATTTCAGGCTCAGGTTTTTGGTTTGCGAATAGCTTTTGCTTGCGAAAGCACCAATAACTGAAATTACCACCAGCATCAAAGTTAGTTTCATGATCTGTAATAATTTTTTAATTCCGGGAAATTTGCATCCCCAGCCAATACTGTTATTTTTTTTCATACTTTTGTAATGATTTTGTTAGAAATTACCCTGTTTAAACAGGTTGGTTTTTAATATCTTCAGGGAAATGTTCCCGCATTTCCCTGTTATTTTTATAATAATCAGTTAATCATAGGCAAAATTATTTTAATTAGGTTTCTTCACTTTTCTATTAATAATTACTTTTTGTTTCGAAAATGTACCATCCGATAATTTTACCCTCGGAAGGATTTTATAATCTATTGGTGTTGCTATTTTCATCAGTTCAAGTATTTGGGATAGGGTTTCATCGACAAAAGTTACCGTGTAAGTATAAAACTTAGCATCATCTTCAATTTTAAAATCGACGTTGTACATTCGGCTTAATACACTTGCAACCCGGCTGATCGGTTCATTTTCAAATACCAAACGCCCTTCTTTCCAGGCAATATACTTATCGATGTTGCCTTGTTTCGAAATAATGCTTCCTGTTTCCTGGTTATAACTCACATATTGGCCTGGCACCATCGCCCCAAGGGTTTGTACTTTCCCTTCATCGCCCGATTTTTCAACAATAACTTTCCCTTCAACCAATGAGGTGTTAATTTCATTCAAATCAGGATACGCTTCAACATTAAATTCTGTCCCCACTGCTTTCACGTTAATTTCGGCAGCTTTCACAATAAAAGGCCTTTCTTTATCCTGCGCAACTTTAAAATACCCTTCACCTGTAAGTTTCACTTCTCTTGTTTCCCCCACAAAATTATGAGGGTACCTGATTTTACTCCCATAATTTAAATATACTTCGGTACCATCAGACAGGCGGACATAAGTACGGGATCCAACTGGCGTGCTTACTTCCAGGGTATCGACAGCAACATCGGTAAAATGCTGCTGATTTCCAATCCGCCCCGAAATCGATAAAAATAATAAGATCAGGACAGGTAATAAAAGTACGGCTGCTGCCCTGCTTATCCATTTTGAATAGGCATTTAAACGGTCTTTGACTGATAGCTTCCGTGATTTTTGAGCAGTATTAATATTGATTTTGTGATGAATCCGGTCGAGTAACAGTTTATATTTTTCATCATTCTCTAAAAATTCGTTTGCTAATTCAGTGTTGTCCCATTCTTCCTTATTCCAAGCAAGGCTATCGTTGTTTAAAGCATTAGCCTTTATCCATCGGGTTATTAAATCCAATTCTTCGCCGGTACACTGATTATTTAAAAATTTTAGAAGTAATCCTTTTGTCATTCCCCGAATTTTAATGCTTCCTTATAAAAAAGGAAACTCTATATTTTCACTTAACTGTGAAATTTTAAATTTCACTTTATCATTAATATAATATCAGTAATACGTTTGAAAGGAAAAAGGGGACTACCTCAAACAGATATTTTTTTGTTATAAAAATAAATCAAAGAATAAAATATTAATTAATAAGCCTTTATTGATATTCGATTTAAGAAAACCTAATGCTTTAACAAGGTGGTTTTTAACGGTATTGGGAGATATATCCAATTTTTCAGCTATTTCCTGGTGTGTAAGCCCATCTTCGCGGCTTAACAAAAAAATTTCTTTTTGGCGGGGAGGTATATGCTCTAACAAAGCATATACTTTCTTATTTAATTCTTTATAATGCAGTTCGTTTATAATTTCATCCGATTCAGTAATATGCTGAATTGACTTCAAATGGTCGAGGTATTTCGACTCATTAACTTTTTTGCGCAAAAGGCTGATGGTTGTATTATAAGTAATTGTAAACAGAAAAGAATCGAACGAAGAATACATATTTATTTTACTTCTCGATTCCCATAGCTTAACAAATACATCCTGCACTATTTCTTCTGCATCTTTCTCGTCTTTAATATACTTTAATACAAAGTTATTTAATTTCCGGCAGTATTTATTGTAGATTGTATCGAAAGCTACCATATCGCTACTACGAAGGAGCCGGATAAGTTCTCTATTTCGATTATTATTTTCCAAGAATAGTTTTATAGCTAGACTACAAAGATATAGATTCAGCCAAAAGTAACAATATTTTAATAATTCAAGAGGATTAAGTCATTATTGGCAAAGAAATCTTGCTACAAGAAGAATTTGAGAAAATAATAGCAAATTAATGACAATCGTCAATACTTAGCTTCTTCTGTGGAATTTGCGCATACTGAACCTATTTGTTTGAGACGGGAACATGTACGCCCGAGTGCGAATGCAACAATTTATCGCCCAATGCTGTGGTTATTGCCGAACCACTTGGATATCAGTACTTGGCACGGCAGCGGTCCGCCAAAGACATATCCCAAGGCATTAAATATATAAAACATGTAGAACATCCACTTGGAACTTGAATAACTCAGCCCGATAAAGGCTATGCCCATAAGTATTGATCCCAGCATCATCAGTCGGCGCGGGACTGGAATATCTGTCCGATTTTATTGCCGCTCAATGACCCGTTAATTTTTTGTTTTGTTGAACAAGAACCTGTCAATTCCTGTAACGTGGCTTGACGGGAAAAGGAGCAAGGCAAAAAGTGCCGCCATCTCTATCAGGTTTTTGTTTACGACCCAATAACTTCCTTCTGCGTTGGGGTTGATGCCAAGCCCGGGGAACGGCGGGTATGCCATGTAATAGAGCAACAGCAGTGCCATGCCGGATATTTTGCCGGCTTGGCTGAACAAGCCGATGAACAAACTTAGCCCGACAAGCACCAATCCCCATTCGTTCATGATGTTTACGAAGCCCAGTAGTGCCTCGCTCCCTGCCATGTTTTTAAACAAGCTGGACAACGGGCCTGTAGAACCCGACAAATAGCCTGCTGCCGACCAGTTGGGCGTATATAACTTGACAAGACCTTCGTACAAAAAGTGCCAGCCAATCAAAACCCGTAAAACTGTCAAGCCGGCAATTTGCCAACTTGTGTAATTATTTTTGTGTTTTATCATCTTTTTCAAAATATTTATGTTATTGTTTTTTATCGGATCGCTATAAAATAATGCTTTGCATTTTGTCTCACACCCTATGTCTAAAAATCTAACTTTCTATTGAATTAACCCATTATCGCTTTTTCGTTTGCCGCATCCCATCTTACCAATTTTTTATGCTCGTATGCAAGGTTTGCAAGGTTGAATGTTACAGCCTCTTCAAACCCCACATCAATATTGCAACTTGTTTTGCCTTGCCCCCTAATGGCATCAACCCATTCCTTTATGTGGAGGAAGGTTGCATCAATCACTTTGCCATCAATAAAAGTAGGCCCGTATCCCCCCTTCATAAACACCTTGGATGTAGCAGATGTCATGCCGTCGACCTCAGCACCTGTGTTAGGCTCATAGTAATACATAGGATTTGAAGGATCTACGTCAAAATTTTTGTAGCGTTTGGAATTATTGTCTTTATATAGCATAATTGCCCTGTCTATATCCATCGAAGCTTCGGAGCCCTGTATGTGAGATTGTTTGTAGATCCCACTTTTTAACGTGCAGTCGTATGTCATGGTAAGATTACGGCTTGGGTAACTAAATATGGCATTGAACACATCAGGCATGTCTCCGTTGTTTTTGTAATAATACTGTCCCCCCATGGACATTACCGATTCCGGTATGCCTAGCTCCAATACTTGGTTTACACAGTCATATTTGTGCGAAAAATCATTTCCCGTGACACTGGTCCCGTAGTCGCTGTATCTATGCCAGTTGAAATAACGCTTAGTATCAAATTCGTGCCAGGGTGCATTGCAGAGGAATTCTTTCCAGTTGATATTTTCAGGTGTCCCAAGGTGGTCAAACTCCCTTTTACGTATCCATGCCCCGTTTAAACTGTTTCTGTTCGTATAGGTTTGTACCATTGAGACATCGCCCAACAATCCCTTTATATACATTTCTTTTGCCATTTTAAAACTCATTTGTTGGCGGTTTTCATGCCCAAGCTGGAAAACCACGCCTGTTTCTTTGATTGCATTACGCAGTTCAATAGCTTCTTCAATACTGTGTGTCATTGGTTTTTCCAGATAAACATGTTTGCCAGCCATGGCTGCGTCAATGGCTATTTTGGCATGAGAGTGGTCGGGGGTTGCAATAACAACAGCGTCAATTCTAGGATCGGCAATCATTTCCCTATATGTAGGATATATTTTTGCCGGTTTGCTTTTGACATTTTTTTTATAGTCGAAAAGGGAATATTCAACCCCGCGTTTGGCATGTATATCAAATGTGTCGCAAACACCGGCAAGTTCAACATTCAGGTCTTCCATGCCCAATTGGTTTTGAAACCATTCTGTGTATTTGCCATTAACCGTTTGTTTCTTTACCTGATCGGGGTGATAGAAACCAAACGAACCATATAGCTGTTGGCCACGCCAGCCACTTCCTATCATCCCAAAACGGATGCGGTTATTGCTGTTCCCTGTTGGCGGCAATAATTTTTCTTTTGGCGCATCCAGCTTTTCAATCCCTATTTTTGTTTTATAGCCGTTGTTGTTTGCTTCAATCTCTTTTAAAATATTCCCTTTGAACGCAAACCCGAAATACCCTAAAAACGGCACAGTTGCCAGACCTTTTACAAAATCCCTCCTTATGATGTTTTTCCCGTTAAGTTTCATATCGTTATAATTTAAAATTTCCTTTTCTCGTAAACAACTAGGTTTTTGTACCTAACACCGGTGTGGTACATGTGCCTTATCCCAATGCGTCCAAAATCGAACACGGGGCCATTGTGCTGATCGGGATGATCAGTAACGTCAAAAACAATTTTACCATCAATGGTTCCCTGGATACGGTTGCCTATTTTTATCATCCTCAGTTTGTACCACCTATTTTGTTCAATTTTAGGAATAACCCCAAGGTAAAGGTGTTTGCCCCACGGGTTTTTATATACAGACTGGGTTTCCATGTCGGTACGTATTACATTTACACGCCGCATAAATTCCCAGTGATAATTCCTCGTTTCTCCCAGTATAGGGCTCATTTTTCCGGTCATTTTCAGCCCATGATCGGTTATGAAATCTTCGCGCGCAACGCCGCTTGCGCAAATAATGACCAGAGCCAGACCTTTAGGCGTTTCTAGCCTGAAATCAAGCTCCATGCATTGGTCTCCTTCAAAAGTTTTTGGACCCCATAATGTCAAACGGGTAGCATTTTCTATTTTATCCGGGGTTTTGAAATACATTCCTTCCGGGCTTGTCTCAACAATCATAGAGTCGAGATAATCTTCATCGGTTTGGAAGTGCCAGCCCTCCAGATCTTCTTCTTTGGTGAAGGGGCAAGAATAAGTTTCAACCCATGAGTTATCGAGTTCCAGATCGGTTTTAGGACCATACACCGGGGTTGTCATTTTAGCAATATCTGCATCGGCTTTTTTATTTTCCGGTATCTTAAATTTTTGGTATTCCCTGCTTATTTGCCCTTGTGCCACTATCTCATCTGTTATGCTAAATTCCCTCATAACCATCATGGGGCAACCAATGTATAATTTTTCGCCCCCTTTCACAAAATCGGCAGCCTCATGGTTGAAGCCCATAAGCACACCGTTTATGTATATTTCAATTTTACCTTCATTCCTGTCCCATGTCATAGACAAATAGTACCAACTCCCCGGGTGCATTGGTAGTTTTTCGATAAACACGAAAGGGGGAAGGGTGTAGTCCATTTTTGCCCATATTCCGCCAGAAGAGAATTTGCCAAGTATTTGCGGATCGCCATTATGCCAAACTACGCCAAAATTCATTTTGCCAATCTGATTGGAAGGGAATACATCGGAAACAAAAGGATAGTCGAAAGCATTCAGGTCTTCATCCGGACGGCTTCCGGAACTTGGGAAAAAATCAAGTTCTTCCATTGGCGAAAACCAAAAAGAAATCGTCCCTTTGTCCCCTTGGTGCAATTTTGTTTCTACAAATGCCTTTGTATGGATACTTGTTGGTTGAAAACCTTTCATCCCGTTAATGTCCACAAAACGGTAATCGCCATCTATGCTAAGGTTGGTTAAATCGGAAAGAGGGGCAAAAAAACTTTCAGGTTTTGATTGCCTGCCTGTTACATTATTGCAAAAAGAAAGTATTAAGAATAAATTGACCATCTCCCGTTTTTAATTTTCAAAGTTTAACAAAAGGCTTAACTGTCCGTCATTTGGAGATGGATTAAATTGAGGAAGGAAAGCCCTTGGAGTCATATTAGCTAGTAAGACTTTTATTATCGTACTGATTTTATAATAAATAAAATTGTACAGTTCGTAGATCTTTTCTTTGTTCAGTGTCTTCACTCCACTTTCAAGCATTAGCCGGGTATGCAGTGATGAAAGCGATGAGTATATGATGCTCATGGCTATGGTTAGTATGGCCAACATACTTTGTAGTCCTTCGAATGTTTTGATCTGGATATCTTCCAGGTTGTAGCATTCTTTTATATGCCGGTGGTACTCTTCGATTTTCCAGCGGAAACCGTATGCCGTAAATGCTTCTTTGATTATTTCAACGATGCCCTCTTTGGGTGAACGTGTCAACAACCAACAATATCCGCCATTAGTCCTTTTAGTAACAACAAGCCAAAGATCATACATCCGGCCCTTAATTTTATACTGGACTTTAATTGCCCCACATTCGTAAAACAGCGGAACTTTTTTGCTTTTCAATATCCTTGTTGCTGTTAATTTTATGAACAGCGGAACTTTTTTGCTTATTTTATTCACAGCTATTTCCTGACCTTTGTAAAACAGTTTAGTCGTTTTCTTCAGGCGCAGGTTGAAATTACCTTCATTGGCAATAATCGAATCCCTGCAAATGGGACGGTCCATACCACGGTCAAATATTTTTGTGACATTTTTATCAATAATCGAATCTATTTCACTCATTGCATCAAGAACTTCCTTATTCTCACTTTTAGCTCCATGGTCGAAACTGTAAAGCTTATTGTACAAAGGGGTCATTTCTCCATCCTTGCTAAAGTGGACAACATTCATAAGCCAGTAACCAAGACCAATGGTTTTTTTATCGCCATCTTTTACATAGTCCAGGCCTTCCATCGTTTTGGCATATTTCTTTTGAATATCAGAACCATCGAATAAAATGTAATCGCCATGGCATATTTTGCTTTTCACGCTATGCATATGTCCCCGAAACAATTTCATGAAAAATCCTTTCTTGTTGTAATGGTTCCTAAAGCGCTTAGTGGTCTGGCTCAACGATATCGTATCAAAAATACAACCGGCTATTTTATTTACTAACACTGTACCTGTCTTTAATATTCCAGTGGTCATTTCCCTGACACATCGGGATTCTGGCTTGGTTAAATGATTTTCAAGCTTAAGAAAATAGCGGCTAATCTTGTTCTGTACCTGTTTTGTTAATACTTTTGACATAAGCTGGTTTTTTGAGATTATTTGTCCTTGTCTACAACATAAAAATAACCTTTTTTAACCAGCTTTCCTCACCGGAAAAACCTTTAAATCCTTTGCTGCTGTTGATATATAGAAGGGTTCATCCATTTTTTTCGGGAGATGGTCAAGTATTAAGAATAAAATTGTTATCGTACTGCGAGTTCCCATATTCTTTATTTTTTTAATGATTTATCAGCTTCCTGATTAAATTCCCAAGCACCCAGATCCGGTTTATGCCCCTCATGGTTAATGCCTATGCCGGTGCCTTTTCCCCAAGATGTTTTTTTTGCGAGTATGAGGGTATTGGTTTTATATTTTATTTTTTCTATCCTTATTTTTTGTGCTTGCCCTTCCAATTGGATGAAGTCCCCTTCTATAAGCCCCCAGCCATCAGTAAAGTAGCCAGCATCTTCCACTTTCATTTTTTTGCTTTTTTTCCCTGGATTGACCGTTACCGTAAGCCATGTCCCTGCATCAATCAGTGGCGACCCGGCTTGTAATCGGTAATTACGGTTGTTTTCGTCAACAAACAGGGGGCATTCAACAGCCATATTTCCAATTATTTCATCAGAAACAGAATACTGTTCTCTTGACCCATAAATGCTATTACATATAAAACGATTGGTAGAAGGGGTTCCATCCCCGTCAAAAATAAAAACTTCGTTCAGTATGCTTTTATACAGTATATTATTCTTGAAAATATTGTCAATTGACTGATCTGTGTTGTTGTGGCGTACACCATACTGATTTCCTGTAACGGTATTGTGATATATCCGGTTGTGTTCGGCATTACATTTCCAGCGGTACTTTTTGCCGCTTTTTGCCGAGTGTATTTCAATGCCCCTGCCGTTATTTACTACAATATTGTTGCGCACGACACTGAACCGGGTATTGATCATAATCCCTTTATGCTTGAACCTTTCTGCATAAATATCCCGTTTTGATCGGGAGCAATAATTGCTAAGGTGGTACTCGCCCCCGTCAACAACCGTATTGTTTTCAACAAGTAAATATTCAACACCCCAAACATCAATGTTGCTATGCCACTTGTTCGACAAGAAATTGTTTCGGATAATGTTGAAATTAGTTGCCCCATCGTTGCGATCTTGTATGTCGATATTATCATGGATGCCGTCATACATTTCGTTGCCTTCAAACAGGTTGTGATGCCCGTCAACAAGGTAGATCAAATCATGAGGGCCACCCTGTCCGCTCCCCATGCACTCTTCCGTGCAGGGACAAGTAGCTTTCATATAATTGTTACAGAAACTGTTGAAACTGGCATTTTTCATTGCAATCCCTGCCCAGGTTACAGCTCCTTCCATATAGCAGTTTTTTATGACATTGTGGTGACTGCCTTCTTGCATGTCTACCCAAGGGCCGTTTATGTCTATAAAGCTTAAGCCGTCAATACATATATAACTTCGCAATTTGAGGTCCACTCCGCATCCCGATGCCGTTACCGTAACCGCCCCCCCATCTCCCTTATACGTAATGTATCTGCCAGGTTTTCCCGAATTCAGGGGCTTCAAGGCTGTCTCATAAGTCCCCGGGGCAATAAAAACGGTATCGCCATGCTTACCAACAGTATTTGCTTCTTTTATTGACGAAACATGGTATCCTTTTGTAAACCCAATTATCGGATAAAACAGCAAGAAAGAAGCGGCACATAAGACAAACATTTCCCTCATTATATCATTTTTTTACGGAAATACTGATATTGGCAGGCACTAAGCCTTCTGATTCGGCAGTCAAAACAATATCCCCTTCCTGGGCAGGTTGTATGTAGACCATGCATTTGCCGTTAAACACTTTCCTTTCGGGCTTTACAAAAGGTTCAAGGCTTGTCGGATCTCCGCTACCAACAGCTTTAACATGCCCGTTGCCTTTTGTTTTGAACGAAATATTATTTGAAGCCCTAGGGCAAAGGTTGCCCTCTGAATCACATACCGACACGCTTACAAAATCAAGCTCATTGTTGCTTAACGAAATAGTCCCACTGTAAGCTTCCAAGATAATTCTTGACGGTTTACCAGCAGTTTTTGTCACAGCCTCTTTTATCTGGGCGTTGTTTTCATCCAAGGCAACTACCTTTAATTCTCCCGGTTCGTAAGGTACATTGTCCCATACAAGCCTATAAGTACGGTATAATTCAGACGGATCTTTTTCTTTTATGCCCATGCTTTTGCCATTAACAAATAGTTCTGCCCTTTGGTAATTGGTATAGCAGTGGACAGGTATATAGTCTTTCCCTTCCCAATTCCAGTGTGGCAGCAGGTGCAATACTTCTTTGTCTCCCCACTGGCTTTGGTATAAATAATAACGGTCTTTGGGTATCCCACAAAGGTCAACAATACCAAAATAAGAACTACGAGCCGGCCATTGTTCGTTGTAGGGGGTCGGTTCGCCCAAATAATCGAATCCAGTCCACACGAATTCTCCGCCCATAAAGGCAAAAGAGTCCTGTGCTGCAAATTCCCGATCGGGAGATGTTGCCCATATTGGATATTCCAGATCATACGAAGAACAGTGATAAGGCTCATGCACACAATGCACGCATGGCTCGTCAGGGAAAAAATATTCGCCGCGAGAACTGACCGTTGAAGCAGTTTCGCTTCCGTACATTTTCCATTCTGGATGATTTTTATGTGTCGTATTATAATACTGCGGTTTATAATTCCACCCGGGGACATCAACCACATCGGCCATCCCGTTTTCAATTGATTCTTTCCACCTGCTGAACCCGGCAGTAGTAGGGCGTGTAGGATCTTCCCTGTGGCAAATATCATGGAGGAAACGGCAATTTGTCGCGCCATCTGGTTCAATTTGTTCGCGAACTTCATTGCCCAGGCTCCACATTATTATTGAAGGGTGGTTGCGGTCACGGTGTATCATGGCAGTAATATCTTTCTCTGCCCACTCCTCCCAAAGTAGGTGGTAACCGTTTTCCACTTTTTCTGCCTCCCACTCATCAAAAGCTTCATCTATTACAAGAAATCCCATTTCATCAGCCAAATCGAGCAATTCCGGAGCAGGCGGATTGTGGCTCGTGCGTATGGCATTACAGCCCATCTCTTTCAAGATAGTCAATTGCCGCCTGATTGCACTTACGTTTATTGCAGCCCCAATCGGGCCTAAATCGTGGTGTAGGCATACTCCTTTCAATTTCATGTTTTCACCGTTCAGGAAGAAGCCTGCATCGTTGGTAAATTCAAAATACCGAAACCCGAAAACGGTTTCATATAGATCGATAAGCCTACCGTTTTTTAGGACTTTGGAAACTGCCTTGTACAACACCGATGAACCAGGTGACCATAACTGAGGGTTGGGGACAGTAATATTTTGTTCCTGGACAATAGTATCTTTGATCTGAAAAGCAGACTCAGCACGGGCAACCAGGTTTTCACCCTGGTCATATATTTCAGTAAGCAATGTAATGTCAGAATCTTCAGAATAGGTATTTACAATTGTAGTTGCAATTTTCACTTCCCCCTTCCCTGATACTAAGGCTGGTGTTGTTATGTAAGTCCCCCATTGAGGGATATGTATGGGGTTGGTTGCCAAGAGGCGGACATTCCGGTATAAGCCGGCACCGGGATACCAACGTGATGAATATGGCTTGTTTTCCAAACGGACAGCAAGTTCATTTTCTTCCCCAATGTTTATTTTATCAGTAATATCAAAACCGAAAGATGAATAACCGTATGGCCATTCCCCAACATAGTCGCCGTTTACATAAACACGGGCATGGCTCATTGCCCCGTCAAATTCGATGAACACCCTTTTGTGTTCCCAGTTTTCCGGGATGTCAAGTGTTTTATGATACCAGCCTATCCCAATATGAGGCAAAGCTCCGGTACGACCTGTCCGTTTTGCAGGCTTTTCTTCTCCATCTTCCAATACAGTTACCACCTGTGCATCAATATCTTCATTAAATTCGCCCAAGATTGCCCAGTCATGAGGGACAGACACCGTTTCCCGACTGCTTAGGTCAATATCCTTAAAATTTGGGGTGGCTATATCTTTATTCAAAAATTTCCACCCATCTTTTAAATAAACTATCTCCCTTGTAGGTGTTTTTTCAGGAAGCCTACACGAAAACAAGACTGTACTGAACAAAAAAACAGTCAGCAAGCGATAAATCAACGTTCTATTTTTCACCATTTTTATTTTTGATTTGAATTATATAATTACCAGAAGCCATATTTTCAAGGAAAATGCTTTTTTTATCACCCGGGACTTGTATTTCCATGATTTCCCTACCATTATTTAAAACATGGTAATTACCGGAAGCCATCCCTCCAATAAAGAGGCCTTTTAATTTTCTGTCAACCTGAAATTTAATTTCTTTTTTTGTTTCTTTTTCTGAATTAAAAAACACAACATAACCAAGAGTTTGGACTCCTTTAAAATCCCCTGAGTTCACCGGGATAAAAGCAATGGGTTTCATGTTTTCTGCATCGGTAACCGCCATAGCATGAAAAAAGAGGTCGTTTTTTGATGGTATCGTGGGTGAAACTTCCACCCTCCATGCTCCTTCCTCGGAAGCAGGGTTTTCTTTTTCGATGAAATAATTTGTCTGTGAGCCCTCTATCCAGAAGCCTTTTTCAGCCCCTCCAATTTTCGTTATTTTTGCATTTTCAGGGATAACAGTTTGGCAAAACAATTTGCCGTTATAATTTCCTTTCCCGCTAAATTCGGAGCCATCCCTTACAATGGTGGTTAAATTGCCTGAAACCTCTGGTTCTTGAATAGAATGCATCAACCATGTTTTCTTAAATCCTTCGTTTGTTGAGCGGACTTTGTCGAACACAAAAAACAAGGCAGGAAAATCTTTGTCCCCGGTATTGATTGTCAGCATTGAACGTTCGATAAAATCAGCCTTTTGAGAAGAATAAGCCTTGGTTATATCTCCCGAAATATAACTATATACCGGATGTACAGGATCTGGACCAATTGAATGTGCGGTCACTTCTGCCATTTTGTAGCCGTGGCTTTCTTCCAGCAAATAATCCATGTCCTTAGGATGATCGTCCCCGTTGTTTGGCCAACGTTGCCCCCCATCGTTTATGCTGTTCATGTCCATTTTCTCATTGGGGTCATAAATCAGCAAGCCGTTTTTAGATATGGTTTGGTGGTGATAATTCAGCCAGTGGGCTTGCCCGTATGTTTCTCCTACCCCTTGATACGCACCCGAAGCAATTGCCAGCGGCCCCTTATAGTAAACCTGAAAAGTGCCAAAATCTTTTGTTTGGTGGTTTCCAAAGAAATAATTGCCTATGCGAATTTGGATTATGGCATCGTTGCTGTCAAAATCCATATTCCATCCGGTGCGTGCAATAATTTCCCCCATGGGGCCTCCAAAGTATTTCGACATGGGCAATCCGCCGATTGGTTTTGTTGCCTTATTTATCGGGGTCACAATAAATTCAAAAACCTTTTCCAAGCCTGTAGTATTATACTTTTTAAACATTTCCAATTGATAGGGATCATTATACAACGAACCACAAATCAATAGAGAGAGTGCTTTGTGATTAACAGCCCTTGAGTTCCCCCCAGCATCGTTCCCCATATCATCGAAAGTGTCACCGTCACGCAATTGTTGCCCATCAGTCCTGTAGTTATAGATCAATTGATATGGGACATACTGCATGTCGCCAGAAAAAGCATCAATGCCGATTGCCCTGAAAAGCATGTTGGCAAACAAATCGTGCAAAAAGCGGACTGACGAATACGAATCTCCCTGATGGTGCATGTGGGCTTGGTAAACAAAATTGCGGGCAGGCACAAACTCGTCAAAAAATACCACTGATGCCGAGTCAAACATCACCGGACATTCGTCATATATAGCCAACCCGGCAGGCAACTGGTCGGACAAAAGCCAACCTTCGGTATTATGCCCGACCAAAACCCCATGTCCTTTCTGTGCAGGAAAATATGGTGTATGGCTTGCTGCTATTCTTTTAAATTCAGCTATGTAAGCCAGTTTTAAACTGTCGCTCATTTGTGCATGGCACCAATCATATATACAGGCCCCTATCTGCATGTCGTTATACGGTATCCGACCATCAGTACATTGCTTTAGTACCGGCAAAAAATCGACAGCAGCTTTTGCCGCCATTGTTTCATCTTCAATAATCAATGCCTGCAATGCCTTCGCCCAAGGGTGTTCCAATATTTTAATCACCTCCCATGTTTCCTTAAATCCGGGCAGCTTTGTTTTTTGCCTCAAATCAGGCAGGTCCGATTCTGAAATATAGACACGGGGGTGTCCGGTCGGGACAATTGATTCTTTTTTCTTGCTGCACGATGCAAACAAGAAAAGGACAATAAATATTGGAAAGACATAACACTTCTTCATCTTAATACGTTTTTTCTTTTTTGACAGGCATGCATTCCAACTCTAAAGGATAATGCTTCCGATATCCAGCCCAAGGATTGCCGCTAAAATATCCCCAGATTGAGATATCTGGATGTGCAAAATCCATCAAATCAGGATTTTCAAATTTGGGGTCGATTACAATAGCCCGTTCTCCCGTTGCGTCTTCATTGTTGTTGAAAAACAAATTGTTATTAATAGATACTTTGCTTTCAGCAAGGTTATCCATAAACTTCTCGTCAAAAAGAGACTTATTTTTGACCAGCATATTGCCAGATAATTCTATTGTACTGGCAAGTGAATCAAAATTCAATCCACGGGCATGCCGGTTGATTTCAATTACCCGTTGTTGGTCATAAAAAATATTTCCCGAGATAGTAAGGTTTTTATGTGGCGAGCCAAGTATAATTGCCGGGCTGTTTTTATTTGTTTTTACAATATTATTTAGAAGGGTAATGTTTTTCAACCTTGCCCCTCCCTTACCCAGCACAAAGGCTGCACCTGATGTCACATTGGCAATCAGGTTGTTTTCGTATGTTTGCCCACCCAAGATGTAGTCGCCGTCTTCATCGGCATGTTCTGCTCCCGATTCGATCATAAATACAGAACCGCTATGGAAGGGATTGTTCCCCTGCCCGACAAAATAGTTGTTTCGTGCTATAAAATTTAGTGTATTTCGGGTATTTACAGCCGAAACACATGCCGCAGGCCCTGCCCATGGACCTAAGTGGTCGATAATCACATTGCCTTCAAAAACATGATCGTTGCCGTGCAGTTGGCACACTTCACGTGATGGGCGGTAAAAGATATTGTTTCGGACAAGCCACTTTGCCCGATCCTTGTAATTTGGTAATATGATCCCATCTTGTTTTTCAAGGACAGTATTGGCATCCAACAAAATCTGGATCCAACCATAACGGCACTCGTTGTCCTCAAACAAAACATCTCGTTGTATCACCCTCTCCTCCTCAGAATCATATTTACGCCTATGTAACTCAAACAATTTATTGAACATCCTAAATTCAAAGCCTTTGATAGCAGCATATTGAAGGTTGCCGTCAAATAATGCACGTCCTTCCCCGTCAAGGTGGAGCGTGCCAATTTCAAAATTTTCATTTCCTCCGTACCATGTTTCTATTTTACATTGATTAGGGTCTTTGCCTTGTATCGGCCAATAATAAAGAGTTCTTGAAGAATGATCGTAGAAATGCTGCCCGGGCTGGGATATGTCCATTATAGCGTTCACCCAGATCGAAGGTTCTCCATTTTGGAGGAGCATGTAGGGGGCAACTGTAAAACTGGTCGTTTGAGGGGTCGCATCATTTTTTGACAATGGAAACCCGTGAATTGTCCAGGGCCAAAGGTTTTGGTGTGTCCATTCCAAATGGGCATAACTGGGAGATGTTTCCCATACATCCCCATCCCCTTTAACCTTCTCCCATGGGCTTGATATAAGCCAGGCATCGTCAAAAACAACATGCTCATACCATTGTCCGCTCTTTCGTTTTACAGCTCCCGGATCAGTTGAGTCACAAGGCATGGCGGATAATACGGCAAAATTTTCTGGAGTCCCTTTTAGTTCCAAACGGTAAAGGGTCTCCTCCGATTTTTTCCTATAAATGCCCTTGCGCAAATAAATTGTATCGGACAGAATTCCTTGTGCTGCCCTTTCCTTAACCAAGGACAATGCTTTATCTATTGTTTGGAACGGGTTTCTTATGCTTCCTTCATATTGGTCATTACCATGAATGGGATCCACATAAAAAACTGTAGCCCTTTTGCTTTCACAAGAACACAAAAAAATGAGAAAAAGTGGGACAACTAAAGATTTTAACCTCAAATTTTTAAAAAATATCATATAATTTCTATTTCTTTAGTTTGATACTTATTTCCCCTGATTTATTGTTGTTGAATTTTTTGATCCACAATTTTTTTGTGCCCGGATCATAAAACCAGCAATCTGTGCCTGAACCTTTAAATTTTTCTTCAGCCTCATATCGGCGAAGTTTATTTTTGTTTAGATATATATTTTCGGGCATCAGCCCGTTGTGTAAATGTATGCGGAACATGTAATCTTTTTCCGATCCAGTAAGGCTCAAATTGATTTCATCCCGTTTGGCCCAGTTTGTTTTAACAGGGACAGGACCTTCCCTATCGTTTAGCACAAATGAATTTTCAGCACCTGCCTGCGGCCACATAGCCAAGGTTATAAAACCTTTTGAATATTCGCCGCCAAACCCTGATACATTATTTTTTATCTCCATAGGTATCACAGCCCCTTCTTTTACATACACAGGGAATTTCCACTTGCTATCTTTCCAGCCTTTAAACCACCTTGTTTTTTGACCACCTTCCAGTATTTCGTCATCCCAGAAATCGAACCATCTTCCTTTTGGCAGGTACACGTCACGCATGCGCTCGGGGTTCATAAAAGGGGCTACCAACAAGTATTCTCCCACGGTAAATTCATCTTCAACATACCAAGTATTTTGGTCTTCTTGGTAATCCCAAACCAATGGCCGGCAAATCGGCGTACCTGTTTTATGTGCCTCATTTGCCAATGTTTCCCAATAAGGTATCAGGTCGGTATGCAACCACGTAAGGTAACGAAAATGTCCGGCTGCTTTTTCTGAATACCACCAAGGCATGTGCAATGTTTGCATCCCCGGGAGCATTGCCCCGAACTGTGCCCAACGAAGCCATGCATCTTCGGGGGCTGGCTGGTCAGAGAAGCCGCCGATATCGGTAGAGACAAATGGGATGCCGCTGAATGCCAGCGAAAGCGATGAATAGACGGAGGAAGGAAGCCCGTTATTGGCAAAGCTGCCGCTTAAATCCCCCGGCCATTTAAAATTGGTGCAAGCTCCCGAACCTATCCATGCAGCACGTGGGATCATTAAAAAGTCATCTCCCAGTTTGTTTTTTAGTGACTCGTAGAACACACGGTTATACTCCAGTGCATACGAATTATGGACATCTTTGCCGATACGCCCGCCAAAAAGAAGCCCATCGGAAGGAAGACCTTGCCCAGCATCAAGCTTAAAACCTTTCAAGCCCAAATCTACAGCTTGCCCTATCTGCTTTTGCCACCATTTGAAAGCATCAGGGTTAAAATAATCGATATAGTTATAAAAAGTTCCTTCCAGCTCCCCTGATTTTGTTATCTTGATATTGCTGTTATCGGTTTCCCCACCAGGTTTCCCCACCAAATAGCCATTTTCAACCGCTTCGTCCCAGTTCGATGCCCTGGGGGATGTGTACGGGACGGTCCAAGCCAAAGTCTTCACCCCCTGTTTGCCAAGCTCTTTAATAAGGCTTTTCAGGTCGGGACAGAATTCGTCATTGGGGATAAAAGTTGTACGGGCAGTTTGCCATGGAGGTTCAAGCCATGTAACGCCAACAGGGATGTCCATTTCTTTTAGTTTGGCTACCATTTCCAGGAAATGCGCTCCCCTGAGGGTAGATATGTCACCACCAGGGATATCGGGGTCTGCCATTAGCCAAAACCAAGGCTCGAATGACCAACGGGGAGGCTTGGCCGGCATGCCTGTCAATGCGACAAAATTTTGAACCGCATGGGCAATATTTTCACCTAAAAGGACTGTGTATTCCAGCTCGTTTGACCGCATTTCGTATGTAAGCTTTTCCGAATTGCTTTGGCCTACATCAAACTTCACCGCCCCTCCGTAATTAATAAAAAAAGCATAGTTATTGGTAGACACAAAATATGGCATCCAGGCACATTCGTCGGGAGTGCCTGATTTGTCCCATATTTCAAACGACTCGCCCCGTTGTGCCAACTGCCCGTTCCAAGTCTCGCCAAAACCGTAAATTTCTTCAACCGGATACAGTTTTATCGCTCCTTTTATATACGACATGGCAGGAAGTTGATATTTCAGTTTAAAGCCAAAATCCCCGGCTTTTTCTATTTGCAGGCTAATTTTCGTTTCAGTTGCCGATAAAAAAACGACTTCGACCAAATCCTCGGAAATTTGTTTTACAGAAAGCCCATCTGCCCCAGAAAAGTATTCCCCTTTTATTTGAAATTCGGGAGACTTTGATTCTGAATAATGCACTTTGCCATTTTTGTCGAGCAAACATATCTGCCCGTTTTTTTTGTCGAGCCTAAGTGTTGCCGATTTGTTTTGAAAAATGTAATATTCAGGCTTGTCAACAAGTGACAAACTTCCCTTATTATCTTCGGCAAAAACATAGTCGTGAAAAAAAATCATGCCAAAGAGCAGGTTTGCAGCAAAAAACAATATTCTCATTTTATTCAATTTAATAACTTCAATTAATCCCAATACCCACTATTTTAAATGTGGCGGACGGTCGATGACTTCTTCATTGTCCCGGTCCCAATACATTTTTTTCCCTTCACGGTAAGCCCGGGTTGCCATAACAACGCCGATAGAATGCCAAAAACCTGTATGTATGTTACCATTTGTGTTTGGATTCCTGTCCCTCATGCAGTCTATCCAGTTGTCGATATGAAATTTGCTGTTGTCGCTTGCGTGGTGTGGAGGCATTTTGTTGCCATATTCTTCGCAGGTAAGCATTTCTGCTTTCCCGCTCTTTACTGCTGCGGCAATGCCTTCATAGAAATCAAATCCGCCGGGCAATTTTTGGTGTTCGGGGATATAGAACCACCTGGGGCTTCCTTCTCCACCATGTGCGAACAATGTGCCTTCTTTCCCCCTGATACAAGAATAATCCCCAAACCTGTTGGCATAATTGGATGTATAAGAATATAGAAAGTTGTCTTCTTCATATGCTGCCAGGGCTTGGAATGTGTCAGGGTTTTGACGGATATCCGGCCACCCGAAGATACCCCCGTTGGCAACCATGGAGTCCGGTATGGCCGTGTCGGTGTAGAAATGTACCAAGCCGATCCCATGGCTCATCCACTGCGAAGTTATGCCCCCTGAATATTTCCTGAAAATCCTAAATTCAAAATATTTCCATGGGTCAAAAGGTTCATAAGGTTTGCCCAGCAACCAGCGATCCCAGTCGGTATCTTCTTCCCTGATGGCAGCCACGTCCGGGTCGTCAGGCTCATGCCAACGATGATTGTTGTCGTTCCAAACCTGTTCTATTTTAGTAATCTGCCCAAGTTTCCCGGATCTCACAATATCCCTTATTTTCAATTGCATGGGATCATTTACCCATTGAGAACCCATTTGGACTACCTGTTTTGAACCCAAGACTGCTTTTCTGGCCAATTTTGCCTCGTCAACATCCTGTGCCATGGGTTTTTCACAATAACAATCTTTGCCTGCATTTACTACTTCAGCCAATATTTTAGCATGTTGATGATCTCCTGTTGCAATCATTACAGCATCCAACTCTGGCATGTTAAGCATATCTTCGGAATATTTGAATTGCTTTACATCAGCCCCATATATCTCTTTGCAACTGGCTGCTGCCTTTTCCCTGTTGCCCAACCACAGGTCGCAAACGGCAACAACGCCTAAGTTTCTGTCTTTAAAGGACATCTCTACCATCCTCCTGTGCCCACGGCTACGTGCCCCGCACCCCAGAAACCCAATATTGATCCTGTCGTTAGAGCCAACAATCCTTTTATATGAAGCTGCGCTCATGGCATTTACACCAGATGTAATTGCTGCCCCTGCTATCCCAACAGAAGCTTTCCCGATAAAATTCCTTCTTGATATTTCTTTTTTTGACATTTCCCTATTATTTTCTGTTATTGATAATCGTTTGTTGATTGTTTGCAAATAATTTACAATTAGCAAACATGGCATTAATCATGCTATGTCAGTGTATTTACTTTTGTCTCATCTCTGGCCAGTCGATAAATCCAACCATCTATTATCACTGAATAAATATGCTGTCTTTAGGGCTTCGTGTTTTCCATGCCCCTTTGGTAAAATCGGGGAAGCTAACTGGCTGGCTGCCTGCCACTACCGACTTCCCGCTTAACTCTGTTACGACGCTCCAGCTTGTTGCATCGTAAACATCGATGTCAGGCTCAATGCCTTGCCTAACAGCTTCGACTAAACGATAAAGCTGCATATAATCTCCGCCTCCGTGCCCGCTCCCTTTTGCATTGTCATTTTGTTCTTTCCATAAACTGGGTTCATACTTCTCAGAATACATGGTTTTTTCAAAATCGTCCCACATAACCTCCATTTTACCTTTTTCATTTTCCTGCATCGGGGTCAAGCCATTGATATATATCCCTTTGTCGGTTTCAAAAATCCCATTGGTACCCTGTACCCGCATCACCAAATCGTATGGACGATAAGTTGCAACATCGTGGTACAGGGTAATTGTCAGCCCTTTTTCAGTTTTTATCAGAGTGGTATTTATATCGCCATGGACATAGTTCATTTTTGCAGAAGGGTGATCCTCCCCATATTCTCGACCGGCATAGATATTCAATCCACGCGAAGGTGTTTCCATCGAAACCAGATAAGAAAAACGGTCGCCACGGTTAATGTCCATCCACTGGGCAACAGGCCCCAGGGCATGTGTAGGGTAAAGGTTGCCGTGTTTTTTTTCGTTATGGCGCACGCGCCACAAGTTTTGCCCGGTTTTATTGTAGATTTCCAAAGCCTTGCCGTTAAACCTACCGGGGCGGATGTCGTGCTGATAGCCCACCTGGGCATGTAACATTTCCCCAAACACCCCTTGGTGTACCATTTTTGATATGGTCATTACGTTCTTCCAATACGAAACATTTTCGAGCATGGTACAAAATTTACCTGTACGTTCAGATGTTTCGACCAGTTTCCAGCATTCTTCTTCGGTTGCGGCTATCGGCACTTCAGAGGCAACATTTTTCCCTGCTTCCATTGCTGCAAGGCAGACAGGGGTATGCCATTCCCAGGGCGTGGCAGTCATGACCAAATCCAGATCGTTGCGTTCGCACAGGCGTTTGAAATCATGTTCGTTGCGGGAATATGCATCCGGTTTTTTATGCCCTGCCCCTTCAATTATATCTTGGACATTTACGATATTGTCCCTATTGATGTCGCATACAGCAGTAATCTCAATCCCTTCCAATTTTAGCAAATGCCTTATAAGGGTTGTCCCCCTGCGCCCTACACCTACAAATCCAATTTTCACAACTTTGTTTCCTGTTGTGGTACTTTTTGTAAAGGCCGGCCATGGAGACAAAACCATACCTGCACCAACTGCCGCCCCTGTTTTTAGGAAATCCCTTCGTCTTTGATTCATTTGTTTTATTTTTTTGTTATCTGGTATGTTTTTGTTACCAAGCTAATTTTTATCATTAAAAGATAAATACTTAACCTGCCTGTTCATAAATTAACCCAACATATGAACCGGGCAGGTTATTCACGCTTTATTACAAGGCCTTACATGATCGATACGGGGAAACTATTTTGAAAATACTATTTTCCCTACACCTAATACTTCATTATTCATAGTAAGCCTATAAAAGTATATACCGTTGGGAACGATATTGTCTGCCTGGCCAGTCCCGTCCCAGTTAACCTGATATGCGCCAGCTTGTTCTTCCTTATTAGAAACTAATGTCGTAACTTTTTGCCCGTTTATGTTTAAAATTTCAAGGTTCACCTTGCCAGATTCGTTAAGCGAGTAAGAGATAGTCGTTTCTGAAGAAAATGGACTTGGGTAGCAAGTCAACTCATACTCTTGGGCATCGTACATGTTTGCATGTGTCGTAATACTCTTAAGTTCTTTTACCTCGCTTTCTGTCAACGCATAATCATAGATCCTGTATTCATCCAACTCCCCCTTAAAAAAAGACGATCCATTTTTTGATGCCCCGATCCAGGTTTCTATATTTTCTTCAGAATTATCAAACCCAATCATGGTAGTTAACGAACTCAAAGTTGGTTCCCCATCAATATATAAGGTACTTGAACTTGTTCCAAACACAGCCGTAACGTACATCCACTTTTTCTCCATGATTTCCATATCATAAGATGTCCTGGCCGTACTTGCTTTAAGCTGGATCTCCCTTCCTGAGCCTGCTTGGTCATAAACATAAAACCTTAACCATTCTTTAGTTTGGTTATGCCACCTTAAGGTTACAGAATTTGCGCCAGGGTAGTTGCCCGTCCATATTACGTAAGTGAACTCATCCGCATCGGTAATATCTGGTTTTACCCAAAAACTAATGGTAAACTCATTATTGCTTTTATAATCAATAGGGCCAACATAAACATAATTCTTTGTACCATCAAAATTTAATGCACTCCCGATTTTTCCCTCAACCTGGGCAGAACCTGAATCATAATTTCTTAGTATAGCATTGTAGTTCCCCATTGCATCAACCAAGATAGAATCATCTTTTATTGTTGACATATTCCATAAAGCAATTGGTGATTTAGACGTATCTTGTGCAAAAACAGATACTTTGCAAAGAAAATTTAGAGACAATACGAATACAAGTTTAAAGATAAAATTAATTTTCATAATAATTTTTTTAGATTAAATATTAAGTATGTATATTATTTATTGTTTGATAACTTTTAGCGAGTAATTAAAACCTTTGTCATCCCACACCCTTACAATATAAATACCATCGGGGCATGAGGACATGTCTATTTGATCGGGCAACAAACATCCAGTTGTTAAATACACAACTTTCCCGTAAATATCTGACAATTGTATATTGACAGTGCCTTCTTGTTGATTTTCACTTTCAACATTGAGTATGTCAGTGACCGGATTAGGATATATTTCTATATCAAGGCTTTCTTCAATTTCATAATTTAAAAAATCGGCAAGTACTACACCTTCTCCTTCATATGCCCCAATATCTGGTTTTTCTCCTTTATAGGGCCGGCTCACCCCTTTGCCTTCTTCCCAACTTAGTCCAGATGAAAGTATAAGAGTATTGTTGTCATAATCGACACTGTCGATGCAAACCTGTAGCGTTTGTCCTTCAACTTGAATTGAATCCCCGCCGATCAACCCCCATCCGTCCATAAAGTACCTAGCATCTTCTACTTGCATCGATGTGCTGTTGGTCCCGCTATTGGCAGTAAACGTCAGCCATGCACCAGCGTCAATCATTGGCGATTCGGTGGCAAGCCTTAAATCACGGTTGTCAGCATCAACGAAACCCGGGTTCACAGAGACATTATCTGTCCTTGTGTCCATGGACGAATAAGAAGAGCTTGCCCCTTTTATATTATTGTTGATGAAATGATTGGTAGACGGGGTGCCCGTACCGTCATAGACAAATATCTCGTACCTCTCTTCATCACAAAAAATATTGTTTTTCACAACATTGTCTACTGACGGGTCTGTTGAATTATGGTAAAGCCCATCTTGGTTTTTGTAAAAAGTATTACCATAGATATAGTTTTCCACGGCATCGTTCTTCCACTTATATTGTGTGTCGCTGCTTGCCGAAACCAATGCATAACCACGCCCATTGTTAATTGAGACGTTATCTCTTACAATAGCATACTGGCCGTTAATGTGTATCCCTTTGTGCTGTTCCCTGGCTGCCAAAGGATCACGGTCTGATCGCGAACAATAATTAGTAAGGTGTTCCTCTCCTGCATCATAAATAGTATTGTTCTCTACTAATAAATATTCAATTCCCCAGACATCAATATTTGCATGCCATTTATTATAGAAAAAATTGTTCCTGATAATGTTATATCCTGTTGAACCGTCCGATGTGTCCTGCATGTCCACATTGTCATGGATGCCATTGTACATTTTATTGCCTTCGATTAAGTTGTGGTGACTGTTGATAATGCTTAAAATATCATGAGGCCCGCCACTGGAAGATCCAAGGCAATAACTGGTACAGGAACAAGTTGATATCATGGTGTTGTTGAGTACCTTGACATAGCTTGCCCCTTTCATGTTAATCCCAGCCCAAGCGGCATTCCCCTCCATATAACAATCTTCTATAATTATATGACTGGGATCTGAGTTGTTCATTTGAATCCAGCTACCAACAGTATTGACTATATGTAAACCTTTAATGTGGATATAGTGCCTCGCGTTAAGGTTGATCCCATACTGTGTCCCGGTTATGGTGACAGTTCCATCTTCGGGCATATATGTTATATATTTACCTTCCTCTCCTGATGTTTTTGGCCATAAATAATATCCGGAATCAGTATCATAGGTGCCAGCGGCCAACATAATCGTATCGCCCGGCTCTCCTACAGAATTTGCTTCGGTCAGGGAGGAAACATGGTACACAGTACCATAAGTTATTTTACTTATGGAAACGACAATTAATGTCAGGACTAACAATACAAGTGCTTTCACTGAGATTAACCTTTTGTTTATTTTAAAACCTAACGGTAAGTTTATGATTAGTTTTTTCATCTTTATTTAGTTTAAATTCAAAAAAAATTCATAATACATTAATAATAATCCTTTTATATGATGTTAACGAAGGTGTCCCATTGTCTAAAACTTCCAGTATCAGGTGAAGTGTACGTCCTCTTAATTGACGGGGGATACAAACTTCACATTTCGCCTTGTCGTCAGATAAGTTAATTGTAGCTCCTTCTGCATTACAAATTTCATTGTAGAAAAAACAATTGTAACTTAAATCATTTCCGTCAGGGTCGCTACTTGAGGATGCGTCAAATGTTATTTTGTCCCCGGCTTGCACACTTATCGACAAAGGGTTATGCCCTGATGAATCATTGACAATAACTTCCGGTGCATGGTTCGATTTTTCGTATGGCAGGACACACCACTTTAGGCGTGCCATGAAATCATTTTGGAAAGCGTTCCGCCATCGTGCCACCGAATGCCTTTCGTTAAGCGTCCCGTCCAAAAAATCAGGGGCATCTATGTAAAGTTGTTTTTTTAGGTGGCGGAACCGTCCGCCCCACCCGCCCCAATCGGGGTTTCCCGGGACATTCAAGCCGTTTGGTACCAGCCCGAGAAAAGAGGGGGTGTCGCCTTCTTTCATGCCATTAGTGCCGTGGCCGTTCAAGGGATAGCATTCGCTTAAAGCTCCGTTACCGTAAACACAGGTTTTTATCCAAGAGGTATCCTGCATAATTGTATTGCCCGTCATGTACATACCCCGGCAAGACGATATTTCCCGTATCCCCCAAGTACCGGGAGAGACAAAAGCATTGGCTATGTATTTGAGTTTTCCGTAATTATTCAATATCCAGTCGCGGTGTTTGTCCTGATCGGCTATTGCATGGACTTGTATTTTTTTCAGGAAACAGTCCTGCTCATCTTTGCCACGTGTTTCGCTTACCTTCCAAAGTGCCTGTGCCAATTCACGTTGTCCTCCCCATATTGCAATGTGTACCACTCCTTTTGCCTCGTCTATTATTTTTATAATCGCATCCGATGCTTCTGTGTCGAAACCTCGCCCAAAGTCATACTGGTTGCCTTGCCCTTTCCTCACGACAGATGCGAGATAGCCTGGCTCCGGGTATCCGTGGGAATGAAGTTTTAGCTTGGGATATACTTGCCGGTAAGCGTCAATTTGTTCATATACAAGATTTGGTTTAATGTCCTGCCCATGGTTCATGCGGCTTGTTACGCATATTGCCTTAATGTTTAGCACATCAGAATAGAGCAGCAACCTCACCATGCTTTGCTGGTCGTCCGTGTCGCCTCCAATATCGGTCAAAACAATTATTTCCGGTTTCTCTTGTGCAGGGGCATTAAGAGTTGGCAATGCACAAAATATCAATGCCCAAATTTTTATGTGTAAATAATCCTTCACCTTTTTTGCTTCTTTGTTGAACGGACAATGAGCCTGTCCAATTTTTTTTACCTAATAGATAAATATGTCTTCTACTTTTTTGAAAAAATCTTTTTTGCGTTCCGAATCAATTTCCCAACTTACAGGCACGCTCTGAAAACCATTTTCAAAAGGTTCGCCTTCCTGCCTGAAATCAAAAAATCCCCACGAAGCATAGGCTTTTGTTGCTGCAACGAAATTATTTTCGGGGAGGTCGAAGCCATAGTGGTCGTCTTCGTTGAAAACAATTGGCATGGGGCGGTAGGTTTTTAGTTTCCTCACCGAATCTACCATGCTGGTGATCATTGCGGGGGAATCTACGTCATTACCATGCAACAACACGAAATCCGATGCCCCCACAGAAGCTTCGGTGGGGATATATTTCCCACCAAAGCTTGTACTTGCCAACAACCGCCTGCCGTCTTTATTGATGTTTTTAACCATTTCGATCAATTCGTGTATCCGTTCCACCGAAATAATTTCATGGTCATATTTTTTGTGCAGGTTTGCTTCGTTGGCGACTTCAACTAAAACATTTTCATAACCTTTGTCCAGAATCCAATTTGTCATATTTTGGGTTGCATTTACAACGGCTTTTTCATCTTCAAGGAACTGATCCTGTCCAAAATAGAAATAGCCTAGGATGACAACCATCCCCAATTTGTCAGCTTTGTCAAGGATTTTTTCAAGCCGTCCCATGTACTCTGATATTAAGCTGCCATCGGGGTTAAACCCAGGGTTTTTCCACTCTTTGTTGCCATATCCCATGGGGCTTCCTCCTTGCATGTTAAGGGTGAAAGCCCTTAACCCTCTGTAGTACCATGAAGCCATTGCCCCCACAAACTCGTCTGTATTTCTGTTTGCGTCCCATTTTTTTGTGTCGGGGTATTTCCATTTTTCGGCAGTAAGCGGGTTATAGTCATCAAATATGCCTTGCACCATGCGCGAATTTGGCAATAGCCCTTCAACCAGGTTGCCCTGCCATTTGCGCCCGTTGAAAGTTGGTTTCCCGTTGATATAAAACTTTTCACCTTCTATTGAAACTTTTGTTTTATAGAGCTTTTTTTTTTCGGGAGCAACTGTAATGCCCCATTTTTTCATTAGCCAAAATGCTGAACGGATATCTTGTTGACGGGTTGTTTTAATGTTGAACCCAACAACCATTTCGGAAACCTTTCCCTTCAACCTTGAATCTTCGATGTCGTTACAATCTATTACGTTCAGGGCATGGCAACGGGCCATTGCGTCTGAAGATCCCAATATCCTCAGCAAGGTTTTAATTGCTGTTTCTTTTTTGCCCAGCTTATACAAGGTTTCGGCAGCCACAATAGCCACATTTGGATATGGTCCAGCCGTTGCTTTTTCAAGGTATGGGATAGCAGGCCTTGCTTTTTCGCCCATTATCAACAAACCTGTAGCCCCCCAGTAGCGAATAGCGCTATCTTCGTTTTTCAAGAGTTCAACAAACTGTTCTGGCCTTCCTGTATTATTCAAACTGGCACAATCAGCCGCTTCAATAATCTCTTTCAATGGCACATTGCCTGAGCGCATGTAGTCATAAATAGCCATTTCCCCCGCCCTTACAGAACGGTCGGACTCTGGGATGAACCCCGTGTCGTAAATGCGTAACATCCAATCTTCGTTCTCGGCCCTCATCCTTTCCAGGACATCCTCATAATCAGGGTTTCCTGCCAAGTTGTTAACTTCCCATGGGTCGTTTTCAGTATCGTAAAGTTCTTCTGCCGGTTTGGTATTCCAAAAAATACTCTGTGTCTCATTGCACTTGCCGTCTAGGTATGCTTGTTCCCACGAAGGCATAGAAGGTGCCAACCAAAGGTAGCGCAGGTGTTGCCCATAAATACGGTAAGGCATATAATTTCTGACATACCTGTATTTTTTATCCCGTACGGCACGCGACATGTCATAACGTTCGTCCATCCTTCCCTTGAACATATAGGCATACTCTGGGTCTTCTGTCTTCTGTTTTCCAAGAAAGGCTTTCCCCTGCATGAAGCCCGGGATCTCTACCCCCAGGATACTTAACAAAGTAGGGACCAAATCGACAAAACTAACCAAACGGCCAACCTTTTCGCCAGGTTTGCTTGCCGGGTAAAGGTGTTTGTATTTTTCAGGAATGCGTATTATAAAAGGGACGTGCGTGCCTGATTCATAAACAAAACGCTTGCTTCGCCCCAATATGCCCCCGTGGTCTGCATAATAAAATACGATTGTGTTATCGGCAAGCCCCTCATCTTCCAGTTCTTGTAGCTTCTCCCCAATCCACGTGTCCAAATCCTCAACCTTGTCGTAGTACTGTGCCCAATCGTGTTCCATCTCTTCTGTGCGTGGATGGTATGGGGGCATCGGCACTTTTTTGGGATCGTGCCTCAACTCTGAAGTCGGGATCGAAGTATGTATAGAACTCTCGTGTGTTATTTTTGAATTAAAAATAGCAAAGAATGGTTGCCCCGGTTTCCTGTTTTTGTAATGGGCATCTTTGTCGCATTGATCCCATATTTTGTTTTTGTCTATTGACGTGGTATTATAATCGGTTTTGTAATTGTTTGTGCAATAGTATCCTAATTCTTTTAAAAACTCGGGATAGGTTTTTACCTCCTCCGATTTGTCATAGTAGCTCCTCATGTGCTGGTTCCCATTTGAACAAGCATAAACCCCTGTTATTATAGTGTTCCTTGCAGGTGCACAAACCGGGGCATTTGCATATGCATGTGTGTATAAAAAACCTTCTGTTGCCAATTTGTCGAGATTGGGGGTTGTTGCAAATGTATCTCCATAGCAACCTAGAAAAGGGCTGTTGTCTTCGCTGGTAAGCCACAATATATTGGGCAATTCCTGTGTGGGTTCAGAATTACATGAAAAAATGGCAAGTACAATAAAACAAGAAAAAATAATTCTTGTAAGGCTCAATGTTTTTTTATTTATCGACATTATTCAATGTTTTATAATTATCATTTACAATTAGAAAGCACTTCCCATTATCTCAAAAAAGTGATTCCATTCTTTATCTTCAATATTACCGTCCAGGCCTAACCTTACAATTACCATATCCCATTTCGGGATAACAATGCATTTGTTGTTGTTAAAACCTTTGGACATGAATGTTCTTCGGGGCGCATCTTGCAAACAAGCGTCAGTCCACCAGCAGAAGCCGTAAGGCGTGTCGTTTTCGGGAATTATATTTTTCACCTGAGGCGAGGTAGCTTCTTTTATCCATTCGGCCGGTAATATTTGTTTGCCGTCCCAGTTGCCTTTTTGCAACATCAACTGCCCAAACTTGGCAAATTCCTTTGCGGAGATTGATATTCCCCAGTTGTTATTTCCTGCCCCTCCGTTTATCTTTATCCCATCTGAAACAGTCCAATTTTCCCACTTCCATTTCTTGCCGCATATGCCAATAGGGGCTGCTATTTTTTCCAGAAAAATATTTTCAATGGATTCTTTTGCCACTTTTGTCAATGCCAGGGCAAGCAAGTTCATTGCCGAATCCCAATACATAAAATCATTTCCCGGAGCAAACAGTGGGGCAGGAGATGGCCGGCAAGGGGTGTAGCTGGGACCGTGGCTGTAGTTGCCCCTCGGCTCATCGCCTGTTGCCCGGTAGCCGGAAGTCATGGTAACTAAATGCCGGAATGTAATTTCGGGGTAACACTCCTTTAATTCTGGCAGATAGTTACAGACTTTATCATCAAGAGAACATTTTTCTTCGGCTATAAGAAGGCCCAAAACAGTACTGGTAAAAGATTTTGTGCATGACCATATTTTCTGGACTGTTTCACTTTCGTCACCGGCAAAAACACACTTCCCGTTTTTTAATACAACACACCTTTTTATCCCTTCTTTACCAGAAACACCTTCGATATAGGATAATGAGCTGTCAAGTTTTTGCTCGAACATGGACTTGTCCTGACTTGTCATTTTTTTGTTGTGCCCGCATACTATGCAAGCGTTGCCTCTACAGCAAAAAAACGAGAACAAAAAAACAACAAGAACAGGTGCAATTTTTTTCATTTTATTATTTATTATAACAGATCGCTAAATTTTTAAACTTGAGATATAAGACAAAATGTTGCGTACTATACAAATACATAGTCTGCTGATTACTAGTTGTATATGAGAAATCAACGAGTTGTTGCTGTTTATTTTTAACTGATAGGTTTCAGTTATTGTTTTTTGGGTAGCTTATAAGCTGCTTTGTGCCACTTTGCTTAATATAATGCCCCTACATTGTTTTTGTCAGGCATTTTTTTCATGGTTCTCTGTCAAGGATTCAGTGTCCTCTGTGGCAAACAATTTAATGAGCATTTAAGGCAGGATAAAAACCCCGACAATTTAATAAGTTTTTATGCTGGGGCCTTTATCCTTCCCTTTTTCCCATTCAAACACCTATCTAAACTGCAAAAATTAAATTCAATATTTTATTACTCCCAACCTGTAGTTTGTTGTAGCTGCGGGTTGTCTGACAGAATATATACGGGGAGCGGCCACAAGTAGTGTTTTTCTTCCAGTTGTGTTTCATAATCAGTGCCAGAGTAAACATCTATATAGGTTTTCCCTGTTTCCGGATCGGTTGATGTTTTGATGCTGGCATTTGGGTAGCGTGCTGCAGCCACATCGTCCCAACGCATCCCCTGGTTGAATTCAGCCTTTTCGCTTTCGGTGACCCATGTTTTCCAACGCCTTACGTCTTCATACCTAAAGCCTTCGCCCATGAGTTCGACCCTTCGTTCGCGCCTTATTTCTACAAGTAAATCCGACACGCCCATGTCGTCGTGGCGAGGGTCGTCTACTATATTGTTGATGTTCATGTTGGGCATGCCTGCCCTGTCCCTGAGCAGGTTAATCGAAATATCTAAGTCGTTCTGTGTCATTTCCCCCAATTCGGCTTTTGCCTCGGCATAATTTAACAGCACTTCGTTGTATTTGAATATTATCGATGCCGTGGGATCGCTTTTATAACTTAATTGTTTTGCTTCATCGTTATAAAATTTGATGCAATAATAACCGGTATAGGTTTTCCAGTCCCCAGCACCTGTTTGGTTTGAAAATTGGGGGAAGGGTGTGGTGCTTGTTGAGAAGTATTTTACATTTTTAGCATCCGGGCCTGCATCGTCGGGGTGCAAAACCGTTTGTCTTAGGCGCGGGTCCCGGTTCATAAATACAGCCTCTATGGAATCGTCTCCCATATATAAATCTGTCTGGTTGATGGGCAGCCCGTTGGTGCATAAATAATCATCGACAACCGCACGCGTTACCCCGCCATGTAGCTGGTGGAAATAGTTGTGGAACCCGGTTGTGTTTACCCCTGCTACGTGCCTCTTCCAATATATTATTTCAGGGTTGTCGGACAAATCTTCCTGCCAGTAAGGATAGCGGTAGTCTGTTTCTGGTTTCCCTGTGTTGTATAGGGAGAACCCTCCGTTCTTTATAAGGTATTCGGCAGCATCGGCAGCTTCGCGCAACCATGCTTCGGCATCGTCGTTGCCCGCGTGATATTTTTGCCAAGTGCCTTCCCAAAGGCATATCCTTGATTTTAATGCATATGCCGACCACTTGTCCATATATCCCGGTTCTCCGTTGTCGTATGTGTCGGGCATGTTTTCACATGCGTAATTTATGTCGCTAAGTACCTGTGCCATTACAACTTTGCGGGCATCGCGCGGCCCATATAAGATTGAGGTGTCCGAGACACTTAATTCCTCGGTAACCAATGGCACATCGCCATACATCATTACTTTGTCATAAAAAAACCAAGCACGCCACATATATGCCTGGCCTCCATATTCTTCTAATAGTTCCGAATCTAAATCTGCTTTTTGGTAGTTTGCAATGAAAAGATTTATGGGGCGGATCAACAGCCACCACCAGCCACCTGACTGTTGTACGTCCCATGTGCTTGTCGGTGCATAGTTAAGCCCGTTGCGCACAAGGTTGTGCTGTGCCATAGAGGTGTTCATTGTGGCGAAATCGCCACCCCATACATCGCGGTAATTTACTACCCACGATTTTGAGTTAAAAGCCCTGTTGACAGCTTTCCCGTATAGGATGTTCGACCAGTTACTGCCTTTGGTCGGGGTATAATGGCTGTAGGGGCTTGTTGCCAGTTCATAGAAAGTATTGATCCATGTGGTCAAATCGTTTTCGCTGGTCCAGTAGCTCCCGGTTGACACTTCATCGGGTGTTACTACTTCCATAAAAGAGTCATTACATGCAAAAAAGATGAATGCTGCTGTAAGAAATGTTATTATATACTTCATCGTAATTTGTTTTTGGTTTTTAAAATGTCAGGTTTAGCCCAATGCTGAATGTCCGTTGAGATGGATAGGAAATATGGTTAGGCCCTGACTCGTTCTCAAAGGGGTCTAGAAAGTTCCCTGTGTTTTGTTCCGGATCCCTGTTGTATATAAAGTTTGATATTTCCCA
>CAXXRZ010000005.1:0-221723 GCA_963668205.2 uncultured Draconibacterium sp. | reverse complement strand
AGCCATGGTTTTGGAGGATTGATGGGAGTGTGGTTACTTCGGTGCTTTGCCCTATATTGCCAACAGGTTGTATGCCGTTCACGTTCCATTTGGGGAATCCCAATGTTTCATCCTCCCTGTCAGTCGGTTTGTCTTGGTGAAGGGTCCAGTTGGTTACCCCGTGCCGGGCTGCGTTCATCCCGCTCATTATGCTGCAACGCGTTGGCGAGCATACCGAGTAGGCATATGCCTGTGTAAATTTCATCCCCGATGCTGCCAAACGATCTATATTCGGGGTGTGGAACTTATCGTTTTGCGGCGTTTTTTTTTGTCCAGAAAGGGACAGACGTGTCCTGCCACCCCATGTCGTCAACTAGGAAAAGGATGATGTTGGGTTTTGGCTCTTTTTTGCTTTCGGAACATGCGGTTATGCCAAATAGAAAGACAAGCGACAGGTAATAAATTTTAAGCAAATATGGTTTCATGGGTTGAGTTGTTTTATTCATATAATCCAGTTTGTTGATTTTTGTACTATGCTAAAGCGATTCAAGCTTCCCAAACATAATCCTCCTTTTTCCGTTGTATAATGTCAATTACATAAGGGGAAAAATATTAAAAAATAGACAGTCCATGTAAATTTCAGCAGATATTAAGCATCGAATCCATCAAACAGGCACAATTCCTCCGTATTTTCCAATTAAAGCTTTTATTTCATCAACATGAGCTTGGCTTGGCGTGCCATTGTTTTTTGCAGACAGGGCTGCCGCTGCCCCTGCCGCTTGCCCCATTGCCATGCACGAAGCCTGTACCCTAAGTGCAGAATTTGCAAGCCTGTCGCTGCTAACGCAACGCCCTGCTACCAAAAAGTTGTTGCTGTTTTTGGGGATCAAAGCCCTTAGCGGGATGGTAGGCACGGTGCCTTCTTGTAGGTGCTTTGGCTTCACCCCGTTTTTGTCATGCAAATCAATCGGGTAAAAAGAATAGCAAAGCGAGTCGTCAAATACTTTACCGCTGATGTAATCGTCACGGGTGATTTTATAAACGCCATCAATACGGTACGTTTCCCGGACGGCGGTTTCTGTTTGCATCGATGCGACATGGATATTCTCGCAGCCCGGCAAGGAGCGGAGAAAGCGCAAATGCTTAATCAGCGAAGACCTTCCTTTTATATTTGCCACGGTATGTGTCTCCGAAGTTGTGGAATCGGCTCCGGCAATGTGCTGTATGTTGTTGCCGCCCGTGTTCAACAACGAAACTATGTTGTTGCGGAATTCGTATTTGTCTAGCTCGCCCTTTTCTATAGCTTTCAGATACTCTGCTTTAACCAAATCAACATCGATGTTGTCCATGTCGTAACCATCCAACTTAAACATAAGGGTGCCGGGCTGGGTTTCGTTTTCCCTTAAAACATTAAATCCGGCAAGGCTTGCCAGCATTGCGTTCCCGCTACAGTCAATCAACTGTTTGCAAATAATTTTTGCTTGGCAACCTTTGCCCATGGTTTCAACTTCCCAGTTTTTGCCATTGAAGTTGACGTTTACCGGGGTTTCGTAATAACGTATCTGCACACCTGACTGCAAACATTTCTCTTCTGCCAGCATAGTATATACATAAGGGTTTATGTGTATTTGGTGTTTCCAGTGCCACCGCCCGGTCGGTATCGAAAAATCGGGCAATTCGCCATCGCCCATTTCAACGGTTTCTATCACCAGTTCCCAGCCAATGCCGCCAATAACTTGTTTGCCCCAAGCATGGAACAGTCCGGGGAAAGCAACGCCCCCCGTGGTTGTCGTGCCGCCCAGCTGGCTACCGTTTTCCACCAATATTACCGAACACCCCGCACGTGCAGCCTGAATGGCGGCAATAACCCCGGCAGTGCCGCCGCCAACAACGAGGATGTCGGTATTTATAGTTTTAATTTTTGAATTGGAAGTTGAAGTACACCCCAAGAAGGACAATGCACTTCCCACGGAAAATCCACTTAAAGTTTTCAGCAATGTGCGCCGAGCTATTTTTGTCATGGTTGTTTTTAGTTGGCAATTTAGTAATAAAGGGAGGGACACAGAAACATCCTAGCATATAAATGATTTACGCCCCTCCTTTTTTATGTTAATATCCCGGATTTTGATCGGTTGAAGCATCAAGTTCCTGGTTGTAATCTAATTCTGAATCAGGAATTGGCCAAAGGTAGGCTATCTCCTTAACTGTAATCCCTTTTGCTTCGAGTACTACCTCTGCGGCTTTGCCCGTTCTTTTCAAGTCGTACCAGCGTTTGCCTTCAAAGATAAATTCGTAGGCTCTTTCTTGTAGCACCAAGTCCTGAAAAGATTCGGTGTCATAATCAGCAATATTGAAATCAATAGGAGAAGCAGTTTCTGCGTCTAGCCCATAAGCGCGGCGGTGTACTTGGTTTAGGTATTCAACCCCTTTTTCTGTTGGGCCGTTAGCTGCCAAACAAGAAGCTTCGGCATAAAACAACAGGGCTTCGGCATATCTGTAAACAGGGAGGTCGTTCCCTGCCCCAAGGCCTTTTACTACAGCTTCCGTGTCTGAATATTTATTGCAAACAAGGGTTTGGTCGCCCAACCCAAAATCAATGTTGTCCCAAAATCCTTTGCGCAGGTCTGCATCGTCCCAATTCATGATAAATGGATTGTCGAGCCTACTATAATGGGCATAAGCACCTCCGTAATTAAAATAACCGGAATCGGTATGGTTCAGCACCCATAATATCCAGTTCCCATAATCTTCTTGGCGCATATACTTAAAGTAAAATATTTCTTCGGTACTTGTCGTTATGTCCGGGCCAAAAAGATTGGTGCGCATGTCGCTTGTGGAGGTGGCAGGAACCAACGAATAAAGGTCCGACTCAATTACGTCCAATGCTTCCGCTTGTGCTTTTTCATATTCCCCTAATGTCAAATAAACATCTGCCAACAACATTTTTGCGGCAAATTTGGTGGCGCGGCCAATATCTTCTTGGCTGTCGGGAAGATATTCTTCTGCATAAAGCGCATCTTCTATTATAAAATCATAAACGTCATCTGCACTGCTCTTGGCAAGATCGCGATCTTCCATGTTTTCTTCCGTCCTCAGCGGTACACCGCCCCAATTACGAACCAAATCGAAGTAAGACAAAGCACGGAGAAAACGAGCCTCTGCCAAATACTCATCGATGTCATCCTGACTGATAGAAGAACCATTAGGAGCTTCATCTATAACTATGTTCGCAAGTTGGATAGTCCTGTAAAAGACCGTCCAGCGCTTGCCCGCATTATTGATGTTTGCAGAATTAAACCCGGCAAAGTCGTTATAATTGGCACGGCTGCCCCTTCCGTAGCCCCAATCCGTGTGGGTGTCGAGTATCACTATCTGTTCTGCCTGTGTAGAGCCTACCCCCAAGGCGCTATATGCAGCATTTACGGCAGTTTCCACCTCTTCTGCAGTATTGTAAAAATTGGCATCTGACACTGATTTGGGATTTTCTTCCAAAAGGTCGGAGCAAGATGTCAACAAGCCCATGACAACAATTATCAAAAGGATTGTTCCCTTCATGACATTTAAGCGTATCTGTTTATATAATTTTATATTTTCCATTTTTACCTGTTTTTTTAGATTCTGATTAAAATTTAACACGTAGCCCAAATGTGAAAGACTTATACATAGGGTAAACTTTGTTGTCCACGCCCGGAGTTGTAGATGTAGATCCGCCCATCGAGTTCACTTCCGGATCCCAGCCTGAATAGCTGGTCAATGTCAGCAGGTTCTGGGAACTGGCATATATTTGCAAGGCTTGAAGCCAGTTGACGTTCAGCAATGTTTTAGGGAAATTATATGCCAACTGTATGTTCTTCAACCTAAGGTACGATCCGTCTTCCACAAAGCGGTCGGATGCGTTTACCGTTGAATTAAGGCTTATTTTTGGGTATTTGGCATTGGGGTTGCTTTCCGACCAATGGTCGTACAAAACATCCTTTAACATGTTCATGCCGTATCCGTAATCTGCCGAATATGAAACTGCGCTTACGTTGAACAAATCGTTTCCATAAGTTCCTTGTATGAACAAATCTAACTGGAAGTTTTTATACGACATGCTGCTGTTCAGCCCATAAATAAAATCTGGGTTTGGGTCGCCAATATATGTTTTGTCTTCTGAAGTAAGCGAACCGTCTTTGTGCAAATCTTTATATGCAATATAGCCATCCTCGTCGTAGCCATCTTCCATGTAGCCGTAGAAACGCCCAATAGGCTGCCCCTCGCGAAGTATGTTTATGTTGTCCTGGATTGCAACAACACTTACATATCCGCCTAGGATGTCTTCCCCGTTATAAAGTTTCACCACTTTGTTCCTGTTTGCGGAAATGTTCACGTCCATGTCCCATTTGAACGCTCCGGTAAGCACCCTTGCCCCTACGTTCAACTCAAGCCCTTTGTTCTGCACTTCCCCAACGTTCTGGATAGTGCTGGTAGAACCCATTGAGCTTGGCAAGGTAACGGAGTTCAACAAATCCCTGGTGTTCTTCACATAGTAATCGGCATTAACGTTTACCCGATTGTCCCAAAGCCCCAAGTCAAAACCAAAGTCAAATTGCTCAGTGGTTTCCCATTTCAAGTCTCCGGGCAATGTTGTACTTGGGGCAAATGTCCCCTGAAGCCCATCGCTAAAAACGACTTTGCCAGACGAAAGCTCGCTTAAAGTAGCATAGGCACTAATTGCCTGGCTTCCTGTCATCCCCCAGCTTGTGCGTAATTTCAAGTTCGAAATAACATCAATGTTTTTTATGAAATTTTCTTCGGACAGCCTCCACGACAAGGCAGCCGAAGGAAAGTAGCCCCATTTGTCGCCGTTACTGAATTTTGAAGATCCATCTGCCCTAAAACTTACTGTTGCATAGTACCTGTTCATGTAGTTGTAATTAACCCTGCCCAGATACGACAGGATAACCGATTTTGAATAATCGGAGCCGGGGATTCCCGGAGTCTCCGCTGCAGAGAGGTCATAAGTCTCGAAGTTGTCGCTCAAAAAACCGGAACCGCTGCCAGACAAAGAAGTTGACAAAAAATCCTGATAAGTGAAACCGGCAACTGCCGAGATGTTATGCTTCTCTGAAAAAGAATCGGTATAGCTTACCGTATTTTCACTGAGCAAACTGGTATATTGACTACTGCTTACGGAAGCGCTCCCATCTGAGTTATAGTAATTTGTAGTGGTATAACTATCCGATCTTACATCCCTGTTTTCAATACCACCTGAAGCTTTTATGGCAATTTGCTTTATCGGTTTAAATTCCAACGCTGCATTTATCAAAGCCACATTTGATTTACTGTTTGCAGATTGCTCTTTTATGAAATTCAGCGGGTTGATAATGTCGGTTGCGATAAAAGGGTAAGCTGCCGACAAAACGGTATATTCCCCATCTTCTGCATAAGGTGTTATGGTTGGGGGCGCGCCGAGTGTTGCCCCAATCAGCGAACTTCCCCGAGCTCCTCCTGCACTGTTTTTTGTGTCTGTGTCTAGCCTTGTAAAGGTGCTGGACAAAATAGCCTTGAACGATTTGCTGAACTCATGGTCGATATTTGTTTTTATGCTGTAACGATTGTAGTCGCTCCCTTCTATAATCCCTGATTGGTTATAAGTACTCCCGGATATGGCAAATTTTGTTTTTTTGTTGCCGCCGTTAATGTTCAAAGAATTTGTGAGCACGGGCGATGAATTGAACACGAAATCCTGCCAGTCGAAACCTTCTCCTGCATTGTTGATGTCGCTTTCTGAAAAATATTCTTCACCAGTGTCGTTATATTGCTGGATGTTATAGAGTTGCATATATTCTTTTGAGTTCATCAAATCCAATTTACGGATTAATGACTGGCTGCTGTAACTCGATTCGAACTCAACAGAAGCTTTGCCGTCTTTTCCACGTTTTGTGGTAATAATTACGACACCGTTTGCGCCGCGCGATCCGTAAATAGCCGTTGCCGATGCGTCTTTCAGTACTTCAATGCTTTCGATGTCCGAATTGTTCAGCATGGCAGGTCCGCTAACGGGAAACCCGTCAACAACATACAAAGGTTCGTTGCTACCTTTGATAGAGTTTCCTCCCCTGATGCGCACGCTCATTGTTGCTCCAGGCGCACCCGTATTTTGCATAACCTGCACCCCTGAGCTTTTCCCAGCCAATGCTTGCATTACGTTGGTTGAAGGGTAAGCGTTAAGGCTTTCGCTTTTCACTTTTGTGATAGAACCTGTCAAATCACTTTTCTTCATCGTCCCATACCCAACTGCCACAACCTCTTCTAATCCTATGGCATCTTCCTCCATGGCCACGTTGATGGCAGTTTTGCCACCTACCGGGATTTCTTGCGTTTTCATCCCCACAAAAGAGAACACCAATGTGGAGTTGCCTGCAATGCCCGAAAGCGAATAATTTCCTTCCACATCCGTTACCGTGCCTTGAGAAGTGCCTTTTACTATTACTGTCACACCGGGGAGCGGTTGCCCCGATGAATCTACTATTTTCCCTTTAATGTCCACTCTTTGTTGCCCTGCCTGCGAGGCTTCTTTTATGCCGGTCAGCAATATCTGCCGCTCCACAACTTTATACTGAATGCCCGAACCTGCCAATATTGTTTGCAACACGTCTTCTATTGGTTTGTTTGAAAATTTGGCATTTACTTTCCGCTCGACATTGATTTTTGTGTCGCTGTAAAGAAAGCGGAATTCGCTTTGCCCCTCAATCTCTTCCAATACCTGCTTTATCGACACATTTTTCATGTCAAGGTTAAGCTTGGTGTTTTGCGAATAGGTTTTTGCAGTAACATGGATTGCTGCAACAAGCATAATAAACATTACAATTTTCATCATTTTTACAATTTTGCCCCAAGGGACGGCATACGCCCCCCATGACGCTGAAACTCGACTTTTTTTCATAATTTTGTTTTGTGGTTGAATACTTGGTTTACCGGCTCACACTTCGGTAAATTTTGTTTAATCTCGGACAGGGGTATGTTGGCTCATATCCCTGTTAGCTTTTTTGTTTTAGTTCATATAAAATTTAAGTTATCACGGTTTATAATTTATGGTTATGTTTTCTCCGCTTATTGAATAGCTAAAGGGCGTTACGACCCTCATCAATTCAAGCATTTCTTTGCAGCTCTCGGTTTTTATGGTCAATGTGTACCTTAGTTTTTTTACTTTTTCAAAATCCCTGACGGTAATCGAAACCCCGTACCAACGTTCCAGCCTCACTATCAAATGTTGCAACTCTTCGTTGTTTATCCTCAATACGTTATCTTTCCAACATGTATAATAGCCGGGTTCTATGTCGCCCACTTGGTATTTATTTTCACCGTTTATGTAAAACCGTTGGTTTGGCTTTAGTTTTATTTCTTTATTGCTGCCTGCTAAAACAGATACCGAGCCTTCTTCAAGTATTACCTCGCTTGTTGGCTGGCCTTCAAATGCCCTTACATTGAATTTTGTGCCGTACACCTTCACCGTATATCTTCCTGTCTCTACCAAGAATGGGGCTTTTTTGTTTTTAGCAACATCGAAATAAGCCTCCCCTTCCAGGTAGACTTTCCTGCCCATGCCATTGCCCATTGTATATGTGAGTTTTGAACCTGAGTTCAACCAAATATTGGTGCCATCGGCCAATGCCAATTTGCTTTTCTGCCCTGGGGGGGCGATGTATTGTGTTGTTTGTGCCACGCCAGCAGTTTCGGGCATGTTGAAATATAGGTAAATGCTTGCTGCAATAAACGGTATGATAAGGATTGCCGCAATTTTCCCCCACCAATAAGGGAGCATGTTTATTTTTTTCCTGGATTTGTTGCGTTTTGCAATTTTTTCTTTGAGTATGCCTAATGAATGTCCATACTCTTTGCTGCCCAAGGGTTTCTCTTCAAAATATACGGCTTCTGTTATTTGCCTGGCGATTTTTATTGCCCCTTGTTTTTTTTGGTTTTCTTTAATGTACCTTTCCCAGAAAAGACGGTTTCCTTCGTCTGGGGAGAAAATCCAATCCCTAAACTTCTTGTCCTCGACAAAATCGTCAACTCCAAAATTATCGTAAATGCTTTTTTCTGCCATATAAAAAGAGATAAGATACTTTTTATTTAGCAATGATGTTCAAATAAAATTTATACTACCCCTGGGGCATGTTTTAAAACATGTTGCGCCGTTTTTTTAATGACAAGCAAGGCAAGGTTTGGGGAAACAGGGATAACGGAGGCCATATTAATTTTATGGATGCCCTGCCAGCAAAAGGGACATGCTTTTTCCTGGCAGTTTAGCTCACAACAGATAGTTAGGTGTTTTTAATATTCATAAGTTCCCTGACCAAGCCTACAAAATCGTCAACATCTTTTTCTATGGTGTCAAACGAAGTCATCCATCGGACTTCGTTTTTTGCCTCGTCCCACACATAAAAGAAAAATTGCTCCTGCAATGGTTTTATTATATGTTCAGGCACAATGGCAAATATCCCGTTTGATTCTACCGCCTGCGTGATTTTTATTTCGGGTATTTGGGCTATCTCTTTTTCTAAAAGCTTGGCCATTTTGTTTGATTGGCTTGCCGTTTTTTTCCACAAATCATTTTCCAAATATGCTATAAACTGTGCGCTCACAAACCGCATTTTAGAATACAGTTGCATACTTTGTTTCCTTATGTACCTTGTGTATTTTGCCTGTTCAGGGTTGAAAAACAGCACGGCTTCCCCTAGCATCATGCCGTTTTTTGTACCGCCAAATGAAAGCACGTCCACGCCGCAATCTTTAGTAAAACTCTTAAAATCCATGCCCAAGGCAACTGCCGCATTGGCAAGCCTTGCCCCGTCCATGTACAGGTACATGTTGTTTCGATGTGCCAAGTCTGCCAACTCTTTAATTTCGCCAGGACGGTAAACTGTGCCAAGCTCCGTTACTTGCGAAATATAAATAACCTTTGGCTGAGAGTGGTGCTGAAACCCAAAACCTTTCAAATGGCGCTGCACCAGCCCTGGGGTAAGTTTTCCGTCAGGTGTTTCCACGGGCAGCAACTTGCATCCCGTAAACTTTTCGGGCGCACCGCACTCATCTTCCTCTATGTGCGCGGTTTCTGCACAAATTATGGAGTTGAAACTCTGGGTTATTGACGACAAGCCCAAAACATTTGCCCCTGTCCCGTTAAAAACAAAGAATACTTCTGTCCCTTCCCCGAAATTTTCTTTAAAAAGGGCTGTTGCTTTTTCTGTATAAGGGTCGTTGCCATAGCCAACAACATGGTCTGCATTGGCATTCCCGATAGCTCTTAATATTGTTGGGTGGGCTCCTGAATTATTGTCGCTTGCAAACCCTCTTTTCATGGCTTTTGTCATCATTTCAATTATTGTACGTAAAACAAGTATCGAAAGTATAAAAAATGGATTTAAGAAATCCTTGTTTGTCACACAAACGCAAGATAATGATCTTAAAATTCACACTGCTTTGTAAATGCAAGGTTGCTACTGGCATACATCCTTTTGTTCTTGGTTGCAAAAAATGCATATTTAATTATCTTTGAAGAACCTTTTTATTGAAGGATGACATTATGGAAAATTTTATTGTTTCAGCACGAAAATACAGGCCAGACTCATTTGATACGGTTGTTGCACAGGCATCGATAACCAATACATTAAAGAATGCGATAAAAAGCAAACAATTGGCCCATGCCTATTTGTTTTGTGGCCCAAGGGGGGTTGGCAAAACAACCTGCGCGCGTATTTTTGCAAAAACAATAAACTGCACAAACTTAACAAGCGAAAACGAGGCATGTAACGAGTGTGAATCGTGCAAAGCTTTCAATACAGGGCGTTCGTTCAACATACACGAGCTTGATGCCGCGTCAAACAATTCGGTAGATGACATAAGGACCCTGACCGACCAAGTACGTGTCCCCCCGCAAATGGGGAAATACAGCGTATATATTATAGATGAGGTACATATGCTTTCGCAACAAGCGTTCAATGCTTTCTTGAAAACATTGGAAGAACCGCCAAAACACGCAATATTCATCCTTGCAACAACAGAAAAGCACAAGATAATCCCTACTATTCTGTCAAGGTGCCAGATTTTCGACTTTAACAGGATAAAAGTGGAAGACATATCTGACCACTTGGGCTACGTAGCAAAAAGTGAAGGCATAGAGGTCGAAAAAGAAGGGCTTCACATAATAGCGCAAAAAGCAGACGGGGCAATGAGGGACGCATTGTCCATATTCGACCAGATAGTGAGTTTCTCAGGGAAAAACATCACCTACCAAGACGTTATCACAAACCTGAACGTATTGGATTATGACTATTTTTTTCGCCTTACCGACCAGTTCCTGAAGAACGAAGTAACAGACGTGTTGTTAACATTCGATGAAATATTGGGCCACGGCTTCGACGGGCATCATTTCATAACCGGACTGAGCGGGCATATACGCGACCTGCTGGTTTGCAAAGATCCCGTAACTGTGCAACTACTTGAGGTAGGCGGGGAAATCAAGGAAAGGTATAAAGGACAGGCACAAAGTTGCCCTGACGGCTTTCTGCTTGAGGCCATGAAAATCAGCAACGAATGCGACCTGCAATACAAAACAAGCCAAAACAAACGCTTGTTGGTCGAGCTTGCGCTGATACGTATTTCACAAATCACATTAAAAAAAAAATAGCTGACCAAGCAGATATACTTGAGCCAATTTTTTCAGAAACAAAAGAAATGCCCAAACAAGAAAGGGCGAAGCAACAAACACCAACAAGGACCGAAACCAAACAGAACCCAAAGCCACAAAAAATAGCCAAAAGGAAATCAAGGGACATGGGCATCCCATCGATAAAAGAAGCGTTGAAAGGGAAATTTGAGGAAGACCAGCTTTCAGCAAAAGAACAACACCAGATTTACAACCAGGCGGAAGAAACAGAACCATTTTCAATTGATTGCCTAAAAGAGAAATGGGAACAGTTTGTCGTTCGGCTGGAAGACCGCCCAAGTTTAAAATCATCGCTTTCGAACCTGCCTGAACTTACAGAAGACTACAAACTTATACTTGAAATAGATAACCGCATCCAGGATGATTTAATAACCACAATAAAACCAGAATTGGTCTCGTGGTTAAGGAAAGAACTCAAGAACTCAAGAATACAACTGCTTACAAAAATCACAAAAACAGTAAAGGGGAAACTTATATACACCGACTCAGAGAAATTTGAAGAAATGACGAAAAAGAATCCTAATCTTGCAATATTAAAACAAAAATTCAGCTTAGACTTTGGCGGGTAGCCGCTATGGGCAGGAGAAAAAAGATATTGATTACAAATTACCGGGGCTCGCCCATTGCTTCAAAAAAACTAAAATTAACTTTCCCGTAATTCCTTATTTCCTTAAAACCCGGGTATTTTGAGAAATTATACTCCTTTGGGTGTTCAAGCACAAACAACCCATTTGGTTTCAATACGTTTCCCTCAAAAACGGCAGATGGCACATCCTTGAATTGGGGCAAGTCGTAAGGCGGGTCGGCAAAAACAATATCGAACTGCCCCTGATACTTAAACAAAAATTTAAAAACATCGGTTTTAAAAACCCTGCCATTCTCAATTTCCAGGCTGTCAACAACACTTCGGATAAACTGCGCATGACTGGGGTTTTTTTCGACAAATGTTGCCGATCCTGCTCCTCGGCTTATAAACTCATAACCTATGCTGCCTGTGCCGGAGAATAAATCCAGGACTGTTTTGTTTGTGAGATCAATCCTGTTTTCAAGTATATTGAACAGACCTTCTTTGGCAATGTCGGTGGTTGGCCTGGCAGACATTTTTTTGCCCGGGCTAAAAATGCGGCCTTTGTATTTCCCCCCGACAATCCTCATGAAACTGAATTTAACAGGTTGTAAAGAGAACATCCGGGTCCGTTAAAGACATTGCTGTCGATATTGATTTCTTTGGAGGGTTTTAATGTTTGTGCCGAAGCGAAATATTTCACCAATTCTCCTATTCCTCCTTCCTCTTCCCCAATATCGCCAGCAAAGAATACCTCGGTTTCTGCCGGGCCTGTCTGGAATTGTTTTAAGACAGAAAGGGCATAAAAAACAACATCGTTTTTATGTGTGAGGCCAAAACTGTTTGCCAACAAAAGCCTTTGTCCCTGGAAAAGGATCGTGTAAAAGAAATCTGAGCTGAATAATAAGATCAGCCCGCTTCTCCCTTTGGTTACTTTGGGCAGGTTTTCAAGGCAATTTTTCAGTGGGTGCAGGATGTTGGCTTTTGGAAATTGTTCCGACAAAATTTTTTTAAGGGGTTTGGGTATTGCATATAATAACCATAATCCTTGCGATTCAACTTTATCTGATTCGATTTCACTATCATCGCCTATTTCAAAAACCGGTCCCATGAGTTCTTTCTTCTCTTGCCCTTCGTAATATTTTGCCGGCACCGGTATAACTTTCTTTGTGTCGAATATGATCCTGACCTTCTTAAATTCTTTTTTCAATATGTCCTCATTCTCTGCCCATTCCTTAAAGCGCAGGTGCAGGAAATTTTCGTTGGTGATTGTAAGGGGTGTTTTTTTCCATGCGAGCAAATGTTTTTTGCCTGCCGAAACAATGGAAAAAGAAAATCCACCCAGGCCTGCCTGGATGGACAATATATAATCTTTTGTATTTTCTGAATTAAATAACCCGTCGAAAATAATATCCTGCATTTACTCCCAGTTACCAGCGTTATTTATAGCTTCAGTAAGAGAACCAACTTTCAACCCCGGATACTTCTCGTTTGTCCTGGCTACATCATTTAAATTAATAACCAATTGACGGTCAAGGCTTTTTAGGATTATGTTGTTGTGCGCCCATGCTTGGAAAACCGGGACTTTTATACCAGAACCGGTAGTGATAACTGTAGAACCTAAATGAAATTCAGCTGTGGTGTCGGGAGTTGGCACATACCTTAATTTGTTGGCATCAAATCCTTTATTGAAAACCGATTCTAAAACACTTTCCCTAATGGTATCGCGAATAATAAGCCCCATCCTTAAAGCTTTCCTTTCATTAATGCCTGCGTCAATCATACTGTCTGTCAATTCACCAATTTTACGGACATTCTTTACCGAGTCGTTTATTACAAAATCAATAAGCGTATCCCAACTACCTGTAAACCTGCCATAAACATCTTTATATGCCAACTGAGCTTCCCTTATTTCTTTTAATCGTTCAACAGTGGCTTCATAACGTGTTTTTTTTGCATTGTCGAATTCTATCGGCCGCATAACACTTTGGTAAATCATATAAGCCAGAACAACAGCAACTATGAAAAGTAAAATTTGAATAACGGTTTTCATTTTTCTAATTTTAGTAAGTTTTATTTTCGATTGAATGCAAATTTATAAAAAAAAATAAATTACATTCCTAAAGAGAATGTTATTTTAGCGTGTATGATAAAAAATCATTTACAGGCTCTACTGTCCCAAAATTTACGGTTTGCCCCAACCGGCTGTCAAACCAGGCTAATTGAGGGTTTGGCAGGGTATATTGCTTCTGGGGGACCCGATGAGATAATATTAATAAAAGGATATGCGGGGACGGGAAAAACGACCATGATAAATGCCATTGTGCAAACACTTGGGAGCCTTAAAATCAGGTCGGTGCTTTTAGCCCCGACAGGGAGGGCAGCAAAAGTCATGGCAGGTTATACCGGACTAAATGCATTTACCATACATAAAAAAATTTACAGGCAAAAATCATCGGCAGATGGAATGGGTAAATTTGTATTAGACAAGAACCTGCATAAAGATACTTATTTTATTGTTGATGAAGCATCAATGATTTCTAACGAAGTAACTGATAATTCGGTTTTTGGCAGCGGCAGGTTGCTTGATGACTTGCTGGAATATGTGTGTTCAGGTGAAAACTGCCGCCTGGTTTTGGTTGGCGACACGGCACAGCTCCCCCCGGTGGGCTTAAACTTAAGCCCTGCTTTAGATGCAGTGCAATTGGGCGGCCACGGGTTTTATGTAAAAGAATTTGAGATGACCGAAGTCGTCCGCCAGGAATCGGGATCGGGGATTCTGTTCAACGCTACAAAGATGCGCAGGTTAATTTCGTCAGGAGAGCAGCCCCTTGGGTTTATGGGTATCGAATTGGGAGCGTTCCCCGACATAGAAAAAATTGACGGTGGCGATTTAATCGAAAAAATAAGTACGTGTTACGATAAATATGGTTTTTTTGAGACCACTGTGGTTACCCGTTCAAACAAACGTGCCAATTTGTATAACAAGGGCATAAGGGGGTCAATCCTTTACAAAGAAAATGAAATTGAAAAAGGCGACCTTTTGATGGTGGTGAAGAATAACTATTTTTGGTTTTGTGAAGGGATGGGTTCGGGTTTTATTGCAAACGGCGATACTGCCGAAATTGAAAAGATTTATAATTACGAAGAATTATATGGCTTTCGTTTTGCCAATGTTTGCCTGCGTTTTGTTGATTATGAAAATGTTGAACTCGACTGTAAGATATTCCTTGAAACATTGGCAATTGAGACTGCTTCGTTTTCGCAGGAGCGGAACCGCAGGCTTTTCGAGGCTGTTTCGGAAGACTACATGGATGTCCGGAACAAACGCGAGCGGTGGAAAAAAATCAAGGCGGATCCGTATTTCAACGCTTTGCAGGTAAAATATTCATATGCTTTAACCTGCCATAAGGCACAGGGAGGCCAATGGAAAGCTGTTTTTGTCGACCACGGGTACCTTGTGGAAGATATGCTCGACAAAGAGTACTATCGTTGGTTGTACACTGCGTTTACACGCCCCTCAGAAAAACTTTTCCTGGTAAATTTCAATAAGGGGTTTTACACCTCTACTTTATAAGTTTCCCCTTCAATAACGGCTTCTGTGTTTTTAAAAACAGCCCTTGCTTCATCTTCAAATTCAGAAACTGTTTTGTAGCGGGAAGAAAAGTGCCCGAGGAGTAACCTTTTCGCGTTGGCGAGTTTGGCAATTTGTGCTGCTTCCTTTGCGGTAGAATGCATTGTCCTGCCTGCCAAGTCTTTCATTTTTTCGGTAAAGGTTGCTTCGTGGTACAACAAATCAACATCCTTGATAGTTTCCGACATTTCAGGGAAGAACCTGGTGTCTGAACAAAATGCATACGAACGTGGCCGGGAAAGCGGGATGGTTAATTCAGAGTTCGGGATAATCCCGCCTTCTGTGGTTTGGAACCCGGCACCGGCTTTTATGTTCTTTATTTCTGCAATTGGGATGTTGTACTTCTTTATATATTCTTTTTTTATATTTGGTTGTTTCTGCCCTTCCTTGAAAAGAAAACCGCATGTTGGGCTGCTGTGTTTTAAGGGGAAAGAAAATATTTCCACTTTTTTGTCGGCATAAATTTTTTGGGGCCTTTTAAAGTTTAATGGGTGGAAAATAATATTATACTGTAGGCCTGCCTTTAAGTGATCTAGTAGTGGCTGTAGCAGATTTTTCAGTTCTGACGGGGAATAGATATGTATGTCACTTTTTAGTCCCAGCAGGTTAAACGTTGACAGCAACCCTATCAACCCATAAAAATGATCGCCGTGCAGGTGCGATATAAGAATGTGCCTTATCTTCCCAAAACCAATTTTCTGCCTGCGGATTTGGCTCTGTGCCCCTTCGCCACAGTCGATTAAAAAAAACTGCCCAAGTACGTTAAGTACCTGGGCAGTTGGGTATCTGTCAGATGTTGGTAATGCAGAACTACTTCCGAGTATGGTTAGTTCAAAAGGCATCACTGTTTACAAATCTTCCTTTTTAGCCAATAATTCCTCGGCTCCTTTCACATCGTCTGTTATTAACAGTACAGTGTGGAGCATTGATATTTTCACCAGTGTTTCCACATCAGGCTGGAGGCCGCAAAGGATAAATGTGCCTATAGCATCTTCGCAAAGGCGGTTGGCCACTAAAGTGGCCCTCAGCCCCGAAGAATCGCAGTACTCTACACTGCTAAGGTCCAGGACTATATTCTTTTCTCCCCCATTGTTTATCAGGAGCAATTCGGACTTAAGTCCAGGCGCGTTATTTGTATCCAGTTTGCCGGAATTTACCTTTACCAAGGTATACCCCTCATTCTTTTGAACTTCGAACTCCATAGTATTATTTTATAAAAATTTAGCGACAGATTTCATGCTGAACGGTTTATTTTTTCTTTTCGTCAGCTTCCATCTGCGACTTTAACGCAGCCAACTCGCTTATGTCCCCCAAAGTTGTTTTCTCGATATTGTCGTTGACAGATTTAACTGCTTTCTTGTTTGACCGTCCAGCAGTTTTGCGTTTTGCGTTTTCTTCTGCCCGTTTAACATCTTCGTAAACACGCGAGTGGGAAACAATAATCCTTTTGGCTGATTTATTGAACTCGATTACTTTAAAATCCAATTTTTCATCTTGTTTTACTGAAGAACCATCTTCTTTTACAAGATGGCGTGGGGTTGCGAAACCTTCAACACCGTAAGGAAGTGCAATCACCGCGCCTTTGTCCATCAGTTCAATGACAGTTCCTTCGTGAATTGAGTCGGAAGTGAAGATAGTTTCAAACACATCCCATGGGTTTTCTTCTAATTGCTTGTGCCCCAGGCTTAACCGGCGGTTGTCTTTGTCTATGTCTAGTACAACCACTTCTATTTCTTCTCCAACTGCAGTAAATTCAGACGGGTGTTTGATTTTCTTGGTCCAGCTCAGGTCTGAGATATGGATCAAGCCGTCAACACCTTCTGTTATTTCAACAAATACACCAAAATTGGTGAAGTTGCGTACAGTTGCTTTATGCTTGCTCCCTACACCAAAGGTTTTTTCAATATTTTCCCACGGATCCTCTTTCAGTTGTTTGATGCCTAGTGACATTTTGCGCTCGTCTCGGTCAAGCGTGAGGATTTGTGCCTCAACTTCGTTCCCAACGCTCAGGAAGTCTTGGGCACTGCGTAAATGCTGGCTCCACGACATTTCCGAAACATGGATCAGCCCTTCAACTCCTGGGGCGATCTCAACAAATGCACCATAGTCGGCCATAACAACAACTTTGCCTTTAACAGTGTCGCCAACTTTAAGGTTTTCATCCAGTTTGTCCCATGGGTGCGGGGTCAATTGCTTCAACCCAAGTGCTATGCGTTTTTTGTCGTCATCAAAATCAAGGATAACGACATTTAGTTTCTGATCCAATTCAACTATTTCGCTCGGATGGGAAATACGTCCCCACGAAAGGTCGGTGATATGGATAAGCCCGTCAACACCTCCAAGATCCATAAACACACCGTATGATGTGATGTTCTTAACGGTCCCTTCCAGTACCTGTCCTTTTTCGAGTTTGGCAATAATTTCTTTCTTCTGTTGTTCCAGTTCTGCTTCGATAAGTGCTTTGTGCGAAACAACAACGTTACGGTATTCGTGGTTGATCTTGACCACTTTGAACTCCATGGTCTTGCCTACAAATACATCGTAATCGCGGATAGGCTTAACATCTATTTGCGACCCTGGCAAGAATGCTTCAATGCCAAATACATCTACAATCATACCGCCTTTAGTACGGCATTTGATGTAACCTTTGATGATCTCGTCTTTCTCAAGAGCCTCGTTCACACGTTCCCAAGAACGGGTCGCACGTGCTTTTTTGTGCGACAGGATCATCTGCCCCTTTTTGTCCTCAAGGCTTTCGATGTAAACATCTACTTTGTCGCCTACTTTCAACTCGGGGTTATAACGGAACTCGTTCAAACTGACTATCCCGTCCGATTTGTAGCCTATGTCAACAACTACTTCGCGTTTGTTCAACGAAATAACAGTCCCCTCCAAAACTTCTTTTTCGGTTACCGTGTTTAAAGTGTTGTTGTAAAGATTTTCCAGATCGTCCCTTTCCTTCTCCGAATAAGCATCAAGACCGCTTTCAAGGCTGTCCCAGTCAAATTCTTCAGGTTCGGCACTCGTTTTTTCTGCTTCTGTTTCTTCTGTTTTTGCCCCGGCAACTTCTTCTGTCACACCGCTGGCCTGCTCTTCTGTTTCTTCTTCAACTACCTCTCCGGCAACCACCTTCTCTTCTTTTTCTTCAGGGGTTGCATCTTTTATTTCTTCCGAAATTTTCTTTTCTTCTTGTACAGGAACCGGGGTTTCTTGTTTCTCCCCTTCCATTTCAAGATTCTCATTTTTCTTTTCTGTCATGCAATTCTATTTAAATTAATAAGTTAGACATTATATTATTTTTTACTAAGAAACACGCGCGCGAGCGTGCAAATGTACAAACCAAACCAATATCTTCAAAATTTTTAAAAGTCTAATTGATGTCCAAAACTCAATTTTTTCAATGTTTGTATTTGGAAAAATTGAGGTTTTGTTAAAATACCGTTGTTGCCTGCTTAACTACTTTTATTATTTTTGAATCCTAAAAAAAAGCGAAAGTATAATAATTTATTTTAAATATAAATAATCGAGGTAAAATACGTTTGCCAAACCAAAAAAAATAACATGAAAGGTATTATTTTAGCGGGAGGGTCAGGGACAAGGCTCTATCCCATAACACGTTCAATCTCGAAACAGATAATCCCTGTTTACGACAAACCGATGATTTATTACCCCCTTTCGGTACTAATGCTGGCAGGGATTAGGGAAATACTTATAATATCGACCCCGACCGACATTGGCTTGTACGAAAAATTGTTGGGCAACGGCGAGCAGCTGGGCCTGGAAATATCATACAAAATACAACCTTCGCCCGACGGGCTGGCTCAGGCTTTCACCTTAGGAGAGGAGTTCATTGGCAACGACAGCGTTTGCATGATATTGGGAGACAACATATTTTACGGCTACAATTTTAGGGCGGTATTGGAAGATGCGGCTTCGCTCGAAGACGGTGCCTATGTTTTCGGCTATTACGTCAACGATCCGGAAAGGTACGGCGTGGTGGAGTTCGACGAAACAGGTAAAGTAATAAGTATTGAAGAAAAACCCGAAAAACCAAAATCGAATTATGCGGTAACAGGGCTTTATTTTTACTCGAACGATGTTGTTGAAAAAGCAAAAAACCTGAAGCCGTCGAAACGGGGCGAACTTGAAATCACAGATTTGAACAGGTTGTACCTCGAAGAAAACAGGCTGAACGTCAAACTGCTCGGACGCGGCTTTGCATGGCTCGACACCGGTACGCACGACAGTTTGTTGCAAGCATCTAATTACATAGCGACCATTGAGCAACGCCAAGGGCTGAAAGTTTCGTGCATAGAAGAAATTGCATATAAAAAAGGGTTTATAGGCAAGGAACAGTTGATTGAACTTGCCCAGCCGCTCAAGAAAAACCAATATGGCCAGTATTTGCTGAGTTTGGCCGAAAAACAAATTTTTTCTTTTTAATAAAAAATGAAAGTTACAGAAACTCATATACCGGGGCTGTTGATTGTAGAGCCCGATGTTTTCGAAGACGACAGGGGGTATTTTTTTGAGATTTACCAAAAGGAAAGGTATTTTAACAATAAAATAACCAATGATTTTATACAAGACAACGAGTCAAAATCATCTTATGGAGTAGTTAGGGGGCTTCACTACCAGTTGGCTCCTTACGCACAGTCGAAACTGGTGCGTGCCATCCAAGGCAGCGTTTTCGATGTGGCGGTGGATTTGCGTAAAGGCTCCCCAACTTTTGGGCAGTGGTTTGGCGTGGAACTGAACGATGTTAACAAAAAACAGTTCTTAATCCCTCGCGGGTTTGCACATGGTTTCTCCGTGTTGAGCGAAACAGCTATTTTTTCGTATAAATGCGACAACTGTTACAACAAAGAATCAGAACGGGCAATAAACATGAACGACCCGAAACTGGACATTGACTGGAAAATCGGGCAGGCTCAACAAATTGTTTCGGGAAAAGACAACGAAGCACCGTTTTTCGACGATGCCGAAATGAACTTTACATTTTAAACGAATGAAAATTATTGTTACAGGCGCATACGGGCAATTAGGGAACGAAATCAAAGTATTGTCTGCCATGCATCCCGGATGGGGATTTATTTTTACCGATGTTGACACATTGGACATTACGGACGAAAATGCCGTTGAAAACCTATTTCAGGAGACAAAGCCCGATTTTGTGATTAATTGCGCTGCATATACGGCGGTTGACAAAGCGGAAAGCGACGGGGAAACTGCTGCAAGAATAAATGCCACAGCACCGGGCATATTGGCCGCCGCCGCAAAAAAAACATCGGCAAAACTCATCCATGTATCAACAGATTATGTATTTTCGGGAGACGCATTCCTTCCCTTGACAGAAGACGATCGGGTAAACCCAACTGGTGTTTACGGCAAAACAAAGCTGGAAGGTGAAAAAAAATGTGCTGCCCAAAACCCCGAGTCGGTTATAATCCGCACTTCGTGGCTATATTCATCTTTCGGGAACAACTTTGTCAAAACTATGTTGCGCTTGGGGAAAGAGCGCGATTCGTTAAATGTAGTGTTCGACCAAATCGGCACGCCAACTTATGCCGCAGATTTGGCAAAGGCAATATTGAAAATTGTTGAGGCGACAGAAACAGGCGGGGAGAAGTTTGTGCCCGGCATTTATCATTTCTCGAACGAAGGGGTCGCCAGCTGGTATGATTTTGCAAAATCTATTTTTGAAATATCTGGTATCTCCTGCAATGTCGCACCTGTCCTTTCCGAAGAGTTCCCTACCCCGACAAAACGCCCAAACTATAGCGTCCTAAATAAAGCGAAGATAAAAAGCACCTTCGGGATAGATGTTCCTTACTGGAAGGATAGTTTGAAAATTTGTCTGGAAAAATTAAACAAGTAATTAAAACTATGGAAAACCAAGAATTACAAAATGTCAGAAAGAAAGCACAGCAATGGCTTTCCGGCACATACGACGAAAATACAAGAAAAGAAGTCCAACGCTTGCTTGACAATAGCGACCCAACAGAGTTGATCGACTCGTTTTACCGGAGCCTTGAATTTGGCACAGGCGGGCTTCGCGGTATTATGGGGGCAGGCACCAACCGCATGAACATATATACCGTTGGGGCAGCCACTCAGGGGTTGAGCAATTATTTGAAACAAAATTTTGCCGATCTCGATGAAATAAAAGTCGCAATTGGGCACGATTGCCGCAACAACAGCCGATTGTTTGCAGAGAGCAGCGCGAAAATATTTGCCGCCAATGGGATCAAGGTTTATCTTTTTGACGACCTGCGGCCAACTCCGGAGCTTTCGTTTGCCATCCGCGAGCTTGGTTGCCAAAGCGGGATTATCCTTACCGCATCGCACAACCCGAAAGAATATAACGGTTACAAAGCATACTGGGACGATGGGTCGCAAATTGTCGCGCCACACGATGTCAACATTGTAAACGAAGTTGCCAAAATAAAACCCGAAGACATAAAATTTGAAGGTCTTGACAGTTTAATCGAGATAATTGGGGAAGAAATGGACAACATATTCTTGGAAAAGGTAAAAACCGTTTCTATTTCTCCTGATGTTGTTGAAAAGCATAAGGATATTAAAATTGTTTATACACCGATACACGGCACAGGCGTAAAAATGATCCCTGCCGCATTGCGCAAATTCGGGTTCACGAACATCATCAACATTCCGGAGCAAGACGTGGTAAGCGGCGATTTCCCCACAGTGGTTTCGCCCAACCCCGAAGAACCTGCCGCAATGGAGATGGCCACAAAAAAAGCCGCGGAAATAGACGCAGATGTAGTAATGGCATCTGACCCAGATTCAGACAGGATTGGCGTTGCCGTAAAAAACGACAAAGGCGAATACATAATAGTAAACGGCAACCAGACCGCCCTCCTTTTCATTTATTACATCATAACAAAAATGAAGGAAGCCGGGGCTATAAAAGGTGACGAATATATAGTAAAGACCATTGTAACAACAGAATTGATTGCCGATGTGGCAAAGAAAAACGGCATAGAATATTTCGACGTTTACACCGGCTTTAAATTTATTGCCGAAGTAATCCGCGAGCTTGAAGGGGAGAAGAAATATATAGGCGGGGGAGAAGAAAGTTTTGGTTTTTTGCCTGCCGATTTTGTCCGCGACAAAGATGCTGTTTCTTCTTGCGCCTTAATGGGCGAAATTACGGCATGGGCAATAGATCAGGGGAAAACATTGTACGAATTGCTGCAAGATATTTACCTCGAATACGGTTATTCAAAAGAAAAAATGAAATATATCGTAAGGAAAGGTAAAACCGGGGCAGAAGAAATACAAAAAATAATGGGGGATTTACGTTCAAACCCGCCAAAAGAACTGGGAGGATCAAGAATGGAAACGGTGAAAGATTATTCTACCTTGTCAGCCAAAAACCTATTGACTGGCTCAGAAGAAAAAATAAACCAGAAAGTTACATCGAACGTGCTCCAGTTTTTCACCCAAGACGGCACAAAAATATCTGTACGCCCATCGGGTACCGAGCCTAAAATAAAATTTTACTTCGAAGTAAAAGGAAAATTGGAATCAAGGGGAGGGTTTGATGCCGCAGAAGAAAAAGCCGAGGCAAAAATTGATGCGATAATGGACGAATTAGGACTTTAATTTTATAAAAATACTAAATCATGAAAAGCTATATTTTCGTATTTGCGCTGCTTTTTGTAGCAGTAACAGTTGCAGCTCAAGAAGAGCCTGCAAAAATGATCCCCGGGATGACAGAAATCTGGGATCCGGAAGTTAAGATAGTAACACCGGGGGGAACACCTGCCGATGCTCCATCGGATGCCATAGTTTTGTTTGACGGGGTTGACTTGGAAAGTGAATGGACAAACGCAGAAGGGGGAAAACCCGGCTGGACTGTTGCCGATGGTTGCGTTACCGTAGAAAAAGGGTCAGGTGTTATAAAAACCAAACGTGTTTTCGAAGACTTCCAGCTTCACATAGAGTGGAGGACCCCTGCCGAGGTCGTAGGCGAAAGCCAAGGGCGCGGCAACAGCGGTGTTTTCCTCCAAGAGTTGTACGAATTACAGGTGCTGGACAATTACGACAACCGTACATACCGCAACGGACAGGCAGGGAGTTTATATAAACAACATGCCCCCTTGGTAAACGTTTGCAAAAAACCCGGCGTTTGGCAAACTTATGACATCATATACACAGCCCCGCGTTTTAACGAAGACGGGACATTTTTCACCCCGCCAACCGTAACCGTTTTGCAAAATGGCGTTTTGGTACAAAACCACGCAGAACTACGCGGACCGACAGAATACATTGGCATCCCTGAATACTTTGTGGAGAAACATGGGCCTAAAGGCATTGTGTTGCAAGATCATGGCAACCCGGTCAGTTACCGCAACATTTGGATAAGGGAACTTTAAAAAAACAAAATTCATAAAAAAGCATGAAGCCCGGCTTCATGCTTTTTTATGAATTTTACAAAGCTTTGAACCAATCCTGAAAATACTTTCCAACTAAAGGGGTTTCTTTCATTTGCCCCTGGGCAGCACCTATTAGGCTTAAAATCCAGAATACAAAAACCACAATAGAAAGAATCCATCCTATAACTGGGATAATTGCAAGTACAAAGGACAAAATATAAAGCCCCAACATCTGACGGATATAGTAGCTTGCAAATTCATCTTTTTCACTACTGTTTAAAATAAGCGCAATAATCCATCCAATTAACGTGATATGCGCAACAATTGCTTTTGCTTTACCATCCATTTTAATCAAGTTTTTAGTAATAAATTATAAAGTTACGGAATAAATATTGTATCTGGCAAAAACATTTAAAAAAGGGATAAAAATAGTTGCCCTTCATGCAAGGTTCAGGTTGCACCGGAGCCATCACTTAGTGTAAAACCTGCGCTTCCTGAGGTTTATTGTTTAATCTGTTTTTTGATCGTAAAATAAATGACACATACATAATAAACACTCATAGGATTAGCCAGCCAGTTTCCGGCATTGGTTATTACAGGATCACGTCAGTCCGGCAAGATATTACAAAGAAAGTATTTCCTGATAAGCCGTATGTTAGCCTCGAAGATATTGACACGCGCATTTTTGCTTTAGAAGATCCACGAGGTTGATGTATTACCGGAGCAGGGTGAAAAACTATTCCCAATAGAAATAAAATCGGGCAAACAATGCTCATTTCTCCAAGCTTTGCTTTTGGCTTATAAAATCGGATAACAATCCGGTTCCCTTTTAGCTCAATTGGGTTTTGCTCATTTTATGAGTAAAATTTTTCACCTTTTTTCCAAGAGGACGACATTTTCAACATGGTGTGTGTGTGGGAACATATCAACCGGCTGCACTTCCAATATCCTATAGCAATCAGACATCAACGCTAAATCCCTTGCCTGTGTTGCAGGGTTACAGCTTACGTACACAATCCTTTCAGGATTTATGCGTAAGATTGTCTCTATAACATTAGCATGCATGCCTGCCCTTGGGGGATCGGTGATTATTACTTCAGGCTTTCCGTGTTCCTCTACAAAACTGTCCGTTAATGTCAATTTCATGTCGCCCGCAAAAAATGAAGTGTTTGTTATGCTATTTATCTGCGAGTTCACTTTTGCGTCTTCAATGGCTTCCGGGACGTATTCGATGCCAACAACTTTTTTTGCATTTTGGGCAACAAAGTTGGCAATAGTGCCTGTCCCTGTATAAAGGTCATAGACCGTTTCAGCTCCTGTCAACCGGGCAAATTCCCTGACAACTTTATATAGTATGTAAGACTGCCCCGAATTGGTTTGGTAAAAACTTTTAGGTCCGATCTTAAACTTTAGCCCTTCCATTTCTTCCAAAATATGGTCCTTACCGCTAAAAAGCTTGATTTCCTGATCGGTAATTGTATCGTTCCCTTTCTCATTAATCACATACATAAGTGACGTTATTTCCGGGAACTCCTTTTTTATGGCATCAAGTAAGCGGGTCCTTTTTTCAATATTTTCACGAAAAAATGAAACAATAACCATTGTCCCCCCGGCAGCACTGGTGCGGATAATTAATGTCCGGAGAAACCCATTTTGCCCTTTTATGTCAAAAAATGACAACTCGTTATCAATAGCGTAACCATAAATGAAATTCCGGATTTTGTTTGACGGCTCTGGCTGTAACCAGCATTTCTCAATATTGATTACCTTGTCAAATAATCCGGGGACATGAAAGCCCAGGGCATCTAAATTTTGCAGGGTGTCCCCAGATTTAATCTCATCGGACGACAGCCATCTTTTATTTGAAAATGTGAATTCAAGTTTATTTCTGTAAAATGTGTCATTTGCCGAACCAAGTATGGGGGACACATCAGGCAGTTCAAGTTTTCCGATCCTTTTGAGCTGGTCGCTGACCTGCTTCTCTTTGTAAAACAGTTGTTTATTATATGGGAGATACTGCCATTTACATCCGCCACAGATACCAAAATGCCCACAAAAGGCTTTAACTTTGTCTTTTGAATGTTCATGGGTTTGGGTCACAATTGCCTCTTGGTAGCGTTTGCGGTTTTTAGTTACCTGCAAATCTACCACATCGCCGGGAATTGCCAGGCGGGTAAATACGACAATGTTGCCAACCCTTGCCAAAGCTTTACCTTCTGCTCCAATATCTTCTATTTTTACCTTCTCGTAAAAGGGGTTTTTCCTTTTTCTTCCCACGTAATTTTTTTTGGCAAATATAATATTTAAGAATAAAACTACTCTGGCAGAAAAAACAAAACACCCTTCATCTTTCCCAAATATGAAACATCTTTCCCAAAATGAAAAAAACCAAACAATTGACCGGTCTAATTAATTGTTTTGCCTGTTTCCTGTTGAATGTGTCCAAGTTTTTTATTTATATTTGAATTGATTTAATGGTTGGTTTTATTTTAAATAAATAAAACTTATAGGGGAAAGCAACTTCTGTATTTATGATTGGTTTTGTGTTTTAGGGGTTTGTAAATCATCAATCATCTTCAAAAAGCGTCCATAGTGCTTTCCCCTTTTTTTTATCTTTCATTTGTCTTATCTTTCCTTTGTTTCCAAAAAAAATACACAATGTAGTTGAAAACAACCCCGTGTGGGGACAAATGTGACAAAATAACTCATCCGCCACCCGGGATGAGTTATTTTGTCCACTTAAATTTTATGGGCAAATATGGTCGGGCATAAAATTTTCCCTGCCGTAATTGTACTACGGTGATACTTGCCTTTCCTCAATTTACCAGAACAGGAGATGAAAGCCTGTCCATCTCTTCCCTTAGATATTTTTTGAAGCCTTCTTCTGTTTTCCACTGATCCTTTTCCAGTCCCCAAACAGCTGAGAAATAATGTTTCGTAGGTACGCCGTTTTTGCACTTTTGCCCTATGTAACAGGTTTCGGAGATGATATTGCTAAAGCCTTTTTCAATTACAGTTTTATGCCCCAGTTCAAAAAAATTAATATCGGTTGTCCTTCCTGTTTTCCCTGCTTCCCTATCCGGTACAAGTACTGCCATCCCCAATTCATCGTTGTTAAGCGACTGGGTATCGTGTGTGCCTATACATTTAAAATTAGCCTCATTGAACACAAACGGCTCCCTCTTCAACGTGCTTGTGACAATACCTGTTACTATTTGGTCACCTTCGTGGCAACCTTTTACGGTGACTTCCGATTCGAACCAGTATCTTCCGGGATAAATTGAGATACGTTCAACGGCTTCAAGCATCTCGCCTTCAACTTCCCACCCACTGTAACGGAGTTCAAAAACCGAACGCACCGGGCCTTCTGTTAATTTATGGTAACTGTATTTTTGTGTCGACCCGAGCCGGTACAAAGAATCGTTGCGCATAAGGGCAACCCCGCCCGAACCGAGCGAACTCCCGCAGTGCAGGATGTCCATCCCCCAATCGCTTAGTACATGGTAGTTGGGGATTTCTTTTGTGTGGATTTTGTCGATAATCAAGCCAGGTTTTAATTTACCGAATAAGTCTTTTACGTTCCTACAGTCGAAATAATTACGAAAAGCAATTTTGTCGTTTTCCCAACTTACGCTTTCCCCTTGGGCAATAATATTGAAACCATCATTGCAGGATGGGGCTTCATACGAATCAACTTCTTTGTACGAACCGTCTTCCTGGATAATCCCCAGCCGTAGGTTGGTGCGTTTTTCAAACAGGGGATAATCTTTGCCGGTTAATTGTCCGATGGTGATTTTTTTTGTTTCGTCAGGCTTGAGGTCCAATAAAATTGCAACTTCGTCCCAGTTGCCATCACCATCCATGTCGTCTGCCTGGGCGGGGATTAAATCCCCGTTGCCATCTTTAAAAACAGGCAAAGCTCCGTCTGGCAAAGATGTTTTTTCTGACACCTGGGCTTTAGTGAGGACAATTACCTCATCATCCCTTTCAGAGTTTAACGGGTTTGTGAATGTAAGTAAATCCTGGTCTTTGCATGAAAAGACAATTGAGGCCAATAAAAAAAAGAGCAGGTAGTATGATTTCATTCTATTTTGTGTTAAGGTATTTCGTTTTCACCTTTTACATAACCAAAGTTGGCCAGTATGCCGCCATCGACATAAAGTACGTGCCCGTTAACAAAGTCGCTTGCTTTTGATGCGAGGAAAAGGGCAGCGTTGCCTACATCTTCTGGTTCTCCCCACCTTCCTGCGGGGGTACGTGTCATTACCAAATCGTTGAAAGGGTGCCCTCCCTCTCTGATTGGTGCTGTTTGTGAGGTTGCAATATAGCCGGGGCCAATTCCGTTGACCTGTATGTTATATTTTGCCCATTCGCATGTCATATTTGCAGTAAGGAGCTTTAACCCTCCCTTTGCCGATGCGTATGCAGAGACAGAATTACGCCCGTAAACGCTCATCATAGAACACATATTGATAATCTTCCCGGCCCGTTTCTCAATCATTTTGGGCACTACCCTTTTCGAAACAATCAATGGGGCAACCAAGTCAACATCAATAACCTGTTTGTATTCGGAAACTGGCATGTCGAGGATCGGGATGCGTTTTATAATCCCGGCATTGTTTACCAAGATTTCAATGTCGCCAACTTCTTCCTCAATTTGGGAAATGCCCCTGTCAACATCAGTTTCGTCTGTTACGTCAAATTTTAATGTGTAGGCATCAATGCCGAAATTGGCATATTCTTTTTTGCAGGCTTCAAGTTTTTCCCCAGAGATGTCGTTCACACATATTTTAGCCCCGGCTTTTCCAAGCACTTTGCCGATAGCCATCCCAATGCCATGTGTGCCTCCTGTTATCAGGGTGGTTTTTCCTGTTAAGTCGAATAATTCCTGTATCATAATAATATAATATAATATTATTTCAAATCCTTTATTTCAATTTTATCCATGTCGGTATAGTCTAAATTTTCCCCTGCCATACCCCAGATAAATATATAATTGCTGGTGCCTGCTGCCGAATGGATTGACCAACATGGGGAAATAACAGCTTGTTCGTTTTGCATCCATATATGGCGGGTTTGGCCGGGCTCGCCCATAAAATGGCAAATGGCCTGATCTTCCGGTACTTCAAAATAAAAATAAACTTCATTCCTGCGGCTATGCCTGTGGGGCGGCATTGTGTTCCAAACACTTCCGGTTTTCAGTTCGGTCATACCCATTTGCAACTGGCAGGTTTCAACAACTCCGCTAATTAAAAGCTGGTTTATATTTCTTTCGTTAGATGTTTCCAGCGAGCCCATATGGAGTACGTTGGCATCGCCCATTGTTACATGCTTTACGGGATATTCCTTGTGTGCCGGGGCAGAATTAATGTAAAAATGCGCCGGGTTCGAAGCATCGTCCGATTTGAAAGCCACTGCCTTGCTGCCTTTACCAATATAAATGGCATCTTTAAAATTCATTTTATACTCAGTCCCGTCAACTACTACCGCCCCTGGGCCGGCAACATTAATCACCCCAACTTCGCGCCTTTCGCAAAAATAACCAGCTTTTAACGGCTCAATGGTTTCCAGCAGCAATTCGTTCTCTAGCGGCACTGCCCCTCCGGTGATATAACGCTCAATAATAGAATAAACTAAACGGATGTTCCCCGGATCCATTAATTTTTCTACCAGGAACTCTTTCCTTATCCTTTCTGTATCATACTTCTTGAAATCTTCTGGATGGTAATCATACCTTTCCTCATAAATTGTAGCCATCTTATTCTTTTATTAATAGGTTTATATTTTATTTTGAACAATAACCTGACAAAAGTAAAAAACTTTGCCGTCAAATGCAATCGATTGCATAAATAAAAAATATTTCGTTATTTTGTGGTACAAATGTAATAAAAATGACTAAAAAGGCAGAGACAACCATTCATGATATAGCCAAACATCTAAGTGTTTCAGCATCTACAGTTTCGAGAGCTTTGAACAACAACCCCCTGATAAGCGAAGCTACGAGGGGGAAAATAAAAAAAGTTGCAGAAGAAATGGGATACCGCCCCAATACTTTGGCGGCCAGCTTCAGGACTAAACGGACACATACCATTGGGGTTATTGTCCCACTGATAAACCGCCATTTTTTTTCATCGGTAATTAGCGGGGTAGAGGATGTCGCTTACCGCCAGGGGTATACCGTTTCTATTTCTCAGTCAAATGACAGTTTTGCCAAGGAAATTAAAATTGCAAAAACAATGTTCAACAACCGTGTTGACGGGGTGATTGTTTCTATTGGGATGGAAACCAGATCGTTTGAGCATTTGAAACTTTTTTCGGAGAACAACATACCTCTAGTATTTTTCGACCGTGCAGTTGACGAGATAGATGCGCATAAAATTGTAGTTGACGATTTCGGGGGCGCTTATAGGGTTACCAAACATTTAATAGGGCAAGGGGCAAAAAGGATAGCACATATAGGGGGGCCTACAAACCTGAAAATATATGAGGACCGGAAACAGGGATTTTTAGAAGCAATTAACGATGCCGGGCTGAAAGCCTTCAAATCGCTTATCATCCATAACAGCCTAAGGAAAGACGACGGGGTTGCTGCCATCAGGAAATTAATGGGTAAAAACCTGGAAATTGATGCCATTTTTTGTGCCAACGACACTACTGCCCTAAGTGCCATAAGCTACCTTAAAGGCTTAGGTATCAGTATCCCGGACGACATCCTTGTTATGGGGTTTAGTAACGAACCTTTTTCTGAAGTGACCAGCCCTTCGATAAGCACAGTTAAACAGCCTGGTTTTTTGATGGGGCAAAAAGCAGCAGGGTTATTGGTTGATCAGATAAATAGTAAGGACGTAGTAAAATTCCAGACATTGGTTATGCCAACCGAACTTATTGTTAGGGAATCGTCTCAAAGAACCAAATGCTGACAGTGGACTATTTTAGGTTTTTTTGGGGAAGTTAAAAAGCAAAATGACAAGTAGTGATGTCCATGTTGTTTTGAAACTGTTCCGTTGGTAATTTTGTACCTTCTATTATTCGTCCAATATAAGCAATTCTACTTTTCGGAAGTCGGTAGGGCTGCTTTCGGCCTGTAGGGATATTGTGCCTTTTGTTAGTATTTTATCCCCATTGGGCGGCAAGAGCTTTTGGAAGGTTGCATCGCGCGGGTCGAGTTGCGGCTGCCCGTAATGCATCACTTCTTTCCCATCTACAAAATGCCGGATAACTTCGGCTCCATGTACTTCAACTTCAACCGTAACCCAATCATCGCCATAAAAAGTTTTTGATTTTGAATTGATACAATGTTGTTCGATCAGTTCTCCGTTCATTACAACATTGGTGCCTGGGGTACATAGGTTCAATGTTGAGCGGGGATCGTAGCCATTTATCCCTTTCAGTCCCCCGAGCAGCTGGACTTCTACTGAGGTAGGGAATTGCTGTCCCAGTTCCATAGATTCGGCACTTTGTCCATGGATCATCAAACCATTGTTTCGGAACGCCCAGCCCGGGCCTCCTTTTACCTGATTGCCAACAAAACGGTATTCTGCCCTGAGTTTGTAGTGAGAAAATTCGCCCCTGTAAAAAATGTGCCCGAATGAGCCGTCCCATTTGTCCCATTCGTCATAACATACACGAAGCAGCCCGTCTTCCACACGGAATGTGTTTTTGTAATTTTCACCCAGTTCATGTCCGGTAAATTTTATTTGCCAGTCGTTTAGGTCTTTGCCGTTAAATAACTGGATCCAATTTTCCCCGCTTGCCGTTTTTTGTGCCGTTTCCCTGTTTCTTTGTTTTGGGTTGCAGGCCAATAAAATAAGGGAAAAGGCCAATAGCGAAATTTTTGCCGGTGAAAAAAAGGTATATGTGTTCATATCTGTCAATTTTAAATTGGTTTAGACATTAAAATGTAAAGTTATAAAATATAGTATAACGACAGAAATATATTGTACATGTTGAGCAGGAAGTGGGGTGGGGGCATGGGGCATGATATTGCTGGTGCACATCATGTCTAAAACCATTTAAAATTCAGCTTTAATCCTTTTCACCCAGGCATCAATCCTTTCACCGGTCAGCCCGCCCTGGTTTTCTTCGTCTAATGCGAGCCCTACGAACTGCCCGCCAATCTCAGCTTCCGAAGCATCAAAATCGTAGCCGTCAGTATCTACGAAACCAACTACTTTGCACCCTTTATCTTTTACCGCATTGTATATTTTCCCTATCCCATCGACAAAGCTGTCGGGGTACGAACCGCTGTCGCCACATCCAAAGATGGCAATGTTTTTTCCGTTAAGGTCGGCTTTTTCAACACTTGGGATAAAAGCGTCCCAGTCGTCCTGTAAATCTCCAATCCCCCAGGTAGATGTCCCAAAAACTAGGTTTTGGTTTTTTTGCAATGCATCAACAGGCTTGTCTGCCACGTCAAAAATTTCTGCTCCTAATTTTTCTGCAATAGCTTTTGCATTTGTTTCTGTGTTCCCCGTGCTGGAACCATAAAATACAGCTGTACTCATTTTTTTATCGGTTTTAATGATTATTATTAATTTAATATTGAGATAAATACCAGTTTCCCTGCTTTTATCGTATGCCGGTATGGAATACTTTTTTTCTGGAAACGCAACAATTCTTTAAATTCTTCCAATTCTTCATTATTGAACATGGCATTAAAATATCCGCTTCCCACGGGCACCAATATTTTCCTGCTGAAACCAGATCCAGCATTGCGTGCTTCCCATTCTTTACCATCAAGTGAATGTATATAGCGGGAAAATCGTTCAAACTCCTGTTCGCTAAGGTTGAAATTCAGGTTTTTATACTCAATGTGAATAGCATTACATTTGGGGCATTTAAATATTTTCCCGTTTGTTGTTTTGCCAATTAAATGGACCATGTTTCTTTCTGTAAGTTTTATTAAAGGCACCCTGTGGTATTTTTTTTCATTATGGGTTTCCATACTATTGTTCAGCGATACAAAATAAAGGCAACAAAGCCAAAAGGACAATCCCCAATACGTGGGGATTTTATCAAGGGCAAACCCCTTGTAATTGGGATATGGGTATGAGAAATTTTATTATCTTTCATGAAACAAATCATGACGGGATGGCTCAACGGTATTTTTTACAACTTAGTTACAAGGGCACAAATTATCATGGCTGGCAGGTGCAGCCCAATGCTATTTCGGTACAGGGGGTATTGGAAAAAGCCCTGTCTGTTATTTTGCGCGAGAAAATAGCTGTTGTCGGTGCAGGGAGGACGGACACCGGCGTGCACGCTTCTTTTTATGTGCTTCATTTTGATGCTGAAAACAAAATCGCTCCAAACTTTGTATTTAAGCTGAACAGTTTCTTGCCCCACGATATTGCAGTTCAAAGATTATGGGAGGTGAAAAACGATGCCCATGCCCGTTTTGATGCCTTGTCGAGGACTTACATGTATTTTATTTCTACCGTAAAAGATCCGTTCCGAACAGGAACTTCATATAAATACACCAAAAGACTGGATGTGCCAAAGATGAACGAGGCCGCCGTAACCCTGTTTGATTATGAAGACTTTACCAGTTTCAGCCGCCTGCACACCGATGTAAAGACAAACAACTGTAAAATAATGTATGCCAAATGGGAGCAGGAAGGGAGCCAATTGGTGTTTACAATTAAAGCCGACCGCTTTTTGAGGAATATGGTACGGGCAATAGTAGGCACCCTATTGGATGTGGGCAAAGGCAAACTCTCGGCAGATGGGTTCAGGAAAATTATTGAAGCAAAAAACCGGGGGGGGGCAGGGGCTTCTGCACCTGCCGAAGGCTTGTTCCTTGCAGGGATTGAATATCCCCGGGGGCAAACTGTTGTAAAATAAAAAAGGACGGGTCAACACCCATCCTTTTCAACCTAACTAAACCAATAAAACTAATCAAACCTAAACTTATGAACTAAAACTCTGATGCAAATATATGCTATAAAACACAATTGAAAGTTAAGCGAATATTAAAAAATGTGTTCCATAGCATATATTAAGCCAATGTTAACTTGATGTTTTTTTGTATGGAGATTGGTCTTCACTTTCGAACAGCCTGTTTTGTAAACGTTTTTTATTGACCTGTTCCATATCAATAGTTGGGTTTATACAGTAGCGTAGTAGCCAGAGGGTTTTGGTGATTTAATGCAAGCTTTCTATTAAAAATATCCCGTTCCTGTCGAACCTGCTCCAGTATTTAATAGCTAGTTTTTCAACGTAAGCCCAATAAAACTCCGACTCCAGCCCGTAAGTTTCCACCCCGTGTTTAATATCTTTTTGCATTTGGGCGGCAATTTTGGGTTTTAATGATATTTTTATTTTTTGTTTGTTGAATGCTGCAATGATAACCGGGGTTTTAAGTACTGTGTCCGAAATTGTAATTAAGCCTTGCCCTATGGTTGCGCCAGTGCTTATTTGTAAGCCATCGTTAAAACAACTTAACGGGGGCTTGTTGCCTGCAAATGAAGTTATGCTAAGGTTATTTACGCCAACATTAAAATATTCCATTGCACGTATGCCCATTTTTGCGCCAATAATTGAATAGATGCCGGTGTGCCCGTGAACTTCGTTGGTCATACAAATGGCTTTCCATTCAACCTGCCCAAATTTTTCAATTGTAGGCCCTAATATTTGGGCATAACCTATTTTATAAAGGGTTGTGTCGACAGGGAAACTTGAAAAAACCCTGTTTGTCGCAGTAGTGCCAGAGCCGAGCAATTTTGAAATGGCATCATAAACAAATGCTTCGGGCAGGTTGTTGTTTATGGTAACCCGCCTGAGATTGCCCTCCTGCTGTGATTCAAATAAAATTGGGGCAACAAGGTAAAGCGGGATTATGTCGTCCCATAAAACAAGGTGTTTTTGTTTGATGCGCTCAACAACTTCAGTTTGTGCGTGGGTCTTAATAATTTGTTCTGCGTATTGCGAACGTGCATTTTTTATGGCCGAGAAGTAACAGTTGCCTACAAAAAATTTCGTTGAATTATTCCCCACAATATCAAGACGTATGTTTAGGCTTTTTATGTAGTCGAAACTTTCAGGGGAAACCATATAGTTGAAATCTTCTTCTTTTGTCGGGTCGTTGTACCAGATAATCCGTTCAATTTTATTGATTTGTTGAGGATCATGTTTTAGCCAGTCTGCATAGGTTTTTAGTGTCCCCAAGGCAACAAGCGTTATTTTTGCACGATAACCATTAACGGTTTTGTTGAGCAGTTTGTTGGCAGTTAATCCCGTACCCGTGGCGTTGTTTGCTGCATGAGGCCCTGCCCATCTTATGTTCTTTGCAAACTGGTGCCAGGCAGGAAGTTCTTTGTCTATTTCGCACCCAATCCCGACAGGGATCCCTTCGTGATGAAAATTTGAAAGCAGGTTGTTGGCCTTCACCTGTGTTTCGCCGGGCAATAGCGTCCCCTGCGAACAAGTGATTGCCAGTACCCGGGTTTCATTCTGTGACAAAAACATGGAAATAGAACGCATGTCGTCAATTGCTCCATCGGTATCAATAATAACGTGGAATTTTGGCTTGCCGGAATGTGCAAACAAGTGAGGGCATAGGGAAATAACTAATATAAATATTGTTGAAAATCGTTTAATCATCGGGCAAAAATAATATATCACCGCATATTTGCACTAAAAATAGCAGCAACAGTTTTGTACGGGACAGATCCGGCACAGCTTAAAAAGTAGCCAATGCCCCAAGAACCTCTCTTTTAATATTAGGTATGCCCATAGTTGCCAGGGCAATTGAATATGTCAAAATGGGCAGGTGTGTTTTTTGTCGGCCCATAGCTGCATTGTTATATGTTGGACATCACGCAATTGAGGCTGTTTTCATCTGTCCACTGCGGCTGTTCCCCGCCCTCTTCTTCATCCCCGCCCTCTTCCCAATCGAACTTGTCTCGCCTGATAATATATTTTCTATAGTAAATTGCAAGCACTACGCCCGAAACAGCCCCCCACAAATGGCCTTCCCACGAAATATCTGGATTGATGGGGAACATTCCCCATACCATTCCGCCATAAAGAAAAACAACCATTACCGACAAAGTGAGCAGGCGTACATCATTGCGTATGACCCCGCTCACAAAATGGAAAGCTGCCATGGCATAAACAACGCCACTGGCGCCAATATGCCAGGCTTCGCGGCCCGACAACCATACACAAAGCCCGGACAGGAGATACATTTGAATAAAGATCCGGTAGGAAATTCGCCGATAAAAATATATAAGCATGAACATTAGTATGAAAAACGGGATGGAGTTGGAAATTAGGTGGTCGAACCCGGAATGGATAAAAGGCGAGAACAGGATGCCTGGCAACCCTCTTGTATGGAGCGGATAAACCCCAAAATGCACAAAAGAAAGCCCAAGGGCCTGTTCAATTATTTCAACTGCCCAAAACACAAGGACAAAAAAAGCCGGAAAGATGAGGCTATGTATAAAAATCCGTTTTTCCATCTCCGGTTCGAGCTTTTTGGGGTTGCTAGGGTAGTAGTTGAAAAGTCCCATTGTTTTTTTATTCAAATAACATGTATTCTAAATGAAAATCCAAATTTAATAAAGTGCTCTCTCATGATGCATGATGGCAAAATGTTTTTATTGGTTTGAACAAAAATTATTTTTTTTGTTCATGGGTGTTTTTTTTTTCCGTACCTTGGGAGCGAAAATAATCTAATATTTCATTCGATTATTCTAAACCTGTGTAAATGAAGCCAAACAATTCAGTATCTTTAAGATTAAAGGCAATCGTATATTTATTTTGTTGCCAGCTTGTTATGCTATTTTATCGTATCTCCTTTAATTCTTCTTTCCCATGATTTTATTTGAAAAATTATGGTTTTTCAAGTATAAATTCAAAAAATAAAGTGGAGTCTGAAACCAAATCTATACAAATTCATGAAAAAATTTTACTTATTGGCGATTTATTTTATCGCATTGTTGCCGGTGTTTGCAACGGCACAAAAAACTTACGTCCCCGACGACAATTTCGAGAAAATTTTAATAAACAATGGTTACGACACCGAGCTTGACGATTCGGTGCTTACCGATGACATCCGGTCGGTAACAGACCTTAGCCTTGACTGGTCGAACATAAAAGATCTGACAGGGATAGAGGATTTCTCTTCCCTGCAAAATTTATATTGTGGCGGGAACCAACTTGTCAGCTTGGACTTGAGCCAAAACACTGAGTTGGTTTATTTAGACTGTTATAATAACAATCTATCTAGCCTTAACCTGAAAAATGGCAACATTGAGAATTTTACTCAAATCTCTGCTGGGGGAAACCCGAATTTGTTCTGCATCGAGGTTGACGACCTAGAAACGGCAGATGCCGCCGTAGCCGATTATGTCTGGAATATAGACCCATGGGCTTCTTTTACTACTGATTGTGATGGCTATGTGCCGGAAAAAACCTATGTGCCGGACGACAATTTCGAACAAGTATTGATTGAAATGGGCTACGATACCAAACTAGACGACTCTATTTACACAAGCTCGGCTCAGTCGATCGATTTTTTAGAAATAAGCTATAGGGGCATAATGGATTTGACGGGAATAGAGGATTTCTCATCGTTGAAATCATTGTATTGCGGCGGCAACGGTTTCACCGAGTTGGATTTGGGCAACAACGGCGAATTGACCGAATTATACTGCGAAGGCTCAGCCCTTTCAAGCCTTAACCTGAAAAACGGCAACAATGCAAACATGTATTCGGTAGCTGTTTCCGGAAATCCGGCATTGTTTTGCATAGAAGTTGACGATCCCGAAGCAGAGGCAATTGCCAATTGGATAAGGGACTCATGGGCATCTTTCTCTACAGGATGTGGAGAAATACAGGTGCCGATGACCTACGTCCCGGACGACAATTTTGAGAAGGCTTTGATAGAGCAGGGGATGGACACATATCTGGACGATTCCATTGCTACGCCTATTGCACAGTCGGTTACTTTTCTTGATTTAGGTTCCCGCGACATTGAAGATTTAACCGGGATAGAAGATTTTGTTTCTCTGCAAAATTTGTATTGCAGCTCAAACAGTATTGCAGAACTGGATTTGAGCAACAATACAAAACTGGAGTATGTTAATTGTAGCCAAAACCAAATTGTAAGTTTGGACTTGAGCCAAGATACAAGCTTGCAATATTTAAATTGTTCGAACAACCAGCTTTCCGGACTCAACATTAAAAATGGCAACAATGCGAACATGTCGGGTTTTGTTGCCACGCAAAACCCAAATTTGTTTTGTATAGAAGTTGACGATCCTCAGTCGGCAGCAGGTTACGACACCTGGGAGAAAGATCCAATCGCTACTTATACCGACGATTGCGGCAGCTTCGCCCCTCCTTCTTTTGAAATGACCTACGTCCCCGACGACAATTTCGAGCAGGCATTGATTGATTTGGGCTACGACACCGAGCTTGACGATTCGGTGGTTACCCTGACCGTACAGTCAATCACCGAACTTGATGTTAGTTCTCGTGAAATTGCCAGCCTTGAAGGGATAGGGGAGTTTTCTTCTTTGGGCGCTTTGCTTTGTAGCGACAATAATCTCTCCGAATTAAACCTGGCCGACAATGCCAATTTATATAATCTGTATTGCGACGGCAACCAACTGGTAGATCTTGACTTGAGCAACAATTCATTTTTGAAGAGGCTGGACTGTTCTTCAAACCAGCTTTCAGGTCTAAATATTAAAAACGGCAACAATAATAACGTTACCAGTTTTAATGCAACAAAAAACCCAAACTTGTTCTGTATAGAAGTTGACAACACCGAAATAGCGGTAAGTGCGTATAATTGGAGTAAAGATGTAGTGGCAACATATTCGGAAGATTGCGGCAGCTTTGTGAAGCCAACTTTTGAAATGACATACATCCCCGATGACAATTTTGAACAAGAATTGATCGATCTGGGCTATGACACTGAACTCGACGATTCGGTAATGACCATAATTGCCCAAACCGTAACATCTCTATATATAAGCGAAGCCGGTATTTCCGACCTTACAGGTATCGAAGATTTTACTTCGCTCAAGACTTTGGACTGTTCCGAAAACCAGATTATAGATTTGGACTTGAGCAACAATAGCGCATTGACCAGCTTTTATTGCCGCGGCAACCAGCTTACCGGGCTGAACGTCAAAAACGGTAACAGCAACAATATTTATTACTTTGATGCGATAAGGAACCCCAACCTGTTTTGCATAGAAGTTGACGACCCGGCAACTGCGGCAAATAAAAATCTTTGGAAAAAAGATGGAATAGCAACATTCTCTGACGATTGCGGCAGCTTTGTGACTCCAACCTTCGAGATGACATACATCCCCGATGACAATTTCGAACAGGCATTGATAAACTTGGGCTACGACACTGCTCTTGACGACTCCGTGCCAACCCCAACAGTACAATCGATAGCCGGGCTTGATTTAGATTCTGCCAATATTGAAGATCTTACTGGTATCGAAAATTTTACGTCACTGACAGGGCTTTCTTGTAACGGCAACAAAATTGCAGTGCTTGACTTGAGCCGCAACACAAAATTAAATGAATTGATGTGCAACAATAACTTGTTGACTGAATTAGACTTGAGCAACAATTCGCAGCTGAATTATTTATATTGCTCCGGAAACCAGCTTGCCGAGCTGGATTTAAGCGGCAACATGTATTTGTCATACGTTGGATGTGCCGGCAACCAAATTGGCGGCTTGGATTTAAGAACCTGTGGCTCGTTAAGCTTTCTGGATTGCTCAAATAACCAACTGTCAATGTTAAACCTCAATAACAACAGTTATTCTTTGTACAACATGGACGCAACGGGAAACCCCGCCCTTAGCTGTATTGAGGTTAGCGACATTTCTTATGCAGAAAATAGTCCTGATTGGAGCAAAGACGAAACTGCATCTTATTCAACAGACTGCGGTTACCCCGAACCAATGACTTATGTGCCTGACGACAATTTCGAGCAGGCATTGATAAACTTGGGCTACGACACCGAACTCGACGACTCTGTTTCTACATTTGTAATTAAGTCGGTTACCGAACTTAGGATTAATTATCTCGTTTCCAACAAGTCTGTCGGTCCAATACAAGATTTGACGGGAATTGAAGATTTTGCTTCTTTGACGGTTTTGCATTGCGGAGATAACGAAATTGTAAGTTTAGATTTGAGCAACAATTCCAAGTTGGAGTATTTAGGTTGTTCTCGCAACGATCTTTCTTCGCTTAACCTTAAAAATGGGAACAACGATATATTGAGCATTGACGCAACTGGCAATTTCAACCTTTTCTGTATAGAAGTTGACGACCCCGAAGCTGCGGCAAATAATGAGGGATGGTCTAAAGATCCTATCGCGACCTACTCCGATGACTGTGCAAATTTTGTCCCCCCGGCTTTTGCAAAAACCTATGTGCCAGACGACAATTTCGAACAGGTGTTGATAGACAGGGGCTATGACGACATTCTTGACGACTCTGTGTTAACGGTTATGATAGAGAACAGAACAAGCCTTTACGTAGGCAACCAAAATATTGAAGACCTTACTGGTATCGAGGATTTTAAATCACTTCAAACCTTGAGCTGCTATGAGAACGGACTCACTGAATTGGATCTATCTTCAAATACTGAGCTTAGTTACCTGTATGCCCCAAACAACCAGCTTGTAGATTTGGATCTGGGCAACAATGCAAAGTTGGGATATGTTTATGTTGCAAGCAACCAGCTTACCGGACTTAACCTTAAGAATGGCAATAACGGCAACATTTATACAATGAATGCGACCGGCAACTCGAATTTGTTCTGTATTGAAGTTGACTCACCTGAAAGTGCAGAAGCATATTCCGGCTGGAAAAAGGATCAAAATACTTATTATTCCAATAGTTGCGGCGTGGCTGCAAAAACTTATGTCCCCGACGATTATTTTGAACAAGCTCTTATAGAATATGGTTATGACACCGAATTGGACGACTCAGTATTTACTGCGTCAATAGAGTCGATAACAGAGCTTTATATCAGCGGTTATGGCTCAGGCGATGGGCAAGAAAAAGGTCAAATTAAAGATCTTACAGGTATAGAGGACTTTGCCGCCCTGCAAAGTTTAGAATGTAGCGACAACCAACTTACCAGCTTGGACCTTAGCAAAAATACCGAATTGGGAGTTTTGAACTGTTCTTACAATGAAATTGCCGATTTGATTTTGCCTGTTGGGGGTGAGTTCTCACAACTTTATTGTTGGAATAACCAATTTACAAGCCTTGACCTTAAAAACATAAACATAGAATATTTTGATGCTACTTCTAACCCAATCTTGTACTGCATAGAAGTTGACGACCCCAAAGCAGCCACTGCCAACACAAATTGGCACATAGACGAATGGGCAACCTACAACAGCGAATGTCCCGCTATCGACATACCAATGACTTATGTGCCTGACGACAACTTCGAGCAGGCATTGATAGAAATGGGCTATGACACAAAACTTGACGACTCTGTCCCTACCCTGGTAATACAAACGGTAACCAGCCTTTATTTAACTTATTATGAAAAGGGCGAATATGAAACAGAAATAGGAGAAACAAAAATTGGGCAGATTGAAGACTTGACAGGTATCGAAGATTTTGCCGCATTGCAATATTTATATTGTGAAAACAACAATATTGTTGATTTGGATTTGAGCAGCAACAGTAACTTGCTCTATGTAAGTTGTATGCACAACAAGCTGACCGGGCTGGACATTAAAAATGGCAACAACACAAATATTAGCGGTTTCTATGCCACCTGCAACCCCAACCTGTTCTGTATAGAAGTTGACAACCCTGCATTTTCAGATGATAACACAAACTGGAAAAAAGACGGTATCGCAACTTATACCGAAGATTGCGGCAGTTTTGTAGTGCCCGATTTCGCTAAGACTTATGTGCCAGACGATAATTTCGAACAGGCATTGATAAACTTGGGCTACGACACTGAATTGGACGACTCAGTTTACACTGCGGTTATTGAAAACATAGAAGAACTTTATGTGGACAACCTCGGTATTGTAGACATGACCGGAATTGAAGATTTTGCCGCATTAAGGTATTTATATTGCTACGACAACCAGATAGTCAGCTTGGACTTGAGGCAAAACAAACAATTGAATAGCTTGAATTGTCAAAATAACCAGCTTACCAGCCTTAACCTTAAAAATGGCAACAACGATGATATTAACTCAATGTACGCAACAAACAACCCCGACTTGCTATGTATAGAAGTTGACGATACCGAGGGGCTGGAAAACAGGTACTGGTATAAAGACGTGACAGCAAGCTACTCAGTTGATTGCGGCGGCACAAACCATGAACCGATAGCCGATGCAGGAGAAGACCAGACGGTTGAGGGGGGAACACTGGTTACCCTCGATGCTTCTGCTTCTTTCGATGAAGACGGCGATAGCTTGTCTTATGAATGGGTTTATCCTTATGGCGTATCATTGAGTTCAACAACAGATTCAATCGTAACTTTTACAGCACCGCATTTAATTTACGACAAAACATACCAATTCGAGCTTACCGTAGAAGACGAGGTGGGGGCAAAAGACATTGATACTGTTGAAGTAGTAGTTAATGGCTTGAAAATCAGCGATGTCCATCTGATTGGTGCAGATTCCGTTGTCATCGATCAATCTACATCGTCTATTGTTTTCTATATGCCTTATGCATACGACATAAGGGCTTTGTCGCCTATTTTCGACATCACGCCAGATGCTACAATATATCCCGAAAATGGCATCACGCAAGATTATACTTCTGCAATAAAATATACAATAACTTCTGCCGATGGGCAACAAAGCAGGACATATACAGTAGAGGTGTTTATGCCAACAATAACCTTAAGCACCGAACTGGAGTCCGGATGGAACTGGCTCTCGTTGGGGATTGACAACCAGGGAGAAGAAGATATATTGTCTTTCATGTCATTGTTTAATCTCGATGAGTCGGATTATGTGAAAACTGCTGTTTCTTCGGCAATCTATTATCCTTCTGTTGGCTGGTTCGGCAACTTTTCGTTGAATGGGGCTTATGAGATGTTCAAGTACAAAAAAGCTACGGCAGAAACTTTGTCTGTGACCGGAAAGGAGATCAACCCTGCCATGACAGAAATACCTGTTACCGCAGGCTGGAACAGGATTGGTTATTTCCTGAAAGGCAATGTTTCGATAAACAGTGCTTTCGACACAGAAAAGCTCCCTGAAGGCAACCTGATACTGAAAGGGAAAAACGCAGCGGCAGTTTATTACCCCGGTAGCGGCTGGATTGGCGATCTTGGCGTACTGGAAGTGTTGAACGGTTATATGCTATGTGCAGAAAACCCTGGCACCGTGGCATATTTGGCCGATGGGATGGACCTAAAATCTTCGTTGACACCTTCTTTTGCGGCAAAGGCATTGAAAGAGAGCTACGGCATAAACCCATCTGATTTTGAAAATTCCGCAATTGTGATGGGTGAAGTAGTCGATTATAACGGGGAAAGCATTGCCGATGATGGCGATTTGCTGCTTGCTTATGCCAACGGCGAACCTTGCGGTATTGCCGAATCAAGGCTTGTCCCCGATTTGGGCAAGCAGGTATTTGTGCTTTCTGTGTTCATGAACAATTCCCAACAAGACATATCTTTCCGTTTTGTTAAATCGGGAATTGACTTGGAAGCACAGGAGTCGCTTACGATTAAAGCAGATGGCATTTACGGCGAAGCCATGGATCCATGCAAAATCCATGTGAATTACAAAGCAACGGGCGTAGATCAATTTGAATCTTATCTGAATATATATCCCAACCCAGTTTCAGACGAACTTTATGTTGCTTCGTCAGAAAAAATTATTTCTTATGCGCTGGTCGGCATTGCCGGTGAAGAAATAATGAAAGGCAACGATATTTCCGGAAGCCCGCTCCGCCTTAGCATGTTGCATTTGAGCGATGGCATATACCTTTTGAAGGTGCTTACCTCCAAAGGCGAAACGATTAAGAAAATCGTAAAAAAGTCGAAATAGGTAACAATCTGGATTTTAAAAAAAATAATCGAATATTTCATTACCAAAAATATAAATAAACCAAATGAAATTTTTAAAAGATAACAAACAAACATTTTATCCTTGCTGTAGCATGCTTAATGCCGTAAAGATATTTTTGGGAAAAGGTTTAGTCCTCCTGTCTTTAATGTTGGTGTTGTTCAATTCTGCTTCGTGGGCAAACATTGATGGTTACAATTTTCCCGATGTGGAAGATCTGCCTAGTTGGGATGATTTGCCCGATGTGGAAGATCTGCCTGATTGGGATGATTTGCCCGAGTTGGAGGAAATACAGAAAGGGCTTGCCACCATGTATGAATACAACACCGAGATTGTTTTTCAGGTGCAATTTGAAGGCACGGCATTGTCGGAGGGCGTGCTGGTGGCATTGATCGGCGATGAAATACGCGGGGCGCAATATGTCCCGGTTACTTCCCCTTTCACAGGGACATCTCTTTTCAGCATGTTTGTTTATAATGATGAGCCTAGCGGAGATACAATTTCTTTTGTGTTTTACGACACAAGCAGGGATGAAGAATCGGAGGGGCAACTGTTCCTGTACAGGGTGTATGAAAAAATACCTTTCGTGGCAGATCAGGTCCCTGATTATGCCAAGCCCGAAATAATAAATGCTTATTGCAACCCGGTGGGATATGTAACAGGCTTAATGCCCGTTGATAACCAAGAAAACGTAGGTTTATTTGTGGATCTTCATTGGCATCCTTCCCCCAATACCATCCTTTATCTGGTTTATTTCTGGGAAGATGGAGCAGAGATACCTGACTACCCTTTGTGGACAGTGGCCGATACTTCTTTCCAAGTAGACAGTTTGTCTTATGCCAGTAAATATAACTGGAAAGTAATAGCTGCAAATGAATGTTCAACAGCAGAGAGCGAAGTGCATTCGTTTACCACAATGTCTCTCCCCGATTTCGCAGTGTCAGATGTACAAGCTCCTGATACCGCAATGTCAGGGCATCAATTTTCTGTTACATACACGGTGGCAAATATTGGCGGCCCGGCAACGGCTTCCCAGTGGAAAGATGCTTTCTACCTTTCCGGCAACGAAACCCTTGACGACAACGATCTTGTCCTTTCTGAGGTTGATAATCTACGCTATTTAGTTCCCGACAGCAGTTATACAAATACGGTAAGCTTGCAGTTGCCTGATGGAATGTCAGGTAACTATTTCATTATAGTTGAAGCAGACGTTCACGATGTTGCAGAAGAAATATCGGAAGAAAACAACATTGCGATAAGCGGGGAAGATATGTACATAGAATTAGAACCGCGCCCTGACATTACCGTGTCTGCCATATCTGCGGGGCATTCAACTGTTAACCCCGGCGATTCGCTGCAAATAAACTGGACCGTTAAGAACATTGGTGGAGATGTTACTTATGCGGGCTGGAACGAGGTCGTTTCAATAATATCTGATTCCGGCAAAAAATTAACTTTCTCGCCAACCGAAGGCTATGGGGGAGAGTTGCAGCCCGGAGCTGAAGTTAACCGTTCGTCAACATATAAAATCCCCGAAATACCGCAATTTTCGGGAAGTGCGAGCATCCAGGTAGAACTAGTGCCTGACGAAGAACTTGGTGAATATGAGTCTGCTTTGGAAAACAATACTGTTTTGTCGGAAGATAAAATCAACTTCCAGAAAGAGTTGTACTTGCAATTTCCATACTACACTGTAAACGAAGGTTCTTCTGCCACTATAAGGGCCAGGGTTACCCGCACGGGAGAAAACGCCCAGTCGATGATTGTTTCACTGTCAGAATTAAATGGGCGTATTTCCGTGCCTGCTTCTGTTACAATCCCTGCAAACAGCTCGTCGGTTGTTTTCTACCCTTCAGTAATTGACGATGACATAGTGAACACAGAAGACACTACGGTTGTTACCGCAACAGCAAGCGGATACGGCGAGGTTTCTAAAACTTTGACCGTAATAGACAACGAAACGCCTACATTGTCGCTCGCTGCATCTGTATCCGAATTGGGCGAAGGCGATACTTTGATCCTGACTGTTGCCCGCCAGTTGGTAAACGGTGAACCTTTGACCGTATATCTGTCATGCGACAAAACAAACAGGTTCGATTTTGCTTCCGAAATTACGATACCTGCAAACGAGGCCGCCGTACAGGTTGTTTGCCTTGCTTCCAACAACAGCAACCCGGCATTGACAGAAAATATAAAATTTACCGTTACAGCTCCCGACTACATCAAAAACAGTTGCATTGTTTCGTTGACCGATGACGATGTCCCGACTATTTCTCTTTCTGTTGTGCCGGACACTGTATCGGAAACAGGAGGATATCAGGCAGCTGTTGGCACCATAACAATTGACGGAGCTTTGAGTTATGAACTGGCGGTTCATTTGACCGATGATTCGGACGGGGCTTTGTATTATCCTTCTTCTAAAATATATATTAAGCCGGGCAACACCCAAAAACAGTTTTCTATTGGTGTTGTTGACAATAACCTCGTTGACGGGACAAGGAAATACAATATTTCGGCATCTGTGTTTATATCGTCGAGCAACAGTTCTGTTCCTGAAACATCGAACGGTTTTGCACAGGCAGGCATTACCGTACTCGACAACGATGGTCCGGCTTTGCAGGTGGTTTCTTCTCAAACCATGCTGCCCGAAGGAAAAACAAATGCCACAACACTGACCATCACAAGGAACACCTCTTCCGACGATTCGCTTGTGGTAAACATAACAAGCAGCAGCAACGCAGATCTCAATTTCTCCCGCAAGGCAGTAATCCCGCAGGGGGGCAGTTCCGTTAAAGTCCCGGTTTCTGTCCTCGGAAACGATATAATAGAAGGCAACCGCACCATTACCTTTACCGTAAGTGCCGAAAATTTTTCGAGCGGTGTATGCTGGGCAATGATTACCGACCGGACACTGTCTGACGCAACTGTAGATATCTTGTCTATATCAAACGATGTTGTGCCGGCAGGTGGAGAAATTAATGCCGGGTTCCGGGTGATAAACGAAGGTGTCGCCATTTTCCCCGCCAATGTTGAACTTGATGTTTACCTATGCAAGGGTTCAAGTTTTTCTTCTTCAAAAGAATTGATAACAACATTATATACGACCGGGAACGTAAGACCCGGCGACAGCCTCTTTTTTGAATCGTCACTGGAACTTCCCGAAATAACCGGAGACTATTACATCATAGCGGAAATAAATTCTGACGAATCGCCCAAGGAATTAAGCTATTTGAACAATGTTTCAGAAGCGATGCCCATTGCTTTGGTTGCTCCATTTTCTGTAGAACTTGAAACAGATAAGATAAATTACCAAACCAAAGACACTGTTCATATTTCTGGGAGGGCAATCCCGGAAAATTTTGCTGAAGTTGCAGAAATTGATGTTGAAGTATATATAATTAACGATGGCAACCGCAGTACATATACCGTGACCACTGACAAAAACGGCGATTTTCAATTGGATTACCTCCCTGCTTTAGGGCAGATGGGGCGTTTTGTCGCTGGCGGGTGTTACCCCGGCGAAGGGTTGGACGAAGAAATGGCAGTTTTCAATGTTTATGGTTTGAAGCGGACTTCTTCGAGTTATATTGTCTGGGAAACCGATGTCATGGATACTTTAAGGGGTACAATCGAATTGGCAAACCCAACATCGCTTCCGCTTACCAACCTTCAGTCCGAATTATTTTCAGAATCTCCTGATTGGGAGCTTACTTTTGACTCAATCCCCGATATCCCGGCAGAAGGGACAGTTGACTTGGGATATGCCATTGTGGGAAAGGTTGCCAGCACTTCAAATCAGTACGAGAAAATAAAATTTGAAGTAAATTCTGCCGAAGGCGCTTCGTTGGACATAACTGCTTATTATTATTGTTATGAACGCCAACCATCGCTTGTTGCCAGTATTTCGGGCATTGAAACGACAATGTGCAAAGGGAAAACAAGAAATTATTCATTTACCATAACAAACGAAGGGAAAGGCGAAACCGGTCCTATAACCGTTTCTATTCCTTCGCTTGACTGGATGTCCTTGACAACCCCAGTAGAAATGCCATCTCTGGCTTTTGGCGAATCGGGGACTATCGAACTGGAACTTACTCCCGGCGACGACCTTCCTGTAAACGTACCCCTAAGGGGCCGTATTGGCATTAGTTGCGAAAATGGTTCGGGACTGTCGCTAAATTACCGCATAGAAACTGTTTCGGAAGAAACAGGGACTTTGGTGGTTGACGTGTGCGACGAATATACATATTATACAGAAGAAGCGCCTCACCTTGCCGGGGCATCGGTAACCATTAAGCACCCTTACACGGGAGAAGTAGTTGCAAGGGGCGTAACAGGCGAAGACGGCTTGTTCACAGTGCCGGACTTGGAAGAAGGATATTACGCAATTTCGGTTACTGCCGACAGGCACGATTCTTATAATAACAATATACTTGTTGATCCGGGCACGACAACAAGGGTGCAGGTTGACCTTAGCTATCAGGCTATATCTTATACTTGGGAAGTAGTTGAGACAGAAGTGGAAGATGTTTACGACATAGAAACAATTGTTGAATACGAAACCAATGTGCCGGTCCCTGTTGTTCGAGTTACTTACCCCGACGAACTTCAATACGAAGATCACGTATTCAATGTAGTTGTAACCAACACTGGCTTGGTTTCTGCAAATGACGTAACAGTGAACTTGCCAACAGGCATTGACGGCGTGCATTTTGAACCTCTGGGGGCAAACCCGATAGCAGAACTGCCTCCCCATACGAGTAGCACTATACCTGTCCGCATGACCGTTGACGATCCTTCCAGTTCGTATTTCAGCGGCAAGGTTGGGGAAACCGGGGGCTATTCTTCCGGGAGTTCAATAGGTTTCTCTACCGGAGGCGGCAATTCAGGCGATTCCGGCAATGTAGGTTCGGGCGGTTGTTTTACTATTTCTATCAGCACCATTTATTATTGGTATTGTGGGCAATGGCGATCGCGCACTGCGGCCGTGGGCTATCGTTACGGGGACTGTGCTTCTACAGGCACTGTGACTGTTGTGTCCGATCCTGGCACGGGTGGTCCGGGAACTCCTTATATTTCTGGAGGCGGCGGAGGCGGCGGAGGCGGCTCTTCCAGCCTTATCCCAATTGTGCCTGTTTATGTAGATGACGATTGCGATACTATTAAAAGTTCATATAACAACGATTTGGCCGATTTTCCTGGAAACTATTTGCCTACATATATTGTTGGGGAACCTATTTTGAAAAGTGCTTCTGTTTCAGATAGCTCTGTTGACTTTCTTTCGGTTGCGGACATTGTTTTCTCAAAACCTGTGCCTTCGCTCGAAGACTTGGGCCTATGGCTCAAAAAATTGTTGGAGTCAGGAATTGAAGAAACCAATACTTCTTATATAGATGTTTTCCAGGAAAGGATAGGATACACCTACGATGAATTATTGGCCATAGAAAATTTAAGGGAAGAGATATTCAAAAACGAAAATTGGCTCGATTGCGACCCTGCCGAGTGGGATATGTTCTTTGCCTATTTGCAAGAGATTGGCTACGAAAATGGGATAACGGTTGATAACGACCTCTTGGATTATGTGCCGACTTCTATTTCAACTGCCGATTTGAACTGGTTTGTGGAAAGGTGGAACAACTCGGTCAAAGTGGCAAAAGGAGAGCAGGTTAGCGGCGACAACTATGTTGACCTTCAACTAATAGAGGAATATTGGAATATAATAAAAGACAACGAAGACATAGCATATTCTTATGGATATACTTCTATGAAAGAACTGTTGTCATCTGAATATGTAGCTGTTGTAGATAAGATAAACCAAGGGACGGGAAATTCTGTGTGTGCTACTGTATCGCTAAAAATTTCACAGACAATGACAATGACCCGCCAGGCTTTTGAAGGGACATTGACCGTACTGAACGGGAATGAATCTGATCCGATGCAGGAAATTTCGCTCAACCTAAAAATAACCGATGAGGAAGGCAATGTGGCAGGTAGCGACAAATTCCAGGTAAATACCGAAAACCTCGAAAATATTACAGGAATAGACGGTACGGGGATTCTTGATGCACAGCAGACCGGGGTTGCAACCGTAATGTTCATCCCTACCAAGAATGCCGCACCTACGATTTCAAAAACTTATTATTTCGGAGGGACGCTGTCCTACTTGGATCCATTCACCGGTACAACTGTTACCCGTAATCTTTATCCGGTAGCATTGACCGTTAAACCGTCACCGGACTTAACTCTCACTTATTTCATGCAGAGGGATGTTTATGGCGACGATGCACTTACCCTCGATGTGGTCGAGCCTTCTGTTCCTGCCGAATTTGCTTTGCTGATCGAAAACAAAGGTGCAGGCGATGCATCTAATGTCCATATCGCTACATCTGATCCCGAAATTATCGACAACGAAAAAGGTTTGTTGATAGATTTCGAAATGGTAGGTGCAAGCTTGAATGGAGCGGCAAGGAGTTCTAACTTTGAAAATGTTGACTTTGGCGATATTGACGCAGGACAGACTGCTTATGCACAATGGTACCTTACCAGCTCGCTGTTAGGGCATTTCATCGACTACGATGTGTCTTATACGCACGCAACCAGCTACGACAACCCCGACCTGAGTTTAATAGACACGGTGACGATACACGAACTTATTCATACCCTTAGTATAGAAGACGAATCGGGCTCGTTGGCTGGCTTCTTGGTGAACGACATCACCGATGTTGACGACGCACCTGACATAATCTATGCAACTGACGGTTCTACAATGGACGTGGCGCAGGCAAGTAGCTATTCTTACTCGAACGAAATAAGTGTGTCGCTCAATCAGACTGTCCTTACGGTTACACCTGACGGGCAAGGCTGGAATTATATAAAAACCGACGACCCGGGGAAAGGAAAATATGAAATAGTTAGCGTGACACGAGGTGACGGGAAAGTCATTCCTCTAGAAAATGTTTGGCAAACTTGGGTAACCATTACAGACGGGCAAGAACCTTTCTACGAAGACAAGATCCATCTGGCTGACGAATTTGCCGATGGCACGTCGCAGGCATATACAATTGTTTTTGAAGTGAAAGACCAGGATCCGGTCGAAATAGTCCGCTTCGAAAATGTTCCCGAAGAAGGTGAAATACTTACATCGCCACACACTTCTGTAAACGTGGTGTTCAACAAACCTATCGACCCGGCAACATTTACTTACGAAGATCTATATTTGGGGATACAAGGAGTTGATGAAACTGATGCTTCCATAGTTATTAACCAAATAGACGATTATACATTTGAGATAGATTTGTCCGAAAAATCTGTAAAAGACGGTTATTATTACCTTACGGTACAGTCCAATGAAATAAGTGACCTTACTGGCATAACCGGAGAAGTTGGCAAATCCGTAGCTTGGGTACAATACCTTACAGTTCCTGCAATAATAGAGTTTGGCGGTTTGCCGGAGAACAATGTTGGCGCAGCATTCGACACCATGACCTTGGAATTTAACATGGCGATCGATACTTTGACCAACGAACTTTTGACTTGGGCTAAGGACAGCACAGAAATACCTGCGACAGTAGGAATAGACACAATAGGCATCGATGGAAAACAGTTTATGTTGACTGGTTTGAAATCGTTTATGGATGCCGATGCAGGGTATTCTCTGGAAGTTGACATGTCCGGGATTCAATCGTCCACAGGTGTTGCCGGGCTGGGAACTCAAAGCGTGGCATGGACAGTTGACCAAACAGGTCCAGAAATCGTTCACTTTTCACCAATTGAAAATAGTGGCTACGATGACCAGCACTATGGGGCTTTCGATGTAGGCTTTAATGAAAACGTTAAAGGCTTTGGGATTTCAGACATAGAACTATGGAAAAATGAGGAGAAGCAGTCTATCGGACAAGTTGTTGTTGTAGGCGACAGTGCAAATTACAAACTATCGGCATTTGGCGACCTTACCTATTATGATGGGGATTATGAAATAAAAATATTGATGGAAGGCATTTCCGATGAAGCAGGAAATGTTTCTCTTGACACGTTTATCTATGAATGGAACGTTGAGCGCGAATTGCCACAGGCTGTTACTGACCTGAGGATTGCCCCGGACATGGGCTATTCCGACACAGATGCCATAACTGCTACTACCGATCTGACGGTCAGCATGATGGTTAACGAGCCTGATTGCCGCATACAGTTGTATGTAGAAGGACAATCGGGAACGACCTTGTTGGCAGATTCTTCGGGCGTTTACGAAGGCAATTTGTCAGTACCTGTTGAATTAGATGCCGGAAGCCTCACCCTGAAAGTGGTTTGTAGCGATAGTTACGAAAACAGCGTAAATACAGAATTGCCTGTTTATATCGACCAAGTCCCTCTTGTGGCCACTTGGGAAGATATTGATTATGTCCAGCAAGATCAATTAGATACAATTTTGCTCTCATTTTCTGCTCGGTTATTAGATGATTCTAACTTGAAATCTGCATTGAGCTTTGAATATGGCGATGAACTTTTGGATGCTTCCAACCTTAATGTCGAGAAAACTTCAGAACGTATATATAAGGTTTCAGGGCTTTCAGATTGCAAGGATACAAAAGGATTATACTATCTGTCGGTCAATACCTCGTTGTTGCAAAAACGCAGTAGCGGAATGTCTGGTTCTTCTGTTGCTAGGGCAGATTGGGAAGTTGAAAATAAAGCACCTGTTGTTGATGCAGGAGAAGATCAAACGGTAACGGAAGGAGATGTCGTTCACTTAGATGGCTCTGCCGAAGATGAGGATAACGACAACCTTACCTATACATGGACAGCTCCCGGAGGGATTGTACTTGATGATGCAAGTAGCCAAACGCCATCGTTTGTAGCACCTGAAGTAAGAAGGACAAATGACTATCTTTTCACATTATCCGTTGATGATGGCACTGTTGAATCTCAAGATTGGGTTACAATAACTGTTGAGAATGTAAATAAAGCACCTGTCGTCACCAATCCAACAATCGTTACTGCTACAGAGGATGTTGAATACAGTTGCCAATTAACGGCGACCGATGCCGATGGTGACAGGTTGTCATATTCTCTGGGAACTTATCCTACAGGGATGTCCATCGATGCTAATGTTATAACATGGACACCTACAGAAGGTCAGCTCGAAGGCGAAGTTGAAGTAATCGTAAGCGATGGTGCTTTGTCAGATACGACAAGTTTCACCATAACGGTAACGCCCGTTAACGATGCGCCAGTGTTCACTACACAGCCAAGCACCGAAGCCACCGAGGATGTAGAATATACCTTGGAGTTAACCGCAGAAGACGCAGAGGACAGCACCTTGACGTACAGCTTGGGAACTTATCCCACAGGAATGTCAATAAATGGCAATGAGATAAGCTGGACACCTGCCGAAGGACAGCTCGAAGGCGGGGTAGTGGTAACCGTAAGCGATGGCGAACTTTCCGATACGTTGAGCTTTACGATAACCGTGACTCCAGTTAACGATGCACCGGTAATCACGTCACACCCCAACACTTCGGCGACAGAAGACGTTGAATACACTTACGCAATAACAGCGGAAGACCCAGAGGACAGCACCTTGACGTACAGCCTCGAAACATATCCCACTGGGATGACAATCAACGGCAACGAGATAAGCTGGACACCAGTAGAAGGTCAGCTCGAAGGCGAAGTAGGGGTAACCGTAAGCGACGGCGACCTTTTCGACACATTGAGCTTCACCATCACGGTAACCCCGGTCAACGATGCACCTGTGTTCACTGCACAGCCCAATACTGTCGCCACCGAGGACATCGAATATGTACTAAAGATAACAGCGGAAGACCCGGAAGACAGCACCTTGACTTATGAACTTGTTTCTTTCCTCGATGGGATGGAACTCAAAGACACCGTCATAAGCATGATGCCCGTCGCCGGGGACTTTGAAGGCAAGGTGTTGTGCTGGACGCCGGCCGAAGGTCAGCTTTCGGGAGAAGTGGCCTTGGCGGTCAGCGATGGCGACCTTTCCGACACGTTGAGCTTTACGATAACCGTGACGCCGGTTAACGATGCGCCAGTCATAACTTCACAACCGAACACTTCTGCCACCGAGGACATTGAATATACTTATGCAATAACAGCAGAAGACCCAGAGGACAGCACCTTGACGTATAGCTTGGGAATTTATCCCACAGGAATGACAATCGAAGGCAACGAGATAAGCTGGACACCAGCAGAAGGTCAGCTCGAAGGCGAAGTTGAAGTAATAGTAAGCGATGGCGAACTTGCAGACACTTTGAGTTTTACCATCAACGTAACACCAGTCAACGATGTACCGGTAATCACGTCACAACCCAACACTTCGGCGACAGAAGACATTGAATATACTTACGCAATAACAGCTGAAGACGCAGAGGACAGCACTTTGGTTTACAGTTTGGGAACTTATCCTACAGGAATGTCAATCGATGGCAACGAGATAAGCTGGACACCTGCCGAAGGACAGCTTGAAGGCGAGGTTGATGTAATAGTAAGCGATGGCGAATTTGCAGACACTTTGGGCTTTACCATCAACGTAACACCAGTCAACGATGCACCGGTAATCACGTCACAACCCAACACTTCTGCAACAGAAGACATTGAATATACTTATGCAATAACAGCAGAAGACCCAGAGGACAGCACCTTGACGTATAGCTTGGGAACTTATCCCACAGGAATGGCAATAAATGGCAATGAGATAAGCTGGACACCTGCCGAAGGACAGCTCGAAGGCGAGGTTACGTTGGTTGTCAGTGACGGCAGTTTGGCAGACACATCAAGCTTTACGATAACGGTAACCCCGGTCAACGATGCACCAGTCATAACATCTCAGCCCAACACTTCTGCTACCGAGGACGTTGAGTACACCTACGCAACAACAGCGGAAGATGCAGAGGACAGCACCTTGGTTTACAGCCTTGAAACATATCCTGTAGGAATGTCAATCGATGGCAATGAGATAAGCTGGACACCTGCCGAAGGACAGCTCGAAGGCGAAGTTGATGTAATAGTAAGCGATGGCGAACTGAACGACACATTGAGCTTTACGATAACCGTAACGCCAGTGAACGATGCACCAGTCATAACATCTCAGCCCAACACTTCGGCTACTGAGGACGTTGAATATTCTTACGCAATAATAGCTGAAGACTCGGAGGACAGTACCTTGACGTATAGCTTGGGAACTTATCCCACAGGAATGTCAATAAATGGCAATGAAATAAGCTGGACACCAGCAGAAGGACAGTTGGAAGGCGAAGTTACTTTGGTAGTAAGTGACGGCAGTTTGGCTGACACTTCAAGTTTTACGATAAGCGTAACACCAGTCAACGATGCGCCAGTCATAACATCACAACCGAACACTTCTGCCACCGAGGACGTTGAGTACACCTACGTAATAACTGCGGAAGACGCAGAGGACAGCACCTTGACGTATAGCTTGGGGACTTATCCCGCAGGAATGTCAATAAATGGCAATGAAATAAGCTGGACACCAGTAGAAGGTCAGTTGGAAGGCGAAGTAGAGGTAATTGCCAGCGATGGCGAATTTGCAGATACTTTGAGTTTTACCATCAACGTAACACCAGTCAACGATGCACCGGTAATCACGTCACAACCGAACACTTCGGCGACAGAAGACGTTGAATACACTTACGCAATAACAGCGGAAGACCCAGAGGACAGCACCTTGACGTACAGCCTCGAAACATATCCCACTGGGATGACAATCGACGGCAACGAAATAAGCTGGACACCAGTAGAAGGCCAGTTGGAAGGCGAGGTTACTTTGGTAGTCAGTGACGGCAGTTTGGCAGACACATCAAGCTTCACGATAACCGTGATGCCGGTCAACGATGCGCCAGTCATAACATCTCAGCCGAACACTTCTGCCACCGAGGACGTTGAATACTCATACACCGTAACAGCGGAAGATGCAGAGGACAGCACCTTGATTTACAGCCTTGAAACATATCCGACAGGTATGACAATCAACGGGAATGTCATAAGCTGGACACCTGCCGAAGGACAGCTCGAAGGCGAAGTAGAGGTAATTGCCAGCGACGGCGAATTTGCAGATACTTTGAGTTTTACCATCAACGTAACACCAGTCAACGATGTACCGGTAATCACGTCTCAGCCCAACACTTCAGCCACCGAGGACATTGAATATACTTATGCAATAACAGCGGAAGACGCAGAGGACAGCACCTTGACGTATAGCTTGGGAACTTATCCCACTGGGATGACAATCGAAGGCAACGAGATAAGCTGGACACCTGTAGAAGGACAGTTGGAAGGCGAGGTTACTTTGGTAGTCAGTGACGGCAGTTTGGCGGACACTTCAAGCTTCACGATAAGCGTAACACCAGTCAACGATGCGCCAGTCATAACATCTCAGCCTAACACTTCTGCCACCGAGGACATTGAATATACTTATGCAATAACAGCAGAAGACCCAGAGGACAGCACCTTGACGTATAGCTTGGGAACTTATCCCACAGGAATGTCAATAAATGGCAATGAAATAAGCTGGACACCAGCAGAAGGACAGTTGGAAGGCGAAGTTACTTTGGTAGTAAGTGACGGCAGTTTGGCTGACACTTCAAGTTTTACGATAAGCGTAACACCAGTCAACGATGCGCCAGTCATAACATCACAACCGAACACTTCTGCCACCGAGGACATTGAATATACTTATGCAACAACAGCGGAAGACGCAGAGGACAGCACCTTGGTTTACAGTTTGGGAACTTATCCTGTAGGAATGTCAATAAATGGCAATGAGATAAGCTGGACACCAGTCGAAGGTCAGCTTGAAGGCGAGGTTGATGTAATAGTAAGCGATGGCGAACTTGCAGACACTTTGAGTTTTACCATCAACGTAACACCAGTCAACGATGCACCGGTAATCACGTCTCAGCCCAACACTTCAGCCACCGAGGACATTGAATATACTTATGCAACAACAGCGGAAGACGCAGAGGACAGCACCTTGACGTATAGCCTAGAAACATATCCCACTGGGATGACAATCAACGGCAACGAGATAAGCTGGACACCAGTAGAAGGTCAGCTCGAAGGCGAAGTTGAAGTAATAGTAAGCGATGGCGAACTTGCAGATACTTTGAGTTTTACCATCAACGTAACACAAGTTAACGATGCGCCAGTCATAACATCTCAGCCTAACACTTCTGCGACAGAAGACATTGAATATACTTATGCAATAACAGCGGAAGATCCGGAGGACAGCACCTTGACGTATAGCTTGGGAACTTATCCCACAGGAATGTCAATAAATGGCAATGAGATAAGCTGGACACCTGTAGAAGGTCAGCTCGAAGGCGAAGTGACATTGGCAGTCAGCGATGGCGACCTTTCCGATACGTTGAGCTTCACGATAACGGTAACCCCAGTCAACGATGCGCCAGTCATAACATCCCAGCCGAACACTTCTGCCACCGAGGACGTTGAATACTCATACACCGTAACAGCGGAAGATGCAGAGGACAGCACCTTGGTTTACAGCCTTGAAACATATCCTGTAGGAATGTCAATCGAAGGCAACGAGATAAGCTGGACACCTGCCGAAGGGCAGTTGGAAGGCGGGGTAGTGGTAACCGTAAGCGATGGCGAACTTGCCGACACTTTGAGTTTTACCATCAACGTAACACCAGTCAACGATGCGCCAGTCATAACATCACAACCAAACACTTCTGCCACCGAGGACATTGAATATACTTATGCAATAACAGCAGAAGACCCAGAGGACAGCACCTTGACATACAGCCTTGAAACATATCCTACAGGAATGTCAATCGATGGCAATGAAATAAGCTGGACACCTGTAGAAGGGCAGCTTGAAGGCGAGGTTACTTTGGTTGTCAGTGACGGCAGTTTGGCGGACACATCAAGCTTTACGATAAGCGTAACACCAGTCAACGATGCGCCAGTCATAACATCTCAGCCGAACACTTCTGCCACCGAGGACGTTGAATACACTTACGCAATAACAGCGGAAGACGTAGAGGACAGCACCTTGACATACAGCCTTGAAACATATCCTACAGCAATGTCAATAAATGGCAATGAAATAAGCTGGACACCTGTAGAAGGGCAGCTTGAAGGCGAGGTTACTTTGGTTGTCAGTGACGGCAGTTTGGCAGACACTTCAAGCTTCACGATAACCGTGACGCCGGTTAACGATGCGCCAGTCATAACATCTCAGCCTAACACTTCTGCGACAGAAGACATTGAATATACTTATGCAATAACAGCGGAAGACGCAGAGGACAGCACCTTGACTTATAGCCTTGAAACATATCCGACAGGTATGACAATCAACGGGAATGTTATAAGCTGGACACCTGTAGAAGGTCAGCTTGAAGGCGAGGTTACTTTGGTAGTAAGTGACGGCAGTTTGGCAGACACTTCAAGCTTCACGATAACGGTAACCCCAGTAAACAACGCGCCTGTCATAACTTCCCAGCCGAACACTTCTGCCACCGAGGGCGTTGAATACTCATACACCGTAACAGCGGAAGATCCGGAGGACAGCACCTTGACATACAGCTTTGAAACATATCCTGTAGGAATGTCAATAAATGGCAATGAAATAAGCTGGACACCTGTAGAAGGACAGCTAGAAGGCGAAGTTGAAGTGATAGTAAGTGACGGCAGTTTGGCGGACACATCAAGCTTTACGATAACCGTGACGCCAGTCAACGATGCGCCAGTCATAACATCTCAGCCGAACACTTCTGCCACCGAGGACGTTGAATACTCATACACCGTAACAGCGGAAGACGCAGAGGACAGCACCTTAGTTTATAGCCTGCCAACCCACCCGGACGGCATGGAAATAGACGGCAACGAGATAAGCTGGACACCAATCGAAGGTCAGTTGGAAGGCGAAGTAGAGGTAGTGGGAAGCGACGGCGAACTCGCAGACACGTTGAGCTTTACAATAACCGTAACTCCAGTCAACGATGTACCGGTAATCACGTCTCAGCCCAACACTTCAGCCACCGAGGACATTGAATATACTTATGCAATAACAGCGGAAGACGCAGAGGACAGCACCTTGACGTATAGCTTGGGAACTTATCCCACTGGGATGACAATCGAAGGCAACGAGATAAGCTGGACACCTGTAGAAGGACAGTTGGAAGGCGAGGTTACTTTGGTAGTCAGTGACGGCAGTTTGGCGGACACTTCAAGCTTCACGATAACCGTGATGCCAGTCAACGATGCACCGGTAATCACGTCACAACCGAACACTTCGGCGACAGAAGACATTGAATATTCTTACGCAATAACAGCGGAAGACGCAGAGGACAGCACCTTGACGTATAGCTTGGGAACTTATCCCACAGGAATGGCAATAAATGGCAATGAGATAAGCTGGACACCTGTAGAAGGGCAGCTTGAAGGCGAGGTTACGTTGGTAGTCAGTGATGGCAGTTTGGCGGACACATCAAGCTTTACGATAACGGTAGCCCCGGTCAACGATGCACCAGTCATAACATCCCAGCCCAACACTTCTGTCACCGAGGGCATTGAATATACTTATGCAATAACAGCGGAGGACGCAGAGGACAGCACCTTGACATACAGCCTTGAAACATATCCTACAGGAATGTCAATCGATGGCAATGAAATAAGCTGGACACCTGTAGAAGGTCAGCTTGAAGGCGAGGTTACTTTGGTTGTCAGTGACGGCAGTTTGGCGGACACATCAAGCTTTACGATAAGCGTAACACCAGTCAACGATGCGCCAGTCATAACATCTCAGCCCAACACTTCGGCTATTGAGGACGTTGAGTACACCTACGTAATAACAGCGGAAGACGCAGAGGACAGCACCTTGACATACAGCCTTGAAACATATCCTGTAGGAATGTCAATAAATGGCAACGAGATAAGCTGGACACCAGCCGAAGGACAGTTGGAAGGCGAAGTTACTTTGGTAGTAAGTGACGGCAGTTTGGCGGACACATCAAGCTTCACGATAACCGTGATGCCAGTTAACGATGCACCAGTCATAACATCTCAGCCGAACACTTCTGCCACCGAGGACGTTGAATACTCATACACCGTAACAGCGGAAGATGCAGAGGACAGCACCTTGGTTTACAGCCTCGAAACATCCCCTGCCGGTATGTCAATTACTGGCAATGTCATAAGCTGGACTCCGGCAGAAGGCATCCAGTCGGGCGAAGTTGTTTTGGTGGTCAGTGATGGTGAACTTTCCGATACTTCCCGTTTTACGATAACCGTAACTCAAGTGAACAGTGCCCCGGAAATCACGTCGACACCAATAACAGTCGCCACCGAGGACGAGGAATATGTTTATGAAGTGACCGCGGCCGATGCGGAAAGCAGCGATTTGACCTATAGCTTGCAAGCTCACCCCAGCGGGATGGAAATTGATGGCAACATCATAACTTGGACACCGGCAGAAGGGCAGTTGGAAGGCGAAGTTGTGGTCGTTGTGAGCGATGGTGAACTTACAGATGTTTCAAGTTTTACCATAGCCGTGACCCCTGTTAACGATGCCCCAGAGATAGCCTCGTCTGCAATTACTGTTGCTACCGAAGACGAGGAGTATGTTTATGAGGTTGCCGCAAGCGATGCAGAAGGCAGCGATTTGGTTTACAGTTTGCCAACCCACCCTGACGGCATGGAAATCAACGGCAATGAGATAAGCTGGACACCGATAGAAGGGCAGTTGGAAGGCTTAGTTGAACTTGTAGTGAGCGATGGCGAACTTGCGGACACATCACGCTTCACTATAACAGTAACGCCAGTCAACGATGCACCAGAAATCACCTCTGAGCCTATAACTGTCGCTACTGAGGACGAAGAATATATCTATGAAGTGGCTGCCACTGACGAAGAAGGCAGCAACCTGACATATAAGTTGTTGAATGGTCCTGTAGGAATGTATGTTGACGAAAACGTAATAAGATGGACTCCTTCTAAAGGTGGGGTTTATGCTGATGTCGTATTGGTAGTCAGCGATGGTGAATTGAGCGACATTTCCCGTTTTACAATTAGGGTCGAAAACAAACCTGCCTACACTGTCCGTTTTGTAGTAACCAATGCTGCCGGACCAATTGCCGGTGCAAATGTTGAATTATTTGGTTATGGGCCGGTAGAGACCGATGATTACGGGATTGCTGAAGTTAGCGGGGTAGTTAATGACGATGGCCTGTTATATTTGGTAAAAGCATCTGGGCATAACAGTGTCTGGGGCGCCCTTGTAGTTGAAGGTAGTGACTTGACAGAAAATGTTAGCCTGCTTGCTGCACACACAGTATCGTTCTCTGTTAGGAACGAGACATCTGGCCCGATTGCAGGGGCTGCCGTTACCTTGGATGGATATGGCACTGTCCTTACCAATAGGTCCGGGGGGTGTTATTTCTACGGGGTCGTAGATTCTGAGTCTTTAAGTTTTGAAGTGTCAGCCAATGGTTACGATGATCAGGCGGGAAATATAGCGGTAAATGGGGCAGATGTAACCCAAAATGTGAGCTTGGAGGCAAGTCAGGAAGAAACATATTCTATTTTACTTGCTGTTGTTGATCGTTCAGGGCCGGTACAAGGTGCGAGCGTGTCTGTTAGCGGTTATGGGACAAAGACCACTAACGCTGACGGGCTGGCAACTTTTGACAATGTTTATCCCGAAGCGTTGTTGACTTATTGCGTATCGGCAAATGGTTACAACCTGGTATTTGATTACACCCAGGTTTTGGACGAAGACGTGAGCATACTTGTGAATATGACCCCTATAGTAATGGAGAAACATGATGTGACCTTTGTTTTGAGCAATGGTGGTAATTTTGTGCGTGGCGCTATGGTTTCGTTAGGGAAATATGGTTGGCAGAGGAGCAATTCATCGGGCAGGGTTACATTCAACGATGTAGATCCGGCAGAGAATGTAAAATACAGCGTATTTGCCGATGATTATTATTTGCTTACGGGAGCAGTAGACATTGAAAGCGACACTGTTTTCAACCTCGCAATGGAAAGTACAATCCATACAGTTAATTTTAGGGTGGTCGACAACAACAACGAACCTGTACAAGGTGCTTATGTAATGTTCGATGATTATGGGACTTTACTAACCGATGCTGATGGTAAGGCAGCCTTTGAAGGGGTGTCTTCCGAAAATAACATACCGTATTGCGTTTATTCAGTAGGTTATGGAATGAAGATTGGCACAGTTTCCGTGAGTAATTCCGATATGTCAAAGATAGTTAGGTTGTCTGCTAACAAAAAGGTTGCCACTATTGGCAATTATAATGTTGGGTTTACCGTACTCAACGGGACCAGCCCTGTTTCAGGGGCAACAGTGTATTTTGGCAGTTATGGCATTGCATCTACCGATTCCCAAGGTAAGGCTTCCTTTAGTAACATTGCTCCTTCAGAAATAGAATACTGTGTTAATATTGATGGTTACGGTATAGTTATCGGGAATGTGTCAGTTGTCAGTTCCGATGAAAACGTTGTCATAAATATACAGGAAGAGACGTATGCCGCAGAATTTTATGTAAACGAAGATGGGGTTCCGGTGTCCGGTGCTACAGTAAGCTTGCAAGGTTTTGGTGCAAAACAGACAGATGCCGATGGCAAGGCTGTTTTTACTGATATCGAAGACGGGGCTAATTTGTCATATTTTGTTTCTGTTGCCGGGTATGATTTGGAATACGGGAACATTATTGTTGAAGGAGAAGATGTTTCCGAAACAATTAACCTGTATTCGGCAAAAGCCAGCAAAGTAAGTTTTGTTGTCAAATATGGAGATGATATGATTGAAGGGGCAACAGTTGCCTTAAGCGGTTATGGGACAGTATTGACCGATGCAAACGGCATTGCAGTATTCGACAGCGTTTCTGCTGCTTCTGGTATAAGTTACAGTGTTTTGGCAGAAAACTATAATATGTTTAGCGGCACTGTTACTGTTGATGGAGAGGATGTAGAAAAAGAAGTTGACCTTTCTGCTTCAACATACCAGGCAACCTTTACCGTCAGTTCGGGTCCTGAGCTGCTCAATGGCGCAACTGTATCTGTTGGTGGTTTTGGCTCTCGTTTGACCAATGAAAACGGAGCTGTGACTTTCCTAAATATCCCTTCGGCAACAGAATTAAATTATCAGGTAACAGCTCCTGCATATAAAAATGCAGAGGGTAGGATAATGCTCGCTGCAAGCAACCTTGCTAAAAATGTAGAACTTGAATTTGTAGGGGTTGAAGTAAGGTTTGCCGTTGTTGACGGGGACGGAAATCCGATAGAAAATGCAGGGGTTACATTTAATGGCGAAACACTGTTCTCCGATATTGATGGCGAAATACTTTTCGAAGGTGTCGGTATATCAAATTCAATGTCATATTCAGTTTCGTTGAATGGTTATTCCGATAACGAAGGGAGTATTGATGTGACCGGATCGGGAGCATCAGAAACCGTAGTTATGGTTTGGACAGGGGTGGACGATTTTGTCAAGCCACAGGTCAAGGTTTACCCGAACCCTGCATCGCATATCGTTTTTGTTGAAAATGTTGAAGGTGAGCAAATTGATATTTATAACCTGCAAGGCAGGTTGGTTAAGCAAATAGCCAGTACTTCAAATGTTGAAAAAATAGATGTTAGTGCATTTAGGGCAGGCATTTATTTAATTAAGGTAAATGATGTTATAACAAAGTTGGTGGTAAAACCCAACAAATAGTTTTTGTTGCCTGCATTGGTATAGTAAGATAGGGGTTTTGCAGGCAAGTGCCAGAAAGGTTAACAGAGGGGGCGGGATTTAACGCCTCCTTTGTTTTTTATTGTTGATGGCAAGGAAAATTAATTTCAGATTACCGCAGCTGCACCACCAACAGCTTCTTCTGAACAGCTGTTTTCGATGCTATATCCCGATATTTTTTGACCTTTTAACGTTTTTCTAATAAAAACAATTTTTCGTTTTGTAAGTCCTTCAAAATGAAGAAAAGCATTGTATAACAAAACAACGCCACCCAATAAGATAAGTGCCCCCAAAGTGCGTCTGAGTCCGATAATCAAAGCTTGTATGCGAACAGTTTTATACATACCCAATGCTGCTCTTTGTGACACTTCGGCTGCGTCAATGTTAAATGCAATATTATTTATCGCATCAAGCTGCCAGACGTCATTTACATAATTTACTGCCAAGCTCCATAAACCTGGACCAAAAACAGTTCGTATAATTAGCATAAAAGCAACCACACTTAGGGTGTTTTGCATCGTTAGATTATTTAAGGTATAAAACCACACTCCAATAAACAGGGTAACCATACCAAATCCGCGTATTATGTTTGGAATAAGCAGCATTTCATATTCAAGACTTGGGTCTATTAAAAAATAAAGCATAATGTAATAAAACAAGAAGGCTGTAAAACCGACCATTACATATACTTTTATAGATTTTTTTCTTGAAATCCAGACCAACCCGAATACACCCGCCATAATAATTCCGGGAATCATCCATAGGTTAAAAAGATTGTTCCAATAAGCGTCATATCCCAAGATTCCTACCGTAATACTGCTTTGCAGCGAACTTCCGGCAAGGAAAAATCCGAGCATAAATAGGAGCATTATGCCGTGAAAAACATTGTATTGTGTAAGTGACTCAACGTTAACAAAAGGTCGTTTTGTGAATTTTTGATGAAAGTAATAGACGATAATTCCTAATACAAATATGACTAATGATAGGATTATTTTGTCAGAATTAAAGTAGTCCAATTGACGTGCGAAAGCAATGAAATACGCCATTGCTACCATCGGAATAGTAAAAAGCATCAAACCAAACCAATCTACATAGTATAGGGGTAATTTCCGACAAAAGCGTTTATTGTGAACAAACACAACCGATAGAATCACACATGCCAATAAAATAATTGCCATCATATAATAAGTTTGTTCCCATGATAGCACATAACCTGCTTTAACAACAAAATATCCAATAACCTGTGGGGTTGTTATAGCAAAAGGATAAAAAACAGAGTAAAAACGTTGCCTATTTCCATCTTTACTTATTATAAAAAGTAAAGGAAATACCAATTCGATTAATGCAAATATTCTAAAGAAACCCACTAGAAATGAACAAATAACTATAATCAAGTTACTATCTGTTGTGCCAATCATCATCATTAGTATTGCCAAAAAAAGATATGACCTTACCATGGTGTATTTTAGCCTAAACCGAAGTTTAAAGCGTAAAACAAGAGGCAAACTTGATCCCATCCCAATTATTGTTGCATAATTAGCGAAAATGAGCCAAGAGTTTTGAGTTCCCAAACTGCCCACCATATACGAAAGGTTTCCTGTATATACGCCACTTACTGCCAATAGTGGAATAATCAAAATAATAATCAGTAGTAACTGAACAGGCTTTGGTACCCAATCTGCAAATAATCCTTTGTTGTACATCATTTTTCTTCTAAAGTGATTACTGCCATCATTCCTATGCGCACCTTTTCAAGTATTTGATAATCGTTGTTGTCGGTAAATTCAATCTTCACAGGAATACGTTGCTGAACTTTAACAAAATTACCCGATGAATTGTCGGTCGGAATAGATGAAAATTCAGAACCGGTAGCTGCTGCAATTGAAGTGATTCTACCCTCAAAATCAGCATCTTCAATGGCATCAATCGTAAAATGAAGAATGTCGTCAACATTTACTAAACGCAATTGGCTTTCCAAAATATTAGCCTGTACCCATTTACTGTTGTTTTGCACCAACGAAGCAATTTGTTGTCCGGGTTGAATATACTGACCGGTGGTAATGGTTCTTCGTCCCATAATCCCGTCTTCGGGGGCTGTTATTGCAGTATATCTTAAATTTAATATTGCACGTTCAAGTGCGGCTTTTGCAGCTTTTATCTGTGCGTTGCTTACTTCTATGTGCGTTTGTGTTTCAACGGTAGATAAGTTTGCCGTAATTTTTTGTTCTTTAAGTGACTGGTATTGTGCTTCAAGGGTTTTTACCTTTGTTTCGATTTGCTGATACTGTTGTAAGGTTACTGCTTCGTTTTTTAACAGGTTGTCGTAACGTTTTAAATCTGCTTTAGCATTTTCTAGTTGCGCTTCCACACCCACCATACTTGCATCTATGGTATTTACTCCGGTTTTAACGCGCTCAACCGATGATTGGGTTGATACTTTGGCTGCCATTGCTTGACTTAATCCTGCTTCTGCCTGAACTACCGCATTGTAATAATCTGTAGTATCCAAAAGAATTAAGGTGTCGCCTCGATGAACAAATTGGTTTTCTTGAAATCGAATTTCATTAATATAACCGGGAACTCTTGAATTAATCGGATTGATATATGCCTTTACTTGTGCATTGTTTACATAAGTGTCATCATTGATGTGCAAATAGTTTTTAAGCACAATCCATATTCCAAATGAAGCAACAACAAATACAATGGAATTAAGTAAATATACAAATATTTTCTTCCTTGTTTTTTTTGTTTCTGGTGTCTTTGACATAGCTTATCTTTTTTTATTTTATTTCGATATTTTTTAGAGTTAAAATTGCCCTGTAACTTGTAATAGTTTCATATAGTTCACTATTATGTTCATATCGGCATTTAGGGTTTGTAACTCGGCATTTAATTTTGTATTTGAAGCATCGACCATTTCAATCATCGTAATGAGTTGGTTTTCGTATTTTAATTCGGAGATGCGGTAATTTTCATTGGCTGCAATTTTATTTTTCTCACTTACTTTTTTTTGCTCCAGCACTAATTTATAATTATTAAAGGCTGTATTTATTTCAGAATCAATCTCTTGCACAGTTGCTTCTTTCGCCTGCCGAGCTTTTTCTATTTGAATTTTTCTAATGGCTGTTAATTTTCTGTTTTTGTACAGCGACTCAATGTTGTACGAAATATTCACACCTATTTGATATGAATTCGCATAATAATCAAGAACCGGAGAGGTGCTTGTTATTGGACGAGAAAATCCATATCCTGCAAATGCTGCAATGGTTGGAGATAGATCTGAACGAGTCAGTTGCAAGTTTTTTTCAGCCATGGCAACTTGCGTGTTACTTATACTTATTTGTGAGTTATTTTGAAAAGCCAGTATCTTAAAATGCGATTCTTTTTCGGTTGCTATGTCGTGTTTTAAATCCGATATGTCGGGAATGATATTTGTGTTTTCATTAAGACCTGCCATAATCACCAAATTTTTGTTAGTTACCTGAATTGAATTTTCTACTTTCAGAATCATGTGTTCCAATTCGCTGCAATATACCTCGGCTCTGAGTACATCATTTTTGGTTACCATATCTTCGTTGTGAAAACTTTGTACATTTTCCAATCGGCTTTCGGCTAATTCTTTGTTCTTCTTTAATATCTCTAACTGATTGTTTAATTTATAGAGTTGAATGTATAGTCGTGCTGCATTATACTTCATGTTTTGTTCTGTATCTGTCAATTGGTTTTCTGTCAACTCTTCATTCAATTCCGCTAAATCAATAGCTTTGTTGACCTTACCACCACTATAGAGCAGTTGGCTCAGCGTAGCATTAAGCTGGTGTCCAAAATGAGGAATGTCTTCAGTCATTACTTTTTCCCAGTCAGAATCATAAAGAGTAGCATCACTCAAATACATACAGGTCATATCTACTTCAAAATTAGGAAGCTGGTTCATCTTACTGCTTTCTATTTTTGCTTTGGCTTCTTTTACTGATGTGTTTGCGAGTTTTAAATATATATTGTTTTGTAGTAAACTGTCAATAAATTCCTGCATAGTAATTTTACGGGAATTATTTTCCTGTGCATTCAATGTTTGAAACATTAGAAGACCAACACAAAAAAATGCAAAAAATTGTTTTTTTATTGTTTTCATTTGCCTTTCATTTTCTGATTCGGCAAAATTACTTTCAATAATTTCGACTAAAATGCTTAGAATTCGGAACTTAATGTCAAAATGTAGGATTTAATATTTGTGTTGTTCTCGGTATTTGGAAGGACTCATTCCTCCGTGCTTTTTAAAAAAATGACTAAATGTGTATAGGTCTGAAAATCCCAAATTATAAGCAATTTTGGATATTGGTATATCTGTATTGGCGAGCTGTTCTTTTGCCCTGTCAATAATTACCTTATGAATAACTTCTTTGGCAGTTTTTCCACTAATTTCTTTAACCGTTGCCGATAAATGTCGGGATGTTATATTTTGAATTTTTGCATAATCGCTTACGTTTCTGTTTACTTTCGTTGAATCGCGCAGATTGATAAAAAACTGCAAAACGATTTTTTCTTTTTGATTGCTTAAAATCAAATCCGTTGTACTAATGCCTCCCAATGCTTTGATGAAGCTGTATAAAAATGAATAATTCAGATGTTTGATTAAATGATTGTTTAATTCTCCTTTCTGCTGAAATCGGATTTGTTTCAAAATAAAATTCGACAATAACCACAAATCCCAAAATTTCTCAGTAGACGGTTTAAAGATGATTTCATTGTTGGTATAAATAAATCGAAACGCATCGATTAAGTTTAACTGTAAAGATAAGTTGCTGAGAAAAGAATGTTCGTAATGAATTAAGATACAATTACAGTCGTAGCTCATTGCTTTAACCCTGCCCGGTTTAACTTTAATAAAATGCGCCACACATAGTTCTTCTGTCTTGTATATACAATCATTTTCAAATTCAATCCACCCCGACTTGACTAATAACACAAGGATGGGTTGCATTTCGATTACAACAGATTTTTCCAATAAATTTCGGATGTCAATATTGGTAAGAAAGCTTATTGGATATGTTTCTGTTTTTTTCAGCTTTGTTTTTTTGAACAATATCCAAACTTATATAAAATCATTTATAATAAACTGAGTTTGATTAAAAATCTGAGTTTAATGTTTTGGGTTTAATACATAATGCCCAATGTTCGGTATGCAATACTCAATATATCGTTCCCTTAAGAAGCGGGCAACTGCAACTTTGCCCCTGCATTTTTTATCCCTGAGCATCCTTCTGTTTTAACTGCATAATTAAACCCGGGCTGGATACAATAAGCCCCATATTCGCCCTTTATGTCCATGGCAAGGAAGCCCACTTGGTGGTTTTGGTAATCGGGTATTTTTTTTGCGATCCTTTCTACTGCTTCTTTGCAGGCTTGTGATGGAGATTTTCCGCTCCGCATCAGTTCAACGACCAAAAAAGTGCCGAGGGTTTTCATTACCAGCTCGCCAGAACCGGTAGCTACCGCACCCCCTATTTCTCCATCGACAAAAAGTCCTGCCCCAATTATTGGGGAATCGCCCACCCTCCCGGGCAGTTTATAACCCATCCCGCTGGTAGTGCATGCGCCCGAAATCCTTCCATCCCTGTCAATAGCCAGCATCCCAATGGTGTCGTGGTTTTCTTCCAGTTGGTTTTCAATATTAATTTTTGTGCTAAAGGTGCGTTTCTCTTTTTTCCATTTTTTCCAGTCTGTTTTCCGCTTTGGGGTTAAGAGTTTTTCTTTTTCAAACCCGTTCTCCAATGCAAACTTTAAAGCCCCTTTGCCGCTTAACATTACGTGTGGCGTTTTTTCCATAACCAAACGGGCAACAGAAACCGGGTGCTTTATATGCTCCAAATAGCTTACGCTACCGGCCCTGCCTTTTTCGTCCATAATACAGGCATCTAGCGTAACTTTGCCCCCTGCATCTGGTATCCCTCCATAACCAACGGTTATTACTTCCGGATCTCCTTCGGGGACACGGACACCTGCTTCCACTGCATCAAGGGAATGCCCTCCTTTGGATAGGATTTCCCAAGCAGCCTCGTTTGCCGGCAAGCCGTGGTTCCAGGTAGAAACTACAATGGGCCTTTTTACGTCAGGAGGGAAAATATTTGCAGGACTGTATTTAGCAACCGACAAACCGGACAAAGCCAGAGAACTTTTTGTGATAAACGAGCGTCTTGTAAGCATTTTTTGTTTCTTTTTTAATCGTGCGAAAAATCTTGAAGCATTTTGCGGTATTTTGAAAACACCACTGCCCGTGAAATAAAACCAAGGTATTTATCGTTTTCCATTACCGCCAGGTTGTACCTCCCTGAAGTTTCAAATTTTTTTGCCACTTTTTCCATGTTGTCTGTGGGAGATATGTAATATTCTGGCATGTACATCAGATCCTTTACTTTCACTGTATCGTATAAGTCGGTTTCAAAAATTAGGTTTTTTACGTCTGACAGTTTTACCATCCCCAGCAGGTTGCCTTCTTTGCCTACTACCGGGTACAGGTTCCTTTCTGATTTGGAGATTGCTTTTACCAGATCCCTTAAGGTTGCGTCAGGCGGCAATATTTCAAAATCGGTTTCAATAAGCTTCCGCAATTTCATCATTTTCAGGACGGCCTTGTCTTTGTGGTGCGTTATCAACTCTCCCCTTTGTGCCAAGCGTTTTGTATAAACGGAATGCGGTTCAAACCTCATTATGGTAACATAAGCTACAGTAGAAGTAATGATCAAGGGTATAAAAAAACCGTAGCCCCCGGTAATTTCGGCAGTAAGGAAAATGCCGGTCAGAGGTGCATGCATAACTGCGGCCATCATCCCTGCCATCCCGGCAAGGGCAAAACTGTTTTCAGGCAGAGCTACATCGTAGACCAAATTTATTATGCGGGCAAGGAAAAAACCGGCCACCGCCCCCATGAACAGGGTAGGGGCAAAAATCCCCCCTATCCCGCCGGAAGCTGTGGTGGCGGACATTGCAACTACCTTAAACATTAAAATCCCTGCAAGTACAAGTATTACAAGGTAGTCATTGCCTTTCCAGTTAAAAAACATAGAGTTGTTGAGCAGATCGGTACCGTGCCCGTTAAAAATGGTAAGGATACCGGAGTACCCTTCTCCCCAAAGCGGGGGGAATACCAAAACCAGCACACCCAGTACGAAACCACCGGCAACCAGCCTCAGTGCCCAGTTTTTTATTGAAGAAAATTTATTTTCAAGGTACATGGTTGCCCTTGTAAAAAACAACCCGAGAAAGCCTGTGAAAACCCCCAGGATAATAAAAAACCAAATTGAATTTACATGGAACGGTTGTACCTGTGAGAAACGAAGCAGCACCCCTTCGCCCATAAAGAAGTATGACAGTGTGGTTGCTGAAACCGCAGATATTAAAAGCGGGATCAGATATGCCATGGTCATGTCTATCATAAGCACTTCGAGGGTAAATACAATCCCGGCAATTGGGGCGTTGAAAATTCCGGCAATTGCGCCTGCTGCACCGCAACCGACCATTAATGTCACATATTTATATTTGAGCTTGAAAATACGGGCAAGGTTTGAACCAATGGACGCGCCGGTGAGCACAATGGGGGCTTCGGAACCTACAGAACCGCCAAAACCAATGGTCAACGAACTGGCAACCATTGACGAGTAGGTGTTGTGTGGCTTTAAGCGGCTTGCTTTTTTTGAAATTGCATAGAGTATTTTTGTAATCCCGTGCCCCAGGTCGTCTTTAATAAAAAAACGGACAAATAATACTGTCAGGAATATCCCTGCCAGGGGATACACAAGATAGAGGTAACTTATCCCGTCTACTGCAAACCAGTGGGTCAGCCTTCCGGCGACAAAATGGATCAAGTTCTTTAAAATCAAGGCTGCCAATCCGCTAAGAAGCCCGATGACCAAACTTAATATGTAAAGGAAATAGCGTTCGGGGATATTTGCTATCCTCCATGCAACAATTTTATTCAAAGTTTTTTTTGAACCTGTCAGCCACCAGTATTTAAATATGCGATACATCCTTAATCTGTTTTCTATAATTGGTAAAAACCCTTGCCCTTGATATGAACCCCAAATATTTCCCGTTTTCTATGACAGCAAGGTTATATATTCCCGAAGATTCAAACTTATTTGCCACTATTTCCATGCTGTCGTTAGGATCTATATAATATTCAGGCATATACATAAGTCCGCTTATTTTTACTTTGTCATATAATTCATGATTGAATATCATGCTTCTCACATCGTCCATTTTCAGCATCCCTACCATATCCCCCTTATCATCTACAACGGGAAAAAGGTTCCTGTGGTTTCTAGAAATTGCTTTGGCAAGGTCTCCAAGGGTTGCATCGGGCGATAATATTTCAAAATCGGTTTCTATAAGTTTCCTTACTTTAAGCATCTGCAATACATTTGCGTCTTTGTCGTGGGTCAGCAGTTCTTTTCGTTGAGCAAGCTGGATGTGGTATACCGAATTTGGTGTAAATGTGCGGACAATAATATATGCAAACGTTGCTGTGACCATAAGCGGGACAAACAATTTGTATCCTCCTGAAATGTCTCCGATTAAAAAAATCCCGGTCAATGGGGCATGCAAAACCCCGGCAATCAACCCGGCCATGCCAATAAGGGCAAAATTGTTTAGGTTTATTTCCCTTATGCCGGAAAGGTTGACCAGGCGGGCAAACAGCATTCCTGTATTAACCCCCATAAATAAAGTTGGCGCAAAAATACCGCCAACGCCACCTGCGCCAAATGTGAGCGATGTTGCTACCACTTTAAGCAAGATGATTAGGGATAGCAAAATTAGTGCAGCCCACAGTTCTTCACGTAGGCCGTAAAAGAGGCTGTTGTTAAAAAGATATTCCAGGTCGCCAGCCAAACAGGAGTTAATTGCCTCATAGCCTTCCCCATAAAGCGAAGGGAAAAGGAAAATCAAAAGCCCTAATGTTGCGCCTCCAAATAAGAGGCGTAGCCAGCCATTTCCCATTTTTTCAAAAACATGCCCGATAAAAAGGTACATTTTAATGAAGTAAACAGAGACAAACCCGGCAATAATCCCCAGAACAACGTAGTACGGCAAGTCTGCCAGCTCAAAAGCAATTTTTACATCGAAAGGATATAGGACATCCTGCCCTAAAAAAAAGTAAGATGTTACCACGGCAGTAGCAGAGGAGAGCAACAAGGGTACCAGGGAAAAAACTGTCAGATCGATCATTATCACCTCAACTGCAAAAACTATTGCGGCAATTGGCGCTTTGAAAATAGCGGCCATAGCCCCGGCACAGGCACAAGCCAGTATTAATATTGTGTTTTTGTAGTTCAGCCTGAAAAACCTTGCCAACCAAGATCCCCATGCCGTCCCTGTTGCAACGGTTGGACCTTCCAGCCCCACAGAACCCCCGAAGCCCACAGTTAAGGAACTTGTTAGCACCGAAGAATAAAGGTTGTGGTTTTTTATCCGCCCCCTTTGTTTAGAAATGCCATATAAAACCGTTGGGATCCCGTGCCTTACTTCCCGCCTTACAACGAATTTCACTATTATCGCTGTCAGCAGTATGCCAATTACTGGTAACGCAAAATAAATATAGTTATGCATTTCGCTAGATACCAATGTGTTAACGAGTCTTTGTGTTAGCCGTACAGTATTTTTCAATACAACGGCCGCAACCCCCGAGAATATACCAACTAAAAGGCTCAATGCTGTAATAAAGCTGCGTTCGCTCATGTTTTTCGAACGCCACATACGAAACCGGGCTATTATGTGCATACTTGTTTTCATTCAGAGCCTAAAACTAACAAAACCTTAGGTTCCCCCGAAGAATTTGGCACATTAACCTGTCCCCGCAAAAAAATTGTTAATACATTATTTATATTCAATAGTTAAACTATAAAAAATAAATATAGGGACAGTGGCTGTTAATTCCTGTCCCGGCCATATCCAATTATTTCTTTGCTGAATGCATAATAAGTAGAATCATTGTCATTGCCTTCCCCTGGCACATCCTGTTTAACAGGAGATATGTTTTTGTTAATTGCCGGAGCCGGGGCTGGGACACTGTTGTTGTCTTTAACGTACCCCCAAAATATCAAAAAACTTAAACTTAATATATAAAGAAAACTTCTGACTGCGCCTGAATTGTTTTTGTCTTGGGGATCCTTGTCGCATAATTTTTGTATTTGAGTCATTGCTATTCTTTTTTATTTCATCCGAGAAGTTCAGTTACGCTTACCAAAAATAAGCATAGGCAAAAGTAAGCATAAAATCAAAAGGTTTTTAAGATTATGTTTGATTACCTTGATTATTAAGACAAAATTAATTTGATTAATAGTCCGGAATGTTCGAAAAAACACTGGCATGCCATGCTTATGGCCGTTTATTGAGGGGCTGAAAGACTGTAAATGAGGCTATGGACGGACGTGCTGGCAGGGGTATTTTTCAATAAGCTTATTTCTATTTTGACAGGGGCATAACTGCCACATAAAAACATAGTTTTAAAAAATCCCCACAGAATTAACGTTATATAGGCAAATGTTTGCAAAATCTCCAAAAAGAAATAAATTAGCAACTTTTTTTAGCAAAACGTAAAAATATATAATTGTGAAAATATTAAAGATCAAACTTCACTGGCAGATCCTTCTGGCACTTGTTCTCGCGGTTTTATTCGGTTATTTTGTCCCCGATGGCGTAAAATATGTGTCTTGGGCAGGGAGTACTTTCTTGCGGGCATTGAAAATGGTGATTGTCCCGTTAATTTTCAGTTCTATCATAAGCGGTGTTACAAATATGGGCGAACTGGATAACCTGAGAAGGCTTAGTTTAAAAACTTTGTCGTACTATTTGATAACCAGTACTTTCGCAATTGTCACCGGGCTTGTCCTAGTTAATATCATAAAACCAGGTATTGGCGCAGAATTAGGATTTTCAAAAACAGTTGAGAACCTGTCAACAGACTCCACATCGGTAGAAGATTTCTTTTCTAGGTTGGTGCCGGACAACATAATAGATGCGATGGCAAAAGGTGATATTTTACCGGTTATATTTTTTGCTATCTTATTTGGTTTTTTCATTACCACCAGCAAGAAAAAATATAAAGAAACACTTTCAACCTTTTTTGATGCCGTTTTTGATGCCATGATGAAACTGACCCTTTTCATTATAAAATTTGCACCAATAGGTATTTTTGGCATTGTCGCCGAGGAGGTGGCCAGAAACTCTGATGAACTGGCAGATATTGCAGGGAGCCTTGCTATTTATGCACTAAGCGTAACGGCAGGTTTGCTTATCCATGCATTGATTACGCTTCCGCTTATAGTCCGGTTTGTCGGGAAAGGCAAACCTTATTCCCACCTGAGGAATATGGCAACACCATTGCTCACAGCTTTCTCTACTTCATCGTCAAATGCCACTTTGCCATTGACAATGGATGCATTGGAACACAAAAGCGGGGTTTCAAATAAGATTTCGAGTTTTGTTCTTCCTCTTGGGGCTACTATAAACATGGATGGAACAGCGTTGTATGAATGCATGGCAGCTATGTTTATCGCACAGGTTTATGGTGTGGATCTGTCGTTTATGCAACAAGTGTTAATGGTTGTTATAGCGTTACTTACCTCTATAGGGGTAGCAGGTATACCGATGGCAAGTTTGGTAATGATAATGGTTGTTTTGAGTACAATGGGGCTGCCCCTTGAAGGTATTGGGTTGATACTGACTGTTGACCGCCCTCTCGATATGTTGAGGACTTCGGTAAATGTATGGAGCGACAGTTGCGGTGCTGTTACTATTGCACGTTCGGAAAAAGAGGAAACCAATGTGGCTGTTTGATAAATAATTAGATACTTATTGACCAATCTTTAAAATCAGAAAAACTGACAAATGAAACTTAAATTTGCAATTTTTATGCTGGCGGCCTTACTTGGCTTTACAAGTTGTAAAAAGCATAACAACGATATAGTTTACAATAGAAAATATATCGATGAGATAAAGAAGGCAAGGAAAGAATTTAGCATTTACCTAGCAAGCAACTCAATCCCCGGTGCTTCGATTGCTGTGTCAAAGGGTGGGGAAATAATTTATTCGGAAGGGATGGGGCTGGCTTCAAAAGACTTAGAGGTAAGGGCAACACGTCAGACCAAATTCAGGATTGGTTTGGTAACAGAGCTTTTCACCTCTTTGGCCTACCAGTTGCTTGTTGAAGAGGGGACGCTTGAACCGGATTCTTCGGTCTGGCATTATTTGCCCGGTTTCCCCGAAAAAAAATATAAAATCACGCTTGAAGACTTAGTAAACAATACATCAGGGATAGGTCCCGGCAATTCGCCTAAAAAGTACCAAGCCAAATTTAACATCGATATCCAGAAAGGGCTTGATGTTTTTAAAAATGACACATTAATAGCGGAACCTGGCTATTACCAGTACATGTCGCCACATAATTACAGCCTTCTTGGCGCGGTAATGGAGAAAGCTACAAATAAAAAATTTGCTGATATTGTCCAGGAGCTAGTTATTGACTCGTTACACTTGGAAAATACAGTTTTTGACCATCCGTTAAAAACAATTAAGGGAAGAAGCGATTTTTTTGACCACAACATCGTTTCTTTTATAATAAATGCCATTCCTGTTGATTTGCGTTCCCAGGCTCCTTCTTCTGGTCTCCTTTCGAACGCTGAAGATCTGGTTAGATTTGGCAATGCACTTCTTTATCCCGGTTATGTACATGAGGATGTAAGGGACAGGATTTTTACCCTATTTGAGCTTAAATACGGCGACCAGGCACAAAACACCAATGGTTGGTTTATCCTTAAAGACACCTATGGAAGGAAAATATATGCACGTTCCGGCCATGTTGTTGGAGGGGGGGCATCAATCCTTGTTTTCCCTGAAGAGGAACTTATAGTTGCCATTGCAATGAATACTACCATGGAATTACGGGATCCGCCGGACTACAAGATCGCAACATATTTTTTGCCTGAACCGGAAACACAGGAACGGCCGGCAACAGAAAAAAAAGGTTCGTCGGCAGCGGCCGAATAATTGAGGGCTGCCCTTAAATTACAGGCTGTATTTATTGTCCCTGCCGGTTGGCAGGCTGGCAAGGGCTAAAATATAAAAGTTTTTTTGTGACGTGGTATTTGTAGTGCCCCATGATCCCCCTATTTTCAATAAAAAGTTATAAATTAGGGTTGAAATAATAATTGTATGGAGACTCTTATCTTTTTGGGAATAATTTTGGGGCTGGCCGTAGGTGCCGTTATTGCAAAGTATTATTATAAACACAAAAATTCGCAACAACTTAAGCAACAGTCTGCCATATTGTTAAAACAAATAAAGCAGGTTTTTAAGCTGGTGACGGTAGAAGGCAATTTTTCGGAAATTTTTACGCACAGGAACGGGAAAAGTATATTTTTCAACCTTTTGCAGCTTGAAAAAAAAGTAATCTTAATAGTAAAGGCAAAAGTAATGGTAGGTTTCGATCTATCCCGGGTACATATCCGGGTCGATTCATCAAATAAGAAAGTAATACTTTCCCATTTCCCCCAACCCCAAACCATCAGTATAGACACAGACCTGGAATATTATGACATACAAAAAGGCATTGTAAACAAGCTCTCCGAGAAAGATTTGACCGATATTTCAAAAAAAGCAAAAGATTTTATCCGCGAAAAGGTTGACGAAAGCGACTTGTTCCTGATTGCAGAAAAACAGGTACACGATACTATTGACTTTATCTGCCAGTTGGCAGTTTCTGTTGGTTGGGAGATGATTTGCGAAAAACCGGCTGGGGAGTTAAAAGGTGCCCTCTAAGAAAACAATGATTCCACAAATTCTTTTCTCCTGAAAATCTGAAGGTGTTCCATTTTTTCGCCAATGCCAATATATTTTACCGGGATCCTAAACTGATCCGAAATACCGATGACCACACCGCCTTTGGCTGTACCATCTAGTTTTGTGAGTGCCATTGCAGTTACTTCTGTGGCTTTTGTGAATTGTTTGGCCTGTTCAAAAGCATTCTGCCCAGTTGAGCCGTCCAAAACCAATAGGACTTCGTGCGGGGCATCTGGCACAATTTTTTGCATCACCTTTTTGATTTTGGAGAGCTCGTTCATTAGGTTTATCTTGTTATGCAGCCGCCCGGCGGTGTCGATAATAGCCACATCGGCATTGTTCGATTTGGCAGAGGCAAGCGTATCGTATGCCACCGAAGCCGGATCCGAGCCCATTTTTTGTTTTACGATAGGGACCCCTACCCGTTGGGACCAAACTTCGAGTTGTTCGATGGCAGCCGCCCGGAAGGTATCGGCAGCTCCCAGTACCACTTTTTTCCCTTCTTTCTTAAAATTGTATGCCAGCTTGCCAATGGTTGTTGTCTTTCCCACCCCGTTTACGCCAACCACCATAATTACATATGGGCCATCAGTTTCGGGCAGTTCAAAATCGGCAACATCAGACGAATTGTTTTCTTCCAGCAAGGCAGCAATTTCTTCTTTCAGGATGGTATTGAGTTCAGCTATCCCCATGTATTTGTCCTTTGCAACACGTTCTTCAATGCGCTCAATAACCTTCAATGTGGTTTCTACCCCCACATCAGATGTAATCAAAACTTCCTCCAAGTTGTCAAGTACCTCATCGTCAACTTTCGACTTGCCTACAACCGCCCTGCTTAATTTTTTGAAAACACTTTCCTTGGTTTTTGAGAGCCCCTGGTCAAGGGATTCTTTTTTGCTCTTGCTGAAACTTCCGAATAAAGCCATATCCAATATATTAGGGGGGTAAAATTAATAATTTTTGAAATACCTCAACCTGGTAGGTACGCAACAAATCCCACTAAATACAAAAAAAGCTTCCACCACAGATGAAAGCTTTCCTTGCCCTATAGGCATTGCCCGTATGCAGGATTATTTTTTAAAATAATTTTTCACGTCATCGTTCGGGATCACCTCTTCTTTAAAAGAGTACCCGCCGGTTTTGTCAGATTTTACCATCTTAATAACTTTGGCATAACCCTTACCAGCTCCTTTTTGTAATGTAGCAACCGCTTTCTTTGCCATAACTTAATTATTTAATTTCTTTATGAACTGTTACCTTTTTCAGAATTGGGTTGTATTTTTTCAACTCCATACGCTCAGGTGTATTCTTACGGTTCTTAGTGGTAATGTACCTAGAAGTCCCGGGCATACCACTGTCCTTGTGTTCTGTGCATTCCAGGATAACCTGTATCCTGTTACCTTTTCCTTTTTTTGCCATTTCTAAATATTTTTAATATTTATCAATATAACCTTTTTCAACAGCATCCTGCAATGCAGTCTTAACACCTTTCTTATTGATAGTACGAATACCAGCAGCCGAAACCGTCAATCTCACCCAACGATCTTCTTCAGGCAAATAAAACTTCTTTTTGAACAGGTTTACATCGAAAGTCCTTTTAGTCCTTCTTTTAGAGTGGGATACATTGTTCCCCACCATAGCTCTCTTTCCTGTTATTTGACAAACTCGTGACATTTCTTTCTTATTTCTTGATGATCAAAAACAAACACGTTATCCAAACGGCTTGCAAAGGAAATACTTTTTTCATAAATAATCAAGTTGTTGCCCAAATTTTTCAATAACAATTAACATTCCCATTGATTATGCCGATGTGCCATAGAAATATTTGATTGGGACAACCTGTGACAGGTTGAACTTATTGCATGTTTTGTTGTTTTACTGACGAATATATTTTAATTTAAACATATTTAAATAAAACCATTATGGAAGAACAAAAAACAACACAAATGCCGCGGATCGGCGACATGGCCCCGGATTTTAAGGCAAACACAACATTCGGGCCGGTTCAGTTTTCAGAGTATAATAAAGGCAGTTGGGTGGTACTTTTCTCGCACCCCGCAGATTTTACCCCGGTCTGCACTACAGAAATGAGCGGGTTTGCCGTTAGGGGCGATGAATTCAGGGCACTGGGCACCAAACTCATAGGCTTAAGCATCGACAGTATCCACGCCCATGTTGCATGGGTAAACAATGTAAAGAAAAACACTGGCATCCTTTTCGATTTCCCGATTATTGCCGACATCGACATGAAGGTTTCGCAACTGTACGGCATGCTCCAGCCAAATGAAAGCGAAACTGCGGCAGTCCGGGCGGTGTTCTTTATCGACCCAACGGGGAAAATCCGTTTGATTATGTACTACCCGTTGAATGTTGGCAGGAACATGGACGAAATTTTAAGGGTACTCAAGGCGCTGCAAACTTCGGATAAATACAGCGTAGCCCTTCCGCTCGACTGGAAACCCGGGGAAAAAGTAATAGTCCCGCCACCAAAAACAGTTGAAGAAATGGAAGAACGCGAAAAAAGCGGTTACGAAATGGTAGACTTTTACCTGGCAAAAAAAGATTTATAAAAAATAGCAGGCTGGGCCAGGTTACTGGTTCAGGCAGGCATAAGTTAACTTACGGATTGAATTCTTGCATTTGTTTGCAAAAAATCAATCCGTAAGCTTTTTTTACAAAATTTATTTAGTGCCGGCACTTATCCTTAAAAGTGTACGGTAAATTTTATTTGTGCATGTATTAATACAAGAGCTTTAAGAAAAACCATAAAAAAGAAATCCCCGTAGGCTTTTTAGCCCGCCCCGTACAATTTTATTAGCGCATTGTTTCAGAAATGATAACTTTGGGCAATTATGTTACCTGATTAAATTTACAGAATGAGAATGTTCCCTAATTTTAAACAGTTAGATGCCATGGATTGCGGGCCCACCTGCCTGCGCATGATCGCAAAATATTACGGGAAACATTTTACTACCGGTTTTCTAAGGGAAAAGTCGTACATCACACGCGAAGGGGTCTCGTTATTGGGGATCAGCGATGCTGCCGAAGCAATCGGCTTGCGTTCTATGGGAGTGAAAATAACATTCGGGCAGTTAAAAAACGAAGCTCCATTGCCATGCATCGTACACTGGGGGCAGAACCATTTTGTTGTTGCATACAAATTCAAGAAAGGCAGGGTATTTGTCTCCGACCCCGCTTTTGGACGTATTGAATATACCGAAAACGAATTCAAACAAAAGTGGCTCTCTACGGTAAAAGAAGGGGAAGAAAAGGGTGTTTGCCTTTTGCTGCAACCAACACCCGATTTTTATCAGGGGCCCGATGAAAAAACTAACAGGGCAGGCTTCCGTTTTGTGTTGAATTATTTGAAACCTTACAAGAAACTTGTAATACAGCTTATCCTTGGTTTTGTCCTTGGCAGTTTAATCCAACTGTCCCTGCCATTCCTCACCCAAAGCATAGTGGATTTTGGCATAAGCAACCAGGACATAGGTTTTATATACCTGGTGTTGGCTGCCCAAATGGTCCTGTTTGTCAGCCGCATGTCGGTCGAGTTTATCAGGTCGTGGATTTTGCTGCACATCAGCACAAGGATAAATATTTCCATTATCTCCGATTTCCTTATCAAACTGATGAAACTCCCGCTCGGTTTTTTCGATTCTAAAATGATTGGCGATATTTTACAGCGGATCGAAGACCACGGGAGGATTGAGCGTTTTCTCACCGCACAGTCCATAGGTATTTTGTTCTCTGTGTTTAGCCTGGTAATTTTTGCCATTGTCCTGGCCATTTACAGCATGAAGATATTCTTTATTTTCATTGTTGGCTCTGTCCTTTATTTCCTGTGGATTTATATTTTCATGAAACGCAGGCGCGAGCTTGATTTTAAAAGGTTCAGCAAATTATCGGAAAACCAGGGCAAGCTCATCCAGATTATTGACGGCATGCAGGAAATTAAGCTGAACAACTGCGAGAAAGAAAAACGTTGGGAGTGGGAACGGGTACAGGCAGGTTTGTTTAAAGTAAATGTGAAAAGCCTGGCGTTGGGACAATGGCAGGATGCTGGCTCTGTTTTTATTAACGAAACAAAAAACATACTGATAATTGTAGTTGCGGCAACGAGTGTCATCAATGGCGGGCTTACCTTGGGCATGATGCTTGCCATACAATATATTATAGGGCAATTGAACAGCCCGTTGCGCCAGTTAATTAATTTCATGCACCAGGCGCAGGATGCAAAAATCAGTTTGGAACGCTTGTCCGAAATACACGGTAGAAGAGACGAACAGGAAAATGCAGGGGCGAAAGTGAAGATGCTGCCGGAGAACAAAGCCATTTCAATCTCGGGCCTTGTGTTCCAGTACGAAGGCCCCCGTTCCCCCAAAGTGCTGAACAATATAAACCTTGAAATACCTGCAAATAAAACAACAGCCATTGTTGGCACCAGCGGAAGCGGTAAAACTACTTTGATAAAACTCTTGCTCGGTTTTTACCAGCCAGTTGAAGGTGAAATAAAAATAGGGGGGGTAAGCCTTGCAAATTATAAACAACCCATGTGGAGGGACAAGTGCGGCGTGGTAATGCAGGACGGGTTCATCTTTTCCGATTCAATTGCAAAAAATATAGCTGTAAGCGAAAGGGAGATAGACGAAACGTTGCTCTTGCATGCCGTAAAGATGGCCAATATACAGGATTATATAGAATCGTTGCCCTTAAGTTATAATACAATTATAGGGCAAGAAGGTTCAGGGTTGAGCCAGGGGCAGAAGCAACGTATCTTGATTGCACGTGCAATATACAAATGCCCTGTCTACCTGTTTTTTGACGAAGCAACCAATGCGCTCGATGCCAACAACGAAAAACTTATTATGGAAAACATGGACGAGTTCTCAAAAGGCAAAACAGTGGTTGTGGTGGCACACCGCCTAAGTACTGTGAAAAATGCCGACCAGATCGTAGTCCTTGAAAAAGGGGAAATCGTAGAGAAGGGGAAACACGAAGAATTAATTAATAAAAAAGGGAAGTATTACGGGCTTGTAAAAAACCAGTTGGAATTAGGCAGCTAAGAACAAAATAAAGGATAAACGATAAATGACCATCAACCATCGACCACCGACCATCGACAAGGGCCATGAGGAAGGGGCACGGGGCAAAATAGAAATACGTTCGGCAGAAGTACAGGAGATCCTCGGCGGGATACCCTCCGGGATTGTGCGTTATGGTATTTTAATTTTCCTTGCCGTGTTTGCTGCCATTATTGCATCAGCTTTTATCTTTAAATACCCCGAGGTAATAAAATCAGATATTGTTGTAACTACAGCAAACCCCCCGGCAACTTTGGTCGCGCGTGCTACCGGTAAAATAGAAGAATTAATGGTAGCCGACAAAGAAAAGGTAAAAGCGGGGCAGGTAATTGCCCTTGTACAAAACCCGGCGGAGTACAAAGACATAAAAAAGCTGTACGCTTTAATCAATTCTGTCCAACCGGTTTTCGACAGCTTGGGATTTGTTATACGGCCTGGGTTTGATAAGGATCTGCAACTGGGCAACATACAGGAATATTATTCTCAGTTCCTGAAAAAATATGAAGAATTGCTGGTTTTTGTTGAACAGGATTATTTCCCCCGCTTGACCGTATCGCTGAAACAGCAACGCGACATGGCCAAGGTTTTACATGATCGTTTGGGGGAGCAAAAAAATGCGGTGGGTGAAGAATATATAATAAAATTGAGGAACTACGAAAGGCAAAAAACATTGATTGCCCGCAGTGTAATTGCCAAAACAGATCTGGAAAATGCCGAAGCTGACATGCTTGGCACGAAATCGGAATTGGACGGTTTGCGCTCGGACATGGCTGAAGCCCGGGTAGGCATCTATGAGCTGGAACAGAAAATTATTGAGAATGAAAAATTGTATGCAGATCAAGCACATAAATATAAATCAGAGCTGTTAGAAACTTTCAATATCCTTAAAAGCGAAGTAAGCAACTGGGAACTGACCTACCTGATGCGCTCCCCTATCGATGGTGTCGTTACGTTCAATAAGTTTTGGAGCGTTAACCAGAATGTTGCACAGGGCGACAGGGTTTTTTCTATTGTCCCTGAAAATGTCGGGCAACTGATAGGCAAAGTTGAACTTCAGATCCGTGGTTCGGGAAAAGTAAAAACAGGGTTGGATGTAAACATCAAATTCGACAACTACCCGTATCTGGAATATGGTTTGGTAAGGGGAAAGGTAAGCAGTGTTTCACTTGTCCCTGCCGAAGACAATTTTTATATGGTAGAAGTTGAATTTCCCCAAGGGGTGGTTACAAATTATAACAGATCGCTCGAACTGCAAAACCAATTGATGGGGCAGGCCGAAATCATAACAGAAGACATGAGGCTTATACAACGCATATTTAACCCATTGAAAGCACTTTGGAAAGAACGGGTAGGCAACTAATCTTAATTTTAAGAAAAAAGAAGTGAAAAATTATTGTCCTTTGATGATAATTTGTACTTTTGCGTGCCGTTTTTAGGGGGTGCTGTGCATTTTCCCCAATAAACGTATTATTTTTAAGGATTTTTGCATACTTTTGCAGTCCATTTCGAAAAAGTATTATTAACGTTATAAAAAACAGGTATTTATGCCAACTATTCAACAATTAGTTAGAAAAGGAAGACAAACTAAGGTGGAGAAGAGCAAATCTCCTGCTTTAGATTCATGCCCCCAACGGCGTGGGGTATGCGTGCGTGTTTATACCACGACTCCAAAGAAACCTAATTCGGCGATGCGTAAAGTCGCAAGGGTGAGGTTGACCAACGGCAAAGAGGTAAACGCATACATTCCCGGCGAAGGGCACAACCTACAGGAACACTCAATTGTATTGGTACGTGGCGGCAGGGTAAAAGACTTGCCCGGGGTACGTTACCACTTAATCCGTGGGGCACTCGACACCGCTGGTGTTGAAGGACGGTTGCAGCGCCGCTCTAAATATGGTGCTAAAAGGCCGAAAAAATAAAGATTTATAATTAGAAGTATTTTAATCATTTGTAATTAAATAATCAATGTTATTTGGTGGTTTGGTTGAGTAAGTTTTTCCCTTAAAAATGTCTTCCGGGGAAAACACTGAAGACCGCCTACGGGCAGCCAATTTAAATAACACTTAAAAGTTTTAAAATGAGAAAGACAAAACCTAAAAAGCGGATTCTGCTTCCGGATCCAAAATTCAACGATGTTTTGGTGACCCGGTTTGTCAACGATTTGATGGTAGATGGTAAAAAATCTGTCGCTTATTCCATTTTCTACGAAACCCTCGATATGGTCGAGAAACGGGTGAAAGATACCGAACTCTCTCCGCTTGAAATCTGGAAAAAGGCATTGGAAAACATAACTCCGGCTGTTGAAGTGAAAAGCCGCCGTGTTGGTGGCGCTACTTTTCAGGTGCCGATGGAAATAAGGCCCGAAAGGAAAACAGCAATCAGTATCAAAAATATTATATTGTTTGCCCGGAAACGTTCGGGCAAATCAATGGCCGATAAATTATCTGCAGAAATTGTAGCTGCATTTAATGAAGAAGGTGGGGCATATAAAAAGAAAGAAGACACCCACAGGATGGCCGAAGCAAACCGCGCGTTTGCACATTTCAGGTTTTAGTTTAGGGAAATGGTATAGTTTTATAGTAAAAGTTTAAACAGGATAAGAAAATTGGTATAAAATGGCTAAACAAGATCTGAAACATACAAGGAACATCGGTATTATGGCACATATCGATGCGGGTAAGACCACAGTAACGGAACGTGTCCTTTTTTACACAGGACTGACCCACCGTATTGGTGAAGTACATGATGGCGCTGCAACTATGGACTGGATGGAACAGGAGCAGGAAAGGGGTATTACAATTACCTCTGCTGCAACTACTACATTCTGGAAATATAAAGACGAAGAACACAAAATCAACATTATAGATACCCCCGGGCACGTTGACTTCACTGTTGAGGTTGAACGTTCGTTAAGGGTATTGGACGGGACTGTGGCACTTTTCTGTGCCGTTGGCGGTGTTGAGGCACAATCGGAAACCGTTTGGAGGCAGGCCGAAAAATATGGGGTGCCAAGAATTGCTTTCGTAAATAAGATGGATCGCCAGGGCGCCGACTTCTTTAATGTCTACAACGATATTAAAGAGAAGCTGAAAGCAAACCCCGTGCCGATCCAAATCCCTATTGGCGCAGAAGAAAAGTTTGAGGGGGTTATCGACTTAATTGAAATGAAAGCTGTTCGTTGGTACGATGACGAGAACATGGGCACCAATTATAGTTTGGAAGAAATACCTGAAGAACTAAAAGAACAAGCCGAAGAGTGGAAAGAAAAACTGGTAGAGTCTGTTGCCGAGGTTGACGATGAACTAATGGAACGTTACTTCGAAGATCCGGAGTTAATCACAAAAGAAGAAATGCTGACAGTTATCCGCCGTGCAACTATTGAGGGGATCATCATCCCGATGATGTGCGGATCGGCTTTTAAAAATAAAGGTGTCCAGCGTTTATTAGATGCAGTCTGTGCTTTCTTGCCCAGCCCTCTAGACAAGGGCGATATTACCGGCATGGACCCACATACCGAAAAAGAAGTACTAAGGACTGCCGATGTCGATGAGCCAATGGCTGCTTTGGCATTCAAAATAGCGACCGACCCGTTTGTTGGCCGTTTAGCATATATAAGGGTATATTCAGGGAAAATCGATGCAGGTTCGCAGGTATTGAACACCCGGACTGGCAAGAAAGAACGTATTTCCCGTTTGTACCAGATGCACTCTAACAAACAAAACCCGAAAGATGTTATCGAAGCTGGCGATATTTGTGCCGCAGTAGGTTTTAAAGACATACGTACAGGCGACACATTGTGTGCACTGAAGAATCCGATTGTGTTGGAAAGCATGGAGTTCCCGGAACCTGTTATCGGTATTGCCGTTGAGCCAAAGTCCCAAAAAGACCTTGACCGTCTAGGGAACGGGTTGGCAAAACTTGCCGAAGAAGATCCGACATTCCAGGTGAACACCGATCCTGATTCAGGACAGACGGTTATCCGGGGGATGGGCGAACTTCACCTCGAAATCCTTATCGACAGGTTAAGGCGCGAATTTAAAGTAGAATGTAACCAAGGTGCGCCTCAGGTTGCATACAAAGAAGCAATCAGCCGGCCGGTAGAATTGCGCGAAGTATTCAAAAAACAAACCGGCGGGCGTGGTAAATTCGCTGACATCATCGTCAAAGTTGAACCTGCAGATGAAGATGTCACCGGCTTGCAGTTTGTAGACGAAGTAAAAGGAGGGCGTATACCAAAAGAATACATCCCTTCGGTTGAGAAAGGATTTAAAGAGGCATTGTCAAACGGGCCTCTTGCAGGTTTCCCGGTCGACAGCCTGAAAGTTACTTTGATAGACGGTTCGTTCCACCCTGTGGACTCGGATCAGTTGTCGTTTGAAATATGTGCAAAACAAGCCTTCAAAAACGCAACATCTAAGGCTGTTCCTAAATTGCTAGAACCCATTATGAAACTGGAAATCGTAACCCCGGAAGAATATATGGGCGATATAATCGGCGATCTTAACCGCAGGAGGGGCGATATTGCCGGAATGGAAACCAAAAGCGGCGCTAAAGTCATAAATGCAAATGTCCCGTTATCAGAACAGTTTGGTTATGTAACGGTATTGCGTACCTTATCGTCGGGCAGGGCTACTTCATCAATGGGGTTCAGCCACTACCAGGAAGTGCCGAAACAATTGGCAGAAAAAGTATTGACAGATGTACAGGGAAGAGTTGATTTATTAAAATAATTTATAACAATTTTCTCATTATGAGTCAAAAGATCAGGATTAAGCTGAAATCTTACGATCACAACCTTGTTGACAAATCGGCTGAGAAGATCGTTAAAACGGTAAAAACTACCGGCGCAGTTGTAAGCGGGCCTATCCCGCTCCCGACCCACCGCAGGGTTTTTACTGTTTTGCGCTCAACTTTCGTAAACAAAAAATCGAGAGAACAGTTTCAGTTGTCGTCATACAAACGTTTGATAGACATTTACAGCTCAACCGCAAAAACAATCGATGCCTTAATGAAGCTGGAATTGCCCAGTGGCGTTGAAGTAGAAATTAAAGTTTGATAATTAAAAAAGTAGTCGAAAAATGGCTGGTATTATTGGAAAAAAAATCGGAATGACATCCGTATTCAGTGTTGAGGGGAAGAATGTCCCATGCACTGTGATTGAGGCCGGTCCTTGTGTTGTTACGCAAGTGAAGACCAAAGAAACCGACGGCTATGAAGCGCTTCAGCTGGCTTATGGCGACAAAAAAGAAAAGAATGCCAACAAAGCTGAAATAGGCCACTTTAAAAAGGCAGGCGTTTCACCAAAGCGTAAAGTTGTCGAGTTCCACAACACCTATCAGGAAGAATTTGAACTGGGGCAGGAAATCGATGTTTCAATTTTCCACGAGAAAGATTACGTTGACGTAATCGGTGTTTCAAAAGGGAAAGGATTCCAGGGAGTAGTAAAAAGGCACAACTTCCGTGGCGTAAACGATGCTACGCACGGGCAGCACAACAGGCTCCGTGCCCCGGGGTCACTGGGTGCATCGTCTTGGCCTTCTCGCGTGTTCAAAGGATTGCGCATGGCAGGTAGGGATGGCGGCAAGACCGTTACCATCGAAAACCTGGAAGTGTTAAAAATTATTCCCGAGAAGAATTTAATTGTGGTGAAAGGTTCAGTGCCTGGCGCCAAAGGTTCATACTTAATTATTAGGAAACAATGGAACTAAGTGTACTGAATATTGAAGGAAAAGAAACCGGAAGGAAGGTCTCTTTAAACGACCAGGTTTTCGGTATCGAACCCAGCGACCATGCCATTTATCTTGATGTAAAACAATATTTGGCCAACCAGCGTCAAGGGACACACAAGTCGAAAGAACGCGGGGAAATAGCAGGGAGTACCAAAAAGATCAAAAGGCAAAAAGGGACAGGTACGGCACGTGCAGGCAGCATTAAATCGCCTGTTTTCCGTGGTGGCGGCACAGTATTCGGCCCGCGCCCCCGCAATTATGGCTTTAAACTGAACAAAAAAGTTAAACAGTTGGCCAGGAAATCGGCTTTGACCTATAAAGCAAACGAAAACAGTATTTTGGTCCTCGAAGGTTTTAATTTGGAAGCACCTAAAACAAAGGATTTAGTGGCAATTAAGTCAAATTTGCAATTAGCTGATAAAAAGTCACTTTTCGTTTTACCAGTCGAAAATAAAAATATATATTTGTCCTCCAGAAATTTAAAGGATGTTTCGGTTGTAACTGCTTCGGAATTAAATACTTATCAAATCCTAAACGCAAGTGCCATAGTTTTGGTCGAGGGTTCTGAGAAGAAAATCGAAGAGGCATTTAACCTTTAAGGCTAGTAAAAAAATGGAAATATTAATAAAACCATTAGTAACAGAAAAGATGACAGACCAGTCCGAACGGTTCAACCGTTACGGTTTTGTCGTTGATCGCAGGGCAACCAAACCTCAGATAAAGAAAGCTGTTGAAAAACTTTACAATGTTTCTGTCGATAGCGTGAACACCATGGTTTATGGAGGAAAAGTGAAATCAAGATATACCAAAGGCGGTATTATTACCGGCAAAACAGCTTCTTTCAAGAAAGCTATTGTCACTTTGGTAGAAGGTGATAGTATAGACTTTTATAGTAATATTTAATATAAAATGGCAGTAAGAAAACTAAAACCAGTAACTCCGGGTCAAAGGCACAAAATTATTGGTGCTTTTGATACCATTACTGCATCTACACCTGAGAAGTCATTGTTGGAGCCCCTTAAAAAGTCCGGTGGTCGAAATAACCAGGGACGCATGACAATGAGGTATATAGGTGGGGGACACAAACGCAAATACCGTATTATCGATTTTAAACGCGATAAAGACGGCATTGCAGCTGTTGTCGATTCTATTCAGTACGATCCAAACCGTACAGCCCGCATCGCCCTTCTTAAGTACGAAGATGGCGAGAAAAGGTATATCGTTGCGCCAAACGGGTTGCAAGTTGGCCAAACGGTAAAAAGCGGTAGCGGCGTGGATCCTGAAATAGGGAATTCATTACCACTTGCGGAAATACCTCTTGGTACTTTGGTGCACAACATTGAACTCCACCCTGGGCAGGGTGGCATTATGGCTCGTAGTGCAGGCGCTTATGCGCAATTGACCTCTCGTGAAGGCAAATATGCAATATTGAAATTGCCTTCAGGCGAATCTCGTATGGTACTTACATCTTGCAGGGCTACAGTAGGTACAGTTGGAAACACAGAACACAACCTTGAAAAGTCGGGCAAGGCCGGACGTTCAAGGTGGTTAGGCAGGAGGCCGCGTGTCCGCGGTGTCGTCATGAACCCGGTTGACCACCCAATGGGCGGTGGGGAAGGCCGATCTTCAGGAGGCCACCCCAGATCACGCAAAGGCGTTCTTGCTAAAGGGTATAAAACCCGTTCTAAAAAGAAAGCATCCAACAAGTATATTGTAGAACGTAGGAAAAAATAGTTAAAGAGGAATATTTATGAGTCGTTCATTAAAAAAAGGCCCTTTTATCGATTTTAAGCTGGAAAGAAAAGTCCTGGCAATGAATGAAGCTGGGAAAAAATCGGTAATTAAGACATGGGCCAGGGCATCGGTAATTTCTCCTGATTTCGTAGGCCATACCATTGCAGTCCATAACGGAAATAAGTTTATCCCGGTTTATATTACCGAGAACATGGTTGGCCACCGCTTGGGTGAGTTCGCACCTACGCGTACGTTCAGGGGGCATGCTGGTAATAAAAGGTAAGGCATAATTAATTTAAAAGGAAAAGAAATGGGTGCCAAAAAAAGACTAGCAGCTGAAAAAAGAAAAGCAGAAAAAGAACAACAATATTTTGCTGTTTTAAAGAACTGCCCTACATCTCCAAGGAAGATGAGGCTTGTGGCCGATATGATCCGCGGCATGGAGGTGAACAAAGCGTTGGATGTTTTGAAATATTCATCAAAAGAAGCTTCCCGCAGGGTAGAAAAACTCCTTCTTTCGGCCATTGCCAATTGGCAGGCGAAAAACGAAGGGGTGCGTTTAGAGGAAAGTGAACTATACGTAAGCCGTGTCATGGTTGATTCAGGACGTATACTGAAACGGTTGCGCCCGGCTCCCCAGGGCCGTGCCCACCGGATAAGGAAACGTTCGAACCACGTGACAATTTACGTAGATAGTAAAGAAAGTGTTGTTGAAGAAAATCTTAATTAATAGTACATGGGACAAAAAGTAAATCCGATTGCAAATCGTTTGGGCTTCATCAAAGGATGGGACTCAAATTGGTTCGGCGGCGATGATTATGGAGACAAACTGGTTGAAGACCAAAAAATCAGGAAATACCTGAATGCTCGTTTGGCAAAAGCCAGTGTTTCAAAGATTGTTATTGAACGTACTTTGAAACTGATTACAATCACCGTACATTCGTCACGCCCAGGTATTATTATTGGTAAAGGGGGACAGGAAGTAGACAAACTGAAGGAAGAGTTGAAGAAAATTACCAGTAAAGAAGTTCAGATCAACATTTTCGAGATCAAACGCCCGGAACTCGATGCAAAAATCGTGGCAAACAACATTGCACGCCAGATCGAGGGTAAAATTGCTTACCGCAGGGCAGTGAAAATGGCCATTGCTTCAACCATGAGAATGGGGGCAGAAGGGATAAAAGTTTTGGTTTCCGGAAGGTTAAACGGAGCAGAAATGGCCCGTTCTGAAATGTATAAAGATGGCCGTACCCCGCTACATACATTGCGTGCCGATATCGACTACGCACTGGCCGAAGCGTTGACCAAGACCGGGCTTGTAGGTGTAAAAGTCTGGATCTGCAAAGGTATGGTTTACGGAAACCGCGACTTATCGCCAAACATCGGCCAGAAACAGGGCCGGGGCGGTGCCAAAGGTGGCGGTGGGAACCGTGGAGCAAGAAGAAGAAAATAATGGGTTAACACTCAGAAAATTACAAGGATGTTACAGCCAAAGAAAGTAAAATTTAGAAGAGTCCAGAAGGGACGGATGAAGGGCAATGCCCAAAGGGGCAACCAGTTGGCATTCGGCTCATTCGGAATAAAGACGCTGGAAGAGGCTTGGATTACCGGCCGCCAGATAGAGGCAGCAAGGGTTGCGGTAACACGCCACATGCAACGTCAAGGTCAAATATGGATACGGATATTTCCCGACAAACCTATTACAAAAAAGCCAGCCGAAGTAAGGATGGGTAAAGGTAAAGGCGCTCCTGAAGCATTTGTCGCCCCGGTATCGCCAGGGCGCATTATTATCGAAGCTGACGGCGTGCCGTTCAAACTGGCCAAAGAGGCTTTGCGCCTGGCTGCCCAGAAACTGCCGGTTACAACAAAATTTGTAGTAAGGCGCGATTATGTCGAAGAATAAAGAAAGGTGAATTATGAAAACTTCTGAAATTAAAGAATTGACGACCAAAGAGATCGTCGAAAGAATACAGACTGAACAGGAAAACCTGGTTCGCCTTCGGTTAAATCATGCAGTTTCTCCGCTTGAAAACCCAAATAAGTTAAAGGAAAGCAAGAGGGACATAGCCAGGTTGAAAACCATTCTTCGCGACAGGGAATTAAATGAAAATCAGAATTGATTCAGCGATGGAAAATAAAGTGAGAAATCTCAGGAAAGAAAGAATAGGGGTGGTTGTTAGCAACAAAATGCAAAAAACCATTGTGGTAGCCGAAAAACGTAAGGTGAAGCATCCTATCTATGGGAAATTTGTGAACAAAACAACCAAATTCCATGTCCACGACGAGAGCAATACCTGCAACATTGGCGACACTGTAAAGATTATGGAAACACGTCCGCTCAGTAAAAGCAAATGTTGGAGATTAGTTGAAATAATTGAAAGGGCCAAGTAATCATGATACAACAAGAATCAAGATGTTCAGTTGCCGATAACAGCGGGGCTAAAGAAGTGCTCTGTATCCGTGTTTTAGGAGGTACCAGGAAACGCTATGCCTCATTGGGCGATACTGTTGTGGTAACAGTAAAAAGTGCCATTCCTGGTAGCGATGTGAAAAAAGGTGCGGTATCTCGTGCTGTTGTCGTACGTACAAAAAAAGAAGTCCGCCGTGGCGATGGTTCTTATATACGTTTCGACGACAATGCAGTTGTTTTGTTAAACAACGCAGGCGAAATGCGTGGGACACGTATTTTTGGCCCTGTTGCCCGAGAGTTGCGCGAGAAGAATATGAAAATCATTTCACTCGCACCCGAAGTACTGTAATTAGAAAAAAGCTCAAAATGCAGAAAAAGTTACACATAAAAAAAGGTGACAATGTGGTTGTGATTACCGGTAACGACAAAGGCCAGAAAGGCCGGGTACTGGAAGTAATCAGAAAAACAAACAGAGCAATTGTTGAAGGTGTAAATATGATTAAGAAGCATACCAAGCCCAATGCAGAACATCCGCAGGGTGGTATTATCGAGAGAGAGGCGTCTATTCATATTTCTAACCTTATGCTGGTTGATCCGAAAGAAGGGCCGACCCGTATCGGCAGAAGATTAAATGACAAAGGGAAATTAGTTCGGTTTTCCAAAAAATCTGGAGAGGAGATTAAGTAATGGCTTACGTACCAACTCTTAAAAAGAAATATCAGGAAGAAATTGTGCCTGCACTGAAGAAGGAATTTGATTATTCCTCTGTAATGCAGGTGCCGAAATTAGAAAAGATTGTCCTTAACCAAGGTGTTGGGGCGGCTATTGCAGATAAGAAACTTATCGAAGTCGCCACCAACGAAATGACAGCAATCGCCGGCCAAAAAGCCGTACAAACGATGTCAAAAAAGGACATTTCTAATTTTAAATTAAGGAAAAAAATGCCTATTGGCGTGCGTGTCACATTGCGCCGCGACCAAATGTACGAATTCCTCGACCGTTTTAATAGCCGTGGCTTTGCCACGTATCCGCGATTTCCGGTGGGATTGAAAGCAAAATGGACGGAAGGGGGAACTACACATTAGGCGTTCCGGAACAAATAATTTTCCCGGAGATTGTTCTCGACAAAGTGAGCAAAATCAACGGGATGAACATTACCTTTGTTACCTTCTGCAAATACCGATGAAGAAGGTTTTGCTTTGTGTGAAAGAATTAGGTTTACCATTTAAAAACGTTAAAAAGAACTAGAATGGCTAAGGAATCAATGAAAGCCCGTGAGGTTAAGCGCGCAATGTTAGTTGACAAGTATGCCGAAAAAAGGGCCAGGTTAAAAGCCGAAGGCGACTGGATTGGGCTGCAGAAGTTACCTAAGAACTCTTCAAAAGTACGTTTGCACAACCGTTGCAAACTTACAGGGAGGCCTAAGGGGTACATGCGCCAGTTTTGGGATCAGCAGGATCAATTTCCGAGAAATGGCTTCTGCCGGTTTAATCCCGGGTGTGAAAAAGGCAAGTTGGTAATCGTTTAAAGAAACTTGAAAAATGAGTAAAGTAACAGATCCGATAGCAGATTATTTAACCAGGGTACGTAATGCAATTATGGCAAAACACCGTGTGGTTGACATCCCTGCTTCAAATATCAAAAAGGAAATGACCAAACTTTTGAAGGAGAAAGGATATATCCTGAACTACAAATTTGAAGACGGAGTGGGATACCAGGGGAATATAAAAATTGCATTGAAATATAACCCGGAAACAAAAGTGTCCTGCAATAAAATCGTTAGAACGTATTAGTAAACCAGGCCTGCGCCAGTATTGTGATTCAGACATCAGACAATATCCCGCGCGTGCTAAATGGTTTGGGCATAGCAATTATATCTACCTCAAAAGGCGTTGTTACCGACAAGGAAGCGCGCGAACAGAATATTGGTGGGGAAATTTTATGTTACGTGTATTAAAGGAGGAACAGTCATGTCAAGAATAGGTAAATTACCCATTGAAATCCCATCGGGGGTACAGGTAGGCGTAAACCGAGAACATAGTTACGGTAAAAGGCCCTCTTGGGGAATTGTCGCAACAAGTAGATGCCGATATTGAAGTATCAGTGGAAGACAACAATGTCAGCTTTAAAAGAGCCGGCGAAACAAAACGCCAAAAATCCATGCATGGACTGTACCGGGCATTGGTAAATAATATGGTCGAAGGGGTATCTAAAGGATACGAAATAAAACTGGAACTAGTAGGTGTAGGTTATAGGGCAGAGGTAATGCCAGATAATGTACTTGACCTTGTTTTAGGTTTTGCGCACCATACTTATTTGCAGCTCCCCCCTGAAGTAAAAGTAGAAGCTAAATCTGATAAAAGGAGTAACCCGATCATTACCTTAAAAAGTATCGACAAACAACTTATAGGTCAGGTTGCGGCAAAAATCAGGTCCTTCCGGAAACCAGAACCTTACAAAGGCAAAGGTATTAAGTTTGTTGTGGTGAACAATTAAGGCGTAAAGCTGGTAAAGCAGCGGCTAAATAATTTATAAAAGAATATATTATGGCATTAACAAAAGTTGAAAGGCGGGCAAGGATAAAGAACCGTGTCCGCAAAATTGTATCAGGAACAGCAGAACGCCCACGTTTGAGTGTTTTTAGGAGCAACAAACAAATATATGCCCAATTGGTCAACGATGTACAGGGGGATCACTTTGTTGGCTGTTTCGTCAAAGATAAAGGATATTGACAGTAAAGAAGGGACAAAGTCGGGAAAAAGCAGCCATGGTAGGTAAATTAGTAGCCGAGAAAGCATTGGCAGCAGGCATTACGGAAGTGGTATTCGACCGGGGCGGATATTTATATCATGGAAGAGTAAAACAATTAGCTGACGCTGCCCGCGAAGGCGGACTTAAATTCTAATATATTATGGCGCAAAATATCAAAAAAGTAAAAACAAGCGACCTTGAATTAAAAGACAGGTTGGTAGCCATTAACCGTGTTACAAAAGTTACCAAAGGTGGGCGGACATTTAGTTTTTCTGCCATTGTTGTAGTAGGTAACGAAGACGGTATTGTAGGGTGGGGCCTCGGTAAGGCAAGCGAAGTTACTACAGCTATTGGTAAAGGTGTTGAAGCAGCTAAAAAGAACCTTGTGAAAGTACCGGTTATCAACGGTACCATCCCTCACGAACAGGCAGCCAAATTTGGCGGGGCGAACGTGTTGCTGAAACCTGCATCTTCGGGTACAGGGGTAAAAGCAGGGGGCGCGATGCGCGCAGTACTTGAAAGCGTAGGCATCCACGACATTCTTGCAAAATCAAAAGGTTCGTCAAACCCGCACAATTTGGTCAAGGCAACCATGGCGGCTTTGCTCGAACTGAGGGATGCTTATACTGTAGCCCAGCACAGAGGCATTTCAATTGAAAAAGTTTTTAAAGGATAACACTATGGCCAAAATAAAAATCACACAGGTAAAGAGCGTTATCGGGTCAACCAAACGCCAAAAAGCTATTATGAAAGCATTAGGCTTGAGAAAAATGCACCAGACCGTTGTGCACGATGATAGCCCCCAGGTTATGGGCATGGTCAATAAAATGATGCATTTAATTAATGTTGAAGAAGTTAAATAATATTTCAAATATCTGAAATTATGAATTTAAGTAACTTACAACCTGCGCCGGGTTCTACAAAAAACCGGAAACGTGTTGGCCGGGGACAAGGCTCAGGACGTGGAGGTACATCTACCCGTGGGCACAAAGGACAAAAATCTAGATCAGGGTACTCAAGGAAAATTGGGTTCGAAGGCGGGCAAATGCCTTTGCAACGCGTAGTCCCTAAATCAGGATTTAAAAACATAAACCGGGTTGAATATAAAGCTGTCAACCTGGATGTTTTACAACAACTGGCCGACAACAAAAAGGTTACTTCAATCGATTTGGCAACCTTGGTCGGTGCTGGGATTGTGTCTAAGAACGACAGGATCAAGATCCTCGGTGGAGGTACCTTAAGCGCGAAACTTGATGTTAAGGCACATGCTTTCTCAAAAAGCGCGAAAGAAGTAATTGAAAAACTAGAAGGAACCACTGAAATACTTTAAACTGTAATGAAAAGATTTATTGAAACCCTAAAGAATATTTACAAGATTGAAGATCTTAGGTTGCGGATCGGGACCACTTTGTTTTTTCTGTTAATTTACCGGTTAGGATCATTTGTGTCGCTTCCCGGTATCGATCCGGCACAGTTGGGAAATTTGCAGAGCCAGACTTCCGATGGGTTGCTTGGGTTGATTAACATGTTTTCGGGAGGTGCGTTCGCACAGGCTTCAATTTTTGCTTTAGGAATAATGCCGTACATTTCTGCCTCAATTGTGATCCAGTTGCTTGGGATTGCTGTACCCTATTTCCAGAGGTTGCAGAAAGAGGGAGAGTCAGGAAGAAGGAAAATCAATCAGATAACACGTTACTTAACTGTGTTGATTCTGATTCCTCAAGCATCGGCGTATCTGACAAATCTTCATTATCAGTTGCCTGATTCGGCATTCGGGGTATCTGGCGTGATGTTCAACATCCCGTCAATTATAATCCTTACCGCCGGATCTATGTTCGTACTTTGGTTAGGGGAAAGGATTACCGATAAAGGTATCGGTAACGGTATTTCCTTGATCATCATGATTGGTATCATAGCACGCCTGCCCCAGGCTATTGTGCAGGAATTTGCTTCCCGTATCAATCAGCAGGGAGGGGGACTGGTAATGTTCCTTGTTGAGTTTGTTATCCTTTTGGTTGTTATCATGTTGTCTATTTTGTTGGTCCAAGGGACCCGCAGGATTCCTGTACAATATGCAAAACGCATTGTGGGCAACAAACAATACGGAGGCGTGCGTCAGTACATTCCTTTAAAAGTGAATGCCGCAGGGGTGATGCCTATCATTTTTGCCCAGGCAATAATGATGGTGCCTATTACCATTGTCGGTATCGCAAATTCTGAAAACTTACGTGGTGTTGCGGCTGCATTATCAAACATCACTGGTTTTTGGTATAATTTTGTACAATTTCTGCTGGTAGTTGCATTTACGTATTTTTATACGGCAATTACAATTAACCCAACGCAAATGGCTGAGGATATGAAGAAAAACGGCGGCTTTATCCCCGGTGTTAAACCAGGTAAACGGACTGTCGAATTTCTTGATGCCGTAATGTCCAGGATTACCCTCCCCGGATCTATTTTCCTGGGGCTGGTAACAATCCTCCCGGCTTTTGCAATGTTGATGGGGATCAACCAGTCATTTGCCTACTTTTATGGCGGGACATCACTGTTGATCCTGGTTGGGGTTGTGTTGGACACGTTACAGCAGATCGAAAGTCACCTCTTGATGCGCCATTACGATGGGCTGATGAAATCTGGCCGGATTAAAGGCAGGCCAGGGGTGATGTAAAATGTTCATTCTAATAAAGTGACGAAAACCTGCTTTTAGTGGTTTCAAGGCTTACACATTTGCCTTTATAGTGGGGGAAGATGTTTCTGAACAAAAAAAGTTATTATGCAAAATTGAAAAAGAAGCCTTAACTTTGTATATAAAAGAAACAATTAAAGTGGAAGAAGGGCGTAGACCTTGAAAAAAAACAGTTTGAATTTTTTATAAAAACCAAAACAGAAAAATAATTTTTATGGCAAAACAACCTTCCATAGAACAGGATGGGAAAATTATAGAGTCATTGTCAAATGCAATGTTTCGTGTTGAACTTGAAAACGGGCATGTCATAACAGCCCATATTTCTGGCAAGATGCGGATGCACTATATTAAAATTTTGCCTGGAGATAAGGTTAAAGTTGAAATGTCTCTTTACGATTTAACTAAAGGTAGGATTACGTTCAGATACAAAAATTAAAGAATTGTAATAATGAAAACTCGTGTTTCAGTAAAAAAGCGCAGTTCCGACTGTAAGATTATTCGCAGAAAGGGACGTTTGTATGTGATTAATAAAAAGAACCCGAAGTTTAAACAACGTCAGGGGTAAAATTAATCTGTAAAATTAAAATTTATGGCACGTATTGTTGGTGTTGATATTCCAGATAATAAAAGAGGTGAGATAGCGCTCACTTATATTTATGGTATTGGCCGTAGTAGGGCAAACAGTATCCTTGAGGAAGCTGGAGTTGATAAGGATTTAAAAGTAAAAGACTGGAACGATGACCAGTTTGGAGCTGTCCGTAAGGTTATCAACGAAGGGTTTAAGGTTGAGGGGGAACTTCGCAGCGAGGTTCAGATGAACATTAAACGTTTAATGGATATTGGCAGTTATCGCGGTATCCGTCACCGTATCGGGTTGCCGGTACGCGGACAGAGTACCAAAAATAACGCCCGTACCCGTAAAGGTAAACGTAAAACTGTTGCTAATAAAAAAATGGCCACTAAATAAGGATTTTAAATTATGGCAAAAAAGACGGGAACAAGCAGGAAGAGAACTGTGGTTGTTGAAGCCAACGGAATGGCTCATATCCACTCCTCTTTCAACAATATTATCATTACGCTGACAAATATGAACGGCGAGGTGATTTCATGGTCGTCAGCGGGGAAAAAAGGATTCCGCGGTTCAAAAAAGAACACTCCCTATGCTGCCCAGGTAGCTTCTGAAGAGTGTGCAAAAACTGCCTATGACCTAGGACTTCGTAAAGTTAAGGTATTCGTTAAAGGCCCGGGAAATGGCCGTGAATCAGCAATGAGGGCTCTGTCCAGTATTGGCATCCAGATAACCGAAATTGTTGATGTAACGCCGCTGCCACACAATGGTTGCAGGCCGGCAAAAAGAAGACGTGTATAATATTTAAACGAAAAAAGGCATGGCAAGATACAGAGGACCAAAATCAAAAATAGCCCGTAAGTTCGGAGAACCTATTTTCGGACCGGATAAAGTGTTTGAACACAAAAATTATCCCCCGGGGATGCATGGTTTAGCTTCAAAAAGAAGGAAAGTCTCAGAATACGGGCTTCAGTTGAAAGAAAAACAAAAGGCAAAATATACTTATGGCATCCTGGAAAAACAATTCCGTAACCTTTTCAAAAAAGCATCGGCTGCAAAAGGCGTAACGGGTGAAGTTTTGCTCCAATTGCTCGAATCAAGGCTCGACAATGTTGTTTTCCGCCTGGGTATAGCTAAAACACGGGCAGCAGCCCGTCAGTTTGTTACGCACAAACATATAATTGTTAACGGAACAGTAGTAAGTATTCCTTCGTACACGGTTAAGCCCGGCGATATTGTAGGCGTTAGGGAAAAATCAAAATCGATGGAAGAAATTACCGACTCATTGCATTCGCGCCGGAGCACAAAATATGAATGGTTAGAGTGGGACAACGACCACCTGGCCGGTAAATTCCTAAACCGCCCTGAACGTGAAGAAATACCTGAAAACATCAAAGAGCAACTTATCGTAGAGTTGTATTCAAAATAAAAATTACTTAAGGTTACTATGGCAATATTAGCATTCCAAAAGCCTGACAAGGTGATAATGATTGAATCCGATGACAAATTCGGAAAATTTGAATTCCGTCCGTTGGAACCCGGGTACGGGATTACAATTGGCAACGCTTTGCGGCGGATTCTTTTATCATCACTCGAAGGCTATGCAATCACAACTGTAAAAATTGACGGTGTTGACCATGAATTTTCTACGATTAAAGGAGTTATTGAAGATGTAACAGAGATTATCCTTAATCTGAAGCAAATTCGGTTGAAAAATGAGGTGGAAGACTTCGACAGCGAAAAGGTAACAATAAATATCGCCGGACAAGAAGAATTTACAGCCGGAGACATTAACAAGTTCATGACCGGGTTCAGGGTGTTAAACCCAGAATTGGTCATTTGCAGGATGGAATCGGACGTGAAAATTCAAATGGAGATTACAATCAGCAAAGGGCGCGGTTATGTGCCTGCTGTTGAAAACAAACCAGTTGAAGGTGAATTCGGCATAATCCCTATCGATTCGATATTTACTCCTATCAAGAACGTTAAATATGCTGTTGAAAATTATCGTGTTGAACAAAAAACCGACTACGAAAAATTAGTCCTCGACATTGTTACCGATGGCTCTGTACATCCCAAAGAAGCATTAAAAGAAGCAGCTAAAATCCTTATTTACCATTTCATGCTGTTCTCCGATGAGAAAATAACACTTGACTCTGACGAGAAATTTGCAAATGAAGAATTCGATGAAGAAGTGCTTCACATGCGCCAACTCCTGAAAACAAAATTGGTCGACATGGATTTGTCAGTTCGTGCATTGAACTGTCTGAAAGCCGCCGATGTTGACACATTAGGCGACCTGGTAACATATAACCGTAACGATTTGCTGAAGTTCAGGAATTTCGGCAAAAAATCGCTTACAGAATTGGACGACCTTTTAGACAATATGGGGCTGAATTTTGGAATGGACATTGCGAAGTATAAATTGGATAAGGAGTAAAAGGTAATGAGACATAATAAAAAATTTAATCATCTAGGCCGGAAAAGTGCACACAGGAAAGCGATGTTGGCAAACATGGCAAGTTCACTTATCGAAAATAAGAGGGTTTCAACAACTGTTGCCAAGGCTAAAGCATTAAGAATGTATGTTGAGCCGTTAATTACCAAGGCAAAAAACGACACGACACATTCGCGCAGGGTAGTTTTTAGCTACCTGCAAAACAAAAATGCTGTTTCCATCCTTTTTAGGGATATAGCAGAGAAAATTGCCGACCGCCCGGGTGGATATACACGTATCCTGAAAACCGGAAACCGTTTGGGCGATAATGCCGATATGTGTATCATCGAACTGGTGGACTATAACGAAGCCATGCTGGCTGCCAAAGAAGAAAAGACAAAAACAAAACGTCGTCGTTCGCGCCGTGGAGGTAGTGCTAAGAAAACTGAAACTGCGGCTTCGGCAACAGGAATCAAGGCAGTAGAAGATGTTGAAGTAGTAGAGGATGTGCAAACGGTTGAAGAGGTTACAACAGGCGAGGCTGATGCTAAGGCAGAAGTCCCAGAAGGGGCAACCGGAGAAGAGGTAATAGCTGATAAGGAAGAGATTGCCGGAGAAACAAAGGCCAAAGCAGAAGATGTACCTAATGCCGAGGATAAACCAGAGGACGAAAAGAAAGAAGAATAGTATCTTTCCAATATATCTTAAAAGCCGGACTTTAGTCCGGCTTTTTTTATGGGGATAGCCGTGGGCTTACAGAAAATATCACCATTATTAGGGGTGTTTTTTTATTGCTTAATATTTATATCTTTGTTATTTAGATTTAATAAAAATAGAAACGGGTTTTTAAGGTCTCTTATGTGTGCGTGTGTGGTTTTTGTGTTCATTATCAGAGGGTTTTGCCCGGCAAATAGTTTTTGTTGTTCATTGATGCCTTTCCCTGGGTACGGTAAAAACAGTAAAGGGGAGGATAGGGAAAGGCAATCGTGGTTTTTGCATAACAATGCTTATCCCTTTTTTAGGGGAGGTGCCTGCACAAAGCCAATGTTGAGAAAAAAAAGGCCGGGTTATCCATAAGCGCCCACTAAGTAAAAGGGGTTTCCCTACAGCAATAAGAAAAAGATGAAACATAAAGAAATATATAATTCCCAAGATACCGGTGGTGCTGATGCCAGTGACAAATCATTGGCCGCATTGAAAATAGGCGAATCGGGCATTATTACAAAAGTACACGGGCATGGGGCTTTCAGGAAGCGCATTACAGAAATGGGCTTTATTAAAGGGGAAAAAGTTACGGTAATAAAAAATGCCCCTTTGAAAGATCCCGTTGAATACGAAATAATGGGGTATAACATTTCCTTAAGACGTAGCGAAGCCCTTATGGTAGAAGTTGTTTCTGAAACAGATGTTGAAAACATCCCTGAAACAGGATTTAATGGGACCACAATAGAAAACAAGTTAAAGCGTTCTGCCCTTGAAAAAGGGAAAAACATAAACATTGCCCTGGTAGGCAACCCAAATTGCGGGAAAACAACGTTGTACAACTATGCATCTGGCTCGCGCGAAAGGGTTGGGAACTACGGCGGGGTTACTGTAGACGCAAAAGAAGCCGTGATAAAAAAATACGGTTACCGGTTTAATATTGTCGATTTGCCGGGCACCTATTCCATTACCGAGTACACCCCCGAAGAATTGTATGTACGCAACCATATAATCGAAAAAATGCCCGATATTGTGGTAAACGTGGTTGATGCATCGAACCTTGAACGGAACCTGTACCTCACCACCCAGCTCATAGACATGGACATAAAAGTGGTGATAGCCCTGAACATGTACGATGAGTTGAAAAAGAAAGGCATAAGTTTCGACTACGGAAGCCTTGGGAAAATGACAGGGATACCCATTGTCCCAACGGTAGCTTCCAGGGGGAAGGGAGTTGACGATCTATTGAAAAAGTTAATAGATGTTTATGAAGACCGGGACCCGGACGTAAGGCACGTACATATCAATTATGGGGAAATGATTGAAAATGGGATACGTAGCATCAGCGAAGAACTGTGTAAAAATACTGAGTTGGCAAATAAATATTCGCCGAGGTATATTGCCACCAAACTTATAGAAACAGATAAAACTACACTTGGAAGGCTTAAAGACCTGCCAAATTTTGAGGAAATTGAATCTGTGGCAGCGAAGGTGGTGAAAAAGCTTGAACAGGAATATGCCGAATCTTCCGAGACCATCATTACCGATGCCAAGTACGGTTTTATTGCCGGGGCATTAAAGGAAACCTGCAAGGTTCCGACACAATTTCACGGGAAAGTCCGCAACCTCGATGATTTGTTGACCCATAAAGTACTTGGTTTCCCGATATTCCTGTTTTTTATGTGGCTTATGTTCCAGGCTACTTTCACCATAGGGAGTTACCCGATGGATTGGATCGATATGGGGATAGCTGCCCTGTCGGATTGGGTAAGCAGCACAATGCCAGAAGGGGGTTTAAAAAATTTATTGATAGATGGCATAATTGGTGGTGTTGGCAGTGTTATAGTATTCCTTCCCAACATATTGATACTGTTCTTTTTTATTTCCCTGATGGAAGACACTGGCTACATGGCACGCGCTGCGTTTATTATGGACAAATTGATGCACAAGATAGGGCTGCACGGAAAGTCGTTTATCCCATTGCTTATGGGGTTTGGCTGCAACGTCCCGGCAGTTATGGCAACGCGCACGCTGGAAAACCGGAACGACAGGCTCCTTACCATGCTTATCGCACCTTTTATGTCGTGCAGTGCCCGACTGCCAGTATATGTATTGCTCATTTCTGTTTTTTTCTCGGCCAACAAGGGGCTAATATTGTTTTCCATTTATGCCATAGGGGTACTTATGGCGGTTGTTGTTGCCCTTGTGATGAAAAAGCTTGCATTTTCGAAAAAAGAAGTGCCTTTTGTAATGGAACTCCCTCCATACCGTATACCCACATTGAAAAATACCACCTTGCACATGTGGTACAAAGGGCGCGAATACCTAAAAAAAATGGGTACGGTTATACTTATTGCCTGCATATTGATATGGGCATTGGGATATTTCCCGAGAGACATAAAATTCAGCCAGGACTATGACAGCCAAATAACTGCGGCGAACAACAATTCTGGACTTGAAGCTACAGCCCGGGACAAACAGGTTAAAGAACTCGAAATATTACGTGAGTCAGAAAGGCAGGAAAAATCTTATATAGGCAGGCTTGGACACGCCATTGAGCCGGTTATAGAACCGCTTGGCTACGATTGGAAAATGGGGGTGAGCATACTTACCGGACTGGCAGCCAAAGAAGTAGTAGTTAGCACCATGGGCGTATTGTATAATGCCGATATGGATGCCGATGAAAATTCGGAGAAGCTGAAAGTCAAGCTGCAAAGCCAAACCCACCAATCGGGGAAGTTCAAAGGGCAAAAGGTGTTTACCCCTTTAACAGCATTCAGCTTTATGTTGTTTGTTTTAATTTATTTCCCTTGTGTTGCGGTTATTGCTGCCATAAAAAAAGAAGCCAATTGGGGGTGGGCAATATTCACGATGTTTTATACTACGGGGATGGCATGGCTAGTGTGCTTTGCTGTGTTCCAAATAGCCAAGCTTTTTTGAAAAAATAATTTATGCAATCTATAACAGTATATATTATCCTTGTCCTGGCAATATCCTACGCAATATATGCCATTGCCAGGGGCATACGCCGTAGGGGCAATCCTTGCAGCGGGTGCAGCGGGTGTAATATGAAAGCAACTGATATGGCACGCAGGAAGCCATGAAAAATTTGTTGGCACCCCCACCAGTCAAACATAAATCTTAATATTTTTAGTCGGATTCAGGTTGTCAGTTATTGATTATTGGACATTAATAATCTGAAAATTTGTTGCAAGAAAAATCCAGTACCCCGAACAACAAAGAACCACTGTGACATTAGCCGTTAAATATATTTGTAATAATTAACATTTTTTTTTAAATTGTATGTGGAATATAAATTTAAATAGTTAACAACTATGCAAACATAATTAACAAACTTCTGAAACAGTGGTCGTTAAAAATTAAACTTGCCAAAGGTAATATTTTTTCCTAAAAAAATAAAATCGTTTTGACCGACTAAAACAAACTGCTGTCTCAAAAAAATAGTTTGTAGAAAAATAAAAATCATAAATGTAAACATAAGCACATGAAAGTGAGACATCTACTTTTTGTTAGCATACTGGTACTAATGACATCTGTTACGGTACAAGTAGGGGCACAGGTAAAGATAGGGGACAATCCGGTCAATATAGCAGATGGTTCCCTGCTTGAATTAGAAAGCACAAGCAAAGGCTTAAGGTTGCCACGGATAGGATTAAACGACCTGTCAGAATGGACTCTCGATGGGTCTCCTGTAAACGGCATGATTATATATAATGCAACAGGCTCCCAAGAAATAGGCGTTTATGCCTGGGATGAAAGTACCGATAGTTGGGGCCGTATAGTAAATACGGCACAATTGCAAACAGCTATAATCAATGCTATCCAAAGTGGCCTTATAAAAGGCAAGGGGCTGGTAAATGATGGCGGTTTTTTAATAACCAATGGAGATTCCGCCCTGTTGCAGGAAGCACATGTTACCTTGGATATGGACTATGTTGAGGACAGCCTGCTTTCCAATCCAAATTTTGTGGGCACCCTTGGCGACACGCTGATAGGCAACGAAAACTTCAGGGACGGGATCTCTTCACTTGTTAAAATGTTCGAAACCCAGACCACCCTGCTGTACAATTCAGACGGGACTTATTCTTATTATAATGAAGACAATGCACAATACGTAATAGATATAGTAGGTGTCATGAGCCAGTATGGCGACACAATATTGAACAACGGCAATTTCGCCGATGGGCTAAGGGACTCTTTGTTGAGGGACAGTATATTTGTGGCAACTTTGGCAACTGATAGTTTGTTTACTATTACACTGGCAACCGACAGTCAGTTTACGGTAACCTTGGCTACTGACAGCCAGTTTACTGTCTCACTTGCCACCGACAGCCAATTCGTTACCACCTTGGCCACCGACAGTCAGTTTACTATTACACTGGCTACCGACAGTCAATTTGTGACAACCCTTGCAACTGACAGCCAGTTTACGGTCACACTTGCCACCGACAGTCAGTTTACTGTCACACTTGCCACCGATAGTCAATTTGTGACAACCCTTGCAACCGACAGTCAGTTTACTGTCACCCTTGCTACTGATAGCCAATTTGTTACCACCTTGGCCACCGACAGTCAGTTTGCGGTAACCTTGGCTACTGACAGCCAATTTGTTACCACCTTGGCCACTGATAGTTTATTTACTACAACATTAGCAACCGACAGCCTGTTCTTGACCACCCTTGCCTCCGACAGCATATTCTTTGGCAATATCCGTGATTCATTGATGGGCGACAGCATATTTATAGAAGGGATGACCGACACCTTGTTCAGTAGCCAGAGTTTCCTTGACAGCCTGGTGGGCGTTATCCGCGACAGCCAGACCGTTACCTACATTGAGGACAGTGCCGGTGTTTACTATTATTATAATGAACTGGGAGAAATAGACACTATAGACATATTGGGCGACAGTACGCTTTTTGCCAGTATCCGCGACTCGTTGGTTAAAGACAGCACCTTCAAGTCATCGCTTGCCACCGACAGCCTGTTTACTACAACTTTGTCGCACGACAGTACCTTTGCGGTCAACCTGGCAACTGACAGTATATTCACGACCACGCTGGCGCACGACAGCACTTTTGCGGTCAACCTGGCGACCGACAGTACTTTTGTTACCACTTTGGCGACCGACAGCTTGTTTACGACAACCTTGGCGACCGACAGCCAGTTTACGGTCACTTTGGCGCACGACAGTACCTTTGCGGTCAACCTGGCGACCGACAGTACTTTTGTTACCACTTTGGCGACCGACAGCTTGTTTACGAAAACCTTGGCTACCGATAGCCAGTTCCTGACCACCCTGGCCACCGACAGTACATTTATAACTGCCATAACGAGCGACAGTGCATTCTTTGGCAATATCCGGGATTCGTTGATGGGCGACAGCATATTTATAGAAGGCATGACCGACACCCTGTTCAGCAGCCAGAGCTTCCTCGACAGCCTGGTGGGCGTTGTCCGCGACAGCCAGACCGTTACATATATTGAGGACAGTGCCGGTGTTTACTATTATTATAATGAACTGGGAGAAATAGACACTATAGACATATTGGGCGACAGTACGCTTTTTGCCAGTATCCGCGACTCGTTGGTTAAAGACAGCACCTTCAAGTCATCGCTTGCCACCGACAGCCTGTTTACTACAACCTTGGCGCACGACAGCACCTTTGCGGTCAACCTGGCAACTGACAGTATATTCACGACCACGCTGGCACACGACAGCACTTTTGCAGTCAACCTTGCCACCGACAGTACTTTCGTTACCACTTTGGCGACCGACAGCTTGTTTACGAAAACCTTGGCTACCGATAGCCAGTTCCTGACCACCCTGGCCACCGACAGTACATTTATAACTGCCATAACGAGCGACAGTGCATTCTTTGGCAATATCCGTGATTCGTTGATGGGCGACAGCATATTTATCGAAGGCATGACCGATACCTTGTTCAGCAGCCAGAGCTTCCTCGACAGCCTGGTGGGCGTTATCCGCGATAGCCAGACCGTTACCTATATTGAGGACAGTGCCGGTGTTTACTATTATTATAATGAATTGGGAGAAATAGACACTATAGACATATTGGGCGACAGTACTCTTTTTGCCAATATCCGCGACTCGTTGGTTAAAGACAGCACCTTTAAGGTATCGTTGGCTACCGACAGCCTGTTTACTACAACTTTGTCGCACGACAGCACCTTTGCGGTCAACCTGGCCACCGACAGTACTTTCGTTACCACTTTGGCGACAGATAGCCAGTTTACAACAACTTTGGCCACCGACAGCCAGTTTGTAACTGTCCTTGGCACCGACAGCCAATTTGTGACAACTTTGGCCCACGATAGTATTTTCTTGTCGAACTTGGATACCTTATTGTCTATATCCAGTGGCACGGAACTTATAAAAGATTCTTTCTTTATCGCAGGTTTGCGCGACACATTGCTTGCCGACAGCCTGTTTATAGAAGGCATGACCGACACCTTGTTCGGCAGCCAAAGTTTCCTCGACAGCCTGGTGGGCGTTATCCGCGACAGCCAGACCGTTACCTATATTGAGGACAGTGCCGGTGTTTACTATTATTATAATGAATTGGGAGAAATAGACACTATAGACATATTGGGCGACAGTACTCTTTTTGCCAATATCCGCGACTCGTTGGTTAAAGACAGCACCTTTAAGGTATCGTTGGCTACCGACAGCCTGTTTACTACAACTTTGTCGCACGACAGCACCTTTGCGGTCAACCTGGCCACCGACAGTACTTTCGTTACCACTTTGGCGACAGATAGCCAGTTTACAACAACTTTGGCCACCGACAGCCAGTTTGTAACTGTCCTTGGCACTGACAGCCAATTTGTGACAACTTTGGCCCACGATAGTATTTTCTTGTCGAACTTGGATACCTTATTGTCTATATCCAGTGGCACGGAACTTATAAAAGATTCTTTCTTTATCGCAGGTTTGCGCGACACATTGCTTGCCGACAGCCTGTTTATAGAAGGCATGACCGACACCTTGTTCGGCAGCCAAAGTTTCCTCGACAGCCTGGTGGGCGTTATCCGCGACAGCCAGTATGTTGCATCCCTTGATTCCCTGGGCGAAAGCGTGTACAAGTTTGCAAGTGGCGTACCTGGCGACACAACAGCATTCAGGATAGTGAGCGGCTCAGCAGGCAACCTGCTAAATATTAACTCCGATGGCGGGGCATACCTCTCTGCCGATTCGGTAGAGGCTGCGATGGGCTACGATACGGTCAATGCTGTATATAATGCCGAATATCCGGGGGCAGTGGTGAGCGATATTGGGCTTACTGCTAGCGGGGGCTATATGACCTCTGATGTTGAGCCTGTTAACTCTACGTTTATGAATTATTACGAGTGGACAAGCGACAGCACAAGTGACCAGTCTTATAAGGTTGTTTTCCAATTTGTTTTACCTAATGACTTTGAAAAATGGCATTCCAATGCGATAACAATCCATTATGCTTGCCCAACAGTTACGGCAAGTGTTTCTGCAGAATTGTATTTCCCTGGTAATGTGAATTTAATGAGCCCCGATATGACTTCCGGTCCTGGCTCCGTTGCATCATGGTCTACAATCGGCATGGGCGGTTCTGCTACCAGTGGTTCCCCCGGGGATAAAATGACAATTGTTTTAATACTTACAGCCCGTGACGGAGGTATTGCTAAAGTTGGGGATATTGATTTATGGTACATAACAAAATAATATGTTATTAAAAAAATATTGAGCGGGATAAATCAGTAATCGTGAGATGTAGTAACAGAAAACAGCACTTCCCGGCAGGGGATTTTACCCTGCCGCGGATTTGCTAAACAGAATGATTGATTGTTGGGGGGGACAGGTTTCTGGTACAATAGCTACATTCTGCCAACTACAAACGAGAAGAAATAAATTACAAATGATAAATAATAAACATCAAATATATTTAGCTGAGAACAATAAGCCTCAAGCCATGAATTTAACCTGTAAGGCTTCCGTCCTCCAACTTCCAAAACACAAATATATGAAGACAAAATTCTACCAAGCGATAAAAACAGCAGTGATGATTTTATTGTTGTCAACTGTTTTTTTCTACGTTGTCAATGCACAAACTGCTCCCGCAGGGGTTGGTGCAAAATGTGAGTTCTGGTTAAAAGCCGATGCAGGAGTTACTACGTCCAATTGGGTTGACCAAACCTCGAATGCACACTTTAAAACCGGAGGTGGCGGTTCGATAACCATCGATGCTGATGCTTATAATTTTAACCCTACCACGTACTGGAACAACAACTCGTATTTCTATTATGGATCAGACGAGTGGTTGTCCGGATCTACTTCGGCAGAGGTGTTTTGTGTGTTAGAGTCGCCAAATGAAACCCGTAGTGATGCTGATTATCCGTTTTTCTTTGGGGGAAATTATACAGTAAATACTCACTATACACCATATACTGATGGTAACAGTTACGTTAGTACTTTTACCTCTACTGGGTCGAACTCTAACCGTATTGTTTATACGCCTTCGGTAGCAGCCAACGATTTACACATATATAATGTGGCAGCCGATGCCTCCAACTGGATAACCTCTTATGATGGTCAAGAAGACTTTACCCAAGCAGCTTCTCTGGGCTTATATGCCTTTAGCACAGGAATGAGCGGTCAGCAAGTTCTCATTGGGGCTGCTCCATACAGTACTTATTACGGAAATATCTCCGAAATTATTCTGTTTAGTGAAAAATTAGATGCCACTGAACGAGCTCAAGTTAATTCGTATTTGGCGATTAAATACGGTATTTCATTAACTTCCAATTATTTATCAGGAAGCGGTGCTGCCGTGTGGGCATCGGGTACAGGATACGACAACCATATTTTTGGTATTGCTTACGATACGCAGTCCGGTTTGAATCAGCTTGTTTCTCAAGCGAAAGACTCTAAAGGTTTAACGGTATCTACAAATACCGATTTTAGTTCATCAAATGCTACTGCACGTACAGCTTTAACCGATGGAGACTATCTTATTTTCGGGTCAAATAGTGCCATTGGTAGTAGTGCCAATATCAACTCCACAACGAATGTCCCAACCGGATACGATTTAGTGTCGTCAACCATTTGGCGTGTACAAAATACAGGGGTTGACCAAACGGTTTACCTTAATTTTAATGACCTAAATGAGTTCTCATCGCCTAACTTGGAGTGTCACGTATTGTATTCAACTGTTGCTGATTTTTCTTCCAATGTAACGGATCTCGGACAAATAACAGATGCTGAATTTGAGCTTCAATCTACATATTTAGCTTCTACTATAACTACGGGCTATATTACTCTTGCAGCTATCAAAACTGCAACTTTACTTCCCGGTGGTGTAGCAGGCTCAATGGTATGGTTGCGTGCCGACTCTGCCTATACTTCTACTCAATGGAAAAATATTACTACCGGAACACAATACACTGTGAACGGAACTCCCGCAACAGCCGATTCTGCTCATAACTTTAACCCCGGTATTACCTTCGACGGTTCTAACGATTATATCGACTTGGGCGATGGTTATGTGGATTTCACACAAGGGTTTAAATCTTTTGCGGTGGTTGATCCTTCGGCTAATACTTCTTGGGAACGTTTCTACGATTTTGGTAACGACAGCTATGCCAATTCGATAACATTTGGTCGTTATAGCAATTACCCTATTACCGGTAGGGCATTTACACAATTGACCGATGGTAACAATAAATCGTTTACCACCGATGGTATTACAAACAACATAGACAAAATCTACAGTGTTTATATACCAAGTGGTACGCCGGCATCGACTGTAACGGGTTCTATTTATGCAAACAACGCTTCTACTTCCGGAAGTTTATATGTACCGGAAGTTATTAACCGTACCAATTGCCGTATAGGGGCGACTTGTATGAATACGGCCAATAATTTGTTCAAAGGCGACATTCCCGAGTTTATCCTCTTTAACCGTGAGCTGACTGAGACAGAAAACATGCAAGTCAACACCTATTTGGCAGTTAAATACGGGCTTACCTTAGAAACTACGTCTAATTATCTGGATAGCGATGGCGACCCTATTTTGGATGTGGTAAACTATTCCGGTTACAAATCCACCGTTTTTGGTATTGGCCGCGACAGCCTTTCTGGCTTGCACCAACGTATTTCGCAATCGGTTGAAGACGGTGCGTTTACCGTTTCTACCGACGACAATTTTACCAATAAAAACGACAACCACGCGCCAATTGCCAAGGATAAACAATTCCTGATGTTTGCCAGCAACGGTGGCTCGTACAGTGCAAACAACTCAGATGTGACAGGAAACTACAATTCGCGCATCAACAAGGTGTGGCGTTGCGACACCACCGGAGGCTTCAGTCAGGATATTTACCTGGAGTTCGATGGCTATGGCGAATCAAATGATGCAATATATTATTTGTTCCGTTCTAAAACAGGCGACTTTAGTGTCGATGGCGAGTTGATTGACAACTTACCCGAAAACGGCGTTGTCCCTACCCATTCCGACACCTTGGCAGGGTATTACTTTACCCTGTATTACAACAGTGTGAGGCCCGGTGGATACGGTACAAACCTGTATTGGTGGTTAAAAGCCGATAACGGGACTTACACTACAACAAACGGGGCTACTTGTAATGGTTGGAATGATAAGTCGGGTAACGGGTTTAACCTTTACACAAGAAGCGGTAGTGTGGTATATTATGACAAACAAACCAACTTTAACCCAAGTGTAGTTTATTATACCGGACAGTTAAGGCGTAGCGTGTCGAACTGGTACGGCTTTGGAAACAGTATTTGGGATACACGGCAAGATGTAGTATATGTAGTAGCAAGAGGTAAAAGCGGTATTTTGATTGGTGGTTATTACGAAAAAGATATTACCAATTATCAGGCACAGTTTTGGTTAGGGACTTCACAAGTTAGAGTTTCTTCCTATTGGACCGGCAGTGGGACACTGAATTTCTCAAAAAACTATTCTTCCGACTTTTCCGATGGGCTTCCCGATATTGTAAGTTATCAGCGCGATGACAGGGGACATGCCAATTTCTCTTGTAACGGATATTTTGATACGAGGGAGAATGGGGTATCTGCTAATTACAATTATAGGTTTCCTTCTTATAATAGCCACCTTTGTTTAGGAGGTAAGGTAACTAAGAGTTGGGGGAAGTATTACTTTACCGACCAATTTTATGGCACTGTTTGCGAAGTAATTGTTTACGATAAAACGTGCTTTAGTGGTTCAGATAAAAACCATCAGAAAATAGAATCTTATCTCGCTATCAAATACGGTATTACCTTGCACCAAACCGGGCATGATAATGTTGCCGATTATGATTACGATTATATCGCTACCGATGGTTCTGTAACCTGGGATGCCAGCGACGCACACGCCGGAGCAAACAACGATGGGGGCGATTTTATAAATAATGTCTTTGGTTTGGCGCACAATGCCAAAACCGGGTTAGACCAGCGTGTTTCGGGCTCGCTTTACGACAAGCATATCTATGCGGCCTTGGAAAACAATTTCGATGATTCGAACGTTAACGATAGCCGTACGGTCGCTTTCAACAACGACCTTCAGTTTATGGTGTTCAGCGATAACGGCAAAGGAGCTATCCTTTCGCAATACGATGAATTACCGCCTACATTGGAATACAAAGTGCGTACTCCGCGCGAATGGCGTATCCAGTTTACCGATAACTTTAAAGGACAGGGCGTTTATTTGCAATTCCCTAACTATAAGAAAACAAAATATACAAACTATGCCGTATTGGTAAGCGACGATGCCGATTTTTCCAATGCCCTTGAAGTGGCAAAATTAGATGCCGATGGTATAATGGATCAGATTGTAGATTTTACCCAATTTGATGGGGCAACAGGCGATGGCTTGACTGCCGACAGCGTGGTGTTTATTACCGTGGCGGCTACTCAGTTGGCTCCCGGTGGCGTTTACGGCGAAATGATTTGGACGCGTGCCGATATGGACGCTAAAAATAGCTCGGGGGTACAGGCTTCCGATGGCGAAGCGGTTACCGCTTGGAAAGACGTGAACCGTTGGAACGAATATACCGGGAATAACGGTCCTGTATTACACGTTGCTGATGACGGCGATATTGCCCACAACTATAATCCGGGCGTTACCTTCGACGGCTCTAACGATTATTTCGACTATGGCGACGACGATTACAGCGATTACCAAGACTTTACAAACGGTATGACCTCTTACTTTATTAGCAACCGAGGTTCATCGGGTGGCGGTTATGCCCGTTTCTTCGATTTGGGCAACGGTTCGCCCGGAAACAATATCGGTTTCGGTCGTTATAACGGAACACAGTCTATATTCGGTCAGGTGTATAGTGGTTCGAGTTCTACAAATATGTACAGTACCGATGCCAACGAAACAGTAGAAGGTCGCGAATTACTTGCTTCGTATTTGTTTGAACCCGACGGTGGTTCAAGTACGGTTGATGCCTATTTGTATAAAACAGGAGAAAAACTAGATGCTAGCCTTAGTGCAGTACTGGTCCCTCCCGTTGCGACACGTTCACAAAACTTTATGGGACGCAGCAGTTGGGGCGACTACTGGGGCGGCGATTTGCCCGAAGGTATTATTTACAACTGGACTCTCAGCGATACTCAAAAGGTAATGGTCAATACCTACTTGGCGGTAAAATACGGTTTCCCCTTAGATACCTGCTATATCAATTCCGATACCGTAAAGGTTTGGGATATTACCAAAGGGGCGGCGGCAACGCACCGTTACGGTATTTTTGGTTTGGCACACGACAGTATTACCGTGCTAGACCAACGTATTTCTACAGGGGCTTTTGACACTACCTTGACCATTTCTATGGCAAACAATTTTGTAAAATCGAACCTTGACTCGACTACTCGTGGCAAGACGCTGAAAAATCTTGAATATTTCTTAATCGGTCACGATAAGGCGGATAGCTTATTTGCAAAAACGGACGATATGCCGGACGACCCGCGCTTTAACGTACGAATGAGCCGTGAATACTTTGTACAAACCAATATTCCGGCAGGTGAACTAGAGGTTTACCTGAAATTTAAAGGCAAAGTCTTTAATTCAAAATATACCTATTACCTATTGAGCAGTACGTCTGACGATTTTGAAAAAGACGGTGTGGTAGAAGGCGAATTAGATGCTAACTTTGAATACCACATTACGCTAAAAGACAGTATGTTCTATACCGTGGCTACCAAGGGTGTAGCTCCGGGTGGTGTAGGCGGCTATGGCGTATGGTACCGTGCCGATTATTTAACCACGCTCGATGCTGACGATAACTTGTCCGACTGGGGCGATATGGGCTTCTACGAAAATAATGCCTATAATGCAGAAAACTACAACTCGGTACAATGGGATGATGCGGTTATCAACTTTAACCCTTCTGTAAATTCAGGAGCAGGTGGTTGGGAAGATGATTTGCGTAGTACCGATAACGTTATATCACAGGAATTTTACGTTGTGGCTTATCATTCCAAAGAAACCGGATTAGGCGGTTTGCTCGGTTACAAAACTGACATAGGGCTACGTGTGCGTAATAGTACCAATGGGACTTATCGTTCCGACCAGGCACAAATTGATGGTGGTGAGACAATGGGTGCCAACGATTGGACTTATGGCGACACCCTGCGTATAAATGGATATAACAGAACCTATACTCACAAAGACAGATTCAATATTGTAAATGCGCGCAGAACTTCGCCTTTTGATGAGGACAAACCGTTGTATCTGGGTGGTTATTACAATAATTCACGTTCATTCTTTGGCGAAATGCCGGAAGTGGTATCGTATCCTTATACCCGTACCGCCGAAGAACGCCAACGTATCGAAACTTACTTGGCAGTAAAATACGGTTTCCATTATCCTGATTCGTATTTGGCAACCGACAGTACCGTAATTTGGGATGCTGCCACACTGGCAGCCTACCACCACGAAGTATTTGGTTTAGGCTTGGATTCTATCGAATTGCTCGACCAACGTATTTCTACTTCGTACGAACCCAACTCGATACTAACGGTTTCGTTGGTAGACGATTTTACTTCTTCCAACACAGATACCACCGCTCGTAAGGACAATGCGTTTGATGCCGATATTCAATATATAATGTTTGGTCACGATGGACAAAGTACAGATGCCATTACTACAAATACCGAAGTCCCTGAATCAGGCAATTTTAATGCCCGCATTACTCGCGAATGGTTGGTGAAAATGACTAACATTACATCGAAAGACGTGTATATGCAATTTAAAGGATATGGTAGTACAGGCTCGCAGGTGTATTATGCCATTGTTGATGACGATAAAGACGGTGGCGACTTTACCGATGCTACCCAATGGGTAAAACTCGATAATAACGGGAAAACAGCCGAGGCACTTACCATTTCCGATAGCTCGTATATAACTTTGGCTACCGTGCTTTCTGCTCCGGGTGGGGTGTATAGTGCTTTTACCAATGGTATTAAATATACTTTATATTCCGGTTACGACAACGATTTGTCAGATGGTATTGGAGGTTCTGAACTTCAAACCGGATATATTAATTCAACTTATTTCACAAGTGTAAGTACTCTACCGTTTTTTTATCGATTGTATAGCGGTGATTTATCTTTAAAACTTGAAACATCTCTTAAAATTTCAACTGGTGGTACTTATTATTTTAGAATTAAAGCTGGAGACGATCAAACCGATAATGATTTGAATTTTTATATTGACACAGATGGTGACGGAACAAAAAATTTAGCGATTTCTCATACGTATAGTTCTTCTTCTACAACATTTTATAGACCTTCTGCATCTGGTCTGGGTGTGGATTTAGATGCTGGTTATCACGAAATAGAACTCCTTCACGCAAACACTGGTCCTACAACAAAACTATTTTTCGAATGGAGTAGGGATGGTTCATCTTGGGAAACTATTCCCGATAGCCTATTGTACACCAATGTAAAACTAACCGCTTGGCACAAAGCCGATGCAGGTATTAATCTGTCTAATGATGAAAGTTTCTCCTCGTTTGACGATAATCCTTGGTACGACCAATCGGCAAATGGTCATACAATGAGACCACATCTAAGAGTAAATGGTTATCCTAAATATTTTAGTACCTCTTTAGATTCGATGGTGAATTATAATCCAAATGTTATATTTAAAGACGATGCAGCTTTTAGAGACAGTATTGGCGATGGTTTTGCCTATTACAAAAAAGGAAGAACCTCGTTTGCTGTTACCAAAAAAGCACCAACAGATATTACTACTGCTTTTAAAAATTATATTTCCGATTATGGAAATAATGACTATGCCAATAATATGTGGGCGATTATTCATAACAGTCCGCAGCTTAGGTTAGATATTGGAACAAATACAACACAGGGGTCAACCAGTGATTATCAAAATGATGGTGCATTTATTTCTACCGTAAAATACGAAGATGAAAACCTTAGACCATCAGGTAGTACCGCCCCTTATATTTGGTTAGACCTTAATGCCAAATATCAGTATGAGGATAATTCTTTAGATGTTGTAACAAGATTGAACAATCAGGTGGATAATCAATATTGTATTGGTATGAGAGTAGATGAGTCTACTTGGGGTTATCACGGGTCTCTTCCAGAAGTTATTCAATACCCTTGGGCTTTGGATAGTGTGGAAACACGCCGTGTAGAATCGTACTTGGCTATTAAATACGGTAGCACCTTGTATCAGTGTTCGTATTTGGCAAGCGACAATACCGTTACCTGGGATACTACAGGCGTAGCCTTAGCATACAGCAACGATATCTTTGGTATTGGGCAAGATGTAGCTTCGGCACTCGACCAACGGATTTCTAAATCGCAAAACGATGGAAGCGTAGCAGCCATTGCTTTGCAAAACGACTTTACCCACGCCAATACCGATACCACTAACCGTAATGTGAAATTCGATAACGATATTCAGTTTATGGTATTGGGTAGCAATGGTGTCGGACTTAATTTCCTTAACACGGCACCTCTTATGCCAACAGCAATGCGTTTCTCGGCTCGTATGGAGCGTGAGTGGTACGTGCAGGCAACCGATAACTTCGACCAAACGGTGTATATGCAGTTCGAAGGTTGCGAATCAACCAATGCCAAACAGTATTATATGGTGGTTGATACCAATAAAAATACAACTGTAATTACCGATGCTACGCAGTTTATTTTACTCGACGAAGACGGTGTAACCACCGAAGCCGTAAGTTTAGAAACAGGCGATTATGTTTCTGTGGCTATGCGCGTAATTGCTCCGGGTGGAGTAGTTGGCGAGTCTATTTGGTATCGTGCCGATAAACAAACCGACGTAACTACCGAAGGGGCAGCTATTACGTATTGGACAGATGTTTCTGACGATATTGTTGCAGGTAATGCTGAACCAGCTAAGTCCGGTGCTGCTTATTATAAGTCAACGGTGGCAAACTTTAATCCTTCATTGGATATGGATGCTGCTTGGCGTACATTGTTGGTACATAACGATGGTACAACAACAACAACAGCTCAAGAGTTTTATGTAGTTTCTCAATTTACTGCTGTACCAACAAACGGTGGCTTGATTGGATTTAATAGAAACGATGCTACTGAATATGGTATTCGTTTAGGTTCTGACGGACAATATGCAAGTGGAACCGGTAGTGCAGTTTGGCATTACCATACTTCAGGTGCTGACAATTATATTTTTGTAAACAACAAACAAGGAGAACGCGCTCATAATAAAGATATTCATATTGTGAATTCAATTAGAAATGCGGCATTAACAGACGATTATTTGTTTATCGGAGGTTATCTTTATGGCTATTCAGGCCGTGCATTTACAGGAAATATGTGTGAGGTTATTGCGTATCCTTCTTCCGATAATAACGATGCCGACAATGCCGACCGTTTAAAAATTAATACTTATTTGGGTATTAAGTACGGGGTTACCTTGTATAATTCAAATTACTTGGCTACCGATAGCACAACTGTTTGGAATACAACAGCCGGAGGCGGCAATTACAACAATGACATCTTTGGTCTCTGTCGCGACGATTTTGAATTGCTCAACCAACGCATTTCTAAATCCATTAACGATACCACGGTGCTTACCCTATCGTTAGATAATAACTTTACGGCATCGAATATCGATACCGCCGTACGTAAAACCGAGTTTGCACAAGATGTGGCTTACATTGTAATGGGTAGCGACGATGCTTCGGTGGCGTTTAGCGAATCGTTAGATATGCCGATTAAATACGATGCTCGTATGACCCGCGAATGGATGGTACAATCGACCGACACTACCGAGCAGGCGGTTTATATGCAATTCGACAGTTGTCATTCGTCTGTTGATACGCTTTACTATGTATTGGTATCGACTAAGTCCGATGACTTTACTGCGGCTACTACGCTAATTGCCTTAGACAGCACAGGCGTTACCAAACAAGCCGTGGTATTGACCGACAGTACTTTTGTTACCGTAGCGTACAAAATTCCGGTAGAAGCATTGGGTGGTGTGTTGTGGCTAAAAGCCGACGACGGTACTACCGAAACAATGACAGCCGGCGATAAAGTGGGCTATTGGGAAGACCGCTCCGGTCAGGCAAATGACGTAATGCAAACCGATTCGGCGTATATGCCGGTGATTAGCGATTCGTTATTGAACTTTAACCCAACGGTACAGTTTACGGCTGCCAACGCTACTTGGATGGATATTCCGGACGGTATTGTGGATACCAGCAGTTGGCGTTCGTTCTCTGTGATTCGCGGCGGAGCTGCCAACACCTGTTGGATGGCTATGGGCGATGGCTCTACCGAAGACCCTGCCATTATGCATATGTTGAGTTCAACCACAGGCGATGCCTTGAGCTTAATGTTGATGGGCGGTAACGATGGAACGACTCTTAACTTCGACAACGGTTATCTGTCAGCAGGTTCTCCTGCGGTATTGATTACCACTTCGGATGTAAAAGACAGCACTCGTGCAGGCGTTAACGGCTTTGCTCAGTTGGCGGATTCTGCCGATGCTAAGGGAAGTCCTTACTACTTTACCTTGGGGGCTTTCGATAAAAAATCGGGAATGAGCAACTTCTACGACGGCGAAATAGCCGAAGTGATTTGGTTCTGTGCTACCGATTGGAAAGAAGACAGCGAAAAAGAACATATCATTGAGTCGTACTTAGCCTTGAAATATGGTTTCACGCTGGATTCCGGTCGTATCGACTACTTATCGGGCGACACCGTTACGGTATGGAGTCAAACCAAAGCACAGGTTTATCTCGATAACTATAACCAAAACATCTTTGGTATAGCGCGCGATACCTTAATGGGCTTGCATCAGAAAGTGTCTAAATCCTTGAATGATGAGGCAATTGTAACGGCTTCTATCGACGGTGACTTTAGCTTGTCGAATGTAAGTGCAAGCCGTACCGATTCGGTGAACTATATGGTGTACGATGTATTTGCCGACAATGGCGACAGCGCACAATGGACAGGCGACAATGCACCGGACAGCTTCTTTGTAATGCAACGCACTTGGCAGGTTCAGGAAACTAATCCTGACAACACGAAGGACAGTATCTACTTCCAATTCGATGTGAATGATGCCGACTTCGATGTGCCGGAATTGATTTCGGGCAGCAGCTACTACGTGGTGATTGATACCGATGTGGATAGCTTGCTAAGCGACGAAACACCAATCAAACTGACCGAAACATCGGCAGGTATTTGGGCAATGACCAAAGGTGTGGATTTGAAAGACAAAGCTATCTTTACCTTGGCTACCAAGACCAATCGCGGTCCGGGTGGTGTAACTGGCGGTTTGATGCTTTGGGCGCGTGCCGATAAGGGCGTGGCAATGAATGCTGCGGGTAGCTTTATGGACACTTGGACAGACTTCTCCAATGGCTTGACTTACACGGCTTCCGATTCGGTAGAAGTGAAGGATACCACTTATAACTTTAATCCGGGGGTACTATTTATGCACGATAGCGTATACGTTCAGTTGCCTGATGGTTATGCTAACTTTACACAGGGAATGGAGAACTTCTCGGTACTGAAAGGTGTGGATATAACGGAAGGGTTAGATGTATTCTATCCATTGAGATTAGATGTTGTTGATGCTACCAGTTATAGAGGATTCCAATTTGGAGCAGCAATTCTTCCAGCATCTCCATATTATATAGGATATATAACTCAGAATAATCTTCCTGTTTCTATAAAAGCACCGGAGATGGGTGGCTGTGTAGATTTCTTGTTAGGAACTCGTTCTCAGGGAGGAGTGATTGGTTCTTCTCATTATGCAGATTTGGCTGTGAATTTAAATACTTATTCTTCTACAAGTTCAATGTCTAGTTATACAACACTTGATGTTATGGATTATAAGGCAAGAACGAATAATTATATTGGATATACGACAGCTTATTCTCATTTTGGTAGTATACCGGAAGTAATTATGTACAACCGTGAGTTGGACTCTATATCTCGCTTAAAAGTTAATTCTTATCTAGCATTAAAATACGGTATTACCTTAGATTCTGGTAGTGTCAATTATTTGGCAACCGACAGCACGCTGATGTGGTCGACTACTACGGCAAATAATGTTTATATACACAATATCTTCGGTATTGGTCGCGACGATGTAGATTCCTTGTACCAACGTATTTCTAAATCGGTGGACACAACGGCTATTGTGACGCTGTCGTTAAGTGACGACTTTGTAAGTCCGAACGATACCTTGCGCACGGCTGTTTTTGCCAATGATTTGACATTCCAGACTATTTCGAACAACAACGGAACCAACACTTGGGGTGAAGGTTCATCAGCACCGTTTGGCTACACCTTGCTTACCCGTCAGTGGATGGTACAGGAAAAAGGCAATGCCTTAGATTCCGTTTATGTTGCTTTCGATGTGGACGATGCCGAGTTTGACGTGCCTGACGTAATCTCCGGAGAATATATGATGATTGTTGACGTTAACGGTGATGGCAGTTTCGAAGACGAAACACCAGTTAGGTTAACCAGTGATGCATCGAACAGTTCGTTGTGGTATGCAAAATACAACTTTGCCGATGGCGATGTATTTACCTTGGTAAGCGGAATTGTAGCTCCGGGCGGTGTTAGCAACGACCTACAGTTATGGTTGCGTGCCGACCGTGGTATCAACGGGTTTATCCCGGCAAATATATGGACCGATTTCTTCAACGGTAAAGAGTGTACGGTACAAGGCGCAAAACTCGAATTGTTGAGCGACAGCAGCGATTATTTGGCAAGGCATAACTTTAACACCGGTGTTACTTTTACCAATCAGGATACAGTGGTCGTTTACAGCGGGTTCAATGATTTCACCGGAGGGTTGGCTTCGTTTGTAGTTGCCTTGCCTGCAAGTGGTGAGCTTACTGATGATTTCTTCTCATTGGAGGATGCATCTAATTCAAATAAAGTTTCATTGGGGCAGTCTAGTGCCGATTTAGCTGGTTATTCAGGAAATATTTCTACCCATGCAGCAGCAATAGATACAACTGTTGATAAGATTTATGGTTTTAATATACCTGATGGTGCCGAAAATGCTTCGGTTACAGATTCGTTTAATGTTAACGGGTTGTATCCTGAAGGATCGGGTGTTACTGTCCCTTATAAAGTTGACAGGACTAATAACATGATTTCTGGCGGTGCATTCGTTGGGGATATTCCTGAAATAATTATCTACAAACGTAACATAAGTGCTATAGAGCGCAGAAAAGTTGATTCTTATTTGGCACTTAAATACGGTTTGACCTTGTCTGATGATAATAATGGGAATTCAACTGTTCGGGAAGCTTTGTCCGACACGATACAGGAAGGAGATTATCTGGCAGGTGATACTACTATTATCTGGGATGCAAGTACATACAGTGCTTACCATAACCGTATCTTTGGTATCGGGACTGATTACATTTCGTTCCTGTACCAGAGTGTCTCGCGTTCAGCTTTGGACACAATTGTGGTAATGGCTACCGATGCTGATTTTATATCATCGAATATGGGAGGCCGTACAACATTGGCAGATTCTACCTTTGTCCTTACTGGCGACAATGGGGCAGGCACTGGTTTTACCGCCACATTCGATGGTAAAAGCAATACCCGTATGGCGCGTGCATGGGTGTTCGATGTAACTGGCACAGTCGATAGCGTTTATCTGGCAATACCCAAAATAGCCTTCCCACAAGGAAGGACACCGGCTATTGTCTTGTCAACCGGTGACGACACCTTCGATGCCTCCGATGAAGTAATTGAATTAAACGAAGATGGCACTTATTATTGGGTTAGGGTAAAACCTGCCGATGGTGTGTACTATACCTTCTACGGCATACTCAACAGTGTTGATATGAAATCGTTTATGAGGCACGGGAAGTTCTTTAGGTATGGTAAGGAGCAGCCGATGCAATGGTGAGGGAAAAAGGTAAAAAGATGAAAATTGAAAATTGAAAATTGAGGAATGAGGAATAAGTAATAAGGAACAAGTAGAGAGCGGAGGGCAAGGAGCAAAAAACCTGCAACCTGCAACCTGCAACCTGCAACTTGTAACCTGCAACTTGCAACCTGCAACTTGCAACCTGCAATCCGCAACCCGAACCCAAAGTCCCCCTGGGGATTTAGGATAAGGAAAGGGGAGGGACAAAGAGATATGAGAATGAAGAAGAAAAATTAAAAACCAATAAACATGGACAAAATTTTACGGAGATATTTTTACCTGCTGCTATTTGCGGTTTCCGGCCCTGTTTTTTTGCATGGGCAGCAGGCTGCCGACACCGTTTACAACAACGGGCATTTTTATGTCCACAGCATCGGGGAGGCGTGCGCGCGCTCGGGTTTTGTCAACGGCCCCATGGGCGAGTACATGAACAACGGCACGGTATGGTTCCAGGGCAGTTTCGAGAACGACGGCATATTTGGCTACCTCCCCGGCCCTGCAGTCAACCTCGGGCTGACGCTTTTTGAGTCCGGTGGCGTGCAGCCGATAAGCGGCGGTGGCGACACGCGCTTCTACAACGTGATGTTCAACAATTCCTCCGATGGGGGCTTCGCCCTGTCGCAGGACATATCCGTCTCCAACACGGCACATTTTTCCGACGGCATCGTTGCCGCCGTGCAGCCCGCGCCCGGATCGTACGTCAACGTCTTTTATATGGAAAGCGGCTCCTCCTGGGAGGGCGCGTCCGACTCGTGCCATGTTGACGGTTTTGTCTGCAAGGCCGGGGGCGGGGCCTTCACCTTCCCCATCGGCGACGGCGGGCATTACCGCCATGCCGCCATATCCGCCCCGTCGTCGGAGGCCGACAGCTTTGCCGCCAGGTACGTTGCCCAGAACAGCGACGCCGCCTGCCCCCACAGTTCGAAAGGGGCGGGCATATTGCAGTTAAGCGCCACCGAGTACTGGGTGGTGGAACGCGTGGCGGGGGCCTCGGACGTTGAGGTTACCTTGAGCTGGGACACGGAAAAGGGCAGCGACGCCTCCCTGGACTATGGCAACATAGCGGTCGTCCGCTGGGACGGCTCCCAATGGCAAAACGAGGGCCGCACTGCCAGCTCCGTTGACGGCACTTCCGGCGAGGTGTCCGCCGCTGTCGGAGGTTATGGCATTTTCACGCTGGCCACCGTAGAGGCGGGCGAGAACCATGCCCCCCTGGCCGTGGACGACAGTGCAGTGGTGGAAATAAACAGTGTCAGCAACACGGGCAACGTGATGTCCAACGACAGCGACCCCGACGGGGACGCGATATCCGTTACGGGCTTTACAGTGGGCGGCACAACATACAGTGCCGGGGAGACAGCAATAATAACGGGCTACGGCGAAATAACCATAAATGCCGGCGGCACATGGTATTTTACCCCCGAGACAGGATTTTCCGGCACCGTGCCGGGCATAACCTACACAATCTCGGACGGGGGACTTTCGGACAGTGCCGTGCTGTCGATCGAGGTTGTGGAAGAAGGCCCGCAGGAACTGTCCATACCCAACATATTCTCCCCCAACGGGGACGGCATACAGGACTACTTCCGGGCCAGGGGGCTTGACAGCTACCCCGGCGCCAGGATCAGGATATTCAGCCGCTGGGGCGCACTGGTCTACAAAAAGGACGGTTACGGCGACGAGTCCCGCTGGGGCAACACGGGCGCATGGTGGGACGGGTCCTCCAACCAGGGCCTCACGTTTGGCGGCGACAAGCTCCCTGCGGCCACCTATTTTTACATACTTGAGCTGGGCAACGGCGAAAACCGCTCCGGTTACGTGTACCTGAACAGGTAGGCAGGGGCAGAAAGTACTTATCGAAAAGCAGAAAATAATGGCTATGAGAAAAAAAACAAATATCAAAAAGCTGGCAGCCGCCACCGCACTGGCAGTATCGCTGGGCCTTATGTTGCCCTGGAATGCCGGTGCGCAGCAAGACCCCATGTTCACCCAGTACAACTTCAACGTGCAGACCTACAACGCCGCCTATACTGGCACCTGGGAAAGCCTTGGCTTCATGGCCCTTGGGCGCCACCAGTGGGCGGGGCTCGACGGGGCGCCCTCCACCTATACCTTTTCCGTCCAGGCACCGGTCAGGATGAAAAACTTTGCCCTGGGGCTGGACATAATAAGCGACAAGGTGGGCAAGGAAAAACATTTCGGGGTATTTGGCGACTATTCCTACGGGATACGCGTCAGCGGCAGCTCTTTCCTGCGGCTTGGCCTCAAGGGCGGCGCCTCGCACTACAGCAACCCGCTGACGGAATACGACGGCTACAGCCCCGGCGACCCCGCCAGCCAACAGGACATAGGCTCCAAATGGGCGCCCAACTTCGGGGTGGGCGCGTTCCTGCACTCGGACAGGTACTACCTTGGGCTTTCCGTGCCCAAGATAATAGAGACCGACATGAGCGAGGGCTACGTCAATTTCTCGCAGAACGCGGAGATGAGGCACTTCTACCTTATGGGCTGCTACGTGTTCGGTTTGTCGGGCGACCTGCGCTTCAAGCCCTCCTTTTTGGCAAAGGCAGCCTCCGGCTCGCCCGTGCAGCTGGACCTTACCGCCAGTTTCCTGATAAGGGACAAGGTATGGCTTGGCGGCATGTGCCGCATAGGCGATTCGTTCGGCGCGATAGCCCAATGGATCTTCGACAAGAATTTCAGGATAGGCTATTCGATCGATTTTACCACCTCGGGGCTTCGCGGTTACCAGGACGGCACGCACGAGGTAATGATCTCTTACGAGTTCAACGTGCGCAGGAAATGGTCCACGCCCAGGATGTTCTAACCAGAAAAAAACAGGAGATATGAAACGATATTACTTATTCTTATTGGTACTGGCCTGTGCCCCCTTCCCCATGGGGGCGGGCGCACAGGGCCTGCCCGCAGGGCCCTTCGGGGGCGCGGGGCTGTCCGTTTCGCCCGCCGGGCAGGTAAACACGGCAGCAAGCGACATATGCCCCTTCTTTGTGGGCGGCGAGCTGTATTTCTCGTCCGTGCGCGAAGGGCATCCCGGCAGGGGCAAAAGAAAGGCGTTTTACGGCATGTATTGCGCACCGGTGGGCGAAGGCGGGCAATTGGGGGCCACAAGGTCGCCCGTGCCGGGCTTTGGCGAAAAGTACCACGAAGGGCCCGCATCCTATTGCGGGGCAACGGGCGAACTGTTTGCCACCGTCAGCAACGTCGACGGGCCCGAGCTGCTGCGCGGGATAATACCGGTAAAAAAAATACGGCTCAAGATAGTGGCAATGAAAAAAAGCGGCGGGGCATGGTCCGTTTCCCAGGAAATGCCCTTCACCGACGGCAGGTATAATTTTGCCCACCCCGCCATAAGCAAGGGCGGCGACACCTTGGTGTTCTCCTCGGACATGGTGGACAATTCCATGGGCGGCAACGACCTTTACATGTCGGTGCGCAAGGGCGGGCAATGGTCAGCGCCCGTGAACCTCGGCAGTGGCATAAACACCCCCGGTGACGAAATGTACCCCTCGTTTGTAGGGGGCGGCCTGGCCTTTTCCTCGGACGGGCGTGGCGGCAAGGGCGGCCTGGACATATATTGGGCCCCGTCCCCCGGTGGGGGCGCGCCGGTGGCGCTTGGCGGTGAAGCCAACAGCGCGGGCGACGACTTCGGGCTGTGCACGGCGCCCGGCGGGCAGGCGGCCTACCTTACCTCCGACAGGGCAGGCGGGGCAGGCAGCGACGACATATATCTTGTAGACGTCCGCACCCCGGAGGTGGCCTTTGAAGGGGAGGTGCGCTACGATGCCGGGGCCGGCCCGGCAAAGGGGGCAACGGTGGAACTGCGGGGATGCGGCGGCGGGCCCATAAAAACGGCGCAAACAGGCGCCGACGGGAAGTTTTACTTTTCGTGCGCGCCGGGAGGGCCTTGGACGCTGGAGGCAAAAAAGGAAGGCTACGACAGCAACAAGGAAACCCTAAAAAAAGCGGCCAGCGGCATTGGGCTGAGGCTGTGGCAGTTCCGCGAGGTGTCGGTGTTCGATGCAGAGGACATGGCACCCCTGCCCGGGGTGCGGTTCACCTGCGGCGGGGAAAGCATGGGGGAAACTGGCCGCTCGGGGTGCCTCAGTATGGAGCCCCCCTACCCGTACGGCAAAAAAATAGAGATAAGCAAGGACGGGTACCTGGACAACTCGTTCGTGATGGAAAGGCCAAAGGTGGCGAAAAGCGTCATGCGCGACACGGTGCTGCTGGAGGTGGTGCTGTACAAAAAGGAGATAAACAAGGCCTTCGTGCTGGAAAACATATACTACGGCCTGGACAAGTGGGACATATTGCCGGAATCCGCAAAAGAGCTCGACAAGCTGGCGAAGATAATGAAAGACAACCCGGGCATACGCGTGGAGCTCGGCTCGCACACCGACTCAAGGGGCACAAAGGCATACAACCTGGAGCTCTCGCAGAAACGCTCCTCGTCTGCAACGGCCTATATCATCGGGAAGGGGATAGGGCGGCAAAGGATCGTAGCAAAAGGCTACGGGGAGTCGCAGCCGGTGAACAGGTGCCGGGACGGGGTGGCGTGCACAGAGGAAGGGCACCGCGAAAACAGGAGGACAGAGTTCAAACTGATAGGACTGTAGGGACGGGCTAAAGATAGGGCGAGGGGAGTAATTTATAATATTCCATTTGCCCTAGTTTTTTTAAATTTTTATATAACAATTTTTCAAATCTTGTGAAAAACAATCCTGTGGGCGGGGCAAAGGTCCCGTTGCCAAACCAGGGTAGGCTGGGGGCCGTTCTTTTAAAAGAACGGCCCCCAGCCTATGCTTCCCTTGACAGTTCATTAACAAAAAAAAATCAATTTCCATTAGTACCTTTTATTTACTTGTTCGACTTTAAAGTATAACAACAGATAAACCTATTGTTGAATGAGGAACAACAAGTCTGATAAAAGCCTTGAAAAAGCTGTGCTGAAGTACCTCGAAAAAGGTAAAGGCCGACAGGGGAAGTCCCTTTTTGATAAGTGGGCTAAAGATATGGTGCCTATTTATTGTGAGTATGGAACAGATACTTCGAAGAAAGATGAACTCCGAAGAAATATAAAATCGGGAATCGACGAAAAAATATTTGGGGACGGCCAGCCAGGGACAGAAGGGGAAATCCGCAATTTGCCTTTTGTTTCATTGTTGAAAGTTGCTGCGTGTATTTTATTGGTTATTTCAATAGGGGCAACTTTTTATCTCTTTTACGGCAAACCACAAAGTATCTCAGGGCAAATATCACCGGCAATAAGAGTAAACGTGCCATTAGGACAGAAAGATACCATATTCCTTTCTGACGGTACAAAAGTTTACCTGAATGCAGGGACCTCTTTTTCGTACCCTGGGGTTTTCAATGGCAGGCATCGCGAGGTGTCAATGTCAGGCGAAGCATTTTTCCAGGTGAAAAGGATGGAGGATTGCCCGTTTATAGTCCGTTCGGGAGGCATAAAAACAACCGTGCTTGGCACTTCGTTTAATGTGAGGGCATACCCTGCCGAAAAACGGTATCAGGTTGCAGTGTCTACAGGAAAGGTACTTGTGGAAAGCAGCAAGGATAAGCCCTTGCTTTACAAAGAAAATAAAGTCATTTTGCTCCCCGACCAAAAAATTGAAATATCTGGCGAAAGCCCCCCTGTGAAGGTAACAAGGGTGGATATAGACAAGATAGCGGGCTGGAAGAACGGTGTTTTGGTGCTAGATCAGCTCTCAATCGGAGACATTGCAGAAAAATTGGAACAATGGTACGGTATCCCTGTGGAAATAAATAACGGGGGAATAAAAGACATCACGTTTGTAGGGAGGTTTAAAAACCCGGAGTTAAAAGATGTACTTGAGTCGATGAAATATACCGTGGGCGTTGATTACAAAATTTATGGGAATCATGTATTTATAGGAAAAAGCAAAAAATAAAAAGGAACAAACACCGCTGCATTGGACCGCGCCGGTAAAGTTCCTTTTTACAATTTATTATAAATAAAATCAAAAGTATGAAAAAAAAATTATGTAAAAAATTTTTTGGCAATTTAAAATTATTGCTGGTTTTTTGTTTGTTGAAATTCCCTGCCGGGGCAGGGGTTTTTACTTGCACCCCGGAAATCCAGCAATTTGAGGTCCCTATAAACCTCAAAACAAAAGAATTTGTCCTTGTAGATCTATTAAAGGAAATTGAGCGCAAAACCGAATTTTCTTTTTTCTACGACAAAGATTTGGACGGACTGTCACGGCAAGTAAGCCTGTCGAGCGGTGACACTGACCTTAAAACTGTTTTGGAAGAGGTGTCTGAACAGGTTGGCATTGTTTTTAGACAGGTTGGGACAACCCTCCTGATAAAAAAGGCAGAAAAACTGGAGCAACCGGAAAAGGGGCACAAGCGTGTTTCAGGAAAGGTTACGACCGAAAAAGGCGAGCCGCTGCCAGGTGTTACCGTTAACATTGTAGGGACGGCCAATGGGGTAGTCACCAACATTGACGGCGAATTTGTTATTGACGTAACGCCCGGCAAAAAATTGGGTTTCTCTTTTATCGGTTACGAAAGGCAGGTGGTAGTGGCAGGTGCCAAAACCAATCTTCAGGTTGTTATGAGGATGGCAGAAGAAACCCTTGACGAGGTGGTTGTGACCGCAATTGGGATAAAAAGGGACGAAAAAGCATTGGGGTATTCTGTTTCTGGCGTTAAATCGGGCCAGATAGACAACACCAACATCAATCTGCTTTCTTCGCTGCAAGGAAAAGTAACCGGGGTAAACATCACCTCTATGAGCAACGACCCAGGGGCATCGGTACTTATGAACATACGCGGGGCAACCTCGCTCAATATTTCCAATTCATCGTTGAACAGCCAACCGCTATATGTTATTGACGGAGTCCCGGTTAGTGCAGAAATGTCGTTCTACAATAAAGTCGACATGGGGAATGCCATCTCCGACTTAAACCCTAACGACATAGAAAGTATCACTGTACTGAAAGGGGCAAGTGCCGCTGCCTTATATGGCTCATCGGCAGGTAACGGGGTAGTAATGATTACCACTAAAGCCGGGAGCAGGCAAAAAAAAGGCATCAGCATTGAATACGGACTGACAACCCTGGCAAATACTGCATATAAAACGCTCGGACTTCAAAAAGAATTTGCAGGGGGCGACCGTGACACCTACATCTATTCCGATGTAAATAATGGCTGGGGGCCAAGCCTGGCCGATGGAATAACAGGGAAACGCTGGAACATAAAAAAACAGGAATGGGAAACAGGTGCGGCAATTGCTGGGACTGATGAAGACAGGGTGAAAGAATTTTTGCGGACAGGCTTGACCCTTATAAACAATATAACAATAACAAGCAACCGCGAAAATGAAGTGTTCAGGCTGTCATACAACAATACCCGTAACTTAGGGGTGGTGCCTAATACTGCTACCTACAAAAACAGTATAAGTTTTACAGGATTGAAAAAGGTACGTGAAGATCTTACAGTTTCGGTCAAAGCAACCTTTTTGAACTCGTACATCCCTAACCGCGCCATCACAACCGGTCCTGAAGGGGAGGACAATGTTGTGGCCAACCTTTACAGCATAGCCAACCAAATACAGCCGATTTCTGACATGGCTGAATATTGGCTTGACGAGAGCAAAGGTATTTACCCTAACCCGGTTATGTTTGATGGCGATGATGCCGATTACAAAAATCCTTACTGGATTGTAAACGAACACATAAACAGCAGCAAAAAGAACTGGACTTTCGGGCGGGTACAGGCCGACTGGAGGATTGCCGAACCCTTGTCTGTAACATTCCGCTCGGGGCTTGATTTTAAAGCCAACCGCTACGATAGCCGTATTGCATGGGGATACTCAGGGGATAACCCCAAGGGATATTACGATGCGGGCAACTCAAGTTATTTGGCGGCCACCACTGATGTAATCCTTAATTTTGACAAACACTTTAATAATTTTAGCCTTACTTCAAATGTGGGGTATACCTACAAATACAGTAGCAGTTCAAGTACATCGGTCAAAGCTACAGCACTTTCGCGGCCGAACGATTACAGCATATCAAATGCAGCCTCGGGCAGCGATTCTTCAAGCAGCAGCTGGGGCAAAAACCGGACACAGAGTGTTTTCGGTACGGCGCAGATTGGGTACAAAGGCAAGGGCTACCTCGAATTAACAGGGAGAAAAGACTGGGGCGGCATACTCGAAGAAGACAAAAACAGTTGCTTTTATCCTTCGGCATCGTTAAGCATTATACCTTCAACAATATTCGAAATACCTTCGTGGATCAATTTTGCAAAACTGCGCATTGGGGTTGCCCAGGTCGGGCATGGGATCGGGAAACCAAGAAATACCGACAGCTATGGATTTAAATCGTACGACTGGAACAGCGCGACCCTTGTGGGGATTTCAGGTACGCTCGTTGATGCTGACCTTAAAGATGAAAAAACAAACTCAATTGAATTTGGCACCGACTTCAATTTATTTGAAAACAGGTTAAAGGCAGACTTTACCATATTCAAAAAGAGCCACAACAACCAGTTGCTTGCAGTAAGCGTGCCTGCAACAAGCGGTTTTAGCAGTATGACTACCAATGTTGGCGATGTTGTAAGTAAAGGCTATGAGTGGGGATTGAGCCTTGTACCGGTGCGGAATGAAAATATGTCATGGACTTTTTCAACCAATTTTTCACGGGCTGTTGCTTCTGTTGACAGGCTTTCTGAAAATTTCGGCGACTATGAGATGATTGGCGCTACCGGCTATTTGAGGTACAAATTGGCTGAAGGTGAAAGGATTGGCAATATGTACCAAAAATATGAGCCGGTAAAAGTAAAAGAAGGGAAATATAAGGGGCAATATATAATCCGTTGGGAAAACGGCGAAGGTTTTGAGCGTACTACCAACGATGATATAAAAGAGAGCATTGGGAATTATAACCCCGATTTTGTCATGGGCTTCAACACAAACTTTAAATATAAAAACTGGACATTAAACGTTGTCGCAAATCTCCGTTACGGAGGGAAATATGTTTCCCGGACATTGGCTTATCTTGCCCAAAACGGTTTTTTGCCCGGGACACTCCGTGGTGGCACAAAGTACTCATCAGGATGGTCCGGGGGGCGGAATGCCGAATATGGGGGCTATGAGTGGCCAGAAGCGGGAAGCGGCGCCAACAGCATTGTTAACGCGCGCATATCAGACTTAAGGCGTTCGGGGCTAAACGATGCCGTTTATCTGAAAGGGGTCTATGTTAATCCTGGCAGCGGTCTCGATTATGACAACGACAATGCCGGCGATGAAAATTATATCGTAAACGGAGAAGATCCTTCAACAACATTATGGACGACATCAGAAGACGCTGCCTACGACTGGATTTATAAATTTGCTTCGAACCGTGCTTTAGATGCGACCAACTTTAAAATCAAAGAAGTTTCGTTGACCTATCAATTCAACAGGGGGGCAATCCAAAAATTGAAACTTCAAAAATTGTCTCTTTCACTAATCGCGCGCAATGTTTTTCATTGGTACGCTTCCGGTTTCAACGAAGATCCGGAGACCGCCTTTAAACTGAACGATGGCTCGTTTTACCAAGGGACATCGCGGTTTACCCTGCCCCCAATCGCTTCATGGGGTTTCCAGTTAAATGTTGGGTTATAGAAATTTAAAAAATATACACGATGAATAAAATAATTTCTCACATACTATTGTCAGTACTCCTCATTCTCTCTACTGTGTCATGCTATGATCATTTACAGGTTGAAGATTTAGAAACCCAGAGAGATGCCACCGAAGAAACTTATCTCGAATACCTTATAGCATCGGTAATAGAGAACGCAGCAAAAACATATCAGAACCTGTCTTACAAGGATATGTTACTACCTTGTACTGCAATGCATTATCAGACCCTGAGCGGGGAAACGCAAAACTCTTACCTTGATTTTTATCATACTCGAGGTGACTGGGACACGTTCTACAGCCAGCTAAGGTTGGTTTACGCCTCGGTTACAAAAGCACAGGAGGAAGAAAACCCAGCCTATGAGGGGATTTTTTTAATTTTTAAGGCATTCTATCACGGCCTTGCTGCCGACCTTTACGGGCCGGCCATTTACACCGAGGCTCTACAGGGAAGGGACGGTGTTATTTATCCATCGTACGATAAAGAAGAAGTAATTTACGAAGGGATATTGAGCGATCTGAAAACAGCCAATGAACTTATCAAAAGCAGCCCAAAGGACATTTCATCGACAGGCGATATACTTTACGGAGGAGACCTGGAGAAATGGCAAAAATTTGCAAATTCCTTGCGGTTACGTTATTTGATGAGGGTTTCGGGCAAAATGCCAGCTTGGGCAGAAGAAGGTATCTCTGAAATGCTATCAGACGAACCTGCCTATCCGCTTTTTGATTCGGCCGATGACAATGCAGGGCTTACGTATATAGGCACAATTTCTTCTGATTCATGGCCGGGCGGCGATTTGAACATGGGGAATACCGATTTCCTTAACAGGCGACCTACCCGGATGATTGTTGATACCCTTGTCGCTTACAACGATCCGCGGATAAAAATTTGGCTGGCTCCGGCAGAAAAGCCCTGGACCACAGATCCTGAAAAAGACGGAATGAAAGAAACAATATCGTTGAACGGCTACGATTATGAAATAGAATGGGAATACCTTAGCGATGAATTAAAAGCTGAGTATGGCAGCTACATAGTAAGGACAGACAGCTATTGGGTTGGTTTGCTCCCTGGCACTACCAGTACGTCGTTGCTTAGGCACGATAACGGCAATTACGATGAAAATACCGACCAGAACTATAAAGTTTCCACTTATTCCAATTTGTTTCATGAAAATGCCAACGGATTGCTGAAAGCAACCATGATGAATGCCGATGAGGTACAGTTCCTGCTGGCAGAAGCAATTGTGAAAGGAGTCGTCTCGTCAGGCAATGCAGAAAATTATTATAAAAAGGGCATAGGATTAAGCCTGTGCCGCTGGGGGATAAGCGATGAAAGTACAATTAACGGGCATCTTTCGGATATGTCGCTTAGCAGTAATGCCGATGAGGCTTTAACACAGATTGCAACACAAAAATGGCTGGCACTGCTGTTTTCGTCTGCCGAATCGTATTTAGATACAAGAAGGACCGGGCTGCCCGACTATTCCGGTGTTGTTTCAACCCGCGATATCCCGGTAAGGTTTAGGTACCCCACCAGTGAATCGGGACAAAATACCGAAAACTACGAAGAAGCAATCTCCTGGTTAAGCCCTGCCGAAGATGATGAGTTCTCCAAGGTCTGGTTATTGCAATAATCATTGAAAAAAGTTTAAGGTTGGCTGGCAGTTTTTTAATTTGCTTGCCAACCTTTTTACCCTTCGGGCAACCTGACGGGGAAAGTCATATCATCAAATGTAGGCATGCAATACCAAATTAAGATGAACAAAAAAAAGATAATAACCTTATTTATCCTATTCTTACCTGTTTGTGCACTGGCCCAGGTTATAAGGGGCACTTCCCATGCCCCTGTTAACGGCTGGGTTATTTTAAGCGGTGACCCTTCAACTGTACACAATAGTATAAAACAGGCAGCAAAATATGGGGTAAACCATGTCCAGTTGTCTCATGGCCTTATTATGAATATTGACGATTTGCTTGGAGGGACGACCGAATCAGCCGCTAAAACCCGGTTGATAAACAGCAGCATTAAGTTGGCACACCAGTTTGGCATGAAAGTGTATGTGTGGTGCCACGAATTTTATGTCCCCGACAAGAAAGAAAAAGAAATATGTTATTCGCCCGAAAGCCCAATCTGGGACAAGCGTAAGGAGGCATATAAAAAAGGGATCGGCCTTATTCCCGAAGTTGACGGGATTATACTGATGTACGGTTCTTCGCCCGTTCCTCCCTGGAAAACCACCTGCACATGTGAATGGTGTAAAGCCCACGGGCTTAACGAAACACCGGGGCACCATGCCGACATGGCTAAACGCATTGCTTTATTGACCCGCGAAATAGGCGGGTTTATAACAAATGTCCTGCACAAAGAATTGTTTATCCGCACTTTTGTGCACGAACCGGAAGAAATTAACTGGTATAACCATGGCCTGTCAGATGTAAAAGATGTGCCTTTTTCGCTGATGCACAAATCGCCGGTACAGGATTGGCAGCCATACAACCCGCATAATGCTTGTTTAGGTGAAATCCCAAACAGGGATTTTGTGGTTGAAAACGATGCAGCAGGCGAATACCTTGGCCGGTCGGTCTTGCCTTATTGTTCTCCCGGCTATTATTTATACCGTTTGCATTACATGAAACAGAAAGGAGGGGCTGGTACGGTTACGCGTATGGGCATCCACAATACCGTAGTGACCGGCAGCCCTAATTTTATGAACCTTTATGCCATTGCAGCATTTAACCTCGACAATAATGTTGCCCTTGACAGTATATGGGAGCAGGGCTTAAGGGGATTGTATGGCAATAATTTATCTACGGCCGCCTTGGGGACATTGAGGCAGGTATTTGAAAAAACAGCATTTATAAGGATGAAAAGTCATTTTGTGCTGGGCATTTGGGCTTACGACCAAAGCAGCGACTACCCCAAAACATTGAAACTCTCGCAGTTTTACGATCGGGGGGATATGCCCAAATGGGATCCGGGCTGGGTAAATGTCTGGTCTAGCCTTGACAAGCCGGATATAGCCACCATAAAAAATATTTGGCAGGAATCATCAGAAGCTGTAGAGCAGGCAAAACAATGTATTGCAATGCTTGCCGGGCTTAATGCCAATTTGGCGGATTCTGTTTGTGCTACAATATGCCGGTGGTTTGCCCACCAGTATTTGGCCGCTAAAACCTGGCGGGCAATCGACATATATACCTTTTCTGCAAAAGCACTGGCACAAAATACGGTTGAAAATAAAAAGGAAATAGAATCTTGGAAATGTTGGTCCTGCGCCGAAATGCAAGATCTTTTAAATGAACACGAAGGGCAGGGGACCGCTTCATTGCCGATTATGGGGCATCGTTCCCTTCAGCGTTACCTTGACAGTATTAAAGAGATTGAAACTAAAGTTGCAACAACAGGTTTTGCCCCTGAAGAACCACTGTTCTCAGGAATTGAAATCAGTACAGGCAGAGACAAAAAGGCCGTTGTGAAATACCGTGTAAGAACAAAATGCCGTGTGAAAATTTTGTTTGGAGAAAAGCTCCCTTTCCCTGAAAATACAATAGAAACAGAAGCATATCCCGATGAGGACAACAAAATTGTTCTAAATGGCCTGCTAGCCGGAAAAAGGTACGTGCTGAGATTGACGACCATGGAAGGCGGCCGGTACCTTTATTCGGCAGACCACTGGTTTTATACTTTCTAAAAACCATTGGGATTTTCATGCGCCACAATGCGTTACAATTGCCCCAATAAAAAATAAAACTGCAGACAGTTACTGGCAATAGGCAAATATTGTATTTGGGATAAGCATAATGTACCCAGCCCATAATTTTTTACTAACAAATACTTAACAATAACCTAAAGCCGCCCCGGTTTGTAAGCATTAATTTTGGGTAAACATTGATAATGTCATGGCAGGAAATATTTCACCTGAAGATCATCGGTTACTCGCAAAAATTAAGGAATCCGATAAAGAATCCTTTAATGTATTATATGAAAAGTACTGGCAATTTGTATATCAGTTCTCGTTCAACCTGAGTAAAGACAACAACGAGGCAGAAGATCTGGCACAAAATGTTTTTGTAGAGATATGGCAAAACAGGGGAAAGCTTGATATAAAAATTTCGGTAAGGTCATACCTGGTTTCTATCGTAAAGCACAGGTTGCTGGATAAAATAAGGAGGGACAGGTTATTCGACAAATATGCCAAGGAAATTGTCAAAACATTATCTTGCACCGAAGATTTGACCCCTGAAAAAAAATTAATCAACAGTGAATCGATAGGGATACTTACAGATAGTTTAACATTGCTGCCCGAAAGGTGCAGGCAGGTTGTTTATATGAACAAATTCCAGCAATATTCTGTCAGCGAAATCTCCTCGGAACTGCAATTGTCGCAACAAACAATTAAAAACCAGCTATCCACGGCGTTGAAAATGTTACGGAAATATTCCCGCGCGGCAATGTCGTTGGTTTGCCTCTTTTTTTAGGTGTACTAAAGTAAAGTAAAGTGACGTAAAAATTGCATTAAGCATAATTCCTGGGTGTGGCAATAATAATTTGCCCAGCTTATTGCATTTTGTTGGCATTTTATCAATTGAAAAATTCCAGATTAAGCTTCTTTTTTTACCTTTGATACCGTTTCAATAAAAATTAAAGAACCATGAAAAAGAATTTATTATTAATTTCAATTTTTGTATTTATAGCTTCGGGCATGTCGGCACAATCTAAGATCCAGTTGGTTGAAAAACCAGCAGAAAAGAAAGTTGATGTTTTAATTGACAATGAATTGTTTACGTCATATATCTATCCTGACAACATTAAAAAACCGGTTTTGTGGCCCGTTGTTACGGCAGGTGGAAATGAAGTTACCCGTCAGTTCCCAATGAAAAACAAACATGGGGAAAGAGTTGACCACCCACACCACATCGGTATCTGGTTGAACTATGGCGATGTTAACGGGCTTGATTTCTGGAACAACTCAGAAGCCATACCTGCAAAAGATGCAGACAAATACGGCACTATTTACCACGAAAAAGTATTGAAAGCCAAAAGCGGCAAAAAAGGGGTACTGAAAACCGAAGCTGCCTGGAAAGACACTAAAGGGAAACAATTGTTGGACGAAACCACAGAATTTACCTTCACCACAGAAGGCAATGCAAGGATAATCGACAGGGAAACTACACTGAAAGCAGTCAACGGCAAGGTTGACATTACCGACAACAAAGAAGGCATGTTTGCAATACGTGTTACCCGCGCATTGGAATTGCCATCAAAAGGCAAAGTTAAATTGGTTGACTCTCACGGGGTTGTTACCGAAGTTGAAGCTTCCGACGACAATATTGCAAACGGCAACTACCTGAGCAGCGAAGGCATTGAGGGCGGCGATGTTTGGGGAAAACGTGCAAAATGGATGAAGCTTTACGGTACAGTGGAAGGCGAAAAAGTGGCAATCGTTATTTTTGACCACCACGACAACCCAGGATACCCAACTTACTGGCATGCACGCGGATATGGTTTGTTCGCAGCAAACACACTTGGGCAAAAAATATTCTCGGAAGGGAAAGAGGAAATGAACCTTTCTATCGAAATCGGCAAATCGGCAACTTTCAAATACCGTTTGGCCGTGTTCTCAGGAGATCCTTCTGCTGACGAGTTGGACAAAATGGCAAAAGAATATCAATCTAAATAATTAGGGTCTTTAAAGATACCTCAAAATAATAAATTGCCCACGTTTCCTTAATTCGTTATGGAAACGTGGGTTTTTTGTTTTTGAATTTTTATTTTTGTTTGAGCTTGTACTCACTCCTCAATTTAAAACAATGGCTCTGAATTATATTTGGATATTTTTTTTCCTTGCTGCTTTTGTGATTGGTTTGGCAAAACTCATTTTTATGGGAGACGCACAGGTTTTCCCCGAAATGATGAACGCCACTTTCGACATGGCCAAGGCCGGTTTCGAAATATCCTTGGGCCTTACCGGTGTGCTTACCCTTTGGATGGGCATAATGAAAATAGGGGAGAAGGGGGGCATAGTAAGGGTGTTTTCAAGGCTTATCGGCCCGTTTTTCAACAAATTGTTCCCAGAACTGGGCAAGTCGCATCCCGCACACGGTTCAATAATGCTCAACATTGCCGCAAACATGCTCAACCTCGACAATGCCGCTACGCCAATGGGCTTAAAGGCCATGCAGGAAATGCAGGAAACAAATCCAAACAAAAAGACCGCATCTAACGCACAAATCATGTTCCTCGTGCTGAACACCTCAGGGCTTACGCTGCTGCCTATAAGCATAATGGTATATCGGGCGCAAATGGGGGCGGTTAGCCCGTCGGATATTTTCATACCTATTTTGTTGGCAACATATTTTTCCACCATTGCCGGCCTGGTGGCAGTAGCATTTTATCAGAAAATAAACTTGCTGGACAAAGTGGTTTTGGCATATCTTGGGGCGTTGACAGCCTTTGTGGCAGGCATAATTTGGTATTTTTCCACACTTGACAAGGATGCCATCACGCAAATTTCAAATGTTGCAAGCAACCTTATTTTGTTTACAGTTATAGTGGCTTTTATTTTAATGGCAGTATTGAGAAAGGTAAATGTTTACGAAGCTTTTATAGAAGGTGCGAAGGATGGGTTTAAGACGGCAGTCAAAATTATCCCTTATCTGGTTGCGATATTGGTCGCCATCGGTGTTTTTAGGGCATCGGGGGCAATGGACTGGCTGGTTGCAGGCTTCACCTGGGTTTTTGAAAGTTTGGGGGTCAATACCGATTTTGCCCCGGCATTGCCCACCGCATTTATGAAACCATTGAGCGGCAGTGGTGCGCGCGGTATGATGGTCGATGCAATGTCAACCTATGGGGCAGATTCGTTTGTGGGGCGTGTGGCAAGCACCGTGCAAGGCGCTACCGACACAACTTTCTACATCCTTGCCGTCTATTTTGGCGCAGTGGGCATAAAAAACACGCGATATGCCGTGGTGTGCGGTCTAATTGCCGACTTTGCCGGGATTGTTGCCTCTATATTTATGGCTTATCTTTTCTTTCATTAGCAACAACGTACACCATTCGCGGCAGAAATTGTCAACCCCTTTAGCCCTAAGCCCATCTTTCAATTGTCCACATTGGAATATGGTGGCAAAAGAAACCCCATACAATATACCAACCCAATACCTCTATATTGACGAAAAAAGAAAACTCGGCATAATAAAGAGGATACAAAAACAAATTACTAAATTTGAAATCGGACTCAGGCTGTATGAATAAAAGCCATTGGAATTCTGTTGATTTAAATGGAGAAGTACCAGGCGAAATATTAAGAAAGATGATAAATCAATCCTATCAGTTAGTGTTTTCATCATTAAGTAAATCGGTTCAAAAAGAAATACTTGATAGACAAAATCATAAACTATAAAAACAAAACTTATGAAAATATTTGGTTTATTGAGTATATTAATATTTATGACAATATATAGTTTTGGACAGAACAAAAATGACATTAAAATGGAGCAAAGAATAACTTTTATGACATTGGGAGTAAGTGACTTAAAAACTTCTATTGATTTTTATGAAAACAAATTCGGTTGGAAAAGGTCTGAGATGAGCGATGAGGATATGATATTGTATCAATTAAATGGAATTCATATTGCTTTGTATTCAAGGGTAGAATTGGCTAAAGATGCGACTGTTGATTCAACTGGAAAAGGCTTCAAGGGATTTACAATCTCATATAATGTTTGGAGCGAGAAAGAAGTGGACGATTTGATAGGATCATTAAGAGATAAAGGAGTTAAAATAGTAAAGGAACCCCAGAAAGTATTTTGGGGCGGATATAGTAGTTATGTTGCAGACCCAGACGGGAATCTTTGGGAAATAGCTTTTAATCCTTACTTGAAGAAAGAATGAAAATTCCGGCCGTTAATAATGTATATACAAAATAGGCGTGGCAGTAGTAAATTAAAGGGTTGTAGCCCGCTTTACCTTTGTAACGGTTTTATAAGTTTGAAGCCCGCAAATCGCCTACTTTGCATATACTTTCCGTTATGGGCAATGGTAAAACCAGCGTTCTTTGTATAGAAAATCGTTTTTTTTATCATACGAAGCAAGTAATGTAAAGAAAATAGAGATTTTTATACATTATTGATTATCTTTGTAAAGGAAATTCAAAATCCTTTACACAATGAATAATGAAAGCAATTGGAAACTAAAAGAACTTCCGCTCTCTTTTGATGTTGAAAGTAAAACTATCTTAAAAGCTTTACCTTCGGCTCACGCTGCATTAGCTGAATTAAAAGGAATTGCATCAACGATTCCTAATCAGATTATTTTAGTTAATACGCTTGGATTACAAGAAGCAAAAGATAGTTCAGCAATTGAAAATATTATTACAACTCACGATGATTTGTACAAATCAGAGTTAAATTTTGATTCGTTTAAATCTCTTGAAGCAAAAGAGGTCCAGAATTATGTTTCAGCTTTGAAAAAAGGATTTGAATTAGTTAAGACAAAAAAGCTAATAACAAACAATATCATCATTGAGATTCAAAAGGAACTCGAAAAAAACAATGCTGGATTTCGAAAATTGTCAGGTACTTCATTGAAAAATTCTACGACAGGAGAAACAGTTTATACTCCACCACAAGATATCAATGAGATTAATAAACTAATGGCAAACTTAGAGGAGTTTATAAATAATCAATCAATGTGCGATTATGACCCTCTTGTAAAATTAGCGATAATTCATTTTCAATTTGAAAGTATCCACCCATTTTATGATGGGAATGGACGAACTGGTAGGATTATAAACATTTTGTATTTGATTCTTGAAGAATTACAAAATTTACCGATTTTATATTTAAGTAATCACATCATCAAAAACAAACCTGATTACTACCGTTACTTGCAACAAATTCGAGATGATAATAACTGGGAAGAATGGATTTTATTCATCATACGAGGAATTGAAATTACATCAAAAGAAACGATAAGTTTGATTTTTCAAATACGTGAATTGATGTTAGAATACAAGTATAAATTAAGAGATAATTATAAGTTTTATAGTCAAGATTTATTAAATAATCTGTTCAAACATCCTTATACAAAGATTGAATTTATAGTTAACGACTTGAATGTTTCTCGTATAACAGCAGCAAATTATTTAAATAAATTGGCAGAAGACGGAATGTTAAGGAAAGAGAGAATCGGAACAGGAAATTATTATATAAACGAAAGATTATTTGATTTATTAGCAAAGAGATAACTAAACCACTAAGCCATAACAATGGCTCATAGGCAATAGCGGGTAAATGCTCAATTCGTAGGTTTGTACCTGCCCGTACCGATGTATATCGGTACTACTGCCATAGCCAAAACCATTTTGTGCCAAAAGAAATCTGTTCTTCCATAAAGTCCATCAAATACATTGTTTTCAGATTTAATTCTCTCAAATCCGTCCTGTCCAAAGTTTAATGCACCATTTACCTTAAATATAATCCTACTGAGAAAATTCTTCACTAAAAACCTTCTATGTTGAACTTTGTTTTATCGCCAGCAAGCCCTTAAGCAACTCTTCCAATAAGTCAAGTTTCAGCATGTTTGCCCCGTCCGATTTTGCCACTGAAGGATCGGGGTGGGTTTCAATAAAAATGCCGTCAACGCCTACCGCAACGCCGGCACGGGCTATGGTTGTTATCAGTTCCGGTTTGCCACCGGTAACGCCACTGGCTTGGTTGGGCTGTTGCAAGGAGTGCGTGATGTCCAACACCACCGGAACGTCCATGGACTGCATAACCGGTATCCCGCGGAAGTCGACAACTAGATCTTGGTAGCCGAAAGTGGTGCCCCGCTCTGTAAGCATCACTTTTTCGTTTCCGCTTTCACGTACTTTGTTGACAGCAAACCGCATGGCTTCCGCAGATAAGAACTGCCCTTTTTTTATGTTCACGGCCTTGCCTGTTTTTGCAGCCGCAACCAGGATGTCGGTTTGGCGGCACAAAAAGGCGGGGATCTGCAACACGTCAACATGCCCGGCAGCAATTGTCGCTTCGCCAGCCGAGTGGATGTCGGTAACTGTTGGGACATCGAAAGTGTAGCTTACCTTTTTTAATATCCCCAACGCTTTTTCATCGCCAATCCCGGCAAATGAGTCCAAGCGCGAACGGTTTGCCTTTCGGTACGAGCCTTTAAAAATGAAGGGTATTTGTAACCTGTCAGTTATTTCAACAATTTTTTCTGCAATCCCCATTGCCATCTTTTCCCCTTCTATTGCACATGGACCTGCCATCAGAAAGAAGTTCCCGGAGCCTATATGTTTTAGTTTGTCGATTTGAAAATTCATAACCCGATTCAGATTTTATGCAAATTTAGAAAGTAAATACGAAAGATTGCGGGGCTGCTGAAATATTTTTCATTAGTGATTGGCTATATTTGGGGGGTTTTTATCCCATCTGTTTGGCTATTTTAGTAAAAAAATTTGAAGGACATAAAAGAAAATATAATATGGGACAGTTTCAGGCAAGGGAACAAAGATGCCCTGGAGCTTATTTATGAAGAAAACTATTCCGCACTTTATTATTATGGCTTAAAATTCATACCAGATGCCGACACGGTGAAGGACTGCATACAGGAGCTTTTTTTCGAATTGATAAAATCAGGTGAGCGGTTGGCAAAAACAGACAACGTACGTTTTTACCTTTTAAGGGCACTCCGGTATAAACTTATAAAAGAAAGCCAAGGGAAAAAAACTGGAGGGGCGGAAATTAGGGGGGATATTGAGTTTAGCCTGGTGGAATCTATTGAACAACAGTTGATTAGTAAAGAGGTTGAGGACAAGCAAAGGCATGTTGTAATTAATGCAATTGAAAAACTCTCGGAAAAGCAACAGGAAATTATTTACCTGCGGTTCTACAACAATATGCCTTATGTGCAAATTGCCGATATTTTTGACACTAAAGTGCAAACAGTCCGTAATTTAATGGGACGTGCGCTACAGTCTTTAAAAGAGGCATTCAAGCACCAGAAAGATCAAATATTGCTTTTCCTGTTGCAGCTCACCGGGCAGGACACCTTAAAATAACCGTTAGGGATGTTTGTGAATAATATTAGCAAGCTTAAATTTGTGTTGTTTGATTTACGCACAGTAGGTTATTACGGTGCCGATAGGTGATTTTGTGACAACAGTTAAATAAAAAGTATGATACGTGACATATTTGAAATAATACTATCCTGCGCCGAGAACTCTTTCTTACAGGTAGGCGTTTTTGTGGGGGCAGTGCTCCTGATATTTGGGTATATCAATTATAAACGGCAAGGAGGCCTTGTTCGTTCGCTTGAAAAATCGAAAAGGTGGCAGCCCGTTATCGGCTCCATGCTGGGGCTTTCGCCGGGTTGCGGCGGGGCTATTTTCGTAATGCCCCTGTACCTGAAAGGCACGGTTACTTTTGGCACTGTAATCGCCACGCTTATTGCCACAATGGGCGACTCGGCTTTTGTGCTTATGTCGGTCCTGCCCAAAGAGTACCTTATTGTATCGGCAGTAAGTTTAGTAGTTGCAATTGCAAGCGGTTACATTGTTGACAAGATGAAAATCGACAGCCGTTTTAACAAAAGGAAGCAGAAACTGTTGGACGAATTAAACGGGACAAAACAGGAACACCCACAACTGGAAGAAGAACTGATAACAAAGGGGGTACACCCAGAGTGTATGTGCCACATTGGCCATGCCGAAGGCGATGCAATAGACATACTTTTTCACCATAAGATCGCCCCGCATGAAAAAGAATCTTCTTTTGCCCACATTTTTACCCACAAAATTGCGTACAAAATATTTTGGGCTTTAACCGGAGTTGGGTTGATACTGGGCATATTGATGCTTTTCCAGGTAGATGTGGATATGGGCTTGGGCATACCTCACTTCGGCACGATACTGGGCATTGGCGGCACTTTTTTTTCAATTATATACATGATTGTGAACAAAAAGGTACTGAAAAGCGATAGCCACGGTGAAGAGGAGAGCAAAGTTTTTTCGTTAAAAGAAACATTGGTGCATAACGCAGAAGACACTGCGTTTGTAAGTACTTGGGTCTTTGTTGCTTATGTTATTTATGAGATGGCCGTTTATGCCGTGGGGGGCGAAGATGTGGTAAAGGACTGGATGTTGGCTTCCGGCATGGCATCAGTTTTTGTAGGGGCAGCCTTAGGGCTTATTCCCGGATGCGGTCCCCAGGTTATTTTTGTAACGCTATACACTAAAGGTATGCTCCCGTTTGCCGCACTGCTGGCCAATGCGCTCTCGCAAGACGGCGATGCATTGTTCCCCTTGCTGGCAATCGACAAAAAATCATCGTTGCTCGCTACAGTTATAACAACCATCCCGGCATTGATTGTGGGGGTTGTGGTTTATTTGATTTTTGAAACGGGATTATTTTAGGTTTTATATGTGCCTTGTTTAAGTTTATGAAAGATTGCACAAAACAAAAAGCAGCACGAGAAGTTTGTTGTACGGAAACTTATGGGCGGCAGGCAAAAAAAATGATGGCACACATGGCAAAAAGTAAACAGATAGCATTTTTAATACTTATCACTGTTGGTATTATTGCGTTTTTGTACTTTGATGTGATTATAAACTTAAACAATACCCTTTTTGCTGTAAAAGGGGACGGGCTGAAAAATTATTTTAACTTTTTATACCATATAAAAAACGATCCCGGTTATTTTAATTTTGAGGGGATGAATTATCCCTACGGCGAGACCATATTTATGGTAGATGCCCACCCTTTGTTCTCAAATATTTTAAAATTTTTATGCCGTAATTTTTTTGACCTTACCCCATACTTAACGGGCATTCTAAATTTTTTTATGCTGATTTCGTTAGTGATTTGTTCTTTATTTGTTTTCCTGATACTTGATTATTACAAACACCCTGTGCTAATTTCAATGGCGGGGGCAATTTCAATTACAATATTGTGCTCAAATGCTATTTTATGGAAATATGGCCATTATGCTTTGTCATATCCTTGTTTTTTCCCAATATCCTGGTATCTGCTGCTTAAGTTCCAGGAATTTGAATATAAATACAAATTTTCTATTATTATCTTAATCAATACACTGTTTTGGTTTTATACACACAACTACCTTGGGCTGATTATTTTAAGCTTTACATTTTTATTCCATTTTTTTGCCATTTTGCTTGGCAGGGAGAAGTGTGTTCGTAAAAGTTTGGTGCCCATAGCTTTGCAGGTCATTGTCCCGGCAATTGCCGTGTATTGTGTAATTACTTTTTTCGACACTCACGAAGGCCGTATAGACATGCCTTACCTAACCGGGCATAAGGCTTCTTTTTATTCTGTTTTTTTACCAAACCATTCATATTTGCGGCCAATATATAATGCTGTTCTGGACTTGTCACCCCAGGAAAAACAATCATGGTGCAAGGTCGGTAATTATGTTGGGATGACAACAAACTTAACGATAATAGGTGTTGTAATATCTATTTTATACAATCTTATTGCCCGTAAAAGGTGGATTTTAAACAAACTGCTATCAAAAGATGAGGCGGCTTTGCTATTGTCTGCCGTTGTTTTATTGCTTTTTTCCATGGCAATACCTTTTCGCTTCGGCTTAGGTTTTTTATTGCCAACACCATTAAAACAATTTGTGGCATTAGGCAGGTTTGCATGGCCGTTTTATTTTGTAATTATTGTTTTGTCTTTCAATATGATAAGAAGGCTGCTGAAACCAGATATAGCAACCGGTTTAATTTTGTTTTCAACTGTGTTGCTTTTCTCCGAGGGCATGTCACAGCATCTTGAAATAAGAAAAGATATAGTTAAAAACTGCAATATATTCCATGAGGGATCTGAAATGGGCAAAGAAATAAAAACACTCACAAGGGATATTGATTTCCAAGATTATCAAGCCATTGTGCCAATCCCATTCTATCATGGATATATTTCATTGCATTCTTACAATAGTACGTTGCAGTCTGAAAAAATATCTATGGCACTATCTTATTTTTCGGGTTTGCCGCTAATGAGTGCTGTCCTTTCCCGCCCGTCTGTCCTTGAATCAAAAAAGGTATTACAGATATTTGCACCTCCATATTATAAAAAGCCTGTTGTGGGAGACCTTAATGATAAGCCACTGTTGATAGTCAGCACAAGGCAGGAGCATACAAAATTGGAGGGCGGTTTATTAAAAAGGGGCGAGGGTATGGCCGAGAGCAAAAATTTTGAACTGTATCGGTTGCCGGTAGGTTCGTTATGTGCGCCAGGCACAAATGATATAAACTGTTTAATTGAAACCCGGACTATCTTTAAAAAAGGAAACAATACAGCATACCGCCTAAAAGATGATCCAGCTATTGACTATTTGTCGTTCGATGAATTGATTTCTGATAAAATTTATCGGGGAGGAGGGGCTTTGAGGCTTAAAAAGGATAAACTTAATATTATTTATAAAAGCAAACCGGGCCAATTTGAAGCAAATACTGAATACAACTTAAGTTTTTGGTACTATAATTATATGTACGACCAGAGTTTCAGCACGATATGGATCGAGGTAAAAGATTCAACTGATAAAATAACCCATTCAAAGTATATCGACCCTGTAAAATCAAATATATACGATGGGGATTGGGCATATAATGAAATTACGTTTCGTGTTGAGCAAAAAAACGATCACATAGTGTTATGTTCAAATGGGGCAAATTTATATTCTGATACAATATATATCGATGAGTTATTGGTAATGCCCCAGGATATATCTAAATTCATTATTTCTGGCAGTCAATAGTCAGGCGACATACCCTTTTTTAGCCTGTGTTTTTTTGTTAACCACAGTTTTGCTGTTAAAATATACAATCTGCTTGTCCAATAAAATTGTACTTTTGCCTGAAATTCTTGGAAAATGGTAAAAATAGGCGATAAAGTAAGGTTTTTGAACGATGTTGGCGGGGGGACAGTTACAGGTTTTGTAAATAAAACAACGGTAAATGTTGAAACACCGGATGGCTTTGAGATTCCGTACCCTGTTTCACAATTGGTAAACTTGAGCGGGGCCGAGCGTGTTGAAAAAGGTGGCGTCCCCGGGCAGGTGCCCGTGCGTACAGAGGAACCGGCAAAAAATATGCAGGAACCCCAAAGGCAGGAAGGGATGAAACTGGCAGGGAAAGAATCGCCCGATTTTTATTTCTGCTTTGTGCCAGATGACCCCAAAAACCCGTTGGCAGGGGAAACCCGTTTGCTTTTGGTAAACGACAGCAACTTTACATTGTTATACCAATATTCGCATTATCAGGATGAAAAATATAAGCTGGTAAAATATGGCTCAGTACAGCCCAACTCAAAAGCAGATTTGGAAAGTCTAGTTCGGGACGATTTGACAGATTTGCCCGACTTTGTTTTTCAACTGCTCTTTTTCCAGGACGGGGAGAAGGGGCTACACCAGGCGGTTTCCAAAAAATTTAAGGTTAGCCCGGTTAAATTTTATAAAGAAAAGAGTTTCCTGCCTAACGTGTTTTTTAGAAAAAATGCAATGGTTTTGCAGATAGCCCCAAATATTTTAACGATCGGGCTGGATAAGCTGACCGATGATGATTTGCAAAAAGTAGTCAAAGCAAAAGAGGGGAAAGCAGTAGATAAGGCCCCGAAAAAAAATAAAGCTGCCGATATTGTAGAGGTAGACCTGCATATACGGGAATTGTTAGACGGCACTGAGGGCTTGAGCAATCACGACATACTACAGGTACAGCTTGAGAAAGCAGAAACGGAAATGAGGGCGGCAATCAATGGGCATGTTAAATGCATTGTTTTTATTCACGGGCTCGGGCAGGGCGTGTTAAAACAGGAGGTAACCAAAATGCTCAAAAGCAAGTTCCCAAAATATTATTTCCAGGATGCTTCGTTTAAGGAATATGGATATGGCGCCACAATGGTAATTTTAAGGAAGGGATAAGTAATCTATGACAACAAAGTCGTCCGATTTAAAAGTATTTGTTAAGTTTTTTCTAAGATCTTTGTCCTTGCCGACATTTCTTTTTTACGTAGTTTAGCCAACATACTTCTTTAATCAGTACGACCAGCTCCCAGCTCCTTCCTATCCCCCCCTTACGCCCCCATGCTGGGGTATTTTATCGCAACGCGTTTAGATTTGGAATAGGAAACAGTCCATAATTTACGGGCTTGGGATTTTTAAAGTGGCTTTAAAAGAAATGCCCAAGGCCAGGCAACGATAGGAAATCGTTGAAGTAGGTTGTTAAATACAAAATTTCGGGTTGAGGAATCATAATCGCCACAAATTTAATCTGTTTGTGACAATTGAAAAGCTACCTTATAAAAAAAGAGGTCCCGGATAAAGAGACCTCTTTTTTCTAATTCAGTGTCATTTCTACATAACCAGCAACTTCTGTTTCAAACACCTCGTAAGAACGGGCAAAATCAAGTATGCTTTCGATGGTTTTCTCTGACGGTCCGGCTTCTGGATCTGGTTTTTTTGATAAAAAACCACTCGTCCCTTTATTTTCGGGGAAGCCTTTGCAAGACTCATAATTATTGACAAAATAAATCAAAGTAGACATTCTATCCATAGGCATTTTTAATATAAATGTTTTTAATAGAACGCCCCTTTTGTATTAATATTGTGTTAACAAGAGTTAAACTTTCGTGAGGGCTAAATTCTTCTTTTCTATGAGCTTGCGCATGTTGATCAATGCGTACCTCATCCTGCCCAGGGCCGTATTGATACTGACATCGGTCTGTTCGGCTATTTCTTTAAAACTAAGGCCCATGTAATGGCGCATAAAAATTACCTGTTGCTGATCTTCCGGCAATTCATTGATCAGTTCTTTTACTTCAAGCAAAATTTGGTTATAAACCAGTTGATCTTCAATAGTGGCTTCGGAAAATTTCTGCGAGTTGAAAATGTCTACCTCAGAACTGTCGTTGGACACGGTGCCTTTCAGCTTTTCTTTCCTGAAGTGGTCAATAATCAGGTTGTGCGATATCCGCAACACCCATGAGACGAATTTCCCGTTCTCGATATATTTCCCCTTTTTCAGCGAACGGATAACTTTTATAAACGTTTCCTGAAAAATATCCTCGGCCAGCTCCTGGTTTTTCACAATAAGCAAGATATATGAAAACACCCTGTTTTTGTGGCGGCGTATTAAAATTTCGAGTGAATTTTTATCGCCCTGAATAAATTGTTGAACGAGCTCATTGTCGTTCAGCGTGTTTGTAATGAACATTACCTTCTATTTAATTGTAAACAAAAAGTAAATTTTTCCTATAGGCGATCCTTTTTATTGAAGTGAAACAATTTGTTTAATTTTGTCTAAGTCAAAAATGCTACATTTAAACGAAAAATACAAGTTTTTTTAATAGATTATTAGTTTTTTAACATAAATATGTCATATAACAAAACACAACGATATATTGAGATACGGCGCGCAAGGGTACATAATTTAAAAAACATAAGCCTCGAAATACCCCTTAACAAATTTATTGTCGTCACTGGGGTTTCCGGCTCTGGCAAGTCTTCGCTGGCATTCGACACCCTTTTTGCCGAAGGGCAAAGGCGGTACGTAGAAAGCCTTTCGTCATACGCCCGGCAATTCCTCGGCAGGATCAACAAGCCCGAGGCAGATTCCATCAAAGGGATCCCGCCTGCCATTGCGATAGAGCAAAAAGTAAACACGCGCAACCCTCGGTCAACGGTCGGCACTTCAACTGAGATATATGATTACCTGAAATTGCTTTATGCCCGGGTAGGGAAAACCATTTCGCCTGTTTCGGGCAAAGAAGTCTCGCGGCACGGAGTAAGCGATGTTGTCGACTATATTTCATCATTCCCCGAAGGCGCCCGGTTAATTGTTGCCGCCCCTTTGGTCTCCAAAAATGGGCGTGCCATCGAAGAAGAAGCCGGACTTTTAATGCAGCAGGGCTTCTCAAGGATTGAAGTAGATGGCGAAATAAAAAAAATTGATGAAATCTTAAAGTCGGGGGCAGGAACGTTTTGTGACGGGGATTGCAATATTGTTATCGACAGGATTGCGGCAAAAGATGATGAAGACACCCGGAGCAGGGCTGCCGACTCTGTTCAGACCGCCTTTTATGAAGGCCGGGGGGAATGTATAGTGAAAGCTTTCCAAGACGGGGGGACGGTCTCGCAACATTTTTCCAACCTTTTTGAAGCCGATGGGATTGAGTTCGAGGAGCCTACCGTGCACATGTTCAGTTTTAACAACCCAGCCGGAGCATGCCCCACTTGCGAAGGCTACGGGAAGGTTATTGGGATTGACGAAGACTTGGTAATCCCCAACAAATCGCTTTCTGTCTACCAGGATGCCATTGCCTGCTGGAAAGGCGAAAAAATGGGGGAATGGAAAAACCAACTGATTTACAGTGCCGATAAGTTCGGGTTCCCGATCCACAAGCCATTTTACGAGCTCACCGAACAGCAGAAGTTCCTGCTTTGGACGGGCAACAGGTATTTCAAAGGGCTAAACCGCTTTTTCAAACACCTAGAAGAAAAGAGCTACAAAATACAGTACCGCGTGATGCTTTCCCGCTACAGGGGCAAAACAACCTGCCCCGAGTGCAAAGGCAGCCGCCTGAGAAAAGAGGCAGGGTATGTAAAAGTAGGCGGGAAATCGCTCCAAGAGCTGGTTTTAATGCCTGTTACCGAATTAAAAGATTTTTTTTGGCAGCTATCATTAAGCAAACACGAAGCCGAAATTGCAAAACGGATATTGACAGAAATAAACAACCGGCTCGATTTCTTATGCGATGTGGGCTTAGGCTACCTGTCAATGAACCGCCTGTCGTCAACCCTCTCTGGCGGGGAGTCGCAACGCATCAACCTGGCAACATCGTTGGGGAGCAGCCTGGTAGGTTCGTTGTATATTTTGGACGAGCCCAGCATTGGCCTTCACCCGCGCGACACCGGCCGTTTGATAAAAGTGCTTGGGAAACTGAAAGAAATTGGCAACACGGTATTTGTTGTCGAACACGATGAGGAAATAATCCGTGCAGCAGACGAGATTATCGATATTGGTCCCTTTGCCGGGCAACATGGTGGGGAAGTGGTTTTTCAGGGAAATCATTCTGAACTAAAATCAAAGCCTGAAAGCCTAACAACAAAATATTTAACGGGCGAAGAAAAAATAGAGGTGCCCAAGCAACGCAGGAGATGGATAAATTCCATTGAAATTGTAGGCGCGCGCGAAAACAACCTCAAAAACCTGCGCGTAAAATTCCCATTGAACACCTTAACGGTAATAACGGGGGTAAGCGGTTCGGGTAAATCATCGCTGGTTTCCAAGATCCTTTTTCCGGCATTGACCAAGATAATGGGCGGTTACGGCGAAAAAACAGGGCACCACGATGCAATCTTGGGCGATTACAAAATGCTTGACGCTGTTGAGTTCATCGACCAGAACCCGATAGGGAAATCATCGCGTTCAAACCCGGTTACCTACCTGAAAGCTTACGATGAAATAAGGAAATTATTTGCATCGCGGCAGGCAGCCAAAATCAACGGGCTAAAGCCTTCCCATTTTTCGTTTAATGTTGACGGCGGGAGGTGCGACGAATGCCAGGGGGAAGGGACTATCAAAGTCGAAATGCAGTTCCTGGCAGATGTTTACCTTGTTTGCGAAAGTTGCGGGGGCAAACGTTTCAAAGAAGAAATACTCGATGTGAAATACAAAGACAAAAACATTGACGACATACTGAAACTGACAGTCAACCAGGCTATCGAACTGTTCTCTTCAGGGAAATCGTCGACAGAAAAGAAAATCGCAAAACGGCTGCAACCGCTTCAAGATGTCGGGCTGGGCTATGTCAAGCTGGGGCAGTCGTCAAGCACGCTGTCGGGCGGTGAAAGCCAGCGCGTGAAACTGGCATCGTTCCTTGCCAAAGAAAAAGATTCGCCCACGCTATTTATATTTGACGAACCGACTACAGGCCTGCATTTCCACGATATAAGGAAACTGCTCGGCTCGTTCAACGCACTTATTTCGCGCGGGCATTCGATAATTATCATCGAACACAATTTAGAGGTAATAAAATCGGCTGACTGGATAATAGACCTGGGGCCGGAGGGTGGCGACAAAGGGGGAAGTCTTGTTTTTGAAGGGACTCCTGAAGAATTGGTAAACGTTAAGGGATCGTATACGGGACTGGCACTGGCTGAAAAACTCGGCTAAAGGACTGTGCAAAAGCAAATTGGATGAGTTTTTTTGCAGAGGTTCGTTAATACGCTTGGGAATTCAAAAGGAACATCCAACCCCCTCAAGATTAATCCAAATTTTGGGAGAGGATTAAACAAAAGAATTGGATAGACCTTATTTACAACAGATCGCCCGCCCTATTTTTCAACAACAGCAGGCTTGATAACCGATTTTTGTGCCATATTGTCGGCAATCGGGCAACGCGCCTCAATTTCTTCCAGAAATGCCCCTTTCTCTTCTTTTGTCATATCGGCATCAATGTCTACAAAAATCCGTATTTCAGTAAAGCCAGCCCTTCCTTCGGTGGTTTTCCCGAGCAAGAAATCCTTGTCGATGTCCCCTTCCAATGCCACATCGATACCTCTGAGGGCTATCCTTTTCTGATTGGCGATAATCCTGCCGATAGCACAAATGCATGCGGGCAAACTCGACAAAAATATTTCCAGCGGGTTGGGGCCCTCATCGTTGCCGCCCGCCATTTTGGGTTGGTCGATAACAAATGGGTGCGAACAATTTATTTTTGTACTGAAACCCGCCCCCATTGATGCACTTAATTTCATTTTCGAAATAGCCATGATACTTAATTTTAGGTTTAAAAATTTACCTGCTATATTAAAAAAAATATCGACTAACAAAAAATAATTACACCATGATAAAGAACATAATTTCAAAATAAACCCAAAACAGGTCAGTGGTGGGAATAAAAACAGCAGGGAATAAAACATGGTTTTTTGCGCTAAATTATCCCTTGTTGCCCTGCACAAAACCTATCTGGTTGCGAGGTTGTGGATCCTCTTGCTTTTCCATTAGCTCGTCAAGATAGTTAAAAACCAATTCTATGTTTTTGTCCTGGTTGCGAAGTTTTTTTTTGATTTCTTCGATGTCAAGTTTTAAGCTTAAAGTATCAGTAAGCATTTCACGCATTTTTACAAAAACTTCTATTATCCTGACACTCATCTGTGTAGCCTTTGCACTCCTTAAAACATTGGCTAATTGTAAAACTCCATGTTCTGAAAATACATATGGGAAAGAACCTCCCAAGTGCTGTTTGGAAGGTATCGCATTTTGCGACACCATGTTTTCTGTCTCTTTTCCTGACAGTTGAAACATAAAATGGGCAGGAAACTTCTCAATGTTCCTTTTTACCTGCTCCCGCAACCTTATTGCTTTGACCTCATAGAGCTCTGCCAAGTCACGGTCTAGCATTACCTTTTGTCCGCGTATCAAAAATATTTTTGCCATTACCGTTTCGTCAGGAATGATTACCTGACCTTTGTCTTTTTCTCCTTCCATCGTATTTGAGTTTATATATCAAAAGGAATAAATTATTTTCTGTAGTTTTGGCGGTTAATTATCTACAATAAAAATGGACAGGGAAAGATTAGACAAAAACATACAGGCTGAGCTTTTTTCGACCAGCAATGCAACGGTTATTTCTGCCATAAGGAAAATCAGGGAACAGGGCAACAAATTGTACCTGCCGATTTTGTTCGACATTTTGCTTTCGGGCAACGATCCTGAGGTCATAACAGAAATTAGCGATCTGCTTGGCAACATAAAAGACAAAACATCTGTCCCTATTTTGACGGGTGCGCTGGAAGACGAAAAATATTCGCCAATAAAAAAAACAATATTGTCCGCCTGTTGGCAAAACGGGCTACATTACCACGACTACCTGCCAACATTTGTCAATATTGTAATCAACGATGACTGGGAAACAGCATTTGAGGCTTTCACTGTTATCGACAACATGGAATTTTTGCCTGGTGGCGAAACCATAGGGCAAACCAAAAGGCTTATCGCACCGGTACTGGAAACAGCCAGTGAACAAAAGAAATATTTCTTGCAGGAAATACTCGATCGTATTTCAGAGTAAAAGGATATTTGCCCTGAAAGAAAAAGGACCCGGACAATCCCGGGTTCTTTTTCCAAACAAAAAATGATAAAACTCCCTTTTTACTTTGCAAAGCCCATCCTCACTTTATAAAAAATTCCTTTTCTTTGGTCCTTGCCATCTGCCACGGAACTACAAACTGGTTATCCTTTTTTTTGTTGTAATCCCCCTGTATCGAAAGAAATGGAGATTTATAACGATAGTCCGGCCTGCCTTCAAAATCAATAATGTTTCCCTTATCTGTTTTCATAACAATATACAGTACGGAAACAAGGCTTAATTGGTTATGGATATGCCCTTTTTTTTCAGCCCGGCCGTTGTTTGCTGCCCCAAACATGATGTTTGCATTGCCCTATTTGCTTTTTTTGCCCGAGAAGTATTTCATAAACTGCGAACGCTCGTAAACATGCGGGTCTTGTATGTTTTTGTAAGAAAGCCTGCCCCTGAAATCATCAATTTTTTCAAAATTCCATTTTTCCATAAAACTTGTGATTTCCCTTAAGATTTTTGGGATAAAGCTGCTGCCGTTGATATAAAGGGTGGAACAAAGTTGCGCGACCTGTGCCCCTGCCAGCAATTGTTTCAGAACAGCTTTCCCATCGTGTATGCCGGTAGAAGCGGCGATCTCAAGCTGGGGGACGATGGACGAAACCAGCCCTGTCCAACGCAAAACACGGCGGATGTCGTGCGGGGAACTAAATATTTCGGAAGAAGTAAGCTCCAGTTTTTCAAGGTCGATGTCGGGTTCGTAGAAACGGTTGAACATGACAAGCCCATTTGCCCCGTGGGCCATAAGCTTATGTGCCGTACGGGCAATATTGCTGTGGAAAATGCCGATTTTTACCGCCACAGGGATCGAGACCTGCCCCTTTACCTTTTTCAATACGTCAATGTACAACTGCTCTACTGCCTCAGGGCTTTCTCCCCACCCGGTAGGTACGTAAAAAATATTCAATTCCAGTGCATCTGCGCCCGCTTCCTGAAAGTCTTTGGCAAAACCTGTCCATTCATCGGCCGACACACAGTTGACGCTGGCGATCACAGGTATGCTTACTGCCTTTTTGGCTTCGTTAAGCAAATCAAGGTGTTTGTTTATAGTGTTGTCGCGAAGGTAGGCCTTTATATAGTCCCCGGCTTCGGGATAGGCAGTGTTGTCAGTGCCTGTTGAAAGGATGTCCCCGACCTCGTTGTTTATCTGTTCTTCAAAAATCGATTTTAGCACGACTGCCCCAATCCCGGCAGCTTCCATTTCCTTGATTTTTTTAACCGAGTTTGTCAATCCAGAACTTGCGGCCACCAAGGGGTTACGTAAATTCAAACCCAAATATGTTGTTGCTAAATTTGCCATAGCTTTTGTTTTTTAATAATCCGTTTTTTGCAAAGTTAATATTCTTCTTTCAAGATCCGTATCCCCTGTTTTCCTAAATAGCCAAGAAACCTGTTGGTTAGCCACCATTCAGGTTATTAGTTATTTGTTGTGATTGGCACCACCTCCCACATCTAAGGATCTAAAATTTTATTTTTTTTGTCCCTGACTAGGGGATTTTTTCCTCACAGCCCTATATCTATAATAAATAACCGATAAAATTAAAATGGATATTAATCCGGAGATATTAAATCGTTTTTTTAAAGGGACCTATTCCCACAAAGATTACCTCGAAGTAAAATCTGTTTTTTCCAATTTGGGGGGAAGGGCAAGCCTAAAAAGTTATTTGGAAAAACACTGGGGCGAATTTTCGGCACAAGACATGCCTCGGGGCAATGCAGATCAACTGTTGCACCAAATACACCATAAAATAAGGATAGAAGAAGAGACTGGCAGGGGCTACCGTTTTATTGGCACTTTTCAGAAAGTGGCTGCTGTATTAATAATCCCCTTGTTGCTTTCTTTCCTGGCTTTTGTTTATTTACAGGTCAACAAGGGTGCAGGGGATATTGAAAAACAAAGTATCGGTTTTGCAGAAATACAATGCCCACCGGGGGTAAGGACAAAATTCGAACTTCCCGATGGCACTACCGGGTTCCTGAACAGCGGCTCAAGCTTAAGGTATCCTGTAAATTTTACAAACGGGCGCAATGTCACAGTGTCGGGCGAAGCTTATTTTGATGTTTTTCACGATAAAGCAAACCCCTTTGTGGTAGAGACACAAAATTTGAAAGTAAAAGTATTGGGGACACGGTTTAATGTTATGGCTTATAAGGACGATTATTGCGAAGAGGTAATACTTAACCGGGGCAAGGTTGAAGTTGCCACACAGCAGGGGCAAAAACTCGATTTGCTTGAACCAAACCAAAAATTAGTTTTAGATATAGGCAACGGGACTTTTAAAACAAACGAAGTGGAGGCATACCAGTATGTGGGGTGGACCGAAGGGAAATTGATCTTCAGGAACGAAAACATGTTGCAGGTAGCCGAACGCCTGGGAAGGTGGTACAACGTAGATTTTAAGATAGATGACAAGGGATTGGTCGATTATGCTTTTCGGGCCACTTTTGTTGACGAATCGTTAAAAGAGGTGTTGAAATTAATGGCCTTAACCGCCCCTTTCACCTACAAAGAGTTGCCACGGGATATAGTTGACGGCACGTTTCAGAAAAGAAAATTCGTATTAAAGATAGACAAAGAAAGGCTTAAGTCTTTTAAGTAAAAAAAACAGGAGAGTGTTTGCGGCACCCTCCTGTTGGTAAGTAATTTAATGTTTATTGTTGTAAAACTACTTAAATGTTTCAAATCTATGAAAAAAAAAACAATTCGTGATGCATTGCATTATTGCATCAAAACTAAAATGTGGAAAATTATGCGGTTAAATGCTGTTTTTCTTTTATTGAGCCTGACTCAGGCCTGGGCAGTAACCAGTTATTCCCAACAGACCAAATTAACTTTAAAGATGAACAATTCAAAAGTTATAGAGGTCCTGGACGAGATTGAAAACAACAGTGAATTTTATTTCCTGTTCAACCAAAAAATGGTTGATGTAGAGAGGCGTGTGGATATTGATGCCAGGGACAAGACAGTTGAAAAGATCCTTGGGGAAATTTTTGACGGGACAAATGTCAATTACCTGATAAAAGACAGGCAAATTGTTTTGACCACTTTTAACGAAAAGAAACCTGCCGGGCAACAAAAGGCCGTAACAGGCACCGTAACAGGCGAAGACGGGCTGGGGATACCTGGCGTTTCGGTTCTGGAAAAAGGCACTACTAACGGTACTGTTACCAATATTGACGGTAAATATTCTATTGTTGTGCAAGACGGTGCCGTACTCCAGTTTTCTTTTGTGGGGATGAAAACTGTTGACAAACCTACCCAGGGGCAGTCTGTGATAGATGTGTTGATGGAAACAAGCACAGAGGGGATAGATGAAGTTGTGGTAACAGCTTTGGGCATCAAGAAGGAAGCAAAAGCCTTGGGCTATGCAGTCTCGAAAGTAAGTACCGAAAGGATACTTGCCAGCGGCCCTCCGGTAAATGCCTTGCAATCGTTATACGGAAGCGCAGCTGGTGTGCAGGTAGCTTCAACAGCAGTAGGGCCCACTGGGGGGATGCAGATCAATGTCAGGAATGCCGTTGCCTTTGACGAAAACTCAAATACCCGGCCTTTGATTGTTGTTGACGGGGTGCCTATACATGACGAAACCACTTCTATCTCAGGCAATGCACGCACAGGAAGGGACAATGGTACCGGGATTAACGACATCAACCCCGATGATATTGCTTCGTTTGAAATACTAAAAGGGGCGAAGGCCTCTGTATTGTATGGCAGCGAAGGGGCAAACGGGGTAATCCTTATCACCACCAAAAGTGGGGCGAAGAGTAAAGGGCTGGGTATCTCGGCATCTTTTACAACAACTTGGGACAATGCAGCTTTCCTGCCCGACCTGCAAAGGCAGTATGGGACAGGCAGAAGCCCCAGCACTACGGTTACCGATGACGAAGGGTTTTATATAAACGATGACGGCGCACGAGCCTTGGATTATAGCGGCGCTGCTTTTGGCCCAAAATTCGACCCCAATGTGGATTTGGTTTGGTGGGACGGCTCTACCAGGCCATGGAAAGCAAACGATAGGACCATTTACGAACAATTGTTCCAACAGGGAAGGCAGTATACTTCTAATGTTTCTTTGACATCAGGGGGGGAAAAGGGTTCAATGCGCTTTTCTTATACCAACATGCACATGAAATCTTATATCCCAGGAGCTAAATACGACAAGAACACTTTTAGTATGAGCGCGAACTATAAAATGAACGATTATATATCGATAAAGTATTCGGCAAACTATTATGTTACAAAAAACTATAATGCGTCATACACCCAATCGTTCGACTCTCAGGGAGCCACTTCGAGCCTAGGTTCTTATGCTGCCGATATTGACGTTGATTTGTTAAAGTCATATATGGTTACCGATGCCGGATATAATTACTTTCAAGACGAAGATCGGTTAAACCAGTTTATTTCGAACGGAAGGCGTTCAATTGTCAATTCTTTGTGGGACTGGACCCAGGATAAGTATGAATTTAGCCGTTTCCACAATATCCAATCATTGACCCTCGATGCCAAAATAAATAAAACATTTGGGGCAACGGTTATGGGAGGGATTGACATAACCAGCGACAGGAGCGAATATAAGGCAATGTTGCAGGATGCCAACTATTACGGCACAGAGGATGGCAATGTTTATACCGACTACAGTAGGGCTATACGTAAAACATATGGGCAGGCGATGTTAAACTTTGACACAGACGTGGAGGATATTAATATCTCCGGTTTTGTGGGGGGTGTTATTCGCCATAATTACCTTGAGAAAAAAGGGGCTTCTGCGATAGGGACCTTGGTAATACCGAACTATTTTTCGTTTTCTAATTTAGGCACCGATGTATATCCCGATTATTTGTTTGAAAACCAAGAAAGTATCCTGTATAGTGTTTTGGGATCTGTTCAATTTGAATGGAAAGATCAATTTTATGTTGAAGTCCAGGCCCGTAACGACTGGTCGTCCATCCTCCCCCCGGAAAACAACAGCTACTTCTATCCTGGTGCGAGCGCGACATGGATAGCTTCAAATACACTAGCCTTGCCCGATGTTGTCAACTTCTTTAAAATTAGGACTTCGTGGGCAGATGTCGGCCGCCCTGGCCCAATTTATTTCAGCAATGTCAACCTTAGTACTTCCGCAGTAGGGAATTCTTATACCCTGACCCCTCCAAGTTCGTTGCCCCCTATGGACGAAAACTATAACCCAAATTTAAAACCAGAACGGAAGCGCGAATTGGAATTTGGGCTGGAAGGATATTTGTTCGACAACCAACGGCTGGGGGTGGATTTTTCTTTCTACCATAACAATATATATGACCAAATTATGGCAGTTGATGCCCCTTCTGGCTTAGGGGTAAATTATATCCGAATGAATGCGGGGGAAGTCCGTACAAACGGTTGGGAACTTGCCCTGAAAACCAAACCATTATATACAAGGGATTTTAAATGGGACCTCAACTTTACTTTTGCAGGGAGCAAAACAAAGGTTATCGAACTTGATGGCAGCTTGACCCAGATGACATTATACTCTTTGTGTTCTAATGCCGTAAATATAGTGGCAGAGGTTGGCGGGGAATATGGAGCGATTTACCAGGCAAAAGGATTGCAACGCTACAATAACCCCTCGGATGAAAACGATGCTGCCAATGGGGAATATGTTGTAGAGACAGACGGGACCGCTTATGCATACTCGTCAACGGTAAATAAACGGGTGGGCAAACTATTGCCCGATGTTACCGGAGGTGTATTTACATCTTTTGAGTATAAAGATTTCCGTCTGTTGATGAATTTCGACTACTCTTTTGGGGCAACATTTATCTCTGAACAGGAAACTTATATGATGGCATCGGGGATGTTAAAGGAAAGCCTGAAATACCGCGATGAAGAACACGGCGGCGTTGCCTACTATTTGGATGGGAGCGGTGCAAAAGTAAAAGGGACAAACCCTGATGGGGGAGCTACTTTTCATGATGGCGTGATACTCGATGGGGTACAGGAAGACGGGACAACTAACAATGAGGTAGTTTCAGCAGAAGAATATTACTATGGGACTTATTTTTCAAATGGTTTTTTCCCCGAGGACAGGATATATAAAAAGGACTATATTGCACTAAGGAATATTGCCCTGGATTACAAAGTCCCTGCAAAAATTTCAAGGAAATTTGGAGTGAACGGGCTTGTCCTTTCTGTTTTTGCCAACAATGTATGCTACTTGTACAAAGACGCGCCGAATACCATTCCCGAATCATCGAACGGTACAGGTTTCGATAGTTCGAGTTTTGGCACTACTGCTTTGCCTGCTGCGCGATCTATTGGGGCATCAATAAAACTTAATCTATAAAAAATCAAATTGATATCGAGATGAAGAACATAATATTTAAATCAATTATTTTACTACTTGTTTTGATGGTTTCCTTCTCCTGTCAAGACAAGCTGGAAGAATTGTACCAGGATCCGGACGGCTTTTCAAAACAACAAGCCGATGCCGCGGGCATAAGTATAATTGCAGGTTATTTTGCATCTGAGTGTACCCAGAGCCTTTTGCTGAAAGGAGAGTATGGCCCAATGTACCATATGATGAGGAGTGGCACCCGGGTTATGGGTACCGGTATGCAACTTTATTATACCACTACCGATTATGGTGTCTCTTATGGGCTGAAAGATGTTGATGCTTCAAGCGACTGGGGCGCAAATGCTTTCAACCAGACTGTTTTCAACAAACTGAAGAATGAATGGATAAAACAAATCCTTTGGGCACAATATGAATACAACAAGATGTCGGAAGACGGGCGTACGGATTTGGATGAACTGTACATGAAATTGATGCAGGCAATAAAAGCTTACGCATACCAGCGTGCCATCGACCTGTATGAAGAAGTGCCTTACTTTGAAACCGGCTCGGCAGGGGCATTGGACAACGACGAGGCCGAATATAAAGATCAGCAAGAAATATATCCGATAATTATCGAGGAATTGGGTGAAATATGTACTTATCTGGAAAACCTTGATCTGAGCAGCTCCGAGTTAAGTTCCTTTTCCCTTCAGGACATAATTTTTGACGGCGATTTCGATATGTGGATCAAGTGGATCAATTCTTTGCGCTTGCGTTGTGCAATGGCAGTTGCAGAGGTAAACCCCGACCTCACAAAATCAACGCTCTCGGAAATGGGCAGTGCCAGTTTCCTGGACGAATATGACGATGTGGCAGGTATTGCCGACCTTGACGTAATAGATGCCTCAAAATTGCCCGGGCAACTTGGGGTTGGAAGGGCTTTTAAAGAAGTTGCCGTAAGTTTTAGGGCCTCCGCAAAATTTTTAGACGATGTCATGCATTGCACCCCAGTCGAAAAAGATACGGTAGTTAATGGCGAAACTTTGTACTATTTTTCCGGCGACAACCACGAAGAAGGCTTGGCAAACGGGACAGTTGACCCCCGTGTCGCATATTTATTCTCCCCCGATGCATTGGGCAGGTATATTGGGGGATATAGCAGCTGGGACGATGGCACCGACAATAACAGTTATTACAGCAAACTAATGAGGGCTTATTATATCAACGACCCTATTATGACAGATTTGAGCGTTACTTCCATTACCATCGATTTGGGCGATGACGAATATACCATATCGATAGGGGAAGACGATGAGGCTTACTCTGATCTTTCGAAACGCGACGAATATTTATTGTCGGAATTCCGCTATGCCTGTTCAACTTGGGACGACACCAATGGCTACCCCGGGAAATACGGGACTTTTATGTCGGAGTACAATGTAAGGTGTTTCTTTAGGTACGATATGGATTACCCTACAATTTCCTCAATCGAAACCGAATTGTTCTTAGCCGAAGCTGCTGTGAGGGATTTTGGGACAATAAATGGTTCTGCCCGCGAGCATTATAAAAAAGCAATTGAGTTGTCGTGCGAATATTGGTACCATATAAACAACGACAACCCATACTCTTCAAGTACATCCCCTGCCTTCCCTACCGTTTGTGATGAAAAAAGGATTGAGGCAGACAAACCGGATCAGAAATACGATGCCAGTACTTATGCTGAATATGCAGCAACTCTCTTCGATGCAATGACAAAACAGGAACAAGTGCAGGCAATATTCAACCAACTGCATTTGCATTACAATTTCTACGGATATGAAATTTGTTTTACAACTGCCCGCCGCTTGATTGATTATGTGGGCACATGTCCTGCCGCCCCTTATGAGGTGTTTAAATGGAAAGAGAGGAATTTTTATCCTCCGGCACTTTCTTCTTCCGATCCGGCAGGTTGGGCAATAGTAAGTTCGCACGATGATACCGATTTGCCAGTTTGGTTTACCGGGCGTAGCGAAAAATGGAAAAATGTTTTAGAGTAGAATTTTTAATAATTGAGCATAATGAAAAAACTATTGATAATTGCATTTGTTGTATTTGTTGCATTTGCTTGTAGCAATGATGACGCAACTGTTTCGGGAACTGCAAGTGCAGGTGATACCGTTTCGGGGATTACCGTAAAATTGTATGACGGGGCGCTTGCCGTGGTAAAACAAACAACCACCGATGCTTCTGGCAATTTTGTTTTTAGCGGATTAGAGGAGGGGAATTATTACATTGGGGCAACCATTACCATTGACGGCTCAGTATGGGACTCCGGTAATTTCCCAAAAGCTTTTTTCGTAAGCGATGAAATTGAGAAAGAAATATCATTGTCCCTTTCCAAAAAATAACAGAAGTTAAATATATTGGGATTGTGTTAAACCGTTGTGCTTTATGTGCAACGGTTTTTTTGCTTTTATCCGCAGTGCGGGCATAATAGAAAATAAACTGTTGTTGCCCGGGGTCCGGATCAATACCAGGCCCCGGGCATGGGAGATATAAGCTTAAGCCTTTTCCAATTTTATAGTTTCTGTGGTCTGGTCGCAGACTACAGAAGGTCCAAAGTACTGGATTGGGCCGGGATAAATAAACTGGGTAGACAGTGCCCACTCTTCGCGTTTTGAGACAAAGAATTTATAAGGTGCCCCATCAAGTTCCACCAATGCCTTTTGGATGACAGGTTTCATATGCCCGTGGCGTTTTTCCATGTTCATCATCATGGTAACCGGCACTCCGCCTGCAACCCATTCAGCTGCCGGGGCAGTTAAGTTACGTACCGACGACATGTAGCCTGTTTTCCCTTCCGAAATAAGTACAGAGGCGGTGTAGCCCAGCGAGTAGCAATAGTCGGCATCGAAATTCGAGGGTGCTGCACAGCGGCCTTCGTAACCAAAGAAGTGGTATTGTGTGCCAAATTTCCCGGCGTACCCTCCTGTGTTTTTCATTTCTTCCAACTTGGTCTTCACCATTTCGCCAAGCAATTTCTCGGTCTCAATCAACGAAACCTGTACGTTGCCGTGCGGATCGCGATCGAGGGTGAGCTGTGTGGCAATGCCTGCCGGAAGCGATTTGAACACTTTCGAAGAAGCGTCAGATAAATGAGAAGCGACCCAATCGTTGCGGTGGCTTTTTTTCAGCAACTTAAATTCTTTTTCGGTATCAGAGCCTTCTGCCAGCAAATCGTTCAATTCAGATATCAACACTTTCATCTCGGGGATAAATTCTATCAAACCTTCAGGGATAAGCGCAACACCAAAGTTGTCCCCTTTTTCGGCACGTTTGGCAACAATGCCTGCCATGTAGTCCACAATTTCCCCAAGGGTCTGCTTTTTCTCTGCAACTTCCTCTGAGATCAAAGTAATGTTGGGCTGTGTCTTTAAGGCACATTCCAAACCGATATGCGAAGCCGAACGCCCCATCAGTTTGATGAAGTGCCAATATTTTTTAGCCGAGTTGGAATCTCGCTGTATGTTGCCGATCAGTTCCGAGTAAACTTTTGTTGCTGTATCGAAGCCAAACGAAGTTTCTATCATTTCGTTTTTAAGGTCGCCATCGATTGTTTTCGGGCAGCCGATTACCTGCACCCCTGCATTTTTTGCCGCATAGTATTCTGCCAGCACGCAGGCATTGGTGTTCGAGTCGTCGCCACCAATGATTACCAGTGCATTTAGCCCTAGTTTTTTGGCAATTTCAAGGCCTTTGTCGAACTGTGCTTCTTCTTCCAGTTTTGTGCGCCCTGAACCGATTATGTCGAACCCGCCGGTATTGCGGTATTCATCGATTATTTCGCTGGTAAGTTCAATGTATTTGTGTCCGACCAACCCGCCTGGCCCGCCCAGGAACCCGAACAAGCGGCTTTCGGGGCTGATTTTTTTTATGCCGTCGAAGATGCCGGAAATAACGTTGTGCCCGCCCGGGGCCTGCCCCCCCGAGAGGATAACGCCAACGTTGAGCGCGGCACTGTCTTTTGCTTCGCCTTCTTCAAAAGAGATAAGCGGCATCCCGTATGTGTTGGGGAACAGTTTTGCAATTTCTGCCTGGTCGGCAACCGACTCGGTTTTTTCTCCTTCTACCAATTTTACTGCCCCAACCAACGATTTTGGCAGCTTGGGCTGATACTTGGCCCTTTCTTTTTGCAATGCACTAATATTCATTTTTGATATATCATTTTGATTCAGTTCATAAATCTACCCAAAAATAGTTCATTTTATGCTGAAAGCCTATTAAAGGGTTTATTCTCCGGTGGATTTAAGGAAAAGTTAAAAGGCAAAATTAGAGGGGCAACGGGGCGATGATGGGAGAGGGGAGAAGCCCGAGGGAACGTTCTGTAAGAATGGACTGTCATTAGTTATTATTGCGCCCGCCAAAAATCTTACTCCCTACGCGCACCATTGTACTCCCTTCGCCTACCGCCAACAGGTAATCGTCTGACATCCCCATTGATATTTCGCAAAATTCTTTGGTATTTTGGAAATAGCCCTTTTTTATTGTGTCAAAAATATTTTTCAGTGACTTGAACTCCCCGGCAACCTGCCCTTCGTCTTCGGTGTAGGTTGCCATCCCCATGACGCCCCTGATTTGTATGTTCTTTAATGATTTGAATTTGCCAGAACCCAATAATCCGTGCGCTTCTTCTATTGAAAGTCCAAACTTTGTTGTTTCCTCGGCGATATGGAATTGCAACAAGCATGGGATTGCCCGCTTGTTTTTTGTCCCCTCCTTATTAATGATTTCCAATAACTTCAGGGAATCCACCCCATGTATGAGGCTGACAAAAGGGGCAATATATTTCACCTTGTTTTTTTGGAGGTGCCCAATAAAATGCCACTCAATGTCTTTCGGGAGCTCCTCGTATTTTTTTGCCAAATCCTGGACCTTGTTCTCCCCAAAAATTTTATGCCCCGAATGGTAGGCGGCTAAAATATCTTCGTTGGGCTTGGTTTTCGACACAGCAACAAGTTTTACCCCTTTCGGCAAAGTTTGTTTTATCCCTGAAATGTTCTTTGCAATATCCATCATCAGCTGATTTTTTGTCAAAAATAAAAATTATGGGTGGTTTTAGCCCTGGATCTTGGCAGCATTTTTATTTTATAACTTTGCCGCGAACAACGGAAGGTGTAGGATGGACATAATAAATGAAATGAACAGGTTGGGAAAATATGGAGGGCCTTTTGTTTTCCTGGTTGATTTCGAAATGAAAAAAACCTTACTGCTCACGTTACCGGAAACGACAGGGAAAATTTGGTTCCAGATCCCTGGGCGTTCAAATGTGCCACATCCCAAAAATAACCTTACAATTGAAAAATGGAAAACGAAACCGGTTTCATTTGAGAGCTACAAAAAAGGATTTGATTTGGTGAAACGCCATATTTATAGCGGCGACACCTATCTTCTAAATTATACCCAACCAACCGAAGTTGAGACCAATTTAACATTGGAAGATATTTTTTATGTGAGTTCGGCAAAATACAAGGTTTTGCTGAAAAACAAATTTGTTTGTTTTTCGCCCGAGACCTTTGTCAAAATTGAAAACGGGAAGATATTTTCTTTCCCGATGAAAGGAACAATTGATGCAGGGATTAAAAATTCCGAAAAATTAATTATGGAAGACGCCAAAGAAATTGCAGAACACAACACAATAGTTGACTTGATACGGAACGATCTGAGTTTTACGGCCGAGGACGTAAAGGTTGATAAATTCCGTTACCTCGACTTGATAAAAACCAACGAAAAGGATCTGTGGCAGGTAAGTTCCCAAATTTCAGGTGTGTTGCCCCAAAATTATCCTGAAAATATCGGCAGTATTATTTTCAGCTTATTGCCTGCCGGTTCCATTTCAGGGGCGCCCAAAAGAAAAACAGTTGAGATTATAAGGGATGCCGAAGGTTATGAACGCGGTTATTATACCGGGATATTTGGATATTTTGACGGGGAAAACCTGGATTCATGTGTACTGATCCGCTACATCGAAAATAAAGACGGGCAGTTGACTTATAAAAGTGGCGGGGGTGTTACATTTATGAGCGAAGTAAGGAAAGAGTATGAAGAATTAATAGGAAAGGTATATGTCCCAATTGTTTGAAACCATAAAATGCAAAGACGGGAATTTGCCCGATCTCAGGTGGCACAATGCAAGGATGGAACACGCGCTGGGAGAAGTATTTGGCATTTCCGGCAAAATAGATCTGGAGCGGCACATAATTGTCCCTGAAAACTGTAGGACAGGGCTTTTCCGTTGCCGGGTAACATATGCCGAACAAATCGTAAAAATTGAATTTATCCCCCACAAATACAGGAAAATCGAAAGCCTTAAGCTGGTTGTGGATAACGGGATTGATTATCGTTTTAAATTTGCCGATAGGGGCGCACTTCATAAATTGTTTGAAAAAAGAGGGGATTGCGATGATATCCTTATTATAAAAAACGGTTGTGTTACCGATAGTTTTACTGCCAACCCGGTTTTTTTCGATGGCAAAAAATGGTGGGCGCCCGACACATATTTGCTAAAAGGCACACAGCGGGAGCGTTTGTTATACGAGAGAAAAGTTAACTCTTGCCGGATAAGCCCGGGGGATTTTTCAAAATATAAAAAGGTAGGTTTAATAAATGCCCTCCAGGATCTTGAAGATATGCCGGTAATCAGGATTGAAAATGTAAAATTTGTCTTAAATTCACAGAAAAAATAAAAATGAGAAAGCTGGTAGTTTTAATCTTGGCGGCATGTTATTTAACCTCGTGCCATAATTATAAGAAAGAGGCAGAACGGTTGTCTGTGGCCATTGATAGCTTGCAGTCCGAAACCGAAGCTAAGGAGTATTCTATTGTCGGGTTCCTGAATGATTTTAATGAAATACAGGCAAATCTTGATTCAATTAAAAAGATGGAAGATTTGGTTACGGTGCGGACATCGCGGGGGAACGAGATGGCTCCTACTCAAAAGGGGTTGATTCTTGACGATATTGCGCTTATCAATAATCTGTTGAAGGAGAATAAAAAATTGGCTTCCTCGCTTCAGGAAAGGTTGGGCAATGCCAGATTCAGGAACGGGAAGTTACAGGGGATGGTTGCCGAATTGGAAAAAATGGTAAGCAGCCTAAAAAAGCAGATAGGGCAAAAAGATGCTGAAATACTTATATTAAACGAAGAAATCACTAAATTAAATTTTGATCTCAGCTCGTTGAACCAGAAAATTGCAATAATAGAGGAAGAAAACCTCCAAAAGTCGGATAAGATAGCATCTCAAAACCAGGAACTGAATGAAGCGTATTATGCATATGGAAGTTTGAGGGAATTGAAAGAAAACGGTGTGATTGAGAGGAGCGGCGGATTGCTTGGCATAGGCAGGGACTCCGATGTAAAAGAAGATTTTAACCACGGTTATTTTACTAAGGTTGACATACGGGAATTTGATTATGTCCCTTTATTGGCAAAAAAAGCAGAAGTTATTTCTGTCCATCCGGCAGGCTCGTTCCATATTTCCGGCGAAAATAGTGCAGATACTTTGTTTATAGATGACAAGGCTGGGTTTTGGAAGGCATCTAAATATCTGGTAATTGTAACAAGATGATATAAGAAGCCTACGGTTTTATGGTTATTGCTGCACCAAAGTCCAGCCAGCAACCGTTAACTTGCAACGGACGACAAATTCCCAATGGGAGATGAGGTGAGAGGAGCAAGCTGCCAGCAACAAAAAACGAGAATTTTGTTGTGTGGGATGTTGCCGTTAAAAGATATACCGGATTGAAATAGCCAGTTCGTCTCCCCATAATTTAGTGGCACCAATCAAATCAATGGCAGGTTTCCAGTCAACACCAATATTTAAAGGTATTTCGGTAAGGTTGTACTCAAGCCCCACTATACCGTCAATGCCCAGGATGGCATGAGAATCATCGTCACTGTAGCGTCCGTTGTCGCCATCGTAAGCGCCTATGTGCCCGCCAAGCCCACAGTATAAGTTTAAGCCCGGGGCAAATATATTTGAGTTTATCTCGTACAAACCCGTAAAGTTGAACCCTTTCCATCGGCTTGCCACTATGCCCTCCAGTGCTGTGCCTTCTTTTATAAAATGTTTTACCGTTAAGCCGTAAGGCAACCCTCCGCGTACCCCGATCGCGGTTTTATAATCCTGTGCCATGGAATTTAAAACGAGAAAAAAGATCAATAAAGAAGCAATGGTTATCTGTTTCATGGTGTATGTTTTGATGCTTAAGGTATTAAAAAAATATTTTATTCACAATTAAAGTGCATGCTCGCTTTGCAAATCGATGCCGCACCCGTCATCTTGGGGCAGAGGCAAGCCCACAATGCCCTGCGATATCCCCTTTAGCCCTTCCCCGTGCCAGCTTGCGGGAGGACAGGAGGGGGGTTATTGCCCAAAAACGTACGAAATAATATTGGCCCCCATTTTGAGGGCTTTTTCCCGTACCCCGGAAGGATCGTTATGGACGGCTTCGTCCTCCCACCCATCGCCCAGGTCCGATTCGTAGGTGTACAAACAAACCATGCGGTTGCCAATGAACAAGCCAAATGCCTGAGGGCGTTTCCCATCGTGTTCATGGATTTTGGGCAGGCCTTCGTTAAAGTCGTATTTCTGGTGGAAAATCGGGTGGGATGGCGGGAGTTCGACAAAATCTTTGTCCGGGAAAATTTTTTTCATTTCGCGCCTGAAATATTCGTCAACACCATAATTGTCGTCGCAATGTAAAAAACCCCCGCCTTCGAGATAAACCCTCATGTTTATAACATCGTTTTCCGAGAAAACGATATTTCCGTGACCGGTTAACTCCACATACGGGAAATTGAAAATTTCGGGGCTGCCAACTTCTATGGTAGATGGTTCAGGGTTTATGCCTGTATTTAAGTTTTTGTTGCAGAAAGCTATTAAATTGGGCAGGGCTGTAGGATCTGAATACCAGTCGCCGCCGCCATTATATTTTGCCAACGCAATTTTAACTGCCTGGTTTTGTCCCGAGGCTGAAAGCATAAAAAGAAAAGAAATGAAAACCAGTAATTTTTTCATGGCAATATTTTTCCGAAAGATACAATTCAAGGTTGAAAATAAGAATTATTCGTTTGCCAGGTTTACAATATGGCAAGCCGCCACCCCCGCTGTTTCTGTCCTTAAGCGCGAAGATCCGAGCGAAATTTCCATGAAGCCCAGTTTTTTTGCCATATCAACTTCCCCTGCACTGAAATCGCCTTCCGGCCCAATTAGCACCAACACATCGGTATTTGCAGGTACAGTATCCTTTAGGTGCTTCTTTTCCCCTTCGTGACAGTGGGCTATAAATTTGCGCCCCGCTGTTGCTCTGTGGACGAAATCTTTTAGCGGGGTTATTTTGTTTAATTTTGGCAGGTAGGCTTTTAGCGACTGTTTCATTGCCGAAACCAGGATCTTTTCCAACCGTTCGGGCTTTATTGTTTTTCGTTCTGAGTGATCGCAAACCAATGGCGTAATTTCGCTGATACCAATTTCAGTAGCTTTTTCGAGGAACCACTCAAAACGGTCGGTGTTTTTGGTTGGGGCGATAGCAATATGAAGTTTGAATTTTTTTTCCCCAGTCCTTTTTGTTGAACTCAATACCGACAGTTTGCAACCCCGGTGGTCGTCCTCCAGTATTTCAGCATTATAAAAACCGCCCTTCCCGTCAATTATTTGAACTTGATCGCCTTTAGAAAGCCGTAGCACCTTAATTGCATGTTTCGATTCGGTTTGGTCGAGGGTTACAATATTTCCCGAAATTCCGGGTATGTAAAAAAGTTGCATCTATTTAAACATTATCGGGACAAGTTGGAAAGCCATCTTTCCCGTCCTGGCTTCCACTTCTTTCCATGTATTTGCTTTAAAATCAATCACTACGGTAGAACAGGTAGGCATGTCTCCGTTAAAGTCCCCCAACAAGTTATTTACAAAATAATGGATGCCGGGGTTGTGCCCGAAAAAAAATGCTGTTACTGTGCCTTCGGGTAATGACTGTATCATTTCCAGGAACTCATAGGTGGACTGCCCTTCATAAATGGCCTTCTCCTCCCTGATGTTTTTTTTGTTGAACTCCAGGTTGTCAGCAAAAATGCGGGCAGTTTTAATTGCCCGTTTTGCCGGGCTTGAAACCATTATGTCTGGGAATACGCCCCTCTTCTCAAGTTCTTTACTTATATGCCCTGCATCGTTTTTGCCCCGGTCTTTCAAATCGCGGTTGAAATCGTCCTCATATCCATAAGGGACAGATTTGGCATGGCGAACAATAACTGCCCGTTTCATAACTGCCCGTTTCATATACTCTATTTTTTAAACTGGTTTATAAACGTCAATTTCAGCTTCGGAAATTTCCAATATCTTAGGGACAAGAGACGTGAAATGGACGGTGCTGTTATGCTCATCAATGGCAGCCTGGTCTTTCCACCTTTCAAGGATGCAGTAAGTGTTTGGTTTACTTACATCTTTGTGCAGGATATATTCAATATTACCTTCTTCTGCACGCGATGCCCCTCCCAATTCGTTGGCAATTGAAAGGAATTTTTTCTCTTCGCCTTCTTTTACTGTAAATTTTGCAACAATTGAAATCATACTGTTAAATTTTTAATTTATTACTGTTCGATACAAACAAATTTACTTTATTTTGCCTTTTTATGAATAAAAAATCCATCTTTTTATGAAACGTATCGGGCTCCTTTCTGACACTCATGGCTTTGTCCACCCCCGGTTGTTTGCTTTTTTCGAAAAGGTGGATGAGATATGGCATGCCGGCGATTTTGGCAATGTTGACGTTGCCGACCGTTTGGCAGGCTTCAAGCCGCTGAAAGGGGTGTACGGAAATATTGACGGACAGGATGTGCGTGTGGTTTACCCCTTGCACCAGCGTTTTATGTGCGAGGGCGTAGATGTATGGATGACGCATATTGGGGGTTATCCAGGGAAATATGAACGTTATGTAATGCCCGGGATTTTTAGGGATCCTCCCGGTTTGTTTATCAGCGGGCATTCGCACATACTGAAAGTGATTTACGACAAAAAGTTGGATTTTTTGCATATGAACCCTGGGGCTGCCGGTTACATAGGTTTCCATAAAGTGTGTACTGCCTTGCGGTTTGTTGTTGATGGGAAAGACATGAGGGACCTCGAAATATGGGAAATGGGGAAATCGGGCAAATTATGAAACTGAAAACACATTATTTCCGTTTCTTAGCCCTAAACTCTTGCGGGGTAAAACCAACCTTGGCTTTGAACAACCTCGAAAAATAATGATCGGACTTGAACCCAAGGGAGAAGGCAACTTGCTTCGTTTTCATGTCTGTATTGTTTAGCAGTTCTTTAGCTTTTTCGATTTTTATGAGGAGAAAATACTGTAAGGGGGAAAAGCCTGTCTGGAATTTGAAATCTGCCCTGAATTTGGAATAGCTAATCCCGGCGTTGCGACAGAAAGACTGAAAATCAAAATTCCCGGTAATTTTTTGGTGCATCAGGTTTTTTGCCCTAGATGTAATTGTATGTGTTTCCTTGTTCGGCACAGGGCTTTTTTGGATATTGCATATGCCGGCAATTAATTGGAGGCAAATCCCAGACACAGTCCGTTGGTAACCAAACGGTTCTTTTATGACTATATTAAACAGGGACATGAAAAGGTTGTTTATATAAATATTTACACAATTTTGGATTACGGGCTGTTTTACACTAAAGAACAGCTCTTTCATAATTATCCCTGAAATTTGCCCGGAGAACCCTACCCAATACTCTGTCCAACCAGTTGTTTCTAAGGGTTTATATCGGTGCCACTCATTTGGGAATAGGATAAAACAGTCGCCTGCATTGATATTTATAGCCCCGGCTGATTGACTTTCGAAGATGCCTTTCCCTTCTGTAACCAGTATAAAATGATATTCCTGTAAAACACGGCCTTGTTTCCAATCGAACCTGTGGGACCCCGGGTGGCCTAAAGGGGGATAGTCGGTGTTTGGGGGGATCCTGGCATGCCCAACGCCATGTACCGCGAACCCCCAACTCTTGTCAATCTCCGAAACGGGGATATATTTTTTAAATTCATTGTCCCCCGGATTGTCAATTTGTGGTGTTGTTTTATCAAATTGTTTATTGATAGCCATTGATAATTAGCGTTATTTAGTGTCTGTAAAATTAATATTTTCTAATCAAATGATGTTGGGGATGAATTCAAGGGAAAGATTTTTAAAAACATTAGGCAGGGGAGTGGCAGACAGGCCTCCATTATATGTTTCAGTTACACCTCAGGTAGCACAAAAGTTGAGCAAACTCACTGGGCAACCATATGAAGAACCGCTTGACTCTATGTTGTCAACACGTGCATCCCATATGGGGCTGATGGCTGGTTTAGGGGCAGATGCTATTGGTGTGGCTGCTTGTGCCCCGGCAAACAACCCTACAATCTCGCTTGATGGCGGGTTGATAAAAAATGAGTGGGGCATGGTATTTAAAGACACAGGCCAATACAACGAGTTCTATGAGTTCCCATTAGCCCATGCCCAAACGTGTAGGGACATAAGAGATTTTACGTTTCCTGACCCATATGCCCCAGGACGCTGGGAAGCTGCAAAAAACATGATTGGCAAATATGGGGGCACACATGGCATTATTGCCGACCTGGAAACCACATTGTTTGAAACAGCCTGGTATTTAACAGGTCTTGAGAAATTTTTGATTGATTTGATGATGGGGGCTGAATACATAGGCCCGTTACTTGATAAAATTCAGTCTATCCATACTGAATATGGGAAAAAAATGATTGGGATGGGGGCAGATATGTTGTGGTGCGGCGATGATTTTGGTTCGCAAACCAGCTTGATGATGGACCAGGGGACATTCAGGAGGGTTTTTAAGCCCCGTATCAAGGAAATGTTTGCTGAATTCCGCAAGGAAAATCCCGATATAAAACTTGCTTGGCATTCGTGTGGCGCCATAAAACCATTGATCCCCGATTTTATAGAAGTTGGGCTGGACATTTTGAACCCAATCCAACCTCTTGCAACAGGCATGGACCCGCAACAACTAAAAGATGAATTTGGCAGCCACCTAATTTTCTTTGGAGGTATTTGTGTCCAGGATTTGTTGCCAAATGGCAGTCCTGAAGAAATCAAAGCCGAGGTTAAGAGACGGGCAGGGGTTTTGGGGAAAGGTGGTGGGTATATCATCGCACCTGCACACAATATACAAGATGACACCCCAGAAGAGAATATCCTTGCACTGTTTGAGGCGGTCAAGGATCTGTAAACAGAGAATGTTTTAGCAGTGGCTTACTTGCCCACTCCTTCACCGTGTTGCTTGGGCAAAAAGAATAAAGGGGGGCATTGAAAAGTAAGTGTTCTGTCATAAAAACAAAAGAATGCCTCGGCGTTTTCAAAAAAAGTTTAATTTTGCGCCGAAAACATTGGAAGTTCATTAGAATGATTAGCAGAAGGATTATCCGTACGAAGGTTTTACAGGTTTTATACGCTTACTACTCGGCAGAAGAAAAGTCAATAAACCTTACAGAGAAGGAACTTTTTTTCTGTATCCATAAATCGTACGATTTGTACCATTATTTATTTGCCTTGGTAACTGATATTGCAGATTACGCCGAAGGCCGGATAGAAATCAGGAGGAATAAGCATCAGCCCACATACGAAGATCTTCATCCAAATACAAAATTTGTCACCAACCAGGTAATTGGACAATTACGTTCCAACCGTCAGTTAAATACTTATCTTGAACAAAAAAAGTTAAGCTGGAAAGATTACCCTGAGCTGATAAAAGAACTGTACATGTTCATGGTTGGGTCGGACATATATAAAGAATACATGGCCGATAAAAACCGTTCGTTTATTGATGACCGTAGGTTTATTGAGAAGCTCTTCAATAAAATAATACTGGTTGCAGAAGATTTGTATATTGTACTGGAAGAGCAAAGTATTTACTGGAACGACGATGTTGAATTTGTGGTGTCGATGATTGTGAAGACTCTGAAGAAATTCAACGAACTTTCTGATTCAGACCAACGTTTAATGCCCATGTTTAAAGATCAGGAAGACCGTGATTTTGCAAAAGAACTCATCCGTAAAACCATAATTAACCACAATGAACTGCGCGAACTTATAAAGGAACATTCAAAGAACTGGGATGTTGAACGCATTGCATTTATGGATATTTTGGTAATGCAACTGGCAATTACAGAGTTCCTTTATTTCCCTTCAATACCGACTAAAGTTTCACTGAACGAATATATAGAGCTTTCAAAATATTACAGCACAGAAAAAAGCCGGAATTTTATCAACGGGATTTTGGACAAGACCTTAAAAGATTTAAAGAAATCGGGCAAAATCCAAAAAGCAGGCAGGGGGTTAATAGGCGAGTCCTGATGAAAAGATATTTGTTCATACCGGTTGTTTTTTTACTTTTTTCCTGCGGGGACAAAAACGGTAGTGCAAAAACAGAAAGCCCTAAAACAAACCAAACCGGGACAAACGTGTTGGCAGAGTTTGTGTTTACCGAAGAAATGCATAATTTTGGTTCGCTTAAATCTGGCGAGATTGTTGTTTTTTCATTTGAATTTAAAAATACAGGAAGCAATAGTTTAGTAATTGACGATATTATAACCGATTGCGGGTGCGTAAAGGCAAGCAGCCATAAAAAAACAACCCCTCCTGGGGGGGCGGGGATAATTGAAGTAGAGTTCGATTCTTCGGGCTTATGGGGAAAACAGTTTAAAACAATTGAAATATATGCCAATACAAAAAAAACAAAACAATTGGCTATTTTTGCCGATGTACAAAATCAAGATTTAGAAATTAAATATTAAAACCAAAAAGAAATGATGAATATTATTTTAATGATGCAACCTGAAGGACAGGACGCAAACCCGCTTATGAGTTTTCTTCCTCTGTTGCTTATAATTGTTGTGTTTTACTTCTTCATGATCCGCCCGCAGGTAAAACGCCAGAAAGAAGTCCGTAAATTCCGCGAAAGCTTGGACAAGGGAGACAAAGTAGTTACCACAGGAGGTATTTATGGTAAAATTGTTGAAGTGAAAGAAACTGCAATTATCTTGGAAGTTGCCAAAGATGTCCAGATAAAAGTAGATAAAAACGGGATTGTAAAAGACATGAGCGATGCACCACAGCAGCGTTAGCATAAATTTTGCAACAACAAAAAAGGTTGGCCGTATTTATTGCCAGCCTTTTTTGTTTCCCTCCTTGGCAGTCAATTGCTTGTGCAATAGGTTGTTGGGCTTGCTGGAAATTAATTGAAACTGAGGCCATATTTTTAGCCGGACTCAGGTAGTAGGTTAATGTCCAGCCCCAAAACGCAAGTTTTGCGATTCCCGAAAATCTGGACCGTTTGTCACAAACTACGGAATTTGCGTGAAATCATTTACTGATTTTTTAAAGCAGCAAGGGCTCCTTCGTAATTTGGTTCGTCGACAATCTCCGGCACTTGTTGCGTATAGGCCACTTTCCCGCCTTCGTCAATTATAATAACAACCCGCGAGTGAAGCCCGGCCATTGGTCCATCGGCTATTTCAAGCCCGTAATCCTTTCCAAAGCCTCCGGTCGCGAAATCGGATAGGGTAATAACATTTTTAATCCCCTCTGCCCCGCAAAACCGTGACTGGGCAAAAGGCAAGTCGCGCGAAATGCACAGTACTTTTGTGTTGCCAAGCCCGGACGCCGCTTTGTTGAAATAACGAACCGATGCGGCACAAGTACCCGTGTCTAGGCTAGGGAATATGTTTAATACAAGTTTTGAGCCTTTGAAATCTGCCAGCCCCACATGCGACAAATCGCCTTTAACCAATGTAAAATCTTTTGCCTGATCTCCTATATTGGGGAGTTCCCCCACAGTATTGATCGGATTGCCTTTTAATGTTATTGTTGCCATAATTATTTTGTTTTTTATTATAAACAAAAAAGTGACATAAATGTTTTTGGGTTTTTTGTTCCGCTCAGGTTAATATTTACACGTTAAACCTGAAATGTAAGATATCGCCGTCCTGCACAACGTACTCTTTGCCTTCTACCCCTATCTTTCCGGCTTCGCGGCAGGCATGTTCTGAGCCATATTTTACATAGTCGTTGTATTTTATCACCTCTGCCCGGATGAAGCCCTTTTCGAAATCGGTATGTATAATCCCTGCGGCCTGTGGTGCTTTTGTGCCTTTTTTGAAAGTCCAGGCGCGGCTTTCGTCTGGCCCTGTGGTGAAATATGTTTGCAATTCGAGCAGGCCGTATGCGGCATGTATGAGTTTGTTTACGCCGGGTTCTTCCAGCCCTAGTTCTTCCAAGAACATCTGTTTTTCCTCATATTCTTCAAGCTCGGCAATATCGGCTTCGGTTGCTGCCGCAATTACCAAAAGCCCTGCGCCTTCGCCTTTTATTGCCGATTCTACTGCCTCTACATGTTTGTTCCCGGTTTTTGCGGAAGCTTCGTCAACGTTGCAGACATACATCACCGGTTTGTTTGTGAGCAGGAAAAATTCTTTGGCAATTTTGGCTTCTTCTTCATAAAGTTTTAATGTCCTTGCCGATTTGCCTTCTTCCAGCACTTTTTTGTATTTAAGTGCCAGCTCGTACATTTTTTTTGTTTTCGGGTCGTTGCCGTGGCGGGCCTGCTTTGCCATTTTTTCAATCCGGCTGTCTATCGTTTCCAGATCTTTCAGTTGCAGTTCGGTGTCGATCACTTCTTTGTCCCGTACCGGGTCTACAGAGCCGTCAACGTGGGTGATGTTGTCGTTTTCGAAGCAGCGCAAAACATGCAAGATGGCATCGGTTTCGCGAATGTTCCCCAGGAACTGGTTCCCCAGCCCTTCTCCTTTGCTTGCGCCTTTGACCAACCCGGCGATGTCCACAATCTCAACCGTGGTAGGCACTACTTTCTTCGGCTTGTCTATTTCTTCCAGTTTTATCAAGCGTTCGTCGGGGACTGTTATTACACCGATATTTGGCTCGATAGTACAGAACGGGAAATTTGCCGACTGTGCCTTCGCGCTCGACAAACAATTAAAAAGAGTTGATTTCCCCACATTGGGCAAGCCTACAATACCACATTTTAAAGCCATTCCTATAATTTAAAAAATTGCGCTGCAAAGGTAATGGTTTATTCAAATCTAAAACGAGAAAAACAGTTCTGTTTTGTACATTTGTAACGAATAAAGTTTTTTTAGGTTGTATATCTTTAAACCTTAGACAGACTTTTTTGTCTTTTAAAAAAAGAATTTTTATGGATTATGACGACCGCGGGATTATTGCCGACCTGAAGCAGGACAACAAAAAAGATCTTGCTTTCCATATGTTGGTGAAAAAATACCAAGAGCGGTTGTACTGGCACATCCGGAAGATTGTAGTGGTCCACGATGATGCCGATGACGTACTTCAAAACACCTTTGTAAAAGCATGGCGGGGCATTGATAAATTCAGGGAAGAATCGAGCCTTTATACTTGGTTGTACCGGATTGCCACCAACGAATCCATATCTTTTTTGAGTTCAAACAAAAGGCGTAGTTTTGTCCCCTTGTCCGATGAGGGCGAGTATTTGGTGAAAAATCTGGAGTCTGATCCGTATTTTGAAGGTGGTGAAATACAGATGAAATTGCAAAAGGCGATCCTCCGTTTGCCAGAGAAGCAAAGGATCGTTTTTAACATGAAATATTTTGAAGAGATGAAATACGAAGACATGTCCAAAATATTGGACACATCGGTAGGGGCACTTAAAGCATCCTATTTCCATGCTTCAAAAAAAGTTGAGGAATACCTGAAAAATGTAGATTAAACAGTTGGCATTAAACCTTTTTTCGGGGATATAGTCAAATAAAAAAATGGTTAAATGGATATGAGGAAAAATACACCAAGTTTGTCGGAAATAAAAAAGGAGAACCCTTTTGGTGTCCCCGATAATTATTTCGACGATTTTTCTGCAAGGCTGCAAATGAAGCTTGAAGCGGAGAAAAAGGTTGTTGCAGCCCCTAAAAGCCGTATTGTACAGTTGTTGAAACCGGCAATTGGCCTTGCTGCCAGTTTTGCCTTGATTTTTATTTTGGTATACTGGCCAATAAAGTCCTTCTTGCCAAGCCACCTTGCAAAAAGCAACAGCGTTGTAACCGATCAGTACGATACAGATGAGCAATATATCACTTTACTCGAAGGCATCGACGAGAATTCGTTTTTTGCATTGCTCGATGCCCCTGCCAACAGCGTTGAGTTCAGCGATGATGAACTAATTAATTATATCAATACAAATATTTCGGAATACGAAATTTGTTTGGGAACTGAATATTAAAAATATTATGAAGAAGATAATGCCAGTAATTATAGCCCTAGTGTTTGTTGCAGTTTCTTTAAGCGCGCAGGAGCGTGGGAAAGATGACCGGTGGGAGAGGTACCGTGCAGAGAAAGTTGCATTCCTTACAGAAAAACTTGATTTGACACCTGCAGAAGCACAGAAATTTTGGCCTGTATACAACCAATTGGAGGAAAAAAGGGGGGAGGCACAAAAGGCACGGAGGGATCTGGAAGGGCAAATACACGATGCAGAGGAGAAAAACCTGTCGCAGAAAGAAATTGTACAGCTGACCCGCGATTATTCCAGCAACATGGGGAAAGAAGGCGGATTGTATATTAAATATAACGAGGAGTTCCTTAAAATACTGCCCCCTGCCAAGGTGCTGAAGCTTTATCGCTCTGAAAAGGATTTTAAAATGTACATGATACGAAAGTTTAGGGACAGGGAAAGAAACGGGGATTTCAAAAGATAATATATCGAAAAAATAACATAAAAAGCAGTAGCTATCTACACATAAGATATATCTTTAACATCGAACCTTTTTTTGAACCATATGTTTCGATGTTTTGCTGCTTTTACAACAACCTGTTTTTTAGTTATGTCTGTTATCTGCCCGTCAGGGGCGGAGGCAGGAGAAAATAATTTGGATAAATACAACAAGTTATTTTGGAAATACATTTACGACAAACCCGACTCTGCTTATTTTTATGCAAATGAAGCCTTGCAACATACAGATGCTAATGATTTGAAATATTTGTCGATGTTTGCCAACAACATTGGCATTTACTATTATTTCACGGATCGTCTTGATTCTGCCAAAATTTTTTACAACCGGGCTATTGGCTGCGCAAAACAAGGAGGCGACCCGACACAAACAGCCAAGGTCTTGAACAACCTGGCAATAATCTACGACATACAGGGTGATTACGACACGGCCATAAATAATTACAGGCAAGCCTTGTCGTTGCATGCCGGAATGGGCAACAGCAAGCAGGTTGCAGAGTGTTTTAACAACATTGCCGTTGTTTATAAGCTGAAAGGCGATTACGAAAATGCTTTGGCTTGCCACCAAAAATCTACCGCCATCCTCGATTCCATGGGAAAAGAAGAAGGGATGGCTTTTAATTATAATAATATGGGGCTGATAGAATCTGACAGGGGCAAGCCCCAGGATGCAATGCGTTACTATGCCCTTGCTTCCGATATCTTTCAAAAATTAGAAGAACCTATAGAACAAGCATCTGTTTTGTTGAACATGGCAAACGAGTATAAAATATTGGCCGTGTATGACTTGGCGTTTGAGTATTATGAAAAAGCCATTGAGATTTACCGGGATAAAAAGCAACTTAGCGGTGTCGGGATTTGTTTAATAAATATCGCAGAGCTCCAGCACCAAAACAAGGAAGATGAAAATGCACGCAAAAATTTAGGGGAAGCCATTTCCTTGTTCAAAGAGATAGAATATGCAGAAAAGATATTCGATGCCACAATAAACTTGGCAAGCTTGGAGATTGACGGTCAAAATTTTTTCCGGGCCGATTCCCTCTTGGGCGAAGCAATGCAAATTGCCGTTAAAATGGATACGCCTGAAAACATGGGCATTGCAAGTTTTTACACGGGGATGCTGAATTTTAAGCAGGGCAATTTCAGAAAAAGTTATGGTTATTTTGAAACGGCTTATGGTTTTTATGAACAAATCGGGCTTGTTGGCGGCGAGGGGAAAGCTTTGTTGATGCAGGCAAAAACCTTACATGCGCAAAACAAAAACAGCAATGTGGCAAAACTTGCGCTAAAGGCAAAAGCAAAGGGGATGGAAGATGGCAACGTGTTGCTTCAAAAGGAATGTGCGTTTTTCTTGACAGGTTTTTTTGAAAAGAGGACGGATTACAAACAGTTTGCCCGTTTTTTAGGTGAGTACCATCGTTTAAAAGACAGTTTGGTCAACATTGAAAATGTGCGGCATGTAACTGCTTTTCAGTTGAAAACGGAGCATGGGGAAAAAATGGCAGAACAAAAATTATTGGCAGAAAAAGAGCAAGTTAGGTTGAGCAGCGAAGTGGAATACCAAAAGCGGGCACGTAATATCCTCCTTGTTTTTTCCTTTTTGTTGCTGTTGTCGCTTACCGCAATATTTGTACTTTACCGCAAAAGGGACTCGGCATATAAAATGCTTGTTGAAAAGAACAAAGAGCTGGTGCGGGCCTATAGCCGTTTGACAAAGAAAGACAAAAAAAGCGGCAAGCAGCAAAAAATCAAACTTAGCAGCGACAAAGGAAAATTGCTCATCAAAATCAAGTATTATCTGGAAGACGAGAAAAAATACCTGTCGCCCAATTTAAAAGTAAGCGATGTGTCGAAAGACCTCGAAACAAACAGCAGCTACATTTCCCAAATCATAAACAACGAATACGGAAAAAATTTCAACCATTTTGTCAACGACCTCAGGGTGCAGGAAGCTTGTAAATTGTTCCACAAAGGAAAATACCGCGAAAACACAATCGAAGGGATTGCCCAGATGACAGGTTTCAACAACCGGGCGACTTTTATCAGTGCATTTAAAAAATACACAGGGGTAACGCCTTCTTTTTACATTAAATCAATTGAAAGAGAGCAGGGCGTGGATATTGAGGCATTGTCGGTAAATTAATTTTTTGGATTAGGCATTTAATTAATACAAATTTTTAATCCCGGCAGGGATGGTGATGGTAGAATTGTAGTAATTCCTTGTAAAAAAGTCCCATCGAGACGATGTTAAAAACATCACCGCTATGCGGCTTGAGAAACAAAATACCTTATGCATATCTGGTAGGGTGGGGGGGATCAGAACAGTTGGGGCTCTACCTTTTATTTTAGTTCCCCGGATAATGTTGTAAAAAATCCTTGATTTGTGACAAGCAGGGGGCAAAATCCCTGTCCGATAACATACGGGCAATATATTTTTGGGGAGAACTCTAAAAATCAAAAATCATGAAAAAACAGCTCGTGTTTTTATTTCTTTTAAGCATTGTGACGTTTAGTGCCTATTCGCAAGAAACAAGACCTCATTTGAAAATAGGTGGCGGGCTTGGCCTGGGCGACTGGGCAAGTACCGATGACGGTTGGGAAGAAAAATGGGGTGCCGGAGCCAATATAAGGGCATTGATCTATAGCGACAATATCCGTTTCTCCCTCTCTCCTTCCTATATTTATTTCCCCGTCCCCAAATTTAATTATGATTTTAGTTATTCGTCCTATTCTTCTGCTGTTGAGGTCGATCCTGCAATGCATTATATAAATGTGGAAGCCAGGTATTCTTTTGTGAAGTCGCAGAAGGTGGAAAGCTACGTGTTTGTTGGGCCAAGCTTCCTGATCTATTCAGAGGACATAAGTTACTCCGGCTCGTATGCCGATTTCACCAGCGATGGCAACCAGTTTAAAACAGGGGCAATTGCAGGGCTTGGCATAAATTTTAATTTTTCAGGGAGTGTTGGTGCGTATGCCGATTGTGGCTATTCATACATTGCAGACGACTGGGATCAGGTTCTTGTTTCAGTAGGTGTGCTTTTCCGGATTTTTTAATAATTACCGTCCTATCTGTTTTTGTCCCGATGGCTTGCCGTTTTTTGCTTGACACATAAAAATTGGTTTTGCTCTCTAGGTAAGTATCGGATAAAATAATAAATCAAAAATCATGAAAAAAATTTTACAACTACTTTTTATAGGGATGTTTTTAAGTTTAAACTTATCCTCACAAGAAATTTTGTTTGTGACAGAAAGCGGTGCTGGCGACAACTCAGGCGGTTCTTGGGACAATGCCATGCCCGGAACCCAATTGCAGGATGCCATTGATGCGCTCGAAAGTTCGGGGGGAGAAGTTTGGGTGGCGGCAGGCACATATTTGCCCCAAAAAACAACGGGCACTTTGTATAGGTGCATAACCGGCGACAAATCATTTGAGTTAAAGACCGGTGTTGCCCTGTATGGCGGGTTTGCCCCGGCGGATGGCGTTACCGATATGGAGTTGAGGGATCCGAAAACATACGAAACAATATTGAGCGGCGATTTTAACGGCGACGACAGCGATACTTTCGACCAATACGAACCTGCGCAAACACGGGAAGACAATACCACCCACGTGATTGTTGCAAGCGGGGTCGATGACAGTTCTGTGCTTGACGGGTTTGTTGTTACAGGGGGCGAGGCTTATAACGGAAATTCAGATCTCAGTACTTGTTATTACAACAGGGGAGGGGGATTGTTTGTCCGTAGCCAAGTTGATTACGACAGTGTTGACGAAGAGCGGAAACACGGTCCGGTAGTGCGGAATTGTTGTTTTCGCAACAACATGGCTTCCTACGGTGGGGCTGTTTTTGTTTGGCACGGGGAAGAATATGAGGCAGAACAATATTTTGTAATAGAGGACAATGAATTTGTAAACAATTATGCTTTGATGGGAGGGGCTATTTATTCAACCGACAATAGCGAAAATTATATCAGCCAGCCATCAATAAAAAATAACGTTTTTAAAAACAATTATGCGAAATTTTATGGGGGAGCCGTGCATATCGGTGGGCGGATAATGTTCCATTCTTATTCTGATTATCCTTCGTTTACGCATGTTACTACCATTATGCAGCGCGAAATCAATGCCGTTGTCCGGGGAAATGTTTTTGCCTTTAACGAATCTGGTTACTGCGGGGCAGCTTTGTCCATGGCAGGTGTAGGTTACGAGCAAAGCACTTTGTTCCTTGAAGGGAATAGTTTTTTAGGCAACGAAGCTGCAAACGGCGGCGGTGGCTGTTACCTCTTTGCTTTTGACGATTATAAAAGTGACGGCAAGCTGGATGTGGGCATTTACAACAATGTGTTTGCAAACAATACTGCCAATGTTGGCGGAGGTGCTGTATGCCTTTATGAAAACAAATCGAGCGCATTGTTGGACGTTGATCTGGTCAATAACCATATTGTAAACAACGAAGCCCCAAGCGGTTCTGTCCTTTATTACGACAATGGCGATATTAAACTTCAAAACACGGTTATGTGGGAAGTCGTTGAAAATAAAAGTGCCACTGTTCGCAAATTTGTTGATGGCGTAAAAGAAGAGAACTTGAAATCGGCAAGTTCATATTCTATACAATACTGTGCCATGCAAGGCATTCCCGAAACTGACGGCAACTTCAACCTTGCCGACAACAACACTGATGCCGATGGGCCTAATTTTGTCCAGCCAACATCGTTTGTAGGCGTTCCTGAAAACGATGAAGAAGGGCAGGAAATTGAAAATGCCGATTGGAGCCTGTTGCTGGCCTCGCCATTGATAGGCATAGCCAACAAATCGTATTTGCCCGAAGGCATAACTGCCGATTTTGCAGGGAACCCCCGTATTCTTGGGGGGCTGGACATGGGAGCTTTCGAAAATCAAACAGCAAGTAGTGTTTCAACAATAAAAACAGCCTCTCCCTCATTGTTTTACCCCAACCCATGCCAAGATTACCTGTATTTTGAAAATCCTTGCGAAATAAACCAAGTGGAAATAATAAACCAGTTTGGGCAGGTTGTTTGTTATCCAAAAGAAATTGAAGGCGGCATTGACGTGAAGGGGCTAGCTCCCGGGCTTTATTTTGTCAGGCTTTATGGGGATGGGATTGAAAACAATATCCAGAAAATTATTAAACGGTAATCGGTTTTTGAACTTTAATCCAAATTTGTCATGAAAAAAATATTATTGAGCTGTTTTGTGTGTTTGTTGCTTTTTTCATGCAGCAAAGATGACGGCATGGACGCTTCTGTCGAAGTCAGTTTTATACTTGTCAACGATCTTTTGTGGAACATCGGTCACGACTACTATGTGTCAGGGGTTGACGGTAGCGGCAACGCTTTTGACGGCACCGAACAGTATATCACCATTATGAACTACCTGCTCCAGTCGCAAAAAGTAAAAATTGGTTCGGAACTCGTCCTTTACCGCGACAGTTCTGTATTGTGGACATCTGATCCGATAGAAAAACCCTGTACAATCAGTTATTGCGACAGTGCCTTTAAGGATACTGTTGAGATAGAATAAAAATAAATAAACCACAGCAAAATGAGAAAGAAAAAGTTAAAATCCCTTCCGGCATGTGCAGTTGCCGTATTTTTATGTTCCTGTGTTTCTCTCCCCCCTTTGGTGGAGGCTCCCCAAGGTGAAGATTGGGTGGTGTACAGGCAGGGTTATCATAAGTTCACGGGTGTGTCCACCACTTCTTCCAATTCATATTCAACGGTACAAACAACACACTACACTTCCTCAATGAAAGGCATTCTGGAAGGTGAGTCCCTGAACTCGGAAGAAAAACCGGTATTGGGAACAGGTAAAAACATAAATGAATTCAATACTATCGTTAAAAATGGAAAAGAATAAGAATATCTTTTTATATGCATTGTTTTTTGCCCTAGGGCTAACAAGCTGTAGCACTCCTATGGTGACCAGCAAGCATTCCCTTGGCGAGTTGATTGATCTGGAAGTTGCTACTGACAACAAAACTTGCAATTTCAACAATATGGCTTTTAACATTAAATATGCGGGCGATGCCATATTGACCCCTCATGGGTGCAATGTCGACAAAACAAGGGAAAGGATCGTCAACAAAGTGGAACAAACATATAATGTCCCACAGCCGGGGTATTTGTTGTTCAACAAAATTGCAGATGTTTTCAAGGACGGCAGTGCGACTGTTTATCGCCAGTACACCAACCACCCGGTGTTTATGCCCGGCACGGAAGGCGTTGCCAGCATTGAACTCTTTTTCCAAGATTTTGAGTTCCATACCTACAGGGTTAAAAAGGACAAGGAGGAATTTATACTTAGCAGGGCTGTTATAAATTTCAATTATTCGGACAATAACAAAAATATTTCCGACAAAATTGAAGTTGAAGCAAAGGTAAGGGGCAACGAGGATGTTTTTCTTGTCCTTGCCCAACAATTTGCTTTGAATTTCAGAGAGATAGCCAGCCAAATATAAACACAAAACAGATAGAGAAATGAAGATCGCATATAAATTTATTTGCTATATAATAGTCTTTGCAAGTTTGTTCCAGACAGCTTGCATGTCATCGAAACCTATTGTTAGGGACATCAACAGCGATGCTTACCCGAACGTTTATTCCCCTGTTGTTACTGATGGTAATTTTAAATATAACGTGTTGCCAATAATCGACAAAAGGCCGGAAATTGAAAAAGGCGGGACAGAAAAGAGTTATTCAGTGTTCATCCCATTGTTGATATATTTTCAGTTCGGTTGTGCTAAAAATGAGTATTGCAAAGAAAAATTTTTTGACGACAACCTATTGCCCAATCTCCAAGAACTGACATCAAGGGTATTGAACGGTACGCAACAAAGCAATAAAACAGAATCGGCAACCTTAGATGTGGAAATTGAACTCTTGCATTATTATGGCCATCACTACGAGAAAAATATGTTCCTGACAGGAGCGGGTTTTTTCTATACTTTTTTCCCTGATGGTTTTGTGTCCATGAAAATCAAGCTATTGAAGAACAATGAAATAATTGACAGTTGTTTGGTAAACAGCTCGTTCCTGTTCAGCCCTTTTTTAGATGGCACATCGCTTGAACATACTGCATTCAGTGGTATACGGACGAAAGATTTGGTGAACAATTATTCCCTGACGGCAAATTATGCCTTGAAAAAGCTTATGACAGAATTGTCGGGGCGGGTTGCAGAAATGGCTTCCGGGTTGCAGAATGGAAATAACATGCCAGATGAAATAGATGATTTTTTGGTCATCCGCCTAACAAAAGAATACAATTATTACGAAGAAGCATGTATAGATTACCCTACCGGGGAAATTTTGTCGGACACGATAAAATATCGAAAAATCCCGATCATCTCGAAACCAGATGAGTGGATAGTCGCACCTTATACAAGCAAAGGCAAATGGATAGGAAAGGAAGGATATAAGGACTTGGTAGAAAAGTTGGGCGACAGGTACGATGTTTCTTTTGTCGATAATTTGAATGCCGCAAATTTTTATGGGACAAGGGAGAATTGACCCTCGCCCATGTGTTGCCCAGTTAATACAGATTGGGCAAACTCCCATTTTGTTCTTGCCCAAACATTTTTTTGCGGATAAAACGGAATGTTGCCTTTTTATAGAAAGATTGCCCTATGGGGAATGTGGCATATGGTACATTTTAAGAAACCGTGAGAGGGATTTATGATATCCAATAATTAAGCCCTCACACCAACTCAAAAGCCTCGGCAAATTTTAATATTTCGAAAATGTGCTTGAACCCCAGTTTCCTCCTGATGTTTTTGCGGTGCTGCTCGACCGTGCGCCGCGAAATGAAAAGTTTTTCGGCTATGAGCGGGTTGTCGGAGCCATTGGCGACAAGGGTTATGATTTCTTTCTCGCGCTTGGTGAGAAGGGCAAATTTTTTAAAATGTTTCCTCATGTAATTGTTCTCGTCCAGCACTCGGTTTATTTGGTTGGACATGTTGCCCATTTGCCTTACCGGGATGACGGTAAGGATGCGTTGGCAAGGGACGTCCTCCCCATGGCGCAAAAATAGTTTAGAGGTGTTGAACACCCACTCATGAAAATTGCTGCCAAGCGGGCGTATCCGTTGGTACATTGGTAGCAGCTTTGATTGGTCGTTGCTTTGGTATAGTGCATTAATCTGCGGCGTTGCCCTCAGCAATTCGTCCTCGTTAAAAAGGATAGACGAGCTATATTTCACCCCCAAAGATTTGATTTCGTCCAAGGTGCAATTCAAAGCTTGGCAGGTAAGCTTGTTCATGAACACGTTGTTGCCTTTTTTGTGGTTGAGCAATACGCCTAGGGGCAAAAAATCGGCAATGTCCTCCAAGTTGAACTTGTTTTTACGGTGCTGTTGGTCGAGGTTCAACAATTGCATCTGGAAGTTTTCCTCATATTCTTTTATGGTGTGTTGCTCCTGATACATTGGGAAGTTTATTTTTTATTACAGGCAAAAACGTTAATACCCTAGGGGTACAGGCAAAGATAAATTGCAGGCTTAAAAATTTAAAGGCAAAAATCTTAAGTTTTTCTTAATTTATATTTGGTTAGCAGGGTTTATATGTCGGAGGAATATTTGCTAAATATTATCTTAACACATAAAACACATGGACACAAAAAAATTTACGTTAGGGGATGACGGATTCTGTTATTTCGACAACGGAAGGGATGGGGTTCCATTGATTTTTATACATGGCAATTCGTTAAGTGCAGGTTTGTTTTACCAACAGTTTAATTGCCCGGGACTTAATGCGTACCGTTTGTTGGCGTTGGAGTTGCCTGGCCACGGAGGCAACGGACATTCCCCCCAACCCGAAAAAGATTATTCGGTAAGGAACTATATCGATTTTGTTTTGGGGTTTATAAAAACTTTGGGACTTGTAGAAGTGGTGTTGCTGGGGCATTCACTTGGCGGACATATTGCCATACATGTTGCCGATGAGATTGAGGGCGCCGACATAAAGGGGCTTATTGTTAGCGGCACCCCGCCGCTGACCATCCCTCCCCGTATAAACGAAGCCTTTTTGCCCAACCCTGTCATGGGCTTGGCTTATCGAGCCAATTTGTCGGCGGAAGATCTCCCGCAGCTCGCAAGCGCATATTGCAGCCCGGCTTGTAGCGGCCATAATTTGTTGCATGAAAGCCTTGCCCAGTGCGATCCTTTGGTGCGCCCAATGGCAGGGCAGTCGATAGCAAGGGACTTGACCACCGACGAGGCAGGGATAATACGCAAAGCAAAGTTCCCCGTTGCCATTTTGCACGGCGAAAACGACAGCTTGATAAACTGTGGGTATATCCGCGATTTAAAGCTGCCGATATGGAGGGGTGGGGTAGTTGTGATTGAAAATGCGGGGCACTCGCCATTTATTGAAAATGCAGGAGCTTTTAACCAAATGGTTGTTGGGTTTATGAATGAAATTTAGCTGTGATTTCATGCCTGCGGGCCTTGGTCGGCCTTCGATTATTATAACTTGCAATACTGCACTGTCAAGGTAAAATAAGTTTTGATGCGGGAACAAAAGCTTGAATAACCATTGTTGCCGCCAATGCTTTATATCTGCATGTTGTTACCAGTAGTGCGTTAGCTAAGTATTTTGTTTAAATCGTTTTCCAATTCTTTGCTTTCTCGCAATTCCGTAAATGCTTCTACAATCAGTTCGTATGTGTCGGTTAAGCCCGAACAGAAATTCCAAAATTGATTTTCAACCCACGCTTCATTATCTCGTTCGAGTGGCAATCCTTTTCCAATTGTTTTATCCCAAAAGTCTCCATTATGCGGATTATAAGGAAATACAATTCTTGATTCAGCTTTTTTGTCGGGATATCTTGAATAGAAATAGGCATACCAATTTAAAACTTGTTCTGTGCAACTCACTAATGCAGATAAATTTGGTTGAACTGTTTTTGTGTCAAAAAAGTAATTTATTCCATCCTTTTTTAGCCAAATATCAACGCCACGTCCTTTGGGTGCTTGCTCAAATGCTTCGATTGGTCTTGTCAAAAAAGACTGACATACTCGCTTGATTTCTTCGTGACTTGAAACAGCATCGTAAACGCCACTACGTCTTTTCCTCTCATCAATGATTGTTTGCAAAGTATTATTGAGGTTTGATGGCATATTAATTGATTACCTGAAAACCATTCTCTTTTGCAAGAGCTTTCGCTAATGGTTCCCATAAAGTTGTTCCAAGAGATGTTTCCAATCCGCCAACTATTGACCTAATCTTCCTTTCTTTTGGAATGATTAAATCAAGAATTTGAAATTTTGCTTTCTTGGTTAATGCTCTGTGTGCAAATGAAATAATGCTAGTTTTGACAGTCTCACGAATGATTCTTTTGGCTTCGTTGTTTGTTAACATAAACTTAGAGAATGGTTTTAATTCAAAAGTAGCTATAATATTCTTAAAATTAGATTTCTTTATAATACTTGCAGGGATTTCGCTCTTAAAAAACGGTATTTGTACAAAGATTTAGTAAATTAGTAGCCAGAAAGGCAAAAGGTGTCTTCAAAAAAAAATGAAAGACACGGGCCCCGTAGCCGTAGAGGCTACAAACAATCTATTTACAGAATCGTTTAAAGTTTTGGAAGACCCACGCAGGACAACAAAAGGTTATTTTTATTACCCATTGGACGAAATACTTTTTTTGTGTATTTCGGCAGTATTGAGTGGGATGAGTTCATGGTTGGGCATAGAGACATTTTGGGGGGAGAAACTTCCTTGGTTGCGAAAATTTTTCCCTTATGAAAACGGCACTCCGTCCCACGATGTGTTGGGGAAACTTTTTGCAAGGCTCGACAACGGGGCGTTCAACGAATGCTTCGCATCGTGGGCAAACAGCGTTTCCGAACTTGCCGAAGGGGAAACCGTCCCCATCGACGGGAAGACGATAAGGGGTTCTGGCAAAGGAGGCGTGCACAAAGCCCTGCACATAGTCTCTGCGTATGCCACCCAGAACGGGCTTTCGCTAGGGCAGGTCGCCACGGACGAAAAGTCGAACGAAATAACCGCAATCCCCAAATTGCTGGGACTCTTGTCAATAAAAGGTTGCACCGTGACTTCGGATGCCATGGGCTGCCAGAAAGAGATTGCAGAAAAAATAGCGTCCAAGGGCGCTGATTACATATTGATGGTAAAAGAAAACCAACCAGGGCTTATGGGACAAGTGAAAAAGCTTTTCCGCATTGCCCGCCCCAACGACAGCAATGCCCACGTTGATTGTGGGCACGGCAGGATCGAAACGCGGGTTTGCGAAACGATAACGGATTTACGGTTTTTGGACGGCAAAGAGGAGTGGACAGGGCTCCAAACCGTTGTGCGCATAAAATCGGAAAGGTGTTTTAAACAAAGTGGGAAGGCCCAAAATTACGAAAGGTATTATATAAGCTCATCTGCACAGGGAGCAGAAAAGTTCAATAAAGACATACGCTCCCATTGGGCAATAGAAAACAACCTGCACTGGAACTTGGACATCGTATTCAAGGAAGACAACGGGTTGAAAAAAAACGGCAACAGTGCCGCCAATTTTAACATTATCGCGAAAATAGCCCTGGCAATGTTGGAAAAAGAACAATCGACCAAGGCTTCGAAGCCGATGAAACGGGCAAGGGCGGCATTCTCTGATTCTTATAGGGAAAAATTAATTGGACCTTAAGAGCGAAATCCCTGATAATACTTGTTTAAGAATGAAACGATTGAATAACCGATTTCTTTAGCCAAATTTACAGGAACGGCATTGCCAATTTGTTTGTACTGTTGGGTAACTGAACCTGAAAAATTCCAATCGTCAGGAAACGTTTGTATTCTTGCGTATTCTCTTACTGTAAATGGGCGTGTTTCATCGGGATGACATCTTTCTGTTTGTTTTTGTGCAGGACTGCACGTTAATGTTAAACTCGGTTCATTCCAACTCATTCTGCGAGCCATTCCAGTTTTTCCTCCGCCAAGATAAAAGCTTTTACCCATATATGATTTTTGGACATCAATAGGTAAATCTCTCCAATATCCACCTGGAGGAACAAGTTCTAATACTTCTTTTTTGCTTTGTGGGTATGGTGAGCCTTTCGATTCAGGTACGTCACAATCATAAAGTTCTCCTTTTTTTAAAGCATCTTTTAAATTATATATTTTTTTGCTTGGTTTTGGAAAATCAAATAATTCGGGCGATATATCTTTTCTAATACCTACGATTAATATTCTTTCTCGTTTTTGTGGTACGTGGTAAAAAATAGCTTTTAGAATTTTAGGCGGAATAACCGTATAGCCGATTTCATCTAAAACAGAAATCATACCTTCAATTGTTTTTCCTCCATCGTGATTTAGCAATCCTCTAACATTCTCGCCAACACATATTGGAGGCATCACTTCTTGAATAATTCGGGCAAATTCATAAAATAATGTTCCACGGGCATCTTTTAATCCCAATTTTTTACCTGCGTAACTAAATGCTTGACACGGAAACCCACCAGTAACAACATCAATTTTTCCTTTATAGTCGGCAAAAGAAACATTTTTAATGTCGTCTTCTATCACATTCCAATCGGGTCTGTTTTTCGCAATGTTTCAGATGCCCAATGGTCAATTTCATTTAACGCAAGACAATTAATTCCAGCTTCTTCAAGACCAACCGCTAATCCGCCAGCACCTGCAAATAGTTCAATTGAATTGTATTTTTTACTTGGCGTTGTTTTATTTGTTTTTGTATCTGTCGAAAACATAAAGTTCAACTCGTCAAAAATGCTGAGTTGCTCTTTTTTGGTATGTCGGGCATGGTAACGTGCTATCAAGATGAAACGTTCTTGAGTTCGCCCAGTTGACAGGAAGAACTAGCAATTGGCAAGGGTGTTGGGGGCGACCCCAAATCTGAAGGAAGCCATCAGCAAAGTCATAGTCCTAACGAACAGAAACCTGATATAAGGCTCAATAGTGAAGGGCAACCGAGCCATGGATTGGGAAAGCCCCAAAGCCAACCGTAAACACTTAGGGTAAATCAGGTAGGACGTGACGAAAGTATGTTATCTTATCCCGAGAGGTCTCAGAACCTGTTGCATTAAACAACAAACTGAGCGGAGACAATCAGCGCAAGGTTTTGAGAAGTCAGCAGAAGACATAGTGTCCTTTTTTTTAAGGGGAGAAGGTCTGAATCAGTTAATTAAAGAAGCAGTCGGACAAGACTTTTATCTATGGGGCACCAGCAACAAATAGTTTACCAGCGTGATATGTTCATAGAGCATAAACAGGAGGCTATTGGTCAATTTGGAAATCGTAATGACGTAATCGGAGCGAAAACAACATTGGCGGGGCAATTAGGTAAAGAGACGAACCAGGGACGAGTCTTTACAGAAGGATTAATCGGCATTGTATGCTCGTCTGAAAATATCAGTAGGGCTTACAAACAAGTGAAAAGGAACAAGGGCGTAGCGGGCGTAGATAATATTCCCGTGGGTAAATTTGCAGACTGGTTTGCGAAAGAAGGCGACGAGTTGGTAGACCAGATACTACGGGGCGAATACCTTCCCTCGGCGGTAAAAGCAGTAGGAATATCCAAGCCCAATGGAGGAGTGCGCCAGTTAGGTATCCCAACCGTAAAGGATAGGATTATACAACAGGCAATTTCTCAGGTATTAACCCCCATTTACGAACAAGTATTTTCAAATCACAGCTATGGCTTTCGTCCCAAGCGTAATGCTAAGCAGGCAATTGAGCAAGCAAGCACGTACGTAAAGGAAGGAAGGAACGTAGTTGTTGATATGGATATGAAGAGCTTCTTTGACGAAGTCAACCATGATAGGTTGATGCATCGTCTATCACAGCTTATTCGCTGTAAGCCACTTCTAAAGCTAATACGCAAATATTTGCAGAGTGGGGTTATGATAGGTGGGCTTGTCCACCAACGCCTGAAAGGCACACCCCAAGGAAGCCCACTTTCGCCACTCTTATCTAATGTTGTTTTAGATGAATTAGATAAGGAACTCGAAAAGCGAGGGCATTACTTTGTTCGGTACGCAGACGATTTCAGCATATTTGTTCGCAGCCAAAGAGCAGGCGAGAGGGTGAAGGAGTCGGTCTGTTCGTATCTCACAAACAAACTTAAATTAAAAGTAAATGAACAGAAAAGTCAGGTTTGCAAAAGTAGCGAGACCAAGTTTTTAGGCTATACCATTCTTGATGCAGGAGTTATAACTATTGCAAATCAAAGCGTGGAAAGGTTAAAGAAGAAAGTAAGGGAACTGACCAAGAGAAACAGGGGAGTAAGCTTTGGACAAGTAGTTTCGGAGTTGGCACCGGTCCTTAGAGGTTGGTTTAATTATTTTCACATCGCCAAATGTAAGAATCTCTTGCGCAACCTTGATGCTTGGATACGCCGTAAGTTACGGTGCTACCGCCTGAAACAGTGCAAACGGGCCATAACACTTAAACGCTTCTTAAGGAGTTTAGGAGTACCAAATTGGCAAAGTTGGATTTTAGCCCTTTCGGGCAAAGGTTGGTGGCGTAAATCAGGATGTCCACAAGTTCATCAAGCAATGAACCTAAAATGGTTCGAAGATTTAGGGTTGTTTAACATGTCGTTTAAATACATTCTGTTACAAAATTAATTTGAAACCGCCGTATACGAGAGTACGTACGGTGGTGTGAGAGGGCGGGGGAGTAATCCCCCTACCTACTCGATTGTTCCATGTCTGACTTATGTTTTCCCAACATTTTTAGCTTTTACCAGATCTTTATTCTTTACAATAAAACACTGGTGCCTTCCCCCATTCTTCTCAAACAGCTCAACTACCAGCTCCTTTTTGTCCGGGATCGTAAATGATTCAAAAACAAAAACAGTTACTTCAGTAGAATTTCCATCAAGAGTCGTCAGGTTATTAAAGGCACGAATCGGTTTTACAACCGTCTCCTGAATGGCTGTTCTTTTGGCCACTTTCTTGTCTACTATTTTGAACGTTAGAAAATCAATTTCAAATGGAATGTCAGAACAATTTTCCAGCACGGTGCGAAAGTAAATCAAACCTTTCTGGCTGTACAGGCCGGTTAATGCAAACCCAATTCCAAATTGTTTGCTAGAGATATTTTTGATTTGCTTCTTCCTGGTCCCGTAAATTTTCTTCATAGCCAACTGGATGTTCTGTGGCGTATTGTTTCCAAGTTCAGCAAGTTGTATCTCCAGCGAGTTGTCCGGCTGGTTTCCCAGTTTGTATTCATGCAGGAAGTCCTTCATTTCGATATTCAACTTTGCAGGATTTTCAGCGTAGTTGACAATAAACGAATAAAAACTGCCCTCATCGGTTATTACCGAAAAGTTGGTTTCTTCTGTAAAATCCTTTACTGAAGCTTTTACCCGGACCACATTTTCTGCACCATCGGCTTTCCCCGCTATGATATTTGAAGAACCAAGATCGATATAGCTTATGGCTGCCGGGAATAGAATATGGACCGTTTTATTGTAGGTTACTTCAATGTTGTAGGATGAAATGACCCTGTCTTTAGAGATGACTTTGCTAAATTGGTTCTGAGCAAAAAGTGAAAAATTGCTAAGTAGTATTATCGCGAATAGTATATGTTTCATGACGTATGATTTAAAATGAATGAATTGTATTTTATTTGGTGGGCATCAGCAATATTCGGTGCCCGGCTTTTAACGTAACTTTTGTGGTTCGAAGTTTTTTGGAAACATACTGCGATGTCCCTTGGATAAAACTTCGCCCCACATCGGCTGCCAGTTGTTCGCCTGCAGTTGTCCCCTGATTGATGCTAATACTTGTCCCGGCATCGCGCCCCATGGTGGCGGTAATTTCCTTTAAAGCACTGACCTCAACCGAACCGGGAATAAACAAACCAGGCTGTCCGTCGGTGTCGTATGCTGTGAGTTGCACCGGGATGATTTTTCCGTTTTGTTCCAGCGAATTGATAAAAATATGCAAACGTTCTCCCTGTATCCGAGCAATACCCGTAATCAAGGCATTCTTTTGAAAATGGAGTCCTCCGGTTTCAATGGCTTCCAGTAATCGTAGCTGCACATTTTGCCCGTCAACCAATTTTTGAGTGCTGTTTACACAGGCATTAATTGTGTTTCGGCCTGTAGTTTCCTGCTTACCCTCTGCCGAAATAAATGAATAGTTTCGGGGCTGTGAGACCTGCTTTAGAAATACCGAGTCAGAAACCGTTTGTTGTAAGGCAGTCGTTGTGCTTTTTGTTGAGACCTGAACCATCTTAGCTACATTTTCACCTGCTTGCTGGTTGACTGGCTGGCCATTTGTTGGAACGGTTGTACCGGATTGTACTGGCGCATTATTTGGCATATATTTAGCTGCCATCTGGTACGATTTTTCCATCAACAGTAATTGTTCATCTATGCTATTGTCTTGCTCCTTTTCAGCCAGTTGTTTTTTCAATGCTTCAAGCTCTGCCTTTAGTTTTTCATTTTCAGGATTCGCCTTTGGTCTTTCGTAAAAGCTGCCCAAAGTATTGTTAATATTGTTGTAAGCAGAAGCGGAATGCTGAATTGCCCGTTTTGGTTGCTCACTTCCCGAATATTTCTCTGACAAGCTTGTTTCAGCTTTGGCGGAGGAGAGTAGGTCAAATTTGGCTGGCTCATCCGTTTTAATCATCGACGAAAAATCATCCAGCGAGCGCACCGGTTTTTGTTGAAAAAGTGCTGCCTGCTCGAAAGCGTTGATTTTATCCTTCAGCAGATCCTCTTCCTGCGGTAACGGGATCTCAGTATTTAATCCAATTACTGTTTTGTTTTCTACTTTGTCCGATGGCTTAAATATCAGCCACAGACTTGCCCCAAAAACAAGGAACATCAAAGCAAATACCGCGTACTTCTTTAGCATCTGCTTTTGCACCGGCTTCAGGAGTGTTTTATTGTTTTTGTCCATCTGTTAAATCTTTTAATTGATTAATGATACTGTCTTGTGGTAAGTCAAGTGGGGTGATGTGTTCAATCTGAAACAGGTCTTTTACTTTCGGATCGCGGAACGAATCCCAAAGAATAAGAGCAAAAAGAAGCGTAAACAAAACGCACATCCCTAAAACCACCAGTCTTCGTTTTTTCTCAGGAATTCTGTCACAACTCCTTTTGAGTTTTTCACGGCTAAGTCGTTTGAACTTCGAAAATCTGTTCTGCATGGGACTACCTTGTTACCGTTTGAATATCGTTGTTCTGTATTACCTCGAAGTTCTCCACGAAAACCATGTGGGTTATTATCGCTGCGAACCGAGTTGATAAGACTGCACCGTGTCACCAGGTTTCGCTCTGTGATATTACTTTCACGAATAATTACCTGCCGGGCATAGGTTGATGCAGTATAAGGATAGTTCATAAAATCAACAACCACACTATCCACCTGTAGCGTTTGATTAATATTACCAGATATAATCCGGTTGAAATAGCCTTTCTCAAGCAGGTCTTTGTAATAGGTATACACGCTTTTATCTGCCAGAAACATGGCCCGGTTGATGTTGGATTCAATGGCATTCTTATCGGGCGAAAGCGTAAAAAACAACTCATGAAAACGCCGGATATGTTCCCGCGCCTCCACCGGCCTGTTTTGTGCCAGATCCTGGGAAAGCGCGAGAATCAGGGATTTTCCTTTGTCCAGAACATAGATCTTTTGCCGTTGTTTTTCTGCAAAGCTGTAGGCACTAAATACCGAATATCCGGTAATGCCTGCACAGATCAGGATAAATACAATTCCGAAAAAACGGATCTGCCTGAAGCTTGTTTCTATATTTTTCAATGATTTAAATTCCATAATTCTTTTGTGATTAATTTTTCATTAGTTTTCCTGTCATATTTCCGGCCGATGCACCGGCAACACCTGCAGCCATTGATGCAGTTTTTCCTGCCGACGATGTCACATTCTTACCGTAATTTCCCATACCTCCGGCCATGATGATCCATCCGGCAACGGTTGGAATCGTGAAATACCCGATGATACCGATAATCATAAATACAATGTAAACGCCGTTGGACGCTTCGACTGAATACGTAGCATCGACCTGTAGTTTATCAATATCGGCTTGCAGCATTAGCACCTGAATTCGGGCAAGGATGGAGCTAAACAAATCGGAAACCGGTAACCAGAGGTACACGGAAATATACCGCGAGAACCATTGCGTCATGGTAGACTGAAAGCCATCATAAATACTAATGGCAAAGGCTATCGGACCAAGTATAGAAAGTACAATCAGAAAAAAGGTACGGATCGTATCAATAACCAAAGCCGCTGCCTGAAACAGCAATTCCAGAATTTCACGAAAGAAATCGCGGATATTCTTTTTCATGTTGTACAAACTGCGCTCGATGTACATCCCGGACATGGTGGACAGATCCGACGGACTCCATCCCAGTTCTTCCAGCTGCTTGTCAAATTCCTCGTTACTGACCAGGTAAGCGGTTTCCGGATTTCGTTTCATGGCTTCCACCTCCAGTTCCTCTTTTAAATCGCGGTACTTTTCCATATCAAAGGTCTGTGCTTCCAGCATCTGGTTGGTGCCAACGACAATGGGGCTAAGCACCACATTGATCGTCCCCAACACAAAACCGGGGAAAAACATGATACAAAGACCAATGGCAAAGGGACGCAAAAGCGGATAAACATCGATGGGCTCGGTGCGTGACAGCGACTGCCACACACGCGAAGCCACATAAAACAATGCCCCCAACCCGGCAATACCTTTTGCCACACCTGCCATGCTGCTGCACAGGGGTGTCATCTCAAGGTAGAGGCTGCGTAATATCTGATGTAGGTTATCAAAATCCATTACCAGTATCTTTCGCTTGAATCACCATACAACGCCAACATCCTTTCGGTATCGCCTTTCTTTTGCGCCCTCAGGTACGAGACGGCAATATTTTTATTGGTGTAATAGCTCACTAAATTCCGGTAATGTTTCACCGAATCGTAAACACTGTCTATCACATCCATTCGCTCTTTGTCGGTCAGCGATAGTGTGCTCGCATTGACAATGCCTTTCAGATCATTCAGCAGGTAGGCACTTTCTTCCAGTAGTTTGGTATAGCCAAAAGCAATTGCCCCCAGCTCTTCCAGCGAATAGTTTTCATCCTGCAACATCCGCTGGTAGGCGTTTATATAGATGTCGGTAATCTCACCAACCATTAAAATGGTTTGTTGGACTTTTCGGGCATCTTTTACCAGGTTGTTTACCGCCTTTAGCGCATCGTAATAGGCTTTGCCCTGTTCATATACCTTTTTAACTTCCTGGAAGTTTTTGATCACATTGGAAACGGTACTGGAGGTTTGGATTATCTCCTTAGCAGAATTGGCAATACTTGTTGCCGTATTTATGGGATCGTTAACCACCCACTGGGCTTTCAGGTTTAACGAACCAAGTATGATCAGCAGCCCGGCTATAATTAATTTTGTTTTCATGTTCTTGTTGTTTTGAAGATTTAAGAATTGTGTTTGCTTGCCGCCAGCTGTTTGATGGCAAGTTCAATATTCCCGTCTAGTTGCTCGGTTAAACGGATAAGTTCCAGTTTCTCGGTTTCTTCGGTGGTATAGGTGTAATATTCCTCCAAAGAAACTTCAGTAGCATAGACCGCAGATTGTACTCCTCCCAAGCCAATCCAGACTTCCTTATAGTGACGTTGCGGGTGGTTGGCCAGATTGATGGATAGAATCTGTGATTTTTCCTTTTCAGTCAATCCAAGCAGTTCTTGTATGGAACTAAACTTGTTCATGTACTTACGCTGGTCAAGCAGTATCTTGCAATCGGAGTTATTGATGATACTTTCCTTCACAATTTCCGAAGCGATAATATCATCTACTTCCTGTGTTACAACTATTGCCTCACCAAAGAATTTACGAACCGTTTTAAACAGATACTTGATGTACTCTGCCATTCCTTCTTTGGCAATGGCTTTCCATGCCTCCTCCACTAGGATCATCTTTCGGATGCCTTTTAATCGCCTCATTTTGTTGATAAAAGCTTCCATGATAATGATTGTCACAATGGGGAAAAGCACTTTATGATCCTTTATATTGTCCAGCTCGAAAACGATAAAACGTTTGTTCAGCAAATCCATTTGTTTGTCTGAATTCAGCAGATAATCGTATTCTCCGCCCCGGGAATACGGTTCCAGTACATTCAGGAAATTGGCTACATCGAAGTCCTTTTCGCGCACCTTTTTCGATTGGAGCAACTCCGTGTACTCATCGCGCACAAACTCAAAAAAGGTATTAAAAGACGGAGCCACCTTACCGTCCGACTTTAACATCTCGATATACAGGTTAACCGCATTCGACAGCGCCACCTCTTCGGAACGCGTGGGTGCTTCATCCTCGCTTTTCCAGAGGGTAAGGATTAGCGTTTTGATGCTTTCCCTTTTTTCAATGTCAAACACACCATCATCGGTATAAAACGGATTAAATGCAATCGGGTTATCCTCGGTATACGTAAAGTAAACCCCGTCTTCGCCCCTGGTTTTATAATGTATTAAATCACACAAACCTTTGTAACTGTTACCGGTATCTACCAATAGGACATGTGTACCCTGCTCGTAATATTGCCGTACCATGTGGTTGGTAAAAAAGGATTTTCCACTGCCCGAAGGACCAAGAATAAACTTGTTCCGGTTAGTGATTATACCCTTTTTCATCGGCAGATCTGAAATATCCAGGTGCAAAGGTTTGCCGGTTAAGCGGTCGACCATTTTTATGCCCACCGGCGATAATGAACTTTGGTAATTGGTTTCGCCGGTAAAAAAACACAAAGCCTGTTCGGTAAACGTGTAAAACGATTCTTCTGCAGGGAAATCGGCTGCATTGCCGGGAATGCCTGCCCAATACAGGGTAGGAACATCAACCGTGTTGTACCGTGGTTTGCACTCCATCAGGGCAATTTGCGAGCCCACATCGTTTTTTATCTGTCGTAGCTCTTCGGGTCTGTCACTCCATGCCAGCACATTGCAATGCATGCGTACCGAAACCAAACCTTTGCTGTGTGCTTCATTCAGGTATTCGTCCAGCCATTGTTTGTTAATCTGGTTGGCCCGGCTGTACCTGGAAAGCGAAAGCATATTACGCGCCATTTTCTCGAAACGGGCGAGATTGGCGGTATGGTCATCGATAAAAATGTACTGGTTGTAGATATGGTTGCACGGCAACAACAAACCTATCGGAGCGGCATACGAGAGCAAACAGGAACTCCGGTCAGTCGAAAGTTTTTCATAGCGGCTTTCGGTTGATACTTTAGCGGGCAAGTCATCTAAATCAGAGAGTGTATGAAGAATCAGCGAATTGTCACCGATTTTCACTTCTCCCGGATTTAAAGTAAGATCTTTTAAAACATTGTTATGCCCGTGGGAAAGTGAAAAATAATTTTCCACTATTCCCTCATGCGCATCAGTCCCGGTAATCTGATCGGCTGTTAAACGCCTGAGTTTGATAAAATCGCTGTCGTTAACGATTTGCTCAAACTGGTTTACAGCTTCCACAAAACGCAGGACTGTTTCCTTATTTTTTATCTCTTTGGGCACGATAAATCCCCTGCCCAGTGTACTAAAAGTGCTTTGTTGTTTACTGCGTTCCTTTGTTGTTTTGGTAAGGAACAAATAACAGGTATGGTTTAAATACGGACGCTCGTTAAAGTGTCGTTCGAACGAAGAACTTAAAAAACTTAAATCCTGTTTTGGCTTTTCGGTTTTGTAGTTCTCTTTGATATACCAATCCTGTTTATGCACTATGGAATAATCGGGCAAAACCTTTATTGCCTTATTCCATACCGAGTGCATGGCTTCGTATTCTTCCGTTGTAACCGTAAATAGCTCAGGGAGCTTTACCTCAAAAACAATGGTTATATCTGCATCCTTACTGATAATACACCCCTGCTCAACTGCAAGTAACGGAAACCGGCTCTCCAAAGTGGCAGCTTTTAATGTGTTTCTCATACTGCCTCCTTTCTTTTGGTTTTGAACAAACGGGGAATATTACGGCGGTTGATAACCCGGCGTGGGACATTATGCCTTGCCTGTAATTTCATTAGGCCATAACGCCCGAATTTTCTATTTAAAGTAAATGTGAGCCATACAACCACGAAAGCCAGAATAAGCCCCGTAAAAATACAGGCCCATTGGTTGATTCCGGCCAGGTACATTACTATGATAACCACGAATGTTCCCAGCAGGCCTCCTGCAAAAATAAACAGGTACTGGCTTTGCAGACCTTTAAACTCGGCTGGCTTATTTACCCCTTTGTTGATGGAATACACTGTCATAGTTTATAGGAAGAAGGAACGTAAAATAGTAGCAGCAACTATCAGGAAAATACAGGCACCAAACCAGGCGGCTGCGGTTTTTCCGGTGTCGGGATCGCCACTTGAAAATTTACTATACACTTTTACGCCACCGATCAATCCCACGATGGCACCTATGGCATAAATAAGTTTTGTTGCCGGATCGAAATACGAGGTGACCATATTGGTGGCTTCGGTGATTCCGGCTGAGCCATCGCCCTGGGCAAAAATGGCAGTTGCCAGAAAGGTGAAAAATAAGGTGATGGATATTTTATATGAATTGATTTGTTTCATAGCATTTTGTTTTTGCTCCCCGGTCCACAAGACCAGAGACTGTTTTACTTTGATTTTTTGATTGATGTGTGGTGAATACCACTTTGGGAAAGACCAAATTTTACCCGTAGTCTTTTTCTTTCATGAGCTATATCATTTTGTTCGTATTCAGACAGCAGTTTTGCTGCCTTTGAACCAAATGTATGGGCTTAAAATCTGGAGGAAATGAAGTTGGATGTAAGTGGTTGTTTGTGGCGGTGTTTGGCGTAGGTTATGAATTTAAAAATACTAACATTTGCACCTATCCATACACTGTTCCCAACGCCTTATCAAATTGAAAAGCTACACCAATTCAATAAATTATTCTGTTCCGGGAAGGTTAATTCACTTTATTGATATGGATCAGAAAATTAATTCATATCCCGCCGTTTCTACACTTCTTTTCAGATATTGTACTACAAAATCCTACCTATTGAACAATTTAGGTTACCTTTCGGTCTTTTTGGAAGCCATTCCTAAGCTACTTTTGCCCCCTCATTAAACAAGAAGCTGTAAACTATAACAGGAAGCTTCCTTACAAGGGCTTTTACCTCATTTATTCTGTGTTGAGCAAGTAAATTGTTTGGTTACTCAAAACTCATCGAACCAATAATTCAGCCTGTCTTTTCTTATGAAATGCAACAGATTGCAGTATAACAAGCAGTCTGTCGATGTATTGATGAATATATTTATTGAGTCATTTAATATTATGAAGAAATTAGCAATTACCGGTATTTTATTTTTTTGCGTTATTACAGCTGCCTTATGTCAATCAAAAGAAAATTACGACCTGGAATTATACGGGCACTGGGTTACTAACAGTAAAAACAGCGACGCAAGTTTTCAGGCGCATAATCTGGATGCAAAACTGTTTACAAAAACACTTTCGAAAGACAACAGAAATATTTTAATGCTACGCGCAAAGTTTAGTCATATCAATATTCATTTCGATAATTATCAGGAGCTATCCTCTCAAATAGGAACTTTTTACAGTGCAGGTACCATGCTCGCCTACACAAAGATTTTCGACAATCCTAAATGGAGATTTTCGGGTGTAATTAATCCTCAACTCAATTCTGATTTTAGTAATGGTTTTAGTTTTGATGATCTGTATTTAAACCTGGCTGCTATCTTTCATTACAGAAAGCAACGCAATTCGATGTTTTCATTTGGACTAAGTTATGCGAGTACTTTTGGATTTCCGGCTCCAATTCCCTATTTAAACTATTGGAGGTTGTGGGATAACAAATGGGAGCTAAATTTAGGAATTCCCCGAACCAGTATCTCCAGACACATTAATACCAAAACGAAACTGGTTGCTTTTTCCGAATTCCAGGGCTACAACGGGAATATTGGAGAGTCTATACAACATCAGATGTTTAAAAAAGACAGAATTGCGCAAAAGATTAGTTACAGCGATTTTGTTGCAGGACTTGAGTTACTCTACAAAATAAAAGAAAGTATCTTGCTGAAATATTACGCGAGCTACACTATAAAGCGTGAGTTTGAAATACAAGATTCGGATTACAACACAGCTTATTCTTTCGAAATGGGAAACAATTTCAATATAGGTGTTGGCTTGAGTTTTAATTTCTAATTGAATTATTGGGTAGTTTTGCCCAAACAATGGCATAACTTTCTGTTTTCTCCTGCCAGCTTTTTTTAAGTGTTGCGATATTGTTTGGGTGAAACTCCCACATGTCGTTTAAAATACCTTCCGAAAAACGATTGTGTTGGAAAGTTAAGCCGATCGCTAATCTGTTGAATATTTAAAGTTGTAGAATTAAGCAGGGCTTTTGCTTCCAGAATAACATAACTGTCAATCCACTCATTGCCGCTTTTGCCACTGGTGTCTTTAATTACTTTCGACAAGTATTTAGGTGTAAGGAATAACTTATTGGCATAAAATTCCATTCCACGTTCTTCTTTAAAATGTAAGTTTACAATTTCCAAAAACCTTTTAACAAGAACCTCATTCTTTGTTTTTAAATTCTTCTGCGGCGCCTGGTGAAACTGGTAGCTGGTTCCGTAGAAAAATGCCTGGTTCAGGTGCTTAACTATTTCCATTCTATAGGGATTATCCTTCATTTGAACCGCATTTTTAATTAGATTGTAATAGGTAAGCGTTTGAGACAACTCATCCTCACTGAGTTGTACAAATGGATGTTCTTTTACCGAAAGAAACAAACCGGCCGATTCTTGCTGATTCATAGAAAGATTTTCTAAAAAGCGGCTCGACATTACAATGAAGTGACCGGAAAAATCGTCGCTGAATTGTTCGAATTGAACGACCTGCTCAGCAAGAATAATAAATATAAAGGGAGCGTTAACTTGATAATCTCTCATATTTACCATTCCTTTAATGGAGCCCTGAATACAGATGATTGATATAGTAACATCAATCTTGAACGGTAAACTTAAAGCTTTAAAAATTTTTGGATTATCAAACAAGATATAATCCTCACCTATCGAATCGGCATTACATTGTTTAATTTCTTTGCGCCAGTTAAAAGTTGAAACAGAATCCATTTTAAAGCTATTTTTGACACAAATATAATTTATTTCAGTTCACTACAGCCAACATTTCGACCAATCGGACAATACATGCGAAACAATGGACTTTTAACACGCTTTTGTCTGTATAAATTTGCAATCAAATCAGAAAACGTTAAACAATTCTTTTAAAATGAGAGTAGAAGGTAAAACCATAGTAGTAACAGGCGGAGGTGATGGTTTGGGCCGGGCATTGGTAATTTCGCTGCTTGAACGGGGGGCGAAAGTGGCTGCAATTGATATAAATGAAGCGGCTTTAAATGAAACATCGGACATAGCCGAAAAGCATGAAGCCAATTTGCTGACGCTGGTTGCAGACATTACCGACAGGTCATTGATAGAAAATTTGCCGCAAGAAGTAATCACCAAATTTGGTTCTGTTGACGGAATAATAAACAACGCAGGTATCATTCAGCCTTTTGTAAAGGTGAATAACCTGGACTATAAAACAATCGACCGGGTAATGAATGTCGATTTTTTTGGCACATTACATTTTATAAAAGCCTTTCTCCCCTACTTTTTAAAACGCAGCCAATCTCATATTGTAAATATCTCGAGTATGGGAGGCGTTTTCCCTGTTCCGGGACAAGGCATTTACGGAGCGGCAAAAGCAGGAGTTAAACTTTTAACCGAGAGTTTACAGGCAGAACTAAAGAACACACCTGTAAATGTAACTTTAATTGTTCCGGGAGGAATTCAAACCGACATTAAGTTTAATTCGGGAGCCGAGAACACTTTTTCGAAATCAAATGCATCTGATAAGGCCGTAATAAAACCGTTACTCCCTGCTAAGGCAGCAAACCTAATTATTCAGGCTATGGAGAAAAACAAAAAACGTGTTTTAATCGGAACCGACATTAAAATGCTTAATTTCATACACAAACTGAGTCCAGCAATTGCTATCAAGCTTATAAACAAACAAATGGAATCGCACATCCCTTAGCGACTGTTCTTATCTTTTTTCAATAAAACATCTAAAAATGAACAAAACAAAAACTCGACGAAGATTGACCAACGCATCAAAACTAATTCTATTAGTATTTGCACTTCATACAATCTTATTAAGTTGTTCCGAGAGCAAAAAAGAATCTTTTATCCGCAATCAATTATTTAATTCGGAATGGAAATTCATTCGAGACTCAGTTTTAGGTGCAGAACAGGTGGGTTTTGATGATTCCAACTGGCAAGTTGTAAATCTGCCACACGATTTTAGTTTAATGGATTTGCCCGGTGAAGACACCGACAACCAAATTGGTCCTTTTTCAAAAGAATCTCCGGGAAATGGAAATTCAACAGGGCATTTTATTGGTGGCACAGGCTGGTACCGAAAAAGTTTTACGCTGGATAAATGCGCCAAAAACAAAACTGTTATTCTGAATTTCGACGGTGTTTATATGGAAACCGAAATCTGGGTGAATGGAAAACATGTTGGCAGTAATAAAAACGGTTATACACCTTTTTCTTTCGATATTACCAATAAATTATTTGCACCCGGAAAAGAAAATGTGATTGCGGTAAAAGTCGACAATATTGGCCGGAACTCGCGTTGGTACAGTGGCTCCGGGATTTACAGGAATGTCCGCCTCAGTGTATTGGAAAAACTTCATGTAAGTTCAAATGGTGTTTATATCACTACACCCGAAATAAGCACCAACGCAGCAACTGCCAGCATTGAAGTTACTGTTCAAAACGATCTGGATAAATCACAAGATGCACAGGTAAGCATAAACATTATCGACCCGGACAATAAAATAATTACTACAAGCACAAAAACGTTACAGGTTCAGGCCAAAAAAGAGGGACTGTTAAATGCGGCAATCGAAATTGAAAATCCAACGCTGTGGTCACCTGAAAATCCGAATTTGTACACGGCAGAAATTATTATCGAAGCCGACAACAAAGTAACAGACCGTTACAAACAGAAATTTGGAATCCGCTCAATTGAGTTTTCTGCTGAAAAAGGATTACTTCTGAACGGAAAATCTGTTCTATTAAAAGGTGGTTGCGTTCACCACGATAACGGATTATTGGGTGCTGCGGCGTTCAAACAGGCCGAAATCAGAAAGGTTAAACTTTTAAAAGAAAATGGATTTAATGCCATTCGTTTTTCGCATAATCCTCCGTCGAAAGTATTTCTGGAAGCCTGCGACAGTCTTGGAATGCTGGTTATAAATGAATTTACCGACATGTGGGAAAAGTATAAAAACCCGCAGGATTATTCGGTGCACTTTAGTGAATATTGGGAGAAGGATGTAACAAACTGGATGTTACGCGACCGGAACCACCCAAGTGTAATTATGTGGAGTATTGGTAACGAAATTTATGAGCCCGATGCCGACACCCGTTTGCGCATTGCAACACAATTAACCAACCGCGTAAAGGAACTCGATAATACCCGTGGAGTAACACTGGCTATAACCGGATTTTTCTATCCAAAAGGATGGGAAACAACGGCACCGATTTTTGACCTTATGGATGTTTGCGGATATAATTATATGATCGACAAAATAGAATCGGATCATGAAAAGTACCCCGAGCGAATTATTTATTTATCGGAATCGTATGCCAACAGTGCTTTTGATTATTGGAAAGCAGTAGAGAAATATCCTTATGTAATCGGCGATTTTATATGGACAGCATGGGATTACCTTGGCGAAGTTTCCATTGGTTCACCATCATATGTTCCGGAAGGACAAGGTCCGGGATTTTCAGGAAACTTTTCGAACTTTACCTTGCCCGAGGGAATAAATATTTTCGATATACAGGCACGGCGGGCATCTAACTGGCCCAACTATCTGGCAAACTGCGGCGACATTGACATTACAGGCGAAAAAACACCTCAAATGCTTTATCGCGATATAATTTGGGGAAATAGCAATATTGAAATAAATGTTCACGAACCTATTCCACAAGGTATGCAGGAAGCAGCCACAGCCTGGGCCTGGCCGGCCGAATTTCCGCACTGGAACTGGCAGGGAAATGAAGACAAAAAACTACAGGTACGGGTTTTTACACGCGAACCCGAAGTGCAACTTGAATTAAATGATAAAGTAGTTGGTAAAAAGAAATTAACAGAAGCCGATAAGTATATTGCCGTTTTTGAAGTTCCCTACCAGCCGGGAGAGTTAAAAGCAACGACATTAAAAGATGGAAAAACCATTGAAACAAAAAGCCTAAAAACCACCGGCTCCCCGAAATCAATCCGCATAATTACCGAGCAAAACACGATTCATTTATCAAATAATGATCTGGCTTTCATAAAAATTGAGCTTGTTGATGAAAACGGAGTGGTTGTTCCGGATGCAACAAATACAATTCAATTAAGTATTGAAGGCGAAGGCAAAATAATCGCATCAGGAAATGCGAGCACTAACGATATGAGAAGTTTTAATCAAACTACCCTGCAAACCTTTAAAGGAAAAGCGCAGGTTATTGTGCGACCATTCTCAAACGCCCGTTTGTTTACATTAAGAGCTAAGAGTGAAGGACTAAACGAAGCCGCGACAACTTTTACGACAAATTAGGCGATTAGAAAGATTAACCCAACAGGCGTTGAGAAATGGAGAACCATACTATGATAAATTGTGATTTGTAAAGCAAGTCGGATAAAATTAAATACAATAAAATTATGATACCAAAAACATTAATAGGCATATTGTTGGTGCTGTTTATTTTCGGAAGTAACTCACAAGCGCAGAACTTAATAAATGCAGAATTTGCATTAGAATCAGCTGAACCAGTTTTCAACAAACCATATATCGATAAAGATGAATGGCGCGAAATCCCTGTAAAACACAGGTATATTCATGGAGGCTTTGAAGGAACACAAACCCGTTTCTCATTTTACTTCCCCTCAAAAGACCAATACAAAGGCCACTTTTTTCAATATGTAACGCCAGTCCCCGATAGCGAAAATCTTTCGCAGGGTGCCGAAGGAGAAGCGGATAAGATTGGTTTTTCGGTTACCCATGGTGCTTATTTTATTGAAACAAACGGAGGCGGTGCAACTTATACTTATGGTTCGGATATTGATCCACTAATTGGTGCCTACAAAGCAAATGCTGCGTGTGCCCAATTCTCGAAAGTTGTAGCAGCCCGACTGTTTGGCGAACACCGCACCTACGGTTATATTTTTGGAGGAAGTGGTGGCGCTTACCGTACAATTGGTGCTATCGAAAACAACGAAGGTGTTTGGGATGGAGCCGTACCTTATGTGATCGGTTCGCCAATGGCCATTCCCAACATGTTTACTATTCGTATGCATGCCATGCGAATTCTGAAAGATGTATTTCCTAAAATTCTGGATGCGGTTGAACCTGGTGGTAGCGGCGATATGTATGCAGGGTTAAACGAGGAACAAAAAGCAGCGCTTAAAGAAGCTACCCAAATGGGATTTTATCCTCCCTCGTGGTATGCCCACAAAACCATGGGAATTCATGCTTTTGGTGTTCTTTATCCTGGGGTGGCAATGGCAGATCCTGGCTATTTTAAAGATTTTTGGACCGTGCCGGGTTATTACGGGTACAATCATCCCGAATCATTTGCCAACGATCATATTCAGCATGTTGCAAAAATTACCCGAACGATTACTTTAAGTCAAGGGCAGGAACTTGGATTACCGGTTTATGCCATGCCGGGGCAGGCGCGCGGAACTGCCGATCAGGCGTGGAAAAATATGGAGCAGAAAGAACAGGAAATTCCGGTAGCCATACGTTTGAATAGTAAAATGCCCGATATTCAGTTTCTTGGCGGTGATATGATAGTTAAAAGCGGTGAGGCTACAGGACAGACCATTGCTGTAAGAGCTATTACCGATTATGAAGTGATTTTTGGAGTAGCTGATGCAGCTGTTTTAGCAAATCTAAAAGAAGGCGATGAAATACAGGTGGATAATTCCAATTTTTTGGCAGCACAAACCTACCATCGGCACCAGGTTCCCAAAGAAGGTTATCCAACCTGGAATCAGTTTCGCGATGATGATGGGAATCCGATTTATCCGCAACGACCAATGGTATTAGGCCCTATGTTTGCCATGGGTGCTTCAGGAGTGGTTCCAAACGGAAGTATTAAAGGGAAAGTTATTGCCCTGGAAAATTTGTGGGACACCGAAGCTTTACCTTGGCAGGGCGATTGGTATCGTCAGCAGGTTCAGAATAAATTAGGAACTAAAACCGATGATAATTTCCGGCTTTGGTACACCGACCATGCGAACCATGGCGATTTTCCGGTTCCCGGAGATCCTCGCTTTATTGTTAGTTACCTTGGTGTTTTGCAACAGGCACTTCTTGATTTGAGTAATTGGGTGGAAAAAGGGATAGAACCCGCTAAAACAACCAATTATAAAATTATCGACGGGCAGGTAATCGTTCCTGTAACCGCAGAAGAAAGAGCAGGAATCCAACCGGTAGTAAATGTTACCATTCATGGAAAAAAACGCGCTGATATTTCAGCTGGAGAATCAGTGACAATAGATGCATTGGTAGAAATTCCAAAAGATCAGGGGAAACTGGTTTATGCAGCCTGGGACATTGATGGTTCCGGAGAATATAAAGATCTGGTAGACTTATCGAAAGCAAAGCTTTCTATGGATGGTTCACGCGTTCAGTTTTCACAAGAATGTACTTTTACTAATAGAGGGACACACTTTCCGGTATTGCGGGTTGCATCTCAAAGAGAAGGCGATACTCAAACAGTTTTTACCAAAATTTATAATCTTGACAGAGTACGAATAGTGGTTAAATAAGGCAATGAATTATGGGGCAATCTAAAAAAATAATTAAACGCATTGTTTGGATAATTGGAGGACTTTTAGGTTTCATAGCACTTGTGTTTATTGGAATTATAGTTTACATGAATCAGGTGATGTTCAAAATTGAGCAAAAGCAAATTCGGCCTCTTGATCCTTCAGCCAAAATCATCTTTGACACAACGCAGGCGTTTAATCCCTACTTGCCAGCCTATGAGTACATTCCCGATGCCGAACCTCGTCTATTTGGAGATCGGATATACATTTATGGTAGTCAGGACAGGTTCAACGGCAAAACATATTGTCTGAATGACTATGTAACCTGGTCTGCCAGTATTCATGATCCGATTAACTGGCGATATGAAGGTGTTATATACAAAAAGACACAGGATCCTCTAAATGCCGATGGTAGCACAGAGATGAATGCGCCTGATGTAATACAGGGAGCAGATGGTCGATATTACATGTATTACTCTCTTGCCGTTAGAAATGAACTCGGGATTGCTGTTTCAGATACTCCAGCCGGGAAGTATACTTTTTTAGGATATGTTAGTTATCCCGACGGTAGACTTTTCGGTAACAAGGAGAATGAATCGACTTTTGATCCAGGTATTTTCATTGACGACGATGGTAGAATATATTTATATACCGGCTTCTCAATAACCGGATTGATGAAAACGATTATGTCGCTGGCAGGAATGGGTGAGACTGGATATTCCATGGTTACTGAACTTGAGCAGGATATGAAGACCATTAAAACTGATCCAACATTTCTTATACCAGGAGAAAGAAATGCAGCGGGAACAAGTTTTGAGGGACATGGTTTTTTTGAGGCTTGTTCCGTGAGGAAAATTAACGGAAAGTATTATCTGATATATTCTTCGAATTTAAGTCATGAACTTTGTTATGCAATCAGCGATTCTCCCGATAAAGGCTTTATTTATAAAGGTACAATTGTTTCCAATGCCGATATAGGATTACCGGGTATCACGAGTCAGGAAACGGCAAGAAATTATATAGGTAATACTCACGGATCGTTAATTGAAGTGAATGGGAAATGGTATGTATTCTATCACCGACAAACCAACCAGCACAGTTTTTCAAGGCAAGGATGTATAGAGGAAATAAAAATACTTCCTGATGGTTCTATTCCCCAGGTGGAAATAACTTCTTTGGGAATGAATGGTAAGCCATTAAAAGGGCTTGGACAGTACAGCACCCATATTGCCTGCAACCTTTATACAAAAAACGGAACCATGGGGTACGATAAACTTCATGGAGGAAGTGGAAACCTGGAAATGCATCCATATTTCACTCAGGATGGGCCGGATAGAGAGGAAAAGCCCTTTCAGTACATCGCCAATTTCAGAGACGGTTCTACTGCCGGATTCAAATATTTTGAATTTGATGGTGCCAATAACATTTCTGTCCGTGTTCGGGGAATTGCAGAAGGGAAACTAATTGTCCATGATGATTATGCCGGAAATGAAGTGGCTGAAATAGAAATAAAGTCTGATTCGTCAATCAATGAATTTAAAAGTCCATTACGAATTACATCAGGAACACATCCTTTATTCTTTACTTATGAAGGAGAGGGTGCTATTGAGTTTCTGAGTTTTGAGCTGATTAAAAATTAATTATAAAAATACAATGAGGTCGTTACTTATAAAATCCACAAAACCCTTTGTTTTTTGCATTTTCATTTTATTCCAGCTGAACTCATTTTCGCAAGCTCAAACACTAAAAGGAAGTAATGAAAAATGGTTCCCTGAATACAATTTTAATATTAATGATTTTAAGAACCCTTCTCAGGAATTTGGCCCGTTTGCCCGATGGTGGTGGCCGGGAAATAATGTCGATACCGATGAGTTAAAAAGAGAAATAAATGTCTTTGCCGATCATGCTTTTGGCGGTGTTGAAATACAAGCCTTTTCCATAAATGTGCCACTAAAGGATGAAGATACACGCAACAAGGTTCAGAGCTGGGATACTCCGGAATTTTACAGCAATGTAAGAAGTGTGTTGGAAGAAGCACGAAGGCGAAACATTATTGTTGACATGAACAATGGAAGTGGCTGGCCCGTTGGTGGCTCTTTTGTTGCACAAAAAGACGGATTTATCAGTTTGTATCATTCAATTTTGCCTGTTGCCGGTGGCAAAAATATTGCCATCTCATTACCCAGAATTGATAACGAAACCGCTGTTCCATCAAGGCTGGAAGCCGTTCTGGCAGTAAAATCTACCGGTGAAACATCGACAGGTGGAACCATAAAACTCGTTTCAAATTCCACGCGTGTTTTAACCAATAGGGTGAAAAACGACTCTTTATTTTGGGAAACTCCCGAAGGAAACTGGCAAATAATCGCATTTTGGAGCAGGCCACAAAGTAACAATGGTTCTATGACTGCATCTCCCATGCAAGGCCCGATTGTAAATCTATTCGACTCGTTAAAAGTTTTTCAATATAACGAGTACCTATTCGGAGCAAGAACAGGTTTTGAAGCATATTATGGAAATCCTTTACGGGCGGTTTTTAACGACAGCTACGAATTTACAGTCGATCGTCATTTTTCAGATGATTTTTTACAAACATTCAAAGCAAACAGAGGTTATGATATTACCCCCTGGCTCCCTGCAAATATGCAGGAAAAATACAATTATGTCGATTTTAAAAACCCGGATAATCCACCGGCTTTTTCTTATAATGACGAAGATTGGAGGCTTAAATACGACTACGATCTAACATTGAGTGAGTTACTCGGTATAAATTTTATAAAAGCAAGCAGCAACTGGTTCGAAAAACGAGGAATGTTACATCGTACACAAGCGTACGGAATGCGACTGGATTATATAAAAAGTGCCGGTTTGGCTTCAATCCCCGAAACAGAAAGTATGCTTGGTTCCGAGTCAAATCTAAAATTAATGACTTCGGGGGCTCACCTGTATAACAGGCCTGTGGTTACTGCCGAATCTGCGGTTTTTCAGCGTCGTGGTTATATGACTACTCCCCAAAAACTGAAAATTGCGGTTGATAAACTTTTTGCTGCCGGGGTAAACCAGGTTATTTTTCATGGTGTTCCGTATCGGTACATTACTCCGGAAACTACGCCTTTGGGCTGGTATCCATTTTATTTCCCCTTTATCGACTTTAGCGCGCACTTAGGTGAAGGAACACGTTTTTGGGAATATCAGAAAGAAGTTAATGAATACATATCACGCGTTCAGTACGCGCTTCGTTCTGGTCAACCACACACCGATGTTTTAATTTACTATCCGTTTTTAAATGCCGGAATGCCTGATAATCCGGAAGAGATTTTAACAAAAGGATTTGTGGAAGGTGCAGAACCTCCGTTACCGCCTAATAATTCTACTGAAAAATCAGAAGTTGAGATATGGGCCGAAAAAATATACCCCTTTATTAACCAGTTGGAAGCACATGGAATAACCTGGGAATGGGTTAATGATGCTTCAATACAGGCGGCACAGCTTGATTTGAAAAAGCAAATTATAATAAGAGGAAACAGCTACCAGGCAATTATTTTGGCTGAAACACCACTGATAAATCTTGAAACAGCCAAAAAGTTAAACCAACTGGCGAAAGACGGCTTAAAGCTGCTAGCCTTTGGGAACTTGCCATCAAAGCAGCCTTCATTCTTAAACTGGGAGGTAAATGACAAAAACACAACGGAACAAATTACAGAAGCGATACAGCAGGGAAACAGCCTGCATATTTGCGATTTGAGCAAAATATCTAACTGGATTGTTACGCTACTGCAACCTGTACAGTTTACCGACGACTACAATTTTACGCGCCAAATTCAGCGCGAAATGAAAGATGGTAGCCGGATTCAATTCGTATGGAATAAAAGTAATAATTGGGAACCGATACGACTCTCTCTTGACGAAAAATTTAAATATGCATACTGGCTGAATGCAGAAACAGGTATCATTAACAAGGTAAATGACTTAACGAATGCCGAATATGTATTGCCACCGCTGGGTAGCGTTATTTTATTTGCAAGCACACAAAATCCTGTTGACGAAAATAAAGTCACCCATTCAGAACCCACAGTTTACAATTCGGAGAAAGTATTGCAAATTGAAAAATGGGATCTATCGGTTGATTCTCTGTCGTTAAAAGAAACTGAATTATTTAACTGGACTAGCCATGAAAAACTTAAATATTCATCGGCAAAAGGCACTTATAGTGCAACATTTCATCTTGACGATTTGAATAAAAAACAAAACTATTTTATTGATTTAGGCAAGGTATATTTTACTGCTGAAGTTGTGATTAACAACCAATCACTTGGTAATCGCATTTTTGCACCATACAGTTTCGATATCTCCGACTTTCTTCAGAAGGGTGAAAATACGATAGAAATTATCATAACACCAGGACAGCTAAACGGATTAATTGGTGAAGCAATTAATGGAAATCCGCGTTATAGCATTTTTTCAGGGAAAGAAACAAATGTTATGTCCGGCGGATTGGTTGGCCCGGTAAAGCTATTTCGGAAACGATAATTTTTACATATTAATAATTTAAAATTTTACACATGAAAACTACAAAATTGTTTTTTACAGGAATGTTCATCGTCCTTATTTCATTGGGATTACAGGCGCAAGACAAAACAGGTATCGACTATTTCAAAGGGAAATGGAATGTTACCGTAAGCAGTTCGTATGGAAATCAGGAAATGGTGGTTGTGATTGAACAGGACGGGGATAAAATCGTTGGGGCGATAAATGATGCAGAAGAGAAAGAATTGTACAAAGTGAACAGCACTTCAGTTAAGGAGAAGGCGGTTACATTAAATTTTAATGGCAGCCAGGGGGCGGTCGATATGACTTTAACCATTAAGGATGAAGATGCGATTACGGTGAGTGTCATGGGCGGAATGGCTACCGGAACCGGAGAAAGAGCAAAAGAATAATAATTTCAAAAGAAACGCGAATATTAAAATGCCGGGGATTTGCTTATAACTACCCGGTATTTTTATTTCAAAAGAAAGAAATAGCGCTTTCAAATAATTTAGTTTACATACTCCCCAATATCAAATCCCCCAACCTCATTACCAGAAACAGGATCATCATTATGACGTAGCTTCCCCAAATGCAAATCAATTAAACCGGAAATACGTTTTTGATAGTTTTCGGAAGTTGCTGCCAGTTGCTCTACCCAATCGGTATTTTCATTTTCATAGAGCAACTTCCCGGTTTGGGATGGCTTTTCCGGTTGCTCATTTTCAACCTCGGTAACTACCTCCATCATATCTTCAAAAGTTAGATCAACCGACGAACCGTTGGCAATGCCAAGCTCCTCCAATTCTTCATCGAGCTCAACATCATCATAATCCAGAGCAACTTCGATATCCAGCTTACCTGTGGATTTTGAATGGGATTGACTCTTTCTGTCCATATTCAAAACAAAGGTGCTCCTTCCGATAATTCCACTTTCATCTGAAGGATTGCCTTTTCTATTTTCATTGGTAACAGGAGCCGAAAAACGCCTCCAATCCTTAAAGAAAATATGTAGCAGAATGATTATCCCAACTATTACAATAAATTCAATCATAACTTCCGGTTTGAGTTAAAAGATGCCTTCATTGTTTTCGTTGTACCGTTTGACAATTTCTGCCTGAAATTCGTCAAAATGATGGGTCAGCACATTATCGATATAGGTATAAATCGAAATCTCGTCCTTACCGATCACTCGGATAATTTGCTGAATTCGTTTGTGATATTCTTGCCGGATAGGAACATTCTTCCCAAAGCGTGCCTTCGTTTTGGAATCAGAGAGAAAAAGCTCATCATAAGCTTGATTTGTCGGTTTTCGTTTTGCAACTGTTGTGGGCTTTTTCTCCTTTGTCTTTCCGTCCTCAGGTTTTTCATTCTGAATCGTTGAGATGATAAATTCTTCATCTATTTCGTCTGGGTTATATTTTTTTCGTGCCATGTCTTTTATTGTTTTATGGTTTTTAGGATTTCTTCAGCCAGTGCAATCAGGTTACTTCCTTTTAAAAGGCTGTTGTGAGCAGGGAAAAGAGTTGAGCGAAATACAGGCTTGTGGCCGGTAGTCAGTTCTCTGCGAAAACGTTTTGAATCAGGTACAAATGTTTTCAGAATATTTAAGCCCAACTCACCAATTACATTTTCATATACATCATAGAGTTCGTTTTTCTCCCTACCATCAACCATATTCCAAATCAGGTATAAACCGTTGATATCGCTCTTCCCAACGCTAATCAGATTTTCGTTCAGCATAGTGGCAAATTTCAGCGTACTTTCCATTACCACACGGTCGGCACTTACCGGCGAAAAGATATAATCCATTCCCCCAAGTGTTTTTACCACACCTCTGCTGTTTAAAGTTCCCGGGAGATCGAAAAATATTATATCGGGCTGAATCGTAGCACCGTCGATCAGATTTTCCGCCACATCAATGGCATCTTCGGGCATACTTTTTTCAACCTGGTATGCTTTTCGTTTCAGCGCGGTAAATTGTTTATAGGCCAGTTGTTTGTAATAGTTATCCTTCATCACCTGTTCCATATCGCGCTGGCGCATTTCAGTAATACTGTGCTGCGGATAATCACAATCCACCACTGCAATTTCCAGGCCTTTTACATAGTGCAGGTAACTCGACATTAAAACGGTAAAAGCTGTTTTCCCAACACCTCCTTTCTGTGTGCTGAATGCAATAAATAATGTTTCTTTTTCCATGACCTTTGTTTTTTTGATGAGTAAATTATTTCTATAGTTATTCAATCGAATAGGATAATGTCTGAATCATTAATTGATTAATGAGCTGTGTAAATGAGTTTGTGTTGCAATGTTTAATTAATGAACTGTTGCAACGTTTCAACATTGAAATATTGGACCCCTTAAGCTCTTCGTTGTTGCATTACTTAACTATTCTATTCTTTGCCAAAATCAGTTTTTAAATATTTCGTTTGCAACTTCTTTCATTCTCATTTTATCTATTTCGCCTAACATATCTCTGTTTACACCAACCATTAAATAATCCATTATTTTCCCGATCAAATGAACAAATAAAAAGCTGTTAAAACCGTGCTTTTTAAAGGGCTGGAAGTACTTGGCCTTCTCTGGCAGCATTTGGCTTATTTCGCTATAATTAGAATTCAAAACGCCCATTTTACCTTTGTTTTCAACAATTTTTAAGGGTAAAAACATGATTGACAAAACGGCTATGCCCAATAACTTTTATGGTAACGCTACAAGGTGTGCACTGGCACACGGCAAGTTGTGTTTTGAGTAACTCAAAACGTTTCGGGTTACCCGAAACCACTTGCCCCGATGGGGAAAATCATCACTCCGAAGTCGTGTGATTTTTCATAAGAATTCTGGTAATGATTAATGCTTTAAATACAATAAAATGGGAATAGAAAAACAAGGAAATAGACACAACGGGGGACGTAAACCAAAAAAAGATCCGTGTATACATCGTTATGCAATTAGCTTAAATGATGTTGACAATGCACGATTTCTTGCTCTTTTTGAAGCATCGGGAATGGAAGTTAAAGCACATTTTATTACTGCCTGCATTTTTGACAAGTCCGTTAAAGTGGTGAAAATCGATAAGGGATCGATGGATTATTATATGCGCCTGACCTCCTTTTATTCGCAGTTCAGGGCAATTGGCGTGAATTACAACCAGGTTGCCAAGGCAGTAAAAAACAACTTTTCGGAGAAAAAGGCACTGGCTTTTCTGGTCCAACTACAAAAAGCAACTTTTCAATTGGTTGCGATAAACCAAAAGATACTGGAATTAACCAAAGAATTTGAAGAGAGATGGTTGCAAAAATAAGTTCAGGAAGTTCCATTTATAGTGCATTGGCGTACAATCACGATAAGCTAAAAAAGAATGCTGCTTCTGTATTAATGGTCAACAAAATGGTTGAACCTTTTGATGGAAAGTATTCAATTGGTTTATGCACGAATTCTTTTGAACCGTATTTGAGTGCAAATAAACGAACCGAAAACCCGGTTATTCATATTTCGTTAAATCCTGATCCAAAGGATACGCTAAATGATGAACAATTCTCTCATATGGCTGAACAATACATGGAAAAACTGGGCTATGGAAATCAACCCTACATCGTTTACAAGCATGAAGACATTCACCGCCATCATTTGCATATTGTTTCAGTAAAAATTGACGAGACAGGAAAAATGATTCGGGACAATTTTCAACACAGGCTATCCATGCGTATTTGTCGGGAGCTGGAGCAGAATTTTGGATTAACACCTGCTAATGAAAAACAAAAGAAAGCAGTTTATAACTTAAAGCCGGTTGAATTCGAAAAGGGAAATCTAAAACAGCAAATTGCCAATGTTGTTCGTCCTGTATCGAGGACATGGAACTTTCAATCGTTTAAGGAATACAAGGTCTTGCTCTCATTCTATAATGTTCAAGCGACTGAAGTTAGAGGAGAAAAGAACGGAAAACCTTTTCATGGGATTGTTTATGCGGCACTGGACAATAAAGGTAAGGTATTTGGGAATCCAATCAAGTCATCAAAATTTGGCAAATATACGGGGCATGAAGCTTTACTTGCTCAAATTGAAAGATCAAAAGAACAGATCAGAAATAAAAAGCTAAAAGTGCGGCCAAAGGAAGTTATTTCCAAAGTATTTCATAAGAGTGAGAATAGAAAAGACTTCGAGGATCAATTACTCAAACAAGGTATTTCGGTGCTGTTTCGGGAGAATGATTCCGGGCGAATTTACGGAGCAACCTTTATCGATCATAAGCAAAAGTTTGTGTTCAACGGTTCACGTTTGGGTAAAGAATATTCTGCCAATGTTTTTAATGAACGATTTGGCGTAGAAAACAAAACAGATGAACAAATCAATTCAGCAGACCAGGGCCATTCAGAATTTCCTGACAACAAAGACTCAAGCATCGAGAATCTGGCCGGATTGTTCGGCATTGAGACTCTTGGCGAAGACTACCAGGAGGAAGCTTTCATTAGAAGAATGAAACGAAAGAAAAGAAAAAAACGAAAAAGCTAAGCTATGCAAAACGAAGACGATGTAAGAGCCCTTGCCAAAATAATTGAGCTAATCAGGGCAGTGAGTATCCTCATTTTAATATTTCATATTTACTGGTTTTGTTACGAGATCCTAGTTGAGTTTCATGCAACAGTTGGCATCATCGATAAAATTCTGCTGAATTTTCAGAAATACACCGGAATCTTTTCAATGCCATTCTGGTCGAAGCTGGCAGGTTTTGTTTTGCTGGCTATTTCCTGTCTGGGAATACGAGGTGTAAAAACAGAGAAAGTGACCTGGACCAAGATTACGATAGTTCTCGTATTCGGATTAGGTTTCTATTTCGTTAATGGTTTTATACTGAAGCTTCAAACCTCGTTAATAGCAAAAAGTGTTCTTTACATTTTATCGTTATCAATTGGATATATCCTGCTTTTGAAATCGGGATTATGGATGAGTCGCTTGTTAAAAAATAACCTGATGCAGGATGTTTTTAACGACGAAAACGAATCATTCATGCAGGAAATGCAATTAATGGAGAATGAATACTCTGTAAACCTCCCCACACGATTTAAACATAAGGGAACGAATTACGATGGATGGATTAATGTAGTGAATCCTTTCCGGGCAAGTATTGTTTTGGGTACTCCTGGTAGTGGGAAATCTTATGCCATTGTAAATAATTATATCCGGCAGCAGATTCAGAAGGGTTTCAGCATGTACATTTATGATTTTAAGTTCGACGACCTGAGCGTAATTGCTTACAATACGCTATTGAAAAACATTAACAGATACGAAATTCCTCCGAAATTTTATGTAATAAATTTTGATGACCCGGAACGTAGTCACCGCTGCAATCCAATTGCTCCGGAATTTATGACTGATATTGCGGATGCTTATGAATCAGCTTACACAATAATGCTTAACCTGAATAAAACCTGGATACAGAAACAAGGGGATTTCTTTGTTGAATCGCCAATTATCCTTTTGGCTGCTATCATTTGGTATCTGAAGATTTATAAAAACGGGAAATATTGCACCTTCCCCCACGCAGTGGAATTTTTGAATAAAAAGTATGCCGACATTTTTACTATTCTAACTTCTTATCCTGAATTGGAAAATTACCTATCTCCTTTTATGGATGCCTGGGAAGGTGGTGCGCAAGACCAGTTACAGGGGCAGATTGCCAGTGCCAAAATTCCACTATCAAGAATGATATCCCCTCAACTGTACTGGGTGATGTCCGGTAACGATTTTACTTTAGATATTAATAATCCAAAAGAACCGAAGATTCTTTGTGTTGGTAATAATCCCGACCGCCAGAACATTTACTCTGCAGCACTGGGATTATATAATTCCCGTATCGTAAAACTCATCAATAAAAAGGGACAGTTAAAAAGCTCAGTAATTATTGATGAGCTACCGACTATATATTTTCGTGGATTGGATAACTTGATTGCTACAGCAAGAAGCAATAAAGTTGCGGTATGTTTGGGATTTCAGGATTTTTCGCAGCTAAACCGGGATTATGGCGACAAGGAAGCTAAAGTGGTGATGAACACCGTAGGAAATATCTTTAGTGGACAGGTGGTTGGTGAAACTGCCAAGACCTTGTCGGAACGATTTGGTAAAGTACTTCAAAAACGCCAGTCGATGACCATTAACCGACAGGATAAATCCACTTCCATAAATACGCAAATGGATACCTTAATTCCTGCTTCAAAAATCAGTAACCTTACACAAGGAACTTTTGTGGGTGCCGTTTCGGATAACTTTGACGAACGTATTCAGCAAAAGATTTTCCATGCAGAAATTGTAGTTGACAACGAGAAAGTAGCCAGAGAAACAAAAAATTATAAACCTATCCCGGTTATTACAAACTTTACCGATAAGGACGGCAATAACCAGCTTCAACAAGAAATTAATTTTAATTATTCCCGCATTAAAAGTGAAACGGCGCAGATTGTCTTGGATGAATTGGAAAGAATTAAAAACGATCCGGGATTGGGGCATTTGATAAAAGGAAGCTAACCAAGAACTATTCTTTATCAAATGCCTCTCGCTGTTTACTTTCGAACAGATTTGTACCCAATCGGATTTCGATCAACCTTTTCTGGCTTTTTCATTAGTTCTGTTAAAGCCTGGTAGATTTCGGAAAATTGAGCATTAGTACTTATTTCTAACTGTTCAATTCTCTTTAACAGCTCATCATAACCAAGTGCCATTTCTCTCATCGATACGAAAGCTCTCATGATTGAAATATTAATTTCGATAGCTATTGGCGAACGCAGCACACTCGAAAGCATGGCTACTCCCTGTT
>CAXXRZ010000004.1:0-1456310 GCA_963668205.2 uncultured Draconibacterium sp. | reverse complement strand
CATTACCTGGGCACAAACCATTGTCAAAGCCTCTACCTGTGTAGGGTTGACTTTCCCCGGCATAATTGAAGACCCCGGTTCGTTGGCAGGAATAATAATTTCCCCGATACCTGAACGTGGCCCTGAGGCCATCAAGCGGATATCGTTGGCTATTTTCATAAGGCTTACTGCCAGTTGTTTCAATGCCCCGTGCGATTCAACAATTGCATCGTGGGCAGCCAATGCTTCAAATTTGTTTTCGGCCGACACGAAAGGCAATCCGGTTAAAGCCGCAATATTTTCGGCAACTTTCTCGGTATAGCCCTTTGGTGTGTTCAACCCGGTGCCAACAGCCGTCCCCCCTAATGCTAATTCTGCCATATGCGGGAGCGTGTTTTTTAAAGCCTTTAAGCCATGTCCTATCTGTGACACATATCCCGAAAATTCTTGCTGAAGTGTTAGCGGTGTTGCGTCCATCCAGTGCGTGCGCCCTATCTTTACCACATCCTTCATCGCCTCCGATTTCTCTTTAAGCGTATCTTTCAGCAATTCAATTTTTGGGATGGTATATTCGACCAATTTTTTATATGCTGCAATGTGCATGGCAGTAGGGAATGTGTCGTTTGACGATTGCGATTTGTTGACATCGTCGTTGGGATGGATGACACGTCCCCCTTCGCCTAATTTGTTCCCTGCAAGCACTTGGCAGCGGTTTGCCACAACTTCGTTACAGTTCATATTCGATTGAGTCCCCGAACCGGTTTGCCATACTACCAACGGGAATTGATCGTCTAATTCCCCCGAGATAACTTCGTCACAGGCTTTTTCAATAAGCGAAGCTTTTTCCTGAGGCAAAACACCCAATCCGGCATTGGTGATTGCCGCAGCTTTCTTCAGGTAACCAAACGCATGTATGATTTCTTTTGGCATTGATGCCGATGGCCCAATTGGGAAATTTTCGATCGAACGTTGTGTCTGCGCCCCCCAGTATTTTTCTGCGGGGACTTTAACCTCTCCAATGGTATCCTTTTCAATTCTGTAATCCATAATTTCTAAATTTAAATCTGTAAACATACTATTAGATGTTTAATTATCAAAAAACATCTCCACCGTTTTGTGCACAATTAAAGTCCCGTTAAAATCCCGTCCCCCCATTTCATGAAAAAGCGGCTTCCCTGTATGGGTTTCCAACTATTGCAACAAGCATGGGGGAGGGCAATACCGTGGTTAGGGCATCGATAGCCTACGCCCAAACACCACCTACTTGTGCTTTAAGGGTGGTTGTATATAAGTTGCTTGTCCCCTTTGCAACAATCATAACCTGTTTGCAATGTAACATGCCCGATACCAAACTGCTTGCGCAGAAGTCCTTCTATTTGTTCCCTTACTTCGGTCATCTTGACCATGTCGATATTGTTCCGCATGTTTAAATGGGCTTCAAGGTGTATTTGCGAATCGTTGAGTTTCCAAACATGGATATGGTGGATATTGTCGATCTCCTCCTGTGCTTCCACCTTTTTCTTTATTTCTTCGAGATTAATCCCGTGCGGGACAGCCTGCATCAGTATGTCAGCGGTTTCTTTTACAATTCCCCAAGTATGCCAAATAATATAAATACCTACTAACACAGTGATAAGCGGGTCGGCCCATAATATGCCCCAAATCCAGATTGCTGCACCTCCGGCAATTACGGCAACAGACGAGAGGGTATCGCCCAACAAGTGCATGTAAGCAGCTTTTACGTTCAGGTTATGCGATTTGTCCTTGCTCAAAATAATTACAGAAGCCAGGTTGGCCAACAGCCCGAAAGTTGCATATATAAGCATCAGTTTTCCTTTGATAGCCTCAGGGTGCAAAAAGCGTTGATACGCTTCGTAAAACAAGAAAATACATATGGCTATCAGTACAATAGCATTGAAAAAAGCTGCCAGTATTTCCACCCGTTTATAGCCAAAGGTTTGGCGCATGTCGGGTTTTTGTTTGCTTTTTTTCCCTGCCAGGAACGCAATAAATATGGCCGATGAGTCTCCTAAGTTATGTAATGCGTCTGACAATAACGATAAACTGTTTGAGACCAAACCTCCAATTATCTGTACAATGGTTATAGCCAAATTCAGCAAAGTTGCCCACAACAGCCTTTGCCCTTGCAAGTCTACCCCATGATGATGGTGATGGCTTTGGGTATGTTTATGTCCGTGTGCCATATTGATTAGTTTACCTCTGAAAATTATTTTACAATAATGTTTGAAATTAACGGGGCTACCTTGACTGCAACAAACACAAACAACGCAATAATTAGAGTTTCGACACTTGCCTTCAGGCTGATACCTTTTAGCATAAAGGCACTTGCGAAATCGGTTAATACACAGAAAGCCAAAGCCCCGGCAACACCAAATTTTGAAAACACCCAAACCATTAACAATATCAGCGGGATAGCAATTACCGACCCCAACAATGCTGTTTTCATCAGCGGCAGTTCAGAATATTTGCAAACCAGGTGTACCATACCTGCCATGCGGGGGCAGATAATAAAAAATGCTAGGGCTGTTGCCGTAAGTACCAATCCTTTTTCCATAATATACCGTTTTTTGTATTTACCCTCCCTATTTGTATTTAGTCTAAATATAGGCATGTTGGTTGTCCGATGCACCTAACGCTGGCATGTTTTATGCTTTTTTAACAAAAAGACAACAAACCGGCACCCCTGATGTACTTATCCTATTGCCCTTTGTCGGATGCTGTGTGTAATTGATTGATATACAGTGAGTTGTTTTTAATATTGATATAACCTCAAAAAAAACTTGGAATCAATACCAATTTGGGGTATTTTAACAAAATTTATACAGTCTATTTTGTTGGTGGCAAGGCGCAAAAAATCTTTATTATTTGAAAATATGGTTAGAACAGGGTACATTATTATAATTATAGTTTTAAGCCTTCCTGTATTTGCCCAGGAACAAACAAATGAGCGGGCAAGATGGTTTACAGATGCTCGTTTTGGTATGTTTGTCCACTGGGGCGTATATAGCGGGGCAGAAGGGATCTGGAAAGGCGAGAAGCTCCGCTATGACAATAATTATGCTGAATGGGTTTATTACCGGAACCGGATTTCCCGTGACGAATATGTTACCCTGCTAAACCGCTTTGATTGGGACGGGATTGATCCGGAAGAATGGGTTCTGCTTGCAAAAGAAGCAGGGATGAAATATGTTACGATCACAGCAAAGCACCATGATGGGTTCGCACTCTGGGACAGTAAAGTTAGCGGTTATGATGTCGCAGGGTATACCAATCCCAAACGGGACATCATCAAAGAGCTTGCTGCGGCATGCAATAAACACGGGCTTAAGATGGGGCTTTACTATTCACATTGGGTAGACTGGGAACACCCAGATGGGTGGAGCCATTCAAAAGAAATATATGGTATCACAAATGAAGAATACGACAGGTACTGGCAGGGAAAAGTAATACCACAAATAAGGGAACTGCTCACAAATTATGGTGACGTTGGCCTGATCTGGTTCGATATGTGGGTACACCATTCACAAACCGTTGTCACAAAAAAACAACTATTGCAATTGAAAAGCCTAATACGCGAACTACAGCCAAATTGTTTGGTGAACTCAAGGCTTGGGCTTTCAATAGAGGAAGATCCTGACATTGATTTCCAGACGCTCGGGGACAATGAACTGGGGGGCAAAAAGAAAGATTATCCATGGCAAACATCGGGGACAGTAGCCCATTCATGGGGCTTTTGTGCCTACGAAGAACAATGGAAGTCTACAACATCCCTGTTGCATTCGTTAATTAACAATGTGAGCTTAAATGGGAATTTCATGCTCAATATAGGGCCGCGCGCCAATGGCGATGTCCCTTATGAGATAGCAAGCCGGCTTCGCGAAATGGGCAAATGGCTTTCAGTCAACGGAGAATCGGTTTATGGAAGCCGGGCTTTCTGCCTCCGCAAAAACCAGCACGACTGGGGGAAAATAACATGTAAAACCGAGAACTCGGGGAAAGTAAAACTTTATCTGCATGTTTTTAACTGGCCTTTAAATAAAAAGCTAATGGTTACGGGGATCAAAGATACGCCAATAAAAGCATACTTGCTTGCCGACAAACAAAAACAGGCTGTCCCCTTATCAAAAAAACAGGCCGTAACCGAAATTTGCCTGCCCCCTGTACAGCCCGATCCGTATGTCTCGGTAATTGTTCTTGAGTATGAAAAATATCCGGAGATAGAGGCTGGGCTGGTTGCCCAATCGGTTTATTCAGGCTATTCCCTTACCCCTACAAATGCTTCGGGGATGGATGGCGACACGCTTATCGAACCCGCCAGCCGCTTTGGCTCTGTCCCCCCTCATGTTAAAATATCAAACAAAAGCAGTTTCCAATGGCGGGTTTTTATAGATAAACCACAAACAGTAAACTTTGATGTGTCCTATAATTATCAAGGGAAGGAAGGAAATGGCAAGATCACGCTTAAGGTTGCCGGGGATGTTTTGTCTAAGCAGCTGGTCCCTACCGGAAAGTATGTTGGCGAGCCTAATTCAAACTGGCATATCGACTGCTTCGATTCTCATCGCCTGGGAGAGGTAAAATTCGGGAAAGAAGGCTTTTACGACATTATCCTGGAAGTAGTACCTATAAAAGATGCCCCCCTTGATTTTCAATGGTTATGGCTTGGGCTGAATAAAAATACCGTTGATTAAACATATAAAAGCAAAAAAATTGGGACAATTGTCAACATTGCTTATTTTCGCTACATGGCAACCATACGAATGCCCGTATAGAAGGGGCATGGCGGCCATCAACAACTGTGTATATGTTAAATAAACAAAGAAATATGAGAATTTGGAATTTTGGGATAATCGGTGCAGGCAATATTGCCGATTTTCATGCCAAAGCTGTTGAAAGCCTTGGCAATGCGGAGCTGATTGGTATTTGTGGCACAAATCAGGAAAAGGTAAAAGCATTAACAACAAGATATTCGTGTAAGGCATTTCGGGATGCAACAGAGATGTTCCAGTCACCTGATATTGATATAGTTTTGGTTGCAAGCCCAAGCGGGGCACATATGGAACCGGTTGTTGAAGCGGCATATCACGGGAAGCACGTATTATGCGAAAAGCCCCTCGAAATTAACCTTGGGCGGATAGATAAAATGATTGAGGCACATGAAAGGCATGGCACGAGGCTGGGAGGTATTTTTAATTACCGTTTTAACGATGCGGTGAGGGCGTTGAAAAATGCTGTGGATGCAGGGAGGTTTGGTGTCATTACCAATGCATCGGTGTATGTCCCATGGTGGCGCAGCGATGAATATTACCAGAGCAGTTGGCGTGGGACGTGGTCTCTTGATGGCGGTGGCGCTTTAATGAACCAGTCTATACATATGGTAGATATGCTTCAGTATATTATGGGGCCGGTGGCTTCTTTGTGTGCATATACTGCCACGCTCGGCCATCCGCAGATTGAAGTGGAAGACAGCTCAGTATCTATACTGAAGTTCAGGAATAATGCACTTGGCATGGTTTATGGCACAACAGCTTCTTTCCCAGGGCAATTCAGGCGATTGGAAATAACAGGTACAAAAGGCACAGCTATTATGGAAGAAAACAGCCTGAAAACCTGGCAATTTGCCGAGCCTCTTGAAGGGGACAAAGAAATCATAAAAAAGTATGGGGACATAGAAGGTGGGGGAGGGGTGTCAGATCCAATGGCCATCCCTTTTGAGCCTCATGCAAGGAACATCGCAGCGTTTATTGAATCTGTAGCACAAAATAGGCCCTTTGAAGTTGATGCAAAGGAAGCACGGAAATCCGTTGAAATCATCTGTGGGATATACGAATCTGCGAAAAACCGTTGCGAGGTGTTTTTTAGTTAATCCAAATATTTATCACTTTAGTGCTTCATACATAATCTCTACAGGGTGTTGTGCCGTTTTCCCCGTGCCGTCTTTTATTTGGTGGCGGCACGATGTCCCTGGTGCTGAAATGACCGTTTTGGGATCTGCGCCCCTGACTGCGGGGAACAAAACCATTTCCCCTATTTTTTGCGAAAGTGCGTAGTGTTCTTTCTCGTAGCCAAAAGAACCTGCCATCCCGCAACAGCCCGATGGTATTTCCGATACTGTATAATTTAATGGCAACGAAAGCATTGTTTTTGTCGGTTGGGTGCTGGCAACAGCTTTCTGCTGGCAATGGCCGTGGAGCAATATGTGTTTTTCTCCATCGGTAAAGTCAGATGCCAGGATGTTCCCTTTTTCGATTTCTTTTTCGAAGAACTCCTCAAAAAGCAAGGCATCCCTGCCCAGTTGTTGCGCTGCTCCCTTTAACCCGCTGTCAACAAGTTCGGGGTATTCGTCGCGAAAAGCCAATATTGCCGATGGCTCAATCCCTACCAGCGGGGTGTTTCCCGAAATAATGTCTTTTAACAGCGAAACATTTTCGTTTGCTATTTTTTTAGATGTTTTTACCAACCCTTTTGAAAGGAAAGTCCTCCCACTTTCTTTGTGTATGGGGATTTTTACCTCGTAGCCCAGCTTCGTGAGCAATAAAATGGCTTTTATGCCTATGTCGCTTTCGTTATAATTGGTAAATTCATCGTTAAACAGGTAAACAGTACCTTTGTTTTTTGTCCCGCTTGTAGGCATCCCTTTCTTTATCCAGCGGCTCAACGGTATTTTTGACAAATGTGGCACGCTCCTTTCCGTGGCAAAACCAACGGCCTTTTTAAAAAGAGTTGTGTTTGTCATAAAGTTTGAAATTGGCCGGAACACGATTGCCAGTTTATAAAGCCGAGGGAGGTAAGCTATTAATTTTGAACGGAGCGGAACGCCATGAATGTCGTAATAATGTTGCATGAATTCGGCTTTCAGCTTGGCCATGTCAACATTCGACGGGCATTCGCTTTTGCAAGCTTTGCAGGAAATGCACAAGTCCAGTATGTCATAAATTTCTTTATGGTCAAAAACTTTTTCTTTTTCGTTGTTGTACAAAAATTCACGTAAAATATTTGCCCTTCCCCGTGTCGATTTGTCTTCGTCGCGGGTTGCCATAAAGGTGGGGCACATGGTCCCGCCAATTATTTCGCTTTTACGGCAATCGGCAGTCCCGTTGCATTTTTCTATCCCTCGGAAATAACCGGCCTGGCCCGAAAAATCGAAATGGGTATCGTATTCCGGGGTTGCTTTTCCTGGTATCACCCTAAGGTTTTCGGTGATGGGAGGCGTATCGACAATTTTGCCGGGGTTGAAAACATTGTCGGGGTCCCAGGCTTTTTTCACCTGTTTTACAAATTGGTAGCTTTTTTCGCCCAGCATAAAAGGTATAAACTTGCCGCGCGCCCGCCCATCGCCATGCTCGCCGCTCATCGATCCCCTGTATTTTTTCACCAGCGCCGCCACTTCGTTCATTAAGGTGTCGAAAAGTTTTACGTCGCCTTTGTCCTTGAAATTTATCAAAGGGCGGAAGTGTATTTCGCCGGTGGCGATGTGCGCATAATATACGCTTGAAAGCCCCAATTTCCCCAATACCTGTTTTATGTCTGCCACATAACCGGGCAGGTATTCAGGTGCAACTGCGGTGTCTTCGATCCCGGGCACGCCTTTTCGGTCGCCTGGTATGTTGGCCAACAACCCAAGCCCCGCAGTGCGCAACGCCCATACCTGTTTTATTTTGGCTGCACCGGTAACAAGCGGGAAATGGTGACCCAGCCCGGCATCGCGAAAATCTTTTTCCAATGCTGCCGCTTTTTCGACTAGTTCTTTTTCTGTTTCAAAAGCAAACTCTATCATTAACAGTGCGCCGGGGTCGCCTTTTATAAAGAACCGGTTTTTTCGTTGTTCTATGTTTTCTTTGGCAGCCTGCATCACGGTATCGTCCATAAGTTCAACGGCATTGGGCTTGTGCTTAAGTGCGATAAGGTTTCCTTGGAGCGATTCTTCCAATGTTTCAAAATGGGCGCATACCAAGCCTTTATGTTTTGGAGGCAGGGGGATCACGTTTAATTTTATTCGGGTAGAGAAAGCCAGCGTACCCTCAGAGCCTGCCAGCAATTTGCAGAAGTTAAACGCCCCGCCGCCTTCGGTGTATATTTCCGAGTTGAGCAAATCGTCAATGGCATAGCCCATGTTCCTGCGCGAAAGTTTTGGATCCGGGAAATTTTCCCTTATTTCTTTTTGGTTATCGGTATTGGAAAGGATTTCGTTAATGTTTTCATAAATGGCCTTTTCCAGTTTATTTGGGTTCCCATTCAATTTATTTTGAAATCCTTCTTTTGTTAAAGGCTTGAACGTTGTTTCCGAACCATCGGAAAGTATTGCATCTACTTCGAGTATGTGTTCCCTCACGCTGCCGTAAACCAGCGAATGCAGCCCGCAGGAGTTGTTGCCAAGCATCCCGCCTATAACGCAGCGGTTTGCGGTCGATGTTTCCGGCCCGAACTGCAGTCCGTGTTTTGCCAGGAAAAGGTTAAGTTCTGCCAATACCACGCCCGGCTCTACGATTATATATCTTTCCGCTTCGTTGAACTCCAAAATTTTGTTCATGTACCGTGAAATGTCAACCACTATGCCAGGCCCCACTACCTGCCCCGCCAGCGAAGTGCCTGCCCCGCGAGGGATGACCGATGTATTGTTTTCTCGGGCAAAAGCGATGATTTTTTTTATGTCCTCTTTTGTTTTTGGGCGCGTGACCGCCAAAGGCATTTCTTTGTATTGGGATGCATCGGTAGAATAAAGTACACGTTGTACATTGCCGGTATATAGGTCGCCTTCGAGTTGTTTTTTAAGCTGGTTGAAATCAGGTTGCATATGTTGTTTTTTTAGAGGGGCAAAAGTATAAGTTTAACCGCACTATTGCAAGGAGGGAAATGCAATTCATTGCGGTCTTTTCAATAAAATAATTCATCTCAATTTCCTATAAAAATACGATGGAGTGTATTGTTAAACTGTAACTTTTTTGCCGTATCAAAACCGGTAGCTTATTTTTATCCCGCTTAATTCGCCTGAAAAAGGGATTAAAGATAAATTGTTGCCGTTATGTTTTGCCCGGTGTAGTTCGGGGATCAATATCCCGGCAGTTGCTCCAATGACCATCCCCGTTAAAATATCTGTGGGGAAGTGCTTCATTGCTTTAAAACGGTAATAACCAACCAGCGACGGGGGTATTACTGCGGCTGCAAACAACCAGTATTTTTTATTTCCCAACCCGGGATGATAGTCGGAATACACTTTTGCCATAAAAAAGGAAGCGGTTGCTGCTGTTGACACATGCCCGCTAAAAAACGAGTTCCTGGTTTCCTGTACCAGTTTGTCTTCTACGGGTACATCGGGGTTATAGTTGAACGGGCGCGTACGTAAAATCAAGCTTGCGTTCAGCAAGTAAAAATCAGTGTTGATTGCATGCGATTCCCCATACAAGATCAGAAGATCGAGCCAATCCTTCCTGATATTGTTGTCAAGTGCAAGCAACCCCGGTATAATTACCGAACTGTTTAGGCAAAAATCTGAAATATCGTGGGCCCGGTGCCGAAAAGATACATTTTGTTTTGTTGCTGGCCTGTCGAACCACCAGATGTCGCTGGCATTTAATTGAACAACCTCTTCATATCCCAGTTTGGGCTTGTCCCTTAAGTATTCAAAACCCAACATTGAAGCTCCGAACAAACCTAGCGTCAGTGGCGCTTCAACCTTACGGTTTATTTTATATATAGAGGCCTCTTTTATTGATTGCCCCAAGGTATTTTCTTTTTTCAGGAAAAAGAAAAACAACAAAAGAAAAATAGTTGCCCTGTGTAGTTTCATCTTCTCATTTTTCGTAAAAATATTACTGGGACAGGATATTGTCCGGCATAAATACTTTTCCCTTAAAGTAACTTAAGGATTGGATAATTCTTGCCCCAGGTGCAATGTTTTACCCATAAGTTACTAAAAAAAATGGTTTTTGGGAGTAGGGGCATGACCTTTTGCGGTTAAATACACCTTCAAATATCAGTTTGCTTTGTTGTAAACAATTTCTTCTGCTTTTAACACCATCCTTTCGGCAAATTGTTTTTTGTTTTTTGGGTGGATGTCGAAAGGATCGCCGATATCGCTAGTAACCACCATACCTGTATTGGGCAGCCCCAAAGCTTTTTGCTGTGCGATGCGCAAAAGCGTCCATGAATCTGTTTTTGTTGCCTGGTGAGAGAGATTTGTTTTTGATATTTGAAAATATAAAAATGGCAAGTTGCCCATTTGCCAACGTTCTCGCCAATTAATTATTAGCTGCCTGAACATTTTTTCGTAAAGAGCAGGCCTGCCTGTGTCGGATTCGCCCTGATACCAGATAAACCCTTTAATCCCATAAGGGATAACAGGGGCGACCATACCATTAAAAAGGAATGCCGGATTGTTTTGGTAATTTTTTGCAACAGGGGGTACAGTTTCCAACATATCGTTTGAACGCCAGTTGCCGGCAAGCGATACAAGGAACGAACTATCGGGTGTTGAGAGATAAAATTGACTAACCCCGCCTAAAGCCTGTGCATTTCCCCAAGGCTGTGCGATACGGACTGTGATTATATTTTCCCCGGCTTGGGACTGATTCCCGGGGATTTCAAATTTCACCGGTTTGGGATATTGGCAATACCCCAACTCTTCCCCATTCCAATAAATATTGCTTTGTCTGTTCAGGAACCCTAACGAAAGGGACAAAGGTTTGTTTTTTTCCTGTTCAGGGACATCTATGCTTTTTCGCAACCATACGACATTGCTAAAATGAGCTTCCTCTTCCAGCAAATTGACCTGTTGCCATGAATGATCGCTGAAGCCCGGATTAGAAAAGATTGCAGGCAAGCTATCGGGCGGATAACTAATTTTCATGCGCCTTTCGTGATTTTTTTCAATAGATTTGGAAACGGCCCCGTCCCATTCTTTAGGATTAAAATGTTCTGGGATATCCGCTAATTTTAGCGAATCTTTAAAATTCCCCAACATATCCCGGCTCATCCATGTTTTTATAGGTGTCCCTCCCCATGAACTATTGATAATCCCTATCGGCACATTTAATTTTTCATATAGGCCCTTTGCAAAAAACCAAGCTATCGATGAAAATTTGGCAACTGATTCTGGGTTGGCTGTCTCCCACCTCCCATCAGAAAGATCGCTTTGCACAACCGGAGAAGGATATTTAACTACTGAAAACAATCTTATTTCAGGATAATTACTGTCTGGGATTTCTTCGTTGAAACAATCGACGCCGGAGTGAGGTATTTGTTCCCAACCCCGGATCGGGTGTTCCATATTTGACTGACCAGAAGCAAACCACACATCACCTACCATCACGTTTTTAAAAAACACGTTGTCAACGCCATTGCTTATTTCCAGGTTGAAAGGCCCTCCCTCCTTACATTTACGAAGAACGACTTTCCATTTCCCATTTGAATCACTCTTGCAGGCAGCAGTTTCCCCTCTGAATGAAACAGTTATTATTTTACCAGGCTCGGCCGTTCCCCATATTGGGGTTTCAATTCCCCTCTGAAGCACCATATTGTCAGAAAATATGCGGGCAGGCTTTATTTGGGCAATGCAAGTACTTGATATGCAAAAAAAAGGACATAACAACAAAACATATCTCATATCCCAAAATTTACAACCCCACATTCGATATTTCCCCGAATTCAATATCCACCGGGCCTGCCAATCCCGATGGCATCAATTCATCGCTTGCTGCAAAAGCCTGGTGGCCTCTTTTATATTTTGAACGGTCGGGGACACGGCGGACATTGGTCTTGGTGGTCCATTGGCTTTCCGGCAGCCCGGCATCCCCAATCATACGGTTTGCCCAGCAGTTGGTAACTTCAATTTTCAGTTCGTTCTTGCCTTCTTTTAAAACGCCTGTCAAATCAACCGACCAAGGAGTTGTCCAAACAATCCCCATGTTTTTGCCATTCACCCACACTCCTGCAACATCGTGTACTTCGCCCAGGTTCAAACGGGCAGGGCTTTGCGACTGTCCCGGGTTTAAGGTAAAATAATTTGTATAAGTTGCCGTACCTGAAAAATATTTTATCGCATCATCTGGGTCCTCGTTCCATAGAGCCAGGTTGTCAAAAGTGGCATCAAATGCCTTGGCTCCTGTTGCAGGGACAAATGTCACGTCCCATTTCCCTCCGATTTCCAGCGCAGGGGCGACATCAATTGAAACCATTTTTGCTTTGCCGTTTGTTTTCTTAAAGGTATAATCGCCGTCTTTCCAAAACACAAAATTTGATGTGCCTCCTTCTTCGCCCGATACCGGTAGCCCCGGCCCATCAATAGAGACAAAATGCCCCTTTTCTGCTTTTTCCCTGAAAACAATAAATGCAGAACCATTTTGGGGAAGTTCGAGTGACAGGCTTGTCCTTCCGTCACCTGTCGGTTTGTAGCTTAATGCATCTGTTGTATTGCCACTTACAGGATCCCATATTTCCGGTTTTTTCCCTTTGGCCCGGAACGTACATTCAGCTTTCCCTTCGCCCGAAACAAAATAAATATCAGAATTTCCACCAGAGCGGTGAATATACTCAAACGGCCCTTCAAAATCAGGGAGGATGTTGTTTGCCTCAAGTACCTCCGGCATGCTTGTGGCGGTAAATATTTTACCTTTCCCTATTGCCTGTCCATTGTTTTTGCCCCAAAGTTCATCTGCCAAGGCACTGATTTCCTTATCTGTTTCATTATAATTTGCAATATTGGCTGAACATAAAGGTTTCGTTTCTCCCAAAACAACAGTGGCTCCTTCGTTTGCCAATTCTTTCATTCTCCGCAAAACCGCGACAGGGACAACCGGTTCTTCCAAGTCAACGACCAACATTTTGTATTTAGTCCCGTCAGGAAGGACAAGGCAGCCGTTTTTTGCCGACAAACGGTTTAATAAAACCTCGGAACTGAGCAGGTCGTAAGCATAGCCCTTGGGGAGTGTCAACCGGGAATTGGCATTCCATTTTTCACCGCGCCCCCACCTAACGTAATTTTTGTCGCTTACATAGCAGCAAACATCTGCAACTGATTTCCCTTTGCGCAACATATACTGGCAACGCCCAAGATAAGCGAAAATGCCGACAGACTGTTCCCACCATGTGATATTTGTGTTTATGTGCGTCCCCGCAAAATATTCATATCCAGGTTTGCCTATCTCTATGGGAGAGGAGGTAAAAGTATGCCAAATAAAGAAGTTTGCCCCATCGATAAGGTTTACGTCGGCAAAAGGTTTCAGGTATGCGGGATATTTTGTCCAGTGCAGCCCCATGTGGGTAAAAGCCTCTACCGCAACAAGCGGATGCCCGTAAATATGCCCTGCCATGGCAGCATAGCGCATATTCGATTTTGTGTGCAGATCTGTCATGTCCGAACACCAAAATTCTCCCTGTGGCATGTCGTTCCTGCCCCAAAAAGTAAGCTGGTCGGCTTCCCTGAACATAGGGGCTTCGCGAGGCCACGGCCCCCCGTCTTCCGAATGCCACTTCACGCCTTGGGCATGACAAAGGCTGCCAATGGTCTCATAACAATTGTGTTTGAAACAGTCGCTTACAGACCTTAAATAATCGCGCATAAAACGTTCGTTTATTTGCTTGTCACCTAATGACATGCCGGCCATAACAGGCATATATCGATAGATGTCGTAGCCAGAATATTTTTTGAAATAATCCTCAAAGTTTACTGTCCAGTCGGGCTGCCCCCCTTCCCAGCTAACATTGTAAAAATGGGTAAGCGTAACGCCTGCCAAAGTATCGGCATCTTTAAGCAGTTCAGCGCCCATCAGGTTAAAATATTTTGTTACTGATTCCGGATCCAGTATGTCAACGCTGCCTTCTTCTCCGATAATATGATAGCCGAACCTTATGATTTTCCATTCACCTTCTGGGACATCCCACCGGAGGGAGCCGTTGTTGACTTTATTTTCGAGTTTAATAACTTCCCCAGCAACAGGAGAGTTTTCGCCAGGTGCAGAAACCGTTTTCCATCCTTGGTTCAGGTTTGCCGTTTTTTCAGCATGCTTTCCTCCTGGTTTTATCTTGACTGCCATCAATGCAACGTCATGAAAGTATTCCCGATCGGGAGGGATTTCAAGTTTGGCACTGAATTTTGTTGGTCCGGAAACGTTTGTTGCCGTCCAAATAAGTTGCTTGGGCCTGTCTTCTTTCATGTCCCATGGGCCCCGGAGCGAACCTCCGGTGTCAGCAAGGTTGATGCTCATTTTCAAACCTAGGCGGTCAGCTTCCTTCATGGCGTGCTTTACCATTTCGCGCCAGCCCTGGCTCATAAATCCATGCTTTATTTGCAGTGGTACGGGTATGTGCCCGGTATGGCCGTCAAAAGAGTCCCAATACCTGCGCGAATCGAAAAGCAGGAAACCTCCGATGCCTTTTTCATGCATCCCCTCAAGGTCGCGGGTAATCTGTTCTTTGGTGACATTTCCCTTAAGCCACCAATAATATACCCATGGTTTTGCAGGATCGGGGACTGTACGGAAATCGCTTTCGGAGAGGGCAATGTCCGGGAGATCGCCCACTGCATCTTTTTCTTTTGTCGTGCAGGCAAAAAGGAATATTGCAAATAGGAAAGCCATGGCAAAAAAGGCAGTCGCCTTACTTCTTAAAAATATCAGGTAGTTTGAGTTTTTGTTCATGGTCTATAGGTTTTAAACGGTTTAGGTTATGAATCTATAAATTATTTTAGTTTTTCGGGATAGGGAATCACGAAAAGTACAAAAGGCTTCCTTTTGATATTTTGGATCGAAGCAGATATTTACTGCTTCGATCTTTTTTATTTTAATTAATAACCATCATTTTGTTCTAACTCGGGGCTGACTTCTAGTTCGTCATCAGGAATTGGCATTAGCAGCTCATAGTCTTCAACCGTAAAACTATAGCCTTCGTTAGAAAAATAAGCATTTAAAACAGCCTGTGCCCTACCTGTCCTGACAAGGTCGAACCAGCGATGCCCTTCATATAAAAATTCCACTCTGCGTTCTTTCTCTATAGCTAATGTTAACTCGTCTTTTGATAAATTTTTTAATTTTTCTAAACCAGCCCGCTCTCTAACTTCATTTATATAAGGAAGGGCAACGGAAGTTTGGTTGTCCTCATTCAATGCTTCGCCATACATCAGCAAGACATCGGCATAACGCAAGGCGGTAAAGTTTATGCCTCCATCGGATGGTTTTGTTGAGAAATCGACAAATTTTAACCCGTAAATGGTTTCCTCGTATGTTCCGTCAGTCATTAAACAAGAGTTATTTACAGACACATTTTTCCTTAAATCCCCTTCTTCATAGGTATTGTATAGATCTGAGGTTGGAGTTATCCTTCCTGCACCGCTCATGTCATCAGGAAATATTGCCATATTAAAAAGAGATGGAGTAAAAAAATACGAAAAACTATTTCCTTCCCCTACGTCCCCAGAAAGGTATTCAACCTCGAAAATAGATTCGTCCGACTCTTCATTTGTGCCATCAAACATGCTTCCATATTCATTTTCCAGAGAGTAAACTCCCATATCTATCACTTCTTTTAATTTTGTGGCAGCACTGATGTATTCTCCTTTTGTAAGATAAACTTTGCCCAGCAGCGTTTTTGCTGCTCCCTTAGATGCCCTTCCTTTTGAAAGTTCAATCCCGTCTAGCAAACTGGCCGCATCTACAAGATCCTTTTCGATCATTTCGTATACATCGTTAACAGGTTGGCGTGTCATGTCAAAAGAATAAATCTCGTCAGGACTCCTGAAAGACACATCGACAATCGGCACCTGCCCAAACAAACGCACTAGGTAAAAATAACAATAAGCCCTTAAAAATAATGCCTCGCCCTCAAATTGATCGTGTTTGATCCCGTCCATGTCGATGTCATCAATCCGTGCCAAGATATTATTTGAATAAGCAATTACGGTAAAGCAAGATGTCCAGATACTATTTATATAACCGTTAGAAGCAGTGATGTTCATCTCGTCACACTCGTATTGGTCGTTTGTTGGATTCTGATAACTGGGAGTGGTATTGTCGGTAGTAAGCTCTGTGATATATAAAATAGTTACATTATGTAAGCTTTGCAGAGTATTGTAGATACCTATAACTGCGTTCTCGTAATCGTCTTCCGACTGATAATAATCATCTTCATTATTTTGATATTCCGGAGACAGGTTAAGAAAGTCGTCACATGAGGTTAAGCCCCCAAGGATTGCTATTATTATAAGAATTATTTTTTTCATTTTTTTATGAATTGATTGAATATTAGAATGAAAGTTTTACGCCAAATGTGTACGTTCTTGCTAACGGAAATGTCCCCTGATCGATTCCTGAACTAGTGATGCTATTCCCCGTACTGCTTCCATCTGGATCATATCCGGGATAATCGGTAAATGTATATACATTGGCCACATCCATATACACAGTTAAATTATTTAATGAGATCCTGTTGATTAAATTATGAGGAAAAGTATAGGAAAGATTAATGTTTTTAATACGTACGTAGGAAGCATCGTACAAGTAATAGCTTGAAGTGTTCATTGAGTAGGCATAATTGCTCCGGATAGCCCTAGGGGTCCTTCCATCTCCCGGGTCGCTTTCGGAACGCCATCTATGGATACTGCCCAATTGATTCTGTACACCGGCACTGTTTGTTGTAATGACACCACCTAAATAATAGTTGTAAGCTCCATGGGAACCGTTTAAGGTAACACTTAAAGATAAATTTTTATATGAGATGTTGTTGCAGAAGCCCCAGGAATAATCAGGCCAAGGATTTCCCACTATTTTTTTGTCGGCAGAAGTAATATCTTCTCCGTCTCCACTATAGTCTTCAAATTTCAAGTCTCCTGGCTGTACATTTGCATGCTGAATGGCACTATTGGCAACCTCTTCATCATTTTGAAAAACACCAATTGCATTTAGCATATAAAAACTGGATATAGGAGAACCAACTTCCGTTATCTGGTATGAACTGTTGCTAATCCTTGCCCCCTCTGTAGCCAATTTTAACACTTTGTTTTTGTTGGAACTAAAAGTAATGTTGCTATTCCAGTTAAAATTTTTGTTTTTCATATTTACCGTTTCCATAGCCAGTTCAAACCCTTTGTTTTCTATATCACCTACGTTTTGGGTAGAGCTTGAATATCCTGATGCAGCAGGTAATTCAACGGCAAGCAGTAAGTCTGTTTTTTTATTTTTATATATGTCGGCGGTAAGGAACAGCCTGTTTTCAAAAAGCCCTAAGTCTATACCTATGTCTGTTTGTTCCGATTTTTCCCATGTCAGGTCATCGTTAGATAATGAGCCAGGCCTCAAGCCAGGCAGCACATCGCCTCCGGCTACATAATCAGCAGAGCTTAACAGCCCAATTGTTGAATAGTTCCCAATTTGGTTGTTTCCCGATATCCCATAACTGGCTCTCACTTTTAGGTTGCTTATGTATGATAATTTCTTTATAAAAGGTTCTTCGGATATATTATACCCAAGCGAAAAAGATGGGAAAGTACCCCATTTATGGTTGGAGCCAAACCTTGAACTTCCATCTCGACGAAACGTTGCGGTTAAGAGGTATTTTTCGTCATATGAATAGTTAAGCCTAGCGATCATCGATAACATAGCCCACTGTGATTTTATTTGAGTGCCTGCATTTACAGTACCTGCAGAAATGTAACTAACATAATCGTTAGGGAAGTCGGTTGCCCCTGCTGAAAGACGGTTATAGGTACTCTTTTGTGAAGTAAAACCAAGCAATGTATTAAAAGAATGTTTTTCTTTAAAAATACGTTTATAGTTCAATGTGTTTTCATTCAGCCATTCAATATTGTCCGTTTTTGTTGCACCGGCAGACGAAGGGTAATCAAGGCTGCCGTAATTAGGCACGGCTGATGATCTCCAAAGTCTTATAGTGCCTGCATCATAATTAACACCTATCGTTGTTTTAAACGTTAAACCGTCCAGTATTCTATACTCAAGGTAATTGTTGACCATTACATTTGCCTTGTTTCTTTCATCTAAGTAATTTTTTTTGTTTAAAACAGTTAAAGGGTTCACCAGCCAACCAAGCCCATCAGTAACATCATCTCCATCAAAATATGGATCCCCGTTCTCATCGTAAACAGGAATTGTAGGAGAGGCAGCCAATGCCATCATAATAATGCCTCCTGATCCATAATGTCCCTCTGTGTTTGGGGAAACCCCATACCCATACGTGCCGGAGATTGTTGAACCAATTTTTAAATTTTGAAAAACCTGTGCATCTATGTTGGAACGAATATTGAAACGTTTATAATCGGAAGTCAAAACAATTCCTTCCTGATGAAAATATCCGCCGGAAACCATATATTTTAATTTTTCGTTTCCACCGATTGCCGAAAGTTGATAATTCTGTACCGGGGCTACTCGGAAAATAACATCCTGCCAGTCGGTACTCGTTGTAATGGATGATGGGGTACGGAATCCTTCCCTTACTTTTGTTGATTGGGATCTAACATCATTCGGGTCATCAGCATTTCCTCCTGCATAAACCCATGCATTGTCACGTCCTTCGCAGACAAATTCTGCATACTCTTGCGAATTCATCATGTCCAATTTGTGTGCAATACTTTGTATCCCATACGATACATCAACATTAAATTGAGATTTCCCAATACTGCCCCTTTTGGTAGTAATGATGACCACTCCATTTGCCCCTCGGGAACCATAAATTGCTGTTGCCGAGGCATCTTTAAGAATCTCTATAGATTCTATATCTGACGGATTGATAGAAGATAATGGATTAAACCGATCTGTTGTGCTGTTTGCCATGTTTGCCGAAGAATAGTTGCTCCCCCCAATACTTAGGGCATTCGAACTCCCTTCACTAATGTTAACGGGAAATCCATCAATTACATAAAGTGGCTGGTTGCCTCCTGTTATTGAACTTACACCACGCACAAGGATATTGACGTTGCCGCCAGGGGCACCGGTAGTTTGTGTGATTTGTACCCCTGCAACTTTTCCTTGAAGCATTTGGTCAAAGGTTGAGGTAGACGGTGTTATAAGCTCATCGCCGGCGACCCTCGATATTGAACCGGTAAGGTCTTTCTTTTTCTGTGTGCCATATCCTACAACTATTACCTCGTCAAGGTTTTTTACTTCTTCCTCCAGGGTCACGTTTATTGTTGTTTGCGAGTTTACATTAACCTCTTTTGACTGGAAGCCAATAAAGCTGAAAACCAAAACGGCATTTGTGCTTTCTACCTCAATGGAATAATCTCCGTTCACATTGGTAATTATTCCTTTATTTGTGCCTTTTACAATAACATTTACCCCAGGCAGTGTAGTGCCGTCGTTACTTTTTACCTGCCCGCTAACCTTGATGGGTTGTGCTGCCGCCCTAACGTAAAATTCCGCATTGGCAACAATGGAGGAAGAACAAAAAATGAATAAAAGGAAGGTTGCAATTTTTGTTGAAAATTTGCAGTCCTGTTTCAATTTTACATAATTTAGATAGATTTTCATAAAGTTTAGTTTTACTTTTTATTTGTTTTAACTGTATGGTAGTTTGTTTGATTTTTAGTGTCAGATTTACAACCATATAAATACAGCATAGTTGGTATTTAACATGATTTTTCTGATCATCTAAAAATTTAACGTTCTATAGCAGTTGTAACCACAACCGCCTCTATATCCAAATACTTGGCTACTTTTTCAATTGTAGCAGCATGGTGGCCTATCCCCAAAGAAAAATGGTGGGTCGGGCCTTCTTTCATCCACCTGGCAAGGAAAGTTTTGATGTCGGGCTTGAAAAAACCGCGAGTGTTCGTGTTTCCGGTAGGGGGGATAGGTCCGGCTACCGATTCCCCTTCGGCAATAACGAATTTAAACTTTCCATCGTAGGTCGAATTTATTGACAGCATGGTTATCGGGCCTTCTTTTATTTTAAATTCCACGCCTGCCCCGTGGCCGGGCTTCCCGTGATACTTTTTCAAGCTTCTCAATACGGGTTTCCCTTCGGCAATGGCAATGTTATGTGGCCCATCGTGCCCAACAAGTACAAAGCCCTCGTTGAAATCCACAGGGTGGAACTCGGCAAAGCTGCCGCCAATGCCCAGCCTGTCCATAATCAAAAGGGCTACAAGGGTTTTTAAATCCGACTCCCCGCACATGGGGAAACCCTTTGAAGACAACAGCGAGTTCCCCACGATGAGGTTTGTGAGTACTTTTTGCAATTCGCTGTTTTCTGGTCCATCGTAATAATATGCAAGCCCGTCAAGTTTTTTTTCATCGACAAAACGGGTCAGGGCGGCACTGACTTTTGCGGCAATCCGCAAGTCTTCGTCCCTGAGTTTCATTGAGATAGGATCGGAAACTGGTTCGGGCGTGTCAAAAAAGTTGAGGATCATCCCCTCCCTCGATTTTATTTCTTCACCTGTGACTTCCTCATAGCATGAAAAAATTTCGTTGGCTTCACATTCAACAACATGGCAGCCAAAAGCAGATGTCAACATGGTGGCATCGGTGTGCATGTCGAGCATGGCATTAATGGGATGGCCGAGATGCCCTAGCTGGGCATTTTTCAGGCCGTGCAAAACACGGGCAATCCTTCTGTATTCGTCAAACTGCTTGTCAACTTCCGGATCGTCGTACAATGTCCCTATAATCGTGTCCGGCACTTTTTTGCCCATCCTTACCGCCACGCCCGTAAATTCGGGCAGAGAACAGATGTCGTCGTTCATAAGTTGCATGTATGTAGATGCCTGGCTATAGTCGAGCGCTTTCCGGGGCTGGAGCGCCACCAAAACGATTGGTGCAGGAAGGGTTTTTATGATAATCCCGAAAGTCCCGGAAGTTGCATAAGTGAGCATGTTGCAGAAAACCAGGTCAAGGTTTGCCGCTTCCATTTTTTTTACTGTTTCGTATGCTTTCCGGGGATTGTCCACCATGCCAAAGTCGATTATATTTGCCCCTCCTCCTTTGATTTTGTCGATAATAATGGAATGTTTTTGCATCAATTCCCCCAAAAGCCCCGGGAATTGCCCCCAATATTTGTCGTATCCGACCCCGAAAACCCCAATCCTGGGTGGGTTTATTTTTGCATCCTGCAATGCATCGTTTAGTTTCTGTTTGTTCATAATAACGCTTGTTGTATTTAATCTTTACGCACCAAGTTTGTTTGGTCGAAATTTTTTTATTTGTTCCTTGCCTGGGCTGTTAACACGTTTGCAATGGTTTTATCTTCGGGATAAATATTACAAATGCAATAAATGCAAAGGTGTACATGGAGCCAGCGTAAACCCATACCGGGTTGTACGAAAAACGGGAGATCACAAGGCCGATCACGGGATTTAGCACCAACGACGACAATGCCCCGGCAGAACCTGAAAACCCTACTATGGTAGAAGTTATTTTATTGCCAAAAATGTCGCTTATGGAAGTTATGTAGTTGGTAATCCAAATCCCGTGTGCAAAGAAAGCAACAGAGATGATGAAAATTACCCACCCCACATCGGGGGCAAACCTCACCAGCAACGCTGGCGCAGTAAGCACGGCAGCTATGCCCATTGTTGTTTTCCTTGACAAATTTAAATTCCCTGTCTTTTTGTACATCCTGTCGGAAACCCACCCGCCAAACATGTTGGAAATGCCCAATGCAAGGAACGGTATCCAAAACAGGCTGCCAATGAGGCCTATGTCGATATTGCGGGCTTCGTTCAGGTATTTTGGTATCCAAAACATGTAGAAATAAAAAATAGGGTCGAGCAGGAATCGGATCAACATAAAAACCCAAACTTCTTTGATTTTAAGCACTTGCAATAAATTTACGTGGTTGTGGGCTGGCTTGCTGCCAGCTTCTCCCGATACTTTTTTGGGAGTTGCCGTTTTTTGTTTGGGGCACAGCAGCCAAGCAGCCAACCATATAAAGCCTAAAATACCGGTCACTAAAAATACGCCCCGCCACCCTGTCCTGTTTATTAAATAAACACACAGAGGAGGTGCGGCCACGGCGCCCAAGGCAGAACCCCCTATGGCAATCCCGTTTGCGAGAGCCTGCCTGTGCTTTGGTATCCATTCCACAACTGCCTTTATGGCACCGGGGAAAGCCCCTCCTTCTCCCAGCCCAAGCCCAAACCGGAACAGCCCGAATTGGAATGCATTGTTGGCAAAACTGTGCAAAAGGGTTGAGAGGGACCATATGCCCACAGAAAATGCCAGCCCGATACGGCTCCCGTAGCGGTCGATCAAGATCCCCCCAACAGTAAACATAATGGCATAACTGATTAAGAACCCCGTATTTATGAAGCCATACTCAATGTCGGAAATATGGAAGTCTTCTTTTATCTTAATAATGGATATAGAGAGTACTTGCCGGTCGAGAAAGCTCAACCCCGTTGCAAGAAAAGTCATCGCAACAATCAACCACGGGATCCAAGTCAGGTTTCTTTTCATTTTTTTAGTTTCAGTTAACGCACTAAGTTGTGTTTTGTGCAAATATAAGCAAGAAAAATTAATGTCCAAGTATTTATTGCCAAATTCTGTGCTTTAAGCTATTTTTGTTGCATGAATGCAATGAAGCCAAAATATATTGAAATATGTAACGATATTATAAAAAGTATCGAATCGGGCAATTTATTGCCAGGCGACAAGATACCTTCTGAAAACGAGCTTATAAAAAAATATAACATCAGCAATACCACCGCCCGCAAAAGCCTGCTTGAAATAGAACTTAGGGGATGGGCAACAAGGATAAAGGGAAAGGGTACGTTTGTGCTTAACAGGACAGAGGACAAGCATGTTACCCGAACATTAGGTTCTGTTTATGCGACAAGGGCAGGCTTTGAGGAAAACTTGCGAAAGGAGGGCTTTGTCCCCAAGAGCATAATCATTGAAAAAACAGTGCTTGACGCAGGTGTTTCCACTGAAATCAACGGGCACCACTTCATCATAGAAGGACCTGTGGTCAAAATACACAGGCTTAGGTATGCCAACGATGTGCTTATGAAAGATGAAACAAGGTATATTTCGCTGAACCTTTGCCCGAGGATCAACATTATTGAAACGCAAAAGCCTTACTTTTCTATTTACGAGGAGGTATATAGCCTTAAGATAACCGACATAAAGCAAATGTTGGGCACGGTAATTTTTAGCGGCAAATCCCCCGACAATTATTTTGAAGCAAGTTCGCCATTGCCGGTTTTTGTTTTAGACAGTGCCATTTTTTGCTCGGGCGGCAAAGTGGTGGAAATCGAAAAATCTTACTACCGTGGCGACCGTTATAAATTCTCCATTATAGCCAAACCGGAAATCTATTGATTATGATTATAAATGAACTGATCCTTATTGGAAGCATATTTGCAATTATCTTTTTAACTTCGGTGTTGAAACTGAATTCTTTCATCTCGCTGCTCTTGGTGAGTTTGGCGAATGCAATCTTGCTGCTGCCCCTGCCATCGGTAGTGCCGGTTTTGAAAGAAGGCTTTGGTGGCACGCTGAAATCAATTGGGCTGATAGTCGTCTTAGGGACTATCATTGGCATAATACTCGACCAGAGCGGGGCGGCAATAAGCATAGCAAGGTATTTCATGAAAAAAACGGGGGAGCGGAAAGCCCCTATGGCAATGGGCATTACCGGCCTTATAACAGGGTTGCCCATATTTTGCGACTCTGCATTTATTGTGTTGAGCGGTATTTGCCGCTCGTTGGCGCGTAGCTCAAAAACTGCGATCACTGTGCTTGCACCTATACTTGCCATTTCTTTATATGGGATACATTGTTTGGTGCCGCCTCATCCGGGGGCAACGGCTGCAGCCGGCATTATCGGCGCGCCGATAGGAAATGTTATTTTGTTTGGGGTTGTTGCAGCAATACCGGGGATTATTGCCGCCTATGTTTTTATCAGGCTAAGGCCCTACAAAACAAAAAATAAAAAAACAGTGCCAACGGAGGAAGGCAAACAAGGGCATGGAAATTTGCCTTCAGCATTTATTTCGTTCTTGCCCATACTTGTACCACTTGTTTTGATCACAATCAAGTCTGTAACTTTTTTAACCGCCACCTCACCTGATACCTCAACCCTTAAAATATTGATAGGTTTTGTAGGGGATCCGGTTATTGCATTGCTGGCAGGTTGTTTTGCCGGAATCCCGCTCCTGCACAAATACACAATGCCACAATGGAACAAATTTCTTGAAACAGCAATTGAAAAAGCCGGTCCCATATTGATCATAACCGCAGCCGGAGGCACTTTTGGCGCAGTAATAAAAGAGTCGGGTATAGTAAACCAACTTAGTGAAAATGTGGCTTCGCTGGGGCTGGGCATATTTATACCTTATGCTATTGCAGTTATATTGAAGACCTCCCAAGGCTCATCTACCATTGCCGTGATAACAGCGGCATCTATTTCTTCGCCACTGCTTGTGAGCCTGGGGCTTGACAGCGAATGGGGAAGGACATTTGCAATTCTCGCAATGGGGGCAGGCTCTATGATGTTCTCTCATGCAAACGACAGCTATTTTTGGGTGGTAAGTAAATTTTCCGGGATGACAAGTTCCGAAACCCTCCGGTATTATTCACTGCCGACAATAGTGTTGAGCGTATCTTCGTTTATTGTGATTTCGGTTTTGTCAACTATTTTCATGTAACTTAAATTTTAAATACATTTTTTTAGGATCAAGGTAGGCTTTAAACCTGTCGGGTTCCGACACCTTCTGTTTTATATGCAAACCATGCCTGGAGCCTGTTTTGTCCCCACAGGCGACCAAAACTGACAAAAATCAGCAAATTGCCCTAACTTAGACTTTGTATAAATAGAAGGGAAAAAAAATAATACTGTATTTTGGCATGTGCATATTCGAATGAATATCTAAATTTGCAATCTGTAAATTACAAAATTATACGTCACGGAAGTAACTATCAGACATAAAGGTTTTGTTAAAGAGATAAGGGGCAATTCGTTAACCGTAAATATTACAAACGAGTCGGCATGTGCGGCATGCCACGCAAAAGGCGCGTGTACGGTTGCCGATACAAAAAATAAAGAAATTGAAATCATCAATTGTTCCGGTTCCTATTCAAAAGGACAAGAGGTAACCGTGCTTTTCAAAGAATCGAAAGGCTATGCCGCCCTTTTTTATGGTTACATACTACCGTTTTGCATTGTACTTGCAACCCTTATAACTTCAATTTCAATCCTAAAAAACGAATTGGCTTGCGGGCTGATTTCCTTGGGGGTTTTGATACCATACTATATAACATTATATTTTTTTCGTAATTTATTAAAAAAAGTTTTCAAATTCGAACTTGAAGAAATTAATTGACTTATGAGCATTACCGTTATATATACAATTGCAACGCTTGGCATTATAGGGGTTTCGGCTGCGGTGGTCCTTTTTTTTGTTGCACAAAAGTTCAAAGTCGAAGAGGATCCGCGGATCGATCAGGCAGAAGAAGCACTGCCCGGCGCAAACTGCGGGGGGTGTGGTTTTGCCGGTTGCCGGGCCTTTGCCGAGGCCTGTGTAAAAGCTGACAGTTTATCAGAGCTGAACTGCCCTGTGGGGGGTAACGGGACCATGGACCGCATTGCCTCTATTTTAGGGATGGAAGCTGTGAAAAAAGAACCGCGGACAGCTTATGTCCGCTGCAACGGGACATGTGAGAACCGCCCCAAGACGAGCTATTTTGATGGGGCAGCGACATGTGCGGTCGCTTCATCTGCATACAGTGGCGAAACCAACTGCCAGTTTGGTTGCCTGGGCTATGGCGATTGTTACGATGCCTGCGACTTTGGTGCAATAGATCTGCGCAAAGGCCTTGGAGTGCCTTTAATCATTGACGATAATTGTGTGGGCTGTGGCGCCTGCGTGGAAGCCTGCCCTAAAAACCTGATTGAATTGAGGAAAAAATTCCCCAAAAACAGGAAAATTGCCGTCTCTTGCCGTAACGAAGATAAAGGCGGCGTAGCAAGGAAAGCCTGTAGCGTGGCTTGTATCGGGTGTGGCAAATGTGAAAAAGAATGCAAGTTCGATGCAATTACAATTGAAAACAACCTTGCATATATAGATCCCGATAAATGCAAATTATGCCGGAAATGTGTCTCTGCATGCCCCACCGGTGCGATACAGGAACTAAATTTCCCTCCGCGAAAAATAAATAAGGAAGAAAAAGAAGAGTGTAATACAGCTAAATAAACAAGGATGTTAAAGACGTTCAAACTGGGCGGGGTACATCCCCCGGAGAATAAACTCTCATCAGGCAGGAAAATACAGGATCTCCCCCTGCCCAAAACGGTATTTATTCCGGTTGCCCAGCACATAGGCGCGCCGGCAACACCGGTAGTGGGGAAGGGGGACATTGTTAAAGCCGGCCAGGTTATTGCCCGGGGCAGCAGCTTTGTTTCCACCAACATCCATTCCTCTGTTTCAGGAAAAGTAAAAAGAGTCGACTTTTCCAGGGACAGTTCGGGATACCCTAAACAGGGCATCCTGATCGATGTGGATGGAGATGAATGGGTAGAAGGGATTGACCGCTCTGAAGATTTAATCAGAAAAATTGATATTGGCGGGGCAGAAATCATAAAAAAAATACAGGATGCCGGGATCGTCGGCCTGGGCGGGGCTACTTTCCCCACACATGTAAAACTGATACCCCCGAAAGGCATGAAAGCAGAAGTCTTGTTGGTTAACGGTGTGGAATGTGAGCCATATCTAACATCCGACCACAGGCTGATGCTTGAAAAAGCCGATGAGATTTTAGTTGGCATACAGCTTTTAATGGCAGCCTTAAATGTAGGGAAAGCAAGCATAGGGATTGAAAACAATAAACCCGATGCCATACGGTTGCTTTCAGGTAAAGCACTGGATTATAAAGGGATAATCGTTGAAGCCTTAAAGGTCAGGTATCCGCAGGGGGGTGAAAAACAGCTAATAAAAGCCGTTACAGGGCGCGAAGTCCCTTCTGGGGGCTTGCCCATTGCTGTTGGGGCTGTTGTAAGCAATGTAGGCACCGCTTTTGCCGTTTATGAGGCCGTACAAAAAAACAAGCCTCTTTTTGAGCGTGTCGTAACCGTTACCGGCAAAGGGCTAGAAAAACCATCAAATTTTAAGGTAAGGATAGGCACAGCAAGTTCGGAACTGGTTGAAGCAGCAGGCGGGCTGCCCGGTGGCACAGGGAAAATAATAAGTGGCGGGCCTATGATGGGACGTGCCATTGCATCGCTTGATGTCCCGGTTACAAAGGGGACTTCGGGGCTTCTGCTCATGAAAGATGAAGAATCGAAACGAAAAGGGCATATATCCTGCATCCGTTGTTCACGGTGTGTGTCAGTATGCCCGATGGGGCTGGAACCTTACCTGCTGATGACACTCTCGGAGAAACAAATTTTCGACCGCGCCGAGAAAAACCACATAATGGACTGTATAGAATGTGGCTCATGCAGTTACACCTGCCCATCGAACCGGCCTTTGCTCGATTATGTCAGGTTAGGGAAAGGTAAAGTAGGGCAAATAATACGTTCAAGAAAAAAATAAGAAACTGAAACTGAAAATGAGTAAATTTTTAACAGTATCACCTTCTCCGCATGTCCATTCGGGCGACTCGACACAAAAAATAATGTGCCGCGTTGTGCTGGCAATGATCCCCTTATTGGCTTGGTCGTTTTTTGTTTTTGGGGCAGATGCCCTTCGTGTTACAATAATAGCAGTATTGGCATGCCTGTTTTTTGAATTTGCGATCCAAAAATTCCTGATGAAAACAAAACCTACCGTAAGCGATGGATCTGCCATAGTTACCGGTATATTGTTGGCCTTTAACGTCCCTTCCAACATCCCTTGGTGGATAATTTTAATTGGGGCGCTTGCTGCGATTGGCATTGGGAAAATGTCGTTTGGAGGATTGGGGCACAATATATTTAACCCTGCACTGGTTGGGAGGGTGTTTATGTTGATCTCTTTTCCCGCGCAAATGACATCATGGCCTGAAAACAGGCAGGGCGGGATTGATGCAATGACCTCTGCAACACCCTTGGGCATTATTAAAGAAGGGATTGCAAATGGGACACCTATTTCTGAAATACTGCAAAACCTGCCATCTGCCTTCGAGATGTTTTGGGGCGGTATAGGGGGATCGATGGGGGAAATATCGGCAGTACTTATTGTAACAGGAGGCTTATACCTGCTGTACAAAAAGGTTATCACCTGGCATATCCCGGTTTCAATTCTGGCAACGGTTGGCTTGATTGCCGGGATTTTCTGGCTCTCAAACCCTGAAATTTATATTAACCCACTGTATCACATACTTGCCGGGGGGCTGATGCTGGGCGCTGTATTTATGGCAACCGACATGGTTTCGTCCCCCATGTCGCCCAAGGGGCAAATTATTTATGGGATCGGCATCGGGGCGATCACGATAAGCATCCGTTTGTTCGGCTCTTACCCTGAAGGTATTTCATTTGCTATATTAATAATGAACGCTTTTACCCCGCTTATTAACTTCTATGTAAAACCCAAAAGATTTGGAGGCAAATAACTATGGCAAAACGCGAATCGACATTTATAAACATGGTTGCAACGCTTTCCCTTGTTACCGCGATTGCCGCCGCAGGCCTTGGGTTTGTACATGATTTTACAAAAAAACCTATTGAAGAGGCAAAGATAAAGGCACAGGGCGAAGCTATCAAAGAAGTCTTGCCTGAGTTCGACAAACTGGGGGAACCATATAAAATGTTGGTAGAGGAAGGCGGCGACAGCCTTGAGTTTTATCCAGCATACAAAAATGATGAATTGGTGGGCACGGCTATAAGGACATACACCCAAAAGGGGTTTAGCGGATATATTTCAATTATGGCCGGAATCGACAAATCGGGCAACTTCTCAGGATACTCTGTGCTGGAACATGAAGAAACACCCGGGCTGGGGTCCAAAATGGGGGCTTGGTTTAACAATCCCGACAAACCAAGCCAGTATGTTGTTGGCAAGAACCCTAAAACTACCAAATTCACCGTTTCTAAAGACGGAGGGGACATTGATGCAATTACAGCGTCTACTATTACCTCAAGGGCATTTTTAGATGCACTTGCCAGGGCTTATAATACGTACGAAAGAAATATAGACACAACCACCGGAGCTACCGGAAAAATAAAATGAATACAATGGATCAGTTGAAAAATTTTTCAAAAGGGTTCTTAAGAGAGAACCCGGTATTTGTTTTGCTTTTGGGGATGTGCCCTACCCTGGGCGTAACTTCATCGGCAATAAACGGGCTTGGGATGGGGCTGGCAACTACTTTTGTCCTGATTATGTCGAACATTGTGGTTTCGTTGGTTAAAAATTTAATACCCGAAAAGGTACGCATACCGAGTTTTATCGTAATCATTGCAACATTTGTTACAATTGTCCAGTTAATCATGCAGGCGTACCTGCCATCGCTCTATAAAAGCCTGGGCTTGTTTATCCCATTGATTGTGGTAAACTGCATCGTGCTTGGGCGGGCAGAGGCTTTTGCTTCTAAAAACGGGATACTTTCTTCTGCAATAGACGGTTTGGGGATCGGGCTGGGTTTTAGTTTTGCACTGGTTTTGCTCGGCAGCATACGCGAAATACTTGGAAGCGGCAAATTGTTCGATATCGCATTGTACCCCGAGAATTATGTGACACTTTTGTTTGTCTTGTCACCTGGAGCTTTTATTGTCTTAGGATACCTGATTGCCATAATCAACCGGATGAAAAAAGATTAGGAGGGAAATAAATGAACTACTTAGTAATTATTATAGGCGCAGTTTTGGTCAACAACATCGTGTTGATGAAGTTTTTAGGGATATGCCCCTTTTTGGGAGTTTCCAAAAGGCTGTCAACTGCCATTGGGATGACAGGGGCCGTTGCTTTTGTAATGGTTCTTGCCACCATTGTAACTTATTTAATCCAAAAATATGTCCTCGACAGGCTGGGGCTGGAATTTTTACAAACAATAGCATTTATTTTGGTAATTGCTTCGCTTGTGCAGCTTGTCGAGATAATCCTGAAAAAAGTGAGCCCGGCCTTGTACCAGGCTCTTGGGATCTTCCTGCCGTTAATTACAACCAACTGTGCCATCCTTGGGGTTGCCATCCTTACAGTACAAAAAGAATTTAATTTGTTGGAAGGTGTGGTTTACGCCATTTCAAATGCTGTCGGATTTGGCCTGGCACTGATCCTTTTTGCCGGGATACGGGAACATCTAGACTTGCAGGATGTCCCCAAGGGCTTAAAAGGGACACCTATTGCATTGATCACAGCAGGGATACTGGCAATGGCTTTTATGGGTTTTTCGGGGCTGGTGTAGCACCGAAGGGGCAACTATTTGTAAATCAGATGCCCACATGGCCGCCAAAAAACAATTACACACCACCACCAAGAATGGGCCCGGTTTTATGAGTGCCGGGGAGGGATAGGAATAATTTGTGAATTATTTGCCATTTTTATATTGTATGATGATATTTACAAAAAATACACTGGGAATGAAAAAAAGAATTAAAAAACGATATCTAATTTTAGGGATATTCATCCTTCTTGTGGCAATAGCTTTATTTTTCTTTCCAACTATCATCAAAAACCAGGTGGTGAAAAACAGTGAAAAGTTGATCGGGAGAAAGGTCGAAATAGGGGATCTGAAGCTCAACTATCTGAAAATGGCGGTGAGGGCAAGCGAAGTGGCCATGTACGAGGAAAACAAAACAGACACTTTTATTTTTTTTAGGGAACTTTATGCCGACTTTTCGCCATGGAAGTTGATCGACAAAGAATACTCTTTTTCAACAGTTGGCATAGACCGCCTGCAAGCCAACATAATACAAAGTGCCACCGGGTTCAATTTCGACAGCTTGGCCCCGGAAGTGGACAGCAGCTCGGCAACAGGAACAGACACCACCGCTTCGGGGGTAAGGTTCAGTATTTATAATATCAGCCTCACCAACAGCGATATAAGATATGTAGACAAACCCATAGACAGCCAAATAGAGATCAAAGATCTGAACCTTGAACTCCCTCAGATAGCATGGAACAGGGAACAATCGGACATTGGGGCAAAATTTAACATTGGCGGACAGGGGGTCATTGAAGTGGACGCCCTTGTTGACAACAGCCAAGGAACATACCAGGTCGGCTTAAAAACAACCGATGTTTCGTTGAAACCGGTTGCCGTTTACCTGAAAGGTTATGCCGATATAGGGGGACTTGATGGGTTGCTGACCTCAGAGTTGGAGATCAACGGGGGGATGGGAGATTACATGGACATGGCAATATCGGGAAAAGGGAAAATAAGCAACCTGGTGGTAAAAGACGGGGGGGCTGAAGATATTTTTGAAGCCGTTGAAATAAAGGCAGATATTGATGAACTCAACTTGGGGACATCTAATTACGCTTTTTCCCGTATCGAACTCGAACAGCCACAGCTCCGGGTAACAAGGGATACCGAAACGACCAATATAGAACGCTTCCTGCTCCCGTATTTTGAAGGGACGGCAAACAATACAGAAATTACCGGATCGGCAGGCAATACAGCTTTGCCGGAAGAAACGCAGCTTACATACAATATAGATACCATGAGGGTTAAACGGGGCAAGGTCTGGTTTATTGACAAATCGTTGAGTCGGGAATTTGTTTCATTAATAAGCGACTTGGATCTAAACATGTCGGGCCTGACGGAGAGCGCAAGCCACATTCCCCTAGATTTTTCCGCAGAACTAAACCGTACCGCCAAATTAGAAGGGAAAACCGTTTTAAACATGCAGCAACCAATGTATCTTGAATTTGAAGGACATTTGAAACAACTGGACCTAATCAATTTTTCCCCTTATTCGGAATACTATATTTCTTCGCCTGTAACACAGGGATGGCTCAATTATGCACTTAAGATAAAAATGACGCCCGAGTGGCTGGATAGCCAAAACAAGATAAAAATAGAGGAACTGGAGTTCGGCAAAAAAACAAAAGAGAAACCACAATTTAAAGTCCCCATAAGGCTGGCACTGTATATCATGAAAGATGTAAACGACAATATTACCATAGACATGCCGGTTTCAGGTTCTACCTCCGATCCGAAATTCAAACTCGGGAAACTTATATGGAAGACCTTTGCCAACCTGATGGTAAAAACAGCGGCATCGCCGTTTAAAGCGTTGGCCGGGCTGGCAGGGACAAACCCAGAGAAACTGGAATACATGGGATTTTCATTTACACAGGACAGCCTTGATGCAAAACAAATGACAACACTGAAATCGTTGAGCAGGATATTGAAAAAGAAACCGGATATGGCCGTTATCCTTAACCAACGCACCGATGAGGAGAAAGAAAAAAGCGAACTTGCCGTTAAACTTGTAAAAGAAAAATATGTAAACGCAAACTCCATGAAATTGTCGCCCGAAAATTCCGATACCTCTTTCCTGGGATTTATCCGGCAACAAGTACCAGCCCTTGATTCTCTGGGGTTTGAGAAAGCGTGTTTGCAATTTATCCCCCCAAATGAGATCAACGGCCGTTTCAGGGAGCTTCTCATTCTAAGGAACCAACTTGTTCACGATTTCTTGGTGGGGCAGGGGCTTTCTGAAGAATCTGTCAATGTTTCGATTTCCAACTTAAAGACCTTGCCAAAAGAACTTAGGAAACCTGAATACAAAGTGGAAGTTTCGTTACAATAAATTATTCACAAAACCGGCCCTGCCAAGTATCACGCTCTGTGAGGCGTTTTTCAACTTTTGCCACAAATTCAAAATTTTTCAAGCCCCACCTGGGCGCCAGCAACATTTGTGGCGGCGACTGGCTGATAAACCGTTCCACAATGATTCCTGGGTTTAGCAGTTCCAGGTAATCTACTACCAGTTCAACATATTCTTTAGATGTGAAAAGGTGGAACAGTTCAGGGTTTTTATGATATTGTTTTTCTAGTACCGTCCCTTTATTTATTTGAAGTTGGTGTAATTTTAAATTTTTAACAGGCAATTGTGAAATAGCCCCGGCCTGCCCCAGCCAGTCGGTGCGGGTTTCGCCAGGAAGCCCCAAGATCAGGTGGGCACAGTTGTTTATGCCGCGTTGGGCCGTTTGCTCCAGTGCCCAAACAGAATCTGCAAACGAATGCTTGCGGTTTATCAGTTCCAGCGTCCGGTCCAGGTGCGATTCCAAACCAAACTCTACCATTACATACGTTTCGCGGCTCAAACCTGCCAGGTAATCCAGCAACCTTTCGTCAACAGTATCGGGACGCGTGGAAACAACCAGCCCAACAATTTGGGGGTGTTGCAAAGCCTGTCCGTAAAGCCGTTTTAAATCCTCCAATGGGGCATAGGTATTGGTATATGCCTGGAAATAAGCCAGGAACTGCATCGTGTCATATTTTTTGGAAAAGAAGTCAACCCCCTTCTGGATCTGGCTGGCAACGCTGTTCCCGAGCTTGCAGTAGGTGGGCTTAAATGTTTTATTGTTGCAATATGTACAACCGCCCGTACCTTTTGTGCCATCGCGGTTGGGGCAGGTAAAACCGGCATCGATCGAAACTTTTTGTACCCGTGCAGAAAATTTATTCCTGAAATAGGTAGGGAAATCGTTATACCGTTTTTTATGTTTCCAAACAAAATTATATCCACTCATCCCAAAAAAAATTAGCCGCGTCAAAAATAAAGAAAATTGGTCATTATCAACTGCTTCTAAGAACTGTTGACAAAATATTGAAAACTTTAGGCAAGATGAAGCGTTATTCCTTGTGAAAAAACGAAATCTAATCTTTATATTTAATATAAAAATACTGGTTTATGTTCTCTGAAAAAGACAAACTACAAATAAAAGACAGGGGAAGTAACATTGAGATCGTAAAGAAACAGATCGAGAAATTTAAAAAAGGTTTTCCGTTCCTGAATGTCGATAAGGCAGCCTTTGTTGATGAAGGAATAATCAGGCTTGATGAGGAAAAGCTAGAAAAAAACATCTCTTATTATGATGAAAAAATAAGGGGCGGGATAAAACCAATTAAGTTTGTGCCAGCTTCGGGTGCGGCAAGCCGTATGTTCAAGTCCCTTTTCTCGGCGTTGGGTGAATATGGCACAAAAACCACAGGAGAAATCCCCGAAGCGGACAAAGCAGTAAAACAATTTGTCGGCAACATCGAAAAATTTGCATTTTACGGAGAACTAAAGGGGGAGATTGAGGAAAACGGCGAAAAGGAAAGCTGTGAAACCCTCATAAGGTTTCTTTTGTCCCCAGAAGGGTTAAACTACGGTTCGCTCCCCAAGGGGCTGCTGAAATTCCATAAATATAAAACTGGCGGGCGTACCCCTTTTGAAGAACACCTTGCAGAGGGGGCAAGATATGCGAAAGACAATGAAGGCAAAGCGCGGCTGCATTTTACTGTTTCTCCCGGCCACCAGGAAGGATTTGTGGCCCTCCTGAAAAAAATCAAAGTACCGTTTGAAAATGAACTTGGTGTTACTTTCGAGGTTTCTTTCAGCAGGCAAAAGCCATCTACCGACACTATTGCCGTTGATATGGAAAACGTACCTTTCAGGGAAACAGACGGTAGTTTGCTGTTCCGCCCCGGAGGGCATGGTGCATTAATTGAAAACCTGAACGATCTGGAGGCCGATGTCATATTTATTAAAAATATCGACAATATTGTGCCAGACAAACTAAAACACGCCACAGTTGCCTACAAAAAAGCACTGGCAGGCATACTCCTGGAATATCAAGAAAGGATATTCTTTTATCAGAAAGAGTTAAACGAAAAACGTCCGGTGGCATTGAACCATTCATTTTTGGCAGAAGCAGCAAATTTCCTTGAGTACAGCTTAAATACAAAACCGGCAGAAAGCCAGTACTACACAGAGAAAGGGGAATTGTGTTATTATCTTAAAGAAAAATTTAACCGTCCGCTGCGTGTTTGCGGCATGGTGAAAAATGAAGGGGAACCGGGCGGGGGGCCGTTCTGGGCAAAAAACCCGGACGGGACCATATCGCTACAGGTGGTGGAAAGTTCGCAAATAGACCCCGAAAGCAGTCAACAACAAAACATAGCTTCGCAGGCAACACATTTTAACCCGGTTGATGTGGTTTGTGCCGTAAAAAACTATAAAGGCGAAAAATATAACCTTTTAGGATATACCGATCCGGATACTGGTTTCATTTCAAAAAAATCTAAAGACGGGAAAGAACTGAAAGCCCAAGAACTTCCCGGGCTCTGGAACGGGGCGATGAGCAACTGGAATACGCTTTTTGTGGAAGTGCCTGTTGAAACGTTCAACCCGGTAAAAACTGTGAACGATTTGTTACGTGAACAACATCAATAGTATAAAATTTGTATTGGTTACGTTGATTTAATTAATTTCGCAAATTCATTGTTGCAAAAATGTACGAAGAAGAAAAGGATTTTTTTTACGGAGAGGAAGATAGCAGTGAAGCCCTTAACAAATTTAAACGTTCGCTGATAACGGGAAGCAAAAGATATTTCGATGTTTCCGAATTTGAGGAGATTGTAGAGTACTTGCTTGAAGAAGGTGACATAAATGCATCTGAAATCGCAGCAAGGCAGGGTATCCAGATACATCCCAATGCCGAAACACTGCACCTGAAATATGCCCAGGTACTGTTGAACAACGGTAAGTTCAAAGATGCAATCACTCATCTCGACCTTGTTGAAAAAGTTGAGCCAGCAAACCCCGATGTCCATCTGATAAAAGGCTCTGCATGGCTGGCCAGGGGAGATGAAGCACGGGCAGGGCGTTCATTCAGGAAGGCAATAAAAACCGCAGGGGAAGAAGTTGACGATATTTTATACCACATTGGTACCGCCTATATACAGGTAGGCGACATACCAACTGCCATACTGAATTTTGAAAAGGCATTGGTTGCCAACCCTGACAATGAAATGGCACTTTTCGAACTTGGTTTCTTTTGCGACCAACAGGGCGACTATAAAAAAAGCATTTCCTATTATAACCGCTATCTGGATATCGATCCTTTTAATTATTCCACTTGGTTTAATATGGGGATCACCCAGAACAAAGCTGGGAATTACGGGAAGGCCGTTGAGGCGTACGAATTTGCACTGGCATTAAACGATGATTTTAAACATGCCGTTTTCAACATTGCCAATGCTTATGCCAATGAAGGAAAGTACAGGGAAGCCATAAAAAAATATTATGAGTACCTGGAATCAGACCCGGAAAACGATGATGCCTATTGTTATATCGGTGAATGCTACCTGAACATGGATGAGTTCAAGAAATCATCGGAACACTACCAAAAGGCCATTGATTTAAACAACGATAACGACACAGCCTGGTTTGGCCTCGGTATAATAATGTGGGTGGAAAAAAAGTATACAGAAAGTATTGTTTTTATAAGAAAAGCACTTGAAATTGATGACTCCTGCATGGAATACTCCCTGACGCTTTCAAAAGTCTACAGCGACTTCAACCATAAGGGGAAGGCGTTGGATGTATTAAAAAAAGCCATAAAGCAGGAACCCGATAATAGTGAGATTTGGTTAACATGGACCGATGTTTTCCTAAATTTCGGGGAACTGGGGAATGCCATACATGTTTTAGAAAATGCCATACAAGATAACAGCGATGCTATTTTAAAGTACCGCCTGGTGAGTTTATATTTAGAAGACAAAAACGAACAGGAAGCGTTCAGCATACTGGACACGGCCATGCGGCAGGATTTCCTCCTAATAAACCTGCTTTTTGACTTTTATCCAAAGGCTGCCAAAAACAAACGGCTCCAAAAAAAGATCGATGAGTTCCGGAAAACGGATCTTTTGGAGACATAATTACCTTCTCTGCGGATCCCCAATAGGTTAAATATACATTACCAAAACAAGGTGTTCTCCAAAAAAAACTTTTGCCCTTGCTTGCATCCTGTATTTTTGCTGCAAATTGCATAAGATATGTGGGCTTTTACAGGACTGTTTTCCGCCTTTTTCCTGGGCATTTACGATATTTTAAAAAAAACATCGCTGAACGGGAATGCCGTGATGCCGGTACTTTTCTTCTCTACTTTAACAAGTTCTGTAATATTTTTACCTATAGTAATTGGCTCGGCATATTTCCCCGTTTTTTTTGTACGGATCGGGCTTTTCGCGCCCGCGCTGACAGTCCACGAACATATGCAGGTACTGTTAAAATCGGCAATTGTAGTGTCAAGTTGGATCTTGGCTTTTTTTGCGCTGAAAAATTTACCTGTAACTATTTTTGCACCTATCCGCTCCACAGGCCCGCTTTGGACACTGGTTGGAGCACTTATTGTTTTCGGTGAGAGGCTTAACGGGGTACAATGGGTTGGGGTTACGCTGACACTTATATTCTTTTACCTCTTTTCAACCGCCGGGAAGCTGGAAGGCATAGAGTTCAGGAAAAATAAATGGGTTTACCTGGTTGTTGCTGCCACCATATTGGGCTCCATTAGCGGTTTGTATGATAAATTTATTATTTCGCGAATAGACAGGATTGCAGTGCAGGCATGGTTTTCGTTTTACCAGGCAATTATACTTTTGCCAGTCTTGGTGGTATCATGGTATCCCAATAGAAAAAACACCACCCGCTTCCAATGGCGGTGGACCATCCCTCTAATCGGGCTTACTTTGGTTATCGCCGATTTCCTTTATTTTTATGCCCTCAGCATCGAAGGCTCAATGATCTCCATGATTTCGGCACTCCGGCGCAGCAGTGTGTTGGTTACCTTTACATTAGGTGCTTTCATGTTTAAAGAGCAAAACCTGAAAAGGAAAGGTGTTTACTTAATTGGTATCCTTGCCGGAATTTTGTTGGTTACTTTGGGGAGCAGGTAGTTATTTGAAGAAAAGAGATGGCCGTTTTGTATCTTGAACCTTTAAGGTTAAGCCCACAAAAAACAATGAAAATATGGCAGGTCACATAATTTACAGTCATTCAATATTATCCATTTGTTGTTGACATGCCGAGGCTGACAATCAGGCATTTAATCCTGTAATTTGGCAGTTTTTTGCCTCTGGTATTTTTTTTGATTTATAGGGTGCATAGAACATAGTTCATTAAGTTGTTTAACTAAAAATAGGAGGAAATAACCATGTTAGCAAAAAGATCAGAAAACCATTTCCCATCCATTTTTGACCGTTTTTTCAACAACGATTTGATGGATTGGAACCTGACGAATTTTTCGAGCACGAACACATCGTTGCCGGCAGTGAACGTAAAAGAAACCGACGATGAATTTAACATCGAAGTCGCTGCCCCGGGAATGGACAAAAAAGATTTTAACATTAGTTTTCATAACAATGTGTTAACGATATCGTCGGAAAAGAAAGAAGAAAAGAAAGAAGAAAAAGGGAAATACTTCAGGAAAGAATTTTCTTACCAGTCGTTCCAGCGTTCGTTTACCGTAGCCGATAACGCTGTTGACGGCGACAAGATTACGGCCCGATATGCTGACGGGATACTTACTGTAGCTCTCCCGAAACGTGAAGAATCGAAGCCAAAGCCCTTAAAAGAAATTGCGGTTTCATAAATGGAGCAACTCGCTGCCCAAGTTCCGGGCGGCGAGTTTTTTTACATGGATTATGTTGATTTGAACTTAATATATTTTAACAAAAGATAAGGCTTTTTATCTTTGCAAACGTTTAATTTCGTGCTTTCGATAATGTACAGATGAAACATTAGTTAAAAACGACAGGTTTTCTCATAAAAAAAACAATTACTATTAGATATGGATCAGGCAGTTGATATTAAAGAATTAAACGAAAGAATTCAAAAAGAAAGTTCGTTCGTCGATATGGTTACGATGGAAATGAACAAAGTGATAATAGGCCAGAAACATTTGGTAGAAGGCCTGTTGGTAGGCTTGCTCTCCAACGGGCATATCCTTTTGGAAGGTGTCCCCGGATTGGCAAAAACATTGGCAATCAAGTCGCTGGCGCAAACCATAAGCGCGAGGTATTCGAGGATACAGTTCACCCCGGACTTGCTCCCGGCCGACCTTTTGGGCACGATGATTTACAGCCAAAAGAAAGAAGAGTTCACCATCAAAAAAGGGCCAATTTTCGCAAACTTTATCTTGGCAGACGAAATTAACCGTGCCCCCGCAAAAGTGCAGTCGGCATTGTTGGAAGCCATGCAGGAACGGCAGGTAACAATAGGCGAGAACACCTTCAAACTTGACGAGCCGTTTTTGGTAATGGCTACGCAAAACCCGATAGAGCAGGAAGGTACATACCCGCTGCCCGAAGCACAGGTTGACCGTTTTATGCTGAAGGTGGTGATCAACTATCCGAAGAAGGAAGAAGAAAAACAAATCATCAACCAGAACCTTTTGAGGCAGTTCCCCGAAACTTCCACTATCTTAAAACCGGAAGACATCATAAAAGCCAGAAACGTGGTCAAAGACGTTTACATGGACGAAAAAATCCAGAAATACATAGTTGACATTGTTTTTGCCACACGCGAGCCCGTTGAATACAAACTTGAAAAATACCAGGACATGATTTCTTATGGTGCATCGCCAAGGGCAGGGATAAACCTTGCAAAAGCGGCAAAAGCCTATGCCTTCATCAAACGCCGCGGATATGTTATACCGGAAGACGTGCGTGCAGTTTGCCCCGATGTTTTGCGCCACAGGATTGGCTTGAGCTACGAAGCCGAAGCCAACAACGTGACATCAGAAGAAATCGTCACCGATATATTGAACGTGATAGAAGTACCATAATTTTTACAGGATCCTAGTTCGTAAGTTAGTTAGCTACATAAACCTGTAACATGGACAACTTGTAACTTGTAACCTGCGACCTGTAACCTGTAATCCCGCAACTTGAAACATTTTTCATGGAAACGACTGATTTATTAAAAAAAGTAAGGCAAATTGAAATAAAAACACGTGGCTTGTCAAAAAATATTTTTGCTGGCGAGTACCACAGTGCTTTTAAGGGCAGGGGGATGGCATTCTCCGAAGTGCGCGAATACCAGTTTGGCGACGACATCCGCAATATCGACTGGAACGTGACCGCCCGCTACAACCACCCTTACGTGAAGATTTTCGAGGAAGAAAGGGAGATGACGGTAATGCTGCTTATCGATGTGAGCGGTTCGCGGGAGTTCGGTTCTTTTGAAAAAATGAAGAAGAACATAATTACCGAAATTTCTGCAATCCTTGCTTTTTCGGCCATCCAAAACAACGACAAAACAGGGGTGATCTTTTTTTCCGACACCATAGAAAAATTTATTCCCCCGAAAAAAGGCAAAAGCCATATTTTAAGGATTATCAGGGAAATGATAGATTTCCGGCCGCAAAACAGGGGGACCGATGTTACCGGGGCAATCCGGTACCTGACCAACGCCATAAAAAAACGTTGCACAGCTTTTGTGATCTCCGATTTCATAGACGGCAATGCCGACATGGAAATGGCACTCTCCATTGCCAACAACAAACACGATGTGGTCGCTTTAAAAATATACGACAACAGGGAAACAGAACTCCCCCCGATAGGCATGGTTAAACTGAAAGATGCAGAAACAGGCGACTATGTATGGGTAAATACCAGTTCGTCAAGGACAAGGAAAACATATTCCGATTGGTGGGGCAAACATATATCGCAACTCGACACAATGTTCAAAAAGTGCGGGGTCGATTATGCCCAGATAAACACTAACGAAGATTATGTGAAATCGTTAATGACACTTTTCAAAAAAAGGTCTTTAAAACAATAAACGCATGAGATTGAGGTTGAAAATATTATTCTTTTTGTTATTGGCATTTTCTGCGGGCATTGCCAATGCGCAACAAATTAAGGCAACAGCAAGCCTTGACTCGGCAAATATCTTAATTGGCGATCAGGTAAAACTTTTCCTGGAGATAAACCACCCGAAAAAAGTAACAGTAGGATTCCCGCAGGTGCCCGACACGATACAAGGCTTGATTGAAGTCCTTTCCCGTTCGGGTGTTGATACTTTCGAGGTTGACGACAAGGAGCTGATAAAAGAAATACAGTCATATACGATAACCTGTTTCGACAGCGGCAGCTACCGCATTCCGCCTTATTGGTTTTCTTTTGACATGGACGGCATCACCGATTCCATCCCAAGCAACGGCGTTACGCTGAACGTCCATACCATGAAAATAGACACTACCAAAGGCCCGACCGACATAAAAATGCCCTACGGGGCGCCTTTGTCGTTAAAAGAAGTAATCCCGTATATATTGGGTGTAATATTGATTGGCGCAATTATTTTCCTGATCCTATATTCGATAAAAAGGAAAAAGAACAACCAGCCGATATTTGCCCGTCCGCAAAAGCCCAAAGAACCTGCGCATATCATAGCCTTGCGCGAACTCGACAGGATAAAAAGCGAAAAAATATGGCAAAAGGGCAAAACCAAACAATATTACAGCGAGGTTACAGATGCGCTTCGTGAATACATCGAAGACAGGTTTGAAATATCGGCAATGGAAAAAACAACCGATGAGATATTGCAAAGCTTTAAATACAGGAACGACCTGTTGGGCGAAAAATCGTTCAACAACCTGAGCCAGATATTGTCGTTGGCCGACTTGGTGAAATTTGCAAAATACAAACCGCTTCCTGATGACGACAACCTCTCGTTGGTAAACTCATACTTTTTCATAAACGACACTAAAAAGGATGAGCCTAAGAAACCCGAACCGAAGGAAGACACTGACGAGAAAGACGAAAACATTGAAGAAGTTGACATAAAATAAAAGAGGATGTTTGAAGGATTGACATTTAAAAACCCGGAATTTTTTTATTTGCTGCTGGTAATCATCCCAATGGCCGCCTGGTATATATTCAGGCAAAAAAGGAACACGGCAAGCATTCAGGTTTCATATACAGCCTCTGTTTTTAAAGCACCAAAAACAGTTAGGCATTACTTGCGCCATTTGGTGTTCTTGTTGCAAATAGTCGCCATTTCGTTATTCACCGTGGTACTGGCGAGGCCTCAATCGTCAACCAATTGGGAGAATGTAACAACAGAAGGGATCGACATTGTTATTGCGCTCGACATTTCGAGCAGTATGCTTGCCCGCGACTTTTCGCCCGACCGTTTGGAGGCTGCCAAAGATGTGGCAATGGAGTTTATTTCGGGAAGGGAATATGACCGTATGGGCTTGGTGGTTTTTGCAGGCGAGGCTTTCACGCAATGCCCCTTGACTACCGACCGTGCCGTGCTTTTGAACCTTTTCAAAGACATAGAAAGCGGAATGATAGAAGACGGGACAGCCATTGGCAACGGGCTGGCCACATCGGTTGCGCGAATTAAAGACAGCGAGGCAATAAGCCGGGTCGTAATACTGCTTACCGATGGGGAAAACAACAGCGGGGAAATTGCCCCGGTAACTGCCGCAGAGATAGCAAAAACCTATGGGATAAGGGTTTATACCGTGGGGGTCGGCTCTATTGGGACAGCACCATACCCGGTGCAAACGCCATACGGGGTGCAGCTCCGCGACATGGAAGTGAAAATAGACGAAGCTACTTTGCAGGAAATTTCGAAAATTACGGACGGGAGATATTTCAGGGCCACGAGCAACAATAAATTAGAAGAGATTTACAAGGAAATAGATGCCTTGGAAAAATCTAAAATAGAAGTGCGCGAGTTCAGCCGCAAATCCGAAGAGTTTATGCCTTTCGCAATTGCCGGGCTGCTTGCCCTGGTTTTGAGCCTTGTTTTAAGGACAACAATATTTAGGAGTATCCCATAAAAAAAGAAAACATGGAAATGTTCAGATTTGGAAATATTGAGTATTTGTGGGGATTGTTGATCATTCCTATACTTTCTATAATTTATATATGGTCGCGTATTTCAAGGAGAAAAGCCCTAAAGCGTTTTGGGCAAAACGAAATACTAAAAGAACTGATGCCATTCTCGTCCAAAGGCAGGCCTGTTTTTAAATTCATCGTACTTATGCTGGCACTTGCTTTTATCATAACAGGGATGGCGCGCCCCCAGTTTGGTGCAAAATTGAAAAAAGTGAAGCGTGAAGGCATAGAACTAATGATAGCCCTCGATGTGTCGAACAGCATGATGGCCGAAGACATACAGCCAAACCGCCTTGAACGCGCCAAAAGGGCTATTTCGAGGTTGACCGACCGCCTAAAAGACGACAAAATAGGCTTGGTGGTTTTTGCCGGAGACGCTTACACCCAGCTCCCGATAACAAGCGATTACAACTCTGCAAAGTTGTTCCTCAACTCGGTAAGCACTCAAATTGTCCCCAAACAAGGGACGGCAATTGGCGCGGCAATTAACCTTTCAGCAAGGTCGTTCACCCCAAACGGCGAGGCCAACAAGGCCATTGTTGTCATTACCGATGGAGAGAACCACGAAGACGATGCGATATCGGCAGCCAAAAACGCTGTTGACAACGGCATAATAGTCCACACGATAGGGATGGGGCTTCCTCAGGGATCGCCGATACCTGTTGTGAAAAACGGGCAAAAAGACTACCTGAAAGACAGGGACGGCAAGGTAGTGGTGACAAAATTGAACGAACAGATGCTCGAACAAATCGCTGCCGCAGGACAGGGGATCTATGTGAGGGCAAACAATGCACAAATCGGGCTGAACACCCTGTTCGACGAAATAAACAAAATGGAAAAAGAAGAAATGGAATCGCGGACTTACTCCGAGTACAACGACCAATTCCAATACTTCTTCGCCATTGGTTTGTTTTTGATCTTGATTGAATTTATTATCCTGGAAAGGAAAAATAAATATTTGAAAAACATTAACCTGTTTTCATCAAAATAAAGAAAAATGAAACGGATAATTTTAATAGCAACAATAATTTTTTCCATAACCTACATTGCTTCTGCCCAGAACGAAAGGAAGTTTGTGCGGAACGGGAACAAATTATTTATGGAAGCAGTAAAAGATACCTCGCGGCTCGACACCACAAAGTTCAGCAACGCCGAAACAGAATACCGAAAGGCCTTGAACAAAAAGCCGGACGACTCAAAATGGAACTTCAACCTGGCCGATGCAATGTACAAACAAATGCGTTTTGACGAAGCCGAAACTAAATTTTCCGAGTTGGCAGACAAGATGGAAACGCCGGAAGAAAAAGCACGTGCGATGCACAATGTGGGCAACAGCAGGTTGATGCAAAAGAAGTTGGACGAAAGCATTGAAGCATACAAAGAAGCACTGAGGAACAACCCAAGCGACTTGGAGACAAAATACAACCTTGCTTATGCGCAAAAAATGAAACAACAGCAGCAGCAACAACAGCAACAAAATAAGGATCAGGACAAAGATCAGAATAAAGACCAAAACAAGGATCAAAACAAAGATCAGGACAAGAATAAGGATCAGAACAAAGATCAAAACAAGGATCAACAAAATAAAGACCAGAACAAAGACCAAAACAAGCAAAACAAAGATCAAAATAAAGATCAGCAAAACAAAGACAAGCAAAATCAGAACAAGGATCAACAGCAGCAGCAACAAAAGCAACAACAGAACAAGATTTCGAAAGAGAATGCAGAGCAGTTGCTCCAGGCCTTGCAAAATGACGAAAAAGGGATACAGAAAAAGGTGAAAAAAGCCAAAGCTGCCCAAGCAAAAAGATCTTCGGTCGAAAAAGAATGGTAAGGATCAAGGATTAATGAACAATGAATAGGTATTTGTCAAGTTTTTAAAATATTTTTGTAGAAACCAGTTGGAAAATGATTAGGAAATTAGCTACATATTTTATTTTATTTTTTGCGGTTTTTGCCACACAAGCAGAAAACACACGTTTTGTAATGTCTGCTCCCAATGCAGTGGAAATGGGTAAACAATTCCGGCTTTCTTTCACATTGAACGAAAGGGGCAAAAACCTGCAACTGCCAACGGGGCTGACCGACAATTTTGACGTATTGATGGGGCCCAGTACAGGGCAATCGACCAGCATAAGCTCAATAAACGGGAGGACAACTACCGAGGTGACATTTTCCTTCACCTATATTTTAAGGGCAAAAAAAGAAGGGAAATTCGAAATCAGGCCTGCGTCAATAGAAGTAGGTGGGGAGGTATTCGAGTCGAACCCGATAAGCATACAGGTAGTTAAGGCACAAAGCCAGGTACAACAGCAACAAGGTGGCAACAGCAGCAGGGGGGGGAACACAACCCAACAACAATCGCAGTCGGCAGATCTGGGCAAAGACAACATGTTCGTTAAGGTTGATTTGAGCAAAAGAAGTGTTTACAGGGGCGAACAGATTATTGCCACCGTAAAACTATTTGTGAATCCGAACATCCCTGTTTCTGGGTTCGAGGAAGTGAACCTGCCAACTTACGAGGGCTTTTTCACCCAAGATATTGACATTCCCCAGCAAATTAACTTCACCCGAGAGGTGTACGACAATAAAATTTATCAGGTGGGCGTGTTGAAAAAAACTATTTTGTTCCCGCAGCAAAACGGGAAAATCACAATCGATCCTTTCAACATGACATTGCTGGTGCAGCAAAGGGTGAAACAGCGCAGTTTCTTCGACGATTTTTTCGGCGGGGTAAGGAATGTACGTGCAACTGTTACAAGCCCGCCTGTTTCGATAAACGTAAGCGATCTTCCGGCCGCACCTGCCAATTATATGGGCGGGGTAGGGAACTTCAATGTTTCCTCCAACCTGAGCAGCAACAACGTAACTACCAACGATGCGGTTACCTTGACCGTGAAAATAAGCGGCACTGGCAACATCAGGTTGCTTAAAAACCCGGAGCTGCAATTGCCGTCCGACTTTGAGGTTTACGACCCACAGTCGACCGACAACGTAAAAGCTACCGACAACGGGCTTACGGGGACAAAAACAATAGAGTATCTGTTCCAGCCGAGGTTTGAAGGCGACTATACAATCCCGGCAATCAAATTCGCATATTTTAACCCGGCAACAGGCACTTACCAAACCAAATCGACCGAAGAATACAAGCTTCATGTTGAAAAAGGCACGGCAGAGCAGTCGGCGACAGTGGTCAGCTCAATGCGCAAACAAGATGTGCAGCTTATCGGGCAAGACATACGTTTCATAAAACAAGACGATGCAGGGCTGAAAGCAAAAGGTTCTACATTTTTTGGGACACTAGCTTTTTATCTTATATACGCCTTGAGCGCGATACTTTTCATAATATTGTTCTTTGTTTACAGGAAAAAGGCGAAAGAAAATGCCAATATCGCCCTCATGCGCAACAAAAAAGCAAACAGGGTTGCGGTAAAACGTTTAAAAGCTGCGGCAGGCTATATGAAACAAAACAACAACGAAGCATTCCACGAATCTATACTGAAAGCTTTCTGGGGGTATTTGAGCGACAAGCTGGGGATTCCGGTCGCCGACCTGAACCGCGATTATGCCGTTGCCCGGCTGAAGGACAAAAACGTTGAACAGCAAACAATAGACGACTTTGTTGAAGTTGTTGACCAATGCGAGTTTGCGCGCTATGCCCCAACAGGAGGGGCAGAAGCAAGGAGCGAACTGTACCACAAAGCAGAATCGACAATGAGCCGTTTTGAAAAACAAATTAAACGATAGGAAAATGAAACGATATATAATAATATTAGCGATAATTATTCCGGGGTTTTTGTTTGCCCAAGAAAACGGCAATGCCCAGCTGTGGGAGAAAGCAAATGCTTTTTATACCACCGAAGAATATGGACAGGCAATTTCCCTTTACGAGCAAATTTTAAGTTCGGGGGAAGAGTCGGCAAAATTATATTTCAATTTGGGCAATGCCTATTATAAAACGGGGGATGCAAACAATGCAATCCTCAATTATGAAAGGGCAAAACTGCTAGCACCTAACGATGAAGACATCGACTTCAACCTGAGGATTGCCAACCAATTTGTGGTTACCAGCATAGAGGAACTGCCCAAACCGTTTTTCTTGCGTTGGAAAGAATCGATAATCAACCTTCACCCTGCCGATACATGGGCTGCAATAAGCATCTCTGCATTTGTGCTGTTCCTTGTATTGCTGGGTTTTTATATTTTCGGGCGTTCAACTTCTGTACGCAGGCTATCGTTTTGGGTTGGGGTATTGGCGCTGGTTTTTTCTGCTTTTACCTTCTCTTTTGCATCAGGACAAAAAAGCAAGATAAAAAAACGCAACCATGCAATTGTATTTTGCCCAAGGGTAACGGTTAAAAGTTCGCCTTCGCAAACAGGCACGGATCTTTTCCTTATTTACGAAGGATTGAAAGTTGAAGTGACCGACAGTTTAAACACTTGGACAGAAATAAAACTGGCAGATGGAAACGAAGGCTGGCTGCCCGATTCGTGCATTGTCAAGATATAGGGTTGCAGAGATGGCGTTTTAACTCTCATTAACATAATTAAACATTTTTTTGAACGTATTGTAAATAAATTTGTGCAGGTATAAAATAAAAAAATGAGCTTCTCTATGAGAAAACTGGTTTTTATATTTTTTGTTTGTAACATACTGTTTGTGACAAAACAAACACAAGCAGCGTATTGTCATAACAGTCCTTGGGTTTTAGCTGTTTCTTCGCAAAACCAATCAAATAAAAACATTGCAGCATCTGCCCCCGCACCAAATAGTAACGAAACAAACACAGTCGATTTCGGTGACGGAAGCGTTAAGCAAGAAGTTACCAACATAGCATATAGCTATGTTGGTAACAAAAAGGTAAAATATGAACCTTTTTGTTTGAGGCTTTTTTCCCTTCCCCACTATTTAGATTTGCCCCCGCCAATGAAATAGAGGGTGTCCCAAAAAGTATCGAAAAGTTGAATTCTTGTTATAGGTTTTATCTTTTTGGAATTATGTAAGTGCTATGTGAGTCTTTGTGCAACAGCCTTTTATGGTTGTTTCAAAAAGAAAAACAAAGAGGCTCAACGCAACACAGATACTTTTGTGCCACCCACGTTATATCGATAATTTTTGGGATTTTGAACCTGGCATCAGGTCTCGTCTTTCAAAATCTATCTATCTAGGAATAACTTACATCAAATTAATTTATAACTAAAAAAAACAAAAAGATGAAAAGAATTACATCTGTCAAAATTTTTGTATTGATGGCCGTATTTGGGCTATTGTTCACAAACAACGTTGTTGCCCAAGCCGCTGGAGGTTTGGAAATTTACACTTCTTATACGAAAATATCGGTTTCGCCGGGCAAGTCTGTAAGTTACTCCATTGATGTAATAAACAACGGAGAACAAACCCGTAACGAAGACATTTTTGTTTCAGGTATTCCTGGCAAATGGGAACACAGCCTGTCCATGAGTGGATACGACCTCAAACGTTTGGCAATTCTTCCCAACGACAAAAAAACAATTAGCTTAAAGGTAGAAGTCCCCTACCAGGTAAGGAAGGGCAATTATACATTTTACATAAAAGCAGGTGAAGCAAGTTTGCCGCTTTCCATAAATGTTTCGTCTGCGGGTTCTAGCGAATCGGAACTCACGTGCGATCAGAAAAACATGGAAGGCACATCTAAATCTACGTTCAACTTTAAAGCGGTATTGAAAAACAAAACCGCCAACGACCAGCAATATGCCCTTATAGCAAATGCGCCTAGAGGGTGGGAAGTCGCCATAAAACCAAAGATGAAACAGGCCACATCCACAGAAGTCGAAGCCAACAGCTCCAAAGACATTACTTACGAAATAAAACCCCCTACCACGGTAAAAGCGGGGACATATAAAATCCCGGTAAAAGCGGTGGCAGGTTCTACTTCCGCAGAATTGGAGTTGGAAGTTGTTGTCACAGGCTCCTACGATGTTTCTGTTGGAACGCCCAACGGACTTTTAAGTGCAAAGATGACTGCCGGGCAGGAGAAAAAAATCGAACTGAACGTGAAAAATACAGGTTCGGCAAAACTCGAAGGCATACAGCTTAAAGATTCGAAACCTAAAAACTGGGAATTGACTTTTGAACCGACAAAAATAGAAAGCCTCGAACCGGGGAAAACAGAGAAAGTTTACGCAACAATAAAAGCCGACAAAAAAGCCATCCCCGGCGATTATGTCGCAAAAATAACCGCAAAAACATCAGAAGCATCTTCCGATATTTCTTTCCGGGTAACTGTTAAGACCCCAATTTTGATGGGATGGCTGGGCATACTGATAATCGTGCTGGCAATTGGTGGCGTATTGTTTTTGTTCAAGAAATACGGAAGGAGGTAGGCCGTGGCTGGACCAATTATTCAACTAAGCAACATAAGCAAAAAATATGGCGATTTTACCGCCGTTGACCACTTGAGCCTAAACATTGAAAAAGGTGAAATTTTTGGACTGCTGGGGCCCAATGGCGCAGGGAAATCAACATCCATACTTATGATGCTGGGGCTTACCGAACCAAGCTCGGGAGAAGCGAAAGTGTGCGGAGTAAATTCAACTACCAACCCCATAGAAGTAAAAAGAAGGGTAGGGTACTTGCCCGAAGACGTAGGTTTTTACGATGACAGGACAGGTGTCGAGAACCTTATATTTACCGCAAGGCTTAACGGGATTCCTGAAAAAGACGCTGCCGAAAAAGCAAAAGCATTGCTCAAAAGGGTAGGGCTTGACAGTGAAATTTCAAAAAAAACGGGGAAATACTCAAAAGGTATGCGCCAACGGTTAGGCTTGGCCGATGTCCTGATCAAAAACCCGGAAGTTATTATCCTTGACGAACCTACCTCCGGCATCGACCCGCTGGGGGTGCAAGATTTTTTAAACCTTATTGTGGAACTACGCAACGAAAACCAGATTAGCGTGCTGTTCTCTTCGCACAACTTGCACCAAGTGCAACAAGTTTGCGACCGTGTGGGGATTTTCGTAAAGGGTAAACTCTTGGCAGAAGGAAATATCGAATCACTGTCGAAACAATTGTTCACACATGGGATGTACATGATTGAAGTGGGGATTGAGAATTTCCCCAAGAACGAAGAAAATCCCGCTGCATGGTTGCAAAAACTGTTGATGCCGCTAGAAGGGATAAATTCGGTTTCTAAAGTAAACAATTTGTTCTGCATTGAATGTGCAAAAGACATATCGTCAGAAATTGCCCGGGAAATAATAAACAAGGGCTTCGGCCTGCATTTCCTAAACAGGAAAGAATACGGGCTTGATGCCATTTATAACCGCTATTTTGAAGGAGGGACAAAACAATGAGCAAATCAAATACAGCACAGGCAAAACCATTCTGGATATTGGTGGGCAAAGAAATATCCGACATAATAAGGAGCTGGCGTTTTATCATTATGCTGGCACTGATAGTTTTAACTTGCATGGGGTCTCTATATACCGCGCTCGACAATTTTTCGGAAGTGGTAAAAAAAGCCAAATCGGACGATGTGTTTTTCTTCCTTAAACTATTCACGATTTCTGACGGAACCCTTCCTTCTTTTATCGTTTTCATAAGTTTTCTCGGTCCGCTGTTGGGGATAAGCATGGGCTTCGACAGCATCAATTCCGAACAGAACAAGGGGACGTTGAGCCGCTTGCTTGCCCAGCCCATTTACCGCGATTATATCCTGAACGCTAAATTTACGGCATCTTTCATTGTTTTGAGCGTGTTGTTTTTCGCGCTCAGTTTTATGGTGCTGGGGTTTGGGCTTATATTTATCGGCATACCGCCCACGGCAGAAGAATTTTTGAGGATAGTGGCGTTTTCTATTGTTAGCATTGTTTATGTGGCATTTTGGCTAAACCTGTCCATTTTGTTTTCCGTGCGTTTTAGGCAGGCGGCCACATCGGCGTTGGCGGGAATTTCAATATGGCTGTTTTTCACGATTTTTTTTAACATGATAGTTTCGCTTATAGCAAAGGGCATTGCCCCTTCGCCGTATTCGGGACCAAGGCGTATTTTGGCATTCCAGCGGATTATGGAAAACATTATGCGCATAAACCCCGGGCAATTGTTCACCGATGCAACATCGACACTTTTAATGCCAACAGTTCGCAGCTTGGGACCGTTGACCATGGAACAGATGAGCGGCGCGATACCAAGCCCCCTGTCGCTCGACCAAAGCCTGATTTTGGTGTGGCCACAGGTAACAGCACTAATAGCAGGCACAATTGTGTTTTTTGCAATTGCCTACGTTTTGTTTATGAGGAGGGAGATAAGATCCAGATAATAGGATTATTGTTTTTATTATAAACCGTCCTGCTCTGTGGAAACACGGGCTGGGCGGTTTTTTTGTGCTGGGGTGAATATCATATCCTTTCAGGTTCTTATTTGCCCAAATCCTGAATTGTGTACCACGTTTGCTACGCACCCGAAAACCGATAGCCAAAATCATATCGAGCGAGTAGAAAGTAACATTATAATTTTTGCCGTAGGAGGCAGTTGTTAAGTAATCCTTTACAACAATAAGCTTTTTTATAGTTTCCCATACCAAATATAAATTTGCCAATCTGCATCTTTTGTTTATTTTTATTTTCTAGATTATAAACCAAAAAAACGTTGCATAAATAATACATGCAGTATTCAAAATTTATTTTATCATGAAACCAATATTACTATCACTTTTTGGTGTATTCCTGTTTTCTTTTGCACAGGCCCAGCACGATTGGGAAAACGAACAGGTAATTGGCATCAACAAAGAAAGCGCGCACAATTATTACGTGCCGTACCAAAACCTTAAAGAAGCAACTGCCGATATTTCGGTACTCTCACCCTATGTCTTAGACTTAAACGGCACATGGAAATTCAACTGGGTAAAACACCCCGACTTGCGCCCTGTTGATTTTTATAAACCGGATTTCGACGTAAAATACTGGGACGACATAGACGTGCCTTCCAACTGGCAGACACGGGGATATGGTACTCCAATTTATACCAACATAAGGTATCCGTTCGCCAAAAATCCTCCTTATGTAATGGATCCTGCGCCCGATAATTTCACGGCTCAAAAAAAACCAAACCCGGTAGGCTCATACCGCCGTACTTTTGAAATACCAGAAGGCTGGGACGGACGGGAAACGTTCATCCATTTTGCCGGGGTAAAAAGTGCCTTTTATATTTGGGTAAACGGCAAAAAAGTTGGTTACAGCCAAGGCAGCATGACCCCGGCCGAATTTGACATAAGCAAATACATTGTTCCGGGGAAAAACGTGCTTGCAGTAGAAGTTTACCGCTGGAGCGACGGCAGTTACCTAGAAGACCAGGATTTTTGGAGGTTGAGCGGTATTTACCGTGACGTTTACCTGTACTCTGTCCCTAAAGTACATTTGTGGGATTTCGGGTTGAAATCTGTTTTCAACAGCGACATGTCGGAAGCCGGGTTGAACGTAAGCATGAAATTCAGGAATTTCTCTTCACGGGCTTCTGCTAGCTGCGACATTTATCTTGCCGAATTTGGTAAAAAACCAAGCGAGCAAGACAAAATAGCTTCTGTTTCTGCTAAAAACGTTTCGTCAAAAGAGCTTTCTGTAATCAACGAAAAAATCACGATAAAAAATCCCAAGCTGTGGTCGGCAGAAATACCCAACTTATATCAGGTTTATTTTGTTATGAAAGACGCATTTGGTGAAACAACAGAGGTGCTGTCCAACCATTACGGTTTCAGGAAAATTGAAATAAAAGACCAGCAGTTGTGGGTTAACGGAAAAAGCGTTTTGTTCAAAGGTGTTAACCGTCACGAACACGATCCTTTTAACGGGAGGCACGTAGGCAGGGACATGATGATTCGAGATATCGAGCTTTTTAAACAATTCAACATCAACACTGTAAGGACTTGCCATTACCCCGACCATACCGACTTTTACAAGTTATGCGACATTTACGGCATTTATGTTATTGATGAGGCAAATGTAGAGTCTCACGGGATGGGCTACGAGGAAGCGTCGCTTGCCAAAGATCCAAAATGGCAGAAAGCACATATCGACAGGGTGGTGAGCATGGTAGAACGCGACAAGAACCACCCGTCCATCATAATTTGGTCGATGGGCAACGAAGCGGGCGGCGGAGTCAATTTCGAAGCTTGCCGCGATGAGATAAAGAAACTAGACACCGAACGCCCTGTGCATTACGAAAGGCAAAACGAAGTTGCCGATATTGAGTCGGTTATGTACCCAAAGGTTGAATGGATGGACGAAACAGGCGCGAAAGACAGCCCCAAGCCATTTATTATGTGCGAATATGCCCACGCAATGGGAAATGCCGTAGGGAATTTGCAGGAATACTGGGACGTTATAGAGAGCCACAAAAGGTTGATCGGCGGTTGTATATGGGACTGGGTTGACCAGGGGCTTGCCAAACCCGTGCCGGGAAAAGAAGGCGAATACTTTTATGCTTATGGCGGCGATTATGGCGACTTCCCCAACGATGGCAACTTCTGCATAAACGGGCTGACAACTCCCGACAGGCAAGTGACACCAAAAATGGAAGAGGTGAAAAAAGTTTACCAATATATCGGCTTTGATGCGGTTGACATTTTGAACGGAAAAGTAAAAATCACCAACAAATACCAGTTCCATAACCTCAACGAATTTAACTTGGGATACCAACTTGAGTGCGATGGGAAAGCAATTCGGGCAGGCAGTTTGCAGGCACTTGATCTTGCTCCGGGAAAATCAAAAGAAATAACAATTCCTTTTGAAAAACCGGAACTAAAAGCCGGAAGCGAATATTTCCTTAAAATAAGTTTCACCCTAAAAACAGATGAAATTTGGGCAAAGCAAGGGCATGTTATGGCTTGGGAACAGTTTAAAATGCCTTATCAGGTACAAAATGTGCCAACGACTGACGAATTGCCAGCAGTGGCTGTTTCAGAAGACGATTTTGAAATCACGGTTTCGGGTAAATTTTTCAACCTTGTTTTTGGGAAGGAAATTGGGACTATAACAGATCTGAGCTATTTCAACCAGGAAATTTTAAGTTCAGAAAAAGAAATAAGCAAACCTTTCAGTAGGAGGGATCGGCCGGAACAACCTCCGGTAATCAACTACAGTTTTGTCGGGGGGCCAATGCTCAATGTTTTCCGTGCCCCTGTTGACAACGACAGGCCTTTTGCCCGTTATTGGGAGGAACAACAACTTTGTGACATGGGCACCGAGGTCGAAAATGTTTCTGTAAACGAAGTGAACACTTCTACCGTTGAAATAAAAGTTGACGTTAAATCTACATCGCCAAAAGGTTTTACCGTGCTTGCAAACACCGTATTTACTGTTTACGGCAACGGGGTTGTTGATGTAAACACAATTTTTTCACCTGATGAAGTTGACTGGGCTTTGTCCAAATTGGGCTATACAATCAATCTCCCCGAAGGCTTTGAAAATGTCGAATATTTTGGTGCGGGTCCTTTTGAAAATTATGTTGACCGCAAACGTGCGGCAGCTATCGGCAGGTACGAAACCTCCGTTGACGGCATGTTCGTCCCGTACATACGCACGCAGGAATGCGGCAACAGGTGCGATGTGAGGTGGCTTGCCATTACCGATCATAGCGGCAACGGGATTATGATTAAGGCCGGAAGCACGATGGATTTCAGCGCACTGCATTATACTGCTAAAGATTTGGACAAAGCAAACCACCCGTTCGAACTGGTAAAACGCAAAGAAACCGTGCTTTCCATTGATGCGGCACACAACGGGCTTGGCGGTGCAAGTTGCGGACCACCGCCAATGGACAAGTATCAGCTAAAAGCAGAAAAAACGGAATTTAGTTATAGCATACGCCCATACAACACATTGTTTGGCGACAAGGCTGAAGTGGCGAAGTAATTATTTTTATGCTGGGAGAAAGAGCAGTAGGGCTAAAGTCCCCCCTGCTCTTTTTTTATTGACTCACCTATGCGTCAGTTCCGGTTCTGTGAAAAATACAGGACCCGGCATTCATGCCGGGGAAAATATACTAATTTTACGCCCTTTGAGTTATAAAAAATGGATTCATATTTATAAGAGATCATGGCAACAAAGACAACCAACAATACACGTAAAAAAACTTCCCGTCCGAAGCAGAAAAAGGGTGCAAAGAAAAGAAAACTGTTTTCTTTTTTGCTGAAATCGTTTGTTGTGTTCATTTTGCTTGGGTTTATGTTTTTTATGTTGGTTTTTCTTGGGATTTTGGGACCTGTCCCTTCATCGTACCAGCTCAAAAAAATAAGCACACCTGTTGCCTCCGAAGTGTATTCTGCCGATGGGAAGGTTATAGGGCGTTACTATGTTGAAAACCGCAGCAACGTTAAATTTGATGAAATTTCGCCAAACGTCATAAATGCACTGGTCGCAACAGAGGATGCACGCTTTTACGAACACCGGGGGATTGACGAAATTGCATTGCTGAGGGTGCTGGTAAAAACAGTGCTGCTGCAAAACAGGAGCGCAGGAGGGGGCAGCACATTGAGCCAGCAAATTGCAAAGAACCTTTTCCCGCGAGAAAATTTGGGGCCGCTTTCAATGCCTGTGAATAAACTCCGCGAGGCTATTATTGCCTACAGGATGGAACGGATTTATTCAAAAAAAGAAATTTTGGCCATGTACCTGAACACAGTGCCTTTTTCTGAAAATATTTATGGCATTGAAGTAGCGGCAGAACGCTTTTTCTCAAAAAAACCGGCAGATTTGGGCGTACACGAGGCCGCTGTGCTTATTGGGCTTTTGAAAGCCAATACCTATTACAACCCCAGGAAGAACCCCGAACATGCAAAAGAAAGGCGCAACACGGTAATAGAGCAAATGGCAAAGTACAAATATATTACAGCAGAGCAAGCCGAAATATACAAAGCAAAGCCCCTACAGTTAAAATACAAAGTTATTTCTTACAACCAGGGTCCTGCCCCGTATTTCCTTGAAATGCTAAAGCCGCAACTGCTTGAATGGTGCAAAAGCCACACTAACGGAAACGATGAGGCATACAACCTATACACCGATGGGCTGAAAATAAAAACTACGATAGATTACAACCTACAGTACTATGCGCAACAGTCGGTAAAAGAGTACATGAAAAACCTTCAGAAAGTTTTTGACAACCACTGGAAATCAAGGGACATTTTTAAAGAGAACCCTAAAATTATACGTAGCGCGATAAGGCGTATTGAGAAGGAGCATGGCAACCGTGTGGCAAACATCGACCAGGCACTAAAGGAGTACAACAAAAAAACAAATGCCCACCTTTTTACATGGGACGGGGTAACAGAAGCCGAAACCACAAGGCTCGATTCGTTAAAGCATTACCTTAAGTTATTGAATGCCGGGTTTATGGCTATTGAGCCTCAAAGCGGCGATTTGAAAGCTTGGGTGGGAGGCATCGATTTTCGATTTTTTAAATACGACCACGTAAAAGCGCCACGGCAAACAGGTTCGGTTTTTAAGCCATTTGTTTACCTGTCGGCATTAGAGAACGGGGTGCAGCCCGATCAATATTTCGAAAATAAGTTTACCGTTCACGAGGAATATGACAACTGGTCGCCCGGAAATTCCCACGATGAATACGGCGGCTACTATACAATGAAAGGCGCGCTTGCAAAGTCGATAAACACCGTTGCAGTGGATGTTTTGCTTGAAGCAGGCATTTCAAACACAATAGAAGTTGCACGTGGCTTGGGCATCTCTGCCGATTTGCCCGATTATCCGAGCCTTGCGCTGGGCGTGGCGTCCATCTCGCTAAAAGAAATAGTTGAGGCTTATGCCGGTATAGTAAACGATGGCAGGCCTGTTGCCGCACATTATTTGCTGGAAATTGCAGACGACGATGGAAAAACCTTGGAAACGTTTAAATACCCGGATTACAGGACTTCAAAATTGTCGCCCGAAAATTGCCGCGCCCTTATACATATGCTGGAAGCAGTTGTTGACAACGGCACCGGCCGTGGGATACGCACAATTTATAACATACCCGGAAGTTTTGCCGGGAAAACCGGGACAACACAAAACAACTCCGATGGGTGGTTTGTTGGCATAACACCAAACTTGGTGACCGGGTGCTGGGTCGGGGCAGACGACCCCCGCGTGCATTTCAGGACAACAACATACGGGCAGGGAGCCTACATGGCTTTGCCAATAGTCGGTAAATTTTTTTATAAAACATACCATGACCCAAAATTCGCACAATTAAAAAACTGCACCTTCAACCAACCGGAGGAAGGGCTGCTCGCCATGATAGACAAGCCTCAATATAAAGAGATGCTGGAAACCGGGAAGAAATTCTTTGACATGGCAGAAATATTCGGGAAAAAAGACAGCCAAGGGTTGAAAGAAAGAAAAGAACGGAAAACAGAAGGGAAAAAGGAACGCCCTCTTTGGAATGCCATAAAAGGCATATTTAAAAGAAAAAAATAAAGCTGCCACAATGCGTGACAGCTTTATTATCTATTTCGAATTTATCCTTAATTACTAGAACGTATATTCTATACCAAAATTTAATAGCCCTTTCATGTATGCTTTGTCATTGCTGCTGGTAAATCCTTGGAAATAATAATTAAATCCCGGAGTTGCGGTAATTCCCAGATATTCATTTATTTTATATTTTGCAATAAAAGAAAAATTAGCCCCGGCAGTTGAACTGCGATAATAATCCTCTGGGTTAATTACGCTATAATTAGTAAGAGAACTGGTCCCATCGGCCCTATAGGTGCGGCTTAGGCTCTTAGGGGCAAATTCACTAACAAGTCCGGGAGAAGCAAAAATCTGGAATTTGTTTTTATTTACCATCAATATATCAATATTCAAATTAAGGTTAATTACACTTAATTTGGTTTCGGTATAATCAAAGTCAGGATATACATCACTCCAATTGACACCATATTTCATTTCTGAATAACGAAATTCCAAACGAGGCCTTAATTTTTCCGTCACAAACATTGAGAAGTAAGCCCCACAGGTAAAATGAACATCTCCTTCATAAAAGGAAAAATCATTATACGAATCTAATCGATAGCCATTAAATGTTTGCCCCAAACCTGTATTCAAACCTAAATAAACTTTAGATTTTTCACTTCCCTGAGACATTGCAACAGATGTTACGAACAATAAATTAAGAACAATAACAAAAATTTTTTTCATGACACTTGATTGTTTTTTTAATTTGAAAAGCGAAATTAAACATTCGTCAGTTAAGATTTAATAAAAATAGACGAATTTAACACTTTTATAGATAGAATGTCTATTTTAACTGAATTTAACAGCAGTTGCATTTTACAAATATTTAATATCCTCATTTAATAAAAATAAAGCCCGAATATATGAAAATATACGATAATGAAAGCACAATTGCCTTTTGTTTTCTAAAAAAATTAGCTGTATACGGTTAGCACCAACCGCCGGGAACCTCCATAGTCCCTGAATTCACAAAAATAAACCCCTTGCCACGTGCCGAGGTTTAAGCGCCCGTTGGTTACAGGGATGGTTATTTCAGGTCCTATGACCGATGATTTTAAATGTGCCGGCATATCATCTGCCCCCTCATAAGTATGCACATAAGATGGATCGTTTTCAGGGATCATCTTATTGATAAAACGTTCAAAGTCACCTCTCACTGTAGGATCTGCATTTTCGTTTATGGTAATCCCTGCCGAGGTATGTTTTACCAGTATGTGGACAAGCCCCTTTTCTGGAAGTTGCTCTAATTTCTTTTCTATTAATGATGTAATAAGGTGATAACCTCTTTTATAACCGGAGAGTACCATTTCTGTTTGTTGGATCATGTTTTCAATATTATAGGGTATATCTTAACTAACTATTTTGCCTGTCATAAGCATATCTATTGCATCTTTTAGCGAGCCTGCACGGGTGACGTTCCCTGTGTTCACAAAATAGATTACATCGGCATTGGCAATGGTGTTGAGCCTGTGCGCAATAATTACTTTTGTGGTGGATTTTGGCAATTTGTTGAGTATTTCGTCCAGCAGTTTTTCTGTTACCGTATCTATATTGGCAGTTGCCTCATCAAGAATAAGCAGATCGGGGTTGCGGAGCACAGCCCGCATAAATGCAACCAACTGCTTTTGTCCCAAGCTTATCCCATTGCTTGAATCGTCAACTTTGGTTTCCAGCCCGTTTTCGAAACGTTGCAACAAGGTTTCCAGCCCGGTGTCATGGAAAATTTTTTGCAGCCCTTCATTACTGATATTTTTATATTCCCTGTTCCCATACAGGATGTTTTCGCGTATTGTGCCGCTAAACATGAACGGATCCTGTAGGATAAACCCGATCCGTTTCGCCCGCTCTTCGGCAGAAAATGAACGTATGTCTTTCCCGTCAAGCAACACGTTACCGTTTGTAGGATCGTACAAGCGTGAAATCAAAGAAGCGGTTGTTGTTTTCCCTCCCCCGGTGGGGCCAACAAAGGCATAGGCCTTACCTTTTTCAAGGTTAAAAGTAATGTTGTGCAAAACCTCGTTCCCGTTAGGATATGAAAAGTAAACATTGCGGAAGGACAGCAGTGTGGCAGTCTCGTCCAGCCCGGTACTGGAAATCAGGGGCATGTTGTTTTCCATCTCCAAAATTTTCCTGATACGATCCCATGCGGCAAGTGCCAACTGAAAATTTGCCCACAAAGAAGCGAGTTGTCGTAGCGGGTTGTAAAAACTGTTAACGTAAGCAATAAAACTAATCAACAGCCCAATGGTGAGTTGCCCAATGGAGATGAAATAAATGCCAAGGATCAAAACAATCAGCAGTCCCATATTGGAAAACAAAGTGTAAACAGGTAAAAATATGTTGTTTGCCACACCTGCTTTTACTGCCGCCATGTAATTTTCCCGGTTCACAATGCCGAAGCGTTGCCTGAAATAGTCGCGCCGGTTGAATGCAACCACCACCTTAAAATTATCCAGGCTTTCCTGTACTTCAGAACTCAGTAACCCTGCGCACCTCAAACTTTCTGCATTTTTCTTTTTTATCAAAGGCGATGCAATTTTTGTAAAAAGCCAGATGAAAATTGCAGGCATAAGTGCTGCCAGCCCAAGTTTCCAGTATATCGACACTAAGAAAACCCCGGCTCCTGACATAATTAGGACAGACTTACAAAATTGCATCAGCGATTGCGAAAAAAATTGGTTAATCTTGTCTGTGTCGTTGTTGATCCGGGAAATTAAATCGCCGGTTTTATTTTGGTTGAAAAAATCATAAGGCAGTTCCTGTAATTTTTCAAATACAGAGTTCCTCAGCGTGTAAAGCATCCTTTGTCCCAGCCCCCCCATTAGACGGCTCTGAAGGTATCCGGCAACCAGTGAAACAATGTATGTAAGCAATAATATTGCCCCAAAAATAACTAACCCGCGATATTTCCCTGCTTGTATATAATTGTCAACGGCATGCCCTATTAATATTGGACCGGCAAGGTTGAGCAAGGCAGCAATAAGCATGGCCATAAAAGCAAGCAGCAAAATTCTTTTCTCCTCCACCATGTATGCCACCAAGCTGTTTATGGATGCAAGGCCAAGTTTTTTCTTTCCTTTTTTCTCCCCTGGGGTGGGATTTAGATTATAACTCATAATGGCTGGTGCTTTTTTGAGATTCAAAAATCTGCATATATTCAGGGGAAGAACCACACAGTTCGCAGTGTTTCCCTGCGGCTATAAGTTCGCCTTCCATTAAGAGGAGTATTTGGTCGAAATCTTTTACCGGATTTATTTTTTGCGTTACCGAGACCAATGTTAACCCAGGGTAATTATTCCTTACATTTTTCAATATCTTTTGCTCTGTTTGCCGGTCTACCCTTGCCGTAAAATCATCGAGCAACAAAACCCTTGGGTTTAATGCCAGCGCCCTTGCCAGCATAACGCGCTGTTTTTGCCCCCCGGAAAGGCTGGTGCCCCTTTCTGACACCAAGGTGTCAAGCCTTTGGGGAAGTGTCCCCAGGAAATCTTTCAACTCCGCCGTATCTATAGCTTTTTGTAACGATTCATCAGTAACCGCATCGCTAAAAGCAATGTTTTCGCGGAGGCTCATGTTAAATATTGCACTGTCCTGGAAAACAAAACCTACCTGGCTGTGAAATGTTTCTTTGTTGAATTTCTGTATATCGATCCCGTCATATTCCACCTGGCCCTCACTTGCCTGGACAAGGCCGGTGAAAAGGTATAGGAGCTGGGTTTTACCGGCTGCCGTAGGCCCAATAATTGCCGTCCGGGAACCGGATCGTATCGAAAAAGAAATATTTTTCAGTGCCGGTTTGCCATCGTAAAGTACCGAAACATTTTTAAGTTCTATGGCTCCTTTCAGTGGACTGCTGATCGTCCCGGTATCAGCTGTTTCCTCAGCGTTCATTACAGATTCTATCCTTTCATGCGAAGCTGATGCATTTGCTATCATATTGCTGATAAAACCTATTATTATAATGGGAAAGATCAATATGGAAACATAGCTGGTAAATGCTGCAAAATCACCTAGCGACATCGCCCCTGATATTATCATGTGGCCGCCAAAAACAAGAATGGTCAATGTGGCAAGGTTCCCCAAAAAAGTAACAAGGGGGATTAGTGTGGCAAACAGTGTTACGATCGATATTCCGATGTCGCGTGCTTCGGCACTTGCATTTAAAAATTTCCGGTATTCGGGTTGCTGAGAATTAATCACACGAATGATGGCAGCTCCCAGGATACTTTCGTTTATAACCCTGTTTAGCCAATCAATAGCTTCGCGGCTCCGCAAAAACAGTACACGTACTTTTTTGAAAATCACAAAAAAGGTAACCCCTACCAGAGGGATTACCAAAAGCACGGGTATTGCCAGCCTAATGTTTATTGCCAGCATAAAAAACGAAGTGCCGATAATCATAACCGCTGAGGAAATAATGGACGAAACGCCATGTGAAACGAACATTTTCACAGAGTCCATATCTGAGGTGAGGTTGGTAAGCAGTTTTGAAGGATCGGAATTCCGGATAAAAGCGAAGCTTTGCCTTGAAATTTTATCTGAAAATTTTTCCCTCAAATCAAAGCCAACTTTTTCGGCAGCGTATGTCTGTACCACGGTCTGTAAAATGGTAAAGAAAAAAATGGTAGCAGTGGCGCACAAAAATTTAAACAAGATGGGCTTTAAGAAATAGCTCCCTTCTGTATATGAATCAATCCCTTGTGAGATAATTTGCGGGATAACCAAGTTTGCTGCATTGCTTACCAAGGCAAAAACAACAAGCAAAGCAATCATACCCTTATAGGGTTTTAAAAGTTTCAACAAGCCCGATACGCTTTTTTTCCCTTTTTCTCTGTTTTCCCTCATGAATTGCTTAATTGTTAATCTTGCAAAGTAAGTCAAAATTATAACAACGGGGACATAAAACAACAAGCCAACAAGCCAATCCTTACATACAAATCGAAATTACGTTTCCCTTGATATACATATACACAGGAACAGGTGGGCAGCTAAAGTTTTGTGAAAAATTAAAGTCAATCCAATCTCCACAAATGCACCCTTGAGTTTTGTGGGGCCTGTATGATATTTTGCATGTCCCCAACTAAATTGCCCCTTTAATACCGTATTTTTTATTGGGTAATTTTGCCTGTAAAATGATATAATGCGAGGATTGAATAATAGGCTTTCATTTTGTCGTGTTCCGATTTAAAGCAAACTACAGTGTTCTTTTCAGTTCGAATTTGTATTTCCCCGGTACAACGTCACGGATCAATACCGTGTTGTCCGCACCAAACCCGTTAATAAGCTTCCCATTGCATAGGAGCTGATAATTTTCGAATTTGTTGGGGATATAAACATCAGACATAGTATTTGCGGGAACAGTCAACTCAAGGACAAAGGCATCTTCCAAATTTTGAAAACCAAGTTCTATGCTGCCCCTGATTGTAGGGTGCTTTATTTTCGCCCATTTTAGCTTGCCCGGATGTGGCTGTATTTTTATTTTGCTGAAAGAAGCTTCTTCTGGTTCAATGCCACAAATTTTCCGGGCAATAACATAAGCAGGTATCGCGCCCCATGCATGGTTCCATGTCATGTTTTTCTTATATTTTAAGTCCCAGGCCTCAGAAGTTACAGTTGTGCCAAATCGGATCATGTTCATCCAGCTCCTGTCTGTTTCTGAGGTGATTAGCTCCAGCGCATAATCATCGGCACCGAGTTTATAGAGCGCATCGAAAAGGTATATTGCCATCCCCGGGCTGCAAGCCATCCCTTTAGACACAAGAAAATCTTTTATCGCCGTACAAGCAGTGCCGGGAGCTATCCCAAACGCCACAGGGAACATGTTTGCATGTAAGGCACTGTGACCAACTCCTTCCCCATCGGTATATAAACCTGTTTCCTTGTTTAATAACTTATCGTTAAACGATGCTTTTACTTGCGATGCTTTGTTGTTGAAATAAGTTTCGTCTTCCGGTTTTCCAAGTACCCCTGCTATTTTCGACATAAGCACAAGGTTTCGGTAATAGTAAGCATTCACTACCGTGTTTATGTCAGAAAAAACATAACGGTCGGTTTCCCCTTCGAAAGAGACGCTGCCATGCCCGCTCCTAAGGACTGTTTCATTTGCAGGTGTTCCCTGTGGCCAATCCACTATGTCGCGAAAACTTTTGCCGTTATAATGTATGCTTTTCAGGAACTCAGGGGTTACAAGCCCCGTGCGGGTACTTATCAGCCCGTCCTCCCTTTCGAGCGCCGTCAGTGTTTTGTTTTTAAGCTCGCCGTATCGTTTTTCAAGCAAACTGGCATCTCCGGTTGCCATATAATCTGCCCACGCCATAAGCACAATGTGCAGGTGCCACTCTGTTGGCCAGCTTGGGTTGAAAATGAGGAAATCCGTAGTATATCGCTGTATGGCAAATTCACGGTCAACACAATAGTGCGAAACTTGCTGCATATACGCATCTGCCTCGTAAGGCATCCGTTCCCTGCCTCCTCCATCGATATAAACCCCAAGGAATGGAGTAACTTTCAGGGTATGTTTGCAAAGATCCCAAATCTGGTTAAGTTTGTCGTCCGATGATTCAAAAGAAGATGCATTGTCGTTAAATGGGTACAAAAGCGCGTACTGTTTTATTTGCTCCTTTTTTAAGGGGGACGACAATCCCTCAATCTCAACATAGCGGAAAGACGTTACTTCCGGCATGTGTTCTGCCAGCACCTGACTGTTGGGGTAGTGAGAAATAAAGCGCGGGAGTTCCAAAGTGTATTCGCTTACACCGGGAGACAGTTTCAATGCCACCTTTTCATAAAGTATTGAGCCTCCGGGTTTTTTGTCAACCTGTTGGGCAGAAGTGGATTTCTCGCCCAGATGGATAATAATAGTATCTTCCGTGGTTACTTGCCCAAGGTTTAGCTTAAGTGTGCCAAAAGCAGCTTTTTCAAAAGTGATGAAATAATTCCCTTCCGGATTTTGGACAATATTTTCGGGTGTAATTTCGTGGTAAGCTATAAGTTGCCTGTTTTCAAAAACATATTTCTTCTCTCCATTTTCAGTGATGGTTACCCAGCGGCTTTCCCCGGCCATTTTTTATTGTTGCCGTTAAATCCTCCCGTATTTAATTTTTGAGGGATGCTGTATTCACTTACCTGTCCGGCTTGATCCCACGTGCGGACTTTCCACCAGTAACTTTTGTTTTCTTCTAATTTTTTGCCATCGTATCCAACCGAGATTGATCCATTGGAACTTATTTTACCTGAATCCCAAATATCGCCTTCGTCTTTTTTTAATTGTTCAAGACCGGATGCAACCAATATCTGATAAGCGGTTTGCAGAGAGGTGTCCCCCGCAACTATCCATGAAAATCGGGGGTTGGCATTGGAAACGACCGCTTCTTGCGGATTGGTAAGGAGATCTGTCATTAATCCGGTTGGGGCGGGCATATCCCCCTTATACACACAGCTTGTATACACACCAATTATAAAAAGTAAAAACAAGTTGGTTTTTCCAGTTTTCAACAGTCTTTGTGGAATCATAGTAGGAGTTATTTGCTATTATAATTTTACTTTTTTGTTTTCTGTATGGATAGCGTATCCCGAAGTCCAGATGGCATAATACAAAAAATCTACGTTCAATGCAAATTCCATGTTTAACCTGTCTGCTTCCGGTATGGCCCATTGCATTGCTTCCTGTTATTCTTTAGTTGTGTGTAATAAAACGTTCGCTACAAAAATCTATATCTCAGACAGATTCAGTATATTTGTATAAAACTTTATTGCTATGACTGAGTTTACTGAAAAATATATCAACCCGTTTACCGATTACGGATTTAAGAAACTATTTGGAGAAGAACCAAATAAAGACTTATTGCTCGACTTTTTGAACGAGTTACTTAAAGACGAACAAGGGGAAATCAAAGACTTGACATACCTTAAAACAGAGAAACTCGGAACATCAGATATTGACAGGAAAGCAATTTTTGACTTATACTGCGAAAACGAAAAAGGAGAAAAATTTATCGTTGAGCTTCAAAAATCAAAACAAAATTTCTTTAAAGACAGGACTGTATATTATTCGACTTTTCCTATTAGGGAACAAGCCAAACGTGCAGATTGGGATTATGAACTAAAAGCTGTTTACACGATAGCCATACTTGATTTCGTATTCGATTCAGATAAAAACAATCCGGACAAATATCGTTACGATGTTAAACTAAAAGACAATGAAACAAATACGGTTTTTTACGACAAATTGACTTTCATTTATTTGGAGATGCCCAAGTTCAACAAAGGGATTGATGAGCTTGAGACCCGATTTGACAAATGGCTTTATGTGATAAGGAACTTAAACCGATTAGATAGAGTCCCAGACAAATTAAAAGAACAAATATTCGAAAAACTTTTTGAAACTGCCGAGATAGCTAAATTTTCGCCAGACCAAGTCCGTTCATATGAGGATAGTTTAAAGTATTATAGAGATTTGAAAAATTCATTGGATACAGCAAGAGATGAAGGGAAAATTGAAGGGAAAATCGAAGGGAAAATCGAGGTAGCGAAACAAGCCTTAAAAAAAGGATTATCTATCCAAGACATATCTGATTTAACAGGATTGTCAAAAGACCAAATAGAGAAACTAAAATAAATTACTACACACAACAATTAAGCGTTTGAGCCGCGCGCAGCGCAGAGCTTGAACGCGGTGTTGACGTAAACCGGGATTGATAGCCGAAACAAGTATTATGGGTTTTCCGGTTTGAGATAAGATATCAGGCTCGACCTCTGCGGTCGGGCTTTTTTGGTATGTCGGGCATGGTAACGTGCTATCAAGATGAAACGTTCTTGAGTTCGCCCAGTTGACAGGAAGAACTAGCAATTGGCAAGGGTGTTGGGGGCGACCCCAAATCTGAAGGAAGCCATCAGCAAAGTCATAGTCCTAACGAACAGAAACCTGATATAAGGCTCAATAGTGAAGGGCAACCGAGCCATGGATTGGGAAAGCCCCAAAGCCAACCGTAAACACTTAGGGTAAATCAGGTAGGACGTGACGAAAGTATGTTATCTTATCCCGAGAGGTCTCAGAACCTGTTGCATTAAACAACAAACTGAGCGGAGACAATCAGCGCAAGGTTTTGAGAAGTCAGCAGAAGACATAGTATCCTTTTTTTTAAGGGGAGAAGGTCTGAATCAGTTAATTAAAGAAGCAGTCGGACAAGACTTTTATCTATGGGGCACCAGCAACAAATAGTTTACCAGCGTGATATGTTCATAGAGCATAAACAGGAGGCTATTGGTCAATTTGGAAATCGTAATGACGTAATCGGAGCGAAAACAACATTGGCGGGGCAATTAGGTAAAGAGACGAACCAGGGACGAGTCTTTACAGAAGGATTAATCGGCATTGTATGCTCGTCTGAAAATATCAGTAGGGCTTACAAACAAGTGAAAAGGAACAAGGGCGTAGCGGGCGTAGATAATATTCCCGTGGGTAAATTTGCAGACTGGTTTGCGAAAGAAGGCGACGAGTTGGTAGACCAGATACTACGGGGCGAATACCTTCCCTCGGCGGTAAAAGCAGTAGGAATATCCAAGCCCAATGGAGGAGTGCGCCAGTTAGGTATCCCAACCGTAAAGGATAGGATTATACAACAGGCAATATCTCAGGTATTAACCCCCATTTACGAACAAGTATTTTCAAATCACAGCTATGGCTTTCGTCCCAAGCGTAATGCTAAGCAGGCAATTGAGCAAGCAAGCACGTACGTAAAGGAAGGAAGGAACGTAGTTGTTGATATGGATATGAAGAGCTTCTTTGACGAAGTCAACCATGATAGGTTGATGCATCGTCTATCACAGCTTATTCGCTGTAAGCCACTTCTAAAGCTAATACGCAAATATTTGCAGAGTGGGGTTATGATAGGTGGGCTTGTCCACCAACGCCTGAAAGGCACACCCCAAGGAAGCCCACTTTCGCCACTCTTATCTAATGTTGTTTTAGATGAATTAGATAAGGAACTCGAAAAGCGAGGGCATTACTTTGTTCGGTACGCAGACGATTTCAGCATATTTGTTCGCAGCCAAAGAGCAGGCGAGAGGGTGAAGGAGTCGGTCTGTTCGTATCTCACCAACAAACTTAAATTAAAAGTAAATGAACAGAAAAGTCAGGTTTGCAAAAGTAGCGAGACCAAGTTTTTAGGCTATACCATACTTGACGCAGGAGTTATAACTATTGCAAATCAAAGCGTGGAAAGGTTAAAGAAGAAAGTAAGGGAACTGACCAAGAGAAACAGGGGAGTAAGCTTTGGACAAGTAGTTTCGGAGTTGGCACCGGTCCTTAGAGGTTGGCTAAATTATTTTCACATCGCCAAATGTAAGAATCTCTTGCGCAACCTCGATGCGTGGATACGCAGGAAATTACGTTGTTACCGCCTGAAACAGTGCAAACGGGCCATTACGCTTAAACGCTTCTTAAGGAGTTTAGGAGTACCAAATTGGCAAAGTTGGATTTTAGCCCTTTCGGGCAAAGGTTGGTGGCGTAAATCAGGATGTCCACAAGTTCATCAAGCAATGAACCTAAAATGGTTCGAAGATTTAGGGGTGTTTAACATGTCGGTTAGATACAGTCTGTTACAAAATTAATTTGAAACCGCCGTATACGAGAGTACGCACGGTGGTGTGAGAGGGCGGGGGAGTAATCCCCCTACCTACTCGATTTTCTGGCAGATACGGCTTCTGTTTTTTATGTTGTAGCGATGGATTTGCTTTCCGGAGTTGTGTTCCTGAAGCCGGTTTCCGGGTTTTTGGTCGCTACCGGGCAAAGCTCCGCCAGGCCCCGCCAGTCAGGGCTTTTTCACAAGGTTCATCAACTGGTTTAGGATGTCCGTAGTCACCTGAGGCGGCCTTCGGGAGTTAAAGTGCCAAATGGCCACCAGCTTTCCTTTGCGGCAAGCCGGGCACAGCAGATGTACATCGGGGCGTTCGGGCAGTTTTATTCGGCCCAGCTCTTTCTGCAACAGTTCCACACAAACTTTTTTAAGCGTACTGCTCAGGATGCCGTAGTGGCGAATACGGGTAAATCCACGGGGCAGGAGTGCAGCGAAAAGCGCCGGACAAACCCTTCTTCACTTAGGCCCAACAGGTATTTGGCACCACCACGGCGGTAATCTTTGGCCACAAAAGCCACCTGCCCGTTTTCGATACTTTGGATACGGTGGTTGCTGATGGCAATTTTGTGGGTGTAACGGCCCAGGTATCCCACCACCTGGGCCGGGCTGAAAAAGGGCTGCTTGCAGTACACCACCCAGGGACGGGCAAAAAGGGCTTTGTACAGCCCGGCATTTTCGACCTTGTTTACTCTTAACTGCTCAACATACCTGGCCCGGAACACCTTGCCCATGGCCTTTACCGGGAACAGGTACTTGTCCTTTCCCTGGGCTGCTTTCCATTTGCCCGAGGTATTAATACCCCCACCGGGAACAATGCAGTGCAGGTGTGGATGAAGGGAGAGGTTTTGTCCCTAGGTGTGCAGGATGGCAATCATGCCCGGGACCCCTACGATAAATTTAGGGTTACAGGCAAAGTCGCGTACCACCTGCCAGGCTGTTTGAAACAGCAGGCTATAGACCAATTTGGGCCGGTGCAGTGCCAACCGGTTTAAGTCACCGGGCAGGGTAAATACCAGGTGGTAATACGAAGTGCGGGACAGCTCTTTTTCCCGGACCTGCATCCACTGCTCGCGTTTGTGCCCCTGGCATTTGGGACAATGCCGGTTGCGGCAACTGTTGTAACTGATATGCAGCTTATGGCAGCCGGAGTTATCACACACATCGACATGCCCGCCCAGTGCAGCAGTCCGGCAAACCGACAAAGCCTGCAGGGTGCGCAGTTGCCAACTGTTTGCACTGAGTTCTTTTAGCCGGTGCTGCTGATTATGCAACACATCGGCTACTTCAAAAGCCGGCTTCATGGCCTGGGATATAAGCGGTCGAGCGGGCTGAAAGCTTTATCGCGCCCCAGCTGCGCGATATGCAGGTACATCAGTGTAGTCTGGATGTCGACATGGCCGGTCAGGTCTTTCAGGGTCATAATGTCCATGCCCATTTCCAGCAGGTGGGCAGCGTAGGTATGGCGAATGGTGTGCGAAGTTACCCGCTTCTGGATCCCGGCCCGTTTCACGGCCTGGGCAATGGCCCACTGCACGCCGGTTTCGGAGAACTGCTGCAACTGTCCGGTATTGATTTTTCCGTTAAACAGCCAAACATAAGGAGGCTCAGCCTGCAGGTAAATGCGCAGTCCGCGAACCAGATGTTTCCCCAAAGGTACATAGCGGTCTTTCCGGCCTTTGCCTTCCCGGATGTGCAACTGGGCACGGTCTAAATCAATATCGGGCAGCTTGATGTTCAGCAGCTCATGTCGATGCAGGCCACAACCATACAACAGGCCCAGAATCAAGCGGTGACGGAGCAAGGCCAGGGCCCTGAGCAGGCGTTTGACCTCCTGCTGGCTCAAAACCACCGGCAGCTTTTTGGGAAGCTTCATCTTGGGAAGGAACACTTGTTCCTCTTGCATCCCCATGGCACGGTAGGCAAAGCGAAGCCCGTAAACAGTGTGTTTAAAATAGCTTTCGGAAGGAGTACGGCTTTGGTTTTTAACCAGGTGCAGGTAATCGAGCACTTGCTCCCTGCCCAAATCCAGCGGGTTGCATTTAAAATGAAGGGCCATGGAGGCCAGGCAACGGGCATAATTGTTAAGGGTACTCTTACTTTTGCCTAAAAGGGCAACATGGCGTTGCAACTTTTCATAAACTTGCTTAAATTCAGGGAGTGAAAAACAAGCTTGCTCAATTAACGTGGCGCTTTTTTTTCATAATCTATGATTTTAATGTTATCACCCTAAAGGTACTGGAGCCTGAGCACTTTAGCTACCTTTAGGTTTCGTTCAACACTGTATATAAAACATTTGGCAGAAAGTGCTAACTTTGAAGTCGATACATTTAATAAAAGTTGTAACGGTTTGATAGGAAATTGCTTTGAAATGCCAAACGTTTCATATACTTGTCCGTTGTGTTTCATGTTAAAAAAGACAGTGCATTAATTGATAGATATTGAACAAAAAATATTGTTTCTTGGAGCAAATTGAACTTTTCTGGTACAAAAATAGAAAAAGATTAAAAAGTAAGTATTAAATTATATAAAAAAGAATTGAAAGTTCTTAGGTTTGTGGGCAAATAAATTGAACGATATTTATTAGATTGCATTATTAAAGTTGAAAATGTTATAAATGACAAATAATTCTACTTCATATAATAAATTAAGAGCAATAGACTTTTTTTGTGGTGGTGGCGGCATGAGTTTTGGGATGCAACAGTCTGGCATTGAAGTGTTAGCAGGTATAGACAACGAAGAAACTTGCAAAGAAACTTATGAAGCAAATATTGGAAAAAATAAATTTATTAAAGCAGATGTATTTGAATTACAAGAAAAGGAACTACAACAAAAATTAGGACTTAAAAGAAGAGACAAAAACCTTATTCTTATAGGATGTAGTCCATGTCAATTTTGGAGTATTATAAATACAGATAAAAGCAAATCTCAAAAATCTAAAAATCTTTTAATTGAATTTAGACGATTTGTTGAATATTTCAAACCTGGATATGTCATTGTTGAAAATGTTCCTGGAGTATTGCGCAAAAAAAAAGAAAGTGGTTTAGAAGACTTTATTAGCTGGTTAGAAACCAATAAATACAATGTCCATTTTGATGTTCACAATGTAAATGATTTCGGTGTTCCGCAAAACAGGCATAGATTCACATTAGTTGCCAACAGAGTAACACAAAAGAAAATATTTCCAAAACCGATAAAAGGAGAAAAACCTAAAGTTAAAGATTTCATTGGTAAAGATAACGGATTTGTGGATATCGAAGCTGGACACGTTGACAAAAGTAATTTTTTGCACACTTCTTCAAATTTATCTGAACTTAATCTAAGAAGGATTAGAAAAGTTCCCAAAGACGGTGGCAATAGATTGTCCTTTGCAGATGATGAAGAACTACAACTAAATTGTTTTAAAGGTAAGGACAATTCTTTTAAAGATTCTTTTAGTCGAATGTGGTGGAATAAACCCGCACCAACAATTACAACAAAATTTAATAGTATTTCGAATGGAAGATTTGGTCATCCAGATAATGACCGAGGAATATCATTAAGAGAAGGAGCTGTTTTGCAATCATTTCCTAAAGATTATTTGTTTTATGGTTCGAGTATAGGTTCTATTGCTCGGTTAATAGGAAATGCGGTACCTCCCATTTATGCAGAACAAATAGGTAAAACATTAATATCAAATCACAAATGACCTACGAACTTGAAAATTTATCAATGCGATTTGACCCTGACACAATTGAACATTTAGGCATTCAAATGTATTCAACGCTACCACCAGTAATAGCAGAGTTAGTAAGTAATTCTTATGATGCAGAAGCAGAAAAGGTAAAGATATACCTACATGATGTATCTGAAAAAAAAATTATAGTAAAAGATAACGGTCATGGCATGTCATTTAAAGAGGTAAATGATAAATTTTTATTGATTGGTAGAAATAGACGAAAATCTGATGATTCTGAGAAAAGTGAAAATGGGAAACGTTATGTTATTGGTAAAAAGGGATTAGGTAAATTATCATTTTTCGGCATTGCTCACAACATCTCTGTAACAACTATCAAGAATAAGAAAAAAACGACATTTGTTATGGACTGGGATAGTATAAGGGCAATAAAAGACCCTCAAATTGCATATTCTCCACAACTGATAGAAAGAGAAGTTAATACAGATGAGGAAAATGGTACGACATTAACTCTAACTAAAATAATGAGAAAAACTGGTTTTTCGCCAGAACATTTAGCATACAGTTTATCAAAAACCTTTCAAGTATTTGATGAAAAAGACTTTAATGTAAAAATATTTCACAATTCGGAAGATAATTGTGTAGAAGTGAAAAATGAGCTAAGGTATCAAAACTTAAATGTTTCATTTGAATGGGATTTTCCGCATGACCTTACTTCAAAAAAAATAAACTATCAATTTGCAGATGTTATAGAAGGCAAATTAATTTCTGCAAAAGATACAGTACCTTCTGATATGAGAGGTGTTGCACTTTTTTCAAGAGGCAAACTTGTAAACAATTATAATTTTTTAGATGTTAAAGCAACAAGCCATGGATACTCATATATAACGGGATGGTTAGATGTTGACTTTATTGAAGAATATGATGTTGATGTAATATCTACGAATAGACAATCTTTAAATTGGGAGTTGGAGGAGACAAATGAATTAAAAGAATATTTGGAGCTTGTTTATAGAGCATTCTTTAATGAACAAAAAGATGATAAACGGAAACAGAAAGAAAAGGAAGTAAAAGAATTAACTGGAATAGAACTTTCAACATGGATTTCAAGTTTGCCAAAACATGAATCAAAATTAGCAAAAAAGATTTCTGACTCAATACTAAATGCAGAAGGGATAAATATCAATAAAGCAGGGGAATTAATTAAATACACTCAAGATTCATTCAAATTTGAAGCTTTCAAAGAACTAGCTTCTGAACTCGAATCTGTAAATCTTGAAAACTCAGAAACCTTAATCCAGATATTTAAAGAGTGGGAATTTATAGAAACAAGAGAAATGTCTAAGCTGGCAACCGGTAGAATACAGACAATACGGACATTTGAAAAATTGATTGATGAAAATGCGTTAGAAGTAAAAGAAATTCATCCATTTTTTGAAAAATTCCCATGGATATTAGACCCTAGGATAAATATGTTTAGACACGAAGCTCAATATGTTAAACTGCTAAAGGAAAATTATAAAGAAACAAATATTGAGGAAACAAATCGCAGGATTGATTTCTTATGCACCTCAGTTTCAAATCATAGATTTGTAATTGAACTTAAACGACCTAAACACAAAATAACAAAGGACGACATAGAACAAGCTAAAGACTATAGAAGTTTTATTGAAGAACATTGTGATACTGACCCACAATCCCCCAATCGGGTAATTGCTTATATTGTTGGTGGTCGCATCCATGATGATAGAAAAACAAAGGATGAAATTGAATCTATGCGGCAAACTGATAAAGTCTATGTAAAGACTTTTAATCAATTATTAATTGATGCACGAAATTATCATCAGGAATTCATTGATAAATATGAAGAATTTTTAAAAAGAAGAGACTGACTTAATTGAAGCACTTCTTTATATTGCCTAGTTTCGCAAAAATCTAAATCAAAAATTTGTCTATGAGTATAAATAATTTAATCCTAAATATAGATGAATGAGATTAAAACACGAAAACACAACATTTTGTATAAGTAATGGCAGGTGATGTGGTAAATTTCAGCGGGCAAATTGTTTACCTCAACCTTGACACAATGGAAACCGAAGACGTAATCCCAGATATGGAAGACCCCGAAGATTTTGAGATGAATTATGGGGAATGCGATTGGGCAGAAGAGCCTAAATTCTACAAATGGGAAAATACAATGAGGTTTGAGCCTCTCGAATCGCACGGCTCATTTCGAATTATGGAAGCTTTTGCCGAACGAATGGGCGATGAAGATTTTCAGGGTGAATTATTTGACATACTGAATGACAGGAAACCCTTTGCTAATTTTAAATGGAGAATCGACAACTCGAAATACCGTCAGGATTGGTTCGACTTTAAGCAACAATGGCTGGAAGGTTGCGTGCGGGAAACAATTTGGTCGGAGCTAAATAAAACAACAGGTAATTTGTAATTAAGCAGGCTAAGTCGCCAAGGCTTATTTTAGCCTGCCCCACAAACCACAACATGTACATTGCCTATCAGCCCTGATTCTACCGGCTCCCATCCAGAAGTATCAAATTTCTTATAATTTATGCTTGCAAAATTTATATCATAAAATTTTTGCCAGTTTACCTTTTGCTTATCAAGTTCCCTAATCCGGTTCGCCGATAAATTTGCAACTTCCAGTTCAATATGGTTTTTCCCATTTTTAATGAAATTGGTAAGGTCGGCCTCAAAAGGAAAAGCAAACAAAGTAGTCACGTCTTTCCCGTTTAGTTTAATTTTTACGCTTTCTTTTACCTTGTCGAAAACAAGTATATATTTATTGCCGGCATCCAAATTGTCTATTTCGAAATCAATGCTGTATCGGGCAAGCCCGGAGAAATATGGTGCGGCAGGATCAGGCAGGGTTGTCCATGAGTTAAGTTCGGTTATTACCTCTGGTTTAGGCAAAGCAGGCCCCCCTTCCAAGAAGTCCAGTTCCCAGTTGCCTTCAATAGAGGACCGGCCCTTTTCTTTCATTGTGTATTTCCATTGCGGGACAGCTCCTTCTTTTTCATGTGCAAAAAGGAACACTGATTGCCCTTGTTTTAATTGTATCCAAACAGAAGTGCTGTCTTCGTGTTTTTTTACTTTTGCCCTTCCTTCTTCACCTGTCATCGGATCGTAAATGACATACTCGTTGGCTTGGGTTGCTATTGGTATGTAGCTGTTTATGTATTCTCCACTGTTCAAATTTGAGATAAAATAAACATGTCCGTCACAGTCTCTTTCCCTGATGAAATCTAGATTATAAGAAGAAGCCAAACCCTCACGTTTGCACCTTCCCTTCTCAAGTTGGGACGGCAACACGTCCATGTCCGATATTTTCAGGTTTGGGAGCTTGGCGTTTTTTAAGTTTTGTTTTGTTTTTTCGAAAGCAATTTGGGTATCTCCTGTTTTGCAATATCCGCTATATGTTTTGGGCAAATCTTTGACAAACACAATATTGACACCTTTTTCGGCAAGTTCACTTAGCTTTTGGATTGTTTCAAGGGGCATATGCCCACACTGGGGTACAAGCAATGTTTTATATTTGTTCCCGGCAGTTTTGAGGCATTGCCCTTCTGCATCGCTTTCTAAAAGTTGCAAGTCAGATATGTAATCATATCCAAAACCATTATCCCTTAAGGCAGTAAGTACTTTTTTGAACTCGGACCCGGCAAGCCACTCCTCCTGGTTGTGCACGGTTATAGACAGTAATATATCTTTATGTACATTGAAATTATGTAGTACGTCCTGAAAAGGGAAATAAACAACTATTTCATTGTCGGGGCTTGAGGATTGTAGTATTTTTTGGCAGTTTTCAACATATCTGTTCAAAGCCCCAAAATGGCAAAACTGGCTGTTCGATGTGGCAAAATTTGTAGAGGCATAAAACAACCATCCGGGCCATTGCTCGTCTTTCGGGGAATAAGCAGTGCCGTGGTAATAAATATGGTTAACCCCCGAAACAAACAATTTGTCGAGTTCGGGTTTGCACTGGGAAAAAGCCACCCTGAAATGTTCCCTCAACCAGGTATGGGTTTCGCTCGAAACCAGTTTTTTGCCGGTAACGTGGGCTGCGGACGAAGCAAACTTAAAAATATCTGACTGGGGTATATTGCCCGGACTGATATATTTTTCATCCCTGTCTAGCATAGGTATATTAAATTCTGATGCACCAAACGATTCGGTTTCGGGAATATCGGCAACAGAATAGGAATCAAGCCAATTCGTAGGGCTTCCATGTGCCTGGTCCCTGAATCCAGTATTATTTTTGCCTGCCCATTTTTTGATTGCCCTTAAATATTCAAGATGAAGTTCAAAAAGAGTCTGACGGTAATCGGCAATTACCCTCCTGGATATTTCTGTTTCGCCTTTGCCTACAAGTTCAGGCAAAAACTGCTGGAGTTTATAGCCACGTTTTGCCTCGAACGAATCAAATAAAAGGTAGGTGCAACCAGCACCGTAATATTCATAAGAGTCGTGGTATATGCAGCTTATATATTCCCCCAGTGTTGGGTTGAAAGCCAATTGAAAAGGTTTTTTATATTTCTCAAAGGCTTTAGGTGAAAACGGGTCCAGCATGGGGCCTTCTGCCCCGGGAGATGCACGTTTTACATTCTTTTTAGGGCCTTGCATCCGAAAAACATATAACGTTGCTTTTGAAATTGTGCCGGGTACGACTAACTTGTTTTCATGATATGGAAGGTCGATACGTTTGCCGTCTCCACAATCGGCCAACACGCACAGTACCGTATCAACCGGATATTTAGATTTTGAGGACAAATCAATCGTCATATTTCCCGAACAACCACTTATTGTTTCAATTTTAGTGCCCATTACGCCATCGCTGTTGCCAACCCAACTTCCGCCAAAACACCAGCCGCTCCCCAGTGTCATGTCAACGCCCATGCCCAGCTCCTCCGCTTTTTCTGATGTGTATTTCACCATATCTGCCCATCTGGGCGAGAGATAATCGATAAAATTGCCCTCCTCTCCTTTGACCCCATAAATAGGGATAATATGTACCCCTCCAATCCCTGCACTTTTCATCTGTTCCAGGTTCCAGGCTATATTTGCCGAGTCGACAGCATTGCCCGGCCACCACCAATAAGTGTATGGTTTATAAGTAGAGATGTTTTTATTCTCTTTTTCCTCGGAACAACCAAGAAAAAGCACAAGAATAGTAGAAGCTATAGATAATATTTTGTTCATAATTTTTATTCGTATTAGTTTTCAAAAATAATATGTTTCTGGGGATTTCCAGTTCAATATTATTGGCAAAATATTTAGCCTACAAAGGAACAGTGAGCATGTGTTCGCCGCTTTTATTGTCGTTTACCCTAATTTTAATTTCGTTTTCGCCTTCAGAAACAATTTCAGCTTTTACATTGCCAGAAACTTTTTCTGATGGGAACAAAACCCAAACAAACCGGCTGTTGCCATCTATGTTTGTAGAATAAATTGATGCCACGTTTGGATGGTATGTGTTGTATTTTTCGCTGTACCAGCCTTGCACCTCTGGCTCGTCTTGTCCTTTAATAAAATTAATTTCCCAATTTTGTTTGCCAACAGGTATAATCCTCAAGTTACCCTTTGGGTTGTCGGTGAACACGGTTTGCCCCTCTACTTTCACGTTGCAATCGGGGTGCCAGTGCCACAGGGTTTCTATTTTGCGAGGACTGTCGGTTTCTATTTTGTCGATGACCACCCACATTTTGCCCCGCCCGTAATAGAAGGTGCGGGTATGTTTGCACTCGCCTTCCAAATCAATGAACTTGTCGGACGAAGCTGTGGCGTAGTCGTACTCCGGTGTTATTTTATATTGTTTTTCGGAAATAGGTTTTTCTGACAATTTCGGACCGGGAGCCTGGCCTTTCCCATCAACAAGGACAACATTGTGGGCTTGGCTTCCGCGTGCATAGCCCCTGAATTTATCTGCCACAGCACCAGAGTATGCGAACCTCCCGCCATCGACCAATAAATCGTTCCCATAGGCAAATACTGAAAGGTGTAGCTTGTCGTTGTGCTGGTGACCGCTCCCCCAAGGACCGATGTCGAAAAAAGACCATTGAGCATCGGCACCATAACCGCTCCTGGAAATCAAATGCCCTGCCCAAGGAGAAACAAACGATGCCCCGTTTTCAGGAGCAATTCCTTCTTCGCCGTTTGTGGCAATGTACAGCCAATCGTTCTGTTCATATTTTTTTGCGCTATTCGTAATTGCATCCCTGGTGTAGTCCAAGTCCCCGTCGTTGTTCATCAACCCACAGCCATCCGGTCGCATTGTATATGCAATATAGTTGTTCATTTTGGGCAACATCGACACATAAAACTCTGGCAATGCTTTGCCTGCACGGGTACATATTTCCTCAAAAAGTTCGAAACAGCTTAAAGCCACCCGGTGGTAATGCGATGTGAGCTCTGTTTGAACCCCGTCAGGGTAAACCTGTTTTTTCAAGCTCTCTGCCATTGTGTTAATGGAGTAATCCAGCCATTCCGGCGATTTTTTATATTCGGGAAAATTAGTTGCTGCTGTAGCCAGTGCCGATATTTCCATGGTAAGCCAATTGTTTTGCCCGTGAAAATTCCGGTTATAGTCGGCATGGTCGGGCAAGCTACTTAATATCAACAATTGCGTTGCAGGCGAGAGGTATCCGCTATTGAGCATTCCATAAAAAATGCGCGACCAATTTTTTATGCGGGCAGCCACTTCAAGCCCACGCCAAACCGAACCTCTCCCTTTTTGGGCAGGATAAGGCCAACTTGCAATAATAAAATCGCGCAAAAACAAATCGAGATATTCAGCATATTTGGGGTTGCCTGTCTCTAAATAAGCACCAAACACCAAGCTGATCTGGCTATGGCGGTTCGACAGCCAAGCCCACTCCTCATCGTTGTTAGGGCCTTTGTAGTACCAGTTGCGGTGACCGTTTGCCAAATACGGGAGTTTCCCCTTTACTCCCTGTATGGTAATAACATCTTTCAATATAGTGTCGGCAGAAGCCACAGTCCCATTTCCTTTTGAGGGCTGTTCCCTCCTTAGGTAAGATACGGTGTCCCCATTTTTGTAATAAGACAATAGTTCAGAACATGCTTTTCCCAAGTCCCCTTTTTTATATGCTTTTTTTACCTTTTCGAGCCCCGGGTAATCAAGGTTAAGATTATTGAACATTTTCTCCATTTGTTCGGGGTAGGCAGTGCAAACATCTTCTACGCTTAATATACCTTGCCACGCTTTTTGTGAAAAGGTGGGGATATTTACGATTAAGCTTATTATCAATAACAGGTTGTACTTCTTCATTTTGTTAAATTGATTTGTATTTTTTTTAGATCCTTTTCCCAATAGGGTGTGTCAATATTATAGCCCATGCCCAGCCCGCAAGGCTTAAGCAACATGGTTATATCTTTTAAAGTTTTTTTGCGGGGAACATTTTTTTAGACCCCCTGATCCTCCTATTCTATTTATTCAACTTATACAAAAGTAATTGGCTGGCTTCTGGCCAAGGTTTTTCTCTCGGTTGATCTCGGTTGCAGTCGAGGGTCTCCCATTTCAAAACATAACTGAAACCGTCATTTGAAAAACCAATATCTCCAGATGTGCGTATTCCCAACCCGGGAAAATCACCTTCAAGTTCAAGTTGGGCATCAAACGGGACAGGCTTTAGCACTTTCCCTACTTTTTCAAGATTGTCGTCCAAAAGGAACGTGCCTTCACCGTATTTAATGTGCCAGTAGCCAACTTCATAATAGCCGTCATTTCGTTTTTTGAAACTTTTCAAACGTACTTCTGTGTTTATGCTGCCGTTCCCTGAAAATTCCCAGCGGTAATCCCAATCTGTGAACTGTTTGCAAACCCATTCCCCGTCCTCTAAATTAGCCGAATAGAATTGCAAATCCCCGTGTCCGTCATATTTGTGATAGACAAACACAGGCTTGTTCCCATTGTCAAGGCAAAGTTTGGCCGACAAGTTTATTATGCCGCCCTCAACAGGTATGGGATCGACAATCAACGATTTGTTGTCAATGGTAGCGGGCAATTTAACCGGTTCGCCCATGGCATTGTACCAATTTTTCAAATCAGGGCTTTTCATGTACGAAAGGTCGTGGTTTGTAGAGCAGTCGGGGGTGTCGCGCCAAACCCAATATACATGATACCAACCATCTTTCATTACGGTCGGTTGGGCCTGGTATGCATTCATCAGCCCCTGCCCATCTGTGAGCGGTGTGTCGAGCAGGCGTTTCCATTTTTTGCTTTCACAGTTATAGATGTTATAAATCTCGTTGCCGTTCCCGCTTCCCCCATCGCGGTAATGGAAAAGCAGCTCCCCTTCTTTTGTCAACATAAAGTGCGGATAGGTGCACCTTTTTTCTTCGGTGCCTACCATTTCAAAAACCTGTTCGAGAGAAGAAATGTCATTTGGTTTTGTGCCCCTAAAGTAAGTAAGCGGGTGGCAATGCATGTTGCCCGAAAGGTGGACAAAGCCTTCCTTGTCAATCCCAAGGGTTACCGAATTATGGCTGTCCCATTCCAGGACGGTGCTTGTGCCGCCTGCCGTTTCGCGCGATGTTGAGGGCAAAACATGCAAGTCGAAATTATTGCATGCCAAATTACGTTGCCCTACCACCATGTTCCGGTTTTCATTATAATATGCTATGTATTGCCGTTCACCATAAGTGAGCAAACAAAAGCCAACAGGGTGCCCGGCCCACACTTTGTCTATATTGATTACCTGTCCTACCGTTGTAGTTTGTCCCGATTCATCAATAACTAGTTTATAATGAATGCAAGAAAAAAGTAGGGGGCATCCCAACAAAAAAACAAAAATCCTTCTCATAACCAAGTCCTATTGATATCCTGGAACAACCAATAAGTCACAATTTGTTTTTAGCCTTTCATAAAAAGTATCTTCCCATAATTTTTGATATTCTTCATTCTTGTATATCTGAGCAGCACTCCTGACCAATAAGCCAAGCCTGTCTTCTGCGTGTTCCCATCCCGATATTTGCTGATAAGGCCAATCTTTTTCCCGTCCTATATAAGCGATTAAAAAATCGAGTGCTTTTTGTAGCGACCCTCCTTTTTGATTCACATAGCCAAAGACATCTACTCCAACATTAGTCCCCAGTTCAGCAACCCTGAAAAAATTTGCAAGGTTGGCCACCGAATAGCCCAATGCTTTCGTACGGATCAACTCTTCCGGTTGACGGCCATCCCCTTCGATCATCGGGTCTATCCTCCGTCGTGGCAATTCCCTTGCTTTCCTGGCGGCAAAATCGTCATCTCCCAAGAAATAAGCAATGGATGAAGATTGAAGGTCGTAAGCAACAGAATGGTTGTTTTTCCAATTGTCTTCGTTTTTCCCATGTTCGCTTTCAACCAGCCAACGGAAATACCTTTTGAACCAGTCCCTTATCCCTTCGCTTTCGTTGCAGGCAAGCGACCCCGATGTTTCGAGCAGGGCTGTGGCATCGACCAAGATATAAAAAGAAGCGGCATCTATTAAACCTATAAAACGCCCCGGGTTGCGCCCCGGGACAGACTGGGCATATTCAAGGTGCGGGTTCATGAGGGTTTCTTCGTTTAAAAACCAGGCCCTAAGCAATTCGGCTGCTTTGTCTGCATATCTTTGCTCGCCGGAGAAGAACCATGCAAGGGAAAGGCATCTCAAACTGACAATCAACCTGCTTAGTTGGGGCCTGTCTGTTTGGTTCCGTTCAGGGTTAACCTCGCCGTCCCTTCGGATATAAGGCAAACCGTCTTCCTTGTCAGGATCGGGCCACCAGTATGGGCCAATGCTCATATAATCGTGTTTGTTGCCACTGGGGGGGATCAGCTTTTTAAAGGTTACCGAATACGTGCCAATCCCAAGTGCCTGCCCTGCCTCTATCTTTAACTGTTCATAAGCCGGAAGGTACTTCTCCCCACCTTCGTCAAGTTCCTTTTTTACTTTTTGCATCCATTCGTAATCCCAGTTTCCCAACCGGATTATTGTATCTTGCTTTTGCTCTTGTTCTTTCTCCTGTTCTGGTTGTTGCTTTTGTCCTGTTTTGCAACCTATTATGAGCAATACTAAAGCTGCCAATATAAAAGACAATTTTATTTTCATGATTTTTATTATTTATTTATTTGATATTCCGGTACAACAAGAAGCCTCCAATGAGTTTTTAGCCTTTCCGAAAAATTATCTTCCCATATTTTTTGATAATCCTCGTTTTCATAAATTCTGGCAGCCCTTCGGACCATTAGCCCCAAAAGGTTTTCTGCATATTCCCAGTCCGATATTTGGTTATAAGGCCAATCTTTTTCCTTTCCGATATAGGGGATTAAAAAACCAAGTGCTTTTTGAATAGAACCACCTTTGGGGTTCACATAACCAAAAATATTTACCCCCACTTTCATTCCACCTTCACCAAGCCTGAAAAAATTCTCAATATTGCCAGATGAATACAAAAGTGCTTTTGTCCGTATTAATTCTTCGGGCTGGCTTCCATCACCTTCAATCATCGGATCTATCCTCCGGCGGGGAGCTTCCCTGACCTTACGTGCTATAAAATCATCATCGCCCAAAAAATAGGCAACAGATGCAGCTTGAACATCGTAAGACACCGAGTGGTTGTTTTTATAATTGTCCTCTTCCTTCCCATGTCCGCTCTCTACCAGCCATCTGAAATACCGTTCAAACCATGTCCGGATCCCATCCTTTTCTTTTTCGGACAAAGTTGCTGATGTTTCAAGCAAGCTAATGGCATCGACCAAGACATAAAAAGAGGCAGCATCGATAACGCCGATAGAACGCCCGGGATTGCGCCCGGGAATAGACTGTGCATATTCCAAATGCGGGTTCATGTAGGTTTCCTCGTCTAAGAACCAAACCCTGAGCAATTCGGCTGCTTTAGCTGCATATTTTTGTTCACCCGAAAAAAACCATGCCATAGACAACGAACGGACATTGTTGATTAACCGGCCAAGCTGAGGCCTGTCTGTTTCATTTCTTTCTGGGTTCACCTCGCCGTCCTTTTTTATATATGGCAATCCATTTTCTTTTTCAGGATCTGGCCACCAGTAGGGCCCCATGCTCATGTAATCGTGCTTGTTGCCGCTTGGAGGGATAAATTTTTTATAAGTAACAGAAAATGGCTTTGAGTTAAGTGCCGCATCAGCATTTTTTATCAATTGCCCATAAGCCGGAAGATACTTCTGATCGCCATCATTCAGTTCCTTTTTTATTTTTTGCATCCATTCGTAATCCCAACCAACAAAGCGTATTTTTTTAATTTGCTCTTTTCCCTGTTTTTGTCCTGTCTCACATTCCCAAGAAAATAGGATAAAAATAATCAATATAAAATACAGATTTGTTTTCATAATTTTATTGGATTTTAATTGTCATATTTTTCCCGGAAATTACTTATCGATCCTGCCAGCCCTGGAAGCTCTGCCCTATATTTTTCATCGTCCACTACATTTTTATTTTCCTGTGGATCTGTCCTGTGGTCGTACAATTCCCTGTCCAACAACTCTCCTGTACCGATCTTGATCCATTCGGTATATCTAAAATCCTTTGTCCGTACCGAATACCCCAAAATAGATTGTGTGGAATCGGTACGGGAAGCCCTGTACGACGGCCACACGCTAAAAGCCTGCCCTTGCACACTGGCACAAGGCTTTTTTAGTACTGGCACAAGGCTTTTGCCGTGCAAATGTGCTGGGACTTCAAAACCACACAAATCTGCAAGGGTAGGGAAAATGTCAACATACTCGGCAAAGCTGTCAGTTTTCACATTTTTTTTCATCCCCGGGGCAGCAATAATCAGGGAAACCCTTGTGTCAAGTTCAAAATCGGTATGCTTGCACCACATGCCGTGTTCCCCCAGTTTCCATCCGTGATCGCCCCATAGGACGACAATGGTGTTTTCTGCCAACCCGTTCGCATCAAGTGCACCCAGCACCTTCCCTATTTGGGCATCGGTATAGGAAACGCAGGCACGGTATCCGTGAATAAGCGTTTTCTGCACATTTTCTGTCAATGCGGTATCGCCCTTGGGTATGTTTGTATAATTGCGCAATTCCCCGAAATTATGCTTCCCGTATCTCGAACCGTTTTCAGGATAGAAAGGGTTGGGGGCGGTCTCTATATTTTCAGGGTCATATAAATCCCAATATTTTTTTGGGGCATTAAACGGTAAGTGGGGTTTATGGAACCCAATTCCCAGGAAAAATGGTTTTTCCGGTTTTTTTAGTTCTTTCAGCTTGCCCACCGCCCAGTCGGCGTAATAACCTTCCCTGTACTGGTCGTCATCTGTATCTGCACACTCCCATGCCGGGCCTCGGCCTTCAGGGGTCAGGGAGGCAATGGCTTCATTGGTAAGGTAGCCCCGTCCTTTTGTTTTGCCTTTTGCCTTCTTGGCACACTCTTTCCATGTTTCACCAAATTGAGCTATGTTATCTTCCTCATGATGATAGAGCTTACCTATCCCATAAACATCGTAACCCGAGTTGCTGAAAAATTGGTTGAGCGTTAACGTTCCCGGCATTAGATCTTCAACTGAGAGGCAACTGTAAATACGGTTTGAATTTGTGTAATAACCGGAGAATATACTTGCCCTCGATGCCATGCAAATAGCCTGTTGGCAATAGGCATGTTGAAAAAGCACCCCATTTTCGGCAAGGCGGTCGATATTGGGCGATACAATTTGACTGTTCCCGTAACAATTGAGTTCCGGACGGAGATCGTCAACGGCAATGAACAAAACATTGGGATGCCTTTGTGGCTCCTTTTCTGTACAGGCACATAAAATACTGTTCATGCCAATCAACAATACTATCCCTGTGATATAAATATGTGCAACCGGAATAAAATTTTGTTTTATCTTTTTTGTATATCCATCTAATTTTCTCACATCTCTTTTTGTTTTGTGCAGCCTTTTTGCTGTATGCCCAAATCTAAAAGTCTAACAATTTATTGATCCTGTCTATTTTTCTAAAATCCAATGTCCACCTTTTTTAGCATATTTATACTGATAGCTTTTGCCACCAGCAGTAAAAGAAAGCTCAAGGTTCCCGCTTGCATCAAGCCCAAACTTTTTAGAAGCCGCTATTCCTTCGGCATCTTCGGGGTTGTCTACTGGCAGAATAATGGTAGCCACATTTGTTTTTTCTTTTTCAGATTGGATTACCGTGTCGAAATAGTCGATCCATGAGAACTTATTGGTTACGTTTACAAACTGGCAGGCAAGTTTGCCCGGTACTATTTCAAAGTCTTGCAAGGCAACCGGTATGAGTGCCATATTCCCTTTTTCTCCTTTTAAAAACACGAAGCCATCAGTCTTCTCAAAAGCCACCCCTGGTTGGAAACGTACCTGTATTTTTGATCCGGGCTTTGCTTCAATCTCATCCATAACAACTGTTATTTCAGGTTTTTCGAGGATGACATGCCGTTGCCAGCTTTTCAATTCATTTTTTGGGTAAGCATTTGTTGGATCCATAAGCACATAATCGCGTTTTTCAGATGTCCTGAAATCCAGCACTTCGCCTCCAATGTCGTAATTGTATGGTTGTTTCCTCATTTTGCCGGGGATTTGTTTTTCTCCGTTCACAAAAACAACATTATGCCCTTCGCTTGAAGCCTGTGGGTAGTCCCAGCGCATATCGTCGAAATATTTTTCATCGTAGCCGCCGTTCATGCCATTGTCGCAGAGGAAATATTCGTTTTGCCAATAAACGATAAAGTGCCCAATATCGAGATGCCCGTGGTGCGGATCGTCATTTTTCCCTGCTTTCCCTGCAACCAGTACATTATCCGGATTTTTAAAATCGCTGCGCATAACCCACCAGCTTATGGTGCGGAACAAGCGAGAAGCTTCTTTTGGCGGTGTGCCTTCCGTTGTTGGGCGGGGCCAGATAATGTCGAATATGTCGTAAGCGTCTTCGTAAAATTCGTTACGGTACCAAGCCGCAACTTCATTTTTTGTTTCGGTGGCGAGTTTGCTAATCAAATGTGCGCTCCCTACTAAATTATGCCCGCCAGAATCTTCAAAATTCAACGATTTTTTGCCGGGCAGGGAAATGTACAAAGGAAAATCTACGGGGTTGTTCCTTAGGCGTTCATTCTCGAAAAGGTTATATTTTGATTTTGTGGCCCGTTTTAACGCATCGGCAAAGAAAGTAGAAGTATGCACGCCATAATTCCAGTAACCGCCGCCTTCCTGCCAACCGCCGTCAATGCCCAGCTCGTTGAACATGCTGTTTATCCTGTTGTACGATTCGGCAACAACATCGGTCAACTGAGGGTGTTCGCTTAGCAATGCCAGGCCGGCAAGGCCTACGCCTGAGTTGCACACCCCGCACCAGTTGCAGCGGTATGCGGTTGCCCACCAATGAAATTCGTAGTCGCCGCGTACACGGGTTATTACTTTTTCGATCAGCGCACCGCGTATGCGGTCGCGCTGTGCCTGGCCCAGTGCAGGATAAAGCCAGTCGTAAACAGCTGCCATTGTGCGCCCTGCATCGCCGTTCACATGGTCGAAATTAAAATTCACCTGATCGTCGTCAACGTTCCAAGGCATTATGCGGGAATAAATCACCGGGAACTCGTGCGCCCGGACGGTCCATGTGGGCAAATCGCAAAATGCATCGGCAAATTCAAAAGCTTTGTCGGCATATTTTTGCTCACCTGTAAGCTGGTACATAAATGCCAATTTGAACGCACTGCCACGGTTCAGCGAGCAATAACGTTCGTACTTGTTGTCGCGGTCGGTTTCAGTCCAGTCGGCACGTGTGTTTTTCCCCTGTGCGGGAATATTTTTGTCCACAGGCATGTATAGCAACATGTTGCATTCTGCTTTCAGTTTCTGGAAGGCATTTTTACATTCCACGTCATTTTTGATGCGTTCCAACATCCCGGCTTTTTCTGCTTCGTTGAAGTATAAATACGGGTGCTTCAACGAAGCAAAATCAATGGCCTTGTCTATGTCGGACTTGGAAATTTGGGCAAAGCCACAAAAAGTGGAAAACAAAATGGTTGCTATCAGCAAGCTTAAAGATTTTCGTTTCATAGTTCGTCTGGTTTTACAAAAGATTGTTATATTTTTAGATAAAATTTTTAGATCTATTTCATTATTTACAATTCAACGGTAACGCTTTTTCCCCTGTAATTGCCTTGCGGCAATTGTATCGAAATATCGCTAACTCCTTCTTTTTCGTCCCAAATTGCCTTTAGCCCTTGCTTACTTATTTCTGTTTTTTGGGAAATCGACATGTGGAAACTGTTTAGTTCACGGTTTGGGTCGCTCACCGATATCTCTTTCACTTCGCCTTCTTTCATTTTTAACATAACAATGCCGGGGTTGTCGCTTGCAAGTGCCAGTCCGTCAGATATTTCAATGTTTCCTGCTTTGTAGAAAACAACTTGGCAGATTTGCAGCGCTTCGTTTTTTACCGCCTGCATCTCAGGGGTGTTGGCTATTATTTCAATATTGTTTTTTGAAGCTTTGCTTTCCAGTTTTTCTATTGTTGTTGCCGGGACAACAATGTATTGGTATGATTCCCCGTTTGGGCGTTTCCCGTGGTCGAGCCAAATTTTAAAGACATCAAGTTTTATTTTGTTTTTGGGAGAGTCGCTTTGTTTGTTGATCTTCCACCACGAGCCTGTTGCTTCACTGTTTTTGACGTTTACAGTTGTGGGGGCAGGGAAGACATAGCCTACGCCGTCATGAAGGACCCAGTCCACATTATCAAATTGTTTTTCACCATGTCCTATTACCGATGTGGTATTTTCGCAGGAGACAGTCACATCCCCCCTCAACAAACATTGGTTAAGGGCAGTGGCAACGGGGCAATTTTTGTCCGGACAAGAAATACCAGTGCCCAGGCACACATATTTGTCATCAAAAAAGAACCAAGCTTTACGGGCAATCAGGGGGTCGTGGGGGCTTTTGAAGTCGAAGGCGGCAGCACCGTATTTCCCATCGGTAACAGCGCCCACGAAATCGGTTTCGCCAAGTTTTTGTATTTCTTTTTCTGATGGAAGTCCCGGTTTCTGCATGACCGTTGTCCCCGGAATTTTTTGGTAGTCGTAAACCGGCCAAATATCAAAGTATTCGTCCCCGGTAATTGAAATGTGGTTGACCCCGTCGCCACGGTGATGGTTCAACAATCCTTCGCTGTTGTACGGTTCTTCCATGTTTTTTACACGTTTGGAATACATGCGCACAGATGCAAACCAGCTTGGGCGTTGATACGAAAAGTGTTCTGAGTCCCAAAAAAAAGTGGCGTGCGAAAGGCTTGGTTTGATCCCGTTGTTCCTTACTTCCACAATTTCTTGCAGCTCATTTTTCCTGTAATCTGTTGTGGCAAGGAGCTTTTCTGCCATTGAAGCATCGAAGGGCTGCAACGCGCCTTTCCTGCTCATGCTCCTGTTTTTTGCCCCGGGGTCGGGGTATTTGCCAAAAACACAGGTTTTGCAAATGCCATCAAGGAAATAGTCGATCAGCTTGTCCAGCTTTTCCTCAGAGAAGGCGTACTTCGTCCCATTGGTATATGTAGCCCACTCAACAAAGGCACTGGCATATCCCAGCCCGTACGAAAGTGTGTTGTTTACGCCGTCTATCCGGTGGTGGAAGCTGTTGTCGTACTGGATCCCCCGCCCGTTTTCTGCGCTCCGGTTGAAGCCTCCACCTATGCTGCGGTAGCAATAACCATACTTTGCCCCCTCGCTTTCAACGTGCTTTATCTCGCTTTCTATAATTTTTATTACCTCGTTAAACTTTTCTTTGTTGCCAATAAAAAGCATGTTTTTAGCTTCTATCCCGCAAATTTTGATGCGGTCGCCCCCCGGCCTGGCTCCCGGGGCTTCGGAGTTTGCCCTGCCAATAATAGGTTGGGCTTTTTCTACCAAATCTTTGGGCAGTTCATCGCCTATCAGTATCATAAGGCTTGCCAAAACCCTTGTAGTGCCAATTTGGTTGTACCACCAATTATCGCAGGTGTAATCATTGTCAACCCAGTTTTTCAGGGCTTTTTCAATGGCAGTTTTAACTTTTCTGCTTTTGTAATATTTTGAACTTTCTTTTTGATAAGCCCTTGCCAAGGCGACCATGTTTGCTGTATGGTAACGGTGTTCGAACCCGGTGCGGGAAACGTCTTTGTAATCAATGCCGGGCCATGTGCCGTTTTCTTGTTGTGTTTTCAGTAGCCGTTCAACCGCATCGTCGTCAACGGCAGGTAGCATTTCTTGTTGGAACACACGTTTTTTTATTGTGTCGATGTCAGTATCGGCACGCAGGGCTTTGCCTGTAAGCAGCAACAGTGAAAAAATAAATGCAATAGAAAAAATGTGTTTCATATTTTACCTGTCAATTTAACTTTTATCTGTACTTTGTTTTGTTTTGCCGTCCACGCAGGGATGCGCAGTTCCAATCGTTTGAGGTTTTCAATCTGCCGATCTAGTTTTAACGGTGCAGGGCACAAGGAAATCACAGAAAAATCTATGTCGGGTTGGGATAGGTTCTCGATTTTCAGTTCTTTCCCGTCCTGGCGCAAAATAGCCCCCCCGTCTGTAATTTCCACATCGGCCGTTGTCATCATCTGCCACGTAATAATTTTCGAATTTTCATTCAACACCAAATCATCCCGAACAATCAACGAACGCGGGGAGTCTTTAATGAAAGTCCGTTCTGCCTTTTGAAGCAGGCCCTCGAAAACACTGCTTAAATCAAAAGTTGCTTCTGGCTGTGTATTATTGCTCCCGTCATTGAAACTTTTAACAGGGGCAAAGCCATCAACCTTATGGCGTTGGTTATTGACAGTAAGCGTACTATGCCCCGAATTTGCCTTGGTAAGCAACGTCCATCGTTGGGATTCCTGTGCCTTGTTCCATAAATCAAACCCAGCTTGTTCCAAGGTGTTGTAATCCTGGTTCCCCAAATCAATGCTCCAGCGTATGCCATCCAGTTCAAAAACAAAACTTCCGGCATCCATATTCCCGTGATTGTTTGATGCTTTCCCTCCTTTTGCCCCAAGGTAATACATGTTCGGATCGTCCTTTTCGCTCCTGAAAATCACCAATGGGTTCTGTCCGCCACCTTTCCACACAGTTGGCAGTTGTTGATTTTTTGCGGGGGCGAAGCAAGAAAGCCAAACCAAAGCAACCCCATCGAAATATTGTTTCCTTCGGTTTTCGCTGTTATCTGTAAAATACGATTCATCGTAATAAAAAGCATTCCCGGTATGTTGTGCAAACCAAATTAAATTTACGGGTATGCTGCTGCTGTTGAACATGGCAACAGTTGCGTCCCCAAAGCCACGGTTGCCTTTTTTTAGGTTGCTCCCGCAGTCGTAAAAATTATAAAACTCAGCAGAAGGAGCTGTCAGCAAAGGCACAAAACCGGCACTTTGCAGAAAACCCGGACAAGCGCAAATCCCAAAATCTGTCCCAAATGCACTTTGCAACATCGAAACAGTTATTACGGTATGCAGCGTTCCAAACCCCCAGTAGCTTGCTCCTTCGGGGTAGACCCCGTCAGGTCCGTAGGCATCCAGTGCCAGCCCCATGTTGTCAAGTGCCCGGCTTATGGTTTTTGCTGCCAAATCCGGATTTTTATCTGCCACAACAATGGCAGAGGCGATCATTCCTGCCTGGCACACTTGGTTCCAATTGTGCGGAGATTCTACCCACCAGTCATAATCATCGTTGAAGCTGGGCAACAAGCCTTTTTCGATTAATGCCTGTTTGGCAGTTTCCACAGTTGCCCTCGGCAAATCGTTCCCTGCCCAGTCGATGGCCAATGCCACAGAAATTGCTGTCCCGGCAACATCAAGGAAATGCGATGGGTTCCAGTCGCTGAAAGAACATACTGCAAGCACTTCCTTGTTTATGCGCTCTAAATATTTTTTTTCTTTACTGATGTAATATACCATCCCCAAGGTGGTCAACCGGGTGCGTGTTTGCCCAGCGCTCATCCTCCGCCCAACCATTTCCCTTTGCAACAAAGGTCCTTCTAAAATTTGGTCGGCATCGGATTTTAGGGTTTGGTAGAAAGCCTGTACCACAGGATCTGTTTTCAGCTTTTTCTTCAATGATTTTTTTGCGCTTTTTGACAAGACTAAGCGTGGCGATTTTTTTTTCAAATGCCCCTTTAACCATTCTACAGTAACCGGGTTTTCAAGTTTGCATTCTGTTTCTTGGGCTGGAACCGACATTGACAACAAAAAGCCAATGACAAATAGGTATATCTTTACGAATTTTATCATGGCACATAAAGTTATTTTCCGGCAAGCTTTATTTTTATTCTGCCTTTACCGTTTTCAAGTGTCCATGCAGGCACACGCAGCTCCAGGCGTTTCAGGTTTTCGATTTGCCTGTCGAGCTTCATTGGTGCGGGGCACAAGGAAATCACAGAAAAATTGATGTCGGGTTGGGATAGGTTTTCGATTTTCAGTTCTTTCCCGTCCTGGCGCAAAATAGCCCCCCCGTCAGTAATTTCCACATCAGCCGTTGTCATAAATTGCCAGATGATCAATTCAGTTTTTTCTGATATTTCAAGCTCATCATCAATCACGAGCGACACAGGGCTGTCTTTTTGGAATGTGCGGGTTGCTTTTTTCATGTTTTCGCCATAAACAGCAGTGAGGTCAAAAGTAGCTTCCGGTTTTTCACCTTTGCTGAAATTGGTCAAAGAGGCAAAGCCATTGTTTACGAATAGTTGTCCGTTTACTGAAATGGTGCTATGCCCAAAGTTGTTTTTCGTCAGCAGAGTCCAACGCTGTGAATTTTGCGCCCCGCTCCATAAATTAAAGCCTGTTTTCTCCAGAGCGTGGTATGATTGGTTTCCGGGATCTATCGACCAGCGTACGCCGTCAAGCTCAAAAATAAACGAGCCTGCATCCATATTCCCGTGGTTGTTGGTCCCTTTTCCTCCTTTCCCTCCGAAATAGTATTGGTGCGGGTCGTTGTCGCCTCCCCTAAAAATAACTATTGGGTTTTCCCCTTCGCCTTTCCACTCCGTTGGGACTGTTCCTGCATCTTTAGGTTCAAACTGCGCAATCCAGACCAAAGCAGCACCGCCAAGGCGAGAAAGCTTGCCCATTTCTTCTGCGGGCATTAAAAACCGTTCTTTTTCAAAAAAAGTTTTGTTACCTGTTTTTGTGGCAAACCAAGCAAGGGTTTCGTCACCTGATTCGCTACGTTTGTCGCCGCAATCGGAAAAATTATAGTACCAACCCGATGGGGCGTTCATAAGCACACGGAACATTGCACTTTCTTTGAATGCCGGGTAATCCGCCAATCCGAAATCAGTGCCAAATGCGCTCTCCAGCATTGCCGCCGTAACGACAGAAAAACTAGTTCCGTACTTCCAATATGTTGAACCTTCGGGGTAAACACCGTCCGGGCCGTATTCTGCCAAGGCATGGGGCATACCTTCTATTGCGCGTGAAATCGTTTTAGCAGCCAGTTCCGGATCTTTTTCCGCTATTGCAATAGATGCGGCTATCATTCCGCCGTTGCAAACCTGGTTCCAGTTGTTGTTGCCATTAATCCACCATACATTGCCGTCTTTGTCGTAACTAGGCTTTATCCCTTTTTCAACAAGGGCTGTCTTGGCGGTTTCTATTGTTGATTTTGGCAGCTTCCCGGCAGTCCAATCCAAGGCAAAAGCCACAGCCATCGACATTTCGGCAACATCGAGGTAATGCGAGGGGTTCCAATCGGAAAAATTACAAACTGCCAGCACTTCATCGTTCAGGCGGGCAAGGGCTTTTTTGTCGTTCTCCATCTGATAAACCATGCCCAACATGTTTACCCTCCACAACATTTCGCGCGAAACGCTTAACAAACGCCGTCCTTCGAGCTTCCTTTCAAGCAAAGGCTTGCAATAAACAGTTTCGGCATTAAGCTTAATTGCTTTGTACATGTTTTGCACAACCGGATCGCTTTTCAATTTCTTTTTTAATTGGCTTTTTATATGTGAGTTCAGCACCAAGCGGGGCTGCGATTTTCGGAGGTTCTTTTTTAGGTATTGGACAGTGACTGGATTTTGTAATTTTGGCAAATCCTTGTTTATAACCGGGAGAACGGGGTTTACAGCAGAAGCCTGTGTGGAAAATATTATGATTAAGGCTATGCTTAACAAGCGAATTGAACAAATAACTTTGAACTTCATTCTCTAGTTGGTTTTATAGTTTAACATGATTGCAATCGATTGCAACGAAGATACAATAAAATATTTTAATCCAACTTATAGCCTATGTGTTTACTAACACCATTATCATCAATAACCAATTCAATGGTACTGTTCTCTATTTTCACATTTTCGATATTTATTTGAGGCAAATCGGATTTGTATGGGACAACCAAGGTTACAAAACTGACTTCCGGACTTTCACAACCCTTTTTAAGGTTGTAACAAAATGCGGGACGTGGTTCTTTTTTTGTGTATTTAAAAGAGACCTGTCCTTCTTCCTCTTGTAAGCCAAGCCCCGGTTGAGGCATTGGTTTCACCATGATATTCCAACCTTCGCTAAAGTTGGAGCATACAGAATAAGGGCCACTGTTAATAATGGGATCCCCCCCGCCTGGGGCTAATTGAAAATGTATATCCACATCGCCGGTTGCTTTTCCCTGAGCCTGGTCTACTATTACAAAGTACTTTTTGTCAACAAAGAATAAGGAACGGCGGTGGGACAAATTTTTGTAGCTTTGGTTTTCAACCACAAGGATATCAAGCTTGTCGCCCGGTTGCCATAGCAAAAGCTTAGGTGCGTACAGGCTGTTAAGTCCGTTTAACGTTAAAGTCTGGTGTACTTTTGTTTGCCTGAACCATGCCCTCCCTTCTGGATCGCCATGATATATGTAACTGCCCCCATCGGGCATTAAGGTACGCCCACCTGCATACAACGTAAATGTCCCGTTGTCGGGCTGGCAATGGAAACCTCCATCGGGGCCACACTTAAGTATCAGGCAAATTGCATTTTCATCCCAACCGCTCCGCATGGAATAAAGCCCGCTTTCTTTTAAAGCATATGCGGTTGAAGCAGGTTTTGACCCTTCTTTCCCTCCGGTGGCAAAATATAATAAATCGCCGCGGTGGAACATCCTGCCCCATTCAACAAGTATATCCCTGTATTGACCAGGCCTTCCTGCCCATGCATCGCCGAATTGTGCATTTGTGCCATCGGGCAAACCGATTTTCATTGGGACTTCACACATTTTCTCAATAGTTTCAAGGTAGGATCCAGTAAATGCGTTTTGGATATTGTTCAATTTTGCCAATTCGTATGTCCGCATAAACCATTTAACACAACCAATATGATAACCGATTGCCAACTCACACTGAAGCCCATCTGGGTAAACCTGTAAGTTAATTTCATCAGACAATCTCCTAAAAGCCTCTGTCTGCCATTTTAATGAATTTTGAAATTCGGGGAAGGTTATTGCAATGAAAGCCATTCCCTCTGCTTCCATCAAAGCCCAGTTGCTTTTAGTTTTGTATTTCGTCATCAGGTATTCAGCGTGTTCATAGCAACTGTTAAGAAAAGCGACCAATATTTCGGGGGTAAACGAAGGGGAGCCTATGAAATACTGGAACAGGTTGCTCCAACTGTAACCCCTGATCCCTGCTTCGATAGAACGCCAAGCGTATTTGTGGTCTTTGTCGTTTGGGTTTTTCTTTGTCCAGTCGATAAGTTGTTTGCCCCATTCTTCGGCATATTTTTCTTCGCCTGTGTGCCAATATGCACGTGCCATGGCATCCCAGAAATACATGCGGTTTAATTGCCATATCCACTCATTGTCGGGGACGGGGCTGGACGACCAGTCTATATCTTCTCCGCAAAAATGTGGAGGGTATGCACTTTGAGCAATAAAAATATGTTTCAATGCATTGTCGGCACTTTTTAAATCATCGGCAGAAGCACAATTGCCCAGCGATTTCTCTTTTGCAGAGCGTGAAACAGGATGTTTTACAGTTTCCCTACCTTTATAATAAACCAGTAATTCTTTTGCTGCATCTTCTGGCGAATCAAGATTGTGTTTTACTTTTTCAATGCCTTCCCTGTCCAAGTCGATACGGGACATGAGCAAGTTCACTTCATTTACGAAAGAATCAGCATTAGAAACAATAGGTGAAACAGATACCGATATTGCAAAAAATATTATAAAAGCTAAAAATTTATTCATTTTCAAGGAAGGTTGTTTATATTATGGTTGTAGTCTCTATTGGTAATATTTTGACATAAAAGTAAAGCCGTTGCCCGTTGTTTTTACCGGGCAATGGCTTTTCCATTAATTATATTAAGGTGTCACTTTTTTACATTCTAGTTATCCCACCCAGGGTTTTGGGAAATATTTGTGTTTTGAGAAATTACGCTCAAAGGTATTGGCCACAAATAGTGTTTGCTTTCATCAAAGACAGGGTCTTCATAGTCTGTCCCGACAAATGGGGCAACATAAGTTTTACCTGATTCTTCGTCAACCTGGGAATAAATAGTGTTTCCTGCATAACGGGCATTTGCTGTTTCGTCCCAATAAATACCTAGACTTGGGATTTCCAATTTTTTGCCCTGTCCCCAACGCCTAATGTCATCGTAACGGAAACCTTCCATGAACAATTCGACCCTACGTTCGCGCCTGATTTCAACAATCAAATCAGAAACACCATCGTCTTCATATCTTGAGTCATGGGGGATGTTGCCAAGCTCCATGTGTGGCATACCAACCCTATCCCTTAATAAATTGATACTTATATCTAAGTCGTTTTGTGTCATAGTGCCTAATTCTGCCATTGCTTCGGCATAGTTCAACAACCCTTCGCCCAGCCTTAATGTTATTGCAGGCGTAGTAGAAGTATTATATGATGCAACAGCTGCGTTAACTTCAAAAGCTTTTATTATATGATAACCAGTTGCACTCTTCCATCCCCCGGTCATCCCTGTTAAACGAGGATATGTATATGAGTCGCTATTGCCATACTTATAATAGGCTCTGTCATCGGGGTGCAAGACTGTTTGTCGCAACCGGGGATCCCTGTTTTTGAAAACATCTTCAATTTCTGCATCTCCTTGATATAATGAAGAAAGCGTAATAGGCAAGCCATCTGTGCACAAATAATCTTCTACCATGCTTTTTGTTGCGCCGCCATTATAGCTCCTGTGGTATGACTGGACATGGTTTGTTATTACGCCCGATTCGTATTTCCTCCAATACATAACCTCTGAGTTCCCAGTAAGATCTGTAGCACGGTGATATGCATTGTAATCATGGGCAGTGTCCCCAGTGGAATATAGATAATAAGGGCCTTCCGTTATTAATTCATAAGCTGCATCTGCAGCTTCCTGCAACCAAGCATCGGCTCCACTTCCTCCATGATATTTTTGCCAGGTACCTTCGAACAAACAAACCCTTGATTTGACCAGTAAAGCGCACCAGCGGTTTAAACGACCTGGAGCATTCCCATCGCCCCAGTCGTCCGGGAGGTGTTCGCAGGCAAAATTTAGGTCGGCCAATACACTGTCCATAACAATATCCCTGTCTGTGCGATCTTCATATAATTCCTCCGAGTCTGTGCCCAACTCTTTACCGACCCATGGGGCATCACCAAACTTCGATACTTTGTCGGCATAGAACCACCCCCTAAAAAGGAGGGCTTCTGCCTTGTATTTGTTCATTACATCTTCGGTTACCGATGCTTTTCCGTAATTTGCCAACCCAACATTACATGCGCGAACAAAATACCATCCTTTATATCCATACCATTGTGTGCTACTGGGAATTGAATGTACCCCTGCCCTAACCTGGTTGTACCTTGCATGCCTTGAATGGTTTCCCACAATATTATCGGTAAATTCATCAGTGTACCAGATTCCGTATTTGTGACTGTCGAAACCATCGTCGTGCCCCATCATAATAGGCACATAATCATCGTTTGCAGCATAGTAATATAAACAATTGTTATATGTTTCCAAATCGCTTTCGGTATTCCAATACGAATCGTTGCTAATTTCGTCCAGCGGTGTCCTTTCTAAAAAATCGTCATTACAACTAAACAACAGCAAAGTTGCAACTATGATAAAACTGGCTTTTATAATATAGTTTTTCATTTCATTAATTTTTACAGGTTAATTTAGAATGTAACTTTAACACCAAGGGTATAGATACGCTGGAAATAATAATCTTGGGTAAGGTCTTCCCTTTGTTCAGGATCTAACGGTTCATGCATTTTTGTATATTCCCATAGGTTCATTCCAGAGAAATAAACTTGTGCCCTGTTTATACCTAGTTTTTGAGTCAGGTATTGAGGCACATTATAATTAAGAGTTAAGTTTTTAAGCCTAATATATGCTGCATTCTGCACATAGCGGGATTGGGCTTGTATGTTTTTCTTGTCACTAGTCTGTATGCTAGGTGCGGCAAAATAAGCATTCCTGTTGTCTTCGCTCCACGTTTCTGTTATATAATATTTTTCAATATGGCCGGCATTGTATGGATAGAAAGCTTTCCAGTTATCGTTTTGGGGCAGGAAATCCCTTTTCATGACCCCTTGGAAGAATAAGTTCAAAGACCAATTTTTGTAGCTTACCTCGGGATTAAAGCCAAAAGAATATCTTGGGGTAGAGTTACCAATTACTTTGCGGTCACCGGGATCGTCCAGTGTTGTGCTACCTGCTGTAATTGCGTTGTCATCGTCTAAGTTTTCGTACATTATATCGCCAGCTTGCCAGTTAGAGCCAATTTGGGACTGATCTTCATGGCTGTCAACATCCTCATCATATTGAAAAATGCCTTCCGTTACGTATCCCCATATTTCATTGATATTTTGCCCCTCATAATATTCATCAAGCGATCCTGTTGGGTTATCGTATTTGGTTATTTCCGATTTATTGTCAGACAAAGCGAGCGTTACCCCATATCCCCAATTTTGATCGATATGGTCGTGCCAGTTTAAAGACAATTCCCAACCTTTGGTCCTAAGGTCGGCAGCATTTGATTGCGGGGCATCAGTGCCTAATATGTCAGGATAAGTAACGTCCATTAGCATGTCTTTTGTATCCCTGATGTAGGCATCAAAAGAAACGTCTAGCTTCTGTTTCAAGACGGTAAAATCTAGCCCAATATTCTTTGTTGCAACAGTTTCCCATGTTAATGACGAACTTGCAAGCCCTGCCGGTTCGACCCTTGTGCCCTTGCCACTACTAAAAATATAAGTTGAGGAACTAGATCCCATCGTTGAAATATATGGATAATATAATTGGTTCTCATCGCTATCTAATATAGTTTGATTACCCAGTTCGCCATAAGATGCCCTGATTTTTAAGTTGTCGAGCCAAGCTCTTGTGTTGCCCATAAATGGTTCGTTGGAAATCCTCCAGCCAACAGAAACAGAAGGGAAAAACCCGAAACGATCATCTTTGGGGAATCTTGAGCTTCCATCGTACCTGCCGTTAGTTTCTAACAAATACTTGTCTTTATAAATATAGTTTAAGCGGTAAAAAGCTCCCCTTAAAGCAACATGATCCTTGCTGCCCTCTGTTTCTTGCGATCCAAAAGTTGCGTTAAGGTCATTGATGCTGGTACTTAAAAGAGAATAAGCTTTGGAGCCAAAGTAAGTATAGCGCCCCCATTCTTGGTTGAACCCGACCATCCCTTTAAAATAATGATCTTTTGAACTGTCCCATGTATATTCGGCATAAGCGTTAAACACATAATATTGGTTGTAATCTGATGTGTTTTCAATATAATCAGTACCGGAATAGCCGTTGTTTAGCATTTCATCCTCCAATAAATTTGTATTTACAACTTCTACTTTACTGGCTACATCCTGATAATCTTTATGATATGAATTATAAGAGAAATCGCTTCTTATTTTCATCCCTTTAAATGGAGTGATGGTCACCCCCTGTGTGAGCCAGACATCACTTGTGTTAAAAGTTGTGCGTCCCCCGTCTTTAAGGTATGGCAACCAGTTGGTCCCTTCAAAATACATCCCGATATATTGTTCGTATTCGGAATGATCCCCTTCTTCGACATAATAGTCTAGGTCGGGGAATTGAATGGGCTGTATGGGTTTTACCCTTGCAGCAGAATTTATGTTTACGTCCCAATTATAAAAGTGAGGTTTGTCGCTGTGGACAGCATTCACTACCACTTTTTCGTCCAAACTTAACCAATCGGCAATTTTAAAATCAGCTTTCATCAAAATATTGTATCTCTTATATTCTTCGTTTGCCGATTTCATCCTTATGTAACCATCTTTGTTAAGGTGGCTGAACGAAACGTAATAAGAAGCTTTTTCTGTTGCGCCATTTATTGTTAAGTCATACTTCTGCTGTGGGGCATAATCAGTTATGGTTTTATTCTGGTAATCGTTAAAACCATAATATCTCAATTCTCCTTCTTCAACTGCCCATGCATTTTCTTCGGTAGGGTTTTCAACCCATTTTTTCGTGCCTGCAACATACAAATCATCATAAGCAACCTGTCCGTTTGTCCTCAATGCCGCACTGTTCCATGCATTAACAAAGTCGTACGGGTTGGTAACTACATCCATTAAAAATATTGGTTTGGCAAGAGACTGCTCTGTACCTAATGTAATATTGATCTTGTCACTTCTTTTGCCTTTTTTTGTTTCAATAAGGACAACACCAAAAGCTGCCCTGGCTCCATATACGGCAGCGGCAGCAGCATCTTTCAGGACGTTGACGCTTGCAATATCGCCAGGGTTCACCTGTTCAATGTTCATAGGGACTCCGTCCACCAATATCAAAGGTTCTCCTCCGTTAATGGATTCATATCCCCTAACATTGAAGTCTGCCGCATCTGTAGGGTCTCCTGTCTCAAGTGTTATGTTCAAGTTTGGGATAACCCCCTGCAGACCTTGCCCCACAGATACAATAGGGCGGTTCTCCAGCCTCTCGGAAGTTGCCATGGCGACCGAGCCTGTCAGGTTGACTTTTTTCTGGGTGCCATAGCCAATGGCAACAACCTCTTCAAGCCCAATCGATTCCGTCTTCATTACGACAGAAATTTTATTCTTGTCGCCTACTTGAATTTCATGAGATTTCATGCCTACAAAAGAAAAAACCAGAGTAGCCTCCGATTTTACATTTACAAGCGTAAAGTCTCCGTCAATTCCAGTTACTGTCCCTTGGGTCGTACCTTTTACAACAACAGCCACGCCGGGAAGGGGAAATCCCCCCTCGTCTTTTACCACCCCGCTTACGGTTTTCTGTGCATATGCACCAATACTTGCCACAACGAAGAAGAAAGACAGCGTTAAAAAGCCAAGTGCTTTTTTAATTACATTTTTCCTTTTCATAAAATAAAAGTTTTAGTTTTTAAATAAGAACTGATACTCTCAGGTTTAGTTATTTATAGATTTCAGTTTCTTTTCCAATAATTCCAGATAGTAGTAATCGGCATAAACAATAGGTACATCAATCTCTGAATTATGGGGTTTGTGCCCTGTTGAGTGCATTAAAAGAAAACCTTTATTTTCCCCGATTTTAGCTAAAAACCCTGGAGAAGAAAGGGAGTCGAAAAGTTTGCCGGAAATGTCCATATACTTCTGCCCGTCATCGGACATTTGGCTCAGATCAAAAAAAGCAGATGCCATAATTGCCGCCGCCGATGCATCGAAAGGCTCGTTTGGTATGTTCGGGGCGCCAAAGTCCCAGTAAGGCACTTTGCCCGCTTTAATTTGTGGGTCCTGCATTATAAACCCTGCAATTTTTTCAGCCTGTTCCAAAAAGTCTTTGTTGGCTGTTTCGCGGTACATCATTGTGAAACCGTAAAGCCCCCATGCCTGCCCCCTTGCCCACGGACTTTCGTGCGCATAGCCTTGGTGGGTATGTTTGTTTTGCACTTCTCCTGTTTCGGGGTTGTAATCAACAACATGGTAGGATGAATTGTCGTCCCTGAAATGGTTTTTTATGGTAGTATATGCATGTTTTACGGCAATGTCTTCTAAATATTTTTCGCCCGATTCCTTCGCTGCCCACATAAGCAGTTCAAGGTTCATCATATTGTCGATTATTACGGGGAAATCCCATTTGTCGCCATTGTGGTCCCAGGAGCGGATGCAACCTACCTTGGGATTGAAGCGTGTCGCAAGTGTTTTTGCCGATTGTATAAGTATGTCCCTGAAATCTTTGTTTTTGGTATTTTTGTATGCATGCCCAAAGCTGCAAAACATTTTAAAGCCCATGTCGTGAGTGCCGCCGTTCCATTGCTCTTTTGCAAGGGGCAATGTGTATTTCAATGCCTCTTCTTCCCATTGTGGGGCACCTGTCATTTCATACATCATCCATAGGTTACCGGGGAAAAAGCCACTTGTCCAGTCGCGGCTCTTTACCAATTTTAGTTCCCCGCCTTCAATGGTCCTTGGGGAAACACTTACCGAATCCCTCAAAGGGGCGGCAATTTCTAATGCGTAGTTTATTTGTTTTGAGGCATGGCTTACAAGATCTTCTTTATCTGGTGATTTTTTCGCAGAAGAACAAGCACATACAAAAAACATTATTCCAAAATAACATCTTAGATAATTCATAAGCTTAGGTTTATTTATATGTTAAATCTTGCGTTGGTATAAGAAAGGAACATAGTTTTATTGGGATAAGTTCCTTTTGATCGATTTCCAACTAAACTATATTTGTGTTTTAATAGGATTTCATAAGTTTTTATTAAGTTAGGCAACCATGCAAACGATTGCACTAATATAAGAAAAAAAGCAATATTGACACATGTTGTGCAGCATGTTTGGGTTTCCTCAGAGACCTTAATCAGGAGGATTGTCAATAATTGAATTGATATCTACTATATACATCTGCCTGCCCAAACCTTCATGAGAAGAATCAATAGCAACCGATTTTCCGTTAGGCAAAAAACGTGGATGTAAATCTACTCTGAATATACCTGGATTGTACGGATATAAATACCCTCCCAGCTTATATGCCAGTTTGGCCAGTGGGACAATTTTTTTTGTTGGTATATGGAACATGTACAAATAAATATACCCATGAATATTGTAAGTATCTGTTAAAATCCACTCCCCGTTTTTATGTAGTGTAATATGTCCATTTGGGGCATCAAAGTATTTTTCTTTTGGTATCCCTGTAGCATCATCAACAAAGCGGAAATACCCTCGGACAATATCTCCCGTTTCAGGATCAGGGTGATACCCGTTATCCATTATTTCATTGTCGTTGATCCAAAAATGATGGCTTGGTTCACGATAAAAATATTTAATATCTCCTCCTTGCGAACTCATTGAAAAACCTTTTGTTGTTGACTCATATTTCCCAGGTTCGGTCTCGCGTGCGTCCTTAACAAAAAATATAAACCTGTCCCCCGATGGGTTAAACCCTTCACGAAAAAAATAAAGCGTTCTGCCAAGGGTGTCGGAGGGCATCCCATTAGGATAAATAATTTTTGCAATGTCTTTAACAGATAAAAGCATTTCTGTTTTTTCATTTTCCATATTCATTTTCCATATCCCTATACCTGAAGGGGCCCACTGATTTTCACACATATCCCTAATCCCAACATATTTACATCCTCCATGTACAATACGTTCAAAATTTATGCTTAGAGCTGTCTTACCATCTGGGGAAACGGTGTAGATCGCCATTGGAAGTGTTCGTGTTATTTTTGTGTTAATATTGTAAATATGGCTCACTAGCTTTTTACCATCAAAAGAGCGGTCATTCCAAACTATCTCGTCAGTAGATCCGGGAATCCATTGCAGACGGCATCCCTGCTGCCAATTCCATGCGGTAGTTTCACCTATTTTGATCCATTTATTCTTCTTCTTGAGATCGAAATATCCTACTTCCCCTTTATCGAATGGCCGTACTTTACGACCTTCAATAAAAATCCGCATACCGAGCATGTATCTCCCGGAAGGATCGAACTCAAGTAACTCTTTGTGCCCGCAATTATAAAAGAAAAAACCATGGTACATGGGGTTTCTTTTCGTTCCCACCGGGGAAATCCGTACTGGTTCAAAATAACACGCATCAGTGGCTGTTAATAATTCTTCGAAATTGTTATAGGTTGAATACTTTTTTTTGCCACTGGTTGCTTCCCCTGGATATATGCTTCTGGCGTGGGAAATACCCGAACAACCAAGCATATAAAGTAATACAAATGCCGTTTTTAAGATTCTTTTCTTTGTTTCCATTCAAATAAATTTTTTACGATCCCTTATTTTTTTGAAGAGATTGCGATTTTATGATTATTTATTTAAAATAAATGTCCGGACGCCTGTCCCTGATATGGTTATCGTTTTTTGCCAAAGTAATATCAATATCACAGATCAATACACCCGGGCTTTCGTTCCTTTTGGCAAGTAGTTCCCCTTTGGGGCTTACTACAAATCCAACGCTGGGATGAGCAAAAGCGATGTAACATTGGTTCTCATATCCCTTAGTTCGCATCCACCATTCGTTGGCTAAATGGTGCATCCCGTAAGTTGGGTTCAGTATTAACCTCGCCCCTTTAAGCCGTAGTGTCCGTGCAGTCTCAGGCCATCTTCTGTCCGCACAAATCATCGTACCTACTTTGCCCCACTTTGTGTCAAACACGGGCAAGCCTTCGCCTTTTTCAAATTGTAGGTCATGTGTTTGTAAGTGTGTTTTATTGTATAAGCCAATTAATTCACCTGATTTATTCCACAAGCCTGCCGTGTTGTATATTTTGCCATTTTCAACGGAAGTAAATCCAAAACATATGTACATTTTGCGTTTTAGGGCTTCCTCTGAAACCCGTTTTAAATAATGGCTATTGTTTAAATCCTGGGCAACCTCTCTTAGCCTTTCGGGTGTTGATGCATGGTCTGGTGCAGCGTATCCGTCCAACCAACATTCAGGTGTAATAAAAATATCGGCACCGTTTGAATCGTCAAGAAGTTTCAGAAAGGTATTGAAGTTTGTTTCCAAATCCCATTTTAGGGGGACAGTCTGCATAAGTGCCAAACGTACAATAGAATCATTCTCCGATTTAGGGGTTTCTGCAAATTTCTCCCCGTTTTCTTGCGCAGTCAATTCTTCCAGTGCCAATTCGTTCCATCCTCCAAGGAATTTCCCTGTTTTTCCCCGTAAAGCATAACTGTGCTGTTCCTCTGAGATGTCAATTGCAATGTCGGCGTAAATAATTTCAGGTTTCATCTCAGGCGCATTTGTTATTACTTCACCGTAGTTATTTACAATTACACTATTCCCAAGGCTTACCCTGTCGCCGCAAAAAGGACCTACTCCATTTGCCTGTATACACCAAATCTGATTTTCTGCGGCCCGGGCTATCGACTGTGCTCGATAATTCTCTCTTTTACGTTCCGCATTTTCGTAACGGTTTACCGCATAACTTATATAAAAACATATTCGCGAACCTGCCATAACAGGTACGCGAACCTGTTCAGGATAACGGATGTCGTGACAAATTATAATGGTTGAAGGGATACCGTCAACTTCAAAGAAAGCCAGTTTTTCTCCAGGTTCAAAGTAATTCTCCGGGAATGCCTTATGATAGGTTTCGATGCATTTCCCGTCAGGATCTATTACCAAAGCTGAATTATATGGTTTCTCGTATGGTGATTTTGTTGCAGTGCCGTAAATGATGTAAACATCGTTTTTCTTTGCCAAATCGGCCACCTCTTCCATGGCACGGTATAATATCTCCCAATCAAGCGAATTAATGTCTTCTTCAAAAAAGCCAGAAAGTGCTGCCTCCGGAAATACTATTACCCTGGCATTTTCTCCTGTTGCTTCAGAAATTGCATTTTTTATGTATTTTAGGTTGTCTCTAACGCTGCCAACAATAGGCATTTGTACCGATGCAACCCTGATTTCGGTTTTGGATGCATATATTTGTGATGCCAAAATTAGTATTGCCAAAAAAAATAATGGTTTCATTGTCATTCCAACTTTAAATAATGATTTATTGATTTTTGCATGGTCGTGCATAGTTTATATTTACCTATAAGGAAGTCGCAGATAAAAAATGTCCATTAAAATGTGCTATATGTTTTTATACTTATCTTTCTACAATAATGTTTATTGAAAATTTAATATTTTTCAAGTATTGTCCCCCATAATACTGTATTTTATATTTGTTGCCCATTTTGGTGTTATAAAACATATTCATTTTGAGATCCTAAAACATGGACAAATTAAATTTGACTGGATAATATGACATTTTTCGTTTACTATAAAAGCCATAATGCCTAACTTCGGAGATATAAAATGCAAAACCGGAAAACTCATTCATTTATGAAAACAATAAAAGACATCAGCGAAGCCGTAAACCCGACCACGATAAAACCAGGTTCGGTAATATATACGGGAGGGAACGCAGCCACACCCCAAACCCTGTTAAAGCAATTGGCAAACGACAAAGCCATAAAAGATGTTGAACTGATTAGCATCCTGTTGCTTGGCGATATACAGGGATTATTTAGCCCGGAATCTTGCAGCAGGATTAAGCACCGGGTAATTTTTTCCGGCCCGCATTCCCGAAAAGCTTTAAACGAGGGGCTTGCCACTTACCAGGTAATGCACCTTTCCAACGTGCCGTACCAGGTAAAAAATTATTTAAGGCCCACTGTGGTATTTGTCCAGGTAAGCGGTCCCGACAAAGGGGGGAACTTTAGTTACGGGACCACGGTTGAAGGTATACAGGCCGCAGTAAACACAGCCAAAGCCAATGGCGGGCTTGTAATAGCCGAAAGGAATAAGCAAATGCCTTTCATATTGGGGACTACCATTGACGAATCGCACATCGACTTTCTAATAGACACCGACTATCCGCTGCCTGTTATCCCGTATATGAGGCCAGACGAAACAGCCTTTAAAATAGGCCGGCTGATCACCGAACTTTTTATTACCAACGGATGCACGCTGCAATATGGGATTGGCAAAGTCCCGGAGGCTGTAACCGATGCCGTTATCGACAAAGGTGTAAAAGATATTGGCATTTACACCGAATTGTTTACCTGCTCAATGCAAAAACTAATAGAAAAAAGAATAGTAACCAATAAATTTACGGATGTCAACTTCTCAATCTCATCAATTTTCCTAGCAAAAGACAAAGCCGGTTACGAGTGGCTCGACTACAACAGCTCTGTGCAAAACCGCCCATGCAACTTTACAAACAACGTTTTGCGAATTGCGCAACAACACAAAATGGTAGCCATCAACAGCGCAATAGGGGCTGATTTGCACGGGAATATATGGGCAGACTCTTTAAAAGGGAGGCAAATTTACAGCGGGATTGGCGGGCAGGCAGATTTCCTGCGCGGCTCGATCTTGTCAAAAAACGGGTACGGGATTATAGCAATGGAGTCAACAACCAACAGTGGGATATCAAAAATTATCGACATGTGCCCCGAAGGAATTACAACCACTGCCATTGCCGCCGACCCTGTTGTGATTGTAACCGAAAACGGCGCTTTTACGCCCCTGGGGCTCAACCTGGCAGAACACGCTATCGGCATTGCCCACCTGGCCGAACCAAATACCAAAGAAATATTGCTCCGCAAAATTTATGACAGCCCTGAATTTTATAAACCAAGGGAAGCATTGAGCGACAAAAGCCCTAAAGGTTTTATCCCTTACGAAACAATTGAAAGGTGAAAAGCAAATAGCTCAAAATACAAAAAAAAACACAGAACTCCTACATCTTACCTCCCGCACACAAGTGTTATACAATATGTTAAAATAATTTTGACATGTTATTTTTTATGTTATTTTCATCCTCGGTTTTTTCGGTAAAAGTTGGTAATCCTAAATACATCCCAATTTGTATACTGCTGTTTTACCATATTATATTCATTACTCGCTAAACTTCGAAAGTTTAAACACAACGATTATAACAGAGAATTACTTTGGAGAATTTCTAACAGGGGAAAAAACAGGGGGATCGCTCTTATTGTCCCTCCCTTGCCTGCTTTAGGAATTATGGGATAAATCCCCCATGGGAAGGTACAACAAAACAGAGTTGTTAAAAACGTGGGGGAGCAAAAGAACAGACAGCAACAGACTTATTCTTTTTTTAATAATTATACTATTAACTTTTTAAAACCATAGTTATGAGAGACAAAATAACTAGTTTGGCTGAATATTTTGAGAAGTATCAACAAAGTGTTGCCGACCCGGATGGTTTCTGGGGAAGTATTGCCGAAACACATTTTTGGCATAAAAAATGGGAACAGGTCCTAGATTGGGATTTTGAAGGACAGGGTGCCCCAAAAGTCAAATGGTTTGTTGACGGCAAACTAAACATCACCGAAAATATTTTCGAGCGCAACATGTTTATGCGCAAGGATCAGGTTGCTATTATCTGGGAGCCCAACGATCCAAAAGAACCTGAGGTGAAACTGACCTACGGGGAATTGTTTGAAAGAGTGAAACAATTTGCCAACGGGCTGAAAAAACTTGGGGTCAATAAAGGCGACAGGATTGCAATTTACCTCCCTATGGTGCCAGAACTGGCCATTGCAATGCTGGCATGTGCAAGGATTGGGGCAATACATTCAATAATTTTTGCAGGTTTTTCTGCTACTGCACTCGCCGACAGGGTAATTGATGCCGAAGCAAAAGTTGTAATAACTTCCGACGGAGGGTTCAGGGGGACAAAATCCATCCCACTTAAAGCCATTGTTGACGATGCCCTTAAAAACTGCCCCTCTGTTGAGCATACGGTTATATTAAAACGGACAGGTGAAGACATCAAGTTCAACGCCGGGAAAGATATTTGGTGGCATGATCTGATCAACGGTATTTCTGTCGATAATGTTGCAGAAGTAATGGATGCCGAAGATATTTTATTTATCCTCTACACGTCAGGGTCAACAGGGAAACCCAAAGGAGTGGTACATACCACCGGCGGCTATATGGTATACGCCGAATACACATTCAAGAATGTGTTTCAATACAGCGATGGGGATATTTACTGGTGTACTGCCGATATTGGCTGGGTAACGGGCCACTCTTACATTGTCTACGGGCCGCTTCTTTCGGGGGCGACATCAATTATGTTCGAAGGTGTCCCGACATGGCCCGATGCAGGCCGCTTCTGGGACATAGTAGACAAATACAAAGTAACCCAATTTTATACTGCCCCAACAGCTATAAGGGCACTGGTCGCACAAGGGAACGAATGGGTGACTGGGCACGACTTGAGTTCGTTGAAAGTCCTAGGGACAGTTGGCGAGCCAATAAACGAGGAAGCCTGGCGGTGGTACCATGAGCTGATTGGGAAAGGGAAATGCCCTATTGTTGACACATGGTGGCAAACCGAAACCGGAGGCATCATGATTTCTCCAATAGCAGGGATAACTCCCACCAAACCTTCGCTTGCCACACTCCCGCTCCCTGGCATACAGCCTATATTGGTAGATCCTTCGGGGCAAGAGTTAAAAGGGAACGGTGTTGAAGGTATTTTATGCATAAAACACCCGTGGCCGGGAATGCTGCGTACGACCTACGGAGACCACAAAAGATGTTTTCAAACCTACTTCTCTGCATTCCCGGGGCTATATCTCACCGGCGATGGCGCAAAACGTGACGAAGAAGGGTATTACCGGATTATCGGCCGCATTGATGATGTGATCAATGTTTCCGGACACAGGATTGGCACAGCCGAAGTTGAGGATGCAATAAACCAGCACCCAAAAGTGGTTGAATCGGCAGTGGTTGGATACCCGCACGAAATAAAAGGTTCTGGGATTTATGCATATGTTATTTGTGAAGATTTGTCGGATGTAGACATGGCAAACATAGACAATGAAATAAGGGCGACCGTAACAAAATTTATCGGTCCGATTGCCAAACCCGATAAAATCCAAATCGTAAGCGGACTTCCAAAAACAAGGTCTGGCAAAATCATGCGCCGCATCCTCCGTAAAATCGGAGAGGGAGACGCAACTAACCTTGGCGACACTTCAACCCTGCTAGATCCTGGTGTAGTAGAAGAAATAATTGAAGGTGCTAAAGTAGAAGTTAAAAGATAATCCCAAATAAAAAACATGTTCAAAAATCTGGCTTATGAATGAACAAAAAGTTTTAAACAGGGGATTTGTCATTATAGGGGCAATCCTTATACAACTGGCATTAGGTGCCATTTATGCATGGTCGGTATTTACCCCTTCGCTCAAAAATGTAGGCTGGTCGAGTGAAAATACCCAGTGGGTTTTTGCAGTAGGGCTGGCTTCGTTTGCGCTCTTTATGGTTTTTGCAGGCAAAAAGTTAAAAAGCTGGGACCCACGCACCCTGGCTTGGATTGGGGGAGGTATCCTGGGGCTAGGATATTTGCTCGCAGGGGTTTTCGGAGGCGATAATTTTATTTCGCTGTTGGTGTTGATCGGCCTTGTCGGAGGCATGGGGATCGGGTTTGCTTATGTTGTACCCATTGCTGTTGGCATGTGCTGGTTCCCCGATAAAAAAGGTATGATAACAGGCCTGGCAGTTGCAGGTTTTGGTTTTGGCGCACTGCTTTGGGTAAAACTGGCCGGCTCGTGGGGGCACCTTATCGAAAACATGGGGCTTTCAACAACATTCATAATCTACGGTATTGCTTTTGCTGCCATGGTTATTATAGGTGGTGTGTGGATGAAATTCCCCCCGGAAGGATGGAAACCCAAAGGCTTTGAAGCCAAAAAGACTGTTTCTGCACCCAAAGAAAATGTTATGGCTGCCAAAGACTTTTCCAGTAGCGAAATGCTCACAAAAATCCAGTTTTACCTCATTTTCCTGACTTTTGTATTTAGTGCTGGCGCAGGGCTAATGTCAATAGGGCTGATGAAACTTTACCCCATGCAAGCGTTAATGGGCTCGGGGATTAGCGAAACAGCTGCCAGTGCAATTGCCGGGACTGCCATGGCTGTTTTTTTTAGCCTTGCAAACGGCCTGGGGCGAATCTTGTGGGGGATTTTAAGTGACAAAATAGGCAGAAAGCTATCTATAATCCTGATGACAGGCATTCAGGGCGTAACTGTAATTTTATTCACTTTTATGGCAGGAAATGAAATATTGCTTTATTTGGGCGCCACGTTAATAGGGTTCAATTTTGGGGGGAACTTTGCACTTTTCCCAACAATTACTGCCGATACGTTTGGGGCAAAAAATGTTGGGCAAAATTATCCTTTTGTGTTCCTGGCATATGGGGCAGGAGGTATTTTCGGCCCAATACTGGGCGGGAAAATGGGCGATCTTAACAATTTTGCACTTGCATTCACTATTTCCGGGGCAGCAGTATTGATAGGGACACTGCTAATCCTTTTTGTGAAGCCGGCAAAACACAAAACTGCGGGAGCAAGCTCAGGTACTGAAAATACGGCCCAGATATAAGTTGACGGGAAAGATTTTTAATCGAATTCTGGCTTATAACCTGGCACGGATATGTGTAGTGCGGGTTTTTAATGGATACCACCCTAGTTAAAGAAAGGTTTTTGCCCATAGTAAAACCCGCATTACCATTGTCCTGATTGGTTGGGCTGCGCAACTGACAATACCTAATTTAGGTAAGCACGGATGCCGCAGCCCTATGCCAGGTTAATCTTCCCAGTCATCGGTGCGGAACGAAGATGCAGGTAGGCCTTCAGTGTTGAACAATTCCCCAACTACGAAATTTTTGAATGCATAACGTACGGCAACCGGTTCTTCTACGTTTATGGAGAAGAGGGTAATACCTTTGTTTGTGATCATTGCCTCTGCCGGGTAGAACCTCTTGTTTTTCCCCGCAACTTCAAAGTTTTCTAGTTTTTTGCCGAATGTGGTCAGCCCGTTTTGGGCATGGTCGAAAGTGAGTTTTATGATTTGCCCTTCAATAACCATGTCTTTTAAAACCGGGCCAGAATATTCAAAACCTTTTTTCCCGTAAGTATTGGCCAAAGCTTGGTAAGCAAGCCTTTCCCCTGCTGCTTCCTTGTTCGCCGGGTGGATGCAGTGTGCTTCCCCTGCGTCCATAAGGCAGGCCATGCCGATGTTGGGTATGTCGTCGGCAGCATTTAGCATGGCTTCGCGGACGAATGCGGAATTTACGCCACCGCTTCCGTAATCAAAAGGCGCTATCTGCACGTAATAGAAAGGGAAGTCTCCGATGCCCCATTCCGTACGCCAGTTTTCGACCATCCCCGGGAGCAGTTTTTCATACCTTTCGGGTTCGTTCCTGTTCGATTCTCCTTGGTACCATATCCCCCCGGCAATAGAGTAACCTACCATGGGCGCAATCATTTTGTTGAACAAAACGGTCGGTGTCTGTACCGAAAAATCACCTGTCACGTTTTTATCCGGGAGGTTTACCCAGTCGAAATTTTTGATGCCGTTTTCGCTCATCCAGGGTTCTATCCTTGTGCCGCCCCAGCTTGAACAAATAAGCCCTACCGGCACATCAAGCACCTGTTGGAGCATCCGTCCAAAGAAATAAGCTGTCGCGCTAAAATCTGCCACATTTTCAGGGACGCATTCTTTCCATTCACCAGAAAAATCGTATTCTACATTCAGGCTTTTTTCTCGCTTTACGGTGAATAAATGAATGTTTTTGTTCGTTGAGGCAGCAATGGCTTCGTTGGCTCCTAAAATCGGCTGGTTAAAATAGCCTTTCATCAGCATTTGCATGTTCGACTGCCCGGAGCAGACCCAAACTTCACCTATTAAAACATTGTTTAGTTTAAGTGTTTTCCCGTCAGAAATGGTAATGGAAAAAGGCCCGCCTGCTGAGGGGGTCGATACTTTTACTTTCCAGTTCCCGTCTGTGTCGGCTTTGGCCGAATAGCTTTTTTTATTCCATGATGTTGTGACCCTTACCGCTTTGTTGGCAGACGCCTTGCCCCATATGGCAGCCTGTGTTTGTTGTTGCAACACCATGTTGTCGCCAAAAATTGATGGCAGCTTTATTTCGGCTTTTGAAATAGTTGCAGCAGAGGCAAACAATAATGTAAAAAGGAAAATGCGAAATTGATTTCTGTTCATAATTAAAATTTAAATTGATTTGTTTGATTTATCAAACCTTAAAAATAATCAATAGCGGTTGGGGGCAAGGATAAATTTTGATTTTTTTTTTGTTAAAACCCACTTTTACTTTTGCCCTGTCATATGTCGCTTTTATTCGTTATGGTATTTTGCAATTTCCGATTTTTCGAAGTCCCTGAAATTTTTGACCCTTTTGAAAATGATGTAGTTTGAGTCGTGGCAGTTGTGTGCCGGAACTTTCCCATCGTCAAAAGCAGTCCTGATTACAGCAAGCATATCGTCCCCTTCTATTACCCAATCGGTATATTGAAAACCGTGCCCTTTATAATCGGGGTGATAAATTACGTGCCTGTGGACAGTCCATGTTTTCAAGTCGGGCGATGATGCCAGCGATAAGCAGTTACGTGTCCTTTCGGGGTTGTAGCCAATGTCTTTCTTGAAATTGGTCAATGTCCAATACTTTTTTGACTTTTCATCGTAACGGACGGTGAACTTTTTACACCCACCGGGGAATTTAATAAAACCTTCTTCCGGTTTAAATTCGGCCTTCTTTCCATCTCCTGAAATATTTATTATTGCGGCGTAATCGCCATTTTCCATTTCGTTCACCCGTAAAATATTTACAATCTTATTGCCCGCTGTCTTAACAACATTCCCTTCCAGCCATGCATTACCAACCGGCCATTCTGGGTTGTAATGTATGCGGTTTGAGGCAGTCCAGTTCTCAGCTTTTAACAAGTCGCTGTTGACCGGTGCAGAAATGACCAGCGACTCATAATTTACCCCCCATTTTTCAGGTGGGTTGCGGACTTCTGTTGCCCTGTAGATCCTGCCGTCCATAATTACCACGGGCATTGGTGCAGTGTGGTATTCAAAATCATCGCGTAGCAAGCCTGATGTTTTGTCTTTTGGCGTTGTCCATGTATGCCCCCCGTCTGTGCTTTTGCGGATGACAAAGTTGCCATACCTCCCGTCAGTCCCCAGCAGGAAGAGTTCGTCCTTCAACACAAAAAAGTTCGACCAGAACATACCTGAAATGTCGGCAATTTTTTCCCATGTTTTCCCTTTGTCTTTTGATTGGAATACCGAGCCATTCCTTGCCTTGCCTTCTATTTTCCCGAAATAGTCGTTGCTTGCCACATAAGTCCCATCATTGAGGACGGCGATGCTGGGGCTTCCCAAATAAATTTTGCTTTCCGGATTGGAATAATTTATCACAGTGCCGGGCAATTTTTGTGCAATTGACGAATTTAGGGATAGGAATATCGGGATAATAATAATAAGGAAAGTTTTATAGTGCCTTGCCATTTTTTTTGTTTTTTAGTTTGTCGGGCTAAGATAGATATTTAGTAATTAAAATTACCATTTGCCCCCTAATGAATCCTATGGATAAGAAGGTATGGAAAATCAATTTGCCAAAAATTACATATCAAATATAATAGGGAAAGTGAGCCAATCCCAACGGGAAACTTTACTGGCCACCGAACAATAACGGTTTGGCCTTTTTGATTAAAACATGGATGTATTTTAGATATTTTGCGCCATGTATGCCATATTTCGTTAACAAAAAGATAACACAAATAAAATTTAAACCTACATTGCAACACAGCCAAGCCATTACAGCCCCAAGGGTATATTGCAGGCAATTCAAAAGACAAGGCATTGTATATCAGTTTGTCAGGCAAACAAACTTGTCCTATTTCTTTATTAAATAGAAAAAACAAATTCGATTACGAAGCACAAATTAGTTTCCAACTGGCTAAAATATTTAAAATACTTTTTCACATATTTGCAATAAGCCGACTATTTGTTATGTAAGGCTCGCTATTACTTATTGTTTATAATTAAATGTCTGAAAAAAATTACACATCCTTAGTTAATGAGGTAGCATCAGGTTCAATAAAAGCATATGAAAAATTGTTTTATGAATTTTATGCTTCTTTGGTACTTTTTTCAGAAAAAATTACAAATGACAAAGATAATTCAGAATGTATCACACAGGAAGTTTTTTGTAAAATATGGGACAACAGGAAGAAATTGCCCGAAATAAAATATTTAAAAACATATTTATATACTTCGGTAAGGAACAAGTCATTGACTTATTTGAGGGATATTAAAAAATTTAACTACAACGGTGAAATCCCTGATAACGAAACGTATGATATCCTCTCCGAAATCTTTGAAGTTGAGGTACATGCAGAATTATACAAAGCTATTGGTTTATTGCCCCCTAAATGTAAAAAAGTAATCCGTTTAAAACTTAAAGGGTTGAAAGACGAAGAAATATCATCTGTTCTTGGTGTATCAAAGGATACGGTCAGGAACCACGTTAAAAGGGGCTACAGGGAAATCAGAAAAGAGATGAAAGATTTAGTTTACCTAATCCCTGTTATTTTAGGCGGTTTGTCATAGCCCCCTGGAAGGTACTTTCCATATTTCATGAAAAGAAGGAGCCATATTGCTTTAACAGTAAGCCATATGTGAAAAAAATCATTTTTTTTCAAAAAAAACCAATTTTCAATTAGCCCCAAAATGAAATTAGTGAGTCTAAGAATTAAAAGAAAAACTATTAAAGGTGGATATTCACAACGATAAGATAAAATCATTGGTTGTAAAATCTATAACCCAAGAGCTGGACAAAAAGGAAGAAAAGGCCTTAAGCGAATGGCTGGATCTAGATCCCGGCAACAAAAAAATATATAAAAGGTTGTTGGACAGTAAAAATATATCACATTCATTTTCGGTACTTGAATCGATAGACACAAAAAAATCATTTGAAAAAACAAAGTCCAAATTAAGCAGCCCAAGCAATAAAAACAAGATAAGGAAGATAGCGATTGTGGCATCGGGGATTGCGGCATCTATAGTTTTGGCATTTTCCCTTTTTATGCCCAACATCGGCTACTTCAAAGTTAAAAACGACATTCCAAGCTTTGAGCCGGGGAAAAAGAAAGCAATTTTAATTGTTGACAACGGGCAGGAGATCAACTTGCACGATTCTTTAAAAATAAACATAAGCATTGACAATGCAGACGTGAAAATCGAAAACAGTAAAATTACATACAAGCCAAAAGTCAACAACGCTGTCCCCAAAATGAACAAAATAATAACCCCCCATGGAGGTGAGTTTTCTGTTGTGTTGCCCGACAGTACAAAAGTCTGGCTCAATGCTATGAGCGAAATAGAATTCCCATCGTTTTTTGCCGGGGGGCAAAGGGTTGTTAAGCTAAAAGGCGAAGCATTTTTTGACGTGTCGGAGGACAAGGACAAGCCATTTATTGTAAAACTGTCAAATTATGAGGTTAAAGTCCTTGGCACTAAATTCAACATATCAGACTATAACGATTCGCAAAAAAGCCACACAACGCTATGTAGCGGGAGTATTGAAATCGCTATGCTAAAAAATAGCAGCGAAAAAATAGCCCTAACCCCGGGCAGCCAGTTGCTGTTCAATAACGCAACAAACACATTCGAGACAAAAGAGGTTGATACGGAGCTATATACATCTTGGATGCAAGGTTATTTCTACTATGTAAAAATGCCTCTTGGGGAAATTGCCAAGTCACTTAGCAAGTGGTATGAAATAGAAGTAAAGTTTGAGGACGATGCTTCCCAAAACAGGCTCTTTTCCGCAAAATTTTCGAGATACGACAAGTTGGGCACCATCTTAAAAGTTATGGAAGAAGGCAGTGGGCTTAAATTTGATATTGATGGGAAAACCGTTAATGTAAGATAATTCAAAAGGAAAATAAAACAAAAGAGCGTACAGTAAAGTTTGGCGACCGGACTGTACACCCTTTGGATGTTATTAATTTATGTGTATAAACTAATATGTACAAATTTATGAAAAAAATCCGAGAAAGGCGGGGCATGGCGCCTCCTGTTTCCGTGAAAAAAATTACAATTTTTGTAATGAAACAAATTATCGTATTGACTCTGTTTTTTTCGCTTTGTTCATTTGTGAGCTCACTGGCTCAAAAAATGAACCGTTTCAAAGTTGAAAAAGCAAGCATCGAAGAGTGTATCTCCATAATTGAAAAAAGAACAGGGATGGGTTTCTTTTACGATGCGGATCAACTGGACAAGGAAGTCAGGGTTACAACAGAACTGACAAATGTTGAAGTCAAAGTTATCCTTGACGAGATATTGAAAGATACCGATTTAGGATATAAATTAATAGGCAACAACATTGTCATATCCAAAAAGGAAGTAAAACCCACGAAAAAACAAGAAGTAAAAGCCCGTAAAATCACAGGGAATGTCACAGATTCAAAAGGGAGGCCACTGCCAGGGGTGTCGATAGTGTTAAAAGGTACTGCCTATGGCACGGCAACTGATGTTGACGGTAATTTTATATTGAAATTCCCGGCAGACCTGAAAAACAATGTTCTGGCAATAAGTTTTATAGGGATGAAAAGCCGGGAGATAAACATTGGTGCCGGCTCTGAATACAATATCGTTTTAGAGGAGGAAGAAAAAGAGATCGAAGAAGTTGTTGTTACGGGGATTATCAACAGGAAGTCCGAAAGTTTTACGGGATCGGCAATTACCGCAAAGGCAGATGAATTGGAGAATGTGGCAAGCGGGAATATTTTCCAGTCGTTAAAAAACATAGACCCGTCGTTAAATATTGCTTCGAGCATGGAATTTGGTTCAGACCCCAATGTTATGCCATCGATAAAATTAAGGGGCACGTCAACTTTCCCGGCAGAATCCTCAACTGATTTTACGGCAAATTTCCAAGACGACCCCAATATGCCCTTGTTCATTTTAGATGGCTTTGAGGCTAACCAGACAGCAATCTTCGACTTGGACCGCGAAAGGGTCGAAAGCGTAACCATTTTAAAAGATGCCGCAGCAAAAGCAATCTATGGTTCCAAGGCGGCAAACGGTGTCATCGTAATTGAGACCAAAAGCCCGGCATCGGGCGTTTTGAGGCTCACCTACAAAGGTACTGCGGACATTACAGCCCCGGACCTTACATCTTACAACCTATGTAATGCCGCAGAAAAACTGGAGGTTGAAAAAATTGCCGGGGTTTATGAGACTACTACCATTAAGCAACAAATAGCACTGGAACAGCAATATAATGAGAGGTTGCAAAAAATCCTTGAAGGGGACGACACCTATTGGCTTTCAAAACCTTTGAGGGTAGGCTTGGGCACAAAACACTCCATTACTGCCGAAATGGGAGAACAAAAAACTAAAATGATCGCCAACTTATCCTATAACAATGTACAGGGGGTGATGAAAGGGTCGGAAAGGGTAAACATATCCGGTTCTGTAAATTTGAGCTATAAATATAAGTCGTTGTTGTTCAAGAATATAATGAGCGTCAACTCCAACAATGGGACAGATTCGCCTTATGGCAGCTTTGACGAATACGCAAAAATGAACCCTTATTGGGATGCTTATAACGAAGACGGGGGCGTTGCAACAAGCGACGAGTACGACAACCCCTTATATAATGCCACGATAAACACCAGCCTGAAATCGTCATATTTTGAATTCACCAATAATTTTTATACAGAGTGGGCAGTGTCTAAATATCTGAAAACCAGGGTAAGGTTAGGCGTTACCAATAAACGGAGCGATGCCCACAGGTTCTACCCGGCAAACCATACAATGTTCAATGATTACAGCGACGAAGATTTTTTCAGGAAGGGTGCATACCAGTTAAACCAAGGTAAATATTCAAATTTAAGCGGGGATTTTAATTTGAATTATTCAAAGAACTATGGCCGCCATTACGTGTTGGCAAACGCCGGTTTCAATATCGGCGAAAAAGTATTCAGCGAGATTGCAAATTTTGCAGAAGGCTTCCCCAGCGACAAGATGAACGACATAACATTTGCACTGCAATATGCCGAAAGCACCACTCCCGTAGGGACAGAGAGCAAAATCAGGGACATTGGCTTTTTAGGGATGTTGGGGTATTATTACGATGACAAATATCTGTGCGACCTCACGTTGCGCCATAACGGCTCTTCCCAGTTTGGCGCAAACAACAAATGGGGGACATTTTGGAGCGTTGGAGTAGGCTGGAACATGCACAAAGAAGACATGCTAAAAGGCTACAATTGGATCGACCAACTTAAGCTCAGGGGATCTATTGGGACTACCGGCAGCCAGAACTTTAGCAGCTACCAGGCAATATCCACATATCTATATTATCTCGACAAAACCTATAACGGGCAATTGGGGGCATACGTTAAATCAATGGCCAACGAAGATTTAAAGTGGCAGGAAAAATTTGACTATAACGCAGGCTTCGATGCAAGGATATGGCGGTTTATCCTAAAATTTGACTATTATGAATCTTATACAGAAAACCTAATTACCGATTTGTCGTCCGCAACATCTATCGGCTATACTTCTTATAAAGAAAACATTGGCCGGGTGCGAAATTCAGGGGTCGATTTCAGGGTAACCTATAAAATAATAAGCTCCGACTCCGGATTCCTGAATTTAAGCTTTAATGCAGCGACAAATAAAAATGAAATACGCCAGTTGTCCGATGCCATGAGGGAATATAACGAGCAACAGGACGCACTGGCAAGCGTAGGCGACAGGGGCGAGCCGGTGTTGAGGTACGTAGAAGGCGGTTCGCTGACTTCGATATGGGCAGTGCCTTCGTTGGGCATAGACCCATATAACGGGAAAGAAATATATGTCAAAAAAGACGGGACGACAACTTACACCTGGGATTCAGAAGATCAGGTGATTGCCGGGAACACAGAGCCTGCTTTCACGGGCAACATCTCTTTGTCGGGAGAATTCAACGGGATCGGGTTCAATGTGGGGGCAAGTTTCCTTACCGGAGCCGACATGTACAACTATACGCTTGTCAACAAAGTGGAAAACATCGACCTTGATTACAACGTTGACGCAAGGGTATTGGAAGGCAGGTGGCAAAAACCGGGAGACCATGTTGCATATAAAACCCTTGCCCCATATTACAATGATTACGGGGTATATATAACATCGCCCAAGACAAAAGCAACCACCAGGTTTGTGCAAAAAAGGTCCGACCTGGACATATCGTACATAAGCCTTTATTATGATTTGAGGAAGAAATGGCTCAAAAAATACGGGATGGAGAGGCTAAAAGTAATGTTTAACATAAATGATCTATATGAGTTTTCCACTATTGAAATAGAACGTGGCACAACTTATCCTTTTTCAAGAACTATGTCATTTTCATTAAGAGCAACATTTTAAACCTTTAGAAATATGAAACAAATATTATATATATTACTATTTGGCCTGTGCCTTATTTCATGTGACGACTGGCTCGATGTAAGCCCAAATTCCGAGATAAAGTCCAACGAACTGTACGAAACAGAAGAAGGGTTTGAAAACGCTTTGACAGGCATCTATATCGGGATGACAGAAACGGAATCATACGGGCAGTACCTTACGTGGCACATACTTGAAGACCTTGCTTGCCAGTATGATGTTGCCAGCGGCAACTATGAAGATTTGCAGAACTACAACTATCAGGAAGATGTGGCGAACGATGTTGTTTGCAGTATCTGGCTGAAACAATACAACATTATTGCCCAGATCAACAAACTGCTGGAAGCACTGGACGAGAATGGCACAATATTAAACGAGACTTTATTTAACATTATCAAAGGGGAAGCATTGGCGTTGCGCGCATACTGCCATTTCGATTTATTGAGGCTATACGGTTACGGCAACCTTGATGAAAGGCTCGATTTTTTGTCAAAACTTACCATACCTTATGTTACATCGCACACAAAAAACGTAACAGGACAGAAAACATATACTGAAACATTTTTGCTGTTGGAGAAAGACATAGAAGATGCATTGGAATTATTGAAATCGGATCCGTACTACGTAGGCGATGTTGAACGCCCAGACGGTTACAACGATGTTGTTTCCGATCCTTTTATTGACGGCACCACCTTTAAAGGACGTGAAACAAGGCTGAATTATGGAGGGGTAAAAGCCTTACAGGCAAGGGTGTTGATGTGGCAGGGCAAAAAAAGCGAGGCTTTAACGGCTTCTGAAGAAGTTATCAGCCTGTTCAACACTTATAGCGGGCAAGGCCGTATGGACTGGGCAACAGAATCATGGGGGGTTGGCTATTCAAATGAGGCATATAAAGATTTCATTTTTTATTACGAACTGTTTTTTTGTTTAGATGTAGATGGCCTCTACGACAATATTTCTGATTTTTATGAAACGACCGTAGGGGGGAAATACAACTACGACAGGTTAATCCACACAGAAGAATTTGCAGATGATCTGTTTGACCTGAGCGGCGAAGGATTGTCCGATTTAAGGGTCGTACATCAGTACCTCTACGACAATGGAGACTATATGACCATAAAAATCAGGAAAAACAAAGAACTCTCATATACATATTTTGCCAATGCCATACCTATGATAAGGATATCTGAGTTTTATTTAATGGCAGCCGAGTGCTACGCAACCCAGGCAGCAAACCTTGGCAAGGCAATTGAATATTTGAACCTGTTGAAAGAGAAACGGAATATCCCCGACACATATTTCATCCAGGCATCTGCAAGCCAGGATGATATAGAAAGTGCGATTTTCAAGGAGTACAGGAAAGAGTTCATACAGGAAGGGCAGCTATTCTATTTCTACAAACGCAGGGGCTACGAAACATTTCCCGGCCTAGGCTCACAATTAATGACCGACAATGAATATGTATTGCCTTACCCTGACGTTGAAACAGATTTAGGTGGCAGTGACCAACAATAACAAAAAAATGCAAATCATGAAAAACATAAAAAAATATATAATTGCATCGTTGACCCTGTCGTTTTTTGCAATCTCTTGCGAAATTGATGAAACAACACTTTATGATGCGGAAAGGGCAACGGTCAATTTCAACACCACCTTGACCCAATATTCGTTTTTGAAAACGCAAGCAAGCACAGACACGGTAGATATTCCAATTTTCATAAACGGGCTGGCTTCCGACAGCGACAGGTCGGCCGATTTTGAGGTTATTGCCGACAGTACCACAGCTCTTTCGTCTGAATATGAAATTGCAAGCGCAATTATTAAAGCCGGTGAATTTGAAGGGAACCTAAGGGTAAAAGTAACAAGGCCCGATGGCGAAGATTTTGATGACCGGAGGATTTATTTCAGGGTAGCAGACGGGACCGACTTCAAAAAAGGGATCGAAATATACAAAGACAGTGAGCTAATATTGACAAATGAGCTGACCCCTCCTGAATTATGGACCCCTACTGGTTGGAAATCACGTTATTTCCTTGGGAATTACAGCACGGCTTATTATAAATTTATTATACAGGCAACAGGCGAAACAGAATTCCCTTACCCCTGGGCAGTTGCTGGCTACAACAATGGAGAGAAATGGAACAGCGCACAAAAAAATGCTTTTCTGGCAAAACTCAAAGCCGAACTAAAAGAGTATAATGAGTCGATAGCTCCCGATGTGCTGTTGCATGATGATGGTTTGGCAGAAGGGCTGCCTGTTGTTGTAGGAAAATATTATACGAATTAAATACGTTTTAATCATGAAAATCAAAAATATATACCTGTTGTTATTTTTAATGGGAATAATCGTTTCTTCGTGCTTCGATGATTTAAGCACGACAGCCGATTTCAGGTATCCCGATATTGTTTTAAACACCTCCGATCAGGACCTTGGCATTGCATATTACAATGAGCAATTTACGTATGAACCTGAAATTGTTTTATTGGAAGGGAATGACTCCACTTACCTAACAGGAGCCGATTACGACAACTATAGTTATGAATGGAGGATAGCCTTATCGACATTCGATACCGTAACATCCCTTATGTCAACCGACAGGGTGCTGGATGTCAACATGAATTATGTACAACCTCAAAGTTCAAAATACTACATAAAATTCAAGGTAACTGACAAAAGCACCTCAATGGTGGCAACTTTTATGTTTAGCATCAAAGTCGCTAGCAACTATGGGGAAGGGATATTGATAGCCGGCACGGATGACGGCGAAACCTCCGATATCAGCTTGATTATGGCACGGGAATTTAACGGCAGCTTTGACGATGATTCGGAGGATATTATCCATAAAGGCATCTACTCTTCCATCAATGGCAACGAGCTTGATGGGGTTGTTAATGATTTAGCATGTTTAAGTTATAGCAGCTATTCGTCAATAACAGCCTTGGTCAAAGGCGAACATGTTTACAACATCGACCCGGTAACATATGAAATGACAGGAAGCGACCTGGGGCTGTTCTATTATGACCCGGAGGTATTCAACCCCACTGAAATTGCAGCAGACCAAGGCACGTCATATTTAATAAACAATGGCTTACAACATTATTACTTCATTTATTACGGACAAAAATACAGCCACCTTACCGAATCGCCGTACAGCATGAGCAGCCCTTTTATCATAAATACTTATGGAGGTTCATACTTTGGGGGCGGGTGTATTGCTTTCGACAAAAACACAAATGGTTTTATGGCAATTGATACTTATGGGCAATATACGATCTTCCCCAGTAATACCACCGGGGTTTTCGACCCCTCAAACATCCCTGACATGGAGTTGGTATATGGAGATGTCGGCAACGACAAAAGGTTGATATTGGCCCTTATGAAATCAAAAACAAATAACAAATTTTATTTATACGAGCTGCACGCCGAAGAAGACGAAAACCCTTACGGGAAAACGATCTATGACTTGTCTGCTTGTACCAACATCCAAAATTCCACATCCTACGCAATTTCCGAAGCTTTTGCCGAAATGTATTATAGCGTTGGCAATGTGTTGCATGTAGCCATACTTACAAGCGGCACGCCCAGTTCACTGGTTTCATACACTTTGCCTGCCAACGAAGAAATCACCCATGTGGTAATGCACAAAGGAGGCGGCGAAACTACCTGGAATGAAGGGGCAAATTCGGAACCGATTTGGAGATATTCTGAAAACAACCTGTTGATACTTGTATCATACGATGCTGGCGAAAAAGAAAGTTATGTAAGGACCCTCCCCATCCAATATGGGGGCAGAGGTGGCATTGCCGATGAAAAGTACATAAAAAAATACGAAGGTTTTGGCAAAATTACTGCGGTTGCCACACAAGGCGATTAATAGGGACAGGAATGGGGATTACCGTATTTTTTTATGAAAAAGGACAACCCTGACTGCTAATGTCAATAATACAGGAGAGGCACGGCAAGCAATGAAAAACAAGGCAATTCCCCCTTCATTTTGCAAGGGGGAATTGCAACTTAGGCTCAGGCAAAATTGCTCGGAGGGTGTTATGCTAAAAAAAATGGAATATTAAATAAGCAAGGGATGCTTTTATTTTAAACAATTAAGCAAAATATGATAAAAGAAAGTGTAAAAATTGAATCAATATCTCATAAATACACCTCCCAATGGGCGGTTAAAGATGTAAGTTTCAGCATAAACAAAACCGGCGTTATCGGTTTATTGGGATCTAATGGCGCAGGAAAGTCCACTCTGATGAACATTATGTGCGGGACCCTCAACCAAACGCTCGGCAATGTATATATAAACGGCGAAGACTTGAGGAAAAAACCGGTTGAAGCCAAAAAACACATTGGCTACCTTCCCCAAAAAGCACCGTTAAATTTTGATTTAACAGTAGATGAGTATTTGTTCCACTGTGCCAGGTTGCGCCTGATGAAAGAATCTGAAATAAAAGATGCCATAACCGTCGCAAAAACTAAGTGCGGCATAATGCACTTTAGCAAAAGGTTGATAAGGAACCTGTCGGGAGGTTACCAGCAAAGGGTCGGCATTGCACAGGCAATAGTGCACGACCCGAAATTTGTCGTTCTTGACGAACCGACCAACGGCTTGGACCCAAACCAGATAATAGAAGTGCGCAACCTCATAAAAACAATTGCCAAAGACCGGGCAGTGCTGGTCTCAACCCATATACTTTCGGAGGTTGAGATTATATGCGATTACATAAAAATGATTGAAAACGGCATTATGGTCTTTGAAGGGACCACTGAAGAATTCCATAACCAGATTGAAACTAAAGCTATTTATGCAGAGATGGGCAACCTTACGGACATGGGGGCTTTAGAAACTATCGACGGGGTTACTTCAGTTGAAGCAATTGGAAAGGACGGAGAATACAGAATAACTTTCGAGGACAACCTTAACATTACCAAGGACATTATTAAAAAAAGCGTTGAGAACGATTGGCAACTATCTCAAATCAACTTCGAAAAAGTCCCGCTAGACGAAGTGTTTGCCAAGCTGTCAAAAAAAGTATTCACCAACTAAACATAGTATTTGGAAGGATGGCCCCGGCATGGGTAGAAAAAGCATACACCTATGGCGTTAATATCCATGTGGGTTGCACCTTAAGCAAAAAAACATACAATTCAATAAGATGAAAACTATTTACAACATAGCTAAAACGGAGCTCAAAACATTATTTTATTCTCCTATTGCATGGATAATATTGGCAATTTTTGCTTTGCAGGCAAACATGACATATTTTGAAATATTGGCAACCTATGTCAAGTACCAACTCACAGGGTATAACATGAGCAATTTTACGACAAAATTGTTCACAAACGACGGGCATGGTTGGTCCAAAGCTGTGTTCCCAAGCGTACAGGAATACCTTTACCTGTACATCCCACTGTTGACAATGGGGATCATGAGCAGGGAGATAAGCAGCGGGTCATTGAAACTGTTGATGTCTTCGCCTGTAACATCGCGCCAAATTATTTTCGGCAAATTCCTGTCGATGGTAATTTACGGGCTGGCACTTATCGCGGTTTTGCTTTTAACGGTAATTTTCAGTTTGTTTGTCGTTAAAGATTTCGATTTAAATTATGTGTTTTCCGGTTTGTTGGGTTTATTCCTCCTGCTGTGTGCATATTCTGCAATCGGGATTTTTATGTCCTCGCTTACTTCTTACCAAGTTGTCGCAGCAATGGGGACATTGGCTTTGCTGGCACTCTTGAATTATGTGGGGCAAGTTGGGCAAGGGATCGAATTTGTCAGGGACATAACTTACTGGCTCTCCATTTCAGGAAGGGCAAAAGAAATGGTTGCGGGCTTGTTGTCCAGCGACGATGTCCTGTATTTTATTATTGTAATATCATTGTTTATTTCGTTCTCGATAATAAAACTCCAGGCTGGCAAAACAAAAAATTTACTGAAAGTCGCTGGCAAATATGTGTTGGTAGTGGTGGTTTGCCTGTTTATAGGCTATATTACATCAAGGCCCTCAGCCATTTTTTATGTTGATGCCACGCGTACCAACCACAGGACATTGACCCCCAACAGCCAGGAAATTGTAAAAAAACTTGAAGGCGGCTTGACAATCACGACATTTGTAAATATCCTCGACGAAAAATACCACTACGGAAAACCTGACAGGGTAAACGATGACATGAAACGCTTCCAGCAATACATACGTTTCAAGCCCGAAACAAAAATGAAATACGTCTATTATTGGGACAAAGCCGACAACCCGCGCCTTTATAAAAGATACCCCAATATGTCGGATGGCGAAATAGCAGAAAAGGTATGTGACATTAACGATTTCGATTTTAAAAGATTTTTAAGCCCGGCACAAGTCAAAAAAATTGCCGATTTAGCTCCCGAAAATAACCGTTTTGTTAGGTTGATCGAAAGAGAAAACGGGAACAGCACTTTCCTCAGGATTTACGACGACATGTTCGTCCACCCGTCAGAATCTGAGATTTCTGCCGCTTTGAAAAGGCTGGCAATGGAACTCCCGAAAGTTGGGTTTATAACAGGTCACGACGAGCGCGACATCCTAACATCGGGCGACAGGGACTACAGCAACCCTGCATACTCCAAGACTTTCAGGAACTCGCTCATCAACCAAGGCTTTGAAGCAGAATCGATAAACCTTTCAGAGGCTGACGTTCCTGACGATATTAATATCATTGTTGTTGCGGACATGAAATCGGAATTTACGGAAACTGAATATGAACGTTTAGACAATTACCTGAAATCGGGGCGGAACATCCTTATTGCTGCCGAACCCCGCAGGAGAGAAGAAATGGCACCTTTGGTTTCACGCTTTGGCGTTAGTTTTATCGAAGGTATAATGGTGCAAACCGACCATGACTTTATCCCTTCGCTGATAATCAACGAAATCGACAAAAAAGCCCAGGAAAAAGTGTCGTATATTTTTAAAAATGCCGTAAGGAGGCGGCAGAAAGTCACCATGCCCGGGGCAATGGGGCTAGATTTTTCGCTTGCCGAATCAAAGGGCTTCCAAGTCAGCCAGATATTAAGCACAAAAGATTCTTGTTGTTGGAACGAAACCGAGACGACAGATTTTATCGATGGTGAATTGACCCTTGGCCCGGACAAAAACGAAACAGAAAAATCTACCCCTACGGCCATAGCTTTAAGCAGGGAAATAGCTGGCAAAAACCAAAGGATAGTTATCCTTGGAGATGCCGATTGCATAAGCAACGGGGAGATTTCCGCCAGCAGGAACAATATAAAAGCAGCTAATTTTACCTTTTTCACAGGGCTGTTTGAATATCTATCCGAGGGGAAAGCACCGATCGACACCCGCAGGCCAGATTTTATCGACGATGAATTTTACATAAGCCAAAACTGGCTCAAATTCTGGAACTTTATTTATTTATGGGTTGTCCCATTGGGTCTAGTAGTGATTTGTTTCTTTATCTGGATTATCCGCAGGAAGAAATAAGGTATATATCATTTACAAGTGGGGGCGCCACTCCAGGTGGCGCCCCCACTTGTGCGAAAAAATACGGCATCTACAAATCACAGTGAAAAATGCCCACTGCCGCGTCCCTCCCCGAAACTAAAAATAAACCTCCATCATATAAAAATTCTTTTTTTAAATTTGCCTAGTCTTTTATATCGGAATTTTGTTGTACAAACTTGGGACAAAACGATTCAATATTAATAAAACAGGTCAGCCGGGGCGATTTAAAAGCGTTCGACAGGCTTTTTGAAAAATATGGCGGGAAATTGTTCGCTTTCTCTTTGCGGTACCTGAAATCAGAAGCAGATGCAGAAGAAATAGTGCAGGACGTGTATGTCAAAATTTGGGAAAACCGGAATAAATTAAAGCACGAAACTTCTTTCAAGTCCTACCTGTTTACGATAGCGTACAATGATATTTGCAAGGTTTTCAGGCGGCGCAAATATCACGAACAATATGTTAACGAAATGCTCAACGGCCTTGGTGCAACAAGCGGGGACACAAATTACACCGGGCTTTTGTCGCAAATTGAACACTTGGTTTCTCAGTTGCCCGAAAAACGGAGGGAGATATTCAACTTAAGGCACAACGAAGGGAAAAGTTCGAAAGAGATAGCCAAAGAACTGAATATTTCGCCAGGCACTGTCGACAACAATATTTCGCAGGCACTTAATTATATCCGCCAAAATATCGACAAAAACAACCTTGCCCTGCTATTGTTTATATCCCTGTTCCTTAGCTGAATAAACCCTCTGCCATTCTATATCGCCTTATTTTTTTTGAAAAAATGCCCCCACTGCCGTGAGATTTCCGATCTTCATGGATATTATAAACGTAAGCAGTTTTAATTACTGTGAATCAAAGCAGACAATGGAGGATAAAAAACAAAATTTCAAATTATTGGACAGCTACCTTGCCGGAAATGTTAATGGTGAAGGGGACAAAGGCGTTGAGAACTTGTTTTGCGAGGGCGAAAACAACAAACAACTGAAATCTTATGTAGCTAACGACTGGGATGGTTTTAATGGCAAACCCCGTAAAGACATCAACTATATACTTGACAGGGTACACCATCAAATAAATTTAAAAAGTGTAGATGGGGAAAAGTCAACAGGCAAAAAAATATATTTATGGTATTCGTCGGTTGCCGCAGCCGTTTTGATCCCGTTAATGGTTTTTGCCGGCTTCCAATATTTTTCAAAAAAGACAGGGCCCGTTCTTGACATGGCAATACAGGAGGTTGCCGTATCGCAAATTTATGCCCCAATGAATGCACGGGTACAGTTTGAATTGCCCGACGGCACAAAAGGGTGGCTGAACAGTGGTTCTTCCCTGGAGTATTCCGTCCCCTTTAAAAACAACAGGGAAATTAAGCTAAAAGGAGAAGCCTACCTTGACGTTGCCCACGATGCCGCCCACCCGTTTTCTGTTGATGTAAAAGGTGCCAATGTAAAAGTCCTTGGAACGAAATTGAACATAAACGGATACCCCGACGAGGATTACATTGAAGTGGTATTAGAGGAAGGCAAGGTCGAATTTACTATGCAAAACAGCAATAAAAAGGCCGTGATGAAACCATCTGAAAAGATAGTTTTCCAAAACGGTGAGATAGTAAGCTATATGAAAACCGATGCCCAAAAGTACACCTCATGGAAGGACGGGAAGCTTATTTTCAGGGGCGATCCTATGGAGGAAGTGGCAAGGCGCATCGAACGCTGGTTCAACGTAAATGTTGTACTTGCCGATGATGAACTGAAAAATTATTCGTTCAGGGCAACGTTCGAAGACGATTCATTGGCAGAAGTGCTGAAGCTGTTGAGCATGACATCGCCGATAAAATATAAAATTATAGAGCGCGAAGCCAGGCCCGACGGGAGCTTCGGCAAAACCCAAATAATACTTAACAAACAATAAAACCCAAAATATGAAAAAACGTGCCGGTCCCGCAACAATTTGAAGGGAATACCTAAAAAAAGGAAGCCGCTCCAACGGCTTCCTAAAAAATAGCGAAATATTTTTTGTGAAAATTTAATCAGTCGAATTTATGAAAAAAAAACAAAATTTGAGGGACAACTATATTTGTGCCCTAAAAAAAACATTCAGGAAAATGAGGATTACCGCACTGTTCCTTTTAATAAGCATATTTCAACTATATGCAAACGATGGTTATTCGCAACAAACCAAACTTTCATTAGATTATGAAAACGTACAGTTGGTCAATGTATTGATAGAGATAGAGGACAACAGCGAATTTTTTTTCCTCTACAACGAAAAACTGGTAGATACGGAAAGGAAGGTCACTATTTCGGTCAGGGACAAAAAAATCGAAGAAATACTTGACATCCTTTTGTACGGCACCGATGTAAAGTATTCTATAATCGACCGCAAAATTGTTCTTGCCCCCGGTTTTATTGCCAATGAACAAAAAGGGTCAGTCTCAGGAAAAGTCACCGATGTTTCCGGGCAGCCCATACCCGGCGTTTCCGTGCTTATAAAAGGCACTGTCCACGGCACGGTAACCAATCTCAATGGGTTATATACGTTAACAGGTATTGACGAAGATGCAGTCCTGCAATTTTCTTTTGTCGGCATGAAAACCCAGGAAATCCCGGCAGCAGGGAAAATGAGCATTGACGTGACCATGGCAGAAGACGCCATCGGTATTGAAGAGGTTGTTGCAATTGGTTATGGTACTATAAGGAAAGGGGAAGTAACAAGTTCTATCACCAGCGTTAAAGAAGATGATTTTATACAAGGGGCAGTAACAAACCCGTTGCAATTGGTACAGGGCAAAGTTGCAGGGTTAAGTATTTCCCGCGGGAGCGATGACCCTAATTCTTCCCCTTCGATATTGTTGCGCGGTGTGTCTTCAATAAATGCAAGCATGTCGCCACTTGTCGTGATCGATGGCATAGCCGGGGGGACACTCAACTCAATCCCCAAAACAGACATTGAGAGCATAGACATACTGAAAGACGGTTCGGCTGCCGCTATTTACGGCACACGTGGCACTAACGGCGTAATAATAGTAACTACCAAAAGCGGGAAAACAGGGACCAGCCAAATTGAGTATGAAAGTTATGCGTCAATGGAAGTTGTGGCAAAAAAACTTGATGTTTTCACCGCCGAAGAATACCGCAACCTAGATCAATCTGCGATTGCAGACTACGGTTATGATACCGATTGGGTCGATGAAATGCTGGATCCTACGCCTATAAGCCATTACCACAACATCTCGTTGGTTGGCGGAAATCCCAAAACCAGTTATCGCTTGTCTTTCAACTATAGGGACATAGACCCTATTGCGTTGACCAACAACCGCAGCGAATATGGGCTGAGGGGAAATATCAAGCACCTTGCTTTCGATGACCACTTGTCGATTACGTCAAATATTTCTAATCAATTAATTTCGGGGAATACCGTAAGCACAGGGGCTTTTGAAGAAGCCATTACCCAGAACCCTACAATGCCTTTGTCCGACCCTGACAACCCAAGCGAATATTTCAGGCCCGGGGGCGACACCTTCAACCCTGTTGCCTATATTTACGACAACCCTTCGGAATTTGAGACAGATGTTTTTATGGGCAACGTAAAGGCAACATTGTCACTGTTTAAGGGCTTTAGCGCATCTGCCCTATATGCCGTGCACAGGGTGAAGGCTACATCAAATTCTTATTACACTATCGACTCATATGTCTCTGAATCACAAGGCTATGACGGACAGGCAAAAAAGAGCGAGTCTCACAGCACAGAGCAAACTTTTGAGTCAACAATAAACTATAACTTGCCAACAACAGGAAGGCACAGGCTTTCGGCAGTGGCTGGGTATTCTTACCAAGGTACGCTTGCAGAAAGCTTTTATGCCACAAACTATGGTTTCCTTTCCGATGGGTATTTGTGGAACAACTTGGGCGAAGGTACTTACCTGACCGAAGGTTTGGCCGACATGGATTCAGAGAAATCGGAGAGCAAACTCATATCTTTTTTCGGCAGGGTCAATTATTCGTTTGAGGACAAATATTTGGTGTCTGCCAGTTTGCGCCACGAAGGATCTACTAAATTCGGGGCAAACAACAAATGGGGGACTTTCCCCGCAATTTCACTGGGATGGCGTATTTCAAAAGAACCCTTTATGTCCGATCTGGGCTGGGTTGACGACTTGAAACTTAGGGCAGGCTACGGAGTTACCGGCAACCAGGGTTTCGATGCTTACCAGTCGATAGAAACATACTCGACAACTGCATGGGCATATGACGTAACTTCGGGAAGTTATGTGCAGGGATATGGCCCGACCATAAACCCAAACCCCGACCTAAAATGGGAGAAAAAGCACGAATATAACATCGGGATAGACTTTTCGTTGCTAAAAGGACGCTTAAACGGAGCATTGGACGGGTATACCCGCCTGACCAAAGATTTGCTGTACGAGGTGAACGCAGCCCAACCACCAAACTTATACGACACGATTCTCGACAATATCGGTGAACTGAAAAACCAAGGGCTTGAAATTACGCTGGGGGGAGCCCCTGTAAGCAAAAAAGATTTTGAGTGGAACACTTCTGTTGTTTGGTCTAAATTTACCAACGAAGTAATAAAACTCACCCAAAGCGAGAACGATGTGGAATATCTTGATTTATATGGACTGCCATCGCCGGGCAACTTGGGCGCAGCGTTCAGGCTCGAAGAAGGCGGCGAGGTATCCCAGTTTTATGGGTATAGGTATGCCGGGCTTGACGATGATGGCGAATGGTTGCTTTACGCTTCAAATGGGGAAGCTCTTACAAAAGATGAAATATCGACCGAAGACAAGGCTTATATCGGCAACGGGCTCCCTCTTATGAACATTGGGTGGAGCAATACCTTGCGCTATAAAAAATGGGATCTGGCGTTTTTCTTCAGGGGGGAATTCCAGTACGACATACTTAACATGAAAGATATGTATTATGGGAATAAAAAATTGTTGCCATACAACCTTTTAACAACAGCCACCGGAAAGCATAAAGATCTTGACGACGATCCGCTATACAGCGATTACTACCTGGAAAAAGGCGATTACGTAAAACTGGACAACCTTACCTTGGGGTATAATCTCGATTGTTCTGATATTAAGTATGTTAACAAGTTAAGGCTGTATATGTCGGCAAGGAATGTTTTTGTGATAACCAAATACAGCGGACTGGATCCCGAACTTTCCGGAGAACCTTTGACCCGTGGGGCAGATACGCGTACATTTTATCCTAGGACAAGGACTATCTCATTCGGGCTTAATTGTACATTTTAAAACGATTTAATTATTTGATTATGAAAAAGAGAATACTCTATATATTAACAGTGATACTTGTGTTGTTTAATAGTGCATGCACCGATCTTGACGAAACGGTATATTCCGAACTTTCTTCCGATACTTATATCACAAATTCGGATCAGTTGAATTCGGTTTACATGAACATGTATGCCGCCGTAATAGCGTTGCGCGACAGGGATCGCTTTACCCTGCAGGAATTGCCCGCCGACCAGTTTGCATGGGCACAAAAAGGCTCTGATGGCTACGACGGCGGGAAATGGATCCAACTGCATTACCATACATGGAACTCGGAACATGGAAACATTGAAAAGGTTTGGGAAAAATTGTATTACCCGGCAGCTGTGTGCAACTACAACCTTAACTTATTGTCGTCTATAGATTATACAAATTACGGCTTGACAAATGAATTAAAAGAACAGCACCTGGCAGAGGCAATTATTTTGCGCAGCATACTTTATTCCGATATTTTGGACATGTGGGGCAATATTGTCGTCCCACAGGAATTGTCAACCGATCTCCCCCAGCAGAAAACAGTAGAGGAAGCTTTTAACACAATTGTGTCTAATGTTGAGGACAATTATGCCAAACTCCCAAAAGCTGACGGTGGCGATGGGACTTTCGGGCAGGTAAACCAGGCAACGGCACAAATGATACTTGCAAGGCTTTACCTGAATGCCGAATCTTACGGGCTGGAAGCAATGTACAACAAATGCAAAACCGTTTGCCAAAACATAATAAATGGCGAATATGGTAGCTATTCGTTGGCAGATACCTGGTACGCCCCCTTTGACTATGACAATAACTATTGTGCAGAAAATATTTTTGGAGTAAATACCGACCGTACACATTATGGCAATTATACCAAAACCATGTACCATAATTTCAACCATAAAAACAATGGGACTTATTTCGATTTTTCCGACAGCGGCAACAACGGGATGCACCTGCAGCCATCGCGCGATCCGGAAGGGGGTTTATATGATTTCGAATTTCCGTTAGGTTTGCCTTATGAAAGGTTTGACGACAACGATTTGCGCAAAGACCTTCCAGACCCGACCCAGGTTGGTGGCGGAGGGATGTTCCTGAAAGGGGTACTAGTCTCGCCTGTTACCGGCGACACCGTTATGGGCAGGAAAGAATACAGCAATATCCCCATAAAATTTGTCGATCAGGTAGCCCGTTTTTCCGAAGCCGACTCATCGGAATTCGGGACTTTGGAATCTACAATGACAAAAGGGGAAGAGTGTTCTGGTGTACGTTGGGTGAAATATCAAATGTACCCCGAAAGCGAAGAAGATAAATATTTTGAAGCAAATTTTGTACACATGCGCCTGGCCGAGGTATATTATATGCTGGCAGAATGTAAAATGCGCCTGGGCGAATCGGGCTATGCAGATCTGGTAAACGAAGTAAAAGAACGGAATTATGCCGATGGGGATTTTACTCCTTACACCGATGCAACACTTACCGAGGAAGAATTTGTTTGTGATCACGGCAGGGAATTCCTGGGCGAATTTATGAGGAGAAGGGTGCTTATCCGTTTCGGCTATTTCAACACCGGCGTTTGGTGGGACAAAAGCGATGCTTCTGCTGAAACCAGGCAATGGTTCCCTATCCCGGAAACAGCTATTGGGGCAAACCCAAATTTAAAACAAAATGCAGGCTACTAGTAGCTTATTGATTATATTCTTGCGTTTTTTGGCAAGAATTGTAGGATACGTAAGTTACGCTATATAAGAAATCGAAAAAGGAGGGGACTTATATTGTTGGTTTTGTTTCCTCTTTTTTTATGGTTCTTTTGAGTCTCCAGTAGAAAAAGAAGCTAAGGCCAAGCTATAGAAGGATGGACATAATGCAAGCATGTCCCCAGGCCCGGTGGCGCAATTGGTTTTGGAACGGAACCATTGCCCTGGCACTAGGATATATTTTTTGTTAAAAATGTTGAAATGTTGATATATGAAAGAAAAGAAAATTTGTAGCCTCTATAACACTTTGTGCAATGACGGGAAAAATAAAATTTCTTGTCCACATTTTTAATGGGCAAGTCCTTTCGATTAATAGGTTGTTGAATTTTTAGAGAAAAGATTGTTAGATGAGGGACAAATGCCAAGTGCATTATTGTGGCAATTGGGCAAACATCAGATTATTCTTATATCTGCCGGGCAATAAAGCAAAACAAATAAAAAGTTATAAATGAAAACACTAAAATCAATGAAACAATTAAGTTTATCCCTTCTTATCGCATTAACTCTTTCTTGTTCGCAAGAAGTAAAGACAGAAAAAAAGAAACCCATTGAGTATGTAGATATGTTTATGGGCACTGGCGATGACTACGGGCAAAACGACCCTGCCCCATGTGTCCCGTACGGGATGATAAAAATATGCCCCGACAGCGACCCGCCAAACCATGCAGGCTACAATTTCGAGCAGCCCCGCATTGGGGGCATCAGCATAAACAGGGTTTCCGGAGTTGGGAGCAGCGGCAAGGGCGGCAGTCTGCGCTTAAAGCCATGCACCGGAGCTTATGCCGATGAGGTTCGGATCGTGAAAGAAACCGAAGAGGCTGTACCCGGGTACTATGCCACAAAATTGGACAATGGCATCTCCATGCGCCTGACAGCGACCAACAATGTGGGGATAGAGGAGTTTACCTTCCCCGAAAACAAAAAAGCATCTTTTGTAATCGACCTGCATTCTACTTTCATCACTTTCAACGGTGCATCTTTTACCGAGATTGCCAAAGACGAAGTTGGCGGCATGGTGTCCTCCCGGAGGGGGCACGGCAATGTGTATGTCCAGTATTTTAACCTGAAATCGAATGTAGCTTTTGATGAGATACGGCAGGATTCAAATTTGGTGTACCTTGTTTTCGATAAAGCCCCAAAGGAGAAGGTTGAATTGAGGATAGCCGTTTCTGCCATCGATGAGGAAACGGCGGCACGTGAAAACAAAAGGGAAACACGTTCATTCGAAGAAATCAAAGATGCAGCATACTCGCTTTGGGCTGATAAATTGTCGAAAATTGAGTTGGAAGGCAACAACGAAGAATACAAAACCATATTCTACAGTTGCCTGTACCGTAATTTCCTCACACCGGTAAATGTCACCTCGCTTGACGGCACTTACCTGGCACTTGATGGCAAAATAGAAAAAGCTGAAGGCTTTACATATTATAGTTCATGGTCGACATGGGACACATACCGCACAAAATTCCCATTGATGACCATTGTTGAGAATGACTTTTTCTCTGATATATATCGTTCGCAGGTTGACATGCTGGGCAGGACGAAAAAAATATGGCCTACGCCAACAGTCCGCAACGATCATGCGATACTTGTATTGGTTGATGCCCTCGTGAAAAATATCCCTGGCGCTGATTTAAACAAGTATTACGATATTTTGAAACAGGGCAAAGACCGTATGCCCGATGGCGACCCCGGGGGCAACCTCGAAGATGCTTACGATGTGTGGGCTTTTGCCCAGATAGCCCAAAAATTGGGGCATGAAGGCGATTATGAAAAATACATGGGGATTTCAAAAAATATCTGGGAAAAAACATGGAAAGAGAAATTCATGGAAATCGATCCTGCAACCTTCGACACTGTCCACGGAGGCGGGCTTTACGAAGGGACCCTTTGGCAATACCGATGGTCCGTGCCTTTTGATACCGATGGCTTGATTGAGTTGGTCGGAAAAGAAAAATTGGCTGGGCAGTTAGAATATTTTTTCGAGAATGACCTATATAACCATGGCAACCAGCCCGACATACAGGCTCCGTTCATGTTCAATATTTTCGGGAAACCGTACCTGACCCAGAAATGGGCGAACACAATCCTCACCAAAGAAATGACACACCGTTACGGCACGCACGACAAATACCCTGTCCCCTATGTTGGGCGGGCTTACAAAGCAGAGCCAAGGGCTTTTATCCCCGAAATGGACGATGACGATGCAACCATGTCGGCATGGTATGTGTTCGCCTCAATGGGACTGTACCCCTTATGTCCCGGCAAACCGGAGTATCAGGTTTCATCGCCCATATTCGACAAAGTCACCCTTCACCTCGATAATGGAAACACCTTTACAATTCAATGCAACAACCTTTCTGATGAAAACATTTATATCCAGTCTGTTGCGTTGAACGGTAAAAAATTGGATTCTTTTAAGGTTTTGCACCAACAAATCATGGACGGGGGGACATTGGAATTTGACATGGGAAGCCAACCCAAAATGTGAATGTAAATTTAAAAAAAATAACCCAGTAACGGGTTCTACAATAATGTCCCCGGGATGAATCCCGGGGACATAAGGCAAGCATGCCTACAGATTAAAAAAATGTTCAATATGAAAAGGAAGATTTATTTTATTGTCGTATGTTTTTTCGCTGTTTCGCTTTGCGTTAGTGCGAAAGATTATAATATCATAGATTTTGGTGCAAAAAACGACACTTCGTTTTTAAGTACCGAGGCTTTTAACAAAGCCATCGCAAAATGTTCAGAAAACGGCGGTGGGCGTATTGTAGTGCCTGCCGGGAACTATAAATCGGGGACGATTACGTTAAAGGACAACACCGAACTTTATCTCGAACCCGGTGCAACCATCTTTGCCAGTTCAAAGCACAAAGATTTCCCCAGGCAAAAACAGCCGGAATATCGTTCCCAGAAAGACCCGGGAGGCTGGTATTCGCTGATTTATGCCGAAGGGGCAACAAATATATCTGTAACCGGTAAAGGGACAATAGACGGGCAGGGAGGCAAACAAAGGGGGCGGCCATATGAGAAGGGTGGCGACAGGGACGGACGTCCGCGTTGCATACTTTTTATTTCATGCAAAAACATAAAGGTGAGCGACATAACCCTTATCAATGGCGGTATTTGGACACAGCATTACCTGAACTGTGACGATTTGCTTATTGACGGTATTTTTGTTTTCTCACATTGCAACAGCAATAACGATGGCATTGATATAGATGGGTGCAGGAGGGTAAAACTTGCCAATTCAACTTTCGATTCATGTGATGATGCCATTTGCTTGAAAAGCACCGGGCCTGCCCCTTGCGAAGATGTTGTTATTACGAATTGTATTGCCAGTAGTTTTTGTAACGGCATTAAATGTGGGACAGAAACAACCGGTGGCTTCAAAAACATAAACATAAACAACTGTATCGTCAGGCCATCGAAACACCCGAGGAAACCGACAAAGAAGAAACCTTTTAATACAGGTATTTCTGGTATTGCCCTCGAAATTGTCGATGGCGGTACAATGGAAGGCGTTACCGTCAACAATATCCTGATTGAAGGGACACAAAGCCCTATATACGTACGTTTGGGCAACAGGGCGCGCAAGCACCGTGAGGACGCACCAGAACCGCCGCAGGGACAGATGCGCAACATCAGCATCAGCAATATTTTGGCTTACAATTGCGGAAATTATTCTTCTTCGGTTACCGGGATCCCGGGGGCTTATGTAGATGGCGTTACACTTAGCAATATAAGGGCAGTCCCCGAAGGTGGCATAAAAGAAGGAGACTATAAAAAATCGTTTGAAGATGTCTGTGAGTGCGAAAAGTGGTATCCCGAATCAATGATTTGGGGAAACTTGCCAAGCTGTGGGCTGTTCCTGCGCCATGCAAAAAATGTGAAAATCAATGGTTTTGCAATCGACCCGCTTGATGTCGATCCCCGCCCGGTTGTTATGGCGGAGGACATAATAGGATTGACTATAAAAAACGTGACCAAAGGCCCGAATTGCCAGGCAAAAGAATGGATTGTGCAGAAAGATGTCCAAATAAAAACAGGGTTTGATTTGGGCAAGTAGCTCTTGTGTCGCTAAGTGAGGGCGTCACTCAAAGTGACACTCTCACTAAATGTAAAATAAAAATTCCATGCAGATGAATAAAAAAGCTGTGCAACGATTTTAGAAGGATAAAATGTAGGCTTTGCGCATTTTGCGTGAACTAAAAACATTAAAATGATTACTAATTCTTATTTTTGGAAGATTGATCTGATATAAAAATCTAAATTTATGGAAAATAAGAAATCTGAAAGATTAGGATCCCTTGACGTGTTGCGCGGCTTCGATTTGTTTTGCCTGGTGTTTTTTCAACCGGTAATTACCCGGCTTGCAAAAGCAATGGACTGGGGACCAACCAATTGGTTCGCATCAAACTTTTATCATACCGAATGGGTAGGTTTTACTTTCTGGGACATAATAATGCCTTTGTTTATGTTCATGGCGGGCGTTTCTATGCCTTTTGCCTTTGCCAAGCACCTCCGGGAAGGCAGCAAGCTCGATTTGTATAAACGCATCTTAAAACGCGTTGCATTGTTGTGGATATTCGGGATGATGTGCCAGGGAAACTTGCTCTCTTTTGATTTTAAACATATTTATCTTTATTCTAACACTTTGCAGACCATTGCCGTGGGCTACCTGATTTCAGCAATAATGCTTATGCATTTAAACAAGAGGGGGCAAATTATTGCAACGGTAAGTTTATTGATAATTTACTGGGCAACAATGACCTTTGTGAAAATTGGCGATTGGGGCGGCGGCAATTTCGGATCAAACAATAACCTGGCCGAATATATCGACCGTGTTGTTTTGGGGCGTTTCCGCCATCATGCAACGCTTACTGCAACAGGGATAGAGTTTAGGGAAAGTTACCGCTATACGTGGATACTTAGCAGCCTGAATTTTGGAGTTACCGTAATGACAGGTGTTTTTGCCGGGCAGATATTAAAAGGAAGCCTTTCAAAAATAAAAAAGATACAATGGCTCGTTATCATTGGAGTGGCAATGATTGTTGCAGGTCAGCTATGGGCTTTGCAAATGCCCATAATCAAAAAAATATGGTCCAGTTCAATGACGCTCCACAGCAGCGGAATATGTTTCTTGCTTATGGCTTTGTTCTATTTCATTGTCGATTACAAAGGTTATGGCAAGTACCTTAACTGGCTTAAAATATACGGGATGAACTCCATTTTGGCATACATGCTTTACGAGGTGATTGATTTTTCGAGCATAATAACATCCGTGCTGCACGGCACAGAACAGTTTCTTGGCAATTACTATGAGGCAGTTCTCCGTCTGGCGTATGTTTCCCTTATATTTTTCATCCTAAGGACATTGTACCGCAGGAAAATATTTTTGAAAGTATGAGGCTGATTGTCAGAGCTTTTGAAATGATGGATGAGAGATGGGATTTTGAAAGATGAGAGATGGATTTATAGCCCTCGGCTTTAGCCGGGGGGATATGGATTACCAATAAAAAAATGGCTTTAGCCACATTTATAAAAGATAAATAGATATAAAAAATAATTAATAAAAATGGATAGAAAAATATTATTGAGCCTTATTGTTTTGGTTTTCTTTGGGTGCAAACAAACTCCATCGCCGGAGAAAACGCTGCCCCCTGTAAATGTTTTTATGTCAACTGCCGATGACCACGGACAACTTAGCCCGGCAGTTTCGTTGCCATTTGGACTGATGAAGGTCGGACCGCAAACTTTTCCGGGAGGGCATGGCGGTTACAATTATTCCGATTCGTTGCTTTTGGGCTTTAACCACATGCACGTCCCGGGAATTGGCTGTTCCGGCACAGGGGGCAATATCCTTGTTATGCCCCGCACAACAAATTCCGACAACGAACCTGTAAGCATCGACAAAAAGAGCGAAAAAGGGACAACCTCGTATTATTCCGTGATTTTTGAAAACAACATCAAAGCAGAACTTACCGCAGGGGATCGAATTGCGGTGCATTCATACATTTTCCCCGAAAATGCGGAAAAGACAATCACTTTCGATTTTGGGTTCTCGTTGGACAAATTCGACAGCGAGGAACACAATGTTTCCGGCAACCAGGTTAAAGGTTTTGTTAGCAGCAAGAATACTTGCGGGCGCGGGAAACATAAAACATGGTACTGCATAGAAGCAGAACAGGATTTTGAAGTGATTTCCAACGAAGGGCATAAACTGAAATGTGCGTTCAAAAGCCCGACAGTGGAATTAAGGGTCGCTTTGTCGGTTATTGATGCCGATGCCGCCTCGGAAAGGATAAAGGAAACCAAACAATTGTCGTTTGCCAATATCCGGGCTCAAAATGAAAAAGATTGGGAAAAAGAACTTGCCACCATTCAAGTTGAAGGCAATCCCGAAAAAACGGAAATTTTTTACACCATGCTTTTCAGGGCTTTGCAATCTCCGTTCAGGATCGACGAAAACGGGAAATACCGCGGGAGCGACGGGCTGGTCTATGATGCGTCCGAAGCACGTTACAACGGTTGGTCGGTTTGGGACACTTACCGCTCAAAATTTCCATTGTTCACTCTTTGTGTCCCCGAAGAAATGACGGACATGTGCCAGTCGTTGTACGAACTGTACGATCAGGGGATGCCGGTTTGGTCGTCGGAAAGCGAGCCTGTGCCAAGCGTGCGTACCGAACACAGCGAAATAGTCCTGCTGGATGCCATAAACAAAGGGATAATCGGTTTGCCATCTGACGAGACATTCCAGCAAATGCTTGCCCATGCCGAAAAACTGGAATGGAACTCCCCGGATAAAATCCTTGAATCATCGTACGACTGCTGGGCTTTGGCTGAAATCGCCAAGATGAAAAAAGATTTTGCCTCAGAAAAAGTATTTAGGGAGAAAAGTGCTTCCTATAAAGATATATGGGTGGAGAAATTCAAGACCATGGACGAAAACTCTGACATCATGCACGGCGATGGATTGTACGAAGGCACTCTTTGGCAATACCGTTGGGCCGTGCCATACGATTTGAAAGGGATTTTTGAATTGGCAGGAAGTTCCAATAAATTGGTCGATGAACTAGACTACTTCTTTGAAAACGATTTGTTCAACATGGGCAACCAGCCCGACATACACACCCCGTTTTTGTTTAACCAATTAGGCGCGCCATATAAAACACAGGCAATTGTCGATAAATTGCTGAACCACGTCACCGACAATTATTACGGCACCCACGAAAAATGGGAAACACCTGCTTCAAGGGTAATATTCCAGAGCAAGCCCCATGGCTTCATCCCGAAATGGACGATGACTCCGGCACTATGTCGGCATGGTATGTCCTTGCGTCAATAGGGCTTTTCCCAACCTATGTGGGAAGCACCGAATTCGATGTTTTCACCCCGCAATTCCCAGCTATAACATTAAACCTTGCGGGCAAACCTTTTAAGATCGCCTGCAATAATTTTGGAGGGGGCAACATTTACATCCGTAAAGCAAGCTTGAACGGCAAACCGTTGACAAAACCTGTAATAGGTTATTCCGACATTAAAAATGGCGGTACGCTTGAATTGGAACTGGGCGCAGAACCCAATATCGATTTGTTTAAATAAAAATGTTTTATATGAAACAGCTATTGTTTTTTATCCTTGCAATAATTTCCTTAAACTCTTTTGCCCGCACCGAGTTCAATATTACCGATTTTGGGGCAAAAGGTGACAACCGTACTTTAAATACTGAATTTATACAGGCAGCCATTGATAAATGTTCGGAAACCGGGGGCGGTACTGTCATTGTCCCGAAAGGGCAATTTTTGTCGGCTTCTGTCCAGTTAAAGTCGAATGTTGAACTCTTTTTGGAGCCGGGGGCTGTTTTACGGGGAATCCCAGACATTAAAAGTTACAAAAAGGGGGCATTCATTTTTGCCGAAGACCAACATCATATCTCCATTGCGGGGACAGGAAAAATCGATGGGCAGGGAGACCATCAAAATTTTCATTCGGGAGATTATTTGAACGGTTTGCCTGGAAGGCCTCATGCTATTTGGTTAAAAAAATGCAGGCACATCACGCTGCAAAATTTTTATCTAACCAACAGTGCCTGTTGGTGCGTAAGGTTGCAGGAGTGTGAGTACGTAACTGCCGATAAATTGACGATCCAAAGTAGGGTAGTTGCAAATAATGATGGGATTGACGTGGGCGACTGCCATAACGTAAGCATTTCGAATTGTAAGATAGATTGTGGCGATGATGCCATTTGCCCCAAAAGCGATTCTCATTTTGGCGTAGAAAACCTGACGGTCACCAATTGCATCATGAAAAGCGAGTCGAACGGGATTAAGTTCGGCACAGGGAGCATAGGTTATTTTAAAAACATAACAATCTCTAATTGTGTGGTTTACGATACCCGTTTATCGGGAATAGCATTGGAAGTGGTCGATGGCGGGACAATGGAGAATGTTGCCATTCAAAATATTACTATGGAGAACGTAAACGGGGGGATATTTGTAAAACTGGGCCACCGCAATGGAGATACGCCAGGAGTCCTCAGGAACGTGAAAATCGACAATGTAATTGCTACCGGCATTGGTTTGTGGCAGCCCGATACCACTGCCCGATACTATAAAGTGCCAAAAGGTTCTCCGCTTATCGGGATGACAATTTTAGGCTTGCCAGGCTATGAGGTCGAGAACCTCACATTAAGCAACATATCCCTAGAATTTGCAGGCGGAGGCACATTGGAAGATGCTAAACGTAAAATAAAAGACAGGCCTGCCGTTTACCCCGAATATGAAAAGTCTGGGATTACGCCTGCGTACGGCATAAGCGTCAAACATGCCAGGGGCATATGTTTCAGCAACATTGAGCTTAGTTTTGTGACAGAAGACCTGCGCCCGGCTTTTTACCTTAAAAACGTAAAAGATGCTGAGTTAAGCCATTTGAAAATGGAAATTTCAGAAAAATCAAAATCATTTATAAAACTTGAAGACGTGGAAGGGTGCTTCGTCAATAATTGCAGGCCTGTCGCTCCAAGTGTTTCGTTTATGGAGTTTGAGGGGGAAGTGACAGGAGTATCGGCTTTGGGCAACGATTTGAGCAAAGTAAAAGGGGCGTATGTTACCGATAAAGAAACCCGGATATCAGATATAATGATAAAATAGTTGATAAATTAAAATATTGAAAAAATGGGATTACAAAAAAATAAATTGCTATTTGTATTGTTGTTAACTTTAATTATTGCAAAGGCTGAGGCTAAAAATTATTTAATTACCGATTTTGGCGCAGTTGCCGATGGTAAAACCTTAAATACCGAAGCCATCCAGAAAGCCATAGACAAGGCTTCAAAGACAGAAGGGTGCGTGGTTGTCCCGAAAGGGTATTTTTTGACCGGCACCATAAGTTTGAAAAACAATGTGGAGCTTCATTTGGAAGAAGGAGCGGTTATTTTGGGGAGTACCGATATCCGGGATTATTACAGCGACTGGTGGCGGAAAGGCTTGATTGTTGCCGACAACCAAAGCAATATCTCAATATCGGGGAAAGGCACAATTGACGGGCAAGGGATGTTGCTTGGACTGGCAATAGACAGTTTGCACCATTCTGGGGAATTGGTTGACGAACATTACAACGAAGTAATGAAACGTCCCGGCAACAGGGCGCACATAATACAAATCAGCCGTTGCAAAAACGTGAGGGTAACAGGGGTGAACATCAAAAACTCATCGTATTGGACAAGCAGTTACAGGGAATGCGATGGTTTGGTGATAGACAGCATCCGTTTGGAAAGCGATGCTTATTACAACAACGATGGCATTGACATACTTGACTGCAAAAACGTGCGGGTCACCAATTCAAACATCAATTCGCACGATGACGGCATTTGCCTGAAATCGGAAAAGGAGGATTTGTTGTGCGAGGATATTTTTATTGCCAACAACCGGATACGTTCAAGTGCAAGTGCCATTAAATTCGGGACTTCATCTACCGGGGGCTTTAAAAATGTCACCATCGAAAATATTGTGGTTTTCGACACTTACCGCAGTGCGCTTGCCCTTGAAGTGGTTGATGGCGGGGCAATGGAAAACATAAAGGCATCTCATATCACTGTTGTCAATTCCGGCTGCGGGATTTTTATCAAACTAGGACAACGAAGGGTTGACCGTGAGGTGGGGACATTGAAAAATATTTTGATAAAAGACGTTTTTGTGCAGGTTTCGACCGACCCCGACACGGAATATAACATGAAAGGGCCCAAACTTTCGTTTTTCCATAACACCATCCCGGCTTCCATTACCGGGATCCCAGGGCATTACGTTCAGGACGTAACACTTGAAAACATAGAAATATCATATCCGGGCGATGCCTACAAAGGCGATGCCTACATGCCATTGTGGCGTTTGGACGATGTGCCTGAAAAAGAACACGACTACCCGGAATACAGCATGTTCGGCGAGCTGCCTTCGTGGGGCTTCTACGTCCGTCATGTTGACGGGCTGGCAATGAAAAACGTGCGCCTGTCGCTCCGTGACGACGATTACCGCCCTGCCTATGTTTTTGACGACGTGAAAAACATGAAATTGCTGGGCGGGGAAATTTATCCGGGGGCAAACAGCCCGCAGGTGGTAGTGAAAGACATGGACAGTTCGGTATTTTCAAATGTTTTTGTTGATGGCAAACCCTTGGGAAAGGTGGTTTCGTACGGGGATAATAAAAACGTAAAAGTCGTTGATTGAAGATAAAATCATGCTATATACCATATATCAATACTAAATATTTAACAAAACCAACTGTACTTTTACTAAAAAAACATTGAAATGAAGAATATATTATACAGGGCTTCCGCATTTAAAAATTTGTGCCGTACCTACGGCACTTTAGGGGTGTGGTTATTCCCATTTTCTACCATACTTACGCTCCTATCGGAGCTTAAAAGTGCCGTTAGGCACGGCAGTATGGTAGAAATATATTCATCCCAATACGCCCAAAGCTCCGGAGGAGCGACAGAAAACAGCACAATTTTCAAATGCGGAAGCCCTGATATATTCGGTAAGAGGATTTTAAGGATCGCAATTGGGTTAATTTGTTTTTTCATAATGCCTGAATTGTTGATTGCGCAAAACGACTCCCTTTACATCCCTGAAACAAAGGTGCAGGGGATCAACACCTTGCCCTCAAATGTTTTGCCTGTGCAGGCCTGTTGGTTTTGGTCCGATGATGTGTTTGAACCCGAAGGTTATAAAACATATATCGACAGCATAAGCGTTCATTCGCCATACAACCTGATTTCGGCAAGCGTAAGGCTTTTCGGGAGGGAAACACTTAGCGGAGCTGTTCACGGCCAGATGAAAAAAGCAACTGAATATGCCGCATCAAAAGGTATTTCAATGGTTGCAGACTTGGATGTCCGCACCGCCCGCCGTGCTTTTGAATCGAAATATCCGAATGAGCTGCAGGAAATGTTGATCCTGAAAGAAATAGCCCTGTATAAAGGTAAAAGTGCCGATGTCTCGATTTTCAGCAAAGACCTAACCGACCACTATACCGGACGCACGACCCATTACATCCCCCTCAGTGGCAGGCTACTGCGTGTTTATTCTTATGATACCAAAGAAAAAAAGATAGATCCTTTATCGTTAAAAGACATTACAGATAATTGTGTTGTAATAAATTCATGTAGCGATTCGGTGTGTGTCCGCCTGCCTGCCGCAGAAAAGGACAAAAATGTTTGTGTGATGGTTTCGTTTACCCATTTGTACCCTGATGTATTTTCGCCCCACCTTATCGAATTCCAACATGAAATTGTCCAACGTTATGCCGATGTCCCTTTGGCCGGGGTTTTTAAAGACGAATGGGGATTCCCTCCTTGCTTCGACAGGGGGGCTTTGGGGAATCAGTTCTGGTATTCGCAATTTCGGGCAAAAGCTTATGCCGAAAGGACAGGCGGAAGGGACTTGCTTGCCGATTGTTTGTTGATGTATAAAGGCATTGATGGGAAAGAAAGGGAAAGGCTACGGGCGATAAATATTTTCATGGAGATGTCGAGGCAACGGAATGCCGAAATAGAAGCAGGGTTTTATCGTTCGGTAAAAGAAGTCTTTGGCAAAGATGCGGCTGTCACTACACACCCAACTTGGTATCCATACCCGGATTGGCACGAATACAAGAAAAATGGTCTTGACTGGTGGCAGGTAAAACGAGATTGGGCACAAGGCATTCATAACCTACGGCTTGAGCCTGGAGCAATAATAAGACAAATAGGAAAGGCTTTGTCCACATATGGGTTTTACAAGAAAATGCAAAAAAGAAAACTTTATTTAATAGCCCTCTTTATTGTTGCATTGACAGGGTGCAACAGCGTATTAAACAAAAAATTGGTACTTGTTAATAACAAAAAATCAGATTATGTAATTTTTGTTTCGAAGGATGCAATAGCTTCTGAAAAAACTGCCGCAAGAATGTTGCAGGAGAACTTATATAAAATTGCAGGTTGCAAAATTCCTATTACAAACTCGAAACAGGTTTCCGAAAAAGTAATTTATTTAGGTTTCAAGGAAGCCCCTTCTGGTTTTAAAGTAGGTTTGGACACTAACAGTTTTGAAAAAGGTGAATATGTAATCCGTACCTACAAAAACCAGTTGTTTATTGCAGGGGGCGAACCTCGCGGAACGTTATATGGCGTAATCGGTTTTTTGTCAGGTCAATTGGGATGCCGTTGGTACACCCCCGATTTTTCAAAAATACCGGAACAAAATACAATTGCCCTAACGGTGTTGGACATTCGGGAAAAACCTGTTTTTGAATACAGGGAAGCTTGGTTCAACGAAGCCTACAAACCGATGTGGGCTGCCTATAACCGCTTAAACCCAAATTTGGTCGCAATGCCCGATTCTTTGGGCGGAGGGTATAAAATGTACCCCTTTGTGCATACTTTTTATCAGTTGGTCCCTCCCGAGAAATACATGGAAACCCCCCTGAGTATTATTCGGTGGTGGATGGCAAGCGGGTTACAGACCCTCACCAAGGGCAGTTGTGCCTCACCAATCCCGATGTGCTTAAAATTGCCACCGAACAGGTTTTTAAATGGATAGAAGAAAACCCGGATGTCGATATTATTTCAGTTGACCAAAACGACAACAACCAATATTGCCAATGCCCGGCTTGTGCCGCCCTCGATGAAAAAGAAGGCAGCCATGCCGCCTGCGTGATCAATTTCGTGAACCAGGTTGCCGATACGGTCGCAAAAAAATACCCTAATGTCAAGATACAGACATTGGCATATAATTATTCTATAGAACCGCCCAAAACACTAAAGCCCCGGCCGAATGTCACCATCCGCATGTGCCCCTTGTCGAAGTGCAACACACATGCAGTTAACGACAGCACATGCGAAAGGAATGTTGAGATAACGAAAGCCCTGAGCGGATGGGCAAAAATAGCCGACAGGATTACTATATGGGATTATTTCACCAATTTCAGACACTATTTTGTCCCTTTCCCGAATTTTGAAACAGTCACGCAAAATGTCCGCTACTACGCCAATTGCAATTGCATCGGGCTGTTTGCGCAGGGCAATAATGTCCCTGACAACGGAGGCGGGGAATTTTCAGCCTTGCGGGCATGGGTATTTGCACAGTTGATGTGGGACCCATATCAGGATGGCTGGGCGTTGATAAATGAATTTGTGGAAAATGTGTACGGTCCGGCTGCCCCTTATATATCTGAATATATACAGCTTATGCAGGATGAAATCATTAAATCGGGGGTTCATTTGGGCGCTTATGATTTTGAGCCTACGCAGTTCGCATACTTGCCTCCCGAAATTGTTGCAAAGGCAGACGGTTTATATGCAAAAGCAGAAGATGTTGCGAAAGGTGACAGCCTTTTGCTGGATCGTGTCGAACTTGCCCATCTTCCAATTTTGTATACTCAACTTTATTTGTATTCATCGGGGAGCAATGATTACCTGGCTCCGGACGAGGTGAAACCAACCTTTGACAAATTCATGCGGATAATCAAAAAAAACAATATAACCCGTTTGGCCGAACGCGAAGATTTGGGGAGCCTGGAAAACTTTGTCGATAGGATTAAAAACAGGGGCGATTTCATTACCGGTTGGTGGTTTGTTGGTCCGTTTAATAATGAAAACAGGATTGGGTTTGATAAAAAATATGCGCCGGAGACATGCGCTTTTGATTCAACGATGGTTTTTAAAGGCGAGGGTAACCAGCAACTGAAATGGAGCCGTTACAACAATACGGCCAACGGATACCTGGATCTTGGAAGGAGCTTCCATGCCGATCCGAAAAAAGCTGTTGCTTATGCCTACACAACGGTCAATAGCAGCGAAAATAAAACTTGTAAACTGGGGCTTGGCAGCAACGATGGCATAAAAGTTTGGGTTAACGGTAATTTGCTACATGCCAACAAAGCGAACCGGAAAGCCGAAGTAAACCAGGACGCTGTAACTGTCCCCTTAAAAAAAGGGGAAAATACTATTTTGGTCAAAATAGATAAAGTTAGCAACGGATGGGGCTTTTACTTTTCTGTGTTGTCACAATTTTGTGTGAAATCTCAAACTTAATTATCGGCTGATCCGTGCTATGTGCCTTTCATAAGCGGGTGTGCAAAAAGTTTTCTCCGCGCCCAAACGCTAAAATTTTTGCAATGGACTCAAAGGATTAAGGTTCGTTATCGATACTTTGCGTGGACAGCTTTTTTTTAACCGGACTCAGGCTAATCCCATTTTATAGACAAAACCACCCAATAAAAAATGAGCCATAAGACAAAATAAAAATTGATAATTGTGTCAAATTCTTTCGTTTTCTATATCGGGACGCAACCTTACAGGCCTGCTATCCATCTTTAACCGAAAAATATAATAAGATATGGAAACAACAAAAATTATAGGATTGCCCTTATTGGTTTTCTTTTATGTAATTTTATTGGTTACACTTCAAGGTTGCAATCCTGTTGGCGATGGCGATGGCTGTGACGGTGACGATGGTGGCATAGAGGTATATAAGCCAAATGTTTACATTTATCCCACAGAAAACATTGATTTATCTGTAAAACTTATATTTCCATTGGGTGGGGGCATTGTTACTTCTATCCCGGAATATGGTACAGGTTGGAATGTAAAAGTGGACACTTTAGGTGTGATAAACGATACTTATTCATACCTGTTTTATGAAAGCAGGCAACCTGATGTTTGGCAAAGAGATTACGGGTGGTCGGTGAAAACGGATAGTTTGGAACCCTTTTTTAGGCAGAACATGGCAGGTTACGGGTTCGATGGCAGGGAAATAGATGATTTTATAGATTATTGGATCCCACGCCTGACAGATTACTGCTACTATTCTATTTTCCCACAAACAAAGGGCGTTATCGACAATGTTATACAACTTAGTTTTTCAAAGCAGCCCGAAAATATATTGAGGCTTTTTTATGTGGTAAAAGGACAAGATATGTTACAAGATCAATTGAAAGTGCCAACAATTGACGTGTTTGACAGAGAAGGGTATTTTGTGACAGAATGGGGCGTGGTTCTGTAATGATAAGACAGATAGCAGTTGGCAAGTTCAATAATGAATTGTTTTGAACCCAACGCCAAAAATAAGGAAAAATAAAGTTAAGTTAAGTATTGCCGTAAATTATGAGGATAAAACGCTGTAGTTAAACGCACTCCCCCTCTATAGGAACATGCTGTTTGTTGTGTGAAATTTGTGTTACGTTATATTTGTTCGTCCAACTTATTTGTTTTTATTCTAAATAATAAGGTATATTTGTTCAGTTAAATTATTTTAGCCAAATATGCAAAAGTAGTGAGAAACTGCATCAGGAATATTATCTCAATAATGCTTGTGGTATTAGTTGTTTTTACCTCAATAGGATTGAATATTGTTTCTTTCAACTGTGACGGATGTAGCCACGAACATACAAAAATAAGCATGCTTGACGGTGGCGATGAGCTTATGTGCCCATGTTGCCATAGCAATGCTTTGTGCAACGAATGTGAAAATTCCCCCAAGGAGCATCGGCATGCCGGCCACCAACATGCGAAGTCAACTTATATTCAACTATTGGTCGATTCGCCCGACATAGCGTCCGTTATGCTCAATAAAATAATAGTTCCTGTTGTGGCAATTGAGCTTATTGGCATCAGATATGATTTTGACAGTTTATTTCCCCTAACTTCTTATTTTTCATCATACAATCTTGCACGGCATTTGTCAGGGCGCGAGCTGCTTGCAAATATTTGTGTCCTGCGTAATTGAATTTTTGGCAATATCAAAAAAATATTGTTGAACATTTAATTGCATAAATTAATGAAAATCATATATATAATTGGTTTTCTGCTGTTTTTTGATTTTGGTTTTGCAGCAGGGCCAATAAAAGGCATTGTCTTGGACAAAGATAATCTGGGACAGCCCATAGTAGGCGCCAACATATATTGGCAAAACACTGCCCAAGGGACAACCAGTGACGAGAATGGGCATTTCTCTATTAGAAAAGAAAATGGCAACAAAATGCTGGTGGTGTCTTTTGTAGGGTACAACGAGAAAGTAATAAACATAACGGAAGAAGATGTTTCTGTAATTTACCTAAAACCAAACATCGAACTTGGTGAAGTTACTGTCAGCAAGCGGAGAAAGGGGCAGTACATATCACGGATAAACCCAGTCCAGTCCACAAAGATTACGGCTTCTGAACTGACAAAGTGCGCATGTTGCAATTTGTCGGAAAGTTTTGAGACCAATGCCTCGGTTGACGTGAATTATTCCGATGCACTAACCGGGGCAAAACAGATTAAGCTACTGGGGCTGTCCGGGATTTACGTACAAACAATTTCAGAGAACATGCCATTGATACGGGGCATGGCAGCACCTTATGGCTTGAGCTACGTTCCCGGTTCGTGGATGGAATCAATACAGGTGTCAAAAGGCACATCGTCGGTGGTAAATGGTTATGAGGCAATATCGGGGCAGATAAACGTAGAGTATAAAAAGCCAAACGGCATAGAGAAACTGGGTGTCAACCTTTTTGTTGACGAAGAATTGAAAACGGAAGCGAACGTTACTTATTCAATAGCAATAAACGACAGTTTGTCAACAATGCTGCTGCTACATGCCGAGAACATGGCAGATGAAAAGGATCACAACCACGATTCGTTCATGGACATGCCCCTTGTTAAGCAGGTGAACCTAATGAACCGTTGGTACATGACAAATAAAAGTGGGGGCAGCAGGCAGCTGGCGGTCAGGATTATAGATGAAGGCCGACGCTCAGGGCAGATTGGTGCATTCGAGAATGATAACTCGGGGCTTTACGGAATTGACATAAAAACAAAACATTATGATTTTTTTGCAAAGAACGGGATCCTTTTAAACCGCGTGGGCACCAGTATTGGGATGCAACTTTCGGGCAGTTATCACAATCAAGATTCATATTATGGCGAAAACATATACAAAGGGACACAATATAACGGTTATTTCAATTTTATATATCAAGGTAATTTTGGCTCGGACGCGCATACCTACAAAACTGGCTTTTCTTTTTTGGGCGATTCGTTTGACGAGTCCTTAAACCTAAACAAAAGCGAACATACCGAATATGTGCCCGGCATTTATGCTGAATATAGCCTCCATTTGAACGAAAAGTTTAACCTCTTGTCAGGCTTAAGGGCAGACTATAGCAGCCAATACGGCTTTTTTGTAACTCCCCGCATCCATGCCAAATGGGACATCTCTCCTTTGGTAACCGTTAGGGGATCTGCCGGAAAGGGATACCGCACCCCCATACCCCTGGCAGAAAACAGCTATTTGCTCGCAAGCTCCAGGGAAATAATTGTTGACGATGATTTAGGACAAGAAGAAGCGGTTAACCTTGGGGCAAGCATTATAGTCACTCTGCCATTAGGCGGACGCGATTTCACATTAATGGGAGATTATTACCATACAGGCTTCATAAACCAGGTTGTGCGAAATGTTGACAGCGATGCCCATGCCGTGCATTTCATGGACAAAGAAGGCAGTTCCTATTCAAATTCTTTTCAGGCAGAATTGATTTACGAACTTGTTAAGGGACTGAACGTAAATGCTGCCTATAGGATAAACGATGTGCAGCAAACAATCGATGGGGATAAGAGGGAAGTGCCGCTTATAAGCAAGTACAAAGGGATGCTGAGCCTAAGCTATGCCACCCGTTTAAACAAGTGGCAATTTGATGTTACCGGGCAATTTAACGGAGGAGGGCGCATGCCCGATCCGGACAAGGGCAACCCTTTGTGGAAAAGTGATTTCTCTCCTTACAACGTTTATGTCGCCCAAATTACCAAGAACCTGAAAAACTGGAGTTTTTATGTAGGGGCTGAAAATTTAGGGAGTTTTACAATGGACAAACCTATTATTGGTGCAGAAAACCCTTGGGGCGATAATTTTGACGGATCAATGATATGGGGCCCTATAAATAGAAGGAAAATTTATTTCGGACTACGGTACACAATCAACACTTACAAATAACAATTAAAAATTAACATCATGAAACGAGTATTATTTATTATGGCACTGGCAGTTGGTATTTTGACAAACCCGGCCATTGCAAAAAACAAGAAAAACGAAAAGACAGTCACTTTCCAGGTAAACATAGACTGTGAGGGATGCGTGAAAAAAATTAAGGGCAACATCCCTTATGAAAAAGGCATTAAAGATTTAAAAGTTTCGCTTGAGAAAAAAGAATGCACGGTTACCTATAGGACAGACGTAACCAATGAAGAAAAGATCAAGAAGGCTTTTGGCAAGTTGGGATATACAGCCTCATGTAGCTGTGCCCAAAACACACCTTGCAGCAGCAATTGCGGAGATTCTTGCGACAAAAAACATGAATGCCATCCGAAAGAGAAAAATTGATATGGAGTGTTGAGCAATTAAGTTGAACTCAAGACTGACGCACTTCCTGTTGTCGGCTTACGGATTGAAGCCTTGCATTTTTTTGCAAGAATTGTCCAATCCGTAAGTTTCTTTTGCAAAATTTAAACTGGCAATTTATTTCTGCACAGTCCCTAAGTTGCAGCTATGGTAATTATTAATTGTTAGATTTGCATAAAACAAGACATATACATAATTGCTGGACAGGTAAACGATATTAGAAGTGCCAGATAAAAAAAATAAAATGAAACTGACTATCCTAACTTATGTGTTGATATTATCACTGAATTTTGTCAACGCCCAGTCTTTGACCAACCAAAAATTTGACGGTTACCGCCCTATATGGTTTGAACTGATGCAGAAATATGAATATGGCGACAAATATTCCGGGGCATTGGGCACCTATACCGCCAAGCATGTGCCACTGGCTATTTATGCAAAAGAAGTTGACAAAACCTTTTTTGTTTATGGCGGCACAAAAGCTGAAAACGAACGCTACCTGCTTTGCATGATTGGCGAATTCGACCACAAAACGGGGACGGTCTCAAAACCTACCGTGGTTTACGACAAGCAAGGAGTAAACGACCCGCACGACAACCCTTCGTTGATGATTGACGACGATGGATATATTTGGGTGTTTGTCAGTGGTCGCTCGAAAAAAAGGATGGGCTTTAAATTCAAGAGCAAAAAACCTTATGGCATCAACGACTTCGAAAAAATAACAGAGGAAGAAATGACCTATCCCCAGCCTTGGAACATGGAGCAGGGATATTTCCATTTTTTCACAAAATATACAGGGGTTAGGCAACTTTATTTTGAAACCAGCACGGATGGAGTTAACTGGACAGATGACAAATTGCTGGCAGCCATCCCCGAAAGGGTAGGGGAGAAATCGGGGCATTATCAGACAAGTGCCTGTTTTGAAGGCAAAAAGGCAGGGACTTTTTTTAACCGCCACCCCAATGGCAATGTCGATATAAGGACAGACCTTTATTATGTTGAAACTTCCGATTTTGGACAGACTTGGACTAACGCCGAGGGAGTAAGGATTGAATTGCCAATCCTTGAGAAAGATAGCCCTGCAAGGATAATAGATTATTATTCAAAAAAGAAAAATGTTTACATGAAAGACATGGGCTTCGATTCCGAAGGAAACCCTGTGTGCCTTTATATCCGCAGCAACGGGCATGAACCCGGTCCTAAAAATCAGCCTTGCGAATGGTGCATCACCAAATGGGACGGCAGCCAGTGGCAAACCTTTGTCATCACCTCCTCCGACCATAATTACGACATGGGCAGTTTGTATATTTCAGATGAAGGATGGAAAGTTGTCGGGCCAACAGAGCCGGGACCACAGGAATGGGGCGTTGGCGGCGAACTTGCCGTCTGGCAGTCGAAAGACAAAGGCGAAAGCTGGGAAAAAATAAAGCAATTGACCCAAAACAGCGAATACAGCCATTCTTATGTCCGCCGCCCGGTTGGTTACAAAGCACCGTTTTGTTTTTTCTGGAGCGATGGGCATTCGCACAATTTAAGCAAATGCAGTCTGTATTTTGGCGATTTCGAAGGGAATATCTGGCAGTTGCCGTATGATATGAAAAACGATTTTGAGAAACCACTGAAAGTGAAAATGATGCAGGATAAACAATAGCTTTATTACTGGTCTTTTCGGGTTCGTTAATAAGCGTTGTGTGCCGTACAATGTAGGGGAAAAAATAAAAAAATCACATTCAGTACGAAAAAAAGTATCAACCTGCTTCGCGGTACTAAAATTAATACCCATTTTTTTATGTCTGGTAATGAGTTGTTTTAAAACGTATCGGGGTGCAGTGGCATGGCGGCGTTATTGTTGTTAAACAACAACAAATCACACGATGCAATCGTGCGGCAACGTTGGGTGACATGCAAGGGTGAACGAACCTCACCTGATGAATAATTTGGACAATGGGTATTCGCAACACAAATCAGGTTGCAACGGGATAGAAATTACAATGAAATTGTTTTCTTTGTTAGTTTTAAATCAAACCAGAAACCAATGAAACTGCAACTTACTGTATTTCTTATTTGTTGTTTCCTTTTTCAGGGGAATGCGTTTTCCATAAGTTCCTATAAAAACAAAACAGGCGACAAACGCCCCAACATTATCTTTATCCTTACCGATGACCAACGGTGGAGTGCTTTGGGATATGCAGGGAATGACATTATACAGACACCTGAAATGGACAAACTTGCCGAGGCGGGTACTTATTTCAGGAACGCAATCGTTACCACTCCGATATGTTCGGCAAGCCGTTCGAGTATTTTTACCGGGGTGCATGAGCGTACCCACAAATACACATTCCAAACCGGCACTATCAGGGACGAGTTTATGCAGAGCGCATATCCCCGCTTGCTAAAGGACGCAGGTTATTATACCGGGTTTTATGGTAAATTTGGCGTTAATTACCCTGCCAAAGGTGAAATGTTTGATGTAATTGAAGATTACGACCGCAACGGGAGTTTTGGCGATTACCGTGGTTATTATTATAAAACGCTTGACGGCGACACCGTGCATTTAACACGTTACACAGGGCAAAAAGCCCTGGATTTTATTGAAAATGCCCCGGAAGGGAAACCTTTTTGCCTGTCGTTGAGCTTTAGTGCCCCTCATGCGCACGACAATGCACACGATCAATATTTCTGGCAGGAAGAACCGGGCGAATTGTATCAGGACATAGAAATACCGAAAGCTGACATCTCTGACGACAAATATTTTAACGCCTTGCCCTTGCCTGTCCGCGAAGGCTTTAACCGTACCCGTTGGTATTGGCGTTACGACACTCCTGAAAAGTACCAGCACAGCATAAAAGGGTATTACAGGATGATTTACGGCATCGACCTCGAAATTGCTAAAATCAGGAAAAAACTTAAAGAAACCGGGCAGGACAAAAACACTGTGATTATTTTGATGGGCGATAACGGGCAGTTTTTGGGCGAACGCCAATTGGCAGGGAAATGGCTGATGTACGACAACTCGATACGTGTGCCGCTGATTGTTTTTGATCCGCGCACAAAAAATCATTCCGATGTTGACCAAATGGCCCTTAACATTGATGTGCCTTCTACCATATTGGATTTGGCAGGGCTTGAAATACCGGCTTCCTACCAAGGGAAAAGTTTGGCCGGGGTGGTTGACGGGACAAAAAATTCGTTGGACAGGGACACTGTTTTGATCGAACACCTGTGGAATTTTGAAAATATCCCCCCTAGCGAAGGTGTCCGAACGTCAGAGTGGAAATATTTACGGTATGTGAACGACAAATCTTCTGAAGAACTTTACAACCTGAAAGACGATCCCAAAGAAATCAACAACCTAGCAGGTAAGGCAGAATATCAAAATATCCTCCGTGAGTTAAGCAGGAAAAACTATGAACTTGCAAAAAAATATGCCGACCCTTATGTTGGCGTACCAAGTTGCTTGTCGGTAGAGAACATCAGGGATCCACGTTTTACGAAAATTATAGACAGCCGGCCTGAGTTCAACTGGGTTGTGCCGCAGGGTGCGGTCACGCAAAAAGCATATCAGGTTTTGGTGGCATCTACCAAAGAAATGGTTTCCAACAACATTGGCGATGTTTGGGACAGCGGAATGGTCAACAGCAATCAATCGACAAATGTTGAATTTGGTGGCGGCCAGCTAAAGCCCAACACAAGCTATTTTTGGAAAGTAAGGGTTCAAGACAAAGACAAACGCCTGACGGAATATTCCTGTGCACAGCAATTCCATACCGGAGATTTTGGGGAAAGTGTTTCTTCCGAAAACAAATTTCAGGTTGAATACATAAATCCTGTGGTGTTTAAAAAAGTCTCTGTCGATAGTTATTTTATCGACTTTGGGAAGGATGCTTTTGGCACCTTGGTGTTGGATTACAAAGCTTCAAAAAAAGAAATTTTGACAATCCGCTTGGGCGAAAAATTAAAAGACGGGAAAATAGACCGCAAACCGGGAGGACATATCCGATATAATGAAGTGGAGCTGGCTGTTGAGCCCGGCAAAATCAAATATGTGTTGCAACTCCCGCCCGACAAGCGCAACACAGGACCTAGGGCTGTTCATTTGCCCGATTCAATTGGCGTGGTAATGCCATTTCGTTATGCTGAAATTGAAAATGCGTCAAAAAATATTTCCGACAAGGCCGTCAGCCAGAAAGCTTGTTTTTATTATTTCGAATACGGCAACAGTTCTTTTAACTGTTCGGACTCAATCCTGAACCAAGTTTGGGACATCTGCAAATACAGCATGAAAGCCACATCGTTTGCGGGCTTGTACGTTGATGGCGACCGAGAGCGCATACCTTACGAAGCCGATGCCTACATCAACCAGTTGAGCCATTATTCGGTTGACGACGAATATACGATTGCAAGGAGGACAATCGAGTATTTCATGAAATGCCCTACATGGCCGACCGAATGGCAATTGCACGTGCCTTTGTTGTTTTATCAGGATTACATGTACACCGGGAATACCGAGCTTATCGAAAAATATTACGGGCCGTTGAAGTATAAAACATTGATGGAACTTGAAGACAGCGACGGTTTTATCAGCACTCATTCGCCCAAACTAAACGGTGAAGTTATGGCAAACCTCGGCTTTGCCGATACAACCCAGCGTGTGCGCGATATTGTTGACTGGCCTCAGGCCGGAGGTTTCGGCAGCAAAGGCGAAGACGATGGTTTTGTGTTCCTTCCGATAAATACTGTCATCAATTCCATGTACTATAAAAATATGGAGATTATGGCAGAATTTGCCCAAATATTGGGCAAGACCGAGGAAGCCCTCGATTTCAAGCAACGTGCGGCAAAGGTGAAAAAATCAATCAACCAAAAATTATATAACAAGGAAAAAGGGTACTACACCGATGGGATTGGGACGGATCATGGCTCTGTACATGCCAACATGTTCCCCTTGGCTTTTGGCGTAGTTCCCCCAGAGTATAAAAAATCGGTTGTCGAACATATCAAAACACGTGGTATGGCTTGCAGCGTTTACGGCGCACAATACCTGATGGAGGCGGTTTACAATGCGGGGGCAGGCGATTATGCCCTGGATTTGATGACCGCCACCCACGACCGCAGTTGGTACAACATGATAAAAATTGGCTCTACCATAACCCTCGAAGCCTGGGCCATGAAATATAAGCCCAACTCGGACTGGAACCATGCCTGGGGGGCAGCTCCGGGCAACATAATTCCCCGCTATATGTGGGGTGTCCAGCCTTTGTCTCCGGGATTTGGGGTGGCTGAAATTAAGCCCCAAATGGGGTGGCTGAAAAATTGTTCCATTGAAGTGCCTACCATTAAAGGTATAATAAAGGCTGAATTTGTGTCTTCGGGATCACGGACACAAAAATATACTATTGAACTGCCAGCCAACATGGTAGCTGAGTTTAAAATGGATTTCTCGCAACAAGGCGAGGCAACACTTAACGGAAACTCGGTTAACCTTTCTTTTGGTTCGATACGATTGAACTCTGGAGTAAACGAAATTGTGATTAAAAAGAAATAAATAAGATAGATTTTAAGACTTATAGATTTTTAGATGTGAGAGATATAAATAGACGAAAAGGAATAAGCCTCCTAAAAGGGGCAACAACAATAACCACGGGATTCATCCCGGAGAAATAATGCGGCAAACTATCAGTCCGGCTATGTTGCAGAGTTTGTTAAGAAACCTTTGCCCCGGCAGCAGGATAATTTCTTTATTGCGAGCGTTTCGATAAATCTCATCTCTCACCATCCCAAAATCTAAATGTCTATTACAATAAACAACTAACTAAAACACATACCATGAAAAAATTGTTTTTATTGATTTTTGCCATAAGTTTTTCTGTAGCTGTTTTTGCTGAGGGGAAAAGGGATATGCTCCAAAAAGAAGCAGGGCAAATAAACCTGGTTCAGTCATTAATAAAAGATTTTTCGGAATTAAATTTCCCCGATTACCACTCACGTTCGTTTTGGGAATCATTGCCCGATGAAATAAAGAATAAATATGTTGAAAAAGCCGAAGGGTACCTCGATTTCGGTTGGCCTGTTGTAAAAGCGACCGATTATCTGGAAATAATCCGTTCTGGAGATCGCCGCCAAGCCGTATATGGTGTACCAAGGGAGGCTTTGGTTTCGCTGGTGATGGGCGAGCTTACAGAAGGCAAAGGCCGCTTTATCGATGATATAGTAAACGGGGTTTGGTATTACAGCGAACAAACTTGGTGGGGCTGGTCGGCACATCTCTACATGCAAGGCGCCCAGACAGGATTGCCCGATGCCGATGAACCAACTGTGGATTTAGGTGTGGGAGAAATTTCAAGTATCCTTTCGTGGACTTGGTTTCTGTTTAAAGATGAGTTCGACAAAATCCACCCTCTGATTGCAAAACGCCTGAAAGACGAGATCATGAAAAAAGCCGTGCTCCCGTATTACGAACGCGACGATTTCTGGTGGCAGGGCTTAGATGGTAAACGAGACGTAAACAACTGGAACCCATGGACGAACCACAACATGCTTACCTCTATCTTGATTTTAGAAGACGACCAACAAAAGAAAATTGCCGGGGTCGAAAAAGTGGTAAAATCGCTCGACCAGTTTGTGAATATTTACCCAGAAGATGGCGGATGCGACGAAGGTCCATCGTACTGGGGCAGGGCAGGGGCTTCGCTGTACCAAGACCTCGACTTGCTGAAAAGGGCAACAAACGGGAAATTCAACGTGTTCGATAACCAGCTCATTAAAAACATGGGGAACTATATCTACAAAGCATACATCAATTACCCGTATTTTATCAATTTTGCAGATGCCGATGCTACTACTGGTGGACGGCCGCAAATTATATACAGCTACGGGAAAGACATTGCCGATCCTATAATGCAAAAATTTGGGGCATATTTAGCACAGGAACAAGGCTGGGGCACAAAAGCTCCGGGAGGGAAAATTGACGAGCAAATCATGCAGCTCATGCACCTTGACGAAATTAAAAACGCAGACGCACAAAATGCCTTGATAAGCGACTTCTGGTTGCCGGAAATTCAGGTTGCAGGGGCTAGGGACAAAGGCGGCTCTACCGAAGGTTTCTTCTTTGCCGCAAAGGGCGGGCATAATGCAGAAAGCCACAACCACAACGACCTTGGCTCGTGCGTTTTGTACTTCAACAGTTTGCCTTGCCTCGTTGACATTGGCAGGGAAACTTACACCGCCAAGACATTTAGCAGCCGCCGATACGAAATATGGACAATGCAATCGCAATACCACAACCTCCCAAAAATTAACGGGACAGACCAAAAAGAAGGGCGAAACTTTGTGGCTACAAACTCAACGTTCAACGCCAATTCAAAAAAAGCTACATTTTCAACCGATATTTCAAAGGCATACCCCGAAGGTGCAGCAGTGGACAAATGGGTTCGCTCATATACTCTGGAAAGGGGCAAAAAATTCATCATTAAAGACGATTACGTTTTAAGCGAAGTGAAAGATGTGCCTACCACGCTAAATTTTGTGACATGTTGCGATGTTGAAAAAATAAGCGAAGGCAAACTATACCTGAAAGGTGACGGATTTACATTGGAAATGAAATACGATGCAAAAATATTAAAGCCCGAAATAGAATATAAAAAAATAACAGACAAGGGATTGAGCAGGTACTGGGACAAAATTAACAGGATTGTTTTTACTGTATCGAATCCGAAAGAAAAAGGGAAGGACGAGATTGTGGTTCGTGAGTTGAAATGATTTATGATTCCATAATATTACGACAAATCAAACTAAACATGAAAAAAATATCTTGTATCTATTGATGGCATTGGGCATAATGTCATTGAAATCCCTGTTGAGCGGATTTCTACGGGAAGGATTTCTGTGGGCAGGTTTTATCATAATATCTGCTTGATCCAGGGAGATGACTTTTTTGTCAGCATTGATGCCGACACAATAAAATATTCGGGGAAAGGCACTGCAAAGAATAATTTTGTATTTTACATATAGGTGTAATATTTAGCCGTAATATGTGTTTGCTTTTCAATTAAAAATACAGCGGTTTTATTTGCAGGACATAAAATTACCCTTAACTTACCGCTCAAACAGACATCCAAGGTACATCCTGGGATAATTCAAATTATACCGCCATGCGATATTATATTTTTCTTGTTTTTTTAGCATTGCCAACTTTTTTATCAGGGCAAAGCAAAATGTTGGAAAAAGTCAGGGCTCAAGCTAGATCATATGCCAATGCCTATCTTGAACCCGATATCGACTCACTTATATCTTATATCCCTAGCAGCATGATTGAGAAAAATGGGGGGAGGGACTCTATATATTCCAGGTATTCAAAATGGTTCTCCAATAATAAGGGCAAAGAAAGGATACGAATTGATTTTGAGCTTAATAATTTTGTTAAAATTTATGAAGGTTCTTTAATAGAGGAAGATACCAAGTTTTATTGTCCATTTATTATTAAATGGGTTTGGCTTAACCGGACGGATACCGTAGAAGTATATTCAATTGTTACTGCAATTTCAAAGGATATTTATGGAGACCGCTGGTATTTCCCCTATTCTGAAACAATAGCAGAGGACAATATTTCGGAATCATTTCCCGATATAAATTTTAAGCCTGTAAAAAGGGAAAAAGGCTTTAGTTGGATTATACAGGAAGGCAGCCCTATCCCTGATTTTGAGGTTAAATTGTTAAATGGTAGTATAATAACGAATAAGGATTTAATGGGCAGCCCTACTCTTATTAACTTTTATTATCCCGGATGTGTCCCTTGCTTAAGGAGTTTAGAATTCATAGAAAATGAAATTTTAAGTGAGCATAACCCCGATGATTTAAATGTTTTGACAATAGGATGGTATAGTTGGAAAGACAAGGTGCAGAAGCGTAATTATGATGAAGTTAAAGAAGCGATTGAGCGTAGGCTACCTTTTTTTGATGAAAAATTTAACGATAACATAGGCATAGATGTCAACTTAGAAATAATGGGGAAATTTAACACAAAGGTTGTCCCATATACCGTGCTTGTTGATAAGGATGGGGTCGTTTCATACAGTTGCATATCGAACTCCTCCCTATTAGAGGATGAATTTCAAGATATCAATGGGCTCATCCGGCAATTGGGTGTTTCAGAGTCAGCCCCAATTGAATGTATAGTAGAAAAGGAGCTTGTCCTAAAAGCTGTTGAAAGTGATTTTGAGTTGGATTATGATCGCAATTCCCGTAAGGCCTATAAACAAGCAGCAAAAGATTTTGAGGTGCTGGCGCAGAAGGGTAATGCCCAGGCTCAAGTGTGCTTAGGTTTTTTGTATGAAAAAGGTTATGGAGTAATGTCAGATCCAGGGAAGGCTTTAAAATTGTATAGAAGTGCAGCAGGGGCAGGAAATGTATTGGCGCAATATAAATTGGGTTGTATGTACGAAACAGGTGAAGGTGTCGACAAAGATTATTCTATTGCAGCCCAATGGTATAGGAAGTCTGCTGAGCAGGGATACCCAAGGGCACAATTTAATTTGGGCAATTTGTACTATTACGGCAACGGGGTAGGCAAGGATTATGCCACAGCATTTTACTGGTACAAAAAATCAGCAGAACAGGGATATCCAAGTGCACAATGTGATTTGGGGTATATGTACTTTAACGGTATCGGAGTTGCCCTGGATTATGATGCAGCACTAAAGTGGTACAGAAAGTCTGCAGAACAGGGAGATGCAAGGGCGCAATGTAACTTGGGTTATATGTACGCAAAAGGTAAGGGTGTTACTAAGGATATTGATGTAGCGCTAAAATGGTACCGGAAATCCGCAGAGCAAGGTAATGAAACAGCAAAAAAGAATTATGACAGCTTGTTGTCGTCTGTGGTTGATGAGATTTTTTTATACCTCTGGGATCATTAAGACAAGGCTTAATGTCCCGTTTTTTCTATTGGGGTGGGGCAAGCTAAGGTGCTGTGCAGAAACTGTCAAGTTGTTTTGAACAGTTCCTAAACAGTTTTTCGTCAATTTTGCTATTTTCGCAAATAAAAAGATTATGGCTGAAAATTATTATAAAAATCCACCGACCAATAGTATCCCCGATGGCTTAACCACTTCTATCCTACAGAAAAGCAATGCAATAAAATTCCATACATCATTGCCAGAGTATAAACCGACACCATTGATCCGGTTATCGGACCTGGCAAAAAAACATAACGTTGGCAATATCTTTGTAAAAGACGAATCTTTAAGGTTTGGGTTAAATGCCTTTAAGGTTTTAGGAGCTTTATACGCAATCCATAAATCGTTAGAAAAAGATCCTGCCATTAAAACGTTTTGTACAGCTACCGATGGCAACCACGGAAAAGCCGTGGCATGGTCGGCAAAAAAATTTGGGAAGGGGGCGGTAGTTTACGTCCCCAGAGACACAACTGCCAAACGGGTTGAAGCCATAGAAAAAGAAGGTGCCAGGGTGGTTCAAATAAACGGGAATTACGATGAATCTTGCAAGGAAGCCGAGAACAATTCAAAAGCGAATAACTGGACATTGATACAAGACACTGCCTGGGACGGTTATCTCGAAATCCCGGCTATGATAATGGCCGGATACCTAACAATGTTTAGTGAAATAGAGAATACCTTATATCCAAGCCCCGAGAAAAACATTGACATTGTTTTTTTGCAGGCAGGCGTAGGGAGCATGGCAGCATCGGGCATTTATTATTATTTAAGCAAATATGGAGGCCAAAGGCCCAAAATAGTAATAGTGGAACCCGAAGAAGCAGATGGGATACTCCTTTCATTTAAAGAAAACAAAATATCAACGTCAAAAGGAAACTCTGATACTATTATGGCAGGCTTAAATTGCGGCACACCTTCTATTGGGGCGTGGCCCTTGCTTAAAAACGGGGCCGATTATTCCTTGAAAGTTAACGATGGCTATGCCAAACAGGCAATGCGTGAATTGTATTATCCGGTCGGCACTGACAACAGGGTGATTTCAGGAGAATCTGGGGCGGCCGGGCTTGCAGGGTTTCTTGCTGTCATGACAGAAAGAGGGTTCGCGCCAATAAAAGAGGCTCTTGGGATTGGCCGGGGCACAAATATATTGTTCATTAATACCGAAGGGGATACAGACAGGCAGACCTTTGAAGAAATAGTTATTTAGTGGTTTGGTGGGGAGATAAAGTACATAAGTTCATATCTGGGATTATAACAATTATACGATGACGGATAAACAAATCAAAAATAAATATAGGGAAATATGTGGCAATCTTGCTGCCAGGAGGTTAAAGCCTGCGTTTGGACTGTTGGGGGAGCTGATACAAGAAAATATGCTGGTGGCTTTTGCCGATGAATGCCGAAAGCTGGAGGAAACATACCATTACATGTTAAAGTACACCGTGAAAGGTATCCGCGATCCGGAAAGGCAAAAAATTTACCGGAAATTGATTGTTTCCGTTTATGGGCTGGCCGATAAGGTAAACGAGGCACTAAGGATGAGATATTCTTCATCGGTTGAGTATGAAAAGAAAAGATCCTTTAAAGAAAGTTATATCAATGATTTAAAAAGTGAGCTTTCTGTTATTGAAGAATTTTATATAGATAAGGACCTAAAGTCGTTAATTGATAGCGGTGAGGTTAAAACCACAGACCTGGGTGTTGAAGCTAAAAAACACCAAAAGGAGATTGTAAGGCTGTTCTACCACTTCTGGTTTTGCGATGATTTGTCCACAGAAGGGAAAGCATTCTTAAAAGCTTTTTTCTCGGGCGTACATGTCCCCGTACCTTATAAAGCTTTTATTGTGTCGGCACTGATGATGAGCCTACAGCGTTATTTCTCTCCCGAAAAATTCAGTTTGCTTTTTGATTTGTACGAGTCGGGGCAAAACCAAATCAACCAGCGTGCGCTGGTTGCTCTGCTAATCAATTTTTTCAGGTACGATTCGCGTATGCAGTATTATCCTGCAATTACGGGCCGGTTGGAAATATTGAACGAAAGCCCAGGGTTTAAGAGAAACCTGGAACAGGTTATAGTCCAGTTTATAAGGAGCAGGGAAACTGAAAAAATCCAGAAAAAGATTAAGGACGAAATTATCCCCGAAATGATCAGGATAAGCCCTAACCTGAAAGACAAGATAAATCTCGACAGTTTGATGGATGACAGTATTTCTGATGATAAAAACCCGGAATGGGAAGAGATATTTAAAGGTTCGCCGGGCTTGATGGACAAAATGGAAGAATTTTCAGAACTCCAGATGGAAGGGGCAGATGTTTTTATAGGTTCTTTTTCGATGCTGAAATTATTCCCTTTTTTCGATGAAATAAGCAATTGGTTTATCCCGTTCTTTGCTGAAAACCCGCAAATAGCGGAGGGCGTGGACGTGAATGACAACCTGAACCGCAAGTTTATCGAAACCATTGATGCCGCCCCGATATTATGTAATTCCGATAAATACTCGTTTTGTTTAAGCATCCAGAACTTGCCGGCGGAAAACCGCGAATTTATGGCTCATGGCATGAAAACCGAGATGGATCAGTTTAAAGAAATTGAAAGGGATGAGGAAATGACTGCCCCAGGGAAAAAGGCTGGGTTTATTTCCAACCAGTATATCCAGGATCTGTACCGTTTTTACAAACTGCATCCCCGTAAATCGGGTTTTGACGATATTTTTGGCTGGCGTTTCGATTTCCATAACACAGAAACCATCGGGGGCATTTTGAAAGAAGATCCCAAAATACTGAGGAATATCGCAGAGTATTATTTTGGGAAAAATTATTTTGATGATGCGGTTGAAATATATAATTATCTGTTGGGTACAGGAGAAAGCGGTGAGATATATCAAAAGATAGCCTTTTGTCATCAAAAAATGGGCAACTATGCAAAAGCGCTCGATAATTACCTGAAAGCCGAACTCTATGAGCTTAACAAGTTGTGGAACATAAGGAAAATAGCACTATGTTTCCGCAACCTGAAACAACCTGCAAAGGCACTGGAATATTACAGGGAGGCAGAAAACCTCGATCCGGAAAACCTGAATGTGCAACTTTCTATTGGGCATTGTTTACTGGAGCTGGGGCAATTTGAAGAAGCGCTGAAATGCTATTTTAAGGTTGAGTTCCTGTCGCCCGGAAATAAGAAAGTATGGCGGCCAATTGGCTGGTGTTCGTTTGTGGTAGGGAAAAAGGAACAAGCTGAAAAGTATTTTTGGAAGTTGGTTGAGGATTCGCCCACCAAGCACGATTTAATGAACATGGGGCATGTACAATGGAGCATAGGGAACAGGATGGACGCTCTTGACTTTTACGAAGAGTCGATAGAAAAAGAAGATTTTACCGAGCAGGAATTTTTTGATGTTTTCGAAGAAGACCTTCACCACCTCATTGAGCAGGGCGTTGATCCGGAAGATGTCCCTATAATGCTTGACCAGTTGAGGTATTTTATTGAAAGATAGTTATTGTTTTACACGGCGCGGCTTGAAGCCGCGCCGTGAATATAATAATGCAATCAATCTTAAGCTAAAATCTTAGCAGTAAGGTTATTTATGCTGGTTTCGATGCCTTCGAAAGGTTTCCCGTTCCCCTGGTTGTCGTCTTCAACAAAGAAATTTTTAAGCCCGGCAGTTTCTCTTGCGGCATAAATCCGTTTAAAATCGATAAGCCCTGCGCCAACCGGGGCAATATCGTCTTTTATTACCTCATAAAACGGTGCGCTTTGACCGCTCATGTCTTTAAAATGCCATAACTGGAACCTGCCTGGGTATTTGTTGAACATTTCTACCGGATCTTGGCCGGCTTTGGTGGCCCAGTACAAATCAAGTTCCATGGTAATTAACCCGGCATCCATTTCTTTCATGAAAACGTCATAGTAAGGGATCAGCCCATCAGTTTCCTTGAACTCGAAATTGTGGTTATGGTAAGCAAACTGTATCCCCACGCCTTTCATTACCTTGCCAACTTCGTTCCAGTCGGCAATCATTTTTTTATAGGTTTCGATATTCCTGTCCTCATCGTTAATCCATGGTTGGACACAATATTTTACGCCCAGTTCGGCATGTGCATCGGCCATCAACTTAGCGCTGTCTGTCGTTACTACTGCCGATTCAACAGCGGTGTGGCTGCTGTTGGCTTCCATTCCCAGGTCGTTCACCATTTTCTTAAATTCAGAAGGTGAATAGCCGTAGAATTTGCCATTGGCATAACTGGCCAGCTCAACATATTTATACCCTATATCTGAAACTTTTTTTAACGTACCAGGCACATCTGCGGCCATGGCATCGCGGATGGAGTATAATTGCAGCCCAACGCCAAAACTTTTTTTGTCAACTTTTGTCCCCGAGGTACAGGCTAGCGGACCAAGGGCCATCATCCCCATTGAGCCTGCCGCCGAAATCCTGAAAAAATCCCTTCTATTGTGCAATGTCTTCATAATAGTAGTTTCTTTTAGTCTGATTAATCTTTTATTTATAGATACGAAAGCATAAAATTAATACAAACCATTTATTTCACCGTGATCGGGGAGTTTTTTTTCAAAAAAAACATCCGTTTACTCTCCATTATAAAAGAAATACCTTATCCTGCAAACGTTTCCCGAGCTTTCTGGGTTTTTATCCCCAGAAAGCCTTATCTGGAGTGTGTGTTTTCTGTTTTTTAGCCCACTGCCCAGTGTGCAGTACCATGGTAAGTGGAGAGAACTGCTCCATTGGGTGAATAAATCATGCTTTTTCCATGGATGGTTGTCAATGCTGTATTCAATAATCCCTGCATCGGGCCCGGCAGCAACGGCAATCCCAACTGCATCGCCTTTAAAGTGGAATTTGACTGTTTTTCCCGGGTAGCACCCTTCTAGCATTGGGACGTTTACATAATTTGCCCTTGTCCCTTTCCCGTCTACAGGTTGCCAGTTTCTTTCCATTTTCCAGCCTTTGAACGATTCCTGCGGATTTGGCCCTGCCAATTTCCCTTTTGAATAAGGGTGTCCATCTAATGGGGAAGGGATGTTATGTGCCGATATTTCTTCGCCCGGGAAATTATTTAACCATTGATCTTCAAGGAAAGTCCTCATCGACTTAAAATAAATGTCCTGCCCAAAAGGGGAGGGGTGGAGATCTTTAAAATCGTTTTCCCAGTCAAATTCTCCTGCATTTATTCTGTCTGTAACTTCTTTGACCAGGTTGATTGCCGGTATGTTGTAATGCCTGGCAACCGAGTCGTGCAGGCTTATCTCATTAGGGACCTCGCCCGATCGGTAATCTGCCATTTTCCCCGGATCGGCAAAATACATAAAAACAATGTCACAGTATGGGTTTGCAGTTAAAGCGTGCCGCACTATCCCTTCCATCCCACGGACGATCTCTGTTGCTGTCCGGTGGTTGGTGTCGTCGTTAACGGCTGCTTCTTCAAAAAGTAAATCCACAGTGCCGTTTTTAAGGACATCGCGTTCAAAACGAAAAGCACCAGGGGTAGAACCCATCGAAGGTATTCCTGCATTAATAAAATCGAACTTCGTTTCAGGGAATTTATGTGTTAGATAGTTGCAGACAGAATCGCGCCAACCTGGATTATGGGTTATTGATCCTCCAAGGAAAACAACCCGACCGTGTTTTTTTTCCCTCAAATTTCAGATAAGAATTTTTTAACGCCGAACGGTGCAAGTGGTATCCTTCAGAGCTTATTCTTTTCTGTTGGGCAACAGAAGTAAGTATGGAAAGGTTGAGCAAGCACAAACAGGTAACGGCCCATATAATATTTTTCATTTTTTAAGTTTAGTTATACGGTATAAAAATACAAAGGTAAAAATTACGGCGGATCCGGAGAAGGGTGTGCTGCAAAATTCCCTTCTTGCCAGAAGATAAATTTGTGTTTTTTTGAATTATTCTTGTATGCAAGAGTGCCAAGATGAACTTTATTCATACTTTTGGAAAGTAATGGACAACTTAATTTGTTTTGTCCGTAAAAGGAATAATTTAAACATTAGAAAGAAGCAATCCCGGTTTTTGTCCCGGTTAAATAAATATTTGAAAATGAGCAAAGTTTTAATTATTGGTGCAGGCGGTGTTGGCCGTGTGGTTGCCAGCAAATGTGCCGAAAACCCTGATGTTTTTCCCGAAATATTGCTGGCAAGCCGTACAAAGTCGAAATGCGATGTTATTGCCAAAGAAGTAGGAAAGGGCAGGATACAGACTGCACAGGTAGATGCCGACAATGTGCCAGAACTTGTCGGACTTATAAATGGTTTTTCCCCAGAGTTGGTAATAAACGTTGCGCTGCCATATCAGGATTTGACGATAATGGATGCCTGTCTGGAAACAGGTGTGCATTACCTCGATACAGCCAATTACGAACCTAAGGACGTGGCAAAGTTCGAATATAGCTGGCAGTGGGCATATAATGATCGCTTTAAGGCAAAAGGCATAACCGCTGTTTTGGGCTGTGGTTTCGATCCCGGCGTGACAAGCATCTACACTGCTTATGCTGCCAAACACCATTTTGATGAAATCCATTATTTAGATATTGTCGATTGCAACGGGGGGGATCACGGTAAAGCTTTTGCCACAAACTTCAACCCGGAAATCAATATCCGCGAAATTACCCAGAAAGGCCGTTATTGGAAAGACGGGGAGTGGGTAGAAACCGAGCCTTTTGAAATTAAAAAGATGTTGACCTACCCCAACATAGGGCAGCGCAGTTCTTATGTTCTGTACCACGAAGAACTGGAGTCGCTGGTTAAAAATTATCCCAGCCTAAAACAGGCCCGTTTTTGGATGACTTTTGGCGAAGAATACCTAACCCACCTGCGCGTCATCCAAAATATCGGTATGTCGAGGATTGATCCTGTGAAATATAAAGGAGTGGATATCGTCCCGCTGGAATTTTTAAAAGCTGTTTTGCCAAACCCCGGGGATTTGGGGGAAAACTATACAGGCGAGACATCGATAGGTTGCCGGATAAAAGGGATAAAAGGCGGCAAAGAGCAAACTTATTATATATGGAACAATGCCAGCCACCAGGTTGCTTACCAGGAAACCGGCGCGCAAGGCGTTTCCTATACAACAGGGGTGCCTGCCATGCTTGGGGCAAAAATGTTGCTCACTGGCAAATGGGGAGGGGCAGGTGTTTTCAATGTAGAGGAGTTCGACCCCGATCCGTTTATGGAAGAAATCGGGGGGCATGGCCTGCCTTGGAACGAAAAATTTAATGTTGACTTAGAAGTATGATTGCATAGTGCAAGGGGCATGCATGGCCAATAACGCCCTGTTGTCTGCCCTTTGCCTCCGGCTAAAAACAAAAAAATTGGACTATTCAAAATTACCTTCCCCTGCTTTTGTGTTGGACGAAAAGCTTCTCTTGGATAATCTGCGATTGATAGAACGGGTGCAGAGAGAAGCCGGCATTGAAATAATATTGGCATTCAAAGGCTTTGCCATGTGGCATGCGTTCCCATTGGTGCGCAAGCATTTAAGCGGGGCAACGGCCAGTTCCCTCAACGAGGCGAGGCTTTGTTTTGAGGAAATGAAGTCGTTGGCGCACGTTTATTCGCCCGCATATTCCGATGATGAATTTGAAGAACTAATGGGCTACAGCAGCCACATAGTGTTCAATTCGTTTAGCCAGTTCAATAAGTTTTATGCGTCAACAAAGAATGCCGGGCATCACATTTCTTGTGGCATAAGGGTAAAACCCGGATACTCAGATGTTGAAACCGGCTTGTACAACCCCAGCGCAGACGGATCCCGCCTTGGGGTTGGGTGCGATGGATTTCCCGATGAACTCCCAGAAGGGGTGGAAGGCATCCATTTTCATGTGCTGTGCGAATCGGATTCTTTCAGCCTTGAAAAAACGCTACAACATTTAGAAGCCAAATTTGAAAAACATTTGCATAAAGCGGAGTGGGTGAACATGGGGGGCGGCCACTTGATGACACGCAAGGGCTATGACCATGGGCACCTGATACAGCTTCTTCAAAATTTCAAAAAAAAGTATAATGTAAAAGTCATATTGGAGCCGGGAAGTGCCATTGCCTGGGATACAGGGGTTTTGTGTTCCAAAGTGCTTGATATAGTTGAACACAAAGGGATAAAAACGGCCATCCTCGATGTGTCGTTTGCCGCCCATATGCCCGACACGCTTGAAATGCCTTATCGCCCAAGGATTGCCGGGGCAAAAGAACCGGGTGCGGACAGCAGGTACTTGTACCGCCTTGGAGGTGTGAGCTGTTTGGCAGGGGACTTTATGGAAGTTTACGATTTTGGGCATGAGCTTCAAATCGGCGAGCAAATCGTTTTCCTCGACATGATCCATTATACCATGGTGAAAACAACAATGTTCAACGGGGTAAAACACCCTTCTATTGCTGTTTGCACAGAGAACGGGGCTATTAAGGTGATCCGTGAATTCTCTTACGGTGATTTCAAGGGAAGGCTTTCTTAACCTGGGTATTTTTATTTGTTGTTAACAATTGTTAATAACCCTTGTTGATACACGGTGGATATAAACTGTGCAAAACCCCTTGACTCCAATATATTAAATGTCGTAATTTTGATATATCAGGTGAGCGATAAAAGACAGCTCCAAAAGTGTGGGGGCGGAAAGGTTTCTTAGTTGAAACCGGAACATCTCGGTCCAACCTTCGGGGAGGCACACTAAAAGAGCCGAAGTTTGGGCCTGGCAGTCTGGAAATCCAGGTTCAGTCAATTATCGGAAAGGACACCAGACGTTCTTTAAGTATTGAGTCTTCAGGCAGGAGATAATACGGTTTAGGCCGCTAAATCAAACTGCACGGCAAAAGGGGTAAAACCCGTAAGGCTGGAAAGCTGCATACATCCGAAAGGAAGGGCACATAAACTGAAAGACACTTCGTCCGGGAAGGCAATCCGGAATGCCGAGCGGAATACCGGAAAGTTCATGCCGTAGAAAGCTTAACCGGAAGGTACCGGGCAGAAATCAGCCTTAAAGGGTGGTTGAAGCCGGTCAAAATAACCGTAGCCTGGCACAGGGGGAAACTTAGGTGGCCTCATGTGAATGGGGACTATTCGTCACAGAGTGGTCCCCATTTGTGTTTTATGCCCCAGCTTTTGTCTTTTATAACGTTATCGATTTTGAAATAATATAACGGTTTTTGTATTTGGTGAATTTAACTGCCGTGATCGTTACCTTTTTTGTGTCCAGGGAAACCAATATTTCACCTTTACCGTTCACTACTTGTAAGCCTTTTAGGTTTTCCGGCAAATATTTCCCTTCAACCAAATCGCCCATGAAATAATCCACATCTTTAGAGCCATCTGAAAGGTGTGCGGTTATATAATATCTTTCCTTGGTCTTTGTTTTGTTTAAGATCAAATCGGGATGTTTAACCTGTTTCCCCGATTGGTAATATTCTTTTAATCCAATTGACGGCATCCCGTTCATGTATCCATATTCTGCCTGAAGCTTGCCATCGCGGTGGTATCTTTTGCAAATCCCCTCCAGTTTGTCGCCTACATATGGCTGCTCCTTCCAAACAACAGGTTCTGCTTTCCCTGCAACCGGATAATAGGTGTAGGCAATGCCATTTCTTTTACCAGCAACGTATGGGACGCTGGAGTACAGGCTTCCGTGCCTGTAATATCTTTTTTGAACGCCATGACGGACATTGGTCCCTGTTATGACAGGTATCTCATATTCTACAGCAGTAGCCGAATTATTGTAAAGCCTGGTAACAATAGAGATCCCTTCCTCGTGGGGGGTAAGGTTATCTGTTCCATCTTGTTTTTTGTTTTGCTGATGGCAACCGACCAAAACAAGTACAAAAATGAATAATATTGGGTTAGGTTTCATTTTGGTTTTGATTTATAAGAATATCAGATAAAGGTACTTAAAAATTATTGCCACGATATTTCAAAGAGACAGTTTTTCAAAAAATATTATTCTTAAAGGTTGTGTTTTAATTTAAATGCACGGGGGCTTATCTTTTGCAATTTCTTTGAGTACATGTGCCTTCGTAGTGATAGTTGTTGCCGACCAAAAGGTTTATGCCTGATGCTCCTGACTTCGAAACACCGTTCGATAGAAAATTTTGAGACAGGTAAGAGAGTGGAAATCATTGATGGACCGATGGTGGGCATGCAGGGGGAACTGATAAGTAATACGCGGCAAAAATAAATTTACCCTCCGCCTCCGGCAGATCAACACCATTTTTACGGTAGAAGCGCCTGCATCTAATTTAAGCTCCTTCCTCCAGGGAAATGGAAAGGGCTAATTACCATGTCTTGGAGACGGTAAGCCCTGCCGCATAGATGTTGTTGCCACCAGCCCCTACCATATCAGAGGCCAGGCTTGCCTTTATATCAAAAGGGAAAGACGGGTTTTTGTACCAAAGTTCCCCAAATAGGGATACCTGTTCCACAGGAGATCCGTACGGGCTTGCATATGTGCCAAATTGTTTGCTGTATGTAGCAAAGCCCTTCCAGTATAAATTGGGCATGAAACGTCCTTTGGCACCTAGGTGGTGGGCATAGAAACGGGTAGACAAAAAACCAAGGCTGATCCCGTCAACTACCGAAACTGGCGAAAAAAGTGGCGACACCATGGCCATTTGGTGGTACGTTGCCCCAGATTTGTAAACACCATGGTTAAAATAATTGTCATTCTCGTATCGCGGGGCTTTATAGCCTTGTTGTTTGGTGTTTACGTATTCATATAATATTTCTGAGATAAATTGCTCTTGGTTGTTGAAGTCTAAAAAAACACCCAATAGATTGTCAGTCCAGTTTTCCAACATTGTCCCAGAACCATCTTCAAACGGGTGGCTTATGTTGAAATGTAAGGAGAACTCATCTGTTTTTTTTGAAACAGACAACTGGTATGTACCATACTGATTCCCTGCCACATTTAACTGATCGGTGAGGGGAAAGTCACTGTCTCCCGGGCTGCCTATTATGTACAGGATATAGGATTTAAAATCTGTAGGCATGTCCCCTATTGAATTATCTGGCGAGGAGCCGCCCCACATCACAAAATGTTCCAGCCCCATGTTTATCTCCCAGCTTTTGGCAGGAATAACTTTCAAATAAACAGATTTGTGGTGAAGGTGTACATGTTCAACATACCTTTCATCATCCAGTAACCCTTCATCGTATTCGAAACGAAAAGATAACCAATTTTTTAATATCGGGACAGGTTTATAGCACGAAGTGGAAAAACGTATCTTGGGGACAGGCCGTGCATTCCTGCTCCTTGCCAGGTTGCCGTTGGTGGAGGAAAGGCCACCAAATTGCAATTCATCATAAAATATGCCGCATTCCAGTTTCCAACCTTTGTGGTCAATTGCTGTAAATAATTGATTGACTTGCAAATAGTTCTCCTTGCCCAAACCACTGGACAATGTTGCCCCTGCATCATAATGCCAGTTTTTATTTTTAAAGAACCCGTCAGTCCCTATCCCCAACCAAGAGATGTCCAGGAACGCTTCAGTGGGCCTTACCATCCCATCGCGGTTTGCCCACATCCAAAAAGGCATATCAGTTCCAGAGGAGACAAGGGTTGAATTTGAAAGCTCTATTTTTGTGTTGTTTTGGCCCTGTACATAAACCGTGAAAAATATAAAAATCATTAGTATGTACAGGCAACCTGTATTTCGTTTAAATTTTCTACCCATCAATTATTTAACTTAAAAAAGGCTGTTATTAGGTAAGGCTGTGCTTGCCTTTTTGGGTTAAAAAACACCACAAAAAAGACGCGGCAATTATACAAAAAAGTAATTGTTTTACAGTAATGCGGCAAGCCCATATTTTTAGTAGCCGATATTTTTTATGAAAAACTTAACAAATTGCCGAACAAATCTTCTTCAACAACAAACCCTGTATTTTCGGAGGACTGGAAGTTATTTCCATAAACTTTAGTTGCAAAATTTTATTTTTGCAATAAATGCTACAGCAATGACAAAAAAAATCATTCCGGCAATATCGGTGCTTGCCTTGTTTGTTTTTCTGATTTTTGGATATTTTATGAAAGACAACTTGAACTCCCTTATCTCTGATAAAATGAGGCAAGAAACAGGAGGGGGGAATACAGTTTTGGCAGAAAAGTTTATAAATAAAGAGTATAATTATAAAAACAACGGAGAAGATTTTGAATTTACTCTTCTTGAATTTGGCTCAAGCGGTTGCGCTATATGCAAACAAATGGAGCCGGTGCTGGAAAAAATTAAACAATCAGATAAATTTAAGGTGAAAGTGGTTTTCCTGCATATTATGAAACCTGAGAACCAGGATATCATGAAATACTATGGTATTTCTGCCGTGCCTATGCAAATACTGCTAGATGTTGAAGGGAATGAATTTTTCCGGCATTATGGGTTTATTCCTGTCCATGAGTTACTTGTTAAACTTGAGGGAAATTAATAAATATTTACGGCCATGCCATTTATCCAACAAAATCAATTGGTCATCCATACCCCAACAGCCCAACCATAAGGCTGTTTCCCTTGAGGGCCGTTTCAAAACAACTTTTTAGGATTGCCCCACGAAGAAACGCAAAGAGATTCCAAGCAACACTGAGGCTTTGGGGGCACTTTCATTTGCTGTATCCCTAAAAAAACAATAAAAAAATTATTGCCATTAATATGACAGGGCAAACAAAACCCTTCGTTTTGAAGGTTTACCTGAATATACACAAGCCCCTTCTTCCTCTTCGTATTCCAACGGCAAACAACGGATTGTTGCTTTTGTCTCCTCTTTTATCTTGTCTTCGGTTTCCGGAGTCCCGTCCCAATGTGCCAGTATAAATCCGCTTTTATTTTTCAGGACATCTTTGAATTCATCCCAAGTATCTACCTTGGTTGTGTTAGCAGACCTAAAATCAGCGGCTTTCTGGAAAATATTTTTCTGGATCTCGCCCAATAGTTTCTCAACATAATTTTCAATCCCTTCAATCCCTACAACACTTTTTTCTAAAGTGTCCCTACGGGCAACTTCAACAGTCCCGTTTTCCAAATCACGCGGTCCTATCGCCAGGCGCACCGGGACACCTTTCAGCTCGTACTCTGCAAATTTCCATCCCGGTTTTTTGTTATCATTGTCATCGTATTTTACAGAAATCCCTTTAGCTTTAAGTGATTCAATTATTTTATCCACTTGTCCTGAAATAACAGCCAGTTGCTCCGTTTTTCTATAAATAGGCACAATAACCACTTGGAAAGGTGCCAGTTTTGGTGGTAGCACCAGGCCATTGTCATCGGAATGTGCCATTATAAGTGCCCCCATCAAGCGGGTGGAAACGCCCCATGAAGTAGCCCACACATATTCTTCTTTACCTTCTTTGTTGGCAAATTTCACATCAAAAGCTTTGGCAAAATTTTGCCCCAAGAAATGAGACGTGCCTGACTGTAGGGCTTTCCCATCTTGCATTAGTGCTTCAATAGAATATGTTTCCAAAGCGCCGGCAAAACGTTCATTGTCTGATTTCAAACCCTTTATAACAGGTACTGCCATGTAATTTTCAGCAAAATCTGCATACACATCGATCATTTTTTCAGCTTCCCCAACAGCTTCCTGTTCTGTTGCGTGAGCTGTGTGGCCCTCCTGCCACAAGAACTCAGCGGTACGCAAAAACAGGCGGGTACGCATCTCCCAGCGCACAACATTAGCCCATTGGTTACAAAGTATTGGCAAGTCGCGGTATGACTGTATCCAGTTCTTATAAGTGTTCCAAATAATCGTCTCCGATGTTGGCCTGACAATTAATTCCTCCTCCAGCTTTGCTTCCGGGTCAACCACTACCCCTCCGTTATCCTTGTCATTTTTCAAACGGTAATGTGTAACAACCGCACATTCTTTGGCAAATCCCTCAACATGGTCTGCTTCTTTACTGAAAAAAGATTTTGGTATAAACAACGGGAAATATGCATTTACATGCCCGGTTTCCTTAAACATACGATCCAATTCGGCCTGTATTTTCTCCCAAATTGCATAACCATAAGGTTTTATGACCATACAACCCCGCACTGCCGAACTCTCTGCAAGATCAGCTTTAATAACTAAATCCTGATACCACTGTGAATAATTTTCTTTTCGTGGTGTTAATTCTCTCGCCATTTTTGTTAATTTGGTACAGATTTTGCTTTTTTGTTATTATTAATTTTGAGCTTACAAATAAAGTAAATATTATTGACATTAAATAAACAGGGAGGACAAGTTATGAAATCAAAATTGATGATATTACTGGGAATTGCACTCATATCAGGTGCATGTTCTACCGGGTCGTATGTCACCAGTAGCTATTCAGACGACATCTATTTTAACCCGGGCGACGTACCTCCACCAATAGCAGTGGAAGAATCAGCAGTAAGGGAAACACCTGCTGCGGCAGAACCGGCAAACAGGATGGTTATCAGCCAGATTGAAGGGAATGGAGATGGTTACAGCACAATGAACAACTACATTTTTGATGGCATAGAGGAGGATGCTGATGTACTTTCATACAACATGGATCAGATGGAACTGTACGATAGTGATACCTCTACTTACTACAACGATGATGAAGTAAAGTATGTAATCAACAATTATTACGATGGAGAAGAGCTTGATTATGCCTATCGTATCCGCCGTTTCCATAACCGCTCCTTTTACGACCCATTTTACTGGGACAGCTGGTATTACGATCCATATTATTACTCATCGTGGTATTCACCGTCTTGGTCGTTATCCTGGAACTGGGGATGGGGATGGGGTAGTTGGTACTCCCCCTACTATAGCTGGAGTTGGGGATGGGGATATCCATACTACCATAGTTACTGGCATAGGCCATATTATAACAGCTGGGGGCATCACTGGGGGGACGACTATGCCAGGAGAAGGGTAAATTATGGATCGAGAAGAGCAAACAATACAAATGTAGCTTACGGTAATAACTCAGACAGAAGAAGGACAACTGCTTTATCTCCCAATAAAAGTGCAGGAAGGGGCGGGGCGGTGTCTGCTGATTCCAGGAGAAGCCATTCAAGCTCCGGGGTCAGGAATGCGAATGCCCCAACCTCGGCAACAACGAGAAGGAGTACTGCTCCTGGAACAAAATCTACAGGAAATAACGTACTTACAGAAAGAAGAAGGACGGCTACTTCTAATGCCAGCCCAACAACCAGGCAAGCAACAATGACCAATAGCAGGAACACGGGGACAACAACACGGAGTTATACCCGGCCAGGAAGCACAACCAAAACATATACAAGGCCTTCAACAAATTATTCAAGGCCAAGGGTTGTAACACAGGGTTCAAGAAGTACAAGCACGAGTACGCGCAGCACAACAAGTTACGGGACTCCGAAGTCAACTTCAAGTTATAATAAGGCTTACAGATCTAGCTCAACATACAACAGAAGTTCTTCCAGAGCGCCATCAAAGTCTTATAGCACACCTTCTTCTACAAAATCTGCCAGATCTTACAAAAGCAGTAGCCCGTCCAGTTCTTCATATTCAAGGAGTCCTTCCGGCGTTTCAAGGAGTTCATCAGTTTCAAGGAGTTCATCATCAGGCGGTTCAAGGAGTTCAGGTGCTTCAAGGAGTTCAGGTGCTTCAAGGAGTTCAGGTGCTTCAAGGAGTTCATCAGGCGGCGGCGGAAGGAGAAGGTAACAATAAAGCCTGAAATTGGATAGAAATCAAAAAACAGACAAATTAAATATATTGCCATGAAGAAATACGTATCAATATTAGCCATTGTTATATTATTGCCTTTTTTCAGTGGCGCACAGGATTTATCAGATGCATTGCGTTACTCTAATTTTCAAGTCCAGGGGACAGCCCGTTCTGGAGGTATGGGAAATGCATTTGGCGCCCTCGGTGGAGATTTTACTTCGATAAGTATCAACCCGGCCGGGCTTGGTGTATACCGGTCAGGGGAATTCACCGTTACTCCTTCTTTTTCCCAAACAAATGTAGATGCCAGCTACCTAGGGAGTTCAATGGATGATAACAAATACAAATTTACATTCAACAACATCAGTTACGTTACAACTATCCCGACAGGCAATAACAGCAGTTCCGGATTGATCAGCGTATCACTTGGGTTCGGCTATAACCGCTTAAAAGATTTCAACAGTAATTCCATTGCTATTGGACATAATTCTTCAAGCTCTATCCTCGACAATTTTGCATCATATGCAAATGCAGGTTCTTGGAGCGATTATTACGAAGGTGTGGCCTCGGATGCCGACTTGCTCCTTTATGATACTGAAGCCAAAGTATATTGGCACGATTTGGAAGGGACATACGGGCAGAGCCAGCAAAAAAGCACCTCCAGCCAAGGCTCAATAAATGAATATTCCCTTGCCATGGGCTTAAACTTCAACCATAAACTGTACTTGGGGGCAGCTTTGGGAATCACCGATATATATTATAAAGAAACATCAAGTTTAGAAGAATGGGATGCCAATGACAACATTGACTATTTTAATGAATTACGGTTTAACAAATATCTAAAAACTTCCGGTACAGGATACAATTTCAAATTGGGGGTTATTTTCAAACCTACCAATGAAATACGTTTAGGGGCTGCGGTACACACACCTACATTTTATGACCTCCACGATGTATTTGACACAGAAATGAATTCATCAATCACATATGAAGACGGTTCAACTAAAAATTATACCGCATATCCCCAGTATATCAAGGAGTACGACTATGAACTGGAAACCCCGCTCAGGGCAACATTGAGTGCTGCATTTATTATTGCGAAACAAGGATTGCTTAGTATTGATTATGAATATCTTGATTACGGCAGTGCCAGTTTGAGGGATGACAATGGCGAATTTATTGATGAAAACCAGGATATAAGCGAAGCTTACCGTTCAACAGGAAATTTGAGGGTTGGGGGAGAATACAGGATAGCCAATAATTACAGCCTCCGTGCGGGTTACGAATTATATCCCTCTGCCTACAATGATGAAGCTTTGGGCACAAGCCAGCCCAATGCTGACGAAAACCTGAATATTTACTCGGCAGGCCTGGGGTACAGGAGCGGAGGTTTTTATTTTGATCTGGCATATCGTTATTATGACTATACAAATTACGACATGCTTTATGGAGCACCAATATTAGACGGTTACCCAACACCGGAGATGGCAAAGTTCAACACAACAAAACACAAGATGCTCTTTACATTTGGTTTTAAATTCTAAAACAGAACATTGCAGTACCGCAGGAAAGCACAGATAAAATATATCTGTGCTTTTTTATTCCCCGTCCTGTGCCAGGGAAAAATACAGTTTCAGGAAAAATATATTTTTTCTTATGTTTGCCGTTTAAAAATCAAACAAGAAAGATATGTGGGTTATTCTCTTATTGATCCTATTTTATTTTGCAACTCCCTTCCTTTTAATCTATTTGTGTAAACTGTCTGGCACGTTGAACAGGATCGGGACTGTTGTACTTGCATACATCCTGGGGCTTTTTGTCGGCAACATAGGCATATTCCCTTCCCCCAGTAGCCGTTTCAGGGAATTGCTCGGGACCAGGACCGTTATGCCCAAACAAGAATTTGCCGCACTGCTAAATTCCGGACAGTTGACAGAAAGCGACATTCTCTCAAACCAGGTCTCCAACACACAGGATATATTAATGACAATCATAATCCCCCTGGCAATCCCCCTTTTGCTGTTCTCGCTTGATTTGCGCAAATGGATAAAACTGGCGCACGGTGCAGTTCTGTCGCTGATCCTAGCCATGATTTCACTTGTCGCATCTGTTTTTGCCGGATATTATCTGTTTGCCGAAAACATACCAGAATCGTGGAAAGTAGGTGGGATGCTTATAGGTGTTTACACGGGCGGCACGCCCAACCTCGCTGCCATTGCCACCGCTCTCGATGTCGCCCCGGACACTTTTATACTGACCCATACTTACGATCTGATAATAGGCACTGTGGCACTTCTGTTCTTAATGACCATTGCCCAGCGGGTATTCCACACATTCCTGCCCAAATTTGGGCTGGTAAAAAAAGGGGAAAACGCTTTCCTCCTCGCCGATGAGTGCAACGACATGGACAATTTCGACAAACTGTTCAAGAAAGGATCCATCCCCGATTTATTTAAAGCAATGGGGATTACTGTCCTAATTTTTGCAATTGGCGGGGGATTGAGCTTTCTTGTGCCAAAGTCATCGTCAACAATGGTTGCCATATTAAGCATAACCACGCTCGGGCTGATAGCCTCTTTGTTACCCACAGTCAACCGGATAAAAAACAGTTTCCAGTTCGGCATGTACCTAATAGTCGTTTTTTCGCTGGTAGTATCGTCAATGGCCGATTTGAGGAACATGTTCCAGATAGAGTTCCTTCAATTATTTTTGTTTGTGCTTTTTGTCGTTTTCGGTTCCATGGTAATACATGTAGGCCTCTCACGGATTTTCAAAGTTGATGCCGACACTACGATCATAGCCATAACGGCACTAACTTATTCTCCGCCTTTTGTGCCTGCGGTAGCCAGTGCACTGAAAAACAAAGACATCATTATTTCTGGGCTTACCATAGGGATTTTGGGCTATGCCTTTGGGAATTACCTGGGGATTTTTATCGCAACAATACTGCGGTAAAAGAGGACTATTTCCCCAGACGTTTTGTTAACTGCTCCCTGTAGTTCACGCTCACGGGGATTTTATGTTCACCTATTTTTACACTGTTGCCTTCGATGTAAACTACTTTTGAAAGTGAAATCACATACGATTTGTGTACGCGTTCAAACTTGCCGGCAGGCAATTGCGAAGCAAAATCTTTCATTGTCCCATGTCCCATCATCGATTTCTTTGTCGTGACAAATTTCACGTAATCGCCCTGTGCTTCGAGGAACAAAATCTCATCGAAAGCAACCCGGTAGTCTTTTTTGTCGGACCGGAGCATTATGTGCCCCACTGCCGGGATGCTTTCGTTTTTTGAAGAAACCCGGTCGAGGATACGGTTGACAGAAGCCCTAAACCGCTCAAAAGAAACAGGCTTTAGCAAATAATCGGCTGCATCTACCTCAAAGCCTTCGACTGCGAACTCTGGGTATGCCGTCACAAAAACAAACAGGGGTGGCACCTTCAGGCTTTTAACAAAACCGATGCCCGAAAGCTTGGGCATGTTTATGTCGAGAAAAAGCACGTCAACGCCACCTTTTTTGATAAACTCGCCTGCTTCGAGCGCATTGCTGCAAACGCCTGCCAATGCCAACTCGGGGCAAGCCTCAACGAACTCGACAATCACATCCTGCGATAGCGGCTCATCGTCAACGACCAAACATCTTAAACACTTGCTTTCCAAAGGTCGTGTAGGTTACAATATGCACGTGCCGAAACATTGTCGGCATCAATACTGAAGAATGCTTCAGGCGCTTCGCCAGGCTGCAAATATTTACGGTAAACTTCTGTTTCCGTAACAAGTTCAATCCACTCTATATAATGCTCTTCCGTCATAGGGTGGGCAACTTCTCCAATTTTGACCAAATATCCATTGGTTGTTTTTTCTATTACCGGAACATGTTTCTCCGTAGCTGCGTCTTTTGAGTTTTCTTCGAGAAGTTCCATTGGCTTCCCGCAACAAACTAATTTCCCTGCTGATGGGTGTACTACTTCTGTGATGTTGCCGCAAACGTTGCAGCGGTAAACTTGATTTAATTTTGTCATAATTTTATTTATTTATAAAGTAATTCAGAATTTCACCATAAAAACAAAAGATAAGCGAGTTTGTTCACATATAAAAATACAAAAAAGTTTAAAGGTTTTCACACCCCTATCCGCAAAACAACCTTGAACGTATTTTCCCCATCCATGATTTCCAGTTTATGCGAGGACGGGTAAATAAGCTCCAGCCTTTTCCTTACGTTTTCGATACCAATCCCTTTATATTTTGAATCTGACAAAACCGGAGTGCCCCCTTTTGTGTTCTCGACCTCAAATAACAGTTTGTCCTTCTCAACACTGATCTTTATTTTCGCATAAACATTCTCAGCACCGCTTTTCAGCCCGTGCTTGAAACTGTTTTCTACAAACGGCAGGAAAACAAGGGGCGCGATTTTTTTGTTTTTTGTTTCGCCGCTGGTTTCCAAGCTTATTTTTTCCGGTCCAGAAGCCCGCAGATTTTGCATCCCGATGTAATTGCGAACCATCTCTATTTCTTTTTCCAATGGTATGAGGTCGGAATCAGACTCATAAATGATGTGCCTCATCAAATCGCTGAGTTGGACAATTTTCCCCGGCACTTCCGGCGACTTCTTGCGGGCAAGGCTGTAGATGCTGTTCAACGAATTGAACAAAAAATGCGGGTTTATCTGCGAGCGCAACGCTTTTAGTTCGGTTTCGTTTTTCTCTTTTTCTATTTCCTGTAGCTTGAACCACCCGCGAGCAAGCTTTAGCAAACTAGATAAAGAAATATAAACCAGATAAAACAACGATATGTCCCGGAAGCGGTAAGATGCTATAAAATAATAACCATCGAAAATATAATCGACCCACTTATTGAAAAGTGCCATATAAAAACCCGAACCTGCAATAATTACAACAACCGCACCAACAAAGAAAAACAAGTACCTTCCTTTTTCCATGAAAAAAGGGAAAAGCACTTTCAGGTTAAGGTAAACAACCAAGAATATAGGAAGGTGGAAAACAAACGTGTAAACAAGGTCTATTTCTTTGATTTCGGCGGAAACCTTGAAAACATTCACCAATATCAAAAACGACAAAGCCCAGAACAGGATATGTTGCAATACCCTGTTCCCAATAAGCCATGTGAAAATACTTTTAGGTTTATTTTCCATTTTACTGCCGAGTCAATACTACTTCCAGTCCGCCCTCGAAAGCATCTTCCGAATTTACATATTTTATCACAAATTTTTGCAATTCATCGGGCTTGGCGGTAAGCAATATAAAATCTCCGTTGTTTTCGTGGCGGATCCTTATTTTGTTTTCTTCGACCAACTCCTGGAGCCATTCCTGATCGAACCAGTTGATCAGCAACCTGTCGCCTTCCACCCTAAGCTTGGCAAAAGTATGCACCGGTATTATGTGGAAAGAATACAGATCCATATTGTCACCGTCACAATAATCTTCCAAGTAAAAATCAAGGAAATAGTTGCCGGCAAGTTTAACTACATGGACGGAGAATTCCCTTTTGTCTGTTTTGCCCGAAACCGGGTCTTTCAACCTCATATAATACGAAGTGCTGTCAATATTTTCCGGAAGCCTTTTGCCCTTGTATGCGTGTTCGAAATGCCAGACAGTGCTGTCCGAGTCCATCCATTCGCCCGTAAGTATGTCGTTGGCAAACAAATCTTCGTCGTTGTACAAAGGGTAAAAAGAATAAACCACGCATCCCGAAAAAAAAGCGGCAAGCATAAATACAATAAGAAAATTACGTGTTTTCATTTCTTCTGATTTTGAATTATGCTTCAAATGTAAGGCAGGTCGGAAGTTTTTCCATTTTTTTTCGTTGAGATCTGGATTTTTGTCGTTGAGGTGTTTTACTGTTGCACCAATATAGAAATGCTGTTGTCAATTTTTTTAAAACAGATAATTCAACCCGATATACAATCCAGAATCCCCATCGCGGTCATCGGTTGCCGTACCATAATCAATAGCAACGACAAAATTTTGGTTCATAACAACCCGTATCCCTGCGCCATACGAAAAATGCATTTTTTCAGCACCTTCGTCAAAATAATAAGATAATGTTCCGGGAAGAGAAAGCTCTTGTAAAATATCCTCTGTATCAACATCGATTTCTTTTGTTATCCTGCCAAAATCCATGAAACCATTTAAGCCGAGATAAAAGTTATTGTTAATAAACCTAAAACGTGCAAATTTCCAGCGGGCTTCTATGTTTCCATAAAAAAGGCCATCTCCAACAATCCTGTTCCGGCGGATACCACGCAAAGATTTTGCCCCTCCCAGCCCTTCTGAGGTGGCTCCCTTCAGTACAGAAGTAATTACCTGTGTTTGATAATAAAATGGCACATCGCCAGCAATAGTTGACTGGTAAGCCAAACGATAAACCAACGAGAGATCTTTGGGTATAATGGTAAAATACTGACGGTGGGTCAAACTTAACTTGGCAAAAGAGCTTTCACCTCCTAAAAATTCGGGGGAGCCAACAATTACAGCTTCTGTCCATACCCCTTTCATCGGGTTGGGCCGGTTGTCGCGCGTATCGTAAACCAGTCCAGCTTTAAAAGTCGGGACAAAGCCTCCATTGGCTTCTCCTTCCGAGAATGCCCCCCACTCTCTATATTTTTCATATAACCCGGGTTCTTCTTCCACCGTGGGCAATTTATCCTCATCGTCTTTGCCTTTGTTCAGTTTGTCGATATTAACGGAACCTACCTTGAAGTTCAACAAATTAATACCAGCCGCCCATCGCAATTTGTCGCCGGAAAAATTTCCCTGCAAATCTATTTTAAAACGGAACATCTTCCGATCATATTTATAAAACATCCGGGTTTTGTATTCACCGCTTTCATCATCGAACCAATCTGAATTTACCACTGCCCCGTACCCGTTGAAACCATAAAAATCATATGCCTGGTCTGATAAATAACTAATATCGGCTGAAGTTTGCAGCCCTTTGATTAATTCGTCTGAGTCGTAATAAAAACGGTTAATCCCGCTTCCCTTTGTATACCTCGACACCTCGAAATACAACGAGTGGTTATAAGCAGGGTAACGGCTCCCGTTGCCATAATTGTACAAATTGACCAATGCACCATATTGAAAACCCAGATCGGTATCAAAAGTTATGGTTGGCAGCGCACCAAAATTCCAGCCGGTCTTAACAACCTCTTCCTGAGCATAGACATAACAAGATAATATACTGAAAATTAGCAGATAACAATACTTATTCATATGACACGGTTTAATTAAATAATAAATAATCGGGAAAGATATGGCATCTGCCAAAACCTTTTTTAGTTTTATAGAACGAATATAGAAAAAAATACTATTCAATCGCGGAGATTTGACAAAGGGCGTGCCTCAAAATTTGGGAACCCGTCTTTCCCTTTTGATATAAAGGCAAGCCTGGCCTCTGATATGGTAGGGGCTGGTGGCAACAACATTTATGCGGCAGTTACCGTCTCTAAAACATGGTAATTAGCCCTCTCCCGTTCCCTGGGGGAGAAAGCTTAAATGAGATGCCGGTACTTCTACCGTGAAAATGGTGTTGAGCTGCTGTAGGCGGAGGGTAAATTTGTTTTTGCCTCGTATTTCTATCAGTTCCCCCTGCATGCCCACCATCGGTCCTTCAATGATTTCCACTTTCTTACCTGTCTCAAAATTTTCTTGTGTCACGGAGACATCAAAATCCTGTTGCTTTAACATTTGTTTCAATGCGCCAATCTGTTTTTCGGGGATTATGGCCGCCTTCCCTTCAAAGGTAATGTAACAAACTACGTTGTTTGTGGTCAATACTTTGTCGTATTCCTTTCGCGAGATCCGGACAAAACAATAGCCAGACATCAAAGGCATGCTGACCCATTTCTTCCGATCCTTCCATTGGCGGAGCTTTTTCTGGAGCGGCAAAAAACATTCTATCCCGTTTAGTGTCAATTCATCTAATACCTTTTTTTCCGCCCTTGAGCGGGTGTACACAACGTACCAGTGTTTTTCTTTGTCGGACTTTTTGTTTTCCATTTGCAACTGCGGCGCTAACAATTTTTTATACGGTGGGCAAAAATAGTGTTTTTGGGCATATGATGAAACCAACAAATTCCAATTTCTCACCAAACCTGGCCAACAACCTGGGCAAAAGCATCGTTTTCGTTCGATGCAACCGTATTGTAATATCCTTTTAATTCAGCAGGGGCATTTGCTGTTAAAAACGAATGTTGGGTAAAGTTAAGCAAATCAATGTCGTTAAAATCATTTCCGATCCCAAGGGTTTGTTCCCGCCCGATCCCTTGTAACCCACAAATATGTTTGACCCCGTTCCCTTTTGAAACCGACAGGTGAAAAATTTCTATCCAGATATATCCTTTAGTAATTGGCGATGAAGTGCGTATTACCCGGACCTGGCAGCAAATGGTTTCTATCTCAGCTTTCAATTTTTCAAAATGAAGTTTGTCTTCTTTGATAATCACTAAAAACTGGCATAACTCTGTTTTGGGCAATTCCGACACATTTAACTCATGCGAGGAAGCTTTGTTGAACTTAAAATACCGTTCAAATTCCTCACACATATTATCGCTGCGGAAATACCAATGGTTGTGATTTTCGGGCGCAGGGAAAAATGCGTGGAAACTTATGTTTCGCTGTATAAAATAAACCATCAGTTTTTGGGAAGAACTTTGCAAAATATTTTGGTGGGCCATTTCTTTTTGTTCCTTCCAGTTAAAAATACCGGCACCGGAAGAATAAACGATATAATCGAATGGGGTCCCAAGAGGGATTACTTCCTTAACCTTCTTTAAATTCCGCCCGGTAGCCACTACCCGCATAATATCCTTGCTGCCCAAAAGCCTTAACGCTTCCAGGTTACTTTCGCTGATGGTACGGTCGTTTTTCAGGAATGTGCCGTCCAGATCGGTGGCCACAAGTTTTATGTTGTCCATAGAGTAAAATACTTGAGGCTAAAAATAGTGATAAAATTAACAAACTAAAGCTCGTGATTACATATAGCCTGAGTCTGGTTAAAAATCTGAGGTTAATATTTTTTGTTGGATTAAGGTTATTACAAACTTCGGTAATATGGTAAATACAGTTTGGAGTAAGGCTTCCCTCAATCTTTTACTTATATTTGTGTTTCAGCGATTTTATCTTATGAAAAATTTAAGGCTTTTTTTATTTGTTTTTTTATCTTTCTGCGTATTAGGTGGTTATGCCCAGGAAAGGATAAAGGTAGCGTGTGTGGGCAACAGTATTACCTATGGGGCAACTATTGAAAACAGGGAGAAAAACAGTTACCCTGCGCAATTGGCAGATATGCTTGGTGGGGGTTATGAAGTACGGAACTTTGGAAGGAACGGGACAACCCTGTTGGCTAAAGGCGATTGTCCGTATATCTTGTCCGAAGAGTACCGGCAGGCTCTGGAGTTCCGGCCAGATTGGGTATTTGTTAAGTTAGGCACCAACGACTCGAAACCGGCAAACCGTGCCTGCCTTGATGGTTTTGTTGATGATTATAAGTGCCTGATAGCCTCATTTAGGCAACTGCCCTGCCAGCCGAGGGTTGTTTTGTTATTGCCAGCCCCCGTTTTTAATGAAGGCGACAGGGGGATTACAGCCGCTGTTATACGTAACGATATTATCCCTAAGGTGAGGCAGGTAGCTTATGAAACAGGATGCGGGCTTGTTAATTTACATAACCTGTTAATTGATTCCCCTGCTTTGTTCCCTGATGGTGTACATCCATCAGCAAAAGGGGCAACAAAAATTGCAGAAAGGATATACAGTTACATCACTACTGAGAGGGATCCTGGTTTTGAGTTGCACACCAAACTCCCCGAAGGTGCAGTGCCATTCAATTTTTACGGGTTTGTGGGATATGGATTTAATTTTCACGGGCGGAATGCAAAAATTGTAATCCCCAATAAAACAGCCAAAGGTAACCCATGGGTGTGGCGGGCCAGGTTTTGGGGGCACGAACCCCAGTTTGATATTGCCATGCTCGAACGTGGCTTCCATATTGTTTTCTGTGATGTGACAGAGTTGTTCGGAAATAAAGAAGCATTGTCCGTATGGGATGAATATTACAAATTCCTTACGGGAGCGGGCTTGTCTAAAAAATCGGTAATGGAAGGCATGAGCAGGGGCGGATATTATATTTACCGCTGGGCGGCATACTTCCCTAAACGGGTCTCGGCAATTTATGCTGATGCCCCTGTGCTGGATATAAAAAGCTGGCCGGGGGGTAAAGGAAAGAGTGCCGGCAGCCAGCAAGACTGGGAGACGTTTATTGATGATTTCTGCCTGGAAAATGAGAGTGCCGCTTTGTCTTTCGATGGCAACCCCCTTGATATGACGGTAAAAATTGCCCGGGCAGGTTTCCCGATGTTGCACATTGTAGGCGATGCCGACAAGGTTGTCCCAGTGGATGAAAATACAGCCCTGTTTGAGCAAAAAATAAAACAGGCGGGAGGAGACATACAGGTAATCCATAAAACCGGTGTGGGGCATCACCCGCACAGCCTCCCAAATCCCAACCCTATAGTTGATTTTGTATTACAGGTTTATGTCCAATAATATGGAGGTTTATTTAAGGAAGGTACAGAACAGTAAAAAATAAGCACCGGACACAAAAAAGTTACCTGAACCCTTTTGCCACGGTTGCTTTTCTGGAAATATCTTAAGTATTCCCCGTAGGGGCTTTTCTTCTAGTCTATCACAGCAGCATTTTCCACTTTGGTTTTCAACAGTGCTATGTCCAGTAAGTCCATAATAGTTTTAACAAAGTGGAATTTTAGCCCTTTTAAATAAATGTCTTTTATTTCTTCAAGATTCTTTTTGTTGTCTTCCGAGAGTATAATTTCTGTGATTCCGGCACGTTTTGCAGCCAGTATCTTTTCTTTTATCCCCCCCACTGGCAGGACTTTTCCCCGTAGGGTGATTTCCCCGGTCATTGCAATGTTCTTTCTTACTTTACGCTGGGTAAATGCAGAAGCCAGTGAGGTTACCATAGTTACACCTGCCGATGGGCCGTCTTTGGGTATAGCCCCCTCTGGGACATGGACATGTACGTTCCAGTTGCCAAACACTTCAGGCTTTAATCCAAGTTTTTCAGCGTGCGATTTTAAATATTCGTGTGCCAGCATTGCCGACTCCTTCATCACGTCACCTAGGTTTCCCGTGAGCGTTAATGCCCCTTTCCCTTTGCTAAGGCTGGTTTCCACATAAAGGATCTCTCCGCCTACAGCTGTCCAGGCCAGGCCTGTCACCACACCTGCAAAATTGTTGCCCTGGTATTTTTCCTTTGAATATTTAGTAACCCCCAGGTATTCACGGACATCAATTTTTGAAAGTTTTTTATTGTAGCTTTCTTCGAATGCAATTTTCTTTGCGATACGCCTCACCACTTTTGCAATACTTTTGTTTAGTTCGCGAACGCCCGATTCACGTGTGTAGCCATCAATAATAAGTTCAATTGACTCTTTCGGGAACGTAACGTCTTTTTCTGTCAGACCGTGGTCTTCCAGTTGTTTTGGGATAAGGTGCCGTTTGGCTATCTCTATTTTTTCTTCTACAATATAGCCACTTACTTCAATAAGTTCCAAACGGTCGCGCAAAGGGGGCGCAATACTGCTTAATGTATTTGCCGTGGCGATAAACATTACCCTCGAAAGATCATAATCCTGCTCAACATAATTGTCGTGGAACTCACTGTTTTGTTCCGGATCCAAAACCTCAAGCAGTGCCGAAGCAGGGTCGCCATGAAAATGTTTTGAGACTTTATCTATCTCATCAAGAATAAAAACCGGGTTCGATGATTTTGCTTTACGGATATTCTGGATAACCCGCCCCGGCATTGCGCCTATGTATGTTTTCCTGTGCCCGCGGATTTCCGATTCATCGTTCAGCCCGCCCAGGCTGATGCGCACATATTTACGCCCTAATGCCCGTGCCACCGATTTCCCCAGCGAGGTTTTGCCGACCCCGGGAGGGCCATAAAGGCAAAGTATCGGCGATTTCATGTCGTTTTTTAATTTCAGTACTGCCAAATGCTCCAGTATCCGTTCTTTTACTTTGTCAAGCCCGTAATGATCTTCGTCCAGTACTTTGTTGGCATTTTTTAGGTCGAAATTGTCCTTGGTATATTCGTTCCACGGAAGTTCGAGAAGTGTCTGGCAGAAAGTATATTGTACTGAGTATTCCCCTGCCGCCGGGTTCAGCCTGCCAAGTTTTTCAACTTCTTTCTCAAAAAAATTGGCTACATCGCCGTCCCATTTCTTATCTTTTGCTTTTGCTTTTAGTTCGTTTATTTCCTGTTCTATGGGGTTTCCGCCCAGTTCGTCCTGGATGGTCTTTATTTGCTGGTTCAACATGTACTCGCGCTGTTGCTTGTCCATGTCGGTCTTTACCTTTTTCTGGATGTCCTGTTTCAGTTCGAGCATCTGGGTTTCCTTCACAAGGTAGCTTATGGCCTGGATGCCCCTGTCTTTTATGCTTTCTATTTCAAGCAGGTTCTGTTTGTCGGCAACATTAAGATCGGTGTTCGAACATATAAAATTTATAAGGAAGGTCGAGTTTTCAATGTTTTTAACCGCAAAAGTAGCTTCTGGCGGGACGTTGGCTGAGAATTGCGCAATTTTAATAGAAAGGTCTTTTAACGAACCGACAATGGCATTGAACTCATTGTCGCTTTCCGGGACAAAATCAACAAGAGGTTCGATCCGCGCTTTCAAATAGGGATCCTCGCTAATAAATTCACGGATATTATATCTCCTTTTCCCCTGTATTATTACCGATGTGGAACCATCGGGCATCTCAAGTATTTTAAGGATCTCTGCAACCGTACCTATAGGGTATAAGTCTGCGGGGGCGGGTTCGTCTATTGTATAATCTTTTTGAGCAATGGTGCCGAGCAAACGGGCACCGCTGTAAACATCCTTTATCAAACGTAACGATTTTTCCCTCCCTACCGTTATAGGAAGGACAACTCCGGGGAACAGTACCGTATTTCTTAGGGGGAGGACGGGGAGGATGTCAGGGACTTCAGTGTTTTTTAGTTCCTTGTCGTCGCCATCGGCAATAATCGGGATAAACTCGGGATCGTTGCCAACCATGCCTGAAAATATATTATGAATGCCTGTACCTTTTATCTTTCCCATTTGAATCGGATTAATGACAAAGTGTCTTGTAATTTTAATGATATCAGTGTTGGCAATAGCCATGCCAACACTGATAAAATGTCCCTGCCCTGTAATTTCCTGAGTTGTTGCCGGCCGCTCCCGACAATTTTTCATGTTTTAACAAAAAAAAACACCCATCAATCGACGGATGTTTTTTTAGGCTCATGATAAATTTACTTCTTCCTTTTATCCATGTGTTTTCCGTAGCGGCTCATGAATTTGTCAACACGCCCGGCAGTATCCACCAGTTTAACTTTACCTGTGTAAAACGGATGCGATGTGTTAGAAATTTCAAGTTTGTACAATGGGTATTCCACGCCATCTATAACTTCTGTTTCTTTGGCTTTAACGGTAGATTTGGCAATAAAAGTATGCCCATTGGACATATCCCTGAAAGCTACCAGCCTGTAGTCTTGCGGATGTATTCCTTTTTTCATTTTATTCTTATTTTTTTTAGCTGAATGGTTGCATTCGCCTCCTGCAATCCATCCTTTTTAATTGTTACAACTTCCTGATTTTGGCGTGCAAATATATATATAGTTGGGCATAATCCCAAAAACTATAATTATTTTTTGTCAGAGGTTTTTGCTTTTACTTTTTCATTGAGCGATTCGGGGCCAATAACAGGTGCCCTTAAGAATGGCCTGTCCCTGTCGAAAAGATAACGCATGGTATAATGGGTTTTTGCCCTTTTTGCGCCGGTGGCCTCGTAAACGGCAATAATTTTTGGGTTGAAGTCTCCTGCCCATGAAAGTTCAACTTCAGTGTAATGCCTGTGCGATTTCTTTTTCATTATTTGTTCCTGGTGCCAAAAAATTGCCGACTCTACGCCTGACCGTTGGTATTTTGTGTCGATACCCATAATTAATATGCGTGTCCTTGTTATTGTCTTATTCCACTTGTAATATAGGAACTTTAAGATCCCCAAAAAATTTAATTTCCCGTTAAGTTTACTAATTATTTGGTTGATATCCGGGATCATTACAAACAATGCAATAGGTTTCCCTTCGTGGTATGCAAACCAAATCATTTTTGGATCCAGGATGGCTTTGGAAGATGTGATAAAATCATAAATATCATCGGGGTCGAGGGGTTTGTAGTGTTCGTGGAACGACCAGGCAGCATCATAAACAGCACAAAAATCTTTTACATACTTATCTATTTCCCTGTAATCGAAGTGCCTGAATTGGTATTGCGGTTTTTTTGCAATCCATTCAGCAATTTTCCAAAAGCGTTCGGGGAAAGGGACGGTGTAGTCTAGGTGATATGAATATTGTTCAAAGTAAACTTCAAACCCATAATTACGGAAAAGCTTTTCATAGTAAGGTGGATTGTATGGCAGCCCGTACCCTTGTGGCATAAAACCTTTTACCAGCAAGCCCCAGTTTACGTAATTTTCCCCAAAATTTATGGGACCGTCCATGGCTTCCATGCCATTTTCCCTGTTCCATTCTTTGGCTGTGTCAAAAAGCAGGTTGGCTGCGCCCTGGTTGTCCGTACATTCAAAAAAGCCACAGCCTCCGGTGGGCTGTTCGTATGTGTTTGCCGTGTTCAGGTTTATAAAAGCCGCAATCCTGCCAATTAATGCCCCGTTATCATCTGCCAGCACCCAACGTACGGCCTTCCCGTTTTTAAATGTTTTGTTTTTTTGGGGGTTGAAAATGCTTTCCACCATACCTTCCAGCGGCTGGTGCCAATCGGGGTCGTTTTTGTATATCAGGCGGGGCACGCGGTGGAACTGCTTCCTGCTTTTTTTATCGTTTACTTCAATTATTTTCATTGTTCCTATTTTTTGCGAAGGTAGCAAAATTACCAGATGCAAGTATTATCCGATAACTGGTGCCCTTTTAAATTCCTTGTCCCTGTCGAATAAAAAACGCATGGTTTTGTGCGTTAGTGTCCTTTGCGCCCCAAACGATTTGAAAAGGGCGTTCATTTTTGGGTTGAAATCGCCTATCCAGCTCATTTCCATGTCGTTGTACCACGGCTTTTGCAACATCACTTTCTTTAACTGGTAAAAGATGCCGGACTCTATGCCTTTGCGCTGAAATTTTGGGATTACCCCCATTACAATAACGCGGCACTTCGAAATAACATTCCTTTTTTTGTAGTAAAGTATCTTGGCAATCTTTAGCAGGTTTAATTTCCCGTTTTTCAATTTTTTCAGGATTTGGTTAAAGTCGGGGATCATCATAAAAAATGCAATGGGGGAATTGTTGTGGTAAACAAACCATATAAATTTTTCGTCAAGTATAAGTTTGGCATTGTTTAACATTTCTTTTATTTGCTCGAAACGTACCGGTTTGTAGTTTGAATGGTGGCTCCATGCCTGTTTGTGGATGTCAATAAAGTCGTGGATAAAATTGTCCTGGGCCCTGAATGTGAAATGTTTGTACTCGTATTCAGGTTTCAGGGCCACCCTGGCGGCAATTTTCCAGAACCTGTCGGGCAGGTCGGGGTTGGTTATGTCGAGCAAATAACTGTATTGATCGTAATAAGTTTTAAAACCGAAACTTTCAAATAGTTGCCTGTAGTATGGAGGGTTGTATTGCATCCCGAAAGTTTGTGGCTTGAAGCCATCGTCAAGAAGCCCCCAGTAAAAAAAGTTTTCGCCAAAATTTATGGGGCCGTCCATGGCTTCCATGCCATTTTTTGCGAGCCATTTTTTTGCCGTGTCGAACAGCACGAAGGCTGCCTGCGTATCGTTTATGCATTCAAAGAAACCACACCCCCCGGTAGGCTGTTCATAGCCGTTGGAATAGTCGTCATCGTAGAAAGCTGCAATCCGCCCAATGTAGCCCCTTCCTTTTTTTAGTATCCACCGCCGGGCATCGCCGGTTTTGAATTTTGCATTTTTTTTTGGTTCGAAAGTTTCTTCAACCATCAGCCGGAGTTGGGGTATCCGGTTCGGATCGTTTTTGTAAATAATTTCTGGGATCTTATGGAATTCATCGATTGTTTTTTTGTCAATAACTTCTATAACTTGCATTAAAATACCGTTTTTGTAAAAAAGGCAAATTTAGCAATTAACGGCAAAAAAGTAAAGCTTTCAGTGCATGTTAAATCCATCCCCTTAATTTGTAGTATGTGAGTGCTGAGAGTTCGCGTGCTATCATTATTTCATATTTTAGGTGGTTCCAAATTTGGTAACGCACCGATATACTTTGCCCCACATCCGGAGCAAGGAGGGTGTTCCCTCCCAGTTCGTCGTCTTTGAACGTGAGGTCGGCTTCGGGGGCATTTTCAAATGCGGGGAGGGCGTTTACGTTTTCAAACCCTGCTTTTTCAAAGCACAAAACCGTGCGCCGCATGTGTTCAGGCGAGGAAACCAGCAGTACAGGTTGTTGCATTTTTATAAGCCCCGTGCAATTTATTGCCTGGGCACGCGTGTTTGTGCCTTTGTTTTCAAATGAAATGCGCCCTGGTTTAACACCGCGCAATTCCAGTTCCTTTTTCATCAAAGCCGGAGTGCTAAGGCTGTCGCTTAAATCGCCGGGCATGGCAATTATAAGTTTCGCTCCCGGGAAACCCCGTGCAGCTTGTGCAGCATACCAGCTCCGTATTAGGTTCGATTCGCTGGGCATGCCGCTACCTCCGAGCAAAACAATGGTTTTTGGGGTTTCTTTTATTCCCGATTTGCTTGTGCCCAGCCAGTGGAACCCCCAGAAAGGGAGTGTGGTGAATGCCAATGCTATGAAAATTGCAAACAAAATGCCCGCAACAACGAATAAATTCCGCAGTGTTTTAAAAAAATAGATATTTTTGATTTTTGCCATAATTTTGAAAAACATAAAAATACATTTAATCTTTTAAATATTGCCCATTGAAAGCGTCAGATAAAAACGAAATAATACAATTGTTTGAGGATCATTTTGAAGAAAAGGTGGAGGCTTTTGAAATGTTGCCGCCGTCAGGCTCTTATCGCGAATATTGCCGTTTGCAAAACAAAAACAGATCGGTAATCGGTGCATTCAATGCCGATGTCAAGGAAAATAAGGCATTTTTTTCTTTTACGGGCCATTTCCTTAAAAAAGGGCTGCCAGTGCCTGAGATTTATACAGCCAACCCCGGACAGGATAAGTATCTCCTTGAAGATTTGGGCAATACCACGCTTTTTGATTTCCTGGGCAAGATCCGCAAAAAAGAAGGTTTTTCTGAGGATATCATCGCTGAATACAAAAAGGTTGTAAGGATTTTGCCAAAACTACAGGTAGTTGCCGGGAAAGATATTGATTTTTCAGTTTGTTACCCTAGGGCGGCTTTCGACAGCCAGAGCATGATGTGGGACCTGAATTATTTTAAGTACTATTTCCTGAAACTGGCACAAATACCTTTTGACGAGCAGGCACTTGAGGATGATTTCAAAGCATTTAGCGAATATTTGCTGAGTGCAGATTCTGATTATTTCCTTTATCGCGATTTCCAGTCTCGCAATGTGATGTTGAAAAATGGAGAGGTGTTTTTTATCGACTACCAGGGGGGCAGGAGAGGGGCATTGCAGTACGACCTGGCATCGCTCCTATACGATGGGAAAGCAGATATACCACAGAACGTAAGGACAACACTTTTTGAACTTTATATCAAAGAACTTCAAAATTATATACCTGTAGACGAGAAAAAATTCACAGCATATTTCCGCGGGTTTGTTTTGATCCGGATTATGCAGGCGATGGGCGCTTATGGTTTCCGGGGCTTTTACGAAAAAAAAGGACATTTCCTGAAGAGTATTCCTTATGCATTGAAAAACCTTGGTTTTTTATTGGAAGGACTTGATTTGCCGATAAAAATCCCAGAATTGCTCAAAGTACTGAAATTGCTTATAAAATCGGAAGTTTTAAAAGAGATTGGGCAGGAAAAAAGCAACCTGACAGTGCGGGTCACCAGTTTCTCGTATAAAAAAGGCATACCGGAGGATCCTTCGGGCAACGGGGGCGGTTTTGTTTTCGATTGCCGTGCCATTAACAACCCCGGCCGTTACAATGAATACAAACAGCTAACAGGCAAAGACCCGAAAGTACAGGGGTTCCTTGAGCAAAAATCTGAAATCGGGATTTTTCTCGACACTGTAAAAACGCTGGTTGCACAAACCGTAAACGTTTACCTGGAACGTGGTTTTTCCCATTTGTCGGTTAATTTTGGGTGTACCGGCGGGCAGCACCGTTCGGTTTATTCTGCCGAAAAGCTGGCTGGGTATTTAAAGGATAATTATCCGGTAAATATTGTTCTTGTTCACCGTGAACAACAAATGCTGGGTGATTTTTAATGAAAGTGTCAACTTTTCACCATGCCTCAAGTCCAAAACATTCTCCAGTATGTCATTAAACGTTGTATTTTCCCAGACATTTTTTTAATTTCGCGAGAAATTTCAATAAAAAAAATCACTCATGGGAAGAGCATTTGAATATCGCCGGGCAGCGAAAGAGAAACGCTGGGACAAGATGTCGAGAATATTTCCGAAACTCTCGAAGAAAATAACAATTGCCGCAAAAGCAGGCGGTCCCGATCCGGATTTGAATGCCGCCCTGCGTACGGCAATCCTGAACGCGAAAGCGCAGAACATGCCCAAATCCAACATCGATGCAGCCATAAAAAGGGCTTCGGGGAAAGATGCGGCTGATTATACCGAAGTAAATTATGAAGGGAAAGGGCCGCATGGAGTTTTGGTTTTTGTTGAGTGTGCCACCGACAATACCACGCGTACCGTTGCCAACGTGAAAAGTTATTTTAATAAAGCCGGGGGCGGTTTGGTGCCAACCGGTTCGCTCGAATTCATGTTTTCGAGAAAGGCGGTTTTTGAATTTGAAAAACCGGACGGGATGGACGTGGAAGAACTGGAACTGGAATTGATCGATGCCGGGCTTGACGAAATTGAACAAAACGAAGGCGAATATTATGCCTATGCCGAATATACCAGTTTTGGCGATATGGCACATGCTTTTGAAGAATTAAAAATTGAAGTAAATAAAGCCAACCTGAAACGTTTTGCCAACGACCCGGTGGATTTTTCGGAAGAGCAGTTGGATGAGATCGAAAAGATGCTGGATAAGCTGGAAGAAGACGATGATGTACAGGCGGTCTATACGAATATTGCCTGATTATTTCAGGGAGTTCGCCCTGCCAGTTTTTGTGCTTGCCCCTTAACCTGGCATTTTCATCGAAAAAACAAGCAATATTTTTTTTGATTGGTTATTTTTACCCAAACCAGAATTGTTATGTTGCCGGTTGGGGATTATATAAGTCATTTTGAAAATATCTGGGAGGAAAGCCCGGTTGATTTTCCTTTGTTTGAAAAAACATATTCGACAAACGAACAAAAGGAAAGGGGACAATATTTTGCAGGGTTCCAGCAAAAAATAAAAGGGTTAAAACCGGGGGCAAAAATGGGAGTGGGGAAGGGAAAAGATCCCTCGCAAACTTTTTTCCCTGTTTTTAAGTCGTTCCTGGAAACGGTATTTGATTTTGAACAGCAGCACCTTAAGGTAATTTTGTCTGATGCATTTAAAAACGTCAGCCAAGTTTTCTTTTATAAGGCCCGCGAGTTTGGGCCAGAGCTTTCACCTGAAAATATTTACAAGGGGATGCGGAATGTTTGGATCATGAACGGGCTCCAACAAATGATGGGGATCCCGGTCGGGATTAGCCCCTCTGTTTTCGGGTACAGCATGATCTACCCTTACAGCGATAACCTTCTGGACGATCCGTCAATCCCTGCACCAGAAAAAAAATTATTTAACATCCGGTTTGGCAGGCGGTTGCATGGCGAGTACGTGCTTCCCCAATGCCATACAGAAAAACAATTGTTCAGGTTGGTGGATATGCTTGAGGGGCAATATCCCCGGGATGAGTTCCCAAAAGTTTATGAGAGTTTGTATGCTATCCAACAGGGACAAACAAACAGTTTGCTCCTTAATGGGACAAATGATATTTCGGACAGTGAAATCCAATACATTTCTTTTGAAAAAGGAGGTGCCTCTGTTTTGGCCGATGGCTACTTGGTTGCGGGCAGGTTGGAAAGGGAAGGGGAACGGGCGCTGTTTGGTTATGGGGTTTATCTCCAATTGCTCGACGACATACAGGACATAAAAGAAGATTTGGAAGCAAAAACCAAGACCATTTTTTCTTGCCGGCCAGGTTTAGGCCTTGATAAATATATAAACAAAGTCATTCATTTCGGGCGGAAAGCCCTTTCTGAGATGTATTGTTTTAAAGGTGCGGAGATCGATCCTTTTATAAAATTGATGAACAGAAGTATCGAAACAATGATAATTGAATCTGTGGGGGTGAATGAACAGTATTATCCCAGTGAGTTCCTGGCAGAAATAGAAAAACATTCACCGCTTTGTTTCAGGTTTTTAAGGGATAAGCGAAGCCAGTCAAAATCTCACCGTTTTTCGTTTTTCAATAGGTATTTTGACGAAGCCGCCCCTAGGGGCAATTAGGAAAGGAGGGGCATCTCAAAAGTTAGGGCATTCCCTGCAAAGCAAGCAGCCTAAACACAAAAAAAATTTTGGCTTCCTTATTTTTAGCAAGCATTGTTTTACCGCTTCACTTTTTTTTCCGAAAAATAAGCTCCTATTACAATCCCGAAAATTACCGCCACTGCAACATAAACACCTGTTGGTATAGGTGCAGCTTCCCCCTGTGCATAAGAATGCAGCCCCGACAGGTAATAGTTCACACCGAAGAATGTCATTAAAACAGAGCTGATACCAAGCAGGGCGGCGGTACTCACTGCATAATCATCCTTGAACCCGGGGATTTTGTGCATGTGGACGATAAAAGCATAAACTAGCACGGATACCAGAGCCCAGGTTTCTTTCGGATCCCATCCCCAGTACCGTCCCCATGATTCATTGGCCCATATCCCCCCGATAAACGAACCGCAAATAAGGAAAAGCAGCCCAATCATCAAAGTAATCTGTATGATATTCACCAACTCCTTTATTGTGAAGTTTACCCTCTCAATATTGTTTTTATTCCTGAAAATCATAAGAAGTAGGTTCAATAAGCCAAGCAAAGCGCCAATCCCTAAAAAACCGTAACTGGATGTAATAACGGCCACATGTACTATCAGCCAGTAAGATTTCAGCACTGGCACCAGGTTCGTTATTTCGGGGCTCATCCAGCTCATCCCGGCTACCATTAATGCCAGCCCCGACAGGACAGTTGTTATAGAAAGGGTAATTTCGGAACGGTTTACAAGTATTAAACCGCCCAGGCAGGTTGCCCAGCTGATAGATATCATTGACTCGTAGCCGTTGCTCCAGGGCGGGTGCCCCGAAATATACCAGCGTATCCCCAATCCGGCTGTTTCTGCGACAAACAAAATAAGGATAAAAATAATTGACATTTGTTTTAGGCGGGTAAACTTAACCCTAGGGTAAAACAATGTTATAAGTTGCAGTATGAGCAATATCATCCCTGTGGACATGAAGATTTTTGATAGCTTGCCGAAAATATCCAGTTTGTTGTATAATATTTCGAGCCTTATTTTAGTTTTTGAAGGCAGGATCTGTGAACCGTATTTCTGTTGGTTGTCTTTCAGTTCCTTCAACAATTGGTTTGCTGCAATCCAATTCTTGCGGCTTACTGCGCCCCTATATGCCATAATTGTATTTTGTGCAAAAGCTGCATCTTTTTTTGCCATTTCTTCCAACTGGGTTATTGAAACCCATTTGTGGTTGTCGTGCCCTGGGACAGGGAAAATGTTCATGAAATTGCCTGAGAAAACACTCATTAAAATGTTTGCCCGTTCATCAACGTTCATTACCTCTTTGTCAAATTTGTTCCGTTCGTTGCTGCTTTTTTCATAGGCTGCCGAAACCATTTCGCTAAGCCTGTAGCCGCCGGGTACATTCTGGCTTACAAGCATGTTGTACGAAACATATTTCCCTGATGCGCCCAGCATTTTCCTTAAGGCGGGGTTGGCAACTTTAATTATAGGGATTGTTTCCCATTTTTCGGGGCTTGCCTGCATATCTAGAAATACTTCGGTGGGCGACATGCCTTCCCAACTGTTCTTTTTTGCCACTTTTCTCAAAACCTCGGAGGCTAACGTGGAAACTGGCTCTACACGCCCCTGGCGGTTTTGTACGGCCAATTCCGAAAATGCCGAAATGTGGGCTTTTCCCATCTCCCTGTTTGATGGTTGTTGCGCTTTTGCGCTGAATGTAAATACCCCTGCTAGGATAAGTGCCATAAATAATTTTTTCTTTTCCTCCCTGAGTTTTGCCGATGTGCGTACCAGGGTCTTGAAACGGCTGTTTTTGTTAAACAAAGACAAAAGCATCCCAAGTGCCATAAGCAGATAGCCTAAATAGGTGACCCCTGTGCCAAGGGAATCGTGGTTGACCGAAAGGATAGTCCCTTTTTCATCGGGATCGTACGAGGATTGGAAGAAACGGTATCCCCGGTACCGAAGTATGTTGTTCATGAAAATACGGAATGGTTTCTTCAAGCCCCCATCCCTTAGGACCACTTCGCTTGCATATGATGATGGGCTGTTTGATCCCGGGTATCTTTCCAGTTGGAAATCACTGAGTGAGATCGAGAACGGAATTTCTATGTTTTCCGAACCGTAGGAGACCGAAATGTCAACCCCGTTTATATTTGTTTGGCTTGGCTTGCCAACTTCACCTTTTTTCCCGTAAACTATTAATCCTTTAGAAACGCCGTCGACTGTAACCTGGGTTTGGAGCGCATTTGTTGTTGCCATCCCCATTGCCGGCTGGTGGGGGGAGTAAACTAACTGCGTTTTCCCATTTAGCAGGAACTGCTTGACGGCAAAAGTAATATCGCCCACAGTGTAAATGTTTTGGGTACTTACTTCAATTTCTTCGCCTGCCGGGTAGCTCAGTGAGCCAGTCTGTGTCATTTGTGAAACGGAAACAGGGATTGATGCCGAGAAAAATAGTTTGCCATTTGCTGTTTCGAAGTCGATTTGGTTATCTGGGGCAACGGAATGAAAGCCTATCCCATTACCATTAATTATTTTGTCCTCTCCTTGTTTTAGCGTAAAATCAATACGTTGCATGTTGGCCCCTACCGCCCTTACCGAAATAATAGGTGAGCCGTCAGGATCTGTCACTACGGTCTCGGCAGCCGATATCGAATAAAACAAGTTTTTTATATTTAGTGACTTCCCTCCTATTTCAAGTGTTTCTGAAAAGCGGTTTGCCGTATGAGGCGAGAACATAACTTCTTTTTTCTTTTCTATAGTTTGCTTGCCATCGCTTGCTTTAACCTTTATAACTGTATAACTGGAAATAATTGTGTTGGAGGAAGCCCCTTCGCGTATATGCATGTTCCCTTCAAACCCGTGATAGCGTGTTATCCCAGCCCCTATTATTATTATAACAAATGCAATATGGAACAATAAGATTGTCCATTTCCTCCTTGCTGTCAGCTTGTATTTAAATGCACTGCCGATAATGTTAAAGCAAAGTATCGATAAGAGTATCTCGAACCACTTGGAATTGTATATCAAAATTTTGGCGGTTATTGTACCATAGCTGTTTTCAACAAATGTGGCATAAGCAATTGCAATTGCAAATATTATCACAAGTATCCCTGTAAAAGACATTGAAAAAAGGAAGGAAAAAATTTTTTTCATGGTTTCCCTGACAGTTTGTTTTTAACCTGAATTATTAAAAAAGGGAGTTTGTTCCCTGTCAATAGCTGAAATATCAGTGTTTTTAGGGTGTCAACGACAAAACAACCCTGAGGCAATGATACAAAATAATTTTGGGATTTCCGAACCTGGTTTGGGCCTTTTGCAGGCAGGGGTAGATTGTGTATAGTTTTACGGGGGGGTGTTGTATGCCCTGTTAAGGTGTGGCAGATTTTACTAATCATTATTTTATATCCCAATCTGGTTTAGGCTTCCTGCTCCAGCTTTTTTGCTTCTTCCCAGTATTTGTCCATTTCCTCAAGTTTCATGTCGTGCAGGTTTTTGCCTTTTACTAGTGTTTGGCTTTCGAGGTAGTTGAAACGTTTTATAAATTTAAGGTTGGTCCGTTCCAGTGCCGCTTCCGGGTCAATGCCATATAGGCGTGCTGCATTGACCATTGCAAAAAACAGGTCGCCAAATTCAGCTTCTACTTTGTCTTTGGCATCATTTTTTATTTCATCGTCCAATTCCCCGATTTCTTCTTTCACTTTATCCCAAACCTGCTCGCGGGCTTCCCAGTCGAACCCCACGCCACTGGCTTTTTCCTGGATTCGGTTGGCCTTTACCAGTGCCGGCAACGATGTAGGTACCCCTTCCAAAACCCGTCTGTTCCCCCCTTTTTCTTTTAATTTGAGAGCCTCCCAGTTTTCTTCAACTTTCCGGGCCGAGCCATCAACATCAACTGTGCCAAAAACATGAGGGTGGCGGAAAACCAGTTTTTTATTGATGTTTTCAAGCACGTCGCCTATGTCGAAAGCTCCTTTTTCGGAACCAATCTTGGCATAAAAAACAATGTGCAGCATTAAATCGCCAAGTTCCTTTTTTATTTCCTGTAAATCGTTTTTTAAAATTGCATCGGCAAGCTCGTAAGTTTCTTCTATCGTATTTTTACGAAGAGATCCGAATGTTTGCTTCCTGTCCCACGGGCATTTTTCCCGCAACTCGTCCATTATGTCCAGTAATTCCTTAAAAGCTTTCAGTTTTTTTTCCATAGCATAAAAATGTCCTTTTAATATTGAACTTTTTGTTTTTTGTGTATTTGATATGGGCAAATTGCTTATCGGCTTTAAATATGGGGATATTTAACCGGAAACGGATCGTTTTACCGATCATCATAAAATAATGCCAGGATATAATAATATTTGGGACCCGTTCCAAAAGATAACAAACCAATTTTTCCAAAGTTTTTTGTAATTTTGAGGCAGATAATATTAAAAAGTACACTTGGACAAACATATATTACTGGATGGGATCGACCTTCTCGGGTTTTTTGGGGTCAACAATTCAAAATTTGATTTATTAAAAAGGCTCTTCCCTAAAATAAACATTACCTCACGCGGGCACACGCTTATTGTACAGGGCGAAAAAACAGAAATAACGGCTTTTGAGAATAAATTAGTTCTATTGCTCGATCATTTTACTCAATACAATGTCTTAACTGAAGAAATTATTCTCGAATTGGTTGGCTCTGGTATTTCTTCGTTTGAAGGGGACGGTGTCAACGAGCATGATATTATTGTTTTTGGGAATAACGGCAAGCCAGTACGGGCGCGCACGCCCAACCAGCGCAAATTACTTGAAGCAAATGAGAAAAACGACCTTGTTTTTGCCATTGGCCCTGCCGGTACGGGGAAAACCTACACTGCTATAGCCCTTGCAGTAAAAGCACTTAAAAACAAAGAGATACGTAAAATTATATTGAGCCGTCCCGCAGTTGAAGCGGGTGAAAACCTGGGGTTCCTGCCCGGCGACTTGAAAGATAAAATAGACCCGTATTTGCAACCGCTTTACGATGCTTTGCAAGACATGATACCCCCAAAAAAGCTTGAAGAATTCATGAAGGACGGGACCATACAAATTGCACCGCTGGCATTTATGCGCGGGCGTACACTCAGCAATGCCTACGTTATACTCGATGAGGCGCAGAACACAACGGTAAACCAGCTAAAAATGTTTTTGACCAGAATGGGGCTAAATGCCAAATTTATAATTACCGGGGACGTAACACAGATAGACCTTCCGCAAAAAAGCAATTCGGGATTGGTGCAGGCACTGAAAATACTAAAAGGCATAAAAAATATTTCAACAATACATTTCGACAAAAAAGATATAGTACGCCACAAACTGGTACGCGATATTGTTGAAGCTTACGATAAACATGCGGGAGAAAAGCCATTGATAGATAAAGCAGTAAAGAACAAATAAAAGTATTTAGGAACTGTTTCAAAACAAAACCCCCTGCGCATAAATAGGCCAATTTATTCCTGTACCGTCCCTTCCCTGCCAAACATTTATGTCATTCAGCCAAAAAATCATCTGGGTTGAAAGGTATGTCCTCGTCAGGGTCTTTGTCAAACGGGCCTACCCCCGGCGGGTTAAAAAGCCCCCAGTCGTCTTTTATGTAATTCCATTTATCGAAACCTGCCACCCATTCAATAAAAAGCAAACGGTATTCTTCAATAAGGTCGCGGACAATGTCGAAATATTGGACATCTTCAAAACCAAACATTTCCAGCGAGTGGTTTGACAGCTTTAGGTCGCGGGCAGCTTTCCTTATTATGGCAGCACCTTCCATCCTGATGTCGTAAAGATCGCCAGCTTCGGCCCCTGCAACCTTTACTGTAAGTTGTGCCGCATCGCTTAACATATTGCCTTTCACAAACTGAAGGTGTTCGTTGTTGTCAGGGATGAGTTCGCAAATCCGGTGTACAACTTCGTAAATTTCTTTTCCCTTTTGGAAAACAGGGAGGTTCTCCACAGGCCTTTGGTTTTCTTCGTAGTCCATGGTCAATATCGGTATAGTTTTAAAATTTCGTGATAGCTGTCAATACGGCGATCGCGCAGGAAAGGCCATATTTTCCGGACCTGCTCTGTGCGCGACAGATCTATCTCAACTACCTCCGTTTGTTCTTTTTCTGATGAAAGCCGATGGATAATTTCTCCCTGAGGGCCTGCAACAAAAGAGTTGCCCCAAAAGTTTATCCCGTTTCCTATGCCCGTGCGATCGGCTTCATATCCTGTCCGGTTAACGCTTATTACCGGCAGCCCGTTGGCCACTGCATGTCCGCGTTGCGATATCATCCATGCTTCAAGTTGCCGGTCTTTTTCTTCCTGCGTGTCAGGTGTGTCCCAGCCAATTGCGGTAGGATATATCAATATTTCTGCGCCTGCCAGTGCCATCAAGCGAGCTGCTTCGGGGAACCACTGGTCCCAGCAAACCAATACCCCCAAATCCCCCACCGATGTTTTTACGGGCTTAAAGCCTAGGTCGCCGGGTGTGAAATAGAATTTTTCGTAATACGAAGGATCGTCGGGAATGTGCATTTTACGGTATTTGCCGGCAATAGAACCGTCTTTTTCGAAAACTACCGCAGTGTTGTGGTACAAGCCGGCGGCCCGTTTTTCAAAAAGAGAAGTAACCAAAACAATGCCGTTTTCTTTTGCCGCCCTGGAGAATGTTTCTGTTGCTGGCCCGGGGATAGTTTCTGCAAGATCAAACATTTCTGTGTCTTCAGCCTGGCAAAAATACAGGCTGCTGTGCAGTTCTTGCAGTACGACCAGTTCTGCGCCCAGCAAAGCACAGCCCTTTATCCCATCAATACTTTTGGCAATATTGTCTTTCTTGTTGCCCGAGCATTTTTGTTGCACCAGCCCGGCTTTAATGTTTTTCATTTCTCAAGAATCGTAAAGTTTAATTTTACCGCTTCGGGATATTGCATGGTTACGCAATGCAGCGAACCGTGTTGTTCAATCAATATCCTGCAATTTACGGGAATTATTTTTCTTTTGGGAAAACATTCAGATATAATTTTAATTGCAATTTTATCCTCAGGAACGCCATATGTCGGGGCCAAAACAGCCCCGTTGATTATGGCAAAGTTGGCATATGTTGCAGGTAGCCGGTTGCCCTCTTTGTCGTAACAGGGCGTTGGCATTGGCAGTTCAACCAGCTTGTATGGCTTGCCATTGGGTTGGGTAAACAGCTTTAGCTCGTTTTTCATCTGCTGCAATTCCCCAAAATGTTCATCGTCCTGATTATTACAGCCAACATAAGCTATCGTGCTTGGGGTGCAAAACCGCGCCAGTGTGTCGATGTGCGAATCGGTGTCGTCTCCTGCAAGGTAACCGTGGTTTAGCCACAGTACCTTCATGGCCCCAAGGTTTTGTTTCAGTATCCCCTCTATTTCTCCTTTGGTATATTGTCCGTTCCTTTTTTTTGAAAGCAGGCATTCAGAGGTGGTAAGGATTGTGCCTTCCCCATCGCTTTCAACCGAGCCTCCTTCCAATACAAAATCAAAGTTTTTTAATTTGGTATTTAGGAAAACCCCCTTTTCGTATAATTTTTTTGTGATTTGGTTATCAAGCCCGGCCTCAAATTTTTCCCCCCAGCCATTGAATGTATAGTTGTGGATGGCAGCTTCCCCATTTTCGAATATGGTAATCCCTCCGTGGTCCCTGTTCCATGTATCGTTCGATTCTGCCTGAACAAAGTATATGCCCCCCTTATTTTTTAAGGTTTTTTTTACCCGGGGCACATCATCGCAGACCACCAGCACATCCTGGAAGCGGGTGGCGGCTTGTATTATTTCAACAAAACAGGCCGAAACCTTGTCCAGCAAATATTCCCAGTCGCTGTTTTTATGAGGGAACGTGAGTTGCAAGAACGATTGTTTTTCCCATTCGGCAGGAAAAACTGTTTTTTTATTTTCCAAACACATATACTATTGAAAGTTGTTGCTGCTGGTCCAGGTTTTCCCAGTCTACCCAATGAAAAGATAAGTTAAAGGTCCCTTTTACCCTTTTATGGTTTATGAAATACCAAATTGCATCGGTACGCCAGTAGTTGTTTGCGCGGTAGAAAAGGTCTCCTAGTTTAAATTTATGCCCATCGCCGGAGCTTAATACCGACTTGACCCCCAGGTTTTTATACCTTGCTTTGGCTTCTGCGAAAAAGCTGACAGCATTTTCAAACCCATCGGTAACGCTTCGTTCACGGTACGAAGAACCCAAAATGCCCGCCTTGGCATATCCGCTGAAAACGGAGTTTTTGCCAGTCCTTATCCCTGCCTGAAAAGCATAACCAAGGTAATCTTTTACGTGGTCGCCTTCTATTATTACAGCAGTGCCGGCATCATGGAACATAAGCAGGTAATTTTCGAGGAAAAGGTTTTTGTGGGATATCTCGCCAGAAAAGCCCGCCATAAAATTTTCACGTTTTTCATCGGTCTGGCGGCTTACCCAGTCAACAAAACCATTCTCGTGCCCCCATTCCCAGCGGATCTCCCCAAACAAACCTTCAATGTTGGGGCGGTAATATAAAAGGGTATCTGTGAGCATGGCCAGGGGGAAATCAATCCTTCCCCTTCGCGGGAAAGCCCCAAACAGGAAATCTTTTTGGTTGTCGGAATATTTATAATACAATGTGAGCTTGGGCTTTTGTGCATCCAAATCGCTGCCAAATTCGAGCAGTTGGCTGAACCCGCCACTAATTAGGTGCCCGTCTTTCTCCACACCTATTTCAAAAGCGCCACGGCTGCCCAATATACTTTGAGATTCTGCTTTGTTGCTGTTGGAATATTCGCGGTTGTCCCCAATGCCTTCGAATATTGCCTTGTATTCAAAGTTTTGCGATTTGCCGATAAACGCAATTGAAATAAAAAATAGGAAGATTGTTTTTTTCATTATTTATTGATTTGGGGACGAAAGTAATAAATCGTAGTATAACATGGAGTAAAAAGCAGGAAACGTTAAATATTTTTTCTGTGCCTGCGGGCAGTTCAGTCGCATAGTATATAATTGTCTTTGCGCGGGTTGATGGCCAATACCGGAAGCTCCCCTGAACGCCGGATTAACTTTTTTTCGGGCAGCCCTACAATCAAATCGAGCGGGGTAATGGCAGAGCTGCCTAGAATGCATATAAAGTCAAGTTTAGTAGACATGGCCAGCTCCGTTGCTTCGCTTGCTATCCCCAAACTGTTCCTGTCTCCTTTAAAAATCCTGTGCTGTAGGTTGAATTTCTGAAACAATTTTTTCGCCAGCATCACATTTTTTGCAACCTGTTTCTTGTTTTCTTGGTTTTTATCGTTGGCAGCAACAACTACAATTTGGGTATGGTTGAACCTCCCGAAATATGAAGCCCACAGCGCACTGTCGCTGTTTTCTTTGCGCAGGTCGATAGGGAGTACCATTGTTTTATAATCAGTAGTGGGTTTATGTTCCCCCTCAACAAAGAGGAACGGGTTTGGGCTTTCAGCCAATGCTTTGGCGTATTTTTTCAGTCCTGATTTTGGGGCAATTATAAGAACAGCTTCATAATCATCGGCTAACATTGCTGGCACGTTTTTCCAGCATTCCGAAAATAGAAGGGTCGAGACCTTTAGCCCCGGTATTTCTTTTTTTATTTGGTGGGTATATATGGCAAGTTTTTCTTTGAATTTATTTTTGTCCTTTTTTTGTTTTTGGGGATAGTTGTAACAAAGGCATAGCTCTTTACTGAAAATCGATGCAATTTTTACCCCGTGCAGGATTAAATTTTTGTCGGAAGGGGTAAGCGATAAGAATACAACTATTTTTTGTTCCTTTTTCCCAGGCATCCGTTTTTCCCCCAAAACTAATAAATTTGTAGTAAAACCAATGTGAAAAATATCAGTTATGGTTGGTTGATAAATTTTTAATTTTACCCAGGCAAAAATCAAAAGCATGATAAACGAGCAATTGCTAAACCCTAAGAGTATCGCGATAATCGGGGCTTCGAATAATATATCAAAGCCGGGAGGGAAGATCATAAAAAATTTGATCGATTTTGGTTTTGAAGGTGAAATATATGCCGTAAACCCCAAGGAAAAGCAGGTGCAGGGGATCCCTGCTTTTTCATCGGCAGGAGAATTGCCTTCGGTTGATTTGGCCGTACTTGCCATACCTGCAAAATATTGCTTGGAGACAGTTAAAGTTTTGGCCGGGCAGAATGGCACAAAATCTTTCATTATTGTTTCGGCAGGCTTTGGGGAGACTGGTGCTGAGGGGAAAAAACTGGAGCAGGAAATTGCAGAAGTCATAACCCGCCACAATGGTTGCCTTATTGGCCCGAATTGTATTGGGGTGATGACCCCAAATCATGCCAGTGCGTTCACACGTCCTGTCCCAAAATTGACCCCCGATGGATGTGACTTCATATCCGGCTCTGGTGCAACAGCTGTTTTTATAATAGAATCGGGTATACCCAAAGGATTGCGCTTTGCCAATGTCTTTTCTGTGGGCAACAGTGTCCAGACAGGTGTAGAGGATGTACTCCAGTACCTAGACGAGAATTATGAGGAAGGCAAAAGTTCAAAAGTAAAATTGCTTTACATTGAGAATATAGACAATCCCGACAAATTGTTGTTCCATGCTTCATCTCTGATAAGCAAAGGGTGTAAGGTTGCTGCAATAAAAGCGGGGAGTTCATCTGCCGGGAGCCGGGCGGCATCATCGCACACCGGGGCTTTAACAAGTTCCGATGCCGCTGTGGAGGCACTGTTCCGGAAAGCGGGTATTGTCCGGTGCTATGGACGCGAAGAGTTGACTACTGTTGCCTGTGTGTTTATGTGCAAAGAATTGAAAGGGAAAGACCTTGCAATTATAACCCATGCCGGTGGCCCGGGCGTTATGCTGACCGATGCCCTGGAAAGTGGCGGGCTGAAGATACCTCGCATCGAAGATTCCCCTGCCAAAGTAACTTTGAGGGATAAACTTTTCCCGGGATCTTCAGTTGAAAACCCGATAGACTTTCTTGCCACCGGGACGGCTGAACAGTTGGGGGAGATTATCGATGCCTGCGAGAACGATTTCGATGTAGACGGGATGGCCGTAATTTTTGGCAGCCCAGGGCTTTTCCCAATCCACGATGTCTACGATCTGCTTTCAAAAAGGATGGAAAGCTGCCGGAAACCCATTTACCCCATTTTGCCGTCGTTAATAAATGTAAAAGAAGACGTTGCCCATTTCCTTTCGCACGGGAACGTGAACTTTCCCGATGAAGTGTTGCTTGGGCGGGCGCTCACGAAAGTGATGAACACCCCGGGCCCTGCTGCAATAGTTAATATGCCGGGGTTCGTGAATGTTGGAAAAATCAGGGAAATAATAGACCATGCCGATGACGGTTATCAACCTCCATGTGTCATCCATCGGTTATTCGATGAAATTGGCCTCCCACGGGTAAAGGAGATAGTGGTAAAAACAGAGACAGAGGCGGTTTTGGCGGCTTTGGAAATTGGGTTTCCCTTGGTGATGAAAGTGGTTGGCCCTGTGCATAAAACCGATGTTGGCGGCGTAATATTAAATGTGCGGAATACAAGCGAAGTGCAAAAAGAATTTTTCCATTTAATTGAAAAAGAAGGGGCGGAAGGGGTTTTGATAGCCCAAATGGCAAGTGGCAAGGAGCTGTTTTTGGGCGCGAAATACGAACAGGGTTTCGGGCATATTGTTTTATGTGGGATGGGGGGCATTTTTGTCGAGGTACTTAAAGATGTTTCATCGGGACTCGCACCGCTTTCGGAGAAAGAGGCATTTTCAATGGTTAAAAGCTTAAGATCGTATAGGATACTGAAGGGGTATAGGAAACAGCCGGGCGTTAATATCCCTGGGTTTGCTGATATTATTGTACGTTTATCATGGTTGCTGCGCTTTGCAACCGAAATAAAGGAACTAGACATTAACCCGCTCTTGGGCAATGAAAATGAAATTTTGGCAGTTGATGCACGGGTGAGGATTGGGAAATGAACAAGAGCAGTGTAGGTATTTCCTTATTTATCAGCTCGCAAGGCAAATTTTACCAATAAAGGATTTTTTGTTTAATGTGTCATTCCCAATAATATAAACTTTTTAGAGACTATAAAAGCAACTTACAGGTTGCGTGATTCTTTACTAAGAATGCAAAGAAATTAATCGGCAAGTGCCTATTTTGCCCCTATTTTAATATTTTTGTTGTTTTTGAAAAATAAATCAATATGCAAAATAATCTGTTTTTAGGGGTCGAGGCAATAGGCCAAGGCGCCATAGACGGGGGGATTTCCGGCGTTTATGCCTACCCCGGCACTCCCTCCACCGAAATCACCGAATTTATACAGGGAAGCGAATTGGCAAAAGAAAAAGGGATTCGCAGCAAATGGTCGGCAAACGAAAAAACTGCTTACGAAGCTGCCTTGGGCATGTCGTATGCGGGAAAACGCTCAATTGTTTGCATGAAACACGTCGGGCTTAACGTTGCGGCCGATGCCTTTGTCAATTCCGCGATTACGGGAATAAACGGCGGGCTTGTGGTGGTGGTTGCCGATGACCCGTCGATGCACTCGTCGCAAAACGAACAAGACTCAAGGTTCTATGCAAAGTTTGCGATGATACCCGTCCTTGAACCGTCGAACCAGCAAGAAGCTTACGACATGGTAAGGGAAGGGCTTGGGCTATCGGAAAAAATGGGCTCGCCCGTGATGTTGCGCATTACCACGCGCCTGGCACACTCGCGTGCCGGGGTTGCTAGAAAAAGCGAACTGGCACAAAACCCGGTGTCGTTGCCCGAAGACCCTACGCAGTTCGTACTGCTCCCGGCTATTGCGCGCAGGCGTTACAAAGGCTTGCTCGAAAAACAGGAGATGTTCGAAAAAAATGCATCTGAATCAACATACAATTCATTAAAAAAAGGATCTGAAAAAAGTTTGGGCATCATTGCCTGTGGCATTGCATATAATTACCTGATGGAAAATTATAAAGACAGCGAATGCCCATATTCGGTAATGAAGCTTTCTCAATATCCGTTGCCATTGGACATGTTGCAAGAGCTTGAAGACAACTGCGAAGAAGTTTTGGTTTTGGAAGAAGGCTATCCCGTTGTTGAAGAGCTGGTAAAAGGTATTTTCAAGAAAGACATACGGGTCACGGGGCGTTTAAGCGGGATTTTGCCGCGCGACGGCGAACTCAATGCCGACCTAGTGGCCAAAGCCTTGGGCATTGAAGTGAAAACCGGGGCAGACGTGCCTGCCATTGTGGTCAACAGGCCTCCTGCCTTATGTCAGGGCTGTAGCCACCAAGACATGTACTCTACAATAAACAAAGTGATGGCAGACTATTCAAAAGGAAGGGTTTTTTCTGACATTGGTTGTTATACGCTCGGTGCGCTCCCCCCATACAAATCAATCTATTCGTGTGTTGACATGGGAGCTTCCGTGACCATGGCAAAAGGCGCGTCGGATGCAGGGCTTATACCTGCGGTGGCGGTTATTGGCGATTCAACATTTACCCATTCGGGAATTACAGGCTTGTTGGACGCTGTTAACGATGGTGCAAATATCGTGTTGGTAATATCAGACAACGAATCGGTTTCAATGACAGGTGGGCAGGATTCGTCAGCATTGGGGAAAATCGAATCTATTTGCCAAGGTGTTGGCGTAAAACCTGAACATATACGTGTTGCAATCCCGCTGAAAAAATACCATGACGAAATGGAACAGATCCTGAGGGAAGAAATAGCCTACAACGGGGTTTCCGTAGTTGTTTACAGGCGCGAGTGCATACAGGCTGCCGCAAAAAGGCGCAGGATGGAGAAAAAAGCAAAAGGAGCCGAATAGCCTTTAATGATGATAACATTTAATTGGGCAATTGGATATTTGCCCTTTATGAAATAAAAAACAAAAAAATGAAAACCGATATTATATTAGCCGGGGTTGGCGGACAAGGGATATTGTCAATTGCCTCTATTTTGGGCGATGCGGCTTTGAAAGAAAACCTATTCCTCAAACAAGCAGAAACCCACGGCATGAGCCAACGCGGGGGGGCAGTGGTCTCCCACCTCAGGATTTCCGATGAAGCTATTGCTTCGGACCTGATACCGCAAGGCGGCGCAGACATTATCTTGTCTGTTGAACCAATGGAGTCGTTGCGTTATTTGCCTTTCCTTTCAAAAGAGGGCTATGTGGTAACCAATACCACCCCGTTTAAAAACATATCCAATTATCCGGACGAGGACGAAATTTTGGGCGAAGTGAAAAAACAACCCCGTTTTGTTGCAATAGATGCCGACAAAATTGCCGGGGAAATAGGCAACAAAAGGGCTTCTAACGTTGTGATGTTGGGCGCGGCAACACCTTTCATCCAAATTTCGCCCGAAAAAATAGAAGAAGGGATTAAAGATATTTTTGCCAGCAAAGGCGAAAACATTGTTGACATCAACATAAAAGCTTTCAGGGCAGGCAGGGAATTTGCCTTGGAAAACAAATAATTAAAAACATTATCAATGAAAAGGATATATTTTGTTATTGGGCTGGTATTTGCCTTGGCAATAAACGCTAATGCCCAAATGGACAACCTTGCTAACATGAGCGCGAAATGGATACGTTCAAACGTAAGGAATGCGGCTCTTGACGGAAGTGCCGATATGGTTAATTACAACCCGGCAGGGTTGGCGATGTTGGACGACGGGCTATATTTTAGCCTGAGCAACCAAACTTTGTTCCGCCACCCGCAACACAGCTTTAACATTGGGCTTGGCGATGTGTCTTACGAACAGGATGGAATAGATCCATTCTTGCCAATGTTTTATGCCGCATACAAAAAGAACAATTTTTCAATTTCGAGCGGTATTTATATTTCCGGGGGCGGAGCAAGCGTCAATTATCCTGACGGCTCTATAAATACGACACTGCTTGCATTGGCCATGTCCCCGGCAAACCAAGTTACCGCACAATCGTTGGAAGCTTCTTCTTATTACCTTACCGTCCCCCTTAATTTTTCGTACAAATTGAGCGATGCTTTCTCTTTTTCGCTGGGTGGCAGGTTTGTTAAAGGTATAAACCATACCGAAGCTGCCCTTGATTACACACAAGTTGTGTATAACGTGGATTATAAAACCAACGCAACCGGATTGGGGGGAATCATTGGTGTTGACTATAAACCGTGCGACAAACTGAACATTGCCGTGCACTACGAAACAAAAGTCAAGTTGGAATTTGAGGCAAAAGACAACAAAGGGAATTATCAATTAGAACCTGACGGAACAAAAAGCAACAGGGACTTGCCCGCCGTCCTTTACACAGGCGTGTCGTATGAACTGACAAATAAATTGACAGCCGAGGCAGATTTCAATTACTATTTCCAAAAAGGCGCAGACTGGGGCGAGATTACCGACAACGTAGATGCTTCGGACGTGGCAGGCAATTGTTATACGGCAAACCTTGGCTTCAATTATGAGTTGAACCAAAAACTTGAGGTGAGCGCAGGATGCAGCTACACCCGTTTTATGTACGACAACATGGAACTTTACTACACGAAACTCGGTCTTTACGAAGCGTTGAAATACAACAACTTAAACATAGGCCTTGGCGCAGGCTACGATATTACCGACAAAATACAGATCGACTTGGGGCTTGGCCGTACTTTCTGGAAAGACAAAACGATCAATTCTTTAAGCGGGGGCATCCCTGTAAATGTAACTGACAAAGGATATGTGTTGGCAATTGGGGTTGATTTGAAATTCTGACAATTATTTTTTGATAAAAATATAAAGGGCTGCACCTCTGTTAGGTGCAGCCTTTTTTGTTGTGAATGAAAAATCGTCCGCATGTGGCATAAACAAAGTGGTAGCAACCGGGTAAATTATCTGCTCATGAAGGTTATTGGGCGAAATCAAACCAAGCTCCTTCCAAATAAGATTTAAATCTTTCAAGGAACTTTAAGTATAATCTGTCATTATTGGAATAGGGATGGATGATTTATCCCACCTAACAAATTGTTTGTCAAAAAACTCTTTACGCTTCTGATAAGGTATTGTTTAAAAAATAATTTACCCCCAGCAGGTGCGGTCTTGCAGTCCTTTCCGTTTTTTTAGTTCTCTCGATCGCCTTGCATAAACAGGGAAACAATTGTCTCTTCAAACAAACACCGGTTTGAAATCGAAACAATTAACGGTCTTTTTTTTATAAATCATAATTTTTCTTGTGCCTGTTCCTTTAATTTTATACATTCGCCAAATGTTGATTGATATTTAGCATTTGAATGGCATTGCCACTTCATTTTTTTTGAAGGGAATATCATTGAAAAGAACTAAAAACCAAAACTTTAAAACTAATTACTCTAAAGATGAAGAAAATTATATTGTCATTTTTGGTATTTGCTACTTTTACAGCCTTTTCCCAAGGCGTTTTGACCGAGAAAGATTTAAACATCAGTTTTAGCGGTTTCCTTAAAAATGATTTCATGTTTGACACACGCAAAAACGTTGAAGCTGTTGACGGGCTTTATACACTTTGGCCGTCTGCCCCATCATACGATGCCAACGGAGAGGACATAAATGCCAAAGGAAGTGCGCGGATGTTGAACATAACCACGCGTTTCGCTACCCGTATCACAGGGCTTCAAATAGGGGAAGCTAAAATTGTCGGTTACATAGAAGTCGATTTTTCGGGCGGATCCGCTACCAACAGTTTGCGTTTCAGGCACGGCTACACTTCCATTAACTGGCCAAAAACACAAATTCTTTTTGGGCGTACTTGGCACCCTACTTTTATCGAGAAAGTGTTCCCCAGTGTGCTGAACCTGAACACGGGAGTCCCGTTCCAGGTGTTTAACCGCAGCCCGCAGTTGAGGTTTACCCACCACTTGAGCGGAAACTTCGATGTAATTGCCGCCGCAGTGTACCAAACCAAATACGTAAGCATGGGGCCCGATGGGAAAAGTGCCGCATACCAGCGCAATGCAATTATCCCCAATTTACATTTGCAATTCCAGTATTATAACGAAAACTGGGTTGTTGGCGCAGGCTACGACTGGAAAACCATTCAGCCCAGGGAAACTACAACCGGCTCTGACGGCAGTGTTTACATAACCAACGAAAAATTGTCGTCCTCTGCCGCATTGGCTTATGTGAAATACACAAAAGGCAAATTTCAGTTCAAGGCAAAATCAATGTATGGGCAGAACGTGTCGGAGAGCTTGTTGCCGGGAGGTTATGCCGTTGCATCGGTAAACAGCGAAACAGGTGCAGAAACATATACGCCCACTAACCACTGTTACAATTTTGTAAATTTCACATACGGTGCAAAATGGAAAGTAGGCCTTTTCGCCGGTTATATGAAAAATATGGGCACAAGCGACAACACCACTGGCACTTATTATGCACGTGGGGCCGATGTTGCCTACGCATACCGTATCGCCCCCCAGTTGGTGTATAAATACAAAAATTTCATGCTGGGTTTTGAACCGGAAATCACAACCGCTGCATACGGTACAATAGACGACAACGACAAAGGGAAAGTGAAAGATGCCGAAGAAGTGACCAATTTTAGGGGACTGGTAACCCTTTTCTATTTCTTTTAGGCTTAAGACAAAAGCATCCCTATTTTAGGGGTCGCTAAAAAATATAGGATAATTGGAGTATGATTTATTGGGAAGGACAATTCGAGACATGTTCTCGTTACGATTTGCAAAAATTACAGGCAGAGCGGTTAAACAAAACATTGGCACATGCTGCCCGTTCGCCATATTACGGTAAACAATTTAAAGAGTTGGGCATTAAAGACGGATGTGTTAAAGACATATCCCAGATAAAAGACTTGCCGTTTACCACAAAACAGGACTTGAGGGAAAATTTCCCTTATGGTTTTTTGACGCTCCCCCAAAAGGAGATAATACGTTTGCACAGTTCAAGCGGGACGACTGGCAACCCAACTGTTATTTTCCACAACCGCCACGACATTGCTTCGTGGGCAAACCTTTTGGCCAGATCGTTGTTTTGTGCCGGGGTGCGCGACACCGATGTGTTCCAGAATATTTGTGGCTACGGGCTTTTTACGGGAGGGCTGGGCTTCCAGTACGGCATTGAACGGCTTGGGGCTTTGAGCATCCCTGCCGGGGCTGGCAATAGCCTTCGCCAGATTAAATTGATGCGCGACTATGGCACAACTGCCGCACATGCAATACCCAGTTATCTGGGGCGTTTGTACGAAGTTTTTGAGTCTGAGGGATTGGATCCAAAGAAAGATACCCAGTTGAAAATTTTGGTTATTGGGGCCGAACCCCATACCGATGAACAGCGCAAGCGGATTGAAGAAATGTACGGGGTACGTGCGTTCAACTCGTTTGGTTTGTCGGAAATGAACGGTCCGGGCGTGGCTTTTGAATGCGAATACCAAAACGGGCTTCATGTTTGGGAAGACGCTTATGTGGCAGAGATCATCGATCCCGACACACTGCAGCCCGTCCCCGATGGCGAGTACGGAGAGCTGGTAATGACCACCCTCGACCGTGAAGCCATGCCGCTGATACGTTACCGTACCCGCGACATTACCCGCATCATCCCGGGAGTCTGTGAATGCGGCAGGACTCACCGCCGGCTGGATCGCATAACAGGACGTTCAGACGACATGTTCATCATAAAAGGCTGCAACGTTTTCCCGATGCAGGTGGAAGGGGTATTGTTGAAAATACCAGAAGTAGGCTCCGATTACATGATAACGCTTGACACCATAAACGGCATAGACGAAATGATTGTGGAGGTGGAAGTTAAAAAAGACTGGTTCCAGGGAGACATCAGGAGGCTGGACTCGCTCACAAAACAAATTACGGCAAAAATACGCGACGAGGTGCTTACAAAACCTATCGTGAAACTGGTAGAACATGGGGCAATCCCAAAATCGGAAGGGAAAGCAATACGTGTTGCCGACAAAAGGGTTAAGTCATAAATAACATCGATTACCCCGGGATAAACCCAGGGCTATTGAGGGTTCGTATTTTGTTAAGGGAAGAACCCTGGAATGGGTTCAATAATAATAGCTCCGGTATTCATGCCGGGGACATAAATGAAGGCATGTCCACAGGCCGGCGATGTACCTGTTTTTGGAAACAAAACCTTTGCCCCGGCCGCAGGGTAAGTTTTTTATTATAAACGTTGAAAAATTTATTATTATGGATATTGTGTTGATTACAAAGTGCTTGCTGATAGTGAATTAAGGCACATTAGCATGCAACCTGCACCTTGTAACCTGTAACTAGAAATAACTTGTAACCTATAGTTATAAACAAAAAATACCGAACTGTTATAAATAAAAGTAACATGGCAAAAGAAGTTTCGATTTTTTTGGAAAACAAAGTCGGTCATTTTGAAAAGGTCACCCGGATCTTGAAAATGAACTGCATAAACATCCTCACAATGTCGGTTAACGATACTGCCAACGGTTGGGGGATATTGAAAATGATAGTGCACGACCCGGAAAAGGCTTATGCCGTACTTTCCGAAGAAGGCGTGTCGGTTGCGTTGCGAAATGTTATTGCCCTTGAAATGGTTGACGAGGCAGGCGGGCTTAACGACCTTCTGGTTAAAATTTCTGCCGTAGGTGTCAATTTCAACAATGCTTATGGGAGGAACATCAAAGGCAACAATTTTGCCATCCTCATCCTTGATGTCCCGGATTATGGGGACTCGGTGAAGAAACTTGATGAAAATGGCATTTCTATACTGCCAGACGAAAAAGTATATGGAAACCTTTAAAACTTAACTATTATGCTTGGAATAAACGATCCCGGGATAATCCTCGGTTACCTTTTGTCGGTCATAGGGCTTGTGGCCTGTGTTGTTTACGGAGTGATATATTGGAACAAAGGCATGGAAACCAGTTCTGAAGAAATCCAGAAAGATTTGGACTGGGAAGCCAAAGACGAACAACTTAAAGACGACATTTAAAACAGTCAGCTATGAATACATTTACTTTAGGGTTGATAGTTGTCGTCTATCTGCTTGTTATCGCTTACCTCGGATACCGGGGCTACAGCCAGACCAAAACCGCAAAAGACTATTTGCTGGCAGGGAGGGAAATACACCCCTTTGTGATGGCAATGTCGTATGGAGCCACTTTCATATCAACATCGGCAATCATTGGCTTTGGCGGCATTGCCGGGGTTTATGGAGCCGGGCTTATATGGCTGACCGCACTGAACATTATAATTGGGGTATTTATTGCTTTCATATTTTTCGGGCGCGTTACCCGCAAAATGGGGCATAACCTCGATGCCCATACTTTCCCCGAATTTTTGGGCAACCGTTTCCAGTCAAAAAAAATACAGCTTATCAGCGGTGCGATAATTTTCATATCCATGCCGCTTTATGCAGCAGTGGTGCTTATTGGCGGCGCACGGTTTATCGAAAGTATCTTTGACATCGATTTTTCTTTGGCTCTGACCTTCTTTTCGATAATAATAGCTGCCTATGTTATTGCAGGGGGCTTGAAAGGCGTTATGTACACCGATGCCCTCCAAGGCTCTGTCATGTTTTTGAGCATGTTCTTCCTGCTGATTGTAACCTACATAAAGCTGGGGGGCGTAAATGCCGCACACGAAGCACTTACCAACATGGCAGGCTTAGTGCCTGAAAGCTTGCAGGCAAAAGGCCACGAGGGGTGGACCGCTTTCCCAAAATTTAATTCGGCATGGTGGTGGGTAATTACCACAAACATTTTCCTTGGCGTTGGGATTGGCGTTTTGGCACAGCCTCAGCTGGTGGTGCGTTTTATGACAGTGAAAAGCAACCGCGAACTTAACCGTGCGGTGTTGATTGGTGGGATATTCATTTTTGTGGTTACCGGTTTCATTTATACGGTAGGCGCGCTTACCAATGTTTATTTTTACAACGAATCGGGGCAGTTGGCAATCCAGTTTGCAAAAGGGAACGTTGATTTGATTATCCCTGAATACATCAACCATGCTATGCCAGAGTGGTTTGTTTATTTGTTTATGCTGGCATTGCTGTCGGCTGGAATGTCAACACTGAGTTCTCAATTCCATGCGATGGGCACATCGTTGGGGCGCGATTTTATCGAAAATATATTTCCGCACAAGAAATTCAACTCGGTAATGGTATCTAAAATATGCATTATCGTTGGCATTGTCATCAGCATAATTATCGGCTACAAACTTCCCGGCAGCATTGTTGCCAGGGGGACTGCCATTTTCTTCGGTATTTGCGCCGCAACCTTCCTTCCTTCGTATTTTGCCGCATTGTATTGGAAAGGAGTAACAAAAACGGCGGTTGTTTGGAGCATACTGGCAGGGCTTTTGTCCAGTGCGTTTGCCCTTGGTTTTATGCACCTGAAAGAATCGGAACCACTGGGCATTTGCCAGGCAATATTCGGCACGCCCAGCATTGCCTCAAAATTCCCGTGGATGATAATCGACCCGATAATGATAGCCTTGCCTATTTCGGTTGCCGTTTTGGTAATTGTTTCGTTGTTTACACAAAAAATTTCAGTAGAACACCTTGGGAAATGCTACAAGGGGATAAAATAATTTAGCCATGAACACATTTACTTTAGGGTTGGTAGTTGTTGCCTACCTGCTTGTTATTGCTTACCTCGGTTACCGGGGCTACAGCCAAACCAAGTCGGCAAAAGACTATTTGCTGGCAGGAAGGGAAATACACCCATTTGTGATGGCAATGTCGTATGGCGCAACTTTTATATCGACATCGGCAATCATAGGCTTTGGCGGCATCTCCGGGGTCTATGGGATGGGTCTTATCTGGTTGACAGTATTGAACATTATCGTAGGGGTATTTATTGCTTTTGTGTTTTTTGGGAGGAAGACCCGTAAAATGGGGCACAACCTCGATGCCCACACTTTCCCCGAATTTTTGGGCAACCGTTTCCAGTCAAAGAAAATACAGCTTGTGAGCGGTGCGATAATCTTCATATCCATGCCGCTTTATGCAGCAGTGGTGCTTATCGGCGGCGCACGGTTTATAGAAAGTATCTTTGAGATAGACTTTTCGTTGGCACTTACTTTTTTTTCAATAATAATTGCAGCTTACGTAATTGCGGGGGGCTTAAAAGGAGTCATGTACACCGATGCCCTGCAAGGTACCATTATGTTCCTGAGCCTGTTTTTCCTGTTGATCGTGACTTACGTAAAACTTGGAGGGGTAAATGCCGCCCACGAAGCACTTTCGAACATGGCAAACCTAGTTCCGGAAAGCTTGCAGGCAAAAGGGCACGAAGGGTGGACCGTTTTCCCCAAGTTCAATTCGGCATGGTGGTGGGTGCTTACCACCAACATAGTCCTTGGCGTGGGCATTGGCGTTTTGGCGCAACCGCAATTGGTGGTGCGTTTCATGACCGTGAAGAGCAACCAGGAGCTGAACCGTGCCGTGTTGATAGGTGGCGTGTTCATTTTTGTGGCAACAGGTTTTATTTTTACAGTAGGCGCACTCACAAATATTTATTTCTATAACGAAACGGGGCAGTTGGCAATACAGGTTGCCAAAGGCAATGTCGATCTGATAATCCCGGAATACATAAACCAGGCCATGCCCGAATGGTTTGTTTACCTGTTTATGCTTGCCTTGTTGTCGGCGGGAATGTCAACGCTGAGTTCACAGTTCCATGCAATGGGGACATCGTTGGGGCGCGATTTTATCGAAAATATCTTTCCCCGAAAGAAATTCAATTCGGTGATGGTGTCGAAAATATGCATCGTTGTTGCAATTATCATCAGCATAATTATTGGCTATGAATTGCCGGGCAGCATTGTTGCCAGGGGCACTGCCATTTTCTTCGGCATTTGCGCAGCTACCTTCCTGCCTTCATATTTTGCCGCATTGTATTGGAAAGGCGTAACAAAAACCGCAGTTGTATGGAGCATCTTGTCCGGGCTTTTGTCCAGCGTGTTTGCACTTGGCTTTATGCACCTGAAAGAATCCGAACCTCTCGGTTTTTGCCAGGCAATATTCGGCACTCCCAGCTTGGCCACAAAATTCCCGTGGATGGTAATCGACCCGATAATGATAGCATTGCCAATTTCTGTTGTAGTTTTGGTGACCGTTTCGTTGTTTACAAAGAAGATTTCGGGAGAACACCTTGGGAAGTGCTACAATGGCATTAAGTAGCTGTTCGGCTTTTCGCCTTTGACCTGATGGCAAAGATGGACGTTAAAAAATTAGGGATCCGTTATGCAATTAAAATGATTAAAATGTAAATTTGGAAGTCTTTCGGTTTTTTAACTCTAAAGTCTCATGGTCTAAAGTCTAACAGTCTAATAATCTAAGATATGGCATTTGAACTATCGGTTTTTCTTGAAAACAAAATAAGCCATTTTGAGAAAGTGACCGCATTGCTCAGGAGGGAGGGGATAAATATCCGCTCGTTGAAGCTGAACGGGATGGCGCATGGTTGGGGCGTGCTTAACCTTTTAGTCGATAGGCCGGAAAAGGCTTACCGCTTGCTTGCAGAAAACGGCAATTCTGTTGACATGCAGGAGGTCATAGCCCTGGAAATGAAAGACGAGACAGGCGCTTTAGACGAGCTGCTTATCAAAATCGGGAGATCGGGGATACACATAGAAAATGCTTATACCCGGTTGATTTCGAAACCCGACATGGCGGTTTTGCTGCTCGAAGTGCCCGATGTATTGGAGGCAAAACGCCGATTGGAGATAAACAATGTTACAATTTTGGAGGACAAAGTAGTTTATGGGAAGTGACTGGGGCAATACTTAGTATCACAACTTTTCATTAATTTTGAAAAATGAAGACAAAAGGACGAGAGGCAGGATTCTGATTGGGATATATTAATATGACTCTGTAAAACCATTGTTTGAGCTAGTTGTAGATATGATGGTTTAATAGAAAAAGAAATAAACAAAAAATATAATTAGATGATTTGGAACGAAAAGATCGAATGCGCCAGTCGTGACGAGATTAGGGAAATCCAATCAGAGAGATTGGTGGAAACGGTACAGCGGGTGTACCACAATGTGCAGGCATACAGGGGTAAAATGCAGGAGATGGACCTGACCCCTGCCGATATTAAAAGTGTTGACGATTTACATAAATTGCCGTTTACGGTAAAAACAGATTTGCGCGACTTTTATCCTTTCGGGCTGTTTGCCAAGCCGATGAGCGAAATAGTAAGGCTCCATGCCTCGTCTGGGACCACCGGGAAACCAATTGTAATGGGATATACAAGAAAAGACCTAAACACTTGGTCGGAAGTTATAAGCCGTTGTTTGGGCATGGCAGGGGTCGGTCCCCACGACATGGTGCAGGTTGCTTACGGTTATGGCTTGTTTACCGGCGGCTTGGGCCTGCATTATGGTTGCGAGAACCTGGGGGCAACAGTTATCCCTATTTCTGGCGGGAACACTGCTAAACAAATCCAGTTGATGCAGGATTTCCAGACCTCAGTGCTTGCCTGTACCCCTTCCTATGCTTTGTATCTGGCAGAGGCAATAGAAGATGCCGGGATCAAAAAAGAAGATTTGAACTTGCGTATAGGTATTTTTGGCGCAGAGCCATGGACAGAAAACATGCGCAAAGAGATCGAAAAGAAACTTGGGCTGAAAGCTATTGACATATACGGGCTTACCGAAATAATAGGGCCAGGGGTTTCCTGCGATTGCGAATACCAGTGCGGGATGCACGTTAACGAAGATCATTTCATCCCCGAAATAATAGATCCGGAAACATTGCAGCCATTGCCTCCGGGCGAAGTCGGCGAGTTGGTGTTCACCACCATCACCAAAGAAGGCATCCCAATGTTGCGCTACCGTACCCGCGACCTTACCCGTTTGATTTACGACAAGTGCGAGTGCGGGCGTACCTTGGTACGCATGGAAAAATGCAAAGGGCGCTCGGACGACATGCTGATCATCCGCGGCGTGAACGTGTTCCCGTCTCAGATAGAAAGCGTATTGCTCGAAATGAGCGAAACGGAACCTCATTACCTGATAATAGTCGATCGCGAAAACAACCTGGACATACTGAACGTCATGGTCGAAGTCCAAGAACAGTTCTTCTCCGACGAAATAAGGCAGATGGAGGCATTGCGCAAAAAAATAGCACACCGGATCCACGATGTATTGGGCATTTCCGTAAACATAAAACTGGTAGAGCCAAAAACCATCGAACGTACCGCCGGAAAAGCCAAAAGAGTAATAGATAACCGTAAAATCTAAACGCCATGATAACAAAACAAGTATCCGTTTTTTTGGAAAACAAATCAGGTAGGTTAAACGAAGTTACGCAGATCCTGGGAGAAGCGGGGATCAACATCTCGGCATTTACCATTGCAGATACTACAGAGTTCGGTATTTTGCGGATGATCCTTACCGACCCTGACAAAGCATGTGCAATATTGAAAGAAAATGGCTTTTCTGTAAGAAAGACAGACGTTGTTTTGGCCAAAACCCCCAACACCCCGGGAAGCCTTTCCAAATTGTTGGACTTTTTGCAAAAAGAAAACGTTTTTATCGAGTACATGTATGCCTTCTCTATGGAAGGGGATGGCGCAGTGACCGTAATACGCCCTACGCGCGTCGAACGTTGCGAAGAAATGCTCAAAAAGTACGAATAGGGACTGTGCATAAATAAATCGATCGAGTTGTTTTGAAACGGTTCCTAAATCAAGTATATAAAATCTCGATCCTTATAAATGTCATGGGCAAATGGGGCTGCTTATGTTGTTTTTAAATCCTTATCCTTAAGGTTAAGATTATTTTCTTGTGAAAATATCTGAGTTTGTACTTTATTAATAACTTTGGGGTCTTTTGAAATATAATAATGAAACGGATAGCGATACAGGGAATAGCAGGCTCATTTCACGAAGATGCGGCAAGGAATTATTTTGACGGGGAAGAAATAGAAGTGGTTGAATGCCAATCTTTTCGCAATGTTTGCGAGTTGATAGACGCAGACAAGGTTGACATAGCCGTGATGGCAATTGAAAACTCGATAGCAGGCAGCTTGCTGCAAAACTATGCACTTATACAAGATTACCACCTGCGGATAATCGGGGAAATTTTTATCCACATACAGATGAACCTTATGGCACTGCCCGGTGTTAATGTAAGCGACATTAAAGAGATTTATTCTCACCCTGTGTCTTTTTTGCAGTGTAACGAGTACCTCGAAAAATATTTTCCGGGCGTGGTACGTAAAGAACTGGGCGACAATGCCAAGGTGGCAAAGCTTATCAATACCGAAAAAATAACTTACGCCGCTGCGATAAGCAACTTGCGATCGGCAGAATTGTATGGCTTGAACGTCCTTGAAAAAGGGATAGAGAGCAACAAAAAGAATTATACGCGTTTCCTCGTCTTGTCGAAACATGGCAACCCCACAGAAGGGACCAACAAGGCTTCCATTTGTTTTGAAGTTGGCCATTTTCACGGGGCATTGGCAAAAGTATTGAACATTTTTGCGGAAAACTGTATAAACTTAAACAAAATACAATCCGTGCCGATAATTGGCAAACCCAACGAATACACCATTCATGTAGATATTGAATGGGAAAAGACAGAAGATTACGATAGGGCGATACACCAAGTTTTGAAAAGTGCATCGAGCCTTTCGATATTGGGCGAATATACACGGGGCGAGACACACATTCGCAATTAGGAAAACTTTAAAAACTGAAAGCATGGGCAAAATAGCAATTTTCTATGGTCCTGTCGGCGGTTCTGTAAACCGCATTGCCGACAAAATTAAATCTGCCATTGGCGCAGAAAAAGTCGAAATGATCGCAGTAAAAGACGCTTCCGCATCTGATATTGAAAAATACGGCAAAATAATATTTGGGATCTCTACCGTAGGCAAAGACACGTGGGACTCGGAGTACTCTGGCAACGACTGGGGGAAATTTTTGCCGGAAATAGGCAAAGTTGACTACAGCGACAAAACAGTCGCAATTTTTGGGCTTGGCGACCATGTTACCTATGCCAAAGCTTTTGTTGACCATATAGGGCTGCTTGGCAAAGAACTCATGCAACACGGCGCAGTCCTCACAGGGCATGTCGATCCGGATGGTTATGAATTCGAAGAATCAGAAGCACTGGTTGACGGGAAGTTTATTGGCCTGCCAATTGACGAAGATTTTGAACCTGAAGTAACAGACGGACGCATAAAAAACTGGTTGGGGCAAATAAAACCTGATTTCGGGTTTTAACCCGCAACTTGCAACCTGCAACCTTGCAACCCGTAACAAAAACATAAGCATGAACGATTCACCGATCGACAAAAAAATAATTGACGAAAAGATAGCACAATTAAGGATCCCGGAGATAGGGAAAGCCTCTATACGCGAGATTGTTGCGCTTGTTAACTTGGTTGAAGAAGAAACAGGTGTTAAATATGTCCGCATGGAAATGGGGGTGCCCGGGCTGCCCCCGGCAAAAATCGGCACCGAAGCAGAAATCGATGCTCTTAAAAAAGGAGTTGGTGCAATATACCCAATGGTTGACGGCATAACGCCGTTGAAAGAAGAAGCATCGAAATTCATAAAAAATTTTATGGACATAGATGTTGACCCCAAGGGCTGCATACCAACAGTTGGCTCCATGCAGGGCACTTACGTTGCTTTTATGGCTGCCGCAAACATACACGAAGATAAAGACACCGCCCTGTTCATAGACCCCGGTTTCCCGGTGCAAAAACAACAAATGATGGTGCTGGGGCAGAAATACGAAACCTTTGACGTGTTTAATTACCGCGGCGAAAAATTAAGGGACAAACTCGAAAGTTACTTGTCGAAAGGGAACATACATTCAATAATATATTCAAACCCAAACAACCCAAGTTGGATTTGCCTGAACGATGACGAGCTTAAAGTAATTGGCGAATTGGCAAATAAGTACGATGTAATAATAATGGAAGATTTGGCATACTTCGGCATGGATTTCCGAAAAGACATTTCCCGTCCGGGAGCGCCGCCGTTCCAGCCATCGGTTGCCAACTATACCGACAATTACATACTGTTCATTTCAAGCTCCAAGATATTTTCGTACGCCGGGCAACGGATGGCGGTAATGGCAATTTCCGACAAGCTTTTTGGGCGCGACTACCCAACTTTGCAAAAGCGTTTCCATAGCACCGACTTTGGCAGCACAATAACCCTGCGCCTGCTTTATTCCATATCTTCCGGGACAAGCCACTCTGCGCAATGGGCAATGGCAGCGATGTTAAAGGCCGCCAACGAAGGGACGTTTAACTTTGTTGACGAAATAAAAGAGTACGGGGAAAAGGCAAGGGCGGTCAAACAACTCTTCCTCGAAAACGGGTTCGACATCGTTTATAAAAACGACATAGACAAACCCATTGCCGACGGTTTTTATTTTACAATTTCATATCCCGCAATGACAGGGAACGAGCTGGTGGCAAACCTTATATATTTTGGGGTAAGTGCCATTGCGCTCGACAATACGGGCAGCGATGAAGAAGGCATCAGGGCTTGTGTTTCGTTTGTGCAACGAAGCCAGTTTGCCGATTTGGGCGACAGGCTGAAAGCGTTTGACAAAAACTTTTCGGCAAAACAGGGAAGGCAATAGGGCAGCATGGATAAAAACAAAGTAATATCCCGCTTTAAACTGACCCTTGAACTTATTTCAAAACTAGGACTCGACAACAGCCCCGTTGTTTTAAAAAAAGGGGAATCTTTCCTTGAATACGGGGAACAGGCGAACCGCATTGGGATTTTAATTGACGGGCTGCTATATGCCACCTATCTGTCAGACAATGGCACAGAATGGGTTTCAAGGTTTTTCTTCCCGCCCAATAATTTTGTCGTCAGCAACCATAGGGGCGATTATTCAGGGAAAAATACGTCAGAATCGATCAAGGCTTATGAAGATTCAAAATTAATATATTTGGAAAAGGGGGATTTTAAAAAATTGCTGGATTCCGACAGCAGGTTCGAAAGGACTGTCCGCGTATTGGCAGAGGAGAGTTACATCCAGGCCATAGACAGGATACACTCTTTTCAATCGTTGAACGCAGAAGAACGTATCAGGAAATTTTTTAACGAATACCCGGATCTAGGGGCTAAATTGCAGCGGCAGCACATAGCATCGTACCTGGGCATACACCGGAACATTTTAACCCGTTTCCTTTATAAAATATGAAATTCGCAACAATAGTTGCATTTTTTTCAGTTTAATAAAAATAGTTTTGTCCGTAAATCTGATTTTTATGGTCTTTTTTTAAAAGAAAGCTTTTTATATTTATCAAAAACAACAAAAATGGCAAAAGTTAGAGGAGCAATTGTGGTCGACAAGGAAGTATGCAAAGGTTGTAATTTATGTGTTGAAGCTTGTCCTCACGATGTTTTGGAACTTCACAAAGAAGTGAACAGCAAAGGATACCACTATTCGTACATGAAAAACCCCGATGCCTGTATCGGGTGCTCAAATTGTGGCGTTGTTTGCCCCGACACATGTATAACTGTTTATAGGGCAAAGGTTTAATAATTGATTAGTTATTAATGGTTATTGATTAATTGAGGCTATTGGCAATAATAAATAGGCAATAATCAATAGTCAACAGACAATAATAAATTCAACATGGGAGAAATAAGATTAATGAAAGGGAACGAGGTGCTTGCCGAAGCTGCCATCCGTTGTGGGTGCGACGGTTATTTCGGCTATCCCATAACGCCTCAGTCGGAAGTAATGGAAACGCTCATGGAGCGCAAACCATGGGAAACGACCGGCATGGTTGTATTGCAGGCCGAGAGTGAAGTGGCATCGATAAACATGGTATATGGCGCTGCCGGCTGCGGGAAAAAAGTAATGACATCTTCCTCAAGCCCGGGCATAAGCCTTATGGCAGAAGGGATTTCATATATAGCAGGGGCAGAATTGCCCTGCCTGATTATCAATGTCCAGCGCGGAGGCCCGGGGCTTGGTACCATCCAACCTTCGCAAGCCGATTATTTCCAGTCAGTTAAGGGCGGCGGGCATGGCGATTATAAATTAATTGTACTTGCCCCTTCGTCTGTGCAGGAAATGAACGATTTTGTTGACCTTGCCTTCGAACTGGCATTTAAATACCGCAACCCGGCAATGATACTTGCCGATGGCGCAATTGGGCAAACAATGGAAAGGGTAGAACTTGCCGACTATAAGCCACGTTTCACAAAAGAAGAAATCGAGAAAAATTTCAGCTCTTGGGCTTCGATAGGCAAAACACCCGACAGGGAACGCAACGTGGTAACCTCTTTGGAACTGCAATCCGACAAAATGGAAGAGAACAACATCCGTTTCCAGGAAAAATACCGCAAGATGGAAGAGGAAGACACTCGTTACGAATTGATTCAGTGCGATGATGCTGAGATCGTCCTTGTTGCATTTGGCACATCATCGCGCATCTGCCAAAAGGCAGTTGACATTGCGCGGGAAAAAGGGATCAAAGTTGGGCTTCTACGCCCCATCACGCTTTTCCCTTTCCCTAAAAAGCCCATACAGGAACTGGCACGGAAAGTCAAAGGATTCCTTTCGATCGAGATGAGTGCCGGGCAAATGTTAGAAGACATAAAACTTGCCGTGTTCGATGCGGGCATTAACGTGCCTGTTGATTACTTTGGCCGCATGGGGGGGATTGTGCCTACCCCAAATGAAGTTGTTGCTGCTTTGGAAGAAAAATTTTGCAAATAAAAACGGGCAGTAAAACCTAAAAAAAAGAATCATGGATATAAAAGATATTATAAAACCCGAAAACCAGGTTTACGGGAAAACCAAAGTCTTGAGGGACACAACAATGCACTATTGCCCGGGATGCTCTCACGGGGTTGTCCACAAAATACTTGCAGAATTGATAGACGAAATGGGGCTGCAAGACAAAACCATTGGCATTTCTCCCGTAGGTTGTGCAGTTTTTGCTTATAATTATATCGACATTGACTGGCAGGAAGCCGCCCATGGCCGTGCGCCTGCTCTTGCAACTGGCGTTGCCCGCCTAAACCCCGACAAGTTTGTCTTTACATACCAAGGTGACGGCGACTTGGCCTCGATTGGGGCTGCTGAAATCATGCACGCCTGCAACAGGGGCGAAAATATATTGGTTGTTTTTATAAACAACGGCATATACGGCATGACAGGCGGGCAAATGGCGCCAACAACATTGGAGGGCATGGTTACTTCTACCACCCCTTATGGACGGGACCTTGAGCTGAACGGCTACCCTATGAAAATTACAAATATGATAGCGCAATTGCCCGGCACTTCGTACGTTACGCGCCAAACTGTAAGTACCGCACCTGCTGCACGCAAATGCAAACGGGCTTTGAAAAAGGCGATACAGAACGTGTTGGACAAAAAAGGGACTTCCTTCGTTGAAGTTGTTTCTACTTGCAACTCGGGCTGGAAACTTTCCCCTGTGCAGGCAAACAAGTGGATGGAAGAAAACATGCTTCCATATTATCCCCTTGGCGATTTAAAAGACAGTGTAAAAGGTGAACATTCGGAAAATTAAAAAATCGGAGCAATGACAGAAGAAATGATAATAGCCGGGTTTGGCGGACAAGGTGTGCTTTCAATGGGCAAAATACTGGCATATTCGGGCATTATGGACGACAAAGAAGTGACTTGGTTCCCGTCTTATGGACCGGAAATGCGCGGGGGGACAGCCAACGTAACGGTGATAATTAGCGACAACCGCATCAGTTCTCCAATAATCCAAGAGTTCGATACCGCAGTGATATTGAACCAGCAAAGCCTCGATAAATTTGAAAATGCAGTAAAACCCGGAGGAAAACTGCTTTATGACCCTAACGGTATTGTTTCTGCCCCAACGCGCACCGACATCGAGGTGTATAAGGTTGAAGCTACCAAGGCTGCCATAGAAATGGGGAACCCTAAGGTATTCAACATGATTGTTTTGGGCGCATACCTTAAAATAAGACCTTTCCTAAAACTCGAAAATGTTAAAAAGGGACTGGAAAAATCGTTGCCGGAAAGGTACCACAAGCTTATCCCTTTGAATTTGGAGGCAATCAAAAGAGGACAGGAAATTATTGAAAACGTGTAGGCTCGGTACTTTTTCGATTCGCATATTTTTTTAAAAAATAAAATAAAAATAGGACGGTCAGATGCTTCAACGCAAAGCAACTGGCCGTTCGCTGTTTTTAAACAGCAGCTACCGGACTTCGAATAATATTTAAAGCCTCCTGTTAAATATCATATTTTTCTTTACTTTGTGGAAAAATTAATGTTAAGACAGCTCTACCTTAATTTCTATGCACAATAAAGTTATTGTTATAACCGGTGCTTCGTCTGGTATTGGGAAAGCACTGGCTAAAAAATATGCTGCCGAAGGATGGGATCTTGTTCTGGCAGCAAGGAGGATCGAACGTTTGCAGGCGTTGGAAAAAGAATTAAAAGGCACTAATATACTTTCGGTAAAAACAGATGTAACTGTTTTGGGAGATTGCAAAAACCTTATCGACAAAACAATAGAGGAATTTGGCCGCATTGACATACTTATTAACAATGCAGGGATTTCTATGCGCGCAATCTTAGAGAAGGTAGACTTGTCGGTACTGAAACGTGTTATGGACGTAAATTTTTGGGGCACGGTGTATTGTACCAAATTTGCGCTGCCTTACCTGCTTGAGAGCAAAGGTTCTTTGGTGGGCGTAATATCGGTAGGCGGATATATCGGGCTGCCAGGACGTACCGGATATTCTGCATCAAAATTTGCAGTTCGGGGATTTTTGGATACCGTTAGGGTAGAAAACCGTAGGGCAGGGTTGCACGTATTGGTAGCAGCACCTGGTTTTACCGCATCTGAAATACGGGAGTTTGCATTGGTGGCAGACGGGAGCCATCAGGGCAAAACCCCAAGGAAAGAAAACAAAATGATGTCGGCAGATGAATGTGCCAGGCATATTTACAATGCCGTTAAAAGAAGGAGGCGGAAAATTATACTCACCATAATAGAAGGGAAATTTGCGGTGTTTATGGCAAAAATGTGGGCCGACATGGTAGATGGCTTCATGTACCGTATGTTTGCCAGCGAACCGGACTCGCCGCTGAGGAAATAAGAAAGAGGTTGGAAGGGATCTGATCTTGAATGCCGCATTGTTGCTGCATCGTTCTCCCAACTCACGTATCACAAAAAGGTCACTTTTATTTTTTTGATCGGTGTTCTATTTTTAACCGGACTCAGGCTGTAAGTATGAAAAACAACTAGTCCCTAATATCCAAGCATTTCCTTCTCCTTTAGTCGGAGTAAGGTTTAGATTGTAGCTACTTCCCCCAAATGTTCCTTTTCCTGAACTGCGACGGGTTTACGCCCTCCTTTTTCTTGAACAGGTTGCTGAAATAATAAATAGACTGGAAACCAAGTTCAATGCTTATCTCCTTTATGGATTTGTCGCTGGAGATGAGCATTTCCTTTGCCCGCATAAGTTTCAACTGCAAATGGTATTGTGCAGGCGAAACGCCAGTGTATTTTTTAAACATCTTGCGGAAATAGGAATAGCTGAAATTGTTTTGCAGGGCAAGTTCTTCAAGGTTGAAATCGTGCGACATGTTCTGCCTCATCGAAAACCTTACCTGCTCGATTACCTTGGCAATTTTCTTCCCCGACAAGCCTTTCTGTTTTTCAAACGAAATTATGTAACCGAGCAATTTAACTATCATCCCCGATGCTATGTGCTGGTATCCGGGCTGCTCTTTTTCTACAAGGTCGAAAATTTTCAGGTAACTGTCTATTATTTCCTCTCTTATGCCGCTCCGGATTACCGGCTGCTTGGTTGAAAACAATGGGTGCGACATGAATTTTTCGGCAATATGCCCGCTAAAACCAATGTAGTTTTCTTCCCACCCCGTTTTTTTTATGGGCCTGTAACGGTGCCATTCGTTTGGGAACAAAATAAACAAATTTCCCTGCTTAAGGGGAAAAATACCTTGCGCATTTTCCAAAACCCCTTCCCCGCTGGTTATGTAGTTTATTTGGAACTCATTTAAAACACGCCCTTCGTCCCAACTAAAATAATAGCCCGAAGGATGTTTTGAAGGAGGGTACGTTTCGTTTGGGTTTACCGTGTAACTGCCTGCCACGTTTAAAGATATCCCCCAGTTTGTATCTTCCTGCCCGGTAGTTAGATATTTAAAATTGTTTTTCATTTCCCCTTTCGCAAACGACAGTTCCCTGCATTGGTAATTTTAGTGCCAAAAAGTATAAATATTTTGCCAAAAAAAATATTGTTTTGGTGTTTTTATAAATATAATTTTGATTTTTGGTATTCCTAAACCGGATATCAATAAAAACCTTAATTATAAACTAATAAAACAAGACTGTTATGAATGTTATTCTCGGGATTCTATTCCATTCTTTGGGGGGCGGTGCTTCCGGTAGTTGGTACATGCCTTATAATTGGGTAAAAAAATGGCGATGGGAAATATATTGGATTACCGGAGGGATTTTCTCATGGTTGATCATGCCATTTTTAGCTGTTGTTTTAACAATTCCCGACTGGCAGGGGATTTTGCATTCCACCAGTGGAAGTGTTATCCGAAACACATATATCATGGGACTGTTGTGGGGGATAGGCGGGCTGACATACGGGCTGGCGATCCGCTACCTGGGCATGTCGCTAGGAAATTCGGTACTTCTTGGAATTACCTCTGTCGTAGGCTCTTTGGGGCTGCCGATTTTGCGCAATGTCCCGGGGATCGCAGAACTAATCCCTGACGGGCTTGCTTTCTCTGACCTGTTTGGCAGCACCGGCGGACGGATAGTCCTTCTTGGCATACTCATATTGCTGGCTGGCATTATATTAAGCGGCAAAGCAGGGATAAGGAAAGACAAAGACATCGGAAATGCAAAGGATGGGGTCAACAGCGAGTTCAGCCTGTCAAAAGGGTTGATTATTGCAATTGTGTCGGGTGTTTTAAGCGCATTTTTTAGTTTTGGCATTGATGCGGGCAAGGAAATGTCGGTTGTAGCAAGATCTTTGGCAGTTGAACAAGGCTATCCTTTCCTTACACAAGACGGGGGCGGCTTTAAATATCTTTTCGAAAACAATATCATCTTCTTTGTGATACTATGGGGAGGCCTCACTACCAATTTTATTTGGACAACAGGGCTTATAATCAAAAACAAAACCAGTAGCGACTTCACCGACAAGAAAACCCCTTTGTTGGGGAATTATTTGTTTTGCGCATTGGCCGGAACAACATGGTTCCTGCAATTCTTTTTCTATGGAATGGGCGAAACAAAAATTGGCAACGGTGCCAGTTCGTGGACACTCCACATGGCAACAATCATCCTAACTGCAAACCTTTGGGGTTTCTACCGCAAGGAATGGAAAGGTGTCTCAAAAAAGACTTACAACACTATATTGATGGGCATAGGGGCGATTTTGCTGTCAGTAATTATTATCGGCATTGCCAAGTGGCTGTATCCTGAACTTAATGCTCTCGGATAATGAAACGGGCAGCATTTAAAATGCACTTAAACGAAGGTCAAAAAGCGGAATACAAAAAACGCCACGATGAAATTTGGCCTGAGCTGAAAGCATTGCTAAAAGAAGCCGGGGTAAGCGAATATTCCATTTTCCTTGATGAAGAAACCAACACCTTGTTTGCTTTCCAAAAAGTAAGCGGCGATGGCGGTTCGCAAGACCTCGGCCAAACTGAAACCGTGAAAAAATGGTGGGCTTTCATGGCCGACATCATGAAGACAAACCCCGACAATTCCCCTGTATCGGTCGAATTGGAGGAAGTATTTTATATGGAATAAACCATCAACTAAATCAATAAAATAATTTAAGATGAAACAACTAAGCAAACTCTTTTCTTTTGCACTGATCCTTTGCGGGTTTTCATTGTCGATAAATGCAAAAACGCAAGTCGAAAAATTAGTATGCGAGTACCAGGCCAACCCAATCGGGATAGACATCGAACAGCCAAGGCTGAGTTGGCAAATAACAAGCGACCAGCAAAACCTGGCCCAAACAGCTTATGAAATACGCGTTGCCGCAACAGCTTCGGATTTGAACAAAAAAAGCAAACTTACCTGGGAGTCGGGCAAAGTAAACAGCAACCAATCGGTTAACGTCTTGTACAAAGGCCCGGCATTGAAATCAATGCAGCGGGCATACTGGCAGGTGCGCGTTTGGGACAATGGCAACAAGGTTTCGAAATGGAGCGAACCTGCTTTTTGGGAAATGGGGATACTAAGCCCCCAAGAGTGGACAGCTTCATGGATAACCATGAAAAACGAACAAAAAAAAGAAGGTTCCATGCCTGCACATTATTACAGGAGCGAATTTTCTTCGACTAAAAAAATCAGCTCGGCAAGGGCTTATGTAACATCGCTTGGGCTTTACCAATTGTTCATAAACGGCAAAAAAGTAGGCGATGAGCTTTTCACTCCGGGATGGACCAGCTACAACAACCGCCTGCAATACCAAACCTACGATGTTACTGGCATGATAGAAAGCAAAAACGCAATCGGCGCAGTTGTTGGCGATGGTTGGTTTCGCGGGAATATCGGTTTTAACACACAGCATAATTATTATGGGAAACAAATTGCCTTGCTGGTTCAGTTGGAAATCAACTACACCGATGGTTCAAGCCAAACCATTGTTTCAGACAACAGTTGGAAGGTTTCAAACGGGCCGATACTCGAATCTGACATTTATAACGGCGAAACGTATGATGCTACCAAAGAAATGGAAGGTTGGGACAATATAGGTTTTGACGATGGGAACTGGAACCAGGTTGCTTTGCTAGATCACTCAAAAGAAATTTTGATTGCCCCACAGGGAGACCCAGTTAAAGCAGTCGAGGAAATCAAACCGATAAAAAGCCTCACTACACCAAAAGGCGAAATGGTTTTCGACATGGGACAAAACATGGTAGGATGGGTAAGGCTCAAAATCAATGGCAAAAAAGGAGATGTGGTTACATTGAAATTTGCCGAAGTTTTGGATAAAGAAGGCAACTTCTATACCGCTAACCTCAGGTCGGCAAAAGCAACCGACACTTACACATTGAAAGGCGATGGTGAAGAAATATATGAACCAAAATTCACGTTCCACGGCTTCAGGTTTGTTCAAATAATTGGCGTTGACAAAATGCCCGAATTGGATCAGATAACCGGGGTCGTAATCTATTCCGACATGGAGCCTACGGGTGATTTTGCTTGCTCCGATCCTCTCATCAACCAGCTCCAGCACAACATACAGTGGGGGCAAAAAGGCAATTTCCTTGACGTGCCTACCGATTGCCCACAACGAAACGAAAGGCTCGGTTGGACAGGCGATGCCCAAGTGTTCAGCCCTACTGCTGCGTTCAATTTCGATGTGGCTCCGTTTTATACAAAATGGATGAAAGACTTGGCTGCCGACCAATTGGACAACGGATTGGTGCCTCATGTGATTCCCGACGTGCTAAGTGGCGGCGGCGGCTCAACTGCTTGGGCCGATGCGTCGATTGTCGTACCTTGGACCACATACTTGGCTTATGGGGACAAACGTATCTTGGAGGAACAATACTCAAGCATGAAAGGCTGGGTAGAATACATGAGGGGAAGGGCCGGGAGCAATAACCTTTGGACCGGCGACACCCATTATGGCGACTGGCTGGCTTATGCCACTACAAGATCCGATTACCCGGGGGCGACAACAGAAAAAGATTTGATCGCCACTGCCTATTATTCATATTCAAGTGGCTTGCTAGCTAAAATTGCTGGAATCATCGGCAAAGAGGCAGATGCAAGCAAATACAAAAAACTTTCAGCTGATATCAAACAAGCATTCATCAACGAGTTTGTAACCCCGTCAGGGCGTTTGGTTTCGCACACCCAAACTGCATACTGCCTGGCCCTTTCGTTTGGCTTGCTTCCTGAAAAATTAATACCTAACGCTGCGCAATATCTTGCCGACGATGTTAAAAAAATGGGGCACCTGACCACAGGTTTTGTTGGCACGCCGTTGTTGTGCAAAACATTATCGGATTATGGCTATGCCGACTTGGCTTTCATGTTGCTGAACCGGAAAGAATACCCATCCTGGCTCTACCCCGTGACCCAAGGAGCAACAACTATTTGGGAACGCTGGGACGGTCAAAAACCTGACGGGACATTCCAAAATGTAGGCATGAACAGCTTTAACCATTATGCCTATGGAGCTATTGGCGAATGGCTATACACCTACGTGGCAGGCTTGCAAATAGATCCTCAATCTCCGGGATACAAGCATTTCACCCTTGCCCCACACCCCGGCGGCGAGCTTACAAATGCACAGGTGAAATACAAATCGTTGTACGGCGAAATTGAATCGGCATGGGAAATTGACGGGAACAATTTGGTTTATAACGTAACCATACCCTGCAACACAACCGCAACAATAGTTTTGCCCGATGCTTCAATCGATCAGGTATCGGTCAACTCAAAATCTTTGAAAGAAGTAGGGACAAAAGTGGAAAAAACAGAAAATGGCGTTTCATTGGAACTTGGATCCGGAAAATACAGTTTCACTTACCCGTTTTAGTTTCATGAAAAATTATTAATACTAAAAGGACAGATCATGATGAAGAAAGAAAGTATTGAAAAGGCTTATTTGTTGGCCAAAGAACAATATGCGGAACTCGGCATAAACACCGATGAAGTTTTGCAAAAAATGAATGACGTAAATATTTCCCTCCATTGTTGGCAAACCGATGATGTTACCGGGTTCGAAAATCCCGATGGTGAACTTTCCGGAGGTATCCAAGCAACCGGTAACTATCCGGGGAAAGCTACAACTTTAACTGAAATGCAAGCTGATTTAGATAAAGTTATGTCGTTGCTCCCTGGGAAACAACGCTTAAACCTACATGCTATTTATGGCAACTTCGTAGGGCAGAAAGCCGACCGTGACGAAATTGAGGTAAAACACTTCCAAGATTGGATTGACTGGTGCAAAGAACGTGGAATGGGAATGGATTTCAACGGAACATTCTTCTCGCATCCGAAAGCCGACTCCGGTTTTACCTTGTCGTCAAAAGATGAAGAAATTCGTAAATTTTGGGTTGAACACTTGAAGCGTTCGCGTGAAATTGCTGCTGAAATAGGAAAACAATTAGGTACACCATGTGTGTTGAATACTTGGATTCCTGATGGGGCGAAAGATACTCCGGTTGACCGTAACGGTATGCGTGCTCAGTTAACAAAATCGTTAGACGAAGGTATGGCAACTGAGTATCCAAAAGAATACATGAAAGATGCTGTTGAAAGTAAAGTATGGGGGGTTGGCCTTGAGTCTATGACTGTGGGGTCTCACGATTACTATTTGGGATACGCTATCAGCCGTAACAAATTGATTTGTTTAGATAACGGTCACTTCCACCCAACTGAAGTTGTAGGCGACAAAATTTCTTCTTGTCTTCAATTCGTTGACGAAGTATTGTTGCACGTAACCCGCCCCATCCGTTGGGACTCAGACCACGTTGTTACATTGAACGAAGAAGTTCAATTAATTGCTTCTGAAATCGTACGCAACAATTTCTTCTCTCGCGTTAATGTAGGATTAGACTTCTTCGATGCTTCCATTAACCGCATAGGTGCTTATGTGATAGGCACTCGCGCTGCTCAAAAAGCATTTATGATTGCAATGCTCGAACCTACTTCTAAATTAATAGAATACGAAGAAGCCGGGCAGAACTTCGAGCGGCTGGCATTGTTGGAAGAACTGAAAACAAAACCTTTTGGCGCAGTTTGGGATTACTACTGTCTGCAAGAAGGCGTGCCGGTAAGCGATGACTATATAGCCGAAATACAACAGTACGAAAAAGACGTATTGATGAAAAGGTAGGTATTGCCGCATTAAATGCAAATAGTTTTTCCCTTTACCCCCTCTCCTTCTTAGAGGGGGTAAAGGGAAAATAAGGTTTTTTTTATATCTTCTAAAAGCCAACAGTAAATTATTTTACACATAGGCCATGCCCATAAAAAGTGCTTTCATGCTATTGGCTTTATGTGTATTCCTTTCTTCTACTTTTTTTATTTCTTTGGGTTCATCAGCAAAAGGGATGTGTCCGGATTCCGCGCTTACAAGGTTTGAAGTCATTTGTGGTTCTTCGGTAACTAGATCGTGCCGTTCGTATTTTAAATCAACAAGGGTTGACTCAGCTTCATTTTCTATGCTGACAATGCTTTTGGGGGCTTCGTTTTCTATGTTGACGTCATTGCTTGCCTGGGCATAGTCTTTAAGGAATTTAATAAAAGTTTTTGCCTTGTCGCTTTCCTCGTTTACCGTAATTGTGTAGATTACCATGATTGATTTTTTTCTTATAAGGTTATTGTTGTTTTTTTGACATTTGGCTCTTAAGTAAAGATACGGCTTATCTTTTAATTCCCCTAAGTTTTGTTAGGTCAACTCTTCCTGTAAATTGTAATTCTGCATTCCCCGTGTTTTTTTTTATTGCGATTTAAAGATAAATTAAGGGATACAATTGATTAACCCAATTTAGTGCCTTTTTTTGTACCTTTATCTTTATTTAAGACAGTAGGGGAAATGCTTATTTTTTTATGGCAGATGTCACAACAAGTATGAAATTATTTAGGGACTGTGCAGAAATAAAATGATAAGTAGGAGAGGTCAAGTTGTTTTGAAACGGTTACTTAATATTGATTTATAAAGCACAAGGATTAACAGATAAAAAAAACTTCATGAAAAAACTGGACACAAAATTGATGCACCCGCGCGATCAGATAACAATGGTGATCGACAAAGTTTACCGCAGTGGCTTGACAACGACTTCGGGCGGCAATATTTCGATAATAGACGAGAACGGGGACATATGGGTCACCCCATCTGCTATCGACAAAGGCTCTTTGCGGGCATCGGATATTATATGCGTGAGGAAAAACGGGGCTATCGAGGGGCGGCACAAACCTTCGTCGGAATATCCGTTCCACAAAGCGATTTATGAGTCGCGCCCTGAAATAAAAGCGATAATCCATGCCCACCCGCCGGCATTGGTGTCGTTCAGCATTGTGCGCCAAATACCCGACACCAACGTCATCCCGCAGGCAAAGAACATTTGCGGGCCCATTGGCTATGCGACTTATGAATTGCCCGGCAGCCAGGCTTTGGGCAGCGTAATTGCCAAAGAGTTCGACAAAGGCTTTAATGCCGTGATTATGGAAAACCACGGCACAGTGGTTGGCGGGAAAGACTTGGGCGATGCTTTTCAGCGTTTCGAGACACTTGAGTTCTGCGCAAGGACAATTATTTACGGTAACACGATTGGCAACCCAAATTATCTGGCCGATGGGCAAATCGACGAGTTTGAACAACAGATACCGCGTTTGCTGCCCGAAATGAAAGTAGTAGAACATTTCTCTGACGAAAGGGCCATACGCGAAGAGATAAAGAAAATCGTGCACAGGGCTTGCGAGCAGGGCTTGATGATCAGTTCTTACGGGACCGTATCTGTACGCTGGAGAGGCGACGACTTCTTGATAACCCCGACCAATGTTGCCCGATGGGACATACAAAACGAAGACATTGTGCAGATAAAAGGAGGGGAACGCGAACCGGGGAAATTGCCCAGCCGCTCAACTTGGCTGCACCAGGAGATATATAAACGCAACCCGCACGTGAACTCAATTATTCTTACGCAAACACCTTATTTGATGGCATATAGCGTAACGTCAGAAAAACTTGACGTTCGGACCATCCCCGAAAGCTGGATATTTTTGCAGGACGTGCCTAGCGTGCCATTTGGTTCCCATTTCGCAGGGCAGGAAACAATACTCGATTTGTTGTCGGAAAACACGCCTGCGGTAATTATAGAAAACGATTCTGTTTTGGTAACGGGCGACAAGCTGCTCGGCACGTTCGACCGCTTGGAAGTTGCAGAGTTTAGTGCAAAATCGCTTACAATGGGAGCTTCTTTGGGCAACCTTGTGCCTATAAACCCGGCGCAAGTTGAAGAGTTGAGAAAAGCTTTCTTGGGTTAGGTCGTAATTCTAATGATTGCTATTAGGGGCGCGACTTTAAGTCGCACCCCTAATATAAAAATCAAAAAAATTGTCAAAATTATTGTTGTTTACAGACGGGAGCGTACATGTCCAGTCGGGGATTGGATATGGTGCTTTTATTTTTGTCGCAGATGAAAATTTAGATACAAAAGAGCTGAAAGAGAAAATACACTTGGTCAGGTTCGAAAACACTTCATCGACAAAAATGGAACTTCAGGTTTTCCTGTATGCCACAAATGCGCTCAATGAAAATAACAACAAGCTTGTAGTTTATACCGATTCGCAAAATTTGTCGGAATTGAGAACAAGACGTGCCAAACTAGAAGAAAATAATTTTTGTTCAAAAACAGGGAAGGAGTTGAAAAACGCCAAGTTATACCGTGATTTTTTTTTAATAGTTGATAAATTTGACATCAAGTTCGTAAAAGTAAAAGGGCATAAGCAAAAAAAAGAAAAAAATTCTATCGACAGTGTTTTCACCCTTGTTGACAGGGCATCAAGGAAAGCGTTGCGGGAAGAATTGAAAAAAATAATGTCATGAAATATATAGTTGTTGTTTTATTTGCCGCGCTATTGGTCTCGTGCAACAGTGTTCCTGACAAAAAAAAGCAAGTTGTTGATGCAAATCGTCAATTTTTAGTGCCGGAAAAAACGGCAGAAGGTTCGGCTTTGTTTGACGGTGTGTCCCTCGGTGGCTGGGAAGTGACAAACTTTGGACCGCAGGGGCCGGTGAAAGTCTCGGAAGGCAACATAATACTTAACTATGGAGATGGTTGTACCGGTATTACCTACAAAAAAGATTTCCCAAAAAACAATTATAGTTTGTCGTTGGAAGCCAAGCGGGTTTCCGGCAACGACTTTTTTTGTGGCATAACTTTCCCCATCGACACTACCTTTTGCTCTTTTATAGTAGGCGGGTGGGGCGGTCCAGTACTTGGCCTTAGCACTATTGACGGCGCTGACGCTTCGGAGAACGAAACAAAATCGATGATGTCTTTCGAAAAGGACAAGTGGTATAATATAAAGCTGCAAGTTTCCGGTGGCAAAATAATGGCATGGATAGACAACAAAAAAGTGGTTGATTTCGATACCGCCGGGCATAAAATCGGCATACGCCCCGAAGTCAGCCTGTCTTGCCCATTGGGGATAACCACATGGAACACTACCGGGGCTTTGCGCAACATAAGGTATAAAGAATTATAGGCTTGCCCAAATCCTTGCCAAAGAGTAGCCCGGTGCTTTTATCGACAAGTCGAGGAAGTAGCCGAACGGGGTCTGTGCCGTTTCAAACCCGGCATTTTGCAGCCTATTCTCTGCCTCGTCAAAAATTTGTTTTGTAAAGCCCACCGTTGCTTTCGATTCGGAAAGGTGGGCGAACGAATGTAATATCACTTTCTTGCAATTGTTCTTGCGGGCTGTCCATTTAAGGTGGTTGATCAGTTTTTTTTCCCTGCTTTTCACATCGTGCGTTTCATCGCTTTCTTCTACTTGTATAAATGCAAGTATAGAGTCTGTGAATGTGCCGCTTTCTTGCGTTTCTTCTGCCGAGTCGAGGTTTTTTTGGGCAGGCGTATAGGCAAACCTGTCAACATACATTACCAGTACTTTCATGGAAGCGTGACCTTTTAAGAGGCGGGTTATAAATCCACCGGTATTTGTATTTGTTCAAAATTTATCTCAACAAAATTTGAATCTACGGGAAGGAACAATTTTATGTACGATGCCTCCCTCAGTGCAGGGAAGAATACTTTTCCACGGATGTTATAATTGGATTCTAGTGTGGTTTTTCTGATTGTAGAGTTTTCCCAGGCATCTTTCATTGTTTTGAGATCTTCTGCCTCAAAAGCATTAACCTCCCTGCCTACTTGAACGCCTTCGAAAAGATGAGTCCTTAAGAAGTCATTGTTTGGGTTGTCGTCTGTCGCAGTTGCTATGCCTGTTGCTATATCTACGCTTGCAGCCAGCAAACTTAACCCTAAATGTCCGGTTTCACGGGCATCTGTCCTCGCAATAGATTTTTCAATGTTCAGTATTTCGTTTTCGGGGTTTAATGCCGTGATTTTCGTTTCGCTTATTGGTTCGCGTTTGCCTGTGTAGCCCTGCAAGTAAAAATTTGCCGGATCTATCAAGATCGGCATGTTTGAACGGTTGGTGACAGAAAAATCGAACCAGTACTGCTCGTCCTGGCAGCGTTCGTAACCAACTTCATATATAATACCGTTGAGCGAATCTGCCACAAAATGCTGTCCGTATAACCATTTCCCTTCTGTTTCACCTTCGGGCTGGAGTTTTAAAATATTTTTTGGGGCGAAACAGGAATGCAATAAAATGACACTGCAAAGTGCTAATGCCGATAAGGTGGATATTGTTTTCATGATGTTCTGTTTTCTGTTTTCAGTCGCAATATCGTTTAATAATGTTATAAGCGCCACTAAGCCCTAATTCACCTGCACGGCTAAGGTCAAGTGCCCCGCCTTCAACATCGTCGAGGAAGATTTTTGTGAGGCCGCGGTTAAAATAAGCTTCTGCAAATTCCGGTTCAAGTTCAATGGCATAGTTCAAATCTTCTATTGCACTTTTGTATTCCTTGAGCCTTAATTTTATATAGGCACGGTTGTAATAGCCGAAAAAGAATTTTGGGTTTAGGAAAAGGGTTATTTCGTAATCGTCCATTATTTGTTTGTAATCTAAATTGGCCTGTAGCCCCTGTTTGTCATCTTCTGAGAACCGTTGTGTGATTGGAATGCTAAATTCATTTTCGTTCCCAGAGTGCAATTCAATTTCCTGTAGCATTTTAAAGCGGCAGTTTGCCCTTGTAAAATAGGCAATGCCGTTTTTCCCGTCCATTTCCACCGATTTGTTTAAATCGGCAATTGAATTGTTGTAATTTCCCGTAAGGCTGTTGAAAATACCACGGTTTAGGTAGTTGTGGCTGTTTTCCTGGATTTCTAAACGGGCATTAAAATACAAGATGAAGTTTTCAAAAACATCCATGTATTTTTTTGCTGTTTTATTTGAGATTGTGAGCAGCGGGTTGTAATTGTTTTGTTCATTTAATTTTTCTATGTCTATGTTGTAGTATTGGAATCGGTCGTAATCTACATTGTTTTTGTCAAAAGCCGATATAATAAATATTGGCTGCAAATCAATTACGATATTTTTGTTCTGTACCCTTCCATCTTTAATTTCCTCTTCTTCCTCTGGCAGGTTCCTGGAGTCTTCTATTATCAGGTTCATGCGCCTCCGTTGTTTTTCCTTGCCGCTTTCTTCCTGTCCTTGTTTGTTTTGGGCCGTAGCATTAGCCGTATTGTTTTGTTGGGCATTGTTTTGCCCTGAAGTGCCTGATTGATTGTTGTTTTGTGGATTGTTCTGTGTGTTAGGGGAATTTGAAGACGCGCTTTGTGAATTGCCTGATTGTTGCTGTTGTTGTGCATTGTTGGGGTTTTGCCCCTGTCCCTGGTTTTGTGCCAGTTGTTCGGTATCCAGCATACGGCTTGTTAAATCGAACTTAGGGTCGAGTTGTGCCGCTATCTTGTAGTCGCTGGGGTATCCCGGGCGGCCAAGGATTTCTCGTGCCATTGCCCGGTTGAAGTAGGCACTTGCCATTTGGGGGTTTAACTGGATTGCCATGTCGTAATCCATTATCGCGCCTGGATAATCTTCCAGTTTGTGCTTTACAATACCCCGGTTGTTAAAAGCCAGTGCGTTTTTAGGGTCTAAGCTTATGCACTGGTCGTAATCGCGTAACGCCGATGCAAAGTCGTCTTGTTCGAAACGAGCCAACCCCCGGTTTAAATAAGCTGCTGAATAATGAGGGCGAATGATAATTACTTGGTTCAGGTCGCGGACAGCCCCCTTGATATCTCCTTTTACAATTTTTGCATTGCTGCGGTTCATTAACGCATATGTCGACTTAGGGTTTATCTCAAGTGCTTTGTTGTAATCCTCAATTGCCCCTTCAATATTTTTTTGCGAGAGTTTGGCAATGCCCCGGTTGTTATAAATAGATTCATTGTCTGGGGTAAAGTCCAGTGCTTTGTTGTAGTCTTCTATGGCTTCCCCATATTTTTTTAGGTTGTGGTAAGCCATGCCTCGGTTGGTATATGCCTGTGGATAATAAGGCTTAATCTTTAGTGCTTTGTTGTAATCTTGTATCGCCCCCCGGTAATCTTCTAATTCGTGTTTTGCGACCCCCCTGTAAAAATAGGCTTCCGGCAAATATGGCTTGAACTTAATGATAATATTGAAATACTCGATGGCTCCTGTGTAATTCCCAATATGGATACGGGTTTGCCCAACAGTCATGTAATGGTTCAGGTTTACCTGTGCCTGCGATTGCCCAATAATTAATGCCAGAAATAGAAATGTTAATAATCTTTTCATATTTTTCTTGTAATGGAACAAAAATAACATTTTACTTACAGAGCAAGTGGGATGATTAATTTTATTTAACTTTTTTGAGTTACTTGATTTTATGAACAAAAATAGGACTTTGGCTTAATAATCACCGGGCCAAAAATTGAGCATGGCAAAAAGTAACATTTGGGGTTTTGATATCGCATAAAAAAAATTGAGGGCAATACGGACCATAACAACTTTTTAATGGCCGTCCTTGCCAATATTTCGGATATCAGGACAATAATAAATTTACAATTGTTTCCTTAAAGTAAAATATTTGTTAAGAAATTTTTTGTTATTTTTGGAAACCATAAAAAATTAAGTTTTTAAATAAACAGTTAATAGTTAGGAGCTAAGATGAGGTTGAAATTGATTTGTGCTGTTGTTCTCACATTTTTTGCAGCAAACGTCCTGTTTGCAGGGAGCGAATTAAAAAAGAATAAAAAGGGGAGGGGATACGAGTTTACAGATGAAATTGTTTTGCCGGCGACACCGGTAAAAGATCAGTACCGTTCAGGGACATGTTGGTCATTTTCGACTTTGTCGTTTTTAGAGTCGGAAATGTTGCGTTTGGGAAAACCAGAAGCCGATCTTTCTGAAATGTTCATAGTTTGGCATACCTACTCAGAAAAAGCCCAAAAAGATGTCCGTTTGCACGGGAGTTTAAATTTTTCTGCAGGTGGCGCTTTCCACGATGTCACCAATATGATACGTAAATACGGGATAGTCCCCGAATCGGTATACTATGGATTGGAATATGGCGAAGAAAAGCACGTTCATGGAGAAATGGATCGGATACTACGCGAGAGCGTAGATGCCGTAATAGAGAACAAAAACCGCAAGTTAAGCACTGTTTGGCATGAAGCGATTGAGGCTACGCTGAATTCTTACCTTGGAGAAATCCCCGATTCTTTTGTATACGAAGGGGCAAAATACACCCCACAAAGTTTTGCATCCGGTTATGTTGGGTTAAACTTGGACGATTATGTTGAGATAACTTCATACACCCACCATCCATTTTACTCAAAATTTATATTAGAAATCCCCGATAACTGGTCGTGGGACGAGGTTTACAATGTGCCAATAAAAGAATTGGAAGAGATAATGGAGAACTCTTTAAATAATGGTTATACTGTTGCGTGGGCTGCCGATGTGAGCGAAAAAGGATTTGTGACCAGCCAAAAAGGGGTGGCTGTTTTGCCTGCCGCCCCCGCAGAGGATATGACCGATGCTGAAATTGCGCGCTGGGAAGCATTGCCTGATAAAGACAAAGAAAAAGAATTGTACGAATTAAAAAACCCAGTCCCAGAATTGGTTGTTACCCAAGAAATGCGACAGAAAGCATTCGATAATTACCAGACTACCGATGACCACGGCATGCACATTGTTGGTATGGCAAAAAACCAGGAAGGGAAAACGTTCTACAAAGTGAAAAATTCTTGGGGCGATTATAACAAGTACAACGGTTATTTTTATGTATCGAAACCCTACGTTGAATATAAAACCATGTGCATAATGGTACATAAAGACGCGATACCGCAAAAAATAAGGGAAAAATTGGATCTTTAATATAGCAGCCCTTCAGATATGACTGAGGGGTTTTTTTATCTTTGAAAATCCAAATTTCCAAAAGATGAAGATCTGTTTTTTTTTCTTGTTTATAATTTTTTGTACTTTAAGCACAAAGCCTGCAAATGCAGGTGACTGGGACTGGTGGAACGAACTTCACGGGTGGCAGCAAGGTGACCCCGGATGGCGGAGTTGGATGAAAATTGCCCCAGGTTATATGGGACCAAACGCATTGCCTGTGCCAGAGGTTAAAAAAGGCTTTATCCCAGCAAAATCTGAGTTTGAGTTAATTGTGTCAAACCATTTTAGTGAGGGAGATCCTACACAGGATATTTCTGCAAAACTATTCCTCCCTTATGCAAAAAATAAAATAGCGTTTGAGATGTGGGGCGTAATGTTTGAACACTTTGCTTTTTCCGAAGAGATAAGAAACGAACGTGTCGCACGCAATAAAGACGGTAAGGGAAATGCTGTTGGTGATTTCTATTTCAGTACCCTTATCCAAATTTCGAAGGATCGTAAATTCCCCAACACGTTGTTGAGGTTGGCCACTAAAACTGCTTCGGGGACTCAATTAGAGTCTGCACGTTATACCGACAGTCCCGGTTATTTTTTTGATGTGAGTTTTTCAAACGATTTTGGGCGCAAACAGGCAATACTGTTCCGCCCATTTGGGTTGGCCGGTTTTTATGCATGGCAAACCAATATTGACAACTGCCGCCAGGACGATGCTTTTTTATACGCCATGGGCGCTGAATTTATAAAAGATGGCTGTTCTTTTTCCGGCTCTTTTTCCGGCTATTCGGGCTATATAAGCGATCGGGACAAGCCTATGCAGTTAAATTTTGACATCAGGAAAGATTTTGGGGACAAAGCATTCCGCCTGCAATATATTCATGGTTTGCGGGACTGGGAGTATAAAACAGTCAGGTTTTCTTTTGTATGGAAGTTTAAAGGCATAGGCTAAATCATATAAAATTAAAATAGGATTGCTAATTTTGCACTAAGAAAAATAGAGCAGTAAACAGAAATCAGAGAAAAATAAAAAACATGAAAAAACTTTCGCTGGTCATTTGTGTATATAACGAAGAGCCAAGTATACAGCCACTCTCAGAGCAAATAAAAGAAGCCTTGGGGGGGATTGATTTTGAAGCCATTTTTGTTGACGACGGTTCAACAGACAATACGGTCAAAGAAGTAAAAAAAATAAACGACGACAGGTTTATCCTGGTTGAACTGAAAAAGAATTACGGGCAAAGTTCGGCATTGCAGGCTGGCATCGACCAGGCAGAAGGTGACTATATTGCTTTAATTGACGGCGATTTGCAAAACGACCCTGCCGATGTGCCTTTTATGCTTAAAATGATTGAAGAAGAAGGATGGGATATGGTTGCCGGTGTCCGTGCCAACCGCAAAGACGGGATGTTCCTTCGCAAAATACCTTCAAAAATTGCCAATTATATGATCCGTAAATCTACTGGGTTGAAAATGAGAGATTTAGGTTGTACTTTAAAGATCTTTACCAAAGAAACAATAAAGAACATCCACATTTATGGAGAGTTGCACCGTTACATCCCTGCCCTGGTTGCCCTCGAAGGGGCAACGCACCTTACCCAAGTAGATGTAAACCACAGGCCTCGCGAATTTGGCAGTTCAAAATATAACTTAAGCCGGACCACTCGCGTAATGAGCGATCTGATATTAATGGTATTTTTCAAAAAATACCTTCAGCGCCCCATGCATTTTTTCGGTGCTATAGGGATTGTTACGCTTGGTATTGGCGTTTTGATCAACATTTACATGTTTATCCTGAAGATTTTAGGTAACGACATTTGGGGAAAGCCACTCATGCTCTTGGGGATATTGCTTGTTATGGGGGGGATACAGTTTGTTACCATAGGGATAATAGCCGAGTTGCAGATGCGTACCTATTTTGAATCGCAAAACAAGAAGCCGTACAGGGTTAAGAGGACAGGTACGGCAAAAGTATAAAACAAAGCGAAAATATTTTTGTGGCTTTAATGTGATTTTTTTTTAAACCTATTGGGGTGATAATAGTCAAATATTATCGTTAACTAAAAAATTACTAAGCCATGCGGATTGTTTATAGCTCCTCGTTAGTTTTTATATTACTGTTTCCTGTCGTATTCTGTTCAACGGCACAAGACAAAACTATTTACGGTACGGTAACCACTTTCGATAGTATTCTCGTAAACGGTGCAAGCGTTAAGGTAAAAAGTACCAAGGAGGAAGTTTATACTGACTCTACAGGGAATTTTTCAGTTGCTGTTGCCGATGGCGATATGTTAATTGTCAGTGCCAAAGGCTTTTATAAACAGAAAGTCAGGTTGGATAAGAAAATTAAATTTGCAGCCGTAAATTTAAAATTAAAACCAAGCACCAAAGCAAAAGAATATGCAATTGGTTACGGTTATGTTTCCGATAAGGAAAAACTGAACGCAGTGTCGTCCCTTGACAAGGATGATATGGATTTTTCGCAATACACAAATATTGTAGATTTAATAAAAGGCCGTTTCCCTGGTGTCGATATTGTTAACGGGGAAGTCCAGATCAGGGGGGTAAACTCACTGAATTTAAGCACCGCGGCACTGATTGTTGTTGATGGTGTCCAGTGCGAATCCAGCATGTTGGGGACAATTCCCCCAAGTCAGGTAAAAAGTATCAATGTGCTTAAAGACGGCAGTGCCGCAATTTATGGCACGCGAGGTTCCAATGGGGTAGTAATTATTGAAACGCGGAGAGGCAATGATTAGTACTCCTTGCGTATTTTTGATAAAGTTGGGATTTTAATCCTTATATTCGCCTGCTTACAACTAAAACCTAATGTGATGATAAAATTTCCCGGTCTTTTTATGCTAGCCCTGATATTCTTGTTTTCTTGTAAAAGCAGCAAAGAAGAAGGACGCGATTTGAAACTATGGTATTCACAACCTGCAAAGGAGTGGACAGAAGCTTTGCCTTTAGGGAACGGGAGGCTTGGAGCCATGGTTTACGGAGGTGTGGAAAAAGAACAGGTACAGTTGAACGAGGAATCTGTTTGGACCGGTGGCCCTGTTGAAAGGGCAAATCCCGGATCGCTCAAGTCCCTTGATAAAATAAGGCAACTTCTTTTTAAAGGAAAATATGCGGAAGGGGACAAATTGGCGCAGGAAAAAATAATGGGGCTCCGGCTAGAAGGCGGGGAACACACATACCAAACATTGGGCAACCTTTGTTTCTTGTTTGACGGACTTGGAAACATAACCAATTACAAAAGGGAACTTGACCTGAAAAATGCCCTCGTGAAAGTCTCGTTCGAATCAAACGGCGTAAAATTCACACGCGAGGTGTTTTCTTCCCGTCCCGACGAGGTTATTGTAATTAAGCTTTCGGCATCAAAAGGAGGGCGGCTGAATTTCAAAACATGGATGGAAAGGCCGGGAGATGCGGAAACCATATCGGTAGGGGAAAAACAGTTATCGATGTCCGGTTTTGCCGGACATAAAGGCAGGGGTACCCACTTTGCATCTGTGTTAAATGTAAAAAACACTGGGGGAGAGGTTGTTGCTGGAGGAAATAGTTTACAGATAAAAAACGCCGATGAGGTTGAAATACTTATTTCAGGAAGGACCGATTTCTGGGGCGGAGATGAAGTAGCAACAGCCTCATCTGATATTAATAAAGCCAAAGAAATTGTTTTTGAAAAATTAAAATCAAACCATATTGATGCTTACCGGGGACAATTTAACCGAGTGGGGTTTGAGTTGAACCTCCCGGATACATTGAACCTCCCGACCGATGAAAGGTTACAACGGATAAAAAACGGGGAGGAAGATCCTCATTTGACAGAACTCTATTTTCAGTTTGGCAGGTATTTGCTTATCAGTTCATCACAACCAGGGGGCTTGCCTGCCAATTTGCAGGGGATTTGGGAGCAGGGCTTAACGCCACCGTGGAATGCCGATTACCACATTAACATAAACATACAGATGAACTACTGGCCTGCGTTGGTGACAAACCTTGCAGAGTGCCAGCAACCGTTTTTCGAGTTTGTAGATGCTCTTCGTGAACGCGGTTCAAAAACGGCAAAAGAGGTATACGGATGCCGTGGTTTTGTTGCCCATCACACAACCGATGTTTGGAAATTTACCGACCCGGTTGGGAAAACAGGTTACGGTATGTGGCCAATGGGAGCTGCCTGGTGTTCTGACCATTTCTGGGAACATTATGAATACTCCGGCGACAAACAGTTCCTGAAAGAAAAAGCCTACCCGGTTTTAAAAGATGCTGCCTTATTCTTTGTTGACTTTCTGGTGGAAAACCCAAAAACGGGACTCTTGGTTTCTGGGCCAAGTATGTCGCCTGAGAATAAATTTATAACAAAAAACGGGGAAGCTGCTGCTGTTTGCATGGGGCCGGCAATGGATCATGAAATAATCAGGGAATTGTTTCAGAATTGCATACAAACATCTAACATATTAGGAATCGATGCCGGTTTTGCCGACACCTTGAAGAACATGCTCATACAACTTACACCCTCGCAAATTGGTTCAGATGGAAGGGTGCTGGAATGGTCGGAGGAGTTGCCGGAAGAAAATCCTGGGCATCGCCATATGTCGCATCTATATGCCCTTTACCCTGGCGGAGAATTTACAAACCCAGACGATACGAAATGGCTGGATGCATCTAGAAAGACCATTGAAGCCAGGTTGGCAAACGGCGGGGGGCATACAGGTTGGAGCCGCGCCTGGATAATCAATTTTTATGCACGCTTAAAGGATGGAGGGAAAGCACAGGAAAATTTACAAGCACTTTTTGCCAAGTCGACATTGCCCAATTTGTTCGATAACCACCCGCCTTTCCAGATCGATGGTAACTTTGGAGCCACTGCCGGGATTGCAGAAATGCTGATGCAAAGCCATAACGGGGTATTGCAAATATTGCCTGCGCTTCCGCCTTCATGGAAAAGCGGACAAATAACAGGGCTGCGTGCAAGGGGAGGTTTTGAAGTCGATATTTCCTGGGCAAACAATGTTTTACAAGAATTGAAAGTTACATCGTTGCAGGGTAACCCATGTAAGATAATGTATAATGGCAATACTGCTGTTTTTTGTCCGCAAAATGGCGAACGGTTGGTTTTGGATGGGCAACTGGAACGTTTTTGATTGAAATAAGTTGCCACTTTAATTTTTAGAGCGTCCCTTTGGGTGTTTTTTTAGCAGATCGACACATTTCGGGAAAATATTAAGGATTTCTTCTATTTGCTGGATATTATATTCCTGTAGGTTTTCCCCTAGTTCCTCACAAAACATTATTATGGGGATACAGTTATAAGTCTTTCCCATGTCCAACAATCCTGTGTTGAAATTTTCAATTTCATAAAGAATAAGGCTGCCCTTTATTTCTTCCCATTTTTTAAGATAGGTATTGTTTAACTCCTCAATAATATAAGGTAAGTTTTTTGAGCATTTGTGGGAAAAAACAAGTTTGCCTGGTCCTTGCTCAACTAGTTGTTTGAATGTTTTCGGATTTTTGTTTGCGTCAGTGGTGTTGGGGTCATGTTTATCGTGGGGCAGGTACTCGGCAAGTTTGTTTATAAGTTGTTTTTTCGACACAGGTTTTTTCAGGTAATCGTCGCAAATTGCTTTTATGTGCCGTACATTATGTTGCAAAGCTGAAGCCGTAAGTGCAATTACCGGGATATGGCGCAGCTCTTCATCTTTTTTTATTAGCTGTGTTGCATCGTATCCGTTAATAATTGGCATTTGCATGTCCATTAAAATGAGGTCGGGCTTGTGTTCGCGGGTCATTTCAATCCCTTCTTTCCCATTGTTGGCAACTATTACATTGGTGTTAAATGTTGCAAGGTAGCCCTTTATTACCTTTTGGTTCAGTATAATGTCTTCTACCAGCAATATTGTTGGGGAATAGAATTTCTTTACATTTATTTTGGTTTCGTTGTCGTCATGCCCTCCAATTTCTATGGCAGCCACTTCTACGTCCTTGAAACAAAGGGTAAAAGTAGAGCCTTGCTTTTCTTTGCTTGAGAGTTTAATTGTGCCGTTCATCATTTCAACAAGCCGTTTGGTGATTGTAAGCCCCAGCCCGGTCCCCCCGTATTGCCGGGTACTTTGCCCGTATTGTTGCCTGAAAGGTTCGAATATGGTTTTTTGTTGGTCGTAAGGTATCCCAATACCAGTATCTTTTATTTCAAAAAACAGGTCGATATGGCTGTTGGCTTCCAATATGTTTTTGAACTTGCTTTTTACAGATATGGTAATTTTTCCTTCAGGCGTAAACTTAATTGCGTTCCCTATTATATTGAACAAGGCTTGTCTCAACCGGGTTTCATCTAGCAAAATACTATTTGGCAAACCTGGCTGGATAAATATTTCCATTTCAAGTTCTTTTGTGTCTAGCTTAAACCGGAAAATTTGTTTTATCTCGTTGATAAGGCTGTGGGGGTTCAGGGGGGCATTGACAATCTCCATCTTCCCGGCTTCAATTTTTGATAAGTCGAGGATGTCGTTGATCAGCCGGAGCAGGTTTTCCCCGCTTGCCTGGATTATTGACAGGTATTCGTCAACTATTGGGTTGCCTGTAATTTTTTCCTTTAACAGTTCCGCAAATCCCAGTATGGCATTCATGGGCGTGCGGATTTCATGGCTCATGTTGGCCAGGAATTCGCTTTTTGCCCTGTTGGCTTCCTCTGCCTGTTCTTTTGCTTTTTTCAGTTCTTCCTGAACTTCGAGGCTTGCACGTGTTTTTCTGAGCTCCTCATTGGTCGCTTTCAGCTCGCTTAGGGCATTTATCCTTTGGGTTACCATGCCCGCAAGGTTTAGGTAGGTTTCAACAAGGTCTTTTTGGAGCAGTTTTTTGTTTTTGGGAAGTAGCACTAGCCCTATACAAAGGAGTTTGTTTTCCCTAATGCTTGAGATATTATAACAATTGGTATTTGTACAGTTTTGGTTGTTGAAATTATACGGGGATGGGGTAAACCTATCAGAGAATAGCTTTAGCAGGCACGAACCTTCGACTTTCGATATCGTTGAATTTAGGTAAGACTGGTATACCTCGGGGGAAAGCTCCCCAGACAGCCCAATCAAGCCGGAGAGGTCTTCGCGCTGGCATTTTTCGTCTGCACTTACTGCATGAATGGTAACTTTTCCTGTGTCCTCAGAATAAGAAGCCAATGCAGCGAAATCGGCAAGGCAGATTTTTTGTAAATTATCGCACAACAGTTGGAATGTATCCTCTCTCGACAGGCCTTCAATTTGTATTACCGTGTCGTAAATAATCCGGAAAGCCCAGTTGCGCCTTTCAAAAATAATATTCGATTGGTCGACCGATGTGTTTTTAGTATCCTGCATTAATTATGTATTTTCAATTTTTTTCCCTGTCCTCTTTTTGCGCCAAACTGCCAAGTAGCCAACGTATGCCATAACTATCAGTATAGTGGTTACCCAGGCCGGTTTTGCACCTAAAAGGTCGGGGAGTAAAATGTTCCGGACTTGCGAGCCATTGGCATTGTATAAAAAATACCCGTTATACAACAAGGGATCCAGCACATAAACAACCAGTGCCATCCCGGGGATAAATGAAACAAGTGTTATTATGAACGTTGAATTGCCTTCGCCAATTTGCCTGAGTGTCCCCAATATACAACCGCCACAAAGGATAATACCTGCCCCAAAAAATAGCCCCGAAAGGATATTATAAAAGCCCATTCCCCTTATTTGCCCGATAGTTTTTAAACCTAAGTCAGGGTAAAGATAGCCCGATACCATAAAACCGGCACTGGTTATGATAAAAACTACAAGCAAGAGCCGCAGGATGCGTTTCCCCCGCCCAGCAAACATCTCCCCCAGCCCCGCAGCTATGCAAAAACCTGCACGCTGAACAAAGAACCCGAACCCGAACCCGAAAAGGGCCCCCAATGCAATTAATAATGTAAACGACATCTCCCTTTTATTTTAATATGTTATACATGGCATAAGCGCCTATTGCAATGCCTACGCCCGATAAAAACGATGATACTGAAAGCATTGGCATCCCTGTTACAAAAGCAGTGGTGCAAGTTCCCGGGGCAATGGTTATTCCCATGCCAATCATAACCCCGCCCAATATTGCCCGGGGCAGTTGTTTTTTTCCTGGGCGCACGGAAGACAAATTCCTTATTGCTTACAGCACCTATAAATGCCCCAATTATAACACCTATATTTACAAGAAAAGCAAACAGGAAGATATTGTCGGTGCCTAATTGCCCGATCATTGGCAAAAAACTGCTGCCCCCAATCCAAAAATGTTTAAGCAGGAAATACATTGCAAGGTTTAAAAACGCAAAACCTGCCATCATGTATGTCGAATTCCTTTTATTTCTCATTGTTGCAACTGTTTCTCTATTTTTTTCTCAATTATTACTTTCCAGTTTTGCTTGTCTTTTTCGATGGTGATGTCCAAGTCGTCTTCCTCCTCCAGTTCCTCGGGGATGGCCTTAATGGCCAGAGGGTCGTCGACAATAAATAAATTAGTTTCCCCAGAGTGCATGCCTTCTACTGCCTTAATCACATTTGTAATACAGTATGGGCACAAAACCCCTGATAGGTTTGTTTCCGTGATACTCATCTTATTCTTATTTCCCTTGTTCATTGTTTCTAGGAATAACAAAACACATCTTGTTTCCCTATCTAAAATATGAATTTATAACATGAAAAGAAAACTATTTGGGACATAATTATTCTTAAATACGATAAAAAAATCATCATTTACCGTGCCTCACCCAAACTAAAGTGTTAATTTTATATTCCAAACAGGATTTTGATAAATATCATTAATGATTATTTGATAATATTATCGGCCTAAATATTTTTTGTAAATATTGATTAATAACTAAAAAAGACAAGTATGAAAATATCCGTTGTTGGGACAGGTTATGTCGGGTTGGTTTCCGGGACCTGTTTTGCCGAAGCCGGTGTAAATGTGGTTTGTGTTGATATAGACCAGAAAAAAATTGATAACCTGAATAATGGCATAATCCCTATTTATGAACCGGGGCTTGACGATATTTATAAAAAAAATGTAAAAAAAGGGCGGCTTGAATTTTCCACAAACCTCCCCGAAAGCATAACAGGCGCCGATGCTGTATTTATCGCAGTTGGTACGCCCCCAGGCGAAGACGGTAGCGCTGATTTGAAATATGTGCTTGGAGTAGCCCGCGAAATTGGGAAAAGCATGGGGCATTATATGGTTATTGTAACTAAAAGTACCGTGCCAGTCGGGACTTCGGAAAAAGTAAAGAAGGTAGTACAGGAAGAGTTGGGCAAAAGAGGGGAAAACATCACTTTTGATGTAGCTTCCAATCCTGAATTTTTAAAAGAAGGCAGTGCCGTAAACGACTTTTTAAAGCCTGACAGGATTGTTATCGGGACAGAGTCGGAGAGGGCGCAAAAGGTTATGAAAAGGCTTTATAAGCCGTTCCTCCTTAACGGGCACCCAATCCTGTTTATGGACATTACCTCCTCTGAAATGACCAAATACGCTGCAAATTCAATGCTGGCAACAAAAATCAGCTTTATTAACGATATTGCAAACCTATGCGAAATTGTTGGCGCCGATGTCGACAATGTGCGGAAAGGCATTGGCTCCGATGCACGCATAGGCAACAAATTCATATATCCCGGGACAGGTTATGGCGGGTCTTGTTTCCCCAAAGACGTACAGGCACTTATCCGTACAGCCGATGAGCATAATTATTCGCTTGAAATATTAAAGGCAGTTGAGTCGGTAAATTACCGTCAAAAAGAAGTTTTGTTCAATAAAATAAACAAACATTTTAATGGGGGGCTTCAGGGGAAAAAATTTGCAATGTGGGGGTTGGCTTTCAAGCCCAAGACCGATGATATGCGCGAAGCCCCATCATTGGTAATTATTGAAAAACTGTTGGCTGCCGGAGCCGAGGTTGTTGGTTACGACCCGGTTGCAATGAACGAGGCAAAGAGGATACTGGGCGATAAGATTTCTTATGCAAAAGATGAATATGAGGCTGTTATAGATTCCGATGCCCTTGTTTTAGTGACAGAATGGCCTGAGTTCAGGCTTCCTAATTTCCGTGTGCTTGAGAAATTACTGAAAAATAAGCTTATCTTCGATGGGCGCAATATCTATGACCCCGAAGAATTATTAGAACTTGGATATACTTATTATGCAATAGGAAGGAGGATAAAATGAAAAGGATTTTGGTTACAGGAGGTGCTGGGTTTGTAGGCTCACACCTTTGCGAGAGGTTGTTAGGCGAGGGCAACGAGGTTATCTGCCTCGACAACTATTTTACAGGGAAAAAAGAAAAGATTGTAAACCTGCTAAACAACCCTTTTTTCGAACTGGTAAGGCACGATGTTACCCAACCGTATTATATTGAAGTTGACGAAATATATAACTTGGCCTGCCCTGCGTCCCCGGTACATTATCAATATAACCCGATAAAAACTATAAAAACATCGGTTATGGGGGCGGTAAACATGCTAGGCTTGGCCAAGCGGATAAAAGCAAAAATCCTTCAGGCCTCAACCAGTGAGGTTTATGGCGATCCGGTGATACACCCGCAAACAGAAGATTATTGGGGCAATGTTAACCCAATAGGGATACGTTCGTGCTACGATGAGGGAAAACGTTGTGCCGAGTCGTTGTTCGTTAATTACCATCAACAAAACGGTGTCCGCATAAAAATTATCAGGATATTCAACACCTACGGATCCAGGATGGAGCCCGATGACGGCCGCGTTGTTTCCAATTTCATAATGCAGGCCCTTCAGGGGCAGGACATAACAATTTTTGGCAACGGGCAACAAACCCGGAGTTTCCAATATGTTAGCGATCTGGTAGAAGGGATGATACGGATGATGGGTACTGACGACAGTTTCATAGGCCCGGTAAACATCGGAAACCCAGGGGAGTTTACCATGTTGGAACTGGCTAACGAAATTATCGACATTACTGGTTCAAAATCAAAATTAGTTTTTATGCCCCTGCCAGAAGATGATCCTACCCAGCGCCAGCCCGATATCTCGCTCGCCAAAGAAAAGCTTGGAGGGTGGGAACCCAAAATCCCGTTAAGGGAAGGGCTTACGAAAACAATAGATTATTTTGACGGTTTATTAAAAAAAGGATTGTAAAAACGATTATGATTGAAACTTTTAAGGAAGAAAGGGCAACAATACTTATTGCCGATGACAACCCCGATAACCTTAAGATAGTTGCCCAGATTCTTAGCATTTGTAATTACAAAATTGTGATTGCGACCAATGGAGAAGAAGCGGTGGAACTGACCCGCCGGACTTCTCCAGATTTAATACTGTTGGACGTAATGATGCCAAAGATGGACGGCTTTGAAGCATGCCGTATTATAAAATCTGACCCTGGGTACAAGGACATCCCGGTTGTTTTTATCACTGCACTAAACGATAGCGGGAGCCTGGTTAAAGGTTTTGAGTCAGGAGGGGTCGATTACATTACCAAACCTTTTAACAAAGATGAACTTATACGAAGGGTAACTACCCATGTCAACCTGAAAAGTGCCCGTGACAAATTGGAGCATACGGCTAAACACCTAGCCGAACTGAATTCGCTAAAAGACAAAATGTTCTCGGTCATAGGGCACGATCTGCGTTCCCCCTTGGGCAGTGTCAAAATGACTTTGGAGTTTTTAGCAAGCACTATCGAAGAAAAAGATGATATGGGAGAGCTTGTAGGGATCATGCTAAAAGCAACGGATGATGTTTTCAGCCTTTTGGAAAACCTGTTGGGATGGGCAAGGACACAAAGCGGGAATTTGAGCATAATCCCCGAAACGTTAAACGTAAACGACCTTGTTTCCGGCATTTATTTCCTGAATAAAGGCAGTATCGAGCAAAAACAGCTACAGTATAATTCCGCGATAGATGGGGGACATACAATTTGGGCTGATTTGGGGATCATGAAGATAGTAATTAGGAATTTAGTGTCCAATGCCATAAAATTTACCCCTGAGCAGGGATCGCTAAACATTACCTCGGAATCGGGAGGTGACAAGACCAGGATAATAGTTGCAGATACCGGGGTGGGGATAGCAGAAGATGTACTCCCCCAAATATTCGACCCGCTAAAACATTATACGTCCTATGGTACCAACAATGAGTCGGGGAGCGGATTGGGGCTTACATTATGCAAAGAACTTGTTGAAAGGAGCAATGGCAAATTATGGGTAGAAAGCGAGGTTGGCAAAGGGAGTTCTTTTTTCATCGAACTCCCTTCCGGTACTGTCAGTTCTTGAAAAATTTAATAGAATTTGATCTTCCGCTTGAGTTTGTATATCTCAGGATGTAAATCCCTTGCCGCGGGCATTCGTTCGCCACATCAATTACAAACAAAGAGGAAGATTGTGATTCTGTGTAGTTGCCTGCTTTCAACAGCCTGCCGCTCAAATCAAAAACTTCAAACTTCCCATCCTCTGTTAATCCGTTGAAATCTATTTGGAGTTTATCCCCAATAGGGTTTTGAACTAAGAAAGGGCTTTCTTCCAAAGCTTTATTTTCTGCAAAATCAGTTGTTTGGGCCTGGGAACTTATGCTTGCACTTTTCTCAGTTGTTGCCTGTTCTTTTTTATAACCGTACAAAATAATTTCGTTTACAGCGGCATACGCGCTTTCTTGCATCGTTAGCCTTATATACCTGGTCGATATCTTTGTGCCGTGTTCTTTCCATGTGTTATAAGAATCACATGACTCGGTAAAAAGTAGTTGCCAATTGCCCGGTTCCCCAATATAAACTTCAAGGGGATCAGAGCTTGACATGTCGTGCAACGAAATATTGGTAATAGTATAAACATCTTGCAAATCAATATAGGCGTGGTATGGGCCGTAAGTCATGTTGTAGTAAGGTTTCCACGATTGGCTAACAGGGTGCAGCCCGTTTTCAGGGGTACAGTCCTGCTCGTCTACCAGATAAGTAGGGGGATATAAACTCCCTCCAGGGACAAGTACTTCGTCAACAATCATGTCGGCAGATAATATTATTTGTCCTGATTGGATTGTATCTGTCTCCTCATCTGCCACTTCAAAGTATTCGGCACCGCCAGGTGCCCCCATATTTTCATAAATTTCAAGAGTTCCTTCGGCAAGGGAAAAATCGCCTTCTGATGGATTGGTGAAAGAAAGGGTTGAAAGTTCTTTTTTATTATTGTTTGCAAAAATTAGGTTGCCCTCGGTCTCCGATTCATTTAAGAAGAAAAATATGTTGTCATTATAAGTGTTGTTATTCACAACTATTGCGTTTACCTCGTTCCTGTTAAGGATTATCTCGTCTCCTGAATTGTCTACGAAATAATTGCCAGAAACAGTAACCGGATAGCTCTCGTTGCTGACCGTCCTGTTGTCTATAAACATCCCCTCGCAGGAAGCAATATAATTGTTTGAATAAATGTTACTTCCCATCCCCATAGTAATAATGCCTGCTTTGGGTGCCCCAATAAGAATGTTGTTGTAAACATTTGCAACAGAGTTGTCGCCAATTTGCAGTATGTTGCTTTGCCAGTCTATGCTATCGTTACCTGCGTCAAGGAGGGTGTTGTTGTATATCTCCACATCTTCCGGCATGTTTGCTATTTGTATTGATTCGCGGCCGGTGTGCCGTACAATGTTGTTGTATATTTTTACATGTTTAAATTCTTGCCCGGGCGTTGTGGTCTCGCCCAGGTACATCCCTTCTGTAACGTTCTGTATAAAACAGTCATGTATTATCAGGTTTGAAAAAACAGGTACAGGGGAAGGTGGGTCTCCATCGTAATTTTTTTTGGCCATTATCCCGTAAAAACCTTCGTGGTCAATTTTTATGAACTCGGCTTCGCAATCGGTACTCAATTCAGAAAATGCCAACCCGCAGGTTTGGGCAGCCAATAAAAAACCATATTTAAACCCAGGGTGGCCGGTCCCGGTTACTTTTATATAACTGCAATTTTCGAAAGTAAGCGCGCCCCAGGCCGTTGGGCAGTCAATATTTACCTGCCCCCCGTGGTTTATAACAACAACGGGCTCATCTTCTGTGCCACTTATGTATTTAAAGCGTAGAGCCTTTACCCTTGATGATGAGATATAGATCGTATCCCCTCCGGATGGGGCGACATCCCATGTTTCCTGGGTTACGTAATAGGATGAATTTTCATCGAGATAATATTTTTTTTCAGTATCGGCATCAGCCACTGCCAGGACAGGACTAAAGAATAAAAATACCGTAACCAAAAATAAACCTAGGGGATTTTTTTTGTTTCCTGCTGTTTTTGAATTCAATCTTGCCATAGTTTGCTAATTTAAAGAATAAATACTTCTGTTTTCATTAGCAATATACACACAGGTTTGGTAAGACAGTTAGCATAAAAACTGATTTGATAGGTAAAGAATGCTGATTTTATCCTTGTGTTTAAGCAAAAATAGCCTATTCAGGTTAGCCCCTTTACCCCCTTTTTGCCCTTTCCCATTTTACCGATTGTTTGCCTTTTAATAACCGGATGAGCCCTAAAAAAACGGATAAGTTCATGATAAAGAAGTAGTAAGGGACAAAAAGTGCTTTGATTTTTATTTTATGGTTTTCGAGGAACCAGCCCATAAGTGCTGCGATGTAAAAAATGATTTGCCCCAAAAGCAGCAGGGTATAGATGTTTTTTATGTCCACTCCTGATTGGGCGACCAGTATATAATTTATAGGGGTAATGCACAATAACAATAGTGGGGTAAGTGTCCATCGTAAAACCCGGTGGGAGATATACTGAAACGAGAGTGTTTTATATTTAAAGATGTTTAATAGCTGGCGGAGGCGTATTACCGACTGGAGGCCTCCGGCAGAAATACGGATCTTCCGTTTTAGTTCTTCTTTTACGTTTGCCGAAGCAGTTTCAATTGCATAAGCATTTGGGTTATATTGGATGGTGTAGCCCGACATGGCAACGCGTAGTGAAATAATAAAGTCGTCTAATAAGGTGTCTTTTTCCACATCTTGCCAGAGTTCGGTACGGATGGCAAACAGTTCGCCGGCAGCACCAACTACCGAATAAAGTTCGGCATCCCATTTTTTCAGGGTCGATTCGTATTTCCAGTATAGCCCTTCTCCAGCCCCGGCAGCGGCATCGGCATTTTTGCTGCGGATACGTTTTTCGCCCGAAACGCAACCTACCTTGGGGTTACGGAAAAGGTTGACTATTTCTTTTATCGAATCGGTGCCAAGGTTGGTGTTTCCGTCGGAGAAAATAACAATGGGGGTTTTTACGAATTTCATCCCGCGGTTCATTGCCCCAATTTTGCCCCCACGGGCATCTTCGTGGTAAACTTCCACTCCATCGTATTTTTTTAGCAAATCCGGTGTGCCGTCGTTTGAGCCATCGGTTACCCAAACATGTTTTATTTTATTCTTTGGGTAATTTAGGCTGAACGAGTTTTTTATTTTTTCGTCTACATAGTCTTTTTCGTTGTAGGCAGCTACAAACAAGGTAACTTCGGGTTCGTAACCTTGGTTTTCTTGATATGTTTTAGACAGCCCAAGCAGCCGTTTTATTTTTATTATAACATAAAGGAGTATTCCATATCCTAAATAAGAATAGAAGATAATAAAAAGTGCTGTCCAGAATATAATGTCGAGAGTTTTCATTTTTGTACTATTCTTTGTATTTGTAAAAATAAATATGCAAGCGTTTTAATTCTTTTTTAGCATTGGTTTTAAACGCCTTCCATACGCTGTTGCTGCGGAGGGAGCGGTAATGTGTCCAAACAACGGCATTGTTCCTAGTGATGTATTTTACTTTTCCTTTCTTTGCCATTTCGAATGCCATGCGCCCGTCTTCTCCCCTGGTATTGTCTTTTATAAAACCAATATTTAGGGCTTCTTCCCTGATAAATCCAAAATTAACCCCGCCAACAGTAAGGTGTGGGCGTTTAATGCGCAATAAAATATTGTTTATATCGCGCAGTAATTCATAAATAGCCAGAGAAAACCTTGATTTGCCTTGTGGGGGAACATAGGAATAGCTTCCGTAAGTGGAGATGGCTTCTCCTGATTCCATCGGCTTAACAAGGCAATCTGCCCAACCTGGAAGGTATATTGTATCGGAGTCTCCGGTTAAGACATATTTCCCTTTTGATTTATTTAATGCTGCCTGCCTGGCAAAGCCGTAACCGTGCGTTTTTTCAAAAACTGGCGTTAGCCCACATTTGCTTATGATCTCTGATGTTTTGTCTTCAGAATCGTTGTCTACCACTATAACTTCAACCGGATACCTGGACTTTATTTCACTTAATGAAGAAAGGGTGCGCAAAATGTTGTTTTCTTCGTTGCGTGCAATTATGTTTATAGAAATCAGTGGGGCAGGGGAGTTGAGCCTTTTGAAGTTTTCTCGTATGCGTGCAAACGTTTCTTCACTGATATCATCAAAACCGGTATACGCAAAGTTATGTTTTTGGGCTTCTTTGGGTATTTGAAAGAGGTACCTTCTTTTCATAAACGTTTCAGTTTTTGAGCTTTATTGATTTTTTAAGCAATTTTTCAATAATGGAGCTAAATTCGTTTGTGCGGTTGTCCCACGAGTTTGATTTGGCAAATTTGGTCCTTTTTTGTATTAAATCAATACTGTCTGATTCAATTTCTTTTATTAGTGCATTAACAAAAGATTCGTTGTTGTTGGCAACACTTACCATTTCTTCAAAGTCTTTTAGGTTGGCAAAGGCAGTCATTACTACCGGTACACCAACTGCCAGGAACTCGTTAATTTTTAGGGGATAAATATTTTTGTTGTATTCTGTTATTGTGTAGGGGATAATGCCTACATCGTAGGTTGCCAGTAATGCCGGTACATTATTGGGGGCTACCGGAGGAAAAAATTTAACATTTTTATATCTGCCGAGCCTCTTTTTTATTTGGGTTTCTCCAATAAAACCTCCGGTAAAATGGAACTCGAAGCCGGGTAGTGTTTGTATTGCATTTTCAACAATGTCAATATAAAAACGGTGGTCGAGGCTACCAATGTAGCCTACAATTTTATTTTTTCGTTGTAGGGGAGCCTTTTTCAAATGGGGCTTAAAAAGGTGGTAATCAACCCCGTTTTTTACTACAAAACTGTTTGGGGTGTATTGGCGTTTTTCGCGGTTTAAATGATCCGATGTGGTAATAACAGCATCGGCAGCCTCCGATAGTTTTGAGTCAACATCAATAATGCGGTTCCCATATCTTGGTATATCGTAACCGTCGTAGCAATAGTAAATATTTAGGCGTTGATTTAGTTTCTCAAACAGGGGTAGCCCGTAAAACGCATTGTAGGCATTTATAATAATGGGTTTGTCGAAACCCCGTTTTTTTAATTGTTTTTTTAACGCGTGTTGGTATATTGTGCAGTTTAGTTTTTGAAGTTTACGAAACAGCCATTCGTTTTTGATAAAAAATACCGGTAAAACAGGGGGGACAATCAGGTGAGAAATTTCGGTGCCTACATCGCTTTGTAGCTGGATAAGCCTTTTTTTTATCCCTAGAATTCTTTTGGCAGGGGCTTGTTTTTTCCCAATAACCGAAAGTACAAGATCTTTTATTGTAAATGGGTATTCAACAAAAAGGACCCGGTTATTGCGCGCCAAACGGGACATGATTTGCACTGTCGATTTCGTGAAATCGCCATGCCAGGTTGTATTTGAAACACAAACAATATCGTATTGGTTTAACATCGTTTTTGTTTTTTCTATTTTCAAATTAATTGATTTTACTTGGTTTTTGTTCCATGTTCGGTGTGGATAAATTTTTTGTTTGCCCCTTTTATTGTTAGTAACGAAATAAACATTAAAATGAACCCTTTGGGTAATGTTAATATTGCTTTTAGGGTTTGGGTATTATAAAATTTGCGGGGAACAGACAGCAGGAACGAAATAAAAACAACAACAAACAGCCCAAGCCAGTTTGCTTTTGGTGCGAACATGGATGTGCTGGGCGATATATGGCACAATGCAAGTACTGTTTGGATTAAGGCAAAAAGGGTAACAAAACCGAGCATCAGTATACGGGGGGGCAACATCATTTGGAACATTTTATCGAAAAAGACCAGGTTGCCTTTGGTTATTAAGGCTTTTGTTGCTGCCATAAAATACCGCTTAAGGTAAACAATTTGTGCCGATAGCCACCTGCGACGTTGATTCGAAAAATTTCCAGAGTCTTGTACTTTCTCGTCAAAAACATAAGCTTCGGGCAGGTATTCGATCATTATTTTTTGCCCCGAGAGTTTTAATTCGAGTTCTTTATCGAAGCCGCCAACAGCAAAAACATTTTTCATTATGTTTTTGAAAAAGGCATATTCGAATGCCATTCCCGAACCGATTAAGGCACACGACATATTTAAAACCCGGTGCCCTTTTCTGAAAAAGTGGTTGTTTATTTCTTCGCTAATTGCATCGAGTACCGCAAAACTGGTATTTGTATTTTTGGCAACCCGATGCCCTTGTACTGCTTTATATCCCCGGTTAAATGCAACGTTCATTTTCGAAATAAAATCGGGCTCCATAATGTTGTCAGCATCTAAAACCAGTGCTGCATCGTAGTTGTCGCCAAGTATTTCCATGGCTTTATTTAATGCTTTTGCTTTTGTACTTTTTTCAAACGAAACTTCAATTAAGCGGATTGGCAGTTTTTTTAGCTCGTTTAATGTTTGTTGTTTAAACGAATCGGCAATAACAACAACATCAAATTTCTCTGATGGATAGTTTTGTTTTGTTGCATCTTTGGCAACGTCAATAATTACCGAGTCTTCTTTATATCCGGGAATGAGTACCGCAAATTTGTGGGCTTTATTTGTAATTTCTTTTTTGTGCTTTATGGGAAAAATGCCGGCAAAGGCATAAATAAAGAAATAAACTGCCGCAATACCGAGGTAGGCGAAAAGGATTATTTCTAATGTTTTTATTATGAACGAAATTATTTCCATTGTTTGTCCATTTATTTGTTGTTGCAAAGATTATTCTCAGTGTGAAGTTTTTTATAATGGCCCATATCCCAGATCAATGTTTTTCCATAATCCCCTAAATTTTGTGAGGATTTTAATAATTCTTCAGTTGCCCCGCTCTGGTTGTAATTTACTGTAATAATAGAAACTGATGGCCCTGTTCTTAATTTTTCTCCCATATTTCCCCTTCCCTAAAGTAGCTTACGGATTGGATAATTTTTCCCAATAAATTAAATTAATCTGTAAGTTACTAAATGTATTTATTTTTTTCAGGGGGATTTTGTTTTTTATTTTTTTATGTATTTATCTCTAATCTTTAGTGCTATCCTCCTTAACCATGGGAGATATTTTCCACTTTTAATGTTATATGTCAATGATTGCGATTTGAAGATCATTTCGAAATTTTCGGTACACAAAACAGGTTTTTTTGTAATTTGGTTAATTTCTATGGCCTGCGACAACGAGCTTTCAACAAAAAACACATAAGGTTCCGATATGAATGTTTCTGCTTTGTGCTTGGCATGGTTGTTTGCGCGTTGGCGGGCTTCTTTGTTGGGCAAATCGAGCATTACCAATTTGTCGTATTTAACATTGTTTCTTTTGAGCCAAGCTTCGGTTTCTTTCCTGTATTTTTCTAAGCGCGATGTGACAATAGTCCCAATAGGTGCACCGGGGATAAACAGAGGGGGGGCATTTTCTATAAAATCGACATATTTTGGGCCGTCGTCGTTTTGTTCTTCTGTAGGATCGGCGCAAAGGACCCCGTCAATATCGAAACATGTTTTTTTCAATATGGTGTGGTTAAAAACGTTCCATTGGAAGTAGCGGGGCAACGGGATTTTTTCGAAATAATAATCTACCTGTTTTTCTTTTCCCGGGACAAGGTAAATGGCGCAGTATTTTATTTCAAATTTTTGGGCCATGTCTTTTAATAATTCCTTGCTCCTGTTTAGTGCCGCCCCCGAGTTTATACTATCATCAACAACTAATATTTTTTTTGTCCCCGAGTTTTCGAAAAACTGGGCGCGTTCTCCCGCTTTGTAAATATGCCCGTTTAAGAACGAGCCTATATCGGTGTAAGGTTTGTTTAGGTATAAAGCCAATAAGTTTGCCGGTAGCATCCCGCTACGTGGTATGCCTACTATTAAATCGAAATCGCGGGGCAGGATGTTTAATCGTTCTAATATTATTTTATTTAGGTCGGAAATATTTCTGTAGTACATATTGTAATGTGTTATTAGTTTAATAATTCATTTTGCTTGTCCTTATTGTCCAACAACCCTGATTTTTCTTGTTCTAGTTTTGGCCCCAGGAAAATATAAACCATGCTTGAGTATATTAAAAGCCCGGTTGGTATTTGTCCAATAATCCCGTTCCCATAAGCGGCAACCAGTATCCCGAAATAACCACTGGTTAAGGCACACAGCAAAGCATTAATTTCCGCATCTTTTACTTTGAAATAAGTTAAGAAAATGCTTTTTATAAGTATATAGATTAGGATAAGCAGGTAGAGGCACAAGCCAACAATGCCCATTTCTGCCCATATCCTTACGTACCAACTGTCGGTGGCTGTTTGTGCCAAAAAAGTATTGGGTGAAAATCGTAGCCCCCAAAAGCCAGCAGAACCCACACCTCCACCAAATGGCCTCGAAACAAGGTAGTCCCTAAATTTTCGTTGGTTCATCTGCCGAACTATAAAAGAGGGATCTTTTGTGGGGTTGAATGCTGTCCGCATACGGGCAATGGTATAGTTGCTTTGCCCAATGTATGTAAACTTGAAAAATACAAACATTGATAGCCCCAATATACTGCCCAGCACAATTATTTTTGTATTCCTACGGAGGAAAATATACAGGGCAAATCCCATGACCGGAACCGCCATTGCCCCGCGGGTTCCGGAAATCATTAACCCCAATAGCCCTAAAAAACCTGCGGCAGCATAAAAAATCCTTGTCTTTTTAGGGTATCCTTTATATAAAGCCAGGATTAGAAAAACCACCCCGGCATGCCCCTGTGACGCGCCAAACTGCCCGGCATCGGAATAAAACGAAAATACGCGCAATTTCCCGAATAACAGGTGGGTGCCGGCATTGTCGTTAAGCCAAACCTGTTCGAAAGGATCGAGTCCTACATATTTTTGCACAAGCCCTTTTAATGTCCCCAATATCGATATAACTGCCCAAATTTTCAAGAAAAGGTATAGGTCTTTTCTTTTATTGAATAAGATAAAAACCAAAGGTATTGTAAGTAACATATAAAAAGCTACAGAACGCATGGCATAAAACCATGCCGCCTTGCTCACCGCCTCGGGGTTGACCAGTTCTAAAAGAGTATAGGCATACCATATTATAGAGAGCAGCACCAAATCGGTGCGTGCATTTTTCCACGGTATTTTCCTGAAAAAACCGGAAAAGAACAACGACAGGTATGTTAATAGCAAGAGGATATCGATGCTTAAGCCTATGGGGACACCTTGTAGATACCTCATTGCCCCAACGGCAAAAAAGTTTACTACAAATATGGTGATAAGGGCATTGCGCGGTTCTAAAAAGGCAATGATGAGGAAAGCTACCAAAAACGGGAGGACAAAAAACAGTATGCCTGTAACTAGTCCGGTTTTGGCAACCAGGAAAGCAATTAGTGCCAGTAGCCCCAGTAAGGCAATAAGTACCAAGGGGTTTTTTAATATGTCGCTTCCTGTTTGTTTTTTGAATATGTTGCCCATTTAACACAAGTTTTTATTCCCCTAAATCAGGTGCTGTACTTAACGCATCTTTTAAAAATTTTTCAGACCTTTCTTTTTCTGCGGTCAAAATATTGTTTACAGTTTGGTAATTTATCGGTTTTTGGGCAATATCAATAGCTTTTTCGTTTAGTTCCAGAACAAGCCTGTCGGTCAGCCCAAATGTTTCGAGGAAGGACGAAAAGCGTGTAATCCCACGGGTAGCGTTGCCAATTGATATGAACGGTTTATTAAAGATAATAGAAAAAACGGTACCATGGAACGAATCGGTAATTACAAATTCGGCATCCATAAATGCCCTTATCCATTGTGCTACCGGAGGGAAAATACATTCTTCAATCCGTTTGTGGCCTAAATCGCGGAACGAACCTGCTGTTGACGAGAAAACAGTAATCCCGAGCTTTTGGGCAACTTTATCAATAAACCCTTTTTTTTCGGGGCTTATGTCGAGTACGTAGTTGAATAAGCCCCCGGCGAATGGTTTTATTCCTTCGTTTTCAACTAATTTAATGTACTCTTCTTTGTTTATTAGCATTGTAGGATCGAGTACCTGGCAGGCTTTTGCCCCTAAATGTTTTTCGCACATGGTTATGCCCGAGCTTTCGCGGACGGATATTGCATTAAAGCGGGCTGCCAATTGGCTGCACCTTTGGGTCTGTTTTTCTGAAAATTCCCAATTGTCGACCCCGAACGATGCTGCATAGGCAATACGTTTGGCCGGGTTTTTTTTATCAATGAAGCTCAGGAAATGGTTTTCTAATATTGGGGAATATTTGGGTCGCCACACTTGGTCGCTCCCGGTAATAAATGCATCGAAATTATATTTTCCAATGCGTTTAAAATCGTTTTCGGATCGGAACAGTTCGGTAGTGGCGATGTAATTTGCAATAAATTTATCGGTGTGTTGGCGGATTTTTTTTTCTTCGGATTTGGTAGGCCAAGGCCTTAGTATTACTTTTTTCCCGAGTAGCCTAAGGCACGAACGCCTTATCAGTAAAAGGGCTTTGTACCAGAGCAATGTGAGTACAGTATTACGGTTAATGGTTATAGCCTGGTGCCCTAAGCCTTTTAATGTTTGTTGCAAGGCATAGTTTTGTAAGATTCCCCCGTAGTTCCAATTAAACGGTAATGTAACAATACCTATTTTCATTGTTGGTAATTTAAAGGTGCAAAGTAGTTATTTTTTTTAGCATCTTCTGGGAGTGCGGATATATTCCAAAATTCCCTTTGTTTTTCCGAGATATAGTTTTATTTTACTTTTTATCCCTTCTTTAATATTTTTCCGTATATTTTTATCTATTCCAATAAAATAAATACATGTAGCCACCGATAATACAGTTATTAATACCATAATAAAAAAGCCAAAAATAGTGTTTTTGTCAATAAAATGGCTACATATAACAGGTATTGGTATTGCAGCCAACGTAACCCAAAAACAAGGTTCAAAAACTTTTAAGATGTCTTTTGCTTTATATCCATTTATCCTGATTAATAATATTGGTTTTACTATCAAGCCTAATATTGCGTAAGCTATAAGGCTTGCCCAAGACAAGGAAACCGGGGGGCACCCCATTTTAAACAAAAAATACACAACCGGAAAAACAAGGAAAAGAACAGTTGGGGAAATTAATGCATTTTCCCGTAATTGCCCTTTTGCATAAAGTGCGGTATAAAATGAAGTGTCGAAAACCTGAAAGAGGCTCTGGATAACAATTAACTTGAGGAATATTACTGTATGTTCAGGCACTTCTGTTAGCCATAAGTTCAATAAAGGCCCTGCCAACAAGTAAATAGGCAGGCTGAGTATAAGCATTAAATAATAAGAATATTTGGTGGACGATAGCAATAGTTTTTTGGACCCGTCGTAGTTTTTGGCTGCATATTGCTTTACTATTTGGGGATTTACTGCCGTGCGGAAATTATTTACAAATTGATTGGCAGCCATATTTACCTGTATCGAGATAGCACGGGCTGTAACTACCACAGGAGAAAAAAACATATTAAGGAGAATCAATATGCCCTGGTTGTTTGCTGCTATCGAGGCATTGGCGAACAAACTCCATCCTGAGAAGCTGGCAATCGATTTAAATATTGAACGGTCGAATATAAAACGGTATTTTGTTTCTTTAAAATTACGGATACAATAAAAACGGTAAAACAGCATCAGGCTTATTTGTACTATGCATAATAATATTGCATATAATTTTAGTTTGTCTATGCCCCCGTAATTTAAAAGATAAACGATCCCTAGCTTGGCAGAAACTTCAACTATGCTTAGATAGGCATAAATTGACATTTTTTCGTGGGCAATTATGCTTGCATTGTAAGGGACTTGTGTTATTGTTAAAACAGATGTGAGGACAGAAAGGTGAAAAACAAAAATTGCGGCATTCAGCCTGTCTGCACCTATTACAAGTTTGTGGTGCAAGAACCATAGCCCCACAGATTCAGCAATAATTACAATGACCAGTGCTAATATTATATGGATTGTTAATGTAGTGGAAAATGTACGATGGAGCCGTTCTTTATTTTTTGTCCCCAGTTCAAAAGTGAGGAAACGTGAAGAACCGGTACTTAACGCACTGTTTATAAATGAAAGAAAACCAACTATGCCCCCAACTGTTTGATAAATGCCAAAATCTTCAACTCCCAAAATTTTTAATATTACCCTTGAGGTGTATAGCGACACCAACATGGTAAACATCATACGGAAATAAAGAAATACCGTATTTTTTGCTATGGTTTTATTATTGATTTTTTCTATCATTATAAAATAGAAAAATCACAATTGTCCGGATCATACCGAAGCCGTGAATTGATATTAATCCTATCAATTGCTTTCATTTCTTCACTTGTCAGTTCAAAATCAAAAATGGAAATGTTTTCGCACTGGTGTTTTTTATTCATTGAACGAACAACCGGTATGACCCCATTTTGTATATGCCATCTTAATATAATTTGGACAATATTTTTATTGTATTTTTCAGCAATGTTTTTTAACAGGGGCAATCTCACCAAGCGATCGTCAAAACGGGATACGGGCGTATATGCTTCAACAACAATATTCTTTGACTTACAATATTCAACCAGGGGTTTTTGAGTAAATAAAGGATGTACTTCTACTTGGTTTACAGCAGGGACGACATCGCTTATTTTTAATATTTCTTCCAAATGATGCTGATGGCAGTTTGCAACCCCAATGGACCTGCAATATCCCTGTTTGTATAACTCTATCATTTGCTGCCATGTGTCAAGGTAAACTTCGCTTACAGGCCAATGAAACATATAAAGGTCAACATAATCAGTATTATAATATTTTAGCGTATTGAGCAGTTGCTCTTTTATGTTCCCTTTTATTTGTTGCGAGTTGCTAACTCTGGATGTAAGGAATATATTATGTCTTCCTACCCCACTTTTTTTGATTGCTTTCCCAATATATTTTTCATATCCATAGGATGTTGAATAATCAAGTAAGGTAAAGCCAATACTCATTGCATGTGATATGCTCTTGGTAAAACGGGGAAGATAGTATGTTTTTCTAACTACTTTCCCCATAAAATCCATAACAAAATTATTATTTGCTTTCCATAAAGACGGGACCTTCATGATTCCCGGCCCATTCCCGATACAAGGAATTTCAACATTATTGTTTAATATTATTTTAGGAGTAATATTGTACATAATTAAAGCCACTTAACATTATTTTTTATGATTTTTGCAGGAACTCCGGCAGCAACCGAATGCTTGGGGACATCTTTAGTAACAATGGCTCCGGCGGCAATAATAGCACCATCTCCAATTGTTACCCCCTTTTGTATTATTGCCCTGTTCCCAATCCAAACGTGGTTTCCTATTGTTATGGGTTTTGACATCTCGAATCCCGGTTCATCGATTACATGGGCATCATAATCACGGATAATAACATCCCTCCCGATTGCGCATCCTCCGCCTATGCTGATTTTAGAACCACATGTTATTTGGACGTTTTCGTTAATAAACCCTCCGTTTAGAATCAACTCCCCTCCTTTTATGAGCCGGATGTAGGAGTTGCAAAACATCCTGAACTCACCATTTACCACCATTTTTGTTCTTGGTTCCATTAATAACCTTGTTTCCAAATGAGAAGATTTCAGCTGTTTTGCCCCCATTTGGAATTCTGATTTGAAAACCAATTGAGCTGTTTTGTCGATTGACAGCCGACAATATTTTGAAGGATAGAGCCCTATCCTTTTTGTTTTTTGAACCTGTTTGCAGAAAAAATTATAATATAAGAAATTATACCATGTGTGAACAGAAAAGCCCATTTGGAGGCAAGTTTTTATGTGTTTTTTCACAGGTATCAATTTGTTTTTGACTTTTGTTTTAAAAGAGGGTGAGGGGAAATGGATTTTAGCAACCTGTTCAAACGGGTATTGGTCTAAATCTTCAAAAAAATCTTTTCTGTTGTCATTGCTTGGTTCTAACGACGAGTTCATCGCCGGATTAGCCTTTGCCGCTTGCTCTATGGTAAATTGCTTTGAAGTAACTTTTTTTTCTAGACTGTCAAAAAGTACTTTCCCTTTGTCAGAATTGATCATCACTAAAGATGTCCCACAATCTTGATCCATTGAAGGATCTATGTTTTCAATGCCCCAGAAATCGGCCAAAGTAATGTCTGATTTTTGAGGGAAGCCTTTGAATGGGCAAGAATAGCAAGAAGGACGGGCAAAATTGCCGCTTTGTAGGTAACCAATGAAGTATAGGTCGTTATATCTGTCTTTGCAGTATGTCTTCCCGTTTTTAAAATCAACTTTCATGGAAAAGCGATGCCAACCGTATGTTTTGTCCTTAAATTTTATTTTATCGGCCTTGCTTTTATGCTGTCTTTCCAGCATGTCCATGTATTTTTTGAAAACTTTTGTCGAATTTACCCCGCGGCAAATAAAATCGCAGGTTGTTAAATTCTCATAGTCCTTGCCCAAATAATTATATAATCCTATAATTTGACAAGGAGCTGCACAAATCAATACTTTCTCATTTGATTTTAGTAGTTTTTGTACTTCTTGAAATGTGTTGCTCATATGGCTTTGCAGATATTTTGAACTCCTTAATTCTGAAAGCCGCCCTTGATTGTTTGTGATTATATGGGAAACAGAGTGATCATTGTTGTAAACAGCTCCGCCAACATATCCTCCATTGTCAAAGATTTGGTTGGCCAAAGCAGAGAATATCCCGCCGGAAGTGCTGTCTAAGCGGATCTCCTGTTCATTGTTGTATGCAGCATGTACCAATGGGGCTTTATAGCGTAAAATGTTGTCAACTATGTTTATGTGGGGACAAACATCTATGCATAAGCCACATTCTACACATAATTCTTTATCTACTATCGGGTACCAAAAACCTTCAAAGTCTGTCTCGAAGGAAATTGCTTCTGTCGGGCATACATCTCCACATGCGTTGCATCCACAACATTTTGATTTGTCAGTTATCTCTATCATAAATAGCTTTTATAAAACTAAATATTTAAAAATAATGTAAATACTTTAGTTAAGCAAAACATGATAACCTAGTTATTGTTTTTTTTCTGTTTGATTTGTCTTCGCTGTCAATTATTTTGTTTGCATGTTTAGAAAGGAAAGAGCTGGTTTATTACTTTTTCTGTTAAGGCTTGAGTTCTTTTTTTGTAAAAAAACGTAACCTGAACATATTTTTTAAGAATTGCCTGAACCTACTCCTCTTTTTGGGCAGATCGCCAATAACGGTTTCCATTTCAGCCATTTCTACGCCGTTTAAGAGGATTTGTGGCTTTTTGTCCTTAACAAAATCTACAATGTCTTTTAGGGCATATGAATCTGATTTTGTCCAAGCCCGGTTTGCCCTGGCAACCAAGAAAGAATGTTCGGTATTCTTAAATAGGTTTATGGGGTATGAGTGGTGTAATATGCCCGGTATTTCAATAAAGATATAATCGAAATTATTTAAGGTTATGCCATTAAAATCTGCATCTAAGTCTTCAACCTTTTCAATCCTGTGGAATGAATTGTCTATTTTATAAATAAGCGTCTGTACCCCTTCTATCGTCCCGGTTTGTTCGTATGTGAGGAACAATATTTTATATCCGGTCCATGCCAGCCTTTCGAGCAACAACGAAGCCAGTTTGGTCTTTCCTTCGGCATCAAGGCTGCTAAACAGCAGGTTTGTGTCGGGTTTTTGTTTGTCTTTTGTTTTTTCGGTGTTTAGTATTAGCCGCCTTGCAATAACCGAGAGCCCCCGGTTTTTTATAAAATCGACATCAAGTTTTTTATTCGGTTTTAATAGTTTTGGGAAAATAGCAGCAACCGGCAATCCAATAATTTCTGTGGCACGGGTTGCTGTTCTCAGGTTTTGATCGACAAATTCAAGCAGGATTATTATCGATGCTGGGATTAAAAACCCCAGGAACATTGCAATTAAAATCAAAAATTTCCTTTTGCTGGGCTGTGGTACTATTGGCAGCAAAGGTTTTGAGATAATTTTTATGTTGGAGCCCAGTTCTATGTTTTGTTGTTTTAGCTGGGCAACGCCCAGGTTGTGCAGTATTGACAGGTATTCTTGTTCTGCAACGTTGATTTTGCGCTCCAGCCTTTTCATTGTAGCTCCTAATGGGGCATAGCTGATAAATATTTTTTTGAATTGTTTTTTTTCTATCTCGGCTACATTTAGCTGCGCTTGTGTTGCTTCAAACTCTATGATTTTTTCAATCCACTCATCCATTAGCACCTTGGACCCAACACCTTCTTTACTGTTGTCGATGCTATATTGATCTTGTACTTTTTCTTTTAATTCTATTTCTAATCCTTTGGCTTGCAGTTGTAGCTCTTCAAGTTTTGCGAACAGGCTTGCGTTTAATTTATCTTCTTTGGCCTCGAAAGTTGCCATCGCAATTTTGTAATTAACCTTAGAGAGTTCTTTGCGGATATCGTTGATTTTTTGGTTGGTAATCCTTTGCCTTTGCCTTGCAGTCATCCTTCTTTCTAAATCGGTGATGGCCGATTTAGCCCCGGCATTTTCAAGCTTTATATCCAGGTGCTTTAAGTCGAAATCTTTTTTTTCTGCCGAGATATGACGTGTTTGTTCATAGTAATTTATGATTGCGTTGTCGCGGTTAAATTGTAATAACTCGTTCTCCGCATCCTCCAGTTTTTTGTGTGCCAAAGCCAGTTGCCTTTCAAAGTATTTTACTACTGCATCAGACTGGTTTGCCTTTATGTTTGTGCTTTCTTTGATAAAAACAGTGGTTAATATATCTAGGGTGCTTTTACATATGCCGGGGTCGTTCGATGTGAAAATAATATCGACCATGTCGCTCGATTGCACCCGCCTTATTTTTATCCTTGTTTCAATCTCCTCGCTGCTGTAATGCGGATGGTTGTTTTTATTGATTAACCTATAAATAAAATTATTGAAGTTTTTGTCCTTATAATCCCGTAAATTATCTACGGTAGCTTCAATATCGCCTTTTACAACAAGTTTTTTTATTTCTTTAGGGATGATTTTTTTTAACTCTTCATACGATTTTTCAGAAATAATTTCGGGTGCTGGCCCATCCATCAAGAGGTGGGTAGCCAATAGCCTGATGCTTACTTCATCGAGAGTGCTGCGGGCATTGATGACGTTTATCAGGTTGTCGAATGCAGTGCGGGTGCCAAAAAGATCGACTTTAGCACTTTCTAGCGATACTATTGACGAACCTGTGGTTATCCCTGTATAAAGCCTTGTTTTTGCTATATATTCCTGTGGCTGGTTTTGCGTTAAAAAATAAACTAAAGCAGCCATGCCTATTGGTAATAAAATAAGCAGTATTATGTGCTTGAACAGTAGGCGTATAAAATATAATAAATTTATGTTCACTCTTTTAATTCTATTTTTGTCCCGATTGTTTCTTCTAGTATATTATAAGCAGCAGCATAGCTGAGTTTGGCATCTTCCAGATCGTATACTGCTTTTGAAAGCATGTCTTCTAAACGGGCATATTCGTCAACTGCAATAATGCCGTTTTCAAAATCTTCTTTGGCCCTTACGTTTTGCACCCTGTAGTTTTCTACGGCATTAGATTTAATAATCATCCCCCTGTATTCTTTTATTACATTGTAATATTGGGTTATAACCAGTTGCCGGAATTCTTTTGAGTGGACTTCTTTTTGGTATACTGCCCGTTCTTTATCCATCTTGGCAATAATTACATTGCTCCTGTCTATAATTGAAGACAAAGGGATCCTTACATATCCGCCCACGTTGTACCTGGTCTGTTCTGTTGTTTCGGTATTGCTTTCTTCTAGCCCAAGATCCTGGGTGATGACCAGGTTGTCGAACTTGCCATACCTTATTCCTCCTTCCAGCCCAACCCAGTGCAACCATTCGCGCTTTTCTTTTTTTATTGCTGCCTCGCCCATTTTTATATCTGTCTCAAGCATTTTTATATATGGGGAGTTTTTTTCGGCCAAAGCCTGCAATTCGGCCAAAGGAGGTAGGCGTTCCGATATATCTATGCCGTTTGCAACATCCATTAGTAGTTCATCGTAAGTTTGGGCATAAACCTGCCCCCCCCCAATGGAGAGTAACATAATAATTGCAATTAAGGAAATTATTGTCCTCATCTTATACATTTTCTTTTTGAAAAACGGCCTGAAAGGTACGTATTATAATCCATATATCTTTCCAAAAAGCAAAGGGGCTGTTTGCAATTTTTGAGTATTTGTTGTCAAGTTCTTTCCTTTCTTCTGGCGACATTTTTGAAGTCCTACCACGTGCTTCAACCTGCCATAAGCCGGTAAGCCCTGCCGGGCCGTTAAAGCGGTCGGTCCAGTCGTCGGTAGTGAGCAGTTCGGCTTCGTACATTGGCAGGGGGCGGTTTCCAACTATCGACATGTCGCCTTTTAGTACATTTATAAGTTGTGGCAGTTCGTCGATGCTTAATTTCCGGATTATATGCCCTACTTTTGTGATCCGCGGGTCGTTTTCGAATTTCACAAACGCACTTTCCTGTTGCTCCCTTTTCTGACGGATATAGGTGGTTTCGTTTACTTTAATGTCATCGCCAAAAAGTACAGGGGAACCTTCTTCCGTTTCTTCCGTTGCATGTTGTTGCGCCGGTACTTCCTCTGCTTCCCCCCCCTCGTTCTTGTACTGGTTTAAATGTTGGAACTCTTTCAGCCGTTTATCGGCATCGGGGTACATCGACCGTAACTTTAAAAAATTAAATATACGGTAACCTGTGCCTACCCGCTTTGATATGTAATAGACCTTACCTTTTGATTCGAGGCGTATGGCTATTATAAACAATATAAGTATAGGGGAAACGCACAACAATGCCAGGGCTGAAAATACAATATCGAATGAACGCTTAAAGAAAGGGGTTTGGTAGATGTCCGTTTTATTGCCTTTCGCACTTTTGTTTTGCATTGCTATCTTGGGCTTCAATACGATAAGATCCCTGAGCCGGTCGGACAAAACTTCTGTGCTGACTGGTTTTTGGTATAGATCATCGATCATTTTGCCAAAGGCATTTTTTATTTCTTCATTGTTTTTTTGCTTGGTAAGGACAATGTAGGGCAGTAGGTTGCCCGTGTCTGCCTCTTTGATAAAGCTGTCATGAAAATCAAGGCCGTTTATGCCGGGCAGTTCTTTTTCACAAATTACCCCGTCAATGTTGTTCCCCTCTTTTATCCATTTCATGGCACTTAATGCATTGGGACAGTTTTTAAAAACAATCACATCTGTTTGCTTTTCAAAACCGTTAATTATATCGGTATCCGATCCAATATAAAGGGTTTTGATTTTTTTGGTTGTTTCTTCTGCCATAACAACAAAGTTAGCGGTTTAGTATCCGTTCTATCCTTATTGATAGTTCTTCAGGGTTGAAAGGTTTGACCAAGTAATCTTCTGCCCCCATTTTTAAGCACCTTATGCGGTCGTTGCTACTGTCGAGGCTGCTTAAAACTATAATGGGCACTTCTTTGAAATATCCGCTTGATTTAACGTGTTTTATCAGTTCAAAACCATCAAGGTTTGGCATTTGCAAATCGGTAAGGATTAAATCAGGGATGTTCCCGTCCTGCAGCCATGCCAATGCCTGTAAGCCATCTTCTTTTGTTTCCACTGCATACGACTTGCTCAGGAACTGTACGATTAACTTACTAATTGACGACTTGTCATCAACAATCAAGATTTTTTTCATTGCGTATTTTGCTAACTATTGTAAAACAAATGGTTACATCAATAACCTTAATAACCGGCGGAAAAACCACCAAGTGACAAATCTAATACGTATCAGTAAAAATAGGAATAAAACGGCCAATAAAAATAAGATATTTAATGAATTCTTTTCATTACAGTGGAAATAGGGAACATTTTGTTATTCAACATATAACACCAAGCCTTTTAGATATTCGCTTTCTGGGTGGTAAATGTTTACCGGGTGATCTGCAGGTTGGGTTAGCTGGTGCAGTATGCGGACTGTCCTCCCCGAAATTGCAGCTGCCGAGAAAACAGCTTCCCTGAATTTTTCTTTCGAAACCACCTGCGAACATGAAAAAGTAAACAAAATGCCCCCGTTCCTGATTTGTTCAAATGCACGGGTATTTATCCGTTTGTACCCCTGCAAGGCCTGGTGGAGCGAATTGCGGTGTTTGGCAAATGCAGGCGGGTCAAGTATGATTAAATCGTATTGCCCCTGTATGTTTTTCAGGAACTCAAAGGCATCTGCCGAGAAGGTTTTGTGGCGGGGGTCGTTGGGGAAATTTAATTCCACATTTTCATCTGTCAGATCAATTGCTTTTGCCGAGGCATCGACCGAGTGTACCAGTTTTGCCCCGCCTTTCATTGCATAAAAAGAAAACCCGCCGGTGTAACAAAACATGTTTAGCACATTGCGGTTTAGTGCATATTTTTGGACAAGCAACCGGTTCTCGCGCTGGTCTATGAAAAAACCGGTTTTTTGCCCGTTTTCCCAGTCTACCTTAAAATTAAGTCCGTATTCCAGTACCGCCTGTCCTTTGTCCCCGCCAAAAAGGAAGCCGTCTTCCGGTTCAATTTCTGCTTTGATGGGGAGGGTCTTGGCACTTTTGTCATAAACAGCCTTTAAATGGCCGCCAAGGACTTCTTTTAATGCTTTTGCCAGTTCTTGGCGTATTAAATACATGCCGATCGAATGCATTTGCATTACTGCCGTCCCGTTATAAAAATCAACAACCAAACCAGGCATCCCGTCGCCTTCGGCATGGATTAAACGGAAAACATTGGTTTCGGGGTTGTCCACAAACCCAAGTTCCTCCCTCAAATGCCAGGCACTTTCAATTTTGGCCTTCCAGAAATTATAGCCTACCTCAACTTCGGTAAAAGATACAATACGTACTGAAATCGATCCAATTTGGTAGTGCCCCAGCCCCAGGAATTCATCTTTGTTGGAATAAACCGCAACCAAATCGCCTTCTGTCAAATTTCCGTAGGTTTTTTTTATGGCACCAGAAAATACCCAAGGGTGGAACCGCTTGAGCGACTGGTCTTTCCCTGATTTAAGGACTATTTTTGCTGTTTCTGCCATGGCACTTAGTTGTTTGAAAAATTTTTGAATATTTCCAAGGCTGCCCAGGCATCTGTTGCTGCATAAATTTCCTGTGCATGTGTTAATTTGTCGGTTTCCCAGTTTGAGAGTTGTTGGCTTTTTGAGATACGGAACCCCAAAACAATGGCTGTGAGTTTTTTCAGGCTAAAGTTCTGTATCCCTAAATCTTTTGCACAGTCCTGTAGCTCAATAAAACCTCCGGGGCGGAATTTTTTTATTTCCTGCAAGCCTTTTATGTCATCGCGGATGGCAACACCGGGTTTTATGATCCCAGGATTTGCAAGTACTTCTAAAATCTCGCGGGGAAGGCCAATTTTGTTTATGCGGAACAGAAAAGCTTGTTTGTTGGTTGAAAGCTGCAACAACGAAACTTTGTTGACCACGCCCTTTTTAAAAGAAGGTTTTGTTTCTGTATCGAACCCAATTGCTGGTTGTGACGATAAAATCCGTGTGGCATATTTTACTTTCTCATACGTGTCAACCAAAATTATTTCGCCTTCAAACCATTTTAATGGCAAATCGGTTAATTCCTCCTTTGTAATACTTTCTTTAAACATATCTATTTATCCTCACCTGTGTCTGTCCCCCAAAATTTGTCAAGCCATTTGGGGTTTCCTTTTCCCGGTTTTACTTCGTTTTCATCATCGCCATTTTCAAAATCCACCCCACTGTAGGCTAGTTGGTGCACTGCCCTAAGTACGTTAACCAGGTTTTGCCCCCAGTATTCTTCAAAATTATAGTTGCAACCAAACAAGGCATCGTTCATTAATTCTTCGTTGCCTATGCTGTAAGCTGTTAAAAAATCTTTTAATGGTTGGTATATGTCGAGCAAATTTTCTGACACGCAGGCAGTTACCGTTTCCTGCCCAAACTGGATGGACGGGTCAAAAACTTCGTAGAAACTGTCGTGTTCCCCAAGTGCCTGCGACCATTTTTGTTGAAGGACGTTATAGTCAAGTTCGCTCACATACTTTTCTATTTCATCGGCCAACACACTTTCTGTTTTAGGGAGCATGGCGGCTTTTAAATATAAAAGGGGCAGTATCTTCTGTAGTTTTTGCAGGGTTTCCCCAACTGGGTATTTGTTAACGGTTTCAATGGTTTTGCAATACTCGTTTGCAACCGTAACAAATTCAATTACAGCTTTTGAATATACCAGTCCGTGTATTTTATCCTCCATCTTTTCAAATTCGAAAACTGGCACAAAAGTAAAAAAAAAGATTTTATGTGTTTAATAAAATTGGATCTGTGGGTTTTGTTGCAAACCGTCCATTGGCTTTTGCCCCTTTAATCTTCGGCCCATTCCAATTTATTGTCGATCCGGAAAACAATTTTTTTGTTGTCAATGAGCCATTTTACTGTCTGCCGCATTTTTTCCTGGTCGCCGCTAAGTTTTAGCAGCAAGTTTTCGTACGAACAAGGTTCTGCAATTATTCGTTTTATTTTTCTTGAAATATCTTCAAATTCTATATTGCTGAGTTCGAGCGTTCCAACTGATTTGCAGACATCGCACCGCCCGCAGCGTACCGAGCCTGTTTCCCCAAAATATCCGAGCAGGAGCTGGCTGCGGCATTTGGTAGTGCTTGTTGCATAGTTGATTACCGCATTTATCCTGTCCTGTAAATCTTTCTTCCGCAAATCGTAATTTTCTTTTGATATTTTTAACCGTTCCGTTTTTAGCCTTTCTTTATTAAAAAAAATAAATGGCGACTGGCTATGTGGGATGTAGTCTATAATTTTAGATTTACGTAAATGTTTTAAGTAATTATATACCTTTTCCCTATCTATCCCGGCGCGTTTTGCAAGTAGTCCTTCATCTATGGCAACATATCCTGAAAAAAGCCCTGTGTACGAACGAAGGATTAATTTTATGAATACGTCAAGAACGGCATTCTCCACCTGGAACTTATACAGATCGTCGCGCGAAACGGTAAAGTAAACCCTCGATGGGCTGTCTGCTTCCTCTGTATATTCCAGGTAACCTTCGCGCTGTAAAATTTTCAGGCTGTTAAATACCATTGCTTGCTGGTACCTGAAAGCCTGTGCAAAACCCTGGAGGCTAAATTCAAATACCTGTGATTTTCCGTGCCCTTCGGCAATTTTTAGGTAATTGCAAAGCGAACCATATATTTTTTTGATGGTTTCAACCTCAGGGAAAGCGGTTGGGACACGTTTTTTTAATTTGGTAGTATCTGTATTGTTAAAAAGAAGTACTGCGGCAGAATTTTTCCCGTCCCGTCCGGCACGTCCGGCCTCCTGGTAATAAGCTTCCAGCGAATCCGGGGCATCTGTATGGACAACAAAACGCACGTTGGCTTTGTCTATCCCCATCCCAAATGCGTTGGTGGCTACAATAACGCGTGTTTTCCCTGCAATCCAGAGGTCTTGTTTGTAGCTTCTCACCCGGCTGTTCAAGCCTGCATGATAATAATCGGCAGATATTTTATGTTTCCGGAGTTCGTCTGAAATTTCGCGCGCTGCCTTCCTGCTGCGTACGTAAACCACCCCGGAGCCTGCTACTTTTTGTAAGGAGGAAAGCAGGTATCCCGACTTATCTTCAACATTACGTACCAGGTAGTTCAGGTTTTCGCGCCGGAACGACATTTTTAACAGGTTCTTCTCTTTAAACCCCAGTTTCTCTTGTATGTCTTCGGCAACCTTGGGCGTGGCAGTGGCTGTTAATGCTAGGAATTTAACATCAGGCAAAATTTCCCTCAGTTTAACAATCTGTAAATAACTTGGCCTGAAATCGTAGCCCCACTGTGAAATACAGTGTGCTTCGTCAACTGTTATGAGGTTAACGTCCATCTTCTCCAGGCGTTCCAGGAAAGGTCCCGAATTTAACCTCTCTGGAGAAACATACAGGAATTTATAGTCGCCCCAGGCCGCATTGTCGAGTGTGATTTTTATTTCGCCCGCCGACATTCCACTGTGTATTGATAGTGCTTTTATCCCTCTCCGGTTCAGGTTTTCAACCTGATCTTTCATTAATGCGACCAATGGGGTAATTACCAGGCAGATCCCTTTCACCGACAGAGAATAAACCTGGAACGTGATCGACTTACCGCCCCCTGTTGGCATCAGCCCAAGTGTATCTTTGCCTCCTGCAATTGATCCGATTATTTCAAGTTGCAGCGGACGGAACCGCGAATACCCCCAATAGCGCAATAATATTTTCCCGAAATCTTCCATTGTAATACAAATTAAGGAATCATTTCAAGCTTTAACAATTTTTATTGTTAAATGTACTTCGTTCAATAGAAAGAATTTAGGGAAATTAAAAAAAACAGATGGGTTTCAAAACGGGTTGCCATCGTAAAAAGTGGCCCCTTGGTAAATACCGTCTAATTTGTGCCCGGACCATAAATTAGCCATATTTTTTGTAGTTTTGCACATTGTTTAAATCATAAAACCAGTTGCACATGTCGTTTTTGTCGGAAAAAGTTGTTTTTGAAGGGTTTACGTTTGACGATGTCTTGTTATTGCCCTCATACTCAGAAGTATTGCCATACGAAGTAGACCTCACTTCAAGGTTCTCCCGTTCGATAACCATTAATACTCCTATCGTTACAGCTGCAATGGATACGGTTACTGAAAATAAGATGGCAATTGCTATCGCACGCGAAGGCGGGATTGGGGTTATCCACAAAAACATGGGGATTGAAGAACAGGCTCACCAGGTTACAACGGTAAAAAGAGCTGAAAACGGTATGATTTACGACCCTATTACCATAATACCAGAAAAGAAAGTCAGCGATGCGCTGGACTTGATGGCAAAATATAAAATTGGCGGCATACCGGTTGTTGACAGGCAAGGTTACCTGGTTGGGATTGTGACCAACCGCGACTTGAGGTTCGAAAAAGACATGAACCGTAAAATATCGGAAGTGATGACAAAGGAAAACCTGGTTTCAACCAGTGTGACGACTAATCTTGAAAAAGCCGCAGAGATCCTACAAAAATATAAAATAGAAAAGTTGCCGGTTGTAGATAAAAACAACAAATTAATAGGGTTGGTAACCTACAAAGATATTACCAAAGCAAAAGACAAGCCACTTGCCTGCAAAGATGAAAAAGGCCGGTTGCGCGTTGCTGCCGGGATAGGTATTGCTGCCGACACGATGGAACGCGCAGATGAACTGATAAAGGCACAGGTTGATGCGCTGGTTATCGACACGGCCCACGGGCACTCTGTTGCTGTAATTGAAATGCTTAAAAGGATCAAAGCCAAATATCCAGAGAAGGATGTGGTAGCCGGAAATATCGGGACAGTGGAAGCTGCTGTTGCCTTGGTCAATGCAGGAGCCGATGCCGTGAAAGTGGGCATTGGGCCGGGGTCAATTTGTACAACCCGTGTAATTGCAGGCGTAGGTATACCGCAACTGTCGGCCATATATAGCGTGGCAAAAGCAATAAAAGGCTCAGGTGTGCCGGTGATTGGAGATGGGGGCATCCGTTATTCGGGAGATATTGTTAAAGGCTTGGCCGCCGGTGCAAACTCAATTATGGCAGGAGGCTTGTTCGCCGGTGTTGAAGAATCGCCGGGGGAAACTATTTTGTACCAGGGCCGGAAATTTAAATCATACCGGGGGATGGGATCTGTTGAAGCCATGCAGAAAGGCTCAAAAGACCGTTATTTCCAAGATGTTGAAGACGATATTAAGAAACTCGTGCCAGAGGGGATTGCCGCACGTGTCCCTTATAAAGGATCTTTGTACGAAGTTATTTACCAGCTAATTGGCGGATTGCGCGCCGGGATGGGCTACTGTGGCGCGAAGAATATAGAGAAATTGCAGGATGCCAAATTTACACGTATCTCAACAGCTGGCGTGCAGGAAAGCCACCCTCACGATGTAAGTATTACGAGGGAGGCCCCAAACTATAGTAGCCGTCAATAAATATAATTGGTTGTTATATAAGGGATTAACATTTTTTATGAACGTATATTTATACCAATAGGATAAAAATGTTGATATTCACACGTTGAAATGGCAAAAAAAATAAATACAATAATTATTTTATGTTTCTCTTTTCTGCAGGTATTGGGACAGGGAAACGAGACTCTTATTACAATTGGCAATGTAGAAATAAGCTTGGGCGAATTTGAGCATATCTATAATAAAAACAACAGTAATTTATATTCCGAATCGGATAAGAAAACCCCACAAGAGTATTTAGGACTGTTCATCAATTTTAAATTGAAGGCTATTGAAGCCCAAAATTTGAAAATGGATACCAGCTCTGCTTTTATAAAAGAACTGTCAGGTTACAGGAAAGAGCTTGCTGCGCCCTATTTAACCGACATCCAATTTGAACAGGGCTTGGTTGAAGAAATGCACAGGCGCATGGCACAGGAAGTGGATGCAAGCCATATACTTCTACGGCTGGGAAATGATGCAACTCCCGAGAAAGAAAGGCAAGTGTTGCAAAAGGCCTTGGAGATAAGGCAGGAGATTGTTGACGGAAAGGATTTTAATGAGGCAGCTCTTGAATATTCAGAGGATCCCTCTGCAAAAAAAAACATGGGCAAACTCGGATATTTCACCGCTTTTACCATGGTCGCCCCTTTCGAGGATGCTGCATATAACACCCAGGTAGGCGAAGTCTCAGAACCGTTCCGTAGCGCATTTGGGTATCATATATTAAAAGTAAACGACAAAAGGCAAAACCGCGGAGAAATAAAGGTTGCCCACATTATGAAAATGTTCCCGAAGACCGGGCTTACAGATGCTGGGAAAAGGCAACTGAAAGCTGAAATTGATTCTGTTTACAACCTTCTTGAGGACGGTGCTGATTTTTCAGTGCTTGCCCAAAAATTTTCTGATGATAAACGTTCAGGCACACAGGGAGGCGAAATGCCCTGGTTCTCGGCCGGAAAGATGATCCCCGCTTTTGCGAAACCTGCATTCGCCCTTGAAAATATAGGGGATTACACGCGGCCTGTTGAAACTGCGTATGGATTTCACATTATAAAAAAGCTGGACGAAAAACCTGTAGGCACTTTTGAGGAACTTAAACCCGAAATAGAAAGGCGCATAAAAAAGAATCCGCTCCGGGCTACATCGGTCAAAAAGGCCTTTGTCGAAAAATTGAAAAAAGAATACAACTATAACGAAAACATGGAGAACCTGGCTCCGGTCAGGGATATGGAGGCCGGGACTGAAGTTGAAGATCCATCCCAAATATTGTTTGCAATAGATGGGGAAAATTTTGATTTCAATTCATTAAAAAAGTTCATAGAGGATAAAGGTATCCAAAATGGGACCTACGGGAATTATTTCGAACAATGGGCAGAATATGAAATTACCAAGCTGGAAGATTCCAAATTAGAGGGGAAGTACCCCGAGTTTAGGTATTTAATGAAAGAATACCATGACGGTATGCTCCTGTTCAACATCTCGGAGGAAAGAATTTGGAACTACGCCGTTGAAGATTCTGCCGGGTTGGAAATATTTTATAATAAAAATAAAAACAAGTATTCGTGGGAGGAACGGTTCAAAGGCTATATAGTTGAATGCGACTGTCCAAAAACCAGGGAAGAAGCAGAGAAATATTTTGCAGAGGGTATGACCCCAGAAGAAATTTCAGACATCATAAATGTTGACGGGGAAAAGATAACTATTACCGAAGGCGCATGGGAGAAAGGCCGCAGCCCAATTGTTGACTATTACGTTTGGGATGGTGCCGAGTTTGAGGGTGCTGGCACAGGAAAGATTTTTATACGCGGGGATAAAACCCCTCCCCGTGCTAAAACCCTTGATGAAGCCAGAGGGTTATATATTTCTGATTATCAGGATTACCTAGAAGAAAAGTGGATAAAAGAACTAAGGGGTAAGTATAAAATAAAAGTGGACAAAAAACTGTTAAAGACTGTGCCCAGTGTTTAAGCCGTTAAGAAAATATAATTTAATGATACTTGTTGTGCTGGCGTTTCTTGCTTGCAACGAAACTGGCAACAAAGTAAAAGTTGTAATTGCCGAAGTTGGTGAGAAAAAACTTTATTTAAGCGAAATATCGTCTGTTGTACCGGTCGGTACCGAAAAAGAAGACAGCACCATAATGGCAGACGACTACATACGTAAATGGATAAGGAAGGAATTACTTATACAGAAAGCAGAAGAAAACCTGGGCCCGGAACAAAAAAACCTGAGCAGGGAAATAGAAGACTATAGGAACTCGCTGATTATCTATAAATATAAAAAAGAACTTGTGACCCAACGCATGGACACTGTGGTTGCAGACTCCCAAATTGAAGAATACTACCGGAAACACCAGGATAAATGCAGGTTAACCCAAGATATTGTGAAGGCCATATATATCAAGATCCCGCAGGAGTTTGCAAAACCCCAGCAAATAAAAAGCTTGTGCAGCGACACATCAGTTGAAGGGCTGAACGAGTTAAGGGAATATTGTTTGCAATATGCCAAAGGTTTCGATATTTTTACCGACAATTGGGTTGATTTTGAAACGGTTTTGAAAAATATACCTGAAAAAATTGTTAACCCCGGGCAATTTCTTGAAGGCAACAATATAATTGAACTTACTGACACAGATTATTATTATCTTGTCAGCATTTTGGATTACAGGTTGAAAAATGAAATTGCGCCAGAAGATTTTATGCGCGAGGACATCAGGAACTCAATTTTAAACCAACGGAAAATTGATTTCTTGAAACAAATTGAAGAAAACGTTTATACCGAAGGAATTCGAAAAAATAAATTTAAAATATATAAGGAAAACAGATGAAACTGAATAAAATCATGAAATTTTGGATTGCCCTGATCGTTATGGGGGCGACAACAACTTCTGTGTTTGCTCAAGACAAAATTATCGACCAGATTGTAGCAATTGTAGGCGGGAATATAATTTTAAAGTCCGATGTTGAATATATGAATATCCAGCAACAGGCACAAGGGATGACCTCTGAAGGTGACATGAAATGCGAAATCCTGGAGAACTTACTTATCGACAGATTGTTGATTGCCGAGGCAGAACTTGATACCTTAATTGATGTAACCCCAAACCAGGTAAACCAACAAATGGACCAGCAAATACAGATGTACATATCCCGCCTGGGGTCTGAAAAAGCCGTTGAAGAGTATTTTAGTAAACCAATAGCCTTGATAAAATCGGACATGCAGGAAGGCATCCGCAACCAGTTGTTGAGTTCTCAAATGCAAAATAAAATAGTGCAGGATGTTACGGCCACCCCATCGGAGGTCAGGTATAATTTCAGGAACATGGAAGAGGACGATATCCCATCTATTCCTACAAAATACGAATATGCCCAAATAACAATCAAACCGGAAATATCAATTGAAGAAGAAAACCGTGTGAAATCGCAACTGCGCGACTTGAAGCACAGGGCAGAAGAGGGGGCAAATTTTGCTTCATTGGCAATTATGTATTCCGAAGAGCCGGGCGCAAGCCGTACCGGGGGCGAATTGCCTTACTATGGGCGGGGGGAGCTGGACCCCTCCTATGCCGCGGCAGCTTTTAACCTAAAGCCCGGCAAAATATCAAACGTGGTAAAAAGCGAGTTCGGCTACCATATCATACAGCAAATAAACAAGCAGGGCGAAAAAGTAAAAACACGGCATATACTTATGAGGGCGAAGCCATCGGTAGAAGCCAAAGAACAGGCATTCGAAAGGCTGGACAGTTTGGCTAACATGCTGAGGAAAAACGAAATACCGTTCGACCATGCAGCAATGATGTTCTCGTCAGACAAGAACTCGCGGAACAGTGGTGGGGATGTGATCAACCCAAATACTATGTCTTCAAGTTTTTCTGTCCAAGAACTTGAAAGCGATGTGAGCAAAGTCCTCACAAAAATGAACATAAATGAAATCTCACAACCATTTGAATCCATTGATCCAACGAACCAGCAGCCGGTTTATAAAATCATTAAGCTGGTAAACAAAACAAAAGAACACAAAGCAAACATACAAGACGATTACCAGCAACTGGCAGACATGTACTTGGCAAAAAAGAAAGAAGAAGAACTTCAGAAGTGGATTGCCGAACGCCAGTCGGAAACTTACATCCGTATTGACGACACTTATGCCAACTGTAATTTCAGGTTTAAAAGTTGGATAAAATAATCTTTGGCAAAGCCATAAAACAATCTGAATAACAAAACAGATGAATTTTAAAAACGATGTTGAAGCCATGGATGCCCTCCAGGCAAAATTCAATGAACTTAAGAGCGAGATCACCCGTGCAGTTTACGGGCAGGATGAGGTGATAGCCCAGGTACTGGTGGCACTATTCAGCCGTGGGCATGTGTTGCTTATTGGAGTCCCGGGGCTGGCAAAAACCCTGTTGGTTACCAGCATTGCTAAAATTTTGGGGCTGGCATACAGCCGCATCCAGTTTACCCCCGATTTGATGCCGTCAGACATTATAGGCACAGAGATTTTGGACAAGGAACGCCAGTTTAAATTTATGCGCGGGCCGCTTTTTGCCAATATTATCCTGGCCGATGAAATAAACCGCACCCCTCCCAAAACACAGTCGGCACTGCTGGAGGCCATGCAAGAAAGGGCAATTACTGCAGCAGGGCAAAGGTTCGAGCTGGAAAAACCATTCTTTGTCCTGGCAACGCAAAACCCAATTGAACAGGAAGGCACCTACCCCCTGCCTGAAGCACAACTCGACAGGTTCATGTTTTCGGTTTGGCTGGATTACCCTAAATTCGATGATGAAATTACTATTGTAAAGAACACCACCTCAAATTTGAACGTGGATTTGAAAACCGTAATATCCGGAAATGAAATAAAATATTTCCAGGAATTGATCCGTAAAATACCTATCAACGATAATGTGCTAAAATATGCCGTAACCCTGGCATCGAAAACACGCCCAGGGAAAGACTTGTCGGCAGATGTCTCAAATAAGTACCTGAAATGGGGTGCCGGGCCACGTGCATCGCAATACCTTGTGCTGGGCGCGAAAACACACGCTGCCCTGCACGGGAAATATTCGCCCGATATAGAAGACGTAAAAGCGGTTGCCCCGACAATCCTGCGCCACCGCATTATTAAGAATTACAAGGCTGAGGCGGAAAATATTTCAGTTGAAGAAATTATATCAAAATTGCTTTAATGCATTTTTATTTTTCCAATATTATATTGAAACACATTCTCCTAAAGTATACTGTTTTAACTTTTTTCCTGTTTGTTTTTTCTTTTTCGAAAGCACAGGAAAAAAAACGGATAGACATCCTGCATGCAAATTTCTTGGAGGCAGATGAAAACATTGCCCAAAATGCAAACAGGTTAATCGGAAATGTAAATATTAAACACAAAGATATTTTAATGTGGTGCGACAGTGCTTACACCTATACCGGCACAAACCGCGTTGATGCTTTTGGACATGTCCATATAAACCAGGGCGACACCTTGGATTTATATGCCAATAAAATATTTTACGATGGCGACATTAGCTTTGCGCAGGCTGTTGACTCTGTTAAGCTAATAAACAAAACCACAACATTATACTCCGATACGCTGGATTACGATCTGATGTCCAATATCGGATATTACGATGATTACGGTAAAATAGTAGACAGCACAAATGTTTTGACCAGCTTTATCGGGAAATATTTTGTTAACGATGACGTGGCCCATTTTTATAAAGATGTTGAAGCATACAGTGATAACTATACGCTTACTAGTGACACATTGTATTACAATACCACAACAGGGAGGATCACGATTGTTGGCCCGACCACAATCAAAGACTCGGCAAACAACCTCTATGCCGAAAGCGGATGGTACGACACACAAACAGGCGAAGCAGAATTGCTAAAGAAACCAATGGTCTCTAACGAAAAACAAATGCTAAAAGCTGACTACATTAAATATAACGATGAAAATGGCGATGGCGAAGCCAAAGGTGCTGTGCATATCGAAGATTTTGAAAACCATATGATCGTTACGGGGCTTAACGCAACATATAACGAGACAGTTGAGGTTGCCACTGTCACCGACTCGGCTGTGTTTATGATGTGTTCGGAAAAAGACACATTGTTCCTGCACGCCGACACGCTGAGGACCATACCTGACACAATTGAAGGGGAAAAAATTGTTGCAGCTTTTTATAGAGCCCGTTTCTACCGATCTGACATACAGGGTGTTTGCGACTCATTGGTGTATTTTAGCAAAGATTCTATAGTCCAGTTGCACACCGAGCCGGTTATATGGTCTGAAAATTACCAACTTAGTGCCGATATGATAGACATGAAACAAGTAACCGGCGCCCCCGATGAATTGCACCTCACAAACAATAGCTTTATCATTTCGAGGCAAGATTCCGGGCGTTTTGATCAGATTAAAGGGAAAAATATGACCGGCTATGTAATAAACAACGAGTTAAACAATATACACGTTGATGGGAATGGACAAACCCTTTATTATGCACGTGAAACAGAGGATAAAATTATTGGTTTAAACCGCGCCGAAAGCAGTAATATTGAAATCCAGTTTAAAGAAGGCAAAATATTCAAAATCGCTTTTCAAAAAAAACCGGAGGGGCAGTTAAAACCATTACATCAGTTAAATGAAGGAGAAAAAGAGCTGCTCGGTTTTGATTGGAAAATAAATTTAAGGCCATTGTCACGTAATGATATCTTTCCGCATGAGAATACCCTAAAAGAGGAGAAGGTGAAGGAGGATGGGGAACCCCTTAAATGAGAAAAGAAACCTGATGATGGCCAGTTTTACAGGTTTCATTATTGTTCATATAAGAATGCCTTGCCATTTTCTTGTTTTTTTTAATAAATAACACCTGAAAATTTTCATTTTAAAATAATATTTCCATATTTGCATCAAATCATAAGTAGATGACACGAAATATCAACATATCAATTCTTAGCCTAATTATTGGTATTCTTCTTCTAACAAGAAAGGAATGAGGATGGTATGTAGATGAAACAATATTGGACAGTAAAAGCCATTCTCAATAACGGGGATGGCTTTTTTGTTTTTGCAAGAATAATAACAACAAATAATAATTATCATGAGCGACAGGCTTTACATTTTCGACACAACCTTGAGGGACGGAGAACAGGTCCCCGGTTGCCAGTTGAACACAGTAGAAAAGATCCAGGTAGCTAAGGCGTTGCAGGAACTTGGCGTTGATGTTATCGAAGCGGGTTTCCCAATTTCAAGCCCTGGCGACTTCGAGTCGGTAGTTGAGATCTCAAAAGCGGTTACATGGCCAACAATTTGTGCCTTGACCCGCGCAGTAAAAAAAGATATTGATGTTGCGGCAGAATCCCTAAAATACGCAAAAAAAGGGCGTATCCATACAGGTATAGGCACGTCCGACTTCCATATTTACCACAAGCTAAATTCAAACCCGGAAGAAATAATCGAACGTGGGGTCGAAGCGGTTAAATATGCAAAAAAGTACGTTGAGGACGTTGAGTTTTATGCCGAAGACGCAGGGCGTACAGAAAACGAATACCTTGCACGTGTTATCGAAGCCGTTATAAAGGCCGGTGCTACCGTGGTAAACATTCCGGACACTACCGGATATACGCTGCCAGTAGATTTTGGCGCAAAAATCAAATATTTGATGGAAAATGTGCCCAATATCCATAAAGCGGTCATTTCAACCCATTGCCACAACGATTTGGGAATGGCAACGGCAAACACCGTTTCCGGCATATTGAACGGTGCTCGGCAGGCTGAGGTCACCATTAACGGAATTGGCGAACGTGCAGGCAACACTTCGTTGGAAGAGGTGGTGATGACCCTGAAAACCCATTACAAAACACTGGGGATCGAAACCGGGGTAAACACTAAAAAGATTTATGGCACAAGCCGCTTGATTTCAACATTGATGAACATGCCAGTGCAGCCAAACAAAGCGGTAGTGGGGCGGAACGCTTTTGCCCACTCATCGGGGATACACCAAGACGGGGTGTTGAAAAATCGCGAAAACTACGAAATTATGGATCCGGCGGATGTCGGCATAAACGAATCTTCGATATTGCTTACCGCAAGGAGCGGAAGGGCTGCGTTGAAACACCGTTTGGAGTTGCTCGGTTTTGGCTTGGACAAAGAGAAACTTGACGAAGTGTATGAAGAATTCCTGAAATTGGCAGACAAGAAGAAAGACATCCGCGACGACGATATCGCCTTGTTGGTTGGTGACGCAACCCGTAAGGAACGCCGCATAAAACTGGACTTCCTCCAAGTTGTGACAGGGAAAAAACTGATGCCAATGGCAACTGTACGCCTGGATATTGCTGGTGAAAAATTTGACGCCACCTCTGCCGGGAACGGGCCTGTTGACGCAGCCATTAGCGCAGTAAAACAAATTATCCACAGGCAGGTCGTCATAGAAGAGTTCTTGGTGCAGGCAATAACGCGAGGTAGCGACGACATAGGAAAAGTACACATGCAAATTGATTATGAAGATACAATTTTCCATGGCTTTGGCGCAAACACCGACATAATAACAGCTGCGGTGGAAGCTTTTCTCGATGCAATCAATAAAATACCGGTGGCGTAAAGGAAAAGGAAATAACGGAGATTTGTTGTGAATTGTGGGAATAGTGAGCCTATCAATAACAATAAATAACAACTTAATCACTGATTCATTAAAATACGAAATAAATAACAATGACAGCAAAAACATTATTTGACAAAATTTGGGACGCGCATGTTGTGAAACAGGTCGAAGGCGGTCCCAATGTATTGTATATCGACCGCCATTTTATCCATGAAGTAACAAGCCCTGTGGCATTTTTAGGGTTGAGGAACCGTGAGCTGAAGGTTTTCCGCCCAGGGCAAACAACGGCAACCCCCGACCATAACGTCCCCACTATTGAGCAGCACCTTCCGATAAAAGAAGAGCTTTCGCGCAACCAGGTGGAAACATTGAAAAAGAACTGTGCCGAAAATGGAATTGTATATCATGGTTTGGGCACAGAGGGGCATGGCGTTGTCCACATCATAGGTCCTGAAATGGGGCTTACCCAGCCGGGCATGACCATTGTTTGCGGCGACAGCCACACTTCTACCCACGGTGCTTTCGGGGCAATTGCTTTTGGTATTGGCACCAGCGAGGTGGAGATGGTATTGGCAAGCCAGTGCATTATGCAGCCAAAACCGAAAAAAATGCGCATAACGGTAAACGGGACCCTTGGCAAAGGCGTTACCGCTAAAGACATCGCTTTGTATATCATCTCTAAAATATCGACCAGTGGGGGGACCGGCCATTTTATCGAATATGCAGGTCCGGCAATCACAAGCCTTTCAATGGAAGCGCGAATGACCCTTTGCAACCTTAGCATCGAAAGCGGTGCCCGTGGCGGCATGATTGCCCCAGACGAAACTACTTTCGAGTATGTTAAAGGCCGCCAGTTTGCCCCAAAAGGCGAAGAATGGGCCAAAGCCCTTGCCGGGTGGAAGGAGCTTAAAACAGATGAAGGCGCAGTTTTCGACACAGAACTTACGTTCGATGCCGCCGATATAGAGCCAATGATTACTTATGGCACAAACCCGGGAATGGGAATCGGCATTACACAAAACATCCCCACATCGGAAGGATTGACCGGAAGCGATAAATTCTCATTCCAGAAATCGTTGCAATATATGGGATTTGCAGAAGATGATGCTATGATTGGCAAGCCCGTTGATTATGTTTTCCTAGGAAGTTGCACAAATGGCAGGATTGAAGATTTCCGCGATTTTGCAAGCTTTGTAAAAGGGAAGAAAAAAGCCGACAATGTTACTGCTTGGCTAGTGCCAGGTTCAAAAGCTGTTGAAACCCAAATAAAAGAAGAAGGGCTGGTCGAGGTTTTAGAAGGAGCAGGATTTGTGCTTAGGCAACCGGGATGCTCGGCTTGTTTGGCCATGAACGACGACAAGGTGCCGGAAGGCAAATATTCGGTTTCTACAACAAACCGTAATTTTGAAGGCCGCCAAGGACCGGGCGCAAGGACATTGCTTGCAAGCCCATTGACAGCCGCCGCCGCCGCAGTAACCGGAGTTATAACCGACCCTAGGGGAAGGGTTTAATTTAATATTGATTAATGATTAGTTATGGACAGATATGGATTGAAAAACAGGACAAAAACATTTGCACATAAATGTGTGAAATTTACGTCCTCTTTGCCTGATGACAAATTGGGAAATCACATAGAAGGTCAATTAATCAACCGACAATAATAAATAGACAATAATAAATAATAAATTAAGATGGCATACGATAAATTCACGACAATAAAATCTCCGGCAGTGCCGCTGCCGATAGAGAACGTTGACACCGACCAGATAATTCCTGCCCGTTTCTTGAAGGCAGTAGAACGCAAAGGTTTTGGCGACAATCTTTTCCGCGACTGGCGCTATGGCAAAGACGGGAACCCCAAAGCAGATTTCCCGTTAAACAACGAAAAATATTCTGGGAAAATACTAGTTGGGGGCAAAAATTTCGGTAGCGGTTCCAGCCGCGAACATGCGGCATGGGCAATCTACGATTACGGCTTCCGTGTGGTAGTCTCCAGTTTTTTTGCCGATATTTTTAAAGGTAACGCACTTAACAACGGACTGCTGCCTGTTGTTGTTTGTCCTGGTTTCCTTGAAAAGATATTTGCAGAAATTGAAAAAGACCCGGAAACGGTTTTTGAAGTTGACCTGCAAAACCAGAAATTTACAATTTGTGCAACAGGCGACACGGTTAATTTCGAAATAAACCCATACAAAAAACATTGTTTGCAAAACGGGTTGGACGACATCGACTATCTGGTGGACATGAAAGATGAGATTGCTGAGTTTGAAGTATCATAAATGTGATGTAAGTTAACTCGTTAGAGGCTAATGGTGGCGCAATCAACACAACAAGTCAAAATCATCTGGACTATATTTGATTAATGAAAATTTTGTGTTTTTGGAATATGAAAACATTACAAGAAGTAAAAACATTATTGAGCAATCATAAAAGCAGCTTGTTTAATGATTATCCTATAAAATCAATGGCAATATTCGGCTCTTATTCTCGTAAAGAGCAAAATGATTCCAGTGATTTAGATATTCTTGTGGAATTTTCAGATAAAATCGGAATCCGGTTCATTGATTTAGCTGATGATCTAGAGAAAATCGTTGGTTTTAAAATCGATTTAGTTTCAAAAAAAGGGATTAAAGAAAAATACTTAAAATCAATTAACTCTGATTTAATTTATGTCTAAAAGAGATATTTTATTATTACTTGATGATATGTTTCAATCTGCCTTAAAGATTAAACGATATACAAAAGACATAGATTACGGTTCATTTGTTGCTTACGAACCACATAGCCCTAGTATTTTATATATATCGCATAGCGGTTTATAGTGTTTGCGCATCCCGGATTTCCGACTGATTGTCTTTGTCCTGTCTGACAGGCAACTGCCAGCAATCCTTTGCGACAACTTGTAAATTACCGTTAACATTTATTTGAAATCGCCAATAAAAACAGACATTATGGCAAATACGAAAATATCAAGTCCCGAACCTTATTTTTGTGATAGGGGAGGGGCTTCTGTAACAATAATGGACACGACACTTCGCGACGGGGAACAAACATCTGGCGTATCCTTTAGTGAAGCAGAAAAACTGACCGTTGCAAAAGTCTTGCTCGAAGACGTAAAGGTTGACCGCATAGAGATTGCTTCCGCACGTGTGTCGGACGGGGAATTTAAAGGCACCCATAAAGTCATGCAATGGGCGGCTTCGAAAGGGCTTCTTGACAAAGTTGAAGTACTTGGTTTTGTTGACGGTGACGTTTCGCTCAAATGGATCGCTAATGCAGGAGGGAAAGTTATCAACCTGCTTTGCAAAGGTTCGTTGAAACACGTTACCGGACAGCTCCGCAAAACACCGGAACAACATGTCGCCGACATTAAAAATGTGCTTGAAATAGCAAAAACGATGGGCATAACCGTTAATGTTTACCTTGAAGACTGGTCCAACGGGATGAGAAATTCCAAAGACTATGTCCATTTCATGGTAGAAAGCCTTAAAGGTGAAAACATAAAGCGTTTTATGTTGCCCGACACTCTCGGCATCCTTGCGCCAGACGAAACTTACATTTTCTGCAAAGAAATGGTGGGAACTTACCCTGACGTGGAGTTCGATTTCCATGCGCACAACGATTACGACCTTGCGATTGCCAACGTGTTCCATGCCATTAAGGCCGGGGTGCGCTGTGTCCATACCACGGTGAACGGGCTTGGCGAACGTGCGGGGAATGCCCCGCTATCAAGCGTTATAGCTACAATAAAAGACCTCTTGAAAATAGGCACTAATGTAGTGGAGAGCAAGTTGAACAGGGTTTCAAAGCTTGTGGAGTCGTTTTCCGGCATACGCATACCTACAAACAAACCACTTATAGGCGAATTTGTTTTTACCCAGTGCAGTGGCATACATGCCGATGGCGACAACAAAAACAACCTTTATTTTAACGAACTCTTGCCCGAACGGTTTGGGCGTACACGGCAGTATGCACTTGGCAAAACTTCGGGAAAGGCTAACATAAAAAACAACCTTGAAGAACTGGGCATAGAGCTGGATGCCAAATCGTTGAAAATGGTGACCGACAGGATAATAGAACTGGCAGACGACAAAGAAACAATAACAAGCGACGACCTCCCTTATATTGTGTCAGACGTGCTGCACAGCGATATTGTTGACCAAAAAGTAAGGGTGATAAATTATTCCATTACCTACACTATGGGGTTGAAACCTGTTGCAAATGTTGCCTTGGAAATTGACGGCGAAGAATACGAAGAATATTGTTCAGGCGATGGACAGTACGATGCTTTTGTGAAAGCCGTAAGGAAAATTTATGCAAGGCTCGACAAGTCATTCCCAAAACTTATCGACTATGTGGTAACGATCCCTCCCGGAGGGAAAACCGATGCACTGGTAGAAACCGTGATTACATGGCAAAACGAACGCGAGTTCAAGACCAAGGGGCTTGACCCCGATCAAACGGCAGCGGCAGTGAAAGCAACAATCAGGATGTTGAACATCATTGAGAATGAGATAAAAACAGAATTGTTGGGGATTCAGGCAGGCACTTGAAATGCAAATAAAAATCATATATTTGTAATACGTTTTAAATCTTGATATGACAACAAATGAATTAAGACATAAGGTTATAGACAGGGTCAATGAGCTTGAGGACGTGATTCTTTTAAAAGACTTGATTAAATTAATTGACTGCAATACAGAAGATGACGAAATGTATATTTTAAACAGCAATCATAAAAACGCTATCAACAAGGCAATTGACCAGATAGAAAAAGGGGATTATTTAACAAATGAACAATCAAATAACATGATTGACGAATGGTTAAACAAATAATCTGGTCAAGGCTTGCCCAAAATGACAGGTTTAATATTCTCGATTATTGGATAAAACGTAACAGATCGACATCATACAGTAAAAGATTAAACCAAATATTTGAAGATACTGCGGATTTAATCAGTAAATACCCAAAAATTGGCAAACGGACAGACATGAAAAATGTTCGATATAAAATCGTTAAAGATTATTTGTTTACATATAGGGAAACTGAAAATTTTATTGAAATCCTTACGATTTGGGATGCCAGGCAAGACCCTGTCAAATTCGGCAGGATTATAAAAGAATGAATATTAAAAAGACAATAATGAAACTTAACATAGCAATACTCCCCGGAGACGGGATTGGGCCTGAGATAACAGAACAGGCAATGAAAGCCGTAAAGGCAGTGTCAAAAAAATTCAACCACGAACTTGCTTATGAGTACGGGATAACCGGGGCTTGTGCCATCGACAAAGTTGGCGATCCTTACCCGGGAAAAACGCATGAACTGTGTATGAAATCGGATGCCGTTTTGTTTGGCGCAATCGGCGACCCGAAATTCGACAACAACCCGAAAGCAAAAGTACGCCCGGAACAGGGACTGCTTGCCATGCGCAAAAAACTTGGTTTGTACGCAAATATCCGCCCGGTGGAAACTTTCGAATCTTTGCTGCACAAATCGCCCCTGCGCCGCGAATTGGTCGAGGGCGCTGACTTTGTTTGTATCCGTGAGCTTACAGGGGGGATGTATTTCGGTGAAAAAGGCAGGAAAGATAATGGGGACACTGCTTTCGACACTTGTATATACACCCGCATGGAAGTAGAGCGCATATTGAAACTGGGCTACGAATTTGCCGCAAAACGCAACAAAAAACTTACTGTAGTCGATAAGGCAAACGTGCTTGAGAGTTCACGCTTGTGGCGCGAGGTGGCACAGGAGATGGCTTCAAATTACCCCGACATAAAAACCGAGTACATGTTTGTTGACAATGCCGCAATGCAAATAATCCAATGGCCTAAAAATTTCGACGTAATGGTCACCGAAAATATGTTTGGCGACATACTTACCGACGAAGCCAGCGTAATTACAGGTTCGCTGGGACTGCTGCCCTCTGCTTCAATGGGCATCCACACATCGGTTTTTGAGCCTATCCATGGTTCCTACCCGCAGGCTGCCGGAAAGGACATTGCCAATCCGATTGCAACTATCCTCTCTGCCGCAATGATGTTCGAGTATGCTTTCAACCTAATGGAAGAAGGAAAAATAATCCGCAAGGCAGTTGCCGCATCGATGGCAGAAGGCTTTGTTACCGAGGATATTGCCGAAGGGACAGCCCAAAAAACATCCGCCGTTGGCGACTGGGTTGCCCGTTGGATTGAAAGCAAATAGGAAGAGTTGCGCGGTTATTAAACATTCAATTGTCGGATTATTGATAACTGGAGGCTTACTGTAAGGCTATTTTATAACGTTGTAAAAGAAGGTTTTTTATTCATGGAATACCTCATAATTCAATTCATTTGGTTTTTGTAATTGAGGATTAAATCTAAATCATAACTTTGCTGCCCGTTTTTCGATCTAAATATGAAACTGGCAAATTATTTTCCTTATTACAAGCGCAACCTGGGCCTGGCATTGCCCGTGCTATTGTCGCAAATTGGGCAGGTTTCAGTGCAACTTGCCGATGTGATGATGGTTGGCCATGCCGGGACTACCGAGTTGGCTGCTTCTTCTTTTGTGAACAATATATTTATGATTGGGCTTAATTTTGGCATGGGGCTAACCATGGGGCTCACGCCGCTTGTTGGTAAAGCTTTTGGGAATAAAAAAAGAGCGGAAGTATCAATATGGATAAAAGCCGGGATGTTTACACATATTGTTGCTGCCGTAGTTTTAACATTTATAATGGGTGGTTTATATTTTTTGTTGCCTTTTATGGGGCAGCAGGATGATGTTATTGGGTTGTCCAAGCCGTATTACGCCCTGTTATGTTTTTCTTATGTCCCATTTATTTTGTTTTTTTCATTTAAACAGTTTTTTGAAGGGATTGGCAATACTAAAATAGCCATGCAAATAACATTGATATCTAATGTTATAAATATAATTTTCAACTATATACTTATTTTTGGGAAATTTGGTTTCCCTGAGCTGGGGCTGAATGGTGCAGGGATAGGGACACTTGTTTCGAGGCTTGCGATGCCGGTATTGTTTGTTGTATTTATTAGGAGCAAGCAAGATTATACTGATTATTTTAGGGATGCATGGTTGCAGCGCCTTGAGTTAAAACGTATAATTGAGATCTTAAGGATAGGTATCCCGGTTGCTTTCCAGGTTATTGTTGAAGTAATGGCATTTGGGCTTGGGGCTGTTATGATGGGGTGGCTTGGAAAAACACCGTTGGCAGCCCACCAGGTTGCCTTGGGGATGGCTTCCTTTACTTACATGATTTCGCTGGGGATTTCACAGGCAAATACTATCAGGATTAGCCACCAGATGGGGAACAACGATTACAAAGCACTTCGAATGGCTGCTTATAGCTCTACGCATCTTGTGTTGGCTTTTATGTCGTTTATGGCACTGGTTTTTATAATCGGCAGAAATTATCTGCCGTTACTTTTCACAAGCGATCCCAGTGTGGTTACTATTGCTGCCGGATTATTGATAGTTGCTTCCGTTTTTCAGGTATTCGATGGTTTGCAGGTAGTAATGTTAAGCACCTTGCGGGGTATGGCCGATGTTAAAGTCCCAATGTTTATTGCATTTGTTGCTTATCTGTTTATTGGTATCCCAACGAGCTATGTTTTAGCTTTTACCTTTAAAATAGGGCCACAGGGTATATGGTTCGGATATCTTGTCGGACTAGGAGCTGCGGGGATAATGTTCTACTTACGCTTTAAGCGTAAACTCCAGGGGAAAACATAAAAAACGGGTTACCCTCTTTCTGATAACCCGTTTGTCCATAGTTTAGTTTAGTTAGATAAGAAAACTTTATTGGTCTAATAGAGAAAAGGTAATTTTAATAATGTTTCTTAATCTTTATTTAAAGCTTCGCTAATATAGTATAAAATTGCCTTGATCGTTAATTTTTTTTAAAATTCCATTAAATTTTGTTAAAAACAATATTGGTTGTTTTTGCAATGTGTTGATTTTTAGTGTCGAGGCAGAAAATATATGTTGTACAATATATAACCTTTTTTCGAACATGCATAGATAACATTCGAAAATGGTCAATGTATTGATGTATATGATATAAGTCATTTCTGGTTAAAGAGTGATAATGAAAAAGTATCAACCAGTATTATCAAAGTGCTTCATAGGAAGGGGACGATGAAGTATTCCTATATGTTTTTTAAATTATTCGAGCTTTATTAAACGGATCATTGGTCAATTTTAAAGGGACTTAATATCGGATGCCGGTATTTGCACATTCACTGCTACACTCAATATTCCTATAATTAATATTTATCTACGGTGTGAACTTGTGGGAATATGGGAATAAATAATTATTTTTAGAGCAAAACCTGTTTGTAAATTTTATTATGAAAAAGATAGTACTTACTGATATAAGGCGAATGCAGCCTGTAGAGGGGGCTGAACCTGTACTGGAAAGACCAACCGATGTCAAAATTAAAATATCTGTGGTAGGCGTTTGTGGGTCGGATATCCACTATTACTCGGAAGGTAAAATTGGTTCGCAGGTTGTTGAGTACCCTTTTGCTGTCGGGCATGAATGTTCCGGGATTATTGTTGAAACAGGCGAGGGGGTAAGCCGTGTAAAGGTTGGGGATTTGGTTGTTGTCGATCCATCTGTCCACTGTGGGAGGTGCGACCAATGTTTGTCTGGGCGTCCGCACACATGCCGAAATAACCGTTTTTTAGGCTGTCCCGGGCAATTAGAAGGTTGCCTGGCAGAATACATAGTAATGCCCGAGTTCACTTGTTTTCCGGTAACGGGCAAGCTAAATAAAACACAGGCAGCCCTCATAGAACCACTAACAATAGGTGTTTACGCCGTGAACCTTGCCAATCTGGGAAATCCTGAAATTTCTGTCGGGATTTTTGGCGCCGGCCCAATTGGTATAAGTATATTGATGAAACTTCTTGCCGATGGACATAACAACATAGGCATGATAGAACCTTTGGGATACCGCCTTGATAGGGCAGGGGAGATAGGTGCTTCTTATTTGATAGATCCAGGGAATGAGGATGTCGAAAAAGTAGTTATGGCAAAGGAAAACCTGTTGCTTGATGTAGTATTTGAGGCCAGTGGTGAACAGGAGGCAGTTGACAATGCGATAAAAATATTGAAACCCGGGGGCAAACTTGTCCTGGTCGGTATCCCCCCGTCTGCCGAATACACTTTCAATATGGATTTGATGCGCCGGAAAGAATTAACGGTAATCAATGTCCGGAGGCAAAACCATTGCGTGGAAGAGGCTATTGCCTTGGTTGAAAGTGGCAGGGTTGACGTTGAAAAAATGGTCACGCACAATTTTGAATTTGCGCAAACAGCCAAAGCTTTTGATATTGTAGAAGGTTATAAGGACGGGGTAATTAAGGCAATGATCGATTTTCATGTTTCACCAGAATAAAAAAAAACGTCCTCACCAAGTAAGGACGTTTTTTTTATATATCTAACCTTTTTGTGCCTTACACTACATAAGTTGAAGAAGCAGTGTCGCCACCACGGCCGGTCCAGTTTGTATGGAAGAACTCTCCGCGTGGTTTGTCTGTCCTTTCGTAGGTGTGCGCACCGAAGTAGTCGCGTTGTGCCTGTAATAAGTTTGCGGGCAGGCGTTCGCTGCGGAAACCATCGAAATAGCAAAGTGCAGAAGTAAGAGCAGGAACAGGTATGCCATTGCTCAATGCAGTAGCACATACCCTGCGCCACCCGGCTTGTGCAGCTTCTACTTTTTCTTTGAAGTAAGGATCTAGCAACAAGTTTGCAAGAGTTGGGTTGTTGTCGAACGCTTTTTTGATGTCGGCCAAGAATACAGAACGGATGATACACCCGCCGCGCCACATCAAAGCAATGCCGCCATAGTTCAAGTTCCAGCCGTATTCTTTTGCCGCTTCCATCATCAGGTTGTAGCCCTGTGCGTAAGAGATTATTTTTGCACCGAACAAAGCATCTTTCAAGTCTGAAATCATCTGTGCTTTGTCTCCTTCAAATTTCACATCAGGGCCATTGATTGATTTTGAAGCTTCTACCCGAAGGTCTTTTTGAGCCGACAAACAACGTGCAAAAACCGATTCGCCGATCAAAGTCAACGGGATACCTAAGTCAAGTGCTGCAACGCCTGTCCATTTCCCAGTGCCTTTTTGCCCGGCAGTGTCCAAAATCTTTTCAACCAAAGCTTCGCCGTCTTCTTTGTATCCCAAAATGTCGCGGGTGATTTCGATCAGGTACGAATCCAAGTCGCCTTCGTTCCATTCTTTGAAAACTTCGTGCATTTCGTCTGCGCTCATGCCCAACATTTCTTTCATCAACTGGTAAGCTTCGCAAATAATCTGCATGTCGCCATATTCGATACCGTTGTGCACCATTTTCACAAAGTGTCCTGCACCGCCTTCGCCAACCCAATCGCAGCAAGGAGAACCGTCTTCAACTTTGGCTGCTACCGACTGGAAAATGTCTTTTACGTGAGGCCATGCAGCCGGAGAACCGCCGGGCATCATAGAAGGGCCTAAAAGTGCGCCTTCTTCGCCACCGGAAACGCCTGTACCGATAAACAACAAGCCTTTGCTTTCGACATATTCTGTCCTCCTGATTGTGTCAGGGAAATGTGAGTTACCTCCATCGATAATGATGTCGCCTTCTTCGAGGTAAGGGATGATTTGTTCGATAAGTGCATCTACAGGTTTCCCTGCTTTTACGAGCATCATTACTTTGCGCGGCCTTTCGAGCGATGCGACAAATTCTTCGATAGACTGTGCGCCAATGAAGTTTTTGCCTGCGCCCCTGCCGTTCACGAATTTTTCAACCTTTTCTACTGTGCGGTTGTACACTGCTACCGTGTAGCCTTTGCTTTCCATGTTCAACACCAGGTTCTCGCCCATTACGGCCAACCCGATTAATCCAATGTCTGCTAATTTTTTCATTTTTTTATTAATTATGATTTTAGAATTTCGAATTGTCATTCCTGCGTTAGCAGGAATCCTTATCAAATCGTCATACAGATCTCTCCATTCAGGATTTACTCGGTTTATCAATTCATTTTTCCAATCCCGTTTCCACTTTTTTAGCCTTTTCTCTCGCCGAATAGCGTTGTTTATATATTTGAAATGTTCAAAGTATACTAGCTTTTCAACATTGTACCTTGAAGTAAATCCTTTATTTATTTTGTTTTTATGTTCCTCTACTCTCCTTCTTAAGTTATTTGTAACCCCAATGTAAAGAACTTTGTTCCACTTATTAGTTAGCATATAAATATAGAAATCAAAGTTCCTCATTGCGTTTCCCGTATAAGTTTCCCGCTTTTGCGGGAATGACTACCTATCCTGAAATTATAAACCCCAACTTTCCCAACACCTTCAAGCTTTCTTTCCCTACATCCTTCGCTTTTACCGTATAGCTTCCAAACTCCCGCCTCACCGGGTAGTCGCCCCTTAGTTTTTCGAAAAGGTGCGGGGCTTCACGTAAGGCTTCGTCATCGTTTTCAATGTCGTAGGTAGAGAGTATCGCTTTTGCCAAGACAGAACCTTCGCCAAGTTTTTTCCCGTCAATATTGACAGTTGTGATTTTGGGGAGTTCCACGCCTGTTGGCTGCCAGTCGTCAATGCCCAAGTTGAAAAAACGGCTGATTGCCTGCACGCTCATTTTTGTGCCGTTGGCCTTCCCGTCTTTTGAGTAGCCTGCAATGTGCGGCGTGCCAAACTCTACCATGTTCAGCAGTTCAAGGTCGATTTCCGGTTCGTTTTCCCAGCAATCGATTATTGCCCCGGAAACATCTCCAGCTTCCAATGCGTTATAAACAGCCTCGGTGTCAAACACTTCGCCACGACATGAGTTTATAATCAAAGGTTTTTTTACAAGCCCTTGGAGAAAACCTTCGTTTGCTAAATGGAAAGTGGCATCTTTCCCCTCCATGTTCAAAGGCACGTGAAAGGTGATTATGTCAGCTTCTTTTTGGATTTTCTCCAGCGAAACAAAATTGCCACTGCCTTCTGTGCGTTCACGGGGCGGATCGTTCAGTAACACTTTCATGCCGATGGTTTCGCATGTTCGTGCCACTTTAGAACCAACGTTGCCAACACCCACAATCCCAATCGTTTTTCCTTTCAGGCTTTCGCGTTTGCGCCCAGCCCAAGAAAACAGTGCGGAAGCTATGTACTGGTTTACGCTTTCGGCGTTGCAGCCTGGCGCGTTTGTCCACTCAATGCCTGCCAATTTGCAATATTCGGTGTCTATATGGTCGAAACCGATTGTTGCCGTTGCAATAAATTTCACCTTTGAACCTTGCAGCAATTCTTTGTTGCAGATTGTACGGGTGCGGGTAACAATTGCATCGGCATCCTTTACGACCTCCGGTGTGGTTTCTTTGCCCGGCAGGTATATTACTTCGGCATAAGGTTCGAGCGCACCTTTTATATACGGTATTTTGTCGTCAACAATAATTTTCATCAATACTCAAATCTGTCTTTGTAAGCCCATAACCCGATAGCCGGGTTCGAGATATAAAAAATTTCTTCGCCATCGGGCAAAATATTGAACCCGTCTTTTAAGGTTTCGGGGTTGTACCTTGCGGTAACTTCATCGTAATCTCCATAATTGAAGCCAACGCTTTCGATTTCTTCTTTAGTGAGGTTTCCTGGCTTTTTGCCCGGACAATAAGTAATGCTGAACCTACCTTCCGATGAGCCGTGTATCAAGTGAGCGGCCGCTCCCAGGTTATCCTGCAACTCCTTGTTTTCTTTCACCATTTTCAAGGTATTAGGAGTGCCTAAATAGCCATATTTACGGATCAAAGCGTCAATTTGCTTGTCTTCCCCGAATTCTTTTAACGCAGGAGCCAAAACAATAAGTTCCCCTTCGTCGGCAAGTGCCATGCGGGTACGGTAAACGCTTTTGTTCCCCAGCCAAGTACTCTTAAACTCAGAAGGATCGAGCCAGACCACCACTTTTTTTAGCGGTTTATCGACCATTTCGAAATTGACCTGCAATGAAAGTTCTGCCGCTTTTCCGAAAACACTGAAATCATCTCCAATAAACAGCCCATAAGTTTGCAGTTTGCCTTCTTTGTTCAGCCCTATAACAGTTTGCACATAAACAATTGGCAAGTTTGCGGTAAATTTCTCCGATGCATAATTAAATACTTTGCGCACCGGGGTGTCTGCCCGCCCCATCATTTTTTCCATACCGTAGGCCGCGCCTATAAAATGGCTTTTGTTTATCCCCTCGGAGCCACCAGTACCAACAAAAATGTTTTTGTTGTAGTTTGCCATGCCCACCACTTCATGCGGGACAACCTGCCCTATAGACAAAATAAGGTCGAAGCCGCCATCGACCAGCAGTTTGTTTACCTGCGCCGGCCAAGGATAGTCAATTGCGCCTTCTGAAACTTCTTTTACATATTCGGCAGGCACCGTGCCAACAGTAACCACATCGTTCCGCCAGTCGTGTTCACGGAACAAATCCTTCGGGGTTTCGCCAAACATGTGGCTTATTTGTTCTTCGGTCATCGGCGTATGCGTGCCGAGGGCGGGGAGAATGTCGGTTAAGCGTTCACCGAAATATTGCCAGGAAAATTCGGTCAGTTCGCCTGCGCGCGAAGGCAACCTTGTATAGTCTGGCGGGATAGCCAAAACTTTTTGTTTTGCCCCCATTTTTTCAAAAGCTTCATACAGCCCATCCTTTAAATCGTTGGCTGAAAGAGAAGTGTCTATCGATCCTTTTTCGTAATAAATCATGGCCTTAAAAACTCCCGCCCGCAGACGGGAGATATTTTTAAATTTGTTAATCTCAAGTTGTTAAACGTCCCTTTGCAGGGAGGGGGTTTATCTTTTCACCCTTGCATTCCCTTTCCAGATGCTCCAAACCATGTCTTCGTCGGCAGGTTGTGCGTAGTCTGTAAGGAAAGTAGCTGCCATAGCACCTGTTGCCCATCCAAACTGGGGCCATTTTTCAGCGTCCCAGCCTTTAAGGATACCGTAGAGCATACCGCCAACAAAACCATCGCCTCCGCCAATGCGGTCGAGTACGTTAATTGTGCGGGGTTCTACTACGTGCCAGTTTTCGCCTTCGAGCATAACTGCGCCCCAAAGGTGTTCGTTAACGCTCACGACTTCGCGCAAAGTGGTCGCAAAAACCGATGCGTTAGGGAATGTTTCTTTTACCCTGGTGATAAGCCCTTTAAAACCATCAAGTTTGGCTTTTAAGCCTTCGCCCCCGGCTTCCGGGCCTTCAATGCCGAAACAAAGCTGGAAATCTTCTTCGTTGCCGATGAGTATGTCGGAAACAGAAGCTATTTCGGTAAAGTTTTCCCTCAGTTCTTTTTCTCGCCCTTTCCAGAAAGAAGCACGGTAATTCAGGTCGAACGAAATTTTAGTGCCATATTTTTTTGCAGCCCTTGCAATTTCCAAACAGAATTGGCTGGTTTCAGGAGAAAGTGCGCCAATCAACCCTGAAAGGTGTACTATTTGCACTCCTTCTTGCCCAAAAATGCGTTCCAAGTCAAAATCTTTTACGTTGAGCGTGCGTCCAACTTCACCTGCACGGTCGTTTTGTACGCGAGGCCCGCGCGAGCCGTACCCGCTGTCGGCAATGTTAAACTGGTGGCGGTATCCCCATGGGTCGCCCTGTTCAACTTCCGGACCTTCGTAATCCATGTGGCGGGCTTTCAGGTTGCTTTTTATAAACTGGGCAATAGGGCTGCCTTTTACGAACGTTGTAAGCACTTTTACGGGCATACCAAGGTAAGAAGCGATGCTTGCCACATTGGTCTCGGCACTTGTTGCCTGCATTTTATATGTGTCGCTGCTGTGTACCGGCTGTCCGTTTATAGGAGTAATCCTGATCCCCATGCTGGTTGGTACCAACATTGAATATTTGCAATCTTTTTTAAGTTCCATAGACATTGTTATCTGTAATTAAAAGTTGAAAACTGATTGTTGTTTAATAAATAATTAAACTCCCCCAAATGCGCTATAACCTCCGTCAACTGGGATTACTATACCTGTAATGAAAGATGAGATTTCGGAAAGCAGGAACAATGTTGCGCCTTGCAAGTCTTCGGGTTCGCCAAATTTGCCCATGGGCGTGTTGTCAACGATTTTTTGCCCGCGGGCAGAGTAGTTGCCTGTTTTTTCATCGGTAACCAAGAAACGGTTCTGGTTGGTAATGAAAAAGCCGGGCGCAATTGCATTTACCCTGATGCCAACTTTTGCAAGGTGTACTGAAAGCCATTCTGTGAAATTGTTGACAGATGCTTTTGCTGCCGAGTATGCCGGGATTTTTGTAAGCGGTTTGTATGAGTTCATTGAAGAAATGTTCAATACCACGCCGTTTTTGTTTTTCAACATGTCTGTTGTGAACACCATTGTTGGCAGGAGCGTGCCTTTGAAGTTAAGTGCGTAAACTTTGTCGAAACCTTCCATTGCCAATCCGTAGAAAGTATCTTCAAGGTTGTCCAAGTCGCCTTCTGTAATTTGTTCAAGCTTGGTTGTTGCCTGTGGGCTGTTGCCCCCTGCCCCGTTTACCAGGATGTTGATTTCCCCAAGTTTTTCGTTGATTTCTTTTTTGGCTTCTTCGAGCGACGGTTTGTCCAAAACATTGGCCTGCACCCCAATCACTTCTGTTCCATATTCCCCTGAAATTTCCGCAGCGACTTTATCGGCTACTTCTTTGTTGATGTCGGCGATAGCTATCTTCATGCCAACAGAAGCCATGGATTTTACCATTGCCGCGCCCAGAACGCCGGCGCCCCCTGTTATGACACATACTTTCCCTTTTAAGTCTTCAAACGACATTGCTTTCATATTCATTATATATTAAAATTCATTATAAAAATCGATGTTCTCTTTTATTACAATATCAATAGATGTGTAGTTTTCTTCAGACACTTTCCTTTTTTGTACAATATGCCTGAACAATTTGTTTATGGCGTTGTAGCCCTGTTCTTCGGGGCGTTGGCAAATCAAAAAATGCACGATTCCCTTTCGCAAAAAATCGGTGTTTTCTTTCAACAAGTCGTGGCCTATGACCTTCAGCCCGCCCATATTGAATTTTTCGATCATCCTGCCAACATAAAAAACCTTTGAATTTGTGACAAATATGCCTTTTATGTTTTTACTGACAATTTCAGATTTCACCTTGTCCATCCATATCTCCGTGTCAGTGTCGGATACCTCAATTGTGTATATTTCGTGGTTCTCGGTATCGCTTTTTTTGAACCATTCGTAGAAACCTTTTTCCCTTTTCACCAAATGGTTTATATTGTCCATTTCTTTGGCAAAATGAATAACAAGTATATTCCCCGAACTAAGCGAGAAATCCAAGAGCTTTGCTGACACAAACCCGCTTTGGTATGAGTTCTGCCCTATATAGCTTATCTGTCCGGCATCTTTAATTTCCGAATCGATGAACACGAAAGGGATGCCGTTTTTTTTGAGCTGCCCTATCAATTGCCCCGATTCCTTGTTGAAGAAAGGAGCAAGCACAACGCCGTCAGGTTTCAGGTTTATTATCTTGTCGGCACCTTTTGCAAAACTCCGGGGATCCGACTGGCTGAAAGTAAAATGCTCTATCTGTATCCCATACGGACCGAGTTCTGTGATACGTTTTTTTACGCCGATAAAGGGTTTGTTCCAATATCCTTCGGTAGAAGGCGGTTCGGGGAACAGCGTGGCAAAAACCGCCGCTTTTTTTGAGGCGAGCGTGCTGGCCAGGAAATTGGGCGTATATTCTAAATCCTCGATTATTTTGAGGATTTTCTTTTTGGTAGATTCTGCAACTTCGCCCCTGTTGTGCAAAACGCGATCTACCGTGCCTATGGACACTTTTGCCTTTTCCGCGATGTCTTTAATCCTTATTTGGCTTTGCTCTTTTATAGTTTTTTGATTTATAGATTATTACTAATAAAAACATACTGTCAGGGGTACAAAATTACAGATTTTTTTTAATTTTCGTGTTCGTACACGGAGAAATATTGTTTAAATGTTTTTTTGAGGTGGTTTGGAAAGTCTAATTGTTTGATACATCCAGCAATTTGGGGGTTTTGGCCATGTGTTTTATGAACCGGAACAGTTTGCCCCCGTGAGAACCGTCAACAACCCTGTGGTCGAGTGTGGCCGACAGGGAAAGAACCCTTCGTGCGACAATTTCATCGTTTATTACCACAGGCTTTTTTGTCACCTTGCCCAAAATCATCACTACCGAAACATTGCTCGAAGGCATGAGCGCGCCATATCCGCTTTCGAGACCCAGCGTGCCTATATTTGAAACCACGTATGAACCAAAACTGTTTGCCGATAAATTGATTAACGGAAAAGAGAAGCCCCATCTTATTGTAAACAGTTGATAAAGGGAAAAAAACCATTTGCGGAACGGCCAGGGGATTTTAGACAGTAAATGTTTTGATTGCATAGCGTTGTTTTCATCCCCCTTTCTGGAATCTGAGATTTTGGAGGCGACTTCGTCCGTTAGTTCATCAATGTTAAGCTTGTCAACTTTTTCTATTTTAACTGAACTCATTTCGTCACCTTTCAGCAAAACGCTTACCATTGCATCAACATGGGGCCTTGGCGTGACCTTTCCCCTTCTTATATATGTGTTCAACTCAGGCACTTCCTGTTTTATGGCCCTGCCTACAATAAGGGTAATTGCGTGGGTAAGCGTAGTTTTAATCCCGTTTTTCCTTTTATGGGCTATATATTTTTCAAGTTCGGTAACATCAAGTTCCACAGAACCATATATTTTGGAATCGAAAGGTTTGCGGTAAATAGTAGAGGCTACTTTGCGCCAATTGGTGTTGAAATTATTTTTTTTGTCCATAAAACGGTTTTATTTGGTTTTATCTTTGATATTTCAATTGCAAAAGCCTTTAATATAATGAATTTTATAAAAAGTGCTTAAATGTTTTATCAGTAACCGTTTTCATGACAAGGCTTGCAAATATAGGCTTTTGGATGTAAAGCCCAAGTCCTTTTGTAAAATGAAATGTAAATGGGGACAACACCTCAAGATAATACCTGTATCGGAAGGTGAGCTTTGCGAAATTGAAGGAATTGGAAAAGGAAAGGCAACAAAAATAAGGAGATTTTTGTCAGTTAATCATAATGTTATTTGACCATAAAAATTAAAAACTTTTCTTATTTTGTTCTTGCACAGGGTTTGGGGTTAGTTAAGCATCCATTATGCCGGTGGGCAAAGTAAAATAAAAAACAGAACCTTCATCTAATGTCCCAATGCTTTCAACGCCTACATTGCCCCCCAGTTTGTTGATTATCCGTTTTACAATGCTCAGTCCAAGTCCGTGCCCTTCCGCTTTTCCCGGTGCAAGGCGTACATATTTTTGGAACAATTGTGATTGTTCTTCGGCTGTCAGCCCCTTCCCGTTGTCTTTTATCCAGTATTTTACCATGTTGTCACCGGACATTTCCGAACCAACTTCTATTTTAGGCTGTGCCCCTCCATATTTAATGGCATTGCTTATGTAGTTTACCCATACAATTTCTATCCAGGGTGCGTATCCTTGGGCTGTAAGCCATTTTTCCGGGGTATGTATCTCGGCTCCTTTTTTAAAGATCAATTCGTTTAACTGTTTTGTCGCTTCACTGAAAACAGTGCCCATCTCCAAATTGTTTTTTTTGACTTCCAGATGGTTGCAACTGGCAAGTATTAAAAGTTCGCGTATAATGCTCATTGATTTGCCTGCCGATTTTTTTATCAATGAAGCCAACTGTTTGGCATGTTCCCCAGATGACATATTAACTATTTCTTCCAACACTTCGCTTGAAGAAACGATGCTCCCAAGAGTGTTTTTTAAATCGTGGGCAACAGTGTGTGCAAACGAGTCTAAATCTTCGATCAGTTTTTCACGGATTTCTATTTCGTTCATTAACTGCTTGTTTGCTTTTTTCAATTCCTCCTCTGTTTTTTTTATGTTCGTTATATCGTGGAATAAAAGCAGGCTGCCTGAAAAATCTTTATTTTTGTAATAAATTGATGAAATTTGAACTTGATAATATTTCTCGTTGATTTCAGTCCAGACAGTTTCAGCATCTTTCATCCTTATAGCATGCGTTAATGCCTTATATTTCTTGAAAACATCGGGAAAAGGTTTATGGATGAGCGATGATTTATTTAATGAAAATATTTTAGAAGCCGAATCATTGCAGTCTTCAATAAGAGACTCTGGGTTGACCACAATTACGCCATCGTCCATGATATCCAGGAGTTTTCTCCTGGCAAGGGGTATTAGATCGAAAATTTTATAGCGCCTGATACCCAATGCAATAATTAACCCTGACAGCACAAATGAAACGGGAGTCCAGTCGAACCCTGAAAAAGGGTTGAGTTCTGTGACATACATTATATTGCCAACGATTGGGATTGTTGATGCTAAAAGAAGTATGGTAACTTGCGATTTGTAATAGGCTGTAAACTTATATAAAGAATGTATAAGGTTATAAGATCCCGAGACACACAAAACCATTGCATGCACCCAATATATCCAGAACCAAATACCATGATGGTAATGGGCCACATTTAGCACCGGATCCGGGGTTACGTCAGCCCAAACCAGCCTGTGCCTGTCGTTGGTCAAGATCAAGACTATCGTAACTGCCGGTATTATAGACAGGAGTGTGATGTTGCGGTTGTTTATTATCTTTGTATTTTGGCTGAATGCCGTAGTAAACAAAAAATAAAACATAGGGATAAATGCAATTCCTAAATAAGATAATTTAGACCACATTATTTTTGTTTGAAGGTCGGATGTGGCGAATTCAAATGCATAAGTGATAGCCCAAACCGCTACAAGTAATTCCACATATATAACATATTTTACTTCGCGCGATTTTCTTTTATGCCAGAGTATCCCAATTGTAATAAATGCGACAGTTGCCGTAATAATCTCAATAAAACTGTCTATTGTGAACTGGTATTCCATATCGTTGATTAACCCTGCCTATATCTCAACAACAAATATAGATATATTTTGAATATCAGATACATGAATTTACGTTAATAAAATGCTTTGTTAAAGCATAGATAAGAACTGTTACTTTTTTACTTTTTTCCTCCCGCTTTTGCCCTGTTGGGAAATTAAAATTTTGAAATCATTTCAAACAACAGCCCACTCACAAACAGCACATCCCGAAACACACACGCCCCAACACACATCTCATTTTTTCGATAAGAGCTGTTTTTCCTCCCACCCGACTAAAACATCAACATTATTTTGCCAATTAAAAATTTACACCTACTTTTGTTCGTAAAATAACGAATAGAAATGAACGAAGATATTTTAACAGACAAACAAAAAAGAATAGCAAGATACGCGAAAGCCATGGGACACCCCATTAGAATGTACGTACTTCAATTGCTATCGCTACAAAGTTGTTGTTATAGTGGCGACCTGACCGAAGAACTCCCCATTGCAAAATCAACCCTTTCGCAACATCTGAAGGAGTTAAAAAATGCAGGACTGATACAAGGCGAAATAGAAGCTCCCAAAATTAAATACTGCATCAATAAAGAAAACTGGAAAGATGCTCAACAATTATTTAAAGAATTTCTGAAACTCTAAAAAAATTTAAAACCACAGTTCGTAGTTTTACGAATTGCGAATAACAAAATATTATTAACAATCAAAATTTTAAAAAATGGACATTAAAATTCTTGGAACGGGTTGTGCTAAATGCAAAACCTTAGAAAAGACGACTCGCGAAGCAGTAGCTGAATTAAACTTAAATGCAACGGTTGAAAAAATCGAGGACATTCAAAAAATTATGGAATACGGCATTATGAGTACGCCTGGGTTAGTTATCGACGGGAAGGTTATTTTCTCCGGTAAAGCACCTAAAATAAACGAATTAAAAGAAATATTGTCATCAAATAAATAGTAATATTATGAAAAGTGTTAAATTATTCCTCCTTGCCCTTATGACATTAAGTATGTTAAACACATCGTGTACTAATCAAAACAAAAAAGACGACAAATCGGCAACTGCATCAACAAACGACAAAGTCGAAGTTTATTACTTTCACGCAACACGCCGCTGTGCTACTTGTCAGGCAGTAGAATCGGTTACAAAAGAGGCATTGCAAGAGTATTACGGCGACAAAGTTGTATTGCAATCGTTAAATTTCGAGGAAAAACAAAACCAAGCACTTATTGAAAAGTTTCAAATTAGCGGACAATCGTTATTGATTGTAAAAGGCGACAAAAAAGCCAACATTACGGGTAATGCCTTTATGAACGCACTCACCAAACCCGACAAATTGAAAGAAAAAATTAAATCGGTAATTGACGAGTTAATGAATTGATGTGGTGATGAATTGATGTAGTGATGTGGTGATGTGGTGATTAATTAATGTGGTGATTAATTAATGTGGTGATTAATTAATGTGTTGATTTGACAACTCCAACTATTAAATTACTTGACATGAAAGAAAATGTAATTTTAGATTTAAGTTTTGAGTTTGCTTTGCTAATAATTGAATATTCTGAACTATTAGAAGAAAAACGCAAATTTGTTATTGCCAAACAGCTATTAAAATCAGGAACATCCATAGGTGCAAATATTAACGAAGCTCAAAATGCAGAAAGTAAAGCAGACTTCATCCACAAACTTAAAATTTCGGCTAAAGAAGCAAAAGAAACAGAATATTGGATAAACCTATGTACGAAATCTAATTCGTATCCAAATCCTGATGCATTATTATCTAACAAATTATTATCAATCCAAAAACTTTTATCCAAAATAATTTATTCAACAAAAGCAAACCACAATTAACTCATCAATACACATATCAACAAATCAAACAATCAGCAAACCAACACATTAACACATCAATTCATTAATACATCAAACAATCAAAAAATTAGCACATCAACAAAATGGAAGCATTGCAAAGTTTATTAGAAAACTCACAATTTCCTGCGTTAACAGCATTTATACTGGGGCTTATGACAGCCATAAGTCCCTGTCCTTTGGCAACTAATATTACCGCAATCGGTTTTATTAGCAAAGACATTGCAAATCAGCGAAAAGTATTTTTTAACGGATTGATTTATACACTTGGAAGGGCAATTTCTTATACGGCAATCGGATTGATTTTCTTCTTTGGAGCAAGCCAATTCGAGTTCTCTCGATTTTTTCAGCAATGGGGCGAAAAAATTCTTGGTCCGCTGTTAATCATCATCGGCTTATTTATGTTGGGTGTGATTAACCTAAAAATTCCCGGACTTGGTTCGTTGACCGAAAAAATGGGCAAAAAATCAAAAAGCGGATTTTGGGGCGTTCTTTTGTTAGGAATTGTTTTTGCATTGGCATTTTGTCCGTACAGCGGGGTTTTGTATTTCGGAATGCTTATTCCAATAACCATCAGCAGTGCAAGCGGATTACATTTACCCATAATATTTGCCATAGCCACAGGTATCCCTGTCATTATTTTTGCTTGGATTATTGCGTTTAGCATTGGTTCAATCAGCAGAGTTTACAACAAAATAAAAAACTTTGAACTGTGGTTCAGACGCATTGTTGCCGTACTTTTTATCGGTGCGGGTATTTATTACATCATTACCATTGTTTTAATGTGCTAATTATTTGATGTGCTAATTATTAATTTACACATCAACAAATCAGCACATTAACAAATCAACAAAATGAAAGAAAAAATAGTTGCTATAAACAGAAAAATGAACGGATGGCTGATTCCTGCCATTCTACTTCCAATCTGGGTATTTCTGTATTGGCATCTTCAAACCATAGCCGATTTTGTAGTTGACGACATTTGGGGGATGACCGCAGGAAAACACCTGACTGAAACCCTTCGTTTCTTTATTTTTGAAACACCGAAAGTTATGTTGCTTTTGGTACTCATTATTTGGGGTGTAGGTATTGTTCGAACTTATTTCACGCCCGAAAAAACAAGAAGAATTCTACAAGGAAAATCGCTGTTCACCGGAAACATTCTTGCAGCCTTGCTTGGCATTGTAACACCATTTTGTTCGTGTTCGGCAATCCCTCTATTTCTTGGATTTGTTGAAGCCGGCGTTCCGCTTGGCGTAACCTTTTCGTTTCTGATTGCAGCCCCAATGATTAACGAAGTTGCATTGGTTATGTTGGTTGGGCTTTTCGGTTGGAAAGTTGCCCTTATTTACATCGGAACAGGTTTGATAATTGCCATAACTTCGGGTTGGATTATCGGGAAACTCGGACTGGAAAGATACGTTGCCGATTGGGCTTACAAAATAAAATCGAATCACAAATACGAAATTAAAAACGAAATCACATTTTATGATAGAATAAAATCGGGCTACGACGCCGTAAGCGAAATTGTAGGTAAAATCTGGATTTACATTCTTATTGGCATTGCCGTTGGAGCTGGTGCACACGGTTATGTTCCCGAAGATTTTCTGGGAGCATTGCTCGGAAAAGAACACTGGTACGGCGTTCCGCTTGCCATTTTGTTGGGCATTCCGATGTATTCCAATGCCGCAGGAATTATCCCAATCGTAAGCGTATTAATCGAAAAAGGCGTATCGTTGGGTACGGCACTGGCATTTATGATGTCGGTAATTGCCCTTTCGTTGCCCGAAATAATCATCCTGAAAAAAGTTTTAAAATGGCAACTCATCGCTATTTTCGTTGGAATAGTAGCAACGGGAATTGTCATTGTTGGATTCGTTTTTAATTATGTAATGTAAAAAAATTATGAAGCAAGAAGAAAAATGCTTATGCGGAGCAGGCGACAACATCGTAATGGCTTGCTCGGGTGCGTCTGACGTTGGTGCTATTACCGACAAAGTTGCACGAACCCTGCAAATTGCGGGCAAACGTAAAATGAACTGTTTGGCTGTTGTTGGTGCAGGTATCGAAAAATCAATTGAAACATTTAAAACAAAAGATATTCTGGTAATTGACGGTTGCCCCATTGCTTGCGGAAAACGCATTTTGGAACAGCACGGCTTTACCCACTTCAAACATTTAGTAGTTACCGAACTCGGACTGGAAAAAGGCAATTCTCCAGCCACCAACGAAAACGTTGAAAAAGTATTTAACATAGCAACAAAACTATAAACAACATATCAGAGATGGTTTCACTCTAAGTGAAGCTATCTCTAAAATATTTAATTGTATGAAAATTTTAATTCTCTGTACAGGAAACAGTTGTCGCAGTCAAATGGCTCACGGTTTTTTACAATCGTTCGACCCTAACATTACCGTTTGTTCGGCAGGAACAGAGGCATCGGGCAAACTAAACCCCAATGCCGTTAAAGCAATGGCAGAAGCCGGAATCAACATCAGCCACCACACATCCGACCCCATCGATAAATATTTAAACGACCAATGGGATTACGACGAACAAATCAAACCGCAATTGAAAAAAACGCTTGCTGTAAATATATTGTGAAGAGATGAAAATTAGTATTATTGCAAAAACATTAATTCTTTTGTATATTTAATTATATTAGAATTTGCTGTAAATTAATGATAACTAAGCCTAGAATAAATATAACAAACGAAGACACGGTAAGACGTTTTATTGATGGGGACATAAAGGCTTTTGATGATATTTATTTTTCTTATAATCATAAACTTCAAAAGTTTATTTTCTCGTTGGCAAAGGTTAAACCTGATACGGAAGACCTTGTACAGGAAGTGTTTATTAAAATATGGGCAAACAGGTCGCGAATAAGGAATATTGCTTCATTCGACAATTATATCTTTACTATTGCATATAATACCACTATTAGCCATTTAAGGGAAAAAGCAAAGGATTTCAAATATGTCGAATATGTGAAATCAGTCCAAATAGAAATAGGAGAAGTACAGCCTTCTGAAGAAATTAATGAGGATGACTTAGGCGAACAACTTAGGTTATTAATAGAAAAAATGCCTTCCAGGCAGCGTGAAGTTTTTAAAATGAAGCATTTCCAAGATTGTTCATATAAGGAAATAGCAGAGAATCTGAATATTTCTGTCAATACAGTAGAGAACCATATTGTAAAAGCACATAAACATTTAAGGGTTAACCTGGGGAAGGCTTATCTTCCTGTACTTATGTTCCTCCATCTTTTTTTGTAAAAAAATAAAAATTGGATAGTGGTTTTTTAAATTCTTGCGTCTAACAATCAGTCCTTGCATGTTTTTATCTGCCGTTTTTATTATAATGGCATGAAAAATAACAAGTCGGGCTTGTTGCCAGGGGGCGTTATTTATAACATATAGGTTAATATATCCCGACTAAATAATAGAAATGGATAAAGAACTTTTACATAAATTTATTTTGGATCGTTGTTCTCCGGATGAGATTGATGGTTTTTTCGATCAGCTTAAAAATCACCCGAAGGAAGATCCCGGCGAAATAGTTAGGGGTTTGTGGGATGGCATCGATTTATCCGAAAACCCTGATAAAGAATATGCCATTAGGCAGTTGGACAAGATCCACCACATGATAAACCTCGATGGGCAGGGACAAGATGCAAAAAAGGTACGGCTTCCACAAAAAGGGAGAGCCCGCTTTATTGATTTTGCCACCAGGGCTGCGGCCATACTTTTTATCCCTGTTTTAGCAATGTTGGTTTCTATATGGTTTTTTCAGCCCGAATTATATGCTTTTTTTTATGCATCGCCAGATTATGAAATTGTTTCCCCTGCAAGTTCGAGGATCCAGTTTCAACTCCCCGATGGCACAAAGGTTTGGTTAAACCAGGGAAGTAAAATGGTCTACCCACATAAGTTTAGGGGGAATGACCGGGCAGTAGAATTAGTAGGCGAGGCTTTTTTTGATGTAGTACCTGATAAAACGAAGCCTTTTATCGTCAAAACATCAAAAATGGCGGTAAAAGCCCTTGGTACTTCTTTTAATGTGAAAGCCTATGCAGATGACCTTAAGGTCGAAGCCACCCTGGTGTCAGGAAAAGTTGTTTTGTTGAATTTGGCAGATGGCGAACACACCGAGATATGCAAAATGAAACCAGGGGAGCAATTTGTTTTGAACAAAGAAACATATAAATATTCGCTGGAAACAGTCAGCCCCGATAAATATATTTGTTGGAGGGAAGGAGGGGTGATTTTTCAGGATGACAGGCTGGATGATGTAGCAAGGCTTTTGTCCCGCCACTATAACGTGAAAGTAATCTTGGCAGATCCAAGCTTGAAACACTTAACCTATACGGCAACATTTGTTGACGAAGAGCTTAATATGGTATTGGAAATGATGGAATATATAATGCCAATTTCGTATGAAATCAACAGGGAAAAATTACCTGACGGTACATTTTCTGATAAAAAAATTATAATTTATAAGAAAGGAGGTAAGCTAGATAAAAACCAATATTGACAAATTATGAAAAAACAGCAGGGCAATGCGCCAACATCACCCTGCCAATTAATCCTTAACTCTTGCATAAGAGTATTTATTAACATTAATTATACAAAAGTATGAAAAAAACGATTCACTTCGTCTTTAAGGCGAGGAATGCGTGCATTGCGCGTAAACTTTTATTAACTATGAAACTAACTATTTTTATATCACTGTTTACTGTTATACAGGTTATGGGTTTGGAGACCCATTCACAGGAAGCAAAAATCTCCCTTAATTTTAAAAACACGTCATTAAAAGAAATCTTGGCTTCTATTGAGGATAATTCCAGTTTTTATTTTATGTACAGTTCGGCCATGGTCGATGTGGAAAGGGAAATAAATGTTGACGTGAGAAATAGGCCAATAGATAAGGTGTTGGATTTGATATTGGAAGGGACTGGGGTCGTCTATGATATAAAGGGGAGGCAGATACTGCTCAGGGTAAATAATGTTGAAGAGCACACAAGCCTAAGGCAACATGTTTCGGTAAAAGGTAAAGTTACAGATACCCAAGGGCTGCCGCTTCCGGGCGTGACTGTTGTACTTAAAGGCACCTCAAATGGTACGGTGACCAATGCCGATGGTGAGTATTCCTTGTCAAACATACCTGCTGATGGCATACTGCAATTCTCGTTTGTGGGAATGAAAACCCAGGAAATATCAGTAGGGAGCAAATCTAATATTGATGTTATGATGGAAGAAGAATCCATTGGCATAGAAGAGGTGGTCGCCATTGGATATGGAACAGTTAAAAAAAGTGATTTAACTGGCTCTCTTGTTTCATTGTCAAGTGAAAAATTTGAAGATTTGCCACAAGGGAGTGTTACCAATATCATCCAAGGGAAGGCTGCAGGTGTAAATATTACTAGCACCAGTGGTTCGGGAAGCGCCAACATCCGCATACGCGGGATTACCTCCTTAAACAAGAGCAGCGAACCCCTTTGGGTCGTCGATGGGGTAATAGGCGGGACAATCGGGAATTTCTACGATATAGAATCGATTGAAATACTGAAAGATGCATCTTCTACTGCCATATACGGCTCGCAGGGAGCCAACGGGGTTATTTTGGTAACCACAAAAAAACCGAAAGAGGGGGTAAGTATTACCATGGACGCACGGTATGGTTTTAAAACAATGCGGAAGATTCCTGATATGTTGGACCCTTATGAATATGCAACAGCTCTTAATGAAGTATTTGGCACAGGGACCGTTTCCGATTCGGATCTGTCTGCATATAAGGCTGGCACAAAAGGGCTCGACTGGATTGATCTGATGACACAAACCGGCTTCTCGCAGGATTATAACCTGAACATATCGGGAGGCAATAAAAAAACAAAGTATTCTGTTACCGGATGGGGGGGAGACACTAAAGGGCAATGGATTACGGTAAACAGCAAAAACTATAATGTGAAAGCGACTTTAGATTCGGATATTACACCATGGTTTAACTTGTCGGGGTATTTGCACGGTGGCATAAGCAAGGCACATAACGGGACCAGCCAGGGGCAATTCTCGGATGTTATTGAATATTCACCATGTATGGAACTGCAAGACGAAGACGGGGTTTATATCCTGGATCCTTATGGGTCATTGGGCAAAAACCCCTATGCGTCAGTTAAAGCAGAATACACAGATACCGAATCGAGCACCATGGATGGTTTTGTAGATCTGCGCTTTAAGATTATTGATGGGCTGACTCTCTCTTTACAGGGTTTTTATACACGGAACCAGAACATCTCCAGGACGTTCAAATCATCCACTGCATATCCTAATGCACAATCATATGCATATAACAGTTCAGCCCAAAGTTACCGTTGGCGGAATATTAATAACCTGACCTACCAAAAAGATCTTGGTGACCACCGGTTGACAGCCATGGCAGTGCTGGAAACAACTAAATATGAATATAGCATATTGTCGGGGACATCGTACGACCTTGTAAATGAACAAACAGGATATTGGGATCTGGGATCTGCCGAAACCCAGTTGATCGGCAACAGCTATTCCGGAACACAGATGGTATCTACGTTCGGGCGTTTGATATACAGTTATAAAGGCAAATACCTTTTTACAGGGACAATGCGTGCAGATGCCCCTTCTCAGTTTAAAGACAAGTATAAATGGGGGTATTTCCCATCGGTTGCCTTGGGATGGAATATATCAGAGGAAAGTTTCATCAACAAGGACGTTATACAGCAAATGAAATTACGTGCCAGCGTAGGTTCTTCGGGCAACCATGGGGTGGGAGCCTATTCTACCTATGCAACATTGACTCGCGATTATGCCAGCTACGGCACTGATCAGCAATATTTTGGGTATTGGCCCGAAGAATTTAGCAACCCTGACCTGCACTGGGAAAAAACCTTACAGTACAATGTGGGCCTCGACCTAAGCGTTCTCGACCAAAGGTTAAGCTTCACAACAGATTTCTTCATAAAAAAGACCACAGATCTGCTGTTCCAAAAAGAACTTCCCGACTATAATGGCGGTGGGACTATATGGACTAACTTGGGTGAAATACAGAATAAAGGGTTGGAATTTACTATGAACGCCATACCTGCACAAACCAATAATTTTACGTGGGAAAGTAACTTTACCGCCACTTATACGAAAAATATTGTAAAAGATTTGGGCGATGTTACCCGGATAATCCCCGATGCAAGCCGTGGCGGGATGTACCAGGGAGGTATTTTCTTACTGGAGGTTGACAAGCCCGTTGGATCGTTTTATTTACAAGAATGGGCCGGGTTTGATGACGAAGGAGCCAACTTATATAAAACAGCTGATGGCGGCCTTACAACAGAAAACAACACCGAGGACAAGAAGCTTGTCGGGAAATCAATCCCTAACTGGATATTTGGGTGGAACAATACGTTCAAATACAAAAATTGGGACATGAACATATTTTTCCGTGCCACCGGCAAATATGACAGGCTTAACCTTTCCCGCTATATTGAAAGCTGTATGGTTGGGGCATCCAGGTTTATTTCTACGCGCGAAGCATATTATCGCAGTTGGGACAAGGTAACCGACAAAAGCGAGGCACTGTTCCCCAGCCTTACCAACTCAAACAACCAATATGTTGCCGGTTCTACACAGTGGCTGGAAGATGCAACATTTATTCGTTGCCAGAATTTGACCATTGGCTATACCATCCCTCAAAAATTTACCAAGTTTGGTAAAGTCCACCTTTCTGCAAGTGCAGAAAACTTGTTTGTGCTGACCAAATATAAAGGGATGGATCCCGAAACCGTATCAGAGGTAAGTACATCATACTACGACACAACTTTTGGCTTGGACAACGGATCGTTCCCTTTACCCAGGACTTTTTTATTTATGATACGTTTAAATTATTAATTTAAAACAAATTAAATACTTAAAGATGAAAATATTATCAAATAAAATACTGATATTGAGTTTATTCATGATGTTTGCAGCTTCATGTGATGAATTTCTGGAAGAAGATCCCAAAGGCCAGCTAATGAGCAACGCTTCATTTTCCCAAGAAAGTGACTTGGAAGGGGCAGTTAATATACTTTACAGGCGGATAGGCCGCTCAACTTTCGGCCTCACCCAGTTTATCAATGCCTTCATGGGCGACGACCTGTCAACGCACCCGGCAAGCAACAAGGCTTCCATACGTGAGTGGGATAATTATAATATCTCAACGAACAACGATCGCCTTTTGTGGTGTTGGGAAGATAAATATCAGGTTATAAAAGCAGCCAACTATATTATCAATGGGGCGGCAGAAACCCCTGGTGCGTCACAAGACGACATTGACTATGCAATAAACCAGGCTCATTTTTGGCGGGCTTGGGCCTATTTCTATCTTGTCCGCGCTTTTGGCCCACTGCCGAAAATCACTTCTCTCGACATAGATTTCACTGTGGGCTTGTCAACTGTCTCAGATATTTTTGACATGATAGTCAGTGATTTAAAAGAAGCCGAAAACCTCCCGATAAGTTATACCGAATCGCCAAAGGCCATGAACGGTGTGAATGTTGTTGCAAGCAAAGGTGCCGCACAGGCTTTGTTGTCGTATGTGTATATGACCATGGCCGGCTGGCCTTTGAATAAAGGTACCGAATATTACAACCTGGCAGCAGCGAAAGCTTTGGAAGTGATCGAAGCTGCTGAAGGCGGAACCTATTATTATACTTTATATGATGAGTTCTGGAAAATTCATTCCAAACAGGAGAACTGGAGCAATCAGGAAGCAATCATTTCAGTTTATTACAGCACAACATTTGGCACAGGCGACAATAGCGAGTCGGCCCGTGGTGCCATTAACGACATCCAGGATTGCAGCGGAGGCTGGACCGATTCTCGTGCCGAAGTTGGTTTTTGTTGCAACTTCCCCGAAGGCCCGCGCAAAGAAGCCACATACCCTTCAGTAACATACAACAAAGGGGACGGCAATTCATACCCTTGGTGGAGCGAAAATATACCTGAAGCCAACCGTTTGCCCTATTTTGGCAAATCGGCCTTCACGTCCGACAACAACAGCGCAGGCACTTATGAGTATGATTTTACCAAATCTTATGGCAGCCAGGGAAATGGCTGGAGCGAGCAGATCCATACCTTAATCCGTTTGTCGGAAGTATATTGCTGGTATGCCGAAGCTGTTGGGCGATCAGGGCAGACAAATTCAAAAGCTATTTCATTGTTAAACATGGTAAGGAACCGTGCTGACGGGAATGGCCCGATAGACGACGTGTCTGTAAACCATTATCCTTCAAGTATGTCTGCCGACGAATTGGCAGAAGCAGCCTATGATGAACATGGATGGGAAATTGCAGGCTGGTATTGGGGAGCAGTTGCCCCTAGGTATAACGACATGCAACGGATGGACAGGGTACAGGACCATTTTTATACAAGGGTGGAAAACCCGGAGTATGAAGTGCCTAACTCTGGCGGTGTTATGGTAAAAGAACCTTTTGGTGCTTCCGGCACGTGGTCCGAAAGCAAAATGTATGCTCCGTACCCGGCTGAAGAAATAGAAAGGAACCCTGTACTGGATATTTCTTTGGAAGATAAACTCAACTTGATAAAATAATTGTAAAATATAAAAAGCCCTCTCTGTCATAACGAGGGGGCTTTTCTTCTATTCTGGGAAAAAGGACGATAGGGCAGAATGTGTTTTCAAAAAAGTTGGGCAACCAGGGCAACGATTCCTGTCTCCTTGCATTCTAACAAAAAAATAAACTGACTATGAAAACCAAACTAACCATTACCCTGTTTTTTATATGCGCACTATGTAGCGCCCAGGTTAAATTGACGGAAGAAACCATTACCCTCCCAACATACCCCACAAAAGCCCCGGACAAAAGCCCTGTGTTTTATATCCCACAGGAGTCGCAACTGGCAGAAAGGCACATATATCCATACCCTTTTGTTGAAGTTAGCGATTCAGGCAAAGTCGATAAGCAATATAAAGCATTGGTCCTTGAAAATGAATATTTAAAGGTTTGTGTCACCCCGGAAATGGGCGGGCGGATTTATTACGCGCTCGATAAAACAAACAATTACGACATAGTCTATTATAACCGTGTGGTAAAACCGGCATTAATTGGCATGATCGGCGCATGGACATCGGGCGGCACAGAGTGGAACACGCCCCACCACCACCGGCCAACAAGTTTTTTGCCCGTTGACTACACCTTGTGCGAGAACGAAGACGGCAGCAAAACGATTTGGGTTGGCGAATATGAAAAAAGGGGCCAAACCCGCTGGCTTGTCGGCTTGACATTAGAACCGGGCAAAGCCTACCTGAAAACAGAATTCAAAAATTTAGACGTTACACCATATCAACATCCTGCATTGTTCTTTTCCAATAATGCAGTACATGTAAATGATGATTATCAGTTTATATTCCCCCCTGATGTTGAAATCGTAAATTTCCACCACATGGTGGAATTTGCCCGTTGGCCTGTGCTGAACCAGGTATATCAATCACAGGATTACACTAATGGCGAGGATCTTTCGTGGTGGAACGCTACCAAACAGCCAGTTTCCTTTTTTATATATAAAACCGATCAGGATTTCCTAGGGGGCATCGACCACGGAAAAAATGCGGGTGTCGTTTTTGTTGGCGACCACCAGATATTTAAAGGGAAAAAAGTATGGAACTGGGGAAAAAATGAACAGCAGAGGATATGGGACACAAAACTTACCGACTCTGACGGCCCGTATGCCGAACTTATGGTAGGTTTCTATTCCGACAACCAGCCCGATTATAATTTCCTGGCTCCTTTCGAAACAAAATATGGCACACTTTATATGTCGGGGATTAAAAACATGTCGGGGATTAAAGAAGCCAATAAAGACTTTGCATTAAACCTGGAGATGGAAGGGAAAGAAGCTTTGGTCGAGGTTAATGCCACATCGGCACAAAAAGGTTTGGGGATTGTCCTTTCAGCAAAGGGGAAAATATTGTTTCAGGAAAAAACAGATATTGCCCCTGCAAAACCATATAAAAAATCAATATTAATTGCCGAACCTGTTGATTATGGGGATTTGGTTGTCTCAATTTGTTCTGATGGCGGCAAAGAATTGATTTCGTGGCAGAAACAACCTGAAAAAAACGAACCTTTCCCAGAAACCTATGAAGACCCGTTGCCGCCGGAGGAAATTAAAACAAATGACGACCTGTTTTTCGCAGGCTTGAAAATAGAGCAATTTGGCAATACCAATTTCGACTATATGAAATACTACCAAGAGGCATTGTCGCGCAATCCTTATGACGTTAAAGCGAATACACAGATTGGCCTGGTGTATTTAAAAAGAGGTTACTATGAAAAAGCCGAAAAGCATTTGAAACGGGCTGTTGACAAAACTACCGGAAACTATAAAAAAGCGCAGGATGCGACTTCCTTGTATTACTTGGGTGTATGTTACATGAAGCAGGGGCGGACAAAAGAGGCGTTGGACATGCTTTACCGTTCTACTTGGGCTTATGCATGGACTGCCGCAGGCTATACGCTTGTGGCAAAGTTAGAAAGCTCATTGGGCAACTGGGAGAAAGCTTGCGATGCCATTGAAAGGGCATATAATGCCAATACCCAAAATATTGAAGCGTTGACGACTAAATCCGTTATACTCAGGTATATGTCGAGGCAAGAGGATGCCGTTTGTGCCGCAAAAGCTGCTTTAAAAGTTGACCCCCTGAGTTTTGTTGCCATTAACGAAATGAGGCATTTAAGTCCTTATGCCCCTACGGGAAGAACAGGAGCAGGATGGTTGGCTTACCTCTTGGGACGTATGCGCGACGAACCTTACAACTTCATTGAAACAGCATCAAGGTACAGCCAGATGGGCTTGTATGCCGAAGCCGCAGGTATTATGTCTTTGGCTGCAAAGTCAAACTTGGCAAAATTAAACCAATCGCCCATGGTTTATTACACATTGGGGATGTACCAGGCATTGGCAGGCGAACATGAAAAATCGGGGCAGTCACTTGCACAGGCAAGCAGGCTTTCAATAGACTATTGTTTCCCTTATGGCGAAGAGTCAATAAAAGCATTGGAGTTTGCCATCTCAAAGGACAGAGATGATGCAACTGCCTGCTATCTCCTGGGAAATGCCCTATGCGAACCTAACCCTGAAAAATCGGTCGGATACTGGGAGATGGCCGCAAAAAAAATGGACAAAGAGGCAATCATATATAGGAACATCGCCTATGCCGAAGCAAATTATCTGAGGAATATGCCCAAAGCACTGGATAACATATACAAAGCCATTTCTCTTGCTCCTAAAGAAAACCGTTACTACAGCGAAGCCAATATGTATATGTCTTATGCCGGGATGTCGCTTGAACAACTCCAGGATTTTTATGCACAGCACCAGTCTTTGGTGGCCGGGAATATAGACTTGCAACTGCTGGGGGTAAAAATCAGTAATATGGCGGGTGAATATGACAATGCCATTGACCTATTGCAAAATATGGAATATCATGAGGAGGAAGGCTCAAAATTCAACCCCCATGTTTTGTGGGTAAATGCAAACCTTGCAAAGGGTATTGGGTTGATGGGCAATAAAGAATATGCCGAAGCTGAAGAATGTTTCCTGAGAGCGATGGAGTTCCCGGCAAACCTTGAAATTACAAGTGACGGGAAAATAGGTGTTGCATATTATTATCTTGGCTTGTGTAATAAATTGTCGGGGGACAAGAAAAAAGCAAAGTCATATTTTAACAAAATGGCCAACTACAGCTATTCTAAAGGCTGGGGGGCAGGGGTATTTCCCGAACTTGCCTATTTTAAGGCATTGGCGGAATTAGAGTTAAATGGAGATAAGGGCGAAGCAGCAAAGGTGTTTGAAAAGCTCATTGAAGACGCTTCTTCTTCTGTTGCACCGGAAAAAGATTCCCGCCATATAACTGTTAATGTAAAAGAATCCCACACCGCGCGTACATTTTTGATAAGGCAGGAAATTTACCTAAAATCGCTTAAAGTATCGGCTTTTTATTTAAAAGGATTGGGCTATGCAGGATTGGGGAAAATGGAAGATGCCCGTTCCGCTTTTGAGGAAGCCTTAAAAGTTGACCCGATGCATTTCGATTCTAATTTGATGCTTCATGTTATAGGGGCTAAATAATTGTTGTTTGTGGGAGGGCGCCTGCCCCCCCACACCTGTCCCCATTTTTTAATAGATTTAGTTTATCTCAATAGGGGTTTAATTGCTGTTTGTGGCAATGTGGGTCAAGGATCTATTTCCATTTTATTGTTATTTTCTATGGTTTGTCATATATTGTGTTTAATATTCTTGCATAATATAGTTACATAATGAGGATTGCAATAATCGACCTTGGCACGAATACCTGTAACCTGCTTGTTGCTGAAACAAATTCAACAAAATATAGGATATTGCACCAAAGTAAACAATTGGTCCGCCTGGGCGATGGCAAAATAAAATCAAATGAAATAAGCCCTGAAGCTACCGTGCGCACAGTAAATTCTTTTTTAAAGCATCAAGGGATAATTGAAGGGTTTAATGTTGACAAGATACGGATTATTGCAACCTCGGCAGTTAGGTCGGCAGTGAATAAAATTAAGTTCCTTGAGCGGATTGGTGAGGAAACCGGCTATGTGGTAAAGGTGGTTTCTGGGGAAAAAGAAGCCGAGCTTATTTTCAACGGGGTTAGGCTTGCCTTCCTTGATTTTCGTGACCCAGCGGTTATCTTAGATATTGGAGGGGGGAGCAATGAGTTGATCGTGATGAAAGACAAGCAAATAGCGTGGAAAGAAAGCCAACCCACAGGGATGTCGAGAGTGATCTGCCACTTTGAAATTTCAGATCCAATATTGCCGGCTGAGATAGAGGGTATCCAAAAATATTTTACTGAAAAGCATAAGGCAGCATTTGATAGTTGCATTTCGGAAAATGTAAAAACGCTAATTGGGTGTTCCGGGGCTTTCGACACCATTGCCGACCTTATAGACCAAGAGGAACCTTGCGCCAAACAAAGGGTAAGCCAAGAGATCGCGACAGGCGACTTCTACCGGGTTTATGAGCAAATCATACGCTCCACACGAAAAGATCGGCTTTCAATGAAAGGTATGGATCGGATGCGGGTGGGCTTAATTGTCCCGGCAGTTATTTTGATAAAAACACTTATAAACAATGCCCGGCTTGAAAAAATAATCCAGACCGATTATGCGTTGCGGGAAGGGGTTTTGTTCGAGATGCTCCGGAGGGACAATTAGCAATCGGCATTCAATGTCCTTTTTTTGACTAAACTAGCTAAAAGTATTGATCCGGTTGATGTTTTTGCATCGAAAAATCTTATTTTTACTCTACACCACCTCCCAAAGCTTTGTATAAATCTATTCTGCCTTGTACGCCTTCGAACCAGTCGGAGACTTGTGTTAGTTCGGATTGGAGCAGGGTGCTTTGGGCGGTTAAGACTTCCAAATAGGTGTTTGAGCTGTGCTTCATCAGTTCTTTACTGTTTTCCCAAGCCTTTTCGTTTGCTTCTATTTGTTGGTCTCGCAGGGCTAACTTTTCTTCGCTGTTCTGACAGGCTATTAATGCCGAATTAACCTCGTTGCCTGCGGTTAATAGGGCTTTTTGAAAGGATAATAACGACTGCTGATATTGTGCCTTTGCAATTTTAAGGTTGGCTTTGTTTACCCCTCGGTTAAATATGGGCTGAGTTAGTGCACCTGTTGCCGAAAGCAATAGTTTCCCTGGATTGACAATTGTTCCAAGGTTATTTGTCCAACCTGCGTTTCCGCTCAATGTTAATGAGGGATAAAATGCAGCTCGGGCAACATTAATTCCGTAAAAGTTGTTCCGCAACGCATATTCCGCTTGTTTCACGTCGGGACGGTTGGACAAGGCAATGACTGATATGCTGTCTTTTAGCTCAACATCCAATAGTTTGCTGTCGGGAAATGAATTTCGCAATACCGAGTGCGGTGTTTCATTAAGCAACAACGCCATACTGTTTTCTACAACTGCAATTTGTTTTTCTAAATCCTTTGCCGATGCCTGAACGCTAAAGTAATTGGCTGTTGCCTGATTAACGGCTGCTTCGGTCTGCATTCCTGCCTTTTTCAACTCCTTTATTACCTCTAAATTCTCTTTTTGATTGGCAATTGATTTTTGGGTCAATTCCAATTGTTTATCGAGTTTTATTAGGGTGTAATAACTATTGGCAATGGATGCGACAAGCTTTGTTTGCACATACTTTGCGTATTCTTTGCTCTTCAGTACCGACGAACGAGCCTGTTCTTTGCTGTTGCGAAGTTTGCCCGACAAGTCAATTTCCCATTGTGTAGTAAGTGGCAAGCTGTAGGTTTGCGTAGAACTTGCGTTTTCGACCTTTGAAACACCGCCCTGTGGAGCAAAAGACAACGACGGCAGAAATGCAAGTCGTGACGACTGAAACAAAGCTTCGGTTTGCTCGATATTCAACAAAGCGGTTTGCAAATCGGTATTTGATGTTAAGCCCGAATCGATGAGTGTTTGGAGTTTCGGGTCGGCAAACATCTCTCTCCACGAGGGAATTTGTGCCAACGAATCCTGCATCTGAATGTCTTCTCCGCAGATGTTCTCGACCGAAACATCGGGCGTTTTAAATGATTTGTAAGTGGAGCAACTGTTGAGCAAAACCCCAACAGCAACTGCTATATATATGCGTTTCATTTTTCTGATTTTTTACGTTCTTTGTATTCTTTAATAAGTTCCAGTTCTTCGAGAATAAGCGGGTCTTCGGAAGTTGTTACCGTAACAGGTTTCACTTTTTCCTGAATTTTTTGGAAAACGATAAACAAGGCAGGCACAATAAAAAGAAGTCCAATTGTACCTATCAACATTCCGCCTACAACGCCAACCCCAATGGTTCGGCTGCCGTTTGCCCCCACACCCGAAGCAAACATCAAGGGCAACATACCGAATACCATTGTCATAGATGTCATTAAAATAGGGCGAAGCCTGATTTTTGCAGCAAAAAATGCCGACTGTTTTAACGACATTCCTGCCTGACGACATTGGGTGGCATATTCGGTAAGCAAGATTGATGTTTTTGCCAACAAACCGATAAGCATTATCAGTCCGACTTGCAGGTAGATGTTGTTTTCGACCCCGAATAATCGGGCAAATAAGAAACTACCCATTAAGCCGAAAGGAACGGACAATATCACTGCCATTGGAATAAAAACACTTTCGTATAATCCGACCATTACCAAATAAACGAACAGAATACAGATTGCAAAAACAAACAGGGTGTTGTTGCCCCCTTTGCTTTGCTCACGGGTAATTCCGCTAAAGTCGATGCTGTAACCCATAGGCAGTTCCTTCGCAGCCACTTCTTTAACGGCATTGATTGCCTCGCCCGAGCTGTAACCCGATGCATAGTTGCCGTTTACCCCCATACTTCCGTACAGGTTGAAACGATTTAACACCAACGGACTGTATTCTTTTTTTATGGTCACAAACTGGCTGATAGGAGCCATTTTGTCGCCCACTTTTATGAAAATATTGTTCAGCGATTGTTCGCTGTCTCTGAATTTAGGGTCAGCCTGAATGATAACACGATATACTTTTGAATATTTGTTGATATTCGAGATATAACTTCCGCCGTAGTAAGCGCCCAATTCGGTTAACACATCGGAAGGAGATACGCCCAAACGTTTGCATTTCGAAGCATCTACATCAACCGCAAATTGAGGGTAGTCGATACGATATGACGAAAAAGCTTGAGCAACCTCGGGACGTTCCGAAAGTTTGGCAAGATAGTTTTGTGCCACATTGTAGAACGTTTTTATATCGGCGTCGGTGCGGTTTTGAATACTGAACTCAAAACCTCCGCCTGTTCCATAACCAGGAATCATACCCGGAGCCATCGCAAATACGTTAGCACTTTTAATGTGTGCGGTGCGTTTGTATATTTCTGCAATCACCGAGTTAACGCTGTTTTCGTCGCCTTTGCGTTCGTCCCAATCTTTTAACTGGATGAAAATAGATGCCATATTTGTTCCCGAACCCGATACCAAGCCAAAGCCCGACACGGCAGAATAGTCTTTGATAGCAGGAATTTCGCCCAAACTTTTGGAGATTTCTGCCATAATTTCGTTGGTTTTTGCCAATGAATACCCAGGAGGCGTGCTAATATCGACGTAAAGACTTCCTGTATCTTCGTCGGGGACAAAACCCGTTTTAGTTGTTTTTACAAAAAACATTAATAAGAAAACCGTAAGTGCAATACTTGACCAAACCAACCATTTTTTATGGATAAACAGCATTGCCATTTTGGTGTAACGGTTCAACAGGGCTTTGAACGAAGTGTAGTAAGCCAAACGGACACGAGCCGCCAAACGACTGCCTTCGCCTTCTTCGGGATTTGGGCGTAAAATAACGGCACACAAGGCAGGGCTTAACGTTAAGGCACTAAGCAACGAGATACCTACGGCTGCTGCCATTGTAAGTCCAAACTGTTTGTAAAACACACCGTTTGTTCCGCTGATAAACGACAAAGGAATGAATATAACCATAAAGACGAGCGAGGTTGTAAAAAGGGCAGCCACCAGTCCGCCCATTGCATCGACGGTTGCTTTGTATGCCGATTTATACCCTGAATCGAAACGAGCCTGAACCGCTTCGACCACAATAATGGAGTCGTCAACCACCGTACCAATAACCAGTACCAAGGCAAAGAGGGTAAGCAAATTCAGCGAAAACCCGACAATGTTTATAAAGGCAAAAGTACCGACCAACGATACAATAATTCCGATGGTTGGAATTAAGGTTGCCCTAAGGTCTTGCAAGAAAAAATAGACGACAAAAAGCACCAACACAATTGCAATTAAAAGAGTGATAACCACTTCTTTTATGGAAGCAAACAAGAAATCGTTTGTGTTTTCCATCGTAATGATTTTGACATCTTTGGGCAATGATTTTTCGAGTTTGTTAAACAACACGTCAATCTCATTGTTGATTTCGGTTGCATTTGAACCCGCCATTTGAGTAACCATTGCCATTGTGCCGTTTTTGCCGTTTACGGTGTTCATATAGGCATAATCGTTCAGTCCCAGCTCGACTTTTGCCACATCTTTTAACCGCAGTTCGTCGCCATTGGAAAGCGTCCGCACAACCATATTTTCAAATTCCGACACGTTGGATTTACGTCCTGTGTATCGTAATGTGTATTGAAATACATTCTTAGAACTTTCGCCGATTGAACCAATGGCAGCCTCGGTGTTTTGTTCGTTTATGGCAGATGCAATATCGGAAGATGTTAATTTGTATTGTGCCATAATTTCGGGATTTAGCCAAACCCTTAAACTATACGAACCGCCAAAAAGCTGCACTTTCCCAACGCCCTGAATCCTTAATAATTCGGGTTTAATGGTGTTGGTAAAATAGTTGCTCAAAAAGGCTTCATCGTAAGTTCCGTTAGGGCTTTCCAATGCCACGGTACGCAAAATACCAGGCTGGTCTTTTTGTGTTGTAACCCCAATTTTTGTCACCTCGGCAGGCAACACTCCGCTTGCTTGCGAAACTCGGTTTTGCACATTAACCGCAGCCATATCGGCATTTGTACCCTGTTTAAAGTATATTTTTATGTCAGCCGTTCCGCTGTTGGATGCCGAAGAAGTCATATACATCATATTCTCCACACCGTTTATGGATTCTTCCAAAGGCATTACCACACTTTTTTGAAGGGCTTCGGCACTGGCTCCAGGGTATTGTGCAAAAACATATATGGTTGGAGGTGCAATGTCGGGGTATTTTTCTATGGGGAGCGTAAATAAGGAAATTACGCCCGTAATGACAATAATTAACGAAATGACCCCAGCCAAAAGCGGACGGTCAATAAATGTTTTTATATTCATAATTTCCTTTTCTATTTAGTACTGTTTTCAACCTGCACTTTTGTGCCTTCCTGCACTAAACCAGCTCCTTCGGCAATGATGATGTCGCCAGTGCTTAGTCCTGATGTTACCACATATTCTCTACCGTCGTTGATTTTATCGACCGCAATGATTGTAGATACCGCCTTGCCGTCAACCACCTTATACACGTATGTTTTGTCCTGAATTTCGAAGGTAGCTTCTTGTGGAACGATGATGGCTTGATGGTGGATGTAGGGAACAATAACGCTACCTGCACCGCCACTGAGCAATTGACCTGCATTGTTGGGAAAAACCGCCCTTATGCTGACTGCTCCCGTTGATGTTTCGACAACACCGCTAATGCTTTCAATGCGTCCTTTTTGCGGATAAATTGCCTGATTGCTCAACAACAGTTGCACTTGTGGCATACTCGCAATAGCCGAATCGATGCTTTGGTATTGTTGTATTATGTCTAACATTTGGCGTTCGGACATTGAGAAATACACGTACATTTCCGAATTGTCGGCAACAACGGTTAAGCCGTCGCTAATAGCAGAGCTGACATAATCGCCAACCCGATAAGGCAAGCTGCCGACCACGCCGTCGGAAGGGCTTTTTATTACGGTGTACGACAGGTTGTTTTGTGCCGCAATTTCCTGTGCTTTTGCCTGTTCGAGTTGAGCCTTGGCTGTTTTCAGTGAATTTTTTGCCGATATTAATTCAAAATCCGATACAATGTTTTTGTCGTATAGGTTTTGTTTGCTCGTGTAGGTCAGTTGTGCCGTTTCTACACTTGCCTCGCCAACCGCAACATTGGCTTTTGCTGCACTTAATGCTGCTTTGTACGATGTTTGGTCGATAATAAACAACGCCTGTCCTTTCTTTACCTTGCTGCCTTCGGTAATGAGAACATCGGTAAGGTACCCATCTACCCTCGGTATTATTTTTATATCCTGCCGACCACGTATCGACGCCGAATAAGTATTGGTCAGGGTTATGTCTTTTTTGCTAATTTCTAACAGTTTATACTGTTTGCTCTGTGCATCGCCAACATCTTTTTTTCCACACGATGCCAACATCATTACAAGGGGTATTAACCAAACACCCAAAAATTTTTTACTCATATATGTCTATTTTAAAATGTATATCTATTAAATGCAGGTGCAAAAGTAAGCCTATGTTATTTCTTAAATGGATTAAAATAGGAACAGGATTGTGTAAATCAGGAACAAGTGTTATTTTTGCAAAAAAATATTGCGAATGGAAACAATGAAACTTGCCGAACCTGATTACGATTTTGTGGTTGAACAAACCAATGGAGAAGAATTTGTGGGGAAATATGTTTTTACTTCGGAGGTTTTGATTGTGAAGTGCGAACAAGGCAGGGCTTTAATGTCGATTAACTCGCAGGATTATGAGTTGAAAGCCAATGCCAATTTTATGTTGTTGGATTGTATGCTTGTTCGTATGATTGAATGCAGTGATGATTTCTTAATGACGACTTGTCGGTTTTCGCTTCAATTTTTTAATGAAATATATCCTGTACTCGACAATAAGGTGGTAAATACCATATTGCATTGCCGACCCGATTTTTATAATGAAACGAATTTTGAATCGGTTGATTTGACATTTCAACTACTCTGCAATCTTCATAAAAATGCGGAGTACGAGTACCGAAACAGAATGGCTGTGAACCTGACAATTAATTACATTTATGAAATATATAACCTGACCTACCAATTGGTTTCCGAAAAAATAAAGACGACACCCAAAGATTCAAAATCGTATATTTTTGATACGTTTTGCGAACTGTGTAACGACCACCACACCGAACATCGCGACATAAAATTTTATGCCGACAAATTAAATATTTCCAGTCGGTACTTGCATACGGTATCAAAAGAAACCGTTCGCTCAACACCCAAAGAAATCATTGACTTTTATGTGTCGGGAACAGCCAAAAGATGGCTTTTGTCGAGCGATTTAACCACACAACAAATTACTTATAAATTGAACTTTCCCGACCAAGCCACATTCGGGCAATTTTTTAAACGAAACGTGGGAATGTCGCCTTCTGAATTTCGGAATAAGTATAAGTAGGAGGGTGTTCTGCATCTGTGAAACAGTAACTTAGGGCTAAATAAAATTTTGACAGATTAGAAATTTTTTCATAATTTTGTATCCAAACGAATACACCTGTGATGTACTTTATTGAGAAAACATCTGAATTTGACAAATGGCTTAGAAAATTAAAAGATTTACGAGCAAAAGCTAAAATTTTGTTCAGAATCCAACGCATTGAAAATGATGAGCATTTTGGAGATTTTAAACCGGTTGGAGATGGTGTTTATGAATTGAAAATTAACTATGCAAAAGGATACAGAATCTACTACAACGAAAAAGATGGAAAAGTAATTCTGTTATTGATTGGTGGAGATAAATCAACTCAACAAAAAGACATTGAAAAGGCAAAACAAATTCTGAAAAAATTAAACAAATAAGATATGGAAACTTCAAAATTTGATATAGCAGATTATTTAGACAGCAATGAAATGATTGCCGAATATCTTAATACCGTTTTAGAAGAAGGAGATAATTCCGATGTAATAGCGGCAATTGGACACATTGCAAAATCTATTGGAATGACAAAAATTGCAGAAGAAACCGGATTAAGTAGATCAAGTTTATATAAAGCATTATCTGATGGAGCAAAACCTCAGTTTGGAACAATAATGAAAGTTTTGAAAGCAATTGGAGGACAAATAAGAATAAATCCAATGCCAGCTTGATAAAACGAAGAAAAAAAGAAATAAAAATGAACCATACAGTTCGCTGTTAATACAATTGAACGTTTTCTAAAGGATTGCTACTAATATCTGCTTTCAAGGTGTCTTGACCGCTAAATACTAATATTGTTGTGGTAACTGTGATGTATTTATCAGATATTGGCGACGTGGTAAAACTAATTCCGAAATCTTGATTAAATGTTTTCTGGCTGTTTAAATCAATCTTTGCATTGCCAAAGCACCCATCTCCATAAGTTTCAATAGTTGCACTATCTCTCTGAATGTCTCCGTTAATGGATACACCTAAGTCAACACCTCCGAGATTGTTTTCTTTCATATACCATTTCTGACTTGTTAAATTCAATACAATACCGTTGGCGTTGTTGAAACTTTCGGCACTTTTATAACAAGATGTTTCTTTGGGAGAATTGTCGTCTTCACTACAGGAAACAGCCAAAACAAGGACTAATAATAAAAATGTGATTTTTTTCATCTTCTATTTAGTTACAGATTTAAGAGAGCATTGACGTTAAAGTCAAAATTTTTTCTCGATTAATTATTTTCAGTGCAAATAAAACGCTATTTCCTATTTCGATAAATACTTAAATCGGAACATATTTGTGTAATTTCGGAACAAGAGATGAAGATGTAGCGTTTTTTGCTTTTAGTTCTTTTCTTCTGGGGCTGTTGTGGTTCCCAATGACCAATGGCTATGGATGATTTTCCATTGTTTGTCGGGGTATTGTTGGTAAACCGTTGTGCATTTTTCGCGAAAATTAGTATTGCCAATATGCGATACCAACATTATAAAAGAATTGAATCAATTGTTTGTTCCTAAATCACATAATTTCGTTCTGAAAATAATTCAACTGCGAACAAATGTCCGCCTACCTTTGCCGTCTGAAAAAAATATGATGAAGATAAAAGGTTGTTTATGGAACAAGTAAATAGTGAGCATTTGGATTTTGGGAAAGAAAAGATTTCGGTGTTGTTTCGGAAAATGTTTGTTCCTACGTTGTTGGGAATATTGTCGATGTCGCTAATTACGGTTATCGACGGTATTTTTGTAGGTCGGGGCGTTGGCAGTAACGGACTGGCATCGGTAAATATTGCTGCTCCTTTATTTATGCTTTTTGCAGGTTTGGGGCTAATGTTTGGGATTGGGGCTTCTGTAGTTGTTTCAATTCATCTGTCAAAAAAAAAGTTTAAAGCAGCCAGTATTAACTTCTCGCAAACATTAACGGTTTCGGTGGTGTTGGTGTTGATTGTTACGGCCTTGTTGCTGCTGTTTAACCGACAAGTAGCACGATTATTTGGTGCTACCGAGTTCTTGATGCCCTCGGTGTTGGAGTATATGAATTGGATTATTCCTTTCTCTGTTTTTAGTATGATTACCGTAATCGGTCTGTTTTTTATCAGGCTCGATGGTTCGCCCAAATATGCGATGTATTGCAATGTCGTTCCTGCCGTTTTGAATATTTTTCTGGATTATATGTTTATTTTCCCCTTAGGTTGGGGACTGAAAGGAGCTGCATTTGCTTCGGGAATTAGTATGACTATTGGTGGCGTGATGGTGTTGGGGTATCTTTTTTTTACGCCAAAGAAATTGCGGTTTTACAAGCCACAATTCAGACGCAGAAGTTTGATTTTTACGGCTAAAAATGTCGGTTATATTTTAACCTTGGGGTTTTCTGCCTTTATTGCCGAAACGGCGTTGGCGTTTATGACGGCTTTGGGGAATAATGTGTTTGTCGGCTTGTTGGGCGAAGATGGCATTGCTGCCTATTCCATTGCTTGTTATCTTTTTCCTATATTGTTTATGATGGGTAATTCCATAGCCCAGTCGGCACAACCGATTATCAGTTTTAATTACGGGGCAGGAAACAAACACAGGTCGTCGCTTGCTGCTTGGGTTTCGATAAAAACGGCGTTGGTGTTTGGAGTTATAACCACTTCGTTTTTTGTGTTTTTTAGCAAATATGTGGTTGCTCTCTTTCTTGACGAATCATCAAGTGCATATCGTATTGCCGTGGACGGGATTCCGTATTTTAGTCTGGCATCTTTGTTTTTTATGCTCAACATTGTTGTTGTTGGATATTTCCAAAGTGTGGAACGACACAAAATGGCTACGTTGATTATTGTACTTCGTGGGTATCTCTTTTTGTTTGTGTCGTTTCTCGTAATGCCTCAGTTGTTAAACATAACAGTGGCGTGGTTGGCTGTACCTGTTGCCGAATTATTAATGACGGTATTGCTTGTCGTTAATTTTAGTTTGAATCGGAGAATGTATTTTTCTTGTTTGAAAAGCAAAGGTTATTAGTCAATTTCAAGAGCAGGGGAAAGCCCAACCGGCTGGCACCATGAATTTTGCCCATCGTAAACCCCGTTGAACAGGTGGGTTATTTTATTTCTTTGGATTAAAAGCTGTGGGCGTTCCCTCCTTACGCAATGCAAAGTATCGTTGTTTTCGTAAATGATTTCGTGATCGTAAACAACGACCGGACTGTATTTCTGCCAGTTGTCAATCCCGTTTTCCGAGACAAGGTGTGCGCCCCATCTTTCATGTCCTGTCAATGCCGCCACGTTGTCTTCGCAAACCAAATGGTATTTGCCTTGTTTTTTGAACAAATAAAAATCTTCGATAGGTGATTCTGGCCACAAATTGCCGTTTGCAATTTCATAAGGTCCGGCAAAATTTTCGGCAGTTGCCATTCTTACCTTTAGTCTCTCGTCGCGGAATACTAACTTTACCCTTCCGTCTTCCTCGGTCAAAAGTGCCGGGTTGTTCGATTCTTCAGCAAATACAGGCTCATCGGCCCTTGTCCATGGCCCTTCTATGTTTTTTGCAGTAGCAAAACCGGCCCTACGCAACAAACGGCCGGAGCCTTTGCGCATAGTGGTGAAATCGGAACCTATATAGAACAAAACATATTCATCGCCCACTTTATAGATGCTCGGATTGTGTGCCATGTTTGAGTCCCAAAACATGCTGTCACGTTCACTAATTATCACTTTTTGAAAAGAATACGGTCCTATTGGGTTGCTGGCGGTTGCATAAACAATTTCCGATTCCTTAAAATAATCATCGGGGAACTTATTTTTTTTAGGCCAGCGAGATGCGAAAAGGTGATAGGTGGAGCCTACTTTTATGGCAGAGCCTCCCCAAACCCAGTAGCCTTCCATTTTAAAACCACTGTCTTTAGGGATAGGGAGCAACCGCTCTTGAAAAGTTTTTTCTTGCTGCCCACATGCAGCTAAAAAAATAACCAACACAACGACAAAACAGTGAAATATTTTCATTTTAAATCATAATTTTTTATTCCCTTAGAAACCTTTGTGTATGCTTCGTGCCACTCTGTGCAATAGCTATTACGCAAAGTTACACAAAGAAACCCCAAAGCCATACGAAGAAATTCATTTTTTAGTCCCCAGCAAAAAGATTGCGCAAAATAAAAAGTAACGTTGTCGCCAAGTGACACCCTCACTAATGGCTAAACAATTTATAGAGACAATGGATTAAAAACCTGTTGCGGTTTTGTATATTGCATTGCGGTTTCAGCTACGGCAACATGTACCTACCGTTAGCGGCATGCATGATGGCTACTATTCATATAATATACCATTGATGAAACAGATATTTCTTTGACTGGAAGATTGAACAAAACCAAGAGGTATATAAATTAACCATTGAAGGTTCTAATAATATTTTAGGACTTGTTTCAATTGAAAGAATCACTCAAGAATGGAGAATACAGATACGATTATTAACTGTTTCGAAAGAAAATAAGGGAAAAGAAAAACAATACGATAAAATCGCAGGAAATCTGATTGCATTTGTTGCAAAAATTGCAATCCGTGAATTTGGGGAACTTGCATGTGTTTCCCTTAGACCTAAAAGCCAAATTGCCCAACATTATATTGACAAATACAACATATATGAATATAACAGGCATGACTTTGAGCATTGAGGTTCCCGAGGTTTTAGATTTAATAAATTAATACGACAATGACTGAAAATAAAAAAGATATTATGGATACGGAATATGGCATAGACTCAAGATACAAATCAGATAAAGAACGAGAATCTGATGCGACAGCTTTAATGGAAGCTCGTTTAATGAGAATAAAAGGCCTGTCTAAAGACCATATTGTTAAAGCAAAACTTTTGCAGCTTAAATTGAAAATGGAGGAATACATTAAGAGTCCGGTATATGATAACAAAAATTATTTCTCTGAATTTCTAAAGATGTATATCGATACGATATACCAAAAGAGAAGTTCATTTGCGAAAGATATTGATATTGCCCCTGTGAGTTTAAGCCAGGTAATAAACAACCATAGAGAGCCACCGGAAGAATTTCTTTTAAAATTAATGATACATTCGGAAAAAGCATTTAAGAATGTTTGTGAATTCCATAAAAAAACTTGGTATCAAGTATACTTTCACGAAAAAATATGTGATACAATGTCGAACCAAGAACAATGGAGACCGAAAATAGAAAAACATGTTAGGTTGAGTGAAATAATCTAAAATAACTGTGGGTTTTGTATAGCGGGTGCAGTGGCATGCGTAGTCGGATTCCGTAATTTTCCCAACACCAACCATCACATGCCGAAAAACATCACTCTTCAAAAAACATGTCTTCCTTGATTTTAGAAATACGGGTTTGCGCATATTCAAAATTCCTCCCTAAACTCCCGCACCTCTTCAGATATATTTGATAATAATTCAGGGCAAGGGTTTTGTTTGCATTATACTCCTCGTAAGTTGTTGCTATTTCAAAAAGGATTTCCGGGTTTGCGGGATCCATCTCGTTGGATTTTATAAGTGCCGCAATTGATTCTTCAAACTTTCGCTGCTGTCCGTAAATCTGCCCAAGGTGGTGGTACATTTCGGGGAGGTAAGCAGGCGTTGCCGACTCGATGGCGGCGTTTTCCTCTAAGAAATCCACATTTGAAGGATTTAACGCAACTGACTTTTCTAAAGCTGCCACAGCTTCGGGGTACTTTTGCATTTTGCTGTAAACCAGACCTTTTTTAAAATATAAATCAGCCGATTCAACAGCGTTGATTTCTTTGTCGATTAGCCCAAGGGCTTCTCCATATTTTTTTTTCAGGATAAGCAAGTCTATTTTGTCCTGCGAAAAAACTTGCAAAAAACCCCCAAATGTCAAGAATAACAATATGTAAACTTTCAATTTCATAAAAATCAAATTTTAAATACCCCAAGCAGGGCTATAGTGTATGCAAAAAAGAACACATATCTTGATAAAAAACTTCAAAAATGAGACATTATATACCCATAAAACCAAGCGGTTTACCAACTAATAACCATTTCAAAAACGAGTGCAACTCAGTATTTGGCGTTTTTTTGCAAAGACTAATCAAGTCCATCTAATGAAAATTTAATCGGCACGGTATAGCTGACATTTACGGAATTGCCCTTTTGTTTTCCCGGAACCCACACAGGCAGGCTGTTAACTACCCGCAAAGCTTCTTTGTCGAGCGATGGGGCAATGCCACGCGCTATCTTGGCATCGGCAACAGTCCCGTTTTTTGTGACCACAAACGAAACATATACCTTCCCTTGTATCCCGTTTTCAACTGCAGCTTCCGGATATTCAACCGTATTTGCTATATATTTTCGCAAAGCATTGTCGCCACCGGGGAATTCGGGCATCTCTTCGACAATGTAGAACACTTCCCCTTCTGTCATACCTTTCTTGTATTCAGGTTGTTGCTTTTCCGGCAAGGCTAAGTCGTTATCAATACTGTCGTTTTCTGCGTTGTTCTCAGGCAATAAGCCCTTTAGCTTTTCAATTCCGTCAACTTTTAATTTTTGATCCAATATCGTAACAACCATAGGTTTGCCGTCCTGTTTTACTGCTGCTTTAAGTGTTTCTTTCTGTTCGCACGCAAAAACTAGCACAAGCCCGCAAACAGCCATTAGCCCATAAGTTATTTTGCCGTTTGCCAATTTCGAGGATCTTATCCTGGACATCATCCTTAGCCGTTTTTTTATCATTGAACAATTAAAGTTATTGGCTATTTTGAAACCATGCCCGACAAATTGTTCCAACAAAAGTTTTTTGTAACACCCCCGCTGGATACCTAAATTCAAAACTGCCTGATCGGCAAGGTATTCGTGGTTTTCCCTTACAGAACTGCGCAACATCCACATAAACGGGTTAAACCACTGGAAAGATGAAAGTATTTCCAGTATTATAATGTCAAAAGTATGTCGGCGCTTTACATGTTCCAGCTCGTGGGCTATCATTTTGCGGTAGTTTTCATTTTCATGTAGCAACCGGCTTGCAAAAACATAATCCAGAAAAGAAAAAGGGCCAATTTCCCCGTCAAGAAGTACAAGCTTATAGCCATTGCATTTTTTTACCTGATTGGTGAGGATTGTGTAAATTAAGTCGCCTACCCTGAACAAGAAACGGTAAATAAAGAAAGTAACGCCCAGCATATAAACCAAAATGATGAAATTGGCAGAAAGGATTGCCTCTTCTATGGTGCCAGACAAGTCCTTCCCATAAACGGTAACGGCTTCAATCAAGTTCCGGTAGGGCGTAATTGTAATTTCTTCGAGCAAAACCGGGTCTGCGCTATAAACCTGAAACTTCAAAACCGGCAAAACCAAAGAAAACATCACCGAAGCCAACAGGAAAATCCGGTTGAGCTTAAAAAATGTTTCTTTCCTCAAAAAAAAGAAATAAACAAGGGCAAGCACCGAAAGGCTAATGCCAGATTCTAATATGAAATTAATCGCATTGTTCATTTTCAACGGGATTATCGTTTTCCAAATCGCGTTTTACGTCTTCCATCATTTCGTCGAAATCGTTCAGGCTCATGTTGTCTTCTTTGGCAAAAAACGACACCATTTCCTGAAACGAGCCGCTAAAATAATTTCGCATGAAATTTTTCATGAACGAACGGGTGTAGTCTTTCCTGGAAACCAAAGGGTAATACTCATGGGTTTTTCCATATGCATTGTGCCCCACAAACCCTTTTTTCTCCAAAATCCTGATTATTGTAGATACGGTATTGTATGCAGGCTTTGGTTCGGGTATCTTTTCTACCACATCCTTAACAAAAGCTTTGTCAAGCTCCCACAACAGTTGCATTATTTGCTCTTCGGCTTTAGTAAGTTCCTTCATTGTTGTTTGAATTTTATGATATTCTTTCAATTTTGTTTTTTTTTACAAAAACCATTCCTGAAACTAAGTTAGTAGTTTTTGAACTATTTGTTTAGGCAAGTTGTTCTTGTCGTTACTATTAAAAAATTTATATCCTGCGGCCGGGGCAAAGTTTTCTTTTCAAAACCAGGTGCATAGCCGTCTTGTGCGCATGTTTGCATTATAGCCCCGGGATTTATCCCAGGGCTATTGTTGTTTATATATAAATCTAACTGTCTGTTTTTACTGTAATTTAAAATTAATTACCGCATTATAATAAACTTTTACCGCCTTTCCCCTTTGCCTTCCGGGCTTAAACTTAGGAAGGCTGTTTATTACGCGCAAAGCTTCCTTGTCGAGCGAAGAATCTACACCTCTCAAGATTTCTGCACCACTTGCATTGCCCTGCTCGTCAACAACAAATTTTACATATACCTTGCCCTGTATCCCGTTTTCTTGTGCAATAACAGGGTATTTGACCGATCTTGAGATAAAACTGTACAATGCCCTGTCCCCTCCCGGAAATTCTGCCGGATCTTCAACTATTGTGAAAATTTCCGGGGCTTCAACCTCGTCTTCCCGCATTGTTTCAATTACCGGGGCAACATCGACAATTGTTTCTTTGTCTGCCTCGCTGTCATCAATCTCTGGCTCTTCGTCTATCACAATATCGTTATCTACGATATTTATAATCTCAACAATTTTGGGCGGTGGCGGCGGTGGCGGTGGTTTTACCTGTGGTTCCCTGGTTATAGGGATAAATTCTTCCTCCACTACCTGTGACTGGAGTTCTCCCAAAGTTTTGGCCTTTCCAGGCTTGGTGGTCCATTCAAATGCCAGGAGCGTAACCCCAAGAGCAGCTGCCAACCCAAACAAGAAAAACGTGGTCTTTTTGTTTTCGAGATCAGCTTTTTTTGATTTTTTCTGTTCCATAACTTTAAAATTAGCGTTTAAAAATTCTCTTATTTTACCGTATTCAGCCTAAAAAAACAGCTTTACCAAATCGCTGGATATTTTATCCCAATTGGTGTTGCAGCAACCATAAAACTAAATAAATCGTTATATAACTAATTTGTTAGTTGTGAAACAAAAATCAGACCAAACTTATACAGGACAAGATGTTTAAAAAACAAAAAACAATTGCAGGAGGCCCGGGGGACGGTTAGTTATTTGGGAGAGGGGCTGTAAAAAGCCTAATCCCTGCAAACGGTGTATCTAAATAAGCTATGTCTTTTTAAAAAATGTAATTTTGCCGTATCCTGCCTAAAGGACTTGGATCTTTTAATATCTTTGCAACACTAAAAAAGTAACGCTCATTTTTATATATAAAAACCGGTTCTCTTAATATTCAAAATGAACATAAAAGTAACAGAAGTAATATCTAAAGAGCTTGGCATAGGCACTGTTCAGGTTTCTAATACCATTAACCTTTTGGAAGAAGGGGCAACTGTCCCTTTTATTTCGCGTTACAGGAAAGAACGCACCGGTAGCCTTGATGAAGTCCAAGTTGCCCAAATTAAAGGGTTAAACGAGAAATTTACTGAACTGGGAAAGCGCAAAGAAACCATTTTTAAAACCATTGAAGAACAGGGGAAGCTTACGCCGGAATTGAAATCTCGTATTGAAGATTGTTACGATACGGTCGAACTGGAAGACATCTACCTTCCATACAAGCCCAAAAGGCGAACAAAGGCAACCATTGCCAGAGAGAAAGGACTGGAGCCCCTGGCAAAAATCATTATGAAACAGTTGGAGCGCGATCCGTATTCCCGTGCAGTTTCATATTTAAATGAAAATGTTGAAAACGAAGAAGATGCACTGGCCGGTGCGCGCGATATCATTGCCGAGTGGATAAGCGAAAATGAGAAAGCGAGGAATATTGTCCGCCGAGGGTTTGACATGGGCGCGGTGATTGCTTCAAAATTGGCAAAAGGCAAAGAGGAGGAGGCCGCCAAGTATCGCGATTATTTCGAATGGGACGAACCATTGAAGAAATGCCCTTCGCACCGTTTATTGGCCATGCGCCGTGGCGAAAACGAAGGCTTTTTGCGGGTTTCGGTCACCCCAGATGAAGAACGTGTCCTGGAAAACATGGAACGTTTTTTCGTAAAAGGCAACAACGAAAGCTCGGTGCAGGTGGCACTGGCGGTAAAAGATAGTTTAAAACGGCTGGTGCAGCCATCTATTGAGACCGAATTTGCCAAGCTGTCGAAAGAAAAAGCCGACAAAGAAGCTATTGCCGTTTTTGCCGAAAACCTGAAACAGTTGCTGTTGGCGCCGCCGCTCGGGCAGAAACGCATACTGGCAATAGATCCGGGATACCGCACTGGCTGCAAAGTGGTGTGCCTTGACGAGCAGGGGAACCTGTTGCACAACGAAACCATTTACCCGCACAAGCCGCAGGAAGAGAGAAAAATGGCGGCAAAAAAAATCACGTCCATGGTAGAGGTGTACCGGGTAGATGCTGTGGCAATAGGGAACGGCACCGCCAGCCGCGAAACCGAAGCTTTTATAAAGAAACTTCGTTACGGCCGCGAAGTCCGTGTTTATGTTGTGAGCGAAGACGGGGCTTCGGTATATTCAGCATCTCCGGTGGCACGAAAAGAGTTCCCGCAATACGATGTAACGGTGCGGGGAGCTGTCTCTATCGGCAGGAGGTTGATGGATCCGCTGGCAGAGCTGGTAAAAATAGATCCCAAGAGCATTGGGGTGGGGCAATACCAACACGATGTGGATCAAAAGAAATTAAAGGACAGCCTCGACACAGTTGTGGAGCTCAGCGTAAACTCAGTAGGGGTAAACCTCAACACTGCCAGCCGTCACCTGCTGACATATATTTCGGGGCTGGGGCCGCAACTTGCCGAGAATATTGTTGATTTTAGGAAAAAAAACGGAGCTTTTTCTTCACGTAATGAATTAAAAAAGGTCCCGCGGATGGGGCCAAAGGCTTTTGAACAGGCGGCTGGCTTCCTCCGGATTCCCGATGCTGACAACCCTCTGGATAATTCGGCTGTCCACCCTGAATCTTACAAAGTAGTCCAGCAGATGGCAAAAGATTTAAAATGCGGGGTTAAAGACTTGGTGCGAAATGAAGGAATGGTCTCAAAAATCGATTTCCAAAAATACCTTACCGATGAAGTTGGGTGGCCCACCTTGAACGACATAAAAACCGAGCTGCAGAAACCTGGACGCGACCCACGAAAACCCATTAAAGTATTTGAATTTGCTGAAGGTATCTTTTCTATTGAAGATTTGCGTGAAGGCATGGAAATACCGGGTATCGTGAACAACATTACCAAATTTGGGGCTTTTGTCGATATTGGGGTAAAACAGTCGGGGCTGGTACATATCTCAGAACTGGCCGACCGTTTTGTGTCCGACCCGAATGAAATTGTTAAATTACACCAGCATATAAAAGTACGCGTAAAAGAAGTGGATGTGCCACGGAAGCGTATCCAGCTTTCAATGAGGGGGATAGATCAACAGTAGGGCTCACTGTAAACCTGAGGATTAAGGATGTTGTAACTATCCATCCTCTTCTTCGTCCAGTAAATCTTCATTTTCAAATACTTCTTCAAGGAACTCTTCCGCCTCTTCGACTAATTGCGAAATTAAATCCTCGTCACCAGGCTCCCCATCAGTCCAGTGGATCTCCTGATTGCTCCAAAAATCATCAATATCTGCTTCGATAATAAAACGCGGGGTTTCTGTATGCACAACGAAAATAGTATCGGGAGCCTCAAGTGAATTGTCGGCAAGAAGGAATTTTGGTAACATGGCTTTTAATTTTAACTGTTAGTTAATTGTTTTTTTTAGCAAAAATAAGTTTTAATTTAAGATAAGGTACACTCTATCAGCAAGGAATGTAATATTTTTCTTTTTTTTGCATAACGAAATGAAAATAAAGCAAGTTGTTTTGTTGTTGCATATTGAAAGAGATTGTTATTTTTAACGTTCATAAATAACTGTTTGTTTATCGGAAAATATCATTTTGACAAAATATTAATTATAAAAATATAAAAATGAATAAGCTTAACGACATCCTTTCTTTAATTGATGGTTATATTGGCGGGGCACAATGGTTCGTATTTTTTTTGCTGGGTACCGGTATTTTTTTTACCATTTACCTGAAATTCCCGCAGTTCCGCTATTTGAAACATTCATTTCGGATTGTCCGGGGGAAGTTTGATAAAGAAGGGGACAAGGGTGACACATCACATTTCCAGGCATTGACAACTGCACTTTCGGGGACTGTTGGCACAGGGAACATTGCAGGTGTGGCATTGGCTATTCATTTAGGGGGGCCGGCAGCTTTGTTCTGGATGCTGGTAACCGCTGCCTTGGGCATGACAACCAAGTTTGTTGAAGTTACCCTTTCGCACAAATATCGTGAGACCGCTGCCGATGGGTCCATTGCCGGCGGGCCTATGTATTACATGAAAAACCGTTTGAACATGAGGTGGCTGGCTGCAATTTTTGCTGTTGCCACCATTTTGTCGTCTTTTGGGACAGGGAGTTTGCCGCAAATTAACAGTATCTCCAACTCGCTTTTCGAAACGTTTGGGGTCAACCATATGCTGACCGGGGGGATATTGGCAGTATTGCTTGGATTTGTTATTATTGGCGGAATTAAGCGTATTGCCAAAGTAACTTCGCGGCTGGTTCCCATAATGGCACTGATTTATTTCGTTGGGGCCCTTGCTGTAATCCTTTACAACTATGAAAATATTATCCCATCCATAATAGCAATATTTAAGGATGTGTTTACCGGCACGGCCGCAGCAGGGGGATTCCTGGGCGGGAGCATAGCTTTTGCATTTAACCGAGGGGTAAACCGTGGCCTGTTTTCCAACGAAGCAGGGCAGGGGTCGGCACCGATAGCCCACGCAGCGGCACGCGCCCACGAACCGGTTTCCGAAGGGTTGGTGGCATTGCTCGAACCCTTTATTGACACCATCATTATCTGTACCTTGACCGGGCTGGTATTGCTCTCGTCCGGAGTATGGACGGAAAAAATGGAAAACAAGTTCCAGGAAGCCGATCTGGTTGTTTTGGGAGGCACCTATTCTGAGGACGATGAAAAGGACGTGGAACAACTGCACAATTATCTTTTAGGGAAAATAGATTTGCCTTTGTTTTCAGGGGAATTAAAAGTTTCTGAGGGTACGATACAGGGGCAGCCAACCATTTTACATGCACGCTCTGTAGCCGAAGGGGTTAAAGTTTGGGCAAATGCCCAACCATATTCCGGGACGATTGATTTTGACAACGGGAAGCTTGTGAACACTCAGGGAGTTGCATTTACCGGAAAATCGCTGATGCACAGCGCGCCATTGACAACTATTGCCTTTACGCACAGTTGGTTGGGCGATTACGGGAAATATATCGTTTCAATCGGTTTGTTGCTGTTTGCATTCTCGACCGCCATTAGTTGGTCGTATTATGGAGATCGGGCTGTCACATATCTTTGGGGATCGGGGAAAGTAATTTATTACCACATAATTTATGTTATCGGGTTTTTCCTGGCATCGTTTACCGACACAACTATAATTTGGACTCTTTCGGGAATAACCATTGCCCTGATGACCATCCCCAACTTGTTTGGGATACTGTCGCTGGCAAAAGAAATGAAAAGCGAAGTGAGTTCGTTCTGGAAGGAATATGCCATACGTTTCCCTGATGAGAAGGTGCCCAAGGATTAAAGGTTATTAGGCTTGTCCTTCCTGTCTCCCCCAGGGGAAACACTTTTCCTCTGGCAACAAACTATTTTGATATTGCTGTTGCGGCCGGCAGGTTGCAAATTTAGTCTTTCTTTACGTCTACCCAGCCCCCTGCCACCTGGGCGCGGATGCTGTTGTCGTACATCGCCTCGCAACTTACAGGCGGCTGATAGAAACGCCCGGCATAAGCAGCGTTCAGATAAAACACAAAGGTCTTCTGCATGGTCATGCCCAAGTCAAAATAGGTGTATATCCGGTCGTCCCGGATATCCTGGTATTCAAATTCCGAGTCCTGATCTTGAGGTATGCCGTGTAGCCTCTTGTTGATGATTTCCCATCCCGATGGGAAAACCGTATTAAGTACCATCTCCTCGTAATCCCTGTCTTTCCCCGGATTTTTTATTGTGGCCACCATTTTAAAATCTTCTCCCTGTTTCAGTGATTTAGGATCTATTTCGTGGTTGCCTGAATCGAGATATTTCACTTTTAACAGTAGATTGTCTGATATTGAAGCAGAATCGATGCCAACAGGGATGCCCCGTGCCAAGATCCGTAAATAGTTAGTATTTTGACCTTTGTTGGTAAAACCGACCCTTACCTTGCCGTCTGCTCTTATCTTTGCCGGGATTTTTAATACAGGTATTTCTGTCCGCAGTTTTGTTTTTTCACCGTTGGCATTCAGTTCAAACCTGGTTTCCGAATCCCCTTTGTTAAATTCGCGGGCAAATGCTCCCGCCGAACTCAGGCACCACGCTGCCGTTTGTGTGCTCAACCAGTTACGTTTATTTATCCCATCCGAAATGTTTTGCAGCATCCTGAACGCTTTATCCTTTTCGTCCAACAATATTAAGGTTTCTAAGATCATGGACTTGTCGCGGAGCGCCGAACCGAAGGTCCCGCCCAGTTCTTGGTAATCAGATATTTCTGTGTCTAAACTGTTTATCAATTCGCGGGCAGCTTCAGGACGGCCTGCCAACACATAAGCAGCAGCTAATCGCCAGCTAACATCGGCAGTTTTATCTGCCTTTTCGCGTAGGCGGTTCATTGAGCCCAAGTCGGGAGAGCCTGCCAATGCCAGCGTGTATAAACGGTATGCCTGGATTAAATCGTAGCCACGGAAATAAACCCCGTTCCTGTAACCGCCCGAAGATTTCCAATTGCGGGCTGCCGTACGCTGAAAATCCAACCATTTGTCTTTCAAACCAATGGGCAGTGAGTAACCTTCGCTTTCGGCTTTCAATATAAAATGCCCTGCATAATTTGTCCCCCACTCGCTAACATCGAAAGAGCCAGGCCAGTACCCCATGCCTCCGTTGTCGAGTTGGAAAAGAGGTAGTTTCTGCAATGCGCTACGGATGTTATCCCCGATATATATTTTTTCATCAGCAGAAAGTTCTGTCAGCCCGTTTAAAAATAATTGGGGGAACGCGCCCGATGTAACCTGTTCTATACAGCCGTGCGGGTACGAAATCAGATATTCCAGGTGTTTGCCCAAATTCATCGGAGGGAATCCCGAAACCTCAACCCATGCCTCCCCTTCCCCCGGAGTTCCAGGGACATCAAGTTCGCCGGTCCAGTTTTGTTGACCGTCAACTATGGCAGGTTCCTCAACCGTAACCGGGGAATTGGGGTTACGTATTTCCATTTCAATTTCATAAGTTGCCCTCTCCTTGCCGCTGCTTGCCTCGATTTTAATTTTTGCGGCCCCGGTCTTTGATCCCGCTTTCAGTTTGAAATAAACCATTTTTTCGCCCGGCGATGTAAATTCAACATACTTTTGATTTTGTCCTGGGGCTTCAATTAAATCATTCGTTTTTACAGAAACCGTAGTGCCCTTCACATGCTCTTTCATGGCAAAAATATCGACAGGGAGGCTTACCTCCTCGTCCGGTGCAAGTACACGCGGAAGCGTTGCCAGCAGCATCAGCCCTTTGCGGACAGGGACTTCCTTTTCTGCATTCCCATAAGCACCGTTATTCCCGGCAACCACCATTACGCGTACTGCCCCCACATAGTTTGGCATGGTGAATTTATGTTCGTTTGTTTGCCCTTTTTTTGCAGTAAACGGCCCGGCAAACTGCACAACAGGTTTGAAACGGTTGACTTCCTTTTTCCCTTTATTTGCCAGGTCGGCATCGCCCCCCACGGCAAATGCTTTTTCGAGCCTTGCACCATATGCCCCTGCTACCAAATCATATAAATCCCAGGTTTTTACCCCCAGTGCTTCGCGGGTATAAAAAGCAGTATGCGGATCCGGTGTTTTAAAGTTGGTCAGGCCAAGCAGCCCTTTGTCTACAATGGCCAATGTGTAAGTCATTTCTTTATGGTTGGCTTCAGATACTTTTACGAGGTATTTTTCCCCAGGCTCAATTTCAGCAGGGGTTCCAATAACAGGTTTCAGGGTGGTTTCAGGGTTTTCTACCATTACGGGGACCACACCGTAAAGACGGAGCGGGGCATCATTTTCTGTTTGCCCGTAAGGTTGGATAAGGCTCACGTGTATATAAAAGTTAGGGGACATTACCGGTAGGGCATCAATAGTGAAACGGGTTTGTTTATCTTGTGTTTCCACCCAAAACAAATCGTTTACTTCGTTCCCGTTTTCGAGGCTGACAAGTGCCCTCCCCGCTTTTGCAGAAGGGATTGTGACCTCTATTTTTTCGCCAACGTTATACTTTTCTTTGTCGGTACGGATAGTAAGCAAGGTTGCCCCATCGGCCATCCCGTCGGAACGCCAGCTACCCCATTTCGACATGTAAAAGGTTAGGCCTGACGCATGCCCGCTGGTTTCGTCCTTCACCCAAAGCAGGTAGCGGCCGTTGTCTTCCCAATTTTTGTATTTCACATTAAGATTGATACTATTTTTTTGTTTTGCCTTCGCGATACGCCAAGTTTTTATAGGCCGGTAATAGTTACCAGAAACATAGTGGGCCAGGTTTTCGTAGCCCGACTCCCACCACCACCGCCAGTCGATTTTATACAAACGTACATTTAGGTTGTCGCCAGAAACTGGTTTCCCATTGGCATTTACGATCACTATCTCAGGTGAGTAGTCAGTGTCGGTTTTGTACCAGTTGTCATCCGTACTGGGCATTTTTATGCCCACAAAAGTTTCAAACGGCGACAGCTTAGCCTGTTCCACATTGACACTGAAATCGCCGCCTTCTTCAAAAACCCGCGATGTAAACCATGCCTTGACCATTCCCGGCGCATTCTTGAGAGGTTCAAAATCAACAGGGATCGAGGTTTTGCCGTTTTCATCCAAACGGCCTTCGAAAATGGTCTGTTCTTCCGGGGAGAAATTGGAGGCCGGATCGGTAAAAGAATATTGTTCAAAACCTTCAAATTCGGTCTTGTCGCTGACAAAAAGCACGTCCACTTTTGCTTTTAACGAACGGGCAGGCGAGCCGAACAGCCACATAGATTCCATTGGTATGGCTTTAGTTCCCAGGTCGAGTGCCTTCCCCGGGAGTTTTAACCCTACTTGTAGCCGGTTGGGTTTTACTGTTTCTATCTTTATGCGTTTAGAAAAAGTTGCGTTCCCCACTTTCACTTCTGCACGCCAATTCCCCGTGGGGGCATCTCTGTCGGTTTTTATCTTGAAAGCATAAAACCCGTTCATGTCCTCAGTACGGACGAGTTTTTCAACCACCTGCCCATTAGGGTTGATCAATTGCAGGATTACCGGATAGTTTTCAGGCAGTCCGGCATTTCCCTTTTCAACAATAAAATTCAAGAAAAGGGTGTCGCCCGGCCGCCATACTCCCCGTTCGCCATAAACAAAACCTTTTATCCCATCGGTAATAACTTCGCCCGATATGTTAAAATTGCTGACAGATAATGTATTGCCATCATCTAGGCGCAGGTAGCCAAACTGTTCCCCTTTTTGTGCTATCAACAAAAAAGGCTTTTTCTTCATGTCTGCTTTTGCCAGGCCATTATTGTCGGAAGTAACAGTTTCCAGCAATTGATCCTGGTAATTGAACAATTTTATTTCTACGCCCGCTTCAGGATTTGTTGTGAACAGGTTTGTTACGGCAAAATGCATCATATGGTTTTGCCCTTCCTTGGCGATAATTCCCAGCTCGGATGCAAAAATATTCCGAGAGGCAAAATGTGAGGAATTGTAATACGAAATATGGCAGGGGTTATCGCGTTCGTCCCAATCGTAGCCCGGCGGATAATAATACCCCGAATACCAGCCGGGGCTGTCCCACTCTGTTTGATAAGGTTCGTCTGTGGGCATTTCAGTCCCTTCTAGGTTTTTATCCTCATGTTTTTCCCCGCAATTATATAGTGAGTACTCTTTTTTGAACCGGAACTGTACGTTGTAAATGGCACCTTGCTCAATTGTTATGAAATCGGCCAGGTTGATTTTATAAGTGCCCCATTGTAATAAATCCCCCGGTTTTTTTGTTTTCAACGGTACTTTGCCATTGTAAACCAGGCGGCCCGTTTTTTTCAAGTCCGATGCGCCATCAAGCCTGTTTTCTTGAAAAAACTGCAGTACGTTATCTTTGAAGATTTGGATCACCCGGAGATCAACTGCATCAAGGTTGACCGCCTCAAACGGCATTTCAAGCATTCCGTCTTGCGGGGCAACCACCCCCTTGCCGATTAAACGCACTGCCGGTTTTATGCTGCTGAACTGCAAGCGGAATGTTTGTTGCCCCTTAATTTTTGCATAATTTATATTTTCAATCCCTTCATAAAGAGTTAAGTCTATTTCTCCTGAAATTTGTCCGGCAGGCCAGGCTTTTATAATGTTGCCTTCTGTGGCCAGGCGCAAGTTAGTGCCATCAGACAAAGCAACCAGCCCGGTTAAGTCTTGTGCCTTCTGCAAGGGGTCAGAGAAACGGATTTCGATGTGCTGATCCGGGGCCTGCACTACTTTTGCCGACAACACGTTAAAAACATTCAGTGCAGGCACTTCAATTTTCTCTTCCCCTTCTTGATCAACCTTAAGTGGTTTGCCGTTCCACGAAATAACCAGTTCCTGCGAATCTTTTTTGTCGCGCAACAAACTGTCTATTGTGAAAAAATGCTTGCGGCGATCGGGGTTGTGTTCCCAATGCAATACTGCTCCGGTCCCTTTATAGTTTGCACTGACAACTTTTTCGGTTATTTCAGGATCTGCAACATCGGCAGTTAACAAATAGCCGGAGAATTTCATCTGCTGGGATGCCCCGCTTTCATAATTCCCCAGCCCTTCGAGTGTGACAGAAAAAGACTGTTCCATTGTAGAGAACTTAAACGGCATGGTCTCCATCCCTTTTACTGTTTTGATAAGTTTGCCGAGATAAAATTCGGCAGAATACCTGGTGTTTGGTGACAATGGCTCCGAAGGCCGGAATTCGGCTATACGGCTATCTATAACAACTGTTTTTCCGCTGATTGGCGGCTTAAACCTGAATAATTGTTCATCGGGGCTTACTTTTCCAGAAAGCGGCTGTGCAAGGTAAACTGAGATTACAGGCTCAACAGAAATGGTCCCGCTGGTAAAAGCCTGCACATATTTCCCAAATGCGGTATCGGTTACTGCTTCTTTTTTGTCTGGCTTACAGTTGGACAAAACAAAAGACAACAGAAAAGCCAAAAGGGTGGGCATTTTATTCATCTGTACAGTTTTTAATTATAAATAGAGTTAACCAAAGGTACAAAAACTAACTTGAACCATGCCTATATCTGGGGGCTGCTACCTTGTTTCTTGTCTGCCCCGTGCCATTTAACATTTCCTTTTTATGTTGTGGCTATAAAAATTAACAAATACTTTACAAATGTTTTAGAACAAGTACTTATGATATTCGAAAGATGAAAAGGCAGCTTGTTTTTTTTATATTTGCAGCCTTAAAATTGAAAATTTGTTTCATACATGAAGAATGTCAAAATTATAACGCCCGAAGAGGCCGTAAAAGTAGTAAAGTCAAATGATCGCATACACATGCACAGCGTGGCAGTAACGCCACACCCGTTAATTAAAGCACTGTGCGAGAGAGGGCGAAATAAAGAATTCAGGAATGTAAGGATACAACATATCCACACCGAAGGGGCAGTTGGTTATGCCGACCCGGAGTTTGAAGGTATATTCCAGTTGGAGTCTTTCTTTGTTGCGCACAACGTAAGGAAACAAACCCAATCGGGCTATGCCGATTATATACCGGTATTCTTACAGGAGACCCAACGTTTGGTCCGCCAGGGATACCTGAAGGTAAATGTGGCAATGATCCAGGTTTCTGTCCCCGATAAATTTGGTTATGTATCACTTGGCACTTCAGTCGATTCAACCTTGGCTGCTGTTGAAAATGCCGATACCGTAATTGCAATAATCAACCCCAATGTGCCACGTGCATTTGGCGATGCAATGATCCATATAAACGATATTGATCTGTTTGTTGAAGACGACAGTGAGCTTGTTGCTGCCGAGCCAGGGCCTATCAGCGAAACCGACCGCAAAATCGGAAGTTTCGTTGCCGAACTGGTTGAAGACGGCGCAACCCTCCAAATGGGCATTGGTGCAATCCCTAACGCAGTGTTGACTATGCTTGGGAACCATAAAGACCTTGGCGTTCATTCCGAAATGTTTGCCGATGGCATTTTGCCCTTGGTCGACAAAGGCATTGTAAACGGGAAAAATAAAAAAATAGATAAAGGCAAAATGGTTGCAACATTCCTTATGGGGTCAAAAAAATTATATGACTTTGTTGGCGACAACCCCGGGGTGCTTATGCAGGACGTGGGGTATAGCAACAGTGTTAACGTAATTGCCAAAAACCCCAAGGTTACCGCAATTAATTCAGCCTTGCAGATAGATATTACAGGTCAGGTTTGTGCTGACTCTATCGGGACAAAATTCTATTCGGGAGTAGGCGGGCAGATTGACTTTTTGCGAGGAGCTTCATTAAGCAAAGGCGGGAAACCGATTATTGCCATGCCTTCGGTTACCAAAAAAGGGATCAGCAAGATTGCCCCTATCTTAACACCAGGGGCAGGAGTAGTAAGCACACGTGCCAACATCCACTGGCTGGTTACCGAATACGGTGCCGTGAATTTATATGGAAAAACTTTGCAAGACCGTGCAAAATTAATTATTTCAATTGCACATCCCGACCACCAAGAGGAATTGGACAAAGCAGCATTTGAACGTTTTGGCCCACATTTCCATTTTGTATGGGACGAAGAATAAAAAACCAGGATAAAAAGGCAGACCAGGTTCTGCCTTTTTTTTGTATTTAATAATGATTAATTTTATTAAAAAAACATCAAATAATTCTAAATAAGATGAACATATCTCATATTGAACACATCGGGATTGCCGTTAAAAGTTTGGAGGAAGCAATTCCATTTTACGAAAAAAATTTAGGCTTAAAATGTTATGCAATAGAGGAAGTTGCAGACCAGAAAGTAAAAACAGCCTTTTTTATGGTAGGGCAAACAAAGATTGAACTGCTGGAATCTACCGACCCAGAAGGGCCTATAGGCAAATTTATTGAGAAGAAGGGCCCGGGGATGCACCACCTAGCATTTGCGGTTGACGATGTAAATGAATCGTTGGGCGAACTGGAAGGGAAAGAAGTCAGGTTAATTGACAAATCGGCCAGGAAAGGTGCGGAAGGGTTGAACATCGGGTTCCTTCACCCAAAATCGACCTTGGGCGTTTTGACCGAGATTTGTGGAAAAAAATAATTTAATAACAACCGATTTATATAATGAGTACCCAGGATAAAATAAAAAAATTGATTGACCTGCGAGCTGAGGCAAAACTTGGAGGAGGGGTCAAACGCATTGAGTCGCAACACAAAAAAGGTAAATTTACCGCCCGCGAGCGTATTGAATTATTGCTAGACGAAGGAAGTTTCGAAGAATTTGATATGTTTGTCACCCACCGTTGCACTAACTTTGGGATGGAAAAAACCAAGTTTTTGGGAGATGGTGTAGTGACAGGTCACGGGACCATTGACGGGAGGGTCGTTTACGTTTTCTCTCAAGACTTTACTGTTTTTGGGGGGTCGCTTTCCGAAACTTTTGCACATAAAATTTGTAAAGTTATGGACATGGCCATGAAGGCAGGCGCCCCTGTTATCGGGATCAACGACTCGGGAGGCGCGCGGATACAGGAAGGCGTAACATCTTTGGCAGGCTATGCTGAAATATTTGAACGCAACATCTTGGCTTCGGGGGTCATCCCACAAATTTCAGCCATTTTCGGGCCTTGTGCCGGAGGGGCAGTCTATTCCCCTGCGCTCACCGATTTTATTATGATGACGGAACAAAACTCATACATGTTTGTTACCGGGCCAAAAGTAGTAAAAACAGTTACCGGTGAAAATATCAGCGTCGAAGATCTGGGAGGGGGAAAAGTCCATGCTTCCAAATCGGGCGTAGCCCAGTTTTTGGTTGAAAATGAAAAAGAAGGGATACTTATACTCCGCAAACTGATAAGTTATCTTCCTCAAAATAACCTGGAAGAACCTATCGTCACCGAATGTAACGACCCTATCGACCGTATGGATGATGCATTAAATGAAATCATACCGGAAAACCCGAACCAGCCCTACGACATTACCGACATAATACACTCCATTGTTGACTACTCTGAGTTTCTTGAGATACACAGGAACTATGCAAAAAACATAGTGGTAGGTTTTGCAAAATTCGATGGGCAGCCGGTAGGCATTGTAGCCAACCAGCCCAGTTACCTGGCCGGGGTGCTGGATATTGAGGCATCAAGGAAATCGGCCCGCTTTGTACGTTTTTGCGACAGTTTTAATATACCGATCATAACCTTGGTAGATGTCCCCGGGTTCCTTCCCGGAAGCAAACAGGAATATGGCGGAATCATAACACACGGGGCAAAGCTCATGTTTGCCTACGGAGAAGCCACTGTGCCTAAAATTACCGTTACATTGCGCAAATCGTATGGGGGCGCACACGATGTAATGTCGTGCAAGCAGTTGCGCGGCGACCTGAATTATGCATGGCCGACTGCCGAAATTGCCGTAATGGGCGCATCTGGGGCAGTGGAGGTATTGCACGGAAGAAAATTGAGGGACATTGAAGATCCGGAGGAAAAAGCAAAATTCATTGCCAAGCACGAAGAGGAATACACAGAGAAATTTGCCAACCCGTACCAAGCAGCGTCTTACGGTTATATAGATGATGTTATTGAGCCAAGGAACACACGTTTCAGGATTATTCGCGGTTTACAAAGTTTGGCAACAAAAAAATTGGTAAACCCGCCGAAAAAACATTCAAATATCCCACTATAAAACAGAATTGCCATGAATCTTTTATTAACACTTTTGGCTTATTCTGCCGAATTCGGTTATACAGTTACCATAGTTGGGTTTTCAATAGTGTTTTTTTCGCTGACACTTTTGGTTATTGTTTTTCTTAAGCTGCCCAAAATTGTGAATTACAACTATAAAAAGAAATTCCATAAAAAAGAAAAGGTAAGTAGCAAGCCCGGGGAAAACGAGAGCCACTATATTGTTGAAGGTAATGTTACCGCAGCCATTAGCCTTGCACTTCATTTATATTTCGATGAAATGCATGATGAAGAAAGCAACATTGTAACCATCAAGAAAGTAAAAAAAGCATATTCGCCCTGGAGTTCAAAAATTTACAGTGTAACTCAAAATTGGCCAAAACATTAAAAAAATGAAAAGATATAAATTTACAATAAGAGGTAACGATTACGATGTCCATATTAAGGACATTGAAGAGAGCATCGCTGAAGTTGATGTAAACGGTACCATATACGAGGTTAAAATAAACAGTGAAGTCAAAACTTCGAAAACACCCAAACTGATCAGGAAACCTGTCCAACAAATGCCAGGAGAAGGGCAGATCAAGAAAAAAGAATCGAACGGCAGCCAAAAAATCACAGCCCCACTGCCGGGTACAATATTAAAAATCAATGTATCGGTTGGCGACACAGTCACCGAAGGACAGGATCTTTTAATTATGGAAGCCATGAAAATGGAAAACCAGGTAAAAGCAGGCAAAGGTGGCGAGGTAACTTCTATTAAAGTAAATGTAGGTGACACCGTGTTGCAGGATGATGTTTTGATTGAGATTGGATAAAACTTACAACAGCTTTAAAATGAAAAAGATACTTCAATTATTATTACTCATATTTCTTTTTTCTCAATCGGTATTTGCCGGGGGAAAAACGAAAGGTATCGCAGAAGTCCTTTCCAAGGGGAAATGGGTGAATTATAGCGACGGTTATGTCCCCAACCCTACCTTAACCCCGGAAGATGCAGAACAAGCCGATAATATAACCACTACAAAAAGGTTTAAGACCATTGGTTTTGAGGTAGATGAAACATTCATCCTCGACTCGGCAAAAGTACGCTATACTGGGCGTTACAGTATTGAAAACGGGGAGGTCCGTTTATTATTTAACCCCACAAAAGTAACACACCTTGGTAAAAATACCGACCCTAACAACCAGGGAGGTTATGTTACAACCGATGAAATTGTCTCATTGCCCGACAGGATATTGAAATTAAATGATGAAGGGAACCTTACAGGCGATGGCTATGTATATAAAAATTACAGTGGCGCAGTTTCCGGTTTGTTCAATTTTTACGAGTTCTCAGGTTTTGCCAACGTATCCTGGAAGCATCTTATAATGATGCTTGTTGGTTTCGTTTTTATTTTCCTTGCCATTAGGTACGACTTCGAGCCCTTGCTTCTTATACCTATTGGCTTCGGGATTTTAATCGGAAATATACCGATGTTCCAGGTAACCGATTTTAACCTAAAACTAGGCATATACGAACCCGGGTCTGTACTGAACATTTTGTACCAGGGAGTTGTGCAGGGGTGGTACCCTCCACTTATTTTCCTTGGTATCGGGGCAATGACCGATTTCTCGTCCCTTATATCCAACCCAAAACTTATGTTGCTGGGGGCAGCTGCGCAAATAGGTATTTTCCTTACCTTCCTGGGTGCGTTATATCTGGGTTTTGCCCCTCCAGAAGCGGGTGCGATAGGGATTATCGGTGGAGCTGATGGGCCAACAGCGATTTTTATATCGTCAAAACTGGCAAACGGGCTAAATGTGCTGGCAGATGGGACAACAGTAAAAAACCTGATTGGCCCCATTGCAATTGCCGCATATTCATACATGGCACTGGTACCGGTCATACAGCCGCCTGTAATACGCCTGATGACCTCTAAGCGTGAACGTAAGATCAGGATGAAACCCCCACGTGCGGTTTCAAAACTTGAGAAGATCTTGTTCCCTATTGTTGGTTTGATCCTTACTGCATATATTGCCCCTTCGGCATTGCCTTTGCTAGGGATGCTTTTCTTTGGCAACCTGCTGAAAGAATCAGGGGTAACCAAACGTTTGGCCAATACAGCAAGCAACACATTAATAGATACAATTACCATTTTGCTTGGCATTACTGTTGGCGCGTCAACACAGGCAGATGTTTTCCTTACACCTTCGTCAATTAAAATATTTGCGTTGGGGGCTGCGTCTTTTGTCGTAGCGACCGCAGGAGGCGTTGCCGGTGCAAAAATAATGAACCTTTTCATGAAAAAGGATAATAAAATAAACCCGATGATTGGGGCAGCTGGGGTTTCGGCAGTCCCAGACAGTGCAAGGGTCGTTCAGAACATGGGCTTAAAGGAAGATCCCACCAACCACCTGCTTATGCATGCCATGGCGCCAAATGTTTCAGGCGTTATCGGTTCGGCAGTCGGGGCTGGTATTTTGTTGAGCTTTTTAATGTGATAAGAATAACACTCGTTACGAAAAACCTTCAGGGCTTTGCCTTGAAGGTTTTTTTATTCTGGGTAGTTTGTGCAATACAGAAGACTACGGTATGGCAGTCAAATCCAATTTCTCCTTAAATTAGAAACCAATTAATTGCTTTTCCAACTCACTTAATTTAGATGGGCGTTTGGCGTTCTTATTGATGACCTTGCCGTTTTCATCGACCAATAGATAGCGGGGTATCCCAAAACGGCCAAGCATATTTTTCAAATCGGCTTTCAGTTCTGGGGTTGCCCTAATATGGCTCCCTGACAATTGATAGTATTTTATCATGCCCTCCCATCTTTTTTCATCTTTTTCCCGGTCTATTGAAATATAAAGCATTGAAACACCTCTTGAAGCAAGCAATTGCTTTAATTCTTTTGAATGTTTGAATTCATCTTTGCACGCACCGCACCAGGTTGCCCAAATGTCGACATATACTTTTTCCCCTTTAAATGATTGAAAACATTCATCTAACGAATTTATATTTTTGTAACCGTCAATAAATTTTATGTCTTTATCTAATCCTTGCCCTGCTTTTTTATGGAAATCAATAATTTTTTCAATTGGGGGTTTTAGATAGGGAATATATTTACTGTTCGGAAAGTCAGTGAGAAACTCATCAAACAACCCGATAAGTTCTTTTTCAAATATTTTTTGCTGTGCGGATGTTAGGATATATGCCGCTGAGTAAAATTCGAGAAGGCCTTTGTCCAAATATTTTTTTGCAATATTCAGCCTATAAGTGTGGATTTTCCCTTCTTCCCTTGCCTTTGAGAGGATATCTGAATTAAAACTTGCTGAATAATCTTTGTAATTTAAATAGAGTTGGGCAGAGTAAAATGCCCATTTAGATTTTAAAAATTTATCCGAGTCAAAAGGGGTATTCGATATTGCATCGTTCCAAAAGTTGGTAATGGAATCGGTGACTGCTTCTGGATCTTGCCTCTTTGCATAAAAATGTTTGATGGCAGCAAGTTGTTGTTGAGCGGTAGCATAAAACATTTCCCTGTCAAATTTTATTAAATCCAATAATTCTGGAGATAAGGTTTTGTCACCAGAGAGCCTTTCAATGTCTGCAACTTCTTTTGAATACATTGAGTCGATTTTACTTTTTGCTACATAAATAGGGGAATCAATAAGTTTCATTATTAACATTTGGGGATGTGGCGGGCTATAAAACTTTTGATATTCCCTTTGCAATAATGCATTCTGGCAATCATATTCAAACGAATTGTCCCCATTACTGCTCTCTATGGTAATGTTGTACGTTTCTCCAGGTTCGGCAATTAATTGCCCCCGCTTTCCTTTTGTGAAGAATGTTATAAAACATGGTCCTTCTGCTTCAATCTTTAATTTGAAGTTCCCAGAAGAATCTATATCCGAGGAAGAACTGAACCATTCATAACAAATCCCATTTATTGGGATCGAGTATATTATCTCTGATGGGGTATCCCCAACAAATTTTCCATTAACGGTAATTTCTTTTTTGCTTGTTTGGCAAGATGTTAGGCTAATTAAAAACAGGCTTGCATAAAATAATATTTGTTTCATTTTTTTGTTATTTATAATGTGGGTTAAACTATCCCGTAAACATAAAACCAACACGGCCTATCAGTGCAATTGCCAGGGAAACAAGAACAATAATAACAATGCCCGCCCCTGCAACCTTGTTGAATTTCCTGTATGTCTTTGTGTTTATTTTGTTTCGGAACAGGCTGATTATACCAGTTAAGGCAAACCACCATAAAATAGCCCCCATGAAAAAACCAACTAAGATGGAAATTGCCTGTTGTGGCATGGATAAGTCCAAAACAATGCCCCAGCCTGCGAATATGCCCATGTGCAGGAATATCACAAGGGGGTTGGTAAATGTTAGCAGGAATGTCGTAACTATATTTTTTATTGGCAGGTTGGGCTTGGGGCTTGCTATTTTTGTTCCCGTTTCTTTATGGTTAAAGAAAATTATTGCCCCCAGTATAATCAAAACCACCGACCCGCCAATTTTTATATACAATTCGTTGGTACGTATAAATTCAATAATAAAAGAGAGGCTAAAGCCTGCCACGGCAGCATAAACAGTATCCGAGACAGCGGCACCTATCCCCGAGCAAAAACCCGACAAACGATTGTCCCTTACCGTCCTGTGAATAACAAGTATGTTTATGGGACCAATTGGCATTGATGCCATAAAGCCGATGGCAATGCCTATTAAAACAGATTTAAAAATCATTTTATAAAAATAATTTTTTTGTAAAGCAATAAGATTTTTGGGCAGTATTATTTTATTTGAAATAAATATTTTTACATTTAAATAATCAAACCGAAAATAAACTATGGAAGAATTAACAGTAGGTACCCGGGTCGATCACCCGCGTTACGGGGAAGGCATAATTAGCAAGAATAATTTAACTGCTTACGAAATATTTTTTGAAAAGGGTGGCAAAATTGAAATTACCAAGCGGAATACTGACATCAAAGTTTTGGAAAAGAGCGGTGAAACTCCTGCCAAGACGGGTATTTCTATTTCGGAAATCGAAAAAGTTATGGGTTATGTCCTGGATCAATATGGTGCGTTGAGCGAAATTGTGCCTTTAGGGGAAAAATGGAAAGGTGGCACCATGCTTTTGCAGCCCGCCAACAAAGATTTAAAACCCAAGGAAATTCCGGTCGAGGCTTTTTTCCATAAAATTGTAATGCTCCGCGACCGTTTGCGTGTTTTGGAGCAGAACATCAATAGCCACAAGGTGTTGAGCGATGAGGAAAAAGTGAATGTCCAGCAATATATTACCCGTGTTTATGGTTCGCTTACGACTTTCAATGTTTTATTTTCAGAAAAAGAACACTACTTTGTAGGAGCTAAAACCAAATAAAATGATAAAAAAATTAACAATTGTAGTATTGGCAATAATAAGTTTAAACTCGTTCGCACAGGACAAAACACTGAAAGTGTGGCCTAATGGCGCACCAAACGATAACGGGATGAAAGAACCCGAGGAAAAATATGACGGTGTAAGGGTATGTAACGTATCGGAAGCCGAAATGTACGTTTACCTTCCGGAGAAAAGCATAAACACAGGTGCTGCCGTGGTGATATGCCCGGGTGGGGGGTACCGCATAGAGGCAATGGACCACGAAGGATACGATATGGCAAAATGGCTGGCATCGAAAGGCGTTGCCGGGATTGTTCTGAAATACCGCTTGCCTTACGGCCACCACGAAATACCTTCGTGCGATGCAAAAAGGACAATGCGCATAGTACGCAAAAATGCAAAAGACTGGGGCATCGATCCTGAAAAAATAGGAATTGCAGGTTCTTCGGCAGGCGGCCACCTCGCATCTACCGTTGGCACCCATTTCGACTACGGCAACAAAGATAGCAACGACCCGATTGGGCAAGTTAGCTGCCGACCCGATTTTATGCTGCTTTTATACCCTGTGGTCACGTTTAAGGAAGAATTTGGGCACATGGGGTCGCGAGTGAACCTTATAGGCGAAGGCAACGACTGGAAAATGGTGTCGGAATACTCGAACGAAATGCACGTGACCCCGGAAACGCCGCCAACGTTTTTCATATTGGCAGACGACGACAGCGGTGTGCCGCCAAGGAACTCAATCGAGTTTTACCTCGCAATGAAAGAAAACAAAGTCCCCGCTGAGTTGCATGTTTTCAGTGATGGCGGACATGGTTTTGGCATGAACAAAAAAGGTTTGCCCGTTGACCAGTGGCCTGACTTGTTCTATGATTGGATGAAAGCCCAAAAAATTATTGATTGATGCGCGACACACACCCTCTTAAGGTAATGCGTTTTTGCCCCAAGTGCGGATCAAAGGATTTCCTTGTTGATGGCGAACGCTCCCTGAAATGCACAAAGTGCGGCTTCAATTACTTTATAAATTCAGCGGCAGCGGTTGCAGCCCTTGTTGTAAACCCAGAGGGCAAAATTATGCTCACAACACGGGGGATTGAGCCTAACTACGGGAAGCTGGATTTGCCGGGCGGCTTTGTTGACCCAATGGAAAGCGTTGAAGATGCCCTTAGGCGCGAATTGGACGAAGAATTGGGGCTGAAAGTGAAATCTTTTGAGTACATTGGCTCTGCCCCCAACGAATACGTTTTTTCAGGGTTTAGCACTTTTACTATCGACTTGGCATACAAGGTTGTCCCCGAAACAACCGAAGGGCTAAAGGCTATGGACGACATCCTTGAATATAATTTTTTCAGCGGGGAAGAGATAGATTACGACAACATACCAGCCCCTTCAATTAAGTATTTTGTACAACAATATTTTCAAAATGAACGAAATAAGGACAAGGATTAAGGCTTTGTGCCATGAAATGTTGAAACAAAACCTGGACGCTTATTATATTTCGGGAACAGACCCGCACTCAAGTGAATATTTGCCCGACAGGTGGAAAACACGTGAGTACATTTCCGGTTTTACAGGGTCGTACGGGATGGTTGTGGTAACACAGGAAGAAGCCGGTTTGTGGACAGATACCCGTTATTTTTTGCAAGCAGAGGAACAATTGAAAGGTTCTGGCATGAAAATGTACAAACTACGTGTGCCCAATGCCGTCCTGCCAGAAGCCTGGCTCTCAAAGAAATTGCCCAAAGGCAGCAAAGTGGGGATAGATCCGCAATCGGTAACAGTTGAGGCTTTCCGGGCTTTCGAAGAAGCATTGGATGGGAAAGGGATAACTTTGGCAAAAACAAGCGACCTCCTTGACAAAACATGGGAAGACAGGCCGGATATACCCGATGACGGAGTTTTTGAGCTTGACGTTAAGTATGCCGGGCTTTCACGCAAAGAAAAAAAAGAGACAATTGTTGCCGAACTGAAAAAATACAATGCCGACTACCATGTGGTTACTATGCTCGACGAGCTGGCATGGCTTTTCAACCTGCGCGGATCGGACGTAAACTACAACCCCGTTTTTACAGGCTACGGCGTGGTAGGCAAAGACGAAATGCTGCTTTTTGTTGACAACCACAAACTTCCGCTCGACTTAAAGCTGAAGCTTGAAAGAGAAAAAATATCGGTGAAATCTTATGGGGATTTTTTCCCGTGGCTATCGGCGCTGCGCAGGAAAAATATTTTTATCGACCCTACAACTGCCAACTATTCTGTTTGCGAAACACTGGCAAAAGGGGAGAATACTTTTTCTGAAGGCACATCGATAGTTGCACACTTGAAAGCCATAAAAAATAAAGTTGAGCTTGACGGGTTCAGGCAGGCAATGGTAAAAGATGGGGTCGCATTGGTTGGTTTCCATTATTGGTTGAAACAAAATATAGGCAAGGAAAAAATAACAGAATATACCGCAGGGCGTAAACTTGCCGAGTTCCGTTCAAAACAGGACGGCTTTATGGGCGAGAGCTTCCTTCCCATTGTTGGGTACAAGGAGCATGGGGCAATGGTTCACCTAATTGTGGGAGAGGACGATGCGCTCCCGTTGGAAGCCGATGGCGTTTTGCTCTTTGATTCCGGCGGCCAGTACCTCCAAGGCACCACCGATGTTACAAGGACCGTTGCGCTTGGGGAGATATGTGCCAAGTTGAAAAAAGATTTCACATTGGTGCTAAAGGGCGTGATTGGCTTGACACGTGCGGTTTTTCCTGCCGGGACAAAAGGTTGCCATTTGGACATACTGGCACGAAAAGCCCTTTGGGAAAATGGGATTAACTACGGCCACGGTACCGGGCATGGCGTTGGGCATTTCCTTAACGTACACGAAGGGCCGATGGCTATCAGGCAAGAGTATAACCCGAACACTATTGAGCCGGGCATGGTGATGTCTAACGAACCTGCCATGTACCGTGAAGGCGAGTATGGACTGCGTACCGAGAACATGATAGTGTGCGTAGAGAAAGAAGAAACCGAATTCGGGAAATTCCTTGGCTTCGAGACGCTTACGCTTTGCCCTATCGACACATCGTTAATCGATCTGAGCTTGTTGACGGCAGGGGAAATAGACTGGATAAACGATTACCACCAGAGGGTTAGGAAAGAGCTGATGCCTTTTATGGGAGAAGAACTACAGGGCTTTTTGCTTGAGGCTACAAAGCATATTTAGTTTGCAGCTTTTTTAGGAATTATTTCATTAACCCAAGAGAGGTAATGCTAACTTCGTTTATTGTTTCCGATGGATATTGCTGTCGGAAAACGTCCGTTAAATCCTGAATGAAATATTTGTAGTAACCCTCTTTTTCAGGTACTTCGCTTATGGAGAACTCAAAGGTAGAGTTGTCGAAATACATTGTTACGTCTGTCATTTCAACAATATCGGACGAAGTAAATATGCCGTCAAGCGTGTCTTTTTCTTCGGTTACTGCCAACAGGTCGCCTCCGTAAACAGCATCGCATGTCAACCGATAACTGCTATAAATAGTGGGAGCATAATCTTCTAATTCTGCCAGTATCTCGTTTTTAAGGCTTTCTTTTTCAACTTCGACAGTATAAAACGGTTCTTCAACAAACAGAAAGAAATAAGAAACAGTAGGTACGCTTGCAAAAAAGTTCATGCGCAAACCCGACGACAAATCGCTTGAATATGCCGCCATGTTGCCAGTGCCTGCCTTTGTCGCCACGCATTTATATTCAAGGATACCTGTTTCCTCTATTTCAAAATTGCTTGTGCCGCTAAAAGCAACGGCATCTGCATCTGTTGTTTCGACGAATGCCAGCAAAGTGTCCCCAAGGTCAACGGATATAGTGTCGTTGTCGGCGAGCAATTGCCGGACAAAATCTTTATAGGTATAATAAATTTCAATTTTATCTTCTATGTCGAGAACTGTCTCTTTTTTGTCTTTGCAGCTGGACAGGGATAAAACAAACGGGAGTAAAAAAACAATGGGAAATAACTTTTTCATGGCAATGGTTTTTATTGTTTTTTGTCGATTATGGACAAGGTTTTTATGCTTACCTCGTTGATATTTCCTGATGGATATTTTTCACGGAACGCTTCGGTCAGATCCTGGGTCAGGTAATAATAATCGGAATCTTTTTGTTCCAGCGTAAAGCTGTAAGATAAATTGTCGTAGCTCAGTGCGAGGTCGGGCAGCGTAAAAACATCGGAAGAAGTAAATGTGCCGTAGAGCGTGTCGTTTTGTGCCGTAACTAGTTGCAACCCGCCGCTGGTGGCAGTGTTGCAGGTAAGCGTATAAAAGTTGTAAAAGTCTATGGTATAATTCGCCTCTAAATCTGTTTCTATTTTATTTCTGAGTATCTCGTCTCCCACGTCGATGGTGAAATCGGGAGCTGCCGCTACCAATAACAAATAAGAAATTGAAGTTTTGCAGATATGCACCTCATCGGTCAAATCCGGCAAGTCAGAACTTGCAGAATATGCTGTTATAAAAGCCCAACCTGCTTCTTTGGCAATGCATAAATATTCGTAGTCCCCTGTTTTCTCTGTTTCTATAAGATATATTTTTACGGTAACGTCTAAATCATCGTATATTTCAACAAAAACACGCATAGTGTCCCCAAGCCCAACATAAATCGTGTCGCCGTCCGGAGCCAGTTGCTTTGCCGTGCCTTGGAGCGTGTAGTATATTTTTATGTTTTCTTCCCCTGTTTCGCCTTGTCCGGTTGCTTCGCTGTTTTCGTTGCACCCTCCAACCAGCGACAACAAAAAAGGGAGGAGGGCTATTTTTCTGAACAATTTCATTTTGTTGTTTTTTCTCTTTTTGTGTTAATTTTAACCGAAATTAAGCTTGTAAATCAGCATTAAAGTTAAAAAACAAAAACAAAAACAAAAACAAACTTTTTTTTTCATTAACCATTGCTGTTTTTAAACCACGTAGTGGTGTAGTTATGGTAGAAAATATAATGGCAAAATGGAAAAGCCGCATAGCGGTGGTGTCATAATGTCGTCCATAAAGGATTATTCCTTAGGTAATTACATTGATGCTGCCATAACACCATCCCGCTGGGATTTGGAAATTTAGTATTGACAAAGTGTCTGATTCGATTTTTTAATTTGGATGCTGGTGTTGTCGAATCCGAAAATTGTGTTTAAAGACCCGCCAAGATATTGTCAGTGCAGGAACTGAAATCAACGGCGAATAGTACCCCAAAGTAGCAGTAACGAGTTTACGGCAAATGCCGAGATTATGACAATGTTCCCCGCCATTTCGTCAAAATAAACATTTATTATTTTCCCTGCCAATGCAATTGCGCCCCCTGCAATTATTGCGGGAATAACATTCTTTTTATTTGTCCTTGCGCCAAGCAGCCCAAACAATGTCGGCACGACAAAAGCACCGGAAAACAGGGTCAGCGCAAAAAGCAGCGATTGTATGATGGAATTGACGAACAAGGCAATAAAAATACTTGCAACGCCGAGGGCAACAACCAAAATCCGTGTGAGCTGCATTGTGGATTTTTTGCCGAGATCCCCTTGTATGAGTTCTCCCAATATAATCGACGAGGTAAGCAACGTAGTGTCTGCCGATGACATTACCGCCGACAGCAATGCGGCAAGGAACAGCCCGTACATCCATGCGGGCAAAAGGCGTTCGGCAAAGTTAACTATCCCCCCCGATGCCGAATTGGCTGAAAATATACCCATGTAGGTCAGCGCAAAAGACAATGGTATCAGGATAATTGCTACAATAAAAACGCTTCTTGATGCTGTTTTTTCGTCCTTTGCGCAAAACAAGCGGGAATAAATGTCTGGACCAACCACAAAGGTTACCGAGTAGGTTAGCAACAAAACAATTAGATCAAATAAGTTGAATTTCTCGTTAAAAAGCAGGGTGGGGGAGAATGCCATAACCTTTCCTGAACTTGGGTGAAAAAAGGAATAAAACGTAATGGCAATTATCCCGGCTATAATAAGTGCCGATTGTATCGTGTCGGTTTTAATTATGCTGTGCTGCCCGCCGATTAGCGTGTAAACAATAAAAACAATGCCTGCAATAATTGCCGCCATGTTGTAGCTTGCAAGGTTTATCCCCGCCAATATTTTTGCCGCTGCAATTATCTGTGCCGCAACTATCCCCAGCCAGGCAACAGGTATAACCGCCGATGCGATTATTTCAGCTTTTTTGCCGTAGAATCTCCCTAAAAGTTCGGGCAACGTAAAATTTCCGTAACGCCTTACATATTTCGATATGGGTACGAGTATCAGCAAACCTGCCGATGCCGAAAACAAGAACCAGAGTGCTGCCCAGCCGATTTTTTGCCCAAGTTCTATCGATCCCAAAATTGCCGAACCGCCCAGTATGGTTGCCAGCAAACTGCCGCTGACGGGGACAAGCCCGGCTTTCCTCCCTGCAACATAAAAATCGCCAGGTGTCTTTATTTTGAAGAACGAAAATATCCCCACTGCGACCAACACCAAAAAATAAACCGCTATGATAATTTTTATCTGCATAATTATATGGGCAAATATCGGAAAATATGTTTAAGAATAATAGATTGTTATTTACTGCCTAAAACTCCAAAATAATCCCAATTGCCGGAAGTATAGTTCCTGAAGTATATGCGACTCGTTTTAACACATATTTTGTGTTGTTGTCGGTTGTAACGTAGTTTCCTCCATCGTCTTTTTCTCGAACAATAATGTCTTGGTTTTTAGTTTGGAAATTATACGCATTCTGAATGTCGATATAGAATTTTGCTGTCATGTTTTGCAAATATAAAGCCTTGTCGAACCGGATGTCTAACTGGTGAAATGCCGAAAGCCGTTTCTAGTTGATTTGTGTGTAGTAGTAATACGGCCTGCCTTGTGCGTCCCATGCTTCAATGTTTGCCGATTTCTCTAAATCGTAAGGCGTGTATGGCAATCCTCCCGACAAACGCCACTTTGCACCAAAGCTCCAAGCTTTCTGGTTTTTATAGGTAAAAAACCATGTTAACAAACTGCGGCTGTCCCAACTCGACGGGATGTATCTGTTGGTCTGGACATCGAAAAATTCGCTTTTGACGAATGTATATGAAACGCTGGCATTCAAATTTTTTTGGTTGTTTATGCGGGACATAAGCTCAAAACCATAGGCACGCCCTTTTTCGGCTTACTCTCGTGATTTTCCTTGTTGCTGATGTGTTTTGGAGTGTTGCTTATCGGTTTTTCCTAGATGCTTTTGCAATTTTCGTTATTGATTTTTCAATATTATTTGTTGATTTAATGCATCGTATCTGAAATTCACAATTGTTTCGTTTATAATCAGTTGAATTGCTTCTTCAATTACTTCAAAAGGAACAACAAACCATTCGCGAGGAATGTATCTTTGTCCTTTATTGTCGTATAAATCAATATTTAAACACGCTTCTGCAAAAAAGCGATGAAGCAGTTGCTCTAATTTATCGGCATTTCGATTGTAGCAAACATAAGTTGCAACTTTTTTTACATCGGCAAATAGGTATGTGGCTTCGTGTTCCGCATTTTTGATACGTTCGTCAACTGTTGTGCTTGTAAAGCCAATTTTATACAAATTATCAATGTCTTTAACCTGTAGACTTTTCGATTTTAAAACATAAATCCAGCCTGTTTGTATATCTTCTTCCTCTACAAGGTTCGCATTTACAAATAACTCGTTTTGAGTGTAAGTATCGGTGTTGGTAATCATCTTACCATTGTTTTGTAGCTGTTTTCCTAATGAACGATAAAGAAGATTACTGTATGTTCCATTTTCAAAAATGGTTCGTGTTCGTCCATCCTTACGGCGTGATGTTTCTTTTGACAAACTGAGGTCATCACGTTCAAAAATAACATCTTCGAGATACAGCATTATTCCATCGGCAATATAGAATTGTCCTTTTTGCAGGTGTTTTTCTAAATTCTTTACTGAAACTAATTTTCGTTTGCCTTCTTTAATTTCCTGATGAACTTTTTGGAACATTTCCTCGTAAGGTTTAAAGTCCTTTTCTTTCATCGGTTTGCGATGTGCGACAAAATCGGTAGCTGCACGTTCTTCAGGATTCGGAACATTCCGGAATTTAAAGATTGAAAGGTCATCTTCCGTATTCAGTAAGTCATTGTCTTCATTCAGAATGTCATCAATACTTGGTTTTTCCATTTCAACATAGCCCAATAAATTATGGCGGTCGAAAGGTTTTAGTGTTCGTTTTTTTGCTTCGTCTTGTCTGAATGTTTTCAAATTCGCCAATAAACGATATTCGGACATACTTGAAGTGCTCGGTTCTCTTTTATTTGAATCGATAAAAACATTGATTTCCTCAAACGATTCGATAAGACGGTCTTCATCCGTTTTTACATACGAAGTTTGAGGCTTTGAATCTAACAATCCAAAATCATCATCATTAAAAATATCGTCTATGGTTATTTTTTTACTCATTTAACATTCTTTGTCGTTTCAACTCTCTTAAAAACACAATTGCTTCCGCCATTCTTTTTTCTTTCGGGTCGAAAGATTGCAAACTTGGAATTTCGCCAGTGTCTTCTCTCCATTTTTTGATTATTGGCCACAAAATTATCGCTTCTTCTTCGGTCATTTCAATTTTTGTGGACTGAATGTGTTCATTTATCAATTTCAATACTTGCGTGGTTACTGATTTTGATAAAATTTCAAACGCTTTTTGAAACGGATTTATTTGGTCAATTAAATCGATATGAATGTCATCGATATTGACAAAACTACCTGCCATTCGAATGAACTTTTTATTCCCCTGTTCTTCGATGGTGCTGTTTTTTATTACCGAATCGACTACAACGTGTTGGCGAACTGCTTCAACATCATCATCGCTTAGGTCGGGGTAAACTTCCCTGATAATTTTAGGAATTAGCACCGTGTTTATTACTTCGGGTTCAACGTTGCCCGGCATTGCCTTTAACATCGTGTCGTCTTGCAAAATACGTGCTTTTAAATCGTTAAGGTCTGATTCTATAATATCTTTTGCGCGTTTCGATGTTGGCAATTTGAAACCTCTAATTTTTATGGTGTTGTCGTCGTTATCATAGTCAGGTTCGTCGTCTTCAGTTAAACTTTTCGGTTTAAAATTGAAATTTGGAGCCAATACTTGTTCCATTAACAACGATGCCGTAATTGCTTTTAGCATATTATTTACCGCCACTTTTACCTCTTCGTTTTCCGCATCGGGTTCGGCAATAAGGTTGGTAAATTGTGCGTGGGTTTTATTGTTGCTGTCTCGTGTGGCTCGACCTATAATTTGGATAATTTCGGTTAATGACCCTCTGTAACCAATGGTTAAAGCGTGCTCGCAATAGGGCCAGTCAAAGCCTTCTTTTGCCATTCCTAATGCAATAATGATGTCGATATCGTCGGGCGAATTGATGCTTCGCAAATAAGTTGTGATTTTATCTCTCGCTTTCTGATTGTCGTTTACCAAGTCGGCAATTTTAAGCACTTTGCCCGAACGTTTGCTTTTAACGAACAAAACACCTGTTTTATCATCCTGATATTCCAAATCGCCAATGGCATCGATGATGTGGTTTACTTCCTCGTATTTATCTTTTGACGATTCGGCTGCATTCACACTTGGAATGTGAATGATTGTTTTTTTGTTCTCGTCAAGAATTTCTTCTAAGGCAGATACATTTTTGTCGGGTTGCTTTTTGAAGTAGCGACCGTGATAAAAGTGATAGCCAATTCCCAACGATTTTAAATATTCGTAGCCATTAAGCTGTTCGTAATAGTTGTAGGTGACTTTGGTAAAACGTGCTTCATCTTCGGGCATTAACACCGGAATGTTATCGCCTCTGAAATACGAACCTGTCATTGCAACAATATGGGCTTTTGAATTGTCCATAATTGCTTTCATAACTTCTCCCAAACGGTTGTCACCATCTGCCGAAACGTGATGAAATTCGTCAATGGCAATAAGCGTGTTGTTTAGTTTTTTTTCGTCTAAACCATCGAATGCAAAACGCAATGTGGCGTGTGTGCAAATTAAAATTTGTTCATCGGATTCTAAAAACTTCAAGAATGCAGCAACTTTGCTATTGTCGGCACCGGGAGTGCACAAATTGTATTTCGGATTGGGTTGCCAATCGGTAAAGAAACCGTATTTCTGTAGCTCGGTTGGTGCAAACGATGCTCCGATTGATTTTTCAGGAACAGCTACAATTACTTTTTTAATGCCCTGATGATACAATTTTTCGAGTGCAATAAACATTAAAGCCCTCGATTTTCCGGATGCCGGAGGTGCTTTAATCAATAAATATTGAGCCGAGTTTGCTGCAAATGCTTTTTCTTGCATTTCGCGCATTCCCAAAGCATTGGTCTTTTTGCTTTTCCCTGTTTGATTATAGGTTACGTGTACTAAGTCGGGCATATTATGAATCCTTTTTTTTGTCAATCATTTTACTAATCTCACGGTCGAAATCGGAGATGTAGTTTTGGTCTTGAATTACGCGGTATTTGTCGTATTCGCTTTCGGCTTTTAACTTCGCTTCGAGCATTGATATTTTTCCGGCATCTTTCAGAATAGGATAATCGGCTAATTCTAAAAATTGAACCAGAAAGTTATCCCAATCTTTCATATTCATTACGGTTCTGTTTCGTGCCCGGCTTTCTGCCAAATCCAAATAAGCCGTAACAATTTGTTCGAGCAATTTTATGTGTTCTTCGTTCAGGTAATTCTTGGCAACGATAACATCCGATTTCAGAATTTTTCCATCGGGTGCGTGTTTCCACGTTTTTAATCCCATATAAATTTTGGTGGCGTCGGCTTCGGTATAAATAATTTCGGCTGCCGTTTTTCCTGTTATTGCCCAATGCAATTTGTTTTGAACCGTTGCAAAAAATTGTTTGGTAATATCGGCTTTACTGTCATAATCGGCAGAGAGCGCATAGATATCGGTAATTTTTTGATATAAACGACGTTCGCTTAAACGAATTTCCCTGATTCGTTCGAGCATTTCTTCGAAATAATCTATTCCGAAATGCCTGATTTGTTTTAAGCGTTCATCATCCATAGCAAAGCCTTTGATGATGTATTCGTGCAGTATTTCGGTAGCCCATTTGCGGAACTCAATGGCACGGTGCGAATTAACCCGATAACCAACTGCTGTAATGGCTCGTAAATTATAAAATCGAACTTCTTTTTCTTGTGTTTTCCCCTCTATAGCACCGTGTTGAGTGGTGTGTCGGAAATTCCGACATACCACTTTTCCGTCTAATTCGCCGTCTTCAAATATTTTTTTTAGGTGTTCGGTAATGGTAGAACGCCCTTTTTCAAAAAGCTCGGCAATAAGCTGCTGAGTAAGCCAAAGTGTCTCGTCCTGAAAATAAACATCGATATTGACTTTCCCATCCTCCGTTTGGAAAATCACGAAATTATTTAAGAGTTGTAATTCGTCCATATAAATATCAATTATTAAGCTTCATCGAGATTGTGAAATTTTGTTGCCGTGGTTTGCTCTTTTCCTGAATAGCACCGTGTTGAGTGGTTAGTTCCAAAATGGAACATACCACTTTATCATTAAGCTCGCCACTTTCTGTTTTGTACAGTAGAAAATTTGTATTCGGATTGTATTCTTTCATAATTATAAATTGTTAATTGTCAATTATTAGTAAACGCAAATTGTTTTTCATTAATAATTAACCATTTATCATTAACCATTATTTTCTTCTTTTTTTCTGTTTTGCAAACAGAGTGTCTTTACTGACCATTTCTTCGTATAGTTTGAACAGGTATTCGAGCCGTTCGGTATCGGTTGAAAAAGGTTGCAAACGATAACATTTTTCAATGGCTTCGTCCAATTCACGATGTGCCTGTTTTAAGCCTTTGGGCATTGTGTCAGGATTGTACAATTGTGCCATTGTTTTTTCGGGATATTTTGCCCGCTCATCTAAAATGGCAAATACGTACAAATTTAGGTTCTCTTTTTGTTTTAAACTGATATTGGGAAATGGAAAGGTGTTGTAACAAAGTTGAGAAGAATATCTATAATCAGTTTTTAATTTACCGCCAATAGCTCTAACCCAAATCATATGCATATATGAGGTAATTACCGCAAATATCCAAGGCTCTGCATTATATATTGCTTGTGCTGAATCTGCAATTACACAGTGTTTGTTAACAAATCCAAATGGAATATATCGCCTTAATTCAGATGAATGACGAGGAATAATTATTGATTCACTTTCATAATATCGAGGTTCTCCAAATTGATGACCTTTTGCTGCAAGTTCTCTAGTCGCTTTTTTATTACTTGAAAGTCTGAAAATTTGAACTTTATCAATCCTCTTTCGGGTTTCTTCAAATTTTAGAGCTTCATTTAGCGAATCATCAGATATCCAAAAACACCATCTATTTACATCATTTATTAGTTCATTAGACCCTACGAAACGCTTAATATATTTTTCTATCCCTTTATTATTTGCTACAATATTATCTTTTTCTTGGTCAGAAAGAATTAAGTTACCTCCATCTGTTGCTTTGCTTCCATAATTCATTTGCAAAAGATTGGATAATGGGATTGTCCTTTTTATAACGACAGTGTCATTGCCTTGAATTAAATATGGACTAATATTTTTAACAGATGTTCTAAGATTGTTATTGTAAATATACTTTTGTTCTTTATTTTTAATGCTAAAACCAATTATTACAACAGTAACTCCAGCTTGCCCTTTTGCATTATTATTCCATTTGAATGAGTTATATGCAAAGATTATTTTTACACCTTTATTTAGCAAATAAGGCCATAACAATGCCACTTGTTCTCCTTGGCAAATAGAGTTTGTTGTAACAAATGCACATTTTGACATATTATCTTTCAAATAATCTGCTGCTTTCTTAAACCAAATTGAGATATAATCAAGATTTTTATAGTTAGCAAAGCCGTTCAATGCAAAATGCATATCATTCTTCTGTGAACTATCTTGAAGACTAGAACCCAAATATGGCGGATTTCCAATTACATAAACTTCATCATCGGAAGTAATAGGGCAGACTTCGTTCCAATTAACACGAGTTGCATTACCTTGGGTAATTTGTCCGGCTTGTTTTAATGGCAAAATAGGGTTTGAGCGTCCGTAATCGAAAAGTTGTTCTTCGAAAATGCGGTTCATTTGGTGCTCGGCAAGCCATAACGAGAGTATTGCCATTTCGTGGGCAAAGTCGTCTATTTCAATACCGTAAAATTGCGAAAGTTGTATTTGTGTAAATTCAAGTGTAGGGTCGGGCGTAAGCTCAATAATGCGTTGCAAGATTTTAATTTCGAGCAACCGAATTTCTTTGTAGGTAATAATGAGAAAATTTCCGCTTCCACAAGCCGGGTCGAAAAACTTAATTTTCGACATTCGGGCAATCAACTTTCGTAGCTGATTTACATTGTCGTTGTGCTTTTCAAATTCGGCGTATAACTCATCTAAAAACAACGGCTTTATCAGCTTTAGAATATTCTCGACCGAAGTGTAGTGCATCCCTAAATCGCTACGGTATTCGGGCAATACAACCGCTTGAATCATTGACCCGAAAATGTCGGGGTTAATGTCTTTCCAGTTTAATTCGCCCAACTCGATAAGCGTTTTACGTGCCTTAAAAGTAAAATGTGGCGACTCAACTATTTTGCCGAATAATCCACCATTTACATAAGGGAATTTCTCTAAATAGGCAGGGAATTTACTGCCGTCTTTTGTATTTAATCGGGTGAATAGCTCGTTTAGAAATTCGTGTGTGTCAAAACCATCTTCCGAAGTGTGTTGCACCAACGTATTGGTAAAAATGCTGTCTTCTTCAAATATTCCGGTGTCCTCGGCAAAAAAGCAAAACAGCAATCGTGAAAGGAAAATATTCAGGTTATGAATGCTATCTTTTGAGTTGTATAGGTTTTCGTTAGCGTGAACCAAATTGTCGTACAACTGTGCCATTTGATAGGCCGCATCGCGGTCTGCTTCGTTGTTGTTTCGGGTGTTGTAAACCTCGCTACCGGCAAGTGGCAAAAAGAAATCGTAATATTTGGGTAGTTCATTTAGCTCAATGTCGAGACTTTTCCCAAGTTTTAGGTCTTTCGAAACCAATTGTTTGAAGTCGGTAACAATTGCAAAACGAGGTTGGTGTTTTAGCAATTTTTCGTTGTTGCTGATTGCATCGATTGTACTCAAAAGTTTGCCTGTTTCTTCAATTTTAAAGAATAGTTTCTTTTTGTACAACACTTCGTTATCGTTTTTCGAAAGGTTAAAATCTCCTTTTTTTAAACGAGTAACGGCTGTTTTGGTAGTTCCGTATGCTAACAATAAATCGTAGATAAATTCCTCTTCGGAGAAATTCTCGAATAATTGTTTGATGTTATTTTCGACTTCTTTGCTGTTCATTTACTTAAAAAAATACACTAACTCACAAAAATATAATTATTCTTTCCGAATCGAGAGGGTGCGAGGGCAAAAAAAAAACAGCTCTTCCCGAAAAAAATACCTGTCGCTTTGTTGTGTTGTAGTATGATTCTTTTTTTTTCGGGATGTGCTGTTTGTGCGTTGGGTGTTGTTTGAAATGCTGTCCCCAATCCTAATTGCCTGATAAGGCAAAAGCGGGGAGGGAAAAATAAATTCCATCTTAATTTTTGCTGTCGTTTTTAATTGATTCGCTTGCTAACGGTGAACTGTATGTGGCGTAGCGGAGTACGTGAGAATATCTTTTCAATCCGCTGCTAATGCTGGGGCGAGTGATAATGCTCGAATACGCTTTGAAACCGCTATGACATATGACAGAATGTTGTGTGTTCGTTGGTTATTCAATTCGTTTCTTGTTTTGAATGTAAATATCATCTGAAACTTTCTTCAATGCTTTCATAAAATCCTTTTCATCAAGTGACTTTAGTTGTATTTGCACGATTTCTCGTAATTGTTGAAAACGCTCTGATTTTTCAATGTTATTGCGAATCAAAACCGAGTTTAAATTCTCTAAATTTGCTAAAACTACTAACTCGTTTATACTTGCAAAATCTCTGATATTTAATCCTTTATTTGCCTTATCTGGATTTGCTTCCCTCCAATCTTTTGCAGTGCAATTGAATAATGCAACATTCAGTAAGTCTGCTTCTTCTGCATATATCAACCATTCGTTGTCTTTATCATAGTTTTTTGTTGGAAGAATATAATCTTTCACGGCATCAGTATGTATCTGATAATTGGTTTTTGTCAAAATCCGTTTAACATTCCATTCTAGATTATATTGATTGCTCTCTATTTCTTTTAATCGTTGATATTCCTTAATCAACAACAATTTAAACATCGGGCTTATCCAAGAACCAAATTCAAATGCTAAATCTTTATGTGCATAAGTTCCTCCGTATCTTCCTGATTTTGAAACTATCCCAATGGCATTTGTTGCTTCAATACACTTTCTAGGCGTGAGATTGAAGTTGTTTAATCCTGCTTGTTTTCTAAAGGTGTCGAATTCGACAGGTTTAAAATCGGGGTTGTTTAAAGTTTCCCATAATCCTAAAAATTCAACAGTATTTCGGTTACGCATCTAATTCCGAATGTGATCAGAACCTTCTTCTCCTTTTACCATATCTGTCAAGCAGATATAGTCTTGTTCTTCTTGTTTTACAATCGAAATCAGCTTATTTTCAACTTCTATCTGTGAGTTCTTTGTCATCTTTATTTGGGCTTAGGTTTATATACAAAGATATAACTTTAAAGTCAACTCTCAATTTCAGCATTTGCAGTGCGTTTTTCCAATGACACACAACGAAAGAATAAATGTAATGCTGAATAATATTGTGAATATTGTCCTCATGGATTTAATGTCGTTTATTTTTTGTACAATAACAAAAGATTTAGATTGATAGTTCATTTGTCGTGATTGATTGTGATTTTGGTTTGCTTGATTGCTCCATGCCTAATGTACTTTGTTATTCCCTCCTCTCATTTTTCACCTCTTTGCTGTGTCCCCCAATACGTACTGGATTTATGATTTTTGCTGAGGCTTATTTTTGCATTTTTTTTGTTATGTTTATGTGGAAATATTACGAACCGTTATAAAATTAACTCTCTATGAAAAATTCAGTTTTTTTGCTCTCGTTGGTATTTGTATTTTTGTGCGCTTGTAACAAAAAAGAAAAGATAATGCCGCCAGTTGCCGAAAAAATATCGAAGGAATTGACAATACACGGGGATACCCGAATCGACAATTATTTTTGGATGAACGACCGAGAAAACCCGAAAGTAATCGAATACCTTGACGCAGAGAATGCCTACACCGATGCGGTAATGGAACACACAAAGCCATTGCAGGAAGATCTTTATGAAGAAATCAAATCGAAAATAAAGCAGGAAGACGAGTCTGTGCCGTTTAAAAAGAACGGTTACTATTATTATAACAGGACAGTCCCGGAGAAGGAGTATTTTCTGTATTGCCGGAAAAAAGGTTCGCTGGACGCAGCCGAAGAAGTTATGCTCAACGTGAACAAAATGGCAGACGGTTACGAGTTCTATCAATTGGGCGGAACCTCTGTAAGCCCCGACAATAAGATCGTCGCTTTTGGTGTAGATACTTTGAGCCGAAGGAAATATACAATTTACTTCAAAAACCTTGAGACAGGCGAAATGCTCCAAGATGCAATACCCCTTACAACCGGCGGCGCAGTTTGGGCAAACGACAACAAAACAGTTTACTATGTGCTGAAAGACGATGTTACCCTGCGCTCTGAAAAGATAATGAAGCATACCCTTGGCTCTGATGTGGGGGATGACGTAGAAGTTTTCCACGAAGATGACGAAACTTTTTCAACGTTCATATACAAAACAAAATCGGGCAAATACCTTATAATCGGGAGCGAAAGCACGCTCACTTCAGAGTACCGTTTCCTTGATGCCGACAATCCCGGCGGGGAATTTCAGATCATCCAGCCGCGAACGAGAGGACTGGAATATGAGGTAGATCATTTTGGCGGTTATTTTTATATCCGCACCAACCTCGGTGCCCTGAACTTTAAATTGATACGCACGCCCGTAAACGCAACCGAAAAAGAAAACTGGGAGGATGTTTTGCCCCACCGTGCGGATGTGTATTTTTCCGACTTCGATATATTTAAAGATTACCTTGTGGTGTCGGAACGCATGGAAGGCATAACGCAACTGCGTGTGATGCCGTGGGAAGGAGAGGAGTATTATATTGGTTTCGATGAAGAAGTTTACACCGTTGGCCCAGGGGTAAATTACGATTTTGACACCGATGTGTTCCGTTTTGTATATACTTCGTTGACCACCCCAAATTCTGTTTTTGATTTCGACATGAAAACAAAAGGTCGCAAACTGTTGAAACAGACAGAAATATTGGGCGGTTTCGACAAAAACAACTACGAAACAAAAAGGGTTTACGCAACGGCAGGCGACGGGACAAAAATACCGATGTCGCTGGTTTACAAAAAAGGCTTGAAAAAAGACGGCAAAAACCCCGCTTTGATTTATGGCTACGGTTCTTATGGCTATACAATAGACCCTACTTTTCGCCTATCCATTTTGCCATTGCTCGACCGTGGTTTCGTATATGCCATTGCCCACATTAGGGGAGGGCAAATAAACGGTCGTGCCTGGTACGAAGGCGGCAAATTGTTGCACAAAATGAACACATTTACCGATTTCAACGACTGTGCGCAATACCTTGTCGGGCAAGGCTACACAAGCACCGAAAAGTTGTTTGCCAACGGTGGCAGCGCAGGGGGCTTGTTGATGGGGGCAATCATAAACCTTCGCCCCGATTTGTACAAAGGGGTAATTGCCGACGTGCCTTTTGTCGATGTGGTGACCACAATGCTCGATGAGAGCATCCCTCTAACAACCAGCGAGTTTGACGAATGGGGAAACCCCAAAGAGGAAAAATATTACGACTACATGAAATCCTATTCGCCGTATGACAATGTTGTCGCAAAAAATTACCCTGCGCTAATGGTGACCACCGGGCTGCACGATTCGCAGGTACAGTATTGGGAGCCTGCCAAATGGGTCGCCAAATTGCGCGACTTGAAAACCGACGGCAACACGCTTATATTCCGTATAAACATGGATTATGGGCATGGCGGCGCATCGGGGCGTTTCCAGTGGATTGAAGAAACAGCACTGGAATATGCATTTATTTTTGACTTGTTGGGGATGCAATAATAGCTTTCTTTTTTAATTTTGAGTCCCCGCAAAACAAAAAGCATTCGGGTTAAAGAATTGAGTTATATGGTTTTGTGTATTCAACGGTCAAGCCATTGCTTGAAATTTTTTACCCGTTCGCGGCTTACCACGATGTCTTCGTTGGGTTTTGGCGATATTGATATTTTTAGGCGGCTGTTAAACCACGAGTGGATATTTCCTATGCACTCGAAATTCAACATATATTTGCGGTTCACCCTGAAAAAAACGTCCGGGTCGAGAAGGGCGGAAAGTTGGTCCATGGAGTAATTGAGCGGGAAGCGTGCATTCTCGAAAGTAAAAGCAAAGGTTAGGCCTTCATCGCAAACAAACCATGCGATTTCGCTGCTTTTTACCGAGCGGTAGCGGTCGCCGAGCTTTATGAGGAACCGTTTTTTTGTGCCCGGCTGGGGAGCAAAGAGTATGTCTTTCAGCAACTTTTCTTCGGGTACTAAAAACATTTCCTTGAAACCGTGGAATTTGTCGAGGGCTTTTTTTATGTCTTGGAAGTCATAAGGTTTGACAATGTAGTCGATGCTGTTTACTTTAAACGACTGCAAGGCATATTCGTCGTATGCCGTAGTGAAGATTATAGGTACTTTTAACTTTGTTTTCTCGAATATCTCGAAGCAATTCCCGTCGTTTAACAAAATATCCTGGAAAACAAGGTCGGGAAGGGGGTTGTTGCCGTACCATTCAATCCCTTCGCTCACTGAGCCGATTACCGCTAAGGGTTCAATGTCGGGGGAGTACTTTTCAAGTAGGCTTATAAGCCTGTTGGCTGTGTGCTTTTCGTCTTCAAAAATTAAAACTTTCATGGTCTTGCCGGCTTAATATTGGTAGTTTCACAATGAATTCGGTATCTGTCTTTTTTATTTCGATTTTCTTTGAACAAATAAGTTCATATCTGTCAGAGATGTTTTTCAGTCCTTTTTTTGTCGATTCTTTCAATGCCGCCCGAGGGCTTAATGTATTCCTTACTATAATCTGGCCTCCGTTTTTTTCAATTGTAATGCAAAGCGGCTTGTCGGGGTTGTACGAATTGTGGTTTACGGCATTTTCTATCAGCAGTTGCAAGGTTACCGGGGGGATGTAGGCCGAGTCAGTAAAATCTGTACCCAATTTGTTTTCGAGGAACACGCCGTTTTCCAAGCGGGTCTTTATCAAGAAAAAGTAAGATTCCAAGAATTTGAGCTCGCTGGAAAGTTTCACCAAGTTGCATTCGTTTTTTTCTATGATATAGCGTAGCGTTTTCGAGAGTTTTACTATAAAATCGGCAGAGAGGTCTGCGTCTTCGTAAACCAACGACGACAGCACGCTTAGGCTGTTGAAAAGGAAGTGTGGCTCTATTTGCGCTTTCAATGCCTTGTAGTGCGCGGTTATGTTTTCCCGCTTCAATTGTTCTTCCCTTAGTATTTTGTCCTGGAGCTTGTTGCGCATTTCCCAGTAACTGTCTATGCCGAAAATTATCAGGTACATCGATGTCAAAGAAATGGTAAACTGTGGGTTGAGCGAAGGCACGTCGTGCCAAGTGTATTTGTTGTTGAAGATCCTGAAATCGCCAAGCCTGTACAGATAGTTCAGCAGGCACATGGCAACAAAGGCAAATGCGGCATGTGCAAGAACGTATAAAATTGCTTGCCACCTGTTGTTTTCAGGTTTTTTTATCTTTTTTCGGAGAAATTGCTCAAACCGTTCGGCAACGTACCAAAAGCAAATCCCGTACGATATGAAATATAGCGAAAAACAAAGGCTTCGCCAGCTTAACCCGAAAGGGCCGTTGGGAAAAGAAAGGTCGAAACTCTTTAGCAAGGTGTGGATTAGGAAGACCACGGAAAGACGAACCCAAAATTTGTTTAGCTTTTTCACTTATTTGAAATAATTGTTTGTTTGAAACCACAATATAGCCTTTTCAACAGATTTGTATAGCGGTATTGTCCGTAAACCTATTTCAGAAACAGCTTTTTGTGGCGTGTAATAGTTTTGGGAACAAAGCATCCGTGCGTTTGTGAGCGTTAGCTGTGTTGTTGTGCCGAAGGCTTTTTCAAGCACGCTGCCCCAAAAACCGGCAAACAGGAGCAATAGGCTGGGCACTGGCACAAATAGTGTTTTCTGTTTGGTTGCTTTGCGTATCATTTTGAAAAATTCCAGATATGAAAGGTTCTCGCCCGCAAGCAAATAGCATTCGCCCGTTTTCCCTTTTTCCATGGCATTTACTACCCCTTGGGCGGCCATTTGGGCACCTGCAAAATTTTTTCCCCCGCAAGGATAAAAGGCGATCCGTTTGTTTAAAACATGCCCGAATATTTTCCCGCTGCTGGGCTTGAAGTCCCTTTCGCCAATAATAAAAGCCGGGCTTACTACCACGGCGTTGAAACCATTGTTTTTTGTTTCGCCCAAAACTACCTGCTGGGCGAGGTATTTACTGTAGGCATAACCCGAATGCTTCAACCAAGGCATAAACGGGGCGTTTTCGTTGCCCGGGTTTTCTTTTGTGCCATTCCCGAAACAATTGGCGGAACTTACGTACACCATCCGCTTGACTCCATGTTTTTTGCACGCTTCTACAATGGATTTTGTGCTGCCTATGTTGGGCTTCTCGTAATGTTTCAGTGAAGATGGCGATTGTGACGTCCTTGCTGCCACATGGATTACATAGTCGCAACCTTTGACGGCATTTGAAATATCTTTGGGGAGCGTTAGTTCTCCCGTGAAATATTCAATGCCCAGACCCTCCAAGGCCCTTGTGTCGCTGTTTCGTCTGACCAAGGCCCTGACTGCGTATTTTTTGAGGAGCAGTTCCCTGGCGACATGCGAACCAAGCAAGCCGTTTGCCCCCGTTACCAGAACTTTTTTCATTATGCTGCCCCAAGTATTTGCCTGCGGTTCCGCAGTTCGTTTTGCAACGAGTTCCTCATAATCTTCAGCCGCAACCAAACAGGTATGAGCTTGAACGTGAGCCAACTTATTTTGTTCATCGTCCCCGGTATAATCAGTTTGTCTTTTTTCAGGGTTTGGCGGACGCATATTTTTGCCACCCTTGCCGCCGACATGGTGGTGGAGCGCACAAAACGGTTGTGCTGGTTTATCCGCTGCGTAACTTCGGGGTTTGTGCGCATCCCTCCCGGATGGGCCACGCTTACCGATACCCCAGTCCCTTTAAGTTCCTCGCCCAACCCTCGCGAAAATGAATAAACAAATGCTTTCGATGCCGGATAAACCGTTTTCAAAGGCATGGGCGCAAAAGAAGCCATGCTGGCAATGTTCAGAATGTAAGCTTGTCCTTGTTTCTTCAACAGGGGCAAAAGCAAACGGGTAAGCAAGACCACTGCCCGCATGTTCAGCAAAATTATTTGGTCGATGTATTCCGGCGCAGCTTCCATGAACCACCGTGTTCCACCTATGCCAGCGTTGTTTATCAACATGTCCACTTCGTATTGCCCTAAAATCTTATCGCTTAGGTTTTCTACTGCTCCGGGTCGTGCCAAATCGGTTTCGAAACATACAACTTCAACCTTGTGTTTCTCCTTTATTGTTTCCCCCAGTTTTTTTATGCCTTCGCCGGGCAATGCCGTTAGCAACAGGTTGCGGTTTTGGCTGGCGCACTCTATTGCCATCGATTTGCCCAGCCCGCTGCTTGCCCCGGTTATTAATGTGAATGTTTTGTTTGCCATGTTTGTTTTTTGTTTTCGGTGGCTAAAGTATTTCAAGTACATTATAATGCGAATGAGAAAAACATGAGAAGGCAAATAAGGTTTTCAATTGTTGTTTTGTGGCATTGAATTGTAGGTTGAGTTATATAAAAAAGGGGTTTTGTTACCTAAAAACCTTTGAAATACCAGTATCTTTAGGATGTACAACAAAAAAATATCCCTTTGTAACGATACAAAAAGATATTGAAAAGCCAGAACCTTCGTTGTCACTCTTTCGGTGGCAGGAAAAAAATAGAATTAGGTTTCACTGGAAAAAGCACCAGCAGCAACGGTGGCTTGCTGTTGTTGCGCGAGGTCGATAACCAGATAAGTTTGACCGGTGCCTAAGCGATTGCATAACGGACAAAAGGGTATGTTCACGGTTCAGCAAAAAACGTCTGGGGCGAGAAGTGCAGACATTGACAGGGGAAAGGGCATTCTTGAAAGTAAAGGCAGAGGTTACTCTTCCATCGCCGATAAATTATATAATGCACCGCTTCATGTAGAGCATTAACGGTAACCAAGCTTAATCCGGAAACATTTTTTCCCGGGCTTGGGTACAAAATGTATACAACAATAAATTTTTATCGCCCTGCAACTTTAAGTTTCTCCCGCATCTGTCCTTACACCTTGTCAAAGGTCTTTTTTATAATCCCGATGGCATCCATAAGTTGGCCTTCTGTAATAACAAGTGGCGGCGTAAACCGGATAATATGTTCATGAGTAGGTTTGGCAATAAGCCCGTTATCTTTTAAGCTGAGGCATACATCCCAAGCTGTTTTGCCGTTGGTGGGTTTTATGGCTACTGCGTTCAGCAATCCTTTTCCGCGTACCATTTCTATTAACGGTGAGTTTATGGCTTTTATCTCTTCTCTGAAAATTTTGCCCATACGTTCGGCATTTTCGGCCAATTTTTCTTCCTGGATAACATTAAGTGCCGTCATTGCCACTTTGGCAGCAACCGGATTTCCTCCGTAAGTGCTTCCGTGTTCGCCGGGTTTTATGGTGAGCATAATTTCATCGTCTGCCAGTACGCACGAAACTGGGTACATGCCTCCCGATAGAGCTTTCCCGAGCACCAGTATGTCGGGGCGGACACCCTCGTGGTCGCATGCCAGCATTTTTCCTGTGCGTGCAAGTCCGGTTTGTACTTCATCGGCTACAAACAATACGTTGTATTTTTTGCAAAGTTCGGCAGTTTTTTTCAGGTAACCGTCTTCCGGTACATACACGCCAGCTTCTGCCTGGATAGGTTCTACCAGGAACCCTGCAACATTCGGATCCTGAAGTTCTTTTTCCAGGCGTTCGGTATCGTTGTACGGAATGTTTATAAACCCCGGGGTGTAAGGTCCGTAGTGGTTGTAAGCATCCGGATCCGATGACATGGAGATTATTGTAATTGTGCGTCCGTGGAAATTGCCGTTGCAAACTATAATTTTGGCTTCGTTGGCAGGTATCCCTTTTACTTTGTATGCCCACTTACGTACCAGTTTCAGTGCGGTTTCATCAGCTTCTGCACCTGAGTTCATCGGGAGCATTTTGTCGTAGCCAAACAGTTGTGCCATGTACCCTTCCCACTCCCCAAGTACGTTATTATAAAATGCCCTTGATGTAAGTGCAAGTGTCTTAGATTGTTCTATGAGGGATTGGGTTATTTTAGGGTGGCAGTGCCCTTGGTTTACAGCTGAGTAGGCAGCAAGGAAGTCAAAGTATTTGTTCCCTTCCACATCCCAAACAAACACACCTTCGCCACGTGCCAAAACCACCGGTAGCGGATGGTAATTGTGGGCACCAAACTTATCCTCTTTTTTTATGAAATCTTGTGAAGTTAATGTTTCCATATCTGTACTTTTAATTTTTTACAGAATTACGATTTTCGGATCAAATTTCAAAACATCCGGTTGTTTAAAATTGCACATATGAAGATTATACTTTTTTATGCATTTATTTCAGGAAACGGGTAACAAAGATTTCGATCAGGATAAAAAATAGTGCCATTAGTACACACCATTTCCATAATTGTTTCCCGTTCTGGATTTCATTAAGTATATCCCCCAAATTTCTGTTTACGTCTTTAATAATTGTTATATTTTTTAACCCGGCGGCCCTCCCTTTGTTTTCCAGTTCGCTTGCCGTGAAAAAGCGTAAGTCAGATTCAGCGCGGTTATAATTAAAAGCAATGGTTGAAATGTTTTCCCCGTTGTTCTGGATAAGGTAGTGCCCGGCTTTGTTTATTGACGAGCCAAAATCAATACGGGTGCCTAAGCTGGTGACGGTTTTTTCGGGAATGAATTTTTCGCCAGTCCCCCGGTTTTCAATTTCAATAGTTGCGTTGAGGTCAACTTTTTTGTTTCGCGGGATATTGTACGAATTGTTCTCCCCTATGGTATAAGAAATGGCATGGTTTGGCAGGCTGTTCAGTACAATATTGTAAATGGTGGGGACAAATATTGCATCGCGTGCAAATCCTACGTTTGAATTGTCCAACGGAAACCCGAATACCCATAGCTTCCCGTTATCAAACGGTCTGGCAAAAAGTGCATTGTCTCCGTTCGGAAACCACATCAGGCGTGTTTCTGTCGCCCTGGTGTTTTCCCTGAATTTAATGTGGCCGTTGATTTCCGGGAGGGCTGCATTTTTTTCTATTTTTTTGAAAACCCCCTGGAAAAATTTATTGTCGGAATCGATGCCGGAGATCTCTTGCCTTGCTGTGTCTTCACCTGTGACCAGGCTACTGTTAAACTGCGACAGGAAGCCGTTGTTGACGGTTTGTTTGTTCATCTTGGGGAACAACACCACCGAAGCCCCGTTCCTTGCTGCCGTGGTTAGTTCGTTAGTAAAACCGCTTGTGAAATTATCGAGGTTGACCAAAAAAATGGTGTTGTATCCGGGCAAGCGGCTCATTTGCATGCTTTGTACGTCCATCCTGTCGAGTTGGATATAATTGTCGTTTTCAAACAATGCTGAAATGTATTTAAGCCCTTCGAGCGATCCCGCCTCGTTGCTGTATATGGCCAGTGCTTTTAATTTTGGCTCTACATAGTAACTAATGTGCCATATGTTGTCGTAAGTAAACGGATAGTCGGTAATTTCAACTTTTCCTAGTTGCGTCCCGGGCGAACTGTTTGTATAGGTAAGGCTAGTGGTTATTTCGTTTTGTGCCCCGACCGAAAAATTGGTAATTGATTTTACCGAGTCGTTCAGGTACATTTTTAGTGGCAGGTTTTGGTAATCCTGCCCCGAATTGTTTTTAATTTTCACAAAAATTGTTTCTTCCAGGTTGAGCCGGTGTGCAGGGATTTCTGCCCAGCACGAATCGATATATAAATTTGCAATTTCATTGGGGACAAGCGGCAATAAATAAGTAATGATATTTTCTCCATTGAAATTTTTCATGTCGGCAATGCTTCTCTGGAAATCAGAAATAAAATAGAGATCCTTGGCAATACCCCCTTCATCTCCCGGAGCCTGGACTGCAAAACGGTTATAAATTAACGACAACTGGATGGTATTGGGGGATGGCTGTATTTCCGAAACTTGCTGGATGAACTGTTCGCGGTTAAAAAGGTGCTGGTGTTTGGGTTGCAAATCGTTTGTAAACAGCCTGAATTTTGTGCCGGGCGGGTAGGCTAATGCTATTTCGAGCGCTTTGGTGCGGGCTACTTCGAGCAATTGTCCCTGTTCCGAGAGTGCGTTCATGCTAAACGAATTATCTACATAAACCGCCGCCAGTTGACCCGGTTGTTTTTTTGTTTCCTGTTTATTTGGGACATAAGGTTGTGCAAATGCAAAAACCAGCGATACAATGGTAAAAACCCTCGCCAGCAAAATAAGCAGTTGTTTTAACCTCGATTGTTTGTGCGACTCTCTTTTTACATCTTTCAGAAAGCCTATGCTGCTGAAATATACCGTTTTATGTCGCCTGAAACTAAACAGGTGTATTATAACCGGTATTGCAACGGTAAATAGCGAAAACAAGAATGTTGGGAAAAGAAATCTCATTTTATTGATTTTTAAAAATTGCAATCCCCTTTTCGCCCGATGATTTTATGTAACCCCGGAACATACCTTCTGTGTTGAATTCCATTGCAATGTTCCCGGCTGTATCTAAAGCAATAACCCCGCCGGTGCCATGCATTGCGGTCAATTTACTGATTTCTTCCCGGCAGGCTTCTTCAACTCCCATATTTCTATATTCTACCAGTGCCGAGATATCGCGGGCAAAGCCCAGGCGGATATAATATTCGCCGTGCCCGGTACACGAAACTGCACAGGTTTTATTATTGGCGTATGTGCCGGCACCAATTACAGGCGAGTCGCCAATACGTCCGTATTTTTTGTTGGTCATCCCTCCGGTAGATGTCCCGGCACAAATATTCCCGTGAGTGTCCAGCACACAACAGCCAACAGTCCCGTGGTTGTCGTTTTCGGTGCGTTTACGTTCTTTCTTTTGTAAAAGTTTTAACGACTCGCGTCTTCTTTTAGTAAGAAAATATTTGTTGGGGACTGTTTTTAGCCCTTGTTTTTTTGCAAATAGGGAGGCACCTTTCCCACATAGAAATACATGTCCTGAATTGTTCATTACCTCGCGGGCTGCTTCAATAGGGTTTTTAATAGTCCGTACCCCGGCAACAGCACCGGCGTTTAATGTTTCCCCGTCCATAATAGAGGCATCTAGTTCGTTCTTCCCCTCAGCAGTGAGTACCGCCCCTTTCCCGGCGTTGAATAACGGGGAATTTTCCATCACTTCTATTACTTCTACCACAACATCCTGTGCGGTTGCACCTTCTTTTAGGAGTTTGCCCCCAAGGGCTAGGGCTTCTTCCAGTTTTTCGATATATTCCTCTTGTGCCTTGCTGTTGTCTTTTAGCCTTCCCATTACCCCTGCACCACCATGGACAACAATTGCATATTTGCCCTGTGCGAAAACTGTGGCGCACATTGATAATAAAGAGAGGGATAAAACAAGGTATTTGTATTTTTTCATGTAATATTTTTGTGCAAAAATGATATAATATGTTTAAAAGTGTACAAAATAATTGAATATAATTAAATAAACACTGTCTTTGGACTGTAACTTATGGATTAAACATTTTCAAAGTTGTAAAGGCATCTTTTATTCGATATTTATTTTCTTCCTACTTTAAATGAAGTCTTGTGTAAGGTATATTTGAACTCTTTGAAAATTATTGCCAACTTGCCAACCTGTAAACTGATCTGTAACCAATACTTAAAATATGCCATTATCGTTTATAAAACAAAATTTTTATGAGATGAAGAAAATAACAGTTTTAAGTTTATTATTGTTTTTTGTAATATCGGGTTCAGCCCAGCCCTTTTTTGATCTAGGGCTGAAAGCAGGGCTAAACAATTCGGAAGTTACACTTAAACGGAGTGAGATTAATTCTGAGTCGGTTTTGAAATACCACGTAGGTGCTTTTGCCCGTTTGGGGGTTGGGAGGTTTTTTGTCCAGCCAGAGGCTTATTTCAGTGCCAAAGGGGGCGACTTGGAGAAAGGCAGTGTAATTGATGTTGCATCCGGATTTGATTTTAAAACAGTGGATGTCCCTTTATTGCTTGGGATTAAGCTAATAAAGGGTGAGCGTGCCAATGTGCGCCTAATGGGGGGCCCTGTCTTTGGTTTTTTGACATCAAAAGATATTGAAGGGGATGATCTTTTTGACCCTGAATACTACAAAAGCAAATATGTCAGTTTCCAGTATGGGGTTGGTGCAGACATCTTGGGCTTTACTGTTGATTTGCGGGTGGAAAATAATTCGGACATTTACGACCAGGTTGATTTGGGGCTGGAGGGAGAAAACAAAACTTTTATGATCTCTGTAGGGTATAAGATTTTTTAAGGGACTGTGCAGAGATAAATTGACCGGTTTTGTCGCCAAGTGAGGGAGCCACTCAAAGTGACACTCTCACTAATGCTAATGATATTTATTATATGAAAGCAGTTCGGGACATCTACGGACAGTGAACAATTCAAGTATTTTTTGAGGAAGTTAAAAAGCAAAAGCACAAGTATTGATGGACAAGTTGTTTTGGGACGGTCCCTAGGTGCGGCTTTTGTGTTCAGTTGGAATAACTATTTTCCAGGACTGCGTAACTGTTTGGTCCCTCGTTAAATAATAAATCAAGGATACTCAGGTTTGGCACAAAATCAAATTTCCCAGAAAAAACCTGTGTGTATCCTTGCGGTTTGAACTTGTTGTCGCATGTTTTGTTTTTGGGCGAAACCGTATCCCTGAAATTTAACGTTTTTACCGGGACCTTCTCAAAATCGCTGGTCAAGGCTGTTGTGTTTTCAAGTTCTATGAGTTCGCAAACAGTTTTATGTATTTCCATGTTGAGATCAAACAGGAATTTTTCCTTCTTTTCAAAAAACGGGAAGATATCGTCTTTGAAAAATTCAAAAAACGGGGAGGAATTGTATGCTGAAAATATTGTCCGCCAGTGTGTCCGCTGCCAGTCAATATCGTACGATATTTTTAAATCTTTGATGAGCGTTTTATGCCCCCTGCCTTTTTCTACAGGTATTACAAGAGAAACCGGGCCGTTTGCCCCAAGGACGACACAACGGTTACGGTAGGTTTGTTTTGTGAAATTCTCGAATTGTTCTATATAAACAACTGGGTATTTCAGGCACATTGAGTAAAACTGTACCGGGGCAAAATAGGCCGTGCTTAAAAGCATAGCATTGTCTTCCTGCATATTTTATTTGTTTGAAGCTGCTGAAATTGGCATGTGAAGAATAAGTCTTTAATTATATGCCCTGTTAATTTCCTTCCCACTTTTTTCTCAATTCATCCATCTCTTTTCGGTGTTTTTCCATCAGCCCTTCCCATTCCTTTTGCTGCTCCTTATTTTTAAATTGTGGTATTTCATCGCCGTGGAGGGGATAACGTTTAAGTTGTTCTTCTAGTTGCCTCCCCAATTCATCAATATCTGGGAAATCAAAGCCTGGAGGCACGTTGCCCGGGCCATTAAAATTGAAATGCCGCATCATTGAGTCGCGATCAAAAGGTATCCCCATCATTATAGAATCAGGGGATAGCCCTTGGAACTGCCTGAAAAATCCATCAATATCGGGAAACCCGTTCCTTGCAAAGAAACCATCATCGGGAAGCGAAAACCGAAATGTACTGTCGGACGACCATGTATGTACATATGTTGAATCGAACTGTATCAGGTTCCCGTTTTCATCATACTTTTTGTTTACTATTATCTGTTCATCCGGATTTCCTTCATTTTTTATGTCCTGTGCATACATTTGCCAAGAACACAAAACAATTACCATTGTTATAACACCAATCTTTTTCATGACGTTTTTTATGCAAATTTAAATCAAGGAACAGTAAATAAGGTTTAAAAAATTTTAAAAGGAGTTAATAACCTGTGGTTTTTAATCAAACATATGGTCGGCATGTTTGGGTTTGTCCCCGCAATCCTCACCCAACCCTTTTTCATATTGTTGCAAGGCGCGCAGGCTCATCCCCATGTTAGAGAAGCCTCCATCGTTGAACAGGTTCTGCATGGTTACTTTTCTTGTTAGGTCGGAAAACAGGGTGATGCAATAATCGGCGCACTCTTCAGCTGTTGCATTTCCTAGCGGCGACATACGTTCCGCAAAATCCAGCAAGCGGTCGAAGCCTTTTATGCCGTTGCCGGCAGTGGTTATGGTTGGCGATTGGGAGACCGTGTTGATCCTTACGTTGCGTTCTCGGCCGTATATGTAGCCGAAACTGCGGGCTATGGATTCGAGAAGTGCTTTGGCATCGGCCATGTCGTTGTACCCGTAGAATGTGCGCTGTGCGGCAACATACGTTAGGGCAACAACAGATCCCCACTCGTTTATTGCATCAAGTTTGCGAGCTGTTTGAAGAATCTTGTGGAACGAAATGGCCGACACGTCAAATGTTTTGTCCAGGTAATTGTAGTCAAGATCGCTGTAATGCCTGTTTTTACGGACATTGGGCGACATACCTATGGAATGGAGCACAAAATCAATTTTCCCGCCCAGGATTTCTATCGATTTTGAAAAAAGGTTTCCCAGGTCGTCAACATTGGTTGCATCTGCGCCGATAACTTCAGTGCCCAGCTTTTCTGCAAGTTCCTGGGTTTTCCCCATGCGCAATGCCACATTGGTATTGGTAAGTGTTAATGTGGCACCTTCTTCGTAAGCGCGTTCTGCAACTTTCCATGCAATAGAATCGGGGTTCAGTGCGCCAAAAACAATCCCTTTTTTCCCTTTTAGCAAATTAAAACTCATAGTATTTTGTGTGAATATGTTTCAGGGGCAAAGTTAGCCTAGATCGGATAAAACTAAAACAGTTGGGCTTATTTACTTGATAAACGCCGTTTTCTTAACGTTTATAATCGAATTTTGTTCTTGTCTGGTTTAAAAGTTTTAATTGGGGCAAAAAAAAGGCCGCCGGAAAAATCCGGCAGCCCCTTCCTAAAAATTCAAACCTGCTATTTTATTTTATCAGCAGTAAACGGCATTTTACCCTGCGATGTGCCTGCATCGCCTTTCATCTTTTTCCCCTCGACTTTGCCTTTTATTTCCACGTTTTCGTAATCTACGTACAAGCTGCATGAAAATACGTTTTCTTCAAATTTCACTTTTTTAAGTGCCATTTTATAGCCATCGGCAAATTTTACTTCACCGGCAAGGGCCCCGTCTTTTTCAGAAACAATGATGGTGCCTTTGTTGTACCCATATGGCGCGTCAGGACAGTTAAATTTCCATTCGCCCAAGATGTTTTTGTCGTTTTTTGCTGTAATGGTTTGCGATGCCCCCAAAACAAAAATCGATAATAAAGAAAGAATAATAAGTTTTTTCATGTTGTAATGTTTTAAAATTGAACGTACCAAATTTGCGCCGAATAATATAGAACGCCAAATAATTGGGCTAACCAGGCATATTTGGGGGCAAAAAACTATTGGATTGATAGCTGTTGCTTGAAATGTGGGGCGTATGTGCCGGATACGGGGATGGGGTTTTCTATGTGTTTGAGTTTTACTGATAGTTTTTTCCCTTCTTCCTGTATTATCTCTATTTGTCCCGGGTTTATCATGAACGATCTGTGGCATCTTATAATGGAAGCGCCGGACAGCATGCCTTCCTGCTTTTTTAACGTACTCCGCAATAATTTTCGCTGCACTTTGTTTTCGAGGAAATAATAAACCGATACATAATTGTCGGTCGATTCAAGGTACAATACATCCGATTTATGGACAGAGAATTTTACTTTTCCCCTCTCATCTTTAAAAACAAGCAATTGCGGGCCCGATGTGTCGGATATTTTCTGTTTTAGAGATTCTATTTCTGTCCGGTGTTTCCTGTAATATATAATCAAAATAACAAAAGAGTAGGGCAGGCAAATTCCCAGTATGGTATATTTAAGCGAAAATATAAAATCGTTGACAAAATTGCCCAGCGGGTTTCCGTAGAGTACGATATATACGAGGCTGATAAGCACTATTTCGATACTAAACCAAAGGATAAAATCCCGAATGAGGAACGAATCTTTTTTAAATAGCCTGCGCAAGGGGAATTGAGTGAAAAGGCAAACCAGTGCCACTATGGTCCCGTAGCTCGAAAGCCTCAAGAAGCTAACAAACCGTGAACTGGAGTACCAGCGGTTGATGTTGAACGGTTCAAAAAGGTTAATGAACAAGATCCCGAAAACCAGTATAAATATAATCAGGAAATACCTGTCGGATTTCTTGTCGAGGAGTGTGAATTTTTTATTTAGGAATGATCTTGGTTTCATTTTCCGAACTTGTGTTTTGCCATAATCCAAGGCAGGTTTGCCAATAATCCAGTAAAATACATGACATAATAGTTTGTTTATGTTGCAACCTCCATGTTTTCGATAGAGATAATTTTGTCGCCTTTGTATTTTAGCAACAAATTGGCAACGGCAAGCGTATCTTTTTCACAGTAACGGATAATACGGCCTATATCTTTCTCCTCCCAATATATAGCGGCAACCTGGCTCCCGTCGATATCATCCTTCGGCGTAGGTATGTTAAAAAGTTCGCACAACAACGACAGGGAAGTATAATGTTTGTAATCCCCAAATTTCCAGAGCTGGAGAGTGTCGATCAACTGCTCTTTTATTTCCCAGGGTTTTGAGCCTGCAACATTAAGTATTTTAGGAAGGGGGATATTGTTTACCAATGCCCGCCGTGCGATATACGGAAAATCGAATTCCTGCCCGTTGTGGGCACAAAGCCGCCTTTTCCCTGCCTGCTTAAACCGCCCCCAGGCACTGAAAAATTTTTTTATGAGTTTTTTCTCATCATCATCGTAAAATGATTTTACCCTGAAAAAAAGTTCGCCTTTCTTTTGCAAAACATAACCCGCCGAAATACATATGACCCTGCCAAATTCGGCATAAATCCCTGCCCTCTCGTATAGCTCCTCTGCCGGTTCGCCGTTGTTGATCTGGTATTGCATTTTGTGTTCCCACAGCTCTTTCCATTTTTCAGTAAGCTTGCCATATTCCGGGGCAAGCGGCACTGTTTCAATGTCGAGAAACAGGATTTCTTCGATATTTAGATTGTCAAGCATTTATGAGAATTTTAATATTTGGCTATTTGCCCCCCGGTTGTTACCTGTTTTTATTGTTATTTTAATTAATTAATTGCCCCTGTTTTAAAAAGTACCGCTAAGAAAATATTATTTTCGCAACGATAAAAACACAAGATACAAAAAATAGGCAGTAATGATTAATCATGTAGTTCTTTTTAAATTAAACGACTATCCGGAACAGGAAAAGCAGGCTATAATTGCAGGGCTAAAAGCAGAACTCGAAAGTTTAAAAGAAAAAATCGATGTATTAAAACATATTGAAGTTGGGGCAAACCATGAGCTAAAAGCTAAAAGTTTCGACATGGTTTTGATCACGCATTTTGAAACACTTGAAGATTTGGAAGTTTACCGTATACACCCAGAACACCAGAAAGTTGTAAAGCGGATTGGCGAAACCACATCGGTCCGTGCCGCTGTTGACTATGAGTTTTAAATTCCTGTATTTGTTGAATGAAAAATAAAGCAAAAATGAATGGTCTATATCCTCTAAAATTCAAACCCATATTTCATGAGAAAATTTGGGGAGGTAACCGTATGAAATCGTTACTTGGCAAAGAATATGGGCTGCTGCCAAATTGTGGCGAGAGCTGGGAAATTTCGGGAGTGGAAGGAAACATCTCGGAAGTAGGGAACGGGTTCCTGGCAGGGAACAACCTACAGGAGCTGATTGAGATCTATATGGGCGACTTGGTTGGCGACAAGGTTTTTAAGCAGTTTGGCGTTGAATTTCCCTTGCTTATTAAATTTATAGATCCGGTCGATGACTTGTCTGTACAAGTACACCCCAACGACGAACTTTCAAAAGAAAGGCATAATGCCTATGGGAAAACAGAAATGTGGTACGTGGTAGACACAGAAGAAGGGGCACTTATAAATGCAGGGTTTAACCAGGAAGTGACAAAAGAAAAATACCTCGAATATTTTAACGGTGGGAGGCTGATGGATCTGCTCCATTTCGACAAAGTTTCTGAGGGTGATGTATTTTTTATCCCGGCAGGCCGTGTGCATGCAATTGGTAAAGGGGCGATGGTGGCTGAAATACAGCAGGCTTCGGACATAACATACCGTATTTTCGATTACAACCGGAAAAATGCGGCCGGGAACGGGCGTGAGTTACATGTAGATTTGGCCCTTGATGCCATTGACTTTTCATACAAGAAAGAGTACAAAACAAAATACAAAGCAGTACAAAACATTTCGACAGAACTCGTCAGTTGCAGGTATTTCACGACGAACCTGCTCAATTTCGACAAAATTGTTGAAAAGGAATACAACCAGCTCGACTCGTTTATTGTTTATATGAACCTCAACGGCGAATTTGAAATTGAATTTGAAGGAGGGGCAGAACAAGTCCGAAAAGGCGAAACTGTTTTAATGCCAGCCTGTTTGGAAACTTATAAACTGAAACCGCTCTCTGCAAATGTAAAATTGCTTGAAGTTTATATAAAATAGTATTTAAAAGTTTTCCGATTTTTATTAAATTACATAAAGTAAAACCGTAAATTAATTTTCCGGGATGGAAATTAAAGAAGCACGTTTTATTGTGAGCAATACCGATGTGGGGAAGTGCCCCAAGCCGGACCGGCCTGAGTATGCATTTATTGGGCGTTCGAATGTTGGCAAGTCTTCGCTGATAAATATGTTGGCCAATAGGAAGTCGCTGGCAAAAACATCGGGCAAACCGGGGAAGACACAACTAATCAACCACTTCCTTGTAAATGATGATTGGTATCTTGTCGATCTTCCTGGCTATGGTTATGCGAAGGTATCAAAAACCGAGCGGTCAAAATGGGAATTTTTTTTGCGGAAGTACATCCTTCAGCGCGAAAATTTATATTGCCTATTTGTGCTTGTAGATATCAGGCACGCCCCGCAAGCTGCCGATCTCGAATTTATGGAATGGCTGGGGATCAAAGGTATACCTTTCGTTATTGTGTTTACAAAAGCCGATAAACTGAAACCCGGAGAGCGGGAGGCCAATATAGAGGGCTATAAAACAAAAATGCATGAAGGCTGGGAAGCGATGCCTGAATTTTTTGTTACCTCATCTTCAACAAAAGAAGGGAAAGAAGAGATCCTTGGTTTTATTGAAAAGGTTAACAAATCGGCCACCCGGTAATTTTGTTTAAGGGATAGTTGGACTTTTTAACGACAAAAAAATACAATGCAAAGTTTATTAACTTTGCCGCAAATTCACATAAATGAACAAATCTATTGAAATGGGCATTAAAAATCACCCTTTAAAAATTTTTACAGGAAGGAACACCCGGTATTTAACAGAAAAAATTTGCGACAGTTTAAATGTTAATCTTGGCCTGTCTTCTTGTCCTGTTTTTGCCGATGGCGAGTTTGAACCATGCTACGAAGAGACCATCCGTGGTTCTCACATATTTATTGTACAATCTACACCACCTCCCGGCGACAACTTGCTAGAATTGTTATTGATGATTGATGCCGCCAAAAGGGCAAGTGCCTATAAGATAATTGCTGTAGTCCCATATTTTGGGTTTGCCCGCCAGGACAGGAAAGACAAACCCCGTGTTTCTATTGGCGCGAAACTATTTGCCGATGTCCTGTCGGTTGCCGGGATCGACCGCCTTATAACAGTGGATTTGCATGCCGATCAGATACAGGGCTTCTTTGACGTTCCAGTAGACCATTTGTTCGCATCGGCCTTGTTCGTGCCGTTCATCGAAAAAATGGGGCTGAAAAATATTGCTATCGCATCGCCCGATGTTGGTGGTACCAAACGTGCCAATACATATGCAAGGATGCTCGAAACCGAGATGGTTATCTGCCATAAAACACGTGCAAAAGCAAATGTTGTTGGCAGCATGTCGCTTATTGGCGATGTGAAAGACAAGGACATTATTATTGTTGACGACATGATCGACACTGCAGGCACGATTACCCGGGCTGCCAACCTTATGAAAGATAAAGGGGCTGCCAGCGTACGTGCATTTGCCGCACATGGCGTGCTTTCAGGCCCTGCAATAGAGCGTATTGAAAAATCAGCACTAACAGAAGTATATTTTACCGATTCAATACAACCCAAAAACGGAAGCGAAAAGATTAAATATATTTCTGTTGCCGGAGCTTTGGGCGAAGCTATCCACCGGGTTTATAATAATCAATCAATAAGTTCGTTATATTACCGGTAATTTATATATTTGCACCGCTTTTTCCATAAGCAGACGCATTAATAATATGCATGCTGTTTGTTCCGCCGGTTGGCAGAGTGGACTGAGTACCATAATTATTAACGTAAATTATTAAAAATGAAATCAGTAACTATTAAAGGAGAAAAAAGAGAGTCTTTAGGCAAAAAAGAAGCTAAAAAACTTCGCGCACAGGAATTAATCCCGGCAGTGCTTTACGGAGGGGAAGACGTTGTTCATTTTACAGTGCCGTTCAGTGAGTTAAGAAAATTGGTTTATACCCCAAGTATATTCTTAATAGACATTGATATAGAAGGTAAGGTATACAAAGCAATAATGCAGGATATACAGTGGCATCCCGTTGAAGAACAGATCCTACATGTAGATTTTATGAAAATAGAAGAAGGGAAACTTGTGAAAATTGCAGTACCTGTTAAACTGGACGGTTTGGCAAAAGGTGTGAAAGCCGGCGGCAAGTTGAAAAAGAACCTTCGTTTGCTTAAGGTCAAAGCATTGGCAGGAAACCTGCCCGATGTAATTGAGATCAATGTTTCGAAGTTGGGGATTGGGCAAAGCATAAAGGTTGCCGACCTGAATTTTGACAATATTGAATTTTTAGATAGCAAATCAAATGTGGTAGTCTCGGTAATTACTTCCAGGGCGGCTAAGTCAGCTATGGCAAACCTTGCCGATGAAGAAGAAGGAGAAGGAGAAGCAACTGATGCCCCTGCCAGTGAAGGATAAATTTAAAATTTAAATTCTGTGAAGTACTTAATTGCCGGACTAGGTAATATAGGTCCAGAATATAAAAATACCCGCCATAATATTGGCTTTCAAATATTGGACGCACTCGTTGAGGCGTCCAATATTAGTTTTGACGATAAACGGTATGGTTTTGTGGTCGAATATAAATACAAGGCGCGGACTTTTGTTTTGTTGAAGCCTACAACTTATATGAATTTGAGTGGACGTGCCGTTAACTACTGGATGCAAAAAGAAAACATAGGCATAGAAAATGTTTTGGTCCTGGTTGACGACATTGCATTGCCTTTTGGAACTATACGCCTTCGGGCAAAAGGTAGCGATGGTGGCCACAATGGGCTGAAAAACATAACTCAGGTTTTGGGGCGCAACGATTATGCGCGCCTGCGTTTTGGCATAGGCGATGATTTCCATAAAGGGTTCCAGGTTGACTATGTTTTGGGTGAATGGTCAAAAAACGAGGGAAAAGAAATGCCCGAAAAAGTTGATTCTTGTATCGAAATAATTAAGAGTTTTGGTTCCATCGGGATCGATAGGACTATGAACTTATTTAACAAGAAAAAATAAATGGAAGATAATGTGCGGGTTGACAAATGGTTATGGGCTGTGCGGATTTTTAAAACACGCAGCCAGGCAACCGATGCATGCAGAAAGGGCCACGTTTCTGTCGAAGAACTTCCCGTTAAGCCTTCCCGTATAATCCACCCTGGAGAAATAATTAGGGTAAGGAAAGATCAGGTTGTACGCAGTTTTAAGGTGCTTAAAACGGCAGAGAAAAGGATGTCTGCCAAATTTGTCCCTGGGGTCCTGGAAGATGTTACCCCGCTAGGGGAACTGGAGATTATTGAAATGCAGAAAAATATGAGATGGATCACGCGCGACAAAGGGACTGGCAGGCCAACCAAAAAAGAACGCCGCGATTTGGACGATTTTTTTTGCTCCTGAGAACAAACAAAAACAGTTATTGTTATTATGCACATAGCCAAAAGAAAACGGAAAGAAAGTATAGCAGAATATATTTTATATCTCTATCAGGTTGAAGACTTGATCCGGGCTTTCAAATTTGACATGAACCTTATTGAAAGCCAGCTTATAACAAGCTACGATACGGAGGGGCGCCCCCCTAACGAGATAACCGACTGGTACAGCAACCTGGTAATAATGATGGATAAAGAAGGGATTCGCGAACATGGCCACCTACAGTTCCTTATCAATTTGATCAATGATGTAAACCAGGTCCATTTAAAGCTTTTAGAAACCGGCGCAGACAGCACGTATGTTGACACTTTTAAGTCGGTGGCGGGGTTGATTGCGGAGTTAGGCCAAAAAAACGGGGAAGCCCAAAACGATGTTGATTTGGCAATTACTGCCATATATGGTTTTCTTTTGCTGAAAATGCAAAAAAGGGCCATATCTCCCGAAACAACAGATGCAATAAAATTAATAAGCCGGTGGTTGTCGTTATTATCTGAAAGGTATAAGGAATTTGAAGATGGTGATTTAGTGTAAAGCTTGCCTTGGGTAAAGAAAAATATCATCAAAAGATTTAATCTGCTTAATTAACACCCTTTACGCCAGGTTTTTAAGCCGCCCGCTTGTCTCCGGTTTTTATTTTCATTCCCCCATTAACTCCAGGAACCAGTTTATTGTTGCTATTCCAAAAGGGAAAGCCCCGCCAGAGTGACCCGTGCCTGAAATAGGCGTAAACAACACCTGGCTGCTGCCAACGCCCAACGCAAGGAAATCTTGATAAATATTGTTGCTCACTTCATAAGGGATTAGTTCGTCAGACATGCTGTGTCCCAAGAGCGTTGGCGTTGTTGTGGCCCATGCCGAAATGCTGTTGTCCTGAAGGGTACTTTTTAAGGATGCGTATTTTTCTCCGGTACCGTAATTGGAAATATAGTCGGCAGTAAGCAAGCTCGCCACATTTGTAGAGAGTTCCGAGTTAATTGCCGATCCCGATTTTGTGCCATCGTAAAGGCTTAAAATTTTTGACGCATACGGCTCGTTAAAAACATCGCTCACAGAGGTAGTCATGTCCCCAAGTTTTGTGTAGCTGTCGAATATGTACCCGAAAAAATATGGCATTGTATAGGTTGTTTGTTCCGTAATGTATTTGTTAATGTACCCCAAATCGTAGGGTCCTGCGCCGCACGAGCTGGCTTTCAGGTCGAATTCGTCTGGATGGTTGCTTTCAATTTCTTTTTGTAACTGCATGGTTGCCCAGCCTCCCTGCGAGTACCCGGCAATGTACAGTTCGGAGCTTAGTTCTGTGTCCAGCGAGTCTGCCAGTTCTTTTGCAGCCCTTATCATGTCCAACACAGTTTGGTTTGTCGATTCCTTGTCAAGGTATGGGTGGAACATGTCGGATGATGCGCCAAACCCCAAGTAATCGGGGATTACTACCGCAAAGCCTGTAGATGCTATCATCTCCAACAGTATGTAGAACTGGTAATTTGGTGCTACCGATGGTGCGTTGCTGTTTAGCGTGTTGGTGCCGTTTTGGAAGCTCATTACCGGGAACGGCCCGTCGCCGCTCGGCAAACATACCAGCCCCGATGCAGCTTGCTGTTCACCTTTAAATGTAGTGTTGTATGAAATGCTGTAAACGTCAACCCCGTATTCTACGTTTTCGCCAATGCCGTCAAGCCCATCGTAAACGCCCGCAAATTGGCTAAGTGCCAGGGAAATATACTGTGTGTAGTAAGAGTTTTCCAAGTTGTATCCGGTAAGGTAGCTTATTTGTTCGTCTTGTCCGCCATCTTTATTTGTGTCCAACTTTTCGCACGACGAGAAAAAGTATGCAATAAGTATTAGGAAAAATGTTTTGTCGAGAATATCTTTCATGGCAATTTATTTTATGCTTTATCCAAAGTTAGTGAAATTTCCAGACTATCCCCGCCTTGGCAACGAAGAGAGGGATCTCAAGCATGAGGAATTTATATTATGTACGGTACGTTTACTTATCTTCAATCATTATGTTTTCAGTTTTTGAAAGTATTTGACCTACCCAAACCCTACCATTTTTTTGATTCTGGTTAATGTCGGGAGTGCAATGTTTTGTGCCACAAAACCGGAACATGGCTGAATATTTTCCTGTCCCCATTTTATCGTAGTCTGATGATTGAAATGTGTAAGTAACTTTTGAACCCTTTTCCAGGATTGACAAATCATCAAGATTAACATTTGACCAAGTGCCGGATTGAACAGACCATCTCAACGGATAAGTAAGTTTTGTGTCCATATTTTGTAATGTCAACCCTCCTGTGAAATAATTGAAATCAAGGTCTCCCATTTTTTTAGGGTCAAGGATATAATAATTGATATTGTCATTGTTTTGAATTGTGATGGTACAAATAACATGGGAATAATTCTCAAAGGATTGTATCTCGATCTTATCTATTTTGCAACTTATCCCATTTCGTAATAAATTACTGTTTTCAAAAGCATCTATTATTCTTTGGCCATTTCGTAAATCATCTGATTCCCCGCAATAACCGATCTCTAAAATATCATTCCCATATTGGAAACAATCTTCAATAAAGTAAGGTGATTGTGGCATTGATGAAAGGGAACAAGGATGGATTATTCCACTGTATACGGTATCTCCGGCAACAGATACATTAAAACTTGTAATATTTTGATTCAGTTGCATGTCTTTTTTTAAATAAATAAGATGTGTTGAACGGTCATAAAATAGCACGTCCTTTTCTGTTATTGTTTTTCCGTCATTGAATTTTATTTTGAATTCATCATTTAAATTCAAAGCATCCTCTTTTTCGCACGAAAAAAATATTAGTACAGAAAATAATACTAAGGTTAAAATTGCATTCAAATTTTTCATGGTAAGGTTTTTTTATAATGATGATGTTTTATGTTGTTGGTTGCGTTATAGTTATTTTTTTTCGTGTCCGTTTTCGATGCCCAATGTTTCTTTTGCCCCCACGAACATTGATTTCCACCAGTAATTTATTATTGATCGTTTGGTGTCCCTTGGGTAATCAATTTGTACGGGTTCAAGTTTGTCTCCTTTGGGGTTTTTGGTGTTCAAAAGCATTTTGTTGGCCCAAAACGATGCTAGTTTCGACTTTTTAGCCCCATCGTCATTTAGTTCCATGACGTTTATTTTTAGCCCGTCGTAAACAAAATACAGTTCGCCCGTGGCATGTTGCCCGTCCAGGGAAAGGTTCAGGTCGATATAATTTATTTGCCCGCTTTCTATCGAAATAGGCACTGATTTTTCAAGTACCGGGTTTATTGCAGCAAACGGCATTGGTCCCATGTGCATGGTGGCGGTATGGGCGTAATTGGGGCTTGACAGGTCAAAATCGAATTGTGCTTTTATTTCAGCTTGCCCGAATATTATTGCCGATGCGTCAATGTTTAGGTGCTTTTCGTTGTTTATAACTTGCGGCATATTTGAAATTTTGCCTGTTTTAAATGCCATGTCCCGGAAATTTATCGTGCCGGGTTCGTCCGAAATGTCCATAAGCTCGCTGTAGGTAATGGACGATGGCGCAAGTTCCAGGGTTTCAAAAACAAAGGGCTGTTTTATGTTGCGCAATAAGTCTTGTGGCCACGGCGGGCGTTGGTCTTGGTCAAAGGGGTATCTTTTGTCCCTGAAGATTTCGATGTCCGTTCTGCCTATGACAGCCGATCCCGCATCAATAACATTGTTTTTTATCCACGAATTTTCATCAATGCCTTTTATCTCTATATACTTGGTTTTGGCTTTCAGGTAGTCGGTCTGTACGCCTTTCAGCCTTTGGAATTTTTCGCGTCCCAACAGCGGGGTTACGTTTATGTTTTTCAAAAGGATGTTGTGCTTTCTCGAATTATAGGTCAACGAGTCGGCAGAGAACTCGTATAGTTTGTCTTTTGTTTTCAGGTTGGTGGTCAAAACCTCAAATTCTTTTGAATGGAGCAGGTCTTTGGGGTTTTGCTTTTCGCCAATGTTTATTTCGTGGAACATTATGTCGAACTCCCTGCTCATCAGTTGTTTGTCCAGCCAGTTCAGGTCAAGCCCAACATCGTCGAGGGTAAGTTGCCCCACCTTTATTTCGTTTACATAGGGGCTTATGTAAGGGTATAGGTCGAGTTTTTTAACGGCTTCCAGTTTGTCGCCTTTCCCCGAATTGTTTATCTCTATTTGCAGATCGGGTTTCTTTACATCTATCTTACTGAACGAATAGGCGTTGCTTTCCAAAGCATCTTTTATGTCGAAATCAAGGAGGCTTATTTCGGGGACAGCTATTTTGAAACGGTTTTCGGTGGGCTTGTCCGTAAAGGGGGTTATTTCCAGCCCCGACATGTTGATCGTTTGGCTTTTTTGGTCGTAGTCCACTTGCCCGATGCCAAGTTCGTGGGTTTTGCCCAGCGGCGATTTCAATTTGTTAATTTTTGCAACAATGTTGCCTGTAGAAACTTGCGCATGTTTTTGTGCATCGGTAGTTATTGAAATATCGGGTATTTCAAGGTTAAGCCCGAAATTGCTCTTGGCTTGTTGGTTTATGCCTTGGGTTTCGTGTGTGATCACGCTGGCATCGGCTATTTTTAGCTTTCCGAGTTTTAGGGAATGGATGAAAGAGGGCAGGGGGAACCTGTATTTTTTCAGATCCAGCGATTTGGTCTTCCCCGCCTGGCTATATATCTGAAAAGCGGCCTTGCCCAGTTCCAGCTTGTTTATGTTTAACTGCCTCGAATAATAAGCTTTCTGGAAATCAAAATCTTTTATTTCCGCGCTTGGTATCGAAACTTGGAATGTTGTGGGCAGTTGCCCGTATTTTTCGGATGTGATTACAGGGTACAGCAGGGCATCTTTTATTTGCAGTTCAGATTTTTTTGTTGAAAGGCTTATCCTTCCCGCCTGCAAAATATGCACGCTGTCCGACAAGTGGAAAAGCTGGTCTTTTACCGATATTTCAAAATTATCGGAAAATAGCAGGCGTTTTTTCCCGAGTTCGTTTTCGTTCAGCCTGAAATTGTCGAGGGTGGCAGAGAACTCGTTGTCGAACGAGGTCGTCCTCCCTTTCTTTGTGTGGTTTATCCACTTGAAATTGCCGTTGGGTATTTCAAGCCGGGCTATGTTTATATCTGTCAGGTAGTTGAAAATAAGTTGCGAAAATTCGTTAAACTCTTTCTTGTCGCGGTTTTCCCTCAATGCCCCAAAATTTTCAAGGAATATTTCAGGTTTTGAAATTTTGAACTCCGATATGTTCAATTTTTTGTAGAAGAAGGCATTTCTCAGGTTTATGCCCCAAAGCGTAATCCGGGGGACTTTTATGTCGTACAGTTCAGAGCGGTTGAAACTGTTCATGGTGTTTTTGTCCGCATTGTCAACAACGGGTTGCAGGTGAAGGTTTTGTATATCTACTTTCCTGTCGAAGCTCATCACCGATATTTTTTCGACGTTCAGTTTGTGCAGGTTGTCAACAAGCCGCATTTGGTAGCCCGAAAATTCGAGGTCGAAGTTTGTGGCATAAAAAAATTTGTCGGTCCGCTCAATGCTTGTAGAATCGAGAGAAAAGCCAGTCAGGTTGAACGTGAAGCCAGTTTCAAAATAGCCCTCGATGTTGCCGTTGTTTATGTTTTGTATGTTGAGTTTCCCGTTCTGTACGGAAACAAGGTCGGAATAAACCCCTTTTAAATATGCTGAGACCAGTTCGAAAAGGAGTCCTGTTTTTTTGCTTTTTTTTGCCTTTTCAATGTCGGTGTGTATTTGCAGGTTTACAATTGGTTCGCTGACAGTAATACCTTGGGTGGGCAAAGTCCTTGTGTGATAAAGGGTTTTCAGGTTTACGTCCGTAATTTCAATCGCCCCGCATTTTATGTTGGCACGTTTGCGTATCCTGTTTTTGTTTATGCCCAAAGGTGCTATTTCTATGTTTTTTATGCCCAGCGAATTGGACGATGTTGATAGCGAAATAGATTCTGCCCTGAAATCGTGGGCATTGTCCTCAAGCCTTAAATGGTAGCCGGAAACATCCATTTTCAGCCCATCGGCATATAGTAGTTTGTCGGGATTTATCGACGATGTGGAATCCATTTCAAAGCCATTGAGCTCAATTTCTACCGACTCGAATTTCTGTTGGTAATCGTCAAAATCGGGCTGGCGGTATATTTCCAGGTTTGCGTTTGTAAGCGAAAAACTGTCGATCCTTATATGGGAAAACTGGTTCTCTACCAGCGAGTACAAATCAAAATTATTTATGTCCTCGATGTTTAGCTGCCTTGGCACAGCTTTCTGGTAGAAACGGATTTTGGGATCTTCGAACTTCAAAAAATCGACATCAATTGAGTCTTTTGCCGAAAACCGGCTGATAATATTGCTCCTCATGTACATCCTTGGCACGTAAACATCGTACAGGCTTTTTTCTTTGTCCTTGTATAGGTATGAAAGGTGGAACTGTTTTGCCTGGATGTCGGAGTTTTGCAATGAATATTCGAGCGTGTCGATTTTTAGCACGTGCAGGCTGTCGCCAAAATTAAACCTGAACCCGTTCATTGAAACTATTACGTCGTCGGTTTTGAAAAGCCGTGAATTTTGAAAGACCATTGACGAGTCGGTCTTGAAATTTTTAATTGAGACAGAGACTTGCCTTGCGTTTGAAACTGCCAACGAATCGCCCTGCTCATTGAAGAAATTGTAGTGTGCGTTTACAAAATCTATTTCTCCAACGCTGATGCCGCTTATGCGTTTTTTGAAAAATGGCCTGATTTGACTAAGCAACTTGTCTGCCGTTTGGGCGGAATCCCTGTCCATAAGTTCGTTGCCCCTGATTTCGAAGAATGGTTCGGAGATTGTGATTTTTTCAATGCTTAATTTCTTTTTTGACAATATGTTTTTTATCGAAATTCCCTTGGCTTCAAATTCCTTTGATTTAAAAGAATAAATAACATTTTCTGGTGAATTTTGCAGGTTTTCGCCCATTAGGCTTTCATCGGGGATAAGCATTAGCCCATGTACTTTTGCCGACAATGGGAACATTTCAAGTTCAATTTCCCCAAACGACAGTTGGTATAGCCCGCCTGATTTTTTCGACACCATTCCCGGCAGGTTTTTGTTGACATAGCTTTCGGCTTTGAAAAAAACAAAAATGCCGATACCCGTTGCCAATAAAAACAAGGCAAGTATGCCATATCCTGTTGCTTTTAATATTTTTTTCCCGTTTACTGCCATTGGTTATCGGTAAAACTCAACATAAAGATATACGAATTTGCACAGGGTTGCGCTGTAATTAACAAAATATAAGCGAAAAGTTTCGATACATATACAAATTTTATTAGCGAGGGTGTCACTCAAAGCGATGCCATCACTTGGCGACACAACTTACCTATTGTTTTTTGCTTTTTAATATCTATGCCTAACAGTCTGGCAATCTAATTGATTCATTAATTGTTTTGCGAAATCTTTTTGTTGGGTACTAAAAATTATATATTTTCAAACTGTTCATTGTTTTTGCATCGTTATGTTTATTTTGTGTGCAAGCCTAAACGAACATGAGAAAGCTTACAATAATATTTTTTGTACTTTTGAAAAAAGGTTATTAATATGAGAACAATACAATTAAATATTTCAGGCAATGTTGATTTGAAAGATTATGATTTTTTGATGATAATTGCATCAAAACTATACGAGGAAGCAAAATTGTCGGCAGGCCAAGCGGCCGAGATTGTTGGATTGTCAAAAAGAGCATTCATCGAAATGCTTGGTAAATATGGAGTTTCTGTATTTAGTAATTCTATTTATGACCTGCACTTAGACATAGCAAATGCATAAAATCGTTATCTCAGACACAAGCACTTTAATTCTTTTTGATAAAATAGAAGAATTCGATTTGTTGCATGAAGTTTATGGGGAACTTTTAACTACCCCGGAGATCGCTGAAGAATTTGGAGAAGAACTCCCTTGTTGGATTAAAGAGCAAGAGGTTACGGAAAAAAATACCAGAAATTTCTTGAAACGCAGGTGGACTGCGGAGAGGCAAGTGCAATAGCATTGGCATCAGAATTTGAAGATGTTATGCTTTTGTTAGATGATTTAAAAGCACGAAAACTATCTCTAAAATTAAACGATGAGTGAATAGCCTGTGCATCAAAAAGGATTGATAATATATCTGTGTTTATGAAATATATTTCGCTTACCATATTGATTTTTTTGTTGCTTTCATGCAACAACAACGAGGTATCCGTCCAGCCCCCGGTTAACGTAATAATTGATACCGACATGGGATCGGATTGCGATGATGTTGGGGCATTGGCAATTCTTAACGAGTATGCTAACCAAGGGAAAGCAAATATACTTGGGGTTATTTATAGTTCGGGCGCAGTCCCTTATGGGGCAGGGGTGATTGATGCCATAAACAGGTATTACGGGAACGACAATATCCCAATCGGCACAAATTACGGCAACTTAGTTGGCGACCCGGTTGACAAGATGCAGGCAGAAAAACTTTCAAAAGATACGGCTGCTTTTAAAAACAGGTGCATAGAAAATACTGACGTGACAGAACAAACAGAATTGCTCAGGAAGATTTTGTCTGACGAAACCAATGAAAATATTGTTTACATAACAATTGGGCATACCAAAGGTTTGTATGATTTGCTGGTGTCAAGGCCCGATTCTATATCCGGACTGTCTGGTTATGAACTGGTGAACAACAAAATTGAAAAATGGGTTGCCTTGGGCGCGCTAAAAGCCAACAACAGCAACGGTAGTTATATTAAAGATTGGAACTTTTTCTATAACGGTGCGGCAGGGTATTCAAAGTACCTTGTTGACAGTTTTCCGAAACCGATATACTTTGTCAATGCCGGCTCAAATGTCATGACCGGGAAATCTCTTATAGGAACGCCAAATGGGAATATTGTAAGGACGGCTTATCGAGATTGGCTGTGGAATGTTGAGAAAAAGACTTTAAGTGACCAAAGGCCGAGCTGGGACTTAATGGCTGTTTATTTTGCAGTTGAGGACCCGACAGAATATTTTTCGATACTGGACGAAGGTTTTCTTGATTTTGACCCAGAAAAGGGGTGTAGGTGGGTTTTGAAAGATACGGTCACGAACCACAATTATGTTTTGCAAAAGCAAGGTTGCGACAACGTACTTTCTGATTACTTGAACAATTTAATGGGCAAGCCAAACTATTTAGGAAATTGAATGAATTTTAAAAATGAAAACACGCACGGTAATTTTATGGATATTTGTTTTGGTTGCGACAGATCAGGCAATTAAAATAATAATCAATACTCATTTTGTTGATGAGCATTTTGTGCTGATACCGTCGTTGGTTGAGTTCAAGCCCACTTTTAACGACAAGCACAGTTTTGCCAATGTTTTGCTCAACAGGTATTTGAACATAAATGTAGGCTTGTTGCCACACCTTGTCCTTTTCCTTTTTATTGGGACGGCAATTTCATCTTATTTCTTTTATTTAAGGAACAACATAAACAAAGGCGCACGAATTATTGACACCTCGATAATCTTCCTGTTTGCAGGCATAATTTGCGCATTGATCGGGAATTTGATATGGGAAAAAGGCACGCTTGACTATGTTTACCTAAAACCTCTTTTTGTGTTTGATTTAAAAGATGTTTATGGCGACATTGGGGCAATATTGTTATTGCTTTATGCTACAATGAACTATAAGCAATTAAGGCCTGTAAAATCCAAAGATGTGTTTCTTTATGTGAAAAAACGGTTGGTGAAAAATATAGGCGGTTAGGTGGCGGCAGATTTTGTATATTGGGACTTGCCTGCGTGCTTTGGCTTTTGTGTTTTTGCACCGGCAGGTGGCTTAATTTTGTAAACGAAATGATTTTCCGTCTTCATTATAAGAAGACTAAACCTTAAATAAAACTAATATGACAAACGTAAATCAAAAAAGGCTTTTTGTTGCCGCATGCCTGGCATTGTTGGTAACCGCTATCACATTTGCCATCAGGGCAAAAATCGAAGGTGTTTTCAGTAACGACTATGGCTTGACCAAAGAGCAGGTAGGGCGGGCGTTTGCCCCGGCTTTCTGGGGCTTTGCAGTTGCCATGTTCGCTGGTGGCTATTTTATCGACATCGTAAAAACAAAGACCATTGTTTGGATGGCTTTCGGTATGCACGTTGTGGGCATTGTATTGTTGTTGTTGGCAAAAGATTACATCTCGCTGTTTATTGCCAACGTATTTATCGGGCTAGGCAACGGTAGCGTTGAAGCTGCCTGCAACCCTTTGGTGGCAACGCTTTTCCCCGACAAAAAAACAAAAATGCTCAACCGCTTCCATGTGTGGTTTCCCGGGGGGATAGTTATTGGAGGGATTTTGGCTTGGATCATCATGGATCAGCTAAACTTACCTTGGCAGGTTTTGGTGTGCTTGCTGTTTGTTCCCTTGGCGTTGTACGGATATTTGTTCTTCGGCAAAGCTATCCCGGAAACCGAACGCGTGTCATCAGGTGTTACATACAAAGAAATGATGCGAAACGTGGCTGCACCGATAACCATTACCATTACGGTAATTTTTATGATACTGGTTGCAACTGTGCCAACCCTGTCGGCGGCAATTACTTCAAATTATGCATATCCGATAGTTATCGTTTTGGTTATTGCGGCGTTTGTAGTTATCGAAGGCAAGGCCGTTAACAAAATCAGCTTGTTGTTCCCGTTTGTTTTTTTGTGCATGTTGCTTACCTCGTCAACCGAGCTTGGGACAACACAGTGGATAAACGCGCTGCTCGAAACCAATGGCATCAGTCCAATGATAATATTGGTGGTGGTTACAGGTATTATGGCAGTTGGCCGTTTCTTCGCAGGCGGGTTGGTACACCGCTTAAGCCCTCCGGGGGTATTGCTCGGTTCTGCCATCATTTCATCAGTGGGGCTTATATTGTTGAGCATTGCCAATGGACCGGCAATGACATTGCTATCGGCTGCCGTTTTTGCCGTTGGGGTTTGTTATTTCTGGCCTACAATGATTGGCGTTTCGTCAGAGTACATACCCAAAAGCGGGGCATTGGGGATGTCGATACTGGGCGGCGCAGGTTTTGTCGCAACATCAATGGTTTTGCCTATAATGGGAAAATCTATTGAAACGGCAGGTCCTCAGGTTACATTGCGCAATATGTCTGTTCTGCCAATAATATTGATTGTGGCTTTTGTTATACTTTCAATTTTGGTAAAAAAAAGGAAAACTGAATAGCCGTTGAGGGGCTTAGGAGGGAGGCGGTAACAAACTTCCAAATAAGTCCCTATTTTCTCGGATTATCCCGATAGTTCTTCAAAAAAATGTCCTTTTATTACCCCCAAGGCCGGAGCTACGGCAGCCCCTGCCATAACGGTCAGGAGCGAGATTGACACAATTGTAGTTTTAATTTGTTTTGATGTTGTTTCCATAAAAAATTGTTTTTACCTGATTGATGTTTGGAAATTTCAGACACTTACAATTTCTTATGAAATCTTAGGTTGCTTACAAATCCAATTGCAAAAGTACAATTTTTTTTTTTTTACTTTTGGTTGTCAAAACAGGCGAAAGACTAATCAAGTGAAGGAAAATATAAATAAATTGGATGAGGTTTTTTTGTGGGAAACGATGAAGTCGGGAGATCAAAAATCGTTTTCAAAAATTTTTAAGTTTTACTATCCGAAATTGTACACATATGGGATTAAGCTGGTTCCATTCCCTGATTTTGTAAGGGATCAGGTACAAGATCTTTTTATAAATATTTGGCAGACAAAGGAAGGGCTTGGCGACATATCAAATCTAAAGGCATACCTGTTTATTTCCTTGCGCAGGAGGCTTTTCTCCTCTAAAAAAAACATGCTTAATACTTCTCCCATAGATAGTATTTCAGAAAAAGACAGCAAGGCTTTGATTTTTGAACCCAACGAATTTATCGACAAAGATTTTATATCTAACGAGATAAAAGAAAAGCTTATCAGCAACCTTAATTCTTTGCCGCTAAATCAACGGGAGATTATTTTCCTCCGATTTTACAATAAATTAACATATAAAGAAATCGCAAAGATTGTCAACGTCAAGGAACAATCGGTGAAGAACAATATGCCGAAAATCCTCCAAAAGCTGTCTTCTGGCATAACAGGCATACAAAAAGAGGACATTGATGATATTGACATAGTATTGTTCAACCTTTTTTTACTGTTCCTTGATAAATAAGCCATTTTTTTGCAGTACTATTTCCACACTTTTTACTCTATAGGATTATAAAGGGAATCTTATTAAATTTAAGTATGCCATATAAAAAAGACTTTTATACACTTCTTGCCGATGAAGGGTTCCAGGATGGGATAATCAATTTTGACTCATTCGACAGGGAAAAGAAAAGGGCTTTTGTTGACCGGTATCCTATCTCGAAGGATGAATTTATCAAAGCACGTTCGGTTATAAATGGTTTGAGTTTCAGGGGAGTAGGGTTCTCCGCAGGAGAATTGGATTATTTATGGAAGGAACTGGGGATAGAAAAACCTGTTGCCCAGCCGCAGCCCAAACGGCAAAACAAAAAGATAATAAACTGGATTGGCAAAGTTGCTGCCATACTATTTGCCCCTCTGCTTATTGCATCAATCTGGATGTTTTACCAAACACAAGGGCTGCAATCATTTAAGGACTATGAAATTGACCGCTTGTCCGGTTTTTGCGCCACGGTCTCGGCCCCGGCAGGAGGCAGGGCAAAAGCGGAATTGCCCGATGGCTCTGAGGTATGGTTGAATTCCGGGAGTTCAGTCCAATACCCAATATATGGCAAGCAGCGTTTCCGGGAGGTAAAGTTGACTGGCGAAGGTTTTTTTAAGGTGGCAAAAGACAAGTCCATGCCCATGCTGGTGACCACTTCTGGCATGCAGGTAAAGGTTTACGGCACAACGTTCAACATTAACGCGTATGAAGAAAACCCCGAAATAGAGGCAGTCCTTGTAGAGGGAAATATTTCAATAAAAAAGTTGGGGCAAAAGGGCAGTCATGCGAGCGTTGAATATAATATGAAGCCAGGAGAAGTAGGGAAACTGAACAAGCAAAAAAACACAATTGCCATTGCCAAAACGGACAATATGGAGGTTTATACGGGATGGGTAAAAGGAGAATATGTATTCAAAAACACACAGCTGAAAAATATATTAAAACGGCTTGAAAGGCTGCATAACGTTGAGTTTGTTTTAGAAGACAGGTCGATAGGGGAATATTGTTTCGATGCAACCTTTGTTGATCAAAACATCGATCGCATCATGGAAATATTTTCGGTCTCGTTACCGATCAAATGGCGTTCAGCTATGGTAAAAGCAAACAATGGCAAGGCATTTTCAACAAGGGAGATAACAATATCAAGGGATAAATCAAAGAAATTGCAATGAAGGCTTAAATAAACTAAGTGCAGGAAAGATTGCCCTCTTCCCTGCACTGTAAGATAAATGGCATAACGCCATTAGTATTAATTAAACATTTAAAAATATGAAAAAAAAGCGAATGTTTTATGCACAAGGCAAGGATATTGGATTTGTGCAAAAAAATGTATTAAAAATGAAACTAACTTTACTATTCTTGCTTTTGGGTTTTTTGAACCTTATGGCTTCGGAAAGTTATTCACAACTTGCGAAACTGACCATTTCCTTAAAAAATGTGACCGTTGAGCAGGTCCTTTCAGAGATAGAGGACAACAGTGAGTTCAATTTTGTGTACAACCGCGATGCCATTGACCTAAAACGTAAGGTTGACGCGGATTACAGGGAAGCCAGGGTCAATAACATCTTAGACGATCTGTTTGAGATGACAGATGTCAAGTACCATTTTATCGACAGGATAATAGTTTTGTCAACGGTATCGGAGGCAGCGACACATAAGGCACAGCCAATGAATGTTTCCGGTAAAGTTACTGACTCATCAGGCCTGCCCCTTCCTGGGGTCTCCGTTGTTATTAAAGGCACAACTAACGGTACGGTTACCAATGGCAATGGAGAATATTCATTAACCAATATCCCTAATGATGCAACATTGCAGTTTTCTTTTGTTGGGATGAAAACGCAGGAAATCTCAGTTGCTGGGAAAAGTTCAATAAATGTGAACATGGAAGAAGATGCAATTGGAATTGAGGAAGTTGTTGCAGTTGGTTATGGGACAATGAGAAAAATAGATCTGACAGGTTCGGTCTCTCAGGTTAAAGCAGACGACCTCGTAAATGTTTCGGTCTCTAATCCCAGCCAGGCTCTACAGGGAAGGGTCGCTGGTTTATCTGTAATGACTGATAATAGGCCTGGGTATTCCCCTACAATTAGGATCAGGGGCAATAGTTCTATTCAGGCTGGAAATTCACCATTGATTGTTGTTGATGGTTTCCCATTGGTGGATGCGGATTTGTCTGATATTAATCCTAACGATATTATGTCGTTAGAAGTTTTAAAGGATGCCTCATCGACTGCTATTTATGGATCCCGTGGGGCAAATGGTATAATATTGATAACAACAAAAGAAGGTGCGGAAGGTAAAAATAATTTGTCTGTAAATTCATATTACGGTTTCCAGTCGCCTACAAGGTTAATTGAAACAATTGGCCGCGATGAGTTTATTTCGTTTATTAACGAAGCTTATACTTATAATAATGGGAAACCTGTTTATTCTGATTCATATCCTGCCCCAGACATCTATACTGACTGGCAGGATGAGATTTTTGAAGATTATTCTTCCATACAGGAACATAGTTTTACTTTTAATGGGGGCAATAAAAAAACAAGCTATTTGTTTTCCGGTAGTATTTTTTCTCAGGACGGTTTAAGGTTGGGCGCCGGGTTTAAGAGACTTACGGCAAGGAACAATATAAAACACAAATTCAGTGATTGGTTAACCGTAGGGAGCCACATGCAGGTAAGTTATTCTGTAACAGAGACAAGGAATACCGACACCTATTCTGGGTGGGCCCATTCAATATTTGCTTCAGGATGGCCAACAATACCGGTTAAAGATGAAGATGGCTCATGGTATTATGCCAGCCAGGATTTAAACCTTGCTTCATATTTAACTACTACATGGAATCCGGTTGCAGATGCGAACGAAACATCAGACCAAACAGACAAAAGACGTGTGCTGGGCGATTTTTTTGCCGAGTTTACACTTGCCAAAGGATTAACATTTAGGTCAAACTTTGGTGTGGATTTATCTAGCTCCAAGAATTATGTCTATTTCACATCGGAATATGCTGACTATGGAGACATGGATGGGTACGGAAGCCAGGCCTATGTTAACCTGACAACAAAAATTACGGAAAATATCTTGAACTATGCAAAAAGTTGGGACAAACACCGTTTTACGGCAACAGGCGTATATTCATACCAGGATTATCTATATGAGGACATAAACCTTAGCGGTAGCGGCTTCCCGAATGATATTACCGGTGCAAACAATATGAGTTTGGCGGATGCCGAAAGTGTCGAATATTCAACAGATAAATATACCAGCAAACTGATTTCCTGGACAGCAAGGGCAACATATGCATATGACGATAAATATCTGTTGACAGTTACAGGTCGTTACGATGGGTCTTCCCGTTTTGGGGCAAATAATAAATGGGGCTTTTTTCCATCTGTGGGTATGGGCTGGAGGATTATCAATGAAGGTTTTATGAAGGATGATAAAACTTTTTCTAACCTGAAGTTACGTGCAAGTTATGGGATAACCGGTAATCAGGAAATAGGTAACTACAATTCTATCCCTCAAATTTCAGAGGTGTATTATGTTTCTGGTGACTCTCCAATATTGGGGCTTGGTGAAAGTTTGGGGAACTCTGACCTTCGTTGGGAAAAAACAACACAGTATGATATCGGACTGGACATTGGTTTATGGAACCGTTTAGATATTACGATAGATTATTACAAACAAAACACCACCGATCTCTTATACAATGTACCTATACCAACAACTTCTGGTTATAAAAACATGCTCCAAAACATTGGGGAAGTTGAAAACCAAGGGTTTGAGCTTACCGCTGATGCAAGAATATTAGATCGTTTAGTTAAATGGGATATTAATGCCAACTTTTCGACAAACAAGAACAAGATTGTCGAATTGTATGGAGATGTTGAGGAGATTACCAGATCTGACAGCAAAGATCGTTACAGCTATAGTTTGATTGTTGGCGAGCCTGTAAATGGCATTTGGGCAAGGGAATTTTTAGGGATCATTACTACCCAGGAGCAACTAGATGCATATAAGGTTATTCGGTCCGATGCCCAACTGGGCGAAGAAATGTATGCCGACAATGACGGTGACGAACAAATTACAAATGATGATTTTGTTTTTGTTGGTACTACTGAACCGGATTTTTTCTATGGGATTTCAACAAATCTGTCATATAAAAATTTCTCGCTGTACATAACCGGACAAGGGGCATATGGGATTGCAACTAAAGAGGCGGATTATATTCAGGCAGGAGAACATCAGATAGGGATAAAAATACCAACAAAATATGCATATGACCGTATGTGGAGCGAAGACAACCCCAATGGGTCATTCCCGAGGGCAGGGGCAATAGGGAGCGAATACTCGGACGCTACAAATGGCAATATGAAATATTTTATTATCAAGAATATAAAATTGAGCTATAACCTAAAATCCTCTTGGCTTAAAAATATGGAATGGTTGAATAACCTAACCATTTATGCAAATGCCCAGAATTATCTGAATTTTTCAAATTTCAGAGGGTACAATCCTGAAAATGGGTCTAGTAAGGATCCATTGGGTAAAGCCCTTATATTTGGATTAAATGTAAAATTCTAAAATTACGACAAATGAAATTTCTAAAATACATATTCCTTTGTGCAATAATAGGTATAACAACCAATTGTACTAATCTTGATGAAGAGGTATTTACTTTTATAACCCCGAATAATTATTACTCGGATGCCGAAGACCTAGATGCAGCGGTTGTTACAGTATATAACTCATTGCAATCGATCTATAATAAATCAAGGGGGTGGGCTTTGACCCTTGCAAATAGTTCTGAGGTTAATTCTCCACAATGGCTTGACTCCAATATTAGGGGCTATGCCCTTTGGTTTCACCCCAATAATCCAGATATGACAATATCTGTTTGGCAAAGCTGTTATTCCTTAATAAATAATGCCAATACCGTACTAAACAGGGGGGAAGATATTGATATGGATCAGGAATTAAAAGAGCAAATGTATGGTGAAGTACGCTTCTTGCGGGCACTTTCTTTTTATCTTCTTGTACGGATCTATGGAGGGTGTCCAATCCCCGATGGTATGACCGAAGGACTTGACGGCCTTGAAATTGCAAGGAAGACTGTTGATGAAACCTATGAATACATTATTGCAGATCTTGAATACGCAATTAGCACATTGCCCGAAAAATCAGCATATAGCGATGATGAAAAATGGAAAGCAACAAAAGGCTCTGCCCAAGGCATACTTGGCGAAGTTTACCTGACAAGGGGCAGCATGACAGGGAATAGCGAGTATTTTACCAAATCAAAAGAAGTTAACAAAGAACTTATTGAATCTGGGGAGTATGCTCTTGAAAATGATTTTAAAGACCTTTGGTGTTGGTGGAATACTGAAAATGAAAATGGGCTTGAATCTATCTTTGAAGTTCAATTTGGAAGATATGGCTCTGAGTATAATAGCAGGCACAGGGATTGGGGAATAAACTATACAGAATATACCTTGGGTGCCAGGATGTACAGGCGAGTACTTCCTTCTATTGAACATTATTTATCATACAGCGATGAAGATGCCAGAAAAGAAGGGACTTTCTTAACAAAAGTCTATATAACAGACGATGATAATTCAACCATTGTTGATTCAATGGAATTTGTTCCCGAAGACAAAGGTTTAACCCCTGGCTCAAAGAAATGGACTGCCGCTGGCCCAGGTAATATCAAACATTACGACAGAAGTCCATCCTCTGCCTCTTTAAACAAGGCTGGGGCAAACGAATATGTCATGCGCTATTCAGATGTTCTTCTAAACTATGCTGAAGCAGAAAATGAACTAAATGGGGCAACGGCTGATGCTTATGAAAAGATCAACATGGTACGGAACCGTGCAAATTTGCCAGATCTGACATCGGGTTTGTCTAAAGAAGCTTTTTCCGATTCAATATATAGGGAAAGAGGCTGGGAGTTTGTCGGCGAAGTTCAAATGTATTTTGATGGGTTACGGACTGACCGTATTGGAGACAAGGTAAAATCACATATTGAAAATGCGGTTGAACAAGGAATTTATGGATATGCTGTCACTGATTTTTATCCTAAAAAAGATTTTCTGTGGAAGATCCCAACGTACGATTTTGATTCAAATTCGGCTTTAGTGCAAAATCCGGATAATGTTTCCAAATTCTGAAAAATTATAATTTAATAAGCTTGCCCATAAATTGCTTTGGCAAAAATGGGTGAGCTTATAAATTATTGTCCCATATGTTCTTTGCTTCCCGCAATGGTAGCATTATGGTATCTTTTGTTTTTGATTATAATCATGTGTTTTTTATTGCTTAAACGAAAGCCGGATTGTTAAAACATATGAGTTTAAACCAAAGCAACTGGTATAAAAATCAATTTTTGCCGATAACAAGTTGCAGGAATACCGGTAAAAAAATTCTAAAAACAATTAAAATGAACATTAGAACAATCTGTTTATCCATTCTTTTCTTTTTTATATCAGTATGTATTACAGCGGAAAACTTAAAAAAGAAAGATGTATTGAAAACAGCAAAGAAAGTGGCAGCTTGGCAGCTTGGCAATCCTAAAGACAAATTGATGGGCGACTGGGTATATGGGCCTTTTATAAACAGCTTGATGGCCATAAGCAAACTGCCCGGGTGCAGCAAATATGAAGCTGTTGCGATACAAATAGGCAAACATGAAAACTGGGGGGTAATCGAAACACGGCATATTGCCAATGACCACTGTACGCCTCAAACATGGATCGAGTTATACGAAATATATAAAGACACCTCAATGATCGCCAAAATCCGGGAAGCTCTCGACTCAAACATGGCCGATGTGGCAAATATGGACAGTGACTTGAGGTTTGAACATAAAAACCGCAAAAAATGGTCGTGGTGCGATGCCCTGTACATGTCGCCCCCTGCATTTGCCCGTATGGGGAAGGTGTCAGGAGAACAAAAATATTACGGATTCTTGCATAAATGGTGGTGGCAGGTATCCGATTTTTACTACGATGCAGATGAACACTTGTATTACCGCGATGAAACATTTTTTGAAAGGTCTGAGCCTAATGGCTCCAAGGTCTTTTGGAGCAGGGGGAATGGCTGGGTACTTGGCGGTTTGGTGCGCGTAATGCAATATCTGCCGGCAAACGATCCTGTCCGCCCAAAATACGAACAGCAATTCAAAGAAATGTGTGAAAAGGTGGTTGATATCCAGGGCAAAGATGGTTTGTGGGGAGCAGGGTTGCTTGATCGTGATGAACATGCCCAGGCAGAAACCAGTGGGAGCGCATTCTTTGTTTATGCCCTGGCTTATGGGATAAACGAAGGCATGTTGGAGCCTGAAGAATATCGGAAGGCAACAATTAAGGCCTGGAAAGCTTTGAAAACATTCGTAAAAGAAGATGGGAGCTTTACCGGAATACAACCGATTGGGGATTCGCCCAGGAAATATGACAAAAATAATTCCATGCCATATGGAGTGGGAGCTTTCCTATTGGCTTCCAGCGAAGTGTATAAAATGTTGGAAAATAATTGCCTATGAACATCTTTGCAAATATTATCTTAAGTATTAGTTTGTTTATAGTTGTTACCAATGGAGTTGCAGCACAAGGCAGGCTGAAAATCATCTGTAAAACGGAGGAGCTGTCGCCACGTATAAAATATGCCACAGAATTGATAAAACTGGCATGTGATGAATTTGGGGTAAATGGGACCATTGAAGTAAAGATCCAGGATGGCAATTGTGCTGAAAAGTTTAAGCCGGAGGGCTTTCGTATAAAAAGTACTAAAAGGAACACTGTCGATATAGTTGGCGCAGACGGTTCTGGCGTGCTGTATGGATGCCTGGAACTGGCGGAACAAATACGCAAAAACAAATCAATACCTAACAACCTGGACATAACCGATGCCCCGGAATTCAAGTTGCGGGGGACTTGTATCGGTATGCAAAAACTACAGAAAGACCCCTATGGAGGGAACTATCAATGGCCATATAAACCGGAGTACTTTCCTTTTTTTTATGACAAAGGGTACTGGAAGAAGTACCTTGATTTTTTGGTTGGCCAGCGCATGAATTCCCTTTTCCTCTGGAATGGCCACCCATTTGCTTCTTTGGTTAAATTGGACGGTTATCCTGAAGCACTTGAGGTATCGCCGGAAATTCTAGACAAGAACCATGAGATGATGCTATGGATAACAAGCGAGTGTGACAAACGGGGCATCTGGCTGATCCAGATGTTTTACAATATTCATTTGCCTAAAGGGTTGGGGCTGGGCACGAGCCTGAAAAAGACTGAACCCGTAGCTGCCGATTATACCCGTAAATCAATAGCTAAGTTTATAGAAGAATATCCCAATGTGGGCTTGCTTGTATGTTTGGGAGAGGCATTAAGCGGGAGTGAAAACCAGGTTGAATGGTTTACGCAAACGATCATCCCGGGAGTCAAAGACGGGTTGAAGGCCCGCAATCAGGCAGAGTTGCCGCCTATTGTGGTGCGAGGCCACCATATCGTGGAATATGGCAGCCATAAAGATGTTTTTTCTGAGGGCGTGAAGCTTTATCCTAACCTGTATAGTATGTCGAAATATAATGGGGAATCGCTCACTAGCGAGATCCCCCGTGGCAAATACCAACAGTTCCACAAGGATATGGCAAAATATAGTAATACGCACATGGCCAACGTACATTTACTTAGCAACCTCGAACCCTTCAGGTATGCTGATTTCAGCTTTATATGGAACAGTTGCAGGGCTATTCGCGATCGGCTCGATGGAAATGGGTTGCACCTCTACCCATTGGCTTACTGGGACTGGCCTAATACTCCCGACAAGGCAGGTGTCACACAGATTGAACGTGACCGCTTATGGTATGAAATATGGGCGCGTTACTGCTGGGAGCTGAACCGTGATCCGGCAGCTGAATACGAACATTGGGTTGGACGTTTGACCGAGATTTACGGCACACGAAAGGCAGCAGAAAAAATTTACGCTGCATATGATGCTTCAGGCGAGTGTGCCCCCCGGCTTTTGCGCCGTTTCGGGATTACCGGGGGCAACCGTCAGTGCCTGAGCCTGGGCATGCCGCTTGAACAATTGACAGATCCCCACAAATTTAGGGTTTGGCAAGAATTGTATGATTCTGATTCACCTTTGGGGGAAACAATAAATCAGTATGTGGAAAACGAGTATGCCAATAAGCCGCATGTGGGCGAAACCCCGCCGCAAGTCATCAAAGAAGTTCTTAATTACTCGTCTGATGCAGTCAGGGAAATAGAGGCAGCGGCACCCTATGTGACAAAAAACAAGCAAGAATTTGAACGCTTGCGCAATGATATGCATTGCATTGAAGCTATGACCAGAAGTTATTGCGCAAAGGCAGAAGCTGCCATGAATGTTATCCGCTATCGAAAGAGCAAGGATGAAGGATATATGGCAAAGGCAATACCTTACTTAGAAGAAAGCTTGAATCAGTACAAGAAGTTGGAAGAGCTGACAAGGGACACCTATCGTTATTCGAATACATTGCACGGCCGTCAGCGCATACCGTGGCCTGAAGTTTATCACTGGTCTCAACTTGTTGAAAGATATGAACAGGAATTGGCTGATTTCAAAAAGGAAGTGGCAGGACTTGACAATTTGCCGCTTGCACAAGATTGGCGGATCGATACAAATAGGAAAAACACCAAACCCTGGGCTGCAGCACCATTTAAACTGCTGACAGAAGGAGTGGAAACCTACGAAGTGAAAAAAGGCGCTAAAGTTTTTACCGATCGGGATTATGTTATTAATGATATTATGCCCCAACTTGAAGGACTGACCGGGATCCGTTTTTCTCATGAACATGCAAAAAACGGCGGAGATGTACGGATCGGTTTTGAACCCACAGTGCCGGTCAAAGTAATAGTAGGTTATTTCGATTCTCCTGATAAAGAGTGGTTACAGGTTCCAATGCTCGAACACGTAGCTCATGCCAACGACCGTGGGGGGCTGGATCCTGTTTTTGAAGATGCCGCTGTCATTGGCAATGAAAATGTCGGCCTTCCCAAACTGAATATCTATGCTTTTGAATACGATAAGGGAAAGCAGGTAATAGAAATGATTGGTACAGGAAGCTATGTCATACTTGGTGTTGTCCCGGCAAACACTACACTGACGAAAAACTAAAAAATATATGACATGATTAAAATATGGACAATTTTCTTTGCAATAATAATGTTGACCGGAACTGCTATAATTTCAGGGGCACAGGTGAAGGCAAAGAATAATGAGCCACCTTTTGATTCAAGGGAACAAAAAAAATGGCAAGAGGCACTGAAGGCGTATGATTACAGGGCTATGGCTGTTGCCTATGCCAATTATATGATTGAATACGGACGCGACCGTTACGGTGAAATCCATTCTCCGCTTTTTGTTTCTATCATGGATCGCAAGACTTCTACGGTATTCAAATATCGTAAGGTTCCTTATGCGCATGTTGTTACCAAACCTTATGCCCCGGGATTGCGTCGTGACTATAAATTGCGGCCTAATGACCGCACCTATTCAGGGGGCAATTTGTTGGAAGATCTACCATTGTATGGTTTGCTTTACCGCCTCACAGGACTGACCAACGACAAACGCTATAAGAATGAAGCAGACAAAAGTATCGACTGGTTCATGGAGCATGCACAGAGCCCCGTGACAGGGCTTTATAGCTGGGGCAGCCATATGTATTGGGATGTTTATAAAGATTTGCCGGTTTATGCCAGTAGCGGACGGATTGATGGCGGTTATGGCGGGCATGAATACAACTATGTATGGCCTTACTGGGACAGTCACCCCGAAGCGTTGGCACGCTTTGCCCATGGGCTGTGGAACAATCAAATTTATGACAAGCAGACCGGGCGTTTTTCAAGACATGCGGAATATTATAAGCACGGTCCGGGAGATGAAGCTTTTGAATTTCCCCAAACAGGATCATGCTATATCGATATTTGGGCAAGAGAATATGGGCGCAGCGGGGATCCGGAGATGAAGCAGGCAATAAAAACGCTTCTACGGCTCTACCGTTCCATGCGCGATCCTGTTACTGGCGCAATGTCTTGGTGTACGGCAGAAGGTGACGACAGGCGTGAAGTGTCTAATGTGCAAATGAACCTGTTTATGGCGACAACCGTTCAGGATGCAGCGGAATTTGTGCGCAAACGCGATCCTGGACTTGCTGGAGATATGATAAGGTTTGCCATGTTTTTTGACGATGAGTATTTATCGAATGATTATAACAAAATCTTGGATGTGGCAGGTAAAGGTATCCCTACTTATTATACCATTACCGATCGTACAGACATGATTAAGGGCTTAATACTACCTCCGGCCGGGGTAAACGCTTCTGTGGGGTTTCCATTGAAGACACCGGACGGCCTTCCTTCAACATCTCTTTACAACCTGACCCCCTGGTTTCCTGGCCGATCATACGCAAAATTTGCAGGGCTATTGCCCGATAGGTATGAGAGGTGTGATGATAAACATAAACCAATATATCGCAGGGCTATCTTAGATATTGCCGATATATATATGACTATTTCGCCCGAGGTGCAGTTCGTTCTGTGTCCGGACAACATATCGGAGGTGGTCCGGTTGTTGCGCTGTGCTTACAAGCTGACAGGGGAAGCGAAATATCTGCACCGGGCCGATCAGATGATGCAGTGGGCAATACGTTTGTTTTTTGATGAAACAAGCCCTCTTCCCAAAATTACAAACTTTGACGATTGGTACGAATCCAGTCTTAAAAACGAGTCTTCTGTAGAGATATTTAGACAGATGCTGGAGCTTTCCATTGATATTAAGACTATTCCCAAAAAACAGCGCACTGCTCCGCAAGTTATTACCGAAGATAAGGATGGCGGGTGGTATGCTGAGCTGAATACAAAATCTCTGGATATGCTTCTTTTATATGGAAAAAATAAGAATCATGGGCTATACCTGTCTCAAACAAAAAATGCTTATGGATTGAAAGTAAATCTTTCTGACATTATTACCCGAATCCCATCAGTAGAGGAGGCAGACAGCCTTAACGGAAAAATGGACAAGTTCTCAGGGAAGGAATTTACCTCCTCCCGTATTGAATATGGCGGTTTCAAGGATGTGCCAACAGAGGTCAAGTTGGTGATACGCAATACAGGAAAAGAAGTTGCTAATGTACACGTTTGTGCCAGCCTGAATGATACCTATCACGACAATGGGGAAATGCAGTACGAAAAGGAGCTAAATCCTAATGAAGTTGATGTTTTTGAATTCAGCTCGCCATCTTTGAAATGGATACGTACTTTGTTGGTGAAGGGGGCAACGGAGAGCGACAGTTTACAATTGGAAGGGATTTCTTTTGTAACAACACCCAGAAGCCAGTTGGCAAAAAATAAACCATAGCATACTGTGGCTTACATCAATTATATTATATAAGCAACAAGGAAATAATGATTTTTTGCACCAATACTCATCATAATATGAAAAAAAAGATAACCAGATTCATCCTAATTTCTTTATACATAGGAGGAATGTTGGCACTGAACAATTCATGTGTTAACAAAAAAGCACCTAAATGTGTCACCTATAACGAACCTGACGACAATAAACCTTACGATGCGCTGCCATGGGGATCTGTTGAAGATGGCATTAACTTTTCTGTTGGCAGTATCGATAAACGTTATGGCAAAAAATCAGTCCCGGTTGTTGAACAAACAAGCTTATGGTCCGGCAATGCATGGAAAGGGGAAAGGGTAAATGCCCAGTTTGTTATATGGTCATCGGGACCTTTGCTAAACACAAATTGTATTATTAGCGACTTGGTAAATGAAGACGGCGACATATTAAATAAAGAAAATCTAAAGCATTTCTTTGTGAGATATGTAATGACGGATAGGTACCGAAAAGGAAAAACTGCCGATATTGATTCATCGCTGGTTGCCGATGCCCTGGATCCGATACATTGTTTCGATATTGAAGCAAACACAACACGCCCGTTATGGCTTACCATTGATGTGCCACGTGATTGCGCTGCCGGAAAATATTCTGGGAGCATAACGGTAAATGCGCACAAACAGGAACGCAAACAGGTAAATATCGATCTTTTGGTTCACGAAAGGCAGTTGCCCCAGCCAAAAGACTGGAGCTTCCATCTTGATTTGTGGCAAAACCCATTTGCCGTTGCCCGGTACAATAATGTAGTTCTTTGGTCGGAAGAACATTTTATGTTAATGAAGCCATCAATGGAAATGCTTGCCGGTGCAGGGCAGAAGTGTATAACGGCAAGCATAGTGCACAAACCATGGGGAGGGCAAACTTACGATTATTTTGAGTCGCTGGTTAAATGGACAAAAAAGGTTGACGGATCGTGGAAGTATGATTATTCCATATTTGACAAATGGATCGGTTTTGCCATGGAATGTGGCATTACAAAACAAATAAACTGTTATTCCATGATCCCTTGGAAAAACCAATTCTCCTATTTTGATGAATCATTAAATAAAGATACGATAGTTGAGGCAAAGCCCGGGACAGAAACATATGAGGGATTATGGTCGCCTTTTTTAAAACAATTTGTAACCCATTTAAAGGAAAAGAGCTGGCTCGATATAACAACAATTGCTATGGACGAACGGTCACCGGAAGACATGCAAAAGATGATAGCTTTCATTAAAACTGTAGCCCCGGAATTAAAAACTGCCCTTGCCGGGGGATACCATGAAGAAATCAATGATGATTTATATGACCTTTGCGTTGCTTCGGCCCATATTGTCCCAGGCAATGCAATTGAAGAAAGGAAGGAAGCAAACCACATAACAACATTTTATGTCTGTTGCAATGAGCCATTCCCTAATACCTTTACGTTCTCACCGCCTGCCGAATCTGTATATTTGGGTTGGTATGCAGCAGCCAAAGGGTACGATGGCTTTTTGCGTTGGGCATATAATTCATGGGGAGAAAATCCTTTGGTCGATTCACGCTTTGGAAGCTGGCCTGCTGGCGACACGTATTTTGTTTATCCGGGAGGGGTGAGTTCTATAAGATTCGAAAGGCTCAGAGAAGGTATCCAGGATTTTGAAAAAATAAGGATATTAACAGAGGAATATAAGTATGACGGCAACCACGAGGCAAAAACAAAACTGGGAAGGTTGGACGATTTTCTTAAAACATTCGAACTCTCTCTCTTAAAGGATGTTCCGGCAAGCGGGCCTGTGAACCGAGGGAAAAAAATCATTTCAGATATTTCAGGCAGCACTTGTCCTAAGCCTGGGCTATAATTTGTATGAGTTTTTTAACACAAAATTTAATTTCCAAACCGATGGAGATGAAATACAATTTTCTGTTATCAGTAATTAAAGAAAAAAAACATGGATTGGATAAAAAAAGTCATATTAACAATATTCTTGCTAATGCAGTTTTTCCCGGGCAAGTCACAAGCACAAAGGCGGACAGGCACAAATTTTTCTGGCAAACCCGGCAATAAAGCACTGGTTTTTCTTATTGCCGGTCAATCCAATGCAGGAGGGGTGGCTGCATTCTCGCCTGAAACAAATCAAAATGCCGGCATGCAGGACAAGCATCCGACTAATCCGGGAACTACTGCAAGCGAGGTGGGCATCCCCACTGATAAGGATGCCTACCCCCGGAGCTATATATGGAATCCGTCAGTACGTTCTTTTGAGCCGCTCTCTCCGGGGGATAACTTACAAACCTGTTATCAGGATTCTTGTCGCCACGGCATAGAATTGCCAATGGCCATGTTTTTGGAGATGCACTTCCCAAACGGTAAAGTTTACTTCGTCAAACATGGCCCTGCCGGGCATAATCTCCATACCCAGTGGAAAGCAGGGGAAGGTCCCGACTATACGGATTTCATAAAACAGTACACAGATGCCATGGGATATATCAAGTGTCACCATGACCAAATCCAAGTAGTAGGGCTATACTGGGATCAGGGAGAGTCGGACTTACAGGAGGCCGAGGGATATGGTGAAAACTTGCGTGGGCTTTTTGCTGCGTTCCGCAAAGATACAGAAATCCCCGATTTGCAAATATATGTCCGCAAACACCTATTCCAGCATGGCGAAGAAGATTTTGCCCCAATTGTCCAGGCACAGGTTGATATTACGAATGAAGATGATGATTCTTTTCTGCTTGATCTGGATCTCGGCTCCAACGAAAAAAATTTCAAGGCATGGGCGTGGACTGATAACAATGGCCATTTAAGCAGCAAAGCATACAAGGAACTTAGCGGGAGGATCATGGCATTGAGAGAAAAGGACGAAAAGGTGCCTGTCGCAAATGACATAGAATTGACAGGAGAACAATTACAAGAAATGCGCAAAGAATGGGGCCCCTTTGTCGGCCCGTGGAAACGGTATGGCAAGAATCCTGTCATAGGCCTAGAGGACAAGGAAACTTATTCGATCCAGAACGGCTCTCAATCTGTTATTAAGTGGAAGGGGCAATGGTATATGTTTTTAATGACAAGCCAACCAATGGTGACCAAACTGGCGGTCAGCGATGACGGACTTACATGGAAACGCCCGCATCACAATTATTTGCTCAAACCAGAAATGGAATGGGAGGGAAGCTATAACCTAGCAAAGGTAGCATTGCTTAGGGACGATGAAGTATGGCTATACTATTTCGGGAAAAAGGATAAACGTGAGTGCATTGGCCTTGCCCGCTCCCGGGATTTGCTTAACTGGACTAAACAACCACACTCTATTTTTACGTCAGACAGCTCCAATGTTGACGGTACGCGGGTATTCCCCGAATGTGTCATCAAGGAAGGTGGTTTGTGGTACATGTATTACGATATTGGATGGGGCTACTACCACCCTACACATCCCGATAATTATTCGATCGGCGTGGCCGTCAGCAGAGATGGCATAACTTGGACCGATTCACCCCAAAGCCCTGTGTTGACAACATCTAAAAGCACCGCCGGTTCGTGGGATGACGGAATGGTCAGCCAATGCAGCGTACAAAAAATCGGAGAATGGTATTACATGCTTTATTCGGGAAGCACCAATAAATATGGGCGTCAACATGCTGGCAAGAACAGGATGGCTTTTGGGCTGGCGCGTTCAAAGTCTCCGGAAGGGCCATGGGAAAAGTACCCGCACAACCCCGTGTTTAAACCTACAGGCAACGAGGGTGACTTCGATGGGGTTTTCCTTCAGCATCCATGCCCTGTAAAGGTGGGCGGGCAGTGGAGGATGTATTACAACGGCTGGACAAAAAAAGATGATGCAAAAAATACAATCGGTGCAGAATATGCAATTGGCGTTGCCTTTACAGACGGGACAGAAAGTACCGACAGCGATAGATAAAATTATATTGACTCACATAAACCGTTAATAAAAATGAAAAAAGAAAAAATTATATGTCTGATAAGTATTGTTTTGATGGTTTGCCATTTATCATCAAAAGCTCAACTATATCCTCAACCAGATGTTGTCAGGTTAAAATATAACCAGCCGGGCCTTGTTGTTGACTTAGCTGCCGGGTTATGGCCAAGCCCGCTTCCAATGGACTACGATAAGGATGGAGATATAGATTTGGTAATTAGTTGTACGGATGCCCCTTATAGTGGCACTTATTTGTTTGAAAACCAGAGCGGTAAATTCACTTCCGAGACAGTTTTGGCAAAACCTGTAAAAATAGCCCCTGGAAGGCGCGATCTTACTGTTTCTTTAATAGGGGGCGAATATCATGTTATGTCGCCAGGGTTGGAGTATAAAAATTTCGAAACGATTGGGTATGATAACCCTGTAGGTGTCTATAATGCAGAAAATCTACGTATAAAAAGTACCCGGTGGAATTATGTGGACTATGAAAACGATGGGGATCTGGATTTAATCGTTGGCATGGATGATTGGTCTGAGTATGGCTGGGACAATTCCTTTAACGAAAAAGGGGAATGGACAAGCGGCAGGCTGCATGGTTATGTTTACCTGATATTGAATGAGGGAGGTGAATACCATTTAAAAGGAAAATTAAAAGCCGGTAAGGATGATATTGATGTTGAAGGAAACCCAAATCCGTATATGGCCGATTTTGATAACGATGGTGACCTGGATTTGATTTGTGGAGAGTTTGTCGACCGTTTTACCTGGTTTGAAAATACTGGGACCAGGGAGAATCCTGTTTTTGCATCAGGCAGGTTTTTAAAAAACAGAGAGGGGCTTGTCACCATGGATTTGGAAATGATGCGGCCAACAGCTGTCGACTGGAACCAGGATGGTTATATCGATCTCATAGTGGGCGACGAGGATGGGCGGATTGCCTTTATTGAAAACACAGGCAAGGTAGTTGATAATATGCCAGTATTTAAGTCAGTTGTTTATTTGAAACAAGAAGCCGGTTTTTTAAAATTTGGTGCTTTGGTTACTCCTTGTGGCGTTGATTGGGATGAGGATGGCGACGAAGACTTAATTTGCGGAAATTCGGCTGGTTATATTTGTTTTTTTGAGAATATGGATGGAAAAGGAATACCATCTTGGAGCGAACCTCAATTTTTGGAGGCTGATGGCGGAATTATCAGGGTACAGGCAGGGCATAATGGATCGATACAGGGACCTATTGAAAGGAATTGGGGTTACACTGTCCCCTCTGTTGCCGACTGGGACGGGGACGGGCTGAAAGATATTGTTACAAATGGTTCATGGGGCAAAATAGAATGGTATAAAAATATAGGAGAAAAAGGCGCTCCAAAGTTAACATTTAAAGGGAGCGTTAAAATAGACTGGGGGGGGCAAGAAGTTCTCAAGCCCAAATGGAACTGGTGGGATCCCAAACCAGGAGAACTGGTTACCCAATGGCGGACAACACCTTATGCTATCGACTGGAACAAGGATGGACTGATGGATCTGGTAATGCTGGACCATGAAGGATATCTTGCTTTTTTTGAGCGGTTTGAAAAGGATGGGGAATTATATGTAAAGCCGGGCAAACGAATTTTCAAGGAATTTGGAGAAGAGAAGGGAGAAGCACTAAGGCTTAGGCGTTTTGAAGCAGGACGTAGTGGCCGTAGGAAAATTTGCTTTGCTGATTGGGACGGAGATGGAGATCTTGACTTACTTGCCAATAGCAAGAATACCGAGTTGTGGGAGAATGTCGGGGAATCGGATGGTCTCACCAATTTTAAGAACAGGGGAGACCTAATTGCCACAAGGCTCGCAGGCCATACCACATGCCCTACTACTGTCGACTGGAATAAGGATGGGGTTGTTGATTTATTGATAGGTGCAGAAGATGGGCGTCTGTATTTTTTTGAGAATAAAGCGGCAAAGTAATTTCAAACAGGGAAAAAAGATGAGCAGTATAAAATCTTATGCAAAAAATTAAACTGGGAAATACAGGAAAAAGAATTAGTAGCATGGGGCTAGGTACAATGTATTTTGGGACAAAGGTTGACGTGCATACCTCATTTAAATTGCTAGATACTTATTATGATGCAGGGGGCAATTTTATCGACACAGCAAATAAATATGCGAGCTGGGTTCCTGGATGTAAAGGGGGAGAGAGCGAGGCTCTTATCGGAAGCTGGATGAAAAAACGCCGTAACCGCGAAGGACTGTTTATTTCCACAAAGGTCGGTTTTGCTTATAGAGATGTGCCCCAAAGCCTGAAGGCAAAGCATATTATTGATGAATGCGAGAAGAGCCTGAAAAGGCTTGGGGTTGAAACCATCGATTTGTATTTTGCCCACACTTATGATATGGATACCCCTTTCGAAGAAAGCCTGGAGGCATTTCATAAACTTCAGGGAGATGGGAAAATTAGGTATATTGGAGCCAGCAATTATTTTTCATGGCATCTTGAAAGGGCTAGGCAGATCCATTCAACAAACGGGTGGAAGCCATTTTGTTGCCTTCAGCAGAAATATACCCTGCTACAGCCAACAGTTGGGGCATATTTTGGTAACCAGAAGGTGCTTACCCCGGATTTAAGTGAATATTGCCAGTTACATCAGTTGTCACTAATGGCTTATTCGCCCCTGCTCTCAGGTGCGTATTCTGTAAAAGAAAAGGAAATTCCCGGACAATATAAAACAGGGGACAGTGGTAAACGGCTAAAAGCCCTTGGTGAGATAACAGCTGACACAGGTTTTACGCCAAACCAGATAGTATTGGCATGGATGCTGCAACAAAACCCGCCCGTACTTCCCTTGGTAACAGGCAGTAATGAGGGACAATTGCTTGAGAATATCTGTGCGGGAAGCCTGAGCCTTTCCGAAGATCACAAAAAACGGCTTAGTAACAGCTTTGGGGCTGTTACTCCTGGTTTGCAGGAGGGCATTGGCTGACATACAGGTGTTTTTAAATTCTCCCCAAAGCCATAGATTCGATTACTGGCCACGGAGGGTTTGCCGGGGTATCAGGAGGGGCAATTGTTGCTTGTCCTGATAGGTTTATCTTGTAGCGAGACGGTGTGGGCACTTGCACAGTTCCCTTTGCTGTTGTGGGGTTTGTTTATATATTTGCTTTATTATTGATACAATTGAAATTGCAACATATGAAACCAATAAATTATAAATAATGACAGGAAAAGAACGGATTAAAAAGGCTTTGTCGCATTGCGAGGCAGATCGTGTACCTTACGATCTGTCTGGTACCACTGTAACTGCAATAACAAAAAATGCTTACATAAATGCAATGCAGGAAAAAGGGCTGGGCACAGAATACCAGCCAGATGAGGTAGACCCTATTTCCCAGATAGTAGTCCCGGTTGAAGAGAACCTCGTCAGGCTCGGTTCGGACACCCGCCGGATAGGTGCCATGCGTATCCCCGATTATCAACAAAAAAAAATAGTATATCCCAATGGGGTAATTATGGTTACTGATTTTTATGGTTGCAATTGGGAGTTGGATCCAGCAAAAGATCTATACTTCAACCAGGTTTCTTATCCGCTCAAAAATTTTGATAGCGTATCAGATGGATTGGGCAGTTTGCCCAGGCCAGACTGGGATACATATTTCGACACCTTGCATAAAGACCTTGACCGCCAATTCAAATACGTTGGCGATTTTTGTTGCATCGCCGACAGGAATACAGCCGGGTTTACAGAGAACTCCCTCAGGATAAGGGGCTATGAAGAGTGGTATCTCGACACTATGACCGATACGTCAGGGGTGGACAGGTTGCTTAATATAATCCTGGAAGATAAACTGAGGTACTGGGACGAGCTGATCGACTGGGCGGTTAATAAAGGTGTGGCTGACCGGATCCAGGTAATTTCAGAATGCGACGATCTTGGTTCACAGAGTTCAACTATTATTGACCCTGAGTCGTTACGGCTGTTGGTTATACCCAAACTTAAAACCTTGTTCCAGCATGTTAAAAAACGTTTGCCTCATGTAAAAGTTTTTATGCACAGTTGTGGAGCTATCCGCGAAATATTGCCCGACCTGATCGATGCAGGGCTGGACATCCTGAACCCGGTACAATTTAAAGCTTCGGGAATGGATCTGAAAGGGTTAAAGAAAGATTTTGGAGATGTGCTGACTTTTTGGGGAGGTGGCGTTGATACACAATCAACTTTAAACAATGGCACTTCTGTGGCAGTAAGGGATGAGGTCAGGCGCATCCTGGACATAATGGCACCGGGAGGGGGCTTTGTATTTGCACCTGTCCATAATATACAGGATGACGTTTCCCCTGATAATTTCTGGGCCATGTGGGAAACTTTACAGGAGTATGGAAAATATTGAACCTTGACATGTCTTATACAATCCGAAAAAACGTATTCTGGGAAAGCAATTTCTTTTAGCAAATGCTTGTAGATTATGTGGTTATGTGCAAAAAAACAATTCCGTACATACTATGTGCCCTTTTTTTGTGGGGGTGTGGAGGCCATCCAAAAAATGAAAACGAAAGCACTGTTTATACCATTGCCACGTTAAAAGGCCCCTCCTCAATGGGCATGATAAAGCTTATCGACAGTTTAAAAAATGCAGGCAACGGCAATTTTAAAGTTGAAATATTGAACGAACCCATACAGGTAAGGAAAATGATGCTGGACGGGACGGCCGACTTTGCAATCCTGCCAGGCACAATGGCTGCCATAACATATAACAAGGGGATGGGCTACCAACTGATTGCCGTGCCGGTGTGGGGCACGCTTTACCTGTTGGGCGAAGATCCTGCAATTCAAAACTGGGGAGGTTTAAAAGGCAAAAAAATATACCTCATGGCACGGGGGATGACACCGGACGTGCTTTTCCGGCATTTGTTAAAAGAAAACGGCATCAGCCCCGAAACCGATGTTGAGCTAGACTACAGTTTCCCCACGCACATCGACTTGGCAAACGCAATTGCCGCCGGGCAGGCAAAAATGGGCGTTGTCTCCGAACCCTTCGTCAGCCTTCTGTTGCAGAAGGACAATAACCTGCATTCAATTTTTGACCTTAACGCAGAATGGGAAAAAATAATGGGAACCCCAATGTTCGGGACGGCATTTATGGGCAAGGAAAGCCTGTTGAGGCAAAACAGGGAAGCAGCAGTCCAAATCATTGCCGCATACGAAAAATCAACCCAATGGGTAAACAACAACCCGGAAAAAGCTGCCGGCCTGATTGTGAAACATGGCATTTTGCCCGATTACAAAGCTGCATTGCAAGCAATTCCCAGATCTAACCTGAAATTCGTGAGGGCAAATGGTATTGGGGCGCAAATAAATGCGTACCTTTCTGTTTTTTATGAAATGGACCCTGATATTGTTGGAGGCAAGATCCCTGATGAAAATTTCATTTACAAATAAGCAATACATAAGTGCCGCATCGGTAGTTTTTATGCTGGCGGTATGGAAACTGCTTGCCTTGCACTTCAATTCTGCCCTTATTGTGCCGCACCCCGAAAGGGCATTTGTTACAGTGCTGGGATTATTTGCAGAAAAAGATTTTGCCAGCACGGTAGGCAATACCATACTCCGCGGGATGCTTGGTTTTGCGCTGTCGTTTATTTTTGGCGTGGCATTTGGTTCTTTTGCCGGGACAAATGCGAAATTCGATGCGTTTTTACGGCCTATTTTGGTGGCAGTGCGTTCCATCCCCGTTATTTCGCTCATCCTTTTGGCACTTATATGGCTGTCGCCCGGTTCTGTGCCTGTGTTTATAGCCATGCTTACAATGTTCCCGTTTATTTGCACCAACGTTGGCGATGGGGTGAAAAACGTGGACAAGAGCCTTGTTGAAATGGCACAGATCTACAAGGTGGGCAAAGGCAGGATAATGCGGGAAGTGTATATGCCCGCCATAACACCGTTTATTTTCAGTGGCGTTTCCAGTGCCATGGGGATTGGTTGGAGGGCTATTGTTATCGGAGAAGTACTCAGCCAGCCACAATATGGGATCGGCTCAAAAATGCAGGCTGCACAAATTTTTTTAAACGTTGATGCCGTTATTGCATGGACAATTATTGCCGTGCTGATCAGTTATTGTTTCGAGAAAATTATAAGGTGGGCAGAACGTAAAACAGTAACTTGGAAGGTATGAGTTTGCAAATACATAATCTGGACAAAGCATTTAACGGGATACCTGTTTTCAGGGATTTTTCCATCACTTTCCCTGAAAATACGATTACGTGCATACTTGGTCCTTCGGGCTGCGGGAAAACAACATTGTTGAACATAATTGGTGGCATTGCCGTGCCGGACGGCGGGAGGCTCGTCGGTTTTGAGGGGAAGCGTTTTTCCTATATTTTTCAGGAACCGCGCTTGCTGCCATGGAAAACTGTTAAGGGGAATATCGAGTTTGTATTGGGCTGGGGCATAACTGCCGAAGAAAGGCAAGAACAGACCGGCCGCCTATTGCAACTGGTCGGACTCGAAAAGTTTTCAGGGCACTACCCCTCGCAACTGAGCGGCGGTATGCGCCAACGTGTTGCCATAGCCCGTGCTTTTGCGAGCCCTTCCGATGTTATTTTGATGGACGAACCATTGACCGGGCTTGATGTTTCGTTGAAAAAGAATATGATGCAGTGGTTCTCTAAAATATGGCAGGCAGACAAACGCACAGTAGTTTTTGTGACCCACGATGTGGACGAAGCACTTATGCTGGGAGATGAAATTATTGTTTTAAGCAAAGCTCCGGCAAAAATAATAAGCTGTGAAAAAATAGAAAAAACAACAGAGGGAAATACGGCTAAAATTATAGGGTTTAAAAAAATAAAACAAATCCTATTGGACGCTTTGAACCAACAATAAAATAATTACTTTTAACAAAAAACCAAAAAATATGAAAAGAAGGGATTTTTTAAAAAATGCAGCAGCGTTGGCATCTGTAACAATACTGCCTTCATCGGTTTGGGCCTTAACAAAGAACGGGAAATTACGCACTGCCCACATTGGGGTAGGGGGGATGGGGCTTTCCGATTTAAAATCGATAGCCTCTCATCCACAGGTAGAAGTAACCGCACTTTGCGATGTTGATTCCGTCCGCTTGTCAAAGGCTCATGAATTATACCCGGGGGCTAAAACTTTCGTCGATTATCGCGTCCTTTTCGATAAAATAGGTAAAGATATTGATGCGGTAATCGTATCGACCCCCGACCATACCCATGCCCCGGCCTCTATGCTGGCAATGCAAGCGGGCAAACCTGTATATTGCCAAAAACCTCTCACCCACCATGTGTCAGAAGCCCGTGCTATGCGCAAATATGCCGAAGACAACAACCTTATAACCCAAATGGGCATCCAGTGCCATTCGAGCGACATGTACCGCAAGGCTGCCGTATTAATAAAGCAGGGGATCGTAGGGAAGGTAGATACTGTACGTGCATGGTCGCCTAAAAACTGGGGATACGATGGGCCGGCTCCTGTCGGCAGCGATCCTGTCCCTGGATCATTAAACTGGAACCTTTGGCTGGGGACTTCGCCCGAACGTCCCTATAAAGAAGGTTTTTACCACCCCGGAAACTGGCGGAAGCTACTGGATTATGGTTGCGGGACTTTAGGCGATATGGGCGTACATATTTTCGATACCCCATATACTGCGCTTAATTTAGATGTGCCGGAAACCATTAAGACCCAATGCCGGAAACCAACCGGGTTTGGGCATCCCGAAAATAATGTGGTAAGCTACGAATTTCCGGGGACGGAATATACCGCAGATAAATTAAAATGGGTATGGTACGATGGCCCGGGCGCACCAAAAAAACACAAGGATTTGAAACTGCCAGGGGGCGAAACACTTCCGGATCAGGGGGCTATGTTTATAGGAGAAAAAGGCAGGTTGTTGCTTCCCCATTGGGATTATCCTAAATTAATTGTAAACGGCAAGTACGAACCTATTAGTTTTCCAGAAATGGACAAAGCCGACCACTACCACCAGTTTGTCGATGCCTGTTTGGGAAAAGATAAGTGCAGTGCTTCGTTTAGTTATGCCGCCCGTTTGACTGAGTCAATCTTATTAGGGGTAATTGCAAACCGTTTCCCAAACAAAACCTTACATTGGGACATTGCATCGGCAAAGTTTGTTGAAACAGGTGCCACCAAATTGCTCGATTTTAAATACAGGGAATTCTGATAAAGCATAATCCGGGCATAAAACGGATGGATGCATCATGATTGCCTGTAAAGGTTTGATAAGTTTGAAGTCTGCTTTGCCTACTCGACTTATTAACGTTGTGCCGCATGCTGAAAAAGCAACCATTAAACCATGAATTCCGTCTTATCAAAAAACTAATCTTATGAAATCAAAAATTCTGCTATTAATCGTAACAGTTGCTTTTATTTTTGGATGCGAAGATGAATTCAATGAAACTTCATTCAATGGAACTCTTTCTAAATCATTTCAATTAGATAATCTTGACAACATATCTTTTACTAATGACAACGGATTGCTTATTTCTGGTGCTGCAGACGGAAAATATACTTTAATTAAAACTAATGAGAATCTTAAAATCGAATGGACAAAAAATAATTATGAATGGGGAAACCTTATTTATGGTTCAGGCTTGGTTCAGTCAATCTATTCTTTCCAAATAAACAAAGTTTTTCAACAAAATAACGGACAATATATCTGTTTCGGAACAATTACAGAAGGGACTGATTATGTATTGTCATCAACATTAATTGTAATTCTAAATCAAAATGGAAATCAAATTCAAAAATTTAGATTCGATGACATGTATGTTTCAAATGTAATTCGAACAAATGATGAAGGTTATATCCTATTTGGATATGGCATGACAATAAAACTTGATAAAAATTTCAATCTCCAATGGGAGAAAAATTTTAATGATAATAAATATTCCCCAATCCAAATTGTATCTACATCAAACAACGGATTCGCAATTACTGGTACTTACAATGCATCTCATCAAGTATATTTAAAAACATATGATTCAGAAGGAAATGAGCTTTTAAACAAAACATATAAACATAACGAAAACCCTTCACTAGAAGGTGGAAATGATATAGTACAGTTGCTTGACGATGGATTTCTAATTGTTGGGAGGGCAGGCAGAACTTTACCTCAAATTACCGATTGTCAAGTGATTCGGACAAATGAAGTTGGTGACACCATATGGACAAAAAGATTTGAATATCGAACATATAGTTGGTTTGACCAAGTTATTTTCAATGAATCAAACAATTTTGTTTTTGAAGGAACAATAGGTTTTCCAAATGAAATACAAGAATCTTTTTTAATGAAAATAAACAGTAATGGAGAAGTTCTGGATTCTTTGACTGTAAGTAAATTTGAAATGATAGTTCATTCACCATTAATGTATTATATAAAAGCAACTAAAGAAAATTCAGACCATATCAAATTGACAATGATAGATTCTGACAATTTATTTAAAAATGAATAAAACACGAACACACAACAAATTGTAAATTGCATTGCGGGGTTTGTGCGGTGTCGTTCGCTGGATTCTCGTTTTGCAGTTCCGTGTCCTTCGGACAGGAACGCTCTTCGAAATCCGCAACGACAACTTACAAGTGACCGTTAGCGTTAATAAAAAAAACCGCAACAATATTTTTAAATATGACTTTTTTATAATAAATTGCGTCAATAAAATGACGGTATTGTGATTTATTTAAAGAGAGACATAACCGAAAATATCATAAAAAAACTTCAACCGAACAAAGTTGTCATTATTTTCGGAGCAAGACGAGTTGGGAAAACAGTTCTCGTAAAAGAGATTTTAGAACAAATTGACGAACCTATTCTCACCTTAAATGGGGAAGATATTAATGTCCACGACAAGCTTGCAATCAGGTCGGTCGAAAACTATAAACAACTGGTAGGTTCATATCGCCTTTTGTACATAGATGAAGCTCAAAAAATTCCAGATATCGGATTAAAACTCAAACTAATGGTTGACGAAATCGATGGCTTAAAAATCATCATTTCTGGCTCATCATCATTTGACATTTCAAATAAAGAAGGAGAACCTTTGACTGGAAGAAAATACACCTTCAACTTATTTGCGATATCGGAAAATGAGTATAATCAAATTGAAAATAGTATCTCAAAAATCGATAAACTTAGGGAACGATTAATATTTGGGAATTACCCCGAGCTACTTCAACTACCCGACCAAGCCGATAAAATTGATTACTTAAACGATATGGTCAGCTCATATCTACTGAAAGATATCCTGATATATGAAAACATCAAAAACGCTCAAACAATATTTAACCTGTTACGATTAATTGCTTTTCAAATTGGAGGGGAAGTCTCGTTACAAGAATTAGGGAAACAACTCGGAATTAGCAAAAATACAGTTGAAAAATACCTCGACTTATTGAGTAAAGTTTTTATCCTACATAAAGTTGAGGGATTTAGCCGTAACCTAAGAAAAGAGATTACAAAAAATTCAAGATGGTATTTTCTTGACAACGGAATTAGGAATGCTGTTGTCGCAAATTTTAACTCGATAGAAGCCCGCAACGACATTGGACAACTTTGGGAAAACTATATGATTAGCGAAAGGCTTAAATACCAAGGACACAAAAAAATTTCATCAAATAATTACTTCTGGAGAACTTACGAACAGCAGGAGATAGATTGGGTTGAAGAACGAGGAGGTTCGTTGTACGGATATGAATTTAAGTGGAAAGAAAACAAAGTAAAAATCCCGACACAATGGAAAAATGCATATCCCGATGCTTCTTTTGAAGTGATAAATAATTCGAACTTTGAAAAATGGCTAAAATAAATTACTAACCTGACATTATCCGACACAGGTTGTCGCCATAAAATCTCCTGCCTTGCAGTTTGTTCATGATAGTGTTATTTTTGCACATAAAAATCTGTCTAACTAGAAATATTGATTAATTTTGTGGCTTTTTATTAACCGAAAAAATTATATAAATTGGTAGCTAATACAAGATATATATTTGTGACTGGTGGTGTTACTTCGTCGCTCGGTAAAGGCATTATTGCATCATCGCTCGCTAAATTGCTGCAATCGCGGGGATATAGTGTGACAATACAGAAATTGGATCCGTACATAAATGTAGATCCGGGTACACTGAACCCATATGAACACGGTGAATGTTTTGTTACTGAAGACGGGGCCGAGACCGACCTTGATCTGGGGCACTACGAAAGGTTCCTGAACGAGGCGACTTCTCAGGCAAACAATGTAACCACCGGAAGGATTTACCAGTCAGTAATCAGCAAAGAGCGCCGCGGCGATTATCTAGGAAAAACAGTACAAATAATCCCCCATATAACCGATGAGATTAAAAGAAGGATAAAAATACTTGGCTCAAAAGGCAAATACGATATTGTTATAACAGAAATTGGCGGCACGGTTGGCGATATTGAGTCGCTCCCATACATCGAATCCGTCAGGCAGTTAAAGTGGGAACTGGGGGCAAAGGCAATTGTTATCCACCTTACTTTAGTGCCTTACCTGGCCGCAACGGGCGAGCTGAAAACCAAACCTACCCAGCATTCGGTAAAAGTATTGCTCGAAGCCGGGATACAGCCTGATGTGCTTGTTTTAAGGACCGAACATGACATTGACCATACAATCCGTGCAAAAGTGGCCTTGTTTTGCAATGTGGCGCTCGAAGCAGTTGTGCAATCGGTAAATGTACCTACCATTTACGATGTCCCTTTAAAAATGTTGGAAGAAAAGCTGGACCTTACAGTCCTTAAAAAGCTTGCTTTGCCCATAAAAGAAGATATAGATCTTTCTGCATGGAATAATTTCCTGGTAAAGCTGAAGAACCCGGAACAAACTATAGAAATAGGGCTGGTCGGTAAATATGTAGAGCTGCACGATGCTTACAAATCTATAGCCGAATCGCTGGTACATGCAGGAGCCGTAAACCATTGCAAGGTCAATATTAACTGGATCCACTCAGAAGTACTAAAACCAGACAATTATATCAAGAAACTCTCGCATTTAAACGGGATAATTGTTGCCCCTGGCTTTGGTCACAGGGGGATGAAAGGGAAAATACTGGCAGCAAAATATGCCCGCGAAAAAAACGTACCCTATTTAGGGATCTGCCTCGGGATGCAGGTGGCCGTGATTGAATTTGCTCAGAATGTGTTGAAACTTACAGAAGCCGACTCTTCTGAGATGAACCCCAAAACACCACATCCGGTAATTGATTTAATGGAACACCAAAAAGGGATTACCGATTATGGCGGGACCATGCGCTTAGGAGCCTACGAATGCCGGATAATTGAAAAAGGATCGAATGTGTACAGGGCATACAACAAGCTAACTGTATACGAACGCCACCGCCACCGTTACGAATTTAACGATTCTTACAGGGAGCAATATAAAAAAGCAGGCATGCTGCCCGTGGGAGTGAACCCAGATACAGATCTGGTTGAAATTATGGAGATCCCGAAACTAAAATGGTTTGTGGGGGTCCAGTTCCATCCTGAATACAGCAGCACTGTGCTTAACCCTCATCCTTTGTTTGTAGATTTCATAAAAAACTCTTTAGTAGAAGACAAAAAAAATGGATAAAAAATCAATTATTGGGATACTTCTCATATTTGCAATTTTGATGGTTTTTTCAATTGTGAACCAGCCATCCAAAGAAAAAGTAGAAGCAGCCAAACGAAAGCGTGATTCAATAGCAAAGGTGGAAGCTGAAAAAGCAGTAGAGGCACAAAAAAGAGAAGCACAATTACAGGAAAGGCAGGATGTAAGGACAGATTCTGTGGCAACCGATGAAAAATTGGCGCGTGAAAAAATGGATGAATTTGGTGCTTTTGGCAACAGCACTGTTGGGCAAGAAGAGTTTTATTCATTGGAAAACAACCTTATGAAGGTTACTTTCTCTAACAAGGGGGGCAAAATTTATTCGGTATTGCTAAAAGGGTATAAAACTTACACTGGCGATTCGCTCATACTTTTTGATGGGCCAGGGACGACATTCGGGCTAAACTTTTTTTCCCAAAACAGGAGCATACAAACCGAACAGTTATATTTCAAAGCACTTGCACAACAAAAGGATATTGTTGTTTCGGGCCCATCGGTAAAAAGGGGGGGCGAAGGCAGGATTAAATTTAATGGGGAAAACCCGGGGGGGAGCGAATCTATTACATTCAGGCTTGAGGTAGCTGTTGGGAAATATATGGAGTACGTATATACCTTGGGGCACAATTCGTTTATGGTTGATTTTGACCTTAACATGCAGGGGATGGAACAGTATATTGCATCAAACCAACAGTACCTGAATTTTTCGTGGTCGTTTGATGTCCCCCGGCAGGAAAGGGCTTCCAGGTTTGGCGAGGACAGGAACACCAATATTACCTACAAATTTTTCGACGATGAGGTGGGGAATCTCTCACAAAACAAAAACGATGAAGAAAATTTAAGTACAAGGGTTAAATGGATTGGTTTTAAACAATTGTTCTTCAGCTCTACAATAATTGCCGATGATGCTTTCCCAAATGCCCAAGTACGTCAGGAGAAATACCAAGACAACCCGGATTACCTTGCAAATTTTTATGCCGACATTGCCATCCCTTACAAGGGCAAACCACAGGAAAATATTGGCATGCAATTTTATTTCGGACCAAACCATTATCAAACACTGAAACAATATGGTGCCGATCTTGAACGCCAGATATACCTTGGCTACGCAATCGTTAGGCCTGTAAATAAATATCTCATCATTCCCGTGTTCAACTTCTTGCGGAAATATATTGGGAACTTCGGGGTAATTATATTGCTGCTTACCGTATTCATCAAAATGATTTTGTTCCCGTTTACCTACAAATCGTACATGTCGCAGGCCAAGATGAAAGCATTGAAGCCCGAGGTAGATGAAATTACCAAAAAATATGGCAGCTCGCCCGATAAGGCAATGGAAAAACAACAGGCAACAATGGCATTGTACAAAAAAGCCGGTGTCAACCCCATGGGGGGCTGTTTGCCAATGATACTCCAGTTCCCGATATTGATAGCGATGTTCTTTTTCTTCCCTACCTCCATAGAGCTAAGGGGGCAAAGTTTCTTGTGGGCATCCGATCTGTCTACTTACGATTCAATTTTTCACCTGCCTTTTAGCATCCCTGTGTATGGCGACCATGTGAGCCTGTTCTGTTTGCTGATGACGGTAACAACTATTTTTTATACACATTTAAACCAGCAAACTACTTCGCCCCAGGGAATGCCCGGGATGAAAACCATGATGTATATGATGCCGGTGATGTTCTTGTTTATCCTGAACAGTTATCCGGCAGGCTTGAGCTATTATTATTTTCTTGCCAACCTGATAACTATTGGCCAGACATTTTTAATCCGCTCGTTTGTTGATGAAGATAAAATAAGGGCACAATTACAGCAAAACAAAAAGAAACCCGTAAAAAAATCAAATTTCCAAAAACGTTTGGAAGACATGGCCAAACAACGAGGGATGCAGTCGCCAAAGAAATAGAGGGGGCTCTTAAAAAGAAATTATTTTTTAGGATTTAGGTAGGGTGAAGATGTTTGTTGTCATTGTTGTCGGAAACAACAATGACAACAAACATAACCTAATAAGCCCCAACGTTTAAAACTGTTACATAAAGGCCTACCTAATGTGGATGAAGTATGCGGTGTTAATACCCAAACTCAGTAAATTTTCCTAACTTTTTATACTTTTCGTACAGCACTTTGTATTTTTTTGCATTTTCAGGAATGGGGCGATATTCGCTTTCTATACCTCCGCCCATAGCCTTCTGGGCTTCCGGGATATTTTCATAAACACCGGCTGCAACCGCCGCTGCCATTGCCGAGCCAAGTGCGCAGGCCTGTTCAGAACGGGCAACTTTGATGGGCATGTCAAGCACATCGGCAACAATTTGCATTACCAGCGGCGATTTTTTTGCCACGCCCCCAAGTGCGATTACGCCATCAATACGGACACCTTCCGAGACGAACCTGTCGTTAATGGCTTTAGAGCCAAATGCTGTGGCTTCTACCAGCGCACGGAAAATCCGCGGGGCATCTGAACCCAGGTTCAACCCGGCAATGACACCTTTCAGTGCCTGGTTGGCATCGGGCGTGCGGCGCCCGTTCATCCAGTCGAGGGCCACTATGCCGCTTTCGTCAATAGGTATCTTTGCAGCTTCTTCGCTCAGTTTGGCTATAATTTTATCCGAAGTTTCATCTACCAGTTTCTGTTTGGTTTTTTCATCAACCAGCCCTGTTTCTGCCATGATGTTTTTCAAAGGCCATTCCAGGATACTTTTAAACCATGCATAAATATCGCCAAAGGCCGACTGCCCGGCTTCTAGCCCCAGCATCCCCGGGACAATAGAGCCATCGACCTGCCCACAAATCCCTTTCACCAGCTTGTCGCCCACTTCCTCCATCGGGGCAATTAACATGTCGCAGGTTGAGGTCCCCATTACTTTTGATAAATAATAAGGCCCAATTTCTGCGCCAACAGCCCCCAGATGGGCATCAAAAGCGCCAATCCCCACAACTACATCGGTAGAAAGCCCAAGTTTCCCGGCCCATTCTGCGGTTAGCGTCCCTGCCTGTACTTCGCAGGTGAAAGTTTCTTTGTATAAACGTTCCCTTAACCCGGACAACATCGGGTCGAGCGCGGTCAAGAACCCTTCGGAAGGCAGCCCGCCAAACGCTTCGTGCCACATGGCCTTATGCCCGGCTGCACAGCGGCTCCTTTTTAACGTTTTGGGGTTTGTATTTCCGGTAAGTATGGCAGGGATCCAGTCGCAATGTTCCACCCAAGAATAAGCGGCGCGGAAAACCCCCGCATCTTCGCGGATAACATGTAGCAGTTTTGCCCAGAACCACTCGGAGGAATATATGCCGCCTTCGAATTTGGTAAAATCGACATCCCAGTTCCTTGCGAGTTTATTTATTTCTTCGGCTTCTTTTACGGCGGTGTGATCTTTCCAAAGCACAAACATGGCATTGGGGTTTTCCTCGAAACCGGAAGTCAGCGAGAGCGGGGCGCCATTTTCATCTACCGCCACAGGGGTCGATCCGGTGGTGTCGACCGAAATGCCGACTACATTTTCTGCTACTCCTTCGGGCGACTGCCTTAAAGCCTCAACAATAGTGTATTCCAGCCCCTCCAGGTAATCTTTCGGGTGTTGCCTGAACTGGTTGTTGGGGGCATCGCAATACATACCCTTTTGCCACCTCGGGTAATTAAACACAACACTGGCCACTTCTGCGCCAGTCTCAACATCTACGATTAACGAACGCACCGAGTCCGAACCGTAATCCAAGCCGATTGTATATTTTGCCATTTGAATTTTTATTGATTGTTTGATGTCATTTTTTTCCCTTCCTACTTTTGCCTTCCTTCACTTCTGCCCATAATATGCGCCCTGTCCGTGTTTTCGGAGATAATGCTTGTCAAGCAGTGCCTGTTCCATTGTTGTGCCAGGATCCAACATAAACGAACGGAATGCCATTTTTGCCACTTCTTCCATAACCACAGCATTATAAACGGCATTGCCTGCATTGGTGCCCCAGGTAAACGGGCCGTGGTTATTTACCAGTACGCCAGGTATTTGATCCGGGTTTAGGTGTTTAAACCGCTCTATTATTACTTTTCCTGTTTCCTGTTCGTATTCGCCTTCAATTTCTTCTTTTGTCATTTTCCGGGTACAGGGGATTTCACCGTAAAAATAGTCGGCATGTGTTGTCCCGGCAGCCGGTATCCCTTTCCCTGCCTGCGCCCACGATGTTGCCCATTCGGAATGGGTATGTACCACACCGCCGATATTTTGAAACTGACGGTATAAAACCAGGTGTGTTGGGGTATCGCTAGAAGGTTTTAGCTTCCCTTCCACTACCTTCCCGTATAAATTTACCACCACCATGTCTTTAGGCCTCATTTTATCATACGAAATGCCGCTGGGTTTGATAACCACCAATTCACGCCCACGATCTATCCCGCTAACATTTCCCCAGGTAAAAATCACGAGGCCGTGCTTTACCAAATCAAGATTGGATTGAAATACCTCTTCTTTTAATTTTTCCAGCATAGTTGTAAGCTTGACCAGGATTGTTTTAAGCGTAAAAATAACCCTTATGGGCTAATAAACAAAACAAATTTCCCTAAACTTTGCCTTTCTCTCAGATGCGGCATTTTCAAGTTTTAATTATCAAACAACCCGACATTGAACTTTTCTTTGTATGATTTTTCTAAGTAATCATCGAGCCATGCATAAAATTTATGTATGGCTTTCTTATGGTTTTTCTCATCGCCTGCCTTGGAGCCCAGCAAATTGGCCTTGTCGAAAATCTTTTGTTCAACAGGGGCGAGCATTTGCCAGTACCCGGTGCCTTCCATGTTTAAAACAGCCGACAAATTGATATAGTTATTCCCTTTGTCAATTTTAATAGGGAAACATTCATCTTTGAATTTAAGGGCAGCGGTACATATCGGGGCTGTATAGTCACCGCTTTTCATGGCCACGGCCCTGGGCAGCCCGCCATAAGACAACCATGCAGGCACAGCTACCGATACCAAAGGGAAACCGAGGATTGTCCACATCATGGCCTCGTTAACATGTCCTGCGTCTTTTGCCCCTACAATCATAAACGATGAGCTTGTTGATGCCCTGGGGATATAATCAATAAAAAATTTATACTCAACTTTGTTTTTTTCGCGGGGGATATTTATTGTCAAATCGGTTTTTGTCCTCGGATGGTACAAACTGCGCGGAATGGTTTTTAAAAGGTGCTGCGGTGTAAGCTTGCCTGCTTCCCAGGCTTCGTAAAGCAAGCGGGTTGCATTGTCGAACCGGTTATAACCAAACCCTTCTTTAAGGTCGCTGCTCATAGAGTGGTTTGTACGGACAATTATTCCCCGTGGGGCCACTCCCGGATCGTTTGCGTCCATTTTTACATATTTGAAATTGCCCGTTTCGTAATAGGCGGCTCCGCCATAGGCATCAATGGCACCAAAATTTGAATTGACACCCATTGGTTTGGGCAATGTGTCAAGAAAATTTTCAAAATCTTCAAGTGAAGCACAAACCATCAACGCTTTTTTCATTACTAGCCCGTCGCGCCCAGAGACTTTGGCCGTATCGCCGATATTGTTGTTGTATGCAGCAGAATTGATTATTGCAAACCCTTTTTCGTTATAACCTCCCCATACAGCTTTGTCCCACTTCTCTTCTGTGCCATTTACCAGCCCCATGTATTTGTATTTTCCATCTTCGAAAAGGACAAGCGCGTTGCTCATTTCCTTTGTGTCCCTGTTTTTAAAAAGTAGCGGTTTCCCATCGGCAGTGTATTTGCCAGAGATGATAAATGTTGTGCAGGAAATTGCATGTCCCGTAAGGATTAAGAAGAAGCTGGTAAAAACTATTGAAATAAGGTTTTTCATATTATTTTTTTTATTAAACCACCATTGTGAAATCTTAAAAATCAACCATAGCCAATCGTATCAATTGCTTGTTTTTTAGGTTGTTGTAACGTGTTCTAAAACAAAGGCAACCGCTTTAAGCGATGAAAAGTACGAATAAAAAGTTGAAGAACCAATCCAAAAAAGATATTTGCCCCGGCACTACTTTTCGCCGGGCTTTACGTGAAAATTGGTTACTGTTGGTTTAAATATTGAAAAAAATTTTGCATATAACGAATCAACAACTATTTTTGCCCCCACAAAAAACGGGATGTGGCGCAGCCTGGTAGCGCACTCGTCTGGGGGGCGAGGGGTCGCAAGTTCAAATCTTGTCATCCCGACTGAAAAACAAAACCCTTGAAACCCCGCTAGGTTCCTTGCCTGGCGGGGTTTTTTAATGCTTTCTCCTGTCTTTCCTGCATGTTTTGAGGTTTCTCTTTTCGTTGCTTTTTGCTACATTGGGGTACGTCAAAACGGGGATAATTCATCATATCAACCAATTGGACAAAATAAAATGTAGTTAAATTTACTCATATAATCGAATTTAGGGACAAACGCTGTTGCTATAATATTTCTTTTAGAAAATCTATTTGTATCATTTCATTTTATCCTAAACAAAAATAATTATCTTCATTTTTTTGAAAAAAAAAGGTATATTTTTGAATAAGTTTTGCAAAAAAGGTTTTATAAATGATGGCCAACCTGCTAAATAGGAAAAGGGTTAACCCGGCAACACCAACTTTTACGGGTGTCAAACAAGTTGAGGAAATTAGCGCGCAACTATTTGTTTACAACAAGTCGGGATGTGAGGAAGAGCCTGATTTTGATATTTCCGGATTCGGGGAGTTTCATGCTGATGGCTACTGCAACTGGTTGAATGTGCACGGGATACATGACCCCGAAAAAATCACGACGCTTTGCAATAAGCTCGGTATCCACGATTTGGCCATCCAAGACCTACTTGATGTTAACCAAAGGCCTAAATTCCAGGATTTCGACGGTTATTGGTTCTTTACATTAAAATCAATAATACCTTCCGATGATTCTTTAATAGAGCAGGAACAGTTAAGCTTTATCCTTGGTAAAGACTATTTAGTCTCGTTCCAGGAAAAAAAAGCCGATTATTTTAACCACATTAGGGAGCGGCTCAGGAAAAACATTGGGATTGTCAGGGAAAGAGGTTCGGATTATTTATTGTTTTTATTGCTTGAATCTATTCTTGACAATTATTTTAAGACCTTAAATGACATTGAATATAAGATAAGCGGATCTGTGGAAATTGATATTGGCAAAGACCCGTCTCCTGAAATTATCAACTCAGTTGAATTTTTTACCAGGAAGGTACACCAGATTAAAAAGACTGTTGTCCCAATAAAAGAGTTTGTCACAAAAGTAGAGAGGGAAGAATTTAGCTTTATTAATGAAAGGCACATAAAATATTACTATGAACTAAAAGACCTTTGCCTCTCTTTAATTGATGAATGTGAGCAAATTGAAGTAAAACTTGAAAGCAGCACAAACCTGTTTTTTTCGGTCCAAGGGCACCGGATGAACCAGGTTATGAAAACTTTGACCGTTGTTGCCACAATATTTATCCCATTGACTTTTATTGCGGGCATTTACGGGATGAATTTTTTTAATATGCCTGAATTAAACTGGAAATGGGGATATTTAAGCATATGGGCTGTCATGGTTTTAATATTTGTTGGGATGATAATATACTTTAAGAGAAAAAAATGGTATTAATAAACAAAACTTTAAACATGGAAAAACTATTACTTGCCTCCATCTTATTTGTAATTGCTTTGGGTTGCCAGGGGCCTGGCCAGGGCAGCGATGATAAAAACAACGGTGATTTCACGTTTGTGTTTGCAACCGACATTCATGTAACCGATCAACGAAATGCAACCGAAGGGTTTATGCAGGCTATTGATTCGATCAATAAAATTGCGCCGGATTTTGTGTTGACCGGCGGCGACAACATTATGGATGCCCTGGCACAAACCTATGGCAGGAGCGACACTTTGTACAACTTATATGAAGAAACCGCAAAAAATATAGATGCCCCTGTTTACAACACAATGGGGAACCACGAGGTTTTCGGGCTGTATGAAAGGAGCGGCGCAGACCCGTCGGATGAGGGGTACGGGAAAAAAATGTATGAAGGGCGTATCGCAAAAAGGTACTATTCTTTCGACCACAAAAACTGGCATTTCGTTGTTTTAGACGGGATAGGGTTTACCGATGACCGGCATTATTATGGCTATGTTGATTCTTTGCAGATAGAATGGTTGAAACAGGATTTGGAGAAGACAGGCAAAAAAACACCGGTGGCGGTAAGTACACACATACCGTTAATTAGCGTGGGGGCGCAAATTATGGACGGGCCGACCGCAGCTTTCGGCAAGGGCTCCGTTGTTACAAATGCACACGAAATTATTGAAATATTTGGCCAGTACAATGTCAAATTGGTTTTGCAGGGGCATTTACATTTCCTAGAAGATATTTACTACAACGGGGTACACTATATTACCGGTGGAGCTGTTTCTTCAAATTGGTGGAAAGGCCCACGCTACGGAATGGAGGAAGGTTTTTTGAAAATTGATGTTTCGGGCGATGGCTTTTCTTGGGAATATATAGATTTTGGCTGGGAAGTGGATTAGCCGGTAACAAGGGGAAGTGTGACTATTGACGGGGCGACTCCAAGTCACCCCGTCAATAAACGGTCTCGGATATGGGCAGTGGTACCGATGTACATCGGTACGTGCGACTTTCTGTCGGTACGACACGAAAGTCAGTGCGGGAATCAGTTGCTCGAACACGAGCTTCACCCGCCATTGCCTATGAGCCATTGTTAGCAACTGGCCGTTTATTCATCAATCCATCGTTTCAATGAATTGTTTAGCTGTAAATGTCGGTATTTTTGAATTTTTAAAATCTTTCAGATTTCTCGTAATTATCATTTCTTTTCCGTTCTCTAATGCTGTAAAATATTGAAGTGCATCTTCAAAGTCAGAAAAGGTATCATCATTCAAGGCTAATCCAATTATCTTATCATCAAGTGGTAAAATTCTAAGAATCAAGCGAAGTTTTCGCAAAATTGCTTTTGCTCTATTACCATCAATTTGTTTCAATAAAACATAGCTCGTATTGGCAATTGTCAAAGAGGATACTGATAATTCTATCTCTTTCTTGTCAGCTAATGAGAAAATATCTGCGGCTTCTTCGTAAAAAGGCTGTCTGCGTGATAACAAATCTATCACGATGTTAGTATCTAAAAATATTTTTCTCATTTGTATTTTTCAGCTAAGTAATCACCATATTCTTTTTTATAATCAAAGTCGGCTGGTAAGTCAATTACTCCGCTTAAACTTTCAACTAGGGGAGTGATAGAATTTTCTTTTTTCTCCTCTCTTTGAGCAGTAATATTATCCAAATAAGATTCAATCATCTTAGACAGACTTATCTTGTGATTACGAGCGTAAACTTTTGCTCTTTCAATCACATTGTCATTTAATCTTAAAGTCAATTTTGTTTCCATAATATCTGAAAATTTTATTACGTACAAAATTAATCAGAAATACGTCAACTTGCAAATTTTCGCAGCTTCAACGGTGCTGTAGAAAGCACCCAAGTCTCAAATACCCACTTAACGCCCTATGCTCTATTCAGATTGTTAGGTGTAGTCCAAAATTTTATTCTTATAATTGGTTAATAAAATCCATTTGTTCGTGAAGTATTCTAATTACCTCAATTTCATTTTCAGGAAGAATGTGATAAAAAATAATATGTCTACCACTCTTAATCGGGGTGACTTGGGGCTATTGCCGGGGCGACTTGGAGTCACCCCGGCGATAAACTACAAAAACTTTGTTATTTTTGCAGCCGCAAACTGCATAAAAAGGAGCAAATAATGACATTTCAGGAGCAAATACAACGTCGGCGCACTTTTGGTATCGTGAGCCACCCCGATGCAGGGAAAACAACACTTACCGAAAAGCTTTTGCTATTTGGGGGCGCAATCCGTGTTGCCGGGGCAGTTAAGAGCAATAAGATAAAGAAAGGCGCCACGTCCGATTTCATGGAGATAGAACGCCAGCGCGGCATTTCGGTGGCCACATCGGTAATGGGCTTCGAATACAACGGTTACAAGGTGAACATACTTGATACGCCCGGCCACCAGGATTTCCAGGAAGACACTTTCCGCACGCTTACTGCAGTAGATAGCGTAATTATTGTGATTGACGCCGCAAAAGGTGTAGAGCCGCAAACAGAAAAACTTATGAACGTTTGCCGCATGCGCAAAACCCCGGTAATTGTGTTTGTCAATAAAATGGACCGTCCGGCAGGCGACCCGTTTACATTAATGGACGAGATAGAAGACCAGTTAAAGATAAAAGTCCGCCCTTTAAGCTGGCCGATAAACAATGGGCCCGATTTTAAAGGGGTTTACAATATATTCAACAGCAGCCTGAAATTGTTCAACCCCAATATACAGGAAATTGAAGAACGCATAGGTTTTGAAGACATCACCAGCCCCGAACTCGAAAAATACATTGGCGATGATGCGGTGGCTTTGCGTGAAGAACTGGAACTGGTAGAAGGCGTTTACCCCGGATTCGAAAAAGGGCCTTACCTCGCAGGTGATTTGGCGCCTGTGTTTTTTGGCAGCGCCCTCTACAACTTTGGTGTACAGGAGCTGCTTGATGCATTTTTGGAGATTGCCCCCCCGCCCCGCCCGAGTATTGCCGAGGAACGTGAAATAAGCCCTGCCGAATACCACTTTTCCGGTTTTGTGTTTAAGATCCATGCCAATATAGACCCACATCACCGTAGCCGGATTGCCTTTGTGAAAATATGCTCGGGCATGTTCGTGAGGAACAATAACTACAAGCACATACGCTTAGGGAAAACCTTCAGGATATCTAGCCCAACGGCTTTTATGGCATCACAGAAAGAAATTGTGGAAGAAGCTTTCCCCGGCGACATAATAGGTGTCCCTGATACCGGTAACTTGATTATCGGCGACACGATTACCGATGGAGAAGAAATACATTTCAAAGGTTTGCCAAGTTTTTCTCCCGAACTCTTCCGTTATGTTGAAAATGCCGACCCGATGAAATCAAAACAACTTTCAAAAGGCATCGACCAATTGATGGACGAAGGGGTGGCACAGTTGTTTACCAGCCAGTTTAACGGGCGGAAAATAATCGGCACGGTCGGGCAGCTCCAGTTTGAGGTAATACAATACAGGCTGGAACACGAATACAACGCAAAATGCCGCTTTGAGCCCCTCTCTATGTACAAAGCATGCTGGATCGAATCGGGCGACCCTAAAATACTTGATGAGTTCAAAAAAAGGAAACATCAGAAAATGGCAAAAGACAAGCTGGGAAGGGACGTTTTTATGGCCGATTCGGCATTTATATTACAAATGGCACAGGATGAGTTTAAGGATATACAATTCCATTTTACTTCTGAATTTTAAAAACAAAGGAAAGGGCAGGGGAGTGTGCGTAATTGAAGGGGGAATTGTAAATGTGCTTTGTGTAAGCTGTTGAGGTTTGTTTTTTGAACAATTTTTGTCGTAATTTAACTTTTTATGCATTCAAAATATGGAACCAAATTTTTATGACACTGCGGTTTTTAACTATTTCGTACTCCCGTTTTTAATATTCCTTGCACGTATATGCGATGTGACCATTGGGACGGTGAGGATTGTAATGGTCTCTAAAGGACAGAAATTCTGGGCCCCGTTCCTTGGTTTTTTCGAAATTATGATCTGGTTGCTTGCCATTTCCCGTATTTTTGAAAACCTCGACAACTGGACTTGTTACCTGGGCTATGCATTGGGCTATGCCATCGGGAATTATTTCGGGTTGAAGCTGGAGGAAAAACTTGCCATGGGGATTGTGAAAATCCAAATTATTACAAGGAAAGAGGCCAACGAATTGCTGGCCAACCTAAAAGAAGCCGGTTACGGTATTACCCACCATAAGGCGTATGGGGCTTCGGAAACGGTGAGCATCATCTACAGCATTATAAAACGCAACGAGATACAGAAGGTGGAAGGGATTGTGAAAACCACCAACCCAAAAGCTTTTTATTCGGTAGAAGACGTGAAATCGGTAAGCCATGGCGTTTTCCCGGTAACTGCCACACGACGTTGGAGGAAAGGGAAATAAGGTTTGTCCCGATAAAAAAAGGGAGCCGCTCTTTTCCCAAAGAACGGCTCCCTGATAACTCTTACTAAAAAAACAAAAACAAAAAAATCATACCAACAATTCTCTTGCTTGAATATAAACATTTTCACCGTTAAAACCAAGTTTTTCATCAAGTACTTTGTAAGGTGCAGAGAAACCGAATGAGTCAAGCCCCCAGATACTGCCGTTTTCGCCAACCAGCCCGGCAAGGGTCACCGGCAGGCCGGCAGTCATACCAAACCGGGGGGTTCCTGTTGGCAATACGCTTTCCTGGTATCCTGCCGCTTGGTTCCTGAACAACCCTTCGGAAGGTACCGAAACGACCTGTACTTTAAGCCCGTCTTTTTCGGCAAGGAGTTTTGCCCCGTCTACCAAAGTAGAAACTTCGGAGCCACTGGCAACCAAAACAATATCGGGCGTGCCTTCCGGTTTTATGACGATGTAAGCACCTTTTTCTGCCTTCAAAGCCGATTCGTAGGCATCGCCTTCTACAGGCAGGTTGTTGATGTTCTGGCGCGACAAGATCAATGCAGTAGGAGTGGTTGTGTTTTCGAGCGCCATTTTCCAGGCAACAGTGGTTTCGTTTGCATCGGCCGGGCGGATTACCAATGTGCTGTTTTCCCCTTTGTGGTTTTTCAGCTTTTCCATCAGCCGGATCTGTGCTTCCTGTTCTACCGGCTGGTGTGTAGGCCCGTCTTCCCCTACGCGGAAAGCATCGTGAGTCCACACATATTTTACTGGCAATTCCATAAGGGCTGCCATGCGGACTGCCGGTTTCATGTAGTCTGAGAAAACAAAGAAAGTCCCGCATACCGGTATTATCCCGCCATGCAGTGCCATACCGTTGGCAACACATGCCATTGTCAGTTCGCTTACGCCTGCCTGCAAGAACGAACCGCTGAAATCGCCTTTTTGGAAGGCTGTTGTTTTTTTAAGGAACCCATCGGTTTTGTCGGAGTTGGAAAGGTCGGCCGAGGCGACCACCATGTTTTCGATTTTACCTGCAAATGCTGCCAATATGGCACTTGATGCGCCCCGTGTTGCAGCATTGTCTTTTTGTACTATCGATGCAAAATCAAATTCGGGGGCAGTGCTGGAGAAGAATTCCCCCAATTTTTTTGCCAGTCCGGGATTTGCTGCTTCCCATTCGGCCTGTTCGGCTTTTTTTGCCGCTGCCGCCTTAATCAGTTCCGACTTTCTTTTCTCATAGGTATTTTTTACCTCTTCGAGGATTACGAATGGGTTTTCGGGATCGCCGCCTAAGTTTTCAATGGTTTTCGCAAATGATGCGCCAGCGTTCGTCAGTGGCATCCCATGGGTTGAGCATTGTTTTTCGAAACTTTCCCCTGTTTCGGTAACTGCGCCTTTCCCCATTATGGTTTTTCCTATAATTAAGGTCGGTTTTTCTTTTTCGGCGTTGGCGTTTTTCAGTGCTTCCCTTATTTGCCCTGGGTTATTGCCGTCTATTGTAGTAACGCTCCACCCCCAGGCTTCATATTTTTTTGCAGTGTCTTCGCAGGTTACCGCATCGGTGTTTGTAGAAAGCTGGATGTCGTTTGAGTCGTAAAACATTATAAGGTTGCTCAAGCCCAGGTGACCAGCCAACCTTCCTGCGCCCTGTGAAATTTCTTCCTGGACACCCCCATCTGAAATGAAGGCATAAGTTTTATGTCCCATCCATTCGCCAAAACGTTCTACAAGGAACCGCTCGGCAATGGCAGCGCCCACTGCCATGGTGTGCCCTTGTCCAAGAGGGCCGGAAGTGTTTTCTACCCCCCTTTTCACATCCAGTTCTGGATGCCCGGGCGTAACACTTTCCCACTGGCGGAAATTTGCCAAGTCTTCCATACTGTAAAAGCCTGCCAACGACAGCGATGCATACAGCATGGGCGACATATGCCCCGGGTCGAGGAAGAAACGGTCACGGTTGCTCCATGCCATGTCCGATGGGTCGTAGTTTAAAAATTCAGAATATAAAATGTTGATAAAATCAGCTCCTCCCATAGCTCCTCCAGGATGCCCCGATTTTGCTTTTTCTACCATTGCCGCAGCCAGGATACGAATGTTGTCTGCCGCTTTTGTTTCAATACTTTTCGTCATGTTTGTACTTTTAGTTCTAATTTAACTTAGAAAGTCCAGGAATTGGACAAAAATAATAAAAAAGAGGAATCCGCATGAACCCCTCTTTCGATTTCAGGATTTTTTAATCTTGTATAACCCGGACCATAAATACCCCTTCTATGTCTTGAAGTTTTGTTTTTATGGATCGGTCAACATGTTTTTGCGCAACATCGATGATATTGTATGCAATGTCGCCTTTTTTCTTGTTCAACATATTGTCGATGTTGATCCCTTCTGTTGCCAAAACAGTTGAAATCTGGCTTACCATGTTGGGTATGTTTTTGTTGGCGATCAAAATACGGCTGCCCCCGTTGCGCTCAAGTTCTGCCTGTGGGAAGTTTACAGAGTTCTTAATATTGCCGTTTTCGAGGTAATCGCGCATTTGTTCGACTGCCATTATCGCACAGTTGGTTTCCGATTCTTTTGTTGACGCGCCGAGGTGGGGTATTGAGATTACCCCGTCCATTTTAAGGCATTCTTCATCGGGGAAATCGGTAATGTACCCCGATACTTTTCCCGATGCCAGTGCTTCTTTTAGGTCGTTGTTGTCCACCAAACCGCCCCGGGCGAAGTTCAGTATCTTGACCCCGTCTTTCATCATGGCAAATTTGTCTTTGCCAATGTATCCTTTGGTTTCGGGGGTTAGCGGTATATTGATTGTAATATAATCTGCCTGTTGCAGTAGTACCTGTATCCCTTCAACTACTTGCACTTCGCGGCTGAGTTTTAATGCATGTTTTACCGACATGTACGGATCGTAGCCAACAACATTCATGCGCAGCGCAGAAGCTGCGTTGGCTGCAAGGACCCCTATTGCCCCCAAGCCGATAACGGCAAGTGTTTTCCCTTTGATCTCCTGTCCTGCAAAATTATTTTTCCCTTGCTCTACCAATGCCGGTACCGCATCGCCTTCGCCTATTAAAGTTTTTGCCCAGTTTGCCGCGCCAATATAATCTCTCGACAACATTAACAGGCCTGCTATTACTGATTCTTTTACCCCGTTTGCGTTCGCTCCCGGGGTGTTGAATACCACAATGCCTTTTTCTGTACACTTGTCGATTGGTATGTTGTTGACTCCTGCCCCTGCACGTGCAACAGCTTTCAACGATGATGGCAGTTCCATGTCGTGCATTTTATAACTGCGCAATACAATTGCATCTGGGTTCGGAAGTTCGCTTGCAATTTCGTAATTGCTCAAAGGGAACAATTTTAGCCCCTCTTCATCAATTTTATTTAACGTTTGTATTTTATACATTTGGTCAATGTTAATTTATAGGTTGAAGAACTCTGTAACTGAATTGTGACAAATATCACTAAATTATTGAAAATTTCACACTTAAAACACCTATAAATTTTCAAAATTAAATTAACACCAGCCTGTTTTTATTCAAACATATCCCTCATTTTTTCAAAGAATGTTTTTTCGGAAGGAGAAGGCCCTCCCTGGAACCCGGGGGAGTCCTGAAGCTTTTCCAGAGCCCTTCTTTCCTCGTCGTTCAGTTTTTTAGGTATCCATATATGTACCCGTACAAGCAAATCGCCTTTGCCGTAACCGTTTATGTCGGGTATTCCTTTCCCCCTTAGCCTTAGTATTTTTTCGGGCTGGGTTCCCGGCTCAATCTTCACTTTTACTTTTCCTTCAACGGTTGGTATTTCGGCAGTTGTGCCCAGTGTTATGTCGGGGAAAGATATAAAAAGGTTGTAAATAAGGTTGTTCCCGTCCCTTACCAATTCAGGGTGTTCCTCTTCGGCAATTATTACCAGTAGGTCGCCGTTAATGCCTCCCCTGCGCCCCGCATTGCCTTTGCCTGTAACGCTAAGCTGCATCCCTTCACCAATGCCGGCAGGGATTTTTATGCTTATTACTTCTTCTTCACGGACAACACCTTCCCCGGCACAATAGTTACATTTATCAGTAATTACCCGCCCTTCCCCGTTACATGTAGGGCATGAGGAAGTGGTCTGCATTTGCCCCAGCAAAGTGTTGGCCACCCTTGTAACCTGTCCTGTCCCCCGGCATGTGCCGCATGTTGAGTAGGATGAGCCGTTTTTCGCGCCTGTGCCGTTGCAATGCTTACAGGCTACATATTTTTTTACTTTTATTTTTTTTTCTACCCCGTCAACAATTTCCCTGAGGTCCAGTTTTACCTTTACCCTTAGGTCGGAACCCCGGCTGACCCTTCGCCCGCCCCTGCTGTGGCTGCTTCCGCCAAACCCTCCGAAACCGCCAAAGTGCCCGCCAAAAATGTCCCCGAACGAAGAAAATATATCTTCAATATCAGAAAAACCCCCGCTAAAGCCACCACCGGCAGCGCCGCTCATGCCTGCATGTCCAAACTGGTCGTATCTTTGTTTTTTCTCAGGGGTGCTCAACACCTCGTATGCTTCGGCGGCTTCCTTAAATTTTTCTTCAGCTTCGGCATTGCCCGGGTTTTTGTCAGGGTGGTATTGGATAGCTTTTTTGCGGTATGCTTTTTTTATTTCCTCGGGGGTGGCATTTTTGCCAACCTCCAGTACTTCGTAATAATCTCTTTTCGCCATTTTTTAATTCATCATTATTATTCTCCGATCACTACTTTGGCAAACCGGATTACTTTGTCGTTCAACAAATAGCCTTTTTGTATTACATCAACAACTTTCCCTTTCAGTGTTTCGTCGGGCGCGGGGATTTTGGTTATGGCTTCATGCACGTCCACATCAAAGTCATGGTTTTGCGCTTCTATTTCTTTTACGTTGTTTTGTTTCAGGAACTCTTTGAACTTATTGTAAATAAGCATGGTCCCCTGTTTGCCCGCATCGTCGTCGGCAATGTCCTTGAGCGACCCAAGCGCACGTTCGAAATCGTCTATTACCGGGAGTATGTTTACCAGTACAGATTCACCGCCTGATTTAATCAGATCTGCTTTTTCTTTTATAGTACGGCGCCTGAAGTTGTCGAACTCGGCCTGTAGCCGCAGGTGCTTGTCTGAAATTTCATCGAGTTTTAATGTCAATTCTTCGATTTTGGCATCTTTCTTATCCTTTTTAGGTTTCTTCTTTTTCCCTTCCGTTTTTTCTTCTTTCGGGGGGGGTGTTGTTTCTGTGGTATTTTTCTCCTGCGCCTCTTCTGGTGCATTCATTTCTTTTTCTTTTTTGACTTCTTCTGCCATTTTACCGATTTTTAATTTTGATGTCTTGTTGATCAAAAAATTTGCCATGCAAATATAAAAGACAAATTGACACCCCTTTTGATTAAAGGGCGACAATTTGGACCATTTACGATATAATTAAACTGGGGGGATGCAAAATTGTCCTTGTCCCTTATTTCACATATTTAATAAGGGCCGCTTTAAGTGCCGGTCCGCGAAGGTTGCGCGCAACAATAACCCCGTCCCCATCGATCAGGAAATTTGTTGGGATGCCGCTTACACCGTAAATTGCTGCATGTTTTGATTGCCAGCTGCTAAAATCACAGATATGGCAAGGCCAGGTAAGTTTATCGTAGGCAATGGCGTATTTCCAGGCTGCCTTTGTCCTGTCGAGCGAAACGCTGAATACAGTGAACCCGTTGCCGTTTTTAAATTTTTTATCTTTAAATTTCCGGTATGCGTCAGCTATTGCCGGGTTTTCTTTACGGCACGAGCCGCACCATGATGCCCAAAAATTCAGTAAAACCAGTTTTCCCCGGGTATCCGAGAGCTTTATTGTAGTGCCATCAACTGATTCCCCAATTAGTTCTGGCACTTTGTTGCCTATGTTGACCCCGGTTTTTGGTCCTTGTGCCAAAGAAAAACCGGCACAAAAAAGAAAAGCGATAAAAGATGTTGCCAATTTTTTCATATAAAAATATTAAACCTTAATCAACAAAATAATAAGCCATTTTGTTTAAATCCGGGTAATTTTTGCCCCGAGTTTATTTAAACGCATGTCGATGTTTTCGTAGCCGCGGTCTATTTGTTCTATGTTATGTATGGTGCTTTTCCCTTTTGCCGACATTGCAGCAATTAGCAGCGCAATCCCGGCGCGTATGTCGGGCGATGTCATGTTCGTCCCCCGTAGCGGATGTTTCCTGTCCAGCCCGATTACGGTTGCCCTGTGAGGGTCGCATAAAATAATCTGGGCTCCCATATCGATCAGTTTGTCAACAAAAAACAGTCGGCTTTCAAACATCTTTTGGTGTATAAGTACACTTCCTTTTGCCTGCGTTGCCACTACCAGGAAAACACTCAGCAAGTCGGGTGTCAACCCTGGCCATGGGGCATCTGCAATGGTCATTATAGAGCCGTCTATGTATGATTCTATCTCGTAATGCCCTGTATCTTTAACCACAAGGTTGTCGTTTTCCTGCCCCACGTTTATCCCAAGCCTTCGGAACGATGCAGGGATTACCCCCAGGTGGCCCAGCCCTACATTTTTTATGGTAATATCAGAGGCTGTCATTGCCGCCAGCCCGATAAAGCTCCCTACTTCGATCATGTCGGGCAAAATGCAGTGCGAACAGCCTTTTAGCCCGTCAACGCCTTCTATGGTGAGCAGGTTAGAGCCAATGCCTGATATTTTTGCCCCCATTGCAACCAGCATTTTCGAAAGTTGTTGGAGATATGGTTCGCACGCAGCATTGTAAATTGTTGTTGTCCCTTCTGCCAAAACAGCTGCCATCAGTATATTGGCTGTTCCTGTTACCGAAGCTTCTTCGAGCAACATGTAATTGCCTTTCAATTTTTTTGCTTCTATCGAGTACCAATGGTTGGCGGGATCGAACTCAAATTTCGCGCCCAGTTTTTGGAAGCCGATAAAATGCGTGTCTACCCTGCGCCGCCCTATTTTGTCGCCGCCAGGCTGCGGGATAAAGCCTTTGCCAAAACGGGCAAGCAATGGGCCTATTATCATGATCGACCCCCTCAGGCTGGATGCCTGTTTGGCATATTCCCCTGTTTTTAAGTAAGCAATGTTTATTTTAGATGCATTAAAACGGTAATCACCTTTTCCTGTACGTTCTGTTTCAACTCCCAATTTCCCGAGGATCTCAATAAGTTTTAGCACATCCCTTATTTCAGGCACGTTTTTTATATGGACGTCCCGGTGTGTGAGAAGTGTGGCACAAATTACCTGTAAGGCCTCATTTTTCGCGCCTTGGGGCTCAATCGTGCCATTTAGTTTGTAACCACCTTCGATTCGGAAAGTTGACATTTTTTAGCGTTTAATGCTTCTTTTTGTTCATCGGTTTTTTCTTCTTGGGCTTGCCTATGAGTGTTTTTATATCTGCCAGTTGAGTGTCTTCCTGCATTTCTATCTTCCCATCTGAAAGTTCTTTTATGTCCATGAAGATCTTGTCGTCTTCAACAGCATCTTTATTCCATGCCAAGAACGATTTCTTCATGTGGTTGGCCAACTGTTTTACAAGCACGCCTTTCTCTTCCCCCTCAAAATCCTCAACTTTTTTTATCATTTTTTCCATTACTATCCCATAGTGCTTGTACTTTATATTGTGCTGGTTGTAAGGTACTTTGTTGGGTTTCTCCGTTAGTATGTCGGGTGTTGGCGGCTCATAAGGGTAATCAATGTCCAGTTTGAAATCGGTCATTATTGCCAGGTGGTCCCACAATTTATGTTTAAACTCGGCAACATCACGCAAATAAGGATACAAGTTCCCCATTACATCGATCACTGTTTGTGCCGCCCGGTTTCTTTCCCCCCTGTCTTCTATGGTCATCACGTGGTCGACCATGTTCTGTATATTCCTCCCATATTCCGGCAAAGGAAGTTTTTTTCTTTTTGAATTGTAATCCATTGGATGAATTTTATGGTATAAATAACTTATTTTCAGATAATATTACGAATAACTAACCGGCGGTTAACGTTGCAAAACTAATGATTTCCTTTCAATTACCAATTATTATTGTTTTTTTGTTGCCAGGTTCAGCTTATTATTTTTAGTTTGGCAAATTTGAGCAACAGTTGTTTATGCCCTGCATTTTGGAAAAATACTGTTGCCTTTAGGTTAGGCGGCACCCCTTCTACTTTTAAAACTTTGCCAGTCCCAAAGCGCTGGTGCTTAACCTGCATGCCTGCAAAAATTTTTGCAGGATCGTCCCCCTCAAATTTTTCGTGTGCCTTGCCTGCCTCTTTAAGGTTAACGAGTTTTTTGTTGAAAATGTTTTGCGTGCCCCTGTTTTTGGGTGGAGCAGGCGGTTCTGGCCTGTTGCCCTGCAAGAAACTATTCTCGGGGCGATGTGCATTTAGCTGATTGTTTTGTTGGTTGGCTGCTGTCGTTTCTGGTATAAACCCGTCAAGATATTTTTCATCCATTTCTTCCAGGAAACGGCTTGCTTTGCAAAAATCGAGTTTCCCCCAGCGATACCTTTGTGTTGCGAACGAAAACCATGCATTTTCCTCGGCACGGGTAAGGGCAACATAAAACAAACGGCGTTCTTCTTCCAATGCTTCCGGGTTCGATTTTTCGTCCGACTGGCCTGATGGGAAAAGGTTCTCTTCCATCCCGACTACAAAAACGTTCTTAAATTCAAGCCCTTTGGCCGAATGCACTGTCATTAGGGTTACTTTGTCACGGTCTTCATCTTTTTCATTGTCTTGATCTGTGAGCAATGCCACATCTTCCAGGTAATTTTCCAGTTTCCCCGGTTGCCCTTCTTCTTTGGAATTGAGGCTGAATTCCTGTATGCCGTTTAGTAATTCCTGTATGTTCTCGTAGCGGCTCAACCCTTCCGGCGACTTGTCGTTGTATAAACCTTTTAATATCCCGGTCGCTTCTGCAATTGTTTGTGCGGTTTCGAATGCATCGCTGTTTTGTGCCAGGTTTGCAAAATCCATGATAAGCCTGGCGAAATTTGATATTTTAGCGACAGTCCCTTTGTTTAGGTTGGCAGGGTTGCTTTCGTTTATCCCGGCAATTATTTTCCATATTGATGTCCCTTTGTCCGCAGCCACTGTTTCCAGTTTTGCCATGGTTGTGCTTCCAATACCGCGTGCGGGGAAATTGATTATCCGTTTTAGGGCTTCATTGTCTGCCGGGTTTATGGCCATCCTGAAATATGCCAGCAGATCTTTGATTTCTTTTCGCTGGTAGAAACTTAAGCCCCCATATATTTTGTATGGTATGTTACGTTTCCGCAATGTTTCCTCAAAAATCCTAGATTGGGCATTGGTGCGGTACAAAATGGCATAATCGGAATTTTTATAATGGCCGCTTAACTGTGTTCTTGCTATTTCCTGTGCCACCAAAAAACCTTCTTCGTTGTCGGTCAGGGCAGGAAGCACTTTTATGGGGTTTCCCTGTGGTTTTTCTGAAAAAACAGTTTTGGGGATTTGTTTTTTGTTTTTTGCAATAATGCTGTTGGCCGCATTTACAATGGTTTGTGTTGAGCGGTAGTTCTGTTCCAGTTTGAAAATTTTGTGTGCGGGGTAATCTTTTTTAAAATTAAGTATGTTTTCAATCCTTGCGCCACGGAACGAATAAATGCTCTGGGCATCGTCGCCAACTACACAAATGTTGTTGTTTTTTGCCGCCAGTTTCTTTACAATCAGGTATTGTGCATAATTGGTGTCCTGATATTCATCCACCAATATATAGTCAAAACGGTCCTGGTATTTGGCCAGCATTTCAGGATGGTCGCGGAAAAGCAGGTTTGTTTTAAGCAGTAAATCATCGAAGTCCATTGCCCCCGACAAAAAACACCGTTTTGCATATTCTTTGTAAATCTCGGCAATGGCAGGCATCCTCATGTTTTTATCGGCCAGCCTAACCTCTGTTTGTTGCGCATAAACATTGGGAGTGATCAGGTTGTTTTTTGCCCTCGAAATACGGCCTGCAACTACCCCCGGTTTGTATGTTTTGTCATCGAGCTGGAAATTCTTAATTATTGTTTTGATGAGGCTTTTGCTGTCTGCACTGTCGTAAATTGTGAAGTTGGATGGAAAACCAATTGTTTCGTGTTCTGTCCGTAAAATGCGTGAAAAAATGGAGTGGAAAGTCCCCATCCAAAGATAACGGGCAGCATTTCCCCCCACAACTTTTGCAATCCTGTCTTTCATTTCGCGCGCTGCCTTGTTTGTAAAAGTAAGGGCCAATATGGTCGATGGCCTTGCCCCTTGTTTTAACAAATGCGCAATGCGGTAAGTTAGCACACGCGTTTTCCCCGAGCCTGCACCCGCAATTACCAGTGCCGGCCCTTCGGAACTTAAAACAGCCTCCCGCTGTACCTTATTTAAATCATTTAAGTAATCGGACACAATTCAAAATAGTTTTCTGTTTCAATGGACAAAAGTAAGGGATGTCCAGTTCTTTCCCCGTAAATATGTAATACTTTTATCAACAAATTTACTGTACTTTAAGGGAATTTAGCCGTGCCATACTATTTTTCCCTGCCAACGGACAATTAAATAAAAATTATACGTTAATATTGTAGCTTAAAGTTTTCCGTAAAAATGAAGAGACGAAGTTATATTGGTGTTGTAAGTTTCATACTGTTTTTTTTTATTGTTGATATTATGTATGCCCAGGTTTCGGCGCCGGGTGCTGCCGGATCAGCAGAAACCAGTTATGCGTCTTTTCCGGGGACTGACAGTATTTTTGTTTTTTGTGCCGAAAAAGAGGGGGTACCTGTTGGGGAACTGAAAGTTTCGACAGGGCTTTCAGGCACAAAAACTTTTTTGTGGGAAATGTATAACAACTTTACTGCTTCGTTCGATTTTTACTTTTCCGAAAGTTCATTAGGCACTACGTCTTCGATATCGGGGCTTGCCGATGGTTGCTACAGGGCAACGGTAACGCAGGGCGGTACTGTTGAAGTTTACCGCGCATGGGTTTTTAACACATGGATTATTGCTGAAGCTTCGGTTTCTGAATCAAATTGTGAATCGTTTATTCTGAACGGCTCTTTGTCTTATTCGGAAATAAATTATTACGATTTGGCAGATAATACTTCGCTAAGCGAACCTAGGGACATAAATGTTCAGTGGAAAGACGGTGACGATATTGTTGCCAGGGTCCAAAGCCCGCAGGTTTTTGATCCGCCCAGCTCAAATACCGATTATACATTGCGCGTATACGACCGTTTTGGTTGCGAAGAGACGGTTAGTGTTACCTATGAATCAATTGTTACAAAAGCCGCTTTCGAGGCAGATCCTATGGAAGGGGAGGCTCCGCTGGACGTAACTTTTACCAATAATTCAGAGAATGGGGATGAGGGAAGTTATGAATGGTCCCTTTTCCGCGACCTGAACGAAATAAAAGAGGAAGCCGAAAAATCGCAGGAGGAGATTGACAGTATAATGTTGAATATATATGACGACAACCTTGTATATACTTATGAAAGTTCTGGTACATATATGGTGAAATTAGTCTCGAAACATTATGTAAACGACACCCTGACCTGTACCGACACGGCTTACCTGGACGATTATATATCTGTTGACTCTTCTTTTATTTCTGCGCCTAATGTTTTTACTCCCAATGGAGATGGCACCAATGATGAATTTATAGTAAAGTTCTGGTCGATGATGAATATAAAGATCTCGATATTTAACCGTTGGGGGAAAAAGATCCATTATTGGAGCAAAAGCAATATCCAGGGGTTTGAGGACACATATGCAGAATCGGTTTGGGACGGTAAAATTGGGGGGCGGTATGCCAGCCCGGGTGTTTACTACTACTTCGTTGAAGGGCGTGGCCGTGACGGCACAACCAGAAGGACAAACGGTTTTGTCCACCTTTTCAGGGGGAGGGACTAACAGTGCCTGGAAAGCCCTAGGATTGTCCATTTATCCGTCCTGTTTTCATCTTATTAATAGAAATGTTTTGTCTTTTTTGGGTTTGTACTGCAAATTTTTGTTTTGTATTTTAATTTTTTGTTAAAAATCAAACGAAAATAAATAAAGAATTATTTCTCTATATTATTGTTTGCTATATTTGATAGCAAGAATTCATACAGTAAGCAAAAGATGGATAAAACAGGGGGATACAAAAAGCATCAAAGGGTTCCGGAACCTACACTTAAAAGGTTGCCCGTTTATTTGTATTACCTCGACAGGATCAAGGAACAGGGTCAAATAAATATCTCTGCCCCTATGATAGGGAGGGATTTAAAATGCGACCCCACCCAAGTGGTCAAAGATTTGGCTGTTACCGGCATTAAAGGCAAGCCAAGGGTGGGCTACAATACCTATGAGTTGATCCATACCCTTGAGGATTATTTGGGTTTTAACCGCACAAATGAGGCTTTTATAGTCGGGGCCGGGAATTTAGGCTCGGCTTTAATGGCATACCAGGAGCACCAGTCGCTTGGGCTGAAGATTATTGCTGCTTTTGATGTGGACGAAAAAAAGGTAGGCACGCATGTAGGGGGCATCCATATCCTGGAATACAATAAGCTGTTCAGCCTTGCAAACCGCCTGGATGTGAAAATAGGGATACTTACCACGCCAAACAGTGTTGCCCAGGATGTGGCAGAAGATTTGGTAAACTGTGGCGTTAAGGCAATATGGAATTTCACATCGGCAATTTTGCATTTGCCCGATGACATAATTATCCAGAGCACATCAATGAGTTCTTATGCTGCCGTTTTGTTAAGGCGGCTAAACGATTCGGATAAGTAAATCAAAACAAGGGGATCATGAAAAAAGAAATTGGTATTACGGGGAATGCCCACAAGTTATTAAAGAAATTTTTCTTTATTGGAAGGAAAACTGACTTTTGTCATGGTGGCGGGAAGGGTGTAGATATTGCTGACGTAAAGGACGAAAGAGACGTTGATGAATATTTGAAAAATTACCAGTCGACTACGCGTTGGCAGACCGTATAATAATGATTATAACGCCAGATTAACGACAGTAATGCCCGCGCCGCCAAAGTCAACATGTTCGTCTTTGTAGCTGCGTACCATGGGTTCGGCACGCAGGTAATCGCGGATGGTGGATTTTAATATACCATGCCCTTTCCCGTGAAGGATACGCAATTGCCCCACTTCAAACATAATGGCTTCGTCAACAAATCCTTGGATTTTAGAAATTGCTTCTTCTACCCGTTGGCCGCGGATGTCTATTTCGGGCTTGAACGTAAGGCGGCGCTGAGAGAAATTTGGTGTGAGCAAAGAGTTCCCCGGCTTTTTATTTTTCTCTATCTTTTTTGCTTCGTTGTTGCTTATGCGTTCAACCTTTTTGCGTGGCAGGGTGGTAATCAGTTGCCCGAAAGCTACCACCGCATTTTTTTCGTTTAGTTCAATAAGATCTCCAACCGTTTCCTGCCCTTTGATCCTTACTTTGTCGCCAGGTTTTAGCCCAATGTTTCCTTCCTGTTCTTTTATGGGAAGCGGATTTTTTGCCCCATTTGGCCGCTGTTTGTTACGTTTTTCTTCCCGCTGCTTCAGTTTGTCAATTTTTTCTTGTATAGATTTGTCGTTGCTCCCGCTTTTGCGTTCCACTTGTTTTTTTAGGAGCTCCAGTTCTTCCCGTGCTTTTTTTGTACGTTCCTTTTCTGCCTGGTTCTTCCTAATTTCGCTTATGGTATTTTCAATTTTTTTGTTTACGCCCGACAGCATGGTGTCGGCTTCTTCTTTGGCTTTTGCCAGCACTTCTTTACGGAGCTTTTTTGTTTCCTGCAACTCTGTTTCGTAGTTGGCAGCCATTTCGTCAAGGGATTTTTCTACCTGCCTTATTTTTTTGCGTTTGGTTTCCCAGTAACGTTTGTCGCGGTTGATTTGTCGCAGGTTACGGTCAAAATCTATATGTTTTTTCCCTACTTTTTCTGTAGCTTTTTCAAGGATCTCTTCTGGCAGCCCTATTTTCCTGGCAATCTCAAAAGCAAACGAGCTTCCGGGCTTCCCTATTTCCAGTTGAAACAGCGGGTTCATGTTTTGAGAGTCGTACAGCATTGCCCCGTTTTCAACCCCCTCTGCCGACGAAGCAAAATGTTTCAGGTTTGTGTAGTGTGTGGTAATTACGCCAAATGCCCGTAATTGGTTGAGCTGATCCAAAACAGCCTCTGCAACCGCACCTCCCAGCATCGGTTCTGTCCCTGTGCCAAATTCATCGATTAATATGAGGGTCCGTTCATCGCTGAACTTAATAAAATGCTTCATGTTCAACAGGTGTGAGCTGTATGTGCTAAGGTCGTTCTCCATTGATTGTTCATCGCCGATGTCGATAAAAAGACGGCTGAAAATCCCGGCTTTGCTTCTTTCGCTGATTGGGATCAAAAGACCGCACTGAAGCATGTATTGCAACAGCCCTACAGTTTTTAGGCACACCGATTTCCCCCCGGCATTAGGGCCAGAGATAAGTAGGATATGTTTTTCTCCTGTTAGCTGGATGTTTAACGGTACAATTTTGCGTTTTTCTTTTTTTAGCGTTTTTTGAAGAAGCGGGTGTACGGCTTCGTACCATAAAACAACAGGACTGTCCGATATTTCAGGTTTTATGGCATCAAATTCAACTGCCAACAATGCTTTTGCACGTATAAAGTCTATTTCTCCCAAAAAATCGTAAGAGAAAAAAAGTTCGTCCAGGTACGGGCGGATATCGTTGGAAAAGTCGGTAAGTATTTTTACTATCTCCCTCCGCTCGGCATACTCCAGCTCGCGGATTTCGTTGTTCATTTCAACAATCTCGTTGGGCTCAACATACGAAGTTTTCCCTGTGCCCGACTCATCGTAAACAATCCCCTGTAATTTTCGTTTATTTGAAGAAGAAACAGGTATTACAGCCCGCCCATCGCGTATTGAAATTGTGGCTTCGTCGTCTACAAGCCCGTCTTTTTGTGCTTGTTTTAAAATAGCATGTAAGCGTTTTGACATGTTCGACTGCCTGGAAACAATGTCTTTCCTTATTTGCGCCAGTCCGGGCGAGGCATTGTCGCGGATTTTGCCAAATTTATTGATTATGCTGTCAATACGATCGTAAATATACGGGAATACCTGCACATTGGCGGTTTTATTTTTCAGCAAGGGGAAAATTCCCTCTTCTTGTTTGTTGAAAAAGAAAACTATTGCCCTCACCGATTCCAGCGAGCGTTTTAAGTCGAACAGTTCAGAGGTTTCCATGAAACGCCCTTCGATTGTTATTTTTTTTAGGGCACTGCGTAAATTATAGAAATGGCTGGCCGGGAAATTGTCGAACTCCCGCACAATACGGCAAAACTCATCAACCTCGCCGAGTTGGTTTTGGATTATATCAAAATTGTCATGGAAATCCATCTGTCCGACCCATTCGCTCCCCATTTCGCTCAAACATTTGTTGTTTAGCATCTCGCGGATATGGCCGAAACCTATTTTTATCTCAAAATTTTCGGGATAAATTCTTTGCATTGCCTTTGTTTTAAGGCGCAAAGATAATAAATCAACTTAATGTTTTTGTGTCCGGTCGTCAATCACTACCAGACTGTATTTTTGCCCGTGCATAACCACCCGGTGCGTGTCGATGTGCAGGTGTTTAGTTACTATTTTGTTGTTGATGTAAAAACCACGGACCAACGACAACCCAGAAAGGTTCCCCCCCGACAGCAATTCCCGCATTTGGCATTTCTTGCAAAATTTGTCATCGCCGGTAATTTTGCTGCCCCTTTCCGTGCATCCGATTATTTCGCAAAATTCGTGGTCGAGGATATCCCCTTTGTCGCTTTTTGTCAACTTTTGGAACGACTTGTTGAAATACTTGACCTTAAAGTCGTGGTTTGTCAAAAAAATGGCTTGCGGGTGGTGTTCAATGAGCTGGTTCACCAAGTCGTTAGCCTCTTCTATTCGCACAAATTCAAGTCGCATGGCAGTATAATTTTATGAGTTAAACACCTTTTTTGCCTGAATGAATAAAGAAACTATTAATTCATTTTCGACAATTGGAAGTTAAAAATAAAAAACAGAATGGTCAATGAAACATGTTATAGAAGTTAAAAAAAGGCAAAAGCCTGAAGTTGTGGGTTATGGGCGGTATTGTGTCCATGCCTAAATAACGTAGTCCGCCCCTCCAACTGCAAGCAGTAAGCTGCCAACGATATACGATATTACTTGTCTCCAAAAACCCGTTTTAAAATATCGGTAACACGTGCGGCAGGGTCTTCGCGGATAAGTTTCTCTTGCTGTCCTATTTTCAGGAAAAGGCCATCGAGCGCTTTTTGGGTAAGGTATTTGTCGAGTTCGGTCTCAACTGGTTCAAAGCCTGCAATTTTGCCTATTGCCGAATTTGCCACATCGTTCCATTTACCTGTAAGTAAATCCCAGTTCTGTGCCGTAGATATGTTACCTGCCAGTTTTTTCTCGACCGATGCTTTAATTTTTGGCTGGTATAATTCAAAAAGCTGGTCGTAGGTGGTTTTGTTCAGATATTGTGTGGCAGCATTGTCTCCGCCCTGAAGGATGCCTAATGCATCGGTAATAGTCATGCTTTTTATGCTATTGGCAAAAATAGGGCTTGCTTCCGAAACAGCATCTTCGGCAGCACGGTTTATGCCCAGTATGGCATTTTCAACCAGCTTTTCCCCTCCAGGGATTTTACTTATATTGTCCACTATCACATCGGCTTCCGGGGGCAACAGTATTTTCACCATCTGGTCTTTGTAATACCCATCGGCAACCCCCAAAATATCAACTGAATTATTGGTGCCAACCACAAGTGCCTCTTTCAGCCCCGCAGCTATTTCCGATTGTGTTAAAGAGTTTCCCCCTTCGAGGGTTTGTTGTGCAATCTGCGCCAGTTCGGCACAGGCCGTAAAAATAAAGATAATTGCCACCGAAAGATATTTAAATAGTTTCATTTTGATTTTTTTTGAATTTTATTTCAAGATACAACAAAATTTTTTTGGGAAGGCATTATTTTTCAAACAGTTTCTTTATGAGGTCTTTTCTCCCCCTTTTCTCCAGTTCTTTTTTTATCGGTTTTTTGAACTCATTTTTGTACCAGAAGAAGAATTGACGTTGGTTTTCTTTGTCGTGCCTGCCTTTGGCAGTGTATATCTTTTCCATGGTATATGGGTGGTAACCTGAATAATAAATCACCGTTGACAGTGTCATTGGTGTTGGCGTAAAGTCTTGCACCTGTTCAAGCCTAAAATTCATTCTTTTTGTCCGTATTGCAAGATCGGCCATGTCTTCCGGGCAGCTTCCCGGATGCCCCGAAATAAAATATGGCACCAATTGCTGGTTGAGTTTTTCTTCCTTATTTATTTTATTGAAAATATCGTTTAGTTCCTCAAAAAGATTGAACGGAGGTTTTCGCATAAGCCTCAACACTTCGCCTGATGAATGTTCAGGTGCTACTTTTAACCTTCCCGAAACGTGGTGTTTTACCAGTTCGCGCAAATATTGCTGGTTGATTTTCCCTGTCCCCTCATTTTCTGTTTTTTCCAATATCATGTCATAACGTATCCCGCTTCCCACAAACGCCTTTTTTATTTTGGGGTTTTGCCGTACTTTTTTGTACAAATCAGTCATGGGCTTGTGGCTTATGTCGAGGTTTTTGCAAATGCCTGGAAAAATACATGACGGCCGTTTGCATTTCCGGCAAATATCCTCATTTTCACCTTTCATTTTATACATATTTGCCGATGGTCCGCCCAAATCAGAGATATAACCTTTAAAATCGGGCATTTGGGTTATTTTTTCCACTTCTTTTAGTACCGATTTTTCCGAGCGGCTGGCAATCTGTTTCCCTTGGTGGGCAGATATGGTACAAAATGCGCATCCGCCAAAACAACCGCGGTGGATGTTTACCGAGTGCCTGATCATTTCGTAAGCAGGGATTGTGCCCTTGTTGTTGTAACGTGGGTGGGGGAGGCGGGTGTAGGGCAGATCGTAAATCCGGTCGATTTCTTTTTCTTTTAATGCCGGGCAAGGGGGGTTTATGATAATTTTCTGGTTGCCCACTACCTGCACCAGTTTTTTTGCCTCTATTTTATTCGATTCTTCTTCTATGTGCATAAAGTTCCGGGCAAAAATTTTCCTGTCGGCAAGGCAATCTTCGTGCGAGGCCAGTTCCAGTTCGCCCCAAGTTTTCTTTGTGGCATATCCTTCCCCTGCTTTAACCAAAAATGCAGTTTGGGGAATTGTTGTAAGCCTCCCCACAGGGATACCCCTTTTTACCAAGCGGGTAAACTCTACAATAGATTTTTCCCCCATGCCATAAAAAAGCATGTCGGCTTTTGAATCCACCAGTATCGAAGGCATTAGTTTGTCCGACCAGTAATCGTAATGGGTCAACCTCCTCAGTGAAGCCTCTATGCCGCCTATTATCAGCGGGACATCGGGATAAAGCTTTTTGAGAATATTGGAATAAACGATTGTGGCATAATCAGGGCGGTAACCAGATTTACCGCCAGGGGTATAGGCATCGTTATTGCGTTTCCGTTTCCCTGCTGTGTAGTGGTTTACCATCGAGTCCATATTTCCGCCAGAGATGGCAAAAAATAGTTGCGGCCGCCCCATTTTCTTGAAATCGCGCAAGTCGTCTTTCCAATTAGGTTGGGGGACAATGGCAACCCGCAAACCTTCGGCTTCCAGCACCCGCCCTATTACCGCTGCCCCAAACGAGGGATGATCTATGTATGCATCGGCAGTAAAGAGTATTACATCGATTTCTTCCCAGCCCAGTTGTTTTACCTCTTTTTTCGATGTGGGCAACCATTGGTCGCATCTTGATTTAATTATATCCATGCCTTAAAATAACGGTTTTCAAAAATACCCCCAAAAACTGATGTGTCAAAATATAATGGCAGGCATATTTGCAAAATATCTGACAACCCTTGCGGTGCCCCCGTGTTTTCTCGCCCAAAAATACTGTGTTGAAATGGCAATGTAATTTTGGCGGTTACGGATTAAGTTTTTGGATTGAATGTTTTACGCTTAAAAAAACAAAAATTGAAAAAACATTATATTTTTGTACTATAATTTCAATTGGTTATTTTACCCGTAATGCAGATATAAATGGAATTATTAAAACCTAAGGACATTTTTAAAGCCCGTCCTGCATTTGCTTTGCCCGGAGGTGAATATTTTGCCAAATTTTTGATGTATATCCTCCGTTTTAACAAGTTGAACAAAATCTACAGCCAGATAGCCGAGAAACATGGCCTTGATTTTATAGATGAAGTTATTAACAGTTTCGAATTTAATATTGAGTTCGATGAACAGGAGTTAAAAAGGATACCCCCAACGGGCCCGGTAATAATCGTTTCTAACCATCCGTTTGGCGGGCTCGACGGTTTGCTGCTGATAAAGTATTTGTCGATGGTACGGGGCGATGTTAAAGTTATGGCCAACTTCCTGTTAAAAAAAATAGAGCCAGTTTCCGATTATTTCATTGCCGACAACCCTTTTGAGAAAGATGGTTCTGGAAATAATTTTGCCGGGCTAAAAGAAGCAGTTTCGCATTTGAGGGACTCAGGAGGGGTTTTATGTTTATTCCCTGCCGTTGATGTCAGTACATACGGGAATTTCGACAGTGCCACCGACCGGGTGTGGCAATTCCCTGTGGTCAAGTTTGTAAAAAAAGCAAGGGTCCCCGTAATCCCTGTCCTTTTCCAGGGGACCAACAGCAGGCTTTTTCATATGCTGGCAAAAATACATCCTTCGCTCCGGCAGGTTAGGCTTCCCTCCGAGTTGTTGAGCAAAAAACACAAAAACATAAAAATAAGGATTGGCAACCCGATAAAAGTTGAAGAGCAGGAGCGTTTTAGCGATGTTTACCAGTTTGGGCGTTTTGTGCGTGCAAAAACCTACAGCATGGAATCGGACATAGAAGTAAAACGTTTTTTTTATTATTCATTAAAGCCACACCCCAAGCCTGAAGCTATTATCGAGCCAGTGCCGCAGGATAAAATTCTGAAAGAACTCCAAAAGATTAAACAGGATTATACCCTGTTTAACCTGAAGAATTATACTGCATATTGCGCGCCATCTAAAGAGATCCCGAACATATTGAACGAGATTGGGCGGCTCCGTGAGATTACTTTTCGTGAAGTTGGAGAGGGGACAAACCAAGGTATCGATATAGATGAGTTTGATTTGTACTACAACCAGATGTTTATATGGGACGACAATGAACAACGCCTGGTGGGAGCTTACCGGATTGGTTTGGGGAAAGACATCCTAAGCCAGTATGGCAAACGTGGGTTTTACCTACAGACACTTTTCCGCATAAACGATGAATTTAAGTCAATATTGAGCGAAAGCCTGGAACTAGGTCGTTCGTTCGTAATTAAAGAGTACCAGCGAAAACCCATGCCGCTGTTTTTGTTGTGGAAAGGAATACTTTACTTCCTGTTGAAAAACCCGGAATACCGTTATTTGATCGGGCCGGTGAGCATCAGCAACAATTACTCTAAAATATCTAAAGACCTTATTATCAAGTTTATCATGTCGAACCACCTGGATCGTGAAATGGCGAAACACATAAGGCCTCGTAACGGGTACAAGTTCAAAAGCGATAATCCCGACATCAATATCCTTATGGACAATATGGAGAGGGACATAAACCGGCTCGACAGGGCTATTGGTGATTTGGATGAGTTAAATTCAGGTTTGCCTGTGCTTTTAAAGAAATATATCAAACTGAATTCAAAAATCATAGGCTTTAATGTGGATCCGAAATTCAACAATTGCCTTGACGGGCTGATTGTGCTAGATGTTTATGATGTGCCTAAAAACACCATAGAGTCGCTTTCGAAAGAAGCCAACGATGGGTCTATCCTTGAACGGTTTTATAGTAACCGGGAGTAGGGTAGGGGGCAACAAGCCAAAAGTAAAAAAAACAAAAAATATAACGCTTTTCTCTACGCGGCGCCATAAGATAAGTGGGCAAATAAAAATTTTGCAAAAAATTTATTCATACATTTTTTGCCGTAGCTCCTGTATTTTGTCATCGGAAATATAATCATCGTAATCCATCAGTTTGTCAATAATCCCGTTGGGGGTTAATTCAATAACCCTGTTACAAACGGTTTGGATAAATTCGTGGTCATGCGATGACATAAAAATGTTTCCCTGGTAGTTTGTCAGGTTGTTGTTGAAAGCCTGTATTGATTCCAGGTCAAGGTGGTTGGTGGGCGTATCTAAAATTAATGTATTGGCTCCGGAAAGCATCATTTTAGCAATAATACACCGCATTTTTTCCCCTCCGGAAAGAACGTTCACTTTTTTATAAATCTCTTCGCCGGCAAAAAGCATTTTCCCGAGTTGCCCGCGTATGAACACTTCTGTTGTGTCGTTGGTGTACTGGCACAACCAGTCGAACAACGTCAGCCCGCTATTGAAATATCCTGAATTGTCAAGCGGGAGGTAGGCTGTTGTAATGGTTTGCCCCCATCTGTATGTGCCGGAAACCGCTTCCTTTTTCCCTGTTATAATTTCAAAAAGGGCGGTCATTGCACGTGTGTCTTTTGACAGGAAGATTATCTTTTCATCTTTTTCTGCCTTAAAGTCAATATCTTTAAAAAGAAGTTTCCCCTCAACACTGGCACTTAACCCGTTAACTTCCAGTATTTGATCCCCTACGGCCCTGTCGGGTTTGAAAATAATCCCCGGGTATCTGCGTGTTGAAGGTTCAATGTCTTCTATATTTAATTTTTCAAGCATTTTTTTGCGGCTGGTGGTTTGTTTAGATTTGGCTACGTTTGCGCTGAAACGCGCAATAAATTCGGTGAGTTCTTTCTTTTTCTCTTCCGCTTTTTTGTTTTGAAGTTTTTGTTGCCTTAATGCCAACTGGCTGCTTTCATACCAGAAACTATAGTTCCCTGCAAATAATTTAATTTTTCCGTAATCGATATCGACCGTGTGCGTGCTGATAGTATCAAGAAAGTGCCGGTCGTGGGAAACAACAAGTACCGTATTTTCATAATTCGACAGGTAATTTTCAAGCCATTGCACCGTTTCCAGGTCGAGGTCGTTTGTTGGCTCATCGAGCAGTAAATTGTCGGGGTTGCCAAAAAGTGCCTGTGCCAGCAGCACCCTTACTTTTTGTTTTCCGTCCATGTCTTTCATCAAGGTATGATGAAACTCTTCTTTTATCCCCAGGTTGCTCAATAATGTTGCGGCATCGCTTTCTGCATTCCAACCTCCCATGTTCCCAAACATTTCTTCAAGTTCGGCCGCTTTTATCCCGTCTTCTTCAGAGAAATCGGGTTTGCTGTACAGTGCATTTTTTTCCTGCATCACTTCCCACATTTGGGTGTGGCCTTTCAAAACGGTGTCCAGTACGGTAAACCCGTCAAATGCAAAGTGATCCTGGCTCAAAACAGAAAGGCGTTCGCCCGGCCCGGGCGATATGTTGCCCGTAGTTGCATCAATTTCACCCGATATGGCTTTCAGAAAGGTTGATTTCCCTGCTCCGTTGGCCCCAATAACCCCGTAGCAATTCCCCGATGTAAACTTCATGTTCACATCCTGGAATAATATACGTTTCCCAAACTGGATTTTTAGATTTGCAACTGTTATCATAACCAATATTTTTATGTTTCCCGAAAAGGCTGCAAACGTAAAAATAAAATCAGATTAAAAGTAATATAACCTGGGAAAGGTGAAAAGATAATTGATTTGTTAACAGAAATTTATTTGTGCAATATTTTAAACTAATCTTCGGGGACGATACTTTTCACACGCCCGACCTCGCCGGTTTCAAGCATGACTTTTATGCCATGAGGGTGGTTTGCCGAATTGGTTAAAATCCGTTTAACAAAACCATTGGTAAGTTCACCGGTACGTTGGTGGTGTTTTTGCACAATTTCGACTTCATCCCCAATATGGATATTTTTTCTTTGTTTCCCGTCAAGTGCCCTGTCTTCCATTTTTTCTATAGATAATTAATGTGCCAGCAAATGTAAAACAAAAAAGGGGGATTTTATTGAATTGTATGCACAGCACAAGCAACAGTTTTTATTGGCAGCAGAAAGCACCCAAAGGGATTACACATATATCACTAAAACGCTATTTTTTGTGCCCTTTTACTCTTTTTCAGGAGCCAGTACCCTGTAAACAAGTCCGGCAATAACAGCCCCGATAATTGGAGCGGCCCAGAATAGCCACAGTTGCCCCAAAGCCCAGTCGCCAACAAAAAGTGCCTGGCTGGTGCTTCTTGCGGGGTTTACCGATGTATTGGTTACAGGGATAGAAATAAGGTGGATAAGTGTTAACGATAGGCCGATGGCAATCCCGGCAAAGCCTTTGGGAGCTTTTGGATGTGTTGCCCCCAATATAACAACCAGGAACATAAAGGTCATCACTATTTCGGCAACCAATGCCGAAAGCATACCGTAACCACCTGGCGAATGTTCGCCAAAACCGTTAGCTGCAAAGCTTCCTGTTTCCATCCCTGGTGTGCCTTTTACGATAACATACAGGATTGCGGCACCGGCAATACCTCCCAAAACCTGGGCTATAATGTACGGCAGCAGATCTTTTTTGTCGAACCTCCCCCCAATACATAGTCCGATGGAAACAGCGGGGTTTAAGTGGCAGCCCGAAATATGCCCGATGGCATAAACCATTGTTAAAACGGTTAACCCAAAGGCAATGGCAACGCCTGCAAAACCAATCCCCAATCCCGGGTAACCGGCAGCCAGGACAGCACTCCCGCAGCCTCCCAGTACCAACCATGATGTCCCGATAAATTCAGCAACTAATTTTTTCATAATGTTATAGTTATAAATTGATAAAAATCCTGTTTTTGTACAATTTATGAAAAAAATATTGTTATGGCAACCCACCCTTGCGCTTTTCGCCCCCAAACCTTTGCCCCTGGCACTATTGCAAATTATAATCAAAATCTTTAAATTGTTTATTATTTAATTCAATCATAATCAATGAAAAAGGTTTTAGTTTTTTTATTCCTTGTCCCCTCTGTTTTGTCGGCACAAACTGTTTTAGATACAACAAAATTATGGAAAACCGGAGGCGTCCTGACGTTTAATTTTTCGCAGGTTTCGTTAACCAACTGGGTAGCTGGGGGGAAAAGTTCGGCTTCGTGTATTTTTATGGCAAATACATTTGCCAATTACAAAAAAGACAAGTTGAGTTGGGACAACTCTATTGATTTAAGCTATGGCTTTTTAAAAGAAAAAGGCGAGGTGGTGGTAAAATCTGACGATAAGATTGACTTTTCGTCGAAATTGGGCATTGCTGCCACCCCAAGGTGGAATTATTCAGGGCTGCTCAATTTTAAATCGCAATTTGCCCCGGGCTACAACTATCCTAATACCGATGATGCCATATCAAAGTTTATGGCTCCCGGGTATTTAAACCTTGCCCTGGGGATGGATTATAAAACGGATAAACTTTCGCTGTTTATTTCGCCATTAACGGGGAAATTTACTTTTGTTGCCGATGATGTCCTTTCTGATGCCGGATCTTTCGGGGTCGGCGTTGGTGAGAAGGTACGCAGTGAACTTGGTGCTTTCGTGAAATTTGAAGGGAAGTCCCAGCTAGTTAAAAATGTTGATATTCAAACCAAAATAGATTTGTTTTCCAATTACTTTGACAATCCCCAGAATATAGATGTTGATTGGAAGGTTACGGTCAATATGAAGATCAATGAATACCTATCGGCAAACCTTGTGTCCCAGCTTATTTATGACGATGATGTTGATATCCAAATTGATAACGACAGCGATGGTGTTGTTGACGAATCCGGTCCGCGTGTCCAGTTCATGGAAATGTTTGGGATAGGTTTGTCTTATAAGTTTTAGGTTAATGGTCAGTAAACCCCCGATGCAGCTTCATCGTCCAAAAACCATATAAGCGAACCATTTTCAGGGGAGATGTGATATGCAGGAAGCAGTTTGGCTGCCTCATCATCGTTCATTATCTCAGAAATCCGCAAGGCTTTGCTTGCACCGATAACCAAAAAATAAACCTGGTTGGCATTGTTCAATACCTTTCCTGTCAACGTAATCCTTTCCTGCCCTGTTAAAGGGTGCCGGCTAACTTTGCAAATACTTTTATCGCTCAAGAGCCCCAGCCGATCAGGGAAAATAGAAGCGGTGTGCCCGTCTTCCCCCAAGCCTAAAATTATTATGTCAAAAACAGGTGCATCGCCCCTGTGATTTAAGCTTTCCTGTATTTCGCCCGCATAACGTAAAGCTTCTTTTTCCGGGATGCACTCTCCTTTAATACGGTGAATGTTTGTTGGGGGGATTGATACTTGAGAGAACAAAAAATCATTTGCCTGTTTGAAATTACTGTGTTCAGAGCTTGGGGGGACACAACGCTCATCGCCCCACCAAAAGTGTATGCGTTCCCATGGGATTTTTTCGGCAAAACCGGAAGCTAATACCTTAAACAATTTTTTTGGCGTGCTTCCCCCCGAAAGGGCAATGTCGAACCTCGCCTGGGAAGATCCCTGTGTAAGCTGTAAAATTTTTTTTGCAACAGCCTTGCAAACCCTTTTAGGGTTCGATGATATTATTACTTCGGGTGCAGATGTCATTGTAATTCGTTTGATTTTATAAAGTTAAGTAAAAAATCTTGAATTACAGTTCGCAATATTGCCCTTCGTTTGTAAGGTTTTTACATGGATACCTCCAGTCTCCGTCTGTTATCAGTTTTTCTGAATATTCAGGTCCCCAGGTCCCTGCCGGGTAACCATAAATAGGTATTTCAGGGTTTGTTTCCCATGCATTGATGATTGGCTGGACAAATTTCCATGCCTCCTCAACTGCATCGCCCCGGGCATACAAAGTGGCATCGCCCTGCATACAGTCGAGCAACAAACGTTCGTAAGCCGATGGGAGCAGTGAGTTGCCCAATCCCGAATAGTGAAAATCCATGTTCACAGTCTGTACATCGAACCCTGCGCCCGGTGTTTTCATGCCAAATTTTAGCAAAATACCCTCATCGGGCTGAATGCGTATGATCAATTGGTTATTGTTGCCCCAAGGAGACTGGGGAGCGGCAAACAGGTGGTGCGGCACGCTTTTAAAATGGATTACAATTTCGGTGACGCAGGTCGGCAACCTTTTCCCCGTTCGGATATAAAAAGGTACTCCAGCCCATCTCCAGTTGTCAATAAAAAATTTTATGGCAACAAAGGTTTCTGTCCTGGAAATAGGGGGGATTCCCGGTTCGTTGCGGTACCCCAGTATTTTTTGCCCTTTTATTGCCGATTCTGTGTACTGCCCCCGTATTGCATATTCCTGCACCTTTTTGCCGGGGATCGGCCTCAACGACTGAAAAACTTTCAGTATTTCATTCCTTATGGCATTTGCATCAACAACAACAGGTGGTTCCATGGCAACAAAACCTACCAGTTGCAGAAGGTGGTTTTGTAGCATATCCCGTAAAGCTCCCGAATGATCGTAATAACCTCCTCTGCCTTCAACCCCAATGTTTTCAGCAGAAGTGATTTCAACCCTTTCTATATAGTTGTGGTTCCACAATGGTTCAAATATCCCGTTCGAGAAACGTGTAACTAACATATTCTGTACGGTTTCTTTTCCGAGGTAGTGGTCGATCCTGTATATCTGTTCTTCGTTGAAATAGTTCAGTAGGCTGATATTTAGCTTTTTAGCTGATTCTAAGTCTTTGCCAAATGGTTTTTCTACAATTAAACGCCTGAAATATTTGTCTGATTTACTTAACCCTGCTCCCGAAAGGTGTTGTGGGATAACATCGTAAAGCGAAGGCGGGGTTGATAAATAAAAAATATAGTTAGGCTCTGTTTTATGTTGTTTCACCAATATGGCAAGCCGTTCTTTTAGTTTGTTATAATCTTTTTCTTCCGAAGGTGAAACTGGCTGATAGAATAATATTTTTTTGAATTTTTCAACATCGTTTTCCTTAGGGAGGAACTCATCAGCCCTGTCCCTGAAACCGTCATCAGTGAGTCCTGTTCGCGATGCCCCCAGGATCAAGAACCTTTCGGGAAGGAGTTTGCCTTTAAAGAGTTGGTATAGTGCAGGCAATAACTTTCGTTTGGTAAGATCGCCCGATGCACCGAAAATAATGAGTATGTGGTTTTCTGCTTTTTTCATATCCGTCAGTTTGTCCCAATTTCTTTTTCAACACAAAACACAACCAGATTGTTTTTAAAATCGAAATATTTCAATCGGTAAAAGATGCTTTTGCCCCCGCAAACCGTCCTGCCTGTGAATGCTGTGCCTTGTTCGGCGGAAAAAGGTGAAATTATAATTTCTTTGCTAAAGTCTATCCCCTGTATTTCTGAACATTTATATATTGCTTCTTTTGCGCACCATAAAAGAATTGTTGTTTTTTGCCGATCCATACACGTACTTATGAAACTCTTTTCGCTTTCATGCAAAAACCTGGAGGCCACCTTTTCAATTTTTCTTTCGGAACCCTCTACGTCAATCCCAATTTTAAGGGGGGAAATAAAAACCACTGCCAAATCGTTGGAATGCGAAATGCTCAGGTTTAGCCCGGAACCCTTGATCGCCGGCCTACCGTAATCATCATATGATATTTTAACTTTTGTGCCAAGTAGTTCAAGCAAAAGCAATCGTACGGCGAGGTATTCCTTTTTCCTCCGTCCTGCCTTTATATTTTCAAACTCTTTTTTTTCGGAGCCCCAAAAAATAAACTTATCGGCAAGGGAAACAGCATCCTCTGAGAGTTCCCAAATCCCGACAACTCCTTCATCCAGTGTTATTTTACGGACAAAAGCCATTATTGCCAATAAGTTGTTTCGATAAGGCGTACTATATCAGGTTCTAGAAAATCAATAACCGGTTTTATAGAATCGATGTCTGGTACTTCCCTGATATAAAGGGCTCCGCGCAAGAAGTGCCGGGCGCTGTCGGTTAAATAGAATTGCATTGGCGAAGCTGCGTTCCCTTTTATTTTGTAAACAACCCCGTAAACCTTGTTTGCAGGGTTTACAAAAAGCTGTTCATCTATGGCGTTCGCTTTTATCGAATGTTTATATGCCAAGTCTCTTGATTCTTCCATCAGTTTTGCCAATTGCCCCCGTTTTTTTTGTTTGGAGGCACCTATCTCATAGTAAGAAATGTGTACTTCCGCTTTGTTTTCAGGGACTTCTATGTTTATCCAATTAGGTTCGCCGGGGTTTCTCCTGTCGGGTTGTATTTCCGAATAATCTGGGATTTCAAAACTGTATGGGAATTTATTTGCTATCCGGCGGTAATTTTTCCCGGGGAAGTCAATCCTGAAATAGCCATGGGGTTTTGGCGTATATTTATGTTTGCAGCCAATTGACAGCAAGGTGAGCATGAGTATACACAAATATTTTTTGTTCATTGTTAAAACCTTGATTGTTCTGAAGATAAACGGTTTTTAAGGCTGTTTATTTGGTTCAACTTTAATCTGTTTGATCCTGCGGTTGTCAACTGCCTCAATGGTAAATTTGAAATCTTTGCAAATTATCTTTTCGTTTTTGGCGGGGATCTCGCCCCGCAGTTCCAGTATCAAACCTGCCAGGGTGTCGGCATCGCCTTTGATGCCGTCAAAAATGTCGTCTTTGCAATTGATTGCCTTGTAAAAGTCGATCAGGAGCGTTTTTCCATCAAAAAGGTATGTGTTTTCGGCAAGTTTTGAAAAATAAGTTTCTTCATCGTCAAATTCATCTGCAATATCGCCTACTATTTCTTCTAAAACATCTTCGAGGGTTACGATCCCGGCAGTACCGCCATATTCATCGATAACAAATGCAAAATGGACTTTTGTCTTTTGGAACTCCTCAAGCAACGAATTGATCTTTTTTGTTTCAGGCACGTAAAAGGGGGGGCGGATAAGTGTCTGCCAACGAAAAGTATTTCCTTTGTGGCTGTGTGGCAGTAAATCTTTTGTGTATAAAATCCCGCTGATATTGTCAAACGAATCAATATAGACAGGTATCCGCGAGTAGCCCGATTCGACGATCAAGTTCAGGACTTCTGGGAAATTTGCTTTAATATCCAGCGCAACCACATCTACTCGCGGTTTCATGATTTCTTCAACGCTTTTGTTCCCGAATTTCACGATCCCTTCCAGTATTTCCTTTTCTTCTGAAAGTTCTTTGTCAGAAGTCAGTTCAAGTGCCTGCGAAATTTCGTCCATCGAGATGTTTTTTTTGTGGCGCATCATCCGTTTGTTTACAACTGACGAGGAGTACAGTAAAACGGTATTTATGGGGCGGAATATTTTTTCGAGGGTCAACAACGGGATTGCCATAAAACGTGAAAAGCCAAGGGCATAATGGTTGGCATATATTTTTGGCAATATTTCGCCGAAAAGCAACAGTAAAAACGTAATTGCCACCACCTGGAGTATAAATTCAACTATAGGCGCATTTACTATTGTTATGCTGTTATTTGAAACATATGCGGTAAGGATGATTATCCCTACATTTATGAAATTATTGGCGACTAAAATGGTTGCCAACAATTTTTCCAGGTTCTCCAGGTTTTTTAAGACACTTGTGTTAAGCCTGTTTTTTTTGTGGCGCAGTTTGTTTTTATCTGTGGCGTTTAGCGAAAAATAAGCCACTTCCGAACCACTTATCAGGGCAGAACTAAATAACAAAAGAAGGATTATAACGAACGCTATAACCAAATCAACACTAAACGGGTGGAACTGTATGCCCCAACCTCCGGGGGCAGGCACTGTAGGCAATGAATCTGTTTCCAAACTGTTTTATCTTTTGTTTAAAATGGCAAATCATCATCGCCCCCAGGTTCTAAAAGGCCGGAATCCTCGGAGGCAGGCTTTTCCTGGGAGGAGGGGGGGGCGCTATAGTTTTTATTGTTGCCGGGGTCGCTGTTATCGCCCTGTTGCTGCCCCTTTGAATCCAACATAACCATATTGTTGCCAACTATTTCAGTGAAATATTTTGTGACACCATCCTGCTCATATTGGCGATGTGTAATTTTCCCTTCAATATAAAGTTTGGATCCCTTTTTTACATATTGTTCCGCAACTTTTGCCAAACCACGCCACAAAACAATATTATGCCATTCGGTAGATTCTACCCTCTCACCGTTCTTTGCCCGGTACGACTCTGATGTTGCCAATGTAAACCTTGCAAACGGAACATCCTGATCTACATATTTTACTTCCGGGTCCCTGCCAACGTTTCCTATTAAAATAACTTTGTTTACTGCCATAATCGTATAAATTTTAGGTCAACATTCATAAGGTACGAATTGCCTGAAAATAATGTACAAACTCAATATTTTTACCCATTTAAAATCAAATCTATAATATTAACAATGGAACAGCAAATTTATAAATATCTTTTTTTTATCTCAATATAATTGCATTTTTACGCTAACTCATTAAAAATCTTAAGAAAAATAGAAATAATTTTTTTGAAATGCTTTACTGTTCTCAAATTATTTTTATTTTTGCACACCAGTTCGTGCTGATTAATACATTGAAAATTAAATATTTTAAAGAAATGACAAAGGCAGATATTGTAAATGAAATCTCGAAAAACACAGGGATTGAAAAGGTAACTGTTCAAAAAACAGTGGAAGCCTTTATGGAGACAGTTAAGGATTCATTAGTAGAGGGTAAAAATGTTTACCTGCGAGGATTTGGTAGTTATGTAGTTAAGAAAAGAGCAGAAAAAACTGCAAGGAATATTTCTAAGAACACCACAATAATTATTCCGGCGCATAATATCCCTTCTTTTAAACCGGCTAAATCTTTTGTAGCAAAAGTTAAAAAACAAGTAAAATAATTTATTATGCCAAGCGGAAAAAAAAGGAAAAGACACAAGATGGCCACGCATAAAAGGAAAAAAAGATTGCGTAAAAACCGTCATAAGAAAAAGAAATAAGGAATTAATAAGTTTAGCTTATTAAAGATATATTTGGTTAAACCTAAGGCAATCATTGTCTTAGGTTTAATCTGTTATATAATAATAGTATTGTTATAATTAAAAATTACAGATTAAAATTTAGGTTGTGAGTAGCGATTTAATTATTGATGTGACTCCATCCGAAATTGTCATTGCTCTACTGGAAAATAAAAAGCTCGTTGAATTGACCCGGGAAAGAAGTGGTGCTAAATTTGCTGTTGGTGACATTTATCTTGGCAAAATAAAAAAAATAATGCCAAGCCTGAATGCTTCTTTCATTGACATTGGTTACGAAAAGGATGCTTTCTTGCATTACCTCGACATGGGGCCACAATTTGCAACGCTCGACAAATTTGTCAGGATTGCATCGTCCCGCAAATCCAAGGTTTCATCTATTTCCCGAATCCATTCAGAACCCGACATCGACAAAGATGGGAAGGTAAACAACCTACTAAAGGTAGGACAAAAAATTTTAGTCCAGGTCGCCAAAGAGCCCATTTCAACCAAAGGGCCAAGACTAACCTCGGAAATTTCCATTGCCGGGCGTTATTTGGTTTTGATGCCATTCAGCGATAAAATTTCTGTTTCGCAGAAGATTAAAACCACCGAAGAAAAGAACCGGCTCAAAAAGCTTGTCCAAAGCATTAAGCCGAGAAAGTACGGTGTGATCATCAGGACAGTCGCCGAAGGCAAAAAAGTTGCCGAGCTCGACCACGAACTCCAGAGGCTGGTCGACAAATGGGAAACGACATTCAGCAAGCTTCGTCGTGCACATCCGCCATCACTGGTTATTGGTGAGGTGGATCGTACAACTGTACTTTTGCGCGATATTTATCATCCAAACTTTAACAGTATTATTGTTAACGATCAATCGGTGGCCAACGAGGTTACCGATTACATAGGCAGCATCCAGCCTGATAAAAAGAGAATTGTGAAACTTTACAAGGGAGGCCAGCCCATTTTTGAACATTATGGTATTGAAAAACAAATAAAGGCTTCGTTTGGCAAAACAGTTTCATTTAAAGATGGTGCCTATTTAATCGTTGAGCACACTGAGGCTTTTCATGTGATTGACGTTAACAGTGGAAACCGTGTTAAAGCAGGACAGGATCAGGAAACCAACGCACTTGACGTAAACCTGGCAGCCTGCAACGAAATTGCAAGACAACTCCGGTTGAGAGACATGGGAGGGATTATTGTCATTGATTTTATTGACATGCACCAGGCCGCTAATCGCCAGAAAGTGTACGAGCACATGAAGGAGATTATGGCCGGGGATCGGACCAAGCACAACATTTTACCGCTTAGTAAATTTTGCCTTATGCAAATAACCCGGCAGCGTGTACGCCCGGAAGAAAACATTGAAACGGCAGAGAGTTGCCCGGTATGCAAAGGTAGTGGTAAGATCGTGCCTACCATTTTATTTGCCGACGAACTGGACGGCAAAGTAAAATATGTACTGAAAGATTTGAATAAGAAGAAGCTGGGGCTTAAAGTGCACCCATACATTGCGGCTTACCTTACCAAGGGGCTCAAATGTTTAAGGAACCAGTGGTTTTTCAAGCACCTGAGATGGGTACATGTTGAAGCCAACAGCTCATATTCATATCTCGAATATCATTTTTTTGATGAAAACCTGGAAGAAATAATTCTTTAAAGAAAAGCCGTTCATGTAAAAATGAGCGGCTTTTTTTAAACCAATTGCGAATATCTTTGTTTTATTGGCATATTTATATTCCTATATATTTGCATGGCAAAAAATACCATTGTATTATGAAAAAAATATCGGTTACTTTTATTTTATTGTTGTCGCTCTTGTACGTTAATGCCCAGATGGTCAATGCAATTTCCTGGACTTTTGATTCTAAGCAAAACGGTAACGAGGCTGAATTGATTTTTTCTGCAAATATTGAAGAGGGGTGGCATTTATATGACACGGACTTGCCCGAAGGAGGTCCAATAGCCACAGTATTCGTATTCGAAGATTCTACAAAATTCGAGTTTGTCGGCGAGGTACAGAAGGTCCCTGCCCCTATAAGGTTTTTTGATGAAAGCTTCAACATGGAAATAGGATATTTCAGCCACCAGGCAACTTTTACACAAAAGATTAAATTGCTTACTGATAATGAGCTTGACATAAAAGGTTACGTCCTTTTTATGAGCTGTAACGATGAGACCTGTGCCCCCCCCAGGGAAATCGGGTTTTCTTTCGTCTTTAATAAAGGCATATCGTCAGGTGAAAGTAGTGTTGCCCCACAAACCGGTGAGGTGGCAGGTACCTCAACATCAGGTCTATATGGAGGGCAAGCCCTTTGGCTGTTTATCTTAATATCGGTACTTGCAGGTTTGGCTGCCACTTTAACTCCATGTGTTTTCCCGATGATACCAATGACGGTATCTTTTTTTATGCGTGGAAGTGGGGACAGGAGTAAAGCCGTTCGTGCAGGGATATTTTTCGGGGCTTCAATTGTACTTATTTTTACATTGTTGGGGGCGTTGTTCTCGTTCGGGATATTTGGCCCAAATGTAGCGGGTGTTTTAAGTACGCACTGGATCCCGAACACAATATTTTTTGTGTTGTTTCTTGTTTTTGCCATATCGTTTTTTGGTGCATTCGAAATAGTTTTGCCTGGCAGTTTGGTAAACAAAACAGATCCGAAAGCTGACAGGGGCGGCTTGATCGGCGCTTTTTTTATGGCCTTGACCACTGTAATTGTATCGTTTTCGTGTACAGGCCCGTTTATAGGCGCCCTTATTGTCCAGGCAGTCCAGGGGGGAGGGACAAGGCCGCTTGCCGGGATGTTTTTCTTTGGGCTGGCATTTGCGGCCCCGTTTACGGTTCTTGCCATATTCCCCTCTGCATTAAGCAAATTGCCTAAATCTGGCGGTTGGCTTAATGCGGTAAAAGTTGTTTTTGCTTTCATTCTCCTGGCTTTTGCACTTAAGTTCTTAAGCAACATAGATCAGGTATACGGACTGGGGATATTAAGCAGGGAGGTTTATCTGGCCATATGGGTTGTGATCTTCTTTTTTATGGGATTATATCTTCTTGGCAAAATTAAGTTCTCGCACGACAGCGATTTGCCATATCTAGGTGTTGGCAGGCTTTTGCTTTCCATCGCCACATTTTCTTTTGCAATTTACCTGGCTACCGGTTTGTTTGGGAATCCCCTGGCATCTATTTCTGCATTAATACCTCCGGCAGGCAGCAATACTTATAATGCAAAAGACACTTCGGGGACAGTCCGTTCGGAAGAACTTTGCGGCCCGGCAAAATATGCCGACAGGTTACACCTGCCCCATGGATTGCAGGGATATTTCGATTATGAACAGGGGCTGGAATGTGCAATGGAGCAGGGAAAACCAGCATTGCTTGTTTTTAAAGGGCACGCCTGCTCTAATTGCAAAAAAATGGAGAATACGGTCTGGGCAAATCCCGAGGCTTTAAAAATACTTACAGAAAAATATGTAATAATTGCACTATATACCGATGACAGGACGGCCTTGCCCGAAGATGAATGGCTTACATCGATGGTTGACGGGGAAGTAAAGAAAACTATGGGGAAAAAGAACCTCGACTTACAAGTATCAAAATTTAACACCAACAGTATACCGTTCCATGTGATTATTGAGCCCGATGGGACACAACATACCTTAAGCGTTACTTTTAAAGATTCGGAATTTGTTGATTTCCTAAATGGAGGGATCCCTAAAAAAATTAATGTTTATTAACAATAATAATTGTTTTTAATAAATATCTTTAAATGAATTTTTAAATAGGAGGCAATGGATTTTTCCAATTGGTTATTCTGGAATGTTGACACACAAAAAGATTTTGTTGAACCCGATGGAAAGCTTTATGTACAAGGTGCAGAAAAATTAAAGCCAATATGGGGGGGACTAACCAAATTGGCAGAGGAGGAAGGTGTCCGTGTGGTAAATTCAGCTGATCATCATTTTTATAATTCCCCAGAATTAGATCCATCCCCCGATTTTATTAAAACTTTCCCCGAACACTGCATGGCCGGTACAGAAGGGGCTGGATATGTCAACGAAACCGCCCCCGACGATCCTGTTGTTTTCGACTGGGACAAGGAGTATCTTATTACCCCAGAGATATTGGATCTTGAAAAATGCAGGAACTTCATTATCAGGAAGGATGCCTTTGATGTATTTTCAGGAAATCCGTGGACAAAAAAGATCTTAAAGATGCTCAACCCTGAAACGGTTGTTGTTTATGGCGTAACAACCAATGTTTGTGTTGATTATGCAGTAAAAGGGTTAAGCCGGAGGGTTAAAAACGTAATTGTTATAGAAGATGCAATCAAGGAACTTCCAAATATACCCTTGCCATTTGAGTGTTGGGCAAAAAAGGGGGTAAGGCTGTTGCCTGTCAATGACTTTTTGAAAATCATAAACTAGCTTTCTTGCTGGCTTATTTCATTTATGAACTTTTTTTCCAACAGGTGGCTCCGTTTTATTGTTGCCCTTATCCAATTTAGTTTTATGTTGTTTTTTTCCGCTTCCGTTAATTTCCATGTTTTCCCGTCCAACTTGCGCAGCTGGTTAGATATTTCATACAAGGCCAAAGCTGCCGACACAGAAATATTGAAGCTTTCGGTGAATCCGTACATAGGGATTTTCAGGAATTCGTCAGCTTCATCCATAATTATTTCTGAAATACCAGGCAACTCAGAGCCAAATACCAAAGCAGCCTTCCCTTTGCTGACATCGAAGTCTTGCAGCAGCACATCATCGGTGTGTGGCGTAGTGGCCACGATCCTGTAACCTTTCCCCTTCAGTTTTTTTATTGCATCGAGACTGTTGTCCCCCTCAGAGTTATAATTGTATATATTAAGCCATTTAGATGAGCCCAATGCCACTTCTTTGTTTACCGTAAAAGTGTTCCTGTTTTCAATAACATGTATGTCCTGTATCCCGAAACAATCGCAGGAGCGTAAAACAGCACTTGCATTTTGCGGCTGGAAAATATCTTCCAGAACAACTGTAATATAATTTGTACGCTCGTTTAGTATTTTTTCGAAAAGAGACAACCTGGCAGGCGTGATAAATCCAGATAAATAATCCAGGAGATTTTTTTGCATATCCTTTATTTTTTACAAAAATAAAAAAAGGGAAACAATTTCTTGTTTCCCTCTCTTTGTATGTCCGTTTAAGTTACGATACAGCATCAGCCAATTCTGCACCAGCTTTAAATTTAACAACTTTTTTAGCCGGTATTGTAATTTCTTTACCAGTTTGTGGGTTTCTTCCTGTCCTTGCACCGCGTTCTGAAACTGCGAACGAGCCAAATCCAATAAGAGCAACCCTGTCACCGCCTTTTAAGGCGTCAGTAGTTGCAGCGACAAATGCATCAAGAGCTTTTTTAGCATCAGCTTTAGTAAGACCTGCTTTCTCGGCCATTGCATCAATTAATTGTGCTTTATTCATACAGCAAAAAAATTTAAATGTTTATTAATTTATTAAAAATAAGCGTTTTACAAATTACCTTTATATAGTAAACAGAAACCAAAATATAACTGACTTAATGGTCTATATACTTAAACCACCAGTAAAATCAATAGTTTCAGAGACCTTTTTATATTATATACTAAATTCTGAAATAAGTTTCAAAAAACCAAACTAAATGGATCTTTTTTTTTTCAGCACAAAAAGTTATTTTTCAACTAAAAGTTTTTTGTTAATACAAAAAAAGTTCTACTTTTGTCGCGCCTGGAGAGATGGCAGAGTGGTCGAATGCGGCGGTCTTGAAAACCGTTGTACCGCGAGGTACCGGGGGTTCGAATCCCTCTCTCTCCGCAAGAAAAATCTACCAGTAAAAAACTGGTAGATTTTTTATTTGTTCTGTTGTTGATAACTTTTGGCAGTAAGCCACGGCAAACGTGTTTTTACGGCACAGAAAAGTTTAGGTTATATTGATTGAATTATTATATTTGCACACGCAAAATGAAACACGGGTGTAGCTCAGTTGGCAGAGCACTGGTCTCCAAAACCAGGTGTCGGGAGTTCGAGTCTCTCCTCCCGTGCAAAGCAAAAAAACGAGGGTTATTTTTAATCCTCGTTTTTTTTTTTGATATATATCAAAGGCTTTTTTTCTGTTAGGCAATCTGCATATCGTGCAAGTGCTTGTACCGTCCGTTTTGTCGCAGCAGGATTTCATGGGTGCCTTGCTCTACGATCTTCCCGTTCTCAAGTACACAAATCATATCGGCATTTTTAATGGTAGAAAGCCTGTGTGCTATAACTAGCGATGTCCGGTTTTTCATCAGGTTCACCAAAGCCTCCTGTACCAGTTTTTCTGATTCGGTATCGAGTGCAGAAGTCGCCTCGTCAAGGATTAAAATAGGTGGGTTGCGCAAAATGGCCCGTGCAATCGACAAGCGTTGCTTTTGCCCGCCGGATAGTTTGTCCCCACGGTCGCCAATCCGGGTGTCATAGCCATTCTCTGTGCCTAGGATAAATTCGTGCGCATTGGCTATTTTAGCGGCTTTTACAATTTCCTCCTCAGTGGCATTCTCCACGCCAAAGGCAATGTTGTTGCGGATGGAGTCGTTAAATAAGATGGGTTCCTGGTTTACATTTCCAATCAGGTCGCGCAACGATTTAAGTTTCAAATCGCGTATGTCGGTCCCGTCAACCTCAATGTTTCCTCCTGTAATGTCCCAAAAGCGTGGCAGCAAGTCAACTATAGTTGTTTTCCCGCTTCCCGATGAACCTACCAGGGCTATTGTTTCCCCTTTTTTGATATCTAACGATACATTTGATATTACTTCGGTTTTGTCGTATGCAAAACTAACATCCCGGTATGAGATGTTTTTTTCGAACGATTCAATGTTTTTTGCGCCAGGCCTGTCCTTGATAGTAATTTCAGCAGCCAGGACATGATCTATGCGATTCATTGAAGCTAGCCCCTTTTCTATGCTGTATAGTGCAGTAGAAAATGCTTTGGCAGGATTGATAATGCTGTAAAAAAACACCATGTACCCTATAAATCCGGCAGCCGTGAGCGATGATTTCCCCCCTCCAAGAATGATTGTGCCCCCATACCAAAGCACGATTACAATTACAATTGTACCTAAAAATTCACTTGCAGGGTGTGCCAGGTGCCGCCTCCACATCAGGCGGTTCATTATTGAACGGTAATTTGCATTTTCTTTCTGAAAACGGGCAACAGCTTTTTTCTCGGCATTAAATGATTTTATAATCCGTAATCCGGACAGGTCTTCCTCTATGATTGAAAGGATTTCTCCAAGTTTGTCCTGCCCTTTGGTCGAAACCTTTTTTAAGCTTTTCCCGATACGCCCGATTATTAACCCTGTCAACGGAAGCATTATGAATACGAACAAGGTGAGTGACCAACTCATGTATATCATAACACCTAAATAAACTAAAATGAGTATAGGGTTTTTTATCATCATGTCAAGCGAATTGGCAATAGAATTTTCCACTTCCTGCACATCGCTTGTTATGCGTGCCATGATGTCGCCCTTTCGTTCTTCTGAAAAATACCCGAGTGGCAACCCTATGATTTTTTTGTAGATAAGGGAACGGATGTCGAAAACAATACCGTTCCGCAATGAAATCAACACAAAGCTGGCCAAATAAGTAAAACCAACCTTTAACAATGTGGCAATAACTAATATTGCCCCAATTAAAATGAGGGCATCCTGGGGTGAATGGCTGGACACAAATTGGCTGATGTAGAAATAGAAATTCTGTTTAATGGAATCTAATGATAATGACAACGGGGCTTTCTCTGTTACAAATTCCCTGGTCTGGAAAAGTATTTCAAGCGCGGGGATCATCATTGCAAAAGAAAAAGCGCCGAACAATGCCCCTAATATATTGTATGCAATATTTAAAACTATTTTCCCTTTGTATGGGGGCATAAACCGTTTCATTAATTTTAGGAATTCTTTCATGGCAATAATTTGGATACCCAAAGCGTAACGCCCAGGGCATGAGGGTTATATATTGATTTGTTTTGATTTGTCATTATCCCTGTTTTAGTTTTTAGAGAATAAAACGCATTTTATATTTTCTGTTTTTCCCCTGTTTGAAACTTCGCCTCCATACTCAAAAAATCCCCGTATAATTTTGGGGCGTAATGGCTTTTAACTCTTTTTTAAGGTCATGTCCTACGTCAAGCCCATCTATAAAATCATGGATCGCTGTTTTGTCTATTTTTGTGTTTTTCCGTGTGAGCGTTTTCAGTGCCTCGTAAGGGTTCGGATAGAATTCGCGGCGCAAAATAGTTTGCACAGCTTCTGCAACCACCGCCCAGTTTTCTTCCAAGTCTTTTTGTATCGCAGCTTCGTTCAGCAACAGTTTATCCAACCCTTTTAATGTTGATTTGATTGCTATAATGGTATGTCCAAACGGCACCCCCATGAACCGCGTAACGGTCGAATCGGTTAAGTCGCGCTGCAAACGCGAAACCGGCAGTTTTGAAGCAAGTTGTTCAAAACCTGCATTGGCAATCCCTATGTTGCCTTCCGAATTTTCGAAATCAATAGGGTTCACTTTGTGCGGCATGGTCGACGAACCTACTTCCCCTTTTTTAATTTTCTGTTTGAAATAGTTCATGGAAATGTACATCCATATGTCGCGGTCCAAATCAAGGATAATGTTGTTGATCCGTTTTAATGCATCGAAAATGGCACTGTGATTGTCGTAATGCGAAATTTGTGTGGTGAACTGTGAGCGTTTCAACCCCAGTTTTTCATTACAGAATTTATTGGCAAATCCTTCCCATTTTATGCTTGGGTAAGCAACCTTGTGTGCGTTGAAATTCCCTGTGGCGCCACCAAATTTGGCATCTATTGAAATGGACTGTAATTGTTCAAGCTGCACCGTAAGCCGTTCAACAAAAACATTTATCTCTTTCCCTAGTTTTGTTGGAGAAGCAGGTTGCCCGTGGGTTTTTGCAAGCATCGGGATATATCCCCACCCGGATGCAAGGTCTTTCAATTTGGCGATCAGCTCGTTAAGCAGGGGGTAATATTCATTTGCCAGAGCATCCTGGATGGATTTTGGGATTGCCGTATTGTTGGCATCCTGCGAGGTTAGTGCGAAATGTATAAATTCTTTGTATTTACCCAGTTCAAGTTTGTCAAACTCTTCTTTAATAAAGTATTCGACTGCTTTTACATCATGATTGGTTATGCCCTCTATTTCTTTAATACGTTGCGCATCCTCAACTGAGAAATTCTTATGAAGATCCCTCAGTTTCACCAGTTTTTCTGTTGCTATGCCGGCAAGCTGGGGGTAGCGGGAGTTCACAAAGTGCTATGAAATATTCGACCTCGGTAAAAAGCCGGTATTTGATCAGTGCAAACTCGCTGAAATATTTCCAGAGGTTGCCGGTTTTGTTGCTATATCTTCCATCGACCGGTGAAATTGCCGTTAATGTATTTAAATCCATCCTTTAAAAATTTTGTTAAAAAAAACATAAAATTTGGCCCATGCTGAAAGTTCGAGCCTGTTTTTCCTTATTTTGTATCAATGACCGTGCAAATTTAACAAATTACATTGATATCTAAAGTTCGTTGAAATAACCTTACATTGTTGAAAAAATGAGCACTGTTAAAGTTCTTTTATATTGCCTCTATTGTATAACTAAAAATTTAAAAATATGAGAAATAATCAATTCACGAGAGGACAACATATTTACAATTTTATTGGTTTAGCACTGCTTTTTGTTTTTCTGTTACATGCAACTGATGTTTTTTCGCAGGAGAAAGACTGGAGGGATATTGAAAATGCGGTGTCGCTTATCCCCGATGAGGGATATTGCGATCAGCCTTATTCGGTCGTAAACAGTAAAGGGGAATGGGTAGTTGTTTTGACAACCGGTGCCGGACATGAAGGGCAACCGGGGCAGCACATTGTTTCCACTGTAAGTAAAGACAAAGGGAAAACATGGGGCCCATTGGTTGATATCGAACCAGCTACCGGTCCCGAAGCTTCATGGGTTACCCCGTTGGTTATTCCGTCGGGCAGGATTTATGTGTTTTACACCTATAATTCAGAAAATAGGCGCGAAATTTTGAACTCAAGTGGTGCCGCAATAAAGCGCGTAGATACATTTGGGAAAATGATGATGAAATATTCGGATGATGGCGGGTATTCTTGGTCCGAAAAACATTATGAAGTCCCTATCCGGAACTTTGAAATAGATGATAACAACATTTATAACGGGGAAATTCAATTTTTTTGGAGCGTGGCTTTGCCAATTTTACATGAAAATGCGGTGTATTTTCCACTCTCAAAAGTGGGGAATTTTGGTGAAGGGTTTATGGAAAGCGGTTCAGGGGCGATTCTGAAAAGCTCAACCATCCTTTACGAAAAAGATCCTGAGAAAATAGAATGGGAAACCCTTCCTGATGGAAATAAAGGGTTGCTCCCCCCACAAGGCAAGGTTGCCGATGAGCATAATATTGTTTCGTTAAATGATGGGGGTTTGTATTGTGTATACCGTACCAACCAAGGGCACAATGTACACGTTTATAGCAGGGACAACGGGCATACATGGACCGTGCCGGAGTGGGCTACTTATTCACCTGGCGGGAAGCCCATGAAACAACCGAGATGCTTTAATAAAATCTATAAATTTAGCAATGGGAAATATGTCCTGTTTTTTCATAATAATGCATCGAGAAATTACAGTAGTCACCCTATTGGTAACCGCAATCCTACCTGGCTTGCAGGAGGTGTTGAAAAAGACGGATATATATACTGGAGCCAACCCGAAGTTTTTTTATATGATATGGATTATTTTAATGGGATTTCTTATCCCGATTGGATTGAAGATAACGGAGAATATTATTTTACAGAGACACAAAAAACAACGGCAAGGATTCATCAAATTCCTAAAGGATACCTCGAAATGCTTTGGGAGCAGGCCGTAAATAATAAAGTGGCAAAAGAGGGTCTCGCGCTGGAACTTACCGGAAAATATTGCGAGCAGGGCAGTAGCTTTACAATGCCAGGCTTAGGGAGTTTATATAAAGGAGACGGTTTTTCATTGGAATTTAGTTTTGAAATGGGCAACATAAAAAAAGAGCAGTTGTTGCTTGACACCCGTTGCAAAAAAACGGAGGGGTATGGAAATACGGCAAGGTATATTGGTAGCGGCATTAGAGTTTGTATTTTAAAATCGGGGGCACTGGAATTTTTGATGGATGATGGCAGGACTCCTTTAATTTGGGGCACAGAGCCAGGGGTAATAAAACCCAAAGCCGTTAACCATATTGTAATAAATGTAGATGCAAAATCTAAAGTGCTCACTTTTGTTATAAACGGAGAATTGTGGGATGGGGGAGGAAGGCCTTTTGGTTATGCCCGTTTTAACCCGTTTATGGGAGGTTTAAATGGTGAAAAAGAAGTTTGTATCTCTCCGGATTTTAGGGGGACGATTAAGTTGTTCAGGGTTTATAACCGGTTTTTATATACTTCCGAATCAATAGCAAATTATCGTTCATGCAAATGATGCCAATACCTACTCTCAAAATCTAAACGAACTGTCTTTATCCTGAGCCAAAAACATTAACTTTGTTTTGTGAGTTTTAATTTAAAAAGTTGACAGATGGATCACTACATGCAGGAAACGGCTGAAAATATCATAATCGATAAACTGAAAAAACACAGGGACTATTTTTCTGCCAATAAAACCAAGGAGCTAGCTTTTAGGTTGGGGCAATTGCGAAAGTTAAAACAGGCAATATTTCAATATCGTCAACAGATCGAAAACGCTTTGTGGCAAGACTTGCACAAATCGCCTGAAGAGGCTTATTTAACAGAAATCAGCATTGTTACAGGAGAGATAGACAACCACATCAAACATTTAAAAAGGTGGGCAAAACCTAAAAAAGCAAGAACCCCGCTCCATCTGCTCCCATCATCGGGCAAGGTTGTTATTGAGCCTTTGGGCGTTGCCTTGATAGTTGCCCCATGGAATTACCCTTTCCAGTTGCTTATTAATCCTCTGGTTGGTGCAATCTCGGCAGGTTGTTGTGCAATGTTGAAGCCATCGCCCCATGTCCCAACCATTGCGAAGGTTATGGAGGAAATGATAGCAGAACATTTTGCCCCTGGGTATATAAGCGTTGTGCAGGGTGGGCGGGCAACCAATACCAGCCTGTTTGCCCAACGTTTCGATATAATATTTTTTACTGGCAGCCCTGCCGTTGGCAAAGTGGTGATGAAGGCAGCCGCTGAACATTTAACACCCGTGGTACTGGAACTGGGGGGGAAAAGCCCATGCATTGTAGATTCTGGCGCCAATATCGACATAGCTGCAAAACGTATTGCCTGGGGAAAACTGATAAATGCCGGGCAAACTTGCATTGCCCCCGATTATTTATTTGCCCACCAGTCGGTTAAAGATGAACTGCTTGACAAAATAGCCCAAAACATAGGGGAAATGTACGGGGAAGACATCAGGGGAAGCCGCTTTTACCCGCGCATTGTAAACAACAGGGCCATGGAACGCCTGTTGGGGCTTCTGGATCGAGGGAAAATACATACCGGCGGAGAGACAGACCTCGCAGAAAGGTTCTTCTCCCCAACAATAATAGACAATGTGGAACCAGCTTTCCCGATAATGCAGGATGAGATTTTTGGCCCAATCCTGCCGGTGATGGCTTTCGGGTACATTGACGAAGTGGTTGATTACGTAAACAAAAATGAGAAACCGCTTGCTTTTTATTACTTTGGGAAGGACAAAAAAGCAAAGGATGTTTTGTCACGGACAACATCGGGCGGGGGCTGCATAAACGACACATTGATGCACATAGCCAACCACCACCTGCCTTTTGGGGGCGTTGGCAACAGCGGCTTGGGCAAATACCACGGACAGGAAAGTTTCTTGGCTTTTAGCAACAAAAGGGCAATAGTATCAACACCCACGTGGATTGATTTGCCTATAAAATACGTCCCTTTCAGATATTTCAGCTGGGCAGAGAGGATAATAGGGTAGGGGATGGCTTGGTTGACCGGGGTATTTATGTTGGGTTTCCTGGCTGCATGTGGTCCCGAGGGGCTAAATTGTATAATTGTTATTTTCATGTGATTATAATTGTCCGTTTATGTCCATTTCCATTGGCACGTAATGTATTCCGTTTCTTTTGTGGGCTTTGCCTGTTTCATAAAATCCAAAACATTTATAAACGGGAACCGAACAAATTGAGGCATGGACATGGAATTTTTCTATTGTTGGGGTTCGTTTAGTACATGCGGCAATAGCGGTTTGAAATAGAAGCCTGGCAATCCCTCGGTTTTGATAATGTTTATCGACAAAAAACAAGGTGATGTTATTGCGGTCACGCATTTCTATTACCCCAACAATTTTTTCTTCGTCCCATGCCAGCCACATGTTGTTTTGTTGTTTTTGCCGGTTGGCAATTTTGTTGGGGGCAATCCATTGGTAAAAAAGGTTATTTCCTCCTTCTGAATTTTCGGGGGCTACAAATTCATCGTAAACCGCTTTTATTAAGCTATAAACTTTTTGCCCGTTGCCTGGTGCATATTGTTTTATTCTGAATAGGTTCATTTTTTTGTTATTGGCATAAAAAGTGTGGCAATTGGCGTGCCTGGGTAATTGCCATTAATACATCCATGTTTCTGGTAATTGGCATGAAACCGTTCGCCGTATAAAATAAAAGCAGGGGCAAAAGTAGGTTGTTATCCGTTTTCTCCCATCCATTGTCCACGTAAAAACATCATAATTTCACTTACTGCCGTATGGTTTTTCTTTAATAGTTCAACCGTTACATATTCTGCTTCTTTTATTGTTATATGGGCATAGCCATTTTTATGCAGCCCCGCTTTGTTGTCGGTGGCTATGTAATAATCGAAGTCTGCTCCGTTGCTGTGCATGTCGAATATGCAATACATATTGCGGCATTCATTATCCCATAAACCAGCGAGTTTGTTATTGTCGTACACTTCATGGAAAAATGGGGGAATGTCTCTTTTTTTCCTGTCTCCTAAAACAGATGTTGTTATTACGTAGCCGATACAATTTTTTTCGTCGAGTTTAACCACTTTGGGGAACGACAGCATATTTTCCCCTATTTTGTTTTGTTGTGACCGGTTTTCGGAAAGTTGTTTCTCGTTGTCCATTTTTTTTGTCTTTTTATTTTGAGACAAAAATATGGTGGTTTGTTGGGTTAAAATAACCGTAAAGGAACAATAAATGCCCCAAAACCGATTTTCGGAAGGTTCTTCTTATAGCGTTTGGTTACATGCTAACTGTAAAAATATAAAGCGTTGCCCGGTTTTGTTTTATGCTAAAGGACCGACAAAAAAGATTTTGGAGCAATGCCAACATGTTCTTTAAATTTTTGCGAGAAATGGCTGAGGTTTGAATAACCAACCAGGTAGCCGACTTCGGAAACCGAATATTTTCTTGTTTCCAATAATTTTTGAGCCTCTTTCATTTTAAGTGTTAAGGCAAATTGATAAATGCTTTTGCCGAAAACCTGCTTAAACAGTTTTTGTAATTTACGTTCGTTCATCCCCGATTCTTTTGCCAGTAACCCAATTGTTGGGAAATTGATGTAGTTATTGGCGACAATATTTTTTATTTTAAACAGGCTTTCAATATCACAGGGTTTTATGTTGATGAATTTATTGTTTGACGAACGTTTTAGCAGTTTGGCGAAAAACATGTCGGCGAGCGACAGGGCAAGCGAATTTAAGTGCAATACCGACAACGTGTCATTTGCTTTGTGTTTGATGGTATGTTCAATATCGTTCATCAAATCTTCCATGGCATGGTTTGTTTCCTCGTAAATAAAGTATTTTTCTTGCTCGATTATATATTTGCTTATGTAGTTGTTTTCGTTTTTGACTATATTTTGAAGCCATTTTTTGTCGATTAATATACATATGCTTTTTATTGATACGTCTGCCGGAAAAGAATACCTGGCATCGATATTACTAGAAGAAAAAGAGATGCCGTTTTGGGTGCCTTTGCCAATGGGTTTTGTTCCCGAATTTATTTTTTGGGTAACTCCGGCATTCGATGCCCAGAAAATAATAGGCAATATTTTGTCGGTTTTGCTTTTGTGCCTGATTATTGTTGTTGGGTTAATTAAATGGAGCTCGTAATAAGCTACTACCAAATTATAGCCAAATACATATTGGGTAAAAAAGCCTTCTCCGTGATCTTTGGGAAGCCGTAAAATATTGTCTTCGATTGGCAGCCCCACTTGTTGTGCCATGGCGGGTAAAAAACCATCAATATTGTTTAGGCAAAATTCTATAGTCATCGTTTCTCTTAAAATTTGCTTAAATTTAAATATTTGCATTAAATAACCATGCATGGGAATTCCCAAATAATTAACATGCCGAAACAATATAACACGTTGATAATTCGTATGATGTGGAATGCAGGGCATTGTAGTGCAAGAAAATTTGCTGTCTCTGGCACATCGTTGTATTTTTATAGGGAAATGAAGTTAAATTTGCATATAGCGATGAATAGAAGAAACATAAATTAACATGATATGGATACGTTAAAAGATATTCATTCAATCGACAACATTGAATTGGTATTCTTGAAGTTGGAAGATTACGACGACATAAAAAATGCGATGATAGAATCGTATTCTAACATGCCCGAAGCGTACTGGAAAGAGCATCATATAAAAACATTGTTGTCCAAATTCCCGGAAGGGCAGGTTGGCATAAAAATAGACAACGAACTTGCCGGCTGTGCTTTTTCCATTATTGTAGATTATTCTAAATTCGACGAAAAACATACGTACAGCGAAATAACAGGCGGCTACACATTTAAGACCCACAACCCCAATGGCGACAAATTATACGGGATTGATGTTTTCATAAGGCCAAAGTTCCGCGGCTTGAGGCTGGGCAGGCGTTTGTACGACTACCGAAAAGAACTGTGCGAAAAGCTTAACCTGAAAGGCATTGTTTTTGGCGGGCGCATACCTAAATACCACCGATATGCCGATGCTATTTCGCCCCGTGAATATATAGACAAGGTTAAGAACAAAGAAATACACGACCCTGTCCTCGATTTCCAGATGTCTAACGACTTCCACCCCGTAAGGATATTGCGCGGTTACCTCGAAGGCGATAAGGAGTCGCAGGAATATGCGGTGCTGCTTGAGTGGGACAACGTGTATTACGAGAAGAAAACCAATACCGCTGCCATAAAAAAATCTATAGTGAGGCTTGGGCTGATCCAGTGGCAAATGAGGCTTTACAAAGATCTTGACGAGCTGATGCAACAGTCTGAGTTCTTTGTAGATGCGGTGTCGGGATATAGGTGCGACTTCGCCCTTTTCCCTGAGTTCTTCAATGCGCCGTTAATGTCGCCATACAATAACTTGTCGGAACCCGAAGCAATCAGGAAATTGGCGGAATATACACCTGAAATCATAAAGCGGTTCTCTGAACTGGCGATTTCGTACAACATTAACATCATAACGGGAAGTATGCCGGAAATGATCGACAGCAGCCTGTACAATGTGGGATATTTGTGCAAAAGGGACGGTGGGCTTGAACGTTACGAAAAGATACATGTTACCCCGGACGAATCGAAAGTTTGGGGCTTGCAAGGCGGTAACAGGATTCAAACGTTTGACACCGATTGCGGGAAAATAGGGGTGTTGATTTGTTACGATGTAGAATTCCCCGAACTGAGCAGGCTGCTTGCCAAAGAAGGCGTTGACATACTTTTTGTGCCTTTCCTTACCGACACGCAAAACGGTTATTCGAGGGTGAGGTATTGCGCCCAGTCAAGGGCAATAGAGAACGAATGCTATGTGGCAATTGCCGGGAGCGTGGGCAACCTGCCAAGGGTACACAACATGGACATACAGTATGCCCAGTCGATGGTGTTTACCCCTTGCGATTTCCCTTTCCCGACAAATGGCATAAAAGCCGAAGCCACACCAAATACAGAAATGATAGTAATTGCAGATGTCGATATTTCGATGCTGAGGGAGTTGAACCAATTTGGCAGCGTCAGGAACCTAAGGGACAGACGGACTGATCTTTATAATTTGATAAAAATGAAAGGGCAATGATTTTTTTTAATTTCTCTTATAATCCTTAGGATTTTTACCTGTCCATTTTTTAAAAGCACGATAAAAGTTACTCACATCGTTATATCCCAACATCCAAGCGGTTTCTTTAATAGAAGCATTGTTGCTTTGAAGATACCGGAGTGCAATTTCTTTTTGTATTTGAATCAGCACTTTTTTGTAGGTTGTTTTGTCGCCTTGGAGTTTCTTTTGCAGGTAACTTTTTGATATGTTCAAATATTCTGCAACCTCTTTTTCTTTTGGAATGTTTTGATGATACAATTTAATGATTGCATTTCTAACATCAGATACAAAATTATCGGAAATTGATTCTTTTTGTATGGTCGTTGCCGAAAAATCATCTAATATTTGCAACAAAGCAGGATTGTAAGTCGGTATTTTATAATCCATTACCTTTTCAGAATACAATGCCATATTTGAATCTTTACCAAAATAAACAGGACATCCAAACACCTCTTCGTACAAGGAAACATCGTTTGGTTTCTGATGTTTAAATTCTATTTTTTCGGGAGAAATATTTTTTCGGGTTAGTTTTCGGGATGACAAAACGCCATTGGCAATTGCAAATTCGATGATTTCTTTGGCGGTATCGGGGTATTTCATTTCCCAGTATGCATCTAAATGGTAAACAAAACAAGATGGCTTTTGAGGTGGGATTATTTCATAAGCAAACAAATTATTGACTTCTTTATGAACAGAATAAATACGAAATACCGCATCTTTCAACGTTGGACAACTTAGGGCATACGGTCCGAAAAATCCTGTTTTTTCGTAATCGATATATTTTGAAATTTCGATTCCACAATGCTCAATTCCGGTTTTGTCCTTTACAAATAATGTTAAACGATGAATATCATCTATCGAAAGACAAAAATCTGACACATCATTTATTTCTTCAGAAATGCCCAAAACAGCATAAATTTCATTTAACTCTATTTTTTTGTTTTTTAAAAAACCGATAATTGACTGAGTATAGTAATTGTAACGAAGCTTCATTTCTTAAAGGATATTTTAAAACGAAGATAAAGCATAGTGTGCAAAATGACAATAAAAATACTCAAAGTGATAAATGTAAAATTCTGATTGTGGGGTAATATTGCACTTATAATTAATCAAATAATTGAACATTATGAAACAGGCAACAAAAATTGACGTGCATCATCACATTTTTCCTAAAAACTATGTTGATGCACTAAAATCACAAGGCGTAAAAGATACTTTGGGCGTTGATTTCCCGGAATGGACACCGGAAACCTCGTTGAAAGTTATGGACAAAAACGGGATTAAGATGGCAATACTTTCCATAACTGCCCCGGGTGTTTATTTCCCCGATATTGAGTTCCCAACAGGATTTTCTGAAAATCTGGCACAAATGACAAACGAAACCATTGCCGAAACAAAAAAGAAATTTCCAAACCGCTTTGGTGGTTTTGCAACCATTCCTTTATTAAATCCCGATGCTGCAATTGAAGAATTACATTACGCATTAGACACCTTGCATCTGGACGGTGTTTGTTTAATGACTAACTATAATGGCAAATATCTCGGCAACGAATTATTTGAACCGTTTTTCAACGAATTAAACAAAAAGAAAGCAGTTGTTTATATTCATCCAACCAATCCCGGAGAACAATTTGACCCTGAGTTAGATTTTCCGAGTGCACTTATCGAAGCTCCTTTTGACACAACCCGTACTGTTGCCGACCTTATGTATTCGGGGACGTTGGACAAATATCCCGACATTAGATTTATTCTCTCGCACGGTGGTGGCACGCTTCCGTTCTTGGCTTGGAGAGTGGCAATGATAGAATATGCACAAAAAGGCAAAAAACCGCCTGTATTAAGAAGTATGTACGATTTTTTGCTTAAAGGAAAACCGGAGAAAGGCTTAAACCTTTTGAAGAAAATGTATTTCGATACAGCATTGGTGTCGGGCGAATATGCATTGAAACCTTTACAACTATTTGCTGACCCTGAACATATTATTTATGGTTCTGATTTTTGCGTGGCTAAAATGGCTCCAACAATTACCAAAAACCTTACAAAAGACGGCAATTTCACAGGAGAAAATCTTGATAATATGGAATACAAAAATTGCTTACGGTTGTTTCCTGCATTGGAAGAATATTATTCAAAATGATATTTGTTCTTACCATCTTGGCATCCTGAATTTGAGAATGCGGTTATATCGGGTGGCTACGGCTAAAATTAATATTAGTACACCTGCAATTGCTGCATACCCATATATTTCTTTTATTGAAACCATCAATGCTTGTCGGTGCAGTTCGTTTATGATATTTTCAAAAGGTATTTTATGAATAAATGTATTTTGATAATCGATTTCTGTACTTAAATTTTGAATTTCGCTTTTAGTGAGCACCGAAAACGAACGACCAACAATGGCTGTTCCTAAAGGTGTTCCCCAACAAGTACGTACGATGCCTAAAATTGTAAGCACTTGAAAGAATGCAATAAAGGGTACTGTTCGTGCTAAATATATTGTTAATGTTACAAATAATATTGTTTTTCCTAACGACCTGAAAAAAACAGGTATATAAAGCATTTCTTTGTTTATTACCGGAGCTATTAAAAAGTACATTGTAATTTCGTAAAGTACAATTAAGCTAAATCCAATCCCCATTAATATTTTGTATCTTAAACTCCATTTGGCTACCGAAAAATAGGAGAATACACACCCAACGATAACTGCAAGCAATGCCATATAATTTAGGGAAATACTATTTAATACATCGAAATGTAAGATAGCTCCCGTATAAGTGTTTTCTAAAATGTTTGAGGTGGCTAATAAGATGCTCATTGCTGCAAATAGCAGTAAAATTATAAGAGTCCGATGATTTAAAATTGCTTTAATGTTGATGTATGAATGCGGATTTTTATTGCGTAAATAGTTGATGAGACCAAGTATTAATGCTGCAACCGTTGCGATGTAGATATTTTTTGATTCAAACCAATCGTAATATTCGCCATATTCTAAAACAAATATTACCAACATCAGAAAAACGCTCCATAAAAGCAGTCCCAGCCAGTCAATTCCCTTGAATGGCATTGGTCCGTTAATTTTGTGTGGACGTAAAAAAAAGATGACACATATAGCTACAACCGATAACATACCAATTGCAATTGTGTTCATAAATTCCCAGGAATAAAACCACGCAAAATATTTTGATATAATTCCAGACAGTTCAATGCTGCCTAGGACTAAGACATAAATAGCAGGGAAAAATTTTGCAAAATCACGAGTTGGCGTAATTTTCAACTGGATGGTTGAAAAGCACTCAAATATTCCAATCATCCTAAAACCACCTGCAAAAAAACTGGCAACAATAAATAGCGGTAATGAGTTGGTCTTCATCGTGATTATGTTGCAGGCGATTAAGCATAACGTTACAACTAACAACAACGATTTGTTTGTAAATCTGAATTTTAATCGGAACAATATTGGAAACACCAATGTTATTCCAACAAAAAATGCGTATCCACCAAACATTACATCTTCTCTGATGTAATTGCGTGTGCCAACAATGTTATTAACCAGTCCAAGATACATTCCTCCTGAGAGAAAGAAAACAGTTGCAAAGGCATAATAAAGCCAAAAACCAACTTTCTGAGGGATGAAATTTTTTATGGATTCTAAACGATATGGCTTATTTTTATCTATTTCCATAATCTCCGTATTTTACATTGCATTCTACATTCATCCCGGAGTGCAGTAGAAGTAAATCGTCAGCTTTATTTGTGTCCGAAATTGAAATTTTTACAGGAATACGTTGTTCTACTTTTATGAAATTTCCTGCTGAATTATCTTGTGGTATTAAAGAGAACTGTGCACCTGTTGCATCCGAAATAGCAGTAACAACACCTTGATACTCTATGTTGTCAACAGCATCGACTTTGATTTCAACTGGCATACCAATTTTTATGTTTGAAATTTGGGTTTCTTTGTAATTGGCAATAACCCATACCTCGTTGGCATTGACTATTGATACTAAAGATTGTCCCGGTTGAATTAATTGACCGTTTTGAATCGCTTTTCTACCTACAACGCCATCGCAAGGGGCTGTTATGACGGTATATGATAAATTTAGTTTTGCCAATTTAACGGCTGCTTCGGCTAATTTAATATTGGCTTCTTGTTGCTCTAAATGTTGGTTTTGTTCAACGCCAACCAAAGTGGTGCTTTTGCGTTGTTTTACGAGCATTTCGTAACGTGCATTTTTTGCTGCATAAGCAGTTTCCATTGCTTCAAATTGTTGTTGGGTTACCGCTTTGTCTGCCACTAACTTCTTATAACGAAAGTAATCACTTTTTGCATTTTCCATTAATACTTTGGCTTCTTCAATGGTGGCATCGGTTACTGCAATATTGTTTTGGGTGGTAGAAATGCTTGTTCCAATAGCCGATTTTCCGATAAGTGCATTTTGATAATCTGCTTCGGCTTGTGCTAAACGAAGTTGAAATTCGGTATCTTCAATTATGACTAATGTGTCGCCTTTTTTTACTTGCTTGTATTCTTCAAATCTTATTTCCCGGATAAATCCTTGTACACGACAATTCACAGGAACAATATGTTGTCTAACCTGTGCATTGTCGGTGTATTCTACTTTTCCAAAATGAAAAAATTTGGCACTTACCCAAATAAGACCTCCAATTACGATTAATAAAATAATACCTTCGGTTAATATTTTCTTTACTGTTTGTTTCATTTTCTTATTGATTTTAACTTTATAATGTTCCTAATATTCTTTTTACTTTGCATTCTGCAAATACAATTGCTGTTTTAGCATTTTCTAGTTGTAGTTCAGAATTTAATTTTACGTTACTTGCATCCATCACATCGGTAATTAGTGCCAGCTGATTATTGTACTGTTTTATAATCATATCGTAGTTTTCGGTAGCTAATTCAATTTCCTTTTTTGCCACGGTCAATTGCTCAATGGCTTCATTGTAATCTACTATGGCATTGTGCAATTCGATATTGGTTTCTTCTTGCACCAATTTTAAATGTGTTTGGCTTTCGTTAAGTTGTACTTTTGCTTGTGAAACTGCCGATTTGTTTTTGTATAAATTTCCAAAATTGAACGATAGTTTTGCTCCCACCATCCATACATTGGCATAAATATCAATTGGTTCCAGCTCATATATATAAGGGCGGTTGCAATTGTTTGTGGCAAAAAGTGCCAAGGTTGGATATAAGTTCGACTTGTTGATTTTTAGATTTTTTACAGCGATGTCGTTTTGTAGTTGAGCTAGTTTAATATCATTATTGTTATCTACAGAGGTATTTGTTTCGTAAATAATATTATAGGCTAAACTATCTTCGTTTGAAATCGCTACAAGTTGTGTGTTGCTTTCAAAATCGAGCATTTCAACCATTGTGTGGTTTAGTTTGTCTTTTTTGTTGTGGGCTTTTACGAGAGAAAATTCGAGATTTGACAATCTTAACTCATAACGGGTTAGGTCGCTACTTAGAAGCGTTCCTGCTTCTAATCTACTTTTCATATTTTCAATTAGGATTTTAGTTTGTTCAATGTTTTTTTCAAGAACCGTGACTTGGTTTTGAACAACAAACAAATCTAAATAATTGCCGGTAAGCATTAAACGAATATCCATTTTTGTATTAAGGAAGTTGAGATTCTCAATTTCTTTTTGAATTTCTGAAATTTGGATACTTCGGTTTATGTTGCCTCCTGCATATATCACATAGGCAGCGTCTATGCTATAAGCATTATAGAAATGAGGCGATTCGTAATTCCCCGATTCTAACGCATCTAAACCAATAATTTGAGCATTGCTTAGGTAGGCAGCTGTTGCTGAAAAGTTAATATCGGGCTGTCGTGATGTCTTTGCTTGTTTTATTTGTTGTTCAGCTTCAAGTATTTTTGATTCAGATAACTGAATAGCTTTGCTGTTTTTGTCAGCCAATTCGTATAATTTGTCAAGTGTAATATTTACAATTTGAGCGTTTTGTGCTATGCAGTGACCTATGCTGCTTATTAATATTACTGTTGTTAGAATTGTTCTGATTTGATGTTTGTAATTCCTTTTTACCATTTTTTTGTTTCATTTTTTTAATGGTGCAAAAGTCTTGCTTTTTGCTGGTTGAAACAATGGTAATTAATAACAGAAATATGTCAAAAAGGCGTTTGTTTTCGGTGTGAAAAGATTTGCAAAGGTGGAAATATGTTTATTTCGCCAAATTTGAATTTCTGTATTCGGAAGGAGTTAAACCACTATTGAGTTTAAAGTATTTACAGAAAGAAAATTGGTCAGGAAAACCTAAAGCGTCCGCAATATTAGATATGCTGTTTTCGTGATTGTTTAGCATTACTTTCGATTCAAGAATGAGCATATTGGCAATGTGCTTTAATGCCGGTTTTTCTGTTTTTTCTTTTAAAACATAACTAAGATGCTTAGGAGTGATGCCTAACTTTTGTGCGTAGAATTTAACATCTCGATTTTGTTGTATGTGTTTGGGGAGTAATTGAAAGAATTGTATGACTAGATTATTTCGTTTGTTTGTTTTCTCAAGAAGTGGGGTGTTTACTTGTTTGTCAAGTAATTCTTGTAAGATGTTTAAAATGGAGAAGAATATCAAATTCTCTACGTTTTTTGTTTCTTGATTGAGGTCGAGTCTTTTGTTTAGAATCAAAATTAATTGAGAAAGTTCGTTGTAATAGTTATCGTCAATGTTTAGAAAATAATGCGTTTTATTGATGAATGTGTTGATGATTTCTGAATGATTTTTGCCAATAATAGAATTGTTGATAAATGAGCCGGTGAAAAGTAAAACAGCTATACGACAGTCATCACTTGACTCTTTGAACTCTTTGATAGTGTCAGGAGAAGCAAAAACAATTGTGTTTTTTGAAAGTTTGTAATCAAACATATTTATACGCAAAGAAACAGTGCCTTCTAAAGCGAATAAGACGGAATAATGTTTTGAGCGAAAAGGCTCGCTTAAAATGGTTTTATAATTTTTGTTTTGAGAGGTAAATAAAAGTAAATCCTTAGACCATTGTTGTACACCAATATCTAAAGCAATTTTCTCAATTTCTTTGTGTTCGATATGTTTCTTTTTGTTCTTAGGCATTCATTTTAATAAATTTGATATGCAAAATTAAACAATATTTTAATAGTGCAGTCATTGAGGAATGGAGGCGAAAACAGCTCTTTTGCAATATAGCTTTGCTGATGTTTGCTTCTCTCGACAAATATTGAACACGTTTGGTTTTTTCTAGCTTATCGCAAAAACTGTAGTTTGTATGTCAGCTGCTTTTCTTTATTCTGCATATTAAAAGTAGAATTCATTCAGTTATTAAAATTCATTCATTTTTAACTATTTACAATTCTCGTCCCTCTTATAAGCATCCATAAAATAAGCAACAGTTCTCCAAGAAATTCAGGAAGGACTACTATGTTTTGTATGATTGATGCAAACCTTTCATAATTCTGCAAAAGGATATTTGCATAACTTTCAAAAAGATAGGCAATGCCCGAAAACATTACTATCCAACTGATTAGTTTAGGAATAATTTTCGATTTTAAAGCTAAATATCCTAAAACACATAAATGAAAACCAAAGAAGATAAAGCCGATAAGCCAAGTTGTATCGAATGCTTTTAAACAAAAGACGGATAATGAATCTAAGTCATTATGTTCGACAAAGCCATTAATTTGGGGCAACACCATAAAAAGAAATAAAAGGGCAATGGCATAAATGACGGTGTAAATTATTCTGAACCAAGCAGTCAATAATGAAAGGCTTTTGTTTACAGGTTTGAAAAACACATACAGCATCAGAGCCAGCAAAATATCAAAAGGCAGGACAAACAGAAAATCGCTAAAAATACTTGCACGAAAAAGTGCTTCGTTATTCACTATGTTTTCTATTGACAATACGAGATTATCGGCAAGAATTAGTTTTTCCCGAACAATGAAATTAGAAAAAATTGCCGCAACAAACATTATAAAATACGCAATGCTGCCGATTATTGCAGCATTGCGTAACGATAAATTATTTTCGTGCCTTGTCTTCATTAGTTGATTTTTCAAGGGTTCAATTATTTTTTCCATTCTTGTTTAAGAATCGACATAACTATTTTATCGTGGTATTTTTTGTCCCTGAAACAAGCCTGACGTAATCTGCCTTCTTCTTTGAATCTTGCATTTTGATAAGCTCTAATCCCCCCAACATTAAATTCCGAAACTGTCAGCATTATCCTGTTTAATTTCAATTTGGCAAAGCCAATTTCAATGAACTTTTTTGTTGCTTCGGTTGCAATTCCTTTTCCCCAGAAGTCTTTTTCGCCAATAAAAATGAAATATTCTCCCGAATGATTGGTTTTTGATAGTTTACAAATTCCGACATATCCGATAAGTTGCTGATTGGCTTTGAGATATATGCCAAGTTGAAAAACATCGGTTTCGTTGAATAATCCGGAGTACCACTCCTTTATCTCTTGCCGTGTATTCAATTTTTTAAATTTCGACAAAGAATATTTTATGACTTCCTCATCATTAAGCCATTTACAAAATGGCTCAAATCCATCAGATTTCAACGGTTTTAAATCTATTATTTGCGTGTTGTTTCTCATTCTAAAAATCATTTTCTCTTCATTAGTGAGAGTGTCACTTTAAGTGACACCCTCACTTGGCGACAATCTTTTTCTTCTAGTTTAAAATCCCAAACATCTTTTTCACGGCTTGACTGAAAGTTTCAAAAGGAAGTGATTGCTTTTGTTTGTGCGACATTACAACACCTTCTCCGGCGAGATAGCGAAGTTTATTTGTTCCGTCGGTGGCAGCATTGAACACTTCTTTTGCCACAACCAAAGGACTTTCTCCCGTGCCAAGATATTCTTTCATTTTAGGAATAACAGTGTTGTTAATCACTTCGTATTCTTTTAATTCGGGATTTTCGAAAAATTGAGTCGAAGAAAGAAAATTGCTGTTTACCGCAGCTAATTCAATAATCTTCATTTTAACGTTAATGGTGTCAAGTTCATACATCAACGATTCGCTAAGCCCTTCGACTGCAAATTTCGTTGCAGTATAGAAACTATTTAACGGCACTCCCATAAATCCGGCTTGCGAGCTGATGTTAATGACTGTTCCCTCCATTTTCTTGCGAAACAGAGGAAAAACTGCCCACATTACGTTCATTATTCCAAATACATTTACATCAAACTGATGTTTGGCATCTTCTAAAGTTGCAGCTTCAAAAAGTCCTTTTGTGCCAACTCCTGCATTGTTTATCAATACATCAATAGTCCCAAAATGTGCCGTGGCATCTTGTACCGCTTTGTCGATAGAAGCCCTATCGGTAACATCCAATGCAAAACATTTTACATTTTCTAACTGTGTTAATTCCGTCTCTTTTTCAGGAGAACGCATTGTTGCTGCTACATTCCATCCGTTTTGTTGGAATATTTTTGCTGTTTCTTTTCCAATTCCGGTTGAACAACCGGTAATAAATACTGTTTTCATTTTTTTGCCTTTTTTATGTTGATACTACTTGTTTGAATAAGCCGTTATCAGCTTATTTTCTTTAATAAATTTACTTTCTGTTTATATGGAGGATAAATCAACGACGGGTCAATCCACGTTGGTTTTTTGTAGATACTTTTGAGATAAGAAAAAGTATCAAAACCAGATTTTCCGTGATACCTGCCCATTCCGCTATTCCCAATTCCGCCGAACGGCAGCTCGATATTTCCGTTGTGCAATATGGTTGCATTAATGCAGCCACCACCAAAATGAATGGATTCAATGATGCGGTTTTGTAAAGTTTTATTTTTCGAGAAAAAATAAAGGGCTAACGGACGTTCCATTTCTTTAAGTCTTGTTATGGCATTATCAATGTTTTCATACTCAATAATTGGCAGAAGAGGCCCGAAAATTTCTTCCTGCATAATTTTATCGTCCCAGTCGGATTTATAAAGAATGGTCGGTTCAATATATCGGGAGTTTCTATCTGTTTTCCCGCCGGAAAATAGCTTGTCTTTTTCAAGATATGAAACCAGTCTGTCGAAATGCTTATCGGTAACAATACGGCAATAATCGGGACTGTCTTGTGCATTTTTACCATACGATTCTTCTATCCTTACGGTTAGTTCTTGAGCCAATTGTTTTGCAATCGATTTATGAGCAAGAACAAAGTCAGGAGCAGTACAGGTTTGTCCGGCATTCATAAATTTTCCCCAAGCAATGCGTCGGGCAGCCACTTTTATATCGGCATCGGAATGAACAATGCACGGACTTTTTCCGCCCAATTCCAAAAGTGTAGGGGTTAAATGTTGGGCGGCAGCTTCTGCCACAATATGCCCAACTTTCGGACTTCCCGTAAAAGCAACAAAATCCCATTTTTGAGCCAGTAACAATTGGGTTTCTTCTACACCTCCTTCAACCACGGCACAATATTCAGCAGGATATATCTCGCCGATTATCTTGGCTATTAATTTTGAAGATTGAGGTGCAAACTCAGAAGGTTTTATTACGGCACAATTTCCTGCTGCAAGTATTGATACAAGCGGAACTAAGCACGTCTGGAAAGGGTAATTCCACGGAGCAATGTTTAATACCACGCCAAAAGGTTGGGCATAAACCCTGCTTTTGCCCGGTTGCAATTCAAAAGATGTTTTGACTTTATGCGGTTTTGCCCAGCGTTTCAATCGTTTGACGGTGTATTTCAACTCGCCTTTTAATTGCATTATTTCGGAAGAATAGGCTTCAAACGATGGCTTATTCAAATCGGTTTTTAACGCAGCAAATATTTCTGCTTCATACGAATTTATTGCTTTGCCCAGTTTTTTTAATTGTTCTATTCTAAATTTTATATTAAGTGTGTTGCCTTGATTAAAATAGTTTCGTTGTTTATTAACGATTTCTTTGATGTTGTTCATATTGATGTTTTTATGTTTTCAAACCATTATTCTCAATTGGAATTACAGTCCATTTTTGAGCAAAAAATTTTATGTTTTCAGTCCTTTGTCGTAAATTTTGGCGTGATTCATCATTGTGGCTTCAAGAATTTTTAAATCAGCATCTTTGTTTTCAGAAACAAACGAATTGATAATACCTAACAAAGACGCAAAATAGGTGTCAATAATTTGGTCAATATTAACCGGAGAAAGAATTTTGTTATTGATTCCTTTGTTTAATAATGAACGCACCGGAATCATTGCCCTTTCTTTTTCGGCATATTTAATTTTCAGAATTTTTTCAGGAATAAGCTCACATCCCATATGGTTTGAATCGAAAAAAAATAACGCTTTATAGTAAGGCGTATATTCCTTATAAAACTCGAATATTTGCTTGGTTACTATGCCAAACGTATTAGAAGCATCAGCCGTTTCAACATCAATTTGATTGGTTAAATCGGCGAGTATTTTTACAGCTTCAATATACACATATCCATAAATTTCTTCTTTACTCTCAAAAAGGTTATATACCGCACTTTTCCCGTATTCAATGGCGTCGCAAATGTCCTGAATGGTTACTTTAGAAAAGCCTTTTAAGAAAAAAAGTTCTTTACTTTTCTTAATTATCAACCTTTTGCGGTCTTCAAGTTCTCTTTGTTTTCTTTCTTTTGCTCCCATTTATCAAAATACAATTCTCATTTGGAATGACGTTCCAAAAATAATACATTTTTTAATTCAACAAACTTTTTTCACTAAATTATTTTATCATAATACAATTCTCCGCTTACCCCATTAAATGTAGAATCTTTATATACATCCACAAGCAAATTGGCATAACGAGTGATAATGTCAATTGATTTTTCGCTTAAATTTCCGGTTAAAATACCGCATCCCAACACTCCGGGATTAATACTGACCGTATTGTCTTGAATCTCATTTAAAATAAGTTCGTCGCAGGAAATTGTATTCGGTTCTGTTTGTTTAATTCCAGAAACGATATAAGCATTGATTTTTCTTTTCTCATTAAGGGTATCGAATCCATACCACAAAAAACATTTTATACCCTTTTTAACCGCTTCAAAAAATCCGTCAAGATAACTGTGACCATCTTCATTTTTCTGATAAATCACATAAGGGTCAATATGTACAAAAGATTGATTATTCAGCATAGGAATTAAATTGATTAATCCGGTTACCGAATCTTTTTGAACGGTCTTAACTTTATGAGATAAGCCTAATTTAACAACTGATTTTTCAATGGAACTAAGAGCATTTTTGTCTAAATCAAAGAAAATATATTTATCCGGTTGGTCTTTAAGTAAGTGAACTACTTGTCCGCAAGACCCTAAGTATTTATTCCTATCAAAAAATGGTTTTATCAGCTTGTAATACTCTGAAACAGACAATTCAGGGTACTTTTTAGCCTTCTCAATAAATAACCCGATTCCGTAGTTTTGCTCTAACGAATGCTCCAGTTCATAATCAAAATACGCAGAATTTGTTTCTACGTAAGTTTGAATATCTTCATTTGCAACAACCGCACATAAAGGCAAATGTTTCCATATATCACCAATCCTTCCGAAATGTCGCTATCCTTCGTTTTTCTTATGTTTTGTAGTGTTTAATTGCATTGTTGTTTATACAATATTATTCTTTTTTTTAAAATTGTTCAAGATTGGGGCAAAGAAATTATGCGTTGTAGACCATTATATCCATTTCCCGATGTAAATAACGTTTTGACAAAAAAGTTGATTTTGCCGAAATAACAGAACCTACAGGATGGAAGCTTCGTTTACTTCTTTTATATTTGGGAAATAACAAACGACAGCTCGTTATATTTTTAGAAATAACCGATCGCTTTCACTTAACTACTTAAAAATATGAAATTAACAGTTTTTGCATTTTTGTTGCTTTTCGTTGTTCCCGCATCTTTTGGCATCACAAAGGATAAAAAGGGAGCTGGTATCCATAAGGTAAAAGACGTTGTTATCTATAAGGATACTTGTTTTTATTCATGTTTCCCTTCTGTTATTAAACGCCCTGACGGCAAATTGATAGTTGCTTTCCGCCGTGCCCCCGACCGCCGCATTCTTGGTTCAAAGGGCAACAAACATGTTGATGCCAACAGCTATCTTGTGCAGGTCAGCTCAACAGATGCGGAGAATTGGACGGAACAACCGGAGTTGATTTATGCCCACCCCTTTGGCGGCTCGCAAGATCCGTGTATGCTACAACTGAAAGACGGGACTATTATTTGTGCCAGTTATGGTTGGGCTCCATTAAAGGAAGAAGAAAAAGAATTTTTAAAGGAACCCTTCGGCGAAAACAATGGTTATATTTTTATTGGCGGATACCTTGTGCGTTCTGTTGACGGCGGGGAAAATTGGCAGGGACCTATTTATCCAATCAGTGTTCCTTCTGAATTGTATTACGGGCTAGGGGGCAAAATATTGCCAGCCTATAACCGGGGCGCACTTTGTGAAGGCAAAAACGGCAGGGTTTACTGGGTGGTCGCAGCACATGACGACAAGGAAACGCCCCAGAAAACGGCAACTCATTTGCTCGCATCCGACGACAAAGGGCTTACTTGGGAATATATGTCGCAAGTTGCAACAGACGACAAAGTTACTTTCAACGAAACATCTATATACGAAACCCCGAAAGGCGACTTGGTGGCATTTTTGCGTACCGCCGGACTTGAAGACCAGGCTTGCATAGCCCGCTCAAAAGATGGTGGCAAGACATTTGGGAAGTGGGAACCGATGGGCTTCCAGGGGCATCCTTTAAACGCACTCCGCCTGCCCGACAACCGGGTCCTTCTAACTTACGGCTACAGGCATAAACCTTATGGGATACGTGCCAGGATACTAAACGCCGAATGCACCGATTTTGCCACAGCTCCCGAAATTGTCCTCAGAAATGACGGTGGCGGTTCTGACTTGGGCTACGCCTGGCCTGTGTTGCTGGACGGCAACCGTGTGTTGGTGGTTTATTATTTCAATAAGAATAAAGGGACTCGTTATATCGCCGGGACAATTTTGGAGGTTGAATGACCATATAAACATTGTTAGAAATTGCAAGATTTGTATTGCCAAGCTTAAAAAAGGGATAAATGTATGAGCAAAACTAAACTGAATGTTAATGAATTAGAGGTCGTTTTGTACAAACAAGGCGAGGAAGAATATATTTCATTGACAGATATGGCTAAATTCCGAGATCCTGAAAGAAGTGATTATATTATCCAAAACTGGATGAGAACTCGAAGTACCATTGAGTTTCTTGGACTTTGGGAACAATTGAACAATCAGGATTTTAAACCCATCGAATTCGATGGGTTTAAAAATGAAGCTGGCTCAAATAGTTTTACTCTTACTCCTAAGAAATGGATTGAAGCAACAAATTCAATTGGAATAATTTCCAAATCAGGAAGATATGGAGGAACTTATGCTCATAAAGACATTGCTTTTGAATTTGCATCGTGGTTAAGTCCTACATTCAAACTTTATCTGATTACAGAATACCAAAGATTAAAAGAAGTTGAAACAAATCAATATAATCTTGAATGGAATGTTAAAAGGATTCTAAGCAAAACTAATTATCATATTCATACAGATGCTGTTAAAAACTTCATTATCCCGGAGAAAAATTACGAGAAAGATAAAGAATGGATTGCTTATGCAGAAGAAGCTGATTTATTGAATGTTGCCCTTTTTAATTGTACAGCAAAAGATTGGAGAGATGCAAATCCTGGTTTAGCCAATAAATCGATGAACATTAGGGATATTGCAAGCATAAATGAATTAGCGATTTTATCAAATCTTGAAACTTTAAATGCTCAGATGATAAAAGAGCAAGTAGATAAAAGTTTGAGATTTACAAAGCTGAAAGAAATTGCGATATATCAATTGACAGTTCTGAATGAAAAAGACTTTATGAAAGCATTGAAAAAGTTGAATGACAATGTTTACGTAGAGGAAAAGAAAAAATTAGACAACTAAAATCAACGAAACGATAAGATGGCTCATAGCCTTAGTCCAGTAAAAAATTGATTATTTACAAATAACTTAAACCAATATGGCTAATAAAAAAAGTGTATTTTCAAATGTAAACATTATTGTTTTTGCATTCTTGCTTGCAATTTTTATGTCGTGTGAAGCTCCGAGTGAGAAAGAAACTGGGCTGATGAAAAAAGCAGTCCCCGTTTGGGCAGCAGGCCGCGAAAAAGAAATGAACCTTACCCTTGGTTTTCGTGGTGTTTTTGATGCAGTAGCAAACAAGGACATGAAATTGAGGGTTGCCGCATCAACTGTTTACAGGCTGTACTTAAACGGCAAGTTTTTGGGATACGGCCCGGCACGTGCCGCACATGGTTTCTTTCGGGTTGACGAATATGATTTGGGCAATCTTGCTGAAAAAGGTCAAAATATCCTTGCAATAGAAGTAGCAGGTTATAATGCAAACAGCTACTACACAATTGACGAGCCTTCGTTTTTGCAGGCCGAGGTAGAGCAAAACGGCAAAATAATTTTGGCGACCGGCACTGATGACGGCTTTGAAGCACGCCAAATAAAAGGGCGTTTGCAAAAAGTTGAGCGTTATAGCTTTCAGCGGACTTTTACCGAGTATTACAGGCTTGCCGAAAACTTCGATAATTGGAAAACTTCCTCGGAAAAATTACAGGATCGGGTTAATCTGGCGCAGCAACCGGAAGTTAAACTTATCCCCAGAAATATATTGATGCCCAATTTTGATATTGTTAAACCTGCTCAATTATATGCAAAGGGGGCTGTTCAGTTCCAAAAGCCCGACAAATACAAAAAAGACCGTTCACTGGTCCACATAAGCGATAAGTTTAAGGGATATAAAGAAGAAGAACTGGAAATATTGCCTTCTCAGCTAATCCAGGAGGTGGACAATAAATCATTTGAAAAAGTTGCTGAAACATTTAACGGAAACCTTATCTCTTTAGGGAAAGACAATTTTGTCACCCTTGATTTTGGGACCGACCTTACAGGTTTTATCGGGAGCAAAATTGTTTGCGAGAAACCGAGCACCGTACTTTTCTATTTCGACGAACTGCTTACAAACGGTGATGTAAACACAAAAATGAGGCAGGCAGATATTAACAACCAAGTGGTTTATGAACTGAAGCCCGGAACTTATAATCTTGAAACTTTTGAACCATATACATTTAAATACTTAAAAATAATTGTATTGGAAGGGGAGTGCCGAATAGACGATATTTATATTCGTGAATACGCTTATCCCGAAAACAAACTTGCTGCTTTTAATTCGGGCAACGAAAAGCTTAACGCTATTTTTAAGGCGGCACAACAAACTTTCCGGCAAAATGCAACTGATATTTTCATGGACTGCCCATCGCGCGAACGGGCCGGATGGCTTTGCGACAGTTATTTTTCTGCTATCATGGAGAAAGATTTCACTGGAAAATCGGCAGTCGCCCATAATTTTTACGAAAACTATGCACTTCCCGACAGCTTCAAATGTTTGCCCGATGGCATGCTCCCGATGTGTTATCCTGCCGACCATTACAACGGAAATTTCATACCCAATTGGGCAATGTGGTTTGTTGTTCAGATTGATGATTACAAAAAGCGTGGGGGAGACCCGGCTTTGGTGGCTAAGTTGCAACCGCGAATCACTAAGTTGCTGGAATATTTTGAGTCGTTTGAAAACGAAGACGGGCTGTTGGAAAGTTTGGAACAATGGATTTTTGTCGAATGGTCGAAGGCAAACAGTTTTGTCCAGGACGTAAACTATCCTACCAATATGCTTTATTGTGCGGTGTTGGAAAAAGCAGGGCAACTTTACAATAACCAAGAATGGTTAAATAAAGCTGAAAAAATCAAGCAAACTATTTTGAAACAGTCGTTCAATGGAGAGTTTTTTGTTGACAACGCCGTACGTGAAGAAAACGGTAAATTGAAAGTCACAAACAACACTACGGAAGTTTGCCAATATTATGCCTTCTTCTTCAATATCGCAACTCCCGAAACCCACCCCGGTTTGTGGAAGAAACTGACTACTGAATTTGGTCCAAACCGTGACGACAAAGTGACTTATCCCGATGTTTTTATAGCCAATGCTTTTATAGGCAACTACCTGCGCATGGACATACTTTCTCGCTATGGGCTTAAAGCTCAATTGTTGGGCGAAATACAGGATTATTTTTACGGGATGGCCAAACAAACCGGGACTTTGTGGGAGAACATGCATTCTCATGCCAGTTGCAACCACGGCTTTGCTTCTTATTTGGGGCATGTTCTTTACCGCGATGTTTTGGGAATAAGCAACATCGATTATTTAAACAAAAAAGTAACCGTGTGCTTTTCCGATATTGATTTGGATGAATGTAGCGGTGTCCTACCTATTGATGACGATTCGATAAGCTTGATTTGGAAAAAACAAGGCGGTGAAATAAAATATTCTTTGAAAGTCCCTGATGGTTTTGAAACAGAGCTTGTTAATGAGGGTTCTTTGGACTTGGTAAAAATGTAAAAATCAAAAATAATGACATCAAATAAAATATACGCCTTATTGTCGGCTGTCCTGTTTTTGTTTTCGTGTTCGCAACATTCACCTAAACAAATTTCGATAGTCCCGTCAGAAAAAGAGTTGAACCGTCCTTTCGGAAAGCATGACGAGAAAATGTTTATGTCGCCGCCCATGGTATATCACCCGGAGACTTGGTTTCATTTTATCGGGGGCAATGTTGCAAAAGAGGGCATTACTGCCGATTTGGAGGCTATTGCCGGTGCGGGTATTTCCGGCATCCAGTTGTTCCATGGCCAGTTCGGGGGGGCATGGCCTGGCGTTGACGAGCAGATTATATGCCTTGGGCCTAAATGGGACGATGCCGTAAAATATACAGCGGAAGAATGCCGCCGTTTGGGATTGCGGTTCACGATGCAAAACTGCCCCGGCTGGGCAATGTCGGGCGGGCCGTGGATTGAACCGGAGAACGCAATGCGCCACCTTGTTTATGTCCGGACTGACGTGCATGGCGGCACTGTTGATGTATCTTTGCCAATCCCACAGCCCAGCGAGGAAGAATGGAGGGATTATAAAGATATTGCAGTTTTGGCTTTCCCTACGCCCCTTGGCGACACAGGGGAAGAACTCTTGCCCCAAACGGTTAAAGGCGAAGACGGGCTGCCGTGGGGCGATTTTTTCAAAGGCGATTTGAAAAAAATAGAATTGCCGCCTGTCGCCGAAGGGCAACCGCATTGGGTAGAAGTGAGTTTCCCTTCTGCTGTGGCATTGCGTACGGTACAGTTTCCCCCTGTGCGGAGTTTTAATCACGGCTGGTCTTATGAGCCTGGCGTTAAGGTGCAGGTGCAGGCTGTTTTGCCCGGAGAGCAAACAAAAAACATCTTAGATATAGAAATGCCCCCTTCGAACTGGCAGGACAACAGCAAAGGTATTTCTTTGGCTTGTTCAGAGGAGGGAAACGCCCGGACTTACCGGATAAACATTACTAATAAACACGAGATGTCTTTGTCTGAAATCAAGTTCCTTTCGGCAGCACGCCAAAACAACTGGGAATCTGAAGCAGGTTGGACACTGCGCGGCAAAGTGAGGGGGAGCGAACATCCCAAGCAGTCGGCCGAGGCTTTTGTAGATGCCTCCCAAATCATTGATATTTCAGAAAAAATGGACAAAAACGGCAATCTGAAATGGGACGTGCCGGACGGGAGCTGGACTGTACTTCGTGTAGGCCATGTAAATACCGGAAGGAAAAATGCCCCTGCGCCTCCGGAAGGTACGGGATGGGAGTGCAACAAACTTTCAAAAATTGGTCCGGATACCCATTTTGCCGGCTATATAGGCAGGTTGATCAACGAACCGCTTTCAGGTGGCTTATTGAATGGGATGCTCCTCGACAGTTGGGAGTGCGAGACGCAAACATGGACAAATTCAATGGAAAATGATTTTGACAGCATCTCTGGGTATGCTTTGCGGAAATGGCTTCCTGCCGTGTTTGGTTATGTGATTGGCGACCAGGAAACAACATCTCGCTTTTTGCTCGATTGGCGGACTGTCATAGGCAATTTGTTTGTTGATAATTTTTTCGGGCAAATGGCAAAATTGGCAAAAGGGAACAACTTAAATGTGTCGTACGAAACTGCCGCAGGGGATATATTCCCTGCCGATATACTTGAATATTACAAATATGCCGATGTGCCGATGTGCGAATATTGGCAGCCTTTGTCCGACAATTATGTCGGATCTTCCAATTTTAAACCTATAAAGCCCACTGTTTCGGCTGCCCGTTTATATGGGAAGACCCGTATTGCGGCAGAAGCTTTTACTTCGTTCGAGCTGACATGGGACGAGCATCTTTCCATGCTAAAGGACATTGCCAACATAAAAGCCGTTGACGGGGTTAACCATCAGGTGTTCCATACCTACACCCACAACCCCCGCACCGATTTTTTGCCCCCGGGCACTTCGTTTGGATCTTCTATTGGCACCCCCTTTCTGCGAGGGCAAACCTGGTGGAAATATATGCCCGGATTTGTTGATTACCTTTCGCGATGCAATTACATGCTCGAAATGGGCAAGCCTGTTTCCGACGTGCTGTGGTACCTTGGCGACGAAATAAGCCACAAGCCGGATCAAAATGCACATTTCCCCGAAGGCTTTAAATATGACTATTGCAACCCCGACATATTGCTTAACAGGCTATCGGTGAAAGATGGCAAACTGGTTACGCCCGAAGGTATTTCTTATAAATTGCTGTGGCTGCCTGACAATGAACGCATGTTGCCGCAAACGCTGGAGAAAATATCGGATTTGGTACAGCAAGGGGCTACTATTGTCGGAAATGCGCCACAAGGATTGGCAACACTTAAAGATGGAGAAAACGCCCGGCAACGTTTTTATGGTGCAATTGGCAAAATATGGGGCAAGGACTTGCAGATTAAAGGCGAACGGAAAGTAGGCAAGGGGAGGGTCGTTTCCGGCATGTCTATTTTTGAAGCGGTGGAAGCATTGGACTTAATCCCCGATGTTACTGGCGGCGATGCTTTGTGGTCGCACAGGAAAACAAAAGGTGCTGACTGGTATTTTGTCTGTGCGCCTGCCGGAAAAGGGTTTAAGGGCGAGTTGAGTTTCAGGGAACAAGGTAATGCCGAAATATGGGATCCTTTGACCGGAGAAACATCGCCAATAAAAATACGTGAGGAAAACAACCGTAGCATTGTTCCGGTTGATTTGGCTCAGGCTGCTTCCTGTTTTATCGTGTTCAGGCACGGTCCTGAAAAACGTGAAAATGCGGCGCTGCCACCCAAAGGAGAGAAAACTGTTCTTGCCAGGCTCGACAAAGGTTGGGCACTTGATTTCCCCGAAGGTTGGGGCGCACCAAAAAATTACTTTATCGACAGCCTGCAAGCATGGAAAGACCTCGACATATCTCCAGAAGGTAAAGCTTTTTCAGGAACGGCAACTTATTCTGTTTCTTTCAATATCGACGAGGTGAAGTCAGGAATGGATTATTCGCTTGATTTGGGCAAGGTTGAAATGATTGCCCTTGTGTCGCTTAACGGGAAAAAATTAGGGACGTTGTGGTCGCTACCATACAGCTTGAATATCTCAGAGGCAATAAGAGAAGGCAAAAACGAACTTAAAGTCGAGGTGACAAGTTCTTGGTTCAACCGCTTGGTTTACGATGCCGGGCAACCTGAAGAACAGCGCAAGACATGGACAATCAGCGGCCCGTCGAAAGGTTCGCCTTTAAGGGAAAGCGGCCTGTTGGGCCCGGTGGCGATTGTTGTTGCGGGCAAATAGAATATTTTGATCCCTTTGAGGGGGTATCCCAAAAGTCTTGGAGTTGCTTTGCTCCTACTTTGTGTTTCTTTGTGAGATAGCCGTAAAAAGCTGTTGCACAAAGATTCACAAAGAAAGAAATCCAATAAGGATTATTTTTCCGCCTCAAATATTTGAAATTAGTTCTGATTATATCCGAACAATTATTTATCTTTGCAACAGATATCATTAAATGATATGATTTGAAAGTTACTAACAAATACATACTTGGAAAACTGATTCGGAAAAATCGAGGTAATTCAAAATTGGTTAAATCGATTGAGAAGTTACTTGATGACTTAGAAAAAAACAATTGGCAAACACCGCAAGATTTGATTAAAATAAGACCCGATGCAGATTGTGTTTATGGCGGAGGATTTTACTTCTTTAATATCAATATTCATCGGACTTTAATACTTATCGAATTTGAAGAAAATGGTGATGCAACAATTGTTTGGGCCGGCAATCACGATGATTACGAACTGACTTTTAAGAATAATCGAAACGTAATCAAAAAATGGTTAAGAGATAATAATTGGATTTAAAACTAAGGCAATGAAAGATATTTTAGACTTAAAAGATATTGAAAAAATCGAGAGACTTGAAAATGAGTACGATTTACAAAAAGCGTCTTTACTCGAACGCAAATTGCGCTTAATGATTGATGAAAATCCAGATTTAAAATCAATTCGCAAAAGACTTCGAGACTTAATTAAAGATTACGAAGATAGAGAATGGTCTGATTTTGAAAATATATCAGATTCAAAAATTAAGGAATCAGATAAAGCTGAGGAAATTATTGATTCAGAGCAAAGATTCATAAATAAGCGCAAAGAGACTATACGGAAAAAACTCAAAGAATTCGATATGACCCAACAAGATTTAGGGATAATTTTAGAGCATCCAAAATCGTATATGAGCGAATTAATGAATGGAGTTTCTCAATTTACATTAAAAGACTTAGTGATAATTCATCGGATTTTAGGGATAAATTTAAATACTTTGATTCCTACTTATCTTCAATCAGAGACAAGAGATAAAGTAAGAGAATCGATTAGAAAATTAAATAAGCCAAAATTAGGATTACGGAAAAAAGAATTAGTTTAAAAAAAGCGCATAACATTTTGTATATTTCATAGCGGTTTCGGCGTGTATGCGTAGCTGGATTCCCGCCTGATTATCTCGTCCGTATCCGGACAGATAATCACCCGCAATCCGCTACGACAACATACAGTTCACTGTTGTGATAATTATATAAAGGCTCAAATAACTAAACCAATGAATAAAATAACATCAAGAATCTCAATAGTTTTAGTTTTATTGGCATTATTGTCGGCGTGTAAAAATGAAGCAAACAAACCACCAAAACTCGAAATATAAAGATTGCGCAGTCAGCAGTGAAAGGTATAGGTTGATAAATGGTGCAGAATTATATGACTTGTACGATGATCCGGGAGAAAAGAAACCTTAGGTATTAAAAGTTGGGAGAAGCCTGAGCTTGATTTATTTTTTGTGAAATGCCCATATTTGTTAATGAAAATTGTAAAATCATTGAAAATAAACCACTATAAATTATGAATCGAAAAATTAACCTTTTTGCAATAATCTGTTTGTTATTTATAACTACAATCTCTTGCACTCAAAATCCAACTACGCTTTATGTCTCTCCCAGTGGGAAAGACACTAACCCCGGAACAGAGAACCGACCACTGGCAAGCATAAACAGGGCAATTGCCCTTGTCCATGAAGTTAAAGGAGACAAACCGAACCAAATAATAATAAAGGACGGTGAATATTTTATGCAAAAGCCGATAATTTTAACTTCTGATGACTCTGGTACAGAAACTTTGCCCCTTGTAATAAAAGCGGACGAAGGGGCAAAACCTGTTTTCTATGGCGGAAAAAAGCTTCCTAAGTTTGAATATGTTTCAGAAAATTTATGGAGGGTAAAAATCCCAGAAGTAACTCAATATAATTGGTATTTTGAGCAGCTTATTGTTAACGGAAAGCAAGCAATACGCGCCAAAACACCTAATTCCGGTTTTTTCTTTTTAAGCAGTGTTGACGAAACCGTTTTGAAGAGGGGAACAGGAAGAAGGGCTGAACTGACAAGCAAAAAAATAATGCTCTCGGATGACGGAATGACGGAATTATGCAGGATTTCCGATAATGGTTTAGACAATGTAATTTTTACATTTTACCACAAATGGGATAATACCCGCAAATATATTTCAGCAGTTGATAAAGATTCTTCGGCTATTTTCACCGTTGGTCCGGGTATGGCTCCTTGGAATAAATTGGACAATAAAACACGGTATTCCATAGAGAATTACAAAGCAGCCTTAGATACCTGTGGCGAATGGTTTCTCGAAAATTCAGGTTATTTATATTATATTCCCCGAAAAAATGAAATTATTGAAAATACCATAGCTGTTGCCCCTTGTTTTAAACAGCTTGTTGTGTTAAAAGGTGATGCGGGAAACGGCGAAAAAGTAAAAAATGTCAGGTTTGAAGGCCTTTCGTTTCAAGCATCTGCCTATACAATGCCAGCCAAGGGAGATGGGCCAACACAGGCTGCATATCCGGTTGATGCAGTGGTTATGGCAGATTATGCTGAAAATATCCACATTAACAATTGCGAAATATCAAACACGGCAAATAATGCAGTTTGGCTGCGCAATTCATGCACCGATTGCAACGTAACACATTGCTATTTCCACGATTTAGGCGCAGGCGGCATAAAAATAGGCACACCCAAGAAACCTGGCAACATCGATGATTTAACAAAAAACATAATTGTTGACAACAATATTATCCGTTCAGGAGGGAATATTTTCCCCGCAGCTGTTGGCCTTACTATATTTAATGCAAGCGACAACCAAATCATCCATAACGAAATTGCAAACTTCAGGTATTCAGGTATTTCTGTCGGTTGGACATGGGGCTATAAATTCAGCCCGACAAAAAGGAACAAAATAGAATTTAACCACATCCACCACTTAGGTTGGGGCGAATTGTGCGACATGGGAGGCGTTTACTGCCTAGGCAAATCGGAAGGCACTAGCGTCAGCAACAATGTGATACACGACATATATTCGTTCGAATATGGCGGATGGGGGCTTTATACCGATGAAGGCTCTACCGGCATCGTAATGGAAAACAACCTGGTTTACAAGTGCAAAGATTCCGGATTTCACCAGCATTACGGCGAAAATAATATTGTACGTAATAATATATTTGTAAATAATATAATCGCACAATTACAGGCAACAAGGATAGAAGGCCACATTTCATTCACGTTCAGTAATAATATTGTTTGTTTTAATTCCGGAAAATTAATACGTAACAATTGGTCTAAAATTAAGTTGGAAACGGATTACAACTGTTATTGGGACACACGGACAAAAGACATCCGTTTTGATGATTTGTCGTTTGAACAATGGCAAAAAACAGGTAAGGATGAACATTCGATTATTGCAGACCCTAAATTTGCAGATATCGGCAAACTTGATTTTTCTATTGAAAACAAGGCTGTTATAAAAGCAATAGACTTTAAGGTATTTGATTATTCGCAAGCCGGGGTTTATGGTTCTGATGAATGGACGAAATTGGCCGGGTTTGATCCAGGCTTGTCTAAATTATTTGATGAGGCTGTTGCCAGAAATGAAGAAAGAAGAAAATTAAATCCACATTTCCCATAACAAAAAAAATAAAGAGATGACACAAAAAGGAAAGATTATCAATGTATTATATCTAGTAGTTACCGTTCTAATTACTTCATGTTCTCAAACCCCATCGGAGTTGTTTGTCTCCCCCGATGGGAGCGATTTGTATCCAGGGACGGAATCGAAACCGTTTAGGAACTTAGAGATGGCAAAAAAAGTTGTGCGTTTGCAATTGAAAGAAAATCCGGGCAAAGCCGTTGTCGTAACTATCAAAGGAGGGGGTTATTATTTGAAAGGACCTATTGTTTTTACAGAGGAAGATTCCGGTACGGAAAAATCGCCTGTTGTCTATAAAGCAGCAGATGGCGAAGAGCCTGTTTTTACAGGGGGGATGAAGTTGAACAAATGGCATGCCCTAGAAAACGTGGCAAAATTAAGGATGCTTCCCCCAGGGATACAGGACAGGATATACGTTACTGACTTAGTCGTTGAGGGAATTACTGATTTTGGCGATGCCACCGACATTGGGAAACGCCCGGAATTGTTTTGCAACGGGCAAGCCCAGACATTGGCACGCTGGCCAAACGAGGGATTTGTTAAGGCCGGCATTGCTAAAGGGAAAACAGAGTTGCCGCCCCGCTACATAAAGAAACATGGTACAAAAGAAGGGGTGTTTGAATATTTGGGAGAACGGCAGGATAAATGGGCGGCAGAAAACGATGTTCGCCTTGGCGGTTACTGGTACTGGGACTGGAGCGACGAATTCCAAAAAGTAAACAAAGTTGATGTTGCCTCACATACTTTAATCCTTAGTGAGCCATACCACCGGTATGGTTATGGGGACAGCCTTCGTTATTTTGGCATTAACATGTTTTGCGAAATCGACCAGCCCGGCGAATGGTATCTCGATCGGCAGGCCGGTTTGTTATATTGGCTGCCCCCAAAAGGTGTTGACCCGAAAAAAGAGGATGTGGTACTTTCCGTTTTTAATGCCCCTTACATGGTTGAGACAAGAGGTTGTTCAAACATAAAGTTTCAAGGCTTGGCCTTCCAAGAAGGGCGTGAAAATGCAATCTTAGTGAGCGATGGGGGGAATTGCCTGTTCGCCGATTGCCGTATTGAACGGTTTGGCAACGATGGGGTGCATATTGACGGGGGCTTATCCCATGGCATTTCCGGTTGCTATTTAAGCTCCTTGGGGTGCGGGGGGATTTGCGTAAAGGGGGGCGACAGAAAAACCCTTTCCCCTGCCAACCATTTTATAGAAAACACGGTCGTGAAAGATTTTTCGCTGTTCAAACGCACCTACGAACCTGCCGTGCATGCCGAAGGCTGTGGCATAAGCATAAGACATAACTGTTTCCAAAACTCATCATCCTCTGCCATGAGGCTAGAAGGCAATGACATAACAGTAGAATACAATGAGGTGGACCACGTGGTAAACGAATCGGACGACCAGGGAGGGGTGGATATGTGGTACAACCCATCGTACCGAGGGATTGTTATACGTTACAATTACTGGCACGACATAAAAGGAGGAACGGTGCATGGCGCGGCAGGAGTACGCCTTGACGACATGATTTCTGGCGTGGAAATTTCGGGGAATGTTTTTGCACGTTGCGGCGCATTGCATTTCGGCGGCGTGCAAATCCACGGAGGGAAAGACAACCTGGTTGAAAACAACCTGTTTTATGACTGCCTGGCTGCCGTAAGCTTTTCTTCTTGGGGCGAAAAACGTTGGCAGGAGACATTGGCAAAGCCAGAGATACAAAAAAGGATATATAAAGATGTGGATATCCGTTCCGATGTCTACTTGAAAAAATACCCGGAACTAAAAAACATCAATAAAAACGCCGATGTCAACACAGTTAGGGACAACCTTGTTGTTGATTGTGGGCAGGTTTTGCTAAAGGACAGGGGGCAAAATATAAACGAGAACAACACTGAGGTAAACTCCGAAGGTAAACCGGTTGAAGAATTCTGCAAAGAAGAAGTTTTGAAAAAATACGGCTTACTGCCCATCCCTTTTAGCAAAATAGGGGTGCAAAACAATAAATGGATAAAATAGGGGGACTTTCCCCGGTCATATATCTTTTAAAATAAAAACTAAACCTTTTTGAAGAATAATTATCAAAATAAAACAAAAATAGATAGTTTTGGGACTTGTTAAAGCAAGATGTTGTTTTTCAAAATCAAATCTTGATTTTCAAGGTTTATTTTAGTTGGTTAGTTAGTTTTGAAAAGCCGCTTATTTAAGCGGCTTTTCTTTTTTGGCATAAAATGCAACAAAATAAAGGCCTGCAGTAAGAAGTTGTTTGGCTGTACGGACAAGAACCAAAGCAATTTTTCATTAGAAATAAGTTTAATTTAACTTAGTGTAAAAATATTATTTATAGTTTCGGTAACTATATTTTTATAAAAACCCATATAATAATGAAAAGAAGAGATTTTATAAATGCAGGTTTATTGACAACCTTAACCGGGGCTTTTGCCGCCCCAACATTACTGACAAGCTGCAAGCAAGACAGCAAAACATCGCAGGGGAAAGCCAAAAACATTATTTTCTTTGTCTCTGACGGGATGAGCATTGGCACCCCGACAATGGCAGATTTGCTGTTACAGCGCAAAGAAGGACGTGGAAGTACGTGGAAGGATCTATATAGGGACAACAGGGCAAAACTTGCGTTGATGGACACTGCATCTGCCAATTCAATGGTAACCGATTCTGCTGCCGCAGCCTCATCGTGGGGCGGTGGGGTACGGGTAAACAATGGCAGTTTGAACGTGGGCGCCAATGGCGAAAAATACAAACCCATACTCCAGAAATTCAAAGATGCAGGGAAATCCACGGGCTGTGTTACCACAGTGCCGATAACACATGCTACCCCTGCCGGTTTTACCGTTAATGTAGAAAAACGGGGATGGCAAGACCAGATTGCCTCGAAATACCTCGAATTGCGCTATGATGTTATGATGGGCGGCGGCATGGAATATTTCAATGGAAAGGCCAGGGAAGACAAAAAAAATATTTTGGGGGATTTCAAGCAACAAGGTTTTAATGTTGTACATACAAAATCAGAAATGGAACTCGTTCCGGCAGGCAAACCAACCCTGGGCGTATTTTCTGAAAGTGGCCTGCCATATGCCCTCGATCATGCCAACGACAAAGAACTGGAAAAAATACCCACATTGGCTGAAATGACAAGCAAGGCAATTGAGCTGATGCAAGGAAACAAAAATGGCTTCGTGCTTCAGGTTGAAGGGGGGAAGGTTGACTGGGCCGCACATGCAAACGATGTGGGCGGGCTTATATACGACCAAATTGCTTTTGACCAAGCATTGGCTGTGGCAATAAATTTTGCAGAAGGCCGCGATGACACATTGGTTGTAATTACCACCGACCACGGTAACGCAAACCCAGGACTTATTAGCGGCAACGCTGACAAAAACTTCGATTCTATACAAAATTTCAGGCATACAAATGAGTGGATACTGAAAGGGATAAAATATTCAGACTCGCCTGCAAGCGTAATAGAACGTATTAATTATGCACAAGGCATAACCGTTACCGAAGACGAAGCAAAAACTATCTTAAGCGCATATAGCTCTCCTGAAAATGGTGGTTTGTACAACAAAACCAAATTGCCTTTTGAACAGTTTGCCGAAATCCTGGAAAAATACACTTCTGTTTATTGGGCAAGCATGAGCCACTCGGCAGACTTTGTAGAGCTGGCAATGTTTGGGGTTGAAACAGAAGGGCTGAAACCATTGGTGAAAAATTACGAATTGCACAATTACATGCTGAAAGCAGCCGGGGTCAACGAACTTGTGGCAGTCTAGGCAAACAAAAAAATATAAGCACAAAGGTCGTTGGCATATTTTGCCAATGGCCTTTTTTTATGGAGTGCCGGAAAATTTTCATATATTCCAGCAAAATTAAATTAGCAGATATGTGCCGGATTGTCCCTTTTGCCCTTCTTTTTATTTTTTTTGTTTCTTGCAAAAACGCCCCTCGGCAGGAATACCCGAATATTATTGTAATCCTTTCCGATGACCAGGGCTGGGGCGACTTGGGATTTACGGGGAACACAAACCTGAAAACCCCGAATATCGACAAATTGGCAGAGACAGGTGCGTTTTTCGACCGGTTTTATGTTTGCCCGGTTTGTTCGCCTACCCGTGCCGAATTCCTGACCGGGAGGTATCACGTTAGGGGAGGGGTGTATTCTACCTCGGCAGGTGGCGAGAGGCTCGATTTGGACGAAACCACGATTGCAGATATCCTCAAAAAAGCTGGATACAAAACTGCGGCATACGGGAAATGGCACAACGGGATGCAAGCACCATACCACCCAAACGCAAGGGGTTTCGACGATTTCTACGGCTTCTGTTCCGGCCACTGGGGAAATTATTTCAGCCCCATGCTGGAACACAACGGCGAAATAGTAAAAGGAAATGGCTTTTTGGTTGACGACCTTACAGAACACGGGCTTGATTTCATCGAAAAAAACAACGGAACCCCGTTTTTTCTATACTTGCCGTTAAACACTCCCCACTCGCCCATGCAAGTGCCAGACAAATATTGGGACAGGTTTGTGGGCAAAGAACTTAAAATGCGCAACCGAAACCCGGAGGACGAAAACATCACCAACACAAAAGCGGCACTGGCAATGTGCGAAAACATAGACTGGAACGTTGGCAGGATTATGGATAAATTGGAAGAACTGGATATTTCAGGAAACACCATTGTCGTTTATTTTTCAGATAACGGGCCAAACGGCTGGAGGTGGAACGATGGCATGAAAGGGCGCAAAGGCTCTACTGACGAAGGCGGGGTGCGTTCGCCGTGCTTCATAAAATGGCCGGGCAGGATACGGGCAGGTGAAAAAATCCCCAACATAGCCTCTGCCATCGATTTGTTGCCAACACTTACAGACCTTGCGGGGATTAAATGCCAGCCAAACAAAACACTTGACGGGATAAGCTTGAAACCATTACTTACATGCGGTGAAACAGAATGGGAAGACAGGCTTATTTTCAGCCATTGGGGTAAAAACACAAGCGTGCGCAGCCAGAAATACCGGCTTGATTATAACGGTAATCTATTCGACATGGAAAACGATCCGGGACAAAACACCGATGTGTCGGGCGGCAAACCCGAAATAAAAGGACGCATGGCCGATGCAAAAAACAAATGGGAAAAAGAAGTATTGGCAGAACTCCCAGAAAAAGACCCCCGTTCGTTTACAATTGCCGCCCCCAGGTTTGCATGGACACAAATCCCCGCCCGCGACGGCACGGCACACGGCAACATAAAACGTTCAAACCGCTTCCCTAATTGCACTTTTTTTACCAACTGGATTGGCACGGGCGACAGTATTACCTGGGACGCAGAAGTGCTGGAAGGAGGTGATTTTGAGGTAACTATTTATTACACATGCCCGGCAGAAGATGTCGGCTCAACTTTTCAACTGAGCTTTGGCGGGGAAAAACTGGAGTCAAAAATAACCCAAGCCCACAACCCCCCGTTAACAGGCATGGAAAATGACCGCGACACTAGGATAGAATCCTATGTAAAAGATTTCAAGCCCCTTAGGATGGGGGACATCCGGCTCGAAAAAGGATCGGGGATCTTAACCTTAAAAGCCACCGATATTCCCGGCTCACAGGTAATGGATTTCCGGCTTTTGATGTTGAAAAAAAAATAAATCCCATTTTGAGCCTTACATTGGTAAAATAAATTGGCCGGTTTATATGCGACAAAAACAAATTTATGATTAATATATATTTAAAGCGTCAGGTAAAGGCTATTCTTCTTTATATTTTTCTATTTTCGCTGAATATATTCAAAACCAAAACAACAAGCATGAAAAAACTATTTTTGATCCTGACCCTGCCCGTAGCAATGTTGCTTTTGTTGCCGGGCGGCATTTTTGCGCAAGACATGAAACTGGGCATGGCCATAAAAGCTTCGACCATGGGCCCGGGCGGCGATTTGGTGCTGCAGTTCCATAAACGGATGGACGTGCGGCTAGGCATCGATATGTTTGACTATTCGCGGACTTTTTCGTTCGATGAGGACGACATTGAATACGATGCACACGCAAAAATTGAAACCGGGTCCTACACCGCCTTGTTCGACTACTACATTGCAAAAGGATTTTTTGTTGCATTAGGCGCAGGCATCAACAACTTCAACATAAACATAAAGGGCGAACCTACCGAAGACGTTGAATGGGGAGATGTTATTATCGACAAAGAAAAAATTGGCGACTTTGAATTTGGCATAGAACCGGGGCTTAAACTTTCGCCTTATTTCGGGATTGGCTTTGGGCATGCACTGTCTGCAAACAAACTTGTAGGCTTTGCTTTTGAAATTGGCTCTTATTACATGGGCTCGCCCGATGTAAGCATAGAAGCCACCGGATTGTTGAGCCCTACAGCAATGGAAGAATACGGGCAAGAAGCATTGTTCGAATCGCAATTGAGCTCATACGGTTTTTATCCCGTGCTTAAGTTCAGCCTTAATTTCAAATTAGCCAGCCTTTAGTAAAACCGAAAAAAATCAAAAAAATGATAAAAAAAATACTTAACACCATACCGCTGATCCTTTTTTTAGGGGCAACTTTGTTTTTGGCAGATAGTTGCGACAACCCTTTGGAAGACAAAGAAACAGGGGAAGATATAAACCTGCTGGTTATCGACCCCGACATATTCGACACAAAAATTATGGTACACCTTATGGACACCGCAAACAACTATGTTGACGGTGTTGATTTTTACGTTTTGTTTATGGGCAAAGGGAACAACAGCATCATAAACATGAGCGGCGAGTACGACACTTTATTCTCTACATCGAGCGGAGTGCTGGAAGTTGCCGTTGACCCGGGCCGCTCCATATCGGAAAGCAACCCGCTTTCTCTGTATGTTTATGCCGCCACCGAAGATTTAAGCTGGGCCTGTTACCCCAAAAGCATCAACATCACAGAAGAAGGAGAAACGCATGTGGTAATAACTCTTGTTGAAATGACCGAAAGCACAAAATCGGCAAAAGCAGGGCCAATGGGCGAACCATTCGACATTAGAATAGACAACGAGCCATTCTCGCAGTCAGGCTGGTCTCATTCGAAATATAGCGAAGTTTTTAACGACATCCATTTTTATGGGATGTATTCATTAGGAGATGGAGGGTGGACACAACATCAAATCCAATGCTCTAATTTGACAGAGAACTTGGGCGATGGTTCATGGGGAGTTGCAGACTTAACTAACTTGATACTAACAAATGGCAATGAACTGAAGGATACTTTTAATACATGTGCTGTCAGAATAGGGCCAATTCAGTTTTACAACAATGTTTTTTATTCCGGTTACATACCATCAGGAGCAACTACATGCAACGACGGGCTTACCATAAACATAGTTGACAACGATGGATTCCTAATAGACGAAATGTACGAATACAACCTGTACGAACTAAATGCCATTGTTGACGGTAAGCCGAGCAACCTGATCAAGACATATGCCCCAATAAGCAAGTCTAAAAAAACAATAAAAACAGGACCTATAACAATAGATGCCAACACAACAGCATTTGAATTTAAAATTTATTCGGGCATAGGCAACAAATTTTCGCCTGCAAAGACACTCATCCCAGTTGATGAATTTTGCGGGAAAACAATCAATGTTTCTGTGGGAGAGTCAAACAATGACGTGATCTACAAAGTTTTGTTGAACATTGTGGGATCTGATGGCAGCGACCGGATAAAAGTTGCCCCTACAATAACAGGTTTTTACCGCTTAAAAGGGGACACCGGCAGCTCTTGGGGGATGATTGGTTATAAAGAAGGAGTATGTGTTTTCTTCGGACAGGAAGGCGCAGAGTATGAGTTTAAAATTATTTATGGAGACGAAAGCTACACATATTATTTGCCTACCGATGAATCTAAAAAAGGCGAGTTGATACAGCAAGCCAAAGAGGAAATAGAAGACTTAGAAGATCTGGAAATAGAATATAGTACTGACGGCAATGCGCTCCGGACAATTACCATTACCGCAACTTACGATGGTGATTTAGACTTTTTCTAGGATATTGTATACTTTTGAGTCCCCAGCAAAAAGATTGCCGGTTGTTTCTTGTTTTGCGCAATCTTTTTGCTGGGGACTCAAATAAATATTTGCCCCTTTATTGTTAACAACGCCATAAAAGATATATAAGTGCCTTGCCCATTGGTTTAAAAAGTGTTTCTTTGCAAGAAATAAAAAGACTGAAATTTATGTTAGGGATTGATAAATATTCTATGGTTACGTTGACTTACGATTTACGTGTTGACGACGAGAACGGAGAGATGGTTGAACAGACAACGGAAGCGCAACCTTTACAATTTTTATATGGGGCAGGAATGATGCTGCCAAAATTCGAATCACACCTTGCAGGTTTAAAAGAGGGAGATCCGTTTACCATATCCTTAAAAAAGCAGGATGCTTACGGCGAAGTAAACGAAGAGGCAATAGTTGAACTGCCAAAGCAAATTTTCCAGGTTGAAGGAAACTTCGACAATGAGCTTATAAAAGTTGGTAACACTGTACCGATGATGAGCAGTAACGGCCAGCGCTTGAACGGGGTGGTGCTTGAAATTAACGATGATAATGTTAAAATGGATTTCAACCACCCACTGGCAGGCGAAGATTTACATTTTCAAGGAAAAGTCTTACAAGTAAGGGAAGCTTCAGAAGAGGAACTTTCACAGATACTTTCAGATGGCGGCTGCGGGTGTGGCGGCGACAGTTGCGGTTGCGATGCAGGATCTCATGGCGATTGTGGTTGTAACTGTTAAATTAAGGAGGTGAATAATACATTTGGCAAAATATTCCGTTTAACATCGTTTGGCGAATCCCACGGACGGGGGATTGGCGGTATTATAGATGGCTGCCCGGCAGGTTTGGGGCTTGATGTTGATTTTGTCCAAAAAGAACTTTCCCGCAGAAAACCCGGACAGTCAAAAATTACGACACAACGTAACGAGGCAGACCATGTTGAGTTCCTTTCTGGGGTGTTTGAAGGGAAAACCCAAGGCACGCCCATTGCTTTTGCTGTGTGGAATAAAGATCAGCATTCAAGAGATTATAATGATCTAAAAAATGTTTACCGTCCGTCCCACGCCGATTACACTTATTCAAAAAAATATGGCATACGCGACCACCGTGGGGGAGGCCGCTCATCGGCACGGGAAACCATAGCGCGCGTGGTTGCCGGGGCAATAGCAAAACAAATCTTGGCAAAACAGGGCGTTACAATACAGGCTTTTGTTTCCCAAGTAGGTGAGGTTAAGCTTGAAAAACCATATCCAAGCCTCAATTTGTCGGAAACAGAAAAAAACATAGTCCGTTGCCCCGATTCCGGTACTGCGCAAAGAATGATTGCCCGAATTGAAGCTGCCGCCAATGCCCAAGATACAGTTGGCGGTGTTATTACCGGTGTTGCAAAAGGTATTCCGGCAGGGTGGGGGGAACCTGTTTTTAATAAACTCCATGCCGACCTCGGTTTTGCAATGCTCGGGATAAATGCAGTGAAAGGTTTTGATTATGGCTCTGGCTTCGAAGGTGCAAAACTTAGCGGTTCGCAACACAACGATATATTTATTAAAACAGGGCAAGGCCTCCGCACAAAAACAAACAACTCTGGTGGGATACAGGGAGGGATTTCAAACGGGGAGGATATTTATTTCAGGGTTGCGTTTAAACCCGTTGCCACCCTGCTTAAAGAACAGCAAACAGTTGACAAAGACAATAACGAAATTACAATAAACCCGAAAGGGAGGCACGACCCATGTGTTTTGCCGCGCGCAGTGCCTATCGTGGAAGCGATGGCGGCACTGGTTCTTGTTGATCACTTTCTGCTTAGTAAACTTAATACTATTTAGATATGCCAAGAAGAAAGCGCAACAGAAAAATCCAGTCTCCCCCTGTTATTAAAGGCATGTCGGTTTTTGGGGTGCGGGGGAGGAAGTCGAACGAAGTCTTTCTTCTGTTGGAGGAATATGAGTCCATCCGACTTCTTGATTATCAAAACCTAACACAGGAAGAGGCAGCGGACTTAATGGATATTTCCAGGCCTACATTAACCCGGATTTATGAGGAGGCAAGGATCAAAGTAGCAACTGCGTTTGTGGAAGGAAGGGATATTGTTTTCAGGGGAGGGGATATATATTTCGACAAAAATTGGTTTAAATGCAATCCGTGCCAGGCCAGTTTTAATTACTACGGCGATGATAATAAATCTACATGCCCCATTTGTAAATCCAAGGATATAACTTCTTTAAACGACTATTATTCTTCCTGAATACATGTGTCCCCAGAAATGAAAACAAGGAAGCTATTACGCATTTTGCACCGCGATTTTGGTTATTTTATTGCAGGGATGACGGTATTGTACGCTTTGTCGGGCATATTTTTTAACCACCGGCATGATTTAAACCCAAATTATAAGATACTTGTTACCGAGTTTCAATTCGATAAAAATCTAGGAATTGATGCAGGCGAAGACGAAATAAAATCCATCCTGGAACCTCTGGACAAAAGGATTGTTTACAAGGAACATTACCTGAACAGCCAGGGCTTGATTAAAGTTTTTATTGAAAACGGTGAAATAGTTATCAATACCGGGGAAGGGCGAGGTACTATGCATTATCTTCAAAAACGCCCCATTATTTTCGAGATGAATAAATTACATAAGGCAAAGGCTGGTGAGCTCTGGAAATGGACCAGCGATATTTTGGCAACAATCCTGATATTTGTCGCCGCTTCCGGGCTGTTTTTATTGAAAGGGAAAAGAGGGCTTACCCGCTGGGGGTGGTGGTTGGTCGTTGCCGGGGTTGCTGTGCCTTTATTTTTTGTGGTTGTGAACATATAAAAAATGGTTGCAATAAAACTCCGGTAACCGTGTCCCGCTTCTTAATTTAAAAAAACAAGACCTGTTTTCGAAGTTTTATTGTCGGCCACAACCTTTTTTTACTCGCTCAATTCTTTCTTGTTCGATAAAATCCGCATTTGCAGTTTTTCATTTTTCTTGTCGTACCCTACAGAAATAGTGTCGCCTTCCGTGATGGACGCTTTGATGATAATTTCCGCCATCTCATCTTCCAGGTACTTTTGAATGGCCCTTTTCAGCGGACGTGCCCCAAACTGGGGATCAAACCCTTTTTCGGCAATAAAATCTTTTGCAGCCGGAGAAATTTTCAGTTTATAGTTCAACGCCTCTACTCGTTGGTACAAATCAGTGATCTCAATATCAATAATCTGATGGATGTGTTTCTTTTCCAGTGTGTTGAACATTACCACATCGTCAATGCGGTTCAGGAATTCGGGCGCGAACGCTTTCTTTAGTGCTTTCTGTATTATATACTTCGCGTGCTCGTTGTCTTTCTCTGCCGACTGGTTTGTGGAAAAACCGACACCGCGCCCAAAATCTTTCAGTTGGCGGGTGCCAATGTTCGATGTCATAATAATTATTGTATTCCGGAAATCTACACTCCTGCCAAGGCTATCGGTTAACCTTCCTTCGTCCAATAATTGCAGCAAGATATGAAATACATCGGGGTGGGCTTTTTCAATCTCGTCTAAAAGGACAACGGAGTAGGGTTTCCTCCTAACTTTTTCTGTAAGCTGCCCGCCTTCCTCGTACCCAACATATCCGGGAGGCGCCCCAACTATTCTTGAAATGGAAAATTTCTCCATGTATTCGCTCATGTCTATCCGGATCAGCGAGTCGATACTGTCAAATAAATATGTGGTCAGAATTTTGGCCAGCTGTGTTTTCCCGACGCCTGTAGGGCCCAAAAATATAAATGAACCAATTGGGCGGTTGGGATCTTTTAGCCCTGCACGGTTCCTTTGTATCGCCCTTACTATTTTATGGATGGCTTCGTCTTGCCCGATAACTTTATTTTTCAGGTCGGCTTCCATGTTCATCAAGCGTTTCCCCTCGGCCTGGGCAATCCTTTGCACCGGCACTCCCGACATCATGGCAACAACTTCGGCAACCTTGTGTTCATCAACGGTTTCGCGATGTGTTGCCAGTTCTTTTTCCCAAGCTGTTTTTTCGTTTTCAAGCAATTGCAGGAAATTCTTTTCTTTGTCCCTGAAATCGGCGGCCAATTCAAAATTTTGGCTTTTTACTGCCGAAATCTTTTCCTCTTTGATTTTTTCAATTTTTTCTTCCAATCTCAGGATACTCTCCGGGACATTTATATTTGAAATATGGACCCGTGAGCCTGCTTCGTCTAAGGCATCGATAGCTTTATCGGGCAGGTACCTGTCTGAAATATAACGTGCTGTAAGTTTTACACACGACTCCAATGCTTCTTTTGTATAATTAACGTTATGGTGGTCCTCGTATCTTTCTTTTATGTTGTTCAATATCTCAACTGTTTCTTCCATGGAAGTAGGCTCAACCATCACCTTCTGGAAACGTCGCTCAAGTGCCCCATCTTTTTCGATGTGCTGCCTGTATTCATCAAGGGTGGTTGCCCCGATGCATTGTATGTCGCCCCTTGCCAGTGCCGGTTTAAGCATATTGGCGGCATCGAGCGACCCGGTTGCACCGCCGGCACCTACTATAGTATGTATCTCGTCAATAAAAAGGATAACATTGCTTACTTTAGTCAGTTCGTTCAAAATGGCTTTCATCCTTTCCTCAAATTGCCCCCTATATTTTGTGCCGGCAACAATCGATGCAATGTCTAAACTTACAACACGTTTGTCAAATAATATCCTTGATACTTTTTTGTTGACAATCCGTAGGGCCAACCCTTCAGCAATGGCAGATTTGCCCACTCCAGGCTCACCAATAAGGATAGGGTTGTTCTTTTTTCTCCTGCTCAATATCTGGGCCAGGCGTTCAATTTCCCTCTCCCTGCCGACAATCGGATCCAGGTTGTTGTCTTCTGCAAGCTTGGTAATGTCGATGCCAAAATTGTCCAACACCGGTGTTTCAGATTTCGATGTTGTACCTTTTTTGGGGCTCTGCGCGCCCGGCCCTTTTGAAAAAGGTTCGTTTATTTCATCGTCCTCGCTTTCAGGGAAATCTGATTTGCCCAAAAGCCCCTTGTAGTCCTGTAATTGCGACTTAACAATATAATAATTAACCCCAAATTCTACCAGTATCTGTGTTACTATGTTGTCATTGTCTTTTAAGATAGCCAGCAGAAGGTGCCCGCTGTTGGCCGTTGTGCTTTTAAATGAACGGGCTTCGAGATAAATAAGCTTAAGTGTTTTTTCTGCTGACTTCAACATGACCAGGTCCACCTTGCTGTCTATCACTTTGTCAGATCTTATCTTCTTCTCAATCAATTGTTTGACCTCTCCCAAATCAACTCCCAGGTTCACCAGGATGTCGGTTGCAGTGCCTTCTCCGTCCCTCAATATCCCCAGGAACAGGTGTTCCTGCCCGATGTAATCGTTCCCCAGGCGAATAGCCTCTTCTCTACTATATCCTATAATATCTTTAATTCTTGGTGAAAATTGTGAATCCATAATATACCTTGTGTCATTTTTTGCCTAATCAACAATAATTGTTCCCAATAAGTTGATTTACTAAAATACTGAAAAAATAACTGCAAAGTTAGCGATTAATATTATAAGTTATTAAAACAATAGCCCAAAAGCTGAATTATTGACAGTTGAATTGTTAATATTTTCTCTTCCATATCACATAAAAGCATAGGCAAAACGCCTGAGAATCTGTGGATTTTTACTATTTTTGTAAGTCTTTTTATAGTAATGGTAATTTATTTTGAAAGGAGATATAAATGATTGAAGGTGAAAAGATTATCAAAATAAACATTGAAGAGCAGATGAAGTCTGCTTATATCGACTATTCTATGTCGGTTATTGTTTCACGAGCCCTGCCCGATGTGAGGGATGGGTTTAAGCCTGTCCACAGGAGGGTATTGTACGGAATGAATGAGTTAGGTATTTTTTCTAACCGGCCATATAAGAAATCGGCAAGGATTGTAGGTGAAGTTTTGGGTAAATACCACCCACACGGCGATTCTTCTGTATATTTCACAATGGTACGTATGGCCCAGCATTGGTCGTTACGTTACCCGCTGGTCGATGGGCAGGGGAACTTTGGTTCGGTCGATGGCGACAGCCCGGCTGCAATGCGTTATACCGAAGCAAGGATGGCAAAAATTGCAGAGGAAACCCTGGCAGACCTGGACAAAAACACAGTCGATTTCCAACCCAATTTCGATGAATCTTTAAATGAGCCTACGGTACTGCCAACACGTATCCCCCAGCTGATCATCAACGGGGCTTCCGGGATTGCAGTGGGCATGGCTACAAATATGCCGCCACACAACCTTGCCGACACAATTGACGCAACTGTTGCCTATATAGATAATAATGATATTTCGATTGATGAAATTATTGAAATAATCAAAGCCCCCGATTTCCCGACAGGGGGGATTATTTATGGCTACCAGGGGGTAAAAGAAGCATATGAAACCGGAAGGGGCAGGATTGTCATTCGCGGTAAAGCTCATATTGAAAACGAAAACGGGCGCGAAAAAATCATTGTAACAGAAATACCTTACATGGTAAACCGTGCAGAAATGATCCAGAAAACCGCCGACCTTGTCAACGAAAAGAAAATTGAAGGTATTTCGAACGTTAACGATGAGTCGGGCAGGGACGGGATGCGCGTGGTATACGACATCAAACGCGATGCGATGAGCAATGTGGTGCTGAATAAATTGTATAAATACACACCTCTCCAGACCTCGTTCAACGTAAATAATATTGCGTTGGTGAAAGGCAGGCCCAAAATGCTGAATATTAAAGATCTTATATTTCATTTTGTAGAACATCGCCACGAAGTTGTTGTCAGGCGTACACAGTATGAACTGGAACAAGCCGAGAAACGTGCCCACATACTGGAAGGCTTAATTATAGCCAGCGACAATATCGACGAGGTTATTGCCATTATCCGTTCGTCTTCAACACCGGAGGAAGCCAGGGAAAGGTTAATTAAAAGGTTCGAACTGACTGAAATACAAGCGCGCGCCATTGTGGAAATGCGGCTGAGGCAGTTGACCGGACTGGAACAGGATAAACTTCGCAAAGAATACGAAGAAATAATGCAGCAGATTGAACACCTTAAGCAAATCCTTGCTGACAAATCTATGCGCATGGATATTATTAAAGAAGAATTGCTTGAGGTGAAAAAGAAATTTGGAGATGACAGGCGTACCGAGCTGATCCCTAATGCAGAAGAATTTAACCCTGAAGATTTTTATGCCGATGAGGATATGGTTATCACCATTTCTCATTTAGGATACATAAAACGGACACCCTTAACAGAGTTCCGCACGCAGGGAAGGGGAGGGGTAGGTTCCAAAGGCGGTTCCACCCGGGAAGAAGACTTCCTCGAACAAATTTTTATTGCTTCAATGCATAACACCCTTTTGCTCTTTACTGAAAAAGGAAGATGTTACTGGCTGAAAGTGTACCAAATCCCTGAGGGGACCCGCTCCTCGAAAGGTAGGGCAATCCAGAATATTTTAAATATTGAACCTGACGACAAGGTCCTTACTTACATAAAAGTAAAAACCCTTGCAGACCACGATTTTATCAATAACAATTATATTATCCTTGCCACCAAAAAAGGGATTATCAAGAAAACAACACTTGAAGCCTATTCCCGGCCGCGCCTGAATGGGGTTAATGCTATTACCATAAAAGAAGGCGACCAGTTACTTGAAGCCCGCCTGACCAATGGAGGATCTGAAATAATGCTGGCTGTGCGTTCAGGGAAAGCCATCCGTTTTAACGAGAACATTGTCCGTGCCATCGGACGGACAGCATCTGGAGTCAGGGGGATAACTCTGGGCAGCGAGGGCGATGAGGTGATTGGCATGGTTTGTGTAAATAATGGTAACGAAGACATTCTTGTCATCTCAGAAAATGGCTACGGGAAACGTTCTAAAATAGATGATTACAGGATAACCAACCGTGGGGGAAAAGGAGTTAAGACAATTAACGTAACCCCCAAAACAGGTGATTTAATTGCAATCAAAAGTGTCTCTAACGACAACGATTTGATGATAATCACCCAACATGGGCTGACCATCCGTTTGGCCATCAGTTCAATATCTATACAGGGAAGGGCAACACAGGGAGTGAAAGTAATAAACCTGAAAGGGGAAGACAGGATCGCATCGGTTGCACGGGTGACAGTTGAAGAAGCAACAGAAATTGACGGAAACACCGATGTTGATGAAAATCAGGTCAATAACGAAGGTGCTGAAAGTTAAAAAAATAAAATAATTAACTGATTATTAATAGTTAAGTTTGAATAAATTTATTATTAGTATATTTTTGCAAATATAATTTAGTTAAAAACAAAAAAACATTAAGGTAATGAAAAGGACAATAATTCTACTAACTTTTATTTTTGCCGCCAGTGCCGTTTTTGCGCAAAAAGGGAAAGTAACCAGTGCCCAAAGTTATAAAGACTCAGGTGATTTGGGAAAAGCATTGGAAACTATTGAAAAAACGGTAGATCCATCAAACGAAAAATCGGAGAAAACCATAATTTGGCCGAAAACTTGGGAAGTTAGGGGAGAAATATATCAGGCTATCTATCAATCAAAAGATGAAAAAATTAAAAAACTGGCAGATGATCCGCTGACCATAGCATTTGAATCATACCAAAAAGCTTTGGAACTGGATGAAAAAGGCAGGTTCGGCAACAGCCTGAAAATAAAACTCACATTATTAACCAACGACCTTACAAACAAGGCAGTTGACGGGTTTAGTGCTGAAGATTACGAAAAGGCGCTAAATGCTTTCGAACAGATAATTACCATCAACGATATGCCACTGATAAAAGGTGACAACCCCGAACAGGTCGACACTGTTATTATTTATAACACAGCCTTGGCCGCTTACAATGCACAGAAATACGATAAAGCTATTGAATACTACAAAGAAGCAGCCAAATACGGTTATAATGGAGCCAGGACATACAGCCTGCTGGCAAATGCATACCTACAGAAAAAAGATACATTGGGCGCCTTGGGAGGCCTAAAGGAAGGTTTTGAAAAATACCCGGAAGACAACACCGTCCTTACCAGTATGATACAGATTTATCTAGATCAAGATAAAACAGAAGATGCAATGAAATACCTTGAAATGGCAATAGAACAAGATCCTACAAATTCAACTTTCTATTTTGCTCAGGGGACTTTGTACGAAAAGCTTAAAAATGAAGAAAAAGCTATTGAAACTTATCAAAAAGCTATTGATGTCAATCCGGAATATTACGATGCATATTATAATTTAGGGGCTTTGTATTATAATAAAGGCGTGCAACAGATTGATGTTGCCAACTCGATTCCTGCCAATGAGAACGAAAGATACCTGGCAGAAACAAAAAAAGCCGATGTGTGGTGGAAAAAAGCATTACCATACATGGAAAAATGCCAAGAGCTTAAAACTGACGATGTAAATACTTTGGAATCGTTGAAAAATTTGTACTACCGTATGAAACAAATGGACAAGTACAACGAGATTTTAGAAAAATTAGGACAATAAATATTAAAAAGGAGAGCTAAACACTCTCCTTTTTTTACACATATCTTATTTAACTTAATATCAATTATAAGACAAATGCATTGATTGTTTATTTTGGAGTTCTTGGTCAATTACGTCCAGCTCTGCTGGTTTGCATAAAATCAGATATATCGTGCAATTCCGAATAAGTTACTTCTTCATAAGTTCACGCACCATTTCCAGCGTATTATCGGTAACCCCCTCGCCACTCACCATTTTAGCCAGTTCTTCAACTCGTTCGTTTTCAGTATCAAGTTTTTTTATAGATGTATGGGTTTTACCATCTTTCTCAAGCTTGAATACAACAAAATGGCTGTCTCCCTTAGCTGCAACCTGCGGTAAATGAGTAATGTTTATTATCTGTGTGGAAGATGCAAATTCTTTCAGTATGTTCCCCATCTTTATGGCCACTTCGCCCGAAATACCAGAGTCGATCTCATCAAAAACAATGGTGGGCAGTTTTTTTGACTTCCGCAAAAGGTTTTTAATTGCCAACATCAGTCGCGACATTTCCCCCCCCGATGCTATTTTTGATATTTCGGCAGGTTCAGAATCGGGATTTGCACTAAATAGAAAAGAAATTGAATCTTTCCCAGACAAAGTAAAACCGGGCAGCTCCTGGTGTACAACCCTTAGCCTTGCTTTTGCCATACCAAGTTGCTTAAGGTCTTCAACAACAGCCTTTTCGATGTCAGGGATAGATTTTTTCCGGGCTAGGGAAAGATTTGCTGCCAGTTTTTCCATATTTTCCAAGACATACTCCAGTTGGTTCTCCAGATCCCCTATCTCTTCCTCAAAACCAACAGCTTGTGCTATTTTCCCTTCAATATTATTTTTCAGCTCGATCAATTCCGAAATGCTTGCGGCATTGTGTTTTTGCTGTAAACTGTAAATTAAATTTAACCTGTCGTTTACCTCCTCTATCCTGGCTGGTTTATGTTCTATTTTCTCTGTTAATGAACCTATCTCTTCCCAAATATCTTTTAATTCAAAAAAAGCGCTCTCTAGCCTTTTTTGTAGACCAGGGGCTTCATGTACATAATCTTGTACCCGTGCCAGTATCTTTGAGCTTTCCTTTATGTTTCGTACGGCAGAAAACTGCTCATCGTCAAGCAGATATAAAACTTCTGCAAACGAACTTTTTATTTCTTCGGCGTGGGTAAGTTTCTCAAGTTCAGCTTCAAGTTCTTCCTGCTCCCCCACCCTGTTAAGTTTGGCCTCTTCCAACTGGGCAAACTGAAATTGATAATAATCCAGATCTGAATTTACTTTTTCCGATTTGTCCTTTAATTCTTTTAGTTCTTGGCTTAGCTGGTTATACCTTTTATATACGGTTTTGTATTCATTTAGGGTTTTGTCAGGGACTGAAACTTCATCTATAAGGTTTAGCTGGAACCTTTGGGTTCCAAGGTCAAGGGTCTTGTGTTGTGAATGGATATCGATCAGTTTTAATCCCAGCTTGCCGATTGTTTTCAGGTTAACTGGGGTATCGTTTATAAAGGCGCGCGATTTCCCCCCGGGGGCAATTTCCCTTCGCAGTATGGTACGTTTGTCGTAATCCAGGTCGTTTTTTTCAAAAAACTGTTTAAGTCTATAATTTTCAATCTCAAATAATCCTTCAACAATACATTTTTCATCCTTGTTTTTCAGCACCGACAAATCGGCCCTGTTCCCAAGGATAAGCCCAAGTGCCCCCAATATTATTGATTTTCCGGCACCGGTTTCCCCGGTAACAGTGTTCAGCCCAGAAGAAAATTCAACAGATAACTGCTGGATTAGTGCATAATTTGAGATAGTAAGTTTTGCGAGCATTGACAAACAAATTTTTATTTACCTGAAATGCCTTAAAAATACCAAAAATCGGTCAACAAGCGGAAGAAGTAAAAAAATAATTGTATTGCAGCAAACTCATAAATCTGCGTTCTCCTCTATTGCTTCGTATTTACTGGCATTTGACGGATCTACTTCGTTTAAAATTGTCATTACCCTGTTCCTTTCGTCAGGGTACGATTTCGAAAAGATATTAACCAGCTCATCGGCTTTTGCATCAAAAAACAACTGTATGATGTAAGCGTCAGACCTTCGTCTGAACACCTTCTGTATGTTGCGCAATGAATTTGCAATATTTGCACGGCCTTCATCGGGTTTGTCAGACATCAGATCCAGTCCCTGACGGTGATATTGGTACATGCAATCGCGGAAAGTGGAGTACGATTTGTTTAACATATTTTCAGTCAACCAGTACCTGTTGCTCTCACTTTCGTAAGCCTTCCATCCCTGGTAACTGGAATTTTGCGAGTTGCTTACTATTGCCTGGGCTTTTTGAAAAAACGGTGTCCCCCCTTCTGGCGAGAACGTATCATAATCAAACCCCAAAATAATATATGCGTAATAAGCCAGGATGTTGGTCAAGTTATCTGAATTTGATGTTTCGTTAAATTCAAGTTTCTGGAACTCTACATAGCGGCAATGAAAATAATTATCTTTGATATTTAAGATAGTTGTTTCGTAGCTGGAGTTAAATGTCGGCCGGGTCAACTGTACCTGTATATATCCCTTGAACTCATCTGCGGCAATTTGTTCGTCCAGACGTATCAAGAAATTACATTTTATTTTTTCGTTATATGAATAAACATGCTCTGTCCATTTCCGGTTGTTCATAAACTCACGGAGATCAGATTGCATGGTCCTGAAAAGGTTTTGGTTTGCCCCTTTTATTTTTTGCGAAGAGACGGTTACGTTGCACCTTAGCTCTTGTGCCGAAACTGAGCATAGGACGAGAAAGGATATTACTGTTATAACTGTTAACTTTTTCATATAATCTCTGCCATTGAAATGTAAAAATACCAATAGTTTTCAACATAAACTATTTTCCAAAGTGCCGACCATTTTGCATACAATGTCAAATGCCACTTCCTTTTTACTTTTTAACTCAAAATCCTGGCGATTATTGTCCTTGTCTATGATGGTAATTTTATTGGTATCGGCTTGGAACCCTGCTCCTGTATCGTTTAAAGAATTCAGTACAATAAAATCAAGTTTTTTCTTTTTTAGTTTGAGCGATGCATTTTCAATTTCATTGTTGGTTTCGAGCGCGAAGCCCACCAGTATTTGCCCTGGCATTTTGGCTTCGCCCAGCGATGAAGCAATGTCTTGCGTGGGTTTTAATTCCAGTGACCAATTGCCTTTGCCCCTTTTTGTTTTTGTTTTTCCTGGATGCACGGGGGTAAAATCGGCAACTGCCGCACACATAACAGCCCCATCGGTGGTGCTAAAATGTTCCATGCATTTTAAATACATTTCGTTGACCGACTCAACCGGTATAACTTTTATTGCTTTATTTTTTACAGAAATATTCACAGGCCCTGAAACAAGCAAAACCTCCGCCCCTTCACCTGCAAGTTCTTCTGCAATTGCATAGCCCATTTTCCCTGATGAATAATTACCAATAAAGCGGACAGGATCTATTTTTTCGAATGTAGGTCCGGCGGTAACAAGGAAGGTTTTATTCAATAGTTTTTTTTTTCGGGCGAAGAAACCTACTATGGATTCCGTTATGTTTTCGGGTTCTTCCATGCGCCCTTTCCCCTCAAGCCCGCTGGCCAAAAAACCTTCACTGGGGTCAATTATTATATTTCCGTATTCTTTAAGTATGGCAATATTTTTTTGGTTAGAGGGGTGGGCAAACATGTCGAGGTCCATTGCCGGGGCTATCATTACTGGGCATTTTGCCGACATATAGGTAGTTACTAGCATGTTGTCGGCAATGCCATGGGCCATTTTCCCAATAGTGGAAGCAGTTGCTGGGGCAACTATCATTAAATCGGCCCACAAGCCTAGGTCAACATGGCTGTGCCATGTACCATCGTTAGCCCCAAAAAATTCGCATATTACAGGTTTTCCTGAAAGTGCGGACAATGTTACCGGGGTGATAAATTCTTTTCCGGAAGGGGTGATTACGGGTTGGACCTCTGCCCCTTCTTTCACAAGTAAACGTAAAAGCACAGCTGCCTTATAAGCAGCTATGCTCCCGGTAATGCCCAATATTATTTTTTTCCCATCAAGCCTCATAGGCAGGAATGTTGCTAAATCCCTTTTTTGCTTTCCCTTGCTGGGTTTCGGTGGTAAATCTCCCCTTCTTTCAACTCCTCAAACGCAATTAAAGTTGGTTTTGGGAGACGTTCGTAGAATTTTGAAATCTCAATCTGTTCTCGATTTTCAAATATTTCTTCAAGGTTATCTGTATATGAAGCAAATTCTTGTAATTTTTGGTTCAATTCTTCTTTCAGCTCCGATGAAATCTGGTTGGCGCGCTTGGCCAGAATCATAACTGTTTCGTAAATATTTCCTGTTTCCTGGGTCAACACCTCAAGATCGCGGGAAATAGTTGACGGAGCGGCTTTTGTTTTTTTATAATCCATTTTCTATTGTATTTGATTGTTCTTTATAATCCAACATTTTTGCAGTAGTTTTATAAAATTCATCTACCTCTCTCCTGTGCTTGCTCTCAGGGAATTCATCAACAAAAGTGAAGTATTCGTCCAAAGCACTAGACAAGCGTTCCTCCTGCATGTCGGACACACTTCTTATCGCAAGCAGGTATTTTGATTTTAGCAACATGTACATTAACTCTTCCCTGTACCTGCTGTCCGGAAAGTCATTCAAACTATTATTTAATGCAACAACCGCTGCTTTGTAGTTATCAAAATCGTAATACAATTTTGCGTTCAGATACGATTTGTAAACGAGTTTGTTCTGTAGTTCATCAATTAGCCGGTTTGCTTCATCCACCCTGTCGCTGAACGGATAAAGGTTAAGGTAGAGTTGCAAAGCGTCAATTGCTTCTTTTGTAACCGACTGATCCAAACGTGGTTTCGGGGAAAGCAAATATGAGCAGTAGCCAACCATAAACTGCGACTCTTCAACATACTCACTTGTAGGGAATTCTTTAATTAATGTTTTAAAATAATGGCCTGCAATAAGATAATCCCTTTGCCCTATCATACTTTTTGCATAATAGTAATATATCTCATCGGCACGCGAAGTCCCACGGTAAATGGTTACCAGTTCCTGGAATAAAGTCCCGGCCCTCACATACTCGCCGTCTTCGTAATACTCAATTGCTTTTTTGTATTTGAATTCGTAGTCCGTACTCTTCAAAATTTTGTTGTAGTCTGCACATCCTGTAAAAATAACAGAAAGCAGAACCAAAACCAGTCCTATATTTCTTGTTTTCATAAACATGGCGCAAAAATATACTTTTTTTACATACATCGAACCAATATGGGAGGTAATTTTTTACCTAACATCATATAAACAACAATTTAATTGTACCTGGTTCATTTTTAGTTTTATACATTTAATTAATACTTATTGTGCCGATGAAAATACAATTCTTGCTTTAACATACAAGTGCATATTAGTATAAATTAACACATTTGCCAAAATTTTAAAAAAGTTTACATTTGCACATTAAGAATCACTAAATTTTACATTGTGGATATATTTGAAAAGTTCAGGACAAACAAGGGGGACATAGGCAAGTATATGGATCAAATTCATGGTTATTTTGCTTTTCCCAAGCTTGAAGGAGAGATAAATGCAAGGATGAATTTCAGGGGGAAAGAAGTCCTTACCTGGAGTTTGAATAATTATTTGGGGCTGGGCAACCACCCTGAAGTTCGCAAGGCAGATGCAGAGGCTGCTGCCCAATATGGGATGGCATATCCCATGGGGGCAAGGATGATGTCGGGGCAAACCGTACAGCACGAGCAACTGGAGCGCGAACTGGCAGAGTTTGTGGGCAAGCCCGATGCCTTCTTGTTAAACTACGGCTACCAGGGGATGGTGTCGATTATTGACGCAATTGCAAGCCGCAACGATGTGATCGTTTACGATTCCGAATCGCACGCTTGCATAATGGACGGGGTTTTCCTACATAAGGCAAAAGGCGGTAAAAGTTTTGTCTTTTCGCACAACGATATGGAGAAATGTCGTAAAATGTTGGGCTTTGCCCAAAAACGTGCTGCCGAAACTGGCGGCGGGATATTGGTCGTTACTGAAGGCGTTTTCGGGATGACCGGACAAGTTGGCAAACTCGACGAGATTGTTGCACTGAAAAAAGAATTTGATTTCCGCTTACTGGTAGACGATGCGCACGGATTTGGCACAATGGGCTCAACAGGCGCAGGTGCCCCCGAACACTTTGGCGTTGCCGACGGGGTAGACTTGCATTTCGGCACTTTTGCAAAAGCAATGGCGGGAATAGGCGCTTTTATAGCCTGCGACACCGATATTTGTTATTATTTGCGGTACAATATGCGTTCTCAGACATTTGCAAAGTCATTGCCAATGGCCATGACAATCGGCGCATTAAAACGCTTGGACATGTTACGTACAATGCCCGAGCTCCGAGAAAAACTTTGGACTGTTGTAAAGGCACTTCAGGGAGGGCTGAAAGAAGCTGGGTTCGACCTTGGCAAAACCAATACCCAAGTCACCCCCGTTTATATGAAAGGGGGGGAAGCAGAAGCTACCCAGTTGGTTTACGACCTTCGTGAAAATTATGGGATTTTCTGCTCAATGGTGGTCTACCCGGTAATACCGAAGGGGGAAATCCTATTGCGCCTAATACCTACGGCAATGCATACCCTGGAAGATGTTGAGTACACACTGAAAGCATTTAAGGAAGTACACCAGAAATTGGCAGGCGGAAAATACAGGAGCGAAAACCTCGCAAAAGTTGATGTTGACAAATAAAAGCCCGTTTTGGGATTTTTTGTTTGTCGATTTCGTGGATCTTTGTGCAACAACCTTAAAAGGCTGTTGCACAAAGATCCACAAAGTACTCACGGAGAGCCACAAAGATAAAATCTAATAAAAATTCATTTTTTTCAATACTTTTAGGACACGCTCAACTCTTTCCCCATTGCTCTTTCCCACCAATAGGCATAAAAGTAAACATGGACAATCACAAATCGGAAATCATAGATAAAATTTGTTACACAGAGCTTGTTTATGAGCGGATCAACAAAAAGCTAAACATAAACCTTTCAAAAGCCGAAATTGAAGAAATGGTCATAGGTATTATTAAAGAAATCGATGGGTCACAATTTCACAAAAAGGGCAAAAACATATACATAACAAACAATGGCAAGAATATCAGGCTTACAATTAATTCTTTTACCAAGAGATTGATTACAGCAGGCAAAATAGATTCAAAAGTACCAATAAAAGTTATATTGTGAACGTTGGGGGTCACGGTAAAACGGTACACCCAACTACTGATTAAATGATACTTCTGTTACAAAACTTGTTAGAGAATCGGTTAAAATGTTTGAAAACACTCCGAATGCAATTTGGATTGTATTCTTATTTGTATTCCTGTTGCTAGCTTATGTAATTGGCCATGTTTTTTACAGACATGGATTAACTACTCCAAAAACATTTTGAAAATATTTTTGGAGAAATAGCAAACATTAAAAGCTGAAAACCAGTGCTGGCAACAATGTGTATGGACGCATAATAATTTTACTGTAAAAACTTTTACAGAGAGCTGAAGAATAATAGTACAAAAAAACACTAAAAAAGGGCAGGCATCCCCTACCCTATCTCACTTACTATCCGTTTTTTTCAGAAAGGTAACGTTCTGTGTCAATAGCTGCCATGCAGCCTGAGCCTGCGGCAGTTACGGCCTGGCGGTAGTGCGTGTCTTGAACATCGCCACAGGCAAATACCCCCGGTACTTTTGTTTTTGATGTCCCCGGTATGGTTTTTATGTAACCTACCTCGTCTGTTTCTATAAATTCTTTGAAAATGCCGGAATTGGGCGTGTGCCCTATTGCCAGGAAAAAACCATCGATTTTGATGTCAACTTCCTCCTCACCGTTTTCGCCAAGGTTTTTCACCAGTTTCGCCCCTTCGACAACACCATTTTCTCCATACAGCCCTATTGTTTGGTGTTTCCACAAAACTTCAATATTTGGTGTTTTTTCAACCCTTTTTGCCATTACTTTTGACGCCCGCAGTTCGTCACGGCGGACAATCATGTAAACCTTGTTGCACAAACTGGCCAGGTATATGGCTTCTTCGGCTGCCGTGTCTCCTCCCCCTACAACAGCTACGTCTTTGCCGCGATAAAAGAACCCGTCGCAAGTTGCACAGGCAGAAACGCCACCGCCCGCATATTTTTTTTCGTCTTCCAACCCTAAATATTTAGCGGTCGCGCCTGTTGCAATAATTACAGATTCTGCCTCGATAATTTTATTGCCGTCAATCCATACTTTATGGGCATCGCCCGAAAAGTCTACTTTTGTCGCCATCCCCCAGCGCACATCTGCGCCAAAACGTTGCGCCTGTTTTTTTAAGTCTTCCATCAAAACAGGGCCGGTAACGCCTTCGGGGTAGCCCGGGAAATTTTCTACCTCGGTTGTGGTGGTCAACTGCCCGCCAGGCTGTAAGCCTTCGTACATAACAGGTTTTAAATTTGCCCGGGCGGTATAAATCGCCGAGGTATATCCTGCCGGTCCAGAGCCGATTATCAAGCACTTTACTTGTTCCACATCCCCGGCCGCCATTTCTTTAGGGGCACTGTCCTCTTTAATATCAAGTGTTTTAAACATAGTTTTATTTTTTTAACAAAAATATAAAACATCTTTGTTTTATGGCAATAAGCCTAATCGATAATTATTAAGATGCGATAGATATATCCTATCTGCAATTTAAAGACACAGGAGAGAGGGCACTGAAACCCGTAACTCTAACAAAGTACAATTACATAAATAATTTGCACATGGCAACCTGCTTTTATAAATTTAGGTCGTTATAAAATATAAGGAGGAATGGAAAAGATAAAATTGCACAGAGGCGATATAACACAATTAAAAGTAGATGCTATTGTTAACGCGGCAAATAATTCGTTGATGGGAGGAGGAGGCGTTGACGGGGCCATCCATCGGGCAGCAGGCAGGCAACTTTTGGCAGAATGCCGTACACTCAATGGATGTGAGACTGGCGATGCTAAAATCACAAAAGGCTATAACCTTCCGGCTAAATTTGTAATCCACACTGTTGGCCCGGTTTGGAAACGGGGAAAACACAACGAAGCAGGGAAACTCGCTTCCTGTTACCGCAGAAGCCTTGAGGTAGCCGTTGAGAACGGGGTGAAAAGTATTGCCTTTCCCAATATAAGTACCGGGGTTTATGGATATCCGAAAGAGGAAGCAGCAAAAATTGCAATAAATGAAGCAAATAAGTTTTTATCAGGCGAAAATAAGATTGATGAGATAATTTTTTGTGTATTTGACAATAGTAATTTTAAAATTTACAATAAAATATTACTTTTATAACCATATCAAAAATCATATGGGAAGAGCACAAGAGTCGTTTCACAAAAAAGAAGTACGAAACAAAAAAGAAAAAAAAAGAAAAGAAAAAGCTGCCAAAAGGCAGGCAAGAAGAGAAAATGAAAGTAAATCGAGCCTAGATGACATGATTGCTTATGTGGATGCAAACGGTAGGATTGTTGATGCCCCGCCAGACGAGAATGAAAAAACGGAAATAAAACTTGAGGACATTGAAGTAAGCGTCCCAAAAGGTTCGGCTTCCGAAGAAGGTCCGGAAAAAAAAGGAGTGGTAACCTTTTTTAATGAAGCAAAAGGTTACGGGTTCATAAAGGAAAAAGAAACCAGACAGGATGTTTTTGTCCATATCAACAATCTAATTGACCCCATAAAAGAAGGGGTTTTGGTTACCTTTGAAGTGGAAAAGGGACAACGAGGTCCAGTTGCAGTTAATGTAAAGCTAGATAAGTAGTATCCGCAGGATAAAAAAAAGTTAAAACCACTTTATTGCCTGCATTGTCAGTGAAAAAAGTAAATTTTATAAAATCCACATTCGGGGTTGAAAAATTTATATCAGATCCATGGAGTCCCTGCCAAATCGGCAACACGTGGGCAAAGGCAAGCATAATAAAGATACAAGCTTAAATCCACGGGGTGGCTCTAAGCCACTCCGTGGATAAACATTGAGAACCCGGGTTATCACCAGAAACATGGCTCCTAAGCCTGTTGTTACAATTTAACAATTTTCTCTGTCTTGAATGCAGAGCCTGCTTTTACCTTCAGTAAATAAATGCCAGAGGGTGAGCCATGTAACGCTGAAATGTTGATATTTGTATCATCAACCGCCATATCCTGATAGATTATTTTCCCGGAAATGTCGAATAATATTATCTGTTCGGCATTGACTGGGAGTTCTACGAAAAAGTCAGATTGTACAGGGTTTGGGTACACCTTTATCTCACCCGCTTTTTCTGCAATAATTTCAGCAGAAACAGGGATCGAAACAATTATCTCGAAAGTGTGGTAAACCGTTTTCCCGTTTGAGCTTGCCGAAATAGTAATTTGGGCGGTTCCTGTTATTCCTTCCGAAACGGTAAGGTTAAGTATCCCAGAAACAATACTCCCTGTAAGCAAGTCGGGGTTGTCAATATTTTCGAGCTGTATGGTTATTTCTGAATCATCATTGTCGGGATCGGAAAAAACGGAATCAAGCGAAACAGAATAAAGCCCATCCGGATATGTTTCTTCTTCTATGGTTGCCACAGGGTTTGCAATCACTGGGGGTAAATCCTGGTAGTTCAATTTGTCCATACAAAAGTAAGCCGGTGTGTTCATGCCATAATAGCCAACATCGGAAGATGAAAGGCCGAACTGGAGTTTTGTTATTTCTCCCAATGAGGAAAGGTCTAACCATTCCCAATCTTTCAGGATGTAATCATCATCGCTGTTTTCTGCCCTGAAATCAGCGAGGTAATATTCAACTGTTCCTGTGGTGTCCCCGGTTTCAGAAACCCCATAAACGGTAAGTTTAAACCAGTCTTCATCTGTCCCGTCACCTCCGCCAAACTTTTTTGCAGCACTATCCCCATTTTTCATTGAAAGGTAAGCATAAGTAGAATTGGTTACATAAAAGCCTGAAATAAGCGATTTTTCAAATTGAATTTCGCTGCCCAATGAAATATATGAGGAATTGTATGCAACAGCATAAGCAGGGCTGCCTAATGCCCCGATCCCGGTTACTGCACTATATTGGTTCTTATAACCTTCGGTAAGCGTGTCTGTTTTGGTTGAGGCAGAAAAGCCTTCCCAATAAGAGCCTGAAAATGAATTAGAGAAAGTAAACCCGCCGCTGCTAAAGCTCCCTGCTCCATCTGAACCGTTGTAAAAAGTGTCAACATCCAATTCCATGTTTTCAAAGTCGGCCTCAGCCAAGATGGTTGAACCTTCGGGCGATGTGCCGTTAAAGTCGTCCATGCAAAAATATGTTGGGGTATTTATATACCCATAAGACATATCGCTCGATTCGAACCAGAAATAAATGGAGTCGACTACCCCTAGGCTGCTTAAATCAACCCATTCCCAGTTTTTAAGGATATAATCTTCCTCCGGATTGCCAGAAGTGAAGTCGGCCAGATAAAACACAACCGTATCGGTTGCTTCTCCATAAATATCAGATCCAGAAATCAATAACCTAAAATAATCGGGGTCGGAACCAGATTCCCCGCCAAAACTTTTACAGTAAGAGTCGCCATCCCTCATAGAGAGATAGGCATAGGTTGAATTAGTGATGTAAAACCCTGTCAATTTAAGCGGGTTTTCAAACCCAAGGGCTGTTTTGTCCCATAAATATGCAACAGCATAATTTTCAGATCCGCTTATACCTTCTGCAGTTACCGCACTATATTGATTGCCACTGCCGGCAGTAACAGTGTCTTTCATGTTAGAAACTGAAAAGCCGCTCCAGTAATCCCCATATTGAGAAACAGTGTATGAATTTGGGAAAGTAAAACCACCGCTGGTAATGCTGCCCGTGCCGCCCGAGCCGTTCCAATACGAATTTGTTCCGAGTTCAACATCTTCGAAAGTTGCTACTTGTTGGGCGTTTACAGAAAAAAGGGCAACCCACAATCCCCAAAAAAGGTAAAATTTTTTCATTGTAAAAATTTTTAGTTAAACATAAATTTTACAATACAAAACACACGGGAAAATAAAAAAGCAATAAACCCCAAGCCTTTAATCCCGAAAGCTTTTGATATTGTTTCCGGATCGGCAGGTCTTCTGGCTTGCCCCGGTTGGCGACTGCCTTCCCGTCCCGGTCCGTACCGGGGCAGTGGCAAAGTTGCAACCAACATGAAAGGCTTACAGCTACGGGTATAGCTCCGGATTCCCTGCCTATTGGCAGGCAGGCCACCGGATTCCCTTTTCATCTGCTATGAGAACCAATCCTATTGTAAAGATAAGCTTAAATTCCAGAAGCCGGTGTCACCTGAACAAAAAATTTGATGGGTTTATCCCAACCTTAAAAGAACCGGCTAAGTTTCCGGAAAAGGAATACCTGTAAATTATTGCATCCTGTGTGTAGTCTATTGCATCGGAGACATAAATATCGTTATTGTCTGGGTTTATGCCCAGGGCATAGAAAAGTTTATTTTTGCCAGGGATAAATGCCGAGTCGGGCAAGGTTTTACTGCCCACTCCCATTTTACAAACCCCCTCGTTTATAAAATATAGTGTGTCTTTTTGCTTATTCAACCCCAAACCATGCGGGTTTTCTCCGCTTTCAAACCTCAAAATTTTTTCGACAGTATAGGTTTCGGGGTCGATGCGGGCCAATGCTGCTTGTTCTTGTCTAACTGATGAGCCTTCGTAACCACCATCGGACAGGCACCATATTTTGTTGTTCATGTCTACTTCCAAATCTTTGGGTTGCAATGGTACTTCTATTTCAGTAAATACTTCGTCCGTTTCCGTATCTATAACTAGAATTGCATTATCGTAAGACCAGCTCGAAACAAAAACATAGTTGCCAACCTGCACCATTTGCTCTGAAGTATGTCCTCCTGAAAGATCTATTTCCCCTGTTTTTTCAAATGTGGCCGGGTTGAAAACAGTTATGTGGTTAGCGTATAGATCTGAAATATAGGCCTTTTCGCCTGAAATGACATGGATATACCGTGGCGAGGTCAATCCTGTGACAACGTCTTTAAATTCAGCGGTTTCAGGATCGATCACATATATTTTCCCCGAGTTGTTGACTACAATAAATAAAGAATTGCCATACAATAACATTGACTGTGCCACATCGCCAAGCGGCGTATTGTTGCGGGCATAAAACAGATCGTTCTGTACCGTACTCTTTTCATAATTATAAAATGAAAGAGATGCATTCCCGTACATGAAATTCCCTTCGCAGGAGATGAATACGCCATTTTGTATATCAAGGTCAAAAAAAACGGTTTCAACAGGCTCATCGCTGCACGCGCCAAAAAATAAGGATAGAAACGATATGTATATTGTTTTTCTAATCATTTTTTATAATCTAAACCAATGGTAAAAGAATAAAACCGGCCAGGCATCGGGCGCCATAAAATACTTTGGTAACTTTCATCTAGGAGGTTCTCTACCGTAAATTTCAGGTTAATAAGGAATGATTTAAGTCCCAGTGTTTTATCCAGGGAAATTTTACTCAGCCAGTACTGATTTAATAACCGCTCGTATTCCGATTCTTCATTACTGGAGTTGGTATATCTTTTACCGACATGCTCAAGTCCATATTTCAGAGTAAAATTTTTAACCGATGCCGCCACAAATGTATTCCATTTATGTTTAGGGATGTAAATTAGTTGTTTGCCGCGCGATTCATCCACCGAACTAACTGCATTTTGGTTGGAGGTGTGGGTATACGAATAATTACCTCCCGATTTCAGTGACAGTCTTCCCCAGCTTTTCCCTGCCGAAAACTGGTACTCCACCCCTCTCGACAAAACTTTTTTCACATTGTTCGCTTCCCAGTAATAAGCCCCGCTTTGCGAAGGTTGCCATACAATCCAGTTATCTATAAATGACACAAAACCGGTTATTTCATTATTAAAAAAAGCCCGGTTTTTTCCTGCTTGCCACGACAATGACAAATCACCGGAATATCCCTCCTCTGGCAAAAGTTCAGGGTTCCCGCCCGGTAGCCAGTACAGATCATTCAATGTGGGTTTATGATAATTTCTCGCCACGTTCGACTTTAGCAGCAAAGGCCATTTTTTTGTTACCTGCCATTCGATACCTGCGCCCGGGATAAAGGGCTCGACATGCTTGTCGTAATTTTCAGAACGCATTAAAACAAAAGCAGCAAAACGGTCGGACGGTTTAATGTGCCATTTGAGCAGAAGGGCGGTCTCGAACCTTTCTTTTGTATACCCTTCGCTACTGACATTGTTGTAAATATGCACATGGTAGTAATTTAGGTCTGCACTGACCGTGGCATACGTTTTTTTATCAAATTCCCGGAAAATCCGGATATGGTTCTGGAAACTTTTTTCTTTACTTTTTGAGTCTTGATTGACAAAATTAAATTCAGGGGTTGCCCTGTAGTATTTGAGCGTGGTAGAATTAATCCCTGTAAAAAAATGGTAATTAAGCTTATCTGTGTATTTCTTCAGATCATACTGTAGACGTAATTGCCCATCTTTTTGAAATTCATCGCACTCGCGGCCTTCGTAGGACATCAATTGCGGCAGGTTACGATCGCTTTTCTGTAACCAAAGCCGAAACGACATTATTACATCTGTAAAGGAACGGTAATAAAATTCCTGCAAAACCCCGGCTTTCCAATAATCTGCACCCCTCAACGTGTCGTTCCGCTGCGGGATAACACCATAATTATAATAGGGGAAGTTATTTTTTGAGCCATCGTAAAACAAACGGGTGTTTGATTTCAACCTTTTGTTGCCCAGTAAAAATTTAAAAAAAGATTTATGGGTTTGAAAAGATCCCGGCTCATATACCCCTGCAAGTTCGAAATTTGTATCCCAGTTTACCTTATTGTTTAAATGAACGCTACCGCCAAGTGCCCCGCTTCCTTCTGCCATCGAACTGCTGCCATGCAAAAGATAAACATCATCGGTAAAAAATACCGGGAGCAGCGACAAATCGGCAATCCCGTTCATTGGCGAATTTAGGTTCATGCCGTTCCACAGGACTTGGGTGTGAGTTGCCGCAGTCCCCCTGAAACTTGCAGTGGCAGTTGACCCGCGCCCGTATGATTTTATAAAAACAGGTGTATATTCCGAAATCAATTCCGAAAGGGAGGTAGTGAGCGTAGCAATCCTGGATATTGAATCTGGTCGGGTTATTTTTAAACCTGCTTCTTCAACTTTTCGTTTTGCCAGTATTTTTACTTCCCGGATACGGATGGTATCGACTGCCTCCTGTGCATTTACATTTGTTAATGACAGCATTAAAAAAATAAATGTCAGAAGCTTAACCTTGTTCATTCTTTTATGAACTTAAATGTTTTAACATCAGTCCCCCCCAATATTTTCAATACATAAACCCCTGGGGGAAAATCCTGGACATCAATACTTTGAACAGATGTTGGAGCCAATTCCGACCAAACACTTTCACCATTCAAATTGAAAATGCACATTTGTTTCCCAGATAAACCGCTGCCACTGACCATCAATTCTTTTTCTACAGGGTTAGGGTAAACCTGAATACCCTGATCGGTAAGCTCATGGCTGGAGGTAATTACCTTTTTGGAAATTAGGACCGCATCATTTCCAGAAAAGATCGTTAAAGGAGGCATCTTGCTAATCAAAACAGAAGTTTCCCCTTTTTCATCAGAATAATAACTTATCCCGTCTGCAATAATTTCTTGGCTTAGGATTGGGCTTAATGTGCTTTCTGTAATGCTACCTCCCGAGAATGTACAGGTAGATTGTTCCAAATAAATTTCAACATTGTCGTTCACATTGGCTGAGTCTTTATCTGGGATCATCTGGGTAAAATACCATGAATTAATAATATTTGAGGTATGGTACAATATAACAGTATCGCCATCTGCAAGCTCAAGCCCTCCAAAATCATTTAAATACTGACCGTTGTTTACATGTGTAACCCAAGCCTTTGCGAATGCTTCCGGAGAAGTCTTCCCGCCCCAGCCATAAGTGAACTCCCCCTCTTTCTCTACAGAATATAAATACAATCCTTCCCCGGGATTTTCATCATCCCTAAAAACAAAACCAACATCTGTTTTTTGAAGGCCGGCAACAATTGCATGCGCGATTGTATGATGTCCCAAAGCAGAATAATCATTCGCCCTGTTATCTACAAAGCAATTAAAATCGGAAAGCCCTACTTCAATTTTTTGCAGCGGCACTATATTCTCAGTTTCGTTTTTTGCAGCGAAATAAACATATATTAAGTCGCTTTCTGACAATATTTTAAAGCTGATTGTTTTTTTAAATTCCCCTGCCTTAAAACTTAATGTGGCATTTCCTTCTTCTGCGGCCACGAAATAACTCCCATCCCCTATTTCAACAATGTTACCCGCTGCCGGTGTTTCCAATCCAAATTGGATTTCTGTATACATTTTGTCGCCGTTGTTGTCGTAAATATTGGCTTCAAGCAAAATTGTATCCCCAACATAAACCGATGAGAAATCGGAAAGGACTTCTATTGAGTCGGGAGCCACCACTTCTATTTCAGTAGATTTGGTTTTGCCGTTCGATGAAACATAAATTTCCGTGACACCGGTACTGCCAGCAAATATTGCCCCTGATGGATCGACCGAAGCTACCCCCGCATCCTGAGATCGAAATGTAAAAGAAGCTGTTTTTACCTTTCCTCCTACAAAGTAATTTGTTTCAAGTTGCAAGGTGTCGCCCACAATTAGCCTGGGCCCGTGTTGATAAATAACCAACAATTCATTTTCTCCTGTTATTTCCGTGTTTTTATCAACATCTACAACATAAGCCACATCGGTTGAGATTTCGCCCAGCCAGCCAACATTGGACAAGTTGCCTGTTGCTATTTTTATAAAATGTATAGTGTCCAGATCAACATAACCTCCATTAGCGCCAACAGCCCATGAAATATCGATTGGGTCTCCACCTGCCCCTTCTACCTCAGTTGTATACGGATTGTCGGGGACAGTTAAATCAACGCCCTGTATCCTTGCATGAACATCGGCGTAACCAAAATCGAGGGCTTTGATAACAATCTGTGACGGATCGGAACTATCAACAGCAGGCTCAAGCAATGTCCCTTCAAAAACAACAGAATCCTGCGGATAGCCGGGGAAATAAGCGGTTGTTGGATAATATCCCTGGGTGTTGTAACTGTTTGCTTTCAAAAGCCCTGAAGCTCCCAAATTATCTTCCCATAAAACTCCGCCGGTTTCGGGTTTAAAATAAGTTACCCTGTAATTTTGTTTTGTCCCAGATTGAAAATGCTGGCTGCCTTTTATTTCATACCAGGTATCATCGGCTTCCCCATTTTGGTTCTCATCCTTCATTACCCAAACTACCCCCGGCTCGGATGAGCCTTCAAAAGAATTTCCAAAAATTGTAAAATCAACACCATAAGGATTCCCCGTGTCGTTTGTACATGCATTTTCAAACCCTAAAACCAGGTAACCTCCGAAACTCCCCAGCGAAACGGTTTTGCCAACTTCTGTAAGCATGTCCTCTGCAGCCTGCGGTGTCCCCAATGATTCAATATTAATATGCTGCCCTGGTGCCGGTTTATACCCATGCACAGAATTGACAATATTTTGAGCAACTGCCAAACAAGGTGTCAATAATATTATTAAGAATAATTTTATTTTTTTCATCCCCTTTTCCTTTTAAACAAAGTTAATGTGAGTTATGGATATAAGCAAAGGGATAACTGGTTGCAATATTTTCTTAATTAACCATTATTAAATATTTTCTCGGGGAGCTTTATTGCCCTAATAATCAATAATATACCAGTCAATATAAAAGGGACGCTTAACCACTGTCCCATATTTAATGACATGGTAGCCTCAAATGCTTCCTGGTCTTCTTTTATTATTTCAATAAAAAAGCGGGCTGTAAATATTAACACAAAAAATGCCCCTAGCAACAAACCTGGACGGTTTTTGGCATTGCTTTTTTTATACAAAGCCATCAATATAACAAATGAGATAACATAAGCCAGGGCTTCATAAATTTGAGTGGGATGTTTGGCAACAAGCTCGCCGTTCCGTTCAAAAATAAACCCCCACGGAAGTTCGGTCTGTACACCATATATTTCGGAGTTCATAAGGTTTCCTGTGCGTATAAATGCCCCAACAAGCGCTGTGGGGACAGCAATCCTGTCTAAGGTCCAAAGGACGGTCCGCTTGGTAATCAACCGTGAATGTATCCACAGTGCGATAATTATACCGAGCGCGCCCCCATGGCTGGCCAACCCCCCATGCCAAACTTTAATAATCTCCCCCGGATGTTGCGAATAATAATCCCAGCCGTAAAAAAACACATGTCCTAAACGGGCGCCCACAACAGTGGCAATTATTATATAAAAAAACAGGCTTTCAATCCATTTTTGCTTTACATTTTCCGATTTCAACATCCATTCGCCAATGTAATAGCCAATTAACAGCCCCGAGGCAAACAACAGCCCGTACCACCTGACCGAAAGCCCCCCAAGGTGAAAAATTTCCGGATTTGCGTTCCAGTGGATAAAATTTAAAAGATTAATCATATTTTATATTTTGATTTAAGTTAAGAGCCGGCCCTGCCATGGCAATGTTTGTATTTTTTTCCACTACCACATGGGCATGGATCGTTCCTCCCTACCCTTTTTTCCACTTTTACCGGTTGTGGTTTCGCTCTCTCCTGTGTTTCTGAATTTGCCCCCTCCATCGGGTTGTCCACATTAGGGAGATCGGATTTTTGTGTCTTATACCTGCTCATATCTGTCCGCCTTCTGGCTTCTGCTTCCCTTACCTGGTCGGGGCTTTGTATCGGGATCTGCCCTTTCATCAGCGTTGAAACCACATCTTTGTTTACCTTGTTCACCATTTCCTTGAAAAGGTTAAACGACTCAAATTTATAGATCAGGAGCGGATCTTTTTGTTCATATGTGGCATTCTGGACTGATTGTTTCAAATCGTCCATTTCGCGCAACTGTTCTTTCCATGACTCGTCGATTGTGCTAAGGACTATTTGTTTCTGGTAAGATTTCACCAGTTCCTTCCCTTTGTTTTGATATGCTTTTTCAAGGTTGCAGATTATCTGGAAAACACGCTTGCCATCAGAAATAGGCACCACAATGTTCTGGTATTGCTGCGATTTTGTTTCATAAACATTTTTTATAACGGGGTATGCCTGTTTTGAAATAGCTTCAACCTTCCGGTTATAATTACCTATCATTTTTTCATAAATCGCACTAGTAATATCTGCCGGGGCCATTTTTTTGAACTCCTCTTCGGAAACTGGGGATTCGAGCGAGAGCAGGCGCATAAGTTCAAGGTTGAAATTCTCAAACATATCGGATCCATGATATTCGTTTATTAGTTCTTCGACCGAGTCGTACATCATGTTCAGAACATCTACTTCAAGGCGTTCGCCAAAAAGTGCATGTTTGCGTTTTTTGTATATTACTTCGCGCTGCGAGTTCATAACATCATCGTACTCAAGCAGGCGTTTACGTATGCCAAAGTTATTTTCTTCCACTTTGCGCTGGGCCCTTTCAATAGATTTTGAAATCATTGAGTGCTGTATCACTTCCCCTTCCTTAAGTCCCAAACGATCCATGACTCCGGAAATACGGTCAGAACCAAACAAGCGCATCAAGTCGTCTTCCAATGAAACACAGAACTGCGAAGATCCCGGATCGCCCTGTCGCCCGGCGCGCCCTCGCAACTGCCTGTCCACCCTTCTGGAGTCATGGCGTTCCGTGCCTATTATCGCCAGCCCACCGGCTTCTTTAACCTCTGGGGCAAGCTTGATATCTGTACCACGGCCTGCCATGTTTGTTGCTATGGTAACCATCCCGGAACGACCGGCTTCGGCTACAATATCGGCTTCGCGTGCATGCAGTTTCGCATTTAAGACATTGTGTTTGATGCCGCGTATTTTTAACATCCGGCTTAAAAGTTCCGAAATTTCAACAGAAGTAGTCCCCACAAGTACAGGCCTGCCTTCCTTGTTAAGGCTCACTATTTCATCAATGACCGCATTGTATTTTTCACGCTTGGTTTTATATACCAAATCCTCACGGTCGTCCCTGATAATTGGCCGGTTGGTAGGGATTACCACAACTTCCAGTTTGTATATGTCCCAGAATTCCCCTGCTTCGGTCTCGGCAGTACCGGTCATGCCTGCCAGTTTGTGGTACATCCTGAAATAGTTCTGGAGTGTGATTGTGGCAAATGTTTGCGTTGCCGCTTCAACTTTTACCCGTTCTTTTGCTTCGATAGCCTGGTGCAATCCATCTGAATAACGGCGGCCTTCCATTATACGTCCGGTCTGTTCGTCAACAATTTTCACCTTGTTGTCGATAACCACATATTCCACGTCTTTTTCAAACATGGTATAAGCTTTTAGCAACTGGTTGATGGTATGTACTCGTTCTGATTTTACAGAATAATCCTGTAGCAGCTTGTCTTTCTTTTCAAGCAATTCATCGTGTGCCAGCCCGGCATTTTCCAAATCGGCCATTTTGCCGCCCATGTCTGGCAGCACAAAAAATTCAGGATCATCAAAACCTGACGAAATAAGGTCGATCCCCTTATCGGTAAGTTCAACTGAATTTTGTTGCTCTTCAATAATAAAAAACAGCGGGTCGGTCACAATGTGCATGTTTTTGTTGTTCTCCTGCATATAAAAATTTTCGGTTTTTTGCAGGATTGCCTTCATCCCCTCTTCGCTTAAAAATTTAATTATCGATTTATTTTTTGGAAGTCCTTTGTGTGCACGCAACAATAACAAACCACCTTCTTTTTTCTCTTTATCGGTGGCATCTTCTTTGGTAAGAAGGCGTTTTGCATCAATAAAAATACGGCCCACCAAATCGCGTTGGGCTTTAAACAATTTTTCTACATAGTCTTTTAGCTCTTCAAATTGCTGGTTTTCGCCTTTGGGCACAGGGCCCGAAATTATCAATGGTGTACGTGCATCATCGACCAAAACAGAGTCAACTTCGTCAACAATCGCATAATGGTGCTTACGTTGCACCAGGTCTTCCGGGTTTATCGACATGTTGTCCCTCAAATAATCGAACCCGAATTCGTTGTTTGTGCCAAAGGTAATATCGGCATTGTAAGCATTTCTACGTGCCTCCGAATTTGGCCTGTGTTTATCGATACAATCTACAGTAAGTCCATGAAATTCGTAAATAGGTCCCATCCATTCGGCATCGCGTTTTGACAGGTAATCGTTAACAGTAACTATATGGACGCCACGGCGTGCCAATGCATTTAAGAACACCGGAAGGGTTGCCACAAGTGTTTTACCTTCTCCGGTTGCCATTTCTGCAATATTTCCCTGGTGCAGGACAACGCCGCCGATCAACTGGACATCGTAATGGACCATGTTCCAGGTTACTTCGTTGCCGCCTGCTATCCATTTGTTTGCCCATATGGCCTTGTCGCCTTTAATGGTCACGCTGTTGCGGGTTGCTGCCAAATCTTTGTCGAAATCATTTGCCGTAACTTCAATATGTTCGTTATCGTTAAAACGCCTGGCAGTTTCTTTCACAACCGCAAAAGCAGTTGGGAGTATCTCGTTGAGTACGTCTTCAATTTTCTTGTCGATTATTTCTTCCAGTTTGTCAACCTCCTCATAAATCTTCTCACTTTCCTGTATGTCAACCTCCTCTACCTTCTCTTTCAGTGATGCTATTTCATCCTCTTCAGGCTTGACCCTTTCTTCAATAAGCTGTTTCAGCTTATCCGATTCACCCCTTAAACCATCGTTCGAAAGTTTTGTTATCCGGTCATATTCTTCTTTTATTTTTTCTACGATTGGAGAAACCTCTTTAATATCCCTTTCCGATTTGTTTCCCAATATTTTTCCCAATACCTTGGTTATAAGAGCCATTTTTTAAATTGTTAAATCATTAATAAAAGCCAATGCAAATGTAGTTAAATGTAAAGGCTTAAAAAACTAATAATTTTAAATTAATAATAATTGTACCAATAAAGTTAATACTTTGTGAAACCGGTCATATTTTCCGTATAAAAAATAAATTATGACAAAAGAACACGTTTTTAACTGCCGGATGGGACAGCCTGCAATCAATGAAAATAGTGCAATTGCCCCAAAACATTAGAAAGGAAAAGGGGGAAAGGCTATTTCTCAAGCCCGTCAGGAGGATGCTCGTTGCCAAGCAAAATGGGCAATGGCTTGTGTTTTATGGGGTAATTGCCCATCACGGGGAATGGGTTGGATTTCAACGGCAAATTAATACTTTTGCACCAAGTGGCAGAAACAATACATAAATTATACTCGCTCAAATGAATGAAACAAGAAATATAAAAAATACCTGTTTTGTTTGCCATCGGGGCATTGACTCTGATAATTCTTCTCTAAACCAGGAAGTTTTCCTTTGGGTTTGTAATAAATGTAAGGGGACGGGGAAGGAAAAGGAAGCTGTGGCCGAACAACTTGACAGCTTGGCCGATGGCTTGGTTTGCGGGTGTATATAGAAATTTTATTCATTGAACCCCGTGAATGTTTTGAGCAACAGCCATTTAGGGTTATTTTGCAAATAAACACAAAGAGGCTCTAAGCAAATGGAAACTTTTGGGGCACCTTTTTCGTGATCAAATCCTAACTTGGACAAACCAAAACCAAACTGGGAGGCTTTTTTAAAGTTCGTCCGTCTCCGGTTTTGGTTTGCCCAAGTTAAATGTTCAATTTAAAAGATGCGAATATCCATCGTTAACGAGCAAAGGGAGATAGCTGGCAATCAATCCCAACGCCATTTCATCATTAACTTTGTTTGGGGTTATGATTCCCTGACGGCTTAACTCATCCCCGTTCAAAACAGCTTTGCTAATTTTTTGAGGTACATTCCTCCATGAGTTCCTTACTTCTTTGGTTCCAAATCCCTTCGAAGTGCATGCATAGCTTACATCAAAATATTTTGAATGGACTACATATTCAGCCCCTTCAAGGGTTTTGCGTTTTACAACTGTTATTGGAAATTCATTTTCGTTGTAACTAATGGTCCACATTCTCTCAATTTTTTTGTCCATAACCAAACCTTCGACCTGCGAAATTTTATAACTGTTGAATTCGCTCCTTGTCCCGGTTGCATATGTTGAATTTGAAACAAAAAACAAGGAAATGATAAGTAAGGATAAACTTAATTTTTTCATGACTTTTAAAATTTAATTTTTTTTCTGTTTGTTTTCGTATCCATAAGACGAAAGAAATTCAAAATCGTTTCACAAAAAAAAATTGTCCTAAAACATTTTATTTTATTGTATTTTTGCTTGTGGTTAATAATTTATTGACAGAGGAGGTTAGTTTTTACTAAACAGGGAAGGAAATAAGGGGCAACTCAATAAAAATTATACATTTATTTATCTATTTGCTTTCAATTTTCATTCAAGAAAAGCATAAATATTTTTCATATGGACTTTCAACAAATTATAAAAAAACGTTTTTCGGTACGGAATTTTAAGGATACACCTGTTGAACCGGAAAAGTTAAACCAGGTTTTAGAAGCAGGGCGCCTGGCTCCTTCTGCTGTAAACTTTCAGCCTTGGCATTTTATTGTTGTACAGCAAGCTGAAAACTTGGAAAAAATTAAGGATGTGTACCACAGGGAATGGATTGCAACTGCGCCGGCAGTTATTATTGCCTGTTCCGATCGCTCAAAATCATGGAAAAGGAAGTTCGACGGGAAAGATTCTGCCGACATTGATGTTTCAATTGCTGTTGACCATATGGCCCTACAGGCCACCGAAATCGGGCTTGGAACGTGTTGGGTTTGCAACTTTGACTCCCGAAAATGTTCTGAACTGTTTCAAATACCTGAACATATTGAACCAGTGGTGGTTTTGCCTATTGGTTATCCAGATGCCACAATCCCTGAGAAAAAACGTAAACCGCTTGGGGAAATTACGCACTGGGAGGCATTCTAACCCATAAGATATTTTTCGAGCCGGTTACAGCCCTCCTTAATATTTTCAATGGAATTGGCATATGAGAAACGCAGGAAGCCTTCCCCTTTTTCACCAAAGTCAATCCCGGGGGTTACGCCTACATGTGCATTCTCAAGGATATCAAAAGCAAGTTTGTAGCTGTCAGTCGACAAATGCTTGGCATTCACAAAAACATAAAATGCCCCGGTTGGGGGGACTTGGATATTAAAGCCCATTTTTTGAAGCCGTCCAACAAGGTATTTCCGGCGTTTATCGTAGGTTTTTATCATTTGGACAACATCGTCATTTGCATTTCGCAGTGCTGAAATCCCAGCTTTCTGAGCCGTTGAGCTTGCACATATAAAAAGGTTTTGCTGCAGCTTCTGCATTGGGCGAACGCACTCTACTGGGGCGACCACATAGCCCAATCGCAGCCCGGTCATGGCATATAATTTTGAGAAACCGTTCAAAACAAAGGCTTCTTTTGAATACTCAAGTATGGAATGCGCACGGTCTTCATAAACCAGCCCATGATATATCTCATCGGAAATGATAGGTACGCCAAATTTAACCAATTCTTGCATTACGCCAGGCGACAACAAATTTCCAGTTGGGTTCATTGGACTGTTAATAAGTATTGCCCGGGTGCGTCCCGTAACCCTCTTGCGAATCTCTTCGGGCCGGTACTGGAAACCATCCCCTTCGCAAACCGGCACCTTTACCGCTTTTGCATTGACAAACCGGATAAAGTTCTGATAACATGCATATCCTGGATCCGAAATGATAACCTCATCGCCGGGATCGCACAAAACACCGAGCGTTAACAATATGGCAGGAGAACTGCCCGAGGTTACGATAATTTGTTCAGGCAAAACAGCAACTCCGTATTCTTGCCTGTATTTTTTTGCAATTTCGTCCCTTAATTCAGGGTCGCCCAAGCTGTGTGTATAATGTGTCTTTCCTTCATCGAATGCCCGTCCAACAGCCTGGGAGACACATTGAGGCACATTAAAATCGGGTTCGCCTACCTCCAGGTGGATTACGTTAATCCCGCGTTTTTCCATTTCAGCGGCCTTTTCCAGCACCTCCATAACAATAAACGGTTTTATTTCTTTTGCCTTTTGAGTAATCATAAACAGAGCTAAATTTTGAAGCTAAATTATACAGAAATTAATGGCACAACAATACCATTTCTCATATTTTATCGAATTTAACCTGCATAATAACGGGCAATCCTGAATGCCTGGCTTTGGTACCCGCCCCCAAATAAATAGTAATGGTTAAGCACATGATAAAGCTGGTACAACTGATTTCTGTCGCGCCAGTCAGGAGGAAGCTGGTTTACAGAATTGTATGCATCATAAAAGCATTGGCTAAAACCGCCGAACATGGTCATTATGGCAAACTCCATTTCGCAGTCGCCATAATACGAAGCTGGGTCGATTAAAGCCGGGCCTTTTTCTGTGACCATATAATTTCCCGACCATAAATCGCCATGGATTAAAGCCGGTGGCGATTTATCAGGGATTAAAGCCGGGATTTTATGCAACAATTTTTCATAAACCCTGGCTTCATGTCCAGGCAATGGCCTTTTATTTTGAATAAGCCCAAGCAGGAAACGCAAGCGGTTATCGCGAAAAAAAACGGGCCAGCTTTTAGCCCATTTATTATTTTGTTGTGTGGCCCCACAATAATTATCGTTGTTGAAACCATATTCTGTTTTGGAATATTTATGGATAATTGCCAGGCCTTTCCCCAGTTTTTCATCATCGCCTAGTTGCGGGTATCGGGCTGGCAGGTATTCCTGTACTAAAAAACCTGGAGCGTCATCAACCATTTTAAAGGCAAACACTTCAGGTATAACCAGTTCTCCTCGGGCAGCTTTGTATAATTCCCCTAAGCTTTCTGCTTCGCGCATGAAAATATCGGCTGCACAATTTGCATTCCATTTTAAAAAGAACTCTCCTACATTGGTTTTTATTCTCGATGCATGGTTTATGCAACCACCGCCTAACATCCCGGAGGATTGGATTTCAACTTTTTCCCCAAATCTTTTTGTCAAAGCTTTTTCTACCGGTCCTTCAATTTGCGATGATCTGTTTTGGGATAAATTCATTCTATAAAATATGTGCATATACATTAAGACAACGAACCATCAAAACTCAGATACAATTAGTTTACATTTGTAAACAACCTGTAAGTTCCGATGCCGATTGCATATTGTGCCTAATCAAATAATCTTCTATACCTTTTACTATTTCTACCGGTATAAATGAATTCTTGAAAATTGCAGTCCCCACCTCTATTGCAGTTGCCCCGGCAAGCATGAACTCAATTGCATCGGCAGCATTCATAATCCCGCCTATGCCAATTACGGGGATTTTCACGGCATTATAAACTTGCCAGACCATACGCAGGGCTATTGGTTTTATTGCCGGTCCGGAAAGCCCCCCGGTAACAGTCGAGAGTAATGGTTTCCGTTTTTCCGGGTCAATGGCCATGCCCAAAAAGGTATTTACAAGTGAAACACTGTCCGCCCCTTGGGCCTCAACAGCCCTTGCTATTTCTGCAATATCGGTAACATTGGGCGACAGTTTTACGATTAGGGTTTTGCCATAAACTTGCCTAACAGCTTTGGTTACGGCCTCTGCCCCGGAAGGGCTGACACCAAATGCCATGCCCCCTTCTTTTACATTTGGGCACGAAATATTCAATTCTATCGCCGGGATTTTCCCCAGTTCATTGATCCTTTCTGCCAGCTTAATGTATTCGCCTATTGTTGAGCCGTTTACATTAACAATTAACTGGGTGTCAAAATCTTTTATCCTGGGGTATATGTTTTCAATAAAGTAATCGGCTCCTTTGTTTTGAAGCCCTACCGCATTAAGCATGCCGGAAGCTGTTTCTGCCATCCTGGGGTAAGGGTTTCCGTCCCTGTTTTTAAGCGTAGTGCCTTTTAAAAGTACCCCGCCCAACTGGCCAACATCATAAAAATCTGTTAATTCTTCAGCAAAACCAGAGGTGCCAGAAGCTGTCATCACCGGATTTTTTAATTCCAGATCGTGTATTTTTACTTTTAAATCTACCATTTCAATTCATTAATGTTAAAAACAGGCCCTTCTGTGCAGACACATTTGTTACCTTTTGTTGTAGGCTCAATGCAGCATAGACAAACGCCGAAGCCACAAGCCATTAAATTTTCAAGCGACACTTCGCAGAAAACACCTTTGTCTTTTGCAACTTTTGCAACAGCCTTCATCATGGCTTCCGGTCCACAGGTGTATACTTTGTCGTACTTTTCGATTTGTTGAAATATGGAGTGGTGGGTAACAAAACCTTTCTCCCCCAAAGAGCCGTCTTCTGTGGCAAAATGTAAATTCCCGTAGGCGGAATAGGCCGAAACATCAATGTGCCCATCTTTGTCCCTTGCCCCGATCAAAATATCTACGTCACCACTGTTTAAGCCTGATTCTTTGGCCAGAAACAGCATTGGGGCAAGCCCGCTACCCCCGCCTATCAATAATATTTTGTCGTTTTTTGCCGGGCGGGCAAAGCTTTTTCCTAAAGGGTAAACAAGGTTAAGAGTATCGCCTGCTTGTATTTCTGTAAGTTTTTTAGAGCCACGCCCAAGTATTTTTACTATCAACGACAAAGTGTTTTGTGCATAGTCAACCTCAAAAATTGAAAAAGGGCGGCGCAGGAAAATTTCCTTTGAACCCTTGACCTCTATGTTTACGAATTGACCGGGGTTTATCTCAGGCAACTTGCTGCCCGATAGTAATTTAATAAGAAAACTCGATGAATTTAAAGCGGTATTTTCAATCACCTTAAAATCTCCAACAAACTTTTTGCCCATCATGAAAAACTTTATGCACGCAAAGTTAACCAATATTTTTTCATAAATTCCAAAAATATTTTGCCGCACGCCCGGATGTAAATAACTATCGGAAATATTGATTATATTGTTATTTTTGAACTAACAGCTATAACTTAACGAAACTGTGGAAAATAACTACAGCAAAAATGAACGGCAACTGGTTGAAGGCCTCAGTAAAGGCTGCGGCAACTCATTCAACACACTTTTTTCAATCTATGCCCCTCGCCTTTATGCATTTGCCAATGGTTATATAAAGTCGAAATTAGATACGGAAGATGTGGTACAAGAGGTTTTTTTTATTGTGTGGAGGAAAAGAAAAGACATAGACCCCTGCCTTTCGTTTAAAAGCTACCTTTTTAAAATTGCCTATCATTTAATCCTCGAAACATTTAACAAGGTAAGGAAAAGGGATGAATACAAAGAAGAGATATTGGGGCAGTCAATCCCTTTTTCCGATGATTTGGACAAAAGGCTCGACTATCAAATGCTGCTGGAAAAAGTAGACTCCATTATAAACCGGCTCCCGGCACGGCAACGCAGCGTACTGATAATGCGCAAAAAACAGGGACTTGCCATTGCCGAAATTGCCAGCAAGCTCCAACTTAGCCCCAAAACCGTAAAAAACCACCTTACCGAAGCACTCAAGTCATTAAAAAAAGAACTCAAATACGAAAGTTTTTCCGTGCTCTTGTTTTTTGCGATATTTTAATAATGATTAGTCTCAAATTAGCCTACCTCAAAAAAAAACGGTTTTTCACTGGGACTTTTTTTGGCCAATGCCCTATTGCTTTATATCATGTTTAACTAAAGCAATAAATGGATTTCAGATCAGGACCGTTACGCCGTTTTTTTTCCGGAAAATGTTCCAGGGAAGATTACTCTTGGGTAAAATCTACTTTCTCCAACCCGAAGAACGAAGAGGCCATTAAACAAACATTGAAGGAACATTGGGGCGAGTTCAATGAAGGTTCGTTGCAAAAAGGAGATGTAGACAAGCTCTTGCAAAGGATCCATTCCAGGATCGACAATGAAAACACGCCAAACAAAAAAGTAAGGTACCTAATGGCATTCAGGCAGGTGGCAGCTGTTTTGCTTGTCCAGTTGATACTTACGGCCTTTGCTGTTTATTATCTTCGCACTGAAAAAATCCCTGTTGTTGAAACGGCATTCGCAGAAATCGAATGCCCGCTTGGCGCCCGTGTGGGCTTTACCCTCCCCGATGGTTCTAGCGGTTACCTGAACAGTGGCTCGTCTATTAAATACCCTGTACAATTTAAGGAAGGCCGCAATGTCAGATTAAAAGGGGAAGCTTGGTTTGACGTGGCACGCGACGAAGCCCACCCTTTTGTGGTGCAGACCAAAGAACTCAGCATAAAAGTATTGGGGACATGTTTCAATGTAATTGCTTACGACAACGACATTTATGAAGAAATTGTACTGGAAAAAGGCAGCCTAAGGGTTGCATCTGGCAATGGGCAGGAGCTGTCGGCATTGAAGCCCAACCAACGCTTGGTACTGAACAAAGAAAAGATGACCTATGCGCAGGACAGCGTAGAAGCATCGCAGTTTATTGCATGGACAGAGGGAAAACTTGTGTTCAGGAACGAAAAAATGGAACACGTGGCACAACGCCTTGCCCGCTGGTACAATGTTGATATTGAAATAGAAGATCCTGAACTGCTCGGATATTCGTTCCGGGCCACGTTCATCGACGAGCCATTGGACGAAGTGCTGGGGATTATTGCGAAAACTTCGCCTATTTATTTTAAAATCATTAAAAGGGAAAAAACCAACGAAAATGTATACCTGAAAAAAAAAGTAATTCTCCGCTCCTGCAAGGAACGGGAATAGACTGGGCAAACCAATAAAAACAGGGAAGTATTGGCCGTACCCCCCTGTTGTACTAAGTAGTGTAAGATGAATTATTGTTTAACCACTTAATGTTTCAAATGTATGAAAATAAATTGTATTCGTGATGCAATTGCATGTTGCATCCAAACTAAAACTTGGAAAATTATGCGGATCTGTTGCTTCCTTATGTTATTAGGCATTGCACAAACCTGGGCAGTAGACAGCTACTCCCAGCAAACCCGTTTCACCTTAAAAATGGATGACACGAGGGTCCTTGACGTGCTTGACGAAATAGAGGAACAAAGCGAGTTCTTCTTTGTGTTCAACCAGAAATTATTGGATGTTGAACGCAAGGTAAGTGTAGACGTAAAAGACAAAACGATCGACAAAGTTATGGACAGGCTTTTCTCCGACACCGGGGCCAGTTACGAAATAAAAGACAGGTTGATTGTTATTACGACCCTTGAAGAAAAGAACAGGACGCTTGCCGCCCCGCAACAAAAAAATGTCAGCGGAAAGGTTGTTGACGAAAATGGGCTGCCGCTGCCAGGGGTTACCGTTGTTGTGAAAGGTACTGCCCGCGGGACGGTTACCGACATTGACGGGAGCTATTCCATTACCGGCATCCCCGAAAGCTCGGTACTGGTTTTTTCTTTTGTGGGCATGAAGTCAGTTGAAGTGCAGGTTGAAGGGAAACCTGCGATTGACGTTACTATGGAAGTTGACGCAATAGGGCTGGAAGAAGTAGTTGCAATAGGTTACGGCGTACAGAAAAAATCGGATGTTACCGGGGCAATGGTAAGCGTAAGTTCCGAAGAATTGATAGCAAGGCCGGTGAACAATGCATTTGAAGCCCTGCAAGGCCGGGCGGCAGGCGTAGATATTACATCTAACGAACGCCCGGGCGAAGTTGGCGACATTTTTATACGAGGGGTGCGTTCTTTGGAAGCCTCAAATGCCCCCCTGTATGTCGTTGACGGCATCCCAATTATGTCAAAAAGCACTATCGAAACGATAAACCCAAGGGACATCGAATCGGTAGACATACTGAAAGACGCATCTGCAACGGCCATTTACGGCTCGCGCGGCGCGAACGGGGTCGTTATAGTCACCACAAAAAAAGGGAAAGAAGGGCGCATGGAATTGAATTATTCAGGCACCTTTACTTTTTCCAACATTGTTGACAAATCGCCGGCAATGAATGCAAGCGACTACATTACATGGAGGCGTTGGGCTTATTACAATTCAGCCCCCGACATTTATGCCCCGGGAAATGCGCCAACTTACGACAACGATGCTACTATTTTTGGGGGTGTAATAGGCACCGACGACCCGGCCTACGACAATATAATGAGCGGATGGGCAAGCAGTGCCACTTGGGACGGTTCGAAAGTTATCGATACCGATTGGACCGATTTTGTGACACAGACTGCCCTTACCCAGGACCATACAATAAGCGCGAGCGGGGGGACAAAAAAAATGGACGCTTACGTTTCTTTTGGTTACCTCGACAACAAAGGGACGCAAAAAGGCCAGGGATACGAGCGGTACACCGGCAAGGTCAACGTTAACGTTGCCCCTAAAGAGTGGGTAAGGATCGGGGGGAGCTTAAACGCTTCCTGGAGTTCTCAGGATTATGGGTATTCGCGTACCGGGCAAGCATCAAGTTCCGGTCCCAATACCATTTACGATGCAGCCAAGGCCATCGGCCGTTTTGCCCGTCCATACTACGATGATGGCGAAATAGTGCTGACCCCAGGCAACATGGGAGGGAACGGTTCGGTATACACGGTTATAGACGAATGGGACAAATCGGAAGACCAAAGGCAAACAGCCCGTATATTGGGGAGTTTCTATGCCTTGGCCGATTTTGGGGAAGTCCATTCAGCACTGGAAGGGCTGACTTTCAAAATAAATTTCGGTCCCGACTATAGGAACTACCGGCAAGGGATTTATATCGACAACAACTCGGCAGCCCGCCTTGGCTCTGCCGGGAGTTATGCAAAATTGGCCAACCGCCGCGATTTTTCATGGACATTGGACCAGCAACTCGATTATTCAAGAACATTCGACAAACATAAAGTAGCTGCTACCTTGTTGCACACATCTTCGTCATGGAACACCGAAGAAAGTGCCATGAGCGCAAATAATATATCAAAAGAATCGTTTAAATGGAATGCCATGGGATCTGTCGACATCACGGCTACCGAATCTGATGCAAGCATGTCTTCCGGCCTTACCGAAAGGGCACTCGAATCGTACATGGCAAGATGCCACTATGCTTTCGACGAACGTTACCTTCTGACCCTTACCGGCCGCTGGGACGGGGCATCGCAACTGGCAGAGGGCAACAAATGGGATTTTTTCCCATCGGTATCATTAGCATGGCGGATGGAACAAGAAGGCTTCATGCAGCCCGTATCGTTCGTAAACCAGATGAAAATCCGTTTCGGCGTGGGGGTAACAGGCAATTCAGCTGTCGATCCATACCAAACACTTGGCGGTATCTCATCGTATTATGTGCCTTTTGGAACGGGGGGCGGCAACACTATTGCTTATACCACAAACGATCAATTCTACACAAAACCTGATGATTTTAACAGGATGGCCAATAAAGATCTCGGTTGGGAAAAAACGACACAATACAACTTGGGCCTCGATTACGGATTGTTCAACGGCATGGTGTACGGGGCAATTGACGTTTATCGGTCAAACACAAACGATTTGCTCATGGACATGGACATTTCTACAATAACAGGTTATGCAACAACCTACGCCAACATAGGGAAGACCAAGAACAAAGGCATAGACATTACCCTGAACGTTGTCCCCATAAAAAGGTCGGACATTACCTGGGAACTGGGCATTAGCGCCGCATACCAAAAAGACGAGATTGTTGAATTGGCATATGGCAAGCAAGACATGGTCGACAACAATTGGTTCATAGGGCAACCTTTGAACCTATATTATGGCTACCAATGCGATGGGCTGTGGCAAGAGTCTGATGCGGCAGAAATGGCAAAATTCAACGACAACGGGCATGATTTTGAAGTAGGGAAAGTAAAACCGGTGGACCAATACGGAGACTATGCCATAGGAGAAGAAGACAGGGTTGTTCTAGGGCAGAAAAACCCAAAATGGACAGTGGGCTTCAGCAGCACGGTTTCGTTCTTGAAAAATTTCGATTTTTCGTTCATGATGGTCGGGCGCATGGGATATATGGTAAGTACAGAGGGAGAAGACCAGTTGGGCTTGTTCCAACAACGCGAAATCGATTACTGGACCCCTGACAATACCGGTGCCAAATGGCAAAAACCGATATTAAGCACTTCGGGGGGAGATGAATATTCCGGGCTGCTCGGGTTCAAAGACGCTTCCTTCCTTAAAATGAGGAACATTTCCCTGGGCTACAATGTGCCGGGAAAAGCTTGTAAAAAAGTTGGTATCAACAATGCAAAGTTATACGCACAGGCAATAAACCCATTTACAGTTTATTCTTCGGTCGATTGGCTGGATCTTGACTATGGGGAATATACTGAAACTACGGCAACAAATTTCTCAACATTTAACCGAAGCTGGGTATTGGGGATCAATATCGGTTTTTAACCTTTAAAAATTATCATGATATGAAAAATAAAGTAATTATAAGCTTTTTTACATTGATTCTTCTTTTAAATGCAACTTCATGCAGCGATGATTTCCTAAAAGAAGAATTGACAACACAATATAGCACTCAGTATTTCGAGACCGAAGAAGGGCTTGAAGGGCTTGCCGTTGCCTTATATGCCAACCTGCGCTGGCACTTTGGCTATGAATGGGCATATGGAGTGACCCAATATGGCTGCGATGAATTTACCACCGCCAACGATCTGACCAATGAACCCTGGAACACCTACGACAGCCGTTTTGGCCCGGTAGGCGCAACCACGGCAACAGGCGCTGCCAATAAAAACTGTACCGCCCCCGAAGCTTTATGGGATCAACTTTACTATGGCATAGCATCGGCAAACCTGTTGATAGCCAACCAGGAATACTTTACCAGCGAAAGTTCTAAAAACAGGTGCCTTGGCGAAGCCTATTTCCTGCGGGGGTACAATTATTACCGACTGACTGCCCAATACGGTGCGGTTACGCTCCAGACCGAACCCGTAGAATCAGTAGTACGCTATTTTAAGCGGGCAACAGAGGAAGAATGCTGGGAACAGGTAATCTCAGACCTGACAAATGCATATAATTACCTGGACGAGAACATAACGCGCGGCGTGGGGACATGGACAAAATCGACAGCGGCACATTTCCTTGCCAAAGCACTTTTGTTCCGTTGTTCCGAACGTAACGATGATTGGAACAGTTCTTATAAAAGTGCCGATCTTGAACAAATAATCAGCCTATGCGATTATGTAATATCCAAACATCCGCTTGTTGACGATTATAACGATTTATATGCAAACTGGACAGGTATCGACTGCGACATAGAAGGTAGTACCGAAGTATTGTTGGCGGCATTGTACAACGGCGATTCCAGCACCGATGGCCGTTACGGGAACCGTACCTACAACTACCTTAACAGCCAATGGCAAACCGGAAGTGCCAAATGGGTACGCCGGGGCGTATGGATCGGGGGAATGGAGTTCCAGCGTTGCCGGCCAACTGAATACAACTATTCGGTTTACGACAATGTTAACGATGCACGTATGTGGAAAACGTTCAAAACAATTTTTGGCTGTGTACAAATACTCGACACCGAACTGAACGAATCTATGGGAGATGCCAAAATTGGGTTGGGGGACATTTGCATCATGTTTATAATGAATGACAAGGACGACCACCGTTTTGACAGCCAGGCAAGTGAATTTGGGACCACTGCAAGCTCCCAAAACAGTACGTTCATCAACCCCGAAACAGGCAAATGGATCCCCTGTGTGTTCCCCTTGTATTTGAACGGGGAATTTGTGGGCGGCAATTATGGTTCGACAGGCAACCCGGTGACCAGCAATTTTTGGCCAGGGCTAAACAAAACCGAAGACGGATCCCGTACCGCCGAAAAAGGCAATGCCCACCGCGATGTGACAATGGCCCGCACCGGCGAGACCTATCTTGTAAAGGCAGAGGCACTTGTCCGCCAAGGTAAATACCAGGAAGCAATTAATGTGGTAAACGTTGTCCGCGCCCGCGCACAATGGAAAAGCGGGGAGGACCGCCGGGCCTATACAGACGGCTCAAAGGCATTCGAAAACAATTCTTTGTACGAAAATTATGCCGACAATTACAACAATGCCAACCTTTGGATAAATTCATACTATATCTCAACCGGGATAGATGAAACAACAGACGCCTCTGATCTGCAGGTAACAAGTTACGCAAACCTGCCGGACGTGGACGAAGCAATATTGTCGGAACTTGGCGTTGGCGGCGACTACGACCGTATGCTCCACTTCATACTAAACGAACGCACCCGTGAACTAAACGGCGAATGGCTGCGCTGGGAAGACCTCAGCCGTACCGAAACCTTGGCACTAAGGGCCAGCACCTTCAACTCGCGGGCTGCAGCAAATGTCAGCGACCACCATAACCTTCGGCCTATACCCCAATCGTTTATCGACGGGCTTTTGAACGAAGATGGGACGAACCTTACAGACGAACAGCAAGCCGCATGGCAAAACGATGGGTACTAATCTGTAATAAGATGATTTTGTAATAGTTAACCATATAAGGACATGAATGGCATATCTGAGAATATACCATTCTGTCCTTATTAGCTAACTGTAATACATTTATAACAAAGTTTATTTAGTTGACATTTTTACATTTTATGTAACTTGCAATTTCTTACGTTTTAGTATTAAATTTAAACCATGACGAAAAAAAAAGCTCTCCTAAAATTAGTGTACCTGTTTATTGCAGCAAGTATGCTTCTGGCACCCACTTCCTGTCAACAAAAAACAACACCACAATGGCCTCAAAAGACCAACGAAACAGCACCTTGGACCCGCTGGTGGTGGCATGGGAGTGCTGTTGACAAAGCCAATTTAACCGCCAATTTAGAAGAGTTGAAAAAAAATGGATTTGGCGGGGTTGAAATTACCCCTATCTACGATGTTAAAGGATGGAAAAAAAAATCCATCCCCTTTCAATCTGAAAAATGGATGGAGATGTTGGAGCACACATTAAAAGAAGGCAAACGCCTTGGGTTAGGAGTAGACTTGGCCAATGCCTCGGGCTGGCCTTTTGGTGGTCAATGGATTAGTGCCGAACATGCCTGCAAAAACCTCCAACACAAAAAATACACATTAAAAGGAGGCCAACGGTTATCCCAAAAAATAGAGTTTATCCAACCGCCAATGGTGCGTGCCGTTGGAAAAAAGGTCAGTATTTCGGAAGTAAAAAACCCCATTAGCAGCAATAATAATTTACAAGAACTTGCCCTCGACCAGATCCGATTCGAAAAGCCACTACCTCTACAAACCCTAATGGCCTATAACCCCCAAGGCAGTATTATTGATTTAACCAACAACGTTAGCGCAAACGGCACCCTCGACTGGACAGCTCCCGAAGGAACCTGGACATTATACGCTGTTTTTATGGGGTGGCACGGAAAAATGGTTGAACGTGCCGGAACCAGAGGAGAAGGAAATGTTATCGACCATTTTTCGGAAGAAGCAACAAAAATATTCCTGGCCGATTTCGACAAAAATGCCCGAAATATTGATTTAAGCGGAATACGTGCATTCTTTAACGATTCTTACGAAGTTGACGATGCCTTGGGAAATGCCAACTGGACACCACATTTTTTTGAAGCGTTTGAACAACACAGGGGATACGATTTAAAAAGTTACCTGCCCGCCTTGTTCGGCGATTCTGATGAAGAAACAAACAAACGCGTTTTATGCGATTACCGGGAAACAATTTCGGATTTACTACTCGAAAAATTTACAAAAAACTGGGCAAATTGGGCAAGTTCGCACAATGCCATCATCCGCAACCAGGCACATGGCTCGCCAGCCAATATTCTCGATTTATACGAAGCTAGTCACATCCCCGAAACCGAAGGAACATACCCGATGCGCATAAAAATGGCCACTTCGGCCGGGCATATTTCGGGCAAACCCTTAATTGCCTGCGAGGCGGCAACTTGGTTAAAAGACCATTTTTTGAGCAACCTGACCGATGTTAAACAAAATGCCGACCGATACCTGGCCAACGGTGTGAACCACATTGTATACCACGGAACCCCCTATTCGCCAACCAACGAAAAATGGCCTGGCTGGATGTTTTATGCTGCGGTTCATTTTGCGCCAACCAACACTTGGTGGAACGACCTAAAAACAATAAACCAATACATTACCAATTGCCAGTCGTTTTTGCAAAATTCAACTCCAGCTAACGACATTTTACTCTATTTCCCCATATACGATGCTTGGACAGAGAGGAGTAGAGAAACACTCCCCCATTTTGGAGGGCACACCGAAGAGCTTACGAAAAAAATCAGCAATAAACTAATTGAAAAAGGCTTTACCTTCGATTATATCTCCGACAAACAAATTTGGAATTTGATAAGCCAAAACGGTGAAATCATAACAAACGGCGGGGCATCATACAAAACCATTATTATACCGAACTGCAATTACCTCCCTCCCCAAACATTTAAAAAGTTACTAGCACTAGCAAAATCGGGAGCAACAATCCTTTTCGAAGAAAAAATACCTCAAAAAGCACCCGGGTTAAACAATTTCGAAAAACACGAATCAGAAACCCAAAAGCACATAAAAACAATCCATTTTGAACCGACCAATAATTTCTCGTCGGCACAAATCGGGAAAGGAAAAATTTGGATTGGAAAAAATATTGAACACCTGCTAAACACCGTTAATATTCATAACGAAGAATTAGCCACAAACAAACTGTGGTTTAACCGGATAAACAAAGAAGAAGGCCCTTGCTACTTTATTTGCAACTGGTCGGGACAAGAAATAGGCAAATGGATAAAAATTCAACATTCAAGCAACGAAGCAGCCTGGTTTAACCCGATGAATAATAGAAAAGGCAAAGCACTCACCCGGAAACAAAAAAATGGAGAAACCGAAGTTTATATCCAATTAACCCCTGGCGAAACGCTAATATTGCAATGGTACCAAAATAAAATTGATCTGGAAATGTACCCATTTTGGCAACCGTTAAAAGTTAAAAAAGAGTTGAACACCGAATGGTACGTTTCTTTTGAAACAGGAGGCCCTACCCTGCCCGATGCGTACAAAACGAAAAAGCTAAACTCGTGGACTACACGCATGGGGGCATACGCAACATTTTCGGGAACCGCAGTTTACAAAACAAATTTCGGGGGACAAAACCTTATCGGCAAAAATTACCGACTCGATTTAGGCAAGGTACACGAATCGGTTACCGTAACACTAAACAATAATGAACTGGGTACTTTAACGGGGCCAACCTTCCAAATAATACTCCCTTCGGACATGATAAAGGAAGAAAACACCCTGGAACTGCGCGTTACCAATCTTATGGCAAACCGTATTATCGACTTGGATAAAAACGGCATCAACTACAAAAAATTCTACAATATAAACTTTGCAGCTCACGAACGCGAAAACCGCGGCTCCGACGGAAACTTTAGTGCGGCCAACTGGACGCCGCTCCCTTCGGGTTTACTGGGACCGGTAACCCTAACCGAAATCACACAAAAACAGACCAAAACGAACTGCCATGACCCGGATTAACCTTGTAACGTTAGTCGTATTTTTATTTTTAGGATGCACAGAAAAAAAAACAGACTTGCCCATTAATCGACAAGCTTTGGTTGAGCGCAACAATGTATCAATCTACAAATTCGATCCACTCACCCCGCTGTCGGTAGGAAATGGCGAATTTGCATTTACCACCGATATTACCGGGCTGCAAACGTTTTTCCGCGAATACCACAATGGCATTCCTCTGGGCACAATGTCGAACTGGGGCTGGCATACAAGCCCAAATACCGAAGGGTATAAATGGTCCGAAACCTTAAAATATTTTGAGGTAAATGGACGGCAAATCCCTTACCGCCATCAAATAAAAAACGACGAGAGAAAACAAGCAGCCTGCAATTACTTCCGCGAAAATCCGCATCGGTTACATTTAGGCATTATTGGTTTTGTTTTAACAAAAAACAATGGCGAAGAAGCCAAAATTGAAGACATAAAAAATGTTCGTCACCACCTCAACATGTGGACAGGCAAAATATCCAGTCGGTTCGAGTTCGAAGGGCAACCCATAAATGTAGAAGTATATTGTCATCAAAACCAAGATCAGGTATCTGCAAAAATAGAATCGCCTTTAATTGCTTCGGGCAAATTAGCCGTTCGCTGGAAATTCCCTTACGGGGCACCAATACATTGCCATCCGGGGTACGATTTCGACTCGCCCAAAAAACACCAAACAAAAATGAAAACCATTAACAATAATTCGGTGGTTTTCGACCGCACCCTTGATGCCGACAAATACCAGGTTGCTGTTTGCTGGGAAGGAAGTGCTTCGTTCAAAAAAACATCGGAACACGAATATACTCTCCAGCCCCAAAACGGAGAGATACTAGAATTTAACTGCCTATTTGCGCCCCAATTAGGAGATAGCCAACCCCAAGGTTTTGCTACGGTAAAAGAAAATAACGAAAAAAGCTGGACGAACTTTTGGGGCAACGGCGGGGTTATCGATTTTTCGGGATGCACCGACCCGCGTGCAAAAGAATTAGAACGGCGTACTGTTCTTTCGCAATACCTTACCAAAATACAAAGTTCGGGTTCTTTACCCCCTCAAGAAACCGGACTAACCTGCAACAGTTGGTTTGGAAAATACCACATGGAAATGCATTGGTGGCACATTGCCCACTTTGCTCAGTGGCAACGCGAAAAATGTATGGAAAAACAGCTGGATTTTTATTACCAAATGTACAATGCAGCAAAAGAAACCGCTAACAGACAAGGATATAAAGGAGTACGCTGGCAAAAAATGCAAGGCCCAAATCACGAAAACAGCCCCTCATCAGTAGGTTCATACCTTATTTGGCAACAACCGCACATTATTTGGTTTGCCGAGCAAATGTACCGTCAAAACCCATCACCAGAAACCCTAAACAAATACAAAAAACTGGTATTCGAAAGCGCAAGGTTTATGGCTAGTTTCCCGGTTTGGAACGAAAAAGAGAACCGTTACGACCTTGCCCCTCCTCTTATCCCGGCGCAAGAACATTGGAAACGTGAAACCACATACAATCCCCCATTCGAGTTGGCTTACTGGTACTGGGGATTAAGCACTGCCCAAAAATGGAAAGAGCGCTTACACGAAGATAAAACACCCGAATGGGAAAATGTAAGGCTAAAGCTAGCCCCTCCCGATACCGCAGAAGGGACATATCTGGGTATTCAAGGAGCAACCGACTCGTACACCAATACCGGGCTAATGAAAGACCACCCTATGGTTTTGGGGGCTTATGGAATTTTACCCTATTGGGATAAAATAAACCCTGAAATTATGCGAAACACCATGCACATTATTGCAAATAAATGGGACTGGCCCGAAACCTGGGGGTGGGATTACCCCATGGCAGCCATGACGGCCACACGCTTACTTGAACCCGAAATGGCCATCGGTTTTTTATTAAAAGATGTCAAAAAAAATACTTACCTGAAAAATGGGCATAATTACCAAAGCGAACGTCTTAAATTATACCTACCGGGCAATGGCGGACTATTAACAACAATAGGAATGATGTGTGCCGGGTGGGATGGATGCCCCGAAAAAAAACCAGGATTCCCAAAAAATGGGAAATGGGAAGTAAAATGGGAAAATATATCCCCTGTCTTTTAATGTTTTATAGGATTAAACAAACAATAGATATGATCAAAAAAATCTTTTTCCCAATACTTACCGTTGCCTTTCTTTTATCCTGTCAGCCTCAAACAAAAAAAGAAACCAAAAGCCAACTGGTACAACACCTCGAAAAAATTTTTTATACCAAAAATTTTATTTCAATACCCGAAAAAACCTTTAATGTAACCAACTATGGTGCTGTTGCCGACGGAAAAACACGGAACACTGAAGCCATTCAAAAAACCATTGATGCTGCGGCAAAAGCCGGAGGAGGAAAAGTGATTTTTCAGGCAGGAACATACCTTTCGGGCGCACTGTTTATAAAATCGAATGTAGAGCTGCATATTGGTGAGGGAGTGATACTCCAAGCAATTCAGAATAACGACTGTTACCCACGCAAATGGACCCGCATTGCAGGTATTGAAATGGAATGGCCAGCAGCACTAATTAATGTTTACGGACAAAAAAACGTAAAAATTACGGGCAAAGGTATTATCGACGGGAATGGACAATATTGGTGGGAAAAATTTTGGGGAAATCCACGTTACACCGGTGGGATGTGGGGAGAATACAAAGAAAAAGGAATACGCTGGGCCGTTGATTACGATTGCGAACGGGTTCGTCCCGTAGTTATCTGGAAATCGGAAAATGTTTTATTGAAAGATTTTACCGTGCAACGCGCAGGCTTTTGGACTGTTTCTCTTACATACAGCACCCGTGTACATGTTGATGGGCTGGTGGTACGAAACAATATTGGCGGATTTGGCCCCAGTTCTGATGGAATAGACACCGACTCGTCGAAAGATGTGTTGGTAGAAAACTGCGATATTGACTGCAACGACGACAACCTATGCATTAAAGCCGGAAAAGATGCCGATGGATTACGAGTTAACCGCCCGGCTGAAAATATTGTATACCGTAATTGCATTACCCGCGCCGGACATGGACTTATTACCCTGGGAAGCGAAACATCGGGAGGGATGAAAAACATTGAAGTATATGGGCTCGAAGCCATCGGCACAAATATTGGAATTCGCTTTAAATCGGCAAAAGTACGGGGAGGCGTAATGGAAAATATCCATTTCCACCATATAAAAATGAAAAATGTGCCCAATCCCTTCCATTTCGAACTAAACTGGTACCCCGAATACAGCTACTGTAATATTCCCAAAAACATACCCGAAAACGAAATAAAAGATCGCTGGCGTGTATTAAGTCAAAGGGTAACACCCCCCGAAAAAGGGATCCCCGAATTTAAAAATATAAAACTAAGCAATATTGTTGTTGAAAAAGCAAAACGCGCATTCTATGCCAATGCCTACCCCGAAAAACCTATACACCATATAATTTGGGAAAATATTTCGGTTGAAGCCGAAGAAAGCGGAAAATTAAACCACGCCGCCGACTGGACAATGACTAACGTAAAACTGAAAACAGCTACCGGAGGACTGCCCATCAAACTTACCGAAAGCAGGAATATACAGCAACCCGAAATAATAAAAATTAAAAACACCCCGCCTCCCCCAAAAACACAACTTACTATCGACCAACAAATTCGCCAAATCAACTTCGATGCAAAAACGGTTATTATCCCGGTAAACCCTTCCGAAACTCAGGCAATTACCGAAGGAGACACAACGAAATACACTAAAAATTTAACGGTCTATATTTTAAAAGGGGAAAATGCCAAACTCCGTTTTTACGAACCGCTGGGCGATGGTTTTTACTACTCGGAAGTAGTAATTGAAACCCAAAACAACGGCGAAAAGATTAATGTAAAAGGGCAAAAAGAACACGATTACACCTTCATTATAAACCGAAAGGATAAACCCCAAAAAGTTACCGGAATTGACAAATGGGACTACGATGAAGAAAAAAAACAAGTTGTTGTTGAAAAGGCAGGGAAAAATTTTTCGTTTCAGGTTGAATAAGGAACATATAATTCTTGGACTCTCAGAGCGCTGAGGTTTGTAGCTAATTTTTTTTGTTGCTACACCGGCAAAGCCTAACAAATTAGATAAAAACAAAACATTCACCACAAACCAGAAAACATTAACCGAGTTCGGTTAAAAATATTGAGTTCAGACAAATAGCAACGATTATCCTTTGCAGCCTTATCAAAATAATATGGCAACAACTTAAAAAAAATCAAAATGAAAACACGGCGCGGATTCATACAACAATCGTTTTTTTGTGGGGCCACACTTCTCCTTTCGGGGATGAAAGGCATTGCACCGTTTGAGAGAAAAGTATACGAAGAAGAATATGTTTCAAATTTTTCAAAAAGGCTAAGACCCCTTGGCAGGATCTTAGAACTGAAAGGTTATTATGTTTGGGGGTGCAGCCCAGTTGTTGCCCCTGATGGCAAATTCCACGTGTTTTTCTCACGCTGGGACGCATCCAAAGGGATGGGCGGCTGGATCAACAGCTCGGAAATTGCACATGCAGTTGCCGACAATGCCCAAGGCCCGTACCAAAACATCGAAACAATCCTCGCGCCACGTGGAGAAGGTTTTTGGGACGGCACAACCTGCCATAACCCTCACATCCAGTTTGTTGACGGGAAATATTGCCTGTTTTACATGGGCAATTCCAACAGCCGCACCAATACAAAACTCATAGGGCTTGCAATTTCAGGATCGTTAAATGGCCCATGGGAAAGGCCGTCCGCCCCCCTTCTCGAAACAGGCAGGCCGGGAACTTGGGACGACCACTGCACCTCTAACCCATCGTTCATAAAACACCCCAACGGGCAATATTGGCTATACTATAAATCGTGGAACACGCAAGAGTATGAACATCCGGCAGATCCCAAAATCCGCGGGAACAGGAAATACGGCCTGGCTATTTCCGATAAACTTGAAGGTCCTTACATCCGCTATTCAGAAAAACCCATTATCGACTATTCCAAATTTGGGAATAACCGCCAATTGGAAGACGGGAATGTTTTTATAGAGGACGGGAAATTCTATATGCTTGCCCGCGATATGGGGCGTTTCGACCACCAGGTAGGCATAATACTTGAATCGGGCGATGGCATCAATTGGTCAGTGCCAAAAATTAGTTATTTCGGGGCATCGCATTATATAGAATTGCCGCCAAAGCCCAAGCACCTGAGCAAATATGGACGTTTTGAACGTCCACAGATCCTCATGCAGGACGGTAACCCGACACACCTGTTTGTCACTGCCCAGGGAGGGAAATACCATAGCTCCTCCCCTTTTGTATTTTATGTAAACCCAAAATTATAAAACTATGAGAACATTATTTTATTTATTTATCAGCTACTGTTTTATCATTTCCGTTTCGTGTAAAGAAAGAGGGCAACTCCCTCCTAAACAAGAGATTATTCAAAAAATGGAACTCACAAATTCATGGTTGGTGAAAAAATGGCCAGATCCGGGCGTAAATGTAATAACTAACAAGGAACGCCCCAGCAACTTTTGGACACGGGCAGTTTATTACGAGGGGCTGATGGCGCTATACAAACTAAACCCCAAGGATGAATACCTGCAATATGCCATTGAATGGGGCGAAGCACACCAATGGGGCTTGCGTAACGGATTTGAGACCCGCCATGCCGACAACCATTGTGCCGGGCAAACATACCTTGATTTATATAATATCGACCCCAGGCCGGAACGTATACAAGATATCAAAAAATCGATAGATTTAATGCTCGAAACCGACAAGATAGACGATTGGGACTGGATTGATGCACTGCAAATGGCCATGCCCGTTTTTGCAAAACTGTCGGTAGTTACCGGCGACAATAAATATTCGGAACGCATGTACCAAATGTACATGGACACCAAGGCCACGCAAGGCCTGTACAACCCCAAAGACGGCCTTTGGTGGCGCGATGCCGATTTCCTGCCACCCTACAAAGAACCCAATGGAGAAGATTGCTACTGGAGCCGCGGAAACGGTTGGGTAGTGGCAGCGCTTGTTCGCGTTATGGACATTTTGCCTAAAAATGATCCCCACCGGCAAGAATACCTTGAAACCTACAAAGAGATGATGGGGGCATTGCTGCCCATACAACGCAAAGACGGTTTCTGGAATGCCAGCTTGCACGATCCGGGCAACTACGGTGGAAAAGAAACTTCTGGAACAGCATTGTTTATTTACGGCATGGCATGGGGCGTAAACAATAGCATCCTCAAACCGGAAAGATACATGCCCGCCATTATAAAAGGTTGGAATGCCCTTGCAAATGAATCGGTCCACTCCAACGGCTCTTTGGGCTATGTGCAGGGAACAGGCAAAGAACCCAAAGACGGGCAGCCAGTTAGCTACACAAGCAGGCCTGATTTTGAAGACTACGGACTTGGATGTTTCCTTTTGGCAGGCAGCGAAGTTTATAGACTTTGTAACGAGTAGCAAAAAAAAGGCATCAATCTGAATTCTACTAAAAACTAGTTGGAACTGGGGCAAGATTTAAGTAGAACGCAGGTTACTAAAGAAGCCATGGATTCAGAAGATGCCAAACACAAATAAAAATTAGCCATAATAAACTCTAACCCTCATCATTAGATTACAAAAGTGAATGCTCCCTGTTGGCGCTATGTTTACTTTTGTAATTCACATGAAAGGGGAAAGTGCTTCAATAATGTAAAAAGATGTATGCGGGCAAGGGAAAACTGAAAAATAGGCAATATTTATTTGATTTTGGAACAGGCGCATCTACAAAAATTAAATTTATAGGTAGATTATGCTATGTGGCCAACAGTATTGGTTTATTTTAGTTTTGTAAACAATAACAAAAGGGGCGTACATCTGTAATGCAGAAATGTGTTACAGATGTATGCCGCACGGATTGTGTTCACAAAAATACAGGGATAAATGATGGGTGTTATGTTGTCAATAAAACTACAAATGGCAGGAGATGTGATTATTATTTATTATAAGACACAAAAGTACCGTCATCATAAAGCAATATAACCTTGTCTATCTTTTTTTCGCTACTGCATTTATTTTTTTGCTTATGATTTTCATCAATAATAGCCTTACCGGAAGAAAAAAGATCCCTTGTCCCGGTTGATTCTATATTGATTTTTTTAGAAGTATCCGCAATAGTTCCATGCTCGCCTGTAGCAACAAGCATATTGCCCTCCCCTGTAAATAGCCAACGTGCATTTAAATCAGGGAAAACGGTCAACATTTTCTCTATTAAAGAGGCTCCAGGCTTATTCCTGCCATTTAATATGTGGGATACATTTGAACGCTGTACCTCAAGGAGTGATGCCAACTCTCCGGCTGTTATTCCTTTTTTATCAATGAGTTGCTGGATACGTTCCTTCATTTTAGTTTGATTAAATTCTTTAAATGCCACCTGTGCAAAACCTCCAATACACAAATGTAACAATATAAATAACAAATAGCAAACAGGATTAGCGAACACCAGACGCACACTTTATGCCTAATGTTATATTTTAGTTGATGTAATGCGATTAAAACCATTGGTTATTAATTATTTATGATTAAATATTGATTAATTTGGGATTGATTCGGGCCAAATGGGAGCCTGTAATTATTTTTTACTTTACTTAAAGCGATATATATTATTGATTTAATGAACTTTATGCATTTATTAATGAATAAATTAATGGCACTTGTAGAGCAATTATCATTGATTTATTTTTTTTCTTTTTGTAAACTTAAATTACCCCAGGACAAACAAAAAGTAAAAAACAGAAATAACAGAGATCTTTTACTGACTAAACTGTTTTTTTTAAATACGTACAAGTTTGTTTAGATTTTTTGACAAATAAATGCACAGTTTACAATTATCCCCTAAACCATTGGGGCGACCAAACCCCCAATTTCACTATCGACACATATGTAAACGACACAAGGTTGCCTTTTGTGAGCAGTTTTCTTTATGGTATTGACTTATGTTAACGGTTTGTGGGCTCTATGTAATCCATGTTCTATTGATATATTGGGGGATTTATTGATATAATTTTGATCAAATCATGAAATTTATCACTTTCCCTACTGCTTGAATAAATAATTATGCTTTATGGTTAAATTATTTTTGCACCATGTCTCATAAAAAAATAAATATTCAAACCTCAGAGGCTAAGGAACACTCCTTCTATGCATATAATTTATTGAAGGATTGACATTTATTTATATATATTATTTGCTTATTTTCGTTCTAAAAAAAATTGAAATAGAAAAAAACAAGCTATATGCGTTCATTCCATCTCGTATATTTAATAATTTTTGCAGGATTATATCTTATAACCGGACTTGGTGCTTATTTGAATTTAATAAGGATAATTTGCAACAAAAAATTTAAAATTTCATATTGGTGCTGCTCCATCTCTTTTATCCTTTTTCTCTTTTTTCTGTATGCCTATCAAGACCAGCCCAAGGAAGCAACAAACTACCTATATTTCTTCTATTTCAATGCCTTATTATTTACCGACCTGATCGTAAAAATAACTTTAAGTGTATTTTTTGTTTTAAGCCTGCCTGTTCAGAAAAAAAAGGTTGTTTCGTATATGGGCGTAATTATGGCAAGTAGCATTGGTGCAGTAATGCTTTACGGTTTGCTGCTCGGTAGAAATGAAATAAAAATAAGCAGGCAGGAACTTGAATTCAATTCGCTCCCATCTGCTTTTGATAATTTTAAGATTGTCCAAATCTCTGACAGCCACCTAGGTAGCTTCCGAAAGTCAAATAAAATGCTCACCAGGGTCAAGGACAAAATTAGGAGGATAGACCCTGACTTGGTTTTGTTTACTGGCGATTTGGTAAATAATTATGCTGAGGAAACAAAGGGATGGACTGACATTTTCAATCAATTAAATTCAGGGGGGAAAAGTTTTTCTATACTTGGCAACCACGATTATGGCGACTATTCAACCTGGGAAAACAAAGAAAAAAAAGCAGCCAACTTCGAAAAAATAGTTATGGCCAACAAGCGAATGGGCTTTAAGCTGCTGCGGAACGAAAACCGGGTTATCCACAGGGGAAAAGATTCGATTTTTATTGTAGGTGTTGAAAACTGGGGGCTTCCGCCTTTTCCCCAACATGCCAACCTTGAAAAAGCAAGCGTGGGAATCCCTCAAAATGCTTTCAAAATATTGATGACACACGATCCGGCACACTGGGAAACAGCCATAAAGGAAACCGGCAATTATCAACTTACTCTTTCCGGGCATACACATGGGATGCAATGGGGAATAAAGGCGGCGGGTATACCATTCAGCCTTGCCTGGTTGATAGAGAAAAAATGGGGCGGCTTGTACCGCTATGGGGACACTTTTTTGTATGTCAACACAGGGCTTGGCTCTGTTGGCATCCCTTGGCGGATCGATATGCCCGCAGAAATAACAGTTATTACCCTAACTAATAAAAAGAGCTAAAATCAACCGAGAACAAAAAGTCGAAGGAAATATCGCTCAAGTCAGGGAGGTAAGAAGCACGGAAACCAATGTTTGCCGGAGAATAAAAACGCAGGAAATTTACATCGCATTTTAGCTCAAGCCCAAACGAGGAAACATCTTTGGCAAAAGTGCCAACGGCCTCGCCATTTTTGTAAACATTGCCTTTAAAATTGGCATAATCGCCAAATAAAGAAGCACTTACCCTTTGTAAATAAACCGCCCCGCCAAGACTCCATTCGGGGTAAAACAAGGGCAATTTGTAATCGGCGCCTAACGAGAACATTTGCGTAGAGCTTATGCTCCCCATGCCCCTGGGGTATTTCAGTATGTCGGAGAAACTAAAATCATTGCCATAATTTTTATTTTGCACCCCCGAATAAATTTTAACCCCGTGGTTTTTCAGCAAGCCTGGCAAATATAAAATTGACTGCAGTGCCTTCTGGTCCCCCAAATCGGTATTTCCGAGCGGGGAATGTTGATAACTTCCGTCGAGGACAATACCAAAGTCCGGGTAAACGTCCATAGACGACTGCCTTAATAGCTGGTAGCAATACAAACGGTAGGAAAACGATTGGAAAGCCCCTTGGAAATAACTTTCCGGCGTAGAAGGATTGTGCTTGTATTTTGTGTATTCATATTGCACTTCGGGCTGGACAAAACGGTAAAAAGCACCACTGGACAGATCAAATGGCAGTTTCATGCCTAAGCCGATATTTGTGCGTTTCCATGTAAAACGTTTTATTACCGTATCTTGTTTTATGATTTCCCCTAATTGGTTTTTAGTTTGCTCAACGTAATAATAGTTCGAAGCCTTGTTCCCTGTGCTTGCTTCCAGGCTAAAAACCGGGTACCAGCCATTGTAAGAACAGTTCCCGTAAAATTGTCCGGTTTCTTCGGTTACATCCCACTTATAGCCCAAAACAGTTGTTGCCGTGCCCAGCTTGTTTTGCGACATTAAGCTTGCTCCGGGTGTAAATTCATAAGAATCGGCATCTACATAAACAGGTGCCCAACTGTGGAAATTAAACAGATGCGCCGTTTTATTGTATTTTTTTGATTGGTACAGTGTGTCGGGAGCGTTAAAAACAGGGATGCCCTTTTCCTGTTTGGCAAGCCCATCGGCCAAATGGTATTTGCCTTTTTTTACGCTGTCGATCGGGACGGGTTTTGTGCCGACAAGCTTGATCAGTTCAAAACCACCGGAAGTATAATTGCCCAAAAGGATTTCGCCGCTGTTTGAAATATCGGGATAAGCTGCGCCAAACCGGGGTTCATAAACAAGTTCAAGGCTTTCATCCGTCAAATCATAAGAATAAAGCCCGTTTTTGCCGGAATAACTGCTGATAAAATACAACTTCCCCTGCGAGGACCTGAGCTGCTTTGTTTCCCCAAGATCGCGGTCAACCAATATTTCCAGCTTATCGGTGTTTAAATCTAGTTTGGCCAGGCGTTTACCGTCTTCTGTTAATAAAACCAGGGCTATTTCGTGTTGCCCGATCCATTCCGGTGAAAAGAAATAATTATTGTCGCCTGTTTGAAAACGGTGGGTTAATTTTCCTTCAGGCAGGGAATAAACAGAAAGGAAATAGTCGTTTGCAAAATTTGTCTCCACCACGGCAATACTTGATTTGTCGGGGGATATGGAAGGGCTGCAACATTTGAACTCAGGATAGAACTTGCCTGTTTTTTTGCTTATGGCATCTAATGTACGGATTAAAGATTTCCCGCTGTGCGCCCATCTGGCATCAGGTATTTGTTCAGACCATACAAGGAGCTTGTCTCTGCAAGTTGCCGATTCGCTAAAAATTGTGCCAGGGAAACAAAGGTTATCTTCTTTGCCATTTTTGCCGATGGCAACAAAGCGGCCAATCTTGTCTTGCGCCGATTTGTAAGATATTATAGTTGAATCGTTGAGCCAGTAGTTATACTCATAGCTGGTGTACCTTTTGTTTGCTTTGGAGATTTTTTGATATGGGGCAGGATTGTATTTTTCGTCCTGCGCCAGCCAAACATTTTTTAAGCTGTCGAAAACAGAATGATAAAGCTGAACTTTATTTTTGCCTGTTAATTCCTTGAGCGTGGAATTGAAAGGGCTCAGTCCATAAAAGCGTTTGCCAACGTTCTCGACAGCCGATTCCCATAGCTCTGTGCCATACTTTAGGCGTGAATTGCCCACCAGGTAATACCCCAAGCGGTAAAAATTTGGGACATAATCTTTGTAAGAACCATTGTAGGCTTTATCGTAGCTATATAAACCTTTTTCTACCACCTGCGCTTTGTGTTCCATCAAAAATGAAGGGAAACGCCCCCGCCCATACTTGCTCAGCGCAGTTTCGGTTGCAACAGCATCTCCCTCGATGAACCACCATGGGAGATACGCGCCAAAGACCAGGGCAGTTACCTGTTCGCCAAAAATTGCCTTTACTATGCCCGGAAGCCCACTGTTTACCTTGTTTAACTGTACAATATGCCTGAACTCGTGAATGGACAGTTCTTCCAGCCAATCTTGCGGGTAAATGTCCTGATGTGGCGTGGTATAAAATTCCGACCTCTTGGGCGCCCATGCCACAAGCCCGTTCGACTGAACCGTTTGGGTATGGAGGATTATTGATATTTTTTTTGGGCTGTTCCCCAACGAATAGCCCCCGAATTTATACACTTCCTCCAAAACAGAAGTTAGCCTTTGGGCTTTATCTTCGAAATAATCCGGATAGATAACTTGAAAATTATCGGTGTTTATTTGCCTCCATTTTAATGACGCAGGATCCTCTCCGGTCTGGTAGTACTGGGCACTTAAAATTATTGAGCAAAAACACAAAACAACAGGAAGAACCAGCTTCTTCATCCAAAAAAATTTGGTTTCTAATATACAATAAAAACATTCACCTTAAAACAATCTTCAAATCATTATATTTGTTTTTCAAAAACAATAACAGAATTATCATGAGAAATACCTTATTGTCCGGAATAATATTTTTTCTATTTGTTTTCTCCAATTACCAAACATCAAACGCATGCACTAATTTCCTGATTACCAAGGGGGCATCAAAAAATGGGTCAACAATGATTACCTATGCGGCAGATTCTCATACTATGTATGGTGAACTATATTTTCAACCGGCACAGGATTACCCGGAAGGTGCAATGCGCGACATCTATGAATGGGATACTGGGAAATATCTCGGACAAATCCCGCAAGCGCACCACACCTACAGTGTTATAGGTAACATGAATGAGTTTCAGTTGGCCATTGGCGAGACCACATTTGGCGGGCGTAGCGAACTGTCGGGACAAAGTGGGGCAATAATGGATTACGGAAGTTTGATTTATGTTACCCTGCAACGCGCAAAAACCGCACGCGAAGCCATCAAAGTAATGACCGAACTTGTTGACAAATATGGATATTACAGTTCCGGGGAATCGTTTTCCATTGCCGACCCCAATGAAGTATGGATCATGGAAATGATTGGGAAAGGAGAAGGCATCAAGGGTGCTGTATGGGTAGCAGTTAAAGTCCCAGATGGTTATATAAGCGGACATGCCAACCAAGCAAGGATCACATCTTTCCCTCTAAACGACAAAGAAAGCTGCGTGTATTCGAACGATGTTATTTCGTTTGCCCGCAAAAAAGGATGGTACAATGAAAGCGATAAAGATTTTAGTTTTTCCGATGTTTATGCCCCGGTTGATTTTGGTGCCGCACGTTTTTGCGATGCCCGCGTTTGGTCCGGCTTCAATAAAGTAACCAGCGGAATGGGGAAATATGCAGATTACGCAAAAGGGATAGTTAAATACGGAAAAAACGGCTTTGCGTCAAACCGTTTGCCTTTGTGGGTAAAGCCCGACAAAAAGTTAACAGAACAGGATGTGATGGGAATGATGCGCGACCATTTTGAAGGGACAGAACTGGATATGACCCGGGACATAGGGGCAGGACCTTATCAACTGCCGTACCGCTGGAGGGGGTTGACATGGGAAGTGGACTCAACTAAGTATTGCAACGAAAGGGCCATTTCCACCCAGCAAACAGGTTTTTCGTTTGTGGCAGAATGCAGGGGTTGGCTGCCCGACCCAATTGGAGGGATACTTTGGTTTGGGGTAGATGACACTTACAGCACCTGCTATGTCCCCATGTATTGTGGGATTACCGAAATACCAGAATGTTTTGCGGAAGGAAACGGAGACATGCTTTCTTATAGCGGTACATCGGCTTTCTGGGCATTCAATATGGTCGCAAATTTTGCATATTTACGGTATAACGATATGATCAAGGACATCCAAAAAGTACAAAGTAGGCTGGAAAACAAATTTATATCATTCGTCCCACTTGTTGACAAAACAGCAACAGATCTGTTCAATTCCGAAGGTGAAACACAGGCTCGTAAATTTATAACCGAATATTCCGTAAACGAAGCAAACAATACAACAACGCAATGGAAAAAACTAGGGCAATACCTGCTTATAAAATATATGGACGGGAACATTAAGCGGGAGAAAAACGGTAAATTTGAACGTACTGAAACCGGGCTCCCGCCATCGCCCCTGCACCCAGGATACCCGGAATGGTGGTACAAAGCTATAGTAAAAAGCACTGGCGATCAATTTAAAGTTACCGGCAACGAAGGGCATTAGACATAACTCATCAAAATATTTAGCCACTATTGCGGCACTTGAACGGGAAATTAAGTTTGCGGGAAATTTTTTTTTATTATTTTTGCGCCGGTTTAATGCAATCTCTTTTCTGTCGTATTGATAGGATATATTGCCAATATTAACAAATAAGTATCAGTGATGGATTTAATAAAAGTAGTTGAAAACGAATTTGCTACAGAACCTGAAATCCCAAAATTTGGGGCGGGCGATACCATAACGGTTAGCTACAAGATTAAAGAAGGGAATAAAGAGAGGACTCAGAATTTCCGTGGTGTAGTTATCCAGATCCGGGGGAAAGGTTCTACAAAAACATTTACTATTCGTAAAATGTCGGGGAACATTGGGGTTGAACGTATTTTCCCTATCTATTCGCCATTTATAAATAGTATTGAAGTAAACAAACGCGGTAATGTCCGCAGAAAAAGGATCTTCTACCTGCGCGAACGTACCGGGAAAAAGGCTCGTATCAAAGAAAAAAGATTCTAAGGAAAGCCATTTTATAAAAAGGTCTCTTGTGAGGCCTTTTTTTATGCCCTATCTGTCAAGATGCCGCCCTAACCAGGACCATTCCCATGTAAACGGCGAGGATGCCCAAAAACAAACTCCCTCCCACATTCCAGAGTAACTGTACAAATGAACCGTCCTTCAGCATGGCAAGATTGTTATAGGCAAACGACGAGAAAGTAGTAAAACCGCCGCAAACCCCAACAGCAAGGAACATTTTCCATTCAGAGTTTAGCAAATCCCCCTTCTCTGCCAAGGCGTAAACAACCCCGATAATAAAACTTCCGGCAATATTGGCTATAAATGTACCAAGAGGGAAAGAACTTACCCCCTTGTCAACAAATACTTGTACTAAGTAACGCATGACACTCCCGATAAACCCTCCGGTGCCTACAAGTAAAACAGTGCGTATCATTTTCTAATAATTTGGTGCTATTTTGAACCACGGCCGCTGAAAGCCTTTAATAAACTTTCAAAAAATCCTACCAGGTGTTATTTTTAAACTTTCAAATGTAATAAAAATGAAAATAAGGATTCTTACGGTTCTGTTAATATTTATGAACGTACTTGTTGCAGTCTCACAACAAAACTTTGATAATGCATTTCACAAATTTCTTTCTGATCCTGATTATCAAAATGCAACAATCGGCATACAGGTTGATGATTTAAATTCGGGCGGGGTGCTTTTTAGTTTTAACAGCGAAAAACTGATCATACCTGCTTCTACAATGAAGCTGGCAACATCGGCTGCCGCCCTTGAGATTTTAGGTGCCGGATACCGGTTTTCAACAAAAATAGGGTATTCTGGAGATATAAAAGAGAACACCCTAACAGGTGACCTGGTTATAATTGGCGGCGGCGATCCGGCTCTTGGCTCCGAATATTTTCACGACTTTTATGAAAAACATAATTTTATGGATACATGGGCCCGGAAAATAAAAGATGCGGGGATAAAAGAAATTAAAGGCAATTTGGTCTTGGACGGTTCTCTTTACGATTCGGAGAAAATCCCACCTACCTGGATGTGGGAAGATATTGGAAATTATTATGGGGCGGGTGCATCGGCATTGACCGTTTACGACAACCTGTGCCGCATTACTTTTTCTTCTCCGGTTATGCCCGGGAAACTCACCAAAATCATTTCAATATGTCCGGATGCCAAATGGCTAGAAATCACTAATGAGGTTTTGTCGTCTGACGATAACCGTGATTTGGCTTATGTTTTCGGAAGCCCACTCGATAACCGGAGGGTAATAAGGGGGACTATACCAAAAAACCAAAAGGCTTTTACCATAAAGGCTGCTGTCCACTGCCCAGAAAGATTGCTGGCAGAAAATTTTATTCCGCACCTGGCTAAAGAAGGGATATTTATATCAGGCGGGGTGAAATTTAAAAAAACGGACATGAAAAACTTTCAGGCTATCTATAAGCAGGAATCCCCTGAGTTGGCAGAAATTGTAACAACACTCAACCATGAAAGCGTTAACCTGTTTGCAGAACACTTGGTAAAGCAAATCGCAGTTGAACGGACGGGGCAGGGCAGCCGGGAAAAAGGGCTCGGTATCATAAAAAATTTTTGGCAATCAAAGGGTATGAAGGGGCATTTTTTCATGGAAGATGGCAGCGGGCTTTCGCATTTTAACGCTGCGTCCCCTTCGCAGTTTGTTTTTCTTTTAAAATATATGGATAAAAGCAAAAATGCTGGAGTTTTTTTCAATTCGTTGCCCAGTGCCTCCACTGGGACTCTGACCGGGTTCAGCCCCGATTTTTTCAAGGGGGATTCGTTAAAGGCTAAAAGCGGCTCTATGACCTGCGTACGCTGTTATTCAGGTTATTTAAGTTTAAATTCTGGGGGGCGGGCGGCTTTTTCTATCATGGTAAACCAATTTGCAGGCGGCCATGCAAAATTAAAACGGGAGATAGAACGTTTGCTATGGGAACTAATGAGATCCTATTAAGCTGGGCCCTATCCTTAATAAAAAAAGAGATGGCATAACTTGTTCCGTAAAAATATGCCATCTCTCCGTATTGCGGCACCCCGCTATCCATATCGGGTTGAAAGGCAGGCATAACCAATGTTGGCCAATATCCAAACCTTTAAAGATACAGGGCTATAATATCTATTCCAATGTGCCTTCTTCTGCCTGTTGGATCATGGTTTCATTAGCAGTGATAAATATTTCAACACGCCTATTTTGCGCGCGCCCTTCGGCTGTTGAATTATCGGCAACAGGTTCATCGTACGCTTTCCCTTCGGTAACAAGGCGTGAACCGCTAACCCCCTTTTCTATAAGGAATTTGGCAACAGACTCTGCCCTTTCGTCAGATAACTTTTCGTTTATTGCACGCGAACCTGTATTGTCGGTATGCCCGTAAATTGTAACATCGGTTTCCTGATTTGCATTTAAGGAACTTGCAAATTGCACCAACGATTCTTTTGATGCATAACTTAGGTTGCTCTTGCCCGTTGCAAAAAGTATCCCGCTATCAAAAGTTACTTTAATGGCCTGTAAGTTATTTGCATCAGTAACGGTCTCAACCTGTGCCCCCTCAATTTGTTCCAGTTCAGCCTGTTGTTTGTCCATTTTGTTACCAATAATAACACCGGCACCGGCACCAACTGCACCGCCAATAGCGGCACCAATAGCGGCACCTTTACCTTTTCCTGCCAGCGCGCCAATGCCAGCCCCAAGCAATGCACCGCCTGTTCCACCTAGCACCCCGCCTTTTGTTTTATTACTTGTTGTAGCCCATTTGCTGCTTGAACAACCTGTGAATAAAATGGCCACACTTAAAAGTAAGGCCATAAACAAATTAACTCTTCTCATGTTTAATGTTTTTATGTTTCTCTTTAATTATGCTTTAAGTAATAAAATTAAGAAATTTTATCTACATTATATACTTTTTTCTTCTGATATATTCCAAGACAAGAGAATTGTAAAGTTGCATCACACTTTTGAGCATGTCGACCCCAGGATCGGACGAGGCATCACCTATTGACCTAATTGGCAATGCATTAGGCAAACCCAGGTTATTAGCACACCGAAACATTCCCCTGGCTGTGCAAAGTTCCTAAAACCAAATTTTTATAACTCCTCCCAATGGGCAGTTCTTTCCCCGGGACCTCAATGCTGTTTGAAGAAAATGCTTCGATTTTGGGCAAAGAAACAATATACGATTTATGGATACGCAAGAACCCAGTTCCCGGGAGTTTTTCTTCCATATTTGCCATACTGGTTTTGGTGATGGTTTTCTTGTTTTCCGTGAAAATCCTGACATATTCGCTAAGCCCTTCAATATACACAATGTCGTTCAAATATATTTTTATAACCTTCTTGTTTTCTTTCACATATATAAATGCCTCTTCTTGGGGGGCGGAATGGAGAGGAGAGGTCTCTGTTGTAGGGGCGGCATCCTGCGAAACCTGGTGGAATTTATTGACAGACTTAAGGAACCTCTCAAAGGTTATTGGTTTGAGCAGGTAATCCACAACATCTAGTTCAAAACCCTCAAGCGCGTATTCCCGGTAGGCAGTGGTGATAATTACCTTAGGCGGCCGCTTTAAGGTCCTTAAAAATTCGATGCCGGTAATTTGCGGCATCTGTATATCCATAAACATCAAATCGACCGGTTGCTCCTGTAGTATCCGAAGTGCTTTCATGGCATCGCCGCATTCTTCAACTATATCAAAGTTTTCCAATTTTTCGATGTGGCTGCGCATTAAATCGCGTGCCAGCGGCTCATCATCTATAACCAGACATTTCGTTTTCATCTTTACTTTTTCCCTGTAGCTGTTAAATAAGTAATATTTTAATGGAACAGCTCAATGCTTAGTTCCACAGAATTTTCCCCAATATCTTCTACAATCCTAAAACTGCCAGGGAAACTGTAGTTTAGGCGTTTCCTGGCGATTTCAGCATTTTTGCTTTTCGACAACCCCAAAATTTTCTTGTTTTTGAACGTGAAAGAAAAAAGTAAATATCTTTTTTCCCCTTTTATAAGGACGGAACTTATGGATGTTTCGTTACACTCATAGGCCAATTTTATTGCTTCGTTTAAAAATGGCAGCAACAAAAACGGCGGCACCAAGTAGGATTTAATGTGCCCATTGACAGAAAAATTACTTTCCAACCTGTCGCCAAGTGCTTGCTTGTGGATCTCTAAAAAATCTTCGATTATTTTTATTTCCAAGTGGAGCGGCATTAATTCTTCTTCCCCTTCATACAAAAAGCGGTTCAAAAAATTGGAAATGGCCACAATCATCCCAGGTATTTTTTCTTTACCTGCCAATGCTGTTGTTTCCAGTTCTCCCATAAGCGAAAAAACTATTTTAGGCTGTAACTGGTAACGGTAAATGTCAAGTTCTGCCTCTATGTTAGACTGTAAGAGCTCGTCTTGTTTTGTTTTTGCAAGATACCAGTACCTGCCAGCCTTAATGGACAAAAAAACAAGGACAATGTAATGGTTACCTATTCCGCTGATGATTATATTTTTAATATCCATGTATCCCGGGGCAAACGCTTTCTCCGGGAAAAACGGTTTAAAAACCAGTTCGTTGCTGATCCAAAGTTCAATTATGGAAAATATTATGAGGAACACAATCAATGCAAATACAAACAATAAGTATTTCCCTTTTAAAAACACCTTAGGCACAAGCCAATATGCAACCAAGTAGGTGTGTAACATGAATATGGGGAGGGTAAAAATATAATAGGTTAACCATGCAAAATACTGCCCTATCCCAAAACCGAGGCTTTGCAGCAGGGTAAATGCGGCAACCCATGTAAGCCAAAAAAGTGCATGCAGCATTATTCCCGATCTATCTATATATTTTCCTGACAGCTTCAATTTCCCTTGTTTTTAATATCAAGCCAACCCTAAACGAAGCATCCCCGTTCTCAACGGCAAGGTTATATCCTTGTTTTGAATACATTAAGTCCAATCGTTTTTTAAAATTTTCATATCCCCTCCCTTCTAACCTGCCAGCCCTCTTTCCGTCATAAGCCTTGGGTTTGCTGTTCTCAACCGAAAACACCACTTCCTCGTGGCTTACTATTACATTAATTTTTATCCATGGGGTCCCGGCATCCAGGCTGCTACCATGCTTAAAGCTGTTTTCAACCATAAAAAACAGTAGCATGGGCGGGATTTTTATTTTTTCTGTTTCCCCTTTTTTCCGGAATACAATTTCCAGGCGTTTCCCGTAACGCAACTCTTCCAATTGTATATAATTTTCAACCAAGGCTATCTCGTCACCCAGCCAAACCAGTTCTTTCTGGCTCTCGTCTATAATGTAACCCAACACTGTTTTAATTCGCACAATTACATCAAGCGTTTTTACCGGGTTCAGCAATGAAAGTGCATATAAATTGTTTATGGTATTAAATAGGAAATGCGGGTCGAACTGCGACTGCAAAAGCCTCCCTTGTGCTTCTTTATTTTGCTTTTCGAGTTTTTTGTGAAGGCTTTTGGCATACAGGTAATCCTTTACATATTTCCCGATACAAAATAATGCCACAATAAAGGTCATATCTTTGGTGTTCATAAATATGAAACGCAAGTCCATGATCCCCTTACGTTCAATATTTTCGGGCGAAAGGGCTGAATAGAATATATTGTCCGACACTACCAGCTTTAAGGCAGACATGCCAATGCCGACAAGCAAAAGGAGTACGGCAAACCACCCTGCATCTCCTTTTAAAAGATATTCGGGGATTAGTAAGAAAATAGTAATATAAGCATAAGCAAAGAAGAAAAAAGCATTCAGTACCGTAACCCCAAATGAATGCAAAAAACTACTTGATGTGTTTTGAACATAAAAAATAACGGAAAAAATAAAAACAGTGAGCAAGAAAAAAGCAACATGCCTCGCCAGCCTGTACTTTAAAGCGTTATCAAAAAAGAAGTTGCCCATTTTTATAATTCGATAGAGAAACGAACTTTAAATTTAACTTTTTCCGCGCTTATTTCAATGGCAAGGAATAAAAAAGCCCCCGTCCTCCGACGGGAGCTTATATTTTTCATATCTCTATGAAAAAATTGCGCTGTTACTTTTATATCTCCAATTTAAAATAAAGCCTGGTACTCTTCATGTATAAGGTTTGGGAAATAGCATGCAATCAGGCCTAAAAGTTCATCCTCGGTTTTCGGGTTTTGGCAAATTACCCGCTGGGAATAGTAATTTACCCTGTCCAGCTTTTCTGTATTCGAAATTGTTGGCAGTGCCTGGAGTTTTTTATCTATTTTCTTGACCCCGAAAACATGTTTTTTACATTCGTACATTACTTCAAATTCATCGGAACGGACCACAAATCTTGTACAACCCTTTTCTTTTAAAACACCAATCCGAATGGTACTCTTTATGTCATTGTACTTTAAGTCGTAGGTTTTGGCTACCTGGTCGTTCAGTACCATAGGGTTGTCTGAATTGACAATCGTATATTTACCAAAATCGGTAAGCGAATTTCCTGTGATAGTTTTCCCGTCCTTGATCTTAGCGCTGCTCCCCAAGCTCAAAAGCGCAACGCAAACGATTAGAAATGATACTTTTGCTTTCATGTTTTTTTGATTATAATTGTTTCATGTCAAATATATACAAGCCTATTGACAATAAATTTTTATTTCAATTAATGACCTTTATTGTATAGCCAAAATACCATTCCAACCTACAAGCTGCACTTAGTGCCGTTTATATACAAAAATATGCAGTACGTAGTTAGGCGTGTCAGGCTTTTGGGTATTTTATGCATTGAGAAGCTCTTTGTCCTTTTTTAAAGTTTTTTTTGCCTCCTTAAAATTTGGGATTCTTTGAACTTTTTCCCTAATTGGCATACCTGACAGCTATGTAGTTATTAGAAGGTTTCTAAAACACCCGTTAATTAGTTCTTGTGGAGACCAAAAAAAATTTATAAACTTGCTAACATAAACTTAACACGACCTGGGCTATATGAAATACCACATATATATACTCTTTGTGCTGCTATTTTTTGCAGATGCCAGTTGTTCATATAAAAAGGGAAATTCCCAAAAACGGCCCAACATCCTATTTGCCATTGCCGATGATGCTTCGTGGGAACATTTTGGCGCTTATGGTTGCAGTTGGGTAAAAACGCCTGCTTTCGATCGGGTTGCCAGCCAGGGGATCCTGTTTGCCCGGGCCTACACCCCTAATGCAAAATGTGCGCCGTCCAGGGCATGTATTTTAACTGGGCGGAACAGTTGGCAACTGGAAGGGGCATGCAACCACTCTCCCCATTTTCCCGCAAAATTTAAAACATATGCCGAGGCTTTGGGCGAAAACGGCTATTTTGTCGGGAGTGTCGCCAAAGGATGGGCTCCAGGAAACCCTGGGGAGATCAACGGGGAAGAACGCGAACTGACAGGGACTAAATTCAACGAGTTTACAACCACTCCCCCAACATGCGGGATAGACAAAAATGATTATGCCCGTAATTTCGAAGCATTCCTGAAGGCAAAACCCGAAGGGCAGCCATTCTGTTTCTGGTATGGGAGTACAGAACCGCACCGTAGCTATGAGTTTGGTTCAGGGACCAAGAAAGGCAGGAAGCATACCGGAGAAATCAATGAAGTCCCCAGCTTCTGGCCTGACGTAGATACTGTGCGGGAAGATTTGCTCGACTATGCGTTTGAAATTGAGTATTTTGACAGCCACCTACAAAAAATGCTGGACAAGTTGGAAGAAATTGGGGAATTGGAGAATACGATCGTCCTGGTAACTGCCGACAACGGAATGCCATTCCCCAGGGTAAAAGGACAGGTTTATGAATACTCGAACCACCTCCCGCTGGCCATTATGTGGCACAACGGGATTAAAAACCCAGGACGTGTTGTCGATGATTTCGTAAATTTCATAGACTTTGCGCCAACTTATTTTGAAGTGGCAGGGGTAAACCCCGAAAAGGCAGGGATGCAACCAATAACCGGAAAAAGCCTGACTGACATATTTTATTCAAAAAAAGCTGGTATCGTCAACCCAGGTCGCAATTTTGTTTTGGTTGGCAAAGAACGCCATGATGTTGGCCGCCCCAACGATGAAGGTTACCCGGTAAGGGGGATTTTTACCGGTGGTTTTTTATACCTACACAACTTCAAACCCGACCGCTGGCCTCTTGGAAACCCGGAAACCGGCTACCTCAATTGCGATGGCAGCCCGACAAAAACCTATATATTGGACACACGGCGCATAAAAGGGACAATGGAGTACTGGCAGCTTAACTTTGGCAAACGTGTAGAAGAAGAATTGTACAACATACGGGAAGACCCGTTTTGTATGGATAACCTGGCAGGAGATAAAAATTATTCAGAAATAAAAACACGGCTTAAAACCGAAATGAAAGAAAAGCTCACTCAGCAGAACGACCCGCGAATCATAGGGGATGGGGATATTTTCGACAGATACGAATATTATGGGGCTGTACAAAATTATTACAACCGTTACATGGCAGGGGAGAATATCCCGGCGGGCTGGGTGGACAAAACCGATTATGATTTGGACTTAAAAAAATAAAAACTATGATCAGGATAAAACTTTCGCTAATGATGCTCTTCCAATACATGATGTATGCAGTATGGTGGGTGCCATTAGCAGCATATTTGACAAACCTTGGTGTTGACAGCACACAAAAAGCGCTCATTTTAAGCTCAATGGCTTTCGGCTGTATCTTATCGCCGGTTGTAGGAATGATTGCCGACAAGTTTATAGCCAGCCATAAAGTACTGGCAGGGTTAAACCTGTTAAATGCGGCAATGTTATTTGGTGCCGCAACAACCAACAACCCGGACCTGTTATTTATCTTTCTCCTTATTGCCATGTTAGGTTACATGCCTTCCTGGGGGATCACAAGCTCGATATCCATGGCACACCTTTCTTCAGAAGAATTTCCAAAAGTCCGCGTATTTGGCTCGGTTGGCTGGGTCGCATCTGGGATTTTCAGTATTATTTTCATCCGGTTTTTAAACATCGATTTTGATGGCACGCACATTCCTTTTTATTGTGGGGCAGGAATTAGTATTGTTGCAGTTATACTTAACCTAACATTGCCCGACACCCCCCCGCCAGCAAAAGGGGAAAAAGTGTCGATGATAGAAATTTTTGGCTTGGGGACAGTCCAAATGATGAAAGAAAAAAACTTCGCCATTTTTATTTTGTTTTCATTCCTTTCAATGATACCGTTTGCCATGTACTATTCTTTCTTTTCAGAGTTCCTTTTGCACACCAACACAAAATATATATCTGTGACAATGAATTGGGGCGTGCTGGCAGAAATGGGGTTCCTGTTGTTGGTGCCACCGGCGATAAAAAAATTCGGGCTGCGCAAAGTAATGGTATTCGGGCTAATTGCACTGTGTATACGTTACCTTGCCTTTTATATAGGGGGTGTTATAAACCAAAGCTGGATGTTTTATATAGGGATACTGGTCCATGGGCTGATATTTGGCTTTTTTTATGTTGCAGGGCAAATATATATCAACAAAAAAGCCCCTTCCCAATTAAAATCCCAGGCACAAGGTTTTATCTTTCTGGTTACCTACGGCGTGGGGCTATTGGTTGGCAACTTTATTTGCAGCAGGATAATAGAACATTATAAAAGTGCGGGCAATTACAACTGGGATGCAATTTGGGGCATTATTACCGGAATGTCTGTCGTGCTATTGGCAGGCTTTATCTTATTTTTCAAGAACAAAAACAACTTCTTAAAGGTGATAAATGAATAAATATCGGCTTATAAAATGGGAAGGGATCCTATGTTTTATTTTTACCCTCTTCTGTTTTTTTGCATTCGGGCAAAAGCCCCCCAATATCCTCTGGATTACTATTGAAGACACCTCGCCCCAATTTATAGGTTGCTATGGGGATAAAAACGCAAGTACACCGGTAATTGACCAATTAGCCAAAGAAGGGGTTCTGTTTTCTAACGCATTTTCCACCGGGACCGTATGTTCCCCTAGCCGTTCTACCATTATTACCGGAGTACGTACCTTTAAAATGGGCACAGGTAACCACCGAAGCAATTATCCCATCCCCGATTTTATCCACGGCTTCCCTTACTATCTGCAACAACAGGGGTATTACGTAACAAACAATGCAAAAACCGATTATAATGTGAGCAATGAAAAACAGTTTATAGGTGAAGCATGGAACGAAAGTTCAAAAAAAGCCGGTTGGTGGGGGCGAAAACCGGGGCAACCTTTTTTTGCTGTTTTCAATTTTAACGATTCGCATCAGTCGAGAACCATGACAAACAAATTTGAATGGTACGTAAAAAATGTTTGGGAAAAATTACCAGAAGGGGAGCGGATTGGCGACAATGAATTTGATATGCCCCCATTTTACCGCGACAGCCCTGAAATGCGCAAACAGTTTGCACGTGTTTACAATTCTATAAAATTAACCGATAATAAAATTGGCGAATTGTTGCAGCGGCTCGAAAAAGATAATTTACGCGACAGCACCATTATTTTCTTTTATGCCGATCATGGCGAAGGCGAACCGCGAGGGAAAACAAATGGGATAAACTATGGTTACCGTGTGCCATTTGTAATTTGGTTCCCCGAAATGTACAAACATCTTTCGCCCTGGGGAACTCAAGTTGTGACCAACGAACTTATTAGTTTTGAAGATTTAGCCCCCACGCTTATTTGCCTTGCCGGCGCAGTGCCCCCCAGCTATTTGCAAGGCCGTGTTTTGCTTGGCAAAAATCGTTCGGAGCCCGTAAGCCACCTGGTTTTATCTACCGATCGTTCTGATAATGGGCTTGATATGGTTCGTAGCATTACCGATGGACGCTATATCTATTCCCGGAATTATATGCCTTTTATGCCCGAAGTACGCTATATCAGGTATATGGAAATTTCTGAAATAAAACAGCAAATGCGAAACGACTTAGCAGCAGGGCTGTTAAATCCGCTTCAGGAAAGTATTTTTAAAGACCGCCCGACAGAATCCCTTTTCGATATCGAAAACGATGTTTGGGAAACCCAAAACCTAGTTGATAACAAACAGTATGCCAGTGTGTTAATCCAAATGCGCCAATTGCTTGACAACGAAGTGTTAGAGGCGCGCGATGTGATGTTTTTGCCCGAATATGAAATAGGTAAAATATCGGAAAGTATTAATGCCTACGAGTTCAGGCTAAACGACAACAATTATCCGATAAGGGAAATATACAAGGCGGCTTCCCTTTCGGGAAAAAGAGGCAACCGTACAGCTCAAAAACAAAGCCGATTATTGGAGAGTAGAAATAAAATTATACGGTACTGGGCTATAACCGGGCTGCGTTCCCAAAATACGGATGTTATGGCAAAATGTAATGAGGAAATCATAAAAGCGATGGAAGATCCATATCCCCCTGTTGCAATAACTGCATCGGCAATTGCTTTCCAGGAGTTTAATTCGGACAAAGCAGAAAGCAATTTAAAAAGGTTTTGTATGGATGAAAATATGGATATTGCGCTACTGTCAATAAATTATTTGTTGTATGTTGGGAACAAGCATCCTTTTATAAATACCATAAAACAAGTTTATGAAATGCCTGGGCGTAATTATAATGTAAAAGCTGCTTGTGCCGATTTTTTAGGGAGTTTGGGACTTCTGCCTAATACTCAGGGGTATTGAGAATAATTATTCTGCAAGCTAATTTTTCAGAAAACGGCAACAAAAAGAAGAGGGAAATAATCAGGGAGCCATTTTTCTTGTGGGGGCAAAAAAGAATTTATAAACTTGTAACAATCTATATTGATTTGAGGAGACGGAGGTTCGGAACAAAACATATTTTAGATAAAATCAAATGAACAAAAATGCATTAATAGGGCTAAATAAAGTAGCCTTGTATTCTTTCTTTTTACTATTTATTGTTTTTTATAGTTGTCAAACAGGCACGAAAAACAAACAGGAAAAAAACGAAAATTTACCAAATATTGTTATTGTGTATATGGATGATTTGGGGTATGGAGATATGAGCGCTTATGGTGCTACCGAGATACAAACGCCAAATATGGACAAGCTTGCTCAGGGAGGGGTGCGTTTTACAACCGGCTATTCGTCGTCGGCAACGTGTAGCCCAAGTAGGTATGCCCTGCTTACCGGCGAATATCCGTGGCGTAACAAAAATGCGACAATACTTCCCGGAACGGCACCATTGCTTATTCGTACAAACCAGCCTACTATCCCCAAAATGTTAAAAGAAAAAGGGTATTATACTGGTGTTGTGGGCAAATGGCATTTGGGACTTGGCAATGGCGGTGTTAATTGGAATAAAACAATTTCGCCAGGGCCGAATCAGGTAGGATTCGATTATTCGTATATTATGGCAGCTACACAAGATCGGGTGCCTACTGTTTATATTGAAAACGGAAATGTTGTGGGCCTTGAAAAAAACGATCCGATATATGTAAACTACAAAAATAATTTTGAAGGAGAGCCTACCGGGAAAGACAACCCGGAACTTTTGAAAATGAGATGGGAACACGGACACAATAATAGCATTGTTAACGGCATTCCCCGGATTGGTTTTATGAAAGGAGGTAAAAATGCAAAATGGATCGACGAAGATATGGCGGATACATTTCTCGAAAAAGCAAAACAATATGTAAGGCAACATAAAGACAGCCCGTTTTTCTTGTACTATGCACTTCAGCAACCTCATGTGCCACGTACTCCAAACAAAAGGTTTGTAGGTGTATCGGGAATGGGGCCGCGGGGCGATGTAATCGTAGAAGCCGATTGGTGCATTGGCGAGTTTATAAAAACACTCCGCGAAGAAGGGGTGCTCGAAAATACATTGATTGTCTTCTCTAGCGATAATGGTCCGGTATTAAATGATGGCTATTACGACGATGCCGTAGAAAAATTGGGGAAACACACCCCCTGGGGACCTCTTAGAGGTGGCAAATATAGCCTGTTCGAAGCAGGGACAAGGGTGCCTTTTGTGGTATATTGGAACGGAAAAATATCGCCCTCGGTTTCGGATGCAATGGTGAGCCAAATCGATATTTTTTCTTCGCTGGCCGAATTGGTTGGTAGTACCCAGCGTGGTCCCGACAGCAAAGAGCTACTCGATGTTTTTATGGGGAAAACAGCTAAAGGGCGTGACGAATTAATCCTGGAGGCTACATCCCGTACCGCGTTCAGGAAAGGTGATTGGGCAATGATACCCCCATATAAGGGCCCGGCAGTAAATAAAAATGTAAATATCGAAATGGGAAATTCACCGAACTATCAATTATATAACCTTGCTGAAGATATTGGCGAACAAAAGGATCGGGCAAAAGAAAATCCTGAAAAATTACAGGAAATGATTGAGCTTTTCGAGCAAATAAGGGGAGCAGGTTTTAATGACACAAAACAACTGGAATTGAAATAGACAGTTATTAATTTTAATTATTACAATGAGTGCCTATAATAATTCCTGCTGAATTGTTAGATAACAATTAAAGGTTACGTTAACAAATATGTTGCAGATTATTGATAATTGAGATACAAATCTTGCACGTTTCTGTTTTTTTTGAGTTAATATTTTTTGTCGAAATCAGGTTAAATAATACACAAGTGAAACTTTATCATAATTTCTTAAAAGCCGGGATTGGGGTTTTAACCCTATTTTTCATAACAAGTTGCACCACGCCCAAAACCGACAACACATATAACGCAGACGTTATTGTTTACGGTGGCACGTCCTCTGCAATAATTGCAGCCGTAGAAGTCGCCCAGTCGGGCAAGTCGGTAATCGTGGTTTCGCCCGACACCCACCTGGGCGGGCTGACATCGGGGGGGCTGGGATATACCGACACAGGCGACAAATCGACAATCGGTGGTTTGTCGCGCGATTTCTATCACCGTGTTTGGCTACACTACAACGACTCATCGGCTTGGACCTGGCAAAAACACTCTGAATATGGCAACAAAGGGCAAGGGACAGTTGCCATGGACGGCGAAAACCGCACCATGTGGATTTTTGAACCGCACGTTGCAGAACAGGTTTTTGAAGGCCTCGCAACAGAAAACAAACTCACAATTTTCCGCGATGAATGGCTCGACCGCAATAACGGCACAAAAAAAGAGAATGGTAAAATCACTTCGTTCAAAACACTTTCAGGCAAAACCTTTAAAGGAAAAATGTTTATTGATGCCACATACGAAGGCGACCTGATGGCATCGGCAGGTGTCAGCTACCATGTAGGCAGGGAAAGTTCCGACACTTATGGCGAAAAATGGAACGGGATACAAACAGGTGTCTTGCACCACCAGCACTGGTTCTGGACAAAAATATCGCCATACAAAACGCCGGGCGACCCAACAAGCGGCGTTCTTCCCCGCATTTCAACAGAAAACCCCGGAGAATACGGTGCTGCCGACAACAAGATACAGGCATACTGTTTCCGGATGTGCATGACTGACCACGACGAAAACCTCACTCCTTTCCCCAAACCCGACAATTACGATCCTGAACAATACGAACTTTTGCTCCGCATGTTCGAAACGGGCAGGAAAGACTGGTTCCAAAAATTCGACGCCATACCAAATTGGAAGACCGACACCAACAACCACGGGCCTTTCAGCAGCGACAACATTGGCATGAACTACGACTACCCGGATGCAAGCTACCAACGCCGCAAAGAAATTATACAAGAACACAAAGATTACCAAATGGGCTTGCTATGGTTTGTGGCAAACGACCCACGAGTGCCGGAAGACATCCGCACAAAAATGGCGACATGGGGATTGGCAAAAGACGAATTTAAAGACAACGGCAACTGGCCCCACCAGATTTATGTCCGCGAAGCACGACGGATGCTCGGCGAATATGTGACGACAGAAAAAGATGTCCTGGGCAAACGGGAAGTGCCCCGCCCTGTTGGCATGGGGTCTTATGCCATGGACTCGCACAACGTACAACGTTATATCACCCCCGAAGGCTATGTGCAAAACGAAGGCGACATAGGCGTTTCTCCCGATGCCCCCTACCCTATTTCCTATGGCTCGCTTGTCCCGAAAAAAGAAGAATGCACAAACCTGCTCGTTCCTGTTTGCGTTTCGAGCAGCCATATTGCTTTCGGCTCGATAAGGATGGAGCCTGTTTTTATGATACTTGGGCAATCTGCGGCAGTGGCGGCATGTATGTCAATAGACAGCAATTGCCCGGTTCAGGATATTCCATACAGCGAACTTAAAACAGCTTTGCAAAAACGGAAACAGGTATTAACTTTAGGGCTTTAATTAAATCGCACAAACTAAAACTCGATGGTTACTTTTTTTGTGGGGCTGGCTGCCCTTATTTTAGGATATATTTTTTATTCACGTTTTGTAGAGCGTTTTGCCGACATAGACCCAAACAGGCAAACGCCAGCCTATTCGATGAACGATGGTGTTGACTACGTGCCGCTTCCTTGGTGGAGGGTTTTCCTGATTCAATTCCTGAACATTGCAGGACTTGGCCCTATTTTCGGGGCAGTTGCAGGTGCCATGTGGGGCCCGGTCGCTTTCCTGTGGATTGTGCTGGGCAGTATTTTCGCAGGAGCCGTGCACGATTATTTTTCGGGCGTGCTGTCAATAAAGCACAACGGCTTGAGCATAACCGAAATTGTTGGCATTTACTTAGGCAAAGGCACAAAACAGTTTATGCGGGGTTTCACAGTTATATTAATGATATTGGTAGGGACAGTTTTTATCATGGGCCCGGCAAAAATACTTTCGGGGCTTACCCCCAACTTTGCTTCAATAAGCTTTTGGGTGTGGGTGGTTTTTATATATTATTTGCTGGCTACAATGTTGCCCATCGACAAAATCATCGGCAGGGTTTACCCTATTTTTGGTTTGTCGTTGATATTTATGGCAGTTGGCTTGATAATAGCACTTTTTGTGAAAGGATACCATATTCCTGAGCTGAACCTTGCCAACATACAAAATTACCATAGCAACAGCGACAAGTTCCCAATATTCCCCATGCTTTTCATAACCATTGCCTGCGGTGCCATATCGGGCTTCCATGCCACCCAGTCGCCGCTTATGGCACGCTGCCTGACCAACGAAAAACTTGGCAGGAGGGTATTTTACGGCTCAATGATTTCAGAAGGCATTGTCGCTTTGATTTGGGCGGCAATAAGCATGAGCTTTTTCGGCGGCATAAGGGAACTGAACGAAACCATGGCATCGCATGGAGGCAATGCGGCGGTGATAGTAAACGAAATCTCAAACTCTTTGCTGGGCAAATTCGGGGGCGTGCTGGCATTGCTGGGCGTAGTTGCCGCACCGATAACATCGGGCGACACGGCATTCCGCAGCGCACGGTTGATTGTTTCCGATTTTTTGAACTACAACCAAGGACCGGTGAAAAACAGGCTATTTGTAAGCATACCACTTTTTGCAATAGGATTTTTGCTTACCCAAATTGATTTCAGCATAATTTGGCGATATTTCGCATGGTCGAACCAAACCCTTGCGACTATTGTTTTGTGGACCATTACAGTTTATTTGCTGCAACAAAAAAAATTATATTGGATTACGCTCATACCTGCCGTTTTCATGACTGCCGTAACATCAACTTACTTGTTGTTTGCCCCGGAAGGCTTTTCGCTTTCAAAAGAAATTTCTTACTCGATCGGCATAAGTTTGGCGGCTTTGTCGTTTATCGCATTTTTTGTGCACAAACGGTCTTGGGGGCGTTCGGTCTAAAGACAAAACACTTATCTCTTGAATATTACAAGCAAAACCCCGGTTCTGCAATGATTTTTGACTCTGCAATGGACGACATAGAAAAAAAATTGTAATGTTTAAATCCAACCCTATCTCTTGCAAAAGAAGATATTCGCGAGGCTGCCCAATGGTATAATAAACAGCAAAAAGGACTTGGCAAAAGGTTTACTGTGAATTACGCGAAAATGTCCATTTTATTAGACAAAACCCTAAAGCTTCAAATATCCGTTACAATAGTGTAAGAACTGCCGTTTTATCCGTGGAAGCTATACTGCGGTATTTTCAACCATTCGCCGCCTTTCATTGCCGATTGGTGGGCAACAATGCCGCCAACGGTCATGTTCAAAGCCATAGCTATATCTACAAGTGGTTTGCGGTCTTCAAGTATGGCGGTAACGAACTCATCGGTAAGCCGTCCGTGCGAGCCTCCATGCCCGCCTGCGTCAACTCCCGGAGGCAGTGCGGGGCGAATCAAGTCCGGCAGGTTTTCTTCAATGCCTTCGTATTTTTCATAATACGATCCTTTTGTGCCGCGCAACCTTCCTGTTTCGCTGCCATAGCCATGCCCATTGGTGTCGGCACTCCTGCCCATACGTGCCATTCCCCCTTCGCTCGTACGGTAGAATGATATTTCGGTCGCATAAGGATTGTCGTATTGGTTTTTGCCTTCTTGGAAACGCTCCATTGCACTTGGCATCCCCATGCAAGATACTTCGGTAAATGTCCCGCCCGTAACGCCAATATAGTATGCATCGGAATGCGTAGGGTACCATTGGGGCGGCATACCATGCCGCCAATTTTTGTAGGATGCAATCCCATTTTTTGAATAATGCCAGTATTCGCCCTCTGTGTAAACGACCTTTCCAAAACCGCCTGAATTGTATATTTGGCGCATTGCGTAAAGGTTTTCGCGGAACATTGAAGTTTCGAACATCATATATTTTAGCCCTGTCCTTTTTACTGTTTCGAAAAGTTTTTCGGCATCCTCAAGCGAACCGAACACGGCAGGCACGGCACACGCCACGTGTTTGCCATGGTTAAGCACGTCAATGCAATGCTTTGCGTGGTTGGGGGCATCGGTTGCCACAAAAACTGCCTCTATGGTGTCATCCTTGACAAGTTCTTCCAACGAGGGGTATGTTTTTTTGCACTTGGTTAGCTCTGCCAATTTTGCGCAACGTTCAGGGACGAGGTCGCTGACCGCGACAACTTCAACATTAGGGTGATCTTGAAAGCCAAAGGCTGCGGAAAACCTGCAAACCCCGTATCCAACAAGACCTACACGTATTTTCCTGTCTGAAACAGGAACCCATACTTTTGCATTGGCTGCCTCGGTCCCCGTATCTTCGAACCCCTGTATAGCTGGCTGTACTTTCTTTTTTTCTCCGGTACAAGCATGGTGGAGACCAAGCACTCCTGCCCCGGCTCCAATTCCGGCAATTTTTATAAAACCACGCCGGTCAAATGATTGGTTTACTTTCATGTTAGGTATTTGTTAGATACAATTCAGGATTAACGTAAAAACCAGGAAGATGTTTGAAACAAAATCCCTGGCATTTTACGGAACCACCTGATTTTGCTGTTAATTATTCAAAAGCGTAGTATTTGCTTATTGCCGACTCTATGTCCCAAATACATTCAAGCCCTGCGGGAAAAACCACAAAATCCCCCGCTTTTATGGTGATACTTTCAAATTCCGAAGTTATTGTCGCCTCGCCTGATTTAATATAACACTTTTCAGCCTTGTCGTAATACCATTCAAACTTTTCCTCGTCATGTTCCCAAACAGGCCATGAAAAAACACCCATCTCCTCTAATTCATCCTGCTCCAATTGATCAACTGTTATTTTCATACGTTTTAAATATATTTATCAGTAAAACAATAAATAAGATATAGCACAGAACACTAATTCTTTATGAAATACTACATATTATAGCTTTTCAAAAATACAAAAGAAATTAATCCAGGCGAAGCAATTGCTTATTTCAAGTAAAAAAACAATCAAAGAAATAAGGATTAGGCTATGGTTTCAATCTAAATATCATTTTAGAGTACTGTTAAAAAAAATTCCCCGAAGATGGTTCCAGAGGTATGTTCAACTTAATTTATGCTATTGGGGCGTAATACGTTTTGCCCAATAAAGACAAAATAATGATGGGTTTGAACGTCAAACATCATTCCAACAACGGATTGGGAGACAGCAATCCCCTCGGCTTTAACGGGAACGGTACAAGTGTCAGTTATTCTTGGTTTTGGAAATAATACGCTGGATTTTTCCATTGCCCATCTTTCCTGAATACACTATCAATGAGTATTTTAAGGTCAATGGCTCTGTTGTGGGGACAATGACCGCCCGCCTTCCTGGAAATGCAGCATTTTGCATACTGTTTTTATCTCTCAGTATCCATCTTTGCGGGTATCCGGGATTTTCAGGATTATCGACAATAACAATCCCCCCTTTTGATTTATTGCTCCCTATTGCCCCCGAAATATTCACATATCCTATTGATTCAACCTGCGTAACTTCTGGTGTTATTTTTCCTTTAGGTCCAGTGAATGCAACATCATCCGGCAAAGCCATCCGGACAGAAAAACCACTGTATCCCTTTTTATCCTCAGATCCCCCAATAGCAAGTTTTTCTTCCTTGGCCAGCAAATGGATTTCAAAGTCAATCCTGCGGGAATTGCCAATTGCCTGATGTATTGTAATAGTCGAATTTTCTTTTAGATAAGGGACTTTCTTTCCATTTATTTTCCATTTATCCGACAGCCAGGAGACGCTGGTCTTAAATGTAGCGCCCCCGTCTTTATTACCTATGAACTCAACTTCTTCCACCTTCTGTTCGTAATCTACAAGTTCCCATCCATCGCCAAGCCGTTTATCCCCTATCCATATTTGATGCCAGGCCCAAAAAACCCCCCTGTGGTGCAAATGATCTGCCGGAAAATCTTCTGTTAATACTTTTCCGTCCATCCCCCAAAGCGGATGCACATAATTACAACGTCCGTACTTCCCGTTTTTGCTTTTTTCCCCTGTCTGAAAGAAGAGGATTTTCTTGTCTTGTTCGGTAAAAAGAAACCCTCCTTCGGCTTTTTTCATCCTAACCTGCGCGAATCCTTGGCTTCCTATTATCAATAAGAAAAATAATCCATAAATCGTTTTCATACAGTTTATTTGTTAGCTTGTCTAAGTTAGTCGACAAAATATTTAATCAATATCAAACCTTTTATTTAATGTATCTCCCTTCCACACAAACTGATTGCGGAGTTACATCTTAAACATAAAACAACCTACTATTCCTTCAACTTCCCATAAAGCCACTCGTTTTTCAATTCTTGCTGCTCGGGGAAAGTCCAGTGTTGGGTTTCCTGGAAAATATGCGGTTCTTTAGGTGCTGTAATCACATTGTATGCTGCATAAATTGACGTTGGTGGGCAAACATTGTCGTTGTATCCCCAACTGTACCAGCCTTTAGCTTTCACAAAACGCGCAAAATTTACCACATCGTAATATTTTGAGGTTTCTATCTTTTCGGGTTTGTTGGTAAACCCATCTCGGAACATGTGAGGCCAGCCCCCTGCCCTACCGTGCAAATACCCTGTAAGATCTGACAATGCTGGATAAAAGGCGGCAAGGTAATCAATCCTTTCGTCAAGCCCTGCGGTTACAATAGAAAGCGCGCCGCCTTGGCTCCCGCCTGTAACGCCAATGTTTTGTCCATCGAAACAATCAAGGCTTTCGATAAAATCGACAGCGCGCACGCACCCAAGGTAAACACGTTTGTAGTAATAATTGTCTTTGTCGTCCAAATTTGCAGTCCAATATTTGTCAAGTGCGCCATATCGCAAATCGTTATAAACAACAGGGTCGAGGGTTACAGGAAATCCATGGATTCCTATCTGGAAAGTAACAAAGCCATTCTCTGCCCCGCCAACATCGCCATAATACGGGCGTATGCCAGCTCCCGGCACATGCAAGATTGCAGGGTATTTACCTGCTGATTTGGGCTTGCAAAGTATTCCGTATATTTTCCCGCTGATATTTTTGATACTTACATGGTAAACATCCACTTTGTCGGTACACCTCTCGGGAATCAAGGTCATTACAGGTTCTATGGGTATTTTTGCGAGAGCCTCTTTGCCTTTGTCCCAAAACTCTTTGAAATCTGTGGGCAATGTTGTTGTTGGTTCAATTTTTTCGGGGGAAAAACCTGCCGTGGCATAAGATGAATATGTTTTCCCGTCAATTTCAACAGAAGCATGGCAACGCAAGAACCCAGGCTCTTTGAATTTTTTAGCCTTCAATGTTGCCGTGCCTTCTTTCAGGGTAACCGTGCCTTCTTCCCAAACATCAACTTTTTCGGGCTGTATGCGGTAACTGACTTCTACCCCGTCCAAAGGATAATTGTTTTTCAACACAGAAATAGCAAACTCTGCACGCTCCCCCACATTGTATGTCCAATCGGCATGGTCGGGGGTTACCAAGACTTTTACCAATTCCCTTCTGGGCTGTGCGGTAAGTTGGGACGAAACGGACAAGGATAGCAACAATAAAAGCAATGACATTATTTTCATAAGAATTTATTTATTCAGACAGTTTAAAAAAAATGAGATAGAAATAATTGACGAATATAACGAAAATCATTTCTACCTCATATGAGGAAAGTGTTGTTTATTTCCACCTATCCCTAAAAAACCGATACAAGCCTATAGTTTATAAAACTCTTCCCATCCTTTACGTGGGAGAGTGCCGACTAATAGTTCGTTTGCCTGTTTGTTGTTCGTTATTTGCTTTTTCTTGCGGTCAAATTCTATTTTTGTGTTCAAGCGTTGGGCAATTGTCCCAAGGCAGAACACTTGGCTCAACGGTGCCGACACCTCAAAAGGCGAACGGGTTTCTTCCTCGCCCTTGGCTGCCTTTACAAAATTCTCGTAATGGTTGGAAGGGCTTTGGGGAACTTCCGGCAACTTAGATTCCATTTCTTTGGCCTTATCTTCAGGGATAATGCTCAATGTACTGCTGTGCGAACCGCCTTTGAAAATAAGGTCTTTGCTGTAAATAATTTTACCTGCGCCCAGTTTTGTAGGTTTCACCTCCCCTGCAACAGGCGGTATGTTCGGATCTACTTCCAATTCGCCATATCCTTCGGGGACTGCAGGAATGTTGTCTTGCCCATCGTACCAAGTAATCGTACAAGCCGGCATTTTTTTCCTTTTCGGGAATTTGAACTCCAATGTAGATGCCTGCGGGAAGAACAGCTTGTTATGCCCTTCTATTTTTAGAGGGTTCACCTCGAAAGGCAATCCCAAGTCGAGGAATTGGTGGGCAGTGTCCATGATATGTGCGCCCCAGTCGCCCAATGCGCCCATTCCGTGTTCGTACCAGCAACGCCATTGCCCGTGGACAAAATCTTTGTGGTAGCCGTGGTATTTTGCTGTCATCAGCCATGTGTCCCAATCAAGTGTTTCAGGGATGTTTGGATCGACAGGGTACTCGGTAATGCCGGTGTCCCAACCGTGCCAGCGGCGTTTGCCGTTCATGTGGGCAGTGATTTTGGTAACGTCTTTTATAATACCATGCTCTACCCAGGATTTAAACTGAAAATAGTTTCCCCCCGAGTGACCTTGGTTACCCATCTGGGTGGCTACTTTATATTTTTTTGCAGCTTTTATAAGCAGCTCCGACTCGTTAAAAGTACGGGTCAATGGTTTTTCAACATACACGTGCTTGCCCTGCGACATCCCCAAGATGGTGATTGGGAAATGTGAAAAGTCGGGAGTGCCAACAGTCATGGCATCGAAATCCTTTACCGATTTGTCGAACATTTCCCTGAAATCCTGATAGCGTTTTGCCTTTGGATAAGCTTTCATGTTTTCCAGGGTATGCTCCCCTCCCATGTCAACATCGCACAAAACAGTTGTGTTAACAAGCCCTGTTTTATTGATGGCTTTAAGTATCCCGCCGCCTTGGTGGCCAATACCGCAGAACGCCATGTTCACCTTGTCGCTTGGCACAACCGATCTTGCCCTGACCAGTTCGCCTGCGGCATTCCTTATCTCACCTTTGGCAAACAAAACATGAGAAGGCACAATGGTTATTGCACCTAAGGTGGCAACAGATTTTTTTAAGAATTTCCTTCTTGAGTCCATTTATTTTAGATTTGATTAAAATTAAACTTTAGGTTCCCAGCCCGGTGCATAATCGCGTTTCCAAAGTTTCATGGCATCGCGGTCGTACATGCGCCCTGTAACCTCGTCAATGTCGTAACCTTTGTTGATGCGGTAAGCAACATTGGCATAATGGACCATTGCCTGGCTTATTGTTGCATCGTCGATGCCAGCATTTAATATTTTTTCTTTTCCACGGATAACATTGAACCAGTTTTCAACGTGCCCGGTAGTCATGTCGCCTCCTCCGCCAAGGGCAGTACCTGCTTCATTTGATGCAGACTTGCTGTCTTTTACAAGTTTGCCTTTGCGGTCGTAAAGCATATATTTGCTACGGTTTACGAAAACTGTCCCTTCGCTGCCGTAAATAATAGTTCCGCGGCCGCCTTGGGCGTAAGTGTCATAAGCATTACGGCTACGCCCGTCCCATTTTATTATTTTGTCGCCATTGAAACGGAATGTTGCGTCCATTGTGTCGTACATTTCCCATCCGTCATCGAAGAAGTGGCGTTTACCTGCTTCCACGTCAACCCTTGTTGGGAAATCGACTTGCAAAGCCCAGCGTGCCACATCAAGTTCGTGGGTTGCATTATTGCCTGCTTCGGCGGTACCATAATTCCAACCATACCAGTGCCAGTTATAGTTCCAAGTCTCTTCGGTGTATTCGCGGCGTGTTGCCGGTCCTTGGAAAAGTTCCCAGTCCAAGCCTGTTGGCACAGGTGCTTTTTTCTGTACCGGCACTTCGCCCCTGCCGTTCACATAAAATGCCACGGCACGGTAAGGCACGCCAATTGCCCCTTTATGTATTTCTGAAATAATCTGTTGGGTATGATCCGATGAACGTTGTTGGTTGCCCATCTGCACACATTTGTTATATTTTTTCATGGCAGCAACAATCAACTCGTTTTCGTTCATGTCGTGGCTGCACGGTTTTTCAACATAAACGTGTTTCCCTGCCTGCATTGCCATAATTGCTGCCGGTGTGTGCCAGTGGTCTGGTGTTGCAACAAATACCCCATCGATTTTTGAATCGGCAAAAACCTTGCGGAGGTCGTTCTCCAACTTTGGCTTGTAGTCTATCCGTTCTGCGAAATTAGCGGCAGCCCTCTCGCGCTGGCTTTTCATCACGTCGCACAAATAAACCAGCTCTACATTGTTTTCTTTCTTTGAAACGGGTTCGTAATATGCGCCCAACCTGCGCCCCAAGCCAATAATGGCAACATTTAGCCTGTCGTTGGCGCCAATAATTTTACTGTAACTTTTTGCAGACATGCCCATTGCCGAACCGCCTACTGCAATCCCTGCAGCCCCTGCTGTTACTTTTTTCAAAAAATCCCTTCTATCTGAACTCATCGTATTTTTTTTATGATTATAACGTACTGATAATTCCTTTGATATATCCAAAAGACTCCATCATTCCGGGTAGCGGGTCTTCTTTGTCTGCTTCGTACTCAAGAGACAGCGTGCCTGTGTACCCTAATTCTTCCACAGCCTTTAAAAACGAAGGGAAATTTATTACCCCACGGCCAATTATGCACGTTTCCCCGTCATGTTCAGCTTTGGTGACATCTTTTATGTGCATGTCAAAAACACGGTCGAAGAAATCTTTCAGGTCCTGTTCTGGATCCCTTTTTATGCGCTTGGTGTGGCCTATGTCTATGCACAGCCCCATCCTTTTGTCCATGTCTTTTATCTTGTCGTAGGCACTTTGCGCACTAGGGTATTGTTTGTCGCCAGGGCCATGGTTGTGGATGGCGAGCTTTATGTCGTATTCCTTCACTTTCCCTTCCACATATTCCAAAAGCTCGTGTTTTGGCACACCTATGATGATTTTCATCCCGGCAGCTTTGGCATATTCAAATGCCTGGTCAACATCTTCTTTAGACCTCATATAGATAACGCCGCCGCCATAAAGGGCAATCCCTTTTTCTTTGCAAAGGGCAACGGCATTGTCAATGGTTTCTTTGTCGGAATCCAAAGGCAGGTGCATGCTTTTGAATGCAATCCTGTGTATGTCGCAGCGCAATGCCATGTCCAAGGCTTCCTCCAAGGGGAAATTGCGGAGCGAATAGGAAGCAATGCCAAGTTTAAACTCAAACCCACTTTTTTTTGCGGGTTCAGGTGCGCCACATGCAGTTGCAATCCCCGGCACCGATGCTGCCGCGATACCAATCCCGGCAGACTTTATAAAATTTCTCCTGTTAGATTTCATAATTCCCTTATTTTTATACTCCTGAAATGTACCGTATTCTGATGATCCTGGAATAGGATAGGTGTTTTTTCTGCCATCCCGAACCCTTCGTAATCAGCATATTTGCTGCGGGCCACCAATGCCCTGTAAATATTGTCGCCACGGGTATATTCAACTACTTTCCGCCCATTTAACCAATGCTGTACCTTCCCATCGGGGAAGACGACTATGCGCCCACGGTTCCATTCCCCTGCACCATTTATATAACGACCCGTTTTTTCTGCGGGTATTAAATCATAAAGCGATGCCAATGTGCGGTTATCTACTACTCCATTTTTTGCGTCAGGGTGTTTTTCATCGTCAAGGATTTGGTATTCAAGCCCTATCCCGGGGTCATTGTTGCCAATACCGTATTTAATGCCACTGTTTGCCCCTTCTTCGAAATTAAAGTCAAATTTTAATTCAAACGCACCGTACTCTTTTTTTGTGATGATGCTGCCGCCTCTTTCAGGGGAAACGGATTTGTCTAAAACAGAAAGCACGCCGTCTTTTACTTCCCAGCCTTTGGAAGGGAACGCATCCCCTTTATAGCCTTGGAATTTGTCAACTGATTTGCCGTTGAACAACAATTCAAAGCCCTGCTCTTTTTCCGATCCGCTCAGGTCATTTGGCAGCAAGTTGACAACATAAATTTCTTTATTTAGTGTCGGCTTTAAATCCTTTGTTTTAATCCTGATGTTTTTCCATTTGATCTGTCGCCCTACTTTGTCTTTGTTGCTACCGATACCATGAACCTGCAGTGCGATAAAACCTTCAAGGGTCATGTCGTCGATTAAATGCGCACAAGGCATCCCGTTCAGCCATGTCCTTATTGAATTGCCAACGCACTCGATACGGTAGTGGTTCCATTCCCCATTTTTAAATGCGGGTTTTGCACCCGGGTTTAAGTCCAGGGGGTACAACCATCCCCTGCGGGCTTCGTCATATATGCCTGCACTCCAAGCGCGCGAAGACGGGTCTACCTCGCATTGGTAACCATGCACCCTTCCTTTGTTGTACTCTGGCGTGCTTTCGCTCCTGAACTGGATGCCTGAGTTCATGTTGTCGTCAACAAGCAAATCGACCTCGAAGATAAAGTCAGAATAATTTTTCTCGGTACACAAAAACGAGTTGGGCGTGTTTAGGACAGTTGTCCCGATGATCATCCCGTCTTTGACTTCGTATTTTGCCTTCCCGTTTAATTGTTTCCAGCCCGACAAATCTTTACCGTCGAACAAAGAAACCCATCCGTCATTCTGTGCGGAAGCCGCCCCCACAATAAAAATCAACAATAGCGAAACAAATAAATTTTTATTTTTCATTTTATTTAATATGTTTTTTGAAATTAAATATTGTCGCAAACCATTCCGTGTACGGACACGGTAACTGCAAATTTAACTATTTTTTTTACGTAGCTATAGATGTTGCATAACATTATTTTGAGGCAGGGCGAAATAACCGGCAAATCCCCTAATCCCATTTTCAATATTGTGCCCATGGCAGTGTTAGGACAAAAACATTATATTTGCCAAAGACATTTAAATTAGACCTTGGAAGATAAACAACTGTGGGAAAATATTAAACGTGGTGACAAAAAGGCATTTAAGCAATTGCACAACAAGTATTTCGGCCAAATGTGCCTTTACACACAGAAATCAACTGCCGATTCAAGGTTGACAGAGGAACTGGTATCCGATTGCTTTATTAAGATATGGGAAAGCCGCAGCAAGATCGAAATCAAATCATCAGTAAAACACTATATTTTTTTGATGTTGCGAAACAACGTCATTGATTATTACCGGAAAAAACGGATCATTACCGAACCGATTGAGAACATCCCCGAACCGGCAAACGAAGGGTATTTCGATGAGCAAAAGCAGTATGCTAAGTTGTACTCCTTATTGCAAAAGTTACCGGATCAACGCAGGACAATTGTTGAGATGGCCGTTTTCGAATCGTTAACGTACAAAGAGATTGCCCAAAAACTGAACATCACAAAAAATACGGTAAAGACCCAAATTGGGCGGGCTTACCGCTTTTTGAAAGAAAACCTGGATCCCCAAGACTTTTATTTTTTCTGCTACATACACACCAAAGCAACAAACATTTTTCAACCAAAAGGGATGTTTTCCAAAAAAAGATGATAATCCTGTCACCCCCTTTTTGCAATTTTTACGTCCTTTAATTAAGTATGGAAAAAAAAGGACAGGATAAAATATGGGAACTTTCTGCCGGGAAAATTTTTAATGAGTTGGATCCGGAAGAAGAAAAGGATTTTGTTCAGCTCATGGGGGAAAGCGAGAACAGAAAAATCTTTACAAAGACAAAGCAAATCCACAATGGGCTAAAAAGTACACGGACGCTACAAGACGTCTCCCCTGCCCTTTCTTGGGGAAAAATTTCGAAGCATATCAATACATCTAAAATCCAGTTTTTTAAATCAGTGCTTAAATATGCAGCCATTATAATCTTTGCCTTTGCCGCAGGCACATTAATAAAGGACAACATGGAACTAAAACAGGAGCCTCTGGTTTATGCCGAACTAAAAGTACCGCTCGGACAGATGTCGGAAATTACGCTTTACGATGGCACCCAAGTGTGGCTCAATTCTGGCTCCACGTTAAAATACCCAAACAATTTTGGCAAAGGAAACCGTGACGTATACCTCAACGGAGAAGCCTTTTTTAAAGTCAGGCATAATGACATCCCTTTTAAAGTTAAATTGAAAAAAAGTGAAGTTGAAGTATTAGGGACTTCTTTCAACATAGTTTCATATGAGGGAGAAAGCTCAAGCCAGGTAACGCTTATCGAAGGTTCGGTGCAAATAAACTGCCTTTCAGGTAAAGAGATGGCCAAGATAAGCCCGGCAGAACAAATAACCATCCCAGATGATTTAAAAAAAATAAACACAAAAAAGGTTGACACCGGTTTTTACAGTAGCTGGACTGAGGGAAGGATTGAGTTCGAAGAAGAACGGCTCACCGACATTGCCTCAAGGCTGGAACGCTGGTACAATGTCGAGATTAATTTTACCAGCAGTGAAGCCGAAGGGCTACGGTTCTCCGGCACTATACTTAAGAACAAACCTTTCGATCAGATTATTAAAGCAATAGGGCTATTGCTCCCTGTAGAAATAACATACATGAACAAACTTGGGGAAAAAGATACGGTAACCATTTCAAAAATAAATAAGCCTATGTAAAAATCCATTGAAAAACGTTGAAAATCAAAAAAAAACGGCAGGCATGCCCCACATGCCCACCGTTTAACGATTAAAACAAATTGTAGTAATCATTTAAAACATTTCAAATTTATGAAAAAACGATCAAACCGGGCCGTTTTTAACAGGCCTTTAAAAAAACTTTCACTAAAAATGAAATTGACTTTTGCGATATTTCTCCTTTCCTTGCTAAGCGTAAGTGCATCGACTTACTCGCAAAGCACACGCTTAAACATCACGTTCAACGATAATAACATCGTGGACCTGTTTAAGCAAATTGAAAAGCAAAGCGAATTCTATTTCTTCTACCAGAAGGAAGATCTGAAGGAAATAAAAAACATTTCCTTAAATGAAAAAAATGCAACGGTTATGGGGATCCTGGACAAAGTACTCCGCGGCACGTCCCTTGATTACAGAATAGTAGACCGTTACATTATCATCCGACAGAAAAAAAGTAATTTTGGAGATGCAATAATCAAGGCGGAACAGCAAAAAACAGTTAGCGGTACAGTAAAAGACAATAACGGGCAACCATTGCCAGGTGTTACGGTAATTATAAAAGGCACGGCAAAAGGAACAGTAACTTCAGCTAATGGGCAATATTCGCTATCAGACATACCGGGCGGCGCAACATTGCAATTTTCATTTGTAGGGATGAAAACGCTGGAAATCCCGATTGAAGGAAAAACAATAATTAATGTTGAGATGGCAGAGGAGGCCATTGGCATTGATGAGGTCGTAGCCATTGGGTATGGTACACAGAAGAAACTGGAATTGACCAGTGCTGTTTCCAATATAAAATCAGAAGATTTTGTGAAAGGCTCAAAAACAGATGCTGCCCAATTAATAAAAGGACAAGTTGCCGGGGTAACAATTATTAACCCAGATGCCAATCCAACAGGTACCTCCCAAATTGTTTTAAGGGGGGTAACTACTTTAGCTGCCGAAACCCAACCCCTTATAGTAATAGATGGCATACCTGGCGATTTGACAGATGTGGCGCCAGAAGACATCGAAACCATAGACATCCTGAAAGATGGCTCGGCAGCAGCTATTTACGGGACGAGGGGCACGAACGGGGTTATACTTATAACCACTAAGGGGATCAAGAAAAAGACCCCTGCCACAATTGAATGGAACAGCTATGTGACCACTCAGTCCATTACGAAGAGCCTGCGTTTCATGAATGCTTCAGAATACCGTGAGCTCGTAGCTGCCGACAAATCAGGGGCGATTGACTACGGGGCGGATACCGACTGGATAGACGAGATCTTCAGGACACCTGTTTCCCACACCCATAATGTGAGCATGAAAGGAGGGGATCCTAATACCAATTACATTATGAACATCAATTACAAGTCGCTGGAAGGGTTGATGCTGAAATCGGACAACAAGGTGTTCAATGCACGCATAGAGGCAAACCACACCATATTCGACGGGATGCTGAAAGTAAAAGGTGCCCTTATGGGCTACGACCAGAAATATTTTTCAGGTGGGGACGGGTATAGCTGGAGGGGCGATGTTTACCGTAATGCCCTGATTTATAACCCTACCGATCCAATTAAGGACGAAGGCGGCAACTGGACAGAGCATCCGGACATGAACAATTACTGCAACCCTGTCTCCCTGATCGAAGAAACAGACGGCTCTATACATATTACCAATTATAAACCTTTTGGTACAGTATCGCTTTACCCTCTGGAGGGGCTGACTTTTAAGATGCTTGTGTCACGTGACATCTACAACAAAACAGCTGGATATGCAGAATCATTCAATCACATCAACAGCATAAAAAACAGCCGGACGGGCTTTGCCTCAAGGGGGACGACCCGTAATGTAGACGATCTGCTGGAATTGACAGGCACATATATACGGGAATTTGGCAAACATAGTATCAATTTCCTGGGAGGGTACAGTTTTCAGAAAAATGTCTATGAATTTTACTGGATGAACACGTATGACTTTTCCAGCGACCAATACTCTTACAATAACATGTCGGACGGTTCGGCATTGACAGAAGGCCTTGCAGGGATGGACTCACAAAAAAGTTCATCAAAACTGATAAGTTATTTCTCAAGGATTAATTACAACTTCAATAACAAATATTTATTAATGGCCAGTATCCGTTACGAGGGGTGTACAAAATTTGGAGATGACAATAAGTGGGGGGCATTCCCTGCTATTTCCGCAGGTTGGAACATAATTAACGAACCTTTTATGGAAAGCTGGCGGTCGAAGTTCAGTGCTTTAAAGCTCCGGGGCGGTTTTGGTATTACAGGTACAGCCCCTACTGATTCTTATGCCTCGTTAAGCCGTCTTGCTTCAAGCACAAAATATCTTAACAACGGTGAATGGATATCTACACTCTACCCATCCTCCAATGCCAATCCTGACCTGAAATGGGAAAAGAAGTCAGAACTCAATTTCGGATTGGAAGTAGGATTGCTTAACGACCGGGTTTCCACAACCATCGATTTTTATAAACGCACAACCAAAGACCTATTGTGGGACTACACCGTTGCTACCCCTCCCTATTTATACAATACAGTATTGGCAAATGCCGGGGAGATGCAAAACAACGGAGTGGAAATAGGAATAAAAGCAGTCCCTGTACAACGTCCCGGGCTGAGGTGGCATACAGACATCAACGGTTCAACAAACCGCAACAAGATCATCTCATTGTCGAGCGACCAGTACCATTTATCTGGCGGATATTTTGACACAGGTTCAACAGGAGAACCGATACAAAGTACCACACACAGGGTAGAAGAAGGCAAAAAAATTGGCAACTACTATGGGTTTAACTCGGTAGATGTAGACGGAGAAGGGTATTGGATAATCGAAGGAGAAGACGGAAACCCAAAACCGATCTCGGAACAGGTCCCCGAAGACAAAAAGATTTTGGGGAATGGGCTGCCAAAATATTATTTAAACTGGAACAACACTATCAACTACAAAAATTTCGACCTCAACATCACTATGCGAGGGGCTTTTGGTTTCCAGATACTAAACATGACCAAAATGTTTTATGGGGTGCCGGTCAGCCTTACAAGGGGGAACGTGATGAAGTGTACATACGACAATGTTTACGGGAAAGTCCCGCTCAACGATGCCCAGGAACTTCAGTATGTCAGCTATTTTATCGAAGACGGCGATTACTGGAAAATAGACAATATTACTCTCGGATATACCTTTGATATTAAAAGCAAATACATAAAACACCTGCGGGTATATGCTTCGGGATCCAACATGCTCACATTTACCGGGTATAGTGGGATTGACCCAGAGGTAAACAGTGTCGGCCTTTACCCTGGAAACGATGACCGCGACAGGTATCCGGCAACCAGTACCTATACGTTTGGAATCTCCGTTAAATTTTAACTTTAAAAATGACAGTAATGAAAATCATAATAAAAACTACATCACTGGCAATCCTGTTATTAACAATTATTAGTTGTAACGACCTTACAGAGACAGTCTACACCGACATAACGGAAGACAGTTATGTTTATTCAGAGGATGATATCTCCGCTGTAATTGGCCCTGTCTACAGTACTATGCGCGACTTTTTCAGTTATCGTGGTTTTCAAGGCCTGCAAGAGACAACAACCGACCAACTTGTAATGCCTGCAAATGCTTCAGGCTGGGACGATGGGGGGATATATAAAAAGTTGCATTTGCACACATGGACTTCAGAGGCCGTCCAGATCAAAAACATATGGCATTCCCTGTATAAAGGGGCAATACATGCAAACAGGATTATTGAACAAATTGAAAATGGTACAATTCCTTTCTCATCAGAAGAAACAAAAAAAACTTATTTGGCAGAAATAACCGTTGCCCGTGCATTTTATTACTGGCTTATAATAGACAATTTCGGCGATGTGCCTTTTGTAACAACTACTGCACAGGAACTCCCTGCAAAAACAGACAGGGCTGCTATCTATAGCGCAATTGTTACCGACATCAATAATGTGATGGGGGATTTAAACAGCGAAAACAGTACTTCAATATACGGACGTTTTAACAAGTGGGGGGCAAAAACATTGTTGGCCAACCTGTACCTGAATGCAAAGGTATATACAGGCACTGCTGCATGGGATAATTGCCTGGCAGAATGTAACGACATTATTGCCTCGGGGAAGTACAGCCTGGAAACAAATTATGCCGACTGTTTCGCTTCCGACAATGAAAGCTCGGCTGAAACCATTTTTGCTATGCCTAGCGATGAAATTAACGGGAGCGGGATGCACATAAACTACACACTTCATGCTGCCTCAAAAGCAAAATACAACCTGAGGACAACTCCGTATGGAGCTGGTTGCGGGAAAGCTGTTTCCCAATTTATAGACACTTACGACCCGGAAGATTCGCGCATTGACGACACCTGGGAACATGGCTTGCAATATGACGATGACGGGGTGACGCCCCTGTTGTGTACTTACGACAGGGCCGGGGAGCAGCTGAATTACACAAAAGATTTGCCCAACGGGTTATACACAGCAGAAGACGAAGGGTATAGGATAATAAAATTCAAACCGGAAATGGGGGCAGCCTATAATATGAACAATGACCTCCCATTCTTCCGGTATGCCCAAGTGTTGATGATGAAAGCAGAATGCCTGCTGCGGAAAGGAGATGCAGGTGCCGCCGCAACCATTGTTACGGAAGTGCGGAAACGTGCCTTTAAAGAGAACATTGAAAAAGCGGCCGTTACCGGGGAACAACTAACTGCCGACAGCAAATACCAATATGGTTATGTTGAAAATTATGTCATCACAAACCCGGGCGACCAGGCAACAGTTGAATACGGTGGCTTTTATGATGAACTGGGATATGAATTCGCCTGCGAGTGGATGCGCCGCAGGGACATGATCCGCTTCGGGACTTATACAACAAAAAGCTGGTTGTCCCATACCCCTCAGGGAAGCTACACATCAGTACTGCCAATACCGCAGTCTGTCCTGGACGCAAACCCAAACCTGGAGCAAAACCCAGACTATCAATAAAATAAGGAATTCAGGTATTGTCCGGTATTTGCAATACCTGATTCTTTTTTTATAATTATATTTAAAGCTAAAAAATGATCCTGAAATTTTTATTTAAGCCTTTTGTTTTTCTCCTTGCATATGCTGTATTCTCTGCCGGATGTAAAAACCACGTTGAAAAACAACCTGTAAAACAGGAAATAGGCATTCTAGACTGGAGTGGTTACAAAACTTATGTGTCGGGGTTTAACAGTAACGATGACGAATTATATACACAGTATATACCAAACAATCAGTCTGAAAAATTTTTAAAAGAAAATATCCCATATTTCGATTGCCCTGACAAAGAGTTGGAAAAAACTTATTATTTCAGGTGGTGGACATTCAGGAAACACATAAAAAGGACAGATGACGGTTTTGTTATAACCGAGTTCCTCCCCAATGTACCATGGGCAGGTAAGCACAATACGATTAATTGCCCTGCCGGGCACCATTTTTATGAGGGCAGATGGATACAAAACCAAGAATACTTGGAAGACTACGCCAATTTTTGGTTTAAAGGAGGTGGCAGTTCGCGCTCATACAGTTTTTGGGCAGCCAATTCTGTATTGGCATTTGCCTCGGTCCACCAAAACAAAAAAATAGTTACAGATCTATTGCCCCTTTTAGTAGAAAACTACAAAGAATGGGAAAATGAACGGTTATGCGGCGATGGGCTATTCTGGCAGATAGACGACAGGGACGGGATGGAAGTTTCTGTAGGAGGTTCAGGAAAAAGGGCGACAATAAACTCATATATGATTGGGGATGCAATGGCAATTGCCGAAATTGCGAAAATGGCAGGGGACAAAACAATAGAGGAGGAATACTCGCAAAAAGCTTCACGTTTAAAAGAGTTGTTGTTGTCGAAATTATGGGATTCAAAAGACGTTTTCTTTGAAACATTGCCTCTAACTGAGGATGAAATACAAAAGCTAAAATTAAGTGACAGGAGTGCAAAAACATTTTCGCTACTTCACAACGATCAGGCCAAACTGGTAGGTGTCAGGGAACTTCATGGCTATACCCCTTGGTATTTCAGTATTCCTGAAGACAAACATTCGGCTGCGTGGAAATTCCTTTTAAGCGATGAAGGTTTTAAAGCCCCATATGGACCAACCACTACAGAACAAAAACATCCGGGGTTCAAAGTAGTTTACGAAGGGCATGCCTGCCAGTGGAATGGACCGGGTTGGCCTTTTGCCACATCCATAACATTGAAAGCAATGGCAAATCTTTTACGGGACTATAACCAGCCGGTAATATCCAAAACTGATTTTGTAAACCAATTGCTAACCTACTCCAACTGTCATAGAAGGATTAATGAACGCGGAAAAGAAGTTTGTTGGATAGATGAAAACCTTGACCCATTTACAGGAGACTGGCTCTCTAGGACAGTGTTAAAAGCAAGGGGGCATAAACCAGAGGAAAGGGGAAAGGATTACAACCACTCTGAATTTTGTGACATAATAATAAGCGATCTTGTCGGCATTAGGCCTTCTATGGGCGATACGCTCACTGTTAACCCATTGATCCCTGGCGATTATTGGGATTGGTTTTGCCTCGATCATACAAAATATCATAAAACAAACATCACCATCATTTGGGATAAAAACGGTCACAAGTACAATAAAGGACAAGGATTTTCTATTTTTGTTGACGGTGAACTAAAACACAATTCAAAAACAATTGAAAAAATAACTATTCAAATCTAATACTATGAAAAAACACATATTCCTTATCTTGCTGGTTTTGCTGCTGTCGAACGCTCCGGCATTATTTGCCCAGTCGTACCAAGTGCAACCAATACCATTTAACCAGGTCAACATCGACGACGGTTTTTGGTCTCCCCGCCTGCAGGCGCATTCAGAAAGTACGTTGCAGGCCTGTATCCACCAAACAAAAGACTCGACTGAAAGGATAAACAACTTCAAAAAAGCGGCAGGCTTGATGGAAGGAAAGCACAAAGGCATTTATTTCGACGACTCGGATGTTTACAAAGCAATGGAAGGGATTGCTTATTCGCTTATAAACAACCCGAACCCCGAATACGAAAACCTGCTTGACGAATGGATTGGATACATTGCCAAATCACAACAAGCTGACGGCTACCTGAACACTTTCTATACGTTGAACTCACCTGATGGGCGGTGGACAGATATGGGAAAACACGAAATGTACTGTGGCGGTCACATGATTGAAGCGGCAGTTGCATATTATCAGGCAACGGGCAAGAAAGAGTTCCTGAACGTTGCCATTAAATTTGCCGACCACCTCGACAATACTTTTGGGCCCGGCAAACGGCACTGGCTTGCTGGTCACGAAGAAATTGAACTGGCTCTTGTTAAGTTATACCATGCTACAGATAATGAAAAATACCTTAGACTGTCGCACTGGCTGCTCGAAGAAAGGGGGCATGGGAACATCGAGGACGGAGAATGGGTGGCAGTCACAGGACCGGAATACTGCCAGGCAGATGTCCCTGTTTCTGAAATAACCGACATAAAAGGCCATGCCGTTAGGGCCATGTACCTCTTTGCAGGGATGGCAGATGTTGCCTCAGAAATGAACATTCCCGGCTATGTGGATGCGTTGAAACGTGTGTGGGAAGACGTAACGCAAAGGAACATGTACGTTACCGGCGGAATAGGAAGCTCTAAAACAAACGAAGGGTTTACAGAAGATTACGACCTGCCCAACAAAACCGCTTACTGCGAAACCTGCGCCTCGATAGGCATGGTACTGTGGAACAGCCGCATGAACCTGTTAACAAAAGATGCTAAATATGTTGACGTTATGGAACGCTGCATGTACAACGGCGTGCTGTCCGGCATTAACCTCGAAGGCGACCTGTTTTTTTATGTGAACCCATTGGAATCGGACGGCGACCACCACCGCAAGCGTTGGTACGGTTGTGCTTGTTGCCCGAGCAATGTCTCGCGGTTTATCCCTTCCATTGGTAGCTATGTTTATATGAAAAATGAAAAGGAACTATTTGTCAACTTATACATGGGCAACAACTCTAAATTAAACATATCGGGGACTAAAGTTGAAGTTTCTCAAACAACAAATTACCCGTGGGACGGGGATGTTTCCATAGAAATCAATCCTGAAAAGCCAGCCAGCTTCGACCTTAAACTAAGGGTCCCCGGATGGTGCAAAAGTTTCAAAGTTTTGCTGAACGGCGAAGTTGTTGAAAACTCCCCGGTCGAGAACGGCTACATCTCCATTTCAAAAAAATGGTCGGCCGGCGATAAAATAACACTTTCGCTCGACATGCCCGTAGAGCTTGTCAAAGCTGACGACAAAGTTGCTGAAGACAAAGGCAAAAGGGCAGCACAGAGAGGTCCTGTGGTTTACTGCATTGAACAAACAGACAATGAAAACATTGACGGTGCAACCATAACCCAAGGCAGCAAATTTTCAATACTCCCCGGCGAAGGGAAACTGAAAAATATGAAAACCCTGAAAAACGGCAAGCTTACATTCATACCATATTTTGCATGGGACAACAGGAAGCCGGGAAAAATGAAAGTATGGATCGATTATTCAGCTACAAACCCATTATATAACTAAAAATGAGGATACTTAACCTAACCTTGGCAATCGTTTTGTTTGCTTGCCTTACATCTGTTGCAAAAGACAAACGCAACTCCCACTACGTTACCAACCAGTCCCCATTAATTGCACAGCCCTACACCGCGCTGCCAATTGGGGCGATACAAGCAGAGGGCTTCCTGCTTGAAATGCTGAAAACCCAACGAGACGGGCTGACCGGAAACCTCGACAGCGTTTACAGCCTTGTTTGCGGCAACAACAACGGTTGGCTGGGCGGGACCGGCGATGGGTGGGAACGCGGCCCATACTGGCTCGACGGGCTGGTGCCGCTGGCTTATCTCTTAAATGACGAAAATCTAAAGGCGAAAGCACAAAAGTGGATAGAATGGAGCATAGAAAACCAACGGGATGACGGATATTTCGGCCCGAAAGATTTGCCCGAAGGATACGAAAAAATTGCAGGGACGCAACAGGGCATGCGCAACGACTGGTGGCCAAAAATGGTAATGCTAAAAGTGCTGCAACAATATTACATGGCTACAGGAGACGAACGTGTAATAAAGCTGATGACCAACTATTTCAAATACCAGTTGAAGATGCTCCCCGAAAACGAACTAGGATATGTAACGTTCTGGGGAAACCGAAGGGGCGGCGACAACCTTGCCGTTGTTTATTGGTTGTACAACATCACGGGAGACAAATTCCTTCTTGAATTGGCAGAAATAATCCACGAACAAACTTTCGACTGGACAGAAGTATATTCCGGAAATATGATCAGGAATTTAAACCCCCTCCCCGACCTCCATTGCGTAAACGTAGCCCAGGGGCTGAAAGAACCAATTGTGTATTACCAGCAACACCCGGAAGCAAAATACCTAGAAGCGGTAAAGAAAGGGCTTGCATCTTTGCACGATGTGCATGGTTTTGTGAACGGCATGTATGGCGGCGACGAAAACTTGCACGGCAACGACCCCACCCAAGGCTCTGAGTTGTGTTCTGCCGTGGAAATGATGTTTTGTTTTGAAAACATCCTCCCAATTACCGGTGATGTGTATTATGCCGACTATCTCGAAAAAATCGCATACAATGTACTCCCCACCCAGATAACAGATGACTTTATGGGCAAACAATATTTCCAGCAGCCCAACCAAATAAAAATCACCGATGAAGAACGCAACTTCTTCAATGATAAAGTTGCAAGGATTTGCTTCGGCACAACAACAGGCTATCCTTGTTGCCTTACGAACATGCACCAAGGTTGGCCAAAATTTGTACAGAACACATGGTATGCCACTGCCGACAACGGTATCGCAGCACTGGTTTACGGACCAACAAAAGTCACGGCAAAAGTAGCCAACGGCGAAACGGTTACAATTTCGGAAGAAACAGCCTACCCTTTCAGGGAAAAGATAAAATTCACTTTCGAAACAAAAAGCAAAGTGAAATTCCCGTTTCATTTGCGGGTTCCCGAATGGTGCAAATCAGCAGAAATCACGATAAACGGTATAGCACAAAACATTGAGCCGCAAAACAACATTGTTGTACTGGAGCGTGAATGGGCAACAGGCGACAAAGTAGAACTTAGCCTCGCAATGGACTTCCGGTTTAGCCGCTGGCACGAGCAATCCCTAGGCATTGAAAGGGGACCGCTGGTTTATGCCCTGCGCATAGAAGAAAAATGGAGGGAAGTAAAAACCGATGAGTTCAAAGACTCTTTTTGGGAAGTTTTGCCACAATCCCCATGGAACTATGCGATATGGGACAAAACCGTAGAAAATGCCGATTTTGAAATCGAATTTTCGGATGAAGTATCAAATTATCCGTGGAACTTGGAGAACTCCCCAATTACGGTAAAAGCCAAAGCCCGCAGGATGCCTATCTGGAAAGAAGAAAAAGGAATGGCCGGGAAAGTCCCGTCTCCTGCATGGCCTTACCGCACAGTGGAAGAAGATGAGGAAATAAAATTAATACCTTACGGTTGCACGACCCTCCGCATATCAGAGTTCCCTGTTTATAAAAAATAGAAAATCCAGGGAAATGTAGCCCAGAGACGAGGGTGTCACAAAAGTCTACGTGTTGCTTTTTGGACACTCTCATCTTTGGTCTCCATAAACAAAATTAAAAACCTGAGTTTATAAAATCTCAATCTTATAAACACTCTTGGTTTCGGCGGTAATTTTAAACCGGTTGTCGATCCGAAGCCCCATTATCCATACAATATTTTTGCCGCTGCACAAAAGCCAGGTGTTTTCTTTTTGGTGAACAGGGATTTTCTCATCTATGAAAAAATCGCTCACTTTTTTTAACCCGGACATGCCCAGGGGCTGAAAATAGTCTCCTTGACGCCATTTACGGACAAGCAACGGAAACTCCAGCTTATCCAGATCGAGGCATGCAACATTGCGCTCCCTGTTTATTACAAAGCCTTCTGCCCCCCAAAGCCCAACACCCAACCTCAACGGTTCAACCAGTTCCTTGTCTCCTTTCTCAATATAATACAACCGCTCTTCTTTATCCTCTAAAAGCGTAATAAAAATATGTTCACGATCTTTGACCGCCCTGTGGGTTTTTGAAAAAAACTGTTTCCCCGGATCATTCGAAAGGCTATGGAATATTTCCCCGGTCACGGCAGGATTAAAATTAAACCCTGATAGGATCTCGAACAACAAAACCTTGGGGAATTCGACATTTAAAAGAGATTTAATGTCAATAACAGCCTCGGCTGCCCCTTCCCGTAAAACCTGTTCTGTTTCATTGCGCATATAGCCACAATAAACTTGTTCTGTTTCCTTCAGGTTTTCAATACTTGCCAAAATATTTTTTTTGAAAGAGACGTTTAACTCCCCGAACAAAGGCAAGATTTTATGGCGTAAAAAGTTACGTTGGTAAACTACTTCGTTGTTGGTAGAATCTTCCCTGAAATCAATAAAGTTAGTGCGGGCAAAAGCTTCAATTTCCTGCCGCCCGGCAAAAAGCATGGGACGGATTATTTTCCCGGCTTTTTCTTTTATGCCGGTCAACCCTTTGATCCCCGTTTTACGTGAAAGGTTAAGGAAGAAAGTCTCGATTAAATCATCCTGATGGTGTGCCGTGGCTATAAAATCATAGTTATTTTCAGAACGTACCTTCTCAAAAAAGCAGTAACGCAACTCACGGGCTGCCATTTCAATAGAAATCCCGTTCAATTGCGCATATTCTGCTGTTTCAAAACTTTGATAAAAAGCAGGTGCCCCTTTGGCCAGGGCCTGCCCGCCAACAAACTTCTCGTCACCATCGGATTCGCCTCCACGCAATTTAAAGTTGCAATGGACAATGCCATAATCAAATCCCGATTCCTCGAACAAGCGCCAAAGTACCATGCTGTCGATCCCGCCGCTAACCGCCAGCAACACTTTCTGATGTGGCTCAAAAAGTTGTTTTTCTTTTATAAATCCTAAAAAACGGGCAAACATTTTTAAAAATTAAATTAACATGCTATCTAAACTAAAAATCCCTCCCACAATTTGACAACGATAAAAAAATTACTTCCCCATTTCTCCCGTTATTTGTGCGATATTCAAAATTACCTCTACCGACTTTAACATTGAAAGGGTTGGCACAAACTCAAACGGACCGTGGAAATTGTGCCCGCCGGCAAAAATATTCGGGCACGGAAGCCCGTTGTATGAAAGCCTTGCACCATCGGTACCGCCCCTGATGGCTTTTATTTTTGGGGCAACCCCGGCTTGTTTCATTGCCTTTTCAGCAATATCGACCACATGCATCACCGGCTCTATCTTCCTGCGCATGTTGTAATACTGATCTTGTATGTCAAGTACAACCCGTTTCTTGCCCAATTCGAGGTTGATAATTTGAACTATCTCAGCAAGCAATTTTTTCTTTTTTTCAAATTTAGCGAAATCGTGATCGCGGATTAAATACTGCATCTCGGCGTTTTCCACATTCCCTTTTAAAGAAATCAGATGATAAAAACCTTCATATTTTTCGGTATGTTCAGGACTTTGCGCCGGTGGCAGCATGGCAATAATTTTTTGCGCTACGAGCAAAGAATTTACCATTTTATTTTTTGCAGCCCCCGGATGGACACTCTGCCCCTGTATTTTTATTTTAACACCTGCGGCATTGAAATTCTCAAATTCCAGTTCACCTATTTCGCCGCCATCTAAAGTATAAGCAAAATCAGCCCCAAATTTTTTCACGTCAAAATGATCGGTCCCTCTGCCAATTTCCTCATCGGGGGTAAATGCAATCCTTATTTTTCCGTGTTTTAGGTCTTTGCTGTTAAGAAGGGTTTCTGCAGCAGTAATAATTTCTGCAACACCTGCCTTGTCATCAGCGCCAAGCAGTGTGGCCCCATCGGCAGTAATTATCTGTTGCCCTTTATAATTCAAAATTTCAGGGAATTTATCAGGGCTTATTTCCACCCCGTTCTTAAGCCTCACGACCCCTCCATTGTAATTTTCAATAATCTGTGGCTTTACGTTTTCTCCCGGGAAATCGGGACTTGTATCCACATGGGCTATAAAACCTACCACTGGGGCATCGTCAATACCATTAGCAGGGATTGTTGCCGTAACATATCCAAAACCATCTATTTCGACTTCATCCAGCCCGATTACCCTTAACTCTTCCTCTAACTTTCTCAAAAAAACAACCTGCCTTTCCGTGCTAGGGTAAACAGCGCTCTCAGGGTCGGATGTTGTGTATTCTTTTGCATAACGGATAAACCTCTCAACTACTTTTTCCATAAAAACATTTCCTCTTTTTTTTGAATACTATTTAAATGCAGTGAATGGCTGGGTTGCATTTCTTTCATTAAAAATAGGAAAAATTACCAGAAAAGCCCCAGTGCATACTACATATTTAAAATATAATTGTACAACACCAAAATATTTTTGGGAACTAAAAAATATATCTATACTTTCGTGTCCGTACACGGAAACGTGTTTTTTGTCGAACAAATAACAAAATCAAATAAATAAAATGGAACTAGGAAAGTATAGTTTTGGTACAGGAGACAGGTTTAACCACGAAGGTGAAGCCCAGTTGAGCGCATTGATTACTGCAACATCGGAAGGTGTTGAGGTAACGCCCGTTTGGAACAAATCGAACAGGGAACACAACATTGTCCACTCAGAGCCGGAAGGCACAAGGAAAGAAGCCGATGCGGCAGTGAAAAAGCTTGGTTGGGAAGGCCCATATTTTGTAGATGCCGACCACATCAACCTTACAAACGTAGATAGGTTTATCGATTTTTCCGATTTCTTCACGCTCGACGTGGCAATGTACATTGGCAACGAGTCGTCGGCAGAAGACGTGCAAAAATTTAAAGAATCGTGCGCTGCATTGGGTGCGAAAGTAACCATTCCCGGTATTGACGAGGCAATTGAAATAAGCGATAGCTTGCTGGATACAGTTGCCGGTAAATATCTGGCTGCGGTAAAAGAAGCTGCCAAAATTTACCGCCACATCGAGTCAAAAAAAGGTATTGGCAACTTTGTCACCGAAGTTTCTATGGACGAAGTGGAAGCGCCGCAGACCCCTGTTGACATGTTCTTCATCCTGAAAATGATTGCCGATGAGAAAATCCCGGCGCAGACAATTGCACCAAAATTCACTGGGCGTTTCAACAAAGGCGTTGATTATGTTGGCGACACCGTGCAGTTTGCCAAAGAATTCGAAGAGGATGTTTTGGTAATAGATTATGCAGTAAAAGAATTCGGCTTGCCCGAAGATTTGAAACTGAGCGTGCATTCGGGTTCCGATAAGTTTGCCATTTACCCGATTATGGCTGAAATCATAAAAAAATATGATAAGGGGATACATGTAAAAACTGCCGGGACTACCTGGCTGGAAGAAGTCATAGGGCTTTCGATTTCTGGCGATGAAGGCTTGGCGGCAGCAAAAGAGATTTACAAAAACGCATTGGCAAGAAAAGAAGAACTGTGCGCACCTTATGCAGATGTAATTGATATTGACGACTCAAAATTGCCAACAGCCGAAGAAGTTGATGGTTGGGACGGGGAAAAATACTCGAACACCCTGCGCCACATTCCGGGGCATCCGGACTATAACTCAAATTTCAGGCAGTTGATACACGTTGGCTATAAAGTTGCTGCCGAAATGGGCGAAAAATATACAGGTTTGTTGAAAGACAATGCCGAGGTTGTTGGTTCTTGTGTTGAGGAAAATATATACGAACGCCACCTGAAACGTTTATTTGATTTGTAAACTTCGGATTTCCGAATAATTATTTTGAAGATGAAAAAATTTATGGACGAAAATTTTCTGTTGCATACCGGCACTGCACAGGAATTATATCATAACCATGCGGCAAAGATGCCGATATTTGACTATCACTGCCACATACCCCCACAAGATATTGCAGAGGACAAACAATTCGGGAACATTACCCAAATTTGGTTGTATGGCGACCATTACAAATGGCGCGCTATGCGTACCAACGGCGTTGACGAGCGTTTTTGCACAGGCGATGCCTCAGACTGGGAAAAATTTGAAAAATGGGCAGAGACCGTGCCGCACACATTGCGCAACCCTTTGTTCCACTGGACTCACTTGGAACTAAAAAAATTCTTCGGTATCAATAAAGTGTTAAGCCCGGCAACTGCTAAAGAAATTTGGGACGAATGTAACGCAAAACTGGCAACGCCCGAATATTCGGTACGCAATATTATCCGCATGGCCAATGTGCATACAATTTGCACTACCGACGATCCTGTCGATTCGCTCGAACACCACAAAGCAATAAAAGAAAGTGGCTTCGAAGTGGCCGTGCTTCCTGCCTGGAGGCCCGACAAGGCAATGGCGGTAGAGAATGTTGAGGCTTACAACTCATATTTAGATGAATTGTCGGCTGTGGCTGGAATGAAAATAGATTCGTTTGAGGATTTGATAGGCGCACTCGACAAACGCCATCAATTTTTCCACGATAACGGTTGCCGACTGTCGGATCACGGTTTGGAAACCGCTTTGGCAGAAGATTACACCGAAACTGAAATTGATTCGATTTTTACAAAAATACGTACAGGAAACAACCTAAACGGGGAAGAAACCCTGAAGTTCAAATCGTGCATGTTGTACGAATTTGGCATCATGGATCATTCACGTGGGTGGACACAGCAGTTCCATTTAGGCGCACTGCGCAACAACAGCACTCGTTTGTTCAAAAAATTAGGACCGGACACAGGCTTCGATTCCATTGGCGATTTCGAAATTGCCAAGCCGCTGTCGAAACTACTGAACAGGCTCGATATGGAAAACAAACTGTCGAAAACAATATTGTACAACCTCAACCCGCGCGACAACGAACTGATGGGGACGATGATCGGCAATTTTCAGGATGGCTCGGTGCCGGGAAAAATACAATATGGTTCAGGCTGGTGGTTCCTCGACCAAAAAGACGGCATGGAAAAACAGATGAACGCACTTTCGAACCTTGGCTTGTTGAGCCGTTTTGTTGGGATGCTTACCGATTCAAGGAGTTTCCTTTCATATACGCGCCACGAGTATTTCCGCCGGACTTTGTGCAACTTGCTCGGCAATGATGTCGAAAACGGAGAAATACCAAACGATATGGTGTTGCTTGGGCAGATGGTTGAAAATATCTGTTTTAACAATGCAGAAGAATATTTCAAGTTTGAATAAGAACCGGTTGATATATAGCTAAAAAGTTGATTTTTTCTTCAGAGAAATATATCTTCGCAATCGATTGCATAACCTTATTCAATATAATAAAATGAAAAATAAAGTAATAACTTTTGGCGAAATAATGTTGCGCTTGGCAACGCCGGGATATTTGCGTTTTTCGCAGAGCAACAGTTTAACTGCCACTTTTGGCGGCGGTGAGGCAAATGTTGCCGTTTCGTTGGCAAATTATGGCATACCGGTCGACTTTGTGACCCGCCTTCCCGAAAACGACATTGCACGTGCCTGCATGATGGATCTCAAAAAATATGGGGTCGGGACAGGCAAAATAGTTTTGGGCGGCGACCGCATTGGCATCTATTTCCTCGAAACAGGGGCAGTAAGCCGGGGCAGCAAAGTGGTTTACGACCGCGCCCACTCGTCAGTTTCTGAAATACAGACAGGGATGATAGATTGGGAAAGAGTTTTTGAAGGCGCCAACTGGTTTCACTGGACGGGAATTACACCTGCCATTTCGCAAGGGGCGGCAGATGTTTGCCTTGAAGCGATAAAAAAAGCCAACGAAATGGGCATTACCGTTTCGTGCGACTTGAACTACCGCAAAAACCTTTGGAAATACGGCAAGTCGGCGGGAGAGGTCATGCCAGAGTTGGTTGCCGGGACCGACATAATCCTCGGAAATGAGGAAGATGCCGAAAAAGTCCTTGGCATAAAGCCCGAAGGTGTTGACGTAACAGGCGGGCATGTTGAAGGGGCGGCTTACGAGTCGGTTTCAAAACAGATTATGGCAAAGTTCCCCCGTTGCAAAAAAGTTATTACGACATTGCGCGGTTCGGTAAATGCAAACCACAACAGTTGGTCGGGCGTGCTTTGGGACGGGGAAAAGCTTTTTGAAGCGCCCACTTACCAAATCACCCACATTGTTGACCGTGTTGGCGGCGGCGATTCGTTTATGGGAGGCCTCATTTATGGCTTGCTCACCTATAAAGGCGATGACCAGAAAGCATTGGATTTTGCCGTTGCGGCTTCATGTTTAAAACATACCGTTTACGGCGATTTCAACCAAGTTACGGTCGATGAGGTCGAAAAACTCATGGGAGGCGATGCTTCCGGAAGGGTGGCTCGGTAGGAGAACAAGGCAAAAGGCAAAAAGAGGAAAGTAAAAAGGCAAAAGTAGAAAGTAAAAAGGCAAAAGGAAGACATTTTATTTTAAAATATGCTTAATCATTAAAACAATATATTATGAAAAGTGATTTAGCTGACCGTTTGTTTCAGTTTGCCGTGAGAAATATATTATTCCTAAAAAATGAATTATGGCTCAATTTTCAAGAATAGAAGTAGCATTAAAAATGGACGAGACCGGAATGGTCCCCGTTTTTTACAATAAAGATACGGAAATCTGCAAAAAAGTTGTAAAAGCTTGTTATGATGGTGGCGTGCGTGTTTTCGAGTTCACCAATCGCGGCGATTTTGCAACATTGGTATTTGCCGAACTGAACAAGTGGACGATAGAAAATTGCCCGGAAATGATCATGGGCGTTGGCTCGGTAGTTGACGAAGCCACTGCCGCAATGTACATTGCCCTGGGCGCAAACTTCATTGTTTCCCCTTTAATTGACGAAGGGACAGCCAAGGTTTGCAACAAGCGCAAAATATCGTGGAGCCCGGGCTGTGGATCGGTAACAGAAATTGGCAAGGCGCATGAGCTTGGTGCAGAAGTGGTGAAAATATTCCCCGGCTCGCAGGTTGGCGGGCCATCGTTCGTGAAAGCGGTGAAAGGCCCGATGCCGTGGACAAGCATAATGCCAACAGGTGGCGTTGCCCCAACCGAAGACAACCTGAAAGCTTGGATTGAAGCTGGTGCGACATGCGTGGGCATGGGATCGCAACTTTTCCCGAAAGACGTATTGGCAGAAGGAAATTATAACTACATTACCGACAAATGTAAAGAAGCATTGCAAATAATTAAAAAGTATAAACACTAATCAATACAAGCGAATGAAATACAAGAGGATATCGTTTTTTTTTGGGGGCATATTATTTCTTTTTATGACCTCCTGTAATACACATTCTGACAAAAAAGAATTAAAATTGGCCCATGGCTTGCCTACCGATCACCCGGTACACAAGGCAATGATGTATATGGCACAGCGTTGTGGCGAACTTTCTGACGGGAAACTTACCATCGAGGTCTATCCTGCCGAGCAGTTAGGCTCAGAGCAACAGTGCGTTGAGCTTGTCCAGATAGGGAGTTTGGCAATCACCAAAGTTTCTGCGGCAGTTATGGAAAGTTTTACCGATGCCTACAAGGTTTTCGGGCTTCCGTATATTTTTAAGTCAAAAGAACACTCGTTCAAGATTATGGATGGCGAAATTGGCAAAGACTTGCTGCTAAGTACCGAAGACAAATGGATCCGCGGGCTGACTTATTACGATGCAGGGTCGCGCAGTTTCTACACCATCGACAAACCGATAAATTCGCCAGATGATTTGGCAGGGCTAAAAATAAGGGTCATGCGCAGTATCACAGCCGTTGAAATGATCCGTGCATTGGGCGGTTCGGCAACCCCAATTTCATGGGGCGAACTTTACACCGCATTGCAAAGCGGCGTGGTAGATGGAGCTGAAAACAACCCTCCAAGCCTTTACACATCGCGCCATTACGAAGTGTGCAAATACTATTCGTTAGACGAACATACCACAATCCCCGATGTTTTGGTAGTGAGTAAAATCATCTGGGACAAACTTAGCGACCAAGAAAAGAAATGGCTGCAACAGGCTGCCGACGAATCGGCTATCCTTGAAAGGAAACTCTGGGCAGAATCTGAAAAAGAGTCATTGGAAGAAGTACAGAAGGCTGGCGTGGAAATAATCCACCCCGACAAAGAGCCATTTATAAAATTGGTTCAGCCACTTTTGGAGAGCTACAAAAACAACGAAGTGATTTATTCTTACATAAAACGAATCCAGGCAGTTAAATAAAACATAAATTATGAGCATAAGAAAGACTATTGATAAAGTATTGGAATGGGTACTTGTGTTTTTGCTAAGTGTCCTGGTTGTTGACGTACTCTGGCAAGTTGCCAGCAGGTATATATTAAATTCGCCGAGTAGTTACACCGACGAGCTGGCAGGCTACCTCCTTATTTGGGTCGGGCTTCTTGGTGCGGCTTATGTTGCCGGGAAAAACGAACATTTGGCCATAGATCTCCTTATCCAGAAAAGTTCTCCCAAAAGGAAATTCAAACTTGAAGTGTTCATAAACATTGTCGTTATCCTTTTTGCTATCGCGGTAATGTTTGTTGGCGGGAGCTGGCTGGTCTATACGCGTTTTTACCTTTCGGTGAAGTCCGCAGCCCTTGGGATGCCGCTTGGCGTGGTTTACCTTGTATTGCCTTTGAGCGGTATATTGGTAGCTTATTTTAATATCGACAATTTGTATAACATGGTTAAAGCCAACCGGAAAAATTAATAATTATGGAATTTTTTGAAATATTTGTTCTTGTATTCAGCTTTATCGTTTTGCTTGTAATTGGAGTCCCAATTGCATTTAGCATAGGTATTTCCGGCATTCTGACCATGTTGGTAAGCATAGACATGATCCCTGCCCTAACTACGTTTTCCCAACGTATGGCCACCGGGCTTGACAGTTTTGCGCTGCTTGCCATCCCCTTCTTCATTCTGGCGGGTAACATTATGAACAGCGGGGGCATAGCCATCCGGCTGATTGATTTCGCCAGGGTTTTGGTTGGAGGCATCCCGGGGGGTGTCGCAATGGTAAATGTATTGGCAAACATGTTGTTCGGTGCAATTTCGGGTTCTGCCGCCGCTTCTGCTTCTGCAATTGGCAGTATCATGCAGCCAGAGATGAAAAAAGAAGGCTACCCCGAAAATTTCAGTGCCGCAGTCAACATCACTTCTGCCACTACGGGCTTGTCTATTCCCCCTAGCAACATCCTTATCGTATATTCTTTGGCCAGTGGCGGGGTTTCCATCACTGCCCTGTTCCTGGCAGGTTACCTGCCAGGTATCTTGACCGGCTTGGGGATAATTGTTACTGCCATAACCATGCTCATCTATAAAAAAAGCGGCACAAAAGCAGCCATGAAAGCCCTTGGCGTTGTTGCTCTGATAGCAATTGGTTTTGTCGCAATTTATAAAGGCGTTTCTTTCTCACGTGCTAATTTTTCTGCCGGGGTGAACCGTGTTTTGCTTTATGTGGTTATTGCCGCATTTGCTGTTTGGGCAACCATAAAAACCATACGCAACAAAGAAAAAGCAAAGCAGGGGACAAAGAAATTCTTGGATGCCATACCAAGTTTGCTCATGTTGGTGATTGTGATTGGCGGTATAGTCGCAGGGTTCTTCACCGCGACCGAAGCTTCGGCAATTGCCGTGCTTTACGCATTGATACTGTCGTTCATTTATCGCCAGATTAAAATAAAAGATTTGCCCGACATTATTTTGCGCTCGGTAAAAACAACAGGTGTGGTTATGTTGCTCGTGGCAACCTGCCTTGGCTTGTCGTGGATTATGGCTTACGAAAACATACCGCAGAACGTGAGCGAAGGCTTGCTTTCGGTAACTAGCAACCCGTTCATGATCCTGCTGATTATTAACATGCTCTTGCTGTTTGTTGGTGTGTTTATGGACATGACCCCTGCGGTTTTGATTTTCACTCCGATATTCCTCCCGATTGTTACCGCTATGGGCGTTGACCCCATACATTTTGGGATAATCATGGTGTTGAACCTAAGCGTAGGGCTTTGCACCCCGCCTGTCGGTTCGGTATTGTTTATCGGTTGCAGCGTTGCAGGCCTGAGCATCGACAAGGTAATAAAACCGCTTTTGCCAATGTTTATAGCAATGGTGATCGTGTTGTTGCTGGTTACTTATATTCCCGAAATTTCGCTCTGGTTGCCACAGAGTCTGGGGTTTTAGTGCCTGAGGTTTGAAAATATATTTTATTGAAGGGGTGACTTTGAGTCACCCCTTCAATATATATAGCCGAAAGGTTAATTCTGAGATGCCGATTTCAACTCTGCTTCTTTACTGATAGCATTTTCTGTGCTTATGGTTGTTTCGATGTTTGAAGGGTTAGGGTACATAGAAAAAAATACTGTCGGCAACATACATATCAGTTCGATTATTATTTATATGGTTTTCAGTAAAATAAATCTGTTTCCATTTGCCAAATGACACGGTTTTTTGTAATTAAAAAGCCTATAAAACAATAAATTACGACACAAAACCATGAGATTTGAAGCATCATATTTTAATTTCTAATTCTTATAAATCGAAAACTATTGTCACAAGAGAACGGGGAGGTACCACATATCCCCCTTTTATTGAAAATTCTTTATCAACATACATATTCGCTAAATCACTTCTGCTATCGGTTTTGTACGCTGATACATTTTTAATTTTTTTGTTCCAATCATCAGGAAATGATACACCAACAAAGATAGGGTGAAAAGAAGAATTAACATATACTGTAACAATGCGGGAATTATCCGGGGCAAGGTATGCCGATGCGACCATTGTATCCAGATTATCTGCCCCCTGAAGCTGAATACGGGTATAGCCAGGACGTATAAAAAAGCTGTAATTACCCAATGCCCACAGCATTTTATTGGTTCGGGGAACCCCTCCTTTTAATAAATCCCCTTCATTTGGATATAATGAAACCAGGGCATGGTTCCCATTAATTTCCATACCTTTCCAGTAGCCCCACGACCTAGCCCCTGCATAAACATAATCTCCATATACCAGTCGCCCAAGCAATAAAGCGGGTTGCATCCCTGAAAAATTTACCGCTTTCCAATCATCTGTAAAACCATCCATCGGCGGTCTGAAGTGAGGCAATAAACACCATTCTGATTGATGAAAATCAATACCATATTTTTCAATTTCAGCTTTTACTCTTTCCCTGGTTTCTTTTAAATCTGTATTTTTTAAATGGCTACGATAACTATGCCCTGCAATTAAAGAAGGGACATGCTTCAAATTTCCGATATAATTAGGGCTTTGCGGATCAAAAAAAGTCTTTATTTGATAATTGGGTGCTTTTCCCTTAGGGAAACGTTTTGATATATTAGCTGAAGTTCCATATAGATTATCTAAACCTGTTGCTTCGCCTACCAATATCTTTACATCATCCAGATTGTTTTTGGATAAGGACTTATCAAGTTCGGTGAACATCTCTTTCATCTCATAATTGCGCCAGGGCGAACCTTCCTGCCTTGGACTGTCCCACTTCACCTGAGGTTCATTAATTGGACTTATATAACTAATATTCCATCCTTTCTTTTCGATAAAATAACCAGCTACATTAGCAAGATAATCTGCGTATTTGCTGTAACAATCAGGTTTTATATTCGCCTCATTATCTGATGCAGACCATCCTTTACCATTTTTAGTATATTGAACAAGGGGCGAATTGGAAAACAATAAAAAATTATTACAGCCAAACTCTACTGCTTTTTGCATAAAATACTTATGCCCCTCACATTTCGTCCAGTCATAAGATTTTCCATCTTTTGTCATGAACGATTCTGCCCTGCGTTGGAATGGTATTATATCTGCACTATCTTGCTCTAAAGTTCCTGCTCCCAGATTTACCCTCCACATTGACAAACCTATTCCTGCAGGATTACCCATTGAATCAAATTTTTGACTAAAAAGCCATTCTGCTATCTGAGCTTTCTGCGTTTCATCCCAATATTTACCTACAAAATTGCCACTCCACGCATCAGATGCAGTGAAACTTTCAATTTCCTGAAATTTTTGATTTGGGTCAATAACAACATTCCATTGTCCTTTTATGGAAGATTTGTTTTTTTGTTCTGGCTGAGAATATAAGAAGTGTGTAAAGCAACAAGCAAGAAGTACTAATATTTTTTTCATAATGAAATATTTTATTTTGCAATTACTGTTAAAGATGTATCACTTCAAACTTTTCAGAGTAGGCGTTATTATTTTGTAAATGAAACCCAGATCAATTTCTTTATTTTAATTACCCTCAACAACATTATCCCCTGCATAATAAATCCCTTTTTGTCCCCAATGGTCCTGTAATTTTTTCAATGCATTCAGAAACCTTTCATAATCCTTGTTCCCCTTTTCCGACCAAGCAACTTCGGCATACGCAGCAATCCTGGGGAAAGCCATAAAGTGCATGTGCCCGTTGGTTGACAGGTGTTCTCCCCACAACTCGCACCCCAAACCGATTACTTTACCATGCAATTCCGGGGCAAGACCTTCCGGCACAGGTTCGAAAGCATAAGCTTTTGACAACGGTAACTTTTCATAACCAATAGAAAGGTATGTTTCATTCATTAAAGAATTTACGATCTCGTACCCATTATCGGCTGCTTCGATGGCAAGGTCCAGGCTTCCTGCCCAAAAATGGATAATAGACTCTCCTGCTAACTGCTGTCCGGATTTGGATTCCTGCTCAGACTGGTATTTATGGATGTTCTGCCCGAGTATCTCGTTCCAGCCCATCATCCTCCTGCCCTTACCTTCTAAATAATGTGATATACGGTTGGTAAAAAACACCTGCAATTCGGCATAGGATGCCAGGTTGTTTTCTTCCATATAAGAATGTATCGATTCTGACTCCTCCCATTGCCCGTATTTTACTTCATCGCCTCCTATATGAATTACTTTGGAAGGGAATAACTCTATTACTTCATTGAGTACATCGGTAAGGAACTTATATACTTTGGGGTTGCTGATATCATATACATTGTCCAATACTCCAAATTTAACGGGCACCTGGATTTTTTCCCCGGTTGTCCCTAACCACGGATAAGACGCTATTGCTGCGCTTGAGTGCCCCGGCATTTCAATTTCCGGTACTATAGTTATATGCCTCTCTTCAGCATATCTTACTATTTCTTTTATCTCTTCCTGGGTATAAAATCCCCCGTGAGGTTCTCCTGACTGTATCCCCCCATGAGGTTCCCCTGTCTGCCCACACCTTGTACAATCTACCCGGGAACTCGCCCTCTTGGAACCAACCTCTGTAAGGAGGGGGTATTTTTTTATCTCGACCCTCCATCCCTGGTCTTCCACCAAATGCCAGTGGAAAACATTCATCTTTAGTAATGCCATCTCGTCCAACAGCATCTTTACCTGCTCCTTCCCCTTGAAAAACCGCGCTTCGTCCAGCATGAATTCCCGCCACGCAAACCTCGGGGCATCGTTGATGACTACTACGGGTATTTTGACGGCTGGCAAGCTGTCCTGTGTACCTGGAAACAACGGGGACAATTGCAGCAAACTTTGTACGCCATAGAACCAGCCGGTATTGTTTGATGCTATAATCTGTACCCCACCTTCCGATATATCCAGGGTATATTGTTCTTTTGCATAATTCCCATCAAGGATAAAACGGATATTCCCCCTTTCTGTTATTCCTGGTTCGGCCAGCCCTATCTCGGCACTCATCATTTTTTTTAGGCTATTTCGCAAGACTATTGCTGTTTTATGGCATTGAGGGGAAGATATTATTTTTGTATCTGGGGTAACCGAGAAATGGCCCGATCCTATTTTTAACTCCCTCGGAAAAGGGATAAGGTTGATACTTTGTGCCCGGATTTCCGCCGAAATCACCAACATAAATAGTAAAATCAATAAAATTCTGGTTCTCATTATTCTTAATCCTTATTAATAATCCTTTTGTCTATCTTGTCTCTTGATCTTAACATTAGCAAAAACAATATGCCCTTCGATATTCATTTCTTAATTTCAAAAATTATACTTTACAGACAATAATGTCCTCAAATTAACAACCGCTTGTGTATCGGTAACACCCCCTTTCATGTCCCCGTTTTCTGTCCCATAAAAAGCCGTAGTATGTTCACCTTCCAATGATATCTCAAATGGATATCGATGATAAATTACCCTTGGCGATAAACGAAAAATCTTTTGTATATCAGACCCCCTCGCATATATCGGACCTTCAATATATTCACCGACACCCATATTCCGGGTATAGCCGCCAAAAAGACCAAATAGCAGGCGTTTACCGGTAGTTTGTAAATCACTCCAAAGCGATAAGGTATGGATATTTGAAAATTCCTTTTTCCCGGATTCCTGGCCAATAACTTCCTTTTCTGCATATCCCCCCAACAAAATAATATCATATGCATTGGCTGCATATACCCCCTGGGTGGTTGATGTGAAATATTTAGCCTTTATTTTCAAAAAACTCACATAGGAAAAACTTGAAAGGGAATTTCTTTTACCTGTTTTAACAATGCCGTCAGTTGTAGTTATATATAATTCAGGGACAATCTTTTTGTAATCAATTCCTGCACCTCCTGAAAGTAAGGATGCATTGCCCATTTGTACCTGAAGGTGCAGGTTGGGGATGCCAGAATTTCTTAAGTACTTCGAATCAGCACCATCAGGCCCGGTACTGGTAAAATCCCTTTGTGTGAAAACACAGCCTATGATTTTTAATAAGCCAACATCCCGTTGCACCCTGATTTGCGGGTTACGGGAAATCGGGTGGAACGGCACTCCTGAATTTGCGGATACCACTTTTGGGAAAAAGCCTGCTATTGACATCGGGTGCCAGTATTGCCCTATGAATAATTCTGTTTTTTTCCATTTTAGGGTAACATATGCATGCCTTAACCTAAAATGGTTCAAATCAACGTATTTCTTGCTTTCACTTCCCCAAAAATCGAGTTCCATATAGGCTCCTGACCTGGCATTGAAAACTTCAGGACCTGACATTTTAAATTTTAACATTGAACTGATTGTAGCCATGTTAAAGTTTGAAACTGCATTAACATCGTTATTGTCATCGTCGTATAACGGGGCTTCGGGATATAACATAAAATTGCCTTCCCGCGCATTTACCGTTTGATGTGTATCAAACATGGCATAGTATTTTAGAAAACCGCTAAAATCGATCTTTATATTTTTATTTTTTTCCGGTTCATTTGCAATTACTTTTGCCGATATGAAAAGCAGAACCGGGAAATATATATATTTTGTTTGTTTTAGTAAGTGTATCCTATCCATCTTTCTATTTGCTTCCCTTGATATTCGCAACCCACCAATGCTCAACATTAGTGCTTAAACCATTATACCCAATACTTGATTGTATTAATAATTTGTTTGGTGTCGAAGGATCATATTTCCCAATCACTTCGTTAGCAGTGTATGAATCGAGCCCTTTTTGAACTTTATTAAGGAATAGGCCCCTGTCCCAGTTAATACCATCTTTTGATGTATATAGTACCAGACAAGAAGGATCACAGCCCAAATTACCGCTACGTCCAGACATAAAATAATAATCTCCGATTTTTTCACTTACCTGTGCATTCCTCATCCTTTTCTCCATGTAGATATACCTTACCTCTGACCATGTTTTGCCTTTGTCAGAACTAACTACATACGGAAGATGAAATTCATCCTTAGGGTTAAAACTGTAGATAACAAAAGTTCCGTTGTCCAATACATTAGCACTCATATGTTTCCCGGCCGGTGTGCCGGCAAAGAAATTATCACTTATTTTTCTGAATGTTTCACCATTATCTTCCGACACATAAAATGAATGTTTTTCATCACTATAGTCGGAAGAACCGCACCCAATAAAAACGGCATAGATATTTCCTTCATAAACAAAAGTACCAGCATCGCTGTGCATCAATGTAAGGTCATCAATGGAAGCATTCTCGTCAACCAGTTTGAGGTCGCTCCATGTGTACCCATTGTCATAGCTTATCAGATAAACCGGTTTTTTTTTCTTATCGGGAGGAAGTATGGGCAACCTTCTGCTTACAAAGGCGATCAAATTCCCATTGGGGGCTGTTTCAACCGCTGTAACATAAGCAGTATAATAGGAATTAAAGGTATATTCGTCAATTATCCCTTCATTTTCTTCCCATGTTTTTTTAGAATATTCAAAAGGGATAGGCTCGCTCCATGTTTTTCCCCCATCTGTTGACCTTTTGTATTCGGTCCAGCCTGCAGCCCCGTGTCCGCCCCAAAGTATGCCGGAACTGTTTACATAAAAGGCAAGGATATCGCCATTTGTACATTCCGTAATGGCATTCCCCACATGGCTGGAACGGCCGGTACGTTCATTATCGACAAACAGTATCCCCTGGTTAGGCGGGTTTGATGGATAAATACTGTAACCATCGTACAAAACTCTCCTTACACATCTTACAGACATGCCCGACCCTTTTCGGAAGCCCACGATAACATTTTCCCCTATTTTCGATTCCCGGGAACTTAAATATCTCCCTGATGCCCCTTGCTTACCAAACCAACCTTTCTCTTTCCCTGATGAAGTCCAGAAACAGGCATAATTGCCTACCTCATCAAACATGCCGCTGTGGTACCTGGTCCCGGCAGGCAATGCTGAAAAATTCAGGCTGTCGGAGCCGTTGCCGGCATCTTGCCATCCGTTAATGCTTTTTAGTTTATTGCCAGCATCTTTCCCTAATGAGCGGGACAGATCGTTCCATTCCTCCTCGGACGGGACATGCCAACCTTCAGGACATATCCCACGGGGGTCATTTACGGCATACCAGTTATAAAGCTTCCCGTATTTTTTACCATTTGCCGGGTCATTACCGTAATAGCACCAGGCAGGTTTACCTTCATTGGCTGCCTTTCTCCATTCTTCATCAGTCTTTGCTTCCGGGATGGAATCGCCATTCTGAAAAACTGATACATCAAGGTTTTTTGCAGTCCATTCCTGCAAGCCTGTTTTAACTGTTTTTGTACCTTCCAGTTCTGTTTTTTTCTCCTGGTTGCAAGCAGAAAGTATTAATAAAAAGGGGATTAATACAATTATAAGATACCTGCTCTTTTTAATATACCTTACTTCGATTTTATTTGTCATATCAATGATTGATCGTTAATTTACAATGCCTAATCAAAAACGGTTACATATCCGAATTTTACATTCGCAGCTTTATTCGCATTGCCATCTTCAACATAACACGACACAAGGTACGTGCCAGCCTGATTATAAGTGTGTGATGGGCTTAAGGTCCCTGTACATGTTGCTCCATCGCCAAAATCCCATTTTATACTTTGTAACCCGTCTGTATCCGTAGCATTGGAATTAAAACCAATAGTTAAACCGTGTACTTTTGCCCCTAAGGAACTTATTGAAGGTGGTTTATTTACAGTCCTTCCACCAAAATCAACAGTATAATATGCTGACCTGATAGTCCAATATGCTGCATCGCATGAACAGCTATGCAATTTTTTCATGTCTACATAATAGTTACCAGTATCTCCTTTATTTAACCATTTATCCCTTGCGTTTAAGGCACCCTCAATAATATTATTTTCAACCAGATTAAAAGTTTCCCGTAAAAACTCATCATCAGAAGGATTTAGCCCATTGCCATCATTTTTATTTTTATTAAATAAATCCTGTACCATGGAAAATATTGTAGGGCTGGCAGACTTCACATACACGCTCAGATCATCGCTGGTAAGCTTGCACCAGGCAGGGATAAAAATGGAATAATCCGGTATGCCCATGGCATAAAACACTGTTGTAAATACCTGATTTTCACCATTTTTAACCCCTAAATAAACCGTTGCAACTTTCGATTTTGATTCACATGTCACACCAATATCATCATTTATGCCCGGATCTCCCTGGCGGCAAATTTCAAATACTTCTCCCGGGGTAAGCTTGCCGGCATCATTTATTTTTTCTGACATTTCTTCCCTGGCAAATCTAAGCCGGGCTGTCGATTCATTGTTCCAGCCATCTATAACCGGCTCCATTTCCTGATGATTTCTATTTTGAAATGGCATGTTTGCCCTTACAACGAAATTATTGGGGTCAGAATAGTCATAATCGGGATTATCCAGCCTTGAAGGAGCCATAGGATAATATTCCCAATAATCATTATCAGCAACTTCAAACATGATCCCTTCACCTGTTGCATCGATAAAAGGGTACGATTTGCCTCCCCCATAATTTTTAGCCTCTAGCATGTCTCTAACATCTGCTATTGATGTACATCCTCTATCAATATTATTTCTTAATGGGTTCAATGCCCCATTCCCGTTAAAATCCAAAGTTTTTTGTTCATTAACTCCCCTGGCAAGCCCATATGAATTTAAAGAATGGGCCGTAGATCCCGGCCCTAATCCATAATACAATACCTCTACCTTTGGATCTTGATATTTCCAAAGCAGGCTATAACCACTTTTATAGTCCATAACCTGCCATAATATAGGTCTTCCATCAAAGGTGGCATTTTTAATTGCCACCCCTCCTGTACATGCTATTGCCTTTATTGCACATACATTCATCAAGAATATTAATGTCATTAATATCCTAATTGCATTCATTATAACTCCTCCTATAGTATTTTTTGAATTTACTTTATAATAAAATCAGTTATGGGCTACGTATCATTATAAAATTCTGGGGAACTCATAAGGTGCCCGGTATTCCCTGGTAAGCATTAAGTTTGCTTCATCGTCACCGGCGAACTTCTCATATTCCCCCATGAATTTTAAATTTCTCCCCAGTCTGTAAGATATATTCGCCAGGTGGCACAGTGCCGAAGAATAATGCGAATCCCTGATATTGCAATATAGTTTGCCAGGATCATTGGAACGCATAGCATCAACAAAATTTTCAATAAGTAAATCCTGACGACTTGGGTCAGGGGTCTCCCTGCTGGCAAATGGAACTTTCTCTTCCTTTTTATAAGCCCTCCAGGAACTGTGGTAGTCAAATTCCAGGTAACCTTCTGTCCCATAATAAATAATTCCGATATGTGTATTTAAACTACCAACCCCATTTACATAATGCCCCATTTGCGCAAATTCAAGTATTTTCCCGTCAGCGTATTTAAAAATTGCCGTTTGGGTATCCGGTGTTTCCTGAGAACATTCATCTGGTTTCCAACCAAAGATACCGCCATCAGAATAAACCGATACCGGGTGTTCGTTTTTATTTAACCCCCACCGGCCAAGATCCAGTTGATGCACCCCATGGTTGGCAATGTCGCCATTCCCGGTATTCCAATGGAAATGAAAATTATAATGCACCTTTTTTTCGTTGTAATTCTGCCAGGCAGCTGGTCCTAACCACATATCGTAATGCAATGATTTTGGAGGAGTGCTATCAGGTGCAATCCCGAAAGATGGGCGGCGTTTATAGTTTAAAACTTTAGCCATATACACTTCCCCAATACCCCCTTCGTGGAGTAGTTCCATGGCAGCCCGTGCATTAGGGACTGAGCGCCTGTATTGCCCAACCTGTACTATCGGGTTATATTTTGTAGCAGCATCAATCATTATCCGTCCTTCTTCAATATTAAACCCTAATGGTTTCTCATCCCAGATATGTTTCCCTGCCTGGCATGCCCATATATGACCGAGTGCATGCCAATGGTTGGGGGTAGCAAAAAAGGCAACATCAACTTCTTTGTCATCCAAAACACGGCGCATGTCCCACTCATTTTTTGGTGTTACCCCCGTCCTGTCAACTACCATCTTATGGTATTTGGGGATCAATTCTTCATCAACGTCGCATAATGAGGTAACCTGGATATTGCATTTATCTTTTAGACTGCATATCTTATCGACGTATTTGCCCCCCATTGCTCCCCAGCCATGGAATTGTTTCTTTCCCAGTCCGATGACGGCCATATTAATCCTGTCATTCGATCCGATTATAGACCGGTATGAACTGGCACTAAATCCAATACCTCCAATAGTTACTCCTGCTGTAGCTAATGCACTTTTCTTTAAAAAATATCTTCTATTTGTCATAATAATTAAACTGTGTTTTTACAATGCCTATTCACCTTGCAATATTTAATGTCAAGGGAAATTGTATAATTGCGGTTATCACTTTATATGAATTGAATGGAGAAAGCATCTCTTGATGCTTTCTCCATTTTAAGGCTCCAAGTTAATACCCTGGATTTTGTGTCAGATTTGGATTAATTAATATTTCTGATGATGGTATTGGCCATAAATACTGGCGGGACGTATCAAAAACTCTCTGTGATAATTGCAATATTAATCCTGAATTATACAATTCAGTATAATCGGGCGACCCATCTTCATCAATTTCAGGTGCTTCAGGTAAAAACCACAAACCTTGATTAACAACCATTTCTCTTGATTGTTCAGGTTTTAATAACCCATAAACTGGTTTGTTTAAAACGTTTCCTGCTATTTCCCATCTGATAATATCGTTGTACCTCAAATCATTTTCAAATCCGAATTCCATCCTACGCTCAATTCTCAGAATTTTCCTTAATCCGGATTGATCAGTAGTAGTTATTTCCGGATACGAAGAAGTTTCCGTGTAAGCAACACCATAAGCCCGGGCCCTGACCTGGTTTATTATGTTTAATACCGATTCGTCAATTTCCCCCAGTTCAATTTTTGCTTCTGCATACATTAAAAGGACATCGGCGTAGCGCATGATGATTTGATCATTATCAGCTTTTAAATCAAGCCAATCGTCATCAATGAATTTTTTTAAGGCTAATCCATTATAGGTTGCATAACGGCTAACTGCCAGGTTTTGTTTGTTTGCTACTAATTCACCTGTATTATAATTCATAACTTCCAAAGTGTCCGGATGAATTTCATACTTAATTCCCAACCAATTTGAGCCAAACTCAACAATAGTTGCTGAACAACGAGGATCACGATTCTTAAATGGATAATGGGGGTCAAATAATGGAGACTCATCTACTGGCAGCCCATCAGTACATAAATAAGAATACCATAAATCCCATGAAGGAGTTTGACTGCCATAACCTCCTACAGTTCGGGGGATGTATTGATTTGGAGATAATGGAAAAGTAACACCTAGTTCGACTGAATAAGGAATACAGAAGATGGTTTCAACCGAATTTTTTGTTCCATTTACAAACAATGTATAATAATCCGGGAAAAGTTCATAAACCCCCAGATCCATACATTCTTTTGCTGCATCACGTGCAACTGAATAATCCCCCATATACAATGCGATCCGGGCTTTCATGGCAAGGGCCGCACCTTTTGTAGCAAATTGATACTCATCGTCACTATAGGTTTCCGGTAGATTTTGAATTGCATAGTCATAATCATTATAAACTGAATCTAATATGGCTTCCGCAGATGTCCTTGATAAAGCAAATGCTTCATCAATGTCCAGTACTTTCGTATAAAAAGGGACATCACTAAACAGAAAGATTAGTTTAGCATATTGAGCCGCTCTTGCAAATTTTGCATTTGCTGAATAGAGTTTCAGGTTTTCTTCCGTAACGTTGTCTTTTGCTGCATTAATGTTAGCCAATAAACTATTAGCACTTGCAATACAAGCGTAAGCAGCATTCCAGGCCGTTGTTACTACAGAAGATTGTCCATTTACTGTCCCGGCAGGGATATCCTGCAAGACTGATCTGTAAGTAAAATCGTCTGTATTTTTAAAAAACTCCCCTGGGCTATATGCTTTCCATGTGGAAGTACTAAATAGATCAGCCACAGCCATTTCCAGTTCTTCGTCATTTGAATACCAACTATCAACTGAACCTTCTGACAGTGGATATTGATCTAAATCGACACATGCATTTAAATAAAAAATGCCTATTACTAAGAAACATAATATTTTGTTTTTCATTTTTATTCTGAATTAAAATGTTAATGATATCCCTAATGTAAATCCCCTTGTGATCCAGTAACCAGATTCAGATAATTCAGGATCCCATCCTTTTGGGAAATGGTCAATTGAAAACAGGTCAGAAATATTCGCATAAATCCTGACATCCTTCAATTTGCATTTTTCAATTAACTTTTTTGAAGGAGTATATCCAATATTAATGTTTTTGAGCCTAAAATAGGCACCGTTAAATAAATAGAAATCTGAAGCAGCATAGTTATTATTCCTTCCCGTACTAGTTACCCGTGGAAATATAGCTTTTAGATTTTGCTCATCTGTATTATATTTACTCCAATAACCGTCTTTGTAAATTTGAGGATAATCTGAATATATCCCCATGCCATCAAGCATATATTGTGTTATTTTTGAATTTTGTTTGCCAACACCCTGAAATACCAGAGACAAATCAAAATTTTTATATTTTACATTTATATTTCCTCCATATAAATAACGGGGAAGTGAACCTCCAAGCAGTACACGGTCATATTCAGATGAAATACTACCATCGGGCACTCCTTCCGGTCCACTGACATCTTTGTATCTTACATCTCCCGGTTTAACAGTAACGCCGGTTGTAGCTGAATTATCTACTTCATCCTGAGTTTGATATAATCCTTCTGATATATAGCCATACCATTCATTATATTCACTTCCTTCAATTTTAACCTGTTCATCCAAAAATTCAGTACCGCCCAAATCTCCCATAATTGATTTGGAATCCGATAAATTAGCACCAATTGAATATTTGATCTCTCCTATTACATCAGACCATCCTATACTTAATTCCCAACCTGTTGTATGCATATTACCTGTATTCTGATCAGGATCGTCCAATCCTATATAATTTGGTATTTCAAGTGCCAACAACATATTTTTTGTTCTTTTTTTATAAAAATCACCGGTAAAGGTCAACTGGTTATAAAAAAAACTGGCATCTACTCCAAAATCATAGGTTTCTGTGGTTTCCCAGGTAAGATCCCTTATTGCATATTTTGCAATAGCTGCGGTCTGGGCTGAAACGACCTCGTCTCCCTGATATAAAAGCGTACTTCCAAAACCAATCGTTGATTGATATTGATAGTTTCCAATGCGTTCATTACCCAATGATCCCCATGATCCCCTGATTTTCAAAAAAGTAAGTGGCTCAATATCCTTCATAAATGATTCTTCGGACATAACCCAACCAGCTGAAAATGAAGGGAACAATCCCCATCTGTAATCTTTATCAAACCTGGAAGATCCATCATACCTGGCATTAGCTTGAAGGAAATATTTATTATTGTAATTATACATTATCCGTCCAAAAAATGACCGGTAGGCATTTTCGTAAGCATTTCCACTATTGTATTGGTAATTTTCATTCCCTAAATCCAGGTATGGATAATTGGTCAAATTATAATAGTCGCGGGAAGCACCCAGTGATTCATAAAAATATTGATATTCTTCGAAACCTGCCAATAAATTCAAATTGTGTCCGTTAAATGTCTTTATATAATTTGAAAGAAACTGAGTTGTAGTAGAATAATAGTCGTTCCTGCTTTCGGTTAATTGGGTAGTTGTAGCCCCTTCGATAAGGCCTGCTGTGCTATTAGGGGTATCCCATTCTGTATAATAAAGTTGCTTTCTGAATTTTTTCTGTTTAGCATACTGTAATTCAGGAGAAAATGCAATCGACAAAGTTAGTTCTTCAATGGGCTTAAAATTTAATTGGACTTTTCCTCCTAAAACATTTTCTTTTTTCCTGATATTGCCTGCATAATTTAATAATGCATAATCATTTCGTCCTGACTTCCCGGCCGCTATCCGCCCGTCAGACCATACAGCGGCATATACAGGGGATATATGGGGCCGGGTACTGACTGAGTAAGAAGAAAATGTATTCGAATTATCATATATCGGAGTTGTCCTTACTGAATAAATTGAATTTAAATTCAATTGAAGTGTTAAGAACTTATTAATTGTTACATCATTGTTTGACCTCATTGTAACCTGGTCATAACTTCGGTTATTGTACAACGCTTCTGCTTTATCATATATTAATGAAAACGAAGTTTTAATATTTTTTGAGCCGGCAATTAATCCTAAAGAATGTCTTTCTCTTGGAGCATAATCTTTTAGGAGCAAGCCCATCCAGTCTGTATCCGGATATTCATCCGGATTTTCATTGTGCAAGGTTTTGTAATTATCTATTAATTCTTCTGAGTAAGTATTGTATTCCCCTCCTGCAATATTATCATTGTCATTCCATGTTCTTTCATTAGACAATTTCATATTATCTACTGCATCTGTAAATTGGGCCACACGAGTTGGTTGATCTAATGTATACTCATAATTATAATTAACATTTAATTGTCCCTCTTTGCCCCTTTTAGTTGTAATCAATATGACACCTGAAGCTGCCCTTGATCCATAAATAGAAGCCGAGGCAGCATCTTTTAGTACAGATATTGATTCTATATCGTTGGGATTAACCTTGTCGATTGACCCAGGGATACCATCAATTATAACCAATGGGGTACTATCACCAATAGTGGTGACCCCCCGGATTCTAATTGTTGAAGAAGCATCTGCTGCTCCGTTTGAACGGGTTACCATAACACCAGGCATTGTTCCTTGTAATGCCTGCGAAACTTTTACTGTATTTCTTTGTGCAATTCCCTCTCCCTGAACTGCTGAAACAGCTCCTGTTAAATCTGACTTTTTTATAGTACCGTAACCAATTGCAACAACTTCCTCAATCCCAATTGCATCTTCCTCCATCTCAATATCAATAGAAGATCTCCCTGCAACCAAAACTTCTTGGGCCTTCATCCCAACAAACGAAAATATTAAAATGTCGTCCTGCGTTATATCCTTGATGGTATAGTTGCCATCGGCATCGGTAACAGTTCCCTGCGAGGTCCCTTTCACAACAACAGTCACACCTGGAAGAGGAGAACCGTAAGGATCGGTAACTTTCCCAGAAATGCCCTTTTGCTGAACTTGCTCAATGCCTGGTACTTTAATTATTACTTCTTTAGGATTCTGTCCTGGAAAAATAACTATTTGCCGATCAACAACTTTGAAATCTAGCCGCATCCCTCCAATGCCTGTGCCAGGATATCTTCAATAGAAGCATTACTCACCGTAATATCAACCATTCTGTTCTTGTTTACTTGGCTATTTTTGTAGAAGATATTAAACTCACTCTGATTTTGGATTTCTTCAAAAAGTTGTTCAAGAGAAACATCCCTTAAATTTAAGGTGAATTTCGTAGCTTGTGAATAAGTTAAACTGGCAAAAACGCTACTTATTCCTATTAGTATGAGAAAAACTGTTACCCTCATTACTTTAAAAAAATGTGTACCCGTTAGTCGTTTAAGAAAAACAAGGTATCCCGTTTTACTTTTTTTCATAAATTTGTTTGATTTTAATTTAATAAATATCGCTTTTAAACGATGTTAATTAATGTTCTGGCTTGCAGATGGGACCAACATCTGCAAGCTTTTTTGTTAAAAACAAAAAACGTGATCTTTACATAGGCAAGGTTAGTTTAGGTTAATAATTAATTTTTGGTTTTCATATCTAAGTAAAAATGGTGTAGTTTCAGCAATAACTTTTAAAACCTCTTCCGGGGTATTTTTAAAATTCAGGTTTCCTGAAAATTCTTCTTTTCCCAGGTTTTCACCTTGTATGACTATTTCGATATTGTAATACCTCTCCAACTTTTTTATGATATTTGTTAGGGGTTCATCTTTGAAAATAAAATACCCATCACGCCAAGACATATAATCCCTGATATCGACCTCTTGTTGATTAAATACTTTTTCGTTTGAATTGAAAACAGCCATGGTGCCGGGGAGAAGAGTCAGTTTTTCTTTATTAAACATATTTTTACCTGTAGCAACAAGTTCTATTTTCCCTCTTTCCAGAACTGCGCTGGAAACATTATCGTCAGGATAAGCACTTACGTTGAACACGGTACCAAGCACCTTGATCCCAAAATTTTTAGTAACTACGAAGAAGGGGCACTGTTCTGAATGCGTAACTTCAAGAATAGCTTCCCCTTCAATATAAACATTCCTTTTCTCTTTCATATTTGCCGGATATACCAATTTCGACCCAGAATTTAACCAAACTTTAGAACCGTCGGATAAAGTTATCTGTGTCCTTTTCCCGTAAGGGACAACCAATGTATTAAAAACTGGACCTTCCGCTACAATTTGTTGATAAACCGTTTGGGCTGAATCGATAACAATGTTCTCTCCTTTTTTGTCATAAGCAATCTTAGACTCTTTTTGGGATATCAGTACCTTGCGCCCATCCTGTAAAAATAAGTTCGTGACGCTGTCAGGTTTTACATTATTTAAAGTCTGTGCAAATTCTGCAATCTCTGCTGTTTTACTAAAATTATACTGAAAAAGCCAAACACAAAAAGCAGCTAATAAAATGGAAGCTGCAACAGCCCATCTTGTTATATTATATCTGTTTTTTTGATGGATTTTATGAACGGACAGCTTTATTTTTTTTCTGGTTTGCTCTTTCTCCTCGTCTTGTGGAGCTGCTTTTTGAGACAATAAATATGTATAAATAATACGTGCTATCTGTATTTCGTCCTCTTCAATATTCCCGGTTTTATCCGTTAATGATTCTTTCGAAAAATCCTCATCGGATAAAATATCGTGCGCTTTTATTTTGTCCTTCCTACTCATTTATATCTATCCTATGTTTATAGAAAGACAAAAAAAGCAAAACATAGACAAAAAAAATGAGTTTTTTATTTTGTCCTTATAAGGGATTATATTTAAGCCAATTTGAAATTATTTATCACGGAAAAGGAGGATCAAGATAAATGTGGAAACACCTTTCTTTTTAAGCACCTTCCGGAGGTCTTTTAGGGCACGGTAGATATTGGTGCGAGCGGACTCAACAGAAATACCTAAAATATTTGCAATTTCTTTATATGAAAAGTTTTGTTCAAATTTCAGGGAAAGCCCTTCACGTTGCTTGTCCGACAATTCCTTCATCGCCTCTGTCAAAATTTCATGATTCCCATTTTTAGTCTCAGATTCAATTATTGTATCCTCAAAAGCCATAACAGGAATATCGTTTTGCAGTAATATTTTATCGTTGGGTAAAACGGAGATCCTTTTGCTTTGTTCTTTATAAAGAAGCCTCCTTAACGAACGGCATAAATAAAAACTAATATTATCGGTTTCAGAAAGACGTTCCCTGTATTTGTACAGGTCTAGAAAAAGATCATGAATGCAATCTTTGATTAAATCTTTATCTTTAGAAAAGTGTACCCCATAACCGTAAAGTGCATCGAAATATTGATCGTAAATAGAAAAAAAAAGCCTTATTGTCTCCGTTGATAAATCTCCTCCAGAGAAAATAGTCTTTATTTTTTTCCTTATTTATTTCGGGTTTGTTGCACATGACCTGACAAAATTATAAAAAAAGGTTTATTTATAAGGTTGCTCTCAATTTCTTCATACCCTTTGATATTTTTTCGTCAACAATCTTTGCATAAACATAAGTGGTTTTAATAGATGTATGTACTAACCATTTCAAAGAGTTATGAAGTTTTGGTGACCCTTTTTATCCTTTTTAACACATAGGTCACCAAATAGTCCCTTCAAAGTTGACTAAAAGTGACCTTTTTTGTTTTTCGCCAAAATAAAAAAGCACTTAAATCATTGATTTTAAGTGCTTTTAACTAAATTTGGTTTGTCTGTCAGTACCCCGGACGGGATTCGAACCCATGACCTACTGCTTAGAAGGCAGTTGCCTTGCCGTTATATTCGTTTGTTTTTCAGAGAGTTGCGATATTGTTGTTTTTGATTTCAAAGATATTTCAAAGAATGCACTATTTTTTCAACTGCTCCAAACGCCCTTTTAGGCGGTCGTTGTCGTAATTCAGTACCGCAATTTCCTGCTCCATTGCCGATATTTTTTTATAGGCATTTTGCAATTCATTACGCAGGGATGCAATCATTATGTCTTTGTCTGTTGTCATAATATTGTGTAATCTTTTTTTATATTTTAACGTATTATTTAATGAAATACCGTATTTATTTTCTTACTTTGAAACGTCATGAAAAAGAGAATTGCATATATCTTACTTCTGGGAAGTTTCTTGCTAGGCTTAAGTTTTTATTACGGCTTGATTTATTTTCCTCTTTATTTCTTTACAGATATCAAAGAATTTGTGTCTATTGTGCTGTCATTAACCATCGCGCTATTGATTGTTGTTCTAAATTATGGAACTATACTAGGATTCGTCAGTAGAGTTATCCGGTCTCTTTGGTAAATCATGCTTTATTAGCGATTTAACTTCTTTATTTCCTTATTCATTATTTATTGAGATTAATTCATTACTTCGTACATACTAAGCGCGTCGATAGGCTTTACCCCTTTGCCTAATTTTTGAATATCGTTAATCACGGAACAAAGGTGGTTTAACCGATTATCCTGTACTGCATAAAAAATCCTTGTCTTATCCGAATGGTCGCCGAAAACATTCCCGTTATACGCCAATGTCGCGCCTCTCCAGTCTACCGTTTTCCAGAATATGAGATTAAATTCTCCCCAATGAGCGTAAACTTCATCCCTGTTTGTATTCAGTATATTGACATCTCCCTTTTTGAAATCTTTGAATATCTTACACAAGGATATTACCTCGCTGTAAAACTTCGAGTGTGATTTCCTGAATGTTATTTGTAGGGTGAAGTCGGGTATCATAATTTGTTAATCAAATATTATAACTCCAAAGTCCAGCATTAATATTAACTTCTTCTGTAGAATAATCTGTTTGTCCTGTAATTCTATAGGTATATATAAATTTCCACTTAGACACAACACTTTGCAGGGATTCTGATGTTGTTACTACGACCGGAGAAGAAGTAAAAGTTATAGAGTGACCAGAAATTGTCTCATAAGAGACAACTTCAATTCTATTATTATTTTCATCAACTAAAATAACACTGCCAATGAAAATATTTTTATTCATTGATGTGGTTATTTTTGAAATAAATGAAACAGTATTTGAAGTCCCTGTTTGTGTCCAGCTAGCCCCATGCGCTTTAAAAAAAACATCGTCAACATCAATCTTTGATGTTGCTGTATATCCTCCATCTTCCGATTTTGCAGTAATTTCTACAGACCCTTTTTTAGCCATGTCTGAGGTAATTGTAAACACACCATCATTGTCAACTGTGGCTAAATTTGTGTCTGAGCTGTCCCATATCAGATTTTTATTGGCAGCATACGAAGGGGTAAATGAAATTTTCATTTTCAAACAATCTTCTTGCGATAGCTCTAAGTTATTGTAGTCGCAAGGGAATTTCGATTCGGAAATATTATTTAAATAAATACCCTCTATTGAAATGCCTTCGACAGGGAAATTACCTTTCCCATCGAGAGCCAGGAGAGTACCATTGTCATATGACAATTTATAATAAAGATTCCTCTCCTCTCCTTCAACGAACAAGGCATAATCAACAATTATGCTATCTAAATTAAAATTTACATCTATTGTGCATCTATCATGTTCTGGCAAGGACAAATTATACACCCAGCTTTCTCCTGAATTAACCAATACATTGCCTTTTCTAACGAATGAAGTATCAACAACCACAAAAGAATCATTATTTTTCCATATAATATTATCATTCTCTTCTGGTATATTCAACTCAGGCCCATACTTCAACAACTCTCCATCATTTGATATTTGCGTGCTGTAATCAATAGCATTTGGATTAGAATCTAGTTCCTGCTGGCTAATCGTGCAAAAAAAGAATTTTTCAAAACATACAACATCCGAATAAATGTAGCCTTCCGGAACTGCCACTGTCTTTAAAATACTATCCGATGGCAAAATAATTTCAGGGATAGTTGCTATTGACAAGGATTCATTCTCCATCTTCACATTGGCAATTAAAATATTACCATTAGCAAGAAGCACAGGATTATACGCATGACTGTCATGTATGCCATCGCTCTTAACAACATCCCATGTACAATCTCCAGAAGATGTAAATTTCGACACCCAGAAGCTGGGTTTATTATTCATTTTCTTCGAGCCGTACAAGTATCGAGAGCTGCTTACAGTATCTACAAATAGTTTTACATCACTGATACTATCGACTCCTCTCGGGTAACATCCTGTTTCTTCATATATTTTCTCAACTAAGTTATCATCTAAAGACACCGGGGGCTCATCTTCATTTTCTTTCGAACAACCAACAATAAGGATAAGCAATATGGTAAAAAGTAGAATTTGTTTCATGATTAATTGTTTTTTACAATTTTTTCATCAAGGAATTTTCGGTTTATTTTTAGCTATCAAGTTAGATATTGCTTCTATCATCTGCTCTCCTTGGTCGCCGAAGTTCACGATTTGTATGTTAACATTTCCTGTTCCTGCTTGAGATACATAGCTTTTATTATCAGATAATTCATAGTCAATAGCGTATGCAATTTCTTCAAGTTCTTCGATACTTAGACCTTCTCCCGTTTCAAGAAAATGCTTAATTTTATCCTCACTCACTCCCGCTAGCCTCGACAATTCGCCGTGGCTCATCTCGCTCTCCTGTATGCGAGTTCTCAATTCTTCCCTTATTTTCATCCTTTTGTTTTCCTACTAATTTTCTTATGTCGGCGGAGTTCATCTGTAAACTCTCGCCGCTGACAATCTGAATGTTTAGGTTGTGTTGACCTTTTTGGTCAAATACTGTACTCATAACGGGGTTTGGTTTTTAGTTTAATCTTATTTGTTTTTAATCATGTCTTGAAGGAACTGCTTGTCCTTTTTTAATTCTTCAATTTGTCTTTTTAGTTCTTTAATTATATTATCCTTCTCGCGAATTATATTGTCCTTTTCGCGCACCATAGCTTCGAGCACATGGATCGATCTTTCGAGCTTTTCTACAGAGTCTGAAACCTTGCCGTATTTTACCTGGGTGTCATTTACTTCCCCTCCTCCGAATGTTCCAATGTTGACGTTTTCCGTGCCCGACTGGGTATTAACAACAGGATTGAGCATGTCGTCAACCCCATCTATTAACCAATTCGATGATATTTCCGGGAATCTTCGAGAAACCCTCAATAGGAAATTATTAGTCAATTGCTTTGGATTCCCCTTGAGTGCTTGATTTACCGTTGCAGGATCATAATCTATCAGCCCTGCAAATTCCTTTTGAGTGCTGAAATATCCTTTCCCTAAAAGATACCTATATATTTCTTTTAATCTATTTGTTTGTTCTTTAATCAAAATAAAACTTGTATTTTATTTGTATTGGTAAATATCTAAAAATCAAATGACTGTAAGTTTTTCTTTTCGGAGTGTAAAGAAAAATTGTATCTGTCTTTGTATGATACAAACTTTCTTTGTATCTTTACACCACGAAAAGGAAATAAAAGCAACAATTTCTTTTCGGCGTTCTTTAAAATTCCACAGTTGCAATAAAGGCAGAAGCGCTCCACGACGGCAATCTGACGAACGCTTCGCCTTTTTATTACAATAATTTTCAATCCAAATATAATGAATACACAAAACGTAAACAAACAAACTTGGAAAAATCCAAAGAATTTACCCTTTACAGAGTATTATGAATCTCTAAAATCAACAGAAAAAAGAGAAAAGGGAGTCGATACCCCAACCGAGTTAGATAGCTTTTTAATGGCGGTAGCCGAAGAAACGGACGTACACTTTAATAGTGTTAGACGTTGGGCTTACGGCACTGCAATTCCCAAAAAACTAACAAAAGAAGCTATTGCCCGCTTTCTCAATTCAGACGTTGAAACCTTATTCCCTGAAACGGTATGTCAAGAATACTAAGAAATAAGGAGTTTCAAAAAACCTTCTCCGGCGATGTTATGATTCACGGAGAGAGCGGTTCTCACATAATGACAGAGAATGACAGGGAATTTATCTGTGCATTCTATGCTCTTATTTCGGGACTATGGCCTGAATCAGTAGAATGTCTTTCAAGGAAGTTTGCAAAGCTTCGCTACAATGTAAGACTATATGAGTTTCGTATCGTCCGCCAATGGATAAAGTGCAACCTTGGGAACTATGACGGCATTCTCGACATCGACCAGTTGGGGAACCTGCACCTTGAAATAGTAAGCTGTCCTCTTCGTGGTGGCGATTGTCCGCTAGAGGGCATTGTTTGCAAGCCGAAATTCAACAGCAAACTATCGGAGAGAGAACTCGAAATAATGCGGTTGTATTTCACCGGGCACAACGAAGAATCAATCGCTGATAGCTTATGTATTTCACAAGACACGATAAGAACTCACAAACGCAATGTTTTTTAAAAAAGCAGATGTGCATTCTTTAGCCGAATTCTTTCAATACGCTAAAAAAGCAAACCTGTTCATAGATTAAATCAAAAAACCAAAACTCATTATGATTACAACAATTGCAGCACCGATGCCGGATAACAACAAAGAGTTATTCGTAGCAAAGAAACAATTCATTGAAGACAACGGAGTTCAAGCCTACCTTAACTCTTACGAGTGCCACTTAAACATGCAGTGGTTAACACGTACCGAAATACAGAAAGAAATGAAACGTGTTCGCTGGAACACAATTCTCGACATGCAAAGCAACTACAAATATAATTAATCAGAAATCATAAAAGCACAAGCCCTGCATGACGTTGCAGAGGTGTTAACAGACATACTGATTCGCTTTTCTCTACAATATAAATAACAGTGCAAAATGATTGACGAAGAAACTTTACAGATAGTTACCGAAAGAGCCTTTGCGATTGGCATACAGGTAGGCGTCATCAATCTCTCAAAGGAGCTCGGGGTGCTCGACGAGAGAGTTACGGAACGCCAAGCATGGGATACTCATGGCAAAAGACAGGTAAACGAGTGGCGCAGTAAACGATGGATTGTCGGCTACCCTACGGGAAATCAAACAATCCGGAAATTTTACTACAAACGCTCAGAATTGGAAACCGCACAAAGGATGTTGGATTATCAAAATATAATTCCGGCAAATAGACTAAAACAAATTATAGAATACGAAGGGACAATAAATCAACAAACAACAAAATCTCATAAAAATGAAAGAAGTACAACTAAAAAGACTAGCTCTAAAAAACTTCAAGGGCTTAAAAAACTTCGAGTTCGAAACTAACGGAACTACTCGAATTTATGGTGATAACGCCACAGGCAAAACAACCTTAGTGGATGCTTTTACATGGTTGCTTTTCGGAAAGGATTCAACGGGGAAAAAAGATTTTTCAGTAAAAACATTCGACAATGAAAATCGTGTGATCCACAAGATCGAACACGAGGTAGAGGGGACATTCAGTATTAACGGCGATATTATGACACTCCGTCGTGTGCTAAAGGAGAAATGGGTAACGAAACGAGGCACCAGTGAGCCGGAACTTACCGGACACGAAACAATTTTCTTCTGGAACGATGTTCCTATGAAAGCAGGAGAATACCAAAGGAAAGTAGACGATATTATCTTGGAATATACATTTAAGCTACTGACCTCTCCTTTTTACTTCAATAGTCTAAAATGGCAGGATCGCAGAAACATACTTACCGGCATTGCCGGAGATGTTAGCGATAATGAAATTGCAGATACACGAGAAGATTTTTCCATTCTTATTGACTCCCTCGGAGATAAAACACTCGATGAGTATAAAAAGGAGCTTTCGGCGAAGAAAAAGAAACTGAAGGACGAATTGAAACTTATCCCTGCCCGTATCGACGAATTGGTACATAACACGCCTGTGGCTCACAATTGGGAGAAAATAGAGGCTGAAATCGAAACAGTAAAAAAGAGTATCGCCACTATAGATGAACAATTGCAGGACGTCTCTAAGGTTTCACAGAGATATTACGATAAGATTCAGAAGCGACAATCCGAGATTCAAAGGCTGAAATCTCAAATTTCAGATAAAGAATTTAAGGGGCGTAAAAAGTTCAAACAACAACTTGACGAAAAAACAGATGCTATTTCAACTGCCAAGAAAGCTATTGAAAAGGTTACCAACAGAAGTCGCGAAGATGCCGAAGAGATAAAAAGACTGCAAGGCCGCATTAACGAATATGCAAAAGAACAGGAGTTACTAAGGCAGGCATGGATAGAAGAAAACGAAAAGGAAATTAAATTTTCGGACGATGAATTTCTTTGCCCAACCTGCAAGCGACCTTTTGAAGCTGGGGACATTGAAGCTAAAAAGGTAATAATGACACAAAACTTCAATGACGATAAAGCAGCTATTTTAAAAGACATCAACAAACAAGGTGCTGCCATTACTCCACGTATGGAAGAACTTGCCAACAAGATTAAGGTTATTGAATCTACCAATTACCAAGCGCAAATAGAACAGCACGAGGCGGTTATGCGCGAATGGGAAAACGTACATCTGAAAACCGTTCAGGCGATTCTTAATGATGATATTGATTATCAGAACCTAAAACAACAACTCGGAGCCTTTGAAAAAGAACCTGAGATTGAAAAACCTGTACTTGGGGACAATACGGAATTGAAAAAAGAAAAATCAGGGCTTGAATCTAATCTTGACGTGCTAAAAAAAGAGCTGGCTTTGCGTGATCAAATCGAAGCATCTGAAAAGCGCAAAGTCGAACTACTGGAAAAAGAAAAGACCTATGCAGCTGAACTGTCAGAACTCGAACAAACAGAGTTCACAATCGAAGAGTTTACCCGCACCAAAATAGATATGCTCGACACTCGAATCAATGGACTGTTCGGCGGTGTTAAATTCCGCTTGTTCGACACACAGTTAAACGGTGGCTTGGTAGAATGTTGCGACACTCTGATTAATGGCGTGCCGTGGCAAGATGCAAACAATGCAGCTCGCATCAATTCCGGCATAGAGATAATAAACGTGCTTTCGAAACATTACGGAGAGATTGCACCTATGTTTATCGACAATGCGGAAGGGATTACCGATATCGCAGATACAGCGGCGCAGCGCATTGAGTTATATGTGTCAGAACCGGACAAAACACTAAGAATCGCTTAATCACAATTTTCAAAATAAAATAAATCAAAAAATAAAATGGAAAATCAAAATCAAGTAGCAGTACATCAAAACACAGCACCAGTTCAATTTAATTTCTTCGACAGTAACCAATTTGCGGTAATGCAACGGGTTTGTAAAATGTTTTCATCTTCGGAGCTCGTGCCTAAAATGTACCAGACTTCTGAGGTCGGAGCGGAGAAAGCAACTGCAAACTGCATGATTGCAGTTGAAACAGCTCAAAGAATAGGTGCAAGTCCGTTAATGGTCATGCAAAACATGTACATCGTTTACGGGCAACCAGCTTGGAGCGCAAAATTCTTGACAGCAACGGTAAATGGTTGTGGGCGATACAATTCAATTAAATATAAATGGGAAAATCTTGGAACCGTAAAGTTTGCAGGGAAAGATATAGAAAACTGGTCTTGTGTCGCATACACAACAGAGAAAGGCTCTGATGAATTACTTGAATCTATTCCTGTAACGATTGATATGGCAATCAAGGAGGGATGGTATGGGAAAAAAGGCAGTAAATGGCAGACAATGCCAAGGCTTATGTTGCAATATAGAACCGTAACATTTTGGACCCGGACTTATGCCCCAGAGCTTTCCATGGGAATCAAGGCAGAGGATGAAATTAGAGACATCCAGGACGTTTCTTTTGAAGAAGTCCCCCCTGAAGAAAAGAAAGAGAACAAAGCCAATAAAAAGGAAATTACCATCCCTGAGGATGGATCTAAAAAACAAGAAGAAAAACCAAAACTTACAAAAATGAAATTTTCATCCATGGCGGACGCCAAAAAGTTCTTAATCGTTGATTGCGGGGTAACTCCGGAAGTCCTGACAGATGACAATACGGTTAAAGAGATTGCTAAGGAACACGAAGTGGAAATCATAATGACCGGAGGGCCGGGGTTTTAAAATAACAAGGCAATGCCACTAATCTATTTTATTGTAGGATTCAGTCTTTTTGTGGGTGCAATAACAACTATCGCGTACATCTGGCTAACCCTACTTCATAAATCAAAGGCAGGAGAAAATGAAACTAAAGATACTGGGGAGTTCAAGTAGAGGGAATTGTTACTTATTGATTGCAGAAAGCGGAGAAACACTGGCCCTTGAAGCCGGTGTCCGCTTCTCGGAAGCTCAAAAGGCTATGAATTTCAAAACAAACGACATTGTCGGGTGTTTGGTAACTCACGAGCATGGAGATCACGCCGGACATGTCTCTGAATTTCTCAACCATTCTATTGATGTGTTGTGTTCCGAGGGGACGGCAAGTAAGATTAAGGCTACCCGTTCACACAGGTTGCACACCTTAATTGCCGGAAACATGGTGGCAATTGGCAATTTTAAAGTAATCCCTTTTAATGTTATACATGATGCCGCCGAACCTTTCGGGTACCTTATCAATCATGCGGAATGTGGCAATGTTTTATTTCTAACGGACACCTATTATTCGGAGTACACATTTAAGGGGCTGAATAACCTTTTGCTTGAATGTAACTACGACGAAAATATACTACAAGAGAACATCGAACAGGGACGAATTAATCCAACGGTCAAACGAAGGATCGAAACGTCGCACATGAGCCTGCAAACGGCTATTCAGTTGCTTGATGCGAATGACTTAACGGCAGTAAATAACATTGTTCTTATCCACCTGTCCGAAAATAACAGCCACGCCGAAAATTTCAAGCAAGCGGTTAAATCAGCTACCGGAAAGAATGTATTTGTTGCAGATGCAGGAATGGAGTTGAATTTTGGAAAAACACCTTTTTAGAAAATCCGATCATGAACACATTTATAAAATACAACAATCTCACCTTTTCGGTGGTTTTCGCAATACTGGCGATAGTCGAAATATGTGGCTACGTCTTTGAAAAGAAAACGCATTGCCTTTTTGCTGCGGTGGTTGTTGCTGCTTTTGCAGTGCTAATGTTCGTTGAATACAAGAAAGTAGAGGAATGATTTTAAACGGCGGAATAGAGGTTGATAGAATCAAAGCCAAAGAGCATTTGATTTGGCTTATTAATAATAAAAAACGCTTTGAAATAAGGCAAATTCGTAAGAAAAGAACCGATTCACAGCGTAAATATTTACACGTAATTCTATCCTATTATGCCCTTGAAGTCGGAGAAACACTTGAATATATCAAGCAGGAGGTGTTTAAGAAAGAAATCAATCCCGACATCTTTAAAACAACAAGAGTTAATCCCAAAACAGGAGTTGTAAGGATTGATTGGCGAAGTTCGGAAGCACTTGACACAAAGGAAATGACAATATGTATTGACAGGTTCAGAAATTGGAGTTCGAAAAACTTCGGGATATACATTCCGGAAGCGAACGAAAAACAATTCCTCGACCATATAGAAAATGAAATTGAAAAGCAGAAACAATGGCTATGACCGGAATTTGATACCGTGGCGGAATTGGTAGACGCTCAGAAAGATGCATATTTCTGAGAATAACGACTTCCCCTCTATCGAGTAGGTTGAATCACGAAAATAAGGGAAAGGACATTCATGCAGGTTCGAATCCTGCCGGTATCACAAACCTACAGAGAGAGAGAGGGAACTGAAAGTATGCCTAAGTCGGTGTACAACGACAAGGAAGCGTATTTCTTAGCGTACGAGTAGATAGGTTCCCTAATACGGAAAACAAAGCAGGTGGTTTTATCGCTGCCTGCTTTAATTAAGACTTTAATTTTTAACAAAAATAAAAATGGAAATTACAAGGACGGCAATCAAAAAAGTAAGCCTCAAAAATGAGCAATTGGAGGCGCACATGGAAGTTACCTTTAACGGTAGAGACGAACAGGACAACGACATTGAAACAGTGGACGATGTTGTACGGAAAAGCTCACAAGCACTGCACATTGACTTAGATGAAGCGATGAAGCGATTAAGGATTCATTTAGTTGTAGTTTGCGAACAGCCGGAGGCGTTGCACATTGACGAGAGCAATGTTTACGATTTCGATGTTGAAGAGATCGAAAATTACGAAGTAACAGGCTATACAATCAGCGGGAGCGATGAAAACGCCGGAGTGGTTTTAACGGGTAAAAAACTACTTAAAAACGGAACAGTCCTAAACCTAAACACACCGTTTACAAAATTTGAGGACGAGGAAAACTATAAGTTTGGAGGTTCATTATCATCGGATATTGAGGCTTGTAATTTTGAAGTTGAAGCACATTTTAACGGTAAGTGGGGGATCGTTCAGCAGTCATTCGATTTCGACATTCCAGAAGAGGCAGAACAGGAAGTTGAAATGAGCGTAGCAAGCTAGGGATATGCAAATCATTCTCCAAAATACGGGCAATTACCAGGTAAGTTTCAAATACCACCCTGGCATGGTTAAACTAATAAGGCAGATTCCGGGGCGAAATTTTGACACTAAACTAAAGGTTTGGAATGTGCCAAAAGGATCATCAACGGAGTTAAAACAGATAGCTGAGATTGTTAGCCGATTTCAGCGAGTAAGTTGGGTTAAGGAAAAAGAGATTGACCCGACTTCGAATCAGTTTTATATCCCGCCGATGCCTGAACTTACCGTGCCGCATGGGTTGAATTTTGAACCTAAGCCTTATCAGGCTACCGGTATTGCCCGTGGATTGGAGTTAAAAAGATTTATGAATGCGGATGATCCAGGTCTTGGGAAGACTTACCAGACAATAGGCACGTTACATATTGCAAATGCTTTCCCTTGTTTGGTAATTTGCCCGGGGAGCGTGAAGATACATTGGCAGCGCGAATGGATGAAGTTCGCGAATCGCAAAGCATTGGTTCTTTCGAACGAAGTTCGTGACAGTTGGGAATTTTACGTTAAGTCGAATTTGTACGACATTATAATTGTCAACTTCGAGAGCTTGAAGAAGTACTTCGTCAGAGGCATTAGAACGCAACGAGGCAAACAATTTGGCTTTAACGATATTGTATTTAAAAACTCAATCGACCTTTTTAAATCGGTTGTAATAGATGAATCACAAAGGGTCAAGGACATATCATCCCAACAAACAAAATTTGCGCTCGGTATTGCCAACGGTATTGCGGAAAGAAAGGAGTTTAAAATCGAGCTTACCGGAACGCCTATATTGAACAACCACACTGACCTTACTTCACAACTTCGCATAATGGATCGGCTTAATGATTTCGGAGGCGTTCGGGCTTTCAATAAACAATATTGTGCAGGGCCCAACAAGGCCTCGAATGGTCGAGAGCTTCGGGCTAAACTTTGGCAAACGTGTTTTTTTCGCAGAACCAAAGCGGAGGTGAAAAAAGACTTACCTCCCGTGAGCCGTCAGCTAATGACGTGCGAAATTACAAATCGCAAAGAATACGAACTTGCGGAAAAGGACTTAGTTAGTTATCTGAAAATGTATAAATCTCTCGATAAGAAGAAACAGAAATCAATGCGAGGTTTGGCATTTCAAAAGATGAACGTTCTTGCTCAAATATCAGCCAAGGGGAAAATCAAACCGATTATTGAACACATAAAAGACTTTCAAACATCGGGAAAGAAATTGCTAATATTCTGCTCTCTTCATTCAATCGTAGATGCCCTAATGAAAGCGTTTCCGAGAGCTGTTTGCATTACCGGACGACAAGATTCTAACGAGAAACAACGTGCTATCGATGCTTTTAGCCACAACTACAAAGCAACACTTGCCATTTGTTCAATAGGTGCTGCAGGTACGGGAACGGACGGACTACAACATCAATGTTCTGAAATTGACTTTATAGAATATCCATGGCATGATGCCGGTTGTCAGCAATGCGAAAGCAGATTAGACCGCACAGGGCAAAAAGAGCCTGTAACTGCTCGATACTGGCAGGGGGAAAATACCGTGGACGAAAAGAAATGGAAAATTATTCAACTTAAAAAGAAAATAGCTGATGCCATTATGGGGACAGGCGAAGAGGCAGAGGATGAAAATATTGTTGATATGGTGGCTGATATGTTTATGGAGGACGAACAATGAAAGTATTAGTAGTAGGGTGTGGAGCTGGCACACAAACAGCAAGAGAAATAATAAACCAGTTAGGACACGATAATATCGTTTTTGTAGAAAAAGCTGATGAAATTCCAATTATCGAAATTGACAACTTCGATAAAATTATACAGCCTACAAAAATAGAGATACCTAAATTAATTGATATTCCTTTCGTTCCACGAGAGAAACATTGTAGAAAAGGACATGAACGTCCTTATAAGTACCATAGATAAAATAATAAATACAACAATATGAAAGCATTAAAAGACCCAGTAATAGAAACTTACGGAATGGATTATTGTGCGAGATTTACAGATGAATTTGAAAAGCTAATTGAATCGGCTCGTGAAAAAATTGAACCATTCAGCAAAAAAAAAATATCACGCTGGACTTATTACTTTAAGGTAAAAGGCGAAGAGGTTTCAAGCGAATTTGATTGTTGTGATGATGAAAAATGTATTAAACAAACAAAAGCTGACATTAGAAATCAATACGGGAAAGGCACTCATGTTGAAGAAGTGTATTACGACAACGATGGAGACCATGAAAGTATTGAAATATGTTGCCAATGCGGTAAGCCATTAAATGAGTGGTTGACATGGTGCGATAGTGAACTTGAATACATTGAGGAAAATAAACCATGGACTCCTGAATTTCTAAAAGAAGAAGGTTTTTTGATTCATTGCATTTTTCAGAGTAGCCCGACAATGGATTGTAGCATTTCAGGATATGCTAAAAATAATAGCGATAGGTTGAAATCTGCATTAGAAAGTAGAGAGCAATTTTTTCAGAGAGTTGGAAATTTAGCACAATGTATAATCGAAGTTTTTTAAATGGGCAATACGGGTAAATACCAAAAATTTTAAATTATGAAATACGGACTACACAAATACAAAGGAGAGGATTTTCCAGACTTTGTCGGCAATGAAATTGCAGTAAGGGACTGTACAGAAAGTGAATTTCCAGCATATGCAATTAAATTCATTGGTGAAAGCATGTGGCATAGTGGAATGGATGATGATGACATAGAGTGGAGTGGGAGCAATTAATGAATGAATGAAAAAGAAGAAAACACAATGAAACAATTCATTAAATGCCCCAAATGTGGAGCGATTGAACTTGCAACAATAGACACCACTACATTGCCGTGGTGGGCTTATGTTCATTTTTGCGAAAAATGTGGATATGTGATAATGGAAAGTGAATGGGATACAGTCCCTGCCCTCTCTATCCGGCAGCCGTGGGCGTGGTTAATTTGTGCAGGAATTAAAGATATAGAGAACCGCACATGGAAGTTACCGGAAAAACATAAAGAAAGAAGAATCTTAATTCATGCAAGCAACTATAAGAAACTAATGAATGTGCCACCACATACATTTATGAGTGACGAACAAATAAGAGAGACCCTAGGGGTGCAATTTCCTTCACGTGAATATCATTTGTATTCTACAATAATAGGTAGTGTCGAAATTGTTGATTGTGTGCAAAATCACGCTTCGATATGGGCAGAGCACACGGTTACAAAAGTTAAGAAAAAAAATGGCATTGAGTATAATGAAGAAGTGCCTGTTTATAATTGGATTTTAGCTAATCCTATTCCATTAAAAACCCCAGTTGTTGGAATCAAGGGGAAGCTTTCATTTTTTACTCCTGAAATATTTTAATCATGGCATACTTTAGTAATTCGACAGAGGGTTTAGTACTAGACGCACAATGCTCAAAGTGCAAATATGGAAAAGAGGCGTGTCCTATAGCCTTGGTTCAGATGACCTACAACTACGAGGCGGTCAATAACGAAACAGCAACAAATATACTTAATGGATTAGTAGATAAGGACGGTATTTGTCAAATGCGAAAAACATTCGCTAAGGACTTTGTTTCGGACGGAAGCGAACAACAATCTCTATTTTAATACATGATCACACAAGTAAAAATAGAAGCTCCAATCTGCAAGAAGCACGGTTACAAGAAGTACCGCCGACCCAATTCGACAATATGGGTATGTCCACAATGCCTAAACGAGCAAAACAAGGATAAACTAAGGCAAGCATTCGGGAGCGACAAAAAAGGCTCTGAAAACGGCTTGAAATCGGGCAAAAAGAAAAGAGGGAAAACACCTCGGCAAAAGGCTATGGATAGGGCCGACGAATGGTTTTCCCGATACATACGTTGCAAATATGCGTTTTGGAGCAATGGAGAGTGGTTTTGCCGGTGCTACACCTGTGGCACACACAAGAAGATTGCCGAAATACAAAACGGGCATTGGCGCAGGAGAGGATTCAAGACAACTCGTTTCCACGAACATGATGCGCGCCCCCAATGCGTTAAATGCAATTATCACAGGTCGGGGGAACCTGAGATCTTCGAACGCAACTTAATACAGGAACTCGGACAGGAGAAAGTAGAAGAAATAAGAGCTTTGTCTCTACAATTAGGGCGTGATGATGAACAGTTTTATAGGGAAATGTCCGACAAGTACCGAAAACTGACAAATCAATTAATAAAAGAGAAAGGAATACCGAAATGGTGGTAAGGGAAAGAACTCGAATGAATCCCTACGCGATACCAGGATTGAGATTCACAAAAAATATTATTTTTAACAACACCTGCAGTATTTACGGGCAAGAAAGGGAGGAAGTTACTAAAAACAACAAAAACAGAGAGAATCCCTACAAGGAGATAAGACAAGTGGCCATGGCCGCAATGAGGCATTTTTTAAAACTAAGAAATCGGCGAATGAGTTATTCCGAAATCGGCGAATATTTCGGAAAGGATCATGCAACCGTAATGCATGCCTGTAAGACAGTGCAGAACTATTGGGACACAGATAAGGAGTTTAGGAAAAATATAAGTCCTATCTTTCACGGGCAAAGACCGGAGTATAAAAATAAAACAGAATAAAAATAAAATTAGTGATGGAAATAAAAGAATTACGACTGGGAAATACGCTTTTGAGAAACACCCAAATGTGGAATATTGATGATGTGTACGACATGGGCGTGGCAATTAGACATCCCGAAATTTATAAGCCTATTTTACTTACCGAAGATTGGCTGAAAAGAGCTGGGTTTATTGGAGAGACAAAAGACTTTTATGTAAAAGATAGTATAGTATTGAAATGGGGGCAAACGCATTCGACGGAAGATGGGTGGCTGTTCCATTATGGGAAATCTTTTGCAAGTCATATGAAATACGTTCATCAACTACAGAACTTATTCTATGACTTAACTCATAAAGAGCTTATAGTACGGATGTAATGATTGGAATTAAACAAAATAAGACAATGACAAATCAAATCGAACTAAAACCGTTGGTATTTCCAACGCCAGAACAGGTACAAGAATCTTTGCAGAAAGTTGAGAAGCTGCTCGAAATAAAACAGCTTAATATGAGCAAGAATTTTCACGTAAAAGAAGGATTGATGGATTGTGTAAGAATACTTACTAATCGGCTCAAAAATCCAAAAAAACGAATATTTCAGACCCGAAACAGAAAAGGAAGTTGAAAAAGTAAATGAAATCTATCGTGAGCAATTAAAAGGCATTAATAAATTGAAAACTGTCGAGGGTAGAAGCATAGCCGTTCTCTGCGTGGATTATTTGAATGGCAATGCGAGTGCTGAAATTTTTGATAACTTTGGGAGAATGATACAAAAGAGGTAGCTATGATTACACGAGAAGAATATTTAAAAGCACTGGATATTGTAGAAGCCTATCACGAGCAATTAAATTTATCTATTGATAGGCGTAATTCATCTTGGGAGGATTTACAAGCAGGCGATAATATAATATTTGATAAAGTTGCGAGTAAGTACCTGACGACAGGAAAAGAATATACGGTAATAAGAGTTAGTGCAGATTGGAAAGAGCGTTCTGATTCATGCTTCAGAATAACAGACGATAGAGGAAGAACAAAAGGATTAGGAAAATATCCTAAAGGTTATGTGGTGCGTATGGTTTAAATAATAATTAAAAAATTATGAAAGAACTTGAAACAAAAATCAACTACATAGCTAAGATGGTTGCTGTAGACCAAAGTAAGCTATCCGAGGCTGTTCATAGCATCGAAGAAGCAGATATTGTGAAGGTGTTAGATATATGCATATTAACACAAATGGGAATCCCTATTATTTCTTTTATGGCAAAGTCTCATAATTGTACAAATGAGGATATTTGGGATAAAATAGGGAATGGGCATGCAAAGTTCAGCGATTTAGTCGATACCATTGATTTAATTTATGAGACTTGGAAATAATGGGAGATAAAATATTAGAATCATTAGAGATGAAAGAAAAAAGGCAAGAAATTAAACCTCCAATTGGTGTGTGTCCCAAAGACATTTGGGAGCGCAACAATAAAGTAAAAAGACTGAACGACATAAGAGAAGCAATTGCACGATATTATGATGCTGGACTAAAGATAAAGGTTGAATGGATTGAAGAATACAACGAACTGATTGAAAGCTTGCAGGAATGAGTGACGGAGAATTTAAATAAAAGCCCGCGACCTAGCAACTCGGAACGCGCCCCCCGCTTTGCTATGTACTTTATTATAGGACGTTTAAATCTAAAATTAAAATGGGAAAATTAAATTTTAAGTTTGTTTTACTGGATGATGATGGTGAAATGTTAAAAGGCAAGGATGGTGAAATAATGGCTTTTGAAGATGGGAATCAAGCAATGCAATATAATAAGATGAATGAACATAAACACCATGTAATGCAGGTAATCCCAGAACGTGAATATAAGTGGGAAAATAATAAATTAATAGTAAGAGCAAAGTAGTGTTAGGCTTTCGTTTTTAGCGGTGGCTATTTCAATATTGGCAGGAAGTTATTTACTTACAAAAGCCCGCTACCTAAATGATAACGGGCTAAAACCAATAAACTAAACCTATGAAAAAAACTACTCGTCTTCTTTTTCTGCCTCAGCTACTTTTTCTTTGAATTTTTCAACGATTTTGTTTGTTATGTTATCTGTTAATCCGCTTAGTGTGGTGAGAGCTCCTAGGATAGTCCTCTCTTCTGCTGTGTCGGAATTTAAAAATTCTACCCTTTGAGAGATAAAGGTTGAGAGATAAGAATTAAATCCGTCAATGTCATTTTGAATGACATAATTTTTCATGTCTTTAATCGCGGCGATGGTTGTGTCTGATAGTTTTCCGTCGAGATAACAATCATCAATCCACGCAATGATTGCCTTCCATGCGGCTCTATCATTTTTTTCCATCCATTTTCCGATACTAAAGATACCTAAGAATTTTTTCTTTATAAGATCAGAAAGATTTATTAATCCGTCAAGAAATTTTGCCAATTCTTTTTCTTCGCTTGATAGGAAGATTCCTTTTTCTTCTGTTGTTGTCCCCATTTTTTTAATTTTAATTTTTAAAAGTTTCTATTATTTCTTTCGCTTCTGAAAGAGAAAGTTTTTTATCCTTAAAGGCTTTCTCAACAAGTGAGTACAGTGCCTTGTCGTCGCATTCTCCTATCTTTTTAGCGGCCATAACAACCGCTTCTTTATTTGTTTCTGTATTTGCGTTGTTATCGCTTACGTCCATCAATTCAAGAGCTTGTAAAAGAATAGGGAGATCGTTGTCGAGAAAGTTCTTGACAAGCGTTGTTGCTGTAGATGTTGCCGGAGCGACTACATTTAATACATAAATAATTATGTCATCGGCGGCAGTGTCAGAAAATGACTTTAACGCCTTAGTTACCTTTAAGGCTAAATCAATCCGATCCGAACGATTAAAAAGCTTTTTGAAAAAGTTTCCGATTTTTTCAAAAATTGTTGTTTTTGTTTCCATTTTATTTTTATCTTGTTATGTAAAGCCTTCCTTTTTCCCCGTAATCCTTTAACATCTTTACAAGTTTGTCGGTCATTCCGGTGTTTTGTAATTCACCCGGTTTTATCTTCTTGCCAACGAGCGGACAACCTGCTGAATTTTTGACAGTTCTTCCGTAATGGAATTCGACTCCTGTAAATTTCGAAATGCCTTTTATAAGGACAACTTCTTTCTTAAATTTCGGGGAGAAATAAATTTCTAATTCGTAGTACTCCTGTTCTTTTGTTGGAGCTGGAATTGCGGTTTGTCCGTATACTTTTTTTTCATCGTTATCGAATTTCCCATTGCTGTTCACATCGCGTATAGTGTCTTCGAGCACATCGCATAACTCTTCATTATCATTCATGCGGAATAACTTACTTTCCGTATATTTCGCATTTTTATTATATGTTACAATGTGTAAATCAAGCATCTTTCTCTTTATTTTTTTCTGTTAAATACTTTGCGATTGTTTCCGCGATTTTGCGAGCATCTTTCTTGTCGTGAACGATACTGCCTAATAACTCTGTTACGTCTCGAATTTTCTTTACGTCCGCTTTTTCACAAATGGATTTTAATTCGATTAAGGCGATAAATAACGCGCCAATAAACGTAAATACAGGGAAGTAGATGCAACTGCATCCATTGTAGGTAATCAGATACCAAATACCTGTCATTTGCATTGCGTCTATTATGGTGAGGGCGACTAAAGCATTATAGCTCTTCGAAAGCTTTGTTACCGTTCTTCGTAGCCCGTAGCTTGTCCTTAACTCCCCTCTTAATCTTGCTTTTCTTACTCCCGCCCATAAGTCGGCCAGGATTGATAGAAAAACAAGAGAATAAAAACCGAAGAGAATCCATATAACAATTATTAATTTTTCCGACATTGTCCTATTCTTTTACGGGTTTAACAATAATTCCAATTCGTTGATTTCGTCCCTAATTGCTTGTCTCTCAGAATGCAATGTTTCCATATCGTAAGGAAGAGATTTACCAAGCAATGAAGCCTCGTAACACTTAATTACTTTGTAATCAGAATCAGATAGCCCTTGCTTGTAATTCTCTATTTTTTCTTTTATTTCACTTTCATCTACAACCTTTTCGTAATCATATACTATTTTGTCTCCTGTGTCCTTGGGCGTAGCTTGCATAGTATAATTTTCTTCATCACAATCGGGAATTTCAAGTTCATCCGCAAGTTTCCATCCGTCTGCGATTAACTCCTCGATTTGTTCGTCCGATGTTATTGTTTGCTCATTTTCCCCATCTTTATTCGCTACAATTGTCCTATCTTTCACTTCCCTGATTGCAAGTAGTCCATTGTCTTTTATTTTCCCATATATTGTTGCCATATCATAAATTTCTGTTCAATACCCCTAAATTCCAATACGTTCCATCGAAAACAAACATATAAATCATCCCTGAATTTGGAAGTTGATAAGAAGAGGTAGAATCATTATTGCTATAATAAATTGTATGCCCATTTCCACGAACCGTTAGTGTTATACTTTTTTGCCGCCGGATAAAATATATCTTCCCGGTTGTCGGAGAATCCCATAAGTAGATTGATTTATTGGATGTCCCCGTGTAATTAATAAACGTATCATTATAATCAAGATATAGAGTACTTGAAGATGACGTACGCATAGAACCTATTCCAAACCCTTCAATTAATGTGTTTCCTAATAGTTGATTCTGTTCCGAGCTACGCGCAGAGATAATATGATTGCCGTAACTTTGGATAGCACTCCCTCCTGTCTGTGCCGCAATATGCAAACCCACACCTGTCGTGTCCTGTGTATATATATATATACCTTTCACACCATCAGCACGAATTTGCATAAGACAAGAAGTAGTATTATTAATTCGCAAAAATCGGGTTCCAGAAGGTTCTACAAGTATTTTAGCTTCGGTTATCTCCATTGTAGGGCTCCCTTCTGAGTCATCCGAATCATATATCTCTATATTATTGCCTCCATTTCTATTTACTTCCACTCTTGCCCCTGAAGATGCGGTACGAAGATAGTTAACCCCAAGGTTTTCAATATAAGCCAATTCGGCGAACAACAAGTCAGTTGCAACGCTCTCGAATTGTGCCCCAAAACTGTTCCAATAACTTGTATTTGTAGGCGTTTGGGCTGTGAATGTCCCCGCATCAACCCTGGCAACATAATACGCACTTGAATATTTTACAATATCAACCCTTGTAGATGTTCCATAATAAGTCTTACCACTGTCATATACTCCTTGGTAAACAGCAGATGGCCCAGTTGCGCCATCTGCTCCGTCAGTGCCATCCTGTCCATCCTGTCCATCCGTTCCATCTGTCCCGTCGTAGGGCGTTACCCGTACGGGAGTTCTCCACGATGTCAACAAACTATCGTCATCACCTGAAATTTGTGCTACTGTCATCCACAAATATGTTAGTGACGATACTGTAGGCATTGAAGTACTCCAATTTGCCGGAGTACGACTTGTTGTTGACAAACTTGGTGCAGAAGTTGTGCTTCCGTTCGTCCTATATCTATACTCGTAGTAATCACCATTGCTGCCGTCTGCACCATCGCTGCCATCATTCCCGTTTGTCCCATCTGTTCCGTCTGCCCCATTGTTGCCATCTGTTCCTGCCGCTGCAATACAAGTCCAATATGTGCCTTCTGCGGGAGTTTTGCCGCTTGCTCCGGAGCTATACACATATTGCCAAGTTGAGCCATTATAAGTAACAGAATCACCCTCATAATAAGTTATAGAGCTACTGTAAGCACCACGGAAACATGCTATTTGCGAAACATCACCGGAAGAGCTTTGCACAAGCGTTCCTTGTAACAGCAGTTTCCCGTCTCCATCAACATTATATTGAAGCTTGTCATTGAGTTTCAACGCCGAGTTTACCATATCAAAATAGCTGTCACCGTCTGAGCTGATTATTTTCTCTGTCGTTATTCTCCCGGGTAATACTTCTGTATAGCCGTACATGTCAACATACGACCGTTCGCCGTCCTCGTTTTCACTATTTAAAATGCCTACCAATAGGTGATAATAGCCGTCAACATCTTCAATACCGATAGCGGTTTCGGACAACAGAAATACGCCTGTTTCTTCCGACTTTGAGCATTTTGCATATAAGTAGTATGCCGTTTCAGTTTCGGTCAATGCAGCGCTGTTATATTCGCTCATTGTCCAATACATATATTCATCAACAGAATGCTCCGAGCTAAGAGAAGATATTCCTAATGTCATGTGCTGGATTATCCCTGACGGAGAAATCAACACACTATCGGCAAAAGTTACATTATGCGCAACACTTGAAGGGTCGTCTGTGCAATCAACAAAGCGGAATTGTAATGATTCATCCCCAACGATTAATTGCATCGTTTGAACCGTTACAGGACTTATTGCATCTTGATAATAATCAAAGGCAGCAGCCAATAGATCGGAAGTTTCTAAAACATCCCTAAACCTCCGCTTGGCGTATTGAATTGTTTCTTTATTTTTTGTTTCTGTCGTTACTTCGTTCTGATCTATTTTCCCGATTGTCGTGCTGAAACTGCCTGATTGCGTAATGTTTGAAAGTTCTACTTCTACATTATAAAAGTTGTTTACATAATCTTTGATATTCTTAATTCGAATGTCTATTCCGTCCGGCTCAAATTGTTCGTCGGGAAGATTGATGTAACCTCCGAGAACAAGCTTGCCGCCTATTTCTCCCCAATTATTTCTAAGGTAAATAGGGTCTAATTCTCCTGAAAAAGTGTATTTCGGGTCTTCGTTCTCGTACAGATACGAGACTCCGGCTCTGAGCATATCCCAACTCGCGCCCTCTTTGCTGTCATTATCGCATACATAAGCATCGGGCAATGAAATCCCGAACACGGCATAAGTATCCCCAACGGCGGGAATCCATGTCTCATTTGGCATAGGAACTCCGTCAATCTCCTGTGCAACTAAGGCAAATTTGCGGGAGCTATGCGTATAATCAACTTCGAATTCTTTTCCTGTCAACATTCCAGATTGGAAGATTACGGTCATAGTTTCGCCGCTAATCAGGCAATCTTCAAAGTCCAAGTCTTCGGGTATGGAGTCATCATTAAAGCTACATTCATTGTCGTCTATATCATCGCTATCAACACTAGAGATGGCACCAACACGGCTCGGGTAGTAATCTGAGCCATCAAACGCCCCCTCTTCGTATGTTGACAATGTCTTATCCGACCGCTTAACATACAAGCCATCTTCATCGGTTATGTATTTGCGTGCCTTTGATTCACCATAACCGTCTTCATCTTCGAAATAAGTACCATCGAAGCCAATTGATTGAGATTTCGGAAGCAACAAATATTGATTTCCATATTCGGAGTAATCGATATTATCTTCACCCCCTTGCACGTACAAAACTTCAATTGCTCTTTCGGTATCCGAATAATTCTCACGTTTTAATTCAGGCCTGAATCCGCATCCCTTGCCATAACTCAGCGTTAAAGGTGCGTCTTTATTGTAACCAATTTTTTTAAGGTTAATTACTTTATCACTTGTCACTTCCCATTCTGTGTCAAGTTCCGAAGCGATACTATCTAATGCCTCCCACAGCGTGTTAGAAGAGTAAGAGAGGGCTATTTCTGTTGTGTCTACGACTTCTCCCAACGTCCAACCACTTTCATTTGCCCTGTTGTTCAGATTATCTACAATCATCTGAACGTGCATCTCAGGCGTTGCCGTAAGTGAGAATTTGACCTTCCGAGATGTTGTGTCTCGGAACATATACTTTTTCAAAACAGCAGGCATTCCCTCTAAAACAAGAGTGTACTCAAAATTCCGAGTACCGTTCTTTTGAAAATTTTGAGGTTGAAGAAGCGTGAATGTTTCTCCCTGAAATTCCACATAACAGCCGACTGGGATGTCAAGATATCCCACATAGGAGAAGTACAATGTAAGAGCGTACTCTCCCATTATTTCCCGATAACGATACGATTTGTCGTCAGGCGTAATCGTTACTAATTCCGTGCCGTCTGCGTTATATATAACCATATTATAATTTCATTAGTAAAAACTATTTAATGAATAATAATTCATCACTAATTGCGACAATATTACCATACTGTTCTTCATCAGTACCACATTTCACCAAACTCGATGTGCTTGATATCCTAAACAAATCACCTTCGGAAAACTCAGGTGTTGCGCTTAAATAAAGTGGTTGAAAAATATTATCATTAGCAACATAACAATTCCGTATAAGTCTACCATATCCACCAACAGGAACATCCTCAATAGCCATCATTACCTCACCGGTGTAATTTTCTGAAGCTGGTACACATTTGTTACCATCTACTATTCTGGCAAACTCTCCTTTTAAGATTGGTGAATCTGTTTCATTTCTCAAATTAAAAAGAACATCATTAAATTCGGGATAATAATTTGGGTAGTGATAATATTTAGACACCGTAGCCCAACTTGACAATTGGGTTTCGATAAAGGTGAAACAATAATCGACTGTTAGATCTGTGAAATCTTCATTAAAGGTAACTGTTCTCTCATCCCCATCAATACTTACAATTAAAAGTTTATTCTCGGCTGAGCAATCTCCAAGCCTTGTATTAATCCTATTTAAGGATAATTCATCATTTAACTCTTCATCTCCGTAAAGGTAACCAGCCAGCTCGACACTTCCTGAAATTTCAACAACGTTTCCAATTAAATTGGCGTCATCTTGCACCAAGATGACCGAAGATGCTTCTCCTGTAGTTAAAGAACTAATTTTAATACTAGTTCCATTTTTATACGTTCTATAATAAAAAGGCGTATTACCCCCTCCGGTAATTGCAGGAACAGGCAATACCTTTCCTACACTTGTATTATTATAAAACGATGACGAACACCGTATACTCTTAAAACTACAATTATAAAATTCAAAATATCTTTTTTGTTTACTCCCCAGCTCATCTATATAAATAGAACAACCTCCATTCGTTGAAGACACACCATTCTTGTAAGTACTTATTTTGTCTTTTGTGTTAATAAACTGACATGAGATAAATTTTGTTCTTGTTGCGTTTTCAAAATCATGATTGGTATGTTGCCGAAAAGGAAAAGTTTGTGATACAAATTTACAGGAAATAAATTCAAATTTATTTCCTGAACTAATTCCAGACCCCCAAGCATCAGGTTGATACCACTTATCTTCGACGGCTACGTCTTCTCCTCCCAAATGCTCAAAAATACAATTAATTAGCTTTGTTGTTTTATTGATTCTCGATGAAGAACTAGAACCTCCTGTTTCAAAGTGAACCGCATACCGAGTTCCGCTCGCTACAGCATGAATACCTTCTACAACAGCTCCCGGCCATATATATAATGTCTGACGTAAAGCTCTCTCTGTTTGAGTAAAACCTGTGTTAGGAAGCCCTGCGAATAACTTTCGTCTCCCATTCATACCTATTACTTTTACGTAGTCATAAACGGGCAACAAACACAAGTGAGTAAATGCATCGGCGGTATACTCATCAGTTTCAATTTTAAAGTCATCATACACCTGAATCTCAACCAAATTTTGTCTAGAAGCGTTCGAATAAGCATATTCAGCTGCCTCGACTAATGTCAAGAAACTTCCGGTACCATCTTTTTTAACCGTCACTATAGTCCTACTTCCATAGTTATCTCCCTTTTGCAAGGAAAGGATATCAGAGGCATTTTGCTCGATAGCGGAGGTATTAGTTAGTATACTAGAAGCATTCTCTGAAATACTAGAAGCGTTCGCTACTAAATCTACTTCGGCCGCACTCAAGCGACTCGTTACAGAAACGTTCGTATAAGTAAAAACTACAGTATCTCCAATACTGGTATCTGTGGTGGCAAGCACAAGCGCAATATAAATAATTGTCGGATTGTCCTCAACAAACTGAGCTATATCAGCAGAAGTCACAAAAGGATTAGAAGAATAACTAGCAACAAAAGTTGCTGTTGAAGGTGAACTGCTCGTATACCCCAACACATAAAATTGTGTTTCACAAGTGATGGCTTGTATCTCAGAAGCTTCAATAGCGGACGATAATAACCTATTTCCAGATTCTGAATATGAAAAGCCGCCGGTTAAATAATTAGCCTCACCGATTTGCCAAGAAACTGAAACGCCAACTTCACCTTTAAGCTGTGAGATATCAGAGGCATTTTGCTCGATAGCGGAGGTATTAGTTAGTATACTAGAAGCATTCTCTGAAATACTAGAAGCGTTCGCTACTAAATCTACTTCGGCCGCACTCAAGCGACTCGTTACAGAAACGTTCGTATAAGTAAAAACTACAGTATCTCCAATACTGGTATCTGTGGTGGCAAGCACAAGCGCAATATAAATAATTGTCGGATTGTCCTCAACAAACTGAGCTATATCAGCAGAAGTCACAAAAGGATTAGAAGAATAACTAGCAACAAAAGTTGCTGTTGAAGGTGAACTGCTCGTATACCCCAACACATAAAATTGTGTTTCACAAGTGATGGCTTGTATCTCAGAAGCTTCAATAGCGGACGATAATAACCTATTTCCAGATTCTGAATATGAAAAGCCGCCGGTTAAATAATTAGCCTCACCGATTTGCCAAGAAACTGAAACGCCAACTTCACCTTTAAGCTGTGAGATATCAGAGGCATTTTGCTCGATAGTTTTTTGGAATTCGTCTATAACCTTTAAATCAATTTTAGCGCTTTTATTGTCGTTAGTAGTTCCGAGCACTTTAAATCCACCTGAAAAATCAGTAAGCTCGGTTATAGAATCATCGCTTATCTTCTTTTTAATTATTTCTGTCATTATGATAGCTTTTATTAAGATTAACCACTGAACCATCTTCTAATGCTAGGAGAGAGCCATCTTCTAATGCTAGGAGATTATATACATTTACTATAACTTCATCTTGCACCAAAATGAAGTTATCAATCGGTTCTTCCTGAACAATTACACCTAACATATTATCGCAACGTCTTTTATTGTTGTTATCTTTCGATTTTCGTCGTTGAAATTCTCATCGGGAATAAACAACGTTCTCTTGCACTTTAATTTCCCTATTCCAAAATTTGGAGCATCAAAGGCAATTATCAGCTTCGTCGAATCATCTTCACCGGGAGTACAATTAGTAAATACCGATCCAACCTTTTTCGCAATTTTAGATTTATTGGTATAGACATAATATTCAAATTCAAAATCATAATCTGGAATATCGATAGCAGATCCTTCTTCGTCATAAAATGTTACTTCTATTCTTAAATCAGACTCATTGTTAATTTTATTAATCATCATTTCTATAATCTAAGTCAATTGCATTTTCATCATCTTCTGTAATAACAATAGCTTCATCTTCAAGGGCAAATAAAATATCCGGGGCTCTTCTCCTGAATGACGTAAAGCACAACGTAATATCAAACTCACACCAAATGTTACCGTCCATGATTAGGAGCTCATTAACTTTCGACTTTTTATAATAAAATGGATATTCACATGAATTCCATTTTATATAAAATATACGCTCATCCGGTTGTATTAAAATATAAAGCAATGCATTATAATTGTTCCAGAAATTCGTCAAACTGCAATGAAGAAGCATTTTCACAACAACATCTTTTTCTTTAAAAAAAAGCACTTCATTGTCATATTCCTGCCCCTTTGAATAGTCTGATTTTGTCACTAGATTTTCCTTTACTTCTGCCGATTTGAGCACAGAGTCGAATGTACCGGAAAGAACACGAATGCCATACGCTGATAAATCAACATCATCAATCGAATATCCTTGCGTAGGGATGCTTAAATCAACCGGTTCGACATACTCCTCGTAATCATCAAAGGGCATATCTTCAATGAATTTCAATGAGAATTTTTCAAGTGGATAGAAACACTGCTTCGATGATTGAGAATCAAGCCGAAAAGTGTATGTTTTATCTATCTTGGTAAAGTTGAACTCATGTGCAGCACCATCTTGTAATAATGCCATAAAACCGCCTATATAATCAGCATCAACGCAACCGAAATTAATAGTCACATTGCGAGCGTCGAGTACAGGGTCGGATAAATCTACTTCAATTCCATCTTCCTCTTGCCAGTCGTTGTATTCGGGCTTTTTCAATGCCGCCCATTGTACAATTGATTTATAACTGCCTTCGGTAAGAAATACACCAAATCGAGTGTAAACATCAACACTATCTATGTATAGATCACCTGTCATTAGTTTCTAATCTTTACTCCTTTTGTGTATAATTCGCTTATGCTTGTTTTCATAGCTGATATATCTTGCCGCATAAGAGGAAGATTATCTGTGTTTTCATGTATGCCGGAAAGGTGTTCAAGAATTGCCCCGGAGTTTTCTCGTAAAATGTCAACACTGCTTTTCATTTCGCCCGTAAAGCCTGTTATTGTTGAGACGTTATTATTAGTCTCATACATCAACGCTTGCATTGCTGTAAACCTGCCGTTTAATGCATCGGCTGAATCTTGCGACATGCTCTCAAAAGCTCCGGTGTCGGCATCTCTATCAGAATCTGATATTGAACTCCAATCAAAACCAGACGAACTTGCCGCATCGCTCGCCAAGTCCATGGCGTTCTCATAATCTTCCACTAAGCTTTCAGCGTTGGTGTAGAAATCGGAGAATATACTCGTCAGTGCCTCGTTTAGATCATCGCCAGATAGCGTAGTGAATGAATTGGATAAACTATCTTGCAAATCATCAAATAGTTCAGAAAATACAGTCGTGTAAATCAACTGAGAAACTAAACTTTCTAGCCCCTCATTTACAACATCAAAGAAAGCTTCCGCGCTGTCCGTCCCGTCAAGCCAAGCATCATTAAGAGCTGAATACAAATCGTCGCTCAACGTCCCGACAAGACTTTCCAGGGAATCATTTATTGCCTCGATTGCTGCATCGTATTGTTCCTGGTATTCAATTAAGGATTCTAAGGCTGTCTGACTTTCTTCATCTAATAAGCCGGAATCAACCAATGTTTGCGCCAGTTCTGTATTAAGATTTCCCGCCGAATCAATTAAGTCGGAGAAGTCACCAGACAAATCCAGTTTATCCCAAGCGTCTTCTAAATCCTCATATACATCAGATGTTCCGGTTGTAATTCCTAGAAATTTCTTTTTCTTAACTCCCGTCTTTATGTCTAAATCAGCGAGGACATCTTCCAGGGATGAACCGTCCAATGATTCATTTAAATTTGCAAGTGCATCTTGTGCGGCAGCGGCAGCATCTTGTATTGAAGCTACGTAATCGGTATAAAAGATACTTGTTCCCTCGCTCTGTGTGCGTATTTGCTCATTTAGTACAGCATTGTACTCAAGCTGCAAATCAATAAGTTCATTGGTATAATCTTTAACTGCATCGCGATATTCTTTCGCTCCGTCAGTAAGTAGTTTGTAACTATTTGTAATGTTTTCAATCGGATTCAGAGAAAAACTTAGAACTGTTTCTGTGAATTTTCCAATGTTTTCTAAATTTTCATCACCGATAACCTCCCCTAATTCTTCAAGGCTAGCTGCTAACCCTCTCACATATTCAGCTGCCGCTTGTGCAGCTGCTACCAGTCCTCCACTTTTCGTAGATAGTGCCGATTTTGCTGATGAGATTAATGATTCATCTTCAGAATCAAGAGCATCTGAATATTTTTGTTTTGCATCCTTGTAATCTTCCCAAGCTGTCTTTAAGGCTGAAAAAGGATTGTTGGAGTTTACGGCATTGGTGATTTGATTTAATTGTTCTTGCCACTGTGTAAACTCGTCCTGTGTAAGATCAACTGTTTTGGTTATTTCTTCTCCTTGTTCATTGAGTTTCCCCGTTTCGAATTCAACCCTAAATTTAATAGTACCGTCTGAATCTGTATATTGTTCTGCGGAATCAATTAAGTTTGTTAATTTCTCTTTTATTGATTTTAGCGATTTTGTTCCATATTTCTCAATATCGCCAAATGCTTTTTGATAAAGAGGAGATAATTTCAGTGCAGCTTCGCTTTGAACTTGTACTAATTCCTTTGTTCTTTGCTCATTTAATTTATCAATCTCTGCCTGTGTCGCTCCGTTCTCTGTCGCTTCTTTAATCCATTCGTCATATTTATCGTTAATGGATTGTTTCTCTTTTTCGATGTCGGAAAGAAAAGCGTCTGTGGCTTGTTGCCAAATTTTTTGACGGTTCGTTGCCGCGTCTTGTTCTATCTTTTCTGAGTCCTTGACATATTGTTGATCTGCTACTAATCTTTGTTCTTGCAGGTTGTTGTAATAATCACTTGATTCTGTGTCGTCAGTATTATTATTTACATAATCAGAAAGCGAAGTGGCGTAACCTTTGCCTGTTGACTTTTTGCCGTTTTTCTTATTCAGTGAAACAAGGTAATCTTGTTCCTGCTTATCGATATCCGCTAGTTGGTCGTTGTAGGCTTGTTTTCTGAGGGCTTTTTGTTTCTCAATCCCCTCATTCATCAAATTAATGATTGCTTTGTTTAGCGCACTCTGAGCATCTATCTTCTTTTGATTGAGATCGGATTGTGCTTTTATTGTTTTTTCATTTTCCTTGCCTGATGTTCCGGTTAAGATATCATAGGTTTTCTGTAAGTTTTTTATATTATCTTGTTGCTCTTTTATTTTTTCCTCCGTTGCCTTGGAGTCGGGAGCCATCATTTCGGACAATTTCAACTGGGCAGCTTTTAAATCTTTTGCTGTTTTTTTTATTTGTTGTTTTATCGTTGGAAGATTAAGCTGCGCTGCAATGGCATCAATCTGCCTTTTTATTTTTGTTTCGGCTTCTTTTCCAAATCCAGCACCGAGTAATCCAGTGAGTTTTGTTTTGGTATCGTAAAGCTGTCGTTCTGTATATTCGCCAACTTCTTTGAATAAACTTTCATACGGCTTTAGTGATAAATCGGTTGAAACGCTTTTAAGGTCTGATAATGCTTCTTTCCCATCTTTTATTTTTGCCCGGAGATCATCAATATGTCCTGCAAGTTCGCCTATCTCCTTGATGTTATTGGCTTTATCTGATTCGCTTAACGTGTATGTCTGAGTATAAGTATATTGTTGCGTGCTTAACCCACCTCCAAATAATTTAAGTTTTTTACCACTACCTGTATTTACTTCTTTTTCTAGTTTAGCTCTTTCGGCTATTAATTTATTAAGCTCTTTCTGGTTTTCGGATAATTGCTGAGTGGTTGTGTTTTTTAAATATTTAAAATGCTCTTCGTTCGCTTTTTCTAGTTTCTCCCGAACCAAATCAACCGCATTACCATATTCGTCAACTTCGCTAATTACAGATGGGAATATTGTTGATAATTCTTTAATCGTGTTGTTTAGCTCTTTCTGTTCATCCTTAGTGAGTTCTGTTTTGTCCTTTAGGCTGTCATATTTATCAATTAAGCCGTTTATTTCTTGCTGTTTCCCTATTTGCTCAATCGAGGAGTTTAATTCATCAATGCGGTCTTGTGTTGTTTTTATTTTTTTAGTAAAAGAAGACAAAGCTGTAATTAAACCAACTATTCCCGCAATTGCAGCAACATAGATATTTGCTTTCGATGCACGATTAAAGGCTTGTTGGGCAGCAGTGGCCAATCCAAGTTCCTTTCTAAACATAGAAATTAATCGTATATTTTCAACTAATTTCATAGATCCTTGCGTAGCCGCAACTGCTATCAAGACAGCTTTATAGCTACCGTAAGTAACAACAAGCACTTTGAGTACTTTTAATACCTCCTGATAGTTCTCAACTAAATTAGCAGCCCCAGAAATCCCCTTGTAAATCAACCCCTCATTTGCTTCTCCGATAGAGTTCATCATTACCTCTATCCTATCTTGAAGATTTGAAATCTGACCAGTAACAGAAGAGTTCTGTTTCTCCATTAAATTGTAGAACTTACCACCCTCAGAGGACATGGTTTGAAATGCTTTCGTAACATCAGATGCACTGACTTGTCCGGCTGAAATCATTCCTTGTATTTCTTCTTTTGCTTTGCCAAGATTCTTAGCTAATTCATCGGTCAACGGAATACCTGCCATTGCAAAGTCCCTTAATTCTCGACCCTGCAATTTACCCATCGTCATTACCTGTCCGTAGTTGATAGCAACACGGGAAATAGGAACAGAAACACCTGCCGCAACATCTCCTAACGACTTCATTGTGTCCATGACATTTTCAGTCTCGACACCCATCGCCATAAGCTGCTTGATGTTTGTTGTTACGTCTGTAAGGGTAAAAGGAGTTTTAGCGGCAAAAGTAACAGCCTGTTGCATCAACGCATCGGCTTTCTCCTTACTGCCGAGCATTGTCTCAAAGGCGATACTGAGCTGTTGGAACTCGCCTCGAACGGAAATTATTTGTTTACCAAATTGGATAAGCTCGCGACCTGTCAGATAAGTAGCTACGCCACGACCGACAGTTCGGAGCATATTGTCAATTTTTGCCCCCTCTACCGTTGCCGTACTACCGATATTTTTAAAGCTGTTTTGTGCTTTTCTCGAATTGCGTTCTAATTCGGCTACATCTAGTCCTATTTTATAATAATCTCCGCTCATGTTTTATCCGAATAATTCTCGCCTTATGCGTTCTTGGTTTGCCGGGTCGTCGGCATTAATCACATCTTCATTGTCGTTTTTATCGCTCTCTTTTTCGTCGTCGTAACTTGGCAGGACAGAGCTATACATTATCAGATTGACATAACTCATTTTTAGAATATCTTCCGGCGATATGTCATAGCCTTTCGCTACTCCTCCGATGACTGCCCAGATGCTGTCGTTTTTTCCCCTTTTGTCTTTCTTAGAAGATTTACCTCGTTTAGGAAAATTATAGTTCCGAAAAAAAAATCAGGTTTTGTCCGTGCAAACAGCTTTCCGAGTAGCTCGTTAAGATGTTGCGGGTCGAGGTTGTCAATGAGTTTACGACCGAGTTCTTTTGTGTAATCGTAATCAACTTCTTTTGAAAGAATTACACGCCCGAATAAGCGAAATACAGGCACTTTTTTTTGCTTGATGATGTCCTTGCTTCCAAGTATCATTATTGCAGCTATGTCTCCCAAGCATTCACAATCGGGAGCTGCCGCCAACACCTCTTTAAGTACGTCTGTACTTTTACTGTCAATATTCAATTGAGGTAATTGAGAGATATATCTCGACACTAATATCATTGTAGCAACCGTTGCCGGAGCTGCATTAAACGTGAACCCTCCGACCTTGATTTCTTCCTGCTCTTGCAGTACCTCTTTCGAAACAAAATATTCGAGTGTTTTATTCATCTTTTTTTGAAAATCTTAAAAGAAACGCCCGTGTTTCAGAGCGTTTCCAAAATCAATCTAACTAAACTCAATTATGAAACTATTCACCCTAAGATGCTGTGTATTCCTGCAAAATTGCACTGTCATCTGTTGGCAATAATCCCTCGAATGTGTACTTCCATTTTCCACCGTTATCTGCATCCCAAGTGTCTTCAACCGAAACATTACATTTCGCCATCAAGTAACCTGTTAAGGATGAATCTTCCGGTGTCAGTCGGATTGCGTACATTGACGAGATAACGCCATTTGTATCTGCAATAGGTTTGCTTGAATCGCTTTTTGCAAACAATTCAAACTCAAGAGCATAAGAGTTTGCCTTGTATTTTTTATCTATAACTGCACCTCCCTCTTGTTTAGCCTCCAAGGCACTTCCCTTTGTCGTTGTCAGCTTTGTTGAGCTTTCGACAGGGGTTTCAAGCTCTGTATAATCTCCGATAACACTATCTGTAATCGGAGCTATTTCGAGTTTGGGCTTTCCCCATGTTAATACTGCCATTGTTTAATTGTTTAATCTGTTAATAACTTGAATTTCAATCTTGTGTTGACAAAGTGTTGGTTAACATCTACATCCTCCACCCTGTAAGTCTTTATCATTCCATCGAGCGAAAACAAATATTCACTAGACGTTAAAGAATCCGTGAAGTCTCGCATCATTCCGGCTATCTCTGTACAGCGCGTTACGTCCTTTACAAGCAGTTCGCTTCCGTTGTCGATATCGGGAACGAAAACATTAATATTCACAACTCCATCTTGGATCTGTCCGTCCAATCCCGTTAAAAATGAAACAACACAATCCTCTTTCGTTGAACCATAAGGGCGCATACCATTACGGCACACTTTCCCGCTTATCTCTGTAGCTATTGAGCTACTTTTAATAAGCTGGAAGACCTTTAGTTCTATTTCTTCACCTGTCCGTTTCATCTCTATGCCGCTAATTTCAATTGTCGTAACATTTTCGGGATTTCGCGCTTTGCAAGTAGTTCCGAGGACGTAATTACATCGTAGTTTTCCATCGCTTCAACATATTCTGCATACTCCATTCCTGCGACTACAATGAGGACAATTCCCTTTGAATGCTTGCTAATTAAGTCCTGAATAAAGGCTTTTCCTTTTGCCTGTCCATCCGAACCTTTCAAGGTCTTTTCAAAGCCTCCCTGCACTATTATTTTCCCGTTATCCAAAATTACATAGCCTATAGAGCTTCTTAAATTGCCCGTTCTGTCTTGATAGTTTCCATGCTCGCGAGCGTATTTTACGCATTCTTCGCCCATGTAACACATCATATTAATAAGGGCTAATCGTAGTTGCTTAACCTTTGTATTGAGCCAATTATCAAAATTCCCCGATGTTTTTTTGATGCCCATTAGATTACGATTTTCACGCGCTGAACCATTTCCAAAACCTCAAGACTGATAACCTCTTTCTCGCAAACTTCGCTTTCTGAACTATTGAATAACTTTACCGACGTGGAAGTAAATTCCATATCTTCGGTTGTTATCGTATAAGATGCTTGCTTGAATGTTCCGCCGTCATACCTGCCCTTGAAGTTTGATTCATTGGCACAGTACTTGCATTCTATGAAGTCGCTCCAGGTGTAAGTGGCGCGGACGGCAGCTCCGGTATTAGGGTCTTTGCCTCCACCCCCTGTCTTAATCTTATATTTAACGTAACCGTTCATAAGAATTTTACCGTTGGAATATCTAAGTAGTTTGTAATATTGACTCCAACCTCAGAGCAAAGCTGACGAAGAAGAAGTTTCGCACCTGCTATATTAAATGATTTTGAGCCCCCTCCCTCTTTTACAGAGCTAAGAGAAATCATCCTAGATAATATCTCAATCCCAATCAACAAGGCAGTATCTTCGTCGCTTATCTCATCAGAGGCTTTTAATCCTTTTTTTTCAACCCGACGGGTAATCATCTTCGAAGAGACTGGAAAAGGCTGCAAATCTTCCCTTATGGCTTCAATGTAGGTCATCGCCTAACTGAAATTTTCAAGATTAATATTGACGATCTTATTCGGATTCGCGATGTTCGGAATCCACTCAGCGCCATACTCCATGAAGCGACCTTCATCGGTTCTATAGTTTGATAAATACATACCACCCTCAGAACGAGTATAAGTCTTATTAGGAACTGGATCGGTAATTTCATATGGCTCATGCCACATCATTTTACCTATCTTCTCTTTTGGAAGCAGGGTAACGCGCTTATCGTCGAATATTTGTTTGTTAGAGCCGTCAGGCATCTCAACATAATCCTCAACGATACGAATAGGAGGCATCCCTATTCCGGTAAACAGCTTATTTGCCATATCGTCAGTAATCAAACCTCCGGCACTCGCTAATTCTCCTGATCCGAAAATCATCTTGTAATTAGCGCTAAATTCATCAGTCCCTAACACATAGCTATCAAAAGTTGCCCTGCTCATTTCAATCAACGCGAACGTGCCGATAGAAGGAATTAATTCTTTGATGATGCCTTTTATGTAGGAGATAAATTTACTTTGACAAGAAGCAGTCGGAGTGTAGCTCTTAACTGGAAGTTCAATATCCAATAGTTCAATCCCCTTAGGATTGTCAGATACAGAAACCGAAGCCTTTCCGGTTGATCGCAACGCCCCCATGACAACATCCATACGTTTGTGAGGTGCCAGTAATGTTTGACGTAAATCATCAGTGATATAATCAATGATTGCATTCAGGGCGGTTTTTTGATCTGACGTCTTAGCAATGTTATACTTGTCAATCAAGGAACGAAGCATATCTAAGCGGTCATTATCCATTTGGTATTTGTCTCCCAAATACGCAACTTCTCCGACACCTGTTCCCAGGCTCCTACGAGTACGAATTGGTTTTCCCGAGTTGCGGTCAATAACAGAACCGGCAACAACGCCTGTTACAGTTCCAATATAGGTTTTAAACGTACGCGATGCGGTTTGCTCGAAATCAAGGTATTTTTTCCAATAGATTTCGTCTAATTTGGTTTGCATAACCCTGTCAATAACTGCCTTGATGACATTTGCATCGTTAAATAGTGTTTCTAATGTAAGTAACATGATTTAATTCAATTTTAAAGGGTTAAACAAATAAGAATCTTGCACCAAGATTATCCTTGTCCTTGTCGGAAACAGGGACTTCCAGTTCTGATTCAAAAATCTCAAACACCTTACCGACAACAGAAACGGTTGCTCCACTTTCGATTTTAGTTCGGGCATAATTAAGAGCATTTGCGGTGTTTTTAACAGTAGTTCCACCCGAAGCCGAAGCCTCGAAAAGAATTTTACCGATCGCAACCGCAACTCCCAATGTTGCCTCAACTGTTATCACATCATAATCGGCATTAGAAGTGTCAATCGCTGAAACCTCCATTCCTTTAGTTCCATTTCCGAGAAACATTCCCACATAGGCAAGAGAGTTTTTTTCCACCTTATACTCTGTTGCTTCTGCAGTAGCTGCCTCGTAAACTTTTACGTTCTTGACCGCCGTTGCTTTGCGTGTTGAAAAATCAACAGCCAATGGCGTACCTGCGGGCAAATGATTGCCGCTAGTTAAATTTGTTGTTACAAGATTAAAACCTCCAGAAAGACGGAATATGGTTTCAACATTCCATATCTCCTTGTCTGTCTCTATCGGATTTAAATTGTAATTCATTCCTGCTGGCATGATTAATTACTTTTTTGTTGTTCTACAATTTCCTTAGTTCCTTCATTGATTTGATTAACCAATGAATCGGTTTCGTTTTGCTCACCGCCGGGATCCGAAGGAATATCTACCATTACACCTGCATTTATCTGCTCTTGTCGGAAGTCAGTCCAGTCTCCGTCAACTTCATTTACAAAAGCCTCCATTTGCTCATCAGATTCGATTTGCATACTCCTTTTACTCCAAAAGCTTTCAGGAATTTTCTTGTCTGCCAAAGTCGTTTTCACTCTCTCTTGATAAGAAGAGCGAGACTGCTCGGTTTTATAACCTTCAATTTCTTGTTTTAAAGGAGTAACTGCTGCGTTAACAACCTTTGTTATGTCCTCCAATGTCAAACCACCTTGCGCAGGGGTTGGTGTTGGGTTGGGACTTGGTGTTTCCGCTTTTTTACCATCCTTCAAGCCGTGCTTATTCTCGTAATTCTGCACTGCTTTTTTGTTTGAATCTGTGACTCTAGCATCCACCTCGGACTGTACGATTTGACCGTAATCAATACCGTCAACAACGGATTGAAGCTGGCTTTTATCAGTAACAGAAACAGCTTTCTTTGAAGCGATTCGTTCGAGAATGGCTTCCGGTACGCCTACAAATTTGGCAACCAGAAGTTTTAACAATTCTTCTTTCATGTGTAATGATATTTTATTAATTATCTCTACACTTAAAATATAAGGGAAACGTGTTTTTTTTGGGATTTGGAAAATGTGAGGAATTTTTTATATCTTTGTAGTGTCGATTCTACGGATTCGGCGACCGCGGGTCAGATGATTTCTATTGTCTGGCTTCTGCTTTTTTATAGAGCAATTCTATTTCTCCACTTTCCTTTAGCAACCAAACTTCTTTTACGGATACATTCTTTCCATTATTCATATAATCGACGATTCTTTTTTTATAGTACCAGATGCTATGCCCGCAATCTTCAATAATTAAACAGTTTGATTGCTTTAATCCATGTTTCAGCATATTACGTAAAGCATTCTTGGGATTCTTAGAGATGAAGCCCTCGTGTTCGTATAACACTCCATTTATTGATAAATCAGGACTTTTCCCTTCGTATCTCGTTCCAACCAGACTACCGTATATTTCTTTATATCTTTTGTCTTTGGGGTGTATCTTAGGTAAGATTTCTACATTACATCCTTGCAAGGCGAACCACTTAGCGGATTTGAATACATTAGGAAAGTCGCTTGCCGCTTTGTCTATTCCGTTAACTATTGTTAAGCTGCCATTGCTTACGTTTATTTTCTCATCAAAGAATTTTGAATTATTTTTTAAGAGATAAGATTTTGTCGTTATTTTCTTTTCGGCTATTTTCTTATTAAAATACTCTCTAGCTTTCTTCGGAATGTCGTTTATTTGGTTTTTAGGATGTGTTAAATTCCCTGAATTTAATCGTGCTATAAACTCCTCTTGATCCATCAATATCGGCGTGGCGAAGCAAATACAGAACGGATGCCAACCTCTGAAAACATAATCTTTTGGATAATTACCTACAAGGGGGTCGCAAATAACGCAAGATCCTCTATTCGACTTCGACCGCCTGACTTGATACCCTAAAACAAAGTAGAGTTGCGACCAACGTTCGCAATCTGTTAGTCTGTATATTTCGTTCGTATTAGTAGCGGCCAGTCGGAGGGCATTCTTATAGCTGCTCCGATATTGTCCAGTACCTGGGTGATAAGCCGCCATTGGCTTAGAGTAAACCAACTTGCCGTTTTCATCTCGAACTCGCCTAAATCGTTTCTCGGGATTTTTCAAAAGTTGCCTAATGTCTTGACTTATCTTGCTCGCTGAACGACCGTCCGCAAACCCTGTTTGAAGGTAAAAGTCAATATTCTGTTTTGCTCCGTCGGCAATTTTCCAAACCCGGCCAGAGATAGTTGCACCATCAACTTTTCGTGCAAGGAAACTTTTTAATGCGGATTCATTCCGTTTTAGCATTCCCTGTTTGGCAACTTCGTTAATCGCTAAGCCCTCTATGAAATTATTCACTAATTCATCGGCATTCTTATGCGAACGATTCCACGCTTCGGACGTATAGGATTCTATATTGGCGGTTAGCTTAGTACGGAGGGTTTCGAGTTCTTTTTCTATCTTCTTCTCGATAGACTTATTCCTGCTCCATACGTCCTTTTTGCCCGTATTTTTCCATTTTGACAAGTGTTTGCCGGAATTTCGAACAAACTCATCAAATATATATTTGATGCTTCCCTCCTGCTGTAAAAGGCGTTGAATATGCTGTTTCTCATTGAATGATAGGTCGGGCATTTTAGTTGTTGCTAAACATTGTTATGAATCTATCCTTAGCGGGAGGGGTTGAATGATTAGACAATTTCAACCTTGCGAAGTCGTTTATCTTCATACAGATTTCGTGGGAAACACCGTCGAGATAAACAATTGTTGTCCCGTCGTTTCCGGCATGAAAAGAACCTACCTTGTCAACATCAAGAAACAATGTTTCACGAGTAAAATTCATTTCGCCCAGCATGCCGTCGTCTGAATCTTCGTATATTCTACATTTAACCGGAATTATCCTCATTCTTTTGTTTCTTCAAATGTCGACGTCTCCCCAAGGAGGCTTTTGTTTGCCGACTGCTGTTCTTTTTTTAATCTTTTGAATTCCTCTTCAGCATCAGGTATGTATTTCTCCCTTTCAAGTATTTCGGTCGCGGTTTGCTGAGAAAGGATATTATCATTAACAGCACCGCCAGTCATCGCCAACATTTCCTTTATATTCTTAGGTAAATAAGGGGTAAATACAGGATTCATTCTCACTGTTTTTGAAGCCTCTGAAAGAGATATGTCTAATACATTCCCAATGAATGACTTTAATAGATTAACACGACGTTGAATACACACGCCAAAAGTTTCTTCTTTGACTCTTACAGCTAAGTGAGCATCTAAGAATAGTAATTCAAGAGCATAGCCAGAAATATCACCGGCACCAAGTGATTTCATTTCTTGAAACGAAATGTTTGGCGTTTGGCTCAGCGCGTAGATAAACTTTTCAAGATTATCTATCTCCATCTTAATGGACTCGGGAGGAGAATCTAATGCCAAAAAAGAAGCCTTAGCCTCTTTCGATAGCTGCATTATTTTACCGGACTCTCCTTTTCGGATAGAATTAACCAATTGCCCGAATATCGCAAGGATAGGTTCACCGAAATAATCATTCATGTCTCCGTGATTCGAAAGGAGTTTTTCAAGGCGCTCTATCATCTTTTGCACATTGGCCCATTCTGGTTGTGGTTGCCAATGAAATATAATGGGAATTTTTTTCGATAAATTAGGAATGCGCCCACCGTTTAGGGCTTCGACATCTAATCCCCATCCATCACGATTGATGTATTTATACGTCATCTCAGAAGAATAAACATCGAAATGTTCTATTTCGTTTGAATCCTCGAAGGTCTTATATTTTCGTGCGAAAGCGACCATATCTCCGACATCATCAAACAAAGGATATAGTTCATCATGTAGCCACGGTGATAGAACTTTCATTTTCAATTCAAATGCAGGTTTCTTAATTCCTGCATCACTAGGAAGGTGTGCCAAGGAACTATTTTCACTTATTGGGGACAGATACCATAGCTCGGCACATGCCATTTCTGACATTACACGACGAGCGAGCTCTTTATTCTTATATAGACATTTGGCGTTTTCTTCTATCATACTGACATATTCAACGACCGCCTTTTCTTTCTTATTTTTATCGTCATATTTCGAATTGTAAGTAATTGGATTACCCAACATAAAACCGACTCTTCGCCCTACAATTACCTGCTGTAGGGCAATTGGTACACGGTTTACCTTCTGTGTCGCTCTTTTCTTTTTTGGATTTCCTTTTCCATCAACCGCCGCCATGCCCGTGACTTCATTAATAACCGGTTCTAACACTTTCTTATCAGGTCGGTGTTTGTCGTCATCTATCATCACATCATGATGCCGAACCTCATACTCGTGTTTTGCTCGTTGATTAGAATGTTCGAAAGTGTCACGCAAATAAGGAGGTCTGTTCAAGACAAACATAGCTAAAATCTTTTCGTAATTCTCTCCTTTTATTATTTCCTGATAATTCTCTTTCATAGCTTATTAATACATTCCGGTAAGTACAGATAAATCATTCATGGCTATATTTTGATTCGGATAAAATGTATTAGCGAGCGAATCGAAATCGTCAGGCGAGAAGCCAGTTCTTTTTATATAGTCCTCTTTCTTCTCGATCTTGATTTTTCCGTTGCTTAGAAATCCCCATTTTATCTCGGTCATTTGTTCTGTCAACTTATCATCAGGCGGCAGTGCTGCATTGTTATTATTAGCTGGGTTCAGCCAGTCTCTAACCGCCCAATACAGATAGGCTTTCATATTTATAAAATATAATTGTCCAGTAATATCTGTGAGATTTTCAGCACTTTCGGAAAATTTACACGAAATAACCTTGTTTACATAGCCGAGTTCGACTAATCGGCTATAAGTTCCAGCCCCCTCTCCGATAGTGTCTATAAATGCCTTTGCACCACTTGGACGGATCGCATTTACAACCATTCCCGCTACTTTCATGTGGTCGGCTTTTCCTCCTGATTGGTGTCGAATAAATCGAGCAACATAGTTGTCATATCTTTTACAAATAACAGAACTGTCTCGCCCCATCCCTGCGACATCAACGCCAACGCGAGGATTGACAGGAAGTCTTTTATCCTCAATCTCCTGCCAACGTTCTTGTGCTAATTCGATCCATCGAAGCGGAATAAGTACATCTTCACCAACCTCGGGAAACATGCCGCGTACTTTAATCCTGAACCAATCATTGGGACGGTAACACTTTCCCTCAAATTCAAAATCACCACGCGACATATCCATGTTACTTTTTTGCATTGGCTCGCACCACGTATCTATCTTATCTTTTACCCATTCATAATCTACTTGTCCGGGAATGACAATTTTCTTTTGTACAACATTAGGGGCGTTTAGTCCATCGAGTCTAAACTTTTTCCAACGTGCAGCCTTTTGAGATTTTGCAGCATAACCAACACTGCGGTTTGGGTTGAATACAAGTAATATTTTAGAGTTTCCCTGCAGGTTGCCCTCAATAGCAGCAAATGTATTCTCACTTATCCCTGAGGCTTCTGTAACGGCAAACATTGTGTTCACTGCATGAAATCCTGACCATGCCTCGTGATTGTGTTCATCGGCTTTGAATCCTGTTAAAAACCATTCTTCGTAATCCGTACGAATGTCGTTACCTGTTAATCGTCCGGGCATTATTGGAAAATTCTTTTTCGCCCTATTGTGAAGTCTTACTATTTCGGGATACATGATATTAGAAACCTGTCTCCCTGTCGGTGCAGTCATTGCCACCTTAGTGTTTCCGATTAAGTTTCCCTCTCCATCAAATACAGGTGTTAATTGCATAAATAGATAAGAAGCAACAGCGGAAACGAAGTCTTTACCCCTTGCTGTTCCAGAAACAACGGAAACCATTTTATTATATTGAATAGCTTCAAGAATTGCCTGTTGCTCTTTATCGAGATTAACGTCAAGCAGTTCTCGCGCGGCAAGGTTCCAGTCATTTTGCCACTCTATCCAAATATCGGCTATTTCAGGAGGAATTTGTGACATCCTGATTTATTGGCTTGACGACGACGTTGTGTCTTCTTGATTATCTCCCTTGGCTTTTTTTCGACGCTCTGAGACCTTCTTCATCAAGTCGGAGAATTGATTGACAGTAACATCGGCGTTGACATCTTGTTTGTTTTTCCAATTCTCAGAATCTTGATTGGTAAGGGCAAAAGCAACAGCATTAAAATTCGGTTGAATATGCTTCTCCGTTTTAGTGTGTTCTTTTACCTTTACGATAGGTTTATCTTCCTCATTCTTCTTACCTGTGTCGGCAGTTACAGTCTTAGTTTCAACGACGACGTAACCTGTAATTAATTTTTTTAGTGATTTTTTTGCTTCCGGAATCAGATTTTCGTTGAATTTTTGCCGAGCGGCATCTACAGCCTCCGAAAACTCCACTTTTTCGGCATACCATTTGTAAAATGTGCTTTCGGCAATGCCAATGTCGGCACAAATCTCAACTACTGTAAAGCTGTCATTACTAATTAGTTCACAGATTCTTTTAACTATCTTTTTGCTGTAAGTTGCCATTGTTGCCGTCCTCTATTTCACACAGAGAGTCAGCAATGTCAATAACGGTTTCAAGCTCCTCTACCTTAGCTTTTAGTTCTACAAACTTACGCTTTTCTGTAGGTGTTGCTTCTATTTCAATACCTTTTCGAGAAAGTTCAAGTTCTGCTTTTTTGCGGTTTAACCGTTTTACAATTACCTCTCTGTAAATACTCATTGTTGTTTTCATAATGACGGCAATCATTGATTTGAGCCGTCTAAATTAGTTATTTTTTACTTATCAATTGCCCTACCATGCCTTTGTCTTTTGTTGCCGCTTGCATCATTTTACAAAGACTCTTTGTTTTAAAAACATTGATTGACGATGAGTTTTGCGAAACAGCCTTAAAGCACATGGAGGTACCGGGCTTTTTCGCCGCTTCTGTTGGTTTGAAGTTTTCCCTGTCATAAACAAAATGATTAAGATTGTATTTATTAGGAACAAATCCCTCTAGCCCCTCTATACCACAACAACATAAATCATCCCCCATGTTCCGGAGCCTGTTCTCTGCGGCATAAAATTTCAATCCGTTATCATGGCAAACACTTTTTATTTTTTCAAAAGCCGGAATTAATTTGCTCTTAGGATAACACCAATCGCCACCAATCTTAACGAGTCCGGGTCTTTTTCTTTTGTATTTCAAGCCCTCAATTGTTATCCCATAAACACCAATCGCCTTATAAAGTGGAATCTGTTTTAAGATATCCTGTTTTACTTCAAAAACAAAAGGCTGAGCACGGACAATAACACGCCTAACTTTTGGTGCAACTTTCCGTATCATCTCAATGCGTTCGGCAAAAGTCGGCGCTCCTTGTTCTAATTTATCATACTTAGGGCTTAATAAAGAAAACTGCATAACAACGTTGCACTTTTTGAGCAATGATAAATAAGGCTCTTCTGCGGCTAATTTACCTTTAGTTGAAATTACTACCGGATATTGCGTTTTTGCAAATACTTTTAAAGCTTCAAGGCTATATTTGTATCTTTTTTCTATTGGCTGAAAAGGGTCGGAAACCCCTCCCCAATGTATTGGAATATTGAAATCACACCAATTTGTAGTATTATCTCTTTTGCCCTGTATGAAGTTCAATAAAGCTCCGGCTCCTTCTCCTCTTTCTATATTTGCAATGTCATATTTAAGCTTAACAAAGCAATATGAACACATGTGTGAACACCCCTTATAAGTATCAAATCTTATAGGTAAATCACAGATTGTTATTTGGCTTCCACATTTAGGCATTTTCAATGTATTTTAAAAGTAGTTCAACAAGAGGTGCTTTTGTGTTTTCCTTAACATATAAGTCAACCTGTTCTTTATTCTTCTTTGGCAGGGTCAATGTAAAATCAAAAGTTTCAGAACTTGACTTTACATTATTCATAAATTCATTTTCTGTTAAATCATTCAATAAGCCTAACTCTACATCATCAACTTCAAATTCCCAAAGTTCCAACTCTTCAGCGGAAAACTCTTCTAAGACAATATCCATGTCAAACATTGAAGTATCGGAAGCGTGGTTGTCTGCAAAAGCAAGGTCTTTTCTCTTTTTGTCACCTTGTCTTAAATCCTTTCGCTTAACGGCAATAAGTTCTTTTCCGTCCGATTCTATAACACGAACAGGAATGCCGAGTTTTTGAGCCCGCTTGTAAACTCCCTCTCCGGCAATCATCATATCGTCATTATCAATAAGAATCGAGCGACCGGCACCACAATCTTGTAATGATTTTTCGATTATTCGTTCGTTCCGTTCGGTGTGTATTCGGCAATTATTTGGATCAAACTTAATATTCGACATGTATGTACTTTACTGTAAAATATAAGGTACTTACACTTTTTGTAAGGACAAAGAGGAAGTAGGAGGGGCTATTGCATTACAGCAAGTTTCTTCTGGCTTGTTACGGCATTGAATAACTGACTTATGTATTCTAATCCCCGTTGTGTCACCAATACTTTTACCACTACAAAACCATCATGTTGATTGCGCTCAATGAATTTTTCTTTAAGCACGAAGTAACCACGCTTTATGTATTCTTGTTTCGGCTCGTTGCGGTTTTTAAAGAACACACCTTTTTCTCGCAACTTCTTAAACATCGTATTCCTGCCAAATGGCAATTCAAGGATTTTAGCTGCCTGACCTATATCTATCTTCTCGTCTGCATCGAGAACTCTGTCCATAAGTTCGGTTTTTTGTTCCAAGGTCTTTATTTCTCGCTGTGCCTTTTCGTTCTGCTCCTCCAACTCGATGACCCATTGTGCCAACTGCTTGCGGTTGGGCGTGGTCAAGCCGCACTGGTTACGTTTTTCAAGTTCCTCCCAACGTAGTATTAACTTAGCTCTTGCTGCATCGTTAAACTTAGTGCCAATATAGAGGCATTCTATTTTTGTAAGGTCATAACATGGTAACTTTCTTCCTGTTGAATCTTTATATTCACTCAGGGAAAAATTTCCCCCAGCTATTTCTCTCCAAGCTGGTTCCATTGCCCGAATTGCTTTCATTAAATCGTTATGAGGCTTTCCTGTCAATTCCGCAATATCGCGACTACTCATTGTTTGTTTATTGCTTACTGTTAAGTTTTCCATTGTGTTAGTTTTTTTTTTGAAATTGAAATAAAAAAAGCGGTAAAGTTTCGGGAGCCTAATGTAGAAGACGGCAGCCCTAATCCTTTCCGCTAAAATTCTTTTTTCCAAGGCTTCTACTCCGTGGAACGAAACGTTTCTATAATTAAAATATAAAGTCGTTTCAGTTTTTTGACTCCTTGACCTTTTTTTCAATTTCAATGAGGTAGCACTGGGCATTGGCTAATGCTTTTATTGCCGTTTTGCCAAAATCCATACCGGTTTGGCATTGTTCTATAATCGCCTTTGCGTGGTCGAGTAATATTTCGCCGATGCCCGTTTCAGTATCGTCGGTTAAACCAAAAACCAAGCGGGATACCGTTTCTTCAATTAAACAGACCATCGATACACGGTAATCTGTTTTATAAACGGATTCCGTTGATTTTAATAGTTCAAGGCTACTAATGATGTTCGTAAGTGCCATTGTTGCAACATACTTGTCGTGGATGATGTCAATTTCTTTATTTAACATGTCACGCCTCCTTTCACGGTCTGTAATTTGAAAGTGGCAGCATAAAGAATTACATCACGCGTGGTTTTCAGCAACGGTAAAACTTCTTCGCGTGTGCATTTGCTCATGTAGCGCATTTTGGAACGCTCTTTAGATGTGATTGTGGAAGATGCAACAGTTGATTCCTCCATCCTCATGATTTTTGATAATTCGTTACGTTTCATTTTTTAGTAGTTTTAATTTTCAAATTATATCTTTACTATCTGGTGACAAATATAAAGGTATATTTTGAATTATCAAATAAAAATAAAATATTTTTCAAACTATGCTTTTATTTTTTCATCACAAATATTATGGTATATCTTTATTTTTACATATTTTTGTGTCAAATTATATTTTGATATTATGCTACGAGTACAGGAAATTTGTAAAGAGAAGAGAATAACTATGCAAGACCTTGCGAAAAGAATGGGGATTACATATCAAGCCTTGTATGCTTCTGTTTCTGGAAATCCCACAATAGGAAAAATTAAGGAAATTGCAAAGGCATTGGATGTTAACTACATTGAGCTTTTAGAAGATAAATCCGATTTAAAAATCTCGATAGAGTACCAAGGAGAAACCAAAAGAATAACGGAAAGCGATTTAATAAAAATTTTCAAAGATGTTAAATGAACTTACGAAATAAATTCTATCTCTGACCTCGAAAATTTGTTAAAAAAAATAAAGGAATACCCGTTTTATATTTAATTTTCAACTCTAGTAAGACAACGGAGACCTATACTCATGCAGCAAATAGTCTGATTGTAAAGATTCTAATCCATTAGATTCGCTATATTTGGATTAATAAAACATAGGCATCTGAATCAAGCAGACCTTAATCGAAAAGCATGAATTTATTAAAAAGACTATTGGGTAGTAATTCAGCAAAAACTGAAAATTCACAAGAAAAAACAGAAGTTATGGTCGATATATCTTCTGTTGTAAAAAATAAAATACCTTCAAATGTAAGCATTATTGCAGAGTCTCAGATTTCAGCATATTGCTCAATTGGAGACTTGATTTACGAGAAAAAATATCACGAAGCTATTGAATTAGGGGAAAAACTTTTAAGTGAGACACCTGAGTCTACCGGAGTTCATGCCAATCTTATGGATGCATATTTCAAGGTAAGAGATGAAAATCCAATGTTGTATAACAAACACATAGAGCATGCAAGACTAGCCATGCTTTATGGACATAATACTGGATATGTTCAAAAGAGGCTAGTCATAGGACTCGAAAAACAAAAAAAGATTAATCAAGCCTTACAAATTTGCGATATCGTATTGAATGAAAAATTTCACTTTTCGAGACATGGCTGTGGCAATAAAGATGAATTTAAAAAACGAAAAGAGAGATTATTAAAAAAAGTTAATAAATCTCTGGACAGTAGAGAATCGATGGCATATACAAGTGATGAAATTTCTTTCATAATCGAGCAAATTCAACAGGAGGAAGAACGGGAAAAACAAGAGAAAATGGAGTCCGATAAGAAAATGGAACAATGGAGAAAAAGCATTGGAATATAACGAATAAAAATCAGCCCAATAACCAATAGCGCATATAGGCTTGAAATAAAGGATTCCACTTTTTAATAATTCACTTATCTATTTTTACGGTATAAATAAGGATTCACCGGATCGGGAAGAATCCAAAGTCCTTTCTTTGCAGCTCGTGCGGCTTTTTCAGCTTCAGCATAAACCTTTGTGTTATCGTAGTAAGAATAATGCCATGCCATCCCTGATTTTATCATTTCGAAGCTAATGTCATTAATGCTATCTGTTTTTACCTTGGCGATCTTACGCCCGTACCTGTCAGTTTTGGTTACAAATGCAGTTACTTGCTTGCCAGCTATCATCGAAGCTAAATATTTACGGCTTGCATTTCCGAAAGACTGAGAACGTTCCGGCGCATCTATGCCGTAGACTCTTACTCTTATTTGCTTTTTCTCCTTAGTAAGTAAGTTGAACGTATCGCCGTCTGTTACTTTTACTACTTTCCCGGTAATAGTTGTTTGAGCGTAGATATTACAGGAGAGAAACAATAATAATGCTATTAGTAGGTGCTTTGCTTTCATTTGTATTGTTTTCCCAAAGTTATCAAAAATATCTTCTCCAACCTGTCCGCTGAGATAATCAACACAAAGAAGAGCTATGGTTCCATTAGTGGGAAACGGAAGTGTGTTTGTAAGGTAGTTACAACCAATGCTAAAACAGCCGCAACTGGCGTACATATTGGTTAAATCTTTCTTCTTGTGACTCGAAATAAGCCTCTGAAATTTCACAGGCAGTGAACTCAACCTTTGCTTTATAAGCCGAAATACGACTTGAACCACTTCCTAAATGTGTATCAATAACTTTTATTCCTTCGGCGGTAAAGTCTCTAAAAATATTATCATATAAAGCAACTGGCTTCTGTGTCGGGTGTATCTTAGTTTCAGTATTTGCACCGCCTGTATTTGATATTCGATACATTTTAGCAGGTTTATCAAACGAAGTCCAAGCCATTTCCCACTGTGAAAAATTGTTCCAAGGCTGCATTTTATCCCAACAAATAATACAGCGTGTAGCAGGTAAATCAAAGTAGTTTCCTCCCCAAATAATTTGGTTTTTAGAAATGCGAAATAATTCTTTAAAATAATCTGCAGATGGTTTTTTATAATCCCAATCGCAATTCATTGTGTTTAAAGCTCTATTCTTTAGTTTGCCTGAACCACTGTTTAATCTTCCTTTTTTAAGTTTAACGGCTGTGCTTTCTCCCGGATATTGTCCGTTTCCTTTTCGGTTTGGAGCGGATCCCATTTGCATATTTGCGGCATTAATTCCATACGGAGGATCCACTATCGCCAAATCAAAATATTTATCAGGATATTTAGGCATAACAACCATGCAATCAGCATTAAAGCACTGGTTATAACCCGCGTTATAATTAATGCCGGGCATCGTTATCGGTTATTTAAGTAGTTCAGAATAGCTTTTAGTTCATTTTCTGACCACTCAAAATCTTTATCTCGTAGTAACTCATCCAAGTAAGATGCATCCAATCTTGCACCGCATTTTTCGCAATGGCTAATAAAGTCAGTTGAACTACATTTCGGGCATTTTTCGTCAGTTCCAGATGGTTTGTACTTTGTTTTACAATTTTCACAGGTGTCTAATTCTGCGTATGAAGTTGGCTGATTGCATTCAAAACAAAATTGCAGCCATTGCTTTTCGGAATCTGGAACATCATTCCATTTGGATAAAACAACCGATAACAATGCATCATGCGGCATAGCCTTATCTGTATTTTTATCTGTATTTTCTTTTTTCATCTTATCATTATTTTTGAAGTTTATACTTATTTATTAGGGCGCAACGAACGCCATACAATTTGCCGTTCGGCTTAATACGCTTCACTGCGTTGCGCTACAAATCCAACCACTTAACTCAAATATTATTCAAGTCTACTAGTAAGCCAGCGGTTCAAATAACCGATAGCCACAAGAGGTATAACTTGCAATATCTTGAACAACACTGCTATCCATGTCACAGGAACTAAAACAATTTGTAGCCACAATGGAAATTTTAGATATTCTTTAATCATAATATTTAATTTAAATTCAGTGCTACCTATACAGCTTTATCAAAGTTTATGCGGGTTTGACCGCAATTAAATATTTTCTTCCCGCGCGCTTTGGGTTTTACAAACCCATTTGAAAACATAGTTTCAAGCTGTTCAATTGTATAATCGTTTCTAAAATTTCTATCTGTTTCTGAATCTCGTTTTTTTATATCAGCCCAAATCAAAGGCTTATGCAACCAAATATTATAAAGTTCAGCTAAATCTTTTAACGGGCAAATCTTACAAGAAACTCTCCCAAACAGTTTGTATAAACCACCCCAATCAAACCCTAAATCATAGCAATATTGCAAAGCTTTGTTTTCTGTCATTTTTATTTCATCTAAATAATATCTTACTTCCGATTTCCTGGGGCGTTTCGTTTCATCGAAAGCAAGTCCTATAAACTGGATATGTTCGCCTATGCTGTTTAGGTATTTTTTTATAGTGTCTCTTTTTTGAGACGTACACCAACGAATACCAAACTCAGGCCACCCATACCCAACTTGTCCAATGTTGTTGCCTTTGGTCTTTACGTGGTCAAACATCCAGTAATCAAAAGGCTTTCGCGGGTGTAATGTAGTAATTTCTAATCCTGTAAATCGTTTAACCTTTTCAATATGCTCATACATTTCTGGGAACTCCCAACCAGTATCAAACATTACCACTTCGTCAATACGCTCATTATTTTCAAACATTTTTACAAGCATAGCCGTACTATCTTTGCCTCCCGAAAAACTTACTATATGTTTTTTATTTCCCACGTTTCGCATTTCAAAACAAACTCTCCCCCCTTAACTTCTTCTGGATCATTCTAATTATCGAGTTGTAAGTCCTATATAATTCTTCAAGAGTTTCCTTTCCCTTCCACTTGGAGAATGGCAAATCGTGAAAGAACTTATGCTCAAATATTTTCTTTGCTTTAGGCGACAAAGACAGGCCATCATATATCTCACGAACCTTTTGCGTTTTCAATAAAATCTCAGCTGCTTTATCTTTGGGGTCCTCGTTAACATCAATTATCCGTAGTCGCGAGAAATCAACATCAGCCGCTGGTATTGCTTTGTATTTGCTCCGATAAGGCGAAGTCAACGAGTAAACGTTTAGTTTAATCATTCGCAAGACAAAGTAATCAAGCTCTGTGTATTTGCCGCTTTTGGCGTGCAAAAGCTTGAGCAATTTACTTTCATCTTTTTTCAAAAGAGACAAAAGAACCTCATTAAGCACGTCAATAGCCTCTCCATTCATCCCTGCTAAAGAGCAATGATACTCGGAATGATCTAGCCAATCCCTGTAATGATCCGTTATGTATGTGTTTATTTCTTCCATCCTTTTCTAAAAGGGGTTATCGCTATAATTTTGCTGCTCTGAATACTCTTTCAAGTAGTCGAAAAAATTAGTCGTCGGCTTATTGAAATTTAAAATAAAACTTCCAATCCCGACATTCCTCCCTTTTCCGATAATTACCTGTGCCGTGTTCTCAGTCGGGTAATTTTCAAAAGGTTCGGAATAATTCTTTTGATAGTATTCCGGTCGCCATATCAGCATTATTATGTCTGCTTTCTCTTCAAGTTGCCCAGAACCTCTAAGCCTTGACATATTTGGTCGCGGATTATTTCGATCTCTCGATAATTGAGAAACACCTATTGCAACGATGTTTAATTCTTTGGCAATATTCTTTAGTTTTCTGGCAATTTCGGCAACCCCTGACTCTGTATCTGCCCCCTTCATATCCTGGATAAAATCAACGAGAACAATCTGAATGTCATGTTTGATTTTCAACTTTCTGATTGAAGTGCAAATCTTGTCAATATCATTATTCGACTGGTCGTCAAAATATATCGGACGATTTTTTGCATCAAGGAGCTCTTGTATTAAGTAATCCTTGTGTTCTTTATTGATTTTATTGTAAAGAATTTCCTTTGCTGAAATGCCTGTTTGCTGTGCCGTCATACGGGAAACAAGTTGTTTCTTTGTCATTTCGGTACTAAATACAGCCATTGGCACGTTTTCTTTCACGGCAATGTGCCGTAAAATTGAAATTGCAAGCGACGTCTTCCCCTGGGAAGTTTCTCCTGCTATTATCACAAGGTCTGATTGATGAAGACCTCCGGTAAAATTGTCATATTTTGATAATCCCGTTTTAATCCCTGTTTCAACGGTTGAGTTTAAATCTTCAATTAACTCCATCGTCGCATCTTCATAGCTACATGAAGAATCTTCGCTGTCAAAGCTCATTATGTTCGATAATTCTCCCTGAGCGAACGAAAACACATCATCAATGTCGAGTGTTTCGTCAAAGCTTTTCTTGCTTAGTTCTGCAGATAGCCGAATAAGCTCCCGACGTGCATATTCCTGTTGGATAATCCGGATATGATGCTCAATGTGTGCCGCAGAACTAACTCGGCGTAAAAGCTTCGTTACATACACAGGGCCACCGATATCGGCTAAATAACCTTTGTCTTTCAGCTTCTTTGTTACTTGAGCTAAATCAACAGGTATCGAGTTATTTGTCATTTCTTCGATGCACTCAATAATTTTTTGATGGCCATCGCTGTAAAACCATTCTTTTTTTACGGGATGGTTCACAAAACAATCCCTTTCGAGCATCATGGACGCGACAACAGCTTCTTCTATGTCGACAGCCTGGGGTGGTATTTTCCCATAATCATTTATCATATCGCCGGAATGTTTGAAAAATTATCGTCTTGCTCTTTTGTTGTTTTTGCGCGCTCAATTTCTTTTTTTAGCCAACTCGGAAAGTGCCGGCGATAATCGTCAGGTTCTCGGTACAAATCATCACGCGCTTTCATTTCGATTTTGAACATTTTCCATTTCTCCAGTACTCCCTCCCATGTGATTTTAGGTTTTAGCATTCGATAAATTGATTCCATCCACTGAGTGTTGTAAACATCATCAAAATTTATCTCGTTGTTTTCTTCCTCTTCTCTCAAACTCTTTTCTTCTTCTTTCTTATTTTCATATTCATTTTCATATTCAGGGATTTGTTTAGGTGTTTGTTTGGAATTTTGTTTAAACAAATTTTTGCTTTTTTTGCCCTTTAATTTAGGGTTCCCACCTCCAGATTTCGCAGCTTTTGACCGTGCTTCACTAACCTTAAAGTCTTTATCCATGCGCTTTTGGAATAAGTAGTCAACTTCATCGCGCTGCTCTATTGTTAGCACCTTGAAAAACAAAAGCTCCTCAATCGCATCTGCAACATCGGACTTGTCAACTCCAATCATTTTAGCAATTATGAAAACAAAATATTCCATGCTGCTTAATTTTTGTTTAGGAATTTGTTTAAACAAAATACCCCCATATGTTTCAGATTTATGAAAAACACAAAGGATTCTAATATACACTCCTTGCGTCGAAAGACTGCAACATGATAGCTTCTCATCTGTCAAGTAATCCTGTACATATAAGGGCAGGTATGGTTGATCTCTTAGTGCCATATTTTTATCCTTCCTCCATTATTAAATTTTCTAGTGCTTTAAATATCTGTAACGCCAGCTGTGGCACTATGGCGTTGCCGTAAGCCTTGACCGATTCCTGCCGCCACCAGCTGAACGGATTAAAGGCCTTGGTCACCTTGCGCCCGATTGTTTTGTAAATGGCATCAACGTCCAGTTCGGAGGAAATCCCATCATTTCCGCTACAAATCGGGGATTGAGTTGGGAAGTTTTCCCAGTCTGGTTGTAGTAATCTGACAGATTGTTCGATGGGTTCCTCCCGCTTTTTTCCAACGATTCCGCTGATCTGCCCCCTTTGTAGTCGTTTAGCGTGGGAGTGGGAAGCAGTCCCGGGCTTACAAACTTTGTCTGCCCCTTCTCGCATACCTTCAATCCTTGAGTCTGGGGAGTGGGGAGCATCCCCCGGAACATCGCAGCATCCAATAGGCTGTTGGGCCTGTCCTCCCCGTTCTTGCGGCTCGTCATAGTTGCCGCGCCCTTGTCCAAAAGGCCCCGGACTCGCTCCGGATGATCCCTCTGCACACTGGTGGGAGTGGGCCACAAACCACACCCGATCCCTTCGGTGCGGGGCGTTGACGGAACAAGCTGGAAGTATATACGGTTGTACTTCGTACCCCTCGCCTTCCAAATCAGATTGCACCTGTTCGAATACCAGGCCCCCGTCCCAATTAACAATTCCGTGAACGTTTTCGCCAACCACCCAGCGCGGGTGAACTTCTGTAACAACTCTGAGCATTTCCGGCCAGAGGTGGCGGTTATCTCCCGTGCCGCGCCGCTTCCCGGCAACGCTGAACGGCTGACATGGGAATCCTCCTGTAAGAATGTCAATTTTGTTTGCATATTTTCTGAAATCTGTTTTAGTAATATCTTCTAAGCTATCGGCATCGGGCCAATAATACTGCAATATTTGGCGGGGAAAATCGGCAATCTCGCAATGGAAGATGTTCTCCCATCTCATCCATTCCGCCGCCAAGTCAAAACCTCCTATCCCACTGAATAAGCTACCGTGTTTCATTATTCAATTACTTTTTCAATCATCGTATTCGGCGTGGTGGGGTGAGGGATATATATCACCTTTTTATCCTTCATCTGGGCTTCATGCTTCTTTTTTCCCTTTTGGGCCAATTGTTGCATAGTGATTTCTTTTTTTCTTCTTCTATATTGCTTATAACTCATAGGTTTTTATTTTATACATTAACAAGCATCGGCATTAAAAGAATAGTAAGTTCCACACCCTCTTCTGCATCCACGGGAGTGATAAGTCCGGCACAGGAGGAGTCTTTCAGACTTAGCCGTGCCTCTTCCGTACCGATACTTTTAAGGCATTGCTGCAGGAACTCGGACTTGAAGCCGATTTGCACATTAGTATCGCCGCAGCAGGGCAATGTCTCTTTCGCAGAGCTACCATAATCTTGATCTGCGCCGGTGATTATTAGCTTATTTTTTTCTGTGTTTAGAATAACAAGAGAGCTGGCTTGATTGGAAAAGATACCGACACGTTTCAGTGAAGCGATTAAACCGTTCTTATTTATCGTCAATTCTTCGCTGTTGTCCTGCGGAATAACTGCTCTATAGTTGGGATAAACCCCGTCGATTAACCTCGTAATGACCTCGTATTCCCCAAATGTGGCGGCAAGTGTTTTGCTCCCTAAATAGAGGTTGACCGGTTCATCTCCGCTGATTAGATCGCTAAGCAATCGTGCTGCCTTGGGATCAATTATCACTGCAAAATCTTGATAATTAACATTTTTATTTTCTAAGACCGCCATATAATGTGCATTTGTCGCGGTGAAATTCAACTGACCGCTTTTGCATTCCATGAAAACGGAATACATAACAGGTCTTAGTTCATCATTTGCGGCATATGGCAAAGTTGTTTTAATTCCATTCACGAGCATATCGCCTTTCATCTCGATATTGATAGGATCTTCTTTGTCGTGGTTTTGCATCATACTGAAATCTTCCGAAGTAAGACCGGTAATATTGAAGCTGCCACGCTCATATGAAATTTTGATTTTTTGTAGCTCGTCAATTGTTATCTTAATCGGTTGTTCGGGAAGTTCTTTTAATCCGCTCAACAGGATTGAGTGTTCGATAAGCACTTCGCCTTCTCCTGTTAGTTTGTCCGTGTCAATAACTGTTTTAACAGTGGTTTGAATGTCGGTAGCTACAACTATTAATTCGTTGTTTTCTACCTTAAAAAGGAAGTAAGAATGTGTTGGCATTGTGCTTCTACTACTAATTACCTTTACGATTGCACTCAGTTTGCGATAAAGGGTTTTACTCGATAAGATGACTTCTATTTGCATTGCATTAAATTTTATTTAATGCCCTGCAAAGACGTTGTGAAGTGTTAAATTTTAGACAATAAAAATTTGGAGCACGAAACTGATGTTCATGTCCAACTCGCTTAACTCGAAAGCAAAAGTAAAAATTATTTTCTAATTAAAAAAAAGAAAATAAAAAAAGAAGGCAGCTCACGAAGAAAGTACAAGCTGCCTTTAACAAAACAAAACAAAACCAAACCTCAAAACATTAAGTACCATTCAAAAGACATATATAATATATAAAGTGTTTATGATTTTTGGATTAAATCAATGACGTTTCTATTTATTTCATCGCAAATCGAATAATCAGGCTCTATGTAAATGTCGGCCATTTTATAATCGTTGTTAACGTGGCCAAGGCAAAAGTCCACATCGGCTTTTGAAGCCCTTACTTTATTTCTAGCAAGGCTCGCCCACGTATGGCGACTCCAGTTTGTCGTAACTTTCGTTATTTCCAATCGCTCACAGATGCGCTTTAATCCGGTATTAGAAGCCTTAGTATACTGTTCTACTTTGGAGTACCGGTTTTTTAAATCGGAAAGAAAACCGGTACTCGAATATTTTTCAAACAATGCCTTCAATTCCGGTTCTATTTTGATTGAAAGCTTTAAAGCATTGATGTTGTCCTCCGTATCAGTCTTGCTTCTTTCGTATTCTATGCGCCCCCCTACGGGACGTTTCATATTATAGAGATCCGCAATGTTTGCCCCCATCAAATAAAACAACATCATGAACGTATCTCTGCCGATACTCTCTCGCTTCGTCATTGTTACGCAATTGCAAATCATTCTCATTTCCTCGATTCCCACATTTTTTCTCTTTCTTCTGTAATTCGGAATTTTAACCCTCTCGAAAGGATTGTGCTTGATTCTTATAACCCCCAAATCATCGTCATTATATTTCTTCTTACATTTATTAAACACCGACCGAATACCGCGCACATAATTATTGATAGTGCCGAGTTCTAAAGGGTCACCGTCAGGGCCTTCTTCTTTCAGCTTTTCGATAAAACTATTAAGCATCGACGAAGTTATCTCGTTCGCGAAGATTTTGTTTTTCTTCTTGTACCAAATGAGGGCGTTGATTGAATCGCAATACCACCTTTTTGTCTTGAATTTCTTCGTCTCGTCTATCAATTCCTGTGAGAATTCGATAAAATCAACCCGATCATTTTTTATTTGTTGCGAGTTTTGAAGAAAAGTTTTTAAAGCATTACACGTTGTTTGATTTAATTTAGCACTTCCAAGTAACAAGGTCTGTTTTCGATAATTTTGAATAATTTCTCCGATTTCATAATTGTACTTATCGCTGTTGGGCAGACAGGACAGGATATTTCCCGATTTACACATAGCCTCGGGCGGAATATACATATGGGTAGAGACGTACTGACTCTCTTTGTTGTGATATATTTTAATCTTCACATTAGACGTCCCGTCTGATTTTACGTGACGATTGTCCTTTGACTTAAAAATTACTGCTTTGAATGTAGCCATCTTTTTATTTGTTTGGCCACAACCCCCAAAAACAATTTCAAAGATATTTCAAAGAAATATCCTCAATTTTCGTTCAAAACCGTACAAAAGTGTCAATTTTTTAGACAAAAAAAGCAAACTACACAATGCTGTGTTAATTCGCTTTTCTCTTATAAATAACTGCTTCTCAGTTACTTATGCTTTGTACCCCGGACGGGATTCGAACCCATGACCTACTGCTTAGAAGGCAGTTGCTCTATCCAGCTGAGCTACCGGGGCAGCCTTATTTTGCGGTGCAAAAGTATAAATCAATTTTCAAAAAACAAATCCATTTTTCAATTATAGCAGATGGTTTCGTTTTAGGCAGGCCGGTTTGTTTACAGGGCAGGCTAAAGCAAGTTTATCCCATTTGCCCTGCACATTTCTATCATTTCATCGGGCCAAATACTCGACTGTATTTCGCCAATGTGCGCCTTGCGCAGAAAGTACATGCAAAGCCTCGACTGCCCAATCCCTCCGCCAATTGTCAACGGCAATTCTTCCGACAATAATTTTTTGTGCCACATCAGCTCTTTCCTTTCTTGCTGCCCACGGTATTCCAATTGTTTCTCCAGCGAAGTTTTATCGACCCTGATGCCCATCGACGAAACCTCAAAGGCACGGTTCAATACGTTGTTCCAAACAATAATGTCACCGTTCAAGCCTTTGTGCCCTTCTGTGGTTGGGCTTATCCAGTCGTCATAGTCAGGTGCGCGCCCATCATGGATTGTCCCGTCAGGCAACTCGCCCCCGATGCCGATCACAAATATAGCCCCATGATCCCGTGCAGCTTTTGTCTCTCTTTCAAAAGGGGTCAAATCAGGATATTGCCTTGCTAAATCTTCGGTATGTATAAATGTAATTTCATCGGGAAGTTCGGGTTCGATCTCCAAATAACTCTCCGAAACAAAAAATTCAGTACGCACAAATGAAGCATATATTTTCCTGACAACAAACTTTAAAAAATCAAGGTTGCGTTCTTCTTTTGTTATCACACGTTCCCAGTCCCACTGATCCACATACAGAGAGTGGATATTTGTAAGTTCTTCATCTGGGCGGATGGCGTTCATATCTGTATAAATACCGAGGCCGGGTTTTATGTCCAAGTTGGCAAGTGCCAACCTTTTCCATTTTGCCAGCGACTGTACTATTTCAGCAACATTTTCATCCAAATCTTTCATTGGGAAAGAAACCGGACGCTCAATACCATTTAAATCATCGTTAATGCCCGTTCCCTGTTTCACAAAAAGGGGGGCAGTAACCCTGCGCAAACGAAGCTCTGACGACAGGCTCAACTGAAAAAAATCTTTTATCTGTTTAATAGCCTGTTCGGTTTGGTTTACATCCAATACCGACTTGTAATTTTTTGGAATTGTTAATTTCATCTTAAAAAATTCAATAATGAGAAAAACAGCATTTATAAACCTTATCTCACTGCATTATAAAATACCTGTTAATACTTTTAATCTGTTACTTATAAACAAGGTACAAAAGTAAAATTATAGATCTCTCCTAAATAATATTTTAAACTATTACAAAACATCAAAATAGGCTTTGTTTTTTGCAAATTACTATTTTCGCACACCATAAAATGACAAGTTTAAGCAAAAATATCCCACGGCTATACCTGGTTAAAATCTCTAAATGGTTCAACATGGTTATGCCCATCATTGTACTTTTTTACCAAGACAATAATATGGGCATGCATGAAATTTTTGTCCTAAAAGCAATCTACTCGGTAGCCATTGTAGCCATAGAACTCCCGAGTGGCTGGATGGCAGATGTGTTGGGCCGTAAAAAGACACTGATTTCGGGGAGCATTTTGGGGAGCGCAGGTTTTTTGCTATACAGTTTCTCATGCAGTTTTTGGACATTTGCTGTTGCCGAGATCATCCTTGGAATTGGGCACTCGTTTATTTCGGGTGCAGATTCGGCCATGTTGTACGACACTTTGAAAGCTGAAAACAAAACAGAAAGGTATACATTCGAAGAAGGGCGCCTTGCATCGGTGGGGAACTTGGCAGAAGCAATTGCCGGGATTGTAGGGGGGTTTTTAGCTGCCATAAGTTTGCGCACACCGTTTTTTTGCCAGTTTGGTGTGGCAGCCATTGCAATACCGGCGGCACTTACACTGGTTGAGGACAAAAAACACAACGTTGCAGGGCACACACTGTCCTTAAAAAAACTGGCAAAAAATGTAACATGCACATTTAAAGGGAACAAAAATCTGCGTATTGCCATCCTACTGTCGGCATTTACCGGTACCGCTACACTTACCTTTGCCTGGTTTGTCCAACCGTTTTTTAATGCCATAGGGTTGCCGGTCGAAATGTTTGGGCTATTTTGGACTGCATTAAACCTGTCGGTCGGGTTTTCTTCGGTTTTTGCCCATAAAATAGAAACCTTAATGGGGAAACGCCGTTTGATACTGGTTGTGGTATTATTGCTCTCGGCAGGATATTTTTTGTCGGGGATTATTGTTTCGTACTGGGGGATAATTTTCCTGTTCCTGTTCTATGTTACAAGGGGGATTGCCACTCCTATTTTCAAAAATTACATTAACCAACACACAGGTAGCGAAGTGCGGGCAACCATGATGTCGGCACGCAATTTTATTATCCGTATTGCATTTGCCGCAATAGGCCCCCTGCTTGGATGGATTACCGACAACACAAGTTTGGCCAAAGCCCTTTGCCTTGCCGGAGGGATTTATTTAATATCGGCGATACTGGTAATCTTACCGTGGTTACGGCCTAATGACAAGCAAAAGGACAAATGGTAAAAATTCTTTCGCTATTTTGACAAACCATTATATTGCCCCAAATTAAAGCTCCAGTTTCAACCCATCGTAAGCCATAAATATTCCTGGGGGCAATTCTTCCTGAACCGTTTTATATTTGCCAAAATCGTGGCTAATATGTGTTAAATACGTTTTTTCGGGTTTTACTTTTCCGACTAAAGCCAAAACTTCTTCGAGGTTAAAATGCGAAAGGTGTTTTTCTTTCCGGAGGCAATTTACAATTAATATTTTGGTGCCTTTTATTTTTTCGAGCTCACTGTCTTCAATAAAATTAGTATCGGTAATATAGGTCAAACCGCCCAGTCGATAACCATAAACCGGCAATTTATGATGCCAACACCGGATTGGCATCATTTCAACCCCATCAATAACAAACCCATCGCCGTTAACAAGGCAGAGTTTCATTTTTGGAATACCTGGATATTTAAACGGGGCAAAAACATAATTAAAAATCCGTTTTATTGCCTCATGCACCCGTTTTTCGGCATAAATTTCCATTGGATTCTTCTGTATCCAATTGTACGAACGGATATCATCGAGGCCAAACATGTGGTCGACATGCTCGTGTGTCAATAATATGGCACGAAGTGTTTTTACCTGTTCGCGCAACATCTGCTGGCGAAAATCAGGCCCGGCATCTATCACAAAATTTTGCCCATTAATTTTTAGCAACAACGACGAACGCAACCGTTTATCTTTTAAATCGGATGAATTGCACACTTCGCACCCACAAGCAACAACAGGCACCCCTTGCGAAGTACCGGTTCCCAGAAAAATAGCCTCAAGTTTTAATTGTTTACTATCGCTCATAAAACAAATGTAACAATTGTGCCGGAACAATATCCCCCCAATACAAAAAGCAAAGATAATTTCACAAACAGGCGCAGGTACGCCCACGAAATAACATCGCCGTATATAAACACAATCGGGAAATGTTATTTTTACCCCAACGACTCAACGAATACTGATTATGATTATTTTTGCAAAAAAAATTACGGATGCCAAAAATATACCTTGTCCCCAATATATTATCGGAAGGAGCCTGGGAAAACGTACTCCCGGCACAAGTATTCACCATTTTAACCAACACAAACTATTTTATTGTTGAAAACATTCGCACGGCACGCCGATTTATGAAACAGGTAAACCGCGAAATAAATATTGACGGATGTACTTTTTTCGAAATCAACAAAAGAACCAAACAGGAAGATTTACCCCATTTTCTTAGCCCCTTGTCAGAAGGGCACGACATTGCTGTTATTTCAGAGGCGGGCTGCCCGGGCGTTGCCGATCCCGGAGCCGATGTAGTTCGTATTGCACATCAACGCGGAATAAAAGTAGTCCCTATTGTTGGTCCATCATCAATTTTATTGGCATTAATGGCATCGGGTTTAAACGGCCAAGATTTTGCTTTTAACGGTTATTTACCCGTAAAACCGCAGGAACGCAGCCGCGCGCTAGGAGATCTCGACAAAATAGTTAAAACAACACGACAAACCCAAATTTTTATAGAAACCCCCTACCGGAACAACCAACTAATGGCCGATGTGCTAAAATACAGTTCGCCATCTACCTTGTTCTGCATTGCGGCCAACATTACCGGGGAAGACGAATTTATACGAACACAACCTATCCAGGAATGGAAAAAGAAAGGGCTTCCCGATTTACACAAACAACCTGTAATTTTTCTGATTGGCTAACACGAATTAATTAACACAAAAAGGGATATATCTTAGAGAAAGATTAAAGCAATTTCATTTCTTGTAACAATTTGTATTCGAACTCAAAATTAGGCGTAAAAATGGTTAACCCAATATTTTTATCAACCTGTTTTTTGGTCCAAAACCGGAGTTCATCTACTTCGTCTGATTGAATGCCAATATTTTTAAAATCGAACGTGGTAAACAGATAAACCAATTCCGCCTCAACATCCGATTCCCACATGTACACCTTCTGGAGTTTTGCCGAAAAGCCGGTTAATCCAATTTCCTCAAAGGCTTCTTTTTCCAACGCCTGTTCGAGTGTTTCGCCTACCGAAATGTGCCCACCAACAGCAGTATCCCATTTCCCAGGCTGGATAAGTTTATTTAAGGGGCGTTTCTGAACCAATATGCCTTTCTTTCTATTAAGCACATGCAAATGCACTACCGGGTGCAAAAGCTTACTCCCATTATGCACCTGGCTCCGGGGAGCCTGCCCGGTAATTTTTCCTTGTTTATCGACCAGCGGCACCCATTCTTCGTTGGCAAGTACTCTTTGTTTCTTCTTCTGGCGAAACAATTCGACCACAAAATACCCCCCCAAAATAATATAAAACAGCCCCCCACTAATAAAGGCCCACGCTTCTTTGCTCATAAAAAAAGCAGAATAAAAGACCAAGGCAGTATGGACAAAAAAAATATAAAACAGAATTTTCATGCTACTGCGCATCTGCCTAACCTGAGCATCGTTAAACGCTACCCCTTTCATATAGCGCTGTCCCATTAATTGTACAATATTTACTTTCGAAAATGCAGAAACAGCCAATATTGCGACTAAAATTACCTCAACCAACCCGGGTTTCAGTTTAAAAAAAATGTCGTTATGCAACAAAATAGACACAGCCCCTAAAACGACCAATAAAAGGGTATCGAACAGAACAAATTTTTCGAACCGTTTTTCTTTTATGGCAATCCAGGTCATTTCTACAACACCGGCACCAACAGCAACAAACAACCCGATTTTAGTCCCCCAAATTTCATCGGCAGCAATAAAAACAAACAAAGGGATAAAACCGGGCAGTAATTTTTTCAGCAATTCTGTTCTGTTATCCATCCAAATCCAACTAAAATTTTGTTTCGAGCAATTGCTGTTTATAATTTGGCAATAATTGCCTAAACAATGCGATTGTCCCGTCTAAAGTTTCTTTACTTTCGCCTCCGGCTGCGTTTAAGTGGCCGCCGCCATTAAAATGTTGCCTGGAAAATTCATTTACCGGAAAATTGCCTTTTGAACGGAACGATGCCTTTACCAACCCTTTCTTTTCGATAAACAGCGTGCTAAAAACAATATTGTTTATAGAAAGCGGATAGTTAACAAAACCTTCTGTGTCGCCGGGTTTAAAATTAAATTCATTAAGTTCAGCTTTTGAAATTGAGATTACCGCCGAACGCAATTCAGGGAAAACCTCCATCTTCTCATTTAGGCAATATCCGAGAAGCTTCATCCTGTCGGAAGAGAAATTATGATAAACATTAGATTGGATTTTATCAGTATCTATCCCTAATTTCATAAGCTCGGAAACCACCCTGAACATGTTAGGGCGCGAAGTATTGTGGGAAAAAGAACCCGTGTCGGTAAGGATACCGGTATAAAGTGCCTCGGCAGCGTTATACCCCAGGTATTTCCCGAAACCAATTTTATTTGCAAAATCGTAAACCAACTCGGCAGTTGAACTGTAAGCAGGTTCAGAAACCGTATAATCGCAAAAAAGAACAGGGTGCGGATGGTGGTCTATCATCAACTTGGGCTTCGAAAAACCTAGTATTTCTTTTTCCAGCCTGGCCGCGCGTTTTGCATCGTTAAAATCAAGGCAAAACAAGAAATCAGCATTTTCAATATATCTTTTTGCTTTTTCCCTTTCACGTTCAAAAACAAGCACTTCTACTTCAGACGAAAACCATTTTAAAAAACCGGGGTAATCATTTGGCGAGATTACACAAACGTTTTGTCCACTGTTTTTCAATATTTCTGCCAACCCAATTGCCGAACCAATTGCATCCCCGTCAGGGTTCTCATGGGGGACAATTACAATATTTTTCCCTGCACAGGCAAATAAATTACCTACAGAATTTAAAACATCATTTCCTGTATTTTCCAAAACATCATAAATTTAAACCGCCAAAGATAAGAATTATACCCCGAATAATCCAGGCTAAGTTTTATCCCACTACCTTCAGCCAAGCTTCTGCCATGAGTTGCGCGCCAGGCATGGCAGGATGTACGCCATCGCCACTCCAGTATGTGGCAGGGGCATGTTCTATTGCCTCGTCATATACTTTTTGGAAAGGCACCCATAATGCATTAAACTCGTCTGCCATTTTTTTAGCCACAGCCTGATACTGCTTCATTGGAGCCACCCATGTTTCGTCAACCGCCGAAGTGCCAAGCAGGTAATAAGGCTCACAAATTACCAGTTTTACATTGGGAAGTTTTTCTTTTGTACGTTTTAGCAAGGCACGGTAATCGTTCTCATAAATTTCAATTGTGCCATCGTATTTCCCGTTACGTTTATGCCAATAGTCGTTTACGCCGATCAAAATACTCAACACATCGGGCTTGAGATCTAAACAATCTTTTTGCCAGCGGTCGGCCAACTGGAAAACCTTGTTTCCGCTGATACCACGATTATAAATAGTAAGCTGCTCTTCGGGCAAAGCATTTAACAAAGCAGCGGCGGCAAGAAATGCATATCCCTGCCCGAAAGAACGCGGATTATTAGGCAGTTCTTTATCTTTTTCGCGCCCGGCATCGGTAATCGAATCGCCCTGGAACAAAACAACATTTCCTTTTTCAAACAATTTATACTTCTGTTTTGGAGCATTGCTTTTTGTTGGCACTGCATTGGCAACAATTGCCGGAATACTTGCCAGTGCGGCCGTACCAACAGCCGCCCTGGCTACAAAATCTCTTCTCGAAAGGTTCATTCGTTAATATTTAATTTTATAGAAAGCTTAAATGTAAAAAGATTTTTCCGCAAATAGAAATATGAAATCAATACACTATCTCCATTTCATCGAGCAAATAACCTGCACCTGCAAATTTGTCGATAATAAAAAGGGCATAGCGTACATCGAGCGAAATGTTGCGGCACATTGCCGGGTCAAAGACGATATCGCTCATTGTCCCTTCCCAGCAACGGTCGAAATTAAGCCCAATCAGTTCGCCGTTTCCGTTAATTACCGGGCTGCCAGAATTGCCTCCCGATGTATGGTTCGATGCAGTGAAACAAACCGGAACGTCGCCATCATCTTCGTATTTGCCGAAATCTTTATTGTTGTACAGTTCTTTTAATTTATCAGGCACATCATAATCGTAAATGTCGGGGTTGTCCTTTTCCATTATCCCCGAAAGCGTAGTGAAATATTTGTATATAACGCCATCGCCAGGCCCGTAACCTTCTGCTTTCCCGTAGGTAACGCGCAATGTTAGGTTGGCATCGGGGTACAATGCCTGCCCTTTTTGCATTTCCATTATGCCTGCCATGTATGTTTTCATGTTGCGGTCGATTTCCCCTTTCAGGCTATCTGCCGCCGGGCTGATATTTACGTTGTAATAAAAAGAAAGCGATTTTGCCATGCTCACCAATGGGTCTTTCCTTAGCTTCAACAATTGTTTTTCGTTACCGTCCTGAAGCAATTTCTCCAATTTGCCCCTGTCTGCAAGTATCGACTTTTTGTAAATTTTTTCGAGCAGTTTTTGTTTGTCGTACTGGTTTAGCAGCTCCCTAAAGTCAAGGGGCAGGTATTTGTCGTCCAAATCTTTTTTCAAGAGTGGGATCAGTTCAGCAAACAACTTTTCGTCAACAGGCTGGGAAAAATCTTTATAAAACGGGGCAAGGCTTTTAAGCATCGACTGCCTTATGCTTTCTGCCCGTTCGCTTTGGTTGTTCTCCAAATTGTTTACTATGGAATTTGCAATTGTTGCCAGCTTAAAAAGCTCCTGTCCCCGCATGACTATTTCAGAATAATAATCTGATGCCTTAATTACATCTTTGTATTCGGCATATAAATTATCGAAGTTGTCAAAAACAGGTTTGTACGTAGTTTCCCATTCGCCATTTACTTCTGCCCATTTTTGAAATTGGTTTTCAAACCCCAGTTTTTTATTAACAGCGCCTAGTCGTTTCAGCCCTTTTATTTCGCCCTGCCATTTTTTCCAGGCATTGCTTATCCTTTGGTATTTTGCCGAATACTGAATCCTCACTTTGGGATCTTTTTCCATTGCCGAGCCTATGATTTGCAATTTTTCGTCCCTTATTTTTATCCTGTCCGGGTCGCGCCGCCCCATAATTATTTCAACTTCTTGGTGCGGGATGTATTGCTGGGTGCTTCCCGGGTTTCCGAAAACCATGGTAAAATCACCTGGCTGTACCCCTTTCATTGAAATTGGGAAAAACTTTTTTGGTTTAAATGGCACATTGTCTGGAGAATAATCTGCCGGTTCGTTGTTTTTGTCGGCATAAATCCTGAACACTGAAAAGTCGCCCGTGTGCCGGGGCCACATCCAGTTGTCGGTGTCGCCGCCAAATTTCCCGATGGCAGAAGGGGGCGCGCCAACCAAGCGCACATCGGTATAGGTTTTATATACATAAAGGAAATACTGGTTGCCATAAAAAAGAGGCTTCACTTGAGTAAAATATTTGTTGCTGTCCGATGCCTCGCTTTCTATTTTTGCAATATTGTTGCGAACAAGCTCTTGTTTTTCGTTTTCCGGTAGGCCTTCGGCATTTTGCAGCACATCATTGGTAACATCTTTCATATATTCAAGAAAGCGTACGGTCAGGCCGGGATTTGCCAGTTCTTCTTCTTTGTCCATAGCCCAAAAACCGTTTGTCAGTATGTCGTTTTCGAGCGAACTGTGCGACTGTATCCTACTGTAACCACAATGGTAATTGGTTATCAGCAACCCCTGATCGGAAATTAGTTCTCCGGTGCAGCCGCCCCCAAAAATGACAACTGCATCTTTCATGCTGGCATTGTTAACGTCGTAAATGTCTTGGGCAGTCAATTTAAAGCCCATTTGCTGCATTTCTTCAATATTGTATTTTCCGAGCAATGTGGGAAGCCACATCCCTTCCTTTGCAAAAACCGACACTGCGGCAAATAGGAAATAAATAAGTAGTAAGGTTGTTTTTTTCATATCAAGAAATATAATGCACAATTAATCATTTTATTTTGGAGTCAAACTCGAAATTTTTACGGGAATTTTTAGGGCGTACTACAAACATTTAATTTGCAACACGCCCTATTATTTTAAAAATCGATAAAAAATCAGTTCAAATAAGGTTCTGCGAGCTGCTCAAAAAGTTTGTCGCTCCTCCCCCACTCTGTGTTGGGTTTTTGCCCCATTTCCAATTTCAGTTCGCCCCCGTTAACAACGTCTTCGTGGGTAATCCACGGTCCGTCAAGCGGTTTGCCGTTAAGCCATGCTTTTTGGACATAAATGTGGTTTTCGGCGTAATTTTGCGCAACAATCCTAAAATCGTTGCCATTGTCGAGGTGGATTGTAACTTTCTCGAAAACCGGGCTTCCTATCGTATATAGAGGCATCCCCGGCACTACCGGGTAAATGCCCATTGACGAGAAAACCACAAAAGCCGTCATGCCGCCACCGTCTTCGTCGCCGGGGATGCCAAAAATATTGTCGGGGTACCAACTGTCGAGCAGCATCCTTATTTTCTTTTGTGTTTTCCATGGCGAATCGGTAAAATTGTACAGGTACGGTATATGAAAGCTGGGTTCGTTGCCCATTGAAAACTGTCCTACAATCCCTGTAAAATCGGGGAATTTTGCCCAATTGGCATATTTGCTCCTGTCTAAGCCTTCGCGGAAAAGCTGGTCGAGCCGTGCTTCAAATTCTTTCTTTCCGCCCATTAGCTCCATCAACCCTTTCACATCGTGCTGTACCTGCCACAAATATGTCCAGCCATTGTTTTCGTCGTAATAGTCGCGTCCGCCCATTCCCCCGGCCCATTTGGGGTCAATGTCGATCCATTTGCCGGAAGCGTCTTTTGGCATGAAGAAACCTTTCTCTTTCCAATACAAGTTTTTATAATTTTGGGCCGTTCCCATAAAATGTTTGTAATCGTCCTTTTTGCCAAGGTCTTTTGCCAGTTGTCCCAAAGCCCAGTCATCGTAGCTATGCCCTAGGGTAATGGCAACAGCTTGCCGTTTTTCAAAGGTATTCACCATTGGTTCCGTTTCTTCTTCTCCGGGGCGCAAGGCAGGGAAATAGCCCTGTTTGTGGTAAAATTCATCAAGAGGGCAAGCCGCACCGATCTGCCAAGGGAGCATGGTGCCTTCTAGCGCATTTTTTTTCATGCCTTCGTAAGCTTTGTCTAGATCTAAGTCAAGGATATTTTTGCGGTAATCGTCTAAGAACGAGATAGTAGAATGGAAGCCGTTCATGCAAGGGTTTTCGCCCCAAAGCAGGCAAAACTGAGGCATCCATCCGCTCTGTTCGTACATGCGCACATAAGAACTCATCATGTCGTTCTCTATGTCCGGGTCGAGCAAGGCACGCAAAGGGTGGTGGGCAAGGTAAGTGTCCCAAATCCAGTCGTCGATGTAAAAATCCCGATCGTCTTCATGCACCTTTCCATCGTAGTTGCTATAATATTTCCCGTCTTCCGAAATATTTACCATGCGTTCGTATGTGCGGTAAAAAGCCGAATAAAAAGTACGTTTTTGGACATCTGTGCCTCCCTCTACTTCAATTTGCCCTAAGCTTTTAGCCCATGCTTCACGGGCATTTGCTTTAATACCTTCAAAATCCCATGACGCAATTTCGTTTGCAAGGTTCTTTTTTGCCTGTTCCAAGCTGATGTAGGAAACTGCATATTTGAAATCAACAGGACTGCTTGCTTTTGACAACGACAGGATAAGTTGTTTGCCTTCGCCCAAAATTTCGGAAGATTCTATTTCTGTGTTAAATTCGCCATACACATAGGCATTCATCCCTTTAAAGGACTCAACTCCTGAAACTGCATTTTTGTTTTCAACCTTATAAGCACCATCGTTGGCAATGGTGAAATTTACTTTTGGTGTGGACGGGACGGGAAATTCCATCCTAAAGAATCCAGTCCTTGCACCCGGAACAAATTCGAGCGTGGTGTTGTAATCCATCAGCCAAACCGAATAGTAATAGGGAGTTGCCGTTTCGTTTTGCTTTCCCCATTCAGAAACGGGAGCGGTTGTTTCCCCGGTAAAAGGCATTATGCCAAACAATTGCCCGTTTCGGTGCGAAATCATCGACAAGGGGAAGGATGTAATCTGGTCGTCCAAATAATCCTTGCGGTTGGGGTACATCCTGATTGGCTGGTTGGGCAACTGTACGGTTGGCCGCGTTGGTTGCAAAATAAGCCCGACCCCTCCAATGTTGGGATCGACATATTTTAACGGGTCAAACTTTTCTGGCGTTTCTTGCACGCACGACGAAACGAAAAACATAATTGCCAAGGCAAATATACACAGCCCCGGTTTCTTTTTTATCTGGTTCATTGTAATTTAATTTATTAGCCAATAAAACTAATACAAAAACCTTGTTTATGGCACTATTTCCCGAACAATTTGAACGCTCGCCTAATATGGGGCAAACCATTTTACCCCCGCTATTTCAATAATTGTCGCTGATTGATAAAACGCCAAGGATAAAGATCCCTGGTTAATTCAGTTTTTCAAACTTAACATAAGCAGCACCCCAGTCGAGTTCGGCCGATGGCAAATATTCTTCTACTTCAAAAGAACTAAAAACAATTTCCCTGATTTCTTCAAGCGATTTTACCGCGCCCACGGCTTTTGCCTGTAACATTATGTTCCCTATGGCAGTTGCTTCGGTAGGGCCTGCAAGTACAGGTATCCCCAAAGCATCGGCAGTAAGCTGGTTCAGCATTTTGTTGTGCGCCCCACCTCCTATTATGTGCAGTTTTTCTATTTGCTTGCCAGTTAACGACTCAATTTGTTTTATGGTGAATTTGTATTTCAAGACCAAGCTGTCGTAAATACAGCGGGCTATTTCCCCTTTTGTTTGTGGTACATATTGCCCTGTTTTTTCGCAATATTCCTGTACCGCCTTAGGCATGTTTCCGGGGTTCAAAAACAACGCATCGTCAGGGTTTATCAAGCATTTAAAACTTTCTGCTTCTTTGCTCAAATCAACAATTTCCTGCCATTGGAGTTCTGTTTCTTCGTCCCAAATTCGCTTGCACTCTTGGATAAGCCACATTCCCATAATGTTTTTAAGCACACGCGTAGTGCCTTCTACCCCACCCTCGTTGGTGAAGTTCATTTCCAAAGTTTTTTCGGAAACCAGTGGTTCGTCGCTTTCAATGCCTAGCAAAGACCACGTGCCGGAACTAAGGTAAGCCCAATTTTCGCCTTTTGCGGGTACTGAAACCACGGCAGATGCAGTGTCGTGTGAAGCCACTGCAATACAGGGGATTTCCCCGCACCCGGTTTCGTCCATTATTTCCGGCAGCACCTTGCCGATTTCCGTGCCGGGCTGTACTATTTCCTGCATCAATTTTAGGGGTATCCCCGCAGCTTCGAAGAGCTTATCTTCCCATTCTGCCCTTCCCGGTTTTAATAACTGGGAGGTGCTGGCTATGGTATATTCATTTGTTTTTTTCCCGGTAAACAGATAATTCAGGAAATCTGGCGTGAACAACAAACTCTCGGCAATTTTTAACCCCGAATAATTGTCTTGCACGGAAGAAAAAAGCTGGAACAATGTGTTGAACTGCAAAAACTGGATGCCCGAAAGCAGGTATGTTTCTTTCTTTGGCATTATCTCAAAAAACTCGCCCATCGAATTGTCGGTGCGGTGGTCGCGATAAGCATAAGGCAAACCAACAGCCTGTCCTTCGCGGTTGAGCAAGGTGTAATCTACTCCCCAGGTGTCGGTGCCTATCGAAAGTGGTTGCACGTTATGTTCCGTTACGCATTTTTTCAGCCCGGTTTTCAGTTCGCCGAACAGGCTGAATATGTTCCAATAATCTGTTCCGTGTATATTTAACAATTGGTTTTTAAACCTGTGGATTTCCACTAAATCAAGCTTGTTGTTTTCAAGTATCCCAAGGATTGCCCGGCCGCTCGATGCCCCAAGGTCAAAAGCCAAAAAGTGATGTTTGCTCATTTTTTTCGATTTGTTTTATTTTGGCATTAAATTAATACATTTTTATGAAAATAGGTATCCTGTCCTTCCCTGAAAATTTATCGACAATAATAAAGAAAATGGATCTTTAAAACTTATGAGTCTTATTATCAAGCAGGTTATTTAATGAACAATCCATTTTTCAAAAAACCTCTTTTTTAGCCCATTTTATGTATTGTTCCCAATCAAAATCGGTAACATCGTGCTTGCCTGTGCGGACATGGTAGGCAACGGTGTTTTGAACCGGCTCGTTCACTGCGGGCATTTCATCGGACTGTATTCCCTGTTTGCCAAACAGTTTATAAACTTTAGATGCGTAGAATGCCGACAAAAACTCGCCGTGCGGATCTGCCCATCTGTCCCCTTCTGCGCTTGCCACATAAACCGGGCGGGGGGCAATAAGGGCGATAAGTTCGTGCTGATCTGCTGGCAGAGCCTCCTCGTTGTTGTTATAATACCTGAACTTTTTGCAAAACCAATGAGGGAAACTGGTGTTGATCCTGGCAACAGTCTCCCCAAATTTACGTTTTGAAAGGGCTGCCCCGCCACAACCGGAGTTATTTGAGATCGCACCGGCAAAACGCTCATCGGTGGCTCCTGCCCACAAGGAAGTTTTCCCCAGGCGCGAATGGCCAAATAATATTACGTTATCCTCGTCTATCTCATCAAAAGTTTCAAAATAATCCATTGCCCGGCTCAATCCCCAGGCCCAGGCTGCAATGCTCCCCCACTCAGCCGATCCTGGCTGTTGCTGCCCGTCTACATAAAAAAACGGGTGCACTCCGTCACTAAAATCATATTTGTCCGGATCTACCTCGCCATAATATATAGTTGCCAGCCCGATACCTGCATCCAGCATTTTTTCAATGGGCCAACGGTTTGTGCGTACACCGCGCGATTGTTCTGTCAATTGGTTGTTTATGATCCCGAAAGATGGGTTGTCCCTTGTCCATGCCTCAGAAATAATCACGTTTACATCATCGGTTACGGTATGGTTGCCATAAAAATTATAGCCAAGGAAAACAGGAGCCCTGTCAACACCTTTGGGAAGGTAAACCAATATGTCAAAACTCAAAGAACGCCCCCCTTTTTGAAAGTTCAGTTCTATCTGGCGGCGTTTTGCTTTACCGTTAAATGCATCATCGCTTTGTTCGACAATTTCTGCCGATGTGATTTTCAATTCGCCAGGGACTTTGCCATATACATTTTCAGTAAAAAAACTAAGCAATTCCGGCCGTCCTTTTTTCAGCCATTGTTTTGTGTTGCCGATTTTTCTCCCGTTAAATGTTTTTAAAGGATTTGGCACTTCAAAAACAGGGACTTTGCTTTCATCATAATTTACGTTGTCTTTTTGCGACCAAGAAATCTGAACGGCCATTGCAAGTACTATAAATAAGGTTGCTAGCTTTTTCATATATTATGTCATTAAAAAATAAATTATTAAACTTTTCATGCTTGTCAGTACCAAACAATTCACTATACAAAACCTTTTGGCATTAAGGAATCTATAGTCAATCTTTTCTCGAACTTATCAATCAAATCTTTAAAAACCTGTTTCACATTATCTATTTTTGTTGCTTTATAAGCATTACTCCCTGCAAAAGAATATCCGTTTTTCATGTTTCCTTTGTAGGCATTATACAATGCCATAATAATGCAGTATGGCGATTTTTCTATGGCACAAGATTTAATACAGTTGAACCCACATACTTTAGGGATTTTCAATCCACAACGAACTTTATCAATGAAATTATTATCAATAGCCCTACCCGGCATCCCTACGGGACTTTGTATGATCATTATGTTATGCTTCTCTGCATTGATGTACTCTTGTTTAAATTCAGGAGAAGCATCGCACTCTTTGGTCGTCACAAACCTGCTCCCTAACTGAACACCATCTGCCCCCAGCTTCATAATATCATACATGTCATTCCCATCATAGATTCCTCCTGCTGCAATAACAGGAATTTGAGAACCATACTTTTCTGAAATCTTATTTCTCTCAGATAAAACATCTTTCATTATGTTTTCCAAGGAAAATTCCGGATTGTCAATTTGTTCTTTTTTAAATCCTAAATGTCCTCCGGCGAGAGGCCCTTCAACAACAAAAGCATCCGGTAGGTAGTTAAATCTATCTTTCCATCGTGTTGCAATAAGTCTTGCTGCTTTCCCAGAAGATATGATAGGTACTAATTTAGTAATAGATTCCGGGGTTAAAAACTTAGGCAAATCAAGAGGTAGGCCAGCACCTGCAAAAATAATATCTGCTTTTTCTTTAATGGTAGTTTTTACCATTTCTTCAAAATTAGTCATGGCAGACATTATGTTTACTCCAATGACTCCCAATGTTTTTTCTTTTGCTTTTTTTATTTCCTCTTTCAATCCTAAAATACTAGCCTGAAAAAAATTATCTGATAAATCTCTATATAAAAGACCAAGCCCGGCACTTGAAATAACTCCTACGCCCCCTTCGTTTGCCACTGCAACTGCAAGCCCCGACAATGATACCCCAACCCCCATTCCTCCTTGAATAATCGGTATTTTTACTTTTAATCCCCCTATTGATAATTCCTTCATTTTTTACTGTGTTATATCTTTATTTTTAATTGATGCTCTTGATTTTATTTTTGCTTGCGGTCAACATTTACATACAACAACAAATTTACAATAAGCCCCTCGCCCCATCTATAAAGAGCCAACTTGCATGCCATGCCCGGTTAATTTCCTGTCATGAATTTTTCCACGTTTTTTTTGAACTTGGCGAGTTCTTCCACTTTGGTATAGAACATGTGCCCGGCTTTATAATAGTTCATGGAAATATTCCCCTGCAACTTTTCCGGAAGGTTTAGGTGGCTGAAAGTGTACTCTGTGCCGAGGAAAGGCGTGGCAAGGTCGAAATATCCGTTTTCCACCATTACCCTCATTGCCGGGTTTTGCACCATGGCATCTTTTAAATCGCCCACGGTTGAACGCCCGTTGCCGCCGCCCCGCCTTTTCCTATCCCATTTCCAGCTAAAGCCTTCTTTGGAATAAGCGGAGAAATTATATTCCCTGTCTTGTCCAAATTTCAGTTCATTGTGCAGGTACGACATAAAGCCCATTTGGTATGAGGGCGATATTGCAGCGCTCTGCGGGTCGTACACAGGGCCGGTGCTGAGTGGGTCTAGCGTCTCTCCAGTATAGCGGGAATCAAAGCGGCCTACAGTTTCCCGTTGCTCTTCAAGGATTTTAACAAAGAAAGCCCCTGCGCTGACACGGAGGTTTGCTTTTTCAATATATTCTTTGTCGAGCCCGGTAAATTCCGACATTTTTTCTATCGCTTCGGCTTTTTCTTGCCCAGGCAAATTATCGCCCTTCATCAAAGCCGTTGTGTATTTTCCAAGGGCAAATTCACGGGCATTGTCCAAGAAGGCTTCCAGGCCGGCAGGTTTGGGGGAAATTTTGTCGTGGTACCAAGCCGTTGCAGCATATGTGGGCAAAAACAAAGGGTAAGAAATATCGTCTCCCGAACCGAAAGTAATTGTCCTTAGATCCAGCACGCTCGACACCAAAACTATCCCGTCTAATGCAATCCCATAATTATCGAGCAAATATGGAGCCAGCCCGGCAGAGCGGAATGTTCCATAGCTTTCTCCCAATAGGTATTTTGGCGAAGCCCATCGGTTGTTTTTGCCGATGTAGGCGTTAATAAAGTTGCTGATTGACGAAATGTCGCCGTCCACGCCCCAAAAATCTTTGTTTTCTCCTTTCCCCACGGCACGCGACATCCCGGTGCCAACAGGATCGACCATTACAATATCGGTAACATCAAGCATGGAGTATTCATTGTCTACAAGTGTAAAGCCTGTTTTGTTGAAATCGGGGTCGTTCACCACAACCCGGCGAGGGCCCACTGCCCCCATGTGCAGCCATATTGACGATGAACCGGGCCCTCCGTTATAAACAAAGGTGAGAGGCCTTTTTCCCAGATCCTTTATCCCGTTGCGGGTGTAGGCTATGTAGCCGAACTCTGCAATTGCCTCGCCCTCAGTGTTTTTAATAATCATAGTGGCTGCAGTTGCCGTGTAATCGATGTTTTCGCCACCAATCCTTATGCTATGCAGGGTGACGCTCTCCTGGGGTTCAGGCACTGCGTCATCTGATTTCCCCTCTTGTTTGCCATCGTTCTTGCCCTGGGCTGGCTGGGCATTTATTGTGGCAGATATACCCAATACCAACACCAATGCCCACATTAATCCAGAAAAACACTTTTTCATTATTTTGTCTTATAATCGTTCGTTACTTTTTGGTATTTAATTCATTCGATGACTTGTAAAATAAAACGGACAGTCATCGGGTGAACCTTTAGGCGTTCTACACTTGAGTTGGCACAAGATCGCTGCTCCAACAATATGTGTTTGCCCCAATGCCCGGCAAGTTAAAAAAAACTTGACGAACATGGCTATTTAAACAAAGCAATAAGCTCTTCCTGGCTAATTTTTTGAAACGGGTTGTTTGAATTGATGAACTTGTCGGCCAGGGAATTTTTCTGTTCCTGCAATTGCTGGATTTTTTCCTCTATCGAATTTTCTGTGATAAACCTGTACACGAACACGTTTTTGTCCTGCCCTATACGGTGAGCCCGGTTTATGGCCTGGCTTTCGGCAGCGGGGTTCCACCACGGGTCGATGATAAAAACATAGTCGGCTTCGGTAAGGTTCAGCCCTACCCCACCGGCTTTCAGCGAAATAAGGAAAATACGGTTTTCCGGATCGTTTTGGAAATCTTGTATTACCTCTTCCCTTTTCGATGTTTGCCCGGTAAGCAAGCTGTATTTCCAGTTGTTTTGCCCTATTTTTTCCCGTATAAGCTCTAGGTGTTTCACAAACGATGAGAATATCAACACCTTGTGTTTTTCTGCGACCAGGTTGCCCAGCATCCTCAATATCTCGTCAAATTTGCCGGAACCATCCTCGTTTTCCTTGTCCATGAGCGATGGGTGGTTTGCCAGTTGGCGCAGGCGGGTAAGCCCCTGCAAGATAACGAAGCCCGATTTTTCAACACCGTCTTGCTCTATTTTCTCCAGTATGGTGTTTCGTATTACCGATTTTTCCTGCTCGTATTTTTTCAATTGTTCGGGCGACATCCCGCAAAACCGTACCTGCTCTACCAATGGGGGCAAGTCCTTTGCCACGTCTTCTTTTTTGCGGCGCAAGATAAACGGGCGGATCAAAAGCCTCAGCCTTTCCTGCTCTTCTTTTCTTTTATGCTTTTCTATTGGTGTTATAAAATTGTTCCTGAAAAATGCCAGGTTGCCCAAAACGCCCTTGTTTAGGAAGTTCATTTGCGACCACAAATCAGACAAAGAGTTTTCGATTGGCGTGCCGGTAAGCACCAGCCGGTGCTTTGCCCTAAGTTCCATCACGGCTTTGTATGTTTTCGACGATGGGTTCTTTATAACCTGGCTCTCGTCAAGTATCATGTAAAAAAACTCGGTTTGGGAAAGCAGCCCAATATCGTTCCTTACCGTTCCGTAAGTTGTCAGGACAATATCGCACGAATGCACATTTTTCTCAAAACCTTCGTTTTTATCCCGCTGGTTCCCAATGTGCTTATACACTTTGAGCTGGGGGGTGAATTTTTTTATTTCATTGTCCCAGTTATGCACCAACGATGTTGGCAACACTATTAAACTTGCCGTTTGTTCCCCTACCTGCGTTTTTTCTTCTGCAAACAATCCGGCTGGTGGGCCATCTTTTTCTTGGCTTATGTGATTTTTAGCTTGTCCTGCATTGTTTTTTTTCAGTTTCAGCAACAGGGCAAGGGTTTGCAATGTTTTCCCCAGCCCCATATCATCGGCAAGGCAGCCCCCGAAGCCGTTCTTATACAGATGGAACATCCACCGGAAGCCTTCTTCCTGGTAGCCCCTCAACTGTGCGTTCAGTTTGGCAGGTACGGCAACCTGCACCGCACTGCTGTCTTCCATCTCTTGGAAACGTTCAACTACCGACTTGTCGAACTGTTGCATTACTTTTTTCAGCAACATAAAATGGTGTTTGCCAAACTGGAGCGTGTTGCCGTTCATTTTTGAAAATGGCAGCAAGCCTTTGTAGCGGGCGAACCACTCATCGGGCAGCACGGCAATTTCCCCGTTTGGCAGTTCAAACTCGCGTATGTCGTTTAATATATATTTCTTTAGCTTGACGAAAGGGACGCGGAACCCTCCAAACTGCACTGTGGCATAAACATCGAACCAGTCGCCTGTAGTTTGTGTTTCTAGCTCAAGCCGCTGTTCGCCTGTGAAATATTTTTTGTCGAAACCTCTCTCCTGGTTGAAATATATACCCTGTTTTTCAAGTTTGCTTTTGTTTTTATTGATCCAATTTATCAAATAATAAAGGGCATCTTCGTTTTCAAGGAGCTTGACACCCTTTGGAAAAAAATACCCGTTGTCCTCCTCAACGCCCATCCCTTTCAGGCAATCAAGTATTTCAGTTTCCCACCCCGGGTTTCTTTTAACCTTCTCGAAAACAAAGTTGCCGTCTTTTTTGTAAAAATTTACGGCAAGTTTCCGTGTGGAAGAGGGCAGGAATTTTTCGTCCCCGTAATAGAAGTTCAACACAAAACAAGGTTCCTGCCTCAGGTTTTTCTCCAAGCTCAACACCGCTTTTTCGGCCCAGTCTTCTTCCAGAATATCGAAACCTTTCGCATGTACTTCATAATTCCGTATGGTGTTCAGCACAAAGCCAGAATAATACTTGTCTTCAATGGGATACGGAACGGTAACCTTCTCTTTGTCGAAGAAGGGCATTAGTTTTTTTGCGTTCAGTTCCTCAAAAACCAATAGCCTGTTGCGGTGGATCATCATACATGGGGAATTGCAAATAATTTGCAGTTTGGAACCAAGCAGGCGTACCTCGTCCCCATCATGGAATATCTTCAAATGGTAGTGGGTCTCTTTATTTTCTGCCCGTTCAAAATAAAACACAGGTTTTGTATAAACTGGCTGTACCGAAATTTCATCTTCATCGTAAAGGTTGGCATATTTCGACTCTTTTTTCAACAACCTCACCGGGCTTACCATCAAAATAGTGGCAGCCTTGAACATCTGCTTTTCGATAAACGGGCTTATATTTTTCTCAAAATAAGACTTTTCGAGCGAAGAAAAAAACTCGGAAACGTTGGCTGCCCGCGAAAACCTCTTCATCAACCTCTCGTCGCTATACTTATCGATGATTTTTACCAGTTCTTTTTCGTAAGGCTCAAATTCATAGTGCCGGGAATCTTCCAGGTCACGGGGCTTTATGTGCGTTTCCACCGAATAGTATTGTCCTTCTTTTTCAACCAAATAAGGAAGGAAAACCCTCCCTAGGTAGCGGTGTTCCGTAAGTGTTATGATAAACTCGGGACTTGACATAATCTGGTGTCTGTTCTCTTGGTATTGTTACTAACAAAAAAATAAACATCAAATATAACAAGCATTGCCCAGACATAGGGGGAACAAGGCTTAATAGTGATGATAAATTAACACATTGGATTGATATAATAATGTGGCAAAATATTTTTTATTGCAATTTATAGTCCGCCCATGGCGTACGATAGGATCTATTTTCTATTTTTATGGGCTTTATGAGCAACAATAAGAATTACACGAATGAACGATCTTTTTATTAAACGCCTAAAAGCCGAGCGTCCGGCCTCGTTAAGCGGGGCAGGGAGCATATTGGAAAAACAAACCGTTTCCAATTTCATAAATATTGCAAACTGGGAAGAATTTGGCTACAAGCCCAAAGTTACCTTCCGGATAGGGCATGTGCAGGACGAGATATGGCTAAAATTTTATGTGGACGAAAAGCACATTTTAGCCCAGGAAACAAAGACAAACGGGGATGTATACAAAGACAGTTGTGTGGAATTTTTTATTTCGCCCTACGGTGGGGATTATTATAACTTTGAGTTTAACTGTATCGGGACAGTCCACCTGGGATATGGGGCAGGGCGCGGCAACAGGGAATTTGTAGACCCTGAGATCATAAAAAAAATACAAATAGAATCTTCGTTGGGCAATGCCCCTTTTGAAGAAAAAACCGGAAACTTTGAGTGGGAGATGACAATACGCATCCCCGCGGAATGCCTTGTTTTCAGCAATATAAAGTCGTTAAGCGGGCTAAAAGCAAGCGCGAATTTTTATAAATGCGGCGATGGCACCTCCGAACCCCACTACATTACCTGGAATCCGGTAAAAACCGAAAACCCTGATTACCACAGGCCTGAATATTTCGGGAAAATATTTTTTGAATAATATTGTACTATTTACCGGGCATGTTTTCGGGCATGAAGTAAAGAATATCAAATAACCTGCCCATTTACATTAAGGCATAGGAAAATAACCGGTTGTTATGATTAACAAAAAAAGGGATAATCCAGCAGCATTGACAAATTTTTGGATTTGTTTGTTCAGGAAAGCAATTGGTGCCTTCAGCATTTTATTTCTCTGTGCCTTCGGCTCGTACGCTCAGTCTAATGCGCATGAAAAATCAAAATTTGCCATTATTGACCCGGCATATAGCCCAGACACATTATCCCCCAAAACAAGTGTTATTGAAAATGCGCCATCATGGATTTACGGCCATTCTGAGTTGGAATGTTGGAGGCTCCAATTATACCAGCAAAGGAAAGATGCGGCAAAACTATTGGTCGGATATCCCGGAGTGTTCCACCAACCATTTACCGATTGTTCCTTTAAACTGGGATTTGAGGGGGGACAAACGGTAAAAAAGATTAATTTCCGTGCTATAGGTTTCGGCAAGGTGTATATCAACGGTGCATATACTTATTCTTTCCCCGAAAGCGATTCGTCCCATACAATCAAACTGAGCAACACCACCCAGATAAAAGAAATACGGTTTGACATTATTGGCAAAAGCGGGCCACCAGCACTGCTCATTAAAAATGGCATACTATCCACCTCAAACAAACATTGGCAATGGAAAGCGGCAAATACCCAATGGGAAACTGCATATCATCATTTTCAAAACTCGGAAGGTTTGCCGCCACATAAGCTCGATGCCCCAACTGTAACATTAAAACCTGTAAGCTCAAGACATAACTTGTATGATTTCGGCAGGGAACTATTGGGCTATATCCTAATCAAAAGCGATGATAAACCAATAATAAACGCAGGGGAATCGGAAGAAGAAGCCCTGGATATAAGAAACGGAATACTGGAGCAATCATTAGATATAGAAAGCATTTCTGGCAATGTTTGGAAAACAAAATCACCATTGGCACTGAGGTATTTGTACGTACCCAACAGCCACCCGGAAAACATAAGCTGCGATGCTATATTTTCGCCATTGGCATACAAAGGTGCTTTTGCCTGTTCTGATTCAACACTTACCCGCATATGGATGAACAGTGCCTATACCTTACGGTTGTGCATGCATGATTTTTTACTGGACGGGATAAAAAGGGATCGCTTGCCATGGGCGGGCGACATGGCAATGAGCCTGTGGGTAAATGCCTATTCTTTTTATGCCCCTGAATTTGTCAGGCGTTCTTTGGTTGCATTGGGAAGGGCAGGGATCAGCAATAAAAACATTAATGGGATTATTGATTATTCGTTGTGGTGGGTCATCGCCCAGGATCAATATCAACTTTATTTCAACGACATGCCCCATTTAACAAACGAATGGGGCAGGATCAAGGATGCATTGGGGGTTTTGTCGTCTCATTGCGATTCAAATGGCTTTCTAATACCTAAGGGCGATGACTGGTTGTTCATCGACTGGGTTGAACAAGAAAAATGGACAGCCTTACAAATATTATGGTACTGGGCACAAAAAAGTGGTGCAAAACTTGCCCATAGGGTGGGCGATTCAGAGGCCGAAAAATACTGGGCAAACAATTTTCAGGAATTAGGGGCAAACCTAAAAGAAGCTGCATGGTGCACAAAAAAACAGGTTTGGCTTTCAAAAAATGACATGGACAGTGAAGAAACAAGGCATCCCAACTTTCTCTCCATCGCTTCGGGCCTGACAAACCTAGAGGAGGGTGCCGGGATAAAAGCATTACTTGAGGGGGAAAAAGTAAAACCTGTGGGCACCCCATATATGGAAGGATTTGAAATGATAGCACTTGCCCAACTTAGCGGCACAAACAGCATGTTGGGTCTTGTAAATGGTTATTGGGGAGGGATGTTAGACCGGGGGGCGACTACATTTTGGGAGGCATACAACCCAAAAGGCTCAAAAGAAAACCAGTATTCATTTTATGAACGCCCTTATGGAAAAAGCTTATGCCATGCATGGAGTTCCGGCCCAGCATATTTTTTGCCGTCAGAGCTGTTTGGGTTAAAACCCTTGGAAGACGGGTGGAAACGTTTCTCTTTAGATCCGGACATTGGTTGTTTAAGTTGGGCAAGTGTTTGTTTGCCCACAAAATATGGAAATATAAAAGTAGATATTGAAAACAACAATATCCAAATAGCCATTCCTGCAGGGACAATAATGGAATGGGAAGGGAAATCGTTTGATGGGCCACAAACAATAAAAGATAAGTTAGACTGATTGTTTTAAAATTAAATTTCTGCTACATTGCGCCATGCAATTAAGGGTACTAGCTACATGGCCGGAATCGAAAAGGAACTAATTAAATCAATAAAAAAAGGAAACCACAAGTCGTTTGAACTGGTTTTTAAAACTTACTATACCAGGCTGTGTACCTATGCTTTTGACTATACCCGGCAACTGGAGACTGCCGAGGATATTGTGAAAGATTTCTTTCTCAACTTCTGGAACAACCGCGAAAAACTGGAAATAAAAACTTCGCTTTCGGGCTACTTGTTCCGGTCGATCCACAACCAATGCCTAAACTATCTGGAAAGGGAAAAAAAGAGAAAGAAAGAAATACCTTCCGACAACCTGCACCTCATAGAATTAAAATTGAAGCAGCCATTGACCGGCGATTATCCAATTGGGAATTTGCTTGCAAACGAAATGGAGTCCCAAATAATGGAGGTTATTGAAAAACTGCCCGCACAATGCCGCGAAATTTTCAAAATGAGCCGATTTGAAGAACTCCCGCACAAAAAAATTGCAGAAAAATTAAACATTTCAGAAAATACTGTCAAAACACAAATATACAGGGCTTTAAAAAAAATAAAAGAAGCCATCCCGCTGATAGCCGCCTTGCTTTTTTCATTTTTCTCAAAATAACCCGCCACTCCCTGTAATACCAATATCGAAAAATTGTGTCGTAATAATTAGAGAGATAATATGGAAAATAAAATATTCATATCGGACCAAGAGAAAGAAGCACTGGTAAATTATTTGTCGGGCAACTTTGGAGAACAGGATTCTCTGTTGTTAAATGCATGGCTAAACAATGACAAGGGAAACAAACTGCTCCTCGATCAGCTTACCGACATATGGCAGGCAAGCCGTTATACTCATATCAACAAACAGATAAACGTTAAAGCAACCTGGGAAGAACTACAGGGACAAATAAAGCAAAAGCATGATAACCAATGGAAACACTGGCTGCAAATTGCTGCAATAGTAATTGTTTCTTTGCTGGCCGGGGGCATGGGCAATTATTTTTTACAGGGTGAACAAGAAACAAAAGCAAAAGCAAAGGCACAACTGGTAGAATACACTGCGCCCTTGGGGTCCCGCTCGTTTGTAAAACTGAACGATGGGAGCAAGGTGTGGCTTAATTCTGGCACAACCATAAAATACGAGAACACTTTTGGGGCAGAAAACCGAAACATAGGACTTTCGGGCGAAGCATTTTTTAAAGTTGCAAAAAACAAAGATCTGCCATTTGTTGTAAACACCGGGGAAATAAGCGTTACCGCTATTGGCACAGAGTTTAACGTGAAAGCATACGAAAACGAGAAAACAATTGAGACCACATTGATCGAAGGCTCGGTAAAACTGGGCAGTAACGTGGTAAAACTTCATAAAGACCTCTTCCTAAAAACCAACGAAAAGGCAGTTTTCACAAAAAAAGACAAATCGTTGGCGATCGAAAGAAAAGACATTCCCGATAAAACCGGGGACAAAGCCGCAAATGCAAGCCCATCGTTGAAAATCATCCAGTCAGTCGATCCGGCCCCAATTATTTCGTGGAAAGAAAAACGATGGGTGATAAGCAACGAAAAACTTGGTGATTTATCCGTAAAATTAGAACGCCGCTACGATGTCAACATAATTTTCGACAACGAGATACTTAAAGAATACTCGTTTGGAGGCACCTTGGAAGACGAAACCCTGGAACAAGTATTAAATGCGATAAGTTACGCTGCACCAATTAAATATGAAATTGAAGGCAAAACTGTTTATATTATGGCAGACGGCAAAAAGATGGAAAAATTCAAGGATTTACTGCTCGAATAAATAAAACAAAATTGGGAGGTTTGGCACAACCTCCCAACTGTAATGAGTTAATTAACGTTGGTCCATATTGGTACTATGGAAGCAACTATTTATTAAAACTTAACGATTCAAATGTATGAAAAAATTTTGTATTGGATGGCTTCGCCCATTTAAACGGAGCTTTAAAAAATTAATGCTTATGACAAAGCTGACTGTCTACCTGAGCCTGTTTTTTGTACTGCAACTCTCGGCCAATGGATATTCCCAAACAAGGCTTACAGTTGATTCAAAAAACAAAACGGTAAAAGAGATTTTCATAGAAATTGAAAACCAAAGCAATTACCGGTTCTTTTACAATGAAAAATTTATTGACCTCAACCGGCGCGTTAATTTTAACATAGAAGATCAATTCATAGAGGAAGTAATGAGCGAAATATTCGGGGCATCCAACGTTACTTACAAAATTATGGAAAACAACCTTATTGTTATAACGCCCAATGATGGGCAACAAGAAAAATCGGTTTCAGGGAAAGTAACAGATGAAAAGGGGCAACCACTTCCGGGTGTAACCGTTATAATAAAAGGGACCTCGCAGGGTACTGTTACCGATTCCAACGGCAACTATACCATCAAGGATATAACGCAGGATGACATTTTAATATTTTCGTTTGTGGGCATGAGGACAAAAGAAATAGAAGTTGGCGCACAATCGACCATTGATGCTTCGTTGATAGTAGATGCAATTGGCATTGAAGAAGTGGTTGCAATAGGTTATGGCACACAGAAGAAGGTTAATGTGATAGGCTCCCTTACATCTGTTGGCGAAGACGAATTGACATCTGCCCCTGTTGCAAGGATATCCAATGCCTTGGCAGGAAGATTGCCCGGTGGCATTTTCATGCAGGATTCCGGTGAGCCAGGAAACGATGCAGCAGAAATCAGGATCAGGGGAAACTCAACACTAGGGAACAACACCCCACTTGTTGTGATTGACGGCATTCCCGACCGAGATTTAAATTCATTGCACCCAGAGGATATTGAGAGCATAACTGTGTTAAAAGATGCATCTGCAGGCATCTATGGTGCAAGGGCGGCAAATGGTGTAATTTTAATAACAACAAAGAAAGGAGAAATGAACAAACCCCCAAAATTCATATATAATTACCACCAGGGGTTCCTTTCACCTACCAAGTTACCAGGAATGGCAGACGCAGCCACCTATGCTACAATGATCAGGGAAAACCAATCATACCGGGATGTTGATGAATCCAATATGATGTATTCAGTTGAAGATGTGGCTAAATTCGAATCGGGAGAATATCAGTGGACACACCCAAACACCGATTGGTTTGCGGCAGCACTAAAAGACCACAGCACAACCCAGCACCATGGGCTATCAGTATCGGGAGGGACAAAAAACGTCAGCTATTATGGTTCGTTCGGAAGCCAGTTTGATGATGGGATCTATACAAACTCGGCAACCTCATACAAGAGGTACAATCTAAAAGTCAACCTTGATATTAAAGTAAATGAATATTTGAATATAGGCATTAATATGTCGGGCATTCAGGAAAACAGGATGTTCCCTACAAGATCTTCCAGTTCCACTTTCTCCACACTGGTAAGAATGTACCCCACCCAACATGCACTTTTTCCAAACGGGTTACCAGGCCCAGACCTCGAAAACGGGGACCAACCAATGGTATCTGCATCTTCTGCAACAGGTTATGACGACGACAAACGTTACAGGAGCAACAACATCCTTTCTGCAAGCCTGAAAATCCCTTGGGTAAAAGGGTTGACTTTGTCAGGGTATTATGCCCACGACAAATATATACAGCAACGGAAATTATTCGAAAAACCCTGGACCGTATACAGCCTTGACAAATCACCATATCTTGCAGCTGGCAACACTGGTAAAGAAGATGGTTCTGACTATTTGATCGCCACCTCGGTAGGACACCCTGAACCAAGATTGACAAATTATTCAGAACACTCTTTGTCAAAAACAGCAAACATAAAACTCGACTATGTAAAGACCATCAATAAAGATCACAATATAAGTGCATTTATCTCCTATGAACAGAATGAATATGATCTGGATGGCTTTAGCGCATTTCGCAGGTACTTTCTTAGCGATAAGCTACCTTATCTTTTCGCGGGGGGAGATGCTGAAAAAGACAATGACGAATGGGTTGATTTGGATTCAAGGATGAACTATTTCGGACGTTTTAGCTACAATTTCAAAGAAAAATACCTGCTTCAATTTAGTTTTAGGAGGGATGGTTCTTTACGCTTCTCAAAAGAGGCCGGGCGCTGGGGGAATTTTCCGTCCGTACTTGTAGGATGGAGGCTTTCTGAAGAAGAATGGTGGCAAAAAAAACTCGGCTTTATCAATCATTTTAAATTGAAAGCATCTTGGGGGCAAATGGGCAACGATCTTGTTGATGCATTCCAATACCTGGCAAGTTACGGGGTAGCCACCGGTGCAATATTAGGAGAAGACAAAGAATATTATTCAGGCTTAGTTCAATCGAATGTGCCAAACCCAGATATAACTTGGGAAGTGGCCAATGTCTATAATTTAGGTTGGGAGGCGATATTCCTTGATAATAAAATGTCGTTCGATGTCGATCTTTTCTACGAGAGAAGAAATAATATCCTGGTACAAAGAAATGCCTCTGTGCCCGAATTTACAGGCTTGGAATTACCCGATGAAAATTTTGGCATAGTTGACAACCGCGGTTTTGAGATGATTTTAGGGTATAATGGGCAAAACGGCGATTTGAAATATAAAATTACAGGAAACCTTGCCTTTGCAAGAAATAAAATAGTTGAATACGATGAACCTGAACGAAATGTACCCTGGCAGGTACGTACAGGATCCCCGCAAGATGCACACCTGCTATACAGATCAATGGGTATATTCAGGGACGAAGAACAACTAGGTACCATGCCCCATGTTACCGGAGCAAGACCAGGGGACATAATCATTCAGGACTATGATGACGATGGGGAAATCACAAATGACGACAGACAATTATTCCCTCTTACAACAACACCTGAATTAACTTTTGGGGCTTCGTTCAACCTGCAATTTAAAAATTGGGAGTTAAGCGGTCTTTTACAAGGACACGGGAGGGCGCTGAGAAACATAATGCATGAAATAGTCGGCACAGGTGGCAACTATTTTCAGTATGATGCAGACAACAGGTGGACTCCAAATAATATTGATGCAAGCAAACCCAGGGCATGCGAAAGAGTAGAAGAGTACTGGCGAAGTTCTCATATAACAGACTATTACTATGCCAATGTATCCTATTTCCGCTTAAAAAACATCCAACTTAAATACAGTGTCCCCAAAAGGATAATGCGTTCGTTAAAAATAATTTCTGACGCTAAAATATACTTTTCAGGACAAAACCTTTGGTTGATCTATTCCGGAAATAAAATTATGGATCCAGAAGTCGAAGGAATCTCCAGCTATCCAATAATGAAGGTAATGTCGGTTGGTGCGCAAATAACTTTTTAACTAATTTTAATCTAATAGAAATGAAACAGTATATAAAAATATTTACGTTATTGTTGCTTGTGCTATTTTCTTGCGATGAAGGGATCTTAAATAAAAGTCCCTTGGATCAGTACTCCGACCCAGTTGTTTGGTCGGATGTTAACCTTGCCAGTTCTTATTTAAATACAATCTATAACAATGTTGACTATGGTTATGGGCAAAGGGGACATGCTTACCGTACCGGATTGTTTGCAATGGAAACAGTGAAAACAAAAGGCGGGGAAACAATTATTTACAACTCCGGACAGATTTCACCAGACAATACCGGCACATATAGGGGACATGCAAACTGGAATCGTTTTGCACAAATACAACAATTAAACATATTTCTTGACAACATAGACAACGTCAGCCAATCATACCCTGAGTCGGAAAAAGAGGCAATCTCAGATCAAACAGATGTACTAAAGGGAGAAGCACTTTGCTTGAGGGCAATATTTTATAGCGAATTGTGCAGAAACTATGGGGGGGTCCCCCTTTTTAAAACAGCCAATGATTTAACCGATGATTTCTCGACAGTTGACCGAGCATCGTTCGAAGAGACAATTAATTTCATTGTAGATGATCTAGATGAGGCTGCTTCTTTATTAAAACCTAAAAGCGAAATGGAAATGGGAAGGGTAACCCTTGAAACAGCTATGTCCATAAAATCAAGAATGCTGTTGTTTGCTGCAAGTGACCTAACAGCAGACGGCAATGCTGCAAACGAACAGGTAGGCTATAACAATCCAGACAGAGAGGCCTTATGGAAAGCGGCCAGGGATGCTGCTAAAGACGTAATTGACCTAGGCAATTGTAAACTATCCGATTTTGGCGCTCCCGACCAGCAAGCTGTTGCAGAAAATTATTTCAACTTTTTCAAAGCCTATGATTTGTCTGACAATGAAGTTATTTGGGGGAGAATGCATACAACAGATAACGGGAAAACTATTGATACAAATAAGCGTCTTGGCCCAAACGGTCTCAATTGTTATGGGAATAGCGGTCCTACTGGAAATTATGTTGACAGTTATCAAATGAGCGATGGGACAGACTTCTTCGACCATTTCACAATCAACGAAGATGACGAGTACAGAAATATCTCAACAGTTTTTACTAATGAAAATCCTTACCACAACCGTGAACCCAGGTTTTACGCAACGGTGCTTTATGACAGTGCAGTTTGGCAACCACGGTTTGAAAACCTGGCTGAAACAGATCCGCTCGGGATTTATGACAGGCGGACAAGGATAACCATTGTAAACGGAGAGGTAACAAGTGAAAGATATGGGCTCGACACCCGCCAAGGTCCCGTACAATCATGGAATGGTGGGTACACCGGTTATTTGTTAAAAAAATTCCAAGATGACAAAATTTATGGCATATATGATAAAAATGAAAATATTGTAACCTACATCCGTTATGCCGAGATTATCTTAAACTATGCCGAAGCATGCCTAGAACTAGGAGAAGAAGAAACGGCAACAACCTATATTAACAAGATAAGGAACAGGGCAGGGCTACCCGATTTCACAGGTGACATTACTGCTGCTTTACGTCATGAACGGAAAATTGAATTATATGTAGAAAACCTCAGGTGGTACGATGTGAGACGGTGGAAAATATTGGATGGAGTATTAGCAGAAACACCTTATGGGGTCGATATTACAGAAATAAATGAGGATGGCACGGTCACTACGACATGGAAAAAAATCCAGGCTCAACCAGACAACAATTTTGACGAAAAATTATACTGGATACCTATACCATCAGAAGAAATAAATAAAGCGCCCCAGATTGCACAAAACCCGGGCTATTAGCTCAAGTATGTAATATTTTTTTCACACAAAGCACTAATAAACATAACTACAAGCCCGGAGAAATCTCTCCGGGCCTGTTTTGTAAAAAAAAACTGGGATATTTTTCACGGTTATAATTATATTTACCAGGCATAATACATAACTAAAAATGAAAAAAACAACACCTATTAAGTACTTTCTTTTGTTCCTGCTTTTTATTTTAGGGACAAACAGTTTTGGACAAGACGACAACATGCTGTGCGTTGGCCGTCACTGGACAGAAGACGAAGCAAACCTGAAAATGAAAGAGTTTGCCAGTTTATGGGACGATTTGCCATCATGGGAAAAACGGGCAAAAACCATAAAAGAAGGCATAATAAAAGGCATGAAACTAGACCAGATGCCCCAAATAGAAGGGGATTTCAATGCGCACATCACCAATAGCCGCGAGTTTGACGGCTATATCGTAGAAAATATCCGTATCGAAAGTTTTCCGGGATTTTACATAACGGGCAACATTTACCGCCCTGTTGATACTGAAGGCAAACATGCAGCGGTTTTGTCGCCACATGGGCATTTAGCCAATAAAAGGTTGACACACTATGTACAAAAAAGGTGTGCGGTATTGGCACGTATGGGGGCAGTTGTATTTGCCTACGACATGGTTGGGTACGGCGACTCCCATCAGGTAGATTCACACAGGATACCTATTGCCTTATTGCTGCAAACATGGAACAGCAAAAGGGTGCTGGAATACCTGCTTTCACGCCCAGACGTAGATCCTGAAAGGATTGGCATGACCGGCGGTTCGGGCGGGGGGACACAAACTTTCATTTTAACGGCAATAGACGACCGCATAACGGCATCGGCTCCATGCGTGCAAGTGTCTGCCCACTTTTTTGGTGGATGTGTATGCGAAAGCGGGATGCCAATACATAAAAGCGGGCATCACCAGACAAACAATGTTGAAATTGCAGCACTTTGCGCACCGCGGCCAATGTTGCTGATTTCTGACGGTAACGACTGGACGAGGAACACCCCGCGCATTGAATATCCTTATATACAAAAAGTTTATGCCCTGTACGATGCCGAACACAAAGTAGAAAACGTCCACCTTTACAACGAAAAACATGATTACGGGTACTCAAAACGTTGCGCCATGTATAATTTTTTCAGCCATTATTTAAAATTAAAAACAAATGCTGTAGAATGGGCCCCATCTGTTGACGAAAGCTTTGTGACAATCCTCCCTGAAAACCAATTAAGGATCTATACAGAAGACGACCCTGTACCTGCCGGTGCGCTGCAAGGGGACAAGGCAATTATTGACTACCTGGATCTTAAATAAACATCAAAACAACCAATACCAATAAAATGAAGAATATAATTCTGATCCTACTGCTCACCTTGCCTTCCTTAAACATATCCGCCCAATGGCAGCCTGCCGGAGATAAAATAAAAACCAAATGGGCAGGGGGAATCGACGTAAACAATGTCCTTCCCGAATATCCGAGGCCAATGATGGAACGCAGCGAGTGGAAAAACCTTAACGGGCTTTGGGATTATGCGATCACGAAAGCCGGGGCTCCGCAACCCAAAAACTTCGATGGGCAAATACTAGTGCCTTTTGCTGTTGAATCAAGCCTTTCCGGGGTACAAAAAACGGTAGGTGAAAAAAATGAACTCTGGTATAAAAACTCTTTTACAGTCCCTGCGGCATGGAAAAACAAAAAAATACTGTTGCATTTTGGTGCAGTCGATTGGGAAACAGGAATCTGGATCAACGACATAAAAGTAGGCACGCACAAAGGCGGTTATACACCGTTTTCGTTCGACATCACCCCTTTCCTGAATAAAACGGGAGGGCAAAAACTGGTTGTAAAAGTATGGGATCCCTCAGATAAAGGCTATCAGCCGAGGGGCAAACAAACCAGTGAGCCAAGGGGGATATGGTACACCCCTGTAACGGGGATATGGCAAACCGTTTGGTTGGAACCGGTGAATGAAAAATATATTAAAAACGTGCGTTCCGTACCCAATATCGACAATGAAAGCCTGGACGTGGAAGCATGTATACCAGGGGCTTCTTTGGGCGATTTTTACGAGGTTGTTGTAAAAGAAGGTGAAAAAACAATCTCAACCGCAAAGGCGGCCGCAGGCCAGGCAATCGGCATACCCGTGCATTCCCCTAAATTATGGAGCCCGGAGTCGCCGTTTTTGTACAACTTGGAAATTAAACTCTTTAGCAACGGCAAAATAGTTGACGAAGTAAAAAGTTACTTTGCCATGCGGAAAATCTCGGTCAAGCGCGATGGGAACGGCATTGTCCGCCTGCAACTAAACAACAAAGATTATTTCCAGTTTGGCCCGCTCGACCAAGGCTGGTGGCCCGATGGGCTGTACACCGCCCCAAGCGATGAAGCATTGAAATATGACATCGTAAAAACCAAAGATTTCGGGTTTAACATGATCAGGAAACACGTAAAGGTTGAGCCTGCCCGCTGGTACACACATTGCGACCAACTTGGCATTTTGGTTTGGCAGGACATGCCCAGCGGCGACCGCTCCCCAAAATGGCAAAACCACCAGTATTTTGATGGCACAGAACTAAAAAGAAGCCCTGAATCGGAAACCAACTACCGCACCGAATGGAAAGAGCTTATGGATTATCTGTACCCGCACCCATCAATTGTATGCTGGGTGCCGTTCAACGAGGCATGGGGACAGTTCAAAACGGAAGAGGTAACCGACTGGACAAAAAGCTATGATCCCAGCCGCCTTGTAAACCCTGCCAGCGGTGGGAATTTCTACCATGTGGGCGACATGATCGACCTGCACAATTACCCCGGACCGGAAATGTACCTGTTCGATGGTGCAAGGGCAAACGTGTTGGGCGAATACGGAGGCATTGGGCTTGCCCTCGAAGGGCACTTGTGGGCCACCGACAAAAGCTGGGGATACGTACAGTTTAAAAATTCAGGGGAAGTTACCGACAAGTATATTGAGTATGCAAAAAAATTGCTGAAATTAATAAAAACAGGTTTCTCTGCGGCTGTTTACACACAAACAACCGATGTGGAAGGGGAAGTGAACGGCTTGATGACATATGACCGGAAAATAATAAAAATGGACGAAGCCCGCATAAGGGAAATAAACAAAGAAATATGCAATTCTTTGAACCAATAGTAATTGTGCCGGTTTTGCCGGGGCATCAAAAGCCGCAATCAACAATCTATAAACTAACCAAATAGGGTACTCACAAACAAAACAGTCCCGGGGATATTTCTCCGGACCTGTTTTTATGAAATTAATATTTTAGCCGAACTCAATTTTTCAACCCAACGAAATATTGTTGTTTTGAGCAGATGTAACAAAGAAACGAGAAGAAACAATATTCGTTGCATCTACAATTAAAAATTACTTGATTTTACTACAATTACATCTCCTACTTTTGTTTCATAATCAACAAGTTTTTCATTATAGGTGATTTTTAGCGGGTTCCCAAGCAAAGATTTGATTTTTGCCTCCAGCAGCTGGTTGTTTTCCCACTTTATATCGACCTCGAAACCGCCACGGGCACGAAGGCCTCCTACACTTCCGTTAGCCCACCCTGTAGGCAAAGCAGGCAAAAGGAGGACAGAACCATCGTGCGATTGCAGCAACATTTCGGCAATACCTGCCGTCCCCCCAAAGTTGCCGTCAATCTGGAATGGAGGATGGTTGTCGAAAAGGTTAGGCAAGGTACTTTTAACCAGGAGTTTTTTTATGTGCCCCCCTGCTTCGTCACCGTTTAGTAAGCGGGCATAAAAATTAATGATCCAGGCACGGCTCCATCCTGTGTGACCACCGCCCTGTTCAAGGCGTTTTGAGATAGATTGTTTGGCAGCTTTAAATAATTCGGGCGACTGCCTGGTTATTTGAGTGCCTGGGTGAAGGCCCAACAAGTGCGACATGTGCCGATGGCCAGGTTCTGCTTCCTCGTAATCTTCAACCCATTCCTGTACCCCGCCGGTACGTTGCGAGATTTTTAATTTAGGCAATCCCTTTAAAACGTTTGAAAGGGTATCGGCAAAAGCTTTGTCTGTCCCCAGTATTTCTGCCGATTTAATACAGTTTTTAAAAAGTTCGGTAATAATTTCAATATCCATAGTAGCCGAATAGGTCATATAAAATTTTTCGCCTGTTTGCGGAAGTACATACCTGTTTTCTGGTGAGTTAGACGGTGCTGTAGCCCAACGTCCCTGCTTGTCTTTTATAAGAAAATCGAGTACGAACTGGGCAGAACCTTTCATCAAAGGGTAGGCTGTGTTTTTCAGATAACCGGTATCGCCCGAAAATGCATAATGTTCGTAAAAGGGGAATGTCATCCACGGCCCCCCCATTGGGTAAAGCCCCCATATACCATCCATTACGCCGGTGTGGCCAAACACATCTGTCAGGTGGTGAAGCGTCCAGCCACGTGCCCCATACATCTCACGGGCAGTGACACTTCCGGGCTTTTGCAATTGGGTGAAAAAGTCGGACAGGGGCTTTTCTGTCTCAGCCAGGTTGCACACTTCGGCAGGCCAGTAATTCATCTGAAGATTTATATTGGTATGAAAATCAGAGTTCCAAGGGGCATCAAAGTCTTTACACCAAACGCCTTGTAAATTTGCAGGCAATTTCCCCGGAACCCTTGAACTTCCCATCAGAAGATACCGCCCATACTGAAAATAAAGGGCAACCAGGCCAGGATCGTCAGTGCCGTTTTTTACGGCAAGGAGCCGCTCATCGGTAGGGACATGAGAAAAATCAGTGCCGCCTAAATCAAGTGAAACCCTTTTAAACATTGGTTGGTATTCTCCCAAATGTGTGTCCCTGATTGTTTTATAATTTTCGGATCCAGCTTTTTTAATTATATCCCCACAAACAGAGGCAGGATTTATATCGCGATCGAAATTCAACTTTTCAATATTGTAATCAGTAGCCGCAGTGACGTAAACAGTAAGTTCGTTTGCATCTTTCACAAGTAAGGAATTGCCCTCACAACTAATGTCCCCCCCCGAATTAATGGCTTTTAACTGTGCCTCGAAACGCATGTGCTCCCCACCAAGGCCGCGTAACGGATCGTCTTCGTCCTTAACCTGTCCCGACATAAACAGCATATTCCCTGAAGCAGTGGTAGAAGCACCTTGCTCACGGGCAAGGCTGATTTTCAGGTTCAATGCCTTTTTTTCAGAAGCAGTCAGGTGGACTGCAATAAGGTTATCGGGAGCCGAAGCCAAAACTTCTTCTGTATATTTTATTTCGCCAACGGTATAGCTAACCCTGCAAATACCGGTTTCAAGGTCGAGTTCACGAGTGTAGTTGTTAATCTCGCGTTCGCCAAATTCGATGTATAAATCTCCCAGTGTTTGGTACGAACGGACACGTGGAGGTGTGCCGATCATTGTTTTTTCAGCCAAAGCAACGGCATCTTTCAGGCTATTGCCGAGAATAAGTTCCTGGACTTTTTTCAGGTTCCCAAGTGCTTCCGGGTTATTGTTGTTGCAAGGAGAACCTGCCCACAGGCTTTCCTCGTTGAGTTGGACACGTTCTGTCCCCGTTTGCCCAAAGGCCATTGCGCCTAAGCGTCCGTTACCTACAGGCAGGGCTTCTGTCCATTCTTTTGCCGGTTGTTTGTACCACAAACGCAAACTTGAAGGCTCCTGGCCTTGCTGACAAGAAACAAAGAATAAAGTGGAGAAAACGATAGTTACAAGTTTCATTTTTAGATTATTTATTTGGTTTAGAAATATGAACACTTTTATATTGGTTATAATTACTAAGAAATACCCTGTTTGCTTTTGCCAAATCTATTAATTTTTCCTTTAACACCTGTCCTGTGCCGTACCTTTTGCATTACACAGACGAAATGTTTTAGATCAATGATATATAAAGATCGGCTGTAATGTAAAAGGATCTTTGGAAAGTCTTGGACAATATCTTAAGGTAGCCTCTAAAAATCAAACTGCAAAAATCAGCAAACATGGCGACCCGTTAGAATGCCTGAATGCGGTAATTAATTGGATATTTTTACGCCGACATTAAAGCCCCTAGCAAAAAGATTGCGCAAAAAAAATAACATCGCCAAGTGAGGGTGTCACTCAAAGTACACTCTCACTAATGCTAATGAAATTTGTCATATAAAATAAGTTGCCTTTAGCCACAACCCGAAAACCTTTAGCCGGCTATGTTTTGTCGCCGGAAATCACTAACTTTAAACACTATGCCTAACTTTAGAAAAAATAATATTTTGTTAAGTATATGGAAGTTTTACACCGGGGGCTTCCGGAACATGGGCAATTGGGGCAAACAAGTTTGGCTGATTATCCTGATAAAATTGTTCATCATGTTTGCGGTCCTCAAAATTTTCTTTTTCCCAAATTTTTTGAATGCCAACTTTAGCTCCGATGACGAGAGGGGCAATTATGTACTTGAAGAATTAACTAAATCAAAATAAAACATAATGGTTGAAATTGCTGATGTATCTTTGGTAAACTGGTCGAGGGCGCAATTTGCGCTAACTGCCATGTACCACTGGTTGTTTGTCCCGCTCACGCTTGGGGTGACTTTCATTATTGCCTTTATGGAAACCCTTTACGTGAAAACGGGCGACGAAACATGGAAAAGGATCACTAAATTTTGGATGACCCTTTTCGGGATAAATTTTGCCATTGGCGTGGCAACGGGCATTATCCTCGAATTTGAGTTCGGCACCAACTGGTCGAACTACTCATGGTTTGTGGGCGATATTTTTGGTGCGCCGCTAGCCATCGAAGGCATACTTGCCTTTTTTATGGAATCGACATTCATCGCAATAATGTTTTTCGGCTGGAACAAAGTGGGCAAAAAAACGCACCTGCTAGCCACTTGGCTCACCGCCATAGGCGCAAACCTTTCTGCCCTTTGGATTTTGGTGGCCAACGGCTGGATGCAAAAGCCCGTGGGCATGGTGTTCAACCCGGATACGGCGCGCAACGAAATGGCAGATTTCTGGGAAGTGCTTTTTTCGCAAATGGCAATCGACAAATGGCTTCACGCAACTTCCTCCGGCTTTGTGCTGGCAGCGGTTTTTGTTATTGGGGTTTCGGCATGGTATCTTTTGAAAAACAGGGAGAAAGTCCTGGCAAGGAAAAGCATCCTTGTAGCAGCGGTTTTTGGGCTGGTTTCGTCTTTTTACCTAATTGCCACGGGCGACAATTCTGCGCGCACCATAGCAAAAGACCAGCCAATGAAATTTGCCGCAATGGAAGGTTTGTACAACGGGGGCGAAGGCGCGGGGCTGGTTGCGCTAGGGGTAGTTTCTTCTCCTGAAACTGCCACAGGCAACAAAAACATGAAAGACTTCAACATAAAAATAGAAATCCCCGGTTTTTTGTCGTACATGGCGCTGGGCGATTGGAGTGCTTTTGTGCCGGGAATAAACGACTTGATAAACGGGAACGAGAAATATGGCTACATGCCCGCATCGGAAAAAATTGAAAGGGGAAAAACCGCCATCAATAAACTAAGGGATTTCAAAGACGCAAAAAAGGCAGGCAAAACGCAATTGGCAAACTCCTTGAAAACAGAACTCACAAGCGAAAGCTTCCGAAACAACTATTTTAAATATTTCGGGTACGGATATTTTGAAGACACTAAAGACTTAATCCCAAACGTGCCGCTAACTTTTTACAGCTTTCACATAATGGTGGGGCTGGGCTTCTTTTTTGTGCTTCTGTTTGTGCTGTCGCTTATTTTCGTAATCAAAGGGAATTTCGAAAAGAAACGTTGGTTGCTGCGCTTGTCGGTAATTTCAATACCATTGGCATACCTTGCCGGGCAGGCTGGCTGGATAGTTGCCGAAGTTGGCCGCCAGCCATGGGTGGTGCAGGATTTAATGCCCACGATGGCAGCCGTCACAAAAATAAGTTCGGGATCTGTAAAACTCACCTTCTGGCTGTTTGCCATATTGTTTACCGTACTGTTGATTGCCGAACTGAAAATCATGTTCCGTCAAATTAAAATTGGGCCAAAACATTAAAAGGAGGATAAAGTTATGTTTGAAAATATGTCATATCTCGCATTGCAACAATATTGGTGGGTTTTAATATCCGTCCTTGGAGCCTTGTTTGTTTTCCTCACTTTTGTGCAGGGGGGGCAAACTTTGATATACAGCATTGGCAAAACCGAAAAAGAAAAAACCGTTTTGCTCAACACCCTTGGGAGGAAATGGGAGTTCACTTTCACCACGTTGGTAACTTTTGGCGGGGCGTTTTTTGCTTCGTTTCCACTGTTTTATGCCACGAGTTTCGGCGGCGCCTACTGGGTTTGGCTGCTTATACTGGCAGCGTTTATAATTCAGGCGGTATCTTACGAGTTCAGAAAAAAACCGGGCAATCTGCTCGGTGCAAAAACTTATGAAATTTTTTTGTTTTTGAACGGTTTGCTGGGCACTATTTTAATTGGCACGGCAGTAGGCACTTTTTTTAACGGGGCAGAATTTTCTCTCAATGAGATGAACCAGGTAGCGTGGCAAAACCCTGCAAGGGGGCTTGAGGCAGTGCTTACTTTCCACAACGTGGCATTGGGCTTGTCGGTGTTTTTCCTGGCCCGCGTTTTAGGCTTGCTATATTTTGTGTTCACGGTTGACCAAGAAGCAATAGTTGCCCGTTCGCGCAAGCACCTGCTGTACAATGCCATACCTTTTCTTTTGTTTTTCCTTTATTTTGTCGCCGCCCTGTTCCTGAAAGAAGGTTTTGCCGTAAACCCCGGCACGGACGAGGTCTTTATGGAGAAATACAAATACTTGCACAACCTTTTGCAAATGCCTTTTAATATGGCACTGTTCCTGCTGGGCGTTGCAGGCGTGCTTTGGGGGATAATTTTAACGGTGTTCCTAAAGGGCAACAATGGGTTTTGGTTTGCGGGCACAGGTACGGTTTTTACTGTTTTTGCCCTTTTCGTTTTAGCAGGTTTCAACAACACTGCTTTTTATCCATCGGGTTACGATTTGCAATCATCTTTGACCATACAGAACGCATGTTCGAGCAAATTCACATTGGTCGCAATGAGTTACGTTTCGTTGCTCATACCCTTTGTGCTGGCGTACATAGTTTATTTTTGGCGGGCAATGAACCGGAAAAAAATCACGGAAGAAGAAATTGAAGGCGAACCGCATGTTTATTAGGGATAAAATGTTGCCAAGTGAAGGCATCGCTCAATGTGGCAATCTCACTAATGCCGATGAATTTTGATATATAAAAAATTGAATGTCAAACTATATAAAAATTACAAATTATGCACACAACTGCTATTTTATGGATGTTGAGCTGGCCTTTGCTGGTTGTTGTTTCTTACCTGTTGGTCAAGTGGGCAGTTAAAAAATACGGGGCAAGGTTGGAAGATTAGTGTTTAAGCTTTAATCAATATGGGTTCTGCGCTGGGGAATTAGAATAATAATTTGGCATTAGATGTATTTATTCAATCCTTTTGGGATTGTTGAATTATTTCTATTTACCGTAGGTTTCACCTACGGCTATTGTTATTAAATCCGTTAACGGATTATGCTATAAAAAACATTCCCCAGACAAGGGAAAAACAATAGTAGCCGTATGAGAATCATACGGATAAAGACATAGAGGCACATGAACATCAAGCTGGGTTATGCTTAATTGTCAAATGTTTACAGATATTAACAAAACGCCTAATCCAACAAAAGAATTATAAATTAATGTTTAGCCCCTCATAACAATATCCGGTCAATAAAATGATAGAAAATTTTGATCACGAAGGATAAGATTACACAAAATGATTTATTTCCGACAACCTCAAAACAATAATCTTCCCAATCCGGGCGAATGAAACAAAAAACATCTGACCAGCCTTAGCCTATCAATATTTTCTTGTTATTTTTACGGCTTTTAAAAACAATAGAACGAAATAATTTGAGTTTTTAGACAAGAGATACGTTGCAAGGTGTCGCATTTCAATCTTTTATAGGATATAAATTCGGGAAGCCTTATTTTCGTGCCTCTTAAAAAGCAACGTAAAATTAAACCAAAGAAATGATAAACAACAAAAAGGTAGTAGTAGTCCTTCCCGCATACAATGCTTCAAAAACATTGGAAATTACATACAACGAAATAGATTTTTCGATTGTTGACGATGTGATTTTGGTTGACGACCTTAGCAAAGACGACACGGTTGAAGTAGGCAAGAAACTGGGCATAGAGCATATCGTGGTACACGAACAGAACAAAGGCTACGGCGGCAACCAAAAGTCGTGCTACAACAAAGCTTTGGAGCTTGGGGCTGACATCGTTATCATGCTCCACCCCGACTACCAATACACCCCGAAACTTGTCCCGGCAATGTCGCACTTATTGGCAAGCGGACTTTACCACGTTGTTTTAGGCTCGCGCATACTTGGCAAAGGCGCGCTGAAAGGCGGGATGCCAATGATAAAATACATCGCAAACCGAGGGCTTACTTTCATCCAGAATATTTTGATGAATGCCAAGCTCTCCGAATACCACACCGGCTACCGGGCTTTTACCCGCGAAGTTCTGGAGGCGGTGAACTACAACGCCAACTCCGACAATTTTGTGTTCGACAACCAAATGCTTGCACAAATATGGTACGCCGGCTACGAAATTGCCGAAATCACCTGCCCCACCAAATATTTCGACGACGCATCGAGCATCAACCTGAAAAACAGCACGGTTTATGCCTTGGGCGTTTTGAAAACTTTGTGGCAGTATAGGATGCAGAAGTGGGGGGCTGGGAAGAATGGGATATTTGAAAAAAATGACAAAACTAAGAATAAATAAAAACAGGATATTTGGCTTTTACATCCCTGCGGCATTATTTATAACATCCTTTATATGGAAATATATAAATATTGGGGCAAGAGATATATGCATCGATGAACCTTTCACCATCTTTCACGCACAGGAAAGCTTAAAAAGTATATTCTCGTTGCCTTCCCAAAATGAACCGCACCCACCACTATTTATGGCAATAATGCATTTTTGGATAAAATTATTTGGGATTGGCCCTTATTCTGTGCGTGCCATACCCATTTTTTTCAATTCCCTAACTGTCGTTTTTCTTTATTTTACCGGTAAAAAATTCTGGGGGGCATGGAGCGGGATAATCGCTTCTGGCCTGTTTGTATTTTCTACCTATCATTTTTATTTTGGGGCTGATACCAGGGCTTATTCTATGTTATCTTGTGCCACAGCAGCTTCTCTATATTATTTCTTTGCCATTTCAAGGGAACCTGAAAAAATTAGTTATCGCCTGCAATTAATAGTTGCAAATCTTTTTTTGGCATACAGTCATTACTTTGGATGGTTTGTAATTGGTATGCAACTCATTTCAAGCTTATTATATTTAAGAAACAAAAAAATAATACGAAGTATAGGGATTGTAATTTTTTCAACAGTCATCTTTTACATACCCATGTTTATTGTTTTAATCAAACAGTTCTTGATTTCAAGTAAAGGGACATGGGTGCAACCACCCAATAGCTCTGAATACTTAAACCAGATAAAATGGTTTTTAAACTCACATATTGGCTATCGGGCTGCTTTATTTCTTTTTATTGCAGGTATTTTAGTTGCAGTTATATCAAAGATCGAAATAAAAAAATGGAGAGATGTCCTGGTTTTGTTTATTTGGTGGGGCATTCCGTATTCGTTTATGTTTTTTATTTCTGCCAAGATACCAATGTTTACCAATAGATATATACTTTTCAATTCTATTGGGTTTTATATGTTTATTGGTGGGGCTTTAAGTTTTTTATTCAAAAAAACAAAAATCCTTTTGCCCGTGGCATCGGCTGTCCTTTTATTTGCGGTGTGTTCCAAAATGTACACTGGCGATTTTGCAGTGCGTAAGATAAAAGACTCGGCCAATTACCTAAAAACTAAAGTTGATGAAAACAGCATGGTTCTGATACACCCTCAATGGGCCAACCTGGGGTTCATGTATTATTATGCCCCAGAAATTTTCAAGGATGCAGGGAATTATTATCAACTTTTAAACCAGAATAAAATATATCCGGCATGGTCAATTACTGATGCCCAAAGGGTCATTGAGAACGATCGCCCCCAAAAAGTTATTTATTACCAGAATAATTCTACATCGATTGACGCGTCAAATGCAATTTATACGTATTTAGACAGTGCCTACCATTGCTCCAACAGCGAATCTTTCGATGGAGGGTTAACTGTTAGTGTTTTTGAAAAACGTACGACCCCTCAATATTAAACCGTTGAGGGAAACCAGTAAAACTACAATGGACAAGCTGAAAAAAAACGTAGCGGGCAAATATGCAAGTTTAACCTATTTCCAAAAAACCTTACTTTTTGTTTTCCCGTTCATTTACTTCATTGCAGGAGCTTATTTCCGGGAACTTATTGGCAACCTTTCACTTAGGAATTGCGACCCGGAATATATATATTTTATGAGCGGGCTGACAATGTCGGAAGGGGCTTTAAAAGTGGGGCATATTGACAATCCTGGCACCCCGTTGCAGGTTTTTATGGCAATAGTGTTTAAAGCGATACACCTCATCCGTTCGGTCGATGTCCCTTACCTTGACGATGTTTTGCTGCACCCCGATCTTTACCTTTCTATTACAAACCTGTCAATAACTTTTCTAACAGCTGTTTTACTGTTTTTTGCAGGACGTTTTGTGTTGAAAAAAACAAAATCCATTTTATATGCAATGCTTATCCAAACTGCTCCTTTTCTGCCTGTCATCTGGTACGATCTAATAGGGCGCATCACCCCTGAGCTTATGATGCCTTTCCCTTTGATATTATTGACTTTATTGACTATCGGGTACTTTGGCGAAGATGGTGCCCCCCCATACAAATACGCTTTCCTATTTGCCTTGGCCATAGGGTTTGGGCTTTCTATAAAGTTGTCTTTTCTCCCGATATTGTTAATACCACTGATAATATTAAAAGGTTGGAGGGTAAAGGTTTCTTTCCTTATTGCAACAACCCTGTCTTTTTTTATTATTGCTTTTCCTGTCACACTTCAATTTAATATTTTTTGGAGCTGGGTAAAAGCACTCTTTTTGCATAGTGGGGGATATGGCGGAGGAGAAGCTAACATAGTTGACTTCAATGCATTGCAAGCCCACATCATTCAAATTATAAACTTAGAGAAAAGATTTTTTTATTTATTTGTCTCATTGGTCGTTGTTTTTACAGGATACCTCTTAATATTACGGAAGAAAGCAAACAGAAAAGTTGTACTTCTAAATATATCCATAATAATAACCATCATTGCCCAACTACTTATGATCGGGAAACATTACGCACACCGCTATTTCATCCCTGTAATGATGCTTTCGCCGTTGATAATTTTTTCGATGGTTGAAACAGCAAAAAATATATCAAAGAATAAAACCTTACTGCTTTTACTGAATCTTGCAATATTAATTGCCATCGCCTGTAAAGCAGATTACAACTATCGGTGGCTACATATAAAAACCCAGGTTATTGCTGACGATGTAGGTCACAGGCAGCTGACATGGCATTTTGCATCGACATTAGATAAAGAAAGCATAAAAATAATCGCTTCCAAAGATTACGGATGCCCTTTCATAGAATATACGTTGATGTATAGCCAGGTTTGGGCAAACAACAAAAAAAAGGTTGAATACCAGGATGTACTTAACCGCTTGTACCCAAATTCCTTTAGCCATTTCACGTGGGACAACTCAATAAAATATTGGGGGGAGAAATTTGATGCACACAAAATTATAGGCTCAGGTAAAAAAGTATACCTCTACACTGAAAAAGGCGACAAGGGACAACTAGAAAAAACAATAGCCCGCCTCAAAGAAGAAAGCGCAACAGGTTTTACGGCTAAAAGTGCCCTTCTCTACCAAAACCCGTTTACAACCGAAACTATTTACCAGCTAGAGCTAACTGATCTGCCAACAACCGATATGCTTGGGCCTCAATAGGTCAATCACCTGTAAGCCCTTGTAAGTTATATACCGAAACATTTTTAAATTCGCCTACTTTGTTTTTAAGAAAAGGTTTTAAACATTCCCTGTCAAGAATGGTCGAATCGCTGATCACCAAATACTTTGCCCCCTGCCCTATCCTTTTGTAAAAAGTTTCGGTTTTCGACAAGTCGCTGCCAAACCCGGTATAACCTTTCCTGTTCATGTAATATAGTGTGCCATTAATTGTATAGTCAGGCATTGAGATAACCTTATCGTCCTTTTTCACCCCCCATTTTTCAAACGAAGGTTCAATTTGTGTCAATGCTTTATAATTTTTATCATACAATTCGTTCATCCACCCGACATAACGCACCTTGGCCCGCTCCCGGCAGGTAAGTGCATTCCATATAAAAAATATGCCCAGTATACAACAAACAATATATTTCGACCTGGCCTGCAATTTTGTAACCTGTAGTAAAAAAACAACCCATACGGCAACAAGAACAACAAGCAAATTAATCAAATAATAGTCATGGTAGTCAAGTACGGCAAACCAAAGGGTCAATTGGACCAACAAACCTAACGGAAGGACGATTATAAAATAACGGCACACGGGTTTTAGCTTTTTTATCGTTATTAACAAATACACCCATATGATAAAAGTGGCATACTGCGTATAGGGCAAGAAATATTCTTTAAAAAATATCTTGTCCACTAAATCCAAAATACGTATAAACTGTTCTTTTGTAACATTCCAAATTGGCCAAATGCCATGATGTGAAAAGTGCCCGTGGTTAATTGTATTGTAATAATCTGCATACTTATACCATGCGATTACAGGAAATATTATTAGGACAAACGGAAGAAAATGTTTCCAGTTGAAATTGAAAACCCTTTCCTCCTTTTTTTGAAATAACAATTCAAAAAGGAGCCATCCCCCCAGAGCAATGAATGAAATGCCGGAAGTGATTTTCAACAACATAGACAAGCAAAAAGCCAAAGCCCCGATCCATAGGTTTACAGGCTTCCTGTTATCCTGAAAACGGGCAACAAAGTACCAGGCCATAAAAACAAAGGACAGGGCCGGGACATCGGGCATAAAATTGGGGCCATAAAAAACAACCATTGGCGAGGTAAAGGACAATAGAGAAATAAATCCGGCCAAGAACTGGTTTTTTAGTATTTTTTTTAACATAAGGAACAAGGAAAACAAGCCTAAAAAGATAATGGCAACCTGTACAAGCCTGAAAACCCACTCATATTTCCCTAAAATCTTCCATAATTGCGCAACCAAATAGTAGATAATAGGAAATTCACCTACTGCTTTGCCAGAAGTACCCCCATTACAGAACTGGTTATGCATTTCAGGTTCCAGAAAAGGCAGCTCATATTGATAGTAGTTCAGGGCTAAAGAAGTGCTATTTGTTTGCCTCCATGTATGGACCGACTGTGGCGGGTCGTCCATCCTTTTATTTAATCCAAAAATAAAAAAAAGAGCAACAAAAATTGCAAAAAAAACAATATTGGCAATAAGTCCGGAATTTAGTTTTTTAATATTCATTTTCACCTTTTAATGCTTTATTATAATCAGGATTTTTAATCATTTTGTCATAGCCTTCCGGCCAGCCTTTCTTTAAAAATATACCCCAGTAAGCTTCTTTGGTCATACAGTCCCAATGCAAAAGGGATGTACGGTATTGTTTCATTTGAAATTGGTTAAGGGCAATGAGGCCAACCAGCAAAACTGCTACTGTTGCCCTCAACCAGTTACGGCTTTTCCCAACACTTTCAAAAAATGCCGCCAAAGGGATGGCCATTACCCCATAAGCATCAATCATCGGGCGCGCGCCGAAACTCCCCCCGTACCACCAACACCACCAGCTGAAAACTATATAAATGTCGATAATAAGGAACAGTACAACGGGAAGTAAAACCGTTGGGGCATATTTTTTCAGCCTAAGCAAGCCCAGCAGCCCCAAAACCATTACCGGGGTATAAAGCAGCCAGCCTTTCCTGTAGCTGAACAGGCCGTTAATAATTTGCGGATCTAGGAAATAAAACTTCCCTGATTCCATATAAGAGTTAAACAAAAAATGCCCGGTTTGCAACTTCCAATAAATTATCTGTGGCAAAACAACAATAAAAGCAACAATCCCAGCCACCAGCAATTTCCAAAAATGGTTTTTAATCCGTGCCGCAAAATTGTTTTGGTTATTAGTGCCTATTAAAAGAGGGAACAAAAGCACCACAATATTTACAGGCCTTATCAAAGCAATCAGCCCGGCAATAAAACCAGACAACAATGTCAGCTTCCATGTTGGCTCCTCCGTCCACTTTATAGAAAAAAACAGGAATACGGTTATCAAACAGAAATTATAAACATGGGCCATCCCCGGTTCTGAAATAACGTAATACATTAGATTGGTGCCGACAACAACAGCTAAAAGCGTAATTGCAGTTATAAGGTCAGAAAAATAAAGGAGGAGTATTTTGCGCAGGAACAACAACCCGACAAACAGGTAAAAAAGGGCTGCTATAAAAATAAACAAGCTATAAGGCCATGAGTACCCCAACGTGGAGGCTCCGGTCAAATGAGCAAGTCCGTGGGCCATAATAAAAAAAGGGCTCCATAAAAAAGCCAATCCCATTGTCATGCGGAGGATCTTTTTCCCGCTTGGAGCAGTGGCAAGCCATATTTTGCCTTCGAAATCTCCCGGAAGCCCTTTTACAAAATCAAAATCAAGATCCCCAAAAATAAAAGCAGCTGGCAAATAAGCATAGTATGAAACCACATCGTTTTGTATAACCTGGTTCTTGCCCCACGGATTTAAGTTCTTCCCATACCATCCGCATATTATAATAAGTAAGCCTATGGCCAGTTTAGATAGATTATTTTTCACAAATTATTCATTTTTTTGTGCCACGCAAATCACAGACAGTCCCCAGAAACGCCCCAGGATGAAATCTGCTATTTTCCAAAGCGGGACCAGTTTGTCGTATAAACGCATTTGCCCACCGGGTATTGTTTTTTTCTGCATCAATTTTCCTGACATGTACCACCCCATAATCCCTATGACATTAAAAAACTGGGTGTGCATTATTTTGAACCCGGGGATAGACATCACCTTTTTTAAGCTTTTGGGGGTATATCGCCTCTGGTGTTCCATCGCAGCATCGAATTTGTTGTACAATGATTGGAATGCCGGGACTAAAATAACCAGGTTCCCGCCGGGCTTCAACAACGAATAACAGTTTTTTATTGACTGTTCGTGGTCGGGGACATGCTCCAGTACGTTCAAGGCAAAAACCGTGTTGAACATGCCAATAAGTTGCGGGTATTTCGATTCCAGTTCCTTTTCGGCAAAATCGAGGGTGAAAACCCCTTTCAAATTTTTATTTCCGCCAAACCTGTCTTCCAGTAACTTAAAATAATCGTTGCTCAAGTCGCTCAACGAAATGTCAAAATTATCGTCTATGAAAAATTGCGATATGTTGCCAATCCCGCTGCCAACCTCAAGTATGTTGCCCGAACAATATGGCTTTATGGTTTCGAACATCCACGTGTTAAAATTAACCGCATCGGATATTACTTCGAGCGTGTCGTTGCCGCTACTGTTGTATTCTGTTTTTTCTCGCATTTTTATTCCGTTAAGTATAGATCCAAATCATACATGATAAAAGATTCTTTCTTTAAATTCCAAATATAGGCCGCTATTGTTGCGTTGACGGGCAAAGGCACAGGCAGGTTAAATTGGCACTTTACTTTTTGCTTTCTATTTAATTTTTTGCTTGAAATTTGTTCCCGCAGCAAAACACTTCCCCAATATAGTGTTGAGTCGGGCGTATCAATAGCCAATACCATTAAAGCCTCCGGTTTTTCTGTTTCAAGGGCAAGCTCTGCCCGGACGACAGCCTTATTAAACTTTACGTGTGCCGCCCTGCTTGCAGGCAAATATATGGTTTCCGAATACTCTTTACCTTCGTTCAAATAGTCCGGTGATTTCAGGTCAAGCGGTTGGTGATACCTTCGAAGTTCAATTAAATATGAAGCATACTCTTGAAAATCCCAAACTCCTCCTTGGAAACAACGGTTGTATGCGTAGGTCAGTTTCAAATTAAAAAATACCAGAAAAGCAGTAAGGGCAAACACGAAAAGCTTTTTGGGTATTGAACCCGAAATTGCTTTTTTCAACAAGAATCCCATGGGCAATGCCAACAATACTGTGTATTCAACAAAATTGCGGCTTCCATACCCGCAACCAAACGAAAAAACAAACCAGGACGCAAGCACATAAGTCAAAACAAGAAAGGTTACAAGAGCAATCCACCCATTTGTCTTTTTTCTTTTTATCATCGATATCATTCCCCATATCAGGACAAGATACAAGGGGCTGTAAAGGAAAAGCCCGTTGTTGGGAGAAAACCACAATTCCAGGATTTTTGGCGATTTCCAATTGGAAAAACCGTAGCCTTCATAAGAATAAAAAATATAACTGCCGGAAACATACTTCCAATAAAGGAACTGGGGCAAAAAAACAATAAAGGATGAAATTATGAGTATCAGTATATTTTCAGGTACAAGGATTTTTTTTACGCGCCCCCATAAATCATGAAAAGAGCTGCAATCCATACAAATAAGGAATGGGAACAGCAGGATGTTTGTCGGCCTTGTCAAAACAATCAAAGCAGCCACCAAAGACCAAAGGATAAAATAACTGCGAGGAGGTTTTTTGCCTGAGAAAACTTGTTTTGAAAGCCATGCAGCAACTGCAAACAGCGCAAATGAATATATATGCGACATCCCGGTGCTGTCAACTGCGTAATAATAAAGGTTAGTGCCAAAAAAAAGGGAAATTAGAGTAAACAAGGCAATCTTCCTGTTGAAATAAAGCCGTAAAAACCGCCAAAGGAAAATCATCCCCAGCAAACAATAAAACCATGCGGCAAAATTAGGCACTTGGTGGTAAATCCCCGAAAAACCATCCTGAGGTTGCCCCAAAACACCAGCCAGCAGATGTGTGGCAATAAAAAAAGGAGCTTGCATTATTGCAACCCCGCAAGAATAGCGGGTTATCACCTTGCCTGTCTCGGCATCAAGGGCAAAACCGCCACCCGTTTTTTCTTCTATATTTTCAGGAAAAGCGTTTGAGTCGAAATCATAAACGAACAATGCGGGCAAATAAACATAGTAGCCTGCTTGGTCTGCCCATAGCGGAGTCATCCAGTTAAAAGTACCCGTGTCGCGATGCCGATTGCCTATTAAAAATGCCAACAGCAAAGAGAATAAAGCAAAGCCAATAACGTAATTCAAATATCCTGTACGGGTTATGTTCTTGCTCATGTCATCAGAAAATTAACGAGAAAAGACATTGTATTTCAATATGCACCAAAATGCCCGGAAACCGTCTTTTGCATTTATCTTTTTGCCTTCATCGTAAGTCCTCCCGTAATAAGAAATCCCAACTTCATAAATCCTAATTTTGGGTATGCGGGCAATACGGGCCGTAACCTCCGGCTCAAAGCCAAATCGTTTCTCTTTAAGGTCGATATTTTTTATAATGTCGGCTTTGAAAAGCTTGTAGCAGGTTTCCATGTCGGTCAGGTTCAGGTTGGTGAACATGTTTGATGTCAGCGTCAATAATTTGTTGCCTATCGAGTGCCAGAAAAACAGGATACGGTGCGGGTTGCCCCCCATAAACCTTGAGCCGTAAACAACATCTGCGTTCCCTTCGTCTATTGGTTTTAACAAATCGTTGTATTCCCTTGGATCATATTCCAAATCGGCATCTTGAATGATGATGCAGTCTCCTGTCGCCTCCTTTATGCCCCGGTGCAATGCCGCCCCTTTCCCCATGTTCTGGGGCTGTTCGAAAAGTTGTATCGGTGTTTCTTGGTGTATTTTTATATAGTTGTTGATTATATTTGCCGAACCATCGGTAGAGCCGTCGTTTACCATAATTATTTCTTTGGCAAAACCATGGTTTAGCTCAACCTCCAATATACGATCCAATATTGCCGTAATCGTTTTTTCTTCGTTGTAAACAGGGATTACCACCGATAAAATTTTATTCTGGTTGTCCATTAGCTTATTTGGTTTTTGGTCAAAAATAGGAAGATAATTTTATTTCTTTAGATATAACTTATTTTGTTTTTATCAGGAAGTTTTCACGTAGTGTTTCCTTTCGTATTTTGGGGCTTAAAAAATTAAAGTTTAACTTGTTCATTCCTCGTTGATTGATTGAGAAGACAGTATCGATGTCATATTTCATGTTTTTAATGTCGTTGTATTTTATCTGGTTTGTGTAAACCCAAGAGCCGGATCTTTCCATTGTGCTATATACAGAGTCCCAGTTGCTTATTTGGTGTGCTGTGTTTTTTGCCATAAAAAATAATTCATATTCTTCTAGGTCTAGGTTGTACAATTTGTCTCCCGTCTCACTGTTCCCTTCAAATATATTAAGAGCCTGCCTAGCCCCCTGATATTTAAACAACTGGGGCAAAACAACAACGTTCAGGTAAAGGTTCAATACCCCTGCCAGCAAAACCGAGGCGAACAATGCCCTCTCGGATTTTGAGGTGCTTTGCCTTTTGAAGAAGAAACCCACGCCCAAAGCCAGCAATAACAAAACGGCAATTAATGCAAAATATTTTTCTTCGGAGATATAAATTAAAAGGGCAATTATTACTAATAAAAGCAGCATCGATATTTTTTGTGCCAGCATTAGTCCTTTTACTTTTTTTGTGTCCATTGCCTTTTCTGTCCACTTTGCGGTAACGACAGCAATTGCCGGGACTGCCAGCAGGAAATAATTCGGGGCTTTCCCCTTGGCGATGCTCAAGATTGCGGTAAATATCAAAACGCTGCCCAGCAACGAGCTTGCCCAGATGTCTTCCTTCCCTTTTGAAACCCAGCTTTTTATTTCGGAGAATACAGCAAAGAACACGAACACCGTCCAAGGCAAAAAAGCCCATGCCGAATTGTATAGGTAATAAAACGGGTCGTTGCTCGACCCTGCATACTCACCCGAAATCCGCCCAAAATTATTGGTTATAAAATAGAACCGTAGCCCTTCTGCCCCAAAATTTTTGTATAGGTGAATAAGCGAAGGCGAAACAACAAGAAAAACGATTATTATACCTAGTAGCCATTTTGGATGAAGAAGTAGGCTGTATCTTTTTTGAAGGAGCAAACAGAGCAAAACAAAGAAGAACGGCACCACAGCCCCCACCGGTCCTTTGGCCAACATGGCAAGCCCTATGCCCACAAAGCCTAAAATAAAATTAAGCGTCCTTCCCAATTTAAAATATGCCGCCAGTTGCCACAGGGCAAATATAACCCCTGTTTGCAGCACCGTGTCGGTATGTATGTCGAGCAGGTAGAGGAAAAAAATCTGGGAAGTCCCGTGAAACAATGCGGCAAGCCTCCCCTCTTTTTCCGAATACAGTAATTTTCCCAGCCGATAGGTAAAATAACCCCCGGCAAAAGCCCAAAGTGCGGGCAGTATTTTAAATGCAAAATTGATATTGCCCAAAAAACTTATGCCCGGCCCGGCAAGCCAGAAAAGCAAGTGGGGTTTTTGATCGTAAGGCTCTCCGTTTATTTTTAGCGCAAGCCAGTTGCCCGACTCTACCATTTGCCTCGAAATGGCCGCATACAGGCCGGAATCTCCCGTGAGGTCGATAAACAATCCGCAGATGTATGCCATAACAATAACAAAAAAAGCATATCCCCACAAAATATTTCTAGCCGAAATCTTCATCAAAAAAAATTTAAGATAAACACCGGACAATATAGCTATTTTGCATTTAGTGTTTTATTGTATTGGTTATTTTTCCGGTTCCCAACAAAAAACATTGTGCAAAATAAAAAGTAACGTTATATTGAAAAATGAAAAAAATCCACGCAAAAAAAGCAAAGGTTAGCGCAAAAAAACGCAAATTTGACAATTGCAGACAAATTGAGATGTAATTTACATGCAAATAAAATATGTGAGACTATCGCAATAAAAAACAAACAACCTATGGCTAAATCACTGGTAAACACCAATGCAAAATTTGGCACCATGCCTGTTTTCCTCACCGCACTTTCAACAATTTTGGGGGCTATCCTTTTCCTGCGCTTTGGCTGGGCCGTTGGGCAGGTCGGGTTTTTCGGGGTGATAGGGATAATACTCCTGGGGCATGTGGTAACAATCCCTACGGCTTTTGCTGTGGCAGAGATAGCCACCAACCAGCGGGTGCAGGGAGGCGGCGCTTATTATATAATAAGCCGTTCGTTCGGGCTTAACATTGGCGGCGCAATCGGCATTGCCCTCTACCTTTCGCAGGCCATAAGTGTTGCTTTTTATGTGATCGCCTTTGGCGAAGCCTTCCAGCCGCTCATCGACTGGGTAGGGGAAAATTACGGTTTTATTGTCCCAGACAGAAGGTGGGTTTCAATCCCGACCATGCTAATCCTTTCTTTGCTAATACTTTACAAAGGCGCAAACCTGGGGATGAAAGCCCTTTATGTTGTGGTGGTGATACTGCTCAGTTCCATTGCCATGTTTTTCATGGGCGATTCGCCTATAAAACCCGATGAGGTTAATTTCCATGCACACATACCCGGCAATTTGAATTTCTTTTTTGTATTTACCATAATTTTCCCTGCTTTTACGGGGCTGGCAGCCGGGCTTGGCTTGTCGGGCGACTTGAAAGACCCGAAAAAATCCATCCCAAGGGGCACGCTTTGGGCAACAATTGTGGGCATGTTTGTTTATGTGGCAGTTGCATACAAATTTGCCATTTCGGCAACTCCCGGCGATTTGGTCAGCGACCAATTGATAATGAGCAGGATTGCGATATGGGGACCAATTATCCCAATTGGCCTGGCAGCTGCGTCTTTGAGTTCGGCACTGGGTTCTATTATGGTTGCCCCCCGTACTTTGCAAGCAATAGGTTTTGACGATATTTTCCCGCAGAAATCCCTAAACCGGTGGTTTGCCAAAGGGAAAGAAAAAGACAACGAACCGGTGAACGGCTCTTTGGTGACAATAATTATCGCATTCGTTTTTGTGGTTATAGGCGATGTTAATTTCGTGGCGCAAATCATCTCAATGTTTTTCATGGTCACCTACGGGGCCATTTGCCTCATTTCGTTTTTGGAACACTTTGCCGCAGACCCGGCCTACCGTCCAACATTCCGTTCCAATTGGTACATTTCGTTAATAGGCACCCTGTTTTCTTTTTGGCTGATGTTTAAGATGAACGCTCCTTATGCCGCTATCTCATTGGTCATTATGTCGGTTATTTATTACGTGATAATGCTCAACAACGAAGACAACCAGGGCCTGAACAAGCTTTTCAAGGGGGTGGTTTTCCAGCTCAGCAGGCAGTTGCAAATTATGCTCCAGCGTGCCGACAGCACCGAAAAAGAAACCAGTTGGAGGCCATTTGGCGTCTGTATTTCGCACGACACGTTCAAACGGCGTTCGGCATTCGACATTATGCGATGGCTTTCGTTCAAATACGGTTTTGGCACATACATACATTTCATAAAAGGTTACCTGAACGAAAAAACCACGAAGGAATCAAAAAAAGTACTCGACCGCTTGATACAGCTTTCGGCAGGCAGCAAAAACCGGGTTTACCTCGACACTATAATATCGCCGTCATACACTTCGGCAATTGCCCAAGTGGTGCAGCTTTCCGGCATTTCGGGCAAAGGCAACAACCTGATACTCTTTGAATTTTCGAGGACAGACCCCGGAAACCTGAAAGAAATTACCGCCAATTACGGCTTGGTCGACTCTGCCGGGTTCGACATTTGCATTCTCAACACCTCGTACAAAAGCTTTGGCTACAAAAACGAAATACACATTTGGATAAGCCCCGAAGACTACACCAACGCCAACCTTATGATACTCCTTGGCTACATCATACTGGGGCACCCCGACTGGAAAAAAGGCAAAATAAAAATATTTGCCCTCTACCCCGAAGAGCTGATGGACGAAAAACGGAAACAACTTATGGAACTCATAAAAACGGGACGGCTCCCAATAAGCCCGTCAAACATTTCGATGGTGCCCTTCGATGCGCAGAACCGCAAAGAAATGATAACAAAATATTCGGCAGATGCGGACCTTACGCTTATCGGCTTCACCTCGGAGGTGCTGACAAACATAGAAGAACTTACGGAAGGATACCACGACCTTGGCAACATACTGTTTGTGAGCGCGAACCGGGCAAAAACAATAAATTAAACCGGCTGTAGTTTTTCCAAGACATATTTATAGCTTATTTTAGGGGCAAAAATTATGCGATGGACAAAATAGCCATATTCCCGGGTTCGTTCGATCCCTTCACCGTTGGGCACGAATCGATCGTAAGAAGGGCAATCCCCATGTTCGACAAAATAACCATAATGATAGGTTTCAATGCCAACAAAAAATCGTTCTACCCTGTTGAAAAACGGATGAAATGGATCAAACAGGTTTTTGAGAACGAAAAAAAAGTTGAAGTGAAAATCCACGAAGGGCTGACCATCGACTTCTGCAAACAAGTTGGCGCACGTACAATCTTGCGGGGCTTGCGTACTTCGTCCGACTTTGAATACGAACGCGCCATTGCCCAGATAAACAAAAAAATGCACCCTGAAATAGAAACAGTGTTCCTGCTTACCCTGCCCGAGCATACGCCGGTAAACTCATCCATAATCCGCGACATAATACTGCACGACGGCGATGCAAGCATGTTCCTGCCCCAAGGGCTTGACATGAACGAGTTTAAAATTGCAAACAACGTCTAAAACACTGTTTATGAACAAACTGTGCATATTGATCATTTCTTTTTTACTGCTTGGGAAATTTGCCTATCCGACAATACTCGAAGGACAAAACGAAGGATATGCCTTTAAAGAAATCGTTTTCTATACCTACTCGGATCCGGTGACCAAAGCGAAAGAGGGACTGTTTTCAATAAAGTTCGACGGCGAGGGGAAATTCAGGACAGAAGTTGAGGTAACAAAGCCCACCTTCGTATTTAGCGAATTTGGGGTTTACCGGGGGGAATTTTTTATTGAGCCGGGCAAGACAATACAACCTGTCTTCCCTACATTTAGAGAAAAGTCGTTCGCCGAACAAAAAAACCCTTTTTTCGAGCCTGTAACGTTCTGGTTCAAACTTCAAGGCGACAACGGGCTTAACCAACAAATATCAAGTTTCGAAAACCTTTTCAACCAACTCACCGACAAATATTTCAACCAACTGTATTTTAAGCAGTCGCAAGAAATATACGACTCTGTATTGTTCTTTGTGAACAAAGATTTCACACAAACGGGCAACAGTGTTTTTGATGGCCACAAAAACTTAAAACTAAGTTTCCTTGAATCTGAAGTTTTCAGGCAAAACCCGGAAGATGGAGCAGCAATCCTTTCCTCTGTCCCTGCTGATTCCTGGGAATCCCCTGCTTTTATAAGTTATTTCGAACGGATTTTCACGAACCGTTTAAGTTTCGATGCAAAAACCGAAAAAGGAGCAGCAATACACAAAGCCATTGCCCAAACCGATGTAGGTTACCTAAGCGGTTTCGTGAAGGACAAATACAAATTAACAGGAGACATTGTAAAACTGGCAATAATAAAAATGCTCCACGATGCTTATTACTCAGGCACATTTTCACAGCAGGCAATATTACGGTTCCTACAGTCTGGGGATTGGCAAAATATTTCAGGCAAAAGGATAACCCAAATTACCCAGAATACGGTTAAAAAACTTTCCTTTTTGCGGCAGGGCACAAAAGCCCCTGAAATTTGTTTAAAAGATATAAACGGCAACGATGAATGCACGTCTGTCAACAACGGTAAATTTAAATACCTGGTTTTTGCAGATGCCGAAATGGTGGTGTGCCGCGAACATTTAAAATACCTGCCCAAAATAGAAGGGCGGTTCCAACAACACCTGGAAATTGTTTTGGTTATGAGGAAAACTGATATAATTGAGATGAAAATGTTCCTCGACAAGAACCAGATACCGGGCATGCAACTGGTTGACGAAAAAGGTGAATACATACAAAAATACCAGGTGAAAACATTTCCTGCCTGTCTCCTCCTTGATGAAAACAACAATATTGTATTCGGCCATGCCAAAGCCCCGCTCGATGGGTTTGAACAACAGTTCGGCATGTTCATCCGGAATGAATTGTTCCAAAGGCAGAGGCGGTAATGGTTAATTGGCGTGGGGCGTTGCTGTTTTTTCAAGGAACATTATAAGCCCGTATATAGAATTGAACTCTTTTTTTGTACGGCCTTTCGTGAAGACCCAGGATCCCCTACCAATAAACACATTAAAATCAGCTTCTTTTTTCGTTACGATCTGGTATCCCAAACGGTTAAACGCACGCAATGTCCAAGTAAGCGGCAGTCCATCTTGCCCTTCTACTTTTACCTTTGCCTTGAACTTCTTTTTAAAGTAATATTCACCTTCCTTCGGGTCGAAGCCTACATTCTCATTTTTGAACAACCCTGCCAGCCATCCGTTTAAAACCGCATCTTCCGGTGTCCCCTGGCAGTTTGCCGTTTCGGTAACAATCCATAATTTATCCACTTCGCGCAAAGCAATATTTAAATCGTGGGTGGAAAGTATAATGGTTTTCCCCCTTTCTTTTGACAGTATTTGGAGCAGGTGGAATATTTCGTATTTGTTGCTTACGTCAAGGTAAGCTGTAGGTTCGTCCAAAATAATAACCGGGGTGTCCTGTGCCAAAGCCCTTGCAATCATTGCCCGCTGACGCTCCCCATCGCTCAATTGTACGGTTTGCCTGTCCTCAAACCCGCCAAGTCCGACTTTTATTATTGCTTCCTTTACCTTTTCCCTGTCGCCAGGGGATAAACGCCCAATCCAGTTTGTATAGGGAAACCGCCCAAAAGCCACCATATCGGAAACCGTCATGTTTGGCACGCGGATAATCTCAGTAGAGACATAACTTATAATGTGGGCAATTTGGCGGGGATCGGTATCCTTTAATTCTTTCCCGTTGAATGTTATGTTCCCCGAGAAATAATCCTGGAAACCTGTCAGCGTACGCAGCAACGTGCTTTTGCCGATCCCGTTACTGCCAATCAGGGCGACCATTTCGCCCGGGCAGGCAGAAAGCTCAAGCCCTTTGAGTATTTCCAATGTCGCCCCTCCCTGCTGCCTGTAACCAACAGAAAGATTTTTAAGCTCAATATTGAAACCTGCCCCTTTCATGATACTGAAGCAAATTTTTTATTTTTTATGATCATCCACATAATAACCGGGATGCCAATAATAGCCGTTACCGAGTTTATGGGCAAAGTAGTTTGCATCCCTGGCAGTTGCGAAACAATGTCGCTAAAAAGCATAACAATGCTGCCGGACATAATAGTTGCAGGCACCAACACCAAGTGGTCGGATGTTTTAAAAATTACCCGGCAAATGTGCGGCACGGCAATGCCAATAAAACCAATGGGCCCACAAAAGGCAGTAACCGTCCCGGCTAGCAAACTGGTACTCAAGAATATAATGATACGGCTGGAAATAATTTTAACACCGAGGGAACGAGCATAATTTTCGCCCAAAAGAAAAGCGTTGAGATCTTTTATTTTAAACAAGGCCAGTAAAATCCCAAGAAGTATTGCCGGAGACATAACAGAAAGCTGTGAATTGGTAACACTCCCCAGGCTTCCCATTGTCCAAACAATAAAAGCCTTTAACATCGACTCGTTACTGAAATACTGTAGAATGCTGACAATTGCAGAAACTGCACTTGTGAAAAGGATCCCGAGGATCAAAATCGTCATCACATCGTTTACACGTGTTGAAACGTAAAGCACCAGCAACATTACCCCAAAAGAGCCCAGCCATGCAACAATTGCCAAAGGCCATGCACCGGTTATGGATACAATCCCAACTGCAAGCACCGACGAAAACCCCAAAACGAAAAGTGCCACGCCCAGACTGGCTCCGGCACTAATGCCCAAGACAAAAGGCCCGGCCAGCGGGTTGCGGAAAACAGTCTGCATTTGCAGCCCGCTGACAGAAAGTGCTGCCCCGGTCAAAATAGCGGTTATTGCCTTAGGCAAACGAAATTCAATGACAATGGTGCGAAAGGTTTCATCGGCTTCTTCAGAAAGGAAAAATGAAAAGAATATTTGTTTTAAGGGGACAATTATCGACCCCAACAAAAGGTCGGCTGCCAGCAACAACAAAAGGGCCAGTCCCATCAAAAAAAATAACGGGCGCACTGCCTGCAATTTATGTCCATGCTTTTGTCTCATTCTACCTCCCGGTAATATGCCATTTCTCCCTCAAATGTCCCCGGATAAAAAACAGAAATCAAATCACGGAGTATTAAATCCGGGTAAACAGTGCCGCTTTCCCAGAAATCGTTACCTCCATTTTTGCTCATTTTTTTGTTATTGTTAAACAAACGCCCTTCTCTTAATACCCTGAAATTTTCAAACCGCCCATCGGTAGCTATAATATTTTTTTTAGATGACAAAAGCCCCATGTTTATCCAAACATCGGCTTTGTTCCCTAAAGCAAGGGCATTTTCGAACGATATTACATAACTTTCACGTGAGTTATTTTCTTTTCCCAGGTAATTGCCACCGGCATCTTTAATCATGTTTGCCAGGTAAGAATTTCCTCCGGGGATCCACCATGAATCTTTGTACGGCGCCCCCACTATAACTTTAGGCATGGGTTCCCGGTTTTTAACCTTTTCTTTTAACGAAAGGTATTTTTTCTCAATTCCGCTGAAAAACTGCCCTGCTTCTATTTCTTTTTCGTAAAGTGCCCCTACAAATTTAACCCACTCTGCTTTCCCGAGCGGCGTTTCTTCTAAATATTCGGCATTCATAATTGCCGGTATCCCCAAATCTTCGAGTTTTTTCACATGTGCCGTTGCTTCACTGCCCACCCCGTAGAGCATTATCAGATCGGGGTGTTGATCCAGTATTACCTCATAATTAAGGTTCTGCCCAAAGCCCACGTCCACAACTTTACCTGACTGGATATTTCGGAGTATTTCAGGGTCCGAAACATAAGCGGCTCCGGAAACCCCCACGATCGACTGTTCTTCGCCCAAAGCCTCAATAAACCCCAGATGCGAAGTGGACATGCAGATAATACGTTCTACCGGGGTACGGATTATAATTTCCCCAGACAAAGAATCCGGGATTTCTTCATCATGTGGCACTAGGTAGTATCCATACGAAATATTGTGTGCTTTTTCCCAAGGATTGAATACTTCAAGTTTCGTGACCTTGCCGCTATTGCATATATGGAAGCCTTGGGCATAATCATTAGAACTGTTCCCGTTTTTGTTTAAAGTATGATTCCCCTGGCAACTACATAAAACAAAAACCGACAATAAAATAAAAAATATCATTTGCAAAGAAACGCCAAATACTGCGTTACCCTTTTTACTACATTTAGTCATTGTGCTATCGTTAATAAGGAATATACGAAACCTTTTGTACCACAAAATTATTCCCGTTGTTTAAACGTACAAAATAAACACCAGGGACATTCCCAGACAAATCAATTTGGGTTTTTCCCCCTCCATTAGAAATAATATCGGCCTCAACCTGTTGTCCTAAAAGGTTAAAGACCGTAATGTTTTTTTCTGGATTTTTTGTCCCGGCTTCTAAAATAAACAATGAATTTGCCGGGTTTGGATATATTGTTATTGCCTGCGGGTTATCAATGCCCTGTCCTTGGGGGACGCAGTCTATAACTTTGTCAATATTGCAGGCTAGTACCTGTATCACATTTGAAACGGAATAATTATCGGGATTTGTTTCTGTAAAATCATACCACACGCCACCTTTCTGGTAATAAAAAAAATTATCCTCCCCGGCATCCCTAAGCGATTGATAAACGGCAAAAGTATCTGCAGTGCCCAAACCGTTAAGGGCGAACCCTATAAAAAAGGTGTCGGCTGGTTGTACATCTTCTTCAAAACCGATATAATTCATTGCATCTTCAACAAAAAAGGCTAAATCTACATTTTGCGAATAAATTAAATTTTCAGGGAGAGCTGTGCCGTCATAAACTTTAACTGTTATTGTTCCATCCGCACCTGAATCATATACCCTTCCTGCACCCAGTGAGATGCCCCTCAATACTTCCTCCCCTTCGAGGGAAAATTTCTCCACAAATTCGGTTAGGCCCGCATCGTTGGTTCCACCCCAATATCCGGCAAAAGCAGTATCTTCAGTCATTGCAAACAACTGGTGTTCATCCTTGCCGGTTAAGTTGGTAAAAGCCCCACATAAATTTTCATCTGTATAAAACCTTTCCCCGTCCATGTATTCTGTGCCGGTATTTCCTGGGTCGAGCCAGTGCTTGAGTTGTTTTGTGGGATCCGGGTTGTAATCCCATGCGATATCAAAGCGGGCATAATAGTCGCGTACAGGGCTGGAACATGTTGCATATCCCCCCGTCAAAGTCCCTATCAGTTTTTCATCCATGTTAAAAAGCCCGCCCCCTGACGAACCGGCCTCGGTAACTCCTTCGTCCCACCTTGCAATTTTTATGAACGCATTGCTTATGTATTTAGAACCATAACCATCGAACACGGGCCGGTCGTAATCAAAAGATATTTTTTTTATATCGCCCCAAGGATGGTGAATGCTTACAACAGTATCGCTCATATCGCCCGACTTGTCCCATCCTGCAAAACAAGGGCGGTATTCGGGCGGTGGCACAAGGCTCATTTCTGCAAGCGCAAAATCAAGGCTGTCATAACGGGCTTTCATAATTGCCCCTGACACTGAATTTGAAGGATCGCCATCAAGCGGGGCGCAGTAAGGGCTTTCGTAGTTAAAACAATAGATGGTTGTTTCGGCGTATTCCCACCTAGAGTAACAATGTGCAGCCGAAAGGACATATGGGGTTTGATCTCCTGCCGTATTGTTTATTAGTGTCCCCGAACACAGTTCGCTCCCGTTTGTGCCGTTTATAATAAGCCGGCAAACGGCATCGCGGACATCTGACCACCCCTCCCCTATTTCACAGTTTACATCTATGTTGCACGATCCGGCTATGTTAGGGAAACACGGGCGTCGGTCATTGCTTTTAAGTATACCGGCAAAATCGTGGTTTACCTGGGCAATAACAAAATCGTCTTCCCTGGCAAAACCTGCGGGGATTTCGTATTGAACCGTAACCTTATCTCCCGGAACAGGCATGACGGCAAATTTACCGGATGATTTATTGTTATAGGATGTGAAAGCTCCAATGATATGTTTTCTGTTTTCATTATACAAAAACAAACGCGCACCAGCGGGCAGCTTAAAATTATTAAATACTAGGTTAAGGGATTTTGCGTTTTCTGAAACAATTGTCAACCGCCAAACCTGTGTCCCGTCTCCTGCGGTAAGCCATGTACCAGAATTGCTTGCTGTGTAGTTTACACTAAAAGGGGCAGCAAAACGGAAGGGTTTTAAATTATTGCTCCCGCTATACTCATCGATTGCCTGTTCTAGTAACATTTTGTCATCGACTTCAGGCATTTTCACGATTGGTGCCTTGGTGCTTTTCGACTCCATAAATAAAATGGGGCTCCCTCCCTGCGAGACCTGCCCTACCGACAGATAAGCAGCTAAAAAGAAACCACAAAAAAACATCAATATTTTTCTCATAGAAAATATTTTCACCAAAAATATTAAAATACCAACTAATCGGCACATACATGAAGGGAGAAACTCAAATTTTTATTTTTTGCCACCCTTGTGCCTTACCGATAACCATACAACCCGGAGATTAAAAGGGGTTATCCCCACCATATCGGCAAAAAAGAAAAGGGTGGCTCAACAGCCACCCCCTTAAATGTTAACCCCCAAACACACAATAGGTCTGAACGACCTATGTTTTACAAATATAGCAAAATAATTGAAATGCAAAATTTAATTTTTTAAAAAATAATTCAATATAATTATTTTTCCCGGCCATTTCTCAATCCCGACAAATCTGAATCAATTATTATTTCGCCATTCCCAGGCGTTACCTTTGCCGAAAAATCATCATGCATTTCAATATTGGATGAAGTTTTCAGGATAATCTTTTTCCCCGTTTTAATATTATTCGTAAGAAATTCCATTTCTCCTTCTTTATTAAAAACCGTATTAGTGATATTTATAATTGTTTTCTGATAATCGGGCATCGCATCGCCCCGGAAACTAATCCTATTGTCCCGGATATTACAATTAACTACCGACAACATATCAACCGGTGTTGCAATTGCAAGCCAGTCCATTTTTTCATCGTACAATACATTTATGTTATCGAAAAGGAGGTTCTCCTGTTTAGGGATTTCAGCTCCCGGGTAATAGGAACGGCTCCATTTATCGTGGTCGAAATGCACAGAGAAACCAACCCTTGGTTTTTCAAGAAAAATATCACGAAAGACAACATTCCTGACTCCGGCAGTATACGTAATTTTGTCTTGCACCACACCCCAATTGATGCCATCAATTATTTTATTGCCACTCTCGTATGCCGGACGTGTTACCGATTTATAAATCATGCCGTCAGGTTTTGCCTGTACCCGATAAAGCCGTCCGTTAGAAATAACAGCGTCCGAATGCTGTACTTCCATTCCCGGTTTCCAGTCAATCCATGCGCCGGCTAAGATTCGGCAGAAATACCCGGTTGTATTTTAGGCATTAAGGTCATAACAATTTTCAACAACACCATTTTCAATCCATCCAAGTTCCGGGTTCGAAGTGGCATAATCGTGAGCATTCAGCGCAATAGCATCGTCAAATGTCTGAAAAACACAATCCCGGATCGTAAAACGATTTCCGGGACCAAGATGGATACCATCTTTTTTCCCTTTTATAATAACATCGTCAATGATAATATCTTCAAAAGTACAGACATGGATGCAAAACTGACGAGGCGTAAGGTCATAGCAGCGAAAACGTTCGATCCTTAAGTCTTTGATATAAAAAAACGACAGTTGGCCACGCAAACCATAAATTTCCGTATACCGTTGTTCTATCTCATTGACAATTATGCTTAAACCATCAATAGTAATATGCTCATTATAGGTTTTTGTCAATGCCCCTTTATTTAAAAAGACATAATCGAAGACACCTTTCTCGTCCACTTTTTTCAAGAAAACATTATTCCCAAAAACAAGAGAAGTATTATCGCCAATATAAACAGTACCTGCAATTTTATATGTGCCGGGGATACTAACAATAATTGTCCCTGCCTGGTCTGTCGCCTTCTGAAGTGCCTTTACATTCTCCACGCCACTTGCATCGGGCGAAAAACCAAAATCAGCAGCATTAATAAACCCTTCCCGGTTTTCAGCCTTCGCCACAGTGCCAGCATTCACCGTTTCAGGGGAAAAAATACTTATCCCAAATACCAAAAAGACAAAAAATGCAATTGTAATTCTAAATCCTTTATCCATAGTCGTTTTTTTAGCCAGTGTTAAATATTTGTGCAAGTTGGCATAATTGTCAAGTAATCCAAAACATTTAGGTTGTTTTTGGTTGTGATCGGGAATAACAACAAACCTCTTTACCGGTCCCTTATCCATTTCAGCAATTTTTTGACGATTTTTATGTTATCTTTAACCGCATAGTATTTTTAGTAACCAAAATTTGCTGTCATTATGAAGTTTATCTTGCTTTTGGCAATACTGCCTGCTTTTTTATTTTCTTCTGCACAGAAAAACCATGATAATGTTGATGGGATTACAAGTGCCACAATTGAATGGGACAAACAATATAAATTTCAGAATGTTGGGACAAAAGGTAGCGGGCTGGAGATTGTATATCCATTCGAAGGTTCTGTATTCCCTGCCGATTTTTCGCCTGCTTCATTTGTATGGAAAAATACCGATCCAGGCAAAACGTGGAATGTAATTTTTCAAGCATCTGGCAAAAAAATAAAGGTTGTATCAGACACTTGTTGCTATCGCCCCGATGCTGGATTATGGGAAAAGCTCAAAAGCATTTCGGGGCAAAAGCCAATACTGTTCTCAATATCCGATGAGGACAACGAACATAAAGCCTCTGTAAATTTCAGTTTCTCATCAGATTCTGTCAATGCCCCTATCTTTTACAGGGCAGTGCCTTTACCTTTCCGTTATGCAAACAATTACAGGGATCAGCTAGAATGGTACATGGGCGATGTGGGCACAAACAGTAAAAGGCTTATGCTGAACAATATGCCGGTTTGTGCGAATTGCCACAGCTTTACAAAAGACGGCTCGATGTTTGGTATGGACGTGGACTATGCCAATGATAAAGGGAATTATGCAATAAGCACAATCGAAAATAAGTCGGTAATAAGTGTCAACGATATTGTGTCGTGGTCGGAATATAAAAAAGAAGACGGGGAAAAAACCTTTGGGCTGCTTACTCAATTATCGCCAGACGGGAAATATGCAATAAGCACAATAAAAGATCAATCTATATTTGTCCCTGTTGATAAAAACTTTTGGTATTCTCAGTTATTCTTCCCCATAAAAGGGATACTGGTTGTTTACAATATTGCCAAAGATACCTTTTCCAAATTATCGGGAGCCTCCAACAAGGATTTTGTACAAAGCAGCCCTGCCTGGTCGCCCGACATGAAAGAAATTATTTTTGCAAGATCAAAAACGACAGAAGTAGAAGGGCTAGAAAACAATAAAGTTGTGATAATTGGTTTGAAATATGCTGCCGACTACATAAACAGGGAAAAAGATTTTAAATTCGACCTGTACCGTGTGCCGTGGAATGACGGCAAAGGCGGTGAAGCAATACCAATAGAAGGGGCATCTAATAACAATAAAAGCAACTATTTTGCGAGGTATACCCCCGATGGGAAATGGCTGGTGTTTTGCCAGGCTGAAAACTTTATGTTGTTGCAGCAAGACAGCCGTTTGTATATAATGCCAACATCGGGGGGCGGGAAACCACGGTTAATGAATTGCAACCTTGATGAGATGAACTCATGGCATTCCTTCTCACCAAATGGGAAATGGATGCTGTTCTCGTCCAAACATTTTGGCCCATACACCCAACTGTTCTTGACACATATAGACGAAAATGGGAACGACACCCCCCCTGTTTGGCTGGAACAACTAACTGTGCCAAAAAAAGCGGCCAATATCCCGGAATTTGTAAATACAGATTATGATCACTGGCTGGGTATTGAAGACGGTTTTACAGGTTCAGAAAAATACCTGACCGACATAGTTGACATAACCCTGCAAGTTGGGAATTATAATTATACCTTAAAAGTTGCAGATGAGGAAATAGAAAAAGATCCAGGCAATTATTACGGCTACTACGTCAAAGCACGGGCTTTAATCAAAGCAATTCCTGACGCAACCGACAAACAAAAGGTTAACCAGGAGATATATACCAACTTCAGGAAGTGCATTTCACTATTAAATGAGGAGTTGGAGAAAGACAATGCGGACGCCGATATATATGCACACCTCACTGCCTCATACTATTTTACCCGGCAAATATCAAAAGCCCTGGAATATGGTGAAAAAACTTTAAGTATCGATCCGGACAACCTAACTGTATGGGAAGCCTTTGCCGGTATTTATTTTGAAAAAGGGGATTACCCGAAAGCCATAGAAGCAAACCTTAAAATGTTTAAACTGACGGAGGTGCCGATGTATGTAAATAAATGCGCCCAGATAAAACTCCTGAGCGGAGATGTTGATGAGGCAATAAGATATGCCGAAATGGCCCTAGATGCCGATAACTGCAACGACTGGACATTAGAAATACTTGGCAACTGCTACATAACCCTTAAGGACTTTGAAAAAGCAGAAAGATATTATAACAACTTAGTGAGCTGCAGGCCTACCGAAGCACTTGCATATTATAATCGCGGTAAGTTTTATTTTATGATGGAAGATTATGATAGCGCGCTCAACGATCTGAACGAATCAATGACATACAACGATAAAAACTGGATGGCACTGTCGCTAAGGGCAAAAGTTTTTCAGGAAAAGAATGAAAACAAAAAGGCTTTGGAGGATTTAGATAAGGCCATTGACCTTAATAAGGGCAACAGTATGCTATGGCTGTTAAAAGCAAAATCAGAATTTAAAATCAATGAGTTTAAAATAGCCAAAGACAATGCCCAAAAAGCAAAAGAATTGATCCAATCATCAAAAAGTTTCAATAAAGATTCATTCGATACATTGTTTGAAATCAGCAAGATAATAAAAGACTGTGAAGAAAAGCTAAAGTAATTTATACGGCAACAAATGTTTCAAGATCCGCAAAACCAACACGCTTGGCAAAAATTATATTGAGCTTTCAAACTGACGCACAATAACTGGCCAATGCGCAGCTACGAATGGCAGTTACTGTTTGCATAAACATAACATTGTTACCGATAAGGCAACTTTGTCAGCGTTTCTGCCAGTTGGTCAATCCCTTCCCCGAGTTTATTTCCTGCCACCATCTTGATCATCATGCTCATTTCGGCATGCAGTGTAAGCCTTAGTTTGGTATTATAGGCATCAATAGGTAACAGTTGTACCCAAAATGTAAAACTTAGTGGAAGGTTGCCCGAACTTTCCACTTTTATGGTTTTGAAAGGCTCGCGCCCGATAATCTTTATCTGGGCAACACCCATTCCTGTAATATTAAATTTACATGAATCCCTATCTGATTCGAAATTGGTTATTTTAACCTGTGGCACTTGTTGGGTGATCTTTTCGATCAACCCAGAATTCAGGTAAGCAGCAAGGTTCTCAAAATTTGAGAGGTACTCGAAAACTACCTGCTCGTTATAAGCAATCACTTTTACTTCACTCACATATTTTTGCAGGCCCATAGTTGTTTTTTTTTCTAAAAGCTCAGGTTATTTTCCCCAGTTGGCCGGATCTTCGCGCCATTCCATCAAGGAGTCTACTTCTGCTTGGGTTATTTCACCTTGTTCAAGGGCGAGGTCGATAAGGCTCTGGTAACGGCTGAGTGTTGTCAGTTCAACTTTTGCCTTTCTGAAATTTTCTTTGGCATGTGGGAAATTGTAGGTAAAAATAGCTGCCATCCCAACAACTTCGCCACCAAAATTACAAATAGCTTCGGCGGTTTTCAAACTGCTTATACCGGTAGATACCAAGTCCTCAATAATCACCACTTTCTGCCCCGGTTTAAGATCGCCTTCAATAAGGTTTTCAAGCCCGTGCCCTTTGGGTTTCGAACGCACGTATATAAACGGCAGCCCCAGTTTGTCGGCAACCAGCACTCCGTGTGCAATTGCGCCGGTCGCAACCCCTGCGATAACTTCTGCATCCGGATATTTTTCACGGATTAGCCCCACAAATTGGTCACGTATAAAAGTACGGGTTTCAGGGTACGAAAGGATTTTACGGTTATCGCAATATATTGGCGATTTCCATCCCGATGCCCATGTAAAAGGATTTGATGGTTGTATTTTTATTGTATTTATTTCTAATAACCTTTTTGTTACTTCAATTTGTGTTGATTCCATAATTTTGCAGTAAAGTTTTTAACTTAGAACAAATGTATAAAGTTTTTTTTAATCAGAGATTGATAAATATTTCAAGCCCGGAGAATATAACATTAAATAAAACAATTAATCCGGCAGCCCCCCCCCTTACTGTTCCTGAAATCAAAAAATGGTTTCAAGAATTTGCCAAGGGCAACGTAGATGAAGTAAATTTTGTCCACGTATCGCCCAGTAGTTTTTTTGAGACCTTTAAATCGGCTTTTGTAAACATAGATGCGGCAGGAGGAGTTGTTTTTAACAGAGAAGGGGAAATGTTGGTTATTTTCAGGAACGGGGTATGGGATCTGCCCAAAGGGAAAGTTGACAAAGGAGAAACGACCCGCAGGGCAGCAATTCGTGAAGTAATGGAGGAGTGTGGCATTACAGGTTTGCAGATTGTAAAAAAACTGCCATCTACATACCATATTTACCAGTCGCCTTACAAAAAAACGAAAGGACAGTGGATTTTTAAAGAAACCTTCTGGTACGAGATGAAGTACAGTGGCCACAGCCAGGGGACACCTCAATACGAAGAAGGCATTACGGAAACAGAATGGGTTTCCCTTCGCGGGCTGGGCGGGGTCTTTGCAAATACCTACGAAAACCTTAAGCTTATATTTTCGCTTTACTCATAAGCTACTGTCAGGTAGCTTACAGACAACGATCTTTTCTCTTTTTCAAGTCCCAAACACATAGGCTTTTGTTTAAAAAAACAGGTGATTTCTTCTGGTAATCATATATATTTTTATTAAATTGTATGAAATCAGATATGGTAAAATATAAATCTTAAATCAATATGTGTTGATTGTAATTGTTTTTGTTATAGCACCTGCTTTGTTGCAATAAACAATTATTCCAAATTTTAGCAATATGAATAAAAATATATTAAGATATACTACTATTATTCTGCTTTTCCTATTACTTGTCCCTTTTCAAAAAAGAGTGAATGCTCAGGATGTTATTTATGTAGATCCCGATATAACAGTACCTATTCCTGATGGTGCTTCGTGGGCAACGGCATACACCAGTTTGCAACAGGCAATAGACTCGGCAAGTTCCACAAACGTTGACACCATCAAAGTTGCCCTTGATACCGTGCAGCTTTCCGCAAACTTGAAGATAAACAAGAACCCTGCGGATCCCTACAAAGAAGTGGTCATTATTGGCGGGTTTGACCCATCTACAGGGGAGCAAGTAGGTTACACTACCCTAGACGGACAAAACACTGTCCGGATACTCGATGTTTCATTTCTTAGCAATGCAACTATTTTCGATGGGCTGATTTTTTATCGGGGCAGGGCTTATGCAGGGGGCGGATTGCACAACTATCAATCAGACCCGACAATAAGGAATGTACAGTTTATAGATAATCATGCTTATGACGATGGCTCAGGGACTTTAGGTCACGGTGCAGCTATACTTAACGACGGCAGCAGCCCGGTTTTTGAAAATTGTGTTTTTAAAGATAACGAGTCAGAGCTTTTTGGGGGGGCAATTTCAAATTTCAACAATCCCCGGGCAAGCAGCCCGTTTTTTTCAAATGTAACTTTCGAAAACAATCAGGTAACCAACGGGAGCGGAGGGGTGTTTTTGTGTTCCCCGCAAACCTCTTTAACTCTTTACGATGTTGAATTTAAAAATAACTCGGCGAAATTTGCAGGGGCGATTTATGCCAACCAAACAAAAACGTTGGACCTTGACAGTGTTGTGTTTGAATCAAACTCTGCAACAAATTTGGGCGGTGCAATTTATGCAAACAATATCGAAGACAGCTTGGAGCTAAACAATGTAGTTTTCACGGACAATACTGCTGTTGAATCAGGAGGGGGAATTTATAACGACAGTTCAACGGTAATAATAAACAATAGCATATTTTACAAAAACATCTCAGGTTATGGCGGGGGGATTTCCGATTTTCATGGATTGTCGGTTTTAAGCAATGTTTTGTTTTGTGAAAATGAAACCTCATCATCCGGCGGGGGGGGGATTTTTATTTGGGACCAACCCTATAATTATGCCACTAATTCTACTTACACAACATTGAACAACGTAACATTTTATGGCAATACGCTTTCAAATAGCGGTGGCGTTGGTGCAGGATTGGGGATCTACAGTCAAAATACCAATTGCTATCCGGTATTGAATAATACGGTATTTTATGGAAATACGATAGTTGGAACTACAGATGATATTGGAGGTTGGGCAAGTTCAGGTTTGACTTCGAATATTAATTCTTCTTCTACTAACAATGCATCAGATGCATCAGGGGGAAACATTGCCTCTTCAACAAATTTTATCGCACTAACATCCGATCCTTTTATGGACAGCACAAATCCCATTGGCGACGACTTGGAGTGGAGAACGGACGATGATGGTTTAATACCATTGTGTGAATCCGGTCCGCTGTATAATGCAGGAGATAATACAAGTGTTTCAGAAACGGTTGATTTGAAAGGAGAAGAGCGAATTTTTAACACAACAGTTGACATAGGTGCTTACGAAAGCCAGGAAATACCGCTATCGTATTCTCCGGGAGGTATTAATTCCGATTTAAGGTTGTGGTTACGTGCCGATAGGGGGACCGGCAGTGATATTAATTCTGTGCCAACCGAGGGGACTACGGTTTCAACCTGGCTCAATCAGATTGGAACTCGTGATGCATTTAGCGGTGATGAAGTTTATAGCACAACCGAAAGTAATATGTTTAACTTTAACCCTGTTGTGGTTTGTGATGGAGCTGGGAGTTATTCACTAAATAACGGAACGCTAACTACCAGCAGTAATAGTTTGGATTATTTTATTGTGTTCAGGGCTAATAGTGGTACAGCGTCTGCTCTTTTTCACAGTGGTGCAAATAGAAACAATGTTTCAACAGGCTATCATTGGTGGGCAAGATTATTGGCAGACAATAGAGTCTCTACTTTTATGTCGGGTTCAACTACCGGTAATGCAACAGGTTCAAGAGGAACTGATTTTGATGCCCCGATAATGACCGGTTTTCGTTACAATAAAGGAAATAAGTATGCTTATAGTTTTGTTAACGGGAAACAGGTAGGACAAGCCCGGCAATTTAATGTAAATCGTAATTGTTATAAGCGTACACGAAATGTCAGCCATTATATTTTAGCCGGAATGAATGGAGAAGTGGGCGAAGTGATTGCTTATCCGTCTTCGTATAAATCAAATGTCGATTATCAGAAAGTTAACAGTTATTTGGCTTTAAAATACGGAATTACATTAAATAATGGAGCAACAGATTACCTTGCCAGCGACAGCACAGTAATGTGGGATGCCTCCGAGAACACAGGTTACATCAATAATATTTTCGGTCTGGGGCGTGATGATGTGGATTCGTTATATCAACGTATTTCTAAGTCCGAGAACTCAACCGGGGCACTTATAGCTTCGTTGAATGATGATTTTACAAGTTCAAACCTTGCATCTTCTCGTCAGGTGGAAACAATTCCAAACAAGGAATTTATGACTTTCTCTAATAACGGTGCAGATACTTTGCTTGCACGTAGCAGTAACGTTCCCGATAAAGACCGCATTTTGTTGGCAATGAACCGTATTTGGCGGGTAAGCGAAACCAATGATTTCCCGGATTCGATTAGTTTGAAATTTGGTGTTCCTCATCTCGATTCGTTAACTTATATGGTTTATAAAACCACCGGAGCAAACGGTGACTTTACAAGTGGTACTTCAACTTTTTTGGGAGTGTTAAATGAAGATGGCGAAATTAACAATGTGCAATTGAACAACGGCGAATACTTCAGTCTGTTTATACCCAAAACTCCCGGTGGAGTTACCGGAGGTGTGTTTTGGTATCGTGCCGATATAACAAGCACTTTGACATTGAGTGGCACTTCAGCAACCGACTGGGCAGATTTTTCGGGGTACGGTAACGATTTAACAAGCCGCTCTTCCAATGGGAAACCCGAATATAACCGTATTAACTTGAATTTTAACCCTTCGTTGATTTTTACCTCCGATTTTTTATTTACCGATTCGGCAAATATCAACAAGCTACAGGGAACGACTGATTTTGAAGTTTTTTCAGTCGCTTATCGGACAGGTGGAACAGGGACTATTTTGTATTATGGAAGCACCAACTCCGCAGGTAGTTCCGGATATGCTTTCGACTTAAGTGCTACAGTAAACGTTCGTGATGGTAGTGGATATAAGTATCTTACGCCTTCTAAAAATATTACAGACTATCATCTTTATAATTTTCGCCATAACGGCTTAGGGTATTTAGGCGACATTTATGCCTGGATGGACAATGATTCATTGGCATATTCAGCCGGAGGGCAATTGACTTCAACTACTTCTGTGAACGGAAGTACCGTTACAATGGGGTACAGAATGACATCCGGCTCAAATAATCCGCTTACAGGAGCAATAGCCGAAACTTTTATTTATCCGCGGGTGTTGTCGATAGTTGAACGCCAAAAAGTGCAAAGTTACCTTGCGCTGAAATATGGAATGACGCTCGACCAAAGCAATGGCGATTACGACTATTTAGCCAGCGACAGTACCCGAATATGGGATGCTTCGGATGCTGTAATCGATGGCGTTGCGTTTAACCACGATATTTTCGGTATTGGTTGCGATAGCATTTCTGCCCTGTATCAACGCATTTCCAAATCGGTTAACGACAGTGCCATAATAACGCTTTCGTTGAACAACGATTTTGTCGGGGCTAACATTAGTCGCACCGAAGAAATGAATAATTTATCGTTCCAAACCATTTCGAATAACGGAGGTGCCAAAAGCTGGGGGAGCGAAACAACAGCTTCTAATGGATACATTTTTCTAAAACGTAAATGGTTGGTACAAGAAGCAGGTTCGGTGGGAAATGTGTATTTGCAATTTGATGTAGATGATGCCGAGTTTAATGTGGAAGTTCAACTAAGTGGCGATACCTATTTTTTGGTTTACGATAGCGACAATGATGGCGATTTGTCTGACGAAACACCAACTGCCCTAACCAAAGGAGCATCCGATAATTTGTGGTACACGGCAACGCCTGTTAATTTCACAAACGGACAGATATTTACTCTCGCATCCAAAACCTACAGTCCCGGTAGCGTTTCGCAAAATTTACAGTTGTGGCTACGTGCCGATAAGGGTTTTGGCACAAACAATGCTGCCGAATGGACCGATTTCTTTAACGGTGATTCGTGTACCATTATTGGGGCAACTCAAACGGTTAATACACATAATTTTAATCCGGGTGTTTCATTTAATGGAACTAGTGATTACATTGATGTGTATGACGGGTTTAGTGATTTCACCGCAGGTATGGCTTCTTTTGCAGTTGCAAATGCTCCTCGAATTGGCGATTACGACAGGTTTTATGATTTTAGTGGGGCAGGTTCAGGTGCAAGTGTGCCGGACAACTGCATTTTATTAGGGAATTTAACAGGTGCAGGGCAAACAACGCTGTATGCCAGAACGGCAAATGGCAACACCTTAAGTCCTTCATATCCGGCAACAGCAGGCATTATAGAAAAGGATGTAGATGGTTTATATGGTTTCAATTTCACTTCCTATTTGACCGCAGGAAATTCGATTACCTCAACCATTCTAAAAAACGGAAAAAATGTAGGTAGTGCAACAATGCTCGGCCCCGGTATTGTAGAACGATCACACAACTTTATATCACGCAGTTACAATCCCGGAAGTGGTTTTTGGGGAGGAGATATTCCGGAAATCATTATTTATAATCGCGATATAAGTGATATAGAACGTCGCCGTGTAGATACCTATTTGGCTATAAAATATGGTTTGACTCTTTCTATGGATAATGATGGAGATGGTACTTCTTATGGTGCTGTTTCAGGGTCATCTGTTATTGCCGAAGGAGATTACATTGCCAGTGACAGCACGATTATTTGGGATGCTTCGGCAGCAAACTTGGCAAGTGGCGAATCATACAACAACGACATCTTTGGTATAGGTGTAGATTCTATTTCGGCACTCGACCAACGCATTTCCAAATCTATAAACGACACAACGGTTCTTTCCATTGCAATGGATAAAGACTTCACCTCGCCAAATGATTCAACGTCACGTACTGCCTACTTTAGAAACGACAAGCAGTTTGTTGCATTGGGGAGCAATGATTCGTCTATTTCATTTGACCAAACAACAGAGTTGCCGAAATATTATTTAAAACGGATGGCACGTGAATGGTTGGTACAGAAAACTGATAATTTTGAGCAACGTGTGTGGCTGAAATTCGACAGTTGTTACAGCAGCAAAGACACTACCTTTTATGTGCTGGTTGACGATGATGGCGATTTTTCCAACGCCAAGGAATTGGTAGCTTTAGACAAAAACGGAGTATCAACAGTAAATGTAAGCCTTGCCAGCGGCACTTATTTAACCGTGGTGTACCGTAAAGATTTAGTCATATTGCCAAAAGTCTGGTATCGTGCCGATTATGGGACCGGGGCAGATGTCAACTCCGTACCGTCAAGCGATGGCGATATTGGTGCTTGGTACGATTTTGCAGGCAACAATAATACCGTAACGGCAACTGCAGGCCAACCAACTTATACGGGGAACAAAATTAATTTTAACCCTACCGTCATATTTAACCGTGCAGATAAGGATACGATGTCATTGGCCAATCCTAACCTGTATTCAGGTTTTAATGCCAGGGATATTTATATTGTGGCTCAAAGTCCAAAAGGAGGCTCTGTGTTTTACTTGGGAAATAATTCACCGGACAACGATGCTTTGGCTTTCTTGGCCGATTCAGCAGAGAATAAATTGTTTGTTCCGCATAGTACGGACAGTTCGTATGTGTTGCGCAAATATGACGATCCGTTTATTACTAATCCGTATATTTATTATTGTGGGGTAGATAATGAAAAAGATCAGATAGACAGCACTTACTTTGCCGGTAACGCATCGGTTATAACGACTTATACCAGCAGTTATAATTTAACGGCGGTTGACAGTGTGAAAATCGCAAATGACAAAAGGTTGTATTTGGGATGCCTTTATGAAGGTTCGGGCAATGCTTCACATTTTTATGACGGAGATGTGGCTGAAATCATGTATTACGACACTTTAAGCACCAGCTTGAACCGTCAGGTCATTCAAAGTTATTTGGCATTGAAATACGGTATTACGATGTACCAAACCGATGGGAGCAGCCAAAGCTATTATTCCAGTGGCTTCAGTTATTCCGAACCCGATTCGGTCATTATTTGGAGCGCATTGAAAGCAGAAGTAGATACGGTCAATTATAACAATGATATTTTTGGGATTGGACGTGACGATGTGTTTGTTTTGGACCAGCGGGTGGCAAAATCGCAAAATGCCGATGCAATTTTAACTATTTCAAGTGGGGTTGCCGATTTTGACAGCACCAACCTATCTAATGCCCGCACCAAGCTAAAAGACTTGTCGTTTGAAGTTATCGGCAATAACGGCGGGGATACTTGTTGGACAAATGCGGCACTTATTGACACATCGGTATATGAACCTCACGGTTTTGACTTGCTCGGACGTGTTTGGCAAGTGCAAGAGAGTGCAAAATCAGCGGCAGATTCAGTCGGCAATGTATATCTGCAATTTGAACTGGACAACCCGGGATTCGATGTTGCTCCTTTGATTGACGGCAACGATTATTATTTTGTTTACGACAGCGACAGGGATGGCTCCCTTGCCGATGAAATGCCGACAAAATTGACGTTAAATGCCACTGGGGACACAGCTGTTACCGATGCCATTAATTTCAAGGGTGGCGAAATATTTACCCTTGCAACAGAGGCAGACCAATGCCCGGGCGGGGTAAACGGCGACAACCTATGGTTGCGTGCAGATATTGATGCCGCAGTGTCGCTATGGAAAGACTATTCGGGCAACCATAACGATGTGTCGCAAGATGTTGCGGCAAACCAACCTGCATACGATGTTGACAGCCTGTTCAATTTTAACCCAGTAATGAATTTTGATGCGTCAAGTACCGCAGCAGACGATTATATGGAATGTGCCGCCCGTAATTTCGGGAATGGGACGGGGGCAAGGGAAATTTATATTGTGGCCGATGCAGATGTGCGTACCGACGGTATCGATTACAATGTTGTTTTCTCTTTAGGCGGATATGCGACACCTAACACGACCGATTTCAACAACATATTTGTTAATTTGAGACATAACACTGTCCAAGAAATTTATCCTTACATTGTAGCTTCTTTTGTAAACTCAAGTACGCCGGGAGTAGAAAATGCATTGAGATCTTCCTTTGCCAACACAATGGCTTATTCCCCGGCTTTGCACGAATTTACAACGCCCGGAGCTGCCATGTATAATTTTAATGCAGGGGCAAACGGTTTGCTAAACGGTCCTAACGACAATAATGCCACCGATACGGCAGATATTAAAGGAAGTGGCTTGCTTATTGGTTCGCGCTATGTGAGCAGTGGTATTGTAGGGTCTGATAAATTTGACGGGAGGATAGCCGAAGTTATTTATTATGACGAACAGCACTCTGATGTAGAACGCAGGAAAATAGAGAGCTATCTTGCAGTAAAATATGGGCTTACATTAGATTCTGGAAGGGTCGATTACCTGTCAAGTAATGGAGACACCATTTGGCACACATCGGCAAACCCTATTTATAACCATAATATTTTTGGACTGGGGCTAGACAGTATCTCTGTTTTGGATCAGCGCGTGTCCCGTTCTATAAACGACAGTACAATACTAACCATTGCTCTAGATGACGATTTCACCAGCATAAATTCCCCATCGATGCGTAGCCCACACGCAAAAGACAAACAATTCCTTTTGGTGGGCGACAACGGTGGCACTGTGACTTTCGATCAGGACGCAGAACTTCCGGCAGGTAACTTCAACGCAAGGATGGCATGTGAATGGTTGGTGCAGTCAACCAATTTTTCGCAGTTGGTAAGTTTGAAATTTGATGGCTGCAATTCGTCAGATATAGAAAAATATTATCTGGTAAAAGACAGCGATGGCAATTTTGTTGACGGGACAATAGTGGGCGAACTTGGCGCAAATGGCGAAATCACAGACATAACACTCTCTGGCGGTGAATATTTTACGGTTGTTTCGTATCAATTTGCGCCTGGAGGGGTTATTGCCGAAGCATTATGGTTAAAAGCCGACTATGGCGTAACACAGTCCGGCACGGTAAGCCAATGGGACGATTTCTCCGGACGGGGGCATACATTCTTGCAGGCAACGCCGGGCAACCAACCTTCATATAATTTACCGGGGATGAACTTCAACCCCAAAATTGCTTTCGACCAAGAAACAGGGTCTTCTGCAACTGTTGATTATTTGGACCACGACAGCGTGAACATTGCTGGTTTATATAACTCTACGGCGCAGTCTGTGTTCATTGTCGCAGAACGGCCTTCTTCATCCGATTTGGATTATATCTACTATTTGTCCGACAGTATTGGTGCCGATTATGATGGCAATGGCGACAACAACAGCATCCTTGAATTTTACATGGGCTTTGGCGACATCGACAATAATGCGCAAAGCGTATTGCAGGCAGGGGGAAGTGCCAGGAAAGCGGACGCAAACGGCGCAACAAGCAACGACAGTTTGCCAGTGTTGCTGTCTGTCACCCACCAAGTTAACACCTTGTCGCTATATGGCAACTCAAATTTTGTCGCTTCCGACATCCCATCGTCAGTGTTCCTGACCGACAAGGCATGTACTTACGCCCGTATCGGCGGGCACCAGCGGGACGGTAATTACGACAGGTTCTTTACAGGGAACGTAAGCGAAATAATTTCTTACAATTCTGTATTGTCCCCTACAAACAAACAAAAGGTAGAAAGCTACCTTGCCATAAAATACGGTATTACCCTTGGGGTTGACTATCTGGCAAGCACAGGCGACACGATTTGGGACGCTGCGGCAAATGCACCGTACAGCCATGATGTTTTTGGCATCGGTACAGACAGTATCTCTACGCTCGACCAAAAAATATCGAACAGTTCCAACGACAGTGCCATTTTGGTGCTTTCTGTCGATTCGGGCTTTACCGCACCTAACTTAGATGCCGCACGTTCAAGCCTTGGGGACGGCAATTTTGTCCTGACCGGGAATAACGGTGCAGGCATAACTTTCACCAAAGCATTCGACCACTTCTCTAAACAGATGGACAGAAATTGGGTGTTCGATGTAGGCGGTACGGTCGACAGTGTTTACATTGCCATACCCAATACAATTTTATTTCCCAATGGCATCCCTTACATTGTATTATCTTCGGGAGATGCAACTTTCGACACAACAGATAAGCTTATCCCCCTCAAAAACGATGGGGCATACTATTGGGTAAAAGTAAAACCTGCCGACAAACTGTATTATACTTTTGTCAGTAAAATCAGAAGGATTCCCATGAAATATTTCATGCGGCACGGGAAATTCTTTAAGGGAGGAAAAGAACAGCCTATGGAGTGGTAATTTTTATGTCTCAGTTGGCAATGGGCATGCATAAGACACAGGCTATTAATTGATAGTGATTTAATTCACCTATATCAAAAGGGGCAATATTGTTTTTTGTTTTATTTCAAGGCTAGGAATTTATTTACTTCACCTTACTGTGGTACATTCATATCACTGCCAAGCCAATCATTTCATGAAATATCTTTTGCCATGACATGGCGGCTTTCCACGAGGGCATAAAATCGCGCCATATCAATTTTGGGTGGACTGACGGCACGTCAACGCCATAAGGGGTAATGTTCAAGCCTGAATTTTCAAACCCTTTTAAAACCCGCCTCATATGATGTCCCGAAGTAATCAATAAAAACGAAACATCATTGGACGATGACGGTATTAAACCTTTAATATTCTCTATGTTTTCGCTTGTGGTACGGGCTTCTTTTTCTAATATTATATCCTTTGTGTCAACGCCCATGTCCTCCATATACCGGATAAATTTATCGGCATACGATATTCCCTTTTTGTAATTTATAGCTCCCTCTACGGTAATGAGCAGTTTTTTCACCTTCCCCAAGCGGTAGAGCCTAATGGCTTCTGTTATATGGATTTTTAATTTCTCAGGCGACTTCATAAATTACCCCATTAGGCTGGGGCATCTTTTTAGAAGCATCTAATACTTCAATCCCTAAGATATTCCCATCAACATCGTAATCTAAAATCACACCAGGTTTCTCCTCATCGCTCTCTGCAACCTTGCCCTCCGATAATTTTATATATAAGGCATCTGCCTCTTTGTCGTATTTAATAACCATACTTTTTTGTTTTTGATGTTTTGTATGCAGTTACAACCAAAACGGGTTCTTTTAAATGGTTTACAAATATGCGATAAAAGTAATATTTTGTGCCTTCCTTTTCAAGCTTTGAATAAATAAGGATGTCGCTTCCTTGCTCAGTAATTGTATCTGGAGCTGCTATGGTTTTCAGTACCATCGCTTCGGGGATTCCTCTCCTTCCCATTTGTTCCAACGCATGTCTTGAAAATTCAGGTTTCATGAAAAAAAAGTATTAACATTTGCCTACAAAAGACCATGTGACCTTAATATTTCAGCCAAACCGGAATCTTTGCGGGAATATTCGCGCAGTGCATTGAGAAGGTTTTTTATCTTTTCCTCGGCAGATGCAGATTTTTCAAGGGCGGGCTTCAGTGCAGTCCTCCTGTCCCATATCAGATAGCCCATCATGAAAACAAACAGGGTGATTAATATGCCAAAGCCCCAATAAAACAAAGTCTTTAAATCGTCCAACTGCCGTTGCTGGCTGTCGAACTTTACCGTCATGGTTTCTTCAAGGGCTTCCATCTTCACTTCAGTCCTCATAATCCTGTCCCTATCCTGCAAGGAGTATGGAACGGGGACATCATTGTTGTCCTGTGCATGTACAGGGAACAACAATGTGAGCAGAAACAATATGGACAACAATCCTTTTTTCATGATATCTATCTAAAACAAAAATAAGGAATCGCATTAAATTATCAAAACAGGTTTAGTACCACCAATTTACAGAGAGATGAAATCTACAAAAAAGAACCGTTATGTATTTGTTGCAACCCAAGCATAACGGTTCTCCCTTGCTGCCGCGCGATTGTATCGCGTGGTTTGTTGTTATTTAACAACAATAACATCTTTCAATAAGCCTATCTCTCCAGCATAATCGGCAGCACTACTGTATAAATAATCTTCTGCCCTAAAAACATATCCTCCTTCAACCGGATTTTGATGAATATAGTTTATCTTCTCATCTATTACTTTGTTGCTCCATAATTCAATAGGTTTATTATCGTGCCTCCAAAATTGGTTTTAAGCAACATTTGAAGACATCGCTCCTGTTTTTTGAAATTGTGTGAGCAAAAACTCTTTACGACTTTTTTGAGGATTATTTTTTATCGCTTTTATAATTGCTTTACTGGTAAAACGTTTAAAATCACCTAACAATTGTTCTGGTTTCATATCTTCTTTTGCACTTCTGAATATTAAATGTACATGATTGGTCATTATGCACCATGCAAATATTTCCATTCCTTTATTTTGTTGACAATAGCGCAAACCATCGAGTATAATGTTTTTATATTCATTTCTTGTAAATACATCTAACCACTCAACTACAGCAATGCTTACAAAATAAATTCCTTCTGGATTATGAAACTTATAATTACGACTCATTGTGTATTTGTTTTTTTATAGGTTAAATATTGTTAGCCTATTGGCTAAACCACGCGATACAATCGCGCGGCAGCTGGGGAAAAAATGATTGGCTTTCCTAACACTGTTGTATAATTAGGAAATTAGATAGGTCCAAGTATTTAGTTAAGAGTTTTCTTCGTAATAGTATGAGTAGTCAATTCCTTTCATAAACATTTCCCTATTATTAATCTGATCGGTCAGGGCATCTTTTAATAGTTGTTTTAAGGTACCTGAATTTATTGGACTCATCACCATTGCATGCATATAATCTGCTTTACTTATTTTACTCCAGTCGACACAATTCTTTAGTTGCTTTTTTAGCATTAAATCCAGCCAAATCCTAGTACTCCTGCCATTCCCTTCCATAAACGGATGTGCAATGTTCATTTCGATGTATTTGTCAACAATCTCATCAAATGTATTTTCGGGCATACTTTCTATTTGTCTTAGGGTAGTGCCCAGAAAATGAGACACTGCAAATTGAAATCCTCCTTTCGAAATATTTTTTTGCCTGATTTGTCCGGCAAAGTCATACAACCCGCCAAACAAATAAGCATGGATTTGCTGTAATCCATTGGTTGTGCCAACTTCTATGCTGTTTATAAATGTACTTTCAAACAGTGCATAGGCTTTTATTTTGCTTTTGCCGTCAATACTTTCATCGCTGTATGTGAACCATTCGATAAACCGGTTCGCTTTTTTACTGGGGAACTGCTTGCCGATAGCAATAATTCCGTCATAGTCCAACATATCAGACAAATATCGTTTTCCATCATTTGCCATTAGTTTCAGTTGGGTAGTCCCACTAACCAACTCGCTGTCTTCTTTCTTTAATTTGGCTTTTAGGTATTTCCAATAATTACGATTTTTTGTATAATCGTTTTGGTCTCTTAAAACAGCAATAATATCTAATACCGAAAACCACCATTTCGCGTTTTGTTCATCCCACAAAGCACGCACTTCACGGTCATCAAAAAAACGTATCGATATTTTGGCGTTGCCCATATTATCTATGCTATCAATTCGACTATAAAGTTATGATATTTGGGGTAAAAATATACTGCTGATTAATTTAGTATTTTAAAATTATAGTTTCATTCGACCGCAAGGAAAAAGAAGACTTTTGTCATTGGCAGCGTAGCGAAGTAATCTGTAACTGATAGTCATCGGATGACTACAAAAACAAAGCACCAATGATTTTTAATTAATCTACCCTGAATCAAAAAGTCATCCGATGACTTGCGGATTAAAAAACCACCTTCTTAGAAGGTGGACTTGAAAAGCCCCTATAAGGGGCCAAAGTCGAGCCGCTGTTGCTCTTCTAAACGTTCTTGATTTTCTTGATATTTGACATACTTCTTGATTTTTTCTTCATCAAGACCAATCGTGTCAGCACAATATCCTCGTGACCAAAAATGATTTCCCCAATAGGACTTTAGTTTTAATTGAGGATAACTTTTGAATATTTTGATGGCTGTTTTCCCTTTTAGAATACCCATCAATTGAGACAATGACATTTTGGGAGGCATGCTCACTATTAAATGTATGTGATCTTTTTGAATATTCAATTCAACCATTTCACAGGACTTCCATTCCAACAGCATCGGAATATCTTTCAATAGTTGAGCCTTGACCAAACCTTCAAGAATGCGATAACGATATTTAGGTGTCCAGACTATGTGATAAGTACATCTATAAATAACATGACTTAATTTCTTAAAATTACTCATGCTACTAAGTTAATATTTTTAAATGCAAAGCGTTTTAAACATTACCACCACCAAAGGAGGTGGTTTTAAAGATTATAATCAAAGTTATAACTCTACCACCGGAGCTTCTGCCCAACTTATTTGTCGAAATAGTGACCTGCCATAGAAATGACATGAATGCAATTGTCTTTAATTTCGTATATGAGCCTGTTCTTTTTGTCAATTTCACGCGACCATAAAAACCTGTTAACTCGTATTTTAGTGCTTCCGGTTTTCCTAAGCCTGTCTCCGGATGTAATTGAATATCTGTTATTAACTGGGTTATTTTTTGTTGGATATTGACTTGTCCACTTTTCTTCCAATATTTTATGTCTTTCAGGGCTTACTTCTTATAGATTATTTCCATAAATCTTCGGTCTTTATGGATTTCCCTTTACTTTTTCTGGATTGCTGAATTTCTTTTACGAACTTTTTGTTATATGGACTTGCTTCTTGTTCTACAATAACATTTGCCTCAAATGTAACTACCTCATCCATCGACTTAAGAAGGTTTATAAGACTTTTACCTTTCGGGTTATTCTCATTGATTGTTAATGTATAAGTTGCCATACTTGATTTTTTCAACAAAGATACGAAAATAAAATATTGGTTGTCAGGGTTTATATGAAACGAACAGGGATTTCGCTCTTAAAAAACGGTATTTGTACAAAGATTTAGTAAATTAGTAGCCAGAAAGGCAAAAGGTGTCTTCAAAAAAAAATGAAAGACACGGGCCCCGTAGCCGTAGAGGCTACAAACAATCTATTTACAGAATCGTTTAAAGTTTTGGAAGACCCACGCAGGACAACAAAAGGTTATTTTTATTACCCATTGGACGAAATACTTTTTTTGTGTATTTCGGCAGTATTGAGTGGGATGAGTTCATGGTTGGGCATAGAGACATTTGGGGGGGAGAAACTTCCTTGGTTGCGAAAATTTTTCCCTTATGAAAACGGCACTCCGTCCCACGATGTGTTGGGGAAACTTTTTGCAAGGCTCGACAACGGGGCGTTCAACGAATGCTTCGCATCGTGGGCAAACAGCGTTTCCGAACTTGCCGAAGGGGAAACCGTCCCCATCGACGGGAAGACGATAAGGGGTTCTGGCAAAGGAGGCGTGCACAAAGCCCTGCACATAGTCTCTGCGTATGCCACCCAGAACGGGCTTTCGCTAGGGCAGGTCGCCACGGACGAAAAGTCGAACGAAATAACCGCAATCCCCAAATTGCTGGGACTCTTGTCAATAAAAGGTTGCACCGTGACTTCGGATGCCATGGGCTGCCAGAAAGAGATTGCAGAAAAAATAGCGTCCAAGGGCGCTGATTACATATTGATGGTAAAAGAAAACCAACCAGGGCTTATGGGACAAGTGAAAAAGCTTTTCAGCATTGCCCGCCCCAACGACAGCAATGCCCACGTTGATTGTGGGCACGGCAGGATCGAAACGCGGGTTTGCGAAACGATAACGGATTTACGGTTTTTGGACGGCAAAGAGGAGTGGACAGGGCTCCAAACCGTTGTGCGCATAAAATCGGAAAGGTGTTTTAAACAAAGTGGGAAGGCCCAAAATTACGAAAGGTATTATATAAGCTCATCTGCACAGGGAGCAGAAAAGTTCAATAAAGACATACGCTCCCATTGGGCAATAGAAAACAACCTGCACTGGAACTTGGACATCGTATTCAAGGAAGACAACGGGTTGAAAAAAAACGGCAACAGTGCCGCCAATTTTAACATTATCGCGAAAATAGCCCTGGCAATGTTGGAAAAAGAACAATCGACCAAGGCTTCGAAGCCGATGAAACGGGCAAGGGCGGCATTCTCTGATTCTTATAGGGAAAAATTAATTGGACCTTAAGAGCGAAATCCCTGATGAAACGAATAGAATGCGTTAATAATTGTTCATTACGAGCAAAGCGAAGTAATCTGTTCAACTGACAGTCACGGCGTGAACTCTCTTCTGGATTCATCTAATTAGTTTTGCTCCTTAGCTTCTAATCAACAATTCACACCGTGACTTGCGACAATCAAGGTGTGAAATTCGCTAACAATACTCTGTCGGGAGTAAGAGTGTATATTATACTAAATAAAGCTCTAATCCGGGAATAAACCTGAAATCTTTAATGTTATATGTAAAAAGCTTCAGGTTGAAGGTTAACGAAGTTGCAGCAATTATGGCATCGGGAATTAACAGCCCATGGCTCAAGTTATACTTTTCGATTAGTTTTACCGCAACTTCTGAACATTGTTCGGTATAATGAACAATTGGATATGAGTTTAATTTCTCGGCCAGTTTTTTTAGTTCCGGCTTATTCCTTGCTCCTTGGTATAATTCCATTACTGTAATTGAGGGGATAAGTATATTCTCCGCTCCAATTTCCCTTAATTCGGATATTATTTTTTCTTCTCCTTTCAACCATGAAATAAGGATGTTCGTATCACAAAGTATCAGTTCCTTTTCCATCCCTTATTACGTATGTCATCAATTGTGACAGGATTATCGTGCCATAGCCCGGCAATATCTTCAATTAGAGGTATCTTTTGTGCTTGTTTGTTTATTGCCTCTTTGTTTATATCCTTTTCTGCATTGTCGGTTGTAACAGTTATTTCTTTAATGAAATTAAATTTTTCAGCCAGACTTATAAAAAAAGAAACATTTTTTTTGCCGGAAATTTTAAGTGTTATTGTATCCATAATCGACAAATTTTAATGTAAAGGTATGCAAAATTATTTTTTTGACGATTTAATATTTCCCAAACTGCTTTTTATATTTCTTTGTTATAATTGCGTAATTGCATTGACAGTCACAGCGTGAATCCTTATTGACAGTCACGGCGTGAACCCATTTTGAAAGTTGCAAAAAATTCATCCAATCAGTTATTGATCAACAATTCACACCGTGACTTACAGAGCGACCTGCTGCTAATTATTGTCTACCAATTTGTTTGTTGTATTTGTCCTACCAATTATCGTTCAATAAAAAATCGGCAATATGAACATGTATGATGCCGTCAATGGTGTCTTGCCAAGTTTTATCCATGGTAAGTACATATTTCGGGTAGTTATCTCGTATCGCCAGTAAAGGTTGATATTCTCTGTCGATAGTATTTTGTTCTGTCATTTTATAACTTACCTGAATGTAAATTTTATTGTTGTTTTTTTCTCCTATAAAATCTACTTCAGTTTGGTCAAGTTTCCCAATAAATACCCGATATCCTCTGCGTTTCAATTCAAGCATAACTATATTTTCCAGTATTCCGGATATAAGTTGGTCTTTGTATCCCATTAATGCATATAGCAATGCTTGGTCTCCTATAAAATATTTTTCGTTTGTTTTAAGTATTTCTTCCCCTTTTATATTGTAGCGAGGTATCCTGTAAATAATAAATGCCGTTTCTAGTACATTCAGATAATTGTAAACAGTATTTAGGTCAAGTTTGCGGTTCTGACTTTTAAAAAAATCTGCTACATTTTTTGCGGAAAATTTATTTCCAATATTATTAAAGACATATTTTACAACCCTTTCCAGCAGTTCAATATCCCTAATTTTATTTCTTTGTACAGCATCTCGAAGGATTACCGATGTATAGATATCGTAAACAATTTTGTATGCTGATCCCTCATCGTAATTTGCAATGTGGATTGCAGGGAAACCGCCAAGTCGCAAGAATTTTTCAAAAGCCTCATAAATGTTTTTTTCGACATTGGAATCTCGTTCGTTAAACAAGATGTATTCCTTAAAAGAAAGTGTATATACGGGGATTTCAATATATCTTCCGGCCAGATATGTTGCCAATTCACCGGACAATAACTTTGAATTAGAACCTGTTATGTAAATATCAGAATCGAAATCGACAATAAGTGAATTAATTGCTTTTTCCCAACCCTCAACCTCTTGTATTTCATCAAGAAGAATATAATATTTTTGTTGTTGAGTGGTTTTCTTTCTTACAAATTGGTAAAGTTGTTTTGCATTTGTTATTTCAGAAAATTCAAAACTTTCAAAATTGATATAGATTATTTGATTTTCACTGATATTGTTTTTCGCCAATTCCTCTTTTAACAACATCAGAAGAACCGATTTCCCACTTCGCCGGATCCCGGAAATAACCTTTACAAAAGGTTTGTCTATAAAATCTCGTATTTGATTTATATACAGTTCTCTTCGAATCATTTCGTATTTTTATGGTTATAACCACAAAAATACGATTTTTCTTATTGTTTTTATGCCTATACGACTAAAAATCGTGGATTTTGAATTAAAAATTACGTCCATTCTGGATTTGTTCCGGAATCTTAAAATAAGAAAAGCCAAAAACCAAGAAACAATCTATTTTTCTCAGGGTCTCCGCATTTAAAAAAGTCATGTTATAATTTGGTCCCAACGCTTATAATTGCTATACTTGCAAAGCATTAATGCTCGAAAGGGCATATAAAAAAAATGCAAAAGACATCGGGCCCTACGGCAAAAAACACATCTTTCCTAATGTATTTCTCAGACATAGAAGACCCTCGAAGAACATGTAAAGGTAATTTTCAACACACATTGTCAGATATTTTACTTTTAACCATATCAGCAATGCTCTGTGGCGCAGATGACTGGGCATCAGTAATAACATTTGGGGAGAATCAATTAGAATGGCTAAGGAAGTTTGGAGAATTCAAAAAAGGTTTACCATCGCAAGATACTTTAGAGCGAGTTTTTGCAGCATTAAACCCTAACTATTTCAACCAATGTTTTATGAACTGGATGGAATCTGTTCGCAAAGATATCACCGGTGAGGTAATCGCAATAGATGGTAAGTCTATGCGTGGTGCAAAAGCCACAAAGACAAGTAAAAACATGCCCCATATTGTTTCGGCATGGGCATCTGAAAACGGCATTTGTTTAGGCCAAGTAAAAGTATCTGAAAAAAGTAATGAAATAACCGCAATACCAGAGCTGGTCAATGCTATTGTCACAAAAGGATGTACCATTACAATAGATGCAATGGGATGTCAGAAAGAAATTGCTAAAACTATCGTAGAAAACGAGGCTGGTTACATATTGGCCGTAAAAGGAAATCAAGGTAATTTGGAACAAGCAATACAAGATACGGTTCGCCTTGAAAACCCAGATTCAATTGACATTATGGAAGATTGCGGTCACGGAAGGATTGAAACCAGGACATGTAAAGCTTACAGTAACTTGACCCATGTGGAGAACCCCAATGAATGGACTGGGCTGACCTCTCTTTTTGTTGTAGAATCGCATGTTTATGAAAAAGCAACAGGAAAAGAACGAACCGAACAAAGAACCTATATCACAAGTTTGCCTGCCATAGCTGACATCCTAAATAATAAAACTAGAAGCCACTGGAGTGTTGAAAATAACTTGCACTGGGTTTTAGATGTTACTTTTGGTGAAGATGCTTCAAGGAAAAGGAAAAACAATGAAGCTGAAAACTTCAATATGTTGCTGAAAGCTACAATAACTTTATTGGCTAACGACAAAACCCCTAAGTTCAGCAAAAAAAGGAAACGTCTTCAGGCTGCTCTTGACTACAAATATAGGGAATCCTTGCTTGGTTTTTAAATGCGGTTGCCGTGCTATTTTTCTCTTGGTTCTTGACTCTTGGACCTCTGGTTGCTTAGGCAAATACCAATAGCCAAGCATTTATAATATTTAAACCGATACCAGGTTTTGCTGTTATTATAATAGCTAAAATGCTTTGCATCAAAATCTTCGATTTTATTCCACAGGGTAATTTTTTCCGGATTATGAAACTTATAATTACGACTAATTGTGTATTTGTTTTTTTATAGGTTAAATATTGTTAGCCTATCCCGCATTACGAAAGCCTCCCGTTTTGTTCGTAGTCGTTAAACATATCCTCAATAATGTCAAGAGTATTTACGCCATCTTCTATTGTTTTTGTTTTGTTATTTTGTCTCCATATCAATAACCAATCTGGTTTTATGTGGCACTCCATATATCCGTTATAGTTTCCGGATAATATATGAGGTTTATATTTGCTAGGTAATTCTCCTGACCCTTCTAAAATTTCAATAAGTTTTCCTAGCTCATCAAGATTGTATTTCCGTTTGGCACACCTAACAAAATCTTTTTCAAATTTATTGGTTGTATTAATTTTATACACCTGCTTTTTTCTTTAAGGCTTTCATCATTTCCTGAGCAGAGTTGTATGTATTCACCTTTCCCGACTCAACTTCTTCAATTGCCTCTAATGTTTCTGAATTTGGAATATCATCTTCAACTATCTTTGCATAACGGGTAGCCCTTAAAAACTCAAGCATTTTCTTTGCCTCTATTGAGCGGTTATCTATTATTACAGTTGTCATTTCTTCGTTTTTTTCAACAAAGGTACAAAAATAAAACATTGCTTGTCTGGGGTTATATGAAACGGATAGAAACAGTCGTCATTACGAGCGTAGCGAAGTAATCTGTTCAAATGACAGTCACGGCGTGAATCTTTTCTGTGGTTTATTCAAACAATTATGCTCCTCAGCTATTAATCAATAATTCACACCGTGACTTGCGGAGTCGTTTGCAACTAATTTATGTTATAACTCTACCACCGGAACTTCAGCCCAGTTGGTTTGTTTTATTGCTGTTCCAATGTCGGTGAATTTGCAATCGGTTAGCCAGTTTTTAAATGTTTATCAAACCAACTGTTTCTTCAATATGCCCTTTGCTGGATGCTCCGAAAACAACTGATTGTATGTGTTGTTGATTAATAAATTCGTAAGCTTCTTTTGCAGGGATAGCTCCCGATGCTAAAGTTGACATTGCCATTAACTGATATTTTGACGAATCATTATTTTTTGCTGCTTCTACATAGGCATCTGCTCCCGGCGACATTAAATATCCTATTTTGTTGAACGATGAGCAAAGAACCACTTCTTCTATTCCCCATTCTTCTAATTTAGCCTTCATATATGGCATGTTTTGGGTAATTAGCCCAGGCAACGCATTGTATTTTTTACGAATATGCTTACAATATTCAACAAAAACATCTTTAATGTCGTAACCAAGGATAAGGTCGGTGATTACATTTTGCAGGAAAACAACTTTTACGTTTAACCCTTTAAACATTTTCATTTCCACATCAATGAGCATTTGCATCATTTTTATGGCATCTTTTCCTAATACAGCCATTCCGCCTTTGGCCATCATCCCTAACACGCCACCGGCTGAATTATCTTTGAACAAAACTTCATTGATAGCAGGCATAATCCCTTTTTCGGCTACCAAGTTGGCGTATTTATGCGGATAAGGAATAGAAGGATACCAGTTTATATCCTTATATTTTTCTTTATTTTCACGGAAATAATTACATATATCCTTAGCACGGTCGTTCGAGTTCAGCATAATACCTTTTACTCCGGCATTAATTGCCATATCGTAAACCTTATAAATATTGTTTATGTCGTAAAATTTCTCTGCCAATTGCTGGGCTTTCTCCTGCGACATGTGGTTAATGCCAAAAAATTGGTTGTCGCCAAAAATTATTTTATCTATTTGTTGCATGTGTCTATTTTTATGTTTCTTCTACTATATTGGAAGATACGATGAATTAAAGTTTGCCGTTTTGTTCGTAGTCGTTAAACATATCCTCAATAATGTCAAGAGTATTTACGCCATCCTCAAAAGAACAAAGCGATTTTTCTTTTTTTCCGGCTATGGTATCTGCAAAATCATATAATTGGCGTGTAAATTCATTGCCACGCACATAAAAAGGAACATTGTTGAACACATCGGTAATGTATAGCGTATTCCATCCCTTTTGTAGTTTTTCTTTTGGGTTTTCTTCGTTCAAGAATATTTTAATACTATGTTCGTTTACGATTAATTTGCCATTAGTGCCGAATACTTCTACTTTACTGGCAGGTTTACGATAACTGGTGTCGCTCCAGTTAATGTCTATACAGCCCGATTTACCGTCTTTATAGATAAAGGTAGATGAAACGGCATCTTCCACTTTTTTTGAATAAACCTGAGTGAGGCTAGTCCCTATTACCTTATCCGGTTTGCCAACAAGGTAATTTACCAAGTCGATTGCATGTGAAGCCATTTCGAAAACAGCACCGCCGCCGTTCTCACGGGCAGCGCGCCACCCAGAGGTTTCATCGCTTGAGGTAATGGTACAACTGAATTTTTCTGATTTGAAGCGTACTACTTTCCCAATCACACCATCCTCAATCAACTGTTTGCTTTTTATAAAACAGTCATTATAGCGCAAAACATAACCAACTTGGTTTATTAAGCCTTTTTCTTTATAAATCTTGTCCAGTTCTACTGCTTCATGCTTTTTTGTTGTAAAAGGCTTTTCAACAAATACATGAATTCCTTTTTCTGCTGCCCTTTTTATAATCGGGTAATGCAAGTTTGGTGGGGTACATACCAGAATCCCGTCAGGAGTTGTTTGGTCGAAAAGTTCGTTGTAGTCTTTAAATGTTTTAAGCGGCAGGTATTTCTTCATCATGGTCAATACCAGCGCAGAAGGGTCTGCCACCGACTCTATTTCTACATTCGGGTGGCTGTTGATAATCGAGTAATGGGTAATGCCCATACGGCCTGCGCCGATGATGGCTAGTTTAATTTTTTGCATATTCTATTACTTTTTTATTTATCATTTCAAAAGCAACTATACCTTTTGGTGAGAGTTTATTATTAGTAGGATGTGAAGAATGAACTCCGATAATATTTTCAATTTCCTGAATTGTTGGATTTGTTGAATGGTACATATATTTATTTCCAACAAGAAACTTATCTACTTCAAGTAGGGTATCCTGATAAACAGAAAGCGTCGGAACTCCTAAATATGCTAATTCACGCGTCATTGAGCCTCCTGCTCCAATAAAAAGAGAACATCCGAAATAAATCGTTTCTAAAGGAATTGGTTTCAGAGCTACGTTAATTCCTTCAAAACATTTTGATTGATAATGTTTAGACTGTAATTCACCCCTAGGCAAAATTGTTATTGGGAATTGCTCCTTTAGTTTTATAATTAACTCATCCATAAAATTATTTTTGCCACGATAATACTGAGCAGTCCAAGGTTCAAGTCTAATATAAATATGTTTTTTCTGTTCTACTAAACTATCTTTTCCTTCTATGTTTGATTGGGACAAATAAATTCCTTCTTTAATTCCCGGATAAAACATAAGTTTATATTTCTTATCCCATTGCTCTTTTTGAGACAAACTTTTTAAAAATTCCGGAATTATGTTTAATGTCGCAAATCTAAAAGCGAGATAGTTCCCTTTTGCATGTTCATTGTCATTTAAATAAATAGTTGGGACTCCTAACAACTTTCCTACAACAGGAGAATAAAAAGAACTATGGGAAATGCCAATGTCTGGTTTTATTTTTTTTAAATATTTTTTTAACAAAAAAACTCTTCTGGGAAAATAAAGAACCTTTTTAATCTTATTTTTTCCAGCGTGTCCTCCTATTTCCCTATAGTTCCATTCATTTTGTTTTATCAAATCTATAGTATTAGCTAGATTTCTGGCTGTAATAATTATTTCATATCCATCAACCTCCCATTTATTTATAAAAGGTTTAAAAAAGTTAATATGAGGCGAATTTGTTAAATCAATCCAGATTTTCATTTTTTATCTTTAAAAATCCCTGCAAAGTCCAAAATTACTTTGTCGTCCCTGTAGGCAAATGTCTTAAATTCGTCATGGGCTACCAAGAATGCAATAATATCTGCTTTTTCATAAGCTTCTTTGTAATTTGTCAATTTAAACACGTGATGTTTATTAATATTAGGTTCAACAACATATAACTCTTCATCATTATTTTTTTGCATGACCTTTTGAGCTATGTACTTTGCAGGGCTTTCTCGTAAATCGTCAATATTTGGTTTAAAAGCAAGTCCCATTATGGCAACTTTGGCACTACAACCGTGTTTAATCCTAAATTTTAACATTTCATTCTGGATTTTTTCAGCCACCCAGAACGATTTATAATTATTAATTTCACGCGCCTGTCCGATAATCCTCGACTCCATTGGGTATTCCGACACAATAAAATAAGGGTCAACAGCAATGCAATGGCCTCCGACTCCACAACCTGGTTGAAGGATATTAACACGGGGGTGCTTGTTTGCCAGTTCAATCAACTCCCATACATTAATACCGGCTTTGTCACAAATCAATGATAATTCATTAGCAAAAGCAATTTGAACATCTCTCGATGAATTCTCTGAAAGCTTACACATCTCTGCTGTACGAGCATTCGTCGGATGCAGTTTTCCCTCAACAAACGAAGAATAAAATTCCATTGCTTTCGTGGTTGATTTTTCGTCAATTCCACCAATAACACGATCATTATTAACTAATTCATACAATACATTTCCAGGCAGTACTCGTTCCGGACAATATGCAATTGAAATTTTATCTTTTAACTCCGGTCGTTTGGTGTAAATTAATTCTGCCATCTTTTCTGTAGTACCCACCGGTGATGTTGACTCAATAATATACAGATCTCCATCTTTTAACAAAGGGATAACTGCCTGGGTAGCCGAAGCAACAAAAGAAATGTCCGGTTCGTGGTCTCCCTTAAAAGGGGTTGGCACCACAATAAGGAAAACATCGCTTTCTTCCGGAGTTATTGATGCCCGTAGCTTTTTGTTTACAACTACTTCCTTTACCAAATCTCCCAGTCCCGGTTCTATTATGTGGATTTCCCCTTTATTGATGGTATCAACTACATCGGGGTTAATGTCAACTCCCAATACATTTATCCCTTTCCCGGCAGATACTGCTGCAGTAGGCAGACCAATATAGCCTAAGCCCATGAAACATACTTGATTAAAATTCATATCTTATTGATTGTTATTTTTTGTTATAAATTCTATTATCCTTTCGCAAGCGTTGCCATCTCCATAAGGATTATTAGCCTGCGACATTATTTTATAATGTTCGGCATCATCAAGCAATCGGCCTACTTCAGTGATAATTTTTTCTTTATCTGTCCCAACCAATTTTACAGTTCCGGCATCCAAAGCTTCGGGGCGCTCGGTAGTGTCGCGCATTACCAGTACGGGCTTTCCCAGCCCCGGAGCTTCTTCTTGTATGCCACCGGAGTCAGTTAATACGAGATAAGAAGAAGACATTAAATGCACAAATGGCAAATAATCCAAAGGTTCAATAAAATATGTGTTTTTAACAGATTGTTTCACTTCGTTTGCAATGACGGCAGTGCCAAAAACTTGTGAAATTGCATTACGGACATTCGGGTTTAAATGCATGGGGTAAACAAAATCAACTTCAGGATATTTTCCTGACAATTCCTTTATTGCTTCACATATATTAATAAAACCTTGTCCGAAATTTTCGCGACGATGGCCTGTAATTAGGACAAGTTTGCGAGAAGCCCTCTCTAACTCCCCCGTGGGGGGAGGAAATGAAGAATTATTGTTTTGTTGTTTTGCCCATGCCTTAATTTTATCGGTAGGTAGTCCAAAGTTGATAAGTTTTTGAGTGATGCTATTTTCTAATGATGCATCTGTTTTCATCTTATCGATTACCCAATACAAAGCATCAATTACCGTATTGCCGGTAATATGAATTTTATCCTCCGAAATATCTTCCTTTAACAGGTTTTGTTTACTTAATTGAGTAGGCGAGAAATGCAGCGTTGCCAGCCGTCCGGTTAATTGCCGATTCATTTCTTCGGGCCATGGACTGTAAATATTATGAGTACGCAAGCCGGCTTCGATATGTCCAACCGGTATTTGTTGATAAAATGCGGCTAATGCTGCTGTTGTTGATGTAGAAGTATCGCCATGAACCAAGACTAAATCGGGACTTACCTCTTTTAACACATCTCTCATTCCTAATAGAACACGAGAAGTTACATCGTATAAATCCTGACCGGGCTTCATAATAGCCAAGTCGTAGTCCGGTTTAATCTCAAATATTTGCAAAACCTGATCGAGCATCTCCCGATGTTGTCCGGTTACGCACACAATGGTTTCAAATGAATTGTTTTGTTGTAAGGCTTTTACCAAAGGAGCCATTTTAATAGCTTCGGGGCGTGTGCCAAAAACAAGAAGTATTTTTTTCATACATTTTATTGATTTCATGAAGGATATATGTCTAATCTTTCTACTCTGTCATAATTTATTTCCCGTCTCACAGTCCGATGCCAAAGTTTGGTGCTCCCTTTAGGGCAAAAAAAACCTTTCCTCGTTTTTCAAGTAGAAATATATTGCCCCATAACTTCTTTAAGTGATTCCAATCAAAAATTTCATTTTTTCCCATCCTATAATTACCTTACACCTTTTATTTGTTGTCTGACATAATGGTTGTCTCCATGAAAAAATACGACATGGCATAAAATACCCATGCCTGAGCCCAACGCATATAAGAAATTTTTGAAGACATCCCCTTCTTTAATTGGTAATAAAAATTTCCTTTAGGCGACTGCATGTTATTTATCGTCCAGTTTAGAACTCTTTCAGCCAATTGCCTATTCGAGTAAAAAGTTCTGCATTTCGATAATGTTACAATTAATTGAGCAGGTGAATGGATATCCAATGGATAAATTTTGTTGTGGTAATATTTTGGAGTGCCATCTTCTAAAAAGAAGTTATTAAGGTAGTAATTGTGACCATTATTAAAACTTTCTTCAAAATCGTGAATTTTTAAATCATCCATAATATCCCGGACACATTCCAGGTTAAATCCGGTATGAAAGCTATCGACCCATTGCTGGACAGTTGAAGCTCCATAAACCCATGAGCCATCTGAGCTTTGGCGTTCAATGATTGTTATAGTGGCATGATATGCCAATTCCCTCCATTCTTCTTTTTGGGTATAGCTGTAACCTCTAGCCAATAACCTTGCCCCCAGTAAGGATGCATTATAAACCTGCGACCGGTCTAATGGCGAATAGGAAAAAATAAAATTATTATTCCCAAAATCCGCCCTGTTTAAATCTTTTTCAACAAAATTGCAGGCAGACAAGGCAACATCCAACATCTTTCTTTCTTGTGTAACAGAATAAGAATTAAACAAAGCCTCGGCACAAAACGATGTGGCAACTACCGTAGGCGTTCCCGATGGTTGAAAAAATACACGGTTCTGCCAGTCAAAATTGTAACCCCAGCAAGCCCCGGAATAGCCTTTGCTTTGCAACGAAATTAACAAATCTGATAAAAAATTAATATGACTTATTATTTCTTCTCTTGTCCCAAAAGAATCTTCCCCTTTTTGAGCAACTTTATATAAGTTACAATACCCTATTAAAAAAAGGGCAATCCCTTTAGCGTTATATCCTTTGGGGACGCATAATATTTTACGCAAGTTAACATGGTTTCGTTTAAATGCCTGTATCCATGCTAAACGGGCTAAACGGGAATGTTTTAGCAGAGTTGCCTGGAAAATTTTTGAGTTTAGCCCATCGTAGGGATCCCAGCCTTTAAAGCCTTCTTTTTCGCAATAAGTTTTGAGCTTATAAAATGAATTTATTAGCTCAGAATCTGATCGATGCCCCATCTTCCTGAATTGATTTTATTACAGCAAAAGTTGCTTTTGTTACAGCAAATATTTGATTCATAGGAATTGAAACCTTACCATTCTTTAAACTTTCAATATAACTGTTAATCATTATCTTCTGTCCCTTATCCTGATTAAGAAGCTTTGATTTTTGGACTTTACCTTTTCCATAAATAAAACATTCTTTAAAATCGTTTATAATTGCAGTTGTACCCGATGCATAAACTTCAAAATATTCCTTTTTTAGTGATTTTGCCCCGTTGGCATAATAAGCAACCACCCCGGTTGAGCCATTTTCGAACTCAACAATAATATTAATTGTATCGTTTAATGCCTGACTGTCGGGAAGGGTAGATGCCATTACTTTTACCGGAAGGCTATCGCACATATAGGTCATTAAATCGATAAAATGGCAAACTTCTCCAATAATACGCCCGCCCCCTGTTTCTAGATCCTGTATCCATGAACCTGCAGGTATATAACCTGCATTGACCCTGTATATCATAGACATTATGCCATTTCCAATTTTCTTTTTAATTAAAGTTGCTTGCGGAGAAAAACGGCGATTAAAGCCTACCATTACAGTTTTTTGTTTTTCAGCACATAACTGTTCAATTTGCTCAAGTTCTTCGATATTAAGGCATAATGGTTTTTCAACATAAACATTTTTCCCGTTTGCCACCCCTTTAATAACATATTGCGCATGGGTATCATGACGGGTTGTAATAAACAATGTGTTGATATCCGGGTTTTTAATTATGTCTTCTTCGTTTGATGTACAGAATTCAAATTTGAATCGCTCGGCTACCCTTTTTGAAGTGGTTCCGGAATGGGTTAAAACGCCTTTTCGTATAACATCGCTGCTATCGGGCAAGTTGGGAAGTAAACTGCCCTGGGCATAACTTCCTGCCCCAATGAATGCAATGTTTATCTTTCCTGTTTTTGCAGTAGCAGTTATATTTATTTTTTCCCGTTTTTGTTTCTTTGTTGCATCGTATTTTAAAACAATTCCCAGAAACGGTTCGCTATGCGAAGTTACTAAATCATAAGCTTTGGGAGCATCTTCAAAAGAGAAAGTATGAGTTGTCAGATATGATAAATCAATATTTTTATTCTGGATAAGCTTTTGGAAGGCTTCCATATTTCTATTTTCAGTCCAACGTACATAAGCAGCGGGGTAATCAATACCCTTCTCTTCATAATTTAAATCATATCGTCCCGGGCCGTAAGAACACGACATTTTGAGGCTCAGCTCCTTTTTATAATAATAAGGGTCGCGGTCGAAACCGGTAGGAACCGCCCCAACAACAACAACATTGCCTTTTTTCCTGACAATAGAACCTGCAAAATTTATAGGGTCGAGACTGGATGTACCTGCCGTTATAATAACAGCATCAACCCCAAGCCCCTTTGTATATTCATCTATTTTATCGTTAATGCCGGGAGTGCTTCTGGCAAATGCCATATCCGTGCAATGTGCTGCTGCTGTTTCTACCGCGCTATCACTTACATCAATGCCAACTACCCGAACCCCGGAAGCTTTAAGCTGTAAGCAAGTCAGTTGCCCAATAAGCCCTAAACCAATAACAGCACAGGTTTCCCCTAATCGCAAATCGGCCTGGCGGACACCTTGCAGGGCAATAGCCCCAAGGGTATTATAACATGCCTGGGATAAATCGGCATCGCCAGACAATTTAACGCATAAATTTACAGGAACGCATACTACCTCGGCATGTGACGCATACCCAATCCCGGCACAAGCCACCAAATCGCCAACTTTAAAACCTGCCACATCTCCGGCAACTTCTATTACTTCCCCTGCACAACTATAACCTAATGGCGAATAAGCATCCAGTTTTTTCATTACAGCCCGGTAGGTTTGTGCAATGCCTTGTTTTTTTAAAACATCCAATACCTGTTTAACTTGCTGTGGACGTTCTTTCGCTTTTCCTATCAGGCTTTTTCGTGCGGCCTGCACGGTTGAACCTTCGGTCCCTGCGCTAATTAACGAATAATGATTTTTTACCATTATCATCCCCGTTTCAAGCTGGGGGATGGGCAATTCCTGTATGGTCATATCGCCGGAACCGAGTTTTTGTGTGAGTTGTTGCATTATTTTCTATTTTATGAGAATTAGCAGTTCTGATTTTATACTTCTAATGATTTTTAATTTAAGAACTTTAAAATTCATTTGATATTGGGTTCTAATAAATGAATGGGTTCAACAACAATAAAGGTGAAACAAAGGAGATTTAAACCTCACTAAAAAGATGCAGTACCCAATTTTTAATATAATATGCATCAATAGAAGAATCTGCAATATAATTTTTAGTTAAAAAGTCGTTATTGATTTTTATGTTTTCTAAATCAATAATTTGTATGTTGTGTGGATTGAAAAAAGTTTCTTTTTTAATATTTATATTTGTTGTTAATATTTTTTTATTAGCTCCAATACTTTCCATTATTCTCATTGATAATCCACTCTGCATTTGTTGTGGCAGATCAACGACTGCTCTTGATTTTTTTAGTAATTCAATAATTTTCCCAGTTTTTAGTGGAATGAATCTTACATTCTTCAACTTGTGTCCTTTTAATAAACATGCAATATAAAACCGATATGAAACTTTCACATACGAATAAAGTTTAATGTTTTTTTCTTTGCAATATTTATTAAATTTAATTAATGAATTATATCTATTATACGTACACAATGTTCCAATAAATAATAGATCTATTGTTTTTGTGGTTTTGTCTTCTCTTAGTTTAAAATAATCATCGATATAAAATAGAGGCCAATATTTCTGCTTTTTGTAAATATCGCAATCATTTTTATCAAATGAATAAGCAATATTAAAATGAGGTAGTATATCCAGAATTGTATTTTTTTGCAAAGTTTCTCTAACAGAATCCCATGTGTAATTAATAAACTTCGCATCCTTGTTTAAATCTTTTAATTTAACATAAAAAGAATCAGGTAATTGAAATCCATGAAATACTAAAATATAATCAAAGGTTTTATTTCTAATTTGTTTAAGTATTTTTTCAGAATATTTATTATTATAATTCATGAACAATTTATGACTTATTTTACGTGATAAAGTATACCATAAATCATTTTTTTCAACGGAATGGAAAGTAACAATTGCGCCATTGTCCTGTAATGCTTTGATAAGATAATGATGATAGTAAAAATAAATGTATCCGATAAATAAAATATTTTTTCCTTCTATTTTAGATTTATTCATTTTGTTTGTTTTAAGCCTTTTCTAAAACCATTTTACTGGAAAAGTTTAATTTTTAGATTTTTAGAAATAAACATATTTTTCCCTTTCATTTCTTTTACGCTCTTCTCAAATAAACTATAATCTTCATTAGGTTGTTCCTGTACCCAATTGACAAATCTTTTTAATCCTTCATAAATATCAACTTTGGGTTCAAAGTTCAATAATTCTTTAATTTTAGAAATATCAGCATAATTATGCCTGATGTCACCAATCCTAAAATCGCCTGAAATATTTATGTCGATATTTGCATTATACAATGTTTTTAAGATAGTTGCAACTTCAAATACAGAAGTTGGCACTCCTGTTCCAACATTTAATGCCATCCCATTTATTTTATCAGTTTCTAACGATTTAACAATAGCATCAATAACATCGTCAACATAAATAAAATCCCGGCTTTCCTGTCCATCCTCAAAAACATTGATATTTTTCCCCTGCCTGATTAAATTTGAAAAAACAGCCAATAACCCAGTATAGGGGTTCTTTAAAGACTGTCCAGGACCATAAACATTCTGAAAGCGTAAAGCAACAGCATCTATGCCAATGCTTTTACAAATTAATAAGACACTTTGTTCCTGAAACAATTTTGTTATGGCATAAAATGACCCCGGTGCGGGTGTTGAATCTTCTGGTGTCGGCATTAATTGCAAACATATTTTCCCACTTTCATCATAAATATTAAAATCGCCTTCTTTCATCTTTTCAATACTCCTTGCTCTAGGATAATATATATTACCATTTCTATCCGTATATTTTCCCTCACCATAAATTGAACGGGAAGAAGCCACAATTACTTTTTTTACATTATTGGGAGAATTAGCCAATATATCTAATAATAGAGATGTCCCTCCAACATTAATATTGGAATACCTTTCCAGTTCATACATTGATTGCCCTGTACCTGTTTCAGCAGCAAGGTGGATAATATAATCCACTTCATTAACTAATTTGTTAAGGATTTTTTCATCTGTTACACTTCCCTTAATGAAATTGACTTCATTGGCAATTGATTTATAAAGAAAAGAATCTTCTGAGGGATTTGTCCCATGGATCTGGGGAGACAAAGTGTCTAATACAATAACGTTATATCTTTTCGACAATAATTGTTTTGCCAGATTTGAGCCAATAAATCCGGCGCCTCCTGTGATCAATACAGTTTGCATTTGCTAATTATTTAAATATTTCTAATATTCTTTAAAAAATTATCTATTCTTCTTGATTGAACTAAATAATCGAAAGCCTCTTTCGCAATTATTTTCCCCTTATCACCCACTACCAAAGCACGTTCATAATCATCAAAAACCTCAAGCATCTTTGCAGCAAAACTATCGACATTATCTGGTTCTGCAATAAATGCACTATCTCTATCTTTTAAATACTTGCCAATTTCTCCCACGTCTGTCACAACAACAGGCTTACCTGTAGATAAATATTCTCCAAGCTTTGTAGGGAAACCTCCCTCAGCCCTGGCAGAATTGCCACGAGCAAGCACTAAAGCTTTTGCATTTCCTAAAAAGTCAGGAATTTTAGCCCTTTCAACCTTCCCTGCAAAAACGACCTTGTCTTTTAAGCCTAAGTCAAATGTTAATTTTTTCAAAACTGCCAAATCAGCTTCAATTGCCTCTCCAAATAGAATTAATTTGCAATTGTTTATGCTTTTATTTACTTTAGAAAATGCTTCTATTAGAATATCCACCCCATCCTTTGAAATCTCTAAATTCCCAACATATGCAATATAGTCCTTGTATTTAACTGGACTATAACTGTCGAACCTATTAGTCTCGACAGTCATTGGCACAATTAGCCTACTGTCCTTCTTATATATTGTCCCGTAATACTTATCCAATGTATTCGTCATTGTTATTATTGCATCGGTAAAATAAAAACCAAACACAAATAATTGTTTTCGATAGTTAGGCAATTCGCGACCAGCACTTCTTATTGGTTCAGGATACTCATCTGTAATAAAAAGAACCTTGCTTCCTCTTAGAAACGTTTTAATAAAAAAAGACATAATAGGGTATAAAATATGATTATCATTGGATATAAATACCCAATCATATTTATTCCTTTTATGTCGTGACCTTAAATCTATAAGGGTTTTAAAAACACCCAATATCTCTCTTGATTTAAAAACAGACCTTTCCTTTTTAATCGTTTGCCTGAAGGGATATTGGTACTTAATTCCTAAATATTCTCCTTTATAATCTTCATTGAAAACTTTTCTTCTACTTTCAGTTGGATGTAAAACATAAACGGTTACGGAATTTCCGAGTTCTACTAATCCTCTTGAATAAGAAATAATTCTATTGGTTCCTGAATATCCAATGGGGAATGGGTATTGGCATAATATTGCAATATTCATTTGTTTATCGTTCATTTTTTATCCCCCACCATTTATTGCTTAATTTAGTATTTCCTAAAATTAATTTTAACACACGCCATGATGTATTTTCAATATAATAATCCTCGGCAATTATCCTATATTCTGGATATAACCTGAATTCTTCAATAACTGTGCCCACAGCATTTAATACTACATCTGGGTCAAAGCCCGACAATATTATTGTCCCTGCATCCTGGGCTTCGGGACGCTCCATGGACTGTCGCAGGCTAATAGCAGGAAATGACAAGATAGAACTTTCTTCACTAATTGTCCCACTGTCAGATATGGTGCATAGGGCATTTTTTTGCAGGTTCACATAATCTAAGAAACCAAAAGGTTTCAAATATTGAATACGGGCATCAGGCACAAAACCTTCTAACGCTTCAAGCCGTTTCCTTGTTCTTGGGTGCGTAGATACAATTACCGGGACATTATATGTTTCAGCCAATGTATTTAACAAGGTAGTAATCTTATACAAATTGCCTGCATTATCAACATTTTCCTCACGATGAACACTTATGACAAAAAACTTTCTCTGTTTCAAATGCAATGTGCCCAAGATGTCCGATGAATCAATTTTGGGCATGTAATGGGTCAATACTTCCTTCATAGGAGATCCAGTTAAATATATCCGGCGATGCTGTAACCCCTCACTAATTAGATGCCTACGTGCATGTTCGGTATATACCAGATTGTAATCGGCAATGTGGTCTATAACCCTGCGATTGATTTCTTCTGGCACATTGAAATCAAAACTACGATTTCCTGCTTCCATGTGAAATATGGGGATTCGTAACCGCTTGGCAATATAAGCAGCTAAACATGAGTTGGTATCTCCCAAAACTAAAACCGAATCTGGTTGCTCCTTACGCATTACCACTTCCGCTTTCCTCATTATATCCCCTACTGTTGCCCCTAACGAGGAGACATCCACATCAAGAAAAAAATCAGGTTTCCTTAGTTCTAAATCATCCCAGAAAATTTCATTCAACTCATAATCATAATTTTGTCCGGTATGGACAATTACCTGATTAACATATTTATCTAACAATGCCATGGTACGCGACAGCCGTATAATTTCTGGCCGTGTACCAACAATTGTCATTACTTTCAATTTTTTCATCCTATATGATATGATTTTTAGATTTATCTTACAGAGTTACATAATGTTTTTTACAGAGTATCACTGTGGGACCCTATATCCAAACGCAACAATTCTATACCTTCTCATAATATGTATCCCCATCTTCCGGATTGAAGTGTTCGTTTATCCAGAAAATAGTGTATAAATCCTCATCTCCAATGTTGGTAATGTTGTGGGTGAACCAGATAGGCATGTCGACAAATGAAGGTTGCTTGCCGTCCAGTTCGAAAGTGTGTACCTCGTCTGTTCCAATTTTACGAAATTCAATTTTTGCTTTTCCTTTTATTACAGCAAACCTTTCGGCTTTCCTTGTATGGAAATGGTTTCCTCGGGTAATGCCCGGGACGGTAGTGGAAAAGGAAACCTGTCCCCCACTGTTTAATTTTACTGTTTCCACAAAAGAACCACGCTCATCGGTATTCTGCTTCAAATGAAAAGGGAAGAAACTGTCATGGTCGATATAGCAAAGGAAAGTATTGAACAGGTTACGCTCAAATGGCTCATTGAGATTGGGCATTATCCCTTTTTCAAAATAATTTTCTTTATACCCTTTCAGCTTTCCCAACAGGGCTGATACTTTTATCTGTGACGAATGGGGGACATGATAAGTTACTCTGAGTTCCTCAGGGCTTTGCACAGGGCCGCACTGTGTTAGACTGTGATCCCTATGTACGGCACCTTGTAAACTGATTCTTTCTAACATAAATTCGACCAACTCGGAAACATAAATAATTTTTAATTCTCCATCTAACTGTATTTGTGGTGTTTCGTTGTGGGTCAGCTGGTGACAGAATGTAGCCACAACCGAGTTGTAATATGGATGCCCGAAAGGGCCAAATACATTTGGTATTACCAAACCGGTAAAATAAGCCCCGTTTTTTACAGCCCACTGTTCCAACAATTCCCGCCCCTCACGTTTTGATTTGCCGTACAGGTTGCCTCGTTCTTCCTGGGTTGAAGAAGAAAATAATATGTGTGGGACCGATTGTGTGCTTTCGCAGGCACTAATTAATTGTTTTACCAACCCGATATTGGTCTGATAAATGATTTCTGGATCATTGTGCCGGTTCATCGCTGCAAGATGCACAACCACATCGCACTGTTTAACGAAACCTTGAAGGGTTTCTCCCGATTTGAAAAAATCGTCTTCGAATGGGATCCTCTCGTATTTTTCAGGGAAAAGCCCAAGGGTATTGTAAAGGTGTGTCCCGACAAAACCGGCTTGGCCTGTTATGCCAATTCTTAGCTTAGACATGTAATTAATATTGGAATTACTTATTTATTAACCAGAGTTCGATTAAAAATCTTGCCTCAGTTTCAACATCCCAAAAGTCAAAACTTTTCCCAATCCATCCACCACTCTGCCGGGAACCGGATCTTTTCTTTCACCGATTCTTCAACCCCCATATCAGAGAAAACCATAATTTCAGAATCAGGTTCCAATGCTTTAAGCCCATTGGCATAGCCCTTGGGGACAGAAATTAATTCACTTTTTCCTGCAGAAAGGATATGGTATTCAGGAATCAAGCCCTCCGATGGATTTTCAAAATCATCAACCTTCACCCAGGCAACCACAAAACTGCCGGAGATGGGATAAAAATATTTTTTTTCGGACTGATGCCCCTGCCAGGCACGTACTATTGATGTGTCGGGATGTTTAATGAAATAAAAGCGTTTGACGTCAGGGAACTGAAAACCGTTGACAAAACGCATCACCCCCCGGTGGTCGGTGAATTTACCGCCTTTTATGATTGTTGGTTTTTCTTGCATCTTTTATTAGTTACACAGAGTTCTGTCACTGTGAGATTCTGTGCCTCCTCTGTGATACACTGTGTGACTTTCATTTACATTATAAAACTTTTAATACCGTCCTTCAGGCTTTTGGTATAGAAATTTAACAACAGCCCTACTTTCTTCTCTGAAAACCTCAGATAAGTTAATACTTGAGCCATGTGTACATCCGTAAAAGCCTCAACAGTCTTTAGTTCAACTACCACAGCATCTTCAACAAGGATATCAATTCGGTAACCACAATCCAACTTTACTTCTTCGTAAATAATTGGCAGTGGCTTTTCTGTTTCTACCTTAAAGCCTTTTTTCTTTAATTCATAGACCAAACAGGCTTGGTATGCAGATTCGAGCAATCCCGGTCCAAGTGAAGAATGAACTTTGTAAGCAGAATCTAGGATTTCGTGGGTTATTTTGTTTATTTCCATGGAGGTGATTTTTATAACACAGTGTTGCACCGTGTTATTACACAGAGTAACACGGTGATTCCTCTGTGCGACACTGTGTAACTTTTCAATCAGGATATTGGATGCCTTCTTCGCCCAGTACTTCTTTACGGATTAAAGGGAGTTTTAGCAGCAGTTCCCGCATGCCTTTAACATCAAGGCGTAGGGTGTTGTGCGAATGGTAATCTTCTATTTTAGAAATTTCTTCCTGACCTTCAACAAAATATTTATTGTAGTTCAGGTCACGTGTATCGCAGGGTATCCTGAAATAATTGCCCATGTCGACATGTTTTGCCATTTCCTCTCGGGTAACCAGTGTTTCATAGAGCTTTTCTCCGTGCCGAGTACCGATAACACGGACAGGGGTATCCATTTTGTAAAGTTCTTTTAAGGCTACGGCAAGTACATCTAGGGTGGCAGCAGGAGCTTTCTGTACAAATAAATCTCCGTTCTCTCCATTTTTGAACGCATACAATACCAAATCAACGGCATCTTCCAGTGTCATCATAAAACGGGTCATATTGGGATCGGTTATGGTAATATCTTTCCCCTCTTTAATCTGTTTAACCCAAAGAGGGATAACAGAACCACGGCTCGCCATTACATTGCCATAGCGGGTACAGCATATTGTTGTAGCTGCTTTTTCACCCAGTGCGCGGCCTTTGGCAATCGCTACTTTTTCCATCATGGCTTTGCTGATGCCCATTGCATTTATTGGGTAAGCAGCTTTGTCGGTGCTGAGTACCACTACATTTCTCGCCCCGTGCTGAATGGCTGAATCCAACACGTTTTCAGTCCCGAACACATTGGTGCGTACAGCCTGGGTAGGAAAGAACTCGCACGACGGCACCTGCTTTAAGGCAGCTGCATGAAAAATATAATCGACCCCACGCATTGCACCGTCAACACTCCTCTTGTCGCGCACATCGCCAATATAAAATTTCACCTTGGGGTTATTGAGTCGGTGGCGCATATCGTCCTGTTTCTTTTCATCCCTCGAAAAAATACGGATTTCTTTTATATCAGAATCAAGGAAACGGTTAAGCACGGCATTCCCAAATGAACCGGTCCCTCCGGTTATTAAAAGTGTTTTGTTTTTAAACATTTGTAGCAACTTTTATTTAAACATATAGTTCGCTTTTAAGAGCTTCAAGATAGCCTTTCCCATGAAAAATATCTGGCTCCATATAGTTGCCTTCTCCCCATTCATTCCATGATTTTAGAAAAATTATCCTGTGTTCTTTTTCTTTATTTGCAACAATTTGTAAAGCTTCTTTGAAATGTGCTTTGAAATATTCAGGAGAACTATTGTAAATAATTAAACCATGTCTATCTGAGCGGGGAGAATGGTCAAAGTTAGGAATAACTGTCGGATAAATATTCTCTACTGCATCTAATTTTGGTTCAAGTAAATATTTAACAAAATAAGAATATTTATATTTATTTAATGGCACAAATTTAGAATCGATTAATAATCTAATTTTCCTCAATATTTTATATGCATATTTCCCGTTTATCTTATATAATGCACTTTCTATCCCCTCTCGACATATTCCATCGATCCCCATATTAAAGATATCTTTATAATCTTCATTAATTGAAGTTCTGCCGATAAAATAAATTCCGTTAAGACCATTTTCAACTGCTAACTTTTGCCAAACAGAGATAAATAAGCGAATATCGGGAATGTTCTTAGGAGAATAAATAAAAAATATTGGTTTCTCGTCTACGGTTAAATATCGCTTATCCTTGAAAGCCTTTAAAACCAAGAAGAAATGGTTTTTAATATCCTCTTCTCCGAGGTAATTTTGCTTTATTAAAAGCTTGTCTTTTCCGTTTACATTCTTTTTATTCCAATTTTTGGCATACCATGAATGGTTTGCCCACCCTAAACAAAACGGGAAATCGGGTTTGCCAGATTCTAAAACTTCATTAAATGGGCGTTCTAATAATTGCTTTCCATTTCCGAACCAGTAATGCCAATAACAAAAACCTTCAATACCGGCTTCCCTGGCCATCTCTGCCTGAGCTTCCCTTACTTCCGGCATGCGCAAATCGTAATAGCCCAAATCTGCCGGGACTCTAGGTTGGTAATGTCCCCGAAATAATGGTTTTGCTTTTCCAACTGTTGTCCATTCAGTATAACCTTTCCCCCACCATTTGTCGTTTTCGGGTATTGGGTGATATTGTGGTAGGTAGAAGGCAATAACTCGTGCTTTTTTATTATCCTCCATATATAATATTTTCAATTTATTGATTCTTGATACTTTCCTTCAATTTGACTAATTACTTGTGGAATATCCATTTTTCTGATATTCAATACTGAGGCATAGTGTCCTTTTAGCCCCATATAGTCAAAAGATCCTTCATATTTGTAACTATAAGCTAAACCAAACACAGGTGTATCTGTATAAATCGCTGCAAAGTTTGAATGCATACGTGTGCCAATAAAAAATTTAAATTGAGAAATAACATATTTAGTTTGAGGAGAAGTTAAATCCTTATCTATTAGGTAAACATTTGTTTTATTCTCTAATTTATTATACACTTCTTTTATTGCTTCCATGTCATCGTTGGCATACTCTGGGGTTTTATAATTATAAGAGTGTGCAATAAGATATAATGGAATACTATTCTTTTGAAAATATTCAATGATTTTCTCTATTAACAGAGGGTAATGTTCAAATTTGCCTGATAAATCCCTGAATTTATTTGAATAACAAAGACCACTAACATTTAATCCAACCGCATTGGAGGCAATATCAACATCTATTTTCTCTGGTTGCATAAAATAGGATAAATCTTTCGTTAGTTTATATTCTACCTCCATTGCATTTAATTCAGGAACAAATTTTTCATCGCGCACATATACTTTCGATGCATATTTCAATATTCTGGTAGCAACCTTCAAATTTTCTGCATCCTTAAATGGACCTAATGTTTGAGGTAGGATAATTAACGGTATTTGTTCTTTTATTGCTAATTGTGCGTCAAATAATCTATTTTTAAATGTTTCTGTTCCATATATATCAGAAAATCCATCCCCGCCATTAACTGCTGCAACAAAACCCACCTTCTTTAGTAAACAATTTGTCCTGGTCAATTTTGACAAAATTGATATTTTATTGAAAATCCAATAATCATAATAAAGAACATAAAGATAATATAGTTCAAATTTATCTTCTGCAATCGTTATAATTTCTTTTCTACGTTTTCTAAATTTAAACTTCCACGGATTTTTATATAACATTATCTTACAAGCAATAAGATTATTGGGGTTGTGATGTTGCTTCAAAAAACTAAATACACCACAACCTAATGCTCCTGTCCCCCTATTATTATCATGTATATTTAACCCTGATATGATGTAATATTTCAAACCCTTGGTTTTTCCCATTGTTTTGCCTCAAAATTATATTGTTTTATAATACGCGCTGGATTTCCTGCAACTATTGAATAAGGTGGTACGTCTTTAGTTACGACTGCTCGTGCTGCTACGATTGAATGCTTGCCAATATTAACCCCCGATAATATTTCACAACTAAACCCAAGCCAACATTGGTCTTCAATAATTATTTTCCCTTTTGAAATTAGTGGTTGATTTTTTATCGAAACCTTAATGTCTTCATACCCATGTGAATGATCTGTGATATGAACATGCCCGGCAAATAATACATCATTTCCAATAATAACTTCATCAATACACGCAATTGAAGTTCTAATCCCCAACCAAACGTTACTCCCGATTTTAATTTTAGGAGAATATTTTATCCCTGCGTATTGTACGCAAGGCAATAAATATGAATGTTTACCTATACCTACGTTATTCCCTATTTCTATATATCGGTGATTTTGAATTTTTACTTCTTTACCAATACGGAAATTTTTACCACAAGATCTAAACCTCTTTGCATTTTTATAACTTCGATATTTATTAAAAAGAAATGTGACTGATTTCATCTTATTTCAGGATTTTTATTACAATGCGATTATGTAGCTTCATTAAATAAGGACTTCGTGACATAAAAGCCTTATATGTATTGTTTCGACAAATAGATACAACCTTTCTAATCTTATTCTTTGACGGGGGATTATCTACCCTTCTTTTATAAGTGGGAGATTGTGATATTATAAAGTCGTCAATATTTGTCCTTCGTACGCATATTTTTTTTTCTACAATCATTTGCCTTATCACCTCATTGCCGACTCGTGTATTTACAGAAAACAATGTGTGACCGATATTATCATTTTTGATATATTCATCAAGCCAAGGGTCAGCCAAGGTAAGGTCTGATTCATAATTGACCACATGTTTACAATAGAAACAGCGCTTGGGTTGAAAAAGACGTGATGAATGAATCAATGACCAAGGGTAACTCCAGTTTCTTTTAAAAATTTCCGTTCCATCCTTTAGCCTTATTTGTATCCCACTGGGCCAACCATTTCCCCGATAACGAACGCCAATAATATCTTTTTTATTTAGATGAAGAAATTTATAATAACAAAAACTCCCTTCCATCTCTACTTGTCCTGAACACACCAATGAAATTATAAAATACCGAATATTATGTTTGGCAAATAAATTCTTTAATGGTTTTATTTGACAAGGCAAACATGTTACAACAACCAAACTGCCAAGTTTTTTTATATTTTCTTTAAAGAAAGAATATAAATCGATCTCCTGATAAATAGAACCACATATATTATAGTCCAAAAACTTATCGATGAGTATCGGCTCATAAATGCATTTGTCGGCATTAAATTTGAAAGACAGGGCCGTTCCTGCTTTTTTATTTTCCAGCAAATATTTAATTACAGATGTTGCAATTCCTCCAGAGGCAGCCATATAGCGGTTGTCAGCATTGCACGAATGACCGATAAAATATTTAATTAGTTTTTCCATTTATTAAATATCATAAAATCTTTATTTTATTTCTCCTCTGCTTATTTTTAATTTTATTATGAATCGGGATATAATATAATCAACGGAAGTACACTTCATCTCATATTTATAGAAATAAGAATAATCTAATTTGGGATTCTTTTCAAAATACACATCTGTCTTGTTCCTTTTTGCACTATAAATATCCCATGCCTTGGTAAAATAATGATTAATTTGCACCTCCGATTCTGAATCTTTTTTCTTTCCATGTCCCCACATGGTATCCAGAGGGCAAAAATATTTGAACTGGTTAATTGGAGGTAGTTTTATTTTTAAGAAAAAAAGCTTAAAAAGCATATACGTGGAATGGTGTACAAACCAAGTGTCAAAATTCGCAATATCATATCTTGTATTAACGAAGCATTTGCCGTGAACATTAAAATGCTCCCAGCATACATTATATTGCTCAATTACAAGCTTATCATAATCATGTTCAATTAATCCTCCTGTCCCAAACATTTTCCAACAAACAGTAATAGATGGGAATTTTCTATATTTATCTAACCATTCTGTTATATCATTCCCTTCTTTTAAACAAAAAAATTCATCTGCATCTAAAAAAGAAATCCAATTATTATCATTTCTATAATTCTCAAAACAATGTTTATACGCTTTGTGTTGTGCTTGTTGGTAAGGCCAATCAATTAGAGTTACAATACCATTATCAATATAAGGTTGTACTATTTCTTTATAATTATCTATTGAATTATTATTGTAAAGATAAAAATGATTTACCCCTATCATTTTATGATAATCAATCCACTCTTTTAAAAATGGAGCTTCATCTTTAAAAATTAAACATAAAGAAACTTTGTATTTAAGCTTTCTTTTGTCTTTTTTGCCAAAGGCAATAATCCATCCTTTAACAATACTATTATAAAAAAGCATCTGAAAAAACGAAATTAATTTAGTCTTAACGAATTGTTTAAATGATTTCATTTAATTAATGTTTAAATCTATCTATCCCAAATAAATGCAATACCACTATAAGGAATACTCCCTATCTGCCTTATCAATCCATAAAATCCATACTGTAAAAAAATAATAGCCCAAACAGCATATTTCTCATAAAGATTTATTGATGTCCTGTTTATTGAAACTCCCAAGATGACAGGCGTTAAATATATAAACCAATGGCGAAAACGGGCGTACATTTCTATATCGCTGCCAATTACCATAAATATTATTGCAATATAAGCGAAGTAATAAGGGATCTGAAGCCTTTTATCTGTAATTTGAGCTTTAAAACCGTAGTAAATAATGATTATTTGGGAAAAAAACAATAGTGTCCTATTTATTAGGGATCTCCCTTCTGAATAACTTTTGCCTGTTAATACATTTGTAATACTTCCTTCTGCGGTAAACCATCTTTCCGAATTTTCTAAATAGAGTTGCATTCTGGACTCATCACCTAAAGATAGCGAAGATAAATGATCTGTAACACCACTAAAATACGATACATCCCATAGAAAATAAAGACCAATATATATAACTAATAATATCCACGGTTTACGAATTGGGACTTTGAAAAAAAATAATAAAACAAAAACAAATACTGCAATTAATGCAGATATATGAACCAAAGGGGCACAAAAAAGCCATATAACCATCCATTTTTTTTTGCCTTTTAAGTAGGCATAATAAGCAAAAATAACAAAAGAGATGGCTAAATATTGACGGGCAATATTTTCTGACGAAGATTGTGTCATTATAAAAAACAGGGGAAGCCCCCATACTGCCGCTTTAGGGTAAAGTTTAAAAATCAACAAAATAGCAGAGATTAAAAATAAACTATATAAAACAAACCCGCCCCAATAAGGTATACCCAACATCCTTATTGAATTAACAATAATTCGATATAAAAATTCAGGATTTTCTTTTGTCCACTGACCTATGAACTCGCGATAGTACCCCATATAGTCTTGCCCTCTATCCCAACGCATACCTTGAATAAAAGAATAAAATAAAGCAGAGATGACTGCATAGGTATTAAAACTCTTTCGATCTCCATATGAAATACCATAGCCACAAAAAACTAAAACAAGAACTAAAAGTACTTTCAAAAACCAATATATAAACAGTGAACCGATCATTTTAGAATTATTTTTTCAAATATCAGTGATTATGAAAAGGCTGTTATAAGAAAATTTAAAGAATTATTTCTTACAATATCTAAATTATGGCGCATCTTTTTTATGTCATAAAATGGATTCGCAATATCCTCAATTTTAGTTGTTGCATCAATACAACAATTCTCCACAGATAATGATTTCATTAACGTAGCAATCCTATCATCGGAATCAACATTATTGTTTGTTAGGGTTATCAATGGGATACCAAAATTAATAGCAAAAGCTGTTCCATGGAATGAAGATGTGATTACCATTTTTGCATTATTAAATAAATATAAAAATTCATTAATACCGATTGAATTATTTCTTGTAATATCTGTAAAAACCCCATCGAATCCTTGTGGTTTTTTACTTAAGGAGATAATTGGTAAATTATATTTTTTTTGCATAACGGATAACAATTCTGCCATTTTATCCTCAGGATTGTATGTATAAGCCAACATATAAAACAGAATATATTTTGAGGGTAAATATTTTATCTTTTTGCTCTTGTTTGCTAGTGTAGCCCAATCATTTTTATTTAACAAAAGCGTTGGATCTAAAACAACATTAGAGTCTTTTCCTATAAGCTCTTTTATAAGCTTCTTTCCATTGTCTTCTCTTACAGACAACAATGCGTAACGATTCAAATTTTCTTTATAAGAAGTGGTTAACGATTCTGGAATACTATTACAAGCAAAAGAAGAAGAATATGAGATCTTTAATCTGTCATCAGGCACAAAATCTAAAAGATAACTCATATCTCCTAACATCGTATTAGGATTCCAAATTTGATCACTTCCTGAAATATAAACATCAAATTTCGGTGGATTTTCATGCAACATTTCAAAAGACCCAAATTCCTTTGTCACTTGCATTTCCTTTTTTATAAAGTCATTTAGTAGTTGCATTTTTGTTTGCGACCTCAGTCCCAATTTTATAGCAACTCTTGATTTTAAACCTACCTTTTCTTTAAATTTTCTTTTCCCCCTAGAAATATGATAAGAATTCGGATATATATAATCAATAACCTTAGAGTTATATCCTAAATCATTTATTGTTTTTTGTAAGGCATATGCTTGTAAAACAGAACCATAATTTGGTTGACGAAATGTTGTTATTATTCCTACAGTTTTCATTACTGACTATTTAATAAACGAATTTATTTTGTTTTTAACCTTGTTATATACCAAATAAATCCTTGAAAAGTTTTTCATTCTTAAATTTTTTAGCATCCAAATATTAATAGAATATGTATTAGGTTGTAACGGGGACTTTTTCATCTGCCCCTCAGTTACAATCCCAACATCTTCTTCAACTACGGTATGATTCGTTTTAAGGTGTTCCACAATTTGCTTCCCTTTTTCTGTAAATGCTAATAATCCGCTTACTCCGTATTCATTGTCTTTGTAGGTTTCTCCCCACAAATCGCCAATACGAATATCAGCAGAAGATTCTGTTGATTTGTATTTACATTTCTCGTAACAGGCTTTTCCAAGGCAACTATCGTTTAGGAAAAATTTATAAAACGTATCGCCTTGTGAAAGGCGGGAGTTATAAAAAGTTTTTTTTTCCCTAATTAACATATTGTAACTATCGTGCCAATCAACAGGTTCGCCTTGTTCTTCGCCGTCAATTCCCATAACCCACGAGTCGTGCCATCCGGTTTGTTTGTTGCGCCACGAAGCATAAATAACTTTACCCGTTATTTTTTCAACTTCTTTTATATATTTATTCCATAAATGCATAGAAGGTACGCCGTGACAAAAGAAATCTAATAGTACCACATTATTTTCCATTTTTTTTAAACGAAAATACCATCGTAAAGAATCTATTTGACAAGGTGTCCCGCTTACAAAATATTTATTCCCTTTTTTGAATTGAGAAAACGCATTAACGGTATAACTTTGGATATACTTTGAACCAATAGAAGGAATAAAACCTTCTACAATATCGGTAATAAAATGCTCTGCTCTTACCTCCTCAGCATTATAACATACGCCGCAAGCTTTATATCCTTGTTCTATTAACTGTTTTCCAATTTCAAAGCCAATGCCTCCAGAAGAACACTTTCTACGCACCTGTCTATCGTTGCTCCAGGTAGCATAACCATCAACTTTCTCTTGAGTTTTTAATGATAATTCAGAATTGGAATAAGCACATACATTAATACATAATCCACATTTAGTACATTTATCCGCATCGAATAAACTAGGTTCATAAAAACCACTTTTGTTTAATTCAATACGAATAATGTTTTGCGGACATACCGTTGCACAAACACCACAACCGTAGCAATTTTTGACATGTGATATGTTATTCATTATCTTTGTATTTTTGTATATCTTTTTATCTTATCAATAAAAAATAATCTTTCCGATTTATCAAATCCTATGGTAAAACTAAACAATAGGGAGGAGATTATAGATATTACACCGATAAGAATAGATGTTATCCAATTTTTATCCATATTAATATATAACAAAACCGGAATTGCAGCAGATAATATGGAAACAATAAACACTTTCAATGAAACATTAGTAAGAAACGATAACACCGGAAAACTGATACTTTTTTTTAACAATAACAATCTTGCAAAATGACAACATATTGAAATGCCTAAACTAACAAACATGGCAGAGGATGGAGGATAACCTATTTTTAAAACAAAATATGTAATAGGTAGAGTCAATAATGTTATGCCCCCAACAACAATTTGAAAATCTCGCACTATACCTGATGCATGCATTGATGCTTTTAATGTATGAGACAAAGAATCAATTAATGCTGTTATAAGAACTATTCGTAAAAAAATGGAGCTATATTCAGGAACTTTTTTTAACCATAGATTAAGAATAAAAGGAGCTTCTATGATAAAAGGCATTGAGAGTGTTAATAACATTAAATATGACAGTTTGCTTCCACGAAATACAAGTTTATACATATATTCCTTTTGCTCGGAGGCATATGTCTTGACTATTTGAGGGGTCAAAGCCATCTGGAAATTACTTACAAATCCATTTATTGCACCAAATACCTGATAGGCAACTCCTCGTGCAGCATTCACAGTTGCTCCGAAAAATATATTTAAAAGAATATTAATTCCTTGTTCTTTTGAAATACCTGCAGCAGAACCTATTAAATTCCAGCTGACAAAAGACATCATCTCTTTTCTGTATGTTTTGCCCCATTTCCAATTAAACCTACATTGTTCAAAATTTCTATAGCAATAATAACCATATACAATTCGAACTATAATAGCAATTAAGGCTAAATATATTGAATAAATTATTAATTTATCTAAAGGCAATACAGTTAGAATATAAACAAATATCAATTTCAAGGTTACCTCTAAAATACTCACAAATGCAAATGCTGACATTTTTTCATATGCAATTATTGCCGCATTATAAGGAACACTTATAATATTAATTATAAAAGTAAGTAACGAAAATTGGAACACCCAGTTTGCAGCGACATATCTATCTTCCGGGAAATTCATTTTATGATTTAAAAACCAAAAACCCACAGTCTCTGCTAATACTAGAACAATGCCAGCTAATATTAAATGGATAATTATAGTCGTTGAAAATAATAATTGAACATTTCCATCTTTTCCCTTTCCAATTTCAAAAGAGATAAATCGTTGAGAAGCAGTAGTCATTGCACCACTAATGATTGCAAACATTGCAACAAATCCACCAACTACATTATAAATGCCAAAGTTAACTTCCCCTAGAGTATCTAATACTATTCTTGAGGTATACAAACCGATACTCATTGTAAGGAGCATCCTGAAATACAGGAGCAAAGTATTTTTCGCTATCCGCTTATTATTATCAGAGGTAGAAGGCATGTAATTAATTAATGTTTGATGACTATTGGTTAATCATGGATTGTTAGATATTAGTATCAAGATACGGGATATTGGTAATAGATGCCGGGACTATGGTCATTAGTCACCTGTTATTTGTTGCAGGACTCAAATGACCTACGCTGGCGCAGATTTGCAATCTATGCCATTTTCTAAAAGGCAGAAAGACAGCCGTATGTTTTTAGCGTTTCAACAGTTATCAGTCAAAATCGTATTTTTTTGCTGTCTTTGTAATTGCTACAAAAACTAAGAATTTCAATATCGTTATTGTTGTTAATTTGATAGAACAAGGTAATTTGTTTGCAAATAACACATTTTCGGACGTTTCTATTTTGTGTTAATGGATATTCTACTATTTCTGTTTTTATATTGTATAAAACCGACTCAACTTTCTCTATAAAATCTAATGCAACTTTTTCAGACCAATTCTTTAACAAATAGGCGATATTTTCGTCATATTCATCACTAGCAATCGCTGTCCAAATTTCTTTTCTCATTTGATAAGGTTTGGATATTTCATTTTTATCTTATCCCTTACTTGTTCTCCCGAAAGTATACGTGTGTTTTTTATATCTTCTAAACCTCTATTTATAGCATCATTTTCTTCTTCACTTAATGATAACCGTTTTTTGTTTGCAATTTCTTCAGTAAGCGTTTGATATAGTTTGTCGATGATACATTTATCAGTGATTTTTAAATATTGCTCAATAAATTGAAGTTTTGTTGCTTGTACATTCATGTTTATAAATATTGTTTCTACAAATTTAACGATTTATAATGACTTTTTAGTTTCCTCACCCTTGTCAGCGCAGATTTGCCCTAAGCGATATTCGTCTTTGCTCCTTAGTTGTATTGGGTGCTACGGCATAAGGCTACCACCGCCTTTGTCCTCCCAGGCTCGTGCAACTAAGTTTGTTTTGTGCAGGAAAAATTCGTATTCCATGCCCTGGCTCCTATCGTTTGCCACACGGAAGATTGTTACGGTAGCAAGGTGGATTATTCGTCAAGAATAAATAATTTTAATCCGTGGATACGAACAAAGTCAGAGTCGAAAGTAAGCAATGGCAAATCAAGGTATAAAACTGTTGCTGCAATAATAGCATCAGGAAGTTTAATTTTTACAGTCTGCAATAATTTTTTTGTTTGTGTTTTTATCCCTTCATTTAATTCAGCCACAAAACAACTGTTGGTCAAAAAATCTATTTCGCTGATTTCATTCTCCGTTAACCCTCTTTTCCCATAAAGTTCCAGCTCTGAAATTACAGAAATCCAGACCTGTTTTTCATCAAGATATGCCGCTGCCTTTTGTGACCCATTTAACAAGTAAATTAGCGGATTGGTATCTGAGACAATACTAATCCCATTCATTTCTTATTCTTTTTTGGTATGCTAAGGCATCTTCTCCCCACTTTACCTTGCCAACATGCTTTTGTGCATCAAATTTTTTAACAGGTTTTACTTTGTTCAGTGCATTTGCCAATGTTTTTGCGGTTCTTATTTTTTTTACTTTTACTGTCATATCTATAACTCTTGTGTGTAAAGTTATGGTTTTATTTTTTATTGGCAAAGAGCAAATCCACGCCAACCGAAGTGGTATTAGCCTTTGTTTCTTAGTTATATTGGGTGCTGCGGTCATGAGGCTGCCTGCCACGCCTTCGGCTCGCAGGCTCGGCCCGTGCATCTAAGTTTGTTTTGTGCAGGAAAAAAATGTATTCCATGGATTATTAGGTGCAAAATTCCACGAGGAACGCAGTGACCGCTGCTGCCGCGCGATTGCATCGCGTGGTTTATTGTTGCTAAAACAATAATAATATTCTGCAAAATACTCTTTCTCCTGCATAATCCAGCAACCTATTCCGGGTTACCACACGAAAGGATTAGTGCGGTAGCGGAGTTAATTAAGGTATTATTGTATTATGCACCTAAAGATTTTGGGTACTTGATCCTGCTTTGTTATCGAATCTTGTCGTTGTTATGCAAAAACAACGCTCCCTCTGCATTTTACATTTTAGACTCTGGCTCTAATTCGTTATTTATAAAATCAATTATTTTTTGAACGAAATCTTTTGCATTGGGAAATATTTCGTCAATCATTTCGTTGTCGTATTCAATAAAATCATCATAATCACCTGTTATCCTGTCATTAAACAGTTGGTTATAAAACCGGCCTAACTTAGGCGATATTTTGCCTGATATTATAAAGTGAAGCCCAAACATTTGCTTTACTCCTGCATGAGTCTGTGCTTTTATCTTTTGTTTAACAAGCAATGCAATTACCGAATAATAGCAAGCATAATACAGGCGGTTAACCGCTGCATTATAAAAACCGTTTTCGATTAAAATTCCTGCCTCAAGCAAAGTTTCATTTGCTCGTTCAATCCTGTACCTTACCAGTGCATCAATACTGCGATTGTCTAACTCGTGTTTCATAAGGTAATTCCCTCGTTCATTACGTTAATGTAAAACGGAGTTTTAAAAGGACGATTTTCCCATTGCGTTTTTGTGTATATAAGCGGACTGATTAACGTTCCTGTTTCAAGTTCTAAATCATACAGGGTATTTGTTATTTTCGTTTTATCATTAAACGAAAGATTTTTTTGGTTTACTAAAATTAAAATATCAATGTCAGAATCGGGTTTGGCATCCCCCCTTGCTTCAGATCCGTACAATATAATATCTGCATTAGGCGAAACATCTTTTATTTTTTTCTTGATAAGATATATGATTTTATCTTTTGCCATTTTTGTATTGTTGATATATTTTCAATAATCAAATCAATAAAGTCGCATGTCAATTCCAAATCAAACATAGAGACCGTCTTTTTGTATGTTTAGCAACAGATCCAAATATTCCTATTTTGTTAATCCCATACATATTACCTCTTTTGCTCTGAAAATCAGAAAGAAGTTGAATATATTGTTCTTTTGTTTTCATTGCTATATGCTGTTTTATATGCTAAAGATAATAAAAACTAGTTAAATAATAATCAAGTGATTGTAGCAAGAAACTACCTAATTATTAAAACTCAGGATTCATATTCAAAATAACAAGAATCAAGGTTTTCAGATTTCTGGATATTCGGATTGTTAGACAAGAATCAATTTAATGATATTTTGGAATCACATGAAATCATTGTGGTACATTTTATCTTTTCACTTTTTCCCTATAGCTGGAAAAAGTAAACAAAAAGAGCCATCACAAATTAATTTCGAATGATGAATGACGAATGGAACAGCCAAACGTTCACTCCTTCGATTTTCTTTACGCTTTTCCTCCGTAGACGAAAAAAAACATTAACGAGAGGCTGTGCCTCAATTATGGAGTTTAACATTTCATGATCAAAGTCTAAGGTCTATTATCTAGTTTATATTTTAAAACGATTTTCGATGTATTTTTTCACAGTTGTCCATATATCCATAATCAAATGGTAATGCTTGAACAGAAGGTTTAACCCGTCAATGACTTCTTCAGAAATAAACGGATATTCGTGAGTGACAATATTTCTGGTTTCGCGGAGCAAGAGCCAGTCGTTACTATCTTTAATGATTGCCAACTCTTCCAGTTTTGCCAGTTGGTCTATAAATGGCTGTCCTTTAACCTCTTCTCCCAGATTTATTAAGATTGCCGGAAACAATTTATTGCCCATACTATCCTGTAATTTCGAGAAACGAAAAATCAGTTGGTCAAAGAAACTTAGATCTTCCGGTTGTAGCTGGGTATATTTTTCAATATCGAGAGAGAAATATTTCTCGATCTTATGAAAAGCAAAACTCATTCGTTCACAATGGATAGAACACAATAAAACTGCTTCTTTTAGCTTGTTTACTTTTTCTGTTTCATTTTCCATGATATGAGGACGAATAATTTATAGTATTATTTGTTGTGCGATAATTGAACGGTAAAATTTTTCTTTTTGTCTTGTATAAGCATTATCAAAAATTAAATCGATTTTCCGGATTCCTATTTTTGTTTTTAAGTCGGCTAGAAAATGAATTTTTGCATCAAGAGTTAACTTTTCTTCATCTTCGTTCCTCACAAACAAATCAATATCTCCACCTCTTTTGTTGTCATCTGTTCTTGATCCAAATAGTGCAACAACCGTTTCTCTTCCAAAGTATTTCTTTGCAAGTTGATTGATTGTATCTATTTCAAACTGACTTAATCGCATATGACAAAAATAAAGAATTCAAATTAAAAGACACAAGAATCAAGAAGCAAGATTTTCAGATTGCTAGAGAGCTAGTTATGAGTTCAATGTTTCAAGTCTAACATCTAAAGTCTTTTTCATAAATATAAATCCCAACTTCTTTGATGTGCTTAATCAAATCAACGTTTTTTATATCGTCCTTAATTGAAATATCAACAATCCAAGGCAACATTAAGTTATCTATTTCTGTACTAATTTTTTGAATATGTTTAAAGTCAAGATGATCGCCCAATAAAGTAATGTCAATATCAGAGCCTTCGGTATAATTGCCCATTGCCCGGGAACCATAAAGTATTGCCCCTTTTATTGCTTCGTATTTTTGAAATATTTGTTTTAATTTATTAATTGTATTTTCACTTAATCCGTATGGCATAATTTTTCCATTTTTTCTTGAAATCCAATAAATAAATCAAAGTAGGAGTGCACAATGCGATTTAGTATTTGTTCAGATATTTCTTCCTCGTAAGTATGAGAACTTAGATTTCTGTCAATAATCATGTTCATCCATTCCTCTCCATTGGCAATCAATCCCCTATTGTATGCCATACGAGTTGCATCTTTTGAGCCGTATATATTCGTTTCTCCCTGATTCTTGAAAAAGTCTTGCATTACTTTCCAGCTTAGTTCATGAGTAAATTCAAAACCCTGAATAACCCCTTGTTTTTCGAGTTCGGACAAGCCCGTTTCCGATTTCTGTACTCCTTTTGCCAAAGTTGCCAATGCTTTCCTGAAATTGGAGAATCGTTGTTCCCACCGAAGGTTTTTAGCATTCATCGTTTCTTTTTTATAAACATTCTGCCATAATGAGTTTTTAGGTATTTTTCTCTCTTTGTTGCATCTTGTTGGTTTAGGCATCCTTCAAAATAGATTAATACTAATGATTGTCTGTTTTTTGTTGATTCTACTTTACCTGTATATGCTGTTGCAATCTTTTCAAGTCCTTTATTTTCCTGACAATATTTTAAATTGTTCACAAGGATGTTTTTATATTCATTTCGAGTAAATACATCAACCCATCCCTGAACAGCAAATGATACAAAATTTACCCTGCGAAATAACACTTCGCGTTAAATCTGCAATTTATTTCACAGGGTAAACACCTTCCGGATTATGGAATTTGTATTTTCTGCTCATTATTAGTGGTTTCCATGCTCAGAAAAATCTATCGTATTTCCAATTAACCTTTCACACCTATGGACAGTAAGAATATCAATTCTATATTCATCGATTATGTAAACCATTTATTTAGTTTTTGTTTGGCTTCTTCTTTAGTATTTATTTTCCCGTTAAAAGAATCATCTAATCCTTTTTGTACTTTTTCAACAAAAGAATAAATCACAAATTCAAAGAACCAAATTTCAAAACGACATAGCACCAAGGTTATAAGTTTTTATCGATTAGTCTCCCTCTTTAGGGGGGATCTCTAGAGGGGTAATTTTTCCATTTGCGTTCTTAGTGGTTAAATTTTTTCTCAGTGTTCTCTGTGGTTAATGAGCCAGATTGCTTTGTCCTCGCAATAACGAGAGATAAAAATAGTTAAGCAACCAATAAATCGTTTATCATTTTATTCAACGCTGATTTTAATATTGGAATATCCTCTTTCAATGTTTTTAAGATCACTTCGGCATCTACATCAAAATAATGATGTACAATAATATCTCGCATTCCCATTGCTTGTTTCCATTTAATTTGCGGATAGTTTAGTAATAATTCTTTTGAATTAGGCATTTAATTAATACAAATTTTTAATCCCGGCAGGGATGGTGTTATGGTAGAATTGTAGTAATTCCTTGTAAAAAAGTCCCATCGGGACGGTGTTATAACACCACCGCTATGCGGCTTTCCCATTTTTCCATTACGTTTTCTACCATAACTACACCACTACGTGGTTAAAAAACCATATTAATATGATAAACAGCTAAATAAAAAATATTTTTTTTAGTGCCTAATTCAATTCTTTTTTCATTGTGAAACGTAATAATCTCCTTCTTTATAGACATATATCCCTATTTATTAATCCCATATATTTTCCCTCTTTTGTTTTGAAATCCGGAAAGAAGATGGACATATTGTTGTATTGTCTTAGTTGCCGGGCTTGCATGCGTTAACCAATAATAAATAATGCCGACTAGATATTGCTCCGCCTCCTCAGTTACATTTATGCATGAGTTGAGACCTTATATTAATTTTGAGCAACAAATGTATTCAAAATCGGTTATTGATTAATGAATTTATCTTTAACAATTCAATATCTTAATATAAATTATTCATTTCCTTATTCATCGTTTTTCCATATCAGCAGCAATGGTTTGTCCTTGAAAAAATCTTTTAATTGTTGCTGCGTTACCTCAACGTGCCTGATTTTACGAGATATAAACTCTTCGGCTTTAGTAATTAACGATGTTATATATTGAGTGTCAAGGTTAATGCCAACCAGCACAAGGTCGATGATGTGCGAGTCGCGCCCTTTGGCAAAGTCGCCGGCAATAAATGCGGCTTCGAGCTGCCCGATATTGCTCAACACATGGTCTATCAGCTGATCGATGCCCACTATTTTTTTTAATATATTGTTAATGTCAGGGAACAGCGGGTGCATGACGTTGGCACTATAATATTTCCTGTTCCCGGCAAGTTCTGAAATAAGGAACCCCCCCTCTTCGAGCCGGTTAAGCTCAAGGCGTATAGCATTTGAAGATTCGCCAAACTCCTGCTCCAGGTTCCGGAGATAGCTTTTTGTTTCGGAATTTAGGAAAAACTTCAACAAAAGCTTTTTCCTTGTTTTTGATGTTATCAGTGCATGTAACATGGTGACGATATGTTTTCTTGATTCCTGAAAATTGGGCTTATAAGTATCGGGGGCATTGTTTATTGTATCAACCCGGGGCCGGCTAAGAATATTAACCTCAGGTTATTAATTGGCTCAACTTTTTTAAAACTGCCAGAAATAAGGTATTAGCCATACACTTATAATAAATGCTATAATCTGCATGGGGGTACCTATCCGCAAAAAATCTTTATAGGAATATTTCCCTATAGACTTGATAATAAGGTTTGCACGGTATCCGCGTGCGGTCATAAAGCTGGATGCCGCAGCAATGGCAATAGCCACACAAAATGGCCTGGAGCTCACCCCAAGCAGTTCCGAGGCCAGCACCGCCACTGGAAACACCAAGGCTACCGCAGCATTGTTGGTAATAATCTCGGTCAATATCGAAGTTAATATATATATAATCGCCAGAGTACCCACTGGCCCGATAGATTTGACCACATTTACGGCATCCTCTGCCATGTCACCGGCAATCCCGGAATTCTGTATCCCTTTACTTATTGCAAAAGCCGATGCTACCGAAATAATTAGATCCCAACTAATATTTTGTGTATAATTCTGATGGGGGAGTATTTTCAGCCAAATAAGCAATATGGCTGCCACGGCCACAAACAGGAAAATATTTAACCGCATCCCATACTCCCACGATACCAGTTCGTTTACGACAATCCCAAGTACCATTGCCATAAGTACGACGAGGGCAACCCACCGTGTCCGCGATGTTTTTTCCCTGCGGTAATCCTGTATATAATTTACGAGATAAAACATGTGAGACGTTTCCCAGTTGCTTAAAAACTGGACGGTGGAAAGCAGCACAACATTGTCGCCTACTTTGAGTTTGAGGTTGTTGAGGTTAGATGTTACCCTTTCGCCGTTGCGGTGGATGGCAAGAACCACAGCCTGGAAGTTATCAAAAAAATTGTATTCGGTAACGGTCAGCCCAAGCCCTGCAAAGCGTGGTGCAAGAACTACCTCGTACTGTTTTAGTTCGCCAGATGGCACATCGTGGAGGTACTCCTCGCCCTTGAGCTTCACCTCTTTATGTGCCAGTATGTAATTAAGCCTGTCGGAAGCCCCCATGACCAGGATGGCATCGTTGCGTTGCAATTTGATAGTATGTTTCTCTGGGTACAGTACTTTTCCGTTTCGCTCAACACATGAAACCTGTAACCCATTTAACCCGGGAATGTAGCCGCTTTCAACAATTTGCCCCACAAATTGGCTGTTTTCGGGCAACTGCAGGTTATAGTAATAATCTTTGGTTTCAGTAATGCCACGCATAACACGCAACTTTTTACCGGGCAAGAGCCAGTTACTGAAAAGTGCCATATATATAAAACCGCATAGGGAAATAATGATCCCCAATTTGCCAAGTTCAAAAAGGTGAAAACCTTTAGTGCCGCTTTCGAGCATCAACCCATGCACCACAAGGTTCGAAGTGGTCCCGATAACAGTGCACATCCCCCCTAATATAGCCGCATATGAAAGCGGAATGAGAAATTTCCTGTAGGAAAACTTCATCATATCTGCCCATTTGATAAGCAAGGGTGCAATATTTACCACAATGGGCAAGTTGTTCAAAAACGCAGAAAACAGGGATATGGGTATCATAATCCGCGGGATAAGCAAGGGCATAGGGCTTTTCTTCCTCGGCAGATAAGCTTTTGCCAGCCGGGGGATAAGCCCCGATTGTTTTATACCTTCATTAACAAGAAAGAGTACGGCTATGGTTATAATGCCGTTGTTTGAAAAACCTGCAAGCATTTCGTCAGCGGAAATAATACCGGTAGCCAAAAATATAACGGCAGCACTAAAAAGTATCAACCCAGGCCGCATAGCTTCCAGCAGAAAAGCAACTATAAGGAACAGCAAAGTTGCCAGCACTATGTAAGTTTCAATGGTCAAAGTAAATAAAAAAAAGTTAACATATATTTAAAGCTCCGCCCTCTCAGTTACATATTGCATATAACATCCAACAAATATATCATGAAAAACAAACGAGCAATATTATTACTCAATTTCGCCTGCAATATAAGGAATCAAAATTTATTTTGTGTAAAATAACCGTAAAAAATGGTATCATATTTTATCCATGATCTCTTCACGTCCAAAATTTATTATACATCAATAGTTTAGGCATTTTACAATAAACATTATGATATTTTAGGCGGCCGGGGACATCTCTTTTCTTTTTATAACAAGAAAGTTATGCACTATGTTGTTTTCGGTTTATATAATTGTAATTTTATGGCACAAATTAAATAATTATTACTGCTGGGCAGGCACATTCATATTTTTCATCCCATGCATTAAAAATATTTGCTATTTTTGGCCACACATTATTACAAAATTACAAACGTGTTAACGAATAAAATTATGAATAAATCAATGTTCCCCCTTGTGGCTCTGCTTTTTCTGTTTTCGTCTTGCAGTACCCCTTTACAGGAATTAATTTATTTAAATGGTTTGGAGGCCGGTGTTACTTATGAGCATGGCCCACAGCCCGAAGAATATAAAATCCAGCCCAACGATCAGTTGTTTATCCAGGTCATAAGCGACGATCCCTCAAATGCTGCTTTTTTGAACCTTATAAATTCCCAAAGTTCATATGGCAGTTATTCTAGCTCCAACAGTTTTGAACTTATTACATATTTAGTAGATGAAGAGGGGCAAATTAACTACCCCCAACTGGGCAACCTTAACGTTGGCGGCAAAACTACCAGCGAAGTCCACGATATGATACAGGAAGAGGTGGACAAATACCTAGAAAGTGCAGCGGTATTCGTAAAATTGGTAAACCGTACTGTTACCGTACTAGGGGAAGTAAAAAGCCCAGGGCAAAAAACCATGGTCAAAAACCAGCTTACAATTTTTGAAGCCCTGGGTTCGGCAGGTGATATTACCGACTACGGCAACCGCCAGGACGTGAAGATCATACGCGAATTGACCGAAGGCAAACATGTAGAGGAACTTGACCTTACCGATCCGGATTTAATATATTCTCCATACTATTATATTTTGCCGCACGATATTGTATATGTAGAACATAAGACCAAGGTATATGGCGCGAAGAACCTTTCATATTCAGTACCTTTCAGCATATCGGCTTCACTAATATCAATATTGGCAATTATTTTAAGTTTATAGCTATGACACAGCCCAAATTTCAAGACAACGGCATGCAAATCCCCAGCGAGGACACAATAGATCTTAAGAAAATAGTATTCAGGATATTAAACAACTGGTACTGGTTTGTTTTAAGTGTAATTATTACAGTTTTTGCGGCATTTATTTATAACAGGTATGCCACCGTGGTTTATCAGTTAAATACAACGGTACTGGTTGAAGAAGACAAGGCAACGTCCCCACTGGAAGGTTCAGGGGTTTCCGGCAATGTTTTTCAAGGGCTGGGGGTAATGAACAGTATGAGGAATATCTTCAACCAGATGGTTATTATGAAATCCACCCCAATTATTGCAAGGACAATCGATGAACTTGATTTTGAAGTAAGCTATTTTGGCACGGGCAGGGTAAAGACCAGCGAACGTTATAAGGATGTGCCTTTCCAGGTAGTTTGGGACAAAAGCCACCCACAGTTGCTAGGTGCCGATTTTTTTCTGACCATACATCCCAACGGAAAATTAACATTAAGCGGCAAAGGTGAAAAAGCCGTTACCTACAACTACAAAGAAGAAAAAATAATAAACGAAGAAATTGAAAATTTTGCCTTTTCTCGGGAACTGGATCCGGGTGTACGCCTTACAACAGATGAATTTTCATTTACTATACTACTGAATGGTAAATTTGATCCAGAAGAACCCAACAACTATAAATTTAATTTTAACACAAAAAGCGCATTGGTCAAGAAGTATAGCAGCAGCCTTAATGTTTCATTGCCCGATGAGGAGACATCGATAGTTTCCCTTACATTGCGTGATTTTAATAAGCAAAAAGGGATTGATTTCCTGAACAAACTCACGGAAATTTACCAGTTGGACAACCTAGACAAAAAAAACGACAACGCCAACCGTACTATCCTGTTTATAAACTCCCAGTTAGAAAGCATCTCCGATTCGCTAAATGTTTCGGAAGACCTTATGGCCTCGTTTCAGAGGGATAACCAGGTTATCGATATTTCTTTACAGTCCAAACAACTGTTGGAGCAGATGAATGATCTGGATAAAGAACGTGTGGAACTGGAGACAAAAAATAAATATTATAATTATTTAAGGAATTATGTGGAAAGCAACAAGGAACTGGAAACCCTGATTGCCCCATCGGCCATGGGGATCAATGACCCATTGCTTAACAGCCTTATACTTCAGCTAAATGAATTGATTACCCAGAAATCAAGCCAGACTTCTATACGGGCCGGCTCTCAACATCCGGCAATTGTGCGTTTAAATGCCCAAATTGAGAGTGTTAAAAAATCGTTGCTGGAAAACACATCCAATATTCTCTCACAATCAGACATTGCACTGGAGGATGTAAATAGCCGGATCAACAGTTTTGAGTCGCAGATACGCAGGTTGCCCGCAACCGAACGCAATTATGTAAATATTGAACGGCGCTACCATTTAGATAACGAAACATATACCTTTATGCTCCAAAAACTCTCCGAAGCCCAAATTGCCAAGGCATCAAATGTCCCCGACAGCCAGGTAATAGAAGAAGCTAGCGGCGGAGCCCCGGTAGAGCCTAAAAAGAAAATGATCTATATCATTGCCCTGCTCCTTGGGTTGGCAATACCTACCGGGATAATTTTCATGCGCGATTTCTTTAACAATAAAGTGATTTCGCAGGATGATATAGAATCGATCACAAAGTTCCCTATCATTGGTCATGTTTACCATAACGAGAAAGAATTTGCCAGCCGCACCTTAGTGCTGGACAAGCCCAACTCCCCTGCCACCGAGCCTTACCGGGCTATCCGTAATAAGCTCAACCTGATGACCAAAGCCAAAGAACGTCCGATAATTGCAGTTACTTCTACATTCCCCAAAGAAGGGAAATCATACAATGCAATTAATATCGCCTCTTCGTTTGCACTAATGCGCAAAAAAACTGTGCTGCTCGATCTTGACCTCAGGAATTCGAAGATGGATGAAGAATTCAACCTTGATTCAAATAAAGGGATTGTAAATTATATCATAGGGAAAGCTTCCCTGAACGATGTAACATATAATACAAAACACCCGCGGTTAAAAATTATCCCTGCCGGACCAATCCCTCCCAACCCATCGGAAATGCTGACTGACGAAAGGCTGCAAAAGGCATTGGATGAATTAAAAGAAATATATGATGTTATAATAATAGACACCCCTCCTGTTGGTTTTGTAGCCGATATTTATCAATTAAACGAAATTACAGATGCCAACCTGTTTATTGTAAGGCATAAATTTACACATAAACTTGCACTGAAAAATTCTCTGGAAGAGGTTGCAAACAACCAGTTAAAAGGTGTAGGGATTATCGTCAACAATATACAAAGGGGCAGGAGCAAGTACGGTTTCGGGAAGTACGGATATGGTTACGGATATGGTTACGGATATGGTTACGGATATGGTTACGGATATGGTTACGGATATGGTTACGGATATGGCGGATATGGAGACGACAAGGACAAAAAACACAGCAAACGCAAAAAATTAAAAATAGAAGAAGACGCATAAAGTTTATTGTTCATATATTTGTGTCAAATTAAATAGATAAAACCCGCATAATCATGGAAATAACATTAATACTGGGAGCAGCATTGATTGGCTTCACGCTTGTAATGATTGCGATACCTCCCATATTAAGGGTAGCCCGGGCAAAAAAACTTTTTGAGCCGTTTAACGAAAGAAAAATACATTCAGGGACCATCCCTTCTCTTGGCGGGGTGGCTATCTTCTTCGGGTTCGTTCTTAGTACAATTATAGCTACCGACAGCTACACGTTTGATTCGCTTAAGTACATTATTGCATCCGTAATGCTCATGTTTTTCATAGGGCTTAAAGATGACCTGTTAGAGATTTCAGCACGCAAAAAATTTGTAGCCCAACTTTTTGCAAGTGTTTTGTTAATTTCATTGGGTAACGTACGTTTTACCAACCTTCATGGGATACTGGGGATTTATGACATACATTACTTCGTGAGCATATTTATATCAGCATTTGTAATGATTGCCATTATCAATGCATTTAATTTAATTGACGGCATAGATGGGCTTGCGTCTGGGCTGGCAATTTTATCTTCACTTATATTCGGTACTTGTTTCTTTCTGACAAACGAGATACAATTTTCTATAATGTCGTTCGCTTTGGCAGGAAGCTTGTCAGGGTTCTTCCTTTATAACGTTTTTGGCAAGCGGAACAAATTATTTATGGGAGATACGGGTTCGTTGATCATCGGGCTTGTAATATCAACGCTTGTCATAAAATTTAACGAGTTCAACATTGTAAAAACAGATCCTATCTCAGTATACAACGCACCTGCCGTCTCATTTGCCATTATTGTTGTGCCTCTGATCGACACAATGCGGGTTATGACCATCAGGATCCTGCAAAAAAAATCGCCTTTCTCGCCAGACAAGAACCATATCCACCACAGGTTGCTAGAACTTGTGCCAACTCATCTGCGTGTAACGTTGATACTTATGATTTCAACAATTTTTATTACCGGGCTGACCATACTTATTGACAACCTTAAAATAAATGTAACCATTGGGTTTTTGTTGATATTTTCTATTGGTATAGTCCTTTCATATGTGCCATCTATTTTAGCAAAGAGAAAAAAGGACAACATGGCACAAGCAACAGCATAGTTTTAAAGCCCTTAACCTTGACTCACTAACTCACCTTACTTATTATAAAAATGGGAATAGTTTACGGGAGCGGGTTTTATAGTTCCTGTACTCAAAAAGCCTGATGCCAATGCACTTCTCAATATGGTAAAGTATCCGGTATTTTAAATCCATGTGTGTGTGTTTCAGGTCGATATCTACCTGCCAGTTTAACCGTTTTATACGCCCCCGCATTACTTTGGGATGAGTCCCTTCAAACTTTGCCAAGGCATCATATTTTTGGCTGTAATTAAATTCCTGCCCTATTGCTCTTTCCCTGGCTTCCTCTTCCGAAATCCCATCGTAAAACTGCCTAACCGAGTCTATCTTCCCCTGCATAAACTTAGGGTGCCGGACCCATCCGTAATGGTAAATCTCTGCATCCACAGGAATAACCTCCAGCTTTCGGCCGTTTTTGCGGAAACCCTGTGCATCGCGGTATGAACGGATTGTTTTATCGTTCCGGATAACCCGGATCTCATTTTTGTACCACTTACGGGAATCGCCCACATAATCGTAAGTCCCGTAAAAATGTTTATATGAGAAAAGTAAGCCCTCAACCTCTTTGTTTCCCAGGTTTTGCAGCATTGCTTTCTTGATTTCGGGAAGATATTTCTCATGCACGGCCTCATCTCCCTGTATGTAAAAGCACCAGTCGTACCCTGTAGGCACTGCATCAAAAGCTTTATCGGTCTCAGCAGCATAAACCGCCCCTCCTTTTTTCAGGTTTTTATCCCAAATGGTATCGACAACGGTAACCTTGCCGGGGGCAATACCCTCTATAACGGCACGCGTGTTATCCCCTGAATCCCCCACAGCAACGACAAAGCCATCGCATAGGGGCAAAATAGAATTGATCGCTTCAACAACCGGGAAATCAAACTTCTCTGCATTTCTTATGAATGTAAAACCGCAAACTTTCATGGCTTAGAAGTTGGTGCACCGGAAGCTGGAAACCTATCTTTATCCAGAAAATAAAGCAGGAACTCGATCGCACTAATAAGCATAATCGTATCACCGAGCAGCTCAATACTTTCTTCTGCGGCACCTTTGGCAAGCCGGTAATTTTCACCTTCGTATAGCAACCTCCACAATTTTGAACGCCCCATCAAACGGCTAAATACATAGGTAACCAGAAAACCTGAGAGTAGCCAGGAAGATGCCGGGACGCTAAAAAATTCAATGGCAGCTTTTTTGATTTTCTTAAAATCACGGATTGCCAGCCAAATTAAAATACCAAGTGCTATTAATGCCGGATATAACCAATTGTATTTCAAAAAATTAAACTCACGAAAAAAAGAAATCAAGAAGAACAGGGCGACCATATTGGAAACCGGTTGGATGCCCTTCCATTTATATCCGATAAGAAAGTAAAAAAGCAAAAGGATAAAAAGCAAGGTTTCCTGTGTTATTTCAACAAAAGTAATTTCACCAAAATAACAGTCGCCCAACGGGTGGCCTGCATCATAAAGAACACCTTCGCTAATCCCAAATATTATCATCGAATACAAGACAACCCTGGCAGCAATATAAATAGGTGCATAAATTTTCATACAATAGATAAAAATATACTTTTAGGTATACAAAAAAGCCGGAATTTAAAAATAAACTCCGGACAAAAAACAGATTTGGTCATTCAACGGGCGCCAACGCCACACTTACATAATTATCGAAATCAAAATATTTTTTGAAAGCTTCTTTTATGGAACTAGCGGTAATGCTTTCCACCAGCCCTTTATAATTGCCATATTTTGAGAAATCGCCATCTTTTATATAATAGGTATTGCTCAAAATACTCAGCCAAAAATTGTTTTCTTTTTCAGCCGTTTCGCGTTCACGCAACATCTTTTCCTTTGCTTTGTCCAGCTCTTCGCCTGTTGGGCCATCTTTGGCAAAATGCTTAATTTCTTCAAAAACGGCTTCTTTCAATTCGGAAAGTTTTTCAGGGTCGGTACCATAATAAATAGTCACTGAATATTCTTCTTCTGGGTATTTTGAAGTAGAAGGCTTTGCCCCAATGTAATAAACACTGCCTCGTTCCTCCCTGATGGACTCCAGCAAACGCGTGGTAAGGATACGCCCCATTGCATCCATCTCTACGCGGTTTCTCGAATTATAATCAAAACCTCCATGAAAAACGATGTACTGTATGCTCTTCTTTTCCTGCCCTTTTCTCACCACTTTTTGTACCACACCACCTGGAGCCTCAATATGCAGGTTTTTCCAGTTTTCTTTTTCAGCAGAAGACGGTATCCCCCCAATATATTTCTCTACCAGCGGCTTAAAAGTTTCAGGGTCGATGTTGCCCACAAAGAAAAAGATAAAATCGGATGCATTCTTAAAACGTTCCATGCCTATTTCCCCGATACGGCTAAAATCCGCTTCTTTCAAGAGTTCGGTTGTCATTGGGCGTGCACGTTTGTTATATCCGGACATCGTCACCTTAAATGTGTCCTGGAAAGCTGACTCAGGCGATGCTGATTTGTTTTCCAAGATGCCGGATAAGCGTGTCAGGTACGATTGATAAGAAGTTTCATCGAAGCGCGGGGACGTGAAATACAGGTACAGCATTTGCAACAATGTTTCTACGTCTTCCACCGAAGAACTGCCGTTAAAACCTTCGCGCAATTGGTTTACAAAAGGAGATATAGTAAATACCTTGTCAGACAACATTTTATCGAGCGTTATATTGTCAAAGCCTGCAATCCCGCTCATTTCCAGTATATCGGCGGTAAAACCTGCCGATATATCATCTTTTGCCCCATACAACGAACTCCCGCCCGGGCTCCATGCGTTAAACAATATCTCGTCGTCTTTAAAATCGGTAGTTTTGAATACCACCCTTGCGCCGTTTCGGAGTGTCCACTCAACTGCATCAACATTTTCAAGTTCTTTTTCTGCAACAACAGGGCTACCTATGGGTGCTTCTTCCAACAAAGGCACATCTGTAACGGCATCTTCGTAGGCCTCCACTTCTGTATTTTCAACTTCGTCCAACAAGGCAAAAATCTCTTCTTCCGAAGGTACTTTTATGCCTTCTATTTCAGGGGCGGTAACAATTACGGTCCTGTTCTCTTTGGTAATCCATTTATGCGCAAGCCGGTTCACTTCGTCAAGTGTAATACCGGGCATGAAGGTTTTAAAATACTCAAATTCATTTTCTATACCGGGGAATGGTTCTTTGCTCATAAGGAAATTCCGTTTGTACTCTTGTGCATAGCTTGCCGATTCCTGGTTATCGCGCTCGTTGTACGACTTTTCTATATAACTCAGCAATGCGGTTTTTTGCCGGTCGAGCTCGGTTTGTTCAAATCCGTATTTTTTCACCCTTTCGTTTTCAAGGAGGACTGCTTTAATACCATCTTCAATTGCCCCGTTCCGGGTTACGGCAATCGACAAATAAGCGCTCTTAGGGCCAATCAGTTCATCGAACGATGACTGCCCCATAATAAACGGCGGGTCGGCCTGTTGCGTTTTCTCTGCCAGGCGGCTGTTTATCATTGCATTATAAAGGTTTTCCAGGATCATGTGCCTGTAGTCGCCAATAGTCTTCGAAATTTCCAGATCGTGTTTGTACATCACATAAGCTACCGGGTAGCTTGCTTCTTTATCGGTAACCACTTTTACCAGGGTTTCCTTATGGTTTGGGATTTCATAGTGGATTTTTTCCCTCTGTTTCCCTGACCGGGGTATTTGGGAAAATTTATCTTTTACCTCCTGTACCATCTTGTCTTGGTCGAAATCGCCAACAACAATTACCGCCTGCAAATCAGGACGGTACCAGTCATGCCTGAAACGGCGCAAAACTTCAGGCTCACAATTATCCACAACCTCCATTTTCCCGATAGGTAAACGCCCTGCATATTTGGATCCTTTGAGGAAGACCGGCCACCATTGTTTCTGCATGCGCTCTTCGGCACTTTTACTGCCCCTCCATTCTTCGTGGATTACCCCTCGCTCGTTATTTATCTCCTCATCGGAATCGGTTACCTGGCATGCCCAGTCGTATAGGACCTGAAGCCCTTTTTCCATGTATTCCGAAGAATCGAGCGGGACTTTCAACATATAAACAGTTTCATCGAAACTGGTGTAGGCATTTATCTCAGGGCCGAACTCCATACCAATTGATTCAAAATAATCTACCAACTCATGTTTCGGGAAGTTTTTGGTCCCGTTAAATGCCATGTGTTCACAAAAATGTGCCAGCCCCTGCTGGTCATCATCTTCATCAACCGAGCCAGCACGTACAACCAGCATCAGTTCTGCCCGGTTTTCCGGCTCGTTGTTGGAACGCACATAATAGGTCATCCCGTTTTCCAGTACACCTTTGCTTACCTTTGTATCTTCGGGTATAGGGGAGCTTAAGTCGAATTTACTTTGGGCAGTCGCACAAAATACGCCCAACAAAAAAATAAAACCTGCTATAATTTTCATATCTTTGCTTTTGTTTTAATTATCAATAAGTTACTTCCATCAAAAAAACTATCTACTTGTCACGCTGCCTGATTTCCACACGGCGGATTTTACCGCTGATAGTTTTGGGCAGTTCGTCTACAAACTCAATAACACGCGGATATTTGTATGGTGCGGTCACCTGTTTTACATGAGCCTGTAATTCTTTTATAAGATCATCGCCTGCTTTGTCTTTATAAGCATTTGCCAATACAACAGTGGCTTTCACAACCTGCCCCCGTATCTCATCGGGGACTCCGGTGATGGCACATTCCACAACCGCCTGGTGGGTCATTAATGCGCTTTCCACTTCAAACGGGCCGATACGGTAGCCCGAACTTTTGATCACATCATCTGCCCTGCCAACAAACCAGAAATAGCCGTCTTCGTCTTTCCATGCCAGATCGCCGGTATAATAAATCCCGTCCGACATAGCTTCGCTGGTAAGTTCTTGGTTCCTGTAATAGCCTTTGAAAAGGCCTGCAGGGTATACTTTATCATAGCGGATAACAATCTGTCCCTGCTCTCCAGCTTCTGCTGGTCGCCCGTCAGGGGTAAGCAAATCGACTTCGTAATGCGGGTTGGGCAACCCCATTGAACCGGGCTTGGGCTCGACCCACGGCGTGGTAAGGACAGAAAGGGTCGTCTCGCTTTGCCCGTAACCTTCACGCAGTTTTATCCCAGTCAGGCTATAAAACCGGTTGTAAACCTCGGGGTTCAATGCTTCGCCTGCAATGGTGCACCATTCCAATGACGACAAATCATATTTGGACATATCCTCGCGTATCAAAAAACGGAAAATAGTAGGCGGTGCACAGAGCGAAGTAACCCGGTATTTCGAAAGTACGCCCAATATCTCGGAAGGGGTAAATTTCTCATGGTCGTAAACAAAAACGGTGGCGCCAACCAGCCATTGCCCGTACAGTTTCCCCCAAACTGCTTTGAGCCACCCGGTGTCGGCAATAGTTAGGTGGAGGCTGTTTTCGTTAAGGTTGTGCCAGTATTTTGCGGTAACGATGTGCGCCAGCGGGTATACACTGTCAAGTGTCACCATTTTAGGTTCGCCTGTGGTACCGGAGGTAAAACTGACAATAATAGGGTCGTCATTTTTTGTAGGTCCGGCAGGCCGGTCAAAAGGCAAGGCATTTTCTATCCCTTTATGAAAGTCCTCCCATCCATCAGGGACAAACAACCCTATGGAAATCAGTTTTTTGACAGATGGCGATTCAGGCATGGCTTCATTTACGTGGCCAATAATCAGCTCATCCCCATCGCAAATAATTGCCTTAATGTCGGCAGCATTGTTGCGGTAAACAATGTCTTTTTTTGTAAGCAGGTGTGTTGCCGGGATTATAACAGCGCCGATCTTGTGCAACGCAATAATTGTAAACCAGAACTCTGCACGGCGTTTTAAGATTGCCATAACCATGTCCCCCTTACCAATGCCGATAGATGAAAAATATCCAGCGGTACGATCGGTAACCTCCTTTAACTCCCCAAACGTATAAGTACGGGATTCGCCTTTGTCGTTGGTCCAGAGCAATGCCCGTTTATTGGGTTCCTTTGCCGCCCAACCATCCACTACATCATAAGCAAAATTGAAATTTTCAGGGATAACAAGTTTGTAATTGGCTTTAAAATCTTCGTAACCTGTAAAAGCCGTCTGTTTTAAATATTTTTCAATCATATTGGGTTTTTCTTTAGGTCGTCATTAAAAAATTACGGCAAGGAACCTTACTTTTTTCCCATCCAGTGCTTTCATTCCATGCCGTATTGCCGCATCGAAATAAAGGCTGTCCCCTTCGTTCAGGGTAAGTTCGTGCCCACCTAAATTTAAGAGCATCCTCCCTTCCAGTACATAATTAAATTCCTGCCCGTTGTGGCTGTTCAGGGTCATGGGCTTATCTACTGCGGCAGGTTCCACTGTAACAATAAACGGTTCTGCTTTGCGCCCCACAAAACCTGCAGCCAGTGCCTGATATTTGTAAGCTTTAGTACGCTCCATAGCAGTCCCCTGCCCTGCCCTGGTAAGAAAAAAAGATTTCATATTTGGTTCATCGCCAAACAGTAATGCGGTAAGTTCAATATTATATTTTTTTGAAATATCCTGAAGAGCCCCGATCGGGATGTCGTTATCCCCGCTTTCGTAAGCTAAATATTCCTCTATTGGCACATTGCAGGTTGCTGCCATTTCATCTTCTGGGATATTGAGCAGGTCGCGTAACCCACGCAGCCTTAATGCTATTTCGCGAATTTGTCCGTCCATAACAGTTTTTTTCTTTTAGTTTAGTATTTAACAAAAATATCCTTTTTCTGCCAAAATTAGCAGCAGCCAACATTTTTAGCTTTATTTCCTGCGATAAAGAAATGCCGGGGCAAATATATCACAAGTTGTCAAAAAAATAGTTGCTTACCTTTTCCATCAGGTGCAAGCGGTCCTTCCCCCGTACATTGTGTGGGTGTGTGGGATATACAAAAAAATCTAGCTGTTTCCCCTCAAGCACACATCTGCGAAGGAATTTCATGCTATGCTGCATCACCACGGTTTCGTCCTGTACCCCATGTACAATCATCAATTTACCCTCCAAGCTGGTAATATGGTTTATCATATTGCATTCGCGGAAACCTTCAGGGTTTTCCTGCGGTGTGTCCATATACCGTTCGCCGTACATTACCTCATACATGCCCCAGTCTGTAACCGGGCCGCCTGCCACCCCCACTTTAAAAACCCCGGGATGGCGCAACATAAGGTTCAGGGTCATAAAACCGCCGTAACTCCAGCCGTGTACCCCAATGCGCCCCTCATCGACATATGGCAACGATTTAAGGTATTCAATGCCCTCCATTTGGTCTTCTGTTTCCAGTACCCCAAGCCTACGGTGGATTGATGTTTCAAAATCACGGCCACGGTTCAGCGTCCCGCGGTTGTCCATAGTAAAAGCTATGTAGCCCTGCGATGCCATATAATATTGCCACCAGCGCGCCTGGTTTTGCCAGCTTTTATTTACCAGTTGAGAGTGAGGGCCGCCATATACATAAACAATCACCGGGTATTTTTTTGAAGGATCAAAGCCCACAGGCAAGATCAATCGGCCGGCCAGTTCTGTTTCCCCATCGGCCGACATTATTGGCACCAGTTTATTTTCACCCAACTGATAACCGGCAAAAGGGTCTTTTGAACTTAGCAGGTTCCTGATTTTTTCACCCTCAGACGATAGCAAGTCAACCCGCCAAGGTATTTCCGGGGCATTCCAGTTGTCTATTACATAACCGCCACCGGGGCTTAACTCCCCATGGTGGATGCCCTCGCCCGAAGTTAATTTTTTGATTTTCCCCGATTTGATTTCAACACGGTAAATGTGGCTTTCAAGCGGACTATCTTTTGTGGCTTCAACAAAAACATATTCTCCCTCTTGGTCGAAACCCAGTATTTGGGAAACCTCCCACTCCCCTTTTGTAATTTGTTTCAACAGCCGGCCGTTTGTGTTATATTTGTAAATATGGTTCCACCCGTCCCTGCGGCTCAACCAGAAGAACTCATTTTCAGCTACTTTCGAAAAAAAGATTGGATTTAGCGGCTCCACATATTTGTCGTCTGTTTCTTTAAACAGCGTTTTGACCTTATCTCCGGAAGCTATGTCATAACAATTAAGTTGCAGATGATCTTGCCCGCAGTTTAGTTCGGCAATGTAAATATTTTTCTCATCGGGCGACCAGGCAATATTGGTCAGGTAATGCTCCAGGGGCTTGCCCGTTTTCAAAAAAACCGTTTTGCCCGAGCTGATACTGTATATGCCCAATTTTACCTGTTCGCTGGGCATTCCTGCCATTGGATATTTCACCGGGGCGTATTCGGCTTCGCGTGCCATAAAATCCACTAAGGGGTAATCGTGGACCATGCTTTCATCTTTTCGGTAAAAGGCTATATAATTTCCCGAGGGGGAGTTAAAAATCCCGCCATTTATACCAAATTCATTCCTGTGGACTGATTTGCCGTTAACAATCCCATCCCCGCCATCCGAAGTAACCTGTACTTTCCTCCCATTGGCAAACGATACGCACAAATCATCCCCAACTGTATAAGCAACAAACTTCCCTGCTTCGTTAAAAACTGTATTTCCAGCACCATCAGGCAATTCTATCGAATATAACATTTGTCTCTCAAGCGGATCGGCAAGCACAAACCTATGATTGTTTTGCAACAGCAACCGGTTTTCGCCCAACCATGAACAAAACGGGAATTTTAAAAACCCATCCCCAGTTGCCCCCTTCATACCATTTACCTCCGCAAGGGAAAGCAAAGGTATTTTCTCTTCCTTTTTTACTGAGCCTGCCCAAAGCGTATCGTTATCCAGAAATGTAAACGTATCTCCTGTTTTCCAAGCAAGCCCCTGTAAGGTTTCAGGCACTAAGCCCTTGTAGTGCCCCAGGATTGCATCATCTAAGGTCATTTGTTTTTGCTGTGCAACAACAACCTGCGACAGCATAAAAAGAAGAAAAAATAATTTTCGCATGTTTCGTTCTTGTAAATTTAAGAGCGAAAATTATGCATTTATAAAAAGACTACCAAACTAAGAATGTTCCTTATTTTAGCCCAGTGACAACCTTTGGGCAATGGAGGCCGATTGTCCACGTTGCCGTGGCACAGGCATCAGGGAAAATTTTATTGTTTTCTATGTCCTGTTGTTTTAACATCACATCTCCCACAAACCGCCGTAATTCCCTTTTCCCCCCAACATACGATACCCATTCTAACCTACGGGACTTATACTCTTCTTTATACGGGCTGCTGTTTTTTAACCTGCTGCAAGAGATGAACCAAACACCGGGTCGATTTCTGTAATAATACCATTCTGTAACACAGATAAGTAGACCGTTGAACCTTGCGTAATGGATAATTTTGTTCCTGAAAGAGCTATGTCCTTCTATTCCATTCGGGGCGCAACTTTAAGTAGCACTCCGAATAGAAAACTGCGCTCCGGCTTGGCTATTTATTGGCACTTATTTCTTCATTGCCAACCAACGCTTTTTCAACCAATGCCTCTAATATTGAAAGGCGTTGTTTTAAATCCCCAACCTCCGCATCTTTCTCTGCTTTCAACTTTCCATTTTCAGCTTTTAACGCCTCGACGTTTTGTTGCAGTTTGGCAATTTCCTCGTCTTTTTCGTTTTTAAGCTCTTTTACAGCTTCAACCAGAACACTGTTTAACCCTTTCATGTTAATTTTTTTATAGCCATTCTCGTCTTCACTTACCCACTGGGGAAAAACTTCTTCTACTTCCTGCGCAATAAAACTAATTTCTGTTTGCGAAAGCTCTGCCAACCTGTTATCTATATTCTCCTGCATTATTTTCTCTTGTTCGGCTTCTGGCAAACTTTGATTTGGACGCGTATTCTCTTTAAGTTCGTTAATGAATATATCTTTGGCTGTTGAGTTCCAATTATAAGTGACACCGCGCAGGGATTGTATTTTTTGCAATGGCGACTTAATGGTTTCAACATTCTCTTTTAACCTGCTATCTGAAAAACTACTTATTAAATACACAACAAACCCAGCACTTGGAACTAACCTATATTGTGTTCCACCACCACCAAACTCAGACCAAAGATTATTGGCTATTAAATCACCAGTTACACGCACATTACTAGTGAAATAACAAGGGCCGACAAAACGACCGGAGCCCCAAACATCTAATTCATAAGAAGGGCTTACTGTACCAATGCCAACCTTGCCCCCCATTATTGCCATGGTACTAGCTTGCGACAGCGTACTTTTTGTTCCATCTAAGCCAATACCAACAGAATAACTTCCCTTTACATTAATTTTACTTCCTATTGCGGTAGAACCTTCCCCGCTGGAGGTGGTATTATATCCCATGGAGGTGGAATAATCTCCACTGGCGGTTGTATTATATCCCATGGCAGTAGAGGCTTCTTTACTGGCGGTGGAATTATATCCCATGGAGGTGGAATAATCTCCACTGGCAGTTGTATTATATCCCATGGCAGTAGAGGCTTCTTTACTGGCGGTTGTTTCATATCCCATGACGGTAGAATAATTACTACTGGCGGTAGTGTTATATCCCATGGCGATAGAATAACTACCAATGGCATTTGTTCCTCTTCCCATAGCGGTGGAATAACTACCACTGGCGGTTGTATTATATCCCATAGCGGTGGAATAACTACCACTAGCGGTTGTAGAATATCCGATGGAGGTAGAAGCTTTACCACTGGCAGTTGCATCACATCCCATGGCTACGGAATATGTTTCACTGGCTGTTGATGCCAATCCTATAGCTATGGAATATTGACCACTGGCTTTTGTGGAATATCCCATGGAGGTGGAATAATCTCCTCCAGCGGTTGTTTTATATCCCATGGAGGTGGAATAAGAGCCACTGGCGGTTGTCATATATCCCATGGCAGTGGAATAAGAGCCACTAGCAGTAGTACTGGTAGATGAAATTTTATTTAATTTGTTTTTATCACTATAAGACATTGCCCCTGCTTTTAAAGTAGTAGCAGTAGATAGACTCAACTCTTGTCCGTTTAACGATAAGCCATTTTTAGTGCCAAGGGTAAGCGCATCGTGTAATGTTGTAATGGTTTTCCATTTAGCTGTACTTCCATTGGTCGTTAAATATTTTCCTGAATTACCTGACTGAGAGGGTAATTCTATTTCGTTGGTTGCAGAAATATCTTCGTACCAATTAGTTATATCAGTAGTAGTAATTCCTTTTGCTACCGATGTTTCCCAGTTTCGCAAGCTTGTTTTTATTGCTGAACTGTCGGCAACATACACCGGGTCTTGCTCGGTTATTGCACCCGTGCTTGTTGCTTTAATGGTGTCGCCAACAATTAAAATTCCGTTTCCTGCAATGAGTGTGTCAACTTTGCTGTTCCAGTTAATGGTGTCGGTTGCTATAATACCTTTTGCAACAGAAATTTCCCATCCTTTCAGTTGGGAGTTGATGCTTGCACTGTCGGCTGCGTAAACCGGGTCGCTTTCGCTAGAAATAAAACCGCTCACATCGGGAATTTCGCTGCGGACTTTCGCCGTGGAATCTGCGATGGCAGTTGAAAGTTCAGAGTTCAAAGTTGAAAGTGAGTCGGAAAGTTCTGTACGGATTTTTGCAGTGGAATCTGCCAAGGCTGATAAGGTTGCCAAGTTGCTTAAATCTTGGTCGCCCGTGTTTGTGCCGCTTAGGTTGCCGAGGTTGGTGATGTCGGTTGCGGTAATGTTGGCTGCTTCGCTTGCAGAAAACACGGGGTCGCTTTCGGTGTAGCTGTCTAGTTTGTTGTTCCAATTGGCGGTATCACTTGCGGTAATCCCTTTTGCAACAGATGTTTCCCATTCTTTCAGTTGGGCATTGATGCTTGCACTGTCGGCTGCGTAAACCGGGTCGCTCTCGTTAGAAATGAAACCGCTCACGTCAGGAATTTCGCTGCGGATTTTTGCAGTGGAATCTGCCAATGCTGTTTTTGTTGCCAAGCTGCTTAGGTCTTGGTCGCCGGAGTTTGTACCACTTAGATTGCCTAGGTTAGTGATGTCGGTTGCGGTAATGTTGGCTGCTTCGCTTGCTGAAAACACAGGGTCGCTTTCGGTGTAGCTGTCTAGTTTGTTGTTCCAGTTAGCGGTGTCGGTTGCAGTAATCCCTTTTGCAACAGAAGTTTCCCATTCTTTCAGTTGGGAGTTGATGCTTGCACTGTCGGCTGCGTAAACCGGGTCGCTCTCGTTAGAAATAAAACCGCTTACATCGGGGATTTCGCTGCGGATTTTTGCAGTGGAATCTGCAATGGCAGTTGTGAGTTCAATGTTCAAAGTTGAAAGTGAGTCGGAGAGTTGGGTTTGTACTTTTGCAGTGGAATCTGCCAACGCTGATTGTGTTGCCAAGTTGCTTAAATCTTGGTCGCCGGAATTTGTGCCGCTTAGGTTGCCAAGGTTGGTTATGTCGGTTGCGGTAATGTTTACTGCCTGACTTGTTGAATAAACAGGGTCGCTTTCTGTAATAATACCATTCTGTAACACAGATAAGTCGACCGTTGAACCTTGAGTAATGGATAAATTTGTTCCTGAAAGAGCGAGGTCCTGCAACTCGTTAGCCGGGTCGTTGTCGGCATCGTCAACCTTGTCGTTTTCAACTGCCCCGGCATACATGGCATAGGGGACGCTCAACAACTGGCTGGTGCCAATTGCAGTGCCGTTTACCGAAACCTGCACGAAGTAAGGCCCATCGCCCCAGTCGATGTTTCCCATGCCCGAAGTGTTGACCGAGCCGATTTGCAGGTTTGCCAGCCCAAAGCTGTTGGTGGTTGCCGAATGCGTTTCGGCAAACACTTCCAAGCCCGATGTGCCGCCCTGCAAAATGGCTATGCCTATTTCCACCTCTTGGTTGGCCAACACTTCCCCGGACGAGTTGCGCAGCACTGCCTGATAGTTTATTGACTGCGGGGTTTGGGCAAATACTGCCAGCCCTATTAAAATTGCGATGATGGTTGTGAAAACAGTTTTCATTATGTGGATATTTGATGTTTTATATTCTTATCCCAGTCATCCGATGACTGTTTGTCGATTTCTTAGTCATCGGATGACTTATACTCCATTCGGAGCGCGACTTTGAGTCGCACTCCGAATTGGCTATTTATTGGCACTTACTTCTTCATTGCCACCCAACGCTTTTTCAACCAATGCTTCTAATATTGAAAGGCGTTGCTCAGTTTTACTGTTCTCTGCTTTCAACTTTTCATTTTCAACTTTCAGCTCCTCGATGGTTTGCTTTAATTTTGCATTCTCGGCATCAGTTTGGGTTTTAAGTTCTTTTACTGCTTCAACCAATAGGCTGTTGATGCCTTTCATGTCAATCAGTTTTACGCCATCTTCGTTTTCTTTTACCCATTGCGGAAAGTTTTCTTCCACTTCTTGTGCAATAAAACTCATGGTATTGCGGTTAGCTTCTTCCAAAACTTTTTGTTTTTCTTTCTCCAAAAGACCTTCTTTCTCCGCTTCACTTAATGAATCGGCAAACCCTACGTTTTTCTCCATATCTTTTGTGAAATAATCTTTAGCTTTCTGGTTCCAGTTATAAGTTACTCCCCTTAGCAGTTCTAATTTCTCCAAAGGATTGCTTATTGTTTGAATATTTTCCTTCAATCTTTTGTCGGATGGTGTAGCAGATCCTGTTGTATAATACCATATAGTTCCAAAAGTACCAATACCAAGCCGATAATAAACTTGCTCATCATCTCCCCCAAATTTAGTATATAAGTTATTGGCATAAAGATTGTCATTGACAAAAACATCATCATTGGCATATATATCAGAAATAGCCCGAATAGTGCCATTAACATTTAACTTATAATCATAGCATACAGCGCCAATGCCAACATTGCCAAAGAAATAACCATCGCCGCGGATATCCAGTTCACAAGAAGGGGCTGTAGTGCCAATGCCAACATTGCCCCCCATTATTGCCATGGTATTATCCTGCTTTATTGTTCCTTCCATATTATCTAACCCAATACCAATAGAACCTTCTCCCGTGACTTCAATTGCTCTTCCCATTGCGGTGGAATAATTTCCACTGGCAGTGGTCCCTGCTCCCATTGCGGAAGAATAATCTCCGCTGGCAGTGGTTGCTCTTCCCGTTGCAAAGGAATAATCTCCGCTGGCAGTGGTTCCTGCTCCCAGTGCCACAGATCTTAATCCACTGGCAGTAGTATTAATTCCCGCAGCAAAGGAATAGTTACCAATATTATCGTCATCCCATTGAGTGCCATTTACATAACCTGCCCGGAATGCTGCTTTTTTAGGATACCAAATCATACGTGTACCTGCTCCTGAAACGGACAATGAATTTCCGCTGTCATAAGTTCCGGTGGAGATTACCCCATCGGTGCCGGCAATGGTAACAGCACCCCCATCGGCAGTAATGGTTCTGCCTTTGTCGTAAGCGGCATCTAAAGAATTAGTGGAGTCGGTAGGTAGTTTTGCATAGCTGCCGTTGGTAAGGAAAATAGTGTCGTTTCGAATGGATATTATTTGTAGCTCGTTGGTTGGGTCGGCATCTTTTCCCCAACGGGAAGTGTCTGTTGCTGTAATTCCTTTTGCTACCGATGTTTCCCAGTTTCGCAGGCTTGCTTTTATTGCTGAACTATCAGCTACATACAAAGGGTCTTGCTCGCTTATTGCCCCCGTGCTTGTTGCTTTAATGGTATCGCCAACAATTAAAATTCCGTTTCCTGCAATGAGTGTGTCAACTTTGCTGTTCCAGTTAATGGTGTCGGTTGCTATAATACCTTTTGCAACAGAAATTTCCCATCCTTTCAGTTGGGAGTTGATGCTTGCACTGTCGGCTGCGTAAACCGGGTCGCTTTCGCTAGAAATAAAACCGCTCACATCGGGAATTTCGCTGCGGACTTTCGCCGTGGAATCTGCGATGGCAGTTGAAAGTTCAGAGTTCAAAGTTGAAAGTGAGTCGGAAAGTTCTGTACGGATTTTTGCAGTGGAATCTGCCAAGGCTGATAAGGTTGCCAAGTTGCTTAAATCTTGGTCGCCCGTGTTTGTGCCGCTTAGGTTGCCGAGGTTGGTGATGTCGGTTGCGGTAATGTTGGCTGCTTCGCTTGCAGAAAACACAGGGTCGCTTTCGGTGTAGCTGTCTAGTTTGTTGTTCCAATTGGCGGTATCACTTGCGGTAATCCCTTTTGCAACAGATGTTTCCCATTCTTTCAGTTGGGTATTGATGCTTGCACTGTCGGCTGCGTAAACCGGGTCGCTCTCGTTAGAAATGAAACCGCTCACATCGGGGATTTCGCTGCGCACTTGTGCTGTGGAATCTGCGATGGCAGTTGAGAGTTCAATGTTCAAAGTTGAAAGTGAGTCAGAGATTTCCGTGCGTACTTCTGTTCTTACCATGCTGCTGTCGGCTTTCCAAACTGGGTCTGTTTCCGAAGAAATAAAACTGCTTACATCCGGTATTTCACTGCGGACTTGTGCCGTGGAATCTGCCAAGGCTGATAAGGTTGCCAAGTTGCTTAAATCTTGGTCGCCGGAATTTGTGCCGCTTAGGTTGCCTAGGTTGGTTATGTCGGTTGCGGTAATATTGGCTGCTTCGCTTGCTGAAAACACAGGGTCGATTTCGGTGTAGCTGTCGAGCTTGTTGTTCCAGTTGGCAGTATCGGTTGTGGCAATCCCTTTTGCAACAGAAGTTTCCCATTCTTTCAGTTGGGAGTTGATGCTTGCACTGTCGGCTGCGTAAACCGGGTCGCTCTCGTTAGAAATGAAACCGCTCACGTCAGGAATTTCGCTGCGGATTTTTGCAGTGGAATCTGCGATGGCTGATAAGGTTGCCAAGTTGCTTAGGTCTTGGTCGCCGGAGTTTGTGCCGCTTAGGTTGCCAAGGTTAGTGATGTCGGTTGCGGTAATGTTGGCTGCCTGACTTGTTGAATAAACCGGGTCGCTTTCTGTAATAATACCATTCTGTAACACAGATAAGTCGACCGTTGAACCTTGCGTAATGGATAAATTTGTTCCTAAAAGAGCGATGTCCTGCAACTCGTTTGCCGGGTCGTTGTCGGCATCGTCAACCTTGTCGTTTTCAACTGCCCCGGCATACATTGCATAGGGGACGCTCAACAACTGTGTGGTGCCAATTGCAGTGCCGTTTACCGAAACCTGTATAAAATAAGGTCCATCGCCCCAGTCGATGTTTCCCATGCCCGAAGTGTTGACCGAGCCGATTTGCAGGTTTGCCAGACCAAAGCTGTTGGTGGTTGTAGAATGCGTTTCGGCAAACACTTCCAAGCCCGATGTGCCGCCCTGCAAAATGGCTATGCCTATTTCCACCTCTTGGTTGGCCAACACTTCCCCAGACGCATTGCGCAACACTGCCTGGTAGTTTATTGACTGCGGGGTTTGGGCAAATACGGTTAGTCCGATTAAGATTGCGATGGTGGTTGTAATGGTTTTTAAGCCCCCTAAATCCCTCTTCGACATGCTCAGAGCATCGCCCAAGGGGGACTTGTTGGAGCAGCTATTGGTTACTTGCTTTTTCATCTGTTATTGTTTATTTCTAATCTTTATTTGCGTTGAGCTTTTTATTCTCTATGCACTCAGTGCTTCGCTCTTTTTTCTTTCTCTTTTCCTTAACAGTTCTGCGGTTTTTTATCAACCACGTTGCGGTTTTTACAATGCCTCAATACCTGCGGCGTTATTACTACTTGCCACCAAGGCACGAATTTTTCATTTCTTATTCCTTATTAGTCCCCAGCAAAAATGATTGCGCACAACAAAAAGTAACTTTATCCCAGTCATCCGATGACTGTTTGTCGATTTCTTAGTCATCGGATGACTTTGAGTCGCACTCCGAATGGAAAGCCGCACCCCGGATTGGGTCGGGCAAGGAAACCGGATCGATTACGATTCGCCCATCCATGCCCCTTATCGGATTTTTATAATCTTGAATGTTTTAAAAACATTTTCCTTGTCGGCTACTTTAAGGAAATAACTTGCCGGGACATAGCCTTGCATGGAGATGGTTGCTTGGTTGCCTGACAGTTCCCCTGCCGTTTTCAATTCCCCACCAGCCCCGTAAAGGCGATAGCTAAACGCTTCTTGTTTTGTGCTTTCTACCCTAAGGTGCAAGAAATCTTTGGCAGGATTGGGGTATGCCAAAATTTCGACATCCAGCCCGGCAAGTTCACCTACAGCTGTTATTTTCAGGTTTGGTTGATGCATGCCCTGGGTGAGTATTGTCCCACTGTTTTCTATGGTTTCGATTATAGGTTCTCCCAATGTCCAACTCATCTGAATGGAGGTGTTGGAAAAATGGCCGCCTCCCGTTGAAAGGACTTCTTGCCCAAAAATTTCCACGGGAAAAAATAATAATAAAAATACAGGAAAAAGTAAATTGTGTTTCATAAGTACGATTTTAATCCAGGCCTCAAAAGTAAAGCGGAAACTTATTTTAACCTGACGAACACACCTTACAAAATCTGTACATATAAAAAATGAGAAGGATGTTTGCCCTACACAATACCTGCTATTGCGGAAGCAAGGTTTTCTCCTTGCTTAAGCCCCATTTTCCTTCGCATCCTGCTACGTGCAACATCTATTGAATTTTGGCTTTTCCCGGTAACAACCGAAATCTCTTTGGTTGAAAGGTTGAGTTTCAAAAAAGCGCAAAGCCTCCTTTCGTTTTTTGAAAGATCTGGGTATTTTTTTGCAAGTTCTTCGTAAAAACGGGGGTGCACATTGCTAAAATAAACTTCAAACTCCTGCCAATTGCTCCTATATTGGCTGGCTTTCATGTTGGAAATTATCGCCCTTAGCCCATCGGCTTGACCGTCAACCCCGGAAACTTTTTTCAATTGGGCGATTATATCCTTAAATAATTCTTCCTTTTCGGAAATAATAAACATTTTGCTTGCCAGCTCCCTGTTCTTGAGCTCTATCTCTCCCCTTAGTTTTATGGCTTCTTTCTCCTTTTTTAATGATTCTGATTCAAGTTTCAAGTTCAACATATAAGATTCAACCTTTTCCATCTTCTCCAAATGGTGCATATAGTTAATGGCAATTGCAAAAAACAGCAATTCCACAACAAAGCCAAACTGGTAGAAATATACATGTAAATCTTGGGTGTACCGTATGTTGGAGAACAGAGAAGTAGAGCCTCCCAAGATCAGAAAAAAAGTGCCTATGAAAATTATTTTTACTGTTTTTGACACTTTTTTGTACAATGCAAATATCATCAACGTAATAATTATAGCGTTTAACATAGAACAAACATCGCTTATGTTTACCCCGGTGTCATAATCTAACGATGACAAGAAAGGAGCTAAAAAAGCAGCCGCAATGTTTAATATGGTAACGCTCTTAAGTATCCTCCTCCAATGACCTATTTTTTCATTTTTCAAAGCATGCATCAAGAACAAACAATACAAAGCCTGCCCCACCAATACGCTGAAAAAAAAGTAAGTGTTGGTTTTGGGCAAATTGCTAAAGACGAACGTCTCTAGTATCCCAAAATAAAAGAGGAAATAAACACTGGTTACAAATGCATATAAAAAATAATAAAGGTGCAGCTTGTCGTGGTTCAGGAAAAAAAGGATAAGGTTGAAAAAGCACAAAATAAATACTATACCCACAAAAAATGCCTGGATTAAAAAAGTATTTGACGAATACCTTATGAACCCTTCAATAGAAACTATTTTAAGGTTGCGGAGATATAACGGTTTGTTTGGTTTTCTCTCAAGCCTCAAATAAACCACGGTTTCTTCTGACGATGTAATATGGAACGGCACTTTGTCCTTGATAATCAGGCCAACGCTCCTGTTTTTTTCAGGAACCGAAGCACCGCTTACCCTTTCGGTATATCTCCCGTTGCCTTCGGGTTCAAAAAGCCTGACTCCTTTAAGCGCATTGTTGAAATGGATAAAATACTCAGTGTCTTTTGCCAAACGGTTATCTATTGTCAACCTTAGCCATAGGGTGTCGCAAGAGTTAAACATATCATTTGTGATTGCTTCGAAGGAAGCTGTGGTAAAATTATTTATAGGATCGGGGTCGCCATAATGCACTTCTATTTCCGAAACCATTTCGGGCAAGGCATTACCTTTTTCACCAGACATGGCATCAAAAAAGCACAAAATGAAAATTGTTGTAGCAATAATTTTTATTTCCCTAAAATACATTAATTTAAAGTAACTATTATAAACCATACCAATATCCTATTATTGAAGATATTTATTTAATCAGCCATCTCCCATTTTTTCAACCATTCCTACTCTAGCCCTAATATTTCAATTATTTTATTTTGAATTTTATCGGCGATGCGCACCATGCCCAAATCCGACAAATGCGACCCATCAGTTGTAGCTTCATGGTCGGAGCCGATAAAACCCTCAGACTCCAGGTAATACAGTTTTTCTACACCCATTGACCTAGCTTTGTCATAAGTAGCTCTTAATTCGCTGTTCTGCGATTCGATATATTTTTTGCCCCCAAACACCGTTGCCCCTGATTTTTTAAAATGGGCAAATTCCCGCATAATACTTTCTACCAACAAAATAGGCACATTAGGCATACATTCCCGTATTTGAAGTAACAATTTTAACGCATTCTCCCGTATTAGTCCGGGTGATGAATTTGGCGTACAGTCCAACACAATCAAGCCAGCACCGGTTTCGCATAATGCCTGCCCTACTGCCTCTTCAAACTTCCCGTTCCCGCTAAAACCCAGGTTTATAGTTTCAATATTTAGGTTCCTTGATATGATTGACGGGTAAGCCATTCCAGGACGTGATGCACTTGCGCCTTGGGTAATGCTGGTCCCATAAAAAACAATTGGCCCCTTCCCGTTGTTGCCCATTTCGCTTTTCATTACAGAATAACCTTTGACTATTCCAATTTCAAATTTACCCACCCCGTTATAAAGCGGGAGGTTGATCAGAAAATCTTTATAGGCAGTATCCATGTCTGAAATCAGTAATTTCTCATTCTCTACACCTTTAGGGGCGCCCGAATTAACGTACTGCCATTTTCCATCCACATAACAATACAGGTCTATGCCACTGGAACCTATCTTGGTCATATTGGCCATTTCTTTGTCTTTGAACAATTCCCATTTGGCTCCAATAGCAGGGGAATTTGTCCGAAACCAAATAGATATCCCCGATGAGCTCGTACTTAAATCCCAAACAGCAGGCCTGACAATCCCTTCGTATTCAGCAGGAAGCCTTTTGTAATTTTTTTCCTGGTGGTATTTGCCCCTGACCTGAAACGAATAACCATCAAAATACTCTAAATCATTATTTTTTGGCATTTTACCAATCAATTTATTAAACTCCAATATTGCTTTAATATCCTCTGTTGCACAGTTAAACCATCCGATAATTTTATGTTTTGGGTCCGTGTCCCACCACGTATAATATTGTCCGGTTTCTGCATCCTGGATTTTAGTCAGGTTATTGGCAAACTCCTTTGCCTTTTTGCTGTAAATTTCTTTCCCCGTGGCGATATATGCTTTTTGGAATGCCACCATTGCCCTTGTAGCCGAAGCCCCTACAGGTGTATAGTAACGATATTGTTCCAAAACACAAGGGTTGCACCATGTCTCTGTCGAATATTCTTTTTTTGGCAACGGTTTTTCCCAAACCACAAACTGGTCTTCTACATATCTAAGGATTTCTTCTGCCAGAGAGATATATTCTTGCCGGGCAGAATGGTCCAATAAATACGATGCAAAATCCATAGCCCAGCTTCCGCTCAAATTGGCATATTTATCTACCGGGGGAATGTCTTCGAATTGCCCTTCCCAGTTAAAATCTTTTACAGGGTTGTTCATGACCCATTGAAATGCCTTGTCCCTTGCAGCTTTATAGCCGGTTATATGGTATTGCCTTTCCAAACGGTCGAATAACAATATCTGCGAAACAGGCAGGCAAACATTTTCATTTACAGGCTTGCCCGTATCCATCCAAGCTTTTAGCAGCCATGTACCTGATGATAATTGTGTTTTCAAATAAGTATCAGCTATTTTCACGGCAGCATCAAAATATTTTTGGTCTTTTGTTGCATCAAAGAGGCTTAAATAAATATCGGCAACATTGGCGGGGTATGTCATCATTAATTGCCCCTGGTACTCTTTGGCGCGGGTAAACAAACCTTTATTCAATGTTTTATAATCCTTGTAGTAAGTTGGGGGGAAGTATTCATAAGGATTCCCTTCTGGTTCGCTTATTTCAATTAAAAAATCGGCAGCATTCCTGGCAATAGTTATGGCTTCCTGTTTGTCGCCACCCGTAACCATGCCTGAATAAAGCAACATGCTTTCAACTACTGCCCCTATTATTTTTGAAGGATAGCAATATAAAAAATATGATGTGTCCAAACGTGCATCCAGCCATGTCTGGATTGGCTTAAGGTTAAAAATATAACCTAATGCCTGCTTTGCACTCTCCCCATAACCTTTTACTTGTTTTGCATAAGGTCCGTTATATCCCGCAGCCCTATAAAAAACACGGGTTCCTGAAAGCCCGAATATCTGTCCCCTGTCATCGTGCCCTTCTACGGCCAATGCTATTTGCCCAACAGGCAGCCCTTCCCAAATGGGGGCAAGAGATGCCCATGGTACTTCAGCATCAAAAACAAATTCCTCGTTTGTTGCAAGCGAAGTAGCCGTAAACCTATAGAAAGTAGCTTTTTCAATAAGTTTAAAATCGAATGCAGGGGCATACATGAACCTTTTGGCATAAGTGTTCCAAAAAGGAGATTCTCCGGGAACCCCGGCCTTTACCGGTTGGGCATACCCATACTGCGCACGCCCCAATAACGGGAAACAAACAAAAAAAGAAGAGATTATTATTATGGATATAGTTGAAAAAATTATTTTTTTATTTTTCATAATACTTGTTATTGATTTATAAAACAGGGGGTAGCGAATCCTTTTGTGCAATTATTGGCACATTGCCACCAACCCTTTCATTTCCAAATCGTTCTTGTCTCGGCAGAAAAACATGGCGGCATCTTTTAATACCTGTCCATCTTTTACCTTCCCCCTATATCCGACAGATAATTGATTGACACCAGGTTTAGTTGCCGATTGGTTTATTTTAAATATATAAAGCCCGTTCCCGTCTGTTTTATGGAATTGGCCAATGCCCCCGTTAATTTTCACTGTTAATTCCCCTGGCTGGACATTTTCTGCATATATGGCAGCAAAAACATCTGCCATAGCCAATTCTTCACCTAACTCAATATCAAAAACCAATGGTGCTGCGGCAAACGAATGCCATGTGTTTTGTGAGGTCGGCGATAACCTGGGCATTTTTGAAAAATTATCGCCCCCGTTCAGGTAGCTGCCTGCCGTGTAGTCACGATAAGTAACAAAATACAAGTTGTTTGTATTTTTTAGTTTATCGGGGCTGCCTATTTCAGACAGGTATTTGGCACGTGTGTCATATTCGTTGAATATATACAAACCGTCAATGCCTGCTTCCCATGCGGCCGAAGCCCTGGCACGGAATACGGCATTTTGCTGCCTTACAAGGAATGGGTGTTCTCCCTTTACGCGCGATTCGCTAAGCCCGGCATACATTTTTACATTGTTGTTTTCGCCCAAGCTGGCAAGATCTTTCCAGTAATTTAACCTGAAATATCCGCTACCGGCAACAATATCTACCAATCCTTTTGCCATCCAGTTTTCTATGTCGATACCAATCCCCCTGCAATATTCTTTAGAATCAGGAACCCTTACAAGTACCAGGATAGGTTTGCCTTTCTTCATCCCCACCGTTTCGTTCATTTCCCTTATTTTGGCAAGCATATCGGTCATCATTTCAAGTTGTTCGAGAGAGGCAATTTCCCCCCTTGCCACACTGCCAAATAAATACAGGTGCCTGAAGAAATCCAGTTCAATGCCATCTACATCATAATTTTCACATACTTCGGTATAATATTGTACGCATAAATCACGTATTTCCTGGTACGAAAAGTCAACCGCGCTCCAGCGGGCATGTGGCAACTTTTCGCCCACTGTCCCCATAAGATATTCGGGATGTGCCTGTTTTAATTCCGACCACCTTTCATAAGGTTTGTCGGGCCGGTGCCCAGAATCGTGGGTATCGTTGATACGGTTTGACCAAAAAAACTCGAACCCATTCCCATGTGCAAACTCACTGGTTACTTCCAACGGGTCGGTCCCCAGTTTTACAAATTCCGGCACAACATTTTTTCGCCCGGGGCGGTTATGTTGTATCGTTAAAAATTCACCGACCTTGGTATTGTGCGTAAACTGGCCAAATGAAGAGCTTATGGTACAGTACGAAATTGTACTTACATCAGAGCCTACAAGCCCAGCTGAACGATAATCCAGAAAATTTGGAATGGAGAATTCCCGCTCAGAAGGGTAAAGATAAGTGTCGCAACCATCGTTGTTATGTATAAGCGGACGTGGCTGGCTGAGCTTCTCCTGGCGCATTTCACGGTATTCCTTTAGGGTGTGAATGCTTTTATCCTTCTTTGCAGAAGGATTACAGGAAAACAGTATTGTTGTAAAAAAGAAGGAAAATACGATTAAAAAGATGTCCCATCGTTTCATTAAATACTTGTTAAAATATTCATTAGGCTAATTTATAACATTTCAAGGGTGTACTTATAGGCACTTGCGGTCCATCTGTCATCCCCTCCACCATTTTCACCAATCCTTGTTAGATAAATTTCAAGGTTTAACGTCTCACTGTTTTCCAGCAATGAAAAATTTGAGAGTTGCAGGTGTTCCGAATCCCTATCAGGATCACGGTCATCGATCACCGTCAGGGTATTCTTCTTAAACGATGGTCCCTGTTCGTCTATTTCAACAATTTGCAAGGGATACCTTGGCAAATTCCCTTTGGGTGGCACATTGTTAATGTTGCCTACCCAATACAGCTTGCCGGTTTTAGTGCTTCTAATTGTTTTTGAAATGGTTGCAGATGAATAAAATTGTCCGCCATCGTCATAACGCATATCTTTAACAGTGCCCCATGTATGCCCTCCGTCTTTTGATACAGAATACCATTTCCTGCCAGGAGACTCCAGGCTATCAAGCCCGGCGTTTGATCCACGCATTATTAGCAACAAATTTCCATCACCCAACTCACTCAGGTCCAGTTCTGTTAAACCGCGCGTTGAAATTTTCCTGGGCAAAAAGACAGCATTTGACTTTTCCCAGCAGTAATCCATCTTTTCTTTATTCCACGTTCCAATAAAGCACATGGCCCCGGACACACAGCCATCCCTATAAAAATCGTTTGGGAAGAATGAGGGGTATCCCATATCTTCTTCATCGCGGTACGGTACAGGGATTGTTGCACTTATTATAACCTTTCCGTTTTTTAAAGAAATGACATTCCCTATATACATCTGATTAGTTTGCAAATAATCTTGTTTTTCCCAATGACAGGGATCAAAATCCTCCCCTTTCTCATATTTTAACAGCCTGGCTTCCCCCCAGGTAGTTCCGTTATCTGGGGAAAGCTGATAAAAACCATGATCCCAAAATAACCTTTCCCCTTTCCACATTTTCTTTAAAGCCACTTGGGGCTTTCCTTTGAAGATACGTTGAAAAGATAGTTTGATAAGGTTGCCAGAGCTAGGGGCGTAGGTAACAGCCCCTTGGAATGCCCCTCCACTTAAGGTATATTGCCCTCTGGTTTGTTCCTGTGATGGCTCAGGTTCCCAATCAGACCATGTGCGGCCATTGTCCTCTGATGTTCGTTTTACCAAAGACTCACTCCAGTCACTGGACTGCATTATGGATCTCATTTCGACCCTTTGCGGTGAATTTTTCAAAGAGCTAATTGATACCCAAGGAGCCTGCCTTGGTTGAGCGTTTTCTACATAAACCTCCTTAGTAACCTTACATATATGCTTTTTAGCTGTGCCTGTGTTATTGTCTTTATTTCTAATATCCCCACACGATGCAAAAATAAATAAGTTACATATAATAAGAAGGATATGCGTTATTTTTAGATTATTTTCCATTCTCATGTTAAAAATATTAAAATTATCTTTCATCACCAATACTTCACACAACATCATGGGGTATAATCTTTATTATTGTCCTTTTATCCTATTAGCCTGAGTCCTACTAAATATTGCAACTAATTTTTCCCCCAAAGTATGCGGCCTAAGAGATTGTTACAATCAATAACCTGTCCGTTACGATCCCACTCCTGTGAGATGATCCATGTTTCATCGGGTTTTACACTACTTACAGAAAAATTGCCTAATGGAAAACCATTGTTCCCTAAAACAATGCTTTCCGTTTTTTGCATAAGACAAAGGTTTTCAGTGTCAATCTTGGCAATAAACAAAGGCGCCCTGTTCCGAAATACATTATTATTGTCATTGGTAACACGGGTATAAACTAAAAACAGTCCATCCGGACGGCTAATAAATTTTGTCATTGTCTGCTCCATAGCTATTGCTTCACCATTGTCCCAACTCCACGGTACAGTTTTCCCCCAGGCCAACCCGTTTTTGCTTGTAGCAACATAAGAATGGCCATCTTGTGCCCGAAGTGTCATATAGAATGTGCCGTTGTATTCTGCCATGCTCGGTTCAACAAACCCCCGTGGCACAGGGTGTGTTACAAGATTGCCGATCTCTACAACTATTATTTTTTCACCATCAAACCTGCACCTTGCCGAACCGCACCAACGGATAGAGTTCCACCCTTCTAGTTTTTTTATTGTGGAAAAAGGCATAAGAATATCACCATTGGGCAAATCAACACGTTGGCCATAAGCTGCACATGGAGCTTGTTTACCTTCAATTTCAATGTTAAACGAATCCCATCTCATAAATGCCTGCATAACCGGATCGTATACAGAATATGTTATTGAAAGGTACTCTAGGTGATTGGACAGACTTTCTCCCTTGTGGCGCAATAAATGGCCAAACCCTATTACTTTTCCGCTTTCTTCATGATACTTCCAGTTAAAAGAAGGGACAAACCTGTAACCCTCTTCATTTTCCCTATCTTGCAAGGCAAGGGGGAAAGGTGCCTCCTCCCAAGAATCCCGCCAGTTTGAAAATCCTTTATCGCCTTTGGGAGGAACTGCCGCTGTAAAATGATATTTTTTTTGCATTGAATCCCCTCCTTCCCGATCGGTCTCAACAAAGAAAAAATGAAAGTCTCTTGGATACCTGCCGGGTATAAATGCAACCCCACCACTAAGCCATAAGCCTGGATGTGTATTTCCCTGGATAAGGACATGCTCTTGTATTGAAGAAATCTCCGGGATATTTGACAGGTGGTCAATTATTTGCCCTTTTACTAAACGACATTGCCAACATAAAATAAAGATACATGCAAAAAAAGTAAATAAATTCCTTATATTTTTCATCTGTGTTATTTGTTATGCATAAAAAACATAAAACCGCACCCCCTTTTGTGCCTATCCATGCGTTTATTGGCACATCTGCATTAATTCCCTCATTTCCAAATCATTTCTGTCACGGCAAAAGAATATGGCGGCATCTTTTAATACCTGGCCGTTTTTCTCATCTCCTGAATATTCTATATAATATTTATTGATGCCCGGTTTGATGCCCGACTGCTTTACTTTAAATATATAAAGGCCGTTCCCATCAGTTTTATCAAACTGGGCAGCAGTACCGTTTATTTTTACCTTTAATTTTCCAGGTTGTATGTTTTCTGCATATATGGTTGCAAACACATCTGCCCCAACCGGTTCGTCCCCTATTTCTATATCAAAGTCAAATGGAGATTGCGATAATGACAGCCATGTTTTATCTGAGGTTGGAGACAACCTGGGCATCTTAAAAAAATCGTCCCCCCCGTTCAGGTACCTACCTGCCGTGTAATCGCGATAAGTAACAAAATACAAATTGTTTGTATTCTTGAGCTTGCCAGGGCTGTCTATTTCTGAAAGATATTTAACACGTGTGTTATATTCGTTAAACGAATATATCCCATCTAGCCCGGCTTCCCAAGCGGCGGCAGCCCTGGCACGGAACACGGCATTTTGCTGCCTCACCAACAGCGGGTGTTCGTTCCGTACACGCGACTCACTAAGCCCTGCATACATTTTAACATTTTTGTTTTTACCCAGGCTGGCAAAGTTCTCCCAAAAATCTAAACGGAAATAGCAGGAACCCACTACAATGTCAACCAAGCCTTCGTCAATCCACTTTTGAATGTCGGCGCCGGCCTTTTTGGCATACCCGGGAGATGTGGGCACCCGGACCAAGACTAAGATTGGATTTCCCCTTTTCATGCCTTCTTCTTCTGTAGCAGTCCTGATTTCCCTAACCATATCGGTTAGGATATCACACTGTTCCTGGCTGGCCACACCTCCATGCCCAACCGTTTTAAACAGTTCGAAGTGCCTCATAAAATCAAGCTCAACACCATCTACATCGTAATTGCCACAAATTTCTTTGAAAAAGCTCACGCAACGCTCACGGACCTCCCCTTGTGCAAAATCAAGCGAGCTCCACCGTCCGTTTGGCAACCTTTCGCCAATACTCCCAAACAAATATTGGGGGTTGTCTTCCTTGAACTTTGTCCACAGGTAAAAAGGTTTATCTGCCCGGTGGGCCGCATCATGCGTATCGTTCATACGGTTCGACCAGAATATTTCAAAATTATTGTCCCTTGCAAAATCTATATTTGCCTGTAACGGGTCAGTCCCTTCTGCAATCATTTCTGAGGTAATATTCCTTTTACCTTCATTAAGCCCGAACTCAAAACCATGCTTGAGCAGTAGCTCCCCTGCTTTTGTATTGTGGGTGTAATTGCCAAAGCCCGATGCGGTAGGGCAAAATGATATTGTACTTACACCAGTACCTATCAGGCCGGCAGTTCGTTTATCCATTAGGTTCTTCACCGTATATTTTTCATTCATGGGAAAATAAAGCACATCACATCCATCATTGTTGTGGATCAATGTCCTGGGCCTGTTTAACTTTTTGGCGCGCAGTTCCCTGTACTTCTCAATGGAACGGATTGGTTTATTAGCATTATCATTATCCTGACAAGCAAAGTTCACTATACTTAACAATCCTATTATCGCAAACAATTTAATTTTCATGTGTATGGATTTTCTATTATGCCCCTGTCTTTTTCATATACTTCTTTATGTAAAACGCTGGTTAGCCATTTGTCACTTTCTGTTTGTAAAATAATTGCCATTACATCTATTCATAAGTTTTATTTATTATTATATGGTAACTTACGGATTACATAAGCCCAAAGGAACAAAAATTTAATCCGTAAGTTACTAACCCTAATAAAATACATTCAGTATTATTTGCAGGTTTTCCGCCTGCCTGCTTTACTTAGGGACATTTCCGGGGTTTACTCCCAACCGGGGTTTTGTCCTAAGTTCGTATTTTCTGACCGTGCAGAAACCGGGATTGGCCATAAGTAATGCTTATCCTCAAAAACAGGATTTTCAAAATCCCCGCCTTTGTTAGGGCATATATATTCGACACCCGTTTCTCCAAACGTCTCATATCCCAAGGAACATGCCCCGTCCGGATCGAACCTGTTCCTGTTGGTTTCGTCCCAGCGCATGCCATAGTCTTTTTTTGTCATTTTTGCCCCTTGTTTCCATCTTCTTAAATCATCGAAACGAAACCCTTCGGCAAAGAGTTCAACCCTTCTTTCCCTACGGATTTCAACGATCAGAGGGGAAACGCCATCGCTGGTATAACAAGGGTCGACTGGTATATTATCAATGTCCATATGGGGCATCCCAACCCTGTCCCTAAGTTTATTGATACTAATATCGAGGTCTGACTGGGCCAGCGTACCCAATTCAGCTTTTGCTTCAGCATAATTAAGCAAAGCCTCTGCAAACCTTAAGATAACACATGGATAATACCCATCATGAAAATAAACATTTTGCTCCTGGTTAACATTCTTAATTTGGTGGTAGCCTGTATTAGAAGCCCAATCGCTATTTATTCCAGGTAACCTAGGGATGTTCAATCCTCCGTTATATTCATAATAATCAACATCATCGGGATGTAAAATGGTTTGCCTTAAACGGGGATCCCTGTTTTCAAAAATATTTTCATATACTTCATCGCCCTTGTACAATCCTGAGAGTGCAATTGGCAAGCCATCGGTACATAGGTAGTCTTCTACTGCGCTTTTTGTTGCACATGACAAATAATAATATATCTGCCAAGAGTTTACCACTAAACCTTGTTCGTACCTTCTCCAGTACATTACCTCATCAACCCCGGTCAAGTCACTCATTTGAAAAATGGCATTATAATCATGCTCAGTATCGCCTGTTGAGTATAGCATATAAGGGCCGTCTTCTATCAATTCTTTTGCGGCATCGGCTGCTTCCTGAAGCCATGCGTCCACATTGTCGCCATCTGCGTGATATTTCCGCCAGGTACCTTCAAACAGGCAAATACGCGATTTGATAAGCAGTGCGCACCAACGGTTAAGCCTTCCGGGCGCATTGCCATCGCCCCAGTCGCCAGGAAGGTTTTCGCAGGCAAAATCCAGGTCTGCCAACACATTGTCCATTACTGTTGCACGCGGGGTGCGTTCGTCATATAATTCTTCTGAATCTATGTTCAACTCTTTAGCAATCCAGGGATAATCTCCATAAAGCGATACCTTGTCGGCAACTACCCATGCCCTGAACAAACGGGCTTCAGCTTTATATTGGTTGATGATCGATTCGGCAAGGTCGGCATTGTCGTAGTTTGCAAGGCCGATATTGATTGCACGTACAAAATTGAAGCAATTATCATTCCACCCAAACGAAATGGGATTTGACTCAGCATATATTTGCCCTGCCCTTATCCTTGTATGTTCTGGGTTACGGGACAAATCCCTTACCTCATTGTCGGTCATTCCATCCAATGAGTATTGTCCACACCTGCTTGCCCCTTCTTGATTACCATTAAGCAAGCGCATTGAACTTGACTTGGCATAGTTGTAGAAGATATTGTTATAAACCTGAAGGTCGGTTTCAGTATTCCAGTACGTTTCGTTTGATATTGAGGTCAAGGGGTACAAATCCATAGCATCGTCATTGCAACACACAAGGGTTGTTGCAAGAAATAATAAGCATATTAGTATTTTTTTCATTTTTATCTGTTTTTAGTTTACTTATAATGTCACTTTTACCCCAATGGAAAACGATCTGTGGAACATGTATCTTGGGGTCAGGTCAGTAGAGTATTCAGGATCCAGTGTTTTATACATACCCGAAGCTTCCCATAAATTGGTCCCGTTAAGGTACACCTGGGCGTTTGTAACAAATTTCACTGGGATATCATACGTCAAGGTTACATTTTTCAACCTGATATAAGCAGCATTCTGCAAGTAACGGGTTTGGGCATGTGTGTTTTTGTTGTCGGAATAAGCATATTGTATCCTAGGGAAATACCCACCTGGATTTTCTTCTGACCATGCATCGTCAATCCACCATTGCTCCATAGACATTGATTTGAAAGGCCAGAACCTCAAGAAATTACTACGTGACGGATACCAATCCCTCTTTAATAGCCCCTGTGCGAACAGATCAAGAGAAAACCTTTTGTATTTTACACTCGTGTTTATGCCAAACGCATACCTTGGGGTAGAATTACCGATCCTTATACGGTCACCGGTATCGCCCAAGGTGTTCGAACCAGTTGAAATCCCCCCGCTATTGTCAAGGTCTGCATAATGTACATCTCCCAAACGCCAGTTAGCCCCAAGCTGCGATTGGTCTGCTGCACCTGAAAGTTCATCATCGGATTGAAACAAACCAATGGTTTTATACCCCCATATTTCGCCAACCTTTTTCCCAACATAATAATCGCCAATAGCACCTGTTGGGTTCTCATATTTTGTTATTTCTGTTTGGTAATCAGACAATGAAAGATTTATCCGATAAGACAAATCGTTAGATATTTTATCCCGCCAGGTGACTGCAAGCTCCCAGCCCGTATTTTTTAAATCGGCTGCATTCTCGCTGGGGGCAGATGCCCCGAGTACCCCGGGATATTCTTTTTCCATTAGCATGTCCTTTGTATCCCTGATAAAATAGTCGAAAGTTACATCCAACCTCCTGTCTAGCGTGGTTAAATCAATGCCAATATTTTTGCTCACCACGGTTTCCCAAGTTAAAGAACTGCTGACCAATCCCCCAGGGGAGATATAATTGGTAAGGTTACCAGAACCGTTGAGCAAGAGAGTTGAAGTATTCGACACCATTGAAGAAATGTATGGATAATATGAGCCAACGCTCTGGTTTCCAAGCTGTCCGTAAGAAGCCCTGATTTTGAGGTTGTCCAGCCAATTTTTTGTAGGCGACATAAATGCTTCTTCTGACAACCGCCAGCCCACCGAGAATGAGGGGAAAAACCCAAAGCGGTCTTCCCTTGGGAAACGCGAAGTCCCATCGTAGCGGCCATTGGCTTCAAAAAGATATTTGTCTTTATACGAATAATTCAAGCGGTAAAACATGCCCCGTAGCATGACTTCATTCTTTGTGTCAGAATTTGTTTTAGCCCCTGTTGTGGAAGTTAATGAATGGATATTCGGGGCAACAAGGTCATATGCCGTTGTTGTAACACTGTGGTAATTACCATATTCTTGGTTAAAGCCTACCAAGGCTTTGATATAATGTTCCCCTATATCATCCCGGGTATATTCGGCAAATGTATTAAAAACATAATAAGTATTTTTTGTATAATTACTTTCGATCCAGTCGGTAGCGCTTCGCCCCGTGTAAACAAAGTCGTTCGCATCATCCATTTCAAAACCGTGAAACCCCCTCAGCACATCCACCTCAGATTGAACTTCTTCTCCATCGCTCCAATAATACCGGTACGAAAAATCCCCCCTTATTTTTAGACCTTTCATAGGGGTTATATTTACTGCCTGCGTCAACCATATGTCATTATCTGTACTGGTGTCCCTTCCCCCATTTTTCAAAAAAGGCAAGGGGTTCCGGTTATCTAGGTGCATCCCGATAAAAGGCGCCCATTTATCATGGTCTCCGGGTTCAGCATAATACTCTAAGTCAGGAAAGGTATGGGGCGACCAAAAGTGCTTTGCAATACACTGATAGTACCACTGTGCATGGTATGTATGAGGATTGTTGTTCTGTACTGAAGTAAATGCGATTTTTTCTTCAAGGTTTAGCCAATCTGTCACCTGGAAATCTATTTTTGACAGCACATTGTACCTCTCATAATCCTCATTCCCATATTTAAAAAAACCTTCTTTATTGATAACCCCTAACGAAACATAATAAGATGCCTTTTCGCTTGCCCCGCTGATACTAAAGTCGTATTGCTGCTGAGGCGAAAAATCGTTCATTGCCAAGTCTTTCATATAAGTGTTCTCCATTGGGTAGAGGTAATTCTCATAATAAAACCAAGATTCGTCAACTGTGGGGTTGCTTTTTCCCTGATATTCTAATGCTGCATCAATAACAGCTTCAGGCAATAAGTCTTTTCCCGTTGTTAGGTTATAGGCATCGTTCATGATTTTTCTTGCAGTCCCTGCCTGACTGTTTGGCATTGGCTCATAGCCTGGGAATATCGCTTCTTGAAACGACATTTGTGCAGAAAGGCTAATATTGGCTTTCCCCACCTGTCCTTTTTTGGTTTCAACCAGTACCACCCCAAAAGCAGCCCTTGCCCCGTATATTGCTGCGGAAGATGCATCTTTAAGCACCGATACAGACTTAATATCATTCGGGTTAACCTTTTCCACATCCATTGGGACACCATCCACAAGGATAAGGGGCTCTCCCCCATTTATTGATTCATAGCCCCTGATATTAAAATCGGCACCTTCGTTAGGGTCTCCTGATTTGTAAGTAATATTTAACCCTGGGATAACCCCCTGAAGCCCTTGCCCCAGAGCTGTAATAGTCCTGTTTTCCAACCGTTCGGAATTAGCAACCCCAACAGCACCTGTCAGGTTGGCTTTCTTTTGTGTGCCATAACCAACGGCAACAACCTCTTCAATGCCAATTGCATCTTCTTCCATCACCACATTTATCTTCGCTTGGTTGCCAACCACCACTTCCTGCGTCCTCATCCCCACGAAAGAAAACACCAATGTGGCATCTCCGGGGATATTGGCAAGCGAATATTCCCCCGCAATATTGGTTACAGTCCCATTTGTTGTCCCTTTCACCATAACGGTTACGCCTGGCAACGGTTGCCCAGAAGAGTCGGTTGCTTTGCCCGAAACTTTTTTATTTTGTTGTCCCTGGCTTGAATAATTATATTGCCCTTCGGGGGTTGCCCTAAGTACAATGAAATCGTTTTCAAGTATTTTATAATCAACTTCCGACTTGTCAAACAGGTTATCCAGCACCTCATCAATAGTATTGTCCTGGAAATTAACGTTTTTGCGCACAAGTACATTTAACTTGCCTTCTTCGTAAAAAAAACGGAACTGGCTCTGTTCTTCAATTTTTTCAAAAATTTCTTTGATTGTTATACTTTTCTCTTTCAAACTAAAGCGTTTGTTTTGAGAATAAACAGAAGCTGTGCTACTCAAAACACTTAATAGCATAAACAAGAGCATACATTTCATGATTAATAATACTTTTTTGAACTTCCTGGATAATCCAGGGAAGCCACATTTCTGTTTTTTTTTCATAAATTTGTAATTTATAAGTTAAACATTGTGCCTTTACTACTTTGCACGTTTTCAAGGCACATTAATTTATTTTTACGACCGGGAAATACAGCCAATATTTTCCGGTCTGTTTATTTCGAGAATAAGAATATCACCTCGTTTTCCCGCTTATACTCAAGCGATGAGGCATATCCGAGGGCTTCAAGTACAATATTTATATCATCGTCTTTTATCGAACCAGTATAAACATGCCCTTTAACCTCTTCGTCACCAAAAATTATTTGAACATCGAATTTTCTTTCCAGTATTTTTGCCAATTCTTCTATTGTTTCCCCTTTTACGGTTAAGAGCCCCCTGGTCCAGTCAGTCAGATGGCCATCGGCAACTGCCAATTTCGAAGACTCCCCGGTGACTTTGTTGTACTCTAAAACTTCACTGGGTTTTAATACTATATTGCGGCCTTCAAGGTAAACCTGTACTTTCCCTTTTTCAAGGAAGGTTGTTATCAATGAATCGCCAAGATAATTGCTAACATTAAAGGTAGTACCCAGCACTTCAATTTTCAAGTTGCCGGTTTTTACGACAAATGGATGTGAACAATCGTGTTTGACCCGGAAAAATGCTTCGCCATTCAAAATTACTTCCCTTGTTTGGGATATAAACGATGCTGGGAATTTTAAAGTGGATCCGGCATTCAGGCTGACCGAAGAGCCGTCTGGTAAGATTACATTTGAACGTTCCCCGTTCGGGGCAATAATTTCGGTAAACACCCTGTCCGGAAAAATATCTCTTTGAGAGTTTGAAATAAAATAACCAATTGTACCAGACAGGCCAATTAAGAATAATGCCAATGCAGCATATCGTAACCCTGCGGACCTTAATTTAATTTCCCTGTCCCTTTTATTTATCTTGCGGATCAGGATCATTATTTTCCGGATTTCTTTTTCCTTCTCCTGTTCGTTGACTGCATTTTCGAGACCTGTCAAAACCCAAATATTTTTCAGGTCCCATAATTCCTGTTCCCGCTGGCCTGACATAGAACTCCATTCCCTGACGGCGCCTATTTCCTTTTCACAAGCCTGGCCTGATATATACTTGAACAATAATTCCTCTGTCATCCTTTTAATTTATGTATAATTACAACGAACAAAGGTGAGGATACCCTGAGCCAAAAACTCATTTTTTTTATTCCATGCTCAGGAAGTCTTGAATAAGAAAAACCATATCCTACGGCTGGCAGGAAAGTTCTATCTCAAAATCAGGCACATCGCCAGCCGGTGAGGGCATGTTTGCATTATGGGCAAGATCTAAAAAAAATAAAAAAAAGTTAAAAGAACTTGGGAATTTTTTATGTAAAGCCTCCCTTATGGTTTTTAATGCTTTTGTGAGGTGGCTCTCAACTGTTTTGGGCGAAAGTTGAAGGAATTCACTTATTTCCTTGTTTTTTAGCCCATCTTTACGGCTCAACAAGAATACTTTGCGGCATTGTTCAGGTAATAAGCGGACGGTATCGTCAATTTCTGTTTGGAATTCTTTTGTGAATATATCGTCTAGGAACGGGGCAGATAAAGCCCTGAAACTCTCCGATAGTTGAATATACTCCTCTTTTTTATCGGTACGGTATTGAAGGAGTAATTTCTCCCTCCTAATCAAGTCAATGCAATGATTACGTGTTAATGTAAACAAATAAGCATCTAAAGAAGTATTGTCAGCCAATTTTTTACGGTACTCCCACAATTGCATAAAAACATCCTGAAGTACTTCCCTGGCATTTTCATCGTTGTTCAGGTAAGCTCTTGCAAAGTTGAACAGCCTTGCATACCTATGCTCCATAATTAGCTTAAAAACTTTTTCGTCACCAAGCTTTAAAGCCGACACGTATTTATTATCATTCTTCAAGTGAATAAATATTTGGAATTTATCCTTCTAAAAAACCCAAAGTAATAACATTTTACCGGAATTTATAACCAAAAATCCCAATTATGTTATAAACATTGTATGGGAAAAGCCATCTTTTTAAGGACGGTACACTTGGAAAAAATACCGCTATGGAACTGATCTTGTCACATCGTGCACTGATCCACAAAAAGTTAAAATATGTTCCATTTATAACCTGTAACCTGTCCCTTTTTCATTGCAAAATGGCAACAATAAAGGCAACTGCCGAGATAAGATAGTCCTTAAAATCTTCCCTAAGCTTTTTTAAAGCCCTGCGGATTTGTGTGTCTACAGTATTTTCGGAAACAGAAAGTTTTTGTGCTATTTCCCTATATTTAAGGCTTTCAAAACGGCTAAGTTTAAAAATAGCCCTGCATTGCTCAGGCAATTGTTCAATACTTTCTTCCAGTGCTTCTAGCAGTTCCATAAACTCCATGCTATCGTGGAAAGAAGGGAGCTGTTCCAAAATACCAGCCTGGTAACGGCTTTTTACATTTAACTGTTTCAGGTAATCAAGACTGGCATTATAGGCCGAACGGAACAGGTAAGAGCTGAAAGACGACTTGACCGTATTTTTTTTACGGTTTACCCAAAGGTTTGCAAACAGATCCTGGACAATATCTTCGGCAATATCGTTATCGCGGATTATGGAGGCAACGTAATTGCAAAGTTTATCGTAATAATGATCAAAAAGAAGATCAAAAGATTTTGAATCCCCAGCCCTAAGTCCTTCCAATATTTCAAAATCTTTTTTCTCCACCTTCTATCAATAACTCAATTTAACACCAACCATAAACAACCTTCCCGCATCGGGGTAACAGGCTACTGATTCATATTTGTCGTCCAAAATGTTCTTTACTTCAACAAACAACCTAACGGGTAATTTCCCTGAAAAAGTATAGCCACCAGTAAAGTCGAGCAACAAATAGTCTCCCAACGGATAATCGCCATTTTCTTCCACCCATGTTGTGTTCACAAAACGGTTGTTGTGGTATTTGCCTGTGTAATGGACAAACAAATTGGCATCTATCCCCGAATGTTCATATTGCACGCCCGCATTTAAAATTGTTTGGGGCAGCTCTTTGTCCTCGACCATATCGCCATCTTCTTTCTCTTGGTTTTTCATGAATACGGCATTGGCAAAAACTGAGCTGTACAACACGGGAATGTTCAGCTTGGTTGCCAGTTCCACGCCCAAGGTGTTCTTGTCGATGTTTTCGTACAATTCAACAATGTCGTCATTGTCGGCAACCACGGTTTCGCCGCTGAGGCCGATGGCATCGTTCCTTTTGGCATAAAAGGCACTGGCCGTAAATTCATTATTTTTGCTGCATTTATAACGGAATCCCAACTCGTGCTGGAAACGTGTTTCGTTGCCGGGCGTTTCACCGTCAGCGTTCAGGCTGCCTTTGCGGGGCGCAACAGAACCTCCCGAAAAATTATAATGTAAGGATGTGGCTTTCGACAAAACATAACTCCCCCCGAAGGTCGATTGCCATTCTATGGGCGATGCCTCGTCAACAATAGAAGCGACACTGCTAAAGCCGGAACTGCTCCCCTCAATGCCAAAACCGCCCCATTCGTCAATATGCCCTCCAATCAAACGGAATCCGGCATCCAACAACAAACTCCCAAATTTTTGCTCATCGGTTATTACGCCCGACCAAGTATGCACATCGCAACGGCGGCCTGCATAATAACGTTTCCCGTCGGGCGCAACCCAATGGTTGTACAATGCCCCTACTCGCAAGGTATTGGTTGTGCTGAGTGGGCGACTGTGCAAAATGTTCAGTCCAAATTCACTGTCTTTGTCGTGGTGGGTTGAAGTGGTTTCGTTTTTCAAATTATAATTTTGGTAATTGGCATCGCGATAAGAATAATTGGCTTGCAAGTCGGTCTGTGAGCCATCGTTGCCTTTATAACTAAGCTTTGCGTAAGTAACCCAAGTATGTACCGGGTCAAATTTTTCTTCCCTTGTTGCTAATTTTGAAAGGCCGGGGTCAACAATAGCCACAAACTCCCTCATGCCCGAAATATATGTGACACCAGCTTTCAAACTCAAATTTTTGCTTATGTCCCAGTCCATGTTCCCATGGAAATTAGAGATCCTTTCCTTACCGTTCCTGTCGGGGATACCATCAGTTCCAAAGAAGGAAGCAGACGTGTTGAACGAAAGCTCTTTTATTTTGTTCCCGTATTGCAAGCTGGTAACATAATTGTTGTTTTCGCCATATTTTGCCAGCAGCGAAACTGTTTCTTTTTCCGGTTTTTTCGTTTTTACTTCAATTACCCCGGTCAGGCCCGACAAGCCTTTTGCCAATGCGTTGCTGGAACGCACGATTTCAACAGATTCGATGTCGAGGGCAGAAAGGAAATAGGCTGTTTCCTCAAATTCTTTTTGCCAAACACCATCAATCGAATAATCGGGGTAAGGATATTTTTGCCCCCTGACGGAAAAAAACTGTTTCGATTTCCTGCCCCTGGTTTCGGTCCATCCTCCGGGGACATATTTGAGCGCATCCGACAAGGTTACAGCCCCCTGCTTTTCAATGTCAACCTTGCTTACAGTAGTTATCGCAGGCAATATCGACAATGCAACTTTGTTGATTGAAGTATCCCTGCCCTGTATCGGGAAATTGCCCAACACGTCAACTTTTTCAATCTCCTTGCTTAGTGGCTGAAGCCCTACTTCCAAAAAATCGTTGTCGCCAGAAACAACATCTAAGCTTATTTCCCGGCTTTCAAAACCGACAGAACTAACCCTGAGCTTATATTTTCCCTCGGCTATACGCAGTTCAAAGAAACCTTTCCTGTCGGAGCTGGTCCCTTTGTTTGAATTTGCCACTGCTACGTTGGCATTTGTTATGGCATCGTTGCTTTTGCTGTTGAAGATTTTGCCTTTAATTGTTGATGTTTTTTGAGAATATACTTGGACGCTTATCAAGTAAATGATAATAAAAATGAATGTAAAACGGATTTTCATAGTTGTAAAGTAATTGTATTTTTTTATTTAAATGTATCCGAAACGATTTGCCCAGCCCTGAGGGCAATTGTGCGGGAAGCGTATTGTGCGGTTTCTTTTTCGTGCGACACCAAAAGCACCGTCCCCCCATTATTGTTGTATTCCTGGATTAACGACATAATAATTTCACTGTTCTCCGGGTCGAGGTTGCCAGTTGGTTCGTCTGCCAGCAAAATTTCGGGCTTTGAAATAATTGCCCTCACAAAAGCAGTTCGCTGCTTTTCGCCCACGCTTAATTCCGAGGGATATTTATCTTTTAATGGCAAAAGCGAACATTTTTCAAGCAGTTCATTAATATCCTGCCCGTTTTGCCCCTGTCCGGCAATTTCAACATTCTCAAAAACAGTAAGGTAAGGCACAAGGTGGAATTGCTGGAAAACAAAACCTATATTTTGTTTGCGGTACAAGTTCAAATCATTGGATTTCATTTTATATAATTCTGTCCCTCGGTATAATACCTGTCCTGAATCCTGTCGGTTCAATCCACCTATTACATGAAGCAAAGTTGATTTTCCTGAACCACTTGCCCCTACTACGGCAACAAACTCACCTTCTCCTACTTTTAGCGAAACATGATCGAGCGCAGGAAATTCCTGCCCTCCTTTAACGTATATTTTGGTAATATCTATTAATTCCAACATTGGGTCTGATATTTTTTATTCCTGACTAAGTGTTTTTGCAGCATCGACCTGAGTTGCCAAAAGAGCCGGGATCCAACTCGACAGCATCCAAAGGACAGGAAAAACGAGCAAGCTGCAAACAAACAATGTCCAAAGCGGTTTTATTGAACCGGCAGTGAACAAAAATATTTCTTTCCCGAAATATAAGGCAATAACGCTTCCCAACAAAAAGCCCACGACACTTCCAACAAGCCCAAGCACAAAAGCTTTAAGCAAAACAATAAAAATTATGTGGGAATTGCTTTTACCCAAAGCTTTCAAAATCCCCATTTCATATTTCCGGCCGTTAACGTTCGAATAAAACAACAATCCGGAGATAAGCATAGAAATAATTATTATGAACGGGATTATGAAAGAGCCGTATTTGTTCATCATTGCCCGTTGCTGTTCGCGGGCATTGGCAATGCTGCTAATTTCCGTGACCTCCAAGTCAGGGAAAATATTTTGCACCTGCTTGCGGGCATTTTTCACACGCCCATCGTGGCACACGCAGCCAAGTGCCTCTATTTTGTTGATTTCCCCTTCCATATCCATTATTTGCTGCAAGTCTGCCAGATTGAAGGCAACCCCTTGGTCGAGCATCCCCCTACCCTCTTCCAGCCTTTGGGAAATCTTAAATTCATGCTCCTTGCCGTCTTTGCCGACAATTTTAAATGTCTCCCCTTCCGGTATGTTCACCGACAAAAGTGAACCGACATGCACCGTGCCTTTCTCGACATCGAAGCCCATTGTTTGCTGCCTCGACAGGAAACGCTGCACAGCTTCGTCTTTGTAGCCCATTACCAGTATCTGGTGCTTCGAGCCGTTCGGATCGGCCCAATCAGGGTACTTCAACTGCAAAATGCCCGTCAGGTGCCTCACGGCATCAAGGTATTTCGATTCTGCAAGGGTCTCAATATAATTTTCGGGGAATGTAGGTAAATTGTTGACCGTGTAAAAATCAATCAGGTTAGTGCCTTTGGGAAACAGGTAGAGGTTCAAACCCTGCTCCCTCATTATTTTTCGCGTTTCGTTCTCGCTTGCCTTGCTCAAGGTATAAATAGCAACGGAAACCGTGCTGGCGGCAATAACTGTCAGCAAAATCACCAATGAGTTTGCCTTGCGGAAAAAAAGCTCTTTAAATACAAGTTTGATCGGGTTCATATTAATTTGTTTTTTTGTTTTTCCTCATTACCCTGACAGTCAGGATGACAATAATCGATAATATGACAAATACAGTAACAAAGATAGAAACCTGCAAAGAATAGTCTTTTTTCATTTCCATTTTTGGCGGTTGGTAAGTGTTCAACCCGTCCCTCTGATCAATTAGCCACTTGGGCAAAGGCCTTGATTCCAGGGAATCGTATGCAATTGTGCCGCTTTGCATTATTTGTGTATAAGTTCGGGGTTGGCATCAAGTATCGCATTGGCCAGGGCAGGCTGGGGCTTTTCCCAGTTTTCGCCAACCAATATGCTTTTCCCGGGCAAGTTGTCTTTTATCAGGCAACTGCAATCGGCAGTAAGGAAATCTATCATCAGGTTTATGTTTTCTTCTGAAATCCCTTTTGCCAAAAGCGGCTCCAATGCCCTGAAACGCCCAAAAATGCCAAACAGCATGGGTTCGTTTATGTATTTCAAATCGTCCTCTACGCCCAATAACATCGACACAAAAAACTTTTCTTCCTCGCTCTTTCTGTCGAGTCCAACAACTGTTATTATGTTCCCGAACGGAGATTTTTTCAAAGTTTGGTTTATCGCCTCCAAGCCCATTGAATCTTTCAACGTGTCACCTGTTTTTAGGTAGAGCATCACACAAAGTTTCCCGCTTTTTATTTCATGTACGACTTCTTTCCGTAGCGGTGAACTGACCAATTTGTCCAGCGCATTTATATCTTTAAATTCGGCAATCAATTCGTTTCTGGAATAAAGGGCATAATGTGCTTCATTTACATCACCTCTTTTTTCTGTGGCAAAAAGGATATTGGCATCCTTTATCCGTTCTTTTAGTTCATTTTGCTCTAATTTTTCGGTTTCCGACAAAGGCTGTGAATGGAAGTAAACAAGCACGTATTTTTCTGCCGTTTCGTTCAACAGGATCCATTCCGACACTTTGGTCGTACAAGCCAAGCTCAAAAGCGCGGCCACCATCAATACTTTAAACCATGAATGTTTCATTTTTCTGCCATTTGTTCCTGGGATAATTCTATGCCCGAAATCAAGGTGTTACCCGTTTCCGGGACAAGATCTATCTTCATAGTTTTCCCTGCCTTTATGCATTCATACGAAACAACCACCTCTTTGTTAAGCGTCCCGGCTTTTTTAACAATATCGAAATTTTCGCAAACCTTTTCTCCTTGTATTTTGATGTCAAAGGAGCGTTCGCCCGGTTTTATGTCCTCCAATTCAGCAAAATACAGCTTCACGGTATAAGATGATTCTGTGGCAAATTCATCGTTGCTCAAAGTAATTTCGACAGACCGGATACCTGCGATTGCACTTGCGCTCACCCATGGCGTTTGGCCGGAAGAAATGCTTATCGGTTCTTTTCTGATCAGGCGATACCCAGAAGTGTCTATTTTTATTGGGATTCCTGAGGGATTGCCTGCCACTTCGGGAAATTCGAACCACAAGACATTGTCGTCTGCGCTCCTGTCGCCCGGGGCATTTAAGTTCAATCCCAACTGCCGGATTGGCTTCCCGTCCCACTGGTAGTTGCTGTTGGTCCAGTAAGTCATCCACGGCATGTTGATCAATGCCAATGAGGTTTGGTTTTGGTAAGCGCACTGGCATGTCCTGGTATAATCGGGCGAATTTAGCACTCCATCGGCAGGGATAAGGTTTGTAGAGCAACTTGCTTTCCACCCTCCGAGGCTGCCCGTGCCTTCAAACTCATCGAGGTTAACAAAGCCCGCCGAGGCAGAGCGGAAGGTCAAAAGGTGTTCGCTGGCAGCGACAATGCCGCACCCGTATTCGCGCTTAAAACTCCATTTCAGGTCTTCTCCGGTCACAGGGTCTTTTTCTTTTATCGGGTCTCCGGTAAGCAGGTAAAAACCTTCGCCGTTGGTATAAATCTTATCGTTATGGATGATAGGCGGGTTAGCATATTTCATCTCCCTGTCCCATATTTTTTTATTTGTCCGTAGGTCGTAAGTAATCATCCTCTCCCCAACCTCCCCGTGGAGCATGTCGCGGGATGGGCGGGTTGCTTGCAAAAGCAGTTTATATTCATCGGAATATCCCAGCCATGTGCCAAAAACATCATTTGTTTCCTCCTTTGTGATCTCCCCGGTTTGTGCATCAAGGTACAAAAGCCGTGAATCCTTGGGCAAATCAAGCCCCCTCCGTTTCATTTTAGTTTCAATATATTGCGGGAGCTTGTCGAGGCAGAAAATTTTGCCGTCACCTGCAATAATGGAGTTATGTATAAAACCATGGTTTGAAGAAATATCCCACATTTTTTCGCCGGAAAAACGATCCAAGACGATGATTTTTTTGCTTGCAGTTAGGTTATAATTGGTAAACCTATGATTTTTTATCCGCATCGAATCGTTCTCCATCCCCGGAAAATCGGCAAACCCTTTACCAAGGATCAACAAATCATTATACACGCCAATATAGCCCAGTTTCCCTTCAACCTCATTGTCAGGGGTAAAAACCTTTACCGTTTCCCCAGTGTTGATGTCCATAACGTTACATTTGTCGCCCAAGATTAGGTAAACGTATTCTTTTGTTGCGATATAGTTTGTACCCCTTGCGTTTGAACCGGGCAAATGCACCTGGTTATATTTCGGGATTAGCGGGTTTTCTTCGTCATAGGTTTCATCGAAATACACAAGCCAGTTGTCATCCTTCAGTTCGTCAAATTCCCTTTTCCAAAGCACCTGTCCGGTATAAACATCGCGCGCACTAACGCTGTTTATTCCTTGTATTATCAAACGTCCGTCAATCACCTGCTCGCCCGGACCGTGACCGTGGCGCGGAAGCACGTCCAGATTAGAATTGCCGCCAAACCACAGAATACCAAGCGGTGCTTTTACCAGCTTGTCGTCAGATTTTACAGTGTTGGCAATATCACCATAATTATGCGTCCAAGGCGAAGCCCCCTCCAATGCCCCTGTCCTCGTGACAAGTGAATAATCTTTCCCGGCATAAATTTCTGCCCCAGGCAACTGTAATTTATCAAAAGCCTGCATCAATTGCTTGCGCTTGCGCCTTTTCCCTTGCACGATAATTTTTCCGCCATAGGGCCGTGACGATTCATATACTTTTTCAAGCCATTCCTCACGCCCTTTATTTAAATAAGCGAAGTCGTTTATTACGGTAAGCGATGAGAAATATTTTGGGAGTTCGGGGAATTTGTCACCAAAATGCTGAAAACTCAACCTGTCTGCCGTAACGCCTTCGTTGTCAAAATATTCCCTTAGCCAGTTTATGCGTTGCTGATTTTTTTCGTAAACCACAATTCTGAGCGAAGAACCATAAACCAAGTCTTTTAACACCTGAATGTCATCTCCGCCAAGCACAAGGCAGTAACCGTCCTTTATACAGGTTTCTTCAATAATATCAGAGGTTACAGTTAGTGGTTTGTCGCATTTGTATTTGCTCAAATCAGCAACTGTTTCAACGGGTTTGTCGCCAAAAACCATAATAGAGCCATCGCTTGTTACGGCAACCAGTTTTTGGTTGGCAGCAATAAGGCGTTCGATATTTTTGTCTGATTGAAAGTGCCATATAACTTCAGGTTTGTTTTTGCCCGATAGCTTTAATGCATAAACGCCAGTGCTGTCGGCAGCATAAAGGCAATCCCCGGCTTTTATGAGGTCGTTTTTTGCAGGAACGTCAATGCTCCATAAGGTGTCTAAAGTCAAACTGTCGGTCAAATACGATGCCCGTATTTTTTTCCCCGAAAAATAAATATTGTCGCCATCTATTACAGGATATTCTCCCGCAATAACAATAAGTCTTTCTCCAGTCTTTGAATCGAACATACAGGTCTGCCTTTTCCGTAGGTGGTTAAAAAACACTTTATCGTTTGCGCAGGTAAATGCTCCGCCATTTTTCTGGTTGGCAGCCAAGTGGTAATACACCTCATCTCCGGTTTTCAGGTCGAATGCGGCAGGGACGGAACGCCCCCCTGCTACCAGCAAATTATCGCCGCTTACAGTAAAAGCACCTTGTGGCGCGACATAGGCAAATGCGGGAGAATTATGCGGTTGCTTGATGTATTTGCTGCCAGTACCCTCATTGTCCCAAATAATGTTTCCGGTAGCAGCATCGAGGGCATAAATAAAAGTCCCCATAAGCGGGAATATGCTGGCCGCAGTATATACAATATCATCTTTTATGACAACGCCGCCCCTTGCCGGCCACATAGAAATCAGACGTTTGTTGCCCAGCAACTTGTTATCGGCCGGGGCTAAAAGCCGTTTCCATACCAACTCTCCGGATTCTGAGTCAAGGCAATAAATATTGCCATCGTCTCCGGTAAAATATACTTTGTTTTTATTTATTGCAAGCGGGAGGCGCACCGGCCCATCGGCATAGAAATGCCAAAGTTCTTCGCCGGAATCCAAATCCAGTGCCACTACTTTGTCCTGATCATTAAAGCCCAAAAACAGTTTGTTACCTGCAACAACAGGTTCAAACAAGCGGTCATAATGCATCAGGTTCCTGTTTAGCGGATCGTCCCACACCGGGTTTCGGGGCGAGTAATTAACCTGCCACTGCAAATAAAGCTGCCCTGCCAGTTGCTCGGGCGTTGATGCCGAACGGTTATAACCGTACCGCCACATAGGCCAATCGTGCGAAAATACTGGTTGACAAATGGTTAGGAGAAACAGGACAATAGTGGTTACGCGCTTTTTCATTACCCCTGTATTTTTAGCTTTTAATATATGGGGCAAATTTACCTTGTTAAGAGTTAAATAGCAAACCTAATCCTGCTTAGGGTCATGAAAATGCCAGCCCCCAATCTGTATAATAACCACAGAAATTGATTTAAATAAAAATTTTTTCCGATTTTTGCTGCCGGGAAAGAAATCCAATGATATGGAAAAATATATTGATCTTTTAAAACTACTTATCTCAACACCATCTATTAGCAAGGAGGAAGAAAAAGCTGCCGGGGTTATGCGGGACTTTTTAGCCCGCGAAGAAATCCCGTTTAAAACCAAGCAGAATAACACTTGGGCTTTCTGCAAATATTTTAGTGCCGAAAAACCGACAGTGTTGTTGAATTCCCATATTGACACCGTTCGCCCTGCCAAAGGCTACACTCTCGACCCGTTTACACCTGTTACAAATGGCGACAAACTTTTTGGTTTGGGGAGTAACGATGCAGGTGGACCGCTAGTTTCGTTGCTGGCTGCATTCGTCCATTTCTATGACCGCAAAGACTTATCCTACAACCTAATTTTTGCAGCCACTGCCGAGGAAGAGATCTCTGGGCGGCGCGGATTGGAAATAGTCCTGCCTGAAATCGCCCCGGTTGAGTTTGCAATTGTGGGCGAACCTACTTGCATGGAGCTTGCCATTGCCGAAAAGGGGTTGCTGGTACTAGATTGTTATGCATACGGCAAATCGGGACATGCAGCCCGCAACGAAGGAGAAAATGCCATATACAAAGCACTAGGGGACATTGAAAAAATAAGGGATTTCAAATTTAAAAGGGTTTCTGATGTTTTGGGCGAGGTAAAGGTTACGGTTACCCAAATAGAAGCAGGCTCACAGCACAATGTTGTACCTGACGTTTGCCATTTTGTAGCCGATGTACGCACCAACGAACATTATTCAAACAAAGAAGCATTCCACATAATAGACGATTTGATTGAATCGGAAGTCAAACCGCGTTCATTACGGCTTAACTCTTCCGGGATAAACGAACTCCATCCATTTGTGCAAAGGGTAAAAAGCATGGGGATAAACACCTACGGCTCCCCTACTACATCCGACCAAGCAATTATCCCGTCCATTTCAATAAAAATGGGCCCGGGCGATTCGGCGCGTTCACACACTGCAGATGAATATATCTATAAAAGTGAAATTTTTGCAGGTATCGAAAAATATATCGAAATCATGGAGGGGCTAAAAATATAATCCGCGAGCAGACTTTTTAAGCTGGCTTAAAAAAAGCCATATTGCCTAAATAACCAACAATTATTAAGGCTAAATAAAACCCTGTTTTTATCCAGATTTTGTACCTTGCAATCAACAATAACAAATCAAACAATGGCAGAGAAAGAAATTGCCCTTTTGAAAAAACAAATTGCCAGGCTCGATGAAAAAAATTTCGATCTGGAAGCATGGAAAAACCATACAATTATTTTTATGGAACGTATTTTCGGGAAAGACAGTACCAAAATAAAAATGATCAAGGAACTGCACTACGATTATTCGAGCTGGAGTTTGCGAGATACTGCCGCAGCCGGGAAAACAAAAGACAAAGATCCCGTCCGGATGCAGGCCGATGAAATTATGTGGGCAACCGTAGCAGAACTGGAAAATTTGGGCTTACCTGAAAATAAAAAAGAGAAAGAAAAAATAAACGAACTGTTACAAGACGAATTGACAGGCAAAAAGGTAAAAGAAATTGAGGTCTTGGTAAATTCTGAAGACACTGAAAAAACAGTAAAAATTGCCGGCATACTTGAAGGGATGGGGGAAAGAAACCTGGCTCTAACAATTGCCAAACTCCTAACCTCCTAGCCCTACCACATGGATCAAAATAAAAAAACCGCAATTGTTATCTTAAACTGGAACGGGGCTGAACTTTTTGACAAATTCCTGCCATCGGTAATTAAATACTCTGCTGGGGAAAACATTGGGTTATTCTTGGCAGACAATGGTTCAACCGACAGATCGATACCTTACCTTAAAAAGAACTACCCTTCGGTAAAGATTATCGACCTGCAAAGAAATTATGGCTTTGCCGAAGGTTATAACCGGGCATTGGAACAGGTGGAAGCCGATATTTTTGTGTTATTGAATTCCGATGTCGAAGTTACGCCCGGCTGGATAAGCAAATGCCTTATGCTTTTTGAGGGCAACAAAAAAATAGCTGCCGTCCAGCCCAAAATCCTAAGTTTCGAAGAAAAACACATGTTTGAATATGCCGGAGCATGTGGCGGTTTTATCGACCGATATGGCTATCCGTTTTGCCGGGGCCGCATTTTGAACCGGACAGAACCAGACACGGGGCAGTATAACGTTGCCACCCCTATTTTCTGGGCCAGCGGCGCATGTATGTTTATTAAGGCAGAAGCCTTTAAAAAAGCCGGTGGCCTTGACGGGGACTTTTGGGCACACATGGAAGAGATTGACTTATGCTGGCGTATTAAAAGTTTGGGGTACGAAGTCTGGTACCAGCCAGAAAGTGTTGTCTTTCACCTGGGGGGCGGGACCCTTTCATACGGCAGCCCTAAAAAGATATACCTGAATTTCAGGAACAACCTATGGATGCTGTTCAAAAACCTGCCGAAGGACAAATTCAAACGGATATTTTTTGCCCGCATGGTTTTAGATGGCGTTGCCGCAATAAAATTTATTGCCGGGTTTAATTTCAGGGAATTATGGGCCGTATTTAAAGCACACGTGGCTTTTTACAAGGAACTCCCAGCACTAATAAGGAAAAGGAAGGCAATACAGGAACATATTATTGTAAAAAACCATAACGAGGTATATAACAAAAGCATCATGTGGAATTTCTTTATACAAGGGAAACGAAAATTTTCCGAACTACGGTTTAAAGGGGGCAAAAAGCAAAAACAAAAATAGAACATCTTAAGAAAAATGGAGAAACTGGTTTACGAAGAAAAAATTTACACCTACCACATTGATATTGTAGGGCATGTCAATAATATTATCTACATACAGTGGATGGAAAACGGCAGGGTTAAACTACTGGAAGCCACAGGGATACCAGTAACCGATTTAACCCAAAAAGAAGGGATCGTCCCAATTATAACAGAAACGGGCATTAAATATAAAAAACCGTTTTTTATACATAACTCAGTCCGTATCGACACCTGGGTATCAAAGCTGAACAATGCATCGGCTATACTGGAGTTCCGTTTTTACAACGAAAGCAACGAACTTTGCGCCACTGCTTGGCAAAAAGGGCTTTTTATCAACCTGGAAACAATGAAACCCTCGCGTATAACCGACAAACACCGTGAGGCTTTTGAAAAGTATTTAAGTTAAAAGGCCACTAAATTTTTATTCATGCCAAGTAAATGCCTCCCTGATCATCTCCAGGCTTTTAGGGACGGCTTGCATAGGGTCGGCCTTCCCCTCGAATTCCACAGAAACATAACCCCTGTAACCTGCTTTCCTGAATATTTCTGCCACGCGCGGATAGTCGATATCAAGGGTATACCATTTGCCACCACCGAAATAGGTCTTAGCCTGTACCAAAAAAGTTTGGGGCGCCATCATTTCCAGTTGCCCGTATTGGTTTTCGAGAAAATTACCGGTGTCGGAAGTAACCTGCAACCAAGGAGAAGCTATTTCGTTTACTATCCTTAGCACCCCTTTGGCTGTACGCCCCAGCCCCCAGTGGTTTTCAAGCCCCAGTACCACCCCGCATTTTTCGGCAACAGGCACACATTGCCCAATGGCATCAATTACCCATTTAAAACCATCGTCCTCGGTGTAGCCTTCCAATACTGGCTCGATCCCTTTGTTTGCCATCAGCTCGTCGAATGACCCACTTGTGCCCCAACGCCCGGTATTTAAGCGCATAGTGGGTATGCCCAACCGATAAGCGAGTTCAATTTGGCGGATGGTCTTTTGTATCTCTGCATCACGTTTTTCTTTTTCTGGAAAAACAAATCCCTGATGGGTCGAGAAGCCCATTATGTCAAGCCCTGCATGGAAAGCCTGCCGTTTCAGTTTTTGCAAATAGCTGTTCTCTTCCGATTGCATTTGCACAAGCAAAAACTCTATGCCATCGAATCCCATGCGGGCTGCGTTTTCTATACAGTCTTCTATTGGGGAATTTTCTTTAGGCCCGTTAAATTGCCAGAAAGAATAAGTAGAAACACCAATTTTGTTACTTCTTTTTTTGGGGCCCGTTGCAACATCTCCCCCGTTCGGCGAAGTACAGGAAGAAGCCAGTCCTGCCCCTAACGCTGTTAAGGCAGAGGCACGGATAAAATCCCTTCGTTTGGTAATGTGTTCCATTTTGAATCTTTTCTTTAGTCCAAGAATATTTCAACAACAGGTATTTCGGTGTTGGGTTTCGACACGGGCAGGCTTAGTTCCAAATCGCCTTCGCCATGGTCGTCGCCGCCCCGGTTGTGGCTGCGGGGTTCCGATATTTTTATTTCCGATGCATCGTGCAAGAACTGGGCGTATTTTACTTTCCCTTTATATCCCGGCAACCTGAGCTTTTGCAAGGGGTAATCAAGCAGGTGTATGTATAGGCAGTTTGTTTCCGGGTTATATGTAAGCAAGGTGTTTTCCGGGGTTTCGAACCCTTCCGGGGCTTCGGTGCAACCATAAATAGAGCGGCTGTTGTATCTCATCCATTCGCCCATGCCTGCAAGGGCTTTGTCGGCACGTTCGTCAAAAACACCGCGGGCGGTAGGGCCAACGTTTAACAACAAGTTGCCGCCTTTGCTCACCGATTCGATCAACAATCCCAATAGCTGTTTGTTGTCTTTCCATGTATGTTCGTCGCGGTAATACCCCCACGAACCGGAAAAAGTCTGGCATGTTTCCCAAGGGATGCGTTCCCCGTCGATTTCAGGCCATTTGTCAACCTTGTACTGTTCCGGTGTCATAAAGTCCCAGCCTCCCGCATAATCTTGAAGGTCGGCACGGTCATCGATGATAATGCCAGGCTGAAGTTCCCGTACCATTTTTATGAGTTCTTCCGATCCCCAGTCATCACGCCCTTTGCCAAATTCCCCGGGGAAAGAGAAATCAAGCCATAATATATCTATCTTCCCGTAATTTGTGAGGATTTCCCTTACTTGGTCTTTCAGGTATTTGCGGTAAACTGCCATGTCTTTCCCTTTGTTCAATTTGCCATATTCTTCTTCTGTTTGGGCACGTTGCGGGTGTACCCTGTCGATGGTGTAATCGGGGTGGTGCCAATCGATAAGCGAATAATAGAAACCTATACGCAAGCCTTCTGCCCTGAAAGCATCTGTCCATTTCTTTATTATGTCCTCACCGTAGGGGGTGTTGGTCACCTTATAGTCGGTGTATTTTGAGTCGAACATGGTAAAGCCTTCGTGGTGCTTCGATGTGATGACGGCATATTTCATCCCGGCAGCCTTGGCTTTTTTTGCCCACTCGGCAGGTTCGAACAAGTCGGGGTTGAAAATCTCAAAGTATTTCTGATAATCCTCGTTTGTCATCCTTTCACGGTTTTTCACCCACTCGTGGCGGGCTGCCTGTGCGTAAAGCCCCCAATGGATGAACATCCCGAAACGGGCATCGGTCCACCATGCCAGGCGTTCTTTTTTCTGCCCGGGCGTTTCGTCCCATATTTTTTTCTGTGAATAACCGTAATCGACAAATAAAATAACTAGCAAAAACAGGATTGTAATTTTTTTCATAGTTGTATGTTTATTAAGTTTTGTTTTATGGTAACCTCCTAAAGCCCAATTTGTTGTTGAAATTTCACATCCGTCAAGAACAACCTTTCAGGTCAACCCCGCAAACCACATCCTATTAATAAAAAGGTACAGCCTACAGAATACATGTAACTGGACTCTATAAAAGATACTTCTTTGCTAAATTAATAAAGTTTTTGTTTTGTTTTTATTCATTTCATGTAATTTTATAGGGGAATCCCCTTTTTTGCTGGCAATATTTTGTGTTGCGATTATTAACGGCACACAACATATTTGTAAGAACAATCACATTTTTTATTACAGTAAGATTATTTTTATGTGTTTTCCTGTAGAAATGATTACTTGTACATACTCCTTGCAAAGAATAACTAATAACTTTAGGGGTTAATTATAAATAAAAATACAAACAGATGAATTTTTTTCGATCAGGAATTGCATGGATTTTATTTCTTGTTTTATCAGCTTTTCAAATAGCTGCCCAACCAGACAAAAGGTATGACCAACATATTGCTTTCGATCCCTTGTTCTTGTCCCACATAGCTTCGCCATACCGTAGTGCCAACGGTGCCCCTGCTGCGAATTACTGGCAAAACAGGGCTGACTATTCCATCGCGGTGTCGTTGGATACTCTTAAAAATATACTTAGCGGGACTTGCAACATAACATATACAAACAACAGCCCCGACAATCTTGATTATTTATGGATACAGCTCGACCAAAACTTATTTACCGACAAATCGGTAGGTTTTTATACAAATAACGTAAAAAATGTGAGCGACAGCAAAATACATTCAGTCCAGGTGAGCCAGGGAAAAACATCCCAAAATGCTGATTATATGATCTTTGGCACCCGCATGCAAATAAAGCTTGATAAGCCTTTGTCTCACGGGGGCGGAAAAATAGCTATCAATATCGGTTACAGTTTTAAGATTACCGACAAACAGTTCCGCCTAGCGGTAAACAATACGTCAAAAGGGCCTGTCTACGATTTTGCCCAGTGGTATCCGAGGATGTGTGTTTACGATGATATCAGGGGGTGGAATACCTTGCCATACCAAGGGAAAGGGGAATTTTATTGTGAATACGGCAATTTCGATTATGCCATTACAGTGCCTTACGATATGGTTATATGTGGTTCTGGGGAATTACAAAACCCTGAGGAAGTATTGACAAAAAAACAAATGGCCCGATTGGAAAAAGCAGCCCAAAGCGACAAAACTATTTATGTTATCAGGCCGGAAGAGGTAGGGACACCAGGATCGAGACCCGTAAAAAGCGGGGTGCTGACATGGCGGTTTGCCATGGAAAACTCGCGCGATGTGGCGTGGGCAGCATCTAGGGCTTTTATCTGGGATGCAGCAAAAATAAACATGCCCGAAGGGGAAAACATACTGGCAATGTCGCTTTACCCGACCGAAAGCATGGGGAAAAATGCCTGGGATCGCTCAACAGAATATGTAAAACACAGTATTGAACATTTCTCGGAAAAATGGTATCCGTACCCTTACCCGGTAGCCGTTAATGTTGGCGGGCCTATAGGGGGAATGGAATACCCCGGGCTGGTATTTTGCGGCATGGGGATCGACAGGGCAAAGATATTGTATTTTGTTGCCGCACACGAGCTTGGGCACAATTGGTTCCCAATGATCGTAGGCTCAAGTGAAAGGCGACATGCTTTCATGGACGAAGGGATGAACACCTTTATTGATATTTATGCACAGGACGATTTTAACGGTTGTGAGTTCGGCCCCAAACAGGACGGCGAATACAACCCGAAAGGCAAAAACCCGGCACGCGACATTGTACCGTACCTTGTCAGCCCCGAAACTGAGAGGATAATTACTTATCCCGATGCGAGCCAATTAAAATACAGGCATGAAATCAACTATTACAAACCTGCGCTTGGGCTGGTTATATTGCGGGAATACATTTTAGGGCACGAACGTTTTGATTATGCGTTCAGGACATATATAAACAGTTGGGCCTTTAAGCACCCTTCCCCAGAAGATTTTTTCAGGACAATGAACAATGCATCGGGAGAAGAGTTAAACTGGTTTTGGAATGCATGGTTCTACCAGACATGGACTCTTGACCAAGAAGTTAAAGAGGTAAAATATGCAGACAAAGGCACAAAAAAAGAGGCCTTGATTGTATTGCAAAACAATAATCAAATGGTAATGCCTGTTACTGTTGAGATAGAAGGGCAAAGCGGGAAAAAGTCGCGGGTAAGGCTGCCTGTTGAGATATGGCAACGCGGCGGCACTTATACATTAAAATATCGGACAGAAGAGCCTATCGTTTCCGTTGTAATAGATCCAGACAAACAACTGCCCGACATCAACCCGGACAATGATGTATGGACTGCAATGTGAGCCGATTCATTCTGCACACAAAATTACCCAATAAAGGCAGAGATACAATGCTAATATGTGTTTATATGGGATGAAGTTTCTGTGTAAAACCAAACACTGATAGGTATTGAGCTGCTGGCAACTCCATAAACAATGCTGGCAGTTTGTTTATATACCAACCCGGGATGTCGGGTCCAATGGCTTAAATCCCTGTTATCAGAAGGTGAAGCCCCCATTTCCTTGAAGGCAATAAACCTGCCCGGTTTTGAAACGTTACCGGGGTCAGTATCCTGCCCGCAAGCCTTGGTTTCTTTTTCAGGAGGCTTTGGCAGACATGTTTTGCCCAGATTTATGAACGCGGGTGGAACTGCCTTATAGTGCTTTGCAAATAATCACGGTCCAGGTGGGTGTAAATTTCTGTCGTTAAAATCGATTCGTGCCCAAGCATTTCCTGTACCGCGCGCAAATCGGCGCCCCCATTGATCAAATGTGTGGCAAATGAGTGCCTGAACGTGTGCGGGCTAATTTTCTTTTCCAGCCCGATCTTATCTGACAGGTTCTTAATAATGGTAAAAATCATCACCCGGCTCAACTTCTTGCCCCTCCTGTTCAGGAAAAGGATATTCTCGCTGTCTCCGCTAACTTTCAGCCCCTTGCGGTAATCATTCAAATAATTGTTTATTTCCTCTACAGCCCTTTTGCTTACGGGCACAAGCCTTTCTTTGTCCGATTTCCCTTCAATTTTAATAAAACCTTGGTCGAAAAACAGGTTGGTAAGCTTTAAATTTACCAGTTCCGAAACCCTCAACCCGCAACTATACAAAGTTTCAAGCATTGCTTTGTTGCGTTGCCCTTCGGCTTTATTTAAGTCAATGGCATCAAGTAATTTATCAATCTCTTCCATGGTCAAAACATCGGGGAGTTTCCTCCCTATTCTTGGAGATTCGAGCAATGCAGTGGGGTCGCTGGTTACCTTACCTTCAATTAAAAGGTATTTATAAAACGACTTTATGCCCGAAATAGTACGGGCCTGTGTCCGTGGGCTTACACCACGTTCGTTTAACCATTCCACAAAGCTTTTTAAATGTGAAAGTTTAACCTTGTCTGGTGCCAATTTTTTATAGTTTTTTTCTAAAAACTCTATCAGCTTATTGATATCATTAATATATGCCGCAACAGAATTTTGCGATAACGATTTTTCAAGCCTAAGGTAGTTTTCGTACCCTTTTTTACTGTCCTCCCATTTCATATCCCTTATTGTTTGTTTATTTTATTAATCGTTTTATTTATTTTTGAAACAGAATCAGTACTATTTTTAATTATTTGGATATTAGTACGATTGATCACATATAAAGTTACTATAAAAAAAATTAAAATCGAAATGAAATTATTGTTAATCAACGGTCCAAATCTAAATCTTTTGGGAAAAAGGGAAAGGGCAATTTATGGCGACAAAGATTTTGATGCTTTTTACGAGACATTAAAAAAGTCATTTCCTGATATACATTTCAATTATTTCCAGTCTAATATAGAAGGGGAATTAATCGACAAGATCCACGAATTTGGGTTCAGTTACGATGGGATTATCATGAATGCCGGGGCATACACGCATACCTCGGTAGCAATCCGCGATGCCATTGCCGGGGTAACTACGCCGGTTGTAGAAGTCCATATTTCCAATACTTTAAAGCGTGAAGACTTTAGGCATAAATCAATAATAGGACCGGTATGCCAGGGGTGCATAATGGGTTTCGGATTAAATTCATATACCCTTGCCGTACACAGTTTTTTATGAAAAATCAGCGTAAATCGATGATTTCTATATCATCGTAACTATCAGCATTAAACACAAAATTGGAATCGGGCAAATCTTTGTTGGGTTCCATTCTTTGTACCACAATCCCGTATAGGTTGCCATCTGTACCAAAAAGTATTGCAGATTCAATCATCATTTTTGCCTTGTTTATTGCCAGGCTTATTTTTGAAATGTCCTGTGAATCATCGTCAGGGTATAACTCAATTATGTAAAGCTTCTTCCCCCCCTCGTTTTTTTCTTCAATAAATTTTGAGCGGAACCCTTTTTCATAAATGCTAAACAAAGAGGAAGGATCCATCAAATCGCCACTTCCCCCATCGATTTTTGAAATCGTAACCTGGTTGCCACTTTTCATGTAATTCCAAAGCGTTTCCCCGTCAGAATAAATTTTAACGCCAGGGCCAGGCAGCTCAACCACATATTTATTGTTTTTTAACTGAATAGTCCCATTGTTTGCCTCATGGATTTCCATTTCCTCATTGTCCAGGGTAAAAGAAAAGTCTGCTACTATTGTTTTATATGAACGGGTTTTGCTGCTTACCTGCTCCAAGATGCTTTTTGCCTTGCCGTCCTGCTGGGAAAATGCAAATAAAGACGAAATTAGGGTTATACTTACAAAAAATAATTTTTTCATTTTTAAATTTTAGCTTAAACTGTTCAACAATTGTTCCAAACTGTACTCATCTTGGATAAGGACCTGCCGTGCCTTGCTCCCTTCGCTGGCTCCGACAACTCCTGCGGCTTCCAGTTGATCCATTATACGCCCTGCCCTGTTATAGCCGATAGAGAACTTGCGTTGTATCATTGATGTCGAGCCCATCTGGTTGACAACTACCACCCTGGCAGCATCTTCAAAAAGTTCGTCTTTGTGGTTTAAGTCAACCTCGCCAGGGCCGGCTTCGTCATCTCCAAAATACTCTGGCAACAGGAATGCAGTTGGATAAGACCGTTGCCCGGAAATATAAGAACAAACTTTCTCAACTTCAGGTGTGTCTACAAAAGCACATTGCACACGTGTAAGCCCGCTTCCCGATGCGATTAACATGTCGCCTTTCCCGATTAACTGGTTTGCGCCCGGGGTGTCCAAAATAGTGCGCGAATCAATCATTGATGCCACTTTGAACGCAATCCGCGCCGGGAAATTGGCCTTTATCACACCTGTGATTATATTTGTTGAGGGCCGTTGCGTGGCAATTACCATGTGTATCCCGACTGCACGCGCCAACTGGGCAATCCTGGCAATAGGCAGTTCAATTTCCTTGCCGGCAGTCATGATCAAATCGGCAAATTCATCGATAATTACCACAAGGTATGGCATATACCGGTGACCTTTCTCTGGGTTTAACCTCCGGCTGATAAATTTTTTGTTGTATTCTTTCACATTACGTGCGTGTGCCCCTTTTAGCAGATCGTACCGTTGATCCATCTCAACATTAATGGAATTAAGGGTATTTTTCACTTTCTGGATATCAGTGATCACTGGTTCTTCTTCGTCAGGAAGTTTGGCCAGGTAATATTTCTCTAATACCGAATAAAGGTTTAGTTCCACCTTTTTAGGGTCGATAAAAACAAACTTCAGTTGGGACGGGTGTTTTTTGTAAAGCAATGAAGTAATAATAACGTTCACGCCAACCGACTTCCCCTGTCCGGTGGCACCGGCAACCAGTATGTGGGGCATTTTTACCAGATCGAACAAATACGTTTCGTTCGAAATGGTTTTGCCCAAAGCAACAGGAAGTTCGGCCGTACTCTCCTGAAATTTCCTAGAACTTAATATTGAACGCATGGAAACTACTTCCGGCCTCTGGTTTGGCACTTCTATCCCAATAGTCCCACGCCCCGGTATTGGGGCAATAATGCGTATACCCAAAGCAGCGAGGCTCAGTGCAATATCGTCTTCCAGGTTTTTTATTTTTGCAATACGTATGCCCGGAGCAGGGACAATCTCATATAAAGTAATGGTTGGCCCAATGGTGGCACGTATTTTTGTTATTTCAATTTTATAATGGCGAAGTGTTTCTACAATTTTGTTTTTATTCGAGATCAATTCCTCGTTGCTTACTTCCGCATTCCCGGAATTATGGTCTTCGAGCAGGTCAAGGGTTGGGAATTTATAATCCGACAAATCAAGTGTAGGGTCGTATTCCTCTAATTCTTCGTACTGTATCTCACCCCCTCCTTCTTCCTCAACCGTTTCTTTAACTGTTAATTCCAATCCGTTGCCCCCTGTGCCGCTCCTGAACTCGGGCACTACCTCAGGCTCTTTTGGTGCGACTTCGATCTCGAGCAAATCATCGTCTTTGGCATCGGGGTCAAAAATTGCCTTTACAATATCGTCATCCTCAATAACTTTGGAGATTGAATCATCGGCAATAACCTCTTCTGGCTGATTGTCCACACTAACTGCGGGCACCCTATTTTCTTTCTTTTCCTTTACATGCAGCCTTATACGTTTTTTCAACCAATCGAATGCATCTCCGAAACGTACAACGAACATAATTACGGCCACAACAAGCAACAACAACACCAACCCTGCGGTCCCTATAAGCGAGCATAGCCAGTTACTCAGCACAAAACCGTACTTCCCGCCCGGGTAAATGGCCGATCCACCATCGGTTTTCATAAAAATAAAACCAAACGTAACCGAGAGCCATACCAAAAAAACAAAACTGAACAGGAAACTTCTACTGAAGCTCCCCCGGTACCTGCCTAAAATCTTGAGGCCGGTAATGGACAACAGGTATATAAATATAAAGGAAGCAAGCCCGAATCCCCGGTTTAAAATAACTTCGGACAACCAGGCACCGGTTTTCCCTGCTTTATTTTGCACTTTTATTGTGGAGTCAAATACCAGTTTGGACCACGGCAAATCAAGTTTGCTTTGATCTGCAGAACCAAAAAATAGAAATGAGATAAAAGCAATCAACAAATAAATGGCAACAAGCCATACCAAAACTCCAAGAATAAACTTAAATTTGCTATCCATAAAAAATGGAGTGCTTGTTTTTCCCGATTTTTTTGTTGACTTTTTTGGCTTTTTCCGTTTTCCCGCCATTTCAAAAATATTTGTTTTAATTAAAGTGCAAATTTAACTAAAAAAATGGAGGTAAGCGGACAATATTTTCTTCATAAATTTGAAGGCTAAATATTCTAATGGGAACAGGGTTGCAATTTGTCTCAAAAACAACGATGAGGGATGAACAACACCAGGCATAATGACCAAAAAGATATTGACATGGCAGTTAATTTAGAAAACCGGAGCTTTTTAAAATTACTCGATTTTAAAACCGAAGAGATACAATACCTGCTTGAACTTGCAGAAGATTTGAAATATGCAAAAAAAAGCCAGACAGAGGACAGCAGGTTAAGTGGGAAAAACATTGCTCTTATTTTCGAGAAATCCTCAACACGGACCCGCTGTGCCTTCGAAGTGGCGGCCTACGATCAGGGGGCACATGTAACTTGCCTGGGGCCAACAGGCTCGCAAATAGGGCAAAAAGAATCGATGAAAGATACCGCGCGTGTACTGGGCAGGATGTATGATGCAATTGAGTACCGAGGTTTTGGGCAGGATGTTGTTGAAGAGCTGTCCAAATATGCAGGTGTCCCTGTATGGAACGGGTTGAGCAATGAATTCCACCCCACGCAAATATTGGCCGATTTGTTGACGATGAAAGAACATTCAGCCAAACCACTCTCCGAAATAAAATTATGTTACCTTGGCGACGCAAGTAACAACATGGGCAATTCGTTATTGGTTGGTGCGGCAAAACTGGGGATGGATTTTAGGGCAGCCGCCCCAAAAGACTGCCAGCCTTCAGAAGGGCTTCAAAAAAAATGCTTGGATATTGCTAAAACCACAGGGGCGCAAATCATAATCACCGAAGACATAAAAGAAGCGGTAAAAGGCTGCGACTTCTTATACACCGATGTGTGGGTATCGATGGGAGAGCCACAGGAAGTTTGGCCCGGGCGTATCGAATTGCTCATGCCCTACCAGGTAAACAAAAAAATTATGGGGCTTACAGGTAACCCAGATGTGAAATTCCTTCATTGTTTGCCGGCTTTTCATAACCGCGAAACCAAAGTTGGCGAGGATATTTACCAAAAATTCGGTATTGATGCCATGGAAGTAACCGACGATGTTTTTGAAAGCCCGGCTTCCATTGTTTTTGAACAGGCAGAAAACCGGCTGCATACAATAAAAGCAGTAATGGTGGCAACATTAACTTAACATTGCGCAAAATCCGGGATCTCTGAGATTAAGTCAAAAAAAAACAGCTAAATTCGGCAATCAAATAAAATCCAGATCGTATTGTACCCATGAAAAAATACCTGTTTATTTTTGCGCTAATTGTTTCGTCTTCCACGGTTTACGCACAAGAAGAACTAAGAAAAGAATTAATTGCCTTTACCGACACAACTGAACTCATTATAAAAAACGGAAGGAAACTGATCGTTGGCAAAACGGTATCGGGCGATCACAAAGGAGCCATTTCAACTCTTAATTATTTAAAGGAAACAGTTGACGAAAAATATATTATCCTTTATCCTGCCGAAGAGTTATTGGTTTCATTGGCCAACCGTAATTTCGAGCTTTTTCTTTTCAACGCAAAAAACTGGGACTCTCTTTTAGAAGGGAAGGTACACTCCCTCCAGATGGTTTCAATTTCAGATCAGATACATATGTACCTTGGAACAGAAATGCCTTTTATAATAGAAGACCTTGATAAAAGCAACCTTGCCGAAGCCGACAAAAAAGTAATCAGGCTGTACGCCAGGTACTACTTAAACGACAATTACGCCGACCTTAATAAATTGTTGAAAGAATATGTAAAAAACAACCCAGGTTCAGTATATACCGACTTCGTAAAAGAACTCAGGCAGCTTACTTTTACAGGAAGGATGAATATTTGCATGGGCTATGGGAACGACTTTTTACATGGTAACATTACCGACAACTTTGATTCCCACATGCATGTTATGAGTTTTGAAGTTGACGGGTTTATCAACCGCATGTACCTTTCATTGTTCATGGGGGGAAGCGTGAGCCGCGAAGTTTCGAAAAACGACCTGCCGGTAAAAGATAAAGATTGGGTACATCCGGCAGGCGACAAAGTAAGCAGCCTTAAATATGGGTTAAAAATTGGGAAATCGTTTTATTCAAACGACAAAGTTAATTTCTACCCCTATGTTATAATTGGCGGTTACGAAATTAATTCACAATCACCTTTGGCAGATGATTATGACGACAGTTCTGAACCAAAAAATAACCTTACAGGAACATTTTGCCCCGGAATCGGGGCTTCCTGCGATCTGCTTTTACATAAATGGGAAAAACGGAATGTCTATTCCCCTGACGGGTTCCTGTTTGTCAGGCCAAGTATAGGGTACGACTATTTTTTGCAGTCCAAGGATATTTCTAAAGGGGGTAATTTTTATTTCAATGTGTCATTGGGGGTCAGTTTAGGCGCGATGCATTAAAGGCTGTTTGAGATTGAAACTATGCCCATGCCCATTGACAGGCAGCATTGGCTGGAACAGAAATCAAAAGTATTAACCAACATTTAACCCCTAAGCTTTGGTTCATTTTCAAAAAAAAATGTTATATTCTATTGGCTTTTGTTTGTTTGGGGGCATGGATTCGCCAGTAGCACTGCGGATACCATTTTTTTAGCTGGCACCAATACCGTTTTTCTGTTATTTACTTACATGGGAATTCCCATGATAACCGAAATCCAAGCATCCATCTCTTCCGTGCAAACAAGATTGCAGAAAAAAACAACGGCCATATGGCGTGTTGTGGAGAATTATAAAAAACATCGTCCAATGAAAATAGCTTTTATAAGTACTTACCCCCCACGCCAGTGTGGTATCGGAACTTTTACAAATAACCTTTTAAAGGCAACCGTATCAAATACAGATAGCAGGAAAATTTCGAAGCACGCAATTGTAGTGGCCATAAACGAAGACGGGCAACTCTACAGATACCCGGCAGAAGTAAAGCATGTTGTCCGGCAAAACCATCAGCACGATTATATTGAGGCTGCAAAGTTTATTAACTACAGCGATGCCGAAGTGTGTGTGCTGGAACATGAGTTCGGCATTTTTGGCGGCGACGACGGTGTTTTTATCCTGCCGCTCCTCCACCGCCTTGAAGTCCCCTTGATCGTTACTTTCCACACAGTGCTAAAATCCCCATCGTACATACAGCGTTCCGTTGTGGAAGAAATTGGGAAAAAAGCCGCACGTATTGTGGTAATGAGCAAACGTGCAATAATTTTCCTTACCGAAATCTACAACATCCCCAAAGAAAAAATAGTACTTATAGAACACGGCGTGCCGGAGTTCAACAAAATGTCGCGTAAAAAGGCAAAGCAAAAACACGGGCTGGCCAGCCATAAAGTTTTATTTACCTTTGGCTTGTTAAGCCGCAATAAAGGTATCGAAACAGTTATTAAAGCACTGCCAAGGGTTGTTGCCAAACACCCCGAGATACTGTACATCGTGTTAGGTGCAACCCATCCCAACGTGCTTAAGAGTTCGGGGGAAGAATACAGGAATTATTTACTCCGCTTAGTCAAGAAACTGGGGCTAGATAAAAATGTATATTTCAATAATGAATTTGCTTCCGAAGAAAAACTTTTCGAATACCTGAATGCGAGCGACATATACATTTCCCCCTATTTAAGTGAAGCTCAGATTACAAGCGGGACACTTTCATATGCCATTGGTGCCGGGGCAAGCGTGGTTTCAACCCCTTACTGGCATGCACAGGAGCTGCTTGATGATGGCCGCGGATGTTTGTTCGACTTTAAAAATCCAGAACAGCTTTCAGTGATACTGCTCGAATTGCTCGAAGACAAAGGCAAACTGGCATCGATACAAAAAAAAGCTTACGATTACGGGGGTAAAATCAGGTGGCCAAAAATTGGCAAACAGTACCTAAACCTTGCCGAATATGTAAGCAACAACTGGGAAAAAGGGGAGAAAACCGAAATGCACGCCATCGATATTGGGATATTGCCATCCCTAAACATGGAACATATAATACGGCTGACCGATGATACGGGGATTGTCCAACATGCCAAATACGGTATACCTAACCTGAAAGAAGGATACTGTGTCGACGACAATTCGAGGGCATTGCTTATGAGTGTAATAGCATACAGGTTGAACAAAGACAAAAACGTGTTGCGCCTGATGCCGATATACCTTAGTTTTATCCATTATATGCAACGGGAGAACGGAAATTTCAGGAATTTCCTCAGCTTTAGCCGGCAATTTCTTGACGAGTATGGCTCGGAAGATTCATTTGGGAGGACTATATGGGCACTGGGATATCTGCTACGGTTCCCTCCAAACGATTCGTTCAGGCAGGTAGGCCATGCAATATTTGCAAGGTCGGTACAACATTTTGGGCGTGTTGAAACTGTCAGGGGGGCAGCAAATACAATCATAGGGATCTGCCACTACCTTAAAGCCGAACCGAACAATGAAGACATGGTAACCCAAATGAGGCGGCTTACGGAAATAATTATTTCAGGTTATAAAAGGCACAGCGACAATAACTGGAAATGGTTTGAAGATAAAATGACTTATGACAATGCCATAATCCCACGCGCGTTATTTTCAGCCTACGAAATAACGGGCAGCGAGGAACTGCTTCAAATTGCAATGGACACAACCGCATTCCTCGAATCAAAAACAATGGCAAGGGATTATTTCATCCCGATAGGGAACAAAGGCTGGCTTGAAAAAGGGAAAATTATGCCCGATTACGACCAGCAATCAATCGACACGATGGCCATGATCGTATTGTACCACCAGGTTTTTGAAGTAACAAAGGACAGGAAATACATAGAAAAAATGTTTAAATGCTACCTGTGGTTCCTGGGGGAAAATTCACTGCGCTTGCCCCTTTTCGACCACGAAACCCAAGGTTGCTGCGACGGGCTTGAATCCCGGGGGGTCAACCGTAACCAGGGAGCAGAAAGTACTCTGGCTTACTGGATTTCCCATCTGGCTGTTCTGTCTGCTCACGAAAAAGAACATTTATACCTTTAAAACCAAAACAAATGACATTAGTAACCCGGTATCATAAAAACCCTATCCTAACTAAAAACGATGTCCCATATGAAGTAGCCACAGTACATAATGCAGGAGTTACCAAATACAATGGCGGATATGTTATGCTTTTCCGTTCGCACAGGCATAACGGGCGGAGCATCTTAGGGCTGGCCCGTAGCAATGACGGGTTTGACTTTGCCGTTGACAACAAACCTTTCCTTACGCCTGCCCAGGAAGGGCCTTTTGCCGAATATGAGGCTTTCGGCGTTGAAGACCCAAGGATAACTTTTATAGATGGGGAATACCTTATCACCTATTCAGCCTATTCAAAACACGGAGTGCGTATCGGCCTTGCCAAAACCAAGGACTGGAAGGCCATTGAACGTTTCGCTTTAATCACCGAAGCCGATTACAGGAACGTAGTAATTTTCCCCGAGAAAATAAACGGCCTGTATGCCCGGCTCGACAGGCCGCACTCCGAAATCAGCCCATGGTCGATGTGGATTAGCTACTCTCCAGATTTACGTTATTGGGGCGGTTCCAGGCTCATTATGAAACCGGAACCATATCACTGGGACGAGATGAAAATAGGGCCGGGGGCGCCGCCAATAAAAACAGGGAAAGGCTGGTTGGACATATATCATGGCGTATTCCCCACAATGGACGGGAGCGTTTACCGTCTTGGAGTTGCCTTGCACAGCTTGGAAAATCCAGCAGAAATTATCGGCGTTAGCGACAACTGGATACTTCAACCGGAAGAACCTTACGAAATTACCGGGTATGTCCACAATGTGGTATTTACCTGCGGTGCCGTCCCCGAAGATGATGGTACCTTAAAACTCTACTGGGGAGGTGCAGATACGGTAATGTGTGCTGGAACTGCCAAAATTGACGAATTGGTCGATTTGTGTTTGTGCAATCCAAGAAAAGCCATGTAAATATCTTTATCAACGAAAAACTCAGAAATAAAAATGGCACAAAAATGAAAGTAGCAATCTTATCACCGGTAGCATGGCGGACACCCCCTAGGCATTATGGCCCATGGGAACAGGTAGCCTCAAATATCGCCGAAGGCCTGGTTGAAAACGGCATTGACGTGACCTTGTTTGCAACTAATGATTCAGCAACCCGGGGCCGTTTAGAAGGCATTGTGCCCAAAGGTTACGAAGAGGACAAAACTGTTGATCCCAAAGTGGCCGAATGCCTTCACATTGCCCACCTTATGGAAAATGCTTCGAAATTCGATATCATCCACAACAACTTCGACTTTTTGCCACTGAGCTATTCGCGGTTGGTAAATACGCCCATGGTCACTACCATACACGGCTTTTCGTCACCGAAGATCATTCCTGTCTTTAAAAAATATAACGACATCAACTCTTACGTTTCCATAAGCAATGCCGATCGTAGCCCGGAACTGAAGTATGTGGCAACGGTTTATAACGGTATAGACAGCAAGCTGTTTACATTCAATGGGGAAAGAGGCGATTACCTTTTGTATTTTGGGCGTATCCATCATGATAAAGGCACACTGGAAGCCATACTGACAGCCCAAAAGGCAAAAATGAAACTTGTTATTTCGGGCATCATACAAGACCAGGGATACTTTGACGAAAAAGTAGCCCCATTCCTGGATAACGACAATGTGGTTTATGTGGGAAGTTCCGGTCCAGAAAAAAGGGACACCCTTTTACGAAATGCCTATGCCTTGCTCCACCCTGTAAATTTCAACGAACCCTTCGGGTTGAGCGTGGCAGAGTCTATGTTCTGCGGCACGCCCGTTATTGCTTTCAGTAAAGGCTCAATGCCCGAACTGATTGTCGATGGGGAAAACGGCTTCCTCGTAAATTCAATCGATGAAGCTGTGGAAAAGGTAAAGGATATCCCCAGTATTGACCGTTTTTTTTGCCGGAAATGGGCAGAAGAAAATTTCAGCAAGGGAAAAATGGCCGAAAAATATATTGAGGTATATCATAAAATTTTAGGTGATTGAGTACATCTACCTGTCTGTCATGCTTAATGATAAAGAAAATTATTGCTGTTAAAATTCAGGGGCATGGTAGGTTATCAGGAATATTGATAATGTTTTTTTTCCTCAGCAAAGACAATAGTTAAAATGCTGTTAGGAGATACAATAAATTTATATTTGCGTTGTTTGGCATTTGACGGGACATAATTGCAAGGCTATAAGGAAAAAACATAGGCACATGAAATATATTTGCCCTTTAATTACAGTAAGTGACATAAAAAAATCACGAGATTTCTATGAAAACGTATTAGGACAGAAAGTTAAATATGATTTCGGAGAGAATGTTACATTTGAAGGTGATTTTGCAATTCACGAAAAAGCACATTTTAAAAAGCTGATTGACAATAAAGAAATTAAACATGGGAGTAATAGTTTCGAATTGTATTTTGAACATGACGACATACTAGAAATTGAGAAGAAGTTAATAGCAGAAAAGATAGATTTTGTTCATAAAACCAGGGTGCAGCCATGGAAACAAAGGGTGATAAGGTTTTATGACCTTGACAGGAATATCATTGAGATTGGAGAATCAATGGAGTTCCTTGCATTTAGATTGTATAAACAGGGTAATACCATAAAAGAGATTTCTAAGACAATTTCAATACCGACAGGTTTTGTAAAGCAGCCATACAAAAAATCGATTTGATAACGTTGATTATTAACCTGACATGGAAAATAATAACAGATTATATAGATCTATTGCCATTCCCTTTAACAAAAAGGGGAGCCATATTCCACTATTTTTTCGGCTGATCGCCCATCACAAAATCAAGCTTTCCCCCGCTAACAAAATCAAAATGCCCGAGGGTATTTGATAGATATTCCTTTCCGTTTAATTTTATCTTTTGGATGTAAATATTTTCCTTTGAATAGCTGGGGGCACTGATCTCCAATTTCTTGCCCGAATTTAAACATACTGTGATCTTATTGAACTTAGGCCCACAAATCTGGTATCCGGGCAAGACTGGGCAGACCGGGTAAAAACCAAGTGCCCCAAATACATACCATGCCGACATCTGCCCGGCATCATCATTTCCGCTTAACCCGCCCGGACCGGTGCCGTATTCTTCATTCATTGTGTTGTTTACAATCCTTTGGGTTTTCCATGGCTGCCCAGAATATGTATATAAAAACGGGATTTGGTGGCTTGGTTCGTTTCCGTGCCAATATTGTCCTACTTCAAAAAATTTATCAAGGTCGGCATTAAATGCGTCCCGTCCCCCCATCAATCCGATTAACCCTTCTACATCGTGCGGCACATACCAATTATATTGCCACGGCGTACCTTCGGTGATGTACGGGGTATGCTGTCCGCGAGTAAAACCTTTTGCAAAACTCCCGTCTGCATGCCGGGCATTTACGTTATTTACTTCGGGGTCGAATACATTCTTATAGTTTTTTGCACGTCCCATATAATAATTATAATCTTCTGTTTTTCCCATTTTTTTTGCAACCTGCGCCAAGGCAAAATCATCATAAGCATATTCAAGGGTACGCGAAACCTGCTCCTTCTTATGAAATGCCTCCTTCACCGGATCTTCCACCGGTATATACCCATATTTCAGGTATGACTGCAGGGCACGCCTACCTTTCCCGTCAGCATATTCATCAAAATCACCAGGGGTTTCGTTGGCATTGTGCTTTAATATTTCATAGTCTTCCTCAGTTAAATCTACCACTCCTTTTACATATGCTTCGGCAACAATTGAGATCACATGATCGCCAATCATTGCTGAGGTGTAACTGTTCCATGCCGGGAAAATTGGCATCCAACCGCCAACTTTGCCCATTGTTAGCAGGGAACGTACCATGTCGGCACTTTCTTCGGGTACAAGTATGTTGTACAAACTATGCAGTGCCCGGTAGGTATCCCAAACCGAAAAGTCACAATAATAATTTCCGCTGCAAACGGTATCGATCTGCGCATTGCCGTCAAAACGGGGGTAAGTTCCTTCAACATCGTTATAAACCCTAGGCTGTTGGAAACAGTGATACATTGAAGTATAGAATTTCACTTTGTCGTCATGGCTTTCTCCCTCCACCTCAATTTTTGAAAGAAGGCCTGTCCAAACCTTTTTTAAATTTTGTTTTGTCCCGTCAAAATCAAAACTGGGTATTTCTGCGTCCAGGTTATTCCTGGCCTGCTCAATGCCCACAAATGAAGTCCCTATTTTTACACGGACGGCTTCACCTTTTTTAACATCGAACGAAAAGTATGCCCCCAGGTTTGGGACATTTTCGATCGAGAGTTGTTTTTCCTTTATTTCATCGCCGGAATAGACTCCATAATTACTTGCCGCTTTTTCAACCTGCATGACAAAATAGCCTGAAAACCCGGCTGGTTTCCCCCATCCCTGGTAAATCCTGCGAACAGGGTTATATCCGACAATCTCGTTGTTTTCGGGATTAACCTGGACAAAACCTTCGCCTTCATCGCTGTTTGGGTTAATTGCTAAATGGGCAGAGCCTGCATTTTTAAAAGTAAATTGCAATAAGCCACAACGGGTAGTTGCAGTCATCTCAGCAGAAATATCATAATCAGTAAGTTCTACTTTGTAATAATACGGTGAAGCTGTTTCGTTTATATGCGAGAAAACAGAACCGCGTTTCTCAGGGTTACATACTAATGCGCCGGCAACAGGCATTATGGCAAACGAACCATATTCCTGTACACAAGAACCGCTTAACCAGTGCGAGCCACGAAATCCGGTAATAATAGAATCTTTATAATAATAAGCCGATTTACATTTATTTTCAACATTATTAGTTTGGGGTGTCCAGTTGGTCATTCCGAAAGGTACTGTAACGGAAGGCTGTACCTGTGCGTTGTGCTCTGTCCCCCCACCATGGCGTAGCCCGGCAATAGTGGTAGTTTTTGCAGTCCCTATCAAAGGATTTACATACTGTGCCAGATCGGGCTGTTCCATCCCTTTTGGGGGTTCGGCGCAACCAAAGGCAGTACTCAATATAACTGCTGCCATCCAAATCTTAATTCGCATCTTAATGTCAGTTTTTTATTTTATGGTTTATAATATGCTGTCTTATCTCGTTAAATGCAACCTGCAAACTGCGACCTGCCCTTTATTAATTGAACACCACTGTCCGGTTATGGTAAACAAGTATTTTCCGTTGCAAATGTTTATACACAGCCTGCGAAAGTACGATTTTTTCCAGATCGCGCCCTTTGCGGATTAATTTCTGGATAGTGTCAACATGGCTGCAACGGGTAACATCTTGTTCGATAATGGGCCCGGCATCCAAATCGGAAGTTACGTAATGGCTTGTGGCCCCGATAATTTTCACGCCCCTCTCGTGCGCCGCATGGTAAGGTTTTGCCCCGGCAAAAGCAGGCAAAAACGAGTGGTGTATGTTTATTATCTTATTGGGGAATTTCCTGACAAAATCGGCAGAAAGGATTTGCATATACCTGGCCAACACAACAAAATCGATGTTGTTTTTTTCAAGCAGTTCAAACTCGGCTTTTTCCTGTTCTGCTTTGTTGTCTTTTGTTATCGGGAAATAGTGGAACTCTATGCCGAAACGTTCCGCAACCGGCCTTAATGTTTCGTGGTTGCTCACTATCACCGGGATTTCCACGTCCCATTCGCCTGCGGTGTATCGGGCCAATATGTCGAACAGGCAATGTGACATTTTTGACACGAACAAAGCCATGCGCGGGACCTCGTCGGTAAAATACAGCCGCCAATACATCTCCAGCGGCTTCCCGATCAGGGTGTCGAAATATTCCCCGATCTTCTCTTTGGGTATCGCAAAATTTTCAAGCTCCCATTCCACCCGCATGTAAAAAATCTTTTCCTGACGGTCAACATGCTGGTCGAGATACAGTATATTACCATGGTTCTTGTTCAAAAATTCGGTCACGGTCGCCAGTATGCCTTGCTTGTCGGGGCAATGTATCAGCAAAATGGCCGTGTTCTTTTTTTCGTGAAGCGGTTTTATAGTTTTCATAATCATATATAACCACAGAGATATCAGAGATGTATCCCCAGAGTTCCCTGAGATTATTTTTTGTATTTGTTTATAACTCGTTTAAGCCCTTTTGTTAATTGAAGGACATTAAAATTAATTAATAATCCAATTTTTGTATTGAACAATTTCAAATAAGTTAAAACTTGTGCAAGATGAATATCATTTAACCATTCAACTGATTTTATCTCTACTATTATTTGGTTTTCTACCAAAATATCCAAACGATAGCCACATTCAAGTTTTACATCCTCGTAAATAAGAGGAAGAGGTTTTTCTTTTTCAACTTTCAGCCCAGTTTTTTTCAATTCGTAAAACAGACATTCCTGATATGCAGATTCAAGAAGACCCGGTCCCAGATTCTTATGTACTTTGATAGCACATCCTATAATTATTTCTGTTATTTCATTATCCTTCATTATCGAATCAATCTGGGTTTCCTACTTTTCTCTGCGGTTTAAATGGGTTTCTACTATAGCTTCCCTTTTGTGGAAGGCAGGTCAAAGTTAAAAACATCTCGCTTGATTGCCATTTTTATTGATTTTGCAAATGCCTTAAAAATAGCTTCTATTTTGTGATGCTCGTTTTCCCCTTCTGCTTTTATGTTCAGGTTGCACAAAGCCGCATCGGAAAATGACTTGAAAAAGTGCATGAACATTTCCGTAGGCACGTCGCCAACTTTTTCGCGGTTAAATTCTGTTTCCCAAACCAACCACGGACGGCCTCCGAAGTCGATTGCCGCCATTGCCAAACAGTCGTCCATTGGAAGGCAAAACCCGTAGCGTTCCATGCCAATTTTGTTGCCAATAGCTTTTTTGAAAGCTTCGCCCAAAGCCAAGGCCGTGTCTTCAATCGTATGGTGTTCGTCAACCTGAAGGTCGCCTTTAACCCAGACGGTCAAGTCAACGCCCGCATGCCTGCCTATTTGCTCCAGCATGTGGTCGAAAAAACCCAATCCGCTTGAAATATCGCAAATTCCCGAACCGTCAAGATCCAAACAGACTTTTATGTCGGTTTCTTTTGTAGTGCGGACAACCTCAGCCTTACGCACAGGCGCAGCCACACAAGCGTAAATGTCGTCCCAATCGTCAGACACCAAGGCAACGCTGTTCGAGAGGCCTTGTTTTTCCATATCTTCTACCAAACTGCCGTTGTTGATAAAAATACCTTTTGCCCCCAAGTTTTTTGCCAGTTGCATGTCGGTGAGCCTGTCGCCAATTACAAAACTGTTTGCCAGGTCGTAATCGCCTTCGATATATTTTGGGAGCATCCCAGTACCGGGTTTGCGCGTTGGCAAATTTTCGTGCGGATAACTTTTGTCGATGCAAATCTCGTCGAAAACCACCCCTTCGTTTTCAAAAGCTTTCAATATAAAATTATGCACAGGCCAGAAAGTATCTTCTGGAAAAACATCGGAGCCCAAACCATCCTGGTTGGTAACCATAACCAGTTCGTAATCGAGGTTATTGCTAACATTGAACATGTTCCTGAATACCTTGGGCAGGAACTCCAATTTTTCAAACGAATCTATTTGCTCATCTTCTGTTTCATGGTTCAGTGTTCCGTCACGGTCTATAAATAGTACTTTTTTCATATTGATTCCGTCTCCATTTGAGTCGTTAATAATCTGCTATTAGTGATTCGTAAGGAATATTTAATTTATCATGGAGTTTTCGTATCATATTGATACTCAACTTTCTTTTTCGGCTAAATATTTCAGAGACCCTGCTTTTATAACCCAATATCTCGGTTAAATCCTTTTTTGTCATTTCCATTTGCTCCATCCTGAACATGATTGCCGATACAGGATCAGGTGCTTCTATTGGATATTTCTCGTCCTCGTATTTTTCAATCAAAATTGACAATACCTCAGCCTCGTCCCCTTCTTGTGAATCAATTGGGGCATGGAATATTTCCTTTAGCCGTTCAAGAGCCAGCTCGTAATCCTGCTCTGTTTTAATTACTTTTATGTTCATTCCTAAACTTATTTAGTCTCATATATGAGCAGTGGATAATTTTACTTTTAATTGTTTATTCAAATTTTATGATTGTCATATTCCTTATGGGTGCCGATAAACAATATAAAAACCCACTGCCGCTCATAGTTAACGTCAACAATCAATCTATATTTATTTCCACAGATATTAAAAACAACTTTGCCATTTTTTAAGATACTCGCTTTAGCATATTCGTTCTTAATTCCGTTTGGACTTTTCCATGAGGCTTTTGATGCTTCTCTATACCAAGTCTTTAATTGTAGTTCGGAATCGGTATATTTTTCCCAAAACTCACGAAGAATTTTTTTTGCAACAACTCTCATTTCATTAGTCCTATGAAACAAATATAAACAAAATTACCATTACGGGAACATGATTATACACCTTACACCAAATCTTTCAGTGCGTCCAACAATGTTTCATTTTCTTCCGACGATCCTATAGTTATCCGAAGGCAGCCCTCGCAAAGATGTATCTTGGAACGGTTCCTCACAATAATGCCTCTTTCCACAAGATAAGCATAAATCCCTTCGGCATCGTGCATTCTCACCAGCAAGAAATTTGCATCGGAAGGGCAAACTTCCACAACAAACGGAAATTCGGCAAGCAATTTTTTCATCTTTTCCCTTTCGGCAACAAGCAAGCTTACCCATTTCTTAACCGAATCCTCTTTGTTGAGCAGCTCCAATGCTTTCTCTTGTATCAATATATTCAGGTTGTATGGATATTTTATCTTGTTCAATACACCAATGATTTCATTTGATGCGAATGCCATTCCCAAACGCAGGCCTGCCATGCCCCAAGCTTTTGAGAATGTCTGCAAAATTACAAGGTTTGGGTTTTCATCCAATTTTGGCAAAAAAGATTTTCCGGGAGCGAAATCGACATAAGCTTCGTCAATTACCACAATCCCTTTAAATTCGTCAATTACATGTTGAAGCTGCCCGGCATCAAGGCTGTTTCCTGTCGGGTTGTTCGGCGAACAAAGAAAGACAATCTTTGTGTTCCCGTTTGTCTCACGGAGAAGTGCCTCTGCACCGAGGCCGAAATTTCCGTCAAGAGAAACTTTCCTCACCTCCACATTGTTTATGTCGGCAGACACTTGGTACATCCCGTAGGTAGGGTTTATTGTAACGATGTTGTCGATGCCCGGTTCGCAAAAAGCACGTATCAGCAAGTCGATTGGCTCATCGCTGCCATTTCCGAGAAAAATATTTCCGGCAGGGATTTTTTTCAATGCCGATATTTTTTCTTTCACCGCCCTTTGGAGCGGATCCGGATAACGGTTGAAAGGCTGGTTGAAAGGGTTTTCGTTTGCATCGAGGAAAACCATTGCTTCTCCGGAAAACTCGTCCCTTGCCGATGAATACGGCTTGAGGGTTTGTATATTTTTACGTAAAATATTATTAATACTCATTTTTTGATACTTAATTCTTTTACAAAATACTATATCTAATTTTAGTAATTATTAAATTTGTGTAATCAGTCCAGATGGCGAAGCAAAGTTTTGGATAGAACCTGAAATTAAGCTTGCCAATTATGTTGGATTCAACAAAAAACAGATTAACTCGTTGAAAAACATTATTAAAAAGAACGAAAATGAAATTAGGGACAGTTGGGAAAAACACTTTGGAAGTTGAGGTAACCAACATTTCAAAACATGGTTTTTGGTTATTGGTAGGAGAAAATGAATATTTCCTTCCATTTGCTGATTTCCCTTGGTTTAAAGATGCCCGTATTTCCGAAATATCGGATGTTTCTTTATTGAACGGGCAACATTTATTTTGGGACAAATTGGATATAGACCTTACTCTGCACATGATTAAAAATCCCAAAAATTATCCATTAATTTCAAAATAATATTTCTAACGCCCCATCTTTAAATATTGTTTACACTGACTTCAGGGGGCTGGGGGATCCTAACCGCAACTGCATTTTTGTGGGCAAACAGTTCTTCTGCCGCCGCCATTGTTTCTATAGCCGGGCCAATATTCCTTAGCCCCTCTTCCGTAAGCTCCTGAAAAGTGATTTTTTTCAAAAAACTATCGAGGTTCACGCCGCTGTATGACCTCGCCCAACCATTGGTGGGCAAAGTGTGGTTTGTCCCGGACGCATAGTCGCCTGCACTTTCGGGCGTTAACCCGCCTAAAAATACAGAGCCTGCATTGCTTATTTTTTCTGAAAATGCGGCATAACCTTTTGTGCTTATTATTAAGTGCTCAGGGGCATATTCATTAATAATTTCAACCTGCTCCCCTTCATTTTCAACAACTAGCAGAACACTGTTAGCCAAAGCTTTTTCGGCAATCTCTTTTCGTGGAAGGACTGCAAGCTGTTTGTCAACTTCGGCTTTTACTTTTTCAATCACATCGGTATTGTTTGCCACCAGCACGACCTGGCTGTCAACCCCGTGTTCTGCCTGCGACAGCAAATCGGAGGCAACAAATGCCGGGGTTGAAGTTTCATCTGCAACAACAAGCACTTCGGAAGGACCGGCAGGCATGTCGATAGAAACATCGTTCATGCTCACCAGTTGCTTTGCCGCCATTACATACTGGTTTCCAGGCCCAAAAATTTTGTAGGTTTTAGGGACTGTTTCCGTGCCGTACGCCATTGCCCCGATTGCCTGCACCCCGCCAAGCTTAAAAATTTGAGTAACCCCGGCAACTTTTGCCGCATACAGAATTGCAGGATGTATTTTGCCCTGTTTGTTTGGCGGCGAACAAAGCACTATTTCTTTGCAGCCTGCAATTTGTGCAGGTATCGCCAACATTAAAACAGAGCTGAAAAGAGGGGCAGTACCTCCTGGAATGTACAGACCGACTTTCTCTATGGCGACAGCTTTTTGCCAACAGGTAACACCGGGAACTGTCTGCTGCTTTTTCATTTCCGGCTTTTGCGATTCGTGAAATGCCTTTATGTTTTTTGCAGCCACGGCTATGGCTTCTTTTAAATCGTTGCCAACAAGGGTTTCTGCCTCAGAGATTTCTCCCATTGAAACCCGAAAGCTGTCAAGTTTTACACCGTCAAACTTTTCCGTGTATTCCCTGAGTTTTAAATCTCCCCCGGCTTTTATTTCATTCAAAATTACCTGCACCCTGCCATACAGTTCGGAAACATCAAAAAGCGGACGTTTCAAAATTTCCGGCCAAGTATTTTTTGCAGGATTTATATAAGTTTTCATATTTCAATTAATTTAAACACGAAGTTTTCACCTAAACCTATTATTTTCAATGCCGTTGGATTTAAATATGTTTCTTTGTTTTAAACCGCAAAGCCAAAATGTTCCCCGAAAATAATAAAAGTATCCCCAATATTGCATATACGTCCCATTGGTAGCCTTCAAAAAAAGTAGAAATCAACAAAGCTATCACGGGGCTTATAAGTGTTGTGTATATAGAACGGTCGGGACCGATTTCTCCCAAAAGTTTCAAATAAGCAGAAAATGCGATAATAGAACCTAACAATGCAAGGTACAGCAAGGAAAACGAATAGCTTACCGACTGCTCAAACATAAGCGGTTTGCCAAGCAACATTGCTATAGCAAAAATTGCCCCGCCGCCATATAGCATACCGTACGCATTTGCTTGTATAACAGGTATTTTAACCCGCTGGTTGTGGGCAGACAATATGTTTCCCAGCGAAGCCAAGACCAATCCGCCGAGGCAAATAAAAACAACTATCCAGTTGCCACTTTTCAAACTTACCGAGCCAAACTCATTCTTAAAAAGGAAAGCCGTGCCGCAAACCCCAAGAATTGCCGCAGCAACGACATCTTTTTTTATTTTGCCTTTCAGGAAAATGGCATTAAAAAAAATGTTGAAAAAAATTATCATCGAGAAAATGACAGCTACAACGCCGCTTTTCAGCATGGTTTCTGCTTTATATACGAACCAATAATTAAGCCCGAAAAGCGACAGCCCCAGCAAAAACATCAAAAAATGCTCCCGCGGCCTGAATTTCATCTTCCTGCCCGAAACAAGGCAAAAAGATATTAGCAGCAAGCCTGCAAGGACAAACCGATAAGCAACCGACAGCAAGGGATCTACCGTGCCTAGCTGAAACCGGATAACGTACCATGTCGATCCCCAAATAAGGGTTGGTATGGCAAACAATATGTATTGGCGTGTTGTCATGTTTTTAATAAATTCTATTCACGGGGTGACTCCAAGTGTTAGTGAGAGTGTCACTTTGAGTGACGCCCTCACTTGGCGATGCTCCTCAAAAAATCATCTTTTCAATCGGAACGACCAAAATCCCTTCAGCCCCCGCATTTTTCAATTTCCCTATAATTTCCCAAAAATCGTTTTCATCGATTACCGAGTGCATCGAACTCCAGCCTTCTTTTGCAAGCGGAACCAACGTTGGCGCTTTCATGCCCGGAAGAATGTCAACCACTTCTTGAACTTTGTCGTTCGGAATGTTCAGCAATATATATTTCTTGCCTTTTGCCCTTTCAACCGACTCTATCCTGAAAATAAGCTCATCGAGGATTGCCTGTTTTCCAGGTGAAAGGTTGGGGTTGGCGACCAAAACAGCTTCTGAATACATTACCACTTCAACCTCTTTTAGGCGGTTGCTCACCAAGGTTGAGCCAGAACTCACAATGTCAAAAATAGCATCGGCAAGCCCAATGCCCGGTGCAATTTCAACAGAGCCGGTGATTACGTGGATTTCTGCTTGTATGTTGTTTTTGTCTAAATATTTCTTAAGTATTTCGGGATATGAGGTGGCAATTTTTTTCCCGTTAAAAAATTCCGGTCCGGCATAGTCTATCGTTTTAGGAATGGCCAGCGACAAACGGCACTTTGAAAAGCCAAGGCGTTTGGCAATGACAACGTTTTTGCCTTTTTCTGCCATTTCGTTTTCGCCAACAACCCCTATGTCCGAAACCCCGTCGGCAACTGTTTGCGGTATGTCGTCGTCGCGGAGGAACAGGGCGTCCATAGGGAAATTTTTAGCTGTTGACACCAATACCCTTTTCCCCATGCTCAAACCAATCCCGGCTTCATTGAGAAGGTTCATCGAATCTTCGTTTAACCTCCCTTTGGTCTGAATCGCAATTTTAAGTCTATTTTCCATAATATATGTGTTTAAATAATAATCAAATAAAAAAGGCTCACCTCCCGGCAAGCCTCTTAAAATATTTTTATGATTTTGACAAAACATTCACAGCCTACCTTTAAGTTGGATATCCCCATGATGACCGTGATGTAATATTGCTGTTGTCATTTCCTAATTTTGTTGCAATTATAAGGATAAAAATAAACCTGACAAGTATTTTCGATATAAAGTTAATGTTACCAATTAAATATTTAGCAAAAAAATATCACAAAGGGCTACTTACCACAAAAAACAAAACGTTAACCCAAGGAAGATAGCGCACGGCCCCTGCTGCCTTGGACTATCCGGGCGGGCAAACATAAGCAAGTTAATAAAAGGCTAATGGTGGGTACCTTCAAATAGATCATTGTTTGTGGACGAAGGGGCACTTTTGTCCTTATAATTATTAAATGTATAACAAAGCACCAATGATACAAGTGGGTAGTGCGGACGTATTTTTGTCAACGATATCAGGTTTGCTGTTTCAATATTGCTCACATACCTTGCTGAGTTGAACATGTCCCTAAAGGTAAAGGTGCCGGTAAACTTTCTTTTTATCAATTGCTGTTTTATACCGAGGCTGAAATACCAAAAAGAATCGGTTTTGCCTTGCGTTGTTACTGATGGGCCTACAAAATTACCGTCAATTTGGATACGTGTGCATTTCCACGCATCAAACACATTATTTATGGCAATTTCATAATTATTGCTTTTTTCTTCCCCCCCAGTTGTTTTGAATTCGTTTTCAACCCTATATCTGTACAGACTTCCGTTAACAGAAGTTTTCCAATGCTTTGTCGCACTAAATTGCCCGCTCAGTTCAATCCCCGTTGAATAATCGTGCCCAACGTTTGCCATGGAATCCAACGTCACCCCAGCTTCGAAAGGAACTCTCAGCCGTTCGATTTTATCTTTTCTGTTTCGATGGAAAATGCCTGTCGAAATAGAATGTTGCCCTATGTCTTTCTTAAAATTCGCCTCAAAAGAGTTTATATACTCTGGGCGTATATCTGGATTACCTGTTTCGGCGGTATAGTAATCGCGGTAAGTGATATATGGTTCCATATAAAAAAGCTGTGGGCGTGTTGTACGGCGCGAGTACGAAGCCAACACCTGTGTTTTGCCTGAAAAGTTATACCCTAAATGTACTGATGGGAAAAATTCCATCCTGTTTTTTGTGCGGTTTGCCCAATTTTTCGAGCTCCTCAGTACTGTGTGGGTATGCTCTGCCCTCACTCCTGCCTGATACTCAAACCCTTTGTAGCTATCGGCCAAAATTGAATATAAAGAGTGCAGCCCCCTTTTAAAATAAAATGTGTTGTATATATCATCTCTCCAATAAAACTGCTTTATGTCCGGATCCCAAAACTGCATGCTATAATCGCCATCCTCCAAATATGAATAATACTGGTATCCTGCTTCCAGCTTACCATTATCCCTAAACTGGCGCACATAATCAAGGTTTGCCCTCGATGTCCAGCGATGCTCGTCTTCCCATGCCCTGTGCCCCTGTTGCCGTTGACCTTGTTCGTCAAACAAATCACTCTGGAAATATTCCAGTGCGTCCCCCCCATATTTCAAGTAAAAACTTCCGGACAAAGAGTGTTCTTTTTTGTCGAAACAGTGAACGAAAGCAGCCGTGCCCTGAAAATATGTTTCGTGAATGTTATATTCGTCCCTGCTGTTATAATCGCCATTGCTTAACAAGCCGTTATCACCGGTCTTCAGTTCGGTATAATCAAGGTCTCCGTCCCTGCTCCTCCCCCCGTACCCGCCAGAGAGGTCGAGGTTAAATGTAGTATTTTCCAAAGAACGCTGCCATCCTGCCTTTAACGAATAGTTGTAATTATTGCTTTCGCGAGGGCCATCGGAATGCGATGTTGTTGTTACGCCGCTTACAATAGTTGTTTTCTCTTGGTTAAAATAGCCTTTGCGTAGGTGGTCGTTCCAGTTCCCCCCAAAATACCATCTGGAAGTGCTGTCCTGTAAATTTAACAGGAAATTGCCACCTCTGGATAAGACAGTACTCCCTGTAATGTTTGCCATTCCGCTCAAACCATTGTTGAAATGTTTTTTTGTTATTATGTTGATAATGCCCACATCGCCATCGGTGTCCTGTCGGGCAGAAGGGGTAGTTATTATCTCTATATTTTCAATTTGCCCGGCAGGCACTTGTTCCAGTCCTTGCGAGCCTCCAAAAACACTGGGTTTCCCATCAATATAAACAGCAAAACCTGTGCTTCCCCTAAAGCTGACCTCCCCCTCTGCATCAACACGAACAGAAGGTGTGTTTTCCAAAATATCAACGGCAGTGCCGCCACTCGACAAAATATCGGTAGATGCTTCTATTACTTTTTTGTCCAGTTTGTAAACAACTTGTTTCCTGTGCTTGACTACTTCAACTTCTGCCAAGCCAATATTTAACGGTTTCAGTTCAATTGTCCCTATGTTTATAGTCCTGTTTGTTCCATCAACCTTTATTCCGGGCTTGGAATAAACATCGTAGCCCATAAGTTTTACTATTATGTCATATTCGCCTTTATGCAATTTTTGCACGCTAAAATATCCATTTGCATCAGGTGAGCTATGGGACAAAGGGTTGTCGCTGTCTTTTGGATAAACTAATATATCGGCAAAACCTATTGCTTTTTTTGTTGAAGCATCTACTATTTGCCCTGTCAGGCTTGTTTTTAAATTTTGGGAGAAAGAAAAATTCAGGACAGAAGTAAAGATTATCAACAACGAAATATGTTTTCTCATTTGGTTCTTATGTCATTTTTTTAATGAGGTGCAAATTTATGATTTTTGATTTCCCTGCCATGGGATAAAGCACTTTTGAAATAAAATAACTTATAAACCACTACTATTGTTCCTAACATAAAGAGAATACCACTAATATAGTAAGCCTTACTTGTTGATGGTTTTTTTATCATTTCTCACTTTTTTTGCCCCACGCAATGCAATCGATTGCAAAAATTTATTTTCTTTGCACAAGACGGATAGGAACAACAATTAATAAATACAACTTATAAACTATAATTCAAATATTAATAACTATGAACAAATTCTTCAATACCATGCTGCTATTATGCATATTGTCGGGGGCAGCATTCGCACAAAAAGCAGGGAACGAAAAAATCTTCAAAGATTCCCAGATAAAAAAGGCCATGAAAAAAGCGCTCGCCTGGCAGTTGGAAAACCCTAAACACGAACTCTATGACTGGACAAACGGTGCTTTTTATGCAGGGGTTTTTGCCGCTTATGAAACAACTGGTTCTAAAAAAATATGGAAAGCGATGGTAGAAATGGGAGAAGCCAACGGGTGGAAACCTGGCCCGCGCCTGCACCATGCCGATGACCATGCCATTTGCCAGACATATATAGACATGTACCGAATATCCGGCGACAAAAAAATGATACAGCCATTTATCGAAACCATGGACAAATTTATGGCAACGCCTTACGAAACCAAAGAAATAAGGAAATGCACTTGGTGGTGGTGCGATGCACTTTTCATGGGGCCTGCGGCCTTTGTAAAATTGGGGATTACATTAGATGACGACAAATACATGAAACTAAACGACAAACTTTTCCGTGAATGTTACGAATTGCTTTACGACAAAGAAGAACACTTATATGCCCGCGACATACGCTACAAATGGGACGAACCCGGCATTGAGGCGATAAAAGAAAACAACGGCAAAAAAATATTCTGGTCCAGGGGCAACGGCTGGGTAATGGGAGGACTGGTAAGGGTCCTTCAAGAATTGCCCAAAGATTACCCAACACGTGACTTCTACATACAGAATTATAAAGAAATGGCAAAAAAAATCGTCTCCATACAACAAGAGGACGGGCTGTGGAGATCTAGCCTGCTAGACCCCGGGGCATACCCGGGCGGTGAAGCCAGCGGCTCAGGTTTTTACACTTATGCCCTTGCTTGGGGGATAAACAACGGCATATTGGACAAAGACGAATACCTGCCTGCAGTTGAAAAAGCATGGGCAGGGATGAACTCTTTAATCCAACCGGACGGGCATGTTGGTTGGTGCCAGCCAATTGGCGCGGACCCAAGAAAAAATTTCGAAGCAAACAGCTGGGAAGTTTACGGTACAGGAGCATTTTTGCTTGCAGGCAGCGAGGTTATAAAACTGGATTAATTAACGTTATTTTTCAATAGAAGACACACAAGGGGCTGTGCATAAACAACTTGCCCAATTTATATAATTAACAGTCCCTGTGCATCTTCTTCGCGCTGGATCATGCTATCTGTTCCCCTAAACATTGTTTTACCCTCTTGGGAATAGGCTCTAAGTATATATCCAAAGATGAGACTGCCCTTAACAGCCATTACCACATTATTTGATCTAATTTCAATTCATAAAATATTAGCAGTATCTTTGTGAATGAAGACATTGTTAAACATAAAGCCCATTTTGTAACTATGGAACAGTTAATACTTCCCTTATTCATCTCATTAAACAGCTCTAACTTGCGGAAGCAGGATAAGAGAAAATGGCTAAGGTTTCATATAAATATAAGACACCTAATTTTGCACTACCCAACACCGAACGGCAATATTCTATTATGAAAAAAACTTCGCTGAACGACATCGCCAAACAGCTCGGTGTTTCCAAAACCCTGGTTTCGCTCGTGCTTAACGGCAAAGCAAACGAACACCGCATTAGTGAGGAGGTACAGAAAAAAGTAAAAAAACTGGCAAAGGAACTGAACTATAAGCCCAACCTTATTGCAAAAGGGCTTCGCACGGGAAAGACCAACTCCATAGGGCTGATAATTGCCGACATGGCAAACCCTTTTTTCGGCAAGCTGGGGCGCGAAATTGAAAAGGAAGCCTCACGGCACGGTTACAGGGTAATGTTTTGCAGCTCTGACGAGAACGCCGAAAACTTTAAAAAACAACTCGACATGCTCCAACTTGGGCAGGTTGACGGCTTTATTATTTCACCGCCGGAAGGCAGCGAAGGGCAAATTTTATCGTTGGGGGAAAGTGGCATCCCGTATGTTTTGGTTGACAGGTTTTTCCCCTCCATAGAATCGAATTATGTAATTATCGACAACCACCAGGCAGCTTACGAAGGCACCATGCACTTGCTTAAACAAGGGCTTACTAAAATTGCATGTGTGACAACCAGTGCAAAAATCGTAAACATGGAACAACGGCTGGCTGGCTACAAGCAGGCACTTGCAGACTCAAGCATCCCTGTTCTTGACGAACTTGTGAAAATATTGCCTTTCACCCACGAAAAAGACGATGTGCTTGAAGCCATAAAGGAACTCCGTGACGCAAACGACAAGATAGAGGCTATTTTGTTCACAACCAGCAAAATAGGGGTTATGGGCATGGAAAGCATCCATTCTTTGGGAATGGAAGTCCCCAATGACATTATGGTGGTGAGTTTTGACGACCCCGATGCCTACAGGATAAGCAACCCTCCTGTGTCTGCAATTGCACAGCCATTGAAAGAAATTGGCAGCGAGTCGGTAAAAATACTATTGGGGCACATGGAAAACAAAGACATGGAAATGCAAAAAATAATGTTAAAAACAAGTTTTATCGCACGAAAATCCAGTAGCAGATAATTTTTTTTGTACTTTCGCTAAACCGATTTAAACTAAGATATTTCAAACAAAAGGACAAATAAAATGGACAAATATTACTTAGGCCTTGACATAGGCGGGACTAAATGCGCCATTGTTGTTGGCGACGAAGATTTTAACATACACAAAAAAGTGAAGTTCGACACCCTTACAGACCAACGGGGCTATGAAGAAATATTGGGCGAATTCCACGAAAATATTGAAATATTGTTTTCTGATTTCCCTAAAGAAAACTTGCAAGGGATAGGCATCAGCTGTGGCGGGCCGCTCGACTCGAAAGAAGGGGTCATTTATTCCCCGCCAAACCTGCCCGGCTGGGACAGCGTGCCAATCGTAAAAATATTCAGCGAAAAATATGGAGTTCCGGCAGCTATACAAAACGATGCAAATGCCTGTGCCTTGGCTGAATGGCTGATGGGAGCAGGTAAAGGTACCGAAAACATGATATTCCTGACATTTGGCACAGGCATGGGGTCCGGGCTGATCCTAAACGGGAAACTTTATGCGGGGACCAACGACCTTGGAGGGGAAGTAGGGCATATGCGAATGGCAAAAGACGGCCCGGTAGGTTTTGGGAAAGCAGGTTCTTTCGAAGGCTTTTGCAGCGGGGGAGGTATTGCACAGTTGGCAACTTCGGTAATTACCGAAAAATTGAATAACGGGGAAACGGTCGGTTTCTGCCCCGACATTGAAAAAGCAAAAAACGTAACGGCAAAAGACGTTGCAATAGCTGCAAACAAAAACGATGAGGTTGCATTGGAAATAATACGTATTTCAGGAGAATACCTGGGGCGAGGGTTGGCCGTGCTTGTAGATATCCTCAACCCGCAATGCATCGTGATAGGGAGTATTTATGCCCGTAATGTCGATTTGTTCAAGCCACACATCAACAGGATGCTGGAAGAAGAAGCAATCCCTGCTGCCGTGAAGGTTTGCCAGATAAAACCTGCTTTGCTCGGCGAGTCGATCGGCGATTTTGCCGCGCTTTGTGTGGCACTTAACGAAAAATAATTAAAAAAAATAAATAAGAAATGGAATCAAGTGAAATTTTGCAAGAATTGCTAAAACGATATAGCAAATTGACTGGCCTCGAAAGCCAGATTGCGGCAGCCGCAGGAACAATCGTAAATTGTTATAAAAATGGCGGGAAAGTCCTCGTATGCGGTAATGGCGGGAGCGCATCGGATGCAGACCATATTGTGGGCGAGCTGATGAAAAGTTTTGAGGGGCACCGCCCTTTGAATGACGAATTGAAGGAAGAGATAAAAAAGATTTCTCCGGAAAGGGGCAAAATGCTCGCCGACAGCCTGCAACAAGGCCTGCCTGCCATAGCTTTGACTGTCCATAGCGCATTGGTCACTGCCGTTTCAAACGACATAAACGGCGACGTGATTTTTGCACAACAAGTAACAGGTTACGGGAACAAGGGCGATATTTTCATCGGGCTTAGTACTTCAGGCAATTCAAAAAATGTTGTAGATGCAATGATAGTTGCCAAAGCAAAAGGGTTGGCAACAATTGGGTTCACAGGCGAAACAGGCGGCAAAATGAAAGAATTTAGCGATGTACTGTTAAATGTGCCCGAAAAACGCACGGCATATGTACAGGAATTGCACCTGCCTGTTTACCATGCAATATGCATGATGATCGAAAAAGAATTGTTTTAAAACTTAACTTGATAAACCTTAAACTTAGAACTATGAAAACTAAAAAAAATGTGAAAGAGGATTCTATTACAAGAAGGGAATTTATAAACAAAACGGCAGCCGGGACGGCAATGATTGCTTTTGCACCGGCAAATACTTTATTGCATGATGCAGGAGCAGGGGGTACTTCATGGCCTGCCGATGCACCGGAATATCGTTTTCATATGATTGGCCATGCACATATCGATCCTGTATGGCTGTGGCCTTGGAACGAAGGGATGTCCGTAGTCCACAGCACCTTCCGTGCAGCATTGGATCGCATGGACGAGACACCCGACTTTGCCTTTGTCGCAAGTTCTGCCCAGTTTTATGAGTGGGTTGCGGAAAACGACCCCGACATGATAAAACAAATAAAAAAACGCATTGACGAAGGACGCTGGAACATAGTTGGGGGCTGGTGGGTAGAACCCGACGTGAACATACCCGGCGGAGAAGCAATGGTTAGGCAGGGGCTATATGGACAAAAATCTTTTGAACGGTTGTTTGGGCGAAAAGCAAAAATTGGGTTCAACCCCGATTCGTTTGGGCACGCCGGGACTTTGCCCCAAATCCTGAAATTACAGGACATGGACCGCTATGTATTTATGCGCCCAGGCCCTCACGAAAAAGAAATACCAGCAGATTTGTTTTGGTGGGAAAGCCCTGACGGTTCAAAAGTGCTGACATACCGTATCCCTATAAGCTATAACGAAACCCAACCCGTCAACAAAAGGGTAAAAGAGGTATGGGAGCGTTTTCACGGCAAGCAGCCAATGAAAAATTATATGGTTTATTACGGTGCTGGCGACCATGGCGGTGGGGCAACCAAAGAGAACATAAAATCAATTGAAGGGTTGAAAACCGAAAAAGGCGCGCCAAAAGTATTTTTCAGCACCATGGACCGTTATTTCGAAGAAATTGAAAAGCAAAAATTAGACTTGCCTACGGTTAGCGAAGATTTGCAGCATCATGCCCAAGGTTGCTATACCGCCGAGATGGAAATAAAAAAAGGCAACCGTTTGTCGGAAGCCGCATTGATTACAGCAGAAAAAATTGCTGCATTGGGCAATGTTGCCTGGGGGGCAAATTATCCAAAAAATGAATTTTCTTTGGCTTGGCAACGGGTACTTTTCCTGCAATTCCACGACAGTTTGGCCGGCACATCGTTGCCCGAACATTCCGAATCGGCAAAAGAGGGCTATGGCTATGCTTTGGACGCTGCCCACCAATCAATGTATAAAACTGTTCAGAAATTGGAATGGCAGGTCAAAGCAGAAGATCCCGATTCCCAATACCTGATTGTTTTTAACCCACATGCATGGGAAACAACAAGTGCGGTAGAATACGATTTCAACTGGAACGACAAACATAAATACTCAAGGGTTGAAGACGAGAACGGCAACCCTCTACCACATCAGTGGGCAGCAGGGACTACCGAAACAGGGAGCCGTAAAAAACTCATCACCGAAGTGGCGCTCCCTCCGTTTGGGTATCGACAAATAAGGCTGTTGGAAGCAGAAGCGCCATCGGTAAAAGGTGTATCTGCAAAAAACAATGCTCTTGAAAACGAGTACTATAAAATTTCTTTTTCTGAAAACGGGGAAATAGGCATACTGGACAAAGAAACAGGCTATAATGTTTTTGTCGGGGACGAAAGTGGCTGCAAGGCAATCGTAATAGATGATCCTAGCGACACATGGAGCCACGGGGTAAAGGCCTTTTCTGACGAGATTGGCGAGTTTGGGAACGCAAAGGCAAGGGTAGTGCACAACGGGCCGGTGAAAGGCATAGTCAGGGTCGTTACCACCTACGGTGATTCTACGCTTACAATCGACTGGTCGTTGGCAAAAGGCTCAAAGAAGATAGAAGCCAAGGTTACGCTCGACTGGCACGAGAAACTGAAAATGCTTAAATTTTCTTTCCCCGTAAACGTGCAGTCCCCTGAATCGACCTACGAAGTCCCTTACGGGCATATAATCCGTAAAAACGATGGAGATGAAAACCCTGGGCAACGCTGGATAGATGTAAGCGGGACACAAAATGGCAAAGCTTACGGTTTTACAGTAATAAATGACGCTAAGTACGGTTATAATGTAGATGGGAACGACATGCGTATCTCAATTGCACGGTCGGCTGTTTTTGCGCACCACCGCCCCAAAGAGCTTGACCTTGAAAATCCCTATCAATGGATGGATCAGGGAATACACACATTCCAGATGGTGCTTGTCCCCCACAACGGCTCTTGGCAAAATGCCCAGGTCGTCCGCCTTGCTGAAGAACTAATGGCTCCGCCAGTGAAAATATACCAAGGGATACACGGGGGGACATTGCCTAAATCAGGCTCTTTCCTAAGTATCGACAACCCCGGGGTTATTGTAGCATCGATAAAACAGGCCGAAGACAACAGCGACGTTATAATCCGTTGCGTTGAAACAACAGGACAGGCAACTGCTGCAACCCTCGACTTGAGTTTTGCCGGGAAAAAATGGAAAGGGGATTTTAAGCCTTGTGAAATAAAAACGTTGAGGATTGATGCCAAATCAGGTAAAATTACCGAAACAAATGTTTTGGAAGAAGTATCATAAAAAAACAGGTAAAATGAAAAATAAATTAAAAATAACTTTTGTTTGGGCTGCAACATTGCTTTTGGTAATTGGGTGTGCGCCGGAAAAAAATAAAGATATGGCTGTTGATTACACAGCTTATGTAAACCCTATGGTCGGCACTGATTTCCATGGGCATACTTTCCCCGGAGCGGCTTTGCCCGGAGGTTTGGTGCAACTAAGCCCCGACACGGGTACAGAAGACTGGGACTGGTGTTCGGGCTACCACTACAGCGACAATTCGGTAATGGGCTTTAGCCATTTGCACCGCAGCGGCATGGGTGCTGGCGACTGGGGCGATGTTTTGCTGATGCCAACTGTAGGCGATGTTAAAGTTGTTCCTGGGAGCAAAGAAAACCCTGACGAAGGTTACCGTTCCCGCTTCTCCCATAAAGAAGAAAATGCTTCTCCGGGTTATTATTCTGTTTTTTTAGAAGATTATTCAGTAAAGGCAGAACTGACCGTTTCTACACGTGCAGGCTTTCACCGTTACACCTTTCCAAAATCGGGCTCCTCTCACATTATTGTTGACGCAGGTCATGGAATACGCACAAAATACCGCAGGGGAAGCGAAATAAAGATAGTGAGCGACACCGAAATTGTTGGTTGCCGCCAGTCTCACGGATTTGCAAAACATAAAAAAGTGTATTTCTGTGCCAAGTTCAGCAAACCGTTTAAGTCTTTCGGGACTTGGAACGAAGAAAATATCAAAGCAGGCTCTAAAGAAGGTGCAGGCAATTTCACAGGGGCTTACGTTGATTATGAAACCTCAGAAAATGAAGCAATTGAAGTTAAAGTCGGTATTTCATATACAAGTATAGAACAGGCACGGCTTAATTTAGGCACGGAAATTCCGGGATGGGATTTTGATGAAATCAAACAACAGGCAAAACAGAAATGGAACACAGTGCTGGGCAAAATAGAAATTGAAACACCGGAAGCTAACGATGAAGCTTACAACCAAGGCAAAAAAACTACTTTTTACACGGCACTCTATCATTCATTGTTGTTCCCTGCAACTTATAGCGATGTTGACGGAAAATATGTTGGACTCGACAAAAAAGTCCACACTGCGGAAGGCTTTACCTATTTGAGCGATTTTTCGTTGTGGGACACACACCGTGCAGAAATGCCGCTGCTAACACTTGTTGAGCCGGAAAGGAACATAAATGCCATACGTACAATGCTTGCACAGTTCGAGCAAGGGGGCTGGCTTCCCACTCCCCAACAATTTGGCAACAGCTACACCAACGACATGATTGGCGACCACCCGGTGGCTGCCATTGCCGATGCCTATATGAAAGGGATTGCTTGTTTTGACGCTGAAAAAGCATATCGGGCAGTGCGCCAAAATGCGCTGGAAACACCCCCGTCCGACCACCCTTCAAAAGGACGTGTCGGCTTAACTTATTATATGGAAAAAGGATACGTGCCTTATGACAAGGTGCGGGAATCGGTTTCCAGGACATTGGAGTATGCCTACAACGACTGGTGCGTGGCGCAACTTGCCAAGGCACTGGGCAAAGAAGGCGACTATAAATTGTTTATGCAAAGGGCTGCCAATTATAAAAACGTATTAGATAAAGGAACAGGGCTGGCACGCCCCAAAGACAGCGAGGGCAAATGGCTTGCCCCGTTCAACCCAACATTTGTGGGCCATGGCGATCAACGGCATTATACAGAGGCAAATGCTTGGCAATACACTTGGTTTGTGCCGCACGATGTGCAAGGTTTGGTTGACTTTGAAGGCGGGCGGGAAAATTTTGCCAGTAAGCTGGACACGCTTTTCACAATGAGTTCCGAGGTACAGGAAACTGTTTCCGACGTAACCGGGCTGATTGGCCAATATGCGCACGGCAACGAACCCAGCCACCATACCCTTTATTTATACGATTATGCCGGATATCCATGGAAAACGCAGGAACTGGCAAGGAAAGTAATGGACGAACTCTACCATTCAGGACCAGATGGCCTGTGCGGAAACGAAGACATGGGGCAAATGTCTGCCTGGTATGTCCTCAGTTCCATGGGCTTTTACCCAGTAGCCCCCGGACAGAACGTGTATGCAATAGGAAGCCCGGAGTTCCGAAAAGTTGTTGTCCACCTTGACGAGAAATATTACGGTGCCCCGGTATTTACAATTGAAACAACGAACAACGGGAAAGACAACAAATATATACAGTCGGCTACTTTAAACGGAAACGCCTTGGACAAAACATGGTTTGCCCACGATGATATTAAAAATGGCAGCACTCTTGTATTCCAGATGGGGGCAGTGCCAAATAAAAGTTGGGGGGCAAAAGCAGAAGACGCACCTCCTTCTATGACGAAAAATTGAAACGAATATTAAAACATATTTTTTTATATGAAAAGAGAACAGTTGACAAAAGTATTGAGCGATGTCAGTGAGGTGAAAATTGCCGTTGTTGGTGATTTTTGCCTTGATGCCTATTGGGTTATCGATGAGTCGAAAAGTGAAATATCTGTGGAAACCGGGCAAAAAACACGCCCAGTCCGCGAACAGCGTTATTCACTTGGCGGAGCGGGGAACGTTACCAGCAACATTACAGCGATGGGCGTTAAAGATGTTCGTGCTTTTGGCGTAATTGGCAGCGATCCTTATGGAACGGAGATGGTGAAAATTATGCGCAAAAACGGGATTAACCCCGACAATTTGCTAATTCAAGAAGAAGGATGGTCGACCCATGTTTACACAAAACCATATGTGGGCGATTTCGAAGAAGGGCGTATCGATTTCGGGAACTTCAACCAACTCTCAAACGAAACGGCCGACCTTCTTATCCAAAAATTGAAAAGCACTGTGCCTGAAGTAGATTTGGTTATCATCAACCAACAGGTACTTTCGGGGATACATACCGAATATTTCAAAAAAGAATTGGTAAAAGCTGTCCAATGCTTCCCTGAAAAAATATTTATTGTTGACAGCCGCAATTACAACGATTATTACGATGGTGCATACCGGAAAATGAACGACACCGAAGCTGCCTGCCTGTTCGGCCTTGAAAAAGATCCTGCTGACGTAGTCCTTTATTCAGAAGTGAAAGATGCCGCCGAGTATTTGTACAAAAAATTCGGCAAGCCATTGTTTGTTACCCGTGGCTCAAAAGGATCTATTGTTATAGACGAGAACGGGATTACCGACATACAAGGTTTGATGATCCTTTCAAAAGTTGACACAGTTGGTGCCGGCGACAGCTATTTGGCCGGGGCTGCTTCTGCCCTTGCTGCCGGGTACGGCATGAAAGAGGCTGCCGAGTTGGGGTCCTATGTATCGGGAGTTACAGTACAGAAACTTTTCCAGACAGGCACTGCTTCGCCTGAAGAAATACTCGAAATGGGGACAGATCCTGATTTCGTATATAACCCTGAATTGGCAGAAGACACACGCCACGCCAATTATTTGGACGGTTCAGAAATTGAAATAGTTAACGAGTGGGTTGAAAAACAGAACATTACCCATGCAATTTTCGACCACGATGGCACAATTTCAACTTTGCGCGAAGGTTGGGAACTGATTATGCAGCCAATGATGATGAAAGCCATCCTTGGGGAACATTTCCACGATGCCGATGAGGCTTTGTACCACAAAGTCCAAACCCGTGTTTTTGAATTTATCGACAAAACAACAGGGATACAGACACTTGTGCAAATGAAAGGCTTGGTCGAGCTTGTGAAAGAGTTCGGACAGGTTCCAGAAAGTGAAATCCTTGACGAATTCGGTTACAAAGCAATCTATAACGAAGAGCTGTTGAAAATGGTACGTGTGCGCGAAGCAAAACTAAAAAGGCAAGAACTTTCGCTTGAAGACGTTACAATGAAAAATGCGGTCAAGTTCCTTGAAACCTTGCACAAAGCCGGGGTTACCATGTACCTTGCAAGCGGCACAGACGAAGAAGACGTGAAAAAAGAAGCCAGCGTGCTTGGTTATGCACATTTGTTTGAAGGCGGTATTTACGGAGCTGTTGGCGACGTAAACAAAGAAGCAAAAAAAATGGTACTGGACCGCATCCTAAACAACATTGGCGATTCAAAAGGACAAGTAGCCGCATTTGGCGACGGCCCGGTTGAAATACGAGAAACGCGCAAAAGGGGCGGGTTAACAGTTGGCATTGCCAGCAACGAAGAAAAACGCCACAGCCTGAACGAAAGCAAACGTACCCGCCTGATAAAAGCAGGTGCCGATGTTGTTGTCCCTGATTTCTCGCAGTTGGGGAAATTGCTCCAGTTGTTAAATATAAAAGCCTAGTGCGATGCCTTATCCAAAATTTGACAGGTCTCTGCTGGAGGTAAAAAAGCTGGCAGAGCGGAAAAACAAAGTTTACATCGAAAGGGACCACATCCCTGTCGGGCATAAACCTGAAAACCTTAGCGAGCGTGGCCATCAATTGGTTGAACAAACAGTTGCCAGAATAAAAAAAGCACGGGAGCTAAAACGTTCGGTCATGCTTACGTTTGGCGCCCATACCATAAAAAACGGTATGGCGCCAACCCTGATTGCCTTGATGAAAGACGGTTGGGTCACCCACCTGTCTACAAATGGAGCCGGAATTATACACGACTGGGAATTTTCTTTCCAAGGAAAATCTAGCGAGGATGTGCGTGAGAATGTCAACCTTGGGCAATTTGGCGTGTGGGAAGAAACCGGTTTTTTTATCAACCTTGCAATTATTGTAGGTGCATACGAAGGGCTGGGCTATGGCGAGGCTGTTGGGAAAATGATCCATGAGGAAGGGCTTGAAATCCCTGACCGGGGCTTTCTATATGACTTTGCCAAACAAAAAATGGAAAGCGATCCTGCAGCCGCTGCGGGAGCTGTCGATTTAGCGGGGACAATTAAGGAGTTTGGCATAAAACCGGGATGGATGGAAATACCTCATCCTTTCAAAAAATACGCAGTACAGGGGAATGCCTATGCCCTGGGGATACCTTTTACCGGTCACCCCATGTTTGGGCACGACATTATCTACAACCACCCTATAAACCATGGGGCTGCCATTGGGCGCGCTGCATTGAACGACTTCCTGTATTTCGCAAAGAGCGTAAGCAAGCTCGAAGATGGCGTTTATATGTCGGTAGGTTCTGCTGTAATGTCGCCAATGATTTTCGAAAAATCTTTGTCGCTTTCGCAAAACATCGAAATACAGCATGGTGGCCATATCGACAGGCATTATATGGTTATAGTGGATTTGGCAGAGTCCGACTGGGACTGGGCAAACGATGGCGAGCCGCCAATGGACAACCCTGCATATTACCTGCGCTACTGTAAATCTTTTAACCGCATGGGGGGCGAAATGCATTACCTCACTGCCGACAACCGAGATTTTTTATTGGCTCTTTATCAGAAACTTAGTGACTAGATATCCAATAATTGACGGGGTGACTTAGAGTCACCCCGTCAATATCCACCCGACACCTTTTTGCTAATTAAAATTTACAACAAATGAGGACATGGATTTTTGTACTTGCATTTTTTTATATGTCTGTTTTTGCTGCAAATGCGCAAAGTTTTTCACACGTATTTGCCGATGACGTTTTTATTTCCGACTGGTTGATATGTGGTCCGTTCCCTAGCACAGAAACAGAAAACATAACTACCGATTTTTTACTCTCCGGTGGAGGGGAAAAGTCAGTTGTCCCTCAGGCTGGAAAAGCTTATAAAAGCAACTCTGTTCCCGGAGGGGAGGTGAAATGGCAATACGCCAAGGCCAAAGAAAACGGGCAACTTGATTTCAGGGAGTTTGTTGAACCAAACCAGAAAAATGTAGTTTATGCAGCCGCTGTTATCGAATGTGGGCATGAGCAACCGGTGGTGTTCAAATTTGGCAGCAACGACCGTTTAAAAGTATGGATAAACGGGAAATTAATCCATTTTCACGGCCAGCCACGTGCCGGAGGGCCAGACACAGATCAGATCCCGGCAGGATTAAAAAAAGGTAAAAACCTTCTGCTCGCAAAAGTTGACAACGATGGCGGCAACTGGTGGCTTTATGCCCGCTATAAAAAACTAGAAAAAGTTGACGGCCACCTGTTTGTATGGGGCCCAGAGGTAAATGAATCAGCAAAAAGGATTTCAGCGAACAAGGTTGCCGATCTTTTTGACATAATGGTTTTCAACGCTTCTGGATCGGCAGTCGGCCCATTTTCTTTTGGGATAGAAAAAAGTGCAGGCAGGGAAGGGAAAACACAAGGGGTGGAAACCCTTGCTCCCGGAGCATATCAGTGGTTGAACCTTGAATCTCCTGTAAATGAGGAAATGCTTGGGGAAACGCTCAATGCAAAATTGTACATAGAAACATCTCAAACGAAAAAAGAATTCCCTGTAGAAACTAAGCGGAGCAATATAAGAAATGGAAAAACATACTTAGTCCAAGGCTTTCACGTAGATCCTGTCTGGCGCGACAGCCAGTCAGGCTACCAAATAAGGTCGTACTCAAACTTATGCCAGTTTTTGCGTGCTGCCCAAGCCGATCCTGGCTTTGGGCTGTTTTTGCACGAATTGGCTTATCTAAAACCCTATTACGGAGAACATCCAGAAGAAAGGGCGTTGATAAGGGCTTTGGTAAAAACAGGGCAGATAGAGACCGGGGGATCCTACAACCAGCCCAATGAAACATCAATCTCAGGAGAGGCTTTTATCCGGAATATCTTGTACGGACGCCTGTTCCACGAAAATGTTTTGCACGACTCCCCCAGAGTTTATACGCCTTGGGACGTGTTCGGGCATATTGTCCAGCTGCCGCAAATCCTTGCAAAGTCGGAGTTTGTAGGCACTACCTGGGAACGCGGTAATTATCGTTCACCTTTTGTACGCGTGCCGGACGTGCCGGATGTTTATCATGCCATGTCGCCCGACGGGACTAAGCTTATGACCAGGAAAGTATCTTATGCCTTTCGCGGTTTTTCAGGCAGCAATTTCCACGATTTGGACTTAAATACACGTAAGTCCCTTAAAAGGGAAATGGCGCAACAGCAAAGCCAGATTCCGGGGATCAGGTATAATTTTATTCTTGATGCACTTGACGAAAAGCCTCCAACCCCTTGGTATATTGGACGCTCTGGTACTTTTGAAACTTATGTGCCTGAAATAACAACACGACCGGACGGCGCTGAACAGTATTTTAAAGACGTGCTAAAACAGGAGAAAGAGGAAAACCTTGACATACCTGTCGTCTCTCGTGACGAATCGCAATATAACGAAGGCTGCGAACTGTCGCGTTTCGATTTGAAAATGGGCAACCGCCTGGCGGAAAATACGGTTATTTCTGCCGAAAAATTTGGTACTGTTGCCAATTTATTAGGGCAAGCGTATCCGGCTTTGGAACTGGACAAAGCATGGCGGCAGTTGCTGTACGGCCAGCACCACGATGGGATTACAGGATGTGGTGCAGATGTCCCTTACCTTGATTTGACAGAGGGATACCGCGAGGCACTTGATCTTGCAGGCAATGCACTTGCCTGCGCACAGGATTTTATAGCAGGGCAGGTTGCCACAGATTCTCAAAAAGGGGTGCCGTTTGTCGTTTTCAACCCGCTGAATTGGGATAGGGACGACAAAGTTACTGCCATATTAAAATTTGACAGCCCAGTGCAATCGTTTAAGATTGTAGACGAAAGGGGAAATACATCGGCACATGAGGCCGAGATCCTGGAAGAAATGAATGGAAAAATAAGCGTTGCCAGAGTTCATTTTAAGGCAAACCCTGTACCTTCTTTAGGGTACAAAACTTATTGGGCGGTTCCATCTGCAACAAAAAGACAGGAGAAAGAGGAAAAAGATAATTCAACCTACATGATTGAAAACGAATTTTTCATAATAACCTGCGACAAAAATATGGGAGGGGGGATCACAAGTATTATTGAAAAGGACACGGGGAAGGAATACATAAAAAAGGGGACAGGACATCCGGGCAATGAGCTAATACTGTTAAAAGAAGGGCCTGGGTTTGAACCTGCATGGCGTTTTATTACCACAGGAGAGAAGTTTTTTTCAAAAGACACGCATTGTGAAATTAAAGTAGAAAAAAATTCACTGGGCAAAAAATTGGTCATTACCGGAGACATGGATCGGATGAAAAAACGGATACAGGAAATTTCGCTGCCCAATGGTTCCCAACGTATCGATTTCCGCACAACGCTGGTAGGCTATGAAGGAATGGGCGGCAAAAATTTGGACGAAAACGACGATCGCCCCAGGAAAAACGATCGGGATTTGTATTGCATAGGTTTCCCCATCGACCTTGACGGCACCGTCCCTGTTTTTGAGGACAGGTTTGCAACTAAAAGTTATTTTAAAAGCAAAGGATACCTGGAATACCACAGCACCGATGTTGCCTGGACCTCGCAGCATGCAATGAATTCTTGCAACAACTGGCTCGATTACAGCTATTCTGTGAAAGTCTGTTTCGGTAGTGTAGGTTCTATTGCTGTTGGGCCAAGCGAAATAATTACATCTCACGACCCAAAAACAAGGAAGTTGGCGTTCTCTTTGATTGAAAAATTGGCGAAAAAAGGGGTTACTGCAACCCCCTCTTTTGACACAGTAGAAAGGGGCGAAGATATTTTATATCGCCATTTCAGTTTTTCATTGGGAGTTAAGGGCAGGAATAAATACACCGAAAAATTATATGAGAAATTAACAGTGCCGCAAAAGGAACAGATAGACAAAAACATAAAAGAAAAAGGTTTCGCTTTCTTCTTCACAAAAGATAACGATATAGACAAGGCTTGGTTCGACATGCCCGTGCTTGCTGTTATTGCAAAAGATGGGGCAAAACTGGGCGAGGCAGTAGCTTCGGTCATCGAGGGGCTGGAAAAAAACAGTTCAATTGAAATGGACAAGGCTGTTTGTATGACAACTTTGGGAAACAACGTCCCCGATAACGGGATGGCTCTTTTGAACAGGGGGAACATTGCCGTAAGCATCGAAAATGACGGGACAATGGTATTGCCCTTGATGCACACCGTCCCTTGGCAATCGCCGCTGTTAAATTGGACACACGATTTCCCCGAACGCAAAACGCATGTTTTTGAGTATGCATTGATCCCACATAAAGGAAACTGGCGCGATGCAGGGCTTGTAAAAAAAGGCATGGAATACAATAACCCCTTGATGGCACGGCAGACAAGTTCCCACCCCGGCAATTTGCCAGCAGAAAAAAGTTTTTTTGGCACCACAGGCAATGACGTAATAATATCTGCCATAAAACCAAAAAGCAATGGGGTTGAATCTTATTCCGCAAAAACAGCAACCGATGTGGCAAATGGGGTTGTTGTAAGGGCATACGAACCCAGCGGTTCAACTGCCAGCTTCAACTTATATTCATCATTTCCGGTTAAAAAAGCAGAAAAAGTAAATATGATGGAAAGGAACCCTGAAAATGTCCCCTTTTCGGGAAAAGGGTTGTCAACTGAGGTAAGTGCAAATTCTATAGAAACATTTTTGTTGTCGTTGCAAGGCAGCGAAAGTAAAGCTATCCAGCAGCAGGGACAACCCTGCAAGCGGGTTTATGTCCCTTTCTGGGAACACAACAGCGGTGCGGCACCAATGGGAAACCTGCCGGTAACATTAAAAATACTCGGGAAACTCAGCCCGTTCGACGAAAGCGGGGGGAGGGTAAGCGTACAGGCACTGAAAATATCTGTCTCCAACGATTATACCGATGTGGCGGTTGACGGTACAATCAAAATAACAACACCGCCAGGGATACGTGCTGTACCCGAAGAAATTGAATACCATGTTGCAGCTGGCGGCGAACAAATTTTACCTTTGTCAATTGTTATAGAAGGCAACGGGGCAGTGCCAGGTTTTGTGATAGCTTCGACCAAATCAGGAGGAGACCAACTGTTTGATGTATTAGGGTATAAGCTCCCTGAGAAGACATTTGGGCACAACAAAACAGAGCTGAAATGCGATCAGTGCTTGTCGTGGTCTTCTGAAATTGTTGGCAACGAACTGGTTATTTCTATTGAGAACCCTTTTGCTCAGGAAATATTTGGGGATGTGTCGATTATCGGGCCGGTAGAAACATGGGGAATGCCCGGCATAAACCCTGCCGGGTTAATGGACGTTCCTGCCTGGAAGCAGGATTTTGAAGTAAAAGCCAATGCAACGCAAAAGCTAACCTTCAAATTAAAGTATGGGGATGCCCTTGAAAAAGAAGATATTTCGGAATGGCTGGCTGCCAAACTGTGTTATTTCGGGTATACTGATTATAAATCAGTGCTAGGGGAATTGGAAATCAAATAATCAAATATAACTTATGGAAACAAAAGGTAATATACAAAAAAAAGTAGCCCGCAGGGAATTTATAAAAACGGCATCGGTTGTAGGCGCAGGGATCACTATTTTGCCACGTTGCACATTAGGTGGGAAAGATTTTACACCTCCCAGCGACAAGGTAAACATTGCCCTTGTAGGCGCAGGGGATATATCGATGCACCACCTGAATGAAATTTTCAAATACGATGATGTACAGATAATAAGCGTAACAGATCCTTCAAGGTACTGGGACAATAAAAGGTTGCACAAACCTGAATGTGGACGGGCACCAAGGAAAAAAATGATCGAGGGGCATTATTCCCAAAAAACGCCTAATTACAAGATAACGGAATATGAAGATTTCAGGGTAATGCTTGAAAAAGATAAAGCGGTTGATGCTGTTATATGCTGTAGCCCCGACAATACCCATGCGTATATTTCAATTTTTTCGATGAGGGCGGGCAAACATGTCTACTGCCAAAAGCCTTTGGCCCATAATATTTGGGAAGCACGGAAAGTGCGTGAAGTTGCACGGGAGACTGGCTTGGCGACCCAAATGGGCAACCAGTTGCATGCCCTCGACACCATACGGCAAACCGTTGAATACCTACGTTCCGGAGCAATAGGGCAGGTACGTGAAGTTTCTGCGTGGGTTGGCGCTACAAGGTATCAAAAGTGGCTTACTGGCTATCCGGCCGAAGAAATGAGAGTGCCCCGGGGGTTTAACTGGGACTTATGGCTTGGACCAACAACATTCCGCCCATACAACGAGGCATATACCCCTTTTACATGGCGCGATTTCTGGACCTTTGGGAATGGGGCATTAGGCGACTTCGGATGCCACGACATGGATGCAGCAACCTGGGCATTCGACCTGGAGTCCCCAGAAAGTGTGCAGGTTTTCCCGGCAGGGAACAAGGGGAGCTGTGAAGTAACGCCTTATGGCGAGATTGGGCATTATCATTTCCCCGGGAACGATAAACGCCCGCCTTTAAAACTTAATTGGCTTTCAGGAGGGCTTCTGCCTGAACTGCCGCCGATTTTGCCCGGCAACATAAAACTAAGGTCAAGAGGGGCAATGTTTGTTGGCGAAAAAGGGATCATCTTGACCAACGGGGGCGCTTCTGCTGCTCCCGAGATATTCCCGGAAAGCCTGCGCGCTTCTTTTGCCCCCCCACCTGCTTCAATCCCCCGCACTAAAGAACACCACCGCGAATGGATTGATGCCATAAAAGGAGGCCCAATGCCATTGTCTAACTTCGAATATGCTTCTAAACTTACAGAGATAACCCTACTGGGTGTCCTGTCGCTACGGTTGGGAGGAGCTAAAATATATTGGGACAGTGAAAATATGAAAGCAGTTGGGTTACCGGAAGCCAACGAGATCATCCGCGAACCCGTAAGGGATGGTTGGGAAATGGCGTGATTGCACAAAGGGAAATCCTCAAAGGAGCAAGTGTTTGTAAAATCTAATGGAGGCTATAACCGGCTTTTCCTGTATATAGAAGGAGTAGTGTTTTTTATTTTCTTAAAGTAGCGGTTAAAATGAGATAGGTTTTGAAACCCGCATTCGTAGCATATGTCGATAACTGGCTTTGAACTCTCAGTTAAAAGCCGTGTAGCTTTGCCAATCCGGACTTTATTGATATAATCAACGATACTGAAACCGGTTGCCTTCTTAAATTCCCTCGACAATGAATTGGGATGCAGGTTGACCATATCACCCAAGGACTGAAGCGATATTTTTTGTCCCAGGTTCTCAAAAATGTAATTTGTTATTTTCGCTATCCGGCCGGTATCCAGGTTCTTGCGGCATATGTAACCTTCACTGGCAAGTATCTCATATTCGCCGGAATCTGCAATGTATTGGAGCATATCAAGTATCCTTAGCATTCCCTTCCCTCCGCGAAGATTTAATAATTGCCTCATTTTTTTTGCTATGTCCTTTTTTAGTTCACCATTAAGGCGCAAACCTTTTGTTGACTGTGCCAATACCTTTTGCATATCCTGGGCGTCCTTCTCCTGCCAGAAGTCTTTCGATGGGAAATCGGTCTTGAAAAACAATGAAACAGACAGGGCCCGTTCCTTATCGTTGATTGATGAAGATTGCCATTGATGCGGCAAAAAGGGGCCAAGGACAAGTACATCGCCTTTTTTAAAAAAAGACACATTGTCTCCAACTATACGCGTCCCCTGCCCTTCCTTAATCCATGTAATCTCATATTTGTTATGCATGTGATATGGCAGTGTAAAAACTGTACCGTTATAATATTTAACGACATAACTGCTTTGCGATTGTGGTGTTGTGTCAATTAACAGTGGCTTTGTCATTGTACAAATATAACTTGTTTGCCCAATAATTATGCAATATTGGTTTGGATAGTATCGGTATTGGATTGAATCCTACTACAATTTAGGGATAAAAGCCTGTAATATTGTACTTGGTTAAATGATAAACATATAAAGGCTATGAAGTTATGGCAAAATGACAAGGAATTGTTTGACATCGCAAAAAAGGAATTATTTACGGCATTGGTTGGCGATGTATTGGACAAGCTCGGATACCAGCATCAATTTTTGGCACCACAGGTGAAGCCAATCAGGGCTGATATGCTAGTAATAGGCAGGGCTATGCCGGTTTTGGAAGCAGATGTATTTGCCGAGGTCGTGGAAAACACAAAAAACCCTTTAATGAAGAAGCCATTCGGGATCATGTTCGAGGCACTCGACAACTTAAGGCAAGACGAAGTTTATATATGTTCGGGAGCTTCGCACAACTATGCCCTCTGGGGAGGGTTGATGAGTACCCGTGCTGTAAAGTTGGGGGCAGCAGGGGCAGTGGTTGATGGTTATTCGCGCGATACAAATGAAATAGAAAGCCTGGGTTTCCCTACCTTCTCCGTTGGGACCTATGCCCAGGATCAGGGGGTACGAGGTAAAGTTATCGACTACCGGATCCCCATTGAATTTAATGGCATCAGTGTTAATCCAGGAGATATTGTCTACGGCGACCGAGATGGGGTACTGATTGTTCCTAAAAAAATAGAAAAAGAAGCTTTCGAGGGGGCAATTGAAAAAGCACGGGGTGAACAAAGCGTAAAAAAAGCACTGGAATCAGGCATGGGGACAGTGGAGGCGTTTGAAAAATTTGGGATCATGTAATCCAGCGGCTTAGGGATTTGTATTTAATTTGAATATATGGAACATATTTTTGATCTATCAGGCAAGGTGGCCTTAATAACAGGAGGAGCAGCCGGTATCGGGATGGGAATTGCCGGACAGTTTTTAAAGCTAGGTGCCAAAGTTGCCATTACCGACCTCTTTCAGGACAAACTGGACGAGGCAAAAGCAAAACTTGGTAAAAATTGTTTTACGTATGTGAACGATGTGACCTGCAAAAGTGAACACGAAGAGTTGATTAAGGACATTGAGGAGAAAGTTGGAGAGCTTGAGATATTGGTCAACAATGCCGGGCGCCATTGCAAAAAACCGTCAATAGAAACTACCGATGAAGAATTCCAGGCTGTAATTGACACAAATTTAAACAGCGTGTTCGCATTAACCCGGGCGGCATTAAAATATATGATCCCCAGGGGAAAAGGTTCTGTTATAAATATCAGTTCAATGTCGGCACTGTATGGACTGACAGAAGTTGTTGCTTACAGTAGTTCTAAAACAGCAATTTTGGGCATGACCCGTACCCTGGCTTCTGAATATTCCCATACCGGAGTGCGTTTTAATGCCATCGCACCCGGGTTTATTGGCTCTAAAATGTTTTTTGATATTATGAAGAAAGATCCGGCACGGGAGGCAAAGATATTGGGGCGCACACCTGCCCGGAGATTTGGGACCCCTGACGACATAGGGAAAGCCGCAGCCTTTCTTGCTTCCGATGCAGCAGAGTTTATAACCGGGGTTTGTTTGCCGGTTGATGGAGGTAATTCAATTGGGTTTTAGTGCATACTTCATAAAAGATATACTATGTCAAAATTAAAAAGAATAATAGCCAGTGTACTTCCCGGAATATTCCTGATAGGGTACAATGTGGGGACAGGAAGCGTTACCTCCATGTCTAAAGCCGGTGCAAACTTCGGGCTGGAGCTTCTTTGGACAATTCTTATTAGTTGTCTGATAACTTACTATTTGATAATACATTTTAGCAAGTATACAATGGTAACCGGGAAAACAGTAATACAGGGCATTAAAGACCACATCCACCCCGGTGCGGCAATATTCCTGATAATAGTGCTTTCTATTATTATACTAAGCGCACTGATGGGGCTGCTGGGCATTCTTGCAGAAGTATTGGAAGTGTGGTCTGCAACACTTATTACTAACGGTATCCCAATGCTGGTATGGGCAATAATCATAGCTGGCGGGATCTATGCCCTTCTTTGGATAGGGAACTATTCGTTCTTTGAAAAAGTATTGGCAATTCTGGTTTCTGTGATGGGGGTTGCCTTTATTGCAACAATGTTTATAAACTTCCCTTCTTGGGCTGAATTAAAGTCGGGTATTGTCCCCACAATCCCAGAGGCAGCTAAAGGCAGCGACAACAATCCTTTGGTAATAATTTCAGGAATGGTAGGTACCACAGTATCTGTTTTTGTTTTTATCATACGGTCGCAGATTGTAAAAGAAACGGGCTGGAAAATGGTTGACAATCACATCCAAAAACGGGACGCCATGGTCAGCGTGTCGATGATGTTCCTAATCAGCGCGGCCGTAATGGTGACAGCGGCAACTACTTTACATGCGCAAGGGCTGAAGATGAACAATGTTGCAGAAATGGTGCCGTTGCTTGAACCTATCGCAGGAAAAGCCGCACTAAGTGTTTTTGTAATCGGGATTTTGGCTGCCGGGGTATCGTCCCACCTGCCCAACATGTTGGTGATCCCCTGGTTGATCATCGATTACAGGAATGATAAAAGAGATACAAAAACAAAGCCCCATCGGCTCATATTAGGGGTATTGACAGCGATAAGCGTTTTGGGTACAGCTTTGGGCTTTAAGCCTGTTTTTGTCCTTATGTTGTCTCAGGCATGCATTGCAATTGTGCTACCAATTACCATTGCATCCATATTTTACCTCACCTGCAAAAAAGAGTTGATGGACAATTATGTAAATAAGTTGCATGATATAGTTTTGCTGGGGTTGGTCATGGTTTTCTCACTATACATGAGCAGCCTAGGTATCAGGGGCTTAATTATTGATTTAGCAAAATTGTAATGTGCAACAATGCGTTAAGCTTAAAAAAAATTAAATGAAATTAGGGTTTGGATTATATCGCCACATGCTCAACAACGAGCATTATCAATTTGCAAAACAGTGCGGGGCAACACATATAGTTGCGCATTTAGTAGATTATTTTGGAAACAGTAAAAACAATAAGCAAAACGCCAACCAACCCATTGGGGAAACCGAGGGTTGGGGGGCTGCCGGCCCAGGGGGGCTATGGCAGTTGGAGGAACTGTTACAGCTTAAAGCCGACATTGAAAAGCACGGGTTAAAGTTAGGTGCTATTGAGAACTTTGACCCTTCAATTTGGCACGATATCCTTCTGGACGGGCCCCAGAAAGCGGGACAAATCGAATTGGTCAAGGAACAGGTACGTTTGGTGGGCAAAGCAGGCATAAAAATATTCGGATATAACTTTTCATTAGCAGGCGTAGCGGGCCGCAAAATCGGCCCTTATGCAAGGGGAGGCGCCGAATCTGTAGGTATGGATGGAAAAGTAGACGATACACCAATCCCAAATGGCATGGTTTGGAATATGGTTTACAACAGTGAAGCACCGGAAGGCTTTGTGCCTAAAACCAGTCACGAGGAATTATGGCTCCGTCTTCAGTACTTCCTGCACGAAATAATCCCGGTGGCGGAAGAGGCAGGTGTGGTCATGGCCGCCCATCCCGATGACCCGCCCATGCCTTATGTGCGCCAAACCCCCCGTTTGGTATATCAGCCCCATATGTACCAACGGCTCCTAGATATCAAACCTAGCACGAGCAATCAACTTGAGTTCTGTTTGGGGTCAGTTGCCGAGATGACAGAGGGCGATGTGCACGAAGCTGCCGACCTTTATAGCAAGCAAAACAAAATAGCCTACATCCACTTTCGAAACATAATAGGCAAGGTGCCTAACTATAAAGAAGTGTTTGTTGATGAGGGGGATATTGATATGATACGGATCCTGCAAACCCTTAAAAAGAACGGATTTAATGGGATGCTGATACCTGACCATACGCCGCAAATGAAATGTGATGCGCCATGGTATGCAGGTATGGCTTATGCCATGGGCTATATGAAAGCGGCATTGTCAGTTGTTGAAGGGGAAAACTATTTGAAAGGGGCATAAGGATAAGGGCCCTATGTGAACGTTTCTTTTACCGAGAAAGGGGGACGAGTTAGATTAAAGATCCCTTCCGAAACACAACGGAGATTAAGGCAGGGATTCGTCACCGTACGGAATGACGGCAACTTTCAACAAAAAAAGCAAAACAACAACAACCTGGTTATGAGGCAACAACACACACATATCCTGGATAAGTCTTAGTAGGATGAGGGTAATTTTTTCCCTTTACTGCAAACGCTGTATGAAAACAGTGAAAATAATATGTACTTTTATGGGGACAAAAACACAAACATGGACAAAGAATTTCGTGAGATGGCAAAATCCATTGCAGAAGTACAACAGAAAGCGGTACGGCAGACACTCTTGATATGGGGCCCCGAAGTTGAAAGGATAATAGAGACAAAAAGCCGGGACACCAACGCCATAGAACACACATTAGACGCACTTTGCGATGTTGCTTTTGACGACAAAGTCCTGCTCTTGTTCAAAAAACTATGCCGCTATTACTACTATATCGATCCCGTGGCAACCGCCCAACAAATACAGTTCTACAGGGAAATGTGGGACAACGAAGGTGAGGACGAAAAAAGGGAAAGATGAACACCCCGTTCCCTTGGCATAAAATTTACACCCTGGCAAGAATGGCTAGACATGCCAATAGACACAAAAAAAACCTAAAAAATTTCACGGAAACTAAAACAATAACCATTTTTAGTTTACACTAGATATTCATGCGTGCCACATAACATCTTCTAATGCGATAAGCAACTTTTATTGTTAGACATAAAAGTTGGCAATCTTCTAATTGGCAATGAATTAATCTCATTTCCCGACAATGATTTACAAAATATTTTTTTATATTAACAAATTCATTCTAAACCGATAATGACATGAGATATTTTTTAATTCCCTCACCCAAGACAAGTATCCTGAAAACAATAATAAAAAATCCCACGGAGTACGCAGGACTTAAGATTTTTCTTCGGCTTATAGCCTTATTGTGAATTGATTTCAATGATGTAAATATAAAAAACTAAACTGAAATGAGCAATATTCTTGGAATAGATTTAGGAACAAATAGCACCGGATGGGCTATTCGAGATACTGAAATTGAAGACAATCAAATTGTCGATTATGGAGTGATAACCTTTGACAAAGGGGTTGCATCGGAAAAAGGCAATGAATTTCCAAAAGTTCAGAAACGAACAGAAAGTCGAGGGAAAAGACGAAATTATCAAGCCGAAAAATATCGCAAATGGGAATTGTTGAAATTTCTTATAGAGAAAGGTATGTGTCCTTTAACTATTGATGAATTAAATAACTGGAAGAAATACAGAAAAGGGGAACAGCGAAAATATCCACAATCGGAAGAGTGGATAAATTGGTTGCGTTTTGATTTCAATGGCGATGGAAAGCCTGATTTCCATTTGTTTGGTAAAGACGAACACGAAAGTTATTATATTTTTCGGGCTGCGGTTCTTGATTCCAATTTTAAATTTGTTTACGAAAATAATCCTCAAATTTTAGGAAGGATATTCTATCAATTGGTGCAACACCGCGGTTTTAGGGGGCGTGACGAAGAAGAAGCAAAAACAATGCTTGAAGGTAGCACGAAAAACGGAACTGCCGGACGTAACGATATTGCAAGCTACATTGACCAACACAAAACACTTGGGGCTGCTTTGTACCATTATCAAAAAGAAAATGGCGGACGTATAAGGCAACGTTATAATCTCCGTAAAGATTTTGAAAGTGAATTACAACAAATTTGTGCATTTCATAACTTCAGCGAAGAAGATTACAAAAAACTATGGAAAGCTATTATTTGGCAACGTCCACTACGTACGCAAAAAGGGTTGGTCGGAAAATGTATTTACGAGAAAAATAAAAAACGGGTTCAGATTAGCCACCCATTATACGAAGAATACCGAACTTGGATTTTTATCAATAACTTAAAAATTGTTCCTCCCAATGGATATGATAAAGAAGCCTATTTAAAAGAGAAAATCTATCCGTTATTTCTTCGTGCTTCAAACGATTTTAAGTTAGAGGCTATTCGAAAACAACTAACGAAAGACGGTGCGATTATGTTAGCTCATTTTGCCGATAAAACAAAAGTTATTTCTGCAAAATTACTTAATGCTTATAGCACATTATTGGGCGAAGATTGGCGTGAAAATTTTGGTTGGAACACCATTAACAATAGGGACAAACAACCTCAAAAGAAAACAACTGCCAATTACAGTTTTGAAGATATTTGGCACGTTTTAAACACGTTCGACGGACAAGAAAATCTAAAGCAATTTGCCATTGAAAAATTGAACCTTGACGAAGAAAAAGCTGAAAAATTTTCGAAACTCAAACTAAACAATGGATATGCAACTTTGAGTTTATCTGCTATCAAAAAGATATTGCCGTTTTTGCAAAAAGGATTTTTGTACAGTCAAGCGGTTTATATGGCTAATCTTTATAAAGTGTTGGGAAGCGAAACCATTTCCGATGAATTGATTGATTATTTTGCCAACGAAGTTAACGAAATTATTGACGGCAATAAAAAAGAAAAACTTCAAAATACCATTGTAAATTCGTTGGTTCAAGATGAATTGAATAGTGAACACCGCTTTTCTATTGAAGTTGACAGAGAACTTGATAATTCTGAAATACAACAAATAAACGACAAGATTATTGACATTATCGGGCAATCATCTTGGGAAAAGAACTATTCCGAAGAGGAACAACAAGAATTATTAAATTACGTTACACATAAGTTTAAAGAATTTCTTAAAAAATCGGTTTTATCAAAACGAAATGTGTTTATTGAACAACCTCGTTTGCACGAACAAATTTGGCAGTTTACAAAAACCACTTATAATGTTCCCGACGAAAACAAAAAATACTTGTGGCATCCGTCAGAACAAGACACTTATGTTTCTGCCGATGATTACGAAGAGGTAATGTATTGCGGAAAAACAACCTACATTCCTAAACGTGAAATCGAAAAATACTTAAAGAAACACGATAATGCAGAACTTGCTTGCAGAACAATAAAACTTTTGGGAAGTCCCGAACCTATCAGTAAAGGATTTAAAAATCCGATGGCATTAAAATCGCTTCACAAACTAAAACATCTGATTAATTACTTGTTGCAAACCGGAAAAATTGACGAAGATACTCGTATTGTGGTTGAAATTGCTCGTGAACTGAACAACGCCAATATGCGAAAAGCCATTGAGCAATGGAATGCCAAACGTGAAAAAGAAAACGATAATTATCGTAAAGAAATAGCACAATATAATGACGAAAAAGGAACTAAAATTGACGAGAATGATAGAAATTTATTGAAAAAAATAAGGTTGTGGCACGAACAAAATAAAAGATGTATTTATACAGATAACCCAATATCAATCTCAAATATTTTAAATGGAGAAAACTATGATATTGAACACACCATTCCGGCAAGTATTAGTTTCGATAGTGAACTAAAAAACTTAACCTTAGCCGATGTTGATTTTAATCGAAATGTAAAAGGCAAACAATTTCCATCACAATTAGCCAATTACGATGTTATTCTAAAAAACATTGAAGTGATTTTTGGAAAAAAAACAGTTAAAATCGAAACGGACAAAAAAGGTAACAAAAAAGAATACACCACTTGGCAAAAAATAGAAGATTTAGAAGACCAAATTCATCAAAAGAACATTGCAGTTAAATGCGCAACAAGTGTTCATACCAATAATGGATATTGTAAATGTAAAAATTGTGAGATTCAGAGAAGACATATTCTTCAATTCAATTTGAAATATTTAAAAGACAAACTAAACACCTTTACTATTGATGAATACAAAGCAAGTTGGAGAAATAGTCAAATCAGAGACACGCAAATTATTACCAAATATGCACTGCCTTATTTAAAAACTGTTTTCAAAAAAGTGTCGGTGGAAAAAGGAAGCATTACCAATGCGTTTAAAGAGATTTACAAGGTTAAATTAACCGAAGGTAAAAAAGACCGCAGTGTTCACAGCCATCACGCACAAGATGCAGCAATTCTTACGTTGATTCCACCATTTTTCGATAGAGATAAAATATTGGAAAAATATTTCAGAGAAAAAGAAATTGATTACAGACGATGCTATCACGAAAAACCCAAAGATTGGGATAACTTTTCGGCTTCGTATATTTTAGGAATCGAGAACAATGTATTAATCAATAACCTTTCGGAAAACAAAACCACATTACCAACCTATAAAATTGTCAGAAAAAGAGGTAAGAAAATTTGGCTCGACAAAGAACAAAATATCCCAATGATTGCACAAGGCGACACCATTAGAGGACAGTTGCACGGCGAATCAATCTACGGAGCAATTAAATTACCGCTTCGTAACGAAAACAACCAAATTCTGTTTGATGATGAAGGCAAAATGCTTTTGTCGGAAGAACCGATTCTTGTTATTCGTAAAGATTTAAAATACAAGAAAGATGCAAACTCTACGGGATTTAAAACTTTAGGAGAAATCGAAAATGCAATTGTTGACAAAGACTTATTTAAGGTCATTAAACAACAAGTTGAAGACGCAACTGATTTTAAAACAGCACTTGAAAATGGAATTTATATGCTCGATAAAAATGGCAATAAGGTAAATAAAATCAGAAGAATACGTTGTATTGAAAAAATGAAATACAACACAGCCATTAAAGTTCACGAACACACAACAAAATCAGACAAAGATTACAAGCGTCACACTTTAGCTAAAAATGGAGAGAATGCACTTTGTTTATTCTACAAAAACGAGAAAGGCAAAGCAATGCAGATTTTAAGTATTAGCGAAGTGGCAGAACTTAGATATAAAAACGATAAACAATATTTTCACGAAAACGACTTCAAAGAAACTTTAACAGGACGAGGCAAAAACAAAGTAAGTATTCCATTATATGCCGTATTAAGGAATGGCTGTAAAGTGCTGTTCTATAAAAATACAATTGAAGAATTGAACGATTTATCACAGAGTGAATTATCAAAACGATTGTATAAAATCTATCAATTCGAAAAAGAAGTAAGGAATAACAGTATTAAATATCGAATGAAATTAAAACATCATCTTGCAGCGGGTATTGATACAGAGTTGAAAAAGGTTCATAAAGAATATTCATCTCCTGATTTTGCTTTAAATCAAGTATTTTTAAGGTTAAGTAAAGGACAATGGAATTTTGCCATTGAAGGAAAAGACTTTGAAATGAAATTAGATGGAACAATTGAGTTTAAGGATTAACTGAGCTATTCGGAGTGGGACTCTAAGTCGCACCCCGAATAAAGAAAAAATTTGTAACTTACCGTAGCCAATTGAGGGTGTCACTTAAAGTGACGCCCTCAATAAAACAACTAAAATCCACAAACCATGCAATTCGAAAAAGGACATCTCTACCACATTTACAATCAAGGCAATAACCGACAACGTATTTTCTTTGAGCGAGAAAATTATTTGTTCTTTTTGCGGAAGATGCGGATTTATCTATTGCCGTATTGCAATATTATTGCGTATTGTTTAATGCCTAATCATTTTCATTGGATAGTGGAAGTTACCAACACTACCGTTGGTGTCGCTGAAGATAGTGAGGGTGTTACTTCGAGTAACGCCCTCACTAAGGCCACCAAACAACGTACATTTAATGATTCAATTGGCTTATTAATTCGCTCATATTCCCGTGCAATTAATAATCAAAACAATACATCGGGCTCTCTGTTTCGCAAACAAACCAAAGCCGAATGCCTGACTGAAATCAACGGTATAACGCCATCATTCTATAACACAAAATCAGGAACACTAATAAACATCGATAATCCCGAAATAGAATACCCTCAAGTTTGCTTTGATTACATTCACCAAAATCCGGTAAATGCAAGTTTGGTCGCAAATGCCGAAGATTGGGAGTTTTCTTCTTTTCGCGACTATGCCGGGCTGAGGGATGGAACTTTGATAAATAGAGACGTAGCCAAAGAATATATTGATTTTTAACCATTCACGGGGTGACTCGAAGTTACCCTGTGAATAATAACCAACCAATCATGAATCGAACTATTTACATAGGTAATCCTGCATATTTAAAATGCAAAAACAAACAGCTAAAGGTTACCGACCCCGAAAGCGGAATGGAAATCGGCAGTGTCCCCATTGAGGACATTGCATTTCTGGTTCTCGACCACCCGCAGATTACCCTTAGCCATTATCTGATGGTGAGGTTGATAGAAGCCCGCGCTGCCATTATTAGTTGCGACAACCACCATTTGCCCCATTCCCTGCAACTACCTTTTGCCGGACATACCGAACATACCGAACGGGTGCTGCAACAAACACAAATGAGCGAACCCCTGAAAAAACAATTGTGGAAACAAACCGTTGAAGAAAAAATTCATAACCAAGGAAGATTGCTAAAAAAGCTGGGACTGGATGCCGAACCGATGTTCGAATGGCAAAACGAAGTAAAATCGGGCGACACTACCAACCGCGAAGGTGTTGCCGCAAAATATTATTGGGAACAGCTTTTTGACATCCCATACGACAACCTTAATTATTTATCCGATGACTTTGAGCCATCGGATAAATGCACCGGATTTGTACGAGACCGTTTTGGCGATTCACCCAACGATTTGCTAAACTTCGGTTATGCCATCCTGCGCTCGGTAGTGGCACGTGCATTATCTTCTGCCGGATTTCATTTGGCTTTGGGCATACACCACAAAAGCAAATACAATGCAACATGTTTGGCCGACGACATTATGGAACCCTTCCGCCCGTTTGTGGATGAGATGATAATCGAATATTTACAGAAAATCCCCAATTATGAAAAATTGGATAAAACGGCAAAAGCATATTTGCTTTCGCTGATGCAAAAAGATATCCATATCGACACCAAAGTCCGCCCCTTGCAGGTTGCCGCTACAATTACGGCAGCTTCGCTTTACAAATGTGCTAAAGGAGACTATAGATTATTAAGATACCCTGAATTAATATGAGCTATGACAGATTTAATGCATATCGGATTATGTGGGTTTTAGTATTGTTCGACTTGCCCACCGACACCAAACGTGAACGAGCTTCCGCTGCCCGTTTCCGTAAAAAATTGATTGACGATGGTTTCACCATGTTCCAGTTCTCGATTTATTTGCGCCATTGCCCAAGCAAAGAAAATGCCGATGTGCATATCCGCCGGGTTAAATCGATGTTGCCAAGATACGGCGAAGTCGGCATCCTGCAAATCACAGACAAACAATTTGGCAGGATGGAGATATTCCGTGAACAGAAAGAAAAAAACAAACCGGACATACCACAACAACTTGAACTTTTTTGATTTTCCACGTTCCTGTTTCCGGCATAAAAACCGCACAAAAAAAGCCTTTCGTAAAGAAAGGCTGTGACTGGTCACCCAAAACTACTAATTTGAAATCAATTCACAACTGGCTGATTGCAGGATTGCCCCTGCCTCTTGCTGTGACTGGTCACCCAAAACTACTAATTTGAAATCAATTCACAACTAAGGAATGAGCGCAGGCAGGAATTAAACAGCTGTGACTGGTCACCCAAAACTACTAATTTGAAATCAATTCACAACTGTGGGCTACCGACAACCGGATAAGCGATGGCTGTGACTGGTCACCCAAAACTACTAATTTGAAATCAATTCACAACTCACCCAGTCAGCGAGATCTTTTGCAAACTGCTGTGACTGGCCACCCAAAACTACTAATTTGAAATCAATTCACAACAAGCAGATGTCAATTTGTCGGGCAGTGAAAGCTGTGACTGGCCACCCAAAACTACTAATTTGAAATCAATTCACAACTCCGCGCTGGGTGGTTGGCGAAAACGTTCAGCTGTGACTGGCCACCCAAAACTACTAATTTGAAATCAATTCACAACAGAAATGAAGAAAATAAAAAGTAGAAGTATGCTGTGACTGGCCACCCAAAACTACTAATTTGAAATCAATTCACAACCCGTGGCGATGACGTTAAGCCCTGGGCTTTGCTGTGACTGGCCACCCAAAACTACTAATTTGAAATCAATTCACAACTGGCCGTTCCCTCCTTAATAACCCGGAGCTGCTGTGACTGGCCACCCAAAACTACTAATTTGAAATCAATTCACAACTTTTCCACATGATTTCATGACATAGGAAAAAAACGGACTTGGGGCAAAGCTATATGTAAATTGTATGCAAAAAAAACACTTACACAGAACCCCATGTAAGTGATTGGTTTTCAAAGAGCGGGAAATGGGGATCGAACCCACGACCCTCAGCTTGGGAAGCTGATGCTCTACCACTGAGCTACTCCCGCATTTGTGGATGCCAAAAGTATAAATTATTTCAATTAAAAAAACACATTGGCAAAAAAAAATAAACCGCCCATCTCCTTAAGCTAATAAAATAAGCGGTTTATTCATAAATAAAAATCAGCCAAGGCTTATACAACTGGCAATTTCCACTGATCGCGGTACGAAACCTTCATCAGTTTGTTAGCCTCTTCGTTGTCAAATTTTTTGGCCGTGTCGTCCCACCTTATAACTTCCCCAACGCGGTATGCGATATTCCCCATCTCGGAAATGGTGGCGGTTTTAGCACCAATTTCAACAGAAGCATTCGGCGTGCCGCCTTCGCGGATACATTTAAGGAAATTTTTCACGTGTTCGTCTTGCCCATCTCCATATTTATTTTTTACGGCACCTTCAAAAAACGGCTCCCTTTTTTCGTTGTTATAGTCGGGGATAACCTCATAGCCGCTACGGTCTACAACCAGGGTCCCTTTGTTGCCAACAAAGGCCACCCCGTGTGAGTTCCTTTTATAAAGCCCTATCCCGGGATTTAACCCGCATTCCCAAATCATCGTATGTTCCGGATAAGAATAAATAGCCTGCTCAATGTCCGGCGTGTCCATTGCGCCCGGTTTGTTGTAGAACATCCCTCCCCCGGGCGAAATTTTTTGTGGCATGCCTGCGTCCATCCCATAAAGGGCAAAGTCGAGCAGATGCACCCCCCAGTCGGTCATTGCGCCACCGGCATAATCCCACCACCAGCGGAAATTATAGTGGAAACGGTTCAGGTTAAAAGGCCGTTTGGGCGCAGGGCCCAGCCACATGTCATAATCAACATAATCGGGGGCTTCCTTGTCGGGCATTACCGGATATGGGTTGTCATATCCTTTGTAGATCCATGCCCGCACCAAATGCACATCGCCCAATTCGCCTGATTTGACAATATCGCATGCCTCAAACCAATGCTTTGAACTCCGTTGCCACATATTTACCTGCACAACCAATCCTGGGTGTTTCTTTGCCGCTTTCACCATGGCATCACATTCTTCTATGCTGTGCCCCATCGGTTTTTCAACATACACGTGCTTGCCGGCTTCCAGGGCCATCATCATCATCAAGGCGTGCCAGTGATCGGGAGTGCCAATTATAACCGCATCGATCTCTTTATTGTCAAGGATTTCGCGGAAATCGGCACAAGTTGTTGGTTTTTTACCGGTTATTTTCTCGACCTCGGCAGCGCGATCCGCTAAAATTTTAGAATCAACATCGCACAATGCCACGCAGTCTACATTGTTTTTCTTGTCGTTAATGAAGCTTTTAAGGTCGCTGAAACCTTGGCTCCTGCAACCAATCAAACCCACACGTACAATTTCTGCCGGAGATGAACATGCGTTCATTATTGTAGGGAAAGTACTTATTGCTGCAGTTGCCAGAGCCGAGTTCTTAATAAATTTTCTTCTGTCCGAATTCATTTCAATTGTTTTAGAATGTTTTATATTGAAAGCGTAAATATAACGGTTCTGATTTTTTAATCTTATTGTTTTCATATTTATATTTTTCTTTTATCAATTATTTATAATTTTGAAATAAATGAAAAGAGATGCGGCACATGAAGAATTTATTTTTTGTTTTTCTGGTAATATTTTCGTGGCAAGCCGTTGCGCAGGAAAACCTGATGCCGTTAACGCCATATGAAAAAGATTCTTCTCAAATTGAACTGGAACGCCTGATCCTTTACCGCCAACTACTTACAGGGACATTGCAAAGCGGCGGGCTGGATACGGAACTGGGATTCCAAAAATTTGACACCAACCTGCTCATTGAGCAACAACAATATAATTTCAATGCACAACGATATTTAAACACGGGAGATTTTGGTACGTTTCCTTTTTCCCCTCACTTATTTTTTTCCCCTTCGCCTTTTTTCAGGAACGGGATGATTTTCGGTGGCAGCACTTACGGGATAAGCGACAAATTTAAACTTGGGGGCTACAGTTTCGGTGCCAACTCTGTTTTCTCTGCTCCTTTACCAAACCAAAACCCAAACACCTTCGACACGCGCGGGGCAACCATGTTCATGCAATACAAAGTATCGAAAAATTTTAAAATTGAAACGCGCGTGAGCGTGTCGCAGGGAAATGCCCCTGGATTCTAAACCAAGAGAAACAACAAGCATATCGATATGTTAACAGTTTACAAAGCATCGGCAGGTTCGGGGAAAACATTTCAACTGGTGGTAGAATACCTGAAATTGTTGATGATAAACACATACAACTACAAACAAATATTGGCGGTAACTTTTACCAACAAGGCAAGCAGCGAGATGAAAAGCCGGATACTGGAACAGCTGTACTTACTGGCCAAAGGCGACAATTCTAAGTACCTTGAAATATTAAAAACAGCACTGGGGCACACAGAAGAAAGCATTAGGGAAAAATCGAGGCAGGTGCTAAAAAATATTTTGCACGACTACAACCGTTTTTCCATAAGCACCATCGATTCGTTTACCCAGCGTGTAATCAAAGCCTTTAACCGCGAACTGGGGATTTCGCCCAATTTTGCCCTTGAACTTGATGACGGCATGGTGCTGGAAGAGGCTGTTGACCGGATGTTGGCAAAGGTGGGGCAAGATAAAAAACTGCTCAAATGGCTGGTGAAGTTCAGCGAAGAAAAAATCACCGAAAACCAAAGCCAACTCATCGAAGAGGACATCAAATCGCTAGGGCAGGAATTGTTCAAAGAAAAGTTCCAGCTCTTTTTCCCAGAAACCGAAGATTCTCCCTACACCCGCGAAAACCTCGATTCGTTCCGTGGGAGACTGGGGAAAATAACCGCACTTTTTGAATCCACCTTGAAAAAGAATGGCAAAAAAGCAATGCAATTAATTGCTGACAGTGGTTTTTCTGTAGATGATTTCTCATACAAAAAAACAGGCGTTGCCGGTTACTTCCTAAACATTTCGGAAGGACGAATAAAAGAGCCCGGGACACGGATACTAAATGCCGGGCAATCGGCGGACAAATGGTTCGCCAAAGGCCACAAACAAAAGGCAATACTTGAAGGATTGGTCTCAGCCCAGCTACAGCCTTTGCTAGTTGAAATATTGGCTTTCTTCGAAAAAGAATCAACTCAATATTTCACCGCCCTTGCGGTGAGCAACCAACTGCGCATGCTGGGCATCCTTACCGACCTTAAAGGGGAGGTAAAAAACTTGTTGCACGAAAAAGGGCTGCTCCAGATTTCCGGCTCGAACCTATTGTTAAATAAAATCATAGGGGAAAGCGACTCTCCTTTTATTTACGAAAAAGTGGGGGGTTTTTATAAATATTTCATGCTAGATGAATTCCAGGACACCTCTGCCCTGCAATGGGAAAATTTCAAACCATTGATTTCCAATTCCCTCTCTGAAGGGAACAAAAACCTGCTGGTTGGCGATGTAAAACAATCGATTTACCGCTGGAGGAACAGCGACTGGAACATATTGGCAGGGCAGGTGGACACGGATTTTCCAAATTCCGCACATGAGTCCAAAACACTGTCAAAAAATTGGCGGAGCGACAAAAACATAATCGATTTTAACAATTCGGTTATCGAACATTTAAAATCGGCTTTTGAGAGCAATTTGTTTGCGGAAACCGATGATGGCGAATGGGAAGTTTTTAAAGGGAAATTCAAAAAAATTTACAGCGATTTCAAACAGGGACAAGGAAATTTATCTGATGAGGCAGCTGGGTATGTACGGGTTAACTTTCTGGAAGAAGACGATTTCCATGCCAACTCCATACAACTTTTAATAGAACAGGTAAAACAATTGCAAGACAAGGGCATTAAGGCATCTGACATAGCCATCCTAATCCGCACCAACAAAGAAGGCTCTCAAATAGTAGGGGGGTTCCTGGCTGAAGCAAAGAATAAAGAAAATGAAAAATACAACCTGTCTGTTTTGTCAAACGAATCGTTGTTCTTGCATGCATCGCGCTCCGTTTTATTTGTAATGTTGGTTATCGACTGGCTAATCGATCCGGATAATAAAATAACCAAGGCCGCACTTTCGCAACTATGGGGATCGTCCATAAAACAGGAACTGGCAAAAAAAGGGATCTCATTTTCTGACAAACAACAAACTTTAATGTTTTTAGGGCAGGAAAAAGAGGGATGGCAACTGGGAGAAAATATTGAGTGCAGTTTTGAAGCCGGGCTAGGGCAAAAGTTAAACGAGCTAAAGCAAAAAGCGCTGCTTGCTTCGCTTGACGAAACCATCGCCGAAATATGCGGGCATTTCCAACTTTTTAAACTGGAAAACGAACTGCCTTTCTTACAAACTTTGATTGACAAAGCAGGCGAGATAAAAAATTCCATATCAAACGATCTTTCCAACTTTTTGTATTGGTGGGGAGAAAAGGGCTTTAAAACATCGGTAAATGTTAACGATGAAGTAGACTCTATCCGGTTGCTGACAGTGCATAAATCAAAAGGGCTGGAGTTCAAAGCAGTGTTGATCCCTTTTTTAAACTGGAAAACATCGTGGAGCGGAAATTTAGCCCCAACTCTTTGGTGCAGTTCAGGAAATGAACCGTTTAACCAGTTTCCGCTCCTGCCTGTGAAAGCAAGTTCGGGACTTGAAAATACATTTTTCAAAAAAGATTATTTTGAAGAAAAAGCGAATACATACACAGATACTTTAAACCTTATGTACGTTGCTTTTACCCGCGCCAGATCGGTTATCCTCATCAATTCTATCGACACAGGCAAAGCAGGGAAAAGCGTAAATGGACTGTTAAAGGAATCCTTGCTGCAAATGAGCTTAAAAGAGCCATTCGGGCAGTGCTGGAACGAAGACAGCACTGTTTTTGAGTTCGGTGAACTTAAACAAGTACGGCAAGAGGAAAAAGAATCGGACCTGGTACTGATAAAAAAATACGAATTCAACAACTTCCGCGAAAAAATAAAATTGCGCCTCAATGGTGAAGGTTTCCTGGTTCCCGGCGAACACAACAAATCGGTAAAAAACACAGGCAAGGTTATCCACGAAATACTTTCAGGGATCCAAACTATAGAAGACGTGGAAGCAGCTTGCGAACAGGCACTTTTTGAAGGCAAAATCGATGAGGGAGAACGGACCCGTATTCAGCGGCAATTGCTTGAAAACATACAGCAACAGGAGGTGAAACACTGGTTCGACGGGAGCATGGAGATAATTAACGAACGCAACATACTGACACCGGGGAAAACCCTGCGCCCCGATCGGATTATGGTTTCCGGCAAAAATGCAATTGTGGTGGATTACAAAACCGGTAGTCAGAAATCAGATAAATATAACAGCCAGGTGAAACGTTATGCCGGGACACTGAAAAAAACCGGGTTCGAAAAAGTGGATGGCTTTATCTGGTATATTTCGTTAAATGAAGTGGAAAAAGTGGGCATATTTTAACCATGCACCCGCGAAAAAAATTATTTTTGCAGAAAATTAAAATCATGATTCAACGGATACAAACTGCATATTTATTGGTTGCCGGCTTGCTGACAGCCTCCCTTTACAAGCTCAAATTTGCCGAACTTGCAGTAAACGGCGAACTTTATACATTTAACGCCAAAGGCATCTTTAATGGTGAAGGACTGCTGCTATTTAACGGGCTGCCTATTTTAATTTTTATTGGCATAATTGTTTTGTTGCACTTTTTGATTATCGGCATGTACAAAAAACGTGTCCTGCAAATCCGCATCTCTGTTTTTACCATCGTGCTTTTGTTCGGGCTTTCTGGTTTATTTTTCTATTTTGCCTATGCCGGTTTCGATGGGGCTAAAGTGGCATTTAAAGTCCCAGTGGCATTCCCAATAGTGTCTGTTGTCCTCGACTATCTTGCCATCAGGGCTATAGGGAAAGACGAGGCATTGATCCGGAGCATGGACAGGATAAGGTGATTATTACCGGTTCTGCTGTTGTGAAATTTTCCCCAAGCAACAACTAAGTATCTCATTTGTTGTTTTTTGTTTTAAATACTCTTTCAACTTTTCTTGCTCGTCAGGGGTCAATCGATGCTTGATTACCACGGCGCCAGAAGAACCCATAAAATCGTCCCACTTGTCATTCAATATCTGTCCGAGCGGTTTGTTGCCCCAGTCGGGTTGAGGGCAAGAAGATACCCTGAACCGATCAACCAGGGGTTTCATGGCATCTACTTTTTTGTCAGATATCTCCATAATGGCATCAATGGCAGCTTCATAGGCATCGGAATAAAATCCGATCATTTCGCCAAACCCGGGGACCCTGTCGCCAATCTCTCCTGCGATATCCAGGATTTCTTGGAAAGCGGCAGCTCGTTCTTCATTGTTTGGTTCTCCCGCAACACCATTTAATAAAGTAAGCACACGCTCAATTTTGCCCTGGACATCGGCAACACGGGCATTAAAATCATTCAGCCTGTCGATAATTTCAGAACACCCCTGTGGCACACTCTCCATAGCTCCAGCAAAAGTTCCGTAAGCAGCAGCCAGTGAATCTAGCAGGCCACCCCCCCCGTTTTGTGAATCCCAATATTCGGTTAACAGGCGCAGGCAACGCGCTTTTTCATCAAAAAGCCGGCGTTGTTCTTCTGCAAGCCTGCGCCTTTCTTGTTCGGCTTCAATATCGCGCACACGGTTACTGACATCCCTTATCCTCCCTGAAATGCTACCGGCCTCGTTATGTGCAACTTCAGTGTCGTGCCCCAAAATACCGGCTGCGGTTTCATTTTCGCTCATTTCGTTCGACAAACCAACCTCTTCGTCCCTGAGCTTATCGGCAGCATCTCGAATGACTTGCCTGATCCCTTCACATTCTTCGATGGATGCTACCGGCCTCGGGGGGATTTCTTCTCCCAGGTTGCCCAACCGGTGTTGCAACTGTCCAATCCTACGGTTCAGCGCCGATTGGGTATTTTGAAGTCCGGTCTTTTTTTGTTGCAATTCATTCTTTTGCTGGTTAAGGTTTTGCACCGCCCCATTTAAACCTGTAGAAATTGAAACTGTCGTAGATTCCCTCAAATTCCTTATCCTATCAGTCAAAACCGTAATCCTGCTGGCCAATAAATTTATTTCATCCTCAATATTATCCATCTGCTGGTTTAACCTATTTAACCGGCTTTGCAGTTCCCGAAGCGCATTTTCCTTTTGCTGTCCGAAATCATCGTACTGCCTGTCTAGCAATTCCAAACACAACTTAAACCTGAAACACTTGTGCAAAACCTGGGTATAACTGCGTTGCCGCTGGTTTTGAACGGACTGGTTGTAGCAAGCTCCCATCCTGTTTATGAAATCCCCCAGCAATTTTTTTAAATCATCGGCACTTTGCTGGTGAATAGGGACTGCATTAACATCTCCGTGCAACCGGATTGCATTTTCGTCTTTTAATGCATGTAACGCTGAGTTTTTACCGCTATTGCTCCCATTCATCAACCTGCGCAACGACCGTTCTACTGCGCCTTGGATTTGGTTGGCCTGTGAGTTCAATTGACGCATCTCGTCACGGTATTCTTTCTTATATCCACGGTTTTTGTAACTGCCCGGATCTGAGGGAACAGCAACCATTCCCATGTTACCCAAACCATAACGTTTCGCGGTAGATGGCATATCGGAATACGGTTTCTTCTGATGTCCGTATAAAAAAAACCCAGATGCAAGTTCCGTTAAACGTTCACAACATGGGTGTACCATTTTTATTATTCCCGATCCGCTCATGAGCGACTGAAATACATTGTCCAGTGAATCAAGCTTGTTCAGTTCCTCTTCCATTTCATCCAGATTAAAATAATCGTTTGCCAGGCTCTGGAGAACCTCCGGGCTTAACGGTTGCCTGATATTTCCAATCCTGTTTAGCAACTTTGAAGTTAGATTGCTCATGCACGAATCCATGATTTGCATTTCGGGCGGTTTATTGAAATATGCATCCCCACATTTCATACATATAACATTTCTGTCCATGTACGAAAGAAGGGAATTCCATTTCAGTTCAACCTCGCATAATATCCCCATTGTTTTGCGAAGTTCTCTTAAAAGATCTTGTTTCTTTTCTGAAGCTTTATTTTCTGCCCCAGATAAGCGAAAAATCAAATTATTTGAAATTTCGCCCAACGGCCCGAGGTACGAATTGTCAAATAGCCGTTCTTGGGCGTTTTGTTCGCGTACGAGCCTGTTTTGGTTGCGGTCCGCACAGCGTTCAAAATTTCGCTGGTAACGACTTATGTAACTTTGGTAAACCTGGGTTCTTTGTTGGCTGTTTGGATAAGGGGCCACATAGCGTTGGTAAAAACCGTCTTCCCAGCCCGGAGTACATTCTTCTGTGTTGTTTATTAAATTATTGGTTTGGTCGATTTGTTGCTGATATTTTTCCAAAGAAGCCTTCTTTAAATTTCCCAGGCGTGCTTTAAAATCATTGGCCATATTTGCCATCCCCTTTAAGCTGTCCCTTTCCCATGTTGCTTTTTCATATTCATCGATGGCATTTAGCAGACTGTCAAGTCTTGCATCGCTCAATTCACAAATGGTTTGCGATATAAGGTTAATTTCCGACTTTACATGAAAGTCAACCTCGGTTGTGTCGCAAGGGCCTGTTGTTTCATCTGAAAAATTCGGGTTTTCATCATTTTCTTCCCATGCCGGGATACCATCAAGATAGTTGCTGACGTTGAACAGAATGCCCTTGTTTGTGTTTTGAATGGGGGCACTTTCAAGATGGCTCTCTGGTTGTCCCGGCATTTCTTCACTTATGACATTATTTTCATCAACCGGGCTAATCACATCAAGATTGGTTTCCACCGAAAATCTCCCCCTTTTTAAACTCCGTATGCCAAAGCGTTTTGTCCATTCACCGGTTTCGGCAACTTCCTCAGGTTCAACAATTAGGGTTTGTTCGCCACCTCCCTCAAGTGTTATTGTCCCAGCCGACATGTTTTTTATTTCGAATTCAAGAGCCTGGCCGATGTCCTCCAGCCCCACCACCTTAACATCAAGATATGTTGATTCGCCTGTGTTTAACGATAATTTGCCTGCATGAAGCGAGTAGCCCACAACATTCACATCCCCCCTTGCCTCGGTATCATTGTAGTTGAGCGACATTTCATATTTCCCCGGTTTTATATCCCCGGTATTAAAATATAATTCAGATTCGTTACCAGCAATTATCCTTACCGGATGCCCATCAATACAAACCGATGCCTGCGAAACATAGCCACTGAATTTCCCTGTAATCTTTTCAATATTTTCGGCAAGCAGCGTTTGTGGCAAATCCAACCTTGGGTAATTAACCGGTTCGCTTAAATTTAAAATTATTTCGTTAATCAATTCCCCATCCTGGCTAAAAACCTGTAGCGGGGTTGTTCCCGAGCCAGGCAAAGTGGCAGTAAACACCCCATTCTCCAACACAAAACCGGTCCCCAGGTTAAATGCCAGTCCACCCAATACCTTTAGGCGTTTTAAGCGTTCTTTTGTGGTGCTTGTACCAGCATCAAAAGTTAGCGTGCCCAAAATTGTTGTCCCTTTTGGCAAATGCTTAGTATGTGTAATCTTAATTGTTCCGTTTTTTGTTATGATCTCCTCTGTTACTGTCCCTGAAATATTTTGCTGTGCCCCTGCTTGAAGGAACAAAAAGAACAATATAAGAGATGGGCAAATATGTTTAAACATAATTGTAGAAATTAACATCCATAGTTGCAAATTACAACTTATTTTTGTAAAAAGCAGATTATTAAATATTATACTTGAATTATGAAAGCAATGATATTTGCTGCCGGGCTTGGCACACGTTTACAGGAAGAAACTTCGGACAAACCTAAAGCGTTGGTCGGAATTGGCGGGAAAACACTGCTTCAACACACCATTGAAAAGCTCAGGGGGGAAGGTTTTTCTGAAATAGTAGTAAATACCCATCACTTTGCCGATAAAATAAAAACATTTATTGCAGAAAACAATTTTGGGGTACCTGTATATATTTCAGATGAAAGCGACAAGCTTTTGGACACCGGAGGCGGGTTAAAAAAAGCAGCCCGGTTTTTTACCGGCAACGAACCTGTCTTAATACACAATGTTGACATCATTAGCAATATACCGCTAAAAAAATTGATTGATGGGCACAGGCGTTCCGGGGCTTTGGCTACTGTAGTGGTACGCAAGCGCGAGACTCAGCGTTACCTCAAATTCAATGAAAAAAAACGGCTGGTTGGCTGGCTGAACAAAAAAACGGGCGAAACCAAAATTTCTGTCCCCGATGATTTTGAAAATGCAACAGAAATGGCTTTTAGCGGGATACATGTTGTACAACCTGAAATTTTTGATTTAATGCCCGGAAATGACAAGTTTTCCATAATCAACATGTACCTTGAGCTTGCAAAAAAACATGAAATAAAAGGATATTTCGATGTCTCTGATCTCTGGATCGATGTGGGGAAACCGAATGAGTTGGCGGAGGCAAGAAAAAACTTGCGGTTATTCACAATCTGACTTTATTACTTTAATAAAGGATTGTATTAGTCTCTTCAATACTGTATAAATTTTGCGATTTACCTTCGGGCGTTTGATTGCATCTCGTTGTCTGTGCGTTTTTTTTTACAAAAAAATGAAAAAAAGCCCTTGGGCAACGGTAGCGAAGGTGTGTTGGAAATTTATCAATAGCGCAAATACTTCCCACTAGAACCTCTTCCCCCACCACTTCCTTAAACGTTCCAGTATTTTTGCCTCCTGCGGATTATTTTGCGGGTGGTAAATCCTTTCTTTTTTAATTTCCGGGGGCAGGAAAATCCTGTTCCGTGAAATTCCCTTCGTACGAATGTGAGTATTTGTAGTTTTTCCCGTAGCCTATTTCTTTCATCAATTTGGTGGGGGCATTGCGTATGTGCAACGGGACGGGCAGGTTGCCCGTGCGCTTCACCAATGCGACAGCATCGTTTATGGCCATGTATGCCGAGTTGCTTTTGGGCGAGGTGGCAAGATAAAAATAATTTATTTGGCAGCTAAGGACTTAAAAATTGGAAAGTATGCGATCTAAATCTTTTTTTGAAATAGATTCACGATTGCTTTTGTCGTACATTGTCAGCAGAGCTATATTTTTTGAGTCAGCATTAACAATAATCTCGTGGGTAATGACCCTTGCACCGCCTCTTTTCCCTTTTCTTTTTGTCGATATTGCCAAACGATATTTATAATAGCCATTTCCTAAATCAATGCCATGTAATGAGTCAATATGGGAACAAAATTCTTTTAAGTCGTTTTTAATTGATTTGTATTTTTTCCCAAGCCGTTTTAAGTCTTTTTCAAATTGCGGGGAATATTTTATGTTGTTCATTTGAACAGGTTTTCTACGGGTTTTAGTTTCCCTTGCCGCATTTCCCTTATGGATTGTTCCAGATTTTCAACCGGATCGATAATGGTGACGCCCTTGTCAATTTTTGCAATTTCTTTGGCCAACCCCAAAAGATATTGCGCTTTTTTTGAACGTGCATTAATTTTAATTGTTGTAGTTGCCATAATTGTAAATGTTTTTCACAAATATATTAAAAAAAGCCCTTGGGCAACGGTAGCGAAGGTGTGTTGGAAATTTATCAATAGCGCAAATACTTCCCCCTAAAACCTCTTCCCCCACCATTTTTTCAAACGCTCCAGTATTTTTGCCTCCTGCGGATTATTTTGCGGGTGGTAAATCCTTTCTTTTTTTATTTCCGGGGGCAGGAAATCCTGTTCCGTGAAATTCCCTTCATACGAATGTGAGTATTTGTAGTTTTTCCCGTAGCCTATTTCTTTCATCAATTTGGTGGGGGCATTGCGTATGTGCAACGGGACGGGAAGGTTGCCCGTGCGTTTCACCAATGCGACAGCATCGTTTATGGCCATGTATGCCGAGTTGCTCTTTGGCGAGGTGGCAAGATAAATCGTGCATTCGGAAAGTATGATCCTCGATTCGGGGTAGCCTATTTTTGTTACTGCATCGAAAGTATTTTGAGCCAACAGAAGGGCATTTGGGTTTGCCAGCCCCACGTCTTCGGCGGCAAGTATCAGCAGGCGGCGGGCAATGAACTTCACGTCTTCGCCGCCTTCTATCATACGGGCAAGCCAGTAAACAGCGGCATCGGGGTCGCTGCCCCGTATGCTTTTTATGAAAGCCGAAATGATGTCATAGTGCATTTCGCCCTGTTTGTCGTAAATGGCAAGGTTTTTCTGTAGGCGGTTGGTTACTTTGTCATCGGTAATTTCAACATTGTCGCCTTCTTCTGCCAAAACGACCAGTTCCAACACGTTGAGCAGCTTCCTGGCATCGCCGCCCGAAAAACGCAAAATAGCCCCGTTTTCTTTTATACTTATTTTCTTCGTTTTAAGGAAGGTATCTCTTTTTATTGCCAGTTCGATAATTTCCAGCAGCCCTTTTTTGTCGAGGTGTTGCAGCACATAAACCTGGCAACGCGAAAGCAGCGGGGAGATGACCTCGAACGAAGGGTTTTCCGTGGTCGCCCCAACCAAGGTGATTGTGCCGTCCTCTACCGCGCCCAAAAGCGAGTCTTGTTGCGATTTGCTGAAACGGTGTATCTCGTCAATAAAAAGTATGGGGTTGGGCTTGTTGAAAAATTGCTGTTTCTTGGCTTTTTCAATCACCTCCCTAACGTCTTTAACCCCCGAGTTGATTGCGCTAAGAGTATAAAAAGGCCTCTCCAACGTGTTGGCGATAATCTTTGCCAAGGTTGTTTTCCCCACCCCGGGAGGACCCCACAAAATCAACGATGAAATGTTTTTCGACTCGATCATTTTCCGCAAGACGGAATTTTTGCCCACAAGGTGTTCTTGTCCAATGTAATCGTCAAGTGTTTTGGGGCGTAGTCGTTCTGCAAGCGGTTGGTTGCTCATTTGTCCTAAATTTTTATTCTAAAGAACAAGTTGTCTTTTATTTGATTTGCTATATCCATAACTATTTGTTTTCAATTATTCAAAGGTAAGCAAATTTACCAAACCTATTGTTTTGCCAAATATGCCGTAAGCACCAACAACCTACCCAACAACAATATTATATTTATGTAGCAATCCCGACACGTTATGGACAGAGAACTTGGCTTTTTTGATGTTGTTCAGGTCGGGGTCTATAGAAAAATTATAGGCAGTGCTGAAATCGGCTTCTTCCAGTATAGTGTTGTCGAACAATGCTTCCGTCAAATCGCATTCGTCAAAAACGGCCTTGGCAAGGTTGGCCGACGAAAAATCGGCTTCATCTAATTTGCAATTGCCGAAACGTGTGTTCTTTATCTTCAAATGGTGGAATGTGGAATAACTGAGCAAGCAGCCGCTGAACTCGAACGAGAGCAAAAAGTTGTTGCATTCGTCAAACGGCAGGCCGATTAATTTACAGTTGTCGAACTTTACGTTTTGGAAAGCGGTGTTCCTTAGTTTTGCCATGCCCATGTCGCAATTTTCAAATACGCATTCCGAAAAAATGCCGTCAGAAAGATCTGCGTTCGAGAAGTTGCAACTTATGAACGTGCAATTATCAAATTCTGCTTTTTTGAAATCAAAAGCCGAAAAATTTTCTGTTTCAAATTTTATGTTTTCCCTAAAAGCCCCCATGTTTTAAATTTTGTGATACCATGATAAAAAAATACCGTATTATATAAGCGAAAAAATGTAAAAAAAATCTTTGCTTTTCACTTTTACCTTGATTTTAATTGATTTCCCAATAGTTGGTATTTGCTCCCAATTTGTTTACGTGCAATATCTTAGAGCTTATGTCTGTCCTGTTTGCCCCGGCAACTTTTAGCAGCAGCTCGAAATATTTTGGGATTTTGCCACATTTTGCTTCGATTTCCGAACAAGTGCCGTCCAATAGCCCTGGGTTTGTGAATGCCTTTACGCATTCTGTCAAGCCGCTGTCGTGGAACGACGAGAACAGGAATATGTGGTTGTTTGCCGGGCCAGGGAATTTTGCAGCAATTGCATAATCGTCGTGTACCTGCTCAACCTGCCCACTTTGCACGAAAACCGAGTCGATGCAATCTTTTGCCCCCTTTATCCCAAGAGTGTTGTGCTGGTCGTCTATGGCAAAACCAGAGTGTTGGAAATAATTTTTGAACAGCCCCATGGTTTTGTAAAGCCCCACAAAAACAATGTTGTATTGTTGAAGGTAGCGGCTGTTGAATTCCGACATCAGGCATATTTCAAGATCTGCACCGGGCAAAGCCGGCAACAGCTCTTTTAGAGCGAATGGCATGCTGTAGCCCAAATAGCCAAAACCTGCGGCTTCATATTTTGCACTAAGCCCGGGGCTTCCATGCACAAAACTGTCGAAATCGTCCTTTGAATTTATCCTGAAGTCCCGTATAACAAGGTCTTGGTTTTGTGCAGTGTCTTTCCCTTTATAAAAGAAATAATCGCCCAGCACTACCATCGTTGGTTTTTCGCTGTTTGTAAAGTCTTTCCATATTTCAGTTTTTGCAATTTCCTTATTGCTTTTTAAAAAAAACAACAGGCTTATTGCTGCCGCCAAAAGGGTAAAAACCAACAATAAAAATGCTTGGCGCGACAAGCAAACAGCCGACTTTCTTTTTTCTTTGTCGGAGTGCTGCCTTTCTTCAAATTCCACCCTGTACCTCCCTTTAGGGATCACAAACCTTACATTGTCGTTTTTCCCTTCGGTAAGATAGTAGTGGCTGAGTTTTTTTCTCAGGTTGTGTATGTTCACCCTCACTATGGTGCTGTCTTGCCCGTTATGGGTAAGGTCCCTCTCAAAAACATCTATTGCAATCTGTGTTTCTTTGGCAGGCTTGCCCTCTGCCGAACAGTTTACTAGGTACGCCAATAGCTTCCTGAGGTTTTCGGAATTGACAAACCCTTTGCTGTTTAGTATTTTCTCAAGAAAATCCCGATAATTTATTTTCATCGCAATAACCTTATTTACTGTTGCTTGCTTTGCGTTAAAGAAACGTTTTAACGGTGTTTAACGCTGTGCAGGGCTGCAAAAAAACTAACTTCGGGTAAAGATATTTAAATAAAATAAATTCAGTAATGAAAAAAGATAGCAAACAATTCCAGGATAAAACACGCATGGTTTTAACTTTGGCAAGGGTACTTGTCGGTTGGCATTTTTTGTACGAAGGCATTTCAAAACTGCCGCCTTCCGGCTGGTCATCTGCTTCTTATTTAATGGGTTCGAAATGGCTTTTTTCCGGCATTTTCCATCAAATAACAGCAAACCCACAGCTTTTGTCTATTGTCGATTTTTTGAATATCTGGGGTTTGATATTGATCGGCACCGGGCTTTTCCTGGGGCTTTTTACCCGTTTGTCCGGTATTGGCGGAATGGCATTGTTGGTGTTGTATTATGTGGCAAGCCCACCTTTTGTTGCCTCTTCCATGCCTGCCCAAGGGCATTACTTTATTATAAACCAAAATATTATTGAAGCAGCGGTGCTTCTGTTGTTGGCATTGTTGCGAAGGGACGCAATGTATGGACTTGACAATTTGCGCAAAAAAATTTGGGAAAGTCGGAAAGAAAATAAGTTCCCGCACGAAATGAACCACGAATTTATGGAAGCTGGCGCAAAGTCAAGGCGCGAAATGATAAAAAACCTTTCTGTTATCCCATTTATGGGCGGGGCGTTTTTCGGCATGGCCCAAAAACAGGGATGGCTTAGTTTCGAAGAAGACAACCTTGGCAAAGTCGATGCACAAACAAGTGCCTCTATGCTGACGGCAAAAAGCGTTGACTTGTCGTTACTGGAAGGGGACATGCCAATGGGGAAGATAAAACACGTGGAAATAAGCAGGTTGATACCCGGCGGCAATTTGGTGAGCGGTTTTGCTCACTCCCGCGACTTGGTGTATGTTTCTCCGCTTATCAAAAAATATTTCACCGATGAAAAAATAATAGAAACCCTTTGGAACTACGAAGCTTGCGGTATAAACAGCACGGTTATGCGCACCGATGAAAACACATTGCGTGTTTTGAAAGAGTATTGGCGCAGGGGCGGGAAAATCCAATGGATAGCACAAACATACCCCAAAGGCAAAGATTTGTCGAACGTGCAACTGGCTATCGACAACGGTGCGGTCGGCGCATTTGTTATGGGAAACATTGCCGACAAGCTTGTGCTAGACGGGCAATTGGAAGACCTGGCAAAGCCAATTGAGCTTATACGCAGCAACGGGCTTATTGGCGGCACGGCAGCCCACTATTTAAAAGTGCCGCAAATTTGTGTAGAACAAAACATAGAGGTTGATTTTTTCATGAAAACATTTCACCACGACAGGTATTGGTCTGCACACCCAGAAGGAAACAGGAAGCAAATTGTTGAAGAAAAAAACGGCAACCTGGACCACAACAACTACCACGACAACCTTTGGTGCGTGTCGGCCGACAAGACAAAAGCATTTTTCGACACTTGCAACGTGCCGTGGATTGCCTATAAAGTTCTGGCTGCAGGAGCTATTGTGCCTAAGGACGGTATCCCCTATGCCTACGAAAACGGGGCAGATTTCACATGTGTGGGGATGTTCGATTTCCAAATCGTTGAAAATGCAAATATCGTTTACGATGCGCTGAACGGCAAGTTAAACAGGCAACGGAAGTGGTTTGCCTGATTTTTTTTTTGAAAAAAAACACATCGCTTGTAATGGTTTCCCCCACCGTTTTTCGTCATCTATATGCAACCTGACATTATTGCACGATGAACGATGAATTAAAACTATTGATTGCCAGGTATTTGGAAGGACGCTCCTCTGAGTGGGAAAACAAGCAACTGCTCGAATACATAAAGGCAAACAAAGAAAACAAAGAAGTATTCAGCCAGATGAAAGACGCTTATATCTTGTCTGGCACATTGAACAAAAATTCAAACAAAGACAAAAATTGGCAACGCTTACAAAGTTATGTTGACAGCCTAAACCGTAAGCAAAAAAAATTCCCTGTTTATATTCTAAGGTGGGCAGCGGTCATCGTACTTGCTTTCATCTCTGGTTTTGTGGCAGATTATTTTTTGTTTTCGGGCAGTGACGGCAACCCAAGCCCTGTTTGCGAAATATCGGCGGCAAAAGGAGCCCGCACCTATGCAGTGTTGAGCGACAGCACAAAAGTATGGTTGAACGGGGGGAGCAAATTGACACTCTCTGACGGCTTTAACAAAAAATCGAGGGATGTTTACCTTGACGGGGAAGCATTTTTCGATGTTGCAAAAAGCAAGGGCAAATATTTCAATGTTTATTCATCTAATATTTTTATCCGTGTGTTGGGCACGCAATTCAACGTAAAGTCTTACGAAGCTGACAACGTGATCGAAACCACCTTGAAAGAAGGCAAGATAAACATTTATGAAATTGGGGAAAACAATGAAAACAAGCAGATAGTAACGCTTTCCCCCAACCAAAAGGTCACTTATGTAAAAGGCAGCGGTAAAATTTCATCTGAAAACCTGAAAAAGGAATACAGGAAAACGGTAGAAAAAAATGAAGAGGTACGTTACCACGAGTCGAATTACCTTGTTGCCAAAAAAGTAAATATCTCAGATTATTCTTCGTGGAAAGACGGAAGGTTGATCTTCCGCAAAGACAGGCTGGAGGATATTGCCTTGAGCCTGGAAAGGCATTATAATGTCAACATCCGTTTTGAAGACGACATGGCAAAAGACATGCTTATCAGCGCAAATTTTAAAACAGAAACCATAGAACAGGTACTTTATGCATTAAGCCTTACTTCGTCAATCGACTATGAAATAAGCCTTAACCAAATATCTATTCGCTACAGGCAGAAAAAAATGAAACCAAAGCAATAAAAAATGCCGGGGAACGCCACATTCCCCGGCAGGTTAATCGCCCATGAAGGGCAATCATGTTAATAAAATTATAACAGTTTAAAAGTATGAAAAAAAAACGTATTAACGAATGTTGGGCATGGCCCGGCAGATGTTTCAAAAAAACCATTTTGATTATGAGGCTAAGCTTAATCTTGATTTTGTTTTCGGTACTGGCTTCCAGTGCTTCGGTTTATTCGCAAAGCACAAAAATCAGTCTCGACTTAAAGAACGTTACTATTACAGAGGCGTTTAATGTAATAGAGGAGCAAACTTATTTCCGTTTCGTTTACGACGACAAACTGTTTAACGACGACAGGGTGATAAGTTTGAATGTGAAAGAACGGAACATAGAGGAAATATTGGGGCAAATTTTCCCCGGCAAGGAAGTTTCGTATAAAATACTGGAAGACAACCTTATCGTATTCCTCCCAGGCGAACAGTCAACAAAAACAGTAAAAGGCAAGGTTGTTGACGACAAGGGAGAGCCGCTGCCCGGCGTAACCGTCCTAATAAAAGGGACAACGCAAGGGACAGTTACCGACATCGACGGCAATTTCACACTGAAAGTAAGCAATACAGCCGATGTGCTGGTATTTTCGTTTGTCGGGTTCGAACCACAGGAAATAAAAGTTGGCGACCGCACCGATCTGGATGTCGGGCTACAGCCATCGGTAGTAGGGCTTGACGAGGTGATCGCCATTGGCTACGGCACACAGAAAAAACGCGACATAATAGGGTCAATCTCAACAATAACCAGCGATGAAATATTAAAAGCAAGCGATGCGTCTTCTTTCGATGCGGCAATGCAGGGAATGGCCCCAGGCTTGATGGTTTCAAGCGAATCGGGGGTGCCTGGCGCGCCGGTGCAAATCAAGATACGGGGGATCAGTTCAATTTCGTCTGGCACCGATCCTCTGTGGATAATCGACGGGATACCTGTTGTAAGTGGCTCCACAGGGCGTTCTTTCGATGGAGAGACATCGCAAAACGTCATGTCGTTGATCAACCCTTCCGACATTGAGTCGATCCAGGTGTTGAAAGACGCAGCTGCCACCTCCATTTATGGTTCGAGGGGATCCAACGGGGTAATCCTTGTCACCACAAAGTCGGGGAAAAAAGGTAAAATGACATTTAACGTTGACTTAAAATCCGGGGTCAGCAATTGGGCAAACAACGACATAGGACTTGCATCAGGCGCAGAATATATCGAAATTATGGACAGGGCTTATGCCAACAGCGGGCTTTCAGGCGAGTTCGATCCCCAAACTTCGCTGAACCAGCTTGATGGTGCAGAGGCTACGATTACGCGCGCAGAGGCCTTGGCTACCAACACCGATTGGGCCGATGTTATAAGCCGCACAGGTTCTTTCGTTGAAGCAAATGTTTCGGCAACACAAGGTTCAGACAAAGGGAACTCGTACTTGTCGTTGCGCTACAGGAAAGACAACAGCATTATAAGATATAGCGATCTGGAAGTTTTCTCAGTAAATTCAAACATGAACTATAACTTGCTCGACGTGTTGCAAGTCAATTACCATGGTTTTGTATCTTTCGCCGACAACAACAGGGTAAAGTCGAAATATGGCAAGAGTGCGGCAGGTGGCTGGGCGCAGGTCAATGCATTTGCATTGCCTTGGATGAAAGTTTATGATGATTCGGACACGGGGATCAACGGTTTTTGGAACCCATTGACCGGGGCAAACGCACTTGCGGGGATTTCCCCGCTTAACAGCGAAAGCAACTTGCAAACCCTTAACTTGCTGCAAGGATTGAACGCAACCCTTAAAATTATTGACGGGCTTACACTGAAAGGTGAATTTGGTGCAAACCTTATTTATAACAAAGGGCGTTCGTGGAGGGGCGAAGGCATACGTGTGGACGGTGCCGTTGCCGCAGAGAACAAAGACCAAACAAGGGTAATCAACTATAATGCTTTCTTCAATTACGACAAAACAATTAATGAAGATCATTGGCTGAACGTAGTGGCAGGGATAGAAAATACCCGTTCGTACAGTCATTACACTTACCTTAAAAGCGAGTCGCTTATAGGAAGCTACCACGAAGTGGGCACACCCGAAGACGTTACCGCAGCATATAGCTACATGGGCAACGAAAGTTATCTGAGAGGCTATTTCGGAAGGGCAAACTACAAATTCAAAGACAAATACATTGTAGGGGCAAGCATCCGCCGCGATGGGATCTCAAAATTCACTAAAGACAACAGGTGGGCAACTTTTGCTTCGGCATCGCTTGGCTGGATAATCTCAGAAGAGGATTTTTTCAACTTCGACAAAATAAACATGTTGAAATTGCGCGGGAGCTTTGGGCAAACAGGCAACACAAACATCCCAAGCGGGATTACTTCCGACAACTACGGCGTGCGCACAAGCACCACACTCGGACTGCCCAGCACCGAGTTCGAGAGCGTTGGCAACTCAGACATAAAGTGGGAGACGACCAGCACCACCGATGTAGGCTTTGACTTTGGCTTGTTCGAAAACCGCATAAACGGTTCGTTGGCATATTACAGCCAGAAGGTAGAAGATATGCTTTTGGCGGTATCGCTCCCATATTCGGCAGGTATTTCAGGAGGGAACATTATCTGGCAGAATGTTGGCGACATGAGGAACAGCGGGATAGAGTTCAATGTTGATGCCGCAGTTATAAACAGAGCTTTCAAGTGGAACATGGGCTTCAACGTTTCATATAACAAAAACAAAATTTTGGCATTGGATCCAGAATCAGATGCCAGCAACGTGGGCATAACACAATCGGAAAGCGCAGAAGATCAGGTGATAACCTTGTTCAAAAAAGGACTTCCTTGCGGAAACTGGTATATGGCAGAGTCGGCAGGCGTTGACTCACAGAAAGGTATCCCTATGATTTACGAAGTGACGGAAAACGAAGACGGGACAACTTCCCGCACAGGGAACATAATACCGGCAACAAGCGACAACCTTGCCAACAACAGGATGATACTGGACGGCAAAACTTCGTTGCCAAAATTAGTTGGGGGTTTCAACAGCCGTTTTGCATATAAGAATTTCGATATGGCGATGAGTTTCAGCTTTGCCACAGGGCATTATATCTACAACCGTTTGTTGCAAAGTACGCTTACCCCCAACAGGGGCGTGAGGGCACTTTCAAACAAATTGCTGACAGACGCATGGCAGCAAGCAGGCGACAACGCAAAATGGCCTCAGGTGGTAATGAACGTGCAACATTATTACGACAGCGATGGCAATGCTTCGTCAGATCCCGTTACTTATGGGACCGAAGAAAAATTCATATCGTCAATGTACCTCGAAAAAGGCGATTATTTGAAACTGAAAAACCTGTCGCTTGGATATACCTTGCCAACAAAAGTCGTGTCGAAACTAAAGATGCAGTCTTTAAGGCTTGCGGTAAATGTTACAAACCTGTTTACGTTGACCAAGTTTTCCGGCTACGATCCGGAAGTAGCAGTAGATCAGGACACGGGAGCCAGTTTGGTCAGTTATTCTGCCATGCCGCAGGCACGTACTTACAGCATTGGCTTGAACATTAATTTTTAAACTACTTAAGTATTTTCACTATGAACAACATAAAGAAATATTTGATTCTTGTACTTATTGTCGCAATGGGTGCATCCTGCGACCAGGACTCTTTCTTTGAACTGGAAAGGGCAAATGAATTCCCCTGGACAAACGTCAGCGAACTTGAACTTGGGGTCCGCGAACCATATTACCTCATAAACAAAGACCCATGGTACCACCCTTTTGGGACCATTGCACTGAAAAATTTCACAGAATCGGACATTGCTGTTTTCTTGCCCCAGTTTGTAGGAGCCAGCAGTTCGGCGGATTATTACAACAGGGCATTTAGCAATGCCGCATGTATAAACGAAATGGAAGGGTCTTTTGCACAAATTTACCTGATGATAACCGCTTGCAACGGGCCCTTGCAGTTGCTTGCCGATGCCGAAGAGGCAGGGGAAGATCCTTTCCCCAGCATGACAACATCTGACAAAGAAAAAGTCCAACAATTCAAAGGAGAACTCCTTTTCATGAGGGGCTTGTCGTATTGGTATTTGGCACGTATGTATGCCCCTCCGTACAACCCCAACGGCAGCAACGACGGGAAATATTTTACGCTCAGGCGCGAATTTGTAACTTCTTCAGATGAACTGAAAAACTCGACACTGGGGACTGTTGCCGAAGTATATGCCGCAATAGAAGAGGACTGGGCAGACGCAAAAGAACTGTTGTTCGAAGACCCGACATCTATTGTGACCGAGTCGAACGTCAGGGCAAGGGCTTCTAAATATGCAGCATCTTCCATGCTTATGCGCCTTTATTTCATAATGGGCGAATACGACAAAGCAGAAGACGAATGCGACTACATAATCAGCAGCGGTGTTACGCAAAACGGTTTGTTCGACCTAACTGAAGAGCCAATTGAAGCATTCAACAAAAATGGCGCAGATGGCTGGGGCAGCGAAGTTATTTGGCAGACCGCTTGTGAATCTACTTCCGGCGCATACGGGCGTATGGAATCTATTTTCTCGCGGAACCACTACCGCAAAGACGATCTTTGCTCTTGGGCAAGCCAGGCTATGTCGCACAGCGCAATGCAACAGGTAGGCTGGATGGATGCTGACCTTAACGAAACAACAGAAGCACAGAACGACAAACGTTACGAACAAATATATTACAGGTACGATGTTGATCCGCGCGACGATTCTGTTGAGCCGATGGTGTGGAGCTATAAGTATTTCAGGGCTCCTGACGTACGCCGTTCGAACAGGCCGCTTATCCGCCTGGCAGAAGTTTACCTCACCCGTGCGATAATCCGCTACAACAACAACGACACGGGCGGTGCTGCCAGCGATTTGAACATTGTCAGGAACAGGGCCGGGCTTGACGATGTGCTTTCTTCTGAAATAACAGATGAGATCATCCACAACGAAAGGATAAAAGAACTGGCCACGGAAAACGGAGACCGCACTTATTACCTTATCGGCCTTCAATTGCCAATTGGCATAGGCGACAGGGACGCTTCTAAGTTCTCTCCGGTACAACCGCCATATTCAGGGTATTATTGGCAAGTGCCTGCTTCCGAGCAGGATCAAAACCAGTCATATTAATACATATTATAAAATATCAAGGCTAATCCTGATCTTTTTCGGGATTAGCTTTTTTTTTGTTTATTTGTTTTTATACCTTAATGTTATATTATTTGTAATTATTTGCACGGAACAATGAATGCTGCTTGCTAAATGATAGGCTCAATAAAAAGAAGTAACAATGAACGCTGCCCCGGGCTTGACGGACAAATCGGATTAAAAAATATTTTTTATGCCAATTTTGATGTCTTGTGCCATTATGCCGAGTCGATAATAAAAGACAGGAATTATGCAGAAGATGTTGTTATTGAAAGCTTTGAGCGGTTTTGGGAAGACAGGGGCAAAATAAAAATAAAAGAAAATGCCCGAAGTTATTTATTTCGTTCGGTACGCAACCGGTGCATAGATCATTTAAGGCAAAAAAAGAGGTATTTTGAAATAGAAATAGAAAAAGCATCAGAGTTAAGTTCCTTAAAATTAAGCCCCGCATATTTCGATTCCAGCGACCCCTTGGAAATAAAAGAACTTGAACAAAAAATAGAAGACGCTATCGGCAGACTGCCCGAATCTTGCAGGGACATATTCCTGATGAACCGCAGGCAGGGGCTAAAATACAAAGAAATAGCAGATAAACTGGGGCTTTCGATAAACACAGTGGAAGTGCAAATGGGGCGGGCGTTGAAAAAACTCAGGGTCTCTTTGTCTGAATATTTGTTTGTTTTGTTTACCCTTTGCCGATTTCCCGGGGCAAACATTTAAAAATTTTGGAACTTTACCGCCTGCCCAAGGACAACCAATTTCAGTAATTTTTTTTTCAAAAAAACCAATTTTGTCACCTCCAGTAAATCGTTGGACGAAATAATTGTTAGTTTTAAATTGTACTGGCTAGATTAGCGTAATATTTTATCTTTGTTTTTTATTTTAAAATTAAGCAGATAAAAATATGAAGATTGCTTTAATTGGCTACGGAAAAATGGGGAAAGAGATTGAGAAAATTGCTGTTTCCAGGGGGCACAGCATAGGTTTAAAGATCGACATTGACAATCCACATGACTTAACAACTGAAAATTTACAGAAATGCGATGTGGCCATCGAATTTACAGTACCTGCATCGGCGGTAAACAATTACTTCACCTGTTTTGATGCCGGTATCCCGGTGGTAAGCGGCACCACTGGCTGGCTAGGCAGAAAGGACGAAGTGTACCGTAAGTGCAAAGAAACCAATGGGACTTTCTTCTACGGGAGCAATTTCTCAGTGGGCGTGAACCTTTTTTTCGAGCTCAATAAAAAACTTGCAGAATTGATGGCAGTCCGCCAGGAATACAATTTGGAGATGACCGAAGTCCACCACATACACAAGTTGGATGCCCCGAGCGGGACAGCAATTAGCCTGGCCGAAGATATTATCGAGAGGCTTCCATGTAAAAATGCCTGGGTAAACGATACTGTCCCGGCAGGGAATGAATTCAATATAAAATCGGAACGCAGGGGGGAAGTCCCTGGGATACATACCATAAAATATGAATCGGAAATAGATTATATAGAAATAACCCACAGTGCAAAAAACCGTAAAGGGTTGGCATCCGGCGCTGTAATGGCCGCTGAATATTGCATGGGGCACAGTGGGATACTCACCATGAAAGATTTAATGAACATCTAAAAAATTGACACACATAATGAAAAATCTGTTATCGAATAAATGGTTTAAATTTTTTTCTGTCGGCTTACTCTATAGCCTCTGGGTAATCTGGCTGGGCAGCTACTGGTGGTTTATCGGGCTGGCGGTAATTTTCGATATTTATATTACCGAAAAAGTACATTGGGCTTTCTGGAAAAAGAAAAACCCGCCCGGGGGCAAACAAACCAAAGTGGTTGAATGGGTAGATGCCATTATTTTTGCGGTCATTGCAGCTACATTTATACGTATGTTTTTTATTGAAGCATACACCATACCAACCTCGTCCATGGAAAAATCCATGCTGGTAGGCGATTACCTTTTTGTAAGCAAGACCGCTTATGGCCCCAAAACACCAAATACGCCGCTTTCGTTCCCGTTTGTACACAACAAACTCCCGCTCACCCACCACACAAAATCGTATGTTGAATGGATAAAAAAACCATACAAAAGGCTAAAAGGGTTTGGCAAAATAAAAAATAACGATGTTGTGGTTTTCCACTTCCCCGAGGGGGACACGGTGGCTACAAATATCCCTACAGCCAGCTATTACCAACTGATCAGGGACTACAGAAGGGAACGGGTTTGGAACGACAAACGCAATTTTGGGGAAATCATAGCCCACCCGGTGGATAAATGCGAAAATTATATCAAACGTTGTGTAGGCATTCCCGGTGATGAGATAAAAGTAGTGAACTCGCAGCTTTATGTAAACGGGAAACCGCAGGAACATTATAACGGTATGCAATATGACTATATCGTAAAAACCAACGGAACTTCGATAAACCCGAAAGCCTTGGACAAGATGCACATTACCAACGATGACCGGACAGTTTCCGGGTCGGGGTATATCTTTCCGCTTACAGATGAAAATGCAGCTAAACTGAAAAAATTTGCCAATGTGGTTTCGGTAACAAAAATAGTAGAAGAGGACTGGGATCAAAATGCGTTCCCTGCCGATGAACGTTATCCTTGGAACCGCGACAATTATGGCCCCCTGACAATCCCCGCCAAAGGAGAGACGGTTTCGTTAACAACAGAAAACCTGCCGCTGTACCGAAGGGTTATCGATGTGTATGAAAACAACGATTTGGAAGTGACAGGCGGACAGATCGTCATAAACGGGAAAAATACCAATAGTTATACTTTTAAAATGGACTATTACTGGATGATGGGCGACAACCGCGACAACTCTGCCGATTCTCGCTTTTGGGGCTTTGTGCCGGAAGATCATGTGGTAGGGAAAGCTAAATTTATCTGGCTGTCGCTTGACAAGGACAAAGGATTCCCCCAAAATATCCGTATACGGAGGTTGTTCCGTACAATTAAGTAAAACAAAAATAATACATACACGTTAAAAGGGTAATAGGAAACTGTTATCCTTTTTTCATATAAAAAATAAAAAAATGCATGCTGTAATAATTATTATTTTAATACTGGCCGTACTCCTGGTAATTTTTACTTTGCAGAACTCTATGGACATCACCATCAATGTCTTCTTTTGGGAAATAAAGGAAGCCCCGCTTGCTTTGGTTCTAATCGGGTGTATCGTAATCGGTTATATACTGGCGTTGATTTATCTTTATCCGCGTATATGGAAACTAAAGAAAGAAAATAAAAAGCTTGCCAAGTTAAACTCCAAACTTGAAGGTCAGCACGTGCCGGGGCAGGTAGAAACAAAAATCCCCGACAATGATGCCGATGATTCTTTTTTCGATGGTTAAAAAAGAAAAAAAAACCAACAGATCTTAGATACAGCTGAAAATTTGGACATAAACACCGTATATCTGGCATCAGTATCGACAAACCCGTTAATTTGCATCGACAATGGGCAAATCCGCTCTCGTGCAAACTCTTCGTGCCAGGGCATTAAAAAATGATTTTCAGATGTTAAGATATTGTTTAATCGGAGATAAAAAGAAGCCTATTAAACCCCTATATCGGTAAAGGAATAAAAAAAAAGCTATTTTTGTTCACCGAAGTAACGAATAGAATAAAAAAGTTTTATTAAGTTAATTATTAGGTAGTTATGGCAAATTTAGATTTAACAAAGTACGGTATCTCCGATGTAAAAGAAATCGTACACAACCCTTCTTACGAGCAACTGTTCGAAGAAGAAACCAAAGAAGGTTTAGTAGGTTTTGAGAAAGGTCAGCTTACAGAGCTTGACGCAGTAAACGTTATGACCGGTATTTTTACAGGTCGTTCCCCTAAAGATAAATTCATTGTAAAAGATGACACTACCAAAGATACTATTTGGTGGACTACTCCTGGATCTCCAAACGATAACAAACCTGTCACTACGGAAGTATGGAATGATTTAAAAGCAAATACCGTTAAACAACTTTCAGGGAAACGCTTATTTGTAATGGATTGTTTCTGCGGTGCAAACGAAAATTCTCGTTTGAAAATCCGTTTTATTATGGAAGTGGCTTGGCAAGCCCACTTTGTAAAAAATATGTTCATTCGTCCAACTGAAGAAGAATTAGAAACATTCGAACCTGATTTCGTATCATTAAACGGTGCAAAAACTGTTGACGCAAACTGGAAAGGACACGGTATTAACTCTGAAGTCTACACTGTTTTCAACCTGACAGAAAAAATGCACGTACTTGGTGGTTCCTGGTATGGTGGCGAAATGAAAAAAGGTATGTTCGCCATGATGAACTACTATTTGCCCCTTAGCGGAATGGCAGCAATGCACTGTTCTGCCAATGTAGGCAAAGATGGCAAAACTGCTATTTTCTTCGGCCTTTCAGGAACAGGTAAAACAACCCTTTCTACTGACCCTGAACGTGCATTGATCGGTGACGACGAACACGGATGGGACGATGACGGCGTATTCAACTTCGAAGGTGGTTGCTATGCTAAAACTATAGATTTGGACAAAGAAGCAGAACCTGAAATTTACGGGGCCATCAAACGTAATGCGTTGCTTGAGAACGTAACTGTTGACGAAAACGGTAAAATTGATTTCACTGATGGTTCTACAACTCAGAACACCCGTGTTTCTTACCCAATCTATCACATCGAAAATATTGTAAAACCTGTATCAAAAGCAGGGCACGCCAACAAAGTAATTTTCTTGACTGCTGATGCATTTGGGGTATTACCTCCGGTAGCAAAATTAACTCCGGATCAGACTAAATACCACTTTTTATCTGGGTTTACAGCAAAATTGGCAGGCACTGAGCGTGGTGTAACAACCCCACAACCTACTTTCTCTGCTTGTTTTGGCGCTGCTTTCCTTTCACTGCACCCAACTAAATACGGTGAAGAATTAGTGAAAAAAATGGAAGAGCACGGTGCAGAAGCATACTTGGTCAACACAGGGTGGAACGGCACAGGGAAACGTATCTCGATTAAAGATACCCGCGGTATCATCAATGCTATTCTTGATGGTTCTATCGAAGGCGCCCCGACCAAGAACTTGCCAATCTTTAACCTTGAAATCCCTACTGAATTGAAAGGTGTAGCTACAGAAATACTTGACCCACGCGACACTTATGCTGACGCTGCCGAATGGGATACAAAAGCTAAAGATTTGGGTGAGCGTTTTATCAAAAACTTCGTGAAATATACAGATAACGAAGAAGGCAAATCATTAGTTGCTGCCGGTCCTCAACTAGGCTAAAAATAAGTCTTGATATAAAAAAATACCTTGCTAGTTTTAGCAAGGTATTTTTTTTATAGGCATTTCTACGAATACCGCTGACATATCTTGTTATATGGGCAGTACCTACATTTTTCAACATATGGCGTTTGCGTAAAAACGTTCTCAGCAGAAAATATTTCCTGTACCAATACTTTTAAAAGGCCAAAAAAATCGCCCTCAATCTCCCGGAATGAAAAATCCTTCTTTCCCCAGGTAACCTCAGGTGAATAAATTTCGTCAAAAAACTTTCGCAAACTGTAAATTACAGGTTGAAACCCGTTCTCGCTAGTTTTGTTTTTACTTAAAATATATGTATAAACCAGAGCCTGCAAAATTTCCTTTTTGTGCTTTTTTAAATCTTTTTTAAAAAGCTCTTCTAAGTTACTGAACGACAATGAATCGACACCCCCTGTTTTATAATCCAGGATGCGCAACCTCCCTCCTACACGATCAACCCTGTCTATTTTGCCGCCAATCCATATTTTTTGAGGTATACCGTTTAAAATAACTGGCAGTTCAGCCTTATAGCTTTCCTCAAGCGATTCCAATTCAAAAGGTGCGTTGCGCTCGTCGATTTTCAGTAATTGTTTCAGGAAAGTCTTGATATTTTCAAAAAACAACAATGTCCTCCCTTCAAATTCCACAGGCTTCTTCCCCTGCCTCTTATCCTTAAAGTAGTGCTTGTCAATGGCTCTCCGGATCTCGTTTTCAATAAGTATTTTGTCTTTTTGAATTTTTATCAGGTCTGTTTTATCAATCACCTTGCCCACAAAAGGCCTGTACAGCGACTCGATGGTTTCATGAAAGATATTTCCGAAAGCCGGGCTGTCTATTTCATCTTTAACCTCATCGGGCTCGGGCAACTGCATATAATAGCGGAAATAAAACCTCAGGCTGCACATAAGATAAGTATTGACAGCACTGGGCGAAAGCGGATGCTCTTTGGTAACCCTCGACAAAAGCCCATTGACTTTTTGATCTGAGTTTTCAATACTTATCCCAGGCACAGGATCGTTGGCAAACGAGAAATCGAGGTTCACCAGTTTGGGCGGCTGATCCGAATCGTACAACAACTGAAAACCATAACGGCTCAACTCTCCCGTGTTTATACCTTCTTTTACCACACTATAAGTTGCGGTGACATTTTTTGCCCGTTGCAACAAGCGGTAAAAATAGTAGGAATACATTGCGTCCTGCTCGTCTATCCCAGGCAGCCCAAACCCTTTCCGTATGTTGTGCGGGATAAACGAGGGGGCGGTAAAAGTCCTGGGCCACTTGTTTTCATTCAACCCGAGAATTATCAGGTTCTCAAAATCCAGGCAGCGGGTTTCCAGTATCCCCATAACCTGGGTACCGCTCAACGGTTCTCCTTCAAAAGCCACCGAAACCTGCCCCAAATACTGGTTAAACAACCTGAAATAAACCGGCTGGCTTATCTCCAGCCCTTGGCTTGAGGCAACATCCCTGACAACGTACCTCAACTTTTCTATGGCACTGTAAATAGAAAAAATAAGTTCGAGCAACATTTCATTGCCCCCGCCCCCAGATTTCACCCAACTATAAATACTGCCTAGCACATCAAGAAAATAAGTACTGTAAGCGGCTACTTTTTCCGGGAGTGAAAATATTTGCTTATGCAATTCAGAAAAATCGATTTCATTTAATGGGACTGTTACTTTATTGTTGAATTTTAACCTGGCAACGTACTCTTTTGATTTTGGGGCTTCAATACCGCACAGAAGCTGGTGGTTCAAGACATCAGTAACAAAACGGTGATATACAACCACGTTGCCGCCACTATCAATTTTGCGGTTTTTCAGCAAATTTACCAGCAACATCAAAAAACCATATACCACTGAATTTTTTACCGGGTATCCCATAGTAACGTTTACCGTACCTGTTCCTTCCGGTATAGCCCCCAATGCAGAGAACAACAATGACTCATCGGCAAGGACAATGGCGGTGTTGTCAAATTCAGGCTTAAAACCATCTGCAAGCCCCTGCAAAAAATTTGGGATCTCCTGTGCCTGCCCATAAAAAGATGAAACCGCGACCAGTTTTATGTCCTTCCTTTTCTCAAAATGATTTTCAGCAAGAACAAAATCACCAGGAGCAGGGAAACGTTGCAAATTCTCGCGCATAAAAACACCTGCTTCATTTTTAAGATCTCCCAAATAAAAACTGTCGAAATCCCACAAAAACCCGGCTTTCCCCTGGCGTTGCAGATGTGCAAATAATTTTTTCTCGCAGGCATTCAACGCATTCAGCCCAACCATGTAATACTTTTTTGCCTTGAACCCCAAACCATCGTTATCCAATTTTTCAACTACAAGGCGATCGCTCATCCCGCCAAATGCCAGTTTTTTCCCGGCAAGGATATTCTTAAACTCTCTATAAACAGGGAAAAGCTTGTCCCATATATTTATGTATTCTTTCTGGAACCCACCGTTGTTTGAAACCGCCACACTTCCCCAAAAATGTTCGAGCGCCAGCTTTTGATCCGGGGTGAGATAATCGAAAAGTGAATCTATTTCCTTAATGTCGGCAATATTGCGGAACATATCCTCCGCATTCACCAAATAGCGATCGACATCGTTAAAATCAGACAGCAAAACCTCCCCCCAGAAATAAAACGCGTCAAATGTTTCGGTTGATTTTGTGTGCTTTTTAAACACATCGTACAGGATGGCAATTAGTTGCAGCTTGTCGCCAGGGTGAAATGGCGAATATTTTAAGAACAATTCGTTCACGGTAATAACTTCGGGACCGATTACCGCTCCCGAGATCTGTTTCTGCAAATATGAAGTAAAAAAAACTCCAGATCTCCTATTTGGGAAAACGATACAAATATCCTGCAACCCGCCTTGGTGTTTTTGATAAATATATTCCGCGCACTTCGAGAGGAACCGTTCCATTTTTAAATTTTTACCGAATATAATCAAATTAGCCCATTAAAGAAGCTGTAAATTTTTCATCGGGAAAAACATCGTGAAACGCTAAAGCTTTGCTCTAAATCACATACCCAACCTCTTTGAACATATATCCCGAAATATTACCGTCCCGTTCCTCTAAAATGAGCTGGCCAAATTCGCCGATCCCTATTATTTTTGCCTCGAATTCCACACTGCCCTTATTAAAAACACTCCATGTATTTTTACGGAAAAGCCGGTCAAAATACACAGTGTCGATATATTCAAAATCCCCTGCCTTTAACCTATCGTACCATTGAAAGACAAGGCCGACAAGCTTCTCTGCGACATTGGCAATTTCATAAGGTTTGCCCGTAAGTTGCTTCAGGGAAACCGGGTTTGGGGCTTCGGAAATAAATTGCTCCTGGTTAAGGTTTAAACCTATTCCCAAAACCGATGAATTAACATTACGGCCTTTTATCCCGTTTTCTATTAAAATACCGGTTATTTTTTTATTCCCGACATATAAATCGTTTGGCCATTTTATTGAAACATCAGAGGTTTCGGAAATTAGAAAGTCATACAAGGCAAGGCCTGCTATTTTTGACAGCATGAACTGTTTTTCAGCTTTCAAAAAACCGGGGAACAAAATAACGCTCATCAAAACGTTCTTCCCTCCTTCGCTTTCCCAAAAGTTGCCACGTTGCCCCCTACCCTTTTCCTGAAAATATGACAAAACGACAGTGCCTTCTTCTGCCTCTTTCGACATTATTAGCTGGTTGGCATAGTTGTTGGTAGAGCCAACAGCGTTCAAAACAATATAATTTTTGCCTGAAATATCCATAATATTAATTATATTACATCAGCTTTTTGGGGCTGACGGGTAATTTTATACATCTTTCACAAATATTGATGTATCTTAATAAAGAAATGCAAAGTACAAAAAATGGGGATAAGGCAAAAAGATTATCTTTGTAAGGTACAATTAAAATATATGATTAGTAAGAACGAAGAAACAGACAAAACAATTAGCGCGATCCTGGATGGGATTAAACGGATAAAAGGCAATGAAATAACAATAATTGATTTAAACACAATACATCATACCGAGTGTGGATATTTTATTATATGCCATGGAAACTCGAATACGCAGGTAGGTGCGATTTCACACTCAGTTGAAGAAATTGTTGAAGAACAGGCAGGGATAAAGGCATGGCACCGTGACGGGTACAAAAATGCGATTTGGATTTTGATTGATTACGGTGACATTATGGTGCATGTTTTTCAAAAAGAAGCAAGACAATTTTATAACATTGAAGGCCTTTGGACCGATGCGAAAATCACAAAAATAGAAGCAGAAAATTGAAATTAATTATGGAAGGCGATAAAAACAAACAGAATAACCAGAATAAGCCAACAAATCCTTTTGGCTCTTTAAACCCAGACAAGAAGAACAATGGGAAAACCCCGAAATTCAATGCCTACTGGGTTTACGGGATCATAGCCATTGTTTTCATAGTAGTACAATTTTACATAAGCAATACACGCAGCCCGGTTGAAACCAACTGGAGTGTTGTAAAATCAAAGATGTTGGCCAACCAGGACATAGCAAGGATTGTGGTTGTTAACGAGAAACACGCAAACATATACCTAAAAAAAGACAGGCTAGATAAATACAAAGATGATTTTAGCGGGAGCTTTTCCAAACCTTCGGAAAGCGGGCCGCAATTTACATTCAATATTGGTTCGGTAGAGACATTTGAACGTAATTTGCGGGAAGCACAGCAGGGAGCAGGCAATGAGCTCCTCCCTGAATATAAAGAAGAACGGAACTGGGCAGGAGAAATATTATGGACAATAGGCCCCTTTGTCTTGATTATTTTGCTATGGCTCTGGATCTTCAGGAGGATGAGCCGGGGTGCCGGCGGCGGTGCAGGGGGGATTTTCAACGTTGGTAAATCGCAGGCAAAGGTATTTGACAAAGACCAGAAAGTATCGACCAATTTTAAGGATGTTGCCGGCCTTGCCGAGGCGAAACAGGAAGTTGAAGAAATAGTGGAGTTCCTTAAAAGCCCTGCTAAATACACAAAACTAGGAGGCAAAATCCCAAAAGGGGCACTTTTGGTGGGACCTCCCGGGACCGGTAAGACATTGTTGGCAAAAGCTGTTGCCGGTGAAGCAAACGTGCCTTTTTTCTCCATGTCGGGATCTGATTTTGTAGAAATGTTTGTTGGCGTAGGGGCATCGCGTGTCCGCGACCTTTTCAAACAAGCCAAGGGGAAAGCGCCATGTATTGTGTTCATCGATGAGATTGACGCTATTGGGCGCGCACGTGGGAGAAACCCCAATATGGGCTCGAACGATGAAAGGGAAAACACTTTGAACCAGCTATTAACAGAAATGGACGGTTTCGACACCAACAGCGGGGTAATTATACTGGCCGCCACCAACCGTGCCGACATACTCGACCGCGCATTGATGCGCGCCGGACGGTTCGACAGGCAAATACATGTTGAACTGCCCGACCTGAACGAACGTGCTGCTATATTCAAAGTTCATTTGCGCCCGCTAAAACTTGACCTGAGCGTGAGTGCCGAGTTCCTGGCCAAACAAACACCGGGTTTTTCAGGTGCCGATATTGCCAACGTATGTAACGAAGCCGCTTTGATTGCTGCACGTAAAGACCGTGAGTCAGTTACCAAACAAGACTTCCTGGATGCAGTTGACAGGATTGTTGGAGGGCTGGAAAAGAAAAACAAAATCATTTCACAGGAAGAAAAGAAAACCATTGCATACCACGAGGCAGGCCATGCAACGATAAGCTGGCTGCTCGAACACGCCCACCCGCTTGTGAAAGTTACCATTGTACCGCGTGGCAAAGCCTTGGGCGCTGCTTGGTACCTGCCAGAAGAACGCTCGATAACAACCAAAGAACAATTGCTGGACGAAATGTGTTCGGCGCTGGGTGGACGAGCTGCCGAAGAAATAATCTTCGAGAAGATATCTTCCGGGGCACAAAACGATTTGGAAAAAGTTACCAAACAGGCATACGCAATGGTAAGTATTTTCGGCATGAGCGAAAAAGTAGGCAACGTAAGCTTCTACGACTCAACTGGACAGAGTGATTATACTTTCACAAAACCATATAGCGAAAAAACCGCTGAATTAATAGACGAAGAGGTTAAGATTATTATTGCCGCACAGTACAAAAGGGCATTGAGCGTACTGAAAGACAATGAGGGAGGCCATAAAAAACTGGCTGAACGCTTGTTGGAAAAAGAGGTTATATTCAGCGATGATCTGGAAGAAATTTTTGGGAAACGCCCGTGGGAAAAAGAAACCGGCATAAATGAAAAAGAGCCACTGGAACCTTTGGCTGATAATGAAAAAGAAAAAACAGGGGATACTGAAAACCAGGTAAAATCAGCATAAACAAAAATGGAAGAAGGTTGGAAAGAAGTGTATATGACTGCACATGGATACAAGGCTGAAATGGCGCGGGAAATACTTGAAAATGGAGGGATAAAAGCTGTTGTAATGAACCGGCAGGACTCGGCGTACAAAATTGGCGAATATTCGGTTTATGTTGCCGAAGCTGACGGGGCAGGTTCATCTGAACTGCTAAAAAAACTGAAACATTGAAAAACCTACTGAAACGTTCATTGACCGGTGTAGTTTATGTGGCGGTAATACTAACGGGGACCATTGCCCATCCGGTTATTTTTGCTGCCGTATTCCTTGCATTAATGATTTTAACCCAATTTGAGTTCTATAAATTGGTTGAAAATGCAGGTTATTGCCCGCAAAAAATTTTGCCCCTGGTTTTGGCAGGTTTACTGTTTGTTACCTGTTATCTTGCCGCAAGAAAAATAATCCCCTACCAGTTTTGCCTACTTTTTTTCCCATTCCTGGTGGTAATATTACTAGCGGAGGTTTTACGTAAAAAACCTGGCACGCTGCAAAACAGCTCCATCACATCAGGAGGTTTTATTTATGTTGCCGTGCCTTTTAGCATGCTTAATTTTATAGTGTTCCCTGGCTTCCCCGAAGGCAACCGGTTTTATCCGTGGGTACTTGTCGGGCTTTTTTTAATAATCTGGGCGAACGATACTGTTGCCTATCTTGGCGGGACGCTATTGGGGAAACATAAAATGTGCGAAAAAATATCGCCAAAAAAATCGTGGGAAGGACTAATTACGGGAGCAGTGTTTGCAATAATTATGGGAACTCTGAATGCCGTTATGTTCCAGTCTCTTTCAATTACAGGCTGGATTGTCACAGCTATTTTGACCGTTGTTTCCGGCACATTTGGCGATTTGTTCGAATCAAAAATAAAACGAGAACTGGACATAAAAGATTCGGGGAGGATATTGCCCGGGCATGGCGGCTTCCTTGACCGCTTTGACAGTTTATTATTTGTTGTCCCTGTCGTTTATGTATGGCTATTAATAGGAGGGAATATCTAATGAAAATCATCAGGCAGATACCAAACTTCATCACTTCGTTAAACTTGGTTTCCGGGTCGCTGGCTATAATTTTTGCCGTTGACGGGCATTTGATTTGGGCAGGCCTGTTCATTTGCCTGGCTGCTGTTTTCGACTTTCTCGACGGCTTCGCCGCCCGCCTCCTTAATGCTTACTCCGAAACAGGCAAACAGCTCGATTCGCTTGCCGACGTGGTTTCGTTCGGGTTAGCACCAGGGGCAATACTTTTTACCCTTTTTGAATTTTCGTTGTTTGGGAAAAACCTTCCCATTTACGAAATCTCAGGTCAATGGTACGAGTGGGCAATCCTTTTTTCTGCCTTTTTAATCCCTGTTTTTGGAGCCATCCGCCTGGCCCGGTTTAACGCATCCTTTTCCGAGGAACCTTTTTTCAGGGGGCTCCCCATCCCTGCCAATGCGCTGCTTTGGGCATCGCTGTGCTTAACACTGCATTTCCCGGGGAAAGAAGGATTGTCCCAACTTGTTTTTTCTACAAGAACTTTATTGTTAATGTGTATTTTTACATCTGGGATGATGGTAATAAACCTCCCTATGTTTTCGTTAAAATTAAAATCCCTGTCGTTAAAAGCAAACTGGCACCGTTACCTATTCCTTGTCCTCTCTGTGGCATTAATCCTTATCTTCAATGCATATGGGCTGGCATTATCAATTTTACTTTACATTATATTGAATGTGTTTTTTTACTTGGGGAAGATGAGGTATTGCCAGTAATAACGCTATTACGGGCGAACATCTTGGCATAATCTCCACTTGGCTAACGGCACTGTTATTTCAAAGGTGCGGCAAACCTCAAAACATCATCCCCTGTAATACTTTTGTCACATAAAATAATGAGCCTTTCGATAACATTCCTGAACTCACGTATATTCCCAGTCCAGTTAATTTTCTGCAATTCTGCAATAGCATCACCGGTGATTTTCTTCCCGGGCATCCCGTATTCCCCGCAAATCTGCTCAACAAAATGGTTTGCCAACAAAGGTATATCCTCCAGCCTCTCATTCAACGAGGGGACATTTATTAAGATAACGCTCAAGCGGTGATATAAATCTTCGCGGAAATTATTCTCTGCTATCTCGCGAGAAATATTTTTATTGGTAGCTGCCACTACCCTGACATCTACCTTTATTTGTTTGTCGCCCCCAACCCTCGAAATAACGTTTTCCTGCAAAGCCCGCAAGACCTTTGCCTGTGCAGGCAAGCTCATGTCGCCAATTTCGTCTAGGAAAAGAGTCCCTCCATTGGCTTGTTCAAACTTGCCTTTCCGCTGCTTAACAGCCGAAGTAAAAGCCCCTTTTTCGTGACCAAACAATTCGCTTTCAATCAATTCCGAAGGGATGGCGGCACAGTTCACTTCAACAAATGCTCCTGAATACCGGCTACTTTGGTCATGGATACGGCGGGCCACCAGCTCCTTCCCTGTCCCGTTTGAGCCGGTAATTAAAACCCGGGCATCTGTAGGCGCAACACGATCTGCCATCTCAACAACCCCGACAATTGCTTCTGATTTGCCAATTATCTCATATTTTTTATTGACTTTCTTTTTTAAAATTTTTGTTTCGGAAACCAGGTTCGATTTGTCCATTGCATTTCGGATGGTAATCAACAGCCGGTTCAAATCCAACGGTTTTTCAATATAGTCAAAAGCCCCCTTTTTTATAGACTCAACCGCAGTATCGATGTTCCCGTGACCCGAAATCATGACAACAGGGGTATCGGGAGACAAAACGGTTAAACGCTCCAGTACTTCAATCCCGTCCAGCCCCGGCATTTTTATGTCGCAAAGGACAATGTCGTATTCAGCCCCCTTCACCTTTTCAACAGCCTTGGCCCCGTCTTCGGCCAGATCAACTTCATATTTTTCATATTCCAGGATATCTTTCAAGGTATTACGTATGCTCCTTTCATCGTCAACCACCAGGATTCTAGACATGTGTTTTTATTTTTCTGATTAAAAATGTAAAAATAATCGTGTTTGGCCGGAATAAAAAGCACAATCTTAAAAATAACTAAAATATTAAGCTCATATTTTTATTTAACCTGCCCCAGGGTATTATCTTTGGCAAAATATATTTATGGAAAGGAACAGTTACAGGAAAGTATTGGAAAAGATGCCCTGTTTACCGGACATAAGGGTTTGTAAAAAAGGGATACTATAGGAAAATGGGCAAGGTACTTTCTTTGATCAATTTTCATGAAAAAAACTTATGGACTTAGCAAAACCTTCACTGTAACTATGGAAACCATGCAAACAAAAAACACCCGCCCCCACTTTGAGCTTGAAATGCAAGTACGCGATTACGAATGCGACCTACAGGGCATTGTAAACAATTCAGTGTACCAGAATTACCTGGAACATTGCCGCCATAAATTTCTAAACCAGGCTGGCCTTGATTTTGCAGGACTGCACGGCCAGGGAATAGATGCAGTTGTTGTGCGCGCAGAACTCGACTATAAATCCCCCCTCCGCCCGGGAGATGTTTTTTTAGTCCGCCTGAAAATAGGCAAGCAAGGAAGGCTTAGGGTTATCTTCAACCAGCAGATCGTCCGCAAACCAGATGAAAAATTAATGGTTGGCGCCAGGATCACAACAGTGCTTACAAAAAACAACCGCCCCATCTCACCCCAATTTTTAGAACAAAAATTTGAAGCGGTGGGGATCAAACTGGAAGAAGGGTAATTGCAACGAAATAGTAAACAACCACGCCTGGGGCATGGCATAAACCCTTATTCTACCTGTACGCCAAAACTTATTAAAGCTTTGCCAAGTTGCAAACCTATCGTATTTATAATTTCATCGGTATATCCTTTTTTATCCGATTTTAAGAAACCGGGGTGTTTTTGTTGATTATTTATTGAGGTTTTCATTCAACATAGATGGAGGCCAGTCGCCCTCATTTGTTCCCCAACATTCGGTGGGTTCAGCTCCCATTTCAAAAATTATTTCGCCTCCTTTAATCAAATCCTGATGGTTGAAATATACCCTGGAGTATGGCTCGACATTAAAAGTTACCGATTGTATATAGATATTTTGTGCAGACAGGTGATTGGCTTTCAGTACCAATTTATTCCCATTTGGCATATTAACAGTTGCTTTTTTGAACGAAGGACTTGCAATAACATAAGTGCCATTTCCCGGACATGCAGGATAAAAGCCCAATGAGCTTAACACGTACCATGCCGACATTTGCCCTGTATCTTCGTTACCGCAAATTCCGGTCGGCGTATTTTCATAAAGCGTATTTAGTACCTGATTTACATATTTTTGTGTTTTCCAAGCTTGACCTAGATAGCTGTACATATAAATATTATGATGCCCCGGTTCATTGCCATGTGCATATTGCCCGATAAATCCGGAAATATCCATCGATGGGAGTTTGCCTGTAAGTTTGGACGATGCAGTAAAATAACTGTCGAGTTTTTCGCACATTTTTTCGTTCCCTCCATAAAGTTTTGCCAGTCCAGCTACATCGTGAGGTACAGAGAATGTCCATTGCCATGCATTGCCCTCGCAATAATCGTCCCTGCGGTGGCTGGTTTCATATGGGTCGAATGGAGTACGCCATGAACCGTTGACCATTTTCCCCCGCATAAATCCGGTTGAAGGGTCAAATATGTTTTTGTAGGATTCAGCCCGTTTGATGAAATAATTGTAGTCATCTGTTTTGCCCAGCATTTTTGCCATTTGTGCAATGCCCCAGTCGTTATAAGCATAATCGAGAGTTCGGGCTACTGCTTCCATTTCAAGGTCGGCAGGAATATAGCCGTACTTTTTATAATTTTTCAAACCTGTAAAGTAACGCATCGAGAAACCGGTCGTATCACGCATCATCGTATTTTTCATCGCTTCAAATACTTTTTCGGCATCATAGTCCCTAATTCCTTTATAATAACAGTCGGCGATAAATTGCATTACATGAAGTCCTGTCATTTGGTATGATTCGCAACCGAAAACAGGCAAAACAGGTAACTGTCCGCAATCGTTATAAAACGCCAGACTGGTTTGTACAATATCGTTTGCTACATCGGGATTGGTAATGGTAAGCAACGGATAAGATGTTCGATAAGTGTCCCAAAACCCCAGATGACCGCCGTAATAATTAAAATCACTGGCTTTGTGAACCTTGTAGTTTGCCCCTCTGTAACTGCCATCCACATCCATCCAAAGCATCGGGTACATTTTTGTGAAATAAAGGAAACTATAAAAGAGTTCTCGTTTTTTTACATCATCCGTTTCAATTTCAATTTTTGTCAATTCTTTGTTCCATGCTTTTTTCGCATCTTCTTTTACCTGCTGAAAATTCCATGCCGGGATTTCTTTTTCCAGATTTTTCTTAGCCCCTTCCGTGCTAACTGTCGAAACACCTACCTTTACAAATAAATCTCTGTTTTCAGGTATTTCAAATTTAAGGATGGAACGAATATCTGTTCCTTCGGCAAACGAGTTGCTTTCCTCTTTTTGTCTGTTTTTATATAGCTCTACAGATTGAAAAGGTTCTGAGAATACAGCGTAGAAATAAGCATGTGCTTCCGGTGCTTGCCCAACCGAAACTCGGCAACCTGCAATTGTTTGCCCATCTATTACCTGTATATTTGAAACTTTTACCGTATCGTAATTATCCTCTCTGACAATAGTACATCCGCTATTAGCTCCGTGTTTCAGGTCGATGGCAACAAAATTTGTCCCATTTCTCGGATATTTATATTGATGAAAAGCACAGCGGGCTGTTGCGGTCAACGATACGCTTATTGCCGGATTATCAAATGTAACCGAATAATTGCCGGGAGCCGCTTTTTCGTTATCATGCGAAAAAGGGATAGGGAACCCGGCAGCAGGATATTCATTGCCACCATTCCATATCTCTTTTGTTATCGGCTGGAACAAGATGTCCAAATAATCACTGCAACCGCCACCGCTCTTGTGGAAATGGCTAAATCCGAGTATAGTATTGTCATCGTAATGATAGCCAGAACCTCTGGCGTGGGTGTCGGGCGAAACCTGCACCATGCCAAACGGCACACATGAAACCGGGCAGATACCACCGTTAGCTCCGGTGCCTATCATGGGGTTCACATACTGGGTATAATCTTTCGTAATATTTTGGTCCGTGCAGGAAAAAATCAGGACAGATAAAAAGCAAAGAGCAGTTATCAGTACCACTTCCCTTGAAAAGCTTTGTTTATTTATGATGTTCATACTTCTCATTTTTCTCGATAAAGGGTTAGTTTATTTTTATTATTTAGAGTTCAAAAAAAGTCCTTTTACCTTTTTATACCAAGCAATGTTTGCCCAATACGGATGGCTGTAATCCCAAGGGGTAACTCCCCAGAAGTTATATTCTGCCGAAAGGGTCATTGCTTCTTCTCACCAATCGTACAACCAATCCCAACTTAAATCCGGATGGTCCATGTGCCACCAAGAGCCCCATGCTTCGGTTTTTACGAGCGGCGCAGCAATTTCTTCCGACCATTCCATTGCCAAGTTCATCCGTAACTTTATCAAAATCTTCAAATGCGCCACCTTTATAATGGCAATATAGCCATGAAAAATCCCACATGGCAATTGTCAATCTCGATGGGGATAAATTATCCCTCATATCATATATCCTGTTTTGAGAAAATCCTGAGACAGAATAAAAAATCATAATAAATAACAGACCGTACAGTTTCTTCACTTTTTCTTATTTATCGGGTTATTGATTTCTTTCCAACCACTTTTCGTATTGCATTACCAGTTCGTTTACTTTTTCCGGATATTTCGAGGCCAGATTGTTTTTTTCTTCCGGGTCATCTTTTAAGTTTACCAGAAAGATGTCTTCCGGAATTTTTTCTGTCATATTTATTTTTGCGTTTCCTAATAATTTCCAGTTATCTTTTCTTGCTACCCATTGTTCCTGAAATTTCCAGCAAAAGCCATCGGCATGTCTGCTTTCAATCTGGTTGTTTTCGATAAGCGGAACAAGGCTCTTTCCATCCAAATCAGCCGTATTCAAATCAATATTACATAGTTCGGCAAGGGTGGGCATCCAGTCGCAGTTCGAGGCCATTTGTTCACGGGTCTCTCCGGCTTTCAGACTGGCTGGCCAACTTATAGCTGCCGGCACACGGATGCCCCCTTCAAACAAACTTCCTTTCGACCCTCTAAGGATACCGGCACTACCACCTCCGTAATGTGCATGTTTCTCAGTCGAAAATCCGTTGTCGCCCTGAAAAATGATGATGGTATTTTCGCGTAATCCTTCTTTTTCCAGTTTATTTAATAATTTGCCAATTTTATCATCCATTGTGGAAACAAATGCCGCATATAAATCTCGTGGGTAAGCCACTCCTTTTTCCTGATAATATTTTAGCCATTCGGGACTTCCCTGATAGGGATAATGGGGTGTGTTAAGCGCAAAATAAAGGAAAAACGGATGATTCTTGTTTTTATCGATAAATGCGGAAGCCTCTTTAACCATTAAATCGGGAAAGTACTGCCCCGGATAGAATACTTCTTCTCCATTGCGATATAAAACATGGCGGTTTGCCCCGTTCCAATAAAAATAATGGGAATAATTATCCATGCATCCGACCATGTGCCCAAACCAATAGTCAAAACCTTGCCCTCCGGGTTGCCGTTCTTTGGTGTATCCTAAATGCCATTTCCCGACAAGTGCCGTGTTATATCCGGCATCTTTAAACATTTCGGCCATGGTATATTCTGTGGTCGGCATTCCCGAATGTTCCATATCTCCGGCTCCTCTGTCATTTTCTTGCAAGCCTGCATGTTGAGGAGTTTTCCCTGTCATCAGTCCGGCCCGGGACGGCCCACACACCGGGGCTGCATAAAAATGGGTAAACTTTATTCCGCTTTGTACAAGTTTATCCATATTAGGCGTTATCAGGTCTTTGGCGCCTAGGCAGTTCATATCGACAGCTCCTTGGTCATCGGTATAAATGACAATAACATTGGGGCGTCCGTCTTTTGCTTTATTTTTTGTACATGAACTTGTTATGAAAAAAAAGGACAAAAGAAAAAACGATAATTTTGCTAGTAATTTCATCTGTTTATAGTTTATATATCAACACATTTTTATTGTTTTACAATCAATTTCACCGGACCTAATAATCCGGACGAGCTTAATTCTGAATCTTTTGTGTAGTGTCGGCACGAAGTAAACGTAAACCTTCCGGATGGTCGTTTTTCATTTTTTAGGAACCACTCAGGCCAACGTTCAAGTATCTCCCAATCTTTCCATTCACTGTCGAGAGGCAAATGTTCGTCACCAATCAATCTGTTTACCCAAGTGTTTACCACATTAATCTCAAGTGAATTTTCGCCAACACAAACAGCCGAAGAAATATCAAGCCGATAAGGAGGTTTCCATGCAATCCCACAATCTTTTCCGTTTACCCGGACATGGGCTATCACTTGTACATTTCCCAAATCAAGCCAGACAGGAGAATCAGGCTTTTGTGTGAGTTCAAAATTGTTTTTGTAAGTAGCTGTTCCTGAAAAATAGCGAATATCAGGATTGCTGTGTTTGCTCCAATCAATCAGACTATCAAAAACAACCGTGTTTTTTAAATTTGTCCATTGAGGGTCAAACGTAACAGACCAAGAGCTTGTAATTTCAGATAATTCACGGAATTTCTGAAAATTGGTTTTTACCGCAATTGCATTAACAGATGGATTTTTACGAAATACCACCAACCAACTTTGAGATGGTTCAAAATCAATTAAAATATTGGTTCGCCCTTCCTTTTCCGAATATTCCGGTAACGTTTGAATTTTTCCTGTTTCAGGATTCCAAAGTTCCGGTGTTTTGCCAACAACACGGAACATACATTTTAAGCCCTCAATTCTTTTATTTTCAGGATTTGCAATAAAATAAATATCATCGTTTCCGGTTCTTCGATGGATGAAATTTAGTCCTTCCCCACAAAAATCAGGAGGCAATTTATCTTCTTCGAGAACCTGCATTAAGGTTTTCCCGAAAATTATCCGGTTATTATCGAACAAATCAATAGCTATTGTTCTTATTTCACTGTCCCCTGTCGGAAAATCGCTCAGGCTTGGCGAACTTTCAAATCGTTTTTGTGCAATTACTGTTGCCCCGGCATCCACCAATCCTTTAACTTTCCGCATCATTGCAAGGGTAATCCGGGTATCGTCAGGAAGTAATAAATACCGATAACTCATTCCCGAAGGCAGTACAATCATTCCGTCTTTTACCTGTGCCTGTTTTATAATTTCAGTTGAAGCATAATCAAAATCATAACCTTGTGGCAAGTCAAACCTCATCTCCCTTACATTAACAGGAGAACCTTCGCCATACCAATAGATTACATCAGCAACAAAATTGCCTTGCCGAAGCATAAATTGGCATCTGGTAAGGTAATCATTCCACGGACGGCTGTATTGCCACCAAGTATTAAACCGATTGAAATGCATTCCCCATTTACGGTGAGTCAGTCCGGGAATCATATTATCATAAGCCTGATGAGCAGACAAATGGCAAATCATTTTGTTTACACCTTCGGTAAATATTTTATCTCCAAATCTTTTTATAATAGATGGATGGTCATCCCAACCCCGCCCACTTGTCCAGGCCTCGGCTCCAATGACTTTTTTCCCCATGGTATGTGCCGATGACGACATCACCTTACTGGTTGAACGATAATGATTGTTCGCTATTTCTGTTTTGTCATTCACCCAAAATTCGCTTACCGGCATATCAGCAATATCGGCATACGAAATATTATCATTGGCCATATTTCCATAAGCTTCAATAGAAAGCTTTATTCCGTATGGTTTGAGCAGTTGTTTGAAATGGCTAACATAATTGTCCAGCATCATTTCGCTGGTTGTATTACGAAAGTCAAACAAAAATCGAGAAGTAAGTTCCGAACTTTCAACAACACGACCACTTAATACCGGAAGCCAAGGAATAGGGTTATAGCCCCTTCGTTTTTCAAATTCATCAGGAAAACTGGCTGTCCAGTTTTGGGCATGAGCTTCCCAACTATCGATATGGGCGAAAGTCAGTGATTTTCCGGCATTACTACCACTTTCTTCAATTACTTTTTTCTCAAAAGCATTAAAATGAGCTTCAATCCCGGTTTTACTAAGCCGGTCGCATTCCAATCCGATTACATTCGCCGGGCAAGGCCTGGTCAATCGCAAGTTGGACGCATGACCAAATCGGATTATCTGCCACATCCCTTCCGGAGCATCCCAGTTAAGCTGTCCGGTTTCATCTATAAATCCGGATACATCAATCATTTTATCCTTTGCAATTAATGCCTCCTGTGGCGGGTTAATGAGATTAGGATTCATACCTGAACTAAAATCTTTTCTATATCGAATTAACCCTGATTCAAATTCCAATTCAGGGATGCGATAGTTGGCAGCTTCTTTATTTTCAGACAAAGGGAAAGCAAAAACAGCAATATCTTTATATGAATCAAGCTCGTTAAGCATATAGCTTACTTCCGGGTTGATTGGTTCGTCGTGACGAAACCATTCTTCCTTAAATTTTTCGAGCTGAGACCTGTCAACCACCGGTTTTTCCAATGCAATACATTTCTTTTTGCCTCCTTCGATAACCGTTTCAGTCCAGATTAACTTTTGCATCGAATTTTCAGGAGTTATCCACGGTCCACCACAACCGTAGCCAAAGTTAAAGGTCATATCAAACTCCAAGCCCAGCCTCCGGCATTCACTAATTGCCCACTGAAAAGCATCGTGCCATTCTTTGCTATTCGGCTTAATTTTCCCTTTCGGTGCCCAATACGACCCGCTTACTTCCATCCAGATAAACCCGCCAATCCCGGCTTCTTTCATAGCTTCCAAATCGGCTGTAATCCCATTTTTTGAAATATTCCCGTTAATCCAAAACCAGAAAACCCATGGGCGGGCTTCATCAGGCGGCGACTGAAAAAAAGTTTCCAAAGACGATGTCCCCCCCTGCTTGCAAGAAAAAGAGAAAGGCACAATCGCCCCCATGGTTGTAGTGAAAGACACATTTCGGATAAATTCTCTTCGTTTCATATATAGGCTTATGTTAGTTTTACGGTTAAATTGTCATTTATCCTTAAAATCAGGGTTTGGCCGTGGTATAGATGCATCGGTTTCCTTTAACCAGTTGTCTAGTTTTCCTAATATCTCCTTGGTTATTTCCGGCTTCGTTCCTGCCAAATTTTCTTTCTCCGAAATATCATCTTTTAGGTTATAAAGCTCAACTGTATTGCTTTCGTAATATTTTAACAATTTCCAATCGCCACACCTTACAGCCGAAACCGGAGTTGTTGTAAGGTAATAATGCGGATAATGCCAAAACAATGATTCCCTTGGTAAATCAGCTTTTGGATTTTGAAGTACAGGCAACAAACTAAGCCCATCGGTTTTGTGTTCATTTGTGTTTATTCCGGCAACATCGCAAAGAGTTGGATAAAAATCGTTACTGATTGTTGGCACATTACAATTTTCACCCTTAGGAGTCATGCCCGGATAACGGATAATCAGTGGAATGCGTATCCCTCCTTCGTGCAACGAACCTTTGCCCGAACGAAGCGGACCATTGTCTGCAATCTTTTCGCCCAAGTGAGTGTATATAAAACCTCCATTGTCGGATGTGAAAAGCACAAAGGTATTTTCGTATATCCCCAAATCCTGAATACATTTAAGAACCCTCCCGACATTTTTGTCAACAATATGAACCATTGCAGCGTATGTCGGGTTAAAATCTTTTCCTGCTTTTTCTATTTTGTTACGATAATAATCAACGATGCTGTCAGGAGCTTCGATAGGGGTATGTACTGCATAATAATTAAGGTTCATAAAGAAAGGTTTGTCTGTAGAAACTGCATCTTTCATTATTGATATTGCTTCGTCAGTCAAGCGGTCGGTCAAATATTCACCTTCCCTGTCTTTAAAGTAGCCGTTGTCCCCTGTGCCGGAACGCCCAAGGCCAGGGATATACCTTTGCCCTTCCTGGAATGGCCCGGTGTATGGGTAAAAGAAAGTGGCCGGGCATCCCCACGAACCGCCTCCTATATTAATATCAAAGCCCTGTGTTTCCGGATAATATTCAGATTCCCCTAAATGCCATTTTCCAACATGGATGGTATGATAACCCTGTTTGTGAAGAACTTCTGCAATTGTTGTTTCACCCTGCGGAAGGTCGGCAATGGCCTCTCCGGGTATCATCTTTTTACCATGAATAATACCATGTTGCCCCCGTGCATTTTCGCTCCAAACAGTCATTTTGAGCCGTGCCGGGTATTTCCCTGTCATGATGGATGCGCGCGTTGGTGTACAAACAGGAGCTGCCGCATAAAAATCGGTAAAACGGACTGCCTCTTCTGCAAATGCGTCGATATTGAGCGTTTCGTGTATGGGATTGCCATAGCAAGCTAAATCTCCCCATCCCATATCATCAGAATTGACAATTATGATATTCGGGTGGCGTTTTTTTGCTGTTTCTTTTTGCTGCGGCGGGGTCGGGCTGCATGAAGCCATTATTAATCCTGATAATAACAAGACTGTTGATTTTATAAAATGTTTGTTCATCATAATTAACTTTTGAAACTTATATACCAATTTATATTTTGCCTGGCATTTTATAATGTGCTTTTAGTTTTTATTTCTATTTAAATGTCATATTTACTTAAAAGCCATTCAATGTTGAGATAAGATATTCTGTTGTATTTTCATGAATTGTTCCTGTTGCCCCGGGATACTGAATCTCACATTTAACACCATATTCTTTGCAATGCTCTTCGAGTTTTACACCAAAGTTTGAAGAATGAGGCGGGTCTTTTTGTTCCTGTCCTACATCCGGTGGTGTTCTGAAATACATGTAAGTTTGCGGGTCATCTAAACTCAATAGTGCATATGGTGAATATTCATTAATCCATGGCATGATAGTATCCCTTGCTGCCAAGAATTGTTCGAAGCTGTTTCGGTTAAATAGATGTGCACCATATGTATTGTTAGGAACCCATTCTTTCATTTGTTTTGGGTCGATTGAGGTTTGTGGACATATAATAGCAGAACAGTACAACCGAGTGGATTCACGGGCAACAGGGTCATTGCTTTTGGGGTTAGCTAAATCATCGTGATAGGCGAGCCATAAACAAGCAGTTCCCCCGGCAGAACCACCGGCACCGCCAATACGTTTTTTATCAATATTCCATTCTTTAGCTTTGCTGCGTACAAATTGTAATGCCCGGGCAGCATCGTAAATCGAGACTTTTACCGCCGGGATAGAATTTGTCACTTTTATATGTTTCATCAACCTGTAGTTAATTGAAACAACCGAAATTTTGGCATCAAGCAATTGCTTTACATCAACAAAACGATGAACCCATTCTTTTTCGCCTTCCCTGAAGCCACCTCCATGTATAACAAAAACAAGAGGCGTCGGAGAGTCTGATTTTGCTTTCCAGAAATCCATGGTTTGCATTTCGTGATTTCCATAGCTAATCTCTGATAGCGTAGGTGTTGGTACAAATGATTTGTATTGTGGCTTTTCATCCTGCGCCATTACCTGACTCAAGCCTATAATCAAAATAAAAATTACAAGCCCAAAGTTCTTCCTTTTGAATAATTTTTTCACGTTTAGCTTCATCAGTTTATATTTTTTAGTTATCCATAAAATTCGCAAGGTTTACTTTTAATTGCCTGATAGTCATCGGATGACTACAAAAACAAAGCACCAATAATTTCAAGTTATTCTCCTCTTCCAGAAAGTCATCCGATGACTTGCGGAACGTTTCATTTTATTCCTGACTTATAAGGTTTTTATCTTTTTCCTGTATTTTTTTCAGCCTTACCAATTCTGTTTTATAAGCAGGCGAACCTTCCTCCGGTAATGTTTTCACCAACGACCAAGCATCAAAAAAATGACTCATACGGCGTTGCACCGCTTCCTGCAAACGAACAGATATAATTTGTTCTTCTAATAATTGTTTAGGCGAAAACCGTAAGGGAGCTTGTACCGGAGCTTCGTACCAATGGTCATATTTTGAATCATGGCTAAGCAATGGCAATGCCTGTTTCAAATACGACAAGGCTTTACCAAAATGGTCAGCTACCTGATTTAACGGGTCAACAAGTGCTTTGGCGCAATCAACTTCATCGCGAAAAGGAGCATAGTCGTGTTGTCCGTATGGTTTCGATGGTTCTGCTTTTCCAGAAAGGTCTATCGACTGTAAAGCCTCAAGTGTAAGCGGGGTTTTAAGTACAGATCCTGACCACATGGGACGTTGAATATGCCAGAAATAAGTATAGTCAGACATAATCTGCTGTGCCTGCTCAATTTCTTCCCACGCAGACAACAAATATGGTGTTGCTTCCTTCCCAAAACGCCGTTCAGTAAGCGATTCAGCCCACTTTTGTATATTTTCAGAAGCCATATTTTTAGGATAAAAAACCAATTCGCGTAAAGAAATAGCATTAAGCTGTATGTACTCAGCCTTGGTTCCCCATTGGTCGAAAAAACCATCGGCATCAAGTTTTTGCCAGCGGCGCATTTTAGCAGCTATGCCCAGTGGATAATCGAATATTTCAACAACACCTTCCGGTAAAGGTGTTGATTTTCTGTTTTTATCATCAAACCAGGTATCGTCGCTCCATAAAAAAATGTCATAACCCAAAAATGTTTGCTGTTTTTGTTTGGCAATCTCACGCGAACGTACCATAAGGTCGGTAATTTTACGGTCGAAAGCCCATGCTTCGCCGTCAGCAGGAAGAGTTATGCCTGTCCCGTCCAAAAATGCTTCCTGTTGGGCAAAATATTCAGGGTCGCCACGGAACAGCCAACTCCAACCTACAAAAACAACCTGAAAATCAGGATTTACCTTTCGTCCTTCTTCGGTCATAAGTGCAAGTAAATGATTGTATTGGCTTAGTTTACTTACTCCTTTGTGCCGAGGACAACTTTGCGGGTCACAAAATTCGCCACTCGAATCAAGGGTAAAAACAAAAATCATTGATATTTCCGGGAAATCGGTAACAAACTGCCTAACCATGCGCCGGTATTCCTGTTCAACTCTATGATGTCCCAGGCAAAGCACTTTACCCTGATTAGTACCTGTTTCGGAAAGGCATTCGGCAGGGAATTTTTCAAGGAAAGCTTTTCTTCGTGGACTGGAAACCCAACCACCTCCCTGGCAGGGCATCTCACTAAGCCATATAGCTGCGTCTAAGCCGTAACTGTTGCACCAGTCAAGATATTTACGAAGCGTTTTACGATTTTTATTTATTTTTTCATTGTCAACAGCCTTTGGAAATTCAGCAGATGGAATATAGCTAAACAAAGTTTTTTCCTTCATCCAATCGAGAGTAAGATGGGCATAATTACCGCCACAACGGGCGATATATTCAAAGTCAAATTTTTCATATTTAGTAAACCCTGCCCTTTCTTTTCTGGGAGATAAAGGGTGCAATATTCTGTATTTCATCGATGTTTTTGCAATGCTTTTAAGGCCTGAGGGAATGCCATTATTAGCAGCAAGAATATCTTCGAGTTCAAACACTCCGTAAAGCACTGCACGCGAGTTTGTACCATTTATAACAATGCAACCATCTCTTTCTACTATTTCATAATTATCATTCTCTTTATCAGAAGTATTGATACTAAGGAATCCTTCTTCATTCCATGCCTTTAGCAGTGGATTATCATCTGTTGTTCCGATTATAATTGTTCCTTTGTTAGGTTTACAATCGGCATTGCTTACAATTGATACATCTGTTTGCGGACATTGTTTTTTCAGAAATGAAAACAGGTTTTCGGAAGCTGTTTTAACAGGAGTTTCACTTGATAGCACTATAATTTTTGTAAAATTTCCAGTTGAAACAATATCTGTACCTGTTTGGCAGCTATAAATAAATACTGACAAAAACAAAAAAAGTAAAAAATAAACTATTTGTCTGATATGATTCATTTTGTCGGTTTTATTCTATCAATTTTTAAATACTAAACAATGCACACAGTAACTCACAAAATTAAGGTTACTCAGCCCTGTACAAAATCCATTCATTCAATGTTGGGATGTCGTCAGACTTCACTGTTTTTACCCGGAAATACCTTGCAGTAACAGGTTTCATGGCTTGTGTAACACCAGTGCCTTTGGTTACAACCCTGTCAGCAGTATGCCATTTATTATTTTTCTTGTACTGAATTTCAATTGTTTGGCTTTTCCTGCTCCATGGAGCCCATGGTTCTGCCAGAGAGTATGCCCCAATTTTCATATTTTCACCTAAATCTACTTCTACCCATTTTTCAGGGTCGCCGTCTTCGGGCTGCCATTTGCTTTCTATAAATTTACTTTTCGGTTCGCCATCGAATAGGTCGGCTGCATCAGTACCCTCTTTTGTTGATGATGCCTTACAGCTTTTCCCTTCTGTCGGGATAGGCAATACTTGTGGTGCTCCGTCAATTTCTGCGACAACAACCGAGGCAATAGAGTCGGGGGCCGAACCAGTTAGCTGTATGGTGTTTTTACCTTTTGATTTCTTTACTTTAAATGTTTGTTCCGGGTTGCTCAGCAGGTAGGCTTTTTTTACGCTATTAAAAAGGGGGACTGATAATTTTCCATTTTCCGGCCAATCGAAAATATGCAGGTAAAGTTTATTCCCTTTTTGCGTACAACGTCCCCACGGAAGATAGTGAAACGGACTTGCGTCAGCTCCGTATATTGATTCTCCATTTGTTTTAATCCATTCTCCGACAGCTTTTAAGCGGTCAATGCTGGACTGTGGAATTAAGCCTTGTGAATCAGGACCTACATTTAATAAGTAATTGCCTCCTTTGCTTATAATTTCAACCAATTTGTGGATAATTGTCCCTGTCGATTTCCAGTTGTGGTCGGTAGATTTATAGCCCCAGGTATCGTTCATCGTCATACAAGTTTCCCAGTACCTTCCCGGGAAACCGGTTTCGGGCACTGTTTGTTCAGGCGTTTCCATATCACCCTGGTACCCCCCGCCCAAACGGTCGTTGGTTATCAGGGTGGGATATTTCCCTATAATTGGTTGAAACATATCCGCTCGCTCCTTGGTCATATCACCGGGGGTGTCCCACCATAATATGTCGATAGCTCCATAATTGGAAAGGATTTCCTTTACTTGCGGCACAGCTATATTTTTAAGGTATTGGTCCATCGGGCCGTCCTGCGCTTTATCCCAATGACCACCATGGGCTGCGCCCCCCGGATGCACCCAATCCTGTGCCTGTGAATAATAAAAACCTATTTTTATCCCCTCCCGGCGACAAGCTTCAACAAGTGGCTTTAGTAAATCTTTTCCGTAAGGAGTTGCATCAACGATATCCCAATCGCTTGCTTTCGTGTCGAACAGGGCAAACCCATCGTGATGTTTACTGGTTATTACGATGTATTTCATGCCAGCTTCTTTTGCCAGTTTCACCCACGACTCCGGATCGTATTTCGTGGGATTAAATTGTTTTGCATACTCCTTGTATTCTCCAACAGGGATTTTTTCTTTGTTCATAATCCATTCCCCGACAGAACGGTTTTCTTTGCCGTTGTATATCCCTCCGGGAACAGAGTATACCCCCCAGTGGATAAACATTCCAAACTTTGCCTCTTTCCACCATCTCATTTTGTCGGTATCCGATTGAGAGAAGCCTTTTAACAAGAAGAACATGCAAACAATAACTATGAACGTTTTTTTCATGATTTGTTTTTGGTTAAACTAATTAAACAACAGCACAAAACACAGCCTACTGTTCTGTTCTGTGCTGTTAAGTAATAAATATTTTTTCATATTTTGAATATGTTGGACAACATGCTTTTTTGTTGGAAATTTAAAAAACCGTCTACTGTAATTATGTTTTCAACCGCTAACGGTAAATTGGTCGAGTTGTGGCAGGCTTCGGAGTACCTGACTATCAAACCGAGATGAAGTTGATGCGAGCAACAAACCTTTGTGTTACCGCTTCACCGCGCCATTCGCATGACACATTGTTGGGATATGTGTTTTCCAAGTCTATGCGTTGGCTATTCATATTTAATATTTGTATCTGTCAACTTGTTTAATTCAATAGAAATAAGCTTTTTAATGCTTTCTGTTTTCCTATATTTCAACGCAATTTCTTTTTGTTTTATTAAATCAAAATCTCCGTTAGGTTTTACTGGGACCGACAACTCAATATCTTTTAACTTTGATACTGTAGGTTTATTCTCCCAATTAAAACTATGGTTTTTAAATTCTGTGATTATCTCATTTAACAAATAATGATAATCAAGGTTGTCATATTTTTTAATTAATATTATAAAAAAAGACCGGCATTTAACCGGTCTTTCCTAACTTGGTATTAAAATCAATATCCTGGGTTTTGTATCAGTTGCGGTGCTTTGTTTATTTCAGTTGTTGGGATCGGCACCCAATACATTTTTGTGTCTGCCGGACCTCTATCCTGGACATTTATTTGCCGCCAGGTAGTTGTAACGGTATTTGTGCTTTCATCGGTTGTTTCGAGGATGCTCATCCCTAATGCATCAGTAAGGGTTTCTTCCAGTATTTTCCACCTCCTTACATCAAACCAGCGCAAATCTTCAAATACAAATTCCATTTTCCGCTCATGTTGCAAGGCTTCTTCCATATCGCCTGTAAAATCGGGAAGCCCTGCACGGTTCCTGATCTTATTGATGTATTCGGCTGCAATTTCGGTTTCATTAAGCTCCATGCATGCTTCGGCATAATTCATAATTACTTCGGCATACCGTAATGTAATAATTACATTTTTATTACTTTCATAATACCCTTGTATCTGGTCGTCCAGTGTTTTTTTCATCAGGTATCCGGTATAGCTCCCGTCTTCGCTATCTACCGGTCCCTGCCTGGTATCAAGTCCAAACACATCAATCGCCGAGCCATCTGCCTGTACTGTACGGCGGGTCCTCCTGTCGTATATCCCCAGAGGGTCTCTTTCTGCCAAGGCTGCATAAATGCGTGGCTGCCACATAGCGCTGTCATACAAAATAGCTCCATAAAACCGGGGTTCGCGGTTGTGGTAAGGGTTTTCGCTGGTAAAAACCGAAGATTTATTCTTATAATAGTTTTCGCCATCAAGTTCGAAATGCTCAGAGAACTTAGAGCCATCTTCCATTTCATAGTCATCAATTAACTGTTGTGTTGGGCAGTGGCTACCATAACATTCGTTCCCATTGTTTGCATTCCTTAAATTCATCCGGTTTTGATCACCGTCAGATTGAGAAAACATCCTTCCCCAGATAATTTCCCCATTCGACAAATCATACGATTTAAATAACTGATAATAATTTTCGGCAACGGCACCTTTGTCGGGGGCGCCAAAATCTGTCAAATTACATGTGTTCATATCCATAACTGCTTTAGCTGCATTTTTTGCTGCGGTCCAAAGTGCGGTCCTGTCGGGATTTTTGTACCCAACATATTCGCTTTCGGCAGTTCCATCGGCAGTAAGGTCGCTTGCAGCAAACAGCAAAATCCTGGATTTTAGTGCCAAAGCAGCTTCTTTAGTGGCCCTTCCCATTTCTGTTTCGCTTTTCAGCTTGAGCGCAGAAGCAGCATTATCGCAGTCTTCAACAATAAAATCTACGGTTTCTTCGAAAGTTGACCTTGTTGATGCTGAAAAATCATCGCCCAGCTGATTAGGCTCCCTGAAAATAATTGACCCTCCATAAACCCTGCACAGGTTGGTATAAAGAAATGCCCTGAGGAACGTTGCTTCCCCTTTCATTAAATCAGTTTGCTCTTTTACTTCATCTTTGGCCGACCCCTGGTATGCCCCGGGCACATTGTCAATATTCGCCAGGAAAACGTTTATTTTCTGGATGGAACTATACAAGCTCCAAGAGTAGTTATCAAACGAATAGCCTCCTGTCCTTGTCCAAACCCCTCCGTTGTCTGCACTTATATTTCCTTGTAAATATACATCGGTACCTTTTATATGGATAAAGAAACATTCGTCTGTTAATGCGGACAGGTGTATGTTCCGGTAAACTATAGTACTCTTATACAGGTCGTTAAGGTAATAGTTCGAAAGATTAATGTCTGACCAAACTGTAGCATCAGAATATGAATCTAAAGGGACTTTATCCAAAACGCTATCACAAGCTGGTAGCGTGAAAATCAGCAAGGCTATGATTTTAATATTTAATATATACTTTTTCATAATCAATATTTTTTTAGAACGAAACATTAACTCCGACTGAATATACCTTCATCAAAGGATAATTATAATTGCCACTAAGTTCCGGATCGAAAATCTTATTCCCCGAATAAATCAGGAAAAGGTTTTGCCCTGAAACATATACCTCTGCATTCTTCAACCATGCAAGCTGCCTTATTTTTCGAGGGATTTTATATGAAAGCTGTAAATTTTTCATCCGGGCATAAGAACCATTGTGGTAATAATAGTCTGTGGTGTAATTGCTCCTCCAATACTCTTCGTCCCTTTCCCAGGCTCTTGGTTTGTCAGCAGTTGTGTTGCTTTCTGTCCATCTTCCGTCAGCATCATACTGGAGGTAATTCCCGGCAGTCCCCTGGAGCGAACTAGACAGGTTCCGCATGCAATTGCCGACCCCCTGTACCAAACCGGATAAATTCCAGTTTCTATAACCAAGTGTAAACGATATGCCATAAGTAATTTCAGGATCGACTGTTTTATCAAAAATGATCATGTCGTCATTGGTGATTTCGAGATCGCCATCGTAATCTTCGATAATGATATCGCCGGGCCTTGCGCCTGAGACGTGTGGATAAGACTCAATATCTGCTTCGTTGCCGAATACCCCAATTGACTTATAAAGAAGGGCAGCTCCCTGGGGATGGTCCGTAAATACCTGCCAGGGCACATTCCTTTCGGGTTCGTCAAATTCAACGATCCTGTTCCGTGCAAAAGCAAAATTACCGTTTATCGAATAATTAAAGCCTCCAATTTTATTGGAATATCCGAGGATCGCTTCAAAACCGCTGTTCTCTACAATGCCAAAGTTCTCGTCTGGCAGGCTAATCCCTGTAAAGCTTGGCACAGAGGCATTTCTTTCGATCAGTATATCGCTGCGTTTTTCATAAAAATATTCAAAATTGAAACTGACCTTGTTGTCAAACATCATTGATTCAAAGCCAACGTTCGATACGTTCGCAACTTCCCAAGTTATTAAAGGGTTCGGGGTACTGCTTTGTGATATGCCCGCTTGGTAACTTTGATCGCTCCCAAAAACCATCCCGTTCCCAAAAGAGTAGGTAGACAAGTACTGAAATGCATCCACTTTGTCGTTACCCATTTGCCCCCAGGAAGCCCTTAACTTCAGGTAATTGACGAAAGGGACATTGTCTTGCCAGAATTTCTCGTTTGAGATCCTCCACCCCACAAGTACACTTGGGAAATTACCCCAGCGCCCATGGTCTTCAGAGAACCTTACTGAACCGTCCCTTCTGAATGAAAACTGGAAGAGATATTTTTCCTGGTAATTATAGCAAAGCCTCCCGAAGAAATTTTCACGCGCATCTGTAGAAACAGATGACCCGATAGACTGTTCTTCAACCCCTCCCGCAAACAAGTACGGCAATACGTCTGTTGCAAAACTCTTACGGTAAGCGCTGATCCCTTTTGACAAGTTGTCGTACCTTTCGTAGGCTATGAAGGCATTGATTTGGTGATCATTTATAGTTTTATCATAACTCAATTTGACATTATAAGTAATGCTTTTCGTATCGTTGTATGAATCTGTCAATTCAGGTTCGCTTGCACCAACAGAGCTGGCTATTAGATATTCGGAGCCATCTTCTGTCCCTGTATTTCCAGCTGCCAGATAGGAAGGTTCATCCATGTTGTAGACCGTCCAGGGCTTTTTAAAGCTTTTATTTACGCTAAAAAACATGTCATATGCCATATTCCCCGACAATTTAAGCCCTTCTATACCAGGGATTTTTAAGGTAGCAGACAAATTATTTTGGCTCCGGTAATATTTATAATCCCGGAACCCGGCATTTAAAGTACCAGTAATACCGCTCGTAGTACCATCAGGTATCGGCGGCGCCAGGTAACCGTTCGGGAATACTGCATGCTGTGTAGGCCTGCCCCTTACCAGGCTATTATAAACAACCCCGGCATTGAAAACAGAATACATCCTGTTTTCCTGAGAGCCATGCATGTCAAAAGCAATACTGAAATATTTATTGATTTGAAAATCAATATTTGACCTTAAATTGTACCTGTCGTATGATGTACCGGAATCTTTATAGTTGCCATCTGTATATTGCTTGCCAAATGACACATAATAATTGATTTTCCCTGTACCCCCATCTACCGAAAAGTAATGGTGGTGCGTGTTGCTGTACTTTTTCAGCGAAGCGTCAAACCAGTTTGTGTTGGGATGTGTCCAGGGATATCCCCCTGATCTGTATTTATCTATATCCTCCAAAGAATATGTCATGTTTGTTTCATCGTAATTCCTGTAAGTCTGGACTTCCCTTATCATTTGGGCATAGGTTGCCGCATCGGCCATTTCGGGCAATGAAGTTGGTGTGCTAACCCCAAAATAGTAATCATAATGGAATGTAGGGGACGATTCCCCCCCGCGTTTTGTGTTGATCAGTATTACCCCGTTGGCAGCTTGTGCCCCGTAAATACCGGCAGAGGCATCTTTGAGCACTGTAATGTTTTCTATATCATTTGCTTCAATTGAATTGAGGTCGCGCCCTGCTATGCCGTCTACCACGATAAGGGGAGAGTTATCGCCCAAGGTAGCCTTCCCCCGAATTAAAATACTAGCGGCATCCATGCCCGGCTCCCCATTACGTTGCTGGATTATTGCACCTGGCAGCCTTCCCGCAAGCGAATTGGAAACCAGGGAAACCGGAGCCGCCGAAATTTCTTCATTTGTTACCGAGGTAATTGACCCAATTACATTTACTTTCTTTTGGGTCCCATACCCAACAGCAACAACTTCTTCTATGCCAATAGCATCTTCTGCCATTGTAACATTAATGTTAGTTTTACCTGCAATAGGTATTTCCTGTGCTTTCATCCCCACAAACGAAAACACAAGGGTGGCATCGGAAGCCACCCCGACCAAGGAATAATTCCCGTTGGCATCGGTAACAGCCCCATGGGCAGTGCCTTTTACAATTACAGTAACGCCCGGCAGGGGGAGGCCGGAGGGATCGGAAACGGTCCCAGAAACTTTTAAGGTTTGCCAAACATTTAGATCCAAAGGTTTGATGATGATATGCCGTCCTTTGATAGTGGCATTTACTTTCCCCTCTCCAAATAATTTGTCCAGGACCTCATCAATTGGCGCGTTTTTAACAGCCAGGTCCACTTTTTTATGGACATCTATCAAATTGTTGTCATAAAGAAAGTAAAAATCACTTTTGTCCTCAATCTGGGCAAGCACATTCTTTATCGTGACATTCTTCAGATCCAAGGTCAGCCGTTTAGACTGCGAGTAGCCGTTCCCGGCTATAATTTGCAATGTACTGATTACAAAAAGAAATAGAGAAATCCTCATAATTCTAAATGTTTTTCTGTGCCTGGAACAGCCCAGGCACAATAAGTTTGTCTTTTTTTTCATAAATTTGAATCGTTTTTTATTAAAAATTATTTATGCCCACATGGGCAATTTGAAAGGAGGTGTTGGCGCACTTCCTTTCTTTATTTAACCGTTTTTTCTTATCATAGGCATTTTTATTTTTTACTGGTTATTATCACTCTTTCTTTACTTTTTGTTTGAGACTTTTCGTCAAATTTAGCTGGGAGCAAGGTGGTTTTTACAGGTGAGGCCAATTCTAGCAAGTTTAATATCTGGTACAATGATTCATTTTCGAAAGTTGTAGAGATCTTTCGCCCCGATATTTCGGGATCGGCAATTTTAACCTCAACCCCAAACCAGCGTTCAAGCTGCCGGGCTACCTCCGACAGGGTGCACTCTTCAAAAATCAGCTTGCCTTTGAACCAGCCAATGTGTTTTTCAACATTCGCGACAGAGATGTCGGTTTGCTTGGTCATTTTGTCCCAAACTGCTATTTCTCCTGGAGAAAGGACAAAACCTTCATACTTTTCCGCACCGGTTTGGGCCAGCCTCACTTTCCCTTCGACCAAAACAACCTCTATCTCTTTATCATCGGGGAACGCTTTGAAGTTAAAACGTGTGCCAAGCACGGTCACGTTTAAATCCCCCGATTCTACACGGAACGGCTTGTTTTTTTCGCTTTTAACATCAAAGAAGGCTTCCCCTTTAAGTTTTACAGTCCTGGTTTTTGAATCAAACGGCACTTTATAATGAATTGAGCTTTCGGCATTTAACCAAACCTTGGAGCCATCTGGCAATACAATTTCAGAACGGACGCCTGCCGGGTTAAATATTTCCTGTGTGGCAAATCCCCCTACGGTCAATTTGGATCCATGGACAGAAAATAGCCAAACCGATGCAACAAGAAGGGGGACAAAAAGTATTGCGGCCACACGCATAAATATTTCCAGTATACGGTTGCTGCCCTTGTAACCATGGATACGGTCTTGTACTTGCCGGAGGGCCCTCCTGCTGTCAACGCCTTCGATTCCGTGCAGGATCTGCCCGGCTTCCGAAATTTGTGCTTCAATACCCTGCTCCTTGCGGTCCGCAAGAGACTTCTTGAATTGCATTATCCCTTTGGCATCTTTTTTCATTTTTTGGCCAATCTGTTAATCTTATAACTAAATAATATACGACTAACAAAGGGGATGCACGTACGCAAATCTAAAAATAAAACAAACAAAACACATAAACATATAATAATCAACTACATACCAAGAAAAAACAATAGCCCGACATAGTCTTTCAATTTTACACGCAGTACTTTTAGGGCTTTGCTTATCTGTGCCTCCACCGTTCGCTTCGATATATTCAACTCATCTGCTATCTGCTCATTCTTTAGCCCCCGTATGCGGCTCATGATAAAAATTTCCCTGCATTTTTCAGGCAAAAGGCCAATCCCTTGCTTCAACTTCTCCTGAAGCTCCGAAGCCACGTATAGATCGGTGTCGTAAGCCAAATGCCTCTTAGACAGTTCCAACATCTCACTTATATACTTTTTTTCAACATTTTGGTGCTTTAGTAAGTCAAGGCTGCCATTTTTCACCGATGAGAAGAAGTAACTTTTTAGCGAACTGCAATGGGCTAATTGTTTGTGCCTCTCCCAAAAACGCACAAAAAAATCCTGCACAACTTCTTCTGCATCTGCCATATTTGAGGTAAATTGAAAGGCATACATTACCAACCCGGGATAATAAAAATGGAACAAGAGCTCAAAAGCAGTTTGTTCCCCGTTTTTGAGCCGGGCTATTAAATCTTTTTCTGGAATGCCATGAATAATATGCATTGTGCAAATCTAATAATTTTAAGATGTTTTTTTAGACATTCCCAGCCCGTCCCCAGCTTGATAAGAAGTGTTTAGGCATCCACCGTTTTACTGACACCCTTCGCCCAGGTATTTTTTATATAAATCGGGGCGTAATTTTTTTGTGCGTTCCACTGCCTGTTCATGTTTCCAGTCATCCACCAACTTGTCGTTGCCGCTAAGAAGTATTTCAGGCACTTTCATCCCTTTGTATTCTGCGGGGCGGGTATATATCGGCGGGCTTAACAAATTGTCCTGGAACGAGTCGGTGAGCGCAGAAGTCTCATCGGAAAGGACCCCGGGGATCAAACGCACAACACTGTCTGTAATAATTGCCGCCGCCAGCTCGCCGCCAGTTAGCACATAGTCGCCTATTGAAATTTCTTTTGTTATGTAATAATCGCGTATGCGTTGATCTATACCTTTATAGTGACCGCAAAGGATAATGATATTTTTCATCAGCGAAAGGTTGTTTGCTTCTTTTTGGTTAAAAACAACGCCATCGGGAGTTGTGAAGATAATTTCATCGTATACCCTTGCCGCCTTTAATGTTTCTATGGCTTTTTCGATAGGACGGACCGCCATAACCATGCCTGCGCCTTTGCTAAATGAATAATCATCTACACGGCGGTGTTTGTCTTCTGAAAAATCACGCAGGTTATGTATATAGATTTCAGCCAAACCTTTTTCTTTAGCCCTTTTTATAATAGAATGGCCAAACGGGCTTTCCAATATTTCAGGCAGGACCGTTATAATATCTATCCTCATTTATGTTAGTTTTTTGCAAAGGTAATTATTTCAGTAACAATTAAACTTTGGCACGAGTGGCTAAATATTAATTTGAGGCACTGTAGGATAAACCTATTTGTATGGGGCTGGGGCTTCTTTGGGCAACTTAGGGACCGGCCCAAAACAACTTGGGCATTCCTTGTTTCTGCACAGTCCCTTTGTGGAATAGCTATTGCACAGAGAGGAGCGAAGCCTACAAGTGGCGGTAGAGACCGGGAACAGGGATCTCTAAACTGCACAGATGACAACATGGCATCAATAAGCCAATGATACATGACTATTTGTCACACAAAAAAACGAAGGGCTTGTTTGAAATGTCTGTTTTCTCGGGTTGGAACAAACTTTGATTAATGGGGACAGAGTTTTAAATAAAAATTAATTAAACAATAAAAAAGAAAGAGTCATGAATTTAATTAGATTCCAAAACCCGCACCACCTTGCAAACAGGAACTTGGCAGATGAACTGTTTAGCAACTTTTTGAGAAACGATTATCACGAAAATTATTTTGAAAACTGTGGCAACCAGCCGGCAACAAATGTCCTCGAAACGGAAAAAGATTATCGTATCGAGCTGTTGCTGCCGGGGTTCCGGAAAGAAGATGTCCGGTTAAATTACCATAAAAACGTGCTGACCATAAAAGTTGATAACGAAGGGGGCAAGGAGAAAAAGAATAAAACCGAAGGCTTCAGGTACGAACACCGCGAATTTGGGGCTTTCAATTTCGAAAAAAGTTTCAAGATCCCTAATTCGGCAAACATTGAAAACATAAGTGCAAAATTTGAAAACGGGATTTTACATATTGTACTTCCGAAAAAAGAAGAAGCAGTTGAAAAAGAGCCGGTACAGATAGCAATTAAATAGGAATACGGAAAAGACAAGGCAAGAGAGAGTGCCCCAAAAACCAGATCACCCCCCGCAAAAACCTCATATATAATCCAATTTTTTAAGCTTTGCGGAACTGGGGGAAATCACGGCACCATGTTTAGTGGGGGAACACTTTGGGGACACACTCTCTTGCATTTGCACATGCAAAACCAGATAAACAGCGAGGGCAGTTGTCGTACATTTATGTTATCTTATTTTTATTATCGCCGCATAAAAATTGGTATTTGCTTCAGAATATGTAATTTTCGCCAACAATAATGTTTTTTCACCATCACTTTTACGAATTTAAAAATATTAAAATGGCAGGAAAGCAGACCTTTACAATGATTAAGCCAACGGCTTTTAAAAACAACTATGCAGGACCTATTTTAAAAATGGTCAACGAAGCGGGTTTTGTAATAAAAGCAATGAAAGTAACCCGTTTGTCCCCATCCCAGGCTGGCGAATTTTACGAAGTACACAAAGGGAAACCTTTTTACGGTTCGTTAGTTGAGTTTATGAGTTCGGGCCCTATTGTTGCGGCAATCCTCGAAAAAGAAAACGCAGTGGAAGACTACAGGGCATTAATAGGTGCAACAAACCCCGAAAATGCGGCAGAAGGGACAGTAAGGAAACTGTATGCTACCAGTTTGCAACAAAATGCGGTACATGGTTCAGACAGCGATGATAACGCTATCATCGAATCCGATTTTTTCTTTTCAAAAACGGAAAGATATTAACCTCTGAACTTTAACCGGGCTCAGGTTATCAGAAAAACTTGCGAGTTTGACCAAAAAGTTCTCCCCCATGCAAAAACACTAAATCCCCAACAACTGATAAATGCTCGTTGTCAACACTTTGAGTTTCTTATGTGGTTTTAAAAAATGGATGAGTACCGATAGATAAGATAACGCGATACCCTGTGACGGGCAAGCTAATTAAACTCCTGCAAATTAAAAAAGAAAGACAGAACCCCTTTCTTGCCAATGAAATTTATTTATCCTTTCGGCAGCAATAAGCGCACGCAAAGAATTTTAGCGTACCGCCCCTCCCCTACCTGAAAACAATTTTCTCAACTATATCGCCACCTGCCATTTCGTTCATTTTCCGGCAAATTTCTTCTCGCATCATTATCAGTTCGTTTTTTACTACCGGCGAATTAATTTTCACATAAAGCACTTTCTGCGATATGTATATATTACCTGTATAATTAGAAATTGTTTTGCCGAGCAGTTCTTCCCAATAGTGCAACGCGTTAACTTCCTTTAATTTGCGTTCCATCCTCATTTCGCGGACATAATCCTGCAAAACCTCGCTCAACGATTGTGTGTTGCTCCTTCTCATCCCATTTGTTTTATGCTCCCCGACTCAACATGAAAAATACGGGAGTCGGTTTCCATTCTCCGAATAATCCCGTCTAAATGCTCGCGGTTTGTGTCAGTTATAAAAATCTGCCCAAACTCATCGCCCGAAACCACTTTTATTATTTGTTCCACCCGGTTTTGATCCAACTTGTCAAAAATATCATCAAGCAACAAAATGGGTTTTTGTTCCGAAATTTGTTTGATGAAATTGAACTGCGCCAGTTTGAGAGCCACAAGGTATGTTTTTTTTTGCCCCTGCGAGCCAAGTTTTTTTATGGGGTAATCGCCAATTTTCAGTTCCAAATCGTCTTTGTGGATGCCAACGGTAGTGTATTGTGCCACCCTGTCTTTTGCAACAGAACCTTTTAATAAGCTCTCAAAACCATTCTCATAAAAATCTGACTGGTGTTCCAAGCCCACCTCCTCATTTCCCTGCGAAATAAAAGTGTAATATTCCTGGAAAACGGGGATGAGTTTTTCTACAAACCCCTTGCGTTCCAGATGGATCCGGTTTCCGTGCCCCACCAACCGGCTGTCCCATATTTCCAACAATCCTGCATCAAAATATCTATCGGTTGCAAATTGTTTCAACAGGTTGTTCCGTTGCTGCAAGGCACGGTTGTACTTTAAAAGATCGTCAAGGTAATTATGGTTGTATTGAGAAATTACCCCGTCCATAAATTTCCTGCGCTCATCGCTCCCCCCCAGTATAAGGTTCAAATCGGAAGGGGTGATCATGACCAGGGGGAGCAGGCCTATATGTTCGGCGAGTTTCTTATACACTTTAGAATTGCGTTTGAACTGCTTTTTTTGCCCTTTCTGAAGCCCACATGAAATATTTTCGGTTGCCCCTCCCCTTTTGTAATTCCCCTGCAGCATAAAATAATTTTCAGCATGGTTGATGTTCAGGCTGTCAATTGAATTAAAAAAACTTTTGCAAAAAGAAAGGTAATATAACGCATCGAGCATATTTGTTTTACCTGCCCCGTTGTTGCCTAGGAAACAATTCAACTTTGGGGAAAAACTGACTTTGTTTTCCTTGAGGTTTTTAAAATTTACAATTGAAATCCCTTCAATGTGCATATAAAATTATTTTTCTGTTTTACAAAATTAATTAATTCTGCTTTAATATATTGAAAAAAACATATCATGGGTGTGGCAGAACCAGCTTTCTGTGCCTGTTTGATCCCCCAGGGAATAAAAATGTTGCAATATTTGTCCGGATTGCCCCTCAACTTTTTCATAGATCCCCATTATTGCACCATTAAAGCGCATGTAGGCACTTCTTTTCGCACCACCGTTTTTGTGGCAGCATTCATTAAGCAACCATTAAAAAAACCACAATATTTAATATTGTATTAAACTTAACATTACATTATAAATACATATTTGTAAGTTACACAGTGTAAGCTTTCCTTATCTGCAAGAATATATTTATACAACTATTATGAATGGCATTTACCTTTTTTTTATAGTAATTTTTATAATTGTGTTTTTTGCGACACCGGACACAAGCCACGCACAAAACACTTCCATCGACAGCCTGCTGGAAATAGTAAAACAAAACAGAGCAAACTCGGCAACCTATAACCAATTGGCACTGGAACATTATATTATAAACATTAACCGGTCAAAACAATTTGCATCAAAAGCATTAAGCTTGGCACGTGAAGAAAAAGACTCTGCACAAATTGCATATGCATTTAACAGGCTGGGGACTACATGCCTGTACCAAAACGAGTTAGATTCGGCACTGGTTAATTACAGGAACAGCGCAACTTTGTTCGGACATTTGAAAATGTACAACGACTGTGCAGGTTCGACCACCTGCTGTGCAAAAGTTTTTGAATACAAACTACAGAACGACAGTGCCCAGAAGGAGTATGCAAAAGCATTAGATATTTTTGAAAAAGCAGGGAAATCGGAATACTACGTACAGGCACTTATTGCAAACGGTAAATTCCATTCAAAACAGGGTAAACTAAACGATGCTTTGGGATATTTTAATAAAGCACTGGAAAACATGTCGCACCTAAAAGACTACGACCAGATAATCTTTTTCAATACGATCGCAAAAACCTATCAGGATTTGGGAGATTTCAGGAATGCAATAAAATTTTTAGACGAAGCTATAAGCAAAAGCAAGTTAGGAAGGGACGACATGGTACTGGCCCTAACATACGTAAATGTAGGAAACCTGTACATTGCATGGGGAAAGGGCGAAACCGCCTTGAAGTATTACACTAAAAGCCTTGAAATATCAAAAAAGGCGGGGTTTGGGCAATTTTTGAGGGGGATACCGGTATTGATAGGGGATATTTATTTAGACAAAAAACAGTACGACAAAGCCAAAAACTACTATTTGCAGACACTTGATTATGCCCATCAGTCATCAGGGGATGTTATAAATGAAGCCAAAGCTTACCACGGGCTTTCAAAAATCTGCACAGACAAACACGAATACAACGAAGCAATAAAACATTCCTTAAAAGCATTAAGCTTATCAGAAAGGGCCAAGATACCGTTATACATAGCAAATACCCATTACCTCCTGGCTAAAAATTATTTGAACTTTTCGTTGTTGGAAAAAGCTAAAAACCACCTGGACACTGCGGCTTCTATTGCAACAAAAGATTCGTTAAAAAATTTAGAGGCCCAAATTACGCTCCTTTACGCCCGGTACTATAATATCTCCAACAAAGAACCGGGCAGCAGCCCTTTTTACGAAAAATATATCGCAATAAAAGACTCCATGTTTACAGGGCAGAACCAGGAATTGTTTGCCAGGTTCCAGGTAGAACTCGACAACCTTGAAAAAGGCTACAAACTAAAAGAGGCAGAAAATTTGAACAAATTAAACGTGGCTGAACTTTCCCAAAAAAAGAAACAAATAATATTTATTTCGACAATAAGCTTGTTGCTGCTCATGGGCATTTTTGTATATGCAGCAATGTATTCACAACAACAACAAACAAACAGGGCATTGTTCATAAAAAACGAAGAACTCCTAAAACAAGAAAACGAAAGGCGGTCAAATAAAAAAGCCCAGGAAGGCAAAAGCACTAAAATCCCGGAAACATTGCAAAAAGAAGTTATCCGGAAATTAAATGAAGAGCTGGACAAAAACAAAATACATTTACGCAACGGGCTTACCTTGCATTCCTTGTCTAAAATATTGGGCACGAACTCAGTTTATTTGTCAAAAATCATAAAAACAACCTACAACTCCAGCTTTTCAGCTTTTATAAACAAACACAGGGTTATGGAAGCGCAAAAAATGATTTTAAATAAAAACTTTAGCAACTATACTATTGATGCCATTTCTACAGAATGCGGGTATAACAGCAAATCTACATTCAATAAAACATTCAAGGAACTTACCGGGCTTACCCCTAAAGAGTTCAAACGGCAGGGGGCATTACAAAACCAATAAGTACGGATTTATAAATCCACACACATAATGTTTGCAAATAAAACAAATACGCCCTTCCTTTATGTTCAACAACACATATTGCAGCAAATGAAAAAACAATGTATAAATTATTAACAGATTGAAAGCAAAAGGCAAAAACCAGAAAACACTGTCAGAAGCCCTATACGAGAGCATACTACTCAATTTAGAAAAGGCTATGGCCGAAGAAAAATTATATTTGAGACAGGACTTATGCATGCACCAACTGGCCAAAGAAATTAAAACAAACACAACATACCTGTCGCGGATTATAAAAGAAACATTCAACACAAACTTTACAGCTTATTTAAACTCTTTACGGATCGGTGAAGCAAAAAAAATTATTGCAAACCATAAGTATGACAATTATACCATAGATGCTATTTCTAAAGAATGCGGGTATAAAAACAGGACGACATTTCATAAAGCATTTAAAAACATTACGGGATTGGCCCCGGACAAATATCGCAAACAAATTAAAGGGCAAAAAAAAATAGATAAAAACAACCATTAAAAAAACACTATGAGAAACTTCTATCTTCTAATCACAATTTTTTCATTTTTGCCTATATTGGCATTAACGCAAAACACTTATGTGCCTGACGACAATTTTGAACAGGCACTGATCGGTCTTGGCTACGATACGGAGCTTGACGATTCTGTGCCTACGGCAACATTGCAGGAAATAACTGAACTTAGTATCGGTTACAAAGAAATTGAAGATTTGACAGGTATTGAGGAATGTATAGCATTGCAATATTTATACTGTTGGGGAAACGGTTTGACAAGCCTTGCTCTTAGTAAAAACGTTGAATTGTTAACAGTAAGCTGCGAAGGCAACCAGCTTTCCTCCCTGGACTTGAGCAGCAACCCAAAATTACAAACCCTCAATTGCCACGGGAACGGGATTTCGGGCTTGGTTTTAAATAATCCTGAGTTGGGAGAATTGGTTTGCGATGAAAACAACCTTGCAACTTTAGATTTGAGCAGTTGCACATCGCTTAAAACATTGGATTGTTCAGAAAACCAATTGACCGGTTTAGATTTAAGCAACAATAGCTCTTTGAAGTATTTAAATTGTACCAACAACCAACTCACCAGCCTTAACCTTAAAAACGGCAACAACAGCAATATGGACAATATGTATGCCACCAGCAACCATGAGCTATATTGTATAGAAGTTGACGATGCCCAAGCCGCTGCAAATTACTCAGACTGGGAAAAAGACGGCATAGCAAGCTATAGCGAAGACTGCAGCAATTTTGTCCCAAACATTGCAATGACCTATGTCCCTGACGACAACTTTGAACAGGCATTGATAGATTTAAGCTACGATACAGAACTGGACGATTCTGTGCCTACGGCAACATTGCAGACAATTACAGAGATGGACATTTCCTGGCGTGAAATAGAAGACCTGACAGGGATCGAAGAATGTATTGCCCTGGAATATTTATATTGTAACGGCAATGGATTCACCAGCATGGATCTAAGCAACAGTACGGAATTGGCTTATTTGAATTGTTCAGAAAACCAATTGACCGGTTTAGATTTAAGCAACAATAACTCTTTGAAGTATCTAAATTGCAACAACAACAACCAGCTCTCAGGCCTTAACCTTAAAAATGGCAACAACAGCAATATGGCTGATGGGGAATGGTGGGATGAAATCGGCATGTATGCCACCAGCAACCCCTACCTGTATTGCATAGAGGTTGACGATGCAGAAGCTGCTGCAAATTATTCCAACTGGGAAAAAGACGGCATAGCAAGCTATAGCGAAGACTGTAGCAACTTTGTCCCAAACATTGCTATGACCTATGTCCCTGACGACAACTTTGAGCAGGCATTGATAGATTTAAGCTACGATACAGAGATGGACGATTCTGTGCCTACGGCAACATTGCAGACAATTACAGAGTTGGACATTCCCTGGCGTGATATAGAAGACCTGACAGGGATCGAAGAATGTATTGCCCTGGAATATTTATATTGTAACGGCAATGGATTCACCAGCATGGATCTAAGCAGCAGTACAGAATTGGCTTATTTGAATTGTTCCGATAACCAATTGACCGGTTTAGATTTAAGCAACAATAACTCTTTGAAGTATCTAAATTGCAACAACAACCAGCTCTCAGGCCTTAACCTGAGAAACGGGAACAACAGCGACATGGACGATGCGGGGGAAGATTGGTGGGATGAAATCGGCATGTATGCCACCAGCAACCCCTACCTGTATTGCATAGAGGTTGACGATGCAGAAGCTGCTGCAAATTATTCCAACTGGGAAAAAGACGGCATAGCAACCTATAACGAAGACTGTAGCAATTTTGTCCCAAACATTGCAATGACCTATGTCCCTGACGACAACTTTGAGCAGGCATTGATAGATTTAAGCTACGATACAGAACTGGACGATTCTGTGCCTACGGCCACATTGCAGACAATTACAGAGATGGACATTTCCTGGCGTGAAATAGAAGACCTGACAGGGATCGAAGAATGTATTGCCCTGGAATATTTATATTGTAACGGCAATGAGTTTACCAGCTTGGATCTAAGCAGCAATACTGCATTGACCGAATTGTACTGCTATAATTCTGGCTTGTCTGAGTTGTCAGTAAGTAACAATACTGCATTAAGCTATTTGTATTGTCCCGAAAACCAATTGACCTATTTAGATTTAAGTGCCAATACGGCACTTACCTATTTAAATTGCACCAATAACAAGCTATCCGGCCTTAACCTGAAAAATGGCAACAACAGCAATATGGCTGATGGGGAATGGTGGGACGAAATCGGCATGTATGCCACCAGCAACCCCTACCTGTATTGCATAGAGGTTGACGATGCCCAAGCTGCGGCAAATTATTCCAACTGGGAAAAAGACGGCATAGCAACCTATAACGAAGACTGTAGCAACTTTGTGCCTCAAAAATTTGAGATGACCTATGTCCCCGATGATAATTTTGAAGAGGCATTGATAGATTTAGGCTACGATACAGAACTGGACGATTCTGTGCCTAAGGCCACATTGCAGTCGATAATCTACCTTGAGGTAAGCAGGCTTGAAATTGAGGACTTGACAGGGATTGGGGAATGTACCGCCTTGGAGTATTTATATTGTTATGGCAATGAACTTACCAGTTTAGATTTGAGCAACAATACCGCATTAATTGAATTAAATTGTGAAGACAACCAGCTTTCCAGTTTAGATTTGGCAAACAACACTGATTTATGGTATTTGCATTGTGGGAGCAACCAGCTTACCAGCTTGGATGTAAGCAACAACACCGGGTTAGAAGAGTTATATTGTGGAAAGAACCAACTGACAAGCCTTGACCTAAGAAACGGGAACAACGATAACCTTTACAATATAGATGCCACACGTAACCCCTACCTATATTGTATCGAAGTTGACGATGCCCAAGCCGCCGCAAATTATTCCAACTGGGAAAAAGACGGCATAGCAACCTATAACGAAGACTGTAGCAACTTTGTGCCTCAAAAATTTGAGATGACCTATGTCCCCGATGATAATTTTGAAGAGGCATTTATAGATTTAGGTTACGATACAGAACTAGACGATTCTGTGCCTACTGCCACATTGCAGTCGATAACTGAACTTGAAATAAGCGGGCTTGAAATAGAAGACTTGACAGGGATTGAAGAATGTATTGCCCTGGAACATTTATATTGTGACGGCAATGGACTTACCAGTTTAGATTTGAGCAACAATACCGCATTAATTGAATTAAATTGTGAAGACAACCAGCTTTCCAGTTTAGATTTGGCAAACAACACTGATTTATGGTATTTGCATTGTGGGGGCAACCAGCTTACCAGCTTGGATGTAAGCAACAACACCGGGTTAGAAGAGTTATATTGCGGGAACAACCAATTGTCAGGCCTGGATCTAAGTGCCAATACATCTTTGTGGAAACTACATTGTTCAGGGAATAAATTGACCAGTTTGGATTTAAGCAACAATGACAATCTGGAATATTTAGACTGTACAAATAATTTGCTTACCAGCCTTAATATAAAAAACGGCAACAATAACTATATGGATATGTATGCCACCGACAACCCCAACCTGTATTGCATAGAGGTTGACGATGCCCAAGCCGCCGCAAATTACCCTGATTGGGGAAAAGATGATATTGCAAGTTACAGTGAAAACTGCAGCAACGAGAACCATGCCCCTGTGGCTGATGCCGGGGAAACCCAAACTGTAGAAGAAGGTTCGTCTGTCAAACTTGACGGGACAGGGTCGTATGATGCAGATGGAGACAGCCTTATGTTCCAATGGACAGCCCCTGTGGGGATAACACTTGATAATGAAACCAGCCCCACGCCTTCGTTTGTTGCCCCTGCAATAAATGATTCTACAATACTGGTGTTTGCCCTGACAGTAAACGATAGCCTTGCTGAGTCATCACCAGACACAACTATTGTTATAGTAACACCGGTAAACGAAGCCCCTGTTATTGTGTCAACCCCTATAACCGAAGCCACCGAAGATATCATATATGTAGATACGGTTTTTGCAGAAGATGCAGATGGGGATCCGTTGAGCTACCAACTAACCGAAGCCCCCAAGGGCATGGAAATTGACGGCAACATGATAACATGGACTCCGGCAGAAGGCACCCTCTCGGGAGATGTCGTTTTGACCGTCAGCGATGGGGAGTTAAGCGATACCTTAGCTTATACGGTTACGGTAACACCAGTCAACGACAAACCGGTTATTACATCTACTGCACCTACCATTGCTACGGAAAACGAACAATACGTTTATACAGTGGAAGCTGAAGATGCAGAAGACAGCACGCTGACATACAAGCTGGAAACTTACCCATCGGGCATGGAAATTGACGGCAACGTGATAACATGGACACCTGCAACAGGGACTACTACATCGGGGGATGTAACCTTGACTGTAAGTGACGGGGAGTTGAGCAATACCGAAATATTCTCGGTGACGGTAAGCACACAACATGCACCGGCTATTACCTCTACTGCACCAACCACTGCTACGGAAGACGAACAATACATTTATGAAATAACAGCCAACGATGTAGATGGCGACACATTAACTTACAGCATGGAAACATACCCGACAGGTATGGAAATTGACAGCAACATAATTACATGGACACCGGCAGAAGGGATACTTTCCGGAGATGTTGTCCTGGTTGTCAGCGATGGTGGACTGGCCGACACTTCCCGTTTCTCAATCACTGTAACACCGGTAAACGATGCACCTGTTATTACTTCTACTGCGCCAACTACTGCTACGGAAGACGAACTATACACTTACGAGGTAACGGCAGTAGATGTTGACAGCGATAGCCTGACATACCGTTTGGAAGCAATCCCGTCGGGAATGGAGATCGATGGCAACATAATTACATGGACACCAACAGAAGGGGTACTTTCCGGAGATGTTGTCCTGGTTGCCAGCGATGGGGAACTGAGCGACAAGTCCGGCTTTTCAATTAAAGTAGCCCCTGTAAACGATGCGCCGGAAATAACATCTGACGCGCCAACTACTGCGGAAAAAGATGTTGAATACATATATGAAGTAACGGCAGAGGACGTGGACAGCGATAACCTGACATACACATTGGAGGCTTCCCCGTCAGGAATGGAGATAAACGGCAACATAATAAGCTGGACACCATCAGATGGGGGGATATCCACCGATGTTGTACTGCTTGTCAGTGATGGTGAGTTAAGCGACTCCTCCAGCTTTACCATCACAGTGGAAGAAGAAAAATCGACTTTTACTGTCATATTTGTTGTTACCGATGGAACAGCCCCAATCGCAGGGGCAAGCGTTTCTCTCAGCGGCTATGGCACCCAGCTTACCAACTCCAACGGAGAAGCGGCCTTCAATAATATTTATCCCGACAGTTCGTTGGCATACAGTGTCTCTGCAAATGGTTATGACCTGAGCTTGGGGTATACCAGCGTAATAAATGAAGATGTGGGCATACTTGTAAATATTACACCCATAGAACAGGAAAAATACGATGTAACTTTTGTATTAAACGATGGGGGCAGTGTTGTTGAAGGAGCTATAGTTTCTTTGGGAAAATATGGCTCATCTACCAGCAATGCATCAGGCAGCGTTACCTTTAATGATGTGGATCCTACAGACAATATTGCATACAGTGTATTTGCAGACAATTATTCCCTACTTACAGGGTCGGCCAATATTGAAAGCGACACGGTATTGTCGCTCAACTTGGAAAGTACGGTACATGCTGTCCGATTTGAGATACTTGACGGCAACGGGGCGGCAGAAGGTGCATACGTGATGCTGGGCAGTTATGGTACCGTAATCACGGGCAACGATGGCATGGCAGTGTTTGAAAATGTATCCGCTGAAAACAACATTGAATACTGTGTTTATTCTGCCGGATATGAAATAGAAATTGGCACTATTTCCGTAACTGACTCAGACATAACAAAGACCATAGGATTGGCTTCAAGCAATAAGCTTGCATATGCCAGCAGCTATAACGTTAACTTTACCGTCCTTAACGGGAGCGACCCTGTTGAAAATGCCACAATATTCTTTGGCCGGTACGGGATTGCATATACAGATTCCCAAGGTTCGGCAACATTTAATGATGTTTCCCCTTCTGATGGGATAAATTACTGTGCAAATATAGATGGGTACGGATTAGTTACCGGCTCAGCAAAAGTGGCCAGTTCAGATGAAAATATTGTCATCAACATATACGAAGAAACTTTCAGTACAGAGTTCTATGTAAGGAAAGATGATGTACCATTTGCCGGGGCAACAGTAACCATACAGGGCTTCGGGCAAAAAGAAACTGCCGGTGACGGCAAAGTTGCCTTCACTGAAATAAAGGATCGATCCGACTTGTCTTACTGCGTGTCTGTTGTGGGTTATGATTTAGAATGCGGGAATATTGTCATTGACGGGGAAGATGTTTCAAAAACATTCGACTTCTATACCGACAAGGGGAGCAAAGTCAGCTTTATTGTCATGTATGGCGGGGACAAGATAGAAGGTGCGTCAATTTCGTTGAGCGGTTACGGCACCCAGGCCACAAACGTGAGCGGCATTGCTGTTTTCGACAGCGTTTCTTCTGCTTCTGGCATTGGGTACAGTGTTTTGTCCGACAATTATAAAATGTTTAGCGGCACGGTTAATGTCAACGGGACCAACGTGGAAAAAGAAGTAGACCTTTCTGCTTCAACATACAAAGCAACTTTTATTGTAACCTCAGGTTCGCAACTTCTTGAAGGCGCAACGGTTTCTGTAAATGGTTTTGGGTCTAGGGAAACCAATAAAAACGGTGCTGCAACTTTCCTAAACATCCCTTCTGCCACCGGGCTGGATTACCAGGTAACCGCTCCTGCACACACAGGCACCGAAGGCGAAACAACCCTGATAGCCAGCAACTTGTCAAAAAATATAGCACTTGAGTTTGTAGGGGTCAAGGTAAAGTTCACTGTTGTGGACGGGCAAGGAGGCCCGATTGAAAATGCCGAAATTATATTTAACGGGGAAACCTTATATAGCGGAATCAACGGACAAATAGTTTTCAGTGGAGTAAATATTGCCGATTCCATGTCCTACAACGTTACCATAGATGGTTATTACACCCAAGACGGGACTGTTGATGTAACAGAAAACGGTGCATCCGAAACTATCACATTGGTTGCTACGGGTATGGGAAATTGGGACAACCCACAGATAGAAGTCTACCCCAACCCTGCAAAAAATACTGTTTTTGTAAAAAATGCCTCCGGTAGGCCTATTGCTATTTATAACTTGCAAGGCAAAATTATAAAACAATTTGTCAGCACCTCTGATGTAGAAGAGATAAATGTAAGTTCCTTCAGGGCAGGCATATACTTTATCAGGGTTGGTGACGGGGTTACCAAGTTAGTTGTAAAACCAGGAAAATAGGAAGTTGGTTTTGGTCGCCCTTTCCTGAAAGCCCAGGAAAATTGCAAAGATTTCTGTAAAATTTGATTAGAGGAGGCAAAACAAAGCCTCCTCTTTTTTTATGTTTGAAAAAGTCAGTTAACAAAGCTCTATAGTTGATTTTCGGCTAGGCATTGTATTACACCCTTGAAGTAGGAAAAAATATTTACCTTGTTCAGGCGGCAAGAGATAGCGATAGGATTATTTAATAATCCTGTTTGTTTGAAATGATTGATTTAGCTTCTTTTTTCGTGATTATGTATCAGATTACAATTGACATGGCAATCAGCCCTGATAAGCCGGAATACTTCTTCGTAGCATCCCAACTATGGGAAAACAGGGAAGCAGCTAATTCAAAATCGAATCCATTAATGATTGTGTTTTTATTGAATTGAAGCCATGTGCCAAGTAATCTTTATTTATGCCGCCCATGTTATAAATTAGCACATAAGACCGATAGAATATCAGAGATTCTGATAGTCACAATTTTTCATATTTAACTCTTGCATACATCCCTAATTGCCTCCAGATATTCCATTTTAGTAATTGTATCCGGTTCCAGATAAGAACCTTCACCCCATTCGTTCCATGAGTTAATCATAATTATTCGCTCATTCTTTGGCTTTTTTATGGTTATCTTTTTTGCTTTTGCCAATGCCTTTTTGAAATTATGTGGTGAATTATTTATCGTTACCGCCCCGTACGGATAACCAGCATCAGGCTTATTTATCCAATTGGGATCATTTCTACATCTCGAAGATGTATCGTACCCCATACTTACGTTTAAATGATAGGGGATACCAAAATTTCTCACCGGTTTTTCCAATCCTCCTTTTCCTTCGCCACATTCTATTGTTTTGAAATATCGCTCACACACCTCCTCGTAATCACGGGTTGGAAATGTTGCAGGGTCTTTAATATTGGTCAGCATATGATATGAACCGATACTGTTAAGTTTAAGTTTATCGATCATTAAGCTTCTGTCTGCCCCCATCCCGCTTACCATACAATTTAAGTGCAGATCTTTAAATCCGGCCTTTTTCACTTTTTCCCGAAAGAGCCGGATAGCTTCCTCTGTTTTTGATAAATTTCCGTATGTTGACACAAGATTTTTCATTAAATAGACTGAAAAATAAGGACACCCGTCAATTAACCAGTAAGAGGGATGTTTGAAATATTTTTCAATCACATAATCCATAATGTCATTTTCGAATGTCTCCGGTTTTACTATTCCCTTACCTCCGTTGGCATCGTGGTTACACCACATCAATGCAAATTTTATTTTTGAATTGTTTTTTGCATTCAGGAAACCGTTCTCCAATGCCTCTGACAAATATTTCCCGATAGGTTTGTCGTAGATATACCAGTCAAAAACAAATACATCTACACCATATTTTGCAGCTACCTTTATTTTTTTTTCCATTACTGAAGGCAGATTTTCATTTTCATATCCCCATAAAGGAACCTTGGGCATCTGATGCCCGGGAAACCTGGGTTTAGCGTTTCTTACAGATGCCCATTCCGATTTATCCACAGGTCCCCAATTGGGGAAATAATAGGCAGCAACTGTTACATCCCTTTCCGAAGTGTCTCTTTCTTTTGAAAAAAGGACATTGGGTGAAAAAGCACATCCTCCCATTACTATTGCCTTTTGTAGAAATTTCCTTCTGTCGTAATTTTTATTATTCATAATTTTATTTTTAATAATTCAAGAACCACTGAATGGGTTCTGTTTCGCCCTATGCGTTCACTTTTTATTACCTCGATGGCAAGCCATCGAGGTAATTCATTTATTTATTCATATCCCAAGTTCTCCACTAAATTTCGATTTACAGAAGTCCTTGGCAAGGTAATAGGGTAATAGTAATGTTTTTCTTCAAATTTAGGGGATGGGTCACCTGTAATATTTGAAACGAGTTCTAATTTATATTTTCGTGTTTCATAATCCAATATATAACGCAGTCCTGTATATTCTCGGGTCAGGTCGGAGACTGCTGTTCTCCATCGGCGTAAGTCCCAAAAACGGTTTGCCTCGAAAGCGAGTTCTATTTTTCTTTCATCGCGAATGTTATCACGAGTGATTGATGTATACTCTGGCATCCCAGCTCTATCTCGGATTTTATTTACAGCCTCAAGTGCTTCATCCTCTTTATCCAGTTCAAACGCAGCTTCAGCAAGATTCAGATATATTTCCCCTAATCGAAATACCATCCAGTCCGTACTACTGCGCCTCGGTCCCCCTACTATTGCTATTGATTCATCAAGATATTTGAGAATGCCAAAAGATTTGGAACCCACAGCAACAGCACAAACTCCACGTCCATCCACTTCATTATAAGCTTGAGTTGTCACTGTTCCGTCTTCTTTTATGATACCATTATGATAATCAAGTGTATCACCAATCCAGGGAGTTCCCTGTGTATAAATAGACGCTTTGAACCGGGGATCTTTTTTCCCAAATAATTCTTCCATTGTCCACAAGTAGCCAGACTCGATTTTATCTCGGTCGATTATTCCTGATGTTCCATCGGTATTGCCGTAAGATTCTACCATTTCCAGATACACACAATTTTGTTGTCCTCCTCCCCATGCGTTGTAACTAGCCGGACTTTGCCACATATCCCACGAATGGTTTTTGCCCGATGACCCGGTAAAACACTCTGCATAAATAACCTCGCAGTTATCTTCCGTCAGAAACAGTTCCCTGTAATTGTCGGATTTATCGGAGTTGGCATCATACAAAGCAAATTGATTATCTTCAATAATTTTTTTCGATGCATTATAAGAAGCCTGCCAGTAATAATCCTTTTTTTCTTCCGGAATGCCAACTAAACCATCTAACTGGACAGTTCCCCAAGTAGCAATACTTGCTGCATACATTGCCGCGCGGCTTTTCAATGCAAGAGCCGCATAAAGGTATGCTCTTCCCGACTCCACCGCCTGAGTTGGAAGCTGATCGTTATCTATGATATCGTCTAATTCATCAATGATAAACTGATATACATCATCCTCACTATCTCTTTCCGGATACAGTTCTTCTTCCGAATCGGTCAGTGATTGTACATTTAATATTAGTGGCACTCCACCATACCGTTTTACCATATTGAAATAACAGAATGCGCGAAGGAAACGGGCTTCTGCGGCATACTCTATTTTATCTGTTACCGGCGAATCATCAATTTCTTCAATGAGATAATTGAGCCTTCTTACTGTCTCGTATCCCCACCAATCCAAATACCCCAGTCCCTCAACTGAGATATCATTTGGTTTTGATGTTTTATTCCAACGCGAGTCTGCCTCGTCTGCAATGCCCAGCATGACATTTTCCTGTAAAACCACCTTTGTATTTTTAAAAAGGTAGGATTGATCCAGATAAGGTGCTACTTCTGCGTAACATTCAGTAAGGTATTGATCAATCAGTTCAGCGTCATTCCAGACTGTTGCATCGGAAATTATATCCAAAGGCTCTTTGTCTAATATATTATCGGAACAGGAATACCCCAACAATATCAATGTTATATATAAAAATAATCTTTTCATTTTGTACTATTTTACAAATTATTTATTATAATGATATTTTCAATCCTAGAGAATAAGTACGCATTAAAGGATAGTAATGGGCTGAGTAGCTACTTAGTGCCTCCGGATCTACATGATATTTGTCCAATCCACTAATAGTGAAGAGGTTTACAGCGGCAAAATACACCTGAACATTCTCTAAATGTCTCGGACGCAACCACTTCTCAGATAAATTATAAGCAAATGTAAGTGTCTTCAATCGCAGATAATTTGCTGGCACATAGCGATAATCTGATGTCCATTCGTTTGAGGCGGAACCTCCCAAACGTGGAACCAATGCATTCCTATTATTACTTTCTTCAGTCCAACGCTCCTTATATGTAAATGTTGAGGTGGATGGAAGATCAAGCTCATGATAAAAACCAGTGGCGCCCTGAAACATCGCAGACAGGCCAAAATGTCTATAACTCAGATTTATATCCATACCTCCTACCCAATGCGGCGTAGTCCCTTTTCCTATATCCTCCTTATCACGCCAATCCAGCACATCGTCACCGTTTGTGTTGACATAGCGAACATCACCCGGTTTCAGGTCATCATTTCCCACTGTTGTATATTCATAGGTTAATGCATCAATTTCTTTCTGAGAAGTAAACAATCCATCGGATTTATAACCATATGTTCTGTCTGTCCACCTTCCACTATTTTTATATAACCTTATTTCGTCTTCATCTGCGTATTCTGATTCTTCGTAATGGCCCCATTTTGCCCGCGACCAAGAAATATTGGCACTGACATCCCACTTTAAATCTTTGATACGGTCAGTATAACCCAGTAAAAATTCGAACCCTCTGTTATTCTGACTGTTAAGGTTTTCCGTTGGAAGATCAGCTCCAAAGGTTGACGGAATAGATAGCTCTCGCGTAGCAGCAATGCCTTTTCTTTCTCGGTAGAACACATCCATCTCTCCGTATAGTTTATTTTTCCATAAGCCAAAATCAATACCAATGTTATAAATATTCATTTTCTCCCATGTCAAATCAGGATTTGCCATTGATGAAGCAACCAGCCCCTTCTCCGTAGTCCCATCAAAAACATATTTAAGTCCATAGTTATAACCTGACAGATACAGAAAACTTGCCACACTATCATCTCCTGTCTGACTGGCACTAGCTCGAAGCTTCAAATTAGACAGGAAGGGAATATTATCGCGAACGAAATTTTCTTCTGCAATACGCCACCCCAATGATATACTCGGAAAATATCCCCAACGTTTATCTGAACTGTATTTAGCAGAGGCATCACATCGAAGCGTGGTTTCAAGAAGGTATTTTGATTTATAATCGTATCCCATACGTCCAATATAGCTGACCCGTCCCATCTCGGAAGCAGATCCATCGGCAGCTTGATCGTCTACACTTCCGGCAAAAAGATAATCAATAGCAGTGGTCGCATAATTGATGCGTTTAGCTTTTATCCAATCATCATAATAATCAATCAATTCATACAATAATAATCCAGATATGTGGTGTTCTTTTGCAAAAGTCCTGTCGTAATTCAGAGAGAATTGCCCTGTAATAGAATGCGAACGGGTATCAGTATGAGTTAATGAGGGAGAGCTATCTCCGCCCATGCTAGTATAAGTATCCGTTGCATAGCTATATGTCCATGTTTCTATAAGATAGTCAAATTTCTTATAGAAAGAATAATCCTGAGCATAGTTGAAGAATGCCCTTGCTTTTAACCCTTTTACAAAGTTAAAATCATAGTTTAGAGCCAAACTGATTTTGAAATTTTGTTTATCAGTGTTTCTATATCCGCTCAATTCACTGTTGCTACTTATATGTATGCCTCCAGTTCCTCCACCATTCGCATATGCTACCTTTGAATCATCAGGTAAAGTAGAGGGGTAAAATGGCTCAGTATTCCAATAGTCCTGCCAAACCGAATCGTCTTTCTCATCTCCTCTCCACGGGAATCTACGAGCTTCAATAATACTTGATATATCTATCTGCAAACTCAAATTTTCCAAAATTTTTGCATCTATATTCGATCGAATATTGTAACGATTATATTTACCGCCATTATTTTTGAACATAGACTGTTGGTTCAGGTAACCAAAAAAACCATAATATTTAATTTTCTCATTTCCTCCTCTTATGGATAAGTTGTATTGTTGTTCCGGTGAATATCTCCGTGTAACAACATCTAGCCAGTCTGTATTCGGATAATCAGGGTTTGTACCAGCATAAAACAGGTCTACTTCTTCTTGTGTAAAGCGGGCTGAAGATTCTGGTTGTCCACTCTGTAAATGAGACTCAAGGAGCATCTCTGCCTGCTGTCCCGAGCTGGCTTGCCGTAATATGTTGGTAACGCGTTGTGAACTATAAGTCATATCAAATGTAATTTTGGGTTTGCCTTCCACTCCCCTTTTGGTGGTAATCAAAATTACACCTTTGCCAGCTCTTGCCCCGTATATGGCAGCAGAAGCATCTTTTAGCACGGATATTGATTCTATTTCGCTGGCACTAATATTGTTAAAATCAGATTCTATTCCATCAACAATTATTAGAGGCGCTCCAAATCCTCTAATATTCAGGCTGGCTTCATCACCACCGGGCAATCCACTTTCCTGTTTGGTAATTAATCCTGGAAGACGTCCAGCTAATGCATTGGTTGTACTAGCTACAGGTGCTCTGTTTAGTTCATCTGTGTTAATCGTAGCTATAGAACCAACAACATTGATTTTCTTTTGCGTTCCATACCCAACAGCCACCACTTCCTCTATCCCAATGGCATCTTCAGCCATTGTCACATTAATACTGGTTTTGCCAGCAATCGGTATCTCCTGGGTTTTCATGCCCACAAATGAAAACTGTAATACGGCATCTCCCGGCACATTGGATAGCGAAAACTCACCATCGCTATTAGTCACAGTTCCATTGGCTGTTCCTTTAACAACAACCGTCACGCCCGGAAGGGGTAAGCCAGAAGAGTCGGCAACTTTACCGGAAATGGGCTTTGTTTGTTGAGATACAGATTCTTCTGAACCTTTATTGGTCAATACTATCTGACGATCTATAATAGTGTATTCTATATCAGAACCCTTGAATAGTTGTTGTAAAATTTCTGCTACATTTACATTTCTTACATTTACATCAACTTTTTTACCAACATCAACCTTATTCTGGTTGTATAAAAAATAGAACTCAGATGAATCTTCAATTTTTTCAAGAACCTTTTCTATAGGTACATCCCTCATTTCCAATGTCAACCTGGTGGTCTGAGAGTAAGACCCGATAGCCAGGGTTTGAGTTATTCCAACTAATAAGATAAAGATGATTAAACGCATAACTCGTATCATTTTAACCAGGCCAATATCAACCATTAGCCTTGTAATTAGACTTTTTTTCATAAATTTGTTGTCTTTAGTAGTGTTTGCAATAATTTTTTATTTAACTCTGCTAATAAACAGGGATAGTAGGCTCAATACTTCCCTGTTTCTTTCATTTTTTTAGATTTTATCCCATACGCAATTCATTGATTAATTAGATTTATTATTTAGCCATATTTCAACTTTAATTTTAGAGTAGGTATCATCGGACTGTTTGTACCTTTTGTGTATTTTATATTTGATTGGCTCCGAGATTGAAATAAGTTTTAGAATTTCTTCAAGGCTTTCATTTTTAAATTTTGCACGAAAAACCAATTCTTTTAACTCTTGCCCATGCAATATTATATCGGCATTATAATTCCTTCCCAGCCTTTCGGCCAACTTTGACATTGGCTGGTCTTTGAAAATAAGCAATCCATCCTTCCATGCGGTATATGATACTGCATCAACTCTATTGATGGTTATATTTTTATTTACATTATTATATATTAATTGCTGGTCGGGTTTCAGGTTCTTCGAGAAACTGCCCCCCTCCCCCGTAACTAAAACTTTTCCCTTTTCCAAAATAACTTCTGATGTTTCATCATTGTCATATGCCAAAACATTAAACTTGGTTCCCAGCACATTGACATTAAAATTATTTGTTTTTACAACAAAACGTTTCCCGTTGTCATGTTTTACATTAAACCATGCTTCACCTTTCAATTCAATTTCCCGGTTTTTCTCAAAACTTACATTATATTTTATTGAAGACATACCATTCAACCATCCTTCGGAACCATCGGGAAGAACAAAATGTGTCTTTGCACCGACTGGAGAATGAATCTCAGCCCACGATTCGATATTGTCAGTGTTGGTAGTGGCTGTGTTTGTGGCAAGAAAATAAGATAATGTTGCAACCGTGATAAATGACGGCAGTAAAAGCAATGCTGCAATTTTTAAAAATGAATAATATATTTTCTTGACTGTTTTAGTGGACATATTTTCCTGTGAACGGATTTTATGGTGGATTTTATCAAGGATTGGCTCCAAATCCATTCTTCGTATATCTTCCCTAATATCATCTTCCCAGTTTATTTTTGCATTCTCTGTTAAATCAGGCTGGTAAGCTGTTCCAAAGAAATATTTTCTCACTGACATATAATCATTCATTGAGAATTTCCCGTTTTTAAACTGTTGTATCCTATCTGTTTCAAGTTTCATACAGGACAGTAATATCCTTTTAAGGGAAATATCCACTATTCAAAATCAAAAAAAATCCTATTTTTTTTGTTATTTATGGGTAAATTACCAAATATCAACTATTTAAACAACTCTAATATAAGCAATCCAATATGCAACAAACCTGGTATTATCCGATAAATAATATAAAAAAGAGCAAACCGGCTAATTTTTCTTTTTCGAGGTGTTCCCTAATATATTTTTGAGCTGCTACAAGTTGATTTTCCACTGTATTGGGAGAAATCCCCATCTCTTCGGCAACCTGTTTAATAGATAAATCATAATATTTCCTTTTTATAAAGATTTCTTTTCGCCGGGGTGGCATGGAATCAATTATCTTTTCTACTTTTTTGAGTAAGGATTTGTAATCGATTATTTTATCAAGGTCATTTTCTTGATGGAGATATGAGTATATTATTTCGTCTTTAAAGGCATTTTCTTTCGATTTTTTAATAAACCTTTTTTTTATAATATTAAAGGCAATGGTAAATAGATAAGATTTAAACGAACTTTGGGGCTTCAATTCTTTCCTCCGGGCCCAAACTTTAAGGAACACTTCTTGGACAACTTCTTCTGCCTCAACATGTGATTTTAAATATATAAGTGAAAATTGAAATATCCGGTGGGAATAATTCCTGAATAACTCATCAAAAGCACCTGTATCCCCTTTTTTTAATTTACTTACAATTTGATCGCTATTTAGGTTTTCCTGTTTCAATATCGTTTTATTAAGTTTGGCAAAACTATATGAAAACAAAATATTTTCAAAAATAAAACCATATAAACATGCACCTATGAAAGACGGCGGCCATATTCAACCAAGCACTACTTTGATATACCGTGTCCTCAGTAAAATGCCAAATCTTCAAGAAATAGCAATAAGCGATCTTGTTGACAAATTGTTTTTAAAACATTTTGGGAAAGGGGCTGTTTTACAAGAAAGCCAACAAATTGGGAATGAAATTTATTTCCTTGAAAAAGGGATGGCCAAACACTTTTATAGTGGAAAAAGAAAGGAGCAGATAGTGTGGTTCTCGAAAGAGGGCGATTTTGTGGCAAGCGCTTCGTTTTTTGCCCAAAAACCGGCTTACGAAATAATCGAAGCAATTGAAGATATCGAGTGTTTTGCTTTAAAATATTATGATTTTGAACAACTGTGCCAAAAACATCCGTGCATTGAACACTGGGTGAGGATGATAATGACCGAACAACTTTTCCTTTTGGACGAGCATTATGCCAAAAACCACTTAGAAAATGCCGAGCAACGTTACTTGAATTTCATAAGAGATTACCCTGAATTTGCCAACCGCATACCATTAAATTATATAGCCAGTTTCCTTAGCATAACTCCCGAGACACTTAGCCGCATAAGGGCGCATATGTAGCTGTCAATAGTCGGTAATCAGGCATTCCTGATTCCTGATTCCTGATTTCTTATTCTTTATTTGTTATTCTTTATTTGTTATTTATTGTTAAATTTTTGGGGCTTATCCTTTTGTCTCCTATTAATCTAATTAATTGATCTACATCAAGTGGCTTGCCGTTTACGACTGTTACATTTGAAGTGATAACTGATTATTGACCAAATCATTACTCAAATGAAAACATTTACCCTACCCAAATTTACATTTAGCCCTTTACAAAACATGCCTGTTTTCAGGTTTCAAAACCCTTGCTTTCAGTTTAAGGACTTCTGGGTTGCATTTATTTGTGCCTTTTTTATGCTTGCCCCGCAAATTTGCAATGCACAAGAAGGCTCCATTATAGTTGATGGAACCACCCATATGTATGATACAATTATATACCACAATACCGATATTACGGCAGATGTAAGATGGACGGAGAATGTACCGGGAACGTACAAAAAAATATTACATTATGTAAACGGGGATATTGCAGTTAAAAACGGGGCAAAGCTAACAATTGCGGGCGATGCACTTGTTAATATAATGTCCCCGGTTACCGTTGAAGCCCAAAGTTATATGATTTTTGCCTTAAATTCGGCATTGGTGGCATACAGCACTATTACTGTCGAAAAATTTGGGACATTGTCTATGTTTTTCACAACAGTGGAAAGCAACGGCAGGGCTATCAATATAAAAGGGAGCCTATCATGTGAAAACAGTAAAATTATAGATGGCATTTTCAAATTCACCGATGGCGATGAAATTCTCTCAATGGCAGTACTTTCTGACAGTGAACTTAAAAATACAGATTTAATAAATGATCACTTGTTGTATCCCATTGATATCGATGATTGCACCTTTACGCAATCTAAACTTGAGATGGCTGCTGCACCTTTATTGTCAATGGATAATTGTGTACTTTCCGGGGCATCAATAACCGGTTCCTTATGTTCTGAAATAAAAAATTGCGAGTTCAAAGACTCTTCGGTTTTTAATGTTGAAGTGGTATATTCCGAAATAGCAATAGAAGGTTGTAGTTTCGACAATAGCGATGTAATAATTGTCAACAACTGGGACGGCACCCTTGAAACCAATGAGCCCAAAGATACATTAAAGTTGAAAAATTGCACTTTTAAAAAGAGCTATAGCAAACTTTCTTGTGGATTTGTCGAACTTTTTGCCTGTAGGTTTATGATGGACAGTTGCTCTATTAATGAAGTAAATTCGGTACTTAGCATTTACGGCGGGGAAGGTTCTATATCGGATTGCAGCGTAACTTATGCCCCTGTGGGCGGTTTTTATTTTGCAAATGGGGATTATACCGTATCATATTGCGAATCGCACGTGAACAATGGCAATGGGATAATGATTGGTGATAATGCCAATGTCTCTTTTGAAGATTGCCTCATCAGCGAAAACAAAAGAGCCGGGATATATTTTTATCAGGCCGGCACAGATACGGCAACACATGTTAGCCTTGAACGGTGTTCTATATACGACAACACAGGCGATGGCATTTATGGAGAAAGGCTTGGTGGCGAAGCAAGCCTTTCGTTGGACAGTGTAATCCTGCGGAACAACAACCATGGGCTTAATTGTTTGATTGAAAACATCTCCGTAAACAAGCTTTATTTAAAAGAAAACGATACCACAGCCATGAGGCTTATCCCCAATGCGGTCAATAACCTTGATGTTGCCCAAATACATTTTTCTAACAATCAATATAACGGGGTAGAAATAGAGACATACGACTACGGCCTTGACAAAGATGCTGTTTGGCAGGGATTAAACGACAGTGCGTGTTATTATATGGATGGTACTTTGTACGTCAATGCCGGTTGGCATTTATATTCGGATTTGTACTTCGGCAAAGATGCCCAGCTTTTCATTGCCGGAGAGGGATACTTAAAAGCCAGTTCGGTCCAGTTCAAGCCCGATGACGATGGTGCCACATATGAAAAGGGATACTGGGGAGGGATATTGTTCAGGAACTGCGACTCGGCAAGTGTTTTGGATAATTGCAAGGTTGAACATGCAGGGGGAAGCAGTATCAATGTTGGCAGGCTGGCAAGCATTGCTGTTGATTGGTTAACTTATGGGCCAAAGGGCAATGTAACCCTAAATAATTGTACAATAAAAAATGGAGGGGGCGATGGAATTTATGTCAATGGCAATTCGGGGGATCATAGTTACCTTAATGATACTTGCCGCTTGCAACTTTCCGGATGTGTTATTTCCGAAAATGATTCATGTGGGATATATATTGACGAATATACTTTCCCTGTAATTGAAAATTGTACTATTTCAAAAAATGGGGGTTATGGGATATTTACCAATTATTTATATAGTGGGGGGACGCTTAATGGTGGAGAAATAAGCTCCAACGCAGGAGGGACGGCACGCCTGCCCGTAAACATGGTAGGAGGTATCGGCAGTATGGAAATTTTTGACAATAAAAACAATAATTTAATTGAAATCTGGGGCGGGAGGATGATGGATGATGCCACCTGGGTGGAAGGATATGGATATAATATAAAGGGAAGGACCGAGTTGATTGAAGGGCACCTTACCATTGAAAAGGGCGTTAAGTTGTTAGTGGACAAAAACTTCCAAATATGTGTCCGTACCTCTATAACGGCTATAGGAACAGAGGGAAAACCTATTGTCTTTACATCATCTACCGAAGGTGCAGAAGAGCCTGGGTTATGGGCAGGTTTATATTTTACAGATGTTTACGGCACCTCTGAACCAAGCACATTTAAGCATTGCAATACCTATTATGCAGGCAGGAGTTACGATGACGGGGCTTTTGACATAATGGAAACCGATGTCGCATTTTCTGATTGCGAAATAGCTTATGGGGGCAGTGCCGGTATTTATGTGATAGATGGTGCAAAAGTAAGTATCGACAGTTGTGAAATCCACCATAATGGTGGTACAGGGATCAACGCCCCCTGGGAATGGGAAGATAACGGGTTCAGTATCAGCAATACAGATATTCATGACAATGGAAGTTATGCCATACAGGGCATTGTAAGTACCATAAAAAACATTAAAGAAAATGTCAATATTTATTCAAATAACAAAGATGCCATAAATATTCTTGGTGGTCAGGAACCAAAATCAGGTGACAGTTACACCGGAGACGGCCATTGGGGCAACCATAATGTACCTTATCATATCAATGGATATATCACTGTTGGGGATAACGAGAAGTTGGAGATAGAGGAAGGGAACAAGTTTTACTTTAACACCCCGTCTTCCATATCGGTTTTGGGCACACTTGATGCCAGGGGAGATTCGGCTTCGGTCATTTCTTTCCTTAACAACCCTGATGAAATTGATTATTGGGATGCTATAATATTCGATTCCCCCGATGAAACAAGCCATTTGCAATATTGTAAATTCTCAAATGGCGGGCAACACAACGAAACGGCAACAGGTTGCCTGTGCCTTAACAATACAGGGGGGAAAGTTTCATTCCAAAATTGTGAAATCAGCGACAGTTACAGCAATGGTTTATGTTTAACCAACAACTCCACGCCCGGCTTAAACAATTGTACTATTATCAACAATTCCAACGATGGGATATATGCCGATTCTGTTGGTATTAACAACCCGGTTTTTGGCGAATCTCTGGCAGGATGGAACGATATTTACGGCAACGGTGTTTATAATATCAACAATGCGAACACCAGTAGCCTTACTGCCCCATATGTTTATTGGGGGACCATCGAACAGGAACCCATAGAGGTAAATGTGAACAACGTACAGTTTGAACCCTGGACAAATGCCGCGCATGATTCCCTTTATCCCCAAAGCCCGATTAATCCACAACAATATGTGGTTACAACCACATCGCATCCTGAAATCGGTGGGACAACCAATAGGGGCGGGACTTACAATTCCGGAACGGAAATAACAGTAACGGCAAAACCTGCAACAGGCTATGTTTTTGTGAATTGGACAGAAGGCGGCGAAGTGGTTTCCGCAGATACGGCATACACGTTTACGGTAACAGGAAACCATGATTTAACAGCTAATTTTGAAATCATAAATATTATTACAGTATTTATTTCACCACAGGAAGCTGAGGATGCAGGATGTGCCGTAAGTGGAGGGGGCACTTACAAGGATGGCACTACGGCAACCCTTACCGCCACAGCTGTAGATGGATGGATATTTACAGGTTGGACAGGGGACACTACCACAACAGAAAACCCGTTGGAGGTCACCATAGACAGCGACAAAAGTATTACCGCTTGTTTTACATGCACCAACGAAATTTCTGTTTCTGTGTCTAACGAAGCGTCCGACAACGGGTGCAGCGTAAAAAAAGAAACAGACCCCGAAAATGAATATAACCGAATACTGACTGCCATAACCGATAACACCAAGTCCTCAGCAGTTTCCGGCGAATGGGCATTCATTAGGTGGGAAGGCGATGTTCCCGCAGGCAGCGAGTATGACAACCCTCTTGTTGTCAGCATCCTTGGTGGCGATAAAAACATCACCGCCATGTTTGCACGGACCTACGCGCTTACAACTGGTGTTGAGCCGCAAAACGCCTATGAAGGAGGATGTTCTGTAAGCCAAAGTGGCAGCAGTAGCAAACAGGTCAGCAGCATGGGCAACGGAGCTTACTACGAAGGCGAAACAGCCACCCTCACTGCCACACCTGCCGAAGGGTGGATCTTCACCGGTTGGACAGGGGGCATCACCTCTACCGAAAACCCGGTAAACGTAAACATAGAAAGCGATAAAGAAATAACCTCGAACTTCGAACAAAAGTCCTATTCCCTTGCTTTGTCAATCAGCCCGGAAGATGCTGAAAATGCAGGTTGTTCGGCTATACAGAGCGGGAACGGGACTTACATCCATGGAGAAAAAGCCACCCTCACCGCAACGCCTGCCGAAGGGTGGATCTTCACCGGTTGGACAGGGGGCATCACCTCTACCGAAAACCCGGTAAGCGTAAACATAGAAAGCGATAAAGAAATAACCTCGAACTTCGAACAAAAGTCCTATTCCCTTGCTTTGTCAATCAGCCCGGAAGATGCTGAAAATGCAGGTTGTACTGCTAACCAAAGCGGGAACGGGACTTACATCCATGGAGAAAAAGCCACCCTCACCGCAACGCCTGCCGAAGGGTGGATCTTCACCGGTTGGACAGGGGGCATCACCTCTACCGAAAACCCGGTAAGCGCAACCATCGACAGCTACAAGGAAATTATTGCGGCTTTTGAAATAAAAACAGTGACAGAAAATGATATTGACAAAGAAGGCTTTCTTTTTTACCCCAATCCCGTATCGGGCATACTTACTATTGAGCTGCCCGAAAGTGCCAAAAAACACCATCTAAAAATAATTGACATAACAGGTAAAATTATAATGGAAAATGTAAACTTCTGTGAAGGCCAGATAAATTTTTCAAACTGGGAAAAAGGCATTTACCTGCTATATTTGCAAAACAACGACAATACATATAAAGAAATAATATTAAAAGATTAGGGATAAAGCTACATTGGCTTCAAGTTCCTGTTAAGCCTGTCGATAATCTTCTCTAGCCTGGCTTGACGGGTCTTGTCTGATTTGGCATCAAAGTAAAATCCGGTATAAGTACGCTGTACTGATTTAGGCATGTCCAGAAAATTAGAAAATGCAGGCTCACTGGGGCTGATGATTTCCTGGAACATATGTATTTGCCCATCGGTAATGCTTACGCGTTTGGCATTTTCCCATGAGCCATTTTTCTTTGCACGTTCTATCGCCTCCATGCCCGTTGGGGCCATTAAGCCTTTTTCTATAAGGGCTTGTGCCAATTTTTTGTTTTTTGCGGACCATTTGCTTTTTTGCCTGCGTCTCGCAAAATACTTTTTGTAGGAATTGCCGTCAAGTGATTGGATTTGCCCGTCTATCCATCCGTGACAAAGAGCCTCTTCTAAAGCATCGCCAGCTGTAAGTGTGGCGATTTTACCTTTTTTACTAAAGAGCAACCATACGCCATCGCTCTCTGTCCCAAACTTGCCAAGCCACTCCCTGAATGCTTGCCTGTCGGCGAATGTCAATATTTTATCCATAACCTGTGCTTCCTGCTTTTTTTCTGCTAATTTTATCTTTATAATTATATTTTCCTAATTTTTGAAGCTTAAACCTCCGTCAACATAATCAACAACAATGGTTTTGTCTTTTTGCACTTTCCCTGCGATTATTTTCCTTGAAAGTTCGTTCAGGACATATTTTTGCAGGATACGTTTCACCGGACGCGCGCCAAAGTGTGGGTCGAAGCCTGCACCGGCAAGCCATGTTACGGCCGGGTCGGTGATTTCCATTTTGATGTCTGCGCCGCCAAGCCTTTTTGTTACCTGTTCAAATTGCAACCTTACTATTTCCGTGATGTCGCTTTTTGACAACGGGGTAAACACAATGGTTTCGTCTATCCTGTTAAGGAATTCGGGGCGGATTGTCTGCCTGAGCATTTCCAACAAACGCCCTTGCGTTTCTTCCAAAACTGCCTCTCTGTTCCCTTCTTCCATGCGCCCGAAACTTTCCTGGATAATACCTGAGCCCAAGTTGGAAGTCATTATGATTATCGTGTTTTTGAAATTCACCGTACGGCCTTTGTTGTCGGTCAGCCTTCCGTCGTCCAGCACTTGCAGGAGTACGTTGAAAACATCGGGGTGTGCTTTTTCAATTTCATCGAACAATACCACCGAATATGGTTTGTGCCTGACGGCTTCTGTAAGCTGCCCGCCTTCGTCGTAGCCAACATATCCGGGAGGGCTGCCGATCAAACGGGTTACTGAGAATTTTTCCTGGTACTCCGACATGTCAATACGGGTAATCATGTTTTCGTTGTCGAAAAGGTATTCTGCCAACGCTTTCGCCAGCTCTGTTTTCCCTACGCCCGTGGTGCCCAAAAATATGAACGAGCCTATTGGCCTTTTTTCGTCTTGCAGCCCGGCCCGGCTCCTGCGCACGGCATCCGAAACAGCGGTTATTGCTTCATCTTGCCCTACAACGCGCTTGTGCAGTTCTTCTTCCATGTGGAGCAATTTTTCGCGTTCGCTTTGCAGCATTTTTGAAACAGGTATCCCTGTCCAGCGTGCCACCACCTCGGCAATATCTTCTGCGTCAACTTCCTCTTTTATAAGGCTTTCCCCTTCTTTTAGCTGCCTTAGTTCCTGTTTGTATTTTTCGATTTCGATTTCAGCTTCCTTTACCCGTCCATAGCGCAGTTCGGCAACACGTTCGTAATTGCCCTGCCGCTCGGCTTCCTCTGCCTCGTATTTGAAATTTTCTATTTCCGATTTCTTTTTCTGGATATTGTCAACAACAGCTTTTTCTGACTGCCACTTGGCACGCAGGCGGGACTGCTCCTCTTTGAGGTTCGAAATGTCTTCGTTTAGGCGGACAAGCTTTTTTTCATCTTTTTCGCGCTTAATTGCCTCCCTCTCTATTTCCAACTGTTTTACCCGGCGTTCTATTTCGTCCAGTTCTTCAGGCACAGAGTCCATTTCCAGCCTGAGCTTTGCTGCTGCTTCGTCCATCAAATCTATTGCTTTGTCTGGCAAAAAACGGTCGGATATGTACCTTTGCGACAACTCAACGGATGCAATTATCGCATCGTCTTTAATCCTTACTTTGTGGTGGCTTTCGTAACGTTCTTTTATCCCCCTGAGTATTGATATCGCGCTCAATGTGTCGGGTTCCGAGACCTGAACCACTTGGAACCTTCTTTCTAATGCTTTGTCTTTTTCGAAATATTTTTGGTATTCGGCATAAGTTGTCGCACCAATTGCCCGGAGTTCGCCTCGCGCCAAAGCAGGTTTCAGTATGTTGGCTGCGTCCATTGCGCCTTCGCCTTTGCCTGCCCCAACCAAGGTGTGTATTTCGTCTATGAACAAAACAACCTCATCGTTCGACTGGACAACTTCGTTCACAACGGCTTTCAGCCTTTCCTCAAACTCTCCTTTGTATTTGGCCCCTGCCACCAATGCGCCCATGTCGAGCGAGTACACTTGTTTTGTTTTGAGGTTTTCAGGCACGTCGCCACGTATTATCCTGTGTGCCAGCCCTTCGGCAATTGCTGTTTTCCCTGTCCCCGGTTCGCCAATCAATATCGGGTTGTTCTTAGTCCTTCTTGATAATATTTGAAGGATACGCCTTATTTCTTCGTCACGGCCAATTACCGGATCCAGTTTCCCGCTCCTGGCCCTTTCGTTAAGGTTCAATGCAAATCGGTTCAGGGAATTGAACCTGTCCTCGGCAGTCTGGCTGTCAACTTTTGAGCCTTTGCGCAATTCTTCGATGGCTTGCTTCAATTCTTTTTTGCCAATGCCATTGTCCTTCATCAACCGGCTTGTTGTGTCGCCGGCATCTATCAATGCCAATAAAACATGTTCAACAGAAACAAACTGGTCGCCCATTTCCTGTGCCAAGGCAAGCGATTTTTGAAGTGCACGGTTGGCCGATGACGAAAGGTACTGTTCCCCTCCCGTGACCTTTGGGTACGACTCTATTATTTTTTCCAGTGCCTGCTGGAAAACAGCCGTGTCCACGCCCATTTTTTTCAACAAAAAATTCACGACATTTTCAGCAGAATGCAACAGCCCTTTCATCAAATGCCCTGTTTCTATGCTTTGCTGGTTGTTCCCCTGCGCAACCTGAAAACCATGCTGTATGGCTTCCTGCGCTTTTATTGTAAAATTATTCAAATTCATAGCTTAATCAATTTAAATATTGCAAAGCACCCATACAAAACAACAGCCATAAACAACTGAAAGACAAACTGTCAGGAGGACTCTTATTAAAGATGAAAAAATTTCTGGAAACGAGGGGGCAATATGAATATATGACAGATAAATAATAGTATAAAAAAAAACAAGGATGAATCTTCATCCTTGTCCCCTTAACCTAACCAAATCTATTTCTCTATGAAAAAACACTTTTTTGTCTAACTCCAAGGGCAAAAGTAATCCATAAAACAGTTAACACATCCCAACCAAAGTTAAAGAATGTTAAAGCTTAATTTTCAAACTGATAAACAACAGTACTGTAATGTCCGTAAAAGTTTCTGATTATAAAAAAATAGAGTTATTTTAGCAGTTCAAAATTTTAAAGGTTTAAATCTAATTATAACTAAAAAATACAATTTTATGGCAAAGAACGTATATTCCTTTGGAGCCGGACAAGCAGAAGGTAAGGCTGACATGAAAAATTTACTTGGTGGGAAAGGAGCTAACCTGGCAGAAATGAACCTTATAGGGGTCCCAGTCCCTCCGGGATTCACAATTACTACAGAAGTTTGTACAATGTACAACGAAAAGGGACAGGGGCAAACATTCGAATTAATAAAGCCGGAAGTTGAGGCTGCCGTTGCACATGTGGAGAAACTGACCGGCACAAAGTTCGGAGACAAAGAGAACCCGTGCCTGGTATCAGTCCGCTCAGGGGCAAGAGCGTCAATGCCCGGAATGATGGATACCGTACTCAACCTTGGCATGAATGAAGATGCAGTTGAAGCTATTTCTGTGAAATCAGGCAACCCGCGTTTTGCATGGGACTCATACCGCCGTTTTGTCCAAATGTATGGCGATGTGGTTATGGAAATGAAACCCGCCAGCAAAGAAGAGATAGATCCGTTTGAGGAGATTATCGAGGAATTGAAAGAAGAAAGAGGGATTACACTCGACACTGAATTTTCGACAGGAGATCTCCAGGAATTGGTGGCACGTTTTAAAGAAGCCGTTAAAAAAGAAACAGGGAAAGATTTCCCTACTGATGCATGGGAACAGCTTTGGGGGGCAGTAGCTGCCGTGTTCAACAGTTGGAACAACGACAGGGCCATCCTTTACCGCCGCTTGGAACAGATCCCCGATGAATGGGGGACAGCAGTGAACGTCCAGGCAATGGTGTTCGGGAACATGGGCGACACATCTGCCACAGGAGTGGCATTTACGCGCGACGCAGCCACAGGCGAAGACATATTTAACGGTGAATACCTGATCAACGCCCAAGGGGAAGACGTTGTTGCAGGTATCCGCACGCCTCAGCAAATTACGCTTGAAGGCTCAAAAAGATGGGCCGTTTTACAGGGTATCGGCGATGAAGAAAGAGCTTCAAAATATCCATCGCTGGAGGAAGCAATGCCCGAACTTTACAGGCAACTGAACGAAACCCAGCAAAAGCTGGAAGACCACTACAGCGACATGCAGGATCTCGAATTTACAATCCAAGACGGAAAACTTTGGCTGCTGCAAACCCGTAACGGGAAACGTACCGGGGCAGCAATGGTTAAAATCGCTGTTGATATGTTGGACGAAGGCCGCATAGACGAAAAAACCGCATTAAACCGTATAGATGCAGCCAAACTTGATGAGTTGCTGCACCCGATATTTGACACCTCGGCAATGGAGTCGGCCACAGTATTGGCAAAAGGCCTGCCCGCTTCTCCGGGCGCGGCCACGGGGCAAATAGTATTTTTCGCAGATGAGGCCGCAAAATATCCGGAATCGATACTTATCCGCGTTGAGACCTCTCCGGAAGATTTGGAAGGCATGCACATCGCAAAAGGCATACTGACTGCACGCGGGGGGATGACTTCCCATGCCGCAGTTGTTGCCCGCGGGATGGGGAAATGCTGTGTTTCAGGTGCCGGCAATGTTAAGATAAATTATAAAACACGCGTCATGAACATTGACGGGAAAGAATTCAGGGAAGGCGACTGGGTATCGTTAAACGGCTCGACAGGCGAAGTTTACGAGGGCAAGGTAGCCACAATGGATCCTGATTTGAGCGGCGACTTTGGAAAAATAATGGAACTTGCCGACAAGTACACCCGCATGAAGGTACGTACCAATGCAGACACACCTAACGATGCAAAAGTTGCCCAAGGCTTTGGTGCACAGGGCATTGGGCTTTGCCGCACGGAACACATGTTTTTTGAAGGGGAAAGGATAATAGCAATGCGGGAGATGATCCTCGCCAAAACGGAAGTTTCACGCAGGAAAGCTTTAGATAAATTGTTGCCTTACCAGCGCGAAGATTTCGAGGGGATACTGGAAGCTATGGAAGGGTATGGGGTGACAATCCGCCTGCTCGACCCGCCCTTGCACGAATTTGTCCCGCACGAAGAAGCCAACCAAAAAGAAATGGCCGATGAAATGGGCATAGCAGTAGAAGAGGTGAAAGCAATGGTTGACAACCTTCACGAGTTCAACCCTATGTTGGGCCACCGCGGTTGCCGTTTGGGAAATACTTATCCTGAAATTACGGAAATGCAGGCGCGCGCAATTATCGAGGCTGCCGTTAACCTCAAACAAAAAGGAGTTGATGCACGCCCTGAAATAATGGTCCCATTGATTGGCACTGTAAAAGAACTTAAATTGCAGGCAGAAATAATACATTCTACTGCCCAAAAAGTATTCGAAGAAAAAGGGGCAAGCGTTGACTATATGGTCGGGACAATGATAGAGATCCCCCGTGCAGCAGTAACTGCCGATCAGGTAGCAGGAGTGGCAGAGTTCTTCTCGTTCGGCACAAACGATTTGACCCAGATGACCTTCGGGTATTCGCGTGACGATGCAGGCAAATTCCTGCCTGTATATATAGAAAAAGGCATACTTAAAAACGATCCGTTCCAAGTGCTCGACCAGGAAGGCGTGGGGCAACTTGTTAAAATGGGCGTAGAGAAAGGCCGCAGCGTAAAAGCCGGGCTGAAAGTAGGTATTTGTGGCGAGCATGGAGGGGAACCTTCATCGGTAATGTTCTGCGACAGCGTAGGCATGGACTATGTAAGCTGTTCGCCCTACCGAGTACCGATTGCACGTGTAGCTGCCGCACAGGCAAACATCAAATAATCAAGCAACTACCTTACTAGATAAAAAAAGCCGTTCTTTCCGAACGGCTTTTTTTTATCCTTGCCATACGTACTTTTACGGATATTAAAAATCAGTAAAAACACTCTTTCCTGAATTAAATATTTATACGAGATTTGAAAAAGATTTTTTTGGATAACACTTAATACATACTAGACTAAAACAAAACAGATGAATAGATTTAAGATATTCCCCTCGCAATAGTTTGTTATTCTTAATCACACACACTCACAACGTTCCTTTTTGGCTAGGTGAAAATTTTCAGTTCAAACTCCCTATATCCTTGAAACCTTTTGGTACTGAAAAATTAGAAACAAAACGGGGAACGATTAGAAATTTCTATTTAAAAGGGCTACCTGTTCCGGTAGCCTTTTTTATATTTCAACTATTTTGTTTTTTATGGCAGACACAACCAGCCCCGCCACATTTTTTGTGCCTGTTTTTTCCAATAAGTTTTTCTTATGGGTCTCAACCGTTCTTTTACTGATGCAAAGTATTTCGGCAATCTCCGGAGCCGTTTTCTCTTTACATATTAACTCTAAAACTTGTATTTCCCTTTCTGTAATGTCCAAACTGTTCTTACTGCTGTGGTTTCTTTGTACATTCCGGAAAACTATATCTGAAATATTTGATGGGAAATAAAATTCATTAGTTATAAGCTTGGAGAGGGCAACTTTTAATTCACAGGGTTCGGCATTTTTCAACAAATACCCGTTTACCCCCATGCCGACCAAATGAAGAATAATCTGCTCATCGTCCTCCATAGTAAGGATTAATATTTTGACACAGGGGAACTGCTCTTTTATTTTTATGGTAGCTTCAATGCCATCCATCTCCGGCATCCTGATATCAAGCAAAACGACATCCGGCTTAGGCGCCGATTCTTTTAATATTTCCAGCAACTTTATCCCATTGGCCGCTTCTTTGATATTCCCCACAAAATCAAAGTCTTCAACAATGCTATGTATCCCTTTTCGGAATAAATTGTGATCATCAGTAATTACTATATCAATCTTGTCCATAAAAGCCTATCAACTTACATGTTAACAAAAACAATTGCCGTTGTCCCTTTCCCCGGGACAGACTTCAGCTTAAACCTTGCATCAATAATGCCCGAACGGCTCTCAAGATTTTTCAGGCCAAGCCCCGTGCCCTTTTTCTCGTCAAAATCAAACCCCTTCCCATTGTCAGAAACAAGGACAGCCAGGGTTGAACCTGAAAACCGGGTGGTTACGTTAATATGGGTAGCTTCGGCATGCTTTAATGCGTTGTTTATTATCTCCTGGACAATCCGAAAAACACTCAGCTCCCTTTTGCTGTCAAAACGTACGGGGGTTCCTATGTTCCAATATTCCATTTTTATTTTCCCTGATTTATTGATCCAGTTAGATAATTCCTGTACCGCAAAGTTCAAGCCCAGCTTTTCCAGCGATGGTGGCAACAAATCTCTAGAAATCCTCCTGATTTGTGTTATTACCTCATCTATGTATGATTTTGTTTCTCCTGCAAGGATTTTTATTTTTTCTGAATCGGACTTGTATTCAATCTGCCCTACATTAAGTTTGACGACCGAAAGCATTGCTCCTGCCTCATCGTGTAAATCACGGGCTATCCTTTTTCTTTCTTTCTCTTGTGCCGAAATTGTGTTCCGTAATAGTTCTTCCTGTTGTTCCGTCTTTATTCTGCTTAGCTCTAACCCTTTCTTCAACAACCTCTTTTGGTAAGTCACAAAAAAGAAAAAAATAGCCACAGCAAGGACAATCATCCCAAGTGAACCAATATAATATACAACAGCAATATCGGCAATTCCGGACTCCGGCATTATAAATTTATTTAAGATATTCCTTTGGAGAGCTAAAATAGGATAAATTCATAAACTTTTACCTGAATTTATCCTATTTTAATCTACTTGCCAGGACGGGCTTGTCAATTGTTTGTTTTTTGCACCCTTGCCTTTAGGAAGCCAATGGCAATAAGGACATAAAAAACCCCATTTACAACAGAGAGGTAGATAACCGTAATCCTTGAAAATTTCACTGAATATTCGAGGATCAAATTAAACAGTGCGTAAAAAAACAGGTTCGCCGAAAAATATATCAATATAGCAGTATTGATCCATATCAAAGGTTCATTGGCAAGTTTCTTTATTTGTGCCTCCACCATGACTTTATAGAAATAAACTATCGATAAAATTGTAATAATCATGCTCCCTATCGAGATAGGTAAAGAAGGGTGCTCATAAATACTTTGGAGAAACAATGAGTTTGCGAGCCAATAAACAATAAATAAAATCATGGATACGTTCAAAACGACCTTATTGACAAACCCATCTAAGATTTTTTTGTAAAAAAGGACAAACAATAAATAGAAAACAACAAAGGCAAAATGAACCAACGGCATTGTGTTTTCAACATGCACTGCCCCAATTAATATTCGGCACAAAATTTCAATAAAAGTCCCAAAACAAACATAAATAAAAATTATCCTCAAGTCTGCCCCGAAATGTTTAAAAAGGGAAAGTCCTACAAAAAAAGGCAAAAGGATGGGAATCCAGTTAAAAAAAATAAAATCCACTGTTTAGCAAAAAAGGCTTATATGTTGTAATAAGGGCTTCTTTCATCGCAATATGGAGGGCACAACCCAGTAAGGTCAAATACTTCAACTGATTCATCGTCTTTACTGGTTTCTATAGGCCCGGGGTATATCATTGTGTTCATGACTTTTGCAATACCAAAATCTATTTCAGCCTCCTTGCGCCCTTGGTTTATGAAAATTTCGTGCAGCTCAAACTTGGTGAGAAGGTAAGCATTGGGATATATGTATTTCCTCACTGTCGCTTCTTCTGCTTCTACATCAATTTCACCAGCACGCCACTTTCTGTACCTTTGTATACTTGCAATAACGGCTTGGGTATTATTGGAGTAATCAACATTTTTCTTTTCCAGTTTAAAAACCGGAGTTTCATAATCGGTGTAAACATCGCCGCTACCCAGTAGAAATGCAGATACAGCAAAGGCACATAACACATATTGCCCCCCTTGCTTTTCTTCCTCCAAAGCCAAATAAATCCGCACACGGTTTTCGTTTTCACCAGACAGTTTTACATAGGTTTCTTTTTCAAGTACAATCTGAGGGACTAACAGCTTAAATGTTTTTTCTTTTTCTTCTTCAAAATTTTTTCTCCAGTTCTTTGCCTCAATGGGCGGAACCTGATCGCGTTTTAGTTTTGAATCCATAGTATATTTTAAATTTAGTTATATAAAAATAGCCAAAATATTTTATTAAAAAAACTACCCAACGGTAGTTTTTTGTTTTTTTTAATAATAAACTATATGATCAATATAAGCCTGTTCAAAAATAATAGCCATCATTAGTGTACCCGTCATCATAGGCATAGTACCTTTCCGGATAATGTACCAGGCGAAAACCCAGCCCATTAGTTTCAAAAAACAAATTGCCAACCCTAAAATACACATATCCGTTAACATAAACCCTTTCATAGCCATATGGCAACCCGTCAAAAACAGTCCCAAAAGGAATATCAACCAAGACATAACCGATGCCAGGCATGTAGCGGAAAAAACGCCCATCGTAACAGAAGTACCTGTTATGGTTATGGATAAAAATGTCAGGGTTATAAACAAACCTGCTAATTACATGTCCGTAGAGTGGGTGATGGTAATAATACCTGTGGTACCTGTATGAGTAAGGGTTGTATCCGTGATAATAGTCCCTCCAGCTATAAAAATCCCATCGATACTTTTCCCAACTCCTGTCCCAGTGTCTATGGTTCCTATAGTCATACTTCCTGTAATAACCCCGGTCGCTCCTGTTGTAATTCATATTACCAGGCCTTCTGTTGCCATTCCAGACCTGCCTGCTTCCCCTGTAATTATTATTAGGCGAATAACGTTTGTCGTTCCTATCCAACCTGTACATCTCGCGGCTTTGGTTGTTCCCGGGAGACCGGCGTTCATAATTATTACGGGAATTAGCTTTTGCCCTGGGATTGTATGCTGCCCCCCTCTCTCTACTTATTGGACTGTTATTGTTACGCCCGGCATTAACAGAAGAGGTGCGGTTTCGCCCAACCTGCCGGCTTACAGTGTTGTCCCTTCCTGAGCTGCGCTGCACATTCCTACCTGCATCACTATGTTGCTGGGTGTTGTTATAGGAACTGGCGGCACTCCGTTTTGGGCTATAATTGTTTCCCCGGCTTATTGCTGGTTGCTGGGAACTGCCTGAGGCATTTCTGTTGCTCCTGCCGATTGTCGCCGATTTATTTGAAGCATTTTGGGAAACGGATTTCCTGTAAACGGCCTTCTGTCTTGTTGATTTTCCGGGAGAATTTTGTGTACTACTACTGCCCCGCCTTTCATTGCCCTTCTGTACCCGCGTTTCTGTCCTTTTATTGTTGCTGTGCCTACGTTGAGCTTCTGAAGGGATTGTTGATATTATTGTAACTGTTGCAAGAGTAATCATCGTAGCAAGCAGTTTTATTCTGTTTGTTTTCATGACAATACTTTTTTATATTTTCCACAACTTTTTCACCTTGCTCTTATGGTGCTTTTATTATACCGGTACTCCTTGATTAACACAAAGCCTGTGCCAAAACATAGCGCAACACCCGGTCAGCAACTCAATAACACCTGTCAACAAAGGCTTACAATGAATTTTTTATTTCGTAAATTCTGCCTAATTTTACAACCTGATTTTATGGGAAGGATTTTAGCTATCGATTACGGGAAAAAAAGGGTCGGGATAGCAGTCACCGATCCGCTGCAAATTATTGCCAACCGTTTAACAACTGTTGCAACACATACTGTATGGGATTTTTTAGATTGTTATATACAGAAAGAGGAGGTTGAGGGAATTGTGGTTGGATACCCGGTGACACTGAACAACCAGCCTTCGGAAGCCGTAAAATATATCAACCCGTTCCTTAAAAAGTTCAGGGCAAAATACCCCGAAATAAGATTGGAAATCTTTGATGAACGGTTTACCTCTAAAATGGCTTTTCAGTCAATGATAGATGGTGGGCTGAAAAAACAAAAAAGACGGGACAAAGCCTTGGTAGACGGGATCAGCGCAACCATTATCTTACAAGATTATTTGGAACAAAAACGTAACAGGCTTTAACCCTTCGTAAAAAAAATGAATATCGTAAACATAAAAAAAAACGAATGAAATACCCGGTTACATTATATGGAGACACTGTATTAAGGGAAAAAGCAAAACCAATAGACAAAGGCTACGAAGGGTTAGGTGAAATAATCGAAAATATGTGGGAAACCATGTATAGCTCAGACGGAGTCGGGCTAGCTGCACCCCAAATAGACAAATCGATACGAATTTTTATAGTCGATGCATCTTCTGGAGCCGATGAAGAACCGGAACTGACTGATTTCAAGAAAGTTTTCATAAACCCAGAAATTACTGAAACATTTGGCGAAGAGTGGATAATGAACGAGGGGTGCCTTAGTTTGCCCGAAATAAGGGAAGACGTTTCAAGGCCAGACAAGGTGCGCATAAAATATTTTGATGAGAATTTTGTTGAACACGAAGAGGTGTTTAAAGGATATGCAGGAAGGATCATCCAACATGAATACGACCACCTGGAAGGTATTTTGTTTATAGATCACTTGTCGCCCTTAAGGAAAAGATTGTTAAAAGGGAAGCTGACCAACATTGCCAAGGGGAAAGTAAAGACTCACTATAGGGTAAAAAACCCTTAAGGTACAATGTAACCATTATCCCTTTATTCCGTTTTTTAAATTAATACTTCAAGCCCGGGATTTTGGGAAAAACAGTACAAAAGATACCCTTTATTCGGTTAACCATTGCCTTGGGGGCGGGGATAGTTGCTGCATCCAGGCTAAGTATGCCGGTGTGGTTGCCTGCGGTTCTTGTTATTATTTCATTACTTTCCCTCTTCTTCCTCAACAGAAAATACAAATATAGCTTCACGGGCATATTTGGCGTTTGTGCCCATCTATTATTTTTCTTCCTCGGTGCGTTTTCATTTTATTCATATAATAAAAAACCGGTATTTTATGGTAACGGGAAATTCCTGGCCACAGTTTTGGAATCGCCACAGGAAAAAGAAAATTCCTATAAATCCGTACTGGTTATCAATTCATTTTCCCGTACTGGACTAAATCAATTTTCGGAGGTACACGAAAAAGTACTCGTTTATTTAGAACCAGACAGTATGGCTGCAAAGCTCACGCCCGGAGATAAGGTTATCTTCTCACAAACGCCCCACGAAATCAGGAACAACGGGAATCCGTTTGAATTTGATTATAAAAAATACATGGGGAGAAAAAAGATTTACAGGCAGGTTTATTTACCGTCAGGGAAATGGGTGAAGGTAAATTACAAAACCCCTTTGTCCCTAATAATACTGGCGGAAAAAACACGCGACAAACTTTTGATGAAATACCGGGGGCAGGACCTTGGCGAAAACGAACAGGAAATCTTATCGGCATTGACATTAGGTTATAAGCGCGAACTTGATCCAGAAATAAAAAGGGTATTCTCATCGGCCGGTGCAATGCATGTGCTTGCTGTATCTGGCTTGCATGTCGGCATTATTTACTGGGTGCTGGTCACTTTCCTTGGCATAATAAAAAGGGGGAGGGCAGGCCGGTTGTCTTTTGCATTTATTTCCCTGCTTTGCCTATGGGCGTTTGCTTTTATTACAGGGCTTTCGCCATCGGTTATGAGGGCGGCTACAATGTTTTCTTTTATTGTTATTGGCGGCAGCATAAAGCGCAATGTCAATATATATAATTCATTGGCGGCCTCGGCCTTCCTACTTTTAATAATAAACCCCAACAACCTGTTCGAAGCAGGCTTTCAACTTTCATACTCTGCCGTTTTCGGCATTGTTTACCTACAGCCGGCTATCAGCAGTATAATTACTGTAAACAACCGGGTGTTAAAATACTTTTGGGCTTTGTTGACAGTTTCGGTCTCAGCACAAATTGTTACTTTCCCTATCTCTGTTTTCTATTTTAACCAATTCCCGACATATTTTTTCATCTCAAACCTTTTTGTCATTCCCGCAGTAGCTATCCTAATACCTTTGGGGATCTTGCTACTGGCCTTTTCTTCTTTCCCTTTATTTTCAGGCAGCATATCACTATTAATCAACTCAATATTATCAGCAGTATATTTACTGTTAAAGAAAATAGAAAGCCTTCCGTTTGCCGTATTGGAAATTTCAATAAGCACAGTAGGACTAATCTTTATTATAACCTTTCTGTCATCGGTACTTTTAATACTGGAAACACGCCGGATTTCATACCTAAAACTGGCATTGTCCTCGGTATTCCTACTTTTATGCACCTCGTTTATACAGGAAATACATGCAATAAACACAAACAGGTTAATTGTATATAACAGTTCAGGGGATATGCTGATACAACTCATTTCTGGAAAATCGAACTATGTAATTTCAGGGCACAAAACAAACATGGGCCCTTATGAAAACAACATAATCGCAAATACCACGGCAAAGCTGGATCTGCCCCCACCTCTGATTTTCAACCATGCCGAAACCTTCAAAAACAAAGACTTATTTTTAAAAAACGGCATAATATATTTCAAAGGGAAACTTATTGCAACAAAGGGAAACGCCAATAAACTACAGGGAAACCTCACACCCGATTTTATAATAAACCCGGTTTGTGATCCTGAAAAAAGTTTTAACCCGAACACATTGGTCATTATTACGTCAAAAAGATATTTTCCAAGAAACCTTCCAGGAGCCGATCAAATTTTCGATGTGTCAAATCAGGGTGGGTATCAAAAAATTTGGTAACTTTTTGCGTTAAATGAATCTTTTTTTCGCGAAATTTAATCCATTATTCTCTGGGAATTCGAACTTAATGGTTTATTTTGCCGCGGAATAAAAAAGACAGCAAACAGACTGACAATCTGTAGTTAGTAACTTATGGTTGGGATCTTGCATTTTTAGCAAGGATTATGTCAATCCGTAAATTACTTTTAAACAAAAAATAATACGTTTACGAAACTGCGAAGATTGAATAAAAAACTAAATCCATGAAAGTTGTAATTGCAGGTGCTGGGGAGGTTGGCACACATTTAGCAAGGATGTTGAGCAATGAAGACCACGACATTGTTTTATTGGACGATTCGCCTGAAAAATTATCTAAAATAAGCAGCGATGTCGATTTAATGACTGTTACAGGGTCTGCCCACTCATTTCAGGATTTAAAACAAACCGGTTTGTCCAAAGCCGATTTGTTTATTGCCGTAACCCCTTTCGAAGAAAGAAATGTCCTTGCTTGCTCAATGGCATCGTACCTTGGAGTAGGGAGGACCATTGCCCGGATAAACAATTCGGAGTATCTCCAGGAACGGTACCGTGCCAAGTTAAACGACATGGGCATTAACGAACTTATTTATCCTGAAAGTTTGGCTGCCAAAGAAATTGTTGCTTCTGTAAAACAAACCGGGACAAGGCAATTAATTGAGTTCTCAAAAGGGAAGCTTCTTTTACTGGGGATAAAAGTCAGGGAGGGCGCAGGTATCCTTAATAAAACATTTGAAGAACTCTCTCAGCAAAACGACCACATACTGGTTGTCGCCATCAACCGCGGGAGCGAAACAATAATACCCAAAGGGACTGATTTTATAAAAAACGGCGATGTCGTATTCTTTATAACGACAAGATCTGAGCAGGACCATGTTTTTGCCCTTACCGACAAAAAGCCATTCGATGTAAAAAACATAATGTTCTTGGGCGGCAGCCGTATTGCCCAAAAAGCGGTTGAAAAACTTGGCGACCAATACCGGATTAAAATTATTGAAATAAACCGCGAAAAATGTGAAAAAATTGCCGACCGCTTCGAGAATGTATTGGTAATAAACGGAGACGGGCGGAACTTGAACCTGCTAAAAGAGGAAGGGATCGAAAAGATGGACGCATTTATTGCAACAACGGGGAACTCCGAAACCAACATGTTAAATTGCCATCTTGCAAAAACATTTGGTGTAAGAAGGACCATTGCCGAGGTTGAAAACCTTGCATTTGTTGGGCTAAGCGAAAATATGGACATCGGTACAATCGTAAACAAAAAATTAAACGCAGCAAGTTATATTTACCGTTTTACGTTAAATGCCGAGATCTCGAAAGTAAAATGCCTGACCGCCTCCGATGCCGAAGTTTTTGAGTTTATTGTAAAACCAAATGCCAAAATTACCCAACGCGCCATTAAATTCTTGGGATTTCCAGATGAAGCAAAAATAGGAGGCATTATCAGGGGCGACAATGCTTTTGTCGCTCATGGCGACAGCCAAATTAAAGAGGGGGACAAAGTTGTCGTTTTTACCCTTCCGTCAGGAATTAAAAAATTAGAAAAGTTTTTCAAGTAAGTCCACAGGCATTAAGAAAAAAATGAACGTAAAGCTTATATTCCGTGTACTGGGTTTCTTGTCATTAGTTGAAGGGATTGCTATGTTGCTCGCATTAATGGTTTCCCTTATTTACGGCGAACACGACACCAAAGCCTTTATTGTCTCGGCCGGCATTTCTGCAATATCCGGCGGCATGTCTTTATTGCTCACAAAAAACGTGTCACGGAATATTGGCAAAAGGGAAGGTTTTATTATAGTATCGTTCGCATGGGTTATTTTCTCATTTTTTGGCAGCCTGCCTTATGTCCTGAGCGGTTCGATACCCAATTTTACCGATGCTTTTTTTGAAACCATTTCTGGCTTTACTACCACCGGCTCGTCGATACTGGCAGACATTGAAGCCTTGCCCCCCGGCATTTTGTTTTGGAGAAGCTTGACACAATGGCTTGGCGGTATGGGGATCATTGTTTTGTCTTTGGCAATATTGCCGGTTTTCGGGATTGGCGGCATGCAACTCTTCATGGCAGAAGTCCCAGGCCCGACTCCGGACAAAATCAGCCCCAGGATAAGGCAAACGGCAAAAACGCTCTGGTTTATATACCTTGGTTTTACTGTTGCAGAAGCACTACTGCTGAAAATTGGCGGGATGGCCTTTTTTGATGCTGTTTGCCACTCGCTTACCACAATGGCAACAGGTGGCTTTTCAACAAAACAGGCAAGCATTGCGCACTGGGATTCCCCCTTTATCCAGTATGTCGTTATTCTTTTTATGTTTTTTGCCGGTACAAATTTCACACTATCCTATCTCGCTATTAAAGGTAATTTCAGGAGGCTTTTGAAAGATGAAGAGTTTAAGTACTACAGCTTTTTTATTGTAGGGTTTACGCTAATAATATTCACAGGCTTGATCTTTACAAGATCGTTGGGGACAGAACAAGCTTTCAGGGATTCCCTTTTCCAGGTGGTCTCAATAATTACGACCACCGGTTATGCCACCACCGATTACCTGCTGTGGCCGCCAATACTTACCATCCTTATTTTTGTTTTGTTCTTTTTTGGCGGTTCTGCCGGTTCAACAGGGGGCGGGGTAAAAATTATGCGCATTGTCATCCTATTCAAGAACAGCTATTACGAACTGCGCCGGATGATCCACCCCAAAGCCGTGATCCCGGTAAAATTCAACAAGCATTCTGTTGATGCAAAAATTGTCACCAACATATTGGCCTTTTTTATGCTATACCTTATCATCTTCGGAGCCAGCACCGTGATTTTCACCTTTATCGAACCAGACCTCCCCTCGTCAATGGGGGCAGTTGCCACATGTTTGGGGAATATCGGCCCGGGCCTGGGGAATGCTGGACCTGCCGAAAATTTTGCCCATGTTGCCCCGGCGGGGAAATGGTTCCTTTCTTTCTTGATGCTAATAGGAAGGCTTGAACTGTTTACCGTTTTAGTGCTGTTTTCGCCAGCTTTCTGGAAAGAATAAAAATATCAGAAGTAATCCAAAACACCTTTCCCTTCACGCAAAACAACAGGTTCGCCCTGCGAACAGTCAACAATGGTCGAAGGCACCAATTCCCCGTAGCCACCATCAATTACCACATCGGCAATATCTTTATATTTTTCATAAATCAATTCCGGATCGGTAGTATATTCCAATAATTTATCCTCATCGTAAATAGAGGTAGACACAATAGGGTTTCCAAGCCTGCTGACAATTTCCCTGACGATATTGTTGTCGGGCACCCGGATCCCTACGGTTTTCTTTTTCCCTTTAAAGTATTTGGGGACATTTGTGTTCGCCTCCAGGATAAAAGTAAAAGGCCCCGGCAAATTCCTTTTCATCAATTTAAAAACAGTATTCGAAATCGGTTTTGTATAATCCGCCAGATGGCTAAAATCACTACAGATAAACGAAAAGTTGGCTTTTTCAACTTTCACACCTTTTATCCTGGCTACTTTTTCAACAGCCTTGTTGTTTGTAATGTCGCATCCTAGGCCGTAAACCGTGTCGGTAGGGTAAATAATTATACCGCCACCGTGCAATATGTCAACAATCTTTTGCACCTCGCGCGGGTTCGGGTTCTCGTCATATAATTTTACATACATACTATAACTCCTCTCGTAATACTTTTCTAAATTTGCCGCGTAAAATTAATTTTTTTGGATGAAACCGGGGCAACAATCCCCTTTTTTAGGAAAAGGGCATCAAATAATACAAACAAAAGATGGCTCGAAAACCATCTACCTGCCAGAAATTGACGAGCAGTACCATTCGGTCAACGGGGCGCTCACCGAGTCTGGTTATGTTTATATCGAAAAAGGCTATCTGTTTCGGGAAAAACAAAAAACAGTTGTTTTTGAAGTTGGCTTCGGAACAGGGCTGAATTGCATATTGACAGCTATTGAAGCCGAAAAGGAAAGGGAAACGACCCATTATTACAGTATCGAAAAATTCCCTTTGGAAAAATACGTTACCAAAGAACTTGGACATAGTTCGTTATTCCCTGAAAAAGACAACGATATATACGAAAAAATCCATTCTTGCGAATGGGGTAAAATGGAAAAAATATCGGAGCATTTCTTCCTCCATAAAATCCATTCCTCAATACACTGTTTTAACCTGTCGGCACTTGAAAAATTTGACGTGATATACTTCGATGCCTTTGGGCCCGACAAGCAACCGGATATGTGGACACCCAAAATTTTCAACTCAATATATGGGAACTGTAACCCTAATGCAGTTTTTGTGACTTATAGTGCAAAAGGCGAGATCAGGCGACAGCTAACCAAAGCAGGTTTTACAATGGAGAAACTCCCCGGCCCGCCAGGCAAAAAACAGATGTTGCGCGGAATAAAAAAGGGTTAGGACTTTAATTGACAAAAAATTAACTTATCTTCGCAACTCTTAATAAATAAATTTAGCTGGTTCTTTATATCAAACTATTGAAAATTGTTTAATTTAATAATAATCATGAGAAACAAAATTATTTATCTGTTGGCAATTGTTTTGGGGATTGCCGGAACAGCATGCCAGCAAAACGGAGCTGTTCAAAATGTTAAGCTGGAGACTGCTATCGACTCGGCAAGTTATGCAATTGGTTTTTTGGTTGGATCAAACAACAAAAAACAACTCGAATCTGCCCCGGGCGGGGGAGAAATGGATATTGAGACAATGGCAGCCGCTTTCCGCACAGCCTCGCTTGGCGAAGAAGGAGAAATAACAGAACAACAAGCAAATACTATTATCCGCAGCTATTTTGAATCGGCAAACAAAAAAGAAGCACAGGAAAACCTTGAAGAAGGGAACGCATTCTTGGAACAAAATAAAGCACGCGAAGGAGTCCATGTAACAGAAAGCGGGCTTCAATATGAAATTTTAACTGAAGGGACTGGCGAAAAACCAAAAAAAGAAGACAGGGTACGGGTACATTATCACGGCACATTGATAGACGGCACTGTTTTCGACAGCTCTGTTGATCGTGGCGAGCCTGCTGTATTTGGAGTGGGACAGGTAATCCCCGGATGGACAGAAGCCCTCCAGCTAATGCCCGTAGGATCCAAATGGAAAGTCTACATACCTGCCAACCTCGGATACGGCGAACGTGGGGCAGGTGGGGATATTGGGCCTAATTCAACCCTGATGTTTGAAGTTGAGTTGCTTGAGATAGTCAAAAAATAAAGGTTTTGGGCATTTTAAATAAAAACCCTTCGCAAAATTTTTTTGCGAAGGGTTTCTTTTTTATTTTCGCTTAATTAGTTCACACACTATTAGTGTTTATAATATGGCATTACAGGTTAAAGGAAAAGTACAACAGATATTAAACCCCGAATCTGGGGTAAGCCGGGCAGGCAAAGAGTGGAAAAAACAGGAGTTTGTAATTGAAACAGATGAGCAGTTTCCGAGAAAAATATGCTTTACCCTTTTTAACGAGAAAACTTCCTTGATTGAAGGATTGTCGGCGGGGGAAGAAGTAGACGTTTCTTTCAACGTAGAGTCGCGGGAGTATAACGGGAAATGGTACCACAATATCAATGCATGGAAAATAGACAAACCGGCAGCAGAAAACCTGCCTGGGCTGCCACCAGAATTGTCGGCAGGGGACATCCCCCCCGAACCGGCAGGGGAAGATGCAAACGATCTGCCTTTCTGAAAAAATGATGGGGTTTTAAACCCTGGCACAAAATAGTTAATTGCCACAGAATTGTAAGCGAACTGCCTATTTGAAAAAATCAAAGTTATTACGACCTTCGTACATTGCGCTGAGTAAGAAAATGAACTTAAAAATGAACCATGAAACGATTGTGCTGTTTTCTGATTCTTTGCTTTGCGCTTGTTTTTAACGGGTTTCCTCAGCAATACAATTTTTTTAATTATACCATTACCGAAGGGCTCTCGCAGAGTGTTGTTAATTGCATTTTTCAAGATTCGAAAGGGTATATCTGGATAGGGACACAAAACGGGTTAAACCGCTTTGATGGCGATAAATTTCTTGTATTCCGTTTCGATCCTTCTTCGCCACATTCCCTTTCTAACAACTGGGTTTATGCTATTTCGGAAGACAACAACGGGGATTTATGGATTGGCACTAAAGGAGGGCTAAATAAATACATCCGGAAAAAACATATTTTTCATAGAATTGATTACGAAACAGGTTTTGCCCACAATGTAGCACAACATAGCTACGGCAACCTAAAACTAAAAAATGGGAATATCTTGATAAACACCCCTCCGGTTATTTCTATTTATGATTTTAACGCCCAAAAATTCGCTCATTTCAAAAGTAATTTTTTATACGACGCAGCAGTTAAAGACGTTAAAATACCTGCAATAGAAGATATAAACGGGACAATTTGGGTAGGCTGCCCCCATGGACTAAGTGCATTCTCCCCTCAAAAAAAAGAATTTTACTGCACCCCTTTCATTTCTTCTCTTGGCGACACGTTAACAGAAGTAAACATTACTGCGTTGTTCCAAGACCAACAAGGGCAAATTTGGGCTGGTACTACTACCGGGCTATTCCGTTCAAACTGCCAATTGAGCCAATTCAACGAAATAAATTTTGAATTATCATCAGGAAAGCACTTCTCGTTTGGTGCCAGCATAAGAGAAATTGTTGGATATAAACAACAATTAATTGTTGGAACAGAAGGCAATGGGCTATTTATTATTTCCAATAACGCCAACGGGAAATACATTATCGATAATTACACCTCGGCAAACAGTGCAATAGGGCACAATATTGTACAAAGTTTGCTTGTCGACAAATCGGGAAACCTATGGGTGGGCACCTTGTCGGGCATTAGCAAAACCGACTTGAAACAGGGAAAATTTAAACTATACCGAAACGATAATTCGCCAAACTCTACAAATTTATTGGGCAATGTTATTGCCGGTATTTTAAAAAACAACGATGGCATTTTATGGATAGGCAACTGGGGGCAAGGACTTAATTTAGTAAACACCAAAACAGGAGAAGTAGAACACTTCTCCTCGCAACACACAAACGGACATTATATTGCAAACGATTTTGTACATGTAATTTTTAAAGATGCCAATAATAACATCTGGTTAGGCACACGTAATGGGATTTTTATTTACGAAAAACAAAAAAACCGCTTTGCCGACTGGAGGCATTTCTTTAATAACCCCAGCCTGCCTGGGTTCAACAACATCCGAATATATCAAATTATCAAAGATCGACAGGACACTTATTGGATTGGGACCTCAAATGGACTTTATCGAGTGGACCTAAAGCAATCAACGGTCGAGATATTCCAGCAACAAATGGAAGGCAATAAAAAAATTAGTGCCAATTTGGTTTACAACCTGCTTGAAGATAGCGAAGGGTTAATTTGGATTGCAACAATAAACGGACTAGATGTATACAACCCGCACAACAAAACAATTAAACACCACAACAAAAGCCAAGATGGGTTAAGCAGCAATTTTGTAATTTCGCTCTGCGAAGACAACAATAAACGCATTTGGATTGGAACAAATGCAGCCCTAAATATTTTCAACAAACAAACACAAAAATTCAGCTATTTAGGCGAAGAACAAGGCTTGCCCAGCGACTACATATACGAAATTATTGAAGACCAAAACAACGACCTTTGGTTTGCCACAGGCAACGGTTTATGCAAGTACAACATTACAAAAGAAGCCTTACAAATATTCACCCCCGACGATGGGCTGCAAAGCCCGGAATTTAACCTGCGGGCAGCTTCGGCCTGTTCAGACGGAGAACTAATTTTTGGAGGCATGAACGGATTCAACACCTTTTATCCCGATTCGCTGGAAGGAAATCCCTATGTTCCAGACATTGTGCTTACGTCATTTAAAACCATGACCGATGGTAAAAAGTCGGAAATAAACCTGGAACAAACCAACAAAGTGATACTCGGTTATAAAGTGCAATCTTTCTCTATTGAATTTGCCGCCTTAGAATTTACCAACCCGAAAAAAAACAAGTATGCCTATAAAATGGAAGGTGTTTCTCCGGAATGGATAGATATCGGCAACCGCAAATTTGTGCCATTTTTTGCACTCCCTCCCGGCGAATATACTTTTTCGGTAAAAGGCTCGAACAACGATGGGGTATGGAACACCAAAGGCATACACCTCCGCATAACCGTGCTCCCGCCTTGGTGGCGAAGCATTTACGCCTATTCGGCTTACCTGCTGTTGTTCGGCCTGGCAATTATTATTTTTGTTCGATTACGCGAACGAAGGTTACAGCTCGATAAAATCCGTTTAGAAAAAAAAGTAGTTGAACGCACAGAACAAATAAAAGAGCAAAACCGAATAATTACGGAAAAAAACAATGAACTAAACGATTTAAACCGTACAAAAGATAAATTATTTTCAATAATTGGGCACGATTTGCGAAACCATTTTAATATCATTATTGGATTCTCCGAAAACCTTCTCTATGGGCACAAAAAAATAAGCGAAGAACAAGAAGAACATTTTGTTAGCAACATCTATAAATCATCGGTACAGGCACACGACTTACTGGGCAACCTGCTTACCTGGGCCCGGTTACAGCGAAATGCCATTACCTTTAACCCCGAAAAAATAAATGCGGCAACAAAAATTAGGGAACTACTAAACTTCCATGAAGCAGAGGCATTAAAGAAAAATATTTTGATTGACGTTTTTGCCAAAGAAAACATAACCGTAAATGCCGATGTAAATATGTTTTCGACCATTGTACGCAACCTGCTTGCCAATGCAATAAAATTTACAAACAACGATGGCGAAATTTCGATCAGCTTAACCCATTTCGACCGATTTTGCGAGATAACGATAAAAGACTCAGGGATAGGCATTCCTGCCGAAAACCTCGAAAAGATATTTAAAATAGACAGCAACATATCGACATTAGGCACATCAGGAGAAAAAGGAAGCGGGCTAGGATTGGTATTATGTAAAGAATTTGTAGAAAAACACGGCGGGCAAATTTGGGTCGAAAGCGCGATCGGAGAAGGCAGCAGTTTTTTCTTCACCCTGCCTATACCTTTCATATAACAACCTTTCAAAATTTGAAATAAAAAAACTGCATGCCTGTTTTTATAAAAACAGATAAGCGAATAAGCCTGAGTTAGACTAAAAATATTACTTTTATATAAAAAAAGGAGTTGAATAAAGTCTTATCTGATACTATTCTTTTTAAACATATAAAGGCTGGTGAACCTAAAGCCCTCACTATACTTTTTGACAAGTACTACCAGCAACTATGCAGGTTTGCTTTTGTTTTTATCCCTAAAAATGAGATTGTAGAAGAATTAACGGCCAATGTTTTTATTAACCTTTGGGATAACAGGCATAAAATAGACATACGGACCAGCCTTAAGTCTTACTTGTACCGGTCGGCAAAGAATCAGGTAATTTCTTATTTGCGGAAAGAAAATAAGGAGATCTCTTTTTGTGATTTTGATTTTTTTAATGAAGAGTGCAAATCCCCCGAAGCCCTTTTTATTGAAAACGAAATGGATTATGAGTTCGACAAAGCATTTTTAAAGATTCCCCCACGTGCAAAACTGGCATTCAAACTGCACCGTTTCGATGGGCTTAAATACAAGGAAATTGCAGAAATAATGGAAATTTCGGTTTCAGCAGTTGAAAAAAACATCGCCACTGCATTAAAGCTCCTTCTTGTAGAACTGGAAAAAATTATCCAATCGGTTTAAAAATATCTTAAAATTTTTATCACAAGGGCTGAGGTAGAAATCAGTATTTGCGTCTATTAGTATATTAGATATGGGAAAAGAGAAGGAAATACGCATGATTTTACGTCAGCTTAACGGAGAAGCGGACAAAAGTGAGAAGGGACAATTTAGCCAATGGTTACTAGAAAAACCCGAAAACCTGGATTTATACATCGATGTAAAAGGGATTTGGCAACGGCCAAATCCTGTAGGGCCCGTTTTTAGTGAAACACTGGCCAAGAAACTTATAGGGGACGCAGTTCAAAAAAATAAAAAAAAGGTGCAAATATGGCAGCTTGCCCAGCAGGTTGCGGCACTTGTGCTTATCCTTATCTCAATTGGGGCAGTTTTTTATTACAGGACAAGGGAAACGCCACCTCCGCTAGAAGAAGCCAACGAGATAGTAAAGGCTATTACAAAAAAGTCATGCCTAGGTGAGCAGTTAAGGGTTACCCTGCCCGATGGCTCCATTGTTTATTTAAACGCAGGCAGTTCCATCCGGTATCCCGAAAAATTTGCAGGAAATATACGCAGGATTGTATTGAAGGGAGAAGCCTTTTTCGATGTTGCCAGGGACTCGTTGCACCCCTTTGTTGTATGTTCCGACAACTTAAAAACAACTGTGCTAGGGACCACATTCAATATTAAAACATTTGCTAACGAGCGCAACATGGTAACTGTTGCAAGCGGTAAGGTAAAAGTAGAAAACACAAATCCTGAACAGTCTGGAGAGCTATTGTTATTGCCTAACCAACAGGCTGTTTATAATCCTGGGGGGAAACATTTTAAGATAACAGAGGTTGATGCGGACAACTTTATAGCATGGAAGAACGGGATCATCCGTTTCAACAACGATCCCCTATCTGAAGTTATTAAAATACTTGAACGCTGGTACAATGTAAAAATTGAACTCGAAGGCATTGAACACAATAAAATATATATAAAAGGGAGTTATAAAGACAAAAAATTGTTTGCCATTCTAGATGGCTTCAAATTTATGTACAACCTCGATTATTATTATAAAAACGACACATCGATAGTTATCAGATATAAACAGCAAAAACAATAAAAACAATGCCAACTATCAGGACGAATATGCATTGGCACTGGTATGGAAAGTATGGATGCTTCACCAGGTTACAGACCTTTGGGGGGCCAATACCATACGCCAGTGCCGGACAAGGCTTGGAAACAACACCATACGAAAGCCAGAAAGACGTTTATTACTATATGTTTGACGACCTTGAGACAGCTGCTGATATTATGGAAACATCGCTCGCAAGCAATTCTGAAGAAAATGCCTTTGGTACCAGCGACATGATCTATGACGGGAGCGTGAAAAAATGGTTGTCAATGTTCCCGATCAGTGTTGAGGCATTTGCAGAATACCGCAGGACAAGATACCCGAAAATATATCCAAAAGAAATGTCCACAAATTCTAATATCAATCTTTCAAAAGGGCAAATAATTACCCGTTTGCCGTTTGTTGAAGACGAATATGATTCTAATGCCGAAGAAGTAGCCAAAGCCATTGAAATGATTGGCGGCTCAGATCTTGAGAATGTCCCTGTTTGGTGGGATACCAACTCAAACGGAAACTAAGTTAATGATTGGACATAGAAGGTTAATAAAACCATGCCTCGAACATGGCTTGGTGACATACAATCGCCGAATTAAATACATAGTTGCCGCTATAAATACTTTTTATTTTAACTTTGGGTTCAAATAAGCTGACTTCATTTATTAAACTTTGACTTTATCATTTAAACATATTGACTATCTTGTAGTAAAAGAATTAAAAAAGGGGAGCGTAAAAGCATTTGATAATCTGTTTAACAAATATGCCCAACGGCTCTACAATTTCTCAATTAAATACCTGAAATCAGCAGAAGAAGCAGAAGAAGTTGTTCAGGAGGTATTTCTCTATATCTGGGAGAAGCGGGATGGGTTAAGGCCTGAAAGTTCATTTAATGCTTATCTTTTTACTATTGCCCACAACATAATCAAAAAGTATTTCCTTAAAAAGGCAAAGGACAACACTTTTAAAAATGACTTTATCTTTGAGTTTTTGAAACAGGGAAACAACCTTGATGAGATAATCGATTACAAATTTTTGTTAAATAAGGTCGAAACAATTATCGATTCCTTGCCTGGCCGCAGAAAAGAAATCTTTATTAAAAGAAAATACAACGGACTGCCCGTAAAACAAATAGCCAAAGAACTAAACATCTCACCAAATACCGTTGAAAACCAACTGGCAGCAGCACAAAAACAAATAATGAATGAATTAAAAAAGGAAAAACTGTCCGGCTTATTATTTTTCAACCTTTTTATTTTATTCTGATTCTCAGCACATTACTGCTTGCCCCAAGTATTTTTGTAATTTTTTTTTGCATTTTTTTAGATTTTGAATAGTGGAAAATGATAAAAAAAAGACATACATATAAATGGATATCAAAAAACATATATTAAAACGGTTCATATCTGATAAATTTTCATTTAATGATTATTTATCTGTTTCGTCATGGTTTAAGGATGAAGGATATTCATCCAGGTTAAAAGCCGGAATGGAAGACGAGTGGAACGAGACGGTAAGTAGCGGTGACAACAAAGGACAATTGACAATTATTCTCGACCGTTTACACCATCAAATACAACATTCCACTAAAAACAGCACAGCCTGTCCTTTTGAAAATTTTTACAGGAAATTTTCAAAAGTAGCTGCCATATTATTAATCCCTGCTTTAATCACGATTGCCATATTGTCCTATTTTACTTTTCATCCGGACAATGCCCCTGATTCATATACAGAAATTTACGCACCATTGGGGACAAGGGCGAAATTTAAGTTGCCTGACGGAACAGAGGGGTGGTTAAACAGCGGTTCTTCCATAAAATACCCTGTTAGTTTTAAAAACAGGCGAGTGGAGATTTCAGGTGAAGCCTGGTTTAATGTAACCCATAAAAAGTCAGTAGATTTCAGGGTTGCCACACCTTATTTTGATGTTAAGGTACTGGGGACCAAATTTAATGTTGTTGCTTATGAAGACGAAAGTACATCTGAAGTAATACTGGAAAAAGGGAAAGTTGCCATTCTGGACAAAAAAAATAAAGTTAAAACAGATCTAATCCCCGACCAACAAATCATATACAATAAAACAACAAGACAGTTAACAAAGGCAACCATCGATGCAAAATCGTATACAAGCTGGAAAGATGGCATTTTGGTATTTAAAAATGAGCCCATGTCTGAAATAGCACGTCGGCTGGGGCGTAAATATAATATGGAGATCATACTGCATAGCGATTCATTAAAATCTTTCGTTTTCAGGGCTACCTTCAATGACGAAAGCATAGATGAAATATGTAAGTTGCTTTCGGAAGTTGCACCTATAAGGTACAAGGTAAGCAGAAGGCAGATCCTAGCAGACAAGACATTTACTAAAGGCAGGATTGATATGTGGTTGAAAACAACAGAAAAAAAATGAAACTATAAACCTAAAATTATGAATATGTAAAACAAACCAACAAAAACAGGGTGGTATTGGCACTACCTCCCTGTTAAAAAACAGTAGAATTAATTAAATGAAGTCTTAAATCCACTTAATTGCAAATTTATGAAAAAAAAACAAGAAGCATGGCAGGCCAGGAACAATGGCCTGTTAAAAATGATTAGGATTATGCGTATAACTATTTTTATTTTATTTGTTACCTTGACACAAACATTTGCGATAGATTCCTACTCACAACGTACAAAAATAACCCTGGACTTAAAAAATAAAAAAGTAGAGGAGGTTATTGATGCTATCGAAGAGAACACTGATTTCTATTTCCTTTATAACAAGGATATGATCGATGTCGATCGAAGGATCGATATTAACATCAACAAAGGGAATGTAGATGAAGTCCTTGAGCAGGTATTCAAAAACACAGACATATCGTATTCCATCCGCGATCGTTTGATCCTGCTCATTAATTCAGAGGTTGAAAAACTTGCACCCGAAATTATCCGTCAACAGGAAACATCGGTTTCGGGGAAGGTAACCGATTCAAAAAGACAACCTCTTCCCGGAGTTACAGTGGTAGTAAAAGGAACTACCCAGGGTACTGTTACCAACGCAGATGGAAACTATTCCATTTCAAATGTGCCAGGAGATGCCATCCTGTTTTTTTCTTTTGTGGGGATGGAAAGCCAGGAAATACCGGTAGCTGGGAAAAATACAATTAATGTTGTCCTGGCAGAAGCTTCAATTGGCATAGAAGAAGTTGTTGCCATCGGGTATGGAACCGTGAAGAAAAGTGACTTGACCGGCTCTTTATCCTCTATTTCGGACAAACTGTTTGAGGACCAGCCAATGACAGAATTGTCTCAGTTATTGCAAGGGCGTGGGAGCGGGATTAGCGTTTCTCCGACTTCTGGAGCTTTGGGGAACCCATCAAAAATAAGGATCCGCGGCGCCAACTCAATTTCCGGGAGCAATGACCCTTTATATATTGTCGATGGCTTTGTCTCTGCTGTGTACAATATACATGATGTCGAATCGGTCGAGGTATTGAAAGATGCTTCTGCTACGGCCATATATGGTTCAAGAGGCGCCAATGGCGTTATTATTATCACTACTAAAAGCGGGCACAAGGAAGAAAAGCCAACCGTAACACTAACGTCGAATACTCAAATAGGCAATGTCGCAAACCCTTATGATTTGTTGGGACCTGCCGAGTTTGCAAGACAGGTCAATGATATGTACCCCACCACTACACCTTTTTCTGATTCTGATATCTCTGCATACGAATCGGGCACAAAAAAAGGTACAGACTGGCAGGACGAAATTTTTCAAACTTCATTAAGCCAGGACTATAACGTAAGATTGGAAGGGGGGACACCAAAAAGTTCTTTCTACGCTTCTTTAGGTGTTACCAACCAAACAGGGCTACTATTGAACTCGGAAGCGACCAACTATAATTTTTCGGGCAAGATACAAACGAAAGTAAACGACCGTTTGGACATACTTGTAAAAGTAGGGCTTTACAGAGGTTCTGTATTGAATAATTCTACTTCCACATCAGGAAGGAGGCTCCAACCGGTTTACCAGTCGTTGATATGGGGACCAACTACCCCGGTTTACCAAGAGGATGGGAGTTATACAAAAAACGATGATTACGGGTCAATCAATGTTGATGTAAACCCGGTCCGCGACCTGCGCGAAGCTGATGCGGCAAACCATAGCCGCTCTGGCACATTAAATGCTGATATAAAATATAAAATACTGGAAGGCCTGACAATTGAATTTATGGGGACCTTTAAGCAAAGTGGCACTGAAAACCGCACTTTTGACAATTCCTATATTTCCTCTGATGGGGCTGATGCCTCACGGGGCTATTCAGATGGGACGAGCTGGCAGTTTACTACTCTGCTGAATTACAATAAAACTATTGTTGAAAAACACAACTTGGGGGTCACCGCTGGTTATGAAATGTTATCCAACGAAAGTTACTATTTCTCCGCCGATGCAACTAATTTGACTGTTGAATCGGTAGGCTATAACAACCTTAGCATGGGGTCGTCAAAAGATATTGCTTCAAGTTATGGCGAATCATCCTTGCTCTCCGGATTCGGAAGGTTAAATTATAATTATAACGAGAAATACTTTCTTACCGCAACCTATCGTGCAGATGGGTCTTCCAAATTTGCGGAGGGCAACCAGTTCAGCTATTTCCCATCAGCAGCCCTTTCATGGAAAGCCACAAATGAGGATTTTATCCGCGATTTAGGCTTATTTGACATATTGAAATTCAGGCTTTCATGGGGCATTACAGGTAGCCAGGCCATAAGTTCGTATGAAACATTGGCAAGCTTGGTAACTAAAAGCTATATGTGGGGGCCTTACTCTAACACCAAATATTATGGCTATGTGTCGGGCAGCCCTGCCAACCCTGACCTTAAATGGGAAGAAACAACCCAATGGGATATTGGGGTTGACATGGGGCTTATGGGCAACAGGTTAGATATAACCTTCGATTATTTCAATAAAATCACTTCCGACCTTTTAATACCTAATTTATTGCCGGGATATAGCGGCAATGGCACCGATGGTTCTGTAACTTCCAACCTTGGGGAGGTACAGAATACCGGGTTTGAATTTGGGGTCAATTATGTACCTGTTTTGAAAAGGGACTTCTCATGGGAAATTAATTTTAACGCCTATATGTTAAAAAATGAAGTATTAGACCTTGGGGACAATGATCAGATATTAGGTACCTCTTGGCTAGGGGGTAACCTTACTACCCACAATACCATTGTAGGGAAACCGCTCGGCTCTTTTTATGGATATACCTATTTAGGGCCATGGAAATCGAGCGAGGCTGAAGAGGCCGCAAAATATGGCCGTTCACCGGGAGATGCCAAATACCTAGATGTGGACAATAATTATGAATATGGCGAAAACGACATTCAGATTATTGGCGACAACATGCCTGACTTTACCTGGAACCTGAATAATCTGTTCTCGTATAAAAATTTCGACTTTAATATTTTAATTGCCGGTTCGCACGGGGCTAAAATATTGAACCTTAGTTATGCCGCGGCGGCCCTTCCCGAACACGATAGTAAAACAATTACTTTAAAGGAGGCATATGAGAACATGTGGAGTACATCAAACGAGAATACCATGTTCACAGGCATTAATTCAAACAACAACCTACGGAACTCAACACAGTGGTTACAAAATGCGGGCTTTGTCAAGTTAAGGAACCTCAGTGTGGCATACAGGCTGCCTAAGGATCTAATTAAAATTGGAGACCTAAAACTAACTGTTAGCGGACAAAATTTATTTGTTGTCTCAGATTATAAAGGATTCGACCCTGAGTTATCGGCGACAGATGGTAACGCTGACACAGATTCCGGTATTGATTGTGGCATAGTGCCTACTCCGCGTACGTTTACGTTTGGCGTTTCATTTACATTTTAAGCATTAATTAACAATTTAAAGGGGTAAAAAATGAAAAGAATTTTGTGTTTAGTAATGATATTTATAGTTGCGGTATCATGTGACAGTTTCCTGGAAGAAGATCCTAAAGGGCAACTTGTCCCGGAAGCTTTTTTTCAAACAAGCCAGGATCTTGAACTTGCAGAAAACGGGTTATATTATGCATGGTACAAATCGACTGAGTATATCGGCGTTTGGACCTTCTTCGGACTTGGGGCCAATGATCTGGGAAGTGCTAATGAAAATGGGTATTCGTGGGATGTCTTTGCTGTTTCTCCCGATCATTCATATTTATATACAGCCTGGTGCGACATGTATGCACTGGTTAAAACAGCAAATGATATAATTAATAATTACGAAAGATGTGATGCAGATCAGGATTTTAAAGATGCCGTAGGTGGGGCAGCTTACTTTATGAGGGGGTTTGCGTATTTTAATTTTGTCCGTATATGGAATGATGTCCCTTTTTATCTAGAAAATGGCGTTTTCCTTGACATAGAGGCTACAGAGGCTAGGGTGATTTATGAGCAGGTTATCGAAGATTTAAGTATAGCCGAAAGTATATGCCCCGACTCTTATGAGGGCGATTCCCAAAGAGAGGGTATTGCCATTACCAGCGGAATGGCAAAATCACTATTGGCTTATGTTTACCTTCAAATGACCGGGTATCCGATAAACGATACAAGCAAAGCCCCACTTGCAGCAAGCAAGGCCAAAGAAGTAATTGACAACGAAGATTCCTACGGCTATAAGTTACTTGAGTCCTGCGATGAATTGTGGCAATGGGACAACTATATGCACGATGAAATTGTGTTGGCCAAATATTACAACCGGACATCAGGGGGCAACCCAAATTTCCCCATGTGCCCAAGACCTTCCGGATACGGAGGGGGATGGGATTGTTATTATGCAGAACTTCAGTTTTTTAACGACTTTCCAGAAGGGGCAAGGAAAGAAGCTACTTTTGAAACCGATTACTATATCAACGACGAATGGGTAGATTACACAGCCTTGCCCACCCAACATCCTTATGTTAAAAAGTATTGGCAGTCAGAATCATCGCCGGTTGATGAGGAAACCGGTGAACAGCAATACTGGAAAACCCCTGAAAACTGGAATTCGAGCCGCACCGAACAATTAATAAGGCATGCCAACACACTGTTGGTTTACGCCGAAGCACAGGCAATGGCCGATGGAAGCCCTAACTCGGATGCATACAATGCTATTAACAGGGTTCGGAACAGGGCAGGGCTCCCCAACTTAACTTCCGGGCTCTCAGGGGCTGCTTTCCGCGATTCTGTTGTAAAAGAACGCGCCTGGGAATTTGTCGGGGAATGGTTCACCGGGACATGGTATGATTTGGTCAGGCTAGAAAGGGTCGAAGAAGCGAATGCTGACCGTACAAATGAAAATGCAATTATCGGGACTCTTGATAAAGATGATTATTTTCAGCAATTTCCAACAACTGATGTACTGATTAATCCAAATCTTGACGAGTAAAAGATTAATTAATATTTTGGAAAATAATATAATGTGAATATCGTGCATGTTACCGGATGGTAAATCCGGTACGTGTACGGTATTTTGTTAAAAAGAACTAACATTTATGTGGCTTAATGACGTTTTAGGTATTGATGATTCAAAATCTATTTTGACGCTGGGACTGCTATAAAGTGAATTGTTATCACGAACAGTTATAATAAAGGAAATTAGATCTTAAAAAAAATAGTGATATGTATTTATTAAAAAAGAACAGGATTTTTTTTATGGGTATTGTTGCTCTAGTTTTGGCTATTTCCTCTTTTGTAATAGGAACATCTTGTGATAATAAACAAATTAATGAGGATATAGTGCCTTTGCCCGACCGTAGTTTTCATGAAGAAGTAGATGCAACGACAGGCCCAACTTTATTGTGGACAAAACAAATTGATTTCCAAAATATTAACGTCTCAGGAGATGAAGGGTTTGCAATTATTTATCCTTTCCAAAATTCTGTTTTCCCTGCTGACATCTCCCCTGCATCGTTCATCTGGAAACCTGCTGAAAAGGAAGGGGGGAAGTGGCATGTTTCTTTTAGCGTTGAGGGTTTTAGTTATAAAACAACAACAAAGGGAACACGACTTAAGCCTGACGACAATTTATGGGAGGAACTAAAAAAGGAATCAAAAAACAGGGATATTAACTTCACGGTAAAAAATAAAAACATTGAAAAAAAACTGGTATTTCGTTTCTCTAAAGATTCGGTAAATTCTCCCATCTTCTACAGGGCTATCCCCTTGCCATTTTCTTATGCAAATAAATACAAGGATCGTATCAAATGGTATCTCGGCGACCTTTCTACAAACAGGAAGCGCGTTATGCTGGAAAATATGCCGGTGTGTGCCAATTGCCATAGCTTCACCAAAGACGGTTCAATACTGGCAATGGACGTCGACTATGGGAATGACAAAGGAAATTATGCTATCACTAATATAGAAAGGGAAACCCCAATAGGCCTCAAAAATATTGTTTCTTGGTCTGATTATAAAAAAGAAGATGGGGTAATGACATTTGGCCTGCTAGCAAAAATTTCACCTGATGGGAAATACGCCATCAGCACGGTTAAAGATAAATCGATATTTGTACCTGTTGACCTAAGCTTTTGGTACTCACAGCTTTTTTTCCCCGTAAAAGGTTTATTGGTATGTTATGATGTTTTAAACAAAAAATTCTTTGAATTGGAGGGTGCCTGTAATCCGGGATATGTGCAAAGTTCCCCGGCATGGGCGCCCGATATGGGCAATGTTGTTTTTTCGAGGGCCGCCTATAATAAAGATACAAGCTTAGAAGCCCAGGAGAATGTGGTGCTCGACATGAGGTTTGCAACAGATTACATACATCGAAAAAAGGAATTTAAATTCGATTTGTACCGCATCCCTTGGAATGAAGGCAAAGGCGGCACACCGGTTGCCATAGATGGTGCATCAGGTAATGGGCAAAGTAACTATTTTGCCCGCTATTCTCCTGATGGTAAATGGATCGTGTTCTGTAAGGCTGAAAACTTCATGCTTTTGCAATCAGACAGCAAGTTATATATCATGCCTGCCAAAGGAGGGGAACCCCGTTTGATGAACTGCAATACCAATGAAATGAACTCTTGGCATTCTTTTTCGCCCAATGGCAAGTGGATGGTTTTTTCGACTAAATATTTTGGCCCATATACCCAATTGTTCCTTACACATATCGACGAAAACGGGAACGATACGCCCCCTATCTGGCTGGAGCAATTAACAGTAGACATGAAGGCGGTTAATATCCCTGAATTTGTTAAGACCAATTACGATGGATGGTGCTCGATAAAAGATGATTTTACATATACCGAGAAATATGCAAGCACTGTTGCAGAACATAACTACAACACAAAAGATTTAACTACTATTGTTGAAGAAGCAGAACAGCAAATTGCAGCAAACCCTGGCGATTATTACGGGCATTACCTAAAAGCGGTAATGTTGAGCGAGAAGGGAGATAACGCCCTGGCCTTAAAAAGTGCCCGGCAATGTATCGGAATAATTGAAGGGCTGCCTGCTAAAGGGTTTAAAGAATACGGCGATTTAGGCCTGGCGTATTTTATCGCCAACAATCCTGCCAAAGCTATTGAAATGAGCAGTAAGGCAGTGGAAATAAAACCAGATTACCTTTTCGCATGGATGACCCTTGGAGATATTTATTACAGGCAAAGAGACTACGAAAACACGAATGAGGTGTATACCAGGATTATTGAACTGAACAACAGCGTTGATTATCGTTTAAAAAAAGCTGAACTGAACATGAGGGTAAACAATTACGGAAAAGCCGTAAAAGAACTGGAATTTATATTAAAATCGGAGGATTGCAATACTATTGCTTTACAAATGCTGGTCAACTGTTGTTCTGCACTTAATGATCTTGCAAACGTGGAAAAGTTTTGTTCCAAACTTATAGGTTGCAATCCTAATGTAGGCTATTTCTCAAGGGGCAATTATTATCTTCATACAGGGAAAAACAAAAAAGCTGTTGATGATTTTACCGAAGGGCTGAAATATAAAAAAGATGACCAAAGGGCATTGTTTCTGAGGGCGCAGGCATATTTGGAACTGAAAAACTATGAAAAAGCCCTTACCGACCTTCAAAAAGTAAAGAGTCTGTTACTATCAACTCCAGAAAACCAAAGACAGTTAGATATAAAGAAAACTGATGAAATGATTGAAAGATGTGAGGAGTTTATAAATTATAAATAATCAGGACATATGAAAAAGTTTATTTTTGCATTGTTTGTTTTATGCCATTCTCTTGTAAATGCACAAGTTTATTCTTCAAAAAGTGAAAATACCCTGCCTATAGCAGATCTCTTTGTCCCAGTAAACATAAGTGATGTCAAAGTTTTTGGCGAAATAGGCAGGCGCGTTGACATAACTTTGCAAAACAACATACAATGCCTCGATGTCGATAACGATTTTATACTCCCTTTCCTGAAGAAAGGATCTTCCGGTGGATTTGTCGGTATTGGGATGTTAATTGATGCAGTTGTAAAGTTTGCTGCTTACACCGGGCAGGATGAAGTTATAGCTAAAAAAGATTACCTGACCTCAAAATTAATTGAGGCCCAGCTAGAGGATGGTTACATTGGAATGTGCAACCCAGAAAGCCGGATGTGGAACCTTTGGGACATCCACGAGATGGCTTATGTCACTTGGGGCTTAATAACGGACTATGAGCTGTTTAACAAAAAAAGTTCACTGGAAGCTGCCGTAAAAACTGCCAATTATATACTGCAACATTGGGGTTCAATGCCCGGTGACTGGGAAAAACAAACCAGGGTAAACTTGTTTGAAGCGGCTACCGGGATCGACAGGGCAATGCTTGCTTTGTACCGGCATACCGAGCAAAAGCGTTTCCTTGATTTCTGTATAAATGAGAAAGGGCTGTGCAACTGGAATTTGGATATCGTACAGGGGCGTTGGCCGGGGCTTGATGGCCATGTATATGGTTATATGGGGATGTGTTTGGCCCAATTGGAAATGTACCGTCTCTTCCCCAAAAATAAATTACTCGGACAGTCCTATAAGGCAATAGGTTTCCTTACAGAAGGGAACGGGATGGTCATCTCCGGGGAAGCCGGGCAATGGGAAGCTTGGAACAACGATCAGCAAGGGGACGATGCATTGGGCGAAACATGTGCCACTGCATACCTGATCCGTACTTATGAAAACCTTTTTCGCCTAACGGGCGAAGCTAAGTACGGAGACCTTATGGAACGGACAATATATAATGCACTTTTTGCAGCTCAGTCACCAGATGGGAGAAAAATAAGATATTATACACCTATGAAAGGGCCACGCGAATATTTTGACAAGGATACTTACTGCTGCCCAAATAATTACAGGCGGATAATCTCAGAATTGCCTGCAATGGTTTATTATCGGGATAAAAATGGAATTTGCATTAACCATTATTCCGCTTCGTCAGCTGTCATCTGTTTGCCCAATGGGGTACTTGTAAACTTGAAACAAGAAACAAATTACCCCCGGTCAGGAAAAGTGAAAATTATAATTTCACCCTCACAAACAACAGGTTTCCCTTTGCGGCTGCGTGTACCTGCCTGGTCTGATAAAGTAAAAATTTCTGTTAACGGGAAGGGGATTGATTTGGAGACAGATAAATCCGGCTTTGTTATTGTTGACCGCCAATGGTCACAAAACGACACACTTTTTTTAGATATGCCAATGGATTGGCGCTTCGTAAAAGGCAGGCAACGACAGGCTGGACGGGTAGCAGTTATGCGAGGGCCCGTTTTGTTTTGCCTTAACCTCGCAAATAACCAGGGGCAGGGACTAGAACAAATGACCGGCGATGAAATAGGGCGTATTGTCCTTGATCCTTCATCCGTGCAGTTACTTTCTGCTGATGAAGCAGGGTTGCAAAAAAATGGCATGATATGCAAAATAGGTGCATGGAAGAAAGGCTGGGGGATGTGCGACGAAGAACATGATATGGAACTATTGCTCACTGAATTTCCCGATCCGGAGGGTACTTCGACCTATTTTAATATTGCCGGCGGAGATATACAGGTAGAAGATGAACTGTTCCAAGTAACAGTAAACCAACAATAAACAAAAAGGCAACTAACCATTAAAATTAAAAATATGAAAATAAAATTTCTTACAATATCCCTGTTTGTATTTATTGGCTTAACAAATTTGAATGCCCGGGACAAATGGAAAGAAGTTAGTGATGTTGAGGCCCTATGTGAAACTTATCCAGGTGTTGTAAAAAAAATGCTGGCTGATTTTAACCTCAGCTATCCAGGAATGGAAAAGATAAAGGCTGCAAATTCAAAGGGCGATCTTGTTGTTGCCTGTAACTATTTATTAGAATATTTTAAGGATAAAACCGGAGAGATGGGCCAGCCTGAAACATCTGACAAAACAGATGCATTGGCTGACACTATTTTAAATAATGTATTTGTCATACAGAATGTAAGGGGGCAGTTGCCATACCTGGCTAACGGGCATAGAGACTGGTATTATAAAGGGCCAAAGGATGATGAAGAATGGGCATGGCTATCGAACCGGCATTCCCAACTTGGGCATGTTTTCTCGACATACCGTTCAACCGGCAACCCTAAATATGCCAAATATGTTGATTTGTTTTTAAGAGATTTTGTAATCGCCTCCATGCCCTATCCCGAGGCTAAAGGCAATGGTTCAATTTGGCGCGGGTTGGAAGTTGCCGCAAGAATAAACTGCTGGACACACATTTTCTACAACTCGCTAAACAACAAATATATATCGCCGGCAGCAAAACTCCTCATCTTAAGCAGTTTGCCCGACCACGCACATTATAGCCGTAATTTTCATGAAGAGGGGAATTGGCTAACAATGGAATTAAAAGCCCTTGCCAATGTTGCAACAAAATTCCCAGAATATAAGGAGTCTGCAGAATGGTTTGATTATAGCGTCAGGGTCATGCAGGAAAGCATGAAAAAACAAATTTACCCCGATGGTGTACAAACGGAGTTAACTTCTCATTACCATAGTGTGGCACGGTATAGTTTCGGATCTTTTAAGGATATATGCAAAGAGGCAAACAGGGAAATGCCCGATTTTTACAACCAGACACTGGAAAAAATGCATGCATATACTGCCTGTGTTATGCGCCCTGACGGTGCAGGTGTTTTAAACAACGATGGAGATAGGGACAACCTTCGCCCAACAATTTTAAACTCTTCCAAAAAGTACGATAACAAAGAGTGGGAGTATATCGCGACCAATGGGGAATCGGGAATAAAACCATCACAGGCATCGTTTATGTTTCCATGGGCAGGGCAGTTAATATCCCGTAGTGGGTTTGATTACGATGCACATTGGTCATTTTTCGATATAGGCCCCTGGGGCAGAGGGCACCAGCATAACGACAAATTACATGTTTCTATATCTGCCTATGGCCGTGATTTGCTGGTTGACGGGGGGCGGTTCGCTTACACAGGGGCTGTCCGTGATAAGTTTGGAAAGTATGCCCGTGGCAGCGAAAGCCATAATGTTTTGCTAATTGATGGCAATGGGCAAATGCCTGGCCCGAAATTGGCCACTGAACCATTATCGTCAGGTTCATACAAAATTGACAAAGAATTTGATTTTGCCTGTGGCTCTTTTGATAGTTTTATTGAGCAAACAGGGAATGTTGAGCATAACCGTTCGCTATTTTACGTGCGTGGTGAGTTTTGGGTGATAGCGGACAGGATATTAACTGATAAACCACGAAAAATTGATGCCTTATGGCATTGGCACCCCGGTTGTGTCGTTGAAAAAGAAAAACTGGTAGTAAAAACAAATAACGACAAAGGTAACCTGTCCATTATACCCGCAGGTAAACAAAAATTAGGGCTTAAACTGGTCAAGGGACAGGAAAAGCCAACAATACAGGGATGGTACAGCCCCGAATACAACGTGTACTTCCCAAATACCACTAGTATTTATTCGGCTGAAATAAACGGCAATGCCACTTTTGTATGGGTACTTTTCCCTTCAGAAAAGGGTACACAAAAAGTTAAAGCAAAAATAATTTCCGAGGATGAAAATATCATAAAGCTCGAAGTGGAGGCTAATTCTAAATGCTTTCAACTGACCATCCCTTACTTTAATAGCACAAAAGCCTCATTAATAATAAAATAAATATATTTAATTACACCTAAAAAATTTAATGCGTTTTATGAAAACAAGAATTTTAATATTATTAGCCGCCTTGACAGTAGGTGCCCCTACTTTGGCAAAGAAAAACCCAAAACCAACAGGAACGGATCAAAACATGGCAACATATGTGGCCACCAATGCCAAAGTTCATGGGTTTTCTCCAAGTGCAACAGGCAAAGAGAATGTAGCTGCATTGCAAAAAGCACTTGACCAAGGAGGGACGATATTTGTATCCGAACCTGGGACTTATAAAATAGCATCGACCCTATATGTCGGAAGTAATACCAGCCTTATTTTTGGCAAAGGGGTTTATCTAAAAAAAGAAAATGAACATGGGGCATTTGCACAAATTATACTAAACAAGGGTGCGCTTACAAAAACTTACAATGAAAATATCTCAGTTGAAGGCTTACATGTTATTGTCAACGGGGTTGATAACTGTTCCGATCTAATCTTAGGACTTCGGGGAGTAGTCGGCTTTTATTATGTAAAAGACCTAAAGATAAAGGGTTTCCGTTGTTTTGACCTATCCGGTTGTCAATATTGCATACACATTAGCCGCTTTGAGGATGTGATAATCGAAGATGTGATAATAAAAGGGCAGAAAGACGGGATACATTTTGGCCCGGGCAGGCGTTTTACAATCAGGGATGGGGTTTTTCAAACATTCGACGATGCGATAGCTTTAAATGGCCAGGATTATTCGACCGGAAACCCTGAGTTAGGTTGGATCGAGGATGGGATTATCGAAAACTGTTATGATTTAGACCAAGAAAAAACAGTGGGCTATTTTTGCCGTTTGTTGGCAGGTGGCTGGATCGACTGGAAAAAAGGGATGAAAGTCCAACAATCTGATGCCGTGGTTTCTAACGGGAAAATTTACCGCGTAAAAATGGATCCTGATGGTACTCTTTATGAATCAGTAACCAAGCCCGATTTTGAGAGCGGCACAAAAGTACTTGATGGCATAACATGGGTAATGACACAGGAGACAATATCGTATACCGGCGGGGTAAGAAATGTTGTTTTCAGGAACATTCAGCTTGAAAAACCCAGGGTGCCTTTCTCCATTGAGTTTAACAAGGGACGCTACAACCGTTCGTATTACCCCGGGGCAGAAATGCCTGTGCAAGAAAATATTATTATGGATAATATTAAGGTATTGTATGACAAAAATATCCCTTTGGTTTATATTTCATCGCCGGTAAATATGATTACAATTACAAATTCAAGGTTAAAAAATACAGGGTTTAGGATATTTGGCAATGAAATACTTCCTGAATATCTAAAGGATAATATTATCCCAGACTTCTTTAAAACCTGCATTAATATCCATGGTTGTATCTTCGACCAAAAAGGGGAGATGGTGTTGCTGCACAATACGGCAGAAGGGAAAATAGTTGAACTGAAAACATCGTCGAATTTTGAACTAGGAGAAAATTTCTCTGCAAAAATCATCGAAGGTGGCGGAAAGATAAGTGTCCAGTCCGATTTAACCGGGCTTAAATAGGGATTACCTCCAATGAAGAAGAAGAATATAATACTTCTGCTCCTTTATTTTTCGTTTGCTTGTTCCGACCATAAAAAACCGGCAGGTTATGTTAATCCATTTATTGGTGCATGTCGCGACTGGCCCATTTCTTGGGCAAATCTGATGATGAAAAACTATACGGGGAAAAGGCACAGAGTTACCGCAATATTTTCGACAGCTCCGTTAACTGGTTTAGGTTAAAAAAAATCGATGGCACATGGGGAGAATGGCCTGAAAAGGGGAAGCTGGCACATGGTTACGGCTGCGTTGAAAGTAACCCTTACCAACAAGGTTGGTTTGTCCCTCACGATGTCCAGGGCATGGTAGGATTAATGGGGGAAAAGATAAAACAGTCGGCGACCTCAACTCGTTTTTTGAAAACATGCCTGAAAACATGCTTTGGAATGATTATTACAACCATGCCAATGAAGTGGTACACCATGTGGCATTTTTGTTCAATCGGCTTAAATCGCCATGGCTTACCCAAAAATGGACACGTGAAATTTGTTCCAGGGCATATCATAACAAGGTGGAAGGACTGGTTGGGAATGAAGACGTAGGGCAAATGTCGGCCTGGTATGTGTTGGCTGCATCAGGAATACATCCGGTATGCCCGGGCGAAACCAGGTTTGAAATAACAAGCCCTGTGTTCAGCAAAATAACTTTCAAACTTGGCCAGGCTTATGCCAAAGGGGGAAATTTTATAATTGAAACAAAGAATAATTCACCTGAAAATATTTACATCCAAAAAGCAGAATTAAACGGACAGGCATACAACAAATGCTATTTGGATTTTGAGAATATTATTTCAGGCGGGCAGTTAGTTTTATATATGGGGGCAACCCCTAACCAGCAATGGGGGGTAGATTATAATTAAACTACCGATTTTTACATGAAATATAACCATAATGTTATGAAAAAATTTATTTGTGCTATTACTGTTTTTATCCTGTCGATGAACATTGCTTATGCCCAGTTTGGGGTTTACCCCGAATCATATAAGATTGACCCTGATGATGTTGAAAAATACAATGAGCTTGGTCAAAGCTTTGCTGGTCAAAAGGTAACGATCCCAAACAACTACCCCGATGCCCAATGGTTCACGGGGGCATCACTGGGGTTTTTTATGCACTGGGGCATTCACAGTGTGGCTGGTGCCCAACCATCATGGGACATGATTGCCAATTATATATACGGCGGGAGATTTTCGCCCCCTGACAAATATTATGCTTTTGCCCCAAAATTTAACCCCAAAAATTATGAGCCGTAAAAATGGGTTAAATTTTGGGTTCTACTTTTCGCCGCGCGACTGGCATTACCCTGGGTACATTCACCCAAATGAGTTCGATGCCAACACGAGGAGGGACGTCCCCCCGTTACAGATGCAATTGCGAGCCGTCATTCATTTGAGGAGTTTTTTGCGTTTACCCTGCGGCAGATCGAAGAATTATTGACCCGCTATTACGCACAGATATGGACGATGTGGTAAAAGTAGAATTGTAACCTTATAACATTGAATCGTTATTTCTTGTGAAAATTCCGTCCCAAATCAAATGTGTTATGGTAAAATTGTTTTCAAATAACTGTTGTTTAGCTAAAAAAAAGAATAAATGAAAAGTTCAAATTCCGGGGAAAAAGTTGGGTTTAAATATTATCGTCTGGTATCTATTTGCATTTTGTTAATGCCATTTCTGGCTGTTGCCCAAATCCGTCCGGTTGTTCTCTCCGGCCAGGACGGTTTATATACACAAATTTCAGACAACAACGATGTTGTTTTTTCTTCATTGGAGAATAATGGCGGGCTACTGGTAACCCAACCATCAGGTAAAACGGTAGTTAAATTTGAAAAGCATTCTGAAAAAAAAGGGATATTAAGCCTTACGGGCGGGCGTTCCGAAGGGTTGGAAATAGCTGATTCTTACCGAATAATTACCTCTGGGCTAATAGAACGGGTTGTTAAGGTTACAGCTACTTCTGACCAAAGGTATTTTATTGATTTTGGATGGAAGACGACAGAAAATGGTGAGTTTTATTCATTTCAGGGAGAAGAAAGTGCTTCAAAAAAATATACGCCAAGTTGTTCAGGTCCTGAGTTTGAGGGGAAAAAAGGCTGGCAGACATTTCCATTTCTGGGCAACCGTAGCGGCAATAAACTTTACGGGATAGTTGGCGATTCGCCTGGCATCTGGGAAAACCGTTGTTTTATGGGTTTCGACAGGGATAATAATATCCTTTCGTTATGTAATGGAGATGGTTCGGCAAAACGGACAATCGTATTTCCTTTTAACACTGATGCCACCAGTGTTTACAGAGCCGAATTCGATGGTTGGCAACACATCGAAATGGGTGAAACTCAGGAATGGAAAACATGGATATTTTCTTCTGATGTAAAATCGCTATACGATGTGCAGCTTTCGGCCCATTTAGCCTTGGCAAATGCAAAAGGCTTTAATAATTCGGGTATTGAGGCGATTTTAAGAAATACCTCATATTTATTGTTACGGCGTAACATCTTGCGCCCAGAAAGCGATTATCTTTTTATCTCCGGTATCGGTTATGGTTGGAAACAATGGGTTACTGACGGTTTTTATATGAGCAGGGGGCTGGATGACATGTTTTATGATAAAGCCTCTTTTGATGCGGTATTTTACGACCGGCTGAATTATGAGGACAATGCCCAGTATTACCTCATCTGGGCGGTATTGGTCAAAAGGGCTGGCGGTATTCCTGATATGCGTACTGTTGGGCGCGCATATCGTTTTATACGGGAACACGAGGTTGATGGGCTGTACATCCCCCCGCGCCTGCATCATGACAAGGAATGTTACAAGACCTACCATGATCAGTTGGACTACAAAGATGGAGATGCCCCTTCTTCGAACCAGGGGTTTCATTGCGGGGCACTAATGGCTGCCAAAGAACTTGGCTTTCCTGTTACGGGGGAAGATATAGAAAAAGCTATAGCCGGATACCAGCGTATTTTTAATAAACAGGGGGGCTACATGGCTTCCAGCCTTATGCAGCAGGATCACATTGGTCAGGATGGATTATATGGAGAATTGCTGACTTATGTTGTTTTTGGACTAAAATTATTGCCCGACAACATGGTAAGTACTCACCTTGAGACAACAATGCGGGTACAGTCCCCGTATGGTATGCGTGTCATTTCAAAGGCAAATGGCGATTTGCTGGATGGGCATAGCGGGGTTTACACTTACGGCGGATCGTGGTTTTTAAACGATGCAGCCAATTATTTAGATGGGCTCGTTCATGGCATGGACAAAGGATGGGTTGACAAACAATTGATATGGAGGTTAAAAAAAGAACTTGCCTTTATGCCAGCTTTTCATGAATCTATTAGTACCGTAAACGGGAAACCTCACGGGCATCACCTTTATTCGTGGAACTCCGGTTATTGGTGGTTGCGCAGGGAGGTGCGGAAACGCTTGGGGCTTACCATGCCCGACCCGGTTGAACAGCAGATAGATAAAGAATTAGGCATTGTGCACAGGGACGGCTATCTGGTGCTTGATCCGCCTTTAGCTACGCTCCGCCCGAAAAATGAATCTTCATCCAAAGAAATTATTGATGTGTCCAGATGATATTTGCCGGTTTCAGAAAGACCAGCAAGATGTTGTTGTGGAATGGTTAAATAATCTTATAAAACATAAACAGTTATGAAAATAGCATTACAATTATTGGCTTTATCCTTTTTGTTGATGGCTTGCCAAACATCTTCTGGCCCAAAACAAAAATCAAAGCAAGTGAAAATGATTAGCAAGAAGGTCGTCACCTTCAGTCCTGTTGGTGGTGGTGCCGGGTTTATTAATGAAGATGGCTCAAACGAGCATTACCTGCAACTGCCCGAGAAAGAAGGTATGCATTGGACTGGGCTGGGACCTGTTTTCCCGGATAAACAGCACTGCATTTTGACGAGTTGCGAAAATTACAGTACAACAGCCACGGTTACAGGACAGTTATCTAACAGGCTATGGAAGTACAATCTCTCCACAGGGGAACTTACCGAATTGATAACAAAAGGGCGCCCGGCAAATCAGGTTTTTTGCTCAAGCCTCCTGTCTGATGGTAAACATATGCTTTGCAGTGTAAGCATAGAAGGCAACAAGCACCAGCCTTTATACCTTGCCGACTTGGACGGTAACGAATGGAAGTTGCTTTCGGGGGAGGACGAATTTGTATATGGGGTACAGGTAAACCACAGCGAAACCCGCATTGCCCTCCATCTGGCATCAGAGGGATATAGCATAAAAACAGTGGGCATGGATGGCAAAGACCGGAAACATGTAGCAGGGGGCGATGGGCATTTGTTTTTTGGTCCTCACTGGAGCCCTGGCGACAAATGGCTTGCCTTCCTGGATTGCGATACCAGGAAAGAGCAATCGCACCATTATGCCGATTTATGTATTGGGCGTCCCGATGGAAGTGAACACCGGGTGGTAACCACTGGCCAGTCACAATACTTTGGCACGTCCTATGGCACACAAGAGCATCGAGGGGGCGGGTCAAATATAACATCATGGACACCTGACGGCAAATACCTTATTTATTCAAAATTATCGGAAGGTGCCCATCACGATGCCGATTTTAGGCCTGAACGGGGGAATCACCTGGAAAATGTATTTAGCCCGGAAAGTGCGAAAGGAGGGTGTTCGATTGTATTGCTCGACCCTTTTTCGGGCAAAGAGATCCCTGTAACCAGATACGAGGAAGGAAAGTGGGATTTCAGGGGAGTTGTGTCGCCTGATGGTAAAAAACTTGCATATACTTCGGCAAAGGTCGCGAGCAGGGGCGAAATATTTATATGCGGGCTGGATGGCAAAGGCAATAAATTACTGACAGCAGGGAAAGATGGACTTGGAGCCGATTTCCCACGTTGGCTGGACATTATTGTAGAAGAAGGTTCTCAACTGGCAAAGTAAACGCAACACTCAGGGGATATTTGCCTACGGTTTAATTGCCTATTACGTATTCAATAATTTTTTTCTTCGGGTCGAAAGGGGCAAGATCGTCTAAGCCAAGCGATTTTATGGCAATTTTTATTAGCTCTTCATCTGAAACCATTGTCGGGTGTTGTTGTTTGCCTAGGAAATATCTTCCGGCATCAAGCATAGCCTGTAAAGGTATTAATCCGACCAACTCCGATCCTGTTACCCGCAGGCCGCGTTCACGGGCGCGCCCACAAACTTCATCAAAGGCTACATGTACGGGAGTCACGGTAATATCGGTAAGGTTTATTGAAACTTGGGCGATACCGTATTCTTCGATGTACCAGCCTATCGCCCGTGTTTTTTTTAAACTCCCGGGGATACGTATCGGCTCGCCATTTTCACCTTTTATAATTTTTCCTGTAAGCGTATTCCCTTCGCGTTTTACACGTCCGGCTTCGCGTATGTCAAAAGCAATGGCATTGGCACTGCGGGTTGAGGTGGTGTTCAGGTTTACATTATAAGCTACCAGGAAATTCCGGGCACCTATTGCAGAGGCCCCGCTTTGGGCAACGCGTTCGTTCCATTCGCCCGGTCCAAAGTCGGGTTTCCACCTTTCAGCAGAGATACGATCCTTTAGGCCTTCATACTCTCCCGAACGGCAATTGGCCAGGCTTTTCCGTTCTTCATTAAAAGCAGCAAATTCATAACAAAATACAGGGATCGCCAGTTCTTTTCCGACCCTTTCCGCCAGTTGCCTTGCATACTCAACGGCTTCGTCCATGGCAACATTGGCAACGGGGACTAACGGGCAAACATCGGTGGCTCCAAAACGCGGGTGTTCCCCTTTGTGCTTGCGCATGTCGATAACTTCGGCAGCCTTTTTAATCCCACGGAAAGCTGCCTCTGTCACATCATTGGGCGATCCTACAAATGTTACCACTGTACGGTTGGTTGCCTTGCCCGGATCTACATTGAGCAAATTTATTTCAGGCACACTTTCAATGGCATCGGTAATTTCCTTTATTATACTTAAATCGCGCCCTTCAGAAAAATTAGGCACGCATTCTATTATTTTTTTCATACGCTTATTTTTTTTACCGCAAAGGTTTTCAATGGCCAGCACCAAAAAAAAACCAGAGGTTATAAAATTACATTAAAATTTACCAGTAGCCCAAGTTTGCATTCCGCAAGTTTCTGTTAGGTTATTATTTGAGCAAGGCAAGCCTCATTTAATCCTTTAACCAATTTTATTCCAACAAAAATTCAATACACTTAATCAACTCTCCATAAGCACTTTAAAATAGCCAGGGGCCTGATTCGGCATGTACCCTAAAAGCACAATACAAGATATACTTAAATATTTTTTCAATGTACATTCCCTTTGTGCTATTTTGCGAAAAACAGGTGTTGCTTTGCGGTTAAAAAAACAGCAAAACTAAAACAGGGGTATTTAAAATTTTAGTTTATGATTTTTTGCAGAGGGCTCAGAAAGATTGTACTTCTCCGTTTAATATTACGGTTTCTACCAAGTTTGAGCCATAAGCATAAGGCAAATACTCTATCCCCGGCATTTCGGACGTAATAAACAGATTGGCAACCTTTCCACTGGCAATACTGCCATAACTGTCGCTAATGCCCATGGCATATGCCGAATTTATGGTGGTGGCATTGATTACTTCTTCGGGCAGCATTCTATATTTTATGCAGCCCATTGCCGAAACCAGGCTCATATTCCCGCTTGGCGACGATGCCGGGTTATAACCGGAGGCCAACGCAACGGGGAGTCCTGCGTCGATCATTTCGCGAACGGACGGTGTTTTTATCCCCAGAAAGAATGCCGTGCCGGGCAAGAGGGTGGGCATGGTTTCCGAACCTTTTAACGTTGCTATTTCATCTTCCCCAACAGATTCGAGGTGGTCTACAGAAAGGGCATCATACTTTACGCCAACCTTTACACCGCCGGGAAGGTCTACGTTGGCATGTATTTTTGGCCGTAGTCCATATTTTATCCCAGCCATTAAAATACGTTCGGTGTCTTCAAGCGAGAAAAAAAACTGGCCGCAAAACACATCGATAAAATCGGCCAGTTCTTCTGCCGCTACCTGCGGGATCATTTCATTAATAATAATGTCGACATATTTTCTTGGGTTGTTTTTGTATTGCAACGGGATGGCGTGTGCGCCAAAAAATGTTGCCCGTACACATATAGGGGCGGTTTCTTTTATCCAACGGATTACACGGAGCATTTTAAGTTCGTCTTCGGTATTCAACCCGTAACCGCTTTTAATTTCAACGGCACCGGTGCCCATTTTCATAATCTCAACAATACGCTCCATTGAACCGTTGTACAGCTCTGTTTCTGTTGCTTCGTGCATTTGTCCTGCCGAGTTCAGTATCCCGCCGCCCCTTCGGGCAATTTCTTCGTAAGTCAGTCCTTTGATGCGGTCGACAAATTCTTTCTCGCGCGGGCAGGGATAAACCAAATGCGTGTGCGAATCGCAAAAACAGGGATAAACCAGCCTGCCCGAACAGTCTATTTCTACCAGCAGATCATCGTCACAGTATACATCTTTCAACTGCCGCATCGGACCAAACGCTTCTATAATCTCATCGCGGATAATTACGAAAGCATTTTTTATGGTGCTGACATATGCCATATTGCGGCCTGCCCTGAATGCTGCCGGGTTTTCTTCTACCTGGACAAGCTCTTTTATGTTTTCGAGCAATAGTTTCATTACAAATTATTAATAGTATAACTAATAAAAGTTACAAAAAGGTTTTGACAAATCATAAAAATAGCTTGGTGTAATAAAGCAATCTTTTTTATTTTACAGGGGCTCCAAGACCGTAAATAAAAAAATTGAAAACAAAGAAAGGGCGGCTTAAACGTTGTTTACGCTGTTCAGCAGTTTTTTGACATTATTGGAGTTTTTTTTGACTGTTGTTTTAGGTCTTCTAATATTTATACGGACTATTAAGTTTGTCCATATCTTTTTTCCTTTGCTCCAATTTTTTCTCGTATGCAATTATCATTTTCAAATCTTCTTTGTTGCGGTACTGTAAGGCCATGTTTTTTGCTGCATTTACCCATTGCGATGCCATTTCAATGTCATCTTTCATTTCGTAAGCCAATGCCAGGTTATAGCGCGCGCTTATGGCCAGTTTCCCATTTTTGTCGGTAGCATATTCTTCCCATAATTGAATGGCTTTGTCCCATTCACCCTTGCCCACAAAGTATGAAGCTTGTTCAAAATCAGGGAGCGGGGGGACTGAGTACATCCTCTTTACAGTCTGCCATGAGGCATTAAAGCGTTTTGCATAATTTTCGCCACTTAACTGCGAAGCAATCCTTAATGCGGTTTCTCGGGCTGGCAAGCGGTAATTTTTATTTATGTTGCCATTTTCATCGTACTTGTTCCAAAAAACCGTATCTATTAATGCTTTGCGTTCTATTATTTTTTCATTTACAGGATCGAATACAGCCCAAACGTTTGCCGTTATTACTTCGTTAGATTTTTGTGTGCTGTAATTTTCCTTGTATTCTGAAAAGAAATAAGAGAATGTTTCGAGAGAAATGACCAGATCGGCTTGGGTTGTCTGGCTGATTTTGTTGACCAGCCCTAAATCCAGTGAGGGCAGTTTGTTACCATAATGCCTTTTAAATGCGCTGTACGGAAGTATCTTAATGTCCTCAAAAGTATTTTTTGTTTTTAAATTTTTTGCCAATTCCCTTAAACAAGAGGTTACCAAAACACTGTCGAGTTTTATGGGGTTGCTACGGGCTTTTTTCAACCTATAGTTTTCTTTATAATATTGTTGTAGCGTATCGCCCGGATATTTAAAATTCCTGTAAATCAAAACTGCACTTTTAGTGCCGGGAGGGATTGAAATTTCGCCAGGTTTATAAATATCAATCGGGTATTCTTTATATACAGTACACGAGTAGAATATTGCAATTGCAAAGGCTATTAAAATGATTTGTTTCATGACCCTATTTTTTAAGTTCCTTTTTCCTTTTTTTCAAGGTTTCCAGATAGGCATAAGTTTGTTGCCGGTACATGGTTTCGTATGATTTCAGCGCCCACGACACTGCCTGATCTAGGTTGCCCAAAATTTCGTAGCCAACAGCAATATTAAAGCTGGCTTTACTTTTTAACGACTTTGAACCGGTATTCGTTTCAAATTTTTTCCATTCAGCTATGGCTGCTCCCCAATCCCCGCTCTTAGCCAGGCCAGCCCCGCGTTTAAGCTCATCGGGGCCTGAAGAAAAGTAACTTCGTTGTTCTTGCCTCCAGCCTGTGGCTATTTTATCCGAAAAGTCAAGCGCTGCAGCGATGCCTGCTTCGGAAAGTGCCTGTTTTACCGGGGTAAAATGCCCAAAGAGCTGTCTTGCATCGATATCTGCACCCTCCCATATCAATGTGTCGCGGATAAATTCCCGGACTAAAACTTTTTCGTCCCCAGGTTCATATATCCTGAACATGGCCATATAATTCACTTGCATTTGGGCAACCGATCCCCTATAATAATTATCACTAAACGGATCGTAAAAAGTTTCGCGGCTGTAAGCGGTTTGTACCCCGGTTTTATAAAAATCCATTGACAAAACGGCATCAGTATTATATGTTTCGCACAATCCTTTCACCTCGTCCCACGTCATCTCGTAACCCAAAAAAGTATTTTCCCTTAAATTGAGAAAACGGTCGGCGGGAATTACATAATCGTACCTTTCCGACTCATATAAAAGTTCGCCCAGTGCTTTTAGCGTGGTATCTACAGCTTGTAGGTCGTAAATTACCGTGTCAAGGTTAAACTGTTTCCCATAAAAAATCATTTGGAGGGAATCTGTCGTTAAATCCTGGTATTTATTATCAACTGTGCGGTTTACCAATAACAAACTTTTAATATTGGGCGGAAGCTCTTTTTCTGCCGGCTGAGGGACTTCAATCGTCAGGGTTTGTGTAGTAACACACGAGGCAAAAATGATTGCCAGTAATATAAATAGCGTTTTTTTCAATACCTGTTCCATGTTTATGAAACCTTTAATAAATACCCCAAAATTTCCTCAAAAACCATTCCATGCCCAAAAGGAAGAGTACAACTGCAAAAAGCCACCGCAGGTTCAACAGTTCGTTTACCATCTCCCTAAAATAGACAGATGGTTTTACCCCACGGTTGCCTTTAATGTCGTCAATCATTTGTGCCGTTTGCCCCGGCAGGTAAAACTTTCCGCCGCTAACACCGGCCAGTTGGAACAAGGCTTTGTGGTTAGCCTTGCTTAACGTGTTTTCAATATTTACTGCAATAACGGTAAAATTCCCAGATTCGGTGAATTTTTCTTTCCCCACGGTAACTTCGGCATTAAAGGCATAATCCCCCTTCGGGAGGTAGCCCGCATTTAGAAAGTAATTATCGCCTTGTCCGTCAAAAGTAAAACTAAGTTCCTCTCCCGCTTCGTTTGTCAATATAATCTTTACTTCCTCCGAAGTAATCTTTTCATAAGATTCATTATATACTTCCCCCTTAAAGGTTACTTCCTCCGTTTCAGAATAAACCGGCTGGAAATCTATAATGAAATTGTCTTCGTTTTCGCGAAGGGCCAGGTACTGCACAAGTTGGTTTATTAGTTCGTTGAATTGGTCCTGCCCTTGCTCAAAATAATAATTGTAAAGCCTCCAGCGCCAAATCCCTTCCCCAAAAATGAACCCTGTTTTGTTGCCGTTAATATTCCCTGTGGCAATTAATGGTTTCCCTGTTTCTATATTTTTGATCTTTTGATAAAACAGTATTGAGAAGCCAGGATCCAATTGATAGTCGGCAAATGGGGAATACAAAGGGGGGAACCGCCTCACTATTTCGTTCAATTCTTCGCTCAAAGTAAAAATACGGTAGCCAGGGTTTACGGTAGCCTGCACTTCTTCAGCGGAGCCGGCCAGCTGGCTTATCTTTGCGCCCTGCCCCAGTGCGTTTAGTTGCGGCAAAAAAGTCTTGTCACCAACAATAAACAGTACCGGCAAGCGGTTTTGCCCAGCCTTGCCAAGGATTGTTGCTGCCGATTTAGACGAAGAGGGCAACTGATTGAGGATTATCAGGTTAAAATCTTTAAGATTGTCGGGGTAAGGCTCTTCCGTGAAGACCGAAACATCGTAAGTTTGCTGCAAATCAAGCGTGTTTTTTATTGCGCCAATATCGGGGTGGGGGCCATCTGAAAGGATAAGGATTTTTTGTTTGTTTGCCAATACATTGATTACAAATTCTGCACGGTTATTGGCGGTGTTCCGTTCGTTTTTAGCATATCCTACTTGCACATATAAATGCTTTAATCCAGGATCTCCTGCCTCAAGTATAAATTCGTGTGCCGTGAAATAATCATCGTTTGCCGGGGTAATGATTGCTTCGTCAACTTTGGTCTTGCCATTATAAATGGACAGTTTCAATGGTATGTTTTTTAATTTAGAGAAATAGGTTTCGATTTCTACAGGGAAACGGTTCCCCGAAAAGGCTGTCCTGTTCGCCCTTATATTTTCTATCCTTGCATCTGTAGCCTCCAGTGTGTCCCCCACACCAATGGCGTAAACCGGATAGCCTATTTCGCTGGCCATGTAAACCGGGTTTTTCCCGCAGTTGTAAATCCCGTCGCCAACAATAATTACTGCGCCGATATTTTCATTAAAATGATTGTTGTTAATTGACGAAATTAATCCGCTGTAATCCGATTTCTTTTCCGAAAAATCTGGGGCACTGTTCAACTTGGTGTTTTCGCCAAAAGAATAATTGACAATGTTATATGAGTGTCCCAATCTGTCTGAAATTTGATGCCCAATCTCGTCAATCTCATTTTTTACCAGCATTGGATCGGGCATAGAAACCATAGAGGAAGAATTGTCCCAAGCCACAATAATCAAAGGGTCCTGGACAATTTTTTTAAGGTTTTTTATAAAAGGCGACAACAACAGGAAAGCAACAAGGGACACTGCCCAAAAACGGCAGGCAGCCAATATATATACCTGTTTGTCAGATAATTCCATATTGTCCCTATTTTTATAATAAAGGACAAACGCCACTCCTGCTGAGGCGGTAATTATCAGCATGAGAAACAGTAACCAGTATTTTATCCCAAATTCAATCAAACCGTACAAACATTTTTTAAGCCTGTAAATATACACAACTCCTTTTTTTTAATCGTGATTAATGTGTAATATTACAGCCTGATAAGAAAAAGCGCCTTTATATTTTTCGTTATTGGACGAGAGTATAATTTAGCATTAATAACTGAACAATAAAATGAAGAAATTGATTTCAACCCTGCTTACTGTTCTTTTTTTCACTACCTTTCAACTACAGGCACAACATTTCGACATAGAAAAGTCGGAGCTAACCTATAAAGAAATAGATGGGCATCAGCTTAAAATGGTGGTTTACCGCCCAACAGGGTTACACGTTTTTAAAATCCCCGCCATTGTGTTGTTCTTCGGCGGTGGATGGGTAAGTGGCGACCCCGGGCACTTTCGGCTACAGGCTGAATATCTTGCTTCGCGGGGGGTTGTTGCCGTTTGCCCTGATTATCGTACCAAGAACCGCCATAATACCACACCCTTTGAAAGTGTGAAAGATGCGCGTTCTGCCATGAGGTACTTAAGGTTACATGGTAATGAACTGGGGATTGACACAGGCAGGATCGTTGCAGGTGGCGGTTCGGCAGGAGGCCACCTTGCCGCATGCACGGCAATAATAAAAAATATAAACGAAACAAGCGATGACATATCTGTTTCTCCTGTCCCCAACGCATTGGTGCTTTTTAACCCTGTGGTAGATACCGGGAAAAAAGGATATGGGCAGGAGAAGATGGACGGGCGTGAATTTAAACTTTCTCCTGTGCATAACATCTCAAAGGGGCTGCCCCCAACACTGATTATGCATGGCAAAGCCGACACAACTGTCCCCTACGAGAACGTAGTACGGTTTAAACAAGCCATGAAACAGGAAGGCAATAAATGTGTTCTAAAAGGTTATGGCAAACAAACTCACGGCTTTTTTAATTACGGGCGCAGCCCAAAATATTTCCAAAAGACTTTAGTTAAAACCGAAAAATTCTTGGAAGATCTTGGATATTTAAGGGGTACAACCTGGGCAAAACAGTATTGCGGGCAGTTGAAATAAAGATTATCGGGACAAAGCGTCCACACAACCTGCCCTGGAGAGTTTTTATCCAATACTTAGAGTTAATCCAGGCGAAACATATAGGGGATCGATATTCACCCTGAGCCGCATTATGAATAGGCGGACGGATAATTAATCCGTAACAACATTTATTTTTTTTATTTGCCATGTTGTTTACATGTTCAAATTTTGTTTTTATTTTTGTCTGTAAATACCATTGGAGAATAATAATTTTCTAACCCAAATTTGCCATATTACTGGCTTGTTTTAAATGTTTGATGTAATTTTGGCAAAAATAAAATTGAGGGGATGTTTAAATCAAGTAAGGATAAAAACAATAAGGAAAGTGCCGTTAAGAACCTGACAGTAATCGGGGCCGGCACAAAATTCAGGGGAGATATTACCTCTGGAGATGATTTCAGGCTTGACGGTGAGTTTTTTGGAGATTTGGTCACAAAAGGGAAAGTGGTTATAGGAAAGTCGGGATACCTGAAGGGCAACGCAAGAGGCAAACACATCGTAATAGAGGGCAAAGCCAAAGGCGATTTCACTGCTGACACTGACTTTATTATCGCACCTGGGGGGAAGCTGATCGGAAATATAAAAACCAAACACGTGAATGTAATGGAACATGCTTTTTTTGATGGTAATTGCATAATCACCAGCGATGAAAAAGGACAAAATGCAGATAAACCGGGCACAAGTCAAAATGCAACAACTAAAATGAATAAAAAGTATGATAGTAAAGAAAATAAAGCTATATTGGACAACGAAAATGAACAAAAGTCATCTTCTGCCGAAAACGGTGAACCAGAAGGCGGAGCAGAGAAGGCCGTTGAAAATAACGGCTCAAAAGCTTCATCTATATTAATCGGAAAAATTAGGCAGACAACATAGCACTAAATTATACTAAATAGCAAAATATAGAATATTATGGAAAAGTCATTCATCTTCCCAAGTGTATTGGAAGAAAATTATAGGAATTTTGGTAAAGTTGCCGAGGACTTTTTGGACGGTATTAAAATTTGTGATATGAAAGGCAAAGATTACATAGTTGGAAATCTTGCCTTGAAAGAGGGCTTGTCCCCTCACAAATTCCTGAACAGTTCTGCACATGACATTGATTATCAGCTAATAGGATTGACCGGTTTGTTAATTGCAAGCCAGGGGACATATTCTAACCTTGTCGTAACAACCGGTTTCCCATTTACAACATATCAGCCTTATCGTAATGGGGCTATTGATTTTTTCAAGGGATCCCACAAAGTTAACTTCGATGCCCGCACATTAGGTAGCAAAGGGGTGGAAAGTGTGGATTTTGTAATACCTGACATTGATGTTATGACAGAAGTGGAAGGCTCGGTCAAGTATATCAGGGATGGCGAGTTAAAAGAAAAAGGGACTTTCATAGTTATAAGTATTGGCTATGGCACATGCGAGGTAGCATTGTCAAGGCCAGAAGGGTTGGTTTACCGTACAACATACAGCGCGAGTGGTATTGTTTATGCAATTAAACTCTTAGAAAGCGAGCTCCAGAAAAACTATTATATAAATATGCTTACCGAACAGCAACTTGAACGGGCTTTTCAACGTGGATATATGATCATTGGCCGTAAAAGGCTGGATTTAAACGAAATGCGAAACAATTTACTGGAGAGGTATTATACTGAGGTTGTTTCCCCTACCATCCGCAGGAATATTAGCGATGAGGATTTTTATGATGTGGAAAAAATTTACCTGGTCGGTGGCGGATCTTTGTATCCTCACTTGGTATCGCTTTTCAACAAAGAATTTGACGATATATTGAAGGTTGTTGTACCATCTGCACCTAACCTGACGGCAAGTAAAGGGTATTGTCTCCGCTCCATTGAAATGGCTAAGGAAAAAATGGGAGAAAACAGCTTGGAAAACAGGAGCAGTTATGCCTGTATAGGGCTTGATTTGGGCAATAACAATACGGTTGTTACCGTGAATGACGAATTTTAAGAGTACTTGATTAAAATACCATGTATAAAAATGAGGATAGAAAACCATCTATCCTCGTTTTGTATACCTACAGCCCCCGTTTGTTTTCAATCTTTTATTGTTTAATAAAGTCGTTCAACAAATTAAAAGCTTAGGCCTATCCTGCAATTGTACCGCCCAATGGCCGGTTTCCCCGGCCGGATAATTGAAAATGATAACCGGTGTTTTCAACGTTTATTTTAAATTATGGAAAGTCATAATGAAGAATGTTTTTATTGTGGGGAAGGATTAATCCCGGGCAATGTCCTGCAAACCTGTATGTATTGTAAAAATAAGGTCCAAACGGGTTATTCCTGTCCTGGCAATCATTTTGTTTGCAGTTCATGTAAAGGTAAAAATATTTGGGACGTTATCGACACATATTGCATTTCATCTGCATCGCGCAATCCGGTCGAGATGGCTGAAGCCCTTATGAAATTCCCCGGATTTAAAATGCATTGCCCAGATCACCACTATTTAGTCCCTGCCGTACTTTTGGCATCTTACTGCAAAGTTGTACAAAAAAAGAAAAAACTGGCGGGCTGGTTAAAAATAGCCAGAAACCGTGCAGAAAAAGTCCCCGGGGGTTTTTGTGGCACACATGGCAGTTGCGGAGCCGCAGTGGGTACAGGCATCTTTATTAGCTCAATAACAGGCGCAACACCCCTGAGTTCAATTGAATGGGATTTATGTAATTCATTGGTTGGGCATTCTCTTTTAACAATGGCCAAGTATGGCGGTCCCCGGTGCTGCAAGCGCGTAGCCTATCTTTCTTTACAGGAAACGGGCAGGTTCTTAAAAGAAAGGATGGCAGTACAACTAGACATCCCAGAAAATATAGGATGCAGTTTCTTTCAGCAAAACGAAGAACAGTGCTTAAAAGAAAAGTGCCCTTTCTATCCCAGTTGACAAGCTTTATTTCAAAACCACTTTGGCAACCGGTAAATGGACAAAAGGAAACCAGTGGCCTTTAAAATCGCTTAGCACGGCATATTCCCCCTGACTTCGATGATGCGCAACCCTAATATGATTTCCAAGGATTTTCATCGAACAGCTTGGCTGCCGAACGGTGTTCCTCGGTCAGGAGCATCGTTTTTGCCACCGTGTTCACGCTAAAATCCCTCCAAATAAAAATCAACCAACCCAGCTATCCGTTTTGGAAAAATAGCAACGGTCGGTCCCATTTGGTTAACCCATCCGGCAGTGCCGTTTTCATAGAGGGGGATGCTACTATGCCCTATCTCCCAAACTACAACTTATCTTCCAAAAAACTTCGCAACTGCCCTGCCGACAACTTTTTTGCCACGATCTCCTTGTCTTTGTCGAGCAAATATGTTACCGGGGTTTTGCGCGCATCGTACAAAACTTTAAAGCCAGAAACATTGTTTTCGTCCCAAACATTAACCCAATCGTACAGGTTGTGTTCCGTCAAAAACCCGACCCATTCGTCTTTGTCTCCCATCGAATAAATTGCATACACTTCCAAGCCCTTATCGCGGAACGGCAAATAAACTTCTTTGTAAAATTCTGAGATAAAAGCATTACAATGCGAACAGCCGGGTTCATAAATTATTATAACTGTATATGCTGCATCAATTTCGTGAAGGCAGGAATAGCCCCCGTCAACGTTTTCGAGGGTGAGGCCGGGCGCAGTATTGCCAATCAGGTTATTTTCAAAAAAAAGGACATTTTCTTTAACTTTATCCATTGTTTCCTTATTTGCCCAGAAGGCATCTCCAGGCAGGTAATATCTTTTGGCAATATCAACAAACAGTGCATCCATCCCCATAATATTGCTGTTAATGCTGCTGTTCAGGAAATAAGAAGCAACAAATTGGAAAATCCTTTTGTGTGGGCGTGTATCCTCAATAAAATCCATGACCGGCACTTTTACCGAATCGTAATTTTGGCACAACACTTTTGTAAACCATTTTTCCAGTTTTTTTTTGTAGAATGGGGTGTAGAGCATCCGTTTGTCTGTGTAGTCGAAATTGTCCCAGTAATGTTCTTTCTGGTAATTAAACCTGGCCATTAAAAGCAAAGAATCATTGTCCCTGACTTCTTCCGGCAATGTTGATATGTCCAGGGTTGGCACATAATTGGACAGCAGGAAGCAAGAAAGGAAAGTGCCGGGGTATTTTTCTTTTATGTTTTGCCTGTAGTTATGCAGTTTTGCCGTTAGCCCGTCCTGTTGCTTATTGATTTTTTCTTGCCCCCCCCTGGCTGCCGTATTTTGCATGGCCTCCCTTAGCCTTGCTTTTTGTTTTTGCAAATCCCTGAAAAACACCAGGTATTTTTCAAACTCTTCTGTTTCTGCCGCCCCCTTTACCTTCAGCTTATTAAATGAAAATTTTTCGTTTTTGAGGGAAAGGACCTGATCTGCCCCGAGCAAAAAATCAAAATGGTTTTCGTTATCAAGGTATATCATGTACAAACCTTGGGGGAGCAATGAATCTCCTGTAAAAACACCTGCACCGTTTCCGTCAAGCACAACCGTGTCCTTTCCATAAACATTCCCGAGGAAATAATAGGCCAGGACCAACTTTTGCCTGGGCGCAGAATTTATCCTGACTTCAATATTATATTTCCCGGCAAAAGAAACTGTATTTACAAACAATAGTGCCGATAAAAAGTACTTTAGCATTACAACTAAATTTAATTTTCAAAAATAAAATATTTTGCTTTAATTTTAGCCCGGTTGAAATATGAAGTATGTTATCAATAAACATCCCTGTTTTTAATATTGAGGTAAACGGTTTGGTTTCTCAAATTGCCAGGCAGGCAGAGGAGTTAAATATTTTATACGAGATCCTTGTTTACGATGACGGATCGGATGAAACTGTCAGGGCAGTTAACCGTGAAATAAAAAAACTGCCGAAAGTAGTTTACGTTGAACTGGCTACAAATATTGGCCGTGCAGCCATCCGGAACAAGATGGGTTTTGGTTCGAAATATAAAAACCTGTTGTTTATAGATGCTGATTCAAGGATTATAAAAAACGGATACCTCGCTGTTTTTCTGGAAAATGTCAAACCATGTTGTGTTTTGTGTGGAGGCACTGCCTATCAGGCAGAAAAGCCTTTGGAAAAGGATAAGATATTACGTTGGACCTACGGCACTGAACGCGAAGCGATACCGGCAGAAAAGCGGAACAGCAAAAAAGGTTTTATAATAACCTCAAACAATTTTTTAATACCTAAGGAGATTTTTAAAAAAATCCATTTCCGGGAAGATGTCCGTAGTTACGGGCATGAGGATACGGTACTTGGGTTTGATTTGTTCAAAAACGGTATTGAAATTTTACATATCGACAATCCGGTAGAACACACCGGGTTGGAAGACACAGGTACTTTTCTTAGAAAAAGCAAATCAGCACTTGAAAACCTAAAATACATCTCGGAGGAAGTGGTTAAAGACAGCAGCGGTTTTACGAACCAGGTTTATTTCCTTAACCGGTACACTGCTGTCTCAAAATGGATCCCTTCTTTTTTGCTCCGTTTGTTTTATGCAATGTCCCATCCTTTTTTAGAAAAAAACTTAAAAAGCAAAAACCCGAATATAAAATGCTTCGACTTATATAAGCTAGGTTATTTCTCGACTATAAAAAAGGGGTAACCACTGTATTTGTTTGCCCAGGCACATGCACTGCCAGTTATAAAGCCGGAGGCTATCTTAACTTTATATCTCCGTAACGGCTTCTCACATAAACAGTACCGCTTTCGCCGGAGCCTACTTTCCCTTGCAATGTTTGGGTATGGTTATCTTTTATCCTGTTGCCTGCAAAACTGTCTTCGGGGAAAAAAATATCGCAGTAATCGCAACTGGCGTCCAATGAATAGCTGGCATCATCAAGCCCAAGCCTTATCCGCCCATAGCTGTTTTTTATTGAAATCGACCCAAAACCTGCCGACACTTCATCAACGCTTATCCCTCCGTAATCAGATTCTACCGCTATGCTCCTCTTTAATTCTTCAATTTTCAGGTGGCTATATTTTGTATTTGCAGACAGATCGCCAATTTCCTCAAAATCAAAAGTATCGTACTTCGATACTATTTTCACAACCTTCGCTTCTTCAATGTTCAAAACAGAATATTTCGATTCAATTTCCATGTCCCCGGCTTCACCAATATTCATGGTCGAGTATTTTACTTCGACAAACATGCTGCTTACCGAACCGATGTCAGCCTTCCCGTAAGCCAATTGAAGTTTCATGTCCCTGTTTGGTGGGGCATTTAACCCGTTTGCCGAAAAATTGCCATATTGGATATTGAAATCCCCATCTGCACCCAACTCGTTTACAATGGTGTTGCCGTATTTATTTGAGATTATCAGGTCCTTTCCCGAAGGGATGTTCACCCTGTAGTCGATATTGAATTTTTGGCGGCTCTTAAAGTCGTTGTCAATTATTGTTATTGCGCTTGCCGTGCTCCCTCTTTTCCCAAAATCAACATCAATCAGGTCAAGCAACTCGTTGGCCTTTCTTTCGTTGGGGGCTTCAACGGTAACCTCCACATCAATGGTTATTGAGTCGCCGCCAAAATCGTTGATTATTACATCCCCGTATTTATTGGAAATATCCATAGCCTGTACACTATTTATTGTCCATGACTGGTGAAGTTTCTTAACTTTTTCTTCCGCCCCAGCCTTAAGCCCGGTGGCAAACATGCCCAAGGCAAAGAGAAGGGCCGATAACTTACAAATCCCCTTAAGCTCCCTCTTTAGGAGGGCATAAGTGAGTTTTTTACATTTCAATTTCATTTTCATTTTCCGTATTTTGTTGTTGTTGTTTTGCTTCTTCTAATTTGCTTACTATCATGCTGATGACATTAAGTTTGGCACGATAATATTCAAGCATTGCGTTAATAACCCGCTCATCGTGTGGATTGGAAGCCAAATCTTCCTGTAAGCCTGCAAGTTGCTTGTTAAAATCAGCCAGTTCCGCATCCATTATCCCCTGTTCCTCTTCCGAGATAAAACCATCGTTGCTTAACGATCCCCATTGGGTCAGCCCGGCATCAATGGCATTTGTATAATAACATTCAACTTCCCTATATTCGGGCGCAACCGATGCCAGCGAAATACTGTCCCCCTTATTTGTCGGACCATTTCCGGTTTTGCCGGGCGAAAGGTAAATAACAATTTGGTTTGCCGCAAGAAGAACAAAGACGACTGCCGCAGCAACCTTCCATGCCACGTCCATGGTTATCTTCTTTTTTTTATTTTGAAGCTTTAATTTGGCTTCAAAACGATCCAGGTGACCTACGGGCGGCTCGTTGTCGCCCAAGCCTTCCAGGTTATTCAAAATAATTTCTTCTATGTAGTCCTTTCCCTTCATTTTTTAATTGTATAAAAATATTTCTCTGCCTTTTAAGCTTTCCCTCAATTTATTCTTTGCCCGTAGGAGCTGTGTCCTTGAGGCCGAATTGCTTATCCCCAGTATCTGGCTGATTTCATCGTGATCGTAACCCTCTATTAAATAAAGGCTTAAAACTACCCGGTAACCATCGGGCAGCTCGCGGATGGCCTTCTTTATTAAAGCCAAATCCACTTGTTTGCCATCAGGCTGGCAGTCCACAACATGTGAGTTTTTTTCACTTACTTCCTCAAACTGCACCTTTCTTTTTTTTAATTCATCCAATGAACGGTTTACTACGATCTTTTTTAGCCAGGCTCCAAAACTTACTTCCCCTTTGTAGGTATCGATTTTCTTGAAAGCCTTCAGGAACGCTTCCTGCATGACATCTTCCGCCTCCATTTCGTTGTTAAGTATCCGCAAACTGACACTGTACATGGATTTATAATACAACTTATACAACCGGAACTGTGCTTGTCCGTTTCCCTGCCGGCACTGATCGATTATATCCTGGTGTATGTTTTTGTATAATGTTTCCAATTTTTTTATTTCTGGTTTAATGACGACAACAATAATTTAATGTTGCATACGCTTGGTATAATTTTTTGTTTTAGGCCAGTTGGCATACAGCAAACCGCACCCACTAAACAAATGGTATGTCCTCGGGCAATTTGTAGCTCTCGCAATTAAACTTTTTTGATAAAAAACAATCTAAAATTAGTTGTAATTTGCAGGCTAAACAACATGCAGGTTTAATTTAATGTAACTACAAGATTCATTAACTCATATAAAATTAAATTACATGAACAAGATCTTATTTTTTATTGCAGTCTTATTTATTGGCTTTACCGTTGGGTGCGGTAACAGGGGAAGTAATAATTCCCAGCAACAACAACAGTTTGATCCCAGAGGCGGAGGCCCGGGAGGAGGCCCGGGGAATTTTGACCCGAAGGAAATGGCACAGCGCCAGGTGGAAAGGTTGGCAAAAGAGCTGGATTTGGACAAAAGCCAGCAAAAACAGGTTTACGACCTTACCATCGAAAATTTTGAAAATATGGAAAAGATGCGCGGACAAGGAAGAGGGGGCGATTTTGAAGCCATGCGCGAAAAAATGCAGAAAGTGAGGGAAGAGCAGGATGAGAAAATGAAGGATATACTTACCGGTGAACAATGGGAAAAATATGAGGCCTTCAAGGAAGAAATGAGAAATAGGCGAGGAAAGGGCGGCCCTGGTGGGCCTGGTCCAAGGTAGCCTCAAAGCGAATTGCGCCTCATAAAAGCAAACGGGCTTTTTATCCGCCTGAAATTGCGGTTAACAATCATTTCTGCCGCCATCCGCCCAATTTCGTTGTGGTTGGTTGAAATGGTTGTTATCCCGTCTTCCAGTATTTCTTTTACGGGGTTGTCGTTGTAAGCCACCGCCCCAACATCGCGGCCCAGTTTCCACTGGTTGTTTTTACAAACTTTTATAAACCTGTACAGATCGTCATCGGAAACCAAAACATATGCTTCGCCCTTTTTTACATCGCCATCGTCAAACTGTTCTATAATTGAAAATGGCAAGCCGTTAACCTGGCAGAATATCTGGAAACCACGGATAATGTAACGCGAATAATATTGTTCTGCCGGGAACACGAGGTGTATTTTCTTGTATTTACGTATCAGCCCGATACCGCTCCCAAGTGCTGTCTGTATGTCTTTCTCGTATTCTTGGTAAACAACCGGGTACTCGTTTAATGATTCCAGGTTCCGGTCAATCAACAGTACTTTTTCTTTTGGGATTTTTTTTATGATGGCCGCACCCTGTTGGTTTTCGTTTTTAAAGTGAGGGAGGATCACAAAAAAGTCATAGCCCTGGATATGGTTGTCTATTATTTCCTCAAATTGCGACAGATCGTAATTATATATAAAAACATCAACTCCGGCCTTGCCTGCCAGGGTTTCGACCAAAGAATAATAAATACTACGCTTATAATTACTTAACTTGTTTAGAATAAGTGCGACTTTTAATTTTTTGAAAACATTTGTTTGGTTTACATAATATCCTTTCCCCCGTACCGATGACAAAATCCCTTTCTTTTTCAGAAATACATAAGCTTTCTCGACTGTATCGCGCGAAAGCAGCAAATCTTCGCTGGTCTCGTTGATAGAAGGGATACGTTGCCCTTTTTTAAAAATCCCTGATTCAATGTCAGATATAATAATATTCACGACCTGTTTGTATTTGGGTATCTCGGATTCGTGGTCTATTCTTAAGTACTTGCTCATGTTTCTGTTGTTCAGCACAAAAGTATAAAAGTGTTTGCGAGTTAACCAGAAAATATATATTAATTTCCAAGAATTTTTATTGTGGTGCGGCGGTTTAACCGGCGCCCTTCCTCTGTACCGTTCGATGCGACAGGCCTGCATTGCCCAAACCCTTTATAACTTAACCGGCCTTCTTTAATGCCTTTTTCAACCAGGTATGCTGCCACAGATTTAGCCCGCAATTCGGAAAGTGCCTGGTTTTTGCCTTTATTTCCCGTGTCATCGGTGTGGCCCTGTATTTCTATTGAAAGCGATGGGTTATTGTTTAAAAAAACAAGCAGCCTTTTTAATTCAGGTTCAGAGGCAGGCAAAATTGAAAAAGAATCGGTTTCAAAATAAATATTGTACAAATCCATTTCAGCCCCCGGTTCAATAGGTTGGAGCCCTATTATGAAGACATAGGGTTCGCAGAGTGTTTGAGCCTCCTCCAAAAAAAATGAGCGGGAATAAAACAGGTACCCTTCTTTCAAAACATTAAATGCATAGTTTGCGCCTAAGGGCAGGCAGGCCAAGAGCCCGCCGCTATTATCTGTTTCTTCTGTCCTTTCATTTTCTGGTTGGGCGAGGTCAATCAGGTTTATGGTTGCATGGAGGCTTTGTTTTGTTTTTGCGTCAATTACATTTGCCCTCACATAGGTCACCGGCGTTGGCCTTATGCTTTCATCCAGGACAAAGCTATATATGTCCAGCCCTGTTGTGTTGTCGCGGGCAGAGGCGAAATAAGCAGTTTGCCCATCGGCGCTTATATCCAAGCCCTGCTCGTCGTTTTGGGTATTGATAGGGTATCCCAGGTTCACAGGTCTTGAAAAAACAGATCCGGCAGACAACCGGGAAGTGAACAGATCGTACCCGCCCATCCCGGTATGATAGTCGGAAACGAAATAAAAATCCCGGTTGTTTGGATGGATAAACGGGGAAATTTCATCACCCGGCGTGTTAATACTGTCTCCCAAATTTTGCGGTTCTCCCCAAACAATGCCCCCTTGGGACCCAAAACCTTTCATCTGGATTCTCCAGATGTCTTTTTTTCCCTTGCCGCCACTACGGTTGCTTGAGAAATATAAAAAACGGTTGTCTGACGAGAATGACGGCTGCGATTCCCAGCCGCCAGTATTGACTCCTCCCGCATTTTTAGCTTTTGTCCATTTCCCATCTACAAAACGCGAAAAATATATATCGCAGCTCCCCCGCCCATCGGGGCGGTTGCAGGCGGTAAAAAACAGCAACTTCCCATCGGACGAAAGGGTCTCTGCCCCTTCGTTTTGCCCGGTGTTGATTTCAAGTATGGGCTTGGCCTCGCCCCAGCCGTCAGTGCCGGATACCGAAAAATAAAAATCCTCCTGGGGAAACCTTCCCGGATATGTAATTAGCCGGGTAAACACAAGCTTTGTTTGGTCTAGCGAAATAACCGGCCAGTATTCATCGCATATCGAATTTATATTGTTGCTTAACCTTTCCGGTGCAAAATCAACAGGGTTGTTTTTGGCTGTAATCGCAAAGCGGCAGTTGCCTATTTTTCTAAGTATCCCTTCCCTCCGGCCTTCCGCCATCTCACCGTCATTTAGATATGAGTTATATCCAAGGAGAGCTTTCTCATATTCGCCTATCGAAAAAAAAGCTTCCGCCAAATGGTAACAAATCAATGGTTTTTGCGAGATTTCCTGTGCTTCCAAAAGATTAGCTATTTCCATCTCAGTATTATTTGTTTCACCGTAAATGTCAGACAACAAAAGATAGGCATCCTGAAACCTGGGAGCCTTCCCTATAACCTTGTCCAATACCTCAATGGCCTGTTTATATTCTTGTGCTTTGTAATACCCCAGTGCCTTGTCGAACTGCTTCTGTACCCTTTGGTTTGACTGGGCTTCTGAAAGAACCGGGACAAAAAAGGCGGATACAAAAATGAGCAACGGCACTTTTTTATATATAAAAAATCGGATCATTTTTATTAACTTGTTAATCAATTGGTTCACAATAGGAAGAAAAAATAAAAAAAAATTTGTATTGAACCCGCAGATAAATAAAAAATATTTATTTTTCGGCTGTATGAGATTAAATTATTAACAACACTTTATTTTTATTTTAGCGACTTTCAAAAATGAAGAAAAAGATTCTTAAAAGAAGCTATGGCGGCTTCGAAGATGATCCTAACTTAAATTCAAACAGAAAAGCAAGCGCCAAAGGGAAAAACCCCAAGAAACGGTTATCTATTTACGAGGATTTTGAAGATGGTTACGATGATTTCCAGAGTTACGAGAAATTCAAAAAGAAACGTAAATAGTAGGTATCATCCTTAGTCTCTAACCTTTTCGTAAGATCATGAGATAGTATCCCACATATCGTATTTTGCCCACCCCCTATCATAACACCGGGCAGGTTTATATCTTAACAAGAAAAAGCCTCAATCCCAGGGTATTGGTAACGCGCTTTTGCAATCCGTTCGGGAAAAACGAAGTACGACATGGTAGCTCTTGCACATTCTTCCCCATCGCCATCAAAAAGTGAGGCGCTTATTTTTGCTGTCCTTCCTTCAACCGACACCACCCGCCCCCGGATTGTAACCGCACCTTTCCTGACCTTCACTGCTTTCAGGTACTGCACATTCAAATCGCTTGTAACACCGGCTGTTTTAAGTTTAACCATAACGACCCAGCCACCAATCTCATCGAGCAGGGTTGCCTGTATACCTCCGTGCAGGACTCCAATCCAGCCCTCGTATTTACAGCTTGGCTCCCACTTTGTCACAATATCGTCGCCGTCCTCCCAAAATTCGAGTTGCAATCCCGATTCGTTGTAGGGGGAACAGGCAAAACAATTGTAATCGCCAATATTTTGGGGATCTTCCCAAGGATTTCTAATTTTTCTCATAAATAAAGATTGGGTTTAAAGGTCCGCAATTTAATAAAAAAAGCTTAAGATACTTTTTCTTGAAAATTAATGACAAGCAGGTAGGGGGCAGTTAGTCGTTGCCCCGTTCCCTTATCACCTAAATATTTACTATTTTATGTAACTTTGGGTTTTTTATCATAATGATGAAACTTTGTTAAACCAAAATAAAATAAAAAATGGCAGTATTAAAATTTGACGAAACCCCATATGAAAAAGTAAGAGATGGGCTTCAAAGGAAAATAATCCACACCGATAAGCTTATGGCAGTTTTAATTGACTTTACCGATGGCCCTTGGGACAAACCCGAACCGCCCCATTCCCACCCACATGAGCAAATTTCGTATGTGGCAGAAGGAGAGGTTGTTTTTTATTGCGAGGGTGAAGAAGACCAACACCTAAAGGCAGGCGACATGTTTGCCGTCCCGTCAGGTAAAAAGCATTGCGTAAAGCTGCTGACCGCCAAAGTCCGCCTTGTTGACAATTTCACCCCTTTAAGAGAAGATTTCCTGGGGTAATTTTTTTTATTCACGGCGTGGCTTCAGGCCGCACCGTGAATATCATGCGGGCATACCAGTAACCCAAAGCAACCTCACGCTGCCCTGCGTTAGAAAGAACAAACCAGTGTTATCCCTTTTTGTTTCCCGGACCGAAAAGGAAAAATGTCAAGGTTTTTGATATAGCCTTTGCCCCATTTATACTGATGGGTAAGGTAAACAAGTTCAGCAGAAAGCATGCCTATACCGGCACCGGCCAACACATCAGAGGCCCAGTGTGCATCTCCTGCGATCCGCATTGCACCGACTGTTGCTGCACAGGCATAAGCTCCAATGCCAAACCATGCACTTTTTTCCCCGTATTCATTATGGACTATGCAGGCTAAAGTAAACGCTATTGATGTATGCCCTGACGGGAACGAACACTGCCCGCCACCGGGGCTCTTTTCGTTAAAGACATTCTTCAACCCTATAACAACGGACGCATTTAATACATAACTTTTTAGAAGGATGGCAGTTAAGTCCCCAATGTTATTTTCCCCTTTTATTCCAAATGCATGAAGTGTATATAACGCTGCCCCAGGGGCATATTGTAGATAGTCGTCAATATTCCCGTGATATGCGAAATGTCCCTGGGCATAATCCCTGAACTGTTTCTTTTTGTCGGGCATATAGTGGATAACCGTTCCCACAGAAACCAAAATTGCTGGGGCAACATAAGGGCCAACACCTCTTTTATTTATTAATAGTTCCGGAGCCATGCCCGCATTTATCTTTGCGATACCTTTATATGCTTTAACATGAGAGGGAAGGCTCAATACAATAATAATATAAAAAAGGGTCCTGCTCATTCACATTTCGGTTTTTTAAGGATAAAATAAGGGATTATTACGGAAAAGATAAAAATTTTGTACACATATATAGCGGAAAAAGGATGGGGATAAAAATTTTGCTGACAAGTTTGCCTTGTGTTCAATGTCAACATTTATGAAATAAAAAACCTGCCAGGTTAACCCACCAGACAGGTTTTCTGTATGATTTTTTACAATATGCTATTGTCCAGGCCTCAGTTTACGGACAGCGGCACCGGCCTGCCACAATTCAGACTCGCGCATTTCGGTAAGTTCTGCATTAAGTCCGGTTTTATAATCGGGGCTGCTTGTAGAATCCAGCACACGTTTGGTTTCAGCTCCTGATTTTACGCTTTCATACAATTCGTTAAAAACAGGCAGTGTGGCTTCACGGAATTTGTGCCTCCAGTCGAGGGCCCCGCGCTGCGCCGTAGCACTGCAATTGGCGTACATCCAGTCCATGCCGTTCTGATCTACCAGTCGGATTAGGCTTTGTGTCAGTTCTTCGACAGTTTCGTTAAATGCCTCCGATGGGCTGTGCCCGTTGTCGCGCAAAACTTTGTATTGGGCTTCGATCATCCCTGCCAGGGCGCCCATTAAAACGCCGCGTTCGCCGGTAAGGTCAGAATATACTTCGTTTTCAAAAGTAGTTGGGAAAAGGTATCCCGAACCAATGGCTATCCCTAGGGCAAGTGTACGTTCTTCGGCTTTCCCCGTAAAATCCTGGAAAATGGCATAACTTGAGTTTATGCCGTGGCCTGCAAGGAAATTGGTACGGACACTGGCTCCGGATCCTTTGGGGGCAACTAATATTACGTCAACATTTTTTGGTGGGACAACACCGGTTTGCTCTTTGTAAGTTACGGAGAAACCATGCGAGAAATAAAGGGCGTTGCCTTCATCGAGGCAAGGTTCCAAAGCCGGCCACAATATACGTTGTGCAGCATCGGATACCAGGTACTGTATGATTGTACCTTTTTTTGCCGCTTCTTCAACCGGGAAAAGGGTTTCTCCCGGGACAAAACCATCGCGGACAGCTTTATCCCAATCTTCTTTAAACTCAGGGGCTTGCCCTATAATGACGTTGAACCCGTTGTCTTTCATATTTAATGCCTGAGCCGGGCCCTGCACACCATAACCGATAATTGCAATAGTTTCGTCTTTTAATACCTCCCGGGCTTTTTCTACCGGGAACTCGTCGCGGAGAACAACATTTTCTATTTCGCCGCCAAAGTTAATCTGTGCCATAATGTTTATTTTTGTGAAATTTTTTATTTTTATTTAAATGTGGTGCAAATCTATAATTTTTTTATCAGAAACACTTTTAATCTGAAAGCTCAACCTGCATGTTAATAATAATTAATCCAGACTATCCAAAAATGCGTCCCTTTCCTTCAAAAATTCTGACAGGCGTTCAATCGGATCGCGGGTTATGGCCACCCGGCCTGAACGGATGAACTGCATAACCTTGAATTTATTCAATTCTTCAAATAAAGCCTGCGTTTCCTCTTTGTGCCCTGTTTTTTCCACAACTGTATATTCCTGTGTTATTTCCAGTATGCGGGCGCCGGCCTTACGTACTATTGTTTCAATAACATCGCCTGAAAAAATTGCCTCGTTCGGGACCTTATACAATGCTATCTCTTGGTAAATCATTTCCTCATTGGTGTGGTAGAATGCTTTCAACACATCTATTTGTTTTTCAATCTGCCTAACAATTTTTATTGTTTGTTCTTCTGTGGTATTGATTACGATAGCGAATTTATAAATACCTGGGATAGCAGATTCTGATACTGTCAGGCTGTCAATATTTACTTTTCTGCGGGTAAAAACGATGGTAATCCGGGTTAACAGCCCTATGTGGTTCTCAGAAAAAATAGTTATTATATATTCTTTTTTCATGATGATTATTTTTTGTTAGTTTTAAATTAATCGCCCTGCCTCTATCCTTACGTTAGGGTTCGAGGATCACTTCGGAAACAGAAGCCCCGGCAGGTACCATGGGGAATACATTGTCCTCTTTTTCGATCGCCACTTCCAGCAGGTAAGGGCCATCGTGGTCGAGCATTTTTTGAATCCCGCTGTCCAGCTCACCCCTTTTTTCCACCTTGTGCCCGGCAATACCAAACCCTTTGCCAATAGTAATAAAATCAGGGTTTTGCAACTCGGTAAACGAATACCTCTTTTCAAAAAACAGTTGTTGCCACTGCCGCACCATCCCCAGAAAACTATTGTTCATCAGGATTATCTTGACCGGAAGCTTATTTTGGGCAATTGTGCCAAGTTCCTGTATCGTCATCTGGAAACCGCCATCGCCAATAACTGCAACCACTGTCCGGTCGGGGGCACCGATTTGCGCGCCCATACTTGCAGGGAGGCCAAAGCCCATTGTGCCAAGCCCTCCTGATGTAACAACACTTTTTGATTTTTTGAACTTGAAGTACCTGGATGCAATCATTTGCTGCTGCCCTACATCGGTTACCAAGACCGCTTCGTGGTTGGTCTTGTCGGAAGCTATCCGTACAACTTCCCCCATGGTCAAGCCCGGTTTTTCTGGGTAAAGATCTTTATGGATTATTTTTTCATTTTCAATTATATCGCATTTACGGAACCGTTCGAGCCACTTGCTGTGATTATTTTCTTTTACCTTATCGGTAAGCATTTTCAACGATTTTTTTGAATCTCCCAATACGGCAATATTGGTTTTTATTATTTTATCGACCTCGGCAGGGTCAATTTCCAGGTGGATTATTTTTGCATTTGTTGCATAGGCGCTTACCTTGCCGGTCACACGGTCGTCGAAACGCATCCCCACGGCAATAATAACATCTGCTTCGTTGGTCAACAGGTTTGGCCCGTAATTCCCGTGCATACCCAACATCCCCACGTTTAGCGGGTGGGCGCTTGGCAGTGCTGAAAGGCCAAGTAATGTCCAGGCTGCAGGGATGCCGGTTTTTTCAATAAACATTTTTAATTCCTCCTCTGCATTCCCGATAATTACTCCCTGCCCAAAGAACAAAAGAGGCTTTTTAGCCTGGTCGATAATTTCGGCAGCTTCTTTTATTTTAAACGGATCGACTGGCATTTCGGGAACGTAGCTCCTGACTTTTGTGCATTTTTTATATTCAAAATCAAGTTCCCCAAATTGCGCATCTTTAGTCAAATCGATCAATACAGGGCCAGGCCTCCCGGTTTGGGCAACATAAAAAGCCTGAGCAATAGCCCCCGGGATTTCGTCAGGCGAGGTAACCTGGTAGTTCCACTTGGTTACAGGGATCGACATACCTACAATATCTGACTCCTGGAATGCATCGGTGCCCAAAAGAGGGGAAGGGACTTGCCCGGTTATGCATACAAGGGGCGTGGAGTCGATCATTGCATCGGCAATGCCTGTTAGCAGGTTTGTTGCCCCTGGCCCGGAAGTGGCAAGGCAAACCCCGGGTTTCCCGGAAACACGGGCATAGCCTTGTGCCCCGTGTACAGCCCCCTGTTCGTGACGGGTAAGTATATGCCTTATTTCTTCCTTATAGTCATATAACGCATCGTAAACCGGCATTATCTGACCACCCGGATATCCAAAAATAGTATCGCACCCTTCTTCTATTAAAGAAAGGATTATGGCTTCTGAGCCTGAAATTTTTTTTGCTGTCATATTTTATTTATTTGTATTTCTCCCTTTTCTAAAAGCTTAAGTGCCCAATAATTGTGTTTGCAGGCAGAGAGCCATGGGCTACAGTCCCCGCCCCATCAGCTACTTACTTACTCACAATGCGCAAAAATTCCCTACAGCGCACCCCAACACCCTTCTTGTCAATCTATTATCCTAACCGCTCCCAGGTCGGCAGAAGAAACAAAGTTGGCATAAGCTTTTAATGCTTTTGAAATATCCCTTTGCCTGTTTACTGGCTTCCATGCCCTGTCACCTTTGGCATCCTCTTCTTTCCTGCGCATGCTAAGTTCTTCATCAGAAACAAGCAGGTTGATTTTTCGTGTGCTAATATTTATTTCTATTTTATCGTTATCACGTACAAGTCCTATGGCGCCGCCACCTGCAGCTTCGGGCGAGACATGGCCAATGGACAGCCCTGATGTCCCTCCAGAAAACCTCCCGTCGGTAATAAGTGCGCAATGTTTATCCAGTTGCATCGATTTCAGGTACGAAGTTGGGTAAAGCATTTCCTGCATCCCCGGCCCTCCTTTGGGCCCTTCGTATCGGATCACTATCACGTCCCCTTTCTGCACTTTGTCGCCAAGTATCCCGTCAACAGCTTCTTCCTGCGAATCGAAAACCTTGGCTGTGCCAGTAAATGTGTAAATAGATTTATCAACCCCGGCTGTTTTCACAATGCAACCTTTTTCGGCAATATTCCCGAACAATACGGCCAGCCCGCCATCTTTATTATAGGCATGTTCAATGTCGCGTATGCACCCTTCTTCCCTGTCTGTGTCTAAGTCCTTATATGTATTTTCCTGTGAAGCCAATACCAGGTTCCTTCCTCCCCCGGGAGCCGATTTAAAACGCTGGACGGCCTTTCCGGTCGCGGTTTCCCTCCTGATGTCAAATTCGGCAATTGTTTCAGCCAATGTTTTCCCGTCAATCCTGTTCACGCCGGTTTCTATTAAACCGCCGCGTTCCAGTTCCCCTATGATAGAAATTATACCCCCTGCACGGTTTACATCTTGTACATGGTAATGGTAGCTTGGTGCAACTTTGCACAGGTTTGGCGTTTGCCGGGACAGTCCATCAATATCTTTCATACTAAAATCTACCCCGGCTTCGTGGGCAACGGCAAGCAGGTGCAATACCGTGTTGGTGGAGCCGCCCATTGCTATATCTAGTTTCATTGCGTTTAAGAAAGCCTCGCGTGTTGCAATATTCCGGGGAAGTACAGAGTCGTTGCCATCGAAATAATAAGCTTTGGTGGCTGCAATGATTTTTTCAACGGCTTCTTCGAAGAGTTTTTTTCGATTGGCATGTGTTGCCACAATGGTACCGTTGCCCGGCAACGCCAACCCAATAGCCTCTGTCAGGCAGTTCATAGAATTGGCAGTAAACATGCCTGAGCAGGATCCGCAGGTAGGGCATGCACTTTTTTCGACCTGTGCCACATAATCATCGTCAACCGATGAATCGGCAGCCATAACCATTGCGTCTATAAGGTCGAGGTGGCGGTTGTCGTATTCGCCGGCTTCCATAGGCCCGCCCGAAACAAATATTGCCGGGATATTTAACCGCATGGAAGCCATCAGCATTCCCGGTGTGATTTTGTCGCAATTCGAGATGCAAACCATCGCATCGACCTTATGCGCGTTGCACATATATTCCACACTGTCGGCAATCACATCGCGGGATGGTAGGGAATACAACATGCCATCGTGCCCCATGGCAATACCGTCGTCAATGGCAATGGTATTAAACTCGGCAGCAAAATAGCCTTGTTGCTCAATTAAACTTTTCACGTATTGCCCAATCTCGTGCAAATGCACATGCCCGGGGACAAACTGTGTAAATGAATTTACTACGGCAAATACAGGCTTGCCAAAGTGTTCTTCTTTCATGCCGTTAGCCCGCCAAAGGCTACGTGCCCCCGCCATCCTACGGCCTTGTGTGGTTGCGTTGCTTCTTAATTGATTTTGCATAATTTTTTTTTTACTGTCTGCCATACATTAAAAAAAAGCCTTTCTCAATTTTTCGAGAAAGGCTTATATCTTTTATTATCTGCAACAATTACCTACCTTTCTCAGGGACTCTAAGAAGGACCACCACTAGAAGGACGATAATGTTGATAGATAAACTCCGCATCATGTTTTATTAATATTGAGGCAAATGTAACCATTAATATTAATTTGCAAAACGATTTGAAATTAAAATCTCCATATTTAAATTAATTTTAAAGAAAATCCGGCAGGGGGTTATAAATTAAAACAATTTGCCTGCTTTTGTTAACAATCTTGCCCTAATGCACAAAACAGGACAATACAGGGGGCATTGTTAAGATGTTTTCATTTGGGGAAAGGATCGTCCTATCGGCAAGTTACTTTCCTGCATTCGGCAAAAAAGTTGGCCTATTTGCATATATTATTTCCCCATTTTAAGGTGTTTGCTTAAATTGGCATAAAAATTAAAACTGCAAATACAAAGGGGCCAATTCATCAAAAAACGTGAAAAGGGCCAGTAACGCGAGGGGCAAGCGGTTTTAAAAAAGATATGCTAATGGATTGCAAGATAACGTTAAACGATATTGTAGTAGAAAGCTGGCCGCAACTGGTAGATGAGGTATACCGCGATGCATGGAAACACCAACTGGGAAGGTTCCGGAGCGACTATGCTTTTCGTGGACTGTCGGATTACTCTTATCAGTTAAAAAACAGTTTCCTGCGGAATTGTGGCGAAAGGCCAGAACTGGAATACCATATTTTACGCAACTTCAGGAAATATGCACGGGCAAGCGAGCAGAGCTTATCAAACACACAGCTCCGCTCATTGGTGCTGGCACAACACCACGGTTTGCCCACCCGGCTCCTCGACTGGACCTACTCCCCTTTTATAGCCATGCACTTTGCTACTTCAAACACCGACAGGTACGATGTTGACGGGGTAATATGGAAAGTAGACTTCGTGAAAGTAAACCACTTAATACCCGAGCCGCTGAAAATCCTTCTCGAAAAAGAAAAGTGCAACGCATTTACAGTTGAGATGCTGGAATCGGAATTTACGGACGTCCAGGAGTTTGATAAAAAAACCGGGGCGAGCAGCGTACTGTTTTTTGAACCGCCATCAATAGATGACAGGATTGTTAACCAGTTTGCTCTTTTCTCCATAATGTCCGATCCTGTTTCAATCCTTGACGACTGGCTGACAAACCATCCTGATGTCTTCCGGAGGATTATCATACCGGCAAGGTTAAAATGGGAAATACGCGACAAACTAGACCAGGCAAATATTACCGAACGGGTTTTATTCCCCGGGCTAGACGGGCTGGCGAGCTGGTTAAAGAGGCATTACCAGCCAAAAGTTTAACCCGTCATGATAAAATCCTTGTCAATTATACTTCCTTTCCTGCCATCTCATCAACGGCCTTGGAAATGCAGGCAGGGGAAAAGATCCTGCCATACATTTTCCCTGTTTTTATGCACCAATCAATAATTCACTGATACAAAGGGTTGCTAATTCAATTTTTTTTTAAGATTTTTAGCCCCGCAAACATAGTTGAACAATGAAAGGGTTATTGTACAAGAACCGTTATTTTTTTATTCCTTACTTGATTTTCCTGCTCATATGCAGCACTTTATTAATCGTTTTTTCCAGGGCAGACCTTCATATCTTCTCGAATGAAGCCAACTCGCGGTTCTTCGATTCATTTTTTAAATACGCCACATATCTTGGTGACGGGGCAATGATTGCTGTGCTTTTTGTTATTTTACTGTTTGTCAAATACAGGTATGCTTTTGTTTTCCTAGCAGCCAGCCTATCAACCGCACTGATTGTCAACGTGTTCAAAAAAATAGTATTTCACGACATGTACCGCCCGTCAAAATATTTTGAATTGTTCGGAAACTACAAACTCCATTTAATTGAAGGGGTAAGGTTGCACTCGTTGCAGAGTTTCCCCTCCGGGCACACTGCCACTGCTTTTAACCTATTCCTAATGATGGCGCTGATAGTAAAAAACAATGTACTTAAACTTGTGTTTTTCATAATTGCTGTTTGCGTTGCTTATTCCAGGGTATACCTTTCGCAACACTTCCTTATAGACATTACCGTAGGCTCGGTTGTTGGCGTTTCCCTAATTATCCTTTCCTGGATATGGATTGAAAAATTCAATAAAAACTGGCTAAATAATTCAATAACCCAAAGTTTGGGCAATTAACATGATCAATAATACAAACCCATTAAAAATAGAACTTTCTATTGTTGCAATTGCCTCCCTGCTTTTTATCCCTTTCTTGGGCAGTGTACATTTATTCGACTGGGATGAGATTAATTTTGCTGAGGCCGCACGGGAAATGATTGTCACAAAAGATTACCTTGCCGTTCAGATAAACTTCCTCCCTTTTTGGGAAAAACCGCCGCTTTTTATCTGGATGCAGGTACTCTCCATGAAACTGTTTGGGATAAATGAGTTTGCAGCACGGTTCCCCAATGCCATTTGCGGTATCCTTACATTGCTTGTTGTTTTTAAAATTGGCAGGAAAATAGGCAATAACTTATTCGGGGTACTGTGGGTGCTTGCTTTCGCATGCTCTGTATTGCCTTTCTTTTATTTTAAATCGGGCATTATAGACCCATGGTTTAACCTTTTTATATTCCTGGGGATCTATTTCCTGGTTTTATATTCGTCCACTGAAAACACAAATAAAAAATGGGACATATTGCTTGCTGCCACTTTTGCAGGGCTGGCAATTTTGACCAAAGGCCCGGTTGGGTTCCTTTTAATTGCACTAACAACAGCCGTTTACCTTATTGCCGTAAAATTTAAAGTAAGGATACTGCTTTCTGACGTTTTGCTGTATTTTTTGCTCTTGGCACTGGTTGGGGGTTCGTGGTTTATTATACAGATATTAACAGGGAATTACGACACTGTCGAGGAATTTATTATTTATCAAATACGCTTATTCCAGACCAAAGATGCGGGGCATGGAGGCTTTTTTGCTTATCATTTTGTGGTACTGTTCTTCACCGTATTCCCAACTTCTATACTGGCACTAAAATCGTTCAGGAAAGAGAAAATTGACGGCACTTTTCACCGCCTGATGAAAAAATGGATGGTAATTTTATTTTGGGTGGTACTGATACTCTTTTCCATTGTAAAAACAAAAATTGTGCACTACTCCTCCCTCGCCTATTTCCCTTTGACATTTTTGGCTGCCAGTTTCGTTTACCGTGCATGCCAAAACAAACAACAATGGGGCAAATGGATTTCCGGCTTATTGGTTTTTGTTACCGTTTTATTTGCAATACCTGTTATTTTGTTGCCGTTTACCGATAAGGCAAAAAACTATATTATAGCCCAAAACTGGATACACGATGCTTTTACTACCGGGAACTTGCAGGCAACTGCCGGATGGAACGGTTTTGAACTTATCCCCGGGATTTTCCTGGTTATTGCCGTTATAATGGTCTTAACACGTATACCAAAAACAGAGGTGTTAAAACGTGCGGTTTACCTTTGGGCGGCGACACTTGTTTTTACGTTCTCTGTAATTACGCTCGTGGTGCCCAAAGTTGAAAAATACTCGCAAAATGCCATGATTGAATTTTTTAGATCCCATGCGGGCGAGGATGTTTACCTGAAAAATATTTACTTTCATTCTTATGCTGTTTATTTTTATGGGGAAACCGCCCCTCCCAAAAACAAAAAATTTTATGATGAAAACTGGCTGCTTACCGGCGACATTGACAAAGACGTTTATTTTGTGACCAAGGTACACCTTGCAAAACGGCTTGAAAAGTACAACGGCATTCAAAGGACCGGAGAAAAAAACGGGTTTGTTTTCTTTAAAAGGGAAGCTAAATAAAAATGGGGGCTTGTTGAAAGGCTGCCAATTTCTACTGAAAATTAGTTGAAATTGAGGACATATTTTTAATCGAACTCAGATTATTTGATAGGGATCGCCTCCCCTGTCAGGTTAATTTCTTTTGAAACAGATACAGAACCTTTCTTCCCTGGCTGCCCGCCACCGGCTGAGACAATAAATTTCCCGTTTTCTATCACTCTTTTCCCGTCAGTGCCAATTAACGAAAACTGCCGTGGCGACAAAATACACTCAACAACTTTCGACTCGCCTGGCTTTAAAAAGATCCGCTGGAAACCTTCTAGCTGGACTATCGGGCGCGGGGTCGAGGCTTCTTCATCTTTTATATACAACTGCACAACCTCATCGCCTGCCATTTTACCGGTGTTGGCAACCGTTACCTTAACAGGCACTCCTTCGCCTATTTTTATTGTTGAAGGCATGGACAACCCCGAATATTCGAATGTGGTGTAACTCAATCCGTAGCCAAAGGGGTACAGCGGTTCGCCCGTAAAATATTTGTATGTACGCCCTTTCATGTCATATTCTTCAAAAGGGGGCAATTGCCCTACCGATTTATAGTAAGTTACGGGCAACCTCCCGGCAGGGTTGTAGTCGCCAAAGAGCACATCGGCTACAGCATTCCCCCCTTCCTGCCCCGGATAGCCTGCTGAAATTATGGCATCCATATTCTCATCTGCCCAGTTTACGGCAAGGGCGCTCCCGTTCAACAGCACCAAAACAGTAGGCTTCCCCAATTTTTTTATTTCTTTCATTAAACTGCGTTGTGTTTCTGGCAGTTTAAGGTGTGTGCGGTCGCCACCGGCAAAGCCATCAACCTGGATGGGCATTTCTTCGCCTTCCAAACGTTGCGACAAGCCCATGGCCAAAATCACGGCATCCGCTTCTTTGGCAATTGCAACCGCCTCGTCCAGCATGTGCGGGTTTGGCATTGTCCACAACAATTTTGCATCGCCATCGCCGAACCAATTTTTATATTCATATACGAACTTGTATTTTTTCCCGGCTTCCAATTTTACTTCCTTCTCGTGATGAAATGCATGGTGTTCGGTATTGTGCCGAAGTATTTTTTCGCCTTCAAACCAAACATCAAGGGTTGGCATCCCCCAGCAACCAATCTCATAAGTTCCTGTTACCGGAGGCACAATATAACCTGTCCAACGTATACTAAAATCATCATCGGGCAGTTTGGGCGAGGGCGAACCTGATTCCCAGTAGAAATTTATGTTTTCATCTGTCTGCGTAAATGCCGGGAGGCCTTCCAGTTTGGAATTGGCAAAATATTCACCGGTAACCCCTGGTTTACCGTCTTTGTCAAGAAGGTAAACGCCCGGTATGGGATGAAGGTTATGTACGCCTTCGGCTAAATGGCAACCTTCTGAAAAAATGATTTCTGTATTTTCTAATTTGTTTTTTAACCCCTGCAACACTGTTACCGGATGTTTAGGCAGCCCGTTGTAATTTCCCAGCAAAGCTTCCCAGTTGTCAGCATTTGGGCCAATTACGGCAATCTTTTTCAGGTTTTTTGATAGAGGTAACAGTTTGTCCGCATTTTTTAGCAACACGATACTTTTCCGGGCTGCTTCCAAAGCAAGTTTATCATTTGCTTCCGATGTGTTTACAGAGAAAGGGATCTTTGCATAAGGTACGTTTGAATCGAACATCCCTAGTTTAAACCTGGCCGTGAACAAACGTTTCACCGGCACATCAATATCGTTTTCCGTAATAAGCCCGCGTTCAACAGCTTCGTTCAGGTGTGGGTATGTATCACCACAGTTAAGATCTGTGCCGTTTTTTACGGCAACAGCTGAGGCCTCGGCTGCATCGGCAGAGTAGTTTTGGAACTTGAAGAAATCGGAAACTGCCCAGCAGTCGGAAACGACATAACCATTAAAGCCCCATTCTTTACGTAAAATATTTTCTAAAACCGGGTTTGCGCAACACGGATCGCCCCTGAATTGGTTATAAGCCCCCATAACAGAATAAACCCCGCCATCCATCACCAAGGTCCTGAAAGCAGGCAGGTAAGTTTCCCGCAAATCGCGCTCGCTAACCAGTGCATTAAATTTGTGGCGCAGGGTCTCTGGCCCAGAATGTACCGCATAATGTTTGGCGGTGGCCACAACCTTCAGGTAATAGGGATCATCCCCCTGCAAGCCTTTTACAAATTGCAACCCCATTTGCCCGGTCAAATACGGATCTTCCCCATAGGTTTCGTGCCCCCTCCCCCACCTAGGATCCCTGAAAATATTAATATTGGGCGACCAGAATGTAAGCCCCTGGTAAATCCCCCTTTTACCCCTGCGGGCAAACTCATGGTGTTTTGCCCTGGCTTCATCGGAAATGGCGGTGGCAACACGGAACATCAAATCTTTGTCCCACGAACCGGCAATGGTTATCGATTGGGGGAAGACTGTCGCATAGCCTGCGCGTGCTACCCCGTGCAAGCATTCGTTCCACCAGTTATATACCGGCACCTGGAGCCGTTCTATTGCCGGTGCATTATAGACCATTTGCCCAATTTTCTCTTCTAATGTCATCTGCGACACCAAAATATCCACTCTTTCTTCAATCGGCAAACCTGTATCTAAAAACTCAAAATTTACATCCTGGGAAACTGCGCGGGATGCTAAAACGGACACAACAACGATAAAGAAAAACTTCTTCATGATTTGGATATTTACTGTTCTGTTCTGGTACGGTATGATAAAAGTAGTAAATTAATCCGGTTACGGCTAATACTGTATTACAAAAAGGGTAATATCATCGGTTTGCCTTTCCCCGCCCCTGTAGTCATTTAGTTTTTGCTCCAACTCTTTCACAAACTTTTCAGGGGCATAATCATTTTTAATTTCAGAAACTAGGTTCTTAAACCCCTTTAGCCCCAGTTGTTTTTTCTCATCATTCAGTTGTTCCGTTATCCCGTCGGAATATAAAATTATCTTGTCCCCTTTTTCTATCTGTATTTTTTTGTCGCGATAGGCTTTATAAGAGTACAGCCCTAAAGGCAAGCCGTGAAAGAAACCGAGATCAACAATTTCGCCGTCTTTTTTTCTGATAAGCGTTGTTGTGTGTGCCGCGTTGCAATAATTCAGGACACCTGTTTTAATATTTAACACCCCTACAAAAAGGGTAAGGAAAAACTGGTGCCGGTTATTTGTAAAGAGTTCTTCATTGGCTTTCCAAACAATATTTTTAGCCCTCTTTCCCACAGTACTGCTTTTTATGATTGTTTGGGCAATACCCATAAACAAAGCTGCCGGGATACCATGTCCGGAAACATCGCCAACAGTAACCACTAGGTTGTCGTCGTCAACGAAAAAATAATCAAACAAGTCGCCGCTGACAACACGTACCGGCTTATAAATGGCATATAAATCTATATTTTTATTTTCCCTGAATGAAGCGTAATCTGTTTTTATCAAACTATGTTGGATTTCCGATGCCAGTTCCAAGTCCTGCATAATACTGATGCTCTTTTTTTGTTCACGGCTTTGAGAAATCCTGTAATCATCGAACCATCCTTTCAGGTAATCCAAACTTTCTGAAATCAACTTTACTTCGTTATGGGTATTGATTGTTGCCCCCCCCGAAAGCTTGCTGAAATTTTTCAGCTGCGAGGTCACAGAACTTAATGGTTTAATCATCTTATTGGTAATAAAAGAGATAAGGAAGTAAATGATCAAAACCCCTACTACAGAAAAGAACAACATACGCAGGAGCATAAAATATAGGGGCTGGAAAAGTTCTGAATAGGGCAAAACAAAGAACAGGAACCAGCCGGTATCCTTCACCGGTGTGTAGTAGGCCCATGTTTTTTCCCGGCCAAACAAATTGGAATTAAATGTCAAAGTGCCACTTTCTCCTTTGGTGGCAATCTTTACTAAATCAACCTTAGACTTATAAATAGTATCTGGGACATTAAACAAATTCCATTTCAATATCCTTTCCTTTTTGGGGTGTGTGATATAGTCACCGTTTTCGGCAACCATAAAAGCATACCCAGACTTGCTGTTGCATATGTTGACATCACAAACAGAATTATTAAGCTCCAAAAGCGACAATTCGCAAATAACCTCGCCTATCCTTTTCGCCCCATTGTGCCCATCGGGGATTTCAATAGGGACAATATATGAAACCACGGCAAGTTCTTTCCCCGGACAGTGGTATGGTTTTGTCCATCCTTCCCCTTTTTGCTTGAGGACCTGTCCTATTACTTGCTTTTGGGCTTGGCTCCTGAAACATGGCTTGTTTAATTTGGCAAACCTGATGTTACCGTTTTCCCTGAAACTAATAAAATGGTGATTTTCAAAACCTATCAACGTTGGATCAATATTCACGTTTATGGAATTTAAAAACGGATATTTGTCAACAAAAAGCTTTAAGAACATTTCTACATTATCGTTCAGATCGTAATAAACAATCTGCTCCGAAATGTTTGACGTTATTTCCTTTGTTTTGGACACAAGTTGTTCTACCTGCAAAATTATCCTTGAACTTTCCCTTATTGCATGGTTTTCTATATTTTCTTTTAACAAGCTCTGGGCAAAAAGAAAAAACAACAATATGAAAGAAATAAAAACAACTATTACAGCAAGCGATATAAACACACTTAATCTGTAAGCAATTGACTTGTTAACCATTATTCACATACTTTATAATTTTGGGGCTATAGCCGGTTAATTCAGTGTTCCTTATTATAGCCCCGGACAAACCGGGGCTTATGCGTAGTTTCCTTAATTCTTTCTTTTCCTGATAGCGGAGGAATAATTTTGCCTGCGTTTTAGGGATCATCGATATTCAAAAAAATTCCGCATAAAACGAAATTATATTACGTGTTCATTGCTCCGCAAACCTGGATTACCTGCCCGCTGACATACGATGACAAGTCGGATGCAAGGAAAGTGGCAACACCGGCAACTTCTTCTGGAGTGCCGCCCCGTTTCATAGGTATTGATGTTTCCCATGCCTTACGGGCATCCTCAGAAATTTCTGCTGTCATTTCCGTGATTATAAAACCAGGCGCAATTGCATTGGAACGGATCCCGCGAGATCCCAATTCGCGCGCTACCGACTTGGTAAAGCCTATAATCCCGGCTTTTGACGCTGAATAGTTTGCCTGTCCTGCATTTCCGCTAACACCAACAACCGAACTCATATTAATAATTGATCCGGAACGCTGCCTCAACATAGTTTTCTGGACTGCCTTGGTAAAATTAAACACCGATTTCAGGTTTACGTTAATAACAGCATCCCACTGGCTCTCTGTCATCCGCATAAGCAGCGTATCTTTTGTTATACCAGCGTTATTGACCAAAACGTCAACACGGCCAAAATCTTCAACTATCTCACTTACAACCCTGTCGGTGCCATCAAATTCGCCGGCATCAGAAGCGTACCCTTTGGCTTCAACCCCTAAAGCTTTCAGTTCTGCCTCCGTTGTTTTCATATTTTCGTCTTCAAACAAATCTGTAAACGCAACATTACAGCCTTCCTTTGCGAATTTCAGGGCAATAGCCTTTCCTATTCCGCGGGAAGCACCGGTAATAATCGCAGTTTTTCCATCAAGTAACTTCATAGTTTTTAAATTTTAGTAAGGCAAATATAATTGATCTTTGTTTTCAATTAAGCGAATGTTCTTTTTAATTGTTTTTATTACAGGCAAAAATTGACTTCCCCTACCTAAATGTTCTAACAAAATGTTGAGATATTCAAAATAACGCATCTCCCAATTGGGACATAACCTCACAGGCTTTCCCTTTTAGTCGGATATCGGTAATCTGGGAAGTAAACATGGATTCTTCCGGGTTAACCTCAATAATAGTTGCCCCGTTTTGCTTTGCCGTGCGCGGCACATACGAAGCCGGGGCGACCTCGCCGGTAGAACCTACGATAAGGCAGACTTCAGCTTTTTCGGCATCGGCAAACGAGTTTGAATAAGCCTTGGGCGGTATGCCTTCCCCAAAAAAGACAAAATCGGGCTTTAGCACCTCCCCGTCATCTTTGCATTTTGGGGGGATATCCCTTAAATCAAAATCAGAAGCACTATATACACGTCCGCATTTCAGGCATTTCAACTTCTTCGAATTCCCATGGAACTCGTGTACTACTTTATTCCCAGCCTCGTAATGCAGGTTGTCGATATTCTGGGTTACCACAGACTTCAACAACCCTTTCCCCTCCATTTTGGACAACACCAAATGCGCTTTGTTAGGTTCCGCATCGGCAAAAAAGTCGTAGAATATCTCGCGGATATATTTCCAGCATCGCTCCTGGTTGCTTAAATAATACCCCAAATCCAAGACCTCGGGGTTATATTTGTTCCATAAACCGGCTTCCCCCCTGAAAGGAGGTATCCCGCTTTCGACCGAAATCCCGGCTCCGGTAAACGCTATCGTATATTTTGATTGTTTTATAAGCCTGGCCGCCTCTTTTATTAATGTTCCCATAAGTAAATGTTTACCATATAGCAAAGGAAATATAATTTACGAAATTGGGCAAACCCAAAACCAACAGGGGAAAATCATGTCCGACAGCCTATGTTTTGTTACATTAAAATTGGCAAGCCAGCGATGAATACAAATCAAAAAGGCTGGCCGTTGTATTTTTTATATGAAATTTCTGTACGTGGGCATAACCCTTTCGCTGCATGTCGGCATACATTTCAGGATTGGACATAACAGTTTCGATCCCCGAAGCCATGTCCTGTGGGCTTTCCGGATCTACATAATAAGCCCCTCCCCCACCGGTTTCGGGCAAACATCCGGTATTGCTGGTAATTACCGGCAACTTACAAAACAACGACTCAATTACAGGTATGCCAAAGCCTTCAAAAAGCGATGGCCACACAAACAATGTTGCCAGGCTGTAAAATGCTGGCAGATAATCAAGTGGCACATACCCGGGGAAACGTACTTTACCCTCCAGTTTATGTTTTCTTGCAATATCGGCCAATTGTTTTTTATAGGCAGAACTTTTACCAACAATCAGCAATGGGTACTGGATTTCCTTTGGCAACAAAGCTATGGACTCAATTATCCGGGCGATATTTTTATGCTTCACCATTGCCCCTACAAACAGATAAAAATGTTCCGGCAGTTTATATTCTTCTTTAACTTTATTTAAAAGGGTTTTATCGGGGCGCGAATAGTACCGTTTTGAACAGGACTGATAGTTCACAACAATTTTTTCAGCAGGTACTTGCAAAATATCGACCAAATCCTGCTTTGTTTGTACGCTAACGGCAATAATTAAATCGGCATGCCTGCAACTATGTTTTATTTTTGAGAGGTAAACCTGAACATCGAACCATTTAAAATTTTCTTTAAACCTGAGGAAAAGCAAATCATGTACGGTAACAATATACTTTGTACGGTTGTTCCTTTTTTTAAAGGGGATTTCGTGACTTAGCCCGTGGTAAATATCCAAATTGGCAAGCCGTATGTCATTTTCCATATAATAGCTCCGCCACAAGGCCTTTTTTATAGGCAGGGCAGCATCGGGGGCGACAATATTTACGTTTTTTTCTGTCCTGTTAAACCATCCCAGGCATTCCCCTTCTTCAGGCTTTTGGCCAAAAAGGAAATAATCCTCCTCCGGATAATAGCACAGCAACCCATCAATCAGGTTGCGGGAATAATTCCCCAGTCCCCGTGTATTAAAAAAAGCCCTTTTGGCATCAAACCCAATCCTCATATCAATTGTCTATAAATTTCCAAATAACTTTTAACGTTATCTTCCCATCTAAAAGAAGATGCATATTCCATTTGAGCAGCTTTATGCCGGTAGTTAAACTCAGAAATGCCTTTTTCGTAAACTTCGGCCATATGTGCCGGGTCAAAACACTCCCAAAAGAAAGCATATCTGCCGCCTATTTCTTTCAGGCTTGTTTTGTCTGAACAAAAAACAGGTTTCCCGCATTTCATCGCTTCTATAACAGGCAAGCCAAAGCCTTCTGCCACCGATGGGAAAACAAACGCCTTGCAATTGTGGTACATAAAACTTTTTTCGGCCTCCGAAATCGCCCCGGGCAGGACAACCCGCTGTCCCAAGCCGTTTTTTTGAATGAAAACTTTCAACTCGTTCCCGTAACCTGTATTATTTTCACCGGCAATAACCAACGACATGCCGGGCACTTTAGCCATAAAAGGGATCAAGGCACGGAAATTCTTTTTTTCCAGGAACTGCCCTACCGAAAACAAAAAAACACCTTCGGGGCACCATGCAGGCCTTTGCGACGGACTAGGCAAATCTCCAACTCCGTTGTATATTACTTTTGTGACCTTGCCGGAGGGCATATCCATATGCTTATAACAATCGGAACGCGTAAACTCTGAAATAAAACAAACCGCATCGGCTTTATTTATTGCAGCCTGGACAATTTTCCTGTACTTGTCCTGTTTTTGCCTGTTTTTGGTATACAAAAAATTCAGATCGTGGACCGTCAATACCATTTTCTGCATATTCCTGTACGAAAACCTCGGAAGTTGGTGTATTACATGGCATACATCATATTTTTTCTGGTACGAAGGGAAAACCCTCCTAAAATTGTTCAGCCTTACAATTTGTTGCCCGGTTAAATACCCGGCACGTTTATTTCCAGGGACAAGGAACTCAAAATCGAAATCAGAACGGCCAAAACCAATCAATTCTTTACTGAAATCGATTGAAACCCTGCCCAACCCCCTGTTTGGATATTTGAGCAGGTCAAGGCAAATCAAAACTCCTGGCATAATCCGGTTTATTTACGAATACGAAATAGGCAATTATTTTCCGAACTTACACATTTGACAATTCTTGCCCAAAAATGCAATAATTCCATCCGTAAGCTACTTAACGATACAAAGCTCAAAAGTAACAAAATTCCACAGATACAAAATTACGCATTGTGTGTGTTTTCTTTGTTGAAGATACATTTTATATTTTTGCAACAATGATTATAAAAATATGGGCATGCTAGATCAGTCAACAATTTGTGCCATTTCAACTTCGCCAGGCGTTGGCGCCATTGCGGTTGTGCGCGTTTCAGGGGAAAAGGCAATAAGCATAGCGGACAGTATATTTGCCAGTGCCAAAACGGGGAAAAAACTGGCAGGACAGGAAGCCAACACCATGCATTACGGACAGCTTGTACACAAGGGGTCGGTAATAGACGAAGTGGTAGCGGCCGTTTTTAAGGCCCCGCATTCGTTTACGGGCGAAGACATTGTTGAGATTTCATGTCACGGCTCTGCATATATACAACAAAAAATTATGGAAGCCCTGATAGAAAACGGTGCAAGGGTGGCATTGCCCGGCGAATTTACCCAGAGGGCGTTCCTTAACGGCAAGATGGACTTGTCGCAGGCAGAAGCAGTGGCAGATGTCATTGCCTCGTCGAATGCAGCTGCACACAAGCTGGCGATCAGCCAGATGCGAGGGGGGTTCTCAAAAGAGATAAAATCATTGCGCGGTCAGTTGCTGCATTTCACAGCCATGATCGAACTGGAACTGGATTTCAGCGAAGAAGACGTTGAATTTGCCGACCGCACCGAACTTAAAAACCTGGCAGGGGAAGTAGAGCAATTATTGCGCAAACTGAAAGACTCGTTCCAACTTGGGAACGCCATAAAAAACGGCATACCTGTTGCCATTGTCGGCGAAACCAACGTGGGCAAATCCACACTGTTGAACGCATTGTTAAATGAAGAGAAAGCCATAGTTTCCGATGTCCACGGGACCACCCGCGACGTAATTGAAGATGTGGTAAACATACAGGGCACCGCTTTCCGGTTTTTCGACACTGCAGGGATACGCGACACAAATGACGAAGTTGAAAATTTGGGGATAGAGCGTGCTTACAGCAAGCTTGAGCAGGCAACAGTCGTTTTGCTCGTAGTTGACACAAACAACCCTTTCCATATTGTTTGTGAGCGCATTGGCAAAATAAGAAAAAGGATTGCCAATGGGCAAAGTTTGGTTGTTGTGGCGAACAAAATAGACACAGGCATTAGGGAAACCATTCAAGAACTCGAATTGATGGATCTTGCCGATGACGAGAAGGTGGTTTTTATAGCAGCAAAACAAAAAGAGAACATAGAAGAATTAACAAACATAATGGTTGAATCGGTTAAGCTGGAAAGTGCTGGCCAATACGATGTAATTGTTACCAATGCCCGCCATTACGGAATATTGAAAAAAGCCCACGAAGCAATCTTGCGGGTATCTCAAGGACTTGACGAAGGGATTACCGGCGATTTCCTTGCCCAAGACATACGCGAATGTATGCATTTCCTTGGAGAAATAACCGGTGAAATATCTACCGATGATATTTTAGGCAATATTTTTAAGAATTTCTGTATCGGAAAGTAATTACCACAAAACAAGCAAACAAAAAACAGGAGGCTGTAACATTGAGCTTTCAATGACACTAAATAAGGCTAAGAAATTTATTCTTTCTTTCTACCTACCACGCAAGAGGGCTTGCGTGGTAGGTGTGTGACTAACCTGTTTAATTTTTCATTTTTCAACCACATAAAAAACAATATCAACTGTACCTAATTCTACATTAGGACTTAAATGCGGATTAATACTATCGGGTATAAATCCCCCTGTTTTTGCCAAAGCTTTGTACGATTCATTAAGTTTATCTTTGCTAAACAAATCGCCATTTTTCATCTTTATGGCTTTAAGATCCTCTTTAGTAGCTTCTGCCCCACTAATTTGCACCGTTCCTATTCTAACTTGACGGCCTTCATGAATCTTGAGCTTTAAATCTGTTGTGCCGTTTTGTCCGGCAGATTCCTTTTTTTCAACATTGAAAAACAGATAACCATCGTTTAGATAAAGATCTGAGACAGGTCCGTAAAGTTGTTTTTCCAACTCTTTTTCCGAATAAGACTTGCCGGATTTTATGCCTGAAACTTTATTCAGTTTTTTGGCAGAATGTACGGAATTGCCTTCCCATGTAATATTCCCGACGACAACATTTGCAGTCTGGGCAGTTTCATTTGTTGCTAAATTGTCAGAACCGGAAACATATTCCGGCGTTGAAAATGCATATAAAATGCCTGCAATAACCGGTATGATTACCAATAATTTCAGTTTTCTGAATGGTGAATGTTTGATATTTTTCATCATGTTAAATCGTTTTTTGTTAAATGAATAATTAAATGAATTTGCCAACGGGATTACAGTACTCCCTAGCGTTTGATTGAGCAAGGCAGCACGGTAATTCCCCGGATTTTGGTTATTTGCAAGTGCGTGTTTATCTGCCATATATTCATGATTTTGTCGGATAAGCCGACCGTAAAACCATACCAGCGGATTAAACCACAGCACTGTGCGCAGGACTTCGAAAAGCAATAAATCAATCCAGTGTTTCTGCCGGATATGCTCCCGTTCGTGACGTATTATTTCACGTAATTCTGTTTTATCAGTTGAAGGATTGACAAACATATATGAAATAAATGAAAACGAAGTTTGATATCGGGCAGAGCGGATTAAATACAGGTTTCCGCATCTGCTTTTTTCTGATTTCCTGATGATTTGTAAAACAGAAATAGTTGGCAACAATGCTCTTGTCAGAACAAATGCGGCACCAGCTATGTACAAAATCAACAAAATATTTTTATGCGAAATAAAACTGTCAGAACTTGTTTTTACCATGTTTTCAGAAAATACGGAATCACTTATTGGCTGCATTCCCTGTCCGGTATTTTCTACGGAATAATGCACGGTAAAAAACGGAAGTAAAATGGCAGATAAAATACCTAAAACCAGAAATATCCGGTTGAGGACAAAATATCGCTCATTTTGCAGGAACAAGATATAAACGAGGGCAAACCCGGAAATCCAAACTGTTGATTTCAGCAAATAAAAAGCAAAATTTTCCATTTCATGCGTGTTTTATTTTTTCGACAGTTGTTTTTTTGTTTCTTCCATCATATCTTCCAATTCCTGCACCGACAGGTCTTTTTCTTTCGCAAAAAAAGTAGCCAAAGCTGGGAACGAATTGTTGAAATAGTCTTTCATCAAGCCCAAAAGCTGCGACTTGGAATACTCCTCTTTTTTTGTCCATAACATTAAAAATAGAGTTATGGATAAGGCGATTTTAATTTCATTACCAGTACACGAATTTCAAGCACTAATCGTTAATAGTGTCAAATCGTGCCTACAACACCAACCACAACAGGTTGAACCAACCACCCCCGAAAATCAACTACTCACAGTTGATGAACTTGCAGACTTCTTGCATTGTAAGTGTAATAAATATAAAAAAACGATTAGGCGGTCGTGGCGGTTTTAGGTTCTATTTTCTGCTAATAATAAAGTATTGCCTGGGTACAGGTTAATATAAAGTTTTCTATATGGCTTGCCTGTCCGGTGCCGGGAAATATTTGCATTCTGTTTTCCTGCACTCTTTGTTTTGTTTAAAGAAGCTGCACGTTATCGGAGGTTTGTCTAGTTTCTCGTTCAAGTGTTCCGCAACGAAATCTATTGCCGTTTCTAGAGCGAGGAACGTGTCTCGCTTGCAGCACCTTGGCCCGCCATTGTCGGCAATTTGTTTCAAGCTTTGCGATGTCATTAAGTTGCAAAGTTTCCATTCTTGGTTTGCAAGCGGCGTGCTGTCAAGTATCAGGCTCATGAATATTCCTGTGCCTACTCCCGCCCCGCAATTGCCGCAAAACCCGCAAAACCCGCCGGGTATTATGCTTGCCCTTTCTTTTGCAACTTGTAGTTTTTCGTGCAGCAGGGCGTTGTTGTTTGTTTTGTTGTAATAAGCGGTAAGCAACACGGCAGGTACAAGGAAATGATGTTCAGGCCCGTGCATTTTTATCTTTGGGTTGCCCATTATAAAAACAGCCAGCTCAATAGGGTTTGTGCTTTTGCTCAAAATGCATACTTGCTCAATTAGCTCAAACCCGTCTTTTCCGTGGCATGTGTCGCAAATAAAATGCCCGTTTTCGCATTTTGCATTCGAAGGGAAAACATTTTTGCAGATGCTGCATTGCATTGGCTCTGCCTTCTCCGTGTATATCAAATCTGCGCCACAAATTATACATCCATTGTTTTCCATGGAGCTTCTATTATTAATTGGGGGTGCGACTCAAAGTCGCTCCCCCAATGTTACATTTTTTTATTTTTCTTCGTTTGTCATCGAATAAGGGAAACTTTCAGGTTTTGTCCCTCTGTTTTTGTTTGGCGTAGCTGCCATCGAAAAATCTAGTTCGCCGCCGTCCAAAAGCGTTTTGTGCGAAATGAAATTTTTGTCCCATTCTTCGCCGTTCAGTTTTATGTCGTCAACATAAAAGTTTTCTTTTGAATTGTTGCCGGCATTGATGACAAATTCTTTCCCATTTTCGAGCTGCAAGGTTATTTTGTTGAACAACGGTGCGCCAAACACATATTGCCCAGCTCCCGGACAAACAGGATAAAAGCCCATTGAGCTGAAAACATACCATGCAGAGGTTTGCCCGTTGTCTTCGTCGCCGCAGTAGCCGTCAGCTTGGGGCGAGTATAACTTTGTCATTGCTTCTCGCACGTGTTTTTGTGTTTTCCAAGGCTGGTCTGTGTAGCCATACAAATAAATCATGTGCTGGATTGGCTGGTTGCCGTGTGCGTAATTCCCCATCCCGGCAATTTGCATCTCGCGAATTTCGTGTATGGTGCCGCCGTAATACGAATCGTCAAAAATAGGAGGTACGACAAAAACAGAGTCTAGCATCGCAACAAAACCGTTGTTGCCGCCCATTAGCTGTTTTAGCCCCTCTATGTCTTGAAAAACGCTCCATGTGTAGTGCCAACTGTTGCCTTCGGTAAATGCATCGCCCCATTTATAAGGGCTGAACGGCGATTGGAAAGTCCCGTCTTCGTTTTTGCCCCTCATAAGCTTATATTCCGGATCGAACACGTTGCGGTAGTTCCTTGCCCGTTTTTTGAACAGGTCGATTTCTTCCTGTGGCCTGCCCAATTCTTTTGCAAGTTCCCAAACACAAAAATCAGCATAAGCATATTCCAGGGTGCGGGCAGTGTTTTCGTTGATGCCTACATTGTAAGGTATATAGCCGAGTTTATTGTAATAATCAGCTCCAAACCTACCTACCGACGTAACGTCTTTTTTCCAGTTTTCGGTGTTTTTCAAGATGGCTTGGTAAAGCGTTTCAATATCGTATCCCCTTATCCCTTTCAAATACGAATCGGCTATAAGAGAAGCAGAGTTTGAACCGATCATGCAGCCCCTGTGGCCCGGGCTTGCCCATTCAGGCAGCCAGCCGCTTTCTTTGTAGGTGTTTGCAAGCCCTTCCATTATGTGCGAGTTCAGCTCAGGGTACATCAACGTAAAGAAAGGGAAAACAGCACGGAAGGTGTCCCAAAAACCGTTGTCGGTGAACATGTAGCCGGGCAATACCTTGCCGTTGTATGGGCTGTAGTGTATGATTTTACCGTCTTTGTCAAGCTCGTAAAATTTACGGGGAAAAAGCAAAACGCGGTAAAGGCTCGAATAAAAAGTTCGGCGTTGTACATCGCTGCCGCCTTCCACTTTTATTTTTGAAAGCTCTTTTTCCCAAATGGATTCGCCTTCGGAACATACATCGGCGAAAGATTTGTTGCCAAGTTCCCTGCTAAGGTTCAACTCGGCCTGTTCGGGACTGATGAACGAAGATGCCACCCTTACGTGCACTTTTTCCCCTTTCGATGTTTTGAACCCGATAACTGCGCCTGTGTGATCCCCTTTCGATTCTTTTGAATTTCCGAGCTTCCCTTCTTTCCATGTTTGCGCAATTTCAAAATCTTTGTCGAAAACGGCAACAAACCAGTTATGGAAATTTTCGGGAACACCGCCATGGTTGTTCTGGCAGTATCCCACTATTTTGCGTTCTTCCGGAATTATTTTTACCGACGAACCGCCGTTAAAGGCATCAAGCAAAATATAAGAGTTGTCGTTTTCAGGGAAAGTGAAACTGAAAATAGCCGCACGTTCGGTTGGCGTGACCTCTGCGGTAACATCGTAGTCGGCAAGGTAAACTTTGTAGTAAAATGGTTTGGCCACTTCGGCTTTGTGCGAATACCACGATGCGCGATCTTTCCCGTCAATTTTCAACGTCCCTGTCACGGGCATGAACGAAAATGCCGCATAGTCGTTAATCCACGGGCTGGGCTGGTGGGTTTGTTTGATGCCCCTAATCTTGTAGGCATCGTAGGTGTAGCCCCATCCATCCCCCATTTTCCCGGTCTGGGGGGTCCAAAAGTTCATCCCCCACGGCCGGGCAATCGCCGGGTAGGTGTTCCCGTTAGAGAGCAAAAACTCAGAATCTGTACCCATTAAGGGATTTACCAGATCTGTCAGTTTTTCATGCGTGGATTGGCATTGCCCGCATGTTGTGTCTTTTCCTGTTTGCGTACACCCTAATAAAAATATCAGGGCGAAAATAAAAGCTGCGTGTTTCATTATCTGTATTTAAGTTAGTAAACTTTTGATTGCGGGCGGTTTTCTTTTGCTGCCCCGAAATCTTTGTTGGGGGTGTTGCCCATTACAAATTTCAAAGTGCCTCCTTTGAGTATGTCTTTGTGAGTGATAAACGATTTCTCATAAGGTTGCCCGTTCAGTTCTGCCGACTGGATGTAAATATTTTCCGTACTGTTGTTTTCTGCAATTATCGAGAACGATTTTCCTTGCGGCAGGTTAATTGTTGCCTGGTCGAACACCGGGCTGCCAAAAACATAAGCTCCTGCTGCCGGGTTTACCGGGTACAATCCCATCGACGACAATACATACCAAGCGGACATTTGCCCGCAGTCTTCGTTGCCGCACAAACCATCGTTTTTGTCGGTGTACATGGTCTTGCATATTTCCCTTGCCAGTTTCGCAGATTTCCATTGTTGCCCGGCGAAAGCGTACATGTAAATCGTGTGGTGGCTCGGTTCGTTGCCGTGGGCATATTGCCCTATCAGCCCGGATATGTCGGCAGATGCGCCTTCAACTTTTGTCGATTCGATGGTGAAAAGGCTGTCCAGTTTTGTGGTGAACGCTTTTTCGCCCCCGAAAAGTTGGATAAGCCCTTCCGGGTCTTGTGGCACCAGCCAAGTGTATTGCCATGAATTTCCTTCGCAAAAGTCGTCGTTGCGGTGTTGCGAAGATATTGGGTTGAAAGGAGTCCTCCAGCTCCCGTCTGCCATTTTGCCACGGACAAATTTTATTTCCGGGTCAAAATAATGCTTGTAATATTTTGAACGTTTTGCAAAAAACTCTGCATCTTCGTTTTTCCCCATTTCTTTGGCCATTGCCGAAATACACCAGTCGTCTATTGCATATTCCATGGCACGTGCCACAGATTCAACTTGCGACTCTGCTGGTATATATTCCTGTTTTTTTATGAAGTCGAGACCGCGTTCGTCGCGCATTGCGAAAGATTTCATCGCCTCCAGGGCTTTTTCTGCGTCGAAGCCCCTGAAGCCTTTGAGGTAGGCATCGGCAATAACAGGCACTGCATGGTAACCTACCATGCAATCAGTTTCGTTACCGTGAAGGTGCCAAACCGGCAACTTGCCTTGCTGGTCGTAAATGTCGAGCATTGTGTTCACAAAGTCGTTGATCCGTTCCGGCTGTACCAACGTAAAAAGCGGGTGAGCCGAACGGTATGTGTCCCACAACGAAAAAGTAGTGTAGGTTTCATGTCCGGGGTTTTTATGTGTTTCCCTGTCTGCGCCCCGGTAGTCGCCGTTTTCGTCGTTGAACAACGATGGGGCTATCATGGTGTGGTACAAAGCTGTGTAGAACGTTTTTTTGTCGGAAATGCTGCCAGTTTCGATTTTTATTTTTCCAAGTTCGGTGTTCCAGCTCTCTTTTGCTGCATTTTTAACCGCATCAAAATCCCAGCCGTCAAGTTCAGCTAGCAGGTTGTTTTTTGCGCCTTCCATACTTACCGGAGATATGGCTGTTTGCGCCATCAGTTCGCCGTTGCCTTCAAATTCCAGCATAGCTGTCAGCGTGCCGTTTTCTTCGTTGGAGTCGAGTATTTCGATTTTCTTTATGTCTTTCGAAAAACGGGCATAAAAAAACAATCTTTGGTCGCGCGCCCATCCTGTAGAAAGCCTGAACCCTTCAATGGAATTTTTATCTATTTGTTTTATCAGCCCCTTGGAGACCTTGTCCCATCCTGTTCCGTATTTTAGGTCGATTAGGATCTTTGAGCCACCTTGGGCGTTGAATTGGTATTTGTGGAAACCTGTACGTTTTGTGGCAGTCAGTTCTGCATCAACGTTATATCTGTCGATGTGCAAGGCATAATAGCCCGCCTTTGCTGTTTCGTTGTGGTGCGAGTACTTCGATTTCCAGCAAAAAGGCGTTCCATTTTCCATTTTAAATTCATCTGACACAGGCATAAATATAACGTCACCCAAGTCGCCTATACCTGTCCCGCTCAAATGAGTGTGGGCAAACCCCACTAGGATAGAGTCGGAATAGTGGTAGCCGGAACACCAGTCCCAGCCTTGGGTTTCGTTGTTCGGGCCGAGCTGCACTGCGCCAAACGGCACGCTGGCTCCAACGAAAACATGCCCATGGTAGCCGCTGCCAATCAACGGATCCACAAACTGGGCATAGTCGGCTGGTTGGTTTTCATGCTCTTTGTTGGCACACGAAAAAAGAGAAAAAACAAATGCCAAACCAACAAGCCCTTTGTTAAATAACTTCATTTTTGTGACTTTTAGAATTGTTTTGTTAAACTTCAAGAATTAGAAAGTTAGATTTTCAGATGTGAGACACATTGGCAATGTATTTCATGCAATCACTAATATCCTTATACAATAGAAATAATTGAAGTAGGCACTTTGTCAATACCAAATTTTCAAATCCCAGCGGGATGATGTTATGGTAGCACAAATGTAATTATTGGAGAATAGTCCTGTAGGGACGATGTTGGAACACCACCGCTATGCGGCTTTTCCATTACGTTTTCCGCCATAACTACACCACTACGCGGTTTTAAAACCATATTAGCATGACTCTCAGTTAAATAAAATATTTATTAAGTGCCTAATTCAAAAAAATTAAATGCTTTTAAAAACAATGTATAATGAACCCGGGGTATAAGTTACGTTTCCAAGACAAGCTTACCGCCGATCTTCAGTATATCCTTGCATATCTTATCTTGCATTTTTGGCACAATCTGCCTACCCTCATCTAAAAAACTCGCAATCTTAATTTTACAGTTCGCGGATTTTAATGTTCCTGAACCAAACGGTGTACCCGTGGTCTTGCAGCCCGATGTAACCTTCTTTTGCAATCCCATCGGTAAAGCCCGGGAAGTTTTTGAACTTGCTGTTTTGTACCAGTTCGTCCCATTCGGGTGTCCAGTGAGTATATTCAACCACTTCTTTGCCGTTCATGCTAACTGTTACTTCTCCGTCTTCTACTTTAATGAGGCAAGTATTCCATTCACCGGCAGGGTTTACAGTTGACGGATCGGCAGGGATCATGTCGTACAGGGAACCTGCAAGGTGGCTGTCAACTTTGTTGTCGGTTGCATTTTTGTTGTCCAAAACCTGGATTTCGGGAGCCGCAAAATAAATAGGTTTTCCGGGTACTTCCTGTACATAATAGAAAATCCCTGAGTTTGCCATGTCGCCGGCTTTCCAGTCGATAGACAGTTCAAAGTCTTTGAATTTTTTTTCGCAAAAAAGGATGTCGCCGCCAGCTCCGTGCCCGGTTTTTTTACCTTCTCCCGTAAATACCTTCATAGCATCGTCTTCCAGTACCCAGTTTGCAGGCATTTCTGTGCCGTTGCACTGGCGCCATCCGTCAAAATTTTTGCCGTTGAACAACAATACCCAACCGTCTTTTTTTTCAGTCTTGGTAAGCTTGTTGGGTTTTTGTGCTGTTACTGTTGCCGAAAACAAGATACCTGCTACAAAAGCAAGTGTTAAAACAATGTTCTTTTTCATGTTAGTTATTATTAAATAAAAAAAAATGATTTGAATTGTTGTCAAATATAATAAATCTGTAGATTTTTATTTCTTTCCTGAATAATTCAGCACAGGCCATGTCCATCTTTCTAAAACAGTCCCTGTTTTACTTTCTGTTATGTCCCCGTTTTGTAGTGTTATCTGGTATTCTCCAGGTGCGGCCTTGAAAGTATCCCAGTAAATCTTTTTAATCCCGTTACCCTGGGGGAGTTCTTGTTCAAAAATTATGTCCCCTGTTTTATCTTTAATGGATATTTTGGTCTTCCCTGTAAGCCCTTTTTCCTGTTTATACCAGATTTCCAGCCCGTTGGGTTCGTTGGGCGAGTTTAAATGGTTGCTCCCTGTCATCTGGTAATTGCCCCACATTGCCTGTTGCGAAAAGTTTAATTGGGGCTTGGGTTCAATATCGAACAAGTGCAATTTTTTTGATAAGATCTTGGGGGTAAGCTGTTGTAGCGGGCTAATGTCGGTTATCCAGGCGGCACGTCCGTAGGTGCCGACAATTAAGTCATTTTCACGGGGGTGTATCTCAATGTCCCGGACAACAACATTGGGCATATTCACATTAAAGGGTTGCCAATCCCTGCCTTTGTCGGTTGAAACATAGACCCCCAAGTCGTTGCCTGCAAAGAGTAATGACGGGTTTTTCCGATCCTCAACAATCACGTTTACCGGTGAATCAGGCAAGCCATCGGTAATCTTTTCCCAGCTTTTCCCGAAATCGCGTGTAACATAAATGTGTGCATCCATAATGTCGTCAGTGAACCCGCATTTCGAGACATAAGCAGTAGCGGCATCGTGGTTAGATGGGAAAACTTTGCTTGCCCACATAGCAGCCGGTGCCCCGGCTTTTACCATGTTTGGCGTAACATCTGTCCATGTATGCCCGAAATTGGTGGTTAGCTGTACATGCCCATCATCTGTGCCTGCCCAAATAACGCCTGCTTTTACAGGTGATTCATCAAGAGTGGTGATGGTGCAAAACTGGATATGCCCCTTACCTTTGGTCTTTACCGGATCGTTATCAGTTAGGTCGGGGCTGATTTCTTCCCATGTTTCGCCCCTGTTTAACGATCTCAATACTTTTTGTGCCCCAGTGTATATAATGGCACTGTTGTGTGGAGAAATGGCCAACGGGGTAGTCCATGTGAACCTGTAATGCCCGCCATCTTTTGCTTCGGGGAGGATAGAAAACCTTTCGCCTATTGACTGGTCGGCCCGGTGATGTGAACCAAACTGGGTTGTAATGTAGATATTTTTGTTGTTGTCCGGATCTACTTTTGTGTACATCCCGTCCCACATTCCTGTAATAACCCAATCGGACGGGGTGATTTGCCCAGACCAACCATTTGACGGGGCTTTCCATGTTTCGTGATCTTGTAACCCGATATATATGTTGTATGGCGTTTCCATATCAAATTCAACGTCATAAACTTCTCCAAGTGGCAAATGGTAATAATGGTTCATGTTCAGTCCGCCATCGAAAGTGGAATAAATCCCCCCATCGGAACCGAGCATCATGTGGCGCGGGTCTTTGGGATCGATCCAGAAAATGCGGTTGTCGCCGAAATTTGTTTTAAATAAATTTTGTTCCCGGAAATCGGGCCATGTTTTGCCGCCATCGAGCGTATAGTGCATCCTGACCCCTATTATGTAAATTTTATCAGGATCTGCCGGGTCGATACAAATGCGGTTAAAACTGTAGGCTGCCTTGCCGCTTACATCGTTGTTTTCCGGGTCGTTTATCCGTTCCCAGCTCACCCCTCCGTTTTTTGTGATATAAACTTCGCCTCCTATTAGGTTGTCAAAAGAGTGGTCGGTAAATTCATCGAACGGTATCGGTTCGTTTGGATCTGTGCCCGGCTTCACATTCAGGTTTTGGATAACAGCCACAACGATATTGGGATTTGAACGGTGTATGTCCAGCCCGATCCTCCCCAGTGGCCCGGTAGGCAGGCCCCCTTTCATTACCTGCCAGGTATTTCCCCCGTCAGTTGATTTATATATCCGGCTTTTTTCGCCGCCGGGTTCGTAGTTCCACGCCGTGCGCTCTTTTTCGTATGTTGCGGCAAATAGGATATCCGGATCTGAATGGTTGATTGCCAAATCGGTTGCCCCTGTCGCATCGTCAATATACAAAACCTTTTCCCAGGTTTCCCCTCCGTTTGTCGTCTTAAAAACACCTCTTTCTTTGTTTTTTGAAAACAAATGCCCCATGGAGGCTACCCAGGCAATATCTGGGTTTGTTGGGTGGACAATAACTTTGGCAATGTGGTGGGAATCGTGCAGCCCCATGTTTTTCCATGTTTTCCCTGCATCAGTTGATTTCCATATCCCGTTTCCGTAGTATGACGAGCGGGCATTAAAAGCTTCGCCCGTTCCTGCCCAAATAATTTCGGGATCGGAAGGGGCTATGGCGAAATCTCCAATAGATGAGGTGCCGAAAGTATCTGAGACACATTCGAAAGTGGTGCCGTTGTTTACGGTTTTCCAGATCCCTCCGCTCCTCGGTCCTACATACCATGTGTACTTGTATTTGTCGCCAGGGTTTTCTGGCACTGCCAATGAGCCCACCCATGCGCTGATCCTGTATGCGCCCAGATTGCGGTAACGGAAGGCATCGTATACATCCCGGTGGTTTTCCTGCCCTGAGGTTTTAAATACCGACAAGGCGAAAGAAAGGATAATGATTATTGTTTTTGTAAATAAGTCCATGTCTGAAATTTTTCATAAAATTAAGGCCGCCAGGTAAAAAAAACAAGGCGGCCTTGATACAAGTTTATAAAATTATTACATCTATCGCCAGGAGAAAGATTTTGCATCCCAGGCTGCCCCTTTGTTGAAGTAGTCTGGCTGCCCAATGGCTTGTATATAAGGGTTGCTGTCCATTTCATCCGAGGGGTACATATTCCTGCGCGGGAAAGTATTGGTGTTAATAACCTGGTTTATTGTCGTAAAATCAAGTTTTGGATAGCCTGTACGTATAAAATCGAAATATGATTCAGTGGTTTCGAATACGTTGGCAATATATTTTTGCGTAATAATGGTTTCCTGCGCCCCTTCCACTTCTGATGGAAGTTCCAGGGCATCCTGTGCCAGATAGGTTGTTATGTCGCCATCGCCGACATTGTGGTATTCCATGTCGGCCCGAACGGCTTCTTTCATGGCTGCCTGTGCCGATTCGTATTCCCCTTTTAGTGCATAGGCTTCTGCTTTCAGGAATAAGCATTCTGAGTACGTCATAATCATGTCGGGGTAGGTTTGTACGCAGTAACTGCTTGACCAGCGGCTGGGCCTGGAGCCTTCAACAGAAGAGCCTCCGTTTTCAATACCTTCATATCCGCCTTGCTGGGCTTCTGTCCAGAATACAGGCCTCCTCGGGTCGTTCAGCCCGTTGAGCAGATCAACAATATACAACGAAGGGGTCATTCCTTCGCCTGAATAATCGTTGTTCCATTCTTCGTAAATATAGCTGTCGTAGGTAAGGTCTTCTGTATGTTCCCATGCGCACATGTCATCGTTTGAAGTCATCCCTTTTTCAAGGTATTGCAGTGCCAAACCGGCCTGTGCCTCTTCTGTTGTCCCGTCCATGTAGGTCAACCTCATGGCATACCTGGCTTTTAGGGAATAACAGAGTTTTACCCATTTGTCGTAGTCTGCCCCATAGATATAATCTTCGGAAGAGGATGGTTCTAGGGAACCAGGATCGCTATCTGTAAACAGAACGATGGCTTCGTCCAACAACCCGTTTGCGTACGAGTATATTTCCTCAAGGCTGTTCACGTCCGGGTATAGGTATTCATCCCCCCTCATTGCTTCATCCAATGGTGCTTGGTCGTAATAGTCGGCCATGTTGAACCAGTGCCATGCCGAGATTGTTGCGCCAATAGCCTGGAAGCGTTTGTTCCCGTTTTCTTTTGCTTTGTCGTAAAGTGCAGTGGAATGCATCAGCGCGCCTGAATAGGCTTCCCAAATTTCAATGCCATAATCTGCTTCAATTTCAAACCTGCTTTCATAATTTTGTGTCCCGTCACCGGCATACCAAAGAAGCCAGTCTTTCATGCCGTTCCACCAAACAAATAGCACAACGGCCTGCTGTGTCCATTCGGCTTCGACCCCGGTAATGTATATTGCTTCGGTGATTTCATCTGAATCTACTATGGCATTGGGATCCTGATCTACATCGAGCCAGTTGTCGCACGATGAAAAGATAAGCAGTAATGCCAGTATAAAGCATATTTTTGAATGTATTTTTTTCATTTTCTTCTTTTTAAAGTGTTATACCAAGTGTAAACGAATAGGTTTTTAGGGCCGGGAAGCTGTAACAGAACCATGCGTTCCCATTGTCTATCCCATCAGTATTGGTGTCGACATCTGCTCCTGTGAAACCGTCTTTGAACTTTCTCCACAGGTTCCTTCCGGAAAATGTGACATCGATCCCGCCCAACCGTAATTTTTGTGTTATCGAAGCAGGCATGCTGTATGTTAGCGATACTTCTCGCAGTTTTATATAATCCCTCGGCTGGATGTTGTCTTCAGTTGTTGACTGGCAGACAGTTTGCCAATAGCTGCTGTAATATGTCCATGCGGAGTTGTTTTCGTCTGAAATGACGACTTTCCCCTGTCCGCTATCATAATGCCCCATAACTCCTTCAAATACTGTCCGGTTGTCTTCAGGCCTGTCTTCCAGTAACGATGACATCCCATAATAGGTAAGGTAGTGTTCGTCGTAGTTGACAACAAGCCCCCCCTTTTGGAAATCTATTTGAGTTGCCAGCATAAAGTTTTTATACCGGAATGAGTTACGGATACCCCCCCTCCAGTCTGGTTCTATTTTGCCCAGGATTTGGCTCCCCCTGGTGTCGATAATTGGCCGGCCATAGGTAGTCCTGTCCTCGGAAGCGTCACCTTCGTCGCTCAGTACAAGGTTGCCATCATCGTCGCGCAGGAAAGCATCATCGTAAATTACGGGGAAGGGCTGGCCTACAATAGCATAACCCGATGAGCCCAAGTCGATGGGTTCGTCATTTTCACCAAGGTCGTCGACCCTTGATTTGTCTTTAGACCAGTTAAGGCTTATGTCCCAGCTGAAGTCTCTTGTTTTAACGGGTGTCCCGGTCAAAACAAGTTCGATGCCTTTGTGGGTAATCCCGCCTATATTTATGTATCCTCCTTCGTAACCGGTGGAATTTAGCAACTGTTGCCATAAGATCTGGTTATCGCTCCAGTTTTTATAAACAGCCAGGTCTATCCCTAACCTGTTTTTGAAAAGTTTCATTTCCAGTCCGGCTTCGAGTTCGCTTTTAAATTCGTTTTCCAGTTCTTCGTTTGGGAACGTAGAGCTTGGCAGATAGCTGTTTTGCCCGTTGAAAGGCCAGGCATAGCCCAGCCATTCGATTGTGTCGTCATCTAAACTGCCAGCTTGTTCCAAAACAACATTGGTTGAATATGCGTCTGCCGGGGCACCAACTTTGGCATAACTGAGCCTGATTTTCCCCAGGTTCATGATTTTGCGATCGGGAATAAGTTCGCTAAACAAAAAACTTAAACTGTGGCTGGGGTAAAAGTATCCGTTTTTAATACTGGAGGCCCAGTCGTTACGTCCGGTAACCGTATAATAAAGCATGCTTTTGTAACCGATACTGGCCTTGCCAAAAAGCGACCAGGATCTGAATTTTCCCCATTCTGTTGCGGATGTATAGCTGGAAACATTGTTTGAATTATAGATATTGGCCACCACAAGGCCGTCCCCTTCAAACTCTGTTGATTCCCAATAGTTTTGTACTATGTTGTGCCCCCCCCATTATGTTTACTGAAAAATCGCCAAAGCGGTCATCGAAGGTGAGCATTTCGGTTGATTCAATGTCTTTTGTAAAACTGGTGCTGCGGTTGTAAAAGCCTTCTGTTGTAACAAGCCCTCCTTTGTTTTTGTAGTCCTCTGATGTGCAATGGCTTGTGTTGACACCGGTAACAGAGGCGAATGTGAGGTTTTTCAGGATCTTGTATTCCAACGAAACAGAACCAGAAAACCGTTCCCGTTTAATATTGTTGCCCAAGTTGTCCAGGACATAGAGGTAAGGATCCCTTCCGCCTCCCCTGTACAGCCTCAGGGCCCCTTCGTCATCATAAATAGGATAGGGGTTCCATGAGTTTGGCGAGGCTAGGAAGGTATTCATAAAAGTATAGTTATTATAACCTTCCTCAAACCTGTCTATATCCTGGCTTGAATACATGGCATTTGAAGACACCTTAAGTTTTGGGGTGAAACTAAAGGATGTATTTGCATTAACGGTATTTCTTTTAAAGCCCAGGTTTCCAACAACGCCATCGTTGTTTGTATTGGTGTAAGACACATAGTAAGTTGCTTTGTCGGATCCCCCGTTGATACTGATTGTATTGTCGGCGGTATATCCGGTATCGAAAACCTGCCAGCGGTCGTAATAGTCCACTCCCTCCAGGTCGGAGATCCTGGGTCCCCATGATGAGGAGGTGTATTGTGTATCCCCATCGATGTACTGCCAGTCCTTTGCATCAAAATCATAAGTACCCTGCGACCATGACTTTTGTAACGGGATTTCGTATATTTTATCGAAAGATGAGGTGTGCCTGAAATTAATTTTTGGTTTCGATTCCATTGAGCCTGCTTTTAAGGTGATAAGGATTACCCCATTGGCAGCACGGCTCCCGTATAGTGCAGATGCCGCAGCTCCTTTCAGTACGCTTAACGACTCTATTGCGTTTGGATCTATATCTGCCAAACCTGACGAAGAGCTATTGTTGTCTGCCTCGAAAGGCACACCGTTTACAACGAATAGGGGTTCGTTCGAGCCGGTTATAGAAGAGCCGCCACGCAGGACAATACGCGTCCCTGAACCTCCTTGGCTTGAGGTACTTGTGATGTTCAGACCTGCAACCTTGCCGCTTAATGCCGTGGCAAAATTGTCTGTCCTGGTTGCGACCAATTCGTCAGACCCGACTTCGCTTGTGGAATAGCCAAGCGCTTTTTTCTCGCTTTTTATCCCCAGGGCGGTTACAACTACTTCATCAATGTCTTGGATGTCAGGTTTCATGGCAACATCGATTTTTTTGCGCCCGGCGATGTCAATTTCCTTTGTTTTCATCCCGATATAACTAAACACCAAGGTTTTTGTTGCGGGAGGGACTTTCATGGAGTAATTCCCATCGATGTCGGTAGTTGTCCCCATTGTAGTCCCTTTTACACTAACGGTGACGCCTGGTATGGCTGTCCCGTCGTCCTGCGAGGTGACAACACCCCGGATCTCCACTGTTTGTGAAAATACTGAAATTGTTGGGAACAAAATCAGTGCAATTAGCAGTGTCGTGATTTTTTTCATAGATGATAATTTAAAGATTAATAATTAGCCTTCGCTCTCCATTGCTCTATATCGTCTGCGCTGTTTAAGTATTTCTTCTTTTCTGTTAACCGGGTTTGCATCCATTATAAAAATCCCCCGGCCGTGTGTTGCAACAATAATCATATTGTCGCGGGGGTGGATTTGCAGGTCGTGTACATATGCAAACGGCAGGTCGCCCAGTACATCCCAACTTTTTCCTTTGTTTTTGCTTATATATACCGAAGCATCTGTGCCTACATATAGAATATCGGGGTTTATTGGATCTTCCCTGATTACATTGACAGGGCCTACGGGGATGGAGCCTGAAATGTCCTGCCATGTTTCGCCAAAGTCTGTCGATTTCCATACATATACCTGGAAGTCGTCATCGCGCCTGCCGGTTTGTGTCATATAAACAGTCCCTAACTCATATCGAGAAGCAGTTATCCGTGACACCCAGCGTTGCGGGACTGCCCCGCTCCTTATTTCTTTCCAGTTTTTGCCACAGTCTTTAGTGCGCCATATGCGGCCATCGTCAGTCCCTGCATAAATAAGCCCGTGCAGCAAAGGCGATTCGTCCAGTGCCTGTATGGTTTGATAGTTAATGTCCCCGAATTTTTCGGGATCGTTGTATGTCAGGTCGGGGCTGATTTTTTCCCATGTACCGCCCCTGTCTTTTGACATCATCACATATTGTGTACCGAAATAAATAATGTCGTTATTGTGTGCCGACATGGTAATTGGGGAAACCCATTGGCCGCGCAGTGCAGGCTCATCGGGGTAATTGGGCGGCAATACTTGCTTAGTGCTTTCTGGATATTTATCTACTTCTGTACGGGCTAGGTTTCCGTAATAAACACTTGCATATAATGTATTGTTGTCGCGTGGATCAATTACATGGATGCTCCCCTCCGCTCCCAGTGTATGTTCAAATTCAACCGCCCTGGCATTGTCTCTCCCAAGCGATAAATCTACAGTCCCGTAATAGCTGTGGTGATCTTGTATGGAGCCAAAAATCCTGAAAGGGGCGTTGTAATCGTACGTAATATTGTAGAATTGGGACAAAGGCAAGGCTTCTATAGGGTGTTTCCAGCTTTCCCCCTTATCGTACGAGATTGACAAGCCCCCATCGTGTACGTCCAGTATGTAGTTCGGGTTGGCAGGGTCTATCCATAGACCGTGGTGGTCGCAATGGGGATCGGTTATGGTTGAAAATGTTTTTCCCCCATCGGTTGACTTGTTTAGCCATATGCCAAGCGTATATATAGTGTTTTCATCATCAGGATCGGTCCTGATTTGCCCAAAAACCCAGCCATAAGTTCCGGAGTGGCGTTCCATGTATATTTTTGATTCAGGTGTCAGCCCGCTCGTTTGCACCCATGTCCTTCCTGCATCTGTGGTTTTATAAACAGTTGCCCCCTTTATTACATCTTTTTTCTGCCTTCCGTAAGAATCAAGTTCACCTTCTTTTGCTTTGTATGCAATTTCATAATTGTCTAGGAGGGCATACAAAACGTTTGGGTTTGCAGGGGAAATGTCAATCCCTATCCTGCCCCTGTTTTTTGCGGCAGGAAGGCCGTTGTTGATTTGCCCCCAGCTTTCCCCACCGTTTGTCGATTTCCATATGCCGCAATTTTTGGTGTGTCCAAAAGTACGGGGATCGTTCCATTTTAACCTTTTCCTTTCCCACGAAGTGGCATAAATGGTTTCAGGATCTTCGGGGTCTAGCACAATGTCAAATACCCCTGTGTTTTTATCTATGTCTAATATTTTTGCCCATGTTTCCCCACCATCAGCGGTTTTGTAAAGCCCTCTTTCCCCGTTTGGTGTCCATTCGTGGCCTGTTGCGGCAACGTATACGATATTGCTGTTGTCGGGGTGTATCCTTATCCTTCCTATGGTATGGGTATTTTCGAGCCCTTTTAATTCCCAGCTTTCGCCACCGTCATAGGTTTTGAAAACACCGCAACCGGCATTCGAACTACGGAATATGTTTGCTTCCCCGGTGCCGACCCAAACCACATCTTGATTTTTGGGATCTATTGCAATATCTCCGACAGATGCCGTTGGCATATCATCGAATACTGGCTTAAAAGTTGTCCCCTCATTTGTCGATTTCCATACCCCGCCGGTTGCAGAACCTACCCATATTGAATATTGTTTGCCCCTGGGCGAAATAGCCTCAACATCTGTACACCTGCCGCTTATGTTGGTAGGTCCGATATATTGCCAGTGAAAATCTTTAAAGGGGGAAGAGCTTGCCATTTCTGCCTGTTTGCTGAACATTTTTACCCTTTCGGTAGCTTCTGTGACCGGTTTTTTCTCCTGTGCAATGCCCAAATAGTTTGCAAATAGAAGGATTAACGCAATACCTTTCATTTTTAGGAACTGTAAACTTGTACTCATAATGAAGATTTGTTTTATTAATTTTTGAATTTGCCGGAAAATTCCTGTTAAGATAATGAAATAAAAATGCAATTTAAACCTATGTCCATTTTTTATGCTCATAATCAATTAGTTCGCAAATAAAAAATTCAATATAGCCCCTCTTGTTCTTAAATTGGTGAATTTGTCCCCACATAAAACTTGTTTTGTAAATTTTAGTTTTCTTTAAAAACATATTGTTAAAATAATAGAAATAAAATGGATTTTAGTTAGTTGTTTTTCGGTATAAGTGTAAAAATGCCACTTTAGTTAAGTTTATTTAACATTAGGTCACAATTCATGACAAATGTCATGAAAATGAAGGGCATAGGGATATTTAAAAAGTTTGGATTATTGGAAATGGCACAAAAAACAAAAGGTTTTGTGAAGTGCCGGGGTATATCGCCCAGGGGGCAAAGATACCTGCTTGGATTGTACGAAAAAGTTTTTTTTGCACGAAGGTTTGCCAAAAAAGTGCAGGGGCACAGCATGCGATATAAAAACGCCACAGGATCGGACCACGATACAACCGGCAAGTTTCGATTAGAACTTTATTTTATCTTTGTTGCAAAAAGAGATAGAAATATAATTAAAATGAAAACAGTAATCATAAAATACAATGCAGGCAACATCGAATCGGTAAAAAATGCACTGGCAAGGTTGGGGGTAAATGCCGAAATAACCGCCGACCACGAAAAAATAAAAGCTGCCGACAAGGTAATTTTCCCGGGGGTCGGCGAAGCAAGCACAACCATGGCATACTTATGTGAAACCGGGCTTGATGAGTTAATAGTGTCGCTAAAACAGCCTGTTTTGGGGATCTGCCTGGGGCTTCAGTTAATGTGTTCACACTCTGAAGAAAACGATACCAAATGTTTGGGGATTTTTGAGGAGAAAGTAAAACGCTTTGTCCCTAAGCCCGGTGAAGAATTTATTACCAAGGTACCGCACATGGGGTGGAACTCCATTTCCGGTTTGGAGAGCGGTATTTTTTCGGAAGAGCTTGAAAACGGGTACGTATATTTTGTGCATTCATATTATGCCGAAAAAAGCGGGCACACCATTGCAACATGCAACTATATACAGCCTTTTAGTGCGGCCTTGCACCGCGACAACTTTTATGCCACACAGTTTCACCCAGAAAAAAGCGGGGCAGTGGGGGCAAAAATTTTAGAGAATTTCTTGGCTAAAGGGGTAAATTGAAAAATGCATTGCAGATAAATTAATATAAAGTGTAAATTTGAGGCATGGACAGACTAACAATAATAAAAGTAGGTGGCAAGGTTGTGGAGGAGCCGGAATCGTTATCGTCACTGCTCGACCAGTTTAGCCAAATATCGGGCAACAAACTTTTAGTTCATGGGGGAGGCCGTTCGGCTACCGAAATAGCAAAAAAACTTGGCATAGAAACAAAAATGGTTGATGGGCGCCGGGTTACAGACAAAGAAACACTTGAGGTGGTCACCATGGTTTACGGAGGGCTGGTAAACAAAAAAATTATTGCCGGGTTGCAGGCCCGGGGCTGCAATGCAATCGGCCTAACCGGGGCCGACCTGGATTTGATCCGTGCCCATAAACGCCCTGTCGCCGATATCGATTATGGTTTTGTTGGCGATGTAGACGATGTAAATTCTTACGAGTTGCGGTTGCTTATTAATGAAAATGTGATTCCTGTAGTTGCACCTTTAACCCACGATGGGAAAGGGAATATACTGAATACCAATGCAGATACAATTGCATCGGAACTTGCATCGGAACTTGCCAGGCATTATAACGTTTTTTTATTCTATTGTTTCGAAAAAAAAGGCGTCCTTACCGATCCCGGTGATGAAAACAGCATCGTCTATGATTTAGATATAGAGTTGTTTAAACAATACCAAGGGAATGGCATTATCAAAGAGGGGATGATCCCTAAACTCGACAATGGCTTCAATGCCTTGAAAAACGGGGTAAAGGAAGTCCTGGTAACAAACCCTGAAAATATTGCCAGCGGAAGGGGTACGAGGCTGGTGCGGGATAAGAGTAAGTAAAAGGTAAAGAACAACTTATGTACTTCTTCTGCCCCCCGTTTCACAGATCCCTTTTAAACCCCAAAACCGTAGCGGGCATCCCCTGAGGGCATAAAAAAAGCTACTTAAAAAGCAGCTTTCTTCATCATTTCTAATACCTTTCATTTTCTTCCCTGTCGGAGTACCCGCCGCCGTGGCTTCGGTTGTCATTCCTCCTTCCTCCACTGCGCCAGTCATCGCGCCTTTGTTGGTATCCGCCACCGCCCCGCCCTTGGGGATTGCCACGGCGCTGACCCCGGCCGCCGCCGCCCTGGCGGTTTTCAGTACGTGGGTTTGCTTCTTTGACAACAATTTGCCTGCCATCAAGTTCGCTGTCGTTAATGGCATTAATTGCTGATTTGGCTTCATCGTCATTAGACATTTCAACAAAACCAAAACCTTTTGATTTTCCGGTTTCCCTGTCAAAGATAACTTTGGCAGACACTACTTCTCCATACTGTGAGAAAAGATTTTCTAAGTCGTCACCTGTTGTAGATGAGCTTAATTTTGCAACAAATAAATTCATAAAAAATTGAACAAATAATAAAAAGTAAATAATTAAACAGAAAAAATATCTAATCCTTTATACAAAATAAGGCACATTTTAGCAGATAATCTAATTTTCGGATGTTAAATATCAAAACGCGATGTTATTATTTTTTTGTCCCTCAATATATTGATTACGGCATCAACAATTTGGTCGTCTTCTAGCGAGGCATAATTAAAAATCACATCAAAGTCGTTGTTTTCAGCTTTCCTGCCAATAATTTTTTCAATAAACGAATCTCTTTTTTCATCTGTTTTGTTTATATATTTTGCAGCTTCCGCCTGGCTCACGTCCCTCATTTGCATTATGCGGTTTATACGCCATTCAGCTGGCGCCTCAAGCCTTATGTTGAGTTTGTCCGGCACATTCCGTAGAATGACCCCTGCCGAACGCCCAACAATAATTTTCCGCCCCGAAGTTGCCAGTTTGCAAATCACGCCTTTGAAGATGTCTATCAGTTTCTTGTCTGAGATGTCATAAATGGTTTCGTTTGCAAAAGCACGTTTGACCTCGCCCATCATCCTAACGGCTTCTTCTTTGTCGTTGTAGTTCCCCCTTTTTATTTCATCGATCATGTCTTCAACCACATAGGCAAATATTGATTTGTCGACCCAGTGCCACTCGGCATCTGTCTTTGTGTCCGACATGTAGCTGTAGCCTGTCAGTATTTTCGACAGCTTAATGGCAATGCGTTGCGCCGAGCATCCCGCCTGGCGCGAAATGGTTATGACCGGACCGGGGAAATCGCCTGTTTCAAGGTTAAAACAAGAGAGGGTGTGCAGATAATTGTTCAGAAACCTTTCCATAATCAAGTGTTGATAGGTTAATTATTATCAATCCGAAAGTTACAATCAAAAATCTTTATATTAAACATTATGTGTTACTGAATGAGTTTTTTTTTAATGTTATTGAACAGGCAGGATATTAGAAATACCGTTACATGGCCTGTGTTACGGTATGGTTTTAACTACAATCCCTATTCCTAGAACCTAAAATTAACAAAGAAATTAAAAGTTAAAGATTGTGCCTTAACAAGGGTGGTTTCGTTATATGAATTGTCTCCAGGATCGAATACCCGGGTATAGATGTCGAGGTAGTTTTCGGTGTTGAACACATTTAAAATTGAAAGCCCCGGTTTTATATTTACATTTTTTATGTTGAAGCTGTAGTTGGCCGAGCAATCGGTCCTGAAATAACCGGGCAAACGGTCATAAACCCTTGTTGTATTAAAATCTTTGTCTTTTGACGAATACTCAATATATGGTTTTCCTGTAGTAAAAATGGTAAGTGTAGAGAAATTCCATTTTTTATGGCCGTATATGTTTGTCCATTTTAATTCGTGAGTCTGATCATAATCGGACGGGATTTCGCTGCCATTGTTTATTTCATCAAACCTTCTGGTGGATTTGCTCAATGAGTATGCCAGCCAGCTTGTAAAAGAAGTGCCTTCGTACTTGGCAAGGAAATCGATCCCCATGGCTTTTCCCCGTCCAGATATAAACGAACTCAATTGCGATGACTTTTGGGAACGGGAATCGTTGCCTCCCCTCCCCTCCGGGTTGTCAAAAAACAAATATTCCTGTACCCCTTTTATGGTTTTATAATAAGCTTCAACATCAAAATAGAAATCTTTTTTGTCAAAACTGATCCCTGCAATATAATGGTTCGCCGAAAGCACCGGGTATTCATCGCCGTTTGCCAACACCCAGAAATCGCGGTTGTAGCCATAAGTTTGCTCCGTTCCCGATTTGTTTAAATATTGAAAATATTTGCCTGTGGCCATTTTCAGCGTAACCCCCGATCGGGCAGAATAACTCCCTGCCAAACGGGGTTCCATGTAAAATTTCCCGGAATTACTGTAATAGTTTAGCCGCATGCCGGGCTTTACTGTAATTTTATTGCTGAAATTGATGTTGTCCTGGAAAAATGCGGTGTACAAAAAAGCAGAACTTTTAAGGTTGTCGTATATATAATCGCTGGATGCATCTTTGTAATAGGTAAACTGGTTATATCTTGCTGAAAGCCCGAACTGCAATTTGTTTTTTGAATTTAAGCGGTAATCATTCCTGAATGTTATAAAATAATCGGTCAGTTCATTCGATTCGTTGGTCAGTTCATCCAATTCATTTTTAATTATGACGACCGAGTCGGTTGAAGAAGTTGCGTTAAATGTAATTGTTGTAGTGTTGTTATAATCGTTAAAATAGCCGGAGTGCCCCAACTGCAGGCTTGAAAAATGCCTCCCGCCCCACTGTTTGTTCCAAGTGGCGCCCAGCCCGTAATTCCCCCAATTGTTTGTGTCTACAACATCCAGTTCCCCCTTGTTGCTGGAATTGCTCCCCGAACTGTTCAGGTTGTCTTTTGAACTGTAGGCACTGAAAGAGACATTTTCCTTGTCGTTTAACTGGTACGAAAATTTTAGGTTATAATCACTGAAAAAGAATTTTGGTGAAATGACATTGGCATTTGACGAGGGCAGCCTACGGGTTTGCCCAAGTTTGTCGTTGAGCAGTTCATCTGCCAGCCATGATGAGTAGACATCGGAATAGGCGCGACGCCCGGCAGCAACCAGTGTGAGTTTTTTTGCAATCGGTATTTCGGCGGTTAAGTTCCCGCTGATCATGTTTATCCCTCCGTAAAATTGGGGTTTGGCATGGCTCCCTGATTTGCCCACAATATCGACAATTGCAGAAATACGTTCCCCGTAGCGCGAACCGAACCCTCCTCGGTATACCTGGATGTTTTTGATTATGTTTGGGTTTAGGGCAGAAAACACGCCAAAAAAATGGTCGAGGTTGTACAATGTAAACCCATCGAGCAAAACCAGGTTCTGGTCTGCCGAACTCCCCCTTATGTTCAACTGCGAGGAGTTCTCGAACGAACTGATCCCCGGCAAAAGTTGCAATGCCCTGAATACATCGGTTTCTCCGTAGTTAGGGAGGTCGGCAAATTTCGACGGGTTAAAGGTTACATGTCCTGCATCGTTGCTGAAATCAACCATTTCGAGCTTTTCGCCCCTGACATTTACCGTTTTAATGGTTTGGGTTTTTCTTGTAAGCCCAAATTTTAGCAGCGGTTCTGTTTGAGAGGCATTTATAATGGTGTCGAAATTTTGGTAACCCATATATTTCACCTGTAGCAAATTATATGTAGAATCTTTTAACCGTACGCTGAAAGTCCCTTCCACAGTGGTTGAAACAGAAAGGTTTTGCCCCAAGGCGTAAATGGTTGCATAAGGCAAACGCTCCCCCGATTCCCCATCGAAAACAATACCTGTAAAAATTTTTATTTTGGGTTTTGCTTTTTTTGCCTGTCCCTGTCGTTTTTTATAGACCAGGTAAGTATTGTGCTTGAATTCATAGGTAAATCCGGCATCCTCAAGCAAAACGGTTAGAATGCCGTCAACTCCCAGGCTGCTGATCTTTCGGGATATTTTTGTTTTCCCAAGCAGTTCCGAATCGAACGACAGGCGTATGTTTGTTTTTTGCGCAATTTCGGTAAGTGCTTCCGACAGGGGGGTGTTGTTAAACTCAAAGATATAGGTTTGTTGAGAAAAGCTTTTTAATACGAAAAGGTTGGATAAAAGAAATAAAAAAACAATAAAAAATATACTATTCAGTTTTTTCCGATATTTTAACTTTTTTATTGTTGATTTCATATTTTAGCCCCATAGGAATACAGACAACATCTAATGCTTCCTGTAAACTTTTATTTGAGAATGCAACTGTAATAGAACGGTTTTTATTGCCCTCAAAGTTTACAGAAACATCAAATTGCCTTTCCAAAGCATCAAAAATAGAAACAAGAGGCTTATCTTCAAAATAAAAAACCCCCTGTTGCCACGAAATGGCATGGTTTATATTGCTTTTTTTATCTTTTGACAGCCCGTTCAAGGTCAGTTCTGCTGTTTCCCCCGGCAAGATAACCTGTTCTTCCCCGCCCGAGGCTACTTTTACTTTCCCTGAGACACAGCTCACACGGAACTCGTTTTTCCTTGAAAATACATTAAGCTGAGTGCCAAGTATTTCAACTGTCCCGTTTTTTGTTTTGATTAAAAATTTATTCCCTTTTTCAACATCAAAGTAAGCTTCGCCTTTTAGTTTCAATTCTCTTGATTTTATGAAATTTTTATCAGACCAGCTTATTCTTGAACCGGCATTTAAAACCACATTGGTCCCGTCAGGCAATTTAATTTCGGTTTGTTCCGCAAACTTGGTGCTTGCGATGTCTTTCGAAAAAACGGTTGTTACGGTATATGCCCCTATCAACATCAGGAAAACTGCCGCAGCTTTAAAGAACCGGTTAATGCCGATTGTTTTTGCCTCATTGGTTTTCCCTTCATTGTCAAATATGGCTTCCAGTACCTGGTTTTCAGGTTTCCCCGGAGGGGGGGCAAATCCCTTTGCCATTTCCAGGATTCTCTCTTCGGTACTCATTTTTCGGAATTCCCCGGGAGATATTGTATATTTTTCGGTATCGTTCCTTTTCATGGTACTTCCTTTAAATTTTATACTCAATTGTTTTTTTCAGTTCGTCAAGGGCATTTTTCATGCGTTTTTCAATCGCTTTGACGCTCAAGCCCAGGTTGCCTGCTATTTCGTTATATGTCAGCCCGTCAATCCTGTTCATTAAAAAAACTGTCCTGTCCTTTTCTTTTAGCCTGCCAATTGCCCTTTGCAGTTTGTCGTTAAATTCTTTTAGCTCCATTTCAAATTCAGGCGAAACTGGGTTCCCTTCCGGCTTGTGCCTTTTTGCGAAGTCGAAAACCACCTGTTGGTGTTCGAACCTGTTTTTGCACAGGTTGCCAGCTATTGTATACAACAACGATTTTACGGTTTCGCTCCTGATCTCGCCTTTTTTTTCCCACACTTTTGTGAAGGTGTCTTGGGCAATATCTTCCGCCATGTCAATGTCGCCTGTCTTAAAATATATATAATTCTTAACAGGCTGGTACATTGTATGGAACAATTCTATAAATTTGGTTTTATCAATCCCCTGCATTGAAGTAATTTTCAGAAAATCATTTTCAACCTCTTTCCTGTTGTTAATACAGATAAACAACTATTTCCCCTAAGGTTGGGTTATCTTTTATTCGGGAAAGGTGAAAAAAGGTTTCAAAGTTTCAGTTTATAAGCAACCCCGATAATTTTCACTGATCCTTTGCCTGAAAAATAATCATTGATCCTGAAAAATGCCCCTACCCGGTGATGTTTGTTTATTTTGTGGTCAAGCCCGGTTTCCCATCTCGATTTATCGTATTCTTTGTCGTCAATGTCGCGGTATATTTCGTATGTGGCATATGGGTCCAGGGCCAGCTTTTTCAATGAATAGCCTATTTTCAACCGCAACCGCAGGTAATTGGTTTTATCGTTGTTGTCATCGCTAAAATCATCGCAATTGGTGTACCTGAGCCTAAGTTGTGTTTCGAGTTTCCCCCATTTATGTTTTGTTTTGGCATCTAATGCAAAACGCCCGTAAAACCGGGAACCGCCGTTTTTCTTTAGGTTGTTGCCCAAACGGTATTTGCCGCCAAGCAAAAAATAGTCGTTGAATTTATATTCGATGCCTGGCTCAAAAAAATATTCGGTCAACTCCAATTTTTCTTTAAAACGTACTTCGGGCGAGAGGCTCAACTCCAGTTTGTCTGTAATATTTTTTGAAACTTCGAGCTCAAGCCAGGTGCGTTGTGCCAATGCAGTTGCCGACAGCAGGCATAGTATAAAAATCGATAGTATTAAGTGCCTCTTTTTTTTCATTTCCCAGAAATTTTCTTTTTACCGTTTAACCAATTTGCTTCGTGGACTATTTTTATCCTTGCGACATCGCGCAGGAAGTTGATTTCCTGTATTTCCACACGTTTGACCTTTATCCCTGTACGCAGTTCAATGTCTTCTAGCAATTCCTGTTTGTTCTTTAAATGGATGTTTTCGATTTTCTCGTATGTGATCTCCAGTTCTGTTTCCTGCCTAAGCAGCAATATTTTTTCCAACCCCCACATGATGGCAACAATTACCACATTGGTAAAGAACAGTTCGGCATAACTTACTTTTTTGCTTGAAAGGGCATTGATTATAGAGATCCCTATAATCACAAAAAGGTAGGTCATTTCCTTAATAGGTATCGTGTCTGTACGGTAACGTATGATCCCGAAAATGGCAAACAGCCCCAGAGCAAAGCCTAATTCAAGTTTTACACTTTCGAGCAAGAAACAAAGTGTGAAAATGGTTGTGCTGATAGCAACATAACTGAAATAAAAATCTTTCCGGCGGCTGTTTTTTGCATAGATTAAAAACACCACGATAAGGGTTACCAGCAGGTTAAACCCGAAACGTAAGATCAATTGCGAAAAATCTTCAACATTGATAAGTTTTATGTCAAAGAACCTTATATGTGCTGCCATGTACTGGCTAAAAAAATTTGTTTGCATTTTTACTTTTCAACTGTCATCCCGGCAATAAACCAGGAATCGTTCATAAATAATTGACTACTGGATATATAATTGTTTTTCAAGTTTTAAGATATCGGCTTTAAACCAGTTTTTTTTCAATGAAGTTTCGTTAAGGGCCCTCCCCATGCAATATTTACTGAAGCCATTTTTGTATATTTTATTCTCTTTTAAAACTTCTGCGATTTTTGATTTCATATTTCTGCAATCTTGTTTTAACTCTACAATTACAAGGTTGTTTATGGCCCTGCCACCGGAATCGGGGGAATAAAAGCAAAGGTTGGTGTCGATGGTGCAACGCTCGTTAAAATCACGGTTTACCAAGGTGATCCGTTTAAACCTATTGCCAAACTTAATCTCCAGGCTTTCGGTATCTATATGTGTGTTTTTGGCGATAAAATCTTTTTCCTCGTCAGAAAGCCCGTCTTGGAAATTACAGATAGGCATGCGTATTTTATCGGTTTTCCCTTTGTTGTCCTTCTTCTTTATTTCAAGGAACGAGATCCCTGACATTACATACTTCCTCTTCCTTATTTTCAGGCGGTTCGATTTCCCGTTGTGGTGCGAGACGTAAAAATAATTGCTGGGCGTATCGAAATAGATGGTGCTGTAGGGCTGGATCTTTGTTCCATCTATTTCAAGGACAAAATAGTCGTCTTTTATGGCTTTTAGTATTTTGTGCAGTTTTTTTGCATCAAACCAGTATTTTGAGTCAAAACGGTTCAATAATTTCACTTCGTCCATTTCGCCAAGGGAAATGCTTTTGAAGCCGTTTAAGCACACTGTCCCTTTTTTTTCCTTGCTGTCGTTTATTGCTGTCTCCTGAAATACTGCCATATGTCCCGGTATTTATCCCACTGTTTGTTACTTATTGGACAGTAGCCACCATTGACGTGATGTCGAAACTTGTGTAAAGTGTCCCGGGCGTATATGCACCTCCAGTGTATAGCCCGTCGGTTTCTTCGCCTGTTGAGCTGCCACCTGTATAAACCGAGTAGTTTTCCCCTTTTTTCAAATCGGGTGAAGAGAACACCACTGACTGGTATTTTTTTGAAGGTTTGTACGTCAGTATCCCTACTCCGCTTTCTGTCTCTACATGGAATATTGTCCCGCCCTGCACTGTCGATCTTAGTTTTACCAGTACTGCATATTGTGACGAATTTGAAGACGGCGCCTGTGCCATTCCGGAACTTCCGGCAGCAATTAGCAGGCCACCGGTAATTTCGCAAGAACTGGTATAGTCGAGCGCGCCGTTGCCGCTGTTTGTCGGGCCATCTACCAAAACAGTGCCGGCTGTCATTTCAACAGCCCCGTTTGAATCTATCCCATCGCCGGTAGCATCTATATATATGTAAGCCCCGTTTATATAAAGGCAGTAGCTTGACGATGAGCTGCTGCTCCCGCCAAAACCACCCTGTCCCCCTGGCGCGCCCCCTCCGCCAGATTCGCCGCCCGCGGAAATGTTTATCCCATCATCGCTTGATTTTATGTGGATTGTCCCGCCATTGATTTCTATATCTGCATTCGCACTTTCGATCCCTTCATACGATTTTGTGATGTCGATGTCGCCATCGTTAATAACAAGGTCATAATCGGCATGTACCCCATCGTCTCCTGACGAGATTTCGAATGTGCCTTTATTTATTGTAATGGTCTCATTAGAATGGATGCCGTCATCTGCACAGTCGAGGGAGAATATCCCATCATCAATAATTATGTTCACCCCTGCCTTTAAGCCTTTGGTTGAAGTGCTTTCACTGCCATAAGAAGATGTGCTGCTTGTAGTTAGCTCAAATTCGCCGTATTCGATCATCAAATCTGTTTCTGCTGCAATTGCATCACCTTTTGCGTTTATGGTGTAATTCCCGTCTTGGATTTCGATATAGCCTTTTGTGCCGTCACTATCGTTGTCTGATTTTAAGCCGTCTCCCCCCGAATTAATATTAAAAGTGCCGTCTTTAATAATCAGGTAATCTTTGCCCCTGATGCCGTCATCTGCTGCCGTTACTTTAATATTTCCGCTGGCAATAATCAGCCCGTCTTTACTGGTTATCCCGTCATTGAAGTTGGCATCGACCGTCAAACCCCCTTCCCCAAAAACAGTAAGGTCCGACTTGCTAAAAACGGCAGCATTGGGTTCTTCGTCTTCCTCGTCGTCGTAATCATAAGAGCTGCCATCGGTCAGTTTGTTGCTTGTCCCTTCCAGCACTGCAATTATTACTTTCGAAGCGCTCTTGACATAAATTGGCGAGCTGTTGGAACAGGTAATGTCAACTCCGTTTAATATCAACCTGACAAGATCGTCATCGTCATCGGTGTTGACAATGATTTGCCCGTTGGCAAGTGTCCCGGAAAAACTGTAATTGCCCGGGGCATTAATAACCACATTGCCAGATTCGACCGATACATTTCCCGAACTTTCTGAAATGGAACTCCCGTTCAAGGTTATTGATTCCACATCGCCTTCGTCCCAGGCATAGTCTGAAGATTCATCATGATTGCCTGAATTGTTGGCTATTGCATCGTCAATAGTGCCTTCGTTATCAACGTCTTCCTGTTCTTCTTCATCGTTTTCGCTTGTCCCTGGCGTCAGGTTACATGCGGCAAATAAAAATATCAGTACCGTTAAGGCATAATAAAGACTCCTTTTCATCATCTTAAATGTTTAGGTCCTTTAAATAAAAAATATAAATTCTTGTTCCCTTTTGAATTTAAACCTGACTATCCATCAGTAATTCAAAAGTTAGTACAGTCGGAGGTGGAATATCCCTACTTTTTTGCCCCAAATAATCAAAGCATTATCCTTGTGCCTTATAAAACCTGCATTTTACCCACAATGAAGGGGGATGATATTTTAGTGTCCGGTTGTGAACTGCCTGGGTGATTTCCCTTTAATCCCTTTTTTCCGGTAGTAGTCTTTTATGCATTTTATGCCTTTCCCTTAGTCATCGTCCTGTTCAAGCTAATCGCCAGGTGCCATGAACTTCATGCCCCAACCCCATGCCCAGACAAAATCCCAAGCACTGGTATGTGTTACGCCCACTATAATACGCTTTGGCAGGGGGGCATAAAATCCTATCCTGTCCCCCCTGAGGCGCATCATTATTTTGCAAATATACCGTAACATTAGCCTATGCCCTTTATTTCGAAACGTGTTGTGCCTTGTTTATTTTGCCAACCTGTTTCGATTCATTTAAAATGGCAATTCCCTTAATTTTTGTACAGGACGAAATAGTAAATATTTATAAAACTTATTCGTCCTTTTAAATTTTTTTAAAAAAGATATTAATTTAGCCTTCTAGAAATTATCAAAACTATACAAAATGAAACGAAAACATTACCTGTTAATCCCTATTTTATTTTTTGTTGTGAACATTTCAGCGCAAAACGTACCGGTAATCCCCAAACCTGCCGTGATATCAGAAAAGGAAGGCAATTTTACGTTAGACAAAAATTGCAGCCTTCAATATGATAAATCGGATGACGAGGTTGCAAGGATTGCAGGTTTTTTTAATGAATACCTGGGGGATGTTTACGGATTTGGGCTAAAACCAAGCCAGCAGGGGGGGGCTATCCAGTTTAAATTATCCAGCCAATTGCAACTTGGCAAAGAAGGCTATCTTTTAAAAGTAAGCCCTAAATCAATTATAGTCACGGCATCGGCTCCAAACGGGTTGTTTTACGGTATGCAAACCTTAAAGCAAATGCTCCCGCCCGAAGCCGATGGCGGGAAACTGGCAATCCCTGCTGTTGACATAAAAGACCAGCCCCGTTTTGAATGGCGCGGGAATATGCTGGACGTGGGGAGGCACTTTTTCCCGGTAAGTTTTTTGAAAAAATACATTGACATACTGGCCATGTACAAAATCAACACCTTCCACTGGCATTTAACGGAGGATCAGGGGTGGCGCATCGAGATAAAAAAATATCCCCTGCTTACCGAAATTTCGCATTGGCGCGATTCTACAGTAGTTGGGCATGCATCGCGTTCAAGCGAATACGACGGGATCGGTTATGGCGGTTTTTATACCCAAGAGCAAGCAAAGGAAATTGTGCGGTATGCGGCAGAAAGGTACATTACCGTTGTGCCGGAGATAGAAATGCCCGGCCATTCGGGCGCAGCGTTGGCCGCTTACCCAAACTTAGGGTGTACAGGCGGGCCATACCATGTGAAATGTACATGGGGGGTACAAAAAGATGTTTATTGTGCAGGCAAAGACGAGACTTTTACTTTTCAAAAGGATGTGCTTGATGAGATCCTGGAAATATTCCCGTCCCAGTTTATACATATCGGCGGCGACGAATGCCCCAAAGATGCCTGGGAAAAGTGCCCAGACTGCCAAAAAAGGATAAAAGTATTAGGGCTGAAAGACGAACATGAACTCCAAAGCTGGTTTATTACACAAATTGACAAATACCTTACATCGAAAGGCCGCCGCCTTATAGGTTGGGACGAAATATTGGAAGGAGGGCTTGCCCCACAGGCCACGGTTATGAGCTGGCGTGGCATTGAAGGGGGGATTGAAGCCGCAAAACAACACCACGATGTGGTGATGAGCCCGACAACACACATGTACCTCGATTATTACCAGTCGGAGGACAGGGATAATGAACCGCAGGCAATAGGAGGGTTCCTCCCAGTTGAAAAGGTGTATGGTTACGAGCCTATACCGGATGAGCTGAGCCAGGAAGAAGCCAAATATATCTTGGGTGTACAATCCAATTTATGGACAGAATATATTGCGACCACAACAAAGGCCGAATATATGCTACTTCCGCGTTTACAGGCCGAAGCAGAAGTAGCCTGGACACCAAAAAATATGAAAAGTTTCCCAGATTTTGAAAAGCGGCTAAACAGGGCCTACAAAATGCTGGACAAATTGGGGATCAATTACAGGGAGCATAATAAACAATAAATATATTGCAAAGTAACTTGTTTAAGTCATCCGATGGCTCTTGATTCTTATGGTCATCGGATGACTTTGTTGTAAAAGGTCCGCCTTTGGTATTGTTTCTCAAAACATACTGTTTGTGCCTTACAAAGTGCAATTACAAACATTGACACATTAACTTTAACCTGGCTAAATTGATTTTCCCTTGACATTGTTCGTTCATTATTGAAATGGATCCGTTACTTTTGCCTCAACGTTGATTTTCTCCATTAGGGAAACGAGTGACCTCATCCTTCTGATTTACTGAAAGTAAAGTATTTGTATTTACCTTTTTCATAAGTTAAATTTTTTAATTGTTTTTTTCCCCTGATGGTCAATCAATAATACTTACCTTTTTTGTTAAATCTTTAGATTCGAAAGATATTGGTGTTTTTGCTTTTGATAAATCGTTGTATAGCAACCTGATATCCTTTGTCTTTTCTCCTTGAATTTCTAGAAATGAATTAGTGTTGTCTTCTGCAATGGAATTTCGTAACATACCACTTTGCACATTTTTGAAGACTAGTAATGGTAATTCACCAATTGACTTCGCTTGTTTAATAGAGAAATTGTCCAATTTTAGATCTGTAATATTTTCAAACTGAGCGCCATTCTTCCATTTAGTGGAAATATTTTCAGGGAAAAAAAATCTTATATTACTTAAACGGAGGCCGTTTACATTAAAAAATCGCAATGCTGATTTGCCTAAGAAATACTTATCATCACCTTTAGGGAATATCTTGTTATAATAGTAGTGTTCTGACAGGTAGGGACTTGAACTACTCTCATAATTACTTAAGGATTCAGGCAATATATTTAATGTTACATTTTGGAAACTTACATTCTTCAATTGTCCGGAAACTCCTTCTATTAATCCAGTTCCACAAATATTAGCCCTTACATTATTTACGGTTACATTACTTATTGAACCATGTTTTGTGCCTTTCGGTCGTTTCCAGACCACAAAGAAAAAAGGATCGCCATTTCCCCACCAGAAATAATTATACCGTTTACAATCAATTGTAATATCAGAATAATGGATGTCACTAATATGTCCAGTGTCTCTAACAATAATCCCCAGCCCCCCTATTTGCTCCCTTGATTATGCAATTACTCACTGTGACATTCTTGATATCTGCTTTAGTCTCAGTCCCAATTTTTATTCCACTTGATGCAGATGTCAAAATACAATTTGAAATGACAATATTTTCACATACTTGAGGAACCCCATAATTATCAGTAGTTTTAATAGCTATCGCATCATCTCCTGCTGTTACACGACAGTTTGTAATCCAGACATCTTGACAACCATCCGGATCAATTCCATCAGTCCAGGCCCCAATTTCAAGTTCATTTTCGATAGTTACTCCATCAATATGAACATTTTTACATCCCCATGGATGGATTGTCCAACTTGGAGATCTTTGAATCGTTATGTTCTTTATGGTAACATGGCTAGAATTAATTAATTCAATTATCTTAGGATTAGGAGATACAGGAAAAGGTCTTTTTAATTTTGGATGAAAGTCTGAAGGGACCCCGTCTGCATATAAACTATTTCCCGTGTCTAAGTCCCATTTATATTCAGCTTGACCATTAATGATTCCTTGGCCTCCGACAACAATATTTTCAAGATTTTCTCCAAAAATCAAAGCACGCTTGGGATAGTCAGACTGATTACGACTTGCAAGTAACGTTGCCCCTAACGATAATTCCAGGTGTACTTGGCTTCTTAAGAACAGTGTTCCTGACAGAAAAGTTCCTGAAGGCAAAATAACAATCCCCCCTCCATCCTGGGCACAAGTATTTATAGCTTCTTGAATTGCCTGTGTGTCAACAGACGAACCATCCCCTTTAGCCCCGAAATCACATACATTGTAATATCCATTATTAGCGAGGAGATTGGGTAGTAGCACTAGTTGTATTAAAAATGTTAAATAAATTCCTTTAAGTTTCATGATAATTAAGTTAATAGTTATTTTAGATAGTAATCTGATAAGAAATTCCCATGACAAATTGTTCCATCTCTGGCATTCTCGACAACAAAGCATAAAGTTCAATAATAGATGTGTTAGATAGCGAACAAAGTATAGACACGTTGTACCTGACCTCATCCAAACGTTCGGAACCGGCAACCTTGTTTAACCGAAAAAACGTTTCCACTCCAACCAAAGGTGTAAACCGACTTCCGGCAATTAAGTAACTTATTTTTAGTCGATTCCTCCAGTATATAATGCTGGTGCATTTTGTTAAGTCGTTTTCAGGGTAACGAGTAACCTGCAGCCGTTCCCTCAAACTAAATTTGATTTTTTCAATCTCTTTACCTAGCTGTGCTTGAGAGTAAAAACGGTGTCTTTGTTCATATTCGACCATTTTGTTTTTATCCAAGAACAGATACCCAATTCCAAGTTCCAAAGAATGGGGCATTTCCCTGGACACCCCAACTCCAAGCCCTAAACGATCAATTGAATGGTTATTGTCATTTGTAAGAAATTCACTATAAAAGGTGACATTTGTTGATGCATATTTCTTGCTTACAGAAGCATCCAACCATACTCCGGTATCTGTTTCTTGTGCTAATGATTGTTGAGATATTAGCACTAATAAAAATAATATACACCAGTTCTTGTTTTTATACAATTTCATATTTCGGCAGCTTTATTTTTGGGAAATAGTATATTTATACCTTGCTTTTAAGGAAGTAGATTTGGCAACCAAACTAACCCTGTGGATTGAATCCCCCCAACTTTTAAAAATACCTTTGTCTTCTAGGCTTGGACAGCTCTATCGGTTTATTGAGCTTCTATTCTGCACGATAAAGCCTGTCTGTCCAGTACTCTTTCCTTGTTCGTATAGGTAAATAACCGGGGCGTACCCTGACAATCTTTCAGGGACATAAAATAAGGCAGGCAAAACGATCCCTTCTCCCAGGTGGAAAATCATTTTCTTTATCATGAGCCCGTAACAGGCAAATTTCCCAAGGTATTCAATCCCGGGATCAAGAAGCTCATACAAACGCCTTATATGGGTAAGCCTGCGGATTTCCCGGAACATTTGTTTTTTTTGTGGTTCGTTTTTTTAAGGTCTCACGATCTTTTTTGAGGAGTGCATCAGTAATCGCTATATTTTTACATCCGTTGACATAAATCAGGGGTGAATAATTATAGCATTCGATGCCTTCCCATCGGGTAAAAACAACAGGCAGATAGTCAGTTTTATCAGTACTAAAGAACACTTTTGCCCCGTTTGAAATATTTTGTCCTTCTTTGACCCCAAAATCTTTTATATTAAAGACGAGATCCGGAAAATGAGGGGAGGATATCATTGACATTTTAAACGGCAGATCATCCAAATCGGCAAACACAGATTTAAGAGGGTTAACTACTTTTTTGCCCGAACAAAAGCGTATAAAGCATGCCATTGCAAAAATAAACGTCAACCAGCACTTATTTTTCTTTAGCATTTTACTCTTATAATTTAATTAAATGTATGCTTTACATCTGTTTTCTTATCGTATTAATGGCGGTGGCTGACTGCGATTCCAGATTTTCCCAATTACATTCAACCGACATCCTTCCTTTATAACCCACCTTCTTCAACGCTTCGAGATAAGGCCTGAAATTCTCATCGTGTGTGCCTGGTGCTGCACGCCCTTCTTTTTCAGCAACATGGGTATGTTTTATCAGACTCCCATATTTTATGATACTCTCAGGGGCTTCGTTGTCCATCAGCATGTGGTATATATCAGCGAGGAGTCGAAAGTTCGGGTGGTCTACTTTTTCTACAATTTCACCACCTTCGGAAACAGAATTTATAAAATTACATTCCTTGGAATTAAGCGGTTCCAGCACCACAATAACATCGTACTTTGCAGCAATCGGGGCCATTGCTGAACAAAGGTTTATAAATTGTTTGCAGGCTTCTTCGCGTGGAAATCCATCAGGAATGGTTCGTGACCCCCCACTGCCAAATACGATATGTTCCACCCCTGCTTTTTGTGCCCTGCGGAATGCGGTTTCCATATATCCCAGAATTTCTATGTGAACCGCATCAGGCCCCACGCTTTTTAAACTGCTTGGGATAAAACTATTGCAGGCTTTAACGGGAATAGCTGACTTCTGCACCTTGCTCAATATATTATCAAATTTTTCATCACTTTCGAACGGTACCAGAAAGTGACCAACATTTTCTTCAATATAAGAATAACCCTGAGAAGCTAAAGTTCTTGAATTGGATAAACTTGTACACACCCCTATTTCAGGTATAAATGAATCATTTTTTTTTGTACCACAATTAGAGGAAGCGAGAAAGAGCAATAAAAGAAATCCGGCACAATACAATCCAGGTAAAAGTTCATTTTCTTTATTTTTCATAATTTTACTTTTTTAAAACATAGTACTTAATCATATTTTATCACCTCATTGGCTGAATTTCTAATCCATGTTTCAAAATCATCCTTCCCTTCTTTCAAAAGAATTATTCTTGCACCACGCCAACGCTCATCCTCATCTATGCTGATCGAAGGGTCTTTACGTTTGATTGCATAACAGCGGTAGCCTGTAACTCTGCCATAGCACAATCGAATGCCACACAAAGTCCCCTCATAATCATTTGCGTGATCGTGTCCGGCAAACATCCCTTTGATATCCCCTTGTTCCAATGCAGCAGCAAAAAAACCGGAATTGATCGTTGGACAACAGGGAGTCTCGTACTGACACCCATTACTTAAACCTAAATCCCAGGCAAGTTTAAATTCGGGTAGTGGGATATGAAAAAATGCCAAGGAAGGGACAGGTTTCCCATTATTCCCTTTTTTGAATTGTTCAGAAATTGAACGGTACCAGACTATTTGATTGGGACGGATCCAATCTTCCCCTCCAACCTCAGTCGGCGTGCGGGCATTGCTATCAATAAAATACAATACATACTTTACGGTATCTGAGGAATGCCCGTAAACAGGAAGAGTAAAATTGGAAATCCCTTCAATATTTTCAGGCCCCGCCTTACAAAGTGAGTATGGAAGCCCAACTACATGCTTCATTAGTTCCGACCGTTTCGTATCTCCTTCTGCATCGTGATTACCCCAGGTAACAGCCCATCTAATTTTTTTATCTATTACTGTTTTAATGCACTCCGTGATCCATTTTTTATTTTCTTTACAGTCGCCGGCAACCAGATCCCCGGTGAACACAACCAGATCCGGCTGTTCTCCATCGATAATATTTTCCATGAGGATTTTACATGGTTCATTATTCACCGTTGGCTTAACCAAATTATAATGGGTGTCTGTAAATTGAACAATCTTAAAAGTACCCTTGTCTGAGAATCTTAAAATATCATTTTCCGGCACCAAAGATACCTGTTCCTTCAGCCATGCCGGACGATCCGTGGTAATCCCTTTGACTCCCAGTTCGATTAAGCGCCTAGCTTCTTTGGGATCATTTACAGTGTAGGCAACCACATCCAATTGAAGTTTATTGGCCTGTGTCATCACTTCCTTGTCAATAATCGAGTATTTCAGATCAACTCCTTCCAAACCTAGCAGGGCAACATCCCCCATTCTGTTCATTAGTTCTGCTTTATCATTACACAGCCAATAACAAGTATTATCAGGGAAGGCCTGTTTTGTGCCGACAATCGTTTCCCAATCAAAACAGATAAAAATTAACTGATCTATTTTTCCACATTCGTCAATTACTTTTTTCAGATGGGGGATGATCCCTTTTCGGCTTTTCAGCTCAATAACCAGCTTTTGCCCGTATGGGATAATCTGTATGATTTCTTCCAGAAAAGGAATTTTCTCTCCTTTGTATTTTTCATCTTTATAAAAACCTACATCCAATGTCCGAAGAAAATCTGAGTTAGTTTCTGAAACTTTGAAATACTTTCCTGAAACTTTTTGTGTATCGCCATCATGGATCACCATCACCTTATTGTCTTTCGAAAGGTGGATATCTATTTCCACTGCATCGGCACCAAGTTCCCATGCAAGTTTATCTGCGACAATCGTATTTTCAGGGGCGAGGAAAGAAGCTCCTCTATGAGCAATAAAATCAACTTGCGCTTCTAATATTTCACATAAAAAAACAAGTAAAAAAATAAAATAAACCTCTTTCATAATTGTTATCTATAAATTTTTTCATACTGCTCTAAATCTTCTGATGAATACTTCTATTTTGCCTTCCATGGAATATCCACCCGTAAGTTTTTGCAATCTTTTTCCTTTTCTATAAACAAGTTTGCCCTCCCCGGCTGCTTGACAAGTGAAAAAAAATAATTAATATAAAATTCTTCATTTTTTTAAAATCACTAATGTTTTTTTGTATATGTGTAAACTTCTAGAACTTAGTTCCCTGTTTTGCTGAAGCTTTTTGTTTATGGAAATTATTGAAGAAGAAATCTATTTTCCAGGTTTTCTTCTCCTCCAATATTTTTCAACATAAGGGACATTATTTTAACGATGATACACAATCTTAATCTGACCATATAAATGACAATACAGCTTTACAATATTTTAATGAAATCAATATTTCTATTCATTAAATGAGTCAGGATAAGTAACAAAGAATTTCTTCTGATAGTCATTGGTTGGGAACCAGGTATCTTTGTCCCTATCACATTCATACAATTTCAATATCCAGGTATCAAATTTCCGTTCTCCTTCATACAGTTCAATAACCCGGGCCCCACGGCCAATATCACCATAGCACTGCCTTCCGGTTACATTCCCGTATGCCAGGCATATATTACGCAAACATCCGATATAGTTATTATTGTGGTCGTGCCCCACAAAAGTGCCCATAACATCCTTGCACTCAAGCATGGCCGTATACATTCCCGAGTTTATATCGGGAGAACAAACCGTCTCTTTCTGAAAACCTACTGTCGTACTTTTGCCGATTACTTCTTTGTATTCGGGCAAAGGAATGTGAAAGAAGGCAAGGGCGGGGTAAGGACTCACCCCATTTTTCATGGAATAGTCACGACTTTGCTCCCTGTACCAGGCTATCTGGTCAAACTTGATCCAATCATATCCGCCTAAGCCCTCTTCCTGATACATATGAGAATCAAAAAAATAGAACAAAGCCGCGATATCATTCGATTTTGAGGATTTTACTTCCAGTATATAATTCCCTTCCCCGGAAATATCTTTCGGGCCCCTTTGGGTAAGGTTATAAGGTAATCCAACAATTGTTTCAAATATCTGCTTTTTAGTTGTATTGTATTTAAATTGTGCATCATGGTTACCCAATACCGCTGCCCAGGGGACTTTCGCATCAATCAGTACTTTCGATAGATTCAACCACGCAAGGGACGTATTCGTTGTACACACAATATCTCCTGTCAGTACCACTAAATCCGGCTTCTCTCTTTCCAATACCGTTTTCATTAATACCAGGGCACTGTCTGACCTATAAGAGTTATATTGATAATGTATATCGGTAAACTGAACTATTTTAAATTTTCCATCCTCATTAAACCTTAACACAGGGGTTGGTGTGTTATCTTGTCCCCACGAAAGCAGTGAAAACATTATCATTATCGCCCCGAACAAACCAATCGTCTTTTTCATGTCTTTCAATTTTATCTTATTATTATTTAGAAATCCTATTTAGCTGGGAGCCAATCATCAAAGTCAGAATCAATTTGAAATTCTGTCACCCCACAGGCTTTCAAAAATTCAATGTCGCGTTTAGCCCCCCTTCCTGCATCTTCAAAATGGTAGTGGCCAAAATTCACTGAAGGGACCACGGTTATATTTGCTTTTTGGCACATTTTTATAACGGAAGAGGTTAGCCTTGTCCCTGCATCAAATAAAAAGTAATGGCAGGCAACATCCTCTCCTTCCCAGAATTTACTTTTAATATCTTCAATCTCTTTATCCTGAATCGAAAATTTGGCTTCGCCCCAAAAATATTTACGGGCATCATAATCAATAAAGTATGCATCTTTCATTAAATCATATTTACGCATAATGTTCCCAAGCTTGTAATAGAATTCAGGCGGTGAATTCCGTTTTACATCTATCATAAGTTGTATTTTCCCGGAACACATCTTTGCAAGCTCTTCGAAGGAAAGCGGATGGTAATCTTTCCCGTTTAATGGACGGAGTTTTTTTACCTCTTCCCAGGTCATTTCATTTACTTGGCGGGGATTGTTGTAAAACCTAAAAAAAGTATTGTCGTGGTTAAGGATCAGTACCCCGTCTTTTGTTTCCTGGACATCAACTTCCAGCATATAATATCCCTGGTCGATTGCCTCCTGAATGGATGCCGGATCGAACTCATTATATTTCCCTTCGACGATACCTCCCCGGTGAGCAATTAATTTATATCCTTTAAAAAAACCGCTATTCTTTACCATGTTCGTAAATACATCCGGGTTGTCGAGATTGATCATATCAATGTTTTTACGCATAGCCAATTGATAGCCTGACCAATCGTTACCCGCTATCCATGGCATAATTTTTAATCCTTTATTATGGCAATGTAGGATGAACTCGTCAGATAAGTTTTCCAATGAAGTTTCTATAATTTGGGGATAATAGAGATCATAAAGGGAATCAACTGCAGAAATAGAATAAGCATTGACTTTGAGGGGCAGGTCGGGGAAAAGTGCCCGAAATTTTTTTGCCATATTCCAATCAGAGAACCAGAAAAAACAATCTTGGGATAACCCGGCATCGTATATAATCCGGATAAGTTCATTCAGGTCGGCATCCTTTACATCAAAATAAACCTTCGCCTTCCCTTTTATCCAATGTAAATATTCAGAAAGCCGCGGGATTCTTTCACCTTCATACTTGTGGGCAAACCACCCTCCTGCATCTAAAGTATCAATAATACTTGAGTGCGTTTCGTTAATTAAGCCTATCCCGTTTGTTGTTCGCTCCAGGCTCTCATCATGTAAAACATAATAAATCCCGTCTTTACTTTTACGTACATCCACTTCTATATATGCAGCACCATTCTCAATAGCATTTAGTGCTGACGCATAGGTATTTTCCGGGGCTAACCTATTCGCTCCACGATGGCTGACTATCTGAATATTTGTCACTCCTTCGCGTATTCTTGCTTTTTCCCAGTCATTATTAGAAAAACAACCTGCAAGGATAATGAGCAATATAGAAAAACCCATTTTCAGACTCTTCTTTAATACTTCCATTTTTTATTTGAGTTTATTTATTTGCTGAACTTACACCCCACTTCTTATTCGGTTCCGATCCCATTTCATAAATCAACTCTCCTCCATTTACAATCTCTTCGTGTGTTATCCATGCCCGATTCAATGGCTCCCCATTCAATGTAGCCGATTGAATAAAGATGTTATCTTCCGACAGGCTATTGGTTTTGATAATAAAAGAGTTTCCGGGATAGATTTTATTGTTTAAACGTAACGTTACTTTTGAAAAGAGTGGAGTGGTCAGCTGATACACAGGGTTTCCGGGGCATACCTGGTATAATCCCATTGAACTGAGTGTATACCATGCCGACATACATCCGTAATCATCGTCCATTTCTTCGAGATAGCCGTCAGGAGTTGCTTTATAAATACGGTCGAGGATTGGTTTTTCGAAAAAGTCATGCGTTCCGTACAATTGCAGCATCGGCTCGGATAAAATAGCATGCACCCATTTTTGAGTCAGCCACGGTGATCCGGAAAAATTAAAAAGGTATGGGGCATGAATGTCTGGCTGGTTACCGGCAGTATAAAGACTATTCTCGAAAAAAAAGTTAAGCTCTTTTGTGAAATTGTTCTTCCCCCCCATAAAATCAATCAGTCCATCCACATCATGCAGAACATTCCATCGCCAGTGCCATACGGTTCCTTCGTACATGTATTTTTCCCTGTTAATCAGCAGGTTCTCCGGGAAATCGAGCCACGAGCCATCGGCAGCACGGGCACGAAAAAATTTTAGTGATGTGTCCCAGGTATTCTTCCAGTAATTGGAACGTTTCATAAAATATTCATAATCCTTCTGATTCCCAATGTCTTTTGCTATCTGAGCGACACACCAACTGTCCCAGCTAAATTCTCCGGTTTCGTCAGGCCGGCCGGTAATGTATCCTATTGTATCATATCTCTCGGGCATTGCTATCAACGCTTCCTTTCGCAAATAAGGATAGACCGACTTTACGTCAATATCATAAATGTTTTTAAAATAGGCATCGGCCATAACCATCAACATATGCTCATGCCGGCATACATCGAAAACCCGGTAGCCGCCTTTCCCTTTTGCAAGGATGCTTGGGCCATGGGTTTTATGGTTGTACTCCGGGTATGGGGCATAATTATCTGCCTGCTCATAAATATCCCGCAATGATTTCACTATGTCACGGTAAATTCCCGGAACAAAAAGGCTGTAAAGCGGATATTTTGTCCGGAATGAATCCCAGAAAGCATAGTCATCATAGTGTACGTATCCTTCTGCTTTGTGATTTTGTTTGTCCAATCCGGGATAAGTTCCGTCAACATCAGTTATTGTTACCGGTAAAAAACAGGTATGATAAAGTGCGGTATAAAAAATCGTTTTATATTTTTCGTTTCCTTCAACCTCTATTGAACTAAGTTTATCATTCCATAAACGTATTGCCTTCGACCGGATATTGTCAACCTGCCAGTCAGGGCACTCATGTTGTAAGTTGTTACGGGCTGCCTCGACACCGGTAAGTGAAACCCCCACTTTTACCAGAAGCGGCTCCCCTTTTAAGTTGCCAAAATTACATACGAAACCACCATCTTCCTGATCATCTATATTTTTCCCATCTCGGAGGACCTTTGCATTCCAAATTTTGGTTTCAAGTATTGGCGCATTAAAATGCATGGTGAAGTACAGCGTTCCCCACGATGTATTTTGAACTCCTTCGATACAATGCTTATTTTCAAGATGGCACGTCAATCCGAAAGACCTGTCGCGGTTTCCTTCATGCAGGAGCAAATGAGCTTCGTCCCCGGCTTTAAATGTATATTTATGTACACCAGTGTGGGCATCGGCCATCAGTTCAACCCATATGCTTTCCTCTTCCGTTTGCACTGAATAAAATCCGGGTTTAGCCATTTCTGTTTTTTTATCGATACCTGCCAATGGCAACTGAAAAAATGAATCCGTTTTGTCTCCGACAAACGGCATAATGGATAAAAGCCCGGCACGGTCAAGAATCCTTGTACCTCCGGAGCTGCCTTTATGAAAATGACTAAATCCCCTTATTTGATTATCAGAATAATCATATCCTGAATGGGCAAAATCACCATCGGCAGTCAGGCTCCCCGGGTAAGTATCAGGTCCTAACTTTACAAGGCCAAAAGGGACCAAAGCTGAAGGATGCCAATGCCCATGATCCCCCTGGGTACAAATAAACGGATCAACAAAATCAACCAGTTGTTTTCTATTTTCAGAATAAACGCCAAACTGTATACATAGGAAAAAAGACAGTATAAGATATTTTTTTAGAATTATATGTTTAAACATTGTATTAGGTTATTTGTTTTAAAATCTTTTTATGTCGTTAAAAGATATATTATAAATATTGGTTTTAGAAGATAAAAATTTTGCTCGGCAGGTAGTTTATTCAATATTACCGGAAACTTCCCCTATTTTAACATTTCCTGATGCGTTTGCCAGCTTTGCTCCAAAAACCCCATTGGTTTTCACCCTCTGGACGGTACCATTCTCAATACAGAGAAATGCTTCTCCTATTCCTTCCCCCGAGAGGTTACTTAGTTGAACCGTCCCAATCCTGTTGCCTTTATGTAGCAATAGACTGTCCATCCCGTTCATATATATATTATTCATAATAAGGGTTTTAATCGTTGCTTCATTACTTGTTTTAACAAGGCAGCCTTTGGGCGTTTCCCCTGAAGGCTTTATGACTTCAACATCGCGTACTACCATGTTGTCAACAGGGGCCATTATGTGGATATAATCGGCACCTGAAGATTTGTCGTCCGATTCAAAAATGTGCAGGCCGTCAATTAACAATGATTGGACATGGGTATTTGATGAATCATGATGTTCATCAGGGGTTGGCCAGCCGATGTCGATAAGTGTCCTGGGATCGGAAGGATTATTGTGGTATATGTTTTTTAATACGAGGTTCTCGATTTCCCCACCAAGCCTGAAAAGAAAAGGCGTGGTATAATCGTAATTGGGATCTGACTGTGCCAGGTTGACCGTATCAAAAATAATATTCCCGAAATTACCTTTACATCCTTTAAACCAGGGATCAATGTAAAAACCAAAACTTCTATATGTACCCGTTATGTTTTTAATGATCACGCGGTCTAAACGTCCTTTCCCCTTTGACAAAAGCCGTATGCCCTGATCTGCATTGTTAAGGAATACGCCATCTATGATAACATCTGTAATATCAGACACACCATCGGATTCATCGGGGGCAAGGGCGATAAAATCATCTCCAGAATTTCCCTGTATGTTACGCATGGTCAAAAATTGCCCAGGTCCGAAAAAATGGATTCCGTCCTGGTTCTCTTTATCCATATGACCGGGCAGGTCAACCGAAATGTTTTCCATGGTTACACGAAACCAGTTGCCCAAAAGCATAGCAAATGTACGTTGATCCATAATGGTAAGATCACGCATCGTAAAATTTTCAACGCCATAAAATTCCATCCCGATAACCCATCTTTCATTTCCGTTTTCTATGATATGGTGAGACTGTCCTTTACAATTATGGTTGTATGTCCCGCCCAGCAGGGTGATATTTTTATCTTTACGTTCCCCTGACATAAGTGGGTTTGCATTTTGAATCAGGGAACAGTTCGAATGTGAAGCAAGGAAAAAGCCACATGATGAGTTCAAGCATTCTATAGTGGTGTTGGAATATACCGTAAGCCCACCGATCAGGGCAGCCCCATCCACAATAAGGTGCAGGCTGCCCATTTCAGGTGCTTTGTCTAATAATGCCTGAATAACATCTGTGTCATCTGTTCCACCTCCGGAAATAACATTGCTGTCAAGTTTTGCCCCTGTCTGGCTTGCAAATACAATATGGGAACTGAAAGGGTCATTTCTGTCCAAACCGTTTCCCAGGGCGCGTCCATTTTTTCCACTGGCATGTGCTGCACCGGTAACAATAAAACCGGACGTAGCACCAGCTAATAAACCAAGTAAATTCCTTCGTTTCATTATTTTTTGAAATTACCAGGATTGGATCCTAAATTACGAATTATCAGAGTAAACTTAGTTCCTGAATAATAGATTCAGTTTCTATATTAACCCAAAGGCCTGGTTACAAAAAAATGCTAATCGTTAATTTTTGCAACGGGCCGTTCGTTCAATTTCGTAGCCCAATCATTTTTGGGTGCATTCCCCATATCGAATTCAAGCAGGCCCCCTTTCAGTATATCCTTATATCCTACAAATGATTTGGAATAGTTTTGCCCGTTGAGCATCGCAGACTGTATGTAATAATTACTGTCTGAAGTATTTGCAGTTCTAACTATAAATTCTTTCCCATTTGGCAAGTGAAGTGTAGCACTTTTTATCGATGGGCTTCCTATGACATAATAATCCATGCCGGGAGTTACCGGATAAAAACCCAACGTACTAAATATATACCAGGCAGACATCTGTCCACAGTCATCATTTCCACACAGGCCATCGCGGCCACCTGAATACAATTCAGTTTTAATCCTGTTGACTACCTCTTGCGTTTCCCAAGGTTCTCCGGCAAAATTGTACAGATAGGCAATATGATGGCTAGGTTCATTGCCATGGGCATATTGGCCGATTAGTCCGGTAACATCCCATGCTCTTTCGTTATCAATAGACGGGTCGGTGTTGAACAAAGTATCAAGTTTAGTGCAGAACTCCTTTTCTCCCCCCATCAGAGCCATTAATGTATTGACATCCTGAGGTACGTAAAAAGTATACTGCCATGAGTTCCCTTCAGTAAAATCACCCTGGTTAAGAATGGAGACAGACTTTGGGTCAAACGGTGTAACCCAACTTCCATTGGCATGGCGGCCCCGCATAAAACCCGTGGATGAGTCAAATTGATTTTTATAATATTTTGCACGGTCAATAAAATATGTATAGTCGTCCATCTTCCAAAGCTTCCGGGCAACACGGGCAATACACCAGTCATCATAAGCATATTCCAACACTTTGGATACAGAATTGCTTTCGAGCTCACTTGGAATATAACCATATCCCTTCATGTATCCAACGCCTCGGCTATCGTCCATTGCACTCTCTTTCATCGCTTTATAAGCCAATTCATAACTAAATCCTTTTTTGTCTTTTAAGATCGCTTCGCAAATTACGGGGATAGAATGATAGCCGATCATACAATATGTTTCATTCTGCCCGTATTCATTGATGGGCAATTGACCAATCTCATTATACCGCTGTAACATTGAATTAATAAATTCAACATTTTTGTCTGGGAACAACAAAGCATAAAGCGGGTGAATGGCCCGGTAGGTATCCCACAATGAAAAATTGGTATAAAATTCCTGCGAGCCTTTTGCTTTATAAATTTCACCATCCCAGCCACGGTATGAACCATCCACATCGGTTACCAGATTCGGAGAAACAAGGGAGTGATATAAAGCAGTATAAAAAATGGTTTTCTGATCATCATTAATTGTTTCCACTTCAATTTTAGAAAGATATTCATTCCATATATTATCAGCCTTTTCTATTATTTCTTCAAAATCCCACTCCGGGACTTCTTTTTCCATGTTTTTCATGGCCCCCTCTTCTCCGGTAGCTGAAAGGCCGACTTTCACAAGTACTTTCTCCTCATTTTCTGGTTTAAACTGAAGAAAAATTTTGCATACCTTCCCCGATAGTTCCCGTTCTTTTCCTTTTTCCCCGTCAATGTACGAGGTAACCGCTTCAAATGGTTTTGAAAACCGGGCGCAGAAATAGACATGCTGGTCTTTAATAAAACCACTGGAATTCCGGTATCCTGTAATTGTTTGTTTATCGACAACCTTGATAGAACTTTCCAGTGTCACATCTTCCATGCCGTGCCCCAAATCGACAATCACACCCGGTTGGCTATTTTCAGGAAATGTGTAACGGTGAAAACCAACCCGTTGGGAAGCCGTCATTTCAGCAAAGACGTTGTAATCGTCGAGTTTTACGGAATAATAGCCGGGCTTGGCTGATTCTGAAGAATGCCTAAAACGTGAACGGTAACCGGAGTCAGGATTCTCTTTTTCGCCGGCATCAAAAACAGTTTCTCCCACCACCGGCATAAACAGTATATCGCCCATATCAGCAGCGCCTGTACCACTGAGATGGGTATGTGAGAAACCTATTACCGAACTATCCTGCGAATGGTAGCCTGAACACCAGTCCCATCCTTTATTCCCGGTGTCGGGACCTACCTGAACCATCCCAAATGGTGTAGTTGCCGCCGGGTATGTATGCCCGACTGTCGCAGTCCCGATAAACGGGTCGACAAATTTTGTTTTTGATCCTTTCCCCTGATTCTTTTCTTCCCGAGAAACCGAACAACTACAAATTAATAGCAATATGACAATGAATTTGCCGAATATATCTTGTCTCATCTCTAAATAAATGTTTTTAATTACAGGTATTCCTCCTATTCAAAAATTACATAATCAATGACCAGGGAAGTTAGTATATAGCATACCCTCCCCGGTCATTTGATATGAATAACTTAATTCTTTTTAATCAAATCAATTATCCTCTAATCATAAGAAGGATTCTGCTCTAACAAAGGATTAAGATCTATCTGTTCATTGGGGATGGGAAGCAGCCTTTTCCTGACATCGGTACTTGTTTTGACCCCCCAGGGATCCTCAAATTTTCCGAACCTTATAAGGTCATTCCTTCTCCACCCTTCGTATGCGAGTTCCCTTGCTCGTTCGTCCAGCAATTCACCCAAATCAAGAGTACCTTCAGTGTAAAGGGTTGCACCTACGCGTTCACGAACCATATTGGCGAGCGAAACCGGTGTTTGTCCCATGGTTGCTGTTGCCCCCCTTAAGATTGCTTCTGCTTTAAGCAACAGGATGTCTGCATACCGGAAAATAGGTAAATCATTATTCTGATTCCGTGTAATCGAAGTTGCGTCAGGATAAAACTTATTACAGCGGTATCCGACAGCCTTCCCTAATTGATCATTTCCTGTATCAAAAGTCTCAACATTGCGGAATTCAATCTCACGGGTAAATTCAAGATGATATTCAACAGGGTCGTCTGGATTATCTCCGGAATACCTGCTATCAAGACCGGAGTTGGTAGTCTCCACTATAATAGCAGAACCATCGAACATATATTGCTTACCTGTTAACCATATATCTTTCCTGATATCATTGTCGTCCCAGGCGACAAATTTATCGTAATATTCCGGCCACGCTTTAACACATCCGGTTGGATTAAACGGCAGTTCGTACTTATCCCGGAGTGCCGGGTTAAGCCAGTAACGGGCAGGGATATGTTCTTGCATATGAACCCCATCGCAGGGGATTGCAAATATAAAATCCTTGATATGCGGCCCATTATCTGGATAAAACATAGCTAAATAATCTTCATCAAGGGCAATAGTCCCATTCGTTTGTGCTTCTGTAATGATGTTATCACATGCCTCTACAGCATCATCCCATCTTCCAGCTTCCCCTGTATAAACTTCCCAGTTCATGTAAAGTTTTGCCAAAAGTGCATAAGCTGCCCATTTATTCATCCTTGAATAAGTGGACTCCCCGGTTTCTGCGCTTAAATTTGGCAAAGCTTCTAAAATTTCATTTTCAATAAAATCGCAAACATCTGCCCTACTGTCTCTGCCTTTTGTTTCAACTTCTGGCCCGAAATCCGTCACAATAGGTACTCCCCCCCAGTTATCCTGGATAATAAAGTACAGGTATGCCCTGAAAGCCCGCAGTTCGGCAATCGCTAGATCCCTCACTTCCGATCCCTCTGTTTCTTCAAACAACGGTAATATGCTGTTTACTTTTGAGATACCGTTAAACCAAGCTTCCCAGCATTGCTTGATAAATCTTTGATCGCCATTGGGAGTATGAAGGTGATAATTCTGATACCTGCCGTCATCATACCAGTTACCCCCGTTGGCAGTTAATACGGCCATATCGCCCATTAATTCTTGGATTAATATTTGATTGATCGTATAATACTTATAATGCAGATATCGATAAGCAGGGCCCGCAATGGAGATAAAATCTTCCTCTGTGTTAGGGAAATTTTCTGCTGTCAGCTCTGATTCGATCGGAACATCAAGGTCAGTACACCCGACTAATAATATTATTGTGAAAGCAATGTAATAAATGCTTTTATTTATATATTTCATATCATTAATTTTTTCCAATGTTATAAAAGATTAAAAATCAATACTTACTCCAAATACAAAGGAGCGGGTTTTTGGATAAAAATTCGCATTATCAACTCCTGGATTAAGTCCTGCCATACTGATTTCAGGATCAACTCCTGAATAATCGGTAATAACAAAAGCATTGTTAACCGTGGTGTAGATTGTTAATTTTCGCAGATAAGATGAAGACAATTTAGGCGAATACGAAAGGGTTATATTATCTAACCGCAGGTAGTCCCCTTTTTCGAGATACCGTGTCGATGTATAGTTTGCCCGGGTATTATTTACCGATTCTTTAAGGGTTCTTTTCGATACATTGTAACGGACAACTTCCGAAGGATAATTTAAGTCGGCTGCAGTAACGTTAAGAATGTGATTCCCTGTTACGCCCCGGAAGAGGAAATCAAGGCTAAAATTTTTATATGTAAGTGTATTATTCCAACCATATATTGCTTTGGGCTGGGCATTTTCAGATGTTACTTTCCGGTCATTAGTAGAAGGATTGACAGTCAAATTTCCCTCCAGATCTACAAATTGCGATATCCCATCTTCATTTTCCCCGGCATATTCCCAAAGGCAAAATTGCCCAATAGGAGATCCTTCCTCGATCCTGAATGCCCGGTTCCCTGATTGCCCGTGTTGCCCAACTGAGTAAGTATCGATATAATCAACCTGATAAATCTCGTTCGATAAGGAATTAACAGTGTTCTTATTGAACGATACATTTGCGGAAGTACTCCATGAAAAATTACTTGTTCTTACCGGGATGGCATTAAGCGATACTTCCCATCCTTTGTTTTCAATTTCACCAACATTCGCAGTCATTGAATTAACATAGTATTGCGTTGCCGGAACATTATAAGACCATATCAAGTCTTTGGTAACTTTATCATAGAATTCGACCGTACCGCTTAGGCTTCCGTTGAGTACGGCGAAATCAAGCCCTATATTAAGCATCCCGGTGCGTTCCCACCTCAAGTCCGGATTTTCATTCTGTGTGGGTGTAATACCAGTAAGCCATTCCCCCTGGTAATAAAAGCTGCCACCATCACCATAACGCAACATGCTTATCAGGGGATCAAACCCTGAGGAATTACCGCTCTCCCCGTATCCTGCACGTAATTTAAGATTATCGAAAACGTTCATGTTTTTTATAAACGGTTCTTCCATTAACCTCCATCCAACTGACGCAGAAGGGAATGTCCCCCAACGTTCGTTTTTTCCGAAAGCAGATGAACCATCACGACGGATCGTTGCCTGTAAAAGATATTTGTCTTTTAATTCATAATTAAGTCGTGCATAACCCGAAATCATCCGTAAAGTTGTCATTGAAGTTGTACCGTATTCCACCACATAACCATCGGAACCGCTTCCAAGCCCCAGGTTATTATAACCTACATCGTCTGAAACAAAATTAATGTTTGAGGATTGAAAACCATCTCCCGATTTGTCTTCCTGCCAGGAATAACCTGCCATAAATATGAAACTCTGATCTTGAAATTCTTTGGTGTATGTGGCAAATGTTTCCAAAAGTTTGCTTTCGCTACCATATGAAGAACGGATGGCTTTTCCATTGCTACCTTGATCAAGCCGCGAATTCTTTGAATAATATATCCCGGTATTGGATTGACCATTTTTATATGATGTATTAATGACATAATCAAGCCCTTTTATAATATTCAATTCAGCTCGGGCGTTACCAAAAATTGTTTTGTCGGTACCATCGTTGTCATGCTGCCTAACCAAAGCCACGGGATTGTATGGGGCTTCAGATACCCTTTCAGCATAAGAACCGTCTGGATTTTTGACTGCATACGTTGGCTGAAACTGAAGCATATTTTGTAATACTGATTCCGTGTCGATAAGCTTCCCGGAATTGCTTATTACCCCACCTACTTGAAATTGCAGTTTCAGTTTATCCTTAAATCCATATTGCTCAATCTGTCCGCGCATATTAAGACGGTCGTAGCTCGTCCCTATAATTATTCCTTCATTCTTGTAATATTCAATACTGGAGATGTATGTAGTTTTATTATTGCCTCCACTGATTGATATATTATTTTTATGAGAAACCCCCAATCGGGTCATCTCATCCTGCCAGTCAGTGTTTGTGTCCATTTCGTCTTCAGGATTAAGGCTCAAACCATTATCTGACAAATAGGAACGGTATTCATCAGCCGAAAGCATGTCAATTTTGTTTGATATGGTCTCAATCCCAATATAGGAATTATATGAAATAACTGGCTTTTTTGCATCTCCTCTTTTCGTAGTAATCAATATTACACCGTTCGCAGCCCGCGAACCATAAATAGCCGTTGCAGATGCATCCTTCAAAATATCGATGGAAGCAATATCATTGATAGGAGGCATGACTGCATTTGTCATCCCGTCAATAACATAAATGGGCGACTGTGCTCCACTTAAGGTAGAAGCTCCCCTTAGAAGGATGGATGCACTTCCATAAGGGCTGCCGTCTTTTGTAATATTTAACCCTGGAACTTTACCCTGAAGTGTTAAAACCGGATCACGGATGACCCCTTTGTTCATTTCCTCGGGAGCGATGGTAGTAATTGAACTGGTCAAGTCCTTCTTCTTTAAAGAACCATACCCAACAGCCACCACTTCCTCAATTCCAATTGCATCTTCAACCATGGTTACATTTATCGATGATTTCCCGGCAACCGATATTTCCTGGGTTTTCATCCCAACAAATGAAAATTGCAGGATGGCATCATCAGGCACATTTGAAAGGGTGTAATTCCCATCGGCATTGGTTACAGTTCCCTGAGTGGTGCCTTTTACAACTATTGTAACGCCGGGAAGGGGAGAGCCGGAAGCATCTGTGACTTTTCCCGTCACTTTCATTTGTTGCCCCGGAACATAGCTCTCTTTTTCCGTAGTTAGGACAATTTGCCTGTCTGACACGACATATTTTACATTTGTCCCACGAAATAGATCGTTCAGTACCTGATCAATTTCTTCCTTATCGACCGATACAGATATTCTCCGTTCGATATCCACCAAGTCTTTATTGAATAAGAAATAGAAACGTGTGGATCTTTCAATCTCACTCAAGACATCTAAAACCTTTACATTATCCAGCTTCAATGTCACTCGGGATTGCTGAGAGTATGATGGCGCAGCCCAGGTTTGCAGGGCAAACACCAATAAAAGAAATGCACTTAGTCGCATAATTCTTAATACTTTTAAAAAGTTGGGCATCCCAACCTCGTTAGAACACTTTTTTTTCATAAATTTGAATCGTTAAGTAGTTAATAATACAACAGATTACACTGCTTCTCTTCAAGGAAGGTGTTGGTAGCGCCTTCCTTTTTTAATTTACCTGAAATTCTTCATCCTGCTTTTATTTAATTTAAGTTTTATTATTTGTTTTGTAAATCCTCCATCTTTATCTTGTACCCTTTCTTCTTTTTCAAACTGAATAGGGGCAGTTAAAGCAATTAGCCGCAAAACTTCGTCTAAAGGCTCATTTTCAAAGGTCGCATAATACCTGTAATCATTAAGTTCCGGGTCTTCTATCACAATTTCAACATCGTACCACCTGTTTAATCTTTTTACAACATCTTCGAACCTTTCATTATGGATAATTAATTTACCGGAAATCCATGAAGTATAATTTAATGGTTCAACCTCTTTTTTCGAATATTGATTTTGTCCCTTGTCCAAACTAAATTGTTGGTTGGGGATCAACCCTGCAATCTCAGAATCATTATGATCAAAAATTTTTAGTTTACCTGTTTCTAAGGTTACTTCTTCATAAGCCTGATTTGCATAAGCCATTATATTAAAACTGGTACCTTTAACTGCAACCTTTAAATTTTCAGTTGAGACAGTAAATCTATTCTTCCTGTCTTTGGCCACGTCAAAAAAAGCTTCACCGGTTAAATAAATTTTCCTGTTATTCTTAAAGCTAACCGGGAATTTTATTTTAGAATTACTGTTCAAAAACCCGGATGATCCATCCGGCAATTGAAATTCAGTCCTGACTCCTGAAGGGCATACAATTTCAGCCCATGAATTTTCGTCAATTTTATTGTTTTGGATAAAATAAAACACTGATGCGATTAAAAGTGGCACAAACAGTATTGCTGCTGCTTTTTGAACAAAACGGGATACCAATGAAAACTTATTCTCTTTTGCAGGATTAAATAATATCCGGCTACTTATTTTATCCCAAATTAACTTCTTTTCATATCCCTCAGCCTTATCCGTATTTAAACTGTACCATTGCGATTCCAGTTCCTGGACAAATTTTTCATCCTTCTTTCCCTTTTCAAATCCCTTCAACACCGAAAAATATTCGTGCCTCGTATAAATATTTTGAATAAAATTGGTCAATATATTTTTTAGATCATTCATTAATTTTTATGACAATTATAATATCCTATATAAAGTAATATGGATTAAAATAAAAAACCACGTAGTTGAAATGTGATTTTTTATATTTTTTTTTGATTGAGGAATAAGGTAAAAAATAATAATCCGGCGATATGCTCTTCAGAAATTTCTTTTTTCAAATTTTTTAATGCTTCCGACAAATGCTTCTCAACTGTTCTGGGGGAAATATTAAGGATTGTTGCAATTTGTTTAACCGGAAGCCCTTGTTTCTTATTCAAATTTAAAATTTCCTTCTGACGGGGCGGCAATTTATTAATTAGTGTTTCAACAAGTTCAAGCAACGAATGATAATCGATACGTTCTTCTGTCCTGTTATCAAAATCCACAGCGAAGTCTAAAATTTCATGCTTGTAGCTGTTTTCACGGTTCTTTTTCAGGAATATTTCACAAATATGGTTGTAAGAGATCTTAAACAGGTATGATTTAAATGAAAGCTCGGTATTTATAGAGGTTTTGGCATTCCATAGTTTGACAAAGACTTCCTGTACGACTTCCTCTGCATCATTTTTAGATTTTAAATACCCCAAAGCAAAGGCAAATATCCGTTTTCCATATTCTTCATAAAGATGATAGAATGCCCCTTTATCTCCTTTTTTTAGGTTAATTATCCAATTTTTCTCTCTGCCTGGATTTTTCACTAACTTCTTTTTGCTTTTAACACTTTTAAAAAAACACTTGCTTTAACCTGGACCCATTAAGGGAAGATTTATTCATTTGACGGATCAAGCTAAAAAAAGGGAAAATCCGGTTCTAAATGAACTGTCAAAGTATGATTAAAATAAAGTTTAGTAATCAAAAAATAAAAACAAATGTAGTTAATAAACATTTAATTGACCAAACTTGGTTAAATCAATTCAAAGGTTTATATAATAAAAGTTTATACTTTTTAAAGTTTGGCGCGATATTCTATATAGTTATTTATAATTTTACCAATTATCAATTTTTCATTTAAAACTTAAACCATGCAAAAAAACAAACGATCCGAAAAATTTATCTTGGCAATAATACCATTGCTTGCATTTGTGGTTCTTGCCGGTTGTTCAACAAACAAGGCTCCCCTAAAGCCAAATTCAAAAATCAATGGCGTGCAAATCGGGACAATTACCTACAGCTACCGCAGCATGCCCGACCAATCGCTTGAAGCAATACTAGGTTACACACTGAAATCAGGCTTGAACTCGGTTGAGTTGATGGGCACCCCTGTAGAACAATACGCCGGGATCCCTAAAACAGACGATGCAGAAACCGTGAAAAAGTGGCGGGCAACGGTTTCCATGGACAAATTCAAAGAAATACGGCAAATGTTTAAAAAGGCAGGCGTAAAAATCAATATCCTTAAGCTTGGAAGCCCAAGTTGGTCCGACGAGGAAATCGACTATGCTTTCAATGCCTGCAAAACGCTTGGTGCAAAAGGTATTTCGATGGAAGTTTCTGACGAAGCGGCCAAGCGCATAGGGCCTTTTGCCGAAAAACACGGCTTGTACCTGATTTTCCACAACCACGGGCAACCTGGCGACCCGAATTTCAGCTTCGACCATTTCCTTGCATACAGCCCGGGCATAATGCTCAACCTTGATGCCGGCCATTACTTTGGCGCCACTGGCAAAAACCCATGCGACTTAATCTCTCGCCTGCACGACAGGATTGTGAGCATACACATTAAAGACAAAACCGGGCCAGCTGCAACGCCTGCAAACACCAACCAAGAACTTGGCAAAGGACAGACACCTCTGGGCGAAATTTTTAAATTGCTGCAAAAAAACAAATGGGACATTACCTGCGACATAGAACTTGAATATACAATACCAGAAGGTTCGGATGCCGTAATGGAAGTAAGGAAATGCTATCAGTATTGCAAAGATATTCTTGAGGAATAAGTGGAAAATTGAGGAGGCAATTTTTTTGTTTAATTTCGAAAGGATATTTGTACTTTTTATAAATATGTCCCCTTTCCTAAAAAAACTGAGAGATGAAAACATTTTTTGGCACTATTGTTTTAGCACTGTTGGCATTTGTTTGCGCAACAGGACAAACGGCAAACAGCAATTCATGCAAATCGCAATGGGAAGGCAAAAAAGTTGCCTTCTTAGGCGATTCAATGACCGACAAGTGGGATCCGGAAAACAAAATGTATTGGGAATATTTGACAGATTGGTTGGGCATAAAACCATTTGTTTATGGCATAAACGGCAACCAATGGGACGGCATACACAAACAGGCACAAAAATTACATGCCGAAAGGGGAACAGATATTGACGCAATTATGATTTTTGCCGGGACAAACGATTATAATGCCAGCCTCCCTTTGGGCAATTTTTTTATTGAAACAATGGAGGAAACAAACCATAACGGGCATTTCGCAATGCGCAAGCACCGTAAGTTTGTTGAAAACAGCTCGACTTTTTGCGGGCGGATCAACATCGTCATGTCTTACTTAAAGGACAATTTTCCCGACCAACAAATAATAATCTTTACGCCGATACACCGTGGATATGCAAAATTCAGCGAAACAAACATACAGCCGGAAGAAAGTTTTGCAAATGCCTTGGGCTTGTATATCGACGACTATGTAAATACATTGAAAGAGGCAGCAGGCATTTGGTCGGTCCCTGCAATTGATTTGTTTTCGTTAACTGGGCTTTACCCGATGAAAATGTCGCAAACAAAGTACATAAAAAAAACAAAAAACGACAGGCTTCACATTAATAGCTTGGGGAATTACAGGTTGGCAAAAACGGTACAATATCAATTGCTGGCCTTGCCTTCAACATTTGTGGTTGAAAAATGATGTTGAGTTGGCAACTTTGTACTTGTATGCAAACGTTACAGGGCATTTTGAATTGAGCCAATAAAAACGCACAACTTATGAGGATTAATGAATCTGAACAAATAGATAAAATGATTAACGAGTTGAGAATGAACTTAACAAAGAAAGTTGATCATTTTCATTATTCTCGAATTGCTAAAATTCCTTTAAAAGTTCACTCTTTCATTGAGATAATGAATTTGAGAATGCTGGATTTTAGTGAAGCAACTCAACTCCTATTAAAACGAGACAAAGTTGTTCCAGCAATTCCATTGATTCGTTCTTTGTTTGAAAATACAGCAATCACAAACACTTTGGTTAAAGCTGTGGAATCATCAATATCAAACAACAAACTGACAAATGATATTGATGACTTAATTACAAAAATCAAATTTGGGACAAGATATAATGATGAAATAGTGTCAACAAATGTTCTAACTCAAATCAACAAATTAGACAAGCAATTTAATGGATTAAGAAAGTATTATGATGCTTTATGCGAATTTACACATCCAAATTGGGACGGCGTTGAAGGTAGCTATTCAGAGCTTGATGAGATTAATAACTGTACTCATATTCAAAAAATCACAACAAGGGAGCATCCTTTGACTGACTTTTTTCAATCGAGTTTCTTATTCATAATTACTATCTTTTCTGGTTCTGCGATATGGTTGAGAAATAGCCTTCCCCGATTCACTGAATTATGTGAAGAAGACATAAAAATAAACCAAAAACAATAAATTTATGGCAATAGAAGAATGGATAATAAAAGAAGAATTTGAAAAGCCAATTAATGGATATCCATTTAAAATAAAAGCACGGATTCTTCAAAAAAAGTCAAGAAGTTCGAGTAAAATTTATCATGGTAGAGTTAGTCATTTTTGTAAACCAAGTGAACAAGCTGCTGGAGTAATGAGACCCCATGGTCACGGTAATTCCATTGATTCGGTAAGACGAGAACTCAACATGTATATAGACACATTTTCTTCGATTGGAGTGGAAGTTAATGTAGATTTCGATAGATTAAAATATTAAAAAAAATAGGAACATAATCATGAAACAATTTGTGGCTTTTCTTTTTTCATTTTTACTGCTCGCTTCCTGTGCGAAAACGGGCAAAGTACCTGAGCCAGGGGCAAGGCAGGGATCGGACTATACAAAATATGTTGACCCTTTTATCGGCGCTGCCGAGTTTGGGCACTGTTTCCCCGGTGCATGTGTGCCTTTTGGCCTTGTCCAGGTAGGTGCAGAGACCGGTAATGGAGGGTGGGAATATTGCAGCGGTTACCAATCAACCGACTCAACAATTAACGGTTTCACCCAGACCAGGCTGAATGGTACCGGTTGCCCCGACTTAGGCGATTTGTTAATGTTGCCCTTTAGCGGGGAAACCCCGCATATTTTTAAAAGTTCAATAAACAAACAAACTGAAAAGGCAAGCCCGGGCTACTATGCCGTACAATTAACCGATTTTAAAATCGATGCAGAAATGACAGCCACGCCACATGTGGCCCTGCACCGTTACAAATATCCCAAAGGTCAAAAAACAAACCTGCTTGTCGACTTCCAGAGCTCACAATGCTCAAGCAAAGGGCAATTGCATTCTCACGTAAAAGATGCCAAAGTCAATTTCGAAAACGAAAAAACAATTACAGGCTACAGCAACACACATGTATGGCTAAACCGCACCTATTATTATGTTATTGAGTTCAATAAACCAATTGTAAGAAAAGAGTTGCTTGCCCAGCAAGACGAAAACGAAAAAGCACCACGCTATGTGCTTGGGTTTGATTTAGGGCAGGATGAAGAACTAATGATAAAAGTGGCTTTGTCGTCAACAAGTATTGACGGGGCAAAAGCCAACCTGGCAAAAGAAAAAAGCGGTTGGGGCTTCGAATCAACTGTAGAAAAGGCCAAACAAAGCTGGAACGAGTTGCTTGCCAGGGTAGATGTTGAAGGCGGCAATGATAAGAAAACCATGTTTTATACATCAATGTACCGTTTGTTCATACAGCCAAACAACATTGCCGACAACGGTGAAGAGCAGTTTTACTCAACACTGTCATTGTGGGACACATATCGCGCCGCCCACCCATTATATACAATCCTCTCGCCCGAAAAAGTCGATGGTTTTGTAAATTCGATGCTGAAACAATACGGGCAACAGGGTTTCCTCCCTATTTGGGCCCTTTGGGGAAAAGAAACATTTTGCATGATAGGCAACCACGCAGTGCCCGTAATTGTTGATGCTTACCTAAAAGGCTTTAAGGGCTTTGATGCGGAAAAAGCATACGAAGCGGTAAAAACTTCGCTCACAAAAGACCACAAAAAATCATCATGGGAAATATATGACAAATACGGCTATTATCCATTTGATATTATAAAAGAGGAATCTGTTTCGCGCACACTGGAATCTGCATACGATGATTATTGCGCTGCCCGGTTTGCCAAAGCATTAGGGAAAGAAGAAGATTATAAATTCTTCTCCAAGCGTTCAAATTACTACAAAAACCTTTTCGACCCCGAAACAAAATTGATGAGGGGGAAAGATTCGGGCGGTAAGTGGAGGTCCCCCTTTAACAGCTTTTCACTGTCCCATGCCAGCAGCTCGGGAGGTGACTATACCGAGGGGAATGCCTGGCAATATACATGGCATGTACAACACGATGCGGAAGGGTTAATTGATTTGATTGGGGGAAAGGGCGCCTTTGCCACAAAACTGGATTCCCTTTTTGAAATGAAAGAATCACAAGAGGGTTCGGGCTTTGTAATGGACGTAACCGGATTAATAGGCCAGTACGCCCACGGGAATGAACCCAGCCACCATGTGGCATATTTATACACTTTGGCAGGGAAACCATGGCGTACACAAGAATTATTGGACAAAATTGTAAAAACAAAGTATATAAATAAAATTGACGGTCTGTGCGGCAACGATGATTGTGGGCAAATGTCGGCCTGGTACATCTTCACAAACCTTGGGTTCTACCCTGTTGACCCATGTGGGGGAGAATACATTATTGGGGCCCCCCAATTGCCAAAAGCAAGCGTGAACCTGCCAGGTGGCAAAACATTTATTGTTGAAGCAAAGAACTATGGCGATGGTAATATTTATGTACAATCGGTTGAGTTAAATGGCAAGGCCTATGCCGAAAAATCAATTTCACATACAGATATAATGAACGGGGGAACCCTTGTCTTTTTCATGGGTGACCACAAAAAAACCGAATAGTATTTAAGCCTGTATGCCAGGGGCTTTAATTGTTATTTTTAATTGTTATTTTAAGCATCCTTTTAATTGGACCATCATGAAACCGAAACATCCTTTGTACTTATTTTTTGCAATAGCTTTATTTCTTATTGCCTCATGTACTAACTCGCCCAAAGCACCGGAGGGGAAGAAACAGCCTAACATCGTAATTATTTTTCTTGATGATTCTGGCTACTCCGACTTCACCCCCTTCGGGCAGGAAAAGATAGAGACACCCAATGTGCAGAAACTGGCAGAAGAGGGGATAACGTTTACCAACTTTTATGTACCACAGGCAGTTTGTTCTGCCTCTCGTTCGGCATTAATATCGGGATGTTATCCGGGGCGCACAAAGGTTTTTGGTGCGCACGGGCCCAAAGAACGGGGGCTCGATACCCGTTTCCCCACCATTGCCGAAACTTTCAAGAAAGCAGGCTACAGCACGGCTGTTTTTGGCAAGTGGCACTGTGGCGATCAGCCGGACACACGCCCGGCAAGCCGCGGCTTTGACGAAAGTTGCGGCTTGATGTATTCCAACGACATGTGGAAACACCACCCGGAAAACCCGGAATACTGGGGAAGATACCCCCTTCAGTTTTGGGAAAATGGAAAAGTGAAAATAGAAGATGTTGATTACGACGATCAAAAAATGTTGACACAGTGGTACACCCAGCATGCAGTTGATTTTATAAACCGGCACAAAGACGGTCCGTTTCTATTATACGTCCCGCACAACATGCCCCATGTCCCTATTTTTTGCAGCGAAGGGTTTGAGGGGAAATCAGGTATAGGCTTATACGGCGACGTGATGTTGGAAATCGACTGGTCGGTAGGACAAATAAACAATGCTCTGAAAAAAAACGGGCTGGAAGAAAATACCATTGTGATTTTCTCTTCCGATAATGGCCCGTGGATCTCTTACGGCAACCATGCAGGAAGCACGCCTTTTCGCGAAGCCAAAGGCACTACCTTTGACGGGGGGACACGATCTGCATGTATTGTTAAATACCCGGCAGGGTTAAAAAGCAACAAAAAATCATCGAATACATTTTTAACTATCGACCTGTTCCCCACACTTTGCAACCTTGCAAGCGTCCCGCTACCTGAAACGGAAATTGACGGGCGCAATGTGTGGCCACTTATTGCCGGAGAAAAAAATGCGAGCAACCCGCATGAGTATTACGCGTTTTCAAACAACTCCGATTTTCAAGCAGTTATGAGCGGAGATGGGAAATGGAAACTTCACCTCCCGCACAAATACCGCAGCTTGGAATATGCAGGCAACGATGGCATGGCAGGAAAATATAAACAAGAAAAAATAGGACTGTCGCTTTTCGACATGGAGAACGACCCATATGAAACAACTAATGTTGTCGACAAGTATCCTGAAATTGCTGAAAAACTTGAGGGATTAGCAGAACAGCACCGGGCTAAATTTTATCCCAATACCCCCAAAGCCCCATGACAATAAGGAGTTAACGTTGCCTTTGAAAATAAAAAGAAGGTATCACAAAAGAGAACCAATGCTCTTTTAAAACCTGTGACACCCTCTTTTCACCTACAACATCAACTTGTCAGGCCTTAAACAAAGGGTCTGCCCCTATGGTCCCGACCAATTCGTTCAAGTATTGTTTTGACCCAACATGGGCAAGCATTTCTTTTGCTTTTGCCAAACGGCCTTCTATGTCCATTTCTCCAACCAGCAACCCGTTTTGCTTGTTGGCTTTGAAGGCCTCTATATATTCAATTTGCGACTTATGGAAAGCAATGTCTTTGTCCTGTTTTAACGAAAGCCTTTCTTTGTACCAGTCGCTTTTTATCACCTCCTCGCGTTCAAACATTTTCCGCAATCCGGGATCGTTGATGTCTTTCCCTTCGTAATTGCCGTATGCCATAACATGCAGCAGCACTTTCAGGGGCGGGATTGCTGCCCCTACGCTCCCGTCTTCGAAATAAGGCAGCGCAGCACGTTGCATGGCCTCTGTGATGTTGTTGATCCCGTCAACATAATCTTCCATGCTTTGAAGCTCTGGTTTTAACATCCGTTCGTTGAACACGGCCAAAGGCTCGTCAAACAAGCGGTTCATGCAACGGAAGGCAAAATTTTTGGTGATACGGTAACCCAGGCGGCTGGCCAATACCTTCTTGCCCTTGTACTCAAAGTCTTCGAGTTTTTCGAGGCATCCGTTCTCAATCAATTTTTTTGCGTCCCTGTCTTCGGGCACAAGCCTTGCCCAAATTTCGGGTATGAGGATACTTATGTCGTGGTCGAAACGGTTTTCCGAGCCTATATAACCTGCGGCAGAACTAAAGCCCTGATATTCAGTTAAAATATACGACAATAATGCATTGTTCAAATCGGTGGTGGGCACCAACATGTTAAAAGGTCCTTTTGTAAGCGCACCTTCAAGCCCGGCACCTGTTGTCGATGGCGACTTCCCTGTTATGCTGGCAATAAAATCCATAAACAGTTCTGGCAGTTCCTGATAGTGTATAGGGTTGTAAACGCTCAACGGGCGGATGCCAGCCCCTTTGTCAACAGGGTTGTTCCTCCTCCCCGGCAACACGGCGTTTACAGGCCAGCAAACAGGATCTTGCGGCTTAATTTTGCGGAACAGCCTAACGCCCACCTCGGCAAGGTAGCTTTCCATTATTTCCTCTTTGAAAATGTTACGTTGAAGGTAGCGCGTGTTCTTAGTGGGCTGCCCGTCAACAATACGCGGGTGCGAAGGCGTTACGAAATAATTGTCGCTGTCGCTCGAAACAACTTTTTTTATGAAGTCTTTAACCGGTTGGGTGTATTTTTCAAAAGTTATTACATCGTCTAAAAGTTCTTGTGCGTTTTTCTTGGTGAGCGGTTCGTAATTTGAAAGGAAGGTGTTGTTCTCCACAATGTCCCTTTCTGCCTCTTTGTCGTAACCTCGTATCACAGCCTCATCGGGCCGCTGGAAAAGGTAGCTTTCGCAATTTGCCACCAATTTCAAACTGTGGTTTGTGTATTCCTTGTTAAGGTTTTTCAACTGTTTTGCAGGAATGGTTATGGTAGCCGAAATATCGTCCTCTGTCTGTATTTTCTCGCATGGGACAAAATCCGAACGCAATTTGTGTATATACCACCTGCCTTCCTGGTTGAAGCCGATGCGCACGTAACTTGCAGTTATTGGCTGGTGCTTGTAGCGCAACACGTTGCCCGGGCGGCCGTTTACTATCTCAACATTGAAAAGCTCTTTCCAGTCCAAGCCTTTTTCTTCATAGCCCCTGTAATGCCTTTTGACAAAAAGTGCAAGCGCGCGCACATTGTCGGGGAGTTCGTCAAGGAATTTGTTGTAAGCGTTGCTGTATTGGCTTGACGGGGTCAACAATTTCACTGCCGAGCCAAGCGTGCGTTCCTTGCTCAAGAAAGTCCTCGAAGGATCTGCGTCAGGCCTTATGTCCCTCCATCGGTGCGAATAGTCCATGTTTATTATTTCATCAACCTTGGTTTCTAGTTCCTCAAGGTTTTCGATATAAAAAGAGCCGTATTTTATGGCATTTTGCATCGATTTTGAAATTTCAGACTTCCCGCCGCCCGAAACAGTGCTGGGCTTGTGGCAAAAAATACCTTCCGGCGCAGTGTCTATAATCCTCCACATTTGCTGCGTGGGGTGTTTTACCAACTGGAATTTATGCCCTGTCGGGTGGACATACACTTTGTCCGGCGATAGCTTCAACTGGTATTCCTTGTTCTTGTATTCCCACCTGACGTTCGTTTTCTCAACATCAATATCGGCATTTTCGGGTATGTAAACAATGTTGCCATATTTCTTGTCGATGGCGTAATTCCCTTCCTGCAAATCGATCCGGTCGGCAAGCAATTTTTTTGCTTCTTCGAATTTGTACGGCACATCGAACTTTTTTGTAAAATTGGCGCCGAACACTTTGTCGCTCATGTTCCCCCGCGAAAAAGCAACTGCACCGCCCGAATGTTCTTCTTCTACCAGGCCAAATAAGTTTGCAGAATAACTTATCTGTGTTTTTATTTCTTTTTTTGAATAACCATAATAATTGTCGGCAATAAGGGTGACCACCACTCCCCTTTCGTTGCGGCAAGTAAGTTTAAAGGCAGAGCCGTCGTTGTACAGTTCGTCTTTGTCTTTCCAGCACATCCCGTCCCTTTTTTGCCGTTCCGATGCATCGTCGTAATGGGGCAGCCCAACGTCTTTCTTTTTCAACTTTGTGAGTTGCGGTGCTAGTATTATACAGCCTGTATGCCCTGTCCAGTGTTCAACATCGAGGGCTGCATCGTTTATGGCAAGGTTGTGGTCGCCTGCATTCCCAAAAATGCTTTCGACAAAATCGAGGTTGCTCACCAAGTTCCCCGGGGCAAAAAAACGGATTTCCATGCTCTTTTCACTGATTACCCCTTTTACTTCGGGGCAAACGATAGGGCGGAGCAATAACGAAACCATCACTTTTGCTTTGTTTTTTTGGTTGGCTGTAAAAGGCAGTTCCATCAAATCGCCCGATGGGTGCAATGCCCTGTGCAACATGTGGGCAAAGGTAATTTTTGGCACTTCTTTTTTGTCGGGCGGCACCGGAAGTCCTCCCCTTACAATATGGAAAGTACCCTGGGTAGTGCGCTTGTCGCTTGCCGGGTTGTTAAGTATCCCCTGCCTCAAACGGTAAGAGCTTAGGTGTTCGCTCGTAAATTTGTTTCCATTGGGCGGCAGGCTCAACTCCCTTGCCATACCTTTCTGGTTCAACACCAGTGTTTCCGAAGGCAGGCGGTAATCTTTGTTGAAAACTACTTCTTTCAGGTAGTCGTCAATGAAATTTTGGATACGTGTGTCAACAGGCGAAAGGTGCCCTTCCAACAGGCGCGATTTTTCCCTGAAACTGTTTATCAAGCCTTCTGTCAACGCCTGGAACTTTGCATTTGCGTATTTTGTCCCGGCATCGGAGTCGTCGTAAAACGAAGGTTGCCCCAAAGAAGCAAGCTGAAGGTTGATGTATTGTATCATGTCCCTTCTTTCGCGTTTGCTTTTTTTGAAAGCATTAATTATTTTCTCTGCTTTTTCCATTTCCTTATTATTTAGCTGAATCTTTTCCAAAATTACGTTTTTCATCAAACAAAAAACAAAGGCCCCCTATATTTAACAAAGAGGAAACTGTTTGATCAAAAAAATTCACAATTGGTAAACATAAGATACCATTTTTTTGTAGTATTGTTGGACAAATACGGGAAAAATATGAAAATAATATCGTGGAACGTGAACGGGATAAGGGCAGTTGCCAAGAAAAATTTTGCGGAAAGTGTGGCAAAAATGTCTCCCGGCATACTGTGTTTGCAGGAAACCAAAGCGCAAGACGATCAAGTGGCAGAAACTCTTTCTTCAATGGGCGGATACCACCTTTGCTCCAATTCGGCAGAGAAGAAGGGATATTCAGGCACGGCAGTCCTTTCAAAAACAGAACCGCTAAATATTATGCCAGACATAGGCATTGCCGAGCATGATACCGAAGGCCGTGTGCTTTGCCTTGAGTATGAAACTTATTTTTTGGTGAATGTTTACGTGCCAAACTCGGGCAGCGAGCTGAAACGCTTGGGCTATCGCCAAGAATGGGACATTGCCTTTTTCAACTATTTGAAAAAACTGGAACAAACAAAACCCGTGGTGGTTTGCGGCGACTTTAACGTGGCACACAGGGACATAGACATTGCCCGCCCGAAAGCAAACTACAACAAATCGGCGGGCTACATGCAGGAAGAGATTGACGGCATGGACCGCTTTACCCAGGGCGGGCTGGTCGATACGTTCAGGCACTTCTACCCCGACAAAGCGGACATATATTCGTGGTGGAGCTACCGTGCCGGTGCGCGCGCGAAAAACGTGGGCTGGAGGATAGACTATTTCCTGGTGAGCGAAGCATTGCTACCATCCTTAAAAGATGCCTTTATTTTAAACGGATTTATGGGTTCGGATCATTGCCCGGTGGGGATTGAGATTGAATAAGAAAACACACAAAACCATTGAAACACAGCTCCATAAGAAGAAAGGGCCTGCATAAAAGGAGAAGGGGGCTATTCCTTGTTGCCCTGTTTGCCCCCCTTTTTGCCGCCTTCTTTTTTGCTGTTCCCCGCCCACTTTTTGACGCTCCTTTTTCTACGGTTGTTGAAAGCAGCAACGGTAAAATGCTGGGCGCACGGATTGCTGCCGACCAGCAATGGCGTTTCCCAGAACTTGATTCCCTACCCGAAAAGTACGAAAAATGCTTAATACGGTTTGAGGATCGGCATTTTTATTACCATCCAGGGATAAACCCTGTGGCACTGGTGCGTGCTTTAATCCAGAATATAAAATCGGGCAGGGTTGTTAGCGGCGGAAGTACAATTACCATGCAGGTGTGCAGGATGGCGCGCGGAGAAAGGCCACGTTCCATAAAAAATAAAATTATTGAAATGCTGTGGGCATTGAACCTCGAACTGCGTTTTTCAAAAAAAGAAATCCTTAACCTATATGCATCTCACGCACCGTTTGGAGGGAATGTAGTTGGGCTTGACGCAGCCGCCTCGCGCTATTTTGCCCGGCCGGTTTATGAATTGTCGTGGGCAGAGTCGGCAACACTGGCAGTTTTGCCCAATGCCCCATCGCTGATTTACCCAGGGCGGCTTGACGAACGGCTAAAGCAAAAACGCGACCGCCTACTGAGAAAAATATTGGATTCAGGCGAAATCGACTCGCTGACTTTTCAGCTTTCAGTGGCAGAACCGATACCGGAAAAAGTACGCCCCCTTCCCCTGAAGTCTTATCATTTGGTTGAAAGAGCCGCTTCTGAAAAAAATGGCCAGCGCGTGCGTTCAACCATCAACAGCGATCTACAGGAGGGCGTAAACACACTTGTTGCCCGGCACATAAAAACCTTGGAAGCTAATCACATCTACAATATTGCAGTGATTGTTGCAGAGGTTTCCTCAAAAGAGGTAAAAGCTTATATCGGGAACTATTTTGATGGGAAAGAGGCCGGGCACGGCAACAGTGTGGACATTATTCAGTCGCCACGGAGCACAGGCAGTATCTTGAAACCATTTCTGTATTGTAAGATGCTGGACGATGGACAACTTACGCCCGATATGCTTATCCCAGATATACCGACACGTTTTGGCGGTTTCACCCCGATGAATTTCGACCAGGAATTTAACGGGGCAGTACCGGCCGCCGAGGCATTGGCACGGTCATTAAATATCCCGGCAGTTAAAATGTTACAAGATTATGGGGTTTCCCCTTTTTATTCTTTTCTGAAAAAAACGGGAATGGAAACCTTGGTAAACACTCCCGATTATTACGGGCTTTCACTGATCTTGGGAGGTGCGGAGATTTCATTATGGAACCTGGCAGGTATGTATACTTCGATGGTTTCGGTTTTGAAGGACTACGATGAAAACGATGGTTTTTATACTGCCCACCCATTCTCGGGCTTGAAGTGGGCAAAAACAAACAGCCCTGCTCAACTAGGAACAGAACGGGCAATACAGCCCGAAGTGCGGGCAGCTTCCATTTATTTGACCTTACAGGCTCTGTTAAAAGTTAAACGTCCCGACACGGAAGCCGGCTGGCAGGAGTTTGCTTCTGCGCGGGACATCGCATGGAAAACCGGTACAAGCTTCGGTTTTCGCGATGCCTGGGCCGTGGGGATGGCACATGACTATGTGGTAGCCGTTTGGGCCGGGAATGCCGATGGCGAAGGGCGCCCCGGACTGACAGGGGTTACCGCAGCCGCCCCGCTTATGTTCGATGTTTTTGGGCTGCTGCCAACTACTGGCTGGTTTCATATGCCTGTAGATGAAATGGAGCAGGTAGAAATTTGTGCACAAAGTGGCTACCGCCCTGGGGCCAATTGCGACTCAACAAAAACTGTGTGGCTACCAGCCGGAATTAAAGTAGGTGTTTGTTCGTGGCACCGGAAAGTCCATTTAAATGAAACAGGGACCCAACGGGTAAATGCAAAATGCTTCCCGGTTTCAAAGATGCAGCACAAAAACTGGTTTGTCCTGCCACCGGCAATGGAACACTACTACAAACCCCGTAACCCGATGTATGCAAGCCTGCCACCTTTAAAAACGGGATGCGCAGATGAAGTTGTAAACATGGAGTTTGTTTATCCGCAGGAGTGGAACAGTTTGTTTGTCCCCACCGATTTGGACGGGACACGGGGACAATTGATCTTTGAATTAGTCCACCGGCAGCGAAATATGAAAGTTTACTGGCAACTTGATGGGGGCTTTCTGGGCATAACTTCCGGTTTGCACCAGTTTGCTATTTGCCCATCAAACGGCTGGCATGTGCTGAACGTAACCGACCAGTTGGGCAATAGTTTGTCACGGCGTTTTTTTATTGCAAATAAATGATGAGTAAATAAAACGCCGCTGGATATTTAAGGGATGCCCCCCAGTGCTTCGAGTGTAGATTTATATCCAAGATCATAAAGTTCTTTGGCATGGCTTACACTTAGTATGTCGTATTTGTCAATGCCTTTGGGCTGGATAAATAAAGTAGCGCATTCCTCAATTTTTTTCATGTTGACGTTTACGCTCATATAAAGAGTCCTTGATGCAACCTGGAGCATGTTCTTTAACTTGTCTGTCGGGTTTATAGGGCTTATATTGGAAACAATCAATTGCTCGCATTCCTCTTTTATAGGTTCAATAGGGATGTTGTCCATCAGGCCGCCGTCAACATATAAGTTGCCTTTCAATTTTACAGGAGAAAACAGTATCGGGATAGAGGAGGAGGCAAGCACAGTTTCTCCAATTGAACCGGAATTTACGTATTCGACACATCCCTTGTTAAGGTTAGAGATTGAAATATAAAAAGGAATGGGCAGGTCTTCAATGTTCTGTTCGTGTATGTTTTTCTCGATAACCTCTTTAAGCCCGTCAAGCTTGAACAGGCCATCGACAGGCAAATGGAGTTTGGTGTATTTGTACAACTTACCTTTATTGAAGATATGGAGGATTTCTTCCGGACTTTTCCCGCTGGCAATGAACGCCCCCACCACCGAGCCAACGCTTGCCCCGGCTATTACATCGGGCCTTACACCTTTTTCATAAAGTGCCGCGACCACCCCCAAGTGGGCAAAACCGCGTGTCCCGCCGCCGCTTAAAACCAATCCAGTTTTGTATTTCTTTGCCATGTATGCAAAGGTAAGAAATCTTTTTCACAGTAATTTCCGTGATCCCCTTTGCCCAAAGCCCAGCATTTTTAGAAATTTGCCCTTACTATATCTCCATAAACCCTTAATTTAGGATGTTCAGCAAACGCCCTTACCTGGTATGCTTTCCCTGATTTTTCCAAATTGGGCCTGATGCTGAATTTACCTGTCCCCGTAATTTGGACAGTATTGGTCTCTTTCCATTCATCGGAAAATAACTCTTCAACAAAACCTGCATACTCCCTGTATTGAAAGCCAACTTTTAAGTTACCTGTGTCGCCAGATTGGACAATCTCCCCGTTCATTACAAGTATTTCTGTGCTACCGGTTTTGCTGACAGTCGTATTTTTTGTAATTACAGAGGGAGGGGTCAATGCCGGTTCAACATTGATAAGTTTCAGTACTACGGGGTTTGTCCATTTGTTGTTGTTGTATATTCGTTGTGCCCTTACACATGAAATATGCAAGCCGTCTTCTTCCTGCCCGAAATACGTTTTTGCATCTGCATCAGGCTGGTATTCCACCAATTCGCCCGATTGCCCTAAAACGCTGATTCCGGAATCTTTTGTTGCATTTACCGATTTTAAAATAAATTCCCTACGCGTCCCTTTTCCCCAGTCAGTTATTTTGGTCAAGAAGGCGTATAACGTTTTTTCTTCCGGTTTCCATGTGTACCAAATATTGCCTTCGTTAGGCAATATCCACGGGCTGACTTTTTCAACCGATTCCCCGTTAATGAAATTCCATGCAGCTATTTCACGTAAATTTTCTTCCTGCTGTACAGGTATACTCCCATCTGGTTTGGGCCCTATGTTTAGAAGCAGATTCCCCCCTTTTGCCCGGGTTTCAATTAAAAGTTCAATTAAACGTGCGCCGGTTTTATATTTTTCGTTGGTTGGTTTATAAGCCCACTGTGTACCCATGGTAATACAAGATTCCCAAGGTTCATCAGAGGCAACCCCCAAAAGTGTTTGTTCGGGTGTTTTAATGGCTCCGCGCGTTACAACAATATTGGGCTGGAGTTCCCAAACCACTCCCTTACATTTTTCCTGCAATGCTCCTTCTCCCCCATCAAAAAACATTATATCTATTTCGCCGTACTGAGCCATTAATTCCATGCACTGGAGTTCGACCAGTTCAAGATATTTACCCATAATATCTTGAGGGATGGGTTTTGTAAACCTGCGCCTCACCTGTAATCCGTTTTCATACAAAAAGTTAAAATCTTCGGGCGAATAATAAAAACCAACTGCCAGCCCCGCATTCCTGGTTGCTTCAACATATTCTTTGATTAAATCTTTACCATAAAGAGTATTCATTATGTTCAGGTTGGTGGTTTTTGTATCCCACATACAGAACCCCGAATGGTGTTTTGTCGTAAAAACTATGTATTTCATACCTGCCAATTTGGCCAGGTTGGCAATCTCAACAGGATCGTAATCTTTAGGGTTAAATGTTTTGGGAAGTTCGTTTACAAACCTATTTAAATAATCATCGGACGCGCCCGCCATGGAGTGGCTGATAACAATCCCCAACTGGCTGTCGAAACTAAAATGTATAAACATTCCGAATCCCAGCTCTTTAAACCATTCTAGCCGATCTGGTTTGTTAAGGTCCAGGAAGTTGCTGTTGTTCCCATGCTCTTGTGCATGTAATATGCCCAGTGTAAAAATAAATGCCGTCAATAGTAGGATTTTTTTCATAGTTGCGATTTAAATAAGATGTTAACCAATTGTTAAAGTAACCAAATTATTTTTATTTTTTTCCATGGATATGTTTATTTTTGGATATATAAAAACCAGCTAGCTTTATGATTATGAACAGGCTCTTTCCCCTGATAGTTATATTATTTACCCTTTGGTCTTGTAGCCACCATGACAAAGATGGGTTTTCCTGCCCCAATATCTTGTTTGCAATTGCCGATGACCAATCGTATGCCCACACAAGTTTTGCTGGGGCAAAGTTTTTGCAAACCCCTGCATTCGACCGAGTGGCGAGCGAGGGCGTTTATTTTAGCAACTGCATTGCCGGATCGCCCGGCTGCGCACCTTCCAGGAGTACTATTGTAACCGGCCGCTACCATTGGCAAAACGAGCAGTCGGGGCAACATGCCTCGTCGTGGATGAAAAAATATGTCCCGTTTGTAGATCTGCTCGAAGCAAATGGTTATGCAACCGGGATAACGGGAAAAGGTGTAGATCCGTTCAGATATGCCCGTGACGAAAAAGATTCGCTTTGGCGGAAAACAAATGCGGCAGGGATTGCCCACAGCAATATCATATATGAAGAAGGCGGTGACGGAGACGAACGCACAGCCGACAAGATAAGCCCGATAAATTATTTTGAGAATTTTAAATATTTCATGGAAAATGTAAGGGAAGGCAAGCCCTTTTTCTTTTGGTATGGCTCAAAAGAACCGCACCGCTCTTATGAGCAGGATTCGTGGAAACGCAATAACAAGACCCCTGACGACATTGACAAAGTTCCGGCATTTTTTCCCGACAACGGCATTGTCCGTGGCGACATGCTCGATTATGCCGTTGAAATTGAATGGTTCGACTTGCATTTGCAGCGGATGTTGGAATATCTTGAGGATATTGGCGAATTGGAAAATACCATAGTAATTGTCACCGCCGACAACGGGATGCCCTTTCCCCGGGCAAAGGCCAATGGTTACGATTACGGGATTCACGTGCCTATGGCTGTCCGCTTCCCGAAACGTTTTCCCGGAAACCGTATTGTTGACGATCCGCTTAGTTTTGCCGACCTTGCCCCAACTATCTTAGAAATAACCCAAACAAGCACTAACGGGATGTTGCCTATTTCCGGGAAAAGTATATTGCCATTGCTTTGTTCAGAAAAAAAAGGAGTTGTCGATCCTTCAAAAAAATATGTGTTTTCAGGCAGGGAACGCCACTCTTCGTCGCGCTATAAAAATTGGGGCTACCCGCAACGGATGATCCGCAGCAAAGATTTTCTCTATATATGGAACATTAAGCCGGACAGGTGGCCGGCAGGTGCGCCACAGCGGATCGGCCCGGAATCCGGCAAAAAACTTCTCCCGATGTATGGGATTGACGAAAACGGCAAGCACCATTCCGAGTGGGCATTTACCGACATAGACGATTCGCCTACCAAGTCGTTCATAGTTGAACACCATGCCGATGATGACATAGGATATTATTTCAACTTGGCGGTTGACAAAAGGCCTGAATTTGAATTGTTCGACATCAACAAAGATCCTTATTGCCTCGACAACCTTGCCGGAAACCCGGATTATTCACCAATAGAAAAGGAGATGAAAAATGCCCTGATTGACGAATTGGTTAACTCAAAAGATCCGCGTGTTGTTGGCCCTGACAAGGAAATTTTTGATTCATATCTTCGTTATAGCCCCATAAGGGAGTTTCCAAAACCTGGGGAAAAAGAATCAGGGAGCGACAGCAAAAGGATATAAAATACACACACAAGCAGTTATCAGAACACCACAGACTGATTGCATAAATTAAATAGAAAAATTACCTTTGATAAAAAGATGATTTTATGAATCAAGACAACATTAGATATAAAATATTTGAATCGATTCACGCAACAGATCCAAAGGCAGAAGCTTATCTTTTTGGCTCTCGTGCCAGAGGAGACAACAGTCCGGAATCTGATTGGGATGTTTTGATTCTTGTTGAAGACAACAAAGTTACTAATGAAATTGAAGATAAATTCAGGGATCAACTCTATAATATAGAGTTGGAGTCTGGACATATAATCTCAACATTCATTTACACAAAGGGTTATTGGTCAAATATATTAGCCTATTCTCCCCTGTTCAAAAATATAGAGAAAGAAGGTATCCGGCTATGAAAATCCAAAGTAAAAACGATTACATTAATTACAGATTTCAACGAGCAAAAGAAACCTTTGAAGAAGCTTTGATCCTCTATAGAGAAGGACGGTGGAATGCAGTAATTAACAGATTATATTACGCTTGCTTTTATGCAGTGATTGCTTTGCTTCTCAAAAACGATATTGAAACACAATCTCACGATGGGGCAAGGACTCAATTCGGATTAAACTTTGTTAAAACAGGAATTATTGACAAAGAATTTGGAAAATTATTCTCGAAACTATTTGATTACAGGCAAAAAGGAGATTATGGCGACATGTTCGACTTTGATGAGGAAATAACAAAACCTTTACCCGGCAAGGTGAAATCGTTCATAGAAATCATCGAAAGACAATTAATTAATCCCTCCTTATAAAATCATCATTATATTGTGCGTGCAGTTTCATTGTTGCAGTTACCTTTTATCCTTCGGTCAATCAATTAATCAACAACACAACCGCGACCTACCGCTTGCCCCCGTAATAATACATGGCATCGCCTTTGCCAAAGCCGTAGCTGACACCGAGAGTGACAAATCGTCCCCGTTCGCTGAAACTGTATAGAGTATAGCTTTCTTCGTTGACAAAGCTTTCCCGCATACGTGATTCAAAAAGGTCTCGGACGCTCAGGTTAAGCATAACTTTCCCCTTCAACATTTTTTTACGTAGCCCGGCATCTGCAAAAGCGTAACCCGACACTTCGCCCTGCACGGTTTTATTATCTGATTGGTAATTACCTGTTATTTCCAAGTCCATGTCTGCCGGGAGTTTAATCTTTGACGTTAATTTTGAAGACCACTGCTCTGCCGAAAAGTCAATGTCCTCGTCGTTGTAACTGCCCTCCCTTGTATAAGTCCCGTAATTGAAATCACCGTTCAAGGTAATCCATTTCACGGGCGTATATTTTCCGTTTACGCTCAGTCCTATTTTGCTGTTAGTGCCAATGTTCAAAGGTTTGCTTATGCCCACCCCGTTTTCGTAGGTCGAAATCCTTTCAACCACATCGGTTGTATATAAATGGTAGAGGCTGCTGTTAAGCGACAGCTTGTCGTAAATAAGTATGCCTGTTATTTCGTACGAGTCGGCATATTGCGGCAACAGGTCGGGGTTTCCTGTACGTATGCTGTAACTGTTCCTTATGTTATGGAAGGGGTTTAGATCCCAAAGCCTGGGGCGGTAAATCCGCCTTGAATAACCTGCTTGCAACGACAATTTCCCCGAGAGCTTGTATGAGGCATGTACGCTGGGAAAAAGGTCGGTGTACTTTTGTCCGTTCTCGTCATTGGTTGTTTTCAGCAAGGTGTTTAAGTTTGTATTTTCTAACCTTAGCCCTGCTTTCAAGCCCCATTTGTCCATTTCGTACGACACAGTGGAATATGCCCCCAGGACTTTTTGATCCAGTTCAAAGTTGTTGCTATAGTCAAAATCTTGTTCCCATACATTGTCTGTATAATTGAACACCGCATAGTCGTTGCCCACTTCGTTTATAACATACGAACCACCTGCTTCAATTGAAACCGATTCTGAAATTGGGTCGGCATAATCGACTTTGAAAATGTAATTGTTTTGGAAAAAGTCGGTTTCTATATTTTGGTCATCGTCCAAAACGATGTTTTGCGTACTGTAATTTTTGTATTCAGATGACTGGTCTTTTCCGAAAAAATTGCCCTGTGCGCTTGCCAGCAATACATGGTCTTCGTTGTCCTCAAATTGTTTTTTGTACTGCAAATCGAATTGCCACTTGGGGTTTTCCGCCGATGTGGTTTCGTCACGTTCCCATAAAGATGTAGTGTTGTTTGATGAATAAAACCGAGAGTAATCGGTTTCCGAGCTTTCGTCTTCAAATTCATAGGCACAATTGCCCGAAAGGGTTATAATGTTCAGTTCGTTTATGTAATAATCTGCGCCAAGCGTAAAATTATAAAATTGTTCATGCTTAAACCTTTCGGCATTGCTTTCCAAGCTGGTGTTGTCCGTAAGGTCCGTGTTGATGGTTTTGCTGTCTTCCGGGTAAGTCCTGTATCCTCCCCCAAATTGGGTGAAAAAATTGAATTTGTCGGCACGTTTGTTTAGGCTTACCCCTATACTGTGGTTGTCGGGGATTCCGGTGTTCAGCGAAACAGAGCCGTTCAAGTCTTTTTTTTCTTCTTTTTTGAGGACTATGTTGATTATGCCCGATGTGCCTTCCGCATCGTATTTTGCCGACGGGTTGGTTATCACCTCAACTTTTTCTATCATGTCGGCAGTTATTGTCCCCAGCGCATTGCTGCCCTCGTCGGCCAAGACCGAAGGCTTGCCGTCAATAAGCATTTGCACGCCGGAGTTGCCACGCAGGGTTATCGTACCTTCCAAGTCAACATTCACCGAAGGCACGTTGTTCAATACTTCAAGTGCGCCCATGCCCGTGCTGCTAATGTCTTTGCCAACGTTGAATACGCGCTTGTCGAGCTTGAACTCAACTGTCGATTTTTCGCCCTGCACCGTCACTTCGTCCACAACTTGGGCATCTTGCCTCAATAAAACTTCTCCTAAGTCTATGGAGTTCTTTGTCCTGTCGAAATCCCTGATCGTGTCTTTATCGTAACCTATAAAACTAATCTCTATATAAATGTTTTTGTCCCCGGCAGTAAGGGTGAAATGCCCATCGTCGTTTGTTGCCGCACCTCCAATTATTTTGTTGCTTTCCGCCGATATTATGGCTACCGTCCCATAAGCAATAGGTTCTTTTGTCCCTGAATCGAGCAAAGTACCTTTTATTTGGAAATTGTTATTTTGTGCTTTTGATATGTTAAATGCCAAAAACAGGCATAAAAATATTGCAATAAACTTTGTTAGTTTTTTCATGGCTTTTCCACTTTGATGTTAAAACAGCCGCAAAACTGACACAAAATATGGAAATAAAAAAAAGAATGGCACTAAACGGCAATAATAAGCAGCCAAACGACACCGAAGAATATTTAGAGTTGTTGCCTTATTTTGTTGTTCTTTTGCCGATTGCCCCGAAACAATTGTTGTTTGCCGTAAAACATATAAGAATAAAACAAAGATGTGTTACATTTGGTATATGATGAGATTTTTCAAAAAATATATCAGGGAGTTTTCTCTTCAGTTTGTGTTGTTGATATTGGTAGTCATTTTTTATACCATAAAGCAGCACGACCACAAAATAGTAGAATCGGAAATTGCATACTTGTTAAATTACGTTGTTGCCGCCTATTTTGTCTCTTATTTCTTGTTGCCCAAGTTTTTCTACAAAAAGAAATTTTTCCTTTTTGTCCTTTTCTTCATCATTGTGCTGGGATTTGTAATTTGCGTTGAAGAATTGGTTGTTGAAAGGATTTATTTCCCGGACACCAAGGGGCGTTTTTTTAGGGGCAGGCTTTACAACCTTGCCAAATGCCTGCCCGTGATCACTATTATTACCGGGTTTAAGTTCGGTTGGGACGCACTCACCAAACAGCGCGAGCTGGACATACTGAGAAATACCGTCCAGGAAAGCGAACTTATGTACCTGAAATCGCAAATAAACCCGCACTTTTTGTTCAACAACCTGAACAATTTGTATGCGTATGCTTTAGAAAATTCACCCAAAACCCCGGAAATAATACTCGAATTATCGGCAGTGCTCCGCTATATTTTATATGAATGCCGCGACGATTACGTCCCGCTTTCAAAAGAGATTGAGCATTTGAGCGATTTCGTGAAATTAAGCAAACTGCAACTCGAAGAAAGGGGCGATGTCGTATTTTTGACCAATGCAACAGAAGGCACATGCTTGAAAATAGCACCTCTGATCTTGCCTGTTTTTGTCGAAAATGCGTTTAAGCACTGCACCTCAAGCCAGTCAAATAATGTAAGCATCCACATTGAACTGCAAGTTTCGCCAGAAGGCTTGTTGACATTTAAATGTCGCAATAGCTTCTCCGAACAATCCAACACAGAGAACCTATCGAAAGGCATAGGTCTGGAGAACGTCAAGCGGCGGCTCGAAATATTATACCCCGGCGCATACAAACTGGGCATAAAAATATCGGGGGGCACTTACAAAGTGAAGCTGGAACTGCAACTAAAACAAAGCTGATGATTAAATGTATTATTATAGAAGACCAGGCTCCGGCACAACGGATCTTGATAAAATATATCAAGGACTTGGGCACTTTGGACTTGCTGGGGACATTCACCGATGCCATACAGGCTTTGACTTTTTTGAAGGAGCAAGAGGTGGACTTGATATTTCTAGACATACACCTGCCGCGGATTTCAGGGATCGATTTTATTAAAACACTTCCGTCTCCACCATCGGTCATACTTACCACTGCCTTCTCCGAATATGCCTTGCAGGGCTACGACCTAAATGTTGTCGATTACCTGCTGAAGCCATTTTCTTTTGAACGCTTTGTAAAAGCTGTCGCAAAAATAAAAAACGGACAAAGAGAGAATGGGAATGGCTCTTTTTTCGTGAAATCGGGTTATGATTATGTAAACGTGATTACCGACGAGGTGCTTTACATTAAATCGGACATGGACTATACCGAAATATCAACTCAGGAAAAGAAACACATTTCTTCGGAGACATTGGCTTACTGGGAAGAAAAACTCCCCGGCGGACTGTTTGCGCGCATACACAAATCATATTTGGTAAATATCTCAAAAATCAAAAAACTTTCTGGAAACCAAATCTATATGCCAGACGATATAGTAATACCTATCGGGCGGGCATATAAGGAAGGTTTTATGGCGAAATACGTAAAATAGCTTATTGTAAAAATTTGAGGATGTCGGGACTGTCGCTTTCTTGCCCTGTTTGTTCCCCGAGGGCATTTACCGGGCTGAAAATTTTCACGGAACCATTGGGCAACAGTTTTGTCAAATCCTGCAAATCGTAATAAACCAAGCTTCCTGGAACGACATTGTACGCCAATTTTGGGTCGTAATAACGTTCCGTTATCAATTCCCTGTTTGACTCTGGCAGGTTTGACAAAACTATTTTGGAAAAAGGATTTTTCAACACTGCGCAGTGCAATGACACTTCGCCCAAACCACCTTCGGCAAGTATGTCTGTTTTTGCTCCATCAAATTCCTTTTCGATATACTGAATAATCAAATCAAGGGCTTCTGTCCTTATGCCTGTGATGCTTTTGCCAACTAAGTTTGCCCCGAAAGTATAGTTGAAGGGTACTTTTTTCACAAAACCGTCTCCTTTGAAATCGGGGTCGTACAACTCGCCAATCCCCGGCAGGTCGGCACTTATTACCGTATATCCCGACTTGAGCAAATGGGGCAACAAATCAGATTCCAGCGTTTTTTCTTTGCCTTCAGGGTTTAGCCAAATCAAAATTTTTCCAGATTCTGAAGCTCCATTGCTTATTTCGTAAAAAGGAAACGCAAAATCCTTTTTATTGTTTTCAATAAAGTATTTTTTGACGATATGGTTGTCTCCTGTAATTTTCCCGGTAAATACGGCGGAACTAAATTTCCTGTCAAATTCAATCCCTGCATTTTCTTTTATCACGTTGCGGAGATCTTTTTTATCTATTTTCTTTTCTGAAAAATACTCACGGGTCAAATCAAAAACCGAGTTGCCTTTAAATGAAGAACCGAGTTGCCCTGTTGGCGTAACCCAAAGTTCTTCTACGGAAAACGTTTCCACGTCGTTGTCGGTGTTGTCGCCGGGATTGTTAAGTGCTTTCTGGAAAAAAGCATAAACGGTTTCCCTGTTTTTCTTTGTCGATTCGTGGCCGCCCATGTCTTCCGTAATTTGGATGTTATTTGCCATGCCCAAGGCGGCGTACGATTTTTTTGCCTCGGCAAAAGTTTCCCTTGCCCCCTGCTGGCTGAAAAAGTCGTGGGTTGTTGTGACAATCAACGTTGGCTTTGGTGCGCGCAGATGGATAAAGTCTGGGTGATCCATGCCGTTTTTAATGAAGCCGTAAGGGTTTTGCTCGGCATCCTGTGGACCAATAGACTGGAGCAAGCGCGTAAAATTGGTGATGTAGCATTCGGGTGCTGCGGCATAAACCCGGTCGTCGTAAGCGGAAATCATTGCAGATTGCGTCCCCCCCCCGGAGCGGCCCGTTATGCCGATGCGGTCTATGTCAACTTCTTTGCGTGTGGCAAGGTAGTCGATTGCCCTAACGCCGTCCCAAATAAAATAATCGGAAAGCGAAGTGCCTGTCAGCAGGGCTTGTGCGCCTGCATAAGAATGTTCGGTGGTAGGCCCGCCGATATCTGATTTCCCGGTTTCTGTGTTCAAATATTGCAAGCGTTCGCCTTGCCCAATTGGGTCGTAGGCAAAAACAACAAAACCTTTGCCTACCAAGTTTAGAATCACTTTCTGGTAGGTTTCGCTGCGGAACGCAATATCGGAATGCCCGGAAACATAAATTACCGTGGGCGCAGGTTTCTGCCTTTTCTTGGGGACAAACAAACAGCCTGTAACATAAAAACCGGGGTGCGACTCAAAAATAATTTTTTCGACAGTAAAACCGTCTTTTTTTATCTTGCCCGTTATCCTTGCGTTTAAAGGCGTCTTCTCAAATTTGTCAAGTGATGCCCTAAACGTTTTTTTTATTTTGTCCCTATAGCTTAACCATTCTTCTTTTGTTTGAAGTTTGTCGATTTTTTCTTTTCGTCCGTCAAGCAAGTCCAAGGCCTCATCGGTTATTATGCTGTAAAGTGCTTCGTTGTTGTGTTTATAGAGCATCCATTGTTTTCCTTTTCCAGTACTGAATGCCGAGTATGTGTCTTCTTGGGAATTGGCTAAAATTGCAAAATTGCTTATGAAAAATAAAAGGATGATCAAGCGGTTCATGTTTTTTATGTTTTTGTTTGTGGGCAAATATAGGGAAATAATGTTGTACGTTAATGTTTCAATGGCATAGTTGAATGAAGTCAAAAAGGCAAAAGGTGCCTTCAAAAAGGATGATATGTCATTTCTCTTGTGTTTCTCCTTAATATACTTGGTACTAAGTTCGGATAAAATTTTGAGTTTGAAACTTTCGCTGTAGCGTCTATATACGCCGTTGTTTTTGTACATAATCTACTAAATTATGTAGCCGTTATTCCGGACGGGTCAAATTGGTATATGATGTTGAATGATCCGAATCTATTGTTGCCCCCTTGTCTATACTTGCAGCGACCATGGGGTCAATCGATTCCGCTTTCAAGTCATTTATCACAAACATCTTAATGTACCCCACTTTGCGGGGCTTGCCTTTTTTTGTGGTTTCTCCTTCAACGGGGACACTTTCCGCCATGACCAGCACTTTGGTTTTCTTTTGGCTCCCCCTGCCCCGTTTCAAGGGCTTGCCTTTTTCTTGCTCTTCCATTTCGGTAGAAAAGAAACCCTCGTCCAATTCGACAACCTCTTTCAACGTATATCTTGTATCCCGCTTGCCCATTGCCAAGCGTAATTTATGGAGCATTGCCCAAATCGGGTTATACGTTGAATGTCCCAATTGGCGCTGCAACTCAGAAGCCGAAAAACTTTTTCTTTGTCGAGGTAAGCAAGTGTATCGCAACAAACCAATACCAAAATGGCAACTGGCTACCGTGCATAACGGTATTGCTCCGCAAACTTTGACGGTATTTGCAATGTTTGCACTCATATTGTCCTTTGTCCTGTTTCCAATAATGTTCCGTACCCCCGCATTTAGGGCAAACCACGCCTTGCTTGTCGCGGTATTCTTTCCACTTTGCCTTGCAACTGGCTTCATCGGGGAATTGAGTCATGAAATTCAATAGGTTCATTGGATTTGTCTTTTGCTAATGTTTATCGGATAAAGATAAGATTTTTAGGTAAAATATCAGGGATTTCGCTCTTAAGGTCCAATTAATTTTTCCCTATAAGAATCAGAGAATGCCGCCCTTGCCCGTTTCATCGGCTTCGAAGCCTTGGTCGATTGTTCTTTTTCCAACATTGCCAGGGCTATTTTCGCGATAATGTTAAAATTGGCGGCACTGTTGCCGTTTTTTTTCAACCCGTTGTCTTCCTTGAATACGATGTCCAAGTTCCAGTGCAGGTTGTTTTCTATTGCCCAATGGGAGCGTATGTCTTTATTGAACTTTTCTGCTCCCTGTGCAGATGAGCTTATATAATACCTTTCGTAATTTTGGGCCTTCCCACTTTGTTTAAAACACCTTTCCGATTTTATGCGCACAACGGTTTGGAGCCCTGTCCACTCCTCTTTGCCGTCCAAAAACCGTAAATCCGTTATCGTTTCGCAAACCCGCGTTTCGATCCTGCCGTGCCCACAATCAACGTGGGCATTGCTGTCGTTGGGGCGGGCAATGCTGAAAAGCTTTTTCACTTGTCCCATAAGCCCTGGTTGGTTTTCTTTTACCATCAATATGTAATCAGCGCCCTTGGACGCTATTTTTTCTGCAATCTCTTTCTGGCAGCCCATGGCATCCGAAGTCACGGTGCAACCTTTTATTGACAAGAGTCCCAGCAATTTGGGGATTGCGGTTATTTCGTTCGACTTTTCGTCCGTGGCGACCTGCCCTAGCGAAAGCCCGTTCTGGGTGGCATACGCAGAGACTATGTGCAGGGCTTTGTGCACGCCTCCTTTGCCAGAACCCCTTATCGTCTTCCCGTCGATGGGGACGGTTTCCCCTTCGGCAAGTTCGGAAACGCTGTTTGCCCACGATGCGAAGCATTCGTTGAACGCCCCGTTGTCGAGCCTTGCAAAAAGTTTCCCCAACACATCGTGGGACGGAGTGCCGTTTTCATAAGGGAAAAATTTTCGCAACCAAGGAAGTTTCTCCCCCCCAAATGTCTCTATGCCCAACCATGAACTCATCCCACTCAATACTGCCGAAATACACAAAAAAAGTATTTCGTCCAATGGGTAATAAAAATAACCTTTTGTTGTCCTGCGTGGGTCTTCCAAAACTTTAAACGATTCTGTAAATAGATTGTTTGTAGCCTCTACGGCTACGGGGCCCGTGTCTTTCATTTTTTTTTGAAGACACCTTTTGCCTTTCTGGCTACTAATTTACTAAATCTTTGTACAAATACCGTTTTTTAAGAGCGAAATCCCTGGGTAAAATATTGAGTATTCATTTATTATTATTATTATGCTTTTAGTCAACATCTTTCTTTTCAATTCGGCCTAAAATATAGAGCGCGACTAATGCCATAACAGGATAAAATATTCCCACAACCAGAAAAGTTGGGATATAGCTTTGGGTCATATCAACGCTCAACCCAATAAAACGGGTCAGTAACATACTTCCAATTCCTGCACAGGCTCCTGCTATCCCGGCTACCGTACCTACTGTGCCTGAATGGAATAGTTGTGTTGGCAAAGCATGATTATTTGAACCCAGCATCTGCATACCAACAATTGCGACACACATAGCCGCAATATATTGCCATGTAGCATTTAAAACCGGCACAAATACACTTGACATCATCATAATGGCACTGATTACCATTACTACTTTATGGGAACGGTTTATGGACCATCCTTTAAATTGGAGCCAGCTTACAATACTTCCCCCTGCCAATGTTCCGATATCTGCTGATAGAAATGGGATCCAGGCAATAAACCCTACAGCCCCCAATTCTAACCCTTTTCCGTTTACCAGATATTCCGGCAACCAAAAAATATAAAAAAACCATACCGGATCCAGAAAGAAACGTAACAGCATAACACCCCACATCGCACGGTGACGGAATAATTGACGGAGGGTTTGTTTTGATATCTTATTCTTTTGTCGGATGGATATCTTCTGTTTCTTCCGAATACGAAACCATAGCAAAACCCAAAAGTATCCAAGAAAAGCTGTTGCCAGAAATGCAAACTTCCATCCCCAGTGATTATACAGCCAGATAACAATAACAGGGGCAAGTGTAGCTCCTATAGTGGCACCCATCAGGAATACCGAGGTAGCAAAACTACGTTCTTTAGTTGGGAATATTTCGGTAACTGTCTTGGCACATCCTGGGGGGACAGGCCCTTCACCCATCGCCAATAAGAAACGACATGCTGCCAATGCAGCAACAGAGCCAACCAAAGTATGGAAAACACCGGCTGTAGCCCAAACCAATACGGCCACTGCCATTCCAATGTATGTCCCCAGCTTATCCATAATACGGCCTCCAACTGCATACATGATGGTATAAGCCAGAAAATAAAAATTCAGGACAGTGGAATAGTCGGTATTGGTCATATTAAATTCTTCCCGCAACACCGGGGCCAATACCGAAAGGGTTTGACGGTCAAGGTATCCAAAGCAGGTTACTAAAAAAAGCGTTAATAAAACCATCCATCGGGATTCATTCTTAGTATTTAGATCCTGATGATATCTGTTACCTTTTAAAAAATATAATCTATTTAAGAAATTCATTTACTCAATATTGTATGTATTAAATGTCCAATTGATTTAGTTAATCTCACAGCTTATCTCCCTACTTTACTGATTTTACAAGCTCCGATAAGATTGCGATTGATTCCTCTTTTGAATGGATATTCATACTCCATCCTTTGGGAAACTGATTGTTTGCAATCATATGAGGGTACAGGATTTCTGAAAAACCCGGTTCCATCAGATCCAGTGTATTCCCACGATGTGTTGCCCGGGAGTATGCCCCAATCACCATAAAGGGGTTAAGGTGCATCCGGGTGGCCAGTTTGACCATTCTAAAGAGTTCCCTATATTCATCAATATCTTCTGGCCTTATCCAATTGCTTTCTGAAAGCAAATAATGCCGATTTTTCGTGTCTACAAGTAGCCTCCTGCAAAGAACAGGCTGATAATACGAGGGATCAAAACCATTGAGTTCCCCCTCGTGGGCTACCAGGTTGTCATGGAAGGTCTGATTGGGACAGTTATTCAGACATCCGCTGTTTACAAGGATACCAACTTGTTTGTCATGTGAAGCTGCCCATGATTTAAGTTCTTTCAATTTTTGAATATCCCTGTTTAGCTCTTTTGCCAGGTAGAAAAAATCAAAGCGGTCTGAAAGGTAGTCCATTGCAAATGCGGTGTTTATGCGCATATTAACCGATGCCCTTATTTGTATACCGGGATATTGCTGTTTTACTTTTTTGGCTATAAATGGGGAAGCTGTGGTAATTGCCTGTAAACGTCCTGCCTGGGTTTGAACATGATCAATCGTTTCAAAAACCTCTTGCATTAATTCCCTGCTGACAGCTTTGTCGCCATAGCAATTTGCATTAAAAAGCATGACCAGGGGAATGCCCATCCTAGCATAAGCTGAAAGATCTCCAACAAGCGTATTTACTTTTGGGTCATACTCTTCCTGGCTATGCAAAATATTTGCCCGGCCGGATCCCATACCCGGCCAGGAAAAGTATATTTCAGCAATATTCTCACGATAAGTGTCTATCGCCTCATTAAATTGTTCCCTTGCTATTAACGAATATCCTACAGAAAATTTCATCTGTCTATATTTTCAATTTCCATTCCTCTCTTTTCCTGAAAGGATATTTATAGCTGTTTCTCAAAAGATTTTTCTCTTCCAGATGTACCAGACAGGCACGCCAGCATGCCCTTCCGCAAATTGCCGCGTTATAACCAAACCTCATTCCGGGATAGGCCTGCTCCAAAATAGGTTTTAAGTCCATCACTTCATCCGGGACAAGCTTTTTATTTCCTTTCAGTATCTGATCCCCATCCGTAAGCTTTCTAATCTTATCAGGATCCAAAAACGGGTTTTTCTCCCCATTGGCTCCCATATAGTATGCGGCACACTGCCAGTTTTCTGCCTGTTTGAACAGGTAGGTATGTTTATCAACTGTTAAGCTTTGTTCCTCTTGTCCTCTGTATGCTGATCCCGGGCAGGCTTCAAAGCAATGCCCGCATGAATCACAAAGGGTATTTTCCTGCAACTGGTCAAATTCCAGTTCTGCATCTGTCAATATAAATGCAAAACGCTGCAACGGGCCAAATTCAGAGGTCAACACAAAACCTCCGTATCCCATCTCGCCAAGTCCGCATATTACTGCTGCCTGGTTATTGTCGATAATAACATCCGGTGGTGGGACGCCTTCACGCACTGAAACGGCTGACATACGATATACCGGTGTATGTTCAGGGTTTGTTCCCGGGTCACTGGCATGCAGCCTGTCAGGTTCTGACCTTAAAACCACTCCCTCATATCCTGAATCCTCCAGGTAACAGGCAACTTTTCTTAGAACCATCGGGATATACACTTCATCCAGGTGCACTACACTCATCTCAGGATATTGGTAAAACTGGGTTCCTTCTTCGTTGCCACGCAGGGAGCCCCGAAGTACCCTGAATCCCAAACCGATTATACTTTTTGCCTGGGGGGCAATGAAGCGTGGGTCTTTACCGGGTTCTGTTCCTTCAAAATAGGCTAAGTTTCCTATTCCAACAATATCTGCCCCTACACTTTTTGCAAATTCTTTAAGTTCTTGTTTATCTATCATCTGGTTATTCTTTTCCATGGTTTATGATTTCTGAATTTTGATGAGAATTTATGTGGGAGGACATCTAGTTTTTCCATAGCTACATAACAGGCCCGTAAACAACCTCCACATTTGGGGGGAAAGTATCCCTGTGTTTCCATCGGGTAAAATGAATTGATTTCATCCATCAGGGCTATATAGTTTTCAGGCTTGATCCTGAGTTTACCGTCCTTTAAAAGCCCCCCATCAGTTAGCTTATCGTATATCTTTTCATCTACAAACGGGTTGGATGAAATAGCGGCACCGATATAGTAGCCAAAGCAACTCCACTCATCAATTTTTCCCCAGGATATGGTCTTGCCCATAATATCTACGGATACCTGTTCTTCTTTACTGATACACCCTCCCGGACAGGCAGTGGCACAGGCCATGCAGTTTTTGCATAAAGCAGGGCCGTTGTAAATTTCATCGGGTTCAATTTCCGCATCTGTAAGAATAAATGCCTGGCGGTTTAGCGGCCCGAATTTCCGGGACAAGAACATTTTGCTGTACCCTATTTCTCCCAACCCGCAGATATAGGCTGCAATCCTGAAATGCATAAAAACATCAGGACAGGGTTTGTTTTGCCCAACCGGGCGGGTATCAAGCGACCGCTCTATCGGGGAGGTCTCTGAGTCTATCGTTAAATGTAACTCAGGGGAAATTTCTTTCCCTATCTTCCCTGTCATATCCGACATGCTTCCACGGCCACCGGTATTGCGAAAGACAGCAGCTTCAAAACCCTGCTCTTCGATGTACCTTCCTACTTCGTATATTACAGTCGGGGCAAAAACTTCATTGATGCCACCATAGCCAAGGCTTGGGTACTGAAAAAAATTGGTCCCTTCTTCTGTCCCACGGGTATATCCCCTTGGAATCCTGAATATCAATCCGATTATACTTTTTGCCTCAGGAAAGTAATACCGGGGATCCATCTCTTTGGGTGCACCGTCAAACCGGTCAAGCGACCCAATACCTACATCGTCTGCCCCTACCCTGCGGGTAAATTCTATTAGTTCTTCTCTTTTTAGCATATTGTATATGTGTCTCTTTTATTGTCGATTAATAAAAATTTTTAAACATGCTCAATTTTCCAAAGGGTGATCCCTATTAATAAGTGGGAATTGAATTTGTTGATCGGATAAATGAGAAGCATAAATACCAAGTATCATTTCCTGGGCTAATCGTGCATTATACTGGTTCGAAAATGGCAACCGGTCTTTTTCAATAGACTGCATCAGATCACAGGCTGCATAACGATTAGATTCCAAAAAAAAGGCCTTTCCCGGACAACCAACCCAACGGGAAAAATCCAAAGGTTCGGCGTTAGGAACCATCCTGGTTTCTGTAAGAGGGACTTCCTGATAACATGTAAAATCTTCAGGCGGGGCCGGTGTCCTGCTAATACGAAGACCCGATTCAAAAGGCAAATTATCATTAAAACGCATTGACAATGTCCCTTTTGTCCCGGTAACGGTAATCCCCATATAAATTATCCCACTTTCTCGATCAAACAATCCCTTTTTACTTTCAAAGATCCCGCGCACATCGTTGGGAAAACGGAAATAAGCAAATATTTCATCCCCGGATATCGGGCCTATTGGTTCCACTGTCTGGTTGCGATCATTTTTTGCAACCGGTTTTCCATTTAATGTTACATCTGCAAAAACAAATTCAGGCTCCCCGAAGAAAAACGTCTGAAGGTCAAGTATATGGGTCCCCAAAACAATCAGGTCTTCACCTCCTCCACGGTGGTCGCACTTGCCCCGGCCGTAAATCATCATCGGAACACCAATTTCACCGGATATAACCATTTCCTTCATGGTACGAAAAGCCAACGAATAACGGGCAGGATGCGCCATGCATATTTTGATACGGTGCTTTTCTGCCAGCCTAATAATTTGGTCAGCTTCTTCAAGGCTAATGGTCATGGGCTTTTCACAGTAAATGTGGATACCCCTTTCCGCCGCCGCCTTTATCTGCTCAAAATGGTCATATGGATGGCGGGAACAAAGTGAGACAATATCTGGTTTTTCTCTGTCCAGCATTTCAGTATAGGACAAATAATGACGTTTAGCCCCGGTGTAATCCAGTTTTTCTTTTATGTTGTCAATATTTGAATCAAAATGGGCTGCAATTTCCACATCGGGCAATCCACGAAATGCGTTATCCAGTCCATGAAGCCCCAGCATTGGTTTTGAAGTATCATTGGCAATTGCTATTTTCCATTTTTTCATAAATACTACTCCTTTCTTTTTTATGCTTTTTTCTCATTCACTAGAACCACCTTCCCAATATTTTCATTTTTTTGCAGGATGGCATGGGCTTCTTCTGCTTTTGTTATTGGCAAAGTTTTATAAACGACTGCTTTTATTTTCCTATCGGGAAACTTAGGCCACAGGTCATTTTCGAGCCTGGCAAGTATTTCGGCTTTCATTTCCGAAGTACGGCTGCGCAAGGTGCTACCAATAAGTTTGATGCCACGTTTGAAGAAGTCCGTCATGTCGATTTCGCTGAGTGGGCTTCCCAGTGTCGCGATCACGATCCAACGCCCGCCCCTGGCCATTTTTTTCAGGCATGGACCAAGGTTTGGACCTGCAACACAGTCCATGGCCACGTCGACAGGGTGTTGTGCCAACACTTCGGCAATGTTTTCTTTTTTTCGGTCGATGACCACATCGGCACCCAGTTCGCGTACAAATTTTGCTTTTTCGCCCGAGCCAACGGTAGTAACAACCTTGGTATCTAATGATTTGGCCAACTGTATTGCCGCCATGCCAAGGCCACTTGCCCCGGCCTGTATAAAAACCGTATCCCCGGCTTTCATCCGTCCCTCGACACATAAGTTTAAGTACGAAGTGGCAAATGCTTCAGGTAGCGCAGCCGCTTCGACCATTGACAGGCCTTCCGGTACCGGCAAAGCCATATTGGCAGGGACTGCTACTTTCTCGGCATATCCGCCGCCGCCAAGCAATGCGCAAACTTTGTCCCCTATTCCCCAGCGGCCACCTTCCGGAGCTTCGATTACTTCTCCGGCAACTTCAAGCCCCATCCACCCTGGCCATCCTGCTGGCGGCGGGTAATTGCCCTCGCGTTGCATCAGGTCGGCACGGTTCAATGCCGCGGCACAAACATCGATTATTATTTCATTTTCCTTACAAACCGGATCCGGAACTTCGCTCCATGAAAGCGATTTGTCTTTATTTATAAGTATTGCAAACATTGTATTTATTTAATCATGCCCCAATCGAAAACAATGCCCAGTGGCGGTTTACTGTTTTCGGCCAGGCGGTTGTAAACATCAGTTGCTTTCACCGGTGAAACAATTTCGGATATAAGCGGGCGTATTTGTAATTTACCTGCCAACACCAGTTTCAGAAATGTCCGGTAGTCTTTTTGTTCGGCTTTCAGGTATTCCATATTATCGGTAAAATCAACAGGTTCTTTGTTTACACGGGCGAAAGTATGTGCCCCAATAAGCGATATGCCCGGTCGGTGCACGTGTTTGTAGAAATCTATCGGCACATCAGAAACACGGGTACAACCCAGCAAGGCAACACGCCCTTTCCACGCGATATATTTCAGCGCTTGTTGTAAAGCCACAGACGCTCCTGTCACTTCTACTACTGTATTTGGGCCATCTCCTCCGGCCACAGTTTTAACCTTTTCAATAAAGCCTTTTTCATCAGGAGAAAAAGTGTAAGCTGCTCCCAGTTCCCGTGCGAGTTTTCGACGGGAAGGGTCAAAGTCTGATACAATAATTGGGACTGCCCCCGACAGGTTTGCAATTTGCAGCACGAAAGCCCCGAGTATCCCCATCCCGGCAATGGCCAGCGATTCGCCCAGTTTGATCTTTAACCTGCGCACGGCCAACAAGGGGAACGACGCTATATGTGCAAAAGCGGCATCAAGCATATCTATTGAGCCATCTTCGATTTTTAACACAGCACCCTCTTTTTTCACGGTATGCGAACAATGCCCGCCCCAAGGTACAATGACCCTGTCGCCAATTTTTAAGCCCGTAACATTTTCGCCTGTGGCAATAACACGCCCTGAACCACTATAGCCGGGTATCCATGTCGAGCCATCGCTTGTTGCAGTATGCGGCAGTTGCATTAAATTGGCACGTTCGGTACCGGCGCTTATCACCGTGTAGTCGTTTTCGACCAAAACTTCGCCTGCCATGGGCTGAGGAATGTCAAACTCCTTAAAAACCGCTTTGCCAACGGCTTCAAAAACAATATAATTTCCTTTCATAGGTAATTTTTCTCTTTCAAATACTTAACCCAAACCTTATAACCTTCCGCGTTTAGGTGCAATCCTTCCAGTGTATATTTTTCATCCATTAATTTTTTTTTATTAAGGAAAACCGGATACAGGTTGATATACGTAATACCCTCTTCTTTTGCTGTCTGCTTTAATAATTTATTGGTAGCTATAATATGATCTTGTTTGTCGTAATGCTGAGGGAAATTTTTAATGGTAGGGTTTACTGGCATTATACTTTGGAGATATACAGAAGTGCCGGGGCTTCCTTCTTTTATCTTCCTTATAATTTCCCCACAGTTTTCAGCAATAACCGCATCAGGAATGTCTTTCCCAATATCATTAATACCGATCAGCATAAATAATTTGGCCGGTTTTATCCTGCTGATTTCATCCAGTCGCTTTAGTACACCGAAAGTAATATCACCACCAATCCCCCTATTTACGACATTACTGTCATCCAGTAGTTCAACCCATTTCCCACCGGCAGTAATACTGTTTCCCAAGAAAAGGATCCCCCCGGTTTTCACGGGTTCATCATTAAAAGTTGCTATTTTCTTGCTATAATCCTCCGGCGACATAAATGGAATTGTATCGAACAAGCGTTGGTTGTTAGTTTGTGATTTTGAGATAACCGGAGATAAAAACAATATGGTTACCAAAACGAAAATAATTTTTGTCTTTATTTCAATCTTCATTTTTTTCTTCATTTTTTTACACGTACAATAACATGGAGCTTGTAGCTTACTGTGGGGCATACCGTTTTAGCCACGAGCCTTCTTTTCCTTCATCGCGTGGGTAGTCGCCAAACAACGGGCCTACAGATGTCCACATCCTGATCTCCAGTTCAACTTTTTTGTTTTTATATTTTCCTGGTATTTCCCAGCGGAAAGGTGCCCAGGCATTTTTCCCGATTGATTTACCATCAATAAACACTTCGGCAACAAGCCCATGGGTTCCTATCGACAGATATTCGGCATTGCCCATGTTTACCTTTTGGCTAAAGCTGATGCTACCGGTATATTCATTCAACCCTTGTTCGCGGTAATTGGCAATCGAAACAGTCTCTGGTAACTTGCCCAAAACAGTTTCTTTCCCGCCAAAATTACCACCAATAAACACGGAGGGGAAGTACGGGTAATCTTTATTTTCAGTTACCAACGAAAGTGTATGTTTCCCGGCTTTCAACGAAAGGCCTTCCGACTCGAGGTATAGCTCTTTCAGCCCTTCGGGAAGGAAATGGCAGACGGTTGTTGTCGATAATTCTTTCCCATCCAGTTTCACCCGTACTATGTCTTCGTAATTACGGACTGCTATTGACAGCTTATCAATATTGTCAGTCAAAGTAAATTCGAAAGTGCCTGTTTCGTCAAAATCGGCCCTTATCGTGTTCTCCGATGTCAACGTATAAGGTAACAGCTCATTGACAGGTAGTTTAAATTCGTTACTTATTTTTGGGACAGATTGTCCGGTATAAGCAAAAACACCTTGTTCAGGCAGTTCGAAAGCCACAGGTTTTGAGCCGGCTTGTTTTAATACAACCTCGCCCAGTGGTGTGTCGAGCAACGAAATAACACAAACAGACCCGTCATCATAGTTTTTTATTAAGACATTTTCTAATCGTTTACCATATTTTCTTTCAACAACTGTTGTACGTTCAATATTTTTGTCGAGCCACGACGACAGTTCATCCAGTGACGCGAATTCCTTCCCGCTTTTCTCGTCCACAAATCCTTCTTGTGTAATTGAAAGGACGACTTTGTATTCCGAAACAGGGGAGCTATCTTCGGCGATAAGCCTGGGGTTCCACTGCCAGCTAACAAGGTCTTGTATCAATTGTCGCAACCCAATTTCTGGTTTCTCACCTTCAGTAAGGAACTGGCCGGAAGCCGTTAAGTTTTGCGGATAGCGGATGGCAATTTCCTGTATAGCTTTTTTCCGTGCAAACAAAGCTGCCTGTTTTGCATCTTCGCCTAATTCGTTTGTTGCACCAAACCATGGTTGTATTACCGTAAGCGGGTTGTAATAAACCGGTTTCTCGATATTTGCCCGTGCATCTAACGAAGCCAGGCTGAAAAAATAGTGGTCGATCCCGTGCAAGGCCGAAAGCCATATCATCTGCCGCCTTTTGGTCAAAGTCATATCGCAAGGTCCTAGGGCAAACAGTTCGGCACTTGCCCCTGTGCCAATATTAATGGCTGCATCTTCGACCATTTTTAATGTAAGCCACTCAATATTGTCGATATTGGTATAAGTAAAAATTTCGTCAATTCCGGGGAGCGAAAACGAATTGATAACCTCCATTGGTTCACCATTGTACCCTAAAGCATCATAAGGCCTGGATTCATCCATTAAATGTCCGGTAAACAACACATCGTGCTGATCGCACCATGAGGTTATCTGGTCGAAAAATGAAGTTTTAAATTTTTCCCCCAATAAATGATAATAAGCAGGCCATAATCCCGACGGGGTATTCCCTTTTAAATGTTCTTCCACATCGGCCCGAAAATCCCGTTGGGTATATTGTTTGTATTCATCGTCTAAGTTGTCCCAGTAAATTAATTCCAGTAAACTGCCCGATGTTTTTCTACGGGCGCCATACATGGGGCTTGGTTCATCGGTAAAAAAACCTTTGATTACCGTTCCAAAATACTTACCAAAGCGTTCATAATATTTTTCATGTGTCAACGATATAAAAGTTTGGACTGCCTCCGGGCTTAATACATCCGGATAAAGCGGGATGGTAGAAACCGACCAGAAATAGTTATCCTTGCCATGAGTTACAGGGTTTCCCCAAACTGATATTTTTTTTGCTGCGAAATCATCATTTTGCCGAACAACCTGCCCTTTACAGCTACCGCTGGGCCAGTTATATTCATCGTATATCCATATCGACATACCATTTGTTGCGGCATATTCGATAACATATCCGCACAGGTCCAGCCATTCATCACCCATATATTCCAATTCAAGGCCTGAACGGGCATATATTTGAAATTGGTCAATGCCAACACTTTTAAAGCTATCCAGGTGTTTTTTAAGCTGTGCCTTTGTTGGTTTTCCGGTCATCGCCCCAAAAGGTATTATCGGGTTTTTTACTTCCGGTGTGCCCGTTTTCTTCTCAGAACCATTGATATTCAAGGCAAAAAGAAATATCAATACAAAAGCACAATAGTTTTTTATTGTTTTCATATCATTAAATTTTGGTATTCCCGAAAAACATCGGGACAAGTTTATGTTGGGTTATGTGGATTGGGGGAAGGCCGGCTATCGAAAAGACAGCCGACCTTCTTTTTTAATATTATTCTCCCCAGCCTACATTTTGTTCAACAGCACCATCTGTTAGGGCTATTTCGTTTGTAGGGATAGGGTACAGGTAGTAATAATCGGGGAATGGGCTTGGAGGTGTGCCAAGGTATGACACATAGCCTTCGTCAGTGTCGTTCAAAATCGGAACGCTGTTATTTTCATCCGATGCAATAATGTACTTACCTAATTTTCGTTCTATGGCATAGTCCATTTTCTTCCATCTCCTCAGATCATCGAAACGGAAACCTTCGCCCATTAGTTCAATAGCACGTTCCCTCCTGATTTCCCACATCTCGGCATCAACATCAGTGTCACGTGTTGAGTCATCAGGGATATCCGACAAGTTTAAACTGGCAACTCCGCCACGCGCCCTTAACACGTTAATGGTCTGGTCGCAAACAGATTGGTTAAACTCTCCAAGTTCTTTCGTAGCTTCGGCATAGTTCAACATTACCTCTTCAATCCTGAAAATAGGTGAATCGGTTGCATTTCTCGATCGGCTAATACTTACTTCATCATTGGTTACCCACTTATACAAAGGATACCCTGTGTAAGATGAGCAATAGCCTTGCCCCAGGTTGTTGTCGCGGAAATGTGGCATTTTCTTCACATAATAGCCATTAAGCCATGCGCTATAAGGCAAGGACCTGTTATTGTTGGTTGACAGTGAGTCCATAACAGCAAAAAATTCTTCGTCCTCGGCTTCACCTGTAAGCGTATAGTTCCCCGTCGATATAAGGTTTATTTTGTACGGGGGGATCGAAGTTATATATAAGCGTGTGTCCCTGTTCCTGTATTCTTTATTGCCGTATTCGCCTTCAAACAGCGGGCTTGTCCAACGGGTTTGTCCATCAGTCATTAAATACATATCAACGGCTTTTCGTGTCAGGTCCCACCTTGTTGCCGACCGTCCCATCTGGTAGCTCATCCGGTGGGACAATATGTCTTCATCATATTCTTTGTAAAGGATTATCCCATCTTTGCCAGCAAGGGATGAGCTGGTAAAAACATCGACATATTTGTCCATAATGCTGGGAAAAGAAGTAAGCAACGGTTCGGAAGCATCTACACATGCCTTTAAATAAGTATCGGCATCGGACAAACCATGGTAAGTCCTCCATGTTCCTTCCCTTAGTCCGAACCGTGACAGCAAAGCCCTCACACAATGAACATTAATAGTATTTTCTCCATCCACATCTGTATCATCGTCCGGATTAATATTTTCTTCGGCATATTGCAACATTTCAAGAATATTTGTCGCAACTGTATCTCTGGAAGTACGTGCCCCGTAAAGGACATCCGTGTCATCATCGTCTAAGTTGTTTTCGGCCCATGTAATGTCACCATATTTATTAATCAGGTTCATATAATTATATGCTTTGAAAAAATAAGCGACACTTCTCCAATGATTTTTTTCGGTATCTGAAATATCCGAATCATCAATATTTTCTAATAAGATATTACAGGCCCTTATGTTTTCAAAAGGTACGGTATAATCGTCAGAAGTGGTAGGTATTTCCACTGTTTGCCATATCCATGGCGACTCACCGTTTGCTTCGCTCCAGCAGCCCAGGTCGGTATTCCTTTCCGTATCGAAAATAGTTGCCCCACCATCAAGGTTTTTATCTTCTTCATAAGCCGGGAAAACGTCATAAAGTTGCCATACATAACTTTGTATATTCTCGTAACTAGCAAAAGTAGAGCTTGTGGTCAATGTCGTTGTTGGTGTCCTGTCAAGAAAATCTTCACAGCCAAAAATTGATACACCAACAAAAATTAATATAATTTTACATACTTGCTTTTTCATTGTCTATTACTTTAAAATGATATATTTAAACCAAGGCTAATCTTCTTGTAATAAGGATATACCCCACCACTATTAGAACTTCCGGTTACTTCATTGTCCATCCCATCAGGCAGGTGGTCCAGCTTTAAAAGGTTCTCTGCCGACACGAAGAACCTCGCGTACTGAACAAAAAACTTCTCAGAAAACTGCCGGGGCAAAGTATAGCCCAGTTCTATATTTTTCAACCTTATGTAAGCGCCATTCAGAAGATATTTGGTTTGGGTGTTACGGCTATTAACAGTATTCCCTGTTGCACCTTTGTAGCTCCTCATGTAGTAAGCATCGGTATTGTCAGGGGTCCAGTAATCAAGTTGGTTTTTGTAAAGGGAGGCATATTGGTCGCTGTATGGCCAAAATATATAGTTTATATCATCCGAATTGTCCATGTTTATGTAAGGCCACACATCACATTTACCAACACCCTGAATGAAAACTGAAAGGTCGAAATTTCGGTACGACACGTTACCGGTTATACCAAACTGAAAACGTTGCCTGCTGTTACCAATTATTTTACGGTCGCCAGGATCGGACAATGTACTTGAACCAGGACTTATTTCGCCGTCGCCGTCCAAATCTTTATAACGGATGTCGCCGGGGGTTTTGGCTTATCACAGTATAGTAGGCCGGAACATCACTTTTCAGTGTGCCGTTTAACAAATCTTCGTCCAGTGTACCTGTTTCAAAATCATCGGTAGTAAAAAAGCCATCAGTTACATAGCCCCATATCTGTCCAAATTCATAGCCATCGTAATATTGGCTCAATATACCGCTTTCGTTATCGTATTTAGTAACATAAGCCCTGTTGTCAGAAATATTGAAACCAACAGAATAACTGAGTTCACTTTTTTTCACCCTCCATTCGATGCCAAGGTCCCATCCTTTTGACTCAAGGTTGGCAACGTTTTGTTCCGGGGCTTCAGCGCCCAGTACAGAAGGCAGTTCAGCCCCTGTACCCAACATGTCGAGGGTTTCGCGTTGATAATAATCAAAATTAGCGTTTAACCTGTCATCGAAAAAGTTAATGTCGATACCAATATTTTTGGTGCGGACTGTTTCCCACGAGAACGAAGCACTCACCAAATCAGGTGGGTTAATAGTCAAAGCCAATATACCGGAAGACGGGTCGATCCATGACGCGTCGCTGGTACTCAGGCTTGGTATATAAGCATAGTTGTCGATCGACTGGTTACCAATTTCGCCCCACGAGCCCCTGATTTTCGCGAAGCTCACGATGTTCCTTACCGACTCCATAAATGGTTCTTCGGTTATGATCCATCCACCCGAAAAAGAAGGGAAGAAGCCGTAGCGGTCGCCTTCCGGGAATTTCGACGAGCCATCGTAGCGGACATTGGCTTCCAGAAGGTATTTGTTTTTATACGAATAGTTTATTCTTGAGAAATAGCCTGAAATGGCGTATTCGCTTGCCGATTCCCCATTGGTCATTGTTCCCAAAGCTGTTTCAAGCGAAGGGTTATTCAAATCCATAAGCTCGGTCTTTTTAGCCCATAAACTGGAATATTTACTTAATTCCAGGTTCGTCCCAACCAGTACTTTCAATTTATGGTCGTTAAAATCCATGTCGTAACTGGCATAGAGGTTTAGGGCATGGTAATCCGATTTGCTATTTGCACAATAATAATATGAAGGATCACCATAATAAACATAACTATCGGTAATTGGGTACATATATGTACTTCCCGATGCTGTAGTTACAGTGTTTGTCGTACCCTTAATATATGTGTATTCACCTGTTACTTTTAAGCCTTTTACCGGGGCATATTCCAGTTTCTCGAAAATCCTCAGGTCATCACTCGTGACAGGATTGGCACGTTCCAGGTTCAAATAATTGTCGGGGGTAGCATAAGGTATCCCATCATCGGTATATCCCGTTGACATAAACGAGGGATACCTAAGCCCATAGGTAAAAAGGCCACTATAGTTCGGTGGGGTCAACCTTTTATCGTTTTTGTACAGAACATTTACAGTGGAAGTTAAATTAGGGCTTAAACTGGTGTTCAGATATACATTCATGTTATATTTCGAATAACTGTCTTTATCGGTTATCATTATCCCGTCCTCATCGACATAACCAAAAGAAACCCTGTAATCCGTTTTTTCTGTACCTCCAGAGAAAGAAAAGTTGTGCATCTGTTCAAAACTGTTTTGCATGAACATATCATACAAATTTGTTTCGGCCAAACGATATTTTGTACCATCAATATAAGTTTCACCATCAGGATATGCCGAAGGGGTGGAAATATACTCGTCAAGCAGACCTTTCCATGTTGACAAACTCTGGCCACCGGGATAATACGTGTTGCCCCAATCCTGATATGCCTGCACTGTTTCCTGTATCGAAGCTTTTTGGGGCAAATTAGATGGCTGGCTAATTGTAAAGTTACAGGTATAATCGAATTTAATGGGCCTGTTCCGTGAAGCCTTTTTGGTGGTGATAAGTATTACCCCGAAAGCTGCCCGGCCACCATATATGGATGATGCTGCCGCGTCTTTCAAAACCGAAATTGTTTCTATATCCGACGGGTTGAGGTCGTTAATGTCCATTGGTACGTTATCGACCAAAACCAGGGGGCTCCCTCCGTTAATCGACATTACACCACGGATATCAATATCCGTGTCTTCGCCCGGGCGGCCCGACGATGTGGTAATTTGTACACCAGGCATCGAACCCTGTATGGCTGATGCAACATTACTTACCGGGCGGCTACGCAAAACATTGTCAACTTTAACCTGCGAAATTGCACCTGTCAGGTTTTCTTTTTTCTGCACGCCATAGCCAATGGCCACTACTTCTTCGAGGCCAATGGCATCTTCTACAATTATCACATTTATAGAAGATTTACCTGTAATAGGTATTTCCTGGGTTTTCATCCCTACAAACGAAAATTGCAGTGTAGCATTTGCAGGGACAGTTGTTAAAGTATACTCTCCTTCAGCATTGGTGACGATCCCTTGCGTTGTACCCTTCACAACTACTGTTACCCCTGGAAGAGGCTGTCCGTTAGAGTCGGTAACCTTTCCAGAAATGCTTTTTTGTTGTTGTAATACATCTGAAATTAAAGCTGTAAGAACCACCTGATTGCCAATTATCTGGTAAGCAACCCCCTTCCTTGCAAATAACGTTTCCATTACTTCCTTTAAAGTAGCCCCGTCAAAATTTATCTTAATTTTTTCATCAAGATCAATCTGACTTTTGTCATAAATAAATCGATACTCCGATTGCTCCTCAATCCTTTCTAAAACATTCTCAAGGCTTAAGTCTTCACTCTTTAAAGTAATTTTCGTTATTTGCGAATGCCCCACAGAAGCAATTGCTTGAAAGATACTTAACAACAAAAGAAATAATACTATGCGCATAATTCTTAATGTTTTTTTTAGGGTATAATACGTCAATACCCTGTTACCATGTTTTTTTTTCATACATTTGAAATGTTTAGTAATAAGTAAAAATTTGTCTATATGCTAAATGCCTGAGGAAGTGTCTCCAGCACTTCCTCTTTCTTTTGTTATTTTCTTGATATTATTAATTTACGCCGCATTATTTTTCCATCAACTGATTCTGTTGCATTTATCAATTCATATTTTAATGGTAATGCTGACGACATATACTTCAACAGCTCTTCTAAACTGCCAATTTTCAAATTTGCCCTGAACAGATTGTTTTCCAGTCCTTCAATATTTAATTCAACATCTACATCATAAAACCGCTCAATTTTTCTACATACAGATTCAAGATGTTCATTATTAAACTCCAATCGACCATCAATCCATGAAGTATAACTCCTAGCGTTAACTTCAGATAAATAAATATTATTCTTTTCTTTTTGAAACTGTAATTTTTTATTTGGACCTAACTTCTCTGTAAATTTCTTTCTAATTCCGTTAACCTCTACCAAACCAGATAAAACAACCACCTCCGAAATTGGCTCATCTTTATAGTTAAGCACATTGAATCTTGTGCCTAGAACACTCACTTTTAAATCGTTTAAGTTCACTACGAATGGGTGTTTCTCATCACGTTTTACACTAAAAAAGGCTTCCCCTTCAATCGAAATATTCCTGTTCTTTTCAAAACTTGTGGTGTAAGTCAGCATAGAACCACCAGCCAGCCAGCCAGTAGACCCATCTGGCAAAGTAAATTTTGTCCGGGCTCCTTCCGGGCAATGTAATTCAATTAAGCTAAGCTGTTTGTCAATATCAGGTGCATTGTTGTTATATTTAAACAAGAAGAAAAACGCTAAAGGTAAAATAAGTACCGCTGCAATTTGTGATATCCGGATCACCAAGTGCTTTTGCCGCTGTGTTTTCTCTAGCAGGATCTGGTACTTAATTTTATATAAAAGATGTTTTAACTCTGTTTGAGGTATATTATCATCCGTAAAAATAGAATTCCATTCCTCCTTTTGGATGTTTTCGATATCTGCTTCCACCTTCCGTTGACTAAAATAGGCAAGTACGGAACTTATAACCGTAAACGAACGGTTCCCTTTATAAAATTCTTTAAATACCTTTTTATTATGTGCCATGATTAGTCATTTTTTTACAGACTACATACCATAAGACAGACTCAAATAAAAAAGTACTATGTTTTGATGAAAAAAATATTCTAACGATAAAAAAGAGCAAAGAATAATGCCCCAGAAAGCCCACTTTTCTTTGCCTCTTGCTTTAAAAATGAAATGGCAGAAGAAATTTGATTTTTTACTGTAGATTCAGATATCTCCAGATATTTTGCAATCTCAGATATATCAAGCCCTTCTTTACGGCTTAATAAGAAGATTTCCCTGCGTTTTTCCGGCAATCGATTAATCAATAAATCCACCTTTTTAATTACTGACTCATAATCTGGCTCATCAGTATTAGCTTCATTTTCAATTAAAAATTCCTGGGCTATAAGTTGTTTATGTTTTTCCCGAACTTGCTTTTTTATGAAGTAGTTTCGAATATTATTTAATGCAATCTTATATAGATAAGATTTAAATGCCTCCTCAGACTTTATTTCTTTTTTATGTTTCCAAAGATTCAGAAAAACATCCTGAACAATCTCTTCTGATTCCTCCCTGACATTCAGGTGTTTATTGACAAAATAAAAAAGGTTACTGCTGTATTGCCCGAATAATAAATCAAAAGCCGAAGAATCGCCATTTCTTAACTTCCTGACCAATTCTAACTCTTGATTTAATTTTAACTTTGCCAAAACAGAACCCAACTTAAAAATTTGTTCAAATATATATAACTTAAAAAACTAAAACAAAAATTAGTAAAAGTGATGTTATTTACTTATATTCAAATCGTTACAAAGAATAACAAAAGCAAAAAACAATTACTTCCAGGATAAAAAATACGAACAAAAACTTAAAAAGCCAATCAAAAGTAGTCAAGGCATCATAAAATCGATTGGCAAGCTCTTCCCAACAGAATGGCACAATGCCACAAAATTTGGGGCCAACCAGATATTGATTTCAATTGTCATGGCTTCTTTTTGTGGGGTAAACCGTATTTGCAAGATCGCCTCGTTTACGGGGGATGGTTTGGTCCGTGTTTTATTGAAACTAGGCAAGGCAATAAACGAAGATGCAATATCGGCAACCCTGAAACGGCTCGGACAAAAAGGCGCACGTGACCTCCAGGGGCTGTTACTGTCAAAAAAATCCCAATGGCTGAAAGAAAGCGGGCTTACAAGTATAACACTGGATGCAGACTCGACCGTAAAGTCGGTCTGCGGCCATCAGGAAGGAGCGGCCAAGGGGTTCAACACGACAAAAAAGGGGGCGAAAAGTTATCACCCACTTTGAGTTTTTGTCAACGAGATGAAGTTATTGTACCATACTTGGTTTAGGACAGGGTCTGCTTATACTTCCAATGGCATTGTCGATTTTATGAAAGAAGTAAAGGCTAGTTTGCCCGATACGATAAAGAGCGTGTTTTTTCGTGCGGACAGCGGTTTCTTTTCGGGAGATCTTTTCGATTTATTGGAATCTTATGGTTGGGATTATCTGGTCAAGGTAAAATTAAAAAACCTGAAAAAAATGCCCGGATCAAAAACATGGGCAACAATTGACGAAACAAAAGGCATTGCCACCTGTGAATTTACCTATAAGGCACAAGGATGGGGCAAGTCCCGGACATTGAGGGCGGTACGCAGCGTTAAAGAATATGTAGAAGTTGAATACCTTGGAAAAAAACAAATTGTCCCGGTATATCAATACGCATGTTACGTCAGCAGTTATGAAATGGACACCGCACGGTTACACGAACTTCACAAACAACGTTCTACAAGCGAAACATGGATTGAACAAGTAAAGGGACAAGTTATGGCTGGGTCAACATTTACAGATAATAAAACCGCTCCGTTTTTCATTAAACGGGGCATAATTGTAATCGCCATATATTTCGGAAACGATTAGTTTTGCCTCGACCAACATTTTTTGCAATTCGTTGTATTGAATCGGGCGAAAGTTGATTTCAAGTTGACGGTGTTCAATGGTTTTTCCTTCGGAATTTCTGATGTCGTAAAACTGAAATCCGGAAACAATGCCGGTTGTTTCGTTGTGTTGCAATTGCGACGAAATTATGATTGTGGTATTGTTGCAATAAGGAAATTCCCCAATTTTACGTTGTTTGCCATCGGCTTGCAGTAGGCGTGTTACCGGATTTTGAAGCGTAAGAATGAATGTGCCGTCGTGGTCTAAATGTTTGGCAATTTGGCACAAGGCTTCTTTTTGCTTTTTTGCCGAAATTATCTCGCTAATGGAATGAAAAGGCAGTATGATAAGTTTGAATTTTTTGTACAAGTCGAGTTTTGTCACATCTGCCTCAACGAGTTCAACATTGTAATTTTTGTCCGATATTTTTTCTCGAAAAACATCTATCATTCCTTTGGAATAATCGACACAAACCATTTTGCGTCCGGCTTCGAGTAAGGGAATAGAAACACGTCCGGTGCCACACATCAGTTCCAAAATTTCATCGTTAAAATTTTCGGTTTCGTTCAAAAAAAAACGGAATGTCGAAATCAACCTTTACGTAGTGGTCGTAAAGGTCGGCAACGGTATCGAAGTTAATGGTTTTCATATTTTTTCTTTTTAACCCGACTGTAAATTAACATAAAAATTGCGTGCGGCAACATAAAATAAGTCATTCCCGAATTGGGAATCATATAAGCCCCCATTGCCACTACAAGCAAATACGAAACAGTAAAAGCAAGAGGCAGAAATATTCGTCGGCGTTCGAGGTAATGCACCAATATTCCAAGCGGAATTATCATTACACCAAAATAAAAAAACCAAAACACAGCAAAAGTTTCGAAATTGGTTAAACCTTCGCTTGCAGGGAGTTCTGCCATGCCGAGGCTTATTTTAAAAAATCGCTGTTCGGCAAAGCGTCCAAATTGCTTCCCGAAGCCTCCTGCGGTAATTGCCAGTTGTGTATGCATTATGCCAATCACAATTAAGGCTATGCCGTTGGTAATATGTTTGAGAAGTTTCATTATTTTTCTGTTTTGAGTTGTGATGTGCTAAATGCTGAGGCAATACATACCATTAAAATAGTAATCATAAATTGGGGTTCAAGTCTGCCGCTCATTGCTGCAAAATAAATGAGATAGGCGACGGCAAGCAGGTTGCTTATTAAACAAACCATAGTTGCTTTTTTGTGCTTTGCCATTAGTCGCATTAGGTTGTTTGCACCGAGAAAAACAAATGCCAAGCCCATTCCCATAAAAATGTTGGCTTCTTCGTTTAGGCTTGGATAAAACAAAGGCGTTAACAAGATGTGGACTATACCTAATAATCCGATAATTGAGGTTACGATGTAGTCGATTGTTCGTTTCATAATGTATAGATATTTTATTCGCAAGGCTTCGTTTTCAACTTTTACGTTTGTTTTAAAAACTTCAACCATTGTTTTTATAATTTTTCGCAAAGTTGAAGGCTATTTTTGAACACAAAAAATCGAAGGGATAATCGGAATAGATATGAGGATAAACGAATGGTATTTGTGCTAAAAAAACGTTCGTCTCAAAAAATGGGACAAGTGATTGTTTATACCAACGACTGAAAATCAGATGGTTTTGTTTTGATGTTTTTTCTGTTAGTTTTTACCAGCACTTTTAAATTTGAAATTGAGTTGTTTGTCGTTCAAATAATTTCGGGTCACTTTTCAATACAACGGTAAATTATATGTGTAGTAGCTAATTGCGGGGATTGTCTGTCCGGCACGGACTAAGACAATCAGGCGGGAATCCGAGCTACGCATACACACAGAAACCGCTATGCAATATATAAACGCCTGGCATTTATTTTTTTACCATATATTCAATCAAGGAAATGAAATCGTTAACTGGTTCAAAATAAGGCATTACTTTGTCTTCGTTGAAATCGAATAAATCATCATAATCTCCTTTTTGTCTCCATGTAAACAATTGAGAATACATTTTTCCATATTTTGAATCAATCTTACCTGTTTTGATAAAATGCTCTGAAAATTGAGATTTTGCTCCGTTGTGAGTTGTTGGTTTTAATTCAGAATCGAGTAGGAGAGCCATTACCGCATAATAAGCAGCATAATATAATCTGTTAATCGTAGAATTCCATTTTTCTCTTTCTGCGAGAATTGATGCATCATCAAGAGTGTCTATTGCTCTTTCAATCCTATAATTAATCAAATCGTTTTTTGTTCCTGTCATTTTAATCTAATTCCTTCTCGTTGTATGTTTTCAAATAATGGCGTAATTGAATATTTTGATTTCCAGTCGTTTTTAGAATAAATCAAAGGCGAAAAAATCTCTCCAGTTTCCAATTCTAATTCGTAAAACTCATCCATGAATTTTGTTTCAAAATCAAATGATACGTTTGGGGTATTGAGTAATATTAACAAATCCCAGTCTGAAAGTCTTTTGGCATTTCCTCGTGCTTGCGAACCATACAAATACACTTCTGAATCAGGAGCGTTTTTATCTACGACCATTTTAATCATTTGTAGTATTTGTTCCTTTTTACTCATAAAACAAAGATAATGAATTTTGATTTAGTATCGAGATATGCAGTTTTTTTGCTTGGCATTAACATAATTAAAAGCTATATAACTGTGAAAGAGTATTTTTTCAGTTCCGACACATAACTTCTCGAAACGGGTATTATATTGCTCGAAACACCTTGCAGTTTTACTTCAAATCCGGAACTTTTTCTCTTTGCCGATTCAATCATCTGAGTGTTGATAATAAACGAACGATGGCAGCGTATTATGTGAGTGTTTTGAAATGTTTCTTCAATTTTTTTTAACGAATTTCGAATCAGAATTTTGCGTAGCTTTTCATTTTCAAAGAAATTAATTTCAATATAATTATCGGCCGATTGGATATAAATAATATGGTCGATGCTGACCAAGAGTTTTGTTTCGCCTGCTTCGTCGTTAATTGCTATGGTTTGTTGCTTTTCGGCTTCTGTTTCAATATTTTCTTCTATTTCTATAACCCGATCGTTATGGAAAAGATAAAAAACAAACAGCAGGTAAGGGCTTGCTATTAATGCCGTATATACAATCAGATTTTCGAAATACAATGTAAAAAAATTATTTTCAGCATGCCCCAAAGTGAACTGCAAAACTGTCCATATTGCGGCACAAACAATACCTTCGGATAGAAACCAAACATAAGTTACCCAAATATTCTGACTGTAACTTTTTATTAAAGGGCGCACAACAAACTGCGAAACAGTAATAACGACAAAAGCAAAAGTCATTGCCACAAAAAGCTCGACAAAAATTTCCTGTGTAGTCATTTCGGAGTTGTGGTAAATACCAAACGGCTCAAAAAAATTAGCAAAAACAAAAGCAAAAGCAAAAGCAGTGGTAAAAAAAGCTAACCCGAACCTGCGGTTAACAGGCGAAAAATCGAATTTATGCTTAATTAAACTAAGTAAAACTTTTTTAAGTGATTGCATTGATTTGTTGATGTTTGTTTAAGCATTGCGAAGGTAAAAAATATCACGGGAAAGAAGAACATCCGATGACTATTTGATGTTTCTTGTCGATGTATAATTAAGTTTTATTTTCATCGTTTTTTATTTCTTGGAACAAACCGATTGGTGTGTTTCATATAATCTATATACGATTGTCCGTACCTGATTCTCAAATCTTTTTCTTCAGATAGAACAATGATGTAATTTATCGGTATCCAAATAATTGCGGCAATTAATAAGAATGGAGAATTAAACAGAAACGCAAAAGCGAACCAATAACCGACATCGGCAATGGCTTGTGGATGACGGATTTTGTCGTAAATACCGCCAAACATTTCGTTTTTCTTTTGTGGAGCAAAACTGTCGGGCGCAACTTTAGAAACTTTTTTGATGATAACGGTTGCAAAGACAGTAAACGCAACTCCAATTACAATACTGATAACCCATCCAATCCATCCATTAAGCAATCGTAATGGCAATCCAATATCAAGTGGGAAAAAGAAATACAATACTTCGAGCAGCATCGACAAGCCCATTCCTACAAATGAAATTCTGCGTAACGTTGTACACTTTGAGTAAGCTTTTTCGCCAATTTTAGCTTCGAGTTGTGCCGGACGTACACTTAAAATATAAAAAACTGTGTACCATAACATTGTTACATAAATTCCGATGGCAATAATTTTTTCTAACATAGTTTTTCAGTTTAAGATTGAAGTCAGAAGACGGAAGACCGAAGTGCTGATTTCAATGTGTGTTTTATTTTGATTTATTTCCAATTAAAATTAGTACGATTAACACTGAACAAATTAGGAAATCGAAAACGCTGAATGGTAGCATAAAAGGCATTAGAATAAGTGTAATGCCAACGATGCTTAATGCCATTGGAGTTTTCCACGATTTATTCGTCAATAATCCGATTGCTGCAAAAATGCGGAGTGTCGTTATTCCCATAAACAATGGAATAAGATATCCGGGATGCTCATTGAAAATGTGATTCATTGGCTCGAAATACATCTCCGGATATGGATTGTCGATAACATTAAATGCCATTAACAGTGCCGTTCCGCAATCGATAATTTCAATAAGGCTATAGATGGCAAAACCATATCCGGCAATTAAATGTAAGGTGATTTTTTGTTTCATAATTTTCTCGATTTTACAATTATCCATCCCTTTTTAAATCCGAAATCGGTCGAGGTATTTACAAATCCGGCACGTTCTAAAACAATTTTATAATCGTTGTTGGATTTTAAGTTTGCTTTATGCCACCATCTCGTCCCTTCTTTTGGGTAACGATTTATTATTAGAAATTCGCCTCCGTTATTTAAAACCCGATAAATTTCGGAAAGAGCCATATCAATGTCAGGCCAAAACTGAATGGTTTCAAATGCCGTAACCAAATCAAGCGAATTGCCTTTTATATCGATTTTTGAAACCGGGCTACACAATAACGTTAGCTTTCCGTTTTCAATTTCCGTTTTGTTTAATTTTTCAGAAAGAGAAATCATTTCTTGCGAATGGTCAAGCCCCCAAAGCAAATACCCTTCATTTTGTTTTGCCAAATAATTTAAAAATTTACCGCCGCCACACCCTATGTCGAGGATACGTGCATTATTAAGCCGTTTTTTAGTATTAAAATAGGAGATATACAACGAAGTATGAAATTGGTTCATCATCTGTCCGATAACTCTCCCAATTTTTCCGTTTGGTTTTGCCCCTTGATTTTCTAAGCCCATTTTGTGTTCGTTTTATTTTCGAGAACAAATGTAAAGAAAAGTAGGAAGCCCATCGTCTCAATAAAGTGAACGAAGGGGAAAAAGAGGTCTCAATAAAAGGTATCACTATGATAAACAACAATATAGCATAATAAACACGGGGCATAGAAAACCGTTCAAGGAAACCGTTCTCCTAATAAAAGAACGGTTCCCTTCCATATACTTTGTGCTATCTCTTTTCGTAAGGAGCATGCGGTTGTTTAACAAACGGTGCTGTTTCCAGTTTCTTAAGGATAACTTCAATTGTTTTTTCCAACTGGGGGTCAACCCCTTTTGCCAGTTGCCCTGCATCTTCGTCAACTTCGATATCAGGTTCTACGCCGTGCCCTTCGCGAAACCATTTGCCATCGGGGTCGAACAGCCGGAAAGTAGGCACTGTTACCATACCGCCGTCAATAAGTTGTGGTGCCCCAGATATCCCAATTAACCCGCCCCACGTACGGGTACCGATTAGTTCGCCCAGGCCGGCCTTGCGGAAATAATCTGGGAAGGCATCGCCTCCTGATCCCGACCATCCGTTAATCATCATTACCTTGGGGCCAAAATGTCCCACATAGGGTACCTGCCGGTCAATCCCGGTACGCCCGGCAAGGTAGGAATAAGGCTTGCGGTCGAGCAGTTCGATGAACCGGTCGGGGATTTGCCCTCCACTGTTCCATCGTTCATCGATAATAAGTGCCGGTTTGGTCCATTGCCCCATAAATTGGCGCAACAATTCGCTTTGCCCACCAATGCCTGTATTTGGCACGTAAATATATCCCACTTTCCCATTGGTAGCTTCGTCCACACGTTTGCGTTTTATTTCTATCCACTCCAGGTTGCGCAGGCGGTATTCATTTTTTATTGTCTTTACCACTACTTTACGTGCCCCGTCCTTTTCTGGTTTGTCGTTTATTAGCAGTTCAACAGTTTTGCCCGCCATATTCTCGAAAGCAGCGAAAGGAGGCTTGCTTACATCAACCATGGCGCCATTTACCGCCAACAGGTAATCCCCTTCTTCAACATCTACTCCTGGAGACATTAACGGCGAACGTGCTTTGGCATCCCACGGGCTTCCATTTACTATGTGTGCAATTTTATAATGCCCGTTGGCAAATTCAAAATTAGCCCCCAGGTAACCAATATTAAGGTTACGGGGATGTTCATAGTCGCCCCCGCCCCGGTAGGCATGCGAAGAGTTCATTTCCCCAATCATTTCCCCAATTATAAAGTTTACGTCCCAACGGGTAACACATTGTTCGAGTAAGGGGAGGTACTTTTCGTAAACGCCATGCCAGTCTACTCCGTGCATATTTTTGTCGTAGAAGAAATCGCGTTCAAAACGCCAGGCATCATGGAATATCTGCCCCCATTCTTCTTTGGGGTTTACCGTCATCTGGATATCCTTCAGGTTGATGGTTTCGCTCATTTTTTGAGCAGGTGCTGGTGAAATAACAGATGCTTTTGCATCCTTTACCGCCAGTATTTTTTTGCCGTTTGCCGCCAACATATATCCAGATATGTCGTTTATTATTGTTTTTTCTTCACGTTCCCCTATGTCATAATACATCAAAGCCCAACTGTCATCGGCACGTTTCATATAAAGCACTTTCCCTTCTACAGCTCCGAGCGAGTTATAATCCCCTGCCTTAGGGGGAAGCATTACAATGCGCCTTTCAATGCCGTTGAGGTCGATTTGTGTGCCTTTCTTCTTTTCCTTTTTCTCTTCTTTCTTTTCCTCTTTTTCCTTTTCTTTTTCTTTTTCTTCATCGGTTTTTTCTTTTTCCTTTTCTTTTAGTATTTCAACCTCATCGTTACGGAAAGCCAGGGGAGATTTTACTTCTTTTGTCAAGGGGATAGCGGCCAGCATTGTAGCCTTGGTATAAACCCATGTCCCCTGGAAATCGGAATATTGAGGCCTGAAATTCCGGTTGGTGAGGAAAAATATAAACTTGGCATCGGCCGAAAACACCGGATCCAGATCGTCATAAAAACCGCTTGTCAGGATATGTTTTTCGCGGTTTTTAACATTAAACACAGCTATTACGCTATTCCGAGACTCACAATCTGCCGCCCATGTAAACCATTCACTGTTTTTATCCCAGCTAACTGAAAAACCATTTACCCTATAGTGGTTCCCTGTTCGCAAACTGTCTACTACAACAATTTCTTTACTTTCAACAAAAAGCAGTTTTATCTCAAGGTCTTGCTCAATAAAGACAATTTTTTTGCTATCGGGCGACCACATGATATTATAGCGGTAGCCTTCGTTAAAATTGGTAAGCGTTTCCTCAGTTTCATCTTCCATGTTGCGTAGTACCAGTTGGTATTCGCCCGTTTTGTCGCTCCAGAAGGCAAGGTATTTCCCATTGGGCGACCATGCCGGGTAACGCTCGGCAACCCCCGATGTTTGGGTAAGGTTAGCGGTATATCCATGCTCTGCCGGCACGGAGAAAATTTCGCCACGGGCTTCAACGGCAATACGTTTGGCATCGTGCGAGATGTAATAATCAGAAATACGGCCTGCCACGCTTTCTGTTTTTGGGATTATGGCACGTTGGTCGGTTACCAGGGAGACATTTATCTCGCTGCTTTTGTTTGAGGCAAGTCCATAGAGGTAAAGTTTCCCGCCAGCTTCGTAAACAATGTCGTTGGGGCCCATTGATGGGAAATGCACATCGTAGGCGGCATAACTGGTCAACTGTTTTAGCTCCTTTGTTTTTGTGTCGTAGGACCAGAGGTTTGCACGTTTTGCTTCCCCCCTGTCCGAGAGGAAATACACTTTATCTCCTTTTATCATAGGGAGTTCATCGTTTGCCCCGCTAATGGCAATTTTTTCAGCTTTTTTGGTTGTAAGATCCATCAACCAAATATCTGGTGCCATTCCCCCCAAGTACCTTTTCCACGTACGGAAAACCCTTGATTTATCGGTAAATGCAATGGTATTCCCATCTGCCGAGAATGAACCAAATTCAGCATGTTCCAAAGGGAGCTTCACTGGCAAACCTGATTCTTTCCCGGTCAGATAAAACTGGTTCCAACGGTTTTTCCCGCTCTCCCTTGCCGAAGCAAACAGGATCTGTTTGCCGTTTGGGTGCCAGTCAACAACCCGGTCGGCATCCCCATGCCAGGTTAGCCGTTGCGGCATGCCCCCCGATACTGGCAGCGTATATACATCGGCATTGCCGTTATAGTTGCCGCTAAATGCAATTGTTTTGCCATCGGGAGAAAATTTTGGCATGATTTCTTCGCCTACAGAGGAGCTTAACTTAGTGGCAACACCGCCGTCTTTAGAAACAACCCAAATATCTCCGGCATATGAAAAGGCAATTTGGGAGCTACTTACGTCAGGATACCGGAACATCCTGGCATTGACTTGTGCAAAGCCCGTTAAAGACAGGGCCGAGAGCAACACTGAAAAAATAAATTCCTTCATATCAAATTATTTAAAACTATTATTTATTGCCCCGCTATTCTTTTGTAGCAAAGAAGTATCGGGAATTACATTCGGTTACATATAGAAACTAACTTCTGCTGCAAGGTTTTACCATAGTCAGTTACAAATATAGGTTAAATCCGATAAATGTACCGATATTATGAAGATGAAGAATTAATTACCATATTTGCACAAAATGTAAAATATGGACAGGACAGCAAAAGACTACTTAATATTGGTCCTAAAAGGAATGGGGATGGGGGCTGCCGATGTGGTGCCGGGGGTCTCCGGGGGCACCATCGCTTTTATTACGGGCATTTACGAAGAGTTGATCAATTCAATAAAATCAATTAACCTGAAAGCCTTAAAGCTTATTTTCCGTGGGGAGATCAAAAATTTCTGGAAAAGTGTTAACGGGACTTTCCTCGTGTGTGTTTTGCTTGGGATAGGTATCAGCATTTTTTCTCTTGCCAAAGGGCTTAAATATTTGCTCGACAACCACCCCGTGCTGGTATGGTCTTTCTTTTTCGGTTTGATTGTGGCATCGGCAATTTATGTTGCCAAGGCAATAAAAAAATGGGGCACCGCAACCATTGTTGCAGGTATTGCAGGAATTATTGTTGCTTATTTCATAACAGTAACCACACCCGCTGAAGCCAACACTACCACTTGGTTTATTTTTGTTTCGGGGGCAATTGCCATTTGCGCCATGATCTTGCCTGGCATTTCAGGGAGCTTTATCTTGGTTCTGCTGGGGATGTACAAGTTTATCCTCGACTCTGTTGGAAACCTGCAAATTACCGTAATACTTGTTTTCCTTGTTGGCGCGGCAATAGGCATTGTTGCATTTTCAAACGTATTGTCGTGGCTGCTCAAAAAATACCACAACCAGACCATAGCCGTTTTGGCTGGTTTTATGGTGGGGTCGTTAAACAAAGTATGGCCATGGAAACAGGTTGCCGAAACTTTCACCGACCGCCATGGAGAAATAAAACCTCTTGTTGAAGTAAATGTCCTGCCAGGAAGCTACGAACAAATCACAGGGCAAAATGCTTTTTTATTCGGCGCGGTTTTGCTTGCTTTGGCCGGTTTTGCAATTATTTTTGTAATTGAAGGGTTAACAAAGCCCAAAAAAACAAAGTAATACCGATGAAAAAATATGGATTAATAGGTTACCCGCTCACCCATTCCTTTTCAAAACAGTTTTTTACTGAAAAATTCGAAACAGAAAAGAATGGATCTACATATGAGAATTTTGAGATCAGTGACATAGATAAATTCCCGGGGGTAATAAAGTGCAACCCAGAGGTTATTGGGCTGAACGTGACAATACCTTACAAGGAACAGGTAATCCCGTACCTGGATGAACTAAACGGCCCGGCAAGCGAAATCGGTGCTGTTAACACGGTAAAAATAACCCGTTCCGGCCCAAGGATTTACTTAAAAGGTTTTAACACAGATACCTTTGGCTTTGAAAATTCGCTAAAACCGTTGTTGAAAAAACATCACGATAAAGCTTTGATACTGGGCACAGGAGGAGCATCTAAAGCAATAAAATACGTTTTGGCAAAACTGGGGATCGGATTTATCTCGGCTTCTATCGAAGAACTGAATGAGGATGAAGTCAGCTACGGAGACATTGACGGGGACATGATGGCCGAACGCCTGCTGATTATCAATGCAACGCCACTGGGCACCTATCCGAAAGAAGGGACCTTCCCTCTCATACCTTATCGCCACATTACAGAAAAACATTTGTTGTTCGACTTGGTTTACAATCCAGAAACAACACAATTTATGGCAAAAGGTAAAGCCCAGGGGGCAACCGTAAAAAACGGCTACGAGATGTTGCTCGGGCAGGCATTAAGATCTTATGAGATATGGAACAGCAATGAATAGTTTATATAATTTGTTATGGAAAAAAAGAAAATTTTGTTTGTTTGTATGGGGAATATTTGCCGATCGCCCAGCGCAGAATCGGTTTTTGCAGAACTAGCCAGCAAGGAGGGGCTTGCTGGCATGTACGAAATAGACTCGGCAGGGACTACCGCCTGGCATGCAGGGGAGGAAGCCGATGTGAGAATGCAGAAACATGCATTAAAACGCGGGTACGACATCAACAGTATCTCTAGAAAATTTGACCTGGAAACAGATTTTGACCGTTTTGACATGATAATCGGTATGGACAACCAGAATGTGGAGGACTTAAAAGCTTTGGCCAGGAATGAAGACGATTTGCAAAAGATTTATAAAATGACCGATTTCGCACAGGAATGGAACTATGACGAGATACCCGACCCTTACTATGGGGGCGAAGATGGCTTTGACCTGGTACTGGATTTATTGGAAGACAGTTGCGAAGGGTTACTGCAAAAACTGGGATAATTCATTCGAGTATGTCCATTTTTATGGAAACAATCCCAGGATGTTCCCATAAAATGTCAGAAAGATGCCCTATGTCCATTTTACGGGTTACCCCCACCAGGAACACAACCTTGTCGGTTGCTTCGTTTATATCCCTCTCAAAACCAGTTTCAAAAACCCGGATGCCGTGTTTTTCCAGTCCGTTTTTTATGTTCTGTATGTCAGAATCTTTCTTTTTTACATGCAGTTCTATCTCCCGTACCGTCCTTCCCTTAAACAGCCTTTTCTCAAATAAATTCATAGCCGTCAGGGCAAAAAGTATGACAACCGCACCTGTAGCCCCTATCACATACATCCCCGCGCCAACGGCAAGCCCCAGTGCTGCCATCGCCCATATTGATGCCGCAGTAGTCAAACCTTTTACATCGGCACCGAATTTCAAAATGGCACCTGCGCCCAAGAAGCCAATCCCTGAAACTACCTGAGCTGCAATACGCCCCGGATCCCCATTTTGAAACCCGGTAAATGTTTGCGGGATATAAATGGAAATCAGCATCACCATTGTAGAACCTATACTTATCAGTATATGTGTCCGTAAACCTGCCGGTTGGTCATGCGCCTCCCTCTCTATCCCGATCAGCATACCGATAAAAAAGCTAACAACGAGCCTTGCCAAAGCCACCTGCCAGGTGATCTCCGTTGATGTAAATATTTCATTGAAAACTCCCATTTTCAGGAATTTGCTATTCAAAATGATACAGGAAGGTTACCAATGCATCATAAGCAGGCTTTTTCTTGCCTTCTATTTCTACTACAATTTTTACCTGGATTTTTGCAATTCCACGTAAATTGCGGATGCCATTAAGGGAAACCACCGCGCGTATTTTATCGTTAACTAAAACCGGTTGTTGGAAGCGCAATTTTTCAATGCCATAATTCACAATCATTTTCACATTGCGCACATCAACAATCGAATACCATAAATAGGTCAGCATCGAAACCGTCAGGTATCCGTGTGCAATAGTACTTTTAAACGGCGACTCTTTAGCTGCCCTTTCCGGTTGGGTATGTATCCACTGGTAGTCGAGTGTTGCATCGGCAAATTTATTGATTTGCTCCTGTGTGATCTGAACATACCCGGAAGTACCTATTTCTTTCCCCAGGTACGATTCAAATTCTTTGTAATTGTTAATGACTGTTTTTCCCATAAAAAAAATTTGATCGTGAAGTTAAGGTTTTTAATCTTAGCAAACCCTGATTTTTGCCTGTGAAGTAAAAAAAAATTAAATGCGGAAGCCCTGGAGCTGTGTCCAGGTTAAAGGCTGTTAACCACCAACACGGGAACGACAAGCCCCCTGTAAATAAAGCCGCCCTTTTTTTGCGATAATAGCCCTGGGGCGTATTTTTTTTGATTGCTGGCCGGTTAGGTGGATAAAATATAGCAATAATGTTGCTGATGCCTATATCTCAGGGAATGGCAAATAGTTCAGGCAGGGGGCAAAGGAGCTAAAAAATATGGGAGGCAGAGGATGTTCCCCCTTCCGTGTGCTGCCATACTTTTAAATCGATACAATCGATGCGGGTTTTGTCGTTTTCCAGTTGAACGATTATCCCGGAATGGACTTTGCCCATCATACAATGAGACGGCAGGAATTTAACCGTTTGTCCTACTTTGGGCATCTCCCCTTCAATTGTCCCCTGGAATGAAAGGATCATGCAAATCCCTACATCACAGGCTTCTTCTTTCCGCCCGAGAAGTTTCCCCGGGCCGATTACCCAAACATCCAAGAGGTTATGGTTTTTTTCAATTATCCTGGAAAAATGAACAATCGGACAGCCCAATGGCCGGTACCGGATTATCGTATCTTTTTCAATCGGTACAGATGAGAAACAGGCCAATGTTTCGCGGCAGGACAGTTCATTATGTAACGGGTGCAAAATGAAATCGGCCTTTGCTCCGTCAATCAACCCTTTTATTTCATTTTTTTCTGTGCTTTGACTGATGCCACCCAGTTTCAGCAGTGCCATTTTTTTATCCTCAAACCGCTCTTGTTTCAGGACGGGGCATTTGTCAATCGAAATTTTATTTGCTGCCAACTTTGATGCAAAACTATGGCATTCCCTTAAACCACAGGCTCCGCAGTTAAAACCGGGCAACAGTTTTTCAATCTCTATTACTTTTTTCATATTATTCGCCTATATATTCTTGGATCCCGTTGATATGTCTCAACACCCCCCGGTGGTTTTTCTTATGGATTTTAGTTTCCCCAACACAAAGCGTACAAATTGAAAACGGGGCATTGTGCCGCAACTCTTCCTTGTCGTAAATAAAATCTGGAGCCTTGCTAAAACAACCTGCCAGCTCTGCTGTCCCTTTCCCTGTTAAGCCATTGACCTCAATAATCCTGCACCCGGGGTTCATTTCCAATATGCGTTCACGGAAAATTTCCCTTTCAGCCTGCGAAATTATGTCGCCTTTAGTAATTGCAACAACATTTGCCGTGCTCAGAAAAGGCCCGACTTTTAGCGGCGTGTTTGGCCCCGTAGTGGCATCTATTACGCAAACGCCCAAGCTATTGCTGGTATAGGGAGCACAGCGGTGGCAAAGCCCTGCCGTTTCCACTATCAGCATGTCTGAATTATTTTCCTGTGCATACCCCACCATTTCGCCTAAATTGAAAATGGTATAGTGGTCGGGGCACATATCTTTCGATAGCCCGAGCAGGGTAGGGATCCCTTCCTTCTGGAACCGGAGGTGGTCTTCGGTATAAAGACAATCAATTTTCACTACGGAAATATGTTTGTCTTGTCCTTTCAAATGTTTTAGGCCATGTAGCAAAACGGCTGTCTTTCCTGCTCCCGGGGTGCCGGCAACTATTATAACATTCATATAATATTTTTAATCGAACTCAGGTTAATATAATCACGGTTAATTTTCAAGTACCAGTTGAAAGTTGTTGGAGAAGCTTTCCTGAAAACTAAAATCGGCCTTTACCTCAACACCCGACCTGACCATCTCGCGTACTTTGAACAATTCTTTGTCGACATGGTACAACTGCTGGCACAATGCCCTTTCCTCTTCTGTTGTCCCGAATATTTTTTTTATCCCCCCGTTTTCCATAACTATTCTTCGTTGAGTAAGCAATGCCAGTAATGGATCGTGGGTGACCACCAGCACAATTTTGCCATTTCCGGAGAGGAGTTGCATGGCTTCGTGCTTTTTAATCCCGGCATTTTCTATCTCATCGATTAAAACCACAGGCGAGTCGCTTACAAATGCCACATCGGCCACCATTAACGAACGGCTCTGCCCTCCGCTTAAAACAGTAAGGTTCATATCCTTCTTAATGGGCTCTCCCGTTAATTGGTTGGCGTGGTAAATGACTTTGTCAACAAGGTTGAGTTTTTTGCCCCGGCATTTGGAATGTAATTTTAAAAAATCCTCAACGCTCATGTCGGCAATAAAGTTCATGTTTTGCGAGAGTTGGGCAATCAATTTCTTTTTGGGGTCAAAACGGAGTTCTGGATCGGGTATACTGTCGTTTATTAAAATTTTTCTTTGGGTTGAGGTATCTGACTGTGCCAATTGTTCAATGTCTTCCACCAATGCACTTTTACCACTTCCTGTTGGCCCTACAATACCAACTATCTCTCCCCTGGTGATATCGATCCTGCCAAAATGCTCTTTTATGCCATCTTTATTATGTCCTGCCAGAATTGAAATATTGTTTATCATATTTTTTTCTGACAAAAGTATGGCAGTCACTTCGGCTTTAAAACCGCCTAAAAGCGTAAAATCAGCACTACGTCTTTAGTCGTATTTTTTTAATTCAAACTTCGAAATATCCTTGTTTTATTGCAAACACAACCAGGTTGGCAGTATTTTTTGAATGTGTTTTCTGTAGCAAATTCTCACGGTGTTTGTCAACCGTGCGTTTGCTAATGGAAAGTATATCGGCAATTTCGGGGTTTGAACGCCCCTTGCAAATCTGGCATAAAACCTCCATCTCCCTTTCTGTCAAATCATTATTCCCTGCTTTTGTTGTTTTTTTGTTTGCCCTGCCCACAATCGATTGCAGTATCTCAATGGAAAAATAATTCCGCCCCTCCCATACATCCAGGATGGCTTTTTTTACTTCGGGGAAATTAGAATTTTTCAAAAGGAACCCGTTTGCTCCGGCCTCAATCATACAAGAGTAGTAGCTTTCATCAGAATACATCGACAAGGCAATTATTTTGAGATCAGGGTTGATTTCCAAGGCTTTGGAGGCTGCATCCATCCCGTTCATCTCAGGCATTTCAATATCCAGTAAAACCATGTCTACTTGCCTGCCTTTCATTTCGTCGATAAACTGTTTCCCGTTTTCGGCCTCGTAAACTTCATTGACAAAATCGAGGTTAGAGAGCAAGAACCGCAACCCTTCCCTGAAAAGCGAATGGTCATCAACAAGGTAGATATTTATCTTTTTCATTTTACAGGTATCTGGATATGCACTTTAACTCCTTTCCCAGGCTCCGAATCCAAATAATAATACCCATTTAGCGATTTTATACGGGAACGGATATTTTCAAGCCCCATGCCACTAATGCGCATTTCATCTGTCCTGTCCTTTAAAATAAACCCTGCGCCATTGTCCTCATATTCAATTTTAAGGTAGCCCCGGTTTTCTTTAATATTGATTGTTATTTTACGCGGGTCCCCATGCTTGACACTGTTGTTCAAAAGTTCAGAAACTATCCGGAACACATTTATTTCCAGATCATAGGGATACCGCTTCGGACCTATATGGTCGGTTAGCCCCAATTGGATATCCTGGTTAATAAGCATTTGGTTGGCAAAAGTATCCAAAGCTTTTATCAGTCCATAATTGCTTAGCAAATGCGGGCTTAAATTATTTGAAATCTCTTTTAATGCTATTATTGCTTCATCGGCCGCCTTGCAGGTACGTTCAATAATCCTTTTATTTGAAGCCCCCATCTTTTCCGGTTCAATGGCACTGACTATCATCTTGATGGACGACAAAACAGGGCCAAGTCCATCGTGCAATTCACGGGCAAAAGACTGCCTGGCTTTTTCCTCGGTTTGTATGACAGCTTTCAGCAACCTAGCCTCGCTTTCTTTTCGTATTTCATCGATATAATCCTGTAGGTTAAAAATCTGGCGGATAAAGATCACACCTGTCAACATTAACATAGAAATTACTACTCCAATCCAACTGTTTGCCCCTTCTTTTGAAATCAGTTGGGTTTCCCAAAACAGAGTTGAGAACTCAATCAGACGACGTAAAGCCATTAGTACAAACCCAGCCGAAATAAGTATCCATGAAATGTTAAAACGGGTCCTTCGGATTAAACTAACTGCTGTAATTGCTGCTCCCAATTGTATTAGCATGGAAAGCAATAAGGCAATTTTGAGTAACATTTGGTTTTTGTCGTAAAATTAGTTTTTTCCTCTGTTTTTCGGACTAATTATTAAACCAATAATTATAAACTAAGTTCTTTATTCAACTTTGCCACAAAAATACCTGTTAATAAAACGGACAGGATATCGGCAACTACTTGTGTGTAAACCACACCATCCAAGCCCCAAAAACGGGGGAGGGTTAAAATAACGGGGATGAAGAAAATCCCGTTTCTGGCAATGCTTAAAATGCCGCCTTCTTTACCTTTCCCGAGTGCCAAAAATAGTGTCGAATACACTACCTGAAAGCCAAAGAACACAAAAATAAGCCCGTTGGCAAATAACATTTTATGTCCAATTCTTATTACCAATGGGTCGTTGCTGAACCAACTCATTACATTGTCGGGGAAGAGCATCATTAAAGCAGCAAAGGCAATGCAAAAAATACTCGTCCATTTTAGCGATATTTTGATAGTATTTTTTAACCGTTTGTAATTTTTTGCCCCATAGGCATAACCCGCCAAAGGCTGGAACCCCTTCACAAACCCAAAAACGACAAATGTGCCAATGGCCAATACCCGGATTACAATACCAACGGCAGCAATGGCGTGGTCGCCAAATTCCCGTGCGGCTGTGTTGGCCATCCCTTGTGACATGCCAAACAATAATTGAAACAAAAAAATAGGGACACCGACTTTTAAAATCTCGCCAAGAATTTGTTTGTTGAACGAGGCATATTTAATTGACACACGCAAATGCCCTTTCTTTTTCAGCAAATAACCGATATACAATGCTGAAGAAACCGCTTGCGACAACACGGTTGCCCAAGCTGCCCCGCCAATTCCCCAGCCGAGCACATAAATAAAAACCGGGTCAAGAATAATGTTTAACCCTGCACCCAGCATCATAGCGGCCATTGTGAGCTTGGCAGCCCCTTCGGCAGTAACAATGTTGTTCATTGCCACATAAAAGACCGAAAACAATGTGCCTGAGATATAAATAATGCTGTATGTTTTGGCATAAGGCATAATGGTAGCAGTTGCACCAAGCAGATGCAAAACCGGTTCAATAAATGCAATGGAAACTGCAATTAAAACAGCTTGGGACACCAGCAGATCCAGAACAGCTGTTGATGCTGTTTGATTGGCTTTGTGAAAATTGTTTTCGCCCAACAATCGGGAGATATAAGAGGCCGCCCCTGTCCCAAAGGTCATCCCAACGCCTACCACAATTTGGTTAATCGGGAAAGCTACGGCTATTGCGCCCACTTGTGCAGTACCCAGTTTCCCAACAAAGTAAGCATCGGCAAGATTGTACAATGCGCTGACCAACATCCCTATCATTGTAGGTATGCCGAGTTTATAAAGGGCAGTTGGAACTTTTTCGTCTCTAAGAATGGTTATTTTATCTGTTTTCATATCCTTGTCGTTTTTATTTCAAATCCCACACAACAAAGATATTTTGACTTAGGGGGATAAAATAGCCCCATTGTTTTTATGAATAGCCTTAAAACGTATTTTACTTTATATTGCAATTACTGCTCGATTCCTGCGGTAGCCTTATACTTAGAATATTTCTCTTGATATATTTTATTCTGTTGCCTGTCAGGTTCAAACTTAATTTTGACTTTCGTCATTTGCTCCATGGCTTCTTCGAAGTTTCCGTAAACATTACAGCAGACAGCAGCTGCCATTGCAGCCCCTAGTGCTCCTAATTGTGTCCCTTCAGGTATTTCTACCGGAATCCCAATGATGTCTGAAAACATCTGCATCCATACTTTACTTTGGGTGGCACCACCAGTACAGCGGATTACTTCTGGGGCTTCCCTAAATTTCAGGAGGCGATCTATATGTGTTTTATGGGAAAATACAATTCCCTCGTAAACAGATCTGATCATGTGTGCCATATTGAGGTTGCCTTTTATCCCGTAAAACAATGCCGGTATGTCTTTGCCTGTATTGTTCCCATAAATAAATGGCAAAAAAATTATATCGGATGGTTTCCCAGAAACAGAACTTACCTGTTTGTTCAGCCACTCAAAAAACAGGTTGCCATGTTGTTTCTTCTCGTTAGCAAGAAAAGTTTCAATAAACCAGTCGAGGTTGCCAGCAGAAGTGGGGCTCCCCTCCAACATCAGGTACCACCCGGGGATACTGTAAATACTTGACATAAATAAATCCTTATCTACAAGCGGTTCCCTTGCTATATACTGGTTGTTGCCCCAGGTCCCCACCACCAACGACATTTGTTCTTCGCCCACAATGCCAGAAGCCAAAGCACAGGCATCAATGTCGAACATGCCGCCGGCAACCGGGATGCCCGCTTTAAGCCCTGTTTCAGAAGCAGCTTTTTGTGAAATCGTCCCTGATAGATCTGCCGATCCAATCAAAGGGGGCAGCAACTCCCTTAAAGTTTCCAAACCGAACAGTTTTAAAACACCATCATCGTACCCCCCTTTGCCAACATTCATCAAACTGGTCCCTGACATGTCTGTGAGTTCTGCATAAAACCCTCCCGTAAGTTTCATCCTTATGAAATCTTTGGCCATTAAAACCCACCTCGCCTTTTTAAGAGATTCCGGCTCATGTTCTTTAAGCCAGGCAAGCAATGCATTGGGTTGGCCGGCCCACAGGCTTTGTGCGGTATACGGCAGGGCTAATTTGCCTATACCTGTTTCTTTCCAACCGTCTACGTACTTTTGTGCCCTTGCATCGGTAGAATTTATGGCGTTGCGGACAGGGATACCTTCTTTGTCGACAAGGTACAGCCCGTTCCCGTGCCCAGTACAGGAAACCCCAAGTACCTGCCCAGGCTTGATCCCGGATAAGTTTATCACCTCCCTTACAACCCCACAAGTGTCCCTCCACATCTTATTGGAGTCACGTTCGTTCCACCCGGGAAATGGCTGCAAGACTTCGACTTTTCTTGATGCCACAGCAACTTCACGCCCTTTTGTGTCAAACAATGCGGCTTTGGTTACTGTCCCCCCATTATCTATCCCCAACAGATACCCCATCATAAGGCTCATTTTTATAATTGAACAGAAAGCTAAATAATAATAAGACTGCCAATGACATCCCGCTGGCCACAGCCCAGATTTTTTCCCATTGGACATGGGCGCAACCTGTTTCTGCTGTTATGGTAAAAAAGCGGATGAGCCACGCGTTTATGAAGTTCCCGGCGACAATGCCGAGCCCAAAAGTCACCAAGAAAATAAATCCCTGTGCCTGTGCCCTTAATTCCTGCGGCGCTACTTTGTCGATGTATATTTGTCCGCCAACACTGAAAAAACCGTAAATGATGCCATGGACAAGGATTGCTGCAAAAAACAGCCAGTCCATTCCCGTTGTGCTTCCGAAATAAAAAGCGGCATAACGCAAGGACAATGCCAACAAACCTATCAGCATTGTAACCCGGATCCCCAGCTTTTTTATGACGGCAGGAACCAAAAATAAGGTCAGGATTTCTGCTAATTGCCCCCAATTCATTGTTACCGTGATATATCTATAGCCGACATCCTGTAAAAACTGTGATAAATATGACCAGTACAGGGCAAAAGGTATAAATGCGAAAAAGGAAGCCAGGATAAATATGGCAAAGTTTTTATCCTTCATCAGAGTTATTGCCTGTAATCCCATCATCTGTATTACTGACACTTTTTTCCCTTTGCCCAATGGTGGCGTTGGGGGCAATGTCAGGTTTATAAATGCTGCTATTAATGCCATGCCTGCCCCACAGAACATGGGAATGTTGGTCCCATCAAACCCCACGCCAAATCCTTTCACAAAAGTTATACTGAAAATACCTGATGCAACCCATCCCATTGATCCGGCAAGCCTAATCCTGGGAAATTGCTCTGATGGGGAATGGGCCATTGCAATGACACTGGTCAAACCCCACGTTGGCATATATGCAAACATGGCAAAAAGCAACAGCAAAAAGAGAGTGTCTGGGTTTGATTGCATAGCGGCAAGGAACAATAAAACCGAAGCTGTGATATTTAAAACAGCAAGGACTCTCTCCGCTGCAAAAAAACGGTCAGCAATACCCCCAATTACAGGAGACACAATGCAACCTATGGCCATGGAACTCAATATTAATGCTTTCTGGAAATCGCTTGTCCCCAGGTTGGTAAGGTATGCTGCAAGTGGCACCCACCATACGGCAAAGAGTATAAACTGAAGAAACATCATCAGCCAAAGCCGGACATAAACCTTGTTGAAATACATATTTAGAAAATTTATTACTGTTTAACGCATCATCATCCCACCACTCGCATCAATAGTTGAACCTGTTATATAACTGGCTGCACCTGATGCCAGGAACACTGCTATCCGGGCAATCTCTTCGGGTTCTGCAATCCTGAAAAGAGGGATGCGTTCCAGGTACTTTTCTTTTTTCTTTTCCCATGTTTCGGCAACCATTTCCGTACGGACAAGGCCGGGGGCAACAGCATTAACCCTAATCCCCTGTTTGGCAACCTCCCTTGCAAGCCCAATGGTAAATGAAACCATGGCGCCTTTACTGCTGTCATAAGGTAGATGCCCGGTAGTGGATCCCTGAAAAGCAGCCTGTGAGGCAATATTTACGATATTCCCTTTCTTATTCTCAGACAACCACTTTTTGACCAATTCGCGGCTTGCCAAAAAAGTGCCCCGCATATTAACAGCAAAAGTTTTGTCCCATTCCCCGGAGGTGTATGATGTTATCGGCCCGGAAGGGCAATAAGCTGCATTGTTGACAAGTATGTCGATCCCGCCTAGTTCCTCTTCTGTTTGTATTATCATATCCATGACTTCTTGTTCACAGGACATGTCTGCCTTAACTGCAATTGCTTTTATATTGAGTTGATCTGATAGTTCAGCCACAATATTTTCTGCCAGTACCTTATTTCGAACATAGTTTACAACTACCTTTGCGCCTTCTCCTGCAAAAGCGTTGCAAATAGCTTTGCCGATCCCCCTGCTACCTCCTGTTACAAGTACAATTTTATCTTTTAACCCTAAATCCATAAGTTTTGTTATTAAGTTTTTTGTTAAGGCTTTAGCACAACCCTTAGGGCTTCGCCCTTGGTCATCAAGTCAAACGCTTCTTTTATTTCATGAAGCCCAAGGGTATGGGTTACAAGTGCCTCTGCCGGGAATCCGGGGGAGGCAAGCATGTTAACAGCTTGTTTTACATGTTCGGCTGTTGAATCGCTGCTGCCGGTAAGGTAGATTTCCTTATAATGTATCAGCCTGCTATCGAGCGACAAATGGCTTTTCCCTGAAGGCAAAGACGCAAAAAGGCAGACAGTCCCCTGCTTGCGTACCAGTCCCAGGGCTTCTTCTTGTGGCCGGGCAGCCGGGGCTGCGACAATAACAACGTCGGCCCCATATCCCCCTGTCTCTTTCATGATTATTCCCTGGATATTTTCTTCTGTGGGGTTGATCAGCCTGTCGATGTCAAACTGGCGGGCTTGTTCCAGCCTGGCAGTTGACAATTCGGTCATGAAAATTTTTGATGCGCCAAATGCACGGGCAGCAAGCGCATTGAGGATTGCCATAGGGCCCGCACCCATTATCAGCACAAAATCGCCTTTTTTGATATTGCTTTGCCGTGCTGAATTTACTGCGCAACTAAGGGGTTCGGACAAAGCTGCATGTTCCGGCTTTATCCCTTCGGGAACTTTAACGACATGCCCGTTGGCAATGGCTTTTTGCGGTATGGTTACATACCCTGCCATCCCCCCATTATACGAAAATCCCATCGGTGCCAGGTTGACACATAAATTTGTCAATCCTTTACTGCAATAAAAACACTCGCCACAACTAATACTTGTTGCCATTACTATACGGTCGCCTTCCTTTAGCCCGTTAATAACTCTTGGGGCATTTTCGATAATCCCGGTAAATTCATGCCCCATGGTAATGGGCGGTTTCATGCGGGGATTTCCTGCCTTGTATGTTTTAAGGTCGGAACCACATACAGCACAGGCATCAACTTTTACCAACATTTCCCCGGGAGCTGTTTCAGGCACAGGAATATCTTCTACCCGCACATCTCCAGGGCCATAGAACCTAACTGCTTTCATCCTGTTTTAATATTTGTCAGATATTAGCCCCCCATCCAAAACTGCTTTGGTTGAACCGACCCCTAAACGGTCAACGCCCTGTTCAAGGTATGCCACAGCTGTTTCCCAGCTCCGGATCCCCCCAGAAGGCTTGATTTTCATTTTGCCCCCTACTGTTTTTATCATTACATCGATGATCCCGGGGGTAGCAGGACCTGCCCCAAACCCTGTGGAGGTTTTTACAAAATCGGCTCCGGCTTCATAGGAAAGTTGACATGCTTTTGCTACCTGCCCCAGTGTGAGGAAACCGCTTTCCTGTATAACTTTTACAAGTACGCCATGCTGGTGCGCTACGTCAACAACAGTTTTTATGTCATTAACGACATATCCTTCATCGCCTGACAAGAATTTACCTATATTCATAACCATGTCAATTTCATCAACACCATCTCCTATTGCCTGAGATGCCTGGAAAGCTTTTGTAGGGGTAGTATCTGAACCGTGAGGGAAACTTAACACACACGAGACTTTGACCCCACTCCCTGCCAGTAGCCCTTTTGCATATTTTACGTCGCACGGGCGGACACACATACTAAAAACCCCGTATTGTTTGCACATTTCAGCTTGTTCTTTTAAATCTGCATCAGTGTAATCCGGTTTTAACACGGCATGATCTATCGTTTTAGCGACTTCTTCTTTTGTGTACATATTTCAATTTTTCAGTTCATTTTTTTTAATGCATTTCACGGCCTCCGGTAACATTAATTGCCTGCCCTGTCATATAGTCAGCTCCTTCGGAAGCGAGGAACACTGCAACAGATGTTACATCTTTTACAGATGCCAGGCGGGCTAGTGGCACTTTTGCCGTAAATTTGCTGACAACTTCCTCCAGGGGAAGGTTCATGTCGCGTATATAACCGGAAGAGCAGGTGTCCCAAACCCCTGTATTGTCCGTAATACCGGGACAAAGGCAATTTACATTGATCTGATGAGGGGCAAGTTCATAAGCCAAAGCTTGGGTAAACGAAATAATAGCACCTTTGGCTGCACAGTAATGGCTCATCAATGCCGAACCTGTTTTTCCTGACTTTGACGAAAAGTTAATGATCTTTCCTTTTTTCTTTTCTTTTAATATTGGCACTGTGTATTTTGTAAAGAAGAAAGAGCCTTTACAGTTTACTGCAAACATTTGATCCCATACCGCTTCTGTTATGTCTTCCACGGGGGCAGTACCAATAATCCCTGCTACATTGACTAAAATATCGATTGTCCCGTATTCTTTCAATGTTGCACCTACTACTTCTTTTACCTGTTGCTCGTTGGTAACATCGGCGGCTTGTCCTTTGCAGCCCAGCTCTTTAGCCACGGTTTGCACGGCTTCTTCTTTCAAATCGGTAATAAAAACGTGGGCACCGCTGTCTTTTAGCTCTTTGGCAATGCCCTTGCCAATGGCTCCTGCAGCACCGGTTACCAGTGCCACTTTCCCATTAAAATCTATTTGCATGGTATTATATCTTTATTTCAATTTTATTACACTTAATGTATAAGGGGCATCGAATGCGGAATTTTTTAATCCGGGGAAAGGCATGTCAAAATTGGCAATAATCATTTCGTTGCCCCTGATAAGCACTTCGCATGGCTGGTCCATCCCCCCATCGGAACCGTCAGTGTCGTCATTTTCGCTTAAGGTGCTGACTTTCCCGTCCATTGTAACAATACGGATGGCATTTTTTTCTGAATCGGCCACGTAAATCACGTCTTTTTCAGCATCATAGAAAATCCCGTCCACACAGGTCATCTTTTTATCCTGGACGAAAACCTCATTTGATTTGACACTTCCGTCTTCATTGAAGCTTATTTTTGACATAACCCCATTCCCGAAGTTTCCGGTGTATAGGTTCCCTTTTGAATCAATTGTCATTCCGTCTGCGCCTGCCCAGTCGCCCCGGTTGGTAAAGGCAGTCTTGAAATCAGCAATAAGGTGGCTGTCTGATTTCCCGGGTTTTAAGCTTACTGTTCCCCTGTCCATCTCATCCAGGGTGAAACGGTATATGCCACTGGTACTTTCATCGCCTTTCTCGTTCAGGCGCGTTTCGCTGACAAAACAGTCGTTGCCTTTCCAAATCACGGCATTAGCCAGGTTCATCCCTTCTGCTACTATCTCGCTTTTTACGGGTTTCCCGTTTCTGAATACTATCCGGATCAGCCGCGACTTATGCCCGGTGTCATAAAAATATTGGTTGTCGGCAATGTAAAGGTTCCCGTCAGGCCCAAAATCCAACCCCATTGGGCAAGCCATCTTTGTTTCGGGGTGGGCCGGCATGGCATAAAAAATAGAGAGCCCGTTTTGTGGATCAATTTTCATTATCAATCCAGGAAATACAGGGTTGTTAAAATTCGGGCACGACAGGTAAATGTTGCCATCTTCTCCGAGGGTCATCCCGTCAGGGGTATTGCAATACTCTGGCAAATCATGGAACAACTCTGCTTTTTTTTGTGCCTGCGAGGTGCAGGATACTACTGAAAAAAAACTTAATACAATAGTGTAAAATTTAATTTGGTTCATCTTTTATATGTTTAAATGGATAAATAGGTGCTGGTTTCGGGGCAAAAGTGTCCGATACATAATTTATAAAACGAATATAGGTTTTAGTTTCTCCCCATTTGGGTTTGGCTGTTTCCTGTTTGGGGACAAATCCCGCAGTATATGACAAGAAGGACCATAGAAAGACAAAGCGTGTGCCCATGGCATTTATAATTTATTACCTATTGAATAATCCCCCGTATTGCACAACAACGAACTGTATACGTTGAGGAAGTCCCTGTTGGTGTGAAACTTAAAATAAATGAGCAATAAAGGTGCACCAACGGTAGTGTTTAATTGTGCCGCCGTCGCCTCATCTGCCAATACAGCCCGCAAATCCTCTTCCACGTTGGTTATTTCAAGTTGATACCTGACATTTAAGGTTTCGAACAACGACCCGTTCTCAAATGGCAGGGAACATAACTTGGGCAGGTTCAGGTTGGGTATAAAAGTTTCTTCTAACATCACCGGCTCGTCTTCTACGCACCTTACCCGTTGTAGGTATATACACCCTGCTGACCTCTCAATATCAGAGATCGGGTAGAAAAAATCCTCTTTCCAGGCTTGTACACGTGGCTTGTGTATCATTACCGTTTTTACGCTTTTCTTTTTTTCGCTAACGGCCTTGGAAAAACCTTTTACCGACAATAAACCCAGTGTTTTGCGCCTAGGGTTGGTGACAACGCTGCCAAGTCCCTGCTTTTTTATAATATACCCCTCTTTTGCAATTTCTCCAAGAGCCTGACGGACAGTACTTCGAGTAACATTATGTATCCCCATAAGTTCGTGTTCCGATGGCAAAATATCGCCTTCCTTATACACTCCGACAATAATTTGATTTTTTATGTCCCTAATTAATTTTCGATAAAGCGGTTCTTCCATGAATAAGAAAATATTATTACCCAACAAAGGTATAAAAAACTACTTGTTCGTACAAGTGAAAAATATATAAAATATTCTATATACTGATACACAGGATATTGATTTTTAAAATTTATCCATACATGTTGCTGTTGTGATATTAAATCGTTGTTAAGGTGCAATTTCATGATGGTTTTTCATGAAGTATCCCGGGAATCCCATTTAAAATTGCAAAAAGAGCTGTCTTTTCCCACAAAACATGAGAATTTAGTAGATTTGCCTTTCAAAGAAGGGACACAAAAATGCAACTGGATTTTTCAGCAAAAGACAAGCCGCAAGAATGGTTAAAAAACTTTGCCCATCAATTTGGGACAGAAGTGTCTGATAATGCATTTGAGATTCCGCCATCGCTTGGGAATGGGTTTATGAAGCAAGTTTATTTTTTTGATGGTTTTACGTTGACCTATCTTCATTTCAAGTTGTTTAGGCCCATGGAATTCATGCGACACCCGATAAATGAAGCTAAGCTGTTCCCAATTATGTTCTATAGTCAGGAATTGCCTTTTGAACAGGACGTTGACGAAAAAAAGAAAATGATTGGGTTCCATACTTCCAATGGTATTTTTATGCCATCGCCCCAGATCGGGTCCCGTTGGAATGTCCCTGCAAACATGGATGGTTTCCAGGTAACATTAACTATTGAGAAAGATTGGTATATAAGGTCGGTTGCCTCGTCAAATGATAATTACTTAAAGCAATTGTTGGAATCAAAAAAGCCGTTTTATTTGTTCGAGTCACTCCAAAACTCAATGAGGAATCTGATTACGGACATTCATCAACTGGTTAATTCCGATGATAAGTTGCAACAATTCAAACTACATCAAAAAGCAATAGGACTGTTTTACTTGTTTTTAAAGCAATTAGAGAACCGTAATACACGAGAAACAATTTCGGGCATCAACCCTGTTGATGTCCAGAAAATAATTATTGTCAGAAAAAAAATCCTTGAAAACCTAACGGCACTTCCTCCTTTAAGGCAACTTTCTCAAGATGCGGGGATGAGCATCAGCAAACTGCAAAAATGTTTCCAGCAAGTTTTTGGGAAAAGCATTTCACAATATGCCTTGTCAGAGAAAATGCACCTTGCAAAACAAATGCTCGGCACAAAAAAATATAGCATTTCAGAAGTCGGGTACGACCTTGGTTATGCCAATTTGAGCCATTTTTCAAAAGCTTTTCGCAATGAATTTGGAGTTAACCCGAAAGCATATTTATCGACCCTTTGAGCCTCCCTGTCATAAACGAAAGCAAAAAGAAGAAGTCCCCAAAAATTACACGTTGGGGATACCGGTGCCAGTGTTTAGTGAGGCAAATATGAAAAGGACTTCGCTGATTGGCTATTTTTGCAGGAAAATAAAAACGATGTTTCTGTAACATTCAACAATCAACAAAGTCTCTTATTTGTATAATCAATATTTTTTAGCAGAATGAAAACGCTTGTAAGTTCAATTTTAATCCCGCTTTTGTTAACCGCTTGTCAATCATCAATATTTCATAAAAATAGGGAAACTGTTTTCGATAATATTTCGCATATTGAAGACAGTATTCATTATAAAATTGACAGCCTTCCATCGCTTGATGATGTTTTGGGGATGAATGGACAATATGTTAATATTGGCGACTGTAACCTCTATTGCGAGATCGAAGGTAAAGGCACACCAATGGTCTTGATCAATGGAGGCCCTGGAGGGACACATCACTATTTCCACCCTTGGTTTTCAAAAGCTGCAAAATATTGTCAGGTAATTTATTATGACCAACGAGGTTGCGGGAAATCCGATTTTAATCCGGGAGAAAACGGTTACTCTTTTGAGCAAGCTGTTGATGATTTAGATAGGCTTCGGCAACAGTTGGGATTCAAAAAATGGATTGTTTGTGGCTACTCGTATGGTGGCGCTGTTGCTCAATTTTATACTGCTGTCCATCCTGAGAATACGCTTGCCGCTGTCTATATCGGTGCTAAACCGATGATAAAAGATGCCGGGCTGAATGGTACCCGGCAGTACGATTATATGAGCGAAGAAGAGAAACAGAAGATAAAAGAAATATATCAATTATACCGTGAACATAAAATCACATTTTTTCAACTGCTCTATAACAAGGAGATAAATGGCGATTGGAAACGTCAGCATTATTATAAGCCCACAAACGATGAAATAATCCGTGCTTCGCTTTATGAATGGGTGAACGACAATGGTTTTAACCACACTATGTCGGCAAGCACAAATAAATACGATTTGAATCACGTTTTTGATGAATGCCCGATCCCGGCATTGCTTTGTGAAGGAGAAGGCGATTTAACCTGGACCGCCAACAAAAAGGAGATTATGCAAAAATATCTCCCTAAGGCTCAATATGTACTGTTAGGGCATTCTGGGCACAATGTTTTTTCCGATGAACCAGGATTATTTTTCTCAACGCTTAAAAATTTTGTTAATCATTTACAGCCGACAACTGATGAAGAGATCGTACAATGGAGAAAAATTGCAGATAAAACCATTGAATTTCAACAAGAAATGTTTAAACGTGAAGCCGATTTCTTTGCGCTGGTCAAAACACAAGGCATTAAAAAAGCAAATAATTATTTCAATACTTTTAGAATTGAAAAACCGGACAAAAAATTATTTTCAGAAACAGGGATGAACGCTTTGGGATATTCGTATTTTGGAGATAAGGATTATGATACAGCTATACAACTTTTTGAAATGAACGTAGTCGAATATCCCGATTCGTGGAACGTTTACGATAGTCTTGGTGAAGCTTATCTTGCTATAGGCGACAATGAAAAGGCAGTCGGGAATTATACGAAATCCGTTGAATTAAACCCTGATAATGAGAATGGCAAAAAAGTTTTAAAAGAACTGAGGGCACATTATAATTAGGATAAATTAGTTCTGAACAATATGATCATTAAACTATACGAAGGAGACTGCCATTAGAATTATAAAAATTTTTATACCACTTTACAAATTCCCCAATCCCTTTTTTAAGCGGGGTGTTGGGCGAGTAACCAAAGTCTTTTTCCAGTTCGCTTACATCGGCATAGGTTTTATATACGTCGCCGGGTTGCATGTCGTGATATTCTTTCTTGGCTTCCTTTTCCAGTGCTTTTTCAATCGTTTCAATAAATTCCATTAACTGGACAGGAGTAGAATTACCAATGTTATGGACTTTGTATGGGGTGTTTTGTTGCTGTTTGTTTGTTGCTTTTTGTGGCGGGGCATTTAAAATTTTTATTATCCCTTCAACAATGTCATCAATATAGGTAAAATCGCGGAATAGGTCGCCGTGGTTAAACACCTTTATTGGGGTGCCGCCCATAATGGCTTTTGTGAACGAAAAGTAGGCCATGTCGGGGCGCCCCCACGGGCCATAAACGGTAAAAAAGCGCAAACCCGTTGTTGGTATATCATACAAATGGCTGTAAGTATGTGCCATTAGTTCGTTGCTCTTTTTTGTGGCAGCATATAAACTCACCGGGTTGTCTACCGGATCGGTAACTGAAAGTGGCATTTTTGCACTGTTCCCATACACGCTCGACGAACTGGCATATACCAAATGTTTGATATTATTGTGGCGACATGCCTCTAAAATATTTGCAAAACCAACAATATTGCTTTGTATGTAGGCGTGTGGATTTTCAATACTATAACGTACCCCTGCTTGTGCTGCCAGGTTGCAAACCATATCGAATTTTTCGTTTTCGAAAAGTTGGCTTATTTGTTCCCTGTCTTCAAGGGACATTCTCACAAAAGAATAATTGGGGTATTTCGAACTGGTAATTTTTGTGTGCCAATTTTCTGCGTCGGCCGAAATACCGGCTTCTTTTAAACGGGCATATTTTAATTCGGCAGGGTAATAGTCGTTTATATTGTCGATACCAACAATTTCTACTCCCTGCTCTAATAATCTATTTGCCAGGTGAAATCCTATAAATCCTGCCGTTCCGGTTATTAATATTTTCATTTTTTCTTTTTTGGTTATTCGCTCTGTGTATGTTTTATCTTTTTTTTATCGCAAACCAAATTGTGAGTCTGTTTTCCCTGTCAGGATGCTAACCCATTTTTTCTCCTTAATATTACCGGGCAGGGTATATTTTATTAATCGCTAAATAGTCTAAAATAGTATCTAGGTTTTCTTCGTTTTTCTCGGGGGCGAATACCAGTTTTGCATTTGTTGGCGATTCGTATTCCAGATCAACTCCGGGAAGGTTTTTTGCTTTCCCCTGTTCTACCCGTTCGTAAAGTTCGGGCTTGTTGTTTTTGCAATATTCCAGGGTTGCATCCATGTGTAGAAGGTGAAACCGCTCTTCTCCTATAATTTCGGCTACTTGTTCGCGTAGCGAAGCGTTTCGCGAAATAAACGAAGCAATGGCAATAATCCCCTGGTCGTTTAATAATCGGCACACATGTGCCACGCGGCGTTGATTTTCGGCCCTGTCGGCTGGCGAAAAATCGAGTTCGCGGCTTAATCCCGAACGCACCGAACTGCCATCGATGAGCACTGCGGTTGCGCCGTTTTCAAATAATTTCTTTTCAAGGCTAAAAGCCAGTTCGTTTTTCCCCGAACCGTGTAGTCCGGTAATCCAAATGGTTTCTCCTTTTTGGTTGTATTTTTCGCGGTATGCTTCGGGTTTTATCAACGATTCGCCTTTGGCAATTTTTTCTTTGTCGATATCAGTAATGCGCGATGGCAGGTTTTTGCTGTCTAGCCGATCGATAATCATCCCTACCGCGCAGGTATTGTGAGTTACCGGGTCGATTAAAATAAACGAGCCGGTTTGTTTGTTCTTCTTATACGGATCGAAAAAAAGAGGTTTGGTAGTGGTGATAACAACACGTCCAATTTCGTTCAGTTTAAATTTTTCGATGTTTGTTTTTTCAAGTGTATTAACATCTACTTTATATTGAATTTTGTCGATCCTGGCTTTGGTGTTGTTATTGGCTTGTTTGATGTAAAATTGTGATGAAAGGTTCATCTCGTTTTCGTCCATCCAAACCAGCATGGCTTCAAATTGGCGCTCAACTCGCGGGAGGTTATCGGGGTGTACCAGCATGTCGCCTCTCGAAATATCAATTTCGTCTTCTAACGTAACGGTTACCGATTGCGGCGGGAAGGCATAATCTAGTTCCTTGTCGTAGGTCACAATTTTTTCTACCTTCGATTTTTTCATAGAAGGCAGCACCATTACTTCGTCGCCTTTTTTTATAATTCCCGATGCTACCGATGTAGAGAACCCTCGGAATTTTATGTCGGGGCGGAGTACAAATTGTACGGGGTAACGAAGGTCGTCGAAATTGCGGTCGGAACCGACATGTACATTTTCTAAAAATTCGAGCAAACAAGTACCGTGGTACCAAGGCATGTTTGTGCCCGCTTCAACAACATTGTCGCCTTTTAATGCCGAAAGGGGGATGAAATTTACATCTGGGATATCGAGCTGGGTGACAAATTTTTGATATTCTGATTTTATCTCTTCGAAACGTTCCTGGCTGTAATCGACCAAGTCCATTTTGTTAATGGCAACCACAACGTGTTTAATCCCAAGCAGGTTTGCTAAATAGGTGTGGCGTTTGGTTTGGGTAATTACCCCGTGGCGAGCATCAATAAGTATAATGGCGAGGTTAGCCGTAGAGCCGCCGGTAATCATGTTTCGGGTATACTGTTCGTGCCCGGGGGTGTCGGCAATAATAAATTTACGTTTTGCTGTCGAGAAATAGCGGTAAGCTACATCGATGGTAATTCCCTGTTCGCGTTCGGCTTTTAGCCCGTCGAGCAAGAGGGCATAGTCAATATCTTCGCCGGCATGTCCTACCCGTTTGCTGTCGCGTTCTAAGGCTGCTAATTGGTCTTCGTATAGCATTTTACTATCGAACATTAACCGACCTATGAGTGTTGATTTCCCATCGTCGACCGAGCCTGCGGTAAGAAGTCGGAGTAAGTCTTTCTTTTGGTCTTGATCTAAAAATTCGCGGATGTTGAGTTTATTTGTTGTCATTACCTTTTGTTTTGCGGTGGAGCTGTGATGCTGTTTGTGTGAGTTGTTGTTTTAGATGTTTCATATTGCTGATTGTATTGCATTATCATTACATAAAAGCAACACGGCAACACGGCCTCACATTAATACTGTTGCTAAAAATACCCTTCCCTTTTTTTCTGTTCCATACTCGCTTCCTGGTCGAAATCGATTACGCGGGTTGTGCGTTCCGAAACGGTAATGGTCATCATTTCTTCTACAATTTTTTCAATTGTGTCGGCTTCTGATTCAATAGCCCCGGTAAGTGGGTAGCAGCCCAATGTGCGGAATCGTACTTTGCGCATTTCTGCTTTTTCTCGTAATTCTTTTGGCATACGTTCGTCATCGGCCAAAATAAGGCTTCCGTCGATATCAACAACCGGACGTTCTTTGGCGTAGTACAAGGGCACAATAGGTATGTTTTCTAGGCGTATGTATTGCCAAATATCAAGCTCCGTCCAGTTTGAAATAGGGAATACCCGGATTGATTCGCCTTTTTGTACTTTGGCATTGTAAATATTCCAAAGTTCGGGGCGTTGGTTTTTCGGATCCCATTGGTGGAATTTGTCGCGGAACGAGAATATGCGTTCTTTTGCCCGCGATTTTTCTTCGTCGCGGCGGGCTCCGCCAAAGGCCGCATCAAATTTGTATTTGTCTAACCCACTAAGCAGAGCCTGTGTTTTCATTATATCGGTATGTACTTTACTGCCATGCGAAAATGGCCCGACACCACTTTCAAACCCTTCTTTGTTGTAATGAACAATTAAATCCCATCCTTTTTCTTTTGCATAGTTGTCGCGGAACTCAATCATCTCCCCGAATTTCCATTTCGAGTCGATATGCATCAACGGGAAAGGCACTTTGCCTGGGTAAAAGGCTTTTTCGGCCAGGCGCACCATCACCGACGAGTCTTTTCCTATTGAGTATAACATAACGGGGTTTTCGAATTCGGCGGCCACTTCGCGGATGATGTGGATGGCCTCGGCTTCCAGCTCTCGCAGGTTTGTTAATGAATATTCATTCATGTAGCTGTATGGTATTTTATTTTAGTACTATTTCAAGGACAGGCAAAGATAAAATTTTTATTTCAACCCTTTGGGACATAAAAGCCCATATGGGGCAAAATAACAGATATATGACATTAGAAATGCCAGAAATGGGGTATTAACAATAAAGATAAAATGAATGCCAGGATATTGAGCGGCAGCCCTATTTTTAGGTAATCTTTAAATTTATAGTTGCCAATAGCCTGTACTATAAGGTTGGTCTGATACCCGATAGGGGTGGAGAAACTTGCAGAAGCAGCAATAGCTATACCGACAAAAAAAGGTTTGGGATCTACGTTAAGTTGTTGCGCCGCCGCCAGGGCAATAGGAAAAACAATTGCCGCCGCCGCGTTGTTGGTAATGATTTCTGTAAAGATAGTGGTCACTAAATATATAGCTGCCAGTACCCCGACAGGCCCTAGGCCGTGCCCAATGCCAATAGTTGTGCGCGCAATGGCATCAGCCGCCCCCGAATTTTGCATTGCCTTGCTGACGGCAAACGAAAAAGCGATTGTTATTAGCACATCCCAGCTAATAGCCCTTGTATATTTACGATGGGGCATAATTTTCAGCCAAACCAGCAATATTGCAGCAATGGCCGAAAAATAAAACATGTCGAAATTGATGCCGGAAGGGGTTGAGAAGAACCTTCCAACAGTTGCCCCGGTTATCATAAGGAGTAAGATGGCAAACGCCAGCCATTTTTTCCAGAATGTACCGGTTGTTTTGTAATCGCGGATATACGATGTTAGATAGAATATTTTTGACTCGCCCCAGTTTTGCACGAATTTTTCAGTGGTTAACAAAATCAGGTTATCGCCGGCCCTGAGCTTTAAGCTGCTTAAGTTGGATGTTATGCGTTCGCCGTTCCGGTGAACAGATAAAACCACGGCCTGGTAATGTTTGAAAAAATTAAATTCTGTTATGGTCTTCCCAATCCCCGGGAATCTTGTTGAAAGGACTGCCTCATACTGTTTGAGTTCATTTTTGGGGATACCCTTTATTAATTCGATGCCGCGCAACCTGATGTTTTCGTTTCCAAGGATTAAATTTAGCCGGTCTGATTTGCCTACAACAAAAAGTTTGTCGCCCGGCATAATAAAATAATTGCCTTTGTTCGCCTCAATTATTTTCCCATCCCTTTCTATGGTACGTATCAACAGCCCCCTTAATTCTTTTACTCTCCCGTTTTTTATTTCGACACCAATAAAGCCACTGTTTTCGGGGACAATTATATCGTAGGAATAATCTTTGAAATCAGTAGTGCTTCTCGAATTAAAAAGGATTTTTGGGCCGGGTAAGAGTTTGTTGCCCGCAACCGACATATAAATAGTACCTGTGACAGCGATGAACAGGCCTACCTTCCCCAGCTCAAACATGCTGAACCCTTCGTAACCGTTTTCAAGTATCAAACCATGTACTACCAGGTTAGTGGACGTACCAATCAAAGTACACATCCCCCCCAAGATTGTTGCATATGACAGGGGGATGAGGAATTTTTTGGAAGAAAGGTTTAGCTTTTCTGTCCACTTTTTTATTATCGGTGCAAAAATTATTACAACGGGAGTGTTGTTCAAAAAAGCCGATAAGACAGAAACCGGGAGCATTATCCTGGGTATGAGGAACACCATTTTCCCCCTTTTTCGCGGAAGGTAAGTTTGTGCCAGCCGGTTTAATATCCCCGATTGACGTACACCTTCGCTGACAAGGAACAAAATCCCTACTGTAATCATCCCTTTGTTGGAAAAACCTTCCAGCGTTTCTTTTTCGGTGATTATCCCTGCAGCCATCAGCAGGACAGCCCCTGTGAAGAAAACAAGCCCTGGGCGCATGATTTCTTTGGCCAGGATTATTATCATGGCCAAAATTATAGCCAGTACGGTATACCCTTCTAAACTCACTTAAACCTTAAAATATTTTATGTTATCCCCTTTTAAAAATGCAAATCAAATCTAACATTAAAATCCATTTTCGTCAAAAAAATGCAGTATTTAAATTTTTTTAGAAATTTTTTTGTGTGAGTTTGTGTAAAAAAAAATAAATACTACTTTTGCACCCGCCTTTGACAAACAAAGGGACACATAAAGGATGACTCAGTAGCTCAGTTGGTAGAGCACATCCCTTTTAAGGATGGGGTCCTGGGTTCGAGCCCCAGCTGAGTCACCAAGTCGGAATTCATTCCGAACCAAAAGCGCTTAAATCGTTGATTTACAGCGCTTTTTTATTTTAGGCAAATGCGAGAATATGCACTGAAAATCAAATTATAAGGGTCTAAATCGAGACCTGTGTAAAATGAGACAGAAAGTTAGGTCTTGATTGTGGTTTAACTCGCTGATAATTAACATTTAAATTGAGTTGTTTTGGTCTGTTTTGATGTTTTCAAATTGCCCGGTAATGGGTAATTTTGAAAAGGAAACGAGACCGTTTTTTGTCGAACAAAAAATGTTAGTTAAAATGAGAGTAACAATTAATTTTCAGTTGAAAAAGTCAAAGGCGCGGGAAGACGACAAATGTCCTGTTTATTTGCGGTGCACGCTTGATGGGGAACGGTTTGAACTGTCAACCGGCATTTTTATTTTACCGGATTTATGGAGCAGGGGCAGGCAGGAACCCAAGGGGAAGACTGAAGAAGCTTTGGTGGTTAAACGCCGTTTGGGGAAAGTCGCTACAAAAGTACAGGATGCCTTCAGTTTTTTGGAATCAACCGAAGAACACTTCACCGTTTTTGATCTGAAAGAAAAGCTTTTATCTCCCAGGAAGAAGGTTGGCCTGATTTCGGTTTTTGATTCCGTGATAAAAGATATAGAAGCGCGGGTCGGGGTTGATTATTCGCAGGGAACCCTGAAACATTATAAAACGAGCAGGGAACGGATAAAAGGTTTTATCAGCTTTCAGTTTAAACGGCAGGAATTTCCTGTTTCATCGGTTGACTATGGCTTTATTAATGCAATGGATGTCTATTTAAAACAGAAATTCCGGGTAAAACCGAATACTGCAGTAACCTACCATAAACATTTAAAGAAGGTGTTGAACACCGCAATTGGTCTGAATTACATTACTTCTAACCCCTATGAGCGGTTTAAGGTCATTAGGAACGAATCCCACCGGGATTACCTCACATTGCAGGAACTGGGCAAGATAAGAGACAAGAAAATAAGTACCCAGCGACTGGGGCAGGTGCGGGATATATTTGTGTTTGCCTGTTACACCGGGCTCGGCTATGCAGAGCTAAAGAAACTTGGTCGGGAACACATTCATCAGGGTGATGACGGAGATGAGTGGATCGTTATTGACCGGAATAAAACCGATATCCGTTGCCGCATTCCCTTATTACCCCAGGCCAAAGAGCTCCTTAAAAAATACGAAAGACATCCGGTGTGCGAGATTACCAGAAAATTGCTCCCTGTAAATTCCAACCAAAAGATGAACGAATATTTGAAAGAGCTGGCAGTTATTTGCGGGATCGATAAAATTTTGACAATGCATGTTTCAAGGCACACATTTGCTACAACTATAACATCTTGAAATATCTATCTGTAAAAGAGTAGATTGGGAAAGGACTAACTCTAATAGGTAATGGTTTAGAAACGAGCAAAACTCTCTAATCTGCTTAGTTTCTCCATTGCTTCAAATAACTCTGATGCAAAGATAACATATACTTGGAAGCAACATGAATTTCTAACAATAAATTTTATGAGATTATCTTTAGGCTAAAGCATTAGCTCATGCGAATTGCAAATGTTTATGTTTTTGGGATAGGATATTAACTCATTTCTGTTTTTATCTCTATTAATTTAAAGGGGAAAGGATTAACCGTTAATTCTTTATACCTTATAAAATCATTATTCAATAATGGGAAAAACTCATCTTTCTTAAATTCACCATCATGGACAATAATTTTTTTCATCTGAAAACCTTTATCCTGATGAGATTTATAGCTATTATTCCTTCCTACAAAATATTTTAATTGGTGAGGAGAAAACCAAATACCAGAATACGTTTCAAATATTTTATCCTCTTTCAAGCCCTTAAAAGCAATACCGTTGTTTTCTTCCAAAAATTTTCTAAATGGGGTGTCTTTATAAGTTTTTAATTCTTTACCATCATAAAATAGTTCTTTTATGAAACCATTTTCACCTTTTCCATATTTAGTTTTAAGTTCTTCATATGAAAGGTTTAATTCCTCGATATTATCTTCTATATAATCATTATACCTTACATGCAAATCAGATAAAGGTTCAACTTTATAATCTGATATTGGACGCTTAATATTTCTTGTTTTTATTCTAGAGCTTATTTCTTCATCATCATAAAACGCACGTTCAGGATAATCAACAATTTCCAAAACAGAATTAGAAGAAATAATAATTTTAAATTTTGACATATCAATCTCTGCATCATCCTTTTGGAAGGGATTATGATATTTATCCATTTTTATTAAAATTTCAAGAATATCGTTCCTGCCAGTAATTCGTTCTACAATTTCAGAGAAATCTGATATAGATTCAATTTCGGTAATCTTCAACTGTCCGTTAGAGATAAAAAATAACATACCATTATTGACCAAAACCTTGTCTTTAAGCAGGTCAACATCAGGTAGCTTTTTGCTTTCTTCAGAATTAAGAAGGGATTTTAAATAAAGTTGCGTAATGCATATTGATAGATTGCGTTCCAGATTTTTACCTTTTAAACCATTATAATTAAAATAAGCTTCCTTTGTCAGGTTTGTGTTATCCTCAAGAACACTATTTTCATTAATGCAAATTCCTTGACTCGGGATATTAAGATTTTTAGCTTCAGTTTTAAAAATATCATATGGGTCAGTATCTTCTGGGAAATACTCACTAAACTCGCTTTTATTATAGTCCATAACAAACAAAGCACAATCAGACGAGTTGAGTTCTGATTCATCTTTAACTTGGAGCTTTATACTATCGCTTAGCGATTCAGCTAAATTAACAACAGAGTTTAGCTCAATATCCCTATTAATTCTGCCGTCAACTAATGAAACATTAAAACCCTTAATTTGAAGGCTTGATTTTTCTCTTTTTTTGTCCAAACGCTGTAACTCAATATTTTTAATCTCAACTGAAATGTCATATTTTTTCAGATATTCCACGTATTGATTAAGAAAGCTTTGGATGAGAAATGACCTTGATTTCTCATGATTACGTTCATCCATAATAGAATGGTAATCTATTTTACTTTTAAATTTATTTCCACTTATTGGTTTAGGCTTAACGAAAATTTTAATATCATTTTCGTTTAACTGATGCTTTTTTAATTGTTTAAAAATCGCCCGTCCGTTTTTAAGAGTTAAGCCATAAGGTACATCTTTACTATAATATTGTTGATATTCGTCTAAGCTAACATATTTTAACCTTGTTGCGGAATCGGTTACATTAAATACAATTGATTCTTTTTCTTTATAGTCATGTTGCAAGGTGATTTTTAAGACTGTTGCCCATTTTCTATCTCTGTTTAATTCAGAGTGGATATAAAAAGTATCGTTACTAATAAAGTCACTATTTAACTCTAGAAACATAGCCAATAGAACCTTCAACCAAATATGTATATAGCCAGTTTCTTTATATTGATTGAATTCATATAAGGGCAACTCTTTATCTTCAAAACTTATTTTCTTAGGTTCTTCTCCTTTTTTTATCAGAACATATACTTTTTTTGTTGGGAAGTGAAGGAAATATGGTTGAGTAATTTCAGATTTTGCCCAATTATGAAGTACTCCAAAATAATTCTTTTTGTATTTCAGGTAAGGAGGAAGAGTATACTGATAGATAAAATATTCATCTTTAAAACGCTGAAAAGTTGATTTTTTAATGTCGATAACAAAAGAAGAGGTTTTATGCTGTTTCATATTGGTTTTGAATTATCTGCAATAAATTGTGAAAATCTGTATTAGTTGAGTTAAAATTACCATGAGTTAATATACTAGGTAAAATACAAATAGAACTATTACTAAAATCCTTTATTCTTTTACCCGATGAATCAAAATAATCAGGATTTCTATATGACTCGGAATACAAGTTTATTATGTATAAGATTGCTTTTGAGTCAAAAGAACTAATGAGTTTGTACTTGTCCAAAACTTTTTCAATAAAATTTGCGGAATCAAAGTCATATTCATAATCCAAATCATCCTTTGACAAGTTGAATTTGTCTAAAGTTGTTTCACCATAGTTTTTAAAATCAAAATAAATGGATGCACCAGAAACTTTCGCATCTACAACTTCAAAAAGCTTATCGGGTAAGCTTGTGTTTTCTTCAAGCTCAATACCATTATATAACAATAATGCTTCGATAGCTTTTTCGCCTATAGCTCCTTGAAGGATAGCTTGATAAATATATGGTGTAAAGCAACTTTTATAACCGATTGAATTAAACTCGAATCCAATTTTATAGTCATTTTTCTTAAAATAGTTTTTAATAACATCGTTACCTGAAATGATACGATAAACAAAGTCAAGATTCCATTTTTGTATTTTAGTCAAAGGTAGTTCACCGAAAATTTTCTGATGTTTATTGTCAAATATTATTTCCTTATCCTTTGATATATGTTTTGTTTCAAAACAAAAATCTCTTTCTACATCTAAAGTTTCAGAAATGCTTTCAAGTTCAAGCCTTTCGCTATATGCGTGCTTTAAAACAACTTCCCGTATTTTGTTCCACTCTTCTTTAACCTTAAAAGCAATATCGCTTGAATATTCACCATTTTTTAGTTGTTCAATAACAACTAAAAAACGATATATCATTTCGCGACTTCTTTCATTATCAGATTTAATACTTTTGGGTTTACTGAATGCTGCCTTTAGTTTACGTATTCGACCTTGGTCTAATACCTTACGTTGTATTTCTAATATTAATGCTGATGTAATCTTTTCGTCTCGAAAACTTATTAAATCCTGAAAATCTTCAAAAGTTAAATATCTATGGAATTCCATAAATACACCTTCATCAAGTGTTATATCTACTTCTAGAATCTGTTCTCGTTTTCTTTCAATACGACCAATAGCTTGGTGGTATAAGGAAATTGCATTTAATATTTTTTCCGGAGTATTTTTATATAAATTATTAAATACCTTAATGTGAGGCTTATATGAATTCTCGGGTGCTCTTTTGTTTAATGAGGTTTTAAAACTCGGTTTATCAATTTGTCGACTATCCCAAAGTTTCCAGAGGTACCAGAATGCCTGTTTCTCTATGTTCTTGAATTTTGAGATATCTGCTTCGACATCATCAAACCAAAAATGATTTTCTTCAAGTAAATGCAATCCTCGGAAATCAGTTTCATTACCCCATTCATCATAACATGGTAAGTTTACGCCATTACTGGCTGAATTGTATTGAGTTATTACTATTACCTTATCGGCACCAAATGCTTGTTTGTATTTATTAAGAGCATTCTTTGATTCTTCAAGTTTCCGAGCATCCTCAGCACTTAAAAAAATTAAATTACAACTTCGATTATTCCAGTTAACATTAAAAAATTTGTTTGTATTATCGATAATCTGAGTTACATTAAAGTTGATTCTTTTAAAATCAACTAGCTCTGAATTACCATTTATGCCAAGTGACAATATCTTTTTTAATTGTCTGAATGTTGAAAGAAAAATAAGATGAGAGAATTTGTCTGAATTAATAGCATATTCAATAGTATTAAGAGTTTTCGATACTCTGTCAACCCTATGACTATAAGCGGTAGAGTCCTCAAAAAAATCCATTTTCCAAAGTGCTTCAAGTTCCTTTTGAAGTTCGTTTTCTTTCGGAAGCATTTGAGCAAGACGAAAATTGACTGATGTATTTCTTATTAAAGACTTAGTATCTCTCAATTGCTTAATTAAAGTATAATCTTCATCGTCTAATGGAATATAATTAGCATGTTCTTTGAGCCAATCTAGATTAAAAGAGCGAAGTGTCCTTGGCAAGTCAGTTGTAGCAGACAGAGCAAATACAATATTTGAATCTGAAAGTTTAGCAATTAATGATTCTGGAGTAGCAAATAATTCGACTTGGCTTAACTCTGCACTGTTGGGGTCAAAAGTATTTGTCCGTTTAAGCAACTTAATTAAACGATAACCAATTTCATAAGGCGATTTATCTTTATAAGTTGAAGAATCAGTTCTGCCCATTGATTTTGTTCTATGATATAGCATATTTTCTTTGATATACTTTTCATATACTCCAGCTTGGTTATCATTTTTTTGATTCCATATTTTTTGAATAATCTCGTTAACAAGGTTTGTATTATGGCGAAAATAATTAAATACACCTACAATCTTGTTAGTGGAAATTGTAAGTATATTAAAGAGAATTCTTGGGTTGATTGGATTTTCTGGTAGTTTATTTTGAATTACCCAAGAATTATTTTCTTCTGTAAGAAAAAAAGGATTGGGTGTAATAATCTGGTTTGTCTGAAATAGCACATTTGGTTTAGAAGAATGGATATCATCTGATAACCTAAAGTCGATAACTTTTAAAAAGTTAATATTGTATTTATTACTTGACTCCTCGAACAGGGATTTCGCTCTTAAAAAACGGTATTTGTACAAAGATTTAGTAAATTAGTAGCCAGAAAGGCAAAAGGTGTCTTCAAAAAAAAATGAAAGACACGGGCCCCGTAGCCGTAGAGGCTACAAACAATCTATTTACAGAATCGTTTAAAGTTTTGGAAGACCCACGCAGGACAACAAAAGGTTATTTTTATTACCCATTGGACGAAATACTTTTTTTGTGTATTTCGGCAGTATTGAGTGGGATGAGTTCATGGTTGGGCATAGAGACATTTGGGGGGGAGAAACTTCCTTGGTTGCGAAAATTTTTCCCTTATGAAAACGGCACTCCGTCCCACGATGTGTTGGGGAAACTTTTTGCAAGGCTCGACAACGGGGCGTTCAACGAATGCTTCGCATCGTGGGCAAACAGCGTTTCCGAACTTGCCGAAGGGGAAACCGTCCCCATCGACGGGAAGACGATAAGGGGTTCTGGCAAAGGAGGCGTGCACAAAGCCCTGCACATAGTCTCTGCGTATGCCACCCAGAACGGGCTTTCGCTAGGGCAGGTCGCCACGGACGAAAAGTCGAACGAAATAACCGCAATCCCCAAATTGCTGGGACTCTTGTCAATAAAAGGTTGCACCGTGACTTCGGATGCCATGGGCTGCCAGAAAGAGATTGCAGAAAAAATAGCGTCCAAGGGCGCTGATTACATATTGATGGTAAAAGAAAACCAACCAGGGCTTATGGGACAAGTGAAAAAGCTTTTCAGCATTGCCCGCCCCAACGACAGCAATGCCCACGTTGATTGTGGGCACGGCAGGATCGAAACGCGGGTTTGCGAAACGATAACGGATTTACGGTTTTTGGACGGCAAAGAGGAGTGGACAGGGCTCCAAACCGTTGTGCGCATAAAATCGGAAAGGTGTTTTAAACAAAGTGGGAAGGCCCAAAATTACGAAAAGTATTATATAAGCTCATCTGCACAGGGAGCAGAAAAGTTCAATAAAGACATACGCTCCCATTGGGCAATAGAAAACAACCTGCACTGGAACTTGGACATCGTATTCAAGGAAGACAACGGGTTGAAAAAAAAACGGCAACAGTGCCGCCAATTTTAACATTATCGCGAAAATAGCCCTGGCAATGTTGGAAAAAGAACAATCGACCAAGGCTTCGAAGCCGATGAAACGGGCAAGGGCGGCATTCTCTGATTCTTATAGGGAAAAATTAATTGGACCTTAAGAGCGAAATCCCTGACTCCTCGATATATTTAATTACTTCATTAAATTTTTCTCTTACGGTTATGAGTTCCTTTGATTTATCCCAAAAATCGGCCTGTGACCAATGTTTAAAGTTTTGATAAAAAATAGTAACAAACTCTAGAGGATTAATAATAGTTGGTTCATCACAAAGTATTTTTAGTGTATCAGATTCTAAAAAATCAAATTCATCAAGAAATATAATTTTATCTTCAACGGATGCTAGTTTCAAATCTGTTTTTCCGTTGAAAAAGCCACTAAGTACTTTATGAATTGTAACCAATAACACATTACAATCAGGATTCTTTTCAAACTCTACATATGGGAAGATTTCCCATATTAATGGTTCATTTAATAATAACTCGTGTCGTTCCTTGTTTTCCCTATAAATTAACTGAGCCTGCCTTTTTAATATAGAGAACAACTCTGAGCAATCAAAATTCAACTCTTTATCGATTGTTTCATGGATTTCAGCTTGAGAACTGTCGTTTATAATCTCGAACTTTCGTTCAATGCTATTTATAAGTTTTTGAAGTTTTGAATTGCGAGTAAATTGATTTTTTAATTCATCGTCATAATTGAAGTACTTGAATTCCTCCAGCTTACTAATTACTGTTGATAGTCCATGTTTTTTATGAAGGTTAAGGATTATATCTCGATTATTCTTTAAATACGTTGTTGAAATATCATATCTGGCTTTTAAATCTTTCTCTTGCTGCGTAATCAAGTTATGCCGGTTGGTTAGGTATATAAACTTGTATTTTTTGTCTGGCTTATTATTTACGTATTCATTAATGGTCTCTAGTAATCCATATGTTTTTCCAAGCCCAGTTCCTCCAAGCACCAATTTTAATCCACTAAATGATGATTGTGATTCAATTGTTTTTATGTAAAAGTCCTTATATGATTCCATTTAACTAATCTTTCGTTTGTGCGATTGCAAAATTAAGCTCTTTGGGCTTTTATGTATCAGCTTGTTCACAGGGAAAACCAAATGTGCTTAATTTATGGCGTGTCAGCATGAAGCCCATCTAATGTTTAATCGTATGGTTGTTATTTCGCTTATCTCAATTTGTTTATCGGTCGTTAATTATTAAGAATATTGTCCAGTAGATTTTATGCTACATGTTCTGCTACTCTAGTCACTCCTTATCAACACAACCTACAAAATCAACCAAAGTTCGCAGACAACTATAACATTCTAAAATATCTAACAGTAAAACAACAATTTGAAAAAAAGTAACACAGAACAGATAGTGGTTTAGAAACAAGTGAAGCTATTTCTTCTGCTTGTTTTTTCCATTGTTTCAAATAACTCAGATATAAAGATAAATATTAAATAAAACACGATGGAGGGATGGCAAGTCTTTTTATTCTACGTTTTCTGTAGTTCTTTTAATAAATTCTTCCTTGTATTCATCTCCCCATTGCCATAACATCTCAATAATTGGGAGTAATTTCCTTCCTGTATCAGTTAAATAATATTCAACTTTTAAAGGCAGAACAGGATATATTTTCTTTTCTAATATTCCCATCTTCTCTAATTCTCCCAACTGTTTTGTTAATACTCTTTTAGGCGCAACACTTATACTGCGCTGTAAGTCGCATGGTCTTATAACTCCTTTGCTTATCTCCCATATCAACCATGCATTCCAACTTGAAGATAAAATATCAATCCCAATACGTACTGGACAATCTGAATAATCCAAAGGGTTTTTCTTTACATACATAAAATTTCAAATATTTTTTGCGTTATAACAAAGATAATCATTTATTACCCAGATGGGGATAAATTTATCACCCCATGAATTATTTATCCCTTATTGTTCAAGCAATTAGTATAAATTAGTTTTGTTTGAAAAACTAATTTATAACATGTACAAACAAGAAATTATTGTTACCGGAGCAAGAGAGAACAATTTAAAAAATATATCGCTAAAAATACCTACAAATAAAATCACTGTATTTACAGGGGTATCTGGTTCGGGTAAATCTTCATTGGTTTTTGACACAATAGCAGCCGAATCTCAGAGACTTTTAAATGAGACATATGACAGCTTCATTCGCCACAGATTACAACAATATGGAAAACCGGATGTAGATAGCCTTGAAAATTTATCTGTTGCAATTATTGTCAATCAAAAGAAAATAGAAGGCAATGCACGTTCAACAGTTGGCACAATCACCGACATATATTCTTTGCTAAGGCTAATGTATTCCCGTATTGGTAGTCCCTTTGTCGGCCATTCTACGGTTTTTTCATTTAATAATCCTCAAGGTATGTGTTCGTGTTGCGAGGGTCTTGGTAAAACGAGCATAGTTGATTTGGATGAGTTAATCGACAAAGGTAAATCATTAAACGAAGGAGCTATAAAATTTCCAACATTTGAAGTTGGAGGATGGCGATGGACACGTTATGTTTATTCGGGATTATTTGATAACAATAAGAAAATAAAGGATTACAGTCCGGAAGAATGGCATAATCTTGTTTATGCGGATAATATCAAGCTAAAAAATCCTGATAATCAATATCCAAAAACAGGAATTTACGAAGGAGTTCTACCACGCTTTGAACGAAGTTTCTTCAAGAAAGAATCAAGAGAGATTAAAGGGAAAAATGCAGCACGTTACAACGAAATAGTAAAGCAAGGCATATGCCCTGAATGCAATGGCGCACGCTTAAACCCTAAAGTATTGAAATGCAAGATAAAAGACAAAAACATTGCCGATTGTTGTAATTTACAAATAAATGAACTTCTTGATTTTATAAAAACATTACAAAACGATTCGGTAAAACCATTACTGGATGCAATCATCAAGAGTCTTGAAAGTTTGTTAGCAATTGGGTTGGGATACTTGACGTTAAGCAGGGAAACGTCTTCTTTATCAGGAGGAGAATCGCAGAGAGTAAAACTTGTCCGCCATTTGGGAAGCAGCCTGACAAATCTAACTTATATATTTGATGAACCCAGTATGGGGCTACATTCCAATGATGTACAAAAATTAAACAAACTGCTAATTGAATTAAGGAATAAGGGCAATACCGTACTAATTGTAGAACATGACCCGGATGTAATTGCTGTTGCTGACCATGTTATTGATATGGGAGTTGGTGCCGGGAAAAACGGAGGAAATATAATTTTCGAGGGGAGTTATGAAGATTTAAAAAAAGCAGGTACCCCAACCGGGAAATATTTACGCAGGGAAAACTGTTTAAAGTCACAGCATAGAAAAATGTCAGGGTATATGAAATTAGAAGGGGCATCGCTTCATAACTTAAAAAATATATCTGTTCAGATACCTAAAAAAGTATTGACTGTAATTACAGGTGTGGCAGGTTCTGGTAAAAGTTCTTTAATCAAATCATTAATCAAAGAATACAGGGACATAATAATAATTGACCAAAGTATTTTGCGTGGACGAAAAAGGTCGAATATATCCACTTATACAGGCATATTAGGCATTATACGTGTGTTGTATGCAAAACAAAATAAGGTAAAGCAATCATTTTTTAGCAGTAATTCAGATGGTGCCTGTCCTGAATGTAAAGGAATAGGAACTATATCTACCGACCTTGCATTTTTGGATGCGGTAAACATACGCTGCGAAAACTGTAATGGTAGCGGTTATAAACAAGAAGTACTGCAATACAAATTAAATGGGAAAGACATTTCCGAAATTATGTCACTAACTATCAACGAAGCCAGTTCTTTTTTTAAAGAGCCGGAGATTAATAACCCCCTTAATCGTCTTCGTGAAGTGGGATTGGGGTATTTAACAATTGGACAATCTTTACATACATTGTCAGGAGGAGAACGCCAACGCTTAAAGTTGGCAACTGAGCTTGGCAGGAAAGGAAATATATATGTGTTTGACGAACCTACGACAGGGCTCCATGGAACCGATATTTCTCAACTGGTTAAACTATTTAATAAACTGGTAAACGATAACAACACCGTAATTATAATAGAACATAACATGGACATTATTAGCCAAGCTGATTGGCTAATTGATATAGGATTAGGCGCAGGGAAAGAAGGTGGAAAAATCATTTTTGAAGGTTTCCCCAATGATATTATTAATGATGCTTTATCACTAACAGGAAAGCATTTAGCCACATATCTGGAGAAAGGATAAATCGAAAAACTTCTGTAGCATAAAACAAGACTTTGGTCTGACAATTAATATTCACTATCAAATTTTATGCTTATGAATGAAATATCAAATGGAAAGTTATTCAGCTTACTGGCTGAAACTTCACAAGGAACAAACGAAGAAATACAAAATGCCTATGAAGATTTTATCGCACAAGTAACAAACTTCAATCAATCCGAATTGAACCTTTCTGAAGCCTTTCGGACATTAAGTCTTTCCCGTATCGAGTTTGGTGCGCTGGGAGCATTACCTTTTTACGGGCAGGGGAAAAAATGCGCTTAAAAAAACATATCTTCAAAAGACGCTGACTTTTCTTGATTCTGAAGTAGCACTTTTAAACCTCAAAATTCGGTATCCCGAACAGTTTCACCAACCATCCAAACAAACATTCAAGTCTGACCTGTATATTGTACCCAAATCAAAAGGACTGGGAATTATCGGTATGGCCGAAATTGTTGTCGGCCTTTTCCTTTCAGGCGAGGTAAAAGATAAAAGCGGGAAAGCTGTTTCACTAACTCTATTGGCACAAACATTTGAGCACGCTTTTAATTTTAGTTTCGGGAGTATCTACGACAAGCAGGATGCCCTGTTTAGGCGTAAACCCTTCAACCTTACTAAAACATTGGACTTTTTAAAGTCTTTAATTACCCGGAAGAACAAAACCATAAACAACAGGTAAACAATATTGAAAAAGATGGTTTTATAAGATTTTATAAATGACGTGATTATAGATGTTGTTCAGGGGAGTAGTTAACTACTCCTCTTTTTCTGTTACTTCCATCTGCCGTCCTTTGCTTTGTCAATGCATTGAAACCCGGAAATGTAAAACTTAAAAACAAAGCAAAATCATGTATATCAATAACGAAGAATTTGAAAAGTGGATGGAAAAGCTCTCCACGAAATTAAATGAGATTGGGCGGGACATAAAAGAGATGACAGGAAAAGGCGAGGTAGACATTTTGGATGAAAATGATAAATTACTGGACAACCAGGATTTGGCTTTTCTCCTGAAGGTGTCCTACCGTACTCTGCAACGCTACCGAACAAGCAAAAAGCTCCCCTATTTTATGATAGGCCATAAAACTTATTACCGCACTTCCGATGTCCGGGCATTTGTCCGCGAGCACATGGAACTACAGCAATTCAAACAGTTTGAAAAAGCTACTCGCGGGGATAAATGATTCTGCCCTTTACTCTAAGCAGAATAGGGAAAACTAATGAAGGCTGTATTTAGTCCACCGCCTTAAATAATAGCTCCGCATTCAGCAGGAACAATCCCGCCTACCGGCTTTGATTGTTCCGCTGAATTAAGCAAGAGGGAACTGGACAAGTCCTGTTCTTTCCCTCTTGCCCTTCGGGGAAAGCCTTCGGCTTTAGCGTGTTACAATAACACGCTATTATAACACCTGTAATAATCGTTTTTTTCTTATCGCTTATCATAAGGGTGTTAACGTTGAAAATAGTCATAAAATAGTTATAACACATGGGCAATCAATACCGGAAAACCCAATTCACGACTATCGGGATAGATAAAGAAACCAATGCTTTGGTAGAAAAGGTATGTAAACGCTATTCGCTGAAAAAGGGTGAAGTTGTGAAACTGGCTTTTCAATATCTGGAGAAAGCACATATTAACCCGGCTGATGCGCCCGAATCAGTAAAAGCCGAGCTTGCCAAAATCAATAAACGGCAGGACGATATTATCCGCTTTATCCGGCATTACGAGGAACAGCAACTTAACCCGATGATACGGACAAGCCATTCGATTACCACCCGTTTTGATAATATTGCCAAAACATTGGAAAAGCTCATCCTTTCCCAACTGGAAGCAAACCGGGAAAAACAATATGCCATACTGCAAAAAATCAGTGACCAGTTTGGGAAACATGCCGATGCGATAAATAACCAGTCCCGGCAAATAAATGCTCTGCACCAGTTACAGCAAAAGGAAAATTCAAAACTGTTGAAGCTGGTTAGCCTTTATACCGATTTGGCAAGTTGCGGGGTGATGGACGGAAAACGAAAAGAAAGCCTGAAAACCGAAATCAACAATTTAATAAACGACTAGTAAAAGCAAAATTGAGGAAGCCATGAATATCGACTTTCCGCCGCCATCGAAAAACGGGGTATATAACAATGCAGGCAGTAGCCGGAGGCTGGCAAACTATTTGGAGCATGAGGATATGGAACGCATAGGACAGGGCATTTATACCGAAGGCTTTTTTAACCTGGCAGAAAACGATATTTACAAATCAAGGGTCATAAAGGAGATAGACAGCAATATTGGACAGTTGATGAAAACAGATGCTAAGTTCTACGCTATCCACGTCAGCCCGTCAGAAAAGGAAATTCAAAGGATGGGAAACACCGAAGCGAAACAGGCAGAAGCTATGAAACGCTATATCCGGGAAGTGTTTATTCCTGAATATGCCCGAAACTTCAATAAAGGACTATCGGCAGAAGACATTAAATTCTTTTGTAAAATTCATTTCAGCCGTGACCGTTCCGAAAATAAACACAACATGCACTGTCATTTGATTGTCAGCCGGAAAGACCAATCGAATAAGAAGAAACTATCCCCGTTAACCAATCATAAGAATACAAAGAAAGGGGTAATCAAAGGCGGCTTTGACCGGGCTAACCTGTTCCAACAGACGGAAAAAGGTTTTGACAGGCTGTTCAACCACAACCGGCCATTAACGGAATCATTTGAATATTATAACACCATGAAGAACGGTAGCTTAACTGACCAACTTAAAATGCAGGAACAGGAATCTAAAGCCAATGAAATACCCTTTTCCGGTGAAAAGAAAAATACGACTGAGATACAAACAGATACAGGTTTAAAAGCAGGCTCAAATATCTTTACGTCAGAGCAGACAAGCGAAAACACTCTGTCTTCTTTATTTTCAATTCTTCCATTGGATGATACTTTTACAGAAAACCAGCAACAGCCCCGAAAGAAGAAGAAACGCAGAAAAGGTTTTAGAAAGTAAAACTGGGATTAATGTGCCAAAAGTTATTTCCCGCACCTTTCCGGTTATCTCCCGTTTAGAGCTCCCCAGCCGTTTAAGGGGCGGCAGCCCACGGGGATAACCAGATTAAAGGGAAGATTTTGTATAAGGAATCACTGGTCTTAAAATTGCTAAAGCAAAGTGCTGAAAAATAGAAGGTAAAGAATAATTATGTCGGATATATTTTGTAAACTTGATTCATGAAAAATGGGAAAATATGTCAAAAATTATAGAAAAATACGATTTTTTAGTTGAGGATAAATTTGGAAATAATATTCAGGTGTTTGCAAGAATCGAAGAAGAAAAAAACATCTACTGTTGGTACGTAAGTCACCTGACAAAGCCTCAAGACTCAGAAATAATTGGGCTTTATTATGCGTCGAATAGGGAATCTACTTTAAAAAGAGCCAAAACATTTTTAAATTCATATATTGATATGATGAGGCGTTCTAAAGTCGTAGTACCGAATGAAAACTATTAATAATTTCAATAAATCGGATAGAAATCTGTCCGATTTATTCCCCATTCATATCTATTATCAAATAATACTCGCCTTCTTTTTTATACCACTTAATGCCTGTAATTTCCCAAATGAGGTCTTTTATATATTCAGGAATATTATCTACCCTAGATTCAATACCATCGAAATTGACAACGACAAATTTCCCTTCATCAAATATATCCTCCATATGAATATTTTCACCAATACGAGGAATAATGGGAAATTGCCAGTCATAGTGAAACTCGCCGACGATTCCGTCTTTTGTCGCTAACAAGAATAGTATTTTCATTTTGTTGTTTTTAATTATGAATGTTTTAGTATATCTATTTTAGGGGGCTATTGTGGCTTTAATTTATTCAAATTAGTATTCGTGAAAAATCCCAACTCATGCTTTGCTTGCTCAACTTTATCGATTGTCTCTTTGCTAAGTTCAGGGATATTGAAATACGCATAATCAAAAATTCGTTCTCCCTGTGGATTAACTCCAATGGCGATGCCAATTATTATTGGAGTGGTTGGAGATGATTTCCGTGCAATCAGACATCTCAACTCAAGCTCCTTTTCCCTATACTCCCAATTTTTGGAATCTATTTTGAGATAAACATAAGCTTGTTGTGTATCAATTTCCAATTTTATTATTCTTGCTCTAACATTTTTAATAATTGCATCTTCTATTGCTTCTCCCAAAACAATTCTGTTATTACGACATTCTAACGCGATGATTCTTGTTGCAATTTCTAGTTCGCTCCATTTTTGCGAGTTTGATTTGTTTTGAATATGCAATTTAAATAGATGGTTTACTATTTCATCCCATATTAAACTAATTTGTATATCCTGTTGCCATCTATTGTATTCTTTTGATTTAATATACTCATCCCAAAGTCCCCTATCAAGTGTCACAACATTAGGAATATTTTTAGTGTTTAGCTCCAGCGCGGTCTTTAAATAGAAGGCTAAAAAATCTACTTCCTTATAAAGCATTATTCTCTTGCCTTTTGCAAATTCTTCTTTTGCTTTTAAGTAGTTAATGAAATCAGGGAAAGTATCCAACTCATTAATCACGGTAAAGGTTGATTCTTCATCAAACACATGAATGAAACCATTTCCAAAATCACCTGATTCAAGAGGGAAATCTTTGTTACTCCCAAATGCAACAGCTATCCTATAGATAGCCCTTGTCCTTCGATTGGCTAATTTAATAGTTGTTTCCCTGTCATTAAGAATTATATCATCTACAGTTTCTATAAATCTTTCGGCTCCAAATATTTGGTCAATAGAACCCGTTATTGCTTTCTTATACCAGCGTTCGTATTTTACAGATACTTCTGGATGGTTGGATACCCTTATATCTTTAACTGATATAATTACAATATCATTACCGCATACAATTAGTATATCGCAAAGCTCTTTCCCTTTTTTTCCTAAAGGACTTAGATAACTCCAAAATGGTAAAAATGATTTTTCGCAAAGTTTGGATACATATTCTTCTGAAGGAGTCATATTTATTAATGTTTTTCTGAATCAGATAATACTTTTCTGATAAAAGCTGAAAAAGTAACCTTACTGTAGTAATTTCTCCTGAACGAAATTATATAAGATATGATTTTATTTTTCAATGTCTCTGTAATTGTAAATGAAAGGGGAACAAAATTCTCATCTTTATAATGCAGTTTGTCATATTGATGATTTCTCCTAAAACTACGATAGTTATCTTCAATAATTATCCTGCAATACGAACTTAAACTTCTTCTGTTTTTTACAGAAAGCCTAAGCAATTCATCTCGAAGACTTTTTGGAACTCTTACCGAAATTGGATGTGCTTTTTCTAAACTACTGTTTTTAATCACTTTAGTTCTATATTGTATTAAGAGTTATACGAAGATACAATTTTGTCCTTTCTCAACCAACATTCTGACCTTACATTTAAGCTGTGGCAGCAGCGTATTGAAAATTTTTTAATTTTTAATACGTGAGCCATGTGCAAAAAATCAGAAAAGAAAAAAAACAGACAAGTAAGAATCTTTCTTTTTATTCTATTATTACAATTTACCCATACTGTTGCAGAGTCTTTGGTCATTTTTAAAAGTGAAACAGACAATGGTATTATTCTTCTAAAAATGATATCAGTAATTGTTTTATTGCTGATATTTATATTAGGGAGTAAAATAAGATTATAAAGGCACTGAAAACAATACAAAAAACCTAGATGTAGGGATGTGCATGTATACATTCTATATAGAAAACTCCATACCGAAAATCAGAAGTATAAAGTATTTGGGAAGAGGCATTCCTGATTAATTAACAGATTCTTTCAATGTCTCAGATGCCTCCAATTGGTATTTTTTTCCCATTGCCAAGCATAGTTCGAAAATAAACAAGGGTCGAAATACAATCTATCAATAATATTCAGAAATCTATTTGCTTTTAATAATCCTCCTGTATGCTCTGGTTCCATAGCAATTGTAAATCCTTGAAGTCGTTGAAATATCCATGATATAACAGGTCGTTCTAATTTAAACATTTCAATAACCTCTTTTTTCTTCATATAGCTAAAATCGTTACCAATACCATTGAGAGGATTGTTTATTGTAAAAAAATCAAGGTCAACATCAAAATATACTTGACTTTCCGAGGATGACAATAAATAACGTTCTAATTCATTATAATTTTTAAATCTTTTTACATTATGCTTATTCCCATATTTATCCTCGAAAACCTGGTCATTCCATCTGTTCATAGAACCCTGTTTACAATGAACGTAAATATTTCCAATTAAATTAAGGTATGCAGCCGCCATTATTTGTTCGTCATTTATAGGGGATAGATTTGCCCAAGTGTATAAAGAAACATCTTTATTGGAAGATGTTTCTAACTCGTCAAGCCAATATTTTTGAGTTTGAGTCGGCCACGCTAAATCTTGGTGCCAATCAATTGTTACAAGGCATGGTAAATCAATATGTTTCTTTTCCGCCAAAATATTTTTAGTCCATTTATTCCAGAAGAAAAAGGCGTAACGATGCTCTTGAAATAAAGCTAGTTCAATTCCATTTCCTGCGTCCAGAAAGGGATGAGGCAAGCTTTGTACCATCGTTCCTGGAGGAGTAATATATTTATCATTTCCGAAATGCAAATCCATAATTTATATGCCAGAGTTTAGATTTATCCTTTCAGAAAGTATTGCATGTCCAAATTCGTTACCATAAACGTCTTCTATAAAACCCCATTTGAACAGTGAAGTATTTAATTGAAAATGGTTCCTTCGTATTCCGTCAATGCACCCTCTTATGATAGTTTGGTTGGCAAAATTTTGAAAGAAACTTTCCCATAAATCCAAAGTAGGCATGAAATCATACAGATATCTGCATTGGTCAAAAATAAAGACATTGGAATACATCCATGTTTCCTTTGCCTTATATTTTAAAGACAGGTTTTCCCCTGCATGGGCGATGTATGGATAACCATATAATCCAATTAAAAGTTCGACTAAAAGGTTTTTCATGGGAATATCACAAGTAATATGCATGTGTCGGTCAAAAAAATCCAAAGTCATCATAGTCTCTTTTAATCTATCTCCACAAACATTATAAATAAAAGTTTTGAACCCTGTTTGAGCCTCTTCAAATCTTTTTAAAAAAGAACCTATATATAAAGCATCCTCTATTGTTATTTTTCTCCTATTACTATTTAAAAAATTGTTCAATGAATGGTTTCTGGGAAAAGTTTCTCTTATAATTCTTGCCCAATTGAGCAGGGGGTACGCATCAATAGCAAGTAAAAAATGCTGGACATTTCTTATAAAATCGTTTGTGGTATCAGCCTGGCATTCATAACCTCGAATTGATTTCAGTTCTTTTGAAAGTAATTGTTCATTAAGTAGATGATTGTTCTGTACGGAACCCAAAGAGGTCAACTGCCACATAGGAATAATTTCTGAACCTAGTGTAGGTATAAAGGAAGTTACAAATTTGTCATAATATTCAGGTAGATGAGAATTAATAAATTGGCAGTATTCCCTGTAAAATTCTGTTTTTTCGGGTATGCCTCCAAATTCATCATCAGGAGCAGGATTATCAAGAGAATCCCTTGTTGCAAACCATGCTGCAAGAATTTCACCCCAATTATAATTGTCCCTCGGTTCTGCAAAGTTTGTAATTAGCGCAGATAAGCCTGATAATCTTTTATTGAGAAATATTTGCTTTAAAGTATCAAGTGGAGATTGTTGAGGGGATAATATTGGTGAACATGCATCAATATAAATGATATCAAATTCATGATTTGTTAATTCAAAAAATTCTGAAAGATTTCCTCTGTGGATTTTAATTTGAATGCCTGCATTAACTAAAGATTTAATGGCATCTTGATAAGTTGCTTTATCTGATTCGATAGCCCAAATATTTTCCAGCCGGATACCATTACTGCATAATACATCGATATCATTATATGGTTCAGGTCCGGCCAGGTATAAAACCTTTAAATCATTAACAGATTTGAGTTTGCAATTACTATCATAAAATTTAGACCAATTTCCTTTACCTCCCCAAAAAAGCCAATTGTATTGATTCCGAAAATCAAAATCTAACTCATTCCACTCTTTAGTGCTAAATAACAGGGAATTAAAGTGGTCTGTTATTTTTGAGAGATGTTCTTTTGTTAGTAAATAAGATTGCTTTCTATTGGTTGTTAGAGATTTGATAGCATGCTTTATAAGTTTTTCTCTGGATACATTTTTAATTTCCTGATTGTATTTATAATCCATAATAACCTATTCTACATTTAGAAATTATAAAATCCAATACCGTAAAGTTACTTGTTTCTACTCTTTTCATTCTGTTTCGTAGGTGAAAATATAATCTTTCTTTCGCTTTTGTTGGAATAATATTGATTATGCTTAAAATCCAAAATACCTTCCTCCTGTAGCTCATACTTATTTTCTATCCGGTTGGACAGGTTTTTCATATCCTCATTCACCTTTTGATTGGTAATTTTCGCATAAACCTGTGTAGTCTGGATAGACCGGTGCCCCATCATTTTACTGAGCGTTTCAATCGGAACGCCCTGAGACAGGCAAACCTGGGTTGCATACGTGTGTCTCCCCATGTGGTGGGTCAGACGGCTTTCAATACCGCATTTTCGGGCAATGGTTTTCAGGTTCTCGTCAATGGATTTTAATGTTTTCATTTGGAAAATCCTGTCGTCTGTTCTTTCATGCCTGTATTTATCCATGATTTGGATAGCCATATTCAACAGCCTGATATTGCATTCGCTTTTGGTTTTCTGCCGCTCAATCCGAATCCATAATGTACAGTTCCCGTCTTTTCTCAAATGCTTTTCTGAAAGGTTTTTCATATCGGCATACGACATCCCAGTGAAACAGCCAAACAGGAACATATCCCGTGCATATTCGAGGTGTTTTTCAGCTATTGGAGTGTTCAACAGTTTTTGAAATTCATCCATTGTCAGGTGCCGCCGTTGCTTTAATGGTTTTTCGGGAACATAACCCACAAACGGGTCACGTTTTAAGGTGCCCTGTCTGATTGCCCGGCGTATTATTTTGCGAAGCGGGATAATATGGTTCAGTACCGTGTTTGCCGTCATTCGCCTATCCACCCGCAGGTAAAAATCATACGCATCAATAAACCGGTGGTTTAGTTGATACAGCGCAATATCGTCCGTGTGGTAACGAAGTTCTAGAAATGTTTCAAGTACCCGGTACGAATGACAGTAATACTCATAGGTTACTTTTACCCGGTTAACACCTATCCGGAGTTTAAATTCTTCGTTATGTTCCCGGAACAGTTCGAGCAGGTTGGTTGCTTTCTTTCCGATACCGTTCAGGGCGTTTTTTACCCCTTCGGCGGTTACATACCCGTCTTCCAGAACCATCCGGGAATAATGGCTTTGGATTTCGGTTTGTAGTTTGTCAAGTTTCCGGTTAAAGGAAAGAACTTCTTTTGTTTTACCTGTTGCCCTTCCGTTTTTGGCATCCCAACAAACGGGATTAATAGCTGCTTTTGTGCTGAACTGTGCAACCTTCCCGTCAATGGTTATACGCCCCATTACAGGGCATAAACCATTCTTTTTTATTTTGGATTTATTAATGTAGAAAAGTACAGCAAACGTACTCCGTTTATTGTTTGCTTTATTGATTGTTTTCATTATTCAAAATTCTTTTGGTTTATATGACTGTTGATTGAAATTTACTGTCGATACAGGATTCTGCCCTGCGAATGTCTTCGGCAATTTTATCGTTGGTAATTTTGGCATAAATCTGCGTGGAACGTAAATCACGGTGCCCCAACATCCGGCTGACACTTTCAATGGGAACGCCCTGTGAAAGGCAGATTTCGGTGGCATACGTGTGCCTCCCCATGTGATAAATCAGCCTGTGGTCAATGTTGCATATTTTACCGATTACTTTCAGGTTCTTGTTTATCCTGCCGCAACTCAGCATCGGAAGTAGTTTGCCATTTTCTGTCAGTCCTTTATACTTTTCTATAATTTTCAGGGGAATATCCAGCAAAGGGATTTCGCAGGGTGTCCCGGTCTTTTGTCGGGTAGTCTTAATCCATAATATCCCGTCGTCAGCCTTTACAATATTCTTTTCTGTCAGGTTAAATACATCGCGGTATGCCAACCCTGTAAAAACCGAAAACAAAAACATATCGCGGGTGCGGTATCGGGCAGGATGGTCTAATGGGGTGGTCATTATCCGGTCGAGTTCTTCCCTTGTCAGGTACTTTTGTCTGGCTTTCGGACGCTCAGGGGAATAATTCTCGAACGGGTCGCGGGAAATAATGCCTTCGGCAATGGCCAGTTTTATCATTTTCCGAAGGTGCCGCGTAATACCTACAATAGTTTGGGGCATCCGTTTTAACTCTACCCGCAGATAAAAATCATAGGCTTCGATGAACGAGAAGTCGAGTTTGGAGAACGGGATGTCCGAAACCCGGTATTTCTTTTCAATAAACAGGGTAAGGTGTTTCAGGGAGTTGCCATATTGTACAGCTGTCGAGAGTTCCCGGTTTATCCCCACACGTTTGTAAAACTCCCGGTTATGACGGGAGAAGTACAGGACAAGTGTTTTCTGTGTAGATGCAATTCCCTGTAAGGCGTTTTTAACTTCGGTAGCAGTTACTTTTCCGTTTAGTCCTGCCAGCCTTGAAAAATGGCCGTTAACAGACAGGCTGATTTTGTCCAAAGCCTGGTTAATGCGGACGGACTGTTTGCTTTTCCCTGATGCCCGGTTAGCCCTGGTATCCCAAAGGGATACCGGAACGGTTAATTTTGTACTGAACTGTGCCATTGTTTTGCCAATGGTAATTCGCCCCATGACAGGACAAGTCCCGTCCTGTTTTGTTTCGCTCCTTTTGATGTAAAAGAGAAGTTTTAATTCCTGGTTCATACCCTGTTACTTTAATTGATAAAATTATTTCTAACAGAGCTATTTGAATGGATGTAAGCATAAGACAGACAGTGCATTAATGTGACAATCAAGGCCAGTCAAAAGTAGATTGAGAACAATCAACTGGAATTGGTTTCAACTACCTTGTTTTGCAGCCTTTTGCGTTTTCGAAAACAGGTAACGGATAAGTAACTGAACTATCTCCTAAACCTGCTTTCTTCTGCCTTTTAAGGTTAGGTCACCAAAAGACAGGAGAATACACAAATCATTGTTTTAGTGCAAATTACACTTGTTTCTTTTGAATTACCTTTTGGGTTCGGTGTTTTGCAACGACAGTTACATTAGCTAAGGGAGTTCCTTTAGAAACGGTTAGTAAGATGTTAGGTCATACAAGTTTAAAAACTACCCAAATATATGCTCGGATTACTGATCAGAAGATCGGGCATGACATGAAAAACCTTTCCAAAAACCTTGATTCAATGGGAAATGCATTTAAACCTTAAAATTTTTATGATGGAACTCCAATTAATACAAGAAAAGATATTCGAAATCAGGGGCAACCGGGTTATGCTTGATTTTGATCTTGCCGAATTGTACCAGGTAGAGACAAGGGCTTTAAAACAAGCTGTCAGACGTACTCCGAATCGGTTTCCAGGCGATTTTATGTTTCAGCTAACAAAGGATGAATGGACAGAGCTTATCACAATTTGTGATAAGCTTCCAAAGTCTGTTAAATATAGTCCGGCCTTACCTTTGGCATTTACCGAGCAGGGCGTTGCCATGCTCTCCAGCGTACTCCGCTCTCAATCGGCAATAGAAATTAATATTTCAATTATGCGTGCATTTGTTTTAATGCGTCAACTCGCTTTAGGATATGATGAACTTTTGAAAAAAATTGAACAATTGGAAGTCAATACTAACCTTAAATTTTCGGAAATCTACCAGGCGTTAACTGAGTTGATGAAAGAACCTGAAAAGGTTGAAAGAAATCCGATTGGATATAAATCTGTCAAAAAATAACAGTCATTTTTCATCCAATTTTTACTGCGTTCTAAGTTTGGGTTATTCTTGTAATTCTGAGTACCAGTATACAGGAAAGCTATACTCATCCATAGCACATTTTTCAATAAAATCCTTTAACCCAGTTTTTTTAGGCGGCTTTGGATGTATCATTGCAAGGCAAACATTTTTCTTGTCAATTTCCATAAACTTGTCAATATATCGATATAACTGGTTACTATGGCGATAGAGATTTCTTTTAATATTCTTCTCTTTAATTTTGTCCCAATCAGTTGCTTTCAATTCCAATATAGTAACATAATCGTCACCTGATTCATAAACGAAAATATCCATTCGCCCAAACTTTTGTTTTACACTTTTTATTTTTTCGAACGACACATGTTTTTCAATGAAGGTAAACCTTCCATCCTTCGAATTTTTATAATCAGTTTAGACTTTCTTTTGAAACTCCTTTCCTCTTCTAGGTTGTAAAGGTTCGCAAGATTTTTTCTCGTTTAGTTTCATTTTTAATAGCTCTTTGTTCGCTAACGATACAATAAGACACCTATAGCAGATTAAAGCAAATATCACTCATTTCAGAAGAATATACACTTTATTTGGGCTCCTAAATCAAAATACAAACAAATTATGGAGGTCATTAATAAATTTCTATTTCATTGTGAATTTGAGAAACGTCTCAGTAGTAAAACATTAAAAGCATATTCAATCGATTTAAAGCAGTATAAAGCTTTCATGGTCAACCTGAATGTAGCTAATACTTTACTCATGACTAAAGAGGACCTAAAAGAATATTTACAATTTATCTCGACATTCAAGCCGAAAACCATTAAACGAAAAATTGCCACAGTAAAAGCACTCTTTAATTTTCTTGAATTTGAAGAGTTAATTGAAGTTAACCCATTTCGAAAAGTAAAAATCAGAATTAAAGAACCAATGATTCTTCCCCGTGTAATGAACATGCAGGAGGCAACAAAAACATTTACAATAGCTTATCAGGAGCTTGATAAAATGGGCGATAATAAAGAAAGTTATTCCTTCAAAGAAAAAAATCGAGATATTGCTGCTCTTGAGTTATTGTTTGGAACAGGTATTAGAGTATCCGAATTAAGTACATTAAAATATAGTGATGTTGGTATTGGATTTTCTTCTATCCGGGTTAATGGAAAAGGGAACCAGAAGCAAAGGATTATTAAATATGTAACTTTAAAAATTACATTAATTGAATATTTAATGTTATACCTAAATCTGATTGCTAATCATTGATAACGTTGATGTTACCTTGAATTTAATGAGAAATATGTATGTTTCTACATCTCAGTTCATTAATCATTTCACTATGTACAACATTGAGTAGTCATATAATTTTAATTTTAATATGCTGTTAAAAGCAACAATAACTTTGTTGCCAACGACAAAACCCCGAAGTTCAGCAAAAAACTGAAATGTTTTAAGGTTGCTCTTGACTGCAAATATAGGAAAAGGCTACTGGGGTCTTAAATGCGGTTACCGTGGCTGTTTGCGCATAATTTTTTTGATGTGGATCAAAAAAATAGTTTGCACGTAATTTGATAATCAGAAAAAACACGATGGTTGCTCTTTTAACTTACCATTGTTCCAATTCCTTCTACTGTTTTCTTATCCTGCTTAAAGTTTCTTGGGATATGCCCAAAATTGAAGCAATATGCCCCAACTTGGCTCTTTTGGCCACTTCGGGGGCAATTTGCCTAAGATATTCGTACCTGCCTTTTGCGTCTCGTGAGTTGAGTTCTTTTGTGTGCTTGTCGATATTTGAAAATTCCAAGCCCATCATTGCGTTGCTAAATGTTACAATTGGTGGGAATTTAGACAATTTTTCGCTGTTGTTTTTAGTAATGCTTATTACTTCAGTATCCTCGCATGCCTGCAAATACTCGTCAGAGAAAGACCCCATGGCATAACTTTGCAATGACGTAAAGGTTTCGTTTTCGGCATGTACCCATGTGGTTACTTCTTTCCCGTTATGGTCGAAATGGTATTTCCTCACCATTCCCGATTTTATAAACCAGATTTTATTGCAGGCCTGTCCTTGTTCCAGTATATATTGGTTCTTTTTAAAAAATTCAATCTCTGCAAATTTCTCTAATGCTTCTATTGAACCAGCATCCAGTTTGACAAAATGCCCTATGAAATTTATTAGTTGTTGCACATTAAAAGGGTCAATGGTATTATTCTATTATTTCAAGGATCTCTGTTTTATTGGCTTCTAATTTCATATAACAAATATACAAATCATCTCAGATATAATTGCTCCTATCGTGTTTCATGTAGCTACAAATCTCAACAACCTGGCTCCGACTAAAAATATTCATGTACCTCCTTAAGGCAGGATCTTCAACAATTCGGCGATATTTTTTGCTTCAAGGAATTTAGGGCTGTCAATTTCCCGGTCAATTTCTTCGTATGCCCAGGTTGAGTGAAACGGCACATGTACGGTATAACCCCCTAATTCCAGTACGGGGATTACATCAGATTTTAAAGAATTGCCTACCATCAAAAAGTTTTCGGCCTTGCAATTGATATTCTTGAGCAGGGTTACATAATTCCCCTTTTTTTTATCGCTCATTATTTCTATATGGTGGAAATATTTCCCCAGTCCAGAATTATGGAGTTTCCGTTCCTGGTCGAGCAGGTCGCCTTTTGTGGCCACAACCAGGCGGTAACAACCGTTTAGTTCCGAGAGGGTTTCTTCCACGCCGTCCAGTAGTTCTACGGGTTTTTGGAGAAGTTCTTTTCCCAACCGTATTACTTCGTTAACAAGCAGTATGTCTCCGGCATTATTGGTAACGCGCACGAGGGTTTCTATCATCGATAAAATAAAGCTCTTGGCACCATAGCCATAAAGCGACAGGTTTTGCATTTCGGTTCGGAAAAGTTCTTTGGTAACCGCACCTTCCGGCAAATAACCTTCCAGCAGCAAGCAGAATTTTTTTTCGGTTTCCTGAAAGTCCGGTTCGTTGCCCCAAAGCGTGTCATCGGCATCGAAAGCTATTGTTTTTATATTGTCCATGTTTGTCCTTTTGTTATGCCGCTAAAAATTATTTTTAAGAAAAGTCAAGGCTTAGGCTTAGGCTTATCGTTTTTATGCACCTGAATTACGGGAAACTGCCGCAAACCTGCCCATGGGCTTGTTTTTAGTTGAAAACCCAACCTTTATGTTTATAAATTTTACTGTTCAATGATATGATAATTATTTGATAAAACAAATTCATTAATTTTACCTCATGCAATTTAAAGTATTTTCAGATTATAAACCGACCGGCGATCAGCCGGAAGCGATACGGCAATTGGCAGAGGGGATAGTGAATGGCGAACGGTACCAAACCCTTTTAGGTGTAACCGGCTCGGGAAAAACATTTACCATGGCAAATGTTGTTGAAAAGGTTCAGAGGCCAACTTTAATCCTGAGCCACAACAAAACACTTGCTGCACAATTATATGGCGAAATGAAACAATTTTTCCCAAACAATGCAGTAGAATATTTTGTGTCGTACTATGATTATTACCAGCCGGAGGCTTATTTGCCCTCCACTGACACCTATATTGAGAAAGACCTTTCGATTAACCAGGATATAGAGAAACTGCGGTTGAGCGCAACTTCTGCACTACTTTCAGGGCGGCGCGACGTGCTTGTGGTCTCTTCTGTATCGTGCATGTACGGTATAGGCAACCCGGAAGATTTCCACGCCAACATTACGGAGGTAAAAACAGGGCAGGCAGTTTCCAGGAACGCAATGCTGCACAAGCTGGTAGAAGCCCTGTATTCACGTAGCGAAGTTGACTTTCAGCGCGGTACGTTCAGGGTAAAAGGAGATACCGTTGATGTGTACCCGGCCTATGCAGACACAGCTGTCCGGATTGTTTTTTGGGGCGATGAGATTGAAGAAATTGCCAGTTTCGACCCTTTGTCCGGACAGCAATACGAAACATTGGATGAAATAAAAATTTACCCGGCCAATATTTTTGTTACCACAAAGGATCGCATGAAATCGGCGATGTACAATATCCAAGACGATTTGGTGGCACAGGTTGGTTATTTTAAAGAAATAGGAAAACCTTTCGAAGCAAGAAGGATACTGGAGCGAGTGGAATACGACATGGAGATGATGCGCGAACTTGGCTACTGCCCGGGCATTGAAAATTATTCCCGGTATTTCGATGGGCGTGCCCCAGGCACACGGCCTTTCTGCCTGCTCGATTATTTCCCTGGTGATTTTCTCTGTATAATAGACGAAAGCCATGTGACCGTACCGCAGATCAGGGCTATGTACGGCGGCGACAATTCGCGAAAAGTTACCCTTGTGGAGTATGGTTTCCGTTTGCCCGCAGCTATTGATAACCGTCCGCTTAAATTTGAGGAATTTGAGAACCTGGCAAACCAGGTGGTTTATGTAAGCGCGACCCCGGCTGATTATGAGTTGGCAAAGTGCGAAGGGGTTGTGGTGGAACAAATCATCCGGCCAACGGGGCTGCTGGATCCGATAATTGATGTCAGGCCTAGCAATAACCAGATTGACGACTTAATGCACGAGATCAACCTGAGGATTGAACGCAACGAACGTGTGCTGGTTACCACGCTGACCAAAAGGATGGCAGAAGAGTTATCTAAGTACCTGGTAAATATGGGCGTAAGAACACGCTATATCCATTCTGATGTAGACACTCTGGAGCGCGTTGAAATAATGGAACAACTCAGGAAAGGCGAATTTCATGTACTGGTGGGGATCAATCTCTTGCGAGAAGGCTTGGACCTGCCCGAAGTTTCGCTGGTGGCCATTTTAGATGCCGACAAGGAAGGGTTCCTCCGTTCAGAACGTTCGCTTACCCAAACAGCAGGGCGGGCTGCACGCAACCTAAACGGAATGGTTGTTATGTATGCGGACAAAATCACCGTTTCGATGCAGAAAACAATCGACTCTACCAATTACCGCCGCGAAAGGCAGTTGAAATACAATGAGGAAAACAATATTGCCCCAACCCAGATCGTAAAGCCCACAAGGGAGATAATTGGTTACAAATACCGCAGCGACAAAAAACCGGAGGACACAGGGGGAATGGGGCAACCCGATATTGCTGCTGACCCGGTGGTGCAATATATGAGCATTGACGGTTTGGAGAAAGCCATCGAAAAAACAAAAAAACAAATGAAAGCTGCGGCCAAAGAACTCGATTTTATTGAGGCTGCACGGTTGCGCGACGAAATGTTTGCCCTACAGGGTTTGTTAACAGAAAAGAAACATAATAAGTAATACGGTTTATTATTTCCAAAATCTGTTTTTAAATGTAATTTTGCGGTCAAATATAGATGGATGGAGGCAACGTTCACAAAAAGGATAATTACAGCAATAAAAGAGATTGTTCTGGCCCCAAGGGATTTCTGGGAAAAACAAAAGGGATCGGACAAAAAGCATTCACGGCACATTACCGGTTTTTTTGTCCCGATACTGGGAGTGGTGGCCCTGGCTGTTTTTTTGGGTGAATTTTTTGGGAGTTCGCATTTTTATATGGGATATGCTGTTTTAAAAGCAATCCGCGAAGTTTTATTGTTTGTCCTGCAATATGTATTGGCTGTATTTTTTACAAACGAATTGATAAAAACCTTTAAAGGGGAGAAAAATATTGCCGTAGTCAGGCAACTGGTGCTTTATTCAATGACACCTTTCTTGCTAGTGTCGGTTGTTACCGGTCTTTTTCAGTTTCTATATGTATTGGATATTTTGGGCGTTTACAGCTTTTATGTATTCTGGCTGGGGGCAAGTGAATTATTGACCCTTCCGGTTGAAAAAAAGGATCGTTACATTATCATTACCATTCTAGTCAACTTTTTTGTGTTTAGTTTTTTAAGTATCTTTCTCTCAAAATTATTAGCTGCATATTTTTAAATGGCACACAAACAGGCAAATATCAACATAAAAAACAGGAGGGCCTCTTTCGAATATGAATTTATTGAACGGTTGGTGGCAGGCATGCAACTTGTTGGCACAGAGATAAAATCAATAAGGAACGGGAAAGCCAACCTGTCTGATTCATATTGCCAGTTTTATAATGGTGAGTTGTTTGTGAAAAATATACATATCTCGGAATATGAAATGGGTACTCATTTTAACCATGAAGCGAAGCGCGACAGGAAGCTGCTTTTAAACAGGAAAGAACTCCAGAAGTTTGAAAAAAAGGTTAAAGAGTCGGGGTTGACTATTGTCCCGGTAAAACTTTTCGTCAACGATAGCGGACTGGCAAAACTTGAAATAGCCCTGGCCAAAGGGAAGAAAGTGTACGACAAACGTGAAAGCCTTAAACAGAAAGACGCTAAACGCGAGATCGACCGGATGATGAAGATATAGCTGATTACCAACCCAATACCCCAACCATAAAACAGCAACAGTACTTTTATACTTTGACCTTTACTTTCGACTTGGCACTAATTCTTTTTAATAACCGTCCCCGGTTCGAAATAGGCAGCATAAGCCGTTTGCGACCCCAATGCTTCAATTGCGGCATCAATGCCTTTGTCGTCTTTAATAGCGGCACGTATCGCCCCTTTTTGGTAGTAATAACGAGAAACAATTTCGTCCTCCAACAATTCCTTTATTTCATCGTTAAATCCGTCCAAGTCCTTTTCGAGGTTTGGTTCAAGTTTTACCTGCAAGGCTTCAAACTCTTTCTCCGCAATTTTATAGTATTTCTCACCCTTTGCCGATTCTTTTAACTTTTCGAATATTTCTTTTGATTCTGAGTCGTATTCAAAACTGTTTTCTTTTACGAAAGCTTTAAACTGTCCATATATGTCATCGGTAACCACAAAATCTTCAGGTGAAGGTATAGACTCGTTTTCGCTTGAATATTTAGTTGCAAAATCGAATATTAAAAAATTTGTTATCAGTCCCACGCTCAGGTTGCTCAACGGGCTTGCCTCTATCTTGAGATCAGGTACTACCCCACCCCCATCGTAAACTTTTCGCCCATGCCTTGTTGTAAATTCCGAAATAAGCGAATCAGGCACATGCCCCACGCTGCCATCTTCGTTGCGGTGCGAATAGTCAAGTACCTGTATGCACCTTCCGCTAGGCACATAATACTTGGCTGTTGTGACTTTCAGTTTTGTGTTGTAGCTCAGGTCGCGGGTGGTTTGCACCAAGCCTTTCCCAAAAGTACGGGTACCTACAATTATCCCGCGGTCAAGGTCCTGCATTGCCCCGGCAACTATCTCGGAAGCAGAAGCAGAGTTGCTGTTTACCAACACTGCAATCTTTATTGTCGTGTCAATTGGCTCTTCGGTGGCTTTGTAAACCTTGTCCCATTGTTTTACTTTACCACGGGTGCTGACAATCTCCTCGCCTTTAGGCACAAACATGTTAACAATCCTTACTGCTTCCTGCAAAAGCCCACCTGGGTTAGAACGGACATCCAGGATCAATGAGCTGGGCTTGTCCTTTTTTAGTTCCAAGAAAGCTTTTCTTACATCTTCGCTGCAATTGGCGGTAAAATTGGTGAAACGGATGTACGCAGTTTTTGAATCAAGCATCCCATAATAAGGTACTGGATCGATAGATATTTTCTCGCGCACAACATTTACCTCAAAAGGTTTTTTCATACCGGGCCTTTGCAGTTTGATTTTCACGGGTTTGTTTGCCGGGCCCTTCAACAGGTTGCTCACGTCTTGCGTAGTCATTTTTTCTGTTGGCTTTTCCTGGACTTCCAAAATAATGTCGCCTGCCTTCAACCCCGATTTTTGTGCAGGAAACCCTTCGTAAGGTTCAGAAATGACGACCTTCCCGTTTTGTTTGCCTATTAATGCGCCTATGCCAGCATACTCGCCAGTGGTCATAAAGCGAAAGTCTTCAATCTGGTCTTCCGAAATATAATTTGTATATGGGTCTAAGGACATCAACATGTCGTCTATACTTTCTTTTACAAGCTTGTTCGGGTTTATGTCGTCAACATAAAACATGTTCAACTCCCTAAAAAGGGTATGGTAAATATCCAGGTTTTTTGCAATTTCAAAATTCCTCTGATCTTGTGTGAAACTGAAAAACACCAGCCCTATCACAGCAACAATTGCCGTTCCTGTCAAAAATCTTTTCCTATTCATCTCGTCTTCATTTATAACCTGGACGTTTAAAATCCAGAAATTCACTAAAATAATTTGCCAAAAATATAAAAACTTACCCTATATCCGCCTTCTCCTTTTGGTTTTCATTACGTTAAATATTATTAAACCCAATCCATCGCTAAATAATTTTCACCAATCCATCATATTTTTTGTTAAAGCTCGTTAAAACCTTTGCCAAGTTAAACCATTTTAATTTTATAAAGTCGAAAAGGCAAACATGAAAATTAGTTTAATTTAAAATTCAAAAGACATGAAAAAGAAAATTTTAGGCATTGCTATAGTTGTTGCGGTTTTAATATCGGCAGTAGCTTTTGCCCAGAAAAACGAAACAAGAAAAGAATTTGGCAAAAAGGGCGAGATGCAAATGCGCCCGGACTTTAGGCCACGTGGACAGGCAGGCAACTTCTTCACGGAGGAGCAACAGGAAGCAATAAAAAAAATAAAGGTTGAAACAGAAAAAGAAATAAAACCCTTGAGGAACAAATTGCGAGAAATGGAGGCCCACCAACAAACCCTTACTACTGCCGACAAGGCAAACATGGGGGCAATTTACAAGAACATTGACGAAATGTCTGAGGTAAAGGCAGAAATGGCAAAAATAAGGGCAAGCAAACACCAGGAAATAAGAAAATTGCTGACCGAAGAACAATTAATTAAATTCGACAGTTTTAAGGGCAAACGCTTTGACGGCGAAAGGGACCCCCAAGGTTTCCGTATGGACAGGAAAATGGGGGACAAAATGGACAGGGGCATTGACCGGGCAGGAGATGACATCATGCCTCCTTTTGAAGGGGAATAAATATTATTATACTGTATGGGCAGTAGCCGGCGGGGTGCTTGATTTTCCTTTCATGCGATGGAGAAGCACAGGAAGGATACAGGCTTTTTAAAATAGCATTCACCGCTATTGCCCATACAAATGTTAACAACCACAAAACAAAGTATGTCAAAAGAGGACCAACTACCAGATCGGATCACAATCTACTATTTTTCCGGCACAGGAAATGCCCGGAATACTGCTTTGTGGATTTCTGATGAAACAAAAAAATCAAGTATAGATTGTGATGTTATCGACATTGCAAAATCGCAACGGCGAAACATACAGCCTCCTGGCAAAAATACATTTATTGGCTTTATTGCACCGACACACGGCTTTCATTTCCCGAAAATAATGCGGCAATTCATCCGCCATTTCCCAAAATCAGACAATTGTGCTGTTTTTGTGGTAAACACGCGGGCCGGGTTACGGATTGGCAAAAATGTTTTGGGAGGGATAAACGGCATTTTGCATTATTGGTCATCTATAATCCTAAAAAGAAAGGGTTATAATGTTGTTGGGCTGTATTCTGTTGATCTGCCTTCAAATTGGATTTCTATTCACCCGGCTGTCCGGGAAAAAGGGGTGAGGTTCCTTTATCAATGGAACGAGCCCAAAGTGCGGGAATTTGCACAATTAATACTTTCCGGCAATCGAAGCCTTAGTGCCATTAATCTCCGGAATATTCTTTTTGATAGTGTATTCTCGTTTGTTTCGGTGCTTTATATACTGGTCGGGAGGTTTTTCTTTTCGAAATCATATATAGCCTCATCGGCTTGCAATAACTGCGGGTTGTGCGAAAAAAAATGTCCTGTACAGGCCATAAAAACCATTCACGACCGTAAATTTTGGACCTCTAAATGCGAAAGTTGTATGCAATGTATGAACCTTTGCCCCAAGCAAGCCATAGAAACTGCACATGGTTTTATTGTGTTAATCTGTGTTTTTACATCGCTGCTTGTTGGCTTTGTTGCGCACCAGTTATTTAAAGACATACAATGGCTACAAAATAGGAACATCCTATCTTTAATTGAATCGGTTTTAATTGTGCCGATAATAATAATTTGCTATAGGATAGTTCATTGGTTAATGCGTTTTAAATTATTTGAACGTATATTTGTTTGCACATCATTGACGAAATATAGTTTTTGGGGAAGGGATAAAAAATGGAAATCATAAACACAACAAATCACGGCTAAAAAAATGAACAACGACACCTCAATCATCGACCTAACGCCCGAAAACATTGCAGGCTACGGCGTGTGCGGATACAAAGACGTTAAGAAGCACAAAGAACTGCAAAACAAAATAGCGTGGTTCAACGATTTATACCCCAAAGGTTTAAGGATAAAAGCCCTGATATCGGAAACAGGCGGCTATCAGGGGATGTTGGAATATTTGCCCGGCGAATATGCCCACCGTCCTGTAAATGCCAACGGATATTTGTTTGTACATTGCGTATTTATAGGTTTCAAAAAAGAGTATAAAGGGAAAGGGTTTGCATCTTCGCTTATCCAGGAGTGTATTGCCGATGCCAAGGAGCAAGGCAAAAATGGCGTGGCAGTTGTTGCCCGCAAAGGCTCGTTCATGGCAGGCAAAGCCATCTTTCTTAAACTCGGTTTTGAGGTTGTTGACAAAGCAAAACCGGATTTTGAATTATTAGCCTTGAAATTTATCGGGAATGCTCCAAGCCCAACTTTCAAACACGATGCCCTTGCCAATTTATCTCAATACGCTGACGGGCTAACCATCATACGTTCTGCACAATGCCCTTATACCGAGAAAAACGTGAACGGGATCATCGAAACAGCACAACGGAAATTCAATTTAAAAGCAAATTTAATCGATTTGAGCTGTTCGGAAGAAGCCCAAAACGTACCTTGTGCATTTGGTGCATTTTGCATCATTTACAACGGAGAAATTATCAGCCACCACCCGATAAGCAATACACGGTTTGAGAATATCATGAAAAAAACAAAACAATGAAAGAAAAAATAATAGCAGAAATCCGTAAAGCCCTTCAACAAAGCATTGACGAAAAGGCCCTTGAATCGTCAAAGCGTTTCTTTAAAGAAGGGGAACAAGCACTTGTTCATGGGGTGAGGAGTGCAGATGTACGCAAAATTGGCAAAGCTTTTTACAAGCAAATAAAGGGGTGCGGCAAACAAGAGATTTTTGAAATATGCGAAGAACTTTGGAAATCAAAATACCTTGAAGAGGCTTTTGTTGCATGTATTTTTACCGAAGCCCTGCACAAAAAATATGAACCGTCCGACTTTGAAACCTTTGGACGTTGGGTGGACAAATATGTGAACAACTGGGCCGACTGCGACACCTTGTGCAACCATACTGTGGGCTCGTTTGTGGCGATGTACCCGGAGTTCGTACAAGAATTAAAGAAATGGGCAAAATCGCCTAACCGTTGGGCAAAGAGGGCTTCTGCCGTTACCCTGATAATCCCGGCACGGAAAGGGATGTTCCTGAACGACATTTTTGAAATTGCAGACACTTTGCTCCTTGACAATGACGATTTGGTACAAAAAGGTTACGGGTGGATGTTGAAAGCGGCAAGCCAGGCTTTTGAAAAAGAAGTTTTCGACTATGTTATGTCAAAAAAAGCAGTGATGCCCCGCACCGCCCTGCGTTATGCAATTGAAAAAATGCCCAAGGAACTAAGGGCAGAGGCCATGAAAAAATAAGTACCGTCATTTTTTTTTGACAAGCGCTCATATCTTTTGGTTGTTTGCCCAATTAGACAGGCAAATTAATAATTGTTACAAAATTCCATCAGATTATTCATTTTTTTTTGAAATAATAGGGAAGCGGGGCAATCCTCAGATGTCATAAAAAATTATTGTCCAAAAACTGCTGGAATTTTTCTTTATATTGGTCGCTCACGGGTATGTAGGTTTTGCCGAAAACAATCCGGCTGCGCTCAATGGTGTTTATTTTTTCGAGGTTTACGATAAAAGAACGGTGTACCCTCATGAATTTTGCGGAAGGGAGTTTTGCCTCCATTGCCTTTAGCGAGTTGAGCGAAAGTATTGGCTTGGCCTCGTTTTGTAGGTAAACTTTAACGTAGTCTTTCAGCCCTTCAATGTATTTTATCTCGTTGAAGTTTATTCGCCTGATTTTATATTCCGATTTGAGGAAAAGGAACTCGTTATTTGCTTCTATTTTATGTGCGGCAACGTTTTCAAGCCCTATCAGTTTTTGCGCTTTTTGTGCTGCGGCAAGGAATTCTTCGTAGTTGAACGGTTTGAGCAAATAGTCAACCGCATCGAGCTTGAAACCTTCGAGCGCATATTTTTCATAAGCCGTGGTGAAAACAATTTTTGGGCGATTTTTAAGAATGCGCGTAAACTCAATCCCCGACAGGTCGGGCATGTGGATGTCCAAAAAAATCAGGTCAACCGTTTCGTTGCCCAAAAAGTCCATTGCGTCCAGCGGGTTGTCGAAAGAAGCAACCATTTCAAGGAACGGTGTCTTTTTAATATATCCTTCAACAAGTTGCAGGGCAAGGGGTTCGTCGTCTATGGCAATTGTCCGTATCATGTCGTGTCTTTTTATTGGTGTATTTAGTTCATCCGGTTACTTGTAGCCTAAAAGGATAGTCATTAGATGAATCTTGAATCATTTACCTGTCAGGTTAATTTCAAGAAAAACGTTAAAGTGCCCATCCTTTTTTTCTATGTTCAGTTTGTGCCTTTCGGGAAACAGCAGTTTTAGCCGTTTCTGTACGTTCTCCAGGCCTATGCCCGAATGGTTTTTGTCTATTTCACGGTCGGCAGCCCTGCCAATGCTGTTCTTGCACGTGAACAATATTTTTTCCCCTTCGAGTTTCATCGAAATATGTATGAACGACTTTTCGCGGTAACTGACCCCGTGCTTAAACGCATTTTCAACAAAAGAAATAAACAGGAGTGGGGGGATTTGCATATTGTTTTTGCCCGATGGCAACTCCACTTTCAAATCTACTTTTTTTGACAGCCGCAAACGCATCAAATCTATGTAATGGTTCATGAAATTTATTTCGTTGTGCAGCGGTGTTTGTCCGCTTTCCGATTCGTACAACAAATAGCGCATCATCCTCGAAAGTTTCATTACGGCTTCCTGTGCATCTGCCGAACTCACTTCAATGAGCGAATAAATATTGTTGAGCGTGTTGAAGAAAAAATGCGGGCTTATCTGGTTTTTCAGGAATGCCAGTTCCGAATTGAGTTTTTCCTTTTCCAGTTCTTTTTGTTTCTTTTCGCTTGCGGCGTGCTGCTCAATAACCCTCAGCCCAACCGAAAAACCGGTCACCACTACCGACAGCAAGGCATAATAATAAGTTTGTAACTGCCTCACTGGCGGACGGGGTATTATGTTTTTGTCTGCCAATTTCTTGAATGCCTCCGCAATTTGTTTGTCGCGCTCGGGATCGTGCATTGTTTTGTTGGCGTACACCAGCAAGAAATAGAAGGCGACAATAGTAATTGTGGCAGAAACAAAAAACCACAATTTGTTTTCTTTAAAATAAAAACGCGGCACCAGCCAGAGGTAATTCAGGTAAAAAACCATTCCGTATATCACCGCACTGATGTAAAATCCCCATGCCACAAAATTATTGTTCCCCCAATATTTGTTAATTATTATTTGGGGCAAGAACACGAGGATCAGCCAGGCTGAAACATGCAAGGTTACAGGTATAGATTTCTTTTTTGCGCTGGTCAGTTTCATGAAAAATATTTTGTGAACAAAGTTAGCCATAAAACCAAGAACTGCCCCAAAAGCAAGTTTTTGGTTTTTGTTTATCTCCCTATTCGTACCTAAGTGCGTCTATTGGGTTCAGGCTTGCCGCTTTGCGGGCAGGGTACCACCCAAAAAACACGCCTATTACCGTACACACTAAAAATGAAAGGACAATTGACGTTGGCATAATTACCGTTGGCCAGTTTGCCAACGAGGAAACCACTTTTGAGGTCGCCAGCCCCAGTATTATGCCGACTATCCCCCCGGTAACGCTCAACAGGATCGACTCTATCAGGAATTGCGTCAAAATATCGCGGCCTTTTCCCCCTACCGAGAGCCTAAGCCCAATTTCGCGCGTGCGTTCAGTAACGGAAACATACATGATGTTCATAATGCCAATGCCGCCCACAAGCAACGAAATCCCGGCAATAGCCCCCAGCAAAACAGTCATCATGTCGCTTATAGAGGTGAATGTTTCAACCATTTCGGATTGCGAGCGTACGGAGAAATCGTCCCCGTCGCCGTCTTTTATTTTATGCGACGTGCGTATTGCCTGCGTAATCTGCTCGATGGCTTCGTCGTTTTGTTCTTCCGAAGCAGCCGAAGCATAGATGCTTTGTATGTAGGTGATTGCCAAGATACGTTTTTGCACGGTGGTGTAGGGCGCAATAAGCAAGTCGTCTTGGTCTTGTCCCATACTGCTTTCCCCTTTTTCTTCGAGGATGCCGATTATTTTCAAGGGGATGCTGCCAAAACGTATTGTCTGTCCAATTGGGTTGCTCCCGTCGGGAAATATGTTTTCTACAACAGTTTGCCCGACCAGGCATACTTTTGCGTAAGTTTTTACTTCGTCTTCCGTAAAATTCCTCCCTTTTTCAATGTCGTATTTACGTATGCTGAGGTAATCGTTGTTTACCCCATAAATAGTTGATGGCCAGTTGTTGTTGCCTTTCACCACTTGTCCGCTTGAGTTGACCATTGGGGTAACTGCGCTAATGGCCGTGCAACTGGCTTCTATTGCTTCAACGTCAACCAGTTTCATCGTTTGCATTTCGCTGCTGCTCATCCTTGCCCCGCCGGGGCGGTCATCGCCGGGGCGCACAAAAATCATGTTTGTGCCCATCGACGACATTTCTTCCCTGATGCTCTGTTTCGAACCTTGCCCTATTGCCAGCATCACAATAACCGACCCTACGCCGATAATTATGCCCAGCATGGTGAGGAATGCCCTGAACTTGTTTCTTTTCAAGGCATTGACCGATATTTTTAATGTATTTGTATAATTCATGGTGCAGGATTTAAATTACGTCTTGGTCAACCGGGAGTTCTGCCAGCATTTTTTTTGCATCGAAACGGTCGGTTACCATTTCTGTTTTCACGACAAGCCCGTCTTTGAACACTATGTTACGTTTCATAAAGCGGGCGATGTCGCTTTCGTGCGTTACGAAAATTATGGTCTTGCCCTCGTTGTTTAGGCGTTGGAAAAGTTCCATTATATCGTAAGACGTGCGTGTGTCAAGGTTTCCTGTTGCCTCGTCGGCGAGTATTACCCGTGGGTCGTTTACCAACGAGCGCGCAATTGCCACGCGCTGTTGCTGCCCGCCCGACATTTGGTTGGGCATGTGGTGCATACGGTCGGCCAGCCCAACTGCTTCAAGTGCGTTTTTTGCACGTTCCCGGCGTTCTTTCGATTTTACCTTGCTGTTGTAGAACAACGGCAATTCAACGTTTTCAAGCGCGGTAGTCCTTGGCAGCAAATTGTACGATTGGAACACGAACCCCAATTTGTTGTTGCGCAACTCTGCCAGTTGGTTTTTGTTCATGCTTTCCATGCCAACGCCGTCCAGCTCGTATTTGCCGGCAGTAGGTTGGTCCAAGCATCCCAAAATGTTCAGCATTGTTGATTTCCCGGACCCGCTGGCCCCCATGATGGCCACAAATTCACCTTCTTCAATCTCGATATTTACGCCGCGCAAAGCATGGACGGTGATTTCGCCAACGTAAAAATCTTTTTTCAGGTCGCTTACCTTTATTATTTGTCTTCCCATGGCTTACTTTTTATTTTTTTTCGCTCCCGGAGGCGTTGGCATGAAAGGGCTCCTTGCTGCTTCATGCTCTGCGCCTTTTGATGCTTTTGTCGCTTCCATTGATGTGATGAGGGCAGTCCCTTCTTTTAAGCCGTCGGACAAAAGCTCGTAGTTGATTTCATCGGTTTCCCCAACTTCAACAGTTGTCGGGTAAATTTTGTTGTCTGTTTTTACCCACACCTGTTTTTCGCTTTCCCCTTTTGGCATTTCCAGTTGCACTTCGGGGTGCAATTCTTTGAACAATGCCATAGTTGCCGGGTCCGGCGAAAATTCCAAGGCTAGGTTTGGCACAACAAGTATGTCTTTCTTCTCCGTAACATAGAATGTGACGTTTGCTGTCATCTGTGGCATCAGCAATTTGTCGGGGTTTGGGGCGGTAATAATTACAGTGTATGTAATTACCGATTCGTCTTCTGTGCCGCTCAGGTAAATAGATTTTACCGTCCCCTCGAATGTTTTGTAGGGGAATGCGTCAACATTAAACTCTACCCGTTGCCCAACTTTTACCTGCCCTATGTCTGCTTCGTCAACATCGGCTTCTATTTCCATTTGCGTCAAGTCGTTGGCAATTGTGAACAGGGTAGGGGTCTCGTAGCTGGCGGCAACGGTTTCGCCTTCTTCAACGTCGCGTTCCAAAACAATGCCGTCTATTGGCGAATATATGTAGGCATAACCAAGGTTGGTTTTGTTGGTTTTGTAAGTTGCTTTCGACTGGCTTAAACTAGCTACGGCTGTTTTGTAGTTGCATTCAACTTGATCAAAATCTGCCTGTGCAATCAATTTCTTGTCAATCAATTTTTTATAACGTTCGTAAGTTGCTTTTTGGTAATCTACCTCAGCCTGTGCCTGATCGAGGTTTGCTTTGCTCGATTCCAGGGTCGATTCCAGGGACTCGGTGTCTAGCCGTGCCAAAAGCTGTCCTTTTTTTACTTGTGAATTATAATCGGCATAAAGTTTTTCTATGCGGCCCGAAACCTGTGTGCCTACTTCTACTGTTGTGGTGGCCTCGAGCGTGCCTGTTGCAGTGACCGTGTTGCTTATGGTCGCCCTTTTCACTGTGTCGGTCTCGATGTTTATCTTGGATTCTTTGCCCGACATAAGCTTGTATGCGGCAAACCCACCTGCAATCAATACAATTGCAATTATTATATATAAATTTCTTTTTTTCATGGTTTTATTTTTTAAAATTTTAATGTTTCTCCTTTGTAGTAATCAACAATTTTATTGCTGAATATTAAATTGTATTTGGCTTGCAGCAAACTGCTTTCTGCTTTTATTTTGTCGGTTTTTATGCTTAAAAAATCTACCGAGTTTATCAGCCCTTCGTTATATTGTTCAACGGCAACATCGTACGATTCGTTGGCCGATTCGTATTGATCGAGGCTTGCCCCGTATTGAACTTTTGCGGATGAAAGGTCGGCACATGCCTGTTCAATTTCTTTGCGCAAGTTGTTTTTTGTGTCTATTTCGTCAAGTTTTGCATCGGCAACCGACAGTTTTGCCTGTGCCACGTTTATCTTTGCTTCTTTGTTTTGGAAAATAGGGATGGAAACGCTCAACCCCACATTTGGTGTGAACTGGTTTGTGAGTTGTTCGCTGTACGAGTAGCCGCTTATTTGGTCGGACCACCCGGAGCTTACCCCTGCCGACAACGACACTGAAGGGTAATAGCCCGCCTTGGCAATCCCTATGTCGTATTTTGAACTTTCAACGGTCAATGCCGCTTGTTTGACGATGGCTTTTGTTTCCAAGGCTTGTTTGTACACTTCTGATGCGCCTTCTTTTTCGATGTCAAGCAATTGCCCTTCTATGTTTGGGTCAACTATGTCGAAACCTTCTGCCACTTGCATCTCCATGAGCTGCATCAAAGTGATTTTATTGACTGTCAGTGTGCTTTCGTAATCGGCAAGCGTTGAATTTTCTGATGCCAGCTCTGCTTTTATCTGCAAATAATCCGATTTTGAAATAACGCCTATGTCCATCCTTTCTTTTGCCAACGCCATTTCTTCCTGTGTGGCTTCGATTTGTTGCTTGGTGTTTTTGATGTTCTCTTTAGCGTACAATATTTCGAGGTAAGCGTTGAGTATGCTCAACTCAATTTCTTCTTCCTGCGCCTGAGTGCCGTATTCACTGCTTTTAAGGTTGGCCTCTGCCTGGCTTATCTGTTTTTTTATTTTATGCCCGTTAAATAAGGTCATGCCGGCATTAAGCGAGAAACTTGTGTTGTTGGAGCGCGAACGGTTGGCAAAGCTGTTGTTTTCGGTAAGGGTTTCTTTGTCCCACGAAAATGTAGTGCTTGCCGAACCCGAAAGTGTGGGAAGCATGTTTGCCTTGCTTTGTTCTAGGCTGTACTGGTTTTGTTGTTGCGAAATCTCCGATTTTTTGATTGAGATGTTCTTTTCCTTTGCGTATTCTATACAATCCGACAAACTCCATTGCTTTGCGGCATCGTTTTGTTGTGCCTTCAATATAAAAGGTGCCAGGATTGAAAAAATAAGGATAATAGCTTTTGTTTTCATGGCTTTTTTGTAATTATTTGTCCCAAATAAAAGATAAACCTTATTTATAAATTAAACAAAATAGAAGAATTGGACTTTTTTGCAGACGGTTTGCCGTTTTTTTGGTTTTAGTTTTTTAAAAAAAACCTAAAACTATAAGACCTGTGCAACAATGGATTACAGTTTTGGATGTTCTGGAGGGGAGAATGTTTTTCTGTAGTCAGGCTAAAAAAAATGAAAAAAATGGATAAAAAGGTAGGGTACATTGTAACTGTTCTGTATCATTACCGTAACAATTCAACAGGTTTGGTTACGAATATAGATTTGGTAAGGTGGAGGGTAACAGAGGTTACCCTCTTTTCTTTTCAACTACTTTTCATAAAAATTAAAAACCCTACCAGTTTCCTCACCTCATAAAAACGCACAAAAATTAATGACAGTAAAATCTAATGGGTTTAAATCATTTTTCTATCTTGCCACAGAAACTGATTATTAGCCTAAAAAAACAGCTACCAATAAAAAAATAAACATAAACTAAATGAAAGAAAAATTATCAGCCCTATTATTATGCTTAACATTATTTTCAATCTCCAGGGCACAGGAATACGATCCTAACTCATTTTTAAATCCCCCCAAAATTATTTTAAAATCCGATTTCGAGGGGAGGTATCTGGCTGAAAACCGCGAATTTACAGGCATCCCAAGTTTGGCAATCAGCCCTGGGGGAAGAATGTGGAGTGTTTGGTATACTGGGCCAACCCCATCGGAAGACCTGAATAATTATGTAGTACTTGCCACTAGCGGAGACAAAGGAAAAACATGGGAGGAGGTTTTGATTATCGATCCCGACAAAGAGGGCACGGTAAGGGCTTTTGACCCAGAGGTTTGGATTGATCCCAACGGCGAACTACGTGTGTTTTGGGCGCAAGCAACAAAAAATGACTATAAGGTTATCGGGGTATGGTCGCTAAAAACATCAGTACCGGACAAGGCAGTGCCGGAATGGACCAAACCTGTCCGCTTGACCGATGGGGTTATGATGTGCAAACCAATAGTACTTTCCGGCGGAGAATGGATACTGCCGGTATCAACATGGAGGCACAATGACAACAGCGCAAAGGTAATTGTTTCTGACGATGGGGGGCAAACATGGCAGGAACGTGGAGCTGTTAATGTCCCTGATAAATTTAGGGATTATGATAAACATATGATTGTGGAAAGAAACAATGGGACCCTTTGGATGCTGGTCCGCACAAAATACGGGATCGGAGAAAGTGTTTCCCTCGACAAGGGATATACCTGGTCTCCTTTAATCCAATCGCGCATACAGCACACATCGGCGCGTTTTTTTATACAAAGGTTAAATTCAGGACATCTGTTGTTAGTAAAACACGGACCTATCGACATGAAAACAGCACGTTCGCATCTTATGGCATTTATTTCAAAAGACGATGGTTGTTCTTGGTCTAATGGCCTGCTCCTTGATGAAAGGACGGGGATTTCATACCCAGACGGGCAACAAACAAGTGACGGCACAATTTATATCACATATGATTACAGCCGTGTTAAAAATCAAAATATCCTGTTTACAAGTTTTTCCGAAGATGACATTTTATCAGGGAATGACAGAAAAATCGTGGAGGTGTTCAATAGAAGGGCTATTATTAGCAAAGGGGGAGGAAATAAGGATTGACAACTCATATATATCATGATGTTACCTAAAACTTATTTGCACTTATTATGACCATATCCAAAAACCGATTTACATTTCGGTTTGTATTGCAGAAAAGCGAACACGAAGACATTAAACAGTTTCACCAGCGATTGCAAAAACGGGGCGTTAAACCCAAACTCTCTTGGATTCCGTTGTTCTTGTTACTGGGTGCAATTGGTATGGTTATTATTTTGTCACTTTTTTCGCCTCAAATAGCCACCTATATCCTGATGGGGATACCGATTATTTCTTCCGTTCATAACCTTTTAGGGTCGAAGTTTGAGAAGCGAGGAAGAAAGAAGTAGTTATATCGGACGACTTTACGATGAATAAAAGCCGTCCGACAACTTTAATGAGAATATTCCCTAAAAAACATACGAAATACTTGCCTGCGCTACGCCTTGTTTAAAATCGGTATTGTCGAACGACGAAGAACTTAAATCACACACTTTACTTAATCCCAAATAGTAACGTACGCCAATTCCTAAACCTCGTGTTGAACCGTCGTTGTTAAAACGATAACCAATTCCTCCGACAATGCCCGAGTCAATTTTCTTTGCGAAATCTGTATCAAATCCATCGTAATCGTCGATAAGCATACTAAACTGCGGTCCTGCTTCAAGGTATAGGCCCATCTTGGTGTGGTACTGAAACAAAACGGGTACGCTTAAATAGGACAACTTAATGTCTTCGTCTCGTAAATCGCCTTTTAGCGTTGTACCTTGAGTTGAAAACAGGAAGTCCTCTTCAATGGCAAGTCGTTCGGTTATGTCGAAAGTAACAACAGCACCTCCGTGAAATCCAATTAGTCCATCGGTGTTAAAATCGGCATCAACAAAGTCGCTGTAGTTAACACCTGCCTTTACGCCAAAATGCACTCGTTCAAACAGATTACTCAATAAATTTTGTCCGAAAGAATGTGAAGTGATTGTAAGAAATACCAATAATCCTAAAATTTTAATTGTTCTCATTTTTTTTAAATTTTTATGTTATTCTGAATCTTTTTTTGTGAAAACGATGAGGGTATTGTGCGAAATAGCTAATTGCCATAAGGCATACTCTTGAAAATAAGCCACAAAAGCAACAGTATAAACAAACACCATCCGCAACTAAGTGCTACGCAAATTGTTTCAGGATTGTTAACTTGCTTTATTATGCGAATCCATTTCTTTTTCATTTTTTCGAGATGGTTTGTTCGAGCCGAATCAATTGTAACAGTATTTGTAAGCATACCGAATTGTTTGTAAAATATTGTTAGCGACAAAAGTATAGGTAACAGCATTGCTCTAAAAGGGCAATAATTCTTTAATGTTGGACTATTTGGCTTATTTTTTATTGTTTTTCTAAATAAAAATGCTTTAGATTGGAGTGTTTGGATTACTTTTAAAGAAAGTATTTCGTTATGGGAGCAGATTTTTCTTTACATAATTGGCGCAATGTGATAAATGAGGCACAAAGCGAAGTTGTTACCGATGATATTGCATTGTTGGAAAATCCTGTAATTCCTTCGAATCTGAAATTTCCGTTTCGGATAGAGGCAACTTCTGTAGCAATTTGTTTAAAGGGAAGTGCCGAAGGAACCATAAATCTAAAACCAACCAAAGTATGTGCACCTTGCTTAATTGTGATGTTGACCGACAGTATTGTGCAATTCGATGAGGTGAGTGAGGATTTTTCGATATTGGTGATTATTATGTCGTCTGATTTTTTACAAAGTTTAAAGATCGAAGAAAGAGTTCCTGTCTTTATGTCGTTGAGAGAAGCTCCTGTTATTAATCTTACCGAAGATGAGTTGCAGGCTATGTTTCATTACTTTGATACAGTAAAACGAATATTGTCGTATAAGGATAATCCTTACAAAATAAATATTATAAAACATTACACGATGGCTTTGTTTTATGGCTTGGGGTATGGGCTTCATTTAGTACAGGGTTCTAATGTGTTAAAAAACAAATACGATGTTCTGTTTGATAACTTTATCCGATTGGTTGAGGAAAATTACAAAAAGGAACGTAGTTTAGATTTTTATGCCAATGAGCTTTGTATGAGTTCAAAACATCTGTCGAAAGTAATCAAAGAAAAAAGTGGTAAATCGCCTGTCGTATGGATAAAAGAATACGTTATTCACGATGCCAAATCGCTTCTGAAATCGACCGATAAAACCATTCAGCAAATTAGCGACGAACTGAATTTTCCTTCGCAATCGTTTTTCGGAAAATACTTTAAACGCATTGTGGGCGTGTCGCCTGTTGCTTATCGGGATGGTTAGCATTTTCCTTCTTTAATTGACTTCACTACCTTTCCTAAACGGATTTTCATTTGTTCGAGTTGCTTGATTTTGGTGTCAATTTCTGCAATTTTATTGGTGAAAAATCCCAACTGTTCTTCCTTAAAGAAATTTCCACTATACCAACTTTCCAACATTGAGTTATGGTAAATATTTTCTCTACAATCATCTTTTTCTAATGGTAACATGTTTTATCCCCTTGCGATGGATTTGTAAAACATTGGCTTCTCCATTATAATCGCCAAAACTCCAACTACCTTTGTCCAAAAGTTTACCATTGGCGTATACTTCCGGTTCAAAAGTCAATTTAATCAACTCCTCCCCATCATTGTCATATGTATTATATTCTATCTGCCCGTCAGAATAATCGACATCGGTAATTGTCGAAGATGTATTTAATATGTGATCTTTGTCATTAGGTGCCAGTCCTGGCATTGTTGCTATGCCATCGAAGAAATGCGACAAAAAATCGAAATACGAATCAGAGAACCAAGGCCTTGCATACCCAATACCGGTCCGGTTAACTGCCACATCCCCCCAGGAAGCATTTGTAAATGTTGAATACGTGGATATTGCAAAAGAAGCCCTTGCTTCCTCTTTATATTCCAAATCTTTTGTCACTCCATACCACATCGCAGCAATTGAGGCATATCTTGATGTGTGGCTGCCCATTTCATCATAACATACATTTTGCTCCCTTATGCTTGTTGCCCCCCAATGTTTTGTCTGCCCAAAATGTTTTTCTACCCAGTCAATTAGCTCTGGGACATGTGTTTTCCATTCAGGATCCATTTCGGGGTTATTCAAAATATATCGTGCTGTCTCCATAGGGATTTGCTGGGTATAGTTTTCATGATCTGTTTTAACATCTTCGTAATACCCACTCCATACATTATCTTTCATTGGGTATTCCAGTATCCAACCCCAAATCAGGTCTCTTTTTTGTTTATACTCTTTATTAGGGACAGGATAACCGCCCTTTATCAATTCGTCAAACATCATTACTGCATAAACCATGTTCGCAGTATAACAGTCAATAACTTTCCCGTTTTCAAGATTAACACGGAAGGGCAAGGGGGATTTCATTTTTCCACCAGGACCAACATGTTTGGCAACGGTTTCTGCAATTTTTATTGCTGCATCAAGATATTTTTCCTCCCCTGTTAGCTTATAAAACCTGATATAGCCTACGGCAACCATACAAATTTTGTCTACTCCCGACCAATGATCGGTATATTCACCATCGGGGCTGTTATCCTGGGTCCTTGGCACGTTTGGCCATGCCCAGTCGGAAGGTGTATGGTACATCAAAACCCTGTCGAGCAGTAAGCGGACAGGGGCAATGGCATCCCTGTCGCCCGTGTAGTAGTAATATTTCCGTAACGTTTCAACAGCCCAGTAGGTATTCCCCCCCTGATTGTTCTGATTTTTACCTGTCCTCCCGTTTGTGTCAAGGCTAGAAGTAACTAAGAACAAGGGGTCGTCACCATAAATAGTACGAGTTGTAGGGCATTGTTTTATAAAATTCATGCTCCCTTTAAAAATATAGTCATAATTTGTCCACGGAAGTAGCCGCCCTTGTTCGTCCAATACCAATTTGTGATCTAATAATCGATAGGCATCCCTGGCAAAAAAGGACAAAGGACACAATACGAGTATAAACAAAATTTGTAAAGCAATTATCTTAACAAATCGCTTTTGCCCTAATTTTCTCTTGGTGTTCATAATTTTTACTAGTTTAGGTGTGAATTAATTTTATTGTTTGTTGGAATAAATCATGTTTGTTTCCAATTTGTAACGCCCCATTCTTTATCCGGTGATTTCCCCATAACAAGCCTCCATTGTCAATTTCTTTATGAGACAGCAATGAGCTATCTAAATTCCCACCGTTTAAACTCGCCGACCGGGGTATAATAATTATCGTTGTTCAGTTTTTTAGCATGAAATGTAAAAGTTTTTCGTGCCATAAAATTTGTTCCCTTTTGTGTTTTATTTTTTTCTAATTTCTATTTGGTCAATACCTGCCCTTTTAATGATCAATACATTGTCTGTCCCCCTAAAATTGCCGAAAGTCCAGTATTTTTTGTCGAGTGGTTTATCATTCGAATATACTTCGGGGACAAAGGTGAGTTTTATACGCTCGGTTCCTTGATTATCAAAAGCAGTGTATGTAATATTCCCCTGAGAATAGGCAACCTGGGTAATCACAGTTGAAGAATAAAAAATATGATCATCTCCGGGAGGTAGCATATCCGGCATTTCGGACATTCCGTCAAGGATGTGAGGCAAATAGTCCCAGTATGAATCTGAGAACCAGGGCTCAATGTACTCGATCCCGGTGTAATTGATTGCTTGTCCATCCCTTGAATATTGGTTGTATGCTGAATAAGTGGCAAGGGCAAAAGAAGCACGGGCCTCTTCTCTTACTTTCTTATCCAGGCAAACGCCAAACCATTTAGCTACAATTGAGGCATAACGGGCCGTATGGCTACTCATCTCTTTGAAACATCCGTCTTGTTCTTTTATACTGGTCGCGCCAAACCGTTTTACCTTCCCGAAACGGTTTTCTACCCAACTGATTAATGCAGGGATATGGATTTTATATCCAGGATCAACTTCGGGATGATCCAAAATATATCGCGCAGTTTCCATCGGATTTTGCTGGTTCAGGTTGGTATAATTAGAAGAAACATCCTCATAATACCCAGACCATATATTATTTTTCATTGGATAATCGAGAATCCATTTCCACAACAGCTCCCTTTTATTTTTCACCTCTTTTTTGTCCAACGAGGTAAGTCCATTTTCCAAGAGTTCATCAAATAGCTGGACAGGCAGGATCATGTTTGAACAATAAGGATCAAGTATTTCTCCTGTTTTAAGATTGACCATAAACGGAATCGGTGATTTTTTTTCGTCTCCGGTACTGACATACTGCAAAATGGTACGTGCAATATTTTCTGCCTTATTAAAATATTGAATATTGCCGGTAAACCGAAAATAATCTAAGTAGCCGATGGCCACCATACAAATTTTATCCACCCCGCTCCATTCATCGTTATATTCACCATCAGGGGTGTCATCTTGTGTACGTGGGACATCAGGCCATGCCCAATCTGACGGTGTATGATAATAAGCAACTCGTTGGATAAGCTTCCTTACCGGGGACAAAGCTGCCGAGTCTCCGGAGTAGGCATAATATTTTATAAAAGTTTTCATGCCCCAATAAACATTGCTGCCAGGATTATTCTGTTTGTAATAAAACGAACCATCTTTATGTAATTTTGAAGTAACAAGGTAAAGTGGGTCGTTGCCAAATTTCGTTTTGTAGGTAGGACAGTTTTCAAGGTAGTTGATACTCCACCTTAAAATATTGTCGTATTCCGTCCATGGTTGAAGTTTACCGTCTTTCAGTAGAATTTCATGATCCATGATTTTCTCTGCGTTTTGGGCAATCCCTAAAATCACAGAAAACACCAAGATTAATATAAATCCAATCCTTTTCATATTTTTACTTTTTTTGCCATAACATTAGGGTAATCTTGAAACACACAAAAAAACAGATCCCCGAAACAAACTTAAAATTATGTACTGCCAACTTGAAACTAACAGCACAATATAACCTCATCTCTCTATACTAATATCTCTTCCGTTTAAATGCTTAATGCGCAATATCCCCCCTTCTTTCAATTCTTCCCATTCCCAGCCTTCTTTGGCATCTGGATTTTTGCTGCGTTTAATTATCTTACTGTCAACAGTGACTTCCCGGGGAAGACTTTTCAGGCGCAATATCTCGGTTGACTCAGATAAGAAAGTACTATAGTTTATCTTATCCTCCCCATAACTTATATTTTGAACTACACTTGTTGATTTCAATAAGTGATCTTCACCGGCCGGAGCCCATTCGGGGATTGCTGCCATACCATCAACAAAATGCTTGATATAATCGCCATAGCCATCAGAAAACCAAGCACCAGCCCAGCCTGTACCGACAGAAACAAAGCCCAGCTTGCTTGTACAGTAGGTTGCCCAATTAAAATTCTCAAATGCTTCGTTTTTGTACCATTCGTTTCCTCCATCCAGAGCATACCACATTGCACATACAGAAGCATATCGGGCCGTATGGCTCCCCATAGGACGGAAACACCACAACTGTTCACATTGCGCATTGTATCCCTCTGCTGCTTCTGTTCCAAATACGCCATCGCACCATTTTATCAATGCTTCCACATCCTGTTTGTAATACAGGTCATATTCAGGATGTTCGATGATATAACGTGCAACTTCCAAAGGGGTGACCTGGACACGGTTTTCGTTATTTTCATCGGAAGGGACATCCTCGAAATAACCTTTCCAAACATAAGTTTTCATTGGGCCTTCTTTTGAAAAAAGCCACTCCCATGCCTTGTCCCTGGCTTGCTTATATTTATCTATTTTATCCTCATCAATATCTACTACCCCTTTTATTCGTTCTAGTTCGTCAAATAATTTTACGGCAGGCAATACATTCGAGCAATATTTTTCTGTAACATAGGCTGTTCTTGCCTGAACCCTGAACGGCCATGGTGATTCACCGTAAGAACCCGGTTTTATATTTTTAGCTAAAGCGTCTGCACAATCAAGGGCTGCTTTTAGGTAAACATCCTCTTCTGTTATTTCATAAAACTGAAGATAAGCATATCCCATTTCACCTACTTTGTCGGGTTCGATAACATACTCTCCATCCCCTCTCCCTAATTCCCAATATCCGGTCCCTTTGTACCCTGGATTTCCGGGGAAAGAACTTGAATAAGGACAATTAGCCCATTCCCAATCCGATGGTGTTGTCCCGTGTTCAAGCATGTGGTCGAGGCATCCCCTGACAATTTCTAAATAAGAGTTGTCTCCTGAATAAATACGGTACTTTACAGCCAGGCTTTCAGTAAAACCGGCAAATACACACGAAGGGTTATGAGGCAAAGTTGTCCTCCCTGTTGTCCCCTTATAAAAATCTTTGTCGTATTCCGGGCCCCGGAACTCACAAAATAAATAATATAACGGCAACCCGGTTTTGGGCTCATTAGGGACAGTATTTTTAATGAATACTGATGCCAGCCTTATTACCTCGTCATATGCTACCCCTTCAATTTTAGGTTTATACCATGGCAACATTTCCCCGCTGTCACCCCATTCAATCCGGTGGGTACATAACGAATCGGGCCTACCAGCAAGCAAATCCCCATAAAAAGCAATTAAGAAAGTTAATATCAGCCCTGTAGCAGTTATTTTGTTATTCATAATATCTGTATTTTATTCTTATTTATACTCTGAATTTAAATCTATTACCCCAAAATATCACAATTTAGCCCCCATCTCTCCGAAGCGTGCCGCTGCGTTCAAAAAATGCGCAGTTATCCAGAAAAAAAACCCCTTTTGCTTTCCACCTTGCAGACAAAGTAATGTTCCTTAAGCTTGTTTTTGAGTGTATGCTTTGAAAAGTAAAAGATACAGCAAACCCTTCAGGGAGCAAAGCATGAGCCATCATACTATTGTCTCCCTGAAATTGTTAATCATTAATTACACATTTGGGTTAAGCCATAACCCAAATAGGTTTTATTCACCTATTATCTGCACCTGGCAGACCCTTTTCCGTTCACGGATTTGGTCCCAGTCGACAAAATATATAAAACCAAAATCGCCCATATCTAATTTCCCGTCAACAATAACAATTGTTTCCGAACGGCCAAAAAATACAGAACGCAGGTGGGCATCAGTATTTAAGCTGCCCTTAGGTTCTTCGTCAGGGAAAGTAAGCGCAAACTCAATATGTTTTGGCCCAGGGTGCAGGTATTGCCCCTCTGTACGGCAAGTAGGGATTAACTTTTCCATGATATTGTTTAAATCCTGTTGCAAATATTCACGTCCGAAGTAATTCAGGTCATGGGAACATTCCTGGGTCATTACCGAACAAGTTGTATGGTGCGAATAAACAACGCATATCCCGTTTTTAACGCCCGACTCTTCCAATATCTTATTAACACCTTCTGTTACATTGTGAAAATCAGGCCTGTGGTCTTTTGATTGAACTTCAATTGAATCTCTGTAAACTTTCATTTTTAATTTTTTTAATTATTACTAATTTTTTAATGCCCTTCGTTATTAATCTTTATCATAACCCTGCCCCATGGTTTATAAACAAGCATTGCTTACCCTCAATGGGTTTCGTCCCATGCCTTACGTACGGCACTTATCATTTCTTCCATCATTTCTTCCGGGTTTTCGGCTTTCATAATCCCGCTGGTTGTCCCGGTTGCTACAGCCCCAGCCTTGATCATTTTGTATACATCCTGTCCGTTCCTGATCCCGGCTGCCGGAAGAACCTGTATTTCTGGGTTTATTTTTTTTATTGCCGAAGTGGTCTCTATTACATATTGTTCGTCGCTGGTCTGCCCAGTCCCTATAAGTTCTGTAGGCTCTGCAACAATAATATTGGGAGAAAAATGGGCAATTGCCGAGGCTTCTTCTATAGAATCTGCACAGACAATAGATACCAAGCCGACCTCATCGGCACGTTTTATCGCATTGCGCAAATCTGCTATGCCCATAGGTTTTTCGGCATGGTTCAGCATAACCCCCACAGCACCTGCCGCCTTTACGGCTTCGGGCAAAACAGATCCAAGCCCCCTGCCAATTGGCAAAGGATCCATGTGTTGGGCAAAAACAAGCAAATGCTCTGTTTCTTCTGCCAACATCTGGATGTCGGTATATTGTGGTGTAAGTATTATACGGACATCATATTTTGCAGAAGCTTTATCGGCCGCTTTTGCCAGTTTTAGCATTCTTTCACCATACATAAAAGCTTTAGGGCCAATCTCAAAAAAAGGTGGTTTTACTTTTAATCCTTTATACATATCTATTTTTATTTTAAGTGTACTGTTCTGGATTTCTATTCATTATTGGCGTTTTCGTAAAAAAAAATGCATAGATGGTAATCATGACAAAACAGGCACATGGGACAATATATGACAATTCTACCCCAAACCTGTCGGTAATTGCCCCCTGTATGGGAGGGAAAAATGCACCGCCTACAATTGCAAAATTCAGCAATGCGGATGCCTTTCCCGAAAATGAACCTACATCTTCTATCCCAAGGCTAAAAAGAGTTGGGAACATCACCCCAAGAAAAAGGCCTAAGCCTGCAAGTAAAAATTCGTTATGCCCAGTGTTAAAGAAAATTACCAATATGTAAATACAAATCATTGCCAAACCATAAAAACCCACCAGTTTGTGCGCTTTGATATATTTTAATATAAATACGGCAGCAAGCCCCATCCCCGCAGCAAAGACATAGTATAACGAATAATATTTTGACGCTTCTTCGGGTGTAAAGCCTAAATTCTGGAGGTATGGGATGAAAAAGCCTGCTGTACATGACTCTGCCCCCACATAAAAAAACATAGCAAGAATGCCAAAAAACAGATGAGGGAAACTGCGTGTCCCTTTAAAAATAGCTTTTACAGAAAACCTTTCTTCATCCTCTGCCTTCATGTGAGGCATTTTTGAAAAATATATCAGTGTACCTATAACAAATATTGCAATTGCCAGCAATGCATATGGTTTTTGAAACTGCAATTCACCTGTACTGGAATAAATAAGCGATGTGGCAAGTACAGGGGTCACTGCATAGCCTATCCTGGAAAACATTTGTACGAAATTCATCCTTATGTGTGCACCTTTAGGGTCGCCAAGTAAAACGACAAATGGGTTTGCAGCAACATTTATTATAGTTATACCTGTAGATAAAATAAAAATTGCCAATAACACAAATGCATACGAATCAAGTATTTTGGCAGGGACTACCATCCCACAACCAAGGGCACTGAAAAACAATGCAACCACCAGGCTTATTTTATACCCATATTTATGGATCATCCATGCAATAGGCAGCGGCCAAATAATATAGGTTATGTAAAACGAAAACTGGATCAACGTTGCCTGGAAATAGCTAAGGGAGAAATACTCCAATACCGCAGGCAATAAAATATCATTCATCACAAACATTGACCCAACGGTCAAAAACATCAGGCAAAGGAGTGACAATGGTTTATATTGATGTTCCATAGGGTTGTTCTAATTTTTTGTGTCCAGCACAACCTCAACATCAAGCAACTTGCACAAATCTACAAGCTCATCGACATATGTCCCATAAACGGCAGCAAAATGCTGGGATTGGACATGATCCAACACCTGCCTTACAGGTACATCAGGATAGAATGTCACGCTGGGCCACGAAGGCAGCGGGACTCCCATTTCAACCCATTGAGGGCGTTCTTTTGCGTCTCCGGTAACAATATGCATACGGTACCCTTCATGTGTTTCGGAAAGGCAGGCAAGGGTCATGCGCCCTTTTTTCATGTTTGAGCAGTGGGCAATGCCCTTCAACAATACTGTTGATATATCTTTTATTTGAGGTTTGCCTTCAATAAAATCGGATGGGCAATAGCCGTCTTCACCCAAAATGATCCATTCGGGGTGGTGTTCGTAATGTTCAATAAATGTTACTTGTTTCCCTGAAATCCATTTAAGCATTAATTGAGCTACCGAGTTCCCCAGATCGTTTTCGTCTACATATGGGTATCCGGCATCGGCCACAAGTGAAGATGGCACGGCATGTGTAAGCCCCATTTCCAAGTCGACCCCATCAACACACTTGTACGAAAATGTATCAAAATTTTTCTCCTTACATAAAGCAACTGTCCCCATGTACATACGTACTGCTTTTTCGACCACTCCTTCTTCGGGTGTGCCAAGAGGGTATTCCCAATCTTTAGAAACCCTTTCTGCTTCATCTTTGACTTCCTGATCCGGAATGGCATCCATCTTCCGCTGCAGCTGTAACATGTCCATACTTTCAATTTCTGGGCCAATAAGGTTCCTTAATTTTGTAGGGTTGATCCCTGTTGAATACAGCCCCATGTCATTATATCCGATAGTCCCCAGCCTTGCATTCCTCAACTTTTTCATCACAGAAGCAGCTTTGGCAAATGACAAGATACCTTCAATATCCATTGGGCTGTCAGGGGCATTAAAGAGATACTTAAATTTAACCCCCCATTGTTCCATAGGGAAACGCAAAGAAGTTGAACCAGCACCTGCCGCCGGAGATATAAGTGTCCCCTTTTTCCCAAACTCCCCTTTGTGGTCAGTAAACCCGCCAAAACTATAAAGGATCATGGGCTCGCTACGGAACTCATGCAGCACACGGAAAACGCCACGGGTGTCGATCCAGTTGATTATGTTAATAAACAGAAAATCCCATTCCTGCGATTTTAACTCACTGATAGCCCTTTCAGGCTCTGGGCCTTCTCCAAAAACAGGGGCAGTAACTACCAGGTCCAGTCCTGCATCCAATAATTGGCCCTCAGCCCTTGCGCTGATCATTTTCAGGTTGTCGGGTTCATAAAACATAGTGCCAAAAGACACATATCCAACTTTTAGCTTTCTTTCCATAACTTTTTATTGATTTAGTCGGTTAAAATTCAGGCTCGTATTTCATTTCCACAGGTTCCCAGCAAATTTGCCTTATTACAATATTTTTTATTTTTATTTTACTGCAATAAGCTTCAAATCCTATTTTCGTGTATTTCTGGTTGTCAATAGGCTCTGGATCCATTGCTTCGAGCAGTAGTTTCCCATCGGCCAGTATAAAACAATGCCCATCAATGCTTCCGGCTTGTATCTTATAAAGTTTTCCAGGCACGAAATCCAGCAGAGGTGTCCCGACCATAAATTTGTAATCGTTTGATTTTTCTATCCCTACTTTACCGGTCCACCAACCTTGCAGGCCGGCCACATAAGCTATCCCGCGCTGATCTGTACCTTCAAGCCACTCCCCGTTCCACATTACATTTATGTCGTGGGTTGAAGGAGAAACTGTTTGGGCTTCAAATTCGACCAGGACATTGCCCGGAAAGTCCTGTTTCAAAATTGCCATACCAGGCCAGTTCCCACGGTTTTCTCCTATCAGCCATCCGTCTTCCACTTTCCATTCGCTATGATGTATTGTCCACTTTTCAACGAGTTCCTTTGCATCAGGGGTGTTTTCATACAAAACTTTCGAAGAATCCAGCAGGATCTTTTTTTTCATTAATTCAATTACATTCATTTTATCAAGTTTATTTTCAGATTTATTATTTTTCTGAGACACTGACTGACAGCCATTAAGCATAACCATTCCTGTCAGAATCAGACTTATTTTTAACATCAGTTTCATATCTGTTAGTTTTAACTATTTCCAAAAACCTTCAAGGGAACCATATAATTTTACATACTTTTTATATATCGTTTTATACAATTCGTGGTCCTTGCCGTTTGGGTTGAATTGTGAACCTGTTTCTACCGAGGTACGGCAAGCACTTTCCAGATCCTCAAAAATCCCTGTCCCAACACCTGCCAGCAGACAGGCTCCAGTAACCGCATTTTCGGAGTTTTCCAGAGCAACTACAGGAAGGCCTGTTACATCAGCCAAAACCTGATTCCAAAAACTACTCTTCGATGCACCTCCCAGTACATGGATAACATTCATTTTGATCCCTTTCAACCTCATTGTTTCCAGATTGTGGAAAATCATCAGCGATACCGACTCAATTATAGCCCGTATGAAGTGGCCTTTCCCCATTCCAAGCTTAATGCCGGCAAAAACTCCCGTTGCATTCGGATTGAATTCAGGAGAACCTGTCCCCATCAAATGGGGAAGCATTAAAAGCCCTTCTGATCCCGGGGCAATTTTTTCGGCCTGTTCTATCATCAAATCAAACGCATCCTTTTTGTTTTTCCCTGCTTCTTCAATCTCATGTTTGCAGAATTCATCCCTGAACCATTTAAGGACCATTCCCGCAGTTTGTCCGTACGGAAGTAAAAAATACAAACCTTCAATTGAATGGCACTGACAAGGCAGTTGTATTGACAGGTCGGAAACAGGCTCATTAATGGCAACACACATTGCCATGGAGGCACCAATTGTTAGCGTCACGTCACCACTACTGATGTTTCCTGAACCAATCGCACCAGCAGGATGATCATAAGAGCCGGCAACACATATCGCCTCCGTGCCCAAACCTGTTGCCAATGATGCCGTTGCAGTAAGTGCCCCAACGGGCTTTCCCGATTCATACAACTCCGGCAACCGGGCATCTGTAATCCCCAAAAAATCCAGCATCTCCCCCCACCACTTCTTTTGGGCAATATCAAAATATAAGCTTGATGACACCAGTGAATGTTCTGTACAATATTTCCCGGTCATCCGATAAATAAGATAATCCTCAACTAAAAGATACTTGCCTACCCTGGCAAACAGATCCGGTTCATGCTTCTTCATCCATAGGATACGGGTAGCAGGCCAAAGCGGCAAAACTTCCGGCTGCCCGGTAACATCCATAATATATTGCCGGCCAAACCTTTCCTTAATCTCATCCGCTTCATCCTGCGAGCGGTTATCCAGCCATACAATGGCTTTTCTTAAAGGGACCCCATCGTTATCTACCGGAATTATTGTTTCGCCCTGACTGGAAAACGAGATGCCATTTATACTCCCTGCATTAATTCCTGAATCCGAAATTATCTTCTTTATAATCTGGCAGGTTACCTTCCAGTAAATTTCAGGATCCAACTCGCATATTCCGCCTTCACCTGTATCCAGGACATATTCCTGCCCGGCAGAAACAATTGCCTTCCCGCTACTGTCCATTAGCATGCCTTTTACCGAGGTAGTCCCGGCATCAATGCCAATTACATATGAAGTATTTGGTGTGTACATACACTTTTAAATTAAGCCTCCCTGCAACGAAGGGCCCATTGGCAATTATCCTTTTAATCTGAAATGCTATATTTTTCAATTGCCTGCTGTGGAGGAACCCCATTCTTCACCACATCACACAATGCTTGCTGAAATTTGGCAGGGTTAGGGACTTGTATCGAGTTACGCCCGAAAACAACCCCTCTGGCCCCATCTTCGATTTCAGCAGCTGCCAACTGAAGGGCTTCCAGTTGAGTTGGTTTCTTTTCCGCACCGAGGCCGAAAACAGGGACAGGGCAACTTTCTGTCACTTTTTTAAAATCATGCGTGTAAAAAGTTTTTATTACATCGCACCCCAACTCACTTAATATCCGGCAACTTGCAAAAACCTGATTGTGCATTTGTTCTTTTGAGATAGAACCGGAATGTGTAGGGAAATATTCACCAACTATTGGTATACCAAGCTTATCCGCATCGTTTACTAACCTGCTGTACACTTTAACGTTTTCGGTGTCATTTTTTTCACTCCCTGTTTGTAATGTCAATGATGCCAATACCATTTCAGCACCATTTGCAACAGCTTCTTCAACTGTTTGCGCCAAAACCGAATAGGCTTCGTTGTAATCCCAGTGGAAACAATAAACCGAACTCCAGTTTAACCTGACAATTGGCATAGGGGCGCCCTTATAATTAAAAGCAGGACGGATGCGCTTGAGCATTCCCGGGCTTAACAACACGCCATCAACGCACGGATCAATTTTGCCAGCTGTCCCTTCCATGTCTATCATTCCCGGAATTGGCCCGTCAAACATACCATGGTCAATAGCTACAATTACTGCATTTTTCCCTTTATTGAATAGTTTTTCTATCCTTAAATCTTTTCCATTCATTTTTATCTATTTTATAATATTTTATTTAACCTTTCACCTACAGCGCCACCTGGGTGTATAAGTGAAAACTGTTCCTTTCTGTAATTTGTTTCTTCCATTACCGCAACCAACATGGCATCGAAAAGGGCCACTGTGGCAATAAAACTGGCCGTGGCCATCATATTGTATTTGTCACTTTCCCTTTCAATTTTCAGGGGGACGACAACCTGCGCCTTTTTTGCCAGGGGCGAATCCATGTTTTCGGTAATAGCAATAAGGACTGCACCTTTTACATTACAAACCTCAATAACCGGAAGTAATTCAGCCGTTTTGCCTCCGCGTGATACTACAACAACGGCATCGCCCTTTTTTATACATCCCATCCCCCCGTGAAGGGCTTCCGCCGGGCTAAGGAACTGGGCATTTCTTTCGATGCAGCACAGCGAATGGGCAAATTTCTTCGCCGCAATACCCGACGAACCACTCGCACAGGTTATTACCTTTGGGCAAATGCTTAAAACGGAAACTGCTTTGCCAAATCTTTCTATGTCCAGATAATCGCAAATATCCAATACCGCTTTGCTCTCTATTTGTAAAGATCCCTTTGCCAACCTTAAAGATTCTTTTTTCATGGATTACTTATTTAGTCTCAGTTAAATATGTGATAAGAGGACAAGCTGCCATCAATCAAGGACAACATGAAGCCCATATTTTTTATATCTGTCAGAATATCTCGCATTTATTCCGGAGTCGGTGATTAAATGATCTACAATATCAATAGGGGCAAACTTCAAGTACGATTTTTTCTCAATTTTCGAAGAATCCGCAAGTAGGAATACTTCACTTGAACACCGCGCCATTGCTTTGGTAACCAATGATTCCTGTTCGTCATAAGACGTTAAGCCATAATCTAAAGACACCCCATCTGCACCAATAAAAGCCTTGTCGGCATGATAGCCTGAAATAAAATCTTCCGCACCCCTGCCATATATAGCCCTACGCCGTTGATCGATCTCGCCCCCAACTAAATTAATTTTTATGTTATTTGTCCCCATTAATTCATGAACAACAGGCAACGAATTGGTTATGACAATAAGATTTTTAACATTCTTAATATACTTGCAAATACGAAAAATGGTTGATCCGCAATCAATGAATATAGTATCATTATCATTCACATACTTGGCAGCTATCCTGCATATTTCCTCTTTCTGCTCTTCGTTGTTGCTTACTTTCTGATCGAAAAAGTTATTAGTGTTTCCATCAGGCCTTACGGCACCTCCATGAGTCCTTACCAAAAGACCTTTTTTTTCCAACTCTGTCAAATCCCGCCTTGCCGTAATAGGCGAAACATCAAATTTCCCTACAATTTCTGTTACACCAATAGTGCCGTTGTCTTTCAACATCTCGACTATCATTTTTTTTCTTTCTTCAGCAATCATAACAACTCAATATTTTCAATCAGAAACATTCAAATATAATCATTTTAAACATCGATACAAACAAAAAAAATACAAAAAACAAACAAAGAAAATCACAAAACAACATAAAACAATCAATTAAGCCTGCAACATAAAAAACCTACCGCCCCAAAACACTCCTATAAGCAAGCAAATGCTACAAAAACAAAGCTATATGCTTAACTATATATGCATTACAGGTATTATTTTATTTTAGAATAATGTAAGGTTTCCGGTATCTCTTCCTTACATGCCTTTACTATATCAAAAGCATTAAATGGCACTTTGTTTCTCATCAACTCCGGCACATTGTACGATTTAAACTGAAAATCGTAATAATCAGGATCCTTTTGCGGCAAAACAAATGGTTTGGTCGCATGCCCGTTTTTGTCGATATATGAAAAATAGATTTTGCTATATAACCCATTGTCTCTCTTGCTAGCAAATGCAAGCCAGCGGCTATTGCTCGACCAACTGTGGTATGAGTTGGCAAAATTTGCATTATTATTTAGTTGTGGGAGGGTATTGATGCCCCCTGTCCCGAAATTGTATAGATAAATTTTAGCATCGTTGTGCCACAGAGCAAATGTGCCATAACTAAAACAGCAAAAAGCAAGGAATTTCCCATCGGGGGAAACTTTCAATCCGCTTGCGGTTTTTTGTTTTTCACGGGCATTAAAAAGCGTATCTACCTTTGTGTCAAAAGTATTTGTCGCCTCATCAAAACCTATGGCACAAATATTATATAACAATTTTTTATGTTCTTCCGGCAAGTCCACTTTGGGGGCAGAGCAATAATACAAGATCTTCCCGTCTGCCGAAAACTCAGGGAATGTCTCCAATACATTTTCTTTCGTAAAAAGCCCTGACCGCAACACCTCATTCCTTCGAAGGTCCAAAACCATTACATCCGACAAAGTATCGTAAACAAAAGCCCTCTTGTCATGTATTGTATGGGTAGAGGGCAACACCACATTTGTTGAAAAAGCAATATGATTTCCTGATGGAGCCCAATTCCCATAAGTAAGGTTCGAATACGCACCTTTTAACTTTGTATTTATAAAACGCATGCTTTCATTATCAGAGACAACAGTCATCCCATTTTTACCACGTATATGAAAAAACGACTGTGACGGTTTGTGTTTATTTGGGATATGGCAATTCATGCAGTTCCTGTTTTCAAGAAGGTTGTTGTCGGCGATATGTGTCTCCGAAAAATCGGTAACGTTTCGTTGGGCTATCGCTACTTTGTTCCAAACTTCGTAACCTGGTTCAATCAAACGGTAGGTTAAAAATGAATCTACGGGTTCAGCTTCTACCTTCCAAAAAAATGGTTTGTATGTTGTCCATTTTTTATCGACCCTAGAACTTACCGTTACCCAAATTGTGTCACCAACACTTTTTTGCAACAAATTTTTAAACCTTCTTTTTGGAAAAAACACTTTATCCTTTCCCCTAACAACAATGCTGCCCCCTTTTGATCCCAATGCAACACTAATCTTTTCCACTTTCATCGAAAAATTCAAAGGGGCAATATTTACGGGGATACTAATATTCTCATAATCAGGGGACATGACAGGAAAATTCTGGGCAAAAGCAACATTGTCGGGGATTTTGTTGCATGATGAAAAACCACATAAGAGTATGGCAAAACACATGTTACGTTTTATCCCCCTGTTAATTATGGCTATTATATGGTATATTGTCATCAGTTTACTTTTTTAACCACATTACTAAAATTATAATAGTACCAATAAGTATCTCCAAAGTCCTTTTTTAAAGAATACCTTCTTCCTTTTGTCTGTATATGTATCTTTTGGTATTGTTTAAACCGATCGGAAACATCTTTCGAAAAATGATATTTAACAATATTTTTATCTTCCCTGTGGGTATAAAAATAAATAAGAAGTGCTTCCTGATATTTACAGGGCAGATATAACCCCGGAGATTTATAACCATATTTTTGCAATGCCTCATAAAAACTGTCAATATCTTTTTGTAACAAAGCAGAACACAACAAATAATCCAATGCCGCCTGGTTGTCTAGGTGGTCTTCTAACAGGTTAATAATATTGGGGACATAATTCTTCCTTAAAATCAGGTGATCTTCTTTGGGCATTTGCGATCTTTTTTGTTTTATCCAATCAGAGTTGCCGCACATTTCTTCATTGTACAAATACTTGTCCATTTCATAAGCCCACCCCCTATAAAAAATTGTTTGCTTTAACATTTTCAGGTACTTCCCAGCAACTTCATATTCGCCTTTCAGTATATTTGTTTCTGCCAACCGTTTCACCAGCCTGGAACTTTCACCCCTTGGAGAAAAAGTATTAGCTATTAAAGCAAGGTGTTCTGAAGCATTTATGTCCCCTAAAAAATAATAAAGTTCATTGCCAAGGGTCATGATTATATAATTCATTTGCTTGCCTAAGGGAATAAACATCCCGTCAACACCATTCTTTCCATAAGCAGATAAATTATCTGACAATTTATTCAATGATGCCGATGCGAGATTTTGGTAGTAGGGGACATAAGGCGTTTTCAATGATGTTTTCCGGGCATATTCAATCACCTTGTCCGGGTGATTAAAATACCACTCACTATCAAGGGAGAACAATGTCTCATAGTCAAAATCGGGCACCAGTTTTTTTATCTCGTCAGGGATAGGATATTTATATGCACGCTCAACCGTAAGGTAATAATCCTTACGCATCAATAAAGGAAACATACATACAAGAAAAAAGATTACAATACAATATGCCAAATTTAACCAATTGCAACGTACTGCAATCAATTCATGCAATAAAGCAAATATCACAAAAATATAAACAGCATAACCTGCAATGACATATAACAACGGGACAATGATCATCCCTGCAACAACCCTTTTCTTTTTAGCCGTTATCGATGAATATAAAAGAAACACCACCAATGCAATAATTAATGATATTGTTGCAGCAAGCGGGTATAGCAAATTGAAATGGAACATAATTGACACCACAGCTAAGGGCAATGCCATAAAATAAGAACATTTCCATGAAGATATCAGGTAAATACTGCGATTAAACAAATACCATAAAAGAACGAAGCAAACAGTAAGGATTACAGCCCCGCCAAACCTGAGAAAATAAAACTGTGTAAGGAAGTCGCCCAACAAACATGCTATTGATGCCGGTTTGTGAAAGTAATTAAAAATATAATCCCCCCCCAACCTAAACAACTGCATTTGTTCAATAAAATACAAATGATACTGATAAAAAAAAGCAAAAAAAACGAAACACGTTGCAACACATGCAACCATCACTATTTTCAGGAAGGGATCATATTTACAAATATTCTTAATCATTCAACATTTCTTCAACGTCATGGTAGTAGGCACAAAAAATGTAGGCTTTACACATTTTTTATTTCGATCGGTTTTCTTGTCTTCCATTTACCTTTTGTAAAATCAGGGAAATCAACCGGTTTGCTATTGTTTAATACAGACTCTTCTGTCAGTTTGGTGATTATGCTCCAAGTAGCTGCATCATAAACGTCAATAGGCACCTCTGACCGGTTGCGTATTGCTTCAACAAAATCCATCATACAAAGACAATCGCCACCACCATGGCCTGATTTCTTGGCAATGCCGCCATATTTTTTCCACATAGGGTGGTCATATTTATCTAAGTATTTGTCAATATCATCCCATTCGTGTGGCTTGCTCACATCCTCTATGTATACCTTGTCTAGAGTACCAGAATAGATGCCGTTTGTCCCCTGTATTCGATAAATAAAATCTGCAGGGCGGGGACTCAAAGAATCGTAATATAAAGTGACAGTTATGCCATTTGAAGTCTGGATAAGGGAACAGTTCACATCCCCGGCTTTATAATCCCTTTTTGCATTGGGGTGGTCGGCACCGTAATTTTTTGCAACAAAATGTTTAAGGCCTAGGGCCCTGCTGCTCATAGAAACCATGTAGTCGAACTTATTGCCCCTGTTTATATCTATCCATTGGGCAACCGGGCCAATGGCATGGGTGGGGTAACGGTTGCCTGTATTGTTCAAGTACCGTTCGTGCGCCCTCCAGAGCAATTGCCCCTCGTTGCCAATAGTGGCATAGCGGACATCATGCTGATATCCTGTCTCACAATGTGTCAATTCCCCGAACATACCATGGCGCACCATATTCAACACCATCATCACATTGCGCATATAGGTATAGTTCTCTAACAGCATACAATGCATTCCTGTCTGTTCTGCGGTTTCAACCAACTCCCAGGCCTGTTCGTGGCCATCACATGCGGGCATCTCTGTCCCACCATACTTGCCTCCTTTCATTGCCGCTACCATCACGGGGGTATGCAAACTCCAAGGAGTGGCTGTAAATATGGCATCCAAATCATTTAAATCCGCCATCTTTTTATAATCCTCAGGGCCGGTAAAACCTTTTGGCTTGGGTTGCCCGGCATCTTCGACCAATCGCTGGGCCTCGGCAACCTTTTCCCCAACAATGTCACAGACGGCAGGCACTTCTACTCCTTTTATCATAAGGGCTACCTTGAGCATCCCTATCCCCCTGCTGCCAACACCGACAAAGCCTATACGGACAGGCCGATCGGATGCATTTGTAGCTGCGAGGCCGGTAAGGCCAGTAGATGCAATATATATACCTGCGCCTGTGCCGGTTTTTATAAAATTTCGGCGGTTATAATCCATTTTTTTTATTTTTAGTTAGTTTATAATTGTTTGTTTTTAGGGTAACATAAACTCCCTTTTTAATCATGCTCAATTGAAAAAAAGTAAAGAAACTGGTTGATATATCATTTTATAATTTCAATTTTATTGCCCCCGGCCTGTTTTATTTTCAATATCCCACCTTTGTCAAGAGGCTGCCATGACCAGCCCTCGGCAGAAACGTCAAAAATACGTTTTAAGCCGATGCCATTTACTTTAACTTCTTTGGGTTTTGAGGTAAGCCTAAATATCTCTTCAGAAGAACTATCAAATATCTTGTAGCCAATTATATATGGTTTATAGGATATTTCTTTGACAATAGAAGACGTTTTCAGCAAGTGGTCTGAATTTGCCGGTGCCAATTGAGGCGCAGCAGCCATAGCCCGTATATAATGGCGGATATAGTCACCATACCCGTCAGTCAACCATATGTCATCGCGGGGATAAAGGTTTTTTCCGTCCCAGTCAACCATGTAAGTAGCCCACGAGAGTTCTCTTATAGCATTGGAAAGATAAGTGGTGTCGCCAGTGAGTGACCAATAAAGAAGTTCTATTGATGCCTGGCGTGAAGAATGGCTATTTCCCGGCACACGGTATACCGTTTGTTCGTTGGTGCAAAAAACACCGTATTTCTGAAATTCGTTATTGCCCAGTTCTTTGTGCACCCATTCAAAAATACCTTTTACTGTCTGTTCCCAGTTTGTATCATACACGGGGTGTTCCATTAAAAACATTGCATAAGTAATTGCGTTGATTTGGGTATCGGACCAAACCGGGATATCTTCAAAAAACGGTCCCCACTTATTGGTTTTTGCCGGATATTTTTTAAGCCAATCCAAAGTAAGGTCAACGGATTTCCGGTAAATTGCAGTGTCGCCTATGCCAAGGGCAATTAAAGCATTGAACATTTCGATAGTCCCGGTATAATTTGTTGTGTAGGTAGATGGCAATAACTTGTCCCCACTTTTATAATGACCAAGTCCTCCAGTTCCTGCATGTACTTTAAATGGCCATGGGGAACAGTCATTGTCTCCTACCTGTACCTTTTCAGCCAAGGTATCGGCTATCTTGATTGCCACATTGAGATATTTTTGCTCCCCTGTTTTTTTATATAGCTTTATAAGTTCCCAACCCAAAGAGCCGGCTTTGTCTGGTTGTGTATAACCTTTACCTATAACCATGTCCCCATCATATTCTCCAGAATAAAGGTCACAGTTGTATGGATATGGTATATTAGGCCAAGCAAATGTACTTTCGCTCAAAGAGTGGGCAATATAATAGTCTGCCATGTAGCGCATGTTTTCAATTATTACAGGGTTGCCAGTATAATTATAAAGCAAATCCCAAGATGACAAAGCCATATTAACCTGGTCGCCACCAAGCCCACGTTTGTCATGCTCAGGACGCCACACCTGATGGTTCATATAATATTTTACCCCGTTAGAGTCTATTTCCATATTGTCCCAGAAATTCCAAACCAATTTAATAATGGTATCGTAGGATTGCCCTAGATCTGGTGAGAACCAAGGAAGAATAGCCCCTTCACCATCAAGACGGACGGGATGATATATTATTGAGTCACAAATAACTGTATTTTGGGAACTATGAATCAATCTATTATCTATAGTCCGGCAAAACTCGACTGGCCTCACACATCCATGTAAACATATGGCAATAAATAAAATAATAGTCACTATCTTATATGTAATTTTCATTCGTTATAATCGTTTATTTTTTAAATTAACAGGTGTAGCCCCATCCATAATAATGCTCGTGTGTGTATAAATTTTCTCATGTCCGTTTCATTATCATGCTTTTTATTATAATCATCAGTATAGGTGTAATTTAACAAAGGCTTCCCAGGACCTGCCAAACCCAAAAGCCTAACAGGACCTGGATAATATCATTAATAGTCTGGGTTCTGTACCAGAAGGCTGTTTTTATTTATCTCATCACGAGAAATTGGGAAGAAATAACCTTTGTCATCCCAAGATCTGGTCTGGATAGTCTTTGGCGTTATTGTTGGGACAGTTGCTGTTACATGAGTCGATTCGTCAAGTTTATAGAGCACATCTACACCTGTTGCATCCTGATAAGCATCACTTCCTATTACCCAACGACGTACATCATAAAAACGATTGTCCTCAAAAGCCAACTCAACCCTTCGTTCATTTCTGTAACGTTCTTTAAGTTTATCCCCTGTTTCATCGATATTAGGCATACCAACCCTTTCTCTAATCATATTGATATAAGTCCGGGCCTCTCCTTCTTCACCTAATTCGATACATGCTTCTGCATAATTCAACAATATTTCGCTATACCTAAAATAACGCCACGGGACATCCGATCCTTTTGTATACTGGCCATCCACCTCTGGATCAACAAATTTCCGGAGATAATATCCTGTATAGCCTCCATTATAAGCCTCAATAACACTGCTCCTACTATCCAAGCCATATTCTTCTTCAATCGAATTCGTTTCTGGATCCCATACTTCCCATGTACCTACCTGGATAACACCTATCGAGTCGTATGGTATTACATCCTCAGGACGTTCTTTGTATACAAGGCCCTCATATAAAATTGAAGCGTAGAACCGAGGATCTCTATTTTTATACGGTTCTGCGGAACATTCTGTATTATCCCAATCGAATTCCGTACCGTCCTTCATTTCATAAGCATCTACCAGGTTACCTACTGGGGTGTTTTGTCCCCAACAGTGATAACCATTTGGTCCAGATCCCAAGGGGAGTCCGTTACCAGATCTGCCATCTTCTTCCCTAAAGAACCTGACAAAAATGTCTTCTTCTGTCTGTGTTTCAAGAAACAAACTGTTATAATTTTCAGCCATAGAGTCACTTGTTCCGTAATAAAGGTAGTAAATACCTAAATCCATTACAGCTTTTGCGGCATCCTTTGCTTCTTCCCAACGGTCTTCTGCACTGCCACTGGTATAACCTAGGTACTCTGGATTTGAATAACCTGAAAATATATCGTTATTGTTATGTAAATCACTCGCTGCATATAGTAAAACCTCTGATTTTAATGCCAATGCAGCCCCTTTTGTTGCCCTGCCTAAATTGTCATCTGTGTTTTCTTCTGGCAAAAGGCTGGCAGCCGAATCACAGTCAGCAACAATAAAATCGATACAATCTTCATAAGAGTCTCTGGCCGCTTCAAAATCATCATCCAGTTCATAAACTTTCTTTATGATAGGCACCCCTCCATACATACTAACTAATTGATGATAAAAGAAAGCACGCAAGAAATAAACCTCTCCCTTTAAGCGATCTGACCATAACACACCATCAACCTCTTCTCCTTCAAAAACACCTTCATCAAAATTTGCAAAAAACAAATTACATTTCCTTACATTGGTGTAGTTTAGATCCCAATCTTCAAAGCTCCAGTCACCATCGTCATCAGAGGTAATCAAACAATTATTAAACTCGTCAAAAGTATACCACATATCATGGCATTCATCAACAAACTCACCCTTTATTACCATTTTTGAACCAGAAAGAGGGTGTTGCACATTTGCATAAATAGCATTAACATATGTTTCTGTCAAGTCTGGATCTGCAAAAACACTGGCATCAGACAACCTATCAGAAGGAGTGGTCTCTAAAAAATCGGTATTACAAGATGCCAATATAACACACACAATCAGCAACTTATAAATTTTATAATAAATATTGTTCATCGTTCTCATTTTTTATAAAGTTAGTGTAACCCCAAAATTGTAAACCTTAACAAGCGGATAATATGATGTGCCACTACTGGCTTCCGGATCAAAATCTTTCATTTTAGTGATTGTAAACAAATTAGAACCATTAAAGAAAATTTTCAATCCACTTATTTTCAATATGTCATTAATATTTTTAGGGGTATTGTAGCCAATCTCTAATGTTTTTAATCTTATATAATCATTATCCATATTGAAATAGGTATTATTGCCACTATAGTCATACCAATATTGGTCTTCGTTGTTCCAAGGCCTTGGTTTAGATGCATTGGGGTTGTCCTCTGTCCAACGACCGTTTACATCTTCTTCCCGGAAATTACCAAACAGCCCAGACGAAGTACAATGGGTCACAACAGCCCCTGCTGCCCCTTGGAAGAACACGTTGGCATAGAAATTATTATACGTCAAATCTATATTTAAGCCTCCGGTAAAGGTTGGCATTTCTGTTTTATCATACATTATCTTATCATCACCATCAATATCGTCATCACCATCAACATTTTCAAAAATGATATCTCCAGGTTCAGCCCCCTCGTAATGTGGATATGCTTCTACTGCTCCTTCATCCGCAAAAATGCCGATCGCATGGTACAACAACCTAGCATTTATAGGATGGCCAGTAGATTTTTGATACTCTGGGGCACCTTCTGTTTCGTCCCAAAATTTGATCTTGTTTTTCTGATGAGCCCCGTTGAGCGAAATATGATATCCTAAATCACCGATTTTATTATTATATCCAATCACAAACTCAAAACCTTTGTTCACAACCTTACCAATATTTTCCTGTGGGAGTTCCAAGCCTGTTGATGCCGGAACCGAGGCATCCCTATAACACAGGATATTTGACCGCAGGTTATAAAAATAGTCGAATGTCAAATTCAATTTATTATCTAAAAGCATGGCATCAAAGCCAATATTACTCTGGTTTGCAACCTCCCACGTAATATTATTATTTGCAACAACCGACTCGCTCAAAGTTTTCACTTCGGTATCTACGTTAAAAATATAAGCATTATCATACCCATAGCTCGAAAGGTATTGATATGCAGAAACTCTATCATTACCAGTCTGTCCCCAAGCCCCTCTTAGTTTAAAATAATCTACTTGAGGGATATTGTCTTTCCAGAAATTTTCTTCTGACACCCTCCAACCTAAAGAAAAACCCGGGAAAAACCCGAACCTGCTATTTTCAGGAAAGATATATGAACCATCGTACCTCCACACAAATTCTGCCATATACTTCTGAGCAAAATTATAGTTCAGCCTCCCGAAATAATTTAAACGGGCACTTGTCGTTGATGAACCTGTATTATCATCTTCCTCATCACCCCCGGCATAAAGCTCTTGTACCTCATCGCTAATATAATACCTCCGGTATGCTTCAAAAGTCATATCATCTCCGGTAAGCCTTTCTGAACCAAGCAGTACGCTTACATTATGTTTTTCTGCAATAATACAATCATAATTCACCAGGGCATTAAGCACTATCTGTTGCCCATCTTCCATCGTTTGGGTAAGGTTTGGCTCCGGATATCCCCTTGAACCGCCGACCAAAACGGGTTCGCCGCCATCATCATAAGAATCGCCGTCCCAGGTATAAAGGGTCCATGGAGTACACCACAACTTATCGTTTAAAATATTTTTATCTACAGATGCATTTGCGGTAACCGACAAACCTTTTACCCAAGGTACATCAATGGTTAGGCTTGCTTTACTTCCAAAAACATAACGTTTATCCTTGTCGTAACCTGTTGCACTGGTAGCCATAACGGCAGGGTTTTCGCCCCTTTCTATATCAGGGCCCGGCAACCCGTTTGGCCAATATGCAGGCATAGTCGGATAACTCCTGAGTGCCGCATTAAATATAGTACCAGCACTTTTTGTCGGGTAATCCCTGTTTTCCTGCCTCCCAAAAACATCAAACCCAAAATGGATGTGGTCTGTTATTTTACCATCGATATTACTCCTGAAATCAAACTGATCATAATTTGTTGCACTATTATGGTAATTACCATCTTGGTATTTATATCCCATAGATACAAAATATTGAATATTTTCAGAGCCTCCCGAAACTGATAAGTTCACATTATTTTGTGCCGAGAAATTTTTATATACTGCATCAAACCAATCTGTGTTGGGGTGTCCCCATGGATCTGAACCATCTTTAAACAATGCAATATCCTCGTTTGAATAAGTTGGGTCATCACCATCGTAACCATTAATCTGGTTGACAACTTCTGCATAAGTTGCTGCATCGGCCATTTGGGGCAGAACGGTAGGAGTACTCCAGCCCTGTGTAACAGTGGCAGTAATTAAAGGTTTCCCTATTTTTCCCCGTTTAGTGGTGATCAAGATAACCCCATTGGCAGCTTGTGACCCATAAATAGCAGCAGATGCATCTTTCAAAACAGTTATACTTTCAACATCAGAGCTGCTCAATCGATTCAAATCCCTGTTTGGTATGCCATCGACAACAATTAACGGAGTATTGTCATTCAACGTGTTCATCCCCCTAATCCTTAATGTTGCACCGTCATCGCCAGGTTCTCCCGAAGAATTTATAGCTATCAGCCCAGGCAATCTTCCAGACAGGCTGTTTGAAAAATTTATTGCAGGAGAAGATTCCAGCTGTTCTCCTTTTGCTGTTGATATTGAACCTGTTACTGATGCTTTCTTTTGAGTCCCGTAACCCACGGCTACCACCTCATCAATCCCAATGGCATCCTCAGCCATGGTAACATTAATCACAGTTTTCCCTTCAACAACAACTTCCTGTTTCCTCATCCCTACAAACGAAAATTGCAAGGTTGCATTAGCTGGGATATTCGACAGGGAGTATTCACCATCTGCATTGGTAACCGTACCGTTGGTTGTCCCTTTTACTATCACTGTTACTCCGGGGAGGGGAAAACCTGAAAAATCAGTGACTTTCCCCGAAACTAATTTCTGTTGAGGGATTTTTAATTCACTCTTCATTTCATTGGCATTCAGGATTACCACATACCGGTCAATAATCTCATAAGTGACATTATCCGGTAATGTTTCATTAAGGATTTCTTCCAAAGTGCCATCGTTAATGTTCACCTCAACCTTTTTATTAGGATCGAGCTTGGAATAAGAGAACGCAAACCTAAATTCGCTTTGCTGTTCAATTTTCTCAAACAAATCGCCAAAGGAAATATTAGAATATTTCATGGTTAGTTTGATACTTTGTGAGTATACACTTGCAGAAACCATCATGTTTGTAATCAACAAAATAATTGTTGTTAGTTTCATAATTCTTACAATTTTTCGTAACAAGGGAATTTTTTCCACTGTTAGGAAAGGTTTTCTTTTTTTCATAAATTTGAAATGATTTTAATTAAAAAAAATACATTGTTTTTCGGGCATTATCGGGTGCAACGATTCTGCCCGTTTTTTTATAGCCATAACTATTTCTTCTTCATAATTTTAATCTGTGTTTTTTCGATTGAATAATTAAAACCTATTGCTTTTGATATCACTTTAAATACATTTTCCAGTGTCTCATATTTTTCAAACTTTACAGTGAGCGTTTCCGATCGGAACAAAGCTTCTTTATACTCAATATCAATATCGTACCATTTTTCCAGTTTGGTAATAACATCATCAAATGGCGTTAACCTAAAAATCAACTCATCATTTTTCCATCCCAGCTCATAATCGTTATCAAATAATTTTACAGTAATCTGAGAATTTTTTTTGTCAATAATGAACTGCTGTCCGGGTTTTAATATTTTATAATATTCCCTATCGGTTAATTTTACTTTCACACGACCTTCCGTCAACGATGTCCTTATTTGCGGGGATTCAGGATAAGCAGACACAACAAAATGGGTACCAACCGCTTCTGTTACAATATTTCCTGAGGCAACCGTGAAAGGCAAATCCTTATTTTTTTTGACTTCAAAATAAGCTTCACCTTCCAACAGCAAATTTCTGTTTTTGATGCCGAAATCGACCGGGTAACTAAGCTTTGTATCAACATTTAGCCACACCTCTGAACCATCCGGCAAGATTACATTAGTTTGTTCGCCTTTTTGAGTGGCAAATGTGAGCATTCCGTGAGAATATGATTGATTGAAATAAAAGTAAAGAGCAGCAAAAAGAAGGGGGATGAACAAAACTGCTGCTACTTTTGACAATACTATGGACAATCGGCTCATCCTGTTTTTTCCGGATGAAATTTTTATTTTTCTCTTTATTTCTTCAAACGTTAAAGCAACAGTAGCCTGTTCGCTATCCTTCCAGTTACTTTTTAACCAATCTGAAATCTCAGAATAGTATTTCCCATCGTTAAAAAGTTGATCCAGCAAAGTAATTTCATGGTTGGACAACCTTTTGCCTGATAAGAATTTGGTCATTAGTCCATCTGGTATATTCTCTTTTCTATCCATAATTTTGATTACACATTTATATACGTTTAACTATTTTTTTTCCGTGATTTTAAAATTGATTTATTTTACCCCCTAGGGCTAAAACCAGACATAACCAACAGTCACACAGTAAAATAACAAAGTTATCTTTTGTGCATGATTATTTATTTAAAATAATTCTTATTTACTGAGGTATGTAAAAAGAAGAATGGTTACAAAATATTTCATTTCTATTCGCATAAATTCGAGAGCTTTGCGCATTTGTGAGTCCACTGTATTCTCTGAGATATTCAACCTTTCTGCTATCTCTTTATAGGTTAGTCCATTAATCCTGTTTAGCTTAAATATTTGTTGCCTTTTTTCAGGTAATTTCTCAATTAATTCAAAAATTTTTCTTTCTAACTCTGAATACTCAACCTTTTTTAAGGTATCCAAATTGTTTCTCTCTCCTTCTTTCAGTTGGCTATATAATTCTTCGAGGTATTTCTGTTTATGAAACCTTTTGCGCATAATATCAATAACCAGGTTTCTCGCTATGGAAAAAAGAAAAGCTTCAAAATTATTTTCTGTATTTACTGATTCTCTGGTTACCCATAATTTAAGGTAAACTTCCTGTAATACACTTTCTGCATCCTCGTCTTTGGGTAAAACCTTTTGCAAAAACCCTTTTAATTTCCCCTTACTCCTATGAAAAATGAGTTCAAATGCGAATTCACTTCCAGACTTAAACTGGTTAACTATTTGCTGTTCTATATTTAGGTCTGAACCTGCCAAAATTATAAATGGTTAAATTAGCTTTCGGCAAATTTTAAAACTTTTTACGATTAAACCAAACACCTATTTGCTGAAAATTCCGATACGCAAAAGTGAAAATTGGTACGTCAAAGTCCTTGGATTTATATTTTTCCAAGTTGGGTTGAACCTATTTTTATGCAACGGTTTTCTGTTTCTATAAACTGAAAGCTGTTTGTATTTAACTGTTCCCTGTCGTTTATCTCAAAACCATTCTCCTTCTTCTCAATTTTTTTGACACAAGGGCGATTAATGGTTAACTTGCATCGTGTTAAAATATCATTGAATGAAAAGTAAACGTTTTACCATTGCCACGCATACCTTAGTTTGGATATTGTTGTTTGTTGTGCCTTATGTGTCGACCGACCAAATTTTTAGTGCCTTAAATCAATCGGCGGGCACACGCTATTTATTGCTTTGTTTGGCAACCGGTTCGGTGCTGATAATTACTTTTTATTTCAACCATTTCTTTCTTGTTCCTAAATTTCTGATAATCAAAAAATACGGACTTTACGTTTTATTCCTCTTGCTTTCTATTGTGGGGGTATTTATGCTTTCCGGTACTCTGTTTTTCTTTGCCGATTTTACGCCCGGTATTCTGCCCGAAACCAATCCGGCTATTGAAAAGGTGTTTCCGGCTATTATTGTCAATGCGTTGCTGTTGTGGTTGTTGGCGATTGCTTTTTCGGTTTTGTGGACTTTTTACAGTCGCTTAAAACAAACCGAAAGCGAAAAATTATCGGCACAAATTACCTCCTTGAAATCGCAAATTAACCCGCATTTCTTGTTCAATACGCTAAACAGCATTTATGCAACGGCAATCGACACGTCGCCACAAACGGCGGATATGGTCGACAAACTTGCCGAAATGATGCGTTATACAATGAGAGACACCCAAAAAGATTTTGTTTCGTTGGAGGATGAATTGAACTACATCAGCAATTTTATCGAGTTGCAAAAAATACGCTTAGACAAAAGTGTGAAGTTGGAGTTCAGCACTTTGGAACTTGTTCCTAATTTTCAGATTGCCCCGATGTTGTTGATTCCCTTTATCGAAAATGCCTTTAAACACGGCGTAAATTCCGAGCAAAAAAGTCACATAAAAGTGGCGATAACAATGGAACGTAACGAGCTTCAGTTGAGTGTGGTAAACAACAAAGTAAATGTTCAGCACGATTTTTCGGAAAGTAGCGGACTAGGCATCGAAAACACTACGCATCGCCTCAATTTAATTTATCCGGCAAAACATTTACTGGTTATTGACGATGCCGAAAAAGAATTTTCAGTTTCTTTATACATTAATTTACAAGGATGAAAGCCATTGCCATAGACGACGAACCCTTAGCTCTAAAAGTGATTGAATCGCTGTGTGCCAAAAACGAGGATGTCGATTTGCAAAAGACATTTACGCAACCCGGCAGTGCGCTTAACTACCTGAAACAGTTTCCGGTGGATTTGATTTTTTGCGATATTAAAATGCCTTCAATGTTGGGTATTAACCTCGTAAAAGCCATTCCGCAAAAAACAATGGTTATTTTTACCACCGCTTTTAGTGAATATGCCGTTGCCAGTTACGAGCTAAATGCCATCGACTATCTGCTGAAACCCATTAACCAGAAGCGTTTTACCCAAGCCGTTGATAAGGCTAACGAGTATTTTAATTACATCACAAAAAAAGGCGATAATGCAGACGAAAATCTGTTTATTCGTGCCGATTTTAGTTTGGTAAAAATTCCGTTAGACGATATTTTGTTCATCGAAGGATTGGCCGATTACCTTAAAATTCACATCAAAGACCGCAAAACCATTGTAGCACGAATGACAATGAAAGAGATGGTGGAAAAGCTAAATTCGACCGATTTTATTCGTGTGCATCGCAGTTATATTCTGCCCTTCAAAAAAATCGAAGCGGTAAAAGGAACGACCATCTTTATGGGCGACAATGAATTTCCCATCGGCAGAACCTACGCCGAACATTTTTTTAACCGCTATTCTGAGTGATTAGAGGTGTAATCTTTTACCTCCATTTCCTTTTGTAAAATCAACTTCTTTTTGTTGTTATGTTTTGTAAAAAGTAGTGATGTCTTGTTATTGTAATCCCCAAAGGTTATAACTTTTGGGGATTGTGTTCCCCAATTTTCCTTTTCACTGACAGGAAATAGTATGTTTTTGTAGCGAATTTAGGGAGCTTGTTTGTTGCTGCACATATTCTAAATTTCAATCGAGATGTTAACTTTCCCTCCAAGTCCTTTTTCTACAATGTCAAATAATGTTTTTAGGGTCAAATTACTGCCATTGTTTTCAACTCTTGAAATGTAAGTCCTTTTTTTATCTAATTTATCGGCTAACTGGCTTTGTGTCATATTTTGAGCTTCACGAGCTTCACGAAGTTTTAATCCGATTTGAAACGCTTCGAAATCGCGTTCTAATTCATCTCGTCTTTCGGTGCCAGTTTCTCCGTAAACTCTGTCTTTTATTTCAGCCCAACTTGTTGTATTCATTTTTTATTCTCCTTTTGCTTTTCTGAAAAATATTCAGACATTAACCGAGTTGCTTTTTCAATTTCTTTTTTAGGCGTTTTTTGTGTCTTTTTTTGAAATCCATTTAACAGAATTACAAGTTTTCCTTCATCGAAAAAACAGAATACTCTCCAAATATCTGAACCTAATTTAATCCGTGCTTCAAAAAGTCCGGGCGTTCCCGAAATGTATTTAAGGTATTGAGTAGGAATTCTTTCGTAAAATTCTATTATCTCAATCACTTTAAAAATCTTGTTCTGAATCTTAATTGATTGTTGTTTGAGAAAATCCTCAAAATAATTCCGATATGCAATTACCTCTCTTACTTTTTTCACACCACGAAGGTAACTTATAAGTTTCTCTTTTCAAAGCCTAAATGTTTGATATTTGCGGAATTAATAGGTGTTGTTTGTATTGCAATCTTTATCGTTAGCCCCGGCTTAAGCCGGGGCTAACAGGCATTTATAATTTTTTCTTCAAATAAACCATGTCAACAAGTTGTATCCCGTCCTCGAACATTGGGTGGTCATAATTATCGGTAAAAAAATTCTTTATCCGATGGGACTTTTCAAAACCGCAACTTTCATAAAACGACAATATTGCCGGGGTTTCGCCCGTCCCTACAAGCATTGTTTTATAGTTGTTTTTGTAATAATCCGAGACAAATTTTATTAGTGCCTTGGCATATCCCCTTCCCCGGTATTTTTCATAAGTTGCAATATTTTTCAATTCGCAGGTTTCTTTGTCTATAGCCACAACAACACAAACGGTTTTCAAATCATCGTCTGACAGGGCAAACATGTCGCCAATATCCAAATATTTGTCGATCATGTCCTCTTGCTCGTCTGCAAGCAACAATAAATCAAGGTGTTGCTTTTTATTATTGATGATTTTTTCTATTCTCATTGTTTTTCATTTTTTCGACATAAAAAACTTACATCCTGCGGCCGGGGCGAAGTTTAACCCCCAAGCCAAGTGTATCGCCGGCCTATGGGGATGGTTACATTATGTACTCCGGGATAAATCCCGGAGCCATTGTTGTTGAACCCTTTTTAGGGTTCTTGCACTAAAAAAAAATGTTGGCTACATATACAATCAAATACATATTTACCTCTAAACGATGTTGGGACAAAGTCCTCTTTATTTTTGTCTGGCAATAGCCCCCGGCTAAAGCCGGGAGCTATGAAATACCCTGTCATCAAATGGCTTTAGCCACATATTTACTTATAAGTATTGAATATTACGCCCATGTCTCACATCCATAAATCCGTATATCCATTAAAATGAACCTTCAGGATTGCTCCCCCACTCTTTGTTTGGCTTATTGCCCATTTCGAATTCAAGCACGCCGCCAGCCATTATTGTTTTATAATCAATCCAAGGGGTGTTAAATGTTTTGCCGTTCAATTTTGCTGATTGGATATAGAAGTTATCCTCGCTCACATTGTTGGCGATAATTTTGAAATCGTTTCCATTGTCGAGGTGCAAAACCATTTCCGGGAAAATTGGGGATCCGATTAAAAAAACAGGTTTTGCCATGTCCATTTGGAACAGCCCCATCGCGCTCATTACAAACCACGCAGCCATTGTGCCGGTATCATCGTCCATCGATTCAATATAACCTTCGGGGTCTGTCCTGTAAATTCGTTTTACCAAAGGCTTATCGAAAAATCCATGATTGTGATATAATTGAGTTACCTCTTTTGTTGTGAAAGCCCTCACCCATTTTTGGGTCAGGTACGGTTTTCCGTATAAATCGAACAAATAGGGGTAATGTATGTCCGGCTCGTTCAGGTGCATATAAAAGTCGTGTTCAAAAAAGTATTCCAAGTCATCAGACAATTTGTCTTTCCCTCCGCGTAATTCAGCAAACCCGTCCATATCATGCAAAACAAACCAGCGGTAATGCCAAAGGTTGCCTTCGTAAACATATTTCTCAAACTCTTCCACGTCCGGCACAGTTTTGCCATCGGGCGTAAAGAAACCACGCACATTTCCTTGATTATCTTTTTGTTGCGGACACCATAAGTCTTTATATGCATCGGCAGCCTTTTGCAATTCTCCGGTTTCTGCTTTTTTGCCTGTTTTTTCTGCCATTTCCATTGCAAGGTAAGCATGGTAAGCCCGTTCAAGCTTCGCGCTGACATTGTGGTTGTCGAAACGCTCATAATCCTCTTTCATTCCTTTAAATGCAGCTTCAGTATCGAAATCGCCCAGACCTTTATTGTAGGCATCCATAATTACAGCACTTGTAAACTCCATGCGGATGTTTGGGGTAGGCCAATATTTTTTGTCGCCATTGTCGCGGTGTTTATAAAAATCGACAAGCGAGCGGGAGATGTTTTTAACCGTTTCCGGTTCGAGCAAAGAGACCAGCGAATATTTCCTGAAATCGTCCCAGAGGCTCCATGTACAATAGTAGGTAAAATCGGGAGCTGTTGTTTTAGTATTGAACAACGAATCGGGTTGGTTGGCAGCACGGTAATCGCCATTTGATGCAGTTGCATTGTTCGGCACCAAATATGAGTGGTACAAATGGGTATAAAGCAATGTGTCAAATTCTCCAGAGCCACCTTTTACTTCTAATTTTGAAAGTTTATCGCGCCAAACAGAAGCCGTTTTTTTGAAGGTTTTGTCGAAATCAAAATCAGGTATTTCGGTAGTTGCTTCCACCAAAGCCTGCTCTTCGCTGACCGGCGACAGCCCTACTTTTAGTTGGACAACATCGTTGCCGTCTTCTGGCAGGTTTAACCAAACACCTATTTTGTTTCCGTTCCGTTCCTGAACTTCCCCATTTTCGTCACCGCTCCAGCTTGTATAAGAAGAAAACGGGGAGTCGGCAACAATGGCAAAGTACAATTTATGATAACCACCCCCTCCATTATGCAGTGACTTTATCATTCCCGTAATTTGTTTGTCGTTTTTTACGTCCAAGTGGGCATCTAGCATCCCCACATAGCTGTGCGACAATTCCAGAACGATGTAACGGTCTTTCTTCTTGTCTTTTGGGAAGGTATAACGGTGAAACCCGACCCTTTCGGAGACGGTAAGTTCTGCTTTTACACCAGACTCCAAGGTTAAAGTATAATAACCGGGCGTGGCAGATTCAGTGCTTTTATCATACCCTTCCCTGAACTCATCTATTTCTGAAGTGAATTTCCCGATTCCCGGTTTTATCAAAATCCCGCCGCCCTTCCCGCGGGAACCTCCTCCTCCGATTTTTAAATGGGAGAAGCCTTCAATAAATTTATCGTCATAATAGTAACCTACGTGCGAATCGCCTTCGGTTTCGGGCGACAAATGAACCAAACCAAAAGGGTAGGTCGCCCCCGGATAAAGCTGCCCGTTATCGCCTCTTGTGCAAATAAACGGGTCAACATATTTCAGCGGGTCTTTGCTTTCAGCCTGTATTTGTCCCTTAGGCGGGTTACATGCCCAAGTCAATGCAATTAACGATATAAGGGCAATTAAGCTTGCCCTCTTGTGCTTAAACTTTTCTTTTCCTTGTTGAATTTCCATGATTGTTCGTGTTTTGTCCTTATTCACAGATGTATGGTCCGTGAACCGATTTTATTTTAAAATTTTCTTTTGAATCGTCCAGTATATAAATCATATAGCTTCCGCCTCCGGGGGCAACACGGATGACGATATGCCCCTGCTGGCTTTTTAATTGGTCAATCCGTGAGCCGACGACCACCCTTGTTTCGTCCATGATGTTTGTTGCAAAAATATCCCTCGGACCGGGATAAGTGTTCGTTGACAACATCCGGGCAAGCACACCATTGTCGGGCTGGCTTGGAGCCCAAACCTGTACTATATGTACCTTTGGGCGAACAGCTTGCAGGAAAGGAACCCCCATTGCATCATGATAGGCATGGTGGTTGGCAACACAAACCTCAACCGGACCGGCAACACGTCCCACCTGTGTCTCAATATCCTGCCAACTTCCTGGCGCACCTTTGGTCAAATCTCCACCGTTATAGTAGTCGAACCCGCCATAAGAAAGCCGGAATGCACAGCACAATTGGTTTTCCCCCGGATATTCCGAAGGTTTAAGGCTTTCTATCGGGAAATGGTTCCGTTTGTTTTTCCCAACACCTGTCCATACAATTCCATTTGACGCAAGGTTCCTGATTTCAAAACCGGGATATTTTTCGGGGTGGTACAAAAGTTTAAATTGGTTGTTTTCACCTACTTCAAACTGTTCGACATCAATATCCCCTTTGTCTGAACGAGATTTTGCAAACTGGATATAATTCAGTACATAATCGTCGTTGTTTGGTTTTGGATAATTATAATCAGGCCAGCCGCGGTCAACCATTTTTCCAATGGGTAGGTGTTCGCCAACTTCCGATATGCCTGTTAATTTGTAATCGCCTTTTTTCGATTGTTTTATCCCGTTGTAAAGTTCCCCTATGTGGTCATCGTGGAAATGGGTAAGCAGCACATAATCCAATTTTTTTCCCGGAACGCTGCCTATAAAATGCTCGATATACCTGACGATCCATTCTCCCGGAGTGCGGCTTCCGTCCGGTTTTGGGTCTGTAACCCTTGGCTTTGTCCGTTGTGTAGCCCCTGCATCAACGAGCATGGTGGTGCCATCGGGCAAAATATTAAAAGCACATTCGCCCTTTCCTGTGTTTATATGATGGATATCGAGGCAGCCTTCCTGCCATTGAGGAAATTCATCGCCAACCTTGGGAAGCCTGTCTCCCAATGCTCCTTTTTCTGTTCCCATTGCCAAATTTGGCAAAACGGCAACGCCTGCTGTTGCTATTGTTGCTTTTCCCAAAAAATCCCGTCTGGAAACAATGTTTTTTTTATTGTTCATTTTTATGGGTTCTATAATTTGTAAATTTTCACTTGTTTATTCTCGTTTGAACCAATATCAGTAAAAACATCAACCACCGTTAGTTTAGCGGTTTCAATAACCTGACTGATTGCCCCTCCGTCAACTTTATATTTACCTTTTTTCATTACAAAACGTATTTTGCATTTTGGCAAGTCAACATCAAACATGTTTTTCAGGACAGCTTCATTCGTTCTGGAAGTGCCATCGTTGGGTTTTAAAAAATCGAGGGTCAAATTAAGCTCCAGTTTATCGTATGGGGCTGTAGGGTTTTTACAGAAACGCAAAGGGACCGTATGTTCAAAATTATCGCCATTGATGTAAAAAATCCGGAAGAAGCCCAGTGTTTCTTCCCATCTATTTATTTCACCGCTCCGGCAAACCGTTCCGGGACGGGTACTTAAAGTGGGAGTAGCCCCAAGTTTTTCTTCATAAGGGTTGTGGCGATGCCCGTTTAGCAATATGTTTATTTTGTGCTTGTTGATGAATGCCGTATCAATCCGGTCTGGACGGTGTTGCGCCATAATACGGAGTTTCCCATGACCGGCTTCTTGCAAAAATGATTCAAGTTTTTTGCCTTGTAACCCAGACATCGGGGCAGAATCAGGAATGTCAAAAACCGGGTCGCCCAGATAATCATCGGCAGCAATAACACGGGTTTCTCCATACGAAAAGCCATAAACCCTTTCCCCACAGAATTGATTCCATTGTGAAGCAGTTGCAATATGGTCATATTTAGACATTCCATAAAAATCATGGTTTCCTGGCAAACTAAAAACAGGGGAATTTATCCCATGCACACCAAACATTCCTTTTGCCCCATCGTAATAATTACGGTATTTTTCTTCTACCAACGGAGGCTGCCCTGCATCATACAACTTATCGCCGCCCCAACCTACAGAATCGGCATTAACCCGTGTATAATGATGGATGACATCCCCGGTAACGATTACAAAATCGGGGGCAATAATATTTGCCACTTCAACAAATTTGTCTAAAAGTTCCAACTCTTTGGCATAACCGTCTTCGGCTGTCCCGACCCATTCGCGGGAGATGTGCAAGTCGGAAATATGGATAAAACTATGTTGTGGGTTAAATTGCCTTACTACTTTTACTGATTTGCGAGACAAATGGACTTCCCCGCCAGAATAAATAAAAAGGTCGTATAACTCTTCGGGGACAGTTTCCGGCACCTTCGCACAAATGGTATTATTTACCGATTGTTTTGTAAAGGAATCGTATTCAACATGGGCAACAACAACCGAATCTATATTTAATCTAACACGGTTATAGGGCCCGGCCACAACAACTGAGTCGATATTGGGATCAGATATATTTTCAAACAATATTGAAAAACCATCACCCGCTTTTACAATTGCAGGGACAGCCCGCCAAGGATAAACAATGCTACCGGCAACAGAAAAAATCGGCAACAAACAAAGGGCTACAAATACCCAATATATATTTCTTATTTTTCTAAATTCCACAGGTCTTTTATTTTTTTAGTTTTCTTGACATTAAGTCTTTCCCTGCCATATCTATCCAATTATAATAATGAAATGTTTTTCCTTTAGACATTGCTACGAACAAACCAGAAGGGAAGCCCGGCAAAGTACAGCTTGTTACATCGCTGCCATCGCTTGCAACCGCATCAACTGTTATTATTTTCAACGGAGGATGGTTGTGGGGGTTCTTTTTTGTCCCTTCTCGCGGGAACACCCAAAACTGGTTGGCCTGTTGGTCTGAAACCAAGATGTAACCTTTCTTGCTGTTTCGTTTATAAATAGAAATCCCCTCATGGTCGCTGGTAAAACCCTGTGTAGCAAATATTGCCAGCTCCTTGTTTGCATTAGGCATATCCGGGTCGGCATGATATTTACGCACGCCTACTTTTTCGTCCGAGTAATAAACATAGCCCAATTCGCTGTCAACTGCAATAGATTCAATTTCCTTTACACCGCTATATGTACCAAATTGGCGGGCTAGGCTCATGGACAATTTCCCATCTCCGTTTGTTTTTAGTCTATATTGCCCAATATATCCTTCTCTCGGACCAGACTTGCCACCAACAAAAACGAAGAAAGCATTGTCTTTAGGGCGTTTATAAATGGCAATCCCCATAGGAGCCCTCTCTGTGTCGCCATCAAAAACAACAAGGTCGCCCTCATCTATTATTTCCAGTTCAGGCAACTTAAACACACGGATGCGTTGTTCCATGCGCTCGGTCGCAACTGCAATATCTATTTTTTGCCCTTTATAAGGAAAGCCATAGGCAATATCAACATTGTTTGGACGGTGTATCCCTTCACAGACAGTTACAACTTCTCCATTTAGGTTGAAAGCATACAATGCGCCATCTTGATTTTTGTCTGTTCCGATTATCAAACTTTCTCCCGGATTCTTTTTGTTAATCCAGATAGCAGGGTCATCGGTGTCCCATTTGGTAGTATCGGTAATAACCTGTGGATTGATTGCCGCATACGGGATGTCGCTTTCCTGAGCAAATCCCCAATACGACGTTGTCAGTAAAAAAAGAATGTTCACTATAATAGGGTTCACTATTTTTCCCATCTGTAATTTTTTAATAGTTTATCAATTTTCGGGCTTCCTTCAATTTCTTCATCTTCATTTATACGGGTGAAATTAGCAGTTTCGTAAAGGACATAGCCATCCAGTCCCGGATGATTATCTACAAACTTTAACTCCTCCTCTGTAACCTTGACAGGCCTGTCAAATGACATTCCATGGAAGTCTCCTTGATAATAAAAGGGTTTGCCTGCTTGTTTCGTCACAGAGCTGAAAGTATCCAAAATTTTGTTCAGGTTCCATGGACGCATCATAAACCCACCCCGAAACTCCAGTTCATCTGCGATTTCGTTTACCCATTTTTCCCATTGCCATTCAAAATTTGGAGGAAGGCTTGAAGTTTTGCCCCTGTCATCAGGCATAAGCATTGCAGCATGTAAATGGTGAATTAATTTTTTCCCACGAGACTTTATCAATTCACGGGCTTCTAAAAGAAACTGGGTATAGGCATCTCCGTTAACCTTGCTGATATCAGCAAGGTTGGTGTTCCCATTTGTAGATTGAAGTACTTTATCGTTAAAACCATAGTCCCATTTGTAAGGAAGTTTTGCGTGGTTGGCAACCCTGTAGTTTATGCCATCCACACCAGCATCGAGGCAAAAATGAGTAAGGTCCAGCCAATGCTTACGAACCTCCGGGTATATCGGATGCAAATTGCCAATCAAATATTCCGGTTTACCAAGAGACACGACAATATAACCATCTTTGTCAAGTGTTTTTATACGAGTTAATGTATAACTGTCGAAATCATAAAAATCACGATAATGTTCCTGCATTTTATTTATATCTTCAATTTCCGATAAAACTTCAGGATTTTTTAGATAGCGCAAAGTTTCCCGTGATACCCTGGATTTATAAAAACTGTTTAAATAATTTTTTAAAGGAACAGGGCCTTCACCCAATTGGTGCGGGATATTTTTGCCGTCTTCCCCTTCGAGTTCTATAATACTCCCTTTCTCGTTCCAGAAATCGGCATCATCGTCCGCTAATGAACATTTAATCAATACATATTTGTGATTTTTAGGCAATTGTAGCCCTTCTAGGTGCAAAACCCGGCATTCTTTCCAAAGGGAAAAAACAAAGCGGCTTTCAACCGACTCCCTGAACGTAACCGTACCGTTATACTGAACGAATTTATTATTGGTTTCGCTTGAAAAAATTGAAAGATGTTGTCCTTTAATTCGTGTTAGCTTATTGTCCCTTTTTACAAGCCTTATGTTTTTTAACTGACTTTTATATTCATATTCCCCTGATTTGCATTTTAAACATAAATGGGGATTTTGGGCAACAAATGGACGGATAAACGGGATAACCCCTCGGATATCCTTTACGGCAGTACCTTCGGGAACAGGCAACGAATGGGGCAAAATAGTTCCCAAGCCACCGCCTTCAAAAGGTTTTATTTCAGCAATAAATTCAATCCCGTATTTGTGGGCTGAATTAGCGGCTTCTTCCAATAAGTTAAAGCCATGCGGATAATCTTCGTAAAAAGCCCAGAATGTATCTACAATCCATTGGTGGCGGGTTACACCGAATGATGCCAAAACCTGATGCAACTCATCCAACTGTTTTTTGTCCATAAAACATTTATGGTTGGCATAATACTCTTCGGAGCGAGGAACCGGCTTGCCATACCTGCTTCCCTTAAGGTTTATCCCAATGTTATCGTTGTAATCGGTTGTTGCGATTAACTTTTTGGAAATTGAATGATTTGTGATGTTTGTAAAAGGCCAAGTAGAGCTGCTCAAAGCGACAGCACCTACACCCAATGCAGTATTTGTTAAAAAACTTCTTCTGTTTATTTTATTACTCATAATTGTCTAACTTCCTATTTTTTATTTAATCAGATTTCTTAAATCATATTCATATACCCGGCCTTTAGCATCACTCGCAAGTATTATCCATGGCGCATCTTTTGGGAAAGGCTTTCTTGGGCCTGTAACATTATGTACCACAAATTTGTATGTACTATCAGGTACAATAACAGGTTGTGGGTTGTTTAAACATTTCGTAGATACAGACTTGGTAGTAACAACGGCAAACTCGATGTAAGAGTTATACGGATACGGGACAGAGCGGTCGTTATTGCCATGCCCAACAAAAACATACGAGTTGTCGTCAGTTGCAACTACAATCGGGCGGCTGGGGCGTATCGATTCGTTTGGGAGGATTGTGTAAGGTATGTTTTTCCATTCCCCTTTAGGCGAACGTACCCTGAACACAAACTGAGGTCCCCCTACTTTATCAACGCTGTTTTTGCTTGTCAAATACAAAGTGCCATCCGAAGTAAGCACTGTATTTAAGTGGTCGTCGGCAGTTTTGTTGCCCGATTCTATTACTACTTCGTTTTCCCAAACCTCAGCAGGCTTCCCGTCCTTGTGCATTCGCATCGACACGGAATCGCGCACTTGGTCTGACCAAATTACCGCAACTCCGCCTTGCAATGGAGTTACTATGCAAATATCATCTTTACCAATACCTTTTGCCAACACAATGGGGTCTTCCCAGTTTTTTCCGTTATTGGAAGAAACCCAAGTACAAACCTGCTTCCCGGCAGTTGCCGCAACCCACCAGTTGCCGTCACCATCTCGTGAAATAGTCGCCGTTTCTATTGAAGCAGGAAATGGGGGAAACAACTCTGACAAAACCAGAGCTTGCCATTTCAAATTAGGAGAAGCCGTCTGTTTTATCAAACGGAAAACAGTAAGAGACGAATCGCCCACACCAACAGCAGTCACTTGCTCTTTTTCAGCCCAAACATCTGCTCGACCGGGAATACCCTGAAGCTTTTCGGTTATTTCAGGATGGTTTTCCCAACCTTTCTCGGTACGTTGCCATAGGGTCGGACCTATTGAGTCGGGCAATATTGCCCACCAACACCCATCGCCGTACCACAATTTAGATTGAGGCTTGTCGGCAGTAGGCGAACCAAAATTGACACTAAACGATGGGCGGGTCGTTACTTCCGGCCCAACAGAGTTTGTATTTTTACGGGCATTGCACGATGCCAAAACAATGCCCATTAACAGGCATATATTCAATATTTTAAATCTCATAATTTTATATTTCATGGAACAAACTTTCCCCGTTGCTTTTTGTTTTGCGCAACCTTATTCGTATATCATTTCTCCCCAATAACTTCACCTAAAAACTTCGATGTGTTCACAATATCGTTTACCAGCGGAAAATCAACCCCATAGCCGAACAACAATTTTAACTCATCGGGCGAGTCTGTGCCAAAATAATTTATGCGGACACCATTCTTTTTCAGTGCTTTCGTAAAATCGGCAAATTCCGGGGTGATTTTACCTTTCAGTTGGATAAAATCGGCCTTCATGTCGATGGTCGCATTTACATATTCCCAGTTAGATGCCTGCCTGTCCATATTACAAATCATGATTTTAGGGACAGCTTTCCTTGCTTTTTCAGCCGCTTCCATGCTACAAGCAAGAAATGCTTGGTGCAAGCGTTTTTGCTTTTTCAACAAACGGGCAGCCATAACAGGAGTGTCACCAGCCCCTTTAATATGAACATTAATCCAAATATTTTTGGGGAGTACATTTAAAGCTTCTTCAAAAGTCGGAACTTTCTCCCCTTTGAATTTGTCTGATTTCCAACTTCCGGCATCCAGTTTTTTGATTTCAGCCAAGGTAAAGTCAGAAATTTCACCTTTTCCGTTGGTGGTCCGGTCAACAGTGGCATCGTGCATTATTACCATTTTTTTGTCTTTGGTAAGCCACACGTCCAGTTCCACCATTTGCGCCCCTGCTCCCACTGCCGCCTCGAACGAAGCAACAGTATTTTCAGGGTGCGTAACCATTGCGCCGCGGTGTGCGCAAAGCCCGCGTTCCGGCATCTTACCTTTGCCCGTTTTGCTATTGTCGGTACTTGAATAGCTTTCCGTTAACGTTACCGACAAACAAAAAGCCAGTGCGGAAAAAAATACCGTTTTCATTTTCCAATTTCCCATTTCACTTGCGTTGAATTACACTAATAAAAATTATACTTTTCCTTATAAAAAATCATTCACTCCCATGCAGATTGGCTTACAATCTCTGCGATTATTTTTTGTCCAGGCGCAGATAAGTGGACCCCATCGGTAGAAATATGATCCCAAACAGGCAATAGTTTTGAGTATGTGTCTATAAAACGGCAACCTTCCTCTTGTGCGACTTTTTTTAACTGAGGCGACAACCACTCCATCCTATCTGCCGCACCTTTGTATTTCTCTATCAATTTGCCGTCGTTTGAATATGGAGGAGGTGAAATCACAAATATTTCTGGACGGTATTTCTTACAAACCGGATGCGCTTTTATTTTCTCCAACAAAACCTTCATGTTTTCTGGGACCATTTTTAAGCTGTCGTTGAATACAGCCTTACAGTCGTTCGTACCCAACATGATGAAAATTTTATCTATCCCTTTTAAGACCAAATCGGCATCGTCAATATATTTGTTTACCTGCCGAAGGGTGTTCAGGCTTTCCCTGCCCAGGTTATCGAAGCCAATTGTATTGCCAGAGACAGAAGTGTTGTAAATAAAATCAGCAAACCGCTTTTCTTTCAACTGATTTACCCAACCATGCTCTATCGCCCCGTTCGAATCCCCAATAACGAGGACGTTTTTTGCTTTTACGCCATCCAACACCCTGCCGGGAACCATTTCGTGCCCACCTTCAAAAAGGGTGACTTTTACTTTGTCGAGATATGTCCGTTCGTCTAAAACTGCATATTTTTCTTTAGGGACAGGGTCTCCGGTGGTTTGCCAGTCCATATAACGCAACATTTCTTCAGCCGAAAAAAGGATATTGTTTTCGGTATAATCAAAATCAGAAACAATTTTGTTGAACATTTTCAGGCTGTGGGTAAAAGGCACATCGCCGCCCAAACAGCCATCGTGAATGCCATGGTAAATAAACAGTTTGCTGTTTTTGCGTTCCTTAACGGGCGTGTCCATAAAAACAGGGGAACGCTTAATGGCTTCTTTTTTGTCAAAATAAGGCTTGAAGCCATCCACTGGCATACCAGACGTAGCTTGTTCGAGGTAGTGTATGTATTTTTCATACTTTTCGCGGCGGCCGTTGCACTGGTAATAATAATCAACAAGGTTTGTAATTGAAGCCCAAGCCGTAAAAGTTTTCACCGGATGTTTTATTTTCATGTAACAAAGCAAAGTGGCATAACCACCGCCGCTGCCACCAACTATATGGATTTGGGTTGTATCGACATTGGCATTTTTGATGGCATAGTCAATAGCATCGTCAATATCACTTATTACCAGCGGGCTGCCACAAGCTTCTGGGCGGTTGTTGGGACCGCGGAAATTTGGGTGGATGTAATTGTAATCGTTGTCGATGCACAATTGCGACACACCATCGACCTTTGAGTAGTCGCTGCTCCACGCATGAAGCCGGACAACAAGCGGCCGAGGCTGATCCGGTTTTGCACGGAAAAAGTATGCAGGTTGGATATTTTGATCAACAGAGGAGATTATTTCCACTTTTTTGCATTCAACAGGCCATTGTTTTTTTTCTTTTGAAAAAACTGTGTTTGAAAAAACAAACAGTATAATTAAGGTTGAAAGTGTTTTTAAATTGTTCATTTTATTTATTTTTTTCGGACGAAAGGAAATCAAAGCACAAATCCTTTATTTCCCGGTTCCCTTCAATTTTCCCATCATCGTTTATCCTTGTAAAATTTGCCGTTTCGTATAGGACATAACCATCCAGGCCGCCACGTTTTTTCACCAGTTCCAGCTCGGCTTGTGTGCTCAGGAAAGGCCTGTCGAAAGCCAGTCCGTGGAAATCGCCTTGCAAATAAAAAGGCTTGCCGGCTTTTCGGGTTTCTGTGCCGAAAGTGTTTAAAACCTCGTCAAGGCTATGCGGGCGCAATTTGAAAATCCCCCTGAACTCAAGTTCATCGGCAATTTCGTCCACCCATTTTTTCCATTGCCATTCAATATTGGGGGGCAAAGCACAAGCTTTGTTTGGGCGTTCGTCAAGCACCAACAACTCAGAATGCAGGTGCAAGGCCATTGTTTTTTGGTGTTTTTTTATCAACGCCCGTGCTTCTTTCATAAATAAAGTGTAAGCATCGCCATTTGCACGGCTTATTTGGGTGTAGCCCTCATCTCCATTAGTCGCTTCCAATGTAGGTTTGTTGAAGCCATATAGGTGGGAATCGCTTATGTTTATGTGGTTTGCTATGCGGTAGTTAATCCCGTCAACGCCACGGTCGAGGCAAAACTTTGTGAGCTTGAGCCAGTATTCCCTCACTTTTTTGTATCCGGGGTTCAAAATCCCGATCATGAACTCAGGTTTCCCAAATGCAGCTGCCACAAAACCGTCCTTGTCCAATGTTGCCCATTCGTTGGGATGTATGTATCCGAAGCCATAAAAGTTTTTATAATGGCGATTCATCTTCTCCATGTCTGCAATTTCCGCCCTTACTTCGGGATGGCGCAAGTAAGGGATAATCTGTTGCATGACTTTTGAATTATAAAAGCTATCGTAATGTTTTTCCAAATAAATGGGACCTGTGCTTAGAGTATGCGGCAATATTTCGCCATCCTGCCCTACGAGTTCAACAATGTTCCCTTTCTCGTTTGCAAAATCGCCATGCTCATCGGCCAACGAGCATTTTATCAAAACATAACGATGGCCTTTAGGGATCTCTAAAGCGTTTAGGTGAAAGATCCGGCACTCCCGCCAATAAGGAAAACGAAACCTTTTTTCAAAACTTTCGCTAAACGAGAGCGGCCCGTTGTATGGAACAAAACCGTTGTTGGTAGGGCTTGTAAAAACCGAAAGGTGTTCCGCTTTTACCCTGGTAGGCCTGTTGTCGCCTTTTACCAAACGTATAGACTTTATTGGCGAGTCGCATTCGAAACTACCTTTTTTGCATTTTAACGACATAGATGGGTTTTCTGCCACAAACTCCTGGAGCGAAGGGAATATTCCCCGTAAATCGGTGTAAAAACGGACATCGTCGGGAACAGGCATTGAATGTGGGATACAAATGCTGGAGCAGCCTTCAAAGGGCTTTATTATGGCAAAAAACTCAATGCCATGTTTATGGGCAGATTTTGCAGCTTCTTCCAGCAAATCGAAGCCATGGGGGTAATCTTCATAAATGTTCCAAACCGTGTTTACCATCCATTGGTGGCGGGTGACACCAATAGAAGCAAGGTATTTGTGCAGTCCGTCCAACTGTTCCCTGTCCATATAGCACTTGCCTTGCTCGTAATACCCATCTCCCCTTTCAACAGGAGTACCATACCTGCTGCCACGGTTGTTTATAATGATGTTGTCAACATAGTCGGTAGTTGCAAACAGTTTTTTCCCACCGCTAGGTTTTGATATATTGGTAAAAGGGTAAGCGTTAAGGGACAAAACGACACCGCCGGCCCCCAACAATGCAGTTGATAAAAAATCGCGCCTATCCATTATTTTGTTGTTTCAAGTATTTTCCTCCGTATCAACGAAAGGGTTATTGAAATATGTGCCAAATAATAAGTTGGAAGGATCAGGTAATCCAAGTCCCGGTATCCCACAAATTCTTTAAATGCAATAATGGTATCAGAAAGAAGGATCAGGAAAACGCCAAAAACATAAGCCCATTTTTCCAAGCCTGAACTTTTTAGCCCGACTGCCGCCCCCAGCGACAGGCACGATATTACCAAATAGACAAGCACAGCGGCCATCAGCACCTTGTTGTCGATTGACGGGTATAAGACAAAGGCAAAAAACAGCAGGAAAGCGCCCAGCAACGCCAAAGTAAAAATACGGCTAAAACCACCATTCAGCATGGCATAAAGCAGGTAGCCAAAATGTGCCAAAAAATAAAATGCAATCCCATAAACAAACATATTTGCATCCCCATGCCTGTTGGACAAAAACCAGTCGCCAACAATAGAAAACAGAAATGCCGACATCAAAAAGATAATGTCTTTCGCTTTGGGCAATTGCCGGAAATAAAGCAACAAAAGGATTAAAATACCTGCCCCTGCCGAGCCTGATTTAAAGAAAAACCCAAAATGGTTCAGTGCCATAAGTGCAGAGACTATTGGTACTATTAGCAAAAGGTAAAAAAAGTTTTTATTTATTTTTTGTGTTTTCATTGTGTTGATTTTTTATTGAATAAGGTATTATTAGTTTTCTACAATATCACAACTTGATTTTCATTTCTTTTTCCATGCTTCCCGGAGCTGAGATTGTTATGCTTTTGTCCGTAAGCTTAATCTGTCGCCAATTATCTTTGTCCTGAGCGAATGCGCCTGTCCTTACTTGCACTATCTCATGCCCGTTTGCGGCATCGATTTGAGCAATGTCGTTTTTGTGGTTATGCCCTGCCAATATCATTTTCACCGATGGGTATTTTGCCAATAAGGGAAACAGCCCGCCTTCGGTTTGTTCAGCATCGCTACTGAATGGGATGTGCATCGAAATAATCTCCACATCGTTGTCCGATTCTTCCAACTGCCCCTCCAACCAGTGCAACTGCGGCATGTCGATATAGGGAAAATTCACGTGTTCGTTTTTTGAAAAATCGTTGTACCCGTCATCTAAAAAGATAAAACGGTATTTCGTCTCCCCTACTTCAAAAACTTTGCTGTAGTATGTGCCATTCTTGAAGCAGGGTGCATTTTTCACCCACAATGCACGGGATTCCCCTGCAACGTCCTGTGTCGATGCACGCCCGCCATTCTTCCACGAATATGAAACAATGTCGTGGTTGCCGATGGTGAAATAAAAAGGCACAAGGCTCTTTTCTGTCAAGCCCACATATTGTTCCAACTGGTATCCCAGCATTTTGTCATCATCGGTTTCGCCTTTATAAAAATCGATTAAATCGCCAGTTACGACAACGAAACTGCTGTTTGTTTTTTGCGGCATTTTTTCGACAAAATGAGTGAGCCGCCCAACACCTTTCCCATAACCTTTACGGTTTTCGGCCAAGTCGGGATGGAAAAAATCCAAATCGAAAATCAGGTGGGTATCGGTAATATGCAGGAACGAAAGTGTTTCGTCCTGCCCGTAAATATCGCCGGAGATGAAAAGAAATAAAAAAAACGAAATTGCTAATTTAAATTTTATCATTTATTTCAAATTTCTGTTGACTGTTTCAATTCACGGGGTGACTCTAAGTCACCCCGTGAATAAAAAGGTATTGGCATCATTTTAATAGTATTTTTCAATTCCCCCAAAGCCTTTAACCAGTTTGTTTTGTTTAGTTTTTTCCATAAAGTTTCTCATCCGTTTCTCAAACTCCTCCGGCCTTCTCCTAGCACTGTCGATGTATGCAACCCGAATCCTTTTATACGGTACTGAAAAGTTTTGATAATTCTCCCAAACAACCTTATCTGATTTCAACCGGACTATTATGTCTTCGGGAAAAATAAATTCTTGTTGGATTATCTTTAAAACTTCATTTTCAATAGAGACATGAACCAAATTGTTTTCAAAGAGCCAATTTAAGCGTTCGATGTTTGGCTGGGAGAAAGACGAGTTCTTTCTTCGTTTACAAAACCTTTGAATAGAAGCCTCATTGCCCAATGATTTAACGGTAGTGTCGATCCACCCGAAACACAGGGCTTCCTCAACTGCATCGTTGTACAGTATCCTCTTTTTCCCTGTTTCTTTTTTGGGATATTCCAACCAAATATCGTCCCTTGCCTCAAAATTGTTTTCGAGCCATTTTCTCCAATCTTGCCTGTTCGTAAAATATTTGGTTTCTATTTCTGTCATCCTTATTTTTTCCTATTCACGGGGTGGCTTTGAGCCACCCCGTGAATAATCTTAGTTATAACAACTACCCCCTAAACAACCTTTCGGGCGTATTTGGTGCTTTGTCTATCAGCTTGTTGTTTTTACCTTCCCTTTTTACGAGGTCGAACTCGTCATATAATTTCCCTGTTGCGGTATAAGCCTTAAAATTTAATTTTTTACCGTCAATTGAAATAACCTGGAAAAGCTGAGTGTTTCCTGCTTTGCGGGTCATCCACCCTTTGTCTGAAAGGGAATATTGCTTGGGCCCGCACACCGACACCACGTACATCGGACCGGAAATTTCGCCTTCGTTTGTCATCGATTTTATATTTTCCATGCCCCTTCCGTAAGCATGGTCATGACCTGTAAGGACCATGTCAACATTATATTTTTCGATAATCGGCTGAAAATTGTCCCGCAATTCGGGATTGTCGCGGTTATCTTTAGTCGAATAAAAAGGAAAGTGCAAAGTCAATATTGTCCACTTGCTCTTATTGTCCCGCAATACTTTTTCGAGCCATTTTTTTGATTCATTGGCAGCCAGTTCCGACTCGTCCATTATTTCTGCATCGAGAGAGATAACCCGTAAATCCTGATAATCCACAAAAAAACCGGTTTCTCGGCACAGTTCTGTAGCCGGGCCGTTTTGCGGCAGGGTAAACTGAGGCTTCCAATGGTCGTCCAACACCCCATCTTCATATTCGTGGTTTCCGGGGGTCATAATGCTGGGGACCGAGGAATGGATGAAACTACCTGCGTCGAACCATTCGCCCCACTCCAGATCGTTGCAATCGTGGTTTATCAAATCGCCGGCATAAAGGAAGAACCCGGCATCGGGAGCTGTCGCATAAGCCTTTCTCAGCACCCTCGAACATTGTGATTTTATTTCAGTCTGTACATCGCCCAGATAAACAAACGAAAAAGGTTGGTCCTTCGCCCCGGCAGTTTTAAACTCAAACCACTCGCTCCATGTGTCTTTGTCGCCTACACGGTATAAGTATTGGGTATCGGGCTCCAAACCATCGATAATTACAGAGTGGTTGGTTACCGTGTTCTCGTCATTATAAACGATGGAGCTGCTATCGGCTTTCTTCTCCTTGTTTCCTTTTGAGTCGATTGGGGAATCACATGCCACGCACCACTGTACATACTGTTCTATTTCGTTTTTTGTACGCCATGTTGCAGCAATACTGCCCGACGGGCTTTCTGTCAAATTGAGCAATATACGTTCGGGGACGTTGCTCCCGTTGACCTGCTGTTGTTCACCCGATGGCAATGCACAAGCGGCAGAACCGGTTGCGATCATTCCCGCCATCCCTGCCAAAACTGTTTCTTTTAGGAATACCCTTCTTTTGATATTGTTTTTCATGAGCTTTTATTTTAAATAATTCTTTTTACCTATTCCAGCCAAAGATAAAAAAGCTAAATGTAAAGGTTTCATTTATATATTTTAACAGTTCATTACTTTTTCTTATACTTCTTTTGCTATACCTTTTCCGTGAATTGGATTTAGAGATTAAACTTGCACAATCAAAAATAATCTTGTTTTTTTGAAAGATGTAAAGTATTTTGACAATGCCCCACCCCACTATTTTAAACAACCGATCGAATATAAAAAATAAAATATATTTTAATACAAAAACCCACAATGAACAGATACATCATCCTTCTTCAATGTTTTATGTCTTTTTTTATTCCCGGATTTTGCAACAATTTTTATTATCCGGGCAAAGACACAATTGTACCTAACCATAAAGTCACACTGAATGAAGCACATGTCGGCAACCAGGAAATTGACACAAAATTGCTTGATAGTTACAGACTTTTGCCCGAAAACATAAGGCGGTTTTACCTTTCTGCCCGTTCATGTTTTTCCGGTAAGCCTGATGCCGATTTTACGGATGAAAAAATAATTGAGGCAGCACAAAAAAACAACATCGCCTTAATGGGCGGTCCCATGCTTGGGAAATTGGCTTCAAACGGAGTAAGCATATGGTTGCGCCCCTCTACTTCAGATACTATTACAGTTAAAGTTAAGGAACCTGGCGACAGCGTTGAAAAATTGTATAAAATAGATCCTGTAAAGCCCGGGATTGAACAAAGAATTGTATTGGACGGGTTGTCACCTTTTACCGAATACGGATATAGTGTTTATGCAAACACTCCCAGGCTTGCAGGTGGCAGGTTTGTTACAGCACCTGCTCCCGGCAGAAAAGGGGTTTTCAGGATAGCCTTTGGCTCATGTTTTCATAAAATAGGGTTGCACAACCCGAACCTTATCAACCAGATAACCAAGAGGGCTCCCATGGCAATGATGCTATTGGGCGACATAGCAGTTGACGATAGGGAAAACCATATAAACATGCACAGGGCGGATTACCTCCTACGCGATGTCTCCCAACCATGGAGAAAGCTTTCCGCAAATGTGCCATTATATTCTTCGTGGGACGACCACGATTATTTCAACAATGACCTTTCCGGCATCCCTCAAGGATTCTCTCAGGCTGATATCGAGGCCGTCAGGGATGTTTGGCTGCAAAACTGGGACAATCCAATAAACGAGACCCCAGGCATATATTTCAACACTCGTATCGGACCGATAGAAATTATAATGCTCGACACCCGCTCTTGCCGAAAAATTGGACAAAGGGGAAAGTATGGTTCTTATTTGGGGATTGAACAACTTACGTGGTTAAAAGGAACTTTGAAAAACTCGGAAGCCCCGTTCAAGATAATCAGCAGTGGCACAATGTGGAGCGATTATGTCAGCAATGGAAAAGATTCGTGGGGCACTTGGGACACCCTGGCCCGTGAAGAACTTTTTTCTTTTATCGAATCCGAAAACATAACCGGCGTATTGTTGGTTAGCGGAGACCGCCACGGCGCAAGGGGATTTACTATACCCTGTCCTTCGGGATTTGAACTTTATGAATTTGAGACAGCCTCGTTGGGTGGCGTACCAGGACCTGACGCAATGGGCAAAGACACTACGAAGCAGTTGTTCGGTTATCACGGATCTGATATTATAGCTTTTGGCGAGTTTACTTTTGATACCACGAAAGATGAACCGTTAGCCATTTTCAGGCTAATTAATGAGTATGGAAATATATTAGAGGAGATTACTTTACCATACAGTAAGTTGACTCCCGGCAAAAAATAAAGATTTGATTTAAACTATTTCCACTTGTAATAAAAAAACATATATCCTGCGGCCGGGGCAAAGGATTCGTCCCCCAAGCAGGTGCATCGCCGGTCTGTGTGCATGTTTGCATTATGTCCCCGGGATAAATCCCGGGGCAATTATTGTTGAACCCATTTCTGGGTTTTTATTACTAACAGACATAGGCTTTAGCCACATATAGCTGACAATGCCTGGCATGGTTTCTTTTCCTATTTATTATTTCTCCAAGCCCCAGCTTTTGTTAGGCGTGCTTCCCATTTCAAAAACAAGTTCGCCGCCTGCGGTTATTTCGTCGTGCTTCAACCACGAACGGTCCAATGGTTTGCCGTTAAAAGTTGCCGACTGTACATAAATATTTTCGTTGCTAAGGTTGTTCGCTTTAACTATAAATTCCCCACCTTTATAAATTTTATCGTCAAGCTTAATTTTTACCTCATCGAAAATTGGGGCTGTAATTTGGTAAACCGGGTTGCCGGGGCAAACTTGATAAATGCCCATTGCCGCCATGTTGTACCAAGCTGCCATACAGCCGTAGTCGCAGTCCATTTCTTCCAAATAGCCATCGGGCGTGGTTTTGTAAACCCTGTCGAAAATTGGCTCCGGGAAAAAATTATGGGTTCCGTATTTTTGCAGGATTGGCTCGGTCAATATCTTGCGTACCCATTTTTGCGTTAGCCATGGTGCGCCGCCTTCGTTAAAAAGAAACGGGACATGCAAGTCTATTTGGTTTCCGGCAGTATAAAGATCATTGTCAAAGAAATAAGTCAACTTGTCTATAAATTCGTCTTTCCCCCCGAATTTTTCAATCATGGCAGGTACATTGTGCAAAGCGTTCCAACGCCAATGCCATTTGCTGCCTTCGTAGGTATATTTCTCGCGGTTCACGGTCGGGTCTTCCGGAAAATCGAGCCATGTACCGTCGGCAGCCCTTGCCCGGAAAAATTTAATCGAAGGATCCCATGTGTTTTCCCAGTAATCGGCACGTTTTGAGAAAAGTTCGTAATCATCTTGTTTCCCCAAATCTTTCGCCATGTTTGCCATGCACCAACTGTCCCACGAGTATTCGCCTGTTTGATCCGGGCGGGCGGGGATGTAACCTATCGCATCGTAGCGTTCGGGCATTTGTATCATTGCTTCGTGCCTCATATATGGGTAAACCGAATCGAGGCTGATGTCGAATATACCTTTGTAATATGCATCTGCCATGACCATCAGCATGTGTTCGTGCCTACAGGTGCTGAAAGGGTTATAGTGATCTTTTCCCCTTACTGTATAACAAAAACCGTGGGGCGGGTGGTCGTTGTCGGGGAACGGATCCCAATTGCCCGCCTGCTCGTACAAATCGCGGAGCGACTTCACCACATCTTGATAAGTGCCGGGAATCCACAAACTGTAAAGCGGGTATTTTGTGCGGAAAGAATCCCAAAAAGCATAATTGTCGAAATGATCATAACCATTTGCCTTGTGCGTTTTCTTGTCCTGTCCGGGATAAACACCGTCAACATCGTTGGTTATTTGTGGCAAGAAACATGTATGGTAAAGCGCGGTATAAAAAATAGTTTTATCGTCTTCGTTTTCACCTTTCACCTGGATTTTAGACAGCATATTGTTCCATTTGTCGTTTGCCTGTTGGTGGAGGTTGTCAAAATCCCAGCCCGCACATTCGGCTTTCATGTTTTTGTCGGCAGCTTCGATACTGTTGAGCGATAGCCCAACCCTTACTATCAAGCCACTTTCTGGTACATTTCCAAATTCGCAAACAATACCTCCGCCACCAATATTCCCTGTTGAGTTGCCATCTTGCAATTCATTTCCGTCCCAAACTTTTGTTTTTATCACCGGGGCATTGAACTCCATCACGAAATAGCGGTTGCCCATTGCGCCTTCAATCCTCGAATCGCTAACAAGAGAGCATGGTATAGCCCCTCCCCTGTTTCCGCCGTTTATGAACAAACTTGCTTCATCGCCGCTTTTAAATTTATACCTGTGCATCCCCACGTGCGCACTTGCCGTAAGCTCGGCAGAAATACCCTCTTGGGTGAGGTCGGCTTTGTAGTATCCGGCCTGTGCCGTTTCCGTTTGTTTGTTTATGTCCAAAACCGGGTTGGCGAAAAAAGTATCGGCCGGGGCATTGCAAAAAGGCACAATTGAAATCAACCCTGCACGGTCTTTAATCCTGCCGCCGCCTGAACTGCCCCTGTGGATATGGCTAAAGCCCCGTATTTGGCTGTCGGAATAATTGTACCCGCCATGGGCAAAATCGCCATCGGCAGTGAGGCTGCCCGGATAAGTATCGGGGCATAGCTCTACCAAGCCAAACGGCACAAGTGCAGCAGGCAACCAGTGCCCGTGGTCGCCCTGTGTGCAAATAAAAGGATCGACATAATCGACCGGATTTTTTTCTGTCTTTTTTACAGGCTGAGAGCAAGACATTAGCCCAACAGCCAAGATTAACAATATCTGGATTTTTCGTTTTACTGTCTTCATTTTTATTTTTTTTGGTTTTATATAATTATTGATTCAATTTTTAAACTGTCACTTAAAGTTTCTAATCTCTGGTCAAGCCACCAGCCTTCAGGTATTTTTATTGATTCGAGGATGAAACTATATTCATAACCATCTAAAAGGATGGCAACATTCCCCTCTCCTACCGCAAAATCTTTTATCGAATAATTTTCTTTTATTTCCTTTAAGGTGCTACCTATTTTCAGCCCCTTTTCGGTTTTGATATTTCCTCCGCGTACCCAAATACGCCATACATTTTCCCCATCAGGCTCAACAGAATATATTATTTCCCCATTTTTGTAAACATTGTAAATGTCATAGTCATCGCCCTCTAAACTTATTTGCTCTTTTTTTACGTCCTGGTCTTTTGTCAAATTTAAAAATTCAGATATCGGCATCCCGATTTTAATTTCGCCCAAAGATTTTGATTTTATCACCATAGGGACAATTTCTGCTTTAGCACCAATAGCTACTTGGGCTTTTAGGTTTGCCTTTGGTAAAAATGTTGCCAGCATAAAGGCTAACAAACTATACGTCAGGCATTTAAACTTCATATTCATTATTTATCACATTTTAATATAAAAACACTCAAAAAAACATTTCCTGCTGCCGGGACAAAAAATCGTTACAGAAGCAAGTGAATTGCCCAGCCTGTTTAATTGTTGGCATTACGTAGAGATTGTACCATAATTCTCCGGGGTACTTTGAGCTTCTTTGTGCCACTTTGTGAAATACCTATAAAAAACTGTTGCATAAATGTTCACAGAGTACTCGCAGAGTTCCACAAAGAAAAACCCTATACTAGAAAAACTAACCTTGCCCGCAATTGTCTATGAACCACTGCTTTGCCTGGTGATTAAAATGCAAATTCAATATTTTCAGCAGTTTCAATCCTTAATTTTACATTTGCTTTCATTGCCTGAAAAACTCTCATTATTGTAGAGACCGATGCACTATGGTTTCCGTGTTCTAATTTTGATATCTGAGCACGTTTTACTCCAATTAATTCTCCTAGTTGAGTTTGAGTTAAATTGTTTTGGATTCTTAATTCTTTAATTTTTTCTCCAATCAATTCCATTTTTAGATCAAACTCATACTCATCACGTTCAGGAGTACCAACTTTCCCAAAGTATTTGTTTTCTATGTCTTCAAATCTTGTATAGTTTGTTGTTTTCATAATGAGTTATATACAAAAATAAATATTTGTTTCCAAATATAGAAACACGCAAATGTAATTCTGAATTCGGCCCCCTCCACTTGCCCAAATCTATTTATTAAACCTTATTTTGCTTTTCCCCATATCTTTCGATGTCGCCACGGCAATCCCGCGGTTCTCGTCTTTGTCAACAGCGCAATAGAAATGATACACCACACCATCGTGCTTCACCACAAACGGTTTGTGCGCATACTGGTTGTCATAATCTTCCGACGGGCTAATTAGGTCTTCACCCTGCCAGTCAGTCCAGTTGACCAAATCGTAAGAACAGGCAAAACGGTCGAAAGCTCCCGGCTTCCAACCTGCGCCAAAATAAAACATCACCCACACATCATCAATTTTTGTAATGAAAGCATCGCCAGAAATCCCCGTACCGTGGTCAATTACAGGCTCTTTGCCAAAACGTTCCCAACTTACCATGTCGTCAGAAACTGCCATTGCAATCCTTTCCGCCGTTTTTTTGCCATTGGCTTCATCGTTCCCTTTGGCATTGTAATACATCACAAACGGATGTCCGAGGCTTTTTTTCTTGTCCCGAATGACAGAGCTTTTATAAATAGTTATTTTGTCGTACCAACGCACGTCCTCGTCTTTTGCGGAGATAACAGGCTTGTCTATACGCTGCCATTCAACAGGTTCGTTTATTGTTTTAGAATAAGCCATGCCTATTCCCAGCACCCCGGCTTCGTAACCGCTCACATCTCCGCCAAGGTACGACATCCAGTACTTGCCTTTGTATTTTTCCACCTTATATGAGCCGCCCCATCCATAATCCTGCAAGGCTATATATCCTGCTTTTTGGTTGGCGTCCCAAGTATTATCGGTGAAAGACATTAGTTTGCCCAAGGTTTCCCATTTCAACAAATCAGTGCTTTTTGCCAGCCATGTTTCATAACCATTGCCGTCAAAAATGATGTAGGTCATGTACCAAGTATTTTTATAATTGAAGACACTTGGGCAGTCCAGCATTTTCGACGAATTTTCGGGAACCATCACCAAGCCGTATTTGTATGGTGTTTTTACCTCATCGTATATTTTTTGCATTACCAGTCCCGGCACTTTTTCCTGTGCAAAAATATTTACAGGCAACAGCAACACTACAAGTATGTAAAAAACAACAATCCTCTTGATTCTCTTATAATTCATAACTTATTTTATATTTTCCACTTCCAACAACTACAAAACCATTTTCCTGAAGGGCCGGGTGTTTTTTACCGTCCAAAATATATCCTTTCACGCCGTCAGGGACAACGACTTCGGCTTCCACGCCAACAGGTATTTCAATATCCATCACCATCGATTTACCATCCAATTCCCAATCAACGGCAAGCTTTCCATAAGGAGTTTCTTTAAATGTTTTTGCCCAAGTAACACCTTGTGGTATTTGAGGCTGTACGCGCACTTTCCGATAGCCGGGGAAACCTTCCATCCGCTGTATGCCGCCAAGGGCTTGATAAAACCACGAGCCTATCCCGTTGTAACAATTGTGGATACGGCTCCTTGCCCCGTCCCAGTGTTCCCAAGTGGTGGAGGCACCATTGTCGATCATATACAGGAAACTTGGGTAATCGCGCTTTTTCAACATCGAATACATCAGATCCGGTGCTTGATTTTTCACTACCCACTCGGTAACCACAGGCAAGCCGACCAAACCACAGGCAAAATGCCCTTTCCATTTTACTTCGGTTTCATTAAAGAAAGATTTTTTTACTTCATCATATTTTTTGTCGGGAACGGCCCCCGCAATCATAGGAAAAGCCAAATCAATTTGAGTACCAGTTCCGTAGCTGTTCCGTGTTTCATCAAAGAATGCTTCGTGTATTTTAGCCTGAAGCTCCTGTTTTTTAGAGGCATACATTTTTGAATCTCCTGGTTTTCCAAGCACTTTTGCGATTTTCTCCATATTGTCCAAACAAACGGCGACAAAGGAATTGTTCACCACGTCAACAGAAGCTTCTGCTGTTTGATCTATTCCTGTAGGCGTTGCCCAGTCGCCCAAATACCATCCGCGGTAATCGTTGTCAGGCCATTTTTTCAGGATCCCGCCAACACTGTATTTGTCAACATAGCCCAGCCATTTTTGCATTGTCGGGTAATATTTTTCCAGCACCAATGTGTCGCCATAATTCAAAAATGCGTTCCACGATGCCGTAATAATAAAACCGCACCAATAAGGGCCACCTCCAGCCGGGTATGGGTTGGGCGCAGTATGCGGCATCCCGCCGTCTTCGCGCACCACATCGGCCCATGCCTGCAACCAGTTGTTGTAAAGCGGGGCAAGGTTGTACATGGTTTGAGCAGTGAGGGTAGATGCATTCCCGTCGCCACCATATCCGAGCCTTTCAATTTGGGGACAATCGACAAAATCGCCGCCAATGCTCAGGCACTGGAGGGTGTAGTTCAACATATCGTGGATGGCGTTCAAATCGGCATCGGAACATTCGAAACCGGAAGCCACCTCGAAATTAGTGCGGACAAGGTAAGCCTTTATAGAGTCTATAGCAGGGATTTCGTCCAAACCGCTTACCCTGACATAGCGGAAACCATGGTAGTTGAATTTATTGACAAACCTTTCAGGGGCATTGCCAGATGCGATGTAGCAATCGTATTGGTTGCGGTCGTTAAATTTCCCCTCATCGGTTAGGTGGTCGCAATATTCGAATTTCACTTCTTGGGCAGAAGCCAGCTTGTTGAAATTAAAATCTAGCCACCCCGTGAGGTTTTTGCCCATGTCGATCAAGAAAGTGTCTTTACCTGTCTGTATAACGGCAGATGGGGACAACGTGTCCTGAATGGCGTTTGTTTCAACCATTTGCGGGCTGACCGAATGAGGCGGTACATCGACTATTGACACGGGAAGCCATGGATTGCCAGGATTGTCAACCTGCAAATCGTTTTTTGCCATGCCGCCATCGATAATTTCGCCCCCAAAACGGTGGGCATGCCAGTTGCCGTGGCGTGTATAACTGCTCTTGCGCCCCTGCCAGGTTTGACCTGTTGCCACAATCGTTTCCCGGTTTCCCTTTTCAACTTTTTCCAACTGGGCTTTAACGACCGGCCCATCGTTCACAACGCCCGGAAGCCCGAATGTGTACCAACCGCTCCCCAGCCAAAGCAAGAGGTCGTTTTTGCCTTTTTTTACAAAATCAGAAATATCATAAGTATTTGACAACGAACGTTTGTTAAATTGCGAAACCGCCGTGTTAAGCACACCGTTGCCCACTTTTTTGCCGTTAACGTAAACCTCGTGGTATCCGAGCGAGTTAACGTGCAGTATATATTTCGGACCTGTTCCTTCAACTTCAAACGACTTATACAGTTGAGGGCATTCCGTGTACCCCTTGTCTGTATTAAGCGAGATATATTCAGCCTGCCAGTCAGCAGGGCTTAACAAGCCAATGCCAAAAGTTGCGGGGCTACTCCATTGCGAAACATTCCCGTTGTTGTCCCAAACACGGACTTTCCAAGTCGCTGCCGTTCCTGCCCCCAATTTTTCACCGTTGTAGGCGACCAATACACTTGACGGCGACTGCACTTTCCCCGAATCCCAGAAATCGGCTTTGCCTTCTTCTAAAATAGAAGCATCGCTTGCCACCAAAATTTGATAGGCTGCTTGTGATGTGCCGTTTGTTTCACTGTTTATTTTCCAACTAAAACGAGGCACGGTTTTGTCAATCCCTGTCGGGTTGTGCAGGTTCTCGCACCGCAAGTCAAAAACACCCGGCTGATGTTTTGTGTTGCAACTGCTAAAAAATAGCATAAGGGCAAAGGTAAAAAGTAAAGCTGTCCGGTTCATAATTTATCTGTTAATGTTTGTATATTTAAAATCATCGTTAAAGGTATCAAAATCTTATGTTTAAAGTATAGTATATAAATCCCCTTTTATGTTTTTCCCAATCATCACTTCGGAATCATTGTGTATTATTTGTTTAGCTATCACAACTTTGGGATGGCAATAAAGGTTATCGGGTAGCAGTGATAACTATCTAACATCCAGCAACCTCACGCCTCGACATCTCGTTTATGACAGTCTAATAAACCAACAGTCTATTCCCCCAAAACCTTGTGCTCATATCTGCAAACGGCAGGGTGCATTGTATATAAACTCGGCTTTTCGCCATCGAAAACCAGTATCGGACTTGAACAGTCGCCATCGACAAAAGGGTTGCCGGGGTATTTTTCCCAGTGGATCAAATCTTCCGACACCGCCACGTTCGATGTCCAAACAACATGTGACGAAGGGTGCTGCCAGTCCATGCGGTCGGTGGCATGGTAATACAGGTAATACTTGTTTTTATGTTTCACCACTTGGTCGGCTGCCACGGCAGCAATGTCATATTTGTCGGGACCAAGTGCAATCACCGCATCGTCTTGGACGTTTTGCCAGTTAAGCTTATCGTTGGACGTTGCCAGCCAGATGCTCAAATCGTCACGTTCGTAAAACAGGTACCATTTACCGTTTTCGACCCAAACGGTAGGCGTGCCATAAGGTCCGGGTATCGTGTCGCCTTTTGTTGTGGTAAGTGTCAAATCGCCCTGTTCTTCCCAGTCGATGCCGTTGGGCGATGTCAACAGGTGGGCAACGTCGCCGTCACCTTCGGCGTACATGTAATATGTGCCCCCATGTTTTAGCACAATCATGTCTTCTGCCCATTTTTCGGCAAAAATCGGCTTGTCGGAATACCTTTCCCAGTTTATCCCATCGGTTGACGTGGCATAGCCCAAAAATTTAGGCCGTGCCAAATCGGGGTTATAGCCGGAGTACCACATTTTATAAATGCCGTCCTCGTATAAAATATATCCGCGCTCACGTATTTTCTTGTCCCATGTCCCTGTTCCCGTGCCAGCAAAAACCGGGTTTCCGCCATATGGGGCAAACGAGACCATTTCCGGCGGGAATTTATCGTCAACGTTTTTATCAGAAGACGCACTGTTCCTGTTTTTGCAAGAATAAATTGACAGTGTCATTATAAAAAATAAAATAAGCTTGTTCATATTTTAAAAGGTTTTATTGGGCTAAAGCCCGGTTCTGTTTCTTGTTATTGTCCCCCGGCTAAAGCCGTAGGTAAAAGCCTAAAATCTCACATCTAAAAACCTAACGCTCTATATTTCTACGATTTACTTTCAATATTCAATTCCCCTTTCAATTGCCCATCGTCAGCGGTGATCTTTAGTTTCAGCGAATCATCCGTGGCAGACACTTCGATTATAGCCCTGGTCCCGTCTTTGGATCCGCCACCTATTGCAATAGGGTAAGCGTGCTGCCCTTTTACTGCCGGGTGGATGCCGTAAACATGTGTATGCCCGGCAATAAGCAAATCAATTTTAGCTTTGTTGAAAATGTCGCCCCAAACGTCCCGGCAATGGATAGTGCCATGCCAATCGCCTGAATAATAAGGCGGGATGTGGCAAAACACAAGCCTGTATTTTGCATCTTTGAACTCTTTTTTACGGGTTTCCTTTTCCAGCCATTCCCTTTGTGCCAGCCTGTAGGGGTCGAATTTCACCAGCCCAAAATATTCCTTGTCATTGTCAGGCTTGTCTTCTCCGGAATCCAAAACCGCACAATATACCGGACCGGCAACAAATGAATAATAATACCCATTTTTTCCACAATTAAAATAACTTGGCAAATTACGGGCAAATCCCCCCCTTGTTTCATGGTTGCCCCTTGCAAAAACGAGAGGGACGGAAGGGCTTATCCCGGAAATCGGTTCAAGCAGGTTGCGGACTATTTGATCCTCGCCTGTCATATAATTGAATATGTCGCCGTTCAGCAACATAAAATCTTTCTCTTTGTTGTTTTGAAGTTTCAAAAGCTGCTTAAAAGACCCGGGCCTGTCGTGGACATCATTAAAGACTATAAACGAAACATTTTCTGCGTCCTTGCCAAAAGTTTTGAAAGAATAGACAGGGCTTTCATAAGTATCGCCAAAAACTACATTGTATGGGTCGAACTTTTCAATTGCCTTGGAGCATATACGGTAATAATATTTTTTGTTAGGAGACAAACCTTCCAAAGTAATTGCATTAACGGTTTGGCATCCGCCCGCCAAGCCATTTTCCACTACCTCTGCTTTATTTCCAAGTTCGCCCGCCTGTTCGCCATATTCTACCCAACTTTGGCAAGGCATGTTGGTAACCCACCTTATTGTCATTTCAATTTCAACCGATGACTGGATGTAAGGGCCGGCTTTCAATATTTGCGAATTTCCTTCATAATTTTCCTGCCCTGCCGCCAATAACGAAACCGGGCACAGGCCGGAAAGCCCCAAAGCCCCTGTGGCAGCTATAAAATTCCTGCGGTTAAGCCCTTTCTTTAATTTAGTTTTAGACATTTAGTTTTTTATTTTTCTAAGTTAGGGAACAAATATAAAACCTGATTTACAGAACAAATAATTAACAATGGTTTAATTGCACAGAACTTTATCTGACATGCAATTTTGTATCCCTGTCTTTCTCAATATTTTTCTTTTTTACAGCAACGCCCCCTTTGTCCAAATATACATCCCCGCACTGAACCAACCTCATCAACGGCTGACCGACATCGCTTATATCGCCTGATACCTGTTCCATGAACAACTGTTTTACTGCTTCAAATTGATAAGCTGGCCGGTCATCTTGTTTTTCAAAAGTTACCTGGATATTCCTCATTCTCAGCCCTTCTATATCCCTACAAAAAAAGCCATAAGAAGGCCTTACGTCACCGTATGAAGAATACTCAGGATATGCTTGGGGGTTTTGAGGCACCTTCGACAAACCGTCTTCTTTTGTTCCGCCCCCGGCATATCCAATAAAAAAATTCTCCAAAACAATGTTGCCAATATTCTTCTCCGGTAATCCGTCAATAAAAACAGCAGCAGCTTTGAACCTGGCATTATGATGAGAAAATTCGAGATCCGGTTCCTCTGTAAAATCCCCCACGTTGTCTGCCTGGATATTTGTAACCTGGATATTTTTCATCTCACCGATATTCGGGACAATATCTTTGCAATAAGGACGTGCCCTATTCCCCAGTTTTATAAAAAGTGGATTATTGACCTTATTCATAGTAATGTTGTTGATATTTATCAGGTTCATAGTGCCTCCATCAACAATTTCAAGTGCTATCCCTGACAAATAAGTATCAAAAATCACACAATTGGAAATAGTAATATTCTGAAAGCCCCCATTCGTTTCTGTCCCACATTTCAATGCATTACAATGACTACTTAATATGCAATTGGAAATTGTGATATTTTCACACATCTGCCACGAGGTGCTTTTCATCACAATACAATCATCTTCGCTGTCGATATTGCAATTGCTTATACATACGTTCTTGCAACAGTCTATATCGATTCCATCATTATTGACACTTGAACGCCGGTTTCGGACAGTAAGCCCATCGATAAACAAATCAGAACAGCCCAAATAGTGCTGCATCCAACTTGGAGAATTTCTCAGGGTTATCCCTTTAACCCTTATGTTCTCACATTGTACCATACATATAATTTTAGGCCGGACAACCGATAAATGCTGGTTGCTGTGAGCAATATGGTAAGGAGGTTTATCGCCCTGCCCTATAATTGTCCCTTCCCCTGATATTGTTATATTCTTTTTCCGCTCTGCATATATCAAGCTGTACATGTTGGTACGCAACGCAACCATGGGGGATTTATGCAAAGGAAAGGCGGAAGTATCTGTGGAACAAAGCAATATTGCGCCACGGTCAAGATACAAATGGACATCATCTTTTAAACAAATAGTACCTGATTGATAAATCCCGGCAGGAAAAAAAACTGTTCCGCCCCCATTTAAAGAACAATCATCAACCGCTTTTTGAATGAAAACCGTATTTATTGTTACAGAATCGCCTTTTGCCCCGTAATCCGTAATATTATAAACGTTCCCAGACAACGCATACGGTACGTTAAAAACAGACAAGGTTGCAATTAAAAAAAATAATTTCGACATGTTAAGCATACAGGTAATTTAATTGTCTTTATCGATGTACTTGTTAAAATTATCCATCCGTTCATATTGCCCCCCTATTTTGATGTTCAAGGTTTTTCTCCTCACAAAATCAAAATATTGGACTTCAAAATTATGGATACCTTTTTCCAGGGCCACGCAAGCCTCTTTTGTTATCTCGTAATGGACACCATCGTTGTCGATAATTTCTTTACCGTCAACAAAAAGGCGGCTGCCATCGAACGACTCCATGGTAAAACGATATACATCGGTTTCCGGCACCGTGAAACTCCCGGTATAGCGCATTGCGAAATGGTGCTTGTCCTTTGGTGTCAACGCTTCGTTCGATATAGAATCGGGATTGAACACCTTGGTGGGGGTCATTTTGTCAAAGTCGGGGATAAGGGTAAACGACTGGTCATAATATTCGGCTTTTAACGCCTTTCCTTTTTTCTGCTTTTCCAGGACCGGTAGCTTGGTAAATGTTTTTACAGCTTCGTTGCTTGCCAGGCATGAAACTGCGGCAAATGCCGAAACCGTAGCCGTGTTATGAATTGGCAGCTCTAATTTTTTCTCATAAGATGTTTGATAACCACCATCATTTAAACGACAGTTTATAAAACCACATTCATTTGTATTATAAATCGTTACCGTTATGCTGTCAATAAAATATTTTTTAGCGGCATCTATCAACGGTGCGTTCAATGCCTTTTCTGCCAATGGCTTTTCTTTTGTCCAAGAGTCAAAAACAATCCGCGAAGTGTCAATTGCTTCCAGTGTCAATTTATTACCCAAAACACGTATGTTCAAAAAGTTATGTTGAAGTTTTATTTCCCTTGAGAACCATTCTTTGTACGTAGGTTTCGGGTTAAGCCCTCCCCCGCCCCCGGCAGTGATGACATAGGTAACGCCATTCTCGTTGTCGATATGGTTTTTGCTGATTGGGAAAGACCTTTCATAGCCATGCACATGGCCCGAAAGCACGAGATCCACACCGTAATCTTCATATAATTTCTTTAGCTGAAACAAATTAGGGTCGCCTTTGTCGGACACAGCCTGCAACGAACTCCGGTAAGATGCGACATCGGAAGTAAAAAGTGGGTGGTGGTGCACAACAATCTTCCACTGTTCTTTGCAATTGGCAAGGGTTTGTTCCAAGCGGTGATAACGAAACGAGCCTTCCAATATGTCCTTATTGGTGTCAACAAAAATAACCCGGAGGTTTCCTTTTTTTATTGAATAGAAGGCATCGTCATAAGTATGTGCAAAATATTGATAATACTTTTCATCGTTCATTTCGTGGTTGCCAATGGCCGGATAAACCGGAACATGGCTGAACAGCATGTTTGCCTGCCTGAGAAACTCGTCTGTCCAGTCGTCTTTGTTATGCCCGTAAGAAACCATGTCGCCCACGTGTATCACAAAATTTGGCGTTTCTTCGAGCATAAGCTGGCATATATGTTCCCAGCAATCAACATGTCCCTGGTTGTCGCCAACAACTGTAAACGAAATTGGGGACTGGGCGTAATCAGGGAGTGACAGCCGTGTGACCGGACCTCGTAACGTGTCGCCATTGTTAATGCTCGCAACCTGATAAAAATAGAGTTCGCCGGGACTTACATCTTCAACAGTAAGCTTATGCAATACCCCGTCTTTTTTTTCTGATGCGGCCAGTTGCAATTCTGGTCTCAACACATGGCGGCTGGCAGTTGCAAGGTACACTTGCCCCTTGCCCGGCATGGAGGTTTCCCACATAACCGTAAACGAACTATCGTCAACATCTTGCAAGTAGGGTTCAACGACAAAATTTTGCGATTGCCCAAAAGACACTAAATGTGCAAAAAAAAGAAAGGTGAATAAGTGAATAATTTTGTGGTTCATATTTTTAATAGTTTAATTCAAAATAATAATTTGACCATCTCCCGTTTTTAATTTTCAAAGTTTAACAAAAGGCTTAACTGTCCGTCATTTGGAGATGGATTAAATTGAGGAAGGAAAGCCCTTGGAGTCATATTAGCTAGTAAGACTTTTATTATCGTACTGATTTTATAATAAATAAAATTGTACAGTTCGTAGATCTTTTCTTTGTTCAGTGTCTTCACTCCACTTTCAAGCATTAGCCGGGTATGCAGTGATGAAAGCGATGAGTATATGATGCTCATGGCTATGGTTAGTATGGCCAACATACTTTGTAGTCCTTCGAATGTTTTGATCTGGATATCTTCCAGGTTGTAGCATTCTTTTATATGCCGGTGGTACTCTTCGATTTTCCAGCGGAAACCGTATGCCGTAAATGCTTCTTTGATTATTTCAACGATGCCCTCTTTGGGTGAACGTGTCAACAACCAACAATATCCGCCATTAGTCCTTTTAGTAACAACAAGCCAAAGATCATACATCCGGCCCTTAATTTTATACTGGACTTTAATTGCCCCACATTCGTAAAACAGCGGAACTTTTTTGCTTTTCAATATCCTTGTTGCTGTTAATTTCATGAACAGCGGAACTTTTTTGCTTATTTTATTCACAGCTATTTCCTGACCTTTGTAAAACAGTTTAGTCGTTTTCTTCAGGCGCAGGTTGAAATTACCTTCATTGGCAATAATCGAATCCCTGCAAATGGGACGGTCCATACCACGGTCAAATATTTTTGTGACATTTTTATCAATAATCGAATCTATTTCACTCATTGCATCAAGAACTTCCTTATTCTCACTTTTAGCTCCATGGTCGAAACTGTAAAGCTTATTGTACAAAGGGGTCATTTCTCCATCCTTGCTAAAGTGGACAACATTCATAAGCCAGTAACCAAGACCAATGGTTTTTTTATCGCCATCTTTTACATAGTCCAGGCCTTCCATCGTTTTGGCATATTTCTTTTGAATATCAGAACCATCGAATAAAATGTAATCGCCATGGCATATTTTGCTTTTCACGCTATGCATATGTCCCCGAAACAATTTCATGAAAAATCCTTTCTTGTTGTAATGGTTCCTAAAGCGCTTAGTGGTCTGGCTCAACGATATCGTATCAAAAATACAACCGGCTATTTTATTTACTAACACTGTACCTGTCTTTAATATTCCAGTGGTCATTTCCCTGACACATCGGGATTCTGGCTTGGTTAAATGATTTTCAAGCTTAAGAAAATAGCGGCTAATCTTGTTCTGTACCTGTTTTGTTAATACTTTTGACATAAGCTGGTTTTTTGAGATTATTTGTCCTTGTCTACAACATAAAAATAACCTTTTTTAACCAGCTTTCCTCACCGGAAAAACCTTTAAATCCTTTGCTGCTGTTGATATATAGAAGGGTTCATCCATTTTTTTCGGGAGATGGTCAATTCAAAATAATAATTTGTTCATTTCTTTTCTCATTTATTGTTATTTATTGTTACAAATTCCCTGTCCCTCACTTTGGAAAGCATTTCCCTTGATCTAGTTGACACATTAATTTGCCTTGCACAATCTTTTTCTATGTACTCAACCAGATGAAACGGGAACGGTAAATTGTATGAGTAGTGGTACCGATGTACATCGGTACGTGGTACTTGCCTGTCAAACCGCTGTGCAGTTTGGGCGGGCGACAAACCTTGACATTTACCACATCGCCTGTCATTACTTATACAAAGTATTAGCTGCTGGTGTTGATTCATTTTCAGTCTTTTATCGTTCTATTCGCATGCTATATATCACTTAATAGAAGCTCTGGTCGGCAAAAAAGCGATGGCAGACAGACAAGCTCTTTTGTAATTTTTGGTCGTGCGTTAGCTCGTGCGAATTGCAAAAGTGCTTGGTTGTGCGTATCGGTTCAAAACTTTACCAAATAATGTCTAAGTTGTCGATGGTTTACGTGATGTGAAATATAAAAGAACGACAAATTTTCAATTTGGCACAATTGTTTAATTAAAACTTCTGAACTTCTATTTGAAACACCCAAAATAGAATTCATTTTTAATACAATATTATCAGGCTTACCCTGTAGAACATATCCAATCAAGCATCCGTTCTGCGGATATTCATCTGAAAGGAAATTATCTATTCCAGTATTAATATATCTTTCCTGAACTCTTTTTGCATTTAGCTTTGATTTACGACCAATCTTATCACAATCATCCTCAATCAAATTCTTCGCTTCAATAAAAAAATCACAACGTTTTTTTGCTGCTGTCCAATTTGTAGTTAATCTAAAATCAATTCGAGATGCTGATTTTGCAGTTTTTTGCCCCAAAAGAATGTCATTATAATATAATCTATGCTCATCAGATATGTTAATATTTAGGTTGATTGCCCTTTCACTCTTGTCAATATAATCGAAAAAATTTGCAGAGATATTTTCTTCTTCCCAATTTACCGAAATATTTAAAGTGCTATTAATATGAGCATATGCTTCTCCAAATAAGGAAAGGCAATTTGTTTCAAACGACTCCTGAAATAGTGAGATTATATCAGCATTTAGAGAGCCTATCATTTAGTACCCTCCATATTAAGAATTTCCTCAATGATAGATGTTGCATCTTCTATTGCCTGTGACCGAGTCCAAAAACGTTTTTGGTTTGGTTTAATTAGATAAATTTTATTTGTATCATAATGACGTATCTGTTTTTGCACATAAATACTTTGTCCTGCTTTTTGTTGAAGCAGATACTTGTCTATTTCTTTTAGTTTGGAACGTAAGGATTCAAAAGATTTTATTTCCAATTCTTTTTCTGAATCATCAAAACTAAACACCACCATATTTAAAGGGTCATGTAAAGAAACGTCAAATATGCTCGAATTCATGTACATTTTAGCATTTGATAGAAAATTGTTTATTTCATCAACCACTATATTTGCATAGGCTTTGTTTTCTTCTAATGTGCTTCGTCTCAAACCAATTGAATCAATTCCTTTATCAAAAAGATTTAATTGAAATTTTAAACAATCATCAATTAAGATTAAATCTTCTTTCTTAAGCTTAAGGACATCGCTAATAACTCTATCAATTTTATTCTGGATTAAAGAAATTTGCTCTTTGTTTATTTCGTACTTTATTTCGTTAAATAAAGAATCAATTTCTAACAAATGACTTTCAGACAATGAATCAATTATCGAAGGAATACTTAGCATTTCTTCAAATAATATGCGCTCTCTCTCAATTCCCCATGAAGAGGTTGACAAAAACAAATAATAAGTTGTAAATTTAGAATTAATATAAAGTACAATTGCCTTTTTGATATTATCTGCGACTCTTCCATTAATTACATAAGTTGATTTTAAACTTGCTGTTTTATAATCAATAAAGGATGCTGTAATTTCATTATCATGCTGACCTTCTTTAACAACAATAAATGGAGGTGTGAACAAGTCTTTAGTTATTTTTCTATATTTTCTTTCATTTTCATAGCAAGCACTTTTCTCTGTGTAATATCTCGTGATATATTGGGTTCTTAGTAATTTTTCAGGCACGATGTCAAGATGTTGTGAATCTGATATATACCCTGTTCCAATAGACCAAGTCTTAGCATTCTCTGATGTATGTTCTTTTAAACTTGGAAATTTGTTATTAAGTTTTTCAATAAGTCTAAAATCATGGATATTTCCCCACATTGCAATTTTCCAAATTTTTGTATCTGGTTTTTGACATTCAGAACGTGGTAAAAATTTAATATCAGAACTATCAATTACAACACCATCAATCAAGTTTGATTTAACATATGTTTTTGGTGCACAATATTCAATTGTATCGGGAATATTTTGTGGTTTTTCTTTTTGAAAATAAACAATACTAATGGGTACTGTTGTTTCCTCGAAAAGTTTACCTCCAAAATCCTTTTTGACATTTCGATATATTGACAAGTTATAAATCTTATCAACATGGTTTTCATTTAATAACCACTGCCTAAAATCCCAATACTTTTTATTTGTATTTGTTAGTGTTTTTGTGTTGAAAATCAAAGCAATTTCACCTTTTGGTGCAAATCGAGTTGCCTTATCAATAAACGCTAACACCATTTGCATTGGAAATTTTCTTGTATCTAAATATTTAACAATAGATTCCTTAATTTCCTTTGTCCCAAATGGAGGATTACCAACAACTAAATCTGCTTTAATGAATTTATCGGTATCAACATCTCCAATTGTATCCATTCTCCATAGGTTTTTACCTAATTGATTTTTAGGATTTTCTTTATCCTCTGGGTCAAATATTAAATACGGAAGTTGGTAATCTGTTTTTATCCAAAGCGTTTTTGGGTCTAATTCATCTACTAATGCTAAATATAAACTGAAAGCAGCAACTTTAACAGCTGTAGGGTCTATTTCTATTCCATAAATATTATCTGTTAATAATTTAGACAGAGTATTAAAATCAACCTTTTTTGACGGGTTTGCATTTTTCCATCTTTTTACTAGCCGTTTATAGCTTTCGACGAGAAAGATTCCTGAGCCACAGGCTGGGTCTAAAACTTTCAAATCGAAATTTTGAGAATTTGTAGGAAGTTTTTCCTTCAATATCAATTCCACTAAACTATGAGGAGTATAAAATTGACCTCTTTCTCTTTTTAGTTCTCCTAAAAAATTCTCATAAATTTCACTAAGAAGCTCAATGTGAATTATCTCAAAGTCAAACAATCTCCAGTTATTGAAAAGTGTTGGTTGTTCAGAGATGTCTCCATCAATAAAGCACTTCCTTATTAATTCTAAATGTTCTTGTCTAACAATTTTTTTCTCAATAGGTGAAACAGGAAAAACATTACCATTAAAATGTTTCTGAACTTCATCAAATAATTGATATGTTGCGTCTATGTCTTCAAGAATATCAAAATAGCTTTCAGCACCATTTTTAATCTCTGTATATAATCCAGCTTCTACAGCAGCACCTTTGTCTTCAAGAAAAAGGATAAATAAAGACCTCATTAACAAGGCATGAACAACATCTTTATCATAAATTCCTTTTTGTTCTAATGCTGTCGCGGTATGAAGGAGGCTTTCTACTAAATATTTATCTAATCTTTTTTGTGTGTTGATTCTTTTATGAATATTATAATCAGGTGACCATAATAAGCCACAATCCACACCAATCCTTGAAAAAACTTTTAGTAAAATGTCTAAAACTTTATCATCTGATTTGTCATTATATGAAAAGACTTGAAGTTTCTCAAGTTCATCGCTAATCTTTTGGTCTTTACCAATGTATCTTGGTTTTTCTTGACAATTATATATGCGTATTTCAGTATCTGAAATAGCAAAAAGAAGTAATACTTTCCTATAATTCCAAGCTTTTTTTTGAACACTTACTATTCTTGTTAGTTCTGTATTATTAAAAGAAGCAACATTAACAAATAGAACAGCAGGATTCTTTCCTGAAAAATATACTTTATCAGCACCTATCTTTTCAATATCCTTATAGTCAGGATGTAATGATTCGATTTCTAAGTTTGATTTTAGAAAGTCATCATACCCAAGTTCTGTATATAAGGATTTAAATTTCATTTATTTTTATTATCAATCTAAATTTATCAACTATACAAATATACAATTTGCGTTTGCAAAAATTGCACTCTTTTGTAAATTTTGGTCTGTGGGTTGGCTTGTGCGATTTGCAAATATGTGCAATGTGCGTTGGTGTCCCAAAACTGTCCCGAAGGGCAGAGGCGGGAGGGAAAAACTATTTTTTTTGCACCAACATTCATTAGATGAGTTAGTCTTTTGTGTTTTAAAATTTTAATTTAAGCTCTTATTTTCAATAGGATTGATGTCCCCAAATTTCACTTGCAGCTAACTATTTTATAACTGTACAAATCCCCATCTGAAAGATAAAACCTCAATTTTATCGGAATATCGGAAGGAAGCCGGGTTTTGTTTTTCCATGTAAACCGATGATTTGTTTCGTCTCCACGGAAAGCCTTGCATTCTTTTCTTGAATAACCTTCAAAAATTTCCCCGGTTGCACCGAGGACTTCAACCTCCAACTTGCCCTTTTTCACATCTGCATTGACACATAGTTTATTTCCTTCGGGCAAAAAAGATGTCGTTTCCAGAAAGCCGTTTTTCTTTTCAGCACAATCGAGGAGGTAGGGGGATTGCTCCCCCGCCCTCTCACACCACCGTACGTACTCTCGTATACGGCGGTTTCAAGTTAATTTTGTAACAGAATGTATTTAAACGACATATCAAACAATCCTAAATCTTCGAACCATTTTAGGTTCATTGCTTGATGAACTTGTGGACATCCTGATTTACGCCACCAACCTTTGCCCGAAAGGGCTAAAATCCAACTTTGCCAATTTGGTACTCCTAAACTCCTTAAGAAGCGTTTAAGCGTAATGGCCCGTTTGCACTGTTTCAGGCGGTAACAACGTAATTTCCTGCGTATCCACGCATCGAGGTTGCGCAAGAGATTCTTACATTTGGCGATGTGAAAATAATTTAGCCAACCTCTAAGGACCGGTGCCAACTCCGAAACTACTTGTCCAAAGCTTACTCCCCTGTTTCTCTTGGTCAGTTCCCTTACTTTCTTCTTTAACCTTTCCACGCTTTGATTTGCAATAGTTATAACTCCTGCGTCAAGTATGGTATAGCCTAAAAACTTGGTCTCGCTACTTTTGCAAACCTGACTTTTCTGTTCATTTACTTTTAATTTAAGTTTGTTTGTGAGATACGAACAGACGGGTTCCATCACCCTCTCGCCTGCTCTTTGGCTGCGAACAAATATGCTGAAATCGTCTGCGTACCGAACAAAGTAATGCCCTCGCTTTTCGAGTTCCTTATCTAATTCATCTAAAACAACATTAGATAAGAGTGGCGAAAGTGGGCTTCCTTGGGGTGTGCCTTTCAGGCGTTGGTGGACAAGCCCACCTATCATAACCCCACTCTGCAAATATTTGCGTATTAGCTTTAGAAGTGGCTTACAGCGAATAAGCTGTGATAGACGATGCATCAACCTATCATGGTTGACTTCGTCAAAGAAGCTCTTCATATCCATATCAACAACTACGTTCCTTCCTTCCTTTACGTACGTGCTTGCTTGCTCAATTGCCTGCTTAGCATTACGCTTGGGACGAAAGCCATAGCTGTGATTTGAAAATACTTGTTCGTAAATGGGGGTTAATACCTGAGATATTGCCTGTTGTATAATTCCTATCCTTTACGGTTGGGATACCTAACTGGCGCACTCCACCATTGGGCTTGGATATTTCTACTGCTTTTACCGCCGAGGGAAGGTATTCGCCCCGTAGTATCTGGTCTACCAACTCGTCGCCTTCTTTCGCAAACCAGTCTGCAAATTTACCCACGGGAATATTATCTACGCCCGCTACGCCCTTGTTCCTTTTCACTTGTTTGTAAGCCCTACTGATATTTTCAGACGAGCATACAATGCCGATTAATCCTTCTGTAAAGACTCGTCCCTGGTTCGTCTCTTTACCTAATTGCCCCGCCAATGTTGTTTTCGCTCCGATTACGTCTTTACGATTTCCAAATTGACCAATAGCCTCCTGTTTGTGCTCTATGAACATATCTCGCTGGTAAGCTATTTGTTGCTGGTGCCCCATAGATAAAAGTCTTGTCCGACTGCTTCTTTAATTAACTGATTCAGACCTTCTCCCCTTAAAAAAAAAAGGATACTATGTCTTCTGCTGACTTCTCAAAACCTTGCGCTGATTGTCTCCGCTCAGTTTGTTGTTTAATGCAACAGGTTTTGAGACCTCTCGGGATAAGATAACATACTTTCGTCACGTCCTACCTGATTTACCCTAAGTGTTTACGGTTGGCTTTGGGGCTTTCCCAATCCATGGCTCGGTTGCCCTTCACTATTGAGCCTTATATCAGGTTTCTGTTCGTTAGGACTATGACTTTGCTGATGGCTTCCTTCAGATTTGGGGTCGCCCCCAACACCCTTGCCAATTGCTAGTTCTTCCTGTCAACTGGGCGAACTCAAGAACGTTTCATCTTGATAGCACGTTACCATGCCCGACATACCATCGACACCATGCCGTCCAACCGCCATGCTGCCCTGCCAACCGACACCATCGAACCATTTTTTGCACAGCAATGCATATCGGTCGAGCCGGAATAGTACATCCACATTTCATCGCCGACAATGACCGGGGTGTTGCAAATACCAAATACGATCCCTTTGTCGTAATAATACGGACCGGTCGGGACTATTGGCGTGCGGTCGGAACACCGCTGCCAGTTTTTGCCGTCGCGGCTATGGACAAGCTGTACATCGATAATTCCTTTTTGCCCGGCACGCGCTTTCCCGTTTTCAAGGGGCTCGCCAAAACACCGAAAAAGGGTAACCATGCCAAGCCACTGGTTGGCGTAATAAAAAGCCGACATGTTATAAAACTCGGAATGTGTGCCGCCTTCCAGTTTGCGCGCCTCTGCATGGTCGATTTCATCGGTTGCCATGGCACGTTCCGGGTATGTCCATGTTTCCATGTCGTTACTGACAGAAAGGAAAACCTGCCGACCAAACGAGCGGGGATCTTTCGTGTTCTTGTAAAAAGCCAGATATTCGCCGCTTACCGGGTTTTGGGCAAAAGTTATCGTGTCCATCCCCATCAAAATCGGCTCCGGGGCCATTGTCCATTTTATGCCGTCGGGCGAGTAAGCGTAGCAATAAGCATGTTTCCTTTTATACCACTCGGGCGAATTGAACTTTGCTTTAAGTTTATTGATTACCTCTTTGCTGAACCCTTCTTTTGAGCCGATTGCCTTGTAGCGTTTGGCAGGGTCGGCCTCCATCTTGTCGAAAATAATACTGGGGCTGTGAAAATCAAAAAGATCCAACAAATTTGTACCGCCAACCTGATTAAGTATAGGTTTTTTCCAGTTAATGCCATCTGACGATTCAGCATAACCTGTCTTTTGGTGGATATTATACCACATCCTGAAAAGCCCTGATTTTTCGTCTTTGAGGACCGTGCCATAAACAGCGGCATAAGGTACTTTTTTGTATTTGTCCTCAAATATCTCCCAAGGTTTGTCTCCTTTCAACACAGGTTCGGGAAGTTTTTTAGCCGGGTGTACTTTCCGTGTAATGCCTTCTTTTTTTGAAATCATCACATCGTCAACAAAAATCTGCTTTTCGCCCTGTTTAATATTGAATGTTTTTTCTGTACCTCCTGAAATTTTGCCTCCTAAAAATGATCCTGCCATCCCGATTGACGGCAAACAGCAACCTATTCCAATCCCTGCGCCCGTAGTAAGAAAACTTCTCCTTGTTATCCCCTTCATAATAATTGCTTTTTACCGATGCCCAATTGCTTTTAACTGTTTTTCTGCCTCTGCCCATTTTACTTCTTTGGGCAAGCATTTTTTTGATGAAGCAATTGCGGCAACAGCTCCCGCTGCTTCTCCCATTGCCACTGCATTGCCCGTTACCCGGTAGCTGGAGTGGGCAATAAAGTCGCCACTGATGCAACGGCCTGCCATCATCAACCCGTCAACATCTTTGGCAACCAATGAACGCAAGGGGATTTGATAAGGCCTTGTGCGTATTTTACCATATCCATCATTGCTCTTTTTGTCTTTTGTCAAAGAATGCACATCTACGCCAAAAGTCACGCTGGTGATCCCATCATCGAAAGTTGCGCCTTTTACTATATCGTCGGAAGTTATGGTATATAAGCCATGGATGCGGCGGCCTTCGCGGATGCCTATCTGCTCGGCAGAAGCCACTACCTGCAACCCGTCCCAAACACCGCCCAAATTGCGCAAACCTTTGGCAATATCAAAAACCTCTCTCCGTCCATGTACTGTCGCTTGGGTCAAAGCATCTGCATCGTAAGGTTTCACTCCATATTCATGGTTTACCATCATCAGGATGATATTGTCGCGCACATGGAAAAGCTTTGCCACGTTATACGATGGCTCTATTCCAGCCCTTCGGACTTCCGCCTTGAAATTACGGTTAGGTTCTTTGCGCCACGATTGGTCGCCACCGTAAAAACAAATATACTTTTGCAGTTTCGTCACATCTCGGACAACAGCAAGGGCATTCATTGTAAGAGGTTGGCAAAGCCCGTCTTCCGGCCGCCCGATGTCCCATTTGCAGCCCGACATTGCGCCAAGGTCGCCATCGCCAGTTGCGTCGATAAACACTTTTGCCCGCCATGCTTCCCTGCCCGACTTTGATTCGGTGACAATGGTCGTCAACCTGTTTTTTTCTTTATAGGCAGCAACAACGCTGGTAAACAAGCGGAACTTGACACCTGCTTCAACGAACATATCCTCCAGGAGGAGCTTCATCTCATCGGGTTCATATACAAAATTATCGGTGTCGATTCCCCTCCTTGCACCACGCCCGTCAAGTTTATTCAGGATTTCAGAAGTCAGCCCCGGTTTGTTGAACTCAAAGATCCAAGTCAGCAGCCCGGCAGTCCATGTGCCGCCAAGGCAACCGTGCATTTCGAACAAACGTACGCTTGCGCCGCTGCGGGCAGCAGTTATCGCCGCCGCAATCCCGGCAGGCCCGCCTCCGCAAACAATCACGTCAACATCGTCAACTATTGGGATGTCTTTTTGAGGCTCTGCAAATTGAGAAGAAGCCGAAGACGGCTGCCCGGCAAACGCTTCTCCACTTGTTATTATATTCGGTAACACCACCGATGCCGCAACTGCCGACCGTATAAACTTCCGGCGGTTTACGCCCATTGCCGCCCCACTAAATAACCTCATTTTTTTCATGTTAAGATTATGTTAATCCTATTGGCCAAACCCATCTCCCAACAAAGAATAAATCTCACCTCCAGCAAAAAGAAATGCACCAACACCATAAACCTCAGTCATTTCCTTTTCTACCTTTACAGGCCAGCCCCCTACCTGTTGTACCCAGTACAATTTCCCATCGGGACTCACGGCCCTTTCAAGCGCACCCCATCCTTTTATTACAATGGGGAGATACTTTCCCCTATCCTGCAATCCGGAATTGATCCCATAAGCAAAAGCATACACAAAGAAACTACTGGCACTGGTTTCCGAGCCGGGGTAGTTTTGCATATCCAACAAACTGGAATGCCAATAACCATTTTCATCCTGTAACTCACTTATCCTATCGCAGAGCTGGGTAAATAATTCCTGATAAAAATAACGATATTGACAAGATTCGGGCAATTCTTTCAAACAAATTCTTTCAAATAGTTCGAATATATAAACTGAGTTTGACTAAAAATACTGGGGGGGCGAGGCAGTCAAGGCTTGACAAAATTGACAAATAGGAAAGTTTCAACACCAAGGGACTGTGCAGAAATAAATTGACCAGTTCATAAACATAGATTTTTGAGGAAGTTACAAGGCAAAGAAATTGGTAAAAATTTTTGAAGGGCTATCGGGATAATCCGAGAAAATATGGGACGATTTATACAAAAATTAGTGAAATCAGTAGGAAAAAACAGAAATGCACAACCAACCTTTGCACCAAAAATCTTGCACATTTCTGTTTTTATGAGGTTAATATTTTTTTAACCTCAAAATAACAGGATCCATTAAACAAATAGGGGTAATAATCTTCAATTCAGACTGTTTTTTTTCTACTGTTGCAAGCTTCCATTCCCCTTTTTGTGTTAAGTACTCTACCGTTGTACTTCTCCATTCTTGCCCCATTTCCAATGAGACTGAGCCGAATGGGTCTGAACAAAGGCTTATAACCACAACAATTGCATAATCATTTGAATTTGCACGGTCAAATATACAGAACATATTAGGTTTGTCTTTTACGAAAACAGGAAGTTGCCCTTTTCCCAACCATTCAATTGTTTGGCGCATAATTTCTTTCTTCTTATAATTTATTACGGCCGATGAACTATTATTATTTAAGTCAAAAGCAGTAATAGCAACACGCCCCCCAAGTTTGTTCTCATATTTAATGATACCAGGTGTTACCGGATTTTCATCCCCATCTAAGAAGTCTGTTATAATTTTAGCCTTGTCTAGGGGATTTAACTTCATGTACGAACCGCCTTCTGTTGCTACTTTAAATATTAGAAAGTTATACATAATTTTCCCTTCTATATTCTCAAACCCAATATCCTCCCGGATTCCTTCATACATAAACTCAGGTGTACCTCCCGGTTGGACATCCGCTCCAATCAACTCTTTAAAACCTCTTTGGCACAAATAGTATGCAGCCTTTCCGTCAAGAAATACCCCTCCACTCAGAAGTTGGCGTATCTTGTCGTCATCCATCAGTTCAACTGTACTTCCTGAAACCATCTTTACTTTGCCCCCAGAAGATGTATGAGGGATTCCCAGGCGACCGGTAATATTTGCCCAGGCAAATCGTTTATTACCTCCTTTTTTATAAGCTTCGACTGTGTGTTCATTTGGATTATATAAAACTTCACATCCATCAACTTTACAATCCTCAACTGCTTTTTTTAATTCGTTAAACCGTTTTATCTCGGCTTTAAACATTTCTGCATACCCCAATTCTTCCAATAAATTGTCGGTATTCTGTACCGGGTGAAAACGTGAATCATCAAAACCATATGCAAAAGCGACTGTCATTAGACTTTTTATTTTTGCACTTGACATAAAAAATCTAGAATGCGGGAATGTATCTGACTCATGATATAATTCAAAATCATCGGGTAAGTGCTGGGCACTATATAGGGCATGAAAGATGGTTTCCGGTAAATTCGCTGCATTATCATTGCCATAACTGGTGCCATAAAGCCTGACAGCAGGACGGGTATTGCCGGCAAAAGCCCTGGTAACCGCTTCTGTAAGATCCCCTTCATTGTCAGCACTACCCGGCTGGCAAAGCAGGATCCGGGTTTCGGGTGCAACCATATCAACTTTTTGCCTTATGAAGGTTGCCAAACCAACTAGTGAATCACGGCTTAATTCCGCCCATGCCTGACGCAAACGAATACTTTCTGGAGTTACCTCACTAAATATTCCACACAGCTCTTCTCTTGAATAATAATGTTTTTGCCTTTTTGCAAACTCTTCAAGATGTAATGGACAAAAACAACCAAAACCAGCATGCCTTATTGTATAATCATCCTCCATTATAACCATAAAAGGGTTAGCAATTGAAACTACCTTGGCAATATTGTTACTTAAAACATCACGAAAAGATTTGTCTAACGGGCAAAAAGATATCTCGGAAACTTTACCGTCAAGGCCGGTAAGATATTGATATGGCGCCCCAGGCCCTTGTTTAATAGTAGCCGAACATTCCCACCCCATTTCAATATTGTAAGAAGCCAGTCTATTTTTTACCCGTTGTATACGTTCACCTATTTCAGAATATACCTCAGGCTTGGGGAAACCTGAAAACCGGACAGTTTTATCCGGTGCCAGGAACATAAACCGCCTAAAGCCATATTCTTTATTCAACTCGATAATGTCCGAGACAATTTCATCTTCATGTTTCGGAAATATTCGGACAGGTACAATAGGATCAATAGAGTTATCCGACAATGGATTAATCTTATTTTCACTATTAAAAGATAATAAACCACCGGCAGCAACAAAAGCAGAACCGGCTGATGTTGTTTTTATAAACGCTCTTCGTTTCATATTTAAAATATTTCTTTTTGTATTACCATAAAATATCTTGCCGTTTAAAAGCACGACATTTATTTTTCCCATTCATCAGTCCTGAAAGATGAGGCAGGCAGGCCGGCATTATTAAACAAAGTACCTTCTGCATAATTATCCCAGCAATAACGGACCGCGACAGGATCGCTTACATGAGGCGACCATACTTCAACAATGGTATCGTGTATAAAAGCAAATGCAGGATAAAACACCCTGTCATTTGAGGCAATTGAAAAATGTCTCAATTCTTTTCCAAAGCTAGAGAGACCAAATTCAGCAAAATCAAATGTAAGTATAGCTTTATTTTGGAGAACATACATAGATTTGTAAACAGGGCCGCTGTAAAAAAGGCCTTCCATATGATATGTCTTTGCCAATGCCCAATAAGCCAGTCTTGCCCCCACAATAATTTTTTCAGGAGGGTGGTTACAAAGCGAATCCCCAACATCCATTGTTACAACCATCCCTGTATTTGGGACGGTAAGCATCGTTTTCAATTGAACTTCACGCAATAAAGCTGATTGTGTATTTTTATCGAACCGAAAACTATATGGCGCATTTTGGACAAAATAGAATGGGAATTCCCCTAAGCCCCAACGACTTCTCCAATTTTTTATCATGGCAGGGAACAAACGGGAATACTGTTTTGGACGCTTCCTATTCGAAGTACCCTGATACCAAATCACACCCCGTATCGAATAATTTAAAATAGGGGAGATCATCCCATTGAACAATACGGAAGGAGAACATGGAGTAACCTTATCGGTTTCAAAACCAACCTCATCATTAGCTCCGAACTCTGCGAAAAGAGCATCCCCGTCTGTCCATGCTTCTGCTGGTGTCCCTCCCCAACTGGAATGGATTAAGCCTATAGGGATATCCAAAATATCTTCTAGATATTTACCATATGAATAGGCAACCGCACTAAAACGGGCTACTTCTTTGGGCCCTGCAACAACCCACTCTCCATTACAATTATCTTCGGGTTTTGTACTAACCCTTTTCCCAACTGTAAACAACCTGATGTTGCTATTGTGGGCATGGGCAATATAATCGTTACTCCCAAGCACTGGCATTGAAATATAACCATGAAGTGGCATCTCCATATTCGACTGACCGCTACATACCCAAACTTCTCCGATCAGGATATTTTCAAGTATAAATGTTGTATCGGCTTTTATTATAATTTCATATGGGCCGCCTGCCGAAGGTGTTGTAAAATTTATCTCCCATTTATTTCCGGGATTTGTAACACAGGATACGGTATCCCTGTTCCATCCCAATTCAATACAGACAGTATCTCCGGATTTTGCCCATCCCCACAGGTTACATGTACTTTGTTGCTGTAATACCATATTGTTGCCAATAACAGCAGGTAACTTTAAACCTGCCGAAATGGACAATAAAGGGCAGGCTAAAAAAAACATAAGAAAAATTAAGTCCGTCCTGACTGTTTTAATTAACATTTGTTGCACGGTTTTTTATTAACGTTTCATTCCAAATTTAAACAACAGGGTGCCAAAACTAAATATTGACCGCTTTATTGAATATCTTTAATTTCAAGTATTTGTTTGTTGCCTTGAAGTTTTGCTTTCAATTGTCCATACGGTAAATCCTGGAGGGAGCAACCGTTATCAATAGCCAAACATGCCGCTATTGCTGCCGATTGTCCTAATACCATAAAAACAGGCTCCATACGTATAGAGCCAAATGCAATGTGCGATGCAGATAAACATATTGGCACCAACAAATTAGAACATTCTGATTTTTTTGGTATAATAGATCTGTAACTTATAGGATAAGGTCTCGGCAATCTTATTTGGACATCGCCCTCGTTTTTAACATGTCCATCCTTGTCAACATATCGCTGTGTATGGTGAGAATCCATGTTATATGCCCCCATGCCTATACTTTCACTGGCAACAATGCCCCCTTGGCAATGCTGTTGTGTCATCACCACATCAGAAACCATACGGCGTGCTTCCCTTATATACAACTGGTCCTGCCAACCATTTCCTTCAATAAATTCGTCTTTCGTAACACCCCATCGTGACACCTCGGTTCGAATGCCATAAGGGATACGCGGATGATTTGCCAAAGTCCACATCAATCCCATTTGATACTGAAGGTGGGCTTTAACAATATTTTTCCGTTCAGAATAAGATGCCTCCGGATAATTGTAATTGGCTCCTATAAAATCAGTAGAAAAAGCACTTTGGTTGTTGGTGTCTGTTTTCCTGTTTGGCATAGGAGAATTTATCCAGGGCAAACGGGAAAAACCTGCTTCATAATTACGAAATAAAAGCTCGTAATCAAGTTCGTCATAGCCTTCGGGTTTGGCAAAAGGGATACGGTTTTCTGGCACATCGGTCAAACACATCCTAAAACAGTATGCCTGGATCTTATTGTCCGATTTGCCCTCCTCTACAGGCCTATTTGTCCTAATCATTGGCAATAACCCGGAATCCGGATCTCCCGGAATCCTATATGGGCTAATACCATGCTCAAATTGGTGATGGTTCCAGGGAGGTACCCCACTGTCTGGTATTGACAATTCAGTTCTTACGCCATTCAAAGATTCGCCATATATGTTAAACCCCTCCCTGCCAATAGTATAAGAAACACCTGTGCCTGCCATTAAATCCCCTTCATAAGTGGCATCAATAAAAAAACGGCCTTTAACGTTAACCCCTGATTCCGTTATTATTTCGGTAACCTTGCCATCAGATTTTATCACCCCATTTGCAACTTGCCCGGGAGAGGCAACCAACCATCCATCTTTACTTAAATTTGTTTTTCCCTCTCCAGCACGTAAAATGCGCTCCCCATAAATCACCGGTATATTATATTTATTAACCCAATTTTGGAAAACCTTCCTTGCTACAGATGGCTCAAAAAACCACATGCTCTCTTCCTCTATATTTGTCGCCCCGGGATGGTACGTCTGGTTCTTAAAATACTCTTTGCGTGTTTGCCAAACCCAATTGCTATCGTTCTGATAATATTTATTAATCTCTTTATAAAATTCCAGGGAAATCCCTCCTATAACACTTTTATTTCCAAAGTCGGTCCTTCCAAGTCCTCCCGTTGTGAGGCCTCCTAATTGTTGTTCTGTGCCAGGCTCAACTATAATTACACTTTTATTTAACCTGGCTGCCTGAACGGCAGCAGCTACACCAGCTGAAGTCCCTCCATAAATTACCAGGTCATATTCAATAGCTTTCTTTTCGCATGATACAAAAAGAAAAAAAACGGAAACAAAGTAAAATGCATAATTAATACTACTCATATTTTGTTTTGAATTTTTTACTGTTTTAAAAGGATGCCAACAACACAACCTATTCATATCCAGGATTTTGTTCTAGATTTGGATTAATATCAATCTCTGATTGGGGGAATGGCCAGATATATTGATAGGGTTCCATTTTTAAAGTACCAACCCCTCCCCCTGGTTCATCTACTTTTGATAATAAATCATTTGCTGTCCCCCATCTTTTTATATCAAACCACCGGTGCCCTTCGCCCGCCAGTTCGATACGTCGTTCAAGCCGGATTATTTCCCTCATTTTATCAGCAGACAGGCCTGAGCCTAGGGCAGGCATGCCTGCCCTGGCACGAACGTCATTAATTGCATCATATACAGATTGATCTGGGCCACTTGCCTCATTCTGTGCCTCGGCATACATGAGCAAAACATCCGCATAGCGTAGGTGTATGATGTCATAGTCGTCCAATTCCACATTACGGTCATAATAAGACATATCGTCTTCCACAAATTTGTTCCAGTGTAGCCCTGTTGTCGAGGTATATGTCCATGTTGTACCGTTAACCACACGGGTTCCAGTTGGGTTAATCGTTTGCAAAAAACGAGGATCCCTGTTTTCATATGGGCTGTCCTCATCATAAAGAGGAGATTCTGTGGTAGGCAGCCCATCTGAACATAGGTATGCGTCTGCCAATTCTGCCCTTGGCTTTGTAGTATGGTAAACAAGGTGGTCATTCCCTCCCCGGTGATATATGTCAGGAAGGGCATATACCGTGGAAAATAATATCTCATCTGGGTCCATCCCCTGAGCTTCTGTCAAAAAGAGGCCCCTATAATCTGGATATAAGCTACATAATCCAGAAGATATTACAATATTTGCCGCGACTGCAGCTTCGGTCCACTGTTCGGTGAACAGGAGAACTTTTGCTTTAAAAGCATAAGCAGTGTTCCTTACTATCCGTCCTGAATATTTTGAATTTGGAAGGTCAGGTATTGCTGATTCAATGTCTTGGAGAATAAAATCAATAACCTCCCCACTACTTGATTGTTTTATTTTTGCCCCTTCAACGGTTGGGATCGTTTCGTAAACAATAACACCTCCATATGTCTGTTGTAACAAAAAGTAAAACCATGCCCTCAAAAAACGGACCTCTGCAATGTATTGGTTTCTCAAGTCGGTATCCATATCCTCTACACCCCCAATGTTTTCAAGGAAAAAATTGCAAGATGTAACCCCTTTGTACATATTTGAATACCATTCTGACACAGGTCCCTCCATGCTTGGATAAATTGTCCCCTGTGTGATCTGATTGTATTCTGTTTCCAAATCAGGGAAACTCCTGGCATTATCAGTGAGCACATCAAGCCTAAAACGTGTACCATAAGGTTCTTGGTACAAACGGCTGTAAACTCCCATTAAAGCCATATATGCATCTTGTCCGTCTCTCCAAAATGATTCGCTTGTTGGTTGGTCTGTTGGGTGCTTTTCAAGGAAATCATTACACCCTAATAATAAAATTGCAAAAAATATGCTTATTATTTTTATTTTATAATTATTCATCATCTGGTAAATTATAATTTAACATATAATATTGATTTCTATAAATCTACAACTACACCGAATGTAAAAGTTTTAACATTGGGGTATGAGGCTGCATCGGTTTGGTAACTGTAGTGTAAATCTTCGTCTCTTTCAGGATCAACATTCGTATACGGGGTAATTGTAAATAAATTGTCGGCTGAAACATATAACCTTGTGCCTTGCAGTCCTACCTTACTCGTTATACTTTTAGGGATAGAATATCCAATTTGTATATTTTTCAGACGCACATATGATGTATTCTTCAGAAAATACGAATTTGCTGTTGCCCAGATCGGGGCATATGGCCATGCATAAAGTGCAGGCATGTCATTTGTCGGATTTTTAGGGGTCCATGCATTCCTCCATTCCGTAGTTGGAGGCGCCATCCTCAAGAAAGGCCATTCACCTCTTCTTGTAATATAGTGCCTTGTCCCTGCCACACCTTGTACAAATAGCGAAAAATCAATATTCCGCCAATCTAAACGAATATTTCCGCCATAGGTAAACTTTGGATACCTGCCTGGGAGGATTACCCTGTCCTCAGAATTAATCACACCATCATCATTCTGGTCTTTAAACCTAAGGTCGCCAGGCTGAGGGTTATTGGGATGTTCGGGAGCTTCTGCAATTTCTTCTTCAGATTGAAATATCCCAACCCACTCTACCATATAGTGAGCTCCAAATTCATGCCCCACCTGATTTGATTGCAAAGCATATGAGGGAGTTATCAATTTTGTAATTTTATTCCGGTTTAGGGAAAAGTTAAAATCTGCACTATAAGTAAGCTCATTTATCTTATTCCGATGGCTTATCATAAATTCAAACCCTTTGTTGTTCATCGAACCATAATTAATAGTAGGAGCAGTTAGCCCAACCGATGCAGGGATAGTGGCCTTGTTTAAAATCCCTTCCGTATCCTTGTTATAAACATCTAACACTATTGACAATAATCCTTGTTTCACATCCAAATCAAGCCCAATATTTGATATTGTGGTAACTTCCCATTCCAATGTTTGATCCGACAAATTAGTCAATAACACGCCTTGTTCCACTCCATCTCCCTGTGCATAAGAAGAAATTGACAAGAGTGACTGGTATGGATAAGTTCCAATATTTTGGTTACCTAATTGCCCCCAGGAAGCCCTCAGCTTTAAATTATCCATCCAGCTTGCCGATTTCAAAAAATCCTCCTCGGATATCCTCCATCCAGTAGAGAAAGAAGGGAATAAGCCCCATCTATTATCCTTATAAATCCTCGAAGTGCCGTCATATCTGGCATTGGCTTCAAACATATACTTTCCTTCATAATCATAACGGATCCGTCCAAAAAAAGATTGGATGGCCCATTCTGAAGATGTCCCGCTTAACGATTGGACAGAAGAATCACCCGCATCCAACTCGGGAAGGTTTGAGAAAGAATAGTTCTGCCTGTAACCATACAGGTATCTATTTTGATAATATTCCTGATCGTAACCTAATAATGCCAGCAAGTTATGTGATTCAGCGAATGTTTTGGAATAATTTAATGTTGAATGAAAAGTTGGCATTATAGATCTGTTATTAGTATTTGAAACACCTGGGTTGTAATTATAATAGGTTCTTGCGAGTTCCCCCGTTTGAAAATAATATTCTTTGTCATCCTCAGGCGTTACCTGGTGAACCATTTCAAAATTTGCATCATAACGGTATGAACCTGTTATATTCCAAACCAATTCTGGCAAGACATTAATGTTTAAAAAACCACTTCCGGTGAACGTGTGGCTTTCGTTAAGCCTAGTCCCCCCATCGCCACCGGTTGCAGTTAACCTCCAGATATTATTTGTTATATAGTAAGGAGAACTAATTGAGCCAGCAGACCATCTACCGTCAGGTAATTTTGGGGAAGTGGTTGGGTTCATATCATATGCAAACATCATCAAAGTTTTTGTGGTCATGGCAGGGCCAAGCCTTTCACCAACCCTTGCATTTATATTAGTGCCAAATTTTATCCAATCATTAATTTTTGTATCTAAATTAAATTGCACAGTATATCTATTATATGACTGGCCGCGCAAGATTGCGTCCTGATCGTAATATCCAATTTCCGCATAATACTTTGTTGATTCATTACCACCTGTCGCGCTCAGGCTATGTTTCTGTCCCCAGCCCGCATTAAAAAGTGCATCTCTCCAATCAAAATTTGGGTATTGAGGGTCATCGGGACTTGCGTTCCTGTATGCCTCAATCAATTCCTCTGAAAATTTTGTACCAGTGCCTTGCCTGTCAACTGTATAATTATACATTTCCATATACTCGGCCGAATTGGTAATAAAATCAGGGATAAAAGTTGCTGTTTGAAAGCCTACATTGCCATGATATTTTATTTGGGGTTTTCCTGTAAGCCCCTTTTTTGTGGTAACCAGAATGACCCCATTTGCTGCCCTTGCACCATATATCGAAGCTGAAGCAGCATCTTTAAGGATATCGATTGATTCAATATTGTCTGGGGCAATATTGTCAATATCTGTCCATGAAGGATACGTTATTCCATCAATAACAACCAATGGGTTACTGCCAGCACTGCTAAATGTCCCTTTTCCGCGCAATGAAATTTTCAAATTCTCATTTCCTGGTTCACCTGACTGCTGGATTATCTGTAGTCCAGGCACTCTTCCCTGGATTAACGTTCCGACAGAGTAACTTGGACGTTTATTTAGTTCTTCTGCTTTTACTGAAGCAACAGCGCCGGTTAAATTTACTCTTTTCTGTGTACCGTAACCGATAGCAACAACTTCTTCTAGCCCAACTGTTTCCTCTTGCATTATTACATCAATATTTGACCTTCCATCAACAGGGATTTCCTGTGTTTTCATCCCGATAAAAGAAAAAACAAGCGTGGCATCGCCAGGAACGTCAGAAAAGAAATAATTGCCATTGGTATTGGTAATTGTTCCCTGAGTGGAGCCTTTCAGCACAACCGTGACACCAGGCAGGGGCGCATCAGAAGGGTCGGTAACCTTTCCTTTAATGGTTTTTTGTTGCTGCTGCGAAAAGCCCCCGAAAACATTCCCCCCTTCACTTGTAATTTTTTTTATTACGATATAGCGATCAAAAATCTCATATGATATATCCATGTCTTTGAATACATTGCTCAATATCTCGTTGATTTTTAAATCATTTGCCGTAACTGTAACCTTCTCCGACAGATCCATGTCGCCGGTATCGTAAAAGAACCTAAATTCAGATGATTTTTCTATATTTTCAAGGACATCCGAAAGCGTTACATTTTTCAGGTTTATTGTCAACTTTGCAGATTGAGAATAAGTTGAGGCAGAAACCTGGAAAAGGGCTACAATCATAAGAAAACACGTCATCCTCATAACTCTCAGTAATTTAATAAGATAAGGTATTTTCACAACCTCATCGTTAGTTGTAATTTTTTTCATAAATTTGTCATGTTAAAATTCGATAATAAAGCTCTTGGCTTGTTATTGACTATTAAAAAGAAACACGGTAATGTTTCTGTAAGGCAGGGAATACTGGCGGTATTTCCTGCTTTTTTTAAAAATTAGTTTTTCCCATACGCATATTTATTTTTTGTTTTTTATATAAACACGTTTTTTATCAATTGTATATTCAAATGGGATTTTTGAGGCACGTTTAAAGGTTTCGATAATGGTGTAAATATTTGAATCGACAAAAAACGCACCCGTAAACTTGTTCCCTTTCATGCCTTTATTTTCAAATATTACCTCAACTCCATAAATCCGTTCAATTTTTTTTGCCAGGTTCAAAAACGGCTCATTCTCAAATTCATAAATCCCTTCTTGCCAGTACTTATAAAAGCTATCCGGGATCTCCTGGTTTTTCAGGGCCCCGGATGCCCGATCAAATACTAAACTATGTAAAGGCTTCAAAATGTATGACTTATGGCTTCCTGTGCCATTATTGCCGTAAACATCAAGTTGTACCTTTCCTGTAACTAAATCTACCTGTACCATATTATCATCCGGATAGGCAACAACAGAGAACTCCGTCCCCAAAACTTTAACCTTTTGTTTGCCAAGATCAACAATAAATGGCCTTGCCTCGTCATGAGAAACTGTAAAATATGCTTCTCCTTCCAATTTAACATTTCTTGTTTTAGCAGAGAAAGCTTCCGGATAAACAATTTTAGAGCCATTGGTCAGCCATGCTTTGCTTCCGTCAGGTAATGCAACTAAACTCCGGTTACCATTTGGCACAAATATCTCGTTCGTGCCAACATTGCATTTTTTAGGAAATGAATTAATAAAATACCCCCCTACAATACTAAAAATTATTATTGCAGCATATTTAATAAACTCACGTGCATAGAATTTTTTCCCTGATCTTTTTATCCGCCTTTTAACAGATCTTAAATCTTCCTTGACATAGGACTTGCTTAATCTGTTTCCATTTTGCAATAAAGCCCAAAGGTTTTTATAATGGATAAACTCTTTCCTGTTTTCATCTGATTGCCCAATCCAAGACAAGATTTTTCCGGAATCTGGGAAAGGGCTATCCTTTATTATATTTTTAATAATTTCTTCCTGTTTCATTTTTACCTGCTTATAAATTGAACGCATAAGAACCGGTATACCCTATCTCCGTATACAATTTTTCCTTCTTTCGTAGGACGGGCAGAGAAGGCCTCTTTTAAAACGCCCTAAGTAATCTTTTAGAAAACAGATAATTACAGTTCTCAGAAATAATTCACTTTACAGACAAAAGATAGGCCAGAAGAGGGAGAAAATCCTGTAGGGCAATCCTAAATACTTTAAGAGCCTTTGTTATTTGAGCTTCCACTGCCTTTTGCGAAATATTTAATTCTTTGGCAACTTCATGGTTCTTCTTGCCTTCAAAACGGCTTAATATAAATATTTCACGGCAACGGGGCGGTAGGCCGTCAAGTGTTTTTGCTATTATAGCTTCAATTTCCCGGAAAGCCATAGCAGATGTATCTAATTGTTCCAATGCATTTATGTACAATTGGTTTAGTTTGTTACGCTCAGATTCTTCTAAAAATTTCTTTCTGGTTTTTTCTCGCCTTAAACTTGAGATACAATTATTTTTCACAATTGTGTACAAATAACTTTGCAATTGCTGCTCATTTATAACATTCGAACCCTTTTCCCAAAATGCAATAAACGCATCCTGAACCAGGCTCCTTGCATCTTCAAACGAAACATATTCTTCTGCAAAACATACCAAACGGGGATAATATAAATTAAAAACCACCTCAAAAGCAGCTTCCTGTTTACTGTTTAACAGTTCAATTATCTCGCTTGATAAAGATTTCATTATAGCATTGACTTAACTTTTGGGATGCTAATATAAAGCTAAATCCAGATAATCCTATTTGTTTGACTATGTAAAACTACTACTTCTTCTTCTTATTATTATTGGACGTTTAGCACATACGAAAAATATCTATCTTGTAACAGCCCCTTTCAATCCGGTCAATTTTCTATTTCCCTATCAATTTTCAATAAGTTATTCCTGCTTCGCCCCAAAAAATACAATTGCAGCCATCGGCTCTCTTGCCTCGCCTTCAATTTTTGCGTAACCATTTCCGTTCACTTCTACATTAAACCCCTGGTTGTGCCAAATTTCCGGGGCTACTTTATTTTTGGTGACATAAGAAAACTTCCCTTTCATGTTCATGAAAATTGACACTACCCCTTTCCCAGTTTTCGGGCTTACCTTCTCGTATATTTCCGGCGTGTCTCCGGGGTTTCCGGTATGTATAAGGCTGGCAGCCATAACATCGTCACGCACAGTTTTGTACTTTCCAATTACATCGTGGAACAGGGCTGTCCCTTCGGGCGAAGTTTTCAATATTTCGCCCCATATGGAGTTTTGCCCCAACACCAACGAAGCCAGGTTTATGTATTGGGAACTTTCCGGATCGTCGGGCTGGTAACTTGCCAGGAACAAGTTTGAAGGGAGCCATTTATCGTAATCTAAAACCGAACGGATAAACCAAGTCCTTGCAGGCCCGGGGTTGATAAAAATATTATGGTTGTTGTTGGGGAGGAGGCTTCTGCCCAGATCGAAATTTTTAAAATAAGGGCCATTGTTCATTATAAAATAACGCCCGTTGGCCAGAAACTGCAGGCCTACGCCAATCCTGCGGCTCTCGGTAACGTCAAAATCGAAAATAACATCGGGGCAGGCGGCGCACACTTTCTCCATAATTTTACCCAAATATACAGGCAGCAAAAAACCATAGCAATCGCGGCGTTCTTGCGCGGAAACCTCAGCCCCTCCGTGGAAATGCCCCGGATCATCGCAGCCCGACTGGCCTACGGCATCCCAATAGACATAGCAGACACCGTATTCCTTGTTCATGCGTATCAACAAATCGGCATAATACTCCCAATACGGGCTGGCAAGGCACATATCCGTGCTCATTTCCATCTCCCAAACGGGCGAAGGTTCTTTGGGCTTTCCGCACCATGTTTTAAGGTTTTCCTTATTGTCCGAATAGGTTTGGCTTGCAATCGCCACTTTTGCCGGGTTCATCCAAACACCGAGCTTCATACCGTAAGAATCAAGTTTCCCCCTGAGTTTTTTGAAACCGCCGGGGAAAAATTCCGGGTTAAGTGTCCAATCGCCCGTTTTGTCGCACCAGCCGGCATCAAGCTGGTAAACATCTATGCCCATTTCATGCGCCCTGTCGATTTCTTTTAGGGTGAAATCCTGGTTCATGGTGGTTAGGTATTTGCCACCGGCCCACACGGCACGCTCCTGCCTCCCCCAGGTATTATAAAAAATATAGGGTTTACGGCTTGCCAGGTTCAACGATTGGTATTTAAGGACAAAATCTCGGAACTGTTTTGACATCTCGTCTTCGTCCCCGTTTACGCCTGCAACTTCAAACCATATCGTTTCGTAACCGTCAACAGGCTGGCCGGAACAATAGTTGCCCTTTACCGCCCTTAAGCAAACTGACCTGCCGGGGGCAAGCCCGTATCCCAAATAATTGTCAGGGTACATGGAGTCGTGTTCGTAGGCACAGAGGAAAGTCGTTTTGCCGTTGCCCCCCAAAAGTATAGGCCCGGCTACCGAAGCCGAATTTTCAAAATCTGCATCATAAACAGGTTCTTCTGTCAGGTGGCAGGAATGGATCATCTCATTAAAGGCAGACAGCCGCACATCTGTTGCTTTAGGCATGCCTCCAAGGCTGTACGACAAATATTCAAGATTGTCTTGCCCGTTTGTTTTTGTCAGCTTATGCTTCCCTGTTGATATTAGTTTATAGCGGAACCTAACTACGGGGTTTTGTCCCGCAACCCTGAAAATTGCCTGTAACCGGAGTGTCGTATCCCGCACGAAAGCGCCCTCAAAAACATATTCGCTTGCGCCATTGCATAAAACGTTTGGCCCGCTTACGGTAGCCAGCCCATTCAATATTGCGGGAAGTTCCTTGCCATCGACCTCGAATACGGGCAGTTTTATTTCTAATGGACTTCCCCCGTTCAAGGTATATTCCCAGCTGGCGACCAGGGATTTCCCACAGGATATTGAAAACAGCGGTGTTGAAACCAACTCATTGATCTTCTTTGAATTGCAGCCTGTACTAAAGACGGCTGACAATATTATGGCAAGGAAAAAAATTGCCGGGTTATTTCGTCCCATTATCTTACTTTTTAGTTTACGTTTATTTATTTTCATACTTAATCAGGTTTTGCTTTACGGCAAGCCAATAAGCTATCTCGGCATACAAACATGCTGTTGATTCCATTGTCGTGTAATCGTAGGCAGACAGCATTTTAAGGCATTCTTCCCGAAGGAAAGAAGCATGTCTTTTGTCTGCCATTCCCTCGTAAGGTTCTGTTAAATAATGATTTTGGGCAAGCAGCATTATAATCATCGACTCGCATGGCACACGGACATGATGGTATTCCCTGTATATATTCCTTGGCAAAGAATCCTGCCCGTTTCGCCAACCGCCCAATTTGTAACAATCAGGCAACACGTCCGGGGAATACTTTTTATATGCGCCCAATTTTTCTTCTGCCACATTTGCATTAAGTTTTAGCGCATTAAGATATGCCGAGCGTATAGGCAATTGGGGTTCCATCTCAAATAACGCAACCAATGCCACCTGGTTTTGCAACACGGTGTAGGCTTCGCATTTTTGCAACACAGATGAAAGGAGCGTATTTTTCAACCTCCTGTATGACTTTTCCTGAAGTTTTTTATTATAAATATCGAGCCAATGTGGGTTGCCAGTTATACCGTAGCCCGCCAAAAAAACTTCGAGCAAACGAGATGCCCTGTCGGTGTAGCTGCTGCCTATGTTCCCAAAGGTCACAGGGCTGCCGTCTGCCGACAAAATTTTAAAGCCATCCCTTTCTGTGCGGGCGCAAACATCATGTATTATTTCCTTTATCAGCGACTTTTCGTCATCGTTGGCGATAGGGCTGTTGTAATACAGCCACATCCCAAATACTGCCATAGTGTATTGATCTACCGAAGATGCCGGATAAAAACTTTTGCCATCGGGCGAAACAGAACGAGCAATAAAACCTTTCTCCCCCGCAATTGTTGACAACAGTGCCAATCCCTTAAAAATTTCACGCGCCTCGTCTGCATGTTCCTGTTTTTGGGTTACTTCATAGCGATAAACCATTCCTGCCAAATAAGCCCCCCCGTTCAGCGCGCCGTCTTCCATGCCGGTTTTCCAGCCGGAGGGGTTTGGCTTGGCTGCGGCAATTTCTTCTTTTGTGGGAAGGTGTTTCCAAGTATTCTCCTTTTCCTGCGGGTCGATGTAGTCGTAAAAGACATTTAACCCGGGATTGTAAAAATTTGCCCGGATATATTCGTGCAAGCCTTCCATTTTCTTCTGTAGCGCATAGTCGTCAATGGAAAGTGCCGGGGGTTTTGTCCCGTTGTCAACGGCAAATGCCGCAATAAAAGAAAGCACAAGAATCAATGTGCAAATACCAACCTTGAAATTTCCTGATTCCATTTTTATCTGAAGAGTGTTCATTTGTTTGATTGATTGTTTTATTTTCATAAATGCATACTGGTTTATAGATACCTACTGGTGTCTAGCCTAATATAAAATATCGGCACTCAACGTTCAATTCACGGCGTGATTTTGAGCCACACCGTGAATAAACACCCAGACTTTTATGCTTGACTCAACACTAATCAGGGTTTAATACTTTTGGGGCGCGCCCTTGGTCAGCTTGCGCCCAGTCCATGCTGGATTTCATCAAAACTTTGTTTAGTGTGCTGCCATATGCTGACTACATCAAAAGCAGCCCAGAACAGCCGCATCCCCTGGTCCTTCCAATATTTGATTTTTACAGGGTCGCCACAGGCAATTCCCGGCAGCACGCCATGTTTGTTGCACGAGGCAATTATGCCCTTTACTGTTTCTATATATTCAGGTTTGTCAAACTGGGTAGGTATGCCCATCCCCAACGACAAGTCATCGTTACCTACCAATGCTACGTCAACCCCCGGTACAGAAAGTATATCGTCGAGGTTTGACAATGCATCTGCGGTCTCAATTTGGATACCGACAACAAAGTCATTTTTAAAATACCCAAACTGATCCATTGGTTTTTCCCAGCCGAGGTATTTTCCGGCAGGGCAGGCACTCCCGGCATAACCTTTAATGCCATGGGGAGGGTAATTTATAAGCCTGAGAAAATCTTCCACATCCTTCCTTGTACGTATGCGTGGGACAAATATGCCGTCTGGGGCTTGATCCATAGTGCGGTTTAATTCGGCATATGATGGTTCTGCCACACGTACCATACACGGAAAGTCTAACGCCCGTGCCAACCTTATGTGTTCCAATACTGTTTCATTATTAAAAGCACTATGCTCGCGGTCGATCATAACCATATCGAACCCAATAGAATGGTACATTTCAATTACAGAACCAGAACGGCTGTCAAACACACAGCCTGAAAGCAAAACGTCTTTGTTTTGTATCCTTTTCTTTAACAATCCACTACAAGTTGCCATATTTTTGTTCTTTAAAATTTCATTATTTATAGTTCAGGTGTCCGGTAAACCACCTTGTCTCCTACCGTTATTTCAGCTTTGACCAGATATTTTTTCATATTCTGCGCATCAACAGTAATGCCCAAGCCAGGTTTTTCCGGGAGAATGATCTCCCCTGCTTCGTTTGGCATTAATTTTTCCTTTGTTATTTCACGGGCAAGCGATTTGGCCTCAACAGGGTATTCGCAAATCCTGCTTTCTTTTATTCCCGCAAAAGGCTGCAAGGAAGCGTTTAATGCCAAGAATGAGGTAAACGTATGGTTTACATATGTTATATTTTGCCTTGTTGCTTTGTCTGCCACACGTTTTGCTGCCGTAATCCCACCGATCCTCCCCGTATCTATTTGTATAAAACTCAAGCCTGCGTAATCCATCATGGCAGCAGCCTGTTGAAAATTATTGCAACCTTCGCCGGCAGCTATCCCCACAAATGGGAGAGACCCCGACAGTTTTTTATATGCGTCTAACGACATGTTTGCAAAAGGTTCTTCGAGCCAGTAAGCATTTACGTATTTCAGGTACTTAAGCCTTTGCTTCGCTTTCTCCACATCTTCGCCCCAGCAAGTCCCTATGTCAACCATCAAGAAGGCATCGCCGCCCAAGCCTTTGCGTGCTGCCTGAAAGTGGGCATTGTCAAGCTCTGCAGCCAGTTTGCCTATAGGTCCCCAGCCAAATTTCACGGCCTTGTAACCCTTGCCCTTTGATTCAACTGCTTTTTGGTAGGTTTCTTCGGGAGTTTCGCCAAACAGTTGTGATGCATATGCCAATTTTGGGAATGCCTCTTTGTATCCAATAAGGCTGAAAACAGGTTCTTTCCTGGATTTCCCAAGCAGGTCCCAAAGGGCGATGTCAATCCCGGAAAGTATGTGGTCGGCCTGCAACAAATCAAAGCAATTTTCGTGTACCCTTTTATTTATGGCAAAGATATCGTTTGGCGATCCAACAGACATACCGTCCAATGCCCAGCTTACCGGCTTGCAACCGCTGTGCGACATTGGGCAAACATAACCGGCAATGCTAGTCAGGGGAGATGCTTCGCACTCGCCCCAGCCTTCGTATCCCCCAGCCCTGATGCGGACAAGAAGGGCATCTTGGCTGCCATCGCCTATGTCCAAAACTTCGGGCATGCTCAAATAAAAAAAATCAACTGATTCTATTTTCATTTTTATTCATTTTTGGATTAAAAAGTAATGGTTAGGCCACCGTCAACAGTTAATACCTGCCCAGTGATATACGATGCATCTTTCCCCGCCAAGAAAAAAGCGACACCGGCAATTTCTTCCGGTTGTGCAGCACGCCTGAGTGGCAGGTGATGGCCTTCAATATAATTTCCCCTAAACCAATCGCTTTCCAGTTCATTTTCTCCATCAACAATAGACATTGCCGTATTGACAAAGCCGGGGGCTATGGCGTTTACCAGGATATTTTTATCAGCCAATTCATTTGCAAGGCTCCTACAATACTGGTTTATTGCAGCTTTTGCCATGGCATAACCCCCGGAGCCCGTTTCTGCCCTCTCGCCATGGATGGAGGTAATATGGATTATCCTGCCACCTTGCAGCATTAAAGGGACAGCAACGTTACTGGCAAGTATTGCCCCCCGCGACATGTGGTGGAAAATACTTTCCCATTCGTGCAAAGATGTTTCGCCAACAAGCGTTTTATGCGAAATGCCCGCACAATTGACCAATGCGTCCAGACTTCCCCAATTTTCCGCAACCAGAGAACTGCATTCCTGCATTATTTTTTCATCTGCATAACTTCCTTTTACAACTATGTGGTTGCCTGGCGGCAATACAGATACAACATGTTTCATGTCTTGTACATCGTTTAAACAAACATCGTATCCTTCTTCCGCAAAACGGATAGCAGCGGCCTTCCCTATGCCGGAAGCAGCGCCTGTAACAATTACTTTTTGCCTATATTTTCCCATATACAACCTATCTATCTATGAATAAATTTATTTTTATCCCCGGCGAACGTAGTTACTCTTGTTTTTAATGATTCCCCAGGTTGCAGGATTAATGCCTGCCCTAATTTTGCTGCATCGTTCACTGAAATGGGCATTGTTGTGCATGGCTCCAAAACCGCCGTATAATGGCCAAGGAACCCACCATACGAGGCAAACAGCCAAACATACGGGAAAACACTTTTGTCAAAAGCATAGCCGAAATAGTGGCCGTCAACATTTTCAAGCCCCACACTGCCGCATTCAAGATCATACAAATAGAAAAAGTCCATCGTGCCATTTTTTTCCGGCACAAGCGACACATCGGTCTGCCCCAGCACCGGCCATTGAAATGGGGCAGTACTGCCAAACCGTGAATACCCGGGGTCAACTACCTGGCCTTTGCCTGCCTGGCACAAAACCCTGTCTCCTGCCTTTATTTTCAATGCCGCATGTAATTTCCACAAGAATTTTACCGGCTTGGCATTACCGTTTTCAATTTTATAATCGGTATGGATAAATGGGCCATCGCTGTCAAGCCTGATGGTCTTTTTATAACCCAACTTTGACACAGGCAAGTGCCCCCTGAGTTCCAATCCATCACCTTCAAGGGCAACACTCAAAGGCTGGGTCCAAAGTTCCCCGTGATCAGGGAATTCCATCCCATCCACGTTTTCTGGTATATCATTGGGCAACAATTCATCAACACCCCCATAAAATACAGGATCGTATTCGGTACCCGGCCCATAAGCTTCCAGGTTCAGGGCTTCATTGTCCCACAAAAATTCATATTTCAATTTTTTGTTATAGATACTAACGAGCTTCCCTCCCCCTTCAGGAAAGACATCAACCCTCAAGTGTTTATTTTCCAATCGTTTTATCGATGCAACATCCATTCTTTTAATTTTTTGTTTTTAAAATTACTACCACAGAAAGAAATAAATTGTGAAGTAGCAGGCCACCATTACAAGTACCCACAATACGATGCTTTTATACCATGGGACTTTTATTGTTTCAGCAAGGAAAAGCGTCCTCTCCTGTTTTTTATCTGAACCATTAACAAAAAACATATAAAACAGGGAGAGCAGTAAAGTGATGATCCAGACAATACCCGCCACATTAAAAATATTCATTGTTATGCCCAGCAACTTAACGATATAGGGCATCAGGAACATTGGGAAGGTAAAGAGCATTAAATAAAAAGCCAGTTTTGACGACATACGTTTGAAAAATATCCCCAATATAAAAGTAAGAGATATTGGTACGGCAACAAATGCCCAGCACTCCTGAAAAAAATCGAAAATGTGTTTGAAACTGCCTACAACAGGCGTATATAATGCGCCAACGGCCAAAACTGTTGCTGAAAAAAGCCTGCCAATTTTCATTAACTGTTTATCATCAACCTGCTTTTTTGAATGCTTTTTATATATATCGAAGGTAAAAATGGTAGAAACGCCGTTTATCCCAGACAGTACAGCAGTAACTACGGAAAAAATCAGTACCCCGTACATGACACCAGCGCCCCCAACCGGCAACAACTGCTGGGTAACGAACACAAAAGCCATATCTGCTTTGGGCAAATCCGGGTTCAACTTATATGCGATCAATCCAGGGAACACATCGGCAAGCGGCACAAAAAGCAGCAAAAACCCGGCAAAAACAATCCCCATGCGGCCGTTCCACCTGTTTTTTGCCCCCAGCACGCTTTGGTTTATATTCTGGCTGGTACAATAATACCATACATTTGTTGAGAACATCAATACCAATAAAGCCGTCCACGGGATTTCAGGATCGGAAGCCGGACGTATGAGGTGTGCCCTTTCCCCTTCTCCAATAATTGCATGAAGCCCCCCTTCGATATGTTCCAGCCCCAAAACAAAAATAAGCAGCCCACCGCCCAGCAACATACTTGCCTGCAACACACTTGTCCATGCCAAAGACGCCATCCCCCCATAAATGGAGAAAAAACCGACAACAATGGCAATTATCACTATGCACACATAAATGTTCACGCCAAGAATCTGGCTCATGGCAAAACCGCCAGAATATAATACGCCTGCAAGGTTTATAAAAACATATATAAACACAGACAGTATTGCGTACAAAGAACTGACCCTTTTGTCAAACCTCCTTTCCAAAAAGCCAGGGGTAGTAAGGATTTTGTTACGGAGATAGTAAGGGACAAAAAACACCACCATGATAATCACTGCCGGGGCAATGCCCCATTCCCAATTGGCAGTAACCAACCCGCGGCTGTAAACAGCGCCAACCGTGCCAATGAATTGCTCGCTGCTGATTCCGGCAGCAACCAAAGAAAAACCAATAACATACCATGGCAGGTGGTTCTGCCTGATATAAAAATCTGCCGCATCGGTACGGCGTTTCCTCCCTGCTATTATACCTGTCAATACAAAAGCAAGTATATAGAGGGCAAATGTGTAGTTATCAATATTCGACATATCCTGGTTATTATTTTGCGTAAAAATACTTGAGGGCTTAGCCTACAAAAAAGCGGGTTAATTAAATACCAGGAATGGCAAATAAATTTCAACACCCAATAGCTTATGTGTTGGAATATTGCATTTTTTTTGCAAGAACTGCCCGGCCGGCAAGTTACTTACAGGCAAAATTTTTTTGGGGGGGGTGCGTCAATGCTCAACGTCAAAATAATATTTCCTGAATTCCTTGGGGCTCATGCCATTTTTCTGTTTAAACTGGCGGTTGAAATAAGACAAATTATTGTAGCCGCACCTCCTGCATATTTCGCTTATGTTAAGGTTTGTGTTAGTCAACATTTTTTGTGCCTTGTTTACCCTGACCTCATTAACATACTGGGAAAAAGTTTTCTCTGTACGGTTTTTAAAATAGCGCGAAAATGATGCTATTCCCATACCTGAAATACTAACGGCATTTTCAAATACTGTGTTTTCGGCAAAACTTTCTTCAACAAACGAACATATACGTTTTATCAAGTCATCGTTTAATTTGTAATAATATTTGTCCACCCACCGGGATGTTAAAAACTCACAATCTTTTTGCTTTGATAAAATATCGAGTATTGTCAACAGTTCCAGTACACTTTTCAGCCCTTTGTTAAAGGAAAGGTTCTTTACCAACAGAACCAATTTGGCAGAAGGTTTTTCAACTTTTAGCCCCGCGCCAGCATTTGCCAGCAATTTGTTTAGCAATGCCGCTTCTTTACGTTCGAGAAACGTAGCTCCCAAAAAATCTCTTTTAAAAAGGATTATTGTTGCTTTTGCCTGGGCTTTGGGGTTTTTATGGTTTTTAAAACAATGTATCAACTGGGGTGCAAAAACAAAAAGGTTACCTGCTTTAAAATCGACAATGTTATTGCCTACATACAGTTTGCCTTCACTCTGTTCTACATATGCTATTTCGTACTCTTTGTGGTAATGCCTGGGCGAAGTAAAATAATCTTGTTTATAGTGCCTTGTCAAAAAAATGGCATCCTCATCAAATTTTAATTTTTCCTCACTTATTCTCACTACTCTCAATTTATAAAGATTATGGTTCCCACTCAAGAGTATTCAATATTACCTGCCTGAAATTTTCATTTTGGAAGTCGGCAATTTGATGGCCTGCCTGATAATAAAACAACCAACCTTTGCCTTTTTTCTGGCACCATCCGGAAGTTGGCTGCATAATGTTATATTTTTCATACTTTATCAAATTTTGCCTTACTGCCAACCAATAAACTATTTCGGCAGACAACATTTCTAGGCACTCTTCCCGAATAGAATAAGCATATCTTTTAGGCAACACCATAAAAAAGCTTGCATATAGTTAAGCCTCAATACTAAAATGACAGGATTATATTAGTCATGCCCCACATAAAGAGGGAACAATATACAAAAAAGAATAATCTTTTTCTGTTTAGGAACATGAAAATATCATTAAAGTCTCGGAGAAATACTTGTTGCAGAGCAATTTCAATGCAGAATATATTTTTAGGTCCTTGTCATTTCTTTATTAAAAAACGATTCCAGCCGTTTCTCAAAAATCCCCAATAGATATTGAAAATCGAATTCTAAGTCCTGTAGCAATGAGCCTGTCTTTTCATCCAACTTGCCCGAACTCATTTCTTTCGCTAATGTTTTTTGGCACTTTTGTGCCTTGTAATAAAATTTATGCTGAGACTGCATTCAATACATTAAATATTTTATTACTAACCAGCCTATTGGAAAAGCCAACCATGCTTTAGCTTAACTACGCAAACGGGTTGTGAATATAGTATATGACAAAAATAATTTGTTAAAAAACAATAGAAATATCCTCAGACGACACATTATCCCAAATAATTTCATACCTTAGCACCCTCAACAATCAGGTTTTTATTGAATCGTAATTAACAATGTTTTGTGCCACAATAAATTAGTGGTTATCCTCATCGTCAATCCGACATCAAAATCAACTTTCTTGTTTAGATTAACAAGTTGCGAAGTGTGTTGCACAACTATCGTGACACATTTAAATTGTATGATAAAATCATTTTTCCTGGGAAGCAAAGAAATCCGTCTCCCAGTAATACAAGGAGGTATGGGTGTGGGCATCTCTTTGTCGGGATTAGCTTCTTCTGTTGCTAATGAAGGAGGTATTGGGGTAATATCTAGTGCAGGACTCGGATTACTTTACAAACAAAAACCAGCGAATTATCTACAAGACAGTGTTTGGGGCTTAAAAGAAGAGTTGCGAAAAGCACGCAAATTAACGAAGGGTATTGTTGGCGTAAATATCATGGTCGCATTATCGAATTTTGCAGATATGGTAAAAACTTCAATTGCTGAAAAAGCAGATGTGATTTTTTCAGGTGCTGGACTGCCATTGGATTTGCCGTCATATTTAACCCCAGAAAGCAAAACACTTCTCGTCCCAATTGTTTCATCTGCCCGAGCGGCAAAAATAATCTGTCAAAAATGGTTGGTTAATTATAATTACCTTCCTGATGCCTTGGTGGTGGAAGGTCCCAAAGCCGGAGGGCATCTTGGGTTCAAAAAAGAACAAATCAAGGATGAGAACTATTCACTGGAGAGCTTAATTCCGGAGGTAGTAGATATTGCATCACAATACAGCGCCGAAAAAAATATTCCGGTAATTGCGGCCGGGGGAATTACCACAGGGGAAGACATACTTCGCTTTATGAAACTCGGAGCTACCGGAGTACAGCTTGGGAGCATTTTTGTCCCTACCGATGAATGTGACGCATCACCCGTGTTCAAACAAGTTTACATCGACTCTTTACAAGAAGACACGATGATTATCCAAAGCCCAGTGGGCATGCCCGGACGTGCGTTCAACGGCAATTTCATAAAAAGTGTAAATACAGGGAATCAGCATCCCAAAAGTTGTCCGTTTAAATGTATCAAAACCTGTGATTACACGAAAAGCCCTTATTGCATTATTATGGCTTTATATAATGCAGCAAAAGGGAATATGGATAAAGGCTATGCCTTTGCGGGAGCTAATGCTTATCTGTCTGAAAAAATAAGCAGCGTAAAAGAGGTAGTCCAAAAATTAAAAGACGAATTTACACTAGCACAAAAAAGACTATCATTAGAAAGTATATAAAAAGAAGGCAATTTTGCAAGAATAACCTTATATATACTGTCAGTATAAATACCACTTCATTTTTCATTATGATTATCAATCATTTTTCAAAAAAGAACTGCAAATTAATGCAGTAAATTAAATTATGACATTTAACGAATTAAATATTTCAGAGCCAATACTGAAGGCTTTGTCGCAAAAAGACTATAAAACCCCCACTCCTATACAAGAGAAGGCAATTCCAGCCGCTCTTGAAGGACATGATCTTTTAGGGATCGCCCAAACAGGCACAGGTAAAACTGCTGCCTTTGCAATACCAATAATACAGCAACTCGACCTGCTTCAATTCAGAGAACAAAAGCGTAGGATAAAAGCGTTGATTCTGACTCCGACCAGGGAATTAGCGCTTCAAATTGGGGAAAGTTTTGGAGATTATTCCAAGTACACAGGGCTCCGTCACGCTGTCATTTTTGGCGGTGTAAACCAGCGCCCGCAAATAGATAAATTACATCGGGGAATTGATATCCTGATAGCGACTCCAGGCCGATTATTAGATCTTATCAGTCAAAAACACATCTCTCTTAGTTTTATTAGTCACTTTGTTTTGGACGAAGCAGACAGAATGTTGGACATGGGTTTTATCCATGACATAAACCGACTTTTACCGATGTTGCCAAAAGAAAAACAAACCTTGTTTTTTTCGGCTACCATGCCTGTTGACATTGCAAAACTTTCAAATTCAATCTTGAAAAATCCGGCAACTGTTAAAATCACGCCAGAAACAGCAGTTGCTGATATGATAGAGCAACAGTTATATTATGTGGAACGACAGAAAAAAGCTCAGCTTCTAATTTCTTTACTTAGGACTGAATTGAACAAATCGGTGCTGATATTCTCCCGGACAAAACGAGGAGCCGACAAAATTGCCAGGATATTGAATGGAAATGGGATAAGGTGTGAAGCTATTCACGGAAATAAATCGCAGGGAGCACGGCAGCGAGCCCTGGAAAATTTCAAATTGAAAAAAACAAATGTTATTGTTGCAACAGACATTGCAGCCAGAGGCATAGACATCGCAAACCTGAAGTTGGTGATAAACTACGATCTTCCCGATGTCGCAGAAACATACGTACACCGTATTGGGCGCACCGGTCGAGCCGGACAGCATGGAACGGCTCTTTCGTTCTGTTCTAGAGATGAACAATTAATGATCCGGAATATCCAACGATTAACAGGGCGAAAACTAAACGCAGTAAAAAACGTACAAGTAAATTAACGAATAAATTATTATTCACTTAAACAAATAACAGATGAATATTTATGTTTCAAACCTAAGCTATGACTCAACAAGTGAAAGCTTAAAAGAATTGTTTGAAGAACACGGACAAGTAACATCGGCAAACATTATTACCGATAAGTTCACAGGAGGCTCACGGGGTTTTGGCTTTGTTGAAATGCCAGATGACTCCGAAGGGAAAAAAGCCATTGAAGAACTACACGAAACTGAATTTGAAGGAAAAACGCTCAACGTAAATGTTGCCCGCCAGAGAACAGAAAGAAATAGTGGGCGCCCTGGCAACCAAGGAGGGGGCGGTTACAACAGAAGACGATATTAATGTAATAAAATGCAAGACGACTAATATTCAAAAAATTAGTCTAAAATTTAAATTAAAATGAATAAAGGAAAAGTAAAATTTTTCAATGAATCAAAAGGTTTTGGGTTTATTGTTGATGCAGAATCAGGAAAAGATTATTTTGTGCATTCTTCGGGATTGCAAGATGAAATAAATGGAGATGACGAAGTAACATTTGATTTGCAACAAGGACAAAAAGGATTAAATGCAGTTAATGTAAGACTTGCATAATTGTAAAATGTTTCACAAAGTGTATAAACTAAAAAAACGAGGGTTTGGCTATTTTAAGCTGAACCCTTTTCCCAAAATGTTGAATAACTTGCTTATATAAATACCACTACTGCCCCCAATCAAGCGTGTTCAATATTACCTGCCTGAAATTTTCATTTTGAAAGTCGGCTGTCTGATGGCCGGGCTGGTAATAAAACAGCCAACCTTTGCCTTTTTTCTGGTACCAGCCGGAAGTGGGCTGCATAATGTTATGCCCTTCGGCAACAAAACCGAAAAGCAAGTTCTTTTTCTTGATATCCGTAAAGCGTTGGTTTACGAAAATCTCAGTTTCCAGCAAATCAAATGCAGGAAACTCCCCTTTTATATTATCTGAATAATCTGTTTCAAAATGTACGTTTTTGCCATATTTAATTTTATGGGTTGTTATAAAATGCCCGGGCGACAAATTCACCATTGTGTGCGTTGTGTCCTGTAATACATCCCAGCCATTTTGCCCTCCCCTTGGTAATATTTCCACACCGACAAAATCCATCCATGCCGGGTTCTTCATTTTTGCCGATGCAATGCCGTGGTGCAACACAATCAATGTGCCTCCCTGATTGGTATATCCAATCAGGGCTTTCTCTGTCCCTTCTTTTAAAACTTTATGGAAATACATGAACACGAAATCGTAACATTTCAAATCGGCAGGGAGGTTTTCTTGCCCTGCACTGTCTATTTTGAAATTGTTGCCATCGTTAATCTCCTGTGCAAGTGCGTGCATTTGAGGCCACTCATCGGCTACGATAAGGATCCTGTTTTTCCCTTCCTGACTGCACATAGCGGGGAAGGCATTAAATGCCGCCATTATGGCAACCAACAACATACGGTAAAAACCCGTCATATTTTTTTTGAAAATCATCACAGCAATTTAGGGTATTTTTTCTTTATGAGCCGCTTAACCTTTTTGGGCAGGTTTGCAATGTCAACAGGTGCGTCTTGTGGCCGGGTTTGTTTCTGGTTTATCTCGCCAAGCAAACTCCAATGCCTTGTATTGCCCGATTCGGGTTCTTTATACGTTTTCCCGTAATCAGTGAAATCAATTACTTTAACGCTTTCATCAGGCATGGTTAAAAGTGCGAGCCGGAATTTACCGTTCATGAACCACTTAATTTCTTTGTCCTTGTCAGAGCCACCTATACCAGACCCCTTTTCAACAAACCTATAGTCGAAATTATTCGATTTATAATGCCCCCTCCATATCAACCCAAATTCGCCTTGTGTGATAAATTTCACGTCAGGCCAGCGTTTTTTAATGCTTTCAAGCCATTTTGCCAAACCTTTTGTGTCGATATTTAATGACACTTCCCAACAATTGGTGACCCATGCAAAGTTGTTTAACCCGAACCCTTTGTCGAAATGGACAGCAGTTGTATGCATCATTTCTTTCAGCCCGGTTTCCTGGCCGTATTTGCCGAGCGTTTCGATTGGACCCACGCCCATCCGGCTGTTGAACCCCCCGGCAAACCCTTCCCTTCGTGCCGAAAGGAAATCCATTGTCCATCCGTCAAGGTTTACGCAATCGATAAAATCGTTTTTGTTCTGGGCGGGCTTGCAAAAATGTTCCTTCGACGGGTAGTACGGGTAACTAACAGAACCTTCCCCATCCTGGTTGTCGATTGCATACTGGCTCCAGATATTACCCTGGCACACATGGATGCCCTCTTGGGTTGAAAGGTACTCCTGGTTTTTTGCAGATAAGAAACCTGCCACCACGCTCTTTGGCCTGTAACCGTTGCCCATTATTTCAGAAACCTTTGCCAAGCCCTCGTGCAAGTCTTTATTGACCTGTTCGGTTGGGTTATAGGCATTGGCAAAATATGCACCTGGGATAAAAGTCATTTCATCACCATATTTCAGGCAGTACCCTTTAACAAGTTTGCGTATCTCCTTATAATTATCAGTGGTATCGTGAAGTGCAAGCCAACTAAAAGCCCAGGTTATACTTGCGCCCGGAAAACCTTTTTCTATGGCATCCCTAAAAGTTTTGACACGCTCCGGCGTATGCGCATTTCTTTCGTCACGCCCTTTGTTCAAATCCCTCGACACTTCAATCTGGTTTACACGGACAACGGCATTAAATGTAAGGAAGCGGTTTCCCATCAAGCCGGGCATAGCCTCTCCTTTTGAGGGTTTCTTTGCCGTGGCACAAAATATGGCAATCAACAAAAAGGGGACAACAATTGTGATTTTTTTAACGTTAGCTATCATTATCTTAAAAATTTAGCATTTCATGGACATTTATTCACGGCGTGGCTTTGAACCGCACCGTGAATATAATATTAAACACTGACATCAGATCTTCAATGGGAAAGGACCTGCGCCTTTACCGTTTGCCTTGTAAAACCAGGGCCCGACCAATCCAACTCTAAAATAGCGTGGTCGATGCGCTGGAAATAATCAACTTTAAATGAGTGCGTGCCTTTTTCCAACACAATGGGGTCACCAATGGTTTCTTTTTTAATGGTGTCGTCAATAACCCTGTTTTTAGATTTCAATACTTGTTGCCCCCCTATTTCAACATTGCAACCATCGTTGTGCATGGCATAAAACCTATAAACACCTGTTTCCGGAACATTTATGTAACCAGAAAACCTAATCCCGAACAATTCGCCCCTATCTGCTTTTGAAAGATCGCAAAAATAGGCGACACCTTCTTTATTCGGCCCTAGTTTGTCGAAATCAGGGACATTGCTCCACATACCTTCATAATACCCATAAAGCAAGCCCGGCTTGGGAGTTTCCACAATTATTGCGGGCAAGGGAGCTTCTTTTTTAAATACCTTTTCCCTTGTTTCGCTCACACGTTCCCCATCCCTGAAAAGAGCTGCTTTGATTGTGGCATTGCCTTCAACAATAATAGGACTGCCTTTTTTGTATAAAGGCGACTGTTTGTCAGGGCTATCCCCGTTTGTTGTATAATGGACCTCAACACCTGGCACACCGGTACTTAACGACACTTCCATTTTGTCGTACAATATATCGGTTTCGGCTTCTATATGCGGCGGGTTGATGACAACGGGATCGCCTTTTATGTCAAGCCTGATAACAGAACAAATAGAATCCGGGGCAAGCTTTGGGATGTCAAGCACAAGCCGGTCCCCATTTATTGCAAAATCACATTTTTTATTTCCGGCGAGCAGGCAAGCCCCAAGTATTTCGTTGTCGATCCGGGGAATTTCTAATCTTCCGTCAGTTGGCCAATCGAAAATATGGAGGTAAAGATGTGTGTTGCCGTTGTCCGTTCTTTTCTTGGTACACCTGCCCCACGATACGTTTTCAAAAGGGTTGGCGGTAGCACCGTAAATGCTTTCTCCGTTTACCGACATCCAACGCCCAACTGTTTTCAGCCGGTCGATACTTGCCTGAGGGATTGTCCCGTCAGCCTTGGGCCCAATGTTCAAAAGGAAATTACCGCCTTTGCTCACAATGTCCACCAATTTAAAAATCAAATCGTCCGCGCTTTTCCAGTCATGGTCCCAGCTGCGGTATCCCCAGGTGTCGTTCATGGTCATACAGGTTTCCCAATCGTAATCCAAGCCTGTGGCAGGAATATGTTGTTCGGGCGTTTTCAAATCGCATTGATAATCCCCCCCAAGGCGGTTGTTCATTATGAGGTTGGGGTATTTGTCGGTAACTGCAAGGATCATGTCCGCACGCTTACGGTTCACGTTGTACCAACCGCCGCCATCCCACCAAAGGATGTCTATGTCGCCATAATTGGTCAAAATTTCTTCTACCTGCGGGACGACAATGCCACTGAAGTACTCGTCCATTGTTTTGCCTTTCTGCGCCGGATCCCATTGCCCGCCGGGCTTAAAATCGAGGGATTGGGCTTCGCCCCCGGGGTGTACCCAGTCGCACGAATGGGAATAATAGAACCCGACCCTCAAATCATTTTTGCGGCAGGCATCCACTAGCGGTTTCAAAAGGTCTTTCCCGTAAGGGCTGGCATCAACCACGTCCCAATCTGTTACTTTAGAATCATATAAAGCAAAACCGTCGTGGTGCTTGGTGGTTATCACCAGATATTTCATCCCTGCCTCTTTTGCAAGCTCGGCCCAAGCTTCCGGGTCATATTTTACGGGGTTGAACTCTTTGGCATACTCTTTATATTCAGCAACGGGGATGTGCTCGTATTGCATTATCCATTCCCCTACCCTATTGGCTTTTTCGCCTTTGTACATGCCAGCCGGGACGGCATAAACGCCCCAATGGATAAACAGCCCGAATTTTGCTTCTCTCCACCACTGCATTTTTTCGTCCCTGCTGTTTTTTACGTCAGTTGCCGGATTAGTTTTCCCTTCGTCATTCTGCTTCACACCGCAAGAGCTTAACAATGCCAAGCATAATGCAACGATAAAAATTTTTATTTTATGAATCATAACAATACTTTTTAAGCAAATCATTTAAAGTAAGACTTCATTAATTTCTTGAGCGAGCCATTGTATCTGGCCCATTGCAGGTCTCCCGCCTTTTTTTGTATTCCCCCGGTAAAATATACGATAACGTCCCCCTTGTAAGAAACCACGCCGGGGTCGGAAGCATTTATTTCTGCCACGCCGAGGTCGTGTATCGGGAGGTTTTTGTGGTTTTGGTCAAAAGGCAGGAAAGGGCGATCTTCCGGTGCGTCTTGCCAACTTACAAGGTCTTTGGAACGGGTCATGCGTGTTTCCCAACCATTCTCTATCCTTTCCAGATAAAGCAAATAATACCAGCCGCCAGCGTAAACAACTTCCGGTCCCCCGGTGTATTTATCTTCGCCATAAACGGCATTTTCAATAATGTTGCTGTTCCAGTTATCTGTCAAATTATCAATATGCCCAAAGCACATAGTAAATTTTCTAGTGCCTACCCCATCGGTTTCCCAAAGAAAAACAAAGCCATCGTTGTCGCAAGCCAACGACACGTTGAATATTTTCCCGGCGGGGCTGTCGAGGACTTTTACTGGTTCCGACCAATTTTCCAGGTCGTCGGACCATGTCATCTCAACATATTGGCGACCGCTTGCCCCATTTACCCCAAAAACATAAACGCGGTTTTCCCATACAATTGCGGTGCCCAGTTCGTTGCCTTTCATCGCACAAGAAACATAGCTGCGCCCGTCATAATCTTCAGGTCCGTTTGGCAATTTTGCTATCCACATTTCACTGTCGCTGCCGGCCGTTATGCTTGGCTGCCCGGGCCAGTCCCAGTTTGAACGCCAGCATTCCAACAGGTAAAATTCGCCATTCAACACAAAGGGTTCTACTTCCACCAACGGCGAGTTGAGCCTTTCCACTTTTTTTAGCGGGTTTGTCCACTTTTTCGGTTTGCTGTTTTGTGCATTTGCTTGGTAGAGGGTGACGATAAAAATAGAAACCGCCAAAATCCTTACGATCATTTTTTTCATTATTATCTGATTTTTATGTTTTATTATTTCTCATTTTTTATTGGTTCTTTACTGATACAGTTTACATATTGCTGTACAATGGCAATCAATAACTTATTGTGACTTGTTGCGATTTATAGTTATTGTTAGTCTCTTCTTTTTTGTTTTGAACAACCTTTTTTGCAGCCGCCCAAACCTAAAAAGCTAACGTTGCCTTTTTCAAGTAGGGATCGATATTTACAGAAATACCGCCCTTCCGCTTACTTTCTGCGGCAGCTTCCATGAAAGCATATATTTCCAAGGTTTCTCCAGGTGATACCGGGGCAATGCCTGTTTCAAAAAATTTCATTATTTCTTTCAATAATGGATCATAACCGTCATACCCACCAAGGCAGGAAACCCCTTTTTCCCCAAATGCCATACCTCCATACCCTGTTTTACCCGAGCGGATTCCCCGGAAAGTGCCGATACGCTTGTCGGCCCATGTCCCCACAACAACATCGGTGTCTTTTTCAGAAAAACAAACAACACTTTTACAGCCTGTGCCCATAAGGGCAAACAAAGGTTCTACCCCGTGTATCCCGTACCAAAAGAAATGAGAATGGTTCTTTTCAACCGCACATGGGCTATATGTTTCCGCACCGGTTACTTTCCCCACCTTTTCTTCAATTTCCCCAAACCCTTTGAAATACCTTAATGCAGAAGACGAGAACATTGGCACGTCAAATTCTTTAGCTGCCTTATAAACCGCTATCACGTCATCAAAAGTGGCAGCAACGGGCTTGTCGATAAAAACACGCTTGCCTGCCTTGAATACTTTCATTGCCTGCCCAAGGTGCGGGCGGCCATCGTTTGTTTCCAACAAAACTACATCAACTTTACCGAGCAATTCATCAACAGAACTGACTATCTCTACGCCATGCCCTTTCACTTTTTCTGTGTATGAGGGAACCCTCGACACGCTGCTTTCAATATCTTCGCTCCCTTTAGGGTATGCAGCAACTACTTTATAACCAAAAAATTCAGTGCCGGCATCCTTATCGTTCAACGCTTTTGTGAATGCAATACTATGAGATGTGTCCAAGCCGATAATACCAACTTTTTTGCCTTCAGGCTTACCCTCATATTTATTTGCAAAAACACCGCTACCTGCCAGGCTAATGCCTGCACCCGAAACCAATGTTGTTTTTATAAATTTTCTCCTTGTGCCCATATTATTCATAATCATTATTTTTAGAACAAAAAATCCATAACGGTAAATATCCGTCCCAATGCCATTATCTTGGCATTTATATTTTCAATGATATGCCCTGTTTTTGACGGGTGTGCCCATTCCATCTCCTTGGTTTTATTATTTTTCAGGTACATCCCCCTTTCATCGTCGAAATAAGGTTCGATTTCTTCCAATGAAGGCTGCAAATAATCGGTACTCCAGTCCCTTTGCCCAGCAAAACGCACAGTTGGCACAGGTGCTTCGCCTTCTGAACATGAAAAGAAATCGCCCCTCAAATACACCTTGTCGTGCTTAGTTTTCCAATTCATTTGCAACCGCGAAAGCAACCACTCAGGCTCCGAATCACATAGTTTCAAGTACTTTTCAAGGTTTTGCTTTTTTCCCTCGATTATATCCTTTGCCCATTGGGTTTCTCCTGCCGATTTAATAAAATCATCCCTACTGGCACTGTTTACATATATGCACGGGCGGTTGTTTTTGCTCCCCGGTTTGCCCTCTTGTGGGCGTACAAATAAGGGGAGGGACAGAAGGACAAAGATTATAAAGGGACAAATATTATTTTTATTAACTGAATACATAGTCTATTTTTTTCAGGAGCAATCAATATGCCCCAGATCACAAATCATTTTCTAGCAATTATTGGTTTCCCTGTACCGATTATGGTTACTTGTGCCCTTACGTTTCCCTCACTTTGGGATTCACAAGAAAAATGGACTTCATTTTCGCCAGGAGCAAGGGATGGCACCATGCCTTCAACTGTGATTTCCTTTATGGGTTTCCCTTCGGGGCTGTACAATTTACAATCTGAGGGGGAATTAAATTCAAGGTACATCCCTGCCTCCATACTTACGGGAAACACAATTTTTTCATTACCGATTGTTAAAGAAGGATTTTCAAAAACAACAGGGATCATGGGCAAGGCTTTCACAGAGCCAATTAAGCACTTAACTTCTTTATCATGGGGCAGGTTATTGTACCATAATTGAATTTTGTCAATTTTTTTAAAATCTAATGTATGACGGTAAGAATCATAAAGCGCGAGGCCTGCTTTGCCAGGCCAGTTATAGTTGCTGGTTTCAGCCGATTCTATTTCAACCAACTCAAAATATTCCCACCCGTTAAAGTCGACTTTTATATAATGGTCGCCTCTTGCCCCAAACGAAATATGTTCTGGGCTTTCGAGCCTTATATTTAAAAGTTGCCCGTTGCCGTCACCTTTCACCCATATACCCAAAGCCTTATTCCCTTCCAGATCCAGTACCGGTTCAAATTTCTTTTCAAAACATACCCACGAGCCTTTTTGCGGGGAGCTGCCTTGTTTATTTGCAACAAAGTTAAAAGCAGTTTCACCTGCTGGCGTTTTTTCATCAGAAATATCCAATTCGCCCATAACACCACCTGCCGCCCATTTGTTTGAGAAACTACCCGTTTCAGAAGGTTCTGCCAGTACAATATTTTCCAGCCCGTCATAATCCCCTACGGACATAAGCGGTTCGATCCGTAGCCTTACCGGCTGGGCTTCAAACTCATTATGCACCGCCCAGCGTGCCGTTCCATGCCCCAGCCCAAGGACTTTATGTTTTTGGTAGGCAACAGGTTTAAAGTTCCATTCGCCATCCTCTTGCTGGAAAAGCGTAAACTCTTTGTCAGGTTTACGGAGCAGGCTTTTTATAGAGTCATTAAAATAATTTCTGTGCCTCAGATCTTCATATTGCCTGATAATATTTGCCAGCCTGCCAAAAACAGGATATTTTTCAAGTGTCTCTTTATCTGCCCCCCCTAACATAGACATCCCTGCATTGTTCCCGATCATTTTGCAGCACAAATATTCAATGTCATCGGTAAAAGTAGGCTCTACCTGCGGAGGGTTCCATGTTTGGTTGCCCCACCAGCCCAGGTGCAGCGGGAGGAGGATACTTCCATTTTCGGACTCGGCATACTTATTTACAATAAATGAATGGTTCCGACATGCGCCATGCACATTTTCACTTGATTTTATCGTTGCTGCATGTATGTCTATAAACTTTTTATACCCGCGCATCGGCCTGTCGTAGGCCTGCCAGCGAGAACGGTAATGCCAAAAGTGATGGTACATGGTGCTCATTTCCATGCCAACCGGACGCTCTAAGTGCTTTGCTACCTCAAAAATAAATTTGCTTCCGTAATACCACAGGTTGTCTATCCCGTCAAGCAGGTCGCCACCGTCTATTGCATCAAAATAAAGCCCGTCAAAATTACATTTGTTGACAATCTCAGCTGTATTCCTGGCAATTTCATCAAAAAGATCTGTTTCCGGACCTGGCACAAACCTTCCAAACTTTTCCTTTAAATGAAAAGCTTTCTCCCCGTTTTGGTGCGAAGATATTTTTGTACCTTTAGCCCCCCTCTTGCACTTGGTAAATTTATATGGGGGAGTTTTTGTTACTTCCTTGAACTCTATCAACTCATCCCCAATCCTGAGCGTAGTGCTGTTGTTTGTGAAAAAACCTTTTATTGTCGATATATCTTCTGTAGGTTCTTCAACAGTTATTTCGGTATCGCCTGCCCCCAAAGGTTCAGACAAGGTAAATGAACTGAAATAAGCCAAGTCTTTGTGCGGGACAGGGCTAACATATTTTGAACTTTTATCAATAAAAAAGGCATAAGTATGAAAAATTGAGGATATGCCGTTTTGATGGAGCTGTTCGTTTATTGTTTTGAAATCATCCCATCCATTAGGCCATTTTTCCCTGTTTAGTTCAAAATCGCCGAATTTAAAAAAATCGCCGCCACCATGGCTGTCAATTTGGGTGAACCCTAAACCGGAACACATATCGATCCATTCGTCAACAGTTTCGCATGTCAGGCTGCCAAAATTCATTAAATATGAGCCATACCCTTCCTTGCTGTCAATTGCCCAAGCTCCCCCAGCTGTTGAGCGGGGCACTTCTTTTGCACCTCCCATGACATTGCGGATAACAGGCAGGATGCATTCTCTCGGGACACCTACCAATGACACGTTTGCCTGTCCGATGCCGAAACGCCTGTAACAAGATGCTTTTAGGTGTGTTTGGAGTGCCGGGAGCTGATCAACCTGTGTAAATAAATTCATAGAAAGGGCACATGCGGCAAACGGCTCAGAGGGCATCCCTTCGAGATTAAGCGGTATGTTGAGGAAGGTCAGCGAATCTATTTGCTCATCGGCTCCTAAAACTTTAAATGAAATATGATCGCTTTTTTCCACAATTTGTATTTTGGCTGTCTTTCCCTTGTCCCCAAATTCGATTACCAAATTATTTTCTTTATAATAAATTGATGTCGATAGATACTTCTTGCCCTTTTCGGTGATATATGAACAATACGAAACAGTATCTTTCAACAGGTAATCAATGCCCGTTGCTTTGTCTATGAAATGTAGGTTTTTCCCTTTGCCTGAAATTTCATACCTAAAATGACCGTTTTCCAGCACAACATTTTCCGAGCAGGAGAAGAACAGGAACGATATAAAACCCGACAGAACTATTGCAGAAAATTTTTTCATATTCATTTTTTAGTCTTTTTTTGAATTTTTATTTTCAGCCTTTATCCTCTTTTATAAATGATTTGTTTTCCAATATCGCAGCTACTCTATAATTACAATCGAATAAATGCCCAATTCATCAATTGTTGATTTCATAAGCCCGTCAGAATAAGAAAAATCCAGGCTTATGTTTTCAGGTTGCAATGTCACTTTCTGGGGGGCTCCGCCCAATCTCACGAGCAAATCGAAAGGACCAACTTCAGGTATTTTATCGTAACGGGCCACATTGGGATTGGAGTGCCCCCCTGACATATTTATAAGGTTTACTGCCATTTTCCCATTCAGGTCATTAACCGTTAAAACAACCTTGCCTGAGCCTTCAACCCTTGCAATTGGTTCAGGGAAAAGCTTTTCAACAATATTGTTTACAAAGTCCCGATAGACTGGATTAACAGATTCCAGATAATCTTTTGCAATATCGATATAAACCCCTGCTATTTTCCCTTTCCCATAAGGAGTTATGGTTGCGGCCGGCTGTGATGGGGAAGAAAAATCCTGCACCGGATAAATATATCCACATATTTCAGCATCGCCTCCAGGCACAAATGGTTGGTAGCCTGTTTTTATTATCCCCGCCATTTGCCCGTTACTTGACATAAAACATGACTTCTCTACTAAAGGCCCTTTAAACGTAACACCAAGCTGTTCAGTGAACAAAGCCGTTGCCCCTGCACCTAAGACCAACAGGTTCCCGCCGCCTTCAACATAATTTAAAAGTTCTGTTTTAAAGCCATCTTCCAGATACTTACATTCCGGGACAACAATTAACGGATAATCCCCCATTTTCCCTTCCAGGTGGTGTTCCATTAATATCTCCACCGCATTTTGTTTGTCAAGGAGCATGTTAAGTGTTCCCTTCAGGCAATCGCTTATTTTCGAATCGTTGCCATATAACGATTTTGATTTTTTATAATTGGCAGTAGAATACAAAAGTGCAACTTGAGGAATTGGCTTTGCACCTTCGCAAAACGGCTGGCGTTCACGGCAAAAAGAAGCAACATCTTTCATTGTGCCAAACAGCCAGGGCTGAAAAGAGGCATCCCGGTTTTGCGAAAAATATATCTGATACCCGCCTCCCATCGACAGTACGGTAGCAGCCAATTGCTGTAACTGCACAGCCGATTTCTGGATTCTCAGCCCACTGTTCCCATCATAATAAAAACTCCACGACATCAAATCCCAAGGTTTTCCCTGAGGGGCAATACACCTCGCTTCATATAATCCGCTTTGCACACTGTTTGATGGAGAAAAATCACCCGAAATAAAATCAACATCAATATCGACAGGCTCCGGCATCAACGATGAAAAAGCCCAATTACTGGCAACCTGGAAATCAGGATTATATTTATGCAGTTCATCGGCATAATGGTCAATATATTCCCTGAAAGCCCTCCTGTTAAACTCGCAGAACTCAAACCATCCCGGATCGGACGATGATCTTGGCACGGTTTGTATCCCCGTTCCCTTTTTAAATGCCTCTAACATATTAGGGCTATAGTCGCTCCTTACTGCCCAGCATTCTCCATCAATCCAGCAGCCATCAATTTTGTAATTGTCGATAAGCTCCTTGAATTGAGGGATCAGCAAACTATCCACATAAGGCCCCTTGACCGACATTTTACCATCCCTGTTTTTGCCGTTTTCATCAATTTCTTCCCACTCAGGGTGTTTTTTGCCAGATTCAATGTCCCATACCCCGGAATAATGTACATACAAGGCAACATCATGCTTTTTTGTTGCTTCTCGAAAAATCTTCAACGGGTCTTTCACAAAACCGGGCGCGGGGTTCCCAACTTTTGTCGGGTAGCTCGAAATGCCGGGATGCCCTTTGCAATCTACCTGTATATAATCCGGCCGGACCATTTCCAACATGCTGTCTACCATTTCATAAGTCAACGACTTCCCTATAAGGCTGTCGTTCACAGAAGCATGAAAATCGAAATGAAGCCCGAAATAACTTTCACTTCGCCTCAAAGTCTTTTTTTGTACCAGTTCTTTATCTTCCTGTTGCTGCTGAGAACAAGACGACAACAATGCGATACTTACTAATATCAATAAAATCAAAAGGTTACTGGCTCTGTTTTTTTTCATTTCATTTAGATTATTGTTGGTTATTTATTCTTTTCATCTTAAATGCGCACAATCCTTTATGCGAAGCTGTAAACGCAGGCAAACAGGCTTGCGCATATTTTTCAGCGAGGTATAATTTACTTGTCAAGCGGAAGCGGTCTTCTATAATAGATTCATCAATAAAAAGCTGCCAATCATTACCTATACGCAATGGTTCTCCTATAAAACAACCAGATTCCTGTGAATAAAGCCTTTCCTATAACGAAAAACAAAAAATAGTGAAAATAAATATATATATATCTTTTGGTTCTCGCTTCATCTTAGCATTATTTTAGATATACCTCAACAATCTCTTGCCCCATATTTTTCAGCGACAATGAAAGCTCGCCGCCCTGAAGTTGCTTGCCTGTAAAATTGCCCAAATCTTTGCCCGAAAACAAAGCTTTTAACTGATATGTGGCATCAGTTTTCACCCATGGGATATTTATTTTCCGGGTTTGTTCGCCTGCACTTCCACGCAAAACAACGACAGCGCCTTCGCCTTGTCCGTTTAATTTTCCCCACCAATGCCAATCTACGTCTGTTGGCCCGGGAACGCCGCTAAACTGGTAACATGTATAAATCCCATACTTTTCCTGAAGTGATTTTATGATGGCAAAACGGTTTTTATACCTCTGGACATTCTCATCTGTAAGCGAAGTCAAATCGCCCGAAAATGAATTCGGTGCGCCCATTAGCCAACTACATACCTGTCGGTCGATGACATCGGCAGACAAACTCCCTTTAAAGTTTGTAGTTACCGCACCGAATATTTCTATCCTTTCGAGCGGGAGGCCGCGGTGAGAATACATCAATTGGCGTGAGCGCAACGCACCTTTCAATAGCAGTTGTTTCAAATTTTCGGGGTCATAATCCCACGAATCGTTTACCAATTGTTTGCGGTGGCCTGCGCCCCAATATTCGTTTGGCGAGGCGTGGTAGGAATCGGCATGTTTCAATACGGCAATATCGGCAGCCGGGCCGGGAGTTTCCCAATATATTTCATGAGAAAGCTGCAACCAAGAATCCGGCGCTTTTTCATGGATGCCGTCCTGTATTTGGAACAAGCCGCGCAAGCCCCTTAGGTACGACTCTTTTAAGGTACGGCTTTCGTGCCCGCGGGCAATGTCGCCATAGCACAGGTTGCTCAAATCTTGCTTAAAATAGGTCGCATTATAGGTTTTGTTCATGTAAACCAAATCATTTATATACTTCTCCCTAGACTTTTGGTAACACATGCTCAGACCTACGCCGCCAGCCCTTTTCACCAAAGGCAAATTTGCGAGTACCGGGCCTTTTGATACATCCATGCCATCTTCTTCGCTAATAAAAATAGAATACCACAAACCTGCGTCCATGCCCTTTCCCCTGATATAATCCATTAATCCGACTAAATCGGGGAATTTGTTTTTTTCGGGATAAGGGGTAGAAACGCCCCAGTTGCCCCCTGTTTCCGACCAACCAGCATCCAGCTGGAAACATTTATAACCAATATTTGAAGCAATATCGGCAGCATTGCGCATGTTGTTTTCATCTATTGAAGCTGCATAATTGGTCCAAGTACAAAAAACAGGGACAAGCGAACCAATATCTTTTGTTGTTTTTAAAATATTTTTCTTCAGGAACTGCTTGAATTCCCCTTCCACACAGCGGTCAAGGGCAGTTGACTTGGCTGAAACCGTTGGGAAACTTTCCCCCGAGAACGCATAAACCGATACAGGTTCTGACTCGAATTTTTCGGAAGGGCCAATTACCCACTCAAAAAAGCCGGGGTTATAAGCCAACTCGCCATTTTCCGGGAAAGAACGCAATTTGGAAGGTATTTCGCTAACGGTAAGCAATCCTTTAGAAGCCGCCGAGTCGGCATAAGCAACAATGCAGGGGGCAATCCCCCTCGAATCCGGTGTCATCAGCGTTTTGTCCGAATACGCCCGCATTGCCTCTATGTCGTCAACCACCAAGTTGCTTATTTTCAGCCAGTACTTGCCATTGTTGCCGAAACTCAATTGTTTCCGGACAACCGGATAGCCATTGTAAAGCTGGTAAACAACCGTTGCCGACAAGCCTTCCCATGCCGTTTTGCCAGATGCCGACATTGTTATTTTTAATTTTTGGGAACCGTTTTCTTCAATGACAGCATAACTAACCTTGTCGAACACTTCGTTGATATTTTCGCCCGACACGTTAAGAGAGTCCGTCCACTCGACATTTTGAGACAAGCTGTTCTGTTTTTTATCGACATCCAAGGCATCGGTAAGGTTCTTCTCGGAGTTTTCTTGTTCAACCCCAGCCTCTGCCGAAAAATCCATTCCCAGCGGCTCTTTGTTAGGGGAGGCTTTCCAAAGCGTAACGGCAAAATCGCCGATGCCGTTGCCCGAAAAAACGCCAACATTGTCAATTTTCAACAAAGGTTTTGCCGACTCCTTGTTTGAAACAAAAACAGTCCGTTCCAACATGCCAGCCCGGAGCTTGATTTCTTTGCCGTTCTCTACAATCTCCCATTTTGATCCGTTTGTGGAACATCCAACCAAAAGGATACAGATAAGCCCAACAATAAAAAAATTGGGCATCAAATTATGTTTTAATCTTTGTTTCATTTTTTTGTTTTTTATTTCTTAATCAATTTTTCCTTTCTAAACAATACTTCATCAAATCGAAAAAGTTCATCACTCCATTTGTACAGCTCCTTATCAAGCCAGTCGATACCTTCAACTATTTCATTTTTGTAATTTGTCAATGCAGTAATGTTCCATGAAACCGCTTCATGATGAAAAATACGATTCCTTAATTTTCTTACCCCATTGAATTTTGAACTCATTTGTCTTCTTTGCCTGATTCTCTTTGGACAATTAGGAAACGCAAGCCTAATGTTTTTCCATAATGATTTCTCAAACTTAGAATCAAGTAGTGAAGTCCAAAATCCGAACGAAAGTTCTGAAATAATTTTTCCAGGTCTTATTATTTTCTTTTCCCTCAAAATATTGCTTCTTGCTTCGGACACCCTATCTATTTGAAAACGTGAGACAATTTTTACAAATCCCGGATTTTCAAACCAATTATCATCATTGAATTTTCTTTTCAACTGAAAATCAAAATTATTTCGAAGTGCAATTTCAAGTACTGAAAGCATTGGGTAAAATGATTCTGAAATTTCAATATTTGCCTTATAGTGGGCAATAGCTTTTTTAAAATCACCAGAATGATATTTTATATATGGCTCAAGTCTTTCCTTTGAAATTATTTTAGCCAATGCTTGTTTATCCATTTTTTTGTATATTTGCAGTGTCGTCCCGGTAATTCCTCTCCCAGTTTTTATGCTGGTGATGAAGCCGGGTTTTTTGTTTCAACAAGTTACTTTTATTCTTCCGAAGGGAACATAAAAACGGTCATATCGCCCGGTGCAAGTTCCATTGAACTTTCATACAAATTTGCAGGGACAACAGCCCCGTCTTTCAATATCGCTTTTACGCTATCGTTGCCATAATATGTAAACGGCATCGGCTTTAAATGGTTTTTGTTTACCAACACGAGGAATGAATTTTCGCCCTTCTTCAAAACAGAAACGATAGCCGCAGAGCCATGGGTGTCCAAGACCTTTATAGGCCCTGGCAGACTGGACAAACGGACAGTCCCATCGGGGATTTCATCGACACCCGTATGGCGTACACTAAGCACTTCTGCCCCTTTAAATACCCATGCTAGATCTTGTATCTCACGGCTCAATTGCCGCACACGGTCATAAATCACATTGCGTTTCCCTGTCGCGCTAATAGGTGCGCCGCGCTGGTCTTCCCTCGACGGGTTGTTCACCGAAGTTGCCGACCAATATGTAAAATACTGTATCCCTTGTGCGCCATAGGCCAAGTCGGTGAATGCCTGCAAGCGCATGGCTGCCAAAGTTTGCGGGGTAACGTGGTCGTTGTCGTAATTGGTGGTCAAAACAAAAGCCCAGAAAGGCTTGTCGTTCTCTTTCGCCTTTTTGGCAATTATTTCAAGGTTGTAGTACCACCGTTGATCGACCTCCTCTTTCAATACCGGGTAAAGATCGAACGACACAAAATCGATTGGGATTTGGTTGATGTATTCTTGTACATACTCCCCGTAATCGTCTGTCCCCAGCCTTTTCGTCCCGGCAAAAGAAGGGAAAAGGTTTACGTAACAAAAATGTTTGCCGTCAACCGAGCGGATACGTTTTGCCCATGCAGAAAGCTCAGGGTAAAGATCCATGCCCGGTTCGTCTTTCAGGTGGTAGCCCGCAACTGCCGGATGCCCCATGATTTCTTTCACTGTTTTCTCAGGTTCATTTTTCAACTCCGGGCAAGACACCAATAATTTCACCCCCACTTTTCCTGCCACGTCAAGGGCTTCCTTTACATCTTCCAAGTTGCCAAAAAACGTTAGCGAATGGGTAATTCCGGCATCTTTCATTTCAAGGTAACGCTCAACCGTTGTTTCTTTGGCGGGAATGCTGTACCATGCCAATATGGGAATCCCTTCTCCCGATTTTGGTTGTACTTCAGTATTGCTTTTTTCAATGTTTCCACCCATGCATAACACGGACAAACACAATAGTAAAGCGCTCAAACATGTTGTTTTTTTCATGATGATTTATTTTTAGTCAGCAAAAAATATATAATTCCTAAATAATACACTATTCCCCTACTTCATAACTAATGACATAAGTGTTTTCTTTAAGTTTTTTACTAAACCGGAATTCCTCCAATTCGGTAAAAGAATGCCCTTCTGCTAGGGAAATACCATCAAACCTTTTCTGTTCCAAAACCTTACCATCGAGAGTTTCCAGTTTTACAACAAGGCTTACGTTAACAGCTTCGCCAATATGGTTTATTACGGGTTTTATTTTATCGTTTGGACCATATACTACATCGACATTGTTGCTGCCCGCCCATGTTGTCTGGAAAACCATTTTGTTTACATAAAAAGCCAACTTCGGGTGACCAAGGCAATCGATCAAGGGCTTTTTGTAAGTTCCCATGTTTGCGCCACCGTGAAGGCAACACCACGAGAAACCGTCGTAGCCGAGCAAAACTTGTTTTTTCATAGATTCCCACGCAGAAAATGCCTGCCATGCCTGGCTTGCTTTCCACTCATCAGTTGAGAGTTCTTTGCCTATGCTCCCCGCATCATATTTGTGTTCGTAAGAATGCAGCAGATACCATGGTTTTCCCTTGCACAGCTCCCAGTTTGGTTGACCGATTGATTCTTCGTGTTCAAAATTAAAATATGCTTTGTCTTTTGCCGCCAAACAAGATGCCGCCCAGTTGTTCGGCGCTTTTCGGATGCTTGACCACGAATGTCCATATCCGGCATAAGCATCCTGGCTCCCACGGGTAACCAATTCCGACATATATTCTGGCACAGGCTGGATTTTATTCCCTTTGTAATCAAGAGTCCCTTCGTAATTGGCATAATGGGCATGTTGCCAAAACGAGGTAGGGGAAATAATACGGCTCTGGTCGGCTGAATAAATGGAGCGGTAGCACGCTTTTACAAAATCGTGGGTGTCCTCAATATCGTGCAGTTTGAACAGATTGGGATGGTTTCCCGCTTCCCACATAACGATTGACGGATGGTTGTAAACCTGTTTGATATATTCCGGGAAACCTTCAAAATCGATGTTCCATGCCTCGCCGTTACGCACCCAGCCCGAAGTTTGCCATATCAGGCACAGTCCAATCTGGTCTGCCATCTCGGCATAGCGGGAATCGTTTATCCCATCGGTGGTGTCGTTTTGGGCGTGAACATGTATCCTTAGCATGTTTGCCCCCATTTTTTTCACCATCAGCAGTTCTTCGGCAATTGTTTCGTTTGGCGCACAACGGTTATATTTCGCAATATTTTCCAAAGGCATCCTGAACCCCATTATCTGTGCGCCGTTCAACATGTCGGGCTTTCCGTTAAAATAAAAGTCGCCGTTTTTCTGCTCAATTTTCTTTATACCTGTTGTCGTCACATAATCGTCAACAGGCTTGCCTTCTTCGTCTTTGAGAATAATTTCAACTTTGTACAAAAAAGGGTTGTTATATGTCCACAAATTTGGGGTATAAACAGGTACGTCAACTTCAAATTCGTTTGCAATCCCGGGACGCACTTGTACATTCTGATTATACGAGGCTATTTTCCCACCTTCTTCGGGAAACCAAGGGTAATAATTGATTTCAACAGACCCTTTAAAATAGTATTTCCCTTTATTCTGGATATGGATTTTATGTGACTGGTTTGCAGGGTTCCCAATATTTTTGGAATAGACAAAAGCATCTTGTATCATACATTTGCCCGAAAGCATCAATTTTGTCCGCCCCAGAAACCAACCGATGTAATGGTCTGACGGGGCGTGGTGCATTGGGTCGCTTGCTTTCCAAGGTTTTACCCTTACCGCAATTAGGTTTGTGGTGTTTGGTTTCAGGTAGGGAGTGGCATCGATGCTAACGGGGCGACGGGTGTTTATTACCGCAGCAACCTGGCCGTTTATCCAGACTTCACCGCCGGGGTCCAAGGTTTCCATCTCCAAAACTGCTCTCTCAAAGCTGCCTATTTCAACTTCTTTCCTTAAATAATAGTCTTCTCCTTTTTCCCTTATGCCTCCATGGGCAGAAGGCAAAACAACTTCTTTCCACGCTTTGTCGTCAAAGCTAGATTTTTGCCAGCCTTCAATATTGTTTTTGGGTTCAAAATCTTCATCAATAACGACCGATGAAGCATAGCGGGCTTTAATATTCTCAATTAGGTTATGGTTAAAAACGAAGATGTTGTCGAACGAAACTTTACCCGATGTTTGCAACGATAACTTGTCGATATAAGTCAATGCCGTGTCGGACATAGGGACATAGCAAAGCAATTGCTCTTCGTTTATGTAAAGGTTGAAGCGTTTTTGGGTAAAATCACCTTCGATTGCCAAATCCAACCATTCGTCATTTGCAATTTGTTTATTGATTCCCTTCCCATTGGAAACCACATTCAGCTTGCCCCCGGAGAGCTTGGCTTCAATTGCTTTTTTATTTTCCCCCAGAAGGCTTATCGTGCATGACGAACCTTGCCCAAATTTAATCTTTGTTTCCAGTTTGAACCTCCATGTCAACGAATCAATATCTTTTTTGACCGAGCCATTTTCAAGATCCAACCAGCCATTTTCAATTTTTGCCCCGTTGCAATTGCCCCAATATTCCAGCTTTTTGTTTTGTTCTGTGTCCTGTCCGGTTTTGTAACCGTAGGCTTTCCATTCTTTCAACGGGATAGTTTGCCTGATGCCTGTAAGCGGTTGCGGTTTTATTCCGGTCAATAACTGGTCTATTTCTTCATCGGAAACTACTTTTTTGTCGAAGCCATCATTGTCAAAATAACGGGCGGCGTAGTTGGCATATTCATCCAAAAAGCGGATGCGTTGCCCTAGGTCCATCCATTCTGTTTCGCCACTAAAGTCAGTTTCGCCGTTGGCTTTAGTGTCATTTGTAAAATACCTCAACTCAAAAGTTTTATATTGTTTTTGTGCCGAAATGTTTAAACACAAAAGAATTGATATTGAAAGAAATAAGTGTTTCATTATGATAATTTGATGATTTGGCGCATATTAAAATAATGCAAAAATTGCTTTTAAAATTGTACGGTTTCACATCGGGCTAAAGCCCAATTTTGTTTATTTATTATTGTAAAGGTGTCCCCAAAAGCCTCCCTGTTGTTTTGGCACACACTCTCTTCTATTCGTAATAATCAATCGGCAACAACTGAAGAAAAAACATACTCCCCTGAACCAACCTGGAATATGGAATGCCCGGCTTCTGTCCTCAAATATTTTACGTCTTCTGCTTCTGTCGCCAATTTCCCGCTTTCTTTTACCTCACCGGCACTGTTTGCAGGCACATAAACCGTGGCTTCCGAACCAAATGGTATTTTCACATTCAAGGTATAAACACCGGCGTTCTTCGACCATTCGGATTTCACCTCGCCCATGACAGTGTTTGTAGATGCTTTTGCCCAGTCCAAATCATTGGGCATGTACGGGTTAATGATTATATTTTTGAAGCCGGGAGCATTTTCGTCAGGTTGGATACCTGCAATATACTTATAGAACCACGAATCGATGCTTCCCAACATTACATGGTTGTGCGAACTAGACTTGACATCACGCCATCTTTCGCACAACGTGTTGTGCCCTTTCAGCATGTCCAACCAACTTGGGTAGGTATTTTGGGTGGCAAGCTCCCATGCAATATCGCTCCTTCCTTGTTCCGACAACAGTTCCATTAAATATTTAGTCCCGAGGATACCTGTGGTAAGGTGCATGTTGTTATTATCTTTTATGTCGCCAACAAGGTTTGCAAGCACGGCAGCTTTTTCCGTTTCCGGCACTAAGCCGAGGAACAAAGCAAACGAATTGGCGAATTGGCTTCCATCCTCATAATATTTCTTTTCTGTATCGTAATACTCTTGGTTAAATGCTTTTTTTACATTTTCTGCCAAGGAACCATACTTTTGTTCATCGTCTGGAACGTCAAGGATATTTGCCACTTTTGCTACAATGGACGCTGTGCAATAGAAATATGCGGTCGATGTCAACATCGGGCCGCCCCTTTCCCAGCCTTCCAATGGAGACACCCAGTCGCCATACCTATCTAACGGGAGTATAAACCCTTCCGAAGAATCGTAAAGGAAATCGACATACCGTTTCATTGCTTCATAGTTGTCTTTCAATATCCCGGCATCGCCATAATAAAGATAATGATACCAGCTAACGAGGTGAAAACCACTGCTCCACGAATATGCAGGATTTTCGGAAAGTGGGCGCGGTGCTATATAAGGTATGTCCCCCGTAATATCTTGGTTTATCCGCAAATCCCTCAGCCATTTAGCATAAAAAAGGTCCATGTCGAAATTAAAGATGGCTTCCTCTGCCGTAACGTGTGCATCGCCGGACCAGCCGAGGCGTTCTTCCCTTTGGGGGCAGTCGGTAGGGAAGCCCATGAGGTTGGCCCGCTGCGACCACAGAATTGCTTTGTGAAGCCTGTTTATTTCCTCGTTGCCACACTCAAACGTGCCGATTGGCTCAACTGCCGAATGTACGACAATGCCTTCGATGTCGTCTGGCTGGAGCTTATATCCCAACCCGCTTATTTCAGCAAACTGAAACCCGTGGTAGGTGAAACACGGCTCATATATTTTTTCTTCACCGTTGGAAATAAAAATATCGTTAACAATGGCACGCTCGTTGGTAGATGGATCCAACATACCGTCTTTTTTGTCTTCCGCATATCTGAGCGAAACGGTGTCGCCCTTTTCGGCACGCAACTTTATTCGTACCCAGCCCGAAAAATTCTGCCCGAAGTCAACTAACGCAAGCCCTTCGGCGGGATAGGTCACCTGAACAGGTTTTATTGTTTCAACATGTTTTATTGCAGGCATTATCTGGGCTGTCAACTTGCCTTTAGGCGGGGCAACAGTTTTTGCATTCTCCCAATTGGAGTCGTCAAAGCCCGGCTCGTCCCATCCGGTTTGTTCCATATTTGCATCGTAAGTTTCGCCATCGTAAAGGCAATGCAGGCGAACCGGGCCTTCCTTCATTTTCCATCCCGCATCGGTCGAAATAATCTCCGTGCTGCCATCTTTATAGGTAAGGTTTACCTGCAACATGGCCCGTTTTTCGCCAAACCACTGCATACGCCAACTCCACCACTTGGGTATTGGGTTGAACCAACCGTTGCCGAGCATTATGCCCAAAGCATTTTCTCCATCGTTGAAAAACCCAGACACATCATAAGTATCGTACAAAACAATCCTGTTGAAATGGGTCTTGGCAGGGTTCAACAGCTTGTCGCCAACTTTTTTGCCGTTAATGGAGGACTCATATAATCCCAGGCCGCAAATATTTGCAATGGCTTTTTCTATGGGTTTCGACAAATTGTATGTGCCGCGCAACAACAACGAATTTCCGTTATAAACCACCGAATCGCCTTCGCTGTCAACTTCAACCCTTTCTTTATAGAACCCTTTTTCATTTACAGGATCTTTGCCGGCGCCTGCGCCAATCCAACCGGCTTTCCACAACTTCTCGTCAAGGACCGAGGTCAGGAAACTGCCCGCTTGGCTAAAGCCTGTTTCGTTGCCTTTTTCGTCCCATATTTTCACTTTCCAGAAATATTTTTTGTTGCTTTCCAGCGAAGTGCCGTTATATTTTACGGAATGGCTCATGCCAGAGCCAACTTTGCCCGAATCCCAAAGCGTGCCTTTGTTTTTGTTTATGTCGGCTTCGTTGTCGGCAACTATAATTTGATAAGCCGACTGTTTGCCCCCCCTTTCGTTGCTTTCGGCAAGCCAGCTAAATTCGGGGCAAGCAGTACCGGTGCCAACAGGTTCAACGGTAGAATTGCATTTTATTTGGGCAACCTTAACGGCAGGTTCGTTGTTGCAACTGTTCAAAATGAACAAAAACAGGAACAGGTTGACGAGGTTTTTTATTGATTTATTCATTGTTGCTTATTAACTAATGTGCATTCAAAAACTTATTATTAAAAAATGATTTCAAAAATTTTGTTGTGCGCAAAAGGCCCATTTGCTTTTTTATTCTTTGCGCCCCTACGCTGAAATCCTTATTCTTCAGGAAACCAACCTTTTAAAAATTGTTCCATGGTACCGTTGTAATATGCCTCGGCAAGGAATTCCGTGCCGTCCTGATCGCCCCACGAATAATTAATGAACAAACGCCCTTTGTGTTCGCAAAAATCTATGTCGGAATTATTTATGTTTTCCGATTTATTGATTTTCCCGATCAATTCTTCGGTGAGTTTGTCGCTCACAATGTTTTTATCGTCAGGAGATGTTTTCAATACCGGGCCCAATTTTGTTTTTTCCCAATGGATTAAGTCTTTTGAACGGACAAGCCATTGCTCGTATTCGTCGAATGCCTCAAGGTAAAAGTTGTAATAATAACCATCTAGGTATCGCAAACAGTGCGGTGCGGTGTAGCGGTCTTTTGCATAATTGTGTTCGGAAGACAAAACTTCCCAGTTTTTCAAGTCGTTTGAAACGGCAAAGCGGGCCGTAAAACGCACGCCAGCCTCTTCTTTAGGCTTCCCTATCTCGAACATCAACACATATTTGTCCTTTGCTTTTGTGAGCGAGGTGTTAAAAATACCATAGCCGGGCATCTGAAAAGCCACATATTTTTCCCAGTTCACCAAATCGCCCGATTTAAAGACATATATTTTGTCGTCGTTCCAATCGTTCACGCACGTAACATAAACAGTGTCGTTAAAAACTTCTGCGCTGCCCAAGTCGAAGCCCTTTGCAAACGAAGGCGTTACGCCCCCCGTTTCGTGGTTTACAAAGCGGAAATACGAATCGCCCGTATGGTTGTCCCAATATTTTTTCCTGATATATTCGAACCGGTAAACCTTGTCTTTAAAAACAACTGGCGATGTTTCCACAATATCGCAGTCGATTGTCCCTTTTTTAACGATCAACGGACGGCCATTGGCATCGGTTTCACCCGTTTTTTTGTTGCTGCCACAACTACTTAAAAAAATTGCCCCTATCGTCACATAAACAGATAAGGCTAAGATGGTACTTAATTTTCTCATAACTAGTATATTTATTATTGATTATTCGATGTTTGTTGCAAGATGTAGGTTTCAGGTTCTATGTTCCATGTTTCAAGTTCCAAGTTTCCCTGTACCATTCTCCCCTCTCATTTCTTATTCCTTATTCCTTATTCGATGTTTATACGGTTGCAGGTTGCAAGTTGCAGGTTGCAAGTTCCAAGTTCCCCTGTCATCATTCTCAACTCTCATTTCTCATTTCTTATTCTTTATTCCTTATTCGATGTTTTTCCGGTTACAGGTTGCAGGTTGCAAGTTGCTGGTTACAGGTTCCATGTTTCAAGTTTCCCTGTCATCATATTACTCATTTCTTATTCTTTATTCCTTATTCGATGTTTATCCGGGTGCAGGTTGCAGGTTGCAGGTTGCAAGTTCCCCTCATCATTCTCCCCTCTCATTACTCATTTCTTATTCCTTATTCGATGTTACCGATTCAGCATAAACCCCACAGTTTCGTCCATGTACTTATCAACCTTTAATCCGGTAGTCGATTTCCAGAAACTAGTATTTTCTTCGATTAAAACCTGTGTTGCCACAATCCAGCTTTGTGTCCATCCCGTGAGAGTTGACCACGCCCCCCAGCCATGGTCGGCGTTTGAAGCCCAGTAATCCCAACGGCCGTAATCGAAGGCACGGAACCAAGCCCCGTCCAAATCGGGATGCACGGTGCTTTTCACCTGAATACGGGACAAAAAATCTGACATTTTCGATACTGCCTCTTCGTATTTTGGGTTGCCCGTTGCCTTTGCAGCTTCGTTTAGCGCGAAGAATGCAAAATTGGTAGTATATAGCATGTCTGCCACGGGGTCGCCGTTTACAAAAATCAAAGGAGCCTCCGATTTTCCATAATCGCTGTTCGATGAAGTTTTGCCATACTTGCCAAGCTCTGCCGCGCCCAGTTCCTCCTGTATTGCCCCGCATTCCTGTTGGTTTTCTAGCAGCCTTGCAACAATAATGTCCAGCCACTTCCTATGCTCTTCGGTATCTTCCACCCTTACCAACCAAGCCAGCGGCAATACCATCCTTGCACGTTCTTGCTGTATGCCGTTTGTCCATTCCCAGTTGTCGGGATAGGCTTCCATGGTAAGGCGGATTGCAGCTTTTGCTTTGTCGAGGAGCGGTTTGTACCCCGTTTTGTCGTAAAGCCAGAGGTAACATGCCCAAAGCCACGATTCGTAATGGGGCTGAACATGCTTCAAATCGGCCCTTTTGCTCAAATATTTCCATCCAAGCCTTTCTATTTCAGCCTGTTTCAACCTTCCTTTTTCTGAATAAAAACCATTGGCACTGCTCACCCTGAAATTTGCCAAAATATTTTCGACTATTTGCCTGTCCCACTTATCTGTTTTCAGAAACGAAGATGCGCCGATCATCCCCAATACACAACGGGCATTGTCGTCGCCATAAAAAACATCCGAGCTGTTGTATCCCCATCCCAGCAACCCGAACACAGGGCTTTTCTTGTCCCAATGTGCCTGTTTCCTGAAATTTGTGGTATCGTCAAAAACAAAATCTATTAAATTCCCTGCCACTTTTAAATGCCCCGGCTCGCCAAGGTACTCCCCGGCAGCCGCCAAGGCATAGGCAGTTTCGCCATGTACGTCGCAACGCAGGTTGTAACGGTAGTCCTGAAGCCCGTCGTTCAAAATATTTGAGACATGCCCTTCCAGTATGCCCATTGAGCCATCTCCGTTTTTAAACGACCGCGGGATAGGCGGTCCAACAGGGTTGGCATCGTCTGCCTGGTATTTAAGCCACCTGTCTTCCCACGAAGGGTGGATAAAAAACTTTCCGTTGTAAAACCAATCGACACCCTTTTTTATCATCTGTTTTTTTGAACCTTCGGGCAACCCGTCAACTTCTTCGTACATAGGGACAACATCGGCAGGCCATGCTTTTTCAAGTTGGAAACCCGGTTTGTTTGCCAGCCATGAAATGATGTGAGACCAAATGGCTTCCCACGAACCGTTGGGCCCATACCTGCCTGTCCTGAAATTGCTTAGTTTGGTCAAAGCGACCATGCAATTGTCTTTTTGAAAGAGCAGTGGGTGTTTTTTTACGTCACCGATACCATATTCGGCATTGTCGAAACCGGCCACTTTTGCCAGCACCAACAGCGGGTCTTCCACGTCTGCCACCAAAGCGTAACAATCGTTTATCCCTACAATAGACATAGGCTTCAGCTTGGGCAGGAAAGCCTTGCTGCTAACAACTCCCCTTTCAAGTGTTGCGTGAAAAATTTCACCGGAAACATGAATGCCGGGAAAAGAAGAAGGATATTCGACATACAGCCTCAAATCTTTTTCTTTAGCCTGTACATATACGTCATCTTTAATGTCAACCGTTGTCCCCGGATATGCATCGCTAACTATAACAACGGCAGAACCCTTTTTAGCAAGCGAAACAGCCTCTTTGGGCGAGCCCGCAAGTTGCAGCGCAAAGCCTTCGCCTTCCAACAGCCGGAAAAGATCGTTTTCGGCAGAACCGCAAAACACTATTTTGTTGCTATTGGAACACCCCGAAAGGAGAAATAGCGACAAAAAAACAATAGTTAAATCCTTCACGAAAACACTAAGGTGATTTTTTAAAATCCTATCTATTTTTCTTAAAATATCCATATTGTAAAATCTATTAATCAAAAAAATATATGGCTAAAGCCCTTTTATGACAAGGCATCCATTGCCCCCGGCGGGAGCAATTATATAGTTTCCATATCTTTTGTCGATCCAGTAGTGGTTTTATTTGTTAAGACAATCGAGATTTTCATGTCCCCTATTCTTCAATCTTTAATATCTTTTTATACTCAGCATTATTAGCGACTCCTTCTGATATATGGGTAATATTCTCTCTTTCTACAATTTCCCAGAAACGTTGGATACTCCCATCAATCTTTGCCTCTTCCGGATTTCTCATACATTTCAAGAATAATATGGGAAGCCTTGCCAATTCAACCCGATTAAAAATTTCTTCATTCTCAGCTACTTTTTCTGCCTCATCAAAAATCCGTTCTGCGTGGGCAACAAACTCGTCATTAAACAAATCGTCGTAATGCCTTAGCCTGATCTTAAAATGCGTTTCAGGTTTTATTAAATTATGGAGAAGATCAAAATAATAGCGTATATAACGCCCGCTCCTTCCGTAATATCCCTCCATAAAATCGTCGATTACCCAGTCAACATCAATCTTGGAATTCCAAAGTAGTTTTGCAATTACGTACGAACGCAATGCGGCAAATTCGGTATTGGGGCATTGGTATGCCGCCTGTTCCATAATACCAATGGCATTGTTTTCTATAAAAGAATTTATGTTGGACTGTAGCACATTAAAATTGGGGAACGGCACCAGATATTCCCTAAAACTCACCACATAATCCCAAATATAAAGGTGCGGCGCAAGGGTTGACCAAATTTTCATGTCTTCCATAAACTCTTTGTTTTTGGGACAGCTTTTAAAATCGTGGGCAAAGCAACATTCAATGCTGCACAAACGGATTACTACATTTTCGCGGGGTTTGATAGTGGCAGGTGGTTTCCGTGTATATTGATAGGCAAATGTCCCCACATATTTATCGGGAAATTCGTCTTTTATCCCATCGGCAATCTGATTAATAAAATGAATCAGCGGCCCGGACTGGCTTTTCTCCCTATCGACAATCGCCTGGCACTTTTCACACTGACAAGCATTTTTCCAATCCATTTGTGAAACAGAATATATAAGGTATTCCGGATTTTCCCTCATCACCTTTTTAAGCCGCTCCGTGGCCAATTTTATAACTTCCGGATTTGAAAGGCAAAGCTGTGCCCTTTTATGAATTCGTTTTCCGTCAATTAAACTGTAATACTCAGGGTGCGTATCAAAAAATTCTTCCGGAGGCAACAACTTAAAGAAAGTGTGTGCGCTCCAGTATGCCTCAAGCCCGCCATGTTGTTCACGATAATCCATGGCTCCATTTATTTTATTTCGGGCTGCCCAATCCGGGTTGTCAAAAACTTCGTAGTAAAAATCGTTACGGACCCTCACCGATGGAGACTCGCTATGGTTTAAATAATTAAATGAATACTTCTTTTTTTTCGGAATAACGGTAACTTCGGGAGAATACCAACGACAGCCCAGCTCATTTTCAAGAAACGAAAAAACAGCATACATGGATCCCCGCTGTTCGCCGCCCAGCAACAAAACAGAAGGTCCAATATTTTTGTAATGATAACTTTCGTTGGTGGCTTTGGGCACAGCAGCATCGGAACCTAACAGTGAAAGCGAATGTTTGTTGTAACCGATAATTATTTCGTTTTCAGTGATTTTTTCGTCATCGGTTTTTATCGGGAAAGTTATTCCGCTTATCTCTTCCAACCAGTGTTGCAATTCTTTTGCCGCCCATGTTTCCCCGTCTCCGGCATCTTTTTTTACAACAATAGAATAAGTTGTTTCCCCATTTTCAAACAACGGATAAAAAACAGGGTTTCCGGTATTGTAGTAAATTTCTTTTTCCCAGTGGCTGCCGTCCGACAATGTTGCTGAAATAGCAAGCAAATTTTTCTGGTATTGCCCACCCCCTCTCGGCAAAACAATTTTCTTGCCTTTATGCTCACCCTGCCAAACAATGTCGTCGCTCCCCTCTTTGGTGACTATTACGTTAACGGTTTTGAACAGTTTGCCGTACGATGGTTGCATAAAACCCAACTCTGGGCTGCCGTCCCGTTTGCTTAGGCTGAACAAAGGCTGGTTTTGCACAAAGCTATGCAAATCAAAAGGCAAAACCCTTACTTTAAAGCCCCATGCATGTTCCCTTTCTTCCATTTTAAGCAACAAGGTATTTTTTCCTTTTATGAAATTTGCCGGCACTAAGTCGTCGTCATCTTTAATGCCCCGCTCTTGGTAACAATCCCACACCAGTTCGCCATTTACCCACAGCTTTCCCCCATCGTCGGTTCCCAGCGACACCAGATAAACGCCTGCGGAATCTACCTCCAGCTCTTTGTAGGCATACGATGCGACAAACGATTTGCCGGAATAATATTTGTCCAAATCGACCACGGGATCGGGGCTTGTAAACCTTTCCCATCGGGCTGAAATGCCTTTATATTTTATGGATGCCCCTTCTTTTATGTCAGGATCTGTCTCCCCTCCAATATTTTTTAAAAAATCGGTATCGAAACCTGTCAGGTGCTTGTAGTTATATTTTGCACTATCTAATGGGAAAGTGCAGGAAAGATACCAGTCACGTAGCCATTCCCCGGTTTTCAAGCTTTCACTGTGGTTCAAGGAATTCTGTATTGACTGGGAAACTGCTAATTTGGAAATCACCAGTATAAAACATAATAAAAGGATACTTTTTTTCATTCGTTCATGTTTTTATTGGGTAAGAAACTGATTGGAATCCTGAAGTTGTGTTCCTCAGGCTCATCTACAATATTAGTTTTATTCAAAATTGTTTTATCTACGGTATCATAGGTTATTACCTGTATCTCATTTTTAGTTGGGAAGAAACGTAAAATCCTTATCGCTCCATTTTGCGAAATACTGTAGTCATTTAACATTGCATGCACTGCATTGCCATTATCGCCATAAAAACGTGTATATAATGCATTGGACCTGCTTTGATCCCCACAAATTATTATACGTAAATTGGGATGCTTGCGCAGGCATTTATCACAAATCTGCCCTGACGTATTTCCATTTGCCCCATGGCATTTTCCCCAAACCATAATCCCTTTGGGCAGGTTATAATAGTCGCCTGAAATTTTTGGCTTTTCCCTTGGACCTAAAAACATGTGCGTTGTAACAATCGCAAAACGATCCTTGTATTTATCTAAAATATTATCTGCCCAACTAAGCACATTGTCCGGGGCATTGCATTCTAAATGAAGGATTATAAAATCGATCCCTTTTGCAGAAAACAATTGGTAACTGTTGGCATTGTTCCCTGAAATACCGGAAGCCCCCATTTTTTTCCGCAAAATATCCTCCATACCAATTAAAGTCCTTATAACGAGATGCAGGGAAGTATTCCTGAAACAATGAAGAATTGCCATTTGTTTCCATGTCATGATTCCCAACTGAGATTCCATAAGGTACGTTGCCATGCAACTTATCCATATATCCCCTGGCTTTATCCCACTGTTCCCTATTGTTTTTTGTCAACAACATCTCCGGCATGGCTTACAAATACAATTGATTGCCGTTTTATATTTTCCAGTACCCCAGTTTGACTGGGATTCAAAAATTGGATTGGAAACTTCGTCCTTACTGTCAGGTTGCCGCTTTGTCCCCCGTCCTAAATATGCCTGAGTGTCTGAAATAACAACAATGCTGAAACTGCCCCTAGGGGACTTTTTCTTTATTTGGTTCCCGTCTGAACAAAATCCGTTTGAAAGAGAAGCTACCAGACATAATATGGTAAAAATATTCTTAATCATTTTCTTTATGAATTTTTACATTAAACATAAACACCAGTGTTTCACCCTGTTTATTATTAATTATCCTGTTCAAGCCCGTGCGTGTATATCTCTCTTATTTTTTCCTGCCCAAGAACTTTCGCATACATTGCAAAGTCATCTATACATCCCGAAAAATGCCCCTCGTCAGGGCATTTGTTGCCCCCTAGGCAAAAGTTCACGGCACTGGTAAAATATATTTTTTTACTTTTTTAGACTCTTTTATTTTTTCTCCATTCACATAAAAAACTGAAGCAACCGCCATCATAGGACATTGCCAAATGATACCATTTTTTCAACTCGACACCGCTGTAAGCCACTTCTGTCCTTCTCAATGTCCTGTTTTCTATTGCTGCAACAAAAGAATTGTCGTTTATGAACATTTTTGAGGGGTCGTCCATGTTAGAAGACCAAGCCGAAAAAATTTGAGAAAGCTCACCTGTTTTTTTCCGGTCTCACCCAACACACAATGCTGTATTTATCAGGCATATAAGGAAGTGTATAAATTATTTCACCGTCACCATCGAAGCGTACCGCTTTGTTTGGGTTGCCAAACCGATCCTCTGCCGCATGGATGTTTTTCTCTGCTGTCAGGTAGCCGTATCCTGTCTTACCGTTACCATCAAGGGGAGAAGCGATTATCAACGAATCTTCCTTCCTAAACCCAAAAATAGACGGATCGGCAAAATCTTCGGCGTTATAACCTTCTATTGTAAAATGGGGCGGTACTCCAATCATTTCCCCGGTGCCATATTTGTTTGTAGGCGTAACCTTGCAATAATAACTGCCGGGCGACAATAACTCACCATGGACATAGTTTGTTGTTTTTAAGCCTTTTATGTCGGCAACCACATTTTTGAACCCCTTATCTTTTGCAACAATCAGGTCGTAAGTTGTATGGCTGTCCTCCTGTTCAACCCCCGACCACTGAAACCTTGCCAATTTTGACTTTGAATTGTTTAATGGGCTTTTGAGCCTTACGTTTGCCGGAGGTGCTTTTCCAACGTCTAACCATGTTTTGTAGTAAGTACCGTGCGAGCCTGCCGATGCGAAATCGCACAACAGGACATCATCGCCATCAGTATTGCTGACTTTAAAAAAGCATCATTGGCTTGAAATAAAAAGTATTGTCAACAATATCGTTTACTGCAACTTTCTCCAATTTTAAAGAGGGACAATCAAACGTCCCAAT
>CAXXRZ010000003.1:690000-1770935 GCA_963668205.2 uncultured Draconibacterium sp. | reverse complement strand
GTAATGTACGGATCGTCCATGTTTACCCAATAGCCCATTTTGCGGGTGAGTTCTTCCCACTCGCGGGTATATTTCATCACCTCCTTGCGGCAGGCATTGTTATATTCTTCTACCGAAATTTTTTTGCCGATGTCTTCCTTGGTAATGCCCAATGTTTTTTCAACGCCCAGTTCAACGGGCAGCCCGTGGGTGTCCCACCCTGCCTTGCGGTGTACGCGGAACCCTTTCATGGTTTTGTAGCGGCAGAAAATGTCTTTTATGCTGCGTTGCCATCACATGGTGTATCCCCGGCATCCCGTTGGCAGACGGCGGCCCTTCGTAAAATACAAATGTAGGGCGCCCCTCGCGTGTTGTTATGCTTTTGTGGAACGTATCATCGGATTCCCAGCGCTTTAAAATTTCTTTGTTAATTTGGGATAAATCTAACTGCTTATATTCCTGAAACTTATTATCCATACCAATCGGCTTTCTTTACTGACTTTTAAAAAATATGCAAATATAGGAATTTTTTAAGGGCAACGGACAAATTACAGATAGGCAAAAGTGCTTTAGAAAAAGTTGCCTGTGCGATAATTATTATTATCTTTAATCCCTATTATGGCGGGGCTTTTTAACCCGCAGGACGCTAATATTAAAATTTTTTTAGGGAAAAGGGACAAATGCGCTCATTGTAAAGTTTTAGCTATAACTTGGTTAATGCAATGAGAGAAATGTTCCCGTTTTTATATATTATATAATTATAATTATGATAGACGAATCGATAAGGAAATTCTCTGTTCAACTAAGTTTTGAGGAAATCCGGTTTCCTCCTTTTGAGGATATTTTAATACTAGGGAAGAAATGCCCTCAAGGGAAAATGGGAGTAAGTAAATCTTTTGAGTTTTTAGTCCCAAATGAATTTGAATCTTTTGAGATCGAAGACAGTAATGTTGAAGCAGTTTTCATAAACAAACGGGTTTTAAAGAAACTTGACAAAGATAAGGTACTTGCAATCCTGCACGAAAAAGTTTTTCCATATGTTTTTGAGTCAGAGATATTAAAGGTGGATTTCAAATTAAAAATTTATTATGCCCCTTTTGATGAAGAATTCTAATGGAACTTGATAAATACATATTAAATACTTATCCAACCGTAAAACCGTTTGAAGGGGTTAATTCGGTTGAGGACAGGTTGTTAAAAAACCAATATTTAGTAGTTGTTGACAATGACAAAAAATTTTATGGTATTTTAACGCCGTCTGATGTTGTTGAACGCCCGCACAAAATTGTTATCGACTGCGTTACCCCAAAGGAAAGTTTATCAGAGGACGACACCGTTATTTCTACTATTAAAAAATTTTGCATAAACCAATCGTATGCCCTGCCTGTAATGAGCGGTGATAATTTTATTGGTATAATTGAAAAAAACCAAATTGTAAAAAAACTGGGGGAAAAAACCAACGAACTGTACAGCAAATCATCATTGTCAGAAAACACGCAAAAATATTTTTTAAATAACTTGTCGCATGAAATTAAGACCCCATTGAACTGCATACTCGGTTTTTTAGATATTATTGCCGATCTAAAATCATATAACTTAACAGACATAGATAAAGACATTTCGGACACTATAAGGAAACAGGCAGGCCTTTTTCTGATAAAAATGAACGACCTGGTTGAATTATCCCTTCTTTATGCAGGGGACAAACTGGGCATAAAAAAAGACAATGTGGACATAACCAAAATTTTCACGGAATTAAAAGATTATTTCGATGAATCTTTATTGTCTCAAAATAAAACAGTCAAGGTTATTTATTTAAACACCGAACCTTTTTTTAATATATACACCGACAGGAATAGGCTCAAGAGCATCTTATATCATTTAATTGACAATGCAATCAAATTTACGGAAGACCGCAGGGTGGTGTATGGGTTTGATTTAGAGCCTCCTGGGGGGAATGTGAAAATTTATGTGAAAAATAAAGCTCCTGATCCCTGCGTTAAAAATAGAATGTTTGAGCTTTTCGAAAAGCAAGAAAACATTGGGGAAGAACTAAATCCAGGATTAGGTATCGGGTTGCCAATGGTTAAGAACTTAACCGAATTATTAGGCGGATATGTTAAAGTTGAGTCAAAAGACAATGAGGTCACATTTTGGATTCAACCTGCCAATTAAATGAAATGAATTAATCCATCCTTGCTTCCCTTGGGGGGTACTTGTTGTTAAAACGAAATCCGGCGCCCAACATAAGGAAGTTGGGTTCGTGTAAATCTTTTAGGTTATAGCCAATATGAATAAAAGAATTATTGGTGACTTCAATTTTCAGGGCCAGTGCCTGGTAAAAAGCTTTAAGATCCCCACCTTTGTGCAACACATTGACCCCCAGCCCCAGGTTGACCGTAAAATAAGGCATTACATATTCTGCCCTTGCAGAAATCCCAAGTGCCAATTGCCTGCTTAGTGAAGGGCTGCAAAATTTTATATCCGTACCTATGCTGTTCTCTCTTGTATAAACATTGGCACTGCCGTCATAAATCCCGTCAGCAGAAATACCCGCACGGAACTTGTAGCCTAAATTATACATCGGGGCGAAGTTCAACCCCAATACAGTATAAGCATCGGGAGAAGCGACCTGCCCGTCCCCGAAAACAACACCTTTTCTGCGCCAAGAGCCGAATAAAACTAAATCATAACTGATGTGACGTGGGAAATCAGGGATAATGGACTGGGGCAACTCCGGGACAGTATAGCTGTCCCTCCCAAAATTATATGTCAATCCCAGGTTTAAGCCAGAAGTGTTCAGCCCGGCATTGGGAAATTTGGTGTTGCCATTAGAAAAATGTGCCAAGCTAAGCCCTCCTGTAAAATTAAACCGAGATGAAAGCATCCACTGTAGGTATAAGTCTATGTTTATATAAGCATTTGCCTTTGACCCGATCATGATGTTGTAGGGATTACTGTAATAATCATAAGGCTTCCATCCTAACGATAAACCAAAATTCCACTCATAGTTAAGAGACAGACGAGGGCTGAAACGGCTTATGCGTGCCCCTTGGAACAAATAAAAAAGCTATTGGGGAGCCCACCTGTTCCCTTTCCCCAAAATTGAAACATGCCAATCCTGCTCCCTGGTATGCCTCGCTGTATATCCTATCGGTATTGGTATTGGGGTAAAATTGGAATGAATATTCCAGATGAGTGGAAAAAGAATTCCTGATAGGTTCCCCTAATTTATTATCTCCCCGCAAAAAAGAATTTGTCGGGAAAATATAACCAGGCCTGGCTTCTGCCCCGAGCCTATGGAAAGAACGTCCAGATAAGAAAAAGTAATCCCCTTCGGAAGAGGTTCTGTCGGTAAGTACTTTTTTGTTGGGAGTGAAAAACGATACCGTGTCTCCCTTGTTCTCCGGGATACTGTCATCTGCCGTCCCTTCGGCAAGAACAATATCAAATAAAAAAAGTAACATCCCACAAAGAGCCATTTTTTTCCCCTGATGTATGTTACTTCTTATATATCTTCTCATGCAGGTATGTTTTAATTGCATCGCATGCCGCTTCTGCCCTCTGTTGTTTTTAACAAAGTGCAAAAATAAACTATCGTTTATAAAACGTTAAACATTTAGGAAAATCATTTCCAGGATATTTTGTGAGCAAAACGGTGTTTTGGTGGCATACAATGAGAAACACAATTTAAATATGCAACCTTTACTTGATTTGGAATCCTTATTTTTCAACACCAAACTTGTAAACACAAACAGAATAATACTCATCTCCCGGGTTCAGGATAGTTGACGGGAAATCGGGTTTGTTCGGGCTGTCGGGGAAATGCTGTGTTTCCATGCAAAACGCCGAACGGAACCCGTAAACTTTTCCGCCTTTCCCTGTCGCAGTGCCATCAAGGAAATTGCCTCCGTAAAATTGCATGCCCGGTTCGTTGGTGTAAACTGCCATGCTCCTTCCCGAATTTGGTTCTGTTGCTTTTGCCGCAAAAGTCAACCCATTGCCCGATTTGTTTAAAACCCAGTTATGGTCGTACCCGTTCCCTCTTTTTATCTGTTCAAAATCATCGCCCAGCCTTTCGCCAATAACAGTTGGTTTCCTGAAGTCCATAGGGGTACCTTCCACAGGGGCAATTTCCCCGGTTGGGATCAGGCCCTCGTCAACAGGAGTGTATGAATTTGCATTAATTTGCACAATATGGCCGTTTACGTCTCCGTTCCCTGCCCCTTTTAAGTTAAAAAAGGAATGGTGGGTCAGGTTTATCGGGGTAGCCTTGTCGGTAGTGGCATTGTATTCAATTTTCAGTTCGTTCCCATCAGTCAGTGTGTAAACTACTTTTGCGTTCAGGTTGCCGGGGTAGCCCTCTTCCATATCCGGTGACAGGTAAGTAAGCTCCAAGGTTTGCCCGTTGGTTTGTTTTGCGTCCCAAACCACATTGTTGAACCCTTTTATACCACCATGTAGCGCGTTCCCGTTATTGTTTTGAGCCAAAGAGTAAACAGTGCCGCCAATAGAGAAAGTCCCTCCGCCAATCCTGTTGCCGTAACGGCCGATAAGCGAACCAAAATAAATTTCATTGGTATTGAAATATTCGCCGATAGTTTCAAAGCCTAGGACAATATCGTCAAAATTGCCGTTTTTGTCGGGAACCCAAAGCGACACTACTTTTCCCCCGTAGTTGGTAATTTGTGCCACCAGCCCGTTATTGTTTTTCAATGTGAACAGGTCAACCTTTTTGCCATCGTGCCCTGCCTCAAAATTTTCCTTGTCGAGCAAGGCAGGTTGTTGGGGCTGTGGTTGCGAACACGAAAAAAATGCCAATACTGTTAAAACTAACCAGATAACTTTCATTTCAATTTTTATTAATCGTTAATATTGATTTTTCGAATTAAAATTACATTTTAAATTTTAACAGAAAAAACAAGTTGTATTTTTTTATATTTTTACATGACATTTGAAGGAACTAAATTATTTATTCATGAAAAATTTTATTATACTATTGGGATTACTGTTTGCATTCTCTGTTTTTTCTTGCTCAACAGGGGGCAAAGCCGAAATGAACACGCTTACCGAAAAAGAGAGAGCAGAAGGGTGGGAGTTGTTGTTTGATGGCAAATCGATGGACAAATGGAAAATGTTTAACGGCGGCGAGGTTACCGGATGGAAGGTTGTTAACGGCGAGATGCAAAACTCGGGCGTAGGTTCAGACCACGGCGGTGACATAATTACAAAGAAAGAATACGAAAATTTCGAACTGTACCTGGAGTGGAAAGTTGCGCCGGAAAGCAATTCGGGCGTGTTTTACCATGTACAGGAAGGGATTACCGATGCCATTTACGAATCGGGGCCTGAATACCAGTTGATTGACGACAAAGGATGGCCCGACAAATTGGCTGCACATCAATACTCCGGTTCAAATTATTCAATGGATGCGCCACAAGGGGCAGAGGTAAAACCAATTGACGAGTGGAACGTTACGCGCATAATAGTTAAAAACCCACATGTGGAACATTGGCTAAACGGCAAAAAAGTGGTTGAATATGAACTTTGGGGCGATGACTGGAGAAAGCACAAAGCAGAAGGGAAGTGGAAAGATGCCACACATTACGGGGAAGCAAAATCAGGTCATATAGGCTTGCAGGATCATGGTGGGCTGACTATGTTCCGCAACATGAAAATCAAGGTTTTGCAATAGGGTTTGAAGTGAATGGGGACAGGTTGTGCCTTATGCTAATTTGTTGTAATTAGTTGTGATGTAGTACGTTGCTAGGAGTGTTCTCGTCCAATTACTTTAAGTCTCTATTTCTCCCAGTCGTCCGATGACTGTTTGTCGATTCTCATAGTCATCGGATGACTTTGTTATATGAAAGACGATTCTTTTACTTTTGCTCAAAAAAATTTAAGCATGGCTTTTACTACATTTAGGGGGATGAGGCCCTTTACCCAACTCTTGTTCTCATTTTTTGTTATACTTGTTTGTTTTCTGGCTTTTTTTGTGCTTTCAGTGATAATAGCCTTACCTGTATGGGGTTTAGGTTCTGTATTGAGCATTTCGGGCACGGGGGATATTGGCGATCCAAAAACAATCGAGATTTTAAAATACTTTCAGACGGTCCAGGCTTTGGGGCTGTTTGTTGTCCCCCCTTTAATTTTAGGGTGGCTATATTTGGGCAATATTGCCCAATATTTATTTTTGGACAGATCTTTTGCTTTCTCATCGTCTATAATTGTGCTGGTTTTAATGTTTGCCGCCATACCTGTCATTAATCTAACTGGCGAAATAAACTCAAAAATGCAATTGCCAAGTTCTTTGGGCGGAGTGGAACGGTGGATGCAACAGAGCGAAGAAAATGCAGCCCGGTTGACAGAAGCTTTTCTGGACGTAAAAACCATGGGGGGCTTATTGTTCAATATTTTTATGATTGCCCTACTGCCAGCCATTGGCGAAGAATTTCTTTTTAGGGGGGTGATACAGCGATCTTTTACCCGGATGACAAAGAACCATCACTGGGGGATTTGGATTTCTGCTTTCTTTTTTAGTGCCTTGCACATGCAGTTTTACGGTTTCCTACCCCGTTTCCTCCTGGGCGGTTTGTTTGGATACCTTTTGTACTGGGGCGGTTCAATGTGGCTGCCAATAATTGCCCATTTTTTCAACAATGCTTTTGCCGTACTGTCCATGTACTTGATCGACAAAGGGCTAATGTCCTCGGAAATTGAAAATTTTGGCTCAGTTCCAGGGACTTCTTATTATGCGATTATTAGCTTGGCCCTTATTGCCGTTTTGCTTGTGCTTTTTAGGAAACAAAACAGGGGGAATGCTGTCCCGATACAATCATTCGAAGAGCATACCGTCAGCACATGAGATTCTTCATGTAACCAACCTGGTTGGCATTTTTGCCCGCCCTTTGGGAATTTACAGCAGGAGTTAAATTTGTTTAGGGGCGCCGGCAAAGTTTTTTCTGTTAACAAAGAGGGGACAGGGGAGCCAAGTTGAATAAAGTGGGATATGTCAACAAGTATTTTTCTGTTTTGCGAGGTATCCAGTGTTTTTGTCGAATGGTCCCTTTTACGCTTTCAATAGTAAGAAAGAATATAGTTTTGAAGAGCTAAGTATTCTTCATATTTTTATTCCGTGCAAAAAATGCCAAATTAAAGAAAACAGCAAAGGTGAAAAAACCATCTAATCCAAGAATGAAAGAAATCTCTATATCCAGTGAATTAAAAAACAAAGTCCCTGGCATCCGGCTTTCCTGCATCGAATGTGATGTTGAAGTCATGGGGAAGGATGAAAAGCTGTGGGGGGAAATCGAGGACAAGATAAAAGAATTGTCAAGCTCGTTGCAGGCAGAAACAATAAGCAAGATACCTGCAATTGCCAGTTCACGGAGAGCATATAAGGCTTGCGGCAAAGATCCTGCCCGATACAGGCTTTCGGCAGAAGCCCTTTTGCGACGGGTGGTAAAACGCAACGAGCTATACCAGATTAACAATGTGGTCGACCTACTGAACATGGTTTCGATAACCAGCGGTTTTTCAATTGGAGGTTACGATTCGGATAAGATAGAAGGCGGCATTTTTTTTGGCATTGGGCAAAAAGACGAACCTTACCAGGGTATCGGCAGGGGAGGGCTGAATATCGAACACATCCCGGTTTTCAGGGATGGCATAGGCGCATTTGGCACACCTACCAGCGACTCGGTAAGGACATCGGTTTCGCCGGAAACCAAACGCTTCCTTATGATAATTATTGATTATGGTTTGTCTCCTTTGTTATCTTTGGCAACTAAGTTGTCGGTTGATTTGTTAAAGAAATATGCAATGGCGGGCAATATTGAGTTGGAAACAGTTGGAGATTGTTAAGTAAGCCTTGCCGATTACAATTGTTGAATTTTGGGAGGCGTTATATAGTAGGATTAAAATGAGGTATGGAAAAGTTTTGTAGGTTTTTGTTGAAAAAAATGGGATGGACAATAATTGGAGGTGCTGTTCCAGAAAAGAAATGCATAATAATTGGCGTGCCACACACAAGTGCATGGGATTTTATAATTTCATGGTTATTTTACACCTCTGTGGGCGGAACGGCAAACATCTTGATCAAGAAAGAATTTTTTTTCTGGCCTGTCGGGGCATTGCTAAAAAAAATGGGGGCGTTGCCGGTAGATCGTTCAAAGGGGTCAAATGTATTAAGGCAGACATTCCAGTTGTTCAAAAATTCTGAAAAAATCCATTTGGCAATTGCCCCTGAAGGCACAAGGGATAAAACAACGAAGTGGAAGGCAGGCTTCCACATTATCGCAAAAGAAACCGGAGCCCCCGTGTATCTTGGATATTTTGATTGGGGCAAGAAAGAAGTATCCGCCGGGGAAAAATTTGAGCTTACCGATGATGTAAATGCCGATATAAAGCGCATGAAAGACCACTACCGGGCAAAAGGGGTGAAGGGGAAATATCCTGAAAAATTCACAACAGAACATAGCCCGGGCGGCAACTAATATTTCTCGTGATGAAAAAAATATTTGTTTACCTGTTGTTTGTCGTTTCATTATTCTCTGTTGATTTATACGCATATACAACAAATTATTATTTGGATGAAACAATTCGCAAGAAGGTTGAAGACATTCAGCTAACGCAGAAATTAAACAATGCATACCCTGTGTATTGTAACAAATTGGTGAACGAAGCATACCTGCATCATAACTTTGAACCTTATTGGGAAGACAATTCAAATGCTTCCGATTTATTGAGCGCACTTCGCAATTCGTTTGTCGATGGGTTGAATCCGGATGATTATCATTTACAGGAAATAGAAAAACTAATATCGCAAGAAAACGGCAACGACAAAGCCAATTTAGACATACTGCTTACCGATGCATTCATTCTTTATTTGTCGCATTTGAGTTCGGGTAAAATTAACCCGGAAACCATTGATGCTCAGTGGCATATTCCCGAAGATGCGCAAAATCCGTTAACTTTCTTCTATTTAGCTGACAGTGAGGATATAGGAGATATTGTGGCATTGGCAATGCCTCAGAACAACAGCTACCAATTGCTAAAAGAAGAATTAGCTTATTATCGAACTCTTGCAGAAAAACAGCAACCTGAACCAATTCCATCGGGCGAAAAAATAAAACCGGGCATGAGCGATAATCGAATTTCGCTTATCCGAAAAACATTAAACTTCCTAAACGATAACGAAGTTGTCGATTCGCTTTTGTTGAATACCTATGACAACAATTTAAAAGCCGAAATTATCGCTTTTCAAAAACATTACGGATTGGAAGCTCTTGGTAATATTGGTGCACAAACCATTGAGGCATTAAACACACCCGTGTTAAACAGAATAGCAACAATTGAAGCAAATATGGAACGTTTGAGATGGCTGCCTCGCAAGCAATCTAATTTCTGCATAATGGTAAATATTGCCAATTTCGAGTTGCAAGTTAAACGGGATGGACAAATAGTTCAAAAACACAAAGTTGTTGTGGGAAAACCTTACCGAATGACACCTGTTTTTACTGCAACAATGCAATATTTGGTATTAAATTCAACATGGACCGTTCCTCCTACCATCCTGAAAAAAGATATTATTCCTGAAATTCGGAAAGACCGGCAAACCTTAACTCGAAAAAACATAAAAGTATATGACAATAGTGGAAATTTAATCGATACAAGCAAAGTTGACTGGACAAGCCACGATGTATTTTCATACACCTATCGTCAGGATGCAGGGGCAACAAATGCATTGGGTGCTGTAAAGTTTATGTTTCCAAACTCGTACGATGTTTATTTGCACGATACTCCAAGCAAGGAACTGTTTAATCAAACCGATAGGGCTTTCAGTTCTGGCTGCATAAGGGTTCAGAAGCCGCTTGAACTAGCTGAATACTTGTTGAACGATGCCGATAAATACAGTTTGGAACAGCTTAATAAAATTATTGCTACGGGAGCAACACAAACAGTTTTATTGAAAGAAAAGCCACAAGTTTTTTTATTGTATTTCACATCGTGGGTTGACGAAGACGGAACGGTTAATTTCAGAAAAGACATTTACAATCGTGATGCGGCACTAATAAAAGCACTAAAACAAAGTCCGACATCTAACGAAAATTAATTCAGATACGTTGAATTTGCCAAATAATCGGGGTCAGGATAGTAAATAAACAGGCACGATTTATCTTTAATTGTGTCGATAACAGCACTGCATACAGCCGGAGGCAACGCCGGGCATCCGTGGCTGCGTCCAATACGACCGTATTTTTTGATAAAGTCGCGCGACACATAATCGGCAGCATGAATAACAATGGCGCGTTTGCGGGCATTATCGTTTACACCGGGTTCAATTCCTTCGAGATATAACGATTCGCCATGTTTGCCGTTATAGGTTTGTCCGGTTACAAAAAAGCCAATACTACTCATATACGAATTCATTGTATTTGAAAAGCGAGCGGCATATTCATCGCCCGAATTACGTCCGTGTGCCACTAAACTATTGGTAACAACTTTCATTGAATCGAGGTCGATTACCCAAAGCCGTTTTGTGTTTGCCGACATCGAAAAGTCTATTAATGTCAAGTACCGCGAATTTTGAATTTTATCTTCGGAAGTTAATTTTTCGTAACCCACCATCCCTTCATAAAATATTTTATACGAAGGCATACTGCTTGGCGAACTCAACGTGTGATACAACGAGTCGATTTGCTCAACAGTATATGCATTCGGGTTTTGTCCCCGGCAAATATTGAATACAAAAAACAATACAACAAACGCCAATGTTATTCGCATAAAAACAGAGTTAAGAAAAACAATTGATAATAAATCAGAAACTGACTTTTCGTTAACGCTAAATTTACTGAAATATTTTGTTCGGCAATATGACCGGAATAAAAAAGATTTGTTAAAAAAATGAAATAGGCATTCTGCTGTGTAGGCTTAAAAAATTTATTCTTCATGCAACAGTTACCCTTCAATGGCTATTCCGTCTTAATAATGAACAAATTTTAATAGTATGATAATTGAAAACAATATTGAACAAACAAAAGCTAACAGATTAGCTTTTGTTATAGGCTTGGTGTTACTTGTTATGTTAATTGTATTAATGCTTCTTTAGAACAGAATTGAGGAAACAAATAGCCTATCAAAATAAACCTTGAAGTACTTTGTGCAACGCATTGGTTGCAATCCAAATACTTTGCACAAAGTATATTTCAGAAAGTAGTAAAATGATTCTGATTAGCAACTACCCGGTTGAACTTCCTTACAGTTAACCAATTTCCTTCTTCGGAAAAACCATCGACAACAAAATACTTCCAACTAACACAATCAGAATTACATACAACGAATAAACCGATTTGAAACCGATATGTGCTAACCATTCGTGCAGCATAAGTTTTGCTCCTACATAAGCAAGCAATATCGACACTCCAACTTTCAGCAGATAGAATTTTTCAACCACTTTAATAAGTAAGAAGAACAACGACCTCAACCCAAGAATTGCAAAAATATTCGAGAAGAAAACAATGTACGGGTCACGGGTTACGGCAAATATCGCCGGAATTGAGTCCAATGCAAATATCAAATCGGTAACTTCGATAATTACCAGCACAATAAATAAAGGAGTAATGAATGCCATGCCGTTTTTGCGTATAAAAAAACGGTCGCCAACATAGCGAGGAAATACTTTAACGTGTTTCGACAAAAACTTCATTACCGGATGGTGCTGCGGTTCGATAGTGGTTTCGGAGTTGCGCTGAACATACATTTTTATACCGGCATAAATCAAATAAACACCAAAAATATACATCAGCCATTCGAAGCGGTCGATTAATGCAGCACCTGCGAAAATAAAGATACAACGCATAACAATTGCGCCAATTATACCCCAAAACAAAACAGTTTTGTAGTCGCGTTTCTTCACCGAAAAAGCCGATAAAATTGCCATCATCACAAATAAATTATCGACCGAAAGCGACTTCTCGATAAGGTAACCCGAAAGGTAATTTATGGCACTGTTTTTCCGGTAAATATCCAGACTGTTTTCGAAACTGGTTTCGTCGAGTTTCAAATACGGCGCATAATGATGAACAACCATTCTCAGCCTTTCGAAATCGTGTATGCCGTGAACGTGTTCGGCAAAAAAGCGAAGGAATACTGCAAAAACTAATGCCAGTGCAATCCAAATAGCACTCCAAATGGCAGCTTCTTTTACCGATACTTCGTGCGAGTTCCGGCTAATTACCAGCAAATCGACCAATAATATCGCTACAACAAAAACAATGAAAACAATGAAGAATATGGTTTGTTCGAACATGGTTATTTCTATTTAATTTTTTCACTTTCGTTTTTACCGTCAATGTCGGAAACACCTGCCGACACAATAAATTTCATGGCAATAGCCGGGTTAATATCCAAAACCCGAACCTGATTTCGGGGAACAATAAACAATTCGCCCGAAAAGTTATAGGAATGCGGAAAATAGACCGCCACTTTTTCTTTTTCGTCAATATGACTCAAATCTTCTTCGGTAAGAAATCCCATTTTTTCCAAGTTTGAAATTGGGTTTACCAATACAATAACCGGTTTATTGAACTTCTTTTCTTTCCCAACAAATGCCGAGAAAAAGTCGTTTAATGCCGAATAAACAAGTTTCAACATGGGTAACCTGTTCATTATTCGGTTAAACATGGCTTTAAATGGACGTGCAATTATGCTCGACCCAATTAAACCAACCAAAACTAAAAAGAAAAAGATAATAACAAGTCCTAACCCCGGAATATCTACTTTTATGAAATCGAGCAGAATGTCGTCGAGTAAGTTGTCGGTAAAGTTGAATATTAATACCAGAAAGTAAGCAGTAATTCCTAAAGGGGCAATGTACATTAAACCTTGGAGAAAATAGTTCATTATTTTTTTCATCGATAAAAAAATTTAACCACAGAGACCACAGAGAAATTATATTTCAATTGAATTAGGCACATAATGTATAATTTCAAATAGCCACTAATTCACGAAACAACGTTCAGCGTTAGCTAATATCTTTATCAAAAAATGAACACAGTTAGAATACATTACTATTTTCACTAAGCACGAATTTATAAATTCGTGTATTCGTGGCATTTAATCGGATTTAGAATAAATTATTGTATTAATTAGATGCCTAGTCCGATATTTCAATTTAACAACTCTGAGTCATCGTCCGATATTTCAATTTAACAACTCTGAGTCATCTGTGGTTTATAACATTAATACTTTTTGTTATTTGTTAATTTGCTTTTCTTAAAAGTTGAGCCGATAACGATGGCAACGTATTAATAAACATAATTGCACATTTTTTTGTTTTGGCTTTATTCTGCATTTCGCCAATAATTCGGTATGCTCCATGGCTTATTGTTTTCACGCCGTTCATATCGATAGTTATTTCGCGATGAGGGCTGATAAACGGGAACAATTTTTTCTTGATTAAAAGAGAATTATCCCGGTTTAAATCTTCAATATCAATTGGGAGTGACGCTAAGTAGCATCCTTTTCCTGTTTTTGTTAACGATACCATATTATTCAAATATTAGTTAGTGAACCTTTTTGGTCTTTTTGGTTTCTTTAAGTAATGTTTGTGTTTCAACAGCCGGCTTTGAAATTGGGCGATGGTAATATTTTTCGTCCGTAATTTTTCCTGCTTTGTTGTAATCGCTAATAAAAGTAGGCTTTTGCGGTTTTATAAGCATACTGTTTTTTGTACTGCCATTAGCAAATGTACGAACAATTTTTGCGGGGATATTTCTAAATGGTGCGCCAAGATATGTATTCATGATTTCTGAGTTTTAAAGTTGTTAAAAAATGCCGACCCATAAAAGCCGGCATTGTATCTGATTATATGATTTCAATTTGCTTCGGGACTTTGTTTTTTGCTTCTTCTTTTTTGGGAATGTTTATGGTCAGTATCCCATCTTTATACGAAGCAACAATTCCGTCTTCTTTAATAGTTTCGGGCAAAGTGAAAGAACGACTGAATGAACTATAACAAAATTCCTTATGAGAAACATGGTTGTCAGCACCCTCTTTTTCTTCGCATTTCTCGGTTTTTTCGGCAGAAATTGTCAATACTTTGTGAGTCAAGTCGAGTTTTAAATCTTTTTTCTTCATTCCGGGTATGGCAAGGTGCAATGTGATTTGTTCATCATTTTCATCGATGTTAACCGCAGGAATCGAGGTTTTTGCTTTCAGTACACAATCGGGCATAAACGAACCTGTGAAAAAATTATCTGCCCAATCCGGCAAAAAGTCTGTACTTTTTAAAATAGGCATCATTTTATTAATTTTTAAAGTTCAATAATTTGTTTGTTTTTACATTAAGACGTTGCTGTTTTGAAAGGTAACCACATAATTGAAATTATTTAATTAGGCATTTTTCAGCACCACATAACAACTATCGGGCAATGCACGGTAAATGCTTCGCAAATCATCGACAGGCAGTTTAATTGTAATGGTAGGTTGATAGTCTTGCTTTTTCTGTCTTACAAAATTATTAACCGATGCTTTCATTTTTTGCGACCAGATACGTCGATTAAAACGGTGCAAAGCCACTCGGTCTTGGGCTGTAGAAATTTCTTCTTGCTCCAATAATATTTGAATACCGTGGTCGAGAGAAAATATAGCAAAAGCAGGGTTTTGTATTAGCGTATCAGGTTTCCATGCGGTAACCGACGCTTCAAGTGTGTCTTTGGGAGCTTGTCGCTCAACAATAGGTTCTTTCACAATTGTTGCCCATTGCGATTGTATGGCTAATGGTGTTGAAAACAGCTTAACTTCTTGTTTCAAGGTTAGTTTATCGAATAATTTGTCTTTTTCAAATTCAGAAATAGGAACAACATGAAGCATTACTCCCTTAAAAACAAGGGCAATTGTACTATCGGAAAGATTAATCACCAATTCGATAGAATCGTTTCGGGATAATTCGAGAAGTGCATTTTTATATGCTTTCTCTTGAACAAGAGGAACCATTTCGGGCAAATTATTAGCACTGCTGAAATTCTTTGTATAAATAGTATCGGAATTAACAAACTTCTGCAATTCGGTTATTTTATTGTAAGGTGCAACTGCAACTTCAATACCCCAAACTAACAATATCATCCCGATAATTACAACAATGTAAACAACTGCTTTATGATTTATATATTCTGCAATTTTTTTCATTTTTCTCAATTTATACCAGCCTCTAATAAATATAAACTTTTGAGCCTACCTGCAATGATTTATATACCAATTCAAGGTTCTCATCATTTAATCGAATACAACCGTGTGTGACAGGAAGCCCCAGAAAACGCTGATAAAGAGTTCCGTGAATTAAATATCCGTGACCAAGGCTCAACGCATAATCGCCCAATACACCATATTCGTATCTAGAATTGTCGGTTGCAGAAGGAATTGGCAGCCCGTCTTCAACAAATGCCCAATCGGGCTTTCTCCAAACAGGCGAAGTAATTTTATTTTGTACATGAAATTCACCTTTGGGAGTTTTAAACATCCACTCCTGATTGTTCCCGTTTTTGAGCAACACATAGCTACCGGTAGAACATTTTCCGGTTTTAATTATCTGGTTACCTTTATGCAACACAAACTCGTTCGACGAGCTGTTAATTATCAGATAATACGACTGCGGGGTTTTGATTTTCAACTTCTTGTCAAGCAGCGCAATTTCGCGCGTTACTTTTTGCTGGGCAGCTACAAATTCCTTCGCTTCAACCGAAACAGCAACTTCCTTATTTACTGGCAACTTCCACACAATAAACCGCAATAAAACCGGAATTAATATCACAGCCAAAATTGTAACAAATACAATTTTAAACTTTGTTTTGCCAACAAAGTGTGTAAGCGACACTATTAAATTATTTGTTTTCACTATTATTCGATAAAAGTTCATTTAACGGCCGGGTTGAACCTACAATAGTTACCATTGTGCCAACGCCACATTGATTGTAAACAGCATTCATCTCGGAATTTTTAAGGGCAATACAACCACTTGTCCAATCAACGCCTTTTCCGCCGTTACCATGTATCTTAATTTGATTTCCGATTTGAGCATCTTTATTTATAATTCCGCTTTTTTTGTTCGAAAGAAAACGCGATTTATCCTCGTCGTTCGGATAATTGAGCAATAATGCTTTATAGTATTTTGTCTGTCCGTCTTGTTCTTTTCGTACTATTTTATACTGACCTTCGGGCGTTGATTTATCGCCTTGTTTTTGCTTGTCGCCAATCCAGTTAGGCCCCAGTTCAATTGCAAATTGGTCAATTTCTTTTCCATTTTTATAAATGGTAAGCTCCCGGGCAATTTTATCGACAATTACCACCGTGGTACTATGTTTTTTGGAATACAAAATAGTTTCGTCAAGCATTTTCTTCCATTTGGAATAACTGACAAAATATTCTTTCATTAAATTTTCGTAATAGTCAATTAATCCGGATATCAGAATATTGGCAGAATCGAGCTTCGATTTACACGTAATGTAATCGCTTTTCTTAAATGCCAAAACACCTTCGGAGCATAGCAAACTTGACGTTGCAGCATCGTTATGCTGTTTTGTGGTCATCGGAAAATTGCTGAAATTCTTTTTGAAATAAGAAATTTTATTTTCGGTTTCCGAAATTCGCTTATTCAGTCCGGTCGCTGTTTTTGAACTATTTTCCTTAGCCGTTTCGATGGCTTGCCGGCTAAACGAAATAGATTTGTTAGCCAACTTGGTTGCCTTATCGTAATTACGAAACAGAAAAAAACGTTTGTTCTGGTTCTGCCATTCGGTCATTGCCGAATCGCAATAAATTATTGCCTGCTTATATTCTTTGTATGCAAACTCTGATGCCCTTTCTGCTTTGGCAACAGTTTTCAATCTTCCGGCCTCCAACACTATTACTTCGGGCGATTTATTCGCCTTTACTTTGAAAACAATAGTTACAATAGCAGCAGCAGTAACGACTAAAATTAAAACAACGATTATCCGTTTCATAAGAATTTTGATAAAAAAACCCGATTTCGAGTTGCGGAAACCGGGGTATTTCAACAGTTTTTATACCGAATATTATCTTCTACCTTTTACGTTAGCTTTATATTTAGCTATTATGCCTGAAAGTTCGTTATTGATTTCAGTTGCTTTTTCTTTAGCAGCTTTTGCTTTGTCTAAAGTTGCGAAATAATCACCTGTTTCGAACAAAGTGGTTGTTTCAGCAAGAGAACTTTCAATAGCATCGTTTTCGCCTTTAATTGCTAACAATGCCGAAGTACCTTCTTTACCTTTTGGAGCTTCAAGAATTAATTGACGATTCGATTCAATTAATGTTTTTACTTCGGTAATGGTATTTTCTATTTCGTTTTTCAATTCTTCTTTACTAGCAATTGCTTTTTGTTCTACTTCGCCTGCAAATTGAACAACTCCGGTTAAACCTTCTTTTGCAGATGTGTAATTTTTGAAGAATTTAGAACTTTGGGCTTCAACAGCTACCATTACATGGTTCATCGAATCCTGCAAGGCGACAAAAGCATCGTGTGCATAAATATCGGCACCGTCTTCTTTTGCTTGGTCAATAGCAGTATTGGCTGCATCGATCTCAGGTTGTGGCATCTTTGAACAACTGGATAGAACAACTACAGCTAGCCCAAACAATGCGATTTTTACAAAAAATTTGTTTTTCATTTTTTTTAATTTATAGTTTTAAAAATTTCAATCTTTTTTGTTGGCTTATATTTGTTGCGCCAATGGTTAAGATTTTTTCGCTATTATGACGTGATTTATTTGAGAGGTAACAAAAAAATGTTGGGTTTTTATTCGTCTATGTGTCAATTAGTTAATAGCTAGCAGTGTTTTATTTTTCATAAATATTTGATTTTGGGACTCATTTTTTTCGAAAAAAATAGATATGGCAGGAAAATTTTTGGGATTATCTGACAACGACCTTGTCGATAAAATAAAAAATGAAAACGCTTCAAAGTTCTTCGAGGTACTTTACAATCGTTATTATTCAAAAGTATTGTCGAAGTGTTATACGTTGTCGAAAGACAAGCAGTTGGCAGAAGAACTTGCTGAAGATATATTCTCTAAAGTGTATGAAAAACTGCCGTCGTTTAAGCAAATGTCGTCGTTTTCGTCGTGGTTATATTCGGTGACTTATAATCATTGTATCGATTACCTTCGCGAAAAGAAAAAGATGCACTACCCGAAATGGAACAAAGAGAATGCACTGCCCGAAATTATTGACGAAACCGACGAGTTGTTAGAAGATATTGATTATGATAAGGTAATGGAGATATTCGAACAAATTCACCCCGAAGAAAAAGCACTTTTATTGATGAGGTACAAAGACGAACTTTCGATGAAACTTATTGGCGAAGTATTGAGGATTAGTGAAGATGCAGCAAAAATGCGTCTTAAACGGGCAAGGGCAAGGGTGTTGTATTTATATACAAAAAAATATTTGAAAGGGTAATGTGTTACTTTATGATGATTCAACGTCAAAAAGAGAAAAAAGAAATGAACAACTTATTTAAAAAAATTATTACAGGCGATAATGTGTATCCAACCAAAGAGTGTGTGGATGCATTTAACGAGAATTTCTCAAATGCCAAAAATGTTGAATGGCACAACCGTAAAACATATTATGAAGCGGTATTCTATAAAGACAAAATCGAGCATATTGCCAATTTTACCCTCAGTGGCGATTTAATCGAATATAAAAAATTTTTGCCGGCAGATTACCTGCCCGCACCAATAAAAGAGCAGGCTCTGTCGAGAGGCGAAATCATGAGTTCGGTATTAAAAAACAAAGGCAACGCATTAAGGTACGAACTTATAATCAGGGATTTCGAGAAAAAACGTTTTGTGATAATTTTTACTGACATTGGAGAAGTTATTGAAGTGCGGAAGTTATGAGATGTGATTTTTTGTAGCAATGGATGTTGCAAGTTATTTCATATTTATAGGCAAAATTTTCCATAAAAAATAGGTATAATGCCGATAGATGTTTAATGTTCATGAACGGACATAGTGAAGTTGCTGAGTGAAATTAAATACTGACCGGTATTAATTGCTTTTCCTGTAGCTCCCAATCGCCCACGTATTAAATGCAAGGGCAAAACCGCTTAGTGCGGCAAATTGCCCCCACAACTCGTTCACCTCGCTGCCTTTAAGGTAAACAAGCCGCATTACCTGCATGAAATATTTCAGGGGGTTAAAGTCGGTTATGCGTTGCGCCCATGTTGGCATATTTTCGACCGGGGTGAACAAGCCGCTCAACAAAATGAAGATTATCATGAAAAAGAACATTACAAACATGGCTTCCTGCATGGTGTTGGAATGGTTTGAAATAACCAGCCCCAGCCCGGAAACGCCCAAAATAAAAATTGCGGCAAAGAGATAGATGGTCAGCAGGCTGCCGACAGGTATCAGTCCGTAAATGAGCCATGCCGCACCGAAACTGATGGTCAGTATCAAAAAACCGATTACCCAATAAGGGATAAGTTTTGAAACAATAAACATCAAACGGGTTATGGGGGTTACGTTGATTTGCTCCATCGTGCCGTTTTCTTTTTCGCCAACTATATTTAAAGCCGGGAGGAAGCCGCACAGCATGGTCAGCAGCATTACCATTATTGCCGGTACTATAAAAACACTGTAACTCAGGTGCTGGTTGAATTGGTTGCGGGCAACAACTTCAATGACAGGGATTGTTGTCATGCCGGATGTTTTGCCCGACTTGCTTCGCAACTCTTTTGAAAACGCAGATACGACACTTGTAAGGTATGCACTGCCCAAGCCCCCTTTTGTGCCGTTAACTGCATTTGCTGAAATCATTAATTGTGCCGACTGCTTACGTGTCAAATCCCGCTCGAAATTGGCAGGGATCTCAAGAATGATGTCTGCCTTGTCGGTTTCAATGCTCCTTAATGCATGGTTGTAGCCCGGGGCAACATCGGTCAACCGGAAATAACCCGACGAAGTGACTTTCTCAACCAAACGGGACGAGTAATTGCCATGGTCATTGTCGATAACGCTAAGGTTGATATTGTTCACCTCAAAGGTCGCTGCCCATGGAAACACTAGAAGTGCTACAAACGGATACCCGATTATTAATTTTGGAAGGAACGAATTCCTCAAAATCTGTTTAAATTCTTTTTCTAATAAATATTTAAGCATTACTCCAAGCGTATTTTAAAATTTTTCATACTAATCCCAATTAAGAACAGTGCCATAAAACAAAGTACAAGCACTTCTTTCCATACTGCAAAAAAGCCAACACCTTTTATCATTACTGCCCTAACAGCCATGATAAACCATTTTGCAGGCACAATATTGGAAAGCCATTGCAACGCCAAAGGCATATTTTCTACAGGGAACATCATCCCCGAAAGCAGCATCACCGGCATCATAAAAGCCATGCCGGAAACAAGCATCGCTGCCATTTGTGTTTGGGTTATGGTGGACACAAACAGCCCTAGTGCCAGCGACACGAGGATGAAAATAAGCGATACGCCAATGAGAAGGAATAGGTTCCCAACAATTGGCACCCCAAGCACATAAACCGACAAAACAAGGATGGTGGCAAGGTTTACGCACGACAACACAAAATAAGGAACGGCTTTGGCGAGAATGATGTAAATTGGTCTGACAGGCGAAACCAACAGTATTTCCATTGTCCCCATTTCTTTTTCACGGACAATGGATATGGAAGTCATCATGGCACAAATCAGCATCAATATCATTCCCAGCACGCCCGGCACAAAATTATACGCCCCTTTCATTTGCGGGTTGTAGAGCATCTTTGCCACAGGCGTTATTTGAAAAGGGACATTCGTTTGCGCTGCCAGTTCCTGCTGATATTGGTTGATGATTATCGATGCGTAGTTGGTAAGCGTGGTTGCCGTGTTGGGGTCGGTTGCATCTGCCAACAACTGGACCTGAGCTTTGCCCGTGTGCATCAGCGATTCGTCAAAACGTTCGCCAAAAACAACCACCAAACGGATGGCCCCATCTTTAAACGCCTCCTGTATTTCTGATGGGCCACTAAGGTATCTGGCAATATCGAAATATTCGCTTGTGCCAATCCGTTCGATAATCCGTTGCGTCGAAATATCTTTTGCCGGGTCGTAAATAGCAATTTTGGCATTTTTTACCTCGGTGGTGATGGCAAACCCGAAAAGCACCATTTCTATGATCGGCATCAACAGCAATATCATCATAGTGCGCACATCCCGGAAGATGTGATAGAATTCTTTTTTTACGAATGTAGTGAATTGTTTCATAAGCCCCTTCTGACCTCCCCCAAGGGGAAGGAATAAATATTTTAACATCGAATAATTAATGAGGAATAAAAAATTAGCAATTACTTGAATGTGATTTCATTCCTTGTTCCTCATTTGTTATTATTTATTTCTTATTCTCTCATTCCGATTTCCTTTTCGCTTTTCGTGCCAACTGATGAAAAACCCCATCCATGTCGGATGCCCCAAACTGTTGTTTCAGGTTTCCGGGCGAATCCAGGGCTTCAATCCTGCCATCGACCATTATGGAAACACGGTCGCAATATTCTGCTTCGTCCATGTAGTGGGTCGTTACAAAAACGGTAATCCCCTCATCGGCAGCTTTGTATATAAGTTCCCAAAATTGTCGGCGGGTAACCGGGTCGACACCCCCGGTCGGTTCATCGAGGAAAACTATTTTCGGGTTGTGGAAAATAGAAACCGAAAAAGCGAGTTTTTGTTTCCACCCCAAAGGCAGTTCGCTGACCATCGTGTTGCGTTCGCCCCCAAAATTTAGGGAACTCAGCAACTCGTCTGTTTTTTTTGCTATATTTTGGCTGTCCATGCCGTAAATACCGGCAAACAGGCGTATGTTCTCCCACACCTTCAAATCGTTGTACAACGAAAATTTTTGGCTCATGTACCCGATGTTCTTTTTAATCATCTCGGGTTGTTTGTTTATGTCGAAGCCCGCAACGTTACCTTTTCCTCCGGTAGGTTTGCTTAGCCCGCATAGCATACGCATGGCAGTGGTTTTTCCTGCCCCGTTTGCCCCGAGAAACCCAAATATTTCGCCCTGCCCCACCGAAAATGATATGTGGTTAACGGCATAAAACGAACCGAAACGCTTGACCAGATTATTTACCTCGATAACTTTCATGATAGCCCCCTCCAACTATTATTTCTCATTCCTCATTTATTATTTCTTGTTCTTTATTTCCTATTCTTTCCTGGCCATCCGATGGATATTCTTAAAAAACACATGCAATCCTATAATCTTATCGCCAGTTTATTCACTCTTTAAGCTGATTAAGGTGGTGTTTCCTTCCCCAAATCCATAAAACAGTCCTCTATTGTTGCCTCTGCAGGCTGGATGCTTATGCCGGAATGCCCTTTCTTTTCCAGGGATTGTTTCAGCCCCCCCATTGTATATTTCCCGGCAACAATGGTAACATGCATGCTGTCGCCAAAAGCAAAGCAAGAATCCACCTTTTCGTTCGACCTGATATCTTCGAGTAGCCGATGCATATTTTTGCTTTGCACCGACCATAAATCCTTACCAAATTGATTAATAATATTTTGTGGAGAATCAATTTTTAGAATTTCGCCTTGGGCAATCAGGGCAATCCTGTCGCACAGGTTTGCTTCGTCCATGTAGGGCGTTGAAACCAATATGGCAATTCCCTGCTGTTGGAGCTTTTTCAGCATTTCCCAGAATTCTTTTCGCGAAACAGGGTCAACCCCGGTGGTCGGTTCGTCAAGAAATAGCACCGATGGTTTGTGAATTAGCGCACAACTCAATGCCAGTTTTTGCTTCATCCCGCCCGAAAGCTTCCCGGCCTTGCGTGTTTTAAACGGCTCAATTTGCTTGTAGATACCCTCTACCAAATGATAATTTTTTTCGATGGTCGTATGAAACAGCGTAGCAAAAAAGTTGAGGTTTTCTTCTACCGACAAATCTTGGTACAACGAAAATTTTCCGGGCATATAACCAACCTGATTCCGAATTTCTTTATAATCTTTTACCACATCCAATCCATTAACCGATGCTTCGCCACTATCGGAAATCAACAAAGTGGTAAGGATGCGGAACAAAGTTGTTTTTCCGGCACCATCGGGACCAATAATACCAAACAATTCGCCCGGGTTCACCTCAAAAGAAATGTTCTTTAACGCCTGAATATTTTTGTAAGCCTTATTGATGTTCTTGCATTTTACGGCAGCACTCATATGCATCAACTTTCAATTAAAAATTATTTCACCGTACATGCCAATCTTCAGATAACCGTCATTTTTTACCGCAATTTTTACCGCATAAACGGAATTTGCCCGTTCGTCTTTTGTCTTGATGGTCTTGGGCGTAAATTCCGACTGGCTCGATATCCAAGTGATTTTTCCGGTGTATTCTTTAGTGTCATCTTTTCCAAAATCAGTAACTACTTTCACTTCTTGTCCAATTTTAACCTGCGAAAGCTGACTGGCAGTTATGTATGCCCTCAATGTCATATTCTTGATGTCGGCAACCGTGTAGAGCGGCTTGCCCTGTGCCGCCAATTCGCTTTTTTCAACATATTTCACAAGCACTGTCCCGTTGATGGGGTTGACAACCTTGCATTTTTGGAGCTGGTCGTCAAGTTGTGCGATCTGGACGTTAAGCGTTGCGGCATCTTGCGTTATCCCGTTGTTGGTTATCGACAATGACGACCTTGTGGCATCCAACTGCTTTTCGAGTATTGCGATTTGCGCATCAATATCGTCCAGTTGTTTTTGGTTGGCAGCATTGGCTTTCAGCAATTTCTCTGCCCTTGCTTTTTCAATCTTTTGGGTCGCGATTTGTTCTTCGTAAACCGCGATTTGCTTTTTTGTTGCCGGCCTGCGGCTTTCCATTGCCCTTATGTTGTATTGCAACTGTTTTTTGCGCAGGGACAATTGCACACTGTCGATATAACCAACTTGTTGATTGGCATCCAATACTTGCCCTTCTTCTATATCGAATTCCATGATTTTCCCGCTTGCTTCTGCCGAAACAATAACTTCGGTTGCCTCAAATGTGCCGGAAGCATCGTAACCGCCATTGCCGTTGCCGCAAGAAAACAATGCAAAAGGCATAATGCCTGCGATGAAATAAATCAATGTTTTCATATTTTAAAATTTTAATTATTATTGCCTAACAGTCTGAAAATCTAATTGTTCTTTAAGTCCTTGAGCTTATATATTGCCATCAGCAATTGTGTTTCATGAAGTATTTTGTTTTGTTTTGCCAAGTCCTCTTCGTTCAGTTTAGTCAACAAATCGCTTATTGACAAAGCCCCGCTTTCGACTTTTGCCCCTGCTGTTTCCCTGATTCCGGTCCGAAGCGAAATTATCTCATCATCGCTTTTGATTTGTTCTTTGAGTTTTGCAATGTTGTTTAATTGCTGTGTCGTTTCGAGCTTGTTGTTGTAAAGGAATGTTTCTTTCTGGACGCTGACAGATTGTTTGTTTATCTGCAATTTTTGGATGTTGTTTTTGTAGGTGTACAAATTCCCGAAATTCCAGCTCAAGCCAATCCCTGCGGTAAAAAGCCCCAGCGATGGGCTGTTGAAATTGTCGTTCCCTATCTTTGCCAACCCGGCAGTTGCCGAAAAGCCTATCTTGGGCAAATTGTTCGATTTATAGTAGCTTATTTGGCTGTCGTAGTAACTGCCTTGCGCCTCGTACAATTTAAGCTCAGGGCGGTTTATTACAGTAGCATCGCACATTTGCATGTCGGGTTTCATAAGCGTTTGTGAGATAATGGCAGTGTCGCCTGTCATTGCCGCCAACATCTGGCGGTAGGCATTGCAAGTAGTTTTTAACTCATCCCTCTGTTGTGTGTTTTTTAATTGTTCTACACGGATTTCGTCCAAATCCGATTGGTTGGCGACCCCGCCATCAATGTAGGCTTTTACCCTGTCGTAATTATTTTGAAGCTCCTTTTGCAACGATTCGTTTTGTGCCAACTGTTCATTTAACAAAAGTGCCCCGAAAAATAATTGGTCAATCCGGTTGCGCAAAGCGTACACCTGCACTTCGGTATTTTGTGCCTCAACCGCTGTTGATGCCTCAACCATCTGTTTTTGGGATTTGATTGCCCCGCCAGCCCAAATGGTTTGGTTCACGCCCAATGTGGCATAAGCAACTTTGGAATTTATATTGTCATCATAAACCAAACTGTTCAGTATATCCGATTTTATTGTCGCATACATAGCGTTTGCCGACAGGGAGAATTGTGGCAGGTATCCTTTGTTTGCATTTGAGATATTATATCCCGCAGTTTTTTCTATCAATCCATATTGTTTGATTAACGGGAAGTTGTCCCTTGCCATTTCCTGGCAGCTTTCAATTGTCAGTTGCCCAAACGCTGCCGTGCATGCATGGGACACTATTGTTACCAGAATTGCCAATCGTTTCATATCTATATTTTTTGTTGACTATTAAATTAATGAATATTAAGCATTTAAAAAAATTAAACAATCTATTTAATAAAGCTATTAATCAATGGGCAAAAAATTTATGGTTTCAGGCTGTTCATGATAATCCGTACATTTTCCTGCTTCCTCCTTTCAATTATCCTATTGAATTCTTTATCTGAATATTTAACCACTGTTTTAAAAATTGGGGCTGCCAAAAACAAGGTTACGTTCAGAGAGATTATTGTTATCAATAAATCTAGTGGCTCAATTTCTCGTATGTTCCCATTTTCTATCTCTTTTTTCAGTCCGCTATCGAATTGTTTCAATAAGCTCTTAGGTATTTCTATAACTTTCTCGCCCAACCTTGTCAGCCGTTTAGGGTTGGTTATAAATTCATTGATGAGCAAAAAAGGTATTTTCGGGTTTTCCTTTATCAAGTCGAAATGGGCTGCTATTAGTTGGCTTAAACGCTCTTCGAAAGGTACGCCATAATCAATTTGATGAAGGAAAGGGGTTGCAAACATTTTTATTTTTTTCTCGAAAATGGCATCAAACAGTTTTTCTTTTGTCCGGTAATAATAATGCACCAACGCCTGGTTGCAGCCAACTTTTTTGGCAATCTCAACAGTTGACGTCATTGCAAAACCTTTTTCGAGAAAGAGTTCTTCTGCTGTTTCCAGTATTTCCTGCTCTGTATTTGAATCTTTTTTGCCCATTGCCGACCAATAGATTTAATAGACCTATTAAATAGTACAAATAAAATAAATATTTTGCTTTCTACAAAGGGTTTTTATTCAAAATTTAACGATAATTGTTTGTCCAATAACCGGAAAGACATCCGGTGGTATGGGGTTGTCCCATTTATCCTGATAGCTTCTCGATGTTTTTTTGTGGGGTAACCTTTATTTTTGTCCCAACCGTAATCAGGGAATTCCTCATGTATTTTTAGCATAAAATCATCGCGGTAAGTTTTTGCCAGCACCGAAGCTGCAGCGATGGGGTAGAACCTACCGTCGCCCTTTACCATGCAGGTAAACGGGATTTTTGTTTGTGGACGGAAGCGGTTTCCGTCAATTAATAGGTGTTCAGGGGTGGTCTCCAATTTTTTTACTGCACGGTTCATGGCAAGAAAAGAGGCATTAAGTATATTTACCTGATCTATTTCTTTGTTGCCGACTGCAACTACTGCCCAAGCCAGGGCTTGTGACTCAATTGCCGGCCGCAGCCGGTAGCGTTGTTTTTCTGTAAGTTTTTTTGAATCGTTTAATAATTCGTTTTCAAAACCGGGGGGCAGGATAACTGCCGCAGCAAACACGGGCCCTGCCAGGCAACCGCGCCCTGCCTCGTCGCAGCCCGCTTCTATTGTGTTCTTTTTAAAATATGGCAATAATTTGTTGTGCCTCATTTTTTTTATTATGTTTTTTCCCTCATGCCTCGGGGATACCGGTAGGGTAGGGGGCTTTTCACTGCAAGGTTTTTTCAATGCTCATCCACAGCAGATGTGCTGTTTTGTCCCAGCTAAATTTGTTTTTTTGTACCATCCCCTTTTCGATGAGGCTTTCGCGTAGTTTTTTGTCGCCTTCGATCTTGATCATCGCCTCTGTAATTTGTTCAATTTTGCAAGGATCTGCGTATAATACTGCGCTCCCGCCCACTTCCGGGGCCGATGTGGTATTGGAACATATTACAGGGACACCCGTGCTCATTGCCTCTACGATAGGGATTCCGAAACCTTCGAAATATGGCACAAAAGTCAATGACAGGGCAGCGCCAAAAATTTGGTGCAATTCTGTGGTAAGGACACGTCCGGTAAAAACCACATCGTTTTTGAAACGCATGTTCTCGTAAGTTTCAAAAATTTCGCCTGTTTTGTGCATTTTGCCGCCAACAATTACAAGCTTCACACCATTTTCCGCCACACTTTTAAATGCATCAAATGCATTGAGTAGCCCGCAAACATTTTTTCTTGGGTGAAGGGCCCCGACAAAAAGAAAATAGGGGTTGCCATCTGTATATTTTTCACGGACGGCTTTTTTTTCGGCATCCGTGGTCGGCACAAAAATAGGGTTAATACCATCGTAAACCACATCGATCTTGTCGAAATCGACTTTAAACGAGCGGGTAATATCTTCCTTGGAGTAGAACGAAACAGTTGCAATACGTTTGGCCACCTGTGCAAATTTCTTGAAATAGCGGTTATAATATTTTGCTTTCAGCCAGGGCAAATCAGCAGGCCGGTGAACAAAGTTTATGTCGTGTATTACCGCCAACTGGGGGGTCTTTGTCCTTAGCGATAAGTACCCGTCGGGAGACAAGAACAGGTCGGCTTTATACTTTTTTAATACTCTGGGGATTTGGTATTCAAACCAAATGTACCATAAAAAAGGATGCCTGGCCGGAGGCCCTATTACGACAGGGCTTATGTTTTTTGAGAAAATATATTCAGGGTTGTAAGCCCTGTCGAAGATAAAAATAAAGTGGTGTTCGGGGTGGCTGGCGGTCATCCGTTTCAGCGTTTCCAATGTAAACCAGCCAATTCCCTCAAGCCTTCCTTTTAATAGCAAACGGGTATTTACGGCAATTACCATTCAGTGTATTTTCAAATTTAGGTAAAAGTACAAAGTCTGGTTAAATATTTTCTACTTTTGCTCGTTCAATTTATGCAACAACATGTTAAATGCCGGGTTTTGAAACGCAAATTTATTACAAATCTGATATTGTTGGTTTCCATCAATCTGCTTATAAAGCCATTCTGGATTTTTGGGATTGACCGCACTGTGCAAAACCTGGTGGGCGACCAGGGGTTTGGGCTGTATTTTGCCCTTTTTAACTTTTCAATGCTCCTGAACATCCTTCTCGATGTTGGCATTACAAGTTATAACAACCGGAACATTGCCCAACATAATTATCTTTTGCCCAAACACCTGTCGAACATTGTGGGGCTAAAATTTTTCCTGGCCATTGTATATGCGGTTTTTAGCCTGGGGCTCGCACTTATTATAGGGTACGGCAAGATACAGTTTCATTTGCTTTTCTTTCTGATAATTAACCAGTTCCTTATTTCTTTTACGCTTTATTTGCGTTCGAACATCAGTGCCCTGCACCTTTTCCGTACCGACAGTTTAATTTCGGTACTCGACCGTAGCATAATGATCGTCATTTGCAGCATTCTTTTATACAGCAATTTTTTCAGGCCGTTTTTTACTATAGAATGGTTTGTGTATGCCCAAACAACTGCATATCTGCTAACAGCTGTTATAACATTTATTATTGTCCTCACAAAATCAGGAAGGATTAAAATCAGGTTCGATTTCAGGTTTTTTATTGTTTTTCTCCGGCAATCTTACCCATATGCGCTGCTTATTTTGCTGATGTCGTTTTATAACCGTATAGATTCGGTGATGCTGGAAAGGCTATTGCCTGATCCGTTAGGGAAGGAACAGGCGGGGATTTATGCACAGGCTTTCCGTTTGCTCGATGCCGTTTCAATGTTTGGGGTTATGTTTGGCGGTTTGCTTTTGCCCATATTCGCAAAAATGATAAAACAAAAGGAGCCTGTTGGCACAATGGTGCAGCTTTCATACACACTTTTGATTGTGCCTGCCATAATTATTGCAGTTTCCAGCGTATATTACAGCGAACAGGTTATGGATGTTTTGTACCATTCAAACACTCATCATTCTTCGGGGATACTCGGGATACTCATGGTCGGGTTCGTTGGTATTGCCAGCACTTATATTTTTGGGACTTTATTGACCGCCAACGGGAGCATGAAACAACTGAATATAATGGCTTTTTTCGGTATGGTTTTAAATGTTGCGCTTAACCTGGTTTTAATCCCGCGCTATCATGCTTTTGGTTCTGCTTATGCAAGCTTGGTTACCCAAATTTTTACTGCGGCGGCACAGGTTATCATGGCAGTTTTTATTTTTAAGTTAAAGCCCGAAGCCAGGTTTGTTCTCAGGTTGGGCCTTTTTGCAGTGGGAGTTATAGCTTTGGGTGCTGTTTCCAAGATTATCCATAACTGGTTCTACGGATATTTATTTGCAATATTGGTGTCTTTAGTTTTTGCTTTTATGCTTAAGTTGTTGAGTTTGAGGGATCTTTATAGGATCATCCGTTACAAGTAACGCTGATGGCAGGCTCCGGATATTTATAATTTTTTACATAAAGCCGCAGCAAGTTGCTTTGTCCCTGTTTGAATCGTGCCTCCACACAGGTAATTGTTGGCGATATATTTTGTTATTTTAAGGTACTTATTGCGGTTTTTATCCTGGAGATAGTTTCTTCCCTGCCCAGTAATTCACAGATAACAAAAAGGTCTGGGCCTATATTACCTCCCACAAGGCACAAGCGGAGCGGGTTCATTACAACTCCAAACCCCCATCCTTTTTCATTCATAAAGGCAGAGAAAGTTTCTTTTATCTGATCTGCCTTCCAATCTCCCACGGTTTCAAAAATATCGGCAATAGCCAGGAGTTTTTCCGGAGTATCCTCTTTCCAGCGTTTTTTCACTGTTTTTTCATCGTAGGAACCGGGAGCTGTGAAAAAGAAATGGCTTTGCCCCCACAAATCTGTAACAAATTCGCAGCGTTCTTTTAGTTCTGCTACAACCCTGGTGATCTTATCATCGCTTGCAGAAATGCCTTTCCCGTTTAAAACAGGTTTGAAAAGCCTGGCGAGTTCGGTTTCTGCTTTTTGTTGGAAATAGTGTTTGTTGAACCATTTTGCTTTTTCAGGGTCGAAACGCGAGCCTGATTTCACAACCCTGTCCAGGCTGAAAATTTTAGACAATCCATCCAGGGAAAAGAACTCCTGTTCCGTGCCGGGGTTCCATCCCAGCAGTGCCAGCATGTTTATGAAAGCTTCAGGGAAATAGCCTGCTTCGCGATAGCCCTGTGACACATCGCCGGTTTTCGGGTCTTTCCATTCCAGCGGGAAAACCGGGAATCCCATTTTGTCGCCATCGCGTTTGCTGAGTTTCCCTTTACCTACCGGTTTTAAAATGAGTGGTAGGTGGGCAAACCGGGGCATGGTACCTTCCCATCCCAATGCCTTGTAAAGCAAAACATGCAAAGGCATAGATGGCAGCCATTCTTCGCCACGTATTACGTGCGTTATTTTCATTAAATGGTCGTCAACTACGTTTGCCAAATGATAAGTTGGCATACCATCGGATTTGAACAGTACCTTGTCGTCAAGGCTTTTGGTGGTGTTGAAGGTTACTTGCCCGCGTATTAAATCTTCCTCCGTAACGTCAACATCTTCCGGCATTTTAAAACGGATAACATAGTTTTCTCCGGCTTCTATTTTTTTCAGTACTTCTTTTTCTGGCAGGTTCAGTGAATTGTTCAGGGCCTCGCGGGTCCCTATTGCGTAAGAAAAAGTTTCTTTCTTTGCCTCTGCTTCTTTCCGGAGCGCGTCAATTTCTCCGGGGGTGTCAAAAGCAATATATGCCCACCCCGATTTTACAAGTTGATCGGCATATCCCTTATACAACGCTTTTCTTTCACTTTGCCTGTATGGGCCAAACTCCCCGCCAATCCCAGGTCCCTCTGCCGGGCCTAAGCCGCACCATTTCAGGCTTTCTATAATGTATTCTTCTGCTCCCGGGACAAAGCGGGTTTGGTCTGTATCCTCAATACGGAGGATAAAATCGCCATCGTTCTTCTTGGCAAACAAGTAGTTGAACAATGCAGTCCTTACCCCGCCCATGTGTAGCGGACCGGTTGGACTTGGGGCAAAACGTACCCGGACTTTTGAAGTGTTCATCTTTTTCTTTTTATAATTGCGCAAAGATAGAAAATAAAGAAAAGAATGATGGGTAAATTTTATTTGGGCGTACACGAAAAAATGCGTGTTATTATTTATGTTCTTTATCACCCTTTGTTTCACTGTCTTTTGTTTAATTTGCAGTAAATTTTAATTTACTGAAATTATGTACGGACAAATTAAACAGGATCTGCAGAAAACGCTTGAGGGACTAAAAGTCCAGGGGTTATATAAAACCGAACGGATTATTACTTCATCACAAAGTTCGGCAATAAAAGTAGGGAAAGGGGAGGCTGTCCTTAATTTTTGTGCAAACAATTATCTTGGGCTTGCCAACCACCCCGGTGTAATTAAAGCAGCTCAAGATATTATGGATGACTGGGGCTTTGGGCTTTCGTCTGTCCGCTTTATTTGCGGGACCCAGCAAATACATAAGGAGCTGGAGCAAAAGGTTTCCGGATTTTTAGGAACAGAGGACACAATACTTTACTGTGCCGCTTTCGATGCCAACGGCGGTGTCTTTGAACCATTGCTTGGCCCTGACTCTGCCATTATCTCTGATGAATTGAACCATGCTTCGATTATTGATGGGGTGAGGTTATGCAAGGCCCAACGTTTCCGCTACAAACATTCAGACATGGGAGGGCTGGAGCAATGCCTGAAGGATGCACAAACGGCAAAATACCGGGTAGTAGTTACCGATGGTGTTTTCTCAATGGATGGCGACATGGCCAAACTACCTGAAATTGTTGCTTTGTCAGAAAGGTACGATGCTTTGGTCATGGTTGACGATTCGCATGCCACAGGTTATATTGGGGAAACCGGACGTGGGACCGCAGAGCATTTCGGATTGCTTGGGAAGATAGACATTATAACAACTACTTTCGGGAAAGCAATGGGCGGCGGCAACGGAGGATGTACCTCTGGCAGAAAAGAAATTATAGAAATGTTGCGCCAGCGTTCCCGCCCGTATTTGTTTTCAAATACCCTTGCACCGGCAACTGTGGGGGCAACGCTAAAAGCAATTGAGATGCTGTCTGGCGGGAGTGGGCTTCCTGCAAAGACAATGGAAAATGCCGCTTATTTCCGCACAAAAATGGAAGCGGCAGGTTTCGACTTGGTACAGGGAGATACTGCCATTGTGCCTGTAATGATTTATGATGCGCCACTGGCAGTAAAATTTGCCGATGAACTGTTAAAAGAAGGTGTTTATGTGATAGGGTTTGTTTATCCGGTCGTCCCCAAAGGCAAGGCCAGGATAAGGGTACAACTTTCTGCCGCCCATACAAAAGAACAAATAGATAAAGCAGTTTGTGCATTTGTAGAAGTGGGGAAGAACCTTAGCATTATATAAAGCAGGCTGCCGTAAAAATCATTAAGCCCAACTATTTTGTGTGATATGAGAACTGTGCTTACTATTTAAAAGGCACTGTCAAGGGTCCTTATTGTCAATACCTTTTTTAATGTTTTCTCTGAGATGTCGGTTTCCAAATGTATTTCGGTGCTTTCAAGAGGCAACAAATCAAAATAATTATCAGAGAAGAAGCCTTCTTTATTCCCTATTTGCAGGTATATGTTTTTTGCAAGTTTGTCGGTTTTCAGGTCAATGTTAAACCCGTCTTCAACTTTTGAGATGGTGTATTTAATTTTTGGGGACGGGACCTTTAATTCTTTATAAGGACGTAGGTAAAAGTTGTTTTTTGAGATAAGCTTTCCATTTTCTTTCAATTCGGCAGAAAACACAAGATTTAGCAAGTCCTTTTTAAGGAAAAATTCCCAGCGGTTAACATCAAAATAGTCATCGCTTGAGTTGGCAGGGATCTCTACCAGTGATGCATCTTCCCATACCACTTTGCCATCAAAGTCCATTAAGCGTAAATATAGTTCGGCATTAACTTTTTCCTGCCTATCGTTTACGATCCCGATCCTGAATTTCGCGCCATCGATGTAAGGGCTGACCAATACCGGGGCAAATCCTTTTTTTACATAATATTGCAGGGCTTTCCATTTTTGGTAATAATCGGTCGAGCTCCACGAAGCCACCGGCCACACATCGTTTATTTGCCAGTACAAACTGCCCATGCAGTATGGCATTGCACGGCGGTGCCCTTCCAGTCCAAATTTTATCCCTTCTGCCTGAAGGACGTGGTTTACGTACAAAAACGACTCAAAATCTTTTGGTTTTTTGTATTCCTTGTCCATGTAATACTCAATTGTACCGTTGCCGATTGAAGAGCGTTGGTGAGATTTCATCACTTCAGAAAATATGTCATAGTCTTTTTCTTGTGCATATTTCCTGACCGATGCGATTTCAGGGAAGGACTGGAAACCGTATTCGCTCATAAAACGTGCAAGGTGTGTGGCATAAGTTTCAAAAGGTTCTTTTCCCCACCAAACTCCCCAGTAGTGTTCGTCGCCGTTTACCATGTCGGCGGGTATGCCCATTCCAGAAGACGGGCTGGATCCCCAATAACTTCTTTGCGGGTCGTATTCTTTTACGACCTCCGGTAATATTTTGTGGAAAATATCAACATAGGCCTGCCATATTTTATCGGCATTTTCTTCGCTTTTGGCACGCTCGGCTTTTTCCCAGCCCCATCCTTTCCATGCTGCCAGTATTTCGTTGTTGCCGCACCACATTGCCACAGATGGGTGGTTCCTGAGCCGTTTTACATTGTCTATGGCTTCCTGTTTCACATTTTCCAAGAAAGCTTCATCCCCGGGGAACATGGCACAGGCAAACATAAAATCCTGCCACACCAGTATCCCGGCTTCATCGCACAGGTCGTAAAAAATATCATTTTCGTAAATCCCACCGCCCCAAACACGTAACATGTTGCAATTAGATTGTTGGGCAGTCCCTATAACTTTCCGGTAATTTTCTTCCGTCACTCGGGGCAAGAACATATCGTTGGGGATGTAGTTGGCACCTTTCATAAAAACAGGGTGGCCGTTCAGCTTAAAATAGAATGAAGTCCCCTCTTCATCTTTTTCGCGGATCAGTTCTAACGTGCGGATACCAATCCTTGTACTTTCCGAGGTTTCAAAATCTTTTGTTTTAAGCCTCCCTGAGATGTTGTACAAATGGGCTTCTCCTAACCCGTTTGTCCACCATAGCTGAGGGTTTTCAATCTGGAAATCGACATTATATTTGTGAATCCCCTGTTTTAACTGGATAATTGCAGAGCCTAATTGGATCCCATCGTTTTCAACCAACAGGCTTGCCTCCTGTTTTTGTAGGGCTTCAATTTCAAACACGGCAGTAAAAGTGGCTGCCTCTTTTTTTACTTCATTCTGGACAATTTGAAGGTTGCCTATTTTTGCCAGGTCCCATGCACGGATATAAACTGGCCGCCAAATCCCGCTTGTTACTAAGCGGGGGCCCCAGTCCCATCCAAAATGGTAGCCAGCCTTTCGTGTGTAGATGCTTACCCTTTTGCCTCCGTCAACTTTGCCAATCTCGGCCAAATCGTTACCAGAGGCAGGTATTTCGTAGCCTTGTGCATCATATTTTTTTATGCCTTCAACAATTGGGGAGCGCAGTACGACCCGTATTTCATTATCCCCTTCATTTACAAACCCTGTTATGTCGGCCGTCCATTCCCTGAACATGTTATCGGCTTTAAGTACCTGTTCGCCATTAACAAAAACGTCTGCATATGTATCCAGCCCTTTAAAATCAAGTCCGATCTTGTCTCTCTTCAGGATGGTTTTATCGGCAACAAAAATAGTTTTGTATTCCCAGTCTGCTTTGTCTACCCACTGGACATCGTGTTCATTCAGCCGGTAAAATGGATCCTCTATTTTATCATTTGCCATTAAATCGGTGTGGACCGTACCTGGCACTGAAGCCGGCAACCAGTCAGGATCCCCGCTTTTTCGAAAAAACCAGTCGTTATCTAATTCTTTTACAATTAGTTGATTGGTTTTTTTTAGGGTGCAGCCCCCAAAAGGGATAAAGTATATGGTTGCTAAAATGATGATTATATTACTGATCCTCATAACTTTTTTTGATAATTTGATTATTCAAAAATGAGAAAACAACTTTATATCAGCAAATAAAAATGGAAGAAATAGTTTAAGCTAGAAATAATAGGACTCCCACAATTTATCATCATGGATTATAAGCCCAGTTATAACAGTAGTCTTTATTAGAGGGCAATCCCGATAATTTTTTGAACGGTTATTTTTGCAGGATTGTAGCTTTATGTGACAATGTTGCCGCTTACCTGTTTATAATGCGTCCATCTTGGGTTTTGCAAACAACCGGTTAGGTTTTTTCCAATTAATCCCACTTATCAGGCTATTTTTTATGAAGTTCCTCCTGCTATGGCAACTCGTCATAAGAGTATAATTTTACGTTGTTTACATAAGCAAATTTAAGAAGTTCTTCCAAAGCATCAATTGTGATGTAATTTTTAGGACCTTTTTCTCCTACATTGCGAATGTCGTGGGCATATAAAACCAATAATTTGTTTTTGCCCTTCATTTGCTCAATGGCTTCTTTAACCTGTAAAACCAATTCGTCGTCCTTTGATTTTGGATGAAAACTTAGCCCGGTCAAACAAACCGTTTCCGGGATTTTGTCAATATCATAAAGTGCCTTTTCTATGTGTTCTGCTTTAATCCCTCCATTTCGGAAATGCCGGAAATATTTAACCAAAATGCTGTCGGTTAAACTACTTCGATTGCTGTTTGGATAGCCAAAACAAGTAGGCACGAAACCCTGCTTTTTCATTGCCGCCAAGGCCGGTCCTATTTCCGTTGCAATATATTCTTCGGGCGAATGTTCTTCGCAATACTCGGCAGCTTTAATATGCCTCAAACCATGACAGCCAATAGCATGCCCTGCTTTTTCAAGTTTTTTAAGGGCTTGTCTCTGCTCCGGGGTCAATTCGTCAAAATGGTCAACAAAAAAAGTAACGTGTGCGTTATATTTCCCAAACAATGGGATCTGTTTCTCCCAGTTAATCATGTTACGATCGTCAAAGGTCAGCAGTATTCCCGGCCCGCTTATTGTTTTTTTGTTGTTGCAGCCGTTGGACATGAAAATTGCAGAAAACAAAACTAAGGCAATGGATATTGTATGGGATTTTTGTTTCATGACGAACAAAATGTTTTTTTCATAATTTTGTGCTGTTTAAGTATAATTTTGAACTTTAGCCTAGAAGCTAGGCTATATTTACTACAAGAGGGGAAGCAGGCTGAGGCTTCCCTTTTTTATCCAATATAATGTTTCATAGGCAAAGGTTTTTATTAGTTAGTTTTTATTTTTTGGAGAGGCACAGAGGTAAGGTATATCGCAGAACTTCCTTCGTGAGATGAATAATAAGACACCCATAATTTATCCTGATAGATTAAAAATCCCGGGTAACTACAGTCCCCTCCAGCAGGCAATTCGAACAACCTTTTGTAAATGCCATTTTCATCAAGTTCCATTAAAACAGCAGATGTTTTTTCACGGCTTCCTGGCCTTTCGAAAGAATATTCGCGCGTGGCAAGCAGCCATTTGTCATTTTCAAGAGGTATAATATTCGGACCACCTAAGCCATGGTCAACTTTTATTGAGCTATATTCAGTATAAGGGGGCTGACTTTTCATTAGGTAACTCCATCTTGAACTTTTGCCTCCGGCATTACGAACAATAATCACCATCGAACTATCACTTTTAAACCGAATGGTTGCCTCACAGGCCAATGAGTCAGGTGCAATGTTGTCACTTACCTTTTCGTAGTTCATGCCATCCTGTGTTTTGTAAATAACCAATTGCCGGGCAAAACCTGTATTATTACGATAACGGACAAAACCGGTTTCAGGGTCGGCACTACAAATATTTGCAGCAACATAGCCGGTATCGCCAAACCATGTGGGCCGGAAAAACCAATTATTGGTAGGAATTCCCCTCACCCGAAAAGCTTGTGTCCAATCAGTCCCATTTTCAGAATAAATTACCCGGGTATGCCATTCCATTAAGTCATTTCCATTATAATCAGAACCTCCACAGGTTATCATCAATTTGCCATTTGGCATTACCGACAATTTAGGGTCGCGCAAGTCAATCCCATCCTCGCTTATTAAAGCTGCCGATTTCCAATCTTCACCATCATCCGATACCAAAACTCTTATTTTTCCATCCTCGCCATTAAGTCCGGGGACGTGTCCTGTCGCTTCCCTGAAGGTACAGAAGAATTTATCGTTAAAGCGTATGATGTCGGTAAAAGCACAATGCTTACCTTCGCTGCCCCATATTTTTGTTGACTCTAAAACAGGAGGGGTTTGGTTCATTTCCTCAAAATAGCTTAGCGGAATTTCTGCAATATAAATAGATGCTTTCCCTTCGTGCGATGAATAATAAGACATCAACAACCGGTCTTTCTCCAATAACAAGCCTGGATAACTATTGTCCCCACGATGTTCGTACCCTCCTGATGGCAACCTGAGGATTTTCCTGAATGTTCCATTTTTATTTCCCCACAGCAAACCGGTGTAGATGTCCGATTCGTAAACCCGCGACCCCATAATTATCTGTTCGTCATCGGTGAAAACAAAATTTGGACCGCCCAGTTGATAGTTTAATTTGGCATATTCCCATTGTGTGTAGGGTGCTTTGCTGTGTGCCAACACGCCCATCTTATCTTCCAGTTCCCTCCTGACCAGCACATACATTGTCCCTTCCTTGTCAAAACGTATGGTTGATTCGTTGGGGAAACCATCCAGTTCCAATTTCGATACTTTTTCAAAATATTTCCCATCTGTGGTTTTTACAAGAAATACACTAGTCGGACCTTTTCTCTCTTTTGGCCCAATTTGGTAATCAATACCATAACCAACTCCTTTGTGCCAGGCCACACGCCAAATCCAGTCGCCCCAAGAGGCAATCTCCGGGTCAACTGTAACTTTTTCAGACTCGGAAAATTGTTTTCCTGCTTTATCTGAAAATGCAACATGAGGAGTCCTGCCAAGCTGTGTTTTTCCCTGGTATTTAGAACCGCCAATAATTACCATAATCCGCCCATCAGGGGTAACTGATAGTTTAGGGTCGCGCAAATCAATGCCTTCTTTTTTAAGGAGGGCAACACTCTCCCAGTTTTTGCAATCTTTCGATTTCAGAATCCGAACTTCACCATCTTTCCCATAAACATGGTTTTCCCCTTCACGAAATGAGCAATAATAATTTCCCTTAAATTTTATGAGGTCGGTAAACGCATTATGTCCGGCAGCATCCCATATTTTTTGCACTTTTATTCCTTCCGGGAGGTTCTCTGACAAAGAATTTAAAGAAATGCCAAGGCACAATAACAAGACTATAATTTTATTCATTTCCATGTGTTTAATAGTTTAGATGTTTAAAATATTAGGTTTTCATGTGTTTGTGAAAAAGGGTTTCGACCAGGCTTGAAATAGTAGCCGAAGCAACTCCGGCAACAAATGCAATTGGGATTATCCACAATACTTTAAGCCCAAACGCTTCAAAAAAAGCAATGGATACAGCAGCAATAACACTCACAATACCACCCAAAACAGTAGAGAGCTGTTTTGCAAAAGGGACAAAAAGCGCCATGAAAAACAATACAAAAAGCGGGGCAACGAAAAGGTTTACCACTTTAATGACCACTTCGAGCAAATTTCCCTGGACGTAACCAACCAAAAGGCAAAGCACAGTTACCAATGCACCTATTATGATTGAAATAGCACGGGCCTGTTTCAGAAAATCAACATTTTTTTTAGGTGGAAAAAAACGTTTAATAATGTCTTCGGAAATAACAGAAGATGAAGAGTTAAGCCCGGACGATAAACTTGACATGGCCGCAGAAATCAGTCCGGCAGCCACAAGCCCGGTTATCCCTACCGGCAGTCCGATAACAATAAACCAGGGGAACAAAGAATCGGCATAACTAAAAATGTCTTGTCCTTCGGGCAATTCGTAAGGCCTTTTTGTAAAATAAGCCAACAAAGCCAAACCAACAATGGCCAATAAAGCCTGAACAAGGAAATTGGTAATAACCGATATCCCGAATGTTTTTCTGGCCGAACGGATGTCTTTTGTTGCCAGATAGCGTTGAATGGCCATTTGGTCGGAACCGGCAGTGCAGATATACCACACAAACACCATTAAAATAGCATTGGCAACTGTCATCCGTTTGCCTGCATCCAGCCCCCAAGTGATTTTTTCCCAGTGGGCAGGCATTTCTGCCGGGAATATTGCACTGAAAGAGCCAAGGTTCATCGCAATGATAAAAAGGGTCAACAATGCACCCATTATCAGGATAACAGTTTGCAACGAATCGGTTATCACCACTGCTTTTAACCCTCCCATCGATGTGTAAATAACCGTTATAATTGCCATGATAAGGCAAATAAGCGGCACGTAACTTCGGTCAATCCCAAAAATTGAAATGATAGCTGTATTTACCGTTGCATAAATAATGGTTGCCATCCACAACAGGCGCAATGACAAAAAGAAAAATGTACCCAGCACCCGGACCCATGTGCCAATTTTTATTTCAAGTATCTCGTAAGCACTGGTAACTTTCATTTGCATAAATTTGGGAATTAGTAGCCACCCGACAATAAAATACACAAATGGGAAACAAATAAGGCTGGTAAAAATAACCGGACCATATTTTACCATCTCTCCGGGGTACGAGAGATAACTCAGTGTGCTCAATATAGTTGCAAACAACGAAAGCCCAACCAATATTGGGTTCATTGTCCGTCCCCCTAAATGATAATCCTCCGCATTTTTATTCTTTTTCGAGTAAAAAAACCCGATGCCCAACATCAAAAATGCATAAACAACAAGGACCATCCAGTCGGGGAAAGCCATCCCTTCAGAAATACGCTGATTGATGCGGAGTATTGCATAAGCTATCGCAGCTCTAATATCTGATGCATCTTTTTTTGCAAAAAACACATCATCATTTAATTCGTTACTTTCAAATATCTCTTTTAAGAAAGGAAGGTCTTCTTTGCCCCCTTTTGACGCAAAAGCCAAAGCTGCCTGATAACGGACTCCTTTTTCCGGAGAATGAAGGCAATCTTTTAGTTTCCCTTTTAATGTTGTTGATATTGAGTCGTTATCAGAAAATAAAAAAGCTGCCTTTAGCAAATAAACCGCTGCTCCTGACTCCTGAGGTTCTGCCAATGCCCTTTCCGAAAGAACAGGCTTGTATTGCTCCGGTAACTCCGAACAAAAACTTAGCCCATAAGCACCAATCTTGCGAAATACTTCGACCGGAGAGCTGACCATTTCCATTAACGAAGAATAATCGACACTGTCGGGCGTTTCCGAAACAGCACATCCCCAATGCACAAATGCCTGCATAAGCGTGTCGCTACCGGCAAGGTCGGAACAAACAGGGACAAGGGCATTTTTTTTAAGGTTGACATTTAATTTCGCCAAAGTTTCGGCAGCGTGCAAGCGGTCGGGCTGCAAAGTATCTGAATATACGTCTTTTATTTTATCTGTCCATATTGACCTTTCGCTGTCTGTTTTTGCCTCTTTTGCCAATACCCGCCAAATTCCAATCCGATACTGAGGCGTATCTCCATATTGTTCCAGTTCTTTTAAAAATTGTTCTTTTATTTCTTTTGAATACCCTAAGGACAAAAGTTCTTCGGCAACATGTACTTTCACCCATTTTGTGGAAGACTCAAGAGTTTGCACTAAAGTTGACTGAGCTTTTTCGGCAGCAATTTCCCGGTCGTTTTTTACAGAACACGAGCTGGCAAAAAGGATAAGGATCAATATGCAGATAATCTTGTTCATTAGCTAAGCAGTTTAAAGTAACCAATTGCCTCCAGTTTTTCCCTGAGTTGTTGTTCCTGTACATCGGAAAGTGTTGCAAGTGGGGGCAGGCATCTTCCACAATCGATGCCCGACATTTTCATCATTGCTTTGCCAACAGGGATTGCCCCTCCGGAAGAAAGCATCACCGCAATTACCTTGTTGATTGTTTTTTGGATTTCAAGGGCTTCTTTGATTTTATTGTTTTTAAAACTATCAATCAGCCTGTTAACTATTGGTGCAATAGTGTTATAACTTGTCCCTATTGCCGCTTTTGCCCCGACCAACAAGCCATTTACAAGCAATTCGTCGTGGCCGTGCAGTATGTCAAACCTTTTGTTTTCCATGTCTATGCACTCTGTCATTTCCATCAAATTAGAACAGGTATATTTAATTCCAGCCAGGTTTGGGATTACTTTTCCTGCTCCGCATAAGAAATCGTCCATTTTTATGTTTACCCCAGAAACTCCTGGTATGTGGTAATAATAAAAAGGTGTATTGGGTGCGCCTAAAGCAACTTCGGCACAAAAAGCGGTAAGCATTTCTGTGTTATTTGGCTGGAAGCAACAAGGGCCCATGCAGCCAATTGCGTCAGCACCAATTGATTCGGCATGGGCTGCAAGTTCTTTTGCTATTTTAGAGCTTGTGCTGCCTACATGCACAATCACACGAAATTGGTCTTCAGAAAAAGGTATCCATGCCTCTGCTACCGCTTTCCGGTCATCAATTCCCATCAACAGCCCTTCGCCGGAGGACCCGCAAACGAATACCCCTTTTATCCCGCCTTCTTTTAAATGTTTTGCATATGCCGGGACAACTTCCAGTTTCAATTCCCCATTTGCATCAAATGGTGTAAACGTTGCGGCAATCAGTCCTTCAAAATGTTTAAATTCCATATAAATTTTTGTTGTTATAGAACCAATAGTTGTCCTATCGGTTTTGTTTAATGTATTCAGAATATGTTTTTAAATGATTATAGACAGCCTGTCGATAGCCATCAATATTTCGTTCTTTTAAAAAGGGAATAAGGTCTTCGTGTTTTACCAGTTTGCCTTTGTTTTTATTGTTTATAACCTTAAAGTCTTCGTGCATTTCATTTACATAATGAAACAATGGCAACACCATTTCCAACAGGTCGATAATTGCCTTGTTTTTTGTAATCTGGTAAAGTTTTGAATGAAACTCAATTTCGTTCTCTACCTTCAATTTCATGTCGTCTTGATAAATATGCCTAGCAACAATAGCTTCCAGTTCTTCAATGTCCCCGTCAGTAATATTGTCAAGTATCAACTCTGTTATTCCCGACTCTATCGAAACCCTTAAGTCAAGAAGGTTCAGGATGCTTTGCTTGCTTAACAAATAAGGGTTTACCACTTTGGTAAAACATTTCATCACATCAGGTTCGCGCACGGCCATCCCTTTGTGCTTTCGGCTTTCTATAATACCCAGCATCCGCAAACGGCTCAGGGCTTCGCGGACGACATTGCGCCCAACATTGAAATTTTCGGCCAAGAACAGTTCCGAAGGGATGTCGCTACCCACAGTTAATTTTTTCTCTACAATATAGCTAAGTATTTGTTCTTCAACCTGGTCGACCAATGTTACTGCTTTTACTGCAACTTTTTTAAATTCCATATCATGTGGTATATGTTCCTTATGTCCTACAAAACTAGCAATTGTTTTTTATTTTGCAAATTGTTTTTGTTGAAATTGCAAGTTAGGGGCGATTTAACCTGGGGTGTTTGTGCTATTTGTGTTTAGGGGCAATCCTTCAAAATAAAGGTCATGGCTTAAAAGGGGCCCATCGGTTAATCCAGAGTTTTTCAATATGGTTTTGGAAAGTTGAAAATTCATGTTTCGTTTGTTGAACGCCGCCTTGGTTTAATATATTTTCCTTTCCGTTGCTAACAAGCAGGGTAGGGGCTTGCCCAGTACTTTCATTTTTGCCGCGATGAAAGCCGCATATATATAAATTGCGGACATTCAGGGTAATGTGTATCAAACTATTGGCAGAAGATTTTGGGTTGAATATTTTGGTGACGTTAAAATTTTCCAGCAGCACATTACTTATATCCCCCACACCAACAGGGAAACGCCAATTGTTCATATTTACGGCATAATATCGGCAGCTACCTGTTACGTTTTTTACAGTTATGTTGTCAATAGGTGAATCTTTGCTTAGTAGGCGTACAAAATTATACGCGCCGTCGGCCTGGATGTCCTCAACTAGGATATTGCTGATTGGCCCACGCCTCATCCCTAGGTTTATGACCCTTTCAACATCGTCGTCGGCGTTAATGGCAATCATGTCGTCGTTAGGGGTATTGGGGCGTACGGCACTTACACGGCGGATTATCCCCTGTTTGGAAAAGCCTCCGACATGTACCCCGTCTTGGTTAGGACGGATAACCGAATGATCCAATACAATATCCTCGACCAGGAAATTCTTAACTTCCCCCAACCTGATAGAAAAGGCATCTGGGTTGCGTATAGTAAGGTCCCTCAATACCAGGTTTGCTACATTGACAAAATTGATCGCAGTACCTGTATATCCAAACAAGTCACCGTCTTTGCCCCTGTGGTTGTGTTCATTATTGCCGTCCCATATCCCGCCTTCAACCGTGATATGGCTGTTCCCATTCCCGGGGTTTTTATTGGCCAGCAAGAACACATCTACGTGATTGCCAGTATTTTCGGCCAGGCGGATTACTGCTTGTGGATCGAGCTTTAGGGTAATGCCTGAGCCGATCCGAAGTGTATTGTTGATAATATATGTGCCTTGTGGGACAGTAACTATATTGGCTTCACTGTCAAGTGCCTTTTGTATTGCCGGGGCATCATTTTGAAGCCCATCCCCTTTGGCGCCATAATCAATTACGCTGACAACCTTTGGCGTTCCCGTATAAGAAAAGCCAATGCTGCATGTATTGGCATTCTCGGATTGTGCCCCAGATTTAATGACGGATATCAAGATTATGGGCATGAGAAAGTATAGCCTACAGTATTTTAATTTGCCAGATGCCATACTTTTTTTTGAAAATTAAATAAACATAAAAAAAGCAGGAATATTGTCGTACACTCCCCAATGGTCGTTTGTGTAAATTCTTTCAATTCCGGTTTAGTAGAAGGATTGCATCCTCCCAATCAATAGGTTTTGTAAATATTTTATTTCTATTTTGTCCAATTTTATGTTTACTTTTATATTCACCGGTTGAGGGGTTAAACCATTGGTAAGTATTAAAGCCTGCGGTTGATTCGTATTTCAATTCTATACAATTATTTGCAGGCAAATAAGCTACACCTAGAGAATTATCATCAGATTTCGCAAATACCATTTTGTCTATCCACCGGGACGATTGTTGCACAATGTCCTCTGAATATGGCTTAAGCTCCCACCATTTGACATTACTGAAAAATGATGCCATATTGGTCATATCATTGGCTGACGGCATATAAAGCGCTTTTCTCCAATGCCAATTGCTTGCCTGTACATCGTTAGCATTACCAAATCTATGTATGCTCCAATTCCAAATCCCGGCACAACCGTAAGAGTAACCACAGCACCCGCTTAAAAAACTCCAATAACCACAACTCCTGGGTAATCTGGGCAACTGTTCCTGGTTAATGTCGTTGTCATAGCGTGCCTCAAGGTTTACAACAGGCTTGTTTGGTTGCTTTCCATACAATATTTTACCCCAATTTAATAATTTCATGGCTGCTGTATCCGGGTCAATTGTAAATATATGTTTCTTCTTTCCATCTACCAATTCTTCTTTCATGTACCAACCAGCACCGCTTTGCATCCCGGAGAAATCCAAGTATGGCTTATAAAAAAATTTTTCAGCAACTTCAATATCCGTATCTGTGTGTTGAGTAATTAAATGGAGCGAACTAACATCGCTTATGACTTTACCTATTGTGTCTGCCAGTGTCTCCATACGCCAACCGGAGTCAAAGCTTGGAGAGAAAATTACATGGTTCCCCATTAACCTGGCTACCTGATTTCTAACAAATGGTGTCACTTGCTTAATTGAAGGGTACCTCCTCAAAGGCTCCATCAAACCTACAACTAATACCAACATATCTTGTTGATTAACATATTGCACTTTGCGTTCATACTCCTGCCAGAAAATAGGATTAGCCCGATGCAAATCATTATTGAAAAAAGGAGTATTGCCGTAAGCATCAGTTTCGCCTGCCCAATCGCGTATACTAAAAATCTGAATGACAGTAAATCCTTGCTGTTTCCGTGCATTTATATACTCCTGCCATTCTTCATATGTTGCATTCATAACTGCCGCCCAGGCTGTTTCCCCTATCCATAGGAATGGGGTGCCATCGTTGTATGTGAGGTACCTATTGTTATCAGAAACCTTTAAATACCCATGCTTAAAAAGTTTATTCTCATCATTATTCTTTACAACCTGAACCTTCCCTGTAATATTATGCAGCGATGAATTGGTTGAATCGGAACAACAAGTAACCCATTCCCATAAACCTGTATGAGGAAAAAAACAATTTAGCCTAAAAATGCTATCTCCATCCCAAAAAGCATATCCATTGACTGTATGGTTGCCAGGTCCGGTATATTTTACCTTTATTACTACATCAGCGTATGGATTGTCGTATTGGACAGTACTGATTAATGTATATGACCATTTTTGCCATATCCCTACGGATTTTATGTGTTTGCCCGGAGACATACAGCCAGATAACATAAAAACTGTCGCTAAATTTAAAATTATGTTTTTAATAAATTTATTTATATTTTTTAGTCTAAATAATCTCATAGCGATGTTTATAAAATTTAACCCTCATTTTAGTATTTATTTTAACAGCTACCAGAACTCCCTGCGGTTTTGCCGCAGGGAGGTTCAATTTCAAATATTTTTTTATAATTTTTTTCAGTCTAATTTTCCAAAATACTTCTTTATCATTTTATTCCCAACCTGGATTATTTGTATATCCCCCTAAAAGTTCTTCCTGTGATGGGATTGGATAAAGATAATCGCGGGTTAAATCAAAATTGTATCCACCCTGCGTGTAAATATCGGTATTAAACCAGGGAGATAAGTATCCTTCATTATCAACAAATGTTATATCCTCGGAGGCATACCAACCTCGGTCAATATACCATTGGAATGGTGCACCCCGGAATATATTTCCCTTAATCAATTCATCGGCGGCAGCCCATCTGAAGATATCGTCATATCTAAAACCTTCAATAGCAAGCTCTATCTTCCTTTCCCTCCTGATTTCAACAAGGTACCAGGGAATACTCCCGGTAAATGGATTTTCCTCATCCAAAAAGGAATTAGCAAAGTCGAAATCAGCCATTCCAACTCGGTCACGTAGTTCATTGATAGTTATATCAAAGTCAGTTTGCGAAAGGGTGCCCTCACCGGACTCGTACAATTCAGCTTTAGCCTCAATATAGTTTAACAAGACTTCAGCATACCGAAAATAAATAAAAGCCGTTTCGTCTGTATTTTCTTGCATATTTGAAGCTTTATGCGACCCTCCTTTCCTGAAATGGTAACCTGTCCTAACCCTAGCAAGGTCAGGATAATCGAATAAATCTATTGTATCACCTGTATCATCGTCAACTTTTACTATATCCCCTGGCGTATAGAGTGTTTGTGCTAACCTTGGGTCACGGTTAATAATAAGTGCCGGTAAACTATCATCGGAAACAGTCAGGGAAGTCAGGCTTATTGGGTTACCATCAAGGCAAAGGTAAGCATCAATAAGCTCTTTCGTTAATCCGCAACCCCTGCCTCCCTGTTCAGAGATCTCCTTTGAACGGCTTTGTTTGGCTCTTAAATCACTAGATTGTTGCCTCCATAGCATGATTTCTTTATTATTGGAATAATCTTCCTGATTGAAGAGATTATAATACGGTTCCTCCCCGTCTTTAGCTATAGAAAAAACTCCACTGCTAATTACCTCTTGTGCTGCATCGGCTGCCTGCTCTAAAAAGGAGCTTCCATCGGAACCTTCAACCTGGAATAAATCCCCTTCTTTACCATGATACTTTTCCCAGGTCCCTTCATAAAGGCATACCCTCGATTTAAAAGCTAAAGCTACCTCTTTGTATATCCTAAATTCTTCAGCATCAGATTTATCAGGTAAATTAGCAATGGCAAAATCAAGATCTGCAACGATTGAATCTGCAATTATATTCCTTTCTGAACGGGGGGTTGTCAGCCCTTCCGTATCTGTAGGATCGAGAACTTCATTGATCCATGGGACACCACCAAACTTGCGTAAGAGTTTATAATAGTACCAAGCCCGGAAGAACTTGGCTTCACCAACATATCCACTGATTTCTTCCCATGATGCATCACTTGTATTCGCTAATAATATATTAATAGCCCTAATGTTAGTATAAGCATCACTCCAGTCGCCATCGCTTGTTGGTTTTACATATTGCCCGTTAAGCTTGGTGTCAGGAGTGGACTGTATCTCAGTATCCGAGCCCGCATCATCTTCAAATATCCCAAGATCAACATTCATCCAATCCCCTAAATCATCGTAAAACTGGTTCACATAGAGTTCAAAGTCTCCCGATGTTTTAAAATATGTTTCAATACTTACAGAAGTAAGCGGGTATTTTTCAAGATAATCATCACATCCGGTAATAATGACAAATGCTATGATTAAATAAATTGCATATTTTTTTTTCATTTCATTATTTTTTTAATTTTTTAGAATGTTACTTTGACCCCTACGGAAATAACTTTTTGGAGGGGATAAATTAATCCTGGTGTTTCAGGGTCAAAAATTTTCAATTTTGTATAGGTCAGTAAATTCTCGCCTGAAACGTATACTCTGGCCGTATTAATCAAATACGGCTTGGTCAACCTTGATGGTATTGTGTAGCCTATCTGGATATTTTTCAAACGAACGAAAGCCCTGTTTTGCAGGTATTTAGTTTGCATTTCCCTATTCCTATATGAAATACTTTTACTACTTGAAACTAATGCCCTTGGATAATAAGCATCATGGTTTTCGGGTGTCCAATAGTCCAAATGTACTTTTAGGTTGGCATGGTTCCAGTAGTTGTTTGAGTTACCGAAGAAAATGTTATCTGTATAGCTGCTATTTGTGCCCTGACCTAAACCGGGCCACCAGTCGGTATGCCCCAAGCCATTAAAAAACATACGTAAATCAAAACCTTTATAATCACATGCAAGGGTAATATTGTACGCAAAATCGGGAGTTGAATTACCTATGCGGATTAAGTCTCCATGATCGCTGAGTGTATTTGATCCTGGTTTAATTTTCTCATCGTCATTCTGGTCTTTATACTGGATATCTCCAAGCCCCCCCAGCTTGATGAAAAATATGACTGATCTGCCATACTATTTAGTGTCTCTTCATCGTTTATGAAACCAATAGTTTCATAACCCCATAATTCACCCAATACTTTTCCTTCGTAATAATTAGTTGAACCTCCTTCCATTGAATAACCAATGGCCCCCGTAGGGTTATAATATTTTGTTACTTTCTCCCTGTGGCGGGAAACGTTCAATGACAACTGATAATGGAAATCATCCCTGATAGTATTTCTATATGACAAGGAAAATTCCCATCCTGTACCTTTCATTTCTGTATTATTTGTCTCAGGAACACTGGTGCCGAGGACAGCAGCTACCGGTTCAGACGGTCCTACCATATCAATAGTTTTTCGACTATACCACTCAAATGTTGTTTGTAGCCGGTTCTCAAATAACCCTAAATCAAAGGCAAGATTTAATGTAGTTGGTTTTTCCCAGGTTAAGTGATAGTTTCCAAAACCTGGCGCAGATACATATTCCAGAAAAGAACCATCAGTACCAATATAGTCAGTAGCAGATTTACTCATCGTTGCACTATAGTAAGTATCAACATTTGCATTTCCCAACCTTCCATAGGTGCCTCTAATTTTCATCAAACTAACAGCTTTAGTAAACGGTTCAAAGAAAGCTTCTTTGGAAAGTATCCAGCCGACACCAACTGACGGGAAAAATCCCCATCTATAATCTTTAGGGAATCGGGATGTACCATCATAGCGGCCATTTACCTCAAACAAGTACTTCTCTTTATAATTATAATTGAATCGGCCAAAGATACCCCGGTTGCCCATTCGCTTTCACTATCAGTAGCCTGTATGTTCGAACCGGTAGCTACATTCAAGGATAAGATATCATCTGAGATGAGGTTGTTACGATAGCTTTTTAATTGATAATAATGGTTGTATTCCTGTTGGTACCCAAGTAATAGGTGCAAATTATGGGCATTTATTTGTTTATCATAATCTGCATATACGTTAGTTGTATAATATTTATTGACACCATAATTTTTAGTAATATCAGATGTACCTGCCCCACTTTGTGTGCCATTAACCTCACTTAATGCATTATATGTATATAAAATTTTTGTATTTGCAGTATATAACTGATTACCTGAATCAAAAGTAAAATCACCATTTATCCTCAAATCTTTTAAGGGCTTAATAACAAAAGAAAGGGTATTGTTAAAAACATCTGTTATGTCACTTATCCGGCCTCCTTCATCCCCGATATGAAAACCGCGTGCCTGTGACATCCAAGTCCCGTTTGGCTTCATTATTGGATAAATAGCCCACGTTCGCAGAGCATTATATTGAATGTTTCCTTTGTCATTAGGCCTGTTTTTATCTCTTCTGGCCAATTGTATTTTAAAATCCAGTTCCAGCCATTTGGTGGCTTCAGCGTGTAATTTAAGTAATCCTGTATAGCGATGATAGTAATCATCCCCATGCCTGTAAAGGCCATCTTCGTTAAAATACCCAAGAGAAGCATAATATGTAACCGCTTTTGTCCCTCCAGAAGCATTTATGTTGTAGTTTTGTGTAAGTGCCGAACTTTTATATGCTTCTTTCCACCAATTTACATCAACAGCACCAGAATAATAATAACTAGCAGGGTTATTCGGATCTATGGACATGTCTGGTCGTTCGCCAGGGTGTTCAACATTGTACTGTATATAATCAATCCATTCCTGACTAAAAAAGTGTGCAAGTCCGGCATTATCCGAACTTTCATTGTAGTAGTCAACCAATTCCATCGAACCCATTGGATGGAACAATTCCGAATCCGTAGGCATCCTCCATGAAAGTGAAGAATTGAAAGTCACTTTCATTTGTTCAGACTTTCCTTTTTTTGTAGTAATAATTACAACACCGTAAGGGGCACGAGAGCCATAAATGGCAGAGGCGGCAGCATCCTTTAGTACCGATATACTTTCGATGTCATCCGGGTTCAAATTGGATGCACCCCCAGGGATACCATCAATTAAAATTAACGGGTCTCCACTGGCGCCAATGGTACCAACCCCCCGGATCTGCCAATTGAGATCAGACCCGGGACGCCCTCCATCCGTTGTCGAAATCTGTAAATTTGGCACCATGCCCTGTAAGGCTTCTGCTACAGTAGAAACAGAACGGTCAGCAAGCTCTTTTGAAGATACCGTTGAAACTGCACCAGTTAAATTTATTTTTTTCTGGGTACCATAACCAATAACTACTACTTCTTCAACACCAACTGTACTATCTTCCATAGTAACATCTATTAGTGTTTTTCCAGCCACTGCTATTTCCTGTGTTGTCATCCCCACAAACGAAAACTGTAGTGTTGCATTTTCAGGGACATTGGTCAACGAATAATTGCCGTTGGCATCGGTAACTGTCCCCTTGGTCGTGCCTTTTACTATTACTGTTACACCGGGCAGGGACTGCCCTTTCGGATCGGTAATTTTCCCAGAAACCGGTTTTTGCTGAAAAACCCCATAATGGAACCTGTTAGGGGCATTAGGGTTACTGCCCAGGGGCTTTATCAATATTAATTTGTTCTCAGAAATTGAATATTCTATTTTTTCGTCCTCAAATATCCTGTTCAAAATAGCCTCAACATTTTTTTCTTTAAATTTTGCGTCTACTTTTTTGCTCAAATCAACTTGTTCGTTCTGGTAGATAAACCTGAACTCAGATAAAGACTCAATCTTTTGGAGCACCTCTTTTATGGTGGCCTCCTGCATGTTTAACGACAATTTAGTCGATTGTGAGTAAACTGTTGCCGACACATGCATTATCGAAATCAAGATTATAACAGATGTTATTTTCATTACCAGTAAAATTTTTTTTAGGGCCTGGCACGGCCAGTTCCCATTCTCATAAATTTTTTTCATAAGTTTGCAATACATTTTAATTAATAACTTTCTAATGCTGGAAACATTAGATTGAAAATTTAAATAACGGGGAATGTGCGGTCATTTCCCGTTTTTTGCTTTTTGTTGGTTATTTATCCATAGGCACTTCTTATTTTCCTGAAACAATAATTTTTCGCCCTTCTATTTTGTAGTTTATTTCGCTAATTTCATTTAAGGCTTCAAATACATCATTAATTGATTTTTCCTGTAGCACCCCAGTATAATGGATCTGTTTCACAATGTTTTTATCGGTAAAAGATATTTGTACATTATACCATCTTTGCAAAACCGAGCAAACTTCTTCCAGCGACATGTTGTCCATATATAGTTTCTTGTCCAGCCAGCCTAAGTTATGTGATGCTTCTTCTTTTAAATAGGAAAGGTTGCCTGATTTTTTATTAAAAGATCCTATTTGCCCGGTTGTTAAGGTCAGTTTGCCTTTTTGATTTTCCAGCTCAACTTTCCCTTCGGTCAGGGTTGTTTTGATTATCTCGTCGCCTGGGTAGGCAGAAAGGTTAAATTTAGTCCCCAGTACTTTGAGCGTAAGCCCGTTGGGGAGCTCTACAATGAATGGTTTTTTGTCTTTATGCACTTCAAAATACCCTTCCCCGCAAAATTGCACGTTCCTTGTTTTTTCATGTCCGTCGTAGCGGTAGCTTAATTCCGAGCCTGCATTTAACTTAATTTTAGTGCCATCGGGCAATATGGCTTCGGAGCGGCTGCCCATTTCGGTTGACAGTTTTATTGTACCCCCGGCATTTTGCTGGAACCAATTGAAATAAAAAGAGAAGCCAAGCAAAACCAACAAAGAAGCGGCAGCGGCCGACAGTAATGGGATTTTAAAACGATTGGAGGTTGCAGCTTGCCCCGGCACACGTGTGCTGACTTTTTTCCAGGCTGCTTTTGTATTGTATTTCCTGCGTTGTGCCAAAATGTTTATCCCGTCCCATATACGGGCGTATTTTGACAGATCCTGCTTGTTTTCTTGAGATTCCCCCAGCCAGTCTTTGATGACCGGATCGGCAACATTGGCATCATTGCCGTTTTGTAAATGGCCAACAATATGGTTACCTATGTTTTGCCCCTCTTTCATTGCCTTGCTATAAATTAAACTTTATTGTTTTCTTAATAGACACAACAAAGCAAAAAAGGTCCTATCGGTAATTTTATTTTTTTGAAAGCATTGTCTTGTCACCATTGGCTTATAGTTGGCAGGATGGTGCTTGCAGTCAAAAAACATTTTTCGTTTCCATGCAGGATTTAAGGTATTTAAGCGATTTCCATATCTGGTTTTTGATGGTCTGTACAGAGATGTTCAATTTTTCGGCTATCTCTTTTTGTTTTAAGCCCTCAAAGCGGTTAAGAAGGAGTACTTCTTTTGAACGTCCTGGTAATTGGTTTATGCATTTCTCAAGTTCCTGGAGGAAATCCTCCCGCTCATTGTGCCCTGTTTCGTTGAAACAACCAAGGGCCGCCAGTTTGTCCATTGTTTTTTTGCGGTTCGTCTCCGAGCGCAGGTGGTTTAACGCGCTATTTTTTGCAGCCCTGAACAAATAATGTTCAATGTTTGAGTGGACAGATATTTTTTCCCGGTCAGTCCAGAATTTCACAAAAAGGTTCTGTACAATGTCTTCAGAGGCCGAAGGGTCGTCAATTATTGCCGCCACATAAGAGCACAGAGGTGCATAATGCTTAAAAAACAAATGGTTAAAATTTTGGTAATCATTTTGTTTTACCCCTGGGTTTAATATTTTTCCTGTCCCTGCCATAAGCCGATAACAGTGCAATATTAATCAAAATAGGTAAGAGCTGGCATTGAGGGAAAGGTAAAAAGAGGGTGCACAAAAAGTTTTTCCCATTCAAAAAACGCTAAATCTTTCGCAAAGGGCGCAAAGGATTAAGATTTATTATCAACACTTTGTTTTTTCTGTGCCTCGCCTGCGTACTTTGCCAAGGGAGCTTTTATAACTTTTGTGGCACCCTCTTCAGGGCAAGTGATATTTGATTTGTGATCGCCTAAACGCCTCCAACATGAGGCCAGGGCAGAACTGGTTATTGCGCTCCATGGCCCAAATACTGCCGAAGCCAGTGCTGCTTTAGCGTCATTGAGCACATTGAATGCCAAGCCTGTTGCCATTCCGCCATTCTGGATGCCAACTTCAAGTGCTATAGTCCTGCAATCACGATGGCCCAACCTAAATAAACGGGCCATATTATATCCTAAAAGATACCCAATTGCATTATGGCATGCAGATGCAGCAAACAAAGTGAGCCCAATTTTCAACAAATCGTCACGTGAGATGGCTATTGTAATTGCTATAATGAAACATATTGACAGCATGGCTATTCCAGGCAGGATTTTTTCGGCAATTTTTAAGATTTTAGGGAAATACCGGCTGACCAACAACCCAATAATTAATGGAACTATAATCATCTTAAGGATTGATCCCATCATCGATAAAAAGTCAATAGGGATATAAGTCCCTGCCAGTAACATCATGGCAAGCGGGGTCATTACCACGGAAGCAATGGTTGAACATGCTGTCATTGTAATTGACAAGGGGACATTTGCCCTGGCCAAATAGGCTATTACATTTGAAGTTACGCCCCCGGGACAGGAACCCACAAGGATTAATCCTATTGTCAAGTCAGTATCTAAACCGAACAACCGGGCACAAATAAAACCTATCAGCGGCATTATTGTAAATTGTAAAGCCATGCCTATAAATATTGCTTTGGGCATTTTGAACACTCTTTTAAAATCTTCAAATTTTAATGTCATGCCCATGCCTAACAGTGTAACCTGCACCAGTGGAACAATTGCAGAGGAAAGTTGAAAATCGCCCCAGGATATAAAAATACAGGGGAAAGTAATTGCCATTGCCCCAAATGCCAACACCACAAAGGTAAAACCAAGCCCTTTGATCCAATTGCCCCAATAAGAACATGCTGCACAGGCCAGGAATGTTACAGTCAGTAAAATACCCAGAAAAGGATTCATTTATAGTAGAATTTTATAAAATTGGAGAGAAACAGCAAAAGCAAATTTGATTCTCTTTCTTATTTGTTATTTGCTGTTTCTCCGGTTTAATCATCGTTTATTTTAAAATGCCCATACGTATAAGGTGGCTTCGCATAATTTCGATCTCCTCATCTGTTGCGCGGACCAGTGGTAAGCGGGGAGGGCCAACCTTAAGCCCGCAAAGGTTTAAAGCGGCTTTCCATAAAGGTATCCCATTAATACGCCCGTTACTGCAGAATGCTTTGAAGAAAGGATCTAATTCCATATGTATTTTGCGCGCATTTACTAAATCCCCAGCCAGAAAATTTTCAATCATCATGCGGATTTTATCCCCAACTATATGAGAAGCCCCGCTGACCACACCAGCTGCTCCCTGTACCAGCCCACATAATACCATAATGTCATCGCCGTTATAAATGGTGAACCCTTCAGGTGTTACGCGGGCAAACTCTGTCATTTGTGTCGGGTTGATTCCGGCTTCGTCTTTAATGCCAACGATATTTGAAAAATCATTTGCCAATCTTGCCACTGTCTCTTTTTCGACATTGGTCCCCGTAAAAATCGGGATATTGTATAACATAACCGGCAATGATGTGGCCTTGGCAACAGAAGCAAAATGTTGGTAAATCCCTTCCTGAGTAGTCCTGCAATAATAAGGACCAACAACCATAATGGCATCATATTTAAGTTCCTCGGCTTTTTGTGCAAGTAATATGGCATCCCTTGTAGATCCGGCGCAAGCTCCTGCAACAATAGGCACACGTCCAGCAACAGCATCTTTCACGGTTTTAAACAGTTCAAAACGCTCTTCAACAGTCATTGCATTAAATTCGCCAGAAGTCCCTCCCACCACTAATGAATCACAAAATTTATTCTCAATTACATGATTTACCAAAGAAATTGTAGCTTCATAATCAACATCCTGACGTTCGTTGTCCGTAAAAGGGGTTGCCAACGGAATAATAATATGCCCTAATTTTTTCCCCAATGATTCAACTGAACCATTATTTGCTTTTTGTTTCATTTGTACTTATTTAGATTTAAAATATACTATCCGGTGTTATTGTCCCGGTAAAAGATTCTCATTTACCAGTGCATTACGTAACTGTCCAACGACCTCTTTCGAAGGTTCAAAAATGGGTTGCCGGGGGAAACCTGCATCGCGGCCAAGGATTTTTATAATCGCTTTCAGTCGCCCGGGAAAAGACATCCCCGCAGAGGAAATTAATTTCCAGACAGGGTATAACCTGAAATGGATCTCTTTTGCTTTCCCTATATCTCCGGACTGTACTGCCTCCCATTGTTGCACACATAGTTCGGGGAATACTGTTAAAATTGCCGAGATTGCCCCAGCAGTACCCAACAGATAAGAACAAAACAACACATCGTCCTGGGCTGCAAATACCTTTGTTTGTTTGCCACAGGCAGCAATCATTGCATTAACGGCATGTAATCCCCCAACGCTTTGTTTTATCCCGATAACATTTTTTACGGGCAATATTTTCATCATCAAATCGGGAGTAACAGGATTTTTGTCTATAACATTATAAATAATGATGGGTAATTGAACTTCATCCGATAAAGCCTGGAAATAAGCAATGTTGCCAATGTCATCAGTGCCATGATAAAACGTTGGGGTGACCATAAGCCCATCGGCACCGGCTTTTTTTGCGGCCAAGCCTTTTTTTATCGCATCATTTGTTGAGTTGCTTATAATGCCGCAGATTATCGGGATGTCCCTGTGGTTTTCTTCTTTTAAGATGGTAATCCCGCTCTCTATTTCATCTATGGACAATAATGCACCTTCTCCTGTGCTACCCCCAAAACTAAGTCCGTCCACTCTGGATTTTAACATAAACTGAACCTCGCCCCTTAACGCTTTTTCATCTAAAATCCCTTTTTTTGTGAATGGTGTTATCAATGGCGGAATTATTCCTTTGATATCCTTTTTTATTGTTTTCATATTTTGACAATTTTATGTTTATAAATTATTTTTGCTGTTTGTCTCGCCTGGCGATTACAGGACACAATCCGCAATTCTTGTAATAGCTGCCATTAAATATCCTGAAGCTATTTCAGTATGGTATCTTTTGCCAGTGCGTTTAAATTCCACTCAGAGCGTTCCCAGAAACTCGTGGCCCACAACAGATCAGAAAAATAGCTTGCCTGGTTTTTCTTTCGGAATCGGATCAGGTTGTTTAATGCTGTTTTCCCTTCTTCCCTTCTATCCTCTGGCACATCACGGTTTCCGTCAAAAATAGCTGCGAGTTTTACTACTAATTTGGCGTGTTCGAGCCCTGTTTGCAAAAAGCCTACACGTTCGGCAAATTCAGTAAGAGGATCCCTGCGTGCTTCTCGCATCGCATCTTTTAGCATCTCAGAAGCCTTGTCAAGCACCTCTAAGGGAAAAGCTTTGTGGACCTTTTTAACGTATGTGTTATAACGGCGTGGATCTTCGAACAGATCCACAAAATGAGTTATGTTTTTAAAAGCATAGTCTTCCCAGTATTCAAAATATTGTTTTACATGATTTGCTGCCGGTCCGAAAGCAGAATAATATTCGTCCCTGATTTCATCCAATTCGAGTTCAGGGTTATTAAAGAGCCGCATGTGCATATACAGCCGTGGACCTTGAACTGCCCATTGGCCGGTAAGTGTATCAAATACTGCCCCTTCTGATCCGTTTTTATATACGAACTTAAAAAATTCACCCGACTGTTTGGTCTCAAAGTGTGGCATCGTGCAACCATCATGCAAATAATTAGGCCGATAGCTAATGCGCATACCTGTTTTCTTCCATCCCATATATTGTTCGCTAATCCAATCGTATGCCTCATCCGGCATCGGGAAATAACGGAGATATGGATCCTGCCATTGCACAAACTCGGCGTAAATATTTTTGTTTAGTTTGATGTCGTTGACAGGTGCGGGGAAGCCGTTTTCGTAGATAAATGAGCCGGATACTAGGACATCGGGATTTTTTTTCCTGGCTTTTTCCTGGATGACTCTCCAAAAACGGGCATAGCGGTCGGATGTTACGCCCCCGAAAACATCTTTTGCCCGGGGATCGCCCCCATAAACATACTTTGCAAAGAAAGGCGGGTTTTCAGGCTGGGGGGCATCCCACGACAGGCATTTTTCACAAATACACCGTCCGGGCCTGTCAACCGGCCCCAGCAAAAGACAACTTTTGCCATCCCATTGGCCAACTATAAAATCCTGTAATTCTTCATTTGTGACACAAATGTCTACATGTTCGGCATCCGGATCTGCATCCCCTCTTATCCCGTCCCTTCTTAAAGCAAACCATTCGGGGTGTTCCTTTCCATACCGTTTCCACCAACCACTAAACGCGTGGCCTGAAGGGGGTTTCACATCTTGCCCCCCCATGCGGTGCCGCCGAAGGTAAACCTCCAGCTCTTTCGCGTAGTTTATCGATACATCCTGCGAAAAACCAAAACGGGTATCTTCCTCCTCCATCTTTTTGCCACGGAGCATGCTCCGGGTACGCCACCAATAAAAACCACGGTACTGGAATGCAGGGCTTACCAGCTTGTTGATTGCCGAAATTTCAACTGTGTCTGTTTTAGGGACATATGTGCCAAGCTCACCTGGCCACAGCCATTTTACGTTCAATACATTTTCCAAAAATTCATAAACACCGAAAAGTGTCCCTGCGTTTGGGTTGTCTTGATCCAAGGGATCGCCTCCGTCTTCATAGCCAGCAATGAACAAATCGTTGCCCACTGAGCGCATGATAAATGCTTCGCGCGGCAAACGTTCCAAGTCGATTCCCTGATTGGCACAAGACTTCGTCCTCCCAATGTATACCCTTGTATGTACTTCTTCTGGAGCTGTTGATTCGGGAGTGGTTTCCAACCGTATTCCTGTTGCTTTTTCCACAAACCTCACTAGTTCAGAGGAAGCATACCGGGCTGTTTTAGTGGCATCGTCTGCTATTACTACTACAGAACGCGCCTCCCCACCTTTCACAAGGGATACCTCCCCTTTGAAAGTTTGATGCCCTGTATGAGGGGGTACTGCAATGTCCTTTTCTGGTTTTTGTCCTGAAGTTTCACAACCAACAATTGGCGTAATACTGCCAACAATACCCGCGGCTGCTACTTGTTTTATGAAATTTCTTCGATTGTCCATTTTTAAAATATTAAGTATAGTCAAGTTTGTGATTAAATCAGAATGAAACTCCAATGATAAGAGCCCTTTACTGTTTCTGATCCCATTTGTTTTTCCCAAGGACTTCAACCCCCATTCTCCCGCCTCCTTTAAAAAGGGCGTAGATTCTTCCATGCGGGCCTACCGCAGCATTAATAATTTCACGTTTTTTGTCAGACAGGCGTATGGTGCAAACATACTCCCCGCAATTATTAAATTTTGCAATACAAAAGGATCTGTCCTCTACTTTACTCTGTTCATATGTCCCTTCAAAGCCTTTAATGCTTCTAAGCATCAAATACACATTGCCTTTTTTATCGCTGCCAATAGAATGTATAAAAGAAGAGCCCTCTGCATGAATTTCCGGTTTGAAAGAAAAAAGGTAGTTGCCGTCTATTGTAAATTTCTGGACCGTACCATGGTAATCGGAAATAAAAACACCATCGTCCGGATCAACAGCCAGCCCGTGAGGAGTTGTGAGCTTATCGGCATTAGGGCCGCTTTGCCCCAACGCTTTTAAATATTTCCCTGAACTGTTATAAAGGTTTACCCTGTTATTTGCCACATCGGTCACGAGGATCCTGTCTTTGCTGTCAAAGGCAAGGCCATGAGGCCAGTTTATTTGTCCCGGATCGGAACCTTCTTCGGCAAAACTTCTCAAAAAATTTCCTTTTGAATCAAATACCTGTACCCGATGTTTCCGTGATTTCTGGTCGGTTACCACGATATTTGACTGGGAGCCCATCGCCACATCGCGGGGTTTGTTAAAATAGCCATCTTCGTTTCCGGGACCTTTCCCTATTTCTGACAGGTATTCCCCTTTTGGGGTAAAACGCATAACACGCGAAGCTTCCATATCGGCAATCAGCAAATTCCCGTCATTATCAACATAAATACTGTGAGGCTCACGAAAAAAATTTGGTTTTTCAACAGGTTCACTCCACTGCCACAATGTTTTATATTCAGTATTCCCCTGGCATCCAACTTTATATTTTGATGCTTTTATTTTTGAACTCGCAGGTTGAACGCATGAGAAGACAATGAATAAAACGTATAAAATTGCGCGCCATCTATCACACATCCAATACTTTTTTCTGGGTACAGTATTCATAGTAAAATATATTTATTGATTTAAAACTTCAACTCCGATTTTATCCAGATCATTATAAAGGACATAGATTTTACCATAATCATCCACAGCCAGCCGAAGGGCATCCCGTTCAATTACAGATAATTGTATGTTTGCCACAAAATCGCCGTTGTTATTAAATTTTATAATATGGACAGGATTCCCATGCCCGTCTTTAACTACATTATAATCCCCGTCAGGCTTTTGGCTCCCTTTCACAATTGCGTATACATTACCATAAATGTCGCTGGCAATGTCGTTGATGTATATTGTCCCGTCAGGTGGGTTGGGATATAAAAAACCGGAAATGAAATGGCCATCTGGTGTAAATTTTTGGCAGGGACCAAAATAACTGGCAACAAATACATCGTTGTTCGGATCGGTTGTAATACCGCAAGGGACATTTAATTCTCCCGGGAATGACCCTTTGCGGCCAAAAGCCTGGATAAATTTTCCCGATTGATCAAATATACTTATCCGCATATTGCTAATATCTGCAACATAAAGCTGTTGTTTGGAGTTGAAAACCATCCCCCTGGCATTCATAATTCTCCCTTCACTATTCCCTTTAGGAGCAAAATCACGTAAATATGTACCTTTATCTGTAAACGCCTTTATACGCCCCGGGCCTTCGCTTCCATCGGTTGCATAAACTGCCCCTTCCTCATAATTAATAGCCAAATTGGTAGCGCCCGAAATACTTTTATCGACATCGTATGTTGAGCTGCCAAACTCATTAATATATTTCCCGTCAGCCGAGAAACGTTTAATCAAGCCATCCGTCATTAAAATATTCCCATTCTTTTCCAGGGCTATATCTGTCGGGTTATTCAGATGCTTCAAATTGCTTTTTAGCTCACCCCAATCCGCCACGGTTTTATAAACGGGCCTAAGTCCGTTGATTAACACTGTTGCCCAAAGGGTTTTATTATTGGTTGTATTTACTTTTGCTTCGATACATATTTCAGGTGATCCGGAGACCTTTTTTGGGGCTGTAAACAGGCCGTCTTTCGATATTTTCCCAACAGTATTATCTCCGCCAATAATGCCATTAACATACCATGTAACTTTATTTGTTGCGTAAGCTGTAGATAAGCCCCGAACATTTTTTACAACATAAAACTGTTGTTCTGCCCGTGTATCTATTTTTACCAATGCCGGTTTTATCCTTGCCCTGTTCATTACGTTGGATCCTTGGGAATAAACGTTTTGACAAGCGAGGCCAACAATTAGCAAAATCAACAAAAGCCTGATGTTAAATATCTTTTGGATGTTTCTTTTCATGACATAAGATTATAATGGTTTATATACTTCGAAACCTACTTTTTCACTTGTTTCGAAAACAACATAGAGGAAGTCTTTGTCATCAATATAAACCCAATTTCCTGTGTGGGTTTCCGCTTTTATAGATACTGCCCCTACATAGTCTCCATTATCATTAAACTTCAGCACACTTGCTTTGCTTTTGTTGCTTACTTCCACTTCTCCCCCATAACCTCTTGAACTGCGTACCATTGCATAGGCGTTCCCCCATTTGTCATCAGACATTGAATGGATAAAAACAGATCCTTCGGGAGGGTCGGCTTGAAAGAACTTTTTCAGGAACCGTCCGTCTTTGTCAAATTTCAGCATGTTCCCATAATAATCCGAGATAAAGACATCATTGTTCGGATCGACGCTTAACCCATGGGGAGCATCAAAATACCAGCGATACGATTCATCATCGCCCCAACTTTTAATAAATCCCCCCTCGTGCGTATAAATATCTACCCGCATAGCGTCAACATCCATAACATACAGGTTTCCGTGAGTGTCAAAGTCCATCCCATGTGCACGTAGTATTTCACCTGGACCAGTACCCTTTTCCGCAAATTTTTTTAGAAGTTTTCCATCATTACTGAAAACCTGCAGACGTTCTTCGTGCGGTTTTTGGTCGCTCACAAAAATATTCCCTTCCTTATCCACTATTGCCGCCCTTGGCATAATTACCTGCCCGGGATTATTGCCCGTTCCCGATCCCAGTTCCCCTATATACTCACCTTTTGGCGTAAAGCGGAGGACCTTGCCGCCTTCAGAGTCAACTATAATCAAATTCCCATCAATGTCCATGGTAATACAATGTGCTTTTGTGAGGTATTCAGAATCTTTTGCAGGCTTGGAATATTCGTAAACCAATTCGTATAATGGTTTGTCCGGATCAAAAAGCACAGTTGCAAATAAATTTGGGTTAGCCACCCCTTCGGTTACCCCAACAATATGGATTTCCCTTGGTGAAGGGACTTTCCCCGGAGCTTTATACAAACCATTAGCATCAATGGTGCCAATTTCCTTGTTCCCTCCTGGAATATCGTTCACGTACCATTTAACTGTTTCTGCAAGGTGTGCCGGTTTTAACGGCCGTGCCATTTTAATTATTTTGAATTTTTGTTGATCCCCTGTTTTTAATGTTACAATTGACGGATGGATTGAGGCACGCCCTAATTTTGTTTCTGCCTTAATAATAAACGGTAAGGCTAAAAACAGTCCGACTATATAGAAAATTTTTTTCTTCATTTTTGCATATTTAGTTCTTCAATTTTTGTACAGAGCTGATCGATAATTTGTTGGCTTCTTCTTTTCTGTTGTTTTGGACAATATCAGAAGGTTTTTACAAGAGAGCCAAGCCCTGTTTTTTTTTGACTGATTTTTTTTATTTACGAAAAAAAATAAATATCAGTTCAAAATAGGCCAAGCCCTTGTTTTAATAAATTTTAGAGTAAGCCTTCGGCAGAAGGGCTTACCCTAAAATTATTATTTGAAAATTAAGTTATCAATCATACTCAGAGTTCAAGCTCTCTTCGTCAGAGGGTGTTGGCCAATACCACCCTTTGTAAGGAGGTGGGACCTCTGTGTTTGGGTCTTCAATATCCTGAAGGAGGTTTGCATCGCCTTTGGGTATTGTCATTTGGGTTGCCATCATAAAATCGCATGTCCAGCCTTCACCTGTTGTTTCCCTCAAGTATTCTGTAAAGATTGCATCGTGATCAACATTGCTTGTATTATAGATATCAGGGTTTGCAGGGTTCGAACGGTTCCAAACAATATTCATATAATCGGCAGCTCCTTGTAAATCGCCATCGTCCCACCTTAGCCATGCGACCAATAAATAGAAATCGGCCAATTTCAGTAAGGGGAATTTAGAATATCTCCCATAAGGATCTTCCCCCCTGAAGAATTTGTCGATATAAACTACAGGGGTACTAATCTGTGAATGCCCCTCGAATGATTCTGTAGTGATATACCTAGGGTCTCCTTTCACTATCCCTTCTTCGTAAGGGAGCATTCTGTGATATACCTGTTGCCAGCGAAGGTCGGCTTCTGCGGCCTCGGTAACCGTGTAGTCCCCGTTCAGTGGGTCGGCCATCCAGCCTACCCTGTCAAGGGTGGTATATCCAATGGTTACGGCAACGCCACCCCCATATCCGCCTAAGGTAGTCCCAACGCCAACCTCGGCAGAGGTTATTAAGTCATGTCCTTGTGAGTCGCGGTTCCTGAACCCCATATTCCTGCCAGGATACACATAATCTCTATGTCCGTCAATATCCACATCGCCGGAGTTGAACTCCCAGATAGATTCTTTGCAAACATTGTATGCCCTGGCCTGGATAAACGGATCTTCTGGGTCTTCCAGGGCATATGTGCCTGTTGTTTCTGCATATTCAATCAGATCGTCGAACAAATCTTTGGCTTTATCGTGTTGCCCCATGAGCCAATAAACCTTTCCGAGCATACCTGTTGCAACCCACTTATTAGCGCGGCCACATTCATATCCCGAGACATCGCACCATCCATTTAGGGTGAATGCGTCAGGAAGGTTTTCCATAGCATACTGAAGGTCGGCAACAACCTGCCCGTAAACCTGGGCAACCGTACCTCTCGCTTCTGCCTGGATTTCCTCCATAGAAGTAGAAGGTTCAGTTTTTAAAGGAACAGCCAGGGCACTGTTATCTCCTGTCTGATCATATTTTTCGGCAAATATTTTCACTAACCACCAATATGTATATCCCCTTAAAAAGTGGAATTCACCAATTTGCCGTAAATAATTATTGATGTAATCGTCACCCGAAAGATCCAGGTTCAGCGGATTGTGATCGGGATCGTCTTCATAATCCTGTATGGCAAGGTTACACAGCATTATCGTATTGTAACAACCGTTCCAAACACCAGATAGCTTGCCATGTTCAATAAAGTCCCGGTTCAGCACCTCTTCGCCCGATTGCCCAACCTGGCATCCAGGGGAAAGCATGGCAACGCCCGATAATAGATAGTCCAAAAATTGCGGATATCCCCTTCCTCCGGCATAAGACCAGTGGACATTAGCATAACATTTATTCAACCCTTGATCCAGTAAGGCAGTAGTAGTCCATTGTGTTTCCTGGGGCCTTTTAATATCAAAAAAGTCCTCACATGAGCCTAATGAAAGTAATAAAATTATTGCAATTATTATGTTAAAATACTTGTTTTTCATAACTATCTGATTTTATAGGTTTAACGAAACTCCAAAATTATAGGCACGTGGTATAGGCAAGTCATTATTCGTTTCCGGGTCTAAACCTTTAAAACCTGTAATGGTAAACAGGTTATCAGCTCCAACATAAAACCTCACACTTCCAAGATTGATCTTTTCAACAACTGTCCTTGGCAAAGAATACCCGAGCTGTATGTTTCTTACCCTGAGATAATCGCCTTTTTCTAAAAAGCGGGTTGTCTGCTCCAAGTTATAAATATATTTTGTTGTAGTGGGGTTCAAGTCGTTATCATAATATATCCCTTCTGATAATTGAGGCCAATCAGCCACATCGCCAGCTTGTTCCCAGGAATTATTAGCTCTGTCTTGGATTGTGTTGTTGTCTACACCTACGCCCCAGCAATTGTTATATAAATTATTCCAGATCCAGTTCCCGCCTTCAAAACTCATCATAATATTCAAATCGAAATTTTTATATTTGAAAGTATTCGAGATCCCTCCATAGAATGTTGGCAACGGTGTTTTTCCGTGTTGTATTTTCCTGTTATCCGGGACATTAGATGTTGATGCAGGGAGAAGTTCTCCTGTAGATACGGTCTTATATTCAGTATCCCAAAGATCTTGATCTATTGTATTAATCATCGGGATACCCCTTTCTGTATCTACCCCGGCATAGTCTGCAAGGAACCAAGTGTTTAAAGATTCACCTATTTTTCTTATTACACGGGTTTCAATATTGCCCTGCCCCTGTTCTGTCTCATTCAAAGCAATGATTTTGTTTTTATTGGTACTGATATTGAAGTTTGTTGTCCACTGGAAGTTTTTTTGAACAATATTTCTTGACGAAATATTAAATTCAATACCATGGTTTTTTATGTCCCCCGCGTTTTCGTACACATAATTGTTGTCTAACCCAACAGAAGGCTGGACGGCGCCAAGCAAGATCAGATCTTTGATTTTTTGGGTATAATATGCAAACGAACCATTTATCCGGTTGCCAAACAGGCCGTAATCAATACCAACATCAAGGTTGGCAGTAGTTTCCCATTTTAGCCCTGAGCTGCCAATAGGGCCAACGGTGGTAGAGCCGGCACTGACATCTACCCCAAAGTTTGTCCCGGTATTTAAGCCCCATTGTATGTAGGTCATTGAGTTTGTTACTTTCGTGTTTCCTGTAACACCATAGCTGCCCCTGAGTTTCAACAGTGAAATAAACGATATGTCTTTCATGAAATTTTCGTTGGTAAGGATCCAGCCGGTCCCAACTGCATAGAAGTTGGCCCACCGGTTCTCCTCACTAAAGGCGGAATGCCCGTCACGGCGCATACTGGCATTCAATAGATAACGATCCATTAATTTATAGTTTGCCCTTGCAAAGAACCCCATCATATAGGTGTCTCCACCGGAGTATCCTTTCATTGATTGCATTACCAATGGATTTATTAATTCAGGGTAAGTCGTTTGTAATCCTGCTCCTGCAAGTTTCCTTGTGTACATCCAATCCCTGTTGGCCTCTGTGCCAATTGTGAGATCAACATTGTGGATATCGCCGAATGTTTTGCTGTAGTTTGCAAAAACGTCATAATTGACAACATATTTTGTGACAGATTGCTCCTCCGCATATGAATAGTATGGTGCAAGAGGGTTCAAAGTCGAGGATCTCCAGAACGAACAGTTGGTAACCATCAAATCGACACCGACTTCTCCCTTTATAAAGAACCCGTCAAAAGGCGACCATTTAACATAGGTATTGTTGATGGCCCTGTATTCATCAGTATCATAACGCTGCAAATCCCTGTCAACATTTGCCATCAGGTTGTAACCGCTGGACACAGCCCAATAGCCAGAGTCAGAGCCTTCATCATATATTTTAAACCAAGGCAGGCACCCAAACCAGTTTGACCAACCCCCATTGGTCTTTCCCCCCTCATTTCGTATGCCATAGTTCAATAAATAAATAAGGTTCGAGGTAATGCCCATGTCTAATGTCTTTGTTGGCTTGAAGTTAAAATTGAAACGGCTTGTCAGTCGTTTTAAGTCATTGTTCATTATTAACCCTTCTTCATCGCGATAGCTCAAAGAGTACACTACGCCGCCACCGTTTTTAAAGCCTTTGTTCGCGTTTAACCCAAATTGGTGGAATATAGCGTTTTGAGTAAAGGAGCCTAACAAATCAGTGTTTGTTGCAATGGCTTCTTCCCTCGTCATAGAGGGCTTGTCTCCAAAAAATTTTGTGTTGATTATGGAATTGGGGTTTGAAGAAGCAAGCCCAACATTTTCATTATTTGTGTCATACATCTCCCACCATGTTCTTGAATCAACGAAAATATCGTTCTGTGAAAAAGGTATTTGTGAAATGCCCCCGTCATAACTAACTCTCAAACTGACGGTTCCTTCCGATGCCTGTTTTGTGGTAACCAGGATTACTCCACCAGATGCCCTATTCCCGTAAATTGCTGTTGCCGCGGCATCTTTCAATACCTGGATTGATTCAATATCATTGGGGTTAAGCATTGAGATTGCAGAGACCGGTTTTATGCCATCTATGACATTTTGTGAACCATCGGTATAAATAGGGACTCCGTCGACAATCCAAAGGGGCGATGAACTCAAACTAATTGAGTTTATCCCGCGTATCTTAATATCAGGTGCGCTTCCCGGATGGCCACTGCTGTTGGTTACCATTACCCCACTGGCAACTCCCTGCAAGTTCTGGGCAATATTGGTAGCTTTTATTTTGCTGACATCTTCGCCTGTAATCGAGGCCATTGACCCAACAACATCGATCTTCTTTTGTGTACCAAACCCAACAGCCACTACTTCTTCGATCCCAATTGCCTCTTCCAGCATTGTGACGTCAATCCCCGACTGGCTGCCAACCACAATTTCCTGTGTTTTCATCCCCACAAATGAAAATTGCAGTGTGGCATCGGTTGCAACATTTGTTAACGAATATTTCCCATCTATGCCTGTTACGGTCCCCTGTGTGGTCCCCTTCACCAAAACGGTTACCCCAGGCAAAGGCTGCCCTCCTGAATCGGTCACCGTCCCTGAAACAACGCGTTGCTGCTTTGCCCCCTGCCCCCTATCTATTGGGCGGTCCCCAAATGTCCCCGATCCTTCAATCAGCGCGATTTGCCTGTCGTATACCTTGTACTGTATGTTGGTGCCCCTGAACAACTCGTCCAGTATGTCAAAGACTTTCTTGTCTTTTATTTTGACCGTAATTTTTCGTTCAACATCAACATTGCCGCTAAAAAAGAACCGGAACTGGCTTTGGCTTTCAATTTCGTCGAGGATGCTTTTTAGTGTTGCATTTTCCTTTTCCACTGTAAGTTTTGCAGATTGCGCATAGCTTACACTTGCGAATCCGCCCACAACAGAAAGGCATAGTAGGATAAACGTTAGTTTCATTTTTCTTAAATTTTCATGTCCCCATGAAACAAATTCATGGATTAACCATCGTTTTTTCATAAATTTACGTTTTGAGTTAATAAATATGATTTAATTCAACTTAAAAGGGGCGGAAGTACCAGTTCTGCCTCTTTTTTTTTATAGGCAATCTAAGATTTTTGGCATAGGCATAAGTTTTTATTTTTTCTTATAAAATAATTTTATTACCCGGGTTTTATCATTCCAGGTATAGTCTACCGGTGCAGTGACCCTCAATAAATTCAGTACCTCACAAAAAGTCTCCATTTCTATTGTGCCGGAATAGCATATATTATTTAACCGGGGATCGTTATCCATCTCAATTTTTACATTATACCAACGTTCGAGCTTTTGGGCTAATTGGGGGAGGTATTCTTTACTGAAAATTAGCTTTCCTTCTTTCCACGAGGTAAAAAGTTCTGTGTCTACGGTTTTTACCTGTAAGCCTTTTTCTGATAAAACGGCCTGGCTTCCGGGACAGAGCGTGGCACCTTCCCTTTCCCCGGCAAAAACATTCACTTTCCCGGCAACAAGGGTGGTTTCAAAAGAATCATCGCGGTATGCTTTCACATCGAATGAGGTGCCTTTTACTTCAACATTGCCATATTCTGTGTAAACAATAAAAGGGATGCCAGATTTTTTTACTTTAAAGAAAGCTTCGCCAACAAGTTTCACCGGCCTTTTGTCTTGGAACTTTGAGGGGAATATAAGTTCCGAGCCGGAATTCAGCCAGACTATCGAACTATCGGGCAATGTAAATTGGGTACGCGCACCGTATGGGGTACTGACTTTTTGTTGTGTGACAGGTGTTGTCCCCGGCTTGGCAAGATACCATGTAAACAATGCGGCCAGGACAAAACCGACAAGAAAAGCAGCGGCCACCGGTGCGGTGTAAAGGTGATATTTTTTGAGGGTAAGGTCCACCGTGTTTTTTGCCTCTTTTTGGGGGGCGGCCCGGCAAAGCAATTTTTCCCAATGCATCCGGGTGGAGGCATCAGTCCCTGTGCGCAATTCTTCGTCCAGGCTTTGCTGTATCTTATAAAAATATTGTTTGTTCCCTGGTGATTGCTTAACCCACTCCAACAATTTAATTTCCCTGGCATTGTTAAGCTTCCCTTCCAGAAAAAGTTTAATATCGTTTTTTATTTGCGGTTGCTCCATCCGTTAAAGGTGTTTTAATTGTAATACACCTTTATTTTTATTTTACCAACCTTTAGGTCCGAGATAATTTATTGTTTTGCCATATAACCCCATGTTGCGGTTTAACGGATTTGGCTTAAGGGAGGCTCTTGTCATACAGCATAAAAAATAAAACAAACATGTTTGGAGGCATCTTTTCCCTGGCAATACCGAGACCTTTGGCCAGGTGTTTGTCTACCATGGTCGTTGAAATTTTCATAATATCTGCTATTTCCCGGATTTTTTTCCCTTCCAACCATTTCAACCGAAATGCTTCCCTGCACTTGGGCGGCATCCCGGCGATAATATCTTCCAATTCTTTCATCAGTTTTTTTTCTATAGGGACAAATCCACCGGTTTCCCCGAAACTTATATGGTATAGCTCCTCTGCTTTGTTTCTTGATTGCCAGTTGGCGTATTCTTTTTCAATAATTTTGTGCCGGAGTGTGTTCAGGCATTTGTTTTTCAATATTGTAAAAAGGAAAGAACCTATATTTTTTTCATTGTCCAATTGTTGCCTGTCTTTCCATAGTTGGCAAAAAACATCTTGCACCAAATCCTCAGCTTCGCCGGGGTCGTGCAAAATGCTAATGGCATATTTTCTTAATCGCGGAAAAAATAAATTAAAGAGCTCTTCAAAAGAATTTAACTCCGTTCCGGGGTAACTCCTGTATGTTTTTTTTTGATCGCTCATTAATAGCCCTGTAAGGTTCTTTTATTGGAAACGAAATGTAAAAGTACTTAAAATAGGATTTTATGGTAAAATTCAGATATTAATGTTTTAATTTTAACAAAATTTTTTGGCATGAAATTTTTTTTCAATGTTGGGCGTTATTTTTCAATGTTAAGGAGGGTTTTTGCACGTCCTGAGCGGCACAGGATGTACATCAGGCAGTTGTTTCGCGAGATTGACAACCTTGGTGTCAACTCGGTAGGTATTGTTATTGTTATTTCGGTGTTCATAGGCGGCATTTTGGTTATCCAGTTTGCCTATAGTATGGCTAACCCTTTATATCCTTCCGAGCTGGTAGGGCTCGGTGCCCGCGACACTTTGATGCTGGAGTTTTCGTCAACCATGCTGGCCTTGATAATGGCCGGGAAAATAGGGTCCAACATTACATCTGAAATTGGGACTATGAGGGTTACAGAACAGATTGATTCATTGGAGATCATGGGTGTCAACTCTGCAAGTTACCTTATTTTGCCCAAGATTGTGGCTGTGGTTTTCATCTTCCCTTTTTTGTTTGTTGTAAGCGTGTTTTTCGGGTTGATGGGGGGGCTGGTGACAGGCCCGCTTTCGGGAGTTATAACAGTGCCCGAATATATTGATGGGATACGTTACCTGTTTTACCCTTATTATGTTACGTTTTCGATTATAAAGTCGCTGTTTTTTGGGTTCCTGGTCGCATCGGTGCCTGCCTATTTCGGGTATTATGTCCAGGGCGGGGCCTTTGAAGTGGGCAAGGCCAGTACGCGTGCCGTGGTAAACACAAATATACTTATCCTGCTGTTCGATTTAATCTTAACAAGATTGTTATTGACATGATTGAAGTTAAAAACCTATATAAGTCGTTCGAAGGGACGGAAGTGCTGAAAAATGTTTCCACTGAGTTTGAACAAGGTAAGACCAACCTGATAATAGGGCGAAGTGGTTCGGGGAAAACGGTTTTGCTAAAATCGATCCTTGGGTTGTACGAAATAGATAAAGGCGAGATATGGTATGGCGATCGGAATTTTACAGAGATGGGGGGCAAGGAAATTAAGAGGATGAGGCGGGAAATTGGCATGGTTTTCCAAGGAGGCGCCCTTTTCGACAGTATTTCGGTGGAGGGGAATGTGCGTTTCCCCCTGGATATGTTTACGCAAATGTCACCAAAAGAAAAAGAGCTGCGTGTCGAGTTTTGCCTCGACCATGTGAATATAGAGAAACATGCTTTTAACTTATTCCCCAGTGAAATTAGTGGCGGTATGCAAAAGCGTGTTGCCATTGCGCGCGCCATTGCATTAAACCCAAAATACCTTTTTTGCGATGAGCCAAATTCAGGGCTCGACCCTGAAACCGCGACTGTAATCGACAAATTGATACAAAGCCTCACAAAAGAGTTTGAAATGACGACAATTATCAACACCCACGACATGAATTCGGTGATTGAAATCGGCGAGTCGGTGCTTTTTATTTCAAAAGGAGAAAAAGAATGGGTAGGCACTAAGCACGAAATACTGAACTCGGGGAACAAAAAACTTAATGATTTTATATTTGCCAATAAGCTGTATGCCCAGATGAAAGGGAAGTAGCTATATTGATCAGTTTCTGCCGAGGTTAATTTTTATTCATTATATGCCCAAACATTGGCATTGTTGTGCGGGCATGCAAACTTCTTCCTATTTTTGCTGAAAAAATGGGTTTCCGGCCACTGTCAGTGAAAACCTTTCACAGCCTATCCCATTCCAAACTATATAAGAATGAACTATGAATGTCTGATTTGCCAGGTAAAATCGTTGCAGCAGCGGCTTGATAAATTTGAAATCCCCGAAAAAGACCGCGATTTTGTGGTAAGCGAACTGGTAAAAAAAATTGCCGGCATAAACCTTAAAAACAGTTATTCCCCTGAAATAACAAGGGACATCCTGTCGCGTTTAAAAGATTTTTCGACAGTTGAAGATCCGTACCAGAAGGAAAAAGAAGAAAGCAATAATTCCATGCTGGGCAAATACCAAAAGTTCCGGGAGATGGTGCAAAATTCGGGCGATCCGTTCAATACGGCACTGCGTTTGGCAATTGCAGGGAATATTATTGATTTTGGCCCGACGCACCAATTCGATGTGGACGGGACAATTGAGAAAGTACTGACTTCTGATTTTGCCATAGACCACTCAGAAAAGTTAAGGGGGGAAATTGAGAAGGCTAAAACAATACTTTACCTGGCCGACAATGCAGGAGAGATAGTCCTCGACAAACTTTTCCTGGAAACCATAAACCACCCGAACGTATGGTTTGCTTTTCGCGGCGCACCGGTTTTAAACGATGCAACCCGAAAGGAAGTTGAAATAGTTGGTATCGACAAAATAGCAAAAACCATAAGTAACGGCGATGATGCGCCATCTACGCTCCTTCGCAGGGTAAGCAAAGAGTTTAGGGAAATTTACGGTTTGGCCGATCTTGTTATCTCCAAGGGCATGGGGAATTATGAAGGGCTGATGGAAGAAACAGACCCGCGTTTGTTTTTCCTTTTGATGATAAAATGCCCGTTTGTAGGCAAGAAGATAGGCGCGGGGGAAGGCGGTTTTGTGGTGAAACAGAATTTGGACTGATATTTAAGGCTGGCTTTTTTTATCAGTGGCCCTATGCCTGGGCTGGCACTAATCTTTTGGGCTTAAGGTTATAAGCGGTATTATCATTTCTTCCATCGAAACCCCGCCGTGCTGGAAAGTATCTTTATAATAATTTGAGTAGTAGTTATAATTGTTTGGATATGCAAAAAAGTCGGTCGGTTGGGCAAAAATATAGCTGGTGCTTACATTGGGCATAGGCAGGAAGGCCAGCTTCGGGTCCCGTACTTCAAAAACCTGCTTTGCCTTGTAGTTTAGGTTCCTGCCCAGTTTGTAGCGCAGGTTTGTATTGGTCTCGCGCTCACCGATTACTTTTACCGGGTTATTTACCCTTATTGCGCCATGGTCGGTAGTGACCACCAGTTTTATATCGTTCCCCGAAAGGTTTTTGATAAGTTCCAGCAACGATGAGTTGTTAAACCAGCTCATGGTGAGCGAGCGGTAGGCTTTTTCATCGCCGGCCAGCTCTTTTATCATGTCCATTTCTGTACGGGCGTGAGAAATCATGTCCACAAAGTTGATTACCATAACCGAAAGGCCGCTGGAAAGTATGCCCTTGACATTGTCCGCGATTTTGCGTTCGAGCTTGATCCCGGAGGCTTTGTCGAAATATAATTTTTCCTCCCGTCCGAAACGTTCCATCTGTTTTTGGAGGAGTTGCCCTTCATGCTGGTTTTTATGCCCTTCATTATCATCGTCTTCCCATAGTCCGGGGTAAATTTTTTCTATCTCGGAAGGCATCAGCCCCGCAAATATCGAGTTGCGTGCATACATTGTAGCCGTAGGCAGTATGCTATAAAACAGTTCTTCCTGTTCGAGCCTGAAATAGTTCTCAAAAACAGGGCTCAACATCCTCCAATGGTCAAAACGCAGGTTGTCGATGACAAGCACAAATACCTTTTCACCTTTATCCAGCATCGGGAAAACTTTATGTTTGAATATATCGGTGGAAAGCATCGGGCGCTCACCAATATCTTTTTGAAGCCAATACAGGTAATTTCCCTTTATATATTTGAAGAATGCCTTGTTTGCTTCTTCCTTTTGCATGGCGATAATCTGGTCCATGGCGGAATCTTCCGAGTTGCCCAGCTCAATTTCCCAGTAGACCAATTTTTTGTAAACATCTATCCATTCACTGTATGTGAGCCGGTCGTTAATCCTCATCCCAATCTGCGAAAACTGCATTTGGTAGGCCGAGGTGGTTTGTTGGGTAACAAGCCTTTTCTGGTCGATGTTTTTTTTCAGCGACAGGAGGATTTGTTTCGGGTTTACCGGTTTAATGAGATAGTCGGCAATCTTTGAACCTATGGCTTCGTCCATAATATTTTCTTCTTCGCTTTTTGTTATCATTACCACAGGTACGTTTGGAGAAACAGATTTTATTCTGGTAAGTGTCTCCAGTCCGGTCATGCCCGGCATGTTCTCATCCAAAAATATAATATCGTAGAAATTTTCTCGTACTTTATCAATGGCATCCGAACCGTTGTTTGTTGTTTCAACTTCATAGTTTTTCCCCTGTAGGAATATAATGTGCGGGCGTAAGAGATCTATTTCGTCGTCTACCCAAAGTATCCTAGGCTTTCTCATGTCTCCTGAATTAATTGTTTGTTAAAGATAAAAACAAAAAAACTGACACGGAAGTATGTGCTTAACAAAGTTTAACCAAAAGCCGGCGGGGGATTTTGTGCCACGCCCCGTTATAGCCCGAGGTAGTGGCGTTTATAGAAGTTCATGTAATCAATAATGTTTTTCTCGGAAAGGAATATTTTGAGATTTTCGTTTGAAATCAAGAAGTTCCGGTAATTGGCATTGCCAAGAGGTTTGTACAGGTCCCGGTTTTGGACCAGGGTTGCCGAGTATTGCAGGGCAGTTGCTTTATCGGGCAGGCCTTTCACTAAAACAATCCCCCTGAAATCGTCCAGCGGCATTTGTTCTAATGCGAGCTTTATGCCCGGGTAATTTGACTGGTTGTATTGATTTATGCCGCCTATGAATTGTTCTTTGTCGATCCCTTCCAGCGGGATGACAAAAATAAAGGAATGTGCGCCTTCTATATTTTTGTTATATGGTGACTGTATTTCTTTTTTCGTCCCGGCCGTTGCCCCTTCGCTTACATCCTGCCGCGATTTTGTTGCCCCTTGTGCCTGCGTTGCTGTTGAAGGCTGGCCGGAGTGGCTTTGTTCCCGCTGGATGTAGTTGCTCCTGAAGAAATTGATGTATTCGTCAACTCCGTCCCCTTCTATTAATTTTTGCAGGTTTTCATCAGTAACAAGGAAGTTCCGGTAGGTTGTCCTACCGAGTGGTTCGAACAAACTGCGTGTAGTAACTACTTTCCTGAAATACGACATTGATTCGTTTAGCGAAGGTATCCCTTTTACAACCATCAATTGGTAACCACCGGTTTGTTTTAACTGTATGTCGAGATCCCATGCCTTGAACTCGGAACGGTTGAATTTGTAGAAGCCGGACATTATTTGCCGTAACTGCATTTTGGGGTCTTTTACTGCCAGCACAAAGATTTGCTGGGCATCTATATTGGCATTGAACATGGATGCCGCACCGGTATTAACAACCACAAAATTACCTTTATCCCTGAGTGCGTCTTCTTCCTGTTGCGCCCTGGCCATTAACTCTTCGGGCGAGATATCCATGTCGTCCCCACTAAAGTTCGACCGTATAAAGCGGCTGTAGTTCTTAACAAAGAATTTCAGGTAGTCGGCCATCGATTTCTCGGTCATAATTTGCCGGTAATTGGTTGAAGAGGCCACAAAATTAAGATAGTTTATCCCTTTCAACGTTTTGAATACAGCGGCTTTGCGTATTATGGCGCCATGATATATAAGTGCATCCTCTTTGTTTTTCAGTGCCCTTACAATGAGAAAGGCTGTTTTTGCATCGAGGTTTTCTGTTTCTATATCAAAGTCGATTTTTGTATAGTGGTCGATATTGTAATTGGCAATATCAAATTTGAGGCGGTTTAGGTCGATTTCGGCATCGCGTGGGTAAGCAATAACAAAGTAATGCAGCAGGTCTTCGTCGTAAGTGTATTTCCCCCCAAACTCATCGTTCCCGGATCTGTTGCCGGGGAGCAGTTCTTCGTTCTGTATCTCTTCGCTTAGGTAACCCATTTCCACCAGTTTTTGGTAGTCGGCCAGGGTGCTGTCCTGTATAAGCGTCAAGATTTCTTTTGCCAATTGGGTAGGTTCTGCTTTCGGATAATCGTTTATATATTTCTTCAGGAGGCTTTCGAACTGGTGGACATTGGTTTGTGTGCCCTGGGCAACGGTTTCCATAAAATCGATTTTAGAGAGCATTACCTTGTCGGGCTTAAACCCTTTCATGTCTTGAGTTTGTTGGATGACATCCTTATATCTTCCCGATTTGTAGTTCCTGAATGTTTCCCGGTAGATATTGTTCAAGCTGTCCATCTGTGCTTCCATCTCAACAAAATAATTCGGGTTTACGAGGTAGTGGGCATATTTACTGTCGGGGAAATTGGAGATAATAAGGTTTCGGTAGTAATCAGATTTTTCCTTGTCGCCCATTAGTTCGTACAGATCATAAAGGTCGAAATAAGCTGAAAGGAGATAGATGCTGTTTGGGTAACGTTTGTTTAGCTCTTCGAATTCTTTTGCCGAACGTTCGTAATTATTGAATTCCGATTTGAATATTTTCCCTGCGTTGTACAATGCGTCCCTGATCCTTTCGTGCGATAATGCCATTAGCGAGTCGGTCAACGGGAGGTCCTGGGTGTAATATTTTTCTTTTAACGGGTCTTCTTCCCGGGCTACCATTTGGCTCGAATCAACGGTTTCTGTATACTCGTCCATCTCGTCAACAGACAGAGAGCTTTTGTTTGCCCTTCGCCAGTCGTCTTCCAGCATCCTTCTTCCCCATTGCTGCCGGAATGTATTTTTCCCGTAAGTAACAGTTTGCGAATTATAGAAGTACCAACCGGAGCCGGAGCTGCCCCCAGAGCTGAACCTGCTGGAACTGAGGTAGCTGTTGCCTCGTTGGATGGGGGCGTTTTGCTGGCTTTTTTGCTTTTCCTGTTCTTTTTTTATTAATTTGGCAATCAATGCTTTTCTTTTGCTTTCAGGCATTTTTGCTACCCTTTGGAGGCTGTCTTCGCGTTCTACAACAATTAAGTTGTCTACTAGGTTGGTCAGGCTCCGGTATTTTTTTTCAAGTTTTATGTAATCGGGGTATGTATTGTCTATAATCATCATGGCACTGTCGTAGTATGCCTGGGATCCCCTATAGTTCAGGTCTTCAAAGTAAATATCGGCCAGGGTTATTGAGCTTAATGCCCTCTGGAACTGGTTTTGGAAGCTGTTTGCCACCGATTCCCTATAGTTCTCTATTGCCTGTTCGCGGTTGCCTTCCTTGAAGAACAGGTTGCCGAGTGCGTAATAAACCTGGTCTTTGAACTCAACATTTTTTTTGTCGCGCAATAATTTATATAACTTTTTTTTCAGTTTTTCCGAATCGCCTTCTCCCAAGAAAATGCCTGCTGCGTTGATCATTGCATTAAATTGCATTGAATAATCGGCATTCATTTTTGTGACCTTGGTAAAAGCATCTGCGGCTTTTTCGTGCTGGCCGAGTTCTTCATAAAGTTGTGCAATTATGTATTGATACCGCGCTTTTTCCGACTTCCAGGTTATTTCAGCGTTCGCAATTTCGAGGAATTTAATTGTCTCAAGGTAATCTCCTTGTCTTTTATAATAATCGGCAGTGGCCAGTGCCAGGTCAGCCTCAAGTCTTTTGGGGAAGTTGTCGTCGCCCTGTACCGCCTGTATTATCCCAGAAGCTTCGGTATACCTTTCAAGTTCGGTATAGCAACGGATAAGCCATACAAAAGCTTCATATTTGGTCTCATTGTCTGAGAATTTACGTACGACATAAGAAAAATTAGTGATGGCTGCCATGAAATTGTGCTGGTAGCAATAGGCTTTGCCTATCAAAATATAACTGTCGTCGATCCATTTGTTGAACTCTTCCTGACTGGCAAATTCGACATAACGCCGGGTCCTGTTCCTCCTTGGTTTAGGTTTTTTTGTAATAGAGTGTACTTCTATAAGTTTTGACGCTTTTATAACGGCATATTCCATGTCCGATTTCACCATATTTGCCGATGAAGGCACACTGGACTTAAATACAGGCAAAATTCGGGTGTAGTCGTTTGCTATGTTCTCTTCAATACGCCTTACTCCTTCTTTTAAGCTTTCGTTGGCATTAAAATAAATATTGTAATGCGATGTTATATTATGGAATGTACGTGAAGCCCGGGTGTTCTTTTTAGTTGAACACCCTGAGAAAAGCGAGGCCAGGATTATTACACCTATTGTATGTAAAAAAAGTTTATTCAAACAGATCTTTTTATTTGGCTTTAGGAATAACTCTTTTTTCGTTAGAATATTGCCTGTATCCGTTTTGATTTTTAGTACATTCTCAAAAGCCACAAAAGTAATATTTTTTGATGACTTGGATTTTATATTTTTTCACTGTTTTGATACCTTTGGGAGAAAAGCGGAAACCTATGGTAGGATATAAAATGAAAAGATATGCTCCAATATCGCCAATAGGGATGGGACAAAACGATTTATTTTATAATTTTAGTGGGATTTAGGGGCTTTGTGCTTAGGCGATTAATAATTACGTAAAACTTGCAGCTTTTATCCTTTATGCCAGGGAACGCTAAATCTGATTAAACCATGTGAAAATAAGCGCATTATGAAAAACCTGAACTTCACATTTTTGTTAAGGTTACTGCTTGCCACAATTTTTTCATGTGATAAAGAAACTAAAATGGAAAGATCTGGGACTAATCCTTTTTTTCCATTCCTTTTGATGGAAATTGCTGAAAAGAACAAAACTATCAATAAGAACCCGACAAACTAAATGCGATGAAACTAACCTTAGCCTTTTTTTTAATGGTCATTCTTTTTGCATGTAAGAATGAAACAAAGCCAAACAAAGGATTATTGACTTTTGATTTAACAAATCTGGCTAAAACCTCAGGATTTAAACTCTCAGATTTAAATGTTGACGACATTTGCTATATCCCTTTGGCTACAGACAGTTCTTCTCGGTTGTCAGAAATTATACAGATGAAAGCCTTCAATGATTATTTTCTTATTCAAGACATGGGCAAAAATAGTAAAATAAGGAAATTTTACTGCAATGGGGATTTTGCCGGAGCAATAGGGAGACAGGACTGTAGCCCAATTGGTCCCCGGTTTGCTTATGATTATTCCGTTGCCCCCGAAGATGGGAAACTATATGTTAGGCGCAAGGGTGACAATAAAATTTGTGTATATAAACCCGATGGCACTTTTTTACATGCTTTTACTTCGCCTTCTCCAAATACTTCAATTTTGTATTGCCTGCCGGATTGTATCTTTTGTTATAACAAAAATACGGGCGCCCCAGTTGAAAACAGCATTGACATTATAGGTTATGACGGTAATAAGATAAAAAGCTATAAGAACAAGTTCCCTTGTAATTTTGATGTTGCCCACGCATGTTTTAACGATTGTATTATATATAGGTTTAAAAACCAGCTGTGTTTTAAAGAACTCCACTCCGATACTGTTTTTTTTTATGACGAAGGCAGGTTCTCCCCAAAATTTATTTTGAAGCAAGGAACAAAAAAGTTTACCGCCGAAGCCAGGTCAGGCCTAAAACTTTCAAATTTTCTCCCTACCATCGCCAGGCACATAGTACAACGGCATATTTTAGAAACTTATAACTATTTTTTCTTCCATTTTGGCTTAAACAACCGGTATTATTGGTTTATATATTCTAAAGATGAAAAAAAACAATATTGTATCGATTCAGGCAAAGGTTTTAAAAATGATTTCGATGGGGGGCCCGTTTTAATGCCCCGGGCCATTAAAGATGACAACATAATAATTAACTGGGTTAAAGCCTTAGAGCTCAAGGCACATGTTGCTTCCGATGCTTTCATAAATTCCACCCCCCAATATCCGGAAAAGAAAAAACAACTGGCACAACTGGCCAACAGTTTGAATGAGGGAGACAACCCGGTTTTGATGTTGGTGAAGTTAAAACAATGATCTTGAAGGCATCAAAGGTTTTGTCGATAAACCTTCCCCTATCTTACTTAGCCAATACCGGTTAAAAGAATTAAGATTTTAAGGGTTAACTATAAATGTTTTGTAAATTTACCAACCAAAACAAAAAGAAGTGGATATAGGAAAATATTTACACGAACTGTTACTTGAGAATGAGACCGTTATTGTTCCCGGGTTTGGTGCCTTTGTTTCCAATTATAAACCGGCGGAGATCAAAGAGGGCAATAATGAAATGACCCCCCCGTCAAAAGAAATTGTTTTTAACCCAAAAATCAGGAATAACGATGGGTTGCTGGTTGGTTACGTTGCCGAAAAACAGGCGATTTCCCATTTCGATGCCCTGCGCATAATCGAGAAGGGGCGCGAAAACATTATTTATCAGCTTGACAAAGGGGAACGGGTAGTTTTGGAAAACATTGGGTCTCTTTCCCGGGATGAAGAAAATGAGATAGGGTTTGAAGCCCAGATTGAAGGAAACCTGCTCCTTGATGCTTTTGGGTTGGAAACAGTTTCGCTTGATGGCAAAGGTACAGGGAAAGAGGTTAGGGGAGAAATTGTTGCCGCAATCCCTGTGGAAGGAGCTATCTCTGGGGGGGGCGCGGAAGCGACTTGTGCAGAAGAAGAAATGCCCGGAGGGGAGAAAATAGAGGGGGATCAAGAGAAAGGTGAAAAACCGGGAAAGGGGATTGATGGGGAAGCAGGAGCTTTAAAAGGAGAGGAGCCTGGATCGGAAGGGGCGCAAAGAATCGAAATGGCTGAGGGAGCGGCAGTTACGGAAAATACACCTGGGTTGGTTTTTGAGGATCAACCGGAAGCCCAACTTGAAGAAAGAAGTGGGAGACGGGGTTGGTTGTGGCCCATGCTTATTGTTATCCCGCTTATTTTTGCCGGATTTTTTCTTGTGAAAGATAAAATTTTTCCAAACCAAGGGTATGAAATTATTTTTCATGAAGACACACATGTAGGCGAACCGCAGCAGTCACCACAGGCGGGGGGTACAGTTGCCGATCCTGTTGCAATGGACTCTGTGCAAAGTTTGCCGGCAGATAATACTTTGCGGGAAACAGAGGCAGGGGGCATGCCTGTTGAAACAACTGGATCGGTGGAAACAAAATATTACCTGGTTGGCGGAAGTTTTAAGGAACAAGAGAATGTAGACAAATTCCTTGAGCAGTTTGATGTTGAAGGTTACGATCCGTTCCTTCTGGGCAAAAGGGGGAACTATTTTATTGTAGCCATAGGCAAATATTCTTCGGAAAGGGATGCGGTAAGGGCCAGGGATACGTTTATGAAAAAAAGCCCCGATTCGGGGATTTGGGTTTATAAGGATAAACAGTAAGGGCAGGTTTCCCTGTCAGTAAGAATTGAACCCGCAAATTTGCTCTACTGGTTTGCGGATTTTTTTGCGCATCCTGTAATCTTCAGGTGGATACCCCAAAGTAATAAGCAAGCCCACTTTCCTTTTTGAGGGGATATTTAGTAGTTGCTGGATTTTTTTCCCGTCAAACCAGCCGATAATGCATGTCCCAAGCCCTAATTCGGTTGCCTGCAAACAAAAATGCCCGGCAGCAATGCCAATATCGTATTGAGAGTATTCCTGATCCTTAACTTTCCCGCTTATTTGTGCAATAAGTTTTGCTTTCTCAATGACCAAAACAGCTATTACCGGTGCCTGGGACACAAACTTGTTAATAGGGACTGTTTTGCTGGAAGTTGCTTTTGCCACCTTGTTTTTCAGTTCAGGATCATTTACGATAATAAGTTTCCAGGGTTGCGAATTGCATGCCGATGGGGCAATGTGTACTGCTTCGATCAGTTGCTCTATCTTTTCCTGTTCAACCGCTTTGTCTTGATATTTCCTGACGCTTTGCCGTTGCTTTATCAATTCATTGAATCCCATGATTTTTTTCCTTGCAAAATACACAAAAATTCAATCGCTGAATGCACAAAGGATCCATATTTAAAAATCACAAGGCAGATTTTATGCTGTCTTGCCCGTCCCATTCGTAATCCCACATTTCCATGTATTTATTCCCGGGCAAGAATTTGTCGTTTGTTTTTTCCAGCCATGACTGTAATTGTTCCTCCAGATCCGATTCAATGAATTTGTATTCGTCCAGCCCGATCAGGTTGTTGATCTGGAAAGGGTCCAAAACATTGTCGTATAAAAGCCATGGGCCGTTCAGGTCGCGGACATATGTAAAACGGTCGCTCCTCACGCCCCGGAATTCCCGTCCCCCTTTCAAATAGTTCCATTGGTGAAAAGGGACGGCACATTGTATCAGTACCGATTCGTTGCTTGGTTTCTCGCCGCCCAGGATTACATTTGAGTAGTCTGTCCCTTCAATTGTTTCTGGGATGTCGATTCCCGAAAGCCCAAGGAGGGTGGGCAAAATGTCGGGTGTGTTTATAGGTGTTTTAAGCAACTTTTTTTCTTTTCCAAATTTTTGAGGGTAGCGTAAAACAAGAGGTACCATAATCGACTCGTCCCAAGGCTGTTGCTTCTTTACATTGCCGTGGGAATACAACATGTCGCCATGGTCGGAAGTAAAAACAAATATGGTATTTTCTTTTATCCCGTTTTCTTCTATTGCAGCAAGTAAAGCTTTCAGGCAATCGTCAAGTGCGGCAATGTGTGCATAATATCCTGCAATGTCTTCCCTGGCTTTGTCCCTTAGTTCGTCAGGGACATTGGGGCGTACTTCTATGTCGGCAGGCGAGAACATTTTCCGGTATTTTTCAGGTGCAGTTTGATAAGGCGCATGTGGCGGTCCCCATGACAGCATCAATAAAAACGGGTTTTCCCTTTTAGCTTTGCTTTTGATGTACCCAATTGCCGAATTGGTTTGGGCAATGGCATCGTAGCCGTCCCATTTTAGCCTTTCAGGTGAGCCCTCGTAATAAAAAGAATTGTTATAATCGTGCGTGCATTCAAGCACTTGCCAGAAATCAAAGCCTTGTCGCCTTTCCTTTGGGATGAACCTTAACCTGGCATCAAAAGTTTTTTCCCCGTGTACATGTCCGTTCAGGTGCCATTTGCCGATGTAGCCTGTTTCGTAGCCCGCCTTTTTATATATTTTGGCAATGGTGTTTGCGTTGGGGCTTAATGGTTTGTCGTTATAAAAAACACCGTTGGTCAGCGGATACTGGCCGGTCAACAAACTTGCACGGTAAGGGCAGCAAACAGGGCATCCGGAAACAGCGTTTTTAAAAACAACGCTCTCTTCCACCAGCTTGTCAATTGTTGGTGTTTTTACAATATTGTTCCCTGTGTAACCTAAATCCTGCGCCCGCCACTGATCGGCAAAAACAAAAACTACATTGGGCTTTCTCTCTTGCCCTGTATCACATCCGAAAATTGAAACTGCAAGGATTATAGGGATGAAATGTTTGAAAAGATTCATTTTGGTTCAAATTTTCAGCAAAGATAAAACTTGACAACTAAGTTGCATAATAAAAAAAGCGGTATCTTTTATGATACCGCTGGGAATTTTAGCCAACGAAGTGTTTGGCTGAATTATATAGAACTAACTGAACGGTCAATATTTTTCATAGCTCTAGAAGAGACGCAATATTTGTGCCAAAGCATGTCAGTTTGTTGTGTTTTGCAGCACATCGCATCCCGGACGGGATGCCTAATTTAAACCAAAATACCTACTCTGGGCGAAGGATGTAATTTTTTATCCCAAATGTTGAAGATTTGTAATGTGAGAGTTGAATAAGTTCGTGATGCCTCCCCGTTTGGTGTCGGATTGTCCAAGTTAGGGAGCTTCAAGGCCGTAATCTCCGATAATGGTTATTTTTATCAAATTTGTTTAATATATTGTTTACTTTGAATTTCCGGGAAAGAGGTTTTTAATATTTATATTCGCAAAATCATAAAAAACAAAAAGGATGAAAACAGACCTTTCAAATATAAAGAATATCATTTTCGATTTGGGAAATGTATTGTTGAACCTTGATTTCAGGGCATCAATTGAGGCTTTTCAAAAATTGGGGTTAAACCCCGGTGCCGTAAACAACGAACATAAATATTCCGATCCGGTTTTTTATACTTTTGAAGTTGGCAAAATTACTGTTGAAGATTTCCGTGACGAAGTGAGGCGGGTACTGAATAATCCGCTTGCCACCGATCGGCAGATTGATGATGCCTGGTGTGCCATGGTTAAAGACATACCTGCCAATCGTGTAAAAGTGGTACAGGAGCTGAAAAAACATTTTGATATTTATATCTTCAGCAACACAAACGAAATACATATCAACCGTCTTCATGCTGAATTCCGGGCGCAACATGGTATTGATTTCCCTTCACTTTTTACAAAGGATTTTTATTCGTACGAGATACATGACAGGAAACCGGAACTGAGTTCATTTGAAAAGGTAATAGGGTTATCCGGTGTTGACCCTTACGAAACCCTCTTTGTTGATGATTTGGAACTTAACATTTTAAGTGCCCAGAAAGCCGGGCTGCAAACTTTATGGCTGAAGAAAGGGATGGAAATGGCAGATATGTTTTAGCTATGATAGACCACACAGTAACTTACGTATTGAATTTTTGCAGCTCAATACGTAAGTTGTGCAAAAAAATCAACAAGTCCTTTTCCCGTCAATGTTGTTGAAATATACGTTGTTGACTTTCCCTGTGTTCAATGTGATTTTTGCCCCCAAGGGAGAATTTTCGGGAGTAATGTCCATTATTTCGATATTTTTTATTGGCGACAGTTCTTCTTCTGTCCACGGGCTGTTGTCGGTTTTGTGCAACATTGCCGTTATCATGAGTTCCATTGGCGGGTTTTTCTGTACCCTTTTTTTCCATGCATACAGCACTGTGCTTTCATCTGCCTCTGCATTGCGGTTTTTATGTGCCATGCTTTTGATGCTGTCCCATCCACGGTAGCAGATTAAGGCTATTTGCCGCCCGTTGATCGATGCGGTCGCCACTTTTTTTGTTTCGTCTTCGAATTGGCTAATAATTGGTTCCTCCCCGTTTATGTGTGGCATCCCGAAATGCCCCAAGGTGAGTTCGTATTCAAAAGCAAGGCGGGAACGGTCTATGCGTATCACGCCGCCGGGGATTGTCATTTCAGCCAAATCTATTATGTAGCCAACTCCGTTGTTAGGAGGTTTTCTCATTATTGCCTGTCGGTATAGGATATTTTCATGCACGCCGTTAAAAAGCATATTTTGCAATATGGTGTATTTGCTGTTTTTTTCGGAGTCGTTATGGACTGTTTTGCCCGTGAGGTAAAAGTTTATGTCGTCTCCCCTTAAATCGCGAGGGTCTTGGCTCCTGTAGCTATATTCCATGGCAGTACCGCCGTCCGGGTCGTGGTCTTCCCATGGGAAATGGGTGTTGTACGCAAGTTTTGAATAATTGGGATCGTCGTAATAAACCTTTCCGGGAATAATTTCCGAGGTGCCGGTTTTCCCATGGTTGACCAATACCAGGCCGGGGCTTTCTAGCACCGTCCTTTTTGATTCGTTGCCCAAGTTTTCCCACATCCCTTCGTTCTCCTTGGCTGTCCAGAAAGGCGAATCATCGGGCAAGGCAAGGCAAATAAACGGGAGGAACATAATAAACGGGCTTCCTGCGCAACTGTAGTCTTGTATCATGTATTCCTTTTGCCCGTAAAAACCGAGGCTGGGTATTCCGTTATAGTAAAATCCTTCTTTTTCAACAAATTGCAAAAGGGAACCGGAGCAAAGCCTCCTTGCCCATCCTGCGTCCAAAAGTCCCTGTTTTTTCAGCATAAAAGCAACAGGGAAAGCCCCCGAAACCCATGTGCGGTAACAAATGCTCCTTGCCCACATGTTTACATAGCCGTTGCGCCCGAAGAAACTGGTAATAGATTCCATGAGCTTCTGTGCCGACTGTTCGATCGCATTGGCTATTTCAGGATAATATTCATCGCCAAAAGTGCGGTTCCATATAGTTGTGTAAACAATGAAAAGGCTTATTGAATAGTAGTTATAAGTTTGTTCGAGGTACCACCCGTCTCCCGAATGGTAGGAAGTTACCCACAGAAGGTGGCTTTTCAGCAGATCATCGTCAATCTCGTACCCATATTTTTTCAGGAAAGAGAGGGTGACTATGTTGAAAATACGCCAGTTGTTTTGCGTGGTCCGGTGGTGCGCCCATTTTGAGATGCACTCCAGCATGTCGTTTTTTTCTTCATCAGAATAAGAATCCCAAACATCAGGCATCAACAGCAGTGTTTTGAACAAGCCCCCGAATTCGCAGGTGAACTGGTAGTTTGAATCCGGCAATTCTTCCGGCAAGGGCAACGAATTTGGATGCCCCGGTGTAAACGTGTTGTAGATTTGCTTTTTGTAGTAATCCCTGAGATTGATTTTGTTTATTGTTACTTCCGGGTCGATATGGATCAACGGCCCGGCAAGTGTAAAGGTTCGTTCCAGCGACTCAAATTCAAGTGCGCGGTAACGCCAGTCCGGAGAACCGGGTTGCGGGTAACTTTTGCCCGGCACTTTGGGAAAAGTTAAAGGCGTATCCAACGAATCAACATTTTTCAAAGCCCTCGCAAGCAGGTGCTTTGCAAGTTCGATGTAATGTTTCTTTGTCATCCCGGTAAAGGGGCTTAGCTCAAAATCAGGTGATTTGACTTCAAAGGCGTTTTTCATAGACTCAATAATTATTTGACTCAATCCTGTATGGATTGATTGCAGCTAAGGAGCAAAGACGCTATTTTTTCTTTGTGTATTTGTTTCTCTGCAGTTGTTATTTTAAATACGTTTTTTTTAAATCAAGAGGGCATTGCCTTTGTGGGACTCCGTGGAAACTTTGTGGCTCTTTGTGTAACAGCCTCATAAAACCATTACACAAAGAAGCTCAAAGCAATATAAAGGTTTTTGGGACACCTTTATCTTTTTACATAATCAGTCCCATAAGGATAACGCTGAGGCCTGCTCAACATAGAATTTGCAAGGTCGTTGTTTTTAAACTTTTCGGTTGTTGGATCCCATTCAAGTATCCCCGGGATTTTCATTGCAATGTGGCTGATTAGGCAAACGCTGCAAGCCCTGTGGCCTATCTCAACGGGGGAGATCGGTTGTTTGCGTGTTTTTATGCAGTCGAGCCAGTTGCCATGTTGTTCTTCGCTAACATACAGGTTGATTTCATCATCCCCGATTTTTGAGCGCAGGATATCTTCGCTGCTGGCATCAAGTGCTTTTGTAGAACCTTCCGGTATTGGGTCGGAAGCAGTGGCACGGTATGCCCCGCGCGTCACAAAAACCCAACCGTCAGTCCCTTCGTAGCGGATGCCATTTGGGAAACCGCCGCTGGTGTAAACGGTAATGCCGTTTTCATACTCGTGTTTTACCATGAAATCGCCATGTACGTTCCAGCTTCCCGATTTTGGGAACTGGGCAACGGCCTCAACAGAAATAGGACCGGTGTGTTCGGTGTCCATGCCCCACGCGGCAGAATCGTAATGGTGTTGCCCCCATCCGGTAATCATGCCGGCACCGTAGTTTTCGTGCCGCAACCACCCCGGGCGGCCATAACCTTTTTGCGGGTGGACTAAATTCTCGGTATAAGGCACTTCCGGTGTCGAGCCAAGCCATGCGTCAAAATTCAGGCTTTTAGGCACTGGCATTTCTTCATAAACAGGTCCGGACGGATCTCCGGGGAGGCCTACTTTCACCGTATGTATTTTTCCTATCCTGCCGTTGCGCACCAATTCTGCCGCCCTCCTGAACTGTGCCGAAGAACGTTGTTGCGTGCCTACCTGTAAAATAACACCTTGTTTGTGCACAATGTCGCTCAATAGCCTTCCTTCTGCAATGGTCAACGATGTGGGTTTCTGAAGGTATATGTCTTTGCCTGCCAATGCGGCTTCTATTGCCGGTTGCGAGTGCCAGTGGTCGGGCGTGCTTATCGCCACCGCGTCAATGTCTTTGTCGAGCAACAATTCCCTGTAGTCGCCATACATTTTTACGTCAACTGCCTTGTCGCTGCCTGTTTTTTGGTTGTAAAAATCTTCGACCAGTTTTTTGCCATCTGCCATCCTGTTGCTGTCAAGGTCGCAAACGGCTACTAACTGTGCCTGGTCGTATTTTAAGATCTCTGCCATGTCGTGGCCGCGGGCTATCCTCCCGCAACCAATCTGCCCGATATTTATTTTGTTGCTGGGCGCATTTTTGCCAAATACAGATGACGGGACAATTGTTGGGATTATCATAGCCCCGGCTGTTGTGGCAGTCGCTTTTTTTATAAAATTCCGTCTTTTCATAATATTTTAGTTTGATTTATTTATTCATTGGTGAATCGTCGCATTTCAAATCTCCAAGCACATACTGTACGCCATCGAGGAAGAATTTCAAAAGCCTGCTGTTTTCAAAACTTCGGGCATTGTGGGAAGGAGATACATAGAATACCCTGCCTTTACCGCACCGTTTAATCCACGAAACATATTTTATTTTCTCGTCTATTTCTTTCTTTTTTTTCAGTTTTGAAGTATCCATGTACAATAAAGGGTGGAAGTTTTTCTGTGAGTATGCTTTGTTGAATAGATAAGGTTCGTCGATATGTACGAAAGGTTTGCCCCCGAACGCTTCCAATAAAGGATGATCGGACTCGCACAGTTCAAGTGTTATTTCCTGTTGGGCGGGGTGGTAGTCGAAACTTCCCCCTATCATTTCGCTGAATGCCATTGAATTGTTCTGCATAACGAGTGCGCCATGAATAACCATTAAGCCTCCGCCTTTTTTCACATAGCCGATCAGGTTGCCTTCCAGTTCGGCAGCTTTTTCTTTGCGTTGCTCATCAGTTAAGTTTTTATCCTTGTCCAATACGTCCAAAAATAAATCCCTGCGCGGACCAACCGAGCAGTTGCTGTTCAATACCACGGCATCGTATTGTTTGAGGCTCTTTTTTTCAAATTTGTAAATGTCCGTGCTTACTTCAACTTCAAAAGCTCCGGTTTTTTCGCCCAAGACTTTCATTACTGCATTTGTGTGGGGTATCACCCAATGGTCGTAACCGGTAAACAAACTAAAAACAAGCACTTTGTGCTGTTTTTTTGACGGGGCGGTTGTTTTCTCCGGTGCCAGTTTTTCAATTTTTTGGATCCACTCATCTGTGCATGGGAATTCTTTATGGCTTTTTTGAGCTTTTGCCCCAAAGCTGATTAGGATTGATAAAATACTTATTGCCAATACTTTATTCATGGTTTTTTGTTTATGTGTTGATTTATTTTTTTTGATTTAATCAAATATCTTAATTTCAGGCTGGTTCGCAAAAGATTGCCAGTACATTTCGGCAGTTCCTGCGTCCATTTTGCCATCGAAAACAATTACCCTGTATTTTAATGTATGGTTTTTATTGGGTTCCAGTTCCCACCCGTTGTGCCTGATGGGGACAAATTCGAAATACATGTCGCCCCTTCCTTTGTTTGCGTCAAGCGGCCATACGCGCATTGGTTCGGGGTGCATCCGGTTCGAGGGGTGGCTTAAAAACAACAAGCCCGAACGTCCTTCTTTTGTGTCGGATTCCCCTTCAACAATGCACCATTTGGCAAACGAGCCGTCAGCGTCTATGCGTGTCTTGTTGTCGGAAGTAAGCACGCTGCAATTGTCTTTGTCCCACTTTTCTGTTGCACGGAAACCAATACCCCCGCCATAGCGGTATGCTTCCAGCAATATCCCGTTTTCGAGGGGGCTGTTCAGCGATGTTGTATAGTCAAACATGCAAGGCTTGTCGTCTAAGTTCCAAGCCCTTATGTCCAGTATTTCGTTCATGGCAACCTGATCTTCGCCCTTTGTGCCAAAGTCTATATGTTGCTGAAGTGCTTTAAAACCACTGAAAATTTCACCTTCGGTTTGCGAGAGGAAGCCTGCAAATTTTACCGTGCCTTCTCCCGAACCTAGGTTCCAGAAGTCAACATGGCGGCCGTTGATGCTGGTTTTTGTCCATGGTCCCCAAATGCCGTAGTGGTGGTAATGGTCTGGCGGCTGGATGCGTGTCAGCACTTCGCCCCCCGGCGACCATAATGGGTGGATAAAGCCTGAACGTTTAAATATGGGGTCAACACTGTCGGGCGGGAATGTTGTTGCAAAACGGTAGTTTAAAATTGGCTTCCCCTTTATTAAGAATTGTAGGTCTTTGTAATCTTTTTTGATTTTGATGCCGGCAATTTTTTGTGCAGGCTTCTCTTCAAGCCTTAAAACAAATTTTTTTTCTGTTCCCTCTTCAATTTTGCCGTCCAATAGAAACCAAAGCCGGGCAGAATGTCCTGTTTCCAGCTGACAGGGGATTTTTTTTTCTTTACCGTTTATTGTCTCATATAAAACTAAGCCCCCTTTGTCTGTATTGTAATTTGTCCCGTCAAGGGCGATATAGACGGGACGATTGATACTTTTTTTATTGATCCGGGCAGAGAACCGGAGCAGTTCCTGTGCCGAAACTTGCAGAGAGATAAAAATAGATGCTATTAGTGTAATATATTTAAGCCCCATTGTCAACAAGTTTTAATTCAAATTGTACATTACAAATGTATAAATGAAAGAAAACCCGAAACAGTACTTTTTTAACAATAGCCTGTATTTTTTTTGCAAATTTATTGTATCACATAATCTATCTCCAAAGGTGTCCCTTCTGTATGTGAGGTACCCTTACAACGGGCTTATCCATGATTGCTGTAGCCAGTGCCGGGACTCCATATTCCATGCACCTTTTCGGTATGCGGGTGTGAAAATTCCCAATAATTAACCGGGATGCCAATTCCATGTAATCATAAAATAAATCTTTGTTCTTTTCGAACATCCTTCAGTCCACAAGTATTTTGTCCCCTCTTCCCACGAGGCCGCAAGAAATGGTAGATATTGTTGCAAGGGTAAGCATCATGGCAAAGTTGTATCTCAGGACGGTCTTTTTACCCCTGCTTTATTTACGATTGTTTTAAGTTTTCCTTTTTTAGATATAAATTTCCCTGCCAAGATATCTTCTTCGGTTAAAGTAGCCATTAGGATTTCTTTTGCTCCTTCACCCCCTCTCTCCCTGTCATAAATTATATATATTGTCCCATCAGTATCCTGGGCAGCATTTGGGTACGACACAGCATTCCTTTCGTCAATAGTCAGAAACCCTTCCCATGTGCCGCCATCATCTTTTGATATCATTGCAGTAAGGTTGCCCCTGCCGGTAAATTTATAATGGTTGACAAGAAGCAGGTTCCCTGACGCTAACCTGGATATATGAAACCTTGCACTAGGCCCTCCCAGTTTAGTTGGTTCTCCGGGGGTCCATGTTTTACCTTTATCGTATGAATAGCTTTGCCCAATGCCATAGTGCGCGCGGACAAGCATCCATAAAGAGCCATCTTTCTTTTCTATTACCTTATGCTCATCATAATGCCTGTCAGGGATATCAGCACCTCCTTTTAGCTTAAACGATTTTCCATTGTCAATGGAACTATAGACATTAGAAAACATTTCATTCTCATAAGAAGTATCTAAAACGACAACCGGTTTTTCTTCTTTCCACACAGCACATGGCAATAACCATTCTCCAGAAGAAAGAAAAGTAGGCTTGTTCATCATAACACCGTTGGCTATCCTTACAGGTTTTGACCATTTGGGGTATTTGTCGTCAGGACAAGTGGTCTTTATTCCCCACACCCCACATCTGCCATCAAATAGCCCGTGGCTTTGCGCCCAGGTAATCCAAATGTTGTTTTGCGGGTCTTTCCAAATACATGGGTCAAAAGTCCTCGCACTATCAGGGTGTTCAATTACCATTTGGATATCAGACCAACTTTCCCCTTTGTCGTCACTCCTGACAACAAGCACATAATTCTCATCGCTTTCCCTGGTGCCCCCACTATAGAACACTGCCCATAATGTCCCGTTTTTAGTTATTTCAATGCTTGGTATCCCTTGCCATTTCCTGTTTTCATCTTTAAACTTCTCGCTTTTGGGGTTGAAAATAATTTCAGGAGGGTTTAGTGCCACATTTTTACCCTTGTAAGTGCCGTTTCCGTTACTGCCTGTTTTTTTATTTGGGTTATTGCATCCTGTCGAAAATATAATAACGATAAAAAACAGCACTATCGCCTTATAATCAACCATATTTTTTGTTAGATCTTTCGAATTTCCCCTAGTCATTTTAATTTCTTGAAATTAGTTATAGAAAAGAATTATTCCTTACCTTTTTTCTTGCAAGGACTACTTAAAATATTCCAATAGCCCTACAATACCATAGTAAGACATGATGATAGAAAACAGTATAGCACACCCACAACCTATGTTCATCCAAAATGAATTTTTGTGGCTACCCATATTTTTTTGATTAAGCAACACTGTTATCGATATTGTCGATAAAGGTAAAACAATGGCCAGCAAAGCCATTGTAATTATCATCAGCGATACGGGCTTTGTTTTTATAAAAGGAGCAGCTAATACAATTAACAGGCCTGCAACAACAAAAATCCGGCTAGCGCTTGATTTTGGGTCAACCGCTTTGTTGTTATAATCTGACAAAAGCCAAGGGGCAATCAATATAGTCGGAATCAGGCTTGATACACCAGCCCCAACCAGCCCGGCAATAAAGATGGCAGATGCGAACCTTCCTGCCAGTGGTTCTATGGTCCTTACCATATCCATTGCTTCCTCTATGGGTTGCCCTATTTCGTATAAGGTTCCGGCGGCACACACCATTACTGCAAAACTCAGCAGAAACATCATGAACACAGAAACCAACGTGTCGGTTAATGCATTTTTATAATTTTTCTGGCTCCAGCCTTTGGCCTTTAACGAGATGCTCCTGCAAAACAGCATGGCAGAGCTTAAGGTCGTCCCTGCAATGCCTGCAACAACCAGAGCCGCATTATGCCCATCAGGGATTTGGGGCTTTAATCCTTGCATGATCGACTCCCATGACGGTGCAACAAAAAACACAGTAAACAGGAACGAAGCCCCCATGAGGATAACAAGCGATGAAAGGATTTTCTCCAACACCAGGTATTTCCCCTTCCATAGTATAACAAATAAGATGGTTGCCAGCATTATGGAGGTTATCGGTTTTGCAGCCTTTCCGTTTATTAACCCTAATTGCTGCCCCCACTCATTGATCAGGTCTGCTATAATCACAGTCAGGCCTGTAATGCCCATAAATTCTGCAAAAATGATGGAACAAAGGATGAAAAAACTGATTGGTTTCCCATAACGGAACTTTGTTTTAACCGCATACAGGATTGTCTCCCCTGTTGTAAGTGTATACTTGCTGAAAGCCCAGATACAGATAAAAGTAAAAATGCAGGACAACAAAATTACCCACGTTAATGATAATCCCCAGCGCGAACCTGCCGATGCCATAGTAGTAACACTTCCTGTACCTATGTTGTACCCTATAAGGAACAGCCCCGGCCCAATTATGGCCAATGCCTTAGCAAAAAAGTTAGGTTTATTTTTTATTGGCATATGTAATTTCCTTAGACTATATTATTAATCCTTCTGCAAGCCTTTTTGCCCCTTCTATAATTTCTTTTTCGCAAGAAGGCAGCAAGGCACTTTCTGTAACCTCATAAGCTCCCTGGCGGAACATTTTTTTTGTAGGGATATACCCTGCGTCACCGTCAGCATATCCCAAAACAAAAACCTTGTTGAACCCCATGCCCTGCAACTGTTTCTCAATTTTTAACCCGTAAGCTATTACAGGTTCGCCAGGCAAGGTTACAAAACAGATTCCCCCAACACAAAGCACCTTTACAGGAACATTGATCTTGCCATTTGTAATTTGCTCCCTTGGCCATAATGCATCGCCTGCATTTTCTTTTGCGCTTACTTCTACTATCCCGGAAGCACTCCTGATGCTATTGTTTAACTGCCGTTTTTTTGTTTGTTCCCTAACACCGAGACAAACGGTTGTTTTAACCACTTCTGCACCTGCCGACCAACCACACCAAAGCATATCTGCTTCGCTGCCATTGCGGCCGAAGGACGCTTCGTCAGGGCTTTTCCCTTCTTCCGGAAGGTTGGCACGGATATCACCGGCACAGCCTTGTAGATACAAAGCTGTTGTACTTCCACCAAAATTTTTCTCAATAAATCGTTTTGCCTCACCCGGGAAATCGGCTGACACCCTAGTGTTCCGATCCCTGAAAACATTTGGGTGGCATGCTATATGGAAAAGGACCGCCTTAGGTGCCCCCCCCGTGCCGATACCGTCAATCCTCAAAACTTTAACCCGGTGGTCAGTTAGCCCATCGGGATTAAGCGCATTGATGTATTCTCCGCTTCCTGTTTTTTTCCTGCGGCATACATTAAAGGCAACCTCGCCTTCCCCGTAACCGATACTGACCGGTTGCAAATTTTCCCTGGCCATCTTTACGGCACTGGCGACTTTGGCCGCAACCTCCATGCTGTAACATGAATCGGTTTCCAGCCAGGGGCTGCCATGTGTATGCGAGGCATTAATAATAACATTGCCCTCTTTTATCCCCGTTTCTTTTTCGATGGCACGGCAAATCAATTGTCCCTCCTTATATCTGACCTGTATGAGATCGAGTGTCACGATAGCAGCACTTATTTTCCCATCGTCGAGAACAATTACCGCTGTATTTAGAGAATCGCGGATCCCGGTAGCAGGCCCGGTACGTCTTGCATAACCGCCAAGGGGAATATGTAAAGGAGGGGTAATGTCCAGTTTGCAAACCCCTGCCTGTAAATTCACTCTTTGCAGATCCCCGCCGGAAGGTTTTTTTGCACTAATCCCGCCGGAATTTGGCAGGTATAGCATGCAAATAATTATAGCTGTAACCAATTTCCTCATTTTAGAACTTTCTCAATTTATCCCTGTTTTCGTAAACTTTAAGAATAGCCCTGTAAATATCGTCCATGTCGGATTTCGGGCCAAGAAGGTTATTGTGTTTGAACCCCACCGTTTCTTTTACCAGTTTTTCTACTTCTGGGAAATGCAGGGAATTACGGTACTCATCCAATCTTTTCTTTGGATACAGCTTGCGATAGGTCTTTGAGCTTATTACCGATTCTATTACTCCTTCCCGGTGCATCGGTCCTCCCTCAATAACACCAAGCCCCGCATCGGCATGTATACCCTCTGCCTGCAATGCTTTTATGAATGTCTCACGGGAAAAGCCAAATATTTCTTTTTTAAACCGGAAACCATAATAATAGTATGAGGCACGGTTTTGTTCTTTATAATTTTCCCTCGGGACTATACCGGGTATTTCTTTTAGTTTTGAAGTAAGGTATTCTACATTTTTACTTCGTATTTGCGTTTCCTGTTCAACAGAATCCATCTGGGTCATTAATATAGAGGCCTGATACTCAGTTATCCTGCATTTAGTCCCGAGAATAGGGGATGCCCCCTTGTCGCTTGGCATATATTTCCCTCTCTTCCTCCCGAAATTATGAAACGAATAGCATATGTCCATTGTTTTTTCATCGTTCCCGATTATGGCGCCTCCCTCTCCACAGGTTATTTGTTTGCCATTTTGCAGGCTGAAACAACCAAGATCTCCAAGAGCACCGGCTTTTTTCCCGTTCCACTCGGCCATATGGGCTTCGCATGCATCTTCGACTACTTTCAGCCCGTGTTTATTTGCAAGGGCATTGATCTTATCCATCTGGCAAATGCCACCAAGAATATGTACAGGCAACAGTGCCCTTGTGTCCGGTGTAATTGCTGCCTCAATTTTTGATGGGTCCATCTGCCATGTGTCCGGATCGACATCGACAAATACAGGCAGGGCATTGTTCAGGCATATCGCATCGACTGTCGCCACAAATGTATAAGGAGTTGTAACGACCTCATCACCGCCTTCTATCCCCAATGCACGCAGCGATGTAGTTAATGCATTGGTCCCGTTTGTGGTGAGCAAACAGTATTTGGTCCCCATGAGCTGCGCATACTTTTCTTCCGCACGGCTTACTACGCTTGCCCTGGACCATACCCCGCTCCGTAATACCGGTAGTATGGCATTTTCATCGCTACTGTCCCAAACAGGCCAGGAAGGAAAGTCTGCCCCCCTCACCGGGATTCCGCCCAAAAGAGCCAATTTGCCAGAAACATTACTGCCATATACATACGGTATACTGCCGGCACCCAGTACAAATAGAGTGCCCGTGCCTGCTGTTTTTATAAATTTCCTTCTTGATTGTGCTTCCATCTTGTTATACTTTTATATTATATCTTTTTTACCTGACTTTGGGCATTTGCATTTTTGACCAGTCCATATCGGGGTTATCTGCTAAACTGACCGTTTCGATCTCTGACAGGAGGGCCGCATTCCCCACTACTTTTTTAAACCCTTCAACGTATTCCAGTACTAATTTTTTTGAAGCCTGTGGAAAGGTGGGAAGGGAAAGCAACTGGCCGTATAACTGTTCCGTTGCGGGCAGGCTGACAGGCTTCTGGATAACTTTATCTTCCATTGTCCAGGGGAACCTGGTGTTAGTTTCGTTAAATGCAGGCTGTTGGTGCATTAAAACATACCGTTCTTTTCCAATGTCAAGCCCCTCGGCCTGTAGGGCTGCTATAAATTTTTCAATTTCCAGTCCGCCAAGTACTTCCGGGTTGTATTTCAGGCGGTAACAGTAAAAGTTCCTTTTTATGTCATCCGGGGATTTTATGACTTCAACACCTTTTATTTTATCCAGTTCACTGTTTAGTAACTCCAGGTTCTCTTCCCTTTGTTTATTCAGTAATTTGTATTTTTTCAACTGTGGGAGCAAAATGGCTGCCGACAACGGGTGTAAGCGGTATTTATACCCAAAGCATGTATGCCGGTATTTTTTGTAACATGAATCGTCCGGTAAGCCGGGCAATCGTTCATAATGCCCCAGGGCTACGGCACGTTCATAATATTCCCTGTTGTTGGTTATCATCATCCCCCCTTCAATACCGGGCATCAGTTTGGTAGCCTGGTAGCTGAAGCAGCCGATATCGCCGATTGTTCCAACCTTCCTGCCTTTATATTCGGCATCGTGACAGTGGGCACAGTCTTCCACTACTTTAATGTTGTGCTTACGGGCCAGCGACATGATTTCGTCCATCTCGCAGGGAAGGCCGCACAAATGCACAATCACAATGGCTTTTGTTTTTGGTGTGATCAATTTTTCGATGCTTTTCGGATCGATATTTAAAGTTTTCGGGTCAGATTCGGCAAACACAGGAGTCCCGTTACAGGCAAGTACAGGCATTACGCTTGCCCAGTAGGTAAACGAAGGCACAATTACTTCATCTCCTGGCCCTACGCCTACTGCAAACAAGGCTGAGTGTATAGCTGCCGTCCCGTTAATATGTGCCAATGCACGTTCAACACCAAAAAATTCCCTGATATCGCTTTCAAGCAGGTAAGCTTCCTGGTAAAAACCGTAGTCTGGCATGGACATAACACGCCTTACCGATTCAAATTCTTCGTTGTCGAATTGAGGCCATGAAAAAGCTTCCGGTTCGTCTGTCGTTACCGATTTGAGGCCTCCCAAGATTGCTGGTTTGTTGTTCATGTTTTTTATTTGTTTGTTGTTTATGTAATAGATATTGTGTAATTTATGTTTTGCATCGCCAAAACCGCTACTGGATCCTTATTATTGCACTTTTTATTTCAGCAAGTTTTATCGCCCTTCATCTCCATGTCGCATATCTAAAAAATAAATAGGGTACGGCATGCGCTACTGTTTCAACAAATGCAGGATCTGCTGATTTTGCAAACAATCCATGCGAGCTCCCACCTGAAAGCAACTTCGCCTTATTTTTTTTAAAGTTTACACATGGCCGTTTTTCAATGAGATCTGCCCGCCACGTTTTTTAACCACCCAAAACTATATAATTTAGTTTTATTACGCAAACGATTGCGTAAAATATTTTTTATTGATATTTCTCTATTATTGTACATGCTTAAGTGATTTTGAAAAAAACAGGTTTGAAAAAATAATTTATAAATTATTGGTTTACAGTGTAATTGCTAGCTATTGAAACAACAAAAACTCATAAAACGCACTTCCGTGTAATTATAAAATCATCGTTATATTTACTGCCTTTATCGGAATTTTATTAGTTTATTCAACTATAATAGTGTATTTTTACACAAACGATTTTATGATAATTGATAGATTTATTGCACGATGGAAAACAAACGGATTACGATAAAAGAATTGGCAGAATTGTTGAATGTTTCTCCATCAACTGTATCCAGGGCTTTAAAGAACCATTACAGCATAGGTGAAGGCACCTGTAAAAAAGTTCAGAAGCTGGCTTTAAAATTAGGTTATTTCCCCAATTCTGTTGCTTCTAACTTAAGAAGGCAAAAAACGAACCTTATTGGCGTAATTGTTCCCCGGATCGAACGGCACTTTCATTCACATGCAATTAGCGGCATAGAAGAAGTGGCAAACAGCCTGGGCTATTATGTTTCTATTTTTCAGTCCAATAACTCATACAAAAAAGAAGTGGACAGTGTGAGGATGTTGCTGTCAAACAATGCCGATGGCGTTATTGCCAGCCTTGCCATGGGAACGAAGGATGTTGAACATTTTCATCAGTTGAAAAAGAATGATATCCCACTTGTTTTTTATGATCGTATTTGCCGTGAGGTTGAGTCCGGAAGAGTTATTATTGATGATTATGAAGCAGCCTACAAAGCCTGCGAACACCTTATTTCCATAGGATGTAAAAGGATTGCACATATTGCAGGGAATCAGGATACAGGTATCTACCAAAACCGGCTTAACGGTTATAAAGCCGCCTTAAAAAACAATAACATGGCAGTTGATGACAGCCTAATTTTTTTTGGCGATACCTTAAGCCTGAAAGAGTGTCCGCAAATTGCCGACAGTCTTTTTAAATCACCTCAAATGCCCGATGGTTTGTTTTGTGCCAACGACAATGCTGCTATTTGTGCGATCCAGGCTGCCAAAAAATTGCAAATTAATGTTCCTGACGACATAGCGGTAACGGGATTTAGCAATACCCCGGCTTCCACCATTATCAGCCCATCGTTAACAACCGTTGACGATCATGCATTTGAAATGGGGCAGGCTGCTGCACGTTTGTTGATCAGGCAAATAGAAAATAACGACCAACATGTTGTTGCAGAAACAATTACCATTCGCAACGATCTGATCATAAGGGATTCGACAGCAAAGAAACATAGTTGATAGATAATCTCAGTAAGCCACCAATTCATGAATGTTTATGAGTATTGAAAACCCACTGGTCTTTCCCGGTGCACATCGGGATTAAATTTGAGCATTCTGTGTTCATGGCGATCTTGGTCCTCCTACTTTTTTAACTGCATTTTGTATCTTATTTGCAAAATGACTATTATTGGCTTATGAGAATGATGCATGAACATATTGATTTCCCGGGGCGTTCTGCCATAAAAGTTAAAAGGAGGGAAGAACCCGGTTTTACCTATCCATGGCATTTTCATAGCGAGTACGAGTTGCTTTATGTAATAGAAGGTACAGGGAAAAGTTTTGTGGCAGATTCAATCAGGCAGTTCGGGTCGGGCGATTTGGTCTTGCTCGGAAGCAACCTGCCGCATTTCTGGAAACACGATGAGTCTTACGAGAAAGCGGGGAACCAAAAAAAGGTAAAATATATTGTTGTGCAGTTCCCACACGATTTTTTTCACAGCCAAATATCAGAATACCCTGAGTTTGGATTGATCGGCAATTTGTTCAAACGTTCTTCACGGGGGATACGTTTCAAGGGACAGGCAGTGTCGCAGGTTTCGGGCTTAATAGATGAAATAACCGGGACAAAAGGCATCGGACGTGTCTTGCAACTGCTCAAAATATTGCAATTGTTGTCGGAAACAAAAGATTATGTGCTACTGGGCGGGGAATATTACCAACAAAACAACTTTGAAATGAACAGCGACAGGTTGACGCGTGTATTGCATTTTATCAACACTAATTACCAGCAAGAGATAAAGCTTGATGAAGTAGCGGAAAAGGCTCATTTGCACCCATCGGCATTTTGTAGGTTTTTTAAAGAAAAAACGGGCAAATCGTTGAGCGGATATGTAACCGATATGCGTATCAGTTATGCATGCAAGCTTATCATTGAGCACAAACGGTCCATCTCGCAGGTTTGTTTTGAGTGCGGTTTCAATAACCTTTCAAATTTTAACCGCACCTTCAAGAAACATACGGGTTTTACCCCGACAGGGTATTATTCCCAATTTCAACGCAAATGAGCCAATTGTGACATGTTAAAATTATGCCAAATACATTTCCGTATCCATAGGCATAAGGAATCGTTTCTAAACATCTTGCCCATTCCTGCTTGTCCTTTTGCTTTTTGTATTCCTCTACGAATACTAAAATAGTTCACACTGTTCGCAGATGTTTTGAACTGTCATAAAATGGAACAAAACATTTTTTATATTTTTGTTTTTCCGAACAAACGAAATGGGAACAGACAGGGACAAACAAGTAAAACTATTGATGGCTGGGGACAAAACGGCAGTGAACGAACTGTACCGGGAGTATGGACCTAAGCTTTACCATTTTGCATTGGGCTACTTGAAATCGGAACCCGATGCGCTCGACATAGTGCAGGAAGTTTTCGTAAACCTTTGGGACAACAGGAAAAACTTAAAAAAAGGGTCGAACATAGATGCCTACCTTTTTACTGTCGCTAAAAACACCATAATCTCGGTTTTCCGGAAAAAACTATCGGAGAAAACATATCTTGAAAATTTAAGGCATAAGGTTACGAACAACAGTATCGACACCGAATCGGAGGTGAACTACAGGATGTTGGCAGAGGAGATAAAAAAATTAATAGCCCAATTGCCGCCCCAAAGGCAACGCATTTACATTATGTGCAAAGAAAAAGGCTATACAAACCAAGCCGTTGCCGACGAACTTGGCATATCGGTCAAAACTGTAGAAGACCATATAGGCAAGGCACATAAGTTCATTAAAGGGAATTTGCGCAAGTACGGTTTTTTTGCCTTTTTGTTTATCGAACTTTTCATCCAATAATGTCGCGACTAATTTTCTTTTCCATTGACTGACGCAGGTCATCTGATGACTTTTGGGTTCAGGGCAGATTTACTAAAAATTATTGGTGCTTTGTTTTTGCAGTCATCCGATGACTATCAAATAAACACAATTTCATATAAGATCGCTCATAAAATTAGTATTTTCGAAAATTAAAAACGATGACGACTAAATTAACACTAATCGTATCTCTTTTTTATATCCTGTTAACAGGGTGCCAACAAAAAAACGATGAAAAGCAAAAGCTGAATTTTTTGTTCATACTTGCCGATGACTACGGCTATCACGACCTTGGCATTTCGGGCAGCAAATTTTACGAGACCCCAAACATCGACAGGATTGCAAGCGGGGGCATGATTTTTACCGATGGCTATGCAACATGCCAGGTGTGCAGCCCGTCGAGGGGCAGCATAATGTCTGGCAAATTTCCGGCACGCCACGGAATAACCGACTGGATCGGTGCTGCAACCGGAGAAAAATGGAGAAATGCCGGGCGTTTTAACAAACTGTTGCCTCCCGAATATGAGCATCAACTTTCGTTAGGATATACCACCCTGCCCGAAGCCATGAAAGAAGCGGGCTACAAAACATTTTTTGCCGGGAAATGGCACTTGGGCGGCAAAGGCTCGTGGCCGGAAGATCACGGCTTCGACATAAACAAAGGCGGCTGGGACGTGGGCAGCCCTCGCGGCGGGTATTTTGCCCCTTGGGAAAACCCGAACCTGCCCAGCGGCGACAACGGGGAGAACCTTTCTATGCGGCTGGCAAAGGAGACCGTTCAATTCCTGAAAGAAAACAAAGACACGGCATTTTTTGCATATCTCGCTTTTTACGCCGTGCACGGGCCCATCCAAACCACCAAAGAAAAATGGGCAAAATACAGGGACAAAGCAGAGGTACAGGGGATTGCAAAAAACGGTTATAAAATGGGGCATTTCCTGCCAATAAGGCAAGTGCAGGACAACCCTGTTTATGCAGGATTGGTAGAAACAATGGACGATGCCGTTGGCGAAGTGCTGAATGCGCTTGATGAACTTGGGCTGGCAGAAAACACCGTGGTCATTTTCACTTCCGACAACGGTGGAGTGGCAGCCGGCGATTCATACTCTACATCAAACCTGCCTTTGCGTGCCGGGAAAGGCTACCAGTTTGAAGGGGGCATACGCGAACCGTATTTTATTAAAGTGCCGGGGATGGGGAACGGGCAAAAAAACAGCACCCCTGTGAGCGGCACAGACTTCTACCCAACCATCCTCGATTTGGCAGGCATCCCGCTTAAACCTCAAGAACACAACGACGGGGTAAGCCTTTTGCCTCTTTTGAACGGAGGGACAATACCCGAACGCCCACTTATTTGGCACTACCCGCATTACGGAAACCAAGGAGGGGAACCTTCTTCAATAATACGGCTGGGCGACTGGAAGCTGATACATTATTACGAAGACGGGCACGAAGAATTATATAACCTAAAAGATGACCTGGGAGAAAGAACAGAGCTTTCAGCCAGAAACCAAGAAAAGGCAAAAGAACTGAGCGCGAAATTATTTTCGTACCTAAACGAAGTTGGCGCAAAATTTCCCGAAAAAGATCCGCAATACGATCCCGAAAAAGAAAAAGGATATTTACAAAAAGTAAAAAACAAATACCTTCCCGATTTAGAAAAACAAAGGTTGAAATTCTTGGAGGAAGACTTCGACCCGGAAAACAATTGGTGGGGGAGCATGGTAACATACGATTAAACAAAAGGATAAATGGACAGGAAAGAATTTATAAAAAAAACGGCATTGGCAGGTTCTGCACTGGGCTTTGCCCATTTGCCCACATTCTCGGGACAAATAAAAAGGACTTCTGCAAAAACACTTAATGCATATTATCTAAGGGCGCACATGTACACCATGGTCCCCCACCAAGTAAAAGAAGACCTGAAATGGATGGCAGACGTTGGCACAAACATAATTTCGGTTGCCGTGCTTGAGCAAGATTTTTTTGCGGCAAAAGAAAATATCGAAATAATATGCAACGAAGCAGCAAAGTTGGGGATGGACGTATGGGCTGTGCCTTCCCGCTGGGGCGGGCTGGTAGCGGGAGCGCCAAAAGTGCCCAGCATATTCACGACCTTGCACCAGGAAACATGGAAAAAAAACAGCGACGGAACCTATGCAAGCTCTAAAATTTCGGGGAGGGAAAGCAGCATTTTCCACCCGGCAACTGCCGAGTTCATGCAAGAATCGGCAAAAAATATTTTTAAAACATGGGACATAAAGGGGATGATTTGGGACGAACCAAAATCCCTTGCAAAAGATTACCACGAACTGGCAATAAAAAAACTAGGAAAAAACGTCCCCTTGGAAGCTTACATTGATGCCAACGTTGAATTTTACTCTAAAACCAACAACAATATAAAAGCAGAGTTCCCCGACAAACAAATTGCCATGTTCATTTATTCAAATAAAGACGACATGACATTGAACAAATGCGCAACCATTGAAGGCTTGGATGCTTATGGCTGCGACGGCAGGCCGTGGACAAACAAAGACGGCGGCAAGCAAGAAGGAAAAGGGAAAGTGTTGCTTGGCGGTGTAGGGCAACGTTTTATAGACGCTGCCCGCAAAAACGGCAAAAAATCGCTATGGCTGATAGAAAACCACAACATGGCAGATGAAGACATCCCTATCCTTGAAAAACGTATGCCGGAAATTGCAAAAACAGAAGTGGATCATTTAATTTACTATTATTACCCAAGAAACCTTTCGCAACCCGACAGGATTATGAACATAATCAAAAAAAACATCTCCACTTTTTAACATGTAAGATATGAAAATCATTTTGTCGCTTTTAGCAGCCGTGTGCATAGCAAGCATTGCCAAACCCGCAATAGCCCAAAGGCATCACCCTAACAGCCAAACATCATTTTTATAATGGCAGGAGATTTGGGCTATGGCGATTTGGACCGCAACGGGCGTAGAAATTAAACTTCCAACAAGCCTTCTTTGCCTTCGTTTACGAGTTTCAATATCAATTCGCCAAAGAGCGTGTTTGCCCAAGCAAACCACGAGCGGGTAAAATTATCGGGGTCGTCTTTGTGGAACGACTCGTGCATAAACCCTGTGTTTGCGTCTGTATTGCGTAGGGTTTTTATGCACCATGCAATTTCTTTGTCATCGGAGCTGGTTATTGCCCTCATTATAATGCCCATAGGCCAAACCATGTCGTAACCAATGTGCGGCCCGCCAATCCCTTCGGCTGCTTTGCCTTTGAAAAAATAAGGGTTGTCTTCGCTCAACACAAGTTTTCTTGTGTTCTGGTAAAGGGTGTCGTTATTGTCGACCAACCCAAGGTATGGCAATGCCAGCAAGCTGGGCACGTTTGCATCGTCCATAAAGGTGTGCGTGCCAAAGCCGTCAACTTCGTATGCGTAAACCTTACCGTATTTGGGATGCTCTACAATTGCATATTTTTTTATTGCATTTTCAACTTCATCTGCCATGCTGTTGCATTCTTTTGCAAAAGCCTTGTCGCCTGTGATTTTCAAACTGATTTCCGCCAGTTGCCTCAACGAAGTTACCGCAAACAGGTTTGATGGTATCAGGAAACCATATGTTGTTGCATCGTCAGACGGGCGGAATGTCGAATTGATAAGTCCTACAGGTTTCAGCGGTCGTCCCCAGCCTCCGTTCGACACTGTGTCCAGTTGCCTGTTGGTGGTACGTTCGAATTTATATGGGCCGGAACCTCCTTTCCGTTGTTGCTCTTTAAACGTTTGTACTATTTTTTTTGCCGCCTTTTGCCAGTCGCTGTCGAAAACAGAGGGGTCTCCAGTTGTTTTCCAATAATTATATGCCAGCCGCACGGTGTAGCAAAGCGAGTCGATTTCCCATTTACGTTCGTGCAAGCCTTCTTTCATGTAGGTGTGGTCGCTCATCCATTCGCTTTCTTTGTGTTCGTCTTTGTTGAAAGCGTTTGCGTAAGGGTCAAGCAATACGCATTGGGTTTGCCTGTTTACTGCCCCGGCAATCAGTTCTTGCAATTTTTTGTCGTTTTTCGACAATGGCAAATAAGGCCAAACCTGAGCTGTGGAATCGCGCAGCCACATGGTGTGTATGTCTCCGGTTATCACAAAGGTGTCGGGCTTGCCGTTTTTAGTGCCAAACTCAACAGTAGTGTCAAGTGTGTTGGGGTAACAGTTTTCGAACATCCATGCCAGCTTGGGATCTTTGATCGCTGCTTTTGTTTTTGTAATTGTTGTTTCTACTGCTTCCGAGGTGAAATTCCTGTCGGCTTTTGCCGGTCGGTTAGGAACATAACTGCTTTTACCAGAGGTTGCCATAAGTCCCTGTGTCCCCGCAATTGTCAATCCGGCAACTGTTAGTGTCCCGGTTTTTATAAATTCTCTCCTGTTTGCCATTTTTTATTTCTTTTGTTGATGAATATTTTTTGTTATTATTTCTTGCATTTCTCTATCAAAATCTGACATATATTTCTTGTCTTCCGCTTCTCTGTATTTTTCATATTCAGCATTTGCTTTCTCGATTGCTTGTCGGTGATTAACACTACCTGCATTTTTTAACAATTCCTTTTCACTAATTTTTAGGAAATCATCAAGCTTTTGAATCCAGTCGTCCTTTTTCATTAATCGACCGTTTGTTGCTTGTAATTCTGCAAAAATGTTATTGATGTGTTTTCCAATTGTTTTAACGTCACGATTAAATAATGTCGCCATTTGTTGACTATTTATCCAAACGGTTTCATCCTCTAATTGAACATCAATTTTAATATTCCCATCGGGTGTTTGATATAAAAGTATATTGCTATCCATAAATAATTAGTTCAATTAAATATCCTTTTTGCGTTTGAACATTGGTACAATCCTAATATTATTGCTGTTTCTGTTATACTACAAATATACTCATATTCTGTCGGTTGGTGAAATCCCTTCTTTTTTGGAAGACATTAGATTCAATTTTACCATAAAAGAAAAGAGACTGTCTTTTTAGGCAGTCTCTTCCTTTTTTGTTAAAAATAACTATGTTGTTTTTCAAAGATTTCTCTAATTAGTTGCATACCCTGTGTTTTGTGTCAGGTTCGGGTTGCGTTGCAGCTCGCTCAACGAAATAGGGAATACCAAGTCGGTTTCTTTGAAAGTAGCCCCGGCAGCGTTTTCTGCGCCAATCAGGTCAACGTATGTAACTTTGCCTGCTTCTGTTTCCGAGATTACGGGGAATTTCATTGTGCGCACGCAGTCGTCCCAAATTTTGAACTCCAATGGGAACTCGCGCAGCCTTTCAGTCCAGCAAGCTTCAATAAAATCATCGGTCGACAAAGCCAACAAGCTTGTTTTTATGTCGGCCTCTGTTTTTCCTTCGGTATTTGCACGGGCTTGGATTTTAGCGAGGTAAGTGGCAGCTTCATCAGTCACCCCGTCAGTTTGCGCAAGCGATTCGGCATAGTCTAGGTATGCTTCTGCCAAACGGTAGAAGTTCCAGTCTTTTGTGCCGTTTCCTGTAGAAAGCAATGCTGTTTCATCGTAATAATACCAGCAGCCTGCCTGTCCATCGGGTGCAGTCCATGTTTTGCTGTTGTCCGGGTTTGTGTAATCCCAGTGGAAAAACTGGTTGGGCTGGATACGCAAGTCGTTGCTTTCGTAAACATTCAGGAATTGATCGATAGGGCCGTAAACCCTTTCAAATATCGAGTAAGTACCAAAAACTGCCGTGGCAGAAGAAGAAAACGCATAAGTTGGCCACCAGCTGCTTGTTTGGATGCTTGCATCATATTCCTGGCAATATATAACCTCGCCAAGATCATCGGTAGAGCGCAATTTGTTGTATGCACTGTTGTCTGCCAGGTCGGTGTTGCCAGTTAGCGAGTGTGGCGAGTCTATAACGATTTTGGCATATGTTTTTGCGTTTGCATATTCGCCTTGGTGGAAATACACGTCTGCCAAAGCCATGGCGGCCACATATTTTGTAATACGGTGGCCATTTGCCGAGAATGTTTCTTCGGGAAGGTCGCTTACTGCATCGGTCAAATCAGATTCAATCTGTGTATAAACAGAAGCGGCAGCAGTCCTTTCCGGGTATAAATTTTCCAACGTCGAAGGTTCGAGCAACAACGGCACGTCGCCAAATGTTTTCACCAAATAAAAATAGTTGAACGCCCTGAAAAATTTGGCTTCTGCCATCAACTGGTCAGCCGATGATGTTGACATTTCAATGTTTGGGATACTGGCTATGACATTGTTGGCTACGTTAATTGCCTCATAGCAATTGTCCCAGATGTCGTCTGATGTAGCGGATATTTCGTTTGTATGCGACTGGCGGGTCAATAAACGCGAGTATTTGCACACAACTTCCTGCCCTTCGTAGCTGTTGCTGAAATAACCGGTAAGCATTCCCGTAACTGACACTTTTGGTCCAATGTAAGCACTTGATGCGTAAGAGATGCGCCTTGGCGCGCCGTTCCAGTATAGAAAGTTTACGTTCTCTGTTGCTTGAGCTTCTGTTTTATAATAATCGACATCGGTCAAAGACGATTTTGGGCTTTCTTCCAAGAACTTGTCGCATGATGTCAAATAAAAAAGGCTCAGTGATAAAAATACTATTATCTTTTTCATCGTAGTTATCTTTTTTAGTTAATTAAAATGTTACGTTCAACCCTAGAGTCCAGGTCCTTGCCCTTGGATATGCGAAGAATGTCATGTTCTGCCCAAACTTGTTGCTGTCGCCCTGCGAGGTCGATTCGGGATCGTAGCCATTGAAATCTTTTGAACAGATAAGGAAGGCATTGTTCACGCTTGCGTATAAACGTAAATTTGAGAACCCAACAGTTTTAGGGAAATTGTAGCCAAACTGTATCATATTTGCCCTTAGGTAAGAACCATCGGCAATCCATTGCGAGTCAACAGTTGTGTTTTGCCCTGCGTGTCCCGAATTGCATAGATAAACGGCCTGTTCCATGGTATTGGGGTTGGTCCCGTCGTAAGCATCGTACAAGATGTTGCTCAAACCGTTGGTTATGCCAAAACGGTCGTAGGTTGAATGGTAGAACTGTTGCATTGTTTCAACGCCCAAAACAAATTGCAAGTCAACAGTAAGGTCAAAGTTTTTATAGTTGAAAGTGTTTATGAAACTTCCTGTCCAGTCGGGCATACCTTTGCCGATAATTTCTTTTGTGTCGGTGCGTTTTGCACGGCCTACGTCGCTCAATTCGCATTCGCCTGCCTGATAGTCTTCTGTTGTATAAACCCCCAACCTGCGGTATCCGTAGAAACTGCTCAGGTTTTCGCCTACGCGCAATATACTTTCAGAACCACCTACCCAACTGTTCAGCTCTATGTCTTCATCGTTTTCCCCTAAGTGGAGGATTTCGTTTTTATTGAAGTTCAGGTTCAAGGTGGTGTTCCAACTAAAGTCGCTTGTCCTTACGGGAGTTGCGTTCACCATAATGTCAAGCCCTTGGTTTTTTACAGAACCAATGTTTTTATAAATGGATTCATAGCCTGAAGATGTCGGCAGTGGGCAGTCGAGCAGCAAATCGGTTGTTTTTTTGTGATAGTAAGCAATGTCAAAATCCAATTTGTTGTCGAATAAGCCCAAGTTAAAACCAATGTCAAACTGAGCTGTTTTTTCCCACTTCAGGTCGGGGTTTGCAATTGAGCTTATGTAAGAATAAGGCTCCCTTGAACCGTCCATGAGCAAAGTGCCTGAAGCAACCGATGCCAAAGACTGGTAAGGATCGATTTCCGAATTACCTGTCAAGCCATAACTTGTATGTAATTTCAACATGCTGATTGTTTCGTTGTCGCTCAGGAAATCTTCCTGCGAAACGTTCCACGCCAAACCTGCCGATGGGAAGAATGCATATTTGTTGTTGTCGCCGAATTTTGAAGAACCATCATAACGTGCGGTAACGGTTGCCGAATATTTGTCTTTGTAAGTATATGCCAATCGCAAGAAGTATGAGTTCATTGCCCAGTTGCTGTATTCAGACTCAGGGGAATCGGGCGTTGTGCCAGCCTCCATGTTGTTCCATTCATAGAAATCGTCGCTGAAGCCTTCTGTGTAAGAATAGTCGTAATTGTAGGTGCGTTCTTGCCACGAAAGCCCTGCCATTGCATTCAAACGGTGTTCGCCAATTACTTTTTTATAGGTCAAATAAGTTTCTTCCTGCCAGTAGAGGGTGTTTGCGTGCGATATGTACGCCCAGCCGTTCGGCATAGATATGTTGTTCAACGATATTGAAGAATATCCCCTGCCTGTTTTGTTGTGGTTGTCGATACCAAACTGTGTTTTCAAATCAAGCCCATCGTATAAGTGGAAGGTAAAAGCTGCGTTCCCGAATATTTGGGTATTGTAGTTCATCCTTTTTTGCAGGTCAAGAATCATTACCGGGTTCGACATACCTTCGAAGCCGAATGTGTCTGACATAGACGAGGTTGAAGAAGTCGTGTAATTCCCGTCGGCATCCCTTACTGGCAGCCAAGGCAACATTTCGATCATAGTACGGCGTGCTTCCTGTCCACCTCCTGTTTCGGGAGTGTAGCGTCCCCAGGAGTGGTTTACCATTAAATTGACAGCAGTCGAAAGCCATTTGGTAGGTTCGCCATCGAAAGCAAGTTTTGCGTTCAAACGTTTGCTGTAGGTGTTGTTTACCACGCCCTGTTGGTCGGTGTAGTTTAAGAAAGCACCTGTTGAAGATGTTTTCCCTGCTTGTTGTATGTTCAACTGGTGGTTGTGCGAGAAAGCTGTACGCGTAGCTTCTTTCTGCCAGTCTGTGTCGTATAGAGGGTTCCCGCTTGCGTCAAAATAATTGCTGTCGGTGAACCAGTCTGTACGGTCAAGCGACCAGCTGTAGCCCATGTATTGGTTTTCGTTTGCAAGCCCCTGCATAAAGGCGTCGCACCATTCCTGTGCGTTCAACACGTCCATGTAGCGGGCAACTGTGCTCACGCTCGAAGAGCCTTGGTAGCTAATCCTTGTGCCTTCGCCGTCTTTTTTGCCGCGTTTTGTGGTAACAAGGATAACCCCGTTCGCGCCCCTTGCTCCGTAAATGGCAGCTGCCGATGCGTCTTTCAGCACTTCTATCCTTTCTATGTCGTTAGGGTTCATGAGGCTGAAGTTTTCCATAACAACCCCGTCAACAACATACAATGGGTCGGACGAAGAGTCAATGGTTGACATACCCCTGATGATGACGCGGCTCTGGTATGCGCCGGGCTGAGACGAGTTGGAGTAAATGTTTACCCCCGATACTTTGCCCCTCAGGTTTTCCAGTGCGCTATAACTTTGGCTTTTTGCCAACTCGTCGCCTTTTGCCTGCGAGATGGAGCCGGTAACGTCGCGTTTGCGCATGGTGCCGTAACCAACGGCAACTACTTCCTCAATGCCGATGGTTTCTTCTTCCATCGTTACGTTGATGCTCTTTTGGCTGCCTACGGCTACTTCTTGCGCCCTCATGCCAATGAAGGAAAACTGCAATGTGGCATTTTCGGGGAGGTTTGTGAGGGTATATCCACCGTCAAGGTTTGTTACCGTGCCGTTAGTTGTCCCTTTAACTACAATAGAAACACCGGGGAGCGGCTCTCCGTTTTTGTCTGTCACTTTCCCTGAAATGCTTTTTTGCTGGGCAGGAGACAGTTTGCCGCCCCCAACAGAACTTTTTTCCCTTTCAATGAGGATAAGGTTGTCGTTAACTTCCGAAAATGTGTATGGAAGCCCGTCAAATACCCGGGTCAAAATATCACCAATGGTTTTGTCTTCCATTTTTACCGATATCTTCCGGTTTACGTCAACATCATCGTTGTTGTAGAAAAACCGGTATTGGCTTTTCGCTTCAATTTGCGAAAACAGTTCTTGAAGAGTGGAATTTTCTGCTTTTACGTCCATCTTCACGTTTTGCGACCATACGGAAGCAGAAACACTTAAAGTAAAAGCAAAAGTCAGGATCCATGTTAATTTCATAATCAGAAACAATTTTTTAGTTACCACACCCGGTTTTACGGGTGGGAAATTTGGATTTAATTTCATAATTTTGAATGCTTTTAAAATTGTTAAACTTCGGTTTACCTTTAGCAAGGGGGGAAAGTGTGCGAGACTTTCCTCCTTTTTGTAAATTGGGATAGTGTTTTTTCTTTTATCTCATACTCTCTTTTTTAGGTTTCTATTTTTTGTTTTATTCGTTTTTTGTAAAAAAAGTTACATTATTGCCTTCAATTTTATAACCCACGGATCTTGCCCGGCTGAAATACGACATTACTTCCAGTATGCTTTCCCTCTCCAGGATTCCTGTGTACCTGCGGTTTCTAACCATTTCATCGGCAAGCATAATGTCAACATCGAACCAACGCTCAAGTTTTTTCTCCAATCCTTCCAGCGATTCGTTCCTGAAAACCAGTCTGCCGTCTTTCCACTCGGTTTCAGGCGAGGTGTCGGCAAGTTCGAACAGTGCCATTCTTTTTGTTTGTTTGTCGTAAGTCAATTTTTGCCCCGGGCTTATGAAAGTTGAGCTTGCCGCCCCTGTTATTTTCACGCTCCCTTCAACAAGCGTGGTGGAAATTTTGGGTTCGTCGGGGTATGCCTTTAGGTTGAACTCGGTCCCGAAAACCTCAACATTTATGTCCCCGCTGTTTACACGGAATGGGTTCCGCTTGTCCTTTGTGACGGAGAAATAGGCTTCCCCGTCAAGGAAAACTTCCCTTTCGCCTTTTTTGAAATTGTTGTTGAATTTTAGCGTACTTCCGGCATTTAACCAAACCTTGGAGCTGTCCGGCAGGTAAATCATCGACTTGTCGCCATGGGCACAGGAAATTGACGAGTATGTATCTATTGGAGATGTCCGTTTCCCCGCAAAATAGCTCAATGGTATGGAAACGGCCAATAATATGACGGCGGCATATTTTAAAGCTTTATATATGAAAACTTTTTTTGCCTCTTTGCGTTTTTTTGCTTCTACTTTGTTGCGGAACGAACGTATGGCAGACTTGATGTCGTAGTTGTCGGCATTGATGCCGATACCGCTTGCCAACCATATTTCTTTTAATTCTTTATATAGCTTGTGGTTATCGGAAGAAAGGCCCAACCAAGCCCTGATCGCTTTTTTTTCGTCAGGCTTGGCCTCACCAGAGAACAATCGGATTATCGATATTTGTATTTCTTCGTTAAAGTTCATATAAAGTCTGTTCGTTATCTATGATGCAGAAAATTAAAAATCCCTGTATCGAAAGTTAATTTTTTTTTAATAAAAGTTAAAATTTGTTGCAAAACGTTATGTGTCTCTGTAGGTCAACTATCAATAAATAAACATGTTATAGTTCAGATGGGGTATGTCGTGAATTTTATTGGGTTTATGGATTTGAGCTGGGGATTTTATCCATTGAATATTTAGCCGACACTTTCCCCTTTGTCCCCCAGCAACATGAACAACAAAAAAGAATGGGCTGAATTTTTTAATTTTTCTCGCAAGTTGAGCATGGCCTTTGAAATGTGCATTTCTACGGTTTTTGGCGAAAGCCCCATTGTTTCTGCAATCTCTTTAGTTTTTTTGCCTTCGAAACGCTTTAGCTTAAACGCAGTTTGTTGTTGTGGGGGCAACTGCCCGATTGCTTCTTCTATGTTCCGGAACAAACCTTCTTTTATGTTTGCCGGCGACTCTTCTTGGGTAAACGAGAACTCGATATTGTCAACAGCTTCATCGCTGAAATATTCTTCCAGCTTTTTTTCTTTTTCCAGTTTGCGCAAGTAAAGCAGCGAATTGTTCAGGGTCGATTTGAACAAATACGCCCTTAGCGATGTGCTTATTTTTAAGTTTTCCCGATTTTCCCAAAGCTTAAAAAACACATCGGAAACAATCTCTTCCGCAATGTCTTTCCGCCCCACATATTTCCTTGAAAAAGAACAAAGCTGGACATAATATTGATCAAATAGTAGAATGTATGTATTTTCTTCCCCATTTATTAAGCCGCTAACAATATTTTGTTCAGTTATACTCATAAATCTTTTTCAAAAATATGAATTACCTAAGAGATTTGAGTAATTGTGTGTTGATTTTTAACACCAAGTATATGGTGTTTTGGCATCCTTGGTTTTTTTTAAAACTCAGCAATAGCCTAACATACAGTCTTTTCATGTTTGGGTATCTTGCCTGAATATTAAAGTACACTGAATTGAAAAAATATTATTGCAAATTACCCCGGGGCCAGGACTGAGAACGGGAAAAACGGGATATTGCGTAAGATCCCAAACAGTATAATTATGGCAAATATAATCCATGGGGTTTGTTTGAGATAAAAAATATCAGGAAGTTCACGAGCAGATATCCGGTTGAAAAGAGGTCGGGCATAATGGTAGAAAATCAATAAAGTGGCAGGAAGCAATAAGGCATTATTACTAACAACTCCGGAAAGGTTTAAGTGCAGCAAATTATGAATGGCCCGCTGCGAACCACACCCAGGGCAATGGTAACCTGTCAACGAATAAAAAACACAACGTGGGAATATTGCATCTTTAACAGGATCCAAAACAAAAAAAAGGACTGCCAACCCCATAATTACGGTTAGCAGCCCGGCACGTAATAATGCCCTCATTTTTTAGTTGAAAGCTTCCATGAAAGTGCCGGCTACGACTCCTAAAACAGCCAAGGTGCCCCAGATAATTATTCCTAAAATTGCAACGCCAAACGAAACCCACGCCCATATTTTTGCATTCCGGCTTGAGCTTTGGGCGCCATCGTAATCGCCTGCCATCCATTTGGAATTTACCTGGGCGGCATAAACTATTGAAACTATCCCAAAAGGGAGACAACATAATATAGTTGTTAAAATACCCCATACCAGATAATTAGGCGGAGGTGTCTGTGGATGTTCTTGCTGATCGTTCATTTTAAATACTTTTTTCGAATAAATAGTTCTTTTAATAAACGGTAATAAATTTAAAACATATGGTTGACAAAAAAAAATTAAAGAGGTGTAAAATCTGGAATCCTGTCCTTGTTAAATAACAAGAAGCGAATTTTTGAACTAACTGTTAATATCACTATATTTAACCAATTTTTTGAAAAATAACATTATATTAAGAGGATGCCTATCCAATTAAAAACATCAAATTATTATGGAAAATTCTGATAAAAAAACTGTTTCAAGAAGGTCTTTTCTTGGGACCACCGCAGCTGTGGCTGCAGGTATCACAATTGTGCCCAGGCAAGCTGTTGCCGGATTAGGGCATAAAGCACCAAGCGACAAGCTGAACATTGCTGCTGTTGGTATAGGGGGAATGGGGAACTCTAATATCAAAAACCTGGCGGACGAAAACATATTTGCACTTTGCGATGTTGACTGGAAATATGCTGCCCCGGTTTTTAAAGCCCATCCCCGGGCAAAACAATACAAAGACTGGCGTGAAATGTATGATAAGGTGGGGAAAAGCATTGATGCAGTTGTAGTTGCAACAGCAGACCACACCCATGCCATAATTGCAGCCCATGCCATGACAATGGGCAAACATGTTTATGTTCAAAAACCATTGACCCACACTGTTTACGAATCAAGGTTGCTGACCAAACTTGCCGCAAAACATAAAGTGGCAACCCAGATGGGCAACCAAGGTTCTTCGGGCGAAGGCGTAAACTTAACCACAGAGTGGATTGCCAATGGTGAAATTGGCGAAATAACCAAAGTCGAGGCTTTCACCGACCGTCCTATTTGGCCGCAAGGTCTAAACACTCCCGAAAGGGGCGATTGGGTGCCGGATACATTAGACTGGGATTTGTTTACAGGTCCTGCAAAAATGCGTCCGTTCAACCAGATTTATCATCCGTGGAACTGGCGTGGCTGGTGGGATTATGGTACTGGCGCACTTGGCGATATGGCATGCCACATCCTTCATCCTGTTTTTGTTGGGCTTGACTTAGGTTACCCAATACACGCACAGGGGAACTCAACTTTATTATTGCAAGACTGTGCGCCAACGGCACAATCGGTAAAACTTACCTACCCTGCCCGTAAACCTAATTCTGAGAAACCATGGAAATTAAAAAGAAATGCCATGCTTCCTGAAGTAGATGTTTACTGGTACGATGGAGGGATCAAACCAATGCTTCCCGAAGGATGGCCTGATGGTAAGAACCCGAACAATAGTGGCGGTTGCGTAATTTTCCACGGGACAAAAGACAAACTGGTTTGCGGTTGCTATGGCAAAGATCCATGGTTGCTGTCTGGACGTGTGCCTGATGCCCCAAAATTCCGCCGCAGGGTCGAAACAAGCCACGAAATGGATTGGGCCCGCGCTTGTAAAGAAAGCCCGGAGAACCGTGTTAAAACGGCTTCAGACTTCTGCGAAGCAGGTCCGTTTAACGAAATGGTAGTTATGGGTGTCCTTGCTGTCCGTCTTCAATCTTTGAACAAAGAACTAGACTGGGATGGGGACAACATGAACTTCACCAACTTAACTGATGACGAAACCATCAAAACAGTTATAAAAGATGGGTTCACAATACACGACGGGCATCCAACATTTAATAAAACATGGACAGACCCAGTGCCGGCAAAAGAATTTGCTGCTGAACTAATTAAGCACACTTACCGCAAGCCTTGGAGTTTGCCTGATATGCCTGCTTAATATATATGTTATATAATTCAAAGGGTGCTTGTTTATCATGCACCCTTTTGTTTTATTTGCCCCAATGGTTCAACTTATAAGGATTTTGTTTTGGGATCAGCAAACAAATATAACGCATTGCAGGTTTATATTAAACCAGCCCGGCTTCTTTTAAAAGCCCTTCCATTTCTTGCTGTACGGTCTTTGCCGCATCTTTTGCTTTTTCGGCAAAGTCAACATCTGTAGAGGCGTATATTATCCCCCGCGAAGAATTTACCAGTAGCCCGCATTTGCTGTTCATGCCGTTTTTTGCCACATCTTCGAGGCTTCCCCCCTGTGCGCCAACACCGGGGACCAAAAGGAAATGATCAGGTACTATTTCACGTATTTCTTTAAGTTTTTCGGCTTTTGTGGCACCAACTACGTACATCATATTTTCGGCATCGCCCCAGTTTTGCGAAGTTTTCAAAACGGTTTCGAACAACTGGCCGCCTGTTTTTCCGTCTTTTATGAACTGGAAATCGAAAGCACCTTTGTTAGATGTAAGTGCCAGCAATATCACCCATTTGCCGAGGTAGGTCATAAAAGGTTTCACAGAGTCTTCTCCCATGTAGGGGGCAACTGTAACGGCATCGAAGTCGAGGCGGTCGAAAAAAGTGCGCGCATACAAATTGGACGTATTCCCTATGTCGCCGCGCTTTGCGTCCGCGATAAGGAAAATATCGGGGTGTTTCGATCTTATGTACATCACTGTTTTTTCGAGGCTTTCCCAACCTTGCCAGCCAAGGCTTTCGTAAAAAGCGAGGTTTGGCTTGTATGCCACTGAAAATTCTGCTGTCGCATCGATAATTTCTTTGTTGAAGGAAAAAACCGGATCCGATGTGTCCAACAAATGTTTAGGTATTTTTACAATGTCGGTGTCCAGCCCCACACATAGGAAACTGCGTTTCTTTTGTATCTGCTCGAAAAGTTGTTTGCTGTCCATAATTTATTCAAATGACTCTATCCTGTCAGGATAAATATTTACTAACTTATGATTTTTTACCTCTTCTTCAATAAAAGGCCATGTCTTGTTTAAAAAATGATGTAACTCTTTAAGTTTAAGGTTGCCTATTTTCAGGTGGATTACTTTTGGCGGAGGGGGGGAAAACATTATTTTGTTTGAAAAGTCAGCATCTTTTGTTATTATAATTAGGTTATTCGCTTTTGCGTAATCCCATATTTCTTCATCGGTCTTTATTTCTGGGATGTCGAGTACATGGATAAATTCGTTATTGTGCCATAGCCCGAAATAATAGGGTAGATTTTCGTCGACTATGTACTTAGGCATTATGCAACAGGTTTTATCGAGTAATTCCTCCCCATTAAGACTGCGGCAAATTTCAACGATGCTTGAATGTCTCCTGGTTCTAATTTTGGAAATTGTTCAAGGATTTCTTCTTTAGAATCCCCGGCAGATAGATATTCCAATATCGACTGTACTGTAATCCTGGATCCTTTTATGGTAGGTTTGCCATTACAGATTTTTTCATCAATAACTATTCTTTCTGAAATATAAGCCATTGTATTTCTTTTATTCAAAAATAGGTAAAAACGGGACTAAATTCAAAAACATTTTTAAATCTCCGCTTCTTTCAGTTTCTCTGCATTTTCTTCTATCATCAGTTTTTCGATGATTTCATCTATCTCTCCGTTTATTATTGCCTGTAGGTTGTACATCGTCAGGTTGATTCGATGGTCGGTGACACGGCCCTGAGGCCAGTTGTAGGTGCGTATCTTTGCCGAACGGTCGCCAGTGGAGACCATGGTTTTCCTTTTTGTAGATATTTCGTCGATGTATTTCTGGTACTCCATGTTGTACAACCTTGTGCGGAGCTCTGCCATTGCTTTGTCGAGGTTTTTCAACTTCGATTTTTGGTCTTGGCAGGTAACCACCATACCTGTTGGGATGTGCGTCAGGCGGATGGCAGAATAGGTTGTGTTTACCGACTGCCCGCCCGGACCTGACGAGCAATATTCGTCGCGGCGGATGTCTTCGTTCCGGAGTTCTACGTCAAATTCATCGGCTTCGGGGAGTACTGCTACTGTAGCAGCAGAGGTATGTACGCGCCCTTGTGTTTCGGTTTGCGGCACTCTCTGTACGCGGTGCACGCCCGATTCATATTTCAATACTCCGTAAACGCCTTCGCCCGTAACGTTGGCGACAATTTCCTTGAAGCCCCCGGCTGTGCCTTCGTTGGCGTTGGTAATTTCCATGCGCCATCCTTTTTTCTCGCAGAATTTTGTGTACATGCGGAAAAGGTCGCCCGCAAAAATACTGGCTTCGTCTCCTCCTGTGCCTGCCCTTATTTCTATGATGGCGTTTTTGATGTCTTCAGGATCTGCCGGGACCAGCAATAGTTTTATCTCTTTTTCTGTCGCAGGTATTTTTTTCTCTGATTCCTCTATTTCTTCCCTGGCCATTTCCCTCATTTCCTCGTCGCTTTCCTCTGCCAACATTTCCTTCCCTGTTTCGATGTTGTCAACGAGGTTTTTGTATTCCTGGAATTTAGCCACCAGTTTTTGCAGGTTTTTGTATTCCTGGTTCAGTTTCACGTAACGTTTCATGTCGGCAATCACCGCAGGATCGGTAATTTGCTGTTCCATTTCCGCAAAACGGTGCTTTATCGTTTCAAACTTTTCTAATAATGCGTATTGTGCCATTTCTATTTATTTGACTCACTTTCTATTACTTCTTGTATCTGTTCGTACAATTCGGGGATTTTGTTCTTCGCCACATCCCACACAATTGAATAATTAACTCCCATATAATCGTGGATTAACCTGTCGCGCATCCCTGCCATGTTTTTCCACGAGATTGATCCCCAGCTATATTTTACGTCTGCTGTTATTTTTTTTGTTGCTTCCCCTATAATTTCAAGGCTCCGAATAACAGCACGCTTTAGCGTTTCATCCTCTATGAAATCATTTTTTTCAAGTTCGGGGGTGATTACTGATTTGATATATTTACATTCGTCAAAAATATGTCTTAAATATTCTATCGGATCTTTATGCATACATTACCTCTTTTAGGATTCTAGGTCCAATATATGGACTCAATCCATTCTTGGTTACAATATCAACTTTTTCATTTGAAAAAATATTTTCAATAATATCGTAAACTGACATGTAATTGTCAAAAGTTTCTTTGTCTTCTTCAAATTCAACGAGTATGTCTATGTCGCTTTTCTTTGATTGCTCCCCTCTCAGATATGAACCAAAAAGTCCGATCTTTGACACCCCAAAACCCTCTAGTTTTACTTTGTGCTGCTTAATCGCTGACAATATGTATTCTTTGTTCGTCATTGTAAAACAAATATACAATTCTTTTCAATTGTAATCCCGACAATACGTTCCCTTATATTATTGACAATAAGCCCTTCTTTATGAAATCAATAAACAAATTCACCCTCTTCCGAAACAACCGTAAGTTTCTTGCCTTCGAAAGGTTCGGCCCTTCCTATTATTTGTGCATCTATATTGAACGATTCCGATATTTTAATTATTTCATCGGCAACATCTTCGCCACAATATATTTCGAAGCGGTGGCCCATGTTGAACACCTTGTACATTTCTTTCCAGCTTGTGCCGGACTGTTCGTGTATCAGTTTGAACAGCGGCGGCACCGGGAACATATTGTTTTTTATCACGTGTGCGTTCTCGACAAAATGCAGGACTTTGGTTTGCGCCCCGCCCGAACAATGTATCATGCCCGAAATTTTGTCCCTGTGTTTTTCAAGTATTTTTTTGACTACAGGAGCATAGGTGCGTGTTGGCGAAAGTACCAGTTTCCCGGCATCAATGCCCAGCCCTTCTATTTTGTCGGTAAGTTTTTTTGTGCCGGAGTAAACCAAGTCCATTGGCACTGCCGGGTCGAAACTTTCCGGGTATTTTTCGGCTAGGTATTTTGCAAATACGTCGTGACGTGCAGATGTCAGCCCGTTGCTGCCCATGCCGCCGTTATATCCGGTTTCGTAGCTAGCCTGTCCCGATGACGAAAGCCCGACAATTACGTTGCCTGCTTTAATTTGGTCGGCAGAGATAACGTCTTTGCGTTTCATGCGGCAGGTTACCGTCGAGTCAACAATAATTGTCCTCACCAAGTCTCCCACATCGGCAGTTTCTCCCCCGGTGGAATATATGTTCATGCCCATTTCCCGCAAGTTTGCAAGCAATTCTTCTGTGCCGTTTATTATGGCAGAAATCACTTCGCCGGGGATGTTGTTTTTGTTCCTCCCAATGGTCGAAGAAACAAGTATGTTGTCGGTTGCACCTACGCAAAGCAGGTCGTCAACGTTCATTATAAGTGCGTCTTGTGCAATGCCTTTCCAAACCGAGAGGTCGCCTGTTTCTTTCCAGTACATATATGCCAGTGCCGACTTTGTGCCTGCCCCGTCGGCGTGCATGATGTTGCACCATTGCGGGTCACCACCTAAAATATCGGGTGTTATTTTGCAAAAAGCCTTGGGGAACAGTCCTTTGTCAACATTTTTTATGGCTTCGTGCACATCTTCTTTGGATGCTGAAACCCCTCTCGCACTATATCTCGATTCGGTTACCATTCACATTGAATTTTGAATCTGTAAAATTAACAAATTTATGCTCACCTGTAAACACAAAAATGGAAAGCCATTAAAATGACTTCCCATTTTCATATATATTTTAAGCTAAACGTATAAAAAACGTTTTATTTTTTTTGTGGGTGTCCTTTCAAAAGGAATAGGTTGCAAGACAACTTGTTGTATCCTCGAAAATTTATTTACTTCTCCGTTTACTTTTATTTGTATTTCCCTGAGTACTTCATCTGCTTTTTCTTGGATGAAGTGTTGTGCTTCTGCTTTCAGTGATTTGAAGTTTTGTTCCACTTCTTCCATGTTGAGGTGTATCATTGCTACCAATTTGCCTTTTTTCTCAACAACCAACGACTCCAAAACGAACCTCATTTTGTTTATCACCGATTCAATTTCTTCCGGGTAAATGTTTTCTCCGCTGGCGCCAACAATCATTGTCTTGATGCGGCCTTTTATATAAAGGAAATTGTTTTTGTCGAAACGCCCCCTGTCCCCGGTTTTGAACCAGCCATCTTCGGTGAATACGTCTTTTGTGAGATCTGGCGATTTGTAATAGCCTTTCATTACGTTTGGCCCTTTTGCCTGTATTTCCCCTTCGCCAGTAAGCTTGTCTGCCCCGGCAATGCGAATGTCAACACCTTGCAAAACAGGTCCGGTAGTGCCTATCCGCGTGTTTTTACCAACTGCGCCTGCCAATAGGGGAGAGGTTTCGGTCAGCCCGTATCCGATGGCATATGGGAATTTGCCTTCTTTTAGGAACCGCTCGACCGTAGGGTTTAGCCTTGCTCCGCCAATCCCGAAGAAACGCAAATGCCCTCCAAACATCTTGTGCAACTTTGATGCGGCAACCCTGTTCAATATTTTTCTTGTAGGCGGGAATGAATAAAGAACCCTTATCGCTATATTTTTTTGAAATTCGGGTTGTATTTTCGAGTTAAAAACTTTCTCTATAATCAACGGGACTATAAGCATCAGTGTCGGTTTCACCGTTTGGAATGCCGGTAACAAAACCGATGGCACAGGTGGCTTGCGCAAATAGTGTACCGATGCGCCCTGCCTTAAAGGGAACAAAAAGCTAATGGTGTTTTCGAATGTGTGCGACAATGGCAAAACGGACAAGAACCTGTCGGTCTCGTTCACTTCCTGTAATGTATAGCATTGTTGCGCGGTCCATGCCAGGTTGCGGTGAGTGAGCATCACGCCTTTAGAGCTTCCGGTTGTGCCGGAAGTATATATTATTGTTGCCAAATCGTCCTCTTCAACCTCTGTCTTGTCAATTTCGGGCGCAATGCCTGGCATGGCCGAACTCAACGCACCAATGTTTTCTTCTTTTGTCCCTTTGGGTATAATGGCAAAGTTGTCGAGCAATATAAGTTTTTCGAGCAGCCCGGATGTTTCTTCGGAAACGTTTTTATATAATTTTTCAGAAACAAAAAGGAGCTTTGCCTCGGAGTGTTCGATAATTGATTTTATCTCATTCTCGTGAAAATCGGGTAGTATTGGGACAGCTATTGCCCCCACGCTTGATATTGCAAAAAAAGCCACGCCCCAGTTGGGCATGTTTGTGCTTAAAATGGCGACTTTGTCGCCTTTTGAAACCCCCAATCCTCGTAATAATCCTGATAGCTTGCCAATGTCTTCCCCCATTTGTTTGTAGGTGTAGTTTTCTTCGCCCACAAATACAATAGAAGTCCTGTCGGGAAATTTTCTTATTGACTCGTTTATCAGAGAGGGTATCGTAAGTTTTGATCTTTCCACAATTTATAAGTTAAATTTAAAACCCCAAATAGTTGCAACCATCCGCTGTGCGGATTTTAAATCAATTTAAGTCGCCAAAATTAGTAAAAAAAAAGGAGATTATTGCCTTGCATTTTTTGAAATAAAAGCCACCGAAAAATATCCCCTCTTCCCCATATTGCAGGGGTAAGGCCGTTTAAAAGGGCATTAAGATTGATAACATTGTGGGCTATTTAACAAAAATTAACCCTGGGTTTGTGCCGGTAATGCACCTGCCTCCATCTGGGGTTACCACAAAAGTGTTTTCTATGCCGACCATGCCAACGCCTGCAATGCCTTTTTTGGGTTCTACGGCAAATACCATATTATTTTCCAGCGGGGCTTTAAAGCCTTTTGCCAATACAGGGTATTCGTCAATTGACAAACCTATGGCATGCCCCAAAAATTTTACCTGGCGGTTTTTAAAACCCATGAAATTTTTTTTAAATCCGGGATTGAGCCCGCCCATGATATTTTCATAGATATGTTCGGGCGTATTGCCGGGCTTGAGGTTTTCTGCAATACGGTTTTGGATGTCGACACATTGCCTGTGCCCAATTTGTGCTTCTTCAGAAACAGGTTGCCCAAACATATAGGTCATGGTTTTGTCTGAATGGTAGCCGTTTACTGCTACTGCCACGTCAATGAATACCAGATCTCCCTTTTTCAGTTTTCTTTCCCGGTTTCCGAAGCTGGGGACAGCGGGGTTCTGCCCCAGGTTGCCCCCTGGCCCGTCGAAATTGGTCGGATACAACGAGCTTTCCCCAAAGCCTAGTTGCCCCAGTGCCATTTCTGTGTCGTGCATCCCAAAACGGACAGATCCCTGGTGCCCTTCTTTTACCATTATGGAGTACACCTCGGCAGCTAAGTCGGTTTCAGACATCCCTTCCCTCAACAACCCGGGGACACGTTCTTCAAGTACCCTTTGGTGTATTGCAGCGGCCCTTTCCATGCAATCCAGCTCCCAGTTACTCTTTACCGAGCGGGCCTGGGCAATTTGGGAATCGAGAGGTTTACAGGACGTAACCGGGAAATGTTTCTGGAAACGCTGAAACATCGCTAACGGCACAAATTCGGTTTCGAGGTAAGCCTCTTTGGGGATTTGCGAGTATGCGGGGGCGGCATCGCGGTAACTGTGCATAGGTTTTATCGTAGGAAATGCCGATTCTTCCAATGCGCGTTCATAACCATGACGTGCCCATAAGGTAGCACCTTTTTCGCGTTCGATTATTAACATCCCCCCAGGCATAGATCCTGTGAAATAAAGAAGGTTTATTTTGCTGAAAATAACGGCCATTTCCCAGTCAGGGTGCTGTTCGTCCATAAGCCGGCGGAATTTGTCCATCCGCATTTCCAGTTCTGTTGCCGGTATTTTATTGCTCATCCTTTTCGGTTTTTGGGCTGTAAAAATAAAAGATTGAAAGCAAAGACGGAGGTTTTTTCTTGAATTTTAGTCCCAAAATCAATAACTTGTATTGCAGATACAGGACTCGGTTTAGGTATTAATTGCCAATTAAAATGCGAACATCGTTTTTATTGTTCTTTTTGTTTTCTTTCCCCCCTGCTTTTAGTCAAAGCCGCAGCACCAGCGACTGGGTAAATTATGGCAGTAACCATATCAGCAAATGGATTCAGGTGGCGCCAGGGAAAATGGGGCCAAATGCTTTGCCTGTCCCGGAAATGGATTATGCTGAAATTGGATCTAATTCTGCTTTTGAGACAGGTATCCATGCTCACTTTATGAAAGGGGACACAGCCTTAAATTCGTACATGGCTTTTCAGTGGACTGTTGTCCCTAAAAAAGTAGCAATTAAGGCGTGGGGATTTCCTACAGAAACTTTTCACATGAACAACGAAGTACGCAACTACCGACAAATTTATTACGATGACGAAGGTTGGCAAACCTCTGGAGGTGACTTGTGGGTCAGTACATTTGTCCAAATACTGGGAGATTGCGGGGGATGGCCTGATATTGTCCTGAACTATTCCATAAAAACAACAACCGGTGCAATACTGCACGCCCGTTACACCGATGGTATGGCACACTATTTTTATTTTTCGTTAGGGAAAAGTTTCTACCCCCGCAGCTTTTTTTTTGATGAAATAAGAATTGCCGGGATGGGTGGTTTCTATGAGTGGCAAACCAATAAAGTTGAAATGGCGCAGGACGAAGGACCGCTGTTTGGGGCAGGTGTCAAAATCAAACACCGGGGTTTTGCTTTGGCCAATGAAATTGGGGGTTATACGGGTTATGATGCCTATAATTTCATAGGAGAAAAAGGATACAATGATCCAATCGTATACAGGTTGAAATTTATAAAAGAAGGCGAAAGGTTTGACTGGAAATTGGAATATAAGACCGGTTGGGGAGACTATAATTACAACACTTTTAAGTTGGAAGTTGCTTTCCGCTTCAACATATGACCGTCCCTTTTGTTATAAGAAAACAATATTTTAACTTTGCCCTGAAACAATTTGCAATTTTTGGCGTTTAGTGTTAGACTTTAGTTCAGGAAATGGCCATAAAAATTATTCACGTTGTACTGTTGGCATCGGTAAAATATTTTTTAACATTGCCTTATGCCATGATTATAGGCCTTGATTACAAGCAGGCTGTAATAGCCGTTTTGATTGGCGGCATTGGTGGTTTTTTGTTTTTCTATTACTTTAGCAGGCGTGCAGTCCGGATATATCACCGTATCCTGCCATATATCCATACGTTAATCCCTGTAAGTTCCAGATCCCGGGAAAAAAGATCCGATCCTGCAAGAATAGACCAGGACAAAAAGCATAAAAGGATATTTACAAAACGGAACCGGTTGATAGCCCGCCTAAGGTATTCTTATGGTTTTTGGGGCATTATTGTTACTACCCCTGTATTGTTGACCATCCCGGTGGGCGCATTCCTTGCAAATAAATATTATTCGCGGCGGCGGTTTATAGTTTTTTATATGATTTTGTCTATTATAGGATGGGCAGCTATTTTGTCTGGGCTTGTCCATTTATTCCCCAAGGTGTTTTTTTAATATCCCCAAGTTCATGGCGTATGACGTTTTTTTATGGAAAGAGAGAAATTAATTGAAATTATAGATTCGTGGGAAAACATAAATTTGGTGATCCGGGAATTTATCAGTAATGCTGGACTTTTTTCATCGTTAATGGAAATTGCCCTTTATGATACTGAAAAAAAATCATGGAGGGCAGCCTATCTTGTAGATAAAATACATGACGGTTGCCCGGAACTTATTTTGCCTTACATTGATAGGATTGCCGAACGGTTGGAGACTGAAAGAAACAGCAGCAAAAAGCGACATTTCCTAAAGTTGCTAAGTATGAATGAGATACCTGAAAGGCATTTTGGATTCCTGCTTGATTATTGTTTTTCAACAATGGCATCGGAAGAACCGCCTGCTGTACGTGTGCACGCCATGCAAATTTTGTATAATATTTCAGAGAAAGAACCGGGCTTAAAGCCCGAAGTACTGGCTTCTATAGAACAAGAGATGGAATATCGTGCCACGGCAGGTATACTTGCACGTGGTAAAAAACTGGCTAAAAAGCTTCGTAAAAGCCTCCTCTAATATATCCGTCTCCGCGTGGCGCATAGCTGTCTCTCCCTGCATGGATACCGGGGCAATTAATGCAACTACAAAAACGGCGCGCGTGAATAATTTACTTTTGGTTTTGCGCAGTTTTTTTGCTGGTCTCCCGCGCTTAAAACCTAAGGTCATGTGAGAAATACAGGTTAAAAATAGTGGTATTGCAGGGATATTCAATAATGAATTACCTGTAATTGTTATTTTTGAGGGATAAAATAAACTGAAACAAAAAAATGGGAACACTCTCTCCGTTGGTACGCTCACAAATAATTAAAGCCCAAAGGGCTGAAATAACAGAGTACCACATATACAAACGCCTTGCGCAAAAAACCAAGAACGAGTTAAACAAGAAGGTCTTGTCTCAGATTGCAGAAGACGAATTGGGGCATTATAAAATATGGATGAAATATTCTGAAAGGGAGCTTGCCCCCAGCAAATGGGACATAAAAAGATACTATTGGATCTCACGGGTTTTTGGGCTGACTTTTGGGCTGAAGCTAATGGAAAAAGGAGAAGAGCGTGCCCAAATAAACTATACCGGAATTGCCGAAGAAATACCCGAGGCGACAAAAATCAGCGAGGACGAGAACAGGCACGAGAACGAACTTATAGCATTGATAGACGAAGACCACCTAAAATACATAGGTTCTATTGTGCTTGGGCTGAACGATGCACTGGTAGAAATACTGGGGACGCTGGCAGGGCTTACGTTCGCCCTTCAAAACAACAAACTCGTTGCCATGGCGGGCATTATAACAGGCATAGCCGGGGCACTCTCGATGTCATCATCAGAATACCTTTCAAACAAATCGGAAGGCAAGGAAGACGGTGCGGTCAAATCGGCTGTATTTACCGGCATTGCATATGTTTTTGCAGTTATTTTCCTCGTTGCCCCTTATTTTATTTTTGAATCGCCGTTTATAAGCTTGGCGGTGGCGGTTTTAGACTCAATTTTCATAGTGTTCCTTTTTACTTACTACATATCGGTGGCAAACGAACAACCTTTCAGGAAACGTTTTTGGGAGATGGTGGCATTAAGCACTGTAGTGGGGCTGATCTCGTTTGGGCTGGGGTATCTGGCACGCGTGATTTTTGGGATTGAGGTTTAAAAACAGACCGTGAGATTTTGAGAAATGAGACGATGAGAAAAAAGAAGCGAGGAAGGGCTTCCTCAACATAGTACAAACTATCTACAACTTGCTACTTGCCTTGTGTCTCGTTTCTAAAAACCTAACAATCTAATAATCTGAATTTTGAACATTTATTTAAACAAATTAATAGGGGAAGGGGAACACCAGCAGCAGGATTTCAAATACTGCATAAACGATTCGAGAAAAATCGCAAAATCGCTTGTGGCATTCGCCAATACCGATGGCGGGAGGTTGCTAATTGGCGTTAAAGACAACGGCAAAATTGTTGGCATAAGCACCGATGAAGAATTCTACATGGTAGAGGCTGCCGCCAAAATTTATAGCAAGCCCCCTATTGGTTTTACCACAAAGCAATTACGATCGGAAGGGAAGACCGTACTCGAAATTTGGGTTGAAGCCAGCAAGGACAAACCTCATTTTGTAAAAGAAGGAAACGGCAAATGGCTAGCATACATAAGGATAAAAGATGAAAACATACTTGCGCACAGGATACAGGTAGAAGTATGGAAAAAACAAAACAGCACAAAAGGGATCTATTTTTCCTATTCCGATGACGAAAAATTTTTAATAGACTACCTCCGGAAGCATAGGGAAATAACTTTCTCGAAATTCATCAGGCTTGCACATATCCCCAGGAGAAAAGCAGTTGAGGTCTTAAGCAATTTCGTTGCAATGGATGTAATAACCATGGAAACAAATAAAGAAGGCACATGCTTTTACCTAAATCCTGTGATTGGTGTTAACGAATTGGTAAAATTTAGATGAATGTATGTTGACAAATACTCTCACCTATAAAAAATACTTACCTTGCACACACAAACCTTTGCGGCCAATCTTAGATACGTTCATGTTTTTTTTATCGGGGGCATAATAATTAAATGCAGAAACAACTTTTAAACGTTGTGCCAACGGGATTATTGTGCCTAATGAGAAAAATGACAAAAATAATTAAGCCACACAATTAAAGAATCATTAATGGATGCCCGTAAAACAAACGAGTATAATTTCTTAGGACTTTTTAATATAACTATTGTTGGGGAAGGTCTAAAAATTGCCAATGAACTAAACAAAAGGCTGGAAAGCGAAGGGTTTAAGGTCCGGTTTACATCATCGGGTGAAGAGGCATTGCTGAAAACTACCGGCAACGACAACGAAATATTCATAATAGACAACGAGTTGCCAGACATGCCCACCAGCGTGTTTTTGGACAGGTTTGCCCAGACATATAAAAAAACACCTGTGTTTTTCGTACTGCTGGCAGACTGTTCGCCCAAAATTGTGCTGCAAATGATGCACATGGGGGCAGCCGACTCAATCAGGAAAACAACAGGTTTTGTTGACTTGCTGGCGGAAAAATTAAAACGTACGTGCATTACATTAGAGAAACAGGCGAAATTAGGGCAGGCAACGAAATCATTGAAAGAAAGCGAAAGCAAATATGGAGAGCTTTACGGAAACCTCACCCAGGCAGTGTTGCACCAAACCCCCGAAAGAGAAATAATTTCGATAAACTCAGGTGCAGAAAAAATATTCGGGGTAAAAGAGAAAGACATATTGGGGAAAAAAATCACCAAGATGGGCTGGCTTTTTTTCGATAAAAACAAAAAATCATTGTCGCTCGAAAACAACCCCGGGGCCATTGCCTTAAGGACAGGGGAAAAGGCCGAAAATTTTTTGGTGGGCATAAAAAAAACACCTGGAGACAATTTTATATGGGTAATTGCCAATGCATTCCCTAAGTTTTCGGGAAAAAGCAACACGCCAACTGGCATTTTGTCGACATTCCTCGATGTTACCAGGCTCGTAAACACAGAAGAAAAACTTAGGCAACAAAGTTTGTTGATACAAAACACCGTTGACATAGCAAACATTGGGGGCTGGGACGTAGACTTTGAAACAAACGGTATAGGCTGGACCGGAATAACAAAAAGGATTTACGAAGTTGGAGATGATTTCACCCCGACATTTGAAGGGATAATGGATTTTTACTCCCCAGAACAGCAAGAGAAACTTAACGAAGTGCTGGGCAAGGCAATCCAAAATGGGGCATCGTTCAATTTGGAGTTCCTGCTTACAACTGCAAAAGGAAAACAACGGTGGATAAACAAAATAGGGATCCCGGAATTTAGGGACGGGAAATGCGTTCGGCTCAATGGCATAATTGAGGATATTACGGAGAGGAAGCTTGCCGAGGAAAAACAAGAATTGCTAAATAAGCAGATAATAGAAAAAGACGAACGCTTACGGGCAATAAACAAGCAGCTTATTGCTGCCAACCTTCAACTGCAAGAAAAGAATGAAAAGCTTAAAGAGAGAGAAAACCAACTAAAAGAAAGCAAAGAAACAGTTGAAAGATACCTCGACCTGTCGTCCGAAATTATTTTGTCGCTCGATCTTGACGGGAAAATTGCAATGATAAACGAAAGCGGCAAAAAATTGCTGTGCTATTCGGGCGATGAACTGATCGGGGAAGATTGGTTTTCGAAATGCGTGCCCACAGGTTCAAGGGAAGTGGTAAAAACAGTATTTAACAAAATAGTAAAAGAAAATATAAATTATACCAATATAGAGGGCGAAGTTGTGACCAAGCCGGGTGAAATAAAAACAATCCTTTGGCACAACACCATCCTTTACGATCAGGAAGGGAACATAACAGGCACTTTTGGTTCGGGGGAGGACATAACTGAACGGAAAAAGTACGAAGCTCACATACTCAACCTAAACCAGCAGTTGTTGCTTGCCCAAAGCACGGCAAAGCTTGCTTACTGGAATTTTGATCTGGACAAACAGGAATTGTTTTGGTCCGATGAAATGTTCAAATTATACGGTATCCCCCCCGAAGAAGGGCCTTTGGCTTACAAAAAACAAAAAGCCCACATACATCCTGGAGATATTGGGCTGTTCAACAGCTCAATACAGATTTTAAAAACAGAAGGCACTCCTTTCGACATACAGTTGCGGATTTTCGGCCGCAACGGCAGTACTGTTTGGACAAGGGCAAAATCATTCTGCCAAAAAGGCAAAAACGGGAAAATATCCAAACTTTATGGGGTAATACAAGACATTAGCGACCTAAAGTCTACTGAGGCAGAGTTCCTGGAACAAAAACTGCTGTTCGAAAATATGTTCAATACCATTGAAGATGCGATTATAATTACCGACACATCAAGAGAAATCAAACTCGTAAACAACGGGCTTACAAAGACATTTGGCTATGGGAAAAATGAATTGATTGGGAAAAACTCAAAAATAATATATGCCCACAACAACGCTTATGACGAAATTGGGAAAAGGATAAGGACAGGTATAATACAAAACGAGAAATATTATTTTTTAAATTCCGAAAACAAAATTTTCCCTGGCGAAACATATGTTACCAAACTGCACAATGCACAAGGCGAATGGATTGGGCATTTGGGCATAATCAGGGACATTACAGAAAGGGAAAAATCATTGGGCGAACTTAAAAATGCAAAATCGCTTGCAGAAAAAAACGAAGACGATTTCAGGCTTTTGTTCGAAAACATGAACCAGGGTTTTGCACTGCTGAAAATGATTTACGGCGAAAATGGGGAGGCCATAGGCTTTAAATACGAGAAGGTAAGCCCGGCATACGAAAAAATTACGCAAAAAGACTTTACTTCTAACATTGGGGAAAATGTGCTGGATGCATACGGCCACATAGATGGCAGGTGGGTATCTATATTTAACGAAATAACCCAAACGGGCAAGAACAAACAAATTAAGATCTACGATCCTGACGTGGACAAATACTACCTGATAGATGCCTTTGTCCCCAAACCTGGTTCTTTTGCGGTTTTGCTTACCGATATAACCAGCTTAAAGCGTTCAGAGAAAGAACTGATAAAGGCCAAGGAAAAAGCAGAAGAATCGGACAGGCTGAAATCGGCATTCCTTGCAAATATGGGGCACGAAATAAGGACTCCGATGAACGGGATACTTGGCTTCAGCAACTTGTTGAGGGAACCGGGCCTCGGGATAGAAGAAAAACAAAATTTCATAAACATAATACACCAAAGCGGCTCACGCTTGCTAAACACCATAAACGACCTTATCGACATATCAAAAATTGAAGCAGGACAGGTGAAAATAGAGATCCAAGAAATAGACATACGTCAGGAGATATTGGAACAATACAATTTTTTCCACAAAGAAGCCAGCGACAAAGGCCTGGGCATTACTTTCAAAAACAAGTTGGGCAAAAATGAAAATATCTTCGGTACCGACAAAAAAATGATTTGCTCTATTATAAGCAACCTCATAAAAAATGCGATCAAATATACCAAGAAAGGCTATGTTGAGATTGGTGCGGAAAGGGCAAACGGCGAATTTGTTTTCTATGTAAAAGACACAGGGATAGGCATCCCCGATGACAGGAAAATGGCAATATTCGACCGTTTTGTGCAGGTCGACATAGGCCACACAAGGGCATACGAAGGCGCAGGGCTGGGTTTGTCCATAACAAAAGCCTATGTGAAAATCCTTGGGGGGAAAATAAACCTGGACTCGGAATTAAATAAAGGGAGCACATTTTCGGTAGTTTTCCCAGATACGTACAAGGGAGAAACAAAAACGACAGGAGAGGGGAAACAAGCTACAGTGGGGCCAGGCAATAAGCTGGCAATAAACAAGATATTGATTGCCGAAGACGATGAGGCCAGCTTTTTGCACCTCTCGATAATTTTAGACGAGTATGCAAAACAAATATACCGGGCAAAGACGGGGGTGGAGGCACTGGACTTTTTTAAAGAAAACCCTGATACAGACCTGATCCTGATGGACATCAAAATGCCTGAAATGGACGGTTTGGAAACAACTTCGAGGATAAGGGAAATTGACCCCGGTGTTGTTATAATTGCCCAAACAGCACATGCGCTGGGGGGCGACAAAGAAAAAACATTGGAAATCGGATGCAGCGATTACATATCAAAACCAATAAACAAACAAAGGTTACTCGATTTGATGTACAAACACTTGCACCCAGCCGACAATACAAAAACATAGGGGCAGCCCCACCAATCCGAACAACCAATATTGGGGCTATACTGCTTTGCCCCTAATTTTTATTGCTTTTAAAAATAGTTTTTCTATTTTCAATGCTTCAAATTAAAACTTATGAAAGAAGCTTTAGAAGTTCTCGACAATATTAGGTTGAACTTTTCTCAATCTGGTTTATTCGCATTAAATGTTACAATAGCATTTATTATGTTTGGTGTTGCATTGGATATTAAAATACAACACTTTAAAGATATTTTTATGAAACCCAAATCGGCAATAGTTGGCGTAATTTCCCAATTCCTGCTTTTGCCCCTGGTAACTTTAATTTTTGTATTGCTATTAAACCCAACGCCTACTGTTGCATTGGGGATGATACTTATTGCATCCTGCCCGGGGGGCAATATTTCGAACTTCATGAGCGCCATGGCAAAAGGCAATGTTGCATTATCAGTAAGTTTGACAGCTATAGCAACCCTGGCAGCAACATTCATGACCCCGTTGAACTTTGCCGTTTGGGGAAAAATATACCTTAACCAATACAATGCATCGGCCAGGGCAGGGCACTACCTGGTCCCCATTGAGATTGACTTATGGCAGATGGTCCAGACAGTGGTGATACTTTTAGGCATACCTGTCGTCTTAGGTATTTTGTTCTCCAGGTATTTCCCCCGTTTTACCTCAAAAATTAAAAAACCAATCAGGCAATTGTCGATAATAATTTTTATTGGCTTTGTTATTATCCTTTTATCTGCCAATTTCAGCCATTTTATGAAATTTATCCACCTAATATTCATAATAGTCCTCATCCATAACGGGCTGGCTCTGGCAACAGGTTTCTCTATAGCCTCTGTTTTCAAACTTTCCCGTGTCGACAGAAGGACAATTTCTCTTGAAACGGGCATCCAAAATTCAGGGCTGGCATTGGTACTAATGTTCAACCCTAAAATTTTTCCTCCCGAACTTGAACTAGGCGGCATGACATTTATTGCAGCCTGGTGGGGCGTTTGGCATATTGTCAGTGGGTTGATCATCTCTACCCTGTGGGCAAAAAAACCTTTAACGCAGGACATTACCTCAAACAGTTGATTTTTTTTATAGTTTTGATCCCTCAAACCAGGTAAAAAACATAATTGCGGGGGGCATATAAATGAAATACGAGAAATGGTCGTTAGGGTACTGGTGTTTAAAAAAATATGTGACATTTGCCGACTGGCTTATACATAAAAAGGTTGTTGTAAGCGGGAAAGAAAAAATCCCCCGGGGCAAACCTATACTTTTCGCGCCAAACCACCAGAACGCACTTAGCGATCCCATGGCAGTGTTACTGCACACACGTTTCCAGCCCGTTTGGCTTGCACGTGCCGATATTTTCAAATCAAAAACAGTTGCCACTATCCTGCGGTTCTTTAAAATAATGCCCGTTTACCGTTTGCGCGATGGCAAAGAGAACCTTGCAAGAAACGACCAAACGTTTACTGATTCAATAAAAGTTTTGGAAAACAATTTTGCCCTGGCACTGTTTCCCGAAGCAGCCCACTCGGGAAAGCGGCAAATGCTGGCCCACAAAAAAGCCGTCCCCCGCATTGTTTTTATGGCCGAGGAAAAAACAAATTATGGGCTCGACATACAAATTGTGCCAACCGGTATTTACTATAGCCACTACTGGAAATTCAACAGGACCGTTATAGTAAATTTTGGGGAGCCAATCCCCGTAAAGGATTATTTAGAAGGATACAAGGAGAACCCAAATGCTGCAACACTTTTGTTACGCGAAAAAATTGCCGCTTCTATCTTGCCTTTGACAATCAACATAAAAAGCAAAAAATATTATCCTGATTTTGAAAATATCAGGGAAATTTACGGGAAGCATTTACTTTCACGTTCCGGCAAGAAAAAATCAACCTTAAGCCTTTTCAAATCAGACCAGGGCTTGGCCGGGCAACTGGATATGCTCGAAACCGAGAAGCCGCAGGAAACAGAAAAGCTGGTTTCGCAACTTAAAACTTACCTGGCGGGAATAAAAAGGCACAAACTAAGGAGCAGTGTGGTTGAAAAACGGAAAAATAATCTTTTTAAAATAGTTGCAAATTGCCTTGGGCTGCTGATAGGGCTACCTTTGTTTATTTATGGTTTCATACTGAATGCCGTACCGTTCTTTACCATCGACCGCCTTATACGCAAAAAAGTGAAAGACTGGACTTTCTGGAGTTCTTTTTTCCTTGTTGCAGGGATCTTGTTTTTCCCGATAGTTTATATTGTTGAATTACTTGCGCTGGGCTGGTTGCTCCCTTCCGTTTTGTGGAAGGTAATTTTTATTGTCAGTTTGCCGTTTGCAGGGAAATTTGCTTTCAACTGGTATATTTTGCTTCGGAAAGTTACCGGCAGGTTCAGGTTTCTTATGCTGAAATTGACAAATGGGGAAGAATACAGGCTCTTGATAAAACAACAGGAAGACCTTTTCGCCCAATTGGATGGATTAATCCCTGCATGAAAATTTTCACCTCCTCTTTTTCGACCGTTTTTGCCGCGTTTTTGTGCGCTTAAACCTGTCATCGTATGTTTTTTTCGGCCCGGTCCTTTTTTTCTTTTCATGGAAAGCTCCTTGGTATGTAGGGTCGTCGATTTTCCGCTGGCGGTCGATTTCCCTGAGTTGTTTTTGTTTTTCCTCAAAATCGGTTTCCACAACTTCAACTTCCCCGGGGATTTCTTCGACAGGGATCTCCATCCTGATCAGTTTTTCTATTTTTTCCAGGTGCCACACGTCCGAAGGTACTATTAAAGTAATGGCATCCCCTTTATTTCCGGCACGGGCTGTCCTCCCAATCCGGTGGATATAATCATCGTAATTGTTGGGGATGTCAAAATTTATGACGTGGCTCACCATGCTCGCATCAAGCCCGCGGGCCGAAACATCGGTAGAAATCAAAATCCGGACCTCTCCGTCCTTAAATGCTTGTATCGCATTTATCCTGGTATTTTGCGCTTTATTTGAATGCAGGATCCTTTTTTCGCCTTCCGCCTTTCTTTTTATCACTTTATAAACACCCTCGGCATGTTCTTTTGTTTTTACAAAAATGATAACGCGCGAAAAAACCTCCTCGTCTTCCAAAAGGTGTTGGATAAGGTTTAGTTTTGTGCGGTAATTCGGTACGTTATATATTTTCTGGGTAACCAGTTCCACCGGGGTTGCCGATGGGGCTACGCCAACTTTTTCAAAATGATCGAGGAATTCCTCTGCCATCTTCTCCACATTTTCCGGGAAAGTAGCAGAAAAAAGCAGGTTCTGCCGGCGACTGGGGATGATTTCCTGCAATTGCTTCAGTTGCGGGAGGAAACCCATGTCGAGCATCCGGTCGGCTTCGTCTATAACTAGGTGCTTTACTTTTTTCAGTGAAAGGGCGCCTGCCCGGTACAAATCCCAAAGCCTGCCAGGGGTTGCCACCAAAATATCAATCCCGGGGGCTACCAATTCTGCATGTTTTGTCCAGCCAATACCGCCAAAAATTGCGGCATGCCTTAAATCTGAATATGTTGTCAGTTCTTCAATATCTTCGCCTACCTGGATGGACAGTTCGCGTGTGGGCACCAATACCACAACCCTCGGATCTGCCCCTTCTGCCCTTTTTAATTTGGTGAAAAGGGGCAAAAGGTATGCTGCCGTTTTTCCTGTCCCGGTTTGGGCAATCCCAACCACATTTGTCCCGGAACTGATCCGCGGGATTGCTTTTTGCTGTATTGGGGTAGGCTCCGTGAAACCTATCTCGTCAAGCGATTTTAAAATGGCTTTCGATATTTTTAAATCTTCAAAGGATTTTTTCATGCTACAAAAATAGCAAAATCAGCCAATTACCTCAACTTATACATTTTCCCGGGGAGTGCAACAAGTACATTTTTAAACTCTAGGTTTAACAACATGGCAGAAACCCGGCTCGCGGGCAACCCTGTTTCAGCAGAAATCTGGTCGATAAAAAGCCGGCCTTCCCCTTTCAGGAGGTTGACCAGCCTTTCCTCCTCGGGCGATAAATCGGCAAATAAACTTTGTTGTAGGGCTTTTTCTTCTTTTTGCATTTCCCAGCCCATGAAAAATTCCAGGTCTTCTATCCCTGTTATCAGGCTTGCCCCGTTGTTACGGATAAGGTTGTTGCAACCTTTCGAATAAGTGTCGTCGGCCCTGCCCGGGAAAGCAAAAACATCGCGGTTGTACGAGAACGCAATGTCGGCAGTAACCAGTGCCCCGCCTTTTTCTGCCGACTCAACAACAAGCGTTGCATCTGCCAATCCCGCAATAATCCTGTTCCTTCGCAAAAAATTGGAGGGGTCAATCTTTGTCCCGCTTGGGAAATCGCTGACCAAACCGCCGTCACCCAACATCTTAATTGCTGTTTCCCTATGGAGCGAAGGGTATAACGTGTCGAGCCCGTGGGCCACTACCCCAACCGTGGGCAGGTTGTATTTCAGTGCCGATTTGTGTGCCTGTACGTCAATGCCATATGCAAGGCCGCTGACAATGAGTACCGGGTATCCCCGTTCAGAAAATTGTTGTATTAACTCATCACAGACTTTTTTCCCGTAATCGGTTGCATTCCGTGTCCCCACAATGGAAACTACCCTTTGTCTGTCAAGATCCATGTTGCCCTTTGTGTAAATCAAGGCAGGGGCATCAACGCAATTCTTCAAACGCCGCGGATACCCCGTATCTGTATAAAAAAACACGTTGATGTTTTTTCCCCGGACAAATTCGAGTTCTTTCTCTGCACGTTCAAAAACCCCCTTGTCCTTAATACGTTTGGCGTTTACTTCCCCGATACCGGGTATTTTTTTTTAATGTTTTGCCCGGTTCTTTGAAAACGCCTTCCGCGCTTCCGGCATAAGCGACCAGGTTGCGGGCGAGTACACCGCCGATCCCGGGGATCATTGAAAGTGCTATTTTATAAATAATTTTCTCGTCCATATTGTATTTGGCAGATCAAATCCCCAGTATTTTATTAAAGGCCCCCTGCATTTGTTTCTTTTCCCCTTTCGAAAGGGCGGTTATGCTTACCGATGGGTATTCCGCTATGCCCCTTTGGGTTTTTACGATCAGGGTCAGATCGCTCATCTTTCCCGACATCGAACTCTCAAAGTATGCGTTTTGCAACATATGCTGTGGAAATTCAATAGAACTGTATTCTCCGCCCCCCAAGCGGATTGCCTTGTAATACCGTAATAAAATTTTGTTGTTTGAGTCGCTGAAATATATATAACAATAATCAGAAACCTGAAAATAAAGGAACCAAAGAGCAAAAGCACCTGCCATCGCTATCCCCAAAATAATAAAATCCAGCAAAAACATGACAAGCACAGCAACTGCAATAACAACACTTACCATATAAAACAACTTGCGCAATTTTGTGATCCGTAATTTATTCTCAATTTCCATAATTCCGTTATCTAATTCCTAAAATCTAAAGTGCAGGGAACATTTCCCAAAAATGAAAAACAAAAATATTTTAACTTTACCGCAATTTAGCAGCTAAGTATGGGAAATTCAAAAATTTATTCCAAAATAATTTATAGCCGCCAATTGGAAGAAGAACTTTCGGGGTGGGTACAAAAATATCCAAAAGGAAAAGTTTTTTTGGCCACAGAAGAAACAGTGGACAAACTTTGGGTGTCTAGATACGATGTTTTTTTTGCTGATAGGGGTATCAAAAAAGTAGTGATCCCCCCGGGAGAAAAAAATAAGGATATTGGCTCTGTCTCGAAAATATGGGATTTCCTGTCAAAAAACGGCGGCGACAGGAAATCGCTTTTGATTAATATTGGCGGCGGGATGCTTACCGATTTGGCAGGTTTTGCGGCATCGGCTTTTAAGCGCGGCATCGACTTTCTGAATGTGCCAACAACCCTGCTTTCCCAGGTTGATGCTTCGGTAGGGGGAAAGACCGGGATCAATTTTAACGGGCTAAAAAACGAGGTGGGGGCTTTTAAAGAGCCTGTTGCCGTTATCATAAACACCGATTTTTTAAAAACCATAGATAAAGGAAATTTTGTTTCTGGTTTTGCAGAGATGATAAAGCACGGGGTGATCCACAGCCCGGGGCACCTGGATGAACTCAGGGCTTTTGACTTTGAGAACATAGATTATGATTTGTTGCAGGAAATCATCCGGCACTCGGTGGACATAAAAGAATATTTTGTGGGCAACGACCTTACCGAGAACAACATAAGGAAAGCTTTGAATTTTGGGCACACGGTAGGCCATGCTTTTGAAAGCCTTGCCATGGAACAAAACCGCCCTATTTTACATGGTTATGCCGTTGCTTACGGAATGATTGCCGAGCTTTTCCTTTCGGCACAGAAATGCAATTTCCCCGAAAACGAAATCAAACACCTAAGCAGTTGGCTGTTGCAAATTTACGGGAGATTTGAATTTTCGGAAAATGATTTTGCCCGCCTTTTTGAACTGATGGGGCACGACAAAAAAAACGAATCGGGAAGGATTAATTTTACTTTGCCTTCTAAAATAGGTGAAATTGAAATTAACCAACATTGCGAGAAAGAATTGATTTTTAATGCCCTGGAATATACCCAACGCACTTAGCTTTTCGAAAACCTGTCCGGATTTTCATCCCATATGACATAACATATTTGACTTGAGAAACCACAGGGCTACATTGATAAAGAACAATTAAACCAAAATATATCCAAGTGAAATACAATGTTTCTGCAAAGACAAAAGAAATTACCGGTTCAATAAAATTGCCCTCCTCCAAAAGTATAAGCAACCGTGCCTTAATTATAAGTTCGCTCTGTTTTAACCCTTGCCCGATCAGGAACTTGTCTGACAGCGATGACACCAAAATATTGGCGAGCGTTTTAAATTCCAACAATAACAAATTCGATATAGGGCATGCAGGCACTGCCATGCGTTTCCTCACGGCTTTCCTGGCAAAATATGTAGGCGAATGGGAGCTTACCGGTTCGGAAAGGATGAAACAACGCCCGATAAAAATATTGGTCGATGCATTGAAACAGCTGGGTGCAAAAATTGAGTACATGGGAAATGAGGGGTGCCCCCCCCTGAAAATTTATGGTTCGCATTTACAGGGGGCTGACATTGAGCTTGATGGAAGTGTCTCAAGCCAATATATCTCCGCCCTTTTGATGATTGCCCCAACCATAAAAAACGGGTTGGCACTAAAACTGACAGGCAACATTACTTCAATCCCATATATTGGACTAACGCTGAAATTGATGCAGGTTTTTGGGGTTCGATACCAGTGGGAGGGGAATAAAATTACCGTTCCCGAACAAGATTATTTGCCGACAGATTTTACGGTTGAAGCCGACTGGTCGGGGGCTTCATACTGGTATCAGATCCTTGCACTGGCCGATAAAGGGGAACTTTTTTTGGAAAACCTTCAATTGGACAGTCTACAGGGCGATGCCAATATTGCTGGCTGGTTTGAACAGTTTGGCATTTATTCAACCCAAAAAGGGAACGGGGTTTTACTCTCAAAATCAAAAAACGCCCAACCCTGTAAATTGGAACTCGATTTTATTGCCAACCCCGATGTGGCGCAAACCATGGCGTGTTTATGTGCCGCCAAACAAATACCTTTTCTTTTTTCGGGATTAAAAACCCTAAAAATCAAAGAAACCGACCGGATTGCCGCCCTTCAAAACGAACTGGCAAAATTTGGCGCGAAACTGACCGAACCCGCACATGGCGAACTTGCATGGGACGGGAAAATAGTCCCTGCGGCTTCTGGGGGGACACCTGAAATAAAAACTTACCATGACCACCGGATGGCTCTTGCTTTTGCCCCGATGGCCATTGCCGGTTTTACCTTTGGCATTGAGGATCCTATGGTGGTAACCAAATCGTACCCAGGGTTCTGGGACGACTTAAAAACAGTTGGGTTTGAGATAAAACAGCCAGGAGTATGATAAAACCTTCATCTTTCAATATCGTCGGGCGTGGCGTGTATTGCCTTTAATCCTTCCATGTACCGGGAAATGCGCGGGGAGACGATGATTGTCGTCCAACAAGGTTTGCCACCGAAAAAACTTTAACCATCCACTTTGTGGCAACTCCTTTAAACCGGCAGCCCTTGCCCCTGATATTTTATTGGCATTGGCGGTTCTTGTAAATTTCTTATTTTTGATGCCCTAAACTAGGTGAAATGGAACTTAAACCTACATATGGTTTTAATGAAATCTATAAGGCTTACTACCGAAAATCTTACCTATATGTAAAATCATATGTACATGACGACATGGTTGCCGAGGATATTGTCTCCGATTCGCTGATAAAATTATGGGCCCAACAAAAAAAAGAAGTTGCTGGGGCAATTGACCACATTGGCCCTTATTTGTTCTCGATATTAAAAAACCGTGCCCTTGATTATTTAAAGCATCAGGCTATCCGCAGGGACGTGCATAATAAAATTACCAAAACGTTAGAACGGGAACTGGAAATCAGGACAACTTCACTTGAATCGAGCGACCCAGGAGATATTTTCTCAAAAGAAATCCAATATATCGTTGAAAAAACACTTCAATCACTCCCTCAAAAAACACGGGAAATATTTGTTTTAAGCCGTTTTGAAAATATCCCGCATAAAAAAATTGCCGGGGCATATAATATTTCAGTAAAAGGAGTTGACTACCATATCGCACAGGCTGCCAAAGAATTAAGGGCTGCATTGAGCGACTACTTGCCTTTTGTGGGGACACTGTTTTTCCTGAATTTTTAAAAAAATAAAAAAAAGGCTAGTGATCCCCCGGGGCCAGTCGTATTAATGTACAACAGGGCGATAGTCTTTGAAAACCATGTCGAGCATGAAAATGAAAGAGCTTCTTTTAAAATATATAGATGGCAGCTGTACCGACCAGGAAAAGGTTGAAATAACCAACTGGCTCGATTCAGATCCCGGCAACATGAAAGAATACCTGGCATTACGCAAGCTGAACGATATTTCAATCTGGCATGCAGGCTTCGGCAACAAGCAGGGACATGTAGGGGGAAAACAGGAAAGGCCAATGAAAAAATTGTATGTGGAAGCCTTTAAAATTGCTGCCATATTTATTTTTGCCTTTTTGATATTACGCTACCTCATCCCGGGTTATATGCCTAATAAATCATTGGCAAAAACGCAAACTATACGGGTGCCGGCAGGGCAACGTGCCGAAATTACAATGGGTGACGGCACAAAAGTCTGGTTAAATGCAAAAACGACCTTTGAGTTCCCTACACATTTTTCGAAAAAAGCCCGAAATGTAAAATTAGACGGTGAAGGGTTTTTCGAAGTGGCTCACAATAAAACAAAACCATTTATTGTAAACACCCGGAAATACAATATTAAAGTTTTAGGGACAAAATTCAACCTTGTAGCTTACTCTGGCAGTAAAGATTTTGAGGCATCGCTGATAGAAGGTTCTGTTGAAGTAATAAAACAAGGCGAAAAAAAAGGCATCATTCTGAAACCTAACGAACAGGTATGCCTAAAAGAGGAAAAAATGGATATTGGGAGAATAAAAAGCATGGATCATTTTTTATGGCGCGAGGGCATTATAAGTTTCGACAATGTGACTTTTACCGAGCTGGTAAGCAAACTGGAGATGTATTTTGACCTGGAAATAGAAATAAAAAACCATCAAATTTTGGATTCACGCTATTCAGGGAAGTTCAGGATGAAAGACGGGGTAGAACACATATTAAAGGTATTGCAATTAAAAGATGGCTTTACATACAGAAAAGAAGAAAAACAAAATAAGATAACCATAGAATAATATTTTTAAAACCTAACAAAAGATGCTTATGGAAAAATGTCCGTGAAACAACAAAAAACCGGAAAGTGCGCCCACACCCTCCGGTAAGGTCAACACCTGATCTTGTTTATAGAAACAACACAAGTATTAACAACAAAAAACAAATTTATGAAAAATTATTTGTCAGGGGAAACCTTTGGCTCATTGAAAACATTATTTAAAAGAATGAAGGCTACATTTTTAATGTTAATCATGTTCTGCTCGTCACTGTATGCGATAAATGCCAAGTCCCAGATCGCAAAAGTGAATATCTCATTAAAGAATGCGAGCGTATTAGAGGTACTTGAGACTATTGAAAAACAGACGAACTACCTATTTGTATACAACAAAAAAGAAGTTGACCTTGAACGGAAGGTTAACATCAATGTACTAAACCGCAGCATAGATTATGTCCTCTCCGACATTTTAAAGGATTCAGGGATTTCTTATAAAAAACTTGGTACAAATATCGTCCTTATACCAAAGCAGCAACAAAAAATTAATGTCTCAGGCAAAATCACCGACACCTCGGGTTCGCCACTGCCAGGCGTTACAGTTTTAGTAAAAGGGACAAACAACGGTACGGTAAGCAATGCAGAAGGCAAGTATTCGTTATCCAATATCCCCAATGACGCTACTTTGCAATTTTCATTTGTGGGTATGGAAAGCCAGGAGATCGCCATTGGCGGGAAAGGCACAATCGACGTAGTGATGACAGAAGATGCCATTGGCATTGAGGAAGTGGTGGCGATTGGGTATGGAACAGCAAGGAGAAAAGATATTGCGGGTTCTGTCAGTAGCATCAACATGGAGGATTCCCCTGTTGCTATAACTTCTAATTTTAATATCTTATCTTCTTTAAAAGGGCTAACACCGGGATTAAACATCGGTACTGTAAATTCAGCAGGTGATGAGCCTGATTATTTGATTAGGGGACAGAACTCAATAAACGGATCTAATGACCCATTAATTGTACTTGATGGGGTATTGTATCTAGGAAGCTTAAATGATATAAATGCTAACGATGTTGCATCATATGACATATTAAAAGATGCATCTGCAACTGCTATTTACGGTTCACGTGCAGCAAATGGGGTAATAATTATAACATCTAAGAAAGGGCGAACACAAAAGCCCACAATTCAATTAAATACATCAACAGGCATCAATGCATGGCAACAAAAACCAGACATAATGGATCCTTACCAGAACCTAGAAGTAAGAATGGATCCTTATGACATTGACGATCCATTGGACATACCTGAATTAAAGTATCCCGAAGTATTGAATTATCAGGATGGAAAAACTGTTGACTGGTTAAAGGAAGGCTCCCGCATTGGCATAAACCAAAATTATCAACTTTCGGTATCAGGACAGGGAACTGGGATGAACTATTATCTTTCTACGGGATACCTAAAACAGGAAGGCGTTATTATTGGCGATGATTATAAACAAATATCAATCAGGGGAAAAATCAATACAGATATTACATCATGGTTAGAAATTGGAGCTGACGGCATATATAATTTTAGGGATTATTCGGGCGAACAAGCAAATGTCGAAAATTTATTGTCGTTGAGCCCATGGGGAGATCTATACGTCCGTGGCATGGAAGGGAATGTACTTGAGCGGTATCCTGTAGGCGAGTCGATCCAAAACCCTCTTTGGAAAACAGATAAAAACAGGCTTGAAGACCTTGACCATATCAATTATTACCGCTTGTCAGGATTTGTGAAAATAGATGTCCCTTTTATAAAAGGATTAAGTTATAGGCTAAACTATGTTCGCGGGAATCAGGTCAGCAGGCATGATGTTTTTTATCATGAAAATTATTATGTGGATGAAGGATATGGGACAACGGAGCCTGAAGATCGTTGCGGGGAAGGAGCTTTAAAAGAGAAACTTAGTGCGGCTAACGGCTATATACAGCACACGAATGATTACAACTATGTGGTTGATAATATCATTAACTACAAAAAGGAAATCGACAAACATTACATTGATGCCACCTTGGTCGCAACAAGGGATTATTCCTATAATAAAGTTACTCAAATGACAGGTAGCGACTTTGAGGCTAACGGGAATACTGCATTAGGGACTGACGGATTGCATTATGCAAGTATCCAATCTTATGACATTGATGTTATAGAAGAAGCGAATATAGGGTATATGGCAAGATTAAGCTACTCTTATTCTGACAAATATCATTTGACAGCCTCCTTCCGAAGGGACGGTTCTTCGGTTTTCGGTACAGACAAAAAATGGGGTAACTTCCCGTCTCTCGGTCTTGCCTGGACAACCAGCGAAGAAGATTTTTTTAGTTCCATTGACTTTTTTAACTATCTAAAAATAAGGGCATCTTATGGTAAGAACGGAAACCAGGGAATTGATGCATATAAAACACTGACTACAATTTCAAGTGGAAAGGGAAGTGACTACATGTACGAATTTTCAGATGATGCTTCCTCTGTCCTTTATGGATTAAACGTTTCTTCCTTAGGCAACTCCTATCTCGGCTGGGAGACTACATCTTCCTTTAATTTCGGAATTGAATCGGTCATGTATAACAATAGGGTTTCGTTGAACCTTGATGTTTATTTCTCAAAAACTACAGATCAACTGTTTGAAAGGGAAATCCCTATCATGACAGGATTTTCATCAATCTACTCAAGTATGGGACAGGTGAACAATTCCGGGATAGAACTCCGTTTGACAACAAAAAATATTGAGCATAAAAATTTTGCATGGAACACAAGTTTTACCTTCTGGCAAAATAAAAATGTCCTTAAAAAATTATATGGTGATGATGACGGTGATGGGATAGAAGACGATGATATAGGCAACAGCCTTTTCGTAGGAAAATCATTAGGAGCTATTTATGGATATAAGTTTGATGGGATTGTACAAGAAGACGACACCGATTATATGAACATGACAAGTGCCGAAGCCGGTGATGTTAAATTTAAAGATATTAGCGGTCCAGACGGGAAACCAGATGGGGAAATATCTTCCGATTACGACAGGACAATACTAGGTTACTCAAAAGAAAGGTTTAGGCTTAACCTGGCGAATACTTTTAATTATAAAAATTTTGAGCTTTACTTCTTGCTTTCCGGAATATTTGGAGGAGGTAATGATAATTATTTTGTTAAAAGTAATAGCTATGCTTTTGTAACTATTACAACAGGTGCAAAAAATTCAATGGATATCCCATGGTGGACAGCAGAGAATAAAAGCAATAAATATCCAAAGCCTAAAGGAAACACTAGCAACTGGCAGGCTCTTCAATCAAGAAATTTTGCAAGGATACAGGATGTCACCCTTTCTTATCAATTTGACAATTCATGGCTTAAGAAATGTGACATCCAAGCACTGAAGCTCTATACTTCAATTCAAAACTTATATACATTTACTAATTGGGTTGGAGGAGATCCTGAAGAAGGAGTGACCGCTTTGTCTAGTACTAATCCTGTCCCTACGGTTTATACAGTGGGTTTGAACATCAGTTTTTAACAGATAAATTATAATGAGATATGAAAAATAACATCATATATAAAGTAATATTCCTGATGGCAATAATAGTTTTTGCCGGTTGTGAATCAGATGAAGATTTCTTGACAGAAACTGCGCAGACATTTTATACATTAGACAATGTCTTTACATCTTCGGAACAAGTAGAGCAATTATTGGTTTCATGTTATAGCCAGGTTCGGAGTTTAAAAATTGACAGGACAGACAATGCAAAAGTAATGGCCGGTTTTGGGACTGATGTGTTGGACATCGCATATAGAAACGTAACTTCCTCTTTTAGTGATTATAGCAACTTGTCACCTTTAAGTGACTGGTATTATAACATGTATTCAGAATTTTACACATTAATTTCAAAGGCAAATACCGCACTATATGCAGCAGATTTAGAATCTGTTAGTTGGAGCAGTGATGAAGACAAGGCATATGCAGTTGCCCAGGCTAAATTTTTCAGGGCTTATGCCTACAGAAACCTCGGCGAACTTTTTGGAGGGGTCCCCCTTGTTGAAGATTTGACAACAACGGCAAAGTATGACTATGAACGTTCAACAAGAATAGAAACCTACCAGTTTGCAATAGACGATCTTGAAGCTGGCATTGATGATTTGCCAGAAACGACAACAAGTGGAGGCAGGATTACAAAAGGTGCGGCACAACACTACTTGTGCGAATTGTACCTTGCCATGGGGATAGAACTCGAAGAAGAAGGTGAAAGCGGGGACGACATGTACCAAAAAGCAGTTAATTATGCCACAAACGTAATTGATGGTGGAATATATTCTTTAATGACAGAACGCTTTGGTTCCAGGATTGATGAAGAAAATGGCATAACCGGAGGCGCAGATGTCTATTGGGATTTATTTCAAAAAGGAAATGTTAACTATCAAGATGGAAATACTGAATGTGTTTGGGCATATCAAATTGATTTTGATGCAGAACAAGCAGAAGACGATGGAGCCGCTATATGGTATCCCCGCTTGTTTATGCCAGCATTAAGGGTATTGAGCGGCTTTGTGGGGACAGGCTCAGATGTAGGAGGAAGAGGCGTTATAGCATCTTCCCCAACACTATATGCCATAAATACAATATGGGAAGGTGATTTCAGTGACGATATCCGCAACTCTGAAAACAACATACAACGCACATTTGTATATAATGATGAAAGTTATGAAAAATATGGGGAATCTGTATATTGGGAAGTATTAAAGGAAGAAACTGACGATACTGACCCGGGAATAGCCTTCCCTATCTGGTGGAAACTGTCAACCGATAATTTTGATGCCGTAAACAGTGGATATCCCAACAGTAGGCTTTACAGGGATGAATACGCAATAAGGTTACCTGAAACAATTTTATTACGTGCAGAAGCTTATTGGAGACTGAATCAGTCCTCCAAGGCAGCTGACGATATCAACATTATTAGAGAAAGGGCACAATGTAGCTATACTGTTTCTTCTTCTGATGTTTCTTTAGACCTAATATTAGATGAACGTGCCAGGGAACTATTTGTTGAAGAAAACCGCTGGAATACCCTTCTCCGGATGGGAGGGACAGTTGCCGTTGACAGAATTAAGAAATATAACATATGGCCTGGGGGGACTGCACAGTCAACACTTACATTTAATTTCAATTTGTGGCCTATCCCTCAGGATGTTATTGACCGTAATAAGGATGTTGTATTGGATCAAAATCCAGGATGGGATTAATTCCATTAGCATTAGTGAGAGTGTCACTTTGAGTGATGCCCTCACTTGGCGACAACGTTACTTTTTATTTTGCGCAATCTTTTTGCTAGAGACCAAAAAGTGGAAGTGGAGATATGCGCAATACATAGGTGTTCTTACAAATAAAACAGTCTTATAAAAAGATGAGAATGCGAATTTTTCTGGCTGTTGGGATCGCAATAGCCAGTATATTAAGCAGTAGCTCCCAGAATATATCTAAAGTCGTTTCCTCTGTTGATGAGGATGCTTTTTCTTCACCTGATTCCACATATCATTCAGGCGTTTGGTGGTGGTGGTTACGTTGCCAGACATCGAAAGAAGCGATTACCAGGGATCTTGAGGAGATGAAAGCACAAAAAATACAAAGAGTAATTCATTCAGATTTCGGGGTCAGCGGGGATAAACCAAGGCTTGACGAATACGATTACCTCGAAATTGGTACAGAGAAATGGTATGAACTAGTACGGCACTCTATCCGAGAATGCCATAGGCTGGGACTTGATTTTGGGATGTGTATTGAAGGGGGTGGCCCGGCTGCTCCTTGGGTTACTCCAGATGAGGGGCTACAGAAATTGGTTTTTGCTGAAATCAAAGTCGAAGGGCCGACTGAGTTCAACACTCTACTTCCATACCCTCCTGATATTAAGATTGGAGAAGTTGGGATGCCGGTCTTTTACCATGACATATCCATAATGTTAATGCCGGACAAGAAGGTTGTCACGACAAAGGAAATCAGGGATATTTCGACTCAACTTCGTCAGCACGGAAAATTAGACATGGATGTCCCCGATGGAAAATGGAAAATCATCCGTATGGGATACAAACCAACTTATAAAGGTTGGGATGTCAATTCCCATTTGGATATTTCAAGGACTGGAGTTTACAGTGCTTACTATAAAAAATATATTGGCAATATCCTTGAAGGTTTGACAAAAGATGAGCGCAAGGCAGTTAAAATTATTGAATCCGACAGTTATGAAGGAGGAATGGCAGAATGGAATGTAAAATTTATAGACTCATTCCGACATCTGAGAGGCTATGATCCTGCTCCCTATCTTCCGGTACTTGCTGGACAAACTATTGGAAGCAAAGAGATTTCCGAACGATTCATGTATGATTACAAGCAGACGGTATCCTACCTATTTGAAGAACATTACCGCTATATGCAGGAAATGGCACATAGCGATGGTATGCTTTCGATGTATGAGGCATCAGGACCTCATCAACATTGGGCTGATGCATTGTTGTTACAAAAGTATGCCGATTTGCCAATGGGCGAATTTTGGGCTCCGGCAAAAACGCACCGCACAACACTTGAAACAAGATTTTTGGCAAAAGAAGCTGCGTCTGCTGCTCATATATATGGAAAGCGAATTGTTCCCGCAGAATCGTTCACATCTATTGGGCCACAATGGGAAGAATCGCCTTACACTCTGAAGTCAACAGCAGATCGCGCATTTTGTGATGGTGTAAACCAAATTTATTTCCATACTTTTTCGCAATCACCATCGCTAACAGCCAAACCGGGCTATGTTTATTATGCCGGCTCTCACTTTAATCAAAATATTACATGGTGGGAATATGCCTACGATTGGTTGTCTTACCTTACCCGGTGCCAGTACATGCTTCAACAAGGATTGCCTTTTGCCGATGTTTGTTTTTATTATGGTGATGGTATTGGCAATCGTAAGCATTATCGGCAAGAAGTATGCCTGACAGGTAAAAGTTTTCTTTATGATTATACAAATTCTGATGCCTTGCTCGAAAGGATGTCAGTATATGATGGCAAGGTTGTTTTGCCCGATGGAGTCTCATACAACGTGTTGGTTTTACCTGACAAAAATAGTATTCCACTGGAGGTACTGGAAAAAATCCGCGATATGGTTAAACAGGGAGCGACAATTATCGGCCAGAAACCTGAAAAAAGCACAGGATTAATGGATTACCGCACGAATGACAGAAGGTTAAAAATAATTGCAGATGAATTGTGGGGGAAAGATACAGGAGCAGTTGTTGACAGAAAAGTAGGTAAAGGCAGGGTGGTTTTGGGAAAATCAATCCCAGAAGTTTTGGCAGATAACAATGTGTTGCCAGATATGGAGTACAAGAGCGGATGCGACAGTTCTGATATTGATTTTATCCACCGGACCGATGGGGATACGGAAATCTATTTTCTTGCGAATCTTATTGAACAAACTGATTCTGTTAAAGCCACGTTTCGGATTACGGGGAAGTATCCGCAACTTTGGGATGCAACTGATGGTAACGTTAGCGACATAACTGAATTTGTGGATGATGGCAAGCGCATTTCCATCCCACTTTGTCTCGCTCCCTTCGGTTCCATGTTTGTCATTTTCAGGGATAATAAAACAGGGAAAGCGGCTGAGGTTTTTGATTTCAAATCAGCTCGTGTATATAACATCACTGCTCCTTGGGAAGTTTCTTTTGACAAAGAATGGGGCGGTCCGGAACATGTCATTTTTGATAAACTAGTCCCATGGAATGAATCAAAAGAAGATGGTATCAAGTACTATTCAGGCACAGCCGTTTACCGAACAAGGTTCAAGCTTTCGTCTATCCAATGCTCAAAAACTTCTAACATCTACCTTGACTTGGGCGAAATGTATAACATCGCCGAAGTGTGGGTCAATGGTAAAAATCTCGGCACTTGTTGGAAAAAACCGTATCGTAAAGATATAAAACGAGCAATGGTGGATGGCGAAAATGTACTTGAATTGCGGGTTACTAATTTATGGCCTAACCGCTTGATTGGAGATCAGTTTCTTCCCAAAGCAGAACGGTTTACAGAAACAAATATCACGAAATTCACGAAAGATTCCCCGCTAAGGACATCCGGTTTGGTCGGCCCGGTAAGATTGTATTATGAAGAATATTGAATATGGTAACCCGACTTGATCTTGGACTATCTAAAATGATAGAGTGATAACATCAGAAGATGCTCTATGGTAATAATTGCACATTGTCAGATACTATGTTTATATGAAAGCCTTTATACGATACTCAAGAATATTTAATAAAAGGAAATTGTTGATTTAATATAGATCTTGTTTTTTTGAACAAAAAAACCATGGATTGTCCAAAATGTAGATCATCGAAATTCGTAAAAAATGGTATTGCCGGAGGCAGGCAAAGGTATAAGTGTAAAAATTGCGGGTATAATTATACCGTTAAGCGCAAATCGGACGTAAAACCCAAGGAGATAAGGCGGTTGGCGTTGGTAATGTACTTTGGGGGGTTGGGCTTCCCGAAATACATGTCCAAACAAAAGCAGGGACTCATACTGCAGAAAGTTGCAATGGCAGGGTCCGGCAATAGCTGACAAGATTTCGATGGGATGTACCGTGGTGGTATTATAGAAACCCGTTCAGACATGAGCCTTGAGCACAATATAAGCACCCATACCCTTGCCGCCAAGGCTGGAAATCAGAACAGCATTGTTTGTTATAATTATGGCGTTAAGTCCATCCAGGTCAATTCCCCTTATGATGATTACAGTGCTGGAGAAGAAAATAACATAGGGCAGTTGCCTGGATCTAGATGGGTTTTAGACGGGGCTCAATGGTTTCTGTTTACCTACCTTGGCAAATGGTGGGGGGAAGGCGGGATACGTTACGGGACAAAACAATTGGCAGATTGGGCTGAAAAAGTTTTTGAAAAAGAAGGTGTACTTTGTTTTGACATCCATGCCGACAAATTAGGGGCGGTTGATCCAGAACAAATAGAACAGGTAAAAGCTGTAAAAGAAAGACTGGAAAAATTAAAAAATAAAAAGGGATGTCATTAAATAACAAAAATATGAAAAATTATTTCTTGCCCGTATTGGTAGCTATTTGCTTTTTTTCAGCTTGTAGCACACCGCCGCCCCATTATCTTTCTACCTCCAAAGCCTTGGCCTGCTATAATGAACAGCTTAAAAAACAAGGGATCCTTGTATTTCCTGAATTACGGGAAAACCCGATAAGATGGCCCGACTCAATCCCAGAAAGGAAGATCAAGCCTGCCATTAACCTTTCACGGTTAAACCTGGCCGCACAGCCAGGAGAATTTTACGTTTTCCAGCTGGGTGTTTGGGCATTAAGAAAAGATGTGCAAGACTTACAAGTTATATTTTCAGGATTAAATGGCAAAAACGGAAAAACCATCCTTCCAGAAAAAATGACCTGTTTTAACAGCGGGGGGATCGATTTTAAAGGGGAACAGTTTTCAAAGGCAATAACAATACCGGCCGGCCGGATTCAGGCTTTGTGGGTTGGGATTGATTTGAGCGACAAAGAAAAAGGGACATATTCCGGTTTGGTGACAGTAAGCACAGGAAAAGAAAAACACAGTGTCCCCATACGGTTAACAGTTTCTGGCGAAGCTTTACCCAACCATGGCTGCGGCCAGGGAAACCGTCTGTCACGGCTCAACTGGCTTAATTCTACCACTGGCATCGACGAAAATTTAACCAAAGGTTATATTCCGGTCAACATAGAAAACCGTACGGTCAGCATTTTGGGACGAGAACTCAATATCTCGGAGAACGGCCTCCCCGAAGCAATTGTCAGTTATTTCGCCTCCTCAAACCAGGCATTGGCAGACAAAGGACAGGAGATTGTAAAACAAGCCTTCCGGTTTGTCATTGAAAAAAAAGATGGCAGCACGGTCAGGTTGTCGCCCGGCGAACTTACAGTAAAAGAGCAAACGCCGTCAAAAGTAGCATGGAAAGTACAGAATACTTCTGATGAATGCGCCCTTGAAGTGTATGGGCAAATGGAATTTGACGGCTTTGTCGGTTATAAGCTCCGGTTGGTCGCAAAAACCGACCTAAATATTAAGGACATCAGGTTGGAAATACCGGTAGAAAAGGAGAAAGCGGAATATATGATGGGGCTTGGCCATGAAGGGGGCTGCCGCACGCCCAACTGGAAATGGAAATGGGACATTTCCAAAAACCAGGACATGCTATGGCTCGGCTCTGTAAACGGGGGCCTCCGCATAAAGTGGAAGGCAGGAGATTATGTCCGCCCATTGGTCAATATTTACTATGGGTTTGGCCCATTAAAGATGCCCATTTCATGGGGCAACGGTGGGAAAGGCGGGGTCAATGTGACAGGGAAAGGCAACCAAGTTGTTGTAAACGCCTACTCTGGAGAAAGGGAAATTAAGGCAGGCGGATACCTAAACTTTGATTTTGAGCTACTGGTGACCCCTCTGAAAATACTCGACCGGCACATAAAATTTGGGGACAGGTACTACCACGGAGGGGGCAACAGTACATCGGGAAAGATTGCCGATGCAAAAAAAGCTGGAGCCAATATCATCAACATACACCATGCCGAGGATATCTATCCATTTATAAATTATCCTTATTTAGATGCAAATGTGGATGGATTAAAGCAACTGGTGACCAATGCGCACGACAAAGATATGCGCATGAAATTTTACTACACAACACGGGAACTGACCAAAAACCTCCCCGAATTTTGGGCTTTTTACAGCCTGGGCGGGGAGGTAATATATCCCGGGCCGGGAAACGAAAGCCGCACTGAAGCCTTGCACCCTGATGGGCCCAACGAGTGGCTGGTTAAAAACTTGCGGGAAAAATACATACCTGCCTGGTATAACCCAATAAAAGAAGGAAAATTTAAAGGGGAAACAGATTTGTCGGTGATCACTGCTCCTGACAGCAGGTTGAACAATTTTTATATAGCCGGGCTGGAATGGATGGTAGGTAACATAGGTATTGATGGCGTTTATATAGACGACTCGGCACTCGACCGCTTTACCCTCCGCCGGGCGCGTAAAGTTATCGACCAATCAAGGACTGAGGGGAGGATAGATTTGCACAGTTGGAACCATTTTTGCAAAAGTGCAGGGTTTGCAAGCTGCCTAAACCTTTATATGGACCTGCTCCCATATCTCGATTTGGTGTGGATTGGCGAAGGGCGGGATTACGACAGGCCACCCGATCACTGGTTGGTTGAAATTTCGGGCATACCCTTCGGGCTGGCAGGACAAATGCTTGAGGGAGGGGGAAACCCCTGGCGGGGAATGGTTTATGGCATAACTAACCGTGCAGGGTGGAACTCGCCCCCTCCAACAAAGCTATGGGGATTTTTTGATGGATATAATTTTGATGAACGGGAAATGATTGGCTACTGGGAAAAAAATTGTCCCGTAACTTGCAGTAACCCAAACATAAAAGCATCAGTTTACAAAGGAAAATCAGATATTGTCGTTGCTGTTGCCAACTGGGGCGTTAATGATGAAGACTTTTCTCTTGTGATGGATGAAACGGATCTGGGCATCTTGCCATATTACAAGGCTAAAATACCGGGCATCGCTGATTTTCAGGAAGAACAGGAATCGGTAGACCTGAAAAGATTGACCATTATGGGGAAAAAGGGATATTTGATTGTGATAAAAAAACAATAGATATTTTAAACCTATTTGTTTAACGCGGATATAAAATTAGAATATAATTAAAGACCACCAATTATACTTAACGTTAAAAATATTATGGGAAATAAAATTGTATCAATAGCATTGACTGTACTATTTATAGTGCTGATATTCATATCAAAGGCACAAAATTACAATACAGAATCGACCTTGCCGGGCGAGAAAAAAACGTCAGCAGACCATAAGCCTGAAGCTTCTGGTTTGCCCGGCAAACTTGATAAAGTCATTATCGTTTATAAAACGCATTTTGACATTGGATATTCGGAAACCATACAACAGGTACTGCATGATTATCGTACTTCAATGTCAGATAAATTACTTGAAGTTATTGATAGAAATAGTACTCAACCTAAAGAGAAGCAGTTTGTATGGACGCTTCCGGGCTGGCCAATGAAACAAATATTATGGGAAGGCCAATCGCCTGAGCGCAAACAAAAAATAGAACAAGCGATACACGATGGCAATATTGCCATCCATGCTTTCCCTTTTTCAATTCACGTAGAATCTTCCGATCTGGAAGAAATGGTAAGGGGCTTGAATATTTCTTCCTCTCTTAACAGAAAATTTGGGAAGCCACTCTCTGTTAGTGCAAAAATGAGCGATGTGCCATCAGGCTCATGGGTTATCCCAACACTTTGCTCAAATGCTGGCATTAAATTTTACCATATGGGAGGGCCTGTGGTAAACAAATCGCTTGGGCTTCCTCCTTTTTTCTGGTGGGAAGGGCCTGATGGCTCAAGGCTTCTTACAATGTATGACAATGGATATGGCACAGCCAGGCTGCCCAATAAAGACTGGCCATTTAAAACATGGATATATATTAACATGACGGGAGACAACCAGGGCCCGCCAACTCCCGAAACGGTTGCCAAAGATTTGGATTTTTACAAAAAACAGGGCATAGAGGCACAGGTCGGTTCTATGGATGATTTTGCCCAAATGATTTTACAGGAGGATTTAAGCAACCTGCCGGTTGTGCGTTCTGATATTGGAGATGTTTGGATACACGGTTGCATGAGCATGCCTGAAGCCAGTAAGCTTGCACAGGGCATACGCCCTTCTGTCTCAGGGTTGGAAGGATTGTTGTCCCTCGAATCTATCTGGGGCATTTATAATCCCGATTTAAGCCAAACGGTGGCCGATGCCTACGAACAGAGTTTGCTTTACAGCGAACATACATGGGGGCTGGCTAACCAACACTATATAAAAACACCATACGGGAAAGCCTGGAGTGAACTATGGGATAAAGGGTTGCCTTTACAGTTTCAATTGATGGAAAAATCATGGGAAGACAAAGCCGATTATATCAAACAGGTGCAGGATTTAGTCAAAAACCCCTATGAGAATGCTGTGGCTTCACTCGCCGATAATGTAAATACAGATCAAAACCGTATTGTCGTATATAACCCGCTCCCATGGAAACGCGATGGTGAAATATTTATAGATACCCGGCTGGCTTTTGGCAATGGTTTTATGTCGCTCAAACCTCTTGGCGGAGGCTCGTCAATTGCTGTTTCCCATGAATATTGTGCTATCGAAGACAAAGCTCCCGTGTCGCGCTTTGTCGTAAAAGACATCCCTCCTTTGGGGTATCGTACTTTTGTTGTTTCAACAGATAAAGTTGAAAACCCTGGGTTGAGGGCAGATCCAATTACAGGAGAGATTGAAAGCCCGTTCTTTAAAGCTACGTTAGATGCCAAAAATGGAAGGATTGCAAGCTTAATAGATAAAAAAACAGGAAAGGAATTGGTTGACCGGGATGCCCCCCAGGGCTTTGGCCAATATTTATATGAACGTTTTGGCACTAAACAAATTACAGAATGGACGGAAAAATCACTTTATCCACAATACAAGGCTCACAAATTCATATTTTCAGCTTATGACATGCCCAAGGATGTTCCTTACAGTTTTGCCCTTCCTGAAGATATGGACTTAAGCGTTGAAAAAACAGCCATTGATGTAAAGGCAGTAATGACAGGGATTATTTCAGGGCCGGGAGAGCCGCAGGAAATATCAATAACTTTAGTTTTATCAGGATATAGCCGGACAGCGGATGTGGAAGTTAGTTGGCAGAAAAAACCCGATACTTGGCCCGAAACAGCCTGGATATGCCTGCCTTTTAAATGCGACAACCCCAAGTTTAGGCTGGGACGTTTAGGTGCCGATGCCGATCCGGTAAAAGACATGGTTACCGACAATGCCAATTACCACATGTGGTGGGTCAATAACGGAGCGGCTATTTATAATGAAAAAACAGGGGCGGGAGTTGGTGTCTGTTCTCCCGATGCACCGATAGTCAGCCTTGGTGAACCGGGAGAGTACAAATTTGACAAACGTTATGAACCTCAAAAACCATATATATATTTGAACCTATACAACAATCATTGGCGCACAAACTTCCCTGCTTGGGTTGGTAAAGGGCAAAAAATGAGCGCACGTGTAAGAATCTGGACCTTTGATGTATTTAACACCGAGAGTTCGTTATACACACCGGCAACGGAAACAAGGGTGCCGCTTTGGGCAGCCTGTTCAAAAGTGAAAAATGGGAAATTACCGTTGGCCCAACAAGGCATTTCTTTTTCTCGCAAAGGCGTGGCACTGACCTCGTTTGGGACAAACCCAGATGGGGAAGGGACTCTCTTGAGAGTTTGGGAACAAGGGGGCAAATCAGGTGTTTTAGATATAAACCTACCTCAAGGAGCAACTTTTAATACCGCTATGCCCGTGAACCTGAGAGGAGAAAAAATAGGTGAAGCATTTCTGATCAAGGAGGGGAAACTGTCGTTTGACTTAAAAGCATATGCCCCGGTAAGTTTTATCTTGAAATAAACAATGATCCATGTCCACTAAATATGGCCCTTCATGCAAGGATTAAACAGACAGGCACAGGATGCTTGATAAGTAAAACAACCCGCGTCACCTATCCTTCCACCTGTATATCCAAATCGGCCTGTTTGTTTAATTTGTCGTTGCCTGCCTGATTGTTCTGCTTCAGCGAGTAAATCATGGCCTCCACCTGGCGTACGAAGTTACGTTTGTCTTTGCTCGGGGCATACACATAAGCAAAAGCGGCCAGTACCCTTTGGTTTTCTGCGTCAAGTTCTGCAATTGAAACATACGGACCTCCCATAAAATCATTCTCCACCCTCCAGAGGCCGCGCATTTCTGTCGCGTAATTCCCGTTGTGTTTAAATGCATTTGTTATCGGGGCGATACGCTTTTCCGTACACATGTAACTTCCATCGGTCGGCCCCGGGACATGTGCTTTCAACAAACTGTCCCTTATCCGTATCTGGTAGTTGCTTGTAAACGCACTGTCGGAAACATACGGGTACGAATAAAACATAATACCCTGTGAAATCTCGGGGGTTTCGTACTTATACCAAATAAAATCCTTGGCTTCCTTGGCAATCTGGAATCCCGGCGGGACTTTCATGGTAACGCCAAAATCATTATCAAGTACGTTATAAACCCCTTTTTCGTAGTATTTGCTATAATTTATTGTCAGCCTCTCTTTTTCGGCAGCAATAAAGTAGCTAATAATTTTATCCTTATTTTTATTGAATACCTCAACAAACTTCTCGGGTGTTTTGGCTTTTATCTGGACCGTTGCCTGGGGGTAGGCCCAAACATCATCGGTAAATTCCACCTCCTCTTTGCCAACGTTAGGTGAGATGTTGGTCTGGATAATATTCCGCGTACTTTTAAAGATACTTTTAAACGCCTCATGCGGTACATTTACCAAATCAAAAATAGGTTCGTCCTGGGGAAGTGCCAACTGCGGCTGCGCCAGGGTTTCCCTTAATGCTTTTCCCGGCAAGGTGCCCCATGCCTGATCGGAGATGACCACAACCATTTCCCCGGCTTTGCCTGTAATATTTTTGTGCATACCGGTCCCGCCGCCTGAACAAGAAAAAAGCCCGGTTAAAAACACGGACAAAAACACTGCGTTATAAATTCTTATTTTCATTTTTTTTAGTTTTAGGATTTTCCGGGGATATGTACAAAAACCTTACCAACTAATGACAAAAAATCCCGCATCTGTATCGTCAGAAACGGGATCCTCCATCAAGGGTAAAATATTTAACCTTCTATTTTCTCCGGGTCTGCTTTTTTTGTTTCCGCATCGTCTTCCTTCGTGGCGTTTTTAAATTCTTTCATCCCTTTCCCCAAGCCTTTCATTAACTCCGGGATTTTACGCCCGCCAAAAAGTAAAAGAACAATAATCAATATGATAATTATTTCCTGAGGTCCAATAAATCCTGCTATTACAAATAAATTCATGATATTCATTGTTAATTGGTTCGTTACAAAAATAAAATTTTTTTAATTAAAATGTCCCGTTTATCATTTTTATTATATCGTTGGCATTTGCATACAGTACCAAAGCCAATAATATCACCATCCCTGTTATCTGCGCATACTCCAAAAATTTCTCTCCCGGTTTTTTGCCCGACACCATTTCAAACAGTAGGAACATTACGTGCCCGCCGTCCAGCGCAGGGATGGGCAACAGGTTCATGATGGCAAGTATTATGGATATAAATGCCGTCATGTTCCAGAATGAAAACCAATCCCATTTCGATGGGAAAATATTGCCGATTGTGGCAAAGCCGCCCAACGATTCGTAGGCTTTGGTCTCGGGTTTGAAAAACAGCTTGAACTGCTTTAGGTAGTCGCCGGTAGTTTCAACCCCACGCCTGATTCCCGCCGGGAACGATTCAAAAAAACCGTATCTAAATGTTTTGTACTCGAAAATGTCTGAATGGATAAACTCGGGGAAAAAACCTAGTTTCCCCTCTCCGCTGACACCTATTTCTTTTATTAGGCCTTCTCCGTTGCGGACAATTTCAAGTTTTACGTTTTCCCCTTTTTTTGTTTTTAAATATTTGGTGAACTCGTCATAATATCCGAAAGTGTTGCCGTCAACGCTCACAAAAACATCGTTGGCAAGGAGCCCTGCTTTCTCTGCTGGAGTTTCTTTTTCAACTTTGCGCACTTTTATGTCGAAGGGCAGCCTCGGTTCAAAAACGTCTTTGCTTTTTAGCAGCAAGGCAAGGTCGGCATCGCTTATTTCAACGTCAACGCTTTGGCCGTTGCGTTCTACCTGCACCGTTTTCGCTGCATCCAATACTACTGTTGGTATTATCTTGTTGAAATTTTCTATGTGCTTCCCGTCGACCGATAATATTTTGTCACCGTCCTGAAAACCTATTTCTTTGCCTGTTTCGCTTACCACGATGCCGTATTTTACGTTGGCTGTCGGCAGGTACGACTCACCCCAGGCAAACAAGACCCCAACGTAGATCAGTATGGCAAAAATAAAATTCATAAGGACGCCACCTACCATTATCAGCAAACGCTGCCATGCCGGTTTTGAACGGAACTCCCAAGGCTTGGGGGGGAGTTTCATCGCTTCCCTGTCCATCGATTCGTCTATCATCCCCGATATTTTCACATAACCTCCCAGCGGTATCCAGCCAACACCATATTCTGTTTCTCCTTTTTTTACTTTGAACAGGGAGAACCATGGGTCGAAAAACAAATAAAATTTTTCGACACGGGTCTTGAACAAGCGTGCAAACATAAAATGCCCAAACTCGTGCAAAATTACAAGTATGGAAAGGCTTAACAGTAATTGTGCGGTTTTAACTAATATTGCTTCCATTCAAATTTTTTTCTATTTTTTGTTTTCACATAAAAGCTTTGTAAGTGCCCTTGTTTCATTGTTGGTTTGAATCAAATCTTCAAGTCCAGGTTTTTCTATAAAACTTACTTTGCCCATTGTTTTCTCTATTATTTCCGGCATTTCCAGGAAACCGATCTTTTCGTTCAAAAAAGCATCGACCACAATTTCATTTGCGGCATTTAAAATACATGGCATATTACCGCCACGGTTAAGTGCTTCGAAAGAAAGTGCAAGGTTACGAAAAATTTTTGTATTTGGCTGTTCAAAATCAAGTGTAGGGAAATCAAAAAAATCAAACCTGGGGAAATCATTTTTTATCCGGCAAGGGAAACCCAGGGCGTACTGTATGGGCAACCTCATGTCTGGCAGCCCCATTTGGGCTTTCATTGAGCCATCTTCAAAACGTACGATAGAATGTATGATAGATTGCGGGTGCACTATTACATCAATTTTTGACGACGGCAGCCCAAACAGCCAGTGCGCCTCTATAACCTCAAAACCTTTGTTCATAAGTGTTGCCGAGTCGGTGGTTATTTTGGCTCCCATGTCCCAATTGGGGTGGTTAAGTGCATGTTTTACCGTAACATTTTCGAGTTCCCCGGTTGTTTTCCCACGAAATGGCCCGCCCGAACAGGTCAGTATTATTTTTTCAACCGGGTTCATGTGTTCTCCCACCAGGCACTGGAAAATGGCTGAATGCTCAGAGTCGACAGGTATAATGCCGCATTGCTTTTCTTTTGCAAGCCCTGTGATTATTTCGCCTGCCACTACCAGCGTTTCTTTGTTTGCCAATGCGATGTCTTTCCCTGCGCTTACCGCATGGAAGGTTGGGATAAGCCCCGAATACCCGACCATGGCGGTCAGAACCATGTCAACGGTTTCCATTTGTACTACTTGGTTTAAGGCATCGTTGCCTGCAAACACTTTTATAGGCTCGTCTTTTAGGGCTTCTGAAACGGTTTTATATTTTTCTTTATTTGCAATGACAACCACATTGGGCTGGAATTTTTTTGATTGGCTGACCAAGAGCCCAACATTATTGTTTGCGGTCAATACCTCAACTTCGAATTTGTCGTTGTTTTTTTCGATAACTTCCAGCGATTGGGTGCCAATTGAGCCTGTTGAGCCCAGTATTGCTATTCTTTTCTTCATCCTAAAAATCAATATACTGTTCGGGATCCAGGGGCTTGCCTTCGTGCCACAGCTCGAAATGGAGATGTTGCCCGGTTGTCAATTCCCCAGTGTTCCCTATTATAGCAATGGCTTCGCCTGCATTTACTTTGTCGCCCGCACTTTTCAACAACTCTGCATTATGTTTGTAGACCGATATAAGGTTCGACTCGTGCTGTATATAAATCACATAACCGGTTTCGGCCGTCCATCCTGCAAAAACCACCGTACCCCCCAACACTGCCGAAATACGTGCATTGGGGCTGCTTACCAGATCTACGCCATAATGGCCGGCGCCCGCATCAAAATGATTGCTCACAACGCCGTCCAACGGCACAAAAAAATGTATCTGGCTCAACCCCGGGTTACTGCGGTTACTGCTTTGCATCGATAAGCTCAATTGTTCGGCAAGCAACTTGTCCTGAAAAACAGAATCATGGTTATATTCCTGGATTTTAATGTCGTTGGGCTTAACCTCCGATTCAACTATTAAGCTGTCTTCCGGGATTTCTCCCGACACAATTGTTTTGATACCCCTAAAAAACTCATCCCGTTTTTTCAACTCGGCTTCCAGCGAATCAACCTTTAGTGCCGTGCGTACCAACATCTGCCTGTACTCCGATTTCGGATAACCGGGGATATATTCCCTCAAGCCTGTTGTCGCAATCAACAAAATTACCAGGACAACAATTATGGCCGAAAGCAAACTGGTGATCGTAAACACTTTCAACCTAGAAAGCTTCATGCTCCATACAGACTGAAAAGTGGTATCGTTGTAAATAATCAACCGGTACTGGTTTTTTATTTTATTTATGAATTTCTTTTCTTTTTCTGCCACACTGTCAATTTTGAGGCTACAAATTTAGAAAGAATTAGACAAACAATCCTTTTTTACAGCCCTATTTTCAAACATGTTAAACAAAGTGAAAAAATATGGATGTCAAGGGATAATGTGTAGCGAAAAATTATCTTTGCAAATCTTAACAGAAAAAGTTGCAATGAGAAAATTTAGATTACTACTGCTGATCTCTATATTTATTTATGGTTCGGCAATGGCCGACGAAGGGATGTGGCTGCCCTCACTTATTTACAAATTAAACATTCACCAAATGCAGCAGATGGGCCTGGAGCTTAATGCCGATGACATATACAGCATTAACCAGTCATGCCTGAAAGATGCAGTAGTTGCACTCGATCACGGTTCTTGCACAGCCGAGCTGGTATCGGGAGATGGGCTGTTGCTTACAAACCACCACTGTGGGTTTGGCGAGCTGCAAAGCCATTCGAGTGTTGAACACGATTATTTAAAAGACGGGTTTTGGGCCATGTCGAAAGGCGAAGAACTCCCCAACCCCGGGAAAACAGTGTCTTTTCTTGTCAGTGTTGAAGATGTTACCGAAAAAGTGCTTTCCGGTGTTACCGGTGACATGGGCGAAGACGAAAGGGAAACAAAAATTGACGAAGCTGCCAGCCAGTTGGAAAAAGAAGCCAAAGGCGATACGCATTACGAAACATATGTAAGAAGTTTCTTCGATGACAACAAATACTATCTTTTTGTTATGGAGACCTTTAAAGATGTCCGTTTGGTAGGTGCGCCCCCGCAGGCCATGGGGAAATTTGGCGGCGATACGGACAACTGGATGTGGCCCAGGCATACCAACGATTTCAGCATGTTCCGTGTTTATTGCGGCCCAGATGGCAAACCTGCTGAATATTCAGAAGACAATGTGCCTTATCACCCTAAATATTACTTCCCTATTTCCCTTAAAGGTGTTAAAGAAGGCGATTTCGCAATGGTAATGGGCTACCCGGGAAGCACCAACCGTTATAAAACCTCTTATGGAGTGGACTATACCATGCAGGTAACCAACCCTGTCCGTATCAAAGTGCGTGAGAAAAAACTTGAGATCATTGACAAATACATGAGATCCAGCTCAAAAGCACGCATCCAATATGCCTCTAAATATGCCCGCAGCTCAAACTACTACAAATACAGCATAGGGCAAAATAAAGGGTTAAACGACCTTGATGTGATTGCAAAGAAAAAAATGCTGGAAGATGAATTTACAGAATGGGTGAACGGTTCCAGCACAAGAAAGGAAAAGTATGGCGAAGTGCTGGATTATATAAAAGATTCGTATTCCGATGATGAAATATATAAAGCACAGGAATATATCTCGGAGGCACTGCTCCGCGGACCGGAGATTTTTATGTTCGCTGTACGTTTGCGCCCGATGATAGACCTGCTTGAAAACCCAAAAGAGAATAAAGAACGGATTGAAAGGGTAACAATGGCGATTAAAGAATCGCTTGATTCATATTTTAAAGATTACGATGCCCAAACCGACGAAAAAGTTGCCGGGGCATTAATGAAATTGTATGCCGATAACAACCCGCCCAGGTTCCACCCCGGCTTTTTTGCCGAAGTGTATAAAAAAGACAAGGGCGACTTTGAAAAGTATGCAGGGAAAATGTTCGCCCAAAGTATATTTGCCGACAGGGAAAAACTAACTGAGTTCCTTGACAAACCTTCGGGGAAGGTATTAAAAAAAGACCTGGCCTTCCAGGCAACTTCAGATATATTTAAAAGTTTCCGCAAAATAAGCGAAGAAGCATCACAGGGCAGCGAAGAATTACTTAAAGGGAGAAGGCTTTTTGTGGCAGGACTGATGGAAATGCAAAACGGCAAAACTTTTTACCCCGATGCTAACTCAACAATGCGGTTGACCTACGGCAAAGTACAGGGATACGAGCCGCGCGATGGGGTGGTTTACAAATATTACACGACCACCGATGGGTATTTGCAGAAAGAGATCCCCGGGGATCCAGAGTTTGACGTACCGGCAAAAATGAAAAAAATGTTGCGGGACAAAGACTTTGGGAGGTATGCCAACGAAGATGGCGAATTACATGCATGTTTCATAACAAACAATGATATTACAGGAGGTAACTCGGGCAGCCCCACAATCAACAGTAAAGGAGAACTTATAGGGATTGCGTTCGATGGGAACTGGGAGGCCATGAGCGGCGATCTCGCGTTCGAACCTGACATCCAGCGTTGTATAAGTGTAGACATACGTTTTGTGTTGTGGGTAATTGATAAATATGCCGGGGCAACGCACCTGATAGATGAAATGAAAATTGTAGAATAGATCCCTTCTATGCCACAGTGCATGTGCTGCATAGTGCGTATTGAACCTTATAACCTGAGTCTAACTAAAAATATTATACAGGACTCCGTCAAATTCCTGGCGGGGTCCTGTATTTTTAGGGGTCAGGCAACAAGACCCAGACACCGGGCCACATAAAAAAAGCACTTGGGGCCGATGATCCAAGTGCTACTAATAATTTTTGATTTTCATTCTGGTTGTCCCGCCAGGGCTCGAACCTGGACTCTTCTGAACCAAAATCAGACGTGTTGCCAATTACACCACGGGACAGTCCTTTATCGCCTTTTTGTTAAAGACGGTGCAAAAATATAAATTTTTTTCTTTTAGGAACACTATACTGTTTTTTTTTGCAAATTAGTCATAATTTGCATTTTATCTGGTACAGGCTTATCTTTCTTTTTATAAAACCTTATATTTGCTTATATCCTTCTATAATTCGCCGGATATATAAAATATATAAATAGGGTAAACATACTTTACTAAAAAAATTAAACACAAGTGAAAAAAGCCTCATTAATCAATAATATTCTTGGCTGGGCGGTTTTTATCGTTTCTGCGGTTACTTATTTGTCGACCTGCGAGCCAACCGCAAGCTGGTGGGATTGCAGTGAGTTTATTATCAGTGCGTTTAAACTAGAAGTAGGGCATCCTCCGGGCGCCCCCTTCCACATGATTTTAGGCCGTTTTTTTACATTATTTGCCTCCGATGAGTCGAGGGCGGCAGTTATGGTAAACACAATGTCGGCCTTGGCCAGTGCCGGCACAATTATGTTGTTGTATTGGAGCATTGTCCTCCTTGCCGGGAAACTGTTCCCAGTTAAGAAATTGTCGCCGGGAGAACAGATTGCTGTTTGGGGCAGCGGCATTGTTGGTGCGCTCGCATATTCATTTACCGATACTTTTTGGTTCTCAGCCGTTGAGGGCGAGGTTTATGCATTGTCGTCATTTTTTACAGCCGCAGTGTTCTGGGCTATCCTAAAATGGGAAAAAGTTGCCGACGAGAAATATGCCGGCCGCTGGTTGGTTTTGATAGGTTACTTAGTGGGCTTGTCTATTGGTGTCCACCTGCTAAACCTTCTTGCCATCCCTGCAATTGGGCTGGTTTATTATTTCAAAAAATATGAATTTTCGTGGAAAGGGGCTTTAATTGCCATTGCGTCCTCTTTTGTGATACTTGGAGGGATTCAATTTATAGTAATCCCCGGTGTCCCCAAAGTCGCATTCATTTTCGACAGGGTTTTCGTAAATGGGTTCGGGCTGCCATTTAACTCTGGGATCTTATTTTTTATAGCAGCCGTCATTGTCGTTTCTGGCTGGGCCGTCCGCTATACCATGAACAGAAAGTTAGTTTTCTGGAATACTGCGGTCACAATACTGATTGTTATTTTGATCGGTTATTCTTCATTTGCATTGATCCTTATCCGCGCATCTGCCAACCCGCCAATGAACCAGAACCATCCCGACAATGCATTCGCACTATTAAAATACCTGAACCGCGAGCAATACGGGGACAGGCCCTTGGCTTATGGCCCGTACTACACAGCGCCCGCCCTTGGTTCAAAAGGGGATAAAGATCAGTATAACAGGGTCGATGGGAAATACAAGGTTACCGGGAGCATGTCGGCAGGGACAGAATACGAACCTAAGCTTGAAACATTCTTCCCCAGGATGTACAGCAACCAGGCTAATCACATAAAAGTATATAAAGAGTGGGGCAAAGTGAAGGGGGAACAGGTACGGGTAAGGAACGGCGGTGAAGTAAAAAAATTAACCCGCCCAACCTTTAGCGAGAACCTCCGGTTTTTCTTTAGCTATCAGCTAGGGCACATGTACATGCGCTATTTCATGTGGAACTTTGCCGGAAGGCAAAACGATATCCAGGGGCATGGGAATTTTATGAACGGGAACTGGATAAGCGGAATAAATTTTATTGACGAAGCAAAAATCGGACCGCGCGAAAACATGCCCGATTTCATGAAAAACGACCCCAGCCGGAATGCTTATTATTTCCTGCCTTTGTTATTTGGGCTTATTGGGTTGTTTTTTCAATTCAACCAAGGGAAAAGAGGCAAAGAAGGATTTGCTGTTACAATGATGCTTTTCATTTTTACAGGGATTGCCATTGTTGTTTACCTGAACCAGTACCCAATACAACCACGCGAACGCGACTACGCTTATGCAGGCTCGTTTTATGCCTTTTCTGTTTGGATTGGGCTTGCTGTTGCCGCATTTTATTCAGCGTTGGCCAAGGTGTGGAAGGGCAAGCTACCTGCGGTTCTGGTCACCTTAGCCTCACTTGTCCTGGTGCCGGGGGTACTGGCATCCGAAAACTGGGACGACCACGACCGCTCGGGAAGATATATGACACGCGACTATGCTAAAAACTATTTGGAGTCGTGCGCCCCTAATGCGATTTTGTTTACTTACGGCGACAATGACACATTTCCGTTGTGGTACGTACAGGAAGTTGAAGGTGTACGCCCCGATATAAAGATAATTAATATAGGATACCTAGGAATGGACTGGTACATCCGCCAGCAATGTACTGCATCCAACGATGCCCCGCCAGTCCCGTTTTCTTTCGACAGTAGTAAATATTACATGGGGAGGATGGATGTCATATTGATCCAGGAACGGTTAAAACAGTCGATAGAACTGAGCGGTGCCATGCAATTCCTAGGCAACGATGATGTGCGGACTAAAGTAAAAACCTCAAGTGGCAAAATGTTGGATTATTTGCCAGGGCGCAACTTTCACATTACAGTTGACAAGAAAAAAGTTTTGGAAACCGGCACAGTACAACCCGAAGATTCGGCATTAATCGTCGATAAAGTAGAGTTCAGGGTAGGCGGGAATTTCGTGACCAAAAGCGAAATGGCCGTTTTGAACATTATGGCAGCAAACAATTGGGAAAGGCCTATTTATATCGCCCACAGCTTGATCCACGTGGGGGACATACATTTTAGGAATTATTTACAGTTTGAAGGGATGGCCTACCGTTTTGTCCCTATAAAAACCCCAAAAAAAGGTGCTTTTTACGGTCACGTGAACTCCGGCATCTTGTACAACAATGTAATGAATAAATTTGTATGGGGGAATGTAAACTCCCCTGACATCTTTTTGGATGAATACAACAAAAAAGAGATAAATATATTACAGGCCAGGTATCTGTTTGCCCGTTTAGCCACTGTACTGAACAGGGAAGGCAAAAAAGAAAAGGCATTAGAAGTACTCGACAAAATGTTTGAGTTATTTCCCAATGAAATTATACCATTAACCTTCGATTCTTTCCCTGCAATTGAACAATATTTTATTGCCGGAGCCGCAGAAAAAGGATCTGAGGTTAACCTTGCCCTTGCCCAAAATTGTTTTGAAAAATTAGATTATTTCTTGTCGTTGCCTGATCACCTGGCCGCCTCAATTAAACCTGAACAGGACAAGGAAATTAAGATGTTACGGAATATCCAGTATTTAAACAGGAAATATAAACAGGACGGGCCTTATAAAGAAATTGATGCGCATTTGAAAGAAATCATTGATCGTCTTGAAGGGAAAACGGGACAAGGGCAGGCGGAACAGGCTCCTTAGGGCCGCGGCCCTAAACAACTTGACCGTTTTTTGCACAGTCCCTTAATGTAAAGGCCTCCCTGCCCTTATTTAGTAATTTTGTTATATGAAAGTTATTATACGAGATGAAAATAAAAGTTGTGGCAGCATCAAGAAACCCGGTAAAAATCAATGCAGTAAGAGAGGGTTTCTTGAGCTATTTTGATTCGGTAGGGGCAGAGGGGATCGATGTTAGTTCCGGGGTGCCCGACCAGCCCGTTGGCGACAAGGAAACCCTATTGGGCGCATATAACAGGGCAAAGAATGCAAAAAAAGAAATCCCCGGCGCTGATTTTTGGGTGGGGATTGAAGGCGGAATAGAACACAGGGGGGAAGGGACGATGGCATTTGCCTGGGCAGTTGTATTGTCGGCAGGGAAATATGGAGAAGCCCGGACAACAACTTTTATGTTGCCTGCCCCAATAACCGGACTCTTAAATAAAGGCGATGAATTGGGGACGGCTATCGATAAAGTTTTCAACCAAGACAATTCAAAACAAAAAAGAGGGGCTGTCGGCTCTTTGACAAAAGGGCAGGTCAGCCGCACAAAGCTCTACGTGCAGGCCGTACAGTTGGCCCTTGTGCCTTTTGTAAACCCTGGTTTGTTTTGAGCAAAAAAAATCACTTCCCATTACCATTCCTTTTGCCCTTTCAATAGCACTGAGGGCAGATGCAGCATGGCCCCGCACCCGCTCCGGTTATTATCACCCTTTTGTTGTTATTCTCGTCCATATCGTTTTTGCCTGAAAAATTCCTGCACCAGTTCTGCACTTTCAGTTCCCAGCACCCCCCCAATAATTTTTGTCTTTGGGTGGAGGGCATTGGGTGCAAACTTTTTAAACCCCCTTTTCTCATCGGCAGCTCCGTACACCACCTTCCCTATTTGGGCCCAGCCCAAAGCCCCTGCACACATCACGCAAGGTTCCATGGTGACATACATGCTGCAATCATTTAAGTATTTCCCCCCAAGCATATTGGCCGCTGCCGTAATCGCCTGCATCTCGGCATGTGCCGTAACATCGGTTAAGGTCTCGGTTAAATTGTGCGCGCGTGCAATTATCTTATTTCCGGCAACAATTACCGCCCCAACCGGGATCTCTCCCTCTTCGAAAGCCTGCACTGCTTCTGCAAATGCCTTCTTCATAAAATATTCGTCGTTGAAAGTTCCGATCATAAAAAAAAGTTATTGTCTGGCAGCAAAATTAACAATAGATTGTTTGTAATTTAACAAGAAAACGATAACAACCGATAAAAATAAGCAGTTTCTTTGGTGAGCCTAAGCGATAACAAGCACATAAAAAAGGGGATGTTGGCGTCCATTGTCAACAAATATTTTTGGCAATATCAAATGAAAACCAAAAAACGAAAAATAAAGAGTTGGATCTTGCCTGCATTGGCAGTGGCGGTTTTTATCCTGACCCGTATCCTGGCAAATGCCCCTCGATTTACCGAACGCTTTTATTCACAAGGCATATATCCTTACCTGGCATCTGCCGTTTCCTTTTTTAGCCGTTGGTTTTGTTTTTCACTTGACGATTTGTTTTACCTGTCCCTGATATTGCTGCCTTTTGTTTTAATGGTTTTGTGCCTTTCCCGAAAAATTAAGCTACTGGCTGTTGGGGGGATCTTGCTGAACATCCTGTCCGCAGTTTTTGTTTTGTTCTATCTTTTGTGGGGCTTCAATTATTTCCGGACAGGTTTGAACACACGGCTTGGCATCAGGGAACAAGAACCCGGGGAGGAAGAGTTTTTGAAGGTTTTTGAAAACCTGGTTTTGCAGGCAAACAATTTTTACAATACTTTTGAGGGCTTTGACAAAACGGAGATTGACAGTTTGATCGAAGAGTCGTACAGGAAACTGGCTCCGGCCTTAAAATTGAAATACCCTTCGGGCAAGCGTAGGGCTAAAAACATAAGCCTTGGGGATTTTTTTGCAAAAGCCGGTATTTCGGGGTATTTCGGTCCGTTTTTCAACGAAGTGCACGTAAACGGCAATGTTTTGCCAATAGAGTACCCTTTTGTCTTGGCACACGAAAAAGCCCATCAGTTTGGCATTACCGGCGAAGCTGAAGCCAATTTTTATGCATGGCTGGCCTGCTCGCAGGGCAATTCGGCAGAACTGAGGTATTCGGGCAACCTGGCATTGTTAAGGTATTTTATAAACCAGGGGTTCCGTTTAGAAGGCTATCCTGAAGTTATAAAAAAACTGGACAACAAGGTAAAGGGGGATTACCGGGAAATAAGGGAACACTGGATGTCGCTGCGGAACAAAAAAGTAGACAACGTTGCAACAAAAGTCAATGACACATACCTGAAAACCAATAAAGTAGAAAAAGGCATTGAAGATTACCGGGGCGTTGTGAAATTTGCCATGGATTTTTCGCTCGACCCTGCATTCCAGGAAAAGTGGCAACTGGGAACAAGGTGAGCTGCCCATGCTTTGGGTATCGTACCCTGGGCCTAAAAATGACATGGGTGGCTTTTGTTTATTGAATGCTTGAAAACCAAAGGATATAAACGGATATTACAGAGATGACAAAACTAAGGCTAACAAACAGCTACATACTTTTATTTATTATTATAGCCGCATCTATTCTCCGGCTTTACCACTTTAATGAAATACCTTTTACCCACGATGAGTTCAGTGCGCTGTTCCGGACACATTTTGACAGTTTCCGCGAGTTAATAGAAAAGGGGGTAAAACCCGATGGCCACCCGGCCGGGGTGCAGGTGTTCCTGTATTATTGGACAAAATTAACAGGGATGAAAGAGTGGGCGGTTAAACTTCCTTTTGCCATTATGGGGATTTGGTCCGTATATCTAATATATGTGGTCGCAAAAGAATGGTTTAATGAAACAGTTGCCCTTATTTCTGCCACTTTTATGTCAAGCCTACAGTTTGCCGTAATGTATAGCCAAATTGCACGCCCTTATATTAGCGGGCTTTTCTTTTCACTCCTTGTGATCCTTTTCTGGACAAAGATTGTCCAGCCTTCCCCAAAACATTTTTTAAGGAATCTGATATGCTACATAATAGCGTCTTCTTTATGTACATACAACCACCATTTCAGCTTGCTTTTTGCCGCAATTGTAGGTTTTAGCGGGCTGTTTTTCGTTCAAAAAAAATACATGCCCAAGTATATTTTTGGGGGCATCCTTATTTTTGTTTTGTACGTACCCCATCTTGGCATATTCTTTCACCAACTACATACCGGGGGGCTGGAAGGTTGGCTGGGCAAACCCGGCAACACATTTATTGTTGATTACCTGTGTTATATTTTTAACTTTTCATGGTTGGCAATCTCCCTTGCCATATGCCTTTCCCTCTGGGGATTGATGAACAAACAGGGAAAAGGGCTTAAGTTGCACATACTGTTTTTAGCTTGGTTCATACTCCCGTTCCTAATCGGCTTTTTCTATTCAAAATATGTTAACCCTGTCCTACAGTTTTCTGTCCTGATATTTTCTTTTTATGCTTTATTTTTTTTCATGTTCGGCCCTATCAAGGAGCAAAAGCCTGTATTAAACCTTATTATTGTTGTGGCTATCCTTTCGGCAAATATCTATTCGCTAGTTGTTGTGCGGCAGCATTATCGTTTGTTGTACAACTCTAATTTCGAAAAGATAGTAGTTGATTGCCAGAAAGCAAAACAAGATTACAAAGGGGTTATATCAATAATTGATGTTACAAGTAGGAAAATTACAGCTTACTATTTGTCTAAACACAATGCCGGTACCGGATTTGTTTGGCATGACTCTTTTGAAAAAGAAGCGGATCTGGTACAATTCCTAAAAGAACAAAAATCGGCAGACTATTTATATTTGGGCTGTGTGTCGTCAAACCCACCAACTACAGTCCCTATTATCCTTGATTATTTCCCTGTGATAAAGGAACAAAACAATTATTTCTGCGGGACTACTTATGTATTTTCAAAAAAAGGGGAGGCTGAGGTTAAACATGCAGGCATACAAGACTTTGAAAAAGGGCACAGCGAAAATTGGAACGGGCTGGATGACAGCAAATACATCGACTCGGTCAGTTATGAGGGGAAATATTCTTATCTTATCGACAGTCTTACAGAATGGTCCCCCACTTATACCAATGGTTTGTACCAAGTAATCTCCGGACAAAACAATTTCATCGACATTTCGGTAAAAGTCAGGCCTGCACATAAAATCCACGAGGCCATATTGGTTGCAGCCTTAGAAACATCGGGCGTAACAACTACCTGGCAAGGGGTTCCTTTCGAAAGGTGCATGCAAGCAGGTGTGCAGCCCGGCAATTGGGAAACGGTGTACTGTTCATTGAAATTGTCTGATGCAAAACTGGGGCACAAAAGCCCGGAATTAAAAATATATATTTGGAACAAAGGGCACAACACTTTTTTAATTGATGACATTAAGATAAATGCCAGGGCCGGGAATCCTTTCGTTTACGGCTTGTATGAAAAGTTTTAACGGTTAAACGGCATTGGCGCCTTTGGTTGAAAGCAACCCGCAGGCGGCATAAATATCCTGCCCGCGCGAGGCACGGATGGTTGTCAATATCCCTTTTTGGTTGAGTGCGCCTTTAAACCCCTGCATTACTTCTTCCGAAGGGCTTTTAAGCGGGATTCCCGGCACGGGGTGGAACCTGATTAGGTTGATCCGGCATTTCAAGCCAGACAGCAACCTTGCCAGGCTTTTGACATGTTTTTGCGAATCATTAAGGTTTTCGAAAACAATGTATTCAAAAGAAACACGCCGCTGACGGCCAAAATCCCTGCCCTTAATTTCTGCTATTATGTCCTCTATCGGGTAAGCTGCCTGCGCCGGCATCAGGTTTTTCCGTTCGTTATAAAAAGGCGTGTGCAGGCTAACGGCCAGGTGGGCTCCGCTTTTTTCGAAGAAGGCCGGCAGGCCCGGCAGTATCCCGATGGTAGAAACCGTAATGCGGCGCGGGCTCATGGCAAATCCCCAGTCGGAAGTAAGTATGTCTATGCTTTTTAGTACTTCCCCCAGGTTGTCAAAAGGTTCCCCCATGCCCATATAAACAATATTCGTAACCCCCTCCGCTTCTTCTATGCTTTTTACCTGGTTTACAATTTCGCCTGCCGAAAGCTGCCCCTGGAAGCCCTGTTTTGCAGTAAGGCAAAACAGGCAGCCCATTTTACAACCAACCTGAGAACTTACACAAACCGTTTTCCTGTCCCGTTCGGGGATCATGGCAGTTTCGATAAACCTGCCCTGGGTGGTGGGGAAAAGGTATTTCTTTGTGCCATCGTTACTGATCTGTACTTTTACAGGATCAGTTAAGCCAAGTTCAAAATTTTTATCGAGCAATACACGCGCCTTTTTCGAAAGGTTGGTCATCCCGTCTATCGATGAGATCTTTTTCTTGTAAAGCCAGTCGGCTATTTGCTTTGCAGTGAATTTGGGCATCCCCAGCCCTTCCACAAGCTCTTGTAATTCTGTCAGTGTCTTCCCAAAAAGGCTTTCTTTCATCGGTGATTTTTTTTGCAAAGATACGTTTTCTTTTAGTTTATGCACCAGCCCTGGGCTGGTTGGGCAACCTCTCGTTTTGCTTTTTGCTTTACGGATTTTTTTTTTTGACGGGGGATCCATATAAAAAAAATCAAGGGGCCATTGAAAATTGCAGCCCCTTTTTTTACGTAATCCCAAGGTTCACTTTTTTTATTAAATTTGTAGTAAATCAAACAATTATAAAGATGAAGGCTACAGAAATAGATACAAATTTAATAGACAATTATTTCGTATTGCTTAAAAACCTAAGCTACGACAACAAGAGAGGACTTATTGCCTGGCCTTCAAAATCAATAGCAACGACTGATAAAGAAAAAGACAACTCGTGGGAATCTTTATTTGGGGCTTTGATCCCAGGCCAATCATTATAAATGTGGGATACTTCATGTCTTTTGGGTTCTTATCTGCCTTGCCAACCAAACAGGTGTAGATTTAAACGAAGCTTTCTTGAAAAACATAGGGAAAAAAAATGCCCGCGACAAAGAACGGCACAAGAATAATGAAAAGCTGAAGGGATAAATACAATCCCCTCGGACACAGGGGATAAAGATAATTGGCATTTACTTATGTCCCTAAGTTATGCGTCAGCGAAGAAAAAGCAACACTTAACTGGAACAGATGGGCTTTATGAAATTAGAATTGAATTGACTTTTTTATAATTAAACTACACACCCTACAATTATTAACTGCCAACAATGCTTGCGTTTTGCGGTTTCTTTTGTTTTTTGAAACAACCCGGTTCAAAATACCTTGGATTCTTCGTTGCTCCTATAACCTTGTATTTCGGGTTCTTTGGCATAACGCGGTTGGGCGCATACATTGATTAATAAAACCACATTCCGCTAGGTTTCGTAAATTTAAGCTTTATATATTGCATCGTGTTTTTTGTGCGTATGCGAACCATTAATATTGTACTTTTCATTGAGCAAAAACATGGGGCAATTATTGATTACATTGTGCATTTTCTTGCCTTTGCTGCCAATAATCATAGAAATGCGACGAATAAATTTTAAACGCTTAAATAACCTTTAGCAAGTTAAAATAACAGAGTATCGGCTGTCTCTTACGCATACCCCCAGCCAACCGTGTCGTTAAGCATTTTAGGGAAAAAAGCAAATGAGTTGTATAATATACGAAAACAATGTAACAATCAGAAAAGGAGTATATTATGAAACAGAAACTTGCTCTTTTGAGCCTAGTCCCTATGCTTATGGGCATGGTGGCCTGCCAGAAAGACGATGACCTGCAAACAGGAACAGAAGAAGACAGTTACTCGCACACCAGCTTGGCTTATATGGTAGCCGACAACAGCCTTGATTCTTATTCGGAAGGAGACATTGAAGAAATGCTCGAAGGGTTTGAATCAATTGACGACACGGCAAATTTTCACTTGTTGGTTTACCTCGACGGCTCTTCAAATCCAAAATTGATGAGGATAACAAAAGAGGACGGCACGGCAACTTCGGAAACAATCAAAACGTATGAAGAACAAAATTCATTGGATCCGGAAATAATGGCATCGGTCATAAACGAAGCATTGGGTTTGTACCCTGCCGACAGCTATGGATTGACACTTTGGTCGCATGGCAGCGGCTGGTTGCCGGGGACTGACCAAAGCGGTGGGACAACCACCAAGGCTTTTGGCGTTGACGACGACAACAACACCATGGATCAGGACGAAGGCACGCAAATGGACATCCTGGACTTAAAAACAGCATTGCTCGACTGCCCCTATTTCAGGTACATACTTTTTGATGCCTGCGACATGCAAGGCATAGAGGTAGCTTACGAACTAAAAGACTGTGCTGCTTATTTCATTGCTTCCCCAACCGAGGTGCCTGCCTATGGCGCGCCTTACGATGAGGTAACCCCGGCTTTCTTTACCGAAGACAACACCGCAAAAGCAATTGCCCTGGCATATTACGGGCCCTACGAAGAAACCTACTCTTACGATGGAAGCAGCTCCCCTTTGCGCAGCACAAACACAGGGGGCCCCGGCTATTATGACGGGGGTACGGACCAAAGTACAGGCTATCGATACGGGATCGCAATTTCGGTTGTTGACGCAAGCAAACTGGAAGAACTTGCTGCCGCTACAAAGTCTATTATTTCTTCGTACATATCCGATGGTGCAACTATCTCAACAAACGGGATTTATAGTTACGATGACAATTATTACAATTTTTATTACGACCTGGACGGGTTCATCCAGGGACTTACCGGCAATGACGACAACTATACCAGTTGGAAAGAAATATTTGACGGAGCTGTCCCTTACTTTTACACAACAGGGTATACATATAATTCTTATGCCGAAGATGGCTCCGGCGGGATGGTTTCTATGGAAGACGCATCAGGCTTAAGCACGTTTATACCCAACAACAGTAATTTCTAGGAAGCGTACTACTGGGCTTACTATATAAATATCGCAAAAATTTACCCACAGTATTCGTATTTCACTGAATTGGTAGAGAGCTATCAAGAAGATTATCAGGATTATTACCAAGAACTGTCATGGGATTCATCTGCCGGGTGGAGTTCGATTGGTTGGTAAAGGAGTTTGTAGCCAAGGAAACCGTAGCATTAGTGAGGGTGCCACTTTGAGTGGCGTCCTCACTTGGAGACAAATCCCGGGGGGTTAAACAACAATAGCCCCGGGTTTCAACCCGGGGCAATGAATGCCACGGCAAAAAACGGCGCACGCGGGCCGGTGATTGGGGGGGGCATGGCAACCTGCGCCGCAATGCGGGCATGGGGCGAAGGGCAGGGAGAAAGCAATAACAAATCAGGAATAATCAATGAGGAATAAGGAATGAGGAAAGGGCATGGGGACAAACCTGTAACCCGCACCCTGTAACCTGAAACTTGCAACCTGCACCCTGTAACCCTGCAACCTGCAACCTGTTGTCTTAACTTGCAACTTGTAACTTGCACCCCGCAACCCGCAACCTGCGCCGCAATGCGGGCATGGGGCGAAGGGCAGGGAGTGAGGAATGACAAATCAAGAATAATCAATCAGGAATGAGGAATAAGGAATGAGGAAAGGGCATGGGGACAAAACTGTAACCTGAAACTTGCAACCTGTCTTAACCTGCAACCTGCACCCTGCACCCTGCACCCCGCAACCCGCAACCTCCACCCCGCACCCCGCAACAAAAAAAGGCACCCTTGCGGGCGCCTTTTTTTGTTGGCTTGCATGCCCCATGGGCAGGCCTACCTTTTTACTATAAGTTTTTTGACTTCGCGTACGCCGTCTATGTCGAGCGCCACCATGTACATCCCCGGTGTTTTGCCGGACATGTCGATGGTTATCCTGTCCGTGGCGGCGTATTCCCGCACAATTTCCAGTTTCCCGCCCATGCCGGTCACCGACAGCCTTATCTTGCCTGCCACCTTCCCAATCTCGATGGCCACCTCGCCACCTGCCGGGTTGGGGTACATGAGTATGCCGCTGCCAGTTTCAAGCACTTCGTCGTCGGTAATGGCGTTCGTGCCGTAATTTGCCACAAAGGAGAGGCTGCCCTCCGGGTTGCCTTCACCTAGGGCAAGCGCGTATTCGCCCGATTGGTACAGGCCCGGGATGTCTATTTCAACGTAATATGTGCCTGCCGCCAGGCCTTTGAAACTGTACAGCCCTTCCCCGTCAGTGAGGTCGGTCATCAACGGGCTTGCGCCACCGTCTTTAAAGAGCTTTGCCAGCGCGCCTTCCATGGGCGTTTTGCCGCTGTCGGCCTCAGTCTCCACTATGCAGCTTTTTTCTGTGGCGGTGCTGTCACGGTATACATAGCCAGAGATGGAGTACGTGCCTTCCCCTGCCTCCCCGGCCGCCGCGCATTCGAGCGACAGCAGTGCGGTTTCGTTTTCGCCAAGGGTTATTGGCGAGGCATCTTCCCAATTTGTTGCCCCGTAGGCATATGTCGCCACAAAAGTGGCAGGGCTTTTCACCGGGCTGCCCAGCACCAACCAGTTGCCGGGCTCCAGCCCCACGGTTGCCGTGTCGCCGTTGGCTGTGTAGCTGCTGTATTGGGCAGGCAGGAACCCGCCGCCGCTTTCTTCTTTATAGAAAGAATAAGAGATGCTGCCCGGGGCTATGATGTCCCCGCCTACGGTTGCCACTATACTGAGCGAGGCAAGTGCCTGGGCACTTATTACCTCCACCCTGAACGAAACGGTGTCGGTGTTGCCGCTGGCATCGGCGGCAACCCATGCCTCTGTGGTTGTGCCAACGGGGAACAGCCCGTCACGGCCAAGCCCCGACACGAGCGTGAGCGATGCCCCGCAGTTGTCGCCATAGGTTATTTCCGGGTAATCGATGCCCGTTGCACCGGTACCGGCTTCCACCCCTATCTCAATGTCGGCCACCGGCAATATCCAGGGCGCGAGGCTGTCCAGCACGGTCACCGTGGCGCTGCCCTGCGATTCGTTGCCGTTGGCGTCGGCGGCTGCAAGCTGCACTGCCGTGCCGCCCGCCGTGCCCAGGCCTTCGCAGGTGAAGGACCTTGGCGCCGCGCCCAGCGACATTTCATCTATACCTGAGCAGTTGTCGCTTATGTTGCCGAACATGGCAAGTATGTCGCCGTCCGTCAATTCGTAAGAGCCTGTGGAGTCGAGGTAAACATCGATGTTGCTGGCGGTAAAAGACGGCGGGTTATTGTCTTCCACTGTCACTGTTGCCGTTTTTTGTGCCTTGTTGCCCCCTGCATCTGTTATTGTAACGGCAACACGGTTGTCCCCAATGTCATTGCAACTAAAGCTGTCCTGGTCCAACGACAGTTTAACGGGGCAGTTGTCCCACGTTGATGTGGCCAAATCATCGGCAGTTATCGATGCCCCCCCGAATTTGTCCAATCCCACGGTGATGTCCTGTACTTCGAGTTGCGGCACAATTGTGTCCGCCACTGTTACCACGGCGGTTTTTACGGTTTCGTTGCCCACGCTGTCCTTTAAGTAACGCTTACTCCGTTTTTTCCAATATTTTCGTAGTTGAACTTGCTTAGTCCCAATACCGTGTCGCAAGGCGTGCAGTTGTCCTTGGCATAAGCGGTCAAGTCACCGGGGGACAATTGAAGCCAGCCCTGAGCTGTCGAGATAGACGGTGATGCTGTCGACCTCCAATATTGGGGCTATGGTGTCTTTGACGGTAACGGCAACGGTTGACGTGTCGCTGTTGCCGCTGTTATCGAAAAGTATAACCTCAACATTGTTTTTGCCCAGGTCTTTACTGCCGAAAGAACTTTTGCTGAGTGTGGTTTCTTTTATTCCACAGTTGTCCCAAGTGTCAGTCACCAAATCGGCCAGGGTTATTGATGCGTTGCCAAAGCTGTCGGCATAAGCCGTAAAGGCAGTTTTTGTTTCAAGCTCCGGCACGATGGTGTCCAGCACGTCGACATAGGCCGAATCTGTTGCAGATAAGCCATTGTCGTTGGAGAGCGTTACGTAAATTTTGTTTGATATGCCCACGTTTCCGCAATACAAAGTGTCGGTGCTCAAAATGGTGTCTGTACCGCCTGTCGAGCTGGTGACCAAATCGGAAGCAAAGAGTTCTGCGATGCCGGCAGAGTCCAGGTAAACCGTGGTGTCGTGGGCGACAATGCTTATGTCAATGCCGCCATCTGTGATAGTCCAATTATAGGTGTCGGTGAGCGTTTTGCGGGCATCTATGCCTTCGAGGTATTTGCTGCTGCCGCCATGGAAGGTCACGCTTTCTTGTACACTCTGTTTTGCCCAGCCAATAAGCAGCGAGTCGTAGTTGGCGGTGGAAAGGGTAACTCCGTAAAACATGTCGGCCATGTCGGTTACACTGGTAATGTTCCATTTGCCAATGTTTTGGTCGAATGATTTTGCTTTATAAAACATTTGTTTCATAGAGGTAACATTGCCAACATCCCAACCACTAATATCTTGGTCAAAGGCAGGAGAGTCCCAAAACATCGCTTCCATTGTTGTATTTGCCGTTGTTGTCCAACCACTAATATCACGGTTAAAAACAGAAGCTCTTGCTAACATCCAAGCCATATTCTCAACCTTGCTTACATCCCAACCTCCAATGTCCTGATTAAAAGCAGATGCATAGTAAAACATAGCATACATATTTTTAACAGCACCTGTTTTCCATCCACTAATATCCTGGTTAAAGGCATTAGCTTCGTAAAACATCCGAGCCATGCTGGTTACATTGTTTGTCTTCCATTTATCCAGATTGGTAATAGAGGCTTGATTGATATATGCAAATGTATATTCCAAAGAAGTTACCGTTTCCGGTAGTGTATCGGGCACACTTTTTAGGCTGTCGGCATCTTTACAAGCACCGCTTAGGGAAGTAAGCCCCAAATCGCCAAAGGTGGCAATCTGGGAGAGATATCCAGCACCGTCCCAACCAATAGCACCGTTTCCGAACTGTGTCAATTTTCCGCTTATTTCAACAGTGTAAGTGCCTGCGTTGGCAAAAGTATGCTCCTTCAAACCTGTTGTGGTGAAATCGTCTGTTTCAGAGCCATCGCCCCAGTCAACCGTGCAATTTACCTCACCTAGAAGCGGCAACTTGATTGTTTGGTTTGCTTCTGTAGTTACAAACACCAGTTGCATTGGGTTGTAGTAGGTAACGACCGCCTGCGCTTGGTTGCCCCAAAGGGTGTCGCCCCCGGAGATTGCTTCGCCTACTTGGTAATAAATGGTGTCGCTGTTGCCGTCTTCCACTGTAGCGGCAAACGAGTATGCACTATCGGCAATGCTGCCGTAATTGCCGGTGCAGCTAATAATCTCATAAACGAGTTTTTCCTGTGCAGTTTCGTAGTCATAATCGTTGTTCAACAAGGAATCCAACGAAATTGAAGAAGCAACTTTAAAGCTGTCGGCAAAAGCAAATGGGGCGTTGTTTTCAAAAGCTTTTAGTACAGGGTAGGTTTTGCCATCAATGATTCCCCAAATCGTATTAAAATCCCACCCCACAAAACTTGTAGATACTTTCATTGAATCTGTTACCAGGCCGGTTACGTCCCCACTCTGGTAATCCTGGCCCATGCCACTACTTTGTTGTGTACAGATATCAGTATCCCAATATGATGAATAAATTTTATAAAAAACGTTATTTCCAATTAATGCACCATCCAATGCATTATCTGAATTTTCAGAGCTTACTTCCCCTGCGCAATAACAAGATGTAATTACACCTCCACCGTTGGTAACACTAGTCCCTTCAGTTAATCCTATAAGACCGCCAATATCTCCGGTTGCCCCTTTTACATCTCCAATATAATAACAATAAGAGACCGTGTCATTATTATTGCAACATCCTATTAACCCCCCGACATATCTATTTGTTGATGCCACGTCACCTGTACTATAACAATAAGAAATAATACTCAAACTACTGTACCCAACCAAACATCCTGTATAATCTTTCCCTGTTATTGCTGCATTCGTTAAACCAAGGCTATCAATGTGGGCTCCGGAAGTATATCCGAATAAACCTGTACCTGATGCTTCAGGTCGGTTGACATATAATTTTTCAATAGAATAGCCATCACCATTATAACTACCGGTAAAGCTTTTTGAGCTATTCCCGATAGGCGAGAAACCTGCACCTTCATTGTAAAAATCACCATTTTGGGCAAAATCCTCATCGGAAAATGCCAGGTCGGCGGTTTGTATGAAATGGCTGGACCAGCAACCGCTGTGTTCCGAGAGGTATTTTAAATCGCTCAAAGTAGCTATCTGGAATGGGCTGGCTTCTGTCCCTGCCCCGGCAGAGAACGGCAAAGAGATGACCGCCATTGCCTGGCTGCCCCAAAGGGTGTCGGTATCGGAAACCACTTCCCCGGCACGGTAATAAACAGTGTCGCAAGCCTCATCGGTAATATCGCTGTTAAACGTATAAGTTTTATCGCTGATGCTGCCGTAGTTGCCGGTACAGCCAATAATTTCATAAACGAGTTTTTCTTGTGCCGTTTCGTAGTCGTAGTCGTTGTTCAAAACGGAATCCAAAGAAATTGAGGAAGCTATTTTAAAGCTGTCGGCAAATGCGAACGGGGCATTATTGCTTACTGCTTTCAGTGCCGGATAGGTTTGCCCCTCTTTTATGCCCCAAGTATTGTCAAAGTCCCAATTGCCAAATGTCGCTTTTGCCAGCATTTCTGCCGTGGTTTTGCCTTCGCCCTTTCCTGTGTCTGTTTGCCCCGAGGTTCCTTTGTCGTAGAACGAAGCTGTAATGCTGCCGCTATTGCTGCCAACAAGCCCCCCTACATTGGTTATAGTGCCACCGGCAGAAACATTGCCCGTGCTATAACAATTTTCAATAGTGCCACCATAGTTCTTCCCTGCCAGGCCGCCAGAAAAAACAGGAAAAGAAAAAGCAGAAGAAGCACGTACACTGCACGTGCTATAACAATTTTCAATAGTGCCATTGTCATTGTACCCTGCCAAACCGCCGCCATGGGCCTCAACAGTTGAATTTGAAACAGAAGAAATTTTGCCCGTACTATAACAATTTTTAATGGTGCCTTTATTGTAGCCTGCCAAGCCGCCTGCATAAGAAGAAAAACAAGCATTTATAGTGGCAAGGGAAGAAATGTCGGCACCTATCACCCCCAGGCTGTCGATTTTAGAACCGGGGCCGGTATAGCCAAACAAACCTACATGGGTGTTTGTTGTGCTGTTGATATACAGCCCACTAATGGTATGCCCTTTGCCGTTGTAAGAACCTGTAAATTTATTGTTTATAAGGTTGGAGCCCTCATCCGTATAAAGGACCCCTATTGGCGAGAATCCTTCAATAACATCGTCATTGTTGGCATCCCACGTGCCGGTTTCCGAGGCATCGATATCGGCAGTTTGCACAAAGCAACTGTCCCAATACTGGCTGCTGTCGGAGAGCATTTTCAGGTCGTTGAGGTTGGCTATTTGGAATGGGTCGGCTTCGGAACCGTCGCCGCCGGAAAATGGACCGGTGCTTTCGAATGTTTGCCAACTAAGGTATGGGTAACCACCGTTTTTAGAAGATGCTATAGACCATATATCATCTTCGCCATTTGTTGTTTCACCTGTAAAATCCCAATTAGAAAATTTACTTTGAGTTTTCATTTCTGTATCAGACAATCCGGTAGCGCCACCACCGTCATGTTCCTGATTGGAAGTTTCCGTATTATAGTAACAATCATGTTCAAGGTAATTACTTGAACTCCCTACAAAACCATTAACAGCATTAGCTGCCGTTCCTGTAACGCTACCCGTACAGTAGCATTTTGACACAAAAAAGCCACTACTGCCCCCTATAAAACCGCCAACATACATCCCTCCTTCTACATCAGCTAAAGAATAACAATTCATTATGGTATCAATTGTAGAAGTTTTAGTGGTTGCGTCAATGCCAGCAAATCCGCCTACATTATTTGTTCCTTTAACACTACCTGAAACATAACAATTGGTTATTGAATGTAAATTATATCCGGACATTATACCAACCTGATTTCCTCCGGTAATATTGGCACTTTCTATGCCCAGGCTGTCGATATATCCGTTTGTCCCTGCAAATAGCCCAATATAATCAATGGAACTACGGTTGATATAAAGATTTTTAATAACATGTCCTTTACCATTATAAGATCCCGTAAAATAAATATAATCAGTAGATGTATTATGGTATCCAATTGGGTCAAAACCAAGCGTGTCGAGACCATCAATATTTAAAAAACGGGTTGTATCGGCATCAATGTCTTCGGTTTGGATAAAATATTTATCCCAGTAGTCGCTGTTTTCCGACAGGTATTGCAAATCATCGAAGGTTGCGATTTTGTATGGGTTGGTTGAAGAACCTTCACCGCCCGAAAATAATTTGCACTCGGCAGTATGCTCATATCCTTGCCAAGCCAATGCGGGGTAGCCGTTGTTGTCGCTGCCCATTGTCCAAACATCGGGGAAACCCCACCCCGCACCTGAATAGGTGCAAAGGTTTTTCATTTCGGCGGTGGATTTCCCTGTTGCCCCACCGTTGCCATCCCCTGATTTTTCCCCGGAGATGCCACTTGCACCTACATCCCAAAAACAATTAGTTATTACAGGTCCGCCAGCAGTTTCGCAACAATACCCAACAAAACCATTTACATTTCCTCCAGGACAATCGACAGAACATTTACTGTAGCAATTAGAAAATTCAGAATACCCGCCAGCAAAACCTGCAAACCCCCCGGCATAATCTACGGAAGCTGCAGCATTTCCTGTTGCATAACAATTTATTACAATGCAACCGCAATGCCCGATAAAACCACCTGCTCTATTAGTTGTCTCTACAGTTGCCGTTGAATATGAATTCTTTATGGTACATTCGCCCATTGCATCGCTCCCTGCCGCAAACCCTACCAGCCCACCACATTGTATGTATGTGCTTTTCAAAGAACCCGAGCTATAACAAGAATCTATTATTGCCCCGTCTTCAATTTTGCCGGCCAAGGCCCCCACGCATTGTTTCCCAGATATGACAGAATTTTTTACCCCTAAGTTGCATATTTTACCTCCGGTCACAGATCCAAACATACCAATAAAATCTGTTGTGGGAAGGTTAATATAAAGATTGCTGACGGTATGCCCCTTGCCGTTGTAGCTGCCGGAAAAAGGAGAGCTATCATCTGTCCCGATAGGCGAGAAACCTTTACCGCTGTTATAGGTGCTTTCTGCTGTTTCCGAGGCATCTATGTCGGCAGTTTGGACAAAATATTTGCCCCAGTCGTCAGGGGTTTCCGAGAGTTTTTTCAAATCGTCGAGGTCTTCAATAAAGTATGGGGAGGTTGAAGAACCGTCGCCTCCGGAGTAAGATCCCCCCGAACCGGGGTTTACATTAATCGCGCCTGCCCTGTTTAGCCAGCAAGTGCATAAGGTTAAGGTAACCAGAAGGGTAAATTTTTTCATGAATATGTTTTATTAAGTAAATTTTTACAAATTCACAAAACAATAAAAGTTATTTCCAAATCCCAGGGGTGGACAAAAGGTGGACATTTTGCATTTTTTTTGACTTTTTTTCATTTTTTTCTACAAAATTGTTGCAATACCGGTCATTTTGTAAAGAAAATGCAGAAAGAGGGAGGAGGGAGGAGAGAGGGGAGGAGAGAGGTGGGAGGGGAGCAATGAGGAATAAGGAATGAGGAATCAGGAATAAGGAAAGGCAAAAGAACCTGACAACCTGACAACCTGTAACCTGCACCCCAAGTGCCGTAGGCACGAAGTTATGGTAGAAGGACAATAAACTACAACCGGTTGATATTTATCCCTGCCCATTTTTTGCCAGGTAAGATAAAATCTATACTTTTAGCAACCTTAGAAAAGATCTATATCCTTGGTAATGGTATATCCAAAATAACTTGTTGTTTTAAAATATTGATCAATAAATTTTGCCTGACTGATTATGGGGTTATCCCAAAGACATAAAATTGTATTAGCTGACGACGAGCCACAAAATTTAAGGAGCCTCTTCAATGCACTGGCATCTGAAAATTACAGGATTTATACTGCCCCTGACGGCAAGGTCGCATACGAGCAGGTACTGAAGCACATGCCCAATGCGGTAATTATGGATTGGGACATGCCGGGAACAAGCGGACTGGAAGCAATTAAACGGATACGTGAAAACCCGGGCACAAAGTACATCCCAATAATTATGGCCACCGGGAAAATGACATCGACCGAAAACTTGGAAACTGCGCTTAAAGCCGGGGCCAACGACTATATCCGGAAACCTTTTGACAATATCGAGATTATTGCCCGCGTAAAATCGATGATCGGACTGCATTTAGAATACAAGAAAAACATTAAACTGCAAACACAGGTTGCCGAGCAAGAACTTGCCAGTATCAGGAAAGAACTGGAAAGGAATACCTCGGCACTGGCAACGGCAAAGCTGAAATTGATAGAAAGCGGGCAAAACCTGTCGCAGCTTATCGGCGAATTGCAGAAACTGAGAGGGCATGTTTCGGGCAAAGGGGACGAAATGATCACTGAAATTATTTCGTACAGCAAGGCAAATTGTTTCGTAGTAAACTGGAAGGAGTTTGAAACACTTTTCGGGAAGGTGCACCAGTCTTTCTATGGCAAGCTACAGTCTTTATTCCCGGGCTTGACCCAAAAAGAGAAAAACCTGTGCGCCCTTATTAAATTAAACATGGACACAAAAGAAATTTCGGCCGTCACCAGCAGGAAGGCCGATGCAGTTAAAAAAGCCAAGAACCGCTTGAGGACTAAACTTGGCATAGAAAAAATGGGTTCGTTGTACCGTTTTTTGCAAGAAATTAATTAGGCCATACATTGAACAAACTTGCACTCATATTGCTTATAGGCATTGCCTCTGTTTTTACAATCGTAAGCAGCCGGGTTGTGCCAGGGAAATATTTCGAGCCATACAATCTTGAACTCGACTCTCTATGGAACAAGGAAGCAGGCGACCAAGAGTATATTATAGACTTAAATAACGACAGTGTCCCTGAACACCTGCTCCACCATAAAATAAACCAGCCCGGCAGTGATATTGAGATTGTATATAACAATGTATTACAGGTGTTTACACGACTAGAGAGGCCGACTGTAATTAGCCCGTACTTCCATTTTTCCGATGTCGACCAGGATGGCACAAAAGAAATAATCCTTCTCACAACAACTAAAAATGTTGTGTATTTAGGCATATTGGGCTTTGATTTTAAAGACAGGAGGCCATATCTTGTGGCAAAAGTTAAGGTAGACACCTTCCTTTATTCTCAAAATGTGCCAGACATTAAAAATTACGATATAGTTACCAACCAATCTGAAATTTATTTTGACTTAAACGCAGGATATTCTATACAGCCACGGAATATTTATAAATATGACTGCAGGACCAAGGTGCTGGAAAAAACAGGGCGGAACAGCATTGTGTCCACAAAACTGCAACACATTAACATAAACGGAGAAAGCTTTTTACTGGCAAAAGAAGTGCTTGCCCCAGAAAATACATATTCCCCCGAAAGGTTAAAGGTTTTGGAAAAGGGCAAAGGCAACAAAGACACCCTTAAATTATACCAAAGGGTAAAACAGAAAGATTTATTATATAAATACGGTGACTTCTCTTCTTATATGCTCCTTTATGACAATAACCTGGATTTCGCTTTTGAACCAATCGAATTTAGGGGGGGGTCTAATTATACAAAATCGGAAGCAATGGTTGCCGACAGTACCTTTAGTATCGTTGCCATTACAAATACCCAAAGGAACAAGGAGGCCCGGCTTGTTACAATATGCAACCAGCTAGGCAAGATAGAGAAACAAATACCCTTGCCCCACAATTTTACCGATGTTTTTACAGGGAACGGGAATATTGTTTTCTTCGGGGACAAAACTTTATTCGAATATTCAAAAGATTTGGAGCCAGTAAAACAGATAAAGGGCATCTCGTATGCCGGGGGTTTTTATGACATTGGGCACGACAAGGAAAAAGAATTTATTGCTTTTGAAGATAACGGGATGGCCGTTTTTACTGGGGATCTCAAGCACAAAACCACATTTAAGATAGAACAAGAATTTGCCCCTTTCCCCGAAGGCAACAGGATAGAGCCCATACAAATGAAAGGGAAATCATGTTTCTTGTTCAATAGCCGGTTGTTTTATTATCTTTTTAGTTATAGCAAAAACCGCTATGCATTTCTGAAATACCCTTTTTATTTATTATTGTTTGCCTTTTGGTGGGGGCTTTTGTTCCTGCTTGTGAAGTTAAACTCAAAACGGCTGGAAAAAGAAAACCAACGGCTTGAAGAAATAGTTACAGAAAGGACATTGGAAATTAATGAAAAAAACGAAAAACTGAGCAGGCAAAACAAGCATCTTGAGGAACTGGGCAAATTCAAAAAAATACTTACCAGCACATTGGTACACGACCTGAAAAACCCGCTGGGGCAAATACTCTCAACATCGAAAGACAAAACCGTAAACGGCCTTGCCGGAAGGATGCTGCTGCTTGTGACAAACATGCTGGATGTGGACAAATACGAGCATGCCGAATTTGTAATCAACAGGGAAACACACCCATTAAAAGACATTATTGCCGATGCCGTTGACGGGCTGGAAATAAGCCTGCGCGAAAAAAACATAAGAGTTTTGGTAAACATGGACGACTTATCGGTTTGGACCGATAAAGAAGTATTGATCCGCGTGTTTGAAAACCTGCTCTCGAATGCCATACGTTTTTCGCCCCAAAACATGGATATTGAAATAGGCGCGCATTTTGCCGAAAACGGAACCGTAAAAATCAGCATAAAAAACTACGGGGACAACATCCCCGGCGATGCCCTTGAAAGCATTTTCGACAAATACAGCCAGGTGCATAAAAACGGCAGCACCGCCCCCTCAAATTATAAAACCACCGGGTTGGGGCTTACGTTTTGTAAAATGGCAGTGCAGGCCCACGGGCATGCCATCAAAGCCGAAAATTTCCGTGGCGGGGCAATATTCTCGTTCTACCTAAACGGGCAGGCAATCTCGTCGGCAACACTGCAAAACACCATTGCACACAATGCCATAGTTTTGTCTGAAGCCGAGAAAGATATGCTAAAACCTTGGTTCAGACGTTTAAAGGCCTTTGATATATACCAAGTGTCGGACATACTGGAAACTTTAAACCAGATCCCCGACAGTTCCGAGAATATTATTAAAGCTAAACAACAAATTATCGATGCTATTTTTTCTTCCAATACCCGCCTGTTTTCACAGCTTATAGATTAAACCTGCCATGGCGTGCGGCCTGTTAACCTCAGGTCCAGGAAAACACGGGGCACAAAAAAATTATTGGGCGCCCTCATCCTCGTATTGAAGTACGTGGTCGTCTATCGCTTTTTGCCAGTCTGCTGAAAACTTTGTCCCGTCAGGCATTATGGCATTTTTTAAACTTTTAACGGTTTTTAGTTGGCGCAGCAATATACGCGACCATTGCAAATTGGCATTTGTAAGGTCTGCGTTTTTCAGGTTGGCTTCTTCCAATCGGGCATTTTTCAGGTTGGCTCCGGCAAATGTTGCACCCTGGAGGTTTGTTTGCGTAAAAACACAATTAGTAAGGTTGGCATTTGAAAAATTTGCACCTGACAAATTTGCTTTCCAAAAATCGGCCCAAGATAACCTGGCGTTAGAAAAATCTGAATTTTTCAGTTCTGTGTTCCAAAAACAAACCCTGAAAATTTTCAGCCCATTAAAACGGGCCTGCTCCAGGTAACAATTCCTTAAGTCCAGAGGCTTTTTTACATTTAGCCTTGAATACTGTAACACCCTGGAACAAATTTCGTTACAGGTTTTTTTATTTGCCGTTTGTTTTAGTTCGTCGATTTCTGACTGGATTATTTTTGCATTGCTTGTTTTGCTTAAGCGTTTCAAAAATTGTAGCACCATGACATTATGATTTAATGATTTTATGTTTTATAATAAATCCGCCGATAAATGTACATTTCAATAAAGATTCCTCCAAATTTTTAGGGTTGACAAAAGGTGGACATTTCTCATTTTTTTTGATTTTTTTCTATTTTTTTTCAACATAATGTGAGAATTGACATCAGGTATGGCCATTTTGCGAAAAATGTACCGGCAATAGTTGGGGTTACGGAATAAAAAAAAGGGGCATCCCAAAAATTTTGGGATGCCCCTTTTTTGGTATGTCGGGCATGGTAACGTGCTATCAAGATGAAACGTTCTTGAGTTCGCCCAGTTGACAGGAAGAACTAGCAATTGGCAAGGGTGTTGGGGGCGACCCCAAATCTGAAGGAAGCCATCAGCAAAGCCATAGTCCTAACGAACAGAAACCTGATATAAGGCTCAATAGTGAAGGGCAACCGAGCCATGGATTGGGAAAGCCCCAAAGCCAACCGTAAACACTTAGGGTAAATCAGGTAGGACGTGACGAAAGTATGTTATCTTATCCCGAGAGGTCTCAGAACCTGTTGCATTAAACAACAAACTGAGCGGAGACAATCAGCGTAAGGTTTTGAGAAGTCAGCAGAAGACATAGTATCCTTTTTTTTAAGGGGAGAAGGTCTGAATCAGTTAATTAAAGAAGCAGTCGGACAAGACTTTTATCTATGGGGCACCAGCAACAAATAGTTTACCAGCGTGATATGTTCATAGAGCATAAACAGGAGGCTATTGGTCAATTTGGAAATCGTAATGACGTAATCGGAGCGAAAACAACATTGGCGGGGCAATTAGGTAAAGAGACGAACCAGGGACGAGTCTTTACAGAAGGATTAATCGGCATTGTATGCTCGTCTGAAAATATCAGTAGGGCTTACAAACAAGTGAAAAGGAACAAGGGCGTAGCGGGCGTAGATAATATTCCCGTGGGTAAATTTGCAGACTGGTTTGCGAAAGAAGGCGACGAGTTGGTAGACCAGATACTACGGGGCGAATACCTTCCCTCGGCGGTAAAAGCAGTAGGAATATCCAAGCCCAATGGAGGAGTGCGCCAGTTAGGTATCCCAACCGTAAAGGATAGGATTATACAACAGGCAATATCTCAGGTATTAACCCCCATTTACGAACAAGTATTTTCAAATCACAGCTATGGCTTTCGTCCCAAGCGTAATGCTAAGCAGGCAATTGAGCAAGCAAGCACGTACGTAAAGGAAGGAAGGAACGTAGTTGTTGATATGGATATGAAGAGCTTCTTTGACGAAGTCAACCATGATAGGTTGATGCATCGTCTATCACAGCTTATTCGCTGTAAGCCACTTCTAAAGCTAATACGCAAATATTTGCAGAGTGGGGTTATGATAGGTGGGCTTGTCCACCAACGCCTGAAAGGCACACCCCAAGGAAGCCCACTTTCGCCACTCTTATCTAATGTTGTTTTAGATGAATTAGATAAGGAACTCGAAAAGCGAGGGCATTACTTTGTTCGGTACGCAGACGATTTCAGCATATTTGTTCGCAGCCAAAGAGCAGGCGAGAGGGTGAAGGAGTCGGTCTGTTCGTATCTCACCAACAAACTTAAATTAAAAGTAAATGAACAGAAAAGTCAGGTTTGCAAAAGTAGCGAGACCAAGTTTTTAGGCTATACCATACTTGACGCAGGAGTTATAACTATTGCAAATCAAAGCGTGGAAAGGTTAAAGAAGAAAGTAAGGGAACTGACCAAGAGAAACAGGGGAGTAAGCTTTGGACAAGTAGTTTCGGAGTTGGCACCGGTCCTTAGAGGTTGGCTAAATTATTTTCACATCGCCAAATGTAAGAATCTCTTGCGCAACCTCGATGCGTGGATACGCAGGAAATTACGTTGTTACCGCCTGAAACAGTGCAAACGGGCCATTACGCTTAAACGCTTCTTAAGGAGTTTAGGAGTACCAAATTGGCAAAGTTGGATTTTAGCCCTTTCGGGCAAAGGTTGGTGGCGTAAATCAGGATGTCCACAAGTTCATCAAGCAATGAACCTAAAATGGTTCGAAGATTTAGGGGTGTTTAACATGTCGGTTAAATACAGTCTGTTACAGAATTAATTTGAAACCGCCGTATACGAGAGTACGTACGGTGGTGTGAGAGGGCGGGGGAGTAATCCCCCTACCTACTCGATTATATCATAATATCAGGTTACATTTTTTCTACAGCTTTTGTGGTAGTAGATATTATTACCGCAGCGATTTTGTATGGGTCGCCGTTTGAAGCAGGACGGCGGTCTTCCAAACGTCCTTTCCAACCATCTTCTACTGTCCCTACAGGGATGCGGATAGAAGAACCGCGGTCTGATACCCCGTAAGAGAAATCGGTTATGGCAGCTGTTTCGTGCTTGCCTGTCAAACGTTGGTCGTTGCCAGCCCCATAAACAGAAATGTGTTCTTCAATATGTTTCCCGAACTCTTCGCAAATTGCATCAAATACTTTTTTGTCGCCGCAAGTCCTCATCAAACCGTTAGAGAAGTTTGCGTGCATGCCGGACCCGTTCCAGTCTAAATCTTTGCCTAGCGGTTTTGGGTGCCATTCAACGTAAACGCCATATTTTTCGCAAATTTTTTCCAAGAAATAACGGGACACCCATATCTGGTCTCCTGCATCGTGGGCGCCTTTGGCAAAAATCTGGTATTCCCATTGCCCTAAAGCAACCTCGGCGTTGATGCCCTCAACATTCAATCCTGCTTCCAAACATACGTCAAAATGTTCTTCGATTATGTCGCGGCCAAAAACTTTATTGGCGCCCACACCGCAATAGTAAGGGCCCTGAGGTCCAGGATAGCCGCCGGCAGGGAAACCAATCGGCATTTTGGTGTCTACGTCCATCAAGAAATATTCTTGCTCAAAACCAAACCAGAAATCGTCATCATCGGCTTCGATTGTTGCACGGCCGTTAGATTCGTGAGGAGTCCCATCCGCATTTAATACCTCAGTCATGACAACGTAAGCGTCCTTGCGTGTCGGGTCTGGGTAAATAGCAACCGGTTTCAGCAAACAGTCGGAGCTACCTCCTTCTGCTTGTTGCGTAGAAGAACCATCGAACGACCACACCGGGCAGTCTTCCAATTTACCACTAAAATTTTCTGCGATCCTTGTTTTCGCTCTTAACGACTGGGTTGGCTTATATCCATCAAGCCAGATGTACTCCAATTTTGATTTCATGATGTAATAATTTATTTGTTAATATAGATTTTTTCTAAAAATCAAATACAAAAATATCGAAAAACGCACCTCCAGTTATTAGTTTTATAACAATTTGTAAAAAATTAATAGAAATTTTACATTAAAACTGGATTTTTGTCAATACCCCTAGCAAAAAAATACCCTAAAATAAAAATATTGATAAAATTAAGCAAAGCAATATTCATTTACAATAAGTATTTTTTTTAAAAGATATATTTTTTTACGGCATGCCCAGGAAAAAATGACTGCCTTGATTTTGAAGGGGCAGATGTTGGGCAAATATAAAATTGTGGCCTGCCCCGAAAAACCTTTATACAAAAATAACCATTGGATAGCTTTCCGTAACAAACAATTTGTGTTGGTTGCAAACCACTTTTTTTGGGATTACAAAGCGGGGCTCCCCCTGCTCCTGTTCCCTTATTGAAGACAAGGATGCGCCCCAAAACCACCATTCTGGCATATTACCAAACAAAACTGTAATTTTGCCTGCGGATTTCATGCCACTTATATTTTTTTATGTTGGACAAAAACACATCGCACGTGATAAATTATTTGGATCATTTTGAAGTTTCGGAAGGGGCCTTGCAAAAGGTTATTGCCATGGCAATGAGCAAAGGGGGCGATTATGCCGACCTTTATTTTGAACACAAAATTTCGGAAAACCTGGGTTTGGAGGACGGCAAAGTAAACCGTGCGTTCTCCAATGTCGATTTTGGCGTTGGCATACGCGTTTTAAAAGGTATGCAAACCGGGTTCGCCTATACCGAATCGCTGACAACTGGCGAGATGCAAAATGCGGCAAGGCTTGCGGCAAGTATTGCAAACAGCGGCAACAACTTTTGCCCAGTTGGCATACATAAAAAAACACCTCCCGATTTTTATCCGGTTTCAAGAAAATGGGAAACTGTCCATAGCCGGGAAAAGGTGCCATTTGTGCAAAAAATAAACGACAAGGTTTTCGCACTGGATGAAAAAGTTATAAAAGTGAGCGCTTTCTTAAATAACGAAACGAGCTATGTAATGTTTTTCAATTCGGAAGGCCGCCTTTCTTGCGATTACCGGCCAATGGCTAGTGTTGGCGTTGTTTGCATCATGCAAAAAGACGGGGAAATTGAAAATTCGTATTCGGCCCGTTCTTTCAGGAAAGGTTTCGAATGGCTCTCCGACGGACTGGCAAGCGAGCTTGCGGCAGAAGTTGTGGGGCGTACCAATCTGCTTTTTGACGCGACAAAACCCAAAGCAGGGGAAATGCCCGTTGTGATGGGAGCTGGCGGCTCCGGTATTTTATTGCATGAAGCCATCGGGCATACTTTTGAAGCCGATTTCAACAGGAAAGGCACTTCTATTTTTAGTGATAAAATGGGCAAGAAAGTGGCAGCTGGGTTCATTAATATTATAGATGACGGGACACTGCCAGGCAATCGCGGCTCAATCAACATAGATGACGAAGGCAACGACACGCAAAAAACCTACCTCGTTGAAAACGGGGTGCTAAATAGTTATATACACGACAGGCTCAGTGCAAATTATTATAATGTAGCCCCTACAGGCAACGGGAGGAGGGAATCTTTCAGGAATGCCCCCATCCCGAGGATGAGGGCAACATATATGGAGAACGGGCCACATTCGAAGAACGACATAATATCAAATGTAGGTTACGGTGTTTATGTTGATAATTTCAGCAATGGCGAAGTGAAAATAGGTGCGGGGGACTTTACTTTCTTTGTTAAGTCGGGGCACCTTATCGAAAAGGGCAAATTGACCCGGCCCATTAAAGACATTAACATTATAGGGAACGGGCCGCAAGCGCTTGCCGATATTTCGATGGCAGCCAACGATTATGAAATAGACAACGGTACATGGACCTGCGGGAAAGACGGGCAGTCGGTCCCGGTTACCTGTGGCCTCCCGACCGTTTTGGTAAACAAACTCACTGTTGGGGGGACGAATGCCTGACATGCATGGGCGAAAGGCATGGAAAGGGCACAGCACAATATGCCCCTTGCGCTTTCCCCCGCAAAAATTTAAAGAGGAAAAATATGACAAAAGAGGAAAAATACACACTTGCCCAATGGGCGATGGGCCACGCACTTAAAAACGGGGCACAGCAAGCGTGCGTGAGCATATCTAACAACAAAGCCAGCAATGTTGAAGTTAGGGAAGAAAAAATCGACAAACTCGAACAAGCGGCACAAAACAACCTTACCATCCGTTTGTTTGTCGACAAAAAATATTCGGCACACTCAACCAACCGCCTAAAAAAAGGGGAACTGTCCGTTTTTATTGAAAAAGCCATTGCCGGGACCCGGTATCTTGCCGAAGATGCATTCCGCACCTTGCCCGAACCAGAGCTATATTACAAGGGAGGGGGAGCAGATTTAAGGGTCCTCGACACATCGTTCGACACAATAAAGCCGGAACAAAAGATAGGGCTGGCATTTGCCGCTGAAAAGGAAGTGCTGGGGAAAGACAAACGTATAATCTCGGCAACCACCTCTTACTACGATGGGCTAAACGAACGGGCAATGTTGACCAGCAACGGGTTTGGGGGCTATACGTTGAGTTCGTATTTTGGCATCAGTGCTTCGGTTTCGGTAAAAAGCGGCACCGCCCGCCCATCGGCAAGCTGGAACGAAAACTCCATATTTTTTGACAAATTGCCAAAAACCGGTATCGGGGAGATTGCCCTGGGCAAGGCTTTAAGGAAAATAGGGCAAGGGAAAACAAGATCCGGGAGGATGCCTATGATTGTAGAAAACCGCCAGGTAGGGAGGGTTTTCGGACCGCTGATCTCGGCATTGAGCGGCTCGGCAATACAGCAGAAAAAATCGTTCCTTATTGACAAGATGGGGGAGAAAGTAGTTTCGGAAAAGCTTTCAATAACAGATGATCCTTTTATCCCGGGAGGGCGGGGGTCGCGGCTTTTCGATGTGGAAGGGCTTGCTACTGCAAAACGCCCGGTTTTTGAAAACGGGATATTAAAAAACTACTATATCGACACGTATTATGCTAAAAAACTGGGGGTTGCCCCTACCGGAGGGGGCGTTACCAACCTTGTTTTCGAAACCGGGGAAAAAAACCTTCCCGGCTTAATAAAAACCCTAAATAGAGGGATACTTGTTACGGGGTTTAACGGGGGGAACAGCAACGGGAGCACCGGCGATTTCTCTTTTGGCATCGAAGGTTTTTTAATAGAAAACGGGGAAATGGTACAGCCTGTGTCAGAAATGAACATTTCCGGGAATATGCTGGATTTATGGTCAAACATCGGGGAAACGGGGAATGACATCAACACAAATTCTTCATGGCTTACCCCTTCGGTCTTGTTTGAAGGCGTTGATTTTAGCGGGACGTAATAGAAAAAAACATAATTTTTCTTAAATTTCAGTATTAAATGGTTGGCATTTTTTGAAAAACAGGAAACAATCAATTACTTTTATTGGCAAATACTGTTTCTCTAACTGCTCAATCTATGAAAAGGATCCTGATATTCGTATTCCTGGTTACTTCCTTTCCGTCCGGCACATTTGCCAGGAGAGATTCAACAGCGTGGCTGCGTGAAAACAATTTAGAACGGCAATATTTAGTATTTAAAGAAAACCTGTACTTCTGGGAGGGAAGGTATTTTTTAAGTGGCAGGAGGCTTGATGCTTTTCACAGGGCTATGATGGACACAATTACGGATTTGGAGAAATTGGTAAGCGAAGGGGCAAATAAAATAGAACTGCAAAAACAAGAACTGGACACCCAACAAAAGCAGTTTGACGACACACAGCATAAACTCAAAGAAGCAATAAAATTAAAAAATTCAATAAAGGTACTTGGGATGAACATAAACAAAGGGGTATATTCTATTACAATGTACCTTTTGATTATTGGGGTATTGGTGTTTGCGGGCTTTGTATATATGTTGTTCCAAAGGAGTTCCCGCATTACCCGCCAAACAAAAAAAGAATACGAAGAACTTAAGCAAGAGTACGAAACACACAGGAAAAATTCTTTAGAACGCTATACGAAAATAAACATGGAACTCCACCGCACGAGGCTGGAGTTGAACAAGAGATCGTTGTAGTGCCGGAGCCGTTTTTTTAGATAGAGGGTGCCCCCTTTCCGCCGTAGCTACTGCTATGCCTGCAAAGCTTGCCTTGGGTAAAGAAAAATATCATCAAAAATTTCAATCCGCTTGACATTCTCACCACCAGCTTGATAGGATAACGGGCGTAATTTATTGTCCAATAATGGGAATACATGTCCCTCGCAGGGGCGTGTTCCCTTTTTAACATAACAACATAACACGCTGCATGCCAGTACTGTATGCTTTTTGGCATTTACTTTGAAATTACGCAGGCATATCGACGCTTATAAGGACTCGTTAATTATAGAGTTTGTTTACAATTATTACACAATTAAATTTCAAATCATGAAAAAATTATCTTTAGTTTTTGCAACATTTTTGTTTTTTGCAGGCGTAACAGTTACAAACGCACAGGACACCGAAACAGACAACCACACCGTAGGGTTCACTATTCCTGATTTTGCAATCCTCGACATTGAGGAAGCAGCAAACAAGAACATTACTTTGATTTTATCAGAAACTAACTTGGAAGCAGGTAGCATTTTTGATTTTTCGGCTACAGATGCAACTTTGTGGTTAAACTACACCGCTTTTGCCCCTAAAGTGTCAGGGAGTTGGGAGACCAGGGAAGTTAATGTAAAAATAGATGAATTAGTCCCCGGGCTTGATCTAAAAGTTCTTGTGGGAGCGGCTACGGGTGGAATAGGTACTCTTGGCTCCTCTCAGGCTTCTGCCAGTGCAGTAACCCTGACAACAACAGATCAGGCTGTGATAACCGGGATTGGAAGTTGTTATACCGGCAATGGGACAAGCAAAGGGCACAATTTAACTTATTCTTTGGCAGTAAACAATTACAGTTTAATTGAGGCAGGCACCAAGTCAGTTACCGTAACTTATACAATTGCAGACGAATAATAAGTTTTACGACAAAAAAACTGTCCCCGAAACGGACAGTTTTTTTTGTACAAAACATAACATCGTTCTTTTAAAATCTTTTCAATAAGGGAAGGCACAAATTCAGCATATTTAACCTGTAAAATCAGGGAAAGGCGCATCGCTCAGAATATGGACTATTCTTATATTTGAGGATGAGCCTGAAAAACAAACTATTACATTTGCTGCTGGTTTTTTTCCCCCCATTTGTGGCATCTTCACAGGGAAGCCAGGCAATGCACAATGTAAACATCGAAGTCCCAGAAGTGGCGTTGCTCGGTTTGGTTTCCGATGGCTCGGCCAATATTAGCCCCTACACTGTTTCTCCTTTTGAGGCTGGCAGTTATGTCAGTTTTTCCGGCATGGGGCAAAGAGCGGAAGCTTGGGTCAATTATTCATCTATTGTTGGCAGCAACAGCCGACTGCGGAAAGTAGAGGCAACAATACGAGGGGACATCCCTAAAGATGCCCGCTTGCTGGTTGAGGCATCGGCGGTATCGGGCGAAGGCAAAGGGAGGCTCGGCTCTTCTGCCGGGTTAGTTGAACTGTCGGGGCAACCTGCCGAGATTATAAGCGGGATTGGCAGTTGTTATACAGGAAAAGGCGCAAACAACGGGCATCTCCTTTCATATAAGCTGGAATTTGACGATCCGGGCGGGAACGTCTCCCTGCTTGCCCAAAACGAAATTACATTTAACGTTGTTTTCATTCTGTCCGCGAGCGATTAGGTGAAAAGGAAGGCTTCCCCTTTGGGCGCGAAGGGTGCGTGCAGTCAAGGCGGGGGAAGCATTAATCACGTAGAGACGGCAGATGGCAGGGCAAATCCTTCATCAGGGGCAACACCGCTTAGGCGGTAGGCAAAAAACATGGGAACGTCCCCTGGAAAAAAACGTGTGCTTCAATTCAGGGAAAAAAGAAACGAAGCATTTATACCCATTGCTTTACAAAAAATGATTAATAATTTAGCCATATTAATCATAAAAAAACAGAAAAAATGAAAATTAAAAATCTAGTATGTAAACCAATCCTGTCAGTTTTTACAGTGATGTTTTTCACCCATTTTGCCTTTGGGGCAATAGTTGTATTAAACGGCTTAACACATGAGAACACCACTGCGCCGGGCGAAAATTACAGGGGTAAAATAAAAATACAAAACACTGGCGATACAGAAAAAAGTGTAAGGGTGTATTTAAAAGACTATACATATAATTATACCGGCGAAAGCAGGCACGACGAGCCTGGGACAATGGAAAGGTCAAACGCAGGATGGGTTACTTTTAACCCTGAGCTGGCAAACCTGTCTCCGGGCGAAAAAGCAGATATTGAGTATGAAATAAAAGTACCTTTGGTGGATTCCCTGAAAGGCACTTATTGGAGCGTTATAATGGTGGAAGGGCTTGTTCCGCCCGACACAACAACTCAAAAGCGGGGGATCACCATAAATACAGCTATCAGGTATGCCGTACAGATAATTTCCCATATTGGGGTTACTGGTATTAGCGACTTGCAATTCATTGGTTTGGAGATGGATAAAGCAGACAGTATCGATATGCTGAACGTAATTATAGAAAATACGGGAGAGCGGCAATTAAGGCCTGAAATGGCACTTGAATTATTTGACGGTGAAGGGAATTCTGCTGGGATAATAAAAACCAAACGCAGGAAGACACTTCCCGGGACTTCTATAAAAACACAGATCAGGCTGGAAGGTATAAAACCCGGCAAATACACCGGAGTATTGGTAGCTGACTGTGATGAGGATCACGTATTCGGCACAAACGTATCGTTCGAAATTGAATAATGCCCAAAAAACTCAGCATTATATATTTAATCCTTTTGTTTTTTCTGGGCAAATTAAATGCCCAGCCAGGAAAGCCCGTATCTATAAGCTACAAAGAGGGGCAACGCCAGGCACTTCCGGGGCAGGTAGTCAACCTTGCCTTTTTTATAGAGAACAACAACAATGCTGAAAAAGTTGTGACAGGGGCACTTTCGGCTCCCGGCACATGGAAAGTAATTTCCAAACCCCAAACAGTAAAGCTTAATCCCTCAGGAAAAGAATTGTTGCTTTTTACAATCCAGGTACCAGGCAATTGCCCTGTTGGCAACTACGAGCTAAGGTTATTGGCCGTTGACCCTATAACAAATATCACGCTTAAGGAACAAGCGGTGACTATGGCAGTAAAAGAAATAGAAAAAATTTCAATATTGTTTGTAGAGTCGCAGGTAAACGTAAAAGCAGGAGAAACGTTCAGGGCAACATACCTGTTGCAAAATCTCGGAAACACGAAGAAAAAAGTATTTATTGAGACATATAACTGTGATGTTGAAGGTACTTCTGCGATTGAAATAGAACCGGGCAAAACAAAACAATTTAAAGTTTACAAACAAACATCCCCCGATTTGCTGGATGCAAGGGAAGAAAATTTTTCTGTACGTGCCGCCATTGACGGGGGGGTTAAAGAGAGCATGTCCCGTTCGTTTACCGTATTCCCCTCAAAAGAAGGGAAAAAGGATCTTTTTTTCAGGTTCCCGGTATCGGTTTCGGGAACATATATAATTTCTAACCAGAAAGGGAAACCTGAATCTGGATATCAGTTTGAAGTAGCCGGGAGCGGCCCTTTGGATTTGCGGGGCAAGCACCAGCTTGATTTCCTGGCGCGCGGGCCGAATAACACAGACTTGAGTTATATTGGCCTATATAACCAGTATTATGCCTCATATTCAAACAAAAATGCATCGTTTTTTGTGGGGCAAAAAGGGTTCCGCTTTACACCGCTTACCGAATCGTCGCGTTTCGGGACAGGTGTTGAAAACAAAATTATATTAAACAATGGGCTGTATTTCGGTTTTATTTATGTAAAACCACGTTTTTACGCCGACATAAAAAATGAACTTGCCGTATATACCGGCTTAAAATTCGACAAAGACAACGAAATAAACCTTTTCTACATCTCAAAGGAAGACACAAGTGCCGGTTATATTGCACACATGGCGAGTTTAGAGGCAGATTTTAAACCTTTCAAAAAAACCAACGTTAAGCTTGAATTTTCGCAAGGATTTTCCGGGGGGGCTTGGGACAATGCATTCAGGACAAGCCTGAACACTAATTTTTCAATATTCAACATTGCAGGGAACTACTACTATGCAGGCAAAAACTACCCGGGCTATTACTCAAACTCAATTTTTTATTCAGGCAACATATCTGCCAGGATAACAAAAAAAATGAACGTTGGCATTTCTGCCAGGGAAGATTTTAAAAATGCCGAACTAGACACTTTTTTTGTCTCAGCCCCTTATTCAAAAACCTATAGGGCATATATGAATTATAATATTGCAAGGCGGGCCCATTTTAGGTTTTACTGGAGGGAATATGAACGTAAAGACCGGCTAACGTTGAATAAGTTCCATTACAAAACAAGATCGTTAAATTCGCAGTTCAACCACAGGTTCCGGAAAATAGAATACCGCTTGTCGGCAGAAGCCGGAAAAACAACCAATTTCCTGCTTGGGGAGGGACATAACAAACAAAATACCTTTAGGGGCGACATAAACTTTGGTTATCATTTTAACTCTAAAAATAAAATACGTTTGTTTGGCGGCTGGTCTAATGTCAACAGTTTCGTTTCGGGAGAACAGCGGAACATAACAGCCGGGATTTCGGGCGCAACCCAGATTACCAGGAACTTAAAAGCTGATCTTAGCGTCAGGAATGCTTATGATATAGACAATTATTACCGTAACCGTAACCTGATGCAGTTTAGCCTCAAATATAAGTTGTTTAAAAAACATTCCATATCGGCACGAAGTTTTTACACTATATTCAGGAAACAGGTAGGTGATCCAGAGTTTTCTGCTGCATTAACATACACTTACAAACTTGGAGCCCCCCTCAAAAAAATAATCAATGCAGGCGATATAAAAGGGAGGGTTACTTACGGCAATGGGGAACCGGCAGAAGGGATTGTTTTGAACCTCCAAAACAAAACTGCAATTACAAATAGCAATGGCGAATTTTTGTTTAGCACCGTTCAGCCAGGGCGGCATTTGCTGTTTGTAGATCGTACAGAATTTGAAATAAACGAAATAACAAACATCCCTGCCCCAATGGAAATAGAAGTGCTTGAAGACCAGGTAGCATCCATCAATTTCCAGATTACCAAAGGAGCAAAACTGACAGGCAATTTTTTGGTTGTTGAGAGTAGTGCCGACATTTTACAGAAAAGCGGGATAAATGCAGGGGATATAATAGTTGAGCTTAAAAACGAATTCGAACAGTTCCGGATAAAAAGCAACGAGCAGGGAGGTTTTTCATTCCCGATAATACGCCCTGGGAAATATACTTTTAAAATATATACCAATTCTGTCCCCAATGGTTATGAAGTAAAACAACCGGTTTTCCAGTTGGATTTCCAACCTGGAGAGAACAAACAACTCCAGATTAAATTGACTTCGAAAAAAAGAAAGATTATCTTTAAGTCGGAGTCAACATTGCCGTTAACATTAAAGGGAGAAAAAAAATGAAAAAGATAATTTTAAAAACAACAGTTTTATTGTCCGTTTTTTTGTTAACGGGGCAACTGGCATTCCCACAAACCGCTGAGCTGGATGCAAGTTTCAGCCTGCCAGAAAAGGCATTGATGGATATTGAGCCTGAGGGCAGCAACATAAATTTTTCTATCGACCTTGCTTCCACCGAAGCAGGCGATTCACCTGAAATACAGGAAGCCTACACCAATGATGAACTTTGGGTAAACTATTCTTCATCATTGCCTATATCTGGGAATGCCAGGTCGGTAACAGCCGAGATTGCACTGGGGGCATTGCCAGAAGGTTTTTCTTTGTTCATACAGGCATCTGCCTATACCGGGACTGGGGGCGGGCAACATGGGCAAACGGCAGGCAAGGTTGAAATTTCAGGGCAGCCAAACACAATAATAACCGGCATAGGGAATTGTTTTACAGGAGATGGGACCGGCAACGGACATTTGCTTACATTTTCGCTAGAAATAACAAACTTTTCAGAAGTTTCTTCTTTAGAAAATTCAAGTGTTGTGGTGTCTTATACCATAACCGACAACTAAATATTACATCATGAAACAACTAGTTCTTGCCATATCCCTTATGATAACGGCTGTAAATAGCTTCTCTCAAACCTTATATCTTTCGGTCAGCGGCAATGTAGATTTTGACAACTCGTCTTTTACGGTAAGCGAAGCCGGCGAAGATTTTCCTTCCTCAGTTGTCCCAGAATCCTCTGCAAGGATTAACCTTGAGTATCGCTATTGGCTAGATTCCTGGTTTTATGGGGCATATGTAAACTGGAATGTTCAAATAAGCCATGACCCTGAGCCTGGGAAGTGGGACGATGCGTTAAAATTATATATCCGTAGGACAGGTAATGGACAAAGAGACTCATGGTGGGGTACGCCGATATTGACAGGAGGGGGCGAATTTAAAGAAATTACAGAAAGCACTAATGATTTTTTTAGCGGATCGTATGGCACCATAAACATACCTATAAGCTTCATGTTAAGTGGGGCTTCGCTAACAATGGGGGCCCGGGATCTTAAAACCACAATTGTTATTACATATAGCGAAGAATGAAATACCCGGGGCAAATGGTTAAGGATCTTGCCTCAGTACCAACTAATTTTTATTTCAGTATCCTGATTTTTTTCAGCCTGACATTTTTTACGGGCCGCCAATTCCTGTCTGTTTCAACCTTTACAATTTTGTCCACAATGTCCATGCCCGAGGTTACTTCCCCAAATATGGTATAGCTTCCGTCAAGGTGGGGCGCCCCTCCCACTGTTTTATAGGCCTGCCGTTGTCCTGCAGTGAATTTATGATTGTTTTGCTCCTCTATTTCGTCCAGTTCGGAGTCGAAATATTTCCTACCGGAAACAATATAGAACTGTGACCCTTCTGAACGCCTGCGTTGGTTTTCCCTGTCAGGTTTCCGGGGGGAGCCTATCATCCCCCGTTTGTGGAAAAACCCGGGGACAATGTTTGCAGGGAGGGTATATCCCGGCCCTTTGTAACCAACGGCATCCCCTTTCCCTGCATAACGGCTGTCTGCCGCACCGCTTTGTATCCCAAAATCGGCAATAACACGATGGATGAGCAGGCTGTCGAAAAAATGTTCTTTTACAAGTTTAATAAAGTTGTCGCGGTAAACGGGCGTTTCGTTAAAAAGCCTGACAGTAATGTTGCCCATGTCGGTTTCAATTGCCAGCCCCTTTATTTTCATATTTTCCCCGGCAATTTTTTCATTGGAAATTGAACGCAACGATTCCAGGTCCGCTGGCGCATTGTTGCCCTTTAACAAATCGGCAATGTAGGTTGACGGGATAACAAAACTTTGCATTTCGAAATTATCTACCGCCGAGAAGGCTATGCCAATGGCCTTTTGATTGGAAACAAAAACCGGGGCGCCAAACACCGATTTCCTGATACGGTTGGTGACCCTGTATAATTTAGCCCCTTTAAAATTTGTAAGGTTCAAAACTTTCCCAGTGAAAAGCTGGAGGGTTTTTCCCTTATTGGGCGATATGTACAATGTTTTTGCCGAGTTTGGCACATACCCCTGGAAAAGCCCAACGGGCTTCCTTTTCAGGCTGTCTGATTTCAGTATAATTAAATCGTTAATCCTGTCAACTGCCACATATTTATCTGCAAGGTATTTTTTGTCTTCACCAAACGGGCTTGCCCAAACTTTGTTGGCCTGGTTCACGAGCGAATATTTTGTTGCGATTAAATCTTCAGCAACAAAAAATCCCTGCCCCGATTCCAATATGCGGTTGTCGTCGTAGGTCTCAATCCTGACCACAGAAGGCATAACCTCCTTCCAAGCCGAATCATGGTTATTGTTGTTTTGGGCTTGTTTATGCGGCCCATTTTGTTGTGTTTCCTTTTTTTCTTTCGGGCTACAGGAAAAAAGTACAAATAAAATCAGTAGTGTTGTAAATCCCTTCATGATATCACATATTATTCGCTCAATACTTTAACTGTGATCCTAACATCGGTAAACGGGCGGTTGTTTTTATCGGTCTTTAAGCCCGAGATTTTATCAATGGCATCAAAGCCCGAAATACATTCGCCGAAAACGGTATATTTACCGTCCAGGTCGGGGTAGCCGCCAACCGTTGTGTAGGCTTTGCGCTGCTCCTCGGTAAATTTAAGCACATCCGGGTCGATGTTATATTCCATTTCGATATTCTTTTTTATATCCCCGGCAATTTGCCTGAACTCGTCTACCTTGCCCCCTTCTTTTAATTGTTTCAGTTTTTCACGGACTTCGGGTGTCATATATTTTTTGACAATCCTTTTCCTGATAGGGCGGTTCACTGCCATTTCCATGGTATCCAGTTCGCCGCAGGTGTGTACACGGCCTTTGACGATGAAAAACTGCGAAATGTCCGACTGTTTAAAAGGGTTTACCTCATCGGGCTGGCGAGGTGCGCAAAGTACACCTTTTTTGTGAAAGTGGTTTGTTAGGATCTCGTCATCTACAGTTTTGTCCGGATCCCCGTAACCGATGCGTTTCCCCGGGGCTGCATTTCGGGAACTTTTTGATCCTCCCTGGATTAGGAAATCTCGGACTACACGGTAAAAAAGCGTCCCATCGTAATATCCTTCCCTTGCCAGTTCCACAAACGCATCGCGGTGCTTCGGGGTATCATCGTACAGCCTGAACTTCATATCCCCCATATTAGTGGAAATCTCCACAATCCTAGGTTGTCCGTAACTTTGAAACCACAAAGCTAATAACCAGCACATTGCAACAAATCGTACCATAAGCTATTTAACCAGGGTTATCTCCATTTTCACATCTGTTAAAGGCCTGTTGTCCTTGTCTGTTTCAACATCTGCAATTTTGTCTAGCACATCCAGCCCCTCAACAACTTCGCCAAAAACAGTGTACTCTCCATCGAGCGATGGGTAGCCCCCAATGGTTGTGTATGCTTTGCGCTGCTCATCGGTAAATTTAAAACCCATACCCGCTGCCTCAAAAATGCTGTCAACTTCTTCCCTAATTTCGGCAACACGTATGTTGAACCCTTGCTGATCGTTATTTTCCCTGAAAGTTTGCAGATCTTTTTTTGCAGCCTCAAAATGTTGTTTGAGCAGTCCGTTTTTCCTACGCCCGGCAATCATCGTTTCAAGTGTGTCGAGTTTCCCAGGGGTAAAAACTTCACCCTGCACAATATAGAATTGCGAACCGCTCGACCGTTTCCCGGGATTGGCGGCACCTCCTGTCCTTGCTGCCGCCAGGGCCCCTTTCTTATGGAAATGTTTTTCAGGCAATAGTTCTGCCTCTATTGTATATCCAGGGGAACCTCCGCCCAAACGCACGCCCGGCACTGCATTTTTCGATGTGGGGTCGCCTCCCTGGATCATAAAATGGCCGATAACCCTGTGGAAAAGTAGCCCATCGTAAAAATGTTCGCCAACAAGTTTTAAAAAATTTTCCCTGTGCTTTGGGGTATCACCGTATAATTTAACCTTTATGTCCCCAAGCCCGGTTTTTATTAAAACCAAACTATCCTCTTCCTTTGTTTGGTTTGCACATGACAATATCGAAACAACCAGTACCGTAGCCATGAAAATAACACACCTGTTCATCCTGTAAAATTTATGGCAAGCTATAAAAAACCACCTCTCTGCCTTGCGCCATCCCTAAGTCCCATAAAAGCTCCCCATTTACATATAGCAATATCGGGTTTGGGCATTTTGGCAAGCTTTGGCATCCTGATTTTTCAAGCCCCCCTGTTCAGGGAAACAAAAATTGCAAAAACTAGTGTAAAACCAAGGCTTATTTTTGTGATTTTTGTATTTTTTTTCGACTGTCTAACATAAAAAGCCGTTAATTTCTGTTAAAGGATTATGCAGTATCATGAATGTTTGTATATTTGACCCCCAAAGTCGTTTGTTCGATTTTTAAATTTAAAAATAGAAACAGAACATACAATGGAAGATAAATCAATTAGAAGAAACCTTTACCGTGTGCTTCGGAAGACTGGTGTCCCCAAACAGGATATCAAGCTTAGTGCTTCATTTAACGAGGACCTTCAGTTTGACAATGTTGATTGGACAATCTTCACATATTTCCTGGAAGGGATCTTCAATATTTCAGTAAACGATCAGGTGCTGGGGAGTTTTGTTAACATTAAGGACACATTGCATTATTTAGGTAGGACAGCTTAATAAAGAGTTGATAGTTTAATTATTAAAAGGAGAGAGGGTAAAATTTATTTTTACCCTTTTTTCGTTATTGCCATTGCTAAACCCGATCCCCACTTGGTGTCCCAGGATTATCCCCGGCTAAAGGCCCGTTTCAAAACAGCTTGCCCTTTTTTACTTGTTTTTTTTGCGTTTTACTCCCCTGCAAACGGTCCTGGGCAAGTAAGGAAATACTCCGTTCGTTTTCGAGCAGTTCAATGACGCGGTAACCGCGCCCTATCCCCTTGTGTCGCTCCCATCCGCTTGCCTGTCCGTAACCCAACGATATATTGCGCAGGTTGCCAATATAATTGTTGTAGTGATCGTGCCCCCAGCAAAAAGATTGCGCAAAATAAAAAGTAACGTTGCCGCCAAGTGAGGGCGTTACTCAAAGCGACACTCACACTAATGCGAACAACAAACAAATCTTTACGGTTTCAACAGCCTTTTCATTTCGCTGCCGCACGATTCCCTTATGTTCAATTTTACGGGCAAGGTAAGCTGGCGTATTTTTGCTTCTTTGTCGTTTATGTTTTCAAGCAATACTTCGAAAGCCAGCCTGCCAATTTCTTCCTTGGGCTGGCTGACGGAGCTTATTGTTGGGTACGAAAACTTAAAAAGGTCGATGTCGTCAAACGACACAATTGAAATATCGTAGGGTATCCTAATATTTAAACGTTTTAGTACCTTCATGCCCGCTATGGCGAGCTTGTTGTTCAGGAAAAACACAGAGTCTATCTTCTCTATGAGTATCAGTTCTTTCAAGGCTCGCTCCATGTTTTCCTCAATGTTGTCGTTTGGGATTTCTTTTATCAACTTGTTTTTTACCTGGCGCCCGTTTTCCCTTAATGCTTCTTGATGCCCTAAAACCCTTTGTTTCATGGTTGTTAGGTGCGAAGGCGTAACATGCAGCAGTGCTGTTTTTGTGTAGCCCAGCGAAAGGAGGTGTTCGGTCATGTCAAAAGCCCCTTGGTAGTTGTCTGAAACCACGTGGTTTGTTTTTACGCCCGGCACGTACCTGTCTATCAAAACAAAAGGGATGTTGCTGTCCCTGAGTTTCCTCATTTGCCCCCTGTCCTTAAAAGATGTGGACAATATTAGCCCGTCAACCCCCTTGTTAATCAGCACACTTAACATGTCTTCTTCTTTGCCAGGGTTTTCCTCCGAACTCATGAACATGATACTGTAGCCGTTTTCAGAAGCTTTTTCTTCAATGCTTTTGGCTATTGCCGAATAAAAAACGTTTGATATGTCGGCAATGATCAAGCCGATTGTTTTTGAGTTCCCAAGCCGCAGGCTCCGGGCAAGTTGGTTGGGCCTGTAATTAAGTTTGTCGGCCATTTCCCAAACCTTTTTTTGCGTGTCCGGGCTGATTCCTTTTTCATCGCCGCGGTTGTTCAATACCATGGAGACCAGTGCCGTAGATACCCCAAGTTGGCTGGCTATGTCTTTTAATGATGTGTTTTTCACTTGTTTGTCCTTATATCCAAAACAATATCATCAGCTAAGGTTAAAAATATATTTAGAAATTGAAAACCATGCAGCAAAGAAATGTATTTATAACTTTTTTTGTAAAATCAGTATTTTGTAAATTTATTATCTTTCCATCATGATTTTTTGATAAAAAAGAAGTTTATTAATTAGGATATAATAACCTCACTTAATGATGTTTATTTTAAATTATTATTGACAAAACTTAAAACATTAAACAATTTTAAACGATTTAGTTTGTTTTATTGAAAAAAAGATAATTAATTTGGACATAATTATGGAGGAATAAGCTGTTTAGAATAACAATAAGATGACATCACTAAAACGTATCCTTTCAGCAATAGATTTCAAGGGGACGATCCGGATTTCTCTCAGCTTGTTTGCGATATCAAGCTCAAGTGTTTCAGTTTTTGCCTGGCAAAACCGTATTAGATATTTAGGTTAAGATCATTCTATATCCAAATTAAATAAATATAAACGATGAAAGTGAATTTAACAAAGAGCCTAAATGTTGTCATTTTATGTGCTGTGCTGACCAATTTGTCTTATGCACGCCCCAAAAAAAATCCTTTACAATCGAATGTATGCTCAACTTCTCAAGGAGACACCATCCATGTGATTGGCCATGCCCACATGGACATGAACTGGTTGTGGGATTATTTTGAGACCATGAAAATGTGCAACGACAATTTAAGGCAAACTGTCGCCTTTATGGAAGAATATAATGATTTTACCATGCTTCAAAGCCAGGCGGCTGTTTATAAATTTGTGGAAATGGCCGACCCCCCTCTTTTCAAAAAAGTACAAGGTTATGTAGAAGAAGGCAGGCTGGAGCTAGGCGGTGGCATGTGGACAGAGGGCGATTCCAACCTGTCCTCTGGCGAGGCACTTTCCCGTTCTTTTTTGTTCGGGCAGCGTTATTTTCTGCAACACTTTGGGCGGATGGCCAAAGTGGGCTGGCTGCCCGATAATTTCGGGCATACCTCTCAATTGCCGCAAATGCTGAAGCTGGCAGGGTTGGATTATTATTATTTCCACCGTTGCAAACCCTACATGGGAAGTTTTTGGTGGGAAGGGCCAGATGGTTCTACTGTTTTGTGCTACGGGAATAATACCTATAACGGGACAATTACATTGGATTTAAAGGATGAGTTAAAAAAGATTGCCCCCGGCAAACACCGGATATTGCAGGTAACCGGCGTTGGTGATCATGGTGGCGGACCTACACGTGCCAATATCGAAATGGTACACCAGTTAGATCGACAAGAGGATTATCCGGCGGTGAAATTTTCCACTGCAGGCGATTTTTTCAACAAACTGTCCGGTGAAATGGATGGCCGCCCTACCCACAAAGGCGAAATGCAGTTTATTTTTGAAGGGTGCTATACCACTGTGTCTGAAATCAAATCGGGGAACAGGAATTGCGAAAACTCATTATTTGCCAGCGAATTTTTTAACACTCTCCGCTGGATATACGGAGATAAATATCCGCAGGCGGAGTTAAATAATCTTTGGGAGACCGTTGTTTTTAACGAGTTTCACGATATTTTGCCCGGATCGGCCATTTACGAAGCCAACCGGCAGGCAGTAGCACGCTATACAGAGACAGAAAGGAAATCGAAAGAGCTGAAAGACGTAGCTTTCTTTAAAATGGCAGATGAAGTAAAATTCCAGCAAGGATTGGGACAGCCAGTGCTTGCTTTCAACCTTTTTCCGGTTGCCAGAAGGACGATTGTAGAAGCCACGGTTTATTCGCACGAAGAACCGGTCTCTGTGAAAACCGCATCCTGGGGGTCGGATTATTACGGACAGAAATTTACCCTGATAAATAAAGGAAATGGGGAGGGCAGCGGGAATACCGAAGAAGATTCCCCTGGCAATGGTTGCCAAACAAAGCAAGTTGGTCCTGGCAGTAATCTGGCAACAGTTTTGGTCCGTGACGGTGAAGGAAATGAATATCCAGCGCAGATTGTCTACGCAAAACCTACCCCTCCTGGATACACGACTAAAATTCAGTTTGTGGAAGACAACTTCCCGGCGGGCGGATATAAAACATATTATGTTGATGTGTCGGAAAAGGGGAAAGCTGCTAATTCGCTGGTTGTCGATAACAACACATTTGAAACCGACTTCTTTATAGTAAGGTTCAATATGGAAACAGGGGGGATTACCAGCCTTTTTGACAAACGGAGCAATACTGAATATGTAAAAGAAGGCGGAGAACTCAACCACTTAAAAATGTATCTGGAAGACAAAAAAGGAGGGATGAAATCGTGGACGATCAACAAAATTATAAAGGAAGAAAATGTTGATCATGTTGAAAGCGTAAAAGTTATTGAGAAAGGCCCTGTGCGTGCCTGTGTGGAGACCGTGAAAACTTGGGGGAGATCAAAATTTATAGAAAGGGCATACATTTACAAATCTCACCCAAGGATCGAATACGATATGGAAATCCACTGGCTTGAAACCGGCGACGAAACAACCGATTCACCTATGCTGCGTGCCGTTTTCCCATTTAAGTTTAATGAGCCAAAATTTTATTGCCAGGTCCCGTTTAATGTGGTTGAACGCCCGGTTGACGGAAAAATTGAAGGTAAAGATGCTCCCCAATGGCTGACATCGCAGAGCCGCATTTATGGGGTTGAACCAGAAATGGGCAATGGACAGGAAGTTCCTGCCCAGAGATGGGTAGACGTTACCGATGGCGAAAATGGGATTGCTTTGCTGAATAAAACAAAATACGGGCATTCTTACCACAATGGCGAATTACGCTTAACCCTGATGAGGGCAGCCGGGGCTCCGGATGTATATCCGAACCTCGGAAAATTCAGGATCAGATACGCGCTATATCCGCATAAGGGAGACTGGACTAACGGTGTTTGGCAGGAAGGGGATGATTTTAACATACCAGTGGAAGCCAATGAACCTCCTTCGCTGGCATTGGTTAAAACACACGCTACACGTCCGGAAACAGGGTCATTTATTTCCTTTGAAGGAGACGGAGTTTACTTGTCAGGCATAAAAAAGGCAGAAGATGCAGAAGAACTGGTTGTCAGGATGGTAGAAGTAGAAGGCCATGGGAAACAAGTTACGCTTCAATTGCCAAGGAATATCAAAAAAATCAGTAAACTGAACCTAATTGAGGAGACAATGCCCGATGATTTAGGTTCAATCATAAAAGGCAAATCTGCAAAGTTCCAGATAAAACCGCACGAGATATTGACACTTGGAATAACATTAGAATGACAAAACAACTTGTATTAGAAAACAGTAAAGCGGCACTGCATATAAAGCTTTGTGGAGGTGCGTATTCCGATTTTCATTTAAAAGAAAACCCACTGAACCCGATCAATTGGAAAACAGTAAACCCAGAAGAACCTCCATTTATGGGGCATTTCCTTTGTCTCGACCGCTGGGGCCCTCCTTCTGATGGCGAGAAAATAAACGGCTTCGGGCATCATGGTGAAGTAATTTCACAAGACTGGGAATTACTAAGGCAATTTCAGGAAGGGAAAAACATTACAGCATGTGAAATGGCTTGCCTGCTACCCAGGGCAGGTTTTAAAGTGACAAGAAAAATTGAGATGTCGGGAAACCAACCTGTTTTTCATGTAGCAGAGGAAGTTGAGAACCTGAACAAATTCGGGCGCATGTACAATATGGTACAACATGTAACATTGTCTCCCCCGTTCCTCGACACTACCACTCTCTTTGACAATAACACCGAAAAAGGTTTTGAGGGCAAGGAAGATGGCAGTTTAAACCAAGAAGAACCGGTTATTGCATGGCCCGAAGCCATCCATGGTGGAAAAACAATAAGTTTACGCCGGTTTCAAGATAAGTGGCCACGGGTTTCTTCATTTGTTATAGGTAGCGAACAGGAATATGGCTGGGCGACTGCCTGCAACCCCGGGAAAAACCTTTTGCTGGGTTATTACTGGAAAACAAAAGATTTCCCTTGGATTAATTTCTGGAGAGATATGAAAAATGGTGTCCCACAGGCTTTTGGGATCGAATTTGGCACTACTGGATTACATGAGCCATTTCCTATTGTGGCAAAGAAAGGGAAAATTTTTGACCAAAATATATATGATTTTATTGATGCCGGTGAAATAATTAGCAAATCCTTTACTGCATTTATTTTACCGATACCTGATGACTATAAGGGCGTATCAGGAATAGAATTCAACAACTCACAATTCACGATAAAAGAAAAATGTAAAATCCCAAGGGATTTAAAATATTACAGGTGAAATATCAAAACATGAAGCACAAGGCTATCCCATCAAAAAAAGCAGTTGCATGGTTGCTGTCAATGGTATTGGTTTTAATGTCGTGCAATAAAAAAGAGGAAAAAACGAACCTTGGATATGTCGATCCCACCATAGGCGGCGTAGGGGTAATCCTTCAACCTACACGCCCAACCGTACATTTGCCCAACCAAATGGTAAGGGTTTTCCCAATCCGCAACGATCAGTTGGATGACCGCATCTTTAACTTCCCGCTAACTAATGCTTCCCATAGGCTATATTCCGTATTTGGGCTCCTGCCGCTCGAAGAAGAAATAACATCGGAAAGCTGGCACAAGTGGCTCACTTACGACAATGAAACAACCCGCCCTTACTATTATGCTTCGGAATTAGGCGATTCGGGTTGCCTTTTAGAATTTGCCCCTTCTGAAAAAAGCGGGATTTTCAGGGTGACTTTCTCCGGAAGCACAAACCATTACCTTAGGTTGTGCACATTGAACGGCAATGGTGAAATCAACCTCCGAGGGAAAAGAGAAATCACAGGGGAAGAAGAATTTGCTGGCATGAAAGCATACCTATATGCCGAAATCAGCGCAGATGTGGCGGAAGGGAAATATGTTAACGGCACAGATAAAAAGACACTGATTGTTGATGTTGGCAACAACGAAAAAACAGTTACTTTCCGTTATGGCTTGTCATACATAAGCATTGAACAGGCACGGCAAAACCTTGAATCAGAGATGCCGGGCAACAATTTTGAGGCAGTTAAAATATCGGCAAAACAAATATGGGACGATGCCTTGTCGCTCATAAACGTAAAAGGAGGCACAGAAGCCCAGAAAGAGGTTTTTTATACTGCTTTCTATCGTTGCTTCGAAAGGATGGTCAACATCAATGAGCATGGGAAATATTACAGCAATTACGACAAAAAGATCCACGGGTCGGACAAACCATTTTATGTCGATAACTGGATTTGGGACACCTACATTGCCCTTGAACCGTTGCACACCATTATCCGTCCAGATGTAGAACTAGATCGGATCAATTCTTATGTGGAAATGTACAAGCAAGGTGGCACCATGCCATCATTTGCCCTAGTTAATGGCGACTGGCCTGCGATGACCGGAAACTTTGCAGCTGCATGGATGGCAGACGCTTGGTTTAAAGGAATCCGTGGTTTCGACATAAATACGGCGTACGAAGGCTTGCGAAAAAATTCACTTGATGCCACGCTCATCCCTTGGCGCAACGGGCCAAAAACACCGCTCGACTATTTTTATAACGAAAAAGGTTACATGCCGGGGCTTCCTCCCGGAGAAAACGAAACTGTGCAAGAGGTTGATCCCAATTGGGAAAAACGGCAATCGGTAGCAGTGACCACCGCAAATAGTTTTTCTGATTGGTGTATTGCCCAGTTGGCATCCGAATTGGGGAAGCCTGACGACAAAGCACTTTTCCTCAAACGCGCCGGTTTTTATAAAAACGTTTTCAGGACCGACAAAAATTTCATGTGGCCTAAAGACAAAGATGGGAATTGGATTGAACCATACGACCCACGTTTTGCCGACCGGAATTATTTCACTGAAAACAATGCTTATACCTTCGACTGGGACGTTAAGCACGATTTTGAAGGCTTGTTCCGGCTAATGGGCGGGCGCGAAAAAGCCGAAGCTAAATTGGACCAGTTGTTCAGGGAAGACCTCGGTCTGCCAAAATTCCGTTTCTGGGGGATCTTGCCCGATGCCTCCGGGCTGGTAGGGCAATTCTCGATGGGCAACGAACCGAGTTTCCATATTCCTTACCTCTACAATTACACGGGAAGCCCATGGAAAACACAAAAGCGCGTCCGTATGTTGCTCAATGCTTTTTTTACCAACAACTTATTTGGCATCCCCGGCGACGAAGACGGCGGCGGCATGTCGGCATTTGTTGTTTTCTCAATGATGGGTTTTTTCCCCGTTACTCCCGGAGTTCCTGTTTATACAATCGGAAGCCCCGTTTTTGAAGAAATAACAATTAAACTTCCTAATGGGAAAAATTTCAACATAAAGGCAAAAAACAGTTCAAAAGAGAATAAATATATCCAGTCGGCCAAGTTGAACGGGCAACCATTGAACAAACCCTGGTTTGCGCATGAGGACCTTGTTAACGGAGGAATACTTGAATTTGTTATGGGCGACAGGCCAAACAAGAAATGGGGCGCAGGTGAAAATGACGCACCTCCTTCTAATATGAAATACAAAAACTAACATTATAAAAACGAACAAAAATGAAAAGAAGTGAGATCAATCAGATATTAAAAGACGCAAAAACCTTTATGGCATCCAAGCAGTTCCTTTTGCCCCCATGGGCATATTGGGGCGTGGACGACTGGAAAGAAACCTCTGCCGACACGAAAGAGATAACCGAAAACATGCTGGGATGGGACATAACAGATTTTGGTTCGGGCGATTTTATGAAACGGGGCTTGTTCTTGTTTACCATACGCAACGGGAAGCTAAACGTGGACAAAAAGCCTTATGCCGAAAAAATCATGATAGTGGAAGAGGAGCAGGAAACACCGATGCACTATCACTGGCTGAAAATGGAAGACATAATCAACCGGGGAGGCGGGAATTTGGTCATTGAATTGTTCAACTCCACAAAAGACAACAAGCTGGCCGACACACTTGTACCTTACAAGAAAGATGGGATAAAAGGCTCTGTTGAAGCAGGAGGTAAAGTAATACTTGCACCCGGCGAAAGCATCTGCTTGGAGCAAGGGATGTATCACCGCTTTTATGGAGAATGCGGGAAAGGAAAAGTATTGGTCGGGGAAGTGAGCAAGGTAAACGACGATGCCAACGACAACTGCTTTTACGAACCTGTGGGGAGGTTTCCTGTAATTGAAGAAGACGAAGCTCCTTTGCATTTATTGGTGTCCGATTACGAAAAATTCCTGTAATTAACATCGGTATAATGACTAAAAAAATAACCGTATCGGGAGTTGGCTGTTGTTTGGTCGATGAACTTTACAATAACACATCGTTCAGTTCACAGGAATTTACGCCTTACCTTTCAAAGAATAAAGGTGACGGCGGGCTTGTACCTGGGCAACTTGTTTTCAAAGAGGAGTTTGAAAGATACACAGGCGATCGCCTCGCTACAATGTTAAGCCGGATTTCAAAAAGCAGAAAAGCCGACAAAATAAATATTGGGGGACCTTGCATTGTCGCCCTTATACATGCAGCCCAGATGCAGGCAGGAACAGGGTGTAATTTCCGTTTCTATGGCTACAGGGGCGACGATGACGAAGGGGGATTTTTATTGTCGGCATTGGGCAAAACGCCCGTAAATATCGACAAGTACGAACAAGCGGGCAACGTAACCCCTTCAACGGTTGTCCTTTCGGACCCGGATTTTGACGGGGGCAACGGGGAACGCACTTTTATAAATTCAATCGGTGCGGCATGGGACTACCTCCCTGAAAAATTGGACGACAGTTTCTTTGCTTCCGAAGTGGTGGTTTTTGGAGGGACCGCCCTTGTCCCTGAAATCCACGACAACCTGACAATGTTGCTAAAAAAAGCAAAGCAAAATGATTGCATGACTATAGTTAACACGGTCTATGATTTCAGGAACGAGAAGCTAAACCCTGATCGCAAGTGGCCTTTGGGCAAGGGCGACGAAAGCTATGTTTTGATCGATTTATTGATAACCGATTATGAAGAAGCCCTCCGTTTAAGCGGTAAAAAATCGTTGGACGAAGCCATGCGGTTTTTCAAGGAATCCGGGGCAGGTGCGGTAATCGTGACAAACGGGGCAAAAACAGTCAGAGGCTATTCATCAGGGGAAAAATTTCTTCAGGTCAAAGATTTCGAGTTGCCCGTATCTAAGGCTGTTTCCGAAAAAATCAAACAGGGCTGCATGGGCGACACCACTGGTTGTGGGGACAATTTTGCGGGGGGCGTTATTGCTTCTGTGGTCGCCCAGCTCCAAAGCGAAACCATGACTCTGGATTTAAAAGAAGCTTGCGTTTGGGGAATTGTCTCTGGCGGCTATGCGTGTTTTTACATAGGCGGCACTTATTTCGAGGAGGCGCCACTGGAGAAACTAAACTTGATACTCCCTTATTATGAACAGTATAAAGAACAAATTAGAGATGAAGAATAAATCGATATTGATTTTTGGGGCTGGCAAGATAGGCCGTTCTTTTATCGGGCAGGTATTTGGCTTGTCGGGCTACGAAGTGATATTTTCGGACGTTAACCTTGAAACCGTAAATTTGCTGAACGAAAGGAAAAGTTACCCTGTGGTCATCAAAGGAGAGCAGGAGAAAATATTGGAAATCCCTAATGTGAGGGCAGTTTCAGGGCTGGACAAACAACAGCTAATCAGGGAAATATCAGAGGCAGGGATATTGGCCGTGTCGGTAGGGAAAAATGCGTTTGAAAAAGTAATCCCTGTTATAGCAGAAGGGTTGATAATGCGACATAAGGAACATCCTACTTTGCCCATGGATATTATCATTGCCGAAAACATGCGTTCTGCCAGTGATTTTATCCGTGCAAAATTGCAAGAAACACTTCCCGGTGATTATCCGCTTGACAGCATGGTAGGGCTGGTTGAGACCAGCATTGGCAAGATGGTGCCGATAATGACACATGATGATTTGAAAAAAGACCCCTTAGTGGTTTTTGCAGAACCTTACAATAACCTTATCGTTGACAAAAAAGCTTTCAGGGGCGAAATCCCTAACTTAAAAGATTTGTCGCCGAAAGAAAACATTAAGGCCTGGGTTGACAGGAAACTGTTCATCCACAACCTAGGACATGCCGTAACTGCCTATTTCGGCTCATTCAATCACCCGGAAGCGACATATATTTACGAAGTGCTGGACGACCCGCAAGTTTACGGCCTGGCCAAAGACGCGATGTTGCAATCTGCAAATATTTTACAGGCTGTTTATCCAAATGACTTTTCGATGGAGGATTTAACCTTACATATTGAAGATTTGCTATCTAGATTCCGGAACAAGGCATTAAAAGACACTATTTTCAGGGTGGGGCAGGACCTGTTCCGAAAACTTGGTCCGGACGATCGCTTCTTGGGGATAATACGGCTGGCAGAAAAAATGCAACTACCTTACGACAAGATCCTGAAAGCCATGACTTACGCTTTTTATTTTGATGCAAAAGACGAAGACGGGAACAGGTTTGCCAACGATATAATTTTTGAAGATTGCCTGTCAAAAGGGATGGAATTTACACTGAACGAAGAAATAAGCAACATTGATTTAGAAGGTCAAGGGCAACTTACTAGCCAGGTTAGCAAAAAGATTACCTTTACCCGAACGTTATGCCCAAGCTAAAAAGACGCAACTTTATTGCAAGGAAAAACATCTATATCAATAAATATATTCTTAACATCAAGGAACTATGAAAACTAAAAAAATGCTTTTATTGACAATTTCATTGATTAGTATGTTTAGTTGTACTGAAAATGAAGATTTATTTTCCGAACCTGAAAATTACCGATTAACCAAAGTTCTCAATTATAGTAGTTCATCAGACTCAGAGCCAAGTACATTTATGGACTTAAAATATTCGGAGGACGGAAACCTCCTAAAAGAATCACTATATGATTATCCCAATACACTTTTTACTTATCGAGAGTATAATTATAACACCAATAATTTACTAAAAGAGAAAAAGATATATGATGGAGATGTGGGAAATCTTAGTTTAGGCACCTACACTTTATATGAGTATGAAAATGGGAATATAGTCAAAGAAAAATTGTATTTAGCGAATGGAACTTTGAAATATACAGAATCTTATGAATACGAAAATGGAAATCTTATTAATACATTTAAAGAGAATGACGAGTTAGGAATTTATCATCAATATAAATACTTCTATAGCGATTTAAATGTTTTAATTCTTGAACAAGTTTTTATGTACAACCAAGAGTTGTCAAGTTTCACCAAATATTCATACGACGATAATTTGCGTTTGATAAAAACTGAAATTTTCAATTATGACGGAACAACAACCCAAATAGTTGAACATAAATATACAGGAGTTAACACTCTACCATCAGAGGAAATCTATTATGATTCTAGTGGAGATTTAACTCAACGCATACAGCTAGTATATGATGATTACGAAAATTTAACAGAAACAAAAATTATTGATACCCAAGGCACAAACACTTTATTTAAGAAAAAATTTAATGGTAAGCTATTGATAGAATACATTACATATGCACCAACTTGGGGATATGCGGAATGGACAGTTACAAAATATGAGTATGAGAAAATTAATTAAAGCCAGGGCATAACATTTTATATATTGCATAGCGGTTTCGGCGTGTATGCATAGCTCGGATTCCCGCCTGATTGTCTTAGTCCGTGCCGGACAGACAATCACCCGTACCTATGTACATCGTGTACTACGACAACATATAATTTACCGTTAGGGGACATTTGCGAAACGTCTGCAATTCCCTGAAAATCAAAATAATTGACAAATTTCTTGGCACGATTACCAATTTTTGGTAACTTTGACAAAATTAAACTAAAATTATGGGAAGAAACACATCAATATCGTTAGGAACGCATTTCGAAGATTTTATTAGTACTTCGATTGCTTCAGGAAGATACAGTTCTGCAAGTGAAGTTGTTCGCTCTGCCCTTCGACTTTTAGAGTCTGAGGAAAAGAAATTAAATGAATTAAGATTGGCATTGATTGAAGGAGAAAACAGCCAAATGGTTGAGAATTTCGATGCAAAAAAACATCTTGAAGAACTTCACGCCAAATATCTATGATCCCAAAATATCGAATAAGTGAGAAAGCTATCGAAGATTTAGAGAAAATTTGGCTTTACACGTACAGAAAATGGTCTTTAAAACAAGCCGATAGATACCACGATTTGATAATGAATGAAATTGAATTTATTGTCAGCAATTACAATCTTAGCAGAAATATCGGATGCTCAATTCGGGGTTCTATACCCCGCCCGTCCTGATGTGCATCGGGATTCTCGGCCTGAAAAGAAATCCTCACCTACTCCGCTGTGCCACATACAGTTTACCGTTATACGTAAGCAAAAAAGACGATATTGCGAATACTATAATGACTAATTATTATAAGAATTGGTCATTATGGTGACAATTATTGATCTTTGTAATCAAAAAAGATGTTTACAAGAACGATAGAAAATACAATCCAAGAAAAATTCAATTTCGATTAGGTAGTTTCAGTAGAAATTTAAGAAATGAAATCAAACAAAACCGTAAGATTTATTTTTACGATAACGGAATAAGAAATATGATTCTTGGCGATTTTAAGCCATTGGATCTTAGACTTGACAAAGGAGCTTTATGGGAAAATTTCCTTGTTTCAGAAAGGAAAAAACAAAACATCTACAAAGACACTTTTGCTAAAATGTATTTTTGGAGGACTCAACAACAGCAAGAAATTGATTTCGTTGAAGTAAAAGATGGAGGTATTGCCGCATTTGAGTTTAAATGGAAAGACAAAAAGGTCAAATTCCCTCAAAAATTCTTAGATGCTTATAATGCAAAAGGACATATAATCAACAGAGATAATTTTAGAGAATTTGTAAAAATAAACAACAAATAAATACTTGAAATTATCACAGCACCTGGTTTATGTACCGGTGAATGAGTTCAGGTTCAAAACCCCGGTTACGGGCGTAGCGGATTACCTGCCCCATCTTTTCAAACTTGTTTTTCTTTTTAACCTTGCCAGCCTTTTCTTTCATGGTATTCAGCAGCAGCCCAACATATTTTTCCCCGTCAACCGTCTCCAGTCCTGTCCCTATTATATCATCAGGCAGCCCTTTCATGCAGAGGTAGTATTTGATTTTTACACGCCCCCATTTGTTTATCCTGAATTTTTCAGCTACGTATGCCTTTGCATAGCGTTCGTCATCAATGTATTTTTCTTTTTTTAAATAGTCAAGTATTTCTACAGCTTCGTTTTCGCTTAGCCCGGCAGCAATAATTTTTTTGTGTATATCGGGCGAGCATTGTTCCGAGCGGCTGCACAAAGCAGCCATTTTCGAAAGCAGCTCTTTCTTTTTTTGTCCGTCACCTTCCATAAAGAAATTATTTTGTGTCGTTAGCCTTCCTGAAATCAAATTCGTTTTGAAGTGCCTGAACCCCTATCCTGGTAACCTGAAGCCGATTAAAAATATCAACCTCATATTTTTAACCACCAGGTTCAGCTCAGTATTTAAACCATAGCTCAAATACTAAATTAACCATTTACCCAACATTTTCAAAATTGCGGACAACCATTATTCCCTTTACGCCCCTCCCATTTAATTATATTGATTGAAATCCTTATTGTTAAAAGGGTACGGTGACAATTGTTGATTCGTTTTGAACAACTGTGCGGTATTGCTGACATTAAACTTGTTGTATATATTTTGCCTGTGGAATTCAACGGTGCGCTCGGTGATTGAAAGCTTGCATGCTATTTCTTTGTTTTTTAAGCCCGACATTATGAGCCGCAGTACTTCCGATTCGCGCTTGGTGATTTTTACTTCCCCCTGTTTCTTTTTCTTGTTCCTCTGTTCGTATAGCACATCGGCAACCCTTTCTTTGTAATATCTGTCGCCTTTGCTGATTGTGATCACAAAGTCTAAAAAATCTGTCATGCTTGCCGATTTTAAGATATAGCCCAATGCCCCGCAGCTGAAAGAATTGTAAACAGAATCGCGCTCAAGTGTGTATGAATAAATGCCTATCTTTATTTCGGGGTTCACCTCTTTTATTTCTTGTGCCAGTTTATATCCTGGCGTGTCTGGCAGGCTCATGGAAATAATAAACACATCGGCTGTTAATTTATTTATGTCATACATTACCTGGGCGGCATTGTCGTATGTTTTTACCAGTTCTATCATATGTCCCTGTATTCGGTTTAATACATGCCTTATGCCCATATGCACAACAGGATGGTTGTCAACGACAGATAAACGTATTTTTCTCATATCAGCCAGATAAACAGGTTTTTGTTACAGTACACTGTCCTTTATTAGGTCACTGTGTAGTTTACTTACAACAAATATAAAAAAACAATGGGTTCAAAAAAGCAAAAATTCCCCGTACAAACCACAGGTTTTCGGTTTTTCTGAATATCTACCTTTGGCAACAAGTAATAGGTATTCGCACACATAAACTAAATTTTTGTTAAGCATTTTAATGCATGTATTTTACATAAAGAAATAAATCTGCAATTGTAACAACAATTGCGGTTAAAAACAGAAACAATACTTTTAAAATATAAACTTCAAAAAATCAACAACTCCACATGAAAGAAAAAATTTTACTATTTATCCTGTTGCTAAGTTCTTCCCTTTTGGGGCGGGCACAAACAACAGTAGAAGTAACGGCGGGCGGCCTGTCTGCTGCTTTGGGCAGCGGGGCAAGCACCATAAGCGACCTTACCGTTACAGGCACAATTGATGCCCGCGACTTTTTGACCATGCGAGATGCAATGGACAGCCTAACGTCCCTCGACCTCAGTGGGGCTTCCATTGCGGCATACTCAGGGACAGAGGGGACTTACAGCGGGACAGAAACCACCTATGCAGCCAACGTGATCCCTGATTATTCGTTTTGCACTACGGATTTAACAGGGAAAACAAGCATGGTATCTGTTATCCTGCCAACATCAATAACAAGTATCGGTTTTCACGCATTCGCTTATTGTAATGGGCTAACCTCAATTGAAATCCCCGAAGGGGTAACAAGCCTGTCCAATAAAGTATTCTATAACTGTACTGCACTGGAAACTGTTGAACTGCCCAACTCTTTGAATGATATTGGTGCGCACGTATTCCGGTTATGCACAGCACTTAAAACCATAACCATACCAAATTCTGTAACCGAATTTGACACTGGGTTATTTTGTAAATGTACAAAACTTGCAAGTATAAACATCCCCGATTCTTTAGTGAAAATCAAGGGGGATGTATTTCAAGACTGTAGCAGCCTTACAAGTATTGACCTTCCTAATTCAGTAATAAGGGTTGACGAAGGTACGTTTGAAGGCTGTACCTCGCTCGACACGTTAACCTCCCCGGAGATGTTTTCGTCGTCAAGTTTTCCTTCAACGGTAAGCAACATCACCCTTACCGATACCATAGACGCCACCGATTTTAAAATTTTGCGCGACGACATGGCCAGCCTTACTACCCTCGATCTTGAAAATGCTACCATTGCGGCATACTCTGGGACAGGAGGGACTTGGTCAGATGAAGAAATAGATTATCTTGCCAATGAGGTTCCAGGCCGTGCATTTAGTTATTCTGACGAAACAGGGAAAACAAGCTTGGAATCTGTTATCCTGCCAACGTCAACAACAATAATTTCTAACAGGGCATTTTGTAATTGTACCGGGCTTACTCAATTCAAAGTCCCTGACGGGGCAACAATAATTGTGTATGGGGCATTCCAATATTGTAGTTCACTTGAGTCTGTAGAATTGCCCGGTTCTTTGCTATATGTTGGGCAACGTGCATTTCGTGGCTGTACGGGGTTAAAAAATATAAATATCCCAAGTTCGGTAGGCAGCCTGGATGCACAAGTATTTTTGGGCTGTACCGCACTCGACACGGTGACCTCCCCGGAGATGTTTACATCAACAACTTTCCCCTCAACGGTAAGCAACATCACCCTTACCGATACCATAGACGCCACCGACTTTAAAATTTTGCGCGACGACATGGCCAGCCTTACTACCCTCGACCTTGAAAATGCTACCATTGCGGCATACTCCGGGACAGAGGGGACTATTAACGGGATAGATACAAGCTACGCAGCCAACGAGGTTCCCCACTTTTCGTTTTGCGCCACGGATTACGTCACGGGTAAAACAAGCTTGGAATCTGTTATCCTGCCAACGTCAACAAAAGAGATTGGGCAGTGGGTGTTTAACGCATGTACAGGGCTTACATACGTTGAAATACCGGAAGGGGTCACAACAATCAACTTAAGGGTGTTTTCTGCCTGTACGTCGCTGGAAACAGTCAAGTTGCCCGATTCATTGAGGTTTCTTGACCGGAATTCATTTCGTGAAGCTTCCGCCCTTAAAACAATAACCATCCCCAATCTGGTCGACAGCCTCCCCAAAAATATATTTTATAATTGCACAAGCCTTTCAAGCATAAAGCTCCCTGATTCTTTAAGGTTTCTTGGATTAGGTTTATTGTATAATTGTAGCGCCCTTACAAGCATAACCATCCCGGCATCGGTTACAGCGATAGGGAGCAGTGCTTTTTATGGTTGTACTTCTTTGGATTCGATTTATGCCGAAAACCCTGCGCCTGTTGATTTTGAGGCATCTGGGAGCGAGGACGTTTTTGAAGGGGTTGACACTCTTAGCTGTATATTGTTTGTGGCGGAAGGTTCGGCTGCAGCATATTCGGTTGCCGATCAATGGGAAGATTTTAATAACATATATGAGACGATGATTTGGGAAGGCAGCGGCACAGAAAGCGACCCTTTCCAGATTGCAGACCTCGAAGATTTGAAAAAACTCTCGGACAGGAATTACACCTACTACTGGGACAAGTACTTTATACAGACCGCCGATATCGATGCCGATTCTACCCGTTATTGGGACATTTCCGATGGCGACACATTGGGCTTCCTTCCGATAGGGTACTATGGCATACGGTTCACCGGCAGTTACAACGGTAAAGGGCATGCCATCAAAGGGCTTTACGTCAACCGCCCATCTACTAATGCTATTGGTTTGTTTGGTTATCTAGGCGAAGGCAGTGCTATCGACAGTGTGGGGCTTAGGGATTGCAATATTGCTGGTTATAGGCGTGTTGGTGCTTTGGCTGGTGTTTCCTATATATCAACATTAAGCAACTGTTATGTATCCGGGGAAGTTTCAAGTTATTGTGAAGATGCATATCACGGTACTGGCGGCTTGATTGGTTTATCTGATCAATCAACGGTAAGCGGTTGTTGTTCAACTGTGGACGTTTGGGGTACATATATGGTTGGTGGCCTGATTGGGAATTCCGTTGGTTCAACTATAAGCAACTGTTATTCAGCAGGAAAAGTTACGTCTAGCGGTGACTATGGTGCAGGCGGCTTGGTTGGCTACAATAATAGTGCAACAACGGTAAGCGGCTGTTATTCAACATCGGACGTTGTGGGCATAAGCATGATCGGTGGACTGGTTGGGTGTAATTATTATAGCTCGCAAATAAATAATTGTTATGCAAGCGGTACAGTTTCAGGTACCGCTACGGTAGGTGGCCTGGTCGGCACTAATTGGGGCGGGGAAGTGACCAACAGTTATGCGGTAGGTGAGGTATACTGTAGTAGTGGGACAGGTGTCGGCGGTTTGGTCGGGGGGAATGAATATACAATAACCTCCAGCTATTTTAACTCCGAGACATGCGGCGAAGCTGCTGCTGCTTCCTCAATGGGCACGGCCCTTACCACCTCGCAGATGAAAGTTGCCGGCAACTTTGCAAACTGGGATTTCTCAGGCACATGGGGCATACTGGGAGGGCAAACATACCCCGCTTTGGCCTCAGTAAGCAACAACGCGCCGTTTGCCTTTGCTGACACAATTGCAACACGCGGGGGCGGTAAATTGGGTATTGACACCTTAAGCAGCCCCCTGCTTGCCAACGACTACGACTACGAGACAGGGCAAACAAACCTGACCGTCAAAATTGACAGCGTGACTGCCCATTATGGCACTTATAGCGAAGGCATATATACAGCCGATTTTACATTGGCGACCGAAGATGCCCTCGACACCATTAAATATGTTGTGGGCGAAGTAATATCAGGCGACACCCTGTGGGGCAACAGTGCTTATGCTGCAATCAAGGCACAGTTGTTTGACGGCAGCGGCACTGAAAGCGACCCTTACCAGATAGCGACCCTTGAGGATTTAACAAACTTGTCCGCATATAGCGATTACTGGGACAAATATTATGTCCAAACAGTCGACATAGATGCATCTGCAACAGCCGAAGGAACTTATGGCGAAGGCGATGGGAGCGGGTTCTCGCCCATAGGGAACAACGACACAAAGTTCACCGGCCACTACAACGGTAAAGGGCATGCCATCAAAGGGCTTTACATAAACCGGTCATCAACAGGTTATGTCGGTTTGTTTGGTTATTCATCCGGTGCAACAATCGACAGTGTGGGGATTCGGGGCTGTAATATTTCCGGTTCTGGCGATGTAGGCTGTTTGGTCGGTTATTCCACATCCTCAACAATAAGCAACAGTTATTCAACAGGGGAAGTTTCTGGAAGTGGCAATTTTGTTGGCGGTATGTTTGGTCGGAGTATTTCCTCCACCACCATAAGCAACTGTTATTCAACCTGTGATATTTCAGGAGCCAATAGGGTTGGCGGTTTGGTTGGCATAAATGCTGGCACAATAGATAATTGTTATGCAACCGGAGAAGTTTTATGCAGTGGCGATTATGCAGGCGGTCTGGTTGCCCTTGATGCAGGTTCAATAAGCAACAGTTATGCAAGCGGGGCAGTTTCCTGTAGCGGCGATTTTGTAGGCGGCTTGGTGGGAGCAGGATATTCTCTTCCAACCAATTGTTATTATAACCTGGAAACCTGCGGCGAAGCTGCTGCTGATTCTGAATACGGGACAGCCCTTACCACTTCTGAGATGAAAACAGAAGCGAGTTTTTACGGCTGGGATTTCACAGGCACATGGGGCATACGGGAAGGGCAAACATACCCTGCTTTGGACTCGGTAAGCAACAACGCGCCCTTTGCCTTTGCCGACACGATCAATTCTAGCAGCGTTGAGTTCAGCGCCCTGCTTGCCAACGACTACGACTATGAGGCTGCACAGGCAAACCTTGTGGCGGCGGTCGTAGATTCCGGCAACTGCGTTGTTTCCGGTACTTCCATCACACTCCCCGAAGGCACTGAGACCGGCGACACGATTGAGGTAAGCTACAAAGTAGGCGAACTGTTGAGCAGCGGCGACACCCTGTGGGGCAACGTTGCCACGGCGCTCTTGGTAAAAACATCTTCGGTACAAATTTGGGCCGGCACCGGCACATGGGGCGAAACTGCGTACTGGTCAACAGGCACGCTGCCCGGGAGTGCCGACAGCGTTATAGTGGAAAGCGGCATCCTTACACTTGGGCAAGATGCCACTATCGGCAGCCTCACAGTGGAAGCAGGCGCTTCGTTGGAGGTAACAGTTGGCTATACCCTGACAGTAAGCGGCGACCTTACCATAGAGGGCGATGCTTCTGGCACTGGCTGCATTGTGAACAAAGGGACTTTGGCAGTTGGCGGCACAAGCTATGTGCAGCAGTACATGACAGGCAACAAATGGCATATTGTTTCGCCAAATGCCACTACCGGCAGCATAAGCGCTTTCATGCAAGAAGCAGGCAACGATATCCCGACTTTTGTCGATAACGACACTACTTTCTACGGCATTGTAGAGTACGAGGAAGGCATAAACGATTGGAGCGACTATTTTATAACTGCCACCACCGATGTTTTTGAGGCATGTAAAGGTTATATGCTATATCGTGGCAGCGATGGCGTAGTCACATTCTCAGGTTCGTTGTACTCGGGCAACCAGTCCATCGCGCTCACCAAAGACGGTGCAGGCTGGAACTGCGTTGGCAACCCCTATACTTCTGCCATCGACATCAACTACGATGCAACCACTTCTTTCCTTGCGGCCAATGCCGATGGCCTGGACGAAAACTACGGAGCAATCTACCTTTGGGTAGAAGGCGAAGGCTACGACGGCACTGTAAGCCAGTACAAGGTAATCAGCAACGCCAGTTTTGAGTTTGGCAGCGACAGGACGCTCAGCGACAACTTTGTCGCCCCGGGGCAGGCCTTCATGGTAAAAGCGGCAAGCGGCACAAGCGTGGCAAGCTTTACGCCCGACATGCAAACAACTGGCAGCTATTTATTAAAATCGGCCAAGGCAGCCTGGCCCGCATTCCGCCTGGACCTTACATCGGGAAGCAGCACGGCCAGCACCGTGGTCGCGTTCAACGGCTCTATGACAAACGGCCTTGACAAGACCTATGATGCGGGCGTTATGGGCAACCCTGGCGCGCTCGAAATAAGCTCAAGGCTGGTAGGCGGCGACAAAGGCATCGGTTTTGCCATCCAGTGTTTGCCAGGTGATTACGAAAACTTGGTCATCCCGGTAGACGTTTACAGCGAAGACGGCGGCGAAATAAGCATCAGCGCGGAAACTGCCAGCTTGCCATCGGCTTGCAAGGTAATACTGGAGGACAAATCAACTGGCACCTACACCGAACTCACCGATGGTGAAAGCTATAGTGCCACCGTTGTGGCGGGCGAGGCCGAAACGGGGCGTTTCTACATACACACGGGCATGAACACAACTGGCACTGAAGGCCTTGAGCTGGACGGCGGGGAAAGCTTCAACGTATACCTGTCGGGCGGGGAAATAGTTATAGAAGGCAATGTGGGCAATTCTGCCACTGCCAGCCTGTACAGCATAACAGGTAAAAGGGCCAGCATAAATAAATTGCAGGCAGGCAGCAGGAACTGTATCCAGTCCCAGGGGCTTGCGCCAGGGGTATACCTGTTGACCGTTACAGATGGCGGCAACCGTTATTCGACAAAAATCGTGATATTATAAAATGAATAAGACAGTTCCTTAAAAGATTGGGCAGTACAACAATTAAATTACTCAGTCATCCGATGACTTTCAGTTGAACATTATAGTCATCGGATGACTTCCTGAGTTTTTCAATTTTAAATCCAACATATAAAAAAATAAATCAAGATGAAAAAAGTAAAAATCGAAGAAATCAAAAACGGATCCATAACGCGCAAAGAGGCAATAAAGAAAAGCGGGTATGTGGCATTGTCTGCAGCCAGCATGATGCTGTTGTTGAGCAACCCGAAAAAAGCTGCGGCGCAAGAAACTTCCCCTTCCAATCCGCAAGTGTTCGGGACCAGGAACAACAGGTAGGCGTTAAATTGTTAAGGCAATTTGGAAGCAGCATATTGAACGGTATTGAGGCAGACAGGCAAAAGGCAATGCCGGGCGTTTGAAAAAAGAAAAGGGGCAAGGGAAAAAACTTTTGCTCCTTTTTCTGTGCGTAATTGTTAACCTGCTTGTTAATTCTTTGTATGGTGGCAGGTGGTTTAATTACTTGTATCCAAATATTTTTATATACTTGTGGCATTTTAATACCAAATACGGAGTCCAAAATGTTCAAACTTTTAAATTATATTGTTTTATCCTTTGCACTTTTTTATGCAGTAAGTATTTCAGGACAGGAAACGGTTATACAGGCAAAAAAAGTCCACGAGGATGTATTAACAGTTGATACACACTGCGATACGCCAATGATGTTGGTGAAAGGAGGAGGTTTTGATATTGGGGAGAGAAACGACGCGCCTCAAAGCCGTGTGGATTTCCCTCGGATGAAAGAAGGCGGGTTGGATGCCATGTTTTTTGCAGCGTTTACCGGACAAAAGGACCGCACCCCCGAAAATACAGAGGCCGCGTATAATCTGGCCAACAGGATGATTGATTCTACTTACGCCGTTTGTAGGCGGTACAGCAAGCTTGCCGAAATAGCTACAAAACCAACTGATGGGAAACGCATAGAAGCTAAAGGGAAACGGGCAATTTACATAGGTATGGAAAACGGTTTCCCGATAGGCACAGACATAAAACGGGTAAAAGAATTTTACGACAAGGGTGTCCGTTACATCACGCTGTGCCACTCATCTAACAACGATATTTGTGACTCGTCTACCGACAAAAAAGGCCCGGAACATAACGGTTTAAGCAAGTTTGGGAAAAAAGTAGTGAAGGAAATGAACAGGCTGGGGATGATGATAGATGTTTCGCATATCTCAGACAAATCGTTTTACGATGTGATAGGGGCGAGCAAGGCCCCGGTAATTGCCTCGCACTCCAGTGTCCGCAGTATTGCCCACCACCCACGGAATATGACTGACGACATGATTAAAACATTGGCAGCAAACGGTGGCGTTATACAGATCTGCCTGCTCGACAGTTATATTAAAGATCCCGACACAACCACGGTCCGTTATCAGAAACAAAAAGAAATACGTAACGCTTACAGCACAAAAAACGGCAACATGGGCGAAGCAGAAAAAAAAGGGCTAAGGGAAAAATGGCGCGAGTTTGAAAAAGAATATCCCAAAAAATTGCCTACAGTTGCCGATTGCGTGGATCATATTGACTATGTGAAAAACCTGGTAGGGATTGATTATGTAGGGATTGGAAGTGATTTTGACGGCGGAGGGGGAGTAGACGGCTGCGAAGATGTAAGCCAAATGCCAAACATTACGGCAGAAATGCTTAAACGGGGCTATACAGTTGAGGAAGTTGCGAAAGTATGGGGCGGCAATTTTTTCAGGGTTTTTTCCGAAGTTGAACAAATGGCAAAATAACGGTTAAAAGCAGGCTAAATAAATTTAGCCTGTTAATGATTTGCCGTTAACAAGGTTTTTATATATTTTTGCACTCCTTAAAAATAAATAGGGTCCCGTAGTTCAACGGATAGAATAGCAGTTTCCTAAACTGTAGATATGGGTTCGATTCCCGTCGGGACTACTTATTGTATTGATTGTTAATTTATTACAGCTAAGTTAGTTAACCATTCAAGTTTAAGGTGTTTTTACAGGATATTTTATTTGATTAAATTTGTGGTGTATTCCTTTGCCGGGAATACATATCATTTGAATATTAGGGGGTATGTTGATATTCCCTTTTTTCATGGATAATATTAAAATATTTCAAATCGTCTAAAGTTGTCTATTGTTACATACTTGATTTGCTCCCCATCTAAAACATGCATTAATGTGTATATCATAGTACAAATCAATAAAACCATCATTTGACAGCTCTATTTTATCCTCAAACCATTTAAGAGCCTTGAAGCAACACTCAAAAAATTCATCTGGTTTAATGAACTCATCACGTTCCGCCGTCTTGTATTCTTTTTCAATTTCACGTTCAAACTTTACTTTATCGAATGGTCTTGAATAGTTTTTAATGAGAATTATTTTTGCGTTTTGCATCTTCATAAAGATAATTATTCATAATGCCCCAAAGCCGAAACCACAACAACAATTACCTTTTCTTCTTCGATGCGGTATGTTAGGCGGTTCTTTTTATCAATCCGTCTGCTCCAATAGCCGGAAAGATTGTGTTTAAGTTGTTCGGGCTGTCCCGTTCCGGTTGTGGGGTGTTCTTTTAATTCTTTTAGAAAGGTTTGTATTTTCTTAATGGCGGTTTTGTTTCCCGATTTCTGATAACTCTTTATTTCTTTATCTGCCTCTGGTAAGATTTCAATTTCGTACATTTGGCTAAAGATTTTTAATGTAGTTGTCTATATCCTCATCGCTACTAAGTATGATAGCCCTATCCCGTTCTTTTTCGGCTTCTTGTATCTTTTTTACATATTCGGGGTCGTAGTGACTTTCTTTTTTGTCGAAAGGTATCTTTAACGCCTTTAAAACTGACTTTATCGCTTCTAACTGCTCATTGTTTTGTGGGTGTATAGTTAATGCTTCCATGTCCTTGTGTATTAAATAGGTTGTAAGTCAAAATTAATTTTTGCCCCCAGTGCTGTAGCAATTCTGTTTATGGTTGCCAATGTAAGGTTAAACTTGCCGTTTTCAATCTTTGATATTTGACCTTTTCCCATGCCTAACTTTTCGGCAAGCTGACTTTGTGTTAACTGTCTTTCCTGTCGTAATTCTTTAAGCTTAAACGCTAATACATCTGCCTTTAATTCATTCTCAAAACTAATACGTTCCGGTGTATCGGGTGCGCCAATAAATTCGTTTAATATTTCTTCGTTTGATATTGTTTTCATAATCTTACCTGTTCCAAGTATTCAATTTCAAATCTTATCACGTTACAAAGATATTGAATGTTGTAATATATTTCAACCATAAATAAAATTAATTTGCCCTTTTTATTACTGTCATAGGTGCTTCGTGGTTAGCGGTTAATTGTTCTTTGCTCCAATATTCCGCCAACTGTATAGCATAATCGTTTGAGGTTTTGCCAATATATTCTAAAAACTGTTTTTCGGTACTGTGTGCCGTTATTGATATTAATAAGGCTGTCGGTATTTGTCTTCATACCCCTGTTTTTCTTAAATCTATTTTAGCCAATATATTAGCTCTTTTGCTTGCTTTTTCTTATATTTAGCTAATATTTTAATTATATGCAAATGTATTCTTTAGAATCAACTCCATTGGCGGTATGTAAAACACTGGCTGAAAGACATAAATTGTTACGCAAAAAACTTCGCCTTTCGCAGAAAGAAATGGCTGAACGCTCAGGTGTTTCGTTGGGTAGTCTGAAACGTTTTGAAAATACAGGTAAAGTATCACTGGAAGCTCTTCTTAAACTGGCTCATTTAATGGGGAGACTTAACGATTTTGAGTCAATCTTTCAATCCGGGGATGATTTAAATGAAGTAGAAAAGCTTTTCAGTAATAAATAAAAGCCATGAAAATATAAATCAAGTGTTTTATTAAGCCTATCATTTTTAAAGTCAAAATTATAAAGGGTATTCCCCTTGCCATAGCCCTAGCCAGCCCCTCCGGTTTCGTCAAAACAGCCATGTTCGTGGGTTCGCTGAAGTAGCGTACGCCGATGGTTTTTATCCATTAGTCACCTATTTTTTTGGTTTTGGTGATGGTAAAATGCTGTTTGCCCATAAATGCAGCTATTGTTGTGAGGGATAATTGTTTGATTTGCCACAAATTCAATAAAAAAAATATTTTACTTGATTAATTTGTTAATTTTCAGTAAATTATCAGTGTAAAACAGAAAACAGGAAATGAGGGGCATGCTTTGTAATAAAAGTACAGTGGGTTTTTCAGGGGCAAAAAGTTTTCTCGTTTCAAGCGAAAAAATAATCAGCTTCTGTGTACTGTTAATATTTACACATATAGCCAGGAGCCAATCGTATTATACGATATCCGGTTATATTTTCGACCACGAGAGTGGCGAAGCATTGCCCAATTCTTCGGTTTACCTGGCAGATATACCTATCGGGACAAATTCAAACGAACATGGTTTTTACAGCCTTGTTTTGCCTGAGGGGGAATATAAGATCAAAACTTCGTATGTGGGGTATATGGCAAAATATAAAAACGGTCAACCTTTCAGGAGACATATCGTTAGATTTTGCAATGGCCCTTTTGCCAGCACTTAAAGAAAGTTAAGGTTATATGGGAAAAGCCCAATGAAAAACTAAACAGTTCGCAGATAAGCAACAATAGGTTGTCGGGGAAAACCATAGTCTCGCTACCTGCTTTTTTGGGCGAGTCCGATGCCATAAAAACAATCCAGATGTTACCGGGCGTCTCTTCTTTGTCCGAAGGCTCCAGTGGCTTATATGTCAGGGGGGGGGGCGGCGGCGAACAAAATTTGATATTGGTTGACGGGATACCAGTTTATAACATTAACCACCTATTGGGGCTTTTTTATATACTGAACCCAGACATCGTTGAAAATATCTCTTTATATAAAGGGGGCTTTCCTGCCCGGTTTGGAGGGCGGCTTTCTTCTGTTGTAGATATTAGCTTGCAAGATGGCAACCCCGAAAAAATAGGGGGCAGTTTTTCTGTTGGGCTAATTGCATCAAAATTGAATTTAGAGGGGCCGCTTGCCGGTAATGGCACAACGTTCAATATTTCTTTCAGAAGGACTTATCTAGATTTGCTAAACCTCTCAAAAATTGAGGCATTGTCTGAGGCTGATGTGCTTAATGGTTATTTTTTTTATGATTTTTAACTTAAAATTGAAGCATGTATTTTCAGAAAGGAGCAGTCTGCATTTTAGTTCGTACACAGGCCGCGACAAAGTTGATTCAGGCTATTATACAAATATGGAATTGGGCGGGGCAAGTTGGGAGGAATCGAATGATTTTTATCTGGGATGGAGAAATTCGATGGGGTCTTTGCGGTGGGACTACAAAGTTGCGCCGCAAACAATTATTAATGCAAGTGGGCATCTACAGCGACTACCTTTTTAACGTGCAGGAAGAGGTAGGGACAAATGAGGGGCAAGCCGCGAACGAAGGGGCTTACCGGCTTCACTACAAGTCGGGGATTGAGAATGTTGGGGTAAAGTTGGATATTGAACATAACCAAAACCCCCGGCATGAGGCCAGGATTGGCGCGAAACTTAATTCTCTCGTTTTTACCCCGGGGATGATGGTTTACAATACAGAGGAGCAGGCCTATGGCAATGATACAACATTCCAGAACCCCAAAATCAGGACATATGAAGGTTATTTTATACTTCGAAGACAATATGGACATGTCCCCAAGTTTGAAAATGAACTTGGGTATTGGGGCTTCCGGGTACTGGACCGAAAATACTTTTTACCCCCTCTCTTCAGCCCCGCCTTTCCGCCATGTTAAAGGCCTCAAGGAATTTTTCCATTAAAATAGCTTATTCAAAGATGCACCAAATATATCCACTTGTTGTCTAGTTCTACTATAAATTTGCCAACTGATTTATGGCTGCCCTCGACACAACTAATAAAAACCTCAAAAATCACATCAGTTTACGCTGGGCTTGGTCCGCCAGTTTAGGCATGGTTTTGTCGCGAGTATTGAAGGATATTACAAAAAAACAAAGGGCTTGCTTGAATACAAAGAAGGGGTATCTTTTTTTGGTTCTTCTTCCGATTGGGAAAGCAAAGTAGAAGCAGGTAAAGGCTGGGGAGGGTGGTTATCGAACTCCTACTTGAAAAAACATCAGGGAAAACAACAGGGTGGATTGGCTATACGCGTTCGTTTGCAAAACGCCAGTTTGAGGGCATTAATTCGGGAGAGCCGTTTAGCTATCGCCACGAAAGGCCCCATGACATAAATATTGTAATAAAACCACAAGTTCTCCGAAAAAACCGACATGGGGCGCCACATGGATATACGGGACTGGCGATGCCGTAACTATCCCCACCCAAAAACGCAGCTGCGGCAACAATCCCCTACGCGCCAGCATACCACGCAACATATGTATTATTCTTTCTACGGCGAAAGGAATGGCTACCGCATGCCTGCTTATCACCGTTTAGACATTGGGGTAAATTTACATAAACAAAAGAAAAACGGGAAACGTACCTGGAGTTTTAGCATTTACAACCTTTACTCCCGGTTAAACCCGTTTTTCCTTTATTTCGACAACCCCCCAAAAGGGACGTGGGCAGGGGAGGACCCTTTACCAAATAAGTTTATTTCCTATTATACCATCTGTTTCGTACCGTTATAAATTTTAGTCATGAGAAGAATCCGTCATATTACCATATTTAGCCTGGCCATGATTGGCGCTTTTTTGCACCGGTCGTGTACAAAGGCAATACCCCTGGATTATGATGAAGAAAGCATTGTTGTTAATTCTATCATGTACAACAGCATCCCTGTTTCCGGGGCCCTTTCGTACAGCACCCTGGTTACCGACAGCACGGCAACTGAATATATAAATGAAGCAACAATTGAATTTTATGAGAACAATGTGTTGATAGAAACATTGTTTTGCGAAAAAGGGATCTATGGCTTGTCCGGTTTTTACCCACAGGCAGGAAACAATTATTCGGTCAAGATAATAGCAGGAAATGATATTTTAACTGCCGGGACAAATATCCCTGGCAAAGCAGTAATTGTTTCAGTAGATACCATAACTACTTTAAATGACGACAACGGGCCACAATTATCATATAAACTCTTACTGGAAGACCAAGAAGGGGATGATTTTTACCGCCTGGCAATCACCCGGGAAACAGTTACCCAATATTACTCGGGGGGCGAAATTAAGTACGAACGTAAAACAAAGGACCTAAAGCCCGATACCGATGATAAAATATTTGACTCTTTACTTGACAACTTTGGCGGGAAAGAGCTTGATTTTGGGCCAGATAACGAATATCGCATATTCTCTGACGAAGATTTCAAAAACCAACAAATAACAATTGGTTTCAATACCCCACATTTTAACGATACTACCACTAACATTGTTTATGAAGCTTACCACATTTACATACATAAGTTGTCTCCTGAATTTTTTTATTATTTAAAATCTATTATCCTTTATATTTATTATAACAAGATCCCATTTTCCGAACCTGTGGAGATATACTCAAATGTTATAAACGGCATAGGGGTATTTGCCGGGTTCAACGATGAGGCAGTAGTGTCTTTTCAAGAAACGTTTATACCATATAAAGGGGAAGCATTAAAGGCAGGTTATTAGCATGTAAAAAACATCTGGGAAAACCCAACGGGATTGGACAATAAAGAATAAAAATAATTATTTAACTTTAACCAGCAAGTTTTTTGTTTGTTCCATGCTATTTTTTGCCAAACCCTTGGCAACTTGATTTCCAACCCATAAAAAGTTGTTCCAGTTCTTTTACTTTTTCGGGGTTTTTACCGGCCAGGTTGTTTACTTCTGCCGGATCGGCTTTTATATTATACAAGTCCCAGGCTTTATCTTGCCCTTCTCTTACTATCTTCCATGAATTGGAACAAACAGCTTGGCCCTTTCTCCATTCCCAAAAAACAGGTTCTTTGCGGGCCACATTTTTCCCTAGGAACACGGGCAATAAACTTTGTCCTTGCATCGGGGCAATATCTTGGCCATTAAACCTTTCTGGATATTTAGCACCGCTTATGTCGGCCAAAGTTGCCATAATGTCAATGAAATGCCCCAAGAAACGGCTTTGGGAACCTGCCTCTATTTTATCAGGCCAATATGCAATAAGGGGGGTATTGATACCGCCTTCGTAGCTGGAATTTTTATAAAAGCGGAAAGGGGTATTCGATACGTTGGCCCAATTTTGTCCCAACGAAGCCCAACGGGTAATCGTGCCTATTTCGCCGTAATCATCCCCAAGGGTGACAATTTCGGCAGAGGCGCCATTATCTGAAACAAAAAGGATCAGTGTATTGCCAGCTTTGCCTGTTTCTTTTAACTTATGCAATACCCTGCCAATATTCTGGTCAAGGCGGTCAATCATGGCGGCATATACCTCCATTTTCCTGATCTCACTGTTTTTAATGCTGTCGTCCAAGCCATCCCAAGGCTGGTAAGTTGGTTCTGTAAGTACAAAGGAACTGTCAATAAGCCCGGTGCCGAGTTGTTTCCTGTACCTTTGCTCCCTGATTTTTCCGTACCCTCCATCGTAATATCCTTTATATTTGGCTATATCATCAGGCCACGCCATTAATGGGTCGTGCGGTGCGGTATAGGCCAGGTACAAAAAGAATGGCTTTTTTTCGTTTTTATATTCATCCAACCATTTAATGGCATAGTCCGTAAAATAGTCAGTTGTATAAAAATCTCTCTCTTCGGGCGTATACGGGTTGTACATAACACTATCGACACACCAAGCCCGTTTATTTTTTTCCCCTGTTTTCCCTTTCCGGGCAGGCATCCCCTCTCCCAGGCGCTGTTCGCCAGGGTTGAAATGGTTACAAGCCCCGTCTTTTAGCCCATAATAATGATCAAAACCGCGAGTCACAGGATTTTCCAGCCCATGGTGTTTCCCGGACCACAAAGTACGGTATCCAACTGAGCGAAGGACCTCTCCCAGTGTTACGGCATTGCTGATAGGATTTTCGTGGGTCGTGGCATATCCATTTTGTTGGGCATAAACACCGGTCAGCAAACAGGCTCTTGATGGAAAACATTTCGAAGTGTTATGAAAGTTTGTAAAGCGCATGCCCATTGATGCCAATCGGTCAAGGTTTGGGGTATGCACCTCACTGCCGTAGCAGCCCAAGTCAGACCATCCTAAATCATCGGCACTGATTAAGATCACATTCGGTTTTTTACGTCCCTGTTGACAAGATAGCGTTGTAAGGAACAGAACAATAATTGGCAACAGCAAAAGTTTATTCATCATTTTTATGTTTTTTATCATTATGCCGAACTTTGACGGGCAATAAGCAAATAGGAGGCTTTGGGAAAATATATTCGTCCCCGGTTTTGGTCCGCCCAAGTTAGGCAGGCAAAATTTATCCGCCAAAATTTTCAATAATATAAATCAGAAAACGGGTTTAAGAGGTTTTTGTGCACCAACATCTCTTCTCCACGTGTCCAGTTCGTTTTTCAGTTCTTTTGTAATGGACTGAAGGCTGTCTGCCATATTTATTGTTTCCCCAATGTCTTCATTGATATTATATAGTTCAAATGCAGGGACTTTATTATCTGCCATGCTTTTTTCGTACCACTCAATCAATTTCCAATCGCCTTTCCTTACCGCTGCACCTGGTATCATGCCTGTTTCTGCATGATAATGTGGATAGTTCCAAAAAAGGGATTGGTGTATTTCTGCTCCGGCATCCTTAAATATCGGGAGCAAGCTTTTTCCATCAATATTTTCCGGCATTGCCCATATCCCTGCAATGTTCAGGAATGTAGGGAAAAGATCGGTAGAACTCACTAACGAATTGGAGACTGTTCCGGGGTTGGCAACATTTTTCCATTTTACGATCAAAGGTTCCCTTATCCCGCCTTCGTACAACCATCCCTTCCCTGCCCGCAAAGGTGTTTGTGCCGCATCGGATTGAAGCCCCCCGTTATCGGAGAAAAAAACGACAATGGTATTGTCTTCCAACCCCAGTTCGTCAACCTTTTGCAGTATTTGCCCGCAACTGTTGTCAAGGCGTTCGAGCATAGCTGCTATTACCGGATTGTTTTCTTCTTTCCCCGCTCCTTTTCTTTCCCGATATTTCCGTATGGTTTCAGCCTTTTCTTTAAGCGGGGCATGGATCGTGTTGTGCGAAACAAAAAGGAAAAACGGCCCCGATTTGTTCCTGTCTATGAAGTCGATAGACAAACTTGTGAGCGTATCCACATTATGGGCATCGTTTTCAGCGTCCTGCCACGGCTGGCTCAAAGTTTTCGATGGCTTATAGGTGACAAACGTTTCATCGAAGCCTTGTTTGTCGGGGTTAAAAGGCAAGCTTCCCGGGGGGATCTTCTCCGGGCTTAGGTGCCATTTCCCGAAAAGTGCTGTATGGTAACCTTCTTTTTTAAGCATTTCGGCAAACGTTAGCTCTTCAAGGGGCAAATATTTTTGCCAATCGGGTTGAGAGAGCGTATAACAATTTTTGGTATTGCCGGGAATAAAATCGGTTATGTGCAAACGTGCAGGATATTTCCCAGTAAGGATGCTGGCCCTGGTGGGCGAACACACCGGTGCCGCAGCATAGGCATTTGTAAAGCGTATGCCTTCGCTTGCCAAACGGTCGATATTAGGTGTCTGATAATAATCACTTCCATAACAGCCCAATTGAGGCCAGCCCAAATCATCGGCAAGAATGAAAATGATGTTGGGCTGCATCTTTTCCCTTTCGCAACAGGAACAAAGCACGAATAAAAAAATTACTGCGGACAAGAATATCCTAACCTGAACATTTTCTTTCATAAGCCAACATTTAGTACAGAAGGCACAGGTGCGTCAACATCTTGCACCCAAGCATTCAATTTTTCAAGTAAACTGTTTGCCACTTCCGGTTTCACGGAAGCCAGGTTGTTTTGTTCAGAAATATCGTTTTTCAGGTTAAACAATTCGAAACTGTCGTATTCATAATAATAAATAAGTTTCCAATCGCCTGAGATGATAGTTGAAGAAGGCACGGCACGCCAGTAGTTTCCCTCTCCGGAGAAAGCAGGGAGCACCTTGTCTTTTTTACTGCCGCCCAGGTACAGGGGGAAATGGAAAAAAATGGGGCGGTCGTCCGGAAACTGCCCCCCCTTAAGGAGTGGCAAAAAAGAAATCCCGTCAACAGGCTGTTTCGTGGGAAGCCCCACCGAAGCAATTTCAGCCAGCGTAGGCATAAAATCGACCCCATTTATTGGTATGTCGGTTTTTGAGCCGGGTTCTATGGTACCTGTCCACCTTATGCACATAGGATCCCTTATCCCCCCTTCATAGAAAGTGCCTTTCCCTGCCCGTAACGGGAAGTTGGAGGTTAGGTCGGAAACGCCACCATTGTCGGAAGTAAAGATGACCACCGTATTTTTTTCGAGCTTTAATTCTTCCAACTTGTCTAAAACCCTCCCAAGGCTTATATCTATTTGTTCTACCTCTGCCGCATACACAGGGTCTGGCGACTTCCCTCCCGACTTTGCCAGTTTCTCTTTATAATAATCGATCCGTTCTTTCCGGGCAGCCATCGGGGCATGTACTTCCCAATGCCCCAGGTATAAAAAAAATGGGTTTCCCTTATTGGTTTCGATAAATTCCAAAGCTGCATCTGTTAATCTTTCTGCCACATAAATATCGTCATAATACCTGTCTTCTGTCCCGTTTTTATTTGTAACATCCCCTTTCTCCCCATTTGCCGAAATTATATCGAAACCTTGATTGTCGTCGCCGATATGCCATTTGCCCAAGCGGGCAGAAATATATCCCGCTTTTTTCAACATTTCTGCCAGCGACTCAAACCCTGGGGCAACAGTGTTGGCGCTCACGGGGAAGGTGTTGTAAGAAGAATCCTGTCCTACTGTCGGGACCTTCCAGCGCATTTTTGAAACATCGCCACCACGCGAAAGCCCCTGTGGCACATATACCTGATGGCGGGGAGTGTACATCCCTGTCAATATGCAAGCCCGGGACGGGGCGCAATTGGCTGCCGATGGATAAAACCGGTTAAAAACCATGCCTCCGGCAGCCAACCTGTCGATATTCGGGGTTTCGTAAAACGATGCCCCATTATACCCGACATCGGCCCAGCCCATGTCATCGGCAAGGACCATAACTATGTTGGGAGGGGTTTTGTCCTTCTCTGTCACCCTGTTACAGCAAGAAACCGTTACAAACAATAAAGCGATAACCAATTTTGACAATGCAGGATAAACTGAATACATTCTTTAATAATTTGATGTTTTATTTTGCAATAAAAACAAATATCCCTGGCTCCTCTTTAATAACCGGGATTTTGCTCCAATTCTGCTTCTGTGTTTTTTTCAATTTCGTCATAAGGTATAGGCCATAAATTATTGTACTGCCCGTAGCTGTCGCCTACATAAGGGTTATATTTTTTTGTCCTTTCCACTATCTTTCCTAAACGACCGAGGGTGAGTAAATATAATTCTTCGAAATGGAGTTCCCTAATCCTTTCGTCTAAAATATAATCGATATCTACATCTGAGGCTTTGATTACCGGGGCATTTGCCCTTTGGCGTACTTTGTTTATATCATCTGCTGCTTTTCCTAGCTCGTTATTTCCGAGATATGCCTCGGCACGCAAAAGGTAAGTCTCTGCCAAACGGAAAACATACCTGTCCCTCCACAGCCTTGTTGCATCGCTTGTTAAAGATCCTGGCACTGTTTGGTCTTCGTTATAATATTCTGTGGGGAATTTCCCTGCGGTTGAAGCTTTTGCGACCACAGGCCAAAAATTACGCATGGTATCGTTATAGCTTTTGTACACAAGCGGAAGGTTGTCTGCAATTACCCATTTCCCGTCATAATCAGAGTCTGGGTTGTTTACTTTTATATCTCGCACAATATTATATCCTGAATTTCGCATATCTTGATCGTACCCACTTTTCTCCCATATTGTATTTAGGAAATAGCTGCTAGGCCTCATGAACCCTCCCCCTCTGCCAAAATAATAGTCGTTTGGGAGAGGGACGATCATAGAATTGGAACCATCTCTGTTTGTGATTTTTGCTTGCCACAAGCGGGGTATCTGGCATCTAACCCCGGGAAGCCCTTCTCCTCCACCTGTTACATTAAAAGCAAATTGCAATACCCACAATGCTTCGGTATTGCCGGACGAACGGTTTTGGTTTCCCTTCCGGAACAAGTCCCAATAAACATCGCCACCGCTTACCCATGGCATATCCTCGTTGATTTCTTCATCGGCACGGGAGCCAAAACGTTCAGTCATCAAAGCCGTTGCCGGATTGTTGATTACCTTAGATGCTTCACTAATTGCATTGCCCCATTGCTCCAGTGAAATATATACCTCTGCCAATACATGGCTGGCGACCAGGTTTGAGATCCTTGAATCATCTACTTCCCCGATATCTTTTAGGTTTGCCACAGCATACTCAAGGTCCGAGGCACATTGCCCATATACTTCATCTCTTGAAGCCCTGACAAAATCTCGCTTAGGTGTTGATATTTCCTCCAATACTATTGGTACGCCACCGTAAATATTGGCAAGCATTTTATAGGCATAAGCCCTAAAAAACATAGCTTCGGCTTTTATCAATATTTTCTCTTCATCGGTAAGTTCGCTAACATCGGCATCGGCCCTTTCAATAATAACATTTGTATTGTAAATTATAGAATATGCAGGTTGCCACAAAGCTCCATAAACGACATCAGTATTGGTTGGCAATAATATTGCCGAGATATCTGGGCTTGCACCAAAATCTTTATGGGGATAAGATAGTTCGGTCAGCCCCCATGCCAGGGTAGGGAAATATGGATCTTCGCTCTCTGTAAAAATATTGTCCCGAACCTGTGTATATAAATTCAAGATAGCAGACTCGAAGTTGTCATAAGTTATATATGAATTTTCGGGGGAATAAAAATCAAGGGGTGTTTCTTGCAAGAATTTATCCTCATCGCAAGAGAAAACCATAATTATTAATGCGAAAAACAAAAATGGCTTATCGGTCCTCTTTATTAAACTATTTATAATATTCTTTTTCATTGTGTTTAATCATTAAAATTCAACATTAACACCAACAGTAAAACTTTTTATTACAGGCAGCCCGTCCCGTGTGATTGTTTCACCAGTTTCAGGATCCCAACCTTTCCATTTTGTAATAGTAGCAAGGTTTTTTCCGCTCACATAAACACTTAGGTTGTGCAATTGTGCTTTCTCAATAATCTTTTTTGGGAAATTATACGATAAAGAAACATCCTGTAAGCGTATAAAGTTACGTTGTGCAAATAATTCCCCTTCAAGTCCGTCAGACACGCTGATCCCTGGCCTTTGATAACGGGCATCCGGGTTTTCAGGGGTCCAATAACCAACATCTTCTGGGAAGATATAGCGGAAATGCATTTCTGAGTTCATGATATTATAATCTAGGAAGTTGTCTTCTGACAAATAATGGTTTTTCCCTCCTTGTATTGAATTGACAAAAAACTTAAGAGACCAGTTTTTATACTGTAATGTATTCCTTATACTGAAACGGTATGAAGGATCCCTGTAGCCAATTATTGTCCTGTCATCTGTGTCAATTGCCCCACTCCCATCATGGTCAACTACTTTATGTGCGCCCACATCGTAACCTGATGGTATGTCATCGGTTAATTGCCATTTTCCGTCAATTTTATAAGTATAGATTGCATCAAGTGATTCCCCTATAAACAAACCTTCTGAAACCAAATCATCTTCTTTCCCGTTGCCATCGTTGTCATATCCCAACAACTCTTTCAGTTCATTCCTGTTTCTTGAAAAGTTGAATGTACTTGTCCACTCAAAATTAGTTTCCTTGATATTTGTAGTGGTAATGCTTATTTCCAGTCCATGGTTGTGAAGCCTTCCCAAATTGTCGGTAAAATTTTCAAAACCGCTTATCCCAGGAATATCAACCTCATATAGCAGATCTTTGGTGTTATTGTTGTAATACTCTACCGAGCCTATAACCCTGCGGAAAAGCCCGAAATCAAAACCGGCATTGATCCCTGTTGTTGTTTCCCACTTAAGGGACGAGTTTGCAAGGCTACTTATGCTTTGAGTGTAGGCCGGGGCATCAGACGAATCAATATAACTATACCCTCCAGAGATAGTGGCCAAAGTCTCGTAACGCCCTATAGTCCTATTGCCTACAGTTCCATAAGATGCCCTCAGCTTTAAATTGTCCAACCATTTTTTCTGGGGGATAAATGATTCTTCAGAAAGCACCCAGGCAAACGACATTGAAGGGAATACCCCAAATTTGTTTTCCTCGCTGAAACCGGAGAAACCGTCCCTCCTAACTGTACCTGTAAACAGGTATTTATTTTTCAGCCCATAAAAAATACGCCCCATTGTGTATAAACTGGATTCTTCCCATGCCCCTGAATACGTTTCCTGCATCCCCGAATCTCCGATTTGGAGGCTGTTATAACCTAACTCCTGAGAACTATAACTTGACGAAATTGCCTGTGTGTAATTTTCTTTTCGTTTTTCAACCCCATAAACAAAGGTGACATCAAATTTGTGGATATCTTTATATGTACGCTTAAAAGACAGTATGTGGTCCATTGACCAGTCATAACCAATCGTTTCTGTTTTAGAACCTTCCCCTTCAAAATTACTTTCATATGATTTGAAATAATATCCGCTAACAGTCCTGTAGTTATTGGCAAAGTTTACCCGGTATGATAATCCCTTTACATAAGGTATTTCGATATTGGCATATATGTTCCCGAACAGTTCAACCCGTTTGTCCAAATCATCTGCTTTGGCTTTTATAAAAGGGTTTATAACATTGCCTGCAACAATTTGTATCAGTTCTCCATTTTCGTCATAAGCAGTTGCATATGGTGAAGAATAACGGTCGTTGGCAGTTGCCTCAAGCCCGGAGTAATCGCTAACCGTGGCAAACGACTGGATTCCTACGGTTAGCCAATTAGTCACATTGTTGTCAATATTAATCCTGGCATTCAACCGTGAATAATCTTCATTCAGCAAATATCCTTCTTGATCGGTATATCCCAAGGAGATCAAATAATTACTGTATTTTGTTTTGTTAGCCAACGATAAGTTGTGGCTTTGAGTATGCATGTTGTTATTTGTCAGTGCATTGTACCAATCAATGCTTCGCCCATCATTATAAGCGTCAATTTCCTCAGTTGTTGAAAAAACACCCGTTATGTCCCAATCAGGGTCAACTTCCAGGTATCCCGAATTTTCAGTCCTGCTGTTAAAAATATCCGATTCTTCAGTTTGTTTATAAAAACCATTCAATCCAGGAGGCGTTAATTCTCTTATAGGATTCTGTAAAGAGTAATACCCGGAATACTTAATTATTGGTTTGCCTTCAATGCCCCCTGATTTTGTGGTGGTGATTAAAATAACCCCGTTCGTGGCCTGCGACCCATATATAGCTGCGGCACTTGCATCCTTAAGGACATCAATCGACTCAATATCGTTAGGGTTTAAATCAATCAAGTTCCCCCTGTATATTATGTTGTCGACTACAACGAGAGGGGTTAGTTCTCCTGAAATAGAAGATTTCCCCCGGATCAATATATCCGGTTCCCCCCCTGACTGATTTATCTGGTCTATATTTAAGCCAGCAACGCTCCCCTGCAGGGCTTGTACGACTGAAACATTTGGAGACTCCCGGAATGATGCAACGTCGGCCCTTACAACAGAACCTGTAAGATCACTTTTTTTCATAGTCCCATACCCCACAGCAACAACTTCCTCGATACCGATGGCCTCTTCTTCCATGACAATGTTTATTGTCGTTTTCCCCTCAACGGGTATTTCCTGCGACTTCATCCCCACAAAGGAGAACAACAATATGCCGTTTTCTGGGATTTTGGTCAACGAATAGTCACCATCGGCATTGGTAACCGTACCTTGTACCGTACCTTTTACCACCACTGTAACGCCGGGCAGCGGCTGGCCCGATGGATCGGTGATTTTCCCATTTACCTGCACAGGCTGTTGGCTCACCATGCCGGGCAAATCCATCCTTTCCCCTGTTTCACTGAAGAGGGCGACCTGCCTCCCAACAATCTTATAAACAATGGGCGTTTCCTTGAAAATCTCATCTAAAATTTCGTTGATGTTCGATTCTTTGAACTTGACGGATATTGTTTTTTTTGTGTCAATATCTTCCGAATAAAAAAAACGGAATTCACTTTGATCTTCTATCTCTCGCAATACATTGTTTATGCTGACGTTCCTCAGATCCAGCGACAATTTAGTCGACTGCGAATAGCTTTCGGAAGCTGCCACCGAGAAAACCGCCAGGCATATAATAAAAAGGCTCAGTTTCATAACCGTTAAAATTTTTTTACAGAAATCCCCCCAAAGGATCCCCTCCGATCTCTTTTTTTTCATAATTTTGACTTGAATGATTAATAATTTGGGTTAATTATTTTCATGAAGTGGGGAAGTTCGCAGCTTCCTCACTTTCACACTTTTAATATTAATTGGATTAAAGGTGGTTTTATTTCATATGCATATGTTTTAGTTTTATTGTTGTTGGTTTTTTAAAATCAGTTTCCGTTCATCTTTTTTATATTCGAAATCAATAGGCAAGGTTATTTTAAGCAACTCCATCACTTCGCTTATTGTTTCGTTCTCGATAGTGGCATTTATCTTTTTTTGTGCCAGGGCTTTGTCTTCTATGTCAATAGAAATGTTATACCAACGCCCGAGCCTTTGCGCCAAGCTGCCAAGGGGTTCGTTTTTGAAAATCAATTTGTTGTCGATCCACGAGGTAAACAGTTCTGTTTCCACGCTGCTTACCGAAATAGTGTTGCTGGCAGTGTCCAGCACTGCTTGTTCGCCGGGTTTAAGTATTCTTTGTGAATCCGAATACGATGTAACAAGCACTTTTCCCCGCTCAAGTGTCACTTCTGGCAATGTGTTGCCATAAGCCATTACATTAAAAGCGGTGCCTAAAACATCTACTGTCAATTTGGATGTTTCCACTTCAAAGGGCCGCTTGCCCTTTTTTACATCGAAATATGCCTCGCCGTTTAATTTCACCAGGCGTTTACTGCCCGAAAACTGGCTTGGGAAACTTAACGAAGAGCCGGAGTTCAAAAATACCACAGAACCGTCGGGCAGCTCGAATTTGGTTTTTGATGCCAGCGGGGTAGAAACGACCTGTAGCTTGGCATCTGCGCCATTCCTGCCGATCGTAAAAAAGAAAGCAATTGCCAGTGGGACAAAAAGCACGGCGGCAATGCGGGTCAGGTATGTTACAAACCCGACTGTTTTTCGCCCAAGGCTTTCGCGCCTGTTTATCTCGAAATGGATTTTGTGAAGGGTAGGCGACAAATCGGGCGTTTCTCCGCAACATCCCCCCTTGCTGTCCCAATCCTCTTTCATGCCTTTCCCCAATTCTTTCTCCCCGCCTTTTTTCGCAAACAGGTTGACGAAAGACATAAATTCTTCATCGGTGCAGTTACCTTCCAAATATTTTTTTAAATATCCCTTCATTTATTTTTTCGGCCTTTTTAAAGTAAACGTTTCAGCAAATAAAAACCCCTGCCCTTTAACTTTTTTTTTATAAAAATGTCCTGCCGATACAAGATAGGCATGTTTTAATGGCTATTGTGTGCTGCCCCACAATTATTTAAACTGTTCCCGCCCCCAGTCCTTTTTTATATGCATCTCTTGTTTTTAAGGAATACTTCCATTATCTTGTATAGACTTGATATTAAATGACAAAGGCAAAGAAATGCCCGTTATGGTTAGTTTGTTTTTATGAACAGGTAAGTTTTAATATTATAAGAGCGATGTCGGGCACAAACAGAACAGGTTAACAAAACAAGGGAGAAAAGAAGGAGGAAGTTCTCTATACTTATACTGATTCAATAAAGATAGAGGGAATAAAGATTACATCAATGTCCAATTCAACAAAAGAGCAGAACATCCCCCCATATAATACCATAAGCAACAAATCAGATAAAGATGAAGAAACTTTTGACGTTATGCGCTTCATCCAGGTTATCCTTTTCCATAAATGGAAATTTTTGTTTCTTTTTTTTGTTGTTTCCATTTCTGCATTAGCTTATGGGCTGCTACAAACCCCTTACTATTCAACTTCGTGCAACTTATTCTACAACGAAGCCAACAAGGAATTTGTGCTATTGGACAACACGGCCATAAAAAGTTCTTTTGACAAAGAATACTGGCTTTATATGATGGAGTCAAAAGAACTTGCCCGGTTAATATTAGAGAAATCAGGCCTCCCTTATTCTACCGGGCAGCTTCAGAGTATGCTGGGTGTGGAAATAGAGGACTCAAAAAACAAAACAACCCCAATGTACCGGCTTAAGATAAGGACTTATAACAAGAGCGACATACCTGTAATTACAAATGCTTTCATAACTTCGTTAAACGAGTTGCTTTTAAAAAGGCAGACAGAAAACTCTGTGAAGTTGATACAATTCCTTGATGACAAGATAAAAGCAACTGACCAAAAACTCTCAGAAGTAGAGCTAAAGATACTTGATGAAAGAATAGATAACAGCAACGATCCTACATCCATAAAGAATTATTCGGAGATAACAAAGGAGATGGACAAGTTCCGTGCAGAACTGCTTGATGCACAAATAGAACTGTCCTCTGTCAAAGCTTCGAGGGTACAGGCGGAGCAGGAACTGGAAAGGGTTACCGGGACTGTAGTTAGAGGTTCTACATATTCCGACCCTCTCAAAGTGCAACTAATGAACCTCAAAGTAGACTTGTCCAGGGCACTTACAATAAACAAAGAAGCACACCCGGCAGTAAAAGCAATAAAAGACAATATCAACCAAATAGAAGAGATGATAGGGGACAGCCTGCAACAAGAAATCGCCATAAAAGACATAGCCCAAAATCCTTTAAAAGTCCAGCTTTTAAGCCAGCATATGAATTTTAAGCTCCAGGAAATCTCTTTGGAAAAGAAAATAAGCATGCTTAACTCGGTAATTGAAGAATACAGGGACAAGATACTCCCGGACACGACCTACGACCAACAAACCGCTTACAGGGAAAGGGAACTGCTCAACCTTACACTGGCACAACTGAACTCTAAATTAATAGAAACCGAATCGAATGCCCACGGAATGTTGGGGCAATTTAGCATTGTTGACAGCCCTGTGATACCGGAACGCCCGTCAAACAGGTCATTGTTGATCTTTGTCGCATTTGGGGCTATTGCAGGCGTATTTGCCGCTTCTGGGTTAATATTTATTTATGACTTTTTGGACAACCGGATAATGATCCCAGAGGATTATGAAAAATTTTACCCCTATCCGGTACTTGGCAGCATTGGGCACAACAGGGTGTTGCACAATGAAATGATAAAGAATTTAGGGAAGGAAACTTTTTTTGAAGGGATGGGGGGTTTCGGGGAAACAGTATTTAATGTTAAGCACATCATAAAACACCGGCACAATAAGCTGATTACATTGGCAAGCCCGCTCAAAGAAGAGGGGAAAAGCCTTTTGTCGTTGTGCATAGCAAGTATACTTGCCCGCAAAGGCATGAAAGTATTGCTTGCCGATATGGATTTCATGTCGCCCCGGCTCACAAAAAACATGGGATACGACACACACCCGGGGCTTATCGGCTATATGTCGGGCGACATATCGTTAAATGAACTTTTCATAAAAACAAGAGTAGAAGGGCTGGACTTTACCTCCAGCGGGAAAGTGCTGAAGCACCCTTTGCTCTTATACGACAACCCGCTTATAAAAACGTACATTAAAAATGCCTATCGGGGTTACGATGTGGTACTGATTGATACGCCGGCAATATTGGCAGTCCCCGAAGTATTGTCGCTTACCGAATTAGTAGATGGGATAATATTGGTGGTGAAAATGGGGCAAACTTCGCGATCTGCATTAAACAATGCGGTTAAAAAGTTGGGTGAAAGCAAGAATAAGATCAGGGGGGCAATCCTGAACGACATAAAAAAGACAAGTTTGTTCAAAGAGTATAATTACTATAACTATCAATATTATTACAACAAAAGAATTAGCAACCCTGTAGGATGAGCAAGCCCCTGGGAGAAATTGGATATAAGAAACGGAAATTTATTTTTTGGATACTGTTGGCTATTTTGTTCTGCTTGACAAACGGGATCTTATTGCGCCCCATTTTTTTCCGCAATTTGGACAAGCATGGCAGCATAAGGGTGGGGATCTGCGGCGAGGTTAACCGGCCTGCAGTATATTCCATGGAGAAAGGCTCCGACCTGGCAATGCTGATAATAAAGGCACATGGCACGACATCAAAGGCCGATGTGCCATCAATAAACCTAAATGCCATACTCCAAAACGATTCTATTTACCACATTGGTGCAAAACGCAAGGCAGCAGCCCGATCGTTAAACCGCAAAGAATTTCCCGGACGGCAGGACATAAAGCCGCCCAAGCTGCCTGCCGTGCAAGGAAAACAAGGAAATGACAGCCTTGCCTTGCCGGGCGTAAAAGTTATTTCGGTCCTGTATGTGGGCTTTCCTGCTGTTTTTGTGCTGATAGATTTTTATCCGGAGCTTGACCTTATAAACATGACACATATCCCACATTCAACTATCTTGCTCGACAATAACGACCGCCTAATAGATCTATTCTTTACCTTGGGGATAAGCCCTACTTCTAAATCCCTGGAGGCCAGGCTTGGATATAAGATTGATTATTATATGCTTCAAGACAAGGTTTGTTTTGTTAATATGATAAACGGGCTGGGCGGGGTTACCGTAAACATAGACAAGGCATTTGCCGAGTATTACAACATTAAAAAAGGGGAAAGCAAAATGGACGGGGAACTGGCATGGGAATTTGTAAAGTTCCTGGACAAACGGAGGATAACAAGAGCCGACAAAAATGCAAAGGGGATCGACTTAATAAGGCAAGACAATTTCCTGATAGACCCCGGGGAGCTACAACAAGCTTATATTGTGAGGCAATTCCGCCAGAAAAAGGTTTTGAAGGCCATGAAAAAAGCCTTCATGGGAAAAAGCAAAAGAGAACAGGCAAAGGTGCTTGCCCTCATGTCAAAAGAACTCGACACAAATATCGACTTAAATTTCTTCCTGGAACTCTACAAGAATATCCTCACTTCTTCAATAAGTTCATATACAACATTGCCGGGCTACTACGAAAAAGCGGGGGGCGATCTGTATTTCTATCCGGATATGCCTTCTTTTAAAATGATGAAAAACAAAGAGATAAGGACTTACCTTAAAGACAAGGGAAAAATAAAAGAAACAACCATATATTAATGTTATGAGACACCTGTGTTTTTTATTCAACTTTTTTATTCTGGCTTTTATGCTCAACCAAGCATCTTCGGGGCAGGAGCTTGAAAAGCCCCCGGAATATATAATCAACCGAGGTGATGTGATAAATGTATCGGTGATGGAGCACCCCGAATTTACGATAGGCAACATCACCGTACTTCCCGACGGAACAATACAGTACCCCGGGCTGGGGAGCATTATTGCTGCGGGCATGAGTTCTTCCCGTTTACAAGATTCAATAAAATCGGCACTTACGCACTATGTGGTGGAACCCATTGTCACCATATATGTTTCGAAAATAGAAAAGGAGAAGATAAGTATTTTCGGTTATGTAAATAAGCCCGGGCAATACCAGCTTTTTGAAGGGACAGAACTCCTTTATGCCATAGGTATGGCAGGAGGGATAAAAGACGTAAAAAAGGTGCGGGACATAACAATCATACGCACAAACGGGGCATATGAAATAATAAAGATCAAACATTTGTTCCCCAAAAACGGGAAAGCGGCAGAGATGCCCATTGTTTATGCTGGCGATATTATTTATATAAAGGCCCCCGATGGCACCAACTGGGCACGGTGGTCGTTTGTGTGCTCCCTTATTACTGCCATTGCGTATATGATTAATATTTTTGTGTGAGCTTTATCTTCTTTCCCGGGTGGTGTTGTTGCTGCAATTTGAATTGCGATAAAATAACCCCGATAGTTTTTAAAAACGAATACCAATTTCTACTAAAAAATATAGTTGAAACATAGGCAATGTTTTAGTCGAACTCCGATTCCTATATTCCCTTTGAGTTTAGGGGCAATTATGGGCGGTTTAAAATTTGTTTATTCAGAATAATACCCCCTACTTTGCAGCTTATTTATTGTCTCAATACCATAATAAAATAAATGGCACGACCACAAATTACAATATATACCGATGGTGCTGCGCGAGGAAACCCCGGTCCGGGAGGTTATGGGGTTGTGCTGCTTTCGGGGCAGCACCGCAAAGAATTATCAGAAGGGTATAAACTTACTACCAACAACCGCATGGAATTGCTGGCCGTAATTGTAGCCTTAGAAACGCTAAAAATCCCAGGGAGCGAAGTTACTATTTATACCGACTCGAAATATGTGGCCGATGCCGTAGAAAAAGGCTGGGTATTTAACTGGGTGAAAAAACGGTTTAAAGGCAAAAAGAATCCCGATTTATGGATGCGCTTTCTTGAAATATATAAGGGGCATCTTGTTAAATTCGTTTGGGTTAAGGGGCACGCCAACAATCCATTAAACGAACGTTGCGACCAATTGGCAGTAGAGGCATCTTTTAAACCCAGTTTGTTGGACGACACTGGATATAAACCCGGATAAATTATGCTGCAGATACAATATAAAAACCGGAAAAACGGTAAAATTGAAATCGAAAATATACCTGGCCGGGGAATGCTAAAATGGTTGTATAATAAACCATTGGGTAGGGGAGCCCTGCATGTTTTGTTTAAACGGAAATTTATTTCGGTATTGGGTGGCTGGTATATGGATACGCGATGGTCGAAAAAACGTATTTCCTCTTTTGTGCAAGGACATGGCATAAACCTCGAAGAGTGTGAAATAAGCAATGTCGATAAATTTGGTTCGTTCAACGATTTTTTTTGCCGTAAACTAAAAAAATATGCCCGCCCCATTGGCGACAGGTTGGTTTCTCCCGCCGATGGGAAAATCCTGGTCTTTCCTGAAATAACGGATCTTTCTTCTTTTTTTGTGAAAAATTCGGCGTTTTCGCTAAAAAGTTTTCTTGGCAGCGGGGCACTGGCACAAAAATATAATGGGGGGTCAATGGCAATTATCAGGCTTGCCCCCCCCGATTATCACCGTTACCATTTTCCCGCTTCGGGAACCGCTTCGGGATCTACAAAAATAAAAGGGCATTATTTTTCGGTTTCGCCATTGGCATTGCAAAATAGCCTGAAGATTTTTTGTGAAAACAAACGCGAATATTGTACCCTTTCTTCTCCTCTCTACGGCGACATTCTTATTGTTGATGTTGGGGCAACTATGGTAGGGAGCATAATACAGACCTATTCTCCAAATTCGGAAGTGAAGAAAGGGGACGAAAAAGGCTACTTTGCTTTTGGGGGGTCAACACTGGCTCTTTTGTTTGGGGAAAATAAAGTTTTATTCGATAATGATTTGGTTGCCAATACAAAAAACGGGTTGGAAACCACTATTTGTATGGGCGAGAATATAGCAAGCAAATACCCAGCATAGGCCATGCGGTTATTTGCCGCCATACTGCGGAATCATGCTGCGGCATTTTATTTTTTGTGATAGATTACCGGCCCTTTCTCTTTTCTTTTGTATTTTCATGCCCAATAAAAAAACCAATACCAATGAAAAACCTAATTTTATTATTCCTCCCTTTTTATCTCTTTTCATGTGCTGGTACTGATTCAGTTTCGGTACAAAGCCCAAACCAGGAAATTAACGTTGTTTTTGGGGTTGATGGGAAAAAGGGCAATTATTACACCGTAAATTACAGGGGCGAAAGTGTCATTTCCCCTTCGTTTATTGGCTTTCAGCTTGAAAATGGGCGTACAATAGGGCATAATGTAAAAATAGTTTCGTCTTCGGAAAAACAAGTCAAGCAAAGTTGGGAGCCTGTTTATGGCGAGCGGGCAGAAATCCCGGATGTGTATAACCAAACCACTGTCCGCTTAAAGGAAACGGTTAGCCCTGGCAATGAATTTGAAATTACTTTCCGTGTTTACAACGAGGGGGTGGCCTTTAATTTTAAATTTTTGCCCCAGGAAGGGCAACAAATACTAAATATACAGAAAGAACTTACTGAATTTTCTTTCCCTGGCAATTATAAATGCTGGGTGTCGGACAAGGCACAATCAGAATACCGTAAAGTCAGGTTAAATAAAATTGACAGGCCGGCAGAACGCCCGTTGGTGGTTGAGGCAGGGGATAGGTTTGTTGCACTTGGCGAAGCAAGACTTGTCGATTTTTCGCGCATGAAACTATGCGCAGGGGAAAAACAAAATTCGTTGGTAGCCGCGCTCCACGGTTCCCCAACAATAACACTCCCTTACGAAAGCCCATGGCGTACCATTATGGTTGGGGGGTCGCCAGGGGAATTGCTCGAAAACAATTATTTTTTGCAAAACCTGAATGCCCCTTGCGAAATAGGGGATGTGTCGTGGATAAAGCCTGGAAAAGTAATCCGCGAGGTTACCTTAACAACGCTCGGGGGGCTTGCTTCTGTCGACTTTGCCGTGAAAAACGGCCTCCAATATGTTGAGTTCGATGCTGGTTGGTATGGGAACGAGTACGATGACAACTCTGATGCCTCTACAATTACGGTAGATCCAAAACGTTCGCCCGGCCCGCTCGATTTGCACCGGGTTATCGAATATGGCAACAGCAAAGGGGTAGGCGTTATTTTATATGTTAACCGCCGTGCGCTAGAAAAACAAATCGATAAAATTTTACCGCTTTATAAATCGTGGGGGGTAAAAGGTGTTAAATATGGTTTTGTCCAAGTGGGCTCTCAGCAATGGACTGCGTGGTTGCACCAGGCAATAAAAAAAGCTGCCGAAAACCAGTTGCTGGTAGATGTCCATGACGAATACCGCCCAACCGGGTTTTCGCGCACTTATCCTAACCTGATGACCCAGGAAGGGATCCGCGGCGATGAGGAAAGCCCAACAAACGGGCATACCTTGGTTACTCTTTTTACCCGGATGTTGGCAGGTGCAGGCGACAACACTATTTGTTATTTTGCGCCACGGGTAACCGAAAAAATGGGCAATCATGTTTCGCAACTGGCAAAAGCGGTAATGATGTACAGCCCCTTGCAATTTTTATATTGGTACGACCGCCCGCCAAATTCGGCAGATGTGATCGGCGGTGTGCCCGGTTCAAAGGGTTTTATCCTGAATGTGCCGGAACTTGCATTTTTTAAAGAAATGCCTACTGTTTGGGACGAGGTAAAAGTACTGGAAGGCAATATTGGGGAGTTTGCCACTGTTGCGCGGAAATCGGGGGACAATTGGTTTTTGGGGTCGTTGACAGGGGGGCAAGCACACCGGTTAAATCCGGACCTTTCTTTCCTCGATGCCAATGCAAACTACGAAGCAACCATTTTTACGCACGACAGCAACGTGGCACCGCCTACACATGTGAAGATTGAAAAGAAAAATGTTACCTCAAATTCGGTGTTGGATTTTGAAATTGCGGCAAATTCGGGGCTGGCTATTTGTTTTAAAAAGATATAGGGTACGCATTTCCCTAGCGTGATATTAAGGTATAGCCCTTTTTCTTTATATTCTTCCGGTAAATTCGCTGCATAAAATATTGGGAAGAAAGCATTTGTGTCGTCAAGGTATTTATTTACCTCATGCCTTAAATTTTATTTAAACAGATAAAGAAAGCCCGGCCGTCTACCGGGCTTTTGTTTCGGTTAGCTTTGAAGGTACAACCTTCGTTAGCAACTGGAATAACACTAACCTGGAAGATATTTTGAAATTTAGATTAAAAAGTAAGGAGAAAGGTTGCGCAAGGGTGCAATTTTTTTTAAATTTCACAGATATTAATCTGAACCAGGGCTTCCGCATTTAAAAATTGTATTGTTTTCTGTCGCTCCTCCGGAGCTTTGGACGTATTGGGATGAATATATTTCTACCATACTGCCGTGCCTAACGGCACTTTTAAGCTCCGATAGGAGCGTAAGTATGGTAGAAATTGGGAATAACCATACCCCTAAAGTGCCGTAGGTACGGCACAAATTTTTAAATGCGGAAGCCCTGTAATCTGAACCAGTTCATTAGGCTATCTTAAGAAAATGAAAAAAAACAGGGCATTTTAATTCTTCTTTTATTTATTTTTTTAAGTTTGTCAAACTTAATATAATTTTAATTTTAATCTAATTCTAGACCTAAATGAGGAGTATTATCACAACCCTAATTGTGGCAATATTGAGTACGTCTGCTCTAAATGCCCAAAACAATGCCCTAACATTCAACGGGACAGATGATTATGTCAGTTTTACTAATTCTCCATCTTATCCAAGTAATATTTTCACGATAGAAGCCTGGATAAAAATAACCAATGCCGATATCAAAGAAGATGCAAATGATATTGTTTGTTGGGGAAAGACGGGAGGAAACGATAATGTCCAATTTAGGACCAGCTATGGAAAACTTTCTTTTGGGACGCATCCAGATGGTGGTAGCTGGGACAGTTGTGAAAGTTCCGCAGACCTTAATCCCGGCGAATGGACACACGTGGCTGTTGTTAAAAACGGAACAGCAGTCCAGTTATATATAAATGGCGTTAAGGACGGCAGTGATACCAATAACCATACCGTAGATGTTGATTACATGCTGATAGGGAAATATTCAAACGATGAATATTATTTTGATGGTGAAATGGATGAAATCCGTATTTGGAACGATGTACGGACCGAAAGCGAAATCCGCCAAAACATGTACCAGGAGCTTTCCGATCCTGTCGGCGAAAGCAATTTGGTTGCTTATTACACGTTTAATGAAACTTCGGGGACCACTTTAACCGATTCTAAAGGAAGCTACAACGGTGCATTAACCAATATGGCAGGAAGCGAATGGGAAACTTCTCCCGCCATGTTTGGCCCGAAAAACTGTTTGGATTTCGATGGCTCAGATGATTATGTAACACTTCCTTCTTCATTATATTCAAATAATTTTAGCGGTGGCTCTGCCATAACCATTGAATATTGGTTTAAAGGAACAATGTTGACATCTGCTGTACGGTTTCAATATACTGGATATGTCGTAGCCGGCTGGGGGAGGCAATTTATTATTTCCACAGACGGAGGAACAGAAGGTTTGGTTATAGGGACATCTGAAGAAATAGAAGACGGGAACTGGCACCATATCGCTTGTGTTTGGGAAGCAAATACAACAAATGGTTTCCGGACATATCTCGATGGAGTTTTAACAAACCAAAGGACATCAGAAAATACAACCTTGCCAGAGATAATTAGTGGAGCATGGCTCGGTTCTTATAACGGAACTGAATGGATCAATGGCAGTTTAGATGAAGTGAGGATTTGGAATACTGCCCGCACCGGTTCTGAAATCCGTGAAGATATGTGCAAGACTTTAACCGGAAATGAAAACGGTTTAGTTGCTTATTACAGTTTTGACAACACATCTGGGACAACATTGCAAGATTTTTCAGGCAATAGTTATGATGGCACACTGACCAACATGGACGAAGCCAGCGACTGGGCTGCATCCTCCGCTTTCAATACCTGGCTGAATACGTCAAGTTCCGATTGGTCAACAGCAAGCAACTGGAGTTATGGAAGTGTGCCAGGTTCTTCCGACAATGTTGGTATTTATGGATGGAGCAGTGGAAGTGAAGTAAATATTTCAGGTTCCCCAGCAGTTAACAGCTTGCTTATATCTTCAACATCTTCGCCAACTCTTTCTTCAGGTATTACAGTTAACGAAAGCTTGATTTTAGAAAAAGACATGGATTTAAACGGGCAAACCGTAACACTCGGAAGTTCGGCTACCTTAGTTGAAGATGCCGGAGCCTTTTCAGGTACAAGCGGTTCTATTACCACCACCCGCAACTTAAGTGGTATCAATGAAGATATTGCCGGATTGGGGGCAACAATTACAACTTCTGCCAATATGGGAAGCACAACAATAACCCGTAGCCATGCATCGGCAAGCGGAAGTAACCTCACAACAAGCATCCTGAGGCAGTATGCCATTACCCCAACAACCAACACAGGATTGGATGCCACCTTGGAATTTAATTATCTTGATGATGAATTGAACAGCCTGACAGAGGATAATATTCAATTGGTAAAATCGGAAGATAGCGGAATTTTATGGAGCGAAGAAGGAGGGTCCGTGTCAACAGGTGACAATACTGTAACACTTTCAGGAATTGACGGGTTCAGCATCTGGACATTGGCTGAATCAGTTACCCAATCCATAAATAATTACGCCCTCGATTTTGACGGGACAGATGATTATGTAACACTTCCTTCTTCATTGTATGCAGATAATTTAAGCGGCGGTACTGCAATAACAATTGAATATTGGTTTAAAGGAACGGTTTTTTCATCAACGGTACGGTTTCAAGATAATGCAGGATTTATTGTACCAGGCTGGGGATTTAAATTTATTGTTTCTACGGATGGAGACATTGATGGTGTAAGAATAGGAACTGCTGAGGAGATTCAAGATGGGAACTGGCACCATATCGCTTGTGTTTGGGAAGCCAATACCGAAAATGGTTTCCGGACATATCTTGACGGAGTTTTAAAAAACCAAAGGACATCAGAAAACACAACCTTGCCAACGATAAGCAGTGGCGCATGGCTTGGTGCTTTTAATGAAGGTGAATGTCTTAACGGTAGTTTAGACGAAGTGAGGATTTGGAATACTGCCCGCACCGGTATTGAAATCCGCGAAAATATGACACGTACGCTGGATGACGGTGAAAGCGGTTTAGTTGCCTATTATAAATTAAACGAAACCAGCGGTACAACAGCTTATGATGCTACAGCCAACGGCTATGACGGGACACTTACCAATATGGACGGAACCACCGACTGGGCCGATTCTGAAGCGTTTACCACCTGGCTGGGCGGGACAAGCAGCGATTGGTCAACAGCAGCCAACTGGACCGACGGCGTGCCTACTTCAACTGATAATGTTGGTATTTATAAATGGGACGGCAATAATGAAGCAACCATTAGCGGCACACCTGAAGTTAACAGCATGGTAATATCATCTACTTCTTCTCCAAGTCTTTCCTCTGGGATTACGGTTAATGAAAGCTTGATTTTAGAAAAAGACATGGATTTAAGCGGACAGGTTGTAACCCTTGATAGTTCGGCTACCTTAGTTGAAGATGCCGGAGCCTTTTCAGGTACAAGCGGTTCTATTACCACCACCCGCGATTTAGATGGGGGTATTGATGAAGATGTTGCCGGGCTGGGTGCAACAATTACAACTGCTGAAAATATGGGAAGCACAACAATTACCCGTAGCCATGCATCGGCAAGCGGAAATGTCCCTTCGAGTGTTTTGCGGCAATATGCCATTACACCAACTACAAACACAGGCTTGGATGCCACTTTGGTATTTAACTACCTCGATGATGAATTGAATGATTTAACCGAAGCTGATCTGCAATTGGTAAAATCGGAAGATGGCGGAGCTACATGGAGCGAAGAAGGCGGGACCGTGTCGACCGAAGACAATACGGTAACCCTTTCGGGTATCGATAGATTTAGTATCTGGACATTGGCTGATTCGGTTGTTCCTGTTATTCAACCAACAATCAACAATGCGCTTGATTTTGACGGGACGGATGATTACGTAAATCTTCCTTCTTCATTATACTCGGATAATTTAAGTGGTGGTACTGCAATAACAATTGAATATTGGTTTAAAGGAACGTATTTAAACCCCGGGGTAATGTTTAATTCATCTGATTATAAGTATGTTGTTTTGGCGGGTCGGGATCTGCAATTTGTTGTTTATAATGATGATGGAGGGGCAGCAGTTTTGACAATAGGAACATCTGATGAAATTTATGACGGGAACTGGCATCATATCGCTTGTGTCTGGGAGGCAAATAAAACAAATGGCTTCCGGACATATCTTGACGGTGTTTTAAAAAATCAAATGGCATCTGCTGATGTTACATTGCCATCTTCAATCGATTGTGCAAATATTGGTGCATTTACTACCCTTGAGTTTATCTCCGGCAATTTAGATGAAGTCCGAATTTGGAATACCGCCCGCACTGCTTCGGAAGTCCGCGAAAACATGTGCCGTACACTTGACGATGACGAAAGTGGTTTGGTCGCTTATTACCGTCTAAACGAAACTAGCGGAAACACAGCTTATGATGCTACGGATAACGGTTATGACGGGACACTTACCAATATGGACGGGAGCACCGACTGGGTCGATTCTGAAGCCTTTACCACCTGGCTGGGCGGGACAAGCAGCGATTGGGCAACCGCAGCCAACTGGACTGACGGCGTACCTACTTCAAGCGATAATGTGGGGATTTACAAATGGGACGGCAACAATGAGGCAACCATTAGCGGGACTCCCGAAGTTAACAACTTTGTTATATCTTCAACTTCAGCACCTACTTTATCTTCAGGCATTACCGTTAACGGAAGTTTATTTTTAGAAAAAGATATGGATTTAAACGGGCAAATTGTAACGCTTGGCAGTTCTGCTACTTTGGTTGAAGGTGCAGGCGTTTTTTCCGGTACAACAGGATCCATTACCACTACCCGCGATTTAAGCAATATCTATGAAGATGTGGCAGGACTGGGTGCAACAATTACTACTTCTGCCGATATGGGAAGCACAACAATTACCCGCAGCCATGCAGAAGCAGGCGGAAATATATCATCAAGTATTTTAAGGCAGTATGCTATTACACCAAGCACAAACACTGGATTGGATGCCACCCTGGAATTTAATTATTTAGATTCCGAGCTGAATAGTTTAAATGAGATAAAACTCCAATTAGTGAAATCAACCAACGGCGGTACAACCTGGAGCCCCCAAGGAGGTGCAGTGTCACCAACTGATAATACCATTACGCTTTCAGGAATTGACGGTTTTAGTGCCTGGACTGCAAATGAATTTATACAGCCGACAAATAACAATGCCCTCGAACTTGACGGAGCGCCTGATGCGGATGGTACGCTTGATTATGTAGCACTTCCTTCTACATTATATTCTGACAATTTGAGTGGTGGTACCGCAATAACAATTGAATATTGGTTTAAAGGAACGAATTTATCCCCCGGGGTAGCGTTTTATTCATCAGATCTTAATGATTATGTTTTGGCGGGTTGGGGGGCTCGGAGATTTGTTATTTCTAATGATGGAGGGTCAACAGGTGTGACGATAGGAGCAGGAATAACTGCTGCTGAAATTTATGACGGGAACTGGCATCATATTGCTTGTGTCTGGGAGGCAAATACAACAAATGGTTTCCGGACATATCTTGACGGGGTTTTAACGAATCAAAGGACATCTGCCGATGTTACATTGCCATCTTCAATCGATTGTGTCCGTCTTGGTTCATATGGTTATACTGATTATCTCTCCGGCATTTTAGATGAAGTCCGAATTTGGAATACCGCCCGTACTTCTACACAAATACGTGAAAACATGGCACGTACGTTGGACGGGGACGAAAGCGGATTGGTAGCGTATTATCGCTTAAACGAAGCAAGTGGGACTACTACTTTCGATGCTACTGGTAACGGCTATAACGGGACTATAATTGATGGAGCATGGACAGATACGGTAGCCTTTACCACATGGTTGGGCGGGACAAGCAGCGACTGGTCAACAGCAGCCAACTGGACCAACGGAGTGCCAACAGCAGGCGACAATGTTGGTATTTACAACTGGGGCAACGGTTCAGAGGTGTCAATTTCAGGAGCCCATTCGGTCAATGATATTGTCTTGGCCGAGGGTACTGCGCTTACCACAGAAACGGGTAGCAGCCTTGAAGTTACGGAAAATGTTATTATACAAAGCAATGCCGTGTTTGCCGCCAAGGGGACAACAACTATATCAGGGACATCAATTGTTGAATTGCCGCTTACCGGCACCGGCACCGGCGGCGATACGCCCGATGGCCGTGGCTGGTATGTATCTTCGCCAATTTCAGATGCCACCAGCAGCATGTTTGGCGATTTTGAGGACAGCGAAAACGGCAATGGCCTGTGGTATTACAATGAAACAACGCCCGGATATGTTGAAATCGCCGATAACGAAACAAACCTTTCGGTTGGGACAGGTTACATATTCCGCACAGGCACCAACAATACAATAGAGTTCTCCGGCACGCTCAATACCGGTGACATGACCCTTTCCCCAAGCCGTACGGGCTCAACAGATACCCTGCGCGGTTTTAACCTGATAGGAAATCCGTACCCTGCTTACCTCGATTGGGATGCTCTTTATGGGGCAAGCACGAACATGCGCCCAACAATATGGTACAGGACAAGCGATGCATCGGGAAATATGGTGTTCGATACCTACAACACAAATTCAGGGGAAGGGACAAGCAATAATTGGTACGGTTCGGCAGTTACCGGGTTAATTCCGCCATGCCAGGCTGTTTGGGTAAAAGTAGATGCCGATGACAGCAACGGTTCGCTGCCGATGGCAACAAGCATGTTATCGGCTGGCAATGGCGAAACTGGTTTAAAAGCGGCAAGCACTAAAGAAGTAATCCGCCTAAAGGCAGTAAAAGGCAGTGGCTCAGACGAAGCTATTATTGTATTCCTGCCCGAAGCAGGTAACAGTTACGACACCTATGATTCTGAAAAACAATTTGTAGATGCTTCGGGCTTGCCACAGCTTTATTCAATAGCAGGCAGCACAAAAGCTGTTATTAACGGCCTCTCGCTACACGGTGCACCGGAAGAGATACAACTGGGCATCAGTTTGCAGGAAAGCGGTGAGTGCAAGCTTGAATTTACAGAAATGAACACCGGCACAACTTACTACCTGTACGACAAGACAGCCAATACAAAGGAGTTGATATACGAAGGCTATACTTACACCTTTACTTCTGAAGCAGGGTATATAAGCGATAGGTTTGTATTACAGGCTAATTATACCGGTGTGGACGATGTATTGCAGCAAACGGAAGTCAAGGTTTACGGCTCAAAGGACAACCTTGTCGTCAACACCAGTGTTGGCGGGAGGCTGACCGTTACCGATTTGCTTGGCCGCAAGGTTTATATGGACAACATAGGAGCGGGCGAAACGGCCTTGCCTCTAAAAACAGCCAGCTTTGGCAAGGTTTATATCGTCAGGCTTGAAACAGGGAGTGAAGTAATAACAAGGAAGGTTGTTTTGTGAAAAAACCTCCATGGTGAAGGGCAAGGATAAGGTACGGGGTCAACACCCGCACCTTATCCAACCCAAAGCTGTAGGTGTTTAAAACCATAAAGAATAAAACATAAATTATAAAAAGTAAAATTCAAATATTATGAGAAAAGAAAGTAAAACCCGGCAAAGGAAACCCTACCAAAAACCGGAAATAAAAAAAATTGAAATTGACAAACAGATATCCATGGTAATGATGTCGCCGATAACGAATTCGGAAAGTGCCAGGCCTATGAGGGATCCTTGGTCGAATTAAAAATAAAGGGAACAGTACAACTATTCCTTTCAATTATAATTTTGTTTGTTTATGATTATAAGGCAGATAGCTGAAAAGAAAAATTTGTTTGCACAAAGTACGGTTGAAAACGAAACTATTTTAGTCCCCTTACGGGATTCAATAGCAAACATGGACGAAATGTTTACGCTTAATGAAATGGGGGCATTTATTTGGGAACGGATAGGTATTTCGTCAACAATTGAGTCGTTAGCCAACGAGGTAGTCCATAATTTCGATATCGACGGGCAAACTGCAAAAGCAGACATAAACGATTTTATACAAAAGTTGCATCAATTTACGGAAACGGTTTAGCATGACGGAGCCTTACGTTGCTGCATTAAGGATAGGTGGGTTTACTTTCCAAGTCCGTTCCCGGTTTCAAATTACGTTCGATATCGGATACTCTTCGTTTATAAGCAATAATGCAGGAAAACCTGATTTGTTTTTACAGGTTGATGAGCTTTCTGGCAATTATATTGAAAATAGTGTTTTTATTTTTGAAGCGGTAGAACAGGGGATTCCGTTGTGGCGGGTAAGCAAAAACGAAAACGGCTACCGTTTGTTTTTATACAATCAACTTCGTAAAGACGAAATCCAATCTGTTATCGATATCCCCCACAATACAAATAACTGGCAGGTATATTGCCGTCTCGAAAATGGCTGTGCCGAGCCACTGCTTTATCCTGCAGGCCCGCTGCTCTTGTATATGTTTGCCATTCGCAACAAGGCTTTTATGCAACACGCTTCGGCGGTTGTCAGCAATGGGAAAGCATTTGTGTTTTCCGGGTTTTCGGGCATCGGGAAAAGTACAATGGCTGCGATATGGGGGAAAAAAGGTTATACGGTCATCAACGACGACCGTATCCTTATAAGGCAAAACAGTGAGGGTTTTATGGCCTATAACACGCCCATGTTTTACCCCGACAAGCCCAAACAAGCCCCCTTGTCTGCTGTTTTTTTATTAAAACAACATTCCTGGAATTATATAAAACAGCTTAGTGGGGTTGCTGCCATTACCAATTTTATGCGGTTTTCAATCCAACATGCTTACGATAAACAGTTTTTGGAGGCACATTTAAACTTAGCCCATGAAGTATATAAAGCTGTCCCTGTATTTGAATTGGGCTTTAAGCCCGATGCCGCAATTATTGATTTTATACATTTGCACACGTAATGCTTGACATTGTTTCTGTATCGGCACAAATTTTACGCGAAACCTTTAACTCTGCAAAACAAATAGAAGTTAAGGCAGGAGGTTTTAGCATGTTCCCAACAATATGCGAAGGGGCAGTGTTGGTAGTCCAAAAAATTAATCCTACTGAAATTTCAAAAGGCGATATCATTCTCCGTGAAGAAGCAAGGAAAGTGATTGCACATAGGGTAATTGATGTAAAAAATGGTGTGCTTTCACGTGGCGATAATTGCCGTAAAGCCGATAAAACAACATCTACGGAAAATATAATTGGCAAGGTTGTAGCTGTGAAAAAGAATAACAAGCAAAAAAACACAGGGAGTTTTTTTTTCAGGGCAATGCGTTTTTTAATCCTGAACTTTTCGCTTGTTGTGCGCCCCCTGTTCCGTGTGGTGTTTGTTTTTGTAAGGCAAAAAGAAAAAATCAAAGAAATACAGAAGAATGTAAACCAACTGACACGGGCAAACAAGCAACAGTTCCTTTTAAGTATTTTTCTCGCTGTTCTCTCTGGCTTAACTCCTTTGGCTGTTTTGTATATGTTTAAATTGCTTGTAGATGTGTTGTATGCCCAGGATAAACAGCAAATTATCCTGATATTCCTGTTGACGGTTATTTTATTTGGCATTCAACTGTTGTTGCAACCGCTCTCTCTGTTTATAAAGGAAAAACTATCACAAAATATACGGCATTATTCCCATAAATTATTGCAGCAACAATGCAATGCCATTGCATATTCTTATTTCGAAGATTCACAAAAACAGGACGAATTTTACAGGGCAACCGTTGAAGCAGCTGGCAGGCCCGTAAGCACGGTGCAGGCATACATCTCTTTTTTACAAACATTGGTTGCAGGAATTGTTATAGTAGCAATACTGGCATGGCAGAATATTTACCTTCTCATTGTTTTATGCTTTTTGTTGTTTCCATGGCTTATCCTCAAAATTTGGAATGCGAGGGAGTTATACCGGTTTTACAAAGCTTATAACGTTAAAGAACGAGAATATTATTATTTCCACAGGGTACTTATATCTGCGTTATTCTTGAAAGAAATAAATGTATTCAACTCGTTTCAGTTCTTTTCTGATAAATACAGGGATGCTTATTTCAGCTTCTACAACACAAAAAACAAAATTTTAAAAAAATCTTTAATAATTGAATTTGTATTTCTTGTATTATTAATGTCAGCACTGGTACTGATATTCTATATATTGGTTTCACGTTTTTTTCAAGGCGCGATAACGGTTGGGACAATCGTTTTGGTGCTTCTGCTTTTTCAGCGCGGATTTACGGTAATAAGGTCGCTGTTCCAAGCAATTACTACCATGGTTGACAACCAGTCGTACTTGTCCGATTTTATCTCGTTTATAAAAAAGAAAACAGAAAAAAATAAAAGTAATTCCGCTGTTCGCTTACAAAACCGCATTTCGTTGCGTGACGTGAGTTTCAACTACCCATCGAGTTCGCGCAATGCTTTAAGCAATGTTTCGTTCGATATAGAGAGGCAAAAAACCATAGCATTGGTTGGCGAAAACGGTTCTGGCAAAACCACTTTGGTAAAATTACTTTGTGGGTTGTATAGCCCAACATCGGGAAAAATTATGTTTGACAACCTGGAGGTCACGCAACAAAATTTATCGCTTGTCCGAAACTCGGTTTCTACCGTTTTTCAGGATTACGCGCTTTATAACATGCCTGTTTCCGAGAATATTTCATTCGATAAAAATGCCAATATCGAACATGTAGTTAAAGCCGGCAAGCAGTCGGGAATAGATGGCACTGTTTCCTGCCTGCCCGATGCGTATAGTACAATGCTGGGGAATTATTTTGTAAAAGGCGAACAGTTAAGTATAGGCGAATGGCAGAAAATTGCAATTTCGAGGGCTATTTACCGCCAAAAGGAAATCCTTATTTTTGATGAACCTACAAGTGCATTGGATGCAAAAACCAAACGGCAAGTAATTGAGAAATTACAAGAACTTGCCGAACAAAAAACCTGCATAATTGTAAGCCACCTCCTATCGACGATTGAATGGGTTGACGAAATAATTGTAATGCACCAAGGGCAGGTTGTCGAAAAAGGGACACATGAGCAATTGCTCGGGTTGAAGGGGCATTACTATAAAATGCATAAACAATCGGAAGCTATTTAGCCTTTGTAAAAAGGTAGCTGAACAATCTACGCACACCAACGCCGAAACGCAGGAAATAGTATAAAAAATAAAACCTCTTATTTTTAATTTTATACCGGTAAACCATAAAACTTTTAGACGGGAAAAAATCATGAAACAAGTATTTCAATTTATTCTTGTTCCCTTTCGTATGTTTTAACCCTTCTATATTTAGGTTCTTTTTACTGATATTAAAATGTTTTTGTGGCTCAACACTATGTAAAAAAAATGATTCGTAATAATTATTTTTATACTTATTCATTATTTGAACAGTGTCATCTGGAACCGGTGCTTTAAGGTAGGTGTGTGAAATAAGGATATGCGGATAAACATATTCCCCAATTGAATGTTTTGCGCATAAGGAATTTAGTTTCCCCCAATTAAATGAAGCGGCTTTTTTATGTAAAAACCAGGCAATGTCAACATAGGCTATAAAATGAATTTTACCATATTGTGTATGTTCATCGAGGTGTAAGCACAAGCTTATAATAAATAATTCGGGACTGAACACGCTGGCATGTACATCGTTATATCCTATAGTTTGCAAGTCCTCAAAAAAACACGATCGGGGGATAGGGTACCCACTGCTGTCCCGGAATATTCTCATATGTAGTTCAATGCTAACCCCTTGTTTGCTACATAGCATGGGGATGTGCTTCGCATCCTGGCACTGCGAAATGAAATCGGACTTTCCTATGCCCCTAAAATGGAATCCTAACGATAATATCGTACGCGCAGCAGCTTCAATATTTTTTCCCTCCAACAAAACATCGATATCGCTCAATTGCCTTAACGAGATATTTTCATAAATAAATTGTGCCAAATAAATACCTTTTAACAGGATAGGTGAAATTGAAACAGAGTTCAACTGCAAACATATTGATTCAAATTCACTGTATATCAGAGTGTTTTTCTGAAGATTTTTATAATAATATTTTTGCAGGTTTTCGCGAACCTCCCCCGGCAACATTGAAATCAGCCCTGAGTCTTTTAACCTGCTGTATATAAGTGGCGTTGTCCGTGTCAGGACACTTGTGCCCAGCAACTTCTCCCAATCAACAGCGTTGGAAAGCCTTTCGATTTCCCCGCCTGAATATTCAGGTGATATGCATTCAAATAAAAATTGTGTTGTTTTTGATACCTGCATTTAAATTATCAATATTGTTAAATCAATATAAAAGTTCTTTTTTCCCTCCCGAAATGATTAAGGCAACTCTGTAGGATTTCCTTTGCCGAACTCTCTTCTTTGGTTAAAACCACGACATCTTTTTCATGAAATATTTTTAGTATATGCAATGCCCTCTATGTATTTCACAATCTACCTCTTTAATTTATGGTCAAAAATACACAATAACATTTATCACCGAAGGCATAATAAAGTAATTTTATTTGCGAGGCTTTAAGAATGTGCATGGAACACCCCTTTACGTTAATTGTGTTGATGTTAAATATCCTGTTTCTTTTACTTCTTTATTCTCTTCAATGCGGTTTATCTTCTAATCCCAAACCGCAAAACCGTTTTCAATTTTTCGGGATCTGTTTTTCGGGCATCGCTTAAATAAATTTCACGATGGAGCATTGAGGTGCGTTTATAGCCGTTTTGTTGTGCAAATTCCCCCATATGTTTAAACGATGCTGGCTCGTTGTCGTAACTGCCCAGGTGCAACATTTGTATGCATAATCCATCAGTTATTCCCTCAAAATGGATTTTTCCTAATAATGGGTGCGGCTTTTTCTTTTTCGTTTCTTCGATGATGAATTTGGCGTAATTATCGGTAACAAATCCGGGCTGGCGGATCATTAGCTTAAAAACCAATTCGTCTTTATTTAATGTTGTTGCGTTAGCTTTTTTAGCCTCATCGCTGATGTCCCAAACGCCTTCGAGCGGATAAACGGTATAATCGAAATAACCTTCGGGCCCGATGCCTTTTTTGACGCTCATTTTTACCGCATACGCCAATGAATACAGTACACCCACATATCCGGGGAACTCATCGCCATTTGGATTGCCTTTGCCCTCGATAGTGAAAAAGTTGAAGGCTGGAACGTTGATTATTTCAGGTTTGTTTTTTGGAAGATAGAAGTTCTTCTCTGCTTTTCTCCATTCGTGTTTCATTGTAAAACTTATTCAAAATTCACAAATCCAAATCGATAAGTAAAATCTTCGTTATACCCCGGGCGGGTAATTTCGCACCCTAAAACAGTTACTTCATTATTTGAAGTTTCGATTCTGGCGGAATCAATTGTTTTTACAATCGAAACTTCGGAATAACAACTTGTAATCTCTACCGACTGAGAATCTTGTCCTTGTGTGATTATGGCGTAGGTCAATGAGCCGGACATTTGAGCTTGCTGCAATCCAGCTGCCGAAATAGTTATTGTAGGGTCGGTGTTTTGCAAGTGCAAATCGTTACCAACATTATAAACCGAGTCGTTGATACTTACCGATGTAATCCCCAATACAGAAAAATAAGGTTCTTTCAACTCTGCACCATCATCGTTGCACGCAAAAAGTAGTATTGGGATTAACAGTACAAACACATTACTAATAGCAAGGTTTTTACAAGGCTTTCACCGGGATGCAAATATCAAAGACGAAGTGATGATGGCATTCATCGCCTTCAACATCGTAATAATATTCGTACGAAAGGCCTTCTGCCGGTTCGTAACCGCTTTCGGTAAGCCAAACGCACATTGTGTTCCAGGCTTCTTCGAAAAGTTCGGTTTTGTCGATGTCGAAATGGCCAACGGCAAATTTTCCTCTGGGGATGGTCATTTTGTTGATTTCCCCTTCAACTTTTACATCTTCGTTAACCACAAGGCACGCACTCTGGCGCACTTTTTCGATAGCCGTTACCGATGGGTCATCGTGATAAACCGTAACAGTGTGGTAGTCTCCTTTTAGCAAACCGCGAGGCCCGGCAAATTGCATCAACCTTTCGTACGATTTGTGGATCAAATAAAAATCTCCGGTGTGGAGGATAGAAACCACCTGCATCTCGGGCATTTCTTTTACTACAACTTTTGTGTCCATAATCATTAATTGTTTAAAGTTTACGGTGCAAAGATCGTGGTTGTCTAGAACGTAACTTTTACTATTCTTGCTTAACGGTTGACCGGTCTTGCTATAATATACACCGTTTTTCACCACAATGGGTTGTTCTTGCTTGCGGTAAGTGGTGGCGCTCATCCCAAAATGCTTTTTAAACGTGCGTGCAAACAGTGCCATACTGCTAAAACCACAATCAAAAGCAATGTCGGAAATCGTTTTCCGGGGCAAATCTTTCAGTTGCTGAGCTGCTCTTTCGGTACGCACGCGCAATGCAAAATTGGCAGGCGTTTCGCCAACCATAGTGGTAAATATGCGATGAAAATGGAAAGGGGAGAAGTGGGCAATGCCCGCAAGGGCATTCAGGGTTACTTGCTCATTGTAATGTTCGTAGATGTAATGAATAACCTTGTTGATACGTGAGATGTATTCGGTGCGGCTGGATTGTTGTATGCTCATTGCCTGTTAACCATTAAACAAACAAAATTAGTTTTTTTGTTGCAAGCACAGTTGATTAATCTTGCGAAAATGATTTTACCTTAAAAGAAATTGATGTGCCGTTTGTCCTAATGGTTAGGATGTTTATCCCTTTTGCTTGATCCATGTTGTTAATTATCAGTTCATTGTGTCCAGGCGATAGATCCTTGTAACGATACTCGTTGATTTTTGTCCCCGTTAACGAGCATAATGTAATACGAATATCAGATCCTGATTTCAAATAGAATTTAATATGGATCTCGGAGATAAAAGGGTTTGGAAAAATTTGTATGTCGCTTACATCCAGGCTGTTTTCGGCCAGGTGTGCTTCGTTGATGCCTGTTGTCAGGTATGATTGGCCATCGTATAAATCAAGCAAATATTTGTATGAGGACAAAGCAATGGAGTCTTCTATGTTTTGCAGCTCGCCTGTTGGCAACGAATCTCTCCATTTTTCCATTAGGGACGCTACACCGGAAAATATTTCATCCTCATAAGGGAATGTATATGCCCACAGCCCTCCCCCTTCTCCATCTCGCAGCTTGTATGTGTCGATATACTGGCTGTTGCTTTCGAGGTCGAACAAGTCGTCCTTTATGTCAAGTGACACGTTGCAAAGTTTTGCTGTTGATGGGCCATCAGCTACAGTGGGGGACTCGCATACGGGCCAATACGGGACGGCAATGGTTGTTGCCGGGTTTCCCAGTAGTGCCCACATTGTTGACAACCCTGCCGGCTCACCGGGTTTAGTGCCATGGATAACTGCTGCCGAAACCGAAGAATACCTGCAAATACTTAAATTGGTGCCAATATACCCATATTCATTGCCTTCCCATGTGTTTGCAAAAGGTATTGAAATTTCTTCTTCTCCATCAATGCCTGTGAAGTCCCTCATTTGATACCTTAATATGCTTTTGTAGTTTAAGCTGTCGCCATTACTGAAACGCCTAATTAAAAGATGAGATCTGTCGCTGCGTTCTGTCCCTGCCGTACCGCCGCCATTTAATGCAAAATTTGTCCTTATTACGTATCCTTTTGATGTAGTATTTGCATCGTATTTCCAATAAGAAGAACCTGAAGCCTCATATATTGCCGCAGCACCAGTCGTGTCAATTACCCCAAAGTTGGAATGTGTTGTCCTGCCCGAATTATTGGTTTCGTCAAGGAGGCTTTGGAACTCGGCTACTGTTCGGCAAGTCCCCAGGGCATTTCGCATAAAAGCCCCGTTGGATGGGCCATTGCTGCTATTGTCCTCTAAATCTGTTGAATTTGAATTGACTATTGCGAACCCATGTTCGTTTACCCCCATCCATGAATATGTGCTGGTGCCTGCATTGCCAACATAAACAAAGTTGTATGTGTACGAAGTGTTATATTTTACTTCGTTGTCTGGTTCTGATGAGTAGTCCCTTGTTTTCCATAACAGAGGCCTACCATCACTTGTCGCATTTCCACATGCGACCCCAATTGTACACTCTTCGTTTACTTGGGCAAACGAGGCAATAGGAAATAACATTGCCAGAGGCAATAAAATTATCCTTATGTGAAAAAACTTCATTGTCATTATTGTTTTTAAGGACCTTATGGCATTAGCGGTTAGCCAGCCATTCTACCGCTTTGCGGATCATCCATCCACAGTTTTCTGTTTTTTCCGGATGTGGGCTAAAGCACACCACCCTGCCTTTACCGTAAGTGCTGCGTACTATTGCCGAAGTCCCAACCATTATGCCTTTCGGGGCATTGTTTTTTGTTGCAATCTCTGTAGCAAAAATTGCCAGGCTTTCATAAGATGGCAATTTAGGATCTTCCCATTCGGGCCTGCCAAGCAAGGGCCCTTGATAGTAGCATATTGTCAATTTATCGTTGTCATAATCAAAAAAGTCAGAGCCAGCAGGTGAAAATTGGATTTCCACATCTCCGTGCCCGCGTGCCCAGTGCAGGCGATCTATTACTTTGGCATCAAGTATATGCAGGTAAATGTCTTTTGTGTTTGTGGCAAGGTAGGCCCCGGCACAAACCCCTAGGTAGCCGCCTCCTTTTGCAATAAACTTCCGGATTTCTTCACGGCCTTTGGCTTCAAGGTATTTGCTTTCCTGGCTTGCCGATCCCCCCGGGAAAACAACAACATCAATGCCTGCAAGCTTCCCTTCCCGTATTTCTTTGCCTGTTATACGGGTAACATTAAATATCCCCCCCTCTTCGCCTGTCATCGTGGCGACAAGTTTGAGCGCACTTTTCCCTATTCCTTTTTCAGCATTAAAAACAGCAACCTGTATTGTTTTTTTGTTTTTTCGGGCATCGCAGTTATTGTATGCCAAAAGAAATGACAAGGCCAACAACACAGGCAATGCCAATCTTGAAAAACTTCCCAATGATTCCTTATTTATATTATCTCTCACAACCTAATTTTTCATTTTTGTTGAAAGTAGGAGGTGCCTAAAAAGTATTGATAAATTGAATACTTATTGAATTTTAGGACACCTCCGTATCTTGGCAGGAAACTTGATTTTATTAGTCCCTGCTAGATGAATACCCCGGGTTTTGTTGGATTAATGGGTTGACGTTCAATTCAGTGAGGGGGATTGGGCAAACAACTTTATGGAAGTCGTCAGATTCCCTCCCCGCTTCTGTTGTCGGGTCAATAGTCAAAACAGTATTATGGGAGTCATCGCGGGTAAAACTCCTCATTTTCCTAAGGTAGTCCCATATTGCAACCCCCTCAAGGGCAAGTTCCCTCCTCCTTTCATTAAATATGGCATCTTTAAGGTTATCTCCGGTGAGGCCTGCCAATGTTTCGCCCGTACGCTCTTCAAATACCTTGTTAAGATAACTAAGGGCCAGGGCATCGTTGCTCCCAAGTTCAGAGTATGCTTCTGATATCATCAGAAAAACTTCAGGCACTTTCATTAAAGGTGTGTTGTGTGTTGTAGTGCCTTCATAAGGCAAATATTTATAATAGTATCTTGTTGTATACCCGTTGACTCCATGGACGAGGGGGTCTGTTGCTGTGGTATTGCTCATTTTGTCCTCACCCAGGAGCTCAAGCCTGATGTCTGTCGGGTTTTCCTGTAGGAGTGAGATAAAACCGTCTGATGCCCCAGAGTCCCCATAACCTTCCGAAACTTCTGCATTATATCTCCCGTTTTCGTCAAGGGAACGGACAAGTACATATCCGAGCATGTTCCTTCCCAAATCGTCAGTTACGGTGTTTTCTATCTCGAATATTGACTCGGCGTTGCAGTCGGTCCTGATAGCAGTAAGGTATTCATCTTTGCCTATCATTGATGCATTGGCAGCGGCGGCGGTGCCATAGTCGATAACTTCCTGCCAGTTTTCAAGATATAAGTTGATTTCTGCCAGATATGCATATATTGCATATTTTGTTATGTAAATTACATCTGTCCTGTCTTGGTCAATATCGGCCAATGCCTCGGACAGCAGCTCTTCTGCATATGTAAATGTTTCTGAAAGCGAAGATCTTTCCATCCCATTAAGCAAAACGTTGGCATAATCATCTTTGCTTTTTATAATGGGCAGGCCGAGTTGGTAACCCTCGTCAATTTCAGCAAAAGATGGGGGATAGCAAAATTGTTTTGTTAATTCAAAGTAGGCAATGCCCTTAAGTGCTTTTGCCTGGGCAACCATGTCTGCTTTTTCTGTAGATTCGGCAAGGTCTTGTACCCCATAAAGGAATGTGTTGCAGTCCTTTATCATTTCGAAGGCATTTTCCCAAATATCTCCGGCCTCTCCATAGCTTGAAACATTTTCATCGTATCTGTATTCTGGGCCAAAGTATTGCCCGCTGCCGGTAAGCAACATAAAGTCGGGCCCTTTGATCGCGCCCCGGTATTGTATATTCCTCCCCAAAAAGCCGCCGGCCTGGACATCGTTGTATAGCCCTACCAATGCCGATCCTGCAATGTCGATGCTTGAGTAAATGTCGGCATCTGAGATTGAATTACTTGGGTATAAATCAATAAAATCGTCACATCCCGAATTTATCAGCATTGTAAAGAGCAATGCTATAAGCGTATATTTATTTATTAATTTCATTTTTTTTGAATTTATATGGATGAAAAATATTCTTAAAACTTAACATTTATCCCCGCACTAACAGTCCTTTGTGTCGGCATATTGTATAAATACCGTTTAGACACAGTGGACACTTCTGGGTCGAAATTAGGCATTTTACATGTTATGAACAGGTTTTCTCCCTGTGCATAAACAGTAACTTTTGTATTGCCGCCAATCATCCTTGTTAATTTTTCGGGGACGCTATAGCTCAATTTAACGGATCTCAGTTTCAAATAATCGCCATCATGGATGTGCCGGGTAGAATACTGGCTGCCATTTCTTGTGCCCCTTATCAACAGAGGTTTGTCGGATGATGTATTGTCGGGAGACCATGAATCAAGTATGGCCCTTTCTTTAGTGTAATATTGATAGTAGCCATTGTCTTGTAAATAACGGGCGCCGTCATAATCCATGACTTTAAACCCTAGCCCGTATCCAAATAAAAAGTCAAAACTGAAGTTTTTATAATTTAAGGTAGAACCAAAACCTCCTGAAAAAAGAGGGAACCTGTTGCCTGAGACTACGTATGTGGCTTCATCTGAGTCTTTTGTGATGGTTTTCTCCCCTGTGCTTTCATCATAAACATACCACTGCCCTTCACCTGTTGTTTTGTCGATGCCTGCCCATTCTGGAAGATAAAACGAAGCGTATGCTTCCCCTTCTCTTATAATAGTGTAACTGCTAATGTCATCATCAGGCATAGAGGTTACCTTGTTTTTCAGGTATGTGGTATTGAAGCTTGCTTCCCAAGAGAAATCATTGCGTTTTACAATAAGCGCATTAATGTCAAACTCAACGCCCCTGTTCCTCATTGCCCCATCGTTAACAGTAGCGTCTGTATAGCCTGTAATCATTGATATTTCTTTGTCAAGTAGCAACCCGTCGGAGATGCGGCTGTAATATTCGATGCTTGTTGAAATCCGGTTAAAAAGCCTCAAGTCGGTGCCGATATTAAAGTTCTCATTTTTTTCCCAGGTCAAGGAAGTATTTTCCACATTCCTTACCACAGCACCTGATTCGCCATTGTAGTCATACCCAAAAACATAATTGCCAATGTAAGAGAAAACAGTGCTTGGTAAGTTCCCATTTGTACCATAACTTACCCTTAGTTTTGCATCGTCTAGCCATGTTATGTCCTGGAAGAATGTTTCGCTTTTAAGCCTCCACGAACCTGAAACAGACCAAAAGTTGCCGTACCTGCGGTCTTGAGGGAACCTTGACGAACCGTCGCGGCGGAAACTTGCCTGGAGATAGTACTTGTCGTTGTAGTTATATTCAAAATTGCTCAGGACAGAGACAAGGGCATCTGCATAATTATAACCGCTTAAGCTCTCAATTGTAGAAGCCGCGCTAAGGACAGATGTAAATTCTGTTTCGAAGCCGCTTGCAGAAGAACTCCATAGTTCAGTTTTTGTTTTTTCTGCTTCAAAGCCAACCAAAAAGTTGATATTGTGCAGTTTTGCAAACGTAGTGTTGTAGTTCAACACGTTTGACGTGGTCAACCTCCTTCTTACCGACTTATTTTTGTCCAATATCCCATCGGCTGATTTCCCTTTCCCAACTCCTGGAGGGTACCAACGTGTTTCATCGGTATTTCTGATGTCGGCACCAAATGTGGTTTTTAAGAATAGCCCCTTGACAATATTGTACTGTGCCCATGCTGTTAGCAACTCACGGTAACTAAGTGTTTCAAAATCAGACTTGTTCATAATTTGCACCGGGTTGTAGCCACTCAAGGCACTGCCCGAGAAAGAAGTATTATATGAACCATCGGAATTATAAACAGGGTTGAGCGGATCTAGTTGGTTTGCAGCCCTGACAGGGTTCGCAAACATATTTGTGTTCTGAGGTCCGCTTTGATCCACATGTGAATAGTTCATGTTTGCCCCGAACCAAATTTTATCGTTAGATTTTGAGGAGATGTTTACCCTTCCTGAATATCTTTTAAGCCCGGTGTTTAATACCGCATAATCAGTGTTGCTATATTCACATGACGCAAAGTATGTTGTCCCGTTTTTCCCTCCCGAAGCAGAGAGGTTTACATGTTCCGTCCTGTTGCCCGAACGCATGATTTCCTCTTGCCAGTCAGTTTCGGTAAATTTATCATAGCCGTCGCCCCAAAAATCATAAACTACGCCTTCTACGGGATGGTAGGAGTTAAAAGCGCCCCTGGCATCCTGTAGATATTCGTTATATTGTTCCGGGTCATTGTAAATGTCGCTGATTGCACTATAATTTTTGCTATTGTCACGCCACATTTGATAATGCATTTCTGCTTTTACCCAACAATCGGCGAACTCATCTTTGCTTTTAATTACATCTGCATTGTATAGAAGGTCTGAAACCCCTATCCTGTAATCAAAGTTGAATTTGGGTTTACCCTCTTTACCCTTTTTTGTGGTAATGATGATGACCCCGTTGGCAGCCCTGGAGCCGTACAACGATGCAGCTGCGGCATCTTTAAGGACTGTCATCGACTCAATGTCGTTTGGGTTAATCGATGCCATCGGGTTTGTTGTGGTGTTAGACAACTGAGATAGGTCGGTCATGCTTACTGCCACTCCATCGATTACATATAGCGGCGAGTTTGAGGCATTCATTGAACCAAGCCCCCTGATCCTCACATAAGAGTCGGTCCCTGGTTGCCCCGAGCCCATGACCTGTACCCCGGTAGTGTTGCTTACCAAGGCCTTTGTAAAGTCGGTCACGGTACGGCTTTCAAGTTTTTCGGTGTTTACCACAGAAGCAGAGCCGGTAAAAGTACTTTTCTTTGATACCCCGTAAGCGACAACCATAACATCGTCGATGCCAACAAAATCGTCCTCAAGCGTAATTTCCAAAGGACCTGCCCCTGCAACTGTTATTTCTTTTGTGCGCATCCCGATAAAAGATATTTGAAGAATATCTTTTTTTTCTGCCTTTATTGTGAAGCGGCCATCGATGTTGGTGCTCACACCAGAGGCAATGTCCCCTTTTACGATCACAGTAGCACCTACCAGAGGTTCTCCTTTTGAATCATTTACTACGCCCGTAACAGTAATTTGTTGGGCATACAATGATCCTATCGTAAAGATCATGCTCAAAATAAGAGCAATTAATTTACCCTTCATGCCTTTCATGAAAAGTAAAGTGTTTCTTTTTCTTTGAAAATCCATAGTGTTATATATTTAATTAAAATAAGGTTCTTGCCCTTGCAACATCTAGTGTAAAGATTGCTAATCTGCTTAATTAACACTCTTTACTATAGCAACATAAAAATAGGTATGACTTTAATCCTTAACGGTATCCTTCCGAAACGCCCCATATACTTTGCCATAATAGCATTTATAGGTGCAGGCCTTGTACCACCCCCCCCCGACATTATATTGGGTGCGCTAATCCTATAATATAGATACTCACAAACCGTTTAGCCAGGCAAAATTTAATCTGTATGTCCAATCAACAAAATCTTTTATTTAATGTGCAGTCCCAAATAAATAAAATAAGCTTTCTAAATATAAAATCCTTAAAATTTTGCGAAATAAACAGGATTGCAATATAAAAACATTATTCTATCTATGTTGCAACTTCATGCCTTTTATTGCTGTTTTTTCGATGAAAATTAACAAATAGATAGTTTTTATTGATAACGGCAACAAGCGCGAACACAGGTTTATGTCCTGGTTGGTTATTTTATGTTTATTTTCAATACGGATGGGTTCCCATAAGTACCTTAGGGCCGTGCAAGAATAAATAGACCTGTTTATGCGCAGGGGTTTTGTTTCTCCAAGTCAGGTTAGTTTTTAAAACAGGGCACTGTCATCTTTCACCCTTGGCTGCAATTGCCATTTTCCTGTATTTTCCAACAAAAGTTTTACAATACGATAACATTCCAATGAAATAGCCGCCAATAAGATTACGCGATGTCTTTTTTCCCTATTTTCGTAAATTCTTGAGAACAAAAATATTTGTCATTTCTGTGGCAGCACATTAAAAACTATTTTGATAATGAAAAAACATATATTAGGCATTTTACTATTTAGCAGCATTTTTTTTACCGGTTTGGCACAGGAGAGCATGGATTATTTCTTGCCCAAAGATGTCGTTTATAATAAAGACATTCCGACCCCGGAAGAATTTTTCGGTCAAAAAATCGGTGATTGGCACCTTAACCATGAACAAATATTAAGTTACCTGCATGAGATTGACAGGCTGTCGGACAGGGCAATAATACAGGAATATGCCCGCTCTTATGAAAACCGCCCCTTAGTCCACATGATTTTCACGTTGGAAAGCAACCAGGGGAAGCTGGAAGGATTAAAAAAACTGCACAATTCATTTTCAGAAAACGGTTCGGATCTGAAATCGGAAGATGTACCGCTGGTAATGATCTTAGGCTACGGGATACACGGGAATGAATCAACTGCAAGCAACTCTTCTGTTTTGACAGCTTATTATCTTGCTGCGGCCACGGGCGATAAAATAGACCAACTTTTAAGCAGTGCCATAATTTTGGTTGACCCCTGCTTAAACCCCGATGGTTTCACAAGGCACAGCACATGGGCCAACATGCACCAAAGTTATGTCCCGATGGGCAACCCAGAGTCACGCCAGTTTCACGAAGTATGGCCTGCCGGGCGCAGGAACCATTACTGGTTCGATTTGAACCGCGATTACCTGCCAATAGTAAACCCTGAAAGCCGCGGCAGGATAGCCAAATTTTATGAATGGAAGCCAAATGTAATTACCGACCACCACGAAATGGGCGCGGGCAAAACATTTTTCTTCCAGCCTGGCATACCAAGCAGGAACAATCCGCTGACGCCGGAAAAGAACTATGAACTGACACATAAGATAGCCAGCTACCATGCCAAATTCCTCGACAAAATAGGCTCTGCTTACTACTCTGAAGAAAGTTTCGATGACTATTATGTTGGCAAAGGTTCTACATATCCCGATGTAAACGGCAGTATAGGCATCCTTTTTGAACAGGCCAGCATCAGGGGGCGTACACGTAACACCATAAACGGGACAAACAGCTTTGCTTTCGGTATACGCAACCAGTTTACCGTTACACTTTCTACATTGGAGGCGGCAATGGATTTAAAAGATGAACTACTTGACTTGCAGAAAGAAAATAATATAGAAGCATTTGAACTTGCAGGCAAAGATCCGGTCAAAGCTTATGTATTTGGTGACAACAACGACATGGTAAAGACACAGATGTTTATAGACCTGCTAAACTGCCACCAGATAAAAGTATATGAAAACCCAAAAGACATTACGGAAAATGGCGTGATATATAAAGCAAAGCAGTCGTACATTGTACCGCTGAAACAAACAAATTACAGGTTCATCAAATCATTTTTCGATGAAGCGACTACATTTACCGACAGTTCTTTCTACGATGTTACTACATGGACCATGCCCTATGCCTACGACATCCCTTTTGCCAAAGTTACTGCGGCGAAAGCCATTGGGCAAACAGGGGAGGAGTTTCATGCAAAAAAAATTGAAGGGGAGATAATAGGGGGGGAAAGCAAGCTCGCTTACCTTTTCCGTTGGAACAGTTTCTTTGCCCCTAAGGCCTTATATGCCTTACAGGAAGCCGGACTGATTACCAAAGTTGCCACAAAAGAATTATGCTTCAATATTGATGGGGGGGACGAAAGATTTACTTACGGCACTGTATTGATCCCGGTGAGCGGGCAAAAATTGGATGAGGGTCAGGTTTTTAGCTTGGTAAGCAACGTGGCGCAAAGCACTGGGGTCGATTTTTATGGCATGGGCACAGGGCTTTCTCCTGAAGGTATTGACCTGGGGAGCGGGAACTTTTATGTTTTAAAACGCCCCCAAGTACTAATGCTTATAGGGGGTGGCACAAGTTCAAACGATGCCGGGGAAATATGGCACATGTTCGACCAACGATATAAAATACCTATCTGCATGGTAGAGGCAGGAGACTTACGTTCGGTAAACCTTGCCCAATATACAACTTTGATACTGCCGGGGGGATCGTACAGGGACATCAGCGTTCCCAATGCGCAAAAGATTAAATCATGGGTGCAAGGCGGGGGTACTTTAGTTGCATATGGGGAAGCATCGTCCTGGGCTGCAAATAACGGGATGGGGAAAACCAAATTCAAAAAAGAGGCAGAAAAAGATACAACTTTTAATTTTTCTTATGCTGACAGGTCGAAAGAACATAACATAAATTCCATCAGCGGGATAATATTAAATTTGGAAATGGACATTACCCACCCACTTTGTTACGGGTATGCAAGAAAAAACATCCCTGTTTTTAAAACGGGGACATTGGCTGCCGAAACATTAGGCATTAAATACTCAGAGCCGGTGAAATTCACCTCCGATCCTTACCTTAGCGGTTACGTATATGAAAAAAACCTGGAACGGTTAAAAAATGCACCGGCAGTTTCCGTACAATCTGCCGGACGGGGAAATGTCATAAGTTTCTACGAGAACATAACATTCAGGGGCTTCTGGCTGGGCACATATAAAATGTTTATGAACAGCATCTTCTTTGGGGATATTATACGGTAGGGGCATGTTTTTTCATATAACACCCCCCCCCAACAAAGCCCTTAGACGGCTGAAGTAAAGTCGCGCTAAAATTTTTTGCAAAGGGGGCAAGCCCTAAATGGTTAATTTGTAGATTTTTATGGGTTTTGCTTTTCTTTGTTTGGCAATATTGGCGATGGGCGGTTTAACTTTTGGACCACCTTTTATATTTTCGTTAAAAACTATAATATACCCCAGTGTAGATCCCGATCCGGTATGGGTGGAAATCGATGTCAGGGTTTTTGTTGACGGAATTTAAGTAGTAGTTAAACCGAGGTTCAACTGCTAAAGAAATACGCTTGTTTAGTGCATAATTTAATCCGATGCCAATAGTGCCAGAGAGGTTGACCTGTGAAATATCGCTTGTTTTCCCAACGTTTTGGGAGCCGTTGCCGGTATCCATATAAACATTGTTGCCGGCAATTATTCCTGCATTTAACCCTCCCAACAGTTCAACGCCAACCTTCGAGTTTACTAACGAATACCTGAAGAATAGGGGGATTTCCACAAGGTCAAAAATTTGGGAGAAATTGCCATCTGTCAGCAACGAACTGGAATATGCATATACTGCTTTGTCCAATCCTTCTGCCAGGTATACCCCTTCGGGTATTTGGGCAAACTGGATAACCCCTGCCGAGCTGTTCATTGCTGCCTGCCCTCCAGTAAGGTCTATTGCCGTGTTAAAATAGGTGTTAAGGTACAGGTTTTCATCAGCAGAGGCAGGACTGTAAGCAATTTCACCTCGGTCTGACTTGCTGTAGTTTGAAGAACGTTGCCCGTTTTGTGCATAATAAAGGCCACTTTCGATGCTCCATCTTTTCCCTGCTTTCATTTGCACCGACAGCCCCCCGGAAATATCTGCATTCCCTTCCCTTCCTGAATAGGTCATTGAACTTGAATAATCTTCAGAATAATTGGTTGTTTGCGAAGAGTAACCTGGGGCAACATTCATCCCGATTTTCCATTTACGTTTTTCTTTTTTGTTGTTTCTCAGCTTGCTAATGTTTTCCGCGATCAAAATCCTATCATAATCGCTAATTGCATTTTCCCGGCTTGTTTTGTGTTTTACGTGCAACTTGTTTTCAGAGTCCTCCTTAAAAAAAGCGTTTATCTTGTCGAGCAATTCCAAATTGGGCTTTATGCCGGAACCGTTATTTTTATTTTCTCCTGCCCTGTCAGGCATAAGTGTTTCCTTTGTTTGCAGGCCAGCTGTGGCAACTTCCCTGCCTTTGTTTGTAGTGGCGATATTTTTTACCGCATTATTTTTGCTCAAAAAAAGTTTCTCTTTTGGGTTCTTGCCTTCTTCTGTTTTTATTTGTATTGAAGTTGCATTTTCGCCTTTTGCCATATCCCTGTCCGTTCCCTTTTGTGTTTGTGCAGGCCAGCCTGTGCGTGTTTCTGTTTGTTCTGGGATGATTTTATCAGACTCTTCATTAAGCTGCCAGCCTGCAAAAAATGCAAGCGCCACAACTGCCGCTGCCGCTATACGGCTAAGGATTACGATCCTGCGCCTCCTTTTTTGTGCCTGTAACCGCCCCTGTATGTTGTCCCAGATATGCAAAGGTGGTTGTGGCGAAAAACCGTCAAGTTTCTCGCGAAAGGCTTTGTCAATATTTTGTTCATTCATGTTCATGCTGAAAAATTCTCATTTGATTCAACATCTTTGTAGAGTTCCCTCACCTTACGTTTTAAAATATCCCTTGCCCTGGCAAGGTTCGATTTCGAAGTCCCGACAGATATCTGCATTTCCCTGCCGATTTGTTTGTGGCTCAAACCTTCCATCACATAAAGGTTAAAAACCATACGGTATCTTGGCGGGAGTTGCTGGATAAGCCCAACCAGTTCCTCCGCAGAGATCTTATCCAAGATGTTTTCCGATATATGCCGGTTGTCATAAACCGAAATATCTTTTACAGGGTGCATAATGTTGTGTTTCCTGAACTTTTCCAGCGAAACATTTATCATTATCCGCCTGACCCAACCTTCAAAAGAACCTTCGTGCCTGAAGCTTTTTATTTTTGCAAAGACCTTACAAAAACCGTCCTGAAGGTTATCTTCTGCCTCGGTTGCATCTTTTGAATAACGCAGGCAAACACCGTACATTTTGGGTGCAAACATCTTGTACAGTCTTCCCTGCGCATGCACATCGCCCGAGGCACAAGCTTTTATAATATTTTTAAGGTCTTCCAAATCAGGCTATAAATATTCCTTCAAAATTAAGATTATCTTTTTATTAACGTTTAACCTTAATTCTTTATGCTATTGTTTAAAACATATACAACAATTATACAGATGAGGCTTCGATATAAAAGGTTGCGTTGGTGATGATTCTTTTTTCAGTTACACGCAACCCTTTCTATATTAACCCATCTTTAGTTCAGGGTTTATATTTTAACGTAAAGATACATTATTATGAAAATAACAACAGTAACTTTTCTTGCCTTTGCAATCCTGCTCCTCTATTCGTGCAGGGAAGAAGAAACACTCACCGGTGGAGGTGGGGAATTCAAAGAGATACAGTTAAACGAAAAGGCGGCCCAGATAGTGGACGCTGATAACAAGTTTGGTTTCGAACTTTTCCAAAACGTTTTCGCCTCGGAAACTGATTGTGACAATATTATGGTTTCGCCATTGAGCGTGAGCCTTGCCCTGGCAATGACTTACAACGGAGCTGACGGCGAAACCAAAACAGCCATGGAAAAAACACTGAAAGTTTATGGGCTTACGGCCGATGAAATCAACTCATCGTACCAAACTTTGGTGAATGCGTTAGGATCGCTGGATGAAAAAGTTTTGCTTCAAATCGCCAATGCCATTTATTGCCGCGAAGGTTTCTCCGTGGAACAGGATTTTATAACGACAAACGAAAACTATTACGATGCGGAGGTTTCGGCTTTGGACTTTGGCTCGGACGGTGCGGTTGACATCATAAACGGCTGGGTGGCAGACAAGACCAACGATAAAATAAAAAAAATACTGGACAACGTTAGCGGCGATCACATGATGTTCCTTTTGAATGCCATTTATTTCAAAGGGATATGGAAAGCGGAATTCGATGAGTCGGACACTGAAAAGAAAGTTTTTTACCTGGAGGATGGATCCACAACCCAAACGGACTTTATGCTACAAACCAATACGGTTAATTATTTAAACAATGACTTGTTCAGCGCAGTTGAATTGCCTTATGGGCAGGGGAACTACAACATGTACGTTTTTCTCCCAGAAACCGGCAAAACATTGCAGGACGTGACCGAAGTGCTGGACGAGGAAAATTGGCAAGCGTGGATGGAAAGCTTTGCCGAAGCAAATGTTGACATCGCATTGCCCAGATTTAAATATGAATATGAAATTACGTTGAACAACGTATTGTCGGAAATGGGGATGTCGATTGCATTTTCAAGCAATGCCGACTTTACGGGTATAAACAAAGGTGGTGGTTTGAACATCGACTATGTAAAGCACAAATCGTTTATAGAAGTAAACGAAGAAGGGACCGAAGCTGCCGCTGTAACTGTTGTTGCTATAGAACTAACATCGATAGGAGGGGGAGAAGGCTATGTCCCGTTTTATGTCAACTGTCCTTTCATGTTTGCCATTACAGAGAAAAGCACCGGGGCTGTTTTGTTTATGGGGACTGTTAAAAAACCTGTATATGAATAAACTGGCATAACAGATGAAATAAAAGGCCCGGTTTTTCGTTACTGTTTAACAGAAACAAAATGCCATGAAACAATTATTAATCATATTAATATTTGCTGTTTTTTTGTTTAGCTCCTGTAGGGAAGAGGATGTGGTAACGTTAACTGAAAGTGGTAATGTGGTGGATTATTCTGGCGTTGGCAGTTGCGGCATTGTAATTGAACTCGACAACGGGGGGCAAATCCAGCCCCTCTATTACCCAGAGGGTTTTACTTTTTCGCAGGGGCAACGTGTTTTGGTCGAATACACCGAGCTGGACAACGTTATCCCAACCTGCGGTTGCGGCATTGCCAGCGATGTTTCTTATATAGAAGAATTGAGTTGTGCGGCTTATGCTGATTTATATGACAACAATTACGACAGCCTGGCATGCGACCCGGTTTACATACACGAAGTTTTTGTTGACGGGAATTGCCTGCAAATAAAACTCTCGTACGGAGGAGGCTGCCAAGAACACTCTATCGGCCTTGTTCGCATGCACATGTGGGAAACGGGCAACGCCAGCATGCCTGCCTTCTTGATACGGCACGATGCAAACGGCGATATGTGCGAAGCCTGGTTTACGAAAGAGTTGCGCTTCGACTTAAGCCCATTGCTGGGGGAGGGGAAAACAAAATTCGTGCTTAAGGCTAAAATGGCCAATGATGAGACCTACTCCTGTATTTTTGATTTGAATGATTAATATCTACCATTAACCGTATTTTTTGTTTTTTAATATCAGGTTAGTCTATAAAGGTTGCCCGTATTTCCGGGCAGCTTTTTCTTTAAATCAACTGCCCGTTTTCACAAATTCGTCCAATACCCCCTGCGAATATGTTTTAGAAACAGGGATCACCAATTCGGAAGGGGCATCAATTTCCAGCTTTAGCCCATCTTTTTCTTTCCTGATGAGTTTAACTTTATCGAAATTAACAACAAATGAACGGTGGCAACGCACAAAAGAATAGTCAGATAAATATTCTCCCAGTTTTTTTAGGCTGTTCCGTATCAAATAGCTTGTGACCTTTTGCTTGTTCAAAAAATAAATTGTCACATAATTGTCGGCAGCTTCGAGGTAAAGTATGTCAGTGGGGAGGATCGAAAAGCGCATAACATCTTTTTCATCGTAAAAAGGCAGGAGCTTAGTAGCTTTTAAATCATTCTCCTCCTTTAGCTGTTCAAGGTTTTCAAGTTTCTGTGCTTTGTCTTTCCACGAAAAATATAAGGTAAGGATAATGTAGGGCAAGAATACTACCAGGGCTGTAATCTGGAGGGAAACAATAAAATCATCGACAATTTCGTGTTTCTCATGAAGGAAGAATACCTTTAACAAAGTATAAACAAGTGCCATGGTCACGATTTCCATTATCTCCCAGCTTCCGTATTGTAAATAATCCAAACGGCGCTTTTTGCTTACCTGGAACATAATAATGCGGCTAATCACCATAACCAGTATCCCGGTAAGGATTAAGCCGCTGGAATAAATAAAAATTTCAAGTTTGGTTACATTATACCATGTGTTTACACCAAAAGGAGCATAAATATTTATAAAAATCAAGGCAAATGCAGCTGTAAAGAGAATACGGTTTACGATGTTCCTTTTAAAAACAAGAAATTCAGGTATCTTTTTTTCCCAAATAAGCATAGTCGAGATTTTCCTTCAAAAATAAGGTTTAAATCATAAAATATTGCCAGTATCAAGAAATCTAACGAATAAATTTCGCCCCATAATAGCCAGTCTCCCCCCCCAGTTTTAAAATACGCCCCAGTTTTTTGGTGACAATACCATTCTTTTGCAACAAGGTGAAAAGCCTGCTAATTTCACACTTGCAAATTTTAGACAAATGGATTATACGTATTTACACCAACAACTTACCGGGCTTTTTTCACTTGAAAAGGATTATATCCAGATCCCTGGGGTTAAAACACATATCAGGAACCTTGAGTTCCATTCTTCTTTTCAAACATCCTCACTAAAGGAGGATATTTTTCAGAATGAATATAGTGTTAAAGACTCGGAGATCTCGGAAAACTGGTATTTTAAATATCCGGTATTTGCACCTGTGGGCAGAAAAAACAACCAGGCCATAATATTGCTGCACGGGTTAAACGAACGCGACTGGAATAAGTATTTAACTTGGGCAACATATTTGTCAGAACGAACAGGCAGCACCATAATCCTTTTCCCTTTGGCTTTTCACATGAACCGTGGGAAGAAAGAATGGAGCGACCCGAGGGCAATGAACCATTTAGTAAGTTCTAGGAAAAACAACCATCAGGATATAGACAAGGCTTCGTTTGTGAATGTTGCCCTTAGCAACCGTTTGACCGAAGATCCGATGCGTTTCTCCCGTGGCGGCCTACAAAGCGCACACGATCTGATCCGGCTTTTGGTACAAATAAAAAAAGGAGGCTGCCCCCTACTTGAGAAAAATACAAGGATCAATTTTTTTGGGTATTCAATTGGTGCATTTCTCACCCAGATCATGTTTATGTCGAACCCAAAAAAACTTTTAAGCAGTTCAAAAGCCGTTTTGTTTTGCGGGGGTGCCACCTTTAATAATATGAGCGGGACTTCGAAGTTTATTATGGACAACCTGGCTTACAAGAACCTGAACGAGTTTTATTTATATAATTTCGAAGGCAGATCTAAAAAAGGGGTGAGAAAGTATTTGCCGCACCAGTTGCACCCTGTATTAAAGTCGTTTAAAGCGATGATCCCTATCCCTTCGTTTTCAAGGTTAAAAGAGAAAAGTATTTCAAGGTTGTCAGAAAAAATTACGGCAATCGGGCTCTTAAAGGATCAGGTAATCCCTGCAAACCATATTACTGAGGTTTTTAAGAGCGACCGTAAGAAAATCGCTTTCCAGCTTCATACAATTGATTTCCCATATGAGTATACACATGAAAACCCATTTCCCATCCTAAAACCGGACAAATCGGTTATGGTAGACAAATGTTTTGAGATGGTTTTTTCAAATATAGCGGCGGCATTGAGATAAGGCATCCATCCACAAGGGTGCCTAAAAAGCCTATCCCACGCAAAAAACGCTAAGGTTAAAAGTGCAAAGTTTAAGTAATTGGTTTATACTTCTTTGTGCTTTTTAGTGTTTTTGTTTTGCATTTTTTGCGAATGTTTTCAGCTTTTTAAACACCCCGTGAATATCAGCCTTTTAAAAAATGCTATAAGAAATCCCTGCTGCAAGGGTCAGTGTGGTTTTTCCCAATGTTTCTATGTAGCTTCCATAATCAGAATCGGTAAAAGTAATTGTTTGGTCTTCGTAATAAGAGTTTGAGATCCCGGCATCAAAAACCAGCTTGTCCGTTATCTTCCACATAAGCCCTCCCCCAATTGTAAAACACGGGTTACTATAACTGAAATCGCTTTGATAGATATTGGCAACCCCCATATTGCCGTAAAGGGTACCTGTGCTGATTGCAAATTTTTCATTCAGGTTAAATTGCAGCCCGAGCCCTAGTTCATACCCATTTTTGTCTACGTCCCTATGAACTTGTTCCCCGTCAGTTAAATACCTGGTGTTAAAACCCCAGTCAACAGCTTTGTTAAAGTAACCGGTGTACGAAAATTGGGTTTCCAACCAGTCAAAAGGCCGGTAACCGATACCGACCCCAAGGATACCTGGAATGTCATTTTCTGTTTCTTCTCCATCTGCGAACATGCCAAAATCGTCTACTTCGGTATCATTGGTTAGGTTAAGGGCTGTTTTCATTTCATATTTTATGGCAATGTCCAAATTATCGGTGGGGGAAAACTGTAGCCCAAATATGGGGGTAAAACCGTTGCCGGTTTGTTTGGTATCGACTTCTTTGTCGCCTAATTGCCCGGAAGTTTCTTCCAGTGTAGTGGCGGTCCCGGCCAAAACAGCTGCCTGCTCGCCATAAGTCGTGGCAGCAGTTGAATAAGTCCCCTGTATTTGTGCCATGTCCATTGCTGCAATCTGCTCTTGGCTTACCCCCAGATTTGTCAATCCTCCTTCAATTGCCTCACGCGTTGATGCAGTAATCTGCCCGGCTCCTTCTAATTGGGCAAGGGTGTAAGAGCCTGCGCCTGCATCGATATACGCCTGCAGTTGGGTTGCAGTATTGCTTAAATTTGTTGATGCCGCGCTGGCAGTTGATGCCAACCCGCTAACAGTTGTGGCTGTTGCCGAAAGCCAGTCGGATGCTTTGTAATATTGCCCGGCAACCTCCAGTTGTATATTTTTAATGCTCCCTTCGTAAACATTTTTTGACGGCAAATACCTAATGCCGCCGTAAACAGAAAATTTTTCGTTGATTTTATATGTTGCCCCCAGTTGGATGCCCCAGTATACAGAAGTACCTGTGAACGACAAATCTGCATCATAACCTGTAACATCCCACGATTCATTGATTTGTGCCAAGCCCGAAAGAGCAGGTGCAACTTTGGAGATCGGGATCTCGAAAGAGGGCAGCCCGTTGTCAAAATCGGCAGACCCACCTCCTGCATTCGGGCCAAACCCGAAAGAAAAAGCCCAGTTGTCCTTTTTATAAACAGCAAAAGCAGAAGGGAAAACAGGCACGTTTACTTTTCCAACATAATAACCATCATTCAGTAATGAAAATTTGGTATCTATTGTTTTATCCTGAAAAATAGTCTGGCTATGGAAAGCAAAATGCCAACCATCTTCCATTTTAACCAATCCGGCCGGATTAAAATAAACCCCATCGATGTCGGCTGACGCATTTCGCGACAACATACGTATAAACTGGGCACTTTGGTTAGTGTTGGTCAAGATACCTCCGGCGAAGGCTACCTGGATAAGCATAATAGATGCTACAAAGAATGATAGTTTTTTCATTTGTATAAAGTTTAATTTAAAATATGTTGCCCTAAATCTTGAAATCTTCCGATGAAATATTAATTCAGTGTGTAAGCTGTATTTGAGGGGACAAATTTATAATTAAATCTCAAACAACAAAACTTTCTTTCTGATATTCAGGTGTTTATGGAATTTTCGAATAAAATAATCGTTTCGTCGATTTTCATGTAAAACAAAAACCCGGAAGGTTATCCTCCGGGTTTTGAACTTTATATTTAACAATAATTACAAATGAATCACCTCATCGTAAGCTGCTGCTGCTGCTTCCATAACCGCCTCGCTCATAGTTGGGTGGGGGTGTATTGTTTTGAGCAACTCATGCCCGGTAACCTCAAGTTTCCTGGCAACGACCATTTCCGCAATCATTTCAGTAACGTTACCGCCAATCATGTGTGCGCCAAGGAGTTCTCCGTATTTGGCATCAAAAATCAGTTTTATGAAACCGTCCTTTTGCCCTGCGGCACTGGCCTTTCCGCTTGCCGAATATGGGAATTTGCCCACTTTTATTTCGTAACCGGCTTCTTTTGCCTTAGCCTCGGTCATCCCTACCGATGAAATTTCCGGGTTTGTGTAAGTACATCCTGGGATATTGCCGTAATCAACAGGTTCAGGGCTTAATCCTGCAATTTTTTCAACACAGGCAATGCCTTCTGCCGATGCAACATGTGCCAAAGCAGGGCCAGAGAGGATGTCGCCTATGGCATAGATCCCTTCAATATTGGTGCGATAAAACTCATCAACTTTTACACGTCCCCTGTCTGTTTCAACACCTAATTCTTCCAACCCGATCCCTTCGGTGTTTGGTGTAATCCCAACGGCTGATAGGACAATATCGGCTTCAACAGATTCTTCGCCCTTTGGGGTTTTTATAGTAACCTTACATTTTTCGCCCGTTGTGTCAACTTTTTCAACAGAAGAGGATGTCAATACTTTCATTTTAATTTTTTTGAAAGAGCGTTCCAGTTGTTTCGCAACTTCTATGTCTTCGTTTGGCACCAGTGTCGGCATAAATTCTACCAGTGTGACTTTTGTGCCAATTGACTGGTAGAAATAAGCAAATTCGCTGCCAATGGCGCCCGAGCCTACAACAACCATGCTTTCGGGTTGTTGCTCCAATGTCAACGCCTTGCGGTAACCGATGATTTTTTTGCCATCCTGTGGCAAATTGGGCAATACCCTAGAGCGCGCTCCTGTTGCCAAAATAATATGTTTGGCTGTGTATGAAGATTTTTTGCCCGAAATGCCGGCAACTTCAACCGTATTTTTACCTGTTAACTTACCAAACCCTGTCAACAGCTCAATTTTGTTCTTTTTGAAAAGGAACTGTACGCCTTTGCTCATCCCTTCTGCAACATCCCTGCTCCGTTTTACCATTGCGGCAAAGTCGGGTTTTACTTCCCCTTCGACTAAAACCCCGTAGTCGGAAGCATGTTTCGCATATTCAAGTGCTTGTGCACTTTTAAGTAACGATTTGGTTGGTATGCACCCCCAGTTTAGGCATATGCCTCCGATATTTTCTTTTTCCAAAACTGCTACTTTTAACCCGAGTTGTGAAGCACGGATAGCGGCTACATACCCACCTGGGCCGCTACCAATAATAATTACATCGTAATCCATTATGTCTGTTTTTTAATTATTGCCTTAATATATTTATCAACCACCTCATTTTAAAAAGGTTTTTCAAATGTAAAGTATTTAACCATTTAAACCATACTGTGCTATATGGTGGGATAAAAAATAGTTGGGACAACAGGTACTTGGAGGAATGCCCGGGGCGGGACATAAAAAAACAAAAACCCGCAGGGGAAGCGGGGAGCTGTTTGAAAAGTTATATTGGTTAACTACATATAAAAATAGTTGTTCGGGTATTAAAATACGGTTTTTACAATTTCTTTTACGTTATCAGAAACCCCATAGGTGTAAATGTGCAACGAAGGCACGTTGTTGGCAACCAGGTCTTTCGATTGAAAGATAGCCCACTCTGTACCAACCCGGCGGGCATCTTCGTTGTTTTTGCACTTGCCCAGCTCGCTTGCCAGTTCCTGTGGTAAATCTATGCTGAAGATGTTTGGGAGGACTGTCAGTTGGTTTTTAAGGGCGATCGGTTTTATCCCCGGGATAATTGGCACGGTAATCCCCCCCCTGCGGCATTTGTCCACAAAATCGTAGTAAACATGGTTGTCGAAAAACATTTGGGTTACAATGTAATCTGCCCCTTCGTCTACCTTTTGTTTCAGGTATGCCATATCCTGATCCATATTTGGTGACTCAAAATGTTTTTCAGGATAACCTGCCACCCCAATGCAGAAATCGAGCGGCGTGTTGTTTTTCAGGTCATCTTCCAGGTATTTTCCCTTAGCTAAATCTTTTATTTGCTTAACCAGCTGGCTGGCATTTGCATGCCCGTTTTCAGTTGGGCGAAAAACTGATTGCCCTTTTATCCCATCGCCACGAAGGGCTAAAACATTATTTATCCCAAGGAAATTCAAATCAATTAGGACATGTTCCGTTTCGCTTTTGGTAAATCCGCCACATAAAATATGCGGGACAACCGGGATGCCGTATTTATGTTGGATTGCAGCAGCAATTGCCACTGTGCCAGGGCGTTTGCGCACTGTACGTTTGGCTATTGACCCATCAGGCATTTCTTTAAACTCAACCTCGTCGCGGTGGGTGGTGAGGTTAATATATTTCGGGGCGAACTCGGTTAAACTTTCTATGGTTTGGTAGAGCCGGGAAATATCGTTCCCCTTTAACGGGGGCAAAAGTTCGAAAGAAAAAACGGTACTTTGAGCCTGGTTTATAGTGTCAATAACCTTCATGTCGTAATTTTCTAGAATTACAGATCTTAATAAAATTTAGACCTTTTATCTATAATTTCAACAGCATCTTCGTGAGCCTTAATGACCTGAGAGCCTGTACGGTACGAAATGCTCTGTGCCAACCTGTTTTGTTCAGAGGCTACATCCTGCATGTTTTCTGGGTTGTTGACTGATGTGACCTGTACTATAAATACGCCGTTGTTCCCGACAATTGGTTTCGAAACCTGGTTTACTTCGAGAGACGAAGCTGTGCCTATAACTGCAGGCTCCAACCCGACACCGGATAACTGGAACGAATTGAAATTAATATCTGATGCTTTTTCAACAGTAGTATTTAATTTGCCAGCTATTGAGTGCAAGTCTGAGTCCCCTTCAAGGGCTGCAGTAGCTTTTTCTTTTAACAATCCAGCTTTTTTTTCTTTTAGCACAGCAAGTTCTACCCGTGCATGTACTTCCTCCAACGGAGCAATACCCTCTTCCGTTACATGTGCCAATAAAGCAATTACAAAGTTATCCCCCAATTCAAAAATAGGGGTCTCCTCCTGGCTCAGGATAATATCACCTTCTTCAGCTCCGTATGCCGCGCGGATTAATTGCCTCGGGTTTTCCAGGCCTACTATCATACGATCGTTTTCTCCAACATTTGCAACTTTTTTGGCCAGTTTTTGTTCGGTAATTGCAGCATCAAACTCTTCCCTGTCTGTATTTTCCCCTGCAAATTTACTTGCCTGGGCATAAGTGTCTTGATAAGTCTGTGTGCTTGGCTGTACCTTTCTCACAAGAAATGCGACCTGTACCTGTTTTGAGAGTTTCCCGCGCGCAGTAGTTTGGATTACGTGGAAGCCATATTGAGAGGCGACAACAGACACTTCGTTAACTTTGTTGCTAAATGCAGCTTCCTCAAATGGTTTTACCATCTGTCCTCGCTTGAACCAGCCCAAATCCCCTCCCTGGGTTGCAGACCCCTGATCTTTTGAATATTTGCGTGCAAGCGTGGCAAAGTCGCTACCGTCCTCAATGGCGGTTTTTAAACTATCCGCCAGGGTTTTCATGGCAGCGCCCTCGGCCGGCGTATTTGCACTGAGGAGGATGTGGCGTGCTTCAACAGAATCCGGCAACATCCCAATAGTATTGAGTTTTGCCAGTTTATAAGCTCCATCTTCAAAATAAGGTCCCAGGACATCGTTTGTGTCGGCCTTTTCTTCATAAACCCAGTTGCCGATATTTTCAGGGAGATCTGCTTGTTTGAACCAGGTGTCATCGAAACTTAGGTCAGAATTTGAATTTACAAACTGGACATTGTCTGTTGCCGAGCCAAAATCAGGTTTAATATCGTCTATCCATTCTTCGGCACTTTTAAAATCTGCTTTAGATGGTTCAACAGGGAAGCTAACGTATTCTATCCTGCGTGTTGTTTCCTGCTTGTAACTTTCTTTATGTTCGTTGTAGTAATGTTTTAAATCTTTTGGGGTGACAACTACTTGGCTGTCTGCAACTGATCTATTGCTTAACAATACATAATCGAAATTGATTTGTTTATTCCTGGCGGAGAGGCTGCTTTGCGCTTCTTCGCTGGTTACAAACAAACCTTTGCCGACCATTTTGCTGTATTTGGTCTGTACCCTGTCCTTAACAATCTGTTTTTCAAGGTGCAGCCAATACTGTCGTTGTTCTGGGTCAACCCCTGTATCTAGGTTTTTAAGGAAAGAAACTATGGCATTTCTGTCTATCTGCCCGGTGTTAGGGTTCCTGAACAGTTGCTGGACTATAGGGTGGAGGTTGCTTCCCTGTAGCATGTCGAAAAGCTCATCGGGACTAACGGCAATTCCAAGCTTATCGTAAACATCGCCCATAACTTTTTCGTTGATCAAATTTTGCCAGGTCTGTTCACGTAACTGTACCCATGTATTTTCATCTAGTTGCGACTGCCGGGTATTCATTTTATAAATTTCAGCAAGTTTCTCAACCTCTTGCTGAAAATCGGGGTATTGGATTGATTTCCCGTCAATTTCGCCTATCCTAAGTTGGTTTTTGCGGAATACTGAACTTCCTGATCGAAACATGTCGCCAAGAATAAAAGCGGCAAGTGAAAGTCCAATAACAATTGCCACCAACAATCCTGCCTTCGTCCTAATCTTTTGTAACGTTGCCATTGAATAACAATAATTTTATTATTTTTTATTTTATTTTTTCGAGCTACGAAGATAACAATTTATTTCAATCAACCTGCAGTGTGAGGTTTACCAATTCTATTCTTGTACTGGTAGCTTTTAGTATCTTTAGCCGGAACTTATCTATTTTTATTACCGTGTTTATTTTCGGGATACTTTCGTGGTGATAAAGTATCAGGCCTGCAAGGGTTTCAAATTCTTCACTTTCGGGAAGTTCAAAAAAATATTTTTCATTTAATAAATCAATTTCGGCGCGTCCCGAAAAAATGTATTCGTTTTCCTTTACTTTTTTCTCAATTATATCGCTTGTGTCATGTTCGTCTTCTATTTCCCCGAATATTTCTTCCAGTATGTCCTCGCTGGTTACCATGCCAGAAGTCCCCCCAAACTCATCGACCACAATAGCTATGCTCCTGTGTTCCTGGATAAAAGTACTTAACAATTTGTTGGCAGGCATCGACTCTGGCACAATTAAAACTTTTTGGATATGGCCTTTTATTGAATCCATGTTTTTAAAAATAACTGAAGTGTGGACATATCCCACGATATTGTCGATATTTTCATCGAAGATCAATATTCGCGAATAGCCGGTTTCTACGAACCTCTGCCGCAGCTCGTCTATCGTTCCATTAATACCCAACATTTCCATTTCTGTCCGGGGTACCATAATTTCCCTGAGTTTTACTTTTGAAAAATCAAGGGCATTTTTAAAAAGTTTCACCTCGGTTTTGATACTCTTTTTTTTATCAGCTCCTTTGACACCATTTTCGTTAACAAACTCGTCCAGATCGATCCTCCCAAAAACAATGTCTTTTGTTGAGCCTTTTACCTCTGTTTTCAGGAATATCTTTAAAATGGAGTTTGTGATCCCTATTGTAATTTTTGTTACCGGGTAAAAAACAATGTAAAAAAGGGCCAATGGCAGGGCAAAAATATTTAAGGTGGTATTCGGGAAAATACGGAAAAGTGTTTTTGGGAAGAACTCGGCAAAGAACAGGATTATGAGCGTTGAAACAACGGTTTGCAACAAAAGGATTAACGATTCTGACTGTATGAAATTTTGAAACACAGGTTCAAGAAGGCTGGCAAATGCTATACCGTATATAACCAGAGCTATATTGTTGCCTACCAGCATTGTGGCTATGTAATGCCCTGCATCGGCAGTAACCATCTTTAGTATCTTAGAACTTAGGGGGGGGGACTTTTTGTCCAGTTCAAGCCGCAATTTGTTTGCAGAAACAAAAGCGATTTCCATACCTGAAAAAAATGCAGATAAAACAATGGTGATTAAGATGATAAGCAAAAGGTTCATCTTTGTTTCCTATTTGAATTCTAACTTTTTCCCTGCAGGCCTCCTGCCTGTATTGCCCAATGTGTCCATTTTTTCTTGTGCGACTCCGTCCCCTGTCCTTTCTGCCCCAGCATCAGCACTTACGTAAATGGTACCTTTGGGGTCCTTAATGCGCCAATTCTGCAACGTTTGATCTGACTGAAACCCAATACCTGTAATAATCTGGTCGGGCCTTATGATGCGGACAAATTCTTCAGTGTAGATTTTCCCCTTTTCTTCTTCGTAGATCAGGTGTTCTGTTTTTAGTGTGTCGCCCTGGGCATTGGTGGCTATAACATTATTTTTTGCCTCCCACTTTTTGTCGTCAACAAATTGTTTGGCATAATTTGCCGTAATGCTTGAAATTATGGTTCTTTTTTCATCGTATTTAACCAACTCCATCCCTTCCGGAAACTCAAGGTAAGAATCTTTCCCTGTTTCAAAACGGAGCAATTTTGGGGCTTCTAGATTGTACATTACTTTTCCTGAATCTGTTACAAGGGTCGAAAAATTAGATGCTTCAAGCACAGGAAGGTTTTCTGCCGAGTTAAAGGCTTTTATCTCTTCAAGGTTATTCTGCTCGCAGGCATAGAAAAGTATTGCAGCCCCTAAAGAAAGGGCTGCAACACCGTATAATTTAATTCTTTGTGCTATTCTAGAACCTAACTTTTGTCGATTCATTTATCCATCCACCAACTTTATATGTATGTCCTGCCTGTAAACCTTCCATAAAAGCATCTTCTTTATTTGGAAAGTATTTGCTGTATTTTGCTGCGTTTTGGGCTGCATCTATGGAGCATTCATCCCCTCTCCTTGCTTTGTTGTAATAATCGACTGCGAGCCAGAATATGGCTGATTTTTCGAGGTTTGTCCCGCTGAAAGATTGGGTTGCAGCTACAAGTATGTCGCCAATCAGCATGTTTGCCTCGCAGTTGTCAGAATCAATGTCCAAGACTTTGCGTGCATAGCTGCGGCCTTCAGGGTAAGCTCCCTGGCTATAAAGCACTTTTGCATATTGCAGGTAATACGATGCAAGGAGTTCCTGGTCGGTTTCTTGTTCCATCGCCTCTTTGTAATATTCTTTTGCTTTGTCGATATCGCCTTTTTTTACAAAACGGCGGGCCATATTATAGGCAGCTAATGCCGAGGGTTCGAGCTTGTATAGATTTTCAGTTGCTTCTGCAAACAAATCACTTTCGTCGCAGTTGGCCTTTCCTAAACGGGAAAGCATGGCCTTTATAAATTCAATATCATTGCTTTTTTCCTGGAATTGCGGCCTGTAGATATTTACAAGGGCTTCACAATCGGCAGCACCAGATGTGCCAAAAAGAGACTCTACTATAGATTGGATCTCCTGCATTTTTGAAACATCATCGCCACCGGCATTTATAATTGAATTTATAATTGTGTTGCATTTCTCATAATTGACCACGACTGTTTCTTTTGAAAGTTCGCCCAGTTTAAACAACGACCTTGATGTTTGCATCAACAGTACCAATACAGGTGCTTCTGTTTTGTCTCCCTGTGAACTTACTGAACTGCTGACCCACTCATAACCGCTTTTTAATGCACTTTTCAACTCGTCCCCTTCCAGTTCTTGTTGGGCTACTTTGTATTTAAGCCAGTCGGTGCCTTTCCTGCCAAGGACATATCCTTTCTCCCCAAAATTGTCTACCCTCTTGTCGTAAATTTTCATCAGCTCATCAATCAGCTTATTTTTTTTCTTGGGATCAGAAGCTTTGTCTATAAAATCTTCATACATTTTAATCCCTTGGATATAAACATTGAGAGAAGACTTCGGGAAATTATTGTATATATTTTTCCAGTGCGGGAGCGCTGAATTATAGTCGCCCTGTCGGTAAAATTCGGTGTAAAGCGAAAGTTCGTTTATATACTTCTCGTTTTTCTCTTTAATTAATTCTTCTTGGCTTTTCATGCTTGTGCCGCCGCTTCCTGCCGAAGCAGCCCCAGTGTTCCCAGGTTCAACACCATCGAAATAAAAATCGATTGCATCGCCGGAATTTTCATCTAAGTCCAATTTTTTAACTTCATCGATAAATGTAAACTTTATCCATTTCGATTTTGCATCAGCTTCAACTTCATATTTCCCGTCGAAACTTGTCATCATGTTCCCCCCTTTGTGGGCTTCTACCGTTATCCCCGCAGCAGGTTTGCCTTCGCGGTAAACAGTTCCTTTGATAACCCTTTGCCCGCTTGCAAAAGTTGCCGTAAAAGCCATAATAAACGCAACAAAGAGTATTTTCTTAATATTAGTTTTCATTGTAATGTTGTTTTATTTTTATTTATTTTATTATCTTTTTTCTAATTTATCTAAAAAAAGTCGTGCAAAATAATACTTTGCTTTCGTTTTGCATGTCTTTCTTCAGTTAAATTATCCTTATCTGTTTATTTTATTTCAACTTCCCCTGAACTTATTATTAATAATTTGAACAGTAACAATATCCTGCCTATTTACTCTCAAAACTTATGCCATGTCAATTAATAGCCTGCTAGTCAATATTTAAGCCTATTGTTCCTGCTCGCTTTCCAGGTTTCTGCATTGTGTTCCAATATGCAGTTTAAACCCAAGGCTACCAAATTGAAATGTACAAAGAAAAAACTTTTTAATTTTTTAACAAAAAATTCGACATCTCCTCCTGTAATAATAATCTTTAAATTTCCATAATTTTCCATAAAACTGTTGATTGTCCCTTCAACTTCTAAGGCTACGCCGTTTTGCACGCCTGCAAGGATTGCTTCTTCGGTAGAGGAGCCATACAGTTTGTTGTATTTTTTTTGTCCCACCAGGGGCAGTTTCCCTGTAAATTGGTTCAGCGCCTTGAACCTCATCTCTATGCCAGGGGATATATTGCCTCCCAGGTATTGCTTTTTGTCGTTCACAAAATCATAGGTGATGGCTGTTCCCGCATCGATAACCAAAATATTTGACCCGGGGTACAGGTCGTATGCGCCAACTGCCGCCGCAATCCTGTCCTTGCCAAGGGTTTCTTTGGTGAGGTATTTGTTTTCGAGCGGGATTGGGGTATTGTGCCCGAGTTCTATGAATTGTCCAAAATTGCTTTTTAGGGCATTTTTTAGCTTAAGCGGGTAATCTTTTACCGATGACAAAATCGCTTTGTCCAACGAAGGGTGTTCTTTTTTCAGCACCTCTATGTGTTCCGGCTTAAATTCGTCAACCGGGACTGTGATCAGTACTTCGCCCCGGTTAAAAACCGAAAATTTTGTGCGAGTGTTCCCAATATCGATTACTAAATTCATCCCCTCTTTTAACCCTTCTCTTTTAGTCTGTAATTTTTTGGCTTATGTCTAAGGCTTGCACGGAGTGGGTCAAAGCACCGATTGAAATAAAATCGACCCCGGTTTCTGCAACTTCGCGTACACGTTGCATCGTCATGTTCCCCGATGCTTCGGTTTTTGCCCTTTTGTTTATGAGTTTTACCGCTTTGCGCATCGTTTGCGTGCACATGTTGTCGAGCATTATAATGTCGGCATCTGCATCCAATGCTTCCTGTACCATTTCGAGGTTTACGGTTTCTACTTCAATTTTGATGCTGACAGGTATTTTTCCCCTTATTGCGTCAACAGCTTGCCTTACGCCGCCTGCCAGTTGTATGTGGTTGTCTTTTATCATCACCATGTCGTACAGGCCCATGCGGTGGTTCGATGCACCTCCCATTTTTACTGCATATTTGTCTAGCAAGCGATATCCGGGCAATGTTTTTCTGGTGTCCAATATTTTTACGTCAGTTCCTTCTACTGCCTTTACGAATTGGTTGGCGTAAGATGCGATCCCCGACATGCGTTGCAAGAAATTAAGTGCTGTGCGTTCGCCGGTCAAGAGGGCGTGGTAATCCCCTTTGAACTCAGCAATAACATCCCCTTTTTTAACGCTGCCCCCATCGTGGACGAACGTTTGCCACTCCATGTCCCCGTCAAATTTGCGGAATACCATTTCTGCAACAGGGAGGCCTGCCACAACGCCTTCTTCTTTGGCAACAAAAACTGCGGTCTTGACCTCTCCTGTAGGGATAAAATTGTTTGTTGTTATGTCCCCGTCCCCAATATCTTCAATATATGCTAAGTTGAATAATACCTCTGCCGACTTTAATGTTTTTTTATCCATATTGACAATCATTTCCTTACAGGTTCAAAGCTAATGTTTTTGTTCTTTTGTTGTATGCTGTGGCGTTCCTCATTTGGGCTTTCGTCCCTGAAATCTTCCCTGATATGCCCGCCCCGGCTTTCTTTGCGGGACAAAGCTGCCTGCGTGATCAATTTGCACACCGAGACGGAATTTCTGATTTTCAGGAGGTTGTATTCGTTTTTGTAGTCTTCGAATTCGGTTTCGAGTTTGATCAAAGCCCCAAGGGCATTTTCCATGTCTTTCTGCTTGCGGACGATCCCCAGTTTGTTGGTCATCGTGCATGCCAGTTTGTTTTGCATTTCGAGAAATATTTTTTCGTTTGAGGTGTTTACTTCTATTGGTGGGATATTGCCCAGGTCAAAGTCATGTGAAGCAATTTTTGCTGCCTTGTCGCTTGCCCTTTTGCCAAATACCAGGCATTCGAGCAACGAATTGCTGGCCAGGCGGTTTGCGCCCATTACGCCAGTAGAGGCGGTTTCTCCGCAAACAAAAAGACCTGAGATGTTTGTTTCTGCATCGAGGTTGGTTTTTATCCCGCCAACCATGTAGTGTGCAGCAGGCGAAATGGGCACCAGGTCGGTTGTGAGATCGTAGCCGAATTCGTTTAAATGTGAATTTATATGGTAAAAACGTTTGGCAATTTTTGATTTGTCCAGGTGCCGCAGCGACAAGAAAACATTGTCGGACTTTGATTTCTGTATGCGCCTGAAAATATTATAGGCAACCACGTCGCGCGGGGCAAGTTCTGCCTGTGGGTGCACGCCTTCCATAAAACGCTCGCCGTTTTCGTCGAGCAGCCACGCCCCTTCGCCCCGCACGGCTTCGCTAATCAGATATGCTTCTTTCCCGGGGATATAAAGTGCCGATGGGTGGAACTGTATAAATTCGATGTCGGCAATTTTTGCCCCAGCATTATATGCCATTGCAATCCCGTCGCCGGTTGCCGTGTGCGGGTTTGTCGAACGGGAATAAATGCGCGACAATCCCCCTGTGGCAAGTATCACCGCTTTGCTTTTGAAAACGATGTTTTTACCTGTGGCAAAGTCGAAAGCATGCACGCCCAAAACGCATCCATTGCCTTGTATCAACCCGATTGCGGCAACGTATTCAAATGCCTTTATGTTTTTTTGTCCTTGTACTTTTTTCAGCATAAAGCAGGTAAGCTCCCTGCCTGTTGCATCGCCCCCTGCATGGAGGATCCTCCTTTTTGTGTGGCCGCCTTCCAGTCCGAGGACATATTCCCCGTCTTTTTTGTCGAAAACCATGCCCATGTCGATAAGCTCCAACACCCTTTCCTTTCCTTCGCTTACCAAAAGCTCTACCGCATCCCTGTCGCAAAGCCCCCTTCCTGCTGTAAGTGTGTCGTTCAGGTGTTCTTCAGGCGAGTCGTCATCTGCAACAGCAGCGGCAATCCCCCCTTGGGCATAATAAGAATTGCTAGTGTCAAGCTGTGATTTTGTGACAATGGCAACTTTCCCATATCTTGAAGAATGAAATGCGGCAGTTAAGCCCGCTAATCCGCTTCCTATTACAACTGTATCAAATTCAAGTATTTGCATTGAAATCCCCCTTTCCGGATCGAAGCGCAAAGTTAGTATTTCTTTTATGCAATAGCATGAATTTTCTCACTAAATAAAAACAGCCCAAACATATAGTGCAAAAAAACTTAATTTTTATTAAACCCTGTTAATGTTTGTCAGTCATATTAGTTTAAGAACAACTAACAATTAAAATAAATTATATCATGAGTTGGAGGAAAATAACATTCATTGTTGTCGCTTTAATCTTATTGCTAGGTGGTTCGGCGGCACTTTCCCTTTTGTTCGTTTCTATGAAACCCAATCCGCAAAAGTCTCCGGAACCGGAAATTACAAGATCCGTTTTGGCAGAAAAAGTTAAATATGGAGAAGTGGTTTCTCCGGTTATACGTTTGGGCAGGGTTAATTCCAGCAAAGAAGTGCCTTTGGTAGCCGAAGCGTCGGGGAAAATCGAAAGCGGGGCAGTCCGCTTAAAAGCCGGCGGATCTTTTCGGAGGGGGCAACTTTTGGGGACAATTTACAAAGACGAAGCAGAGCTGGCACTGAAGGCGAGCAAAAGTGAATTTTTGAACACATTGTCGAACATACTCCCCGATATGAAGGTGGATTTCCCAAACCAATTCGATGAATACTACAATTTTTTCAACTCCATCGACATGGACAAAAACCTTCCCGGATTCCCTGACATGAAAGACGCAAAATTAAAGGTCTTTTTGTCGAGCCAAGGGGTTTTGAGCGAATATTATTCGATAAAACAAGCCGAAAAAGAATTGGCAAGGCATTCGTTATATGCACCGTTCAACGGTACATTCACAACGGTGAGCTACGAAGTAGGTTCGTACGTAAACACCGGAAGCCAAATTGCAAAGATGATACAGACAGACGAGCTTGAAATAGAAGTCCCGGTAGAAAACAAAGACAGTGAGTGGATTAAAATTGGCGACAAAGTAAACATTTGCAAAGAAAACGGCGATTATATCGCAAAAGGCTTTGTGGTAAGGAAATCAACATACATCGATTCCGATTCTCAATCGAGGAGCATATTTGTAAAAGTGCCTAACTCTGAAAATACTTTGATTTCGGGTCAATACCTGCAAGTTGAGTTCCCCGGGCAAAAAATCGATGGGGCAATGGAAATACCGCGCGCCGGGGTGTTCAACACCAACGAAGTTTTTGTGGTAAAAGACGGTGAACTGAAAAAAGCCGAAATAAATATCCTGAAATGGAACGAGTCCACACTTATATTCAATGGGCTGCCAGAAGGTTCGGACGTTGTTGTTGAAGCATTGGTCAGCGTTAAAGAAAACAGCCCTGTAAACATAATTTCACAGGGAGGGGCGCAAACCGGGAAAACCGAAACAGGGAGGTAATTTCTATGAAAAAAGCGATTGAATTATTTGTGAGGTATCCGTTTTACGCCAACCTCATCATAGTCTTTTTGTTGGTAGTGGGCGGTTACAGCCTGTTTTCAATGAAGATGTCTTCCTTCCCCGAACGCCCGTCAAGGTACATTTACGTGACAGTTTCATATCCGGGGGCATCTCCTATCGAAATGGAAGAAGGGATAACATCGAGGATAGAAGAAGCTGTCCGCGCAATCCCCGGCATTTATGAGTTAAATTCAAGTTCATCGGAAAACAGTACCAGCGTTTCTATCGAAATTTTGCCGGGCTACGATATCGATGAAGCTTTGATTGAAGTAAAAAACGCAGTTGACGGCATTTCTTCTTTCCCGTCTGCCGCAGAACGCCCCATTGTATATAAACGCAGGACAACCTCGCCGGCAATGCGCATTTTGGTGACGGGAGACGTGGGGTTGCAGACACTGAAAACCTATGCGCAGAAAATAGAGGAAGATTTTCTCGCTTCGGGCGTTGTCAGCCAGGTCACCATATCCGGGTATCCCGACCTTGAAATATCTGTTGAAGCAAAAGAAGACGATCTTATGCGCTACGGCATAACTTTTTCTGAAATTGCCAATGCCATATCGAACAATAACCAGGATGTTTCCGGCGGGCAAATCCGCTCTATGGAAGAGGAATTGTTGGTGCGCCTGCGTTCGCGAAGCGCAGATCCCAACAAAATTGGCGACATAATACTGCGCGCCAACGACGACGGCAGCGTTATAAGGATACGCGACATAGCCGTTGTGAAAAAGAAATTTTCGGACACGCCCCGCAAAGTGCTGAAAAAAGGCAAGCCCGTGGTTTATATCAACATCCAAAAACTTATAACAGAAGATCTTGTCGAAATTACCAAGTATGTCAACGATTATGTCGAAGATTTCAACAAAAAAACGCCAGGCGTAAAAATTGAGATATTCCGGTCGTTCCTTGAAGTGCTGATGAGCCGCCTCGAACTGCTATATGTAAACGGAGGGCAAGGTTTGTTGCTTGTCGTGCTGGTACTCGGGCTTATGTTGAGTACCCGGCTTTCGCTCTGGGTCGCATGGGGCATACCTTCGTCATTCCTGGGGATGTTCATAGTGGCAAACATGATGGGCATTACCATTAACATGATGTCGCTTTTCGGGATGATACTCGTAATAGGCATTTTGGTTGACGACGGGATAGTTATCGGGGAAAATATATTCCAGCATTTCGAAATGGGCAAAAGCCCTATGAGGTCGGCAATCGACGGGACAATGGAAGTCGTGCCTGCCGTAATTACCTCTGTCCTGACGACCGTGGTCGCATTCTCCCCCCTGATATTTATTACCGGGAGGATGGAAATGATGTACGAAATGGCGGTTATTGTCATACTGAGCCTCACCTTTTCGTTATTTGAAGCCTTTTTTGTTTTGCCTGCCCACCTTGGCAACAAGGTCGTTTTGAACCGCAAAGTTTTTAACGCAAAAGCCAAAGGGATAAGGAAATACACAGAAAGTGCCATTAATTGGCTGAAAGATTATGCATACGACAGGGTGATTAAGCTCATCCTCGAATGGAGGTACATCGTTATAGGCATACCGTTGGCAATGATAATAATCACCGCCGGGCTTATCGGTGGCCGCATTATCAGGACAACATTCTTCCCACGTATGGAATTTGACGATTTCAACATAAATATTGCATTTACGCCCGGCACCGGCCAACAAAAAACAATGGCTTACCTGGAACGCCTGGACAGTATCGTTTGGGTGGTGAACGAAGAAATGAAAAAAGATTATGGTTTTTCAAACGACATAGTTGAGAATGCCATTGTTACATTAGGGAGCGGTTTCGATGGGGACGAAAGCGGCTCGCACACAGGGAACATAAGGGTTTCGCCCTGGGACTCTGAAGAATCCGGCATAAGTGCTTACGAAATAATTCAAAGGATAAACAAAAAAGTAGGTGTTGTTCCCGAAGCGGAAAAATTCACAATTGGCGGTAGCAACCGTTTTGGTTCTCCTGTTTCAATCGGGCTCCTGTCGCGAAATGCAAAGGAGTTGGATCAGGCACAGGAATTCCTTATCGGCAAGCTGCAAGAGATGCCAAGGCTGAAAGACGTGGTTAATACAAATGCGATGGGGAAACAAGAGATCCGTTTGGACCTGAAACCGCGGGCATATATGCTCGGGCTTGACGAGGCGACCATTGCGGCACAAGTCAGGCAGGGCTTTTATGGCGGGCAGGCACAGAGGCTGCAGGAAGGCCGCGACGAATTGCGTATCTGGGTGCGTTACCCTGCTGAAGACAGGCAACGTTTGGGGCAGTTGGAGAAAATGAAGATTAAAACTTCTGACGGTGAATACCCTTTGCAAGAATTGGCAGATTACCACATGGAACGGGGACCGGTAACAATCAGCCGCTTTAACGGGAAAAGAGAAATTAGGGTAGAAGCAGAAATGACAGACCCCGATGACTCGGCAATAGAAATATTGGATCGGATAAAACTCGAAATAATACCCCAGTTGAAAAGGGATTTCCCCGGACTTACCGTAGAATACCAGGGGCAGCAAAAAGAAAGTGCAAGGAGCGGCAACGACCTGATGAAATTTTTTCCGCCCGCGTTCCTTGCCATTGTATTCATTTTGATGATAAACTTCAAGTCATTTGAACAACCGCTCCTAATCCTGATGCTTATACCCATTTCGATATTGGGCGCAGTATGGGGCCACGGTATACACGGGAAACCTTTGTCCATAAACAGTTTGTGGGGGATTGTCGCGCTCACCGGGGTAATTGTGAACGATGCCGTGGTGTTCCTGTCTAAGTTTAATTTGCTGATAACAGAGAAGTGGAAGGTGAAAGAAGCGATTATCGAAGCCGGGAAAAACAGGTTGCGTCCAATTTTGTTGACATCGATAACAACATCGCTTGGGCTTTTCCCAATAATACTTGAAAAAAGTTTCCAGGCCCAGTTCCTGATCCCAATGGCCATTTCGTTGGTTTACGGGGTTGCTTTCGGGACTTTGTTCATCCTGATTTTCTTCCCACCGTTGATTTTGGTGCTGAACGACATCAGGCGTGCATTGCGGAAACTATGGCATGGTAGGGAATTCACCCGACAAGAAGTTGAAATTGCATGGATACATGCACAGCGGACAATCGATGACGAAAAAGAAAACAAAGAGTAAGGAAAATGAAACGAATCCAAATAATATTATCTATAATCATGCTGGGGCTGGTTGCCGGGGCACAGCAGCCCCTGAGCCTCGGTGCGGCAATAAAAAAAGCACTGGAAAACAATTATCAAATGAAGGTCGCCCTTAACGAACAGCGCATTGCCGAAATTGAAAACAACTGGGGCGATGCCGGCCGTTACCCATACATAGATTTGTCGGCAAAGAGCAACAACTCTTTCAACATGCCCGAATCCGAGAATTATGTGACAAACAGTTTTTCGGGAGATGCGAACATTAGCTGGACTTTGTTCGACGGGTTCTCGGTAAAAATAAACAAACAGCGTTTTGAAGAACTGGAAGAACAGTCGAAAAAGAACACGGCCGTAGTGGTTGAGAGTACTATCCAGTCGGTAATATTGGCTTATTATTCGGCCCTGCTCGAAAAACAAAAATTGGAAGCCTACAAAGAAGTAATGGAACTTTCGGGCGACCGCTATAAACAGGCAAAAGACAGGAAAGATTTTGGCACATATGTGACCTACGATGTGTTGCAGGCACAAAATTCATATCTGTCCGACCGTTCAAGCTACCTGTCACAAGAGGTTGAATACAAAAATGCCTTGCGCAACCTGAACTACCTGATGGCTGAAGATGCACCTGTTACCTATGAGTTGACAGACGGCTTCCATGCCGTCCCTGTCGATTATTCCATTTCGGATCTAGAAGCACAAATGTTAGGGAACAACAAGAATTTGCAGAACCAATACATTAACCAGCGGCTGCTCGAAAATTCTGTTGCCGCTGCCAAAAGCGCATTTTCCCCTTCGCTGGGCTTTAGCGGGGGCATGTCTGGCACAAAAGCAAGGACGGCATACGTTAATTCGGGGGCAAGTTGGAATAATTCTGCATCTTTTTACGGAAACTTTACTTTAAGCTTTAACCTATTTAGCGGTGGGAGCAAGAAACGGGCTTTGCAGATAGCAAAGATAGACGAGGAAACCGGGACAGTCGAAATCGAAGATATGAAGCACGATTTGAAAAACAACCTCCTGAACGTGTATGAATATTATTTGGTAAGGAAAGAGCTTCTTTCCGTGGCAGAGGAAAACCTTGCGGCAGCCAAATTGAACATGCAGATTTCGAAAGAAAAATTCGAGTCGGGAGCTATTAATTCATTCAATTTCCGCGACGTGCAGGTAGTTTATTTAAATGCCGCGATCACAAAACTCGAAGCCGTATATAATTTTATCGACACGCATACTTCTCTTTTGCAACTTACCGGGACAATAATCCAGGAGTATGAATGAATAAATGGGGGTTGAACCCTGTGGAGTGTATTTTTTGCCTATAGAAGAGGAACCCGTTTTTTCGAGAGAGTCCTTTTTGAGGAGATAATGCCCCAAGGGGGGAGGGGAGGGGACTGTGCAAAATTGAAAAGACATATGATGTGTGAACAAAAATAACACATACTTACTGTTCAAAAGTCCCCTTTTGCGAGATCAATAATGGCTGCTAAAATGCAGATAATTGTTTGTCGTTAACATTGTGCGTAATTGCAACTGCTATCAGCCCCATTATTAACCGGAGTTCGACTAAAATATTAACCTGAGAAACGATCACCTTGATGTTTAAATGTTTGAAATTTGAAATTTGTCCGAGATTTGCTCAATTGAGTTTTGGGATCCTCTAACCGAATTCCATTTGTTTTTTGTAGACAGGTGGGTATAATTATGGCATAATTTTTTGACAGTCAGTGTATGATTTTTTGACATAGAAAAGTATGCGATAAAATATAATATACTGATAATAAGCTATATGAGACAAAGGCATTAAAATTGTTTTGTGGGAATAGATTATCGCACGCTCATTTAACATTGAAATTATGAATAATTTATATTTAAGGCTGGCATTAAAAAACCTGTTGAAAAAGAAAAGCAATACAGTTGTCAGCATTTTAGGACTGGCTATAGCATTTGCCGCAATTTTCCACATTGTTTCGATAGTTGGTTATGAAAAAGGATACGATGGGCAGAATAAGAAGGCTGATCGTATTTATCGGATAAGCGGCGACATTATTGCAGCAGAAAACACAATGTCCCACGCTGTTCTTGGCCCGCTTATGGGCCCGGGTTTAAAAGACGGGTTCCCTGCCGTTGAGTCCTTTGTAAGGCTAGTGCCAACCAAATCTACGATAAAACTTGAGCTTGAAGACAAATCTGTTTTCGAGGTGGAAGAAGCCTATACCGCCGACACTTCGGTGTTCAATATTTTCACGTTTAGCTTTGTTTATGGAGATGCTTCCCATGCGCTCCGGAATCCCGACGAGATAGTAATAAACAAAAGCCTGAGCAAAAAAATGTTTGGCGATGTTGACCCGCTCGGCAAGATAATTGTCCGTGATGGAACTCCGTTGACTGTGGCGGGCGTAGTTGAAGACAGCCCAGAAAATGCGCACCATCACCTAAATGTGCTGTTTTCTATAGGCAACCAATGGGCCGACTTGACGGGCATTCCTGCCACAAAACTTTCAGAGGCTTACTGGATGCCGTCTTGCTACGTTTTTATTTTGTTGCATAAAGGCGCAAAAATAGAAAGCATCACCGATAATTTCCAGCCATTTTTCGAAAAAAACATGTCGAATTTCGGCAAGGCCATAAATGCAAAATTTTCCCCTATTGCAATCCCACTCCGTGATTTGCACTTTTCGAAAAACATGAACTACGATTACCCGAAAGGAAACCGAACATATTCGACCATATTTTTAATCATCGGTGTTTTTATTCTATCTGTCGGATTTTTGAATTATTCTAACCTGTTGGTTTCACAAAATATTGCGCAATCGAAAAATATTGGCGTTCGCAAAATCAACGGGGCAAAGCAGCTCGACATATATTTTCAATTGTTCGTAAATTCTACGATCATTATCGCAGTTTCATTGGTTATTTCAATCTTATTGTACCGATTGTCAATACCTCTTTTAAACGATATCTCTATTGTAAATGCCAACACAATATCTTTCGGTACAATATCGTGCCTTTCTTTGGCAATGTTGTTCGGGTTGTCGTCGATATCTTCGCTGATCCCATTTTATAAACAAAAAAACAGGAGTGGGCTTGAATTAATGTCGAAAAATATTACAGGCAAGATGCATAAAGGGCAATTGAGTTTCGGACGGGTATCTACAATTGCACAGTTGTCATTATCTATAATGCTGCTGATTTCGATAATGCTAATTGGCAAACAGCTTTCGTTCATGACCAAAAGCGATATGGGCTTCGACAAAGAAAATGTGGTATTGCTAAAAATTAATAAAACTATATGCAATGCCGAAACTGTCAATTCATTGAAACAAGAAATATTGCGCGACCCGAATATCGAATCCGTGGCATTTTCGACCCGTGCGGTAGGGGAGGTATTGGGAAGTTTCCATTTCCAAATAGACAAACAAGGGGAGAAAGTCACAAAAATAGTAAACGGGCTGGGCATTGACTACGACTATATCACCTTGATGAATATGGAATTTTCGGACGGCCGCAATTTCGAAATCGGAAGGAACGATGACAACTTTAATTCGATAATTGTAAACGAAGCTTTCGTGGATTTTTGCGGGCTTGCATCGCCCGCTGTAGGGCAAGAATTACAAGGGGCAAAAGTTGTTGGCGTGCTGAAAGATGTATGCTTCAATTCGCTTAAAAACGAAACTGAACCTGTCGTTTTTTTTATTAGCGAACAAAGTGGGGGCTACCTTAACATTAGGGTAAGGGCAGGTGCAAACCTTCATTCAACTCTCGAAAGTTTGAATGAAAAATGGGCATCTTTTTTCAAAGACGAACCATTTACCACACAATTCCTCGATAATCGTGTAAAAATGATGTATGACGATGATTTTGCCAAAAGCAAACTAATACGCATGTTTACCATCATAACCATGCTGATTTCATTAATGGGATTGTTCAATATTTCGTTGTTGATCAGTGTCCAGCGCACCAAAGAAATCGGCATCCGAAAAGTAAACGGTGCAACCATTTCAGAAGTATTACTAATGCTCAACAAAGATTTCATCAAATGGGTAGCCATAGCGTTCGTTGTTGCCACCCCAATTGCCTATTTCGCAATGAATAAGTGGCTCGAAAACTTTGCCTACAAAACAACGCTCAGTTGGTGGATATTTGCTTTGGCGGGCGTATTGGCGTTGGGAATTGCATTGCTGACGGTTTCGTTCCAATCGTGGAAGGCGGCAAATAGGAATCCGGTGGAAAGTTTGAGGTACGAATAACCCCCCAACCCCCCTAAAGTGGGAGTTTGGGATAGATGAAACAATGAACTAAAAATTAAAATTTACAGAAATAAAAAGTCCCCGGAATTTATCCCGCAATGAGCGGGAGGGGATATCGGGGTAAATAATTACTCATTGTTCATTACTAATTATTAATTAAATGATAGTCGCATAGCGATGTAGTTATGGTAGCAATTAATAACGAATAAAAGAATAAGTCCCATCCGGACGGTGTTATAAAATGAAAAAGCTTATTTATTTGAATTTTACGAATAACATCATCCCTACGGGATTTATGCTGACTTGTACTTATCCTTCTACCATCCCGATGTACATCGGGAGAATGCGGCAACTAAGAATCCGGTGGAAGCGTTGAGGTACAGATAATAACAAAGTCACGGGGTCACTCAAAGTGACCCCGTGACTAAAAGAAATAAAAAAAATGAACACAACTTTTATAAAATTAGCATTTAGGAATTTGATTAAGAATAATTTTTATTCAACCATAAATATTGTTGGGCTGGCAATTGGAATAACGGCATGTATCCTGATTCTGCTGTATGTACAATTCGAATTAAGCTATGACAATTTTCATGAAAAATCGGAGCGGGTTTTTCGTGTTAATTGTTTTGAAATTTTAAATGGGGATAGTCATAATCAGCCTTACACTCCTCCTCCTTTGGCGAAAGTCATGCAAGATGAAATCCCTGAAATTGAAGATGCTGTTCGTTTAACTACTTATTGGCCAATAGTTTTAGAGCATAAGGAGAAAGTGCTTAACACTACCAAGGGATGTTATGCCGATGCCAGTTTCTTTAAAATTTTTTCGGCAACGTTCATCCATGGTGATCCGGGTACAGCTTTGACAGAGCCATACACCGTAGTCTTAACCGAAACCACAGCAAAACGTTATTTTGGGAATGAAAATCCTTTGGGGCAAAAGCTATCCCGAAAAAACTACCGCAGTTTTACGGTTACCGGTGTAATTAAAGATTTTCCTGAAAATTCGCATATAAAACCTGATTTTTTGGCTTCGTTCAAAAGCCTGTCATACAACAACAGTATGGATTGGTCTCAGAATAGTTTTTATACTTATGTCCTGATAAAGGAGGGGGCTTATAATCAACAAGTAGATAAAAAACTTAAAGGAGTGGTGAAAAAATATGTTGGGGCATATCTGAAAGAACACAAAGGGTTATCGCTGGAGGAATCAATCTCACTAGAATATTATACACAGTGCTTGACCAATATTCATTTAGACGATGACGTAAAAGCTGGTGCGGAACCATTGGGCAATAAAATCTACCTTGTAATCTTCTCGATAATTGCCGCTTTTATATTGATCATTGCATGTATAAACTATATGAACATGTCCACTGCCCAGTCAGCAACCCGTGCTAGAGAGGTAGGGTTGAAAAAATCATTGGGTTCAAACAGAAATAAACTTGTTTTTCAATTTTTGTCAGAATCTATCTTTATTGCCCTAATTGCGTTGTTTCTTGCTATGGCATTGATTAAAATATTGCTTCCCGTATTTAATAATTTAGTTGACAAGCATCTCTTATTTAGTTGTGCCGGGAGTTTTAGTTCCGTCCTTTTGCTGCTTGTGTTTGGCATTGCAATAGGAATACTTTCTGGGATTTATCCGGCTTTCTTTTTGGCATCTTTCAGCCCCTTGACAGTTATAAATGGAATAAATACATCCAGCGGTATCCAAGGCAAACTGCGAAATGGGTTAGTTGTTTTCCAAATAATTGTGACAATAGTACTTTTTTCGGGAACCTTTGTCATCGGCAAACAGCTAAATTTCTTGCAAAAACAAGAATTGGGTTTTAACAAGGAAAACCTGATAATAATAGAAAATGCAAATTCTTTAGGATCCCAAATGTCTTCTTTAAAAAAAGCATTACTTGCACAATCAGGTATATTACAAGTTACAAATTCTAATAGTATTCCCGGACGAGATATGTATTATGAGACATTTTCTCATGGAATATCTAACTCCGACAGACATGTGAATGTAATATGGTCAGATGTTGATTTTTTAAAAACGTATGATATTGAGCTAATACAAGGTAGTTTTTTCGAAGAAGGAAATCAGGCAAATACAAAATCGATAGTATTGAATGAAACGGTAATAAAAGAGTTAAATATAGAAGATCCGATAGGAAAGAAAATATATAAAGGGCAAAAAACAGATGAGAATTCCTTTACCATCATTGGGGTAATAAAAAATTTTCATTTCGAATCGTTGCATCAGGAAGTAAGTTCTTTAGGGTTTTATAACAACGATGACAACTTAAAATATAATGGCAGGTTTTTAAGTGTTCGAATATCAGGAGATATTCAGGAAGGCCTGAAAAAAATTGAACAAACATGGGATAAGTTTACCGGAGGGCAGAGCTTTGATTATGTATTTCTTGATGAAGATTTTGGTCGTCTTTACACCGCAGAATTGCGAACCCGAAAGTTAGTTTCAATTTTTTCCGCATTGGCAATTGTAATTGCTTGTATCGGACTTTTTGCTTTGGCTGCATTTGTTGCAGAACAACGCACCAAAGAAATCGGCATCCGCAAAGTAAACGGCGCAAAAATATCAGAAGTGTTGTTGATGCTCAACAAAGACTTCGTAAAATGGGTAGCCATTGCCTTCATCATTGCCACACCAATAGCGTGGTACGCAATGCACAAGTGGCTCGAAAACTTTGCCTACAAAACCACGCTTAGTTGGTGGATATTTGCTTTGGCAGGAGTAGTTGCATTGGGAATTGCGTTGCTGACGGTTTCTTTCCAAAGTTGGAAAGCAGCAACCAGGAACCCGGTGGAGGCGTTGAGGTATGAATAATTAATAATGTACAATTAGTAATGAATAATTATTTACTGCGTAAAAAAAATTATTCATTACTGATTACTAATTAAATACTATGAACAACACAAACTTGAAAATAGCAATACGCCGGATGTTCAAGGACAAAACCATTACATTGGTTAACCTTGTCGGGCTTGGCATGGGCATTGCTTGTGCCATCATTCTCACATCGTGGGTACTTTGCGAAACTTCGTATGATAAGTTTTTCAAGAACAGCGACAAAATTTACCGCATAACGCTCGAGGGCTATATGAATGGCGAATTTGTAAATTCGGCACAAACCATAGCAGGAATGGGACCGGAAGCCAAAAACAATTTTCCTGAAATTGAACAATATGCCCGGTTGGTGAACAATTACAAGGATTGCATCATAAAAACCGAAGGGCAAGAAACCTTCAGGGAGTCGGGCTATGCCGCCGACTCAACGGTTTTCGATATTTTTCCGTACAAAGCCGTTTCCGGCAATTTATCAACTGCTCTATCGTTACGCGACCAAATTGTGATTGACCAATACCTTTCCAATAAATGTTTTGGCGATAAAGATGCGGTAGGCGAAACCATTACCATTGACGATCACAAATACACGGTTGCGGCAGTAATGGAAAATGCCCCATCGAATACACATCTCAAATTTCACTTTCTGATATCGTACATCAATGTCGATTGGATTATGCGTAACCCGTGGGGTGGCGATAATTGTATTTTGTTTGTAAAACTCAACAATGCCAACAACATCGAAGCAATGGAAAGCAAGTTGACCGAGCTTGTTTACGAACGGGCGCAACTGTGGAAAGACCTGAAAATAAGGTTTCGTCTGCAACCGTTGCACGATATTTACCTGAGCACTTACAAATTCGATTACGCCTCGGAAAAAGGCAGCACAAAGTACATCATTATTTTCAGCATTACGGCATTTCTAGTGCTGCTCATTGCCTGCATCAACTTTACCAACCTATTCATCGCATCGAGCCTCAAACGCAGAAAGGCAATGGGCATCAAAATCACAAACGGGGCATATAAAACGCAGTTGCTCAAGGAAACGCTTTTAGAAGTTATCCTTTTCTTAGTATTGTCTTTTGGGATTGCAGTGGCATTGGTCAAAATCATCCAACCGTATTTTTGTACTTTAGCCGGAAAAGAAATCACCGTCAATATATTCAGCCTTCGATTTTTGGCACTCAGTGTGCCAATTATCTTGATGTCTTTGTTGTTGGCCAGTTTTTTTCCTTGGCTTCACGTTAAAAGATTAAGTCCGGTGTCTATTTTAAAAACCGGTAATTCTCAGGGACGGAACAAGTTTGGCATCCAAAAAGTATTAATGACCGGTCAGTTTGTCATTGCCATTATCCTTATTTTCAATGTTATTGCCGTCAATAAACAGCTTGTTTTTCTGCAAAAGAAACAGTTGGGGTTCAATAAAGAAAACATCGTTTATGTTTACACCGACAACAAACTACAAGATGTTGAAACACGCGACAGACTGAAACAAAAATTACTGCAAAATTCGAATGTAACAGCGGTTTCGTACCAAAGCAGCCTGCCCACGATTTGGAGCAATGGCAACCCGCTGTCGAAAAATCCTGATTTTAAGGAACTGATGTCAACCGAAGAAGTTTTTATTGATAAAGATTATTTTGCACTGATGCAGATTGATTTTGTTGAAGGCAAAAATATTTTCGCACAAGACGGTTACGACAAAAAAAATTGCATCATTAACCAAATGGCGGCAGAGAAACTCGGACTAAAGCCGCCATACATTGACCAAATGGTTTACGAAGGAGAAAACAAACCGTTGATAATAAAAGGTGTAATCAAAAATGCGAACACCAAATCGTTGGTACAATCGGTTGACCCGTGCATTTACCGCGCTTCGGAACACAAGGACAAAAATGGCGTAGTGTTGGTTAAGACCACCGGAAATAATAAAGAAGCGATAAGTACCCTGCGTACGTTGTGTTTGGAAATCAACCCCGATGTACCGTTTGAATATCACTTTTTGGACGATGTTTACGGAAAGCTGTATAAATCGGAAGCTACGGCACGCATCATAATGCTACTCTTTGCCGCCATTGCAATGATTATCATTTCACTTGGACTACTAGCAATGGTACTTTTCATTACCGAAAGCCGCATTAAAGAAATAGGTGTACGAAAAGTAAACGGAGCAAAAATATCGGAAATACTCACATTGCTCAACAAAGATTTTGTCAAATGGGTAGTTATAGCTTTCATCATTGCCACCCCTATTGCGTGGTATGCAATGCACAAATGGCTCGAAAATTTTGCCTACAAAACCACACTCAGTTGGTGGATTTTTGCTCTGGCAGGCGTGTTGGCGTTGGGAATTGCGCTGTTGACGGTGAGTTGGCAAAGTTGGAAAGCAGCAACTAGGAATCCCGTGGAAGCGTTACGATATGAATAGAAGTCTCCCCTAACCCCTCCCAAGGGGGAGAATTAGGATGCAGCAAAATTGAAACATTAATAAACACTAATAACAAGTACGAAATAAAAATCTCCTTTTAGTCTTCGATGTAAGACCTGTTGAATGGAGTTTAAAAGGTGAAAAACAATAACTATAAAACAAAAATACGATGACCGATATTGACTTAATATTCAGATTTCTTCGAAAAAACAAGGTGTTTACCCTACTAAACACGTTGGGACTTACTTTCGGGTTTTGCTGTGCCATCCTTATTAGTGTGCACATCGTAAAAGAAAAATCGTACAATGCGTCAATCCCTGATTGTGAACGTGTTTTTTACCTTCTTGAAAAAAGCCCTGATTCACCAATGGGCAATACCTTCATCAGCTATGCTTTGTCACCGATATTGGCAAACAGTTTCCCCGAAATTGAATACTTTTCCCGTACTGAAAATTTCAGCTCGTTCAGCAACTGTATTGTTTCGTACAGTTCTACCGATAACAATATCAGCCAAAGTTTCAACGAAAATAATTTTTATTTAGCCGACAAAGACCTGTTCAAAATTATTCAGTACCCTTTTACTGAAGGCTCTGCCGAAACTGCACTGGCGACTGATAACTCCATTGTTATTTCCACCGAAACTGCGAAAAAATATTTTGGCAACCAATCGGCATTGGGAAAAACACTGATATTGAATAGCCAACAATTGTTTACCATAAGCGGAGTGGTTGAAATTCCCAATTATGTCACTTTCAATTTTTCGATGGTCGCACCTATTACGTCACTACGTTCTGCCTCAAGACTCAACGGTTGGGACAGTAATGGTCAGCCAATGTTTAAACTCAGAGAAAATGTTGATTACGTAGCATTCAACAAAAAAATCGAAAAATTTTATGCTGAAATAAAACCCGAACAGGTACGAAATCCCGAAAAACTTACTCTGACATTGTTGCCGGCTGTCGAGCGACGTTTATATTACAATAGCAGTTCGCTTTATTTGCTCATTTTTATTGGAATTATTGTTTTGATAGTAAGCGTTTTAAATTACGTAAACTTATCTACATCGATGGTTCGAGAACGTTCTTCTGAAATTGCAATGAAAAAGGTTTCAGGAGCAAGCAAACGCTCTATCGGCTGGGAATTTGTACGAGAAACCGCCATTGTCAGTTTTATTTCCGTTGCCTTAGGTGCTATTCTTGCTCGGTTTGCGTGTCCTGTATTTTTACGGCTTACCGGCTCCGATATTCAATCTTTTTTAATTAGTCATTGGACAATGTTCATTGGTTGTAGCTTATTGCTTTGGTTGTTTGTTACGGTATTGGCAGGGTTTTATCCGGCGGTAGTAATGTCTGGTATTTGTCCGCTTATTTTGGTAAAAAAAGAAAACCGTTCTTTTAGCGGAAACAGAGGAAAGAACGTGTTGATTTCTTCACAATTTGTAATGTCGTTTATCCTTGTTATTACCACCCTTATGGTAAACAAACAATATCGTTTTATGGCAAATATGCCTTTAGGTTTTGAAGATAAAATGGTAATGCAAGTGCCACTATCCAATTCGTTAAAAACAAATTATCAAAGTCTTAAAAACGAACTTGCACAAATTCCGGGGGTTGTGAGTATGTGTTCTGCCTCGTCGATGCCGGGAGGTATTTCCAACCACTGTGGCATAACTTGGATTGACGACAAGAACGAAAAACGCAATGAATCAGTTGCATACGCCATCGTTTCAGACAACTACACACAGACTTTTAATATGAAAATGGTTGACGGGAACGAATTTATATCCGAAAAATCGGAAGAAATGAAAGGCGTTATCATCAACGAATCGGCAGCCAAGCAGTTAGGTTATGCCAATCCTGTCGGAAAACAAATCAATTTTTGGGGAAAAGAAAGTACCATTATCGGCGTAGTCAAAGACTTTCAAAACAATTTTATGTTCAACAATATTAAACCAATGATTATGTCGGCACATCCCGACAATCAGCATTTTACTAAATTTCTGTATATCCGACTATCGACCACCAACACAATGACCACTATTCACGCCATTGAAAAATCAATAAAACAAATTACTCCGGGCTGTCCGTTTGATTACAGTTTTACCAACGATGAAGTAGCCTCTTATATCAACGATGTAAAACAAATTAACACGTCACTGAATTTTGCCAGTATCGTTTCTATTTTGTTGGCTATCGTAGGGTTAATTGCCCTAACCTATCAAACAACCCTTTTGCGAACCAAAGAAATTGGAGTTCGAAAAGTGAATGGTGCCAAAATATTCGAAATCATATTATTGCTAAACAAATCATTGATACGCAATATTATTGTGGCTTATGCCGTTGCCTGTCCCATTGCCTATTATATTGTACACTATTTGCAGCAAGGTATTGGTAATAAAACGAATATAACCGTTTGGGTGTTCCTGGTTGCCGGTATAACAGTTGGCGCATTTGCGTTGCTGACAGTTTCTTTCCAAAGTTGGAAAGCAGCAACGAGAAATCCGGTGGAGGCGTTGAGGTACGAATAGTAGATAGTCACGGGGTCACTCAAAGTGACCCCGTGACTAAACGTGACTAAAAAAAGTCGCATAGCGATGCAGTTATGTTAGAATAATAGAATAAAAAAAATACAAGTCCCATCGGGACGATGTTATAAAAATTAAAAAATGAAACAATTTTACCACCTTAAAATAGCATTTCGAAACCTAATCAGGGAAATCAGGTACTCGGCATTGCTTCTCGTTTCCCTTTGTGTCGGGTTGATTACATTTATCCTTGTGTCGGGGTATGTTTTTTACGAAAAAGGGTTCGACCGTGTATTTCCCGGCAACAAGCAAATATATAGGGTAAGTACTGATATTTACAGCGGAAATGAATTGAGCATTTCAATTCCGCAGTGCGAACGCGGGGTGGCGGCAACATTAAAGGAGGGATACCCTCAGGTTGTTGCGGCGGGCTACCTTACCGGGACAAACAACCCGCAATATAAAATTGGAGATAAAATATTCACGGACAACCATATTTACCATGCCTCTGCCGGGTTCCTCGATGTGTTTTCAATAGCTTTAACGCAGGGCAGCAATGAGGAAATCCTAACCAGGCCATATACTGCAATTATCTCGGAGAAAACGGCAAAAAAATATTTCGGTTATGCCAATCCTGTAGGGCAGGTCTTGTTCAAATATCCTGCGTATGAATACACCATAGAAGGCGTTTTTAAAGACATCCCGGCACAAGCGCATTTTTCTGCCGATGTTTTGCTTTCGTTCCACGATGACATGCACCTTCCGCCGCCCGCCAAAGCACAATGGGGCGAAACCGGGTTTTATACCTACCTGAAATTGGATGAACATGCTGATGTAAAACAAATTGAAACTGCAATAAACAGCATTGTTGCACAGAACAAAAAGAAACAGTTCGAAGCGAATAATGCTAATCACGTTTACCACCTACAGCCACTGAACAAGATCCATCTTCATTCGGAAATGAAGAACGAGCTGGAGACAAATTCGCAGGCACAATATGTTTACCTAATTTTTATTATAGGGATATTAATCCTTTGCGCATCAGGGTTTAATTACATCCAATTTGCATTTTCGAAATTGATTAATTCAGCAAAAAAAACGGGGGTAAAAAGAATAAACGGGGCTACAAGTTTTGAGATCCTCTGTGCGTCACTTTCCGAATCGTTGGTTATCCATTTTTTTGCCGTTATTGTTTCGTTAGGTGTTGGTTGGTTGCTTGTCCCTGTCATGGGCAACCTGTTTGGGATTTTTTTGAAGCCTGTGTTTTCCAGCCCTGTTTTTCTGGCTATTTTGCTTTCAATAATATCAATCAGCATTTTAATCGGCGGAATTATTCCCGCATTAATGATTAACCGTTTCAATGGTCTCGAACTGCTTAAATTGAGGTACAAACCTGTTTCAAGGGGGCTTTCGTTCTGGCAGGTAATTGTTGTTGCCCAGTTTGTTATCATTATAGCCATTGTGGCAGGTATTGCCGGGGTCAACAAACAGGTGCTTTTTTTGCTTGGCAAAGACAAGGGCTTTGATGTAAAAAACACTTTGGTTGTTAAGGTCCCGAAAAATCTCCGAAAAACATCGCAGCGGATAAACAACCTGCAAGCCTTTGAACAAGAGTTGCTGGGCCACAGTTCTGTTTTAGGTTTCTCCAGTTCGCATGTCGTCCCCGGGGATTTAATGGCGTATAATTTTAATTTTACGGAAACCCTGTCGGGTAAAGGGGGAAAAGCTGCACTTATTGTTGCCGATGAAAATTTTATAATGAACTACAATATACCTGTCATAGCCGGGACAAATTTCCAAAGCAAAGGCTCTCCTGCCGGGAACAATCCGTGTATCGTAAATCGTTCAGGGTTGCAATATCTTGGATTCCAAAACCCTGACGATGCCATAGGGAAGAAAATAAAGATGGAAGACGAAAGCGGGATGTAAAATTTCGATGTGTCAATTATTGGAGTTGCCGAAAATGTTGATTTCAGCAACGTAAAAGAAAACCATAAGCCTATTGCTTTTGTCAATTGGACTGAAAACATGATTTGGGGGAACTATTCCATAAAACTCGCAAATTCAGATTTTGCTTCTGTTGTGCCGTTCATAAAAGAAAAATTTAAAAGCACCTTCCCAAATTTCCCTTTTGAATACCTAGTAGTGGAAGATTATTACAACAGGCAGTTTGACAAGGAAATACAACTTGTAAAAATATTCCGGTTGTTTATAGCAGTTGCCATTTTCATAAGTGTTGTAAACCTGTTTTCCATAGCATGGTTGGTTTCTTTGGCGCGGGTGAAAGAAATCGGCATCAGAAAAGTCAACGGAGCAAAAATCTCAGAGATTTTAACCATGCTCAACCGCGACTTTGTAAAATGGGTTGCCATAGCTTTCGTCATTGCCACACCAATTGCGTGGTATGCAATGCACAAGTGGCTCGAAAATTTTGCCTACAAAACCACGCTTAGTTGGTGGATTTTTGCATTGGCAGGCGTGTTGGCGTTGGGAATTGCGCTGTTGACGGTGAGTTGGCAAAGTTGGAAAGCAGCAACTAGGAATCCCGTGGAGGCGTTGAGGTATGAGTAAACAATGGATATAATTATTTTACACTATAAAATTATAGAAATGGGCATAAACATTAAATTAGCTTTTCGGTCAATCAGAAAAAACAAGGTTCACTCGATTATCAGTATTGTCGGGTTGGGTATTGGTTTGGGATGTATAATGTTGCTTTCGGCACTTTTCATCCATGAAAAATCCTTTGACCGATTTATTCCCGATTACACAAATGTGTATCGCATTACCCGCGATAACAGTAGCCTCACATCTTATCCTTTAGGCGAACAACTAAAGCATGAGGATCCGATGGTGTCCGATTATTTTAGGTACTACGAAAAAGCTGAGGTTGAAATAGTGAAAAGCCCGACACAAAATATTACCGAAAATAACTTTGCTTTTGCCGATGCTTCTATTTTTAGTTTTATGGGAATAAAAATGCAATCGGGTGTTGCTGCTCTGAGTAAAAACGATGTGGCTATTTCAAAAGAAATTGCCAATAAATATTTTCCCGATAAAAATGTGGTAGGACAAGTCTTAGATATTAGAATTAATGAGGAATTTTTACCTCTTACCGTTTGTGGTGTATATGATAATTTTCCCTCGAATTCTACATTGTCGCCAAAATTCATTGCGAATATTGAATTATCGGGTGAAGCACTAGCTTTTAATAAAAAAATGTTTGGTGATTATAACCCCAATTGTGACCAGTTTATGACGTGGGACAAAACATTTTTCTACACTTATATTCGCTTGGTGCCGGATGCCAGCAGTAACGACGTAACCAATTTTATGGTAAAATACCAAACAATGACATCGAACACCGAAAAGCATCAGAAAGCGTATTGTCTTCAATCGGTTAAGGATATTTACCTTCAATCGGATGATTTAACCGATGCTCTTTATTCTCGTCATGGAAATGCAAAAGACCTATGCTATTATTTGGGTATCGCATCATTAATTTTACTCATAGCCATTATTAATTATATTTTCTTGAACAAGGCAAAAACCGAATCGAAATATAAAGAGTTGGGAGCGCAAAAAGCATTAGGGGCTCCTCGGAGTTTGCTTAATCGTCAAATTGTTACCGAATCGAACATTGTTGCATTTATCAGCCTGGTTCCGGCAATGTTAGTTGTTTTATTGGGCATTTCAGTTATAAATGAAGGGTCAGGGCAAACAATTGGTATTGAAGTATTTCAAATGTGGCAAACATGGGGCGTGCTTTTGTCTATTGTATTCCTCACTGGTACAATTTCGGGAATGTTTATCGCATTCAGCAGCCTGCATTTTTCTCCTGTATTATTGTTAAAAGGTAAAAAACGAAATAATCAGAGAACATCACAATGGAGCAATGCTGTTTTGAGTGTACACTTTACAATATTTATCATTTTACTTGCCAGTGTATTTACACTGAACAAACAACTAAAGTTTGCCACAACAAATTTTAAAGGCATTAATCCAGACAATGTTTTGATTTACGAAATTAATTCGTCAGGACTAAGTCAACAATATAATGTTTTCAAGAATGAAATAGACAAACTTCCAGGCGTAATTACAACTGCAGGTTCATCATTTATTCCCCCCTTTAATAATTTTCTACCTATCCATGTACCTGGCGAAGATGGTAACATTGTACGTTTTGACGGATTAATCATGGGGCAAGGAATGTTGAATTTATTGGAAATTGAAGTATTGGAAGGCGAAGATTTTGGTGATTATCAAACATGTAAAAAACAGCTTATTTTTAACGAATCGGCAGCAAAAAAATACAATATAAAAGCAGGCTCGACATTCAACAATCTTTATGTTCGTGCCATTGTGAAAGATTTTAATGCTCATTCGTTGCGTGAATTGATTCAACCAATGGCAATCCTTACTCAAAATCCAACAAAGATGAGATTGTTTGCAATTAAAACCGATGGCAAAAACAACGTTGCGTTAATGAAATCGATTGATGCAATTTTTCACAACATTTCGCCTGACAAAACAGTCGAAAGTTATTGGTTAACCGACCAAATCAATCATTTCTACACACAGGAAGAGAATCAGGCGAAGCTAATAAGTGCATTTTCTGCATTGGCAATTTTTCTGTCAGTAATTGGATTATTGGGGATGACCTTGGTAAGCATTAACCGTAAAACTAAAGAAATCGGCATCCGCAAAGTAAACGGTGCAAAAATCTCAGAGATTTTAACCATGCTCAACCGCGACTTTGTAAAATGGGTAGCCATTGCCTTCATCATTGCCACTCCCATTGCGTGGTATGCTATGCACAAGTGGCTCGAAAACTTTGCTTACAAAACCACACTCAGTTGGTGGATATTTGCTTTGGCTGGTGTGCTGGCGTTGGGAATTGCGTTACTGACTGTTTCGTTTCAGAGTTGGAAAGCAGCTACTAGGAATCCGGTGGAGGCGTTGAGGTATGAATAGTAGTTAGTCACGGGGGTCACTCAAAGTGACCCCGTGACTAACAATAATTTAGTAATTGAATAAAGCTATGCTAAAACACTTAAAACAAATCATCCGTTCTACCCTGAAAAACAGGACAATTTCTGTTATTTCAATTGGAGGTTTTGCATTGGCAAGTGCCGTTATGTTGTTGTTAGTTGCATTTATTGCGAATGAAAGAAGCTACGACAAAGACATCCCGGGAGCAAAAAATATATATCGTATAATTGGGGATGGCAATAAAGCGTCTTTCCCTGAAGAAGCTGCTGATATTATCAAAGCTCAAATCCCAGGAGTGAAGTGCGCAAGCAATTATTTCATAGGGAACAAGCCTGTCGTTTACCAAAATAAAAGTTACCCTTCAAAACTTATATGTACCGATAATTCCATTTTTAGTATTATTGGAGCAGAAGTTATTGCCGGGAATATTGAAGATTTTCATACAGATCCAAATCTTGTTGTTTTAACAAAATCGTTTGCTAAAAAGATATTTAAAGATGAAAATCCGGTTGGTCGGACGGTTAACCTTTCACACACAAAAGATGCAACAGTTGCTGCGGTAATTAATGATTTCCCCCAAAACCGTTCATTAAACGGCGATGTTCTTTGCAGTAACAAATTGAAAATAACATACACGGGAGGCAACTGGAACGGAAAACAAATATATCTTGATAATGTTTTGGTAAAACTTACCGACAAAGCTTCTGTTAAAGATATTGAACAGCAAATAAAACCTATTATTAACAACTTAAATCCGAATTATCGGAGAAATGCAGAGGTTTATGAGTTGTCTCCTTTAAGGGAGGCTTATTTCACGCCAATAAGTTATGATGGATTGGAACACGCCAATGTCAAGCTTATTGATTTGCTGTCGTGGCTTACACTGTGTATTTTCATTTTTGCACTATTTAATTACATTAATTTCACGGTTGCCAAAGTTACAGGTGAATTTAAAAATGTTGGGATGCGCCAAGTGTTGGGCGCTTCAAAACTCAGTGTCTTTGGCCGTTTTATATGCGAAGCCTTTGTTCAATTAATAGTCTCGATAGTTTTTGCTGTTGTTTTAGTGTTTTTTGTAAAGCCGCTAATGGAAAGCATTTTGGGGCAAGAAATTGTTTTTGACACCTTGCTTCACGGTTTTACGTTAATAACAATTGCCATTTGTGTTGCTTTCGTAGCTATTCTTGCGGGAAGTTATCCTGCATGTGTGGCTTTGAAAGCTAAACCTGCAACTATGCTAAAAAGCAAAATTGTGTACTTAAACAAACAACGAGATATACGTATGCCGTTAAATATCATCCAGTTTGCTGCGAGCATTGTTTCTGTCGTTGCATTCATAACCATTCAGCATCAAATCCGTTTTTGTAAAAATAAAGACGTGGGATTCGATACCGAACAGTTAGTGCGCATTAGTGTTCACTATAAAATTAAAGACCATACTTCGGCCCTAATGGAAAAAATAGGTTCGCTTTCCGGAGTAAAAAGTATTTGCCACACCCACGGCACGCCTTGGGCTATTTACTCCAATTCTGAAAATGACGAAACCGGGCGTTTTGACGAAATATGTTCAGATTCTCGTTTTATGGAAACGTTTAACGTCAATTTAATTGATGGTCGTAATTTCTATGACAATGAAACTGCCGAAATTGCCTTGATCAATAAAAAAGGGATGCAACAGTTAGGTTGGGATTCTTACGAAGGAAAACGTTTGTTTGGCGCAGAAGTCGTGGGTATTATTGACGATTTCAACTTTCAGGATTTACATAACGAAGTTGGTGCGTTAATGATTCGAAACAGCGATGGCATTTCTCATTTCAATGTCAGGTTATACCCCGGCAATATTTACGGAACAATGGAGCAAATAGAGGACGTTTTCAAAGAGATTGCAGGCAACTTTAATTTTGAATATTGTTTTTATGACGAATGGATGGACAGCATGTACAAGAAAGAAGAAAATCAGGCACGTTCTATACAATTTGTTTCTGTTTTGGCTATGTTGTTGGCTGCATTTGGGATGTTCGGATTGTCCAGTTATTCACTAAAACGAAGAATCAAGGAAATAGGCATCCGCAAAGTAAACGGTGCAAAAATCTCAGAGATTTTAACCATGCTCAACCGCGACTTTGTAAAATGGGTCGCCATCGCCTTCATCATCGCCACACCAATTGCCTATTTCGCAATGCACAAGTGGCTCGAAAACTTTGCCTACAAAACCACACTCAGTTGGTGGATTTTTGCTTTGGCAGGCGTATTGGCGTTGGGAATTGCATTGTTGACGGTAAGTTGGCAAAGTTGGAAAGCGGCTACGAGAAATCCGGTGGAGGCGTTGAGGTACGAATAAGGGGCAAAACGATTAACGCAAGCATCTCCGGACGGTTGGTAGATTTCACAATAACCGGGGTTTTCAGGCATTTTCCGTCGTATTCTTCAATTCAGGCAAACTGTATCGGGAATATCGAAGAAGCATTCCCCGTTATTTCAAACGAAGCCGATATCTTTCAAATAAAGGGATTGTTGATAAAAAAGCATTATATTACGACAATGGCTTGGAGCCTCCCCCTCTCCTGGTTAAAAACCTAACTGTCTATCTTTGGGTTCTCGCCAATAAGCGTGGTTTGTGTGCATTCACTGATTTCTACCTGCACATAATCCCCTTTCCTGAAATCCTGTTTTGGGAAAACTGCAACTTTGTTCTGCGATGTCCTCCCATAAAGCATTTTGTCTGATTTTTTTGAGAAACCTTCTGCCAAAACTTCAAAGGTTTTTCCAATGTCGTTTTGGTTGCTTTCAAGTGAAATTTTGTTTTGAAGTCGTATAACTTCATTTAAACGGCGTGTTTTTATTTCGTCCGGCACATCGTCTTCTAGGTTTTTATGGGCATATGTGCCTGGCCGTTCGGAGTATTTGAACATAAAAGCCATGTCGAATTTTACTTGTTCCATTAAGGAAAGGGTATCTGCGTGATCTTCTTCTGTTTCTGAGCAAAATCCGGTAAACACATCGGTTGACAGCCCGCAGTTTGGGACAATGCTTTTTATTGCGTTTATCCTGTCCAAGTACCATTCCCTGTCGTATTTGCGGTTCATGAGTTTTAAAATACGGGAACTCCCTGACTGTACCGGGAGGTGTATGTGTTTACATATGTTCGGGTACTCGGCAATTTTGTTCAATACTTTGTCCGACATGTCTTTGGGGTGCGAAGTGGTAAAGCGGATACGCATATCCGGATCGACCTTTGCCACCATTTCAAGCAAGTCCCAGAACCTTACAGGATTTTTCTCCCAACCTGGCATCCAATTGTATGAGTTGACGTTCTGCCCAAGCAACGATACTTCTTTGTAGTTTTTTGAAGATAAGTCCCTGACTTCGTTTAAAATATCTTCGGGGTCGCGGCTCCGCTCCCTCCCGCGCGTGTATGGTACTATGCAGTATGTACAGAAGTTGTTGCATCCGCGGGTTATGCTAACAAAACCGGAAATGGACTTGTCGCCGATCCTTACGGGCGTAATTTTGTCGTATGTTTCAACGGTCGAAAGTTCTATGTTCACTGCTTTTCTCCCATCATTTGCTTTTTCGATTAAAAATGGGAGATCGCGGTATGCGTCAGGTCCGGCAACAAGATCTGCCGCACCTTTTTCAACAAGTTCGTGACCAACACGCTCGGCCATGCAACCGAGCACGCCTATTATTAAGTTTTTCTTTTTCTTTTTAAAGCTGTTGTATATGCTCAGTTTTCCCCATATTTTTTTTTCGGCATTGTCGCGTATAGCACAAGTATTGAGGAATATAGCATCTGCCTCTTCTATTGAATGTGCCAGCAGGTACCCTCTCTCCTGGAGTATTGCCGCCACAACTTCGCTGTCGGCCACGTTCATCTGGCAACCAAAAGTCTCTATGTAAAATTTTTTTCTTTCCATCTAAAAAAAACAGGGGACAAAGTTATACCAATTTTGAAAAAGATTAGGCAAATATAAAATCATTTTCAAATTCAGTGCATTCATGTTTCCCGGGATAATTATGAAAACATGCCCTGTTATTTCCATTGTAAATAAAAATACGTATAACTTATGGCTTTTTAGTAAGCAATCATTACAATTCCTGTTTTTGCATCTCCATTGCCCAGCTCCAAGATATAAATGTAATAACCTACGGCTAACCTATCGTTTCCACTGGAGCGTTTGAATTCGGAATTTCCCCACCACCAGGCATCTGCGTCAGATCCCCAGTGTTTCATATTGCCGTAGCGTTCTTTTTCGAACAGTTTATTTCCATGCCTGTTTAAAATCGTCAATTTTGCATCGGGGTAACGCTGTATGCAGAAAATTTGGAAGAAATCGTGTACGCCATCCCCATTTGGGGAAAACCCTTCCGGCACAAACAATTCGCAGTCGGCTTCTGCATCCAGGTAATCGGGGTTTCCGTCCATGTCGATGTCATCGTTGCAGTAATCCCCGTTATTGTCCCTGTCTTCGTTTATGGTAAGCAGTTCGTCTCCATCATCGTCTGTGTCACGCCAGTCGCGTTTCCCGTCCCCATCGAAATCCTGTAACGGGGCGTTGCTCCCTGTTGCGTTATTTGGTGAGGATGTTTCCTGTAGTTTGTCTAAAATGTCGTATGCGTCATCCAGCCCGTCATTATCCGAGTCGGTGTATAGCCACATTGCATCTGCTGTCCCATCGGCGTTAATGTCGTGTCCTTCAATATGATCTGGCACCCCATCTCCATCGGTGTCCAAATCTAGATAATCAGGTTTCCCATCGCTATCCGTGTCTACGGGAGTAAATCTATATCCGCCGTTATCCGTATCGTAAGCATTGTCCAATCCGTCTAAGTCGTAATCCATTCCTTTGGGGATCCTATAGTTATATTCTCCCTGTCCTTCAATATTGTCAGGGATGCCATCATTATCTGAGTCAATATCAAGGCTGTTAAAAATCCCATCTCCATCGTTGTCGTCCCAGTTGCCTTCAACTACATCCAAAATCCCATCATTGTCATCGTCTATGTCTTCAGTGTCTGATATCCCGTCACAATCGGCATCAAGCAATACATTAATGGTTACAGTGGCAGTATCGCATAATGAAGGGATCCCGTTGTCGCATATTGCATAAATGAAATTATCAATTCCAATATACCCTTCATCTGGCAGGTAGGTAAATGAGCCGTCCCCGCTTATAACAAGCTCTCCATGCCCGGGGGCGGTAACTGGCAAAGTTGTAATGTTTATGGTATCCCCTTCCGGTTCAGTATCATTGTCTAACAGGTTGCCTTGTAGGGTGAAACACGTTACGTTGTAGTGGTCGTCCCCGGCAATTGGCGGTGAATTTGGTTTTTTTATATCAATGATGACCGGCTCCGTTGCATACATGGATACGCAGGCAATCCCGTTCAGTTCGTAAACAGCAACCCTGCGGTACCATGTGGTTTGTGTAATACCTGCGGGAGGGTTGTATGTGGGACCGGTTTCGGGCGGGGTAAAATCAACAAAGTCAGTTCCGTTTATGCTGTATTGCCACCGGTAATAAATGTCCCCCCTGCCACCACTGGCGGGAGCAATACTGGTAAGGGGCAGGGGGTCGCCATTAGGGCTGACGGTCTGTGCTCCCCCAATTTCCCCGGGATTTATTATGTTTTGTACGGTAACGGCAACCGGTATTCGTTCGCTTTCGTAATTGTCTGAAATTGAATATGATGACACGTAAAATACCGTATCTTTAGTAAGGGGGGGTGAAATATATGGGTTGCCTGTATATAAAAGATTTCCTTTTGTTTTAGCATTGTACCACTTGAACATAACATTTGCAGGTGACGTTGCAGTAAGGCTAGCCACTTCGTTGTAGCAAATGGTAATGCCCTCTACGGTTGGATCTTTAGTGTTTGTTTTTACAGTGATTGTGAAAGTTTCGGGCTGTCCCGGGCATGATGCCCCGTTGTGTGAATAAACGGGCGTGACGGTAAAGGTGGAAACGCCCGTGTTTGTGGCAGTAAATGATGGCAGGTTCCCTGTGCCACTTGTTGGGGCAAGGTCTATATTGTCGCCTGTGTATGACCATTCGAACCATGTGCCTGGCACTGTTGTCGTAAACCCTTCGGGTGTGAATGTGCCTCCCTTAATGACCACCTGGTCGTCTACATTATCCACTGTAGGGGTTGGGAGGACTGTAATTGTAAATATAACAGCTGTCCCATCGCAAATAATGCCCCCAGTGTTTTGCCTGGGTGTAACTGAGATATTTGCCGTTATTGTTGCGTTACCTGTATTTGATGCCGTAAAAGCAGGAATCATGTCGGTACCGCTTGGTGCAAGGCCAATAGAAGTGTTGTCGTTTGTCCAGAGGAAAGAGCTGGCATCCTGTCCGGCAAATATAATTTCCGGGGCATCTCCACCATGACATATTGTAATGTTTCCGGGATTGTCAACGGTGGGCAAGGGGTTAACGGCAACCTCAACATGTCCGCTGGCAGTGAACCCGTTACCATCGGTAGCTGTAACTGTGTATGTAGTGGTGGAGGCAGGGCTGGCTTCCGGGGCGGCAATATACCTAGAGCTTAGCCCCGCCGAAGGAGACCAGTAATAAGAAAAATTTGGGTCGCCTGTTGCTGTGGCTGTTAACGTAAGCGATGAGCCAGGACAAATTTCCTCACTGGTTTTCCCGTTATTTACAATAACCGTTGGGGCATCCAGGGTAATACCTGTAAAGTCTGCGTTAGTGGCGGTTATGCCTGTTGCCGAGACGGTGTTTGAACCGGTATCTGCCGCCCCGTATTTTGACCAGGGCAGGTTACCTGTCCAAGCACCTGCTGCAATTTTGGGTTCACTGCCTATGATATTTGCAACAGGATACTCTGCGGAGATGTCGTAACCAGGATTGGCAATACCGTTTAAAGTAACTGTCCAATAGCGTGAGAGGAAATTTGAACTGCTTGTGTTATTGGGGTGCTTCGTATTGGTTGTTGTAGCTTCAATGTACCCGCCAGTGCTTATCGCACCTGAGTTTAAAGAGACCTTTGCCGGAATTGTATTTCCATAACCATCTGTCAGGGGGAAGGAGTAAATCCCTGTTGACCCGACATACCTCCTTAACCCGAAGTTAACATTTGGGGTGGCGGCAATAGGAGGGAAGTCCAGTTCGCAGGCAATGCGGTATGTGCTTATTGATCCATCGCCAAAGATTAATGATCCTGAAGAAAAGTTTTTAAGCCCACTTGTGTTTCTAATAAAAACATCGAAGTGCCCGGATCCGTTGGGCTTTAGAAAGTTGATTTCCCCGCCGGCCATGTTAAAATCAGAGGAGACACTTAGATCTAGGGTGGCAGTGGAAGAGCTGCTGTGCCCCACAGTGTTTAGGTTGATGGAGCCGCCGGAGATATTAACCTCCCCTCCCGATACTTTCAACCTACCGGCAATGTTAACCGTCCCTGCTTTTATGGTAAAAATACCGTTGTTCCGTATGGTAGCACTGTTGCCAGGGTTGCTGCCCAAAGAGGCAGTCCCTCCATCAATTTGGAAAGGGCCATCTATCTCAACAGAGAACGGACCGGTTGAGAAATTGCCCCCGTTTATAAATATCCCGGAATATTCCTTAACTGTAAATCCCGTATTGCCCGTACAACTGACGCTTGCCCCAGGGTTAACCTGCATTGTCCCCGAAGTAAAAGTTAAAGTTCCAGACAGTTCCGTGTTTTTGTTAACATGGAGGGTTGAGCCGGGGGCTTTGCCTAAGATAAAATGCTTAAATACTGTTGTCGATGTCCCGTAAACGGACGTTGGATTTGCGCCTGCAAACCTCACTGTCCCGTTAGTCCCGGCATTGAATGTCCCGTTGTTTGTCCAGTTGCCGTAAATGTTAAGCGTATCTGCCCCTGATATTTTAATTGCTCCCCCGTTTTCAATTACAATATTGCCACATTCCCCGTTTGCATTAACAGTAATTGTATATGAGCTTGAGTGTATTTCATCTGCCGGGGCTGGGATTAGAGTTGTTTCCCCCCATGTTGCGGGATCGTCCCAGTATCCATTCTTTTTTGCAGTAAAAACGGCCATCCCCGATTTTAATTCAGGTTTTGGCGATGGGATATTGCCCCGTAGGGCATTTAACGTATGGTTTTTATTGTTGCAACTGTCCCCAATTGTTTTTCCGGCAGAAACACCTGCCATCCCAATACCTATGATTACAAAAAATTTTATGGCTTTTATGTCATTAATATTTACCATCCCCCATCGTTAAAAATATTTCGGTCCTCTATGCCTCCTTCCTTGTGAAACAATGCCGTAACCCAGGGAGAATTCATAAGTTCCCAAGTGGTACGGATATACTTCGTTGCAGGTGACATCTATGGCAAACCCCAACCTCAGGTTGTTTTTTAAGATAAGTTGTGAAGTTGCACAAACTGTTGAGCTGGTGCGTAACATTGCCCCCAGCCAAAGCCTGCCCATTAACAAAAAGTTGGCACCAACGTCGAACCGGAGAGGATTGTCCCACGCTGCCCTCATCATTATTGTGGGTTTAAAAATAAGTCCGCCTAGCGAGCCGGACCGGAGAACATACCCCCCTCCGACATAAAATGTCATTGCCTGTTTTGCATAGTTGTTAATGTTGTTTTTGAGATCATTTTTAATAAATCTGGGGACTGAGAAATTGATATAATAATTTTTTTTATACAAAAACATGCCCACTCCAAAGTTGGGCAGGAATTTTAAGTCCAAATCATTTGCGAATGCTTCATCGAATTCATTGTCGGGATATAATTGTAATTGGGAGAGAGGGTTCTTGTAATTCATAAAACCAAATTTTAAGCCAAAGCGCAACCTCGCTTTTCGGGTAAGTGGGATTTCGTAGGAGTAGTCGCTAAAAATGCTAAACTTGTTTTCTTTCCCGAAATGGTCGTTCGTTATGTTTAGCCCTATCCCGATATAATCGTTTTTTAATGGGGAATGAAACGATATTATCCCTGTCAAAGGTGTCTGCCCTATACCCGCCAGTTGTTTCCTAACTAATGTGGAAAAACCGGTTTCGCCCCACATCCCGGCATAAGCAGGGTTAATGGTTTGCATGTTGGACATGTATTGGGTCAATATAGGATCTTGCTGAGAGAACCCTTGTGTTGCCAATAGCATAAAAATTGAGAAGTAAGTTATATTTCTACTCCGTTTCCCCATTTGTTTAATTGTTTTCCCTACATAAATTACAAATTAAAATCTACACTTGAAATAGTTTGTGATTTTTTATAGCATCCTATGGCCTTCATGCCTTACCATATAATTACAGGGTAGGAGGGAATATGAGAAAGTGTAAAGTGTTGGTCCATAGGGGTTGTGAGGGGCATGGGCAATTTACCTGCCTTCCCCGGGCAAACTCAAACCGGAGAAGGGTTAACTTTCCCAAAGCCTCCCATATGGTTTTGGCTTCCCCAAGGGTGGGGCAATCTGTCAGGATAAGTTAATGGGGCAAAAGAAGGGATCCCTCCAATACCATACGGGGCATGTTTTAAAATCATAAAACAATTCTAGGGGACAGTAAATATATCGGGGGGGGCATTGAGATAATTTAAGTCCTATTGGTGACATGTCAACAATAAATCCTATTTTTAATTATTGTATACTGAAAATTAAATCTAATTTTACCACAAAGGACAACTATTGATGGATTCTTTATCTCAGGAAGTTATTAAGCTATTGAACAATAAACAGGAAACGGCTTTCGATATGGTTTTTTGCCTTTTCTTTCCACGGCTTGTTTCTTTTGCAAAAGAATATGTGCCTTTGCAGGATGCCAAAAACACGGTGCAGGATGCCTTTTTGTCGCTTTGGGAAAGCAGTTCCGAATTCAACAACCAATATCAATTGCAAAGTTATTTGTACACTTCGGTAAAAAACAACTGTTTGAATGTATTGAGGCGCGAAAAATTAAATAAGGATTTTGTAAAAGAGTCGGGGATAAGGAACATGGACCAGTTGAACATCGTTTCCCTTGACCAACTGGACACTTCCACTGTCGCTTTCCATGAAATCGAAAATATAATCCGGGAAACACTGTCGGAACTTCCGCCCAGGTGCAGGGAGGTTTTTGTGTTGAGCCGTTACGAAGGCAAAAAAAATTCCGAAATAGCTGATTTATTGGGGATATCGGTAAAATCGGTCGAGGCACAAGTAACAAAAGCTTTAAAAATATTTAAAATCGTACTGAAAGATTATTTGCCAATTATTTCTTACCTTTTGTTGGCCGGTAGGTAATCCGTGGTGTCAGCTTAAAGATATTTCGGAATTTTTTTTCATTTTTTTTCATTTTCCGACATAGGGTTTTTCCCGTCTTGTTTATTATATAACCAGAAATGGAAGAAGAAAAAATAATAAGGCACATCATAGGGAAAGAATTTGCCAAGAATCCCAAAGTATTGTTAAGCTGGCTTAACGAATCAGAAGAAAACCGTAATAAATATATTGGTTTCAGGAACCTCTGGGCATTAATGCAACGGGGAGTTGAGATAGATCCGGCAATTACTTCAAACGAATTGCGGAGATTTAAGTCCAGGATAAGAAAAAACAAACGCAATTTGTTTTGGGGGCTGAAAAAATATGCCGCCATATTTTTAGTGCCAATTGCACTTGCCGTTGGATATTTTGGAGGAATAAAAAATAAAGATCGGGACAACCCCGGCACATATACAACGATTAGTTGCGCTTATGGCGACAAAACTTCATTGGTTTTGCCCGACAGCTCTAAAGTTTGGCTAAACTCAGGCAGCACGCTAAAATTCAACAACGATTTCAGGAAAAATAAACGGGACCTTTATCTTGATGGCGAAGCTTTCTTTTGCGTTACCAAAGACAAAAACATCCCTTTTTGCGTAAAGACAGAATTTTCAGAAGTTAAAGTTTTAGGCACGGAGTTCAACCTTAAGGCTTATGAAGAAGAACAAAAAACTGTTGCCACTTTGATAACAGGGAAAATAAGCTTCTCAGGCGGTTCAAAAGAGACCGTTTTGCTCCCGGACCAAAAATTGGTTTACGACAAAAAGAAAAAACAAACCAAGGTTTATGAACTTCCCGACTCTTATCCCGAAATTGAGTGGAAAGACGGCAGGCTCGTGTTCCGCAACGAATCGCTCGAATCGCTCGAATTGAAGCTTGAACGCTGGTTCGACGTTGACATAGTTTTTGCCGATGAGGAAGTGAAAAAACAAAGGTTTACGGGCGTACTCGAACGCGAGAGCATTTTAGACGCATTGTATTATTTTAATTTCTCTAAATACGTTGGTTATAAGATAGAAGGAAACAAAATAACCTTTTTTTCGACAAATAAGAAGGTGTTAAACTAACAAAAATGTAGGGCAGTAAATTTAATTAAGATGTAACATTTACGCAATAGCAGATTGACTTGAATGGCATAATATTGCGCTACAATTAAAAATAAATATCTTAAATTGTAATATGAAATAAAATCAACAAAAAAAGAAGGGAAAGTCCCTTACACTTCCCCTTCAAAGAATTAAACCGAAGTTTAACGTAAAAAAGAGTTCGAATTTATGAAATTTTATCAAAAGATCCCGTCTTTCCGAAGAGAAGGAGGGACGCAAAAATTTTTATTGACTATGAAACTAACATGGTTTCTAAGTTTGTTTTTTACCTTTAGCGCGTCAGCGTCGCTATGGTCTCAAACAACGAAAATAAGCGTAAAAGTAACCAATGAGTCCTTGCAAGATTTCTTATTCCTTTAAAGAAATGGACAACAACCTAATTTTGATAGAAAGCAACAAAACGGTTGTTAAGAACAGTGCTGCACAGCAGGAAGGCGTTCGGGGCAAGGTGACCGATCCCGATGGGATGCCGTTGCCTGGCGTAACTGTTTTGGTAAAAGGCACTACAAATGGTACGGTAACCAATATTGATGGGGCCTACACCCTGGTCAATGTCCCTAGTTCTGCAACACTTATGTTCTCGTTTGTGGGCATGAAAACCCAAGAGATCGAGCTTGCCGGGAAAAACGTAATCAATGTTTTAATGGAGGAAGAATCAATCGGGCTGGAAGAAGTTGTGGCCATTGGTTATGGTACTACCAAGAAAAAAGACGTTACAGGTGCTATAACCAACGTTGACATTAAAGATTTTGCCAGTTCTGCCGCACCTGCATCTACATCGGAGTTGCTGCAAGGCAGGGTTCCCGGTGTAACTGTTATGAACGACAGCGGCAGTCCGGCAGAAGACGGCGGTCCAACTATCCGCATCAGGGGACGTAGCACCTTAAACTCCGAAGGCCCGCTGTGGATTGTTGACGGGATGGTGAACGAAAATGGCGTGTCGCCAAGCGAGATTGAATCGATAACAGTGCTGAAAGATGCGTCTGCCGCAATATACGGGACAAGGGCTTCAGGCGGCGTGATTTTGGTAACCACAAAAAAAGGGAAAAAAGGGCTAAACGTTGATGTTGACGTTAAGTACGGATGGAGCGCCCCGTGGAAAATGCTGGACGCAATGAACGCCGAAGAATATTGCGATTACTACACCAATATTTACGAAGAAGCAGGGCAGACAGTCCCCACTTACCTGGGCATGGATTATTTCCGCACAACGCGTACCAACTGGCTGGATGAAGTTACCCAAACCGGCGCAAGGGAAGATTACAATATTACTATCAGCGGCGGGAACGACCGCTCCGTTTACAGTATTTTTGGGAACTGGAAAGTTGTGAACGGCACATTGCACAACACTTTCAACAAGAGCGGACGTATCCGCGTAAAATCAGAACACAAGGTGCACAAAAGGATTACTTTGGGGGAAAACATCAGTTTGTCAACATCGCAGGGGATTGACCCAAACACAACTAGTGGCTATACAGGCATATTGATATCATCTATTTACTACCCGGCTTCGGCAAGCGTTTTCCTTGAAGACGGCTCATATGGCGGTGTTGTTGACGAAAACAATGCAGAGGCTTATGCCCAGGCAGGGAACTTTGGCGACCTTATCAACCCCTATGCGACCTTGGACAGGGCAGAGGTTGACAACCCAAACATCAGTGCATTGTTTAGTGGATATGCAATTGTCGATATATGGGACGGGCTGAAATTCCGTTCAAATATTTCCTACAAATCAAACCATTCTTATAGCCGCGATTTTACTTACCGGATATTGGAAGTGGGCAAGGTTTATGACCGCAACATACTTGAAATGGCAGCAAGCCATAGTACTTCGATGGTTGCGGAACAATTGCTGACTTACGACAACACTTTTGGGAAGCACAAAGTTGCCGCACTTGCAGGATATACTTCCGAAAAAAATACCTATGATAAATTCAGTGTGGCAGCAAGGGAATTCAGCACAGAAGAAGAGTATTATCAGGAATTTGAAAATGCTTCTGATTATGACACCGACACTCCATCTTCCGAAAGGTGGGAAAATTCATTGGTTTCGATGCTCGGCCGTGTCGAATATTCTTACGACAACAAGTACTACCTTACCGGGGTTGTCCGCCGCGACGGCACATCAAAATTGGCAAAAGATAACCGCTGGGGCGTGTTCCCTTCACTCTCTGCCGCATGGAGGATTTCTGACGAGGGCTTCATGTCTGACGTAACTTTTATCGACGACTTGAAAATTAGGGGCAGCTGGGGCAAAATGGGTAATATCGCCCCGCTTGGCAACTATGCTTACTCTGCAAACCTCACTAACGACAGCAAGAGCATAATGGGCGAAACGCCTACATACATTTCTGCCTACTATATGGACGACATTAGCAACGAAAACCTAAAATGGGAAACAACCACAACAACCGATATTGGTTTTGAAGCTTACTTGTTGGATTCAAGGTTAAATGTTTCTTTCGATTATTATTACAAGAAAGTAACAGACATGCTGAATACTGTTGATTTACCAGATGTTTCAGGTATTTCAAGCGACCCATGGTTTAACGTAGGTCAGGTTGACAACAAAGGTGTTGAATTTATGGCAGGGTGGCAAGACCACAAAGGCGACTTTACTTATGGCGCATCCTTTAACATTGCCCACAACAAAAATGAGCTTATAAAATATTCTGACACCGATACTTATGAAAGGGTCGGGGACAATGTGAGGGCAGACCTTTACCCGATGAGGCACGAAGAAGGGCATCCTCTATACTCTTACTATTTGATTAAAACTGACGGCATATTCCAGTCTGACGCAGAAGCACAGGCATACACCAAAGACGGGGAAATGATACAGCCCAATGCCGTTGCTGGCGACCTTAAATTTGTCGATTATGACGATAATGGGAAAATAGACAGTGATGACAAACAGTTCTGTGGCGATTATTATCCCGATTTTACCTATGGCATAAACTTGAACTTTGGTTATAAAAACTGGGATTGCAGCATGTTCTTCCAAGGTGTGCAGAATGTTGACATTTTTGCAGGGTACAAATACTCTACATATCAGGCAGTACAGGGCTACAACCTGTTGAGGGAAGCCAATAATTATTGGTCGGAAACTAACAAAGGTTCAGACATACCTGCTGCAAAATATCTTGATTCGAACAATAACTATTCGACTGAATCGGACTGGTATTTGGAAGATGGTTCGTTCTTGCGCCTGAAAAATATGACCATTGGATATACTGTGCCTCAACAAATCCTTGGCAAGGTAGGGATCTCAAAATTGCGCTTTTACATGACCGGGCAAAACCTGTTGACTTTTACAAAATACTCAGGCTTCGACCCGGAAGTTGGCTCTTATGGCTTAGATATGCTTAAATATCCGCAATCAAGGACAATTATGTTTGGCGCAAGCTTAAGTTTCTAACATTTTAAATTTTGAACAAGATGAAAAATATAAAATATATACTATTAATCTTTTTGATTAGTCAGCTATTTGCTTGCTCCGAAGACTTTTTGGAAACGACACAATACGGGGCACCAAGTTCGGCAAACTATTGGAACACCGATGAGGACGCAATACTCGGCACCAATGCCATTTATTGTACCATGGACGAAGAAGAAATGTACGGAAGGGGCTTGATGTGGCTCATAAACGCATCTGACGACATGATCGATGGAAGGAACAAAGGTTCGGTAGGGCAGCTTAAAAACTTTACCTCCGATGGCGATGTGAGCTATATCAACACAAACTGGTCTTACCACTGGAAAGTAATACGCCTTTGCAACGATGTTGTCCGCAACATTAAAGTAATGGACGAAGAAGGAATAATTTCTGACGATGTGCGCGATTTCTGCCTCGGGCAGGCTTATTTCATGTCTGGCTGGATGTACCTCGAACTTTCGTACCATTATGGCGACGACCTTATGGGAGTCCCGATCTTGAGCGAAGAAGATCCTACGGAATACATGAAGCCAAGGGAAGACAACGTTTCGATTAACTATGCTTATGCAAAAGAAAAACTGGAGCTTGCTTACGATTTGTTGCCATCGTTGGAAGACATGGACAGCGAAGACAAAGGCCGCCCGCACAAAGATGCCGCATTGGCAGCATTGACCAAATTGTCTTTATACACTGAAGACTGGGACGGCGTTATAAAATATGCCGACTTAATTGCCAGTTCTTCTTCGGGCAGGGGACTTATAGACACTGACACCCCGGAGGAAGACTTCCACAGCGTGTTCAAAGTTGAGAACAACCTTTCGAGCGAGTACCTTTGGTCTGTTGTTTCTAACGAAAACCGAGGCAGTATGCTTCCCGGAGTAATGCTGGAGAACAAGGGCTGGGGTTACTATAACGGCTGGGGCTATTTCCAACCCACAAAGGATCTTGACGACGAATTTGAAGATGGCGACTACCGTAGGAAAGCTACGTTGATTACACAGGGCGATACCATTGAGAATTTCTTCGGCGACGATTTTGCCTGGTATCAAACATCGAACAACCTTACAGGGTTTATGTTCAGCAAATATTTGGATCCATACCAAAATGCTGATCCTATCGGTAATACCATCAATACCAGTGGCGACTATGTTACTACCGATTTGTGGATCCCGCTTATCCGTTATGCCGATGTTTTGTTGATGAAAGCAGAAGCCAAGATCATGAAAAGCGGCACAGGTGCAGGCGATACCGAGATAAATTTGATACGCGACAGGGCAGGTTTGGCTCCTAAGACAAATTGCACGCTGGAGGACTTGAAGCACGAAAGGAGGTGCGAGCTGGCAGGAGAATTTGCCGACAGGCATTTCGACCTCGTCAGGTGGGAAGATGCGGAAGATAACTACGCCCAGCCTTTGCATGGTATGCAATACACCTACGATGAAAGTGGGAATTTAACGGGATCGGCTGAAACACAAGTGTGGGCAGGGAGGACATATAATCCTCTATATCATCATGTGTGGCCATTGCCGCCCGATGAAATTGAAAAAACAAAAGGGACTGACGGCGAATTGGTACAGAATGCCGGATGGTAATATATAATTAGGAAGGTGTCCCAAAAGTCTCTGCGTTGCTTTGAGCTTCTTTGTGTTACTTTGTGAAACAGCCATAAAAATTGTTGCACAAAAATCCACAAAGAACCCGCATAGTTTCGCAAAGAGAAATTGAACGAAAATTCAATTTCTCGATACTTTGGGGACACCTTTTTGTTTTTCTTTATTTTATTATGAAATATTGGTATTGGGCTATATTTTTTGTTTTTACCCTGTCTGCCTGTAATAACGGGCAGAAAATGAAAGCTGGTTATCTTTCCGGACTGGCAACGGTGGAAGAAGGGGGGATTGTTTTCGAAAACCCGGCAAACGGTTTTGTTTTTCCTCCTGGGTTTCCTGCGCCAACAGTTATGTGGGACGACAATAACGGCAAAAGCAAAAAATGGCTGATCAATATTTCGATCAACCAATCAGAAAATATTTTAACCGAAATTGTTTCAGAGAAACGATATAAACCCGATGCCGAAACTTGGGAAATTGTCAAGGAAAATTCAGTTGAAGGTCCGGCAATAATTTCAATTGCGGGGATAAACCCTGAAAAGGGCAAAGAGGTTTTCAGCTACGGGAAAATAGGGATCGCAACATCTGCCGATCCGGTAGGCTCGCCCATATTCTTCAGGGCAGTGCCTTTGCCTTTCAAATATGCCACCAGCCACCTCGATTCAATAAAATATATGTTGGGCGACGTAACATCTAGCCAAAAGCCCAAAGTATTGCTCGAAAACTTGCCCGTTTGCGGAAACTGCCATTCGTTTTCGCCCGATGGGAAACGCTTCGCAATGGATGTCGATGCCTTTGGCGACAAAGGTTCTTACCTGATTGCCGATGTTGGCAAGGAGGTGGAAATGCAACCCGAAAGCTTCATTACATGGAGCGACTTTCAGGAAAAATCGACCATGGCATTGTTGTCCCAGATTTCCCCAAACGGAAAATATGTGGTAAGCACACTGGATGACAACGAAATTTTTGAATCGAGAGAAGAACTTGAATATTCGCAACTTTTTTTCCCGATAAAAGGCATACTCACGGTTTATGATGTTGAAAAGGAAAAATTTTACGCACTGAAAGGCGCAGACGACACAACTTATGTGCAAAGCAACTCGAACTGGTCGCCCGACAACGAACACATTTATTTTGCAAGGGGCAAAGCCGTGCAGCGCAACCAAAGCGGGATGACCTACGGCACGGGTATTTACGATGAAAACAAATTTCAGGCCATGCGCGACAGTTTTTTGTCGGCAAAAAAAGAGTTCAAATTCGATGTGATGAAAATCCCTTTCAACAATGGCAAAGGCGGCGATCCGCTTATGGTAGAAGGGGCATCGCAAAACGGCATGAGCAATTATTTCCCTAAAATTTCGCCCGATGGCAAATGGATGGTTTTTTGCCGCGCCAACAATTATATGCTGCTACAGCCCGACAGCAAACTTTACATAATGCCTGTTGACGGTTCTGCCGGGCCGCGCTTGATGAACTGCAACACGTCTAACATGAACTCGTGGCACTCTTGGTCGCCAAATAACCGTTGGATTGTTTTTTCATCAAAGAAATTCGGGGCATATACGCAATTGTTTTTGGCACATGTCGATGAAAATGGCAACGATGCGCCACCCGTTTGGCTGGAATATTTAAACGTTGACAACCGGGCCGCCAATATCCCAGAGTTCGTGAATACCGATTTTAACGGGTTCAACAAAATAACAGACAAGTTTTCCGATGTTGCCGACTATAACGTGCGCGGCACTTCAAAAGCCCAGTTTGGCGATTTTAAAAATGCGATTGTCGATTTCAACAAAGCCTTGCAGGTAAATAAAAACGATGCCCAGGCTTATGCAAACCGTGGCAAGGCAAAAGACGAACTCGGCGATTTGAAAGGGGCGTTGGCAGATTTGTCAAAAGCCATAGAGCTGGCTCCTGAAAAACACGGTTATTATATCCACCGCGGTAACACAAAAGTTAAAATGCGCGACCTTGACGGGGCTATCGAAGATTGCAACAAGGCAATAGGGCTGGCAGCAAACGATGCCGCACTTTTTGCACACCGTGCGGGGATTTATCAATTGGCTGGCAAATTCGACAAGTCTATCGCCGATTTCACAAAAGCAATCAGCCTAAAGCCCGGCTATGGACTTTATTACATGCACCGGGCCGATGTTTACAGCTTAAAAAAAGATAAAGCAAAAACATTGCAGGATGTGGCAACGGCATTGAAGCTGGAACCCAACAACGTGAAATACATGACATTGAAAGGTATTTATGCAATCGGTTTTGGAGACAAGCAACTGGCAGTTTCCAGTTTCGAGAAGGCAATTAAAATAAATCCCAGCTATTACGAACCCTACCAGAAGTTAGCTGAAATATACGATGCCGAAGGTAAATTTGAACTGGCACTTGACAATTTCAACAAAGCAATTTCAACTTATGATGCAGATCCCGGCAAAAAATTGGCATCGCTATATAACAGCAGGGGCACGGTTTACGGAAAAAAGAAGGCTTTCGAAAAAGCAATAAGCGATTTTGACACAGCTATTAATTATTGGGGCAATTTCTCGGATGCTTATAGCAACCGCGCTTTTGCAAAATATAACCTTGGGCTTTACTCTCAGGCTGACGTTGATTGCAATACAGCCCTGCAAATTGAGCCTGGCATGAGAAAGGCGCAGGCTATCAAGGCAATGATAAAAAAGAAAATGAGGTGAAGCCCCCCAAAAGTATTGAAAAGATGAGGCCTCCTGTATTTTATCTTTGTGGGACTCTGTGTGTGCTTTGCGAATCTCCGTGCAACAGCCTTTTATAGTTATTTACAAGAAAACTAATTTCAAATCGCAAATAAACATTATTGTGGGCAACAAAATTAGAAATATCAACCTCCCCGCCATAAATATGCTGCTTTATTCCGGCTTGCTAGTCGCAACACCTTTTATAATGTTGCAAAATTATTTGCAGGGCTGGGTAAAAAGCCTGTCTTCGTTCAATGTCCATTTTGGGCAGTTACAATTCCCGTTTGTAGTACTTGTTGCGATAGCATTTGCGGTGATTGCGGCAATTATGTTCAGGGAAAAAATAACCGTAAAAAATTTGAAATGGGCACTGTTTTCTTTTTTATGGTTGGCATTTGGGCAATGGGTTTCCGACTTTTACATAAACTATTCATTCTACGACCTGCAAAACAATTGGCACTATCTGGCATATTTTGTTTTTGCCTTTATTGTATTCCGGGCTTTAGGAAAACGCAATTGGCAACCTAATAAGGTTAATTATGCCATTTACATAATTGCGGCATTTGTTTCTTTGTTCGATGAGATTTTCCAAAACATGCTTTCCGAGCGCATATTTGACCTAAGCGACGTGGCAAAAGATTTATGGGGCGTTTCGCTTGGTATTGTCATAATCAACGTTTTTGTTTTCGCCAATGAAAGTATGGGGCAAAAAACTGGAAAGGGATCAAAAACAAGCAGGCACAAAAGTGTTTGGTTCATTTCGTCATTTTCATTTTGCTTTTTGTTCGCCAGCTCATTGTTGACCGATGCGGGATATGCCGATTTCGTTTTATTCCTCACAATCTTGTTGTTTATCCCCGTGTTTTTTGTTTTACGGTATTGGAAAGGAAAAACAAAAAAATGGATAAAAGCAATCCTTGCAATATTAATTGCCGGGCAATTGTCTGTTTTTGCACTTTTCCATGGACATAATTTTATTTTGCACAATAATTTCTTGACTATTTACAAAGGCATCCCCCTTGTGTTTTTTGATGTGGCGGTTTTTCCGGATCACACTTTCCGCTATGCCGACAAAAAAACGGAGTTTAACAAAACCGACAAGGAAACTTTGTTGAAATACAAACCCGATATTTTGTTGATTGGCGCAGGGAAAAATATGGATGGGGGAAACGGTTTCCCGTTCAAAGACAAGTCGCACTTTATTTACAACCAATATACAAATTCGGCTGTGCAGGTGATTATACTTGACTCAAAATCAGCTTGCAGGAAATATAACGAACTTTCAAAAAAAGGCTTGAAAACTTTGTTTGTGCTTCATAAAGATTTATAAAGATGAAAAAACATATAAATAAAAACAGTACGGCAGACAAAATCATTTTTTCGTTTTTGGTAGGGCTGTTGTCCTTGTTGTTGGCTTTCCCTTTGGTTTTTAAATTATTTCCAGGATTAGAAAATTATTCAGATTCTGATTTTGAAAATGAAATTTTGGGCAAAGCTTATTTCGCTTCTGCCAACAAAAGTTACGACCAGGAGATTTATTATTACAACCAACTTTGCGAAAGGATGCCTGAACTGTCTCCTGGCTTATATGCCAAAATTGGGGACGCTTACGAAAAAAAAAGCGATTTTCTTAAAGCCATAGAGTTTTACAACAAGGCATTGGAAAACAATTGTCGGGATTCATTGCAGGTGTTTTACAATGTGGCAACCATCGCCCATCACTTGAAGAAATATACAATGGCGGAGAAATATTATAAGAAAAGCTGTGCCAGCGATTTTCTCAGGGCTGATGCCTTTTTTAATTTGGGCAACATCTCAAATTTTGTTAATCAAAACCAAGCTGATGCCCTAATTTATTACCAAAATGCGGTTGATGAACCATCTTCGTATAAATTGTGGAAAGAAATGTTGCACAGGGAAACGAAAAATTACACACAAAGGCAAAGCCCTGATGTTTATGGGAAACTTCAGCAATTAAACAAAACAGAAAAAGGCAGTGTCGATTTTGGCAAGTACGACCGCAAGGAACTTTTGCGCAATCAGTGGGGCGAAAACCAACCATTGATCCACAATTATTTGGGGATAATTTATGCCTCGGATCATGAAAAAAAACTTGCCGTCCAGCATTTTCAAAAAGCCTTGAGCATCGACCCTGGGTTTAAAGATGCAAAATACAACCTTCAAAAAATTTTGACAGATTAGTGCTAAACAAATAAAGTTTATGGTTATGAAAAATCTAAAATATTTTATCGTCTTTTCTTCAATTGCCGGGCTTCTTTTGGGCTGCGGTCCCACTCCTGAAAAAACAAAGGTTTTGCCTGCCCATTCGCACAACGACTACGAGCATGAATGCCCATTGTTGGATGCGCTCGATTGCCATTTTAAAAGTATCGAAGCTGACGTTTATTCAATTGGCGATTCGCTTTTTGTGTCGCACGATGCCGAAGACATAAAGCCCGGCAGGACACTTAGGGGCCTGTATCTGGAACCATTGAAGAAATTGACCGAAGAAAACAACGGCTCGGTTTACGGGAACGGCGAAGAAATAATTTTGCTTGTTGACATAAAAGACGATGGGCTTAGAACTTATAAGTTGTTGCACAAAATACTTGAAAACTACAGATCGGTAATTACTGAATTTAACGACGGCAATAAAATCAGGCGGGCTGTAATGGTGGTCGTTTCGGGCAACCGCCCCTTGGAATACATGGAAAAGCAAGCGGTACGTTATGCGGGCTACGATGGCAGATTGGACGATTTGGACAAAGGCCTGCCTCCATCGCTAATGCCATTGGTCAGCAACTCGTGGGGGCAATATTTTAAATGGGACGGCATCGATGAAATGCCCGATGCCGAAAAAATGAAATTGAGAAAGTTTGCAAACCAAACTAAGGAACTAGGATATTTGCTGCGTTTTTGGGGGACTCCAAACCAAACGGAACAACAACGAAAAGCGGTATGGAAAGAGCTTAACGAGGTTAACGTGTCGTTGATTGGGGCTGACAACCTGAAAGAGCTTGAGCTTTTCCTGTCTCAAAATAATTAAAAGTTTTATCCTTTCATTGTGGACAAATTATTTGTATCAATACTGTTGTTTTTTTTGTTGTCGAATTTTTCGTCAAACGGACAAGGGAAAGGCAAATATGTCAACCCTTTTATTGGGACTTCCCCAACGCCCCACCCATCGAAATGGGACGGGCATGGGCGTACTTACCCCGGCGCAGTAGTGCCGCACGGCTTTGTCCAGCTTACCCCGGAAACACGTGTTCTCAATGAAAAAGGATATGATTACCGAGACACTTCGATATATTTTTTTAGTTGTTGGTCGCATTGTTCCGGTTACCCCAACGGTTCTTCCGGGCATGGACAGATATTGCCCGTTGAAAATACGCAAAGCATATCGCCGCGCCCTTTTTCGCACTCAAGCGAGGTGGCAAGCCCCGGATATTACAAAGTTTCGTTCTCCGACAACGGCACTGCTGTTGAAACCGCAGCATCGACAAGGGCTGGGATGTTCCGCTTTTCGTACAAAGAAAAAACAAAACCCAAAATTTTTGTGGGTGGCTTTGGCGAAATTGTTTTAGAAGGAAGACAAACGGTTAAGGCGGACAATAGAAATGGTTTCTTCCGGTTTAATGTTCCCTGGACAAATGCAGAAAAAAACGGTGAGGGTTATGTTTTTACTTTCGATTTTCCGGCAGACAGTGCCATTTTGTTGAAACTTGCTACTTCTTCTGTCAGTTTTACAAATGCCCAAAATAACCTTGAAAAGGAAATTCCGTCATGGGATTTTGATGCGCTCAAAGAACAAGCTCATAACCAGTGGGAAGAAATTTTATCAGTTGTTGATGTTGACGATCCTTCTGACAAGAACAAAACAATATTTTACACGGCACTTTACCATTCAATGTTGGTGCCATGGATAATTTCTGATGTTGACGGCAGTTACATGGGAGCTGACAAAATCGTAAGCAAAACAAAGGGGAAAAACCAGTACGGCGTTTTTTCTCCTTGGGACACATTCCGCTCGTTGCACCCGCTTTTGTGCATCTTGCAGCCTGACGCACAAACCGACATGATTAACTCCATTTTGGACGATTATCTCCAGACCGGCAGGCTTCCCCTGGGCCCTATGACGGGCTATCATACCATACCCGTAATCGTCGATTCTTATTTTAAAGGCTGCGATGGCTTTGACACGGAGCTTGCCTACAAAGCAATGAGAGAAGTGTTGATGGAAAGCCCCTGGAGATACGGCGACATGCCAACGTATATTGCCAACGGATATGTTCCGGCAACTTATCAGGAATCGGTTACCCGCACGGTAGAATACACATATAACGACTGGGCACTTTCAAGGTTTGCCAAAAATTTAAACAAGGCTGAGGATTATAAAAAACTTCAAAAAAGAGCTTTAAACTACCAAAATTTGTTCGATCCGGAACAACTGTTCATAGTGCCGAGAGATAAGGACAGTTTTGTTTTTTCTACCACCGAATTTGGATACAAAGAAGGCGACAAGTGGAATTATTCATTGTTTGTGCCGCAAGATATACAAGGCTTGGTAAACCTTAAAGGAGGTAGCAAAGCATTTGTCGATTTTTTGGACAATGCAATAAAAAACAACCACATAATTTTTGACAACGAACCTAATTTTCATATCCCTTATCTTTTCAATTATGCCGAAAAACCTGCAAAAACACAGGAATGGGTTTCAAAAATAAGGGAAATTTTATTTACCGATGGAACAGGTGGTTTGCCGGGCAACGATGACTTGGGGTCCATGTCGAGCTGGTATGTTTTCAATGCTTTGGGATTCTTCCCGGTCACGCCCGGTGTCCCGCAATATAACATCGGCACGCCAATGTTCAAAAAAGTAACCATTCACCTCAACAACGGGGAAAATTTTGTTGTTGAAGCCGATAGTATTTCAGAGAAAAATAAATACATACAATCGGCAACCCTTAACGGGACAACTTTGGGCAACTATTGGTTTTCTCATTCAACCCTTGAAAATGGAGGCGAAATTGTTTTGCAGATGGGCGCAAAGCCTTCAAATTGGGGCGAAAACCCACAAGAAAATGCTTTTTCAATAACAACCGGGCAACCTTCTTTTTCTGTTGGAGATTTGCAGGCAAGTACTAAGAAAGTATTCTCAAACGAAATTTTTTTGGTGAAATTTACACTGGAAAACAAAGGCACTGATGGTGTGAAAATAGTCCGTTTGCTTGCCGATGGCAAAGTTCTGGCAACTAAAAACGTGTTTGTTGGCGAGGGGCAAACAGCAACAGGTTCAGTCGCTTGCAAACTATATTCTCCCGGGAAAACGAGATTGAAAGTTGAAGGGAGCAAAATAGCCGCTGATGTAAAAGTTATAGATTCCGGCAAAAGTGGATTTGAATATTCGGGCTTACGTTTGAAATCATTGCTCCGCCACGCAGAAAAACAAAACATCAGCTTTGAAATAAAAAACATTGGGGCAAAAAACGATGTCGCAAAAATTGAGGTGCTTCAAAACAACGAGCTTGTTGTTAACGATAAAATAAGCCTTTCCCCCGGACAAAACACGGTTCTTTATTATTCTTTTCCTGCTGGAGGAGAGAGCTTGAATAAAATTGTAGTTGATAGCTTGGAAGGGTTTTATAAAATTGTTGCAAAACCCTTGGATGCTTCTTTGTGCGAAATAAACTTTCAACACAAAAAATCCGGTATTTTGGTTGACAAATCAGGTTTGGGGAATAATGGCATACTGAGAGGTGAGGCTTGGGGACGTGCCAATAAATTTGATGGAAATTCATTTGTGGAAATTAAAAATTCAGGTGCATTTTATGCATTGGACACAAGCATTACCATGATGGCGTGGATAAAACCATCGGCAGAAAAACGGGGGCAAAGTTCAATTGTTACGCAAGGCGATTTCAATGTCATTCAAATGTCGCAAAACCGGAACATCGACTTTTTCGCAGGTGGCTGGGGGCGAGGAGAATGCAATGCCACTTTGCCCGTGCCAATTACCGATGAATGGCATCACATTACAGGCGTGTGCGATGGGGTGAAGTTGAATTTGTATTTGGACGGAGAATTAATAGCCACAACAGTTGCAAACAATAAAGTTAGCCTAAAAAACAATTCAAATTGGAACGTGGGGGAAAACGAGGAATTTCCCGGAAGGCGGACTTTTGCCGGGGAAATAGATGGCATTAAAATTTTTGCTTCTGCTTTGAGCGAAAATGAAATCAAAGAGATTATAAATAAATCCGGGAAAAAATATCATAAAAAATGAAGTGTCCACAATTAATATTGCTACTCGTTTTGTTGGGAACTGCAACTGTTGCAACATCCCAGAAAATTGACAAACAATACCATTTGATTGCCCACCGCGGCGGGGTTACGGAAAACGGAATCCATCCCGAAAACAGCTTGGCGGCATTGGACGAAGCAGTTGAAAGGGGCTATACAGGAGTTGAAATAGATGTAAGGCAAAGCAAGGACGGTAAATTGTTTTTATATCACAACCGTACGTTCGGGCGCGATTACGACTCACAAAGCCGTTGCGGGGATTTGACTTGGGCGGAAATAAAGAAACTGCGCCCTTTGCGTGAAGACGGGGAAACCCCGGTTTCGGTAGAGGATTATTGCAAATATGCCCAGGGTAAAATCTCGGAAATAATGTTGGACATAAAGCCGGACAACCCATCGAAGGCTTTTTATGAAGAACTGGAAAGAATACTGGCACAAACCGGATTTTTGGAAAATTCGTATTTCATCGGTCATGGCGGATATTTCTTGGGAAAGGGCAAAATTACGATGTTGGTTCGCGAAAGGGACGAGTTCTTTGAAAAATACGGGGAGAAAACGAAAGACTATTATTTCCTGTTTGCGGGCATTGACGAAATAAATTCCCGCATGATTAAATGGTGCAACAAGAATGGGGTACAGATAATGGCATGTGTAAACCGCCCGTGGCGCGAATCAATGATGGAAAAGAACATAGAAGATGCAAACAAAGACATAGAGTGGTTGAAAAGTTGGGGCGTGAAATATTTCCAAATCGACTCGGATTACGACCGCCCTTTTCGCAAATAGAGTAAAAATTACCGGACGGCTAGTGGGAACTAGAGCTTTAAGGTTTCGAAAACTTTAAAGGTCATGATAGTCGGACAATTCTAAAAAAAGATAGGACAATGAAAAGAAGGGATTTTTTAAACTTAGGGATGTTTACAGCTATTGGGGGAGCTGTTACATCGTCAACATTAATGGGCTGTAGCTCTTTCAACAATAAAATAGCGGGCGGCAAAGGGAAAACCCGCAACATTATTTTTATGGTGAGCGATGGGATGAGCCCGGGTACTTTGAGCATGGCGGACTTGCTGCTCAAACGGAAAGAAGGCCATGGCAGCAATTGGATTGGGCTGTACGAAAAAAACAAGTCTTTGCGCTCATGTATGGACACAGCGTCTGCAAATTTCATAGTGACAGATTCTGCTGCGTCCAGTTCTGCATGGGGCGGGGGTCACCGTGTCAACAACGGCGTTTTAAACGTAAGCCCAGACGGGACTTATAACAAACCCATCCTTCAAAAATTTAAAGATGCGGGAAAAGCTGTCGGTTGTGTGACCACTGTTCAATTGACCGATGCGACTCCCGCAGGTTTTTGTGTCTGCAAAGAAAACCGCGATGACATGGAGGACATTGCCCAAATGTACCTTGACCTACGTTTTGACGTGATGATGGGCGGTGGCGGAAAATATTTCAGCAAAGACGGGAGAAAGGACGGGAAAGATCTTTTGTCTGATTTCAAAAAGCAAGGCTTTTCTGTTGCCCATAACAAGGAAGAAATGAACGCTGCCGTAAAAAATAAACCAATGCTGGGGCTTTTTGACGATGGCGGGCTTCCTTATACATTGGATTTCATGCAAGACGAAGAAGCTCAGAAAAACGTGCCTACCCTTGCCGAAATGACCCAAAAGGCGATAGCGCAAATGTCAAGCAACCCAAACGGTTTTGTTTTGCAGGTTGAAGGAGGTAAGGTTGACTGGGCAGCACACGCAAACGATACCGGGGCTTTGGTGTACGACCAGATTGCTTTCGACCAGGCCGTTGGCGTAGCCCTTGCTTTTGCCGAACAGCGTGACGACACTTTGGTGGTAATTACTTCTGACCACGGCAATGCAAACCCCGGAGTGATCCTCTGCGACGGCGTTAACGAAAAATTCGATCTGGTTCAAAGCTTCAAGCACACCAATGATTGGATCCTGCAAAATTTCAAGCCTACCGATTCACCGAAAAAACTTATCGAGCTGATTGAATATGCGCAAGGTTATGCAATATCAATGGATGAAGTAAAGGAACTTTTGCCACACTATGCCGACAAAAACGACGGCTTGTATAACCACAGCCATGTGCCAAGGCACCAATTGGCAAGGATTCAGTCGAAATACACCGCAGTAGGATGGGCAGGCGGGCAACACTCTTCCGACTATGTTGAACTTGCAATGTTTGGGCAGGGCAGCGAATTGTTGAAGCCCTTTATGAAAAACGTCGAAATGCACAACTTTTTGCTGGAAGCCGCCGGGGTTGGCCAATTGGTAGAGTACAAGAACGGGATACTTGTGTAATTATGTATAACAAAGTCATCCGATGGCTATGAGAATCGACAAACAGTTATCGGATGACTGGGATAAAAAATGGATTCATGAGTACAAACAGACGGGATTTTTTAAAGTTGGGGACTTTGGCTGGGACTTCCTTGGCGTTTAAACCTTTTCCGAACATTGCCAAACCTAATATTTCAGGGAACAATTACAGGTTTGTGGTTATTGGCGATTTGACGGGTGGCGAAGAACCCGGCGTTTTCGACATGGCAATAGAACGCATCAACGACCTCGCCCCTGACTTTGTGATCTCTGTTGGCGACCTTATTGAAGGATATACATTAAACCCGGACATCGTAAACAAACAATGCGACAAATTCGAATCTTCCCTTATAATTGAAAACAAGGGCGAATTTCCTTTGCAAGTTAAGGGGCATTTTGTTGAAAAACAGGGGTGCGTGTTTGAACCTTCTGAAATAAATGAAAAACTTGCCGCAGGGGAAACGAAAAAAATCCCTGTCTCTATGAAAACAGAAACAATGCTCTACATGGAAGACATCTCGTTCCCTGAGTTGCTGCTTGTTGGCAAATTTTTGCAGCCCGGAAAAAATTTAACGGCCCGTTTGCCGTTGAAATGGACTATCGACAACTGGAAAAAGAGCAAGTGTTACGACCCAAACCAGCCCTACTCAAAAGAACAACTACCGGGGCATGTTGACGAGGGCTGGGACTGGCACGGAATGGCAGACGGTACTTTTAAATACCGTGTGAGCAACGATGACAAGCACGTTTTTATTGACGTGAAAACCGTTGACGATGTACTTATTTCAGAAAATGATCTCTCTGTAGTGCAAGATAAAATCACATTGTATTTACAAGCAGATCCAGCAAAATCCACCAAAGATTTTATGAAGATAGAATGCTGGGCAAACGGAGAAACCAGAATGGCTGGTAATGCGTTAAAGACCAAAGACGTTAAGGTTGCCTGCGGAAGCGAAGGCGAGTCTGTCTGGGCTTCTGTGAAATTTCCCCGCAAGGAAGTTAAAGGGAACAGCTTCCGCCTAAACTTCTCGTTTACCGACCCCGATGACCGGATCAATATAGATCCTTCGGTACTTTGGTGGAAACCCAATTGGGAAAGCGGCAGGAACTACCCCGGTTCCGGCATATTTATTTTGAATAATTAATTAAAAACAAATAAGATGAAAACAAATAGAAGGAATTTTTTAAGAGCTGGCGCATTGGCCGGCACATCATTGGCATTGTCTCCATTGGCAGGTCCTGCTGCCGAAAGGAAATCGCAATATAAATTACCCTACAAAAATACTTACGTAAAAAACCTGTTTGTTGCCGAAAACGAATTTCGCAGGATGTCGCCAACGGTAATAGATGCGCCAACTTTCGAAAAAGCAAAAGAAGTATTGCCTTCTCCTTTTTGGAAAGGCAGAGAAGATGCTATCGACATGTACTGGAAAGCCTGGGACATAGGTATTCAGCATATACGCAAGCCACAGGAAGATTCCGGTTTTGTTTCAAGTTATATCGACACCGCCTACAACGGCCATCTTTTTATGTGGGACTCTGCATTCATCACCCTTTTTGCGCGTTATGGGCAAAGGCTGTTCCCGTTTCAGCGCACTTTGGACAATTTCTACGGTTTGCAACACCTCGATGGCTTTATCTGTCGCGAGATAATGGCTTCGGGCGACGATTGTTTCGAGCGTTACGACCCGGTAAGCACAGGACCAAACATAATCCCGTGGAGCGAGCTGGAATATTACAAGCAGTTTGGCGATTGGGATCGTGTAAATGCGGTTTTCTCCCCATTGTCGGCTTTTAGCCAGTGGCTGCGCTTGAACCACACCTGGAGAGACGGCTCGTATTGGTCGAGCGGGTGGGGGACTGGCATGGACAATATGCCCCGCGTGCAGAAAAAATACAACATGATTTACAGCCACGGGCACATGGTGTGGCTCGACACCTGCTTGCAGCAGTTGATGGTTGACCGGATATTGTTGCAGTTTGGCTTTGTGCTTGAACGCTGGCAGGAAATCCAGGACATCGAAGACGAAATTGGCGTTTTGACCGATTACATAAAAAAATATTTATGGGACGAAAAATCGGGTTTCCTTTACGACCGATATTCCGATGGAAGCCTATGTACTACCAAAGGGATCGGGGCTTATTGGGCACTTCATGCCGATGTTCTGGAAAAAGAACAACTTGACAAATTGGTCAGCCACTTGTCTGACAAGGAATTGTTCGACCGCAAATTCCCCGTGCCTTCAATTTCTGCCGACAACCCGTTGTACCAGGAAGACGGGCGGTATTGGCAAGGTGGTATTTGGGCGCCTACGAATTTCATGATCATTAAAGGGCTTCAGAAAAATGGATATGGGGATTTGGCTTTCGATATTGCACAACGTCATCACGACCAAATTTTTCAGGTGTTCAAAAATACAGGAACTTTCTGGGAATATTATGCGCCCGAAAGCGCAAACCCCGGATTGCTCGCACGCCCCGATTTTGTTGGCTGGACAGGGCTTCCCCCAATTGCTGTCTTGATTGAAGGGCTTTTCGGTATAAACGCCGATTTCCCTAAAAAAACGATTACATGGGACGTAAACCTGCTCGAAGAACACGGGCTGGAGCGTTATCCGATTGGGACCGACGGGGTGCTTTCTTTCAAATGCTTGGCACGGAAATCTGCCAACGAAAAGCCTTCCGTAGAAATAAATTCCAACGTTGAACTCACTTTAAAATTGAACTGGAAAGGCGGCAACGAAGATATTGTCATTAAACCGGGCGTGACGAAATCATAGAAATTAAAACAGATGAGAAATATTATTTACCTGCTTTTTGTGCTGGTCGCCGTCTCCGGTTGCCAGACAAAAAAAGCGATAGATTACGTTGATCCTTTTATAGGCACAGGCTTTCATGGGCATACTTATCCCGGTGCTACCGTGCCGTTTGGCGGTGTTCAGCTTAGTCCCGACACCCGTCAATACAGTTGGGACGGGTGTTCGGGGTATCACTATAGCGATTCTACTATATTGGGGTTTTCGCATACACACCTGAGCGGGACGGGATGTATCGACTTGGGCGACGTGCTGTTTTACCCAACCAGCGGTAACCTGAAAAAAGGTGCTGATGGGTATGATTTTCCCCCAATCCCTTTTTCGCACGAAAACGAAGTGGCGGAAGCAGGGTTTTATAAAGTAAAGCTCGACAACGGCATCACTGCAGAATTGACTGCCACGCCGCATGTTGGCGTTCACCGATATACCTTTGGCAACGAGGGCGAGCCTAAAATTGTAATAGATTTGGCGCACCTTCTGGAACATGAAAAAATAAAGGAGTCTGAACTGACAATTGGAGCAGGGGAAATATCGGGGATGCGTTGCACGGACGGCTGGGTGGCAAACCAATACGTATATTTCGTGGCGCAGTTCTCTGCCCCTTTTAAAGCAAGGACGATTCACAACGGGGAACACGTACCTGAAAATTTGAAATCGGTAAAAGGTGGAAATATACAAACTATTGTGTTCTTCCCCGAAAGCAAAGGGGGGCAGGTTGTTTGCAAGGTCGGAATTTCTACGGTGAGCGTTGAAAATGCCCGTAAAAATTTGCAGGCAGAAGTTGATGGTTTTGATTTCGAAAAAGTGAAAAACGAAGCCCAAAATACATGGGAGGAATCACTCTCGGCTTTCGAAGTTTCAGGCGGCACTAACGATGAACTCAAAAATTTCTACACGGCTTTGTACCATTGCATGGTCACCCCAAACATAATAAACGATGTAAACAATGAATATCGCGGGGCGGATATGAAAACTCACAAGTCGAAAGTGAATAAGATTTATTCCACTTTTTCGTTGTGGGACACTTTCCGTGCCTGGAACCCGCTGATGACGCTTGCCGACACCTCTTTGGTAAACGACATGATCAACTCCTTCCTCAATTTTTACGACCAAACGGGGAAACTGCCAATTTGGACGCTTTCGTCTGGCGAAACTGAGACAATGGTAGGCTACCATGCCGTATCGGTAATTTATGATGCTTACAGCAAAAACATAAGGGGCTACGATGTTGAAAAAGCTCTGGAAGCTATGCGGGAAACGGCGTATAAAAGGATTAGGGGTACGACCCCGTTTGTCGATTATGGATTTATCCCTGCCGACAGGAAAAGGGAATCGGTGTCGCGACTTTTGGAAAATTGCTATGATGACTGGTGCATTGCTGAAATGGCAAAAAATTTAGGGAAGGAGAATATTTACAATGAATTTATTTATCGTGCGCAATTCTACAAAAATGTGTTTGACGGGAAAACCGGGTTCTTCCGCCCGCGCAATCAGGACGGTGTTTGGGTAGAACCGTTTGTCCCCGAAGCCGTTGCGCGCGCTTATACCGAAGCCACCGCATGGCAATACCGTTTTTTTGTGCTGCACGATGTTAATGGGCTGCTCAACCTGATGGGCTGCCAGCAGGAATATACAAGAAACCTGGACTCGCTGTTCAACACAACCGTTGACATGAAAGGCACTCAATCTGACATAACAGGGCTGATTGGTCAATATGCCCACGGGAACGAACCGAGCCACCACATGGCATATTTGTACAGCTTTGCAGGCCAGCCTTGGAAAACGCAGGAAATGGTGCGCCGCCTTCTGGGAGAAATGTACCATCCAACGCCCGAAGGGATTATCGGCAACGAAGACTGCGGGCAAATGTCGGCGTGGTACGTAATGGGCAGTTTGGGACTGTACGAAGTTTGCCCCGGCACAGGGCAGTATATTTTTACTTCGCCTTTGTTTGAAAACGTGGATATAAAATTGGCTAATGGCAAAAAACTCACTATTTCGACAAACGACCCTGCAAAGAATGTTTATATAAAAGAGGTGCTTTTCAACGGAAAACCAATTGCGGATAATTATATCGCCCATGATAGTTTGATGGAAGGCGGCGAACTGGAATTTGTGTTGTCGCCCCGGCCAAACAAAGAGCGTGCAATATCGCAAGAAACCTTGCCTTATTCATTGAGCAACGCAGACAAAGAAGTTTCGGTCCCGTATGTTTCCAACGATATTTCTTTTTTTGACAAAGAAGTTGAGGTGCTTTGCGGTTCTGCCAACAAGGATGCGAAAATATATTACACGCTCGATGGTTCAGAACCCGATGAGAGATCTGCCCTTTACACCGAACCATTTAAGGTTGGCAAGACTTGCACCATCAAGCTGAAGGCGTATGTGAACGGATTCACTCCAAGCAGGACTGCCCAGTATAAAGCGTCGCAGATTGAATATACGAAACCTTCAATGGTAACCTTGCACAAAAACGGTGTTCGGTACAAATATTACGAAGGGACGTTTGCCCAGACAACTGAAGTGGAAGAAAACGGCGAGTTTAAATCCAGCGGTATTTGCGAAAAGCCCGATTTGTCGATGGCGCAGATTCCCGACCACTACGGCGTGGTTTACAACGGTTACATACGTGTTCCCGAAAAAGGCATTTATTCGTTCTTCCTCAAAAGCGACGATGGCAGCGTATTGTTCCTCGATGGCAAACGTGCAGTTGACAACGATGGCTCTCACGGAACCATAAAAATAGGTTCGAGGATAGCTTTGGAGAAAGGGTTCCACCCTTACAAGCTTATTTATTTTGAAGATTATGAGGGTCAGGAAATCACCCTGTCGTGGACAAAACCGGGAGAAGAAAAAGATGCCCCTGTGGGCAAGGAGTATTTTTTTATTAAATGATATGTTTTGTGATTCATCCGATGACTTATGTCATTAGTGAGGGTGTCACTCAAAGTGACACCCTCACTTGGCGACACAAACAGTAATCGGATGACCGAGATAAATGAATAAGGGAATTATGAAAATCAAAAGAATCACAGCCGTACTTCTATTTTTAATTCTTGTTGCAAATTATAGCTTTTCGCAATCCGTTAGCAGGAACATAAAAACGGAAGAATACAAACAACTACAGGAAACCCTTTGCAAAGGATGGAATACATGGTACAACAACAGTGTTTTGACATACGCTTTGTTGCCCGAAGGTTTTGCCGTCAACCTTTGCCTGTCCCGGACGGGGCAGTGGCAAAATGCTTTTATCCGTGAGTTTTTTAAAGATTCAAAAGTCAGCAACCGAGACGAAAGAGTTTTTCCCGGCCTCCGTTCCGACGACGGTTCGTACACCAGCATCGAAGTAAAATATAAAGGTGACAGTATCCGAATACAAACCGCGACTGTTGGCGATGATATTGTTTTGCTGGTTTCGCCATTGGACGAGTGCTGTCACCACTTGGTTTTGGAAGCAGGCATACTTTGGAGCAAGGAAGGAATGGTTGGGGTTGAAAATCAAAAGCTGATTGGTCGTTTCCCTTTCCGTGAAATAAAAGTCGGGGTTACTGGGGAAACTGTTGTTGAAACTTATGCGTGGACTTCCGCACCGCACATAACAGTGCCTTTAAACAACGAAGTCGGGATTTTTTCAGGAAAAGAAAGGTCGCTGGGTGAAATAAAAAATATCATCGCATCTAAAAGGGAAATCCAAGAAGGACGAGTGAAAAGTTATGGCGATTTGGCAGGACAGTTCCAAGCAATGCAGACCATTTTGGCGTGGAACACCATCTACGATGCCGCCAACAACAGGGCAATTTGCCCGGTAAGCCGCAACTGGAACAAAAAATGGGGCGGTTTTGTGCTGTTCGACTGGGACACGTATTTTGCCAGTTACATGCTTGCCCTTTTCAATAAAGATTTGGCCTATGCCAATGCCATTGAAATAACTAAAGCTATAACGCCCGGAGGCTTTGTCCCCAATTTCCAGGCACCTTACGGTAATTCTTCGTGGGATCGTTCGCAGCCGCCCATTGGCAGTTTGGTGATATTGCAAATTTATAACCGTTACCGCGACAGGTGGTTTTTGGAGGAAGTTTACGACGAACTGCTTTCATGGAACCGTTGGTGGGAAAAGAACCGTGATTTTGATGGGTTCCTTGCGTGGGGATCGGGTGAAACGACGGACTCTCTCGCTAAATACCGTTTGGACCCGGAAGGGGCGCACGAGATAAGGGGCGCAAAACTGGAATCGGGACTTGACAACTCGCCAATGTACGACGATGCCGTTTTCAATAACGAAAAAAACATGATGGAATTTGCAGACGTGGGCTTAATGAGTTTTTACATAGCAGATTGTAACGCACTTGCAAAAATCTCAAAAATATTGGGAAAGAAAAATGAAGCGAAAGAAATTGAACGCCGAGGGGAAAAATACCAAAAGAAATTGGCAGTATTGTGGGATGAAGAAACCGGGATTTTCCTGAACAAAGACCTTGCGACCGGAGAGCTAGCCCACCGCCTTTCCCCGACAAATTTTTATCCCATGCTGGCAAATGCCTGTTCGCAAGAGCAAGCCGAAACAATGATAGGGAAGCACTATTTCAACCCAGAGGAATTTTATGGTGAATTTGTGATGCCGTCAATTGCAAGGGACGACCTGGCTTTCCCCGACAACGCATACTGGCGCGGGCGGATTTGGGCGCCCATGAACTTTTTGGTTTATCTGGGGATGTGCAATTACAATTTGCCCAAAGCAAAAAAAGATTTGGTGGAAAAATCGAACGCACTGTTGATGAAATCGTGGAAAAAAGACAAGGCCATTTACGAAAATTACAATTGCCTTACCGGAGAAGGTGACGATGGCAGCAGTTCCGATGGGTTTTATCATTGGGGGGCTTTGCTGTCGTTTATGTCGTTCATAGAAGAAGGTTATATGCAAGTGTTTGAATGATAGAGCGATAGTGGCATTGTTCAAGAAGCCGTTCACTTAGCACTTCCTTATTGATTATTTGTTATTCCTCATTATCCAAGCCCCAACCTTAAACCATTGCATTTATGCCACGTGCGTGTTTCTGCGGTGCATGCTGCCATGTCCTTCCAAGCACCAGCACCGTGCGCTTTTTTTGTGCTTGCACTTGTTCAATCCCGTTGGGATTTTTCATAAAATGGTTGGAGCTGGCGGCAATATTTTTTAATTTAGGGGAAAAAATAGAAAAAATGCCCAATGTCCACTCTTTCTCCACACTAGGATTTGGATGTAATTTTTATTATGTTTTTTTTGTAAAAAAATTTCTTAAAAATAAATCATGAAAAAAACCACCATTTTATCTTTACTTATTTTATGCACTTGCTGTTTAAACAATGCAAGAGCTGTTGTCCCAACGGACAATAAATATTCAGGCGGCTCTGGAACAGAAGCTGCACCGTACGTTATTAAAGATTTTGCCGATTTAAAAGAACTCTCGGAAACCCCTGCCGACTGGAGCAAGTACTTTATCCAAACCGCCGATATCGATGCTTCCGAAACCGCCGCAAGTTCCTACAACAACAGCGCAGGATTTTCGCCAATAGGAACTAATTCTAGCTTACCATTCACCGGTAATTATAATGGCAAAGGGTACACAATTAACAATTTGTACATCAACCGTGCCTCTGGAAACGAAAGTGACGAAGACTACTGTTATGGCGTTGGTTTGTTTGGATATGTGTCTGGAGGCACAATCGACAGTGTTGGCATAATCAATGCCGACATTAACGGCTATGGATATGCCGGAGCTTTGTCCGGCTTTTTGACCAATGGCAGCCAGGTTAAACATTCGTATGTTTCGGGCAATGTTTCAGGAACAAGGAGGGTTGGCACATTTGCCGGGTTAGTTTACGAAGGCAGTAAGGTCTGTCAATGTTATTGCACGGGGACTGCAATAGGAGGAAGTGGCGACGGTAACAATATTGGGGGCTTTGTTGGCCGGATATCTACTAATGCCAATATTTACAACTGTTACACAACTGCCGCCGTCAAACATTTAGATACAGAAGGGTATGCAGGCGGTTTTTGTGGATATTCCCATTCTTCTCATATAGAGAATGTATATAGTACAGGGCTTGTATATGAACCAGATGGTATTGGCCGCTTTTCTGTCGCAGGTTATAATAGCAGTTCATCATTTTTGTATAATTATCGCGATGCAATTGCATCTGGCAGGGATCGGAAAATAACAACCGGTACGAGCTATTTGCCGACCGATGAAATGAAACTGGCCGCAAGCTATACTGCTTGGGATATTGACAATAGCAACATCTGGAGCATAATAGACGGGAAAACATATCCGGTGCTGGACTCGGTAAGCAACAATGCCCCATTTGCCTTTGCCGACAGTATTGAAATTGTTGTTTCAAGTATTTCGCTGGATACCTTGTTGGCAAACGACTATGACTATGAAAATGGACAAGATAATTTGGTTTGCGTTATCGATAGCTGTACCGATCATTATGGCTCAATTGCCAATAATGTTTTTAACTTTAATGCTGATGCCAATGTTTTCTCGGTTGACACCGTTTATTACCGTGCGGGAGAAATTCTTGCATCCGGCGATACTTTATGGGGCAACCAGGCCATGTCTGAAATTGCTTTGGAGCTTGATTTAGAAGGAGAAGGCACAGAAGGATCTCCATACCAGATTGCAGATTTCGGGGATTTGTTAATCCTTTCAAACAATCCTGTTATTTGGGGAAGTTATTTCATTCAAACAGCCGATATCGAAGCAGGTACAACTGCCAGTGCAACATACGATAGCGGCTACGGTTTTTCTCCAATAGGGACAAGTCCTGGCTCTCCATTTACCGGGAGTTATAATGGCAAGGGGCATATTGTAAACAATTTGTACATCAACCGTGCCTCTGGAAACGAAAGCGATGAAAACTATTGTTATGGCGTTGGTTTGTTTGGATACGTGTCCGGAGGCACAATCGACAGTGTTGGCATAACCAATGCCGATATTAACGGTTATGGATATGCAGGTGGTTTGGTCGGCTTTTTAAAGGAGGGAGGCCTGGTTGAGCATTCGTATGTTTCAGGGACTGTTTCCGGCTCAAGTAGGGTCGGCACATTTGCAGGCTTGGTTTACACAAACAGTACGGTGAGCCAATGCTATTGTACAGGGACTGCTATTGGGGGCAATGGCAACGAAAGTAATATTGGGGGCTTTGTTGGCCGGATATCTACTAATGCCAATATTTACAACTGTTACACAACTGCCGCCGTCAAACATTTAGATACAGAAGGGTATGCAGGCGGTTTTTGTGGATATTCCCATTCTTCTCACATAGAGAATGTATATAGTACAGGGCTTGTATATGAACCAGATGGCATTGGCCGCTTTTCTGTCGCAGGTTATAATAGCAGTTCATCATTTTTGTATAATTATCGCGATGCAATTGCATCTGGCAGGGACCGGAATATAACGACAGGTACGAGCTATTTGCCGACCGATGAGATGAAACTGGCCAATAGCTTTAATGGTTGGGATATTGATAATAGTAATATTTGGGGCATATCGGAAGGGGAAACATGCCCGGTACTGGACTCGGTAAGCAACAATGCCCCCTTTGCCTTTGCCGACAGTTTCAAAATCGTTTCTTCAATATCTTTAGATTCCTTGTTGGACAACGATTTCGATTACGAAACGGCACAGGAAGAATTAGTTTATGAAATTATAAGCTGCACAGAAAATTACGGCAGCATTGCCGATAGTGCATACTCGTTTGCCGCTACAGTAGAAGATGGCAACAGCGACACAATATGTTACCGTGTTGGCGAAATCATTTCCGATGGCGACACCCTTTGGGGCAATATGGCACAGGCTGTTGTTACATACTACAACCCCATGCAACTGGTGTTTACAACTACCGGAGCAAACCAAACCATTAAGCTACCGCTTTTCAGTTCAGTGGATTGCACAGTTGACTGGGGCGATGGCTCTGCAACAGACGATTTCACCACAACAGGTTTGAAGGAGCATACTTTTGCCAACGCAGGCACTTACACTGTTGAAATAAGCGGAAAATTGACACAGTTCGGAAACGGTGCTATTGGTTGGGACGGTGCTGGATATCTCTCCCAGATTGCCACCTTTGGCGACTTGGGGCTTACTTCCCTCAGCGGTGCTTGTTATGATGCCGACAACCTAAAAAGCGTGCCAAAGGAACTTCCTTCCACTATTACCGATTTGTCATATATGGTTGCATTGGTAGGTGTAGGTTCAATTGAAAACCTAGGGGCGTGGGATATTGGAAATGTGCAAATATTAAAAGGGATGTTAATGGATGCCAGCAAATTCAACCAAGATATTAGTGGTTGGGATGTTGGCAAGGTTACCTCTATGAAACAAATGTTTTATGAAGCAAAATCATTCGACCAAAACATTGGCAAATGGAACATTACCAGTGTAACCGACATGGCCGAAATGTTTTACGGAGTCACCCTCACCACAGCCAACTACGACTCACTGCTTATTGGCTGGGCAAAACAGAGTGTACAAGAAAGCGTGACCTTCCATGGCGGCAGCAGCAAATACCTCGAAGGCATAGATGCCCGCAAAACGCTCACCGACACCTATAATTGGACTATCACAGATGGCGGCATTGACATAAGCATTGTCGCCCACGACACCACGGTTTACCTGGACTCTGCCGGCATCGCAGAACTCTTTGCTTCCGATTTGGTCACCAGCTCGACAGGCGGTACAGACACCATTTTGAGCACCGACACTTTGTATTGCGGAAACGTGGGCATATCAAACAAAATTTACGTAACGCTCTCCAACGACAATGGCTTATCTGCAACAGATTCGGCCTATGTCGACGTGCTGGACACCATCGTGCCGGAGCTTGAAACAAAAACTGCCTTTACGGCTTATGCCGACAGCTTTGGCAACGCATCAATAACCCTGGCCGATTTGGTGACTGACACTTGGGACAACTGTGGAATAAAAGAAACCACACTCAGCAAAAGTTCTTTCGGCAGTAAAGACCTGGGCAAAAACAATGTTGAGGTTATACTTTTCGATAACAGCGGCAACAGCGACACGTCAACCGTTGCCGTTACCGTCAAAGACACCATAGCCCCAATATTGGAGGTCGACAGCATCACCGTCTATCTCGACAGCTCAGGGCTGGCTTCAATTGTCCCCGGTGACTTGACCGCTTATGCCAAGGACAACTGCACGCCTTGCGACACGGTATTGGGACTAAGCAAGTTCAACTACGAAAATATTGGGAAAAACGGAGTAAGCGTTACCTTAAAGGACAGCGTGGGCAACGAAACCGTAAAAACCGCCGTGGTAACAGTGGCGGACACAATTGTGCCGCAACTCAAAGTACAGGACATCACCGTGGGATTGGACAAATTCGGGGGGGCATCGATAACTGCCGATGATTTGGCCACATCAACGTGGGACAACTGCCCCGTTAAACTGTCGTTGGACCAGGACGGCTTTAGTTGCAATGACATTGGGGACAACCGTGTGGCCGTTACAATAACAGATGCAGGGGGCAACAAGGCACAAAAAACGGCAACAGTGACAGTGGAAGACAATAACCCGCCGTCTTTTACCGCCAGCAACATCGATGTTTACCTCGACTCCACAGGCTATTACGAATTGACAGGCAACGACATGCTTGCCATGTTCGCCAACATAAGCGACAACTGTTCAGGTATAGATGAAATGTCGCTTGGCACCCACCCAAAATCTTTTACCTGCGAAGATTTGGGGACAGAGGGCGGCACGGCCATCTTGCTTGCCGCCGCCGATGCCAACGGCAACGAATTGGCGGGCAGCACCACGGTGACCGTACTGGACAGCACCGCGCCCTGGATATTGCCGGTGGCCGACATTGAGATAGATGTGGAAGCCGGTACCGGTGCAACGGGCATCGATTACCCGGAAATAACCTATGGCGACAACTGCGGGGCATCGCTCACGCTCGTGTCGGGGCTTGGCCAGGACGGGCTGTTCCCCGTTGGCACAACCACAGAGACATGGGTTGCCGCCGATGCCAGCGGCAACACCGACACTGTTTCGTTCAAGGTGGTGGTAAAAGAAAAAACAGAACTTGCCACTGTTAAGGTTTTTGCACTGTTGGACGGGGAAGCCATCCCCCCTTCCGGCATTACGTACCTTTTTTACAAGAAAGGGGACAATGGTTCGCTCTCCAGCATTGGCTACAGCGGGACTGCCACAGGCGACACGACCGTTTTTGGCATAGTGCCGGGCGAGTGGGTAATCCTCGGCTCACCGGTTTCAAACCCTGCCACTTTTGTGGCGACATATGCCTACGGGGCAACAAATTGGGAAGATGCCTCGCCAATAACCCTGGGCAAAAACGAGACCGTGGGACTGGTACTCAACTGCGTGGCAGCCGGGGAAACAGGGGAAGGCACGTACTCAATTTCGGGCTATGTATACCGGGACAGCACCCCCTCAGAAAAAAGCTGCATAGTAAAAATTGAGGCCGACAGCGGCAAAACGCCTTTGGAAGGCGCGCTGGCAAAGCTCTTTAAAGAAGGCGGCACCTCGCCGTTAATGACATGCCTCACCGATGAAAACGGGCAATACCGGTTCACCGGGCTGGCGGCAGGGACATATTACGTGAAAATAGACATCCCTGGCCTGTACCAACCGGGCGAATACGCGCTTGCCCTAGGGGAAGGCAACCCGGCAGGCAGCCTCTCCTTTGTGGCAAATTACGGCACAAACGTGATTACCGACAACGAAGTGTTTGGGACAGACAGCAACATACTCATGTACCCCAACCCGGCAGGTGGCGAGGTAACCATCGAGATTGGCGGAGGTGCCCACAACGTGTCGGTGACCGTGACCAATATTGCCGGGCGGGCAGAAATCAGGCAAGAATACACCGCCACGGACAGGATAAGCATCGACATGTCCGGTAAAACACCGGGGATGTACATGGTGGTACTCGACATAGACGGCGTACGTGAAGTCAAAAAACTTATAGTAGAAAGGTAGGTTTGTCCATGGGAATGCAAGCCAACAAAAAAAGGCATCCGCAAGGGTGTCTTTTTTTTGTTGCAGGGTGCGGGTTTACAAGTTGGAGGTTGCGGGTTGCAGGTTGCAAGTTTTTAGGGTGCAAGTTACGGATTCTCTTGTATTTGCCCCATGCCCTTTCCTCATTCCTCATTCCTCATTCCTGATTGATTATTCCTGATTGATTATTCCTTATTTGTCATTGCTCTCTCCCTTCCCTTCGCCCCATGCCCGCATTGCGGCGCAGTCTGCCATGCCCTTCCAATCACCGGCCTGCGTGCGCCGTTTTTTGCCGCAGCATTCATTGCCCCGGGTTGAAACCCGGGGCTATTGTTGTTTAACCCCCCCCCGGGATTTTTGCCGGCACTATATTATCTTTCTACCATAACTTCGTGCCTACGGCACTTGGGTTGCGGGGTGCAGGTTGCAGGTTTCAGGTTACAGGTTTCAGGTTGCAGGTTCTTTTGCCTTTCCTCATTCCTCATTCCTCATTGATTATTCCTGATTTGTCATTCCTCCCCTCTCTCTTCTCTTCCTCTCTCCTCTCACCTCCCTCTCTCTGCATTTTTTTTTACAAAATGACCGGTATTGCAACAATTTTATAGAAAAAAATGAAAAAAAGTCAAAAAAAATGCAAAATGTCCACCTTTTGTCCACCCCTGGGATTTGGAAATAACTTTTATTGTTTTGTAAATTTGTAAAAATTTACAAAACAGTGCATGCCCATGAGAAATTTTACCTTTTTATTTATTTTATGCACTTACTGGCTAAACCATGCAAGTGCTGCTGTCCCTACGGGCAATAAATTCTCCGGAAGTTCTGTCATTGAAACCGGTCCATACGTCATTGAAGGCCTCTACGATTTGCAATACTTGTCGGATAATGATGAATACGGGGATACTTTAACAGAAACGTTTTTTTTTGACCAAACAGAAAACATTGCTGCCTCACGATCCTTTCCCTATGCGTGCAAACAAACATGCAAGGGGCTGCATGTGCATGCCGCCCAACAAACAGCTATGTCTCAATGTGGATATCCACCAAATATTAAACTATTAAAATTATGGACAGATACGTAGGAGAAATAATGGCTTATCCCAGCACACACTTGGCGGACCAAGCCCCCCATGGTTGGATGTTGTGCGAAGGGCAAGCGTTGGGGATTGAAGACTATCCCGAACTGTATCAGATTATTGGAATAACTTATGGAGGAGTACCTGGAACTTCTTTCTGCCTCCCTGATTTAAGGGGCCTTGCCATAATGGGGGCAGGGACAGGGGAGGATTTAACGATGCGCCCTCTGAATGAAATATGCGGGTCGGGGATGAAATATATTGGGCCAGACCAGATGCCAGCCCACAGCCACGGTGCAGTACTTTCCGGTTTGGACGGAAATATCACAGGCACGGTCACGGCAAAGATGAAAGTTAATAATAACACATCGTCAGGCCTTCTTTCCCCCGCAGGCAATTATTTGGGTTTTTCCAGTTATACCGAATTATATATTGACGAATCAAACCTTAATTTGGCATTGCCCGATGATGCCATTACTGTTGACACGAAAGGACTTACCATAAAGAATGCCAGGGGGTCTTCGGTTTGTATTGACCCTACCGGTTCTAATGAGCCAATAAACAACATGCAGCCATCATTGGCATTGGCATGGATAATATGTGTAAAAGGCTTAATGCCCCAAATGCAATAACCCTAAATAAATAAAACAATGGACGGAATAGTAGGAGAAATAAGGTGCTTTGCCGGAGATTTTCCCCCTTTAAACTGGGAATTTTGCGAAGGGCAACTTCTAAATGTTAATGAATATCCTGAACTATACAGCATTATACTTAACACCTATGGCAATGATGGTGCGGGCCTTTTTGCATTGCCCGACCTGCGTGGCAGAACAATCGTGGGAATAGGGGGGATTTCTGCACTTGACCTTGGAGAGAAGTATGGTGAAAGAGAGTCTCAGTTGAAGGAAGAACACTTGACATACCATAGTCACCAAGCAACAATAAGGTTAAATGGAGATATATGTGGCGATATAACAGCAAATATGAAAGTCAATGGTGACGAGTCGGCGACAAAGTGCCCTGCTGGGGGATATCTGGGGAATACCGGATTTGGGTGCAGGGAGTACGCCGACCAAACAACAGGCGACACATTGGCCAACGATGCCATTACTGTTGACACGGGAGGCTTGGCGTTGGATATTGAAGGGGGGACGGTTACCGTAAACAATGCCGGCTGCGAAATGCCAGAACTTATAAACAACATGCAGCCTTCTTTGGCTTTGAATTGGATAATATGTGTTAGGGGGGACTACCCTTAGTATTAAGTTTTACCCTTGATTTTTTAATTTATAAAAAAAAACGATGGAAGGAACAATAGGAGAGATAAGATGTTTTGCCGGACCTCGCGCCCCTGTAGATTGGATGTTATGCGAAGGGCAGGTTTTAGATATAAAAAACAATGTTGCGTTATTTTCTGTTTTGGGAGCCATTTATGGGGGCGATGGGGGAGAAACGTTTGCATTGCCCGACCTGCGGGGACGTATAATAATAGGGGCAGGGATTGTGCCTCAATCATTTGTTTACTGTGTTGGGGCCCAAATTGGCTCCGAAACCAACAGCTTGGATTTAAACCACCTCCCAGCCCACAGCCACAAAGCAAGAGTTGTTGAGGTGAAGGGGAAAATTACCGGCACGGCCACGGCAAAGATGAAAGTAAACAACGAAAGGGCAGATTTTGGCTGTCCTGCCGGGCACTACCTGGGCGCGCCTCCCCAAACAAGCAATTCTATTTATGCCGACCAAACAACAGGCGACACATTGGCCAACGATGCCATTAGCGTTGACACGAAAGGACTGACTCTAGAAAACATGACCGGATCCGTAATCATAGGCACTTCCGGTAAAGGGGAGCCTGTTGGCAACATGCAGCGGACCATTGCCTTGAATTGGATTATATGTGTTTCCGGCAGCTATCCTTCAAGGCACTAAAGCTATTTCACTGAGATGGGGGCATTGCTCGTAAATTTTGCTTATACGCTTTGACTATCCATAAAAAAAATTAAACTAAAATTATAAATCAAATGAAAAATTGTTTACATGTTTTCTTATTCCTTTTAATAGCGAATATAGGTTTCTCTCAAGGGACGCTCCTTGTACAGGAGAGCTTTGAAGGAGATGCGTCTAATTACGATGCCAATACTTTTGACGATGGGGCAAACGATTATTTTATGGTATTGTCCAACTCGTCCACAAAGGTAACGGGCGGCAATTGGCCAAAATTGTTAAGCTCGGTCAACGGTACAAATTTCTTTGGTGCAGAAGACGTGGGGCTGGGGAAAAACGATAATTATGCTACTATTGACGGAGGCTATATCGTAATAGGCAGCCAGGATGTCTCTGCCTACGACAAGGTAACGGTAAAAGTGGCTTTTGCCGAGGCACATTCGTCTGGGGTAGATAGTGACGAGACGGACAAATTACTTGTCCAATATGCTTTTGACAACAATATTGCCACGGCGGGAGATGCCAACGTAAATACCGGGACCTATACCACCATAGGGGCATTTTATGCCAATGGCGATGCGGCAAGTTTTCAGGAAGACTCCAACCTGGACGGGACCGTCGACGGGCAAGTACTTGATACCGTCCTTAGGGACTTTAGCTATTCTTTCTCGACAGGTGGGGCAAGCAATGTGTCTGTCCGGATTGTTTTTGACGTAGATGGTTACGAGGAAACAGCTGTCGATAATATTAGGGTATATGGTGAAAATTCTTCTTCCACGGCTTACTCCGGCGGCACAGGTTCTTCAACTGACCCATACATCATTGAAGACCTCGACGATTTGAAAAAACTATCGGAAACCCCTGACGACTGGGACAAATATTTTGTCCAAACTGCCGACATCGATGCCTCGGAAACCCGTAACTGGAACGTTGAAAACGGGGACACGCTTGGCTTTTCGCCCATAGGTTATTTAAAGTCTTGGACTGATTATGCATATTTTAACGGTTCGTACAACGGCAAAGGACACACAATAAGCGGGCTGTATATCAACCGCCCTTCGTCCGAGAATATTGGCTTGTTTGGGATCTGCAATGGCAGCATAGACAGCCTTGGGCTAGAAGACGCAAACGTTACCGGAAACAAATACGTGGGAAGTATGGTCGGACAATTTTGGGGGGTTGACTCCATATCCAATTGTTACAGTACGGGGACGGTGAACGGGTACACCGGCGTGTGCGACCATACCAGCGCAGGGGGACTGCTCGGATTTACCGAGACCTCTACTTCCTCTGGCAAAATTGGCATTGTTAATTGCTACAGCAAGTGTAGCGTGAACGGTTATTGCCGTGTAGGCGGGCTGGTCGGCAACAACACATGCAACATAAAAAATTGCTACAGCGTGGGCAGTGTGAACGGCAACAGCGACACAGGTGGTTTGATTGGGAAGAATTACTCAGGTACTATCACCAATTGTTTCTGCGATACCACCACAAGCAACCAGTCTTCAAGTGGCGGCGGCACAGGCTTGTCAACCACCGAAATGAAAACAGTTTCAACTTTTTCCACTTGGAATACAGATATTTGGGTGCTTAAAAATGGCAGCTACCCTTACTTAAAATGGCAAGATGGGGCATCTTCCGGCCCATTTTCCGGCGGCACAGGCACCGAAGCCGACCCCTTCCAAATCGCCAACCTCAACGACCTGAAGATGCTTTCCGACAGCAGCCAGTATTGGGACAGCTGCTTTGTGCAGACTGCCGATATCGATGCTACTTTAACCGACACCATGAACGTTTCGGGCAACGATACTTTGGGCTTCTCGCCAATAGGGAATATCACAGATAATTTCACCGGCAGCTACAACGGGAAAGGGCATACCGTCAGCAATCTTTATATTAACCTTCCCACAACAGATTATATTGGTATGTTTGGATCTGTAACCGGAGGTAAAATATGCAACTTAGGGGTAAAAAATTCTGTCATATCTGGGAAACAATGCGTGGGAGCCTTGGCCGGCAAAATTGAAGACGGGGCAATAATAGATTCTTGTTATAGCTCGGGTTCTTTGAAAAGCACATACATACAATGTGGTGGGTTGGTAGGGTTTGCGGCAGGTAGCGATGCAATGGGCGAATGTACCATAAAGAATTCATATTCAACGGCAACTGTAGTGACAACTAATAGAGCAGGTGGTTTTATCGGGCATTGCGGTTGCATTGTAATAAATTGTTATGCAACAGGAAATGCTGGAGCTTCCGTAGATTATGCCGGGGGGTTTGCAGGTTTTGCTGGCGGGTATTCTGAAATTTCTAATTGCTACAGTAAATGTTCGGTCGATTGTCCTGGAGGAAATGTAAATGGTTTTGTTGGGTATTGTTGCGAAACTGCTGGCGGACCTGTAATAACTAATTGTTTTTGGGATGTAGGTGCAAGTGGCATCTACGGGGAAAAATCAGGGGATGGCAACGGTGGGGCAACAGGGAAATCCACCGCCGAAATGAAAAACCTTTGCACCTATTCAGGTGCGGGGTGGGGTTTCCCCAATGAGTGGACAATGGGCGAAGACAATGGCGGCTACCCCGCATTGGCTTGGCAAGGATATGTGCACACGGCAATTTGCGCCCCGTTTTCCGGCTCTGGCACTAAAACAGCCCCCTACATCATCGCAACGCTAGAAGACTTGGATTCCTTGTCAAGCAACTCATCATATTGGGACAAACATTTTATCCAAACTGCCGACTTGGAATTTACCAGTGCCGATTTTGAAAGTGGTGGCGAATTTTACAACAACGGTAAAGGTTTTTCGCCAATAGGGAACAGCACAACCAATTTTACCGGCAGCTACAATGGCAAGGGGCATACCATAAGTAATCTTTATATCAGCCTTCTAAATATTGCAACTGATTATGTCGGTTTATTTGGTTATTCCTCATGTTCCGTTATTGATAGTGTGGGCTTAGTTGACTGTGATATTGCAGGCGAGGAATATACCGGTGCATTAATAGGATATGCCGATCAAGACACTATCCGCTCTTGTTACAGTACAGGGACTGTAGATGGCTACATGTATGTGGGCGGTTTGGTAGGTTATTGTTATAACAACGGGATTGTCCATTCTTGTCACACTATAGCGACAGTAACAGCAAGTTATTACTACTGTGGGGGATTGGTGGCATATAGCAAAAACAAATGTGTTATCAGTAATTGTTACAGTACAGGAACTGTTACCTCAAAATCTGATTTCACAGGAGGTTTAGTGGGGTATCTTTCCGATAACAGTACCATCAGTTCTTGTTTCAGCACTGCGACAGTTAAGTCTGCTGGGGGGTGGAATCATACCGGCGGTTTGTGCGGACATTCATTATCTTCCAGCACCATTAAGGATTGTTACAGTACAGGGGATGTTTCGGGGACTTATTTTGTCGGAGGACTAGTGGGTAAATCTTCCGGTGACAGTGTCAGTTGTTGTTACAGTACAGGTAAAGTCACCGCAGATGGGATGTGGTATGGTGCCCTGCTGGGGGACAACAGTGCTGTTGTCGATTCTTGTTATTTTAACGCCGAAACTTCGGGGCAAAGCTATGGCATTGGAAACAAAAGCAATACTTCCGATTTAACAGTAACCGGCTACACCACAGCACAAATGAAAACCGCATCGAACTTTACCAATGCCGGATGGGACATTGTAAGCGGGAACGATGAAAGTTATGTTTGGAATATAGAATCAAACAAAAACGAAGGCTACCCTTACTTAAGCTGGCAAACACTTGAGGCTTCGTCCACTTTGAATTTGACAGCCCGCGACACCACAATTTACCTTGATTCCGACGGGCAAGCGTACGTTATCGCACCCAACGTAATAACTTCCGCAACAGGCGGCACCGACACCACCCTTACCGTGATAGACGATGCCCCAAAATCGGCAAGCATTGTCTCTCCCGGGACAGATCCGGATCCGGAACCTAATCCTGTTTACGACACCCTTTTCTTTGACTGCGAAGATGTCGGCGACATAGAAATAGAAGTCAAACTTTCAGGCGAAGGGGACATTTTTGTTGCCGACACCGTTACAGTGACTGTTGCCGACACAACGCCGCCCAGCCTGACAGTCCAAAACGACACGGTTTACCTCAACAGGAACTCAAGTGCTTCGGTAACCGCCAACGCACTGACAAAATCTACTGATGACAACTGTACCTTCGACCGGGTAGAGATAGCAAAAGCACAGGGCAACAAATCCGCAAACATTACCAATCCGGGATGCTCTTTCGGTTGCGATGACATAGGCGATAACAAAATAATAGTTACCGCTTATGACGGCAGCGGCAACAAAACGGTTGACACGGCAATAGTAACGGTGCTGGACACTGTTTCCCCGGAGTTCGACATAGTGACAAATCCGGATGACCTGACAATCTACTTCGACAGCACGGGCGTTGCCGTCATGGAAAAGGGAATGTTTGTATATAACGTTTGGGACAACTGCTCGGTAAAGGACACCCTGTTGAGCAAGGACACTTGCAAATTTGAAGATTATTACAATGCAGGCATGACTTCCATGGAAGCCCTCGAAGAATTTTCGGACATAGAGGCAACGGTTTTGGACGGCAGCGGCAACTCCACCGCCAAATCAACATATTTTTATCCAATCGACACCATAAAACCATGGATGGGGGTACAAGGCACAACTGTTTGCCTAGGAGACAAAGGCACTGCGACTGTCTCCGTTGCGCAACTGACAGTTTCGGCAAACGACAACTGCATGGTGAAGGACACAACGATAAGGGCGATAAGCACGGACAAGTCGGCAACAATTGCAACCGGGGCAAATCCTTCAAATTCTAAAACCTGCCAGTTCGGTTGCGAGCAAACTGGCACTAACTATATTGAGATAACGCTGACAGATGCCAGCTCCAACACAACGCTGGACACCGTTGAAGTCATCGTAGAGGACAACATTGCCCCTCTGCTCGAAACGAAAGACAGCATAACTGTTTACCTTAGCGCATCGGGCGGGGCAACAGTGATCCCGGCACAATTGGTGATATCGGCCGGTGATGCATGCGGGATAAAAGACACCTTGGTAAGCATAGTGGGCGCACAGGGGCAAACACCCGGGGTACTGTGCAGTTTCGATTGTGAAAACGTAGGGGCAGAAAATAAGATTGCCGTCAAACTTACCGACAACAACGATAACGTAACGCTAGACACAGTAACGGTAACCGTTGTGGACAATATCTACCCAATGCTCGGGACAAAAGACAGCATGGCCGTTTACCTCAGCGCATCGGGCGAAGCCAGCCTTTACGCCGCACAGTTGGTAACCTCTGCCGCCGACAACTGCCCGGCCATAGACACGGCAATAAGCATAGTAAATGTTTACAAATCGGCAAAACCCGCACTCCCGGAAACGCCAAAAAAATCGTGCAGCTTCGATTGCGGGGCCGTAGGGGAAAACCTTGTGGAGGTAAAACTTGAAGACGCCAGCGGCAACGTAACCGTAGACACGGCAATTGTCACGGTGCTGGACACCGTTGCCCCGGTACTCGTGGCGAAGGAAAGCATGGCCTTGCCGCTGGGCGCATCAGGCACGGCATTCGTTACCGCCGCCCAGTTGGTAACTTCCGCCTCCGATGCCTGCGGGCTGCGCGACACCCTGATAAGCACAGGCGGCGGCCTCCCCGGCGACACCTGTTACTTTTATTGCGGTGACGTAGGGGAAGAAAACAAAATTACCGTCAAGCTTACCGACAACAACGGCAACGTTGCGTCCGGCACGGTAACGGTCACCGTAGAGGACAACATATTGCCGGAACTCACCGCACAAGGGGACACGGTTTATATTGACGGGAAAAGCTCTGCAACCGTCACCGTTGCCCAGCTGGTACTTTCTGCCGGGGACAACTGCTCGGTAAGCGACACCACGGTAAGGGCAATAAGCATAAACAAGTCCGCCCTGCCCCTGGCAGGCCAGAAAACCTGCGAATACAGTTGCGGGCAAACTGGCACTAACTATGTTGAGGTAACGCTGGCAGATGCCAGCGGCAACATTGCCCTCGACACGGTAGAAGTGACAGTGCTGGACACCACCCCGCCAAGCCTGGCGGTGCAAAACGTCACCGTTTACCTGGGCACGGGCGCAAGCGCGTCGATAACGGCAAAGGATTTGACAAAAAACGCTTCGGACAACTGCTCCGTCGACCGGGTGGAGATAGGAAAGGCAGCAAAAGAAAAATCTGCCAATATCGTCAACCCGGGCTGCACCTTCGGTTGCGGCGACATAGGCGATAACAAGGTAACCGTGGCGGCATACGACCCGAGCGGCAACGTAACGCTTGACACGGCAATTGTCACGGTGCTGGACACCGTTGCCCCGGTACTCGTGGCGAAGGAAAGCATGGCCTTGCCGCTGGGCGCATCAGGCACGGCATTCGTTACCGCCGCCCAGTTGGTAACTTCCGCCTCCGATGCCTGCGGGCTGCGCGACACCCTGATAAGCACAGGCGGCGGCCTCCCCGGCGACACCTGTTACTTTTATTGCGGTGACGTAGGGGAAGAAAACAAAATTACCGTCAAGCTTACCGACAACAACGGCAACGTTGCGTCCGGCACGGTAACGGTCACCGTAGAGGACAACATATTGCCGGAACTCACCGCACAAGGGGACACGGTTTACATTGACGGGAAAAGCTCTGCAACCGTCACCGTTGCCCAGCTGGTACTTTCTGCCGGGGACAACTGCTCGGTAAGCGACACCACGGTAAGGGCAATAAGCATAAACAAGTCCGCCCTGCCCTTGGCAGGCCAGAAAACCTGCGAATACAGTTGCGGGCAAACTGGCACTAACTATGTTGAGGTAACGCTGGCAGATGCCAGCGGCAACATTGCCCTCGACACGGTAGGGGTGACAGTGCTGGACACCACCCCGCCAAGCCTGGCGGTGCAAAACGTCACCGTTTACCTGGGCACGGGCGCAAGCGCGTCGATAACGGCAAAGGATTTGACAAAAAACGCTTCGGACAACTGCTCCGTCGACCGTATCGAAATAGGAAAGGCAGCAAAAGAAAAATCTGCCAATATCGTCAACCCGGGCTGCACCTTCGGTTGCGGCGACATAGGCGATAACAAGGTAACCGTGGCGGCATACGACCCGAGCGGCAACGTAACGCTTGACACGGCAATCGTCACCGTGCTGGACACCGCCCTGCCGGTGCTGGAAACAATAGGCGGCACTACGGTATACCTCGACAGCCTCGGCTCTGCAACAATAACCGCCAGGCAACTGGTGTCTTACGCCAGCGACAACTGCCCCCCCGACACGGCAATAAGCATTGCCGGTGGCAGCATGGCGGCAGGCACGGCCCCGCTGCAGTTCAACTACCTTGACATAGGGGCAAACAGCGTGGAGGTAAGGCTCAGCGACCCCAGCGGCAACACCGTGCTCGACACCGTGGAGGTGACGGTAAGGGACACCATAATGCCAATGCTCAAGGTAAGGGGCGCCGATGTTTACCTGGACAGCTACGGCGGGGCGGAAGTGTCGGCAACAGACCTGGTGACATATAAATGGGACAACTGCCCCATTGCCTCGGAAACCCTGAGCGCAAGCACGTTCGGCTGTGGGGACATTGGCGGCAACAACGTCACTGTCGCCATAAAAGACTGGGACGGGAACGAAATAAAGAGATCGGTGGAAGTCACCGTGCACGACGTGGCCGGCCCCGTGTTCGAGGGCAACGCCATAGAGGCCTACCTCGACTCCACAGGCTCTTACGAATTGACGGGCGGCGACATACTTGCCATGTTCGGCAACATAAGCGACAACTGTTCAGGCATAGATGAAATGTCGCTGGGCGCGGCGCCAAGGTCCTTCACCTGCGAAGGCCTGGGCACGGCGGGCGGCACGGCAGTGCAGCTTGCAGCCGCCGACGCCAACGGCAACGAATCGCAGGGCAGCGCCACGGTGACCGTGCTGGACAGCCTCGCGCCCTGGATATTGCCGGTGGCCGACATCGAGATAGGGGTGGAAGCCGGTACCGGTGCAACGGGCATCGATTACCCGGAAATAACCTATGGCGACAACTGCGGGGCATCGCTCACGCTCGTGTCGGGGCTTGGCCGTGACGGGCTGTTCCCCGTTGGCACAACCACAGAGGCATGGGTTGCCGCCGATGCCAGCGGCAACACCGACACCGTTTCGTTCAGGGTGGAGGTAAAAAGTGCCCAGGCACTTGCCTCGCTCAGTATAGTGGCAACCGTAGGCGGGGACATCATCGCCCCGGGCAGCATCTCTTATTCTTTCTATAAAGAAGAAAGCGGCGGCGGGTTCCTGCCTGCCCCATACAGCAGCTACACAGCCAACGGCGACACGGCAACCGTGGGGCTGGAGCCCGGCAACTGGTTGGTGCTGGGCAGCCCGGTGGAAAGCCCTGCCACTTTTGTGGCCACCTATCCAGGCGGGGCGACACATTGGGAAAACGCCCCTGCCATAACCCTTGGCGAAAACGAAACCGCACTGCTGCCGCTCGAATGCGCGGCGGCCGGGGAGGCAGGGGGGGGCACGTACTCCATCTCTGGCTATGTATACCGTGACAGCACCGCCACAGAAAAAAGCTGCATAGTAAAAACTGAGGCCGATAGCGTCAAAACGCCCATGGAAGGCGCGCTGGCAAAGCTCTTTAAAGACGGTGGCGCAAGCCCGTTGATGACCGACCTCACTGACGGGGAAGGGCTGTACAGTTTCAAAGGCCTGGCGGCAGGCACATATTACGTTGAAATAGACATCCCGGGCCTGTACCAATCGGGCGAATACGCGCTTGCCCTAGGTGAAGGCAACCCGGAGGGCAGCCTCTCCTTTGTGGCAAATTACGGCACGAACGCCATTACCGACGACGAAGTGCTTGAAACTGGCAGCGGCATACTCATGTACCCCAACCCGGCAGGTGGCGAGGTGTCCATCGAGATTGGGAAGGTGGCAGGCAAGATAAGGCTGTCGGTGACCGGCATGGGCGGGAAACTGGAAATTGTGCGGGAATACGCCGCCACGGACAGGATAACCATCGACATGTCCGGCAAAACACCGGGGATGTACATGGTGGTACTCGACATAGACGGCGTACGCGAAGTCAAAAAACTTATAGTAAAAAGGTAGGCCTGCCCATGGGCATGCAAGCCAACAAAAAAAGGCGCCCGCAAGGGTGCCTTTTTTTGTTGCGGGGTGCAAGTTTCAGGTTACAGGTTGTCCCATGTTGCGGGGTGCGGGTTTGTCTCCAAGTGGGTGCGCCACTAAAAGTGGCACCTTTACTGATGCTAAAAAACCAAAGCTGTTGAACAAAGGCACACAAAGCAATTGGGGGGGCAGATAATATTTAGCCAACACCTTGCCTAAACAATGACCCGACAGCTTCAAGTGCCAGCCCCGTTTCGCAATAAGTTAGTTCGTAAAACCTGAACTGGCAAACCAAGTCGAAAAAACGGGAAATCTTTTCTTTTTGTGGGTTTATCCATGCTTCCTTAAGCATCTTTGGTAGGGCCTCTTTTCTGTCCAATTCCCTGAAACAAAAAGGTTTTTCGCAATTGTAATTTACGAAAACAAATGCTTTTGCCCTATAGCCTTTCCCTGGGGTGAAATCCCTGTGTGCAGGCAAATACCTTACCTTTTTCCCTGATGGTGAACGCTCCGTTCCTGCCGGGCCCAAATTTCCATAAAAAGGGGAAAGCACGTTTACCGAGCCCTGTTTGACAGAAACTGCAGCCGGGATCCCAAATGCTTCCCCTTCTGTATCCAGGGCAATAAGATCATCGGAGATAAGATTGTAGCCATGAGCATTTAATAATGCTGCCAGTGTGCTTTTCCCCCGGCCCGTTGCAGCAGGGAAAAGCACAGAAGCACCGTCTTTTTCCACACCGGAAGCATGTACGGTCATTAACCAGTCGTTGTAGCCCTTGCCATGTAAAATACTATAAAGCAACTTGATAGCCCCGCCCGAAAAGTGCCCTGCATCACTTATGGGGAACGAGCTAATCCATTCCCCGTTATGGTAAAGGCTAAAAATGCCCTTGTTTTGCAACAATGCTATTTCATGGCATACAGGGCCGGTGTGGCATGTCTCTAAATGGGCAATCAACTTATGAATAACATCCTGGGTGTATCCTGTTTGGTATTTTATCCTAAAAGAAATGCCCTTGGCACAGTATGTCTTTTCAGAAAAGAAAACCAACGGGAACTCCCCGGGGTGCTTTAATTCAAGATATTCCCGGTTACCGGGGTTTTCCAGTAATTCGAAATATGATAACATTTCATCGACAAAGCCCGATGTGTCTGCTTCAATGCTCCCGTAACGGCTTTTACATTGTTCTTTTATTTTACGGGCACTTATCCCCTCCATGTAATTATAAAAAACAAAGCTGGCCGGTTCTTCCAACATAACAAACGACCTGGTTCCCCCAAACCATACCGTATGTGTTTTATCTATTTCTTTTTCAACAATAGACATATCCTATAAATCACATATTGGGACATTAAAATCAAATGCATAACCAAAAGCACACATTAAATGTTAAGCCACTGATAAAAATACCGCTCTGGGCAAAATAAAAACTACATTTACCTCGAACGCCTTCCTGCCCCCGGTGCGCCAGGATTTCCTTCCGTGTCAGAACCGCTTGCATAGGCCTTGGTCTGCATAAAAATCAAGGTACTTGCCGTCAATGCTGTTACACCTACTTTCTTCAGTGCCTCTTTTCTCGTCATCCTAACTTCACCTTTTTGTCTCTCTGTTTCTCTGTTTCTCATTTTTTTATATTTGGGATTATTTAATTTAATACTGTCTTGAAAACCTGCCCTCCCCCTTTGCCAATTTTCACTAAATAAACCCCGGTAGGAAGGCCGCTTGCATCAATTATGTTTTGGCTTGCCGTTTCCGCAAAGGTTGTATAAAGTAATTTACCGTCGGAGTTGAACAGTTCTATAAGGGTATTGCCATCTATTTCGCCATTAACATAAATTTTCTTGTTGTGGGCAAATACATATATACCAGGGTGTTCAAGTTCTGTTGTCCCTGTTGTATTTTCACCTACCGTAAGATAAAAACGCCCGGTCCCGGAAGCCCCTTCCCCAACTGTGGCAGTATAGCTCCCCCCCTCAACATTCAAAAAGGCCTTGGCAGAAGCCTGTTCGTCTTCCAGCACAACATTGGCATTGCTTGGCATATTTTCGCACGAAACAGTGAAAGTAACCTCCCCGCCCGCTTCAAGATCCAGCCCTATTGGTATACGGAAAGCCTCTGTGGAGATTTCGGGCAGTGCCTGGGTTTCCATATCGATCCCTATGTCGTCGAGCAGCCGGGAGAACAATGCGATGTTCGCATTCCCTTTTAATTTGCCCAGGTCGTTCCCCTCGTCAAGCCCGGCGGTCATTTGATTGTTAAATTTGAAATAGGTTTTGTTTATGTTATCTCCAGATACGGCAGTTAAGCACATTTCGGGGCAAGGTACGCTAGCTGATTTAAATTCTGCCCCGGACCCCATTACACGTTGCGCCGGATTGAAACCTATGCTTGTTGTCCCCGATCCCACCTTGACAAAAAAACCCTGCCCCAAGGCCATTTGGCCGCTCGTGGCACTCTTATAGTCTGACAAGCTTTGATCCCATAAATAAACGGCACTGTAACTACTATTTATTTTTGAGCTATTGTCTGATAAAAATTGGGCAATGTCCAAAGACGATGTATAAGGGTTGCCCAAACATTCCCATCCGAAATTAGAGGATGTAAGCCCGCTAAGGGTATAAGTGGAAGATGGTGCCCCGGGCAGGGGACCGCTTATGTCAACAGTGCCTGTGCCTACCGAAGCAACCATCCTTATCGCATAGCCTTTGCCAAACTCAAAAGTATCTGTATATGTGCCACTAACGAGTACCGGGTAGGACCAATTCCCGCTGCTTTCGGAGTGTACGCCAATGTCGTAGGTTGCGCCTGAGCCATCATCGTAGCTGTCGATATAGTTAGCTGCCCCGAAGCTTTGCATGCCTTGCCCCCAAACAGGGGAAGAAACCAGGTGCCAGTTGGCAGAGGGGATATATCGCGATATGGTGGCAGTCCCCGAGCCTATTGCAGTACCATAAATTAAGTTCGCTGCCATTTCCCCATCACTTTTTATAAGGATTTCCCCACTGTTGTGCAATGTATCGGTAATTGTAAGCTCGCTGCCTTTGCGTATTTGCAATAAAGTGCTTAAATACATGCCAGAATAGGTCCTTTCTATCTCCCCGGCAATATTCCTGAGCGTAGGGTACTTCCCTCCCCCAACAATGGCAAGGTATCCCGAATCTGGTTCGGCACCACTTACCCAGTTTGCGTCTTGTGTCCAGTATCCCACATCTGTAACGCCAAGCCATACATCGTCAAATTCATGGATGCTTACCGTGCCATCAAAGCTTTCCTCCTCGGCATAATACCGCCCTGTCCCTGTCAATGTTGCGCCAACATTAACGTTTAAATCACCTACAACTATTGCCCCGTTAACAATATTGCCCGTGTTTTCTTTTAATGCTATTTTTTTCATAGTTGCTGTGGCTGTCGTTAAAAAATTCACTAGCCCGTTGCAAGTAAGCCCCCCATAAATCTTCACAGAACAATCATTGCCACCCGTTAACCTTAACTCTGCCCCTTCTTCAACTGTTAGCAGGTTTAAAGAAATAGTTTTTGCAATGCTATTCCTGTAGAGGATGCATGTATCCCCGTTTAAAATTGTGACATTGTCATAATCTACTTGTCCTGGCACTCCGTTCGGGGTCCAGTTGGCGGAATTTTCCCAGTCGTTGTCGCCTCCGGCATTGGTAAAGGTATAGGAACTTTGTGCATGCACATAAGGCGGTAATAATAGCAGCCCGCCAAATAATAGGAAAAGCGAAAAAATTTTCATAAGGTTGATTTCTTTTAATACGTTGCTGTTAATTATCTTCTCCGTCTGAAACGTTATACAATTTACGGCTTTTAAAAGCTTAAGTCAATAGCTTAATGTAATATTAACCAAGGAAATCCATATTTTTTTGAAGTTTCTGTGCCATATGCCCACCAAGGCATGCTGCCTGTTGTTGTCTCAGGGGGCTTGATGCACGCAGGGGTAAAAAAAATAGCACCCGTCAACCAACGGATGCTATCCATAACAGTACGCTGTTAATTTATTAACCTTCTATGTTATTATCATCAAAAGTTATAATTTATCCCAGCAAAAACGGTAGTCCCCGGCATCGGGTAGTACCTGTTTATTTCATAATCCTGGTCCAGAAGGTTTTCTCCGCTCACATAAAACCTGAAATTTTTGTTGAGGTTGTAAATTGCCTTTGCCTTCACCTCGGTATAATCTACCTGGTTTACGGCACTGGCAGACGAAGCATTGTCCAGGTTTATTATTTGATGCACGCTGGCCACTAAAAGGACCTTGTTCAAACGGTATTTCGCACTGAGGAACAACAAGTGTTCGGGCGTGGCGTATACCGGGGTTTTCATGTCGATGTAGCTATACGTTGAGTTCAGGGTGAGGTTTTTCGCCACGGCGGCATTTAATGCAAACTCAACACCTTTGTTTGAAACTTCACCTGTGTTAATGTACTTTGTTGTCCCGTCAACAACTGCAGTGGTTATCATATTGTCGCCATTTACCGTAAACAAAGTAAGTTCTGCACTTATCCTGTTTTTCAGGAACGTCTTTAAAAGCCCTGTTTCATAATTCATTACCGACTCGGGATCCAGATCCGGGTTTTTTGTCCCCCACATAAACAGTTCCCTTAAAGTTGGGCTTCTGTAACCTTTGGAAACAGAACCTTTCCATGTTGCCTGTTCGTTTATTTCATAAGCAAACCCGGCAGAAGGGATCCATTCGTTCCCGAAAACACTGTGGTGTTGGTAGCGCAGCCCTGCGTTAAAAGTTAAGTTTTTGCCTGCTTTTTGTTGCACGAAGCCATATGCCCCGGTCTCGCTTACCGTGGTGTCGGCAAAAACCATCCCCGCACCGTTCATCGCAAACAAATTTTCTGCCATCCCCCCGTAGTTTGTATAGTCTATACCAAGGGTTATGCTGTTCCCTTCAAAAAGGTGCAGCGATTCATAAAAATTAAGCCCATAATTGTGGTCTTTTGAATGAAAGCCATCGGTAATGTCGTGTTCCCCAAAGTTGTAGAAGAACTTAAGCGAACCCGACAATTTTTCAAATTCGTTCTGGAGCGTACAGGCCCAGTATCCCCTTTTTATGTCAATTTCTTCGCCAAATCCTGCGTTCAGGGTATCCGGGCCAGGGTCGGCAGCTTTAAATTTAGCCAGGCTAAAATCGGTAGATGCATAAAAATTTTCATTTATATTATATGCCAATTTTGCGTAACCATTGTTGATTTTAAAGTCCGAGTTGTCGCGATGCCCATCAGTCTGGTCGTGGTTGCCGGAAACGAAAGCACTGAACTTGTCCTTTTTGAACCCGACAGAACCCATGTATTTTTGGGTGTTGCACGAGCCGTAAGACACTTTTGCATTCCCATGCGCCCCTTGCCTTGTTTGCTTGCGGGTGATAATGTTTATTACCCCTCCCATTGCATTGGACCCATACAAAATTGAAGCCGGGCCGCGTATGACTTCCACCCGTTCAACATCTGACGCCACGTACGAATCGGGCAGCGGGTGGCCCATAATACCCATAAACTGCGGATGCCCGTCGATCAGCATCAACACACTGGTGGTTGGGCTGCCTCCAATCCCACGGATGGATATTTGCCCTGCTGAACCAGTAGAAACCCCAAAACCGGTAATCCCCCTTTCGGTAACAAAAAGCCCCGGCACCTTGCCGTTCAAGGCTGGCAACAATGCCGACTCATCGGTTTCTTCTATCTGCGCCCTTGTAACTACCGATACAGCCATCGGCACGTTGTTGCGGTTTACCTTTACCGGTGTCCCGGTCACAACAACTTCCTTTATTTCAACGGTATCTGCTATGCCTGGGCGTACCTGTGCCTTGGCGCAAGGCATAAAAAACAACAAACTAAAGATACCTGCAAAAAAAATCCTCCTTTTTTTCATGTTTAATCCTTTTCGTGTTACTATTATTATATTTCGTGTTACCATATGGCCAAAAAAAATTTAACGGGCTTTGCTCATTACCAGTTTCCCATGCTGTATGCCTTTTATACTTATGAGTTTTTCCGACACTTCTGTTAATTTGTAAGAAGGCCCTTTTACTGCCACAATTTCCAGATAATTCTGTTCGTTCAGGTAAAACCCCTGGGAAGAAAGGATCACGTCCCGGTATCCGTACTGTATTTCGGACGATTTTTTCAGGATGTCGTTTTTTTGGTGGTTAAACACAAGGGTTATAGCCCCGGCGACAATATTGTCGCACTTCCATTTTTCCTCCACGAGGTTTTTCTCGATAAGGTGGCGGATGGCCTGCGAACGGTTGGCAAAGCGGTTATCGGAAACATAGCCGTCCAATGCTTCCAGCAAACCTTCTTCCAGCGAAACCCCAAATCTTTTTACGGACACAGTATTATCAATTATAAAATTCGTGCCACGAAAATAAGTTGTTTCTTAAAATAAACCAAATGGGGGTTGCAAGAATCCACGTTTTATTGCAAAATTCTTAAAACCCCCAAATCATTCCCCCACTATGAGAAGTTACGGTTATCTTTTCACGTACTGTCCTTCGTAGTATTTCTGGTAATCGCCCGAAGTTACATTTTTCATCCATCCTTCGTTAGCCAGGTACCAGTCGATGGTAAGTTCAATCCCTTCTTCGAACTGAAGTGATGGCTCCCACCCCAGTTCGTGTTTTATTTTTGTTGCGTCAATTGCGTAACGCAAATCATGTCCTGCCCTGTCTTTTACAAAATTTATAAGTTTTTCCGACTCTCCTTCTTCTCTGCCAAGTTTTTTGTCCATCACCCGGCACATCACCCGTATTAGGTCAATATTTTTCCACTCGTTAAAGCCCCCTATGTTGTATGTTTCGCCAACCACCCCCTTATGGAATATTACATCTATTGCGCGGGCATGGTCAACCACCCAAAGCCAGTCGCGTATATTTTCCCCTTTGCCATAAACCGGTAGCGGTTTTTTATTTTTTATGTTGTTAATAAAAAGGGGGATCAGTTTCTCGGGGAACTGGAATGAGCCATAATTGTTCGAACAGTTGGAGATTACGGACGGTAGCCCGAAGGTGTCGCAATACGCCCGCACAAAGTGGTCGGAACTGGCTTTTGATGCGGAATACGGGCTGTGCGGATCATAACGGGTTTCTTCTGTAAACATCCCCTCTTCGCCGAGGGATCCGTATACTTCATCGGTAGAAATATGGTAGAATTTTTTGCCATGGGGTTCATTTCCCCAGATGAATTTTGCCGCATTCAGCAGGTTGACAGTCCCGATAACATTTGTGAAAACAAATTCTGTCGGGTTTGAGATCGAACGGTCAACATGCGATTCGGCAGCCAAGTGTATTACACCGTCGAATTGTTTTTCTCCAAATAATTTTTGGATAAACCCCCCGTCAACAATATCGCCTTTCACAAATTCGTAGTTGGGTTTGTCTTCAATATCTTTCAGGTTGGCCAGGTTTCCGGCATAAGTCAGTTTGTCAAGATTAATTATTTTATAATCAGGATATTTGTTTACAAACAAGCGCACAACGTGCGAACCGATAAACCCGGCACCGCCGGTGATAAGGATTGTCTTCATATTTTTTGATCTTTGAGATTAGGGCGGCAAGCCCGCATAATTTGTTATTATATTTTTTCTCTGTTATTTTATCCCCCTCACCCGTTTTTCCCAGTTCCATGCAGAGAGCAGGGTTTCCTCAAGTCCTTTTTCGGCTTTCCAGCCAAGTTCCTCATTGGCATAAGTTGTGTCGGCCCATATTTTTTCAATATCCCCTGCGCGCCGCCCAACAATTTTATAGTTTAATTTTAACCCTGTAGCTTTTTCAAAACCTTTGACAATTTCCAACACAGAATAGCCATTACCTGCACCAAGGTTGAAAATTTCAAAATTATCCTTGTTTTTCCCTTCTATCAGGCGGTTTATTGCAACAACATGTGCCTTGGCAAGGTCTACTACATTTATATAATCGCGGATGGCAGAACCATCGGGCGTAGCATAATCATCGCCAAAAACTTTAATTTCACCACGTATGCCTGCCGCAGTTTGGGTAATAAACGGCACCAGGTTTTGAGGTATCCCCAGAGGCAATTCGCCAATAAGCGCACTGGGATGCGCCCCAATCGGGTTAAAGTAGCGCAATGCAATGCCTTTTAGTTGTGGATATGCAGCTATAGAATCGTGCAGGATGTCTTCGTTCACCCGCTTGGTGTTACCATATGGCGATTCAGCGTCTTTTCGCTTAGTTTGCTCTGTAACAGGCAAAACTTCCGGTTGCCCGTAAACAGTACACGATGATGAAAAAACAATATTAGGTATGCCGTATTTCAACTGGCAATCTAAAATATTCATTAACGAAACAAGGTTGTTCCGGTAATAATGCAATGGTATTTGTACCGACTCCCCAACTGCCTTTGATGCCGCGAAATGGATAATTGCGCAAATGTCCTGGTTGTTTTTAAAGAAGCCGGATGTTTTTTCGGTGTCCGCAAGGTTAAATTGCTCGAACTCCGGTTTTATGCCGGTAATTTTTTCAATATTGTCCAGTACTTCAACCCCCGAGTTTGAAAGATCATCAACAACAATAACCCCGAAGCCTGCATTTTGCAGCTCAACCACGGTGTGTGACCCAATATAGCCTGTGCCACCGGTAACTAAAATTTTATTTGCCATTTGTGTTATGTTTAGATGGTAAAATTAGTACCTTATTTCTAATAACCTGTATAATTTGGGTAAAATTTAAATGGCTTGGGACACCCGTTTCAGAACAACTTTGCCATTCCTACTTGTCCTTTTGCTTTTTAACTTCCCCTGTCCCTGACAAGCCAAAACAAAAAAAAACCTAAAAAACAAAAGGATTTGTTAAATCATTACTTACCTGAGCTTTGTTGTTTCCTAATTGGATGGAAAAAGATATTTTTGTCTGTCTGTTCCCGGCCGAAGGGATTTTTAGATATGGACAGTTAGGTTACCTGCGAATTAACAGAAGCCCTACCGTTCAGCCTCGGCAGGTTACCGGAGCCGGGGCAATAAATGAAATTATTAAAAACAAAAGCTATGGCTGAAATACAAAAAACATTATTGATGATCCTCGATGGGTGGGGGATCGGCGATGGTTCGGAAGGCGATATTGTATCAACTGCCCCGACTCCTTTTATTGACTCTTTGATAGAAAAATATCCGCATTCGCAATTAATGGCATGCGGGGAAAATGTAGGTTTGCCAGACGGGCAGATGGGGAACTCCGAGGTCGGTCACCTGAACATTGGGGCAGGCCGCGTGCTTTACCAGGACATGGTAAAGATCACCAAATCAATCCGCGACAAATCGCTGTGGGGAAACCCGCAAATAGTAAAAGCTTATAGCTACGCAAAAAACAACAATAAAAAAGTCCACCTCATCGGGTTAATAGGGCCTGGCGGGGTACATGCATTGAGCCATCACATGGTAGCGCTTTGCCAGATTGCCACCGATATGGGGCTGGAAGATATTTTTGTACATGGGCTGACCGATGGGCGCGATACAGACCCGCGATCAGGGCATGGTTTTATTGCAACCGATTTGGAAGCGCTGAAACCTACCAATGCAAAATTTGCGTCCCTGATTGGCCGTTACTACGGAATGGACCGCGACAAAAACTGGGACAGGTTAAAACTGGCCTACGATTTATATACGGAAGGGAAAGGGGAAAAATCGACAGACATACTAGCATCGGTACAGGCTTCGTATGACAATGGCGTAACCGATGAGTTCCTGAAACCCATTGTAATGGTAGACGAAGGCGGAAGGCCTCTGGCAAAAATAGAAGAAGGCGATGTGGTTATATGTTTCAACTTCCGCACCGACCGTTTACGCCAAACAACCATTGCTTTCACACAGGAGGATTTGCCTGATTACGGGATGAAAACCATGGGCTTGCAGTGGTACACCATGACTACTTACAAAGCTGATTTTAAAGGCATAAACGTGATTTTCGAGAAAGAAAACGTTACAAACACCATGGGCGAAATGGTAGCAAAAGCAGGGTTGAAGCAAATCCGTATTGCCGAGACCGAAAAATATGCCCACGTAACATTCTTTTTCAGCGGCGGGCGCGAAGCAGAATTTGAAGGAGAAAGCCGGATATTGATCCCTTCCCCGAAAGTTGCCACTTACGACCTCCAGCCCGAAATGTCGGCGCCCAAGGTACGCGATGCCATTGTCCCCAAACTGGAAAAGGGGGAAGCCGATTTTGTTTGCCTAAACTTTGCCAATGGCGACATGGTTGGGCACACAGGTGTTTACGAAGCAATATACAAAGCCGTGCAGGCTGTTGACGGATGCGTAAAAGATGTGGTTACGGCAGCGCAAAAAGGCGGTTACGATGTAATGATTATTGCCGACCACGGAAATGCCGACAACGCCGTAAATGCCGATGGATCTGAAAACACGGCCCACTCTTTAAACCCTGTCCCTTGCATTTTTGTCACCAAAAAAGAAGGGATCCGATTGGAGGACGGGATTTTGGCTGATGTTGCCCCTACATTGTTGAGCGACATGGGCTTGGAAGTCCCAGCAGAAATGAGCGGCAAAAACCTGATAAAATAGATTTATTGTTTTTATTAAATATGCCATTTTGTTTTTGCAGTTTTTTTACTGTGTCCCGGGATGGCATTTTTCATCTTTAAGCGATGGTTGAAATAGGCCGTACGATAATTAGCCGTGACATTTTCGAGCAACATTTTCTTTGCGACATCCTAAAATGCAAAGGAGCATGTTGCATTGAAGGCGATTCGGGCGCCCCGCTAACAAAAGAGGAAGCTGTAGTAATAGAACGGGGATTCCCTCTATTTGAAAGTTATCTCCCTAAAAAACACCTCAAAGAAATAAAAAAGCAGGGATTCTCAGTTATCGACAGCGATGGCGACCTGGTTACCCCACTGGTAGATAACCGCCAGTGTGCCTATTCTTTTTATGACGGGAAAGGGATACTGAAATGCGGCATGGAAAAAGCATATTTTGAAAGGGGGACAAATTTCAGGAAACCTATGTCATGCCACCTTTTCCCTATAAGGATTACCGAATACGAAAAATTTGATGCCGTTAATTATCAGGAACTTGCCATTTGCAAACCGGGCAGGAGCTGTGGGGCTTCCAACAAACTGCCTTTGTACAAATTCCTGAAAGAACCTTTAATCAGGAAATATGGTGAGGAATGGTATGAAGGCCTGGCAATAGCGGCAAACCACCTGTGCGGGCAATAAAATAATGGCATTGCAAAGGAACCATGCTTTACGGGGACACGAGGATTAAAAAAAAATATACATATTTGCATATGTCATGAATATGCCAATTATTTTGTTGCAGCGGCTCCAATGAAACTGACCAGGAATATAAAAACCAGAGAAGAACAAACCTTTGAACTAATATTCAGGAAGTACTATGTAAGGCTGTGTGGTTTCGCAAACAAGTTTATCGGCGACACTGCCGAGTCGGAGGAGATTGTGCAGGAAGCCTTTCTTAAGATATGGGAAAAAAGGGACAGGATCAACCTTGATGGCGACATGCGCCCTTATCTTTTCAAATCGGTACAAAACCTTTGTTATAATTTTGTAGAACACCAGAAAGTAGCCGACAAGTACTATCAAGTAATCGAAGAAGCATATAAAAACCAAAAGGGAGATTACCATTCCTTTGAATCCGTGATATATTCAGAACTCCAGGACAAGGTAGAAGAAACAATAGGCTCATTGCCGCAAAAATGCAGAGAGATATTCCGCCTTAGCCGCAAAGACGGTTTAAAATACAACGAGATAGCAGAAAAACTCCAAATATCTGTGAAAACTGTCGAGGCACAAATGAGCCGTGCCCTTGCAACATTACGGAAAGAATTGAGCGATTACCTTGTCCTGGTAATTATAGCCCTGCTTTTAAAATAGCCCGCCATCCCTTACGAATGTTTAATAACCTTCTATGTTGTAATCCAAATCTTGCACATCCCTGTTTTTCTGAGGTTGATATTTTTAACCGGTCTCCGGTCAATAGGTTTTCAACACTTAGGATAAAAAAAATCAGATTCTTTGTAAGGGTAAAACCAAACTTGCCTGTGTTAGCATATGACAAGAAAAAAAACAGATGGTTAATTTTAGCGATCATACAATACTTTACCGTTTCTTCAAAAAAGAGACGTCAGAAAAGGAAAACAATAGAATTATTGATTGGGTATCTGCTTGTGAAGAAAACCGTGAAGAATTCCGGAAGGTCCATAAAATATTCATTTCAAGCAACCTTAAACAATTCAATTCAGAGATCGACATCGAGGGCGCATGGAATAAGCTGTACGGCAAATTACAAAGGCATAGGGCGGCACCAAGAAGGATTAGCCCTGTGTTGATAAAGGCCGCCGCCTCTGTCCTTATCCTTATAGCTGTCGGCTTTGGCAGCATATGGACAAATGAGCACGTTTTTAACACAAAAAAACCGACTATAGTGCACTTTGAAGCCCCGGCAGGCGAAAAATCAAAGATACAACTTGCCGATGGCAGCAATGTGTGGCTGAACTCGGGGACAGTATTAACCTACAATGTATCTAAGCCCAGAAATGTTGAAGTGGAAGGCGAAGCATTTTTTGACATTAAAAAAGCTGACGGGAAACCCTTTTGGGTAGGAACATTTTCCGGGATGAGGGTAAAAGTAACAGGTACCCGCTTTAACCTAAGGTGCTACAAAGATGCCCCTGTTATAGAAACAACCCTTGAAGAAGGGGAAGTGGTGATACTGGGGGGGGGCTCCAACCAGTTGGCAGTGTTGTCTCCCGGGCAACAAGCCATGTACACTGTAAACAAAGGCGAAGTTACCGTAAAAAATGTATCATCCGGATTGTACTCACTATGGAAAAATAACGAAATAATTTTTTCTGAAATCTCATTCAGGGATTTGGTGCCGGAAATGGAGCGGTGGTATGGGGTTGCAATAGAACTGGATCCGGGGATCAACAACGAAGACAGGTTTACGATGACCATTAAAACGGAAAGCTTGCGCGAGATGCTAAACATGATGAAATTAACTTCAGATTTTGACTATGAAATAATTGGGGCCAAAGTAAAAATAAAATCAAAATAAAAGGAGGAAAGTGTCCTACCACTTTCCTCCATAACCACCTTAGGGTGATAATATTAATTCTATTAATTAACACGGTAAAAGTATGAAAAAAAAAACTAAGCCTTTACAAGTGTAGGCGAAATCCCTGCACGAAAAAAATTTTAATGATTATGAAAGTAACGACTTTTTTACTGTTTGCTATGTTTTTTCAGGTTTCTGCCACTGTTTTTTCTCAAAACAATGGGCTTATTAACCTGAGGGCAGATAACGAACCTTTGAAAGAGATACTTAAATTAATTGAGGATCAAAGCAACAACAGGTTCTTGTACAATAGCAAAAACATTAACGTAGAGCAGAAAAAAAGTATCGACTGCCAGGTGGAAAGCATAGAAGATGTACTGGACATGCTTTTTAAAGGCACCGATATCAAGTACCGTTCTTTTGAAAAAACCTATGTGCTGTTCTCCGAAGAACGTGATGGGCCAATCCACGAAAGGGGTTTGCCTGCTTCTTCCCAACAACAACGTAGCATCTCGGGCAAAGTTTCAGACGCTTCGGGGCTTCCCTTGCCTGGCGTAACAGTAGTGGTAAAAGGCACCACACAGGGGACCATTACGGATCATGGAGGGAACTATACGCTCTCCAATGTAGCTGACGGTGCAACAATTTTATTCTCATTTGTTGGGATGAGGGCACAGGAAGTAGCCGTTGGCGGCAAAACTACTATTGACATCGTAATGGAAGAAGAAGCCATTGGGATTGAAGAAGTGGTTGCCGTGGGGTATGGGACAATGAAAAAGAGTGACTTAACCGGCTCTGTTGCTTCAGTGCAAAATAAAAGTGTTAATGCCTTCCCTACCACTAATGTCCTACAGGCTCTTTCAGGGAGAGCAGCGGGAGTGCAGGTATTGCAAGGAACTGGTGAACCTGGTGGTTCGATTAGTGTAAGGATTAGAGGAACTAACTCAATCAAGGGGAGTAATGAACCTTTATATGTAATAGACGGATTTCCAACGTCAGGCAGTAATCCTACTATTTTAAATAACCTCGACATTGAGTCTGTTGAAATTTTAAAAGATGCATCAGCTACTGCAATTTATGGTTCTCGTGGTGCAAACGGAGTAGTTTTAATTACAACCAAAAGTGGAAATGCAGGCAAGACTAATGTACATTTTGAATCTAATTTTGGGATACAATCTCTTCGGAAAAAAATGGATATGATGAATGCACGTGAATATCTTGAGTTTTATAACATGGCATGGGAGAATGCTGGTTTGGCTCCTCTTTTTACCCAGGAGGAGATCAATTCAGCTGGGGAAGGATTTGACTGGCAAGATTTTGTTTTTCAAAAAGCACTAATACAGAATCATAGTGTTTCAGTTAACGGAGGTAATAAAAAAACACAATTTTCAATATCCGGTTCTATTTTTAATGAAGATGGGATTATCGTAAATAGCGGTTATAAACGATATTCTGTTAGGACTAATGTGGCACATAACATAAGTGACAAGTTTAAAATCAGCAGTAATATTACTTTATCAAAACTTTACAAACAAAATCAAAGCAGTAGTGGTGGTGGCAGAGGTACTTCCCTTATTGCCTCTGCATTAAATTGTTTCCCAACTGTCACTCCATGGAATGAAGATGGGACTTGGAGAAACACTAAATTAGTTTATAACCATGCCCCAGAAATTCCTAATCCAGCGTTAGAACTTTATGAAAAAAAATCAGAGGATAGATCAAATAAAGTTTTAGCAAGTGCGAGTTTCGAATATAAACCTATACCTGACTTAACCATACGGATCATGGGTGGAATAGAGAACAGCGATGACAGGAGTGATTATTATCGCACGAATAATTATATTGGCGCGAGTGCATACGCAAGTGTCAGTACAAGTCAGTTTACAAGTTTGTTAAATGAAAATACAATATCTTACTCAAAAACAGTAGGGAAACATAATTTCTCAGGACTGGTCGGATTTACGTATCAGAATTTTTTGTCTACTTCTTTGAGTGGCAGTGGTACGGGATTTTTAAGTGATGTTCAGGAATCGTATGACCTCAGTGCAGCTAGTGTTCCCGGAATTCCGGATTCAGGTTATTCTCTTTCGGTCATTCTTTCAGGACTGGGACGTATAAATTATAATTATGATGACAGATATCTGGCCACCATTAACTTCAGGACTGATGGTTCTTCCAAATATTCAGAAGGAAGTAAATGGGGATATTTCCCTTCAGGTTCGGTTGCCTGGCGTTTATCTAATGAAGATTTTCTAAGCGATGCTGAATTTCTTTCAGACCTAAAACTGCGTGCTGGCTGGGGAAGAACAGGTAGTCAGGCAATTGGGGCTTATGCCACATTAAATAATTTATCAGCCGGGAAAACGGTACTGGGAGGTCAGTACCATACTTCTTTTGCGCCTGGAACAAATCTTCCCGGTGATTTAAAATGGGAAACAACCGAACAAACCAATTTAGGAGTTGATGCCGGATTTTTTAATAACAGACTATATCTCACGGCAGATTATTATATGAAAAAAACCCGTGACTTGCTTAATACAGTGCAATTGCCTTTATCCGGAGGTTTTCTGACAACAATTGATAATGTTGGGGAAATTAGTAACAAGGGAATAGAGCTAGCTGTAAATGCAAATATTTTATCAGGATCTGTAAAATGGGTTGTAGATGCAAATATTTCATTCAATCGAAGCAGGGTTGACAAATTATATAAAGGAGAAGATATTTTGGGTTCAAGTATTAATGTAACGGTAATTAACGACTATTTCAATATTATTCGGGAAGGAGAACCCTTTGCCGTTTTTTATGGATATTTGGATGATGGTTACGATGAGAATGGGTTGATTGGGAATTATGTTGATTTATATGAAGACGGCGTTATTAATGATATGGATAAGACTATTATTGGAGATCCAAATCCTGATTTCATTTACGGTTTAAATTCAACCTTATCATTCAAAAATTTTGATTTTACAGTTTTTATACAAGGGTCTAAGGGGAATGATATATTTAATCTCGCAGGGGTTAACAGTACCCTTGATGTTCATTTTGGAGGGAATATGCCAAAAGAAGTATTATATGACCATTGGTCACCTGAGAATCCCAATGCCAAATATCCTATCCCAAGCCGTTATAATAGCATTCAGGTTTCTGATAGATTTATTGAGGATGGTTCATATTTAAGATTCCGGAACATTCAACTGGCATATAATATCCCATGTTTCAAATGGGGCATTTCTACTATTAAGAATGTTCAGGTTTACATTGGCGGGAAGAATCTTATCACCTTAACAAAATATTCAAGATGGGATCCTGAAGTAAATTCCATGGGGGGATCTAATTCAATGAACCAGGGTATAGATTATAATACTTTCCCGGTAAATAAGTCTGTAAATTTTGGTATACGGGCTGATTTTTAAAATTAAAATTGATAAATCATGAAAAAAATAATATTAATTGGGATTATTGCTGGAATTTTTATTGGCATAACATCTTGTGAAGATGTATTGAAAGAAGAACCCAAAGCAATAGTTGTAGAGCAGTTTTACAATTCAGCCGGAGATCTTGAGACAGCAGTTAATGCAATATTTAATCCACTTTGTTCATATAATTGTTTTGGTGCACGCTATACCTGGCACTTGGAATGTTACTCAGGAATGCACCTTATCCGTGGCGGTAGTTATTTGCCCCTTTTGGAATTTAACGGGCTTGATAATACCAATATTGGTAGAGTTAGTGAGATGTGGAAACAGTTTTATCTTTCTATTAGAAACGCTAACCTTGTAATTGAAAATGCTCCAAATGCAAATAATGCCAGTGAAGCTGATATTGCAAAATATACGGCAGAGGCTAAATTCCTGAGAGCTTTATCTTACTTTTATATGATTCCCATGTGGGGTAAGCTTCCTTTAATTACTGAAGATAATTACAGAGACTTAAATATCCCTTTAAGCGGTGAAGATGATATTTATGCCCTTATTGTTAATGATTTGCTATCTGCGGAACAAAATCTTCCGGATGAACCCAGTGTTGCAGGAAGGCCAACAAAATGGGCGGCAAAGTCAGTTTTAGCCCATGTTTATTTTACAAGAGGGGACTATAATAATGCAATGAATAAAGCGGATGAAGTGATTAATTCAAATAAGTTTGAATTAATTGAAATTGAAACAGTAGACGACTATCAAAAACTTTATGGTGCAAATCTTATTACCTCTTCAGAAGAAATATTTTACATTAAGTACAGCCAGGAGTCTGGATGGAATTATGTTGAATTTTTGCGCCATCCAAATGATGGTTTATATAATGGAGGCGGATTATATGGATTGCATTTGGATACCGTATTACAGGCAAATGTTTGGAACAGATGGAATGATGCTGATCTTCGCAAACAGCTTTATTTTCCCTTTGAATTTGGCATGGGGCCTAATACTATGCTAAATAAAAAGTTTTATGATATCGAACGTCTTTCAGCTTCTGCTACTGATTTTCCCATGTACCGCTATGCTGATATTCTGTTACTTTATGCAGAGGCAGCTGCCAGAGTGAGTAATAGTCCGACAGCAGCTGCGATGGAAAAATTAAACATGGTACACCGCAGGGCCTATGGTAAAAATCCGATCCAACCTTCTGAAGTCGATTTTCAATTAGCCGATTATTCTGATTTGTCAAGTTTCATCGATTTGGTTTTAATGGAAAGAGGTTATGAAAACGATTTTGAAGGGGGAAAACGTTGGATTGACCTAGCTCGTCTTGACAAGGAGAAAACAAAAGAAATAATAAAGGATATAACTGGGAAAGATATTACTGACAAGCATTGGCTATGGCCATTCCCTAGTGCTGAACTTGAGTTAAATGATGCAATAAGCTCAGATGAGCAGAATCCGGGCTATTAATGTAATTGACAGGCATCAGCCGGTGCTATGCAAATAATACATAGAGTTGAAACATTGTTTATGGAGTAAAACCCAACTCTCTTTGTTGACAGACAGGTTATCATAACCAACCTGTCTGTCTTTTAGGGTAATAATCATTTTAGAAAAATATGAAACGGAGAAAATTTTTCTTTTTGGCAGGGTCCGGGGTTGTAGGCTTAAGTTTGGCATCATCTTGCCATTCAAAAAATGAAAGCAAGCTGTCTGCGGCAAAAAAGGTTGTTCCCAATTGGGCAAATGAGGAACCTTCCTATCGAAAAGTTGTCAAAAAAACTTTCAGCAATAAAAATAAAAGTGCCAACGATACAATAAATGTCGCCCTTATCGGAGCGGGAGCCTGGGGCACAAATTTAATAATGCAGGCTGCGGACACAGGTGAAAACATAAGAGTTAAATATGTCTGCGATGTTGACGACACAAGGGGTGGTTTCGCCATAAAAGAACTTGAAAAGAAACAAGGATTTAAACCTATCCGGGTTAGGGATATGCGTAAGGTGTTTGAGGACAAAGAAGTTGATGCCGTGTTTATTGCAACCCCTGAACACTGGCATGCTTTGGCTACAATCTGGGCTTGTCAGGCAGGCAAGGATGTTTATGTAGAAAAACCTGTTTCGCATAATATCGTTGAAGGTCAAAAGATGATCGAAACTGCGATGAAGTACGAAAGTGTTGTCCAGGTCGGGACACTAAACCGTAGTGCCGAAGAAGCCCTCGCTGCAAGGAATTATATTGATAGCGGTGAATTGGGTGAATTTGTTGCCATAAATATTAAATCATTGTGGAATGGCCCTGTCCCGTTGAACAAGAAAGAAAATACAGTAACACCCGACACCATTGACTGGGACATGTGGCTGGGCCCTGCCCCTCTGGTTCCCTATAATGTCACACGGAACAAATCCTGGCATTACTTCTGGGAATACGGAGGGGGTGAAGCTATGGCCAATCAGGTTATACACCAATTGGATCTGGCACGGTTTGTTATTGGCGATCCTGGGTTTCCCTCTTCGGTATACAGCCTTGGCGGCAGGTATTTTTTTGACGACAACAGGGACATTCCTGATTACCAGATGTCAACGTTTGATTTTGGCAAGTATGTTATGACTATTGAAGCAGGTCAGTGTTCGCCATATATGGCTCCGTCATCTCCAGATGTCCGCTATGGGGATATTTTCCCAAATTGGAGGACAAATGGAACCAGGGTGGAAATTCTAGGGACTAAGCGAATGATGTTTCTAGGACGTATGGGTGGGGGGTGGCAGGTCTTTGATAAAGGAGGGCAGGTTGTTGCAGGGGAAACGGCATATTATCCATTAAAAAAGCACCTACAGAATTTCTTCGATTGTACCCGTAGCAGGAAAAGCCCCAATAGTGATATAGTTGAAAGTCATAAAAGTACGGTTTTGGTACATCTTGCAAATATGTCTTACAGGGTGGGCTGCAAATATCTTAATTTTTCACCCAGCTCTGAAACTATATTAAATAACAGCAAGGCACAGGAATTGACTTCCTATCAGTACCGGAAAGGATTTGAACTTCCCAAAGAAGTATAAAATAGACGATTAAAGAGAGATGAAGAGAAAACGGATGAACTTAAAGAAGTTAAAAAGAAGGCTTCCTTTTGTGCTTCTTTCCCTTGTGTTGTTTGCGGGATGTTTTGTTTTGTTTGCTTATTCGCGTACATGGGGGAAGACCGAAATCGAATTCAAAATACATATTAATGAGGAACTGGTACTACAGTCTGTTTTTGGCGAGTCACCTACATTCGCCATATGGATAGAGGATCCAGAGACAGGAGAGGCAAAAACTATATTTATTACAAATCGCGCAGGAGAGGATGACTGGGAAGGAAAGGCTGAAGTTCCAACTGCACTTCCCAAATGGAATTCGATAAGCAAAAAAGAGAAGCAAACAGATCGAACAGGCTTGAATATTAATGCAGTCTCAGGGGCTACACCCAAGCCAGGATATTTTACAACAAGGGTCCGGGTTAAACCAGAAAGCAAATGGATTTGTTGGATAGAAATGAACCTTGCCGGTGATTATAATGAGAAATATCAGAATCTCGACAAAGTAAGTAAAAAGACAGATGATTTTGGTACAGGGCAGCCTGCTATAATTTACAAAGCCAATATTAAAGCAGTAAGTGGCAATATTGTTGTTCCTGAAGTTATTGGCATGAGCGTTTGGGACAAGCAAGGAAAGATAATCCAACCACTGGATGGTATAACTTCTGCACTAGATGTTTTTGACGAGATAACAATTTCAGCAGTAAAGCCTAAGCCTAAAATATTGTAAGGTAATTCCATATAATTGGTTTCACTTTAAGGACATTTTTATGGATAACAATACAATTTTAAAATTATTAACATGAAAAATAACACTAAAAAAACGAACAATGTTCCCCGAAGGGATTTTTTGAAGAATGCAGCGGCACTTTCGGCCACGGCCATAATTCTGCCAAACCAAATTTTAAAAGGACAAAACAATAAGTTGCCCAATAATCAAATAAATACAAGTACACCAGCAGTAGCCCCGGCTGGGGACAACGGACAAAGGCCTTCGTTTTTGAACAAGCCGTACCCTGTCATTGCAGGGATTTTTTCCGGGCAAACACCATCAGAGTTGATCGTGGCTGCCAGGAACTCAGAATTTGAGGGAGCTGGAGGTATTGCAATCGACCTTTGCGACTTTAAACCTGAATTTAGGAATGCCGAATCGTTTGAAAAAATAACAGGCTCGGTTCATTTACCGTTCATGTTTTATTTCTACCGGGATGACAAGTGGGAAAAATTAAACGATGATGACCGTCAGGATGTACTGCTCACTGCTGCAGGGGCAGGGGCATCAATGATCGATGTGATGGGCGATTTGTATGACCCCTCGGACAACGAAATAACTTACAGCAAAAAGGCCATTGACAAGCAAAAACAGCTTATCGACAAAATCCATGACAAAGGTGCAGATGTTGTAATATCATCGCATACAAACTGTTACCTTACTACTGAACAGGTAGTGGAACACCTACAGGAAGTCGAAAAACGTGGAGCCGATGTTGTCAAGATAGTTACTAAAATTGACACAGAAGAAGAACTTGCCGAAGCGTTACAAACGACAATTGTTTTAAACAAAGAACTAAAAACACCGTTCATTCACCTTTGCGGGGGGAAATATAGCCGTCCTCACCGTTTTATGTGCCCTGTCCTTGGCACATCGATACTGTTTGCTGTGCCCCAATATATCGATAAATATCCAGGGTTCTTCCAACCAACGATAAGGGCAATGAAAGCGGTACTTGACAATGTTCATTGGAATATCCACGACATTGGATAATTAATTGTAATCATTTATTATGAAAAATATTATCACTATTATCCGCTTGTCCATTGGCTGGCATTTTTTGTACGAAGGATGTAGCAAACTTTTGGCAGGTAACTGGTCAGCAGCTTCTTTTTTGAACGATTCCCAAAGTTTCCTTTCAAGTTTTTATAACTGGTTGGCAGCTTCTCCCGGACGGCTTGCCTTAATTGACTTCCTTAATGTATGGGGGCTTGTCCTTATCGGTTTGGGCTTATTCCTTGGGGTGCTTGCCCGTTGGGCATCCCTTTTCGGGGCTTTGCTGCTCACGATGTACTATCTTGCATACCCGCCTTTTGGTGCTTCTTTGCTAACTGGCGATAGTTCGGTGTATATTGTTAATCAACAGTTTATTGAAGCTGCAATACTTATTTTTTTCTTTTGGAATAAGGAAAAAGGTTATGGACTGGATAATGTTGTCCATTTATTAGGAGGGAAAAAATTCAAACTAAATTGTGCAACTCATTTTTTTAAAGGGAAAAGGACGCAACCAGCATCCATTCCGGCAGAGAAGCCATTAGGTTTAAACAACCGGCGAGAAATGTTAAAAAACCTGGCCGTCTTTCCCGTTTTGGGCTTAACCGGATGGGGCGCTGTCCGAAATTCAGCTTTTCAGGGCACTGATGCCACATCGGGGGCAACCGTTAAGGTGAACAGGGCGGCATTAAGCGAACTAAAAGGCGAACTGCCCAAGGGAAAACTTGGCAACCACGAATTAAGCCGGTTAATCATGGGTGGGAACTTGTTCGATGGGACCGCCCACGCACGGGATCTGCTTTATGTAAGCTCGCTATTTAAATCATACAACACAGAAAAAAGGATTTTTGAAACGCTGATGCTATGTGAACAGGCCGGGATTAATAGTATAGCCGTTAGCGATTGGGTTGTCCATTCAAAAATGTTGCTTAAGTACAGAAAACTGACTGGCAGCAAAATGAAAATAATTAATTATTTCATGTTCAGTGAGGACAGTAAGAAAAACGATGAGGGGCTAAAAAAAGCCATTGATTTAGGGGTGGATATTATTCAAGTACATGGCACCCAGGGCGACAGGATGGTCCTCAACAACCGTATTGACGTGATTGACAACCTATTGTGCCTTATACGCCAAAACGGTGTTGTGGCAGGACTGGCAGCACATTCAATTGAAGCCTTGATAGCCTGCGAAGAGAACGGTATTATCCCCGACTATTACAAAAAAACAATGCACCACGATAAATATTGGTCGGCACACCCGCAGGAAAACCGCAAGACATTCGAAATGTCAATGCCCGACAGGCTTAAAAGCGACCACAATCTGTGGCACGATAACCTTTTCGATACTTTTCCCGACAGGACTGTTGAATTTATCAACCGCACAAATGTCCCGGTTATAGGGTTCAAAGTCCTTGCAGGAGGGGCTATCCATCCTAAAGACGGCTTTAAATATGCGTTCGAAAACGGAGCTGATTTTATCTGTGTGGGGATGTTTGACTTTCAAATAGTAAACGATGTTAATATTTGTATCGACACATTGAATAACCTGAAAAACAGGAAACGGGGGTGGTATGCTTAATTGTCCCTTCTGCAATTTTATAGGGATACAAAGTGCCATATGCGTTATTTATAGATAATTTTTTCTTCGTCAAATACATTTTCACCAATGAGATAATATTGAAAACATGCAACCAACCATTACTTGCAGCATTTATCTTTGCTGTATCGATATCGGACTTCGTTGGCAAAAAACGTTGGCAACGTTGCACCCGTAAACACATCCGCCCGTTCCATCTATATTATAAAACAACAGAAAATAAAAATATTATGCCCGAAGATTTAATATTACTTCTAACTTTATGAGCCAGTTCTCTCTAATAACAGGGGGTAACTATTTGTAAATTAACTAAATACAATTAAAATGAATAAAGAAGATCAAGTCCCCAGACGAGATTTTATTAAATCGGCAGCCATTGTTGCTACCGCTACTGCTGTTTCGGGTGCGCTTATTACAGGATGTTCCGGAGAAAAAAAAGGTGCTGCCGCTCCTTCGAACAACGAAAAAAGGGAATGGGAAAAAGGGAAGTTGAACGTAGCCGTGATCGGGATAGGCATGGGATGGGGCAACATCAACAGGTGTTCTGACGAGAACATTGTGGCTTTTTGCGATGTTGACACAAACCGCATGGCCGGAAGGATAAAAGATTTTGTTGAAAAGTATCCGGAAAGGCCGGTCCCGTATCAATACCAGAGCTACACAAAAATGTTCCAGGAAGTTGGGGATCAGATTGATGCCGTTATTGTTGCCACGCCCGACCACACACATGCAAAAATCACTTTGGATGCCATGAAGCTGGGCAAGCACGTTTATTGCCAAAAACCATTGACACATACGGTTTACGAATCGAGGATATTGACACAGGCTGCTGCAAAATATAAAAATGTTGTAACGCAAATGGGCAACCAGGGAGCCTCGGGAGACGACACTGCCTGGGTTTGCGAAGCGATTTGGAACGGCGACATTGGCGAAGTAAAAGAAGTTCACGCATGGACCAACCGCCCTATTTGGCCGCAATGCCTGAACCGCCCGGAAACTACCCCCAGTGTCCCAGCTGGCTTAGATTGGGACATGTGGCTTGGGCCAGCACAGGTGCGTCCATATTCGCCTCAATACCATCCATGGAACTGGCGCGGGTGGTACGATTTCGGCACAGGCGCGCTAGGCGATATGGCTTGCCATATTTTAGATGTGGTTATGCGTAGCTTACGCCTTAAATATCCAACAGGTATCCAAGCCAGTTCTTCAAAATGGACAGAAGAATCTCCTGCCGAGTCGGAAAAAGTTACATTTTACTTCCCGGGAAGGGAAAAATACAGGAATGTAGAAATGCCAGAGGTGGAAGTGACATGGTATGACGGGGGCTTAAAACCTAACCGCCCGTTTGAGATGGAAGACGGTGAAATGATGGGCGACAATGATGGAGGTGTTTTGTTTATTGGTAGCAAAGGAAAGATTGTATGCGGCTGTTATGGAAAAAAAGCAAAACGCCTGCCATCTAAAGAATTTAAAGATTATTCGCCAGAAATAAACGAACGTTTGGTGCCCGGAGGTATAGGTGGGCATGAGACAGACTGGATAAGGGCATGTAAAGAGGATCCGGAAAACCGTGTACTGCCTAAATCCCATTTTGGTTACGCCGGCCCGTTTAACGAAGTTGTGGTAATGGGTACGGTAGCCCCTCGTTTGGCAGGTTTGGAGCGTATATTGGAATGGGATGGCGAAAAAATGGAGTTCACAAACATTACTCCTGAAGACAAAATCAGGTTGCCTAAACTTGTGAAATTAGATATGAGCACAGGTATCCCCAAGTACCAATCAGAATACGAAATTATCAATGCATATGAATATGCAAAAAACCTTATTAACATAAAACCAAGGGAAGGCTGGGAATTGGTTTTATAAACCAGTTACGGAATTATATTGGCCCAAGTTATAAAAAAACACCGAAGTGATACCGCTCAATTGCTTTGGTGTTTTTTATAAAAATGTTTGTTCAAGCCACTTCCTCAACATGGGCAAGTTCAAAATTTCTCAATCACAGAAAGCAGTGTCCCCGCCTTTATTTCTGTTTCGTGCCATTCATCGGCAGGCTTGGAGCCGATGGTCAGTCCTCCGCCGGAATACAACACCATTTTCTGACCCATTATTTTCATGCACCTTAAATTCACGAAAAGGTCAAACGTGCTTCCCATCCCCACCGGGCCAAGGAAGCCGCTGTAATATTCCCGGTCGTGTTTTTCGAGCGAACGGATTATTTCCAGTGCTTTGTTTTTAGGGAAACCGCAAACCGCCGGGGTCGGATGGAGGTCGTTGATCAGCCGCCCGATATTGCCGTTCGCAAATTTTATATTCGATATAAAATCTGTACGCAAATGCAAAAGTGCGCCTGCTTTTTTAACGTAAGGGCCACGGTGTTCAATGCTTTCTATTTGGCTGGCTTTCAAAACGCTGCCGATATAATCAGAAACATATTTTTGCTCCTGTTTTTCTTTGCCCTCCCAATTTTCGAGGTTCAAGTATTTTTCTGAGTTTTCTTTTGTGCCTGCAACCGACGATGTTTTGAACACATTGTCGCCAAGCAAAGCAAACGGTTCGGGAGTGGCTCCCATCCAAAGGTTTCCGGCTGCATTAAAAACATAAATAAAAGCATTGGGGAAAAGCCCGCACAAAGAACTAAATATTTTATGGGCCCGGGGCAAAAAGCCTAAGCAAACAACCTTGGCCCGGCTCAACACCACTTTCTGTACCTCTTGCTTTTTTATCGCATCAATTATTTTTTCTATTTGCCCCAAATATTCCTCCCGGCTTGTTTCATCCGAAGATGTCAATCCGCCCACGCCTTTCCCCCGATGTTTTATCTTTGACATTTCTTCAAAACCCTCCGCATCAGCTCCGCCTTCAAAATAAAAATCAGGCTTTATAATAAACATCGGACAGTTATTCGATCGCAAAAAAGGCGCAACGAAAAACCCTTTGCCAACGCCTATTCCCGAAAAATCACTGGTTGTTTCAGGTTCGTAATCTTTTTGGGCAACAATAAACTGCTTCTTCTCATTCGGAAGGCGATAGGCTGCGAAAGTAATGTTGTTCTCCAAACAAACCGAAATTGTTTCCTCAATTGTTTTTGCCGGCACCTTTATATCCCCCATTAATTTATGTCCTTCTATTCTTTCTCCTTGCACAATTATCTGTAATTAATTGGTCTCGGCTATGGACAGTAGCGGTTTGCGTGCGACTTACTTTTCAAACCGAGAAAATGCTCGGGCGGGTTACAAGTCACGAATTGAGCATTTACTCGCTATTGCCTATAGCCATTGTTATGCTTTCGCTCTTAGTTCTTTATTATTCTTTTTCCAGTAACCATTCAAATACGTTTTTATGAATAATTCCATCTCTATTTTGTGTAAATGATTCTGTCGAAAGTAAATATTTTGGATAATTATCTTTTACTTTTTCTAATGGAGCAAACTCTCGCTTTTCTGTCTCTGGGTTTGATATTTCCCAAGAAACTTGATAATATTCGATGTCTCCATTACGATTTTTTACTGTAAAATCAATTTCAGCATCACGGAGTTTTCCTGTCCATATTTTGTAACCTCTCCTTAACAGTTCAAGAAAGACAATATTTTCAAGTAGGTGACCTCTGTTTGCAGTCCATTCTCTTCCAACAAGAACGTTTAGTAATCCTAAATCTACTAAATAATATTTTTCTTGTGTGGCAAGTTGTTTTTTACCTTTTATATCGAAACGATTTACACAATAAAATACAAAGCTTTCAACTAAATATGATATGAATTTCTCAACGGTTCCGTGATGAACGCTTTGTCCATCAGCTTTCAACGCTTTTGAAATGCTATTAGGAGACATTTGACTCCCAATATTTGATGCGACAAATTTTATAACATTGTTAAATGCTCGTTTATCATAGATTTGATATCGTTGTGTAATATCTTTTTCGATAATTGTTGCATATAAAGCTTCAAGATATTCGTAAATTTTATCAAAACCTTCTTCACGTAATTCTACACCTTTAGGCAAAGATGTTTCGTTAACAAAATCGAAAAACAAAGCTTCATAATTCAAGTATTTATTGTTGTAATCAATACCTCTGTATTTCAAATATTCTGCAAATGAAAACGGTAAAATAGAAATTTCAATATATCTGCCACTCAGAAGGGTAGCTAACTCACTCGATAGCAGATAGGCATTTGAACCAGTTATGTAAACATCTATATTTTCTGTCGCATAAAGTCCGTCAACTAACTTTTCGAAATGTGGTATATTTTGAATTTCGTCAAGGAATACATAGTTTTCCTTTTCAGATATTATTTTTGATTTTATTTCAAAGTAAATCTCATCCCACGTTTTATTTAGATAATTTTCAGGTAGCTCATAGTTATAAAATTGAGTTTGCTCAGGTTTTGCACCATTTGCAATCAATTTATTCTTAAACATTGTCAAAAGTGTGGATTTCCCGGAACGGCGTAATCCTGTCACTACCTTGATAATATCTTTATCCTTGTACGACAATAATTTATCAATATATTCTTTCCTTTCTATCAAATCTTTCATAGTACAAAGATACTAAAATTATCAAAACTTTTAATTTTTACAAGTTTCGCTAATTTGTGGTGTTTTGTTTTTTTTGAGTGACGCATAACTGCCTCGGTTATGGGATGTTGCAGATTGCGTGCGACTTTCAGTTCGGCAGAACGAGAAAGTCAGTGCGGGAATCCGACTCCCGAAAGACGAGCTACACTCGCCATTGCCTATGAGCCATTATTACCCACAGTTAAATTATTTCACTCAATTTTACGTGTTTTTCAATTTCTGGTCTCCATTGCTCTTGATTTGACATTGTTTCACAAATCTTCTCGTGATAATAAACTTGATACCAAGTCTTTTTATGAAATTCACAAACATTTTTAAATGCTTTTTCTGAATGTATCATCAATTTCAATAAGAACTCTTGTTTTGGCTCTCTATGGTTATTTATCACTTGACTCAAACTTACGGGAGCAATGTCAATATCTTCGGCAAATATGCTTCTTTTAGAATATATTGTGTCTATATACATTTTCAGAAATTCAGAGAAATAATTCCGATTGTCGTAAATAGGACTTTTAATATACTCTTCCATTTTTAGTTTGAGTTGCATAAGTCTTGCTCGAATGATTTGGTCCTTTGAGATGTTTTTCATTCTTTTCAAGCGAGCTTCCATTAATGCTGTTGCATCAGATTCTTGCTCTTTGCTTGATTTGTATCTTGAATCTACTCCATATTCTATTGTATCCATAATGTTTTTGTTATTTTCAGTCATTGTCGTACAAATTTATTAAATCTAAAATTTCAGGAACTTCAATACTCAAAGTCATTCCAGTTATATTCATATTGTATTTTTCAATGTAATGCTGGGCTATTGGAGTTTTGGGTCTTAGAGAAACACAAGCTAATTCTCCATATTCACGGATTGCGATTTTTGCAACAAAAGCAATTAGGTTTCCTGCAATATCTTCATATTGTTTTGAATTTCCTTTGTTCTCTTTTGAAACAGTCAGCAATCGAATGTGTATTCTCCATTCTATTGAAATCCTTTCAATTGATATTAACCCTAAAATATCGTTTGAACCTTTTATTTGCAGTTTATAAACCTCTTGATTTTGTTCAATTTTCCAATCAAAGAAATACCGTGTCTTTTTTAAGGTTTTAAATTCATTAGGTTCAACGATGGTAATATCAGTTGTAATTTTTTTTCCTGTTGAAATCTCAATAATATTCATACGACAAAGATATTGAAAGTTTCCCAAATATGGAAATAAAATATCTGTAAGTTTACGCCTTTTGTTATCTGTGTGCTAATTGTGGGTAACGGCAAATTGCGTGGTAATTTCCTGTCAAACCGTTACGCAGTTTGCTGGGCTGCAAACCTTGACATTTACCACATCGCCTGCCATTACTTATACAAAAGCTAAGGTTACAAAATAATTATCATTCGACAAGCAGAAAGAACAAAAGGTTGATTATCCATAGCACCACCTACCTTATAACCCAACTAAATAAATTTTGGGCAGCATTGTCAAAAAACAATAGTAAACGATGTTTTTCCGGGCTTCGATTCCATTTTGAGAGTGCCGCCGTGAAGCTGCATTATCTGCCGGGAAAGGCTCAACCCAATCCCCGAACCTGATTCTTTTGTCGTAAAAAACGGTATGAATATTTTGTCTGCCAAATCATTGGGTATGCCGGGCCCGTTGTCGGCAACGGTAACCTGCGCCCGCCCGTTTTCGTTGACCATCGCTTTTACGTGGATTTTGCCGTTTCCTGAATCTCTCAATGCTTCGAGCGAATTTTTTATGAGGTTTATCAAAACTTGTGAAATCTGTTTTTTGTCGGCAAGTACATCAAGGTCCTCTGGGTTAATCTCTTTTGTGATTTTTATGTTTTCCCCAATTGGTTCAAAGTTTACGAGCATAACTGTGTCGTCGATAAATTCGCCAAGCTTTATGATTTTTTTTTCGGGACGGGGAATGCGGGTCAATTTGCGGTAAGTTTCCACAAAAGCCATAAGCCCAAGCCCCCTTTCGTTTATAATTTCCAGCCCTTTTACCGTGTTGCCGATGACCTTCTCCCCCGGCACTCCACCATCCAACTTTTTGAAATAGCCCAAAATGGTTTGCGAGAGCGATGTGATTGGTGCCACGGTGTTCATTATTTCGTGAGTCAACACCCGTATAAGTTTTATCCACGACTCCAACTCGTTTATTTCCAGCTCGTTCTTTATGTCCTGTATTGTGACCAGGCGAAAATTATCTTGTGCTGTTTTTAACTGTGTTGACTTCAACGATAGTTGGATGACCCCGTTGGCGCTGTTGAAATCGACTAGCTTGCGCCCTCCCGGATACAACTCTTTTAGCGCATTGAAAAGCCTCTTGTCTATTTGGACAATTTGGTTGATATGGGTCAAATGCTCCCGTCCCAATATTTTTTTTGCGGCTGTGTTTGCCAAAAAAATAGTTCCTTTTTCATTGTAGGTCACAATGCCAATTGAAACATGTTCGAGTATCGCCTTGAAATATTGTTCTTGTTCCTCCAGTTCAAACTTTATGTTTTTTATCAGTTCGTTTACCTTGTTCAGGCTGGCATTCAAATCGTCCACCGCCCTGTTGCCCGTGTTCAGTGGAAAATTCAATGTAGAATCGTCGTTTTTTATGGCGTTGAAAAAATAAGCTATTTTCCGGTTGGTGCGGTTAAGGTAATTTATCAGTTCAACAACTTCGACAATAAAAATCAAAACAAAACAAACAGACAAAACATATTGTTTTTCGCCAAAAGCCAGCCAGCCCACCCAAAGTGCGCTTGCTGCCAACAGGATTGTGCGGATTATTATGTTCCTATTTAAATGACGGCTTACCATCCTAGAGCTTATACTTTTTCATTTTGTTATATAAAGTCTGGCGGGTAATTCCGAGCTGTTCTGCCGCTGCCGACAGGTTGGAACTGCTTTTATTGAGTACTTTCGCAATCATTTTTTGTTCCATTTCTTCAATGGTACCGTCAAAAACATCTCCTGCGCCGTGCATTACGGGCTTAAAGAAAAAATCGTCGGGCGAAAGTTCTTTTTTGTCGGAAAGGATGACGGCTTTTTCAATTGTGTGCTGCAATTCCCTTACGTTGCCCGGCCACTGGTAACTTGTAAGTTTTGAAATTCCTGTCGAAGAAATTTTGTCACATGTTTTCCTATACTTGTTGCAATAAATTTTCAGGAAATATTCGGCAATGGCAACAATGTCTTCTTTTCGTTCTCTCAAAGGGGGTATTTCAATATGTATGGTATTTATCCTGTAAAGCAAGTCTTCCCTAAAATTGCCGACGGCGACCATTTCTTCAAGGTTTTGGTTGGTCGCGCAAACAAGCCTGATGTCAACGGGTATTGGCTTATTGGTGCCCACGGGCGTTACCATGCGGTTTTGCAAAACTGCCAACAATTTTGGTTGCAGGTGTATTGGCAGGTTTCCGATTTCGTCGAGGAAAAGCGTGCCGTTGTTTGCATTTTCAATTTTCCCGGTACGGTCTTCACGTGCATCGGTAAACGAACCTTTCTTATGGCCCAAGAGTTCGCTTTCGAAAAGTGTTTCGCTTATTGCGCCCATGTCAACATTTACCATAATCTCACCTGCCCTTTTTGAGTGGACATGGAGTTCTTTGGCAATCAACTCCTTACCCGTGCCGTTATCGCCGGTAATCAGCACGTTCGCATCGGTCCTGGCCACGCGGCGTACAAGGTTCAATACTTTCAGCATTTGCGGCGACTGGGCGATAATGAAATGCTTTTCTTTGTTCATCTCGCTTTTCAAGGCGTTTTCCCGCTTTTTTAATTTTTTTATTTCTTTTTTTGATTGCTGGAGTTTATATACATTTCGCAGTGTAGTACGCAACTTTTCGTTGTCCCAAGGTTTTAATATGAAATCGGCAGCACCTTTTTTCAAAGCATTTACGGCCAATTCAACATCGCCATAAGCCGTAAAAAGGACAACTTCCATGTCGGGCCTAAGTTCTTGTATGCGCGACAGCCAATATAGCCCTTCGTTCCCGGTGTTTACCCCGGCAGAAAAATTCATGTCGAGCAAAACCAGGTCATAAGCCCCATTTTCGATGAGCGAAGGCAACTGGTTTGGCCCGGCAATGGTTTTTATCTCATCGAAATCATCTTGCAACAATATTTCAAGTGCGCTTAATATGCTTTTGTTGTCGTCAACAATTAAAAGATTTCCTTTTCCCATTTTTTTGAATCTTATGTGGCTAAAGCCAAATTCCTTTTTCTTGTGCATTTTCGTAAATATGTCCGAATACTCTTGCCCTGATATCTGGCGAGGCCAAGAAAGGAATCCTGTTTTTTGTTGAAAAAACCATGTAACCCCAAATCCTTACCCAACTCATTTTTTAAATTTTTTCATTCCCGTTAACTTCAGTGAACGGATTATAAATCACACACAAACTCCGGGCTTTAGCCCCATCTCTTTATTCCACCTTGTTTTCCTTCAAAGTTAGCCCGGCACGGAATCAATTCAAACAAGTTGTATAAATATTTGACACTTTTTGTAAATTATTTTTACATGATTTGCTGCAATCAATAATCTAACACACCTCAATATGCTGACAGTCAGCCAAATAAAGATTGTGGCATTTTTTTGGCATTTGGTTTAGCCATTGAAACAATTTTATGACATGAAGAAAATCTTTTTTATACTGATCTTATTGATTTTTCTTAAAAGCCCACACCTAAAAGGACAAGAGAAATGGACTCTGGACAAATGCATCAGATATGCCATTTCAAACAACCTTGAACTAAAGGGCAATTCGCTCCAAAATGAAATATACAAGGAGAACCTGAACCAGTCGAAACGCAACCTATTGCCCTACGTATCGATGGGCATAGGCGGGAACAATTCCTTTGGCAAATCGCTTGACTACGACACTTACGAGTATATCAACACAAGCCAATTTTACAGCGACTTTGATTTTTATGGAGGCATCGACATTTTTAAAGGTTTCTCAAAACAAAACACAATTTCTTTTAGGAAGATGACCTATCTGGCAGGGCTGGAAGACGAAAAGCTGTTAAAATACAACATCGCATTTTCGGTGATGGAAGCGTATTACAACACCGTTTATTACAAAGGGTTGGCAGAAATAGCAGACGAACAGAAAAACCTCTCGGAACTAAACCTGGCACAGACAAAAAAACAAGTAAAACTAGGGCTAAAAGCAAAATCGGACTTGCTTGAAATGGAATCGAGGCTGGCAAAAGAGGAACTAAACTTGATACAGGCACAAAACTATTACAAAACAGCCGTCCTTGATTTAAAACAAGCGATGAACATTACAGGCGAAGAAAACTTTTCGATTGATTTTTCAACGCCTGCTGCCATTATAGGCGGGACGGGGAAAGTTACAGCCTCCGAAATTTACTCAGCGGCAGAAACTTTCTACCCAACAATAAAAGCCGAGGAAATGCGCAAAGACGCTGCCAGCAAAAGCCTATCTGCCGCCCGGGGCGGTTTGTGGCCAAGCCTTACCATGTCGGGCGGATATTCTTCTTATTATTCAAAAACCAAAGACAACGACAATGCCGATGCACTGAAAGAGCAATTTAAAAACAATGCGAGCCAATACGTCGGGCTTTCTTTAAGCATCCCTGTATTCAGCAGGTTGAGCCTGAGGTCTAACGTAAAACTGGCAAAACTAAATTACCTGCAGGCCGAAACAAAATTGAAAAAAACATCGCAAGAACTTTACAACGAAATCAGCCAAAACTACCAGTCACTCGAATCGTACAGCGCAGAATACAAACAGTTGGAAAAACAGGTTGACTATGCACAAGTTGCTTACGGGGCGGCAGAGAAAAAACACGCACAGGGGCTAATCAGCATTATAGAACTTTACGACTCTAAAAATATTTTGGCGCAGGCAAAAAGCGATTTGTTGCGAACAAAACTTCAATATATAATAAAAGAAAAAACAATAGAAGTTTATCAGGGGAAAACAGTATTTGGGTTTTCTCCGAAAGAATAGCTATCAACAATTAAAAAACAATATCTGTGGTTATATCCCATAAAATAATTAACAACGAATAAATTACCCGAAAAATATTTCTACTATGGCAATGGACAGAAAAATCGAGAAGAAAAAAGGCATCAGGCCAAAACATATCATATATGGGGCAATAGCTATTGCTTTGATATTCTTCGTCGTAAAAATCTTTAAAAATTCAAACATAAGCACGCTAAAAGTTGACACGGAAAAAATTACCGTCAGCGAAGTAAAAAGAGACAATTTCGATGATTTTATCCGAACAAACGGGACGGTGGAGCCTATTTCTACCATTTACCTCGATGCCGAAGAAGGCGGGCAGGTAAAAGAACGCCTGATTGAAGAAGGTGCGATAGTGAAAAAAGGCGATGTTATATTGGTCCTGGAAAACAGGACGTTGTACGAAAACATCATGAACAGCGAATCGAACTTGGCACAAAAACAAAACATGCTGCGGCAGACGCGCATAAATTTTGAGACCCAGCGAATCGAATCGAAACAAAGCCTATTGGCTTCAGAATACGAAATAATAAAAAAGAAAAGGAACTTTGAACAACAAAAAGCGCTCTATGAAGACGAGCTGGTCCCGAAAGAAGATTATTTGACCGCAAAAGAAGACTACGAATATGCCGTCCAATTAATGGAAATCAACAAACAAAAAGCGCAAAACGATTCGATGATCAGGGCAACTGAGATGATCCAATTAGAACAGGATCTGAAAAAAATGAACAAAACCCTCGACCTTGTTTACGAAAGGCTCGACAACTTGAACCTGAAAGCACCTGTTGACGGGCAGCTGGGAATGCTCGATGCAGAAATTGGGCAAAGCATAGGCAAAGGGATGCGCATTGGGCAAATAAACGTGCTTACCGACTATAAAATAGAAGCACTTATAGACGAACATTATATCGACCGTATTAAAAGAAGCCTCCCCGCCACCATAGAAAGGCAGGGGCAGACTTTCGGCCTGACCGTGAAAAAAGTTTACCCGGAAGTGCGCAACTCACAATTCCAGATAGACCTCGTCTTTACCGACAAAAGGCCGGACAATATACGCACCGGACAGACTTATTATATTAACTTGCAACTGGGGCAGCCTAAAGAATCTACCCTGATCAGCCTTGGAGGTTTTTTCAGCACCACCGGCGGGCAATGGATCTATGTTATCGATCCTTCGGGCAGTTTTGCCACAAAACGGAATATAAAAATCGGGCGTAAAAACCCAAGGTATTACGAAGTACTTGAAGGCCTCCAGCCCGGCGAAAAAGTAATAACCTCAAGCTATGATTTGTTTGGGGACAATGACAAATTGATATTGAAATAAAATAATAATTAAAGTATTGTAGCAAATGTATGCACGGTACGGCCACGCTCCCTGCCCCATGCCATTAGCTACATGCTCTTAGCATCGTTTACTATGATAAAAACAGAAAAACTCACAAAAATCTTCCGTACAGAGGAGGTAGAAACCTTCGCCCTGAACGAAGTGTCGATTAACGTAAAAAAAGGCGAATTTGTTGCCATTATGGGACCGTCCGGCTGCGGGAAATCCACGTTGCTGAACATTATCGGCCTGCTGGACAACCCAAGCACCGGGAATTATTTTTTCGACGGCACAGAGGTAGGCACCTACAAAGAACGCCAGCGCACACAAATGAGGAAAGGGAACATCGGCTTTGTGTTCCAAAGTTTTAACCTTATTGACGAACTCACTGTTTACGAGAATGTTGAACTCCCGCTTATTTACCTTAAAATGAAAGCAAGCGAACGCAAGGAAATGGTAAACACAGTTTTGGAACGCATGAAAATAGGGCACCGCGCAAAACACTTCCCGCAGCAGCTTTCCGGCGGGCAGCAGCAACGCGTGGCAATCGGGCGCGCCGTGGTTGCCAACCCCAAGCTGATACTTGCCGATGAGCCTACCGGTAACCTCGACTCTAAAAACGGCCTCGAAGTCATGAACCTGTTGACCGAACTCAACAAAGAAGGCACTACCATCATTATGGTCACGCACTCAATGCACGATGCAGGCTTTGCCCACCGGGTAATAAACCTATTCGACGGCGAAGTGCTTACGGAAAACATAAACGAAAAAATGGCGGAGATACTTTAATTTTTCTTTACCCCAGACCCCGGTTTTGAACCCTGACAGGGGTCTGGGGTAAATATGAAGAAGCTTGTTCGGATTAGTAACCAGTCACGGGGTCACTTAAAGTGACCCCGTGACAAACAAAAGACAGAGGAGATAAACCATGAACATCAAATACACTTTAAGGCAAATGAAAAACAACAAGTTGTTTACTGCAATCAACTTGTTTGGGTTGGTAATTGGAATCACGTCTTTTCTTGTTTTGTTTATCCATGTTTCGAACGAAAAAAGTTTTGACAAGTGGATCCCAGGACACGAAAATATTTATCGTGTGAGTTCGGCTTACAGTAAACAATTTAACTGGGCTCGCAGTTTGGGAATTGTGCATACTGCTTCATTGGAAATTCCTGAAGTAGGACTGGCAGTAGAATTTATACATTGCCCTGTTGGAATCCTTAAAATTGGAAACAATTCGTTTGAGCAGAAAGATATTATGTGGGTTGATAGCGCATTTGTTGACATGTTCGAAGTTGAAGCAACAGAAGGCAATATAACCGAATTAGAAAAACCAAATACTGTTTTCATTTCAGAAGATTTTGCAAAAAAACATTTCGCAAATAAAAATCCCATAGGGCAGATTATTAATTTTGAAGCAGGTCAATATTCCCAAAATATTGGAGAATATGAAATTTGTGGAATTGTAAAGAATACCGCCCCTAAAACACACCTAAAATATGAAATATTAGCGTCGCAAAAAGGAAACATGCAAAAAACTTTTGAGAAAACAATACCCAATTTAAAAGTTCAATGGGCTTACAATTATTTTAAACTTCAAAAAGGTGCGTCTCCAATTCTCGTTGCTCAAAAGTTGAAAGATTATTGGGATAAAAGCTCTTTAAAACAAGAAGGTGGGCCAAAAGAATTTAATTTTTCATTGTTCCCAATAGACGATATTCATTTAAAGTCTGATTTCCGCTTTGAGTTGCGTGAAAGTTCAAGCAAAATAAATATATCACTATTTATAACTATATCATTTGTGATTCTATTGATTTCGCTGTTAAATTTTACCAACCTCACCATTGCTCAACTCATTAAACGTTCGAAAGAACTGAGCTTGAAAAAGTCTATTGGAGCAGCATCTTTTCAAATCCTCATTCAGGTATTAACTGAGGTGCTGATTGTTAGCTTATTGGCAATTGGCGTTTCGCTCCTATTAATTCAAAGTATCGCTCCTATCATCAATCAACTGTTTGATATTGATTTCCAAATCTTTTATAACGAGCCGGTTATTTACTGGAGTATCATTTTAGTTATTGGTATATGTGTAACAGTAACATCTCTTTTTGTTGTCGTATTTTTTCTGAATAAAAAGTCTTTTGCTAATATTCTTTCCAGCACGAACAATTTTTCTGGAAGTTCCGTGCTAAAAAGTCTTTTAGTAGGACAAGTTGCAATTGTGATTATTTTAATTTCAGCAACTTTTCTTGTAAACAAACAAACCGACTTTGTTCTAAATAAACCTTTAGGGTTCGACAAGAATAATGTTGTTGTCTTGGAATCAAAAGACTTTTCAAAAGACCCGGCAATTTTTGCTAGTGAATTGAAAAAACAAGCATCGGTCGAGTCAGTAGGATTTACTCGCCAATACATAAGTTACCCAACACAAACATTTACACTTGACAATTTAGGGATTGAAGGAAATGCAGAGCTTGTTTATGCTAATTACAACTACCTAAAAACTCTGGATATTAAGTTGATTAAGAATTGGGCAACTCCTTCTACTGATGTCGTTCAGGGATTTGTGATAAATAACCATTTATACCAACGATTGATGGAGAAATATGGTTCAATGGATAATTTGAATACCTATTTGGCATCTCAACCATTGGAAAAAGGTAGGGTTCCCATTAACATTATTGGAGTAACAGAAGACTTTAATTACAGCTCGGCTCACGAAAATATTGGCGATTTTGTTTTTTGGTTGGAAGAATCGAAAAACCGTGCTCGTTTTATTCATATCCGTTTAGGAAAAGGAAGTTTACATGCCAGCATGAATGCAATAAAAGAGACTTGGAGCGAATTTTACCCTAATCAAAAAATGGACTACTTCTTCATGGACGAAAAAATTGCCCAACAATACAAAGCTGAAACTATACTTAGCCGAATTCTTTTTGTCTTTTCATGCATTGGCATATTGATTAGCATTATAGGAATTAGTGCATTGGCACTGTTCATATCGCAGCAACGCACCAAAGAAATCGGCATCCGAAAAGTAAACGGAGCAAAAATTTCAGAAGTCCTGCTAATGCTCAACAAAGATTTTGTAAAATGGGTAGCCATAGCCTTCATCATCGCCACCCCTATTGCCTATTTCGCAATGCACAAGTGGCTTGAAAACTTTGCCTACAAAACTACACTTAGTTGGTGGATATTTGTTTTGGCTGGCGTGTTAGCGTTGGGCATTGCGTTGCTGACGGTGTCGTTTCAGAGTTGGAAAGCAGCTACGAAAAATCCGGTGGAGGCATTGAGATACGAATAACCCGCTTTTGTCCTACCCCTCTAACTCTCCCGATGCACATCGGGAAGGACCGAACAAAAGCTAACTGACAGTAAATATGAATGAACTTGATGGGGAAATTCATAAAACTCAAAAAGAATATGATGAAGGAAGAACGGCAGAAATGAAACAATTTGACATACAAGTCATACGATTCAAAAATAAAGACATTGTAAATAATATTGAAAATGTCATTAAAAAGATAGAACTAACAATTGAGCAGCGGCTAAAAAGTCCCCCTTGGGGGATTTAGGGGTAAAAACGATTGGCAGAGTTGGAGAGCGACGACTAGGAATCCGGTGGAGGCTCTTCGTTATGAATAAATAATGTGTAATTAGGAATGAATAATTTTGACAACGTAAACCTAATTATTCATTGTACATTACTAATTATAAATTGAAGAAGAAGTCGCATAGCGACGCAGTTATGGTAGAAAAATAAGATTTGAAACGACATAAGTCCCATCGGGACGATGTTATAAATTTATAGTTATGGCAAATACGTAATGAAACAAGAGCAACATCACGAAAAACGTTCTTTTAAAGACGAATATTTAGATTTATTAAGAAAAAACGAAATTAAATATGAAGATGCGTATCTATTCGAATTTTACGAATAACACCGTCCCTAAGGGACTATTTACAAAATGCAACCTAATACATCTACCATCCCGATGTCCATCGGGACGTGCCTACGGCACTTGGGTTGGTCCAGATATACATCGGGAGGAGAAGAAGGCGGCTACTAGGAATCCGGTGGAAGCGTTAAGGTACGAGTAACAACCAGTCACGGGGTCACCTCAAGTGACCCCGTGACTAAAAAAAACAATATTATATGTTTTTACATTATTTAAAAACAGCACTTAGGAGCTTACAGAGAAACAAGTTTTACTCTGTGTTAAGCATAGTCGGTTTTGCGGTGGGGTTTGCCGTGTGTATCATCATAGGGCTGTATGCTTACAGCGAGTTTACTGTTGACACGGGGTTTAAAGATCACGGACGTATTTACAGGGTTTTAGATACTAAATCCAATTTTATTTGGGGAGAATCGAAAGAAACAATGTCTGCAGTAATGGATTTCAATTTTGGGAAAACCCTAAAAGACAATTACCCTGAAATTGAGGCGATTGCTCCCTATAAGATAATAGATTTGGAAGAAAAATCAATTATTACCGAAGGCAACGTATATAAGATTAGAAATCACATAACAACTTCCAATGAAATGTTCGACCTTCTTTCGCTTAATGTTTTAAGCCAGGAAGGGGAAAAACCATTTGTTAGTAACAACTCGGTTGTATTGACCGAGAGTTTGGCAGAAAGGATATTTGGAAACGAAAACCCACTCGGGAAACCGGTAGTTTTTGCTTGGTTTAAAGACTTTGATTTAAAGGTCTCTGCCATAGTGGAGGATATGCCCCCCGATAACAGTTTTAATGATATTGATTTTTTTCTCAATAGCGATGGGCAACTTCTAGGAGAAATGTCAAATCATGGTGTAAGTATAAAACCTGCAAATTTTTATCTCAAACTAAAAGAAGGGGTAAATCCGGGACAATTTATTGAGAAAGTGAACCGCACTTTACCCGGTCTTCATAAAATACATCAGGAAATTGCATTACAAAAAATATCGGATATCTATATGCATTCTGACAATATCAAAGATTCTTGTAATGCAAAAGGAAATCCTAAGTTAATTTATCTATTTATATCTGTTGCCGGGCTTATCTTAATTCTGTCATTAATCAATTTTATTAATTACTCCATAGCCCAACATCAGGCTCAAATTAAAAATATTGGCATTAGAAAGACGAATGGGGCTGCTTTGCAAAATATTTTCAGATATTTTATGTCCGAATCTTTTGTCGGTATAACCATCGCTACTGTTACCTCATTATCTATAGTGGCTTTACTCATTCCTTTTTCCAATCAATTATTAAATAAAGAGTTTGGTATATCTCTCCTTTTTCAGCCCATACCTTTCAGCCTGTTTATAGCAGCCTTTGCAATTATTGTACTGCTAAATACCATATTGCCACAAGTTGGCTTGCTAAAATTTGATTTAGCCAGATATTTAAAAGGAGGATATTACAATAAGGGGAAAACACACACCGCAGGAGTCTTGAGCATATTACAGTTCTCAATAGCTATAGCTTTATTTGTTTCGCTGGTATTCATAAATAAACAGATAAAATTTGCCAAAAACTATAACCTGGGTTTTCAGAAAGAGAATATTTTATACATTTCACTAGGGGAGAACAGTAAATTAGGGACAACCTTAAAATCAGAAGTAAATCGCTTGCCTTTTGTGAAAAAATCAACTTTAAGCAATGGGACATTAGGGACCGTTGGGGTGAGAGCAGGAGTAAGTTCTCAATCAAAACATATAGAAAAAGAAAGAATAATACACGACATTCTTTTTGCCGATTATGATTTTTTTGAAACCTATGGCATCGAGATAGACCAGAAATGGACAAAAACGAATGAAATTAAAGACCGGATGTGTTTTGTAAACGAAACGGCTGTCAGAGAACATTCATGGGAAAGCATTGATAACAAAAGATTTGACGGTTTTAAAGGAGGATATGACATAACAGGGGTGGTCAAAGATTTTAAATTTAGCACAGCCCATACATTAACGAAGCCGACAAGTGTTATTTTTGATGAACGCATATTTGAAACTCCCGAAAATTTCTATCTGTCTATTCGGTTGAGCGATGGAATATTATCCGATCAAATTGCTCAACTCAAAAAAATATGGGGGACTGTAATTACCGACAGACCAATGGAGTTAACATTTTTGGATGAACAGCTAAATGCGATGTATGCAAAAGACGGGCAACTTGGCAAAGCCATATCCTCTTTTTCAATTGTTGCATTCATTTTAGTTATGCTTGGCATACTCGGCCAGGTCTTTCAAATTTGTGTCAACAAAACCAAAGAAATAGGCATAAGAAAAGTTAATGGGGCAACACTGTTAAATATCTTCAAAATTATTAATTACCGCTTTGTAACCTGGGTGTTGACGGCATTTATAATTGCGTCACCAATTGCATATAAACTCATGCAAAAGTGGTTGGGGAATTTTGCCTATAAAACAACTTTAGACTGGTGGGTGTTTGCATTGGCAGGAGTAGGGGCCTTTGTGTTTGTATTGACTATTGTAACGCTGCAAAGCTGGAATACAGCAAGGCAAAACCCGGTGGAGGCGTTGAGGCATGAATAAACTTTTTAATCCTGACAGGGGTTCAAAACCCTTTTGGGATTAAAAGCTAAAGATGCTGCAAATATTTGTTTATAAAATCAACTAAGGGGCAAACCCTTATTCGTTCTTTGAAAAGATAATCATCAGAAGAAGGAGTGATAACAAAATTTATAGGGGCATTCAAATCTTCTATTGCCTGAAAATTGCCTTTGGTAAGCTGTGGCGAATTGGAATATTTTACTTCGGCTGTTGCAACAACATTTAATCCGTGGGTAAAAACCAAATCAGCTTCAGTTCCTTGATGTGTCCGGTAAAAATAGACATCAAGCCCATTGGGTTTTACAGCTAATATTTGGTTTAGCACAAACGCTTCCCACGAGCTGCCAATTATTGGGTTGCCCGACAATGAATTAAAGTCAGGGATATTCAACAAATGGTGCAAAATACCTGTATCGGTAAGGTATATTTTAGGCGATTTTACCAATCGTTTTGATATGTTCCAATAAAACGGATGAAGGCTTTTTACCAAAAATGCATCTTCCAAAAAATCGATATAGCGTTTTACGGTATGCGTTGTTATCCCAAGAGATTTCCCAATGCTGGTTGCATTTAAAAGCTGACCGTTAAGATGTGCCAATATCGTCCACAAGTTCCGGATGACTTTGGGTGATGCACTTAATCCCAATTGCAATAGATCGCGGTTTAGGTAAGTGCTTATGAAATTTGCCATCCAACGGTTTGCTATCAACGGTTTATTGTTAATTGCCATTGGCGGGAAGCCTCCTTTCATCCACAAATCGGTTTGGGAAACAGTATCAGGGACTTCGGTCAGGTCAAACGGGAAAAGCTGGTGGTGGGCAACCCGCCCTGCCAACGATTCTGACGAATCACGAATCAATTCAGGCGATGCAGAACCCAATAATAGGAACTGTCCCGGTTTACGTGTTTTGTCAACAACAGCACGCAAAAGAGGAAAAAGGTCTTTTCTTATTTGAACTTCATCGATAATAATTAGCTTATCGGCATTCTGCAAGAAAAACAATTCGGCATCGTTTATTTTAAATAAGTCCGATTGTAATTCCAAATCGAGATAAACCGAAGGCAAGTCTAATTCAGTCGTTACTTGTTTTGCAAGGGTTGTTTTTCCTACCTGTCGTGGGCCAACTATGGCAACAACTTGAAAAAACGACAACGAATCGGCAATATCTGATATTATTCTTCTGATTATCATAGATGCAAAATTATAAAAACAATATATAATTTCAAATTTTCATGGTTAATATACAAAATTATCCATGAAATATTAAAACTGAATTTCAAACCTTCATGGTAAAAATAATAAAATATCCATGAAATAATAAAAAATAAGATGATAAGATACTACATAAAAATAGCAATTCGCAGTTTATTAAAGAATAGGCTGTTCACGTTAATTAACCTGTCGGGGTTAGCCATTGGGATGGCATCGTTTTTTGCCATTATGTTGTATGTGGGCTATGAAAAGAGCTACGAAAAGTTCAACAAAAACCACAATAATATTTGTCGTGTGTATATGGATTATACCGAAAACGGTGAGTTTGTACCTGGTGATGCACAATCCTATAACCTTTGTGGTCCAACCATTAAAGGGCAGATTCCAGAAGTGGTTGAATTTGTTCGGTTTTATTCGATAGCCGGGACTTTATTAGAAGCCGGTGACAGCTTTTATGAAACAACCAAAGGTTATTTGGCAGACCCCTCATTTTTTAGCGTTTTTACATCTGAAATAATTGAGGGAGATGCAGCTACAGCTTTAAACGAACCGAATACCATTGTGCTTACCGAAAGTTTGGCAAAAAAAATGTTTGGTAAAATCAATGTGGTTGGCGAAAATCTCCAAGCTATTTATAACGACCAAGAAACCCATCTTCGAATAACCGGAGTAATTAAAGACATACCTGAAAATACCCATTTGAAAATAAGTTATCTGGTTTCGTTTTCAACATACACCAACTGGAAAGTATTCAATCCGCAAAAACTAAACTGGAATAACAACTGTTTTTTTACTTATCTGCTTATAAAAGAGGGAACTAATATTGATGAACTCCGACAGAAAATTTTCAGTGTTGATATTAAATCGGATGTTGAACGAATGAACATTGAAGCACTTTCCGATATTCATCTTCATTCCGATAAGCCGTACGAAGCCGAAGCGAATGGCAATGCCAACAGTGTTAAATTTTTATTTGCCATTGCTGTATTTATTATTTTGCTGTCGTGGCTGAATTATATCAATCTTAGTTCTGCAAAAATGTTGGAGCGAACCAAAGAGGTTGGAATCCGTAAAGTATCTGGGGTACGTAAACAACAGCTTATTCTCCAGTTTATTTCCGAATCGTTTTTACTCAACTTTGTCGCTTTCATTATCTCGTTGGGACTAATGTTTCTATCGTTACCGATTTTTAACACATTTGTTGAGAAGGAATTGTCGTTTAGTGTGTTGGGTGTCAACCAAACATTAATTTTAATTGGCATTCCTGTGTTTGGTATTTTCTTGTCGGGTTTGTATCCGGCAATTGTAATGTCATCGTTTGCTCCTGTAAAAGTATTGAAAGGAAAACTAACCTCGGCACGTGGCGAATTTAGTTTTAGAAAAGGCATTGTAACGGCACAATTTTTAGCCACCATCATTCTTCTAATTGGCACTATCACCATTTTGAAACAATTGAGATATATGAACAATGTACCGTTGGGAATGAACCTAAATCAAACGGTATCACTAAAAGGTAGCATCATTGATAATCCGCAAAATGCCAATCATTCTTACCAAGTGTTAAAAGGGGAAGTTGCTAAATTGCCGTTTGTCGAAGCTGTATCGTTAGCGCAAACATTCCCCGGCGAAGGATATGAGCATATTGGTACATTTACACATATTACATTTCAGGATGGCTCGGAGAATAAACACACCAACTGGTTTAATTATCTGGCTGATGAAAACTATCTTTCGCTGATGAATTTTGAATTGCTTGCCGGTAGCAATTTTACTGATAATGAAGGTGCTAATAATGATAAAATTATTATTAATGAACAGTCTGCCAGATTGATGGGATTTGCCAACTTAGACAATGCCATTGGTCAAAAATTACGTTTTTGGGGTAAAGACCACTACATATCAGGAGTTATAAAAGACTACCACCACTTTGGGCTGAAAAATGAAGAACAGCCAATAATTATCCGTTATGCATCAGACAGTCAAGGATTAATTGTAAAACTCAAAAACACGGCATCGCTTACCGAAATCGATAAAGAGTTGTCGGGTCTAAAATCCGAGTGGGGAAAAATATTTCCGCAAAGTACCCTTCATTACAACTTTATCGACCAGAAATTTGCATCGCTTTACAAAGAAGAAAAACAATTCAGCCAAACGTTTACATTCTTTACGTTCCTTGCTATTTTCATTGCAATGTTAGGTTTGTTTGGACTGTCGTATTATCGAATCAATCAAAGGATTAAGGAAATAGGCATCAGAAAAGTGAACGGAGCAAAAATTTCAGAAGTATTACTAATGCTCAACAAAGACTTTGTAAAATGGGTAGCCATCGCTTTCATCATTGCCACTCCAATTGCCTATTTCGCAATGAATAAATGGCTCGAAAACTTTGCCTACAAAACCAACCTCAGTTGGTGGATTTTTGCATTGGCTGGCGTGTTGGCATTGGGCATTGCGTTGTTGACGGTGAGTTGGCAGAGTTGGAAGGCGGCTACTCGGAATCCGGTGGAAGCACTACGTTATGAGTAACCCGCTTTTGTTCTACCCCTCTAACTCTCCCGATGTACATCGGGAAGAACCGAACAAAAGCTACAAATGAACGGAAGATTAAAATATGTAGAAACAAAAAGTCCCCTTTAGGGGATTTAGGGGTAAAAAACAGTCATGGCATCACTCTAAGTTACACCGTGACTAACAATAACAGAATAGTATGAAACTACAAAACAACATCAAATTGACACTTCGCACATTGGCGAAGAACAAAGGGGTTAGCGTACTTAACCTCATCGGCTTATCGGTTGGGATTACGGCAAGTTTATTAATTTTTCTTTTTGTGCAGAAAGAAAAAAGTACCGACAAATACATCCCTGATTTGGATAATATTTATGTGTTGAATAACGAAGCTGACCGCTACCTGTCGCAAGGGATGGCCAACCATATCAAAAATGAGATTGCCGAATTTCAGTCGGTGACGTATTGCGGCAATGATTGGTCGTCACAAATATTCCTTAAGCATAACAACGAAAGTTTTCCGGTAAAAAATTTGCTCAATGCCGACTCTGCATTTTTTAGGGTCTTTAATTTCAGCACAATATGGGGAAACACTCAACAAGGGTTAAACCATGCTGACGAGATAGTGCTCACCCGTTCCCTGTCGCAAAAGATTTTTGGCAACGAAAACCCTGTCGGACAAAGAATTACCTATAACGCCACCTATCTAAGCAATCAAGAGTTAACCGTTACTGCGGTAATCGACGACCTGCCCCAATCCAGTTCGTGGAATTTTGAAGCAGTACTTTCGCTGCCAACGATGTGCCACCTCGGTTGGTACAAAAAAAACATGGAAAAATGGGGCACGCAAAATTATAACGTATTTGCAAAATTAAGCCCCAATGCATCGGAAAAAACAGTATTGGACAAACTGGCAAATATTGACCTTACAGCCGTGCCCGATGGTTTTAAGGAAGACACTCATTACGGTGCCGCCCCTTTTAAAAATGCATATTTCGAAATGCCCGATTTGGAAAGGATTTCGCACGGCAACAAATTCACGTTGTCGATTATTGCAATTATTGGCGTATTGATTTTATTGCTCTCGTGCGTCAACTACATCAACATGGTGACTGCACAACAAGGCAAACGTTACAAATCGTTCGGCTTGTTCAAAACAATGGGGGACAATCGTTGGGGCATTATCCAATCCACCACAATAGAAGCGGCATTGCTTTTGATTGCGGCCGTTTTTGCTTCACTCGTACTGACCACCTTGCTCCTGTCGGCCCTTAACAACTTAACAAGTTCTCATTTTAAGAACGATGCTCTGTTTTGCGGTAATTTCATAGGGCTAATACTACTTATTTTAGGATTGATGGTTTTAATTACAGGCATTGTCCCAGGATACATCTTCGGCAACAAACCAACCACCGAATTGATCAGGAAAAAGCAAACATCGCAAGGCAATCCGATTGTCCGCAACGGGCTGCTCGTATTTCAGTTCGTGGTGTCTATTGCATTGATCTCCTCCATTTTTATTATCAATCGTCAGAATAATTACATTCAAAGCTGCGATACCGGATTTACAAAAGACAACATCGTTTATATAAATACCAACAACGATATTTCTTCTCACATAAAAGCTTTTAAAAATGAATTGAAACAAATTCCCGGCATAAAAGATATGACATTTTCCGAAAATGTGTTAATTGCCGTTGATCAGGAATGGGGCACTGGTTTTATAAACAAAGGGGAAACCTATGATGTCAATTTTAAAAAGATGTCTGTTGCCGCCAACTTTTTCGATTTTTTTGACATCCCTCTTAAAGAAGGGCAAACATTTTCAGAGTCATCCAAAAACAATCAGGACGTTATTGTCAACGAAGCCGCCAAAGCCGATTTCAGGATAGGCCAATTGCAAGATGCACGTGTCGATTTGGGCGGGCCAAACGAAGGAAACATCATAGGCATGGCTGGCAATTATAACTTTGAGAGCTTGCACGTACCCATTATGGCACAAGTTTATATGTATTCGGGCGATTGCGACAATGTACTTTACCTGAAAGTAGATGCGTCGAATATGGCAACGTTCAAACGCACGATGGGCATTGTAGAAAAGAAGTGGGACGAGATTTCGCCAATGTTCCCAATGGAATACCAATTCCTTGACCAAACTTATGCGGCACAATATGCAAAAGAGGCACAGTTTCAGAAATTTTTGTTGTTGACCACATTAATTTCGTTGGTTCTGTCGTGCCTTGGGTTAATAGGCCTGACTTACTTCATTATGGAACAGCGCACCAAAGAAATCGGTATCCGCAAAGTCAACGGTGCCAAAATATCCGAAGTGTTGCTGATGCTCAACCGCGACTTTGTAAAATGGGTAGCCATCGCTTTCATCATCGCTACACCCATTGCGTGGTATGCAATGCACCTTTGGCTCGAAAACTTTGCTTACAAAACGAATTTAAGTTGGTGGATTTTTGCTTTGGCAGGCGTATTGGCATTGGGCATTGCGTTGTTGACAGTTTCGTTCCAGAGCTGGAAAGCGGCTACTAGGAATCCGGTAGAAGCGTTGAGGTATGAATAAAAAAGTCGCATAGCGACATAGTTATGGTAGATATAAATTTGACAAAAAACAAAAATCGCATAGCGATGATGTTATGGTTTATTGTGCTTGGAATAACACCATCCCTCTGGGATTTATTACATCATTTGGGGTTTTTAACTACCATAACTGCATGCCTATGGCACTTATGAATACGTAATAAATAGTTTGATAACGTAGAAAATAATTACTCATTGCACATTGTTAATTATTAATTGAATTTAGCTATGATAATAAACAACATCAATCAATCGTTCAGGGGTTTAAAGCACAACAAGCTTTATTCGTTTTTAAATATTGGCGGCTTTGCAGTTGGATTTGCTGTGTGTATGGTTTTGGCACTTTACACCTACAAAGAATACAGTGTGGATAAGGGGTTTGAAAACCACTCAAGCCTTTATCGCTTAATCGATACCAAACGTAATTCTTGTCGCATTGATTATGATTTGTCGCAGAGATTAAAAGAGCAATTTCCGGATATTAAACGAGCTGTGCCAATGACTTATGTTTCATTGTCGGACGAGAATGTTTTTATAAAAAAACACGAGGGCGAAGATTTTATCCAGTCAAACGCAATGATTAGCACCACTAACGACTTTTTCAAAGCCTTTTCAGTTCCTATCATTGCCGGAAACAGCGAGAGTCCATTTGCCGATTTATTCTCGGTAGTTATTACCCGAAATACAGCGCAGAAGTTATTTGGCAAAACAGATGTCATTAGCGAGATCATCAATTTTGGCGGCATTTTTGAGATTCCGGTAAGTGCTGTTTGTGAAGATTTACCTGAAAATTCAAGTATTGAAGCCGACATTTTCTATAACAGCGAAAATGAAAACTTTCGATTTTCTCGGACTTGTTCTAACGATGTGTGTTGCAACCCAATAGATATTTACATTCAATTAAATGAAAATGTTGATGCCAATCAATTTGCCACATTGGTTAACCAAAACTTCCCTGCAAATAAAACACATACAGAAAGTATTAGTTTGCAACCTCTTACCGATATTTATTTGGAAACAAATATTGAAGGGAATAAAAATAAAGCAGGGGGTCTGGAAATGATACGCATCTTCCTCTCTATTGCCATACTGATTATGCTTCTATCTGTGATAAACTATGTTAACCTTTCCATCTCAAAACAACTAACCACACTAAAAGATATAGCTATAAAAGTGACCAATGGTGCAGGAGGAAAGCAGTTAAAGGCTTATTATCTTGTTGATGTCAGCATTTCCGTTTGCATTGCTTTTTTGCTGGCAATAGGAATTGCGTCCCTATCTCTTCCTTTTGCAAGCAAACTTTTGGGAACAACATTAAAAATCGATTGGTTAACCTCTCCTGTTTTAATCAGTTTATTTATTGCAATATTATTATCCGTAATTCTAATTTCATCGTTTGCTCCTGTCTTCATCATTTCCAAATTCGATGTTCAACGTTTATTCGGAAAGAAACAATCATCGTTGGGAAAACAGTTTGGGAAGAAAGTTTTAACGACCTTTCAATTGTCAACAGCCATAATGTTGGTCATTGGCTTAATAGTCATTCAAAAACAAATTTATTTTGTAAAAACAAAAGACCTTGGTTTCGACAAAGAACAATTAATGCGAATCGATTTCGATAAAAATGCACAAAATACAAATGCACTTAAGCAGCAAATAGACCAACTTCCATTTGTTCAAAACACATCGTTTAGCAACGGTGCTCCTGGAAGCATTTATAGTATTATGACCAATGACATCCATGCCAAAAACAATTTTGAAACCGATTGTATTTTTGCAGATGACAATTTTTTGCAGACATTCGAAATACCATTAACAGAAGGACGTAAATTTCGGACATCCGACTTGGACAATGCTTGTTACATTAACGAAACTGCCTATAAAATGTACGGTTGGGAGAACCTCGAAAACCGAAAATTTATTAATGGTAAAGAAGGTGGATATAACATTGTTGGTGTTGTTCGCGATTTTAATGTGGCATCGTTACATAGTGAAATGAGTCCGGTTTGCATTCTCTACAAACCACGGTATACTTGTATTAACATAAAACTGGCCCAAGGCAACTTAAGAGACCAAATGCAGCAACTACGAAACGTGTGGAGGAACCATTCTCCGGAAGAGCCTATGCGTTTTACGTTTTACGACACTTATTTCAACCATTTTTATAAAAAAGAAGAGAGAGAAGGCAAAGCCATTGCCGTGTTTTCAATCATTGCATTTATGATTACCTGCTTGGGATTAGTCGGGCAAATATTCCAAACCACGAATGCACGCATCAAAGAAATAGGCATACGAAAAGTTAACGGAGCAAAAATATCGGAAATACTCACAATGCTCAACCGCGACTTTGTAAAATGGGTAGCCATAGCTTTTATCATTGCCACTCCCATTGCGTGGTATGCAATGCACCTTTGGCTCGAAAACTTTGCTTACAAAACGAATTTAAGTTGGTGGATTTTTGCTTTGGCAGGCGTGTTGGCGTTGGGAATTGCGTTGCTTACTGTTTCATTCCAGAGTTGGAAAGCTGCAACGAGGAATCCGGTGGAGGCGTTGAGGTATGAATAAAAAAACTCCGATAAAGTCGCATAGCGATGTTGTTATGGTAGAAAAATAAAACGAGAAACAACATAAGTCCCATCGGGACGATGTTATAAAATTACAGTTATGGCAAATACATATATACAAGTAGACGAATATTTAGATTTATTAAGAAAAAACGAAATTAAATATGAAGACGCGTATCTATTCGAATTTTACGAATAACACCGTCCCAATGGGACTTATGTTAAAATGGAACAATATAAACTACCATAACAACGTACCTACGGCACTTCGTCTTGCAAAATTTGAATGATTGAACAATTAAAAAATATAAATAAAAAATAATCACGCTTTCAAAAATCCCCTTTAGGGGATTTAGGGGTAGGCGGCTACTAGGAATCCGGTGGAGGCGTTACGATATGAGTAATAGATAGTCACGGGGTCACTCAAAGTGACCCCGTGACTAAAACAGAGAGAAATTATGCTAAATCAGTTCATTTTCAGAAACCTAAAGAAACGTCCATTCCTCAACCTCATAAAAGTGGTAGGGCTGGCACTCGGGTTAAGTGGGGTACTTTTCATATCGCTGTTCTTAAAGAACGAACTCACTTACGACACGTGGAACTCAAAAGCAGACAGGGTTTTCAGGCTTACCAGGACCAATACTAATTTCCTGAACGGCGCACATTTCGCAAGGATGCCAGATTCTGAAAAAATCCCCGGACTGGCAGGATATTTCCCTGAAATAGAAAGTTATGTCAGGCTTGCGGCAATCAAAGGCGGTTCTATGCTGCACAACGATAAATACTACGATGTCAACGAAGGGTTTGTCTGCGACAGCACATTTTTTTCCATTTTTGACGCACAATTGATTGTAGGGGACAGGAACTCCATACTTGACAATCCCGGCACTATGGTAGTTTCACAATCGTATGCACATAAAGTTTTCGGCAATGAAAACCCCATAGGGCAAATTATGTCGATACCGACCGGGCAATATTACGGCGTGCAACAAGACTTCACCATACAAGGGATAATGAAGGATTTTCCGCAAAACAGCCATTTCCACCCCGACTTTGTTGCCACTTCACCATCGGGACCTATTAGTTGGTGGGCTTATGCATATTTGTTGCTAAAGCCCAATGCCGATCCTCAAAAAATAACCAACGGTTATGCCGATTATGTAAAGACACATGAAGAGCTGCCCGCAGGCTTTGTCCCATCAAAATTACACCTACAAAACATTTCCGATATCCATTTAAAATCGGACAAGCTTCGCGAAATCGAGAACAACGGCAACATGTCCAACATTTACGTGCTGGCAGTTGCAGCCATAGTGCTACTGCTCATTTCGTTGAGCAACTTTGCAAGTTTGAACATGGGGATGTCCGTATTCAACCTGAAATTCATAAACATCAACCGCATTCTTGGCTCGAATAAAAATACCAACCTGAAATATTTTACCATAGAAAGCCTGCATATCCTTGCCATTTCAATTGCTTTGACGGCGGCTATTTCAATCCCCGCCAATATCCTTGTAAATAACTATTTTGGGATTGATCTATTTAATGGCAATTGTTTTCTTGTTATTGCAATTGTTTTAGGTTACGGCCTGCTAGGGTTACTTACCGGGCTACAGCCTGTCCTGAAACAAAACATCCAAAGTTTTGCGCAACGGAACAAAAATTTGGCGGATAAAAATATTTTTGTCAGCAAAGGCATTATCATAACCCAATATGCGCTGGCCATTATCCTTATCGTAGCAGTTATTGGCATTACCAAACAAACCAACTATGTGCTTAAAAATTCGATGGGCAACGATGATGGTAATGTTTTGGTTATGAGAGATATGCACGCCAACGTTCAAACCAAGTTCGAAGTTTTCAAGGAAGAACTGCTAAAGCATAATTCCATAAAATCTGTATCTGCAATGATGGAGCCTCCGGGCGGCGAAGCCAACGACAGGTTTAAATATGAATTGGACGGTATAAAACAAGAAAACGCCGAGAAAGGTACAAATACCATTGGCGTTTTCCCTTGCGACTATTCGTTTGCCGATGTCTTTGCCCTTACTTTTTTGAGCGGGGAGAATTTTTCGGAAAACAATACTGATGCAGAAGGCTCCGGCGAATACATAATAAACGAAGCAGCCATGGAGCAACTGAACATCGCCTCCCCCGATGAAGCGGTTGGCAGGGAGTTCCAACTGCTTTTTGACAATGAACAAATAAAAATCCCCGGAGGGAGCATTATTGGCGTTGTAAAAGACTTTCATTTATCTTCGATGAAAAAGAAAGTCAAACCCATGGTATATTTCAAACGCGACCAGTTGTGGCTGCTCAATTTTGCGGTTTCGTACCAGCCGGGCATGAAAGCCCAAGCTGTTGCCGACATCCAATCGGTTTGGGACGGGCTGTTTGGCTCTTACCAATTCCACTACGACGAAATAGGTTCGCTTTACAAAACAGTTTACCGGACAGAACTTTTACAAGCCCGCTTGCTGGCACTGTTCACAATAGTCGCCTTGTTTATTTGCTCAATGGGATTGCTTGGCATTTCGCTGTTGGTGTCGCAACAACGCACAAAAGAAATCGGCATCCGAAAAGTAAACGGTGCAAAAATATCGGAAATACTCACAATGCTCAACCGCGACTTTGTAAAATGGGTAGCCATAGCTTTTATCATTGCCACTCCCATTGCGTGGTATGCAATGCACCTTTGGCTCGAAAACTTTGCCTACAAAACCACATTGAGTTGGTGGATATTTGCTTTGGCAGGCGTGTTGGCATTGGGAATTGCATTGCTGACGGTTTCGTTTCAGAGTTGGAAGGCAGCTACTAGGAATCCGGTAGAAGCGTTGAGGTATGAATAAAAAAACTCCGATAAAGTCGCATAGCAACGTTGTTATGGTAGAAAAATAAAACGAGAAACAACATAAGTCCCATAACAACGTACCTACGGCACTTCGTCTTGCAAAATTTGAATGATTGAACAATTAAAAAATATAAATGATAAAACACCATTTAAAACTTTTCATCCGGAACGTCAACAGGTACAGGCGTTTCTTCCTGACAAACACCATTGGGCTGTCAATAGGGATAGCAACATCGGCAATGCTGTTATTGCATATCCATTACGAGAAAAATTTTGATGATTTTTACCCCCAGCCAGAGAACCTGTACAGGGTAAGTTACCATGCCAGCAAGGACGGCAAGATCCTCACCAACAGTTGCCGTTCGCATTCGGCATTAAGCCCATTGTTGCAAAACGAAACAGGCCTGGTTGCCGCAAGTTGCAGGGCTTTTTACGAAAGCTGCTATATGTACACCGACAACGTGCAGCTATACAACCAAGACGTTGTTTGGGCAGACAGCGCATTTTTTAATGTTTTTCAAAACAGGTTATTGTTGGGCAACGCAACAACAGCCTTGTCGAACAAATATTCAACAGCCATTTCAGAAAAAATGGCCAATGTATATTTCGGGGGCGAAGATCCTGTCGGGAAAATAATCAAGCTAAACGAAGGTATCCCTTTCACCGTTACTGCCGTTTTTAAAAACATACCGCAAAACACACACCTGCATTACGATTTTGTAGTAAGTTTCAACACCCTGGAAGATTACGGCGTGAAACAAACAGGGAATTGGAGTTCTCTTTTTGTTTCTACTTATTTTAGGAAAACACCTGTGGCACAAGAACAGGGCATATCCCAATCATTGTCCGATATTTCGGGCAAATACCTCACAAAAAACGGGAAAGACGGCATGGGCGCCAGATATTCGGCCATGCCAGTTAAAGACATATACCTTCATTCCGGGCTAGAAAGCGAATTCCGCCCACAGGGCAACCCAACAAAAATAAAGCTCTTGGGCTTAATCGCAATTTTCATTATTGTCATTGCATGGACGAACAACATCAACATAAGCACGGCACTATCTACCGAGCGGGTTAAAGCAACCGGGATACGCAGGGTGAACGGTGCCCGCAATTGGTCGATAATAAAATACAACCTGACAGAATTGTTTTTGGTAAATATTATGGCCATTCTGCTCTCGCTGGCAATTTTGCTGCTTGCCCTACCTTTATTCAAAAACTTGGTGGGCAACAACATAGAAACGGATTTCGGCGCACAGCCCTGGTTCTGGCTGATGTTAGGGACATTGCTTGTGGCAGGCACTGCCTTTACCGGGGTTATTACGTCAATAACCCAGTCATCGTTTAACCCGCTCCAATTATTAAACAACAAAGCCAACAACACTGCCGGGACGAGGGCCATGCGCCATGGGTTGACAGTTTTCCAGTTTATGTTGGCAATCATCTTAATTGGCACTACAACCCTTGTTTTTAAACAAATCAAGTTCCTTGAAAACAGCGATTTAGGGATGTGCACCAACCAAGTCCTGGTTTTGAGAGGACCTGCAACCAACAACACATCCGGAGATAGGCGGTATAGGGAATTCTGTGCATTCCGCAACGAACTCTTGCAATCTCCATATGTGAAAAATGTCACCGCTACAATGAACATCCCAGGCCAAACAAACAGGTACAATAACGTTTGGGTAAGCATTAAAGGCAAACAAATAGACAGGCCGTTCAACATTTCTTTTTCCGACGAAAATTATTTTGCGACCTATCAAGTCCCGATTATAGCTGGCAGGGATTTTCACAGTTCAATGGAAAACGAAGCAAAATCAATAATAATAAACGAAAAAGCGGCCAAGGCAATAGGCTTCGGCACGGCGACAGAAGCCATAGGCGAAAAAATAAATGTGGGGAAACAAGAACTGGAAATAGTTGGCGTGGCAAAAGATTTCCACCACGAATCCTTACAAAAAGAGATAGGGCCTTACATATATCAATTTAAGCACCCTCACGAATTTGGCTATTACCCGGCATTGGTCGAAACGTCGAATATCCCGGAATTGATAAAAACGGTTGAACATGTGTGGAAAAACCATTACTCAAAAGCGCAGCCCGATTTTTTCTTCCTCGACACATATTTCAACAAACAATATATTTCGTACAAACAGCTTGGCAAATTGGCTGGGATAGGCTCAATTCTTTCAATCATTATTGCATGCCTCGGGCTTTTTGCCTTGGTTTCGTTTACGCTAAACAAGCGCATAAAAGAAATAGGTGTCCGTAAAGTCAACGGGGCAACCATCTCCGAAGTAATGGCATTGCTCAACAAAGATTTTGTCAAATGGGTAGCCATAGCATTTATCATTGCTACCCCCATTGCCTGGTACGCAATGCACCTTTGGCTCGAAAATTTTGCTTACAAAACCACGCTCAGTTGGTGGATATTCGCGTTGGCCGGCGTGTCGGCATTGGGCATTGCGATGCTGACGGTAAGCTGGCAAAGCTGGAGGGCAGCTACCAGGAACCCGGTGGAGGCACTACGATATGAATGAGCCATAAAACCCAAAAGTTATTTATGGACATGTACGTCCATTTGCGGGAACGGGATATTAAGTCCTTCCTTGTCAAATGTTTTGTAAACATTTTCGGTCAGATCGAAATAAATGCCCCAGTAGTCTGCCGCCTCTGCCCAAACGCGCACAACAATATTTACAGAACTGTCGCCAAGGGAGGTAACGGCAACAAACGGCACGGGATCCTTCAATATGCGTTGGTCTTTTCCGATCAACCCAAGCAACACCTGCTTGGCTTTATCTACGTCATCGCCATAAGCAATCCCAAAAACGAAATCCACCCTGCGCCTAGGTTCGGTTGAGTAGTTTACCATTGATGAGGTTGAAAGCCCCCCGTTGGGTATAATAATTGTTTTATTGTCGAAGGTTTTTAAAATGGTATTGAATATTTGTATTTCACTTACAACACCTGTATGCCCCTGTGCTTCAATTAAATCCCCTGTCTTAAACGGCTTGAAAAACAAAATCATTACACCGCCGGCAAAATTCTGCAAAGTGCCTGAAAGTGCCATGCCCACAGCTAGTCCTGCTGCTCCCAAGATGGCTATGAACGAGGTCATCTCAACACCCATCATCCCTATTACGCTAATAATAAGCATAATTTTCAGGAGTATGCCGATCATACTATAAAGGAAGCCTTTTAGTGAAACTTCCATGTCTCTTTTGTCGAGGCTCCTACGTATTATCTTCTGGATAATTTTAACAATCCACCAACCGATAATAAAAGTTATGATTGCCCCAACCAGCCGGGGGCCAAAAGTCATAACCACATCATAAATTTTTTCTGAGATACCTGCAACTGGTTCCATATTTTTTTTATTTTAAGATTCAGTTTAAGTTACGAAAAATTTGTCAACCTATTGCCACAGCCCATACAATTAATTATTTTGAAAAAATCATCTTGGCTGCAACAAAAAGCAACAATGCCCCAAAAACTTTCCGTAGTGTTTTCACAGGGATATTTAATGAAAACCTGGCTCCTAAATACGCGCCAACAACAAATGTGAGGGAAAGCACTAATGCAAATTTCCAGTTCACATAACCTTCTTTCCAGTAACTCCATGCAGCCAGTATCCCAATAGGCGGGACCATAAATGCCAGGCTGGTGCCCTGGGCCTGGTGCTGCGAAAGCCCCATTATGTAAACCAATGCGGGGATCACCAGAATAGCGCCGCCTACGCCAAACACGCCTGCCAACATCCCTGAAAGCAGGCCGATAATTATTAATAAGGTCAATTGATAAATTGTCATCTTGTATTTTTATAATTTTTAACTTGTCCCTTCCTTACTTTTATTTGGCAAACATAGGGGGTCAAGGGAGGTTTTTTACTGAGAAGCGGAAGCCTATCCCATGAAGGTTTGTAATTTTTATGCTTGGTTCGGGCTTGAAATATTTTCTCAACCTCGAAATGAAAACATCTAGGCTGCGGCCTAAAAAATAATCGTCAGATCCCCAAACGTTTTCTAAAATTTCGTTCCTGCCCAGCACTTTATTGGCATTATCTGCAAAATACTTGATTAGCTCGGCTTCTTTTAAGGTAAGGTTACGTACTTCTCCGCCAATGGCCAACGACAATTCATCGGGCTGGAAGACGGCTCCCCCTATTTTTATTGTTTTTGTCGATATATGCCCCCCAACTGGTTGCAGTTGGCTCCGTTTCAAAAAAACCTTGATCTTCAACAACAACTCTTCCATACTGAATGGTTTGGGGATATAATCATCGCCACCTATGGTCAGCCCGGTTATTTTGTCTTCCGTCATCGACCTGGCGGTAAGGAAGATAATGGGTACCTGTTCATTTTTTGAGCGGATAGCCTTTGCAACCTCGAACCCATCGATCTTGGGAAGCATAACATCAAGGATGATCAAATCGAAACAGCCCCCGTTAAATGATTCCAGGGCTTTTTCCCCATCCTCTGCAACCAAAACCTCATACTTATTTTGCTCAAGGTTGTCTTTTACTATAAAACGCAGGGCATCATCATCTTCAACCAACAATATTTTATACACCGGAGACTTCATTTAGTTTCTTGTATTGTGAGTGTAAATATACTGCCTCCTTTTGGATTTTCGTCAACCCTGATTTTCCACCCCTGTGCCTTGGCAATTTTGCGCACATAATCTAGCCCCAGCCCAAACCCCTTAACGTTATGGACATTCCCCGTTGGCACCCTGTAAAACTTCTTAAATATTTTTTTCCTGTGCTCTTGCGAAATACCGATGCCGTTATCGGCTATCTCCAGCTCATATTTATTTTTTTTCTTTTTCAGCCCAATGCCGATTACCGCTCCTTTCTCACAATATTTCACTGCATTTTCCAATATGTTGACGATTAAATTTGAAAAATGGAACTTATCGGCTAAAACAGTGGGGGAAAAACCATTCGTGCAGATGCTTATTGTTGCTTTCCGCCCAAAATCCGACTGTTTGAAGTGCCCAACGGTTTCTCTTAAAAAAACGGCGACATTTATCTTTTCCTTGTCAAGGTAAATCCTGTTTTTTTCAATTGATGCAAGGTTGAGGACATTCTCCACATTCTTCGACAAACGGCTGTTCTGTTCTTGTATGATCCTGGCATATTCGAACAACCTAAGCGGCGTTTCAAGTATCTTTTTATCGTTAATGACTTTGGCCGACAAGCCAATTGAAGAAATAGGTGTTTTCAGTTCGTGGGCAAGGTTGTTGATAAAGTTTTTTTGGATTTCGGACAGGCGGCGTTGTTTTATTATTACCCAAAGCGCATACCCAAAAAAAGCAACGACCATCAATAGCAGGCATGTAAAAAAATACCATATTGATAGTTGTGAGTTAAAATAGGAGGTGCGGTTTGGGAAATGGACACTGAAATAATAGGTGCATCGTTCGCTTAAAGGGAAAGTGAAGAATGTTTGTTCGTCTTCCTTGCCATGCGAAATCAATGTCCCTTCGCCCATTTGTTCTGTTTCTGGGTTAAAAACGGCAAATTCAAAATTAGAATAAATATCGTGTTTCTTTAACTCTTCTATCAGGTGTTGTTTTAATTGTTCCCTGTCGAAAACATGTACATACACCCTGTACAAATTGCCCGTTACTATTTCTACAGGCGCGATACTGTCAAAATTGGCTATCTCACCTGTTTCCTGCAATAACTGCCAGGCAACTTCTTTTAACGCGACCGTTGTGCTTTCGGCAAATTGTTTTTCGCTGTATTTATATGAATTCCTTAGTAAAACAAACTGGATAAACAGCACCCCGGCAATTGAGACTATCGCAAGTAAAATGACATATTTTAATGCTTTACCTTTCATTTTACAAAATGATTTGCCGCTAAACTAAACATTTTTTTACTTGAACCCATTTGTTAACAGTTCATTAACAAAATTTTGGGATTTGTTTGCTGTGTTTACGATAAATGCTTCATAAATTTGTTTGTGTAAAACGATCAACAAAAAGATATATTATGGAACGGATTTTTCAAATCATTACAGTTTTTGCTTTAGTAATTGCGGCATCAAATACATTTGCCCAGGAAAAGGCCAAGATTGTTTTTGATGAACTTGAACACGATTTTGGGGACTTTAAAGAAACAGACGGAGACCAAACTGCAACTTTTAAGTTTACAAATACAGGAGAAGCCCCTCTTGTATTGAACAATGTAACGGCATCATGTGGTTGCACCACCCCACAATGGACAAAAGAACCTGTTGCCCCGGGCTCTACAGGGGAGATCAAGGTAAGCTACAACCCTAAAAACCGCCCGGGTTCATTCACCAAATCGGTAACTGTCCGGTCAAATGCCGACAAACCTACTGTTATATTACGGATAAAAGGCTGTGTGGTGCAACGCGAAAGGACACTGGCAGAACTGTACCCACGCAATGTTGGCACTTTAAGGGTAAAGTCGAACCATATATCTTTTTCAAGAATAAAAAATAACGAAACGGCAACAAAAGAGATGGAACTGGTAAACGATACCGATAACCCGCTAGAGGTAGGTTTCCGCACAGTGCCGGGGCATTTGGACGCAAAAGTTGAACCTGAAAACATACCTGCACACAGCAAAGGGAAGTTAATTGTAACTTACGATGCAAAAAAAGCCAATACATACGGCTTTACTTCTAACAGGATTTACCTGTCGATAGATGGGAGCAACGACTACAAAAGTTCAATCGGGGTAAGTGCTACCATTGAAGAAGACTTCTCGGGTTTAACGCCCGAGCAGCTTGAAAATGCACCGGTTGCCACATTCACTGAAAAAACTTTTGATTTTGGGGAGATGGCACAGGGCGATAAAGAAACACATACATTTACTTTACAGAACAGTGGGAAATCGGACTTAATCATACGGAACGTCCGTTCTTCGTGCGGGTGCACAGCAGTTGCCCCGGCAAAAAATGTTATCCCCGCCGGCGATTCTGCACCTGTTAAGGTCACATTCAATTCGCGCGGGAAACGTGGCCGCCAAAGCAAGACGATAACTGTAATCACCAACGATCCCAAGAGGCCTACAACAACACTTAGGATTTCATGTAATGTCGTAGTGCCATCAAAAAGTTAATAACGTTTATTTAATAGTCGATACAGAAAGTGCCGCAACTAATGGCTTGTGGCACTTTTTTTATACCTTTTTCACGAATAGTCGTACTTTTGCATAAAAATCAGGGACAGCAATGGGAGACAAATCTTTTGAACATGTCGAAAACAACCCGGAATACAAAGGGCTTAAAGTAAATAAAGGTATCAAGCAACCGGAAATAGTAAACAAAGAGTCGGTAAAACGTTTCCTTGCGAAAAAGAGGAAACTGCTTTCGGTCGATGAATATGTCGACGGGATTTTGGCCGGCGATATTACATTGTTGAGCCGTGCAGTCACTTTGGTCGAAAGCTCAAAGCCCGAACACCATAAAATTGCACAGGGAATTATCGAAAAGTGTTTGCCGCACAGTGGAAATTCGTTGCGGATAGGTATAACAGGAGTCCCCGGGGTAGGCAAAAGTACGTTTATAGAAGCTTTGGGGAAATACCTTACCGGGCAGGGCAACAAACTGGCAGTGCTGGCCATCGACCCAAGCAGCGAACGATCGAAAGGCAGCATCCTTGGGGATAAGACCAGGATGGAAGATCTGGCAGGAGATAAAAATGCCTACATCCGCCCTAGCCCTTCTGCCGGTTCGCTGGGCGGTGTGGCAAGAAAAACCCGCGAGACAATAATCCTTTGCGAAGCCGCAGGTTTTACCCATGTTTTTATCGAAACCGTTGGGGTGGGGCAAAGCGAAACAGCAGTGCACTCTATGACTGACTTTTTCCTCCTCCTCATGCTTGCCGGGGCGGGCGATGAGCTACAGGGCATCAAACGAGGCATAATGGAAATGGCAGACCTTATTGCCATAAACAAAGCAGATGGGCATAATGTTGAAAAGGCACAAATGGCGAAAAGGCAATATGCCAATGCCCTCCACCTATTCCCCCCTAAAGAATCGAAATGGCAACCGCAGGTACTAACCTGTTCGGCAACTACAAAAACAGGGGTTGTTGATGTTTGGGACAAAATAGAGGGATATAAAAAACAAACTGCCGAGAATGGTTATTTCCAGGCACAACGTAACAGGCAATCTATCTTTTGGATGCACGAAACAATACAAGAACAGCTAAAAACGCGCTTTTACCAGCACCCCTTAATCAAGGGTGGGATTGCAGAAATTGAAAACAGTGTTTTAAATAACCAGAAAAGTTCTTTTGCCGCTGCCGGGGAACTGCTGAAGATATATTCATACAACAAGATTTCTTAATTGCAATTACAGCACGGCCAAATATTTGCTCATAACCCTATCAATCCCACTTTTAAGGGCCATAGTTTGAAAATTAAGGGCAATGGACTGTGCAAATAAATTGACCGGTTTACACGCAGGGATTTTGTTTTTCAACAACTCAGAACATCTGCGAACAGTGAACTATTTACAATTTTTTTGAGGAAGTTAAAAAGCAAAAGGACAAACAGTAATGGTAAAGTTGTTTTGGGACGATCCTTTATGTACGCTCCGCACCTCTCTGTGCAATAATTATTTCGCAAAGCTATCCAAAGAATTAACAAAGCCACACAAAGAGGTTCATTTCCCAACCTCAAAATAATGGAACAAGGAAAACCCTATATTTGCAAATAAAGAACTTTTACCTACCTTTGCACCCGGTTAATTTTAAGCCGTTGTTATTTAATGCAATGCTGCGGCTTAAACATTGTATAATAAAAATTGTTCTTTAAAATGTATTTAACAGCAGAAAAAAAACAAGAGCTTTTTTCCGAACACGGTAAAAGCGAAAAAGACACAGGCAGTGCCGAAGGCCAGATTGCGTTGTTCACATTCAGGATCAACCACCTGACAGAACACCTGAAAATCAACAAGAAAGACCACAGCACGCGCCGTGCATTGATCAAATTGGTAGGGAAACGCCGTAGCTTGCTCGACTATCTTAAACGAAAAGATATTGAACGTTACCGTGCGGTTCTGAAAAAATTGAACTTACGTAAGTAAAAAATAATCGAAAGGCAATGCAGTGTATTGCCTTTCTTTTTTGTAAATTGTAAAACCTCACCACCCATTGTATAATTTATATTGATTAAGAATTATGGTAAATGTAAAAATTAGAACAATCGAACTTGCCGATGGCAGGTCCATTACCATTGAAACCGGCAAACTGGCCAAACAGGCAGACGGTTCGGTTGTAGTAAAAATGGGTGAAACCATGTTGCTGGCCACGGTTGTGTCGGCAAAAGAAGCAAAAGACGGAGTCGATTTCATGCCGGTAACGGTTGACTACCGCGAGAAATTTTCTGCGGCGGGCAGGTTCCCCGGTGGTTTCCTGAAAAGGGAAGGCCGCCCAAGCGATGAAGAAATACTCATTGCCCGCCTTGTCGACCGAGCAATCCGCCCCTTGTTCCCAGATGACTACCATGCCGAAACAGCAGTAATGATTTCCCTCATCTCGGCAAACAAGGAGGATATGCCCGATGCGCTGGCAGGACTTGCCGCCTCGGCAGCAATTGCCGTGTCCGATGTCCCTTTTGTGACCCCTATCTCGGAAGTAAGGGTAGCCCGCATCAATGGCGAATTTGTAATCAACCCTACCTATTCACAGCTGGAGGATGCCGACCTTGACATAATGGTTGGCGCATCTTTCGACAACATAATGATGGTAGAAGGCGAAATGGACGAAGTTTCGGAAGAGGTTATGCTAGATGCCATCAAATTTGCCCACGAAGAAATAAAGAAACACTGTAAAGCACAGGAAGAACTGGCAACCGAACTGGGCGTGGTAAAACGCGAATATTGCCACGAGAACAACGTGGAAGAACTTCGGGCAAAGATAAAAGAAGAGCTTTACGGCAAATGCTACGAAATCGCCAAAAAACAAATAGCAAACAAGCAGGAACGCATTGCTGCTTTCGAAGCTGTCCGCGATGAATATCTGGAAGCCTACCTCGAAGCAAATGCAGAGAACGGGGAGATCGACCTGGAATTGCACGAAATGCTCATAAAAAGGTATTTCCACGACATTGAAAAAGAAGCCATGCGCCGTATGATCCTGGACGAACACATCCGTTTGGACGGAAGGGCAACCAACGAAATCAGGCCTATATGGGGCGAAGTCGACTATTTGCCGGGCGCACACGGTTCGGCCATCTTTACCCGGGGAGAAACACAGGCACTGACCTCAACTACGCTGGGCACAAAAATGGACGAAAAAATAATAGACGGCGTAACCGTACAGGGCAAAGAAAAATTCTTGTTGCACTATAACTTCCCGCCCTTCAGCGTTGGCGAACCCAAAACCCCACGCGGCGTAGGCAGGCGCGAAATAGGGCATGGGAACCTTGCCCACCGGGCACTGAAAAAAATGATCCCGGCAAGCGTCCCTTATGTTGTAAGGATCGTGACCGACATACTGGAATCAAACGGCTCATCCTCAATGGCAACAGTTTGCTCTGGCACCATGGCGTTGATGGACTCGGGGATTAAAATGAAAAAACCGGTATCGGGCATCGCAATGGGCTTGATTACCGACAAAGGCTCTGACAAATACGCCGTACTTTCCGACATCCTTGGCGACGAAGACCACCTCGGCGACATGGACTTTAAAGTTACCGGCACAGTTGACGGTATTACTGCCACCCAGATGGACATAAAAGTAGACGGGCTCTCGTACGAAGTGCTGGCACAAGCGCTGCAACAGGCAAAAGAAGGGCGTTTGCACATAATGGGGAAAATGATGGAGGTCATACCGGAACCTCGCGCCGATTTCAAGCCCAATGTGCCGCGCATAGAAACCATTTATATCCCCAAAGATATGATCGGTGCAGTTATTGGACCTGGCGGGAAAATCATCCAGGCAATCCAGGAAGAGACCGAAACGGTAATTGTTATAGAAGAAAACGACGAATCGGGGATCGTAGAAATTTCAGGGGCAGGGCTTGAGCCTATCGAAGCAGCCAAAGCAAGGATCAAAGCAATTGTCGCCGTCCCCGAAGTTGGCGAGGTATATACCGGAAAAGTTAAGTCTGTAGTCTCTTTCGGGGCATTTATAGAGATACTCCCAGGCAAAGAGGCACTGTTGCATGTTTCTGAAATGGACTGGAACAGGGTAGAATCGCCCGAAAAATTCACAAAGGAAGGCGATATGATGGAAGTAAAACTTATTGGTGTCGATGAAAGGACAGGCAAGTTGAAACTTTCGAGAAAAGCCCTCCTGCCCAAACAGAGGGATATGTTGAACGCCCGCCACGGGGAGAACGCCCGCCACGCAGGGACAACAACAGGCGTAGGGACGACCGAAGGGACGACCGCAGGCGCGACAACAACTACAGGGACAGGAACAACGACTGACATAATATTTGGGAGGCATGCCTCCCCCTGTAACCCCCGGCTCAACCCAGGGGGTATTGGCAATGCCCATCCGATGACTGTCGATTTTTTATTGCAGTCACCGGATGGGCTTCAAAAAAACACTCTCAAATGCAATACTTAGTCATAGAAGGGAACATAGGCGCGGGCAAAACCACCCTGGCAAAAATGCTGGCAAAAGAAACCAACGCCAAACTGCTCCTGGAACAATTTGCAGACAACCCCTTCCTCCCCAAATTTTACGAAAACAGGGAACGGTATTCCTTCCCGTTGGAACTCTCTTTCTTGGCCGACCGCTACAACCAAATAAAAAAAGAAGCCCTAAACCTCGACCTATTCCATCCCATAATCATTTCAGACTATTATTTCCAAAAAACATCCATTTTTGCGAGGAATACGCTCAATGACGATGAATACAGGTTATTCCGTAAAATTTTTGATATTGTTTCCGAATCGGTGCCAAAACCCGATTTATATGTTTACCTGCACATGAACGAAGAAAACCTGTTGCACAACATTAAGGCAAGGGGGCGGGATTATGAAAAGGACATCCACGCCGGATACCTGGAAAAAATAAAACAAAGTTACTTCGGTTTTTTCAAACAAACCCTTGATTTTCCCATACTGGTTATTGATACAAACAATATTGATTTTGTTAAAAACCATGCACATTACATCCAGTTGAAAGACGCAATTTTTAATGGCGGGCATAAAAAAGGGATGAACAGGCTAATATTGTGATAAAATCTTGTTTTGCGACTTTTTTATACGAAAAAGCTTGTTATTTTTGTGTGCTGATTGGAATAAATTTTTAAAATTTTTTTAAATATTGTCTGTTATGAAAGAAATCAACTTTAAACCTATTATGCTTGCAGTTTTCGCTGTAGTGCTATTTTCGGGATGTGCAGGGTTAAAAAAAATGAAAAAAAATGCTGATCAGATTCAATTTAAAGTAACACCTGAGATCCTTGAAGCCAACGCTGGCGACGTAGACGTTGCCGTTGATGGCCGTTTCCCGGCAAAGTATTTTGTCAAAAAAGCCACTTTGGTTGCCACACCTGTATTAAAATACAATGGTGGTGAAACCAAATACGGACCTGTAACCGTACAGGGAGAAAAAGTAGAAGCGAACAATAAAGTTATCAGTTATTCAACTGGTGGGAGCTTCAGCTACAAAGATGCCGTTGACTATATCGACGACATGAACAACTCTGACCTGTATGTTTACATTACTGCCTCCAAAGGGGCCAAGTCGCTGGATTTTGACCCTATAAAGATTGCTGACGGGGTTATTGCAACAAGCGAGTTGGTAATGAACTACCCAAAACCTATCTTGGGCGTTCAGCGCGAAAAAAACACAACAGGGAAATATGATCCCAACATCGATGCTTTCCAAAGGATCGTCCCTGACGAACTTGAAGCCGACATACACTACGTCATCAACCGTTCAAATGTAAGAAGGGCAGAAACCGAAGGCGGCGATGTAAAAGCACTGGAAGCCTATACTAAAAAGGCCAACGAAGAAGAACGTATCGACCTCAAAGGGGTTGAAGTTTCTGCTTATGCTTCTCCCGATGGTGAAATTGATTTCAATACAGACTTGGCTGCAGCCAGGAAAAACACTTCTTCTGCTTTCCTTGCAAAAAAATTGAAAGAAGCCGGTGTAGATGTTGAGCTAAAAACCAAATATACCCCAGAAGACTGGGACGGTTTCAAAGCCCTAATGGAAAAATCAAACATACAGGACAAAGAATTGATTTTGCGCGTGCTTTCTATGTACAACGACCCTGAAGTGCGCGAACGCGAAATTAAAAACCTGTCAGAAGCATTTACCGATGTTGCCGATGAGATATTGCCACAATTACGCAGGGCCAAAATGACTACAAGCGTTGACCTGATTGGCAAAACCGATGAAGAACTTATGGCAGCAGCAAAATCTGACCCTGCTTCGTTGAACCCTGCAGAGTTACTTTATGCAGCCACTTTGTTCGGCAACCTCAACGAACAGCTTTCAGTTTATAATTCATTTATTAAAGTTTACCCAAACGACTGGAGAGGGCCAAATAACGCTGGCTATGTACTTGTAAACCAAAAAAAATATACCGATGCCAAACCTATGTTCGAAAAAGCTGAAAGGCTGAAGAACAACGAACCGGTAATAAAAAACAACCTCGGGGCTATTGCTCTTTACGAAGGCGATGTTGACGGTGCTGAAAAATTGTTCGGCGCTGCATCAGGTGCTGGCAATGAAGTTAACTACAACCAGGGGATTGTTAGCATTAAAAATGCCGATTACGATCAAGCTGTAAGGTATTTCAGCAAAAATGAAGACGTAAATACCGCTTTGGCAAAAATCTTAGCCGGCGACAACAACGGCGCATTGAAAGATCTGGAATCAATAGACAACAATGAATGCTACATGAAAGAATACCTAAAAGCAATCATTGGTGCACGCACAGCAAAAGAAAGCCTGCTTTTCGACAGCCTGAAAAAAGCTGTAGGGATCAACCCCGACTTGAAAGCAAAAGCTAAAAACGACATCGAATTTGCAAAATATTTCGACAACCCGAAATTCCAGGCAATAGTAGGATAAAAAAAACACTGGCAATAATATTAAGGGTAACCTGAAAAGGTTGCCCTTTTTTTTAATAATCCTTTTTTATCTTCCGAATAAACCTTATTTTCCACTTTAAATAAAATCTTGCTATTATGGAAAACATTAATGATTATATCGAAAAAAACAAAGACCGTTTTTTAGAGGAACTGTTCGGGCTAATCCGTATCCCTTCAATCAGTTCAATTAAAAGCCATACCCCAGACATGTACAAAGCGGCAGGATATTTAAAAGAATTGCTGCTGGGGTCGGGGGCAGATAAAGCCGAAATATTTGAAACTGACGGCAACCCTGTGGTTTATGCAGAGAAGGTTATTGATCTGGGACTGCCCACTGTACTGGTTTATTCCCACATGGACGTAATGCCGGTAGAACCTATTGAAAAATGGGATTCAGATCCGTTTGAGCCCGAAATCCGCAACGAAAAAATTTATGCACGTGGCGCAGATGACAACAAAGGACAGGGTATGATGCACGCAAAAGCCTTTGAACTGATGGTGAAAACCAATACCCTTCCCTGTAACGTAAAATTTATGATAGAAGGCGAAGAAGAAATAGGGTCGCCCAGCCTGGGCAAATGGTGCGCGGAAAACAAGGAAATGTTAAACGCTGATGTTATACTGGTTTCCGATACCCCGATGATTGCACGCGACATACCTTCCATTACCACAGGACTGCGCGGGCTGGCTTACTGGCAGGTGGAAGTAACCGGCCCTAATAAAGATCTGCACTCCGGGCTATTTGGCGGCACTGTTGCCAACCCAATCAATGTATTGTGTTCCATGATACACCAAATGATGGACGACCGTGGCAGAATTACAATGCCCGGCTTTTACGATGATGTTCTGGAAGTATCGGCAGAAGAACGCGGATTATTGGGGGAAGCGCCCTTTGATGTGGATGAATATATGAAAGCAATAGATGTAGATGCGTTAGCGTGCGAATCTGGCTATACGCCCACAGAATGTACCGGGATACGCCCATCGTTTGACGTTTGCGGTATATGGGGCGGCTATACCGGAGAAGGAGCTAAAACAGTCCTTCCTTCAAAAGCCTATGCCAAAATTTCATCGCGGCTTGTGCCCGACCAAGATCACAAAAAAATTGCAAGTTTGTTCAAAGACTATTTCGAAAGCATTGCGCCAGAATCGGTAAAAGTGGAGGTTACACCCCTGCACGGCGGGCAGGGCTATGTTTGCCCCATTGACATACCCCCCTACAAGGCAGCAGAAAAAGCTTACTCAGAAGTGTACGGGAAACGTCCGTTGCCGGTACGTTCTGGCGGGAGTATACCTATTATTTCAACATTCGAAGAAGTGCTGGGGATAAAATCTGTGCTGATGGGCTTTGGCCTCGAATCGAACAACATTCATTCGCCTAACGAAAACTATCCTCTGGAACAATTTTTTAACGGCATAAAAACAATCTCGCTGTTTTACAAATATTTTGCCGAAATGAATAAATAACACTTTAAGTGCAGGCACAGGTCTTTAGGGCGTTGATGAGAAATCGCGGCGTTTTATCGACCTGGTCTTATAAATCCATCCCCCATCCTTTTTCGTATGTGCGCGACCAGTATCTTTGTTTTAAGTGATTGCCTACAATTAAAGAGGGGTTAGTATAAAACTACCTTTACTACATCATCCATCTCAGTCCTCATTTCTTGTTCAACCAGAAAAGTCAGGAATCCCTGGTTATAGATATATCCAATAGGCTGATTGTTTCGCAAAAGCACCACTGACTTTGGTTCTTTGTCGCACATAAGCGATACTTCTCCTTTAAACCTTGGCAGCAAATGCAAGTATCATGCATTATCCCTTGTTGTTATTAAAACATTGCTGCGCTCGTGCCCAGGGCTGGCCTCACACCCAATTACCGATTCTTTACTGTGCTTCATCCATTCTCCGATTTCCCCCATTGTCGCATAATAATTAGGGTGCATCTCGCCTTCACCCGATGGGCCTACATTAGGGAGGAAGTTGCCGCCCAAAGCCCTACATGTTACCAGATGTTCAAAAAACCACTGATAGGGCTTGAAACTACCGTGTACATCATGCCCCCAACCGGCATGTCCCCCAGTCCAAATATCAAAATGCTCCCACCATTTTGAGGGGATATATGTAGGCAGCTTGCATTTAAAAGGAGATGTAAAATCCCCAAAACGTATGCGCCCTTGCCCTGAACCATCAGGGTTGACAACCCTAGACCAACGATCGTTGATTACAATATTAGGTTGGATTGAACGGATCCATGCGTAAACCTGTTCTGTGTGCATGTCTCCTATCTCGTTGAAAGACATGCCGTCTAACCAAAGTACATCTATTTTCCCATATCTGGTAAGCAACTCTTCAATTTGCGTCAATACAAACCCCAAGAATGTTTCATAATCTTTTTGGTTTTTGGCATGATCTGTAACAGGCGGGGCATCGTCCCAGGTATTTACATCAAATTGGGTTGGGTGCATTAACCCGGGGAAATGCCAGTCGCGGGGCGAAAAATAAAACCCCACTTTCAGCCCGTTTTCCCGGCATGCTGCAACATACGGCATCAATAAATCCCTCCCATCCATATATTGCTTGGTGCCAATGCCGTATTTCGAAGGCCATAATGCATAACCATCGTGGTGTTTTGTTGTTAAAACAGCATATTGGACCCCGGCATCCTTAGCCGCCTGCATCCATTTGCCGGGCTCATAGCTTTGAGGGTCAAATTGATCTGCCAAAGCATAATACTTGTCAGGAGGGGAAAGCCTGCCTCCATATTTAAAATTGGCAACCATGTCCCACGAAGGTTGTGCCCCGGCTACACTATGGATACCCCAGTGCATAAATAGCCCTAACGATGCACCAGGGAACCATTGTGCCTTGGGGTGAGGGTTAGGCAAAACAAGCCTTTCTCCCAAAGGTCGGTTAATGATTTCAACAGCTTTAGCAATGTCTTCCTTTTCAATTACATATGATTCAGGATAAGAATTTAATTGTGCTGTTGCCGATATATAAACATATACAAAAAAAATAATAGATGTGCCCAATCTTTTCATATTTGATTCTTTAATAGATGAAAATGCCTGAAACCCCCAGGCGGTTTTACTGATAATTTTATTCTTATGCCCATGACCTATTGAACCTGGCAATAATATTGACATCAAGGTTGCCCTGTTGGACAGGTAATGGCACTAACGGATGGAGAAGCTATATAGTGCCGCAGAACCTTCCATATAAAACTTTAGCCTTATCCTTTCCCCTTTTATACTGTCAAGTTTATTATTCCCCTCCCAAAACACGGGCAGTCCAACCCCATCATTTTTAATTGGCAGACATTCCATTTTAGTATAGCCGGAGATTGGTTCAAAACCATTATCCTGCCCCCCTCTTAAAATTTCCACATATATACTTCCTCCTTTTGCATTTGCATTAATGTACAGCCCTGTGCCATTAAAATCCAAAGGGCGCGTGACAACATATGACGATTCATGCTTCCCATCTGCCCGCAAGGAGGCAAAACCATCAACTCGCAGTTTGGCAAGACAGATTCTGGAATCCCTTTCATAATCTATCGGAACTGCTTTCCCATAGGGGGTGCTGGCATAATAAAAGTACAGTTCATCCCCAATACGTATCGGGGAATTACTGAATTCATGATGATAGCCATGATCATAACTCCCATCCGGGCCATTGGGAATAAATGACCCACGGTTACCGGCTCTTTCCCAATGAATCCCGTCACGGCTGGTTACCAACTGAAGATCGATCGGATGGTCCCCTGTTGAGGAATGGTATGCCCTAAGCGTCCCTACCCACATGCTTGCGTAAGGCCAGCCTACCATCCCGTAGAGTTGTAAATCCGGTGGGTCCAGCTTATCCGGAAGCAATACAGTCCAGGGTTGTGACCAATGAGTAAAATCATCACTGAATGACATGGCTCTTGCACGGTAATAACGACCGTCTGTCCTGTCCCAGATCTTCATCCATGCTACATACTTTTTCATGCGCTCATCCCAGGTAACTATAGAAACATCGTCAACCCCAGTCAATGGCCATTCGGACCCGGAAAGTTTTCCTTTGCGCCCAGGGATTAGCAGGATTGCTTTATTGATGTCCCAATGCAACCCATCAGGTGAAAAAAAGCCATATAGCCCTGCCTTATCGCCATACTGCCCTCCGTTTTTGGACCAACGGGGATTATCCTGCTTGTCATAATAGTAGATACTGGCCTTCCATCGTTTCCCGGGATCAGGGTCTTTGGGATCGTAAATAAAACTTGACAGGTCAGAGGGACAACTGTAATCGATAATCACATTGTTGTTGGTTGCCCCGTCGATTGAAACCAGCCCAAGGTTTGGTTTTTGCCAATGTATCCCGTCTTTGGAAAAGGCAACACGATGCCCTTTGTCATAGTACATCCGGTATTGTTTTTCCTCAGGGACATAAATAATGGTACCATTAGCCAGACCTTCCAGTATGGGGTTGTTTTCGTATTTTTTTGGCTGATGGAATACCCGGACAATTCCGGTCATGGAATGAACCACGTAATCATCTACAAATAATTGGGCTTCTGCTCCTACCTTCAATGGCCAGTCTACCTGTTCTAACGGAAGGACAAAGCTGGATCCGACTAGTGAAGGATCAAAGCCTTGGGCTTGTAAAAAGTAAGGAGGTATTACCCAAATGAAAAATAAAATATAAAAGCACTTCCTGATAAAGGAAGAAACGCTTGTTTTCTTATCATATGCCGCTGTTGTGTTTTTCATAAAATAGACTCTCTTTAATCAGTGATTAATTATTTTGGTTTTTTAATCAAAATCTTCTGCCATGAATGAATAAGTTTTGTTTGCTTCAGTTTCTTTTGAAATGTTTTTTCCATTGTACCTCAAAATGAGTTTATCGCCCAGCAACGATTTGACTTCAAGTGAAACCAATTTGCTGTTTCTCCAGTCAATGGTAAATTCAAATCCGCCACGACCTTTTATCCCCGATATGTTACCGCTGGAAATACAGGAAGGCAATGCAGGAAGAATGTCCTGGTAAAAATCACCTTTTTCATCACGCAGGTGCGATTGCAGTAACATCTCCGTTATTCCTGAGGTCGCCCCGAAATTCCCGTCAATCTGGAAAGGCGGGTGCGCATCGAACAGGTTATCATACAATCCCCCCCTGTCCTCGTAATTCGTTTCTTCACTTTTCGATGGGACCATCAGGTTTTTCAGTAAAAGGAACGAATGGTCCCCGTCGAGTAAACGTGCCCAAAAATTGATTTTCCATGCCCTTGACCACCCGGTACCTCCATCGCCCCGTTGTGAAAGTGTTACCCTACAGGCATCTGCCAGTTCTGGTGTTGTCAGCGGATGAATCTCTCCGCCGGGATGCAGACCCCATAAATGCGAAACATGACGGTGATGGCTCCCTGGATCATCGTCATCGGTTAACCACTCCTGTAACTGCCCGTATTGACCAATTTGATTTGGGGCTATTTTTCCCCTTTTTTCTTTCAGTATTTCAATAAAGCCTGAATCTACCCCCAATATTTTCGCCGCCTCAATCGTGTTTGCAAAAAGTTCCCGGATAATCTGATGATCCATGGTTGGCCCCATCACCAGACCTCCGTGTTCCGGACTATTGCTGGGGCCACTGACCAGCCATTCGGGATGTTTCGGATCAGGAACGAGATACCCGGAAAAAAACCTGGAGGCTTCCTTTAAAACAGGATAAGCCGTGTTTCTCAAATAATCAAGGTCGCCGGAAAACTGGTAATGCCACCATAAGTGCTGGCATAGCCATGCGCCACCAGTTGGCCAAATCCCATGATTGGAATGATTGATAGGGGCTGCCCCCCGCCATAAATCGGTATTATGATGGGCTACCCAACCATCCAGGTTGTAATGTTCCCGGGCTACATTTTTGCCTGTTTCAGCAATTTCGGTCACCATCTTAATTAATGGCTCTGTACACTCCGAAAGATTGGTTATTTCAGCAGGCCAGTAATTCATCTCTGTATTGATGTTAATAGTGTATTTGCTGTCCCAGGGCGGCCCCATCTTGCTGTTCCAAATCCCCTGTAAATTGGCAGGCTGGGTTTCGGGTCGGGATGAAGAAATCAGCAAATATCTTCCGTACTGGTACAACAAGGCGACCAGTGATGGATCCTCATCGGTTGTAAAACTTGCCAGCCGTTCGTTGGTCGGGCGGTTTGATATTGCGGAGTTCTCCAAATCCAGGCTGACACGGTCAAATAATCGTTTATAATCATCGATATGACTAGCTTTCATGGTTTTGTATGGTTTTCCTTCTATTTGGGAAAGATAGTTTTTACATTTTTCTTCGGGCTTGCCATTAATGTTGTTATAACTAATAAAACTGGTAGTGGCCACAAGGTAAATTGTTGCGCTATTTGCACTTTCCACCTTTATGAAATTTCCATCCTGAACAATTTCCCCTCCTTGGGAAACCACTTTTAACCGGGCTTCAAATGTAAGTTTACTCTCAGGATAAGGTTTCCCGTCGCGCCCCATTTCCTTCTGGTAATTATTGGCTTTTCCTTTTAAAACAATTTCATCGCCATCGACAGATAATGAATAATCTTTATGCTGGCAATCTAAGCCTGCAATAAAACTCAAGGCTCTCCTTTTTGAAGATTCTATTCTTATAACAATGGATTGGTCAGGCTTCGAGGCAAAAACCTCACGTTTAAATTTAACCCCATCTACTTCATAAGAAACAGTAGAAACAGCGTCCCCTAAATCAAGCTGCCGTTTATAATTAATAGCATTTTCATGTCCTGTAAAATTCAGCAGTATATTACCGAATGCCTGGTAACACTGCTGCCCGAAAGGTTGCGACATGAACCTTTCGTTAGCCAGTTGCTGCGCTTCAATTTGCTTATTAGTTTTTCCGGTCCATAACAGTTGCCTGATTTTATCAAGACAAACAGATGCCCCGGGATGTGCATAATCGTTTGGTTGCCCGCTCCACAGTGTTTCTTCGTTAAACTGGATGGTTTCTTTTTCCTTACCTCCATAAACCATCGCCCCTAACCTTCCATTACCAACCGGTAAGGCTTCTGTCCATCCGGCAGCTGGTTTATCATACCATAATAGTAACGAGGGATTTATTTTCCCCTCTAATACTGTAGATCGCTTGCACGATAACAGAATAGATAAAGTCAAAATCAGGAGTCTGATATCTAATCTTTTGATCATCTTATAAGTTATGGTAAAATTTTATTACTATTCCCATTCAATAGCAAACAGTTTTGCACGATACATGTGGATACGTAATGTGTTTGCATGAGATGGAAGTTCAGTACTGCCATTCCACGTTACGGACTGGTAAAGACTGTCACCGACAAGCGGGTCGCAATCGTTAAAAGAATAACCCTCAATAATTTTAGGACCGGTAGGCGGATGCAAACCTCCACTTGAAATTAACTCAATCCGTATCCACCCATACTTTTCAGTTTGATAATTTAAACGGATTTCTTTTTTTTGGGTATCATTACAACCTGTAAGCTTAACTGTACACATACCTTCGTCCTTGGCTTGTAAAGCCACCAACCGATTCTCTTTCCATGTCGCCCAAAAGTATTTATTCTCACCATAACTAGTAACAAAACCAGCATTGTGTGGTCTCTCCGATGCACTGTACATCATCCCCCAAAGACTTGGTTTTAGTAAATGAAGGCCTGGAAATGCATAAATGGTATTAATTGCCTCTCCATTATAAACACATGGAATGATAGCTTTACGTTCAGGTCTACTCCACTGCCTGCCATCGCGGCTAACAGCAAGTTGAACATCAATAACATCCCGGTCACGATGGAAAACAGAGGAAAACATGAAATGCATATCTCGCGCATCATGATGTCTGACCATATCAAGTCTTCCCCTGTTATCCCTTTTTGTTGAATAAAGGAAAGAAGACTGATTATCCACCTTGAAATAATCAGGATGACGGGAATAGGCAATTGAGTAAAAATCTATAGATGGAGAATCCTGAGTATCTGGCTCATAAACAATTTGAGGAAGTGGAAGATTATCTACACTAAATTCTGATCCTTCAGTCATTGCAATGGCTCGTCGAGTCCCTCGGGCATAACGGACATAAAGCACGTATTTCCCGTACAGTTTGTCGTAAAAACCATTGTTTTGGGTATCACACATCATATCCATTACAGGACCATCAAGTGTCCAGTGGATTCCATCAGTTGAAGTATAACTGTACATTGCCTTATCAGCCGCTCCCTCTATAATAGGGGCTCCGTCCGAAACTAACCTTCTGTAATTCCCGTTACGATCGAAAAATACATTATCGGTGCTTTCTTCTTCACAGATTATATTGTTTGCTGTTGATCCGGCAAATTCGTATAACCCCAGGTCAGGTTTATGCCAGGTAAAACCATCTTTACTTTCTGCATAACAAAGGAATCTCATAGACTTCGATACGTCAATCTTGCCAGCCGTTACATCGTCAATAATTACTTTTTCTTCTGAGACTGTATATGAGGCAATATACCACATTTTAAAATCATACTCATCACGTAAAACAGAGGCTGTAAGTATGCGACTCTCCCAAGGTTTATCAGCCTGCATCACAGGGCCATAGATTTCTGCCTCTTGTACTACCAGTTCTACTCCCCTGGGAACATCAACCTGATGTGATACTCCTTTAGAATAAACTTCTTTCTCTGTTAAGACTATATCTTTCCCTCCATATCCTATGTTTCCCGGCCAAACAGAAAACCAATCAGTAAATAGTACTGACCCTTTGTAATCAGGTCTTTGTGGATCATTGTTCCCCGCAGGAGGAATGGCTAAAACATCCTTTGAAAGATGATTATTTTCGCTGCGCTTCTTAATTTTATCTTTGTTGTTGTCAACCGGCTGGGAAAAAGAAACTAGTATCAGTGCAACAAAAAATAGTTTAGTTGTTATTTTGATCATTCCAAAATATTTTTTGAAATCACATAAAAATTTTTGCTTAAATATATTATCCTCTTTCATCCTTAATTTCTTTTATAAATCTTATTTGTAAAAAAGTAACGAGTTCTAATGTATTATAATCCGTCAACCTCATTCACTAAAAATAATAAATGACTTTCTTCATCCCAATAATTATATCAGGATGAAGAAAGAGTTATGAAAATCTGATAATCTGTTGTAAAAAAGCTTATTAAATAGATTTAGTATCCCGGATTCTGTTCAAGTACGGCTCCACTATTCAAATCAATGGCTGTTTGCGGAATAGGTAAAAGGTTATTGTGAGGCTCGACCGTTTCATTTCCCATAGAAGGAGTAACTGAACCATCAGCCCAAAGTTGATAACTACATTTTTTTGTTCTTTCATAAAGTAATCCTAACCGCATCAAGGTCAGCGTACGCATTTCCTCAACAGCTAATTCCCTTGCTCTTTCATCAAGAATATAGTCAATATCTACATCGGCTGAGGCAACAGGAGCCGCATTTGCCCTCGATCTAACCACATTGATATCCATCGCAGCATTATTTTTATCTCCTTTTCCAAGGTAAGCTTCAGCCCGCAACAAATAAGTTTCAGCCAAACGCATAGCATAAGCATCTTTATAAACTCTTCCATCATATCTACTTGTATTAGCATGATCCCACTCACAGGTAGCTTTCATAAAAAAACACTGGCAATACCGAAAGCTCTGGCTATCGTCAATGAAGGGACCGTAAACCATTTTTTGCCCATAATAGTTTGATTTTGGATTGTTATAATAAAATTCCCTTCGAATGTTAAATGTAGAATTTCTCATGTCATTCCAATCATCTTCCCAAACTGTTTGTTGTAACCAGTAGGTTGGGGTGCGATGTGCCCATGCCCTCCCGTATTGATTATGTCTTATAAACCCACTATTCCCGTCAGGATCCTTAATACGTTCTAACCAAGGTCCCCACATGTATTCAGTTTTAAATCCTTTTCCTCCTCCAACAACACCATATTCTGTTTGTATGACCCAAATCGCCTCTTTATTACCAGTATTTCTATTGGTATTGCCTCTTTGATGTAAATCCCAATAAACATCTCCTTCTATATCTGTCCTTCGACCAAAACGCTCGGTCATTAATTGATAATTTGGATCATCAATCACCATAGACGCAGCATTAATAGCACCACCCCAATCCTGTAAGCAAAGATCGACTTCGGCAAGTAAATGATATGCGGCAGCTTTGGTTAGCTTACCAGGAGCTTTTTCTTCATATGGGAGGTTTTCTATTGCATATTCCAGATCTTCTTTGCAAAACCGGTAAACTTCATCCCTGCTACTACGCACAAAGTCTAATTTTGGGCTGGAAATTTCCTCGTTAATTATTGGAACACCGCCAAACATATGTGCCAACAGCCTGTGTCCCCAAGCTCTAAAAAACCGGGCCTCTGCAATGATCTCCTTTTTCTGGGTCTCCGAATCCCAGTTTACATCCTCAACTTCAGCACGACTAATTATTAGTTGTGCATTTTTTAATAAATAATATGCTTCATCCCAGTTACTCTGGGCTAGAGAATAAGTTGAAGTTTGTGCATTATATCTTTTAGGATTATATGAAAATGTAACATCAGAATAATTTCCAAATAACATATACATTTCCCAATCGCCATCCCAAAAATCTCTTACATCGTTATAAACTCCAGTTATCGCGTTTTCAAAACCTTGTGGATCTTTAAAAGCGTTTTCGGGGCTTAAAAAATCTTTTGGGACTTCATCAAGGTATGCCTCATCACAATAAACCATTAAAATAGACATACCTACAAGAAGAACTGATCTTTTTATGAATTTGATTATATTCGTCTTCATCTTGTTTCATTTTAAAAATTAATGTTAATACCTGCCACAACGGTACGTAAAACCGGACCTTCATCTTCTTCACTATAAATGCTTTCACCGGTTTCCGGATCCCTACCTGTAAAATTGGTAAAATATCCCTCTTCTTTTAAAACATTTTCGTCGTACTTTCTGGTAAAGGTAAGCAGGTTCTTTCCACTCACGTAAATCCTCAGATTATTGACACCCAACCGGTTCAGAATTGTATTGCCAAAACTGTAAGCCAAAGTTACATCCTGCAAGCGTACAAAACTGCGATCTTCCAAAATTGCAGGGCTGTATGGTTGGCTACTATATACAAGCCCCCGGTATGCATTGGTCGGATTATCCTGAGTCCAGTATTCTAGTGTATTTGGAAGGTTATAAATATCAGTACGTATAAAACTTCTGTTACCTTCTGCATCTGCAAGATAATAACCACCGCCACCTTGTACCGAGTTAATTAGAAAGGACAAAGAAATATTTTTGTATTTCAGTTCATTCATAATACTAAACCGGTAGTTCGGCACAGTATATCCAATAACGGTCCGGTCATCATCAGACAATTCTCCTTCTCCTGTCACATCCACAACAGTGAACTGCCCTGCACTAAATCCCTCAGGGATATCATCGTCAAGTTGGTAAACACCATCTGTTTTCCAGCTATAAATAGCTCCGATGGATTTTCCTATAAACCAGCTGTTGCCAATATCATCATCTTCCATGCCGTCGCCATCGGCATCAGTTCCATACAAATGGGTAATCTTATTACGGTTCAATGCAAAACTCTCTTCTGTTTTCCAACTGAAATCACTGGTTGAAACATTGATCGAATTTAACTGTAGCTCGACCCCCTTGTTTTGGATTTCACCCAGGTTGGTCCAGACACTCTCATAACCATTCATCGATGATAAGCTCCGTTGTACTAATTGGTCACTTGTCGTCCCTTTATAAATATTAAACTCACCCGAAAACCGACTCCTTAAAACCGCAAAATCTAGCCCTATGTTATAGGTTTCTGTCTTTTCCCAAGTTAGGTCTGAATTTCCCATAATAGTTGGTTCTACTCCAATAGTTGTACTTTCACCAAAGGTATAGGAGACTGTCTCCATCTGGGCCAAACTTCCATAAGATCCTAAGGCTTGGTTCCCGTTGATACCATAGGATAAGCGTAACTTCAATAAATTCAACCAGGCAGCAGGCTCTATAAAACTTTCTTCAGAGATTAACCATCCCAGTGATAAAGACGGAAAGTTCGCATACTTATTTTTTTTGGAAAAACCGGAAAAACCATCCCGCCGGAAAGTGGCTGTTAAAATGTACTTAGAGGCGTAACCATAGATTAAACGAGCCATAAAGGACTCGCTGGTATTATCATTAGCTGCGCTTTCCCCATACAGGTTAGTGGCCAATTGCATCGCATTCCATCCGAGTGCCTCACTGGAAAAATCTTTTGCCTTGAAACTCGTTGATTCGGCTGTCGCTTTTTCCCGGCTGTACAAAATGGTAGCATTGATACTGTGCTTGTCAATATCCCGGGAATACGACAGAATATTGTTCAAAACACAATGCCTGCTCTCCGAGTTATATTTGCGGGCATAACCATTGGGAGCATCAGCTCCCGAGAATGTATTGCTGCTGGGCCAGAATTGATTATGCTTTGAAAAATGAAAATTATCAGCATAATCAAAATGAAAGTTCAAGCCTGTTACCTTGGGTATTTTTATATCGGCAAACAAGATCCCAAACAGATTGGTACTGATTTCTTCATCCTTTGCATTTAACCATAGTAGAGGGTTCCTAGCACCACTACTAGGGTTAGGATACCAAACCAAATTCCCGTTTTCATCATAGGGGGAAACTAACGGGCTGTTATGCACTGCCCAACTTTCAAAAATTGGAACCTCCTCCCCTGAATAATCCCTGCGGCCAAACATCACATTCATCCCTACTGTTAGCCAGTCGGTAATATCATTAGAGAAATTCGCTCTGAGCGTAGTTCTGGTAAAATCATTGCCCTCCCTTATCCCCTGCTGGTCAGTAAATGATCCTGACAGGTAATAATTGGTTCTTTCAGTCTTCCCCGAAACACTTAAATCATATTGACTAATCATACCTTTTCGGGTAACCAGATCGGCCCAATTGGTTTCGGTTCCATTCCTATAGCTTTCAACTTCTCTTGCGTCCAGATAATCTTCTATCCTGGCAGGATCGGCTTCCTCCCCATTGGCAGACCGATAATCCAGCACATATTGAATATACTTGTCTGCATTATACATCTCAATTTTCTTTGCCATGGTCTGTACTCCGTGATAGGTATTGAAATTAAATACCGGTTTATCAGATGTACCCTTTTTGGTAGTAATAATGATGACCCCATTGGCTGACCTAGATCCATAAATAGCTGCAGAACTGGCATCTTTCAATACGTCAATCCGCTCAATATCACTGGTGCTTATCTCGGAAAGGCTGCCTCCGAATATGATCCCGTCAACAACAATTAAAGGCGATTGGCCAGTTGAAAGGGAAGTAGTCCCTCTAATGGATAATTCGGGGTCGCCCCCGGCCTCTGTAACCGCCCCGATATTGACTCCCGGAATAGCTCCCTGGATCGCCTGCATCGGGCTAATATTGGCATTTAACACCTGATCTTCAAATTTTACAGAAGCAACAGCACCTGTCAGGTCTTTTTTCTTTATTGTGCCATAACCAATTGCTACAACCTCTTCTATCCCTATTGTCTGTTCCTCCAGCGATACATTAATGCTTGTTTTGCCGTCAACTGGGATTTCCTGGGTTTGCATACCAATGAATGAAAATACAAGGGTACCGCCCCCCGGCACACTTGAAAGAGAATAATTCCCGTCGGCATCGGTAACAGTCCCCTGGTTGGTGCCTTTTACAACTACTGTTACTCCCGGGAGGGGTGAGCCGTAGGTATCGGTGACTTTGCCTGAAACAGTTTGCGTATTTACCTTGTTATCCGCTGGCAAAACTTTTGACAATATTACCTGCCGTTCGTAAAATGAATAAGCTATGCCTTCATTTTCAAACAAAGCGTCCAAGATCTCTTTTATTGCCTTATCCTTCATGTGGATATCTACCAAGGCATCAACGTTAATATTTGCCTTGTTGTAAATAAACTTAAACGAAGACTGGTTTTCGATCTCCATCAATACCGATTCAATAGTGGCATTCTCAAAATTAAGCGATATTTTTGTTCTTTGTGCATATGAGCCTAATGCATATATCTGCATAAGGCCAAGAAAAAACAATAATACAGTTAGCTTCATAATCCTTACCATTTTTTTTGCGGGATAGCCCAAAATTGCCCACCCCTCTCGATTTTTTTTCATAAATTTGAATTTTAGTTGAGTTGAAAAATACGCTTGTAAACTCGCTAATTAGACAGGGAAGTGTTAGCAGCACTTCCTTTTTTGATCGTCAGTTAAAAAATAATATTTTCACATAGGCATAATAATTTACATTGCATTGTTTATGGTAACTTTCCTTTTTGAAAGCGTCCCATCTTGGTTTTGCTCCCTTTCTTTTATCGTAAAATCGATTGGCATTGTCATTTTCATATACCTCATTAATTCTTCAAGGCTTTCTCCTTCAAGTACGGCCCTGAACAACTGACCGGTATCGACATTTTTATTTATATCGAAGTCAACATCGTAGTACCTTGATACTTTCCTTGCTACCTCAATAAGGTTATCGTTGGCAAAAACAAGTTTGCCATCTTTCCAAGAAATGAAATTCTGGACATCTACGGTTGTTTTATGGCACTTCTTGTTCGGGCTGTTCAAAACAAAACGTTCGGTTGGCAACAATTCTTTTTTTAATTTGCCCGATTTGGCAGTTACTTCTACTTTCCCAGATGCAACAACTACCTCCGTTATGGAGTCATTATCGTATGCAACTACATTAAATTCGGTGCCTAATACTTTAACTTCTACCTCTTTGGCATTGACAATAAAAGGTGAATGCGTATTTTTGGCCACTTTAAAATATGCTTCTCCTTTTAAGGACACGTTCCTGGACGAATTGAACTGAGCCGGATATTTTAATATAGAACCACTATTTAACCATCCAACAGAACCATCAGGGAGCGAAAATTGTGTCCTTGCCCCATAAGGGGAATGGACTTCTACCCATGAGGAGGTCAATCCGTTACTGTGGTGATTAAAATAATGGCAAATAGAAAAGATTATTACCGGCAAAAAGATTAATGCAGCAATCTTTGAATAATACTGCCATATTTTCTTTAATTTGCTTATCCTTGGGGTTGATTGCAATAAAATATCATGATTGATCTTATCTAAAACATGCCCCAGGTTGTTATTGTCACCTTTATAGCACTTATTATTCCCCACAAAGGCTCCATCCCAATATCCCTTCAGTATTTTATTTAAGGCGTACGTATATTGGACATCTTTGAAATACTCATCTACAATTGATTTATCCTGCAAAGAGAACCTGCCCTTTAAATACTTTTCTATTATTTCCCCGTTAAATTCCATTGACAGAAACTGTGTTTTAAATTAATATCCACAAGTAAAGAAAAAGTACTACAAAGGGGTGAAAATTATTTTCGGGCTCAGGTTAATGTTAATATAGCTCCATAAAAAAGCGGAAGAATAAAAAATTTAACTCACTGTCGCTTTTAGAGGCTTGTGCCTTCAAAAATTTTTGTGCCGAGACCAACTGATTTTTAACTGTTTGTTCTGAGATATTTAATTTCTCTGCAATCTCAAGGTTTTTCATGCCATCCTTTTTGCTCATAATAAATATCTCCCTTCTCGAAGGTGGCAATAAGTTTATTAGCTTATCTACGTAGTCAAGCAAATTCTTATATTCCACATCGCTCAAATCGGTCGTTGGATCAACATTTAATCCTAAAGCAATTTCTTGTTTATACTTCTCGTCCTGGAGTTTTTTGCGATAGTGTTTTTTTGCAGCGTTCAATGCTATCTTAAACAAATATGCCTTGAATGAAAGCTCAGGGTCCAATTCTTTCCTTTTTTCCCAAATTTTATAAAATACATCCTGGACCGCTTCTTCGGCATCGTGTTTATTTTTTAAAATTGAAAGGATAAATGAATAAAGCGGCATGCTGTATTTATTAAACAAACCATCAAATGCAAAGTGGTCGCCTTTTCTAATTGCCTTTACCAATTTCTGGTCCAATATTCTATTTTCTACTTCCAAAAGTTTATCCAATTCAGGTTTTAAAGGTTCAAACTTAACGTTTCTTGGCTTATTTCATGTAAATTATATGGACAAATATTTCAATAACCTGACAAGCCACATACTTTTTTTATTGCAGCAAGGAAACCTCCCCCCCCAATTGCTTTGTGTGCCTTTGTACAACAGCTTTGGTTTTTCTTAAAAAAAAGAGGGTGTCCCAAAAGTCTCCGTGTTGCTTTTAGCCTACAACAATAGCCCCGGGTTTCAACCCGGGGCTATGAATGTTGCGGCAAAAAACGGCGCACGCAGGCCGGTGATTGGTGGGGCATGGCAACCTGCGCCGCAATGCGGGCATGGGGCGAAGAGAAGGGAGAGAGCAATAACAAATCAGGAATGAGGAATCAGGAATCAGGAGTGAGGAAAGAGCATGGGGAGAAGGCAAAAGAACCTGCAACCTGCATTATTTTCAATAAATGTTAAAATCGATTTTTCGCGTGGTGACAGTCTTGTTTCAACACCTTTGCTTTCAAGTTTTATCATTAGTTGTTTTTGAATATTCCCTATAGCATCAAAAAAGAATTGAACCCATTCGGTCACATCTTCATTTGGCCTATGTGCTTGACAACTTCTTAAAACCCTATAATATTCAGTTTTTCGACTCTCTATTTCGTGTTCGAAACTTACATATTGAATCCACTTATAGCCATTTTTCAGGAGGAGTAGGGTAGAAAGTAATCTGCTCAATCTTCCGTTACCATCTTGGAATGGATGAATACTAACAAATTCATAGGCATAAGTTTCCAATCTATTTTTAGTCTAAAAGTATGTACTGTATTTTACATAAGACAAAAATACAATAAAAATTGTCGTTTGATACGATATGGTTCGTTTCTATTCGATAGATATTCGAAGGCAATGATACGATATGATATGAAAATGTACGATAATGGACCGATTTTTTAATTACCGCCAATGGTAAACTGTATGTTGTCGTGGTACACGGATGTACATCGGTGCGGGCGGGCGATAATGCCCGAATACGTATTTAAACCGCTATTGCCTATGAGCCATTGTTGTAGCCAGTTCTTTTTCTATTTCTTCAATTGTCGGTAAATTCGGTTTTAAGTCTTTTGGTATAGATTTTACAATCTCATATTCTGCAACTCCAATTGGTTGAGTTGTTCCTCTCAATGCGTATTCTGCGATTATTGATGATTTACTTTTGCATAATAGAAGTCCGATAGTTGGATTTTCATCATCTGTTTTTATCAAGTCATCAACGGCTGATAAATATAAATTCATCTTCCCTGCGTACTCGGCTTTGAATTTTACTGATTTTAATTCGATTACGATGTGACATTTCAATCTGATATGATAGAAAAGTAAATCAATGTAAAAATCTTCTCCGTCAATTTTTATGGGAACTTGTCTGCCTACAAACGAAAATCCTCCTCCAAGTTCAAGTAAAAACGCTGTTATATGTGAAACTAATTGTTCTTCAATGTCTTTTTCAAGAGCTTTTTCTGTTAAAGTCAAGAAATCGAATTTGTAAGGGTCTTTCAATGTTTCATTTGCCAATTCAGATTGTATTTCAGGCAATGTAGTTTCAAAATTATTGATTGCTTTTCCTGAACGGTCGTATAATTCTAAATCTATCTCGACCAATTATTCTCAATTGTTTTGTTTATGTAAAAGATTGCTTCGTCAATATCTTTTTATTTGGTAATAATCAAGACGTTATGTCCCCAAGGAATTTGTCCAACAAGTTGTTGGACTTTTGTTTCTTCAAGTCCAGAATTAATGTAAAACTCATACCATTTTCTCATTGAGAACAGGTTTGACCTAGAATATCCTTGTTGATTTGGAAATTGTTTTTGTAAATCTTTTGATAAATTATCAACGACAGATGCACCCCAATTTTCAATTTGTATTTTCTCTGATATTGATTTGCCAATAATCCAATTCAACTTTATCAACTCGTGATTTACCGAAATAGAGGCTTTAATTTGAGCTTTTTTAATCGCTCCTTTAATTTTGATGTTTTTCTCTAAATCAATCAAACTCTTTCCTATAATCTGCCAAACTTCTTCAGCATCTATTCCGAAATAATTATGAGCAATGATATTTCTTAATCCAATTACTTGTGCCCAAGTAAAAATTTCATTTGTAGAATCAGTAAAATTATCCGAAAGTTTATCTGCCATTTCTCCGATTACAATAAAATTCATCATTACAGCATCAAATGATTTTGTGTCATCATAAAATGAATCTGCATCTGAATAATTTTTAGTGTAATCTTTGATTTTTTCAATTGAATCAACAATGCTCATCAAACACGCAAAATCTTTATGTGAAATGTTATACATATCTGATATCTGCTTGTATATTGTTTTTAAAAATCGGTTTGATGTACTTTAACCTGCAAATATCAACTGGTTTATTAAACTTATCTTGAATCTCTGATTTTAATCTTAATTTTAGAGAATATAAATCTTGCGTGTTTGGTTCAAATTCAACGATTAAATCAATGTCGCTGGAGTCATTTTGTTCTCCGCGAGCGACAGAACCAAATAATCCAATCTTGGTTAAGTGATAATCATCTTGAAGTCTTTTTTTATTATCACTCAGATAGTTTAATATGATATTTGCATTAATCATTAATTGTCAATCTTTTTAACAAAGATAAGACGAAAATCGTTTACTGCAAACGCAATCAAAAGTATCATCCACCATTTGAAACCACACATCTATGCATGGAACTGGTTACGAAAGGTCTGCAAAGATTTTCCGCAATTGTTTGTGCATTGGAAATATGGATCTCGACCGTAGAGTCCTACTCCGAAGAGCCGTACGATGGGAGACTATCACGTATCCCGATGTGCATCGGGATGAGAGGTTTAGGGGCGAGATCCCCCTTTGCCTATTCGGCTTACATTATCCAATTTCTACGTTAAAATTAATCTTTGCATTCAATGCCCGAAAAACTTTTAAAATTGTTTCAAATCTTGCATCTGTCAAGTTGTTTTCAATCTTAGAAATCTGTGCTTTCTTTACTCCAACTAATTCTCCAAGTTGTGCTTGTGTTAGATGTTTTTCTTCTCTAATTTCCTTGATTCTTTTACCTAAAATATCAAGACGCAATTCTTCTTCAAAAGCATCTCGTTTTTCAGTACCAACTTCTCCGATATGTTTGTCTATCATTTCATCAAGACTTGCTCTTCTTAATTTATTGCTTTCCATTGTCTTTTAATTTTTGTTCAAAATACATTTTTCTAATTTCTTCGGCTCTTTTGATTTCGCTTTTTGGCGTTTTTTGAGTCTTTTTTACAAATCCGTGAGTTGCTAAAACTAATGTTGGTTCTTTTTCTGTTTTATCCCAGAATGCAAGTAGCCGATAGTAATTTTTGTTGTACTTTGTCCGAAATTCCCAAATCAAATCAGTTAGCTTTTTAAACAATTCAGGGTCGTTGACAATCTGAACTTTCTTTGCATTGTAGTAAATCTTTTCTCTTGTTTTATTATCAAGAGATTCAAGAAAATCAATTGCTTCTCCAAGAAAGTCAACATTAAAGTTCTTATTCATTCACTTTTTTTGTTACAAAGATAGATGTTTCCTTTTAAAGAAACAATAGTGTGTTTTGAACGCTCCTTTAAGCTGACACCTAACGGTAAATTGTATTTGTTGTAGTACACGATGTTCATCGGTACGGGTGATTATCTGTCCGGATACGGACGAGATAATTAGCGCAAGTTTTTTTAATTTTATTGATAAGTCAAGTTGTCCCCCTAAACCTAACTGAACGATTTTTTGTAATGTTGAAAGTCGGGCCTCTTTTACATTGTTTTCAAATTTTGATATTTATGATTTTGTTGTGCCAACGTTCTCTGCTAATTCGGCTTGGGGCAGACCTTTCTCCATTCGAGCTTCATATAAAAGGGTTCCTAATTTGAAGTTTTCATAATCATTTTCTAATTCATCTTTTAATCTTGTCGCCTTATCAATCTCTTACTTAGTGACTTTTTCAACTTGTCGAATTAATTCAAAGACGTATTGAAATTTTGATTTAACATCAATAATCAATCAACAATCTTTATCACCTCCCCCAAGGCTTCAATCGTGTCGCCGGCCCTCAGTTTTGCCTTTTTCCTGAACTCTTTTTCCCCGTTCCGAAGGACCTGCCCCTCTTCTACCAGTATTTTGGCATGTCCGCCGGTTTCTGCCACACCAATCAGTTTTAGCAATTTTACCAGCTCAATGTATCCTGTTTTTATTTGAAATTCCTGCATTATATTTTTAGTTTATCCTTAATTTTTTTTGGGGTACAGCATCATCTTTATGTGCCAAAATTTGCAGTGGCATTAAAAAGGTTAGGGGGCAAGTACAGCAGGGAACCCTTTCATGCCTTTTTCATGAATTTTTTATTTCCTGTTGTTGTTTGCGGGGCAATCCCATTACAATCAGATCGTATGATTCATCTATTAGGTTTTTTATCATGTAACCTGGGAGCGAGCCATCGATTGAAATGGTATTCCAGTGTTTTTTGCTCATATGGTATCCGGGTTTTACTGCCGGGTACTCTTCGCGGAGTTCAATGTTTTTTTCCGGATCGTTTTTTATGGTTATCCGTAAATCGCCATCCAGGCTGGTGAGGCAGAACATTTTGCCGCCAACTTTAAAAACAAGGGTTGTTTCATCAAACGGGAAATCTTCGGTTGTCCCTTTCAACGAAAGGCAGTATTCGCGTAAACTTTCAATATCCATGCTGGTAAAATTTAAAATTACATTATAAACCTAAGTTCGATTAAAAATATCAACCTCAATATTTTTAATTGAACTCAGGTTGTTACTCTCCGTGCGACACCCATTCCAAAGCCCCTAAATCCGGGCCATCATCGGCAAGGCGCGGATTGTTGTTCAAATCGAGCGGGAACAGTGCGGCTACATTTACATCGCCAATATCCCTTGCAGGAGATAATGAATCAATTGCATAATTATATCCGTAGGCATCTTCAAACAAAGGTTTTTCGTTAAAAATGGTATTTGTAAACCCAAGCTTGGTGTCAGAGCTTAGGCTGCTTTTGAGTAGGCAGTTGTTAAATTGAACAGCAAAAGGGACACCGTCAACAATATCGTATGAAACTTCGTTTGAACGGTTTCCATATATAATACAATTGTTAAACCCGGCATTGGTTTCAAAACCATAGGTTTGCCCGTCTGTTACATAATAGTCACTCAAAAATAGGGCAGGCACAGTACGTGTGGAAATGGTATAATAGTTTGCCACGGTGCAATGGTTAAATTCATAATCGCCGCCAAACCTCAAAGCCACTGTATAGGAGCCGCTGTTTGCAAAGATACAGTTTGAGGCTTTAACATAAGTTGAACGTGCATCCAGGCAGTTTAAGGTCATATTTTCCACCCGTGTGTTTTGCATTGTTAAAACCGGGCCTCCCGGAGTGCCCAAAGTATCCACCTGTATCCCTTTTTCTGCATTTTTTATGATTGCATAATCAATATAATTGCCTGCGCTCCCTTCCAAGAGGTGGATGCCCCCGTAAACGTAAACACTGCCGTTGCTAAGGGTAGTGTATGCGCCCCATTGCCCTGGCACGTCAGTGTAAGCATTTTCGAGCCTGTTGCCTTCGAAAGTTACCGGTTCTTCGAAAGTCCCGTCCACTTTTAAAGTCCCTTTCACGAATAAACTTGAACCTTCGATGAAATGCACCCGGCAGCCTGCGCCAATAGTTAGCGTTTCCAGCGAGTCGACCAGGACTGAACTGTAAACCAGGTACGGCTTGTCGTTAACCCAGTGCTGAGATTTGATGGCCCCCCCGTTTAAAAGGTGAAAATCCTGTCCGAAAGCAATTAGATCAACATCTTGGGTGTTGCCGTTCATTTTAAATACAATTGAGTCGTGTACTACCATTGGCAAATCTTGTCCTGTAGGATCGATCGTTACTTCCACGAAAATATATATACTGTCCTTGCCATATATTTCGATGTTGGAGCCTTCGTTCGCTTCCAACCCGTTGATGTTCAGGCGGAAAGGGGAGTTGCCGCCCCCTGTCAAATATATATCCGAAATATTTACCGCTTTTTTGCCAGGGTTCCTCACTTTGAAATATTTGGTTGTTGAACCTATGCTTGTAAATACAGTGTCGAACGAAACAGTATCGGTCGAAAACTGAAGTTTGGCATCGGGGCTGTTTGTAAATTCTTCCTTGTTGCATGAAAAAATAAGGGTTCCGGCAATAACCACCAAAATAAGTTGTGTAATTCTATTCATAGACAGGCTTTTCAAATAAACGGAATAATCTGGGAAAATTGTATTGGGAGATCCCGAAAATTTATGGTAACCCCAGTTTTCAAATGAATTGTTAAAATTGCCGGTCATGCTGCTTACTTATTGTTCAATTCACATAAATATCATATGGCATCCGGGCAAAGATCCCGTTAAAGCTGGTTGATTTTTTCCAATATTGGTAATAGCGGTATTTGTCGCCCAGTTCATTCTTTATTAAACGTATGCGGATATTGTCTGTCCCAGATTTAAGTAGCCCTTCAAACGGGTCGGGCAGGCGAGGCAACGAAACCGTACGGTAGTCTTCCACTCCTGCAATTTCGGCAGCCAGTTCAATTGCATCTTCCAATCCCCCAAATTCATCTATTAGCCCAATTTCTTTTGCATTTTCACCGCTCCATACCCGTCCTTGCCCAATTGCGTCAACCTCTTCTTTTGTCATCCTGCGGCCTTCGGCAACATGCGATATGAATGTGCCGTAGCCCTCTGCAATGTAATTTTCCAATAGTTGCTTTTCGTAACCGGTAATTGGACGGGTGAGCGTCAACAGATCTGAATTTTTATTGGTCTTAACAACATCGGTACTGATCCCAAGTTTATCGTTCAGCAGCCTGCCAAAGTTGGGTATAGCACCGAAAATCCCTATAGAACCGGTAATTGTATTGGGGTGGGCAACAATTTTATCGGCGGCACACGAGATATAATAACCGCCCGAAGCGGCAACGTCGCCAAACGAAACCACCAGTGTTTTCTCCTCTGCTGCCAGTTTGGCTTCGCGCCATATGATCTCTGAATCGAAAGCCGAGCCGCCAGGGGAGTTCACTCTTAAGACAATGGCTTTGAATGTGCTGTCTTGGCGCGCTTTTCGTATTTCCCGCCCCAGTTCGTCGCCAATAATCGATTCTTCCCCCATGGGCATCCCAATATCGCCGCTGGCATAAATCACCGCAATTTTGTTCCGGCTGGACTTTGTCGGGAATATTTTTGCCTCTGCCTCCGCATAATCGGATACCTTGATAACCGGGACGCCATTTTTGCCGCTTATCCCAGCAATTTTACGTAAGTCGTCAAGTACCTCGTCTTTATATTTGGCATGGTCTGCCAAGCCTGCCCTTACAATTTCATCGCCCCGTTTAAATGTTTGTACCTCATCTGCCAGTGCATTTAACTTTTCAAGCGGAATGTTGCGGGTTTCGGAAATCCCTTTCAGCATATGCCCCCAAAGGCTCAACATGTATGTAAGTTTCTGTTGGCGGTTTTCGTCGCTCATCCCATCGAGCATAAGGGGTTCTGCTGCTGCTTTGAACTTATTGTTTGGGCCACGTATAACTTGTATTTCAACACCAATTTTTTCGAGCGTGTTCCTGAAAAACAGCAATTCTGCCCCTAGTCCCCTGAAATCTATTGCCCCCATGGGATGGATCACAACCTGGTCGGCAACGGTAGAGATGTAATACGATTTCTGGTCGTAACTGTCGCCATAGGCATAAACAGGTTTGTCGCATTTTTCTTTAAAAGCGATCAACATATTTCGGATCTCTTCAGCAGAGCCCATCCCGCCTTTAAATACAGAAAATTTCAGGTAGACGCCTTTTATCCTGTCATCGTCCACGGCTTTGTCGAGCGATGTCCTTATGTCATCTAGCCCAATGGTTTTTTTAACTTCAAACCCTGGGATCTCCAAATCCTCAAAAGGATCGTTTGGGGCACGGTCAACAACTTCCCTGTCAAGCGGGACCACCAGCATCGAATTATCCTGGACACCCACCTTTTTCTCGGTCGATGAGATTAGGACCCCCACAACCATGAACATCAGTAAAATCCCAATTAAGGAAATTACACCTATCCCGACCACGGTTGCCAATACATATTTAAAAAAATCTTTCATGTTATGTAAAATTTTGATATTCGCTTTTTTTTTTGATACAATTTAATTAAATTAGTAGAAAGAACTTCCTAAAAATTACAAATATACAGTCTATGCACAAGGTTTTTTTAGAAATAGGTGGAAATTTGGGTGATAAAAGTGAAAACCTTAAAAGAGCTTTTTCCCTGATAGGGGAGGCGCTAGGGGAAATAATAGAATATTCGTCGGTTTATGAATCGCCGCCTTGGGGTTTCCATGCCGAAGAAAATTTTTGGAACCAAATTGTTGTGATCAATACAGAACACTCTCCAGAAGAACTCCTTGCAAATATCCATGAGGTTGAAAAAAATTTTTCGGGCAGACAGTTGAAAGATGAATACAGTTCCCGCGAGATGGACATCGATATTTTGTATTTTGATGATATTTATATGGAAACTGACACACTTATTATCCCTCACCCACATATCCAGAAGCGTTTGTTTGTGTTGGTGCCGCTGTCCGAGATCGCGCCCAACTTAAAACACCCGTTATTCAGGTTGACCAGCATGCAATTGTTGGGGAACTGCAAGGATCGGTCAGTAATAAAAAAAGTAGAAAACGTTGATGCCTGACTAGGACAGGCAAGGCCAAAAGGAAGGCTTTGGGAGTTTGTCCGCCTCCGGTTTGTCCCAGTTAGGCCCAGCCAATCATCCAAGTATTTTTATCGAAATAAATCAATTAGAAAATTTGTGAGACTTTTATATCTTGCAGATATTTTGTAATTGAACTTTTTCCTTTAAAAAAAATGATGAAAATTGATTTGCAGCTCCACCCAGAGCGTTTAAAAAAGAAATTGGATTTGTTTTGGGGACTTTCTGGGGCAAAGATAAGGCAGGTTGACAGGGATTACGATGCCGCGCAAGGTTCGCCGGTATTCACAGTGAACGGGGAATATACTACCCGCGGGTGGACTGAATGGACACAGGGATTTCAGTTTGGCTCGGCCATTTTGCAGTTCGATGCTACCGGGGAAGATTACTTCCTGGAAACAGGCAGAAAGGATACGCTCGAAAAAATGGCACCGCACATAAGCCATGTAGGCGTGCACGATCATGGTTTCAACAACCTCAGCACCTACGGTAACCTGCTCCGGTTAATGAATGAAAATAAAATCCCTTATAACGGATGGGAAAAGAGTTTTTACGAACTGGCCGTAAAGATTTCTGGGGCGGTGCAGGCTTCCCGCTGGACAAAAATAAAAGACGGTGGTTTCATATATTCTTTTAACGGTCCTCATTCGTTGTTTGTAGACACAATCCGGTCGGTCCGCATATTGATGGCAAGCCACCTGCTGGGGCATGTTTTCCAGGGCGAAGGCGATGTGAAAATTTCGCTCCTTGAAAGGGCAGTCCAGCACATTTTGGCAACGGCAAAATATTCGGTCTTTTATGGTGAAGGCCGCGACAGTTACGATGTGTGGGGCAGGACAGCGCATGAAAGTATTTTTAACGTGAACGATGGCAACTTCCGTTGCCCGAACTCGCAACAGGGGTACACGGGTTTCTCTACCTGGACACGCGGGTTGGCGTGGGCAATGTTGGGGTTTGCCGAAGAATTGGAATTGTTGGGGCAGCTACATGAGGATAATTTCAAAGATTTTGGGGGGAAAGCTGAGATTGAAAAAATTATGATAAAAGCAGCCAGGGCAACCTGCGATTTTTATATAGAAAACACTCCTCTTGACGGGATACCTTACTGGGACACAGGCGCCCCTAACCTTCATAAGCTCGGAGATTACCTGAACAATTTTTCTGATCCTTACAACAGGGAGGAACCTGTGGACAGTTCGGCAGCGGCAATAGGTGCACAGGGGCTTCTGCGTTTAGGTAAATACCTTTTGGGGAAGGGGGAAAAAACAGAGGGGGAAAAATATTGGCAGGCTGGTTTGACAGTAATGGACTCATTGCTGGATTATCCATATTTAAGTACAGATCCCGGCCACCAGGGGCTTATACTTCACAGCATCTATCATCAGCCCAATGGATGGGACAATGTCCCCTACGGACAAACAATAGCATGTGGCGAATCCTCCATGTGGGGCGATTATCATGCCCGCGAGGCGGCACTTTATCTGAGCAGGGCAATTAACAATGAGGGATACTATACCTTTTGGGGAAGCCTCCTCCCTGCTGTGTCTTAGGTTAATACAAGCCCTCAACGCTTAAATAGCGTTCGCCATGGTCGTAACAAAATGTAAGTATCCGTGATTTTGGCGGCAGTTTATTAATCGTTTTGGCTACTGCTGCCAGCGAAGCACCAGAAGAAATACCAACAAAAAGACCTTCTTTATTTGCTGCTTCCCTTGCATATCCATAAGCTTCTTCTTTGCTTACTTTAATGGTGCCGTCTAATAACGACAAGTTTAGGTTTTTGGGCACAAATCCGGCTCCAATCCCTTGTATTGCGTGTGGACCGGGCTGCTCTCCGCTTATTACGGCACTTTCTTCGGGTTCAACGGCAAAAACTTTCAAATTAGGAAAATGCGCTTTCAACACCTCTGCTACCCCCGAAATATGACCGCCAGTGCCTACTCCGGCAATAAGGCAATCAATTCCTTCGGGAAAATCGGCAATAATTTCTTGCGCGGTCGTTTTTCGGTGAATATCGACATTTAAAGGATTGCTAAACTGAAGGGGAATCCATGCACCCGAAATTTCGGCTGCCAACTCTTCGGCTTTGGCAATAGAACCGCCCATACCTTTTTCTTTCGGAGTTAAAACCAACTCGGCACCAAGTGCTTTCAATGTTTTCCGACGCTCTTGCGACATTGATTCGGGCATGGTTAAAATAAGCCGGTATCCTTTTACCGCAGCAACCAGTGCTAAACCAATCCCGGTATTCCCCGATGTAGGTTCAATAATAGTATCCCCTTTTTTTAAAATTCCTTCCGCTTCGGCACCTTCAATCATGGCCAAAGCAATCCGGTCTTTCATACTCCCCCCGGGGTTGGTTTTTTCTACCTTCATCCAAACCTCATAATTTTCGGAAAACAAACGGTTTATCCTCAAATGAGGGGTATTGCCTATGGTTTCTAAGATATTATTTGCTTTCATGTGTTTTATTTTTGTTTTCAAAAACCCTTAAAGAGGGTCAAGATTGCCCCTCTTATTTCTAATTCTTATACCTCAGCCACTTTATCAATTCTTTTAGATTTACTTTTTTGCCGTACATTAATAACCCAATGCGGTAAATTTTTGCCGCAGCCATAATTGCCCCAATGGTTGTAAGCACCAATACCCCCATAGAAAGCAATAACTCCCAGGTTGGCAGCCCATAAGGAATACGTGCCATCATTGCAACCGGCGAAGTAAAAGGAATTACCGAGCACCAAAATGCCAATTGCCCCTCGGGGTTTCGTGCGATAGGAAACAGCAACATTATCGAAAGGATTAACGGGAAAGTTACCGGGAGTACCATCTGCTGCGAATCTTCGTCGTTATCGACTGCGGCACCCACAGCACCTAAAAATGCGCTATAAAGTAAATACCCGGCCAAAAAATAAAATACAAAAGAGAACAATATTAACGGAAGATTCAGGTTGCTAATCATTTCTATTACCTCCATCATCTTATTTGGGCTGGCAGCTTGTGCCATTGCCGGGTTTATTGTACCCTGCGACTCCATAATACTTTGCCCTATTTGCTGTGCCGATTCGGGAGTAAAAAACCCTTGCACAACAACAAGGGCCACCGCTCCCAGGCCAATCCATATAGCAACCTGGGTTAGTCCAACCAGTGCGGTCCCTATAATTTTACCTGCCATTAACTGACTGGGTTTTACCGAAGAAATAATCACCTCTATTATCCGGTTTTTCTTTTCTTCCATAACACTCCGCATTACCATGGCACCATACATAAACACAAAAAAGTAAATAACAAATCCCATAGCATAACTGGCAATAAAAGCCACCACCGATGAACTTTTTTTCGCTTCGCCCGATTCTGAAACCTTTAGGGTATTTAATTTTACCGAGGTTCGGGTTTGCGCCAGTCGCTGTTCTAAATCAGGGATACCCGAATCCTGAATAACTTTCTGCCGTTTATCGTTTTCAATAAAACGGCTCAATTTCCGTTCTATTTGTCCACACAATTCCATGGGCAATTGTTTTTCGGAAAGCAATTGCGCCTGGTTATTGGTATAAATATCGCGTGGGATGTAAAGCAAACCATAATACTCTCCCGAACGGATGTCTGATTTTATTTTTTGGTATTCTTCTTCTGGAATAAAATGGTAGTGAGTTGTCCCTTTATCGCCAAATTCGCCCAAAAAGAGTGCCGATTCGTCGTAAACGGCAATTACACGTTCTTCGGTATCGTCTTTCATCGAAAAATAAAATACCATTGCATAAACGCCTGCAATTAACAAAGGCATTAATATAGTTAAAATAATGAAGGATTTTTTCTTCACCCTTTTTAAATATTCTTGTTTTAAAATGAGGAATGTGCTGTTCATGTCCTAAATATTTTATTTTAAAATTTATTGTTTATTGGCTTTTTCTACGGCTTTAATAAATACATCGTTCATGCCGGGAATAATCTCTTCGAACGAAAGTATTTCGGCCAACGGCATAATTGCCCGCAGCAAATCGTTATTTGAGTTTCCGTTATAGTATTGCACTTTCAAGGCATTTTCCTTTTTTGTTTCCGAGTGGTCTATTATAGTATATCCATCGCCCAGTGCCAAATCAATATCGCTAAAATTGCCACGGTATTTTATATCAAAAATGTTTGATTTATATTTTTCGCGGATTTCATTGGTTGGCCCATCCTCTATCTTCACCGATTTGTTAATTAAAGCAATATGGTCGCATAATTCTTCGACCGATCCCATATTGTGGGTAGAAAAAATGATGGTTGATCCTTCTTCTTTTAGCCCTAGTATTTCTTCTTTTAACAAGTTTGCATTTATGGGGTCGAAGCCACTAAATGGTTCGTCGAAAATGAGCAGCTTGGGCTTATGTACAATTGTGGTTACAAATTGAACCTTTTGCTGCATCCCTTTTGATAATTCTTCTACTTTTTTATTCCACCAGCTCATTATATCAAATTTTTCGAACCAGTGTTTCAGGTTTCGCACGGCATCGTTTCGCGACATCCCTTTTAGCTGTGCCAGGTAAATGGCCTGTTCGCCAACTTTAAGTTTTTTGTACAAGCCTCGCTCTTCGGGCAAGTAACCAATGCGCGAAATATCAGCTCGTGTCATCTCCTTCCCTTCAAGAAAAATTTTCCCACTATCGGGGGCGGTAATTTGGTTAATAATACGGATGAGCGTAGTTTTACCGGCACCGTTAGGGCCAAGCAAACCAAAAATACTTTGTTCTTTCACCGAGATACTGACATCGGTCAATGCCTGTGTAGCAGCAAAAACTTTATTTACATTTTGTGCGCTGAAAATTTCCATCCTGTCCTTGTTTTCAAATGGGTAAAATTATAGCCCGAAAATAGGACATATAAATTTTCAATTCAAGTTTTATAGGGCAAATGCCCTTGTTTAACCGATGAATTGTGACTTGGGGGGTATTTCCCCTGTTTTATGGACATTATTTATCTGAAAGAGAAAGTGGGTTGCATCAGCTCTTTGCAGTGAGGGGATTTTGCGCCAGCTATCGGCGGCATTTCAAATTTTGGTTTGGACGAGGAATTAAAGGGGGCATTTTTTTTGAAATACGGGAAATATAATTTTAGGGTAGGGGGGCGGCCCCGAAATGAGATTTTTCGCGGGATGCCCCCTTATAGCTACATTAAACGGCTATTGATTCAGTCAAGGTATCCAACTACCTGATAAGCACGTTTCCCGTTATAACTTACCCGTTCGTACAGGATCCCGTTGAATTCATACAGTATTGCACCATCAACATTCACTTTTTCATAGTCGGCTGGCAAAGCATAAACGATTGCCCCAACCGGAGGTGTTTCAACAATATATTCATTGCCCGATTCCCTATAAAAGGTCCCTTCAAAATAAAAGTAATTCCTGCTGTTTATTGCAACCCTGATGTGCCCTTCAGGCAAGATGCTGATCCGTAATCCTGTAGGCGGGGCAACTTTTACAAAGTTGTTATTGTATTTCCTGTAGAATACCCCGGAGTTGTAATAATAATTCTTGCTGTTGTGCGAAACCGTTTTCATCCCTGACTGCCCCCTTGACCGAACGGCAACAACCTTGGGATCTGCTTTTTTGTAATTTACATTCGAACGGTTAACCTTGTCATATGTTTTTGAAGGCCTCGAATTTACGGTAATTGTCCTTTCCTGTTTATTCCTGCTGCTGTTGTTGTCCTTTCTTTGTTGGGTTGCAACACTTTTATTGTTCCTGCTTCCGGTGTTCCTCCTGTCCTGTGCGTTAAGGCTTACTGTGGTAAGTATTATCGCTGTAATAAGTATGGATTTAATTGTTTTCATGACTTTAATTTTTAAATGTTAATGCATAACATCAAACAATTTTCATACTAAAGTTCCGAAAAAATATTTAGTTATCTATGGTATTGTCTTTTTTATAGACTAAATAATGTATTTTGTAGATGTCTGGTCCTTTATTCCATAAAAAAAGCTACCATGTGCCGGTAGCTTTTTTAGATTGTTTTGTTTTTTAGTCATCTAGTGTCCATTCAATTGCTGAGTCGCTATAACTTGCTTCCTGGACATTGTAAATATAATCACTGCTTGTGTAACCCGAATCGTATTTGGTACTTTGGATCCGTAACGTATAAGTTGTCCCTTTGACCGGATTGCTTTCCCATTCGCCCACATCGTAATTGGCAGATGTAGTTATAATGTAATATGAATTTGCACTGCCAATAGTATAACCGTTAAAAACAATATTGCCTGAAGCGTCTAGTAGTTTTACGGAATAGCTGTCAGCGCCTGAAACATCGCCCCATCCGATGTACAGCCAGTTATTTTCCGTGTCAAAGTTACTTGAATCGATTTGGGCAAAAGACAACCCATAAAGATCTTGTGTGTCGCTCACCTTCAACGTGTCCCCAGACGAACTTTTAATATTGAAAGTATAAGTGCCTTCGCTTGGCTCTTCAGAAGAAAAGTCGCTGTCTTCTGGTTCTTTCAAAAAAGTATAGCTGCTTGAGGCATAAGCTTCCAGGTCAATAGTGCCTCCCCCATCTGGCAAGGTTACCGATGCAGAAGATAAAGTTTTGTTCCCATAAGCGTAATATGCAACCCCGGTTACAGTGGTGTTATCAATCACTTTATGCACGAAAATTACATCAGATATTGCGTCAAAGGAGTCGTCTCCGTCATCGTTACATGCCCCCAACGCAAAAATCAACGTAAAAACCAACAAGCTGTTTTTTAAAAAAAATAATCTTTTCATAATAAAAATAGTTAATTGTTTCACATATGTATTTTAATATACAATCCATTACGGATACTCCCTGCTAATTCATCTTAATATAGATAAGATTTTTATAGGATGGTTGCGTATAGGATATGTTTTTATTGTTTTTTTTTATTTAAACTTGTGCAGCCCGTCAATAATTTCTTGAAGGATATAGGTTGCGGTCTCAATATTCGGGACGTTAGGGAAAGAAAGCGTAAGTTTTTGGGCATTTTGTTTTAAACTGCCGTCGGAATTGTTGTTTTGGACAAACTGTACGATTTTTATAAAATCATCAGACTGGTAAAACGGTGACTGCGGGTCGGAAATAAAATGACAAATCATTTTTTCATTTTTCAGGATAACTTTTTCCATCCCCAAGTCAATGGCTTTCCACCTTAACCTTACAACTTCGAGCAGTTCGCGGCTTTCGGGCGGCAATTTCCCGAACCTGTCTGTCAGGTCGTGCTCGAACTTTTGCAATTGTTCTTTGTCCTCTATATTGTCCAGCTCCCTGTACAGCAGCATCCTTTCCGACGAGCCGGGGATGTACCTGTCGGGGAACAGCAGTTCCATGTCGGTGTCTATCTGGCAGTCGTTCACGAATTTTATGTTCAAGAAAGCCTGCGCCTGCTTTTCAACGCCTGTCTCAAAAACGCCCTTGAAATCTTCCTGCTTAAGTTCCTGTACTGCCTCGTTAAGTATCCGGTGGTAGGTTTCGAAGCCTATGTCGGCGATAAAGCCGCTCTGTTCTGCTCCCAGCATGTTGCCTGCCCCGCGGATGTCCAAATCTTGCATGGCAATGTTAAAGCCGCTGCCCAAGTCGGAAAATTCTTCAAGTGCTTTTAACCTACGGCGGGCTTCTGTGTTTATTGACGAAAGCGGCGGGGTTATGAGGTAGCAAAAGGCTTTTTTGTTGGACCTTCCCACCCTGCCGCGCAATTGGTGCAAATCGCTTAACCCGAAGTTTTGTGCCTGGTTGATTATGATAGTGTTCGCATTGGGTATGTCAAGCCCCGATTCGATTATCGTAGTTGCTATCAGTACGTCGTATTTGCCGTTTATGAAATCGAGCATTACCCGTTCGAGTTTAGGCCCTTCCATTTGCCCGTGGCCTACCACGGTTTTTATGCCAGGCACAATCCGTTTCAAAGTGTCTTCTACTTCGTAAATATTTTGTACCCTGTTGTGGATAAAAAATACCTGCCCGTTGCGTTCCACTTCGTACAGTATGGCTTCCCTTATCAATTGGTCGTTAAACCCATGCATTTCGGTCACGATAGGGTAGCGGTTGGGCGGCGGTGTTTGTATAATCGACAAATCGCGCGCGCCCATCAACGAAAACTGGAGCGTGCGCGGTATAGGTGTCGCCGTTAAGGTAAGCGTGTCAACATTTACCTTGAACTGTTTCAGTTTTTCTTTTACCGAGACCCCGAATTTTTGTTCCTCATCGATAATCAAAAGCCCCAAGTCTTTGAATTTTATGTCTTTGCTCACCAAACGGTGAGTGCCTATTATGATGTCAATTTTCCCGTCAGTAAGATCTTTTAAGGCATCTTTTATTTCGGCGGCCGATTTCATGCGGCTTACATATTCTATTTTTGCTGGGAAATCGGCAAGCCTTTCCGAAAAAGTTTTGTAATGCTGAAGGGCAAGTATTGTTGTAGGCACAAGCACAGCTACCTGTTTGCTGTCGGCAACAGCTTTAAACGCAGCCCTTATTGCAACTTCTGTTTTTCCGAAGCCAACATCGCCGCACACCAGCCTGTCCATGGGCATGCTTTTTTGCATGTCTTCTTTTACGGCAATTGTAGCTTTTTCCTGGTCGGGCGTGTCTTCATAGATAAAAGACGCTTCAAGCTCGTCCTGCATATAGCTGTCGGGCGAAAAGGCAAAGCCTTTTTCCTCTTTCCTTTTGGCATACAAGGCGATAAGGTCTTTGGCAATGTCTTTTACCTTTGCCTTTGTGCGGTTTTTCATGTTTTGCCACGCACCTGTGCCCAGCTTGTTTATCTTTGGCTCCGCACCTTCCTTGCCTTTATATTTTGATATGCGGTGCAACGAGTGGATGCTCACAAGCAACGAGTCGTTGTTTTTGTAAACCAGGCGTATTGCTTCCTGCTCCCTGCCGTTGACTTCGGTCTTTACCAGCCCGGCAAATTGCCCTATCCCATGGTCTATGTGCACAACATAGTCGCCGGGGTGGAGTTTGTTGAGTTCCTTTAACGATATGGCTTCTCGCTGTGCTTTACGGCTTTTCAACTTAAAGCGGTGGTAACGCTCAAAGATCTGGTGGTCGGTGTAGCAACAAATTTTCAAATCGTTGTCAACAAAACCTTCGTGCAAAACAAAATTTGCCGGGACAAAATCCACATTTTTGCCGTTGTCGTTTAAAATGGCATTTAGTCGTCCTATTTGTTTCTCGCTGGCCGAGAGGATAAAAATTTCATATCCGTCTTTTTTATGTCCGACAAGGTTTTCGCCCAACAAATCGAAATTCTTGTTGAATGTTGGTTGCTTTGAATTTGAAAAATCAAATGTCTTGTCCGGTTCAAAAGCCCAGTCGCTCCCAAAATCGAAAACAGTTTCTGCCAGTAACTGTTTTTTCAAAACATTGCCGGCAACAATAAGTCCCTTTATGTTTTCGGCTTCAGGCCTCGAAATGATTGTTTGCCTGTGCATTTCGTCCACAAAATCAAAAAACTGCCCAAGGTTGTTGCCGATGAAAACATTTTCGCCGTTTATAAACTCTATCAGCGAAATACGTTGCCCTTCAATTTCATTGTCGTGTATGTTGGGGACTATCGTAATATTGTCTAATGTTTTTTTTGAGGTTTGGGTGTCGATGTCGAAACTCCGGATAGAGTCAACTTCGTCGCCAAAAAAGTCGATGCGGTATGGGTCGTCGTTTGAGAAGGAAAATATGTCGACAATGCTGCCGCGTACAGAAAACTGCCCCGCTTCATATACAAAGTCAACCCGTTCAAAACCGTATTCGTAAAGAAATTCATTGATGAATTCAATTGAGATCTTGTCGCCTTTGCCAACCTGTAATGTGTTGATTTCGAGGTTAGACTGGGAGATTACTGTTTCAACTGCTGCTTCGGGGCTTGTAACCAACAAGTATGGCCGTTCTTTCTTTAACAATTTGTTCAGCACTTCGGTACGTTGCACTATGTTTTCTTGTTCAGGAGAACCGTAACGTATTGAACGTTTGTATGACGAAGGGAAGAACAGCGTGTTCCCGCCGTAACCAAGGTTGTTTAGATCATCGTAAAAATAAGCGGCTTCTTCTTTGTCGTTCAGTAAAACTACAAAGTTCTTTTGTGTTTTTTTGAAAAGGTTGGCCAGCAAAATGGTGCTAAAAGAGCCAATACACCCTTGCAGGTAAACTTTTTTACCCGGGGGGGCATCCAATGTTTTCTTGATTTCAGCAAAATTTTTATGCCCCTTGAAATATGAAAGAAACTGTTCAGTTTCCAAATCCTAAATTTTGCGCAAATATAAATCAAAAATATCAAGCATCAAACCGCAGTCGTTTCCCTCTTGCTTCACTGGGATTTTCCCCATTGTCGTACACCAAATTGCCATTAACAAAAGTTTTAACTACCTGGTGAGAAAACTCTGTCCCTTCAAAAGGCGACCACTTGCATTTGTAGATGATATTTTTGGGCGAGACAACCCAGCTTTTATTGGGATCGACCAAGGCCAAATCGGCAAAATACCCTTCGCGGACATACCCGCGCTTGTGGACCCTGAACAAATCGGCGGGTGCATGGCACATTTTCTGGATGACTTTTTCAATGCTTATGAAACCTTTTTTGCTCATTTCGAGCATGGCAACCAGCGAATGCTGGACCAATGGACCGCCAGAAGGCGCATTGAAATATGTGCTGTCCTTTTCTGTAATAGTGTGCGGGGCATGGTCGGTTGCAATTACGTCTATTTTGTCGTTTAGCAAAGCCTCCCAAAGAGCCTGCTTGTCTTTTTTGCTTTTTACCGAGGGGTTCCATTTGATCCTGGTGCCGTAAGTGCCATAATAGGTTTCGTCGAACCAAAGGTGGTGCACGCATACTTCTGCCGTAATTTTTTTGTCTTTTACCTTTCCTGTGCTAAAAAGCGCCATCTCTTTTGCCGAAGACAAGTGCAGGACGTGCAGGCGCGTGTTGAATTTTGAAGCCAAACTTACTGCTTTCGACGATGAAATGTAACAGGCTTCATCGCTTCGGATATTGCAATGTTCATAAATTGGCACATTCTCGCCATAGCGGTTACGGGCAATTTCAATGTTTTTTTGGATTGTTGCTTCGTCTTCGCAATGTGTGGCGACAAGCGTTGGCGCGTTCTTGAATATTCCCGACAGCGTTTCTTGGTCGTCAACCAGCATGTTGCCGGTAGAAGAGCCCATAAAAACCTTAATGCCACATATTTTTGACGGATCTGTTTTCAGCACCTCGCCTAAGTTGCTGTTGGTCGCGCCCATGTAAAAAGAAAAGTTAGCAGGCGAAACTTTAGCTGCCCTATCGTATTTTTTTTGGAGTTCTTCTTGAGTGGTGGACTGCGGATTGGTGTTTGGCATTTCCATAAAAGAAGTTACGCCTCCGGCAACGGCAGCCTTGCTTTCTGTTGCTATTTCCGCCTTATGTGTAAGCCCGGGTTCGCGAAAATGAACCTGGTCGTCAATAACCCCGGGGATAAGCAACAAGCCTTCGGCTTCAATGACATTTATGCCCTTTGCAACGAAGCCAATTGGCAAGCGATGGGGGTATATCTTATCTATTTTGTCACCACTAATTAATACGTTGCCCTTAAATTTTAAACCTTCGTTAACAATCGTTGCATCTTTAATTAGTGTTTTCATCTTCTTTTTTTTTTGACAAAGTTAATTTTTACTTTCTGGTATTATTGCCCCATAAAGGAAAAGGCTGCCCATCGACAGCCTTTTTTGTCCCTTTCGGGAACTAACCTAAACCAACTAAACCTAATAAACCTCAAACTTACCAGGACGGTAAGCCCGATGATGTTTTTGAAATATTATTGCTAATCTTGCTTTTCTTATAGTAAATTTAATAAAAACAACATTGTTAGGCAAAGATATTACTTTTTTTTTACGTGAATGGTGAAATAAAATCCAGCCATGCAGCGGCAACAATATCTTCGCCTTTGGTGACGGGGATACAAGTTGGTGTTTAATGTTTATGGCACTTGTTCACAGTGGGGCTAGTGGCACGCTGTGAACCGGGCATTGAATCCCGGCATCTTGTGCTTGGTTTTACGCTGGCCTATATTTACGGGCTTTAATTATTTGTGTGAAATGCAATCAATCCTTGCATAGGCTCTTTCATAACAATCCCCAAGTTTAATCCATTATCTGATAAAACTGTATATTGAAAAGGGTATTTCTGACGGATTTTTTCAATAAATTCATATCCTTCGGTTTCCTGCTGAATTAGGAATAACTATTTTTGTATTTCATTCAATGGCGTAGTATGAGAGAGGTATTTGTGTTTTTTTCACTGTTTGCTGCCTTGGCAGTGAGCGCTCAACCTGTTTGTCCCAAATATGAATTCCGTGCAGCATGGGTGGCAACCGTGAACAATATCGACTGGCCCTCTTCTCCTGGGCTTTCTTCCGAACAGCAAAAAAAAGAGGCTGTTGATATCCTTGACATGCACCAAGACTTGGGGATGAATACAATTATTTTACAGGTACGCCCGGCCGCAGATGCTTTTTATCCATCGGAGCTGGAACCATGGTCGCGATACCTTACAGGCACACCGGGAAAAGCTCCTGTCCCATTTTACGACCCGTTAAAGTTTTGGATTGACGAATGCCATAAGCGCGGCATGGAATTACACGCCTGGCTAAACCCATACCGTGTCTCCCAAAACGTAAAAGAACCATTGGCAGGGGATCACATAGCTTTTGGACACCCAGAGTGGATACTGAAATATGGCAATAAGTTATATTTTGATCCTGGGTTGCCACAAACTCGCGAGTTTGTGGCAAGGGTAGTAAAAGACATCGTTTCGCGTTACGATGTGGATGCCATCCATTTCGATGATTATTTTTATCCGTACCCACTGGCAGAAGAATTTCCAGATACCGCCTCATTTAAACTTTACAACCGTAGTTTCCTTAATGATGACAAAGCCGGTTGGAGGCGCGAAAATGTTGACATGATAATTAAAATGTTGAATGACACTATTAAATCGGTTAAACCCTGGGTGAAATTCGGGATAAGCCCTTTTGGCGTTTGGCGGAACAAAGCCGATGATCCGATGGGGTCTGGCACAAAAGCAGGGACAACAAACTACGACCAGTTATATGCCAATGTAATTAAATGGCAGGAAGAGGGCTGGATTGACTACTGCCTGCCACAATTGTACTGGAAGATTGGCCACCCCCTGGTTGATTTTGACCTGCTTGCAAACTGGTGGGGGAATCATGCTTACGGACGGGCTATGTACATTGGGCATGGTGTATATAAAAGCAACCCGGCATCTTCAATAAAGGAATGGTCATTGCCTGGCGAACTCCCTATGCAGATACAAACCATCCGGGAAATAAAAGGGATTGGCGGATCTGCATTTTACAGCAGCAAACATTTCATGCGCGATTTAATGGGGTTCCAGGACAGCTTGAAAAACCATTTTTATAAGGCCCCGGCACTTGTTCCGCCAATGCCGTGGCTCGACAGTATCCCCCCTCAACCTGTACGCAAAATCAGAAAAAACGGGAAAAAAGTAAAATGGAAAGTTCCTCCTGCCCTGAATGAGATGGATGAACCAACTCGTTTCTTTATTTATTTTAACGAAAAGGTCCCATCTGGTACAGAACCGCCTGAAACTTTTATCGTTTTGCTGAAAGGCGATAAGTATAAATTTGAGAGGAGGAACAAAAGGAAGAAAAAATATGAGGTCAGGATTTCGGTACTCGACAGGTTAAATAATGAAAGTAAACCTAGCAAACCTATAATTTTAAAACTTTAATGGAAAGAAATTTTTTGTCAAAACAATATTATTGTAAGTTTGCACACCTGCTTTTATTTCGGCCTACATCTTTGTACAAGGCCAGGGGGTAGGATTATTGCGCAAGTAATATTTTTTGACAAATTTTTCAATCTCGGCCTGTAGCTCAGTTGGCAGAGCAGCTGACTCTTAATCAGCGGGTCCAGGGTTCGAATCCCTGCAGGCCGACCAAGAGGGAATTCAAAGGATATCAAAAGTCCGTAAACATCAGTGTTTATGGACTTTTTTGATTTTTTAACATATCATTTTAGACCATTAATAGCCAGTTTCCACGTGAAGATTATGGTATAGTTCTATTTGTTATGCTTTAACATGAAATGGATCTTTTCGGGTGGGCCGTCAGGTGGCCTTTTTAATGGTTTATTTTAATTTCCGGAGTATTTCTAATCTGGAAATCCAAATTATTGAAAAGAATGAGGATTGTGATCTGTTAAATTTACCTACGATTTAGTTAAATCAATTACGGATATAAATTGTACACGAACCTCCTTTATAATCAACATTATAAAAGAATATTACATACTCATATTTGTGTGAGATTTTCGAGCATAAAAGAATATTGTTATATTTGTGTAAATAAATTCGGCCATGGAAGAATATTTCGCAGCAATAGGAAAATATAATTTTTGGGACGGAAATGTTCCTGAAATGGGATATTACAGAAAAGATTATACGGACAAAATATTTGATTACACAGGCAGTAAACTTATAAAAGTACTGGTTGGTCAGCGACGTACAGGTAAGAGCTATATTCTCCGGCAGATAGCCCACAAATTGATTAAAGGAGGGGTAAATCCCCAGAATATATTTTATATTAACAAGGAATTTACCGATTTCGATTTTATCAGCGATTATAAAGACCTTGAAATGCTCCTGAAGTTGTACAGGGAGAGACTTAAGCCTGAAGGTAAGGTTTGGCTTTTTATCGATGAAGTGCAAAACATTACGGGGTGGGAACATCTTGTTAATTCTTATTCCCAGGATTTTGTTGAAAGTTATGAGATATTTTTAAGCGGTTCCAATTCAAAAATGCTTTCAACCGAACTGGCAACATTACTTTCCGGTCGTTATGTCAATTTCGAAGTATTCCCTTTCGGTTATACAGAATATACCGGTATAACCCAAAAAGAAACAACCAGACAGAGCTACATTGATTACATGGAGAGCGGGGCATTGCCCGAATTGTTCGTGTTGCCCGGTGACGAGACCAAACGGAATTATATATCCGCAATAAAAGACACCGTATTGTTACGCGATATTATCCAACGCCACAGCATTAAAGACCCAAAACTCCTGGAAGACATTTTTGTTTACCTGGTCAACAATGCTTCAAACCTGGTATCCATAGCCAATATTTCAAACTATTTCAGGAGCAACGGGAGAAAAACCACTTATGATACCATTGCCAATTACATTGGTTACATCGGAGATGCGTTTATGATACACAAAGCTGAACGTTATGACATAAGGGGCAAGGAGACGATTTCGGGCAACTGCAAGTATTATATCAACGATTTATCATTCAAAAATTATCTTTATCCCGGGTTTGGATATGGAATGGGGTATAAACTGGAAAATCTTGTTTATCTGGAGCTCCGTCGGGCAGGATATGAAGTTTATGTTGGAGCGATGCGTAATAAAGAGGTTGATTTTGTGGCAAAAAAAGGGGACAGGCTTATCTATCTTCAAAGCACTTATCTTTTGGTTGATGAGCAGACTATACGGCGTGAATACGCACCACTGGAAGCAATCCCTGACAATTATGAAAAAGCCGTTGTTTCATTAGACGACATTTCGTTATCATCGAACAGAGGTATCCGTCATATCCAGGCATGGAAATTACGGGAAACACTTCTTTCTTAGATTGCATATAATTCCTTTTTATTTTTATAAAAAAATGTTTTAACTTCGTCATAATGAATGTGTTATGATGCATGCGAACTATAAGGTGACCTGGTTTTCAAGAAGCGGTCTAATCTACTGATATACAGTCAATATCAAAACAATATTCGAATCCCTGCAGGCCGACCAAGAGGGGGCCATGGAAATCTGGTCTTTTACAGTTGGTTGACATGATAAATATGTAGTTTGTACTTCTATTGTTTTGACGAATGGTGATTTATTCATAGGCAGGCTACATTGGATAAATATATTTTTTAACTTTAAGGGCATAAGTTCAAATCAAAAGTTATGCCCCACGATAACAAAGCATTCAGGCTGCTCCGGCTGTTGTTTTTCCTTTCGGGAAGCTCCCCAAAACAAGGAAAGAGTGTACCGATTTTCTCGACATCAGAGAATCGGCATTTTATAATTATCGTAACGAGTTAATGAATATTGGTTTTAACCTCCGGCAAAAAGATGGGAAATATTGGGTGGAAGCCGAAGATAAGACCACATATGTACTGGACAACCTGCTTCACTTCTCCGAAGAGGAGGCGTACATTCTTGCCAAAAGTATCGATGCCATTGAAGGGCACTCCCTTCCAGCCAAACGTTTAAAACAAAAACTGGTAGCCTTTTTGAATCAGGACAAAGCCGTGGAAGCCTACCTGAAAAAGGAAAAAACGGAAATTGTATCTGTTCTGAATAATGCCATAAAAAACAAAAAACAGGTGTTGCTGAAAAACTATGCATCGGGCAACAGCCAGACCGTACGCAACCGCCGGGTAGAACCGTTTGAGTTTAAAGATGATTTTAACCTTGTGTGGGCTTACGACACCGATGTAAAGAAAAACCGCCAATTTAAAACCTGCCGGATGGAAGATGTACTGGAAACTCCATTTAGCTGGGAATTTGAACGTTTGCACCACTCTACTCCTGTAGATGTTTTTCGAAATACAGGTGAACTCAATAAGCAGGTGGGATTTGAACTCAACCTGCGGGCGCGGAATTTACTGGTCGAAGAATATCCGCTAACCGAAAAATACATTATCGAAATTGCACAAAACCGTTTTTGTTTTAAAGCTCTGGTAGCTAAATACGAAGGCCCGGGACGGTTTGTGCTGGGCGTTGCCGAAGATATCCGGCTTATAGGTGATGATGGATTTAGGGAGTTTGTGGAAAAGAAAGTAAACAATATTTTAACTCTTTTCAATAATATAAAATTTTGATTTGTGAATTCGATTCTTTACTTTTGGAAAAGTTCATATTAACAAGAATTGAAATTATTAATGAAATGAGTTGATGAATTGATTTATTTTTCCATTTACAACAAGGATTGAATAAAAAAGCAGAACTGTTGATTGAGCCCTTCAGTCCTGCTTAGTTTTCAACCTTAAATAAGGCTGTTAGATGATAAACAAAGATAATGAATTTTGTACAGAGGAAGAAGAATCTGAACAAAACAATGAGAATACGAGCAACCCCTATTGTAAGGAGCTGTCACCAATTGAATATTATAATTATGAAAGAGGATTTGATAATAGTATTCGAAAATGCAGGTGTACAAATCAAGAGTTACTTGTTAGCGATTTCTGCGAGATATGTAACGCATACATTTTTTAAGACAAACATTTACACTCCGACTCCACAATTTGTGGAGTGGTATTAATTTACTTTGAATAAAATTGAACTAAAATGCTTAACACATTACTAAAAATAGGAGAATGGCAGAGCAAAGGGAAAAGTGAATGGGACCGCTTTCTTGAGCCGCCTAAAATTAAAACTGAAGACCAAAAGGGAAATATAATCAAAAATTACATTCTCCCGATAATTTTTGATTTAGATAACAATGATATTGTTGTAAGCGGTGAGAACTTGCTTGAATACGACCCGAAATATTTGAGTGAGTGGAAAGCTATTAAAATTCAGGGAGGGAATAACAAAGCTTTTTATACAACTGTTTCCGGTGAAAAAATCGGACAGATTTATAAGACCTTTTTTGGAAAAGAAGGAGTTGAAACTTTTAATGGAGAGCTTTTAGAAGCCCTTAAAAACTTAGATTCAAATTTGATAACCGACGATATAAAAAGTCTTTTAGATTCAATTTTTCTTCTTAGAGATATATTTTGGCAGAAATTTACTGTTGAAAAAAAGAATGGTGAAAAAGAATTAAAAGTTAAGTCAATAGAGGAATATTTAGGTTTTTCAAATAACCAAAAATTGGTTCTACTTACTGTCGCAATAAAAAGCACAATTTTCTTTGGAGATTCATTGAAGTATTTTTTTGAAATCCCTGAATTTTTAGCATATCTCGAAAAAAGATTTTTGAAAGAAGCAAGCGGTCAATCAACTACAAGCGATAGGATAGAAATGCCAAAACTCTGTTATGCCAGCGGTACAGAACAAACAGATGTCGAAAATTTAAATCTTTCCAGCCGTTTTAGCTTAAACAAAATGTTTGTAGAAGAAACAAAAAACTATGCATCCAACTTTGATAAAGGTCATTTTGCGAAAAACTATCAGGTAAGTTTAAGCAATCAAGAGAAATTGGACTATGCATCAAATTATTTGCTTAACGAAGGAAAACTAAGGGTTAGAATTGCCAATATAGATCATGTGATTATTCCGCAATTCCAGGAAGGTGCAGATATGGACATGGAACTAACCCTAAATGAAATCAGAACGAAAAGTGACTTACTTTTCGGATTAGAGGACTTGGAATTCTTTGTGGAGAATATAAATGATGAAGTTGGAGGTATTTACTGGTTAAATTTCCTAGCTTATGAATCCGATGGTAATTTCTTTAAATCAACGGAATTAATAAAAGATGTAAGCAGTTTTCACTTCCAAAAAATAATTAAAATATTTAGGGAGACTCATGTCAAATTTTTAGAAGTAAAAGGATTTGATTGGAATACTATTATTACTGAATATGGGGCACCAAAGGGCTTTAACTTAAATTCAGTATACTCATTGATACCAATAAGAAAGGACAAAGAGAAAAAGAACAAAGCCTTAACACTTTTCAAAAGTATACTTGAGAACCGGAAGATTGAAAAAGAAAAGCTTTTCTCTTATTACTGCGAGCTAATTCTCTGTCATTATTACGAGAGGTACAGGAGTTACACCAACGTACATAAATCATCAAGTGATTATCTCTATTTCTCAATCCGAAATAGCACATATAAATATTTGGCTTTTATTGAAGTACTTAAAAAATTAAATCTTATTGATATGCACGAAGAAAATACTTTGACCAATGAAGAACTGGGCAATAAATACGACCAGGCAATTCACGATTTTTTCGTGAAGATGAATTTTAGTCAAAACCAGCAGGCGATGTTTTATTTGGGACGGATGCTTAATACTGTAGAGTTTATTCAAAAAGAAAAAAAGAAAACTGTTATCGAAAAGGTAAATTTTCACGGAATGGACATTGATGATATTCTACGGTTAAGAGTTTCACTTGTAGAAAAAGCCAAGCAGTACAATAAAATAGGTAAAGTGGTTTTTGCTGATCGGAAATTTGGGGAATTGTTTGATTTTAATAAATGGCAAATGAATCCGCAAGAAGCTGTTTTCTTTCTGCTAACTGGTTATTCTTTTGGTATTTCGAAAAGCGAAGCTGAGACATTTGAAAAAATAGAAGAAAATATAAATCAACTTTTAAACCATACAAAATGAAGAATATTATTAACAACTCATCAGATTTTCTTTTTATTTATGAAGCGATACAATGCAACCCGAATGGTGATCCTGATCAGGAAAACAAACCCAGAATGGATTATGACACTAGCACAAATCTTGTGACAGACACCCGGCTGAAACGTTATATCCGTGACTACATTAAAGCGCAAACAGATGATGAATGCATTTTTGTTGACATGGAAGGAGATTCCAAAGTAAGTGTTGACAGCAAATTAAAAGCAGTGGTAAAACGTACAGTTGAAAATGAAACTGAATTGGAAAATGTTTTTTCCAATAATCCAGAAGCACTCAAAGTATATAAAGATATTATTGCCGGTGAAAAAGACTCTGAAAAGGTTTGGGCTGTAATAACGGACAAGAAGTTCAAACACAAAACTGTTAATTATGAGTTGCTTGCGTATTTGGTAAGGGAAAAATTCATTGATATCAGGATGTTCGGAAGCGCATTTGCCGTTGGTGGATTCACTAAAGCATACACCGGACCAATTCAAATCAATTGGGGGTATTCGTTCAATAAAGTAGAATTAATGGATTCCAGTTCGATTGTTACAATCATGAATGACGATAGCAGCACGTTCGGGAAAGATTATCGGGTACATTACAGTCTTTTGGGATTTAACGGAACAATCAATGCAAACATGGCCAAAATTACGGGTTTAACAGAGGACGATGTTCAGGAATTTCGAAATTCAATTTGGGAAGCTGTTCCAGCAAACCCTACTCGTAGCAAACTAAATCAATATCCTAAGCTTTATGTTGAAGTGGTATATAATGAAGGTATTTCAAATGGGCAGTTTGGCGATTTGCGAAATCTGGTTGAAGTTAAAACCAAAGAAAAATTAGCCGACAAACAAGTTCGGAAATTTTCTGATCTTAATTTCAATATTGACAAATTGATGAATGTTCTTAATGAGAACAAAGGCACAGATAAAAAAATTAAAGAGGTTATCATTAAAAAATCTGCTGATTTAAACGAAACAAAATAAGAGCAAATGGAAGTTTTATGTTTCAAAATAAGCGGAAAATTAGCTCATTTCAGAAAATACTACGCCAACAATACTGCTTTCAGTTTTACCATTCCCCCAAGGACAACCCTAATGGGGATGGTAGCTGCGGCTATGGGGATGGAACGCGACAGCTACTATGAATTGCTTGCTTCTGAAAACATCCATTTTGGCGTTCGGGTTTTAACGCCGCTCAAAAAATCATTCCATCGACTGAATTTTTTGAGCATTAAAACACTTGGCGATTTATCGAAAAAGATGTCTTCAGATTTTCGTGGTGAGGGTGGTAGGATTCAGACTCCGTTTGAGGTCGTTAGCGGATGGAACTTGACAAAAGACGAAGTTGTGTATCAAGTGTTTATTTCGCCTACTAAGCAAGGGAAAAAAATATTTGAAAATATAAAAATCCATTTTCTGAATTTGAATCCTGTGTATAACATTACACTTGGAGTTGCCAATTTTGGTGCAACAATAAATGATGTGTTTTTAAACGATGCAAGTGTAGGCAATGAATTCGAACCAAACAGTTACTCTCTAATTCACTCTGCAATTCCCGTAGACCATGTTAAAGATTTGAAGTTTGACAAAGAAGATTTTGGTAATTACAACTTTGTGGAAGAGGATATGATGCCTGGCGATTTTGTTGGAAACAACAACAGGGAAGTGAGAAAAATGAACCGATTGTTATTTTCCACTTCCACAAATCCGTTGCGGGTAAAGCTTAACTTACCTTCTATTCAATTGAGTTTACCAGAAGGGAAAATTGCGTTTCAATTTATGGATGTATGATATTTTATTCACATAGCAAAACAAATGAAAACGGTTTCACCGCAGGTTCAAAACTGCTTTGTGATCACATTGGAGGTACTTTGGAAAAAGCGATATATGCTCAATCAAAGAATGTGGATTTTGAACTTGAACCAGAATTGTTGAGTAGAATGGTTGAACTTACCGTTCGTTTCCACGATTTTGGTAAATACACTTCTTTTTTCCAAAATTATTTATTGAAAAAAGGAACGGTTAACGGAATTTTAAAACAACATGCACGAATTGGTGGTATTACAGCTTTCAATTTATTGAAACCCTTAGATAAAAAACTGGCACTGATTTCCTTATTTATCATTTTTCGGCACCATACCCAACTTTGCGATATTTTGGATTTTCCAAAAGTTTTTAATGATGAGTTGCAACACATTTTTAACGAACAAAAAAGAGACATTCAAAAATTTTTATCACAAATTGAAAATGAGTTGGAAACCCCAAATTTGAATTCACACTTAAATTATCCTGATGAGAGTGAAATAAGAAGGTCATTTAAGATTTGGGTAAAAAAGGAAGCTAACATCCGCGATTATTTTTTGGTAAATTATCTTTTTTCTTTGCTTACCGAAGCTGATAAATTGGATGCATCTGACACCTTTCAGTATTGTTTAAAGCCTATTTCAGAAAATTCGGTTGACAACCGTTTTGGTAAACCGTATTTGTTGGAAGAAAGTAAGCTCATTGATTTGTCGAATAATGAAATAAGAAATTTTTGTAGGGCAGAGGTAGTTTCAAATATTGAACAAGACGATATTTTAAGTCACAAAGTGTTTACGCTAACGGCTCCCACTGGCATAGGCAAAACAATGACAGCACTGGATTTTGCGTTGAAACTAAAAACAAAGCTGAAAAGCAAAACGGGTAACGAATCTCGGATTCTTTACGCTTTGCCGTTTATCAATATCATAGAACAAGCTTTGAGTGAATATAAATTAACGCTTTCCGATGATATAAAAATAATAGGACACTATCAGTACGCCGATGTTTTTGGAAAAAATGAGAAACAAAACAATGATGATATAGAACAAAATTATAACCAGAAACTAATGTCGGTTGATACTTGGCAGGGCGATATAATAATTACTTCGTTTGTGCAATTTTTTGAAACATTGATTGGACACAGAAATAAATTATTAAAAAAGTTCAATCATTTTGTAAATTCAATTGTAATACTCGATGAGGTACAGACTTTACGCCTAGATCAAATGCCTTTAATTGGAGCTACTCTTTATTTTCTTTCAAAATTCTTGAATACAAGAATCATTTTGATGACTGCGACCAAACCAAAAATATTTGAACTGGCACAACAAGAAATCCTTAATAAAGAAGGTGAAACAGTTAACCCAGTAGAGTTATTGAAATCAAACAAAGAGATTTTTGCCCTTTTTAAAAGAACCAAAATAGTTCCATTGTTAGATGTGAAATTTATTGATGATGTTGGCAGTGAATTTCTTGAACAAATTTTTCAAGAAAAATGGAATCCATCGAAATCATGTATTATAGTTTGCAATACTGTAAACCGTTCAATTGAAATCTTCAATAAAATTTCAGAATATATAGGGGAACAAGGATTTAAAAATCCCATTTATTATTTATCTACCAATATCATTCCAGCCCATCGTGCTGAACGAATTAGGTTGATAAAATCGAAAATCTCAAATGGTAAAGCACCAATTTTAGTCTCGACCCAAGTTGTTGAGGCTGGAGTCGATCTTGATTTTGATATGGGATTTCGTGATTTAGGTCCAATTGATTCAATTATTCAGGTGGCAGGCCGTATCAACCGAAACAACAATTCAGAGAAACAGCATTCTCCACTTTACATTGTCGATTTCGGCGATGCAAAAAAGATATACGGTCAAATTACAAGTATCCAGGCTGAAAGTGCGTTAAGAACCAAAAACGAATTTCTCGAAGAGGGTTATTTAGATTTAATTGATAGCTATTTTGACAATGTTGCTTCCAGAAGTTCATTCTCAAATTATAATAAAATATTTGAATCAATGAAAACGCTTCGATACGATGGCGAAGTAACCATAGATGAACGTCCTGTGTCCAGTTTTCATATAATTGAAGAAAGTCAAAATACAGTAGCTATTTTTATTGAAACTGATAATTTTTCAAAACTACTTAGAGAAAACTACTTTAAAAAGATTACAGGAAAAATAACAAAAGAAGATTTTGACGAAAATTTCAAGACTGCTTTTCAACAAAGAATCATTACTATTCCAAATTATTTGGCAATTGGACTTAAAGCTATAAATGAATTTGACCAATCACTGTTAGTAATAGAGAACGAAGTGGTTGATAATTATTATAATGAAAAGACAGGTTTTATCCGCCAACAGACCAATACAATTTATATGTTGTAATATTATGCAAATCACACAAACCATCATCCAATTTCCCGATATACATTTGCAAACCCGCGATGCACATAAACTACGCGGTTATTTTGGCAATCTGTTTAAAGAATATTCACCCTTGCTGCACAACCATTATGAGAATGGCAAAACGCGGTACGCTTACCCGCTGGTTCAATACAAAGTTGTTGATAATACGCCACTATTGGTTGGGTTGCAGGAGGGTGCAGATTTGCTGGTTTCACTGTTCCTGAAAATCCGCGAAATCGATATTGAAGGACAACAATACCTGGTGTTGGCAAAAAATATTCAGCAAAAACAATACGACCTTACAGTAAATCAGCAACTTTATAATTATCAATTCAAAACGCTATGGATGGCGTTGAACCAGGAAAATCACCGGAAATATCAACAACTGGAAGAGAATGCAAAAACACAATTTTTGAACCGCCAGTTGCAAAACAATATATTGAGTTTTTATAAAGGCCTGTCGTTTCGTACATCGGAACGTATAATGGCCATTACACGCGTAACTGAAAAACAAACCCGGTTTAAAGACCAGGCAATGCTGGCTTTCGACGGCGAATTTACCACCAATGCTTTTCTACCTGAAATGGCTGGTATTGGGAAAGCCGTCAGCCGCGGATTTGGCACCGTACATCTAATACAATAAAGCTTGAAACCATGCAACTAATCATTAACACTTGGGGAACTTATGTACACATAAAAGATGAATTATTTGAAGTAACCCTTCCGCCAACTGGCGGAGAAAAACAAAAGCACCACTTCGCCAGTCAGAAAGTAACTTCCATTTTAATGAGCAAAGGCGCGGCTATCAGCACCGATGCCATTATCCTGGCAATGAAAAACAACATCGATATTATTGTTTTTGAATACGACGGAATGCCCATTGGCCGGTTCTGGCACAGTAAACCAGGAAGTACCTCCCGCATCCGCAAGCAACAGCTCGATGCCAGTTTGAATTCTATTGGAGTATTTTGGATAAAGAGTTGGCTGTTTACAAAGTTGAATAATCAGGTTGAGTTTCTGAAACGGCTTAAGAACCACCGGCCTGCCACAGCCGAAACTATCCAGGAAAAGGTAGATATTATTTCTTCCTTAAAAATAAAGATTGAAAAACAGGAAGCTCAAAAAATAGATGAAATCGATAGTTCGCTCCGGGGTTTCGAAGGCACAGCCGGACGTGTTTATTTTCAGGTTTTGAGTTCATTGCTAAACGAAAGATACCAGTTTGAAGGACGCAGTTTTCGTCCTGCCAAAGACCCGTTTAATGCTTTCCTGAATTACGCTTACGGAGTGTTGTACAGCCGCGTGGAGAAAGTGCTGGTTATTGCCGGCCTCGACCCGTATGTGGGTTTTATGCACCGCGACGACTACAACACCAAAAGTATGGTGTTCGATTTTATTGAGCCCTACCGTATTTATGCAGACGAGGTGGTATTTAAACTGTTCTCTGCAAAGAAGGTTAATGACAGCCATACCGATTCCATTACAAACGGCATAAGTCTAAATGCTGAAGGAAAGAACCTGTTGGTGCAGTCACTGATGAAATTTCTGGATGAAGATAAAATCCGTTACAAGGGGCGCAACCAAACCCGCATGAACGCCATGCAGATGGATGCCCACCAGTTTGCTAACCAATTAATACATAAATCATGATTTGTTGGGTATTGTACGACATAAAAAATAACCGGCCACGCACCAAAGTAGCAAAAAAATGCAAACTTGCAGGGTTGTACAGGGTGCAAAAATCGGTTTTCCTTGGCAGCCTCGAAGATAACGATAAGGATACACTGGAACTGGAAGTAACAGAGCTGATTGACGAGGAGACCGATTCGGTTTATATTTTCCCCATGAGCAAAAATGAACTCAGGCAAACCTCTTTGTTGGGGCAAGCTTTCGACAAGAAACTGATTACCGATGAAGTTAGAGCACTATTTTTCTGATGTCAGTCACACCGTCACATATTATTGAGTACCTCTATTGCCCACGGTTTACTTATTTCGAATATGTACTTTGTATCCCGCAATATGAAGAGCGGCATTACAAGGTAGAAAAGGGGAGGCAGGTGCACGACCGGAAACTGGAGCGAAACAAAGACTACCTGCGGAAACGGATAGGCGTGGCTGAGAAATACCCCGACCAGTACTTGGCCAATGATTTATTGCGCGGGAAGGTTGATGAAGTCCTGCTTTTAAACAATGGGACAATGGCCCCGCTTGATTATAAATTTGCTAAATTTGAAAACAGGGTATATGAAACGTACCGTACCCAGTTGGAATGTTACGCCGTACTGATTGAAGGTAATTTTCAGAAAAAGGTGGAAAAAGGTTTCCTGGTTTACACACGATCTGCAAATAAGCTGGTTGAAGTACCAATAGATGAAAAAGCCAAATCGGAAATCCGACTGGTGTGTAAAGAGGTTAATGATATAATTAAAAACAATGTTTTCCCAAAAGCAACAAAATACAAACAACGTTGTGCCGGGTGCACTTATCGGAACATATGTGTGAAATAGTTACGGGTGGCAATTTATTGAAGGGACAGGTAAAATAGTATTTAATTTACTGAGAAACAGAGTGATATGCTTTCGGAAATGAATAGAAAATTATACAAAACCAGGTTCTTTGACATATTGAAAAAAGGGAAATATGCTTTTATAGATTACTGTTATTTATCTGGGATACAATTTAATAAATTAAATTACGTCTTCCAGACCACGATCCACCAAAACAAGGATTGAAACAAACAACGAGGTTTCACGAGAACGATGCCCGTCCGCCTTCCAGACCACGATCCACCAAAACAAGGATTGAAACTCAAAAAAAATGAAGTAGCCCCAATTTTCAAAGGGTCTTCCAGACCACGATCCACCAAAACAAGGATTGAAACAACCCCATCCGAAAAGGAAGGGAAGTACTTGATATTCTTCCAGACCACGATCCACCAAAACAAGGATTGAAACTGACAATGCCAAAGATGCTAAGACCGAAGAAGATATCTTCCAGACCACGATCCACCAAAACAAGGATTGAAACTACAAATCTGAAATAGATATATTTATTTCTGCAATCTTCCAGACCACGATCCACCAAAACAAGGATTGAAACTATATTTCTGTGGATCAAAATCGGGATTGGACAACCCCTTCCAGACCACGATCCACCAAAACAAGGATTGAAACACATGTCGCCCTTTCCGGTTAAAAACCACGTTGAACTTCCAGACCACGATCCACCAAAACAAGGATTGAAACTCCTAATTCTTTTTCGGCTGCAATATCCAATCCCACCTTCCAGACCACGATCCACCAAAACAAGGATTGAAACGTGCGTTTTCTTCTTTCAGTTCTCGCACCGTTACCTCTCTTCCAGACCACGATCCACCAAAACAAGGATTGAAACACATGTTGAATTACATATATAACTACGTTAGCAAACATTTGGACGCAACCTTACATCAAAACAATTCATCTAATTACAAAAAATAGAAAATGAAAAAATTATTGATTCCATTATTTTTATTACTCATGATTCTTTTATCATGTGAAAAAGATGAAACTTTTGACAATGGAGACTGCCCTACAGAACATTTTTACTATACCTATGATGAAAAATACTACATCGATAGTATTTTACAAAATGATTATCTTCTAATAGGATTTAAAGGAACTTGTTCGATTGAAGAAATAGACGAATTTCTTGATGAAACAAATATCTTCAATAATGACAACTTAAATGTCCATTCAGACTCTAGTAATATTTTGATAATTAGAAAATTTAAAGAAACTAAAACTTGTCTTGAGATAAGCAATATAATTAACGATTTACAAGGAGATAATAAGGTGGATTTTGCAGCTTACACTTACACAGGAGTATTTTGCATCGGATTCGATTGTACTGACTTAATGAGTTATGCAAATGAATTTATAGTCAAACTTAATGACACTTTACAATTTGACAGTGTTCAAGCTCTTTGTTTATCAACTGACACATGGATTCTTGAAAAGAAGAAGCGAGGTAAATATCTTATTGGAGTTGATAAAAATTCACAAGGTAATGCGATGGAAATGGCAAATTCATTTTTCGAGTCTGATTTATTTGAATATTCCCAACCAAATTTTCATTATTTTGGCATAGAGTAAAAAAACGTTTGCTAACACTTTGTATAAGTAATGGCAGACGATGTGCTAAATTTCAAGGTTTGTAGCCCGCTCAAACTGCGTAGCTGTTTGACAGGAAAGTGCCACGCAATCTGCCACTACTCATACAATTTACCGTTAGCGGTACACATGCTTGAAAGAAAGCCAGACCAACTAAATTTTACCGCAATCGAAAAAAAGAAAAACGATAAACGCCAACGCACAAAGCATAAGTTTTCCAGCCAATCGCACAAAACCATCCCTTCGCTGTAAAACACATGTTTTTTTTGCCGACGCACACTTTTGTGCTGATTGTTTAAATTGTGCTAACAGAAAATAGTATTTTAGTGAATTAAATTTAAAGACTGAGAAAAAACAAAATATGAGCTTGTTCCAGAAATCGAAAGAAAAGAGATGATTAGTTAAAACTGAGCCCCACCAATAATTGAACAATGAAAGCACAACCTTTATTTTCAGCTAATTTTCTATCTCATTACTTGCCTGAGTTTAAAGCATCGTCTGTAAATGATATAAGAGGGATTACAATTTTAATAAAATCACTGGTTCGTGAATTTGAATCAGGAAAGTTAGAGAGCCTAAAGGAAGAAGAAATAAAGTCTCGCTTTGTAAATACTTTTTTCGGTGATATTCTCGGGTTTAACTATGGAAATTCAAAAAGGTGGCAATTAAGAGAAGAAGTAAAGGCTGCTTTAGATGGCAAAAAGCCTGATGCAGCTTTAGGGTATTTTACAAAAGATAAAAAAGAAAATGATGTAAGGGCGGTTATTGAAATTAAGGATGCTAAAACCGACCTTGACGAAAAACAAAAAAGAGATGATAACCAAACACCTATTGAGCAAGCATTTGGATATGCTTATAAAATGGGTGGTAGTTGTAAATGGGTTATTGTTTCTAACATGGAAGAAACAAGGTTTTATTCTTCAAATGATTATTCAAAATATCAAGTATTTCATCTTGCCGAATTAATTGAAGAAAAAAAGCGAAATGAACTTTTGTTCTTGTTTCACAAGGATAGGTTCATAAAAGAAAATGAAAGTTCAAGAACTGATTTATTGTTCAGAAAGGCAAAAAAGGTTCAACCTAAAAACGATACTGCAATTCATATTATTGACAAGTTGTATAATTGCATAAAAAGGTTTGATGGACTTGGATTTGTTGACCCCGACTATATTTCAAAATTATTTCCGTTCAATATTTTAAAAGAGCATGTTTGGCACTATCATAATCGTAATCTTTTTACAATTAACAACGAGTTGTACAACCTATTAAATAACCTGAACATAGAAAACAAGGAGGTTGTATTTTCAAATGAACTTATTAAAGAAATTGAAACTAATAACATCGTTGAAGCAAAACACAAAGTTGAAACTGTTTTTAATTTTTTGAACCAATGCCTTATTCAGGAAATAAGCGCAATAAAAGACTATAAGTTAATTGAGCAACGTAACAAAAATGTATTGGGTTTTAGTTACAGGCATCATTTTCATTTTAAGGAAAATATTGATGGGATTACAAAAAGAATAGACTTGCTTATTCACAAGGAATGTGATTGTCTTATTTGTAATTATCGAAGTTTAGATTTCAACAAATTTCTGCGAAAATTAAAATCAGGCTTTGGAAATGATGATTGCAACACATTAGAGTATGCTTTTGCAAACTATCTTGCCGCATCAAACGATTTTAAAACCAGTTATCAAATTTACAAATCTCTTGAAAAGGAGTTAAAAGAGAAAGAAGAATCAGAGGCTGAATATTTTTTGACCAAACTCAACATCAAATACTTACACAACCTTATTTCCGATTATAGATATGATGATAGTGCTGAAATATTGGACAATATTAAATCTATTGACTTAGATAAAGTTATTTATGACGAAATTGAATTTAGTGTTGATAAAGAGGTGAAAGACCACCTGATAAAAATCAAAGAAGAAGCCTTTATATATAAATTACAAGACAAGATTGAGGAAATAACTTCTGAAATTGAAAAGTTGAAACAATTGTACGAGAGAGGTGGAAAACAACATTCGGGACCTAATTTGCCTAACCAGTTGTTTCAAACATTTTTAATGCTCTATTCGTACATAAATAGAAATTATATTATTTATGACACTTTTTCCAGATATAAATCTTTAACAGAAAAAGTTTTCAAAGGATTTATCCAGTGTTATAAATTACCAGAATATGGAATTACAAACTTTAATGAGTTCATTTTATTAGAAACTATCATAAACATTTCCCCTAAAGCATTACAAGATATTTTAAAAAAGGTTGATAGCATTAATACAGATGAAGACTGTGTTTTAAACTTAATTCAGAAGTTATTCAATCTTACTTCATCTTATTGCAAAAATGGACTTTTTAATAAACCATATAAAAATCCATTACTTGAAGAGCAACTATTAAACTTTCGCTTTAAAATAAGATACTCGGAAATTTTTACGAATTTATTTACAATCCTTTCAAGGTTAAATATTTCAAAAGAACAGTTTGCCAAATCAAAGAAGCCTATAATTGATTTTTTAGAATTGGAAGATGAATTGGCATGGCATAATATTCAAGAGTTTGGGGATTTTATAAAAAGGAAAGGATTTTTGTTCACACATCAAGAACTATTTAAGATTTTACGAATAGGAATAGAACGAGATGAATATGGACAATGCAAATACACTTCCTTTGTAGAACAAATTGCACATGGATTATCCAAGTATTACCCAAGCGAAAAGATTCAGAATACAAAACTTGTTAACACAGCAATACTCAAATGCTCGTCAGATGATGGAACTAATGCGAACTATGGAGATATTATTTATTTGTTGAAGATATGTGACAGCAAATGCAAAAGTATCCTTATTAATGCAATTGAGAATTATTTAGAAAATAGTTTTAATGATAGACTATATGAGAAATTACTAAGGAGTAAGGAATACGATTATAAGTCCAAGAACTTTTTCAAAAAATATTGCGAACAGATTCAGAAAAACACATATTATGATTTTGGAAAGCTTAAATTATCTACACATCCATTCATAAATTTTGTAATTGTTCTTCAGCTATTAAAAATTGAGCTAAACAAAACAGAGATACAGATATTTAAGAACCGAAGTTTGTTTGAGCAATGGCTCCTAAATCCTGCACAATTTAACTATAAAGCATTTGACCCAAACTGGCTAATTGAAATAAAAAAATTTGTAATTCTTGATAAAATCCGAAAAGTAAAAGAAATCGAGAAAGCCGTTGAAAAGGAATTACAGAAGAAATACAATCCAGTTTTGGCTGAAATTAAATACAAGTATTTTTATAATGAATTAGAATAAAAAGTTAACATTAATGGCAAAATCAGAAATACTACTCTACCAAACAGAAGACGGGCAAACCAAAATTGACGTCCGTTTGGAAGAAGAAACCGTTTGGCTTTCGCAGGCACAAATGGGTGAACTTTTTCAGAAAGAACGTTCGGTAATTACAAAACATATAAATAACATTTTTAAAGAGGGCGAACTGGAAGAAAAAAGCAATGTGCAAATTTTGCACATTAGTGGTTCCGACCGCCCCGTAAAATTTTATAGCCTTGATGTCATTATTTCGGTGGGTTACCGGGTAAAAAGCCACCAGGGAACAAAATTCCGCCAGTGGGCTACCACACGTTTAAAAGAATACCTTGTGAAAGGTTTTACCATGAACGATGATTTATTAAAACAAGCAGGTGGCGGAAATTATTTCGATGAATTACTGGCACGTATCCGTGATATTCGCTCATCGGAAAAAGTGTTTTGGCGAAAAGTGCTTGATATTTATGCAACAAGTATCGACTACGACCCATCGTTAGAAATGTCGGTATTGTTTTTTAAAACCGTGCAAAATAAAATGCACTGGGCAGCGCACGGACACACCGCAGCCGAGATTATTTACAAACGTGTAGATTCTGGGAAACCTCATTTAGGTCTGAGTAATTTTAAAGGAAAGAAACCAACAAAACAAGAAACAGCAATCGCAAAAAATTACCTTGCCGAAAATGAACTGGATATTTTAAATCGGATTGTGACAGCATATCTCGAACTTGCGGAAATTCAGGCACTCAACCAAGAGCCAATGTACATGAAAGACTGGATTGAGCAGCTGGACACATTCCTGAAAATGACAAGAAAGGAAATATTGAATCATGCTGGTAAAATTAGTCATGAGCAAGCTTTACAAAAAGCACATGCCGAATATGAAAAATATAAAGAGTTTACGAAAAATGAATTGTCGGATGTAGAAAAGCATTTTTTGGAGCAAATAACAGACACGACAAAAAAGCTAAAAAACAAAAAGGGGAAAGATTGAAGCCACGCACTCCATCGCTTCGCTGCAAGGCACATTGGCAAAACGCACAAAGCCTACGCTAAAACCAAATTTTGCCAAAGAGCCTTTCAGCCCGTCCCACTCCAAAGCTGACACTAAACAAATATTGCGGTAAAATTGAAAATATGGAATACTAAACATGATAAAAGCCGGGCATATAACAATGTGTCATATGTCATTGGGCAGATAGTGATAAATTGAAACATGATTACATTTAACAAACATAGTAACGGTCTGAAAGTGATGCACATTGAAATGCCCAACGCCACATACACCAACCGTTACCATCTTCCAGACCACAATCCAGCAAAACAAGGATTGAAACTGCCAACAGCATACAACATAGAAGGTTAATATTGTATTTGCTCCATGGCAAGGATAGGGCAGGTATTAAGATTGCAACGAAGCCGACCCGGCACTGATGCTCCGGGATTGGTGAAACATTACATCGGTACTTATTGGTGGAAACTGGCTCGCAGAAAACTTTTTTAATCGAATTTAGCTTGTTGTCTTATTGAATAACAGCCGAATCGCAAATATACGTTGGGATAATCCCCTGCGATTTGATTTTTGTTTCTGCATTGTCGGGCAATGTGTTTCCCGACAGCACCAAAACAGTGTCCATCCCGAATTTGTTCCCGCCAATAATGTCGGTCGATAATGTGTCGCCAACCATGAGGATTTCATCGCGGCGGAGTTCCTGCTTTTTGCTGGCCCGTTCGTAACCAAACATGAACATTTGTGCATCCGGTTTCCCAAAGCGTATAAATTGACGGCTAAGTATCTTTTCGACCATATCTGCCAATCCCCCGATCGCAACAGCAATATCGGTGCGGCTTGTGGGATACCTTACATCGGTGTTGGCAACAATTACGTTCATCGTTTTTTTCCGGAGCAAATTAATCACCTTGTTGATGTCGTTGTTCCAGTCGAAACCTTCGTCGTCGAGGAATACCAAACATTTTATGTCGTCAACGTCGTTTAAGTCCAGGTCGTGTATCGAAAGCGTTTCCAGGCCAATGTTGCGTAGGTAATGTGCTGATTGTTCTGTCCCGAGATAGGCAATCTTCCCACTATTTATTTTTAGTTTTAGCCAGTCGCGGGCCAGCATCCCCGATGATATGATTTTATCAACGGTAATCTGGCCTATATTTCGTTCCTGGTACCATTGTGCCAATTTTTCAGGGCTCCGGGAGGCATCGTTGGTAAGGATGTAATAGTCTATCCCCCGATCTTCCAGATAGCTAAAAGTATTTTCGACTCCCGCTATCAGCCCTTTGTGGTTTTTCAATACCCCAAATGCATCAAAAAACACCGCTTTGTAGTTTTTTACTACGCTCCTGAAACTTTTCGTCCGCATCTTTCTTATATATGTAGTTCTTTTAATATTTTTTCGACCCTGTAATTTGCGTCCAAAGCAGGGAAATAAGTGTCGTAGGCTTCTTTTATCAGTTTGCTCGAATAGTACTGCCTAAAAAAGTATGGGCCGTCTTTTATCACGTAATTTAAGATGAAAAAACGGTAAGCCTCTTTTATAAAACGTACTTCTTTTTCTGTCAAGGGGAAAATCCGGTGGTATTCTTTAAGGAACATCATAAAGCGGTCTTCCATTAAAGTGTCAACAAGGTAACTGAAAACTGTCCGGTCCCCAACATCTGAAACCACACGGCTGAAGAAATAAAAATCCATTACCCTCGATGACATCCTGAACCAGTCGTAGTCCCAGCGCGAATAAAGCCTTCCGTCGCCTGAAATTGAGAAATTGCCAATGTTCCAGTCAACAAACACAGGAATGTTTTCAAATTCGCTGGAGTAATTCAGCTTGTCTGCATTTTCAAGGAAATAGCCGCATTGTCTTTGTATGGTCGATTTGTGCGATTTGTCCATTTCGATCTCGTTTTTCCCGATCGACTTTTGTAGCTGGTGTATGTCTGTAATAACAGTTTTTGACGGGTTGGGGAGCTGGTTGCAAACATTGGTGCAGGCTTTGTGGAAGCGGGCAAGTTCGCGCCCAAGTTTTTTTATGTGCTTTTCTTCCAGCCTGCGGGGCAATTTGTTCCTTATTTTTATGGGGTTGTAAAAAACAACCCATGCGCTGTTTTCCTCCTGGTGGAAGCGGTAAATGAACAATTCGTTCTTTTTTACCAACGATTGAGCCAGGAAATCCTGATAGGGCATTTCGAGATTGTTCGCCAGGTTGTTTATGGTTATGTGGTCTTCCCTGAAATCGTCATATTTCCCATAATCGGAAAGCTTTGCAAAAACAGGTTCGCGCTCGTAAAAAGAAATTTTATATACTTGGTTGGTAGAAACATGTGCGCTAACGTCAAAAATATTCTTTATCTCGTGGCGTTCGTCAAATTCTTTCCATGCGTGCCTTATTATTAAAAGAGGATCTATCTTGTGCATAAGTGTTTCAACCTTTCGATTTATATTATTTCAAAATATCTTTTTAGCTCCCAGTCGGTAACTGCGTTTTCAAATTGCCTGCATTCCCATTCCCTTGTTTTTGTGAAATGTTCAACAAAACCTGCCCCGAACAGTTCTTTTGCGATTTCGGAGTTTGCCATTTTTTTGGTTGCTGCCGCCAGGTTTGTTGGAAGTTGGGTTTCAGGGGTTTCGGCGTATGCGTTGCCTTTTGTTGCCGGGACGTTAAGTACTAATTTGTGCTTTATGCCGTAAAGCCCAGAGGACAGGCATGCCGCCATTGCCAGATAGGCATTTGTATCTGCCCCGGGGACCCGCATCTCCACCCTCGACGATTTTTCAGTTCCTGGTATTGCCCTTATTGCCGCCGTGCGGTTGTCTATGCCCCATGTTGCCGTTGCAGGCGCCCAGTCGCCATGCCCAATGCGTTTGTAGCTGTTTACGTTAGGTGCGTACATTGGCAATATTTCCGGGAGGCAGGACAATTGCCCTGCGATGTAATGTCCCAGCATTTCAGTAGTTTGCCCCCCCGGCTGGAAAAATAAGTTGTTTTCTCCTGCCGTGTCCCATAAACTCTGGTGTATATGCCCTCCGCAACCGGGAAGGCCGGAATTCCATTTTGCCATAAAAGAGGCTACAAAACCGTGTTTGTAGGCAATTTCTTTTGTGCCTGTTTTAAAGAGGAATGCTTTGTCGGCAGCTGCCAGTATGTCGTCATAAATAATCGTTGCTTCGTAAACCCCCGGCCCGGTTTCCGTATGTGCGCCTTCCAATTGCACGTTGAATTTTTCCATGAGGGCAAACAGGTCGTTCACGTAATCTTGGTTCAATGAAGTACGCAGCCCCGAATACCCGAACATGCCCGGTGTGGCAGGCTTTAGCTGCTGAAAGCCCGACTCGTGGATCTCGCCCGGCGTGCCTCTAAAGTTGAACCATTCAAATTCTTGGGCAAAAACGGCTTTGAAGCCCATTTCCGAGCATTGTTGTTTTATCCTTTTTAGCAAACTGCGCGGGCATGATGCTCGTGCGTATTTTTTGTCACCGCTAAAGTCGGCAATAAAAAACGGCAAATCGTTTTCCCACGGTATTTCCCTGAATGACGACATGTCCAGCTTCGCTTTTGCATCGGGGTATCCGGTATGCCACCCGGTAACGGACGTATTGTCGTAGCACGAGTCGTTGGAGTCCCACCCAAAAACAACATCGCAAAAACCTATCTGGCTTTTGCAAACATCGAGGAATTTATTTTTATGTATGTATTTGCTCCTCAAAACACCATCTATGTCGGGAATCCCATATTTGATTTTTATGTGTTCCGAATCGCTTATTCTTTTTATGATTTCGTTTTCGTCCATAATTTTCTCTTGAAATTTTAAGTAAAATAATCGATGTTTCCTGAAATATCAAATTCATTTTCTTTAAAAAAGCAGATTGTCACCTGTTTTGTCTAATTTCAAGTGAAATATTTAAGCACGGGAGAAATGTCAGGCTTCTCTTTTTTTTTGAAAATTTCACAAAAAGGGCTTTGTACAGCGGGGGTGTTGGCGCAATTATGTGCATATATGTTGTTGAAGTATAAATTTTATGGAGGCAGAAAGATAAAAACTTGTAATTTTGAACCGGACTTATAAAAAACAGACATCTAATTTTACAGACATGGCTCAATTCAGGTTTAACGCATTAAAAGAAATATTCAACCGCCAACCGGTATGTGTTGAAAGAGAAGAAAACCTTGTTTCCGATTATTTTGGGATGTTGGTCTTCGATCAGGCAAAGATGAAGAAATATCTTTCGCGCGAGGCATACAAATCAGTTACAGATGCAATAGAAAACGGGACCACAATAGACCGCAAAATGGCGGATCAGGTAGCCCAGGGCATGAAAGCTTGGGCAATAGAAAACGGTGCAACCCACTATACACATTGGTTTCACCCACTGACCGACGGGACAGCCGAAAAACACGATGCTTTTATAGTACACGGCGCAGATGGCGGTGTAATCGAATCGTTTTCAGGAAAGTTGCTCGCACAGCAGGAGCCGGACGCATCGTCGTTCCCCAGCGGGGGCATACGCCAAACTTTTGAAGCGCGCGGCTACACCGCATGGGATCCTACGTCCCCGGCATTCATAAGCGAAACAACTCTTACCATCCCAACTATTTTCATTTCTTACACCGGAGAAGCACTGGATTTCAAGACTCCTCTTTTGCGTGCATTGGGAGCAGTTGACAAGGCAGCAACGGCGGTTTGCCAATACTTCGACAAAAACGTGGTAAGGGTACAGGCAAACCTGGGCTGGGAACAGGAATATTTCCTCGTTGACGAGGCTTTGTACATGGCGCGCCCCGACCTTGTGCTGACAGGGCGCACATTAATGGGCCATGCTTCGTCAAAAGACCAACAGCTGGCCGACCATTATTTCTCATCGATACCGACACGGGCGAACCGTTTTATGCAAGACGTTGAAAACGAGGCGTATAAATTGGGCATTCCCGTTAAAACGAGGCACAATGAGGTTGCGCCAAACCAATTTGAGCTTGCCCCGATATATGAAGAAGCCAACCTGTCAAACGACCATAACCAACTTATGATGGACATAATGCAAAAAATTGCCCGCCGTCATAAATTCAGGATACTATTCCACGAAAAACCATTTGCCGGGATAAACGGTTCGGGGAAGCACAACAACTGGTCGCTTTCGACCGACACCGGGGTGAACCTTTATTCGCCGGGGAAAAACCCGAAAACAAACTTGCAGTTCCTTACTTTCGTAATAAACACTTTGAAGGCGGTTTACGACAACCAAGATCTTTTGCGGGCAAGTATTATGAATGCCACAAACTCACACCGTCTGGGCGCAGACGAGGCCCCACCATGTATTTTGTCTGTTTTCCTTGGCAGCGAAGTATCGAAAATGCTCGATTTAATGGAAAAAGCTGTTGTTGACAGGAAAATGACCCCTGACGAAAAAACTGCGCTGAAACTGAATATAGGAAGGATTCCCGAAATCATACTAGACAATACCGACAGGAACCGCACATCACCTTTTGCATTTACCGGCAACCGTTTTGAGTTCCGCGCGGTGGGTTCTTGTGCAAACAACGCATCTGCCCTTATCGTTTTGAACACTGCCGTTGCAAACCAGTTGAAAAAATTTAAGATTGCGGTTGACAAGCTCATCGACACAGGCGTAAAAAAGGACGAAGCTATCTTCCAGACCCTGAAAGGTTTGATAATAGAGTCGAAGCCGATCCTTTTCAACGGCGATGGCTATAGTGCCGAATGGGCGAAAGAAGCAGAAAAAAGAGGGCTTACCAACATTACCAATGTGCCTGATTCATTGGCATCTTACCTTAGCCCCGAAAGCATGTCGCTGTTTAAGGGCATGGGCGTTTTTACCGAACCTGAGCTAAAGGGCAGGGTAGAGGTCGAGTACGAGAAATTTGTAATGAAAATACAAATAGAGGCACGTGTGCTGGGCGATATAGCAATTAACCATATTGTGCCTACAGCGGTTGGATACCAGACTATGTTGTTGGACAATGTTAGGAAACTGAAAGAAGTATTTTCCGATGAAGAATATAAATCGCTTGCAAGCGGGCGCAAAGACCTCATAAAAGAAATAGGGGAACATATTTCGGCAATAAAAACGTTAAGGAAAGAAATGATAGAGGCACGTAAAGTTGCCAATATCATTGGGGACGTAAAAGACAAGGCCAAAGCATACGACACCGACGTAAAACCATATCTCGAAAAAATCCGCTATCATATAGACAACCTTGAACTGATAGTTGACAACGAAAAATGGCCTGTCCCAAAATATCGTGAGCTGTTATTTGTCCGATAAATATTTATTTACATACTTTAGCCCCCAAACATACGTTATTCTAAAAGTCGTAAAAAAAAGATTATTTTTACTTCCTGTAATTTATATTTAGGTATGAAGGTTATCAGGCTTGCGCAACTTTTTATTATCGTAATGTTTTTATCATCCTGCGGAGCGGCAAAGTTTGGCAAAGATGCTGTCCGTGCCCGCGACATTGGGGAATACTATAAGGCCATAGAAAAATACAGGAAAGCCAGCCGAAAAGAAAAAGATCGGAAAAAACGTATGGAATATGCTTTCGCACTGGCCGAATGCTACCGTTATATAGGCGATTATGACAGGGCTGCGCTGTACTACAAAAATGCGATAAGGCGCGGTTATCCCGACCCTGTTGCAATTTATTACAATGCCGAGATGTTAAGGGCTACCCAAGATTATGAAAAAGCCATAGAGAATTACAGGATTTTTTTAGATTCAATCCCCGGCGATGAGCGTGCCAGGGCCGGATTGGAAGCCATCCGGCAAACTCAGGAGTGGGTGGCACACCCTACACGCCATATAATAAACCCCATAAAAGAGATAAATTCACGTGAAAGCGATTTTGCCCCGGTTTTTGTTGGCGGGCGCGACAATGAGGTGATTTTTACTTCTACGCGGAAAGCTGCCACGGGTAAGAAAGAAAGTATGATTACCGGTCAGGATTATGCAGATTTGTTCCGTGCAACATTTGGCATACAGCGGCAAAAGTGGGAGGAGCCAAAATTGCTGGAAGAAGATCTTGTAGTCAACACCGGCGATGAGGAAGGGGCGGCCACACTTTCTTCAACCGGGGAGCAGATGATTTTTACCCGGTGCCGTTATGAAAAGACACAGGCCATGGGCGCGGAATTATATTCTACTTCACAATCGAGGGGAAATTGGTCTGAACCCATAAAAATAGAACTTACAGGCGACAGTATAATTGCAGCCCACCCTTCGATGGGCGCCGATGGGACAGTTCTGTATTTTGTGTCGGACATGCCCGGCGGACAGGGTGGGAAAGATATATGGATGGCACAAGGACAAGGGGGCAGTTATGGCAAACCTGTAAACCTTGGATCTGTAATCAACACTCCCGGAGATGAAATGTTCCCTTTTGCGAGGGACAATGGGGAATTGTATTTTTCTTCAAATTACCATTTGGGGATGGGGGGCTTCGATATTTTTAAGGCCGCTAAAAATGAAGAGGGGAAATGGATCGTTGAAAATATGGGATCACCTATGAATTCGTCCGGCGATGATTTTGGGATTGCTTTTGTTGAAGGAGAAAACAAAGGTATGTTTTCTTCCAACCGCAAAGGTTCCCGAGGCGATGATTTGTATTCTTTTGTCGTGCCGCCAAAAATTTTCCAGGCAAGCGGCGAGATCTTCGACAAAGAAACGGGCGCGAAAATCGATGGGGCAACATTGCGCATAATAGGCACAGATGGGACAAACTTGAAAATGCGGGCAAAAAACGGGAAATTTAGGTATAAGCTGAAACCCGAAACCGAATACATATTTGCTGCATTTAAGGACGGTTTCTTGCGTGACAAGGCTGCTGCCAACACAATTGGCTTGGAAGACAGCAAGGATTTTACGTTCGACATGTTCCTGACACCTACCGATTCGCCAATAAAAGTGGATAATATTAATTATGAATTTGGCAGCTGGGAATTGTTGCCCGAATCGAAAGTAGCACTAGATACCCTTATCAACATATTGGTGTTCAACCCAACAATTACCATTGAGCTAATGGCACATACCGACCATGTTGGCAGCGACAAGTTTAACTTCGACCTGTCGCAAAAGCGTGCCCAAAGCGTTGTCGATTACCTTATTGAAAAAGGTATCAACCCACAACGGCTTGTGGCAAAGGGTTATGGCGAGACATGGCCCAAAACTGTCACCAAAGATATGGCAAAACAATACGCATTCTTGAAAAAGGGGGATGAACTTACAGAAGGGTTTATTAATAGTCTGACTCCCGACCAACAAGAAACGGCAAAAGCGATAAACCGGCGCACAGAGTTCAGGGTGCTTTCTACCGATTTTATTGAAAAATTTGATGCCGAACCGGAAAAGTAAAAAATCCTAACATCAACAGGGCATTATACTTCGGAAGCCATAACTTCTTTTAGTTTCCTGATTTGTTCGGGGTTTCCCAAAACAAAAAGCTGGTCGTTGCGCGAGATTACCATTTTCGGATCGGGGTTGAAAACATAACGTGCGCTGCTAATTTTAATGCCTATGATATTTGCCCCCGAGAGTTCGCGCACCCGCAAATCTGAAATTGATTTTCCCACGAAACGCTGTGCCAGGTTCTTGCACGGAATCTCCTCAAGGCTCACGTCTTTCGATTTTTGCAGCAGTACGTACTCTATGAACTCTACCACATCGGGCTGGTGTACAAGTTTTGCCATACGTTGCCCGCCAATACGTTCGGGCATGATTACGTTTGTTGCCCCGGCACGTTTTAGTTTCATTTGCGAACCGAGTTCGGAAGCCCGGCTTATGATAATCAAGTTGGGGTTCATGCTCCGGGCAGTCAGAACCACAAATACATTGTCGGCATCTTCGGGAGTGGTGACAATCAGTGCCCGGGCGTTGCATACTTTTGCTTTCTCCAGTATGTCTTCGTGCGTGGCATCTCCTTTTATGTAAAGCAGTTCAGGGTTTTCCCGCACCCTGGAAATAACATTGTCGCGTTTGTCGACAATTACAAAACCTACACCATGCTCTGACAGCTCTTGTGCTGCCTGTTCTCCGTTCCTGCCATAGCCAACAATTATTACGTGGCTGCTTAATTTTGCTATTTTTTTGTCCACCCTGTATGTTTTTATGTAATTCGCCAATTCTCCGTCAAAAACAAAACGTGCCATGTTCGACCCAACATAAGCAAAACTCCCGAGGCTTGAAATGATCATGAACATAGTGAATATTTTTCCCGCCTGTGAAAGGGGTTCTGAACCGACCTCTTTAAAGCCGACAGTAGAAATGGTTATAACGGTCATGTATATACTGTCGATAAAACCAAGCCCTTCCAGTAAATGATAGCCAATAGAGCCAAGGGCAATGATTGAGACAAACAACCCAATGCCAATTTTAATGGTCCTGCTCGAAACTTCGTGAAATTTATTGTATTGCTGGCTCATCCGGTCTATTCAGTTTTGCTTTTTACAAGTTTAACACCAATTTGGCAATTTAAACAATTTTTTGTTTCGCAATATATGTTTTTTAGTTGGATCAGTGCCTGGGACTCAAATGCAGATCGTGCTTCTATGCCCAGCCCCTGCCAATTTTTTATTATTGAGTTTTTCTCCGGCGGGAGCCCCTCAAGGAAGTCGAGGGCGCGGTTTTTGAGTTGGGGCTTGTTTTGGATCTCGCCATATACGAACAAAAAAGGGATTACCACGTTTATTACAATAACATTTATAGAGTTGTCCCCCAGCTTTTTCACCGTTGCCTTTGAACTTGTTTTGTTGAAGTTGTAGTGAGAGTCCCAGTATCCAGAAGCTTGGACATCGAACAAACGTTTAAGTGCGCCGAGCTGTCCTGTGTCAATAATTTTTGAGAATAAGCCGTTGGAGCGGTGCACTAATGCTGCCAGTTGGGAAATGCGGACAGTAGGGAAGTTGGCGGGCCTTAGCCGCATAAATTTCCACAAATGCCCTTCAATAGGCGACAATTTATATTTTTTGTACAGGAACGAGTATTCTTCCCTGAGTTTCAGGAAATACCCATCGCCCAAGAGCTGTTGGTTGAGCAGCCCAGAGTTCCCAAAAAGCAAAGCTTCGAGTTGGAAAAGGTCGGTTTTGTGTTTTGATAGGATTTTTAGCGGCAACGACTTTGCCAACATCTCAAAGGGAAGCTTGTTTGCCCCAAACCCCAGCATACGTGACAGCATTTGGTAAAAAGTTTCTTGCCAGTTGTTTTTGTTTTGTGCCAGCCGCTGCATTATGTCGCCGGTTTTGCTTTCCAAACGTTCAACCATAAGGCGGTTAAAACCGAGTTGAAGGACTACTGGGTCAATTTTCTTGAATTTGTATTCGCAGGCAATCCAGGTTTTTGCCCCCAGCAGTTTTTGGTAATTGTCCCGTAAATGTTTGGGGTATTTCATTTCCAGTGTCGGGATTTCTTCGCCCGATGCCCGAAAGGCAGGCCTGTCGTTTTCTTCAACTATGTGAAGTACCACATTGCCGTAAGCCTTGTCGTTTTGGTGCTTGTGAGAGAACCAATCTGATGACTTTTTATGTATTTCAACGTTGCCGGCCCATGTTGTCCCGTCAATTTTAATTTTTGCGTTGAAAAAATCGGGGCCGGAGTCATAATTGCGCCTCCCAACATCCAATATCTCAATTTCTTGCCCAGCAGGTGTTTTAAGCCCTTCTGCATAAAAAAGTTGCTGTTCCCATATATATTGCAAAAATTCTTCCGGCATAACAAAGTAATTGCTTATGTCCCATCAACATATTCAATTTAGCCCAAAAAAACAGCAAAGGCAAATAAAATTGTTTTATTTAGTTTAGTAGGCCGGGGGAACCGTCCTGTTAAAGGATAAAGGTTCCTTCGGTAGCTTCCTCGCTCCTAATTTATCCTATTTTTTCATCTTCCCGAACAAGTCCCACATGACAATCCCTGCGCTAACTGATATGTTGAAAGAGTGTTTTGTGCCGAACTGGGGGATTTCGATGCTCCCATCGCAAATATCGACTACTTTTTGCTGCACACCTTTTACTTCGTTCCCAAAAACAACTGCGATTTTTTCGTCTCGTCCCGGTGAGAAAGCAGGCAGCGAAATGCTGTTTTCGACCTGTTCTATTGCATAAACTTTGTAGCCAGCTTCTTTGAGCTTGGCAACTGTGCATTCCGTTTTTTCGGCATAGTGCCACTCAACAGATTTTTCGGCATCGAGCGCAGTTTTATGGATTTCCTTGTTTGGGGGCGTGGCAGTGATCCCGCAGAGGTAGATTTTTTCTACCAAAAGGGCATCGGAAGTGCGGAACACAGAACCGATATTGTTGCAACTCCTGATATTGTCGAGTATTACTACCAAAGGTATTTTTGATGCTTTCTTGAATTCTTCGATCGTCAAACGGTTTAATTCACTGTTTCTTAATTTTCGCATAGCTTGTTTTTTGTATTATGCCCCGGATGATTTTGGGTTTACCATTCAACTCCTGCCCTCCGCACGGGCATGGTCATGCACCGGGCGCCTCCGCCGCCGCGGGCAAGTTCTGAACCGGCAATTGTGACCACGCATTTCCCCTGTCCGTCTATCGATGTTTTCCCCTCGATAATGTCAGTCGCTTTTATCACCTCAAAACCATTCTTGTGCAGTTCTTCTACCGTGTGGGCATTGCGTCCGTAACCAATTATTTTCCCCGGGGACAGTGCGAAAAAGTTCGCTCCGCTGTGCCACTGTTCGCGTTCCTGCACCCACAAATCGTCTGTCCCCCCACAAAAAACAGGTTTTAGGTCCATCCCCAATTTTTTCAATGCCGATGGGATATTGTTTTCTTCTGAAATTTTTGCCACCATGCCGTTTTCGATATGTATGTGGATGGTGCGCAGGCGGCTTGTCCCAAAAATAACAGGTTCGTAAACCATGCAAGCATCTACGTCAAGGAAAGTAAAGACCATGTCGAGGTGGATAAACGATTCGGGCGTTGCCGGCAGTTCCTGGATAATTATATGGTGAGGCCCTTTTTTTTGTTGCTTTATGTGTTCAATAATAAAATCAATGCCCTGGGTACTGGTGCGCAATCCGGTCCCGATTACAAAAATATCGTGCCTGGCTGCCATGAAATCGCCCCCTTCAATTTTCACCTTGGTGTTTCTCATGTCATGGTTTTTATTTGCCATTGGGCTTACCACCTGCGTTTCAATGGCTGGGTGGTGCTTGAATATGGCTTCCATTATCAAGGTTTCCCGTTCGCGTACCGGGTTGGCCATCTTGCCTGTTAGCATTGCCTGGTTCATGCCCATTGCCGAGTCGCGGGTGAAAAACAGGTTGTGCAAGGGGCGCAAAAGGAAACGCTCGTTGCTCAGGTAGTTTGTCAGGTTGTTCTTTGGCAGGGCTAGCCCTTCGATCAGCAAAGTTGACAATTCTTCTTCTCCATATCCGGTTAGTTCATCCATTAACCCGGGCAGCTGTTCGTTCGCACAAATCTCGGACAACAGTTGCTCTTTGTGCCCAGAGTCCTTTAATATGCCGCACAGTAGCTTTTTTATTTCAAAAACAGTTGTGGTTTTTTCCAATACGCCAAGCAGTTGTGCATATTCCTGCGATGCGATTTGGAGGTTCAATATGTCGCTGTAAAGGGCACGTTCTGCATTCTCCGGGGTCATGTTTTCAACTTCCTGCCCCGGTGTGTGTACCACCACGCCTTCCAACTTCCCTATTTCAGAATTTATACTAGTCCTCATGATTAACAAAGATATAAACTTTGTTTTTCAATAATTGAAAAGTAAATTATTCGTTTTACTTTTACAACTTACGTTTTTTCCTAGATTGTAGGGGGAGGGGAGGCTTTTACAAAATGCAAAGGTGTTTTTTTTATATACTGTTATTAGTTGTTCCGTCTGTGTTTTCAGTTGAAGGGCAGCAGAATGATTCAACAAAGCGCATTATTGGTTTGATTGAAGACGGGGACACGGTTGTTTACCGGAGTTTGGACGAGGTGACCATAACCCCAAAGAAATATAAGCACAGGCAAAGGAGGAAATATACCCGTTTAGTGGCCAAAGTAAAAAAGGTTTATCCGTTGGCGGTTGAGGCGCGCGAGTTGCTAAAAGAATATGGGCCCCAGTATTATGCCTTGGAGGATCAGCGGGACAGGAGAAAGCTGATGAAAGGGCTGGAAAAAGAATTGCTCGGCAAGCATAAAGAAGAATTGAAAAGATGGTCGCTTTCGGACGGGAGGTTGCTCCTGAAGCTGATCAACAGGGAAACAGAACGGACACCCTACAGCATAATCCAAGATTTCAGGGGCGATTTCAGTGCCGTTTTTTGGCAGGGGCTTGCCCGGATTTTTAAAAACAACCTGAAAGACGGTTACGACCCTGATGGAGAAGATCGTATGATAGAAGAGATTGTAACTTTGGTAGAACTTGGGTATTACGGCCCTATTTGATCTGGGAAGGGACATAAAAGGGAGCAATGTGAGCATAGAATAAACAATAAGGAGTTAGAGGGGGGAAGCGGTTTTATGGGAACAAACAACAAATCATTTATTTTTTTGAAAAACAGTATATGATGCAAAGCAACAGGCAGCTCGAACTTGCATTTAATTTCGTCCAATACACGGGGCAGAATATTTTTTTGACAGGGAAAGCCGGTACGGGCAAGACTACTTTCCTGAAAAGTTTAAAGCAACGCTCGCCAAAGCGTATGATAGTGGTCGCCCCTACCGGCGTGGCGGCAATAAATGCTGGCGGCGTCACGATACATTCTTTCTTCCAGTTGTCGTTTGGGCCTCAAATAGGGGATGGCGATGGGCAAAACAGGATGCGTTTCAACAAAGAGAAAATCAACATCATACGCAGCCTCGATTTGTTGGTCATTGACGAAATAAGCATGGTGCGCGCCGATGTCTTGGACGCAATTGATAAAAGAATGCGCCGGTTTAAAAACGGGAGTAAAGCTTTTGGCGGTGTCCAGTTGCTTATGATCGGCGATTTGCAGCAACTATCTCCGGTAGTCAAGAGAGATGAATGGGAATTGCTTAAAACAGAATACGAAACCGCCTATTTTTTTAGCAGTAAAGCCTTGAAAGAAGCTCCGTATGTGAGCATAGAACTCACCCATGTTTACCGGCAGCAGGACGACAAATTTATTTCGATATTGAACAAAGTACGCGACAATATCCTCGACAGGAAATCGCAGGAAGAATTGAACCAACGGTACGACCCCCGGTTTGTCCCGGGCGATGAAGACGGTTATATCACCCTGTGCACGCACAATGCCCAGGCTCATCGCATAAACGGATCGAAGCTGAAAGATCTGCCTTCAAAAGCAAAACAATTTATTGCACATGTGGAAGGCAATTTCCCTGAATATTCTTTCCCTACAGATTATGAGTTGCAGCTTAAAATAGGGGCGCAGGTGATGTTCGTGAAAAATGACCCGGATCCGGAGAAGCGTTTTTATAACGGCAAAATAGGCCAGGTTGCCAGTATCAAAGAGCATGTTGTTTTTGTGCAATGCCCCGGGGAGGAGGAGGAAATTGAGGTGCCCAGCTTGCTTTGGGAAAACGTGAAATATTCAATTGATGAGGAAACGGCAGAGATAAAAGAGGAAGTGGAAGGTTCGTTCAGCCAAATCCCTTTGAAGTTGGCTTGGGCGATAACAATACACAAAAGCCAGGGGCTTACCTTCGAGCGGGCAATAATTGATGCCCAGGCTTCTTTTGCACACGGACAGGTTTATGTTGCCCTCAGCCGCTGCAAAACACTTGAAGGGATGGTGCTTAAGACACCAATCGGGGAACATAGCATTATTTCCGATGAGACAGTTGGCGGTTTCATTCAACAGGTAGAGGAGAACCAACCGGGGGAAGAAGAATTGAACGAAGCCAAACTTGCCTTTCAGCGCGAGCAATTGATGGAATTGTTCCGGTTTTACAGGATGGTTTATCTGGTTAATTCGATTACAAGAACGGTAAACGAGAATTTGGGCAGTTTTACCGGCTTGCTCTCGGGATATTTCCAGGAAATGAGGGCTAATTTCCAGACTGAAATTGTGGAGGTGGGAGAAAAATTCCAGCAACAAATAACGAGATACCTGAAGCAGGAACCGGATGTAGGAAAAAACCGGCCCTTGCAGGAGCGGGTTAAAAAGGCTGCCGTTTATTTCTCTGAAAAGGTAAATGCAATTTTTGTTGAAGGCGTTGGGAATATCGATCTGGAAATAGACAACAGGGCCATAAAAAAACAAATCGTCAAGTGGACAAACGACCTGACCGAAGAAGCCCGCACAAAATTGGCTGGGTACAACGAATGCCGAAACGGTTTTTCTGTGAAAAAAATTATGGATGCCCGGGCAAAAGCTATGCTTGAAAGCAACGCCCCAAAACCTAAAAAACAAAAAGCGAAGGAAATCATTGACCAAGAAAACATCCCGCACCCTGAACTCTATAAGCAACTTCGTTCGTACAGGTACGACAAGGCAGGCGAATTAGAATTGCCTGGTTACATGGTTTTTTCCCAGAAATCGTTAATTGAGATGGTGAATTACCTGCCTGTTGATCTGGTATCGCTGAAACTTATTAACGGCATGGGGGCAAGGAAGATAGAACAATTCGGGGCAGACATTATTGAAATGATCAGGGATTATTGCGATGAAAATGAAATTAACAGGGGAGAAATCCCGCTAAAGGGAGTCCCGGAGAAAAATAAAGGATCAAAGCCCGACACAAAAAAGGTAAGCCTTGAAATGTTCCGCTCGGGAAAAACCATTGAGCAAATCGCCAAAGGGCGAGGGCTGGCAGAAACGACCATTTCTGGTCATTTGGCGCACTTTGTAAAAGAAGGGGAACTGGATGTCTTGCAATTCATTTCAAAAGAAAAATTGGACGAAATCATAGGGTACTTCAAAAATACGGACAATAAAAACCTTACGCCTGCCCGTGAGGCTTTGGGCGAGGGGTTCAGTTACGGTGATTTGCGCATGGGGCTGAGTTATTGGGAGTCTGTGGGCAAAAATAGTGGTTGATTACATGTCCCTTATCCTTTCCACCAAATCTTGGTGTATTTCCGGGCGTGCAACGAGCAAATGGTTTGTTTTTCCGTCCCAGGCTTTTCCCTGCCAGTCAGTGAAAATGCACCCGGCTTCCTGAACAATGACCATTCCGGCAGCAAAGTCCCATAATTCATCGCCCACACAAATAAAGGCATCTACCATGCCGCTGGCAACCTGTGCCAGTTCTATAGCGGTTGTGCCCAACTTTAATGTATTGTATGAATTGGCAGTTGCCGTCGCAAATTTTTTGAATTTGTCGCGATGCCCTTCATCGTATCCGTGGTTTAGGAAAATCATAGGGATATACCCTGTATCGAATCCGGGCAGTTCAATTTTTTCCCCGTTACAGAAAGCTCCGCCACCTTTCACTGCATAATATTCTTTTTTATGGACAGGGTCGATAATTACGCCAACGAGTGATTCTTTCCCGTCCATAAGTCCAACAGAAACCCCGAACAATGGGATAGTCCGTGCAAAATTGTTGGTCCCGTCGAGCGGGTCGATAACCCATATTGGTCCGTTTGTGCCTCCTGAAGCTCCGCTTTCTTCGCTTAATATCGGATAAGGTGAATTTTCTGTGAGTATTTTAACAATGGCTTTGTCTGCTTCCAGGTCGGTTTCCGTAACCAGGCCTTTTGCTCCGTCTTTCACACGTGAGGCCTGGGTTTTGTTATAATTTTTTTCAATAATTTTTGCAGCCGCACGTGCTGCTTTTAATGCTGTCCCTAGTTCAGTGGAAAGATTGCCCATGGATAACTTAGAAAAATTTGTTTATTATTTCATCTACAATCCCATACTCCAACGACTCTGCTGATGACATCCAAAAGTCACGGTTAAAGTCTTTGATAATCTTTGAGACTGGCTGTCCGCAATTTTCAGCCAGGATTTTTGCTCCTAAATCCCTGGTTTTTATAATTTCATCCATTTGTATTTCAATGTCAGAAGCAGAACCCCCTGCGCCACCACTTGGTTGATGTATCATAACCCTGGCATGTGGCAAAATAAACCTTCGCCCTTTAGTGCCTGCTGACAATAAGATTGACCCCATAGAAGCAGCCAGGCCCGAGCAAACAGTAGATACCGGACTTGAAATACTTTTCATAGTATCGTAAATAGCAAACCCTGACGTAACATATCCTCCCGGACTGTTGATAATCAGTTGTATTTCTTTTTTAGGGGAAATCATTTCCAAATAAAGCATCCTTTCCACAACATGCTTTGCTGTGCCATCATCAACCTGTCCCCATAGGAATATTTTTCGCTCGTTTAAAATTTTGGAGTCAATGATGTCTTGTTGCTTAAAATTTTCCATTGTGTTGTTATGTTTTTGTAACGCCGAAGGTACGTAAAATTTGCAAAGGGCATAAAAATCCCCCATATGTCTTTATTCCGTAAAAAAACAAGCACTATATTTCTGGGGCATTCTCCAGTAAATATTCTTCTGCTTCCACGTTCCACAGCCCTTTGGTTTTTGCTACAATTTTTGCAAGTTCTGCATAAAATTGATTGTCTTTCCCCAATTCCTCGAAATTTGATATTGCCGTCAAAGGGAGGTTTTTGTTGGTGTATATCAATTTTTTCCCTCCCGGTATGTTGGGCAAGTCCAATGTGGCCGAAGGGGCTGCATTTAGCCCGCCTATGTGCGTTATCAAGCCTGCGGGATCAAGCCCTTTGCTCATTACCTCAAGAGCTTCTACCATGTCGTCTTTGTTGCCTCCAGAAGTGCCGGCAATGTGCGTGTAGGCATAATGGACTTTATAAAAGTTCAGTTTTGCCGAAAATTCGGTGTTGGCAGGCCCGGCAAAAAAGTTGAGGCATCCGTCGAAAGCAAGTATTGCGTCAGCCTGTTCCACTACCGGGGCGACCGGGGCAAAAACAAAAACATCGTCGTAGCCCTCACCCGATAGCCCTTTTAATGCTTTTACAGGATCTTCCACGTTTCCTGTGTTCAGGTAAATAAGTTCAATGCCGTTTTCTTTTGCCCATTCAGGTGGCAAAATTTCGGCTGCGCGGTCGAGCCTGTCTTGTGCAATATCGGTAACTACCAATAACGAAGGCTTGCGGTCTTTTCTGTTGACCACATAGTTTATGGCTGCAAGCCCCATGGGACCCACTCCTGCAAGTATTGCCATTTTGCCGCCTTGCTTGATCTCCATCTTGTGGACATAAGAACCCGGCGTGGTGTGGTAGTTTGCGTGCATTGCGCCTATTACGCAGCTGAGAGGCTCGGCAAGCGATGCGGGATAAAAACCAGGTCCGCTGTATGCCAACAGGCAATCTTGTTCCAGCACATCTTTGGGGATGATGACGTATGTTGCATCTCCGCCTATGTTTTGGTACGAATATCCCGGTGCGCTCAACACCCCAACAGGACCACCTTCGTAATAAATAGCCGGTTGGATTGAGAATTTTTGCCCGGGCTGGAACTTGTTTTGCCATTTGCTGCCCACTTCAACAATTTCGCCCGAAAACTCGTGCCCGATTATTATCGGGTTTTCTGCCGCATCGTTAGGCACGCGCTTGTGGTCTGTCCCCTGTTTTGCTGCTTTGTAGCTCGACATGCAAAGGCTGTCGGACACTACTTTTGCCAATATTTCATCGTCTTTTATCTGAGGAAGCTCAAATTCTTCGAGCCTTAAATCATCTTTGCCGTATAAACGTATTGCTTTTGTTTTCATCATCATTAATTTTTTTTGTTCTTGTCTAGTTGTAGGGTTCCATTGCTGTTTTGTCCTCTTTTAATAAATGTGGTATTTGGCAAATCCTCCTACATGTCCACGGTGTGGCTTTAAGTCACGCCGTGAATGGATAGGGAAAGCCAGCTAACAAGCAGCCGGTTTTATTTCAACATGTTTTGCCCTCCGGTTACCGGCACTGCCTGCCCTGTTTCGTATTCTTGGTCGATGACGTAGAAAATGGCTTTGGCAACGTCTTCTGCCGTGCATCCGCGCCCGGCGGGTACCTGTGCCTCATAAAACGCTTTTACGTCGGCAATTGTTTTAGCTCCCGGCACTTTCCCGGTGTTGAGGTATTGAACGAACAGTCCGTTTTGGGGATCGCTCCAAAGCGGACCATCGAAAAAATTTCCGGGACAAATTGAGTTCACCTTAATGTTGAATGGCATAAGTTCCATCGCAAACGATTGGGTAAGCCCTATCCCGCCAAATTTTCCGCCAGCATAAGCAAAGTTTTTATTGCTTCCTTTCAATCCCGATTTTGAGTTGATCTGGATAATGTCCATATAATAACCGGGTTTATGTGCATTTTGGATTTTCATCACCTTTTGGGCATATTTCGAGCAAAGGAAGTATCCTGTATAGTTTACTTTCGTCATCAGTTCAAAAGTTGCCTGGTCCATTTCGTCAAGGCTTCCTGCCCTCAATATCCCGGCGTTTGAAATCATTGCGTCCAAGCCTCCCCAGTGCAGTGCCGTTTCGTTTACCAGTTGTTCAACAGAACTGCTGTCCGAAACGTTTACCTTTATGAAAAAAGCTTTGTTCTTTGTGCCTTTTGAATTTAATTTGCAGGCAAATTCTTTTCCTTTTTCTTCGTTTAGGTCGGCAACAATAATATTTGCCCCATCGTTATGCAGTGTCTCGGCAATACCTGCCCCAAAGCCCTGTGCCGCGCCTGTTACTATTATGATTTTGTTGTCGAGCCTGCCTTGTGGTTTACCGCCCAGCGACACTTTTTTACGGTAGTTTTCAACTTCCCAGTTTTCAATGAAAGCCACCTGTTCTGGTGTCATGGGGTGCTGCCCTCCAAAGTTTTCCGCCAAGGTGCTTATTTGGCAAAAATCGTTTACAATGTCTTTCATGTAAGCGATAGATGTTGCCGAATCTTCAGCTGCTATAACGCCTTCGTCTTTAATAAAGATGATTTTGGGCATTGCGCCACGGCGGTTCCTGAACTCTTCTATTTTGGCTTTCGCTTCCGAAATTATTTCTTCCGAAGTGCCGCTGTTTTCAACAAAAAGGTATTCGGCCATGCAGTAAACCATTTGGTCGGGGCTGAACGGGCGGGAAATGCTTTTGTCGAATGTTTCTTTGTCTTTAATAAAAGTTGAAATCCATGAGCTGTTGAAAGCCGTGGCTACTTTAAGTTTTTCTTCTGAAAGCAACATCCTTACGGCAGGCAATACTTCGACCATCTTTCCTGAAACAGGGATTTTTCCCCCCTCCAGGAATGAGGGGGATGCAGATTTTAGTTTCGATTCTACATCTGAATATATGCCATGTATTTCATCAATTGTATTTGCAGCCACAAAAATACCGTGGTTTTGGAGCAAGACAATTTTTGGGTCGCAACCAAATTTTTCTTTGTATTTTGCAATCCTGTCAGCAATATCCCTAAATAAAATGTATCCAGGATCTGCATACGGTACATACAGGGCTTCTTCGCCAAATATTTCCAGCGATTTTTCTTTGGCAAGACTGCTGCACATCAGCCCGTTTACCAGCGTGGCATGTGTGTGTACAACAAAATTGTAGCTAAACAGGTTGTGCAACGAAGTTTCTACCGATGGGCGCAAGCCCGATTCAGGATCGACACGTGCGTTTAAAAGTGCGTTTTTTACCTGTTCTTCGCGTATTGTTGCATCGTCAGAGAATTGTTGTTTTGTAATGTCGTTCAGTTTCTGGCGGTCTAGCACGCAAAAGCCGTTTTCGTCTATATTGCCCAAGCTTGTCCCGCTGGCTTTTATCCAAAGGGATTTCTCGTCTTTGTACGATGTGTTCCCGCCCCCGGCAATTACGTAATCTTTTTTTTGCCCGTAAAAATGCGATACTTCTATTAATCCTTTTATCTCAGCTTTCATTGTTTTTCCCTTTCAATATTATATTGTTTGGAACTTTTCTATAACTGCTTTTCCCAGTTCCACAAAATATCCTTTCTCATCGGTTTTGGCTTTTGCCCCTTTCAGGTAACCTTCTTTCCCTTTTGCGATTAAATATTGGTGGGCTGCAACTACAGCTGCCCCTTCGTAATTAATCGTTTTAAGTTCATCATCGAGTTCTATGCCGCCGCCGCATTCCAGCTTCATCGGGTCGAGTTTGGGCGTGTTGTGTTCGCTCCCAAATGTTATCACAAAGCCGTTTTCATTGAAGAAGCTCACGAAATCTTTAAATATTTCGTATTTGTTTCTGGCGGGTATCAGTTCAATCGAATACACATCATTTTTAACAAGTTCCTGCAACAGTTTTTCTTTGTCTGCTTCGTAATCGGTAAAGTTGCCGTTGCCAAAATCGAGCAAAACAGGGTAACATGGGATGCCGCCCGCATCAATAATTATTTCTTTTACTTCTTCTAAAGAAAGGAAAGCCTTGGGGTCTTCCGGCACAAAAGCCGCCCCACCTGCTTTTAAAAGGTTGCCCCTTATTTCGTTCTCCAGCCCGGCAACATCGTCGATGGCAGATTTTATGTCTTTGCCCAAGAAAACAGAGTTCAACAGTTTTGCCCTGCCCAAATCGGTTTCTTCTTTTTCGAAAACAGCAATGCGTATGGCTTGTGCTATGTGACGTTCGCGGAACAGGTTCTTTGCTAGTTTTTCTTGCGTAGCTTTGGCATCAATTTGTAGGTCGATGTTGTTCTCCACAAAAAAGGCATTAAGCTTTTCCACCATCTGGTATGTCTGCCTGTTGCTTTCTTCCTGCAAGTCTTTTATTTTTTTGAAAGATGTGTCGTTCATTTTTGCAGGTTGGCGCAAACCTTTCCCGCTGAAATAGGTACGCCCCGGGTTGTTGGGGTCGTTTACACGTATGCCTGCTTCTTTCAGATCGTTTTGCAGTGCCATGAACTCGATGTTGAAAAGCGGGAATATTTTGTATTTGATTGCATGCCCGGCAAATTCACCGTAGCCGTCTGTTGTATAAAAATCGTTTATCCCTAATATTGAAACACCTTCTTGTTTTGCAAGTTCAAATGGCTGTTCTACGTCATAAAATGCACTGAACGAATGAGGTGTGTGTATGTGCCCGTTGATTTCGGGGACAGGTTTTTGTGGCTGTTGCTTGTGCCATTCCAACAATTCCCCCGGTTTGGGGAAATTGGCAAATATGCTTTCTTGCTGTTTCATTTTTAGTCAATTTTATCTAACTACAAAATAAGAAAAGTGAATCAATCCGGCTGTCCTTTGGTATCCTGTTTTGGGGAATCGCAAAAGAAAAAATCATTTTTTCAATACTTTGGGACTCCCTTCAAGTTGGAGGGCGTCCGGTATCTGCCAATGATATTCACAGAACAATGTGTAGCAATGTTTTAATAATTAATTGCAAATGAGGGGGGTGAAAAACAATAGATTTTCCGATGACCTATTCCCCCAAAGAAAATTAACAACTTCTGTCTGTCAGCTGAGTAACAATTGCTATCTTTTGTCCATTATTTTATAATGTGCACCGGAAAAGAGTTTGTGCCCCAAAGATTCTTCATGGCAAGGAGAACAATCCATGCCCCCTGATGTATTTCCCAGCTTGCCTTCGCTGCCATGGCAGGTCATGCATGTCCGGGCTGTCTCGTTATCTTGGGCGTGCGAAACAAAGTTGTTTTCAAAATACCTGTTCAGCATGTCCACTGTTTGGGCTGCCACATCGGCAGTTAAACGTCGGCAACGCTCCTTCCTTTCCTTGCTTTTAATGGTATACCCGGCACTTTTACCCCAGTTTGTGGTAGAGGCATGGCAGAGTACCGAACCCGCAACCGACACAGGGGGGGTAAAATCAAGAATGGGCTTTGTGGGCTTAAACTGTGGGAACGGTTTTTTTTCGTACCACAAGAACAGATCGGCTATAAGCGCGTTCTGTACTTCCTTTTCTTTTATCAACAGCCCGGTTAGGGCCGCGGCTCCGTTTAGGGCTCCGCACACTGTGCCGTAGCCCCCAATACCCCCATGCCCGTATTTCATCATTTGCGTAGGGAACGAGGAGAATGGTTCGCCAATTTTCTCGGCTAGTTGTGATACAATACTGTTAAAGACACCGAACATGCAACTTCCCTTTGAATAATCGTTGTATGCCCTTTTTTTTGTTTCTTCCGGATCTAGGCGTGCGTATGCCCAATTAGAGCCTTCCTCTTTACATGCAAGGTTCTGGGGCTTGTCTGCGGGTTGTATTTTTGGCTTAAATGCGGATGTAAGCGTAATTGCCCCTGCTCCTCCGGCTGCCACGGCTCCGGCAGCTAATTTGATTGCTTTTCTCCGTTCCATATCGGGTTATTTCGTTTTATTTTATTATTTCATCAGATATTTGTCCCGTTTCGATATTCTTTTTGCCCAGTAAACAAAGGGTGTGTCTGCTGCTGCCACAATCCATTTCAAAAAGTAGGTGGTGATAAAAATTTCGAACAACACCACGGTTTCGTATGCCCCGTAGAAAGCGGCCAGCACAAAAACTATGCTGTCTATCAGTTGAGAAACCATGGTGCTGAGGTTATTGCGCAGCCAAACCTGGTTGTCTTTTGGAAACCTTTTTTTCCAGAAATGATATGCCCACACATCGTGCCGTTGAGATAAAAGGTATGCAGCCATGCTTGCAACAGCAATCCGTGGCATCAGTTTAAAAATGGTACTTGTGGCTTCATGCGTTACCGAGGCAAACACGTCTCCTTCCAGCGGGGTGAATAACAATGCGAGGTTCATCAGCATTGTCATTGAAATAAGGCTAAAAAAACCAATCCATACGGCTTTTTTAGCCTCTTCCTTGCCATAATTTTCGGAAAGGATATCGGTGGTAAGGAAGGATGTTGCGTAAACAATATTCCCCAGGGTTGCTGCCAGCCCGAACAGTTTTACGGTTTGAACAACCTGGATGTTGGCCACAATAACAGAAATGGGAATCCACATAATTAGCCCCCACTTCCCAAAAAGTTTGTACGCCAGGATAATAAGAAAGAAATTTACCAGCAACATTGCCAGCCATAACAGTTCATTCTGCATTTTTTTATTTTTGCCCGCAGGGTGATGCCACCTGCGGTGGTTCGTGATCGTAAAATTAGCAATAAAAAATTTAAAGGGGATCAGCTTATGTCCACTTCGCGCGTGATATAGCCAGAATAATCTTTTACGATTGGCTGGTAATTTTCGTGGAACAAACTTGACGATATAATAAAGTCGGCTGTTGAACGGTTTGATGCGGTAGGGATATTGTACAATACCGTTATCCTTAGCAATGCTTTTACGTCCACATCGTGTGGCTGTGGCTGCATTGGATCCCAGAAGAATATCAGGATGTCCACCTCGCCGTCTACAATTTTAGACCCGAGTTGTTGATCGCCGCCCAATGGCCCTGATTTTAAACGGGTTATTGTTGGCGGCACCACGCTGCCACCCTGGCACTTTTCTGCAAGTGTTTCCTCTACCAGTTTCCCGGTTGTACCTGTACAAATAAGGTTGTGCTGGACCAGTTCCTTCCAGTTGAAAGCAACCCATTCCATAATATCTTTTTTGCGGTTGTCGTGTGCAACAATAGCAATGTTTTTTTTCTTTTTCATATTTTTTATGTCTGATTTTAACAAATGATTGCTTTTATTTTACTAATAATGTCCAAAGCCAGATTACTAGCAGCATCTTTTGTCGTTGCTTCGGAATAAATCCTGATTATGGGTTCGGTATTGGATTTCCTCAAGTGTACCCATGACCCTGCAAAGTCAATTTTGACCCCGTCAATATCATTTATATTTTCGTGTGCATATTTTTCTTTTATTTTTTCAAGTACTTCGTCTACATCAATTTCAGGGGTGAGTTCTATTTTGTTTTTTGAAATAAAATAGTCGGGATATGTTTTGCGGAGGCCTGAGCATTTTAAGCCGCTTTTTGCAAGATGGGTAAGGAAAAGTGCTACCCCCACCAATGCGTCTCTCCCGAAATGGCTTGCAGGATAAATCACCCCTCCGTTACCTTCGCCGCCAATTACTGCGTTGGTTTCTTTCATTTTTGCCACCACATTGACTTCGCCAACGGCAGCAGCTGTATATTTTTGCCCGTATTTTTCGGTAATGTCGCGCAGTGCCCGGCTAGATGAAAGGTTGGAAACCGTGTTGCCGGGGGTTTTGCCCAAAATATAATCGGCTATGGCAACCAGCGTATATTCTTCGTTGAACATGGTGCCGTCTTCGTTTATAATAGACAAACGGTCGACATCGGGATCTACGACAAAACCGACATCAACTCCACTCTCCTTGATTATTTTTGAGGTCTCTACCAGGTTTTCGGGAAGTGGCTCAGGCGTGTGTGCAAAATGGCCGGTAGGCCTGCAATTTATCTCAACAGTATTTTTAACGCCCAACGCTTTTAAAAGGGCAGGGATGGCAATACCCCCAACAGAGTTAACTGCATCGACAGCCACCGAAAAGCTGGCGTTTTTTATTGCTTCCACATCAACAAGTTCCAAATCAAGGACTTCTTGGACATGTATCTCGGTATAATCTTTTTCAACTGTTGTCCCTAAGCTGTCAACTTCAGAAAAAGAGAAATCTTCTGATTCTGCAATTTCCAAGATTGTGGCGCCTTCTTCTGCATTAAGGAACTCACCTTTTGAGTTCAATAGTTTTAATGCGTTCCACTGTTTAGGGTTATGGCTTGCCGTTAAAATTATCCCCCCGTCTGCACTCTCCCCTGTAACTGCAATCTCGGTAGTAGGCGTAGTTGCCAGCCCTATATTTACTACATCGCAGCCCATCCCGTTTAAGGTTGATACTACTATTGAGTTTACCATTTGGCCTGAGATACGGGCATCGCGCCCGACTACGATCTTTACTTTTTCTTTATTGGCAGCATATTTTGCCCAAACAGCATATGCGGCAGTAAATTTAACTACATCTAGCGGGCTTAAGCCTTCGCCCGGTTTCCCGCCTATGGTCCCGCGGATCCCTGAAATTGATTTTATTAATGTCATATCCTTTGTGGTTTAGAGCCAGTAAAAATACAAAGGTGAAATTAAATACATAATAAATCAGTTCATTTTCAGGAAATTTATTTCTTTTGCCGAAAGTAACCGCCACCTGCCACGGGGGAGGTTCTTTTTGGTTAGTCCTGCAAATAGCACCCGGTCGAGTTTTTTTACACGGTAGCCTAGGTGTTCAAAAATGCGCCGCACAACCCGGTTCCTCCCCGAATGGATTTCTATTCCTATTTCAGTCCTGTTTTCCGGGTTTATAAAACTGATTGCATCGGCAGCAATTTTCCCGTCTTCCAATTCCAGCCCTTCTGCAATTTGCAGCAGGTGTTCTTTTGAAAGCGACTTGTGCAGTGTGACTTGGTAGATTTTTTTCATGTTATGGCTGGGGTGTGTCAGTTTTTTCGACAGGTCGCCATCATTGGTAAAAAGAAGTACCCCTGTCGTATTCCTGTCGAGCCGCCCAACGGGGTATATCCTTTCATCGCACGCATTTTTCACCAACTCCATAACTGTCCTTTCAGCATGGGGGTCGTCAGTGGTAGTTACAAAGTCTTTGGGTTTGTTCAATAACAGGTAAACTTTTTTTTCTGCATTTAATTTGCGCCCATCGAACCGCACATCGTCCCCGGGTTTAACTTTTGTGCCAAGCTCTGATACCGTTTTCCCGTTAATTGTTACCACCCCCGCAGAAATATAAGTATCGGCTTCGCGCCTTGAACAAACACCGGAGTTGGCAATAAAACGGTTTAGCCTGATTTCTTCTGGATATTCCCGCTCACGCTCCCTTGAGGTGTCTTTCCGTGTTAACGGTTTTGCGGAGTGTTTCTTTGAAGTTTCACCCCTTGTACGGGAAAATCTTCCGCCTTTCTCATCCGTTTTTTTTTGCGCTGATTTTCCACGTTTGCTGTTAAAACCCGATTTTTTCGGGTTTTTCTTTCTGTTGTAATTACTATTTCTCATCCTGTTTGTCTGATTTATACAAAGGTCGGAAAAAATCTGCACTAAATATCAACAAGTTTAAAATGATTATATTTAATCGATTTTTAAAACTTAAATAAGAAGGATAGTTATGCAATCACACGAAATTGACTATGAAATCAAGGGGCACGATGTGCAACTGGTGGAAGTGGAGCTAGATCCGGGGGAAACAGTTATTGCCGAAGCTGGTGCTATGCTTTATATGGAAGACGGCATCCAGTTTACTGCACGGATGGGCGATGGCTCGGACCCCAATGCCGGTTTTTTTGACAAGTTGTTGTCTGCAGGTTCACGGCTTATTACGGGAGAGTCGCTATTCCTTACCCATTTTACCAACCAAGGGTGGGGGAAAAAGCATGTGGCTTTCTCTGCCCCTTATCCAGGGACTATTATACCTATGGATCTGGCACAAATGGGTGGCCGGGTCATCGTTCAGCGCGATGCTTTTTTATGCGCGGCAATGGGGACAAAAATATCTTTGACATTTAGTAGGCGGCTTGGAGCTGGTTTTTTTGGCGGCGAAGGCTTTGTGCTGCAAACCCTCGAAGGCGATGGCAATGCCTTTGTCCATGCTGGAGGGACTGTGATTGAACGCCGGTTGGACAACGAGGTGCTGCGTGTTGATACGGGGTGCATTGTTGGTTTCGAGCCATCGATAGATTACAGTATCGAGCAGGCGGGAGGGTTGCGGTCAATGCTTTTTGGCGGCGAAGGGCTTTTCCTTGCGACCTTACGTGGCACAGGAAGGGTTTGGCTGCAAAGCATGCCTGTGCGGAAATTGATAGCACAACTTTCAACGGGCGGCCCTAACCGCAGGAAAGAAGCACGTGGAGGTTTGCTTGAAAACCTTTTGGAAGGTTGAGGGTGAGTTATGGGATGAAGCGTTGTGCCGAAGGTGTGGGAGGGGCATCAGCGGGACAAACTGTTTGTCTAACTGATGCCCCTCCCAGGTTATTTTAATGGATTATGCCTTTTCGGCCGAACCCAACACGTTTTTGTTTTTGTGCATGTACATTTCTTTCAATGAATCGCGGGCAGGCCCCAAGTATTTCCGTGGGTCAAATTCTGCCGGTTTTTCGGCCATGATTTTACGGATAGCTGCGGTCATTGCCAAACGCCCATCGGAGTCGATATTGATCTTGCAGACTGCTGATTTTGCTGCCCTCCTTAATTGATCTTCGGGGATTCCGATTGAATCTTTCAAGTTGCCGCCATATTTGTTGATAGTTGCAACATGTTCTTGTGGGACAGACGATGAGCCATGTAATACAATTGGGAACCCGGGGATTTTCTTTTCAATTTCTTCCAAAATGTCGAAACGTAATGGAGGTGGTATTAGGACACCATTTTCGTCCCTGGTGCACTGATCGGGCGTAAATTTGTTTGCCCCGTGTGAAGTGCCAATAGAAATGGCCAACGAGTCTACACCGGTTTTAGATACAAAATCTTCTACCTCTTCCGGTTGGGTGTAGTGCGATTTTTCAGCAACAACATCGTCTTCAACGCCTGCCAGTACACCGAGTTCGCCTTCTACGGTAACATCAAATTTGTGTGCATATTCAACTACTTGCTTGGTCAACTCCACATTTTTTTCATAAGAGTGGTGCGAACCATCGATCATTATAGAAGAAAAACCGTTGTCGATACAATCTTTACAAAGTTCAAAAGTATCGCCATGGTCAAGGTGAAGTACAATAGGTATCTCATAACCGAGTTCTTTTACATATTCAACCGCACCTTTTGCCATGTTGCGCAATAACGTTGCATTGGCATACTTGCGTGCACCTGACGAAACCTGCAAAATAACCGGTGATTTTGTTTCAACACAGGCCTGTAAAATTGCCTGTAATTGCTCAAGGTTGTTAAAATTGTATGCAGGGATAGCGTATCCACCTGCAAAAGCTTTGGCAAATAATTCTTTGCTATTTACCAGCCCTAAATCTTTGTAATTTACTGCCATTTTATTTTTGAGTTAGAATTTTTCATGGCGTGAATGTAATTAAAAATCAATAAATCACACCGTTTTTTGGCTCGTGGATTGTAAAATTTAACTTAAATATCTTGGTTGGAAATAGGTGAAAAATGGTTATATTAGTATTGTCAAAAACACAAAATTTTAGGATTATGAAAAAATTTATTGTTTTTATTTTATTGATCGTGTCTGTCCTCTCTGTTGAAAAAGTGAGTGCATCGGCGTATTCTATTGATGAGGGGGCAATAGATCAACTTTTTGCAACAGCTACCGAAACCAGTATGATCTCGGTCAATTCCAATGATTTTAGTGCTGTCTCCTCAGATATTTCTTCTGTGCTTGCAGTCCCCAGGGAAAAGGATGCAATAGTTGCCATTGTACTTGATTTTTTTCTTGGCGGGTTTGGGATCCACCGTTTTTACCTGGGAACGGAAGTGTTGACAGGTGTGGGTTATATACTCACCTGCGGGGGTATTTTTGGGATTGTGCCTTTAGTTGACTTTATCGTACTCATTATCGACAACAAGGACATCAGTCCATATATCGACAACCCCAAGTTCTTTATGTGGTAACAAGGATGGTATGAACAAATAATAAGGGTGGTTGTTTAAGGAGCAGTCACCTTTTTTACTTTCACATATGTATAAACAAATTTTATTCCCAATCTTTTTCCTGGTGTTTTTAAGCCCACTGTTTGCGCAACCTGGAAACTACATTTCGTTGAGGCAGCGTACCGAAATACTCGAAAACAAAAATAAGCAAACCAGCGAGGTAGAACTGTTTTTAGACAACGACAGGCAAACCATCACAAAGTATTACCATTCGTCTCCGGAATTTATTATGGTTGCCAATTCGTTGGGCGAGGTTAAAACGTATTTCCCGGGCAGGAATGAGGTTGATTTCAATCAGATAACAGGAATGTCATCAAAAAGGAACCTTATTTTCTGTTTTGCAAATAATTTGACCGAAGACCTAGGGCTTGCAGATGAGGGGTTCAGCCTGGTGTCTAATACATTTGAGGGGCGGTATTACGTTACTGTTTGGAAAGCGCCTTCTGCTATGGGAGGGATAGAGACGGTAAAAATGGTTTTTGACAACGGGGCTCCTGTTTACTCGGAATACAAGGAAAATAAAGACAAAGTGCTTAGGAAGATTTATTACACCGGCTACAAGGATTTTAAACGGTTCAGGCTGCCTTTGAAAATAATTGAAATAAGCTACAAACCGACAGGTGACTCAATAATAAGCCGTACTGTTTTTTCTGATGTAAAAGTTTCGTCCACTACAGACAGCCCCTATTTTAACTTCAAAATCCCTGAAAATGCCAAACCTGTTGCTGCTGAAAAAAAACAATAATTTTGCCTTTGCCCTATTTTTTACATTTTCAGTTACTGCTTATTCGCAGGGGATTGATATTAAAAGCGACTTGTTGCTTATTGGCTCAGTGGCAAAGCAGCAGCTCCCTGTAACGCATAAAAGGGTTTACATCTATAAGGATCAAGCAAAAACTTTCAAAAACAGCAACCCTGTTAGCATGTTTTATGGTGGTTCGTTATATGTTTACCAGAATTTTGTCTCGCAACATTTTTCGGCCAATTGCCTGTACACTCCCAGTTGCTCCGACTTCAGTAAACAAGCCGTTAAGGAGTTTGGGCTGATAAAAGGCACGCTGTTGTCGTTCGACAGGTTGAGCCGGTGCAACCGGATAGCCGCAACCGATCTTAATCCGGCAGAAATAGATAAAGAAAAGCACAGGTTTAATGACCCTGTAAAAATGTATAAATGAAACATATTTTACTTATCGTTTTTGTTTTTACAATTAAAACCGTACCGGCACAGGTAGGGAGCGGGATCCCTTTCATCAGTCACCTCATAAACAAAGGATATTACAAGGAAGCTGTATTCCTGATTGACAGGGATCGCTATAAATGTAAATACGGGGAACAACAACAGGATTCTATAAATTATTTTTATGGTTGGGCACACTATTCCCTTAAGAACTTAGGGCAATCGACACTTGCCTTGCTCAAAGTGGGGGAGGATTCCCCTTTTTACTTGAAGTCCCGCTTTTTTGCCGGGTATAACCAAATTTTCATTGGGGATTACCAAGAAGCACGAAATATATTTGAACGGATTGGTATTGAAGAGGGGCCTGGTGTACCGCTCCTGAATTTTGAGCTGGGGGGGATAGAAATGCTCCAGGGGAACTGGACGGAAGCCAAAAGGCAACTAAAAATGGTGTGCGTAGATAATGCCACGTTGGGGCGCCATGTCACAGTTTTGGAGGGGATTTGCAAAGAGCAGGAAACCCATCGCTCAAAATCGCCGGTACTGGCAGGGATAATGTCGGGGGTAATCCCCGGCACGGGGAAAATATATGCAGGCAAAACAGGTGCAGGTATTGCATCTATGCTCGGGACTTTTGGCATTGGGCTTATTACATGGGAAAATTATCATAAACTCGGGATCGCCAATGCAAAGACTATAATATTCGGAAGTATTTTTATCGTAAATTATGTTTCAAACATATATGGTTCGGTTGTTTCAGTTAAAATTATTGAAAACGGATATAAGAATGCAGTGCATAAACAGATTCTTTTTCAGCTTCATATTCCTTTGCGGAATTTCTTTGAATAGCAGCGCATCATGCCAGGAATGTGACAGTTTGTACAATAAAGGAAAGTACTTCGAGGCTTCAATTGAATTCGAGAGGCTTATTTTCCATGCAAAGGAGCTGGCAGATGTTAACTATTACAGATACCGGAAGGCCTTATGTTACAAGGAAATGGGGCAGTTCGGCATGGCTTTGGGCGAGCTTCGCCCAATTTACTTGCCAGACCCTTGCGATTCATTGTACTGCATGGTTTGTTACGAACAGTCGCTTTGTTTTTACCTGGACGGGAAACCAGCCATGGCTTTATGGAAAATTGATGAGTTTTTCCACCGTAGCCCCGACAGTGCTTCTTTTCACTTTTTTATGCCCTTGAAAATTTTATGTTTGAACGCAGGTTGCCAATGGGAAGAGGCGAAAAACAGTTTCCTGGAATTTGTTGGGATGCAGGGTTTTTCACCTTCAAAGAAAGCAGAAATTGAACAGATAGTGACAGACTTGTACGGGAGGGGGAACCTGCCTCGGATTAGGTCTGCCAAAAAAGCCGAGAGTTTATCCCGTTTTTTCCCAGGGGCAGGGCAAATGTATTCCGGCAGTGGCGGCGAGGGGATTGTCAACTTTTTGATAAATGCATCAATACTTACGTTTGCCGGAGTACAGGCTTACAATGGTTTTTATTTTACCGGTTACCTGGCAGGGCTGGGTTTTTTTAACAAAACTTACCATGGGGGCATAAAGCGTGCCGGGGTATTGGCATCTGAAAAAAACAACAAACTTATGGCTGGGTTTAATGAGAAAGTTACGGAGTTGGTCCTTTCGGATTTTGGGGCTTTAAAATAAATGGTACGGGCAGTTTGTGGTTGGTTGGCTTGCTTGCCTATGGTTATTTGTAGCCCGTTGTTTTATGCCAACCGGCAACGCGCAAATTGTTTTTTTTGCGCCAGGGGCAACACTTGTAGCTGTTCGTTAACCAATAACAAACCTTAATGACATAACAATAAAACCAGTTGCCCAATTTTATCTTTTTTTCTTTTCAGTTGAATGCCTATTTTTGCAGCTACTTTAAAATTTGATTTTTATAATGAATAAACCTACAGTTTTAAGCGGAATCCGTCCCACCGGATATTTACATTTGGGGAATTACTTTGGGGCAGTGCGTAATTTTGTCCGCATGCAGGACGATTTTAATTGTTTTTTCTTTATTGCCGACATACATTCGCTGACCACCCACCCAACGCCAGAGAACCTTCAGTCAGGGGTGAGGCAGGTTTTGGCCGAATACCTGGCCTGTGGGATAGATCCGGAGAAGGCCACCATTTTTATACAGAGCGATGTGCCTGAAGTCTCAGAGCTTTATACTTTCCTGAACATGAATGCCTACCTCGGAGAGCTGGAACGTACCACTTCGTTTAAAGACAAAGCCCGGAAACAACCCGACAATGTTAATGCGGGCTTGCTTACATACCCGGTATTAATGGCTTCCGACATTATCATACATAAGGCACACTTTGTACCTGTAGGCAAAGATCAGGAGCAAAACCTGGAAATGGCACGTAAATTTGCCAAACGTTTTAACCGGATGTACAAAAAAGATGTATTTCCTATCCCACGTCCTTATACATTCGATGGGAAAGATATGATAAAGGTCCCCGGCCTTGACGGCAGTGGCAAAATGGGGAAATCCGAAGGTAATGCCATCAACTTGTTCGATGATCCGAAAGACATACGCAAGAAAGTAATGCGTGCAGTAACTGATTCAGGGCCAACAGAGATGGATCAGGAGAAACCTGAATCTATACAGAATTTGTTCACACTGATGGGGATAGTGTCGAAACCGGACATTGTAGCACATTTTGAAGCCAAGTATAATAAATGCGAAATCCGCTATGGCGATATGAAAAAACAATTGGCAGAGGATATTATTTCTTATACATCGCCAATCCGCGAACGGATTGTCGAAATATTGGGCGATGATGCATATTTGTCGAGAGTTGCTAAATTAGGGGCGGAAAAAGCAAGGGAATCGGCATCAAAAACTTTGCAGGAAGTAAAAGAGGTTATTGGGTTCAAAAAATTATTTTAATCTATTACACACCCCGATAGATTTGGCCGGGCTGTTGCCCGGCTTTTTTTCGGAAAAATTTATCCTATCCTGCGGACCGAATCCCTTAGTTTCAAAGTAGGCCGCAGGAGTACCTGGCTCGTCTTAATATCTTGGTTACGGATTCCTGAGAAAAGGAACTTAACGGCAATTTTGCTGATGTCGCTGACCGGTTGGGCAATACAGGAAAGCGGCGTAGATAAATAATCAAGGTAGGGGTGGTCGTCGAATGTGATTAAAGAAATGTCGTCAGGGATACGGATGCCCTCCTCTTTCAATGCTTTCATGCACCCCATGGCAATGGTGTTGCTTAACGTAAATATTGCGGTCGGGCGTTCTTTTTGCTGAAGTAACAGCTTGGCTTCGAGGTATCCGTTCTGAAAAGTGAAATCATCGCCAACAATGCTGTCGCATCCCAACCCGGCTTGTTGCATGGCATCGCTAAAACCTTTTACCCTCAGCCTGTTTGGCGTAGAGTGTTGCACTCCCTGGATACAGGTGATAGCTGAATGTCCGTTCCCGAGGAGGTGCCTGGCAGCAGTAAAGGCTCCCAAATAATTGTCAGTTGATACATATGGCAAATCCAAATCCTCAAAGTAACGGTCGATGCAAACAACGGGTATGCCCTGCTCGTGCAATTCTTTGATATGTTCCCATTGGTATCCGCAGGGGACAATAATCAGCCCCTCGATATTCCTCGCCGCTAAATGTTGCAATTCCATTCTTTCAATTTCCGGGTCCTCGTTGCTGTCGCTAATAAAGGTCGTATAGTCTAGTTTCCGTAGCTCGGCGTTTATTTTACTGGCAATCCCGGCGAAAAAAGGATTCTTCAAAGACGGGACAATCAATGCCAGTGTGCCGCTTTTCCCTGATTTTAGGTTTGCTGCAAAATGATTGGGCGTATAATGCAATTCTTTTGCGGCCTCCCTTATTTTTTGCTGAGATCCCCCCCCAATCCGGTATTGTTCTGCCTTCCCGTTTAATACACGCGATACCGTTGTAATTGACAGCCCGGTTTTTTTTGCGATGTCGGTTATGTTTACTTTTTGTTTTGCCATAAATGATTAAGACAGACGGTGAACTGTATGTGGCGTGGCGGAATACGTTAGCCTTACCTTTCAGTCCGATACAAATGCCCGGGCGAGTGATAATGCTCGAATACGAACCGAAACCGCTACGACAATATATATAACAGAACTTATCAATTGTTGGTTAGCTTTTGTTCTCCTATTTGAATTAGAATACTATTTAGTAGCTTTCTCGAAAAGAACCTACCAACTTTTACTAACTCTTCAAAGCTTGGTTTTATTCTGTAATCAGTCCTTTTTGTTTGGCTTTTAAAAGTAATCCTAATGTCCCGATACAATTTATCTCTAAGGATTCAGCTACGATCCTTGTTTTGTTATAATCTATCAACAAGTAATCTGCATTTTTTTCGTCATATAAAATTGCAGATTCTGATTTGGCGATATAAAAATCTCCAAATATTTTCTCAATTAAATCAACTTTCCCAATATGGATAAACGGAATAATTGCTCCAGTATCAGCCACAACAACTTTCATTTTATAAATCGCTTAGTTTATCCATATCTGAGAATACTTGCTCTATGCTTGGATTTGATATTGGAATATTTTCCATCAGCTTCTTTTTTACAAATATACTGTCTTTTCTCTAAAAATGTTGTTTGCCCTGGTAATCTCATGTAGCATGGCTAAGGAAATAATGCGCGCCCGCCCTTTTCTTTTTTTAAATAAAGATGTACTTTTGCAGCCAACTTGGAGGATAGAAATGGAAATTGTAAAAGTTATATTATTATCAGTTGCATTGGTAGCCATTGCAATGTTTGGGTTGGCTGTACGTATTTTATTGCTAAAAGGCGGGAAGTTCCCGAACACGCATGTCAGCGGGAACAAGTTTTTAAAGCGGAACGGTATTTATTGTGCACAGACCCAGGATAAACTTGCACGACGCGAAGCCCAAAAAAAAGTAAAATTCGACAAATTAACTTTCGTGCCGGACAATAAATAAGGCTGTTTTTTATTTTCGGAGGAATTGTTCAAAACCTTCCGACATATAAATTTGGTTTTCCCCTTTTTCATCGGCATAAATAAAATAAACCTTAATCCCAGGGGTTTGTTTGGCAATTTTAATCCCTTTTTCCAGTCCCAAGACCATAAACGAAGTGGCAAAAGCATCGGCAGTCATACAGTCGTCAGCCAAAACTGTTGAGCTTAAAATGCTGTGTTGCACCGGGTAGCCGGTTTGGGGATCTATAGTGTGGGCATACTTTTTACCGTTTTCAACATAAAAATTCCGGTAATTCCCCGATGTGGCCAAAGCATGTCCCGACAGTTCTACAACTGCACCGTAATCGTTTGAGGCAAAGAAAGCATTTTCATCGGGGCGGCTTATGCCTATGGCCCAGGTTTTGCCTTTTTCGTTTTTGCCTTTGGCCGCAATTTCCCCACCAATATCAACCAAGTAACTCCCGCAGCCTTTTGAGGTAAGGAAACCGCCTATTAAATCGCAGGTATAACCTTTGGCTATTGCGCTCATGTTAAGTTGCATGTGGGGGTTTTCTTTGATTATCTTGCCATTCTCCAGTTTTATTTTGTTGTAGCCGGTTATTTCTAACAAACTGTCAACTTTTTCCTGTGTCATTTTTTTCTTATGTTCCGGTCCAAATCCCCATGCATTGATTATTGGTCCGGCTGTGATATCAAAAGCGCCGCAGGTAATTTTTGAAATTTCAATAGCTTTCTGGAAACACGTGACAAATTCGGGCTCCAACTCTACTTCAAGGTTATTGTTGATTTTGGTAATGGTAGATTCCTTGTCGTAGTGGGAAAATATTTTTGTATATTTTGCAAATTCCGTGTCAATTTCTTCATGGATGTCTTTCCCCAGGGGGCTTTCATATTTTATCCGGTAGTAGGTGCCGTAAACGTAGCCCGTGTTTTCAATATAAGTTGCGGCAGGGTGCTTGCAACTACCAAATAATATAATTAGGGCGAAAAAATATACCTGTTGTGCTTTCACTTGGATGTGTTTTGTGTTTTTTACCCATGTTTTTTGTCCCCATTCCAGTGTTGAATGTTTTGGCTTTTTATTCTTGCCCAGCACCTAGTTTTTTTATTTTGATATTCCTGAAAAATACAACGCTGTTGTGGTCTTGGAGGAGGATGTGCCCTTCCTTGTTAACCCCAAAGTTTTCAATGTCTTTAAATTTGCTTTTGGCAACTTTTTCTTTGAAATCCTCGCTAAACCGGTCAAATTCAAGGATTTTTTTCCCATTTAGCCAGTGTGCAATTTTCCCTTTGTCCGAAACAATTTTGCTATTGTTCCACTTTCCTATTTTTTTGATTTTTTTCTTTGGCGAGGGAGGATATAGTTCATATGCTGCACCGGTTGTGTGGAAATCGTTGAGTTCCATTTCTCCCAAACTTACATATGTGGTGTCGTCTATTAGTTGGTACTCAATGCCGTAGGCTTTGCCTTCCGTGCCTTCCCCATATTCAGTTACATAATATTTAATGCCTGAATTTGCAGATACAGAGGTAAACCTCCATTCCCACTCCAGCTCAAAATCCCCGAATTGCTCTTCTGTTATTAAACTGCCCCCTTTGTCTCCGGTGCAAATTATGGTGCCATTATTTGCAAGCCAGCCTTTTTCGGGCAGTGATGGTTTATTTACCATCCTCCACCCCGAAAAATCGGAGCCGTTAAACAGTAGTTCCCAACCTTCTTTTTTTTCTTTCTTAGAAAGTTGGTTCTCTTTCTGGGCAGAAGCTAATTGTGAAAATAAGGCTAGTAATGCAAAAACTACAGTTAGCCGGTATAAACTTTTATTTTTCATCGGTTAATTTTTTTCAAATATATAAAAAACGGCAAGAAAGCGAACACCTGGGGATGCTGGCAGGAAAAGATTGCGCAAAAAAACAACAACAAGAGATGTTTGTAACATTAAAGTGGGCGCCATTAATTTTTTTCTTCCCCCATTTTGTAGAAGCGGGTGGTGGGGTACGCAAACTGTATATCACCGTGAAGCCCAAAGCTGAGTAAAATATTTTGCCATATTTCGTTTTCCGATCCCCTCCTCTTCCTGGGGTTGCATAAGTAACGTATGGTAAGTTGTACTCCATGCCCTTTTACTGTTGTGTAAACAATAGGGGTGTGGTGTTTGTAATAAATCATGTAGTTTTTGCTGGCTTCAAAAATTTCGCGTTCGGCTTCTTTGCTGATAGGGATGGCATGTTCGTCGATAATTTGTTGGAGTATCTCCTTCGCTTTTTCCCAGTTGCTTTCGAATGTCAGGGTTATGGGTATTTCATTCCAAATATATTCAAACCCGGTGCTATAATTGGCTTGTGCTTCCAAAAACACCTTGCCGTTGGGCAAATGGATAATCCTGCCCGTACTTTGGTCGGCATCTACCCAGTTCCCTATCTCGAGTATGGTGAACTGAAAAAGCCGGATATCGACCACATCGCCGGCATGTTGTCCTATTTGTACACGGTCGCCCACAACAAAGGGTTTCCTAAATATGATAAAAAACCAGCCGGCCAGGTTGGTCAACGGATCTTTCAACGCGATTGCCAAACCGGCAGATACCAGCCCCAAAAAAGCCCCAAATTGCCTGAATGCCTGGATCCAGACACTACCAACCAAAATAATCCCGATAAAAGGGACAACCATAGAAAGCGACCTTTTCCATTGATAGCGTGTTTTTACATTTTTTGTTTTGCTCCATACAATCCGTAAAACAATTAGGCGTAAAATCCAAAGGAACAGGATGATAAAAAGCGACAAAACAATTTTGTTAAAACTTTCGTGGGTCAATCCGGTGGTTTCGGTCAGGTAAGTGCGGACAGTATCCATTTTTTCAAAGTTGCTTAAGTAGTGAAATAGTGAAAGCTGTAAAATTTTTTATGTTTTTTGCCCTTATTCAATATCTTTCTGGTCTTTTGAATGGACAAACAAGGTTGTCCCAATATTGCCGTACCCTTCAAACAGTTTTCCTTTTTCGTGCTTGACCAATTCTTCGCGAATGCCTATCAATGTTAACCCTGCGTTTTCAGAATACTCATTTATAATTGCTTTTTTTGACACATTGGGTTCTTGCTTAATGATTTTTATGTTTTTTGCGGTAATTGGCAAACGCCCCGAGGTCACCAGTTCCCTCATTTTTATCTGGGTTTCCTCGATTTTTTCCGGGCTGCAGATCTCAAAAATTTGTATATGCCCTTTTTTCCAGTCGGGATGCCCCATGATTATGAAGCTTAAAAGGATCATTAAATTGGCATTTTCCGAGTCTAGCGAGTTTATCCAAATATGTATTCCGTTTTTAAATGGTATGGATTTCCCGCTACTGGCTAAAATACAAATATCAAAATTCCCCGAATTTACCAGTGAGAAATTATCGATAATATCGCCCAGGTTGCCAGGGGAGTCTTTATCATATTCAAATATTACCATGTTGTTTTCCATTCCGGCAATCCCGGGGATCTGTACTGCCTGCGCAATGGCCGAAGTGTATGACGGCGAAATGAGTGTGTCGATATAAACGTGGTTTTCAGTCTCGCGGAACATCGAAAGTAATCGTCCATGCTCTTTCCGGGCAGCTTCAACTGTTGCTTTTGAGTAGTATCCCTCTATGCGGTGGAGATAGGTGCCAAACCCGTACCTGCAAGAGATCCAGTTTAAAAGCAAAAACGCTTTGTCGCGCTTAAATGAATCTTTTGAGATACATATCGCACTGGGCCGCCACTCTTTGTGTGTTTTTTGGCTGCTTTTGCTTTGGATGAGGAGTTGGAGGTTGCGGTTCAGCTGGAAAAGTGCGTTGGCAAAAATAGATGCAAAACCTTTCCTGTTTTTATGGTAATGGTTTATGCCGATATAAATCAGCGAAATAACAGCAAAAGAAAGCAGTGCATATGGTGTGTTGATCTTGAACATCACCCACACCGCAACAAGGAAGCCTGCCAGGGATATATACCATTTTGAACGGAAAGAGGGCCGGTACGAAGGAGACGAACCAAAATGGTTCAGGAACGAAATTAGGCAAAGCGAACCATAAGTTACCATGAAAAACATAGAGATAATAGATGCCACAGCGTTAACATCTCCGGCAGCTACAAAAACAAAGGCAATTATAGCGGTTACTATCGATGCGTTCTTGGGTTCGTTGTCTTTTACATTTGCAGTGGCCAGCCATCTGTTGATTTTTTTCGATGGGAATGCATTGTCGAGTGCCAGCGCTTGTAGCGTGCGTGGGGCAACCATAACCGACCCCAGTGCTGATGATATGGTTGATGCCGCCAGCCCGAGAGGGATTGCAACAGCGCCGCCAATGGCAATCTTGCCCATGATCAACTGGTGTTCCAGCAAATCTTGGACCGAGGCCGATTTTGCCAATTTATAAATTACAAAGAAGTAAATCATCATTCCCGAAATGGTTGCCAGCGTTGTGCCGAGAGGGATGGAGCGTGACGGCTTTTTTAAGTCGCCCGATAGCCCGACCCCGGCAGTCATCCCTGTAAATGCAGGGAAAATAATGGCAAAAACCACAAAGAAACTCTTGGGGTTCCTTAGTTCTGCCTGCGAAAGGCTGTAGCTTGTGGAATCGGCATGGCCTGTTGTCCCCAGGAAAAACAAAACAAGGGAGACCAGTAATATGGCAACAACAAAATATAAGGCTTTTACTCCCAGGTTAGCACCTTTCTTAATGATTAATATTGCGACCCCTGCCATAACAGGCAAACTAACTACCTGCCTGGGCAGGATAATATTGTGCTGTTCTTTCAAAAAGTTGAAAAAGAATTCAAATGATTCGGCAAAAGCAATAACATAGAATGCCACACTTATTGCCTGCGACATAAAAAGGGCAAGCCCTATTGTTGCCCCTATATTTAACCCAAACGAACGGGAGATTATAAAATATTCACCGCCGCCTTCAACCCGTTTGTTGGTGGCAATTTCCGAGATTGCCAAAGCTGTAGGGATAGTGACCATGTGCCCCAGCAGGATAATAAGTGCTACCCCCCAGAAACCCAGTGTCCCTACGGCATAACCAAAACGCAAGAATAAAATCGCACCTAAAATGGTGGAAATGGCGGTGAAAAACACAGGGGCTGTCCCAAATCTTTTTTGTTCATTGTCCATAGCGAGATCCAGTCAAGAAAATTATGAAGGAAAATTATAAAAATGGGAACAGATTTGCTAATAATTTAGGGAAAATGTTCGGGCCCTTCGTTTTTTCCCGGATCTGTTGGGGCTCCCCGCCACAGCCCGCCACTTACTCCACGGTAACAGATTTTGCCAGGTTTCGCGGCTGATCGACATTGCAACCCCGCAATAGGGCAATATGATAGGCAAGCAGCTGTAAAGGAAGGACAGCCAAAAGCGGTGCTAATGCCGGGTGCGATCTCGGTATTTCTATTACATCGTTGGCCATCTCTTTTAGCCCCTTGTCTCCTTCGGTTACAATTGCAATAACATTCCCCTTTCGTGCTTTTACTTCCTGGATGTTGCTTATTATTTTCTCGTAATATGCATCGTGCGGGGCAACCACAATTACTGGCAGGTTATTGTCCACCAAAGCGATAGGCCCGTGTTTCATTTCGCCTGCCGCATAGCCCTCGGCATGGATATATGATATTTCTTTCAGTTTCAAAGCACCTTCCAAGGCCACCGGGAACAGGTAGCCACGCCCAAGGTAAAGTGCGTTTACTGCATCTTTGTATTTTACTGCAACCTTTTTTATTTTATCATTGTTTTGCAAAACCTGCTTCCCCTTTTCCGGGATTTCTGAGAGTTCTTTCACCAATTCCCTGTATTCTCCTTCTCCGATGGCTCCTTTGGCTTTTGCCAGTTTTAGTGCGAACATGGTCAATACCGTTACCTGGGCTGTAAATGCTTTTGTTGAAGCCACCCCTATTTCAACCCCGGCATGGGTATAGACCCCGGCATCGGTTTCGCGCGAGAGCGATGACCCGACTACGTTGCAGATCCCCAAAACAAGCGCCCCATTTGTTTTTGCCAAATGCAAAGCAGCCATTGTATCGGCAGTTTCGCCACTCTGGCTTATGAACATAACCGTATCTTTTTTACTTAATACCGGTTTCCTGTACCTGAACTCCGATGCATATTCAACCTCTACCGGGACACGGGCGTATTCTTCGAGGATATATTCCCCTATCAATGCTGCATGCCACGATGTGCCGCACCCAACAATAATGATCCTTTCGGATTCCAAAATCCGTGGGAATACGTTTAACAACCCGCCCAGGGCTATTTCTGAATATTCGGGCTTTAGCCGCCCGCGGAATGTTTCTTCAATGGTTTTGGGTTGTTCATATATTTCTTTTAGCATGAAATAGTCGAAGTCTCCTTTGTCGAGTTCGCCGATCCCCAGGTCTAGGTTGGTTATTTTCATGGAAACCGGGTTGTTCCTGATATTCGACAGCGTAAAGTTATCCCTGTCTAGCACTGCCACATCCTCATCGTTCAGGTATACTGCCTGTTTTGTGAACTCTGCAATAGGAGAAGCATCGCTGGCAATAAAATATTCGCCATCTCCAAGGCCCACAACCAAAGGGCTGCCTTTCCTGGCTACAATAATTTTGTTTCTTTCTTTGCTGCACAAAACAGCGATCCCGTAAGCGCCAACTACTTTCGTCAGGGCAAGCTGGACAGCCGTTTCTGCTGAAATGTCGTTGCCTTGGTTATAAAAAAACTCGAATAAATTGGCAAGCACTTCCGTGTCGGTGTCACTTAAAAATGTAAAACCATGGTTTGTCAGATCTTTTTTAAGTGTGGCGTAATTTTCAATGATACCGTTATGCACAACAGAGAAAACCCCGTTCATCGACAGGTGCGGGTGTGCATTTATGTCGCTAGGTTCGCCATGCGTGGCCCAACGGGTATGCCCGATGCCTATATTGCCTTTGACATTTTTTGAAAGTGCAAATTTTTCTAATCCAGACACTTTCCCTTGTTGTTTGTAAACATCCAGTGTGCCGTTCAATATGGCAATCCCGGCAGAATCATACCCCCTGTATTCCAGCCGTTTCAACCCGTTTATCAATATGGGAAATACTTCTTTTCCCCCTATGTAGCCTACAATCCCACACATATTTATGTTTTTTTTGTGATTAGTTTTGTTTTGCCGTAATCCGTTGGGCTGCTGCTGTCCTTTCCATCCGGCTGATAAGTTCGTTGCCCAGAGCCTCTTTGTTTTCCATGTGTACTTTTATGGCCTTTACCGCCTCGTTTTCTTCAAATTCGCCCCTTACCTGGGCAAAGTCCATTTCCCTGTCGCCGTTTTGCCCGTCAACACCGAACCCCGTCATCTTGGTAAGCGAAAATTCTTTTTTTGCGTCTTCATACAAAAGTTCGTCGATTCCCAGGACACTCTTTTTCCATTTTTCAACAACGGCAATTACGTCTTCGGCAGTAAAATCTCCCGGGTCCCTGTGGTAATATTTCCTTAATACATCAAGTGCCCATGTCCATTCGTAGTTATAATAATTTTTATAAAGTGTGATTAAAGCAGAATTTACTTCTTCAAGGGTTGTAGTATTTTCATTTTCAATAGAAATCAGGAGCTTGTTCAACGCTTCGTATGGGCAAATAAGCCCTGATAGGTCTACCCAGGAGCCTGTCCCCAGTGCGGTGTCTTTTTTCATGACATGCCTGATCTCTTCGTTGCTGCCGTATTCTCGCCCCTGTAGCCGGGTGATTAGCGAATTTCCCAGGAACTTCCATATTGCCATCCCGTACAAATCAATCCCTCGGTCAAGTGCTTTTTTTTCAATAATCATCTTTTCGTAACTGTACCTGCTGGCGAACTCTCCTGATGATTTTCTTATAGCGATCAGTTTGTCCCTGCCATTCATCATTTTTTGGATTGTATAAGGGCTCAGCAAATTAAAGTTGATTAAGTCGAGAAGGTTAGAGTCTTGCCGGTTGTCGCGCTTAGGCCATTTTTGCGAATCGCGGATTGTCCCGATGCTTTTTAGGTTTATCGCTGGCACAAGGATGCTCTCGTCCCTGCTTTCGATTATGTACGAGAATGGGAAATCGGTAGTGTCGCTGTGTTTGTAGTGCCTCCCCATTACAAGCGAAAATGCCCCTATGCGCGAAGGCCAAACAACGTATGAGTTGCTGGTGGTTTTTGCGCCGCGTTCCATAATCCCCTGGTGTATAGGCCCTAGTTTGTATAAATGGTTACTTTGGTTAGAGCCGCTCCCTGCGTTCAGGAATGAATACATCCCTGCGATAAGCAATGTCGATTTGTGGTGTGTAACTGTGTATGGGCCTGCGAATATTGCACATGCCTCGCCGTGAAATCCCTGGCAGTTGGCAAAAAACAACGAATCTACGGCAGAATAGTGTTTGTCGAGGGTGCACCCCTGCCCGATAAAGCATTTAGAAACAAGGGTTGCGTCCGTAACCCGCGAGCCCGAACAAATAATAAAATCTTCCATTATCACGCCTTCGCCAATTTCAACCGGTGCTTCAAAATTACTGTTAATGCTGCCGTTCTTTAGTTTTTTCGCACCATCTATACTTGTGGCAGGGCCCATTTTTACATTCAGTATTGTATTGCAATTGATAATTTTTGAATGTGCGCCAATTGCCCCCATGTCGTTCTTTACGTACCCCGAATATTCATCTACCATTTTTATCAGTGTTTCAACCAGTTTTGGCCGGTGGCGATATAGCCCCATCATGTAGGCAACATGGGTTGAAAGGTGATCGTAAATTGGTATTTCTCGCCCGCCGCCCTCGTTTATGGCTTCTACGCGTAGCCCGTTCCCAAAAGTCGTTTCACCGTCAACTGCAACGGTGGTTACGTTATGTATTATTACACCCTCGCCGATAATATAGTTTGCTATATAGCTCCTTACATTATGGATTAGGGCGTTTTTGCCTACCTCGCAATTGTGAAGCCAGGCGTTGTATATCCCCGCATTAAAGGTTATCCCGCCTATTAACTTGACTGTTTGGTTGAAATCGTTCAGCCGGATATGTCCTGTAAATTTGCAGTTTTCAATATTGTCGGGGATAAAATTGCTTGATACTTTTACCAGGCTCCAGTCGGTGGAGGAACATCCCTGGTGGACTAGCTGCCCTATTTCTTCATCATATAACGAACGATAATTGTTCTCTGTGGATTCGGACATGATCATCATTTTTTAGATTGGTTCAAATATATTTTAAAACAAACAAAAAAGATAATAAAAAAACAATACAATGTACCGTGTGTGTTGTTGTCCAACTATACAATAGTATGCGTAATATGCTTGTATTCAAATTTTTGAATATTATTATTTATACTACATAAAAAATATGCTGTTTGAAAATAACACTACAATGCAAGGGTCAGACCTGGGAAAGGTATTCGGTCAGGCGGTTTTTGCGGTCCAGTTTTAGTTTTTTACGGAGCCTGCCACGGGAAACCTCAATGCTTTTTGTATTTACGTTTTGTAATCCGGCTATTTCTTTGCTCGAAAGCCCAAGGCGAAGATAGGAACACAGTTTTTTTTCTTTTGGGGTCAGGTTCGGGTGTTTTAGTTTGAGCCTGTCTAGGTAACCAGGATGTATACTTTCAAGTTGCTGTATCACAATGTCCCAATCAACGGGAGGCTCAGATACGCTTTCCAGTGTTTTAAGGAGCGGGGCAATTTTTTGTTGTGCCTGGTTGGGGGGGGCAGAGATTATTTTTTTTAGTTGTTTTTGGATTAGTGCCAGAAGTTCGTTTTTTCGTGAGAGCTGCAATAAAAAGGAAACAGCTTCGCGTTCTTTGTTGTCCAGTCTGGATTTTATCCGCCATTTTGCGCGGTTTTCCATTTCTTTACCCTCTGAAAGTTCATGGATATGCCCCAGTGCATTTTTTAAGCGTGTAATATCGTGAACCGATGCGCGTATCCCCAGGTACCTTCCCTGCTTGTTGTATACGCCACGCACATTAGTAGAACACCAGCGCAGCTGTTTGTGGCGTGTTAGGATGCGGAACTCAAGCGATTGGTTCATTGTTAGTTGGTCGAGCGAGTCGGAGACAAACTGCTTGAAGTTATTCCTGTCTGGGCCATAAACCAGCAGGGATGCAATATTCCCTGAGGCGATTACCTGGTTGGCAGAAAAACCGGTCAGGTCAAAACATGAAGGCGAACAATATTTAATTTTCCCCGCCGGGTCGAACCACAATTCCCAGCCGAAAGTAAAATCGGCAACAAACTGGTAAAACTGCCGTTGGTTTTGTTCCTCTTCAAGCAAACTACGTGTTTCTTTTAGCTCAAATTTCAGTCCTGATATTTTTGCTTCCAGTTCCTTTTCCAGCAAACCTGTGTCATTATTTTTCTTTTTTGTGCCCATTGTATCCGGAAAATATTTTCTTCAACATGGCTCCTGCCAGCCTGTTGTATATGTTGATGCAAAGCTACTGCCTTTTTTGTAATGGAAATAGTACCCCCAGCGCAAAATAAACGTCCTATTTTTCAGTTACAGGTTTTTGTTATCATTTATAAGGTGTTTATTTTTTAATATATAAATAATTATCAAAGAAAATTACTCCACCCTAAGCCCTGCAACCAATTTTTTATTTTGGAGCGAGTACCATGCCAGTCCCAAAACCCACAAGCACCCGTTGGCAAGTATCAGTGCTGTTATTAGCGCAACGGTACTAAACGAAGCATCGGTGTTTGTTGACAAAAAAGCCGGGAGCGTTGCCGTTATTGCTGCCACAAAACCAATGGCAAGCCCGGCGATGAGCAGGAGCAAATATTCGGCGGTAATAATTTTGAATATTGTCCTGTTTTCAAAACCAATGGCCTGCATAAGGGAAATTTCCCTTCGTCGCTCCAAAAGAGTGCGTGCCAAAATAACCGCCAGCCCTACTGTGCCAAGTATCAGTCCCAATGCCCCAAGTGCCAGAAATATCGACAAGTAGGTGTTTGTTACCGAATAGAAGCCAACAAGGCGTTTGGCTGTTGTTTGCATCTCCCACCCGTAATCCCTGAAAACGGCCTGCAATTCTTCGCCAATAGCTTGTCCTTCGGAGGCTTTGCCTTCAATCAAAAAAATGTTGGAACCGCTGCTTGCCGGATAGTTTTTTAGGAAATTTTGCTCTGAAACAAGAACGTAACCTTGGAAAATAGAAGGTTTTAGCCCTGCTATCAATTTCAATTTAAGAGTGTCGCCTTTTTCGTTTTGATAAAGCAAAATATCGCCGACTTTTTTTTCCAGCCCCCATTGAATAACAGTTTGGTCGGCAATTGCAGGGATTGTTCCGTTGGCATAGGTGTTTTCAAGTTCTGCCCATGGATTATTGTCGCCCAGTCCTTTCATTTTTGTGGCAAATGAAAAACGGTTCGTTAAAGCTTCGGGCTTAAATCCGAGGATTGCTGGTTGCGAAATACGGTTAAGGTTCAGGCAACTGGCATCGTCGCCTTCCAATTTCCTTAGTTGTACCGCATTGAAATCTTCAAAAATCCCCTCTTCTGCTTTTTTATCAGTGTCGTTTATGTCAAAAAGGACAGGCATTGTAGTTTCGGCAAAATACATAAATCCGCCCGTGCCGCTTGTTTTGTTTTGGGCGTTGGCGAACAAATCCATTTTGTATGAGCCTGTAGAAATAACAGTGAACGTGCCCAATGCAAACAAAACCACCATGGACAAAGAGCGGCTTTTGTTGCGAGATAGGTTGAGCATCACTAGCCTTCCACTTGAAATTTCATTGCTAACCCTTTGTTTTGTATTTGCCAAGAAAAGCCTAAACAATAAAACCAAGCCTATTAACAATACCCCTCCGGTGATAAAAAACAGCAAGGAGTTCATTTGTGGGGCAAAAAAGATTTGGAAAACAAGGATGCCAACAGAAACAAGGAAACTCGTTGCCATTATGCCGTTCAATGCTATTTCTTTTGTTTTGCCCTTTTCTGTAGATATATGTTTTTGAAGTTCAGCCGTTTTTTGCTTCTGAAACCGATAAATTGACACATATATTGCAACAAACGACACCAATAGGCTGACAGCCATGCCAACAATAACCGTGGACGGATATATTTTAACGAGCAACACGTCTGTCCTGACGATGTCGAACCATAAGGTGTTCAGTATTTTAAAAACCATTTTTGAGTAAAGCACTGATGTTATAAGTCCAAGTGTCCCGCCAAACAAGGCAACAAACAAGCCTTCCCCCAAGTAAAAACCACGTACTTGTTTGTGGCTGAAGCCTAAAGCATCTAGCAGCCCAACTTGTGCCGAGCGGGTTTCTATGTTCAAGCGGAACAAAAGCGATGTCAGCACAACCCCGGCAGCCAAGATGAAAAAGCTCAAGCCTATGAACAGGCTGCTGAAATCAGTGCCGTTTTTTGCCGCACTTATGCCATTTTCCCTGACGGCTTCAACAGCAATCCCCAAATCTACAGGAGAGATGTTTTCTGCAAAAGCAAGCCTGTAGCTATCTTCCTTGAACAGCCCGGCCGGGTAACGTACCGCCGTGTAATTACCAAACCTGTTCGACCATATAGACAAGGCTTTGTTAAGCGAAATGTAGGTTTTGGGCGCACCTTTGTATTCGTCCCAATATTTTTCGTCTTTTTCCCTAATGTCATCCAAGTTGATAGGCACGCCTGCTTCCCATTCGCGGCAATGCCCTGCATCCGAAAGCCCGGGGAGCTTGGGCATACGTGTGCCGTCTGCCCATTCTTGCGTCATCGGGACAATTTTTTTCAGGACGAAGCCCGATTCTTTTTCGAGCAATTTGCGTAACGGCCCAATTTGCCAATACCTGAGCTTTATGGAATCACCGGCTTGTACGGCCAGGTCTTCGGCAGTCCATTGGTTGATTATTATTTCATTGTCGGACAGTCCCGCTTCCAATGTCGAAACAAATGAGTAAGGGGTGGTCCTGTCTCCCTGCTCCCTGCCACTTGCAATTTCATTTGCGAAGTAAGTCATAACCGGTTTTGGGGCAGGAAGTTTCATGAGCGTTTCGGCAATTTTGTCTTCTAAAAAAACACGATCGGTTGAAATTTCAATTTCATCGGTTGCTTTGATGTTTTTGATTTGCAGTCCGGCATCTTCCGGAGACAAGCATTTTTTTACCGATCGCAATATTTGTGGCGTTCCTTGGCTATCTACAATCAGTATCCGGTTGGCTTTGCCCTGAAAATCCATTAACTGGTTCAGCCGCTCTATTGAAAGGAAGATGTTGTATGGCGCAGTTTGCGAATTTTTCAGGTTAAACCGCCCAAGTTCATTTTTTGTCAGTACTTTTTTTATTGTTGCCCGTAGCGACACGCTTGTTTCTTCCGCCGACACAAATGGCGTGTTCAGAGGCATGAGGCTGGCTTTTTTTATACGGACAAGCATGTTGTCGCCTTCCGTTACGCCGAGCCGTTCCGACAAATTTTTGCTTATGGCAATTTCGCTCCCTTTTAAACTGGCAAAGGATGTGGTATTGGCAATTTTTTCAAAAGTTCCGTCAATCCCGACAACCTGCACTTTGTTTGCACGCTTTTCCCCTCCGTTCGAAACGGCAATGCCTTCGAGCAACAAAACGGGGGCTGCTTTTGTTTGAGGGGTTGTGTTTTCTATTTCATTAGCCATTTCTTGCCTGAAATAGCGTTCCTGTGCCGACACGAGATGAGTGGTTTTGCCCAGGCGGTAAAAAGTTGCCTGCTCCAGGCTGTAGCGTACCGAGTCGCCAATAATCAGCGAGCCTGTCAAAACGGTTGTGCTTACCACCACGCCCAGTGCCACCAATAGGTTGGCTTTGAAATAATGGAAAAATGTTTTTGTTATGTACTGTAGTTTGGTCATATCCCTTAGTCCTTCTGACATCCCCCAAATGTTAGGTGAAAACTTTAAATATCTAAAAAACAAACGGTTTATTTGTTAAACAAGGATACCATTTTTCAGCCTGTATGTTTTGTCCATTTGCGCTGCCAACTCTGCCGAGTGTGTTACCGTTACCAAAGCAAGGCCTTCTTCGTTGCTTAAATTTTTTAGCAAATCGGTGAGGGATCCTGCGTTCCCTTCATCGAGCGCGCCGGTCGGTTCGTCGGCAAGTATCAGTTTTGGTTTGTTTATCAATGCCCTGACAACTGCCGTGCGTTGGCATTCGCCGCCAGACATTTCTGCCGGTTTTTGCCTGCGTTGTTCCCATATACCAGTTTTTTTGATGAGGTGTTCCGCCCAGTTTTTTTGCTCTTGGCTTATTTTTTTGCCTTGTGGCAAGAGTGGCAACAAAATATTTTCTAACAGGGTTAGCTGGGGCATGAGGTGGTGCTGTTGGAAAACAAAGCCGAGGTGTTTGTTGCGGAAGGTGGACAGTTCTTTCTTTGAATACATGGTTATGTCTTTCCCTTCAAAAAAAAACCTTGCCCGACTCTGGCAAATCCAATGCCCCTATCAAATTCAGCAAAGTGGTTTTGCCCGATCCGCTGGGGCCGACAATTGCAACTTTCTCTCCTTGCGACAGTTCAAAATACAAATTTCCAAGCACCGCCCTGTAGCTGTGCTTGCCCGGTTCGCCGTAGCCTTTGGTTATGTTTTGCAGTTGTAGCAGCATTTCTCTTTTCAGTTTAGGGCTTGCCACGTTTCTTTGTCTATCCTGAATATATTTACGGGCATCCCTTTATAGCTTGTGCGTTTTGTTTTTATCATTCCATTTTTTGTGGCAACTTTTTCCGATTTTATGTTTCCAACATGGATTATCGAGATTAAAGTTTCTGCAATGTTGTTAGAAAAAGCATAGTCGCGGCAAGCTTTTGCTGCTTCGGTTGCATATCCCATCCCCCTGTATTGGGGCAATATAGAATAGCCGATTTCAATTTCCTCAAGCCCGTCAACTTCTTGCACCAACAACCCACATTGCCCGATAAATTTATTTGTCGCTTTGTCAACAATAACATTTAACCCACCGCTTTTGTTAATATACCTTTTCTCGCACAGTTCAAACCATTTTTCGCATTGCCCTGTTGGAGAGCCGATGTCTGCCATGCCCATATACTGCACAGATGAACTGTCTTTGAAAAAATCAAGCCATGTGTCAAAATCATCTTTGCGCAACAGCCTGAATTTTATCCTTCTGGTTTCATTTTTTATCAATGAGTCCATAATTGTTTTTTTGATTTGACAACAAATTGCAAGGAAGTACAGATGAAGGCACAACCGACAAAAGTACATATTAACATAAAAAATGTTGACAAAGGTTATTTTTCATCGTAATCTAAATGTTTTACCCGTTTTCCGTATTCTTTGCTTTTTTTGTTGCAAAACAAAAATAAATCATTGGAATTAAGATTTCTCCTGTTCTTGAGTTTCTTTAATGAGTAGTCTGCTAAAAGTTTATTCTTTTTTGATGGTTCAAAAGCAAACGTTGCCCCAGATGTCATATAAAGCCCATTTCCCAACTCAACCATTCTTGCGCAAATAATCATGCCCACAAATCCTGTTTGAGAAAATCCCAAATTTACAACTTCATATTTGCCGTTCCCTAACAGATCGTTCAAATATATCCTGCATTTATCACTGTCCGGATCGATGTCGTATATCTCAAATATCGACATCTCGGAGTTCACCATGCCTTCGAGGATTAGTTCTTCGGTATCGTCCAGCTCAACATCAGAATCGTAGAATAAATCCAAAACACGTAATCCTTTATGTTTTGAATTATACATCATATAATCTTGTATGTTGTCAGCATCGGAATCATCATCAAACACAAAGCTGCCCCCAATAACAAGCCCTAATTTAGTCCCTGCGTTCAAATAATCAAATTTTTCTTTACCCCAACTAAATATTTTTTCAGCCAAATGTTTTGAAATCTCCCTGATTCCGAAATATTCTTCGGTTGTCATAAACAATATGTTTTTAATCCTTAAATATATGTTGAATAAATATGCTGTGAGTTTTATTTCATGTTTTTTTGCCTTTCTACTTTTTACTTTTGCCTTTATTTGTCGCTCTTCAATTTACTGTAAATTTCCAAATCGGCAAATACATTTCCGGTCAGCAATTCGCCTTCCCTCTCTATGCCCTCGAACTTAAAGCCTAGCCTTTGCGGGATTTTTTTGCTCGTTTTGTTACCAACGGCGCATTTTATCTGGACCCTGTTTATCCCCAGTTGGTCGAAGGCAAAATCACATAGCTTCCCGACCGATTTTGTCATAATCCCTTGTTTTTGGAATCCCTCCGAAAGCCAATATCCGATCTCTGTCTTCCTGTTCAGCTTGTCGGTGTCCTTAAACCCTACTAGGCCAATGAACTCATTGTTTTTTCTTATAGCAAACACATATTCAAACTTGTCTTCCGGGGCATTTACTATCGATTCCACGAACATCTCGCTATTAGTAATATCTGTCGTAAATTCCACAAAAGGAAGCCATTTTCCCAAATATTCCCGTTGGCTGTCGATTATTCTAAAAATATCTTTTGAGTCCGATAGTTCCAGTTGTTTAAGTTCTGTTTCGTTGTCTATTTTTATTGTTGTCATTACATTCTAAATTTATCTTATTCCCGAAAGAATTTTTCCTTTTATCTCATGTTTATTCACGGTGTGACTCCAAGTCACGCCGTGAATTGAGAATCGGGGCTAGATATTTTGCACTTGGCTTGATGCTTACTCTTTTGCAATATAAACATCAATTTCTGCTATTTCATTTTCGGCTCCATTATAAATCCGGCAATAATCCACCTTGTCGTCTCCGTTTATTGGTTGGTTACAATCTCTTTTTTTAGGTCGTCACTGGGGCAGTCCTGTCGAATAAAGTTACCCCAATTCGATCAATGTGATCTTGTAGCGATTTTTCTTTTATCCTATCGTAAATTACAAAATCAAATTTATAAGGAAGCGATAGGCTGTCTATTTCAATTGTGGCATTTAAAATATCATTGAGTTTTAGTCCGTTTCCAATTAATGACAAATCGATATCTGAACCATTTTGGAAGTTGCCCTTTGCCCTTGAACCAAATAAAATTATTTTTTGGATTTTGGAATTCTTAACAAGAATTGAAATAATTTGATTTATTTCAATAGGGTTTAGACCGTATATGGGCTGATTATCCATTAATATCCACTTCAAGTTTTTTTACTAAATTTTTTATCAAATAATAATATTCACCACGGATGCTTTCAACAATTTCTATAGCAGTTTGCTCGTCATAAGTATGGCTCGTCAGGTTCCTGCTTTTGTGCATCCGCATCCATCCGTCACCATTTGTGATGTATCCGTCTTGAAAACATTGTTCTATTACAGGCCTTGGGCCAACAATGCCAATGTACCCTTTTTCTTTTAAAAGATCCTGAAGTGTTTTCCAACTTAGCTCATAAGTGTATTCGAACGCTTTAATCAAACCTTGTTGTTCCATTTCGTTTAGGTTTTCAACTTTGTTGAACCTTTCAAGCTGACTGAATGCTTTTTTGAAATTAATGAATCTTTGCTGCCAACGTATATCTTTATTTTCCATGAATCCCGGTTGTGGTGACACAACACAAATATACAATATATTAGATTATTAAGGGGAGTCGTTTGGGAAATTAGGCAAGCGTAAATTCAAGCAGCAAATACCATGAAAAATTGTTTAACCCCTATATAAAGAAATGATTTCCTTCACCTGCTTGTGTATGTTGAACTCCCGCTCTGTGCCTTCCCTTGCATTTTTGCTCAATTCTTGGATTTTATCGGGGTTTGACAAAAGCTTTGCCCATGTTTCGCTAATTTTTTCTGGGGTGTTTGGCGAATAGCTTACGCCGCCCCTCGAAAGTTCTATAATCTCGGGGAATGCCCCAAGCTCAGGCTGCACCACCGGCACGCCCGATGCCATTGCTTCGAGCAGGTATATTCCAAAAGCCTCGCCGCCGCGCACAGGAACCGATACCAGAGAAACCTGTTTAAAAAAATTGTTTACTTCTGCCCCTTCAAAATCAGGTAAAATTTCGAAATCCCCCAACAAATTGTTGTCTTTCAGTTTTCTGTTTTGTTCTTTTTGAAATGCTGCGTCATCTCCCGTAGAGCCGCCCGTTGCAATCAATTTCACATCATCGAAACCGGGTTTCTTTTTAAGTTCTATAAATGCATCTACAACAATGTCGAACCCGTCTTTGTGGCACATCCTTGAAATGTAACCGACATTGCGGCCTTTTTCGGTTGACGGCACAAACTCGTAGTCTTTTACATCTACGCCAAGGTGAATTGTCTTTATCTTTTCATCGGGCAGTTTCATGCGTTGTTTCATCAGCCCGGCAAAATAATGGCTTACAGAAACGAAAACATCAACGTCTTTTGCCCTGTCGTGCATCAAATCCCAAATTTTCTTTTGGAAATGGGGCTGCATCGGGTCTATCCAAACGTCTTCGTCTTGCAAAGAGCAAAAAACCGGGACATTTATTTTGTCTTTCAACTGTCGAACAAGCCCCAAAAGCAGAGCATTTGAGATGTGTATGATGTCGGGCTTGCAATGATCGGCAATCCAGTCCACCATGCGCTCCAGTTCTTCTTTTTGCCCGCCCTCTTCGCCCAGCAACATCGAAACGGTCATGTCCTCCAGCCCCTTTGCCCTTGTTGAGCCTGCCATTGATGCGGCAAGTTTCATCATCGGCTTTGAGTTCAGCAGTTTCTCCATCCATTTTGGCATTTTCCGTAAGATGGGGTACAGTTGCTTGAGGTACATGCTTATAGCCCCGTAAAACACGGGCACGTCTGAGTCTTTTTGTTCATCTGAAAACAATGGGAGGTACATAGGGATCCTTGTCACTTTATGCCCTTCGGCTTGCAAGGCTTTTATGAATTTACTGTCGCGCAGGCAGTTGCCGCAGTAAAAATTTCCTCCCGAACCGGGTATTATTTGAATGATGTTCATTTTTGTGTTAGTGACCAATTATTTTCTATTTCCCAAAACAATAAACATAGCCATCATAAGCTCCCACGAAAATTTTTCCGTCAGCAACAGCCGGGTTGCCAATTATCTGGCTACCTATCTCATAATTCCAAACAAGTTTCCCGTCAGAAATGTTCACCATTGCCAAATCTCCCCGCATGTTGCAAACAATCACTTTGTTTTTTGCAATTACCGGAGATGCTTCCACCCGGCTGCCCGTGTTGTATTCCCAAAGTTTTTCTCCGTTGTTTTTGTCAAAGCAATACAAAAATTTGTTGTGGTTTGCGGTAACGACACGTTTTCCCAGAAGTGCGGGAGAAGCGATGAACGGCAGGTGGGTGCTTTCGTGTTCCCAAGCCCAGGTTTTCTTTTTTGTTTTTAAGTCCACTTGGAAGAATTGCCCATCGTAGTCGCCAAGGTAAGCCATGTCGCCATCTATGGTAACAGAACCTGCCACATAGGTTGCCACGTCAATTTTTTCGTCAGCGTTTCCTGTTGCCACGTCCACCACGTGCAGGAAGCCGTCGCAACCGCCAAATATTGCTTTCCCGTTTGCACAGGCAGCAGCTCCGTTAATGTAGTTGTCCGACTCGTATTTCCATTTCAGCGTGCCTGTTTGGGCATCAACGCAATGCAGGAAAAAGTCGTAACTGCCCACAAAAATGTATGTAGATTTGCCATCGTCCCACCAGTTTGGCGAGCCAATTATTTGATTCTCGCACTCGTATTCCCAAAGCTTTTTGCCAGACGTAAAATCAAGCGCATACAAAGTTCCATCTAGGTTGCCAATGTAAACAATGCCGTCATGGATCAATGCAGGAGCTTCTATTGAGTTTTGCGTTTCAAATTTCCAGAGCAATTCTCCGTTAGTGCCTAGGCAATAGACGACCCCGTCGGTTGAGCCAACAATCACTTTGCCATTTGCCACAACAGGGGCTGATTTGATGTTGTCGCCCGTTTGGAATGTCCATAACAATTTTGGGGAATCGGGGATTGTTGTGCTTGAAACACCTGCGAGGTTTTGCCCGCCACGGAAAATTGGCCAAGAACCAGACGGCTGGGCGAAAGTCAGGCTGCTGGTGAACAGGAGGATGGCGGTAATGTGAAAATGTAATTTAATCATATTGATGTTTTTATAGCCCCCGTTGGACAACTTTGGGCAATTTTTTCTGCTGTTTCTTTCAATCCTTGTTCCAACGTTTCGTTGAAAGGCACTCCTATTTCAACATCGAAACCCCGGCCAATGTATGTGAACCCGAACTTTTCGGAATATTTTTTCGTCAATCGGACACAGATACCGCATTTGATGCACTTTTGCGGTTCAAAAATAACCAAATCGTGGGTTGCCGTTTTTTTGATTTTTTTGCGTTCGCTGGTTTTAAACCGCTTCTGGTCTGCCTGATATTTGTCAGAATAAATCCGCAATTTACAATCGTCAATTGCCCGGCAATCGCAATGCAGGCACCTTTGTGCTTCGGCAACGGCTTCCTCTTGCGAGAAACCTGAACTTTTGCCTTTCTCCGGCACAAGCCTCTTTTTATCTGTCGATTCCTTTAAATATTCCGAAAACTCGGCAGCCACTAACTTTCCGAAGCGTGAATTGAACAGGCGGAGTTCGCCTTGGGGGGCTTCCCCGTTCAAATATTGCACTACCGAAAACGCCACGTCTTTCCCTTGTGCCACGGAACGCACTGCCAACCGTGACGGGCGCAAGGCATTCCCAATGGCAAAAACATTTTCTTGTGAAGTTTGATATGAATTTTTGTCGGCAATAATTCCTTTGGGGGTGGTTTCTATCCCGAATGTCTTAATACCTTCCGAAATTTTCCCAGTTGACAAAACTACGGCATCGAAATCTTTCAGCAGGCAATCAAAATCTTTCGAATTGATTTCTTTTTTTCCTTTGAACTCCACCCCGGTATTTAAAATCGTTTCAATTTCTTTGTCCAGCACATACTTGGGCAGGGTTTCATCATCTATCTCAGTACGGAGCATCCCGCCCGGTTTTTCGTTTTTGTCGAACAACGTAACCTGTATCCCTTTTAATTGGAGGTAATATGATGCAGACAATCCTGCCGGGCCAGCTCCAATCACAGCTGCTTTTTTGCCCGTTTTTTGTGCGGGGACAATTTCAGGTGCATTGGCATTTTCTCCCACAAATCTTTTCAGCAGGCATATAGAGACAGGCTCGTCAATTGTTTTGCGGTGGCAAGCACCTTCACACGGGGCAGGGCAAATATGCCCCAAAACAGCGGGCAGGGCAATGTCTTTTCTTACTACCTCCAAGGCTTTGTCGAATTCCCCGGCAGCAATAAGGCGGTTCATCAAGGGGATGTTCATCTGGGCAGGGCAAGCCACCTGACAAGGGGCTTCGCAGTCTCCAACGTGTTCGCTCAACAAAAGTTCCAGTGCAGTTTTACGAGCCTCCTCTATTTCGTCATCATCGGTTATTATTTCCATCCCTTCGCTCGCTTTCACCGAGCATGAGGGGAAAAGCTTGCCGTTTTTTTGATCTTTCACTAGGCAAAGCATACAAGAAGTGAAATGCTCCAATTCTTCGTGCCAGCACAAGTTGGGGATGTCGATGCCCATCTGTTGTGCGGCTTTCATCACCGAAGTGCCGTCCTCTACTCTTATTTCTGTGTTGTTTATTTTTAGTGTTGTCATTTTTTGTTGCTGGTTGCTGGTCATTGGTGATTTGTTATGTGACTTATTGTTATTTGTTGTGATTGACGTTCTATTCTATCGTTTATTATTTCATTCCCCATTTTTTGTTCTTTGTTTATGTCTAATATCTTGTTTGTTACAAGTTTCGAAGCTTCTTTCATATTAACCATACTTTTCTAGAATATGCTTTTTTGTCTTTCCAGACGGGAAATACTTTTTCCTGTAGCTGAAAAAGTATTCAAAAAAGCCACCGCTGACGATAAAAAGCTAAAAATAAACTACATTCACTAAAATCAAGGAACTCCTCCTTTTAGCCCTTCGTCCCTCAGGGCTAACGTTCGTCAAACAACCTTGATTTTTTACGTTCATTCCTTTTATTTTCTTAACGCTTTTTCTCGAAGGCGGACAGTTCTGAACAGCAGTTTTTTAAACAATGCACGTTAAAACTACAACCGTTCCAAACGCCATGTCTCCTCCTGCAATCCGCAACTTTCTCCCTTCCCTTACTTCACATCAATTGCATCGACCGGGCAGGCAGCGATACATGAACCACATTTTATGCACAGTTCGTTGTTTATGCTGTGCTTTTCGTGCGGGGTGAACGGGATTGCGTCAACCGGACATTTTTGCACGCACTTGGTGCAGCCGATACAGTTATCGTTCACCGAATAGGTAACAAGTTCGGTGCATTTTCCTGTGGGGCAAACACCATTTATGTGCGCCTCGTATTCGTCCCTGAAATATTTCAAAGTGCTTAAAACCGGGTTTGGTGCAGTTTTCCCCAGCCCGCACAAGCTGCCTTTTTTTGTCCACTCGGCAAGTTTCTCCAGAGTTTCGATGTCGCCGGGCTTACCTTTTCCTTTTGTGATATTGTCCAATATGTCGAGCATACGTTTTGTCCCAACCCGGCAAAAAGTACACTTCCCGCACGATTCTTCTTGTGTGAAAGACAAAAAATAACGGGCTATGTCAACCATGCAGTCGGTGTCGTCAAGCACGACCAAGCCTCCGGATCCCATCATTGCGCCCATTTCTCCCAAAGATTCATAATCGATAGGAGTATCTGCATATTCAGCAGGGATACAACCTCCCGACGGACCGCCAATTTGCACAGCTTTGAATTTACGACCGTTGGCAATTCCGCCGCCAATTTCTTCAACAACCTGCTTTATGGTAATTCCCATGGGGACTTCAATCAAGCCGCCACGGGCAATCTTGCCGGCCAAGGCAAATACTTTCGTCCCGGTGCTTTTCCCCGAACCTATTGATGCAAATTTTCCCGAACTTTCCCGGAGTATATAAGAAACCTGGGCAAAAGTCTCGGTGTTGTTCACCAATGTCGGGAATCCCCACAAACCGTTTTCGGCAGGGAAAGGAGGGCGGATCCTCGGAAATCCACGGTTGCCTTCAATTGACGCAATCAGGGCAGATTCTTCCCCACAAACGAAAGCCCCGGCACCTTCGTAAATTTTGAGGTCGAAACAGAAACCTGTCCCTAAAATATTTTCGCCCAAGAGATTGTTTTCGTTGCAAATTTTCAGTGCTTCGCCAATGCGTTTTACCGCCAATGGGTATTCCGCCCTGATGTAAAGATACCCATGGCTGATTTCAGCGGCAAAAGCAGCAATCAATATGCCTTCGATAACACGGTAAGGATAAGACTCCAAAAGCATTCTGTCCATAAATGCGCCGGGATCTCCTTCGTCACCGTTGCAAATCAGGTATTTTGTTTCGCTTTTTTGTTTTTTTACCAACTCCCATTTAATGCCTGTTGGGAAGCCTGCGCCGCCCCTACCCCGCAGCCCACTTTCTTTAATTTCGCTAATTACCTCATCGGGAGACATTGTTTCCAATACTTTTTTGAGTGCCGTAAAGCCTCCCCGTTTTTTATATTCACCTAAGTCCAACGGGTTTATGATGCCACGATATTCGGTCGCAATCGGGACCTGTTTCCCAAGAAAAGAAGCCACCGTTTTTTCCCTCATACTGATTTCATAACGCTCTATCCCGTCCCAGTTCCGGTCGGTTTGAATATCTTCAACAGTATGCAGCAATTTGTTTTTCAACCGTGTGAACATTCCCGGAGCTTCGAAGTGGTTCTCTACTATATTCTTCACGTCCTCCGGTTTTACCTTGGCATACAAAGTCGGCTCTCCTTCGTTAGGCACAATTTCTACCAAAGGCACTTGGTGGCACATACCTACGCAGCCCACATGTTTCAAATTCACCCGCAACCCGCTTTCGTTCACCACGTTTTCTACCTCCTTGCGTATTTCATCGCTGCCGCTTGCAACGCAACACGAACCAAGGCCAATCCGTATCTCCCCTTTTATTTCAGAACCATCTGCACGGCGGGCTTTTTTAGAATCTTTCTTGCGGCCCTGGTTCTCGAAGTCGGAAATGACCTGTTTTGCCTGATCCGGTGCTACGTGGCCGTAAGTAATGCCGTCTATTTGTACGACAGGTGCCAATGTGCAGCAACCCAAACAACTCACTTTTTCAACTGTGTATTCGCCGTTTTCGTCAGTGTCAATGCCTTCGGGCAGGTTAAATTCGCGCCTAAACGCATCATATACCCTGACAGCACCTTTTACGTGGCAGGCTGTGCCAACGCACACTTTTATAGTATGTTTGCCAACCGGCCGCAACCGAAACTGGGAGTAAAAACTTGCCACCCCAATTATTTCGGCAGGGCTAATAGATGTTTTATCCGCCACGTAACGCAAAACATCTTCCGGCAAATAATTGTACTCTTTTTGAATAGACTGCAATATGGGTATCAGGCTCTTTTTTGTTGGACCTTTCTCTTCGATTAGCCTGTCGATATTTTGAAAATTGTTTGTCATCCTTATTTTCCGATACAATATAAATTATTGTCGCCCCTAATGTAAATATGCCCGTTAGCAAATGCAGGGGTTGCCCCCGATCGTTCGCCCAATGTATTTTCGCTGATGAGATTCATTTCTTTCCCCAATCCATAAACCCTCGTTATCCCGTCATTGTCAGTAAGGAATAATTTTCCGTCGGCAACCATGGGAGAAGAATATACGGTTGAGCCAAAATCGTGTTCCCAATATTTTTCCCCGCTTTTCAGGTCGTAGCACGCAAGCACACCGTAACTGGTTGCTATGTACAACAGCCCGTCATAAGCCACAGGGCTTGATGCTTCGGGCAAATATTCATCGTTCTCCCAGATTATTTTTTGAGTGCGTATGTCAATGCCCACCATTATGGCATATTCATTTGCGGCCACGACAACACCATCGGAATAAGCGACAGAAGGACCAACCTCGCCCATCATACATTCTACCGACCAAAGTTCTTCCCCGGTTTCCACATCGTAACCTGCCACAATCGGGTCGGAAGTCAATATTACCTGATATTTCCCGTCAACTTCGGCAAGGACAGGACTTGCCCATGAGATTTTTGATTCCCTAACCGTTTCCCAGACTTGGTTTCCGGTGGCAACATCCAAGGCTATTAGTTTCGCGCTCTTGTTGGTGTCGTACTGGACAAACAGTTTGTTGCCCCACGTTACCAGCGAAGACGAATGCCCGTAGTGGTTGTCTGGCACGCCCAGGTTCTTCGCCCAAACCCGTTTGCCGTCCATGCTGAACGCAATGACATCGCCAGTGGCAAAAATTGCAAAAACAGATTTCCCGTCCGTGGTCATGGTAGGTGCTGCTAGCCCGGTGTCGTCAGTTACCCGTGGGGGCGATGAAGGAGAGCCGGGAATATTGTCGGCAACGCCTGTCCAAAGCAATTTACCGTCTGTGCGATTATAGCAATAAACCTCACGATTGGCATTGTCAGCCCCGGCAATGAATATTTTGTCGCCCCATATTACAGGGGAATTAAAACCATGCTTTGGGATGGCCGATTTCCACAAAATATTTGTTCCTGCTGCCCCGTCCCATTTTTCCGGTATGTTATTGCTGGAGCTTGCCCCTTGGCTTAAAAACCCACGAAGGGAACTATGGTTCTTTTTTATTTCGGCAACAAGATCCACCGTTTTGGGCTTCTCTATGACCGCTTTAGGTTTTTCTTTATCTTCAACTTTAGGCGATCCTTCTTTTGATGCCTCTTGTTCAACTTGTGCAGGTTCGGCTGCCGGCTCTTCTGAAATTTGTTTCTGTTGGGGATTTTGTTCTTCTTTCCCCGGATCTTCGCTGACTTCAATCACCTCTATGCCATCGTCTTGAGGAGAGATTCCGGCTTGGGCTGATTTTTTATTGACATCGTAATTTCCAAGGTCGTTAACCGTGAAAAATGATGCGGCAAAAGCCAGTAATAAAAACAATGCCCCTACAACAACAATCCCTTTCTGTGCCATGATACGGCTGATGATTTCGTTTTCCTGTTTTGGATCAGGCTGTTCAATTTTCGACATCAGCACATAGTAAAAGCGTAGCGAAACGACAAGCACGATTGCCCCGAACAGCAAAAGGTAAGCCCCTGTTTTTACCTGCCAGCGGCTATTGAAATAGGCTTTTCGCGCCAAAAGGTCGAAGTTGCGAATTTCTGTTTTCAGGTCTTCGTTGTTCGGCTCTTGTTTTAGGCGTTCAACCAAAGCTGCGATAACTTTGCTGTCGGCAGGGTCGTTTTTAGACATTTGCCAAAAATTCAGCAACAGCAACAAAGCCACCGTGATGCAGAAAATCCCGGAAATAACGGCGGTATTTTGTGATAGTTTGATTTTGTCTTTTATTTCCATTTTTTGCTTGTCAATATATTTTATAATCGTTTTGTATCTATGTTGTTTTTGCGGCGCATTTTCTTTTATTTTCTCAATTTGAAGGGAGTGCGTGTGCCTTTGCTCGCTTCGCTTTTTTTTCTCCGGGTTATAACCCGGAGTTGTGTTGTGTTACCCCGTTGGGGTCTTTATGTTTTTTCCAATATTTCTTTAAAGTTCACTTTTAAGTTATCGTTGCGGATTTCGGAGAGCGTTCCTGTCCGAAGGACACGGAACTGCGATGCGAAAATCCGCAGTTGGCGTACCACCGAACCCGCCTTGCAATATGTGCTGTGTTAACACCTAGTTTTTCTATTTATTTTTATTCATTTTTTTTGTCAAGTGGTTTAGCACCGCATATTTTTTTTGTAATTCGACACCCAAAATATTCGATATCCCCAGTCCTTTTGAGTAATAAAATTCATTTGTATCCATTTTCTTATAATCAAACATTTCTTTCAAATTGTCACGGTCTGAAACCATCTTTACAATTGGAATTAATTTGTCTGATTTTTTTAGTTTAATGAAAAAATTACAATACCATTTTATTTTTCCCCAGTCATGTTCTGGCGTAAATAAATAAGTGCTCAAAAATTCAAAAACAACAAAATCAATCTCGTTTAAAGAATATTCTTTTTTGCCAAAGAGATTAAAAATTTCAATTCGATTTTTTTGTCTGTCCATATAGATTTTAAGCTCATTATCTTCAAATATTTGAAATTCTTTGTCGTTTGATTTAATTTTTAAATTAAAGTAATTCTCTGATTTATTTGTGTCAATTCCTTGAATAAGATTAGGGGAGAAAACAATTTCCTTTTTTCTTTTCTGAAAGTCCAAATACTCCTTTATTTCAATGAACAACCAAACTAATGAGATTGTTAAAAAAGCAATCATCAAACAATCAGTCCAATTTTCAATCGTAGTTGCCTCTCTATTAAGAAGATATGCTGTCAGCGAGACTGCTAAAAAAAATATGAGAATCAATCTATTTAATAGTTTTTTTATCATCAAGTTAGTTGTTTCGTCTTTCTTTTAAAATGAGTGTTAACTTAAAGGTATGTTTATACTTAGGTTTATTGTTTCTTGTCCACCGGGCAATAATCCATGCAACGGCCGCAACTAAAGCAATTGCCTTTGTGCGGGACATAATCCTGCCGTTTGCGGAAAACGACCGTGTTCAAAAGGGTAAGGCCTATTACCAACCCGATAAAACCTCCTGCTATCATGCTCCCGGTGCGGAATTTCCCTTGTATTATTTTTGCTTCTTCAACTAAAGTCTCCATTGTTTTCCCTGATGCCAAAAATGTTTGCACGTCAATATTGTCCGGATCGTTCTGTACTTCGGGATTGGAAACCAACAATTCGGCAAGATTAACATCGGGGTTTGCTTTCGACAGGAATAAATGCGATTTTTCGCCAACAAAAACCCCGGCAATCACCCAAATCGGTATTAATGCCGCATACAAAATAAACCGCTTAGGTCCCAGCCCAGATTTTGCAACCTCTTTTTCATTTGTAGGTACATCTATTGCATCAAATGGGCAAGACTGTACGCACAGCTTGCACTGTATGCATTTTGAGGGGCTGATTGAAAGGTGCCACTTCGAAAAGCGGGACATCCAGCTCAACAAAACCCCGTAAGGACACAAAAAGCGGCAGTATGGCCGGGAAACAAACATTCCCATAAGCAAAAAAGCTACACCAAGTGCGACCATTATAAATTTTGCGTCCATCCGGAAAATACCCACAAAAGGATCGTAGCGGCAAATTATAAAATCAGTCCCCGTGGCAGCAAACAAAATCGCCAGTGCTAAGTAAATATACGGCAACAGCCCAAGTGTTTTGTTCAACCATTTTGGCAAACTGATTGGTTTTATTGTCACTAAATCCTGAATTGCCCCCAGCGGACAAGCCCCGGCACAGAACGTGCGCCCAAAAAATAGCGTAAAAACCAAAGGCAAAATGAAAAACAACAAAGCCGTTATCGAGATTACATACGAAGCATCAAAAAAAGAAAGTGTAACATTCTGTATTGCTCCGATGGGGCAAATACAGCCGTTCCGGTAAAAACCAAAATAAACAAGCGAAAAAACTGAAAGCCACATTACGCCTTTCCTCGAACGTTTTTTCAAGACCAACCACGAAACAAGCGAAAGCACCACCAGCAAAACAAACACATCGAAATGTTCTAGCTGAAATGCACGAGGTTCTGGGGTTACCGTACTCGGTTGCTCATAACCCGATTCAAATTCCGGCTTGGGAAAACGTTGCTGCTGCGCATAGGTTGTGGCAGTTGTAAAGAGGAATGTCAGGATATAAAGGAGGAATTTTAGTTTTTTTGCATGGCGCAAAGAGCGTTGAGCAGGTTGCAGGTTGCAGGGTATAGGTTGTGGGGCAGCGTCATATTTCTTATTGCAAACAGACAACTCCCGTCTCTCCTCTCTCTTCTCTTCTCTCCTCTCTCTTATTCCAGCTTCCGACTTCCGATTTCCGAACTTCTTCTTATTTATTTCTGATTCCTTGTACATATTAAATTAGGCTTCCGGTTTTTTAGTAAAATCTCCTTTTATGTCATAGGCTTCGCTGGCAGGCACACGGCTAATGGCATCAGACGGGCATCTACGGGCAATGGAGCATTCGTTGCAGTTCAGGCAAATGTCGTGGATAATTTGAAGGTGCAGCGAACCGTTCCCAAACGAGGTGCAACCTTTTACGCATTTGGCACAACCGATGCACAAATCTTCGTCTATGGTATATTCAAAATAAGGGTCTTCTACAAATTTTCTTTTTATGGCCGAAGTTGGGCAAAGTTGGTTTTCTGCTGCCGTTGTCCGAGCGTTCGAGTCAGGTCTCAGGTAGCCTCCGCACAAGTCGCAATAACCGCACAAGTCGAAAGCGTGGACACATTTTACAGCCGATGGCGTCAGCACGCATTCCGTTGCACAACGCCCACACTGGGTGCATTTGAACGGATCTATCTGCCAAACGTATTCGTCTTTTGTAACCTTGCTCAACGACAAACCGCCAACGCCCCCCAGAGCCAAAGCAAGCGACAAGCGCACCCCGCTTTGGAGGAATTCCCTCCTGTTCTTCGATTTATTCTTATCTTCCATCTCTCGCTTTTTTAACTTCCGGGTTGGTGCATTTGGCATAAATCTGGCAACTTTTACAGCTTGATGAAACAGAGCAATCGACAGATACCTTTTTGTTTATGACAAGGTAGCTGGCAGAAGCTGTAATACCTCCAAGCATAAGTAACCTCCCTGCTGTTTTAAAAAATTTATTTCGGTTCATTGTTTGATGTTTTCGGTTCAAAAAGACGTATCATTTTAGTGTTAAAGTCGAGGGCATAAACATTGTCCATGCTATCGACTGTGACATCGGGGGCTAAATCACCTTTAAATTTGGTTGGAGGGGCAACAACCGCCAAAAATTCGCCAGACGGTTTATGTATTTTTATCCTTACCAAACCTTTTTCGCTAGTGACGAAACTCCCGCCGGGCAAAAACGTGAAATGCGCAGGGTTGCAACAACCGCTGAACCCATCAATCCTCATGCTCGTGTTTTCCCAGAAAGCCCTCAGTTTCCCATCAAAAGTATAATTTTCCATGGCATGTATGCCGGGATTGGCAACCCACAATTCCCCATCGTTGTTTATGGCTATGTCGAAATATGGGCTGGGGACAATAAAACCTTTCCCCACATCGCTGCTTTTCTCTCCTTTTATATCACGAATAAGCTGTCCGCCATCCGTGAAGAGCAAAATTCTTCGTCCGCCTGCATCAGCAACAAAAACATCACCGTTGTTTTCGGCAATGGCAGTAATGTATGTTTTTTCACCCTCAATGTCCCATTCATCCAGCATTTCTCCATTAGGTGTGAAAACCAATATTTTATTTTCTGTTGCCACTAATATCTTTTTGCTGTTCGTTTCCACTGTTTTAGGGCTGCCATCTATTTTTATCTCGTTGAGCAATTTTCCTGCAAAGTCGATTATCTTGCAACTTCTGTCGCCAGTGACATAAATTTTGTCTCCACAAACGGTAATCCCCGTGGGCTTATCAAAACCTATCTTGAATTTTTTGGATTCTTTATATTTAATCAAAGAAGGATCTACATTTTTCAACTCTTCAATGTTGTAGCTATACGGATTCGGTTCTCTTTTATTCGGGCGTTTAGAGCTATAATCATAAGCAATGAGGGCAACAATTGCCACCGCAAGGATTATCAGAAAAAATATGAGCCCTTTATTCTTCATCCTTTATTTATTTAAATCAATGCAAACCATGTTTTTTGAATCGCGCATAATTAAATAACCGTCAGTCAAAGCAAGTGGGGCCCAAGCATCATGCCCGTCTTCAATTATTTTTGCCCGATCGAGTTGGATATATTTTTGTGTGTCAGGTTTTGCTATGGTCAAAGTCCCGTCATCGCTAAGTATGAAAAACTTCCCATCGGCAATAAAATAAGGACCAAGCCCAAACCTTGCTTCTTTCCCGCTCGACCAGATGATTTTTCTGCTGTCGGAAGGTGACACGCAAACCAGTTGATTCCGCAATGCACCGCCGTCTTTGGGCAGTATCCCAAACAAATGGTTTTTCCACAAAATAGCAGTCTGCTGTTCGCAGGCAAGCCCGTCTTTTGGGGCATATTCGTAAAGCGGTTTTATTGAAAAGCTGCCTTTGTTTTCAGCAAGTTGCAGCATCATACTGCCTGCACCGTACCCCGCCGTCATTAATATCTTGCCATCTGCCATGCACACAGGCGAAGGGGCAACAACCGAATGATTCCACGCCGATGTTTCCCAAAGGACTTTCCCTGCATCGTCGCCATCTGCAGCAATTCCCACCAAGCCGCCAACGGCACTGTAAACGTACATTTTTTTGCCGCCAAAAACATAAGGCATCACCGAAGAATGCGACATCAGCCAATTGTTAGGGTTGGGGGTTTCCCACAGTTTTTTGCCCGTTTCGCAGTCTATTGCCACCAACAAAGCTTTCCCTCCAGTGGCTATTATTGCCTTGCCGTTGTCGATAAGCGGGCATTGCCCCGTGTACCACAATGGCACTTCAGATTCGTATTCTTTGGCAACGTCAAGCCCCCAGAGGAAATCGCCAGTTTTCCGCTCAAGGCACATAACATGGCACATCGGTCCCATTGTGAGGATATAATCATCTGTAACTGAGGGAATAGTCCTCGACATCCCGTGGTTACGCTTGATGTTCAGTTTATAGCCCCTTGTCCACATCTCTTTCCCTTCAACAACAGAAAAACAGCGCAACATGTCGGCACGTTTTTCTTCATCGTAATCCAGCACATAAGCAAGCCCTTTGTAGATTGCCGCACCAGAATGCCCCTCTCCTAATCCTACTTCCCATAAAACTTTGGGGCCTTCTGCCGGGAATTTGTCAATTAACTTTACAGGTGATTTTGAGATATTGTCAAAATCAGTGCCCCTGAAGCGAGGCCACGTCTCTTTTAGCTCGTTATATCCTGTGTTGTACTGGTGGAATATCTCGCCAATATTTACAACCTGAGAGGAATCGCCGCTGCCACGTTTGTCGCCTCCGGCTTCGCTGATGCCAAAATGGGAAGTGGGGTCGTTGCCAAGCCACCAGGATATAGCAAGAAGTCCGATTAAACTTAATGCAAGAATAGAAATATTTATTTTCCGTTTAGTATTCATCATATCTTATTATGTTCCAAGAACCTGTTTTGTCGCTACCCCGCCTTTCTATGTAACCGTTTCTTTTCAATTTTGCCAAATAATTCTCAATAGTCCTTTTGCTCAATCCCAATTGGGCAGCTATTTCTTTGGCCGTAATTTCAGGGTGCCGGAAGATTATTTCCAAAGTTTTGAATACATTTTCACCGAATTTCGACCGAATTTCGACCGAATTTCGACCGAACATTGACCGAACATTGACCGAATATTTTTGCTGAGATTCATTAAAAACTTGCTTTACAAGAGATTTTCGAGGCAAAGAAATAATGAAAGATTTATGTGAAGAAAAAGTCGGTTCCGGCAACCCTTTTGAAGTAAGCCTTTCAACCATTTCCAGAGTCCCAGTCCCATACCTTTCAATTGCGCCGGCAAGGAACAAACAATTTGCCAAAAGCGGGTTATGAGGATATGACGCATGGGGGCGCTTTAAGTCGCCAAGGTTTATTTCATCAGGCAGGTGTCCCGGGTTCTCTATTTCTATGCGACTATAAAAAACAGAAACCTGCACACTTGCTTTACTGTTGTAGTCGCGATGGACCAACGCATTAATTACCGCTTCTGCAATTACTTCCCTGGGTATTTCATATTCAGTATCAACCAAAATATCTTTCTCGCGGGTGCCGGTTTCAAGGCTTATTTTTGAAAGCACGAAACCAACAGCCTGTTCAGCCATTTCTAATATGGTACCACCAAATTCTTTGTAATCAGGGATAGGTTTTTTGACAACATTTCCATAAAAGTAGGCGCATTTAACAGTGGCCGATGGGAAAAAACTTTGCGGATTGTCTGAAAAAAGCAGCAATGCACTGTTTACTATTTCATGACCGCGTATTAAATTTAACCGTTTTAAAACATCCCCTGCCGGAGCATTCTGTTTTTCTGCAAAATTCCTTTTTGAGCGGGCAAGTTTTATGAACTCTTTAATCAATCTAGGGTTAATGTCATTTATTGCAGCATAAGGGTGCAATGAGTTGTCAAAGTCGTTATTTGCAATTTTGCCATTTTGTTTAAGGTATTCAAAACATGTATAAACAACCTCTTTCTTCAAACTTTCGGTGCTTGTGAAAAATTTCCACGAAACATCGTTGCTTACCTTTTGTATCAGCCTGTCTTCTTTGGGGTGTCTTTTGCTTGTGGTATTCAGGATATATATCCAACGAGGGATACCTTTTTTTGCTGCTGCATCATATTCTTTTTCAGTAGGGGAAATCCCGTCTGAACCTTCAAAACCATACTGCGTGCCCAGCAACCCGATGTAGATATCTGCTTTTTTTATCTCCGAAATATAAACAGTTTCCGGGTTATCAGTATTTGCCGGGGTGTTCTCAAAAATAAAAGGTTCAAAAAAAGGACTAAGCAACACATCGGACAAAAAATAATCGACCAAGGTTTTCCTTTCTTGCTCAAATTCACTTTGAACACTACTAATAAACACTTTGTACTTCCTGTTCCCCATTAAAAAGCAAAATTATCGATACAACATTTTTTTTGAAAAGACACTGGTACTATCATATTTCCCAATAAAAATAAGGAAAAAAACGGTCAGAAAATCATTTATCTTTTATGTCGAACACCATCAGTACATCCCCGTGGCGGAGGAACAGTTTCCCGTCGGCAATAAATGGGTGTGCCCAGTGCGGGCCTGCGCCCTTTGTTATTTTAAATTCGCTGATTACGTTCAATTTTTCCGTGTCGGGTTGAAACAAGCCCACACTGCCCCTTTCGGCATAAGCATACAGCAGCCCGTCCGCCATAACTAGCGAGCCTTTCGAGCCCCATTTTTCATCGTAGCTTATTTCTCCGGAGTCCCAGTCCATGCACGCCCAATTGCCGTTGCTGTTGTTTATCCAGTTTGAGCCGAACACGTGCCCGTTGTACAAAACAAGCCCGCCGTGGTGGTTGTCCATGGTTTTATTGATGTATTTTTCGGAAACAGATTTGCCGTCTGCCGCCATTTTCAGCATCACTGCATCATAATCATATCCCATCGAGATAAAAATTTCGTCATTTTTGAAAAGCGGGGTGTTTGTCCAAATCAGCCCATTGTCCTGCCATTTCCATTTTTCGGGGTCGAAATATCTATAGTGCCATGCAATTTCCCCGGTTTCAGGGACAAGGGCAATCAAGTCGGTGCCGATTACGGCAAGTATGTACCTGAAATTGTTGTATTCATAAATTGTTGGTGAAGCATACGCCCGCGCGCCGCCAAGCGACTGGCTTTGCCAAACAGGTTTGCCTGTCATTTTGTTGAAAGCGACTATGCTCGTTTTGTCGCCGCCGGGGGAACAGACCACCATGTCGTCAACAATAAGCGGCGTTTCCGAGTTTCCCCACACGTGGTATTCGCACTCATAGTCTTTGTCAACTTCAACCGCCCAGTTTTCCTTGCCCGTTTCCTTGTCGATGCAAACCAGCCTGCCGGTGCCACTTTGCACATAAATACGGTTGCCCTCGATAACTGGCGAGCAGCGGGTATCGGGGTAAGACTGGTTCCACGAACGGCCATAAGCTACTTTCCATTTTACGTCCCCCTGCATGTTTATGGCCGAAAGATAGTCGAGCGTGTCGATCATACCGGTGACGTATATCGTTCCTCCCGCAAAAATAGGAGAAGAATACCCCTTGCCTATATTTTCCACTTCCAGTATCTGTTCCGGTCCGCCTTCGGGCCATTCTTTAAGCAAGCCTGTTTCGTTGAAAATGCCGTTGCGGTTTGGACCGCGCCATTGTGTCAGTTGGGCGTTAAGGCTTAAACTTGTTACAAATAAAATTACGATTGCAATTGTTGTTTTCATTTCTTGGTTAATTTGTTGTTTTAAATCCGTTGTATCCGAGTTTTTTAAATACAGCATTTTTGTAGCTGGAGCCTATCGGGAATTCGTTGTCGCCGATAAAAATGCTTGCCGGGCTAAAGCTTGTTATGCGTTTTGTGGAAACGATAAAAGAGCGGTGTATCCGCAAAAAATCGTTCCCCGAAAGCACTTTTTCAACCGATGATATGGTACAGCGGCTACTTATCACCCTGTCTTCGGCGTGCAATATAAGGTTGTCGCCCATGCTTTCGGCATATATTATTTTTGAGACGGGGATTTTGTGTATAACATTCTTTTCACGCAAATACAGGTATTCGTCGCCGTTGCTGTGGAGCGATATTTCGCTATTCCCTGTTATGTCGTAATATTTTTCTATCGACTGCATAAACCGTTCGAAAGAAATGGGTTTTAGCAGGTAGTCCACCACGTTAAGGTCGAAACCTTCTAAAGCATATTGCCTAAAAGCTGTTGTAAGTATTGCACGGGGCGGGTTTTTCAACGTTTTTATTAATTCTGTACCTTTCATTTCGGGCATGTGAATGTCAAGGAACATCAAATCGACATCGTTTTTGCTCAAAAAATCGAAGGCTTTGAAGGCATCGCACGAAGTCCCTGCAATTTCGAGCGATGCTATTTTGCTTATGTGCGACTTTATTACTTCAATTGCCAGAGGTTCGTCGTCAACGATCAAACATTTTATTTTTGTGTCCATTATGTAATCCTCCAAAAAATTTTCAAATCCACCTCAAATTGGTTCTTGCCCGCCTTTATCAACAATTCATGTTGCCTCGGATATATCAGTTCCAGCCTTCTTTGCACATTTTTCAAGCCAATACCTTCGCTTACGCTTTTGTCTTTTTTCTTCTCCTCTTTTTCTTTTGGGATAGAGTTCAGCACTTTTAGCTGCAAACAATCCATCCCAATTTTCAAATAAACTTGTATGTTTGGCTTGTCCCTGTCGTTGCTTGCCCCGTGCTTAAAGCTGTTTTCGATGAAAGGGAGCAACACCAACGGGGCAATTTGGTGGCCGTCAACTTTTCCTTCGATTTTGTATGTAAGGTCAAGCCGTTCGTTGTACCTTATTTTCTCCAGCTCGATGTAGCCTTCCAAAATTTCCAGCTCTTTTTTTAGCGGCACAAAATCATCGTTGCTTTTATATATCATATAGTCCAGCAAATCAGACAATTTAAGTACCACGCCGGGTGTCCTGTCCGATTTGATCAATGTAAGGGCATAAAGGTTGTTCAATGTGTTGAACAAAAAGTGCGGGTGGACCTGCGATTTCAAAAAGCTCAGTTCGGCAGCAAGTTTTTCCTCTGCCAGTTTTTTGTTTTTTTGATCATCGATGTACCATTTTTTGAAAATCTTTATGGAAGCAGCCAATACAGGTATCCCATAATTTGCGACTAGTTTGTTGAATATTTTAGGGACGTGGAACAGCGAATAATGAGAAAAATCGTAATATCCCGTATATGAGTTCGTAAAAAGGTATGAAGCCCAAATGATAAAGCCATAGAAGAAAGCATGGCATACGACCAGTATCCCAAACACGAGGAAATTCTTTTTTTTCGTCACAAAAGGCAGTACCAGATATAGGAAAACATAAGTGCCAATAAGCCGTGACGGCAACAAGCTCAGGCTTATTATAAACTCTTCGTAATAACGGTCCATGTAACCGCCATATGTAATCCAGTACATAAGGAATATGCCCGCCCAAAAGAGGACATGCCACCAAATGCGGTACCTGAAAAATATGGGAAGCCGGGTTTCTGCCATTTTCGTTTATCTTGTCAGTAACAAACTTAGTCCATGTTGTTTTAAGGAACAAATTATTGCGGTGAACACAAAATAAAAAGAGATGTTTAGTTGATTAAACACCTCTTTCGCTATTATTTCAATCAATATTTATTTGATTTTATAAGCAACCAACACCCCACCATGCCTTACATATAATTTTCCATCGTTAATTACCGGGTGCGCCCAGTGTTGTGCAGAACCCAGTTCCACCTTAGTTTCGCTTACAAGTTCAAAATTTTCGGGGGTGGCTTTTACCAGTGCCAGTTCACCGCGTTCGCTGTAGCAATACAGCATCCCGTCGGCATAGACAACCACACCTTTGGTCAAGTCTTTAGATGCGTATTTTTCTTCCCCTGTTTTCCAATCAACGCACCTCCATTCGCGGCCTACATCGCCCGAACCGTACAAATATCCTTCGACCATTACCATGCCACCTATGCGGCTGTCGAGTTTTTCGCTTTTCCATACTTCCTTTACGCTGCTTCCGTCTTCGCTCAGTTCCAATTTTTCGCCGCCCTGGCCATATCCGCTAAAACAGAACAGCCCGCCATTTTCATAAATTGGGGTGTTGGCGTGTACGCTCCATTTGTTGGGGTGGGGATAGGACCACAACAGTTTCCCGTTGGCAGCGTCAAGCCCGATTAAATGTTCGGCGGTATGGGTGACCAGTAATTTACGTGCTGGCAGTTCTATGAGCAAAGGCGTACAGTATGCCGAAGTTTCGCCCAGCCCTTCCGACGACCATATCAATTCGCCGTTGAAACGGTTCAGTGCAATTACGTTATTCTTTTTCCCTCCGGGGGTGACAAAAACCATGTTGCCGTCAACAACCACTGTTTCGGTAACGCCCCAACGTATGTTCTGCCCGTCGAAATCATTGAACATGTCTTTTTGCCATTTTATCGAGCCATCTTTAGAACCCATGCAGGTCAGTACCCCGTAGCCGGAATAGATATACAATAAATCGCCTGCAACCGTTGGAGAAGATCGCACTCCGGGGTAGCTTTCAAAAAACTCTTTCCCGTAAGGTTTTTCCCATTGCAACTTCCCATTTTTGTCGAGGACTATTATGTAGCCTTTTTCATCTTTCCCGCCCGACAGGTAGATTAGCCCGTTGGCAAAAACCGGAGAAGAAAAACCTTCCCCCAGATCATCGAAATGCCAGGCGATTTCAGGACCTGTGGCAGGCCAGTTTTTCAACAGCCCCGTTTCGTCATAAATGCCGTTCCCTTGCGGGCCGCGCCATCTGGTAGCTTCTTGAGAAACAGACACAAAACTTATGAGCAACAAGGCAAATAGTGGTAACGAAATTCTTTTGTTCATGATTTTAAGGTTAATGTCAAATTAATTGATTTGTTTTTTTCAAATATATCAAATATAGGTCAATGCCCAAATATTTAGGGCAATATAGAAAAACATAAAATTTCATGAAGATGGTTTGCCAATCAAATACCCAACATTTCCGCAAGGAGCTTTAGCCTACTCTCCCTCCTTAAAAACATCCCGTAATTGCCTGAAGAAAATACACCAATGTACATGTTGCTTAAACCAACACGGTTTTACCGGGAAAAAACATGCATGACGGTTGTGCAAACGTTGTTCGTCTTGTTGAAACAGCTATTCATCGCAGGTGTTTTTTTGTTGTCTGCAAAGTGCTTAATATTAAGTTGTCTGGAGCATTTATTGTGTTTTTTTGAAAAGATGGAAATTCAACCTTAAAAAATCTAAAATATGAAGTTGACAAGATTTTTTGTGACAATAACTTTGATTTTTTGCTTCGCAGAAACCTTCTCCCAAGACTGGCCTCAATATCAAGGACCGGACAGGAACAGCATTTCTGATCAAAGAAACATATTGCGTACATGGCCGGAGGAAGGGCCGGAAGTGCTATGGAAAGTTGATGTAGGCATCGGCTATGGTGGCCCGGCAATAAAAAACGGCAAAGTTTATTTGCTTGACCGTGACGACAAAATTGGCGACAAGATGCGTTGTTTCAGCCTCGACTCAGGAAAGGAACTATGGAGTTTCGGATACGATGCTGCCGGAGAGGTGATGTTCCCCGGCTCCAGGAGCGTGCCGACTGTTGACGACAAACATGTCTATTCGTGTGGCCCTTATGGCGATTTGTACTGCATAGACATAGATACGCACAAACATGTCTGGAAAGCCAATGTGTGGACTGATTTTGGGGGCAAGCCCGGAAACGATCCAAACAACGAGGGCGGCAGGGGATTTTCTCGCGAACCGGGCAGCTTCCCAACATGGGCAATTACCCAATGCCCATTAATTTATGGCGATTTGCTTATATTGGCATCGCAGGCACCAGAAGCCGGGGTTGTGGCATACAACAAAAACACGGGCAAGCTGGAATGGAAAACCCCTTCGCTTGGCTTGACCGGATACGTTAGCCCATCAATAGCAAAAATTGACGGAAAAGATCATTTAGTAATGGTAACCGCTTCTGGCGGCGGACGTGGCGGGCAACCTCATGTGCCGGGGAAAGTTGTAGGCATAAACCCTTTATCTGGGGACATTATATGGGAATTTAACGACTGGAATTGCCACGTACCGGTCCCAAGTGCCATTGACGCAGGAGGCAACAAACTGCTTATTGTTGGCGGTTACGAACTTGGTGCTTTGATGATACAAGTTAAAAAAGATGCAAACGGAAAATATGAAACCAACGAACTGTTCCGCACCGAAGACTTTGGCGATCAGACTAAAACACCTCTGCTATATAATGGATATTTTTATGGGCAATATGGAACAAACGGCAAACGAGACGGGTTGACCTGCATGGACATGGACGGGAACATAATGTGGAAAACCAAGCGGGAACCAAATTTCAACAAAGGGAGCATAATACTTGCCGATGGGTTGATTTTAGCTGCCGACGGAGAAAACAGCCTATACTTAATAGAGCCAAGCCCAGATGCTTTCAAACCATTGGCAAAAGCAGAAATACTAGGTTCTAAAACCACCAGCGAAGAAAATTCAATAGCGTCCAGGGTTGGGGGAAAGACACAAAACTGGGCACCAATTGCCATGTCCAACGGTAAATTGTTGATACGCGATCAGGATCAGATGCTTTGCGTAAAAGTGGCCGAATAAGAATTGTAACAGCGGGGAAAACGATTCCCCGCATCTTCCTTATTTTTATGTGGGGCGGCAACAGGTTATTCCGGGGCATTTGATTTTGCCTGCCGTTTCCTGTCGTGTTCGTTTAGCAATATTTTCCTTAGCCGCATATGTTTGGGCGTAATTTCTATGTATTCGTCGTTCCTGATGTATTCCATTGCCTCTTCGAGCGAGAACTTAATTGCAGGGGCAATGCTTGTTTTCTCATCTGAGCCTGAGGCGCGCATATTGGTCAGTTTTTTTGTTTTTACGATGTTCAGTGTCAAGTCGTCCATACGGGTGTTTTCGCCTACTACCTGCCCTGCATAAACGTCTTCGCCCGGTTCCACAAAAAAACGTCCGCGGTCTTGCATTTTATCGATTGAGTATGCAATTGCGATACCTGTTTCCAGTGCAATAAGCGCACCTGTACGGCGAACTCCAAGTTCGCCTTTCCACGGTTCGTAGCCATGGAACCGGTGTGCCATGATTGCTTCGCCTTCTGTAGCTGTCAGCATTTGGTTGCGCAGGCCGATAAGCCCGCGGGCGGGGATTAGGAAATCAAGGTGAGAACGGTCGTCTTTTACTTCAATGTTGGCAATGTCGCCTTTCCTTTGTGTGACCAGTTCTATTACCTTCCCTGAAAACACTTCTGGCACATGAACAGTCAGTGCTTCTATTGGCTCGTGTTTTTTCCCGTCTATTTCTTTTGTTATTACCTTTGGTTGCCCCACTTGTAGTTCAAAGCCTTCACGGCGCATTGTCTCTACTAAAATAGACAAGTGCAGTATGCCCCGCCCATAAACGAGGAACGAATCTGCAGAACCGGTATCTTCCACCCGCAAAGCCAGGTTTTTTTCTGTTTCTTTGTAGAGCCTGTCCCTTAATTGGCGGGACGTTACAAACTTGCCATCTTTCCCGAAAAAAGGAGAGTTGTTGGCAACAAAAAACATGCTCATTGTCGGTTCGTCAACCCTTATCGGGGCAAGCCCTTCCGGGTTTTCCCCATCGGCAACAGTGTCGCCAATGTCAAAGCCTTCAAGCCCTATGATTGCGCAAATCTCGCCACATGGTACCGGCTGTTTTGTTTTTTCTTTCCCCAGGCCTTCAAAAAGATAAATTTCTTTGGCAACGGTCTTTACAATTGATCCATCGCGTTTTACCAGCGACACTTGCGAGCCGGGGACCAGCTCTCCCCTGGTTACTTTCCCAACTGCAATCCTCCCTGTGTACGAAGAGTAGTCGAGCGAAGTTATGCGCATTTGCAACGTGCCTGCCTTGGGCTTGGCTGCCGGTATGTGTTTAATTATTTCGTCTAAAAGATAACTGATGTCGGTAGAGGGGGCTTTCCAGTCTTCCCCCATCCAGCCTGCTTTTGCCGAACCAAAAACAGTGGGGAAATCCAATTGGTTTTCTGTTGCCTCAAGGCTGAACATTAGGTCGAACACTTTTTCCTGTGCGATGTCGGGCGTGCAGTTGGGCTTGTCAACTTTGTTTACCACCACAATGGGTTTCAGCCCCAGTTCTATTGCTTTTTGCAGCACGAACCGGGTTTGCGGCATTGGTCCTTCAAACGCATCGACAATAAGCAATACGCCATCTGCCATGTTCAGCACGCGTTCAACTTCCCCGCCAAAGTCGGAGTGCCCAGGAGTGTCTATAATGTTGATTTTAGTGTCTTTGTAACGTACCGATACGTTTTTTGAAAGGATGGTTATCCCCCTTTCGCGTTCCAGCTCATTATTGTCGAGTATCAAATCCTGGACTTCCTGGTTGTCGCGAAAAAGGTTTGCCTGGTGTAGAATCCTGTCAACCAATGTGGTTTTCCCATGGTCAACGTGTGCAATTATTGCGATATTCCTAATTTCTGTCATTTTCTTTTTTACTATAAAACTAACTCCGCCCTGTTTAAAATGCTTTTGCCGTCTACCCCTTTCCAAACTGAAATTGAATAGATTAAGCAAATCGGAGCGCAAAAGTAAGAAAGATTTGTTTCCTGAAAATCAAATTAAAGTAAATTTGTTCTTTTTATGGTGAGAATTAATGTAAAGCCCAATGGGGCGGGATTATGGAAGGGTGTAGAAATCAATGATTTTTTTTATGGCTTCCTGGCACACTGGGCAAAAGCAATCCGCTTTATTGCTTTTCATACGGCAATCCATATATGGGCTGTAAATACCTTTGCTTAAATAACCGCCACCTTCGAAAACCCCTATTTTGTTTTTGTTCTGTTCTTTCCTCGGGGTTGGGACAGGGGTGTTTTTATCCGGCATTGCTTCCCATTTTTTGTCAAAATCAACTAAAGTGGTGATGTTTGGTTCCCATGGTTCAATTTCCAGGTTGTAGAAATTTTCGTAAGCAACTTCTGAGTCATAATATTCATCGGCCAACCCGGCAAACCCATGCCCGAATTCATGTACGAAAACTTTGGGGGTAAGCTCATTGTCCGAAGTGCAAAGGGTAATGAAATTATAAAACCCGCCACCGCCATACCTGTCAGTATTGACCAGGATATAAATATGGTCGTAAGGGGCATTTGCCGCTGCATCATATACTTTTTTCATGTCGCTGGTGGTAAGGTAACGGGCCAGATCAAAGGTGTAATATGTCGAGTTGAAGCATGTGTTTTTATATATGTGCTCTCCCGGCACATCTGTCCCCGATTCCTCTGACGGCGCAAAAATTGCTTTTACGTTGAATTTTAATTTGCTTGACTTAAAAGGTTCTGTGTCAAATAAATAACCGGAGGCACGTTTTGCATCCTCAATAAACTTTTGTTTTTCGGCAAGGGTGTAGCCTTCAGCCAGGATTGCCAAGTCTACTTTTTTTTCGGGCTTGCCGTTTTTAATTATGTCGAATACTTCACATGCCTGAGGTTTTTCATCTAAAATGAAATAGTTTTTAGGGTCGATGTTGGTTTTGTAAATTGTTTTAAAGGTCCCGTCCCATTGCCGCGCATCAATTTCAATCCGCATATCGTTTTTGGGGAAAGGGAAGATCGCCGACTGGTAAAATGTTTTGTCCATGTTTTTAGCTTCTCTAGTTGTTTGCCATTCCTGGAAAAGGGTACAGAAACCTTTGGCGAAGATCAAACTGTCAGATTTAACATCGAAAATGCGGAAACGGTACGAACCGTAGTTAAATGGATCTGTTAACCTGTTTTTGGGTCCTGCCCAAAAAGGTTCCTGTTTCATTTGCTGGGGAAAAACTGTTACTTCTTTGTAATTCCCCCCCAAAAGGAAGTCGAAACGGAACGATTTTTCTTTGAAATATTTATGGAAATCTACCTGTGCATTTGAAAAAAAAGGGGCAAGCAGCAAAAATAGGAGTATTCTTAATTTCATGTCGGATGCACTTTTTTGTATTTATGGGCGAAAATTAAAAAATATTAATTAACCAAAACATGACATGTCATGTGGTTTAATTTAATTTTTTGTGTAAATTCATATTTATGTTTGCGATCTGGAAATTTATAAAAAACAGAGCCTTATTATATTACTGATGAAAACAATATATAAATATATACTTGATTATGTGAGGGGGGTCGGGGGCATTGATCTCCTTGCAAAACCCGTTGCTGCTTTATGTTGCATTGTCATTATAATTTTTGTTGCATGGCTGGCCCATTTTTTTACCCGTAAAGTACTCCTTCAAATTGTGTCGAGGATAGCAAAGCGCACAAAAACAACATGGGACGACATCCTTGTTAAAAATAAGGTATTCAAGGGATTGGCCCATCTGGTGCCTGCTTTTATCCTGTACTTTACTTCTGATTTTTCTTTCCCTGTTATCCATCAGGAGCTAAGTGAAATGGCCCCTTCTGTAATTGAGTCCTTGTCGCGGGATTATTATTTGACGCTTACCTCATTTTTGCTAAGGGTTTCCAGGATATATTTTGTTTTGATAGTGGTGTTTGTGTCTGCTTCAATTTTGAATGCTGGGCTTGAAATTTACAACACGACAGAATATTCGCACCACCGCTCAATAAAAGGCTACATACAGCTGTTCAAGATTTTTGTGTTTTTCATGGCCGGCATCATGGTAATCTCTATACTTCTCGACAAAGATCCGACAGTACTTATTGCGGGGCTTGGCGCTATGGCTGCTGTCCTGCTGCTTGTTTTTAAAGATACCATCTTGGGCTTTGTTGCTTCGATACAGCTTTCGGCAAACGACATGGTTAGGATTGGCGACTGGATTGAGATGAAAAGCCGGGGCGCCGACGGGACAGTAACCGACATCACACTTAATACCGTAAAAGTTCAGAATTGGGACAAAACCATTTCCACCATCCCTACTTATTCGTTGGTTGACGAATCTTTTAACAATTGGAAAGGTATGGAGGAATCGGGCGGGAGGAGGATTAAGAGAGCTGTTTATATTGATATGGCAAGTATCCGGTTTTGTGACGGGGCGATGCTTTCCCGTTTTGAAAAATTTGAAAGCATACGCGGTTATGTAAAAGGGAAGGAGTTTGAGATTGCCGAATACAACAAAAACAAAAATTTATCGGAGGATGATGTGATAAGCCGGCGGAGGCAAACCAATGTAGGTATATTCAGGAAATATTTGGAGGTATACCTGCACAACCACCCAATGATACGCCAGGACATGACTTTCCTTGTCCGCCAGTTGGCGCCAACCAGCAAAGGCTTGCCCGTTGAGATTTATGTTTTTTGTAAAGATATAGTTTGGTCCAATTACGAATCGATCCAGGCAGACATATTCGACCATATTTTAGCTGTTGTCCCCGAGTTTGACCTCAAGGTTTTCCAGGAGCCGGCAGGAGCTGATATTGCAAGGGCATTTTTGAAGGACTGACTGGGGTTGTGACAAATGTTGTATTGGCAGGCGCGATAATTTATAATTTGCCAAAATATTATACATTTGTTTTATAAATTGAAACCAGTTAAGTAACAGGAAACTAAAATGGATACAAAAGAATACCTTGAATTGGCAGCTGATATTGACGAGCTAGACGAAAACATTTTGAGATTGATTACTAAAAATGCAAGGATCCCTTTCTTGGAGGTTGCAAGGGAATGTGGGGTTTCTGGCGCTGCTATCCATCAACGGGTACAAAGGTTGTTGAACATCGGTGTCGTGTCAGGGAGCGAATTTGTTGTAAACCCCCAAAAATTGGGGTACAACACATGTGCGTTTATGGGCATTTACCTCGACAATGCAAAGTACCACACATCGGTAGTCGATGCATTGCGGGAGATCCCAGAGGTTATTGAATGTCATTATGTTACAGGGCAATATGCTATTTTTGTCAAAATCCAAACTAAAACCAATAAACACTTCAAGCAATTGATAGATAGGGAGCTGCAAGATGTAAAGGGCATTGCCCGGACTGAGACTTTTATATCCCTGGAAATGGATTTCAAACGGCAAGTGCCTATAAAATAGTGTGCATATAGGAGGCCGTCCTCTTCAAAAAGGACGGTCCCCTTCCGCCTTCCGTTTTCCCTATTCCTCTTTATAGACGAAATTGTACGATTCATCGTGCTGGCTAATATCCAGCCCAATTTTTTCGCCATGAGGGGAAATCCTCATCGGGACGATCAGGTCTGTTATTTTATACATCAGCAAAGACCCTCCGAAAGTAAACACGCTGACAATTACAAGTGCGAGCAGATGGTAAAGGAATGTTGTAATATGTCCATGGATCAGCCCCACATCGTTTGCAAAAATTGCTGTTGCCAACATGCCTACAATACCGCCCATGCCGTGTGCAGGAAATACGTCCAGTGTGTCGTCGAGCATTGATTTTGTGCGGAGCGTAATAGCATAATTACTGATTATAGCAGCAATCACGCCTATGAAAATACTTGACCCTACATTTACAAAACCTGCTGCCGGGGTAATGGCTACCAGCCCTACGACCAAGCCAATTGCCGCGCCTACCGCAGATGGTTTTTTCCCTTTTGCGGCATCAAAGAAAATCCAGGTCAGCATGGCTGCTGCCGATGCGGTATTTGTGTTTACCAGTGCTGTTGCCGCAACCGAATCGGCGGCAAGGGCAGACCCGGCATTGAACCCGAACCAGCCAAACCAAAGCATGCCTGCCCCAAGTAAAATGTAAGGGATGTTGGCCGGTTTGATTTCCTTGTTTGCGTCTTTCCTCCTCCCCAGGAAAATGGCTCCTGCCAAAGCAGCAAAACCTGCAGACATGTGGACGACCGTGCCGCCGGCAAAATCAAGCACCCCCCAGTTCCTTAGAAAACCGTTTGGATGCCAGGTCCAGTGGGCCAGAGGGGCATATATAAATATTACAAACAGGCACATAAACAACATGTATGCCCTGAACCTTACCCTCCCGGCAAAAGAACCTGTAAAAAGGGCGGGGGTAATAATTGCAAATTTGAGTTGGAACATGGCAAAAACAGCCAGCGGGAACGTGGGGGCTAAATTGGGGTCGGTGCCACCGCCAACTCCCCTGAACATAAAGTATGTGGCAGGGTTGCCAAACAAACCAAAGCCCTCTGCCCCGACGCTGTCGCCAAAGGCAATGCTAAAACCTACAATTACCCACAAAACACTGACAATCCCCATGGCAATATAGCTTTGGAGCATTGTAGAGATAATGTTTTTGGGATGTACCATGCCACCATAAAAAAATGCGAGGCCCGGGGTCATCAACAATACAAGGCCTGTCGCGGTTAACATCCAGGCAGTGTCGCCTGAATTTAAATTTGAATAATTTTGCCCTCCTAGGCCGGAGGGGATTACTACACCTAATAGCGCAGCAATGACAAGAAGGGCCAGGATCAGCCACCAACTAAGTTTGTTTTTCATTTTGCTGTATTTTTATTGAATTGCTGTCTGTATGATATCTTATTTGCGATAAAAATATCAATTTACAAATAAAAGTAATAAATTTGATGTAAAATGAAACATATAATCATATTTCATTAATGATTTGATAACAATAAACAGTATTTTAACAATCGGAGGCTATTGTTTCCTTTTTATTAGATTTTGACATGCCGTTATGTGCTTTGTAGGATTTATGCTTATTTTTTGATATTTTTGTAGAAAATTGTAACAGCATGACACTTAGGAATAATTTAGATGAGGTTGATTTTAAAATTTTGGACATAATCACCAAGAATGCACGGATACCATTTAAAGATGTGGCCAAGGATGTTGGCATTTCAAGGGCGGCAGTCCATCAGCGGGTGAACAGGATGATCGACCTGGAGGTTATTACTGGTTCTGGGTATCATATAAACCCCAGGAAGGTTGATTTCCGTACGTGTACATACATAGGTGTGTTTTTAGAAAAGGGGGGCTTGTATTCTGAGGTTACAAAGAGGCTGGAACTTATCCCCGAGATTGTTGAATGCCATTATACTACAGGGCAATACGCCATTTTTATTAAGGTTTATGCCAAAGACAACGAACACCTGAAGACAATACTGAGCGGGGAAATACAAAAAATACCGGGCGTGGCAAGTACCGAAACTTTTATTTCTCTGGAGGAGTCGTTTAAAAGGACTATCCCTGTCCACATTTAGTATCTCTTTTCTGCCTGACGGCTTCATACATCATAACTGCTGCCGCCGCAGAAACATTAAGCGATCCTATTTTGCCAAGTACAGGTATTGTCAATTGTTCATCTGTAAGTTGCAGTACCGGCCTGGAAATCCCCGGGCCTTCTGCTCCCATAACAATAGCAAGCGGCACGTTTAGTTTGGCATCGGAATATAGGGTAGCTGATTTTTCTGTTGCTGCGACAATTTTAATCCCCGAATTTTTTAGGAACTCAATGGTTTTTGTTAAACTTTGGGCCTTGCAGACAGGGATACAATGAATGGCCCCTGCCGATGTTTTTACAGCATCTGCGCCAATGCGTGCCGTCCCCTTCTCAGGGATTATTATGGCATTTACGCCCGCACATTCGGCCGAACGGGCAATGGCGCCAAAGTTCCTTACGTCTGAAACCTGGTCGAGGATCAGCAGGAACGGATCCTCACCTGTTTCATATATGCCCGGCAGCAGCGTTTCTATATTATAATACTCGATGGGGGAAAGAAGGGCCAGTGCCCCTTGATGGTTCTTCCTTGTGATGCGGTTTATTTTTTCCACCGGCACATATTGAAAAGGGATTTGACTTTCCCTGATGAGATGGAAAAGTTCTTGCGAAAGTTCATTCTTTAAGCCCTTTTTCAGGAGTATCTTCTCTATATTACGGTTGTTCCTTATTGCCTCTATTACAGCACGTGTGCCAAAAATAAATTCACTTTTTTCCATTTACCATGTTTTTTTTGCTTTCCAGTGTTCCAATTCCTCGTTTTCCTTTTCCCAGGTTTGCATGGTGCTTTCCAGCTCCTTTTTTAAATTTTCATATTTTTCAAAAACCGAATGATCGTCCAATTTTTCAGGCGAAGATAAAAGCGTGTTGAGCTTTGTAACTTCTTCTTCCATTTCCGCAATTCTCCGTTCCGTGTTCTCAACCTGCTTCTCAAATTTCGAAATAGCCTTGTTTATGCCTTTTTTTTCTTCATAACTTATTTCGTTTACAGTGTTGTTGTTGTGCTGTATGTTTTTTTCCTTTGGGCTGTTTTTTGTTTCCAGCTCTTTTAGCGATTCGATTTTCTTTTTTTGGAGGAACTCGTAAATGCCCCCAAGGTATTGCCTGGTTTTTTTATTTTTGAATTCGTAGACACAATCCACCAGCCCGTCAAGGAAATCCCGGTCGTGCGAAACGACCAGCACTGTCCCCGAAAAATCAGCCAATGCATTTTTCAGTATTTCCTTAGAACTTATGTCAAGGTGGTTTGTTGGCTCGTCGAGGATTAAGAAATTGACCGGTTCGAGCATCAGCCGTATCATTGCCAGCCGCGACTTCTCCCCGCCGCTCAAGACTTTTACTTTTTTGTCCACGTCTTCGCCCGGGAAAAGGAAAGCTCCCAGGATGTCCCTGATCTTTGTCCTCACTTCCCCGGCAGCAATCTCGTCAATGGTCTCAAATACAGTCAGTTCCCCGTTTAGCAGTTGTGCCTGGTTTTGTGCAAAATACCCTATTTTTACGTTGTGCCCCGTTTTTAGTTCTCCCTGGCATCCCAGTTCGCGCATAATAATCCGGGCAAGGGTGGTCTTACCTTCCCCGTTCCGTCCCACAAAGGCAATTTTTTCGCCTTTTTCTATATATAAATCAATATCGTCGAGGACTAAATGATCCCCATATTTTTTACTGATGTGCCTTGCTTTTACTATATCCCTTCCCGAATGTGGAGCGGGGGGGAATTTTATATTAATTGCAGGGTTGTCTTCCTCCTCTATTTCAATCCGGTCAATTTTTTCAAGCTGCTTTATCCTCGATTGCACCTGTACTGCCTTGGTAGCTTTGTAACGAAACCGTTCGATGAATTTTTCAGTGTCTTCAATCATTTTTTGCTGGTTCCTGTATGCTGCCAGTTGTATTTCCCGTTGTTCCTTTTTCCAGTCGATAAAGGTTGAATAGTTCATTTTCTGGTCGTTTATCCTTCCCAACGAAATTTCTATGGTCCGGTTGCAAACAGCGTTTAGGAAAGCTTTGTCGTGCGAAACCAGCACCACTGAGCCCTTGTAGTTTTTCAGGAAATCTTCCAACCATTGTATCGACTCGATATCGAGGTGGTTGGTCGGTTCGTCTAAAAGGAAAACATCCGGTTTTTTCAACAGTAGCTTTGCCAGTTCTACACGCATCCGCCACCCGCCGCTAAACTCCGATGTGTGCCTGTCGAAATCACTTCTTTCAAAACCAAGCCCCAAAAGTGCCTGTTCCAGTTCTGCTTCGTAATTTTCGCCGCCAAGGATTGAATACCGCTCATTTAGTTCTGTTATCCTGTCGAGCATTTGCAGGTATTCCTGCGAGTGGTAATCCTCACGTTCTGCTATTTCACGGTTGGTTGCCGTAATTTCTTTTTCGAGGCCGGTTATTTCACCGAAGGCAAGGGTTGCTTCTTCTTTTAATGTCCTTGAGTCGGTTATGGCCATCTGCTGTGGCAAATAGCCAAGCGTTGTGTCCTTATGTACGGTAACTGTCCCTGATGAAGGTTTTTCAATGCCTGTTATTAGTTTTAGCAAGGTGGTCTTTCCTGCCCCGTTTTTCCCAATCAGCCCGATCCTTTCTTTGGGTGTGATAAGGAAACTGATTTCTTTAAACAAGTCGAAACCTCCAAAATTTAAACTTATTTTATCTAATGATATCATAGCCAATAATAAATTGCGCCAAAGATAATCATAAAAATCCCCCGGCTGGCGGATGGGGTGGGGGACAGGTACAAAATAATTTGGCATTTGTTGTGGTCATCTCTTTTTTTTAAGTAGGTATTATTTGCTGAACAAGGGTTTGTATAAAGAAAGAAGGAGGCTCATCAGCCTCCTTCCTAAATGTTAACCCCCAAACACAAAATATGGGATGAACTCCCATACGGCTGCAAATGTAAATAAAATTTTAAAACAAACCATCTTTTCCTGGAATTTTATTTCTTTTTTTATGTTGCACCCCGAAAAAAGGTAAATGCATTTAAGTTTTTGTTATAACTTTAGCATCATGCAAAAAACTTATTTATGAAGTTAAGATGTTTAATGTTGGGCTGCCTTTTATTTGTGGCAATAGGCATAAAAGCCCAATATCCGGAAGTTGAAAATAAAGTGGACGAGAAGGTGAAAGGTTTTTTGTCAGAAAATGCCGATAACTGGCGCGACATGAATATCTCCCTGTCTGATGGCAGGGCCCTTTACGACATAATTATTAAGAATAATTATAAAAGTGCGGTTGAAATAGGCACCTCTACCGGGCATTCGGCAATTTGGATTGCATGGGCGCTTAGTAAGACCGGAGGTAAATTAACAACCATTGAAATAGATAAGAAACGTTATTTGCAGGCAAAGGCAAATTTTAAGAAGGCAGGTGTTTCCGGTTTTATCGATGCACGGTTGGGAAATGCTCACGAACTGGTGCCATTGCTGCCTGGCAGCTACGACTTTGTGTTCAGTGATGCAGATAAAAATTGGTATAAAAATTATTTCATTGCCATGGATCCAAAATTAGAAGGGGGAGGGTGTTTTACCGCCCATAACATAAAGCAGCGGTCACGTGGGGCACGCAAGTTCTTGGAATATATTGAAACCATGGATAACTATAATACTTTCTTTTCTGGCGAGAGCAGGGGCGGTATTTCTTTTAGTTACAAGATCAAAGGGGATTGAACAACAGCAGCCCCGGTTTTTGACCCCGGACTGCAAGAGCAACCATTCCGTGGCAGGAAACAAAAAAGGATGCCTTATTGACATCCTCTTAAATATTATTTTCCCTATCTTCCCTTTTGGGGAAGGGCGGGATGGCAGTTTTATTTTACCGAATCCATATATTCGATCAATTCGCATACTTTTGCAGAGTATCCCATTTCATTGTCGTACCACGAAACAACTTTTACGAAGGTAGGGCTCAACGAAATACCGGCTTTGGCATCGAATATGGAAGTGCGTGTGTCACCAACAAAGTCGTTAGAAACAACTGCATCTTCTGTATATCCTAAGATCCCTTTCAATTCGCCTTCAGAAGCTTCTTTCATGGCAGCGCATATTTCTTCGTATGCAGCACCTTTTTCCAAGGTAACAGTTAAGTCTACGACCGATACATCGGGGGTAGGAACACGGAAAGCCATGCCGGTAAGTTTCCCGTTAAGTTCAGGGATAACTTTGCCAACAGCTTTGGCAGCACCTGTAGAAGAAGGGATGATGTTCTGGCTCGCGCCACGTCCGCCCCTCCAGTCTTTCATAGATGGGCCGTCAACTGTTTTTTGTGTTGCAGTAGTTGCATGCACTGTGGTCATAAGCCCTTCTTTTATGCCAAATTTGTCGTTCAGCACTTTAGCAACAGGGGCCAGGCAGTTGGTGGTACACGAAGCATTCGATACGAAGTCCATGTCGTTGCTGTATGATTTGTTGTTTACGCCCATAACGAACATAGGGGTGTCGTCTTTTGAAGGAGCTGACATAACAACTTTTTTAGCACCTGCATCAATGTGCCCCTGGGCTTTTTCTTTGGTCAGGAAAAGTCCTGTTGATTCAACAACATATTCGGCACCTACTGCGCCCCAGTTAATATCTGCCGGGTTTCTTTCAGCGGTAACACGGATCTCGTTACCGTTCACAATTAATTTACCGTCTTTTACTTCAACTGTACCGTTGAACCTGCCATGGGTTGAGTCGTATTTGAGCATATATGCCATATAGTCAACATCAATAAGGTCGTTGATAGCTACTACCTGCACTGTCCCTTTGGCAATTGCCTGACGGAAAACAAAACGGCCAATTCTTCCAAAACCGTTAATACCTATTTTAATCATAGTTGAGAAAGTTTTAATTATTTAAATGAAAATTATCCTAAATATTTAGCTTACAGGATCTAATTCTGTCATAATGTTGTGCAAGGTAAATATATTATTTTATTGTATCAAACCGGATTTTTAATTTCGGCAAAAATCATTTTAACCTTAATGATAATTTAAAAATTGTATGCCTCCAGCTTGCCGTATTTGTGCCCTGACGGGCGTGCCATGCCAAATATTTAAACCTCAAGAGGCAGAAAAGCATATAAAATTTTCATTTTTAGTGTGTTGTGGGTTTTTTAACGTTTTGGCAGAGAAGCCGTTTTCTCTATGAAAACGGTTTGCTTGGCAGGTTTCCCCATTCCTGACCCCTGATTTTTACAAAAACAACCATTTCCCTTCCCCGTTTACAGTTCCACTACCTCGTACCTGTCCTTGCCGACAAACAGCAGTGCGGCATACCGTACGTCCCCCCGGTCCTTGAACCGCCCCGAGCTGCGGTACTTTTCGAGCTGCCCCAGTGCCTCTGCCTTCTTCCCTTCCAACAGCCCTTCTTCCCCTTTTTTCAGGTATTTCACCTCCCATGCCCACTCGTACGGTATGTCGGGCAACAGGGGGCTCCGGCCGAGCCATATGTCTATGTAGCCGTTTTCCACTTCCATTTCGCTTACTGGCACATATATCCGGCTCTGGAACAATCCGTTCAGCAGCATTATCTTTATGTACTTTTCGTCAAACCGCACCAAATCGCGGTTCGACAGCCGCCCGAACACGTTTTCCGACACATAGCCGACATAAGGTATTGGGTTGCCAAAGTATGCCAGTTCCCTGATGGCTGCCTTCTGTGCCGAAAGGTCTACCGACACGTCCCCGTTCAGTTCCCTTGTCAGGTGCAGGAGGTATTCCCAATATATGGTCTGGACAGAATAGTTGGGTATTTTCAGGAACGTGCTGCCCATTTCGAATTTGTCGATTGTCAGCAGCCCCATGTAAAAAAGCAGCGACACGAAGTACTCCGTGTCCCCCAGCCTGTCTATCGAAAACTTGCTGATGATGTCAGAGACAACCCCGCCGCTTTTCACTATCGACAAAAGCTGTTCCCTGTTCCTTTCGTTTTGTGCCAGCCGCTGCAAACGCCCGTAATCTGTTTTCAGGTTGTCGTCTATGATGTTTTCCGGGACTTTCCCTTCCCTCAATATGCGGCCGAAGAAATACAGCACCATTGAAGGGTTGTATACCCTGTTCTCCCCGTCTTTGTGGAACAGGTAGCCGTTGTAATACACCCCCATGTCCACGTTTATCAGAGCCGGGTCTACCCCTGTCCCCTCCATTAGCAGTGCCACCTCTTCTTGCGTAAACCCCATCATCTCGTTGTACTGCAGTTCTGGGGTCAGGTTTGCTGCAATGTTGAACCCGCTGGTCAGGTCGTCGAGCATCACTGGCGAAATGCCGGTTATGAATATGCGGTCCAGCACGTCGGATGTGCCTATCTTCAGGGTCTCGTAAAAGTCCCTCACCATCCCGTTGGCGCGCACCATGCGGCGGTAAACGCCTTCCCCCAACATGTTCCCCATGGCAATCAGGTCGTTGGCAAAGTGGTCGTACTCGTCTATAAGCACATAAATCTGTTTACCAACAGATTCTGCAATCCCAAACGCCAACTGGAGGGCGCTTATCCCGCGCCCCTCGTCATTGAGTTTTTTGCCCAGCCCTTCTGCATCTGGGATGATACGGGAATAATTTTTTATGAACATCCACACAGAATCCTGTACCTTTTGGGCAAAAGATGCCTTGAAGCCCTCTTCTCCCGAAGTGTCTATCCCCGAAAAGTTGAAGCGCAACACCATGTAGCTGTTCCTCCTTGGCGTGGGGTTTTTCCCTATATACAGCCCTCCGAAGAGTTTTTCGAAATCCCCCGCCCTGTTCATGTCGTAATAGTGCAACAGTGTGGAAAAGAACAGGCTTTTGCCAAACTTTCGCGGGCGTATGAAAAACTGGTACTTGTTCGTTTCGTCCTCAAGCAGTCCGATAAAACGTGTCTTGTCGATGTAGCAGTAATTGCCTTCAATAATGCTGCTGAAATTGGAATTCCCGTATGGTAGCCGTTTGTACATATTTTTTTTGTTTTTCCCACCTGGTTTCTGCACCAAATTTAGGGAAAAAAGAGACAAGGAGAAAGTGAAAAGTGAAAATGGGTTGGTTGCGGGTTACAGGTTGCGGGTTACTGGTTACAGGTTCGGGTTGCAGGTTACGGGTTGCAGGTTTTGCTGTGTCCGGCAATAATCAATAATCAACAACCATTTCCTTTCCCCGTTTACAGTTCCACTACCTCGTACCTGTCCTTGCCGACAAACAGCAGTGCGGCATACCGTACGTCCCCCCGGTCCTTGAACCGCCCCGAGCTGCGGTACTTTTCGAGCTGCCCCAGTGCCTCTGCCTTCTTCCCTTCCAACAGCCCCCCGTCCCCTTTTTTCAGGTATTTCACCTCCCATGCCCACTCGTACGGTATGTCGGGCAACAGGGGGCTCCGGCCGAGCCATATGTCTATGTAGCCGTTTTCCACTTCCATTTCGCTTACTGGCACATATATCCTGCTCTGGAACAATCCGTTCAGCAGCATTATCTTTATGTACTTTTCGTCAAACCGCACCAAATCGCGGTTCGACAGCCGCCCGAACACGTTTTCCGACACATAGCCGACATAAGGTATTGGGTTGCCAAAGTATGCCAGTTCCCTGATGGCTGCAGCCAGTTCGTTATAGTCTATTGTTATGCCCTTGTTCAGGTCAAGGGTCAACTGTTCGATATATTCCCAGTAGATTGTGCGTATTGTATAGTTGGGTATTTTCAGTAACGTGCTGCCCATTTCGAATTTGTCTATTGTCAGCAGCCCCATGTAAAACAACAGCGAGATAAAATACTTGGTGTCCCCCAGCCTGTCTATCGAGAATTTGCTGATTATGTTGGCCGCAACCCCGCCGCCTTTCACTATCGACAAAAGCTGTTCCCTGTTCCTTTCGTTTTGTGCCAGCCGCTGCAAACGCCCGTAATCTGTTTTCAGGTTGTCGTCTATGATGTTTTTCGGGGGCTTTTTTTCGTCAAGTACCTGGTTGAAGAAATACAGCACCATTGAAGGGTTGTATACCCTGTTTTCCCCGTCTTCGTGGAAAAGGTAGCCGTCGTAATACATCCCCATGTCCACATTGATATGTCGGGGGTCTACCCCTGTCGCCACCATCATCTCGCCTACCTCCCCCTGCGTGAAGCCCATCATTTCGTTGTAGGCCCGCTTTAGGGACAGGTTTGTGGCAATGTTGAACCCGCTGGTCAGGTCGTCGAGCATCACTGGCGAAATGCCGGTTATGAATATGCGGTCCAGCACGTCGGATGTGCCTATCTTCAGAGTCTCGTAAAAGTCCCTCACCATCCCGTTGGCGCGCACCATGCGGCGGTAAACGCCTTCCCCCAACATGTTCCCCATGGCAATCAGGTCGTTGGCAAAGTGGTCGTACTCGTCTATAAGCACATAAATCTGTTTCCCAACAGATTCTGCAATCCCAAACGCCAACTGGAGGGAGCTTATCCCGCGCCCCTCGTCATTAAGTTTTTTGCCCAGCCCTTCTGCATCTGGGATGATACGGGAATAATTTTTTATGAACATCCACACTGAATCCTGTACCTTTTGGGCAAAAGATGCCTTGAAGCCCTCTTCTCCCGAAGTGTCTATCCCCGAAAAGTTGAAGCGCAACACCATGTAGCTGTTCCTCCTTGGCGTGGGGTTTTTCCCTATATACAGCCCTCCGAACAGTTTTTCGAAATCCCCCGCCCTGTTCATGTCGTAATAGTGCAACAGTGTGGAAAAGAACAGGCTTTTTCCAAACTTTCGCGGGCGTATGAAAAACTGGTACTTGTTCGTTTCGTCCTCAAGCAGTCCGATAAAACGAGTCTTGTCGATGTAGCAGTAATTGCCTTCAATAATGCTGCTGAAATTGGAATTCCCGTATGGTAGCCGTTTGTACATATTTTTTTTGTTTTTCCCACCTGGTTTCTGCACCAAATTTAGGGAAAAAAGAGACAAGGAGAAAGTGAAAAGTGAAAATGGGTTGGTTGCGGGTTACGGGTTGCGGGTTACAGGTTTCGGGTTTTCAGGTTCGGGTTGCAGGTTACGGGTTGCGGGTTACAGGTTGTTGTGTCCGGCAATAATCAATAATCAATAATCAATAATCATTTGCCCTTCGCCCATTGCCATTGCCTGCCACAAAACAGGATCTTTTTCTTGTCTGCCGGCATTGGTATATGCGGGGCATTTACACGCCCTACATGAACAAAAAACGCTTGATACAATTAATAATATAACAAACATTGATATTTGATATGTGATTCTGCTTTTGATTTTTTTTGCCGCAAATTTTGATCCCCGGCATTGCATTAACGCCACAAATTTTGGTGATTTTGCCGGGGCAAGCCCCAGGCCCGCCCCAATACACGGGTTTTTAAATAGTTTTGCCCCCATAGTAGCCTGTCCCTTTTCAAACTTTTCCATTTATGTTAAGATAATTTTAAAAAATGTGAAAGTACACTTCAAACTTTGGAGATATAGCGAAAAAAAGAAGAAAATATTGCTGTTATTTCAAAAATTAAAATTAAAATTGCAAAAATAAAAGTGTAGCTTTCGGCCTTTTAAAATATTGTTGGATCCTTTTGGGACTTCCTCTATTTTTAGGGGTTGGCTGTTAAAAATAAAGATGGATAAGAAAACATTTTATTCAGCATTTATCTTGTAGGTTGCTGATAATTTTTATACGTTTGTAGTGCTTTGTGATATTTTGAAAAACAATTTTATGAAAAAATGATGATAAGATTATATAATATTAAATCAATCAATCAATTAAGTACAATTAAAAAACAAATGCTATGAGAAAATCATTTACTCAGCTTTTTAGTATTTTTATACTAAGCATGGTGGTTTCCCTGCAAGGCATTGCCGGTACTAATGGTATTACCATTAGTCCCGATGCAGACGGGTACACCAATTTAAAAACGACATCCAAATTTGTCGTAACTACCGATGAGCAGGTAGTGGCAGGTGTTGGGGTTGTCCGGTTGTTGGACAAGAGCGGTACTGCCCTTAAAACCTACCAGGCAACCAGTGCCAATGTTGCCATTTCTTCAGTAAAGAACAATGCCGATATGTATGAAATTACAATCGACTTTTCTACATACCTGAAGGAAGAAACACTATACAGTTTTGAGTTTGACCCGGATTTTGTAAGGGCAAAAGACGATGGTGCAGCTAGTAATGCTACAGGTCCATTCCTTGTAACTGTTGGCGACTACACAAGCCCGAAACTGGTCGACACAAATTTCTTCGATCCTGAAACAGGCGAAACAAAAGATGTCCAGCTGGATCAGTATTTGAGCGTAACATTCGATGAGGATGTTCAGTGGGCAGACGATGGGGAAATCTATATTTATACCGATAACGGCACCGCATATGGCGACCTGTTCGAAATTGTTACCCCTGTTAAAAGTGCTGCCCTGGCAAATTTTAATGTTTTACGCATTTATCACCAAAAGGATTTCGAACCAGAAACCAAGTATTATGTAATTATACCTGAAGGTGCAATAGTTGACAACCAGATTAATGCTGCTTCCCCATTCGACGAAGCGGAATACGACAACCAAAACCCGTATGCAGGCTGGTTGGCTCACGACACCTGGTATTTTACTACACGCGACAATACCGCTCCTGTTTTTTCTGATGTAATTGCAGATAATATCGGCTCAAGTAAATTCGATGTTTACTTTAAATTAGACGAAGCAGGAAAAGCTAATTTATTGGCTGTTGAAAACGAGGCTGCCGCTCCCTCATATTCCGATTTTACAACTGCCAACGGTGCAAAAACAGTAGAGGTTACCGATGCAAGCAACCCATACAGCACAACTTTTACCAAGTACCTGGGCGGCACTATTGCCGAAAGCAGAGCGTACGATGTTTACGCTTATGCAGTAAATACCCAGAACCCGGCAGATACAAGCACGGTTAAAAAAATACTTACAAAAGTTAAAACTACCGATGTTACAGCACCGGTTATCGATAAACTGACAGCAGGTTCTTTTGTCCCTGAGATTAACTCTACAGTGGCAACCAAAGATGCCGATACGCTCAAATTCACAATGACCGCTGCTTCGTTCAACGGTTCTATCGAAACATTGGAGGCAGGCGCAGGCAACCTCGAACTTTGGAAATACGACCAGAGCCTTAACCACGTAAAAATGTTGTCGGTTGCTGCTGGCAGCAGTGCAGTATTATATGGTAAAGGAACCAACAAAAACCAGGTTTGGGTACTTGTTGACCCTTCGGTTTACGAAAGCGAAATTAAATATTTTGTCCGTATACCTAACGGATGGGTTAAAGACGATTCTGGCAACGAAGTGGCAGGTTTGCTGACAAACGACGACTGGATGTTCTTGATTGTTGACTTTGAAGCCCCTACTTTTGTCGTTACCGACAACCAAACTGACTTAAAACAAGCTGTTGGCGGCGAGTTTACCGTTACCGTTGATTTTGACGAAGATGTATACACCGATGCAGCACATACTACCCCGCTTAACGTTGCAAGTTGCGGAAACTTGATACTTATACAGCATTATGATGGCACTAACTGGGGATCTGTTAATGTAAGCAGTGTCGATTTTGACGCAAGTGCCGATAAGTTTACTTTCCATGTAGCTCATACCGATGCCGAATCAAAAGGCAGCTACAGGGTACTTGTTGATGGCGAAAACATTTACGACGATGCAGGAAATGCAGCTGAAGACGGTGAATACCTGTTTACGCTGAAAGATTTTGAAGCACCGGAAGTTGTAAACTGGAAAACCGAACTGCAACCTTCTGACAATGTTGTTATTGAATGGGACGAAAAGGTATATAACGAAGATGCTTCTGAAATTACCGATGCCGACCTTAAAAACATAGTTATTTTCCGTAAAGGTGCAGACCAGACAGGTACTATTGTAAGTGCGTCTTATAGCGTAAGCGCAGATGGCAAGTCGTTTATTATCGACCCGGTAAACAACATGGGCCCCGAAGGGCAGGTATATTACGTTAAGGTTGGTGCCGCAACGCTTGCCGATGCCGACAGGAACAGGAACTTAGTATGGGACGGTAATTTTACTATTGGCGACATAACCCCTCCTACTGCTAAGCTATATTCGGATGGGACTGAAGTTGACGGGACTGAATTGGTAGATCCTAACATAGACATGAGAATCGTCTTCAGCGAACCAGTTGTCCGCAAAGACGGGGGATCGAATAACAGTGGCAGTATGGCATCCGATTTGATTACATTAAAAGAAGACGGTGTTGATATAACCGATATAGGTTTAGCAATGTGGATTGGTAGCAACAAGGACAGCATTGCCATTAATTCTTCTTACCTTAGTTATGACAAAACCTACACGCTTTCGATAGGCAAATCGTTGGAAGATATTGCAGGGCTTGATTTTGAAGGTATTTCTGTTGAATTTACCACTTTATCAAATGCCCGCCCCGATGTTGACTCTGTTTCTCCAGAAGATGGTGAGACTGCTGTTGCAAAAGCTGCCGATGTTAAATATATATTCGACAGGGATATAGAAATAGCAGATGTAACTAAAGTAAGCATTTATATGGATCCCGATGGGGCAGCCACAGAAGTTACCGATGATTCAAAAACAAAGGTTGTTGACGGCAATACTTTGGTTGTTGGCCATGCTGATTTTGTTGCAAGCGAGGTTACTTACGAAGTAGTACTCGAAGCCGGTGCCGTACAAAGCAAAAACACTACATTCACAAATACTGTCAGTGGTAGCCACAGGTTTGTAAGTTGGGACAATGTGAAACCTACTGTTGACGAATCATTGCCTACTGTTGGCGGTACCATGGCGGCCGATGCAGGTTATATAGGACTGAAATTCGATGAAAAAGTTATAGTTGGCACCGGTACTGCAGTTATACGTAATGCTGCTACCGATGCTGTTGTACAAACATTGACCGAAGCCGATTTGTCTGTTTGGGAACAAAGCGACAGTGCAATTGTTTTCAAATTAAAAGGCGATCTTGATTTCAGCACAGGGTACTATGTTGAAATTACCGATGGTTTGATTACCGATGACGAAGGAAATACTTATGTGGGCATTACAGGCAATACTTGGAATTTCACGACCGACGAAGACGTACCGTTTACTGTTAAGTCAACTGTCCCTGCCTTATTAGAAGATCAGGTTAGCCTGACCGACAATTTTGTTATTACTTTCACCCAGCCGGTATTGGCAGGTTCTGCTTCATCTTCAAAAACTGTTGCTTTATATGTATTCGATCCTGTAACAAGCAACATGGTTGAGGTATTTAACGATGCTGCAAACCAAAGCAACTTTGTTTATTCTGGTAATACATTGACAATTGATCCGGTGGATCCGTTGGTGGCAGATAGGAGATATGTCTTGTTGATTTATGACGGGATAGTTAAGGATATATACAACCGTAGTTTGATAACAAATAATCCTACCGCGATTGAATTCTATACTGGTGACATTTACGGTCCTCAGTACACTTCCGTACCTGCCGATGGTGACGAAAATGTAGCTGTAGATGCCGATATTGTAATTACCTGGGACGAAACACCCATTAACCCAACAACAGGGAATGCATACACTGCTGCCGAAATTAAAGACAATTATATTGTAAACATATCAGGCACATTTGCCGATAACACCACTAATGTTGCCAATAACTATGAGGTAACTATTGCAGGGCTGGTTTGGACCATCAACCTTGATGATTCACTGGCAGGCGAACGTCCATATAATGTACTAGTTAACGGTTCGGTAATTGAAGACGAAAATGGAAATCTTAGTACTTCAAAACCCAGTTTCGTTCCACAGTTTACTTTCTTTACAGAAGACAACCTTACTGTAAACCCAAGCATAACTGTTAAGAACATAACAGGCGTTTCTGCCGAACTGGAAATAAGCGCACACGATCCTGAAGGCTGTACTGCTTACTATATTGTAAAAGAGTCTTCGGCTACCGCGCCTACAGCTGCAGAGCTGATAGCAGGCGGAGGTGTTGTGGCATTTGACGGTTCTTATTCAGAAACCGTAGATATAAGCAACCTAACTTCAGCAGTTGAATATATTGCATATGTTGTTTCTGTTGACTCGTCGAGCAATGCAAACCAAAGCGATATAGTTACCGATACGTTTACTACACTCGACATTATCGCCCCGGTTGCAACTATTGTTTCTCCGGCAAATGGCGCTGTTGGCGTTGATGCCGATGCCGACCTGGTACTTTCTTTCGATGAAGCAGTTTTACCGAATCCTTCCGCTCAAATTTTTATCCGCGATGTTGCAACCGAAGTTGTTGCAGAAAGGATTGATTTTGGCAGCGCAACGATAACTTCCGAAGATGGCAAGAAGCTTAAATATACAATTGAACGCAATGTAACGCTTAAGAGCAATACCGAATATTATGTTGAGGTACCTAAGGGCGCATTTGTTGACACAACTGCAGGCAACCCAATGGCTGCCATAGAAAAAGGCGACTGGACATTTACCGTTAAAGATACAGACGCACCTTATGTAGTTGCCGATGGGTATACCCCGGTATTGGCAAATACGCCTGAAATGGCAAAAACTGCCACCATTTCGCTTAAATTTAACGAACTGGTACAGGCTGGCACAGGCGCAATAACTGTATATTATTCAGACAACAACGATGAGTTTGAAGTAATTAATGTTGCCGACCTTACATTTGGCACAGACTCAACAGTTAGCTTTAGCTTAGATAATACCCCGGTAGAAGGCGAAGAGTTCTATATTGTTGTACCGAATACCGTAATCAAAGACATGTCGGATAACGCATTTGCAGGCATCGGTTCAACCGATAACTGGGACTTTGAGGTACTTGATGAAACTGCACCTTATGTTTCGGCTACTTATCCTGAAGATGGGGACAAGGGTATTGCTATTGATACATGGATTGGCGTTAAATTTAGTGAAGATGTATACAATGCTGCCGATGGCTCAGCTTTCGATAACACTACAATCGACGATATTGTTACAATAAAAGATGCCGATGGCAACGAAGTTGAATTTGATGCCACCTTCCATTCTGGTGACAGTATGCGCATAATACTCGACAGCCTTTTGGCAAGCCAAACAACTTATACTGTTACTGTAAGCCCTGTAGTAGATGCTAAGAAGATAGCCTCAACGGAAACTTCATTCAGCTTTACAACTAAGGACATGACCCCTGCAACAGTTATCTTCGACCCGGTTGCCGAATCGGTTGATGTTGACGAAAACGGCGTGGTAACAGTAACTTTCAGTGAGCCAATATTTGACGACATAGTAACCACAGAAGAAGGTAAAACTGTTTATGTATCGTTGATACCTGCAAACATACCAGACCACTTTACTTATACAGTAAGTAACGATGACGGTACTGTTGACGGTGCAGCCGTTGAATTTACCGGTGCAATAAACAATGCAAATACAGTAATTACCCTTACTCCTAAAAAAGACTTAACGTCTGAAACATGGTACAAGGTCACCATGTTGAGCGAAACTCATGCAAATGTTGTAGATTCTGCAAATAACATGAGCCTTTCTGACAGTACCTTCTTTAAAGTAGCCGATGGCGTTGGTCCGGTAGCAGTTGCTTATTCTCCGGAAGATGGCACATCAGAAGATGCAGCAATGGTAGTTAAGTTCAACGAACTTGTGGCACTTGGCAGCGGCAGTTTCTTTATCCGCGACTATGAAGACGGCACAGTAGTTGAAGAAGTTGTTGTTTCGGCATCGACCGTTACCGTTGGGAGCGATAGTACAGTAACTATAGCACACGCCGATTTCCCCGGGAACATGGACTTCTATGTATCTGTTGACGAAGGGGCAATAGTTGATACAAGCGGAAATGCTTGGGAAGGTATAGAAACCGAAGATATAGAAGAGTGGGCTTTCAGTACAGCTGATGGCGTAAAACCACAAATCCAGGCACTTTCTCCTGACAGCGGAGCTGTTAACGTAGGCCTCGAAGAAGCACTTGAAGTAACTTTCGACAAAGAAATAGCTTTGGGTTCAGGCAGCGTTGTTATTTACAATGAAGACTGGACTATATTCCAACAAATTGCAGTAAGTGCATCAACAGTTACGTTGAAAGCATTGACAGACCCATCTTACCTGGTTAACCGCATTGCTTCTATTTCACATAAAGCATTCGAAGAAAATACAAAATACTACGTACGTATCGAAAAAGGTGCTTTTGTAGATAAAGCAGGTAACAAGTTCGATGGATTGTTGGATATGTCATGGACATTCACAACTGAAGACGGTGCTGCACCAGGAATTGTATGGGAAGAAGTTTATCCGTTGCAAAATGCTACTGATGTACCTGCCGGCAACATCGACATAAAAATTGCGTTCGACCGCAATGTGCTTGCTGGCGCAACAGGCAACGTATACATATACGAAGAAATTGGCCTGCAAGGGTTCTTGGTAGAAACTATCGACCCGAACGATGCTGCTAAAGTACAGGTTGACGGCGATGTTGTAACAGTTACTCCTGACACTATGCTCCAAGAGTACAAAAATTACTACATCATTATCGACAACGGTGCGTTTACAAACACGGCAACCAACAAAGAACCGTTTGCCGGTATTATAACTACCCAGAAATGGAAATTTACAACTGGTGAGTTTGCAATTCCTGAATTGACAGGCTTCGAACCTAAGGATACTATTTATAACAACTATCCTGATTTCGTAATGACTTTCGAAAACGATGTAGTGTTAAGCAGTGCAGGCGGCACATTGGTTGTAAGCGAAGAAGGTGCAAGCAGTGCATTGCTGACCATCACACTTACATCTGACATGATCGATGGCAGTGTAGTTACAGTTTCTAACTACGATACAACAGGTACAGGTGGGCTGAAATTTGATACTACCTACGTTGTGAATGTTACTGCCGGGGCATTTGAAAGCGAAACAGGAATGGCTTGGGAAGGTATAACAGACGATACAACATGGACATTTACCCCTGTATTGTTTACAGACATAGACGATCCATTTGCAGAAGAAACTGTTGAGTTCACAGCATATCCGAACCCATTCGATACTGAAATCAATATTGATAACAGCGACAAACTTACAAGGGTTATTGTTACAAATATTGCAGGTCAGCGTGTATTAGATATCGAATATCCAGATTCCGTAATCCGTACCGGAAATCTAGTAAGTGGCGTTTACGTAATCAGTATGTTTACTGAAGACGGGCTCGTCAAGACTGAAACGATGATTAAGAGGTAATACCGAATTGATTGATTAGAAAGGGGAAGCTATAAGCTTCCCTTTTTTATTTGGTGTAAGCTGGTTGGGGGTTGCGGGTTGCGGGTTACAGGTTGCAGGTTGCAGGTTACAGGTTACAGGTTGCAGGTTGCAGGTTGTCTCATAATCTCATTTCTCACATCTCATCTCTGGTTAATAAGTGCTTAATCCAAAAAAAATCTTATTTTTAATTTCTTGTCCTTTATTTTTTAATTATTCATAATGTCATGGAACTTTTAAACCGTCACGTTTCGATACGTAAATTCAAGGACCAGCCAATATGCGGCCAACTCCTTGAGAGTATTATCTATTCCGGCACCAGGGCTTCCACCACGGGGAATATGCAACTTTATAGTGTGGTGGTAACAACAGAAAAAAAACAGAGGGAAAAACTGGCCTCATTCCATTTTAACCAGCCAGTAGCAACCGCTGCACCTGTTTTATTGACCTTTGTTGCCGATTTTAACCGTTTTTCGAAGTGGTGTTCCTTTAATAAGGCACAACCCGGTTATTCTAACTTTATGTCGTTTTTTACAGCAGCAACCGATGCACTGCTTGTTGCACAGAATGTTTGCATTGCTGCCGAAAATAACGGGCTTGGGGCTTGTTATCTGGGCACCACTGTTTACAATGCAAAGGAAATTAGCGAGGCCTTGGGGTTCCCCAAGCTCACTTTCCCGGTTACAACGCTTGCATTGGGCTACCCTGGCGAGGATCCGGGCTTAACTGACCGTATACCATTAAAAGGCATTGTCCATAATGGGAAATATACCGATTACCCAAAGGATGCCATTGAACAGCTGTATTCGTTTAAAGAGGGGCTTGGATCTTCAAAACAATATGTGAAAGAGAACAATAAGGAAACCCTGGCACAGGTTTTTACCGATGTCCGCTATAAAAAAGAAGACAATGAATTTTTTTCAGCGAAGATGATGGGTTTTTTGAAGGAGCAGGGTTTTTTGGACGGTTGAGCAGGGTTTTTTGTTGCGGGTTACGGGTTGCGGGTTACAGGTTGCGGGTTTCGGGTTACAGGTTGCAGGTTGCGGGTTTTGTGTCCGGCAATAATCAGTAATCGTTAATCAACAACCATTTCCCTTCCCCGTTTACAGTTCCACTACCTCGTACCTGTCCTTGCCGACAAACAGCAGTGCGGCATACCGTACGTCCCCCCGGTCCTTGAACCGCCCCGAGCTGCGGTACCTTTCGAGCTGCCCCAGTGCCTCTGCCTTCTTCCCTTCCAACAGCCCTTCTTCCCCTTTTTTCAGGTATTTCACCTCCCATGCCCACTCGTACGGTATGTCGGGCAACAGGGGGCTCCGGCCGAGCCATATGTCTATGTAGCCGTTTTCCACTTCCATTTCGCTTACTGGCACATATATCCTGCTCTGGAACAATCCGTTCAGCAGCATTATCTTTATGTACTTTTCGTCAAACCGCACCAAATCGCGGTTCGACAGCCGCCCGAACACGTTTTCCGACACATAGCCGACATAAGGTATTGGGTTGCCAAAGTATGCCAGTTCCCTGATGGCTGCAGCCAGTTCGTTATAGTCTATTGTTATGCCCTCGTTCAGGTCAAGGGTCAACTGTTCGATATATTCCCAGTAGATGGTGCGTATTGTATAGTTGGGTATTTTCAGTAACGTGCTGCCCATTTCGAATTTGTCTATTGTCAGCAGCCCCATGTAAAACAACAGCGAGATAAAATACTTGGTGTCCCCCAGCCTGTCTATGGAGAATTTGCTGATTATGTTGGCCGCAACCCCGCCGCTTTTCACTATCGACAAAAGCTGTTCCCTGTTCCTTTCGTTTTGTGCCAGCCGCTGCAAACGCCCGTAATCTGTTTTCAGGTTGTCGTCTATGATGTTTTTCGGGGGCTTTTTTTCGTCAAGTACCTGGTTGAAGAAATACAGCACCATGGAAGGGTTGTATACCCTGTTTTCCCCTTCTTCGTGGAAAAGGTAGCCATCGTAATACATCCCCATGTCCACATTGATATGTCGGGGGTCTACCCCTGTCGCCACCATCATCTCGCCTACCTCCCCCTTCGTGAAGCCCATCATTTCGTTGTAGGCCCGCTTTAGGGACAGGTTTGTGGCAATGTTGAACCCGCTGGTCAGGTCGTCGAGCATCACTGGCGAAATGCCGGTTATGAATATGCGGTCCAGCACGTCGGATGTGCCTATCTTCAGGGTCTCGTAAAAGTCCCTCACCATCCCGTTGGCGCGCACCATGCGGCGGTAAACGCCTTCCCCCAACATGTTCCCCATGGCAATCAGGTCGTTGGCAAAGTGGTCGTACTCGTCTATCAACGCATATATTTTAATCCCGGCAGATCTGGCCACCCTGTAAGCAACCCGCAAAGCATCGATGCCCGAATCTTTTTCATTGAGCATTTTTAGTACCCCCCCTGTGTCCGTGAAAACGTTGCGGTATTTTTCGATGAACGATGCAACGGCCAGTTGTACATTCCGGGAAAAAGAAACCTTGAAGCCCTCCTCGCTTGAGGTATTTATCCCCGAGAAGTTAAATTCCATTACAGCATAGCTGTTCTTCCTTGGCGTGGGGTTTTTCCCTATATACAGCCCTCCGAACAGTTTTTCGAAATCCCCCTCCCTGTTCATGTCGTAATAGTGCAACAGTGTGGAAAAGAACAGGCTTTTGCCAAATTTTCGCGGGCGTATGAAAAATTGGTACTTGTTCGTTTCGTCCTCAAGCAGTCCGATAAAACGTGTCTTGTCGATGTAGCAGTAATTGCCTTCAATAATGCTGCTGAAATTGGAATTCCCGTATGGTAGCCGTTTGTACATATTTTTTTTGTTTTTTCCCCACCTGGTATCTGCACCAAATTTAGGGAAAAAAGAGACAAGGAGAAAGTGAAAAGTGAAAATGGGTTGGTTGCGGGTTACAGGTTGCGGGTTGCAGGGTGCAAGTTACAAGTTTCAGGTTGTCCATTGCAATAATCAGTAATCATTAATCAACAACCATTTGCCTTTCCCCGTTTACAGTTCCACTACCTCGTACCTGTCCTTGCCGACAAACAGCAGTGCGGCATACCGTACGTCCCCCCGGTCCTTGAACCGCCCCGAGCTGCGGTACTTTTCGAGCTGCCCCAGTGCCTCTGCCTTCTTCCCTTCCAACAGCCCCCCGTCCCCTTTTTTCAGGTATTTCACCTCCCATGCCCACTCGTACGGTATGTCGGGCAACAGGGGGCTCCGGCCGAGCCATATGTCTATGTAGCCGTTTTCCACTTCCATTTCGCTTACTGGCACATATATCCTGCTCTGGAACAATCCGTTCAGCAGCATTATCTTTATGTACTTTTCGTCAAACCGCACCAAATCGCGGTTCGACAGCCGCCCGAACACGTTTTCCGACACATAGCCGACATAAGGTATTGGGTTGCAGTTCCCTGATGGCTGCCTTCTGTGCCGAAAGGTCTACCGACACGTCCCCGTTCAGTTCCCTTGTCAGGTGCAGGAGGTATTCCCAATATATGGTCTGGACAGAATAGTTGGGTATTTTCAGGAACGTGCTGCCCATTTCGAATTTGTCGATTGTCAGCAGCCCCATGTAAAAAAGCAGCGACACGAAGTACTCCGTGTCCCCCAGCCTGTCTATCGAAAACTTGCTGATGATGTCAGAGACAACCCCGCCGCTTTTCACTATCGACAAAAGCTGTTCCCTGTTCCTTTCGTTTTGTGCCAGCCGCTGCAAACGCCCGTAATCTGTTTTCAGGTTGTCGTCTATGATGTTTTCCGGCACTTTCCCTTCCCTCAATATGCGGCCGAAGAAATACAGCACCATTGAAGGGTTGTATACCCTGTTCTCCCCGTCTTTGTGGAACAGGTAGCCGTTGTAATACACCCCCATGTCCACGTTTATCAGTGCCGGGTCTACCCCTGTCCCCTCCATTAGCAGTGCCACCTCTTCTTGCGTAAACCCCATCATCTCGTTGTACTGCAGTTCTGGGGTCAGGTTTGCTGCAATGTTGAACCCGCTGGTCAGGTCGTCGAGCATCACTGGCGAAATGCCGGTTATGAATATGCGGTCCAGCACGTCGGATGTGCCTATCTTCAGGGTCTCGTAAAAGTCCCTCACCATCCCGTTGGCGCGCACCATGCGGCGGTAAACGCCTTCCCCCAACATGTTCCCCATGGCAATCAGGTCGTTGGCAAAGTGGTCGTACTCGTCTATCAACGCATATATTTTAATCCCGGCAGATCTGGCCATCCTGTAAGCAACCCGCAAAGCATCGATGCCCGAATCTTTTTCATTGAGCATTTTTAGTACCCCCCCTGTGTCCGTGAAAACGTTGCGGTATTTTTCGATGAACGATGCAACGGCCAGTTGTACATTCCGGGAAAAAGAAACCTTGAAGCCCTCCTCGCTTGAGGTATTTATCCCCGAGAAGTTAAATTCCATTACAGCATAGCTGTTCCTCCTTGGCGTGGGGTTTTTCCCTATATACAGCCTTCCGAACAGTTTTTCGAAATCCCCCTCCCTGTTCATGTCGTAATAGTGCAACAGTGTGGAAAAGAACAGGCTTTTGCCAAACTTTCGCGGGCGTATGAAAAACTGGTACTTGTTCGTTTCGTCCTCAAGCAGTCCGATAAAACGTGTCTTGTCGATGTAGCAGTAATTGCCTTCAATAATGCTGCTGAAATTGGAATTCCCGTATGGTAGCCGTTTGTACATATTTTTTGTTTTTCCCACCTGGTTTCTGCACCAAATTTAGGGAAAAAAGAGACAAGGAGAAAGTGAAAAGTGAAAATGGGTTGGTTGCGGGTTACAGGTTGCGGGTTACTGGTTACAGGTTCGGGTTGCAGGTTACGGGTTGCAGGTTTTGCTGTGTCCGGCAATAATCAATAATCAACAACCATTTCCTTTCCCCGTTTACAGTTCCACTACCTCGTACCTGTCCTTGCCGACAAACAGCAGTGCGGCATACCGTACGTCCCCCCGGTCCTTGAACCGCCCCGAGCTGCGGTGCTTTTCGAGCTGCCCCAGTGCCTCTGCCTTCTTCCCTTCCAACAGCCCTTCTTCCCCTTTTTTCAGGTATTTCACCTCCCATGCCCACTCGTACGGTATGTCGGGCAACAGGGGGCTCCGGCCGAGCCATATGTCTATGTAGCCGTTTTCCACTTCCATTTCGCTTACTGGCACATATATCCGGCTCTGGAACAATCCGTTCAGCAGCATTATCTTTATGTACTTTTCGTCAAACCGCACCAAATCGCGGTTCGACAGCCGCCCGAACACGTTTTCCGACACATAGCCGACATAAGGTATTGGGTTGCCAAAGTATGCCAGTTCCCTGATGGCTGCCTTCTGTGCCGAAAGGTCTACCGACACGTCCCCGTTCAGTTCCCTTGTCAGGTGCAGGAGGTATTCCCAATATATGGTCTGGACAGAATAGTTGGGTATTTTCAGGAACGTGCTGCCCATTTCGAATTTGTCGATTGTCAGCAGCCCCATGTAAAAAAGCAGCGACACGAAGTACTCCGTGTCCCCCAGCCTGTCTATCGAAAACTTGCTGATGATGTCAGAGACAACCCCGCCGCTTTTCACTATCGACAAAAGCTGTTCCCTGTTCCTTTCGTTTTGTGCCAGCCGCTGCAAACGCCCGTAATCTGTTTTCAGGTTGTCGTCTATGATGTTTTTCGGGGGCTTTTTTTCGTCAAGTACCTGGTTGAAGAAATACAGCACCATGGAAGGGTTGTATACCCTGTTCTCCCCGTCTTCGTGGAACAGGTAGCCATCGTAATACATCCCCATGTCCACATTGATATGTCGGGGGTCTACCCCTGTCGCCACCATCATCTCGCCTACCTCCCCCTTCGTGAAGCCCATCATTTCGTTGTAGGCCCGCTTTAGGGACAGGTTTGTGGCAATGTTGAACCCGCTGGTCAGGTCGTCTAGCATCACTGACGAAATGCCGGTTATGAATATGCGGTCCAGCACGTCGGATGTGCCTATCTTCAGGGTCTCGTAAAAGTCCCTCACCATCCCGTTGGCGCGCACCATGCGGCGGTAAACGCCTTCCCCCAACATGTTCCCCATGGCAATCAGGTCGTTGGCAAAGTGGTCGTACTCGTCTATCAACGCATATATTTTAATCCCGGCAGATCTGGCCATCCTGTAAGCAACCCGCAAAGCATCGATGCCCGAATCTTTTTCATTGAGCATTTTTAGTACCCCCCCTGTGTCCGTGAAAACGTTGCGGTAATTTTCGATGAACGATTCAACGGCCAGTTGTACATTCCGGGAAAAAGAAACCTTGAACCCCTCCTCGCTTGAGGTATTTATCCCCGAGAAGTTAAATTCCATTATAGCATAGCTGTTCCTCCTTGGCGTGGGGTTTTTCCCTATATACAGCCCTCCGAACAGTTTTTCGAAATCCCCCTCCCTGTTCATGTCGTAATAGTGCAACAGTTTGGAAAAAAACAGGCTTTTTCCAAACTTTCGCGGGCGTATGAAAAATTGGTACTTGTTCGTTTCGTCCTCAAGCAGTCCGATAAAACGTGTCTTGTCGATGTAGCAGTAATTGCCTTCAATAATGCTGCTGAAATTGGAATTCCCGTATGGTAGCCGTTTGTACATATTTTTTTTGTTTTTCCCCCACCTGGTATCTGCACCAAATTTAGGGAAAAAAGAGACAAGGAGAAAGTGAAAAGTGAAAATGGAGAGGCGGGGGGCAAGGGGCAGAGAGCTAAATATTAACAGTTTTATATTGATTATTCCCTTATTTCCAGTGTCACCGCACCTTGTCAGTCGGCCAAGAAACTATTTACATAACTCAAAAAATCTTGCCGGTAGCTATTACCAACCGGAAGTTTTATTTTGTTTACCACAACCATATTCCCTTCGATTAAATCAATAGCAGAAAGAGATATGATAAAGGATTTATGGATACGGCAAAACTGTTTTTCTGGCAGGAGCCCCAGTATTTTTTTCATGGATAGGTTTGTGGTTATTTTTTGGTTTTTTAAATGGATGCGTATATAATCACCTAGCCCCTCAATGTGCAGTATGTCTGCAAAATTGACCTTAATGGTTTTCTTGTTTGATTTTATGAACAGGAACCCGTTCCCGCCCGCTTTTACCTGCTGCGGTGTTTTGCCCCCATTTTTTAAGAGCAACAGTTCTTCTGCCTTGAAAAATGCTTTGCAGAAACGCTCGAATGAGAATGGTTTTTTGAGGTAATCAATGGCGTTGAGCTCGAAACCTTCCAGGGCATACTCGGAGTATGCAGTTGTGAAAATTACCAACGGTGCGCCTTTTAAATTCCTCAGGAATGAAATCCCCGAAAGTTTCGGCATGTTTATGTCCAGGAAAATAAGGTCTGCCTTTTTTTCCTGTAAGGCCTGGTGGGCACAAATCGCATCGTTGCATGTGCCAGCAATAGTGAGGTTGGGGAGTTTTTGTGCATACTGTATAATAACATTCTGCGCCAGGGGTTCGTCATCGATTATTAATGCCTTTATTTCCATCTTTTTTGAGTTTGAGTTTAAGCTTCACCGAAAATATATGCCCTTCTTTTTTTGTAGTTAAAGAATAATCTTTTTGCGTGTACAGTAGTTTTAGCCTTTGTTTTACATTGCTGATGCCAATACCTGAATTTTTCTTTGCCCAATGCCCTTGCTCTTCATAATTGTTCGATATACTGAAATCCAATACCCCGGCTTGTTTAAAATTAAATTTAATATCGATAAAATCTTCCCCTTCATTCCCTGGCAGCCCGTGTTTAAATGCATTGTCGATAAAGGGTTCGAAAAGCAACGGGGCAATTTTTGCCGATGGTATGCCCCCCTCAATATGGTAATTGATTTTTTTATTTTCAGCCACCCGTATTTTTTGGAGTGTGATAAAGTTGTTTACAAATTCAATTTCTTTCTCAAGCGGGATATATTTTTCTTTTGATTCATAAATTATGTGGCGCATCAAATCAGAAAGTTGCAAAATCAGTCCCGGCACTTTTGCTGATTTTACCAATGCCAGCGAATATATATTATTTAGCGAGTTAAACAGGAAATGCGGGTTTAGTTGCCCTTTTAATGTTTTTAGTTCAGCTTCGAGTTTCTGCTGTTCTATTTTAGCAAGTTTTAAATTAAGGTCTTGTAGGGAGAACCATTCTTTTATAAACTTAAGGAAGGAAGTAAATGCAACATAAATTAAAGCGGCAAAAAAGTATGCCGAGTGTAAATTTACATCAAACGTGGTAAACCGTCCTTTGAGATCAAGTGCATCCCGCAATGGGAAAATGAGCAGGAACTGGATTGTCAGGCTCGAAAAAGTAAGCAACAGTATTAACCAGAAAAGGTAGAATATATAACTTTTACGTTGCAAGAATATTGGGATAAGGGCATACAGGTTTATATAAACTGCCATTGCAAAACCAATATTGGCTATTAATGCCTTTGCAATTGCTATAAAATCGAAATGGACCCGTTTTTCGTTGAAGTAGAAGAACGATAACATAAGGGCAATGCTGGCCAGCCAAAACACAATGTGCCCGGCAATTTTTAGCCGTTTATATAAAAGTGCCCGTGGCATTAGATCCTGTCGCGTTTGTTGATGATTTTTTTCAGGTAATACAAAACAGGGTTCGAGTACTTTAGTTTTTTCCATGGCCGGCTTGAATGGGGCAAATGCAAAACTTCAAGCCCCTTGGCCAGGTAGTTTGAAAAACCCAATTTTTTAGATTGGCGGCTTATAAATACGTCAAACCAGTCTTTTTTATCTGAAAGTAATTTAAAATCAAATGCTTGCAGTAGTTGTTCCGATATCAGTGTGCAGCAAAAGCTCAAACTGTGGGAAGTGTCGATAACTTCATTGCTTTTTTTCTTCTCAAAGGTATAAGGGAAGTTATAGTTGCCCGATTTGTCGGTGGTAATTGCCCCCACGAGCCCTGTTTTTTCTTTTTCTCTCGAAATTTGCACCAATTGTTGCAGGGTGTTTTCCCTGACTACCACATCCGATTCCACAATAATCAAGGGTTTGTGCTTCTCTAAAGCTATTTTTTGTGCCATTTCAAGCACTAGTTTGTAATTTGGCGAAGGGCTGGAAGTGACATCCCCAAGGTTGATGAGATGGAACCCAAGTTTGTTTTTTGCACTTTCCAGGTATTTTTTTGTTTTTGTGGCACTAAAGTCATTAAACACAAAATGTTCAAAATTGCCATCGGCATCCGAAATTGCTTCAATTGTAAGCTTGGTTGTTTCAAGCGAGTCTTTTACCGGAGTTATAATAATTGCTTCTGACATTTTATTTCTTTAATAGGATACAAATTTAATACAATTTTTAACCGGATTCAGGTTATTCTTAAAGTGTATATGATATTATGCGCAAAGGAGGCTCTCTCGCCTCTCGCCTCTCACCTCTCGCCTCTCAAAACCTAAAGAGCTATTCCCTGTTAAATTCCCTGCTAAAAGCTTGAGCTGTTGGCATTACCAATATATCGTCGATATTTACGTGAGCTGGGCGCGTTAATATAAAAAGTATGGTTTCTGCAATATCTTTGGCATAAAGGGGCGTGAATCCTTCGTACACATCCCCTGCTTTTTTTTCATCGCCTTTAAACCGCACTAATGAGAATTCTGTTTCTACCGCGCCCGGGCAAACGGAGCTGACTTTTATCCCGTGTTTCAGCATATCGAGCCTCATCCCCTGTGTGAGCGACTGCACTGCATGCTTGGTGGCACAATATACATTTCCCATTGCATAGGTTTCTTTCCCTGCAATCGATGAAATATTTATGATATGCCCTGCTTTTTTCCTGACCATCGGTGGGGCAACAAGCCTTGTGATATAAAGCAGCCCTTTTATGTTGGTGTCGATCATCCTTTCCCAGTCGCTTATAAGCCCGTCTTGTACAGTAGCCAACCCTACAGCAAGCCCGGCGTTGTTTATCAGCACGTCAATGTCATCCCACCCTGGCGGTAAATTTTTTATGGCATCCTCTGTTTCTTGCTGGCTGCTGATGTCAAAATTTAAAGCATGGATTTCGCTGCCGGAGATTTTTTTTATTTCATCAGAAAGTTTTTCAAGCCTTTCTTTCCTGCGCCCGGTTATTATTAGGTTAAAATTATTTCTTGCCAAAAGCCTTGCTGTTTCTTCTCCAATACCCGAGGTCGCTCCAGTTATCAATGCTGTTTTTTTCATTTTTAGTGTTCTATTTTTAGCCGAAATTAAAAAAAACATCAATTTTTATGGTAAAATCGTGTACTTAATTACCTTTGCTTGGCTGAATTATGAAATAAATTAACTGTATGAACGAGATCTCAGAAAAGGAAAAGGGGTTTACGATTGATTCTATACCGGAACCGGAAAGCATTGAAGAAGTCATTTATTCATTGATGGTCAACCCTAATTTGTCAACAATAAATTACTTTAATGATTTCAGTGAGGTGAATATTTCACCTGATTCCATTGGCGGCAGCGACACCGATGAAACAGGGTTGTTTGATGTTGAATCGACAGGGAGGTGCATGGCTATGAGCACCCACGCCTTTCACCACAACCTGGAAAGCGATCCGCAGAAGGCCACTGAGATATTAATTTCAAGGGCGGCGCGTAAAATGCTGTGTTTCGGGGCCGAGCCAATTGCCATAAGCGCGTTTTTGTACCATATTGACTTTGCCGGGCCCAACGGGCAGTTTATTGCTTCGGGGGCAAAGAAAGGGTTGGAAAATGCAGCACGGGAATTTAACCTGAAGATATCGGACAGGAAAATCAGGTTCGACCATTTTTCAGAACAAGGTACGGTGCCGCCAACTATAATTATCAGTATGATGGGGATGGTTGGGGATCGTGAAAAAATAACCACGCACAAATTCAGCAAAAAAGGCAACAATATATTTATGATAGGCCCTTCTGTTAATGACTTGGGGTCATCGGAATATATTGAGTTTTACCATGGTATTGCAGGTTCTCCTTTGCCTGCCTTTGATATAAACGATGAACTGAAAATCCAGGCGGCACTTAAAAAGTTGCATGAGAAAGAACTGCTGCACAGTGCGAACCCAATAGGCAAAGGGGGGCTGTTCTTCTCTTTGTTCCGTTCTGCCATACCCAACGGGCTGGGATTTGATATTACAACCGATGCCGAAGTGCGTTTGGATTCGTTCCTGTTCGGGGAAGCAATGGGGCGGGTACTGGTTGATGTGGATCCGGTAAACGAGGACGACTTCCTTGATGTTTTGACCGGATTGGGGATACCGTTTTTTACCCTTGGGCATGTTACAAAAGGAGAAATAAGGATAGATGATGTTTCTTTGGGATTTATTGACAAAATGACCTCCGGCGTTTAATGGCAGTAGTTCCGTATAACAATTCAAATCAGGGAAAAAAAGTACAGGTAGAGGAGATGTTTGATAATATTTCCCCACGGTACGATCTCTTAAACCACCTGCTTTCTGTAAATATCGATAAGGCATGGCGCAAAACAGCTATCAAGAAATTAAGGCGGGCAAACCCCAGAACGATAATCGATATTGCGACCGGCACTGGTGATTTCGCAATCTCGGCAACTAAAATCCCTGGCGCGGAAATCACCGGGATAGATATTTCAGCAGGCATGTTAGAAGTGGCACGTGAGAAAATAAGGCGGAAAAAACTGGCTGGACGTATTGGGCTTATTAAGGCCGATTCGGAAAACCTCCCCTTCTCAAATGATTCTTTTGACGCGGCAATTGTAGGCTTTGGTGTCCGTAATTTTGAAAGTACGGAAAAAGGGCTGTCCGAAATAAACAGGGTCCTTAAGCCAGGAGGTATTTTTGTTGTTTTAGAATTTTCAAGACCACGGAAAACACCGTTCAAACAGGTTTATTGTTTTTATTTCACCAGGGCGCTGCCGTTGTTGGGCAGGCTTATTTCTAAAGACAACAGGGCTTATACATATTTGCCAGAATCGGTAAATGAATTCCCTGACGGTGATGATTTCATAAATGTGTTGAACAAGGCTGGTTTTGCCGGGGCGAAAGCATATCCCCAAACATTTGGCATTGCAACCATTTACCGCTCAATAAAACCGAAGAATTAAATTGCCGGGGGCAATAAATCGGGCAAATCGTTGTTTTTGAAGAAAGAAAATCGTTTAGTAGTAACAGTGAAAAGGATCATTATTGCCATATTGTTTATTAGCTTTGTTTTTAGTGGTTTTGCCCAAAAACAGAAAATAAATTATATTACTACTTTCGATGATAAATTAATCCATTTTGGTTTTACCCTTGGGATAAATACCCTCGATTTTGCCGTAGTTAATTACAACCCTCTTGGGGAAAACCCTGATTATGTGTATAAATATTGGAAGACCGACAAGCAGCCAATAACTTCGCAAACTTATGTAAAATCTGAGGTTACCGGGCTTATACCGGGCTTTACGGTTGGCATTGTTTCCAGTTTACGCTTGGCGAAGGACTTTAATTTAAGGTTTTTGCCCGGACTGTCGTTTGGCGAAAGGCAATTGACCTACAATATCGATGTGGTAGATATATACACAAACCAACCTGGAGAATATTTTTCGGTCAAATCTACTTTTCTTGATTTTCCATTATTGGTTAAATATAAAGCCCGCAGGATAAATAACGACAGGCCTTACGTGGTTTTTGGTGGAGCTTACCGGCAAGATATTTCGAGGACGGCAAGGGAAGATCTGGTAAGCTTGAAAAGTGGCGGGTTTTATGCCGAAATTGGGGCAGGCTGGGATCATTATTTTACTTTTTTCCGTTTGTCGATGGAGGTAAAAGTAAGCCTGGGGCTGAACAACCAGCTTGGCGATCCGCCTGCCGACACTCAGCGCAGGTATTACTCGCAATCCATAAAATCGTTGAAATCCAATATTTTTACCCTTTCGTTTCATTTTGAATAACAGAAACGGCGGCTTAACTCGGCGCATATAATCCCGGTGGCCACGGCAACATTTAAGGATTCTGCCTTATGCCTTTTGTCCGAGAAATCAGGTATCATTATTTTTTTTTCGATGTTGCTTGCCGTCCCTTTTCTGATGCCGTTGCCCTCGTTGCCCACAACCAAAACAGTTTTTTGGGCATGAGTCCCGTGGAAAATATTTTCTCCTTCCAAAAAAGCCCCTGTAATTTGGGCATGCGAAATTTTTGCCGGGCCCAGTATGTTTTCTATGCCGGTGTAAATTACATTTGTCCTGCAAATGGATCCCATGCTCGACTGGACAACCTTGGGGTTATAAATATCCACAGTATCGTGCGAACAGAATATATATTCGATACCGAACCAGTCGCCAATCCTTATGATAGTGCCCATGTTCCCGGGATCCTGTATGCCATCGAGATAAAGCGACAGTTTCCCTTCAATCCTGCCGGGTATTTTGCCTTGGGCGGGGAGCTTGCACAAGGCGATACTGTTTTGTGGGCTTTTTTGTAAACTGGCTTTTTTAATATCAGTAAAACCAACCTCGTTCACTTCAACTGCATTTGCCGCTTCTTTAGTGTTTGCGAAAAGAAATGCCTGTGTGGCAAAAAGTTGGGGCACCCCTATGGGTGAGCGGAGTACATCCAGTACATTTTTGTCGCCTTCAACCAAAAACAGCTCCTCTTTTTCCCTGTATTTTTTTTGTGATAGGGAATGAATCAGTTTAATCGTATTTTTGCTAATCATTTAAAAAGTTATATTGCATTGAAATATTAAAGGTAAAGTTACTGTTTCTAAAAAAACACTTCGTTATTTTTGCTAAATAATCGATTTTGTGGGATATAATGATGAAAGTTGATATGTTACATGTTAAACCGGGCAGTGCCGACAAATGAACCGAATGGTCTTTAAGGGTTTTAAATATAAAATATTTCCTTTTGCAGTTATTTTTATTGCAAGTGTGGTTTTGTTTTCGTGTTCGCCGGTAAAGTTCGTCCCGGAAAATAGTTATTTGCTAAATAATGTAGAAGTAGAGGTAGATAAACCTAAAATAGACAAGGACGAAGCCAAATCGTACGTAAGGCAGAAAGAGAATTATAAGATCCTGGGATTTGCAAAATTCCACCTATGGCTTTATAATTTGTCATCTAAAAAGAAAACAGGTGGCTGGCTTAAGCGTATTGGAGAGCCGCCCCAGGTTTATAGTGAAGCACTGGCAACAAGGTCGGAGGAGCAGCTAAAACAATACCTTAACAATAAAGGTTATTTTCGTGCAACGGTCAGGAGGGAGGTGAAATTCAACGACAAAAAGCAAAAGGCGGATGTGAAATATTCGCTTGAAACGGGCGACATCTACCGGATCCGGGACATAAACTATCATCTTAAAAACCCTGAGCTGCACACTATTTTCAGCGACGACAGTTCACGGATTGCCATAAAACCAGGCGCGCCTTTCGATTATTATATGCTCGACAAACAGCGTTCTTCTATTGTAGAGATGTTCAGGAACAAAGGTTATTATTATTTCAGGAAAGAAGATGTCAGTTACCTGGCAGACAGCAGCAAGTTCGACAAGGAAGTATTGCTTGATTTATATGTTGGCGGCACAATTAAAAACCCTGAGGATTCGGCAAGGGTCTTTAAACCTTATTTCCTGAATAATTTTTATGTTTCCTTGCTTCACGGGTCTATGTCCCTGAACGAAACACAGCACCCCGCCGATAATTTTACCGACACGCTCTGTATGGATAATTTTATAGTATACCGTAGCAGCCAGGTTAAATATAACCCTTCGCTGTTCGGACGCTCGTTGCATATGGAGAAGGCAGGGCTATACCGCCTTTCCGATGTTGAGAACACTTTTAATGCGTTTAACCGTCTCCGGCAGTTTCGGTTTATAAATATCCAGTTCCAGGAACCGGAGATGGAGAAAGATACCAATTTGCTTGATTGTTTTATCCGGCTTGCCCCGTTGAACAGGCAATCTACTTCGTTCGACATTGAAGGGACGAATACATCTGGCAACCTGGGGGTTGCAGGCAATATCAATTACCAGCACCGTAACCTGTTCCACGGGGCAGAGATCCTCGGGATAAAGCTACGGGGCGCAATGGAGCGTATTGTTAGCAGCGAATCGGATTATTTTAATACACGTGAAATAGGTGTAGAGTCGAGCATTACCATCCCAAAACTTATGGGCCCAGGTAATTTTATTCGCTCTTTTGAGTCTGTTTTGCCCAAAACGGTATTTACATTAGGTTATAACTTCCAGAAAAGGCCGGAATATACAAGGACCATCTCAAATTTAAAGTTTGGTTACGACTGGAAAAGCTCCGAAACATTCAGCCATACCCTCAACCTGCTTGATTTCAATATGGTAAGCCTATACCGTTTCGACCCCGATTTTATCGAAAAAATAAAAGACCTGTATATTAAAAGCAGTTTTACCGACCACCTAATACTGGCAACAAATTATTCGTTCACATACAATGGACAAAACATAAACCAGGGCAAAGGCTACAGTTATATGAGGTTTAATATAGAATCGGCGGGCAACCTTTTGCACCTGGCATCTTCTCTTGCCGATCAGCCGCAATACGAAACGGTTGACACATTAGGTTTGGGCAGTACAAAGTATTACAAGATCTTTAACACACGTTTTGCACAATATATAAAGTCTGATATCGAATTCCGCTATGGTTATTCTTTTGATGAATATAATACGCTGGTAACACGCCTTTTCTGTGGGGTTGGTGTACCTTACGGCAATTTCGATGTGCTGCCATTCGAAAAAAAGTATTTTACCGGAGGGGCAAATGGGATAAGGGCATGGCAGGTACGTTCCTTAGGCCCGGGGACATACGAGGGGGTGGCAGGTTCGTACCCCAACCAGTCGTCTGACATAAAACTTGAGGCGAACATTGAATACCGTTTCAAATTGGCAAGCCTTTTAGAAGGTGCCTTGTTTTTCGATGTTGGGAATATCTGGGCAATAAACAGGAAAGACAATAGGGAAGGGGCGCTTTTCGATTTTAACAAATTTTACAAACAGTTTGCTTTTGGTACTGGCACTGGCTTGCGCTGCGATTTTAATTATTTCATCTTCCGCCTTGATCTGGGGATAAAGCTCAGGGAACCATCTGACAAATTTGGCGATGGGTGGATTATTGGGAGCAGGGCTTACGATGCCGATGATTTCAACTTGTCATTTGCCATTGGGTACCCGTTCTGATGAGCTTCACCCATCATTATATCTCCTGTGTTTTGTTCAAATGGGCACAAATATAAATATTTGTGTACCAAAAGCTAATTAGCTAAATTTGGGTGGATATATGAGAATGCCCGCACCATATAAAGATTACTGCCGGAAGTGTAATACCACTCTTAATCAGAAGGTTAAAGGCAGGATTGACCATTTTTTGCAAATTTTCGCGTCAGTACAAAAAATACCGATAAAATTTTATCAGCGTGGAATTATTATAGCAACATTACTACAGCAAGATGAGTGACTATAAAAAACTCAAGATTAAAGATTGGGCAGAGGAAGACCGCCCACGGGAGAAAATGCTTGGCAAAGGGCCAAGGGCATTAAGCGATGCAGAATTGATTGCCATACTGATTGGCTCGGGCAACCTCGAAGAAACCGCCGTTGAACTCTCTAGGCGGATTTTGTCTTCGGTTGGGAACAACCTTGCCGACCTTGGAAAAAAGGGCATCGGCTACCTTATGGATTTTAACGGTATTGGCGAAGCAAAGGCAGTTTCCATTATTGCCGCGCTCGAATTGGGGAAACGCCGCAAAGATGCCAGCGTTTTTATAAAAAAGAAAGTTACAGGGAGTGGAGATGCGGCAGAATATTTCCAACCCTTGCTTGGCGATTTGGATCACGAAGAATTCTGGATTATGTTGCTTGACCGGGGAAATAAAATTATAGATAGTTTTATGGTGAGCCAAGGAGGTATTTCAGGTACTGTTATTGATGTGCGCCTGATACTGAAATCAGCCCTTGAAAAACTGGCAAGCTCGATAATCCTTTGTCACAACCACCCTTCCGGCAACATGCAGCCCTCCGGTGCCGATGTTAAAATCACAAACAAAATAAAAAATTCGGCAAAACTTATGGATATTTACGTGCACGACCATATAATAATAGGGCAAAACAGTTATTTCAGTTTTGCCGACAAAGGCCTTATGTAGCGATCCCTCCCTTGTTCCCTGCCCGATAGGGGCTTGCCAAAAATTATTCTTTTTTGTAGCCGACTGTTGGCTGGCATGGGGCAATGCCCAAAAGATAACATTGTTGGGGTTTTGTAGGTTTTTTTGCACATCTTGTGCCACAGGAGTGATTTTTTTTGCATTTTTACGGCTTAAATGTTTAGATTATGAAAATAATCTGTCTTTTTGTTTTATTTTTAATAGTCAGGGAATGTCGAAAAATAGTAAACAGGTACGCGATTCATTTGGTTCCAAATTTGGGGTAATTGCAGCGGCGGCAGGTTCTGCCGTTGGGTTGGGGAATATATGGAAATTCCCATATATAACCGGAATTTATGGAGGGGCGGCTTTTCTGTTTGTATATCTAGCTTTTATTGTGGCAATAGGCCTGCCGGTAATGCTTTCAGAGTTAATTATTGGACGCAGTGCCAGGCGCAATGCTTTTGGGGCATTTAAAGTTTTGGCCCCTGGCAGCCCGTGGCGTTATGTCGGTATTTTAGGGGTGACGGCAGCTTTTTTGATCCTTTCTTTTTATGGGGTTGTCGCCGGATGGAGCATACAGTACATATTTTTGTCGATTGAAAACGGGTTTTCAAATAAAACCCCGGAAGAAATAGGGGCTATTTATAAAACCCTTACGGTGTCGCCGGTAAAGCCTGTATTGTTACAGCTTTGCTTTATGTTGCTAACAGGTGCGATTGTTATTGTGGGCATAAAAAAGGGCATTGAAAAATACACCAAGATATTAATGCCAGTCCTTGTCGTCATATTAATATTCCTGTGCATAAAATCTGTTTCGCTCGAAGGTGCAAAGGCCGGATTAGGGTTCTTGTTCAAACCCGATTTTTCTAAGCTGACCAAAGATGGGATACTGAGTGCGTTGGGGCATGCCTTCTTTACATTGAGCCTTGGTATGGGGACATTGATAACATATGGCTCTTACGTAAGGGACGACAACAACCTGGTAAACACAGTTATAAATGTTACAGTGGCCGATACGGTAATAGCCATATTGGCTGGGGTTGCCATTTTCCCGGCTGTGTTTGCTTTTGGTATTGCCCCCGGCGAAGGGGCGGGGTTGATTTTTGTTACATTGCCAAATGTGTTCCACCAGATGCCCGGAGGCTATGTTTTTTCCATTTTGTTTTTTATCCTTCTCGCAGTGGCTGCACTTACTTCTGCAATTTCAATACTCGAAGTTGTTGTCGCTTACCTCAAAGAAGAATTTAATATGGGCAGGAGATGGGCAACCGTCCTGGCAACTTTATTGATCTCCATACTTGGGATTTTTTGTTCTTTGTCAATGGGGATACTTTCCGGACATACTTTGGGGGGATTGATTATTTTTGACCTGATGGACTGGATTTCCGCAAACCTGCTTTTACCTGTAGGCGGGTTGTTTATTGCAATTTTTGTTGGTTGGTTCCTTGGGCGGAAGAAAGTAAAAGAAGAAGTTGCCAAAGGGGGGAAACTTGCCGGCATGTTTTTGTCCGGTTTTATGTTCCTTGTTAAGTTTATTGCCCCGGTTGCCATTGCCATTGTTTTAATGAACAAATTAGGTTTGTTGAAGTTTGTTTAGCCATATTCGCCAAATAATCACTATCTTTTAGGAGCAATCCCAAGTGGGTGTGGAATGAAGAAGTTATTTAGCGGATGGATAAAACCTTATTTGGAGTTCTCAAAAAAGGACAGGGACGGTATAATTGTACTTACCGTACTGATATTGCTTGCCTTCTTGGCCAATATCATCATCGGCCACCTTCCGCAAAAGAACAAATCCGATTATACAGGATTTGAAAGGGCTTTAACCGAATGGGAAAAAAAGGCAGGGGGCGATTGCCGGGCAACACAGTTGCTGTTTGCTTTTAACCCGAATACAATCCCCGAAGACTCATTAGCTTCCCTTTTGCTCCCGGAATACGTAAAAAGCAACCTGCTTAAGTACAGGGAGGCGGGCGGGAAGATAAAAGCAGCAACTGATTTCAGGAAAATTTATGGGGTCAATGACAGTATATTCTCCGTAATCAAGGATTATATTGCCATACCGGAGGTAAAGCAACCCCTTGTAAAACAGACGGTCACGGGGACAGGTAAAAAAAATATGGACAAATTACATGCAGGTGGGGGCACGCAGGGATCCCATGCCCCCCGCCCCCCGGAATTGTTTGTTGAATTAAACCGTGCCGATTCGTCAACGCTGGTTCAGTTACGCGGCATAGGGCCTGTGTTTGCTTCCCGTATTCTCAAATACCGCGGCCTGCTGGGCGGTTTTTACTCAAAAGGGCAATTGCTCGAAGTTTATAATTTCCCGGAAGAAACATATAAAAGCATTGAAGGCAAAATAACGGTAGACCCCTCGATGATTCAAAAAATCAGGTTAAACTTTGCCTCTTATCCCGATTTGCTCCGGCACCCTTACTTAGACAAAAAACAGGTACGGGGCATTATCGGCCACCGGGAAAAAAACGGGGCATTTGATGCCGTTGAAGACTTATTGAGGTTGAACCTTGTCGATTCTGCCACTTACTCCAAAGTAAAGCCTTATATAAGCAGTCGTTAAAAAATTCTAAAACAAAAAATATCGCATAGGAATTATTATTTTTTTCTATTAAATTTGAAAAACAGGGAATAATTTCTAAATTTGCGCCTCAATTTTTAAAAAATGTAAACCGAAAAGGATATGATAATTATTCCGGTAAAAGAAGGCGAAAATATAGAAAGGGCCCTGAAAAGGTTCAAAAGGAAATTTGAGAAAACAGGTGTAATCAAAGAGTTACGCGATCGTCAGAAATATACAAAACCATCGGTAAGAAGAAGGGAAGAGTTGAAAAAGGCTATCTACGTACAGGGGTTACAGTGCCAGGAAGATTAATTTAAATTAGTGGTTCCTGGTAAATAGCGAGATGAGGAAAATTAATGGACTATCAGGAATCGTTTATCAATTATTTAAAGTATGAGAAGAGATATTCTCCTCATACAGTGACTGCATACAAAAATGACCTCGATCAGTTTGTTGCGTTTTGCACAAAAACGGTCGGGGAATTTAATGTTAATAGTATCGATCCCAAGCTGGTGCGGAAGTGGGTTGTCTTTTTAATGGAAAACAGTACAGCCCCCCGCTCTGTCAGCAGGAAAGTTTCTTCAGTTAAAGTTTTTTATAAATATTTGATGAAGGAAAAGGTCGTTGAAAGCAACCCGGCCGTTAACCTGCCGCTCCCAAAAATAAGGAAGAAGTTGCCCAGTTTTTTAGAAGAGGGCAAATTGCACCACCTACTTGACGATGGTTTCTTTACTGAAGATTTCAGGGGGATACGCGATAAGCTTATAATTACATTGTTTTATGGGGCAGGCATCCGGCTGTCCGAACTCCTTCACCTAAAAGACTCCGACTTTGACACAAAGGGCTATATGGTCAGGGTACTGGGGAAACGGCAAAAAGAAAGGGTAATACCCTACCCTCGAAGCATTAACAACCTGCTTTTTGAGTACATTGAGATAAGGGACCGTACCATTGGCGCCGCTCCCGGGCATTTGCTTGTAACAGAAAAAGGAGTACCTGTTTACGAAAAGTTGGTTTACAGGGTTGTAAGGAGCAAGCTCGGGAAAGTAACTTCGTTAGAGAAAAAAAGCCCACACGTTTTGCGGCATACATATGCTACGCACTTGTTAAATAACGGCGCAGACTTAAACGCCGTGAAAGAACTGTTAGGACATGCGAGTTTGGCAGCTACGCAGGTTTATACGCACACAACCTTCGAACGGCTGCATGATATTTATAACCAAGCCCATCCAAGGGGCTAAAAATGTTTAATTTATGGAAGTAAAAATTAATTCAGTACATTTCTCGCCAGATCAGAAGCTGGTGGATTTTGTCAATAAAAAAGTAAACAAACTGGATACTTTTTTTGATGGGATTATAAGTGCCGATGTCACACTTAAGGTACAGAAGCCAGAAGTGGCAAACAACAAGATTTCTGAGTTAAAACTTTCAATCCCTTCCAACGGGTACCTGTTTGCAAAAAAACAGGCAGATTCTTTTGAAGAAGCAACTGATTTGGCCGTTGATGCTATGCGTAAACAATTGGCAAAGTTTAAGGAAAAGCTTAAAAGTAAATAATTTAAAATTTGCGGTTTTAATTTTTAGTTTTTTTAAATAATATTTTTACATTTGCAGACCCTTTTTGGGGCGTTCCAGAAACTGCTGAAATTAAAGTAGTTTGTATTACTGGAAGGGTGGGGACAGTGGTTTTGTAAACCATCTCATTTTATACAGGACGGCAAAAAATATTTTATTTTCAGGAAAGTGGTTTTATTTGCTTGCGGTTTCGATAAATTATGTAATTTTGCACGGCATTTTTGCAAAATAATGTTGCGGGAGTAGCTCAGTTGATAGAGCATTAGCCTTCCAAGCTAAGGGTCGCGGGTTTGAATCCCGTCTCCCGCTCATACTATGGGATTGGGGTTTTAAATAAGATATTTATAACTCCTGTCTCTTTATGTATTAATGCCGGAGTAGCTCAGGGGTAGAGCGCATCCTTGGTAAGGATGAGGTCACGAGTTCAATTCTCGTCTTCGGCTCAAGATGATTTAAAAGAAAAATAATTAAAAATTGCAGTTATGGCTAAAGAACATTTTAATAGGGACAAAGAACATGTCAATATTGGTACTATAGGCCACGTTGACCATGGAAAAACTACCCTGACCGCCGCCATCACAATGGTTTTGGCAAAAAAAGGTCTTTCTGAAATTAAATCTTTCGATTCTATTGATAATGCTCCTGAGGAAAAAGAAAGGGGTATTACCATCAACACTGCCCATGTTGAGTATCAAACAGCAAACCGTCACTATGCCCACGTTGACTGTCCTGGGCACGCTGACTACGTTAAAAACATGGTAACTGGTGCAGCCCAGATGGACGGTGCCATCATAGTGGTAGCAGCTACTGACGGGCCTATGCCGCAAACCCGCGAGCACATCCTTTTGGCACGCCAGGTAAACGTTCCTAAGTTGGTCGTGTTCATGAACAAAGTGGACATGGTAGACGATCCAGAGTTGCTTGAACTTGTTGAGATGGAAATCCGCGAATTGCTCGATTTCTATGAGTTCGATGGGGACAATACGCCTGTAATACAGGGGTCCGCACTTGGTGCAATGAACGGGGAACCAGAATGGGAAGAAAAAATTATGGAATTGATGGAAGCAGTTGATACATGGATCCCGCTTCCTCCTCGTGATGTAGACAAACCATTCCTTATGCCTGTTGAAGACGTGTTCTCTATTACAGGACGTGGTACTGTGGCAACCGGCCGTATCGAAACAGGTATCGTGCACACTGGCGATGAACTGCAGTTGATAGGTTTAGGTGCAGAAGGGCGTAAAACAGTATGTACAGGTGTTGAGATGTTCCGTAAAATCTTGGACGAAGGGCAGGCTGGCGACAATGTTGGTTTGTTGCTCCGTGGTGTTGACAAAAAAGAAATCAAACGTGGACAGATTTTGGCAAAACCTGGTACGATTACACCGCACAAAAGATTCAAAGCTGAGGTTTATGTATTGAAAAAAGAGGAAGGTGGCCGCCATACCCCGTTCCACAACAAATACCGCCCACAGTTCTACCTGCGTACACTTGACGTAACTGGAGAAATCCACCTTGAAGAAGGACGTGAAATGGTTATGCCTGGTGATAACGTTTCAATAGAGGTTGAACTGATTTACCCGGTAGCCATTAACGTTGGTTTGCGTTTTGCAATCCGCGAAGGTGGCCGTACAGTTGGTGCAGGCCAGGTAACAGAAATTATTGAGTAATTTTCAATATTAAGATATATATAGTCCCGGGCATTGTGCCCGGGACTATATTGCGGTTGATTCTCGGTCCGGGAGTGGTTGTAAAACAGTAAGTTCGATTCTTACCTTCCGTACTAAAACAAGGAACTAAAGAATGAAATTAAAAGTATATCTGCAAGAGGCCTACGATGAATTGGTACATAAAGTAACATGGCCTACTTGGAAAGAATTACAAAACAGTGCATTGATTGTAATGGTTGCTTCCTTAATTATATCACTCGTAATTTTCGTTATGGATCTGTCATTCAGGAACATAATGGATTTTATTTATGGATTGTTTTATTAATCAAAAATCCTTAGGGCAAAATGAGCGAAAATAGTAAAAAATGGTATGTTCTGCGTGCAATAGGCGGTAAGGAGAAGAAGGTAAAAGAATATATCGATAACGAAATCGCAAATGGAGAACTGAAAGGGTTTGTTGATCAGGTCCTTATACCAACGGAGAAGGTATATCAGATCCGGAATGGCAAAAAAATTAGCAAGGAAAGGAACTTTTTTCCTGGGTATGTTTTAATCGAAGCTGCACTAGTGGGTGAAGTTGCACACACACTAAGGAATTTTCCAAACGTTATCGGGTTTCTTGGCGACACCAAAGGTGGGGATCCGGTTCCAATGCGGCAGAACGAGGTAAACAGGATCCTCGGGAGGGTAGACGAACTTGCAGAAACCGATGAGGAATTAAATATACCTTATGTGGTAGGAGAGACCGTAAAAGTAATCGATGGACCATTTAACGGCTTTAACGGAACCATTGAGGAAATCAATGAAGAGAAGAAAAAGCTACAGGTGATGGTGAAGATTTTTGGACGTAAAACTCCTTTGGAACTTAGCTTTATGCAGGTTGAGAAGGAATAAAACGCTTTAATTTTTTTTTATGGCGAAAGAAATTGCTGGATTAATTAAATTACAGATTAAAGGTGGTGCAGCTAACCCTTCACCACCGGTGGGACCAGCATTGGGTGCCAAAGGGGTAAACATAATGCAGTTCTGCAAGCAGTTTAATGGTAGGACACAGGATCAGGCCGGAAAGGTGTTGCCTGTAATCATTACTGTTTATGCAGACAAGTCGTTCGACTTCATTATCAAACAACCCCCGGTGGCAGTCCAAGTGCTAGAGGCAGCTAAGGTGAAAAAAGGTTCGCCCGAGCCACATGTGAACAAAGTTGCATCTGTTACCTGGGAACAGGTAAAACAGATTGCCGAGGGCAAAATGGACGACCTAAATTGCTTTACTGTTGAATCGGCTATGAAAATGGTCGCTGGTACCGCCAGAAGTATGGGGATCACCGTTAAAGGTGCGTCACCATTCAATAACTAAATAAATCTTTTACGATGGGCAGAATTACGAAAAATAAAAAAGCTTCTCTTGAAAAACTCGAAAAAGGCAAGGTTTACTCTATTGAAGAGGCATCTCAACTTGTAAAGGAAGTTACCTTTACCAAATTCGATGCATCTGTAGATATTGATGTAAGGCTTGGAGTTGACCCAAGAAAAGCTAACCAGATGGTTAGAGGCGTAGTTTCTTTACCCCATGGGACTGGAAAAGAAGTCAGAGTGCTTGCTTTGGTGACCCCTGAGAAAGAACAGGAAGCCAAAGACGCAGGTGCCGACTTTGTAGGATTAGATGAATACGTAGATAAGATAAAAGGCGGTTGGACTGATGTTGATGTTGTTATTACCATGCCTCCTGTTATGGGAAAAGTTGGGCAGTTGGGACGTATTTTAGGCCCTCGCGGCTTGATGCCTAACCCCAAAAGTGGGACCGTAACCATGGAGATTGGGAAAGCTATCAGCGAAGTTAAACAAGGCAAGATTGATTTCAAGGTAGATAAGTTCGGGATTGTCCATACAACCATCGGCAAAGTTTCATTTACTGCTGATAAAATTAAGGACAATGCAGTCGAATTTATGAATACTATTATGAAATTGAAGCCTGTTGCCGCTAAAGGTACTTATGTGAAAAGTATTTACCTCTCCAGTACCATGAGCCCTGGTATACAGATAGAACCCAAGTCGATTGCAGAATAAAAAAGGAGTAAAAATGAAGAGTTCAGAAAAACAAGTAATTATTAATAACTTACAAGAACAGATTGATTCTTACAACCATTTTTATCTGACTGACATTGCTGGGTTAAATGCTGAGCTTACCAGCGATTTAAGGAGACAATGTTTTAACCAGGAAGTAAAACTGGTTGTTGTTAAGAATACTCTACTACGTAAAGCTTTGGAAAAATCCAATAAGGACACCGAAGAAATTTACGATGCGCTTAAGGGCAATACAACGGTAATGTTTTCAGAAAACGGCAATGTGCCAGCCAAACTGATCAAAAGTTTCAGCAAACAGCATAAAAAGCCTGTCTTAAAGGCCGCTTACGTTGAAGAATCCATTTATATGGGAGAAGATCAGTTGGAAACACTCATTGCAGTTAAATCGAAAAACGAACTTATCGCAGATGTTGTTGCCCTGTTACAATCTCCGGTACAGACTGTTCTCGGACAGTTACAGTCGGGTGGTAATATTATACACGGTGTTCTTGATACACTGAAAGAGAAAGAATAATTTTTTTGGAATAATTTAATAAAAGTAATAAAATGGCAGATTTAAAACAGCTTGCAGAAGAGTTGGTTAACTTGACTGTTAAAGAGGTTAACGAATTAGCTGGGATCTTGAAAGATGAGTACGGCATCGAACCAGCAGCTGCTGCAGTTGCAGTAGCTGGACCGGCAGCAGGTGGCGGCGAAGGCGAAGCTGCTGCGGAGCAAACCGAATTTGATGTTATTTTGAAAGCAGCCGGCCAATCGAAATTGGCTGTAGTTAAACTCGTTAAAGAACTTACTGGTTTAGGGTTGAAAGAAGCTAAGGCGGTAGTTGACGAAGCTCCAAAAGCAATCAAAGAAAAAATATCTAAAGACGAAGCGGAAGCATTGAAAAGTCAATTAGAAGAAGCTGGAGCAGAAGTTGAAGTTAAATAATTGCATTAAGGCCTTTTTTTAAGGTTATCTGGTTTAGAATTCTACCGGTGTAGGGTTCTAAACCTTTTGTGTATTTATATTTTATATAATTAACCTGTATAAATACATGTCAGTATATACAAAAAACGAGAGGATAAATTTCTCCTCAACACAGACCAGGTTTGATTACCCTGACTTCTTGGAAGTACAAGTTAAATCATTTAAAGAGTTTTTTCAGTTAAAAACCACTCCTGACAACAGAAAGTCCGAAGGGCTGTTTAGTGTTTTCCAGGAAAATTTCCCGATAACTGATACACGGAACAATTTTGTCTTGGAGTTCTTGGACTACCAGATAGATCCACCAAGATATACCATCCGTGAGTGCGTGGAACGTGGTTTGACATTTAGCGTGCCGTTAAAAGCAAAACTAAAGCTGTATTGTACCGATCCTGAACACGAGGATTTCGATACAGTCGTCCAGGACGTATATCTTGGAACTGTGCCTTACATGACAGAAAGGGGGACTTTTATTATAAATGGCGCAGAGAGGGTCATTGTTTCCCAGTTGCACAGGTCGCCAGGGGTGTTCTTTGGGCAAAGCCTGCACGCCAACGGCACAAAGCTTTATTCGGCACGTATTATCCCGTTCAAAGGTTCGTGGATTGAGTTTGCAACCGACATCAACAGTGTCATGTTTGCATACATCGACAGGAAGAAGAAGTTGCCCGTGACCACACTACTACGTGCCATAGGCTACGAGAGCGACAAGGATGTGCTTGAAATATTTGACCTGGCCGATGAAGTAAAGGTCTCGAAAACAGGGCTGAAAAAAGTTGTAGGCAGGAGATTGGCTGCACGTGTGTTAAAATCATGGATCGAAGACTTTGTTGACGAAGATACGGGCGAAGTTGTTTCCATCGAACGTAATGAAGTTATTATCGACCGCGAAACCATCATCGAAGACGACCACATCGAAGAGATCATTGAATCAGGGGTGAAAACAATCCTGTTGCATAAAGATGACCAGAACCAGCAGGATTTTGCCATCATTTACAATACCCTCCAGAAAGACCCGTGCAACTCGGAAAAAGAGGCCGTCCTTCACATCTACCGCCAGTTACGTAATGCAGAACCACCAGATGAGGCAACTGCCCGTGATGTAATTGACAAACTTTTCTTCTCAGATAAAAGGTATGACCTCGGGGAGGTAGGACGTTACAGGATCAATAAGAAGTTGGGGCTTAACGTAGATTCAGAAAACAGGGTCTTAACCAAAGAAGATATTATTGAGATTATCAAGCACCTTATACAGCTGGTAAACTCAAAAACCGATGTTGACGATATCGACCACCTTAGCAACCGTAGGGTACGGACTGTCGGGGAGCAAATGTACAACCAGTTTAGCATCGGGCTTGCGCGCATGGCACGTACCATTCGCGAAAGGATGAACGTAAGGGACAACGAGGTATTTACCCCGATAGATTTGATCAACTCTAAAACCTTGTCATCGGTTATTAATTCATTCTTCGGCACCAACGCTTTGTCGCAGTTTATGGATCAAACCAACCCTTTGGCAGAGATGACCAACAAACGCCGTATGTCGGCATTAGGGCCAGGTGGGCTTTCCAGGGAAAGGGCCGGTTTTGAGGTGCGCGACGTACACTATACCCATTACGGAAGGCTTTGCCCGATTGAAACACCGGAGGGACCCAACATCGGCTTGATCTCTTCGTTGTGCGTTTTTGCCAAAATAAATGATCTTGGTTTTATTTCCACGCCATACCGTAAGGTCGATAACGGACAGGTAGACCTTTCCGACGAAGGTGTCCTTTATTTAACGGCCGAAGAAGAAGAAGCTAAAATTATAGCCCAGGCAAACGCGCCTATTGATGAAAATGGTTTTTTTGTCAACCAAAAAGTAAAATCGAGGCTTGATGGCGATTATCCGGTTGTAGACAAGGAAGAAGTGAGGTTGATGGACGTTGGCCCCAACCAGATTGCATCTGTTGCTGCTTCGTTGATTTCGTTCCTGGAACACGATGATGCAAACCGGGCACTTATGGGATCTAACATGATGCGCCAGGCTGTCCCCTTGTTGCGCCCGCAAGCCCCTATTGTTGGGACAGGGCTTGAAGGCAGGGCCGCTGCCGATTCAATGGTGCTTGTTAAAGCCGAATTTGACGGCGTTGTTGAATTTGTTGATGCAAACCAGATTGTTGTACGGTATGACATTTCAGAAGAGGATAGGTTTGTGAGTTTTGAGCCTGATGTCGTTACATATATTATCGATAAATATACAAAAACCAACCAAGGGACAACAGTTGACCTGAAACCTATTGTTGAGAAAGGCCAGAGGATAAAACAGGGTGAAATCCTTACCGAAGGCTATGCAACAGAGAACGGCGAACTTGCCCTTGGCCGTAACCTGATGGTGGCTTTTATGCCATGGCAGGGATATAACTACGAGGATGCCATTGTTATTTCGGAAAAGATTGTACGAGAAGATGTTTTTACTTCTGTCCATGTTGACGAATACAGCCTCGAAGTACGTGACACGAAACGTGGGGTAGAAGAGTTTACTTCTGATATACCAAACGTAAGCGAAGAAGCCACGCGCAACCTTGACGATCATGGTTTGATCCGCATAGGGGCAGATGTAAAGCCCGGCGATATACTGATCGGGAAAATTACCCCAAAAGGAGAATCAGACCCATCGCCGGAGGAAAAACTGCTTCGTGCCATTTTCGGTGACAAAGCCGGCGACGTGAAAGATGCATCGTTAAAAGCATCTCCTTCGTTGTCGGGCGTTGTTATTGACAAAAAGCTGTTCTCGCGTGTCGCCAAAGATAAAAAAGGTAAAGCTACAAAAGCCCTTCTCGATCAGATTGATGAAAAATTTGACAAAGATATTGCTGCTTTACGCTCAAAACTTGACGATAAACTGTTTACCCTTGTCGCAGGCAAGACCTCGCAGGGCGTAAAAGATTATTTTGGCACAGAACTTATTGCCAAAGGGGTAAAATTTACCCTTAAACAGCTACAGGAAATTGATTACATGAATGTCAACCCATCGAAATGGACAACCGACAAAGAAAAGAACGAGTTGATCTTCAGGGTGATCAATAACTTTATAATGAAATATAAAGAAGCAGAAGCTGTTGCCCGCCGCGAAAGGTATAATGTAACTATTGGCGATGAGCTACCTGCAGGCATTATCCAATTGGCCAAGATTTTTATTGCAAAAAAACGCAAGCTCCAGATTGGGGACAAAATGGCTGGGCGCCACGGGAACAAAGGGATTGTATCGCGCGTTGTACGTGCAGAAGACATGCCTTTCCTTGCCGACGGCACACCGGTCGATATTGTCTTAAACCCGCTGGGGGTGCCGTCAAGGATGAATTTGGGGCAAATCTACGAAACAGTTTTAGGCTGGGCAGGCAAAGAGCTGGGCGTTAAGTTTGCCACACCTATCTTCGATGGGGCTTCCTTGGAACAAATCACCGAATATACTGATAAAGCAGGGATACCCAGGTTTGGGGAAACCCGTTTGATAAATGGTGAAACGGGCGAACCGTTCGACCAGCCGGCCACAGTTGGTGTTATTTATATGATGAAACTGGGGCATATGGTTGAAGACAAAATGCATGCGCGTTCAATAGGTCCTTACTCGCTTATTACACAGCAGCCATTGGGAGGTAAAGCCCAGTTTGGAGGCCAGCGTTTTGGGGAAATGGAAGTATGGGCGCTCGAAGCATTTGGGGCATCGCATATCCTACAGGAAATCCTTACCGTAAAATCCGATGATGTTATGGGCAGGGCAAAAGCATATGAATCAATCGTTAAAGGTGAACCAATGCCACAACCCGGCATCCCTGAGTCACTAAACGTATTGTTACACGAACTTAGAGGTTTGGGCCTCAGCGTTAGGATGGAATAGTATCCGACAATAATGAATTGGTTCTGTTATAATGATTTTTATTTAGTATTATGGCATTCAAAAAAGATAATAAAGCAAAAAGCAGTTTCGCAAAAGTTTCAATAAGCCTCTCATCGCCTGAAGAGATCCTGGAAAGATCGTACGGAGAGGTATTGAAACCTGAAACAATTAACTACAGGACATATAAACCAGAACGCGACGGTTTGTTTTGTGAACGTATTTTTGGGCCTGTAAAAGATTACGAATGCCATTGCGGTAAATACAAACGTATCCGTTACAAAGGAATTGTTTGCGACCGTTGTGGCGTTGAAGTTACAGAGAAGAAAGTGCGTCGTGAAAGAATGGGCCATATTTCATTGGTGGTGCCTGTTGCACATATTTGGTATTTCAGGTCGTTGCCAAACAAAATAGGGTATTTGTTAGGCCTTCCCACCAAAAAATTAGATTCTATTATTTACTACGAACGTTATGTGGTCATTAACCCTGGCATCAAAACAGTTGACGGTGTAAAAGAACTTGATTTCCTGACAGAAGAAGAGTACCTAGACATTATAGACACGCTTCCAAAGGACAACCAGTTTTTGGACGACGACGACCCTAATAAGTTTATTGCCAAGATGGGTGCAGAGGCATTGTATGAGATTTTAAGCAGGCTCGACCTTGATGATTTGTCATATACCCTTCGCCACAAAGCAAATACCGAAACCTCGCAGCAGCGCAAAAACGAAGCACTGAAGAGGCTACAGGTAGTAGAAGCATTCAGGGCCAGTAAAAACCTTAACCGCCCAGAGTGGATGATAGTGCGCGTTGTGCCTGTCATACCACCTGATTTGCGCCCGTTGGTGCCCCTCGATGGCGGACGTTTTGCCACATCCGATTTGAATGACCTATACCGAAGGGTAATTATCCGCAATAACCGCTTGAAACGGTTAATCGAGATTAAAGCCCCCGAGGTAATTTTAAGGAATGAAAAACGAATGCTGCAAGAGGCAGTTGACTCGTTATTCGATAATTCAAGGAAAGTCAACGCAGTCAAGACCGAAAACAACCGTGCATTAAAATCGCTTTCCGACAGTTTGAAAGGCAAGCAAGGCCGTTTCCGCCAGAACCTTCTGGGTAAACGTGTCGACTATTCTGCACGTTCGGTTATTGTAGTCGGCCCGAAATTACAGATCCACGAATGCGGCCTGCCTAAAGGGATGGCTGCCGAATTATACAAACCTTTTGTAATACGTAAACTTATTGAAAGGGGCATTGTAAAAACGGTAAAGTCGGCTAAAAAAATTGTTGACCGCAAAGATCCGGTTGTTTGGGAAATACTGGAAAATGTGCTAAAGGGGCATCCGGTATTGTTAAACCGCGCGCCCACGCTGCACCGACTTTCTATCCAGGCCTTCCAGCCTGTGCTGATAGAAGGGAAGGCGATACAGCTCCACCCGTTGGTATGTACCGGTTTTAATGCCGACTTCGATGGCGACCAGATGGCCGTCCACCTCCCGCTGGGGAATGCCGCAATTTTGGAGGCCCAATTATTGATGTTAGCTTCGCATAACCTGTTGAACCCTGCAAACGGCGCACCTATACAGGTCCCTTCGCAGGACATGGTACTTGGGCTGTATTACATGACCAAGCCCAGGGAAGGTTCAAAGGGGGAAGGGATGACGTTCTATTCCCCAGAGGAAGTAACCATTGCTTATTCTGAAAAAGTTGTGGACCTCCATTCAAATATCGAAGTTAAGGTAGAAGATGTTGATGAAAGCGGCAAATTCTTCAAACATATTATCAAAACTACTGTTGGGCGGGTTATTTTTAATGAATATGTGCCAAGGGAAGCAGGTTACATAAATGAACTGCTGACAAAAAAATCGCTCCGTACAATTATATCAGATGTATTTAAAAAATGTGGGAACGCTGTTACCGTTGCCTTCCTTGATGATATTAAAAACTTGGGGTATAACATGGCATACCGTGGGGGGTTGTCGTTTAACCTTGATGATGTTATCATCCCAGAGGACAAAGAGGGCATAGTTGGCGATGGTTACACTGAAGTTGAAGAGGTGATCAACAATTACAACATGGGCTTTATTACCAATAACGAACGCTATAACCAGGTTATTGATATTTGGACACATGCCAACTCTAAACTTACACAGTCGGTAATGAAGACACTGAGTTCCGACAAACAGGGGTTCAATTCTATTTACATGATGCTTGATTCCGGGGCGCGTGGTTCGAAAGAGCAAATCCGTCAGCTTTGCGGGATGAGGGGCTTGATGGCGAAACCGCAAAAATCAGGTTCAACCGGGGCGCAGATTATTGAAAACCCTATTTTGGCCAATTTTAAAGAAGGACTGTCGGTATTGGAATACTTCATTTCAACACACGGTGCCCGTAAAGGTTTGGCCGATACCGCATTAAAAACTGCCGATGCCGGTTACCTTACCCGTCGTTTGGTTGACGTTGCACAGGATGTTATTATTTCAGAAGACGACTGTGGGACGCTTCGCGGCATTGTTGCAGCTGCCATTAAAAACAATGAGGAAATAGTTGCCTCGTTGTACGAAAGGATTATTGGGCGTACCTCTGTCCACGATATTTACCACCCCTTAAACGGAAACCTGATAGTGAAATCGGGAGATGAAATTACAGAGGAAATAGCAAGGGAAATAGAAGACTCTCCGATTGAAAGCGTAGAAATACGCTCTGTACTTACCTGCGAATCGAAAGTTGGGGTATGTGCAAAATGTTATGGCAGGAACCTTGCTACCGGCAAAAAAGTACAGAAAGGCGAAGCTGTTGGCGTAATTGCGGCACAGTCAATCGGCGAACCTGGGACACAGCTCACCCTGCGTACATTCCACGTGGGAGGTATTGCCGGTAATATTTCAGCCCAATCCCAGGTCGAATCTAAGTACGATGGTTATGTTGAAATTGATGAATTGCGTTCGGTAGAACAAAAAACTGCTGACGGCTCATCGGTTGATATTGTTGTAAGCCGTTTGGCAGAATTAAAAATTATAGACAAGAATACAAATATCCAGTTGTCTACCCATCCTATCCCTTACGGCTCTAAGCTATATGTCAAAAACGGGGAAGAAATCCGTAAAGGAAAGTTGATTTGTGAATGGGACCCGTTTAATGGTGTTATTATTACTGAATTTGACGGTACGGTAGAATTTGAGAACTTGATTGACGGTATTACTTACCGTGAAGAATCGGACGAACAAACCGGCTATAGCGAGAAGGTAATTACAGAAACCCGGGATAAGACCAAAAACCCGACCCTGAAGATTATAGACGAAAACGGCGACATGATCCGCTCGTATAACCTCCCGGTTGGAGGGCATATTGCTGTTGCCAACGAGGAAAAAGTTGAAGCAGGTAAGGTATTGGTGAAAATACCCCGTGCGGCAGGCAAAGCTGGCGACATTACTGGTGGTTTGCCACGTGTTACCGAATTGTTCGAAGCCCGTAACCCATCTAACCCGGCAGTGGTTTCCGAGGTCGATGGCGAAGTTTCTCTGGGCAAAATAAAACGTGGTAACCGTGAGATTATCGTCACTACTAAAAACGGCGACATCAAAAAATACTTAGTCCCGCTCTCAAAACAAATCCTAGTACAGGAAAATGATTACATACGTGCAGGGACATCGCTTTCAGATGGGGCTATAACCCCCGCTGATATTTTGGCCATTAAAGGCCCTACGGCAGTCCAAGAATATATCCTGAACGAAGTGCAGGACGTTTACCGTATGCAGGGCGTGAAAATTAACGACAAACATTACGAAGTCATTATCCGCCAGATGATGAGGAAGGTCGAAATAGATGACCCGGGCGATACCCGTTTCCTTGAAAGGCAGGTTGTCGACAAAAACGAGTTCATTTCCGAAAACGACTGGATCTACAACAAAAAAGTGGTTATCGAATCTGGAGAGGCCGAAGGGTTGAGAGCAGGCCAGATAATATCGGCCAGAAGGTTGAGGGATGAAAATTCGCAACTTAGGAGAAGGGACAAAAAACTGGTTGAAGCAAGAGATGCAATACCTGCAACTTCAAGCCAGATATTACAGGGTATTACCAAGGCAGCACTGCAAACACGCAGTTGGCTGTCGGCAGCTTCGTTCCAGGAAACGACTAAAGTCCTTAACGAAGCAGCTATAAACGGCAAAACCGATTATCTTGATGGGTTAAAAGAAAACGTTATTTGCGGTCACCTGATCCCGGCTGGTACGGGGTTGAAAGAATACAAAAACCTAGTAGTCGGTTCAAGATCGGAATATGACCAGTTGATAGAGATGAAAAGGCAATAAACAACAAAAAAAATCGTCATGGATGATAAACAAAAGGCTCAACAGATGAGCATAGAATTGAGCGAGGATGTAGCACAGGGGGTTTATTCAAACCTTGCCGTGATAACACATTCAAGTTCGGAGTTTGTTGTTGATTTTGTCAGGATTATGCCTGGGATACCAAAAGCAAATGTGAAATCGCGGATTATTTTAACCCCGGAACATGCCAAACGCCTATTGTTGGCTTTGCAGGACAACATAAAAAAATATGAGGCAATTAATGGCCCAATTAAGAATGTTGCCCCAGGGAACAATCCAATGATGCCGCCGATGAATTTTGGCGGGCCTACTGCACAGGCATAGGATTTTATTGAATTATAGATATATACGAAGGGAACCGTTTTTTGCGGCTCCCTTTTTTATTTTGAGGGGCAACTGCCCGCATTTGGGGATATTTTGTTTTGCACAACAAAAATTTTAAAAGGGTAGGAGAGCTGATAAAATTTTATTAGCTTGTTCTGTCAATTAGAAAAAATACCGTCATGAAAAGATACCTGTTTATTCCCGCGTTAATTGTTTTGTATATGGCAACTTTTGCCCAGTCTCAATATAAATATGTTATCATACCAACATACTTTGGCGACTTTAGCCCAGATTTTAACCCCTATGGTTTAAGTTCCCTTGCCCAAAAAGAATTGGGCGAACGTTCTATTGATAATTTTTTCTCAGGTGCTGATTTGCCCGGTGCTTATTGTGAGGCATTAACATTGAACCTCGTAAAATCTTCCAGCTTGTTAAAAAATAAACTTAGGGCAGAGTTGAAAGATTGTAAGAATAATGTGGTTTGGTCGCAGGAAGGTACCGGGCACTCCAAAGATTACAGAGAAGGCTATGGGCAAGCACTTGTTGAAGCTTTAAGCGGGCTTAAACAACTGCCAGCGAACCCCAATGTGGTGTCCCTGCAAGAAAGCCCTGCTGCTATTTCTCCTGCCCCGCAACAAAGTGCCAAACCCACTGGGCAAAATGTGCAACAGCCTGCCAATGATCTAGGTGGGGATATTTATAGCCCTTCTAATCCGTATTATAATTACACCTATTTGGTTGATTTAGTAGAAAATGGAGAAGGGCAAAAGGAACTTATTATTATCAACTCTGAGCCTTTGGGGTATGAAAAACTGCAAAAGATTGCCACCTTGAAGCCAACAGGTTTGGAAGATGTGTATGACATAGAATGGGCGTCCCCAACGGATAAACGCCGGAAAGGCATTGCCCGTTTGGTAAATGGGGAATTGAAGATTTCTTTTCTTTCAGAAGGGGGGAAGGAGATAATTACCCTTCGGGAATTGTAGCACGTGCCAAGTCCCAATACCATATAAACATCCCCAGCATTGTTTAGAATCGTTCTGAATTAGTTTTATCCGTTTCTGATAAAAATTTTGGAAGCTATTGTTTGATTGTTTTAAAGTCAATGTATCAGCAGGTTTAAAACTGTTTTTCGGGCTTGATGGGCAAAGGTGGCGCAAACAGGGTTTGCCCTCTTTGTTATTTTTCCCCGTCCTTGTTTATGTGCCTTGATTTCTTTGGGGTGAATATTTATATTTGCCTCTTTTCCCGCTCAAAGAGAGGAAAGTTCATGTTGTCCCCCGGGCAATGACTAGAAAAATTAATTAAAGCAGAAATATAATGAAAGCTTACAAAATTATTGTTTTAGCCAAGCAGGTTCCTGATACCAGGAATGTTGGCAAAGATGCAATGAAAGCTGACGGGACTGTAAACCGTGCTGCCCTTCCGGCTATTTTTAACCCCGAGGATTTAAATGCATTGGAACAGGCTTTACGGATCAAAGAACAGTATCCGGGCACAACGGTAAAAATCCTTACCATGGGGCCTGGGCGTGCGGCCGATATTATCCGTGAAGGTTTATTCAGGGGGGCTGACGGCGGGATATTGCTTACCGACAGGGCTTTTGCCGGGTCCGATACTTTGGCGACTTCATATGCCCTTTCCCAAGCATTAAAAGAAATTGGGGAGGTAGATCTTGTTATTGCCGGGCGGCAAGCGATTGATGGAGATACTGCACAGGTTGGCCCGCAAGTGGCTGAAAAGCTGGATATGCTTCAGGTTACTTATGTAGAGCAAGTAAGAGAGCTTAATGGCAATACCATAGTATTAAAACGCCGGCTCGACAGGGGAGTTGAGACCGTAAGGTGCAATTTGCCTTTGGTTATAACAGTTAATGGGACTGCACCCGAATGCCGGGCAAGGAATGCCAAATTACTGATGACCTACAAGCGTGCAAAAACGGTTACCGAACTTCAGAAAGAAAATGAGGACTATACCCAACTTTATAGCGACAGGCCCGAACTGAACATCCAGGAGTGGACGGTAAACGACATTGAGGCCGATGCCTCCCAACTGGGGCTTTCCGGTTCTCCTACAAAAGTGAAATCTATCGAAAACGTGGTCCTTCAGGCAAAAGATTCTAAAGTTATTTCCGGTGCCGATGAAGATATTGAAGATATGATGATTGAATTGATAAATAGCCATGCCATTGGTTAACAACCCCTTGAAAATTAAGAAATATGAATAACGTATTTGTTTATTGCGAAATAGAAGACGGACAAGTGGCAGAAGTTAGCCAAGAGTTACTGACAAAGGGCAGGGCATCGGCAACAGAGCTGAATTGCAAACTGGAAGCAATCGCCATCGGGCATGGCCTTGATGGGATTTCTGCCCAGATAATCCCTTACGGGGTGGACAAACTTTACATCGCCGAAGACGAGAGGCTGTGCCCATACCAGACCCTGCCGCACACAGCCATAGTGGTGAAATTATTCCGTGAGGAAAAACCTCAAATTGCCCTGATGGGGGCTTCTTCTATCGGCCGCGACCTTGGGCCGAGGGTTTCTTCTGCGTTGCATAGTGGTTTGACCGCCGATTGTACAAGCCTGGTAATAGGGGATCACTTTGACAAGAAAGCTGATAAGAAGTATGAGGGGCTTCTCTATCAAATCCGCCCGGCTTTTGGAGGTAATATAATTGCAACCATAATCAACCCCGATTGCCGCCCGCAAATGGCAACGGTACGCGAAGGTGTGATGAAAAAGGAGGTGCTGGATACCGGATATAAAGGGGAGATAGTAAAACTGGAAGTAGGGAAATATGTCAGCGACACTGATTTTGTTGTTGAAATTATCGATCGGCAGATTGAAAAAAGCAAACTTAACATTAAAGGCTCTCCAATTATTGTAGCCGGCGGTTATGGCGTAGGCTCGAAAGAAAATTTTAACCTGTTGCACGAGCTGGCAGGGGTTTTGGGAGGCGAAGTTGGAGCCTCGCGTGCTGCTGTTGATGCCGGGTTTGTAGGTCACGAAAGGCAGATCGGGCAGACCGGTTTGACCGTCCGCCCTAAGTTATATATTGCATGTGGCATTTCTGGCCAGATACAGCACCGTGCAGGCATGGAACAATCTGCACAGATTATCGCAATAAATACCGATCCTGAAGCTCCAATTAACTCAATAGCCGACTATGTGGTTACAGGAGATGTGGCTGACATAATCCCCAAAATGATTAAGTTTTACAAAAAGAACACAAAGTAACAGCCTCTCCCAATTTCCCGATGTACATTGGGGCAGATGGGCTTAAAAAGTAATAAAAAATGGCAAATTATTATAACGACAATAGCGGGTTGGCATTTCATTTAAACCACCCTTTGATGGAGAAAATAGTCCGGTTGAAAGAACGTAATTTCTCTTTTAAAGACGAATTCAATTTTGCTCCACTTGATTATGAAGATGCGATAGACAGTTACGGCCGTGTGCTGGAAATTGTGGGCGAAATTAGCGGGGAAATTATTGCACCTAATGCGGAAAGCGTAGATATAGAAGGCCCTCAGGTTGTTGACGGGCATGTTGAGTATGCCCGTGGCACTTCTGAAAATATTAAAGCATTAAACCAGGCAGGCTTAATGGGTATGTCGCTGCCATATAAATACGGGGGGCTGAATTTTGCTATTACCCCATATATTATGGCAGCAGATATTGTTTCGCGCGCCGATGCCGGTTTTGTTAACGTTTGGGGCTTGCAGGACTGTGCGGAAACTATTAATGAATTTGCTTCGGAAGGCCAAAAGGGGAAATACCTGCCGCGTGTTTGCAAAGGGGAAACAATGGCCATGGACCTAACCGAACCCGATGCCGGTTCCGATTTGCAGGCTGTGCAGTTAAAAGCTACATGGGACGAAGATAAACAAACATGGTGGTTAAACGGCGTAAAACGTTTTATAACCAACGGCGATGGCGATATCTCCCTTGTATTGGCACGTTCGGAGCCGGGGACAAGAGACGGGCGCGGGCTTTCAATGTTTATATACGATAAAAAAGATGGAGGGGTAACAGTGCGCCGCATTGAACATAAGCTGGGCATTATAGGTTCCCCTACATGTGAACTGGTTTTCAAAGATGCCCCCGCAGAATTGGTTGGTTCGCGCAAAATGGGACTGATTAAGTATGTAATGGCATTAATGAACGGTGCCCGTTTGGGGATTGCTGCCCAATCAGTGGGATTGAGCGAGGCCGCTTACAGGGAAGCACTGGGGTATGCCAAAGAAAGGAAACAGTTTGGAAAGGCAATTGTCCGGTTTCCCGCTGTGTACGAAATGCTGGCAATGATGAAAGCCAAGCTGGATGCTTCCAGGACGTTGCTTTACGAAACGTCACGTTTTGTGGATATGTACAAAACATGGCAGCACATTTCGGAGGAGAGGAAACTGGAAAAAGAAGAACGCAACGAGATGAAAAAATATCAGCGGTTGGCCGATGTTTATACCCCGCTGGCAAAAGGCATGTCGAGCGAGTTTTGTAACCAGTTGGCATACGATGCGGTACAAATCCATGGCGGTTCAGGTTTTATGAAAGATTACCCGGTGGAACGTATTTACCGCGATGCCCGTATTACTTCAATTTATGAGGGGACAACCCAGCTACAGGTAGTTGCCGCCATCAGGGGGGTGACAACAGGTGCTTACCTTAACCAAATTAGGGACTACGAAGCACAAAGTATAGCTCCCCAGCTGGAATACATGAAACGTTCTTTGATTATATTGACCGAAGAATATGAACAGGCGGTGAAAAAAGTAACTTCTGCAGGCGACAATGAATTTATAGATTTCCATGCACGCCGTTTGGTCGAAATGGCAGGGCACATTATAATGAGCTACCTGCTTTTGCTTGATTCAAACCGCGAAGGGGCATTCCTGCGCTCGGCAAAAAATTATATAACATTTGCCAAAGCACAGGTAAAAGCACACGCCGAATATATACGCGTTTCAGATTTAAGCGACTTGGGGGATTACAAATTCGAATCGTAGTGTTATGCGCAATATCTTGAAAGCCATTTTCCTCCATCCATAATGAAATAATAAATTAGAAATAAATTTCTCAGAGAAACCGTCCTTTTTTAAGAGGGCGGTTCTTTAACTCCCTGGGCAACTTAGGTCAGTTAAGTTTTGCAGGGGGAAATGTGTTCTCAAAAGAACGGTTTATTGGCCATATTTACGGTATGCAATAAACAGGGGCGACAAACCAACAAACCAAGCAAAACCCCTCTGTTACAGCTTTGTTGTCGGCTTATATTTCTTTTATGTCCTTCATGCACTTGGAGATTTCCGACTTTAGGTCCTCAGAAATCGGTGTATCGTAGTCGGCGTGGTAATTGCCCGGGCAGCCTGTCAATTCCATGGCATATGAATAGGCCGGGAATATGCTTTCCTTCAAGAACAGGTTCCTCAATAAAAGGATATTTTTCAGGTACTTTGAATATCCGCCCATGCTCCCCGTGCCAGTATCCTTATATAACTTACACGAGTTTACGGGGGTGCAGGTGAACATGCCGTCAAGGTTTTTTCTTATGCCTGAATAAATTGCCATGTCAAATAAGTCGAGTCCACTGAAAAATACCGGAAACCCATCGTTTATGTAATTATTCCTTTGCATTTCAAGGATCAAAGCCAGGTTGGCTGTTTTTATCCCTTTTATGTTAGGGGTGCCGGCAAGGGCTTCTATTGCACTGAAAGTAACCGGCGACTGGGTAACAGGGGGCAGGTCATATATATAAACCGGGAATTTTGATTTTTTTGCCAATAGGCGGAAAAAGTTAATGATTTCCTTTGTGTCAAGTTTGTAATAGTACGGTACAGTTGCCACCACACCATCTATCTGGATATTGCCCAATGCTTCGATCCTGTCTGCCACCCTTGCTACCGAACAGTCCATAACCCCTACCATTACAGGTTGTTTTTGTGCTACTGTTTCAACGCAGCACCTTGCCACTTTAGGATAGTCACTGTTTCTTATGCTTGCCATCTTGCCCATCGATCCCATACAAAGTACCCCTTTTGCCCCGGCTTCGAGCATATTTTCAACTTGTTTCCTGAAACTATTTGCAATAAGGTTGCCTTCGGCATCGGTGGGTGTCCCAAGTGCGGGATAAAATCCGTCTTTCATTTATGTGTGTGTTTTTTTATGGTCAACCTACAGCTTGCATTGTCGCAATCAATTTCTGTTTCGTAGGCGAAACCCGCTTTTTCTGCAATTGGCCTGTATAAAGCCGGGCAATGGTCGCAATACGAACGATAAGGTTCCATGTGTTTTAGCTGCATTAGCATCCCCTTTGACGGGCAATGGTGCATGTAGATACTGAATTCCCCCAAAACTTCGTCCAGTATCATGGTGAAATCGGCAGCTTCTTCGTTTAACGAGTGGGACCAATAAGCGTAGCAGCCGGCTAGCCCTTCTTCTGTTATTAATTTATCGAGAGAGCCTTTCAGGTATAAATCAGATAAATTTGCCCAAAATTTTTCCACTTCTCCCCGTCCGCCAAATTCCTCCAGGAATTTGAAACCTTCGCTGTATGCGGGGATGAATTCTGTACACGATATCATTTCCCTGCCCTCCTGAATATTTGTTTGCACGCACCTGTCTCTTTGTCGAAATATTTCAGTTCGTATCTAAATGGTGTGCCTTTGCACAATTCTGCATAAACCGTGTTGTATGTTTCTTGATAACATGGGCACGGTAACCCCCCATTTGCCCTAATGTGTGATATGCCCGGGCATGCATCCTGCCTTATTTCTATAAAGTCATCATTGCTTTGTATCGTTACATCCCATTCTTCTTTTTCATAAATGTCGTTAAAATAATTGGCAAGTGCGTCCAGCCTGCCTGATTTTAACTCATCGTTAATCGGCTTGTAGTATGCTTTTGCATACTGTTCCAGATATTTTATTAGTTGTTTTTTCCCAAAATTCCCATATATATATTTCAACAAAATATTCATTGATATATGGAAATCTTTGTGCAGGTATTTGTTGTCTGAAGCCTTCCGCTCCATTATTTTCATGTGTTTGCCCGGCTGGTGGGCTGTATTTTTATCTCCGGCTTCCTCCATTTTTGTTTATTTATACAACCAAGGTTTTTTAACCATGGCGATATCGGTAACCGACAAATGAGTACGTTGAGAACTGCTCCCGGCACAATAACTTAGCAGGAAATTATCTTCATCGATAAAATGAATTGCCGTATAACAATACCATCCGTCCGGATCATCGTGGATGTTTTTTACATGCCCCCATGTTTTTCCTTCATCTTTTGATATTGCAACAGTTAAAGGTGTCCGGTGTTTCTTAGTGCCGGGGTCTGAGCAGTCGTTATTGTTCCATACCAGTAGCCAGTCACCGCTGCCGGGGAGTTTTTCTATTGTAGCAGGAGAAAGAGGGGAACGTATGTTGCTTGTTTCGATATGGCTCCAGCTTTCTCCTTGATCAGAAGAATAAGACAACTGCTGGAAGCCACCGTTTGCACGGGCGTACATCATAAGCTTTCCGTCTTTCATTTCGATAAGCCCGGGCTCCTGTGTTATTATATCAGTAGTGTCAGGCACTTTGTCCCCGGAAAGCCATGTTTGCCCATTGTCATCGGAGAAATAACAATAAAGGTCGCCTTTATTATGCCATTCTGCCCCTGGTGTCCTATGTAAAGCTACTGCCAGTATCAACCTTCCGCTTTCAAGTTGTATTACCCTGTCGTTATTAAGCACAAAGTAACCTTTTTTGTCTGTTATAACAGGCACGGGATCACTCCAGCTTTGTGCTTCATTTTTGGAAATACATATTTGCGGGGTACAATCAGTATGGGAATTTTTAGCTAGATAAAAAAGGGCAATGTCCCCATTTTTTAATCGTAACAAAGAAACTGACATTGCATTAAGCCCTGCTTCGATTGGGATAACCGTTTTGTCTTTTTTTGTCCATGTTTTCCCCCTGTCGCTTGAAAAACGTGCCGCAAGGCTTGCCGGGGCATAGTCGCTTGACGAATTGCCGCAGAAATGGCTGTAAATGTACAAAATCCGCCCATCTTTAAGGGATACAAAATCTCCTTCACTGTTGCGCGGGTTGTTTTCAGAGGGTTTTAGTTTCAATACTGTTTCTGGTCCTGGTATATCTGTGCTGTTTTTTGTCCTGTCGGAACAAGCTAAAACGGATAAGGCCAACGGAAAAAGAAGCAATATGCATTTTAGGCGGTTAGGCTTAGTTAAATTGGTTTTTTTCATATTTGTTGTTATTTATTTTGAAGCTCATTGTGCCTGTTTGTCAAAATATTGGGCGTTGCCCTATACCCCTTGTCTTTTAATTGTACATGTCGGTGTACCTATATCCTATTGCCCTTATTGTTCAAATGTAGGCAAAAGTAATCGTAAAAACAATCAAAAAGCAACAGCAGTATAAGGGTCAGGATATTGCATCTGAAACTTTTGCTCTTTTTTCAGCACAGACGAAGGTCAGCTTCAACGGCGAGTCCGGCTTGTAATCTTCTGACCTGCGCCCCAGCTACTTAGCGATACGGAAATAAAGTGGTTTCTACTGCCCTTAGCATTAGTTACAACACAGAAGGTTTATAGTGTCACTTTGAGTGATGCCCTCACTTGGCGACAATGGTGCTTTGTGTTGTGTACAATCATTTTTGCTTGGGGCTAAAAAGTTTCAACAAGTGAAATAACGAAATTCCGGCCAGGAGATGACACCCCAGAGCTGTATGGGCGGTATCGCCTATCGGTAATGTTCTCAATTCCAGCGTTAAGCGTCAGCTTGTCGGAAACTTTGTACATCCCTTTGAAGTTTAAGGTACACCATGATGGCGCGTAGGGCTTACCGTTGGCATCTGTCGCATATATTTCTGTTTTTTCCCTTTCGCTGGCTGCCAGGTCGTTGTAACTGCACTTGGCCTGGCAAACAGTATATAGTTCGAGCTTCAGCACCTCTGTGGCATAGGTAAGGCGTGAAATGCCAAAAGCCGGTGCTGCGTGCCTCAGCGGGCTTGTTGTGCCATCGTCCAGTTCTTCTTCTCCGTGCTGGCAGTTGAGATCGGAAGAGAAGCCAAACCCTTCGGGGAGTTTGATTTCTATTCCCGCCTGGAATCCGTAAACATTGGCTTCAGCGGCATTTTGTATGGCCTGTACTTTGCTCATCTCCCCATCGTACATAATACTGTCGAGGTCGTTTAATGTAAAGTTGCGGCGGACCAATGCATTGTTCAGCTTTGTATAAAATGCCGAAAGCCCTATTTTTGCAATGTCCCCAAAGGCTTTAGAGATGCTGAGGTCGGCAGAATAGGCGTATTCTGCATCCAGGTCGGGATTTGGCACCACCACTGCGCCGGGTTCCGAGTCGAAAACTTTCCCCATGTCGTCAACATTGGGGGCGCGGAAAGCAGTTGCCAGGTTGGCACTTATCTCCCAACTTCCGGAAGGACGTAATACGCTGCCCAGACTTCCTGTCAAAGTCCCTTTGTCCATATTGGCTGAAGTAAACGGGAACGGGTAAAAAGTGGTGTCGAAACTGGCATCTATCTTAAACCTGTTATAACGTATGCCGGTTTGGATCAAGAATTTGTCGGAAACCTTAAATTGGGCGTTGGCGTAGATAGCCATTGATTGCCAGGAAGCCTGCGGGTATCTTGATGGGCCTTCCTCGATAATGCCGGTGGTAATGTCTTCTACTTCACCTGTTGAGTTTACATCGTTGAAAATGTACTCCAGGCCGTAGTAAACAGTGTTCCTTTTCCCCGTTGATTTTATGAGATCTAGGTTTGCAGAATAAGCTTTTACCTTTTCTGTGTTGGTAGTACGGTCGCTTTTGTTTAACGAACGGTCGATCCTGCTTTCTCCGAACGCCTGTTGTGCCAGGCGCAGTGTTGCGTGGACATAAAGGACATTGTTGCCCTTGTGGGTGACACTAAAATTGTTCATCATCCATGTTTGTGGGCCGTAATTCCATTCTGCATACCTTGGGAGGCCGTCCCTCATCCTGTTATGCCTGTCGTACCTTCCGTAAGGCGAAGTTTCGGAATAGTGGAACCCGTATTGGAAATCAATCTTTTCGTTGGGCTTAAACCTGGTTTTTTGCATCAGGTTTACCTGCGAGTAAGCAGTAGGGATCTGTAAGAGCCGATCGTCCTGGTAAACCACAACATCTGTTTCGCCTTGCCGCTGTACATAGTAGGGTTTTATATACTCTTCAGGGCCGTGGGCCCCCTGCCTTAAATGGTCAAAAACAAACGAGCTGATACTGGTAACAAAGGCCCACTTCCCCCATCCTGCATTTATGTTGAAATGCCCGGTCTTTTCGTTGTTTGCGGCAGAATAACGCACCACCGCTTTGCCAGATGCCAGTTTTTTGCCAGAATATGACAATTGGGGGGTAAGTGTCTGGAAACTCATCACCCCGCCAATGGCATCGCTCCCGTAAATCACCGAGCCAGGCCCGAACAGTATTTCCGAACTTTCCATGGTAAACGGGTCGAGCGAAATTACGTTCTGAAGGTTGCCGCTCCTGAAAATGGACGTGTTCATGCGTACCCCGTCAACCGAATAAAGCAAACGGTTGGCAGCAAACCCCCTGATCATCGGGCTGCCGCCGCCCTGCTGGCTTTTCTGGATGAACACTTTGCCGGAAATGCCCAGCAGATCGGCAGTTGTCTGTGGGTTCTCAAAACTTATTTCGCCTGGCAAAATGGTGGCAACCTTTAACGGGACATCGCAGGAGGGCTGTTGCCACCTTGCGGCAGATACTACCACTTCGTCAATATTTAAATTGGTTTTTTCCATCCCTAGATTGAAATTTTGTGTTTCAAGCAATGAGTATGCAGCCGAAATTTTTTTATAACCGAGGATAGCGATGTCTATTTTCCCTGAGCCTTTAAACCCTGAAATGTCAGCCTGCCCTTTTGTGTTGGTAGAAGCATATGCTTGGGGCGATTCGCTTATTAATGTAACTGATTGCAGGGGCTTCCCCGTGTCGGTGTCTTTTATTGTTACTGTTTGCGAAAAAGCGGGGGCTGCCAGTAAGAACAATAATATCAACAGGTATATATTTCCCATTATGCTTGTGTTGATTTTTGTATCTCAATAGTTTTCAGGCTACAAATATATACAAGTGCTGGTTATTGACCTGTTTTTTTATAAATCCGATTGTTCTTTTATCCCAGTTTTAACTTATGGTATCAAGGAAATCATTTATTTTGTGGTGTCTGCCCATTTTGATGAGATGTACCCAAAATTAGCTGCGCGCAATAAAGCTTGGACGGATAATAAAATTACGGTTTAGCCCGTTAGGGGAAATGCAGCCGGTTTTATCCCCTAAAAATAAAAAGGACAGTTTTTTTGCATTTTAATGGGTAGGGACTGCGTAAAGGATCTGGTAAGTTAAAATATAAGATAAAAGTATTTGGGATGGTTTATTTTAAGGTTGTTTTTTGGGTTTTTTTGTCATTTGTTTTCTTTTCGTGCCAAAACAGGGCAGGGAGGCAAGTAAGGGGAGGCGAGGCGCAGCAGGATACTGTTGCTGTTATGCCGGAGCTGAGATATGGGATTCCCGTAGATTCGTTCTGTTTGGTCGAAGGGGTAATCGAATCGAATCAATATTTAAGTGATATTTTGAATGGAAACGGGGTGGGCATGGTCACAATAGACAAACTTGCCCGGAAGTCGAAGCCTGTTTTTGATGTTCGTAAAATCAAGAGCGGGCAAAAGTATACAGTTTTTCAAACAACCGATTCTTTACAGGAAGCCCGTTATTTTGTATATGAGAACTCTCCTACCGAATATTTTGTTTATGAATTGTTTGACACGCTACGTATTTACCGTGGGGAGAAAGAAGTTGAAGCCCGCCAGCGTAGGGCGCAGGGGGTAATTGAAACCTCGCTGTGGAATACCATGGAAGGCAATAACCTGGATCCGGTGCTTGCCCTCAGGCTTTCCGATATTTATGCATGGACCATTGATTTTTTTGCCATCCAGCAAGGTGACCGTTTCAGGGTAATTTACGATGAGCTTTATGTCGATTCGTGCCAAATCGGGATTGGGGAAATTTATGCCGTTGAGTTTGACCATTACGGAAGTGAAAATTATGCTTTCCGTTTTTTCCAGGATGAGCGATACGATTATTTTGATGAAACGGGGGTAAGCCTTAGAAAAGCTTTCCTGAAAGCGCCGTTGCATTTTTCGCGTATAAGTTCGCGTTTTTCCAATAGCCGTTTGCACCCTATTTTGAGGATACGCAGGCCGCACCACGGTGTTGATTATGCAGCGCCTAAAGGCACGCCGGTGATGAGTATCGGCGATGGGACGGTAATTGCACGAGCTTACCAGAGGAATGGCGGGGGCAATTATGTTAAAATAAGGCACAACTCGGTTTATACTACCACCTATATGCACCTTGCCGGCTTTGGGAAAGGGATAACAACCGGCACGCGCGTGAAACAAGGACAGGTTATTGGTTATGTTGGCGCGACCGGCCTTGCAACCGGGCCCCACCTTGATTTCCGCGTAGCTAAAAACGGCAGTTATGTCGACCCTCTAAAAGTTGAAGCCCCGCCCGTGGAACCCGTTAAAGAAGAAAACCTTCCCGGGTACACGATACTGAAAGACTCGCTTATGAACGAACTCCGGCAAATAGAGTGGGGGGGAGGGGATTTGATCGCTGAAGGGAGGTAGGGTACAGTTTGTGCCGCTTAATCCACCGGCTCCCCCAGATGATGGTATGCATGCTATTGACAGGCATGTTCCAATAATCCCGCACATAATATTGTTTACTTCGATAGCACGACCAATAATACTTGTTGACAATTCGTATTCAGTCAAAATTTCTTACCTTCTTAGGGGTATTTCACAAAGTTGCCCAAAGGAGCCCCAAGGGCATACAAAGAGATTCATCCTCCAGTGCCTCAAATTTTTTTGAGCAACTTAAGGCCATTTCGAAAGATAGCCGCGGTTTTTCTCAACGTTGGTTTGGGCAGTTGTTTGTTGCTGCTTTGCAGGACAATAGCCCAGGGTTGATGGATGATGTAGTAAGGACCTTTTCGATAACTTACAAAGAAAAATCGGAGGAGAAGAAAATGATAATAAGTGCCTAACCATTTTTTAAAGAGAGGAACGCAACTTTAGTGTTGTTGGCACTTCAAACCTCACATGTTCGCCCGAAACGACAAATTCGGCCGCTTTCTGCCCCATTAGTTCAAAATTGGTGGAAATAACAGAAATACCGTTTTTTACATATTTCTTCATCGGGGTTTCGTTGTACGAGATAACCCCGGCTTCCTGCCCCGGTTCAAATCCTTTTTCGGCACACTGGTCAAGAAAACCTGCCAGTGTACGGTCGCTTACTAAAAAGTAAAGGTCTCCTTTTTTTATTTTGAACTTTTCTGTTTCGTAAATTACATTGTGTTTTATCTTGTAATCGACACAGAATTTCTTGAAATAGTCGACAGCAACCTTAGAATGATAGGTGAACGGGGGGTAAAAAAATATAAATTCCCCGTATTTCAATATTTTGTCCAGGTTCTGTTCCAGGCAAGAATAAACCGGTTTCCCAAAATCCTGGAAAACAGTGGAGTGATCTGCCGAAGAATTAATTTTCCAGTCAATAATCAGCAATTGTCCTTTAGGTATCTTTTTTATGATACCCTGGACTTTGGGCGAGTTGAAGTTCATTACAATGTATTTGCTGTATTTCCCCAGGCTTTCGTCTATGATTTTCTCAAAAACACCAATATTATAATGGTGGAAATGCAGATCTACGCTGATATTTTTAGGGAGGTGTTTTAAAAAAGAACCGTATAAAACTTCTTTGTAGGCCTTAAAAGTATCAAGGAAAAGAAAAACCCTAGTGATTTTCTTTGTGACAAAATATCCCCGGTTCGGGACCGATTCCACAATCCCGCGCTTTTTTAGTTCTGCATAAGCTTTAAAAACCGTATCGCGCGAAAGACGGCTTTCTTTCATAATCTGGTTGACCGATGGGAGCATTTCCCCCTGTTTTAATTCATTCCGGCTGATTGAATCGATGATTGAATCGACCAGTTGTTGAAATTTTAATACGTTGGAGTTTTTGTTGACTGTAAAATTGAATTTGCTCATTTCCGGTTTTTTTATTCTTGCAAAATCCCCCCACCTCCTTTTTACGATGGGGGGGCTTTCGGCAGAATGGCTGCTGTTCTGTTCTGTTCCACAAAACTACAAAATATTTTATAAAGGCACCGGCGGTTTTATGCGCATGGGCGTAAGTATCCGATTATTTGCAATAATTGCCCATGAAGCAGGCAATAGTTGGGCATCAATAAATAATATTTGGCGGGTTTTAGCGTTTTAAGCAAATGTAAACCATCGTTATCTTGTACTTAATCAAACAAAAATCAAAAAAAGGATGATACGCGAACTTGTTATGAAGAACCGCAGTTACCGCCGGTTCGACTATACAGTGAAAATCCCCGGGCAAAAATTGAGGGATTGGGTGGGGTTGGCACGTTTTTTGGCCAGTGGCAGGAATATGCAACCGCTAAAATATTTGATTTCAAACAACGAAACAACCAATGGCAAAATTTTCCCAAACCTTGGCTGGGCAGGGTATTTAACAGACTGGCCCGGTCCGGCAGAGGAAGAAAGGCCGGTTGCATACATTGTTGTTTTGCACGACAAATCACTTTCCGATAAGTATTATTGTGATGATGGGCTGGCAATACAAAACATACTCCTTGGAGCTGTTGAAGACGGTTTTGGCGGCTGCATAATCGGTTCGGCAAACAAAACAAAAATTGCCAGAATTTTGGAGCTTCCCGGTCATTTGGAAATCCTATGGATCATCGCCCTGGGGAAACCGTCGGAAACCGTTGTTGTGGAAGAAATGGGAGGCGACATAAAATACTGGCGCGATGAGGATGGCGTACACCATGTCCCCAAGCGCCCGCTAGACGAAATTATTTTTAAAGAGCTTGCCCCAAGCAAAAAGGATGGCTGATGCCATCCTTTTACAGTTTAACTCCCAAAACCTACCTATCCTCTTATAAAAAGAGCCTTAATAATATGGCTTGCTATTTTAGGGTTTTCTTTCAACCTGCGGGTTGAATACCCAAACCAGTGTTTCCCGAATGGTACATAAACCCTCATCAAATGTCCCCTGTCGATAACCGATTGCCGTAATTCGGGCGTTACGCCGTACAACATTTGGAACTCGTACATGTTTTTTGGCACATTGTGTATTTCAATTAGTTTGTATGCATTTTCAATCAGGTATTTGTCGTGGGTAGCAATAGCTGCATACATTTTATTTTCGAACATGTATTCCAAGTCTTCCAGGTAATGCTCCCTTATTTCCTGATAGTCTTTAAATGCAATTTCGGGCGGTTCAACATAAATCCCTTTGCACAACCTGAAATTTATCGGGCTTTCCTCAGAGTTGAGCCCGTCCATCCCTTCCAGGTCCGAAAAAGTGCGTTTTAGATATGCCTGCAATACCAGCCCAACGTTTCCGGGAAATTCCTTGCGCAGTTTCCTGAACAACTCAATTTCCATGTCAACACACTGAGAGTCTTCCATGTCAATGCGTATGAAAGAATCTTTTTTTGCCGCATGTTGAACTATTTCCCTGATATATCCGAAACAAATATCCTTGTCAATTAAAAGCCCAAACATGGTGGGTTTTACCGAAAAACTTTCATTTATGCCCTCTCCTGTAAACTCATCTATAATCTTGAAATAAAAATCCCTGTTCTGTTCAGCCTCTTCAAGCGTTTCTATAAATTCTCCGAGCAAATCAACTGTTACTTCAATATTCTTGGTATTGAGCAACTTGGAAGCCAGGAGCCCTTCTTCTATGGTTTCCCCGGCAATGTACCTCCTAGAGAATACCCAGACCAGCTTTTTGGGCATGTAGGGCAGTATGTTTGCAACGATTTTATTGAGCATTATTTTATATACAAATAGTTATTGAAGCAAATGTACTATAGTATCCATGCTTTTTTCAATGATGTTTATCAGCACCGTTTTATGATTTTAAGCAGGTTTTTTGGGGGAAATAATTGGCTTATAGTGATATAAAAAAATAGTCGATTCAGTTATCCAATTTAATCTAAAAAATTATCTTTGTCTGAATTAATATTACACTTTAAAATTGTTTTAGTAATGAAAGGAACATCATTAATCGTAAGCATTGTACTTTTTGTGGCTGTAGCTGTTTTGTATATACTTCATTTTGCCGGTGCGGGGGATGGCAGTACTGAAATCGCGGCACCGGATGTTAGCCAAAATGTACCAGGTGGTTTGAAGATAGCTTACGTAAAAGCAGATTCTGTCCTTTTAAATTATGATTTGGCGCAGGATTTACACGACGATTTTACGAAAAAACAGGAAGCCTACACCAATGAATATGGCGCGAAAAGAAAGTCATTTGAGAAAGAAGCTGCGGAATTCCAGGAGAAAGTCCAGCGAGGGGGCTTTTTAACAGAGCAACGGGCCATACAGGAACGCGACCGTTTGTTGGGCAAGGAACAGGAAATACAAAAGCTCGACCAGGAGCTGTCAACAAAATTGGCAGAATTACAGAATGCAAACAACCAGCAGCTTTTAGATAGTTTGATGAGTTATATCAAGATAATAAATACAAACAATAAATACGATTATATCTTCAGTGGCTCCGGTATACTGATTGGTGATGAAGCACATAACCTCACTTCTGATATTTTAGGAGCTTTAAACGAAAGGTATTCAGGTAAGAAGGAGTAATTTTTTGAAATATATTTTGCTTTAATCCGGGCAATTGCCCGGATTTTTTTTGCCCGGCTGCTTTTTTTTGTGTCAAGTAAGCATTTCATTTACGGTATGGGCTAAAGTTGCTCCGTGAATAAATATATGCAGTTATTATGTTTGCTCAAAAGTATTTGTCGAAACAGGGAAAGGAAACGTTAATAGCCCCCTCCCCGAAAAAGGGGACAGGGATTATTGTTGTTGTCCCGTGTTATAACGAGCCTGATATTTTGCAAACCTTGAGTTCTCTTGCGTCCTGCACAAAACCAAATTCCCCGGCAGAGGTGGTGGTGGTGGTCAACCATCCTGAAAACGAAGGAGAAGCGGTGAAAGGATTTAACCGGGCAACCAAGTTGGAAATAGAAAAATGGATTGCCGAGACTGAAACAGGGGGCATAAACTTTCATGTTGTTGGCCCTGTTGAATTGCGAAGGAAATGGGCCGGGGCAGGTTTGGCAAGAAAAACGGGGATGGACGAAGCTGTTGCGCGTTTTAATTCAATCGAAAAACCAGGAGGCTTAATCGTATCGCTGGATGCAGACACCCTGGTCGCAAAAAATTATTTTGTAGAGATTGAAAAACATTTTAGGGACGAACCGGGCAATATTGGTGCAACAATTTCTTTCCGGCACCAAACAGAAGGGCTTGGGGCAAGGCATTTGGAGGGGATACTGCTCTACGAGAAATATTTGTGGTATTATAAAGCAGCTGTCGGTTTTACCGGGTATCCGTATTCCATGTTTACCGTTGGCTCTGCCTTTGCCGTAAAAGCCGGGGCATATGTCAAGCGCGGGGGGATGAACAGGAGGCAGGCAGGCGAGGATTTTTATTTCCTGCAAAACCTGGCACAACAGGGAAATGTTGGCGAGATAACGGCCACAAAAGTGTTCCCGTCGGCACGCTTGTCCGATCGTGTCCCGTTTGGCACAGGGCCTATCTTGAGCAAATGGATGAAAGGCGAGGAGGATTTAAGCCTGGCATATAACTTTAACGCCTTTGCCGATTTAAAGCTTTTTTTTGATCTCCGAAAACGTTTGTTCAATATCGATCGTGAGGGGTTCTGCCAGGCCGTTTCTACCCTGCCCCAGGCAGTGGCAGATTTTATCCACAAAGACAACTTTTGGGAAGAACTTGATGATCTAAACCGTAATTGTTCGAATCTGCCTGCTTTCCAGAAAAGGTTTTTCCAAAAAATCAATGCTTTTAAAATATTGAAATTCTTGAATTTTGTCCACGAAGGATATTATAAAAAGGCAAGCCTCGACGGGCAAATAAAAACCTTAGGGCAAGGAATAAAGAGCAAAAAGGGAGGATAAGCATAGGGCAAACATTTGCCCGAGATCTGCCCTTTGCTTGTTTGTGCTTTGCTGGACGTGGCAAAAATAGGAGAAACATATAATCCGGGGCACGTCTTTAAGTCGCGCCCCGAACCATGCGGAAACCAACCCTTCTATTTTAGCCCGTTTGCCAACATGTAATACATTTCGTTCCAGCGCAATTCTTTTTTGAATCCTTGCACGTTGGTGTCCTTGTCGATAACAACAAATTCAACATCTGCATATTCGGCAAAAGTCTCAATATATTCGGGAGTGAGCGCCATGGTAAATGCCGAGTGGTGGGTACCCCCTGCGTAAATCCATGCCGCCGCACCATCGGCCAAACTGGGGTGTGTTTTCCAGAATGCACTTGCGACAGGGAGATTGGGCATTTTACCCAGTGGCTCAACAACGTCAAGCGTGTTGACGATCAGGCGGAAACGGTTTCCCATGTCAACCAGCGTAACATTGATGGCATCTCCGGTTGCGCTTTCGAAAACCAGGCGGGCAGGGGCATCTTTCCCCCCGATGCCTAATGGGTGCACCTCCAGCCGCGGTTTTTGGGCTGCTATAGACGGGCATATTTCTAGCATGTGCGCGCCCAGCGCACCTTCATTTGCGGGATCTAAATGATAGGTGTAATCTTCCATGAACGAGCTGCCGCCTTCCATGCCTGCCGACATGGTTTTGACAATCCTCAGCAATGCTGCCTGTTTCCAGTCCCCTTCTGCCCCAAAACCGTAGCCTGCCGCCATTAATCGTTGCGATGCCAGCCCCGGGAGCTGCGAAAGCCCGGTGAGGTTTTCAAAGTTCGTAGTGAAAGCCTTGAAACCACCGTCTTCCATAAAACGTTTTAGGGCAATTTCGTAACGCGCCTGTACCCGTACGTTTTCATGGTACTCGCCGCCTGGCTTGCAATTGTCGGCAACATCGTATAAGCTTTCGTATTCTTTGTAAAGGGCATCAACTTCATTTTCCGGCACTTTTTCAACATAAGCCACAAGGTCGCCAATCCCATATGCACCTATTTGCCAGCCAAATTTTATCTGGGCTTCCACTTTGTCGCCTTCCGTAACGGCAACTTCGCGCATATTGTCGCCAAAGCGTGCAACTTTCAAGCCTTGCGAATCTGCCCACCCGATAGCGGTACGGCACCAAGAGGCAACTTGTTCCTGCACTTTTTCGTCTTGCCAGTGACCTGCCACCACTTTCCTGTTTTTGCGCATCCTTGAGTTTATGAACCCAAATTCGCGGTCGCCGTGGGCACTCTGGTGGAGGTTCATGTAATCCATGTCTATTTTGCCCCAGGGGAGATCGCGGTTAAACTGTGTGTGCAGGTGCATGTAAGGTTTGCCAAGTGCCTTTAGCCCTGAGATCCACATCTTTGCAGGAGAAAAAGTGTGCATCCAGGTAATCAAGCCAATACAGTTTTTATCGGCACTGGCCTGCACGCAGATATCAAGGATCTCTTCGGGTGTTTTTACCACAGGCTTGAAAACAATTTTCACAGGCATTTTCCCCGAAGCATTCAGCCCTTCAACTATTGCAGACGAATCGGCATCAACCTCCTTGAGGGTTTCTGGTCCGTATAAGTGTTGGCTACCGGTTATAAACCACACTTCCAGTTGTTTGGTATTTGTCATTTTTTTTATTGGTTTAAATATGAACTGTGGTAAAATTAATGAAAATTTTTTAAATGTAAAAAATACACTTTAATGTTTTAGGGCAAGGTATAATTTTTTCAATTCAATATGATATACACTTAAAGGATTTCATCCATTTAGGATTGCAAATTGAATTTCAATTATATTTTAATCATAACGCAACATATAATCGGGGGCAATATATTTATTTTGGCATTGATAGCTGGATTTCAAAACAGGAGCAATGAATTTTGACGGAATGGGCAATGAAGAAAAGCTAATCAACCTTGTGTCAAAGGGCAACCAATTAGCTTTTAGGCAAATATTTGATTTGTACCATGTACGCTTGTTCCATTTTTCAAGGAAATATTTAAGATCCGAGCATTTGGCAGAAGAAGCTGTGCAAGACGTGTTCCTTAAATTGTGGGAAAAACGCAATGAGCTTGTAGATGTTGAGGACTTCCCTGCATGGCTGTTCCAAATTGCCCGTAATTATTTGTTGAACATATTGAAGAGGGCGGCAACAGAAACAAAGCTTAAAGAAGAAATAAAAAAAACTATGGACAATGCAGAAGCCGGGCATACCGACAAGGTTTTGTTGGAAAAAGAAGGTTTCTCGCTGCTTCACGACATAGTTGCGACATTGCCTTCGCAAAGGCAAAAAATTTTCAGGCTGTGCCGTTTCGAAGAAAAAAGTTACGAGGAAACAGCCCGCATAATGGGCGTTTCAAAAAGTACGGTAAACGACCACATGGTAAAAGCCATGAAATATATAAGGAGCAATTTCCCAAAAGAGATTTACGAATAAATCCCCCGTGCCACTACATTGCCCGTAAAGCATGATTTTTTCAAAACCTCACTTTTTCGTTAACTAAACGTTAGGCATGTTTCCCGGTTGTTAAAAAAACGTGAAATCGCATTTGGGCGGCAGATGTTTTTCTTTTGCTGTTTGTCTTAACGGGTATAAATGCAAATTAGCTCGATGGAAAAAAAGATAAAATCGCAAGAAGAAAAAGAAATGCTGCTGAGGCAATATTTTGAAGGCAAACTAAACGATGCCCATCTCCATGATTTTTTGAAGTTCCTGCAAACGCAAGAAGGGCAGGAATTGTTGGCTCAACACATGGGCAACGGTGGTTTCCCCTCGTGCGATCTTTCCCTGCCCAAAGAACAAAGCAATAAAATTTATGGGCAGATAAACGGCAAGCTTAAGCGCAAACAGGGCAATTACAAACTGGTGACGAGGGTTGCCGCAACTCTATTGTTGCTTGTTTCTTTATGTGCGGGCGTATTTTATGCGGCAAAAAAACATAATGTAAGCCCAGATACGATGGTACATGTTGCGGGGACACAGCAGGAACTTGAACTTCCGGACGGCACTCATGTGAAACTGAACACAGGCAGCCATTTGAGCTACTCGGCAAAAATGATGGACAGTGAGAAACGAGAGGTTGTTTTGGAAGGGGAAGCCTTTTTTGAAGTTGCAAAAAACCCTGAAAAACCTTTTTTCATCAGTGCGGGAAAAGCCAAAGTCAAGGTGCTTGGCACTGTGTTCAACGTGAAAATGGGGAGGGAAAACGTTTCTGTTGCAGTAGAAGAGGGCAGGGTGTTGCTTGGCGACAAAGAACTAGAAAACTCAGTCGTGCTAACGGCCAACGAAGTAGGTGTCTTTGACCGTAACGGGGCAGTAAAAAAAGCAGGACAGCCTGCCCAAAATTATTTTTCGTGGTTTGAACATTACCTTGATTTTGAAAATATGCCCCTCGGACAGGTAAAAGAACAACTTGAAAACATTTTCGACATAAACATTGAATTTGCGGATCCGGATCTCAACAATAAATATTTCACTGCCTACATGCGCAGTGCTTCAGTCGACGAAGTAATGGCTCAATTGGCACTTTCAATGGAACTTAAATTGGAAAAAACCGATGGGAAGTACACCCTAAAAAAGTAAACTTTAATTTTTAACTAATCCGTTAACAGGTAATTGCAAAAAGAAAATTTGTGCAAAACAGGATTATTATGCATTTTTTAAAATGAAAACAATGAAAAAAAAGTACATTATTCTATTTCTGCTGGCATGGTGCATTAGCCCCGCCTTATATGCCGGGGAATTAGCAGTTTTTCAGAATTGGCATAAAGGACAGTTCGCAGAAAAAACGGCCACCCTTCAGCTACAGGGCTTGACCTACTCGCAGGCACTAAAAAAGATAGCACAGGCTTTCGATGTTGGGCTGGCGGTAAATTCGGGCTTGATCCCCCAAGGGGAAGTGAACCTGGAGCTGGAAAAAGTTACCCTACAGGAAGCGTTGGATGTCCTGTTGGACAAAACAAAAACAGAAGCCTTTGTGTCTCCTCAAGGGAATATAATACTACGGAAAGGGGCAGTGCCGCAGAAGAAAAAAAACATCAGTGGTAAGGTTACGTCTGTTCATGGAGAATCTTTGCCCGGCGTAAGTGTCGTCATAAAGGGTTCTTCTCAAGGTGTCGTGACAAATTTAGACGGCAAATATTCTTTGTCAAACATAACAGAAGATGCCATATTGGTTTTTTCTTTTATAGGGATGAAAACCCAGGAAATCCCTGTTGCCGGGCAGGCAGTAATTAACGTGATTTTGGATGAAAGCACTATTGACTTGGAAGAAGTAGTCGCTGTTGGCTATGGTTCTGCAAAAAGAAAAGATTTGACAAGTTCGATTACCACTATATCTTCCGAAGAATTGAACAAAGGTGTTATTCGGGATCCTGTAGTGTCCCTTCAGGGCAAAGTCCCAGGATTGAACATAACAAAGGACGGAAGCCCTTACGGGACCGCTTCCATTACATTGAGAGGTGTGTCCTCATTAACATTGTCTGGGACCCCATTTTATATTATTGATGGATTGCCCAATGCCCTTATGCCGGCAATTGACGACATTGTTTCTATTGACGTGCTAAAAGATGCCTCAGCAACGGCAATTTACGGCTCGCGTGCAGCAAACGGGGTTATCATCATAACAACAAAAAAAGGAGAAGCGGGGAGGCAGCTTATATCATACAATGCCTATGTCGGGCTGGAGACCGTTTCCAACAGCATCGACATGATGTCCGGTGCCGAATATAGGAAGTACTTGTCAGACAATGGATTGTCGCTGAACCCTGAGGATGACAGGGGGGTGGATACCGACTGGCAGGATGAACTTACCCGGCTCGGGGTATCCCACAAAAATAATTTGTCCATTAGTGGCGGGAATGCAAAAACAACCTACTATTCAAGTATTGAATATTACAAAAATAATGGGATTATAATGGGGACAAGCTTTGACCGGATCCACATGAGGGGAAACGTAGAGCAGTCTGGCTTTAACGACAAACTGAAATTGCAGTTTCAGATAAGTGCAAAAATAGACGAAACAGATAGGCTTATCGACTTGGGGACGGTATTGGAAAACATGCTCATGTTTCAGCCTACATATTCGGTGTATAACGATGACGGCACATTTGCCGAAAGGGAATCCAATGGTCCCTACAACCCAGTTGCATTGATAAAGCAGCATGAATATCAAACAAAGGGGAAATATATGTTTGGCAACATCCGTGCAGATTTTAATATTTTGAAAGGACTGGATTATACGGTAAATGTCTCTGCCAATAATTCAGAAGCCAAAGGCTCTGTATATTATTCAAAAAAATCCAAGCTCGATCAGGGGAGCAATGGTTACGCAAAACGCAATGCCTATGAAGGCAGGAGCAAAGCATTGGAAACCTATTTGTCGTACAAAAAAAACATAAACAACCAACATATAAGCCTACTTGCCGGATACTCATGGCAGGAAGATGTTTCGGGGGATGGTTTCCAGAGTACAAATTATGATTTTGTGTCAGACGATGTACTTTATTACAACTTGGCACTGGGGAGCGGGAACATTCCCGACTACGGGTCGGCTACGATTGCTACTAAACGTATGATTTCGGGATATGGCAGGATTAATTATGAATTAAATGAAAAATATCTTTTTCAGGCAACGATCCGAAGAGATGGTTCGTCAGCTTTTGGTAAAAATGCCCGTTGGGGGACTTTCCCGTCAGCATCAATCGGATGGAGGCTTATGGAAGAGCCATTTGTTAAAAAATTAAACGTGTTCGACAACCTTAAACTTCGTGCCGGTTATGGGACAAGCGGCAATTCGGAAGGCTTCGATCCCCTTTCCAGCTTGGTAAGGTGGGGATCTGGTGGTTCTTTTTATAAAGCAGGCGAATGGATAACAAGCATTACTCCTATCCAGAATGCAAATCCTGATTTGTCATGGGAACGTACCCACATGTTGAACTTAGGGGTAGATTTTGCAATTATGAAAGGACGGGTGAACGGAACCGTAGAGTATTACAATAAAACTACCGAAGGGATGATTTGGCAATACACTGTCCCGGCAGAAACCTACTATGTAAATTGGATAAACGCCAATGTTGGAGAAATGAACAATAAAGGATGGGAATTGTCTTTGAATGTTATTCCTGTCAAAAAACATAACCTTAATTGGAAATCTTCTTTGGTTATGTCGTTCAATAAAAACGAAGTGGTATCATTGTCTAATGACATTTATCAAAAAGATTATATAGACGGGAACTCGGTGGGGCAACATGGGCAAAGCGGGAATTGTTCTCATCGGATACAAGCAGGATACCCCATTGGACAGTTCTGTTTGTGGGAGTATGCAGGTGAGAACGAATCTGGGATATCCCAATTCGTGTTGGAAGACGGCTCATTGTCAACAAACCCCGCAACCACTGACAGGAAAATGACCGAAGAAAATGCCCAGCCCAAAGCGACCGGGGGGTGGACCAATATAATTATGTATAAAAATTTCACCCTTGACTTTTTGCTGCGCGGTGCAACCGGGAACCATATATTGAACACGACCAGGGCAGACTTGAATTATCCGGCAGAAGCTACCCGCTATAACCTGTCAAAAGAAGCAATGAACGAGCCGATAAACAATACCCGGGCAAACTACACTTCAACCAGGTACCTTGAGAAAGGGGATTATGTCCGAATGGACAATATAACCTTGTCGTATAGCCCCAAACTGTCCTCTTTGTACTTGAAAAAAATCAGGGTATATGCTACGGTGAATAACGCATTTGTAATCACAAAATATAAAGGGATAGATCCTGAAATCAGCATGGGCGGGCTTTATCCCGGCATCGACAACAAAAATTTCTATCCCAAAACGCGTTCTTTTATTTTTGGGGTAAATGTTGACTTTTAAATAAAAAACAAACATAGAAAAATGAAAAAATATAATATAAAAAGCATTGTTTGTCTCATCGCTTTGCAATTAACGATGTTAACAGGTTGCACAGATCTTGACATACCTGTTGTGTCCGAGCTTACTTCCGACACTTTTCCTAAAACAGAAGAAGATTTTATTTCGGCAACAGGAGCTGTTTATTATTACCTGCACTATAAATATTACACTATTAACCAAATCCTCATACAGGAGCTTTCCGGTGACTGCGCCGTATTGACCGCAAACGGGGGCAACTGGTATGATGCAGGAAGGTACCAACGATGGCACCTCCACGAACCAAACCCGGATCAACGGTTTCTTCGCGAATCATGGACCGCATGGTTTAACGGCATAAGTAAAATAAACAGTGTGCTTTCCCTGTTGGAAGGGGCAGGGGAGTCAGATGCTAAGAAAATGAGCATAGCGGAGATGAGGGCCATGAGGGCTTTCTTTTATTTCATAATACAGGATATGTGGGGGGGCGTCCCTATTTATTCGGAATTTGGAGAAGAAGTTGAACCTAAAGGCCGTGATTCCCGGGCTGACGTATGTCAATTTATTGAAGATGCAATTGTTGCATCGTTGCCCGACTTGTCCGGGGAAACGGGAGAAGAAACTTATAGCAGGCCAACTAAATGGATGGCCAATGCATTGCTTGCCAAACTATATGTGAACTGGTCCGTATATACAGGGCAGCCTGCAAGATGGGCCGATGCCGTTTCCGCTTGCGATGAAATAATAGCCGAGGCCGAAACGAACGGGACTATAGCATTGGACGCAGATTATATAAAAGAATTTTATCCCGACAACGGGCCTCAGTTCAAGGACATTCTTTTTGCAATCCCTTGTGACGGGGACTATATGAGGGAACATATCCCTGCCCGTTACTGGCTGAATCCTGCTCACCGGTATGTTTGGGATTTGCCATTTGGCCCTAGCGGGTGCGTAAAAGCCTGGCCTGAATATTACAATAAATTCACAAAATGGGGGGACGGCGATGTTAGGAAGAATGTATGGCTTACTGGCAAACAATATGGTTTGGACGGCGCTACCCCTGTTATAATAAGTACAACAAACAGCGGGCTGGACAACCGTTACAGCGGACCTGAGCCAGATGCCACAGTTGAATACCATCTTGAGCTGACACCTGATATTGAATTTCGCGATTTGGAAACATTTGATACCGGAAACGACCAAATAGGGAAAGCTGTCGGGTACAGGCTTAACAAATTCTATCCAGATCAGACCTCCACAACCCGTAACCAAAATAACGATTTGCCTATTTTCAGGTATGCGGATGTTTTGTTAATGAAAGCAGAGGCATTATTGCAAGGGGCTGCCCCAACTATGGGGCATACTGCCGTCTCCCTTGCAAACCAGGTAAGGTCTCGTTCAAATGCCGCTCTGTACAACGATGCCACTTTGACCCTTGACGAACTCCTTGACGAGCGTGCAAGAGAACTGGTATATGAGGGGTGGAGAAGGAACGACCTGATAAGGTTTGGGAAATATGAAGAACCTTGGGGCGTAAAAACCGAAACAGATATAAACAAAAGGGTTATGCCCATACCTCAGGAAGCTATAAACCTTAACGGGTTATTGGAACAAAATCCGGGCTACGAATAAGACTTTATAAAATATAATTAACTGAATCTGGCTGGATAATTTTTATTCAGTCAGATTTAAATGTTTTAAAAAACAGTTATTATGGAAACTTCATATAATATTTTGGTATTTTACTTATTCCTTTTTTTCCTTGGCAGTTGTTCTTCTCCCGGAAGCGACAAAGAGGCAATAGCAAAAACCAATAAAATACAGATAGTGAACCACCGCGGGGCAAACCGCCTTGCACCGGAAAATACTTTTGCATCGGCAAAAAAAGCAATTGAATGCGGCGCTGCCTATGTTGAAATAGACGTGCGCAGGAGCAAAGACGGGGTATATTATATCTTGCACGACCCATCGCTTGATCGCACTACAAACGGGACAGGGGCTATCTCCGAAACGCTGTCTTCGGTTATCGACACTCTGGATGCAGGAAGCTGGTTCGGACATGGATTCGCCGGAGAAAAAGTGCCCCGGTTAGAAAATTTCCTTAAATGGATAAAAGGGAAAGCAAATGTATATCTTGATGTTAAAGACGCGGAATTGGACGAACTGGCCGGGTTGGTGAAAAAAGAAAAAATGGAAGGCAACTGTTTCTTCTGGTTTTCCGGCAACAATACAGCAAAAGCATTCAGGCAAAGGTTCCCTGGGCTTGCATTGAAAATAAATGCTCATGGTGTGGATGTGCTGGATTCGATAAAAGACAATTTTAATCCGCAAATTATCGAATGTTCCGTTGATGACCTGACGGACGAGTTTATTGATGCATGCCATGAAAAGAACATGAAAGTAATGCCTTGGGTGCCAGGAAACGATTTGGGGTCGTACCGTATTGCGCTCAAAAAAAACGTGGACATGATAAACCTGGACAACCCGGACCTGTTTTCATCTATGCAAAAAAACAATGGAGAGGTCAAAGGCTATAAAATGATCGCACACAGGGGAGGGGTTACAGAAGGCAAATACTGCGAATACGATCCCGCTGCCATACAAGAGGCCATAGACCGCGGTTATTATATGTTGGAAATCGACATCAGGCAAACAAAAGATGGAGTGCTTATATTGAACCACGACCCTGATTTTAGTAAATTTTTTGGGGTCCATAAAAAAGTAAAAGACATGGATTGGTCTGACATAGAGAAATTTCGCTCTAAGGATGGAGGGTTTCGCCCAATGTTGTTGGAAGAACTTGCGCAAATGTGTTCAGGAAAGATTAAATTTATGCTCGATTTAAAAGAAGGAAATCCTTCCGATGAGTTTTATCGGAAATTGGGACAGGTGCTGGAAAAATATGATTTGCTTTCGGGCGCATATTTTATCGACAACGATGCCAAAAGGTTTTTTTGGGGAAAAGCAAAGTTTAATTTTAGGGTGCATGAGCTGCCAAGAATAAAAGATGAACTTTCGCAAGGCAAAGACGTGGCCTGCAACTATTTCCTTTTTGACAATGGGAACCGCATGAACTCAGAGGTCGTGAAGTGGTGCCAGAAAAATTCCGTAACGGTCGTACCTTCTGTAAACGATTTTCATTATAGGCTTGAAAACGACATGAAAGGGGCGAAAAGGGACATAGTTTTTTTAAAAGAATGCGGCGTTACCGAATTTCAAATAGACTCGCAATACGACAGGTGGCTCAGGGATTAGCGGCAAAACGATTGGCATTAATATTTTTTATCACAATAAATAAAAAAGAAATGGCAACAAACAGAAGGGCTTTTATAAAAAATGCAGCTTTGTCAACAGGGGCGTTGAGCCTTGTTGGGGCAGGCGCATCGGCAGGTATCATGCCGTCCCGTGCAGGAATGGAAAAAAACGAAGGGGCATCCTTGTCGTTCAACAAACAGGGAAAGTTTAAAATCATCCAGTTTACCGACATTCATTATAGGCACAACTCGGAACGCTCCGATTGTTCTTTGCAGTTGATGAAAGAAGCGGTTGAGGCTGAAAAGCCCGACTTGATAGTGATGACCGGCGACGTTGTGACTTCTAAGGATACAAAGCGTGCATGGCAGGCACTGTCCCAGGTTTTTGTCGATGCAAAAATACCGTGGGCAGTAACTTTGGGAAATCACGACATAGAGGGAGAGTTGACAGGCGACGAAATTATGGAAACTATATGCGGGCTGCCTTATTGCGTTACCGAAAACGGGCCTAAAGATATTTCCGGAAGCGGAAATTATATCATAAAAGTGAAATCACAAGCTTCAAAAAATACCGAGGCAGTTCTGTACTTTTTAGATTCGCATTCCGGTTTGCCGAAGGAAAAAGGGCTTGGGCATTACGACTGGATCAAAAATGACCAAGTTCAATGGTACAGGGAACAAAGCAAAAAAATGACTGCCGAAAACAACGGTGACCCATACCCTGCACTGGCATTTTTCCACATCCCCCTCATTGAGTACAACGAAGTTTGGGGCAAGGAAAAAACTGTTGGCATAAAAGAAGAATCGGTTTGCTCTCCCGACATCAATTCAGGTATGTACAACGCCTTCCTAGAATCAAAAGACGTAATGGGGGTGTTTGTTGGGCACGACCACGTGAACAACTACATTGGAGACCTTCGCGACATCGCCTTGGTGTACGGGCAGGCAACGGGAAGGGAAACTTACGGCGACATAGGCAAAGGCTACAGGATCATAGAACTGCTAGAGGGGCAGCGCAAATTTGACTCATGGGTGCGGGTGACATACAATTGCGTCCGCGACAAAGACCTTTGGGAAGCAAGGAACGATGACGAAAAAATGTACACGGTTACGTACCCCGGTTCGTTTGTGTAAGACAAATACAATGGGCAGGCTAAATCAGGACGAGGCCTGCCTGCATAAATCAAATGTTTAGAATCTGTACAGCAGGGTATCTGTTTCGTATCCAATGGTTTGTGTCGTTAAAGCGGCAGCGTCACAAAACAAGGGACTTGGCCGTTTCCTTAATCAAAGCCCAGGCAGCCTCTACATGTTCCCTTTCTGTATGGGTTTGGGCAATACACATCCTTAGTGTTACTTTTCCATTGAGTTTTGTGTGCGTGAAATATATTTTGCCTGTTTCGTTTATTGTGTCCATCAGTTTTATGTTGAAGGCATCCCCGTTTTTGTGCCGAAAACATACTAAATTTAAAGGAGGCTCTACGGACAGATCAAAATCGTCAGATTTTTCCACCCACCGGGCAAAATCCTGTGCCATTTCTATGTGTTGCCTCACATGGAACCGCAACCCTTGCACTCCGTAATGACGGATGACAAACCAAAGTTTCAGCGAGCGGAACCTGCGCCCAAGTTGCACATGCCAGTCGCGGTAATCGAAAACCGCGCCCGATTCTGTGGCTTTGTTTTTCAAGTATTCTGGAAGGATGGAGAAGGTATTGATCAATTCGTTCCTGTCGCCTACCCAAAATACGTCGCAATCGAAGTTCGTAAACATCCACTTGTGCGGGTTAAAAACAAAGCTGTCTGCAAGTTCAACGCCATCCATGAAGTGGCGGAACTCGGGGCAAAGCATTGCCGTGCCCGACATTGCCCCGTCTATATGGAACCAGCAGCCCTCTTTTTTTGCTATTTCCCCTATTTCCTTTAACGGATCCATGGCATTCGAAGATGTTGTCCCCAATGCCCCGCAAATGAAAAATGGCAACAGTCCGGCTTCTTTGTCTTTTTGTATCTGTTCGTCAAGCAATTCTGGACGCATTGCAAACTTGTCGTCCACTTCAACCAAACGAAGGTTTTCTTTGCCGATCCCTGCCATTTTTATGGCTTTTTCGAGCGAAGAGTGTGTTTGGGTTGAGATATATGCCACCAGTTTTTGCCTGGCTCCTTTTTGGTTTGCTTCAAAACCGGTAGCCCTTTCCCGTGCTGCTATCACAGCGGTAAGGGCAGAAGTAGATGCCGTGTCTTGTATGACCCCGCCCCCTGTTGAGGTGGATTTAAATTTTTCCGGCATGCCCATCATCTCCGCCAACCAGTCGAGTACCCGGGTTTCCAGTTCCGTTGCCGCAGGGCTGGTAGCCCAAATCATTCCCTGCACACCCAAACCTGAAGAGACCAGATCCCCCAAAATAGAGGGGAAAGACGTGTTTGAAGGGAAATAAGCAAAGAAATTTGGCGACTGCCAATGGGTAATCCCGTACATGATTTTTTCTTCTATGTCCCGGATAATTTCATCCATCTGTTCACCTTTTTGGGGCGGATGTTGTGGCAATGCAGAAATGATCTCCCCCGGTTTTGCCCGCGAAAGCACTGGGAATTGTTCAACATTTTCATAATAATCGGCAATCCAATCGATAATTCTTTTGCCTTCTTCCCGGAATTTATCCGGCGACATGTGGTAATTTTCCTGTTTCAATTTTGTTGGTTTTAGTATTTAATGGTGAAATTTTCGAAATCGCCCAGAGCAGTTATTTCCGAAGTGGATATTTTGTCGACCCTCGACATTGGCGGCCCTATTTTCAGGAAATCGATAAAAGTGTCAAGTTCTTTCCTTTCGCCCAGTGCCATTGCCAATACATTTCCATCGGCAGTGTTTCTCACCCAACCTTTTATGCCTAACTCATTTGCTTTGTCTTCTGTGTATTTCCTGAACCATACCCCCTGCACACGCCCTGTTATTTTTATTTCGTATTGTTTCATCGGAGTTTTATTTAACTTCATCAATAAAAATGCAAACTGTTTTGGAATGAAATTGTGGTTGCCTTTCTTTTTCTAAGCGCAAATTTATTTAAGAAAAATGAAATTAGATAATATTTAGCCAAGGTCGGTATGCGCAAAATTAAGACAAACGTTTGCGCAATTGATTTTTGTTTCCTATGTTTGTCATTAAAATCACATAAAAAAACAACGACCATGAAAAAACTAGCCTTACTTTCCCTGCTAATATTTTCGATCCTGTTCTCCCACGCCCAGAAATTCCCAAAACTGGAAGAGGCTTTCCGCCTGAAGCAATTAAGCCCGCCTTCCGGAAAAATCCGGATGGTTTTGGATACTGACACCTACAACGAAGTTGACGACCAGTTTGCCTTGGCTTATGCTTATCTGTCGAAAGAAAAAATAGATCTGGAAGCGGTTTATGCCGCCCCTTTTCACAACTCGCGTTCAAATGGCCCCGGTGACGGTATGGAAAAAAGTTACCAGGAAATTCTCAGGTTATTAAAATTTATGGGCAAATCGCCTGAGGGGTTTGCTTTCCGCGGATCTGACCATTATTTGCAGGACATAAGCGAACCGATACGCAGCGAAGCGGCACTTGATTTAGTAAAAAAGGCGATGGACAGCTCTCCTGAAAACCCGCTTTATGTAGTGCCTATTGGTTGTATCACGAACATTGCTTCGGCAATATTGATAGAACCGGAAATCATAAAAAACATAGTTGTCGTATGGCTGGGGGGCAACGGTTTGGACTGGCCGACCCAGAAAGAATTCAACCTGATGCAGGATGTAATGTCTGCCCAGGTCGTGCTTAATTCGGGTGTCCCGTTCGTGATTATGCCTTGCCGCCCTGTGGTTTCTCATTTCCATACCACGATCCCCGAATTGCAATACTACCTGAAGGGAAAAAACAAACTTTCTGATTATTTGTACGACATCGTTGTTGATTATGGCAAAGGGAAAGATGCCTGGTCGAAAGTTATTTGGGACGTAACAGCAGTTGCCTGGCTGGTAAACCCATCGTGGATCCGTACAGACCTTGTGCACAGCCCAGTGCTGACCGGTCAGGTAACCTACAGCGTTGACCGGGGAAGGCATTTTGTCAGGATGGCCAGCGATTTGAACCGCGATGCCATTTTTAGTGACTTGTTCAAAAAAATAAGTTCGGAAAAACTGCAAAAATGAGAAGTTAAAAACCCTACGTTAATTATGGACAGCCATAAATAACCATAAAACTGTAAAGACTATGGACAAAATCCTGATTGTTGGGAGTTCTAATACCGACATGGTCGTCAAAACCAACAAATTCCCTTCCCCGGGGGAAACAATACTCGGGGGCGATTTTTTCATGAACTCGGGAGGGAAGGGTGCCAATCAGGCTGTAGCCGCTGCCCGCCTTGGGGGGAATGTTGTTTTTGTTTGCAAAACAGGCAACGATATTTTTGGGCAAAAGGCTCTTGAACTTTTTAAATATGAAGGGATTGACACGGCTCATGCAATAACAGACACCCAAGCCCCAAGCGGGATTGCCCTTATAACAGTTGACAACAATGCAGAAAACAGCATAGTTGTCGCGCCCGGAGCAAATGCCAAACTGCTCCCCGAAGATATTGCCCATTTAAACAAAATAATTGAAGGCTGCGATTATGTATTGATGCAATTGGAGATACCACTAGAAACAATTGAGTTTATTACTGAAGTGGCGTGGGGAAAAGGCAAGAAGGTAATATTAAACCCTGCCCCTGCCCAACCTTTATCAATAAACCTAATAAAAAAATTATTCTTGATTACCCCCAATCAAACCGAAGCCGAGATTTTAACCGGTATAAAGGTTGACAACCAAGCTTCGGCAATAGTTGCAGCAAAAAAGTTAAACGGAATAGGGGCAAAAAACGTGATAATAACGATGGGGGCAAAAGGCGCGCTTGTGCAAAGCGAAGGAGAGACCAGCTTTATCCCTGCCCAGAAAGTAAAAGCTGTTGACACTACCGCTGCAGGCGATGTCTTTAACGGGGCTTTGACGGTTGCGCTGTCACAAGGGAAAGGGATGTGCGATGCCGTAAATTTTGCCTCTAAAGCCGCAGCGATTTCTGTTACTCGCGCAGGTGCCCAATCCTCTGCCCCATATTTGCACGAGATGGACAAATATGAATAATCCCCAAAATTACATATAACCTGATTTACAATAAAATACAAGAACAATGAAGAGATTATTAGTGCCATTTTTGGCAACAGTATTGCTTATTGGGGCTTCCTGCAACGGAGGTCAGATAAAAAACAATCAAGGCTCAAAACCTAATGTGTTATCAATCAACAAAGCCCGCCTGAAAGACAAGATAAAGGGGGGATGGGCAGGCCAGGTAATAGGCTGCACATACGGAGGCCCTACCGAATTTAAATACAATGGTGCATTGATACATGATTATCAATCGATACCTTGGGACGAAGGCCGTTGCAAATGGTATTTTGAAAATTGTCCCGGTTTATACGATGACATTTATATGGACCTTACATTTGTGGGTGTTTTTGAAAAAGAAGGGCTGGACGCACCTGCCAGCTCACACGCCAAAGCCTTTGCCTATGCAGGCTATCCTTTGTGGCACGCCAACCAGGCGGCAAGGTACAATATAATGAACGGGACGATGCCCCCGGAATCAGGGCATTGGCTAAACAACCCCCATGCCGATGATATTGATTTTCAGATCGAAGCAGACTTTGCAGGGCTAATGTCCCCGGGCATGGTAAATGTTTCTTCTGAAATTTGCGATAAAATTGGGCACATAATGAATTATGGCGATGGTTGGTATGGCGGTGTTTTTGTCGCAGCAATGTACTCTCTCGCCTTTTTTTATGACGATGTTGAATATGTTGTGACAGAGGCATTGAAAACAATCCCTGCCGAATCGCAATTTTACCAGTGCATTGACGATGTTATTGCTTGGTGGAGGCAATATCCCGATGACTGGAAACAAAATTGGTTTAAATACCAAACAAAATGGGGGAGCGACATTGGTTGCCCTGACGGTGTTTTTAGGGCATTTAACATTGACGCAAAAATTAATGCCGCCCATATTGTTATTGGGTTGCTGTACGGGGAAGGCGATTATTCAAAAACAATAGACATAAGCACGCGCTGCGGCGATGATTCGGATTGCAACCCTGCATCGGCAGCAGGTATTTTGGGCACTATCATAGGTTATGATCAAATCCCGGGATATTGGAAAAAAGCCATCTATCCCATTGAAGACGTGGATTTTCAATATACTTCTTTGTCTTTGAACGATGTTTACGAGTTAGGCAACAAACATGCATTGGAAAATTTAACAAAAAACGGGGCAAGTATCGATGGGGATATGATAAATGTTGCAAAAGAAGAAATAAAGCCTGTTGCCCTTGAAATAAATTTTGCCGGGCACTATCCAAAAGAAAAAATCCAATTGAATACGGACATAAGTCCGGAAAATGCTGAATTTTCCTTTTCTTTTAACGGGATTGGCTTTGTTTTAAAAGGGCAGGCGGTAAAAGAAAGCCCCCAAGCCCCGGACAAAACACTTGAAATAGGATTATACATCGATGGGGAGTTTTCCGAGAAAATAAAAATGCCAACCGCACGGCAAAAAAGGAAACAGGAAGTTGCTTTTAAATATCAACTTTCAGAAGGGGAACATAATATTAAAGTAAAACTACTTGCCCCTGAAAAGAATTATGCTGTCAGAATAAGCGATTTGTTAACATATGTAGCTCAATAGTGCCACTAAATCAATAACCTAAATAAAAATTATCATGTTCATAGTAAACAACTACCCTCTGGCAATTATTTTTTGTTTTATCACCATGCTGTGCTGGGGTTCTTGGGGGAACACCCAAAAGCTGGCAGGCAAGACCTGGCGTTACGAATTATATTACTGGGACTATGTGATAGGGATGCTCCTGCTATCTATTGTTTTTGCCTTCTCCCTGGGGAGCATGGGGGAAAACGGGCGCAGCTTCATCACCGACCTGGGACAGGCTGACTGGGGAAACATTGGGAGCGCGTTTATAGGAGGTGTCATTTTCAATGCTTCCAATATATTGCTTTCCGCAGCGATTGCAATTGCCGGGATGTCCGTTGCATTCCCTGTTGGCGTTGGTTTGGCACTGGTGCTGGGGGTAATCATCAACTACCTGGGGTCACAAAAAGGGGATCCTGTTTTTCTTTTCCTTGGTGTTGGGTTTATCACCATGGCAATTGTCCTCAATGCCATGGCATATAAAAAAGCAGCTTCGGGAAATGGAAAAATAACTGCCAAGGGGATTCTTATTGCCGTGCTTGCCGGTGTTTTAATGTCATTTTTTTACCGCTTCGTGGCCGCTGCAATGGATTTAGACAATTTCACAAGCCCGGCAAAAGGGATGATGACCCCTTATTCTGCTTTTTTTGTTTTTTCTATTGGCGTTTTTGTCAGCAATTTCCTGTTCAATACAATATTAATGAAGAACCCAATAAGCGGGGAGCCGGTAAAATACAAAGCTTATTTCAAAGGAAACTTGCCCATTCACTTAGTTGGTGTTTTGGGTGGCGTTATTTGGGGCATAGGGAATTCCCTTAACCTTATTGCGGCGGGTAAAGCCGGTGCTGCAATTTCGTATGGGCTAGGGCAGGGGGCAACGCTTGTTGCAGCTTTATGGGGAGTTTTTATCTGGAAAGAGTTCAAAGATTCGCCCAAAGGCACAAACGGCATGCTTGCCCTGATGTTCCTTCTTTTTGTGTCGGGCATTGTCCTTATTATCTATGCGGGGAGGTAAAAACATGAGTTCGATTAAAAATCTTGCCTCAGTTCCAACTAATTTTTAGTAGAAATTGGTACAGGTTTTTGAAGGTGGGCTATTGCATTGAAGCAAACAAGGTTCAGTGCAGCTTTTAAGCCAGAGATGAGGGGATCATGAATTTATCGTAGGGATTTCTTCGCCTTCGGTTGTGACATAGTTTTTGGCCAGGTTGGCAGTGAGGCACGAATGTACAGGGATTATTTCGACCAGATCGCCTATGTGGAAATCTTTAAAACGGGTTTGCGTTACTTTTAATATCCCATGTTCCTGGGAAAGGGCGGATACATAGTTCAATGGGTCGAGGAGTTCTTTTTCCCCGTCTTTATGGATTATGGCCCGGCCATACATCTTTTTCCCGTTTATGTTTGTTATGTATTCTTTCGATAAATGTATAGCACCACCGTAGATTACTACCTCGTTGCGCGAAATATGCTTGGCAACCACTGGGCAGATCATCCTTACGGCAATATCTTCGTATGGGCAAACCCCAAGGTTTTGTTGCATAAGGTCGAAAAAGACAAAGTTGCCGGGGCGTATTTCGTCCACTTCGTTAAAGTTGGTGCACAAAGTACACGAAGGTGTGTCGCCCAGGCTTATTTCGATGTTGGGGAAATTGGGGGCATAGCGCCTTTTCAACGCTCTCATTTTTAACAGGGCATCGTAATGGCTGCTAAAAATCTCGTTAGTAGAGCGTGCCTGGTAGGTTTGCCCGGTGTGGCTGAGGAAACCTTTAAATTCAAGTTTGGGGCTTCCTGAAATAGTTTTTATTACCGAGTCGATGGTGCCGGTCCTCGATGCAAGTATCCCTGTCCTGTTATGCCCTGTGTCTATTTTTATAAAAACGCCCAATTGGTGTTTTATTTCCCGCGCAAGGATTTGTGCCGCTTCTGTGTTTTCTACCAGTATGTTCAGTTTTATGTTTGCGGCAAGCCTGTTGATGTGCGCTATTTCCAGTACATTTACAGGAAAGGCGATGGTTATGTCGCCCCATTGGTTTGCCGCAAAATATTCAGCCATTTCTACTGACGACACGGTTATGGCGTCCACGCCGAAAAGCCTAAACCATTCTCCTATTTTTGCCGATATATGGGTCTTAAAATGAGGCCTGAACCGCATTTTGTTTGCTGCGGCTTTTTGTGCCATTTTCTCAATGTTGTGCAAGCATATATCTTTGTCGATAACAAATGTTGGTCGGACTATTTCGGTCATTTGATTTAATCATTTATTTGTTTTTACCCTAGTTGCCAATGAGTTCCGCATCTCCATCAGTTTTCCGGAGATACCTACTTTGTATAGATGGGGGCTGATAAAACGTTTGTGTCCGTATGGTAAAAGTTCCGCTCTTTGTTTTAGATATTCCCTGGCTTGTACGAGATTTTGTTGGTTTTGTTCAACTTTTCCTTTGTCTACAATTTTGTGGAGGAGTGGTTCAAATTTTAAATTATCGACAGGTGTGTTTTTTTCAGGGTGGGCGGGGTGGTAAATTGTCCCGACATCTTCCGGCCTTTCTGTTCCAAGCAAAATGGCATCCCTGAAAAAAATCCCTTCTCCATCGAAAATACGATATGCCAGTTTCTTTCCCGGCAAGGTTGTTTTTTCTGTGTTTTCAGAAATTTTCATCTTGGGAAAACCCCCAATTTCTGCCAGTTTGTAAACCCCGTCTAATGCAGCACTTGGTTTCCCTGTCACTAGTTCTGTGCCAATGCCAAAGGCATCTATCTTTGCATCTTGCTCTTTCAACAGGCTTTTTATTACTTCTTCGTTTAATTGGTTCGATGCAATTATTTCCACATAACCCAAACCTGCTTCATCCAGCATTTTCCTGGCACGGGAGCTTAAAAATGCCAAGTCGCCGCTGTCGAGCCTTATCCCCCTAAGGCGGTGCCCTTTCCCCTCCATGTCCTTTGCCACTTTAATGGCATTCGGGATACCCGATTTCAGTGTGTCGTAAGTATCTACGAGCAATATTGTGTTGTCGGGGTGTATCCTTGCGTATTCGCTGAAAGCTTCATGCTCAGAATCGAAACTTTGCACCCAACTGTGTGCCATTGTCCCGCTTAATGGTATTCCGTACATTTCTCCGGCCAACACATTCGAGGTTGAAGAAGCCCCTCCTATAAATGCAGCCCTGCTGGCGTGGATTGCCCCAAGCCCTTGTGCCCGGCGCATCCCAAAGTCGGAAAATATTTTATCGCCCGAAACCAGTCTTATACGAAAAGCTTTTGTGGCAATTAGCGATTCGAAATTCAGTATGTTCAGGAGCATGGTTTCTATGAGTTGGCATTCGATAAGGTTTCCCTCTACCCTTAAAATCGGCTCGTTTGGGAAAATAATTTCACCCTCTTTCATGCTGTATATCGAACCTTTAAAGCTGAATTTTTTCAGGTAGCCCAAAAACTCGGGGTGCAAGCCTTGTTCCTTTAGGTAGTTTATGTTTTGTGGGCTAAATGTGAATTTTGACAATATTTCCAAAAAATCGGAAATTCCGGCAAAAACGGTAAAGCCGCCATTGAAAGGGTTCGTGCGGAAAAAGTAGTCGAATGTGGCAATTTGTTCCCCCTTCCCACAAAAATAATAGCCCTGTGCCATTGTAAGTTCGTAGAAGTCGGTGTACAGTCCAAACGATTCGGGAACATGTTGCATCATCTACAGTTTATTGCCGGTTTAAATATAACGGAATCTTTATATATAGTAAAATTCATAGAGCAAAATGTTTAGAAATTATTGGGCAAAATTTGCATTTGCCATAAAAACGTTTTGATCGAAGTCGTTTTTTTAGAAGATCGCGCTAGCAATCAGTATATTTTTTTTGTTGGTAACAGCCCCCGAAATTGTAGTGCCGACAACGTGTAGGTATGTTTATGCACTAGGTGTTATGCTGCCTTTCGAATTGTGCCAGTTGTTTTTCTTTAAAAAAAAGATTAATTTGTTTATGTAATAACCTCGGGGAAGTGTTTGGGTGACAATCTTATAGGCGTTGTCTTTTTTGTAACATGGGGTTTAGTTGAAAGGATTTGAACTGTCCTATTGGAGTTTCTTTAGATGATAAATAGTTTGATATGGAAAATTCTACCAAAGTTAAATGCTTCGAGATAATTAGGGGGTTGGTCTTGTTTTTTCCCCTTTTTTTATTTTTTCACCGGGTCGCTGGTCAAAACTGTACTGTTAATGCAGGAGTGGAACAAACGGTTTGTGAAAACCAAGGGTTAACACTATATGGCCATACCGCAGGGGTTTATAAAGAGGCGGACACCTTGACAACATGGGTCCAGGTCAGTGGCCCGAGCGCATATATTGTTTCGCCCAACTCTCCGACTACCGATGTTATAGGTATAATTGGAGGTGAAACATATACTTTTAGGTTTTATACAACTTGCCTTGATGGCTCTCTGGTTTATCAAGATGTTGTAAACTATGTTTTGCCGGGTTCAAATTCATATGCAGGTGAAGACATGGCCGTATGCCCCGGGACATACAACCTTTCGGCATCTGCCTTAGGAATCGATGAAACAGGGGAGTGGTCTATTGTTGAGCCAAACAATGGGATTACCATTGACGATCCAACTTCGGCAACTTCGGCAATAACCGTGTCCGGCGATGTTTCTGGTGACACTTATTTGGTGTGGACCGTGACAAACACAGCTGATTGTTCCAGTACCGATACTGTTGTTGTTACCAACAGGGGAGGAGTTTTTCCCGTTAGTGCAGGGGCGAATGACACACTCAGCCATTGTTATTCTGCCACTCAGGGATTGTCCCTAAATGGCTCGTACGCCGGAAGTGGGATTGACGGGCAGCAAGGGACCTGGACGGTGGTTAGCGGACCTAATGTCCCGGCAATAGCTGATATACATGATAACACATCGGGTGTCAGCAACCTTATTGAAGGGACGTATGTTTTTGAATGGGAAGTTGAAGGTGGATGTGTCAGTGGCATTGCTTATGATACAATTGTGGTCCCGGCATCAACAGCCGATGTTACCGATGCCGGAAGTACCACCGGTTCGTATATCTTCTGCGACACAAGGACTTCTGTCGTTCTGACAGGGGCATTCCCTGTATATACAAACGAAACGGTCTTGTGGGAAAAGGTTAGCGGTCCAGATCCTGTTAATATCCTTAATCCTACAAACCACATAACCAGCGTTGAAGGACTGGACGGAAGCAGCGATTATAGTTTCAGGTACACTATAACAAATAACCTTACGGGTTGTACCAGTTTCGTGGTCGTAACTATCAGCTATGCCGATGCCCCTTCTATAGACATAACACCCGGCCGTATTGATTTAGGCTGTGACGAATCGGTGGCGACAATCCCTTATACATCAACAGGGGACGGAACTGTAAGCTGGAGTATTGTTCATGGTTCGGTTTCCGATACCTATCCGGAAATCCCTACCGGTTATGTGCAGGCAAATGAGAACCCGATTACAATATCAGGATTAACAGCAAGGGGGAATTATGTAATCCGGCTGAGAAAGGCAGCAACAATAGGCTCGCAATGCGAATCTGCATATGATGATGTCACTGTTATTGTTTCAAATGATGCTGCGCTTGCTAATGCCGGTACCGACCAGTTTTTGGCATGTAATGTAGATACAACGGCATTGGCAGGGAACAATCCGGAGGGTGGCATATGTATCTGGAGCCAGGTTTCTGGCCCGAACAATGCGGTATTTGACAATGCATTTTACAATAAAACAAAAATATCGAATTTAATCAGCGGAACTTATGTTTTCAGGTGGATAATCCCATCTGGCCCGTTTTGTAAGCAAAACCAAGATGACGTAGAAGTTATTGTTGCCGCAACAACTCCCAACCAGGCAGATGCGGGCGCAGATCAGACGGTCTGTATAAATACCCCGGTTTATTTAGAAGGTAGTCGCCCAATATTGAATGAGTGGGGGGCTTGGACTGTTGTCCCCAGAGATCCTTCTGTCGTTTTTGACGATACAACTTCTTACAATACCTTTGTAGAAGGTCTTGCCGCAAATTCAACTTACCAATTAGTTTGGAGTATTTATAATGCTTGTGGGGTAACTCACGATACAGTAACAATAACAACAAACGATATTAATGGCCCTATTGTTGCCGATGCCGGAGAGGATATGTGCTTGTCTTTGGGGACAACCGCGTTTAGTTTGACAGGAAACGACCCATCGCCCGGAACAGGAGAATGGACACAGGTAAATGGCACAGGCGCTGTAATTAGTAATCCTACATCACATACAACAAACGTATCGGTAGGATCAGATGGGACTTATTATTTTGAATGGGCTGTAACTTATAACAACTGCAACCCCACACTTGATACCGTAAGGATAACAATTGCCGATGACGTGACAATTGCTAATGCAGGGGCCAGCCAGGAGATTTGCGGGGATTCGGCAATCATGGCAGCCAACAGCCCGGTTGTAGGAAATGGGACTTGGGTACAGGTTGGTGGTGCCGGCGGTGCAGTAATCGAAGATGTTTCTTCGCCCGTAACGAAAATTTCCGGGTTGACTACCGGGTATTACTTTTTTGCATGGGTAATTTCAAATGAAGCTTGTGCGCAAAGTTCTGACACGGTTGAATTATTTGTTTCTGAACCTCCGGTAGTGGCCGATGCCGGGCCAGATCAGGTTATTTGTTTTCAGGATACGGTACAAATGGCAGCCAATGTTGTCGGGGACGGGCTTTGGTCTATTGTTAGTGGGCCCAATACCCCGTCTGTTTCTGATTATAGTTCGCCAACAGCTGTTTTTGGTGATTTGATAATGGGGACTTATGTTTTCCGTTGGACAAGCGGCGGTTTGTTTTGTGGCTCAAGTACCGACGATGTTGTCGTTGAAGTAATCCCACGGTCTGATGTCCCCGAGGTACTGGAATATTGCGAAGCGACCACACAAGTAGGGCTGGAAGGCAATATAAATAGCATAGGGACATGGAGGCAAGTTAGTGGGACTGCCGTTGATAGTTTAATTACAACTTCGGCAAATACTGCGACTGCCTATTTCTCTTCTGTCGGGACTTTTTCCTTTGAATATGAAATTTCAGGCTCAGGATGTTCTTCTTATGATACAACTACGGTTATTTTGCTATCTCCTCCTCCTGTTGCCGCAGCAGGTGCGGATCAAACTTTTTGCGATTCTTCCTATTTCGTATTGACAGGAAACAGCCCACAATCTTCAGTCGGGGAGTGGGTTTTGGTACATGGTCCTTCAACCGGTAGTTTTTTTTATACAAATGACTCTACGGCAGTGTTTGCCCCTGACGGCAACAAATACGGTATTTTTGTTTTTGCGTGGAAAATAGCAAATGGGGAATGTGAAAATGAAGATCAGATAAAAATAATCAACTATGAACCTACTTTTGCCGATGCAGGTGCAGACCAGGATATTGTTTGTGACACTGTGGCTTATATGGATGCAGACACGGTAGGGATGCCCGGAGTCGGGAACTGGTACCTGATAGGACATTCGGCAACTTCGCCGACACCAACAATTGGTTCTTTAATTTTACCTGACACCAAAATTACCGGCCTCGGGCCTCAAAGTAACGGAGATCCTGCCGTTTATACTTTTGAATGGGTAGCAACAAACGGGGTTTGCAATATCGAACGCGACACCGTTGAAATAACTGTTTGTGAAATCCCCACAGAGGCTATTGCCGGAAATGACACTTTGTTATGTGAGCAAACTACATATACATTAAACGCAAATCCGGTTACAGTCGGGAACGGGAAATGGATTGAAGTAAAAGGTCCGAATGCGCCAACAATTGCAGATAGTTCGGCACACAACACAACGGTTAGTGGGTTAACTGCCGGAACTTATATTTTCTACTGGGAGACAACTACTACCTATTGTTCCTCTATTGATTCGGTCATTATTGTTAATTTTGCAGAACCTTCGGCTCCAGATCCAATGGCAAACATAAATATTTGCCATTATGAAGACTTAATCTTGCAAAATTCTGTCCCTACTTCAGGGAGTGGATCCTGGACAAAAGTTTCAGGCCCGTATGCTTATATAGTAAGGCCAGATTCATGCCGTACTGTAATAGGCCAGGTTGTTGCCGACACAACTTATGTTTTCCGGTGGACGGTTAGCAATGGGATTTGTCTTGCCAAATATGAAGACGTTACTGTTGCTGTGTACGAACAACCGACAATGTCTGTTGCCGGGAGCGATCAGGTATTCTGTAATGCCGATACAGCTGTTTTAGACGGCAATGACCCGTTGCCCGACAGCGGCATATGGACTGTTGTGTCTAACACCTCTGGACAAGCTGACCCGACATTCGATGATGCAACTTTATACAATACCACGGTTCGGGGGATAAGTGCTGGTACATACACTTTGCGTTGGACAATTTACAATGGGACTTGCGAAGAATACGATGAAATTGAAATTACCCGTTACCCTGATTTAACAGTTTCTAACCCATCGGGGGCTTATATCTGTGAAGGGGGGACTTTAACGTTTCCGGTAACCGTGGGCGGGGGGACGGGTTTCTATTACTATCAATGGCAGGACAGTGTTAGCGGTGGCAGTTGGTCGAATGTTACAAATGGCACAGGAGGGACAACCGCTTCTTATACAACATCAGGATCGTTGCTTCCCGGCGCATACTATTTCAGGGTAGTAGTTGCCGATTGCAATACTGTTGTTTCTGGCGAAGCAGAGCTTGTGGTGGTAGCCGACCCTCAAATTGACATTCAGCCGACAGGGGAAACCATTTGCAGCGGCTCTGCCCACACGATGAGCGTTTCTGTCTCAGGGGGAGAGGGGACGTTTAGTTACCAGTGGCAGCAAAGTGCCAATGGGGCGTTCTGGACAAATGTTTCCGGCGGAACAGGTGCAACTACAAATTCATATACAACAGGTGCGTTAACAACCAAAACTTATTTCAGGGCAGTTGTTTCACAGTCTGGAGTGGGGTGTAATACCTTGTATTCAGATACCGTTGTTGTTTATGTCCCTGAAATTACCCTTCAACCAGAAGGGGGAAGTGTTTGTCTAGGCGATGTAGATACATTATATGTTTCGGTTGACCCTGGGGACGCAACATTAAGTTACCAATGGCAGTTTAGTGATTTCGATTGTCATTCGGGCTGGTTTGATATTTCAGGGGCTAACGGCACTTCTTATGTAGCAGCTAGTTTGCCGGAATCTGGGACAAGGTATTTCCGTTGTGTCGTTTCTGTATCTTCTCCCGATTGCGATGATTTGATATCCGACTGTGTCCCATTCTCTGTTATTGGCTGCAATCCTTTAATCGGGATTTCTAATCAGTTGGTAAATGTTATAAATAACGGAGATGGTACTTATGATGCTTTGTTTACCATTCGTGTCCAAAACTATGGAGATTCAGAGTTAAGCGATATACAGGTCACACAAAATCTTGATGATGCTTTCGGGGCGGGGAATTACACGGTCAAAGAAATTACCAGTACTTCGTTTGCTGTTGAAACTTCGTACAACGGAAGTTCTGTTTTAACTATGCTTACATCCGAAGGTAATTCGTTGCAACCAGGCGCTTCAACAGATATAGTTTTAAAAGTTACAATTTTAAGCGAAGGTTCATACTGGTTGACTGCAACCGCAACAGGAATAGAAGAAACATCGGGTGGCACGGTGGTTTCCGATGTCTCTCAAAATGGTAGCGATCCCGACCCAAACCAAGACGGGGACCCCACTGTTGACAATGAGCTGACACCTGTTAATACTACTTGTGTAGATGCAACTGCCTATGCAGGGGCAGATGCTGAAATTTGCAGTGGTGGGACATGGCAAGTTGTTGGTGCTGACGTTGAATACGAATCAGGTTTCTTTTGGGCGACTTCCGGCGACGGGACATTTAACTCGGCCTCGGTATTAAGCCCTGTTTACACTCCTGGCATAAACGATATTTCAACAGGTACGGTCGATTTAATTTTAACGGCAAACTCATATGGTTCTTGCCCTAGTGCTGTAGATACAATGGAATTAACAATTGTCTCTATAATTCTGGCTGCCCCTGTAACTACAGATGCAAATTGTGACAGTCAGGAAAGCGGGACAGTTCAGCTTTCTGTGTCAAGCGGAGGTATTCCTCCATATACTTTTGAATTAAGTACCGGAGAGTCTAATACAACAGGTTATTTCGGGACTCTTGCTTCCGGTGGCTATATTTACCGGGTGACCGATTCCAATGGTTGTTCTTCAAGCGGTTCTTTTGAAATTGACGACCCGAATGAGCTGGAATTGACTGTTACTGCCGAAGATGACGAGACCTGTTATGCTTACGAAGATGGAAGTGCAACTGTAGTTGCTACGGGAGGGACCGGCCCATACACTTTTGGTTGGACGGGCCCTGTTACCCAACCAAGCACAACAGATAACCCAAATACCGTTACCGGACTGGCTGCGGGGATTTATGTAGTAACCGTGACCGACAATAATGGTTGTGAAGAAATTGAAACAATTGAGATCGAACAGCCATCCGGACTCAATATTTTATTAGCAGGCAAGATTGAACCGGAATGTGACAATTCAGGACAAATCATAGTGAGCGGCGAGGGTGGCGTGCCTCCATATTCTTATTCTTCTTCCTCAGGCACTGTTTCGGGCAATGTAGTCAGTGGTTTATCATCGGGCAATATTACAATAACAATTACAGACGCAAACGGATGTGAAGACAATATCGTGGTCACTTTGTTTGATGATGACAAAACCGAGCCGACATTTACATGCCCGATAACAGATACTTTGTATGCCGATGACAACTGTGAAGTGACAGTCCCTGATTTAACAGATAGGGTAACCGATGAGTCGGACAATTGCTCGGGAAACCTGACAGTGACACAAAGCATTGCGGCGGGTTCGGTTATCGGCAGCGACTTAACCGTCACATTGACCGTCACCGATGCCGCCGGGAATTATTCGTCCTGTGATGTGTTGTTAGTTGTTAAGGATACAATTTCGCCTACTGCGGTTTGTAAAGATATTACGCTGAACTTAGACATGACCGGGACTGTCTTTATAAGTGCCGACGATGTGGATGGAGGTTCGTACGATAACTGTAACTTATCCGGTTTGTCGATTGACAAAAATACATTTACGTGCAATGATTTAGGCAACAACACAGTTGTGCTTACGGTGACAGATGAGGCAGGGAACACATCGGCCTGCGAGGCGACAGTAACCATAAAAGATAACATAGATCCTATTATAAATTGCCCTTCGCCGGTAGCATTAACTGCTGATGGCAACTGTGAGGCAACTGTTCCTGATTTTGCGGGGACATATAATTCAGATAATTGCGGGGCTAATGTAACACAGAACCCGACAGCAGGAACTGTAATCCCGAAAGGGGTGACTCCTGTTACGCTGACTGCTGCCGATGGCGTTGGCAATATTTCGGAATGTGTTGTCTATGTGACAGTAGTAGATGACACCCCTCCCGGATACGTTTGCCCTTATCAGATAAGCACAACAACGGATGCGGGGAGCTGCCATGCTACGGTTGAACTTGTTGCCCCGGACGTGGATGACAATTGTGGTTCAGCCAGTGTAATAATTAAATACAGGATTTATGCGCCCGATAATTCGAGGAGTAAGTATCGTTATTATACAGCCCCGGTCGATTATCAGTTTGCAGTTGGTATCAGTCAGGTGGAATGGACAATGATTGACCTGTCCGGAAATGTTTCAACCTGTTTCCAGGAAATTGAAATTACGGAAACAGAGCTTCCTGAGATTACATGTCCGACAGGTTCTCCTTTTGTTTTCGGGAACAGTACCGATAACTGCGGCCATACCGTTGCCGATGCCAGCTTGGATGCAATTGCTGCCGATAACTGTGGGATTGTTTCACTGGAACATGATTTCTATAGCTGGGGAAACAGGAGAAGCCTGAGGGGCGCACAATTCCCGGTAGGTACAACAACTGTTACCTGGACTGCCACTGATATAAACGGCAATCAGAATAGCTGTTCGTACGAAGTTGTCGTGAATGACACCTTGCCCCCAGAGTTTGTAAATTGTTCAGCAAAAGATACTTTTACCGTGGCTTCACACAGTTCAACTTGCAAGGGGAGCGCAATATGGAGCACCCCTATGGCTACTGATGCTTGCGGCGAAGTAACTGTTGCCCAGACCGAGGGTCCTCCAAGCGGTTCGGTTTTGGATATAGGATATTATACTATTGAATATACCGCAACCGATGCTTCCGGAAATGAAGCTACTTGCAGTTTTGTCTTGAATATTACTGATACCGAAGGGGCGGTTATTGTTTGCCCTCCCGATTTTTATGAGAAAAATGATGAAGGCGTTTGTACATGGACAGCACCAGAGAAAAGCCTTATCCCTTTGCTTGCAATAAGTAACTGTCCTTTTGATATTACTTATGAGATTACAGGGGCAACAAATGCAACAGGGGCGGATGATGTTTCGGGTACAACATTTAACATGGGGACTAGTACGGTTACTTATACTATTAAAGAGCAGGCAAGCAGCCAATCGTGGGATTGTAGTTTTACCATAACTGTTTATGATGGCGAAGCCCCGGTAGTTGTTTGTCCGGCACCTGTTTCTGTGATGAATGATGACGGGATGTGTTCCGCCGAAGTAGGACTTCAACTTCCTGGTTATACCGATAATTGTGACAATAATGTAACTGTCAGTTATATGGTTTATGGACCAGACAATATTATAAGAGGCCCGTTTTCAGGCAATAACAATAGTTTTAGATTTCCTGTTGGGATAAGCCAAGTTGTGTGGTATGTAACCGACAGTTCTGGGAATGTTGCAACATGTACACAACAAATTACTGTTTCCGAATCAGAACCTCCGGAAATTATTTGCCCCGGGCAGTCGGAGTTCATATTCAACAGCACACCGGGACTATGTGGCTACAAAATATCAGACACAAGTCTTGATGTTACTGCCACCGATAATTGCAGGTTGCATGGTATTTCCCATAATTTTGGCGATTGGGCAGTAAAAACCAGTCTGAAAGGGGCAATCTTCCCGATTGGTTCTACCGAAGTAACATGGACTGCCGTTGATTATGCAGGAAATACAGTGACTTGTAATTATACCGTTACGGTAATCGACAATGAAGCTCCATATTTTGTGAATTGTCCATCAGGGGTTACTTATACGGTCGGTTTATTCCCGGGGACTTGTAAAGGCGGTGCAATTTGGAGTATCCCGGTTGCACTCGACGAATGCTCAGATGTGATTGTTGCCCAAATTAGTGGCCCTGCCCAGGGGACGATGTTGGGCGCAGGGATTTATGTGATAAAATATGAGGCTGTCGATGCTTCTGGCAATAAGTCGGCTTGTAGCTTTAACATTGCGGTACTTGACACAGAAGCCCCGGTTATTGTTTGCCAGCCAAATATTGAAAAATCAAATGATAAAGGAACTTGCACGTGGGCATCTCCGGCGAACAGCCTGTCTCCATTACTTGCAAACAGTAATTGTTCTGCATCTATTTTGTGGCATGTTAAAAACCCTGACGGGACTATCAGGTCGGGGACGGACGATGTAAGTGGCTATGTCTTTGAACTCGGTACAAGCACTGTTTATTATGAAATAATCGAAAACACAAGTGGGCAAAGATGGGACTGTAGTTTTACCGTAACCATTATCGATAGCGAAGCACCGATTATTGAGTGCCAAGACGATATAGTCATAACTGCACAGCAGGGGGAATGCGATGCTGACGTTGAACTTGTAGTGCCTGACTATTCTGATGATTGCCCTGGCACGCCTGATGCAATTACTTACACTGTTTATGCACCGGACAACACAATGAGCAACGAAAATACTTCTTCTGATTTAAATTATACATTTATGAACGGTACTAGCCGCATTGAATGGAAAGTTACTGACGCTGCCGGGAATTATTCCGTTTGCTGGCAAACGGTACGGGTAATTGCAGACCAAGATGCCTTGGCTCCTGGCGCAGGTCCAAATTCTTCGATTTGTGAAAATGATTCGTTTTACATTTTCGAAGCTACTGCTTCAGCCTTTGCGGCAATTGAATGGACAACCAGCGGGACAGGGCATTTTGTAGATCCCTCCTTGATAAACCCGGTTTATGTCCCAAGCCAATCGGATATTCTTGATGGAACAGTAACCCTTACCATAACGTCTTCTTCTTCATGTGCAAGCGTTTCAGACGACATGGTACTTTCAATCTCCCAAGCTCCGCAAATAGATGCCGGAGCAGACTTGCATAGTTGTTACGGGCAGGCCGTTATGATAGATGGGGCATTTGCAGCTTATTGGGAAAGTATTTTGTGGGAAACAAGCGGCGAGGGGACGTTCGTTGGCGGGAATACCTTAACCCCGGTATATTATCCGGGCACAGGAGAAACCGGTGAAATTACATTGTCGGCAACAGTCTCCGGAGTGGGTTCTTGTGATACCGATACCGTGTCTGATGAAACCGTCCTTGTAGTGTATGACGAACTAATTGTAAACGCGGGGGGCGATGATACAATTTATCATAACACGTCAACAACGCTCAATGTGGATGTAGAAAACGGTTCGGGTTCTTATTCCTACTCATGGAGCCCTCCTTCTCTTGTTTTCTCTCCCAAATCGGATTATACGGAAACCTATGAACTTACATCTAACCAGGAATTTGTGGTTACGGTAAGTGATATTTTAAGCGGTTGTGTAGGAGAAGACAGCATAACTATTGTAGTTAAAAACGAATCGGACGAGTTGCTTACCTTTTTTAACGCTTTCACTCCAAATGGGGATGGCGTAAATGACAACTGGCAAATTGAAGGCATTGAAAATTTCCCTGAAAACGAGGTCTTGATTTTTAACCGTTGGGGCGATACGGTCAAGGAATTGCAGGATTACGATAATACTTCTGTGGTATGGGATGGGACCAACAAACAGGATAAACGGTTGCCTGACGGGACGTATTATTATATAGTCAAGATAAAGAATGCGGACACATATACCGGTTGGGTACATATCCGAAGCGATAATTAGTTTAAACATAAAAATCAGATAAAACATTACAAGATGAAAAAAATAGTACTGGCTTTTATGCTTTTAATAAACTTCTCTGTGTATGCCCAACAGGATGCATTATTTTCACAGTACATGTTTAATAAGCTTTTGGTCAACCCCGCCTATGCGGGCAGCCGCGAGGTTTTTACCGTAGATGTGCTCCATAGGCACCAATGGGTTGGGATTGAGGGTGCGCCCAAAACAACGACATTGGCTTTTCATACAATCCTAAACAATAAAAAAGTTGGGTTTGGGGCTTATGTTTACAGGGATGCCCTTGGTCCTTCAATAAACCAGGGGGCAATGGCTACTTATGCCTACCGGATAAGGACACAGAAAGGGTGGTTCTCTTTCGGGCTTCAGGGCGGAATTAAGTATTTTGATTTTAATTGGCATGTTATCAACACCCAATATCCCGATTATATGTTCGACCACCAAGAGGTCAGAAGGGTTACGCCAGACGCAAACGTAGGTGTTTATTACCAAAGTCGCCGGTTTTTTGCCGGACTGTCATCAAAGCAGTTGCTGGAAAATGAATATGGGCTTGCCGAGGTTGACGGTAAATCGTCGTTTTCTTTGCTGCTAAGGCATTTTTACGGGATGGCAGGCTGTGCTGTCCCTGTAAACGACAAAATGACTTTCCGTCCTTCAATGCTTGCAAAATATGTTAGGAATGCCCCTTTTCAAATGGATTTTAACGCAAGTTTTATTTTTAACGATGTTTTCTGGATTGGCACTTCTTTTCGCACAGAAAAAGCCGTGGTTTTTTTAACCGAGTTCCAAATCACAAAGGCTGTCCGGCTCGGGTATTCTTTCGATCTGTATTTGAACGAACTGCAATATTACAATAACGGTTCTCATGAATTTAGGCTTGGTTTTGACATTTTAAATAATAATGAAAGGATGAAAACTCCAAGGTACTTTTAATATCAAGAATAGACAAAACCAGAATTTTGGATTATGAAAATAAAGAATATATATCTTCTGTTTCTGTTGGTAGCTGTCTCCAACTTTCATGTTTTTTCTCAAATTCGGAAGGCAAATAAATATTTCGAGTTATATCAGTATGCCGAAGCTATCCCTTATTATCTGAGGAGTGTCGAATCTTCAGACAAAGCGGACAGGATCATTTCGGTGCAGCGTCTTGCCGATTGCTATCGGCTTACCAGTAATTTTTCAGAAGCCCGCAAATGGTACGGGAAAGCAGTTCTCGTTAACGGGGCAGATCCAATAAATTATTATTATCTCGGTCAATCATTAAGGAGCTTGGGCGCATATAACGAAGCTGCCGATGCATTTCAAACCTTTGCAAAGTTGCTTCCAGATAGCTTAAACGGGAAACAATATTACCAGTTTTGTGTCGATATTCAGAAATGGCTAGACTTGCCAGAGATGGCCGAAGTCAAAAATGCAAGATCTATTAACTCTAAGTATTCTGATTTTTGCCCGGTATTTTACCGTGACGGACTTGTTTTTGCTTCTGACCGCAGAGAAGACATGCTTGATAAGGATACTTATGGGTGGACAAACTTCGGGTTTCTAAATTTGTATTGCTCGGAACCTGAATACTCCGGCAATTTTTGGGGGGCAATGGGCTTCCCTGCCCGAATGGAAGGGAATTTTAACCATTCGTACCACGATGGCCCGGTTTGTTTTTCTCCCGATTTAAGCAGTATTTATATTACCCGGACAACAAAAAGGAACGCAAAGAAAGATGAAGGCAAAATAAAAACTTACCTGTTGCAGATTTATTCGGCGAGGCTTGACAAAAACGGGGGTGGGGCTAAATATTCAGCTTTCCCTTTCAACAGTAGAGAATATTCCGTTGCCCACCCTACGTTATCGGCGAATGGCGATAAGATGATTTTTTCGTCTGACATGCCAGGAGGTTTCGGAGGCTCTGATCTGTACATGAGTTCGTTTGTTGGAGGGAAGTGGGCAGAGCCGGTCAATCTGGGGGAGGGGGTAAATACCCTTGGAAATGAAGTCTTCCCTTTCTGGGCAAACGATTCTGTTTTGTTTTTTTCTTCGGAAGGGCATTTGGGCTATGGTGGTTTGGATATTTTTCAGTCTGCCCTTTCCCCTGACGGATGGATGGAGCCGGAGAACCTGAAAATGCCGATAAATTCGTCATACGATGATTTTGGGATCCTTCTAAACAAAGATCTTGACGGAGGCTTTTTTAGTTCAAACAGGCCGGAGGGGGAAGGTTCTGATGACATTTACGCTTTTCGGAATTTGAAACGTGCCGACAAAGAAAAAGAACAAGAAGAGGGACTTGAGCGGGAGCTTAAAGAGGAAACAAAACTGTTGGTACGCGGCTTGGTGAAAGATAAAAAAACGAAAGCCCCCCTTGAAATGGCAACCGTTTTTGTATTTAATCCGGGCAGCGAAGGTGTGCTAGTGCTAAAAACCAAGAAAGACGGGAGCTACGAAACCCCTCTTGATTTTGACACGCCTTACGTTGCCAAGGCCATGAAAAACGGGTTCATTTATGATTGTACTTTCTTCAGGACACCTGAAAACGAAACGGCAACAAAATTTGATGTCCCCCAGGATCTGCTCCTTGCCAAGCTGGAAGTAGATCAGGTTTTTACGGTGGAAAACATTTATTACGATTTGGACAAATGGTTCATCCGGGACGATGCGAGGCCGCCTTTGGACAATTTGGTGCAAATTATGAAACAATATCCGATTCAGGCTGAATTGTCGTCGCATACAGATTCTAGGGCATCGTATGCCTACAACATGGAACTCTCCAGGAAAAGGGCTGAGTCGGCGGTACGGTACATTATCCTTCAGGGGGTTGCCCCATACAGGATAACGGCAAAAGGATACGGAGAAACAAAATTGGTCAACCGATGTGCAGACGGGGTGGCTTGTACCGAAGAAGAACATCAGGCTAACCGCCGTACCGAATTTAAAATCACCGCAATTGACCAAAAGTTTATAAAACAAGGGCAGTTTGACCCTGATTTATTTAAAGAAGGGGATATTGTACATATTAAAATGTTCGATGCCGATTTTTTTAGAAATTGCTTGAACTGATTAATTATTCCGACAAGAATATTGTTTGTTCCCTGTTGGGCCCTACCGATGCTATCGAAACCGGTATCCCAGTTTCTTCCTCGATAAAGTTGATGTAATTGTTCAGCTCTTCGGGAAATTCGTTTTGGTGCTTGATCTTTGTCAAATCTGTTTGCCATCCGGGCAGTTCAACGTAAATTGGTTTTACGTCGTCGTTGAGTTCGAATGGGAAATATTCGACAACTTCTCCGTCAATTTCGTAGCCAACGCAAACTTTTATGGTTTCAAATTTGTCCAAAACATCGGCTTTCATCATGATTAGTTCCGTGACCCCGTTGATCATCACTGAATACTTCAGGGCAACAAGATCCAGCCATCCGCAACGCCTCGGCCTCCCGGTAGTGGATCCGTATTCGTGTCCAGCGTCCCTGAGTTCTTTGCCTGTTTCATCGAACAGTTCGGTAGGGAACGGTCCCATGCCGACCCGTGTGCAATATGCTTTAAAAATGCCGAACACTTTGTCTATTTTTTGAGGGGCTATGCCCAACCCGGTACACGCGCCCGCACAAATGGTGTTCGAGCTTGTAACGAACGGGTAAGAACCAAAGTCGATGTCGAGCAGTGTTCCCTGTGCGCCTTCTGCCAGTACCGATTTGTCTTCTTTCAGTATGTTGTTGATCATCTGTTCGCTATCGACAAATTCGAAAGACTTGAGCATTTCTATGCCGTCCATCCATTCTTTTTCGCAGGTTTCCAATTCTTTTTCGAAATCATATTTGAAAAATTCTTTCAGCATGATTTTGTGGTTTTCTACCCTTGAATTGTATTTTTCCTCAAAATTCAAGAGCAAGTCGCCTACACGTAGTCCTTCCCTGCCGATTTTGTCTTTATATGTAGGACCGATGCCTTTTAAAGTAGAACCAATTTTTGTTTTGCCTTTTTTCTGTTCCGATGCTGCATCCAAAAGCCTGTGGGTGGGCAATATCAAATGCGCTTTTTTTGAAATGTACAGGTTTTTGGATATGTCGAAGCCGATTTTTTTCAACGACTCGATTTCTTTTTTGAAAATAACCGGGTCTATAACAACGCCGTTGCCGATTATGTTTATCTTGTTTTCCCTGAAAATGCCTGAAGGGATTGTGTGCAATACTTGCTTAATGTTGCCGAACTCCAACGTATGCCCGGCGTTTGGCCCGCCCTGGAACCTGGTTATAACGTCATATTTTGGTGTTAATACGTCAACAATTTTGCCTTTTCCTTCGTCGCCCCATTGCAGGCCTAACAATACATCTACCTTCATCCGTAGTTTTTTTTGTTTTACAATTCCCGTTGCCTTCCATCCTTTTCTGGGGAGGCTTTTACATACAAAACCGTGAAAATTCAATCGTGCTGATAAAATTCTCACGGCTTACCATTTAAGCATTTAAAAGTACAAATATTTTTTATTTGTGGTAACAAATAGTCCCCAAACAATCAGGATTTTATAAAATATTAAGATATAAGGGGAATATCCATAAGGTTATATTGCCGGGAATGGGACATTGAAAAAAAATACCGCTTGGACTTGGCTTGCCCGAGCCTGGTCACTTTATATTTTCGCCATATATATAAAGGGTATGGTGCGATAACTTGAAATTGTTTTTCAGGCATGCGTCTTCGATAATTTCCCTGATCCTAGGGTCGAAAAATTCAATGACCTTGCCGGTGGTAGTGTCTATCATGTGGTCGTGCTGCATGGTTGCAAAAGCTTTTTCGAACTGTGCCATGTTTTTCCCAAACTGGTGCTTTACCACCAATTTGCAGTCGAGCAGCAGATCTATTGTGTTGTACAATGTGGCGCGGCTTACCCTGTAGTTTTTGTTTTTCATTGAAATATAGAGAGACTCTATGTCGAAATGCCCTTCTCTCGAATATATTTCTTCGAGAATTGCAAACCTTTCGGGTGTTTTCCTATGCCCGTTTGTTTCCAGGTATTCGGTAAACATGTTCCTTACCGCCTCTCTTGTCTTATGGCTATTCATAATTAAACCAATTTAAAATAGTCCTTAAAAATAAGACTTTTTTTTATTATTAATATAATGATTTTGTTTAATCGTAAAGGTTTTCGACCCTGGAAACTGTATCTATACCTTTTATTTTGTTTAAACTGGCAATAAGGTTGTTTAAATCGTCTGCATTATGGATATATAGGAATAGGTCGCCTTCAAAAATGCCTTCATTGGTGTCGAACTTTACTGAACGCATGTTTATGTTGTGTTCTTTTGAGATTACGTTGGTAACTTGGTTCACGATGCCAACGCGGTCGAATCCTTCTAGCCTTAAGCGGGTCAGGAACGATTGTTTTTTAAATGTTGTCCATTCTACAGCAACTATCCGCCCCCCTTGGCTCGACAGGAATTTCTCAATTTCCTTGCAGCCGGTCTTGTGGATGATTATATGGTCGTCGGAGCTGATATATCCAATTACTTTTTCTTTGGGTATGGGGTTGCAACATTTTGCCAGCGAATATTTTATGTTGTCCTGTCCTTCTTTTAATATGAAAGGTTTTTTCCTGTCTATTTTTTCACCTGTTTTTTGTTTCTCCTCCTCCCCGTTGTTTTCTGTTCCTTCCTCTTTTTTCCTTCGGCTGAAAGTAATGTTCCAGTATTTGACCAGTTTGTTTTTTGATTTCCTACCCAGTATGATGCCTATGTCTTCCAGTTCGAGGAAACCCATGCCTACTTCAGAGTATAGCTGTTCTTTGTTATTAAGGTTGTAATGTGCTATTATTTTTTTTAGGTTGTTTGAGGTTAATGGGGAGCTTGTATTTTTTATGGCTTCCTCTACTATTTCTTTGCCTTTTTCAATATGTGCTTTTTTTTCCAGCTTAAAAGCGTCTTTTATTTTGGCGTGTGCTTTTGCCGTAGTGGATATCTTCAGCCATTTTAGTTTGGGCCTCTGGTTTTCGGAGGATATTATCTCAACCTGGTCGCCGTTTTGCAGCACATGGCTAACACTTGCCAGTTTCTGGTTGATTTTCGCGCCGATACATTTATTACCCAGCTCTGTATGTATTTCATAAGCAAAATCGATGACGGTTGCCCCCATGGGCATGGTAACCATGTCTCCTTTCGGGGTAAAAACGTTGATTTCGGTTGAAAATAAATTCAGTTTAAAATCGTCAAGAAATTCAAAAGCGTCCGATTCGGGGTTTTGGAGGTGGTCGCGGATACGCTCGATCCAGGTTTCCAGTTCGCTTTCGTAGGTGCTGATGTCTTTATACCGGTAATGGGCCGCAAAGCCGCGTTCTGCTATCTCGTCCATGCGTTCGGTCCTTATCTGGACTTCTACCCATTTTCCCTGCGGCCCCATTACCGTTACGTGTAACGACTCGTAACCGTTTACCTTGGGGATGGTTATCCAGTCGCGGATCCTGTCGGGCTTGGGTTTGTAAATGTCTGTAACAATGGAAAGTACATCGAAACATTGCCTTTTTTCTGAAATCTCGGGCTTTGCCTTTATTACTATCCTTATTGCAAGCAAATCGTAAATTTCGTTGAATGAGACCCCTTTCTTTTGCATTTTTTGCCATATAGAATAGGTCGATTTCAGACGGTGGGAAACGGTGCATTCAATTTTTTCAGATTGTAACCTTTCGTAAATGGGCGTTATGAATTTTTTTACAAGGTAATTGCGTTTTTCTTCCTGGTTGTGGAGGAGGTAAGTGATTTTGTCGTATTCTTCGGGGTGCTTGTATTTAAAGCTGAGTTCTTCGAGTTTGTTTTTTATTGCATACAAGCCTAAGCGGTGTGCCAGCGGGACATATAAAAATAATGTCTCTCCTGAGATTTTTATTTTCTGGTGGGGCATCATAGAGTCGAGGGTTTGCATGTTGTGCAAACGGTCGGCAATTTTGATCAGGATTACCCTTACATCGTCCGAAAGGGTCATCAATATTTTTTTGAGTGTGAGAACCTGCCTCGAATCGAAATCGCCAGAAAGTTTTGTCAGCCCGTCAACAATGCGGGAAACTTTTTTGCCAAACATATTTTCAATGTCGGCAACTGTATATTCCGTATCTTCCACAACATCGTGAAGGAGCGATGCCACAATAGAGGTTGCCCCAAGACCTATATCTTTGGCAACGATTTTTGCAACGGCAATGGGGTGGATGATATAAGGCTCTCCCGATTTTCTTTTTATGCCGTCGTGGGCAGCATTGGCAAAGCGGAAAGCTTTTTCGATCCGTTCCAACCTCCCTTTGTCGAATTTGCCCTGTATCTCTTTCAAGAAATCCTGGTAACGATCTTCAATATAGCTTATTTCTGCCTGTGTAAAATGTTGCACTTTTTTTGTCCTTTTTTTTGATAAGATAAAAGATCCTGAATATATAAATTCTTGCCGGTTTCTTCTTTTTCCCCCTGCTAAAATATCTATTTTTTTTCACCAATCAATACTTGTCCAACATGAGGGGCATCGTTAGTGGTCAATTGCTTGTGGAATTGTCCCCGGGTGTTTTTTTATTTGTTTTTCAATGGTTTCTATTATTTCGTTTTCCTGCCCAGGTTCAAACCATTTTGTTCCGGGGTCTTTGCCAAACCATGTGATTTGTTTCCGGGCATAACGGCGCGAGTTCCTTTTTATAAGCCCGATGGCCTTTTCGCGAGATATTTCCCCATCGAAAAAAGCAAACCATTCGCGGTAGCCAACAGTGTTCAGTGCGTTAAGGTGCTTCAGCGGATAAACGCCCCTTGCCTCTTCTTCAAGCCCGTCTTTGACCATATTGTCGACACGCAGGTTGATTTTTTGGTGCAAAATTTCCCTGTCGCAGTTTAACCCTGTTTTTATTATTTTAAAAGGTCGTTCTTTTATTTGGTTTGTCCTGAACGAAGAATATGGTTTGCCTGTAGTTAGGCAGATCTCCAGGGCATGGATAATCCGGGCAGGGTTTTTTAAATCTACCTGGTTGTAATACACCGGGTCAAGTTTTTTTAATTGTAAGCGCAAACTTTCAACGCCTTCCTGTACTAACCTTATTTTTAATGCCTCCCTTATTTCCGGGTCTGCATCGGGGATAATGTCGATCCCCTTGCAAACAGCATCAATATAAAGCATTGAGCCGCCAACCATAATTACTTCATTGTGCATTTGAAACAATCTGTCCAGTAATGGCAAGGCTTCGTTTTCGTATTTGCTTGCATTGTAATTTTCTGAAATAGAATGGGAATGTATAAAATGGTGTTTTGCCATTAAAAGTTCTTCGGTTGAGGGGACAGCTGTCCCAATGGAGAGCTCCTTGAAAATTTGTCTTGAGTCGGCTGAAACGATTTCAGTCTTAAAATGGCGGGCTATGTATATCCCCAGTTTTGTTTTCCCGATCCCTGTGGGCCCTGTTACAATAATTAATGTCTTTTGCATATATAAAGTTACAAATCTAATAAACAAAAAAAGACTGCTCAAAATTAATTGAACAGTCTGAAGTCTGGTCCTAAAATTAATTAGCCGTTACAATCTTGAACCCTAAAAGTCATCCATGTCCCCAAAAATTTCGGTGTAGTCTTCCAATTCACCAAAATCCATAAAAACTTCTTCCTCTTGTTTTGTGGCCGGTTCGTTATCTTTGGCATCTTCTATGCCGAGGATTTGTACCGGCGACTCACCTGTCCTTAGGATGACTAACGGTTCATTCAGATTTTGTTCCATAATAATTCCAGTTAGTTCTATATAAAATGATCTGTCGTGAAAAAAATCAAAAGTGTATATAAGTTTCTGCCCTTTTGAATTAATGAGCTCAGATAGTTTGGTTTTTTGCATTATAAGATATGCCCCTCCGTTTACGCCCATGTCAAGCAAAGATATTTCCCTTAGCTTTTTCCATTTTTTATCAGAAACAAAAAATGAAGCCAACTGGCAGGGTTCAAAGCCCAAACAATTTTGTATGGCACGGTGAAAATTGAAAAACGTATGTTTTTCGTTCATTTGGATTTCCATTTGGAAATCGGTCAGTTCTTGAGAATGTATTTTAAAGTGATAAACCATAACCTTAAAAAACAATGTATTTCAAATTTTAAATGATTTTTTGCAAAATGCAAATGATTTTAAAATTGAGAATTAGATATAATTTATAAAGAGATATGTTAATAAAATAAATAATATGAAAATTAATTAGCAATGGGTTGATTTATAGTGATTTTCAGATGGGCTGGTTTGCTTAGGTTTGCTGATATTTATCGTTATCCGGCTTCTTTTAAAAAATGTTAAAAAAGATTAAGCAACAAAAACATCGAATAAATACGTCAACTGTTTGTTAAATAACGGTTAGTTTGCCCGTTTGCAAGGTATGCAAGCAAAATTTTAAGCAAGCCAGTATGTGGCATGTGGTGAACAGGAACTATAAATAAAAACAAACCTGTGTTCAATAACCAATAATGGCCAGTTAGTTGCTGCCACTGTTTTTTTTATTTAAATACTATGCTTCCTTATTTAATTTTATAAGCATGTTGTCAATCTGTTCTTTTACGCTTGCTTGTAGGCTTTTGTAATCAGTATTGCTTACGGGGGTGCCATAGCGTATAGATACTTTGGAAGAGAGCCTTCCCATTTGCCTGAAAAAGTGTCCTAGGAATGTGTCGTCCCCCACCCAGGCATTGTTTTCGTCTTTATAATGAATTGCCATTGGGATAATAGGGATTCCTGTGTCTGCGGCAATTTTAAAACTGCCGTTTTTAAAAGGTTTGGTAAGAGGCCCTTTGAATGTAGTCCCTTCGGGAAAAAGGGTGACCGGTATGTTTTGGTTTACAGAGTTTTTTATTTGATGCATGGTTTTTAACATACTTTTTATTTCTGAGCGGTCAACAAGGATTGAGTTGGTGACCCTGGCCCCAGCTTTCCCAAAAGGCCATTTTTTCAGTTCTGCCTTACCTACTAATGCAGATGGGGTGAGCCCTGCAACAATAAAAATGTCTATATAACTACGGTGGTTGGGCATTAAAATGAAATTGTTGTTTACTGGCAGGCTGTTACTGTCAATTTTTATTCCAAGGAAAAACATGATGCTTTTCCCCCAGGTCCGCATAACCCATTGTTGAAGGCGTTGGCTAAACCCCAAAAAAGTAAACCAAAACCAGCCGACAGTTACAACATAGCCCGACATAAAAACGACAAAAATAAGGCGCAACAAAGCCAAGGGGGACAAAAATATTATACGTAACAACTTCATTAATTAAAGGTTTGCTTAATTATTTGGAAAAAAAGAAAAGACCTCTGTTTCTTTTATGTCGCAACAGTTCTCCATTTACCTAACGGGTGCAACAGCCTTCCTCAAAAAAATACACTGTTACAGTGGCTGTTAAAAACATTTGCAAAAATTAACAATTTTTTTTAAATTGTATGTGGAATATAAATTTAAATAGTTAACAACATGTAAACATGAACGGCAAACTTTTGAAACAGTGATCGTTAAACAGTAAATTTAATAAATATAAATTTTTTCATCAATCCAGGTTTTATACGTTGCTAGATACAAACATAAAACATGGCGATCCACAAAAAATGGTTTTTAGTAATTAATTATGAAATAAAAATTGAGCCAAAACTAGGCGCATAAAATTACTAAATTAAATTTTCCTGAAGTAAAATATTTAGGCTTTGCCTAATGTAGTGTACTGATAATAATGAATATAAAAGTGAAAATATGAAAGTGAGACATCTACTTTTTTTTGGCATACTGGTACTACTAACAACAGTTACGGTACAAGTAGGAGCACAAGTAAAGATAGGGGACGATCCTACTAATATAGCAGAGGGTTCCCTTCTTGAGTTAGAAAGCACTAGCAAGGGACTAAGATTGCCCCGGATAGAATTAAGTGATCTGGGTGTATGGACTCTTGATGGGGGGTCTGTTAATGGGATGATTGTATATAATGTATCGGATGCACAGCCTAAAGGTATTTATGCCTGGGATGAAAATGCCGGCAGTTGGTCTCAGGTTGTTGATGCGAACCAATTGCAAACAGCTATAATCAATGCTATCCAAAGCGGGCTTATAAAAGGCAAGGGGCTGGTCAATGATGGCGGGTTCGTTATAACCAATGGCGATTCCGCACTTTTACAGGAAGCGCATGTTGCCTTGGATATGGACTATGTCGAAGACAGCTTGCTTTCCAATACAACTTTTATTGGGACCCTTGGTGACACGCTGATAGGCAATGAAGATTTTCGCGATGGGATCTCCTCCCTTGTGAAAATGTACGAGACACAAACTACGTTGCTGTACAATTCTGACGGGACTTATTCCTATTATAACGAAGACAATGCACAATACGTTATAGATATAGTCGGTATCATGTCTCTGTTTGGCGACACTATATTGAGCAACGGCAATTTTACTGACGGCCTAAGGGATACCTTATTGGCCGACAGTATATTTATGACATCTTTGGCAACCGATAGTTTGTTCACTACCACATTGGCTACTGACAGTATCTTTACTACTACTTTGGCAACTGACAGTACATTTACCACTACGCTTGCCACAGACAGTATCTTTACTACTACACTGGCTACTGATAGTACATTTACCACCACGCTTGCTACCGATAGTATTTTTTCGACTACGTTGGCAACCGATAGTTTGTTTACTACTACTTTGGCAACTGACAGTACATTTACCACTACGCTTGCCACAGACAGTATCTTTACTACTACACTGGCTACTGATAGTACATTTACCACCACGCTTGCTACCGATAGTATTTTTTCGACTACGTTGGCAACCGATAGTTTGTTTACTACTACTTTGGCAACTGACAGTACATTTACCACTACGCTTGCCACAGACAGTATCTTTACTACTACACTGGCTACTGATAGTACATTTACCACCACGCTTGCCACCGATAGTATTTTTTCGACTACGTTGGCAACCGATAGTTTGTTTACTACTACTTTGGCAACTGACAGTACATTTACCACTACGCTTGCCACAGACAGTATCTTTACTACTACACTGGCTACTGATAGTACATTTACCACCACGCTTGCCACCGATAGTATTTTCACAACTACGTTAGCTACTGACAGTATCTTTACTACCACTCTGGCGACAGATAGTATCTTTACAACCACGTTGGCGACAGATAGTATCTTTACCACTACGTTGGCAACAGACAGTATTTTCACTACTACGCTGGCGACAGACAGTATTTTCACAACCACGTTGGCGACAGACAGTATTTTTACAACCACGTTGGCCACAGATAGTATCTTTACTACCACGCTTGCCACAGATAGTATCTTTACTACTACGCTTGCGACCGATAGTATATTTACTACCACTCTGGCGACAGACAGTATTTTCACTACCACTCTGGCCACAGATAGTATCTTTACTACTACGTTAGCAACAGACAGTATTTTCACAACTACGTTAGCGACAGACAGTATTTTCACCACTACGTTGGCCACAGATAGTATTTTCACTACTACGTTGGCAACAGACAGTATTTTCACTACTACGCTGGCAACCGATAGTATCTTTACCACCACGTTGGCAACAGACAGTATTTTCACCACTACGTTGGCAACAGATAGTATCTTTACAACCACGTTGGCGACCGATAGTATCTTTACAACTACGTTAGCAACCGATAGTATCTTTACTACCACGTTGGCAACAGACAGTATTTTCACAACTACGTTAGCGACAGACAGTATCTTTACTACCACTCTGGCAACAGACAGTATCTTTACTACTACATTGGCGACAGACAGTATTTTCACAACCACGCTTGCCACCGATAGTATCTTTACCACCACGTTGGCAACAGACAGTGTTTTTACAACTACGTTGGCGACCGATAGTATCTTTACAACTACGTTAGCAACAGACAGTATCTTTACCACACGTTGGCAACAGACAGTATTTTCACTACCACTCTGGCGACAGACAGTATTTTCACAACCACGTTGGCAACCGACAGTATTTTTACTACTACGTTGGCAACAGATAGTATTTTCACTACTACGCTGGCGACAGACAGTATTTTCACAACTACGTTAGCGACAGACAGTATCTTTACTACCACTCTGGCCACCGATAGTATCTTTACAACTACGTTGGCGACCGATAGTATTTTCACAACTACGTTAGCGACAGACAGTATCTTTACTACTACGCTTGCGACCGATAGTATCTTTACCACTACGTTGGCGACCGACAGTATTTTCACAACTACGTTGGCAACCGATAGTATCTTTACTACTACGTTAGCAACCGATAGTATCTTTACCACTACGTTGGCAACAGACAGTATTTTTACTACTACGTTGGCGACCGACAGTATCTTTACATCCACGTTGGCGACCGATAGTGCATTTATAACTGCCATAACTGGCGACAGCACATTTTTTGGCAATATCAGGGATTCGTTATTGGGCGACAGCATATTTATAGAAGGGATGACCGACACCTTGTTCGGCAGCCAAAGCTTCCTTGACAGCTTGGTGGGCGTTATCCGCGACAGCCAGACCGTGACCTATATCGAGGACAGTGCCGGTGTCTACTATTACTATAATGAGATGGGAGAAATAGACACGATAGACATATTGGGCGACAGTACTCTTTTTGCCAATATCCGCGACTCATTGGTTAAAGACAGCACCTTCAAGGTCTCGTTGGCAACCGACAGCTTGTTTACGACTACTTTGTCACACGACAGCACGTTCGCAGTCAACCTTGCCACGGATAGTACATTTGTTACGACCCTTGCTACCGATAGCTTGTTCTCTACCACCTTGGCGACCGACAGCCAGTTTGTGACCACTCTGGCACATGACAGTACATTCGCTGTCACCTTGGCGACCGACAGTACTTTTGTAACAACATTAGCTACCGACAGCCAGTTTACCACTACGTTGGCAACTGATAGTATCTTTACTACTACGTTGGCAACCGACAGCACATTTATAACTGCAATAACAAGCGACAGTGCATTCTTCGGTGGAATCCGGGATTCTTTGATAAGCGACAGCCTGTTTGTCGAAGGGATGACCGACACCTTGTTCGGCAGCCAAAGCTTCCTTGACAGCTTGGTGGGCGTTATCCGCGACAGCCAGACCGTGACCTATATCGAGGACAGTGCCGGTGTCTACTATTACTATAATGAGATGGGAGAAATAGACACGATAGACATATTGGGCGACAGTACTCTTTTTGCCAATATCCGCGACTCATTGGTTAAAGACAGCACCTTCAAGGTCTCGTTGGCAACCGACAGCTTGTTTACGACTACTTTGTCACACGACAGCACGTTCGCAGTCAACCTTGCCACGGATAGTACATTTGTTACGACCCTTGCTACCGATAGCTTGTTCTCTACCACCTTGGCGACCGACAGCCAGTTTGTGACCACTCTGGCACATGACAGTACATTCGCAGTCAACCTCGCCACCGACAGTATATTTACAACGACACTGGCACACGACAGCACATTTGCGGTAAACTTGGCCACCGATAGCACTTTTGTTACGACCTTGGCCACCGATAGCCAGTTTACCACTACTTTGGCAACAGACAGTATATTTACTACCACTTTGGCGACTGACAGCCAATTTGTGACGACCTTGGCAACCGACAGCACATTTATAACTGCAATAACAAGCGACAGTGCATTCTTCGGTGGAATCCGGGATTCTTTGATAAGCGACAGCCTGTTTGTCGAAGGGATGACCGACACCTTGTTCGGCAGCCAAAGCTTCCTTGACAGCTTGGTGGGCGTTATCCGCGACAGCCAGACCGTGACATATATTGAAGACAGTGCCGGTGTCTACTATTACTATAATGAGATGGGAGAAATAGACACGATAGACATATTGGGCGACAGTACTCTTTTTGCCAATATCCGCGACTCATTGGTTAAAGACAGCACCTTCAAGGTCTCGTTGGCAACCGACAGCTTGTTTACGACTACTTTGTCACACGACAGCACGTTCGCAGTCAACCTTGCCACGGATAGTACATTTGTTACGACCCTTGCTACCGATAGCTTGTTCTCTACCACCTTGGCCACCGACAGCCAGTTTGTGACCACTCTGGCACATGACAGTACATTCGCTGTCACCTTGGCGACCGACAGTACTTTTGTAACAACATTAGCTACCGACAGCCAGTTTACAACCACATTGGCAACAGACAGTATATTTACTACCACGCTTGCAACGGACAGTATCTTTACCACTACGTTGGCAACTGATAGTATTTTCACAACTACGTTGGCGACTGACAGCCAATTTGTGACGACATTGGCGACTGACAGTACATTTATTACAGCTATAACAAGCGACAGCGCATTCTTTGGCGATATCCGTGATTCTTTGATAAGCGACAGCCTGTTTGTCGAAGGGATGACCGACACCTTGTTCGGCAGCCAGAGCTTCCTTGACAGCTTGGTGGGCGTTATCCGCGACAGCCAGACCGTGACCTATATCGAGGACAGTGCCGGTGTCTACTATTACTATAATGAGATGGGAGAAATAGACACGATAGACATATTGGGCGACAGTACTCTTTTTGCCAATATCCGCGACTCATTGGTTAAAGACAGCACCTTCAAGGTCTCGTTGGCAACCGACAGCTTGTTTACGACTACTTTGTCACACGACAGCACGTTCGCAGTCAACCTTGCCACGGATAGTACATTTGTTACGACCCTTGCTACCGATAGCTTGTTCTCTACCACCTTGGCGACCGACAGCCAGTTTGTGACCACTCTGGCACATGACAGTACATTCGCAGTCAACTTGGCAACCGACAGTACTTTTGTGACAACATTAGCGACCGACAGCCAGTTTACAACCACATTGGCAACAGACAGTATATTTACTACCACGCTTGCAACGGACAGTATATTCACTACTACTCTGGCGACCGATAGCATTTTTACTACCACCTTGGCCACCGACAGTATCTTTACCACTACGTTAGCAACTGATAGTATCTTTACCACTACGTTAGCAACTGACAGTATATTTACCACTACGTTAGCAACAGACAGTATATTTACTACTACCTTGGCGACTGACAGCCAATTTGTGACAACTTTGGCTACCGACAGTACATTTATTACAGCTATAACAAGCGACAGCGCATTCTTTGGCGATATCCGTGATTCTTTGATAAGCGACAGCCTGTTTGTCGAAGGGATGACCGACACCTTGTTCGGCAGCCAGAGCTTCCTTGACAGCTTGGTGGGCGTTATCCGCGACAGCCAGACCGTGACCTATATCGAGGACAGTGCCGGTGTCTACTATTACTATAATGAGATGGGAGAAATAGACACGATAGACATATTGGGCGACAGTACTCTTTTTGCCAATATCCGCGACTCATTGGTTAAAGACAGCACCTTCAAGGTCTCGTTGGCAACCGACAGCTTGTTTACGACTACTTTGTCACACGACAGCACGTTCGCAGTCAACCTTGCCACGGATAGTACATTTGTTACGACCCTTGCTACCGATAGCTTGTTCTCTACCACCTTGGCGACCGACAGCCAGTTTGTGACCACTCTGGCACATGACAGTACATTCGCAGTCAACTTGGCAACCGACAGTACTTTTGTAACAACATTAGCGACCGACAGCCAGTTTACAACCACATTGGCAACAGACAGTATATTTACTACCACGCTTGCAACGGACAGTATATTCACTACTACTCTGGCGACCGATAGCATTTTTACTACCACCTTGGCCACCGACAGTATCTTTACCACTACGTTGGCAACTGATAGTATTTTCACAACTACGTTGGCGACCGACAGCCAATTTGTGACGACCTTGGCTACCGACAGTACATTTATAACTGCAATAACAAGCGACAGCGCATTCTTTGGCGATATCCGTGATTCTTTGATAAGCGACAGCCTGTTTGTCGAAGGGATGACCGATACCTTGTTCGGCAGCCAGAGCTTCCTTGACAGCTTGGTGGGCGTTATCCGCGACAGCCAGACCGTGACCTATATCGAGGACAGTGCCGGTGTCTACTATTACTATAATGAGATGGGAGAAATAGACACGATAGACATATTGGGCGACAGTACTCTTTTTGCCAATATCCGCGACTCATTGGTTAAAGACAGTACCTTTAAGGTATCGTTGGCAACCGACAGCCTGTTTACTACTACGTTGTCACATGACAGCACATTTGCAGTCAACCTCGCCACCGACAGTATATTTACAACGACACTGGCGCACGACAGCACATTTGCGGTAAACTTGGCCACCGATAGCACTTTTGTTACGACCTTGGCCACCGATAGCCAGTTTACAACCACTTTGGCTACCGACAGCCAATTCGTGACTACGTTGGCTACCGACAGCCAGTTTACCACTACTTTGGCAACAGACAGTATATTTACTACCACGCTTGCAACGGATAGCATCTTCACAACTACGTTGGCTACAGATAGTATATTTACTACTACTTTGGCGACTGACAGCCAATTTGTGACGACACTGGCTACCGACAGTCAATTTATAACGACCTTGGCTACCGACAGCACATTTATAACCGCAATAACAAGCGACAGCGCATTCTTTGGCGATATCCGTGATTCTTTGATAAGCGACAGCCTGTTTGTAGAAGGCATGACCGATACCTTGTTCGGCAGCCAGAGCTTCCTCGACAGCCTGGTGGGCGTTATCCGCGACAGCCAGACCGTTACCTATATTGAAGACAGTGCCGGTGTCTACTATTATTATAATGAACTGGGAGAAATAGACACGATAGACATATTGGGCGACAGTACTCTTTTTTCCAATATCCGCGACTCATTGGTTAAAGACAGCACCTTTAAGGTATCGTTGGCAACCGACAGCTTGTTTACGACTACGTTGTCACATGACAGCACATTTGCAGTCAACCTCGCCACCGACAGTATATTTACAACGACACTGGCGCACGACAGCACATTTGCGGTAAACTTGGCCACCGATAGCACTTTTGTTACGACCTTGGCCACCGATAGCCAGTTTACAACCACTTTGGCTACTGACAGTCAATTTATAACGACCTTGGCAACCGACAGCACATTTATAACCGCAATAACAAGCGACAGCGCATTCTTTGGCGATATCCGGGATTCTTTGATTGGCGACAGCATATTTATAGAAGGCATGACCGACACCTTGTTCAGCAGCCAGAGTTTCCTCGACAGCCTGGTGGGCGTTATCCGCGACAGCCAGTATGTTGCATCCCTTGATTCCTTGGGCGAAAGTGTGTACAAGTTCTCTAGTGGTGTTCCTGGTGATACAACAGAGTTCCGGGTAGTGAGTGATTCAACCGGCAACCTAATTAGTGTTAATTCCGATGGCGGAGCATACCTGTCTGTAGATTCGGTAGAGGCTGCGATGGGCTACGACACAATTAAAGTAGTATTCAGTGCAGAGTATCCGGGAGCTGTATTTGACACTATTGATTCTGAGCCAAACCACAGCGGATGGATGACTTCTGATAATGCACGGAGTACATATGAATTTATGAATTACTACCAGTGGACAACTGATTCGACAGTCACAGCGCAGGCATATGGGATTTATTTCAGGCTTGTTTTACCAAGTAATTTTGTAAAATTCGATGCCGCAGGTATTACTATAGAATCAAGTGCTGTTGCTACTACCGGTTCTGCAATTGTTGGTGCTGATATTATTGCAGTTGATGGTAGTACGGTAACATTTACAGAAATATCAAACAGTGGTAATGATTGGGCAGCTGGCTTAATATCACTGAATCCCTCTTCCCTTACTGTTGCAAAAGAACAATCCGTTGTAATCTTGATTAAATTAACGGCATTGGGAGATGGCGTTACTAAGGTAGGGGACATAACAGTAAATTATATTGTTGAGAAATAACAGTTATTTTATAGAGAGCGAAGATTAGTAATCGTGAGATGTAGTAACAGACAACAGCATTTCCGCGCAGGGGCTTGTCCCCTGTCGCGGATTTGTTTTTTTATTGGTCATTCTATAAAATACCGATTATTTTAGGTATAGGTTACTGTCGCCATAACTTAAAAAACGGAAGTTGTTATCAAGGGCAAAATCATAAACGTCCCTCCAACCTTCTCCCAAGAATGCACTAATCAAAAGCAACAGTGTGCTTTGTGGTTGGTGAAAGTTGGTAAACATACCTTTTATCATTTTAAAATCGTAGCCCGGCAAAATAATTATCTGCGTAGAAAACTGGATTTCTTCCTGTCCCGTTTTTTCAATGTAACCTAGGATATTCCGTAAAGCTCTTTTTGTGCCTATTGCTGCTTTTTTTTCATATGGCTCCCATTGCAGTACTTCAGGGAACTTGGTGTTAAATGTTTTGTTTTCTAGTTGTAGCCCCAGCCAGTACAAACTCTCAAGCGACCGCACCGATGTAGTTCCCACGGCAATTATATTGTCTCCGGTTTCGATAAGCGATTTGATACAGTTTTTTTCAATGATCACTTTCTCGTGGTGCATGGCATGCCCCGATATGGTGTCTGATTTTACCGGCTGGAAAGTCCCTGCTCCCACGTGCAGGGTTATTTCCCTGGTTTTTATATTTTTTTCAGAAAGGCGGGAAAGCACACTCTCCGTGAAATGTAAGCCAGCAGTAGGCGCTGCTACCGAACCATCTATTTTTGCATAAACGGTTTGGTAATTTTTCTCATCGGAGCTTTCGGTTTCCCTGTTCAAATAGGGGGGGATGGGGAGTTGCCCTATATGCCCTATAATTTCAGAAAAATGACAATTGCCGTCCCAACTAAACTCAACCAGGAACGAATCCCCTAGCTGTGCTTTTTTCTCAGCGCATAGGGTGACCGTTTTGTTATTTATTTTGACTTTGTTCTTCAGTATCCCTGTTTTCCACTTTTTTGAATTTCCGACCATGCATTTCCAGCTAACCTTTTGTGTGTCCTGGAACGAAACCTGATAGTCGGCAGGCTCTACCGGCTCAAGGCAAAATATTTCGATTTTAGCCCCGGTTTCTTTCCTGAAAAAAATGCGCGCATGGATAACCCGTGTGTTGTTAAAAAAGAGCATTGAGTTTTCGGGCAGTGATTCTGCAGCGTTTTTAAATATATCCTGGCTTATTTTTCCATTTTTCCAAATCAGTAATTTTGAGCTGTCGCGGTTCGGTAACGGGTATTTTGCAATCTTTGAACTTGGCAGGGCATAACTGAAATCGCTAATTTTTATGTTCTTAAATGAATCCAAATTTTAAATTTTTGTAAGGCAAAAGTAGTATTTTCCAATTAACGGGAAAACCCGTCTGCGGGACACACTTTCTAAAAAGACGGATGTCCTATAGGCCCGAATATGATAACGTTCATAATGGTTGACGGAAAGAAAGACAATAAGCGGGCGGACTCTTGCTCATCTTGCCATGGCGGTGGTTGGAGTCCCGCACCGGCTAATGCTAAAGACAGGTGGCATGTTAAACCAGTTCTCTTAACAGGTTTCGCACTTCTGAAACATTCTCAATTTTATATTTTGCAATGGTTGTGGCCAGCCCAACTTTTATGGTAATTGCTGAATCGGGTATTTCTGTGAATAAAAATTCATCTGTCCAGTCATCGCCAATTGCAACAATTTTATCGGCCGGCGATTCGTGTAGCAATTTTTGTGCAGCGTACCCCTTGTTGACCCCCCTGTTTTTAATTTCTACAACTTTGTTGCCTTCCAGTATTTCGAGGTTTAAGTTCGCCACGAGGCTGGTCAGCTCGTCTTTTAGCTCAATTGCCCTGTTTATGCCAAGTTCGGGATCCGATTTTCGGTAGTGCCAAACAAGGCTATAGTTTTTTTCTTCAATAAACGAACCAGGAGTGCGGTCGACATAAGACTCAAGGGCCGACCGTATGCTCTCTTTCCATGAAGCGTCCAGGGGTTCGATCATTTGCCATTCTTTTCCTGGGTGCCTTACCCAAACACCGTGTTCAACCACCAAGGTATAATGTTTATGCCCAAACCATCTTTCAAATGTTTGCTTGTCTCGGCCGCTAATTAAAACAACCTTGTTTTTGGGGTTTGCGTCAAGCATGTCGAGCAAAGAGTAAAGTTCTTCATCTGGCTTTGCATGTGCAGGATTGTTTTTAAACCCGGTCAATGTCCCGTCATAATCTAGGAAGAAAACCCTGTTTTTTGCTTTACATATGTCTTTTACCAGTGCTTTTTGGGTTGCTTTTGTAAGTTTTTTTGCCAAGTAAAACTTTTCTTGGATTTTAACTTTTTCAAGGCTGTTTAAAAAATCATTTGCCCATTTTTCAACATTATATCTTTTTAACCGGTTTTGTAGGATTGAGTTCCGCTCAATTTGTTCTTCAACAGGCATTTCTATAGCGGTTTGGATTGCTGCGGCAATTTGGGCCTTGTCGTTCGGGTTGATAATTATGGCCTCGCTCATCTCTTTTGAAGCCCCGGCCATTTCGCTTAAAATTAAAACCCCCCGGCCATCGGTTTTAGATGCGATAAATTCTTTGGCAACGAGGTTCATGCCATCGCGGATTGGCGTAATAAGTGCTATTTCACAATAATTGTATAAATCAACAAGGTTTTGAAAGGGCAAGGAGCGATAAAAATACCAAATTGGCGTACGGTTTATCGATGAATATTTTCCGTTTACACGCCCCACTATCTCATCTACCTCGCTTTTCATTTGCTGGTATTGTTCAACCCCGACCCTCGATGGGACGGCAAGTAAGACCAGTGTTACCTTATCTCGATACTGTGGGTATTCCTGTAAGAAATATTCAAATGCTTCTAGCCGGTTGATCAAGCCTTTGCTATAATCAAGCCTGTCTATTGACAATATAAATTTGGTTTCGGGGTACAATAAGTAAAAACGTTCCAGTTCTTTCCTGACATCTGATTTATCCCTTACTGATTTCTTTTGCGACTCCAGTGCTGCATCATGGAATTTATCGTAATCAATCCCCATCGGGAAATTGTCTACTTTTACAATCCGCCGGGGAAGGCTTATTTCATTGATCTGTATATCGTAGCCCAGCAGCCTGCGTACCGAGCTCATAAAGTGCCTTTCATAATCAAAAGTATGGAAGCCAAGCAAATCGGCACCGAGCATACCATTGATAATCTCTGTCCGCCAAGGTAAAATACGGAACACCTCAAACGATGGGAAAGGGATATGGAGAAAAAATCCGATAGTGACATCAGGGAACCTTTCTTTAATCATTTGTGGCAGGAGCAGGAGGTGGTAGTCGTGGATCCATATTTTATCCACATCTTCCATGTTCTCAGCAATTACATCGGCAAATTTCTGGTTTACTGCTTTGTATGCCAGCCATTGTTCTTCTTCATACACAGCAAATTGGCTAAAGTAATGAAACAGTGGCCAAATAGTTTTGTTGCTGAAGCCCTCGTAATAAAGCCCAATTTCTTCTTCTGTTAAGTTTACGTCAATGCAATTTTCTATGGCAAGGGCATTGTCCACTTTTTCCTGTTGCCCGGCAGTTAATTTTTTGCTATCGACCCCCGACCAGCCTATCCAACTGCTATTGAAAGATTTACTTATCGACTGCATGCCGGTTGCCAACCCTCCGACACTGGGGGCTACATTTATTTTTTCTCCGGAAATATTAATTTGTACTGGCAATCTATTGGAAATTATAAGGAAACGCTTCATTGTTTTTATATTTGTTACCGTGTATTATACATAAAATAAGTCGGAACTCAAAATTAAATCAATTGCAATAATGATAAATTTGGATTACGGTATTGTTGGAAACGGGAAAAGCGCGGCACTAATATCGAAAAAAGGGAAAACAGAATGGCTCTGCCTGCCGGTATTCGACTCTGCTTCGGTTTTTGCCTCCCTGCTCGACAAGAAAAAAGGCGGCAGCTTTGAGATATTGGTTGACATAGAATATTCAACAACCCAGAAATACCTTCCAAAAACCAATATACTGGTCACCCGTTTTACTAATGGGGCAGATATTTTTGAGGTTGTCGATTTTATGCCAAGATACCATTACCGGAACGGGGGAGACCACCTTTATTCGCCTTCCGACTATATCCGTTACTTTAAATGGAAGGCGGGCAGCCCAAGGTTCAGGATAAAATACGACCCCCGGCTGGAATATGCAGAGGAACCGACCATGACAAAAATTCATCCCGAATTTATAAAAAGCTATACGGGAAAAGGCACTTACGATTCACTTTACCTATATACAAATTTAGACAAAAAGAAGGTGCTTGGCAGTGATGAGGTTACAATGGACGGGGATTATTTTTTCCTTATAAGTTACAATCAAAAATTATTGCCCCAGACACAGGAGCGGGCATATTTAAAATTACAGCGCACAAAGGTATATTGGTTGAACTGGTCGGAGGAAACCCACCGTTTCAGCCATTACAATGACGAAGTTTTGCGCAGCGCACTGGCACTAAAACTTTTGAGTTACGATAAAACCGGGGCTGTCCTTGCGGCTGCAACAACATCGCTCCCCGAAACTATTGGGGAGATAAGGAATTGGGATTACCGGTTTTGCTGGTTGCGGGATGCATCTATGGTTATTAAAGTTATGACCAAATTAGGCCACCTGAAAAGTGCCAGGCGTTTCCTGAATTTTATCATTGATGTTGTTCCCGACAAGGACGAAAAAATCCAGATTATGTACGGGATAAATAAAGAAAAAAGGCTTAAAGAGAGGACACTCGGCCACTTGTCGGGGTATGCCTACAGTGCCCCGGTGCGTATTGGCAATGCGGCATATAAACAAAAGCAGCACGACATATATGGTATACTGATGGATGTTATCTTCCAGCAATTCAGGCTTTTTGATGTTTCGCTGGAAAACAGTGAGGAATTATGGACAATCACAAGGAGCATAATACGTATTATTAAAAATAACTGGAGGAAACCCGACCGGGGGATTTGGGAGATCAGGAATGAAAAGAGGCACTTTACTTTCTCTAAATTACTTTGCTGGGTAGCAGTTGACAGGGGGATAGAAATTGCCAAGCTCATAAAAAGGGAAGAATACGTAAAGCAATGGGCACTGCTAAAAAGCACCATTCACGACGATATTTTAAAAAATGCCTGGGATGAAGAGAAACAGTCTTTTACCCAGGCGTATGGGGTTAAGGATTTGGATGCTTCAACCCTTTTGATGGAATCGTATGGTTTTATCAAGGCTGATGATGAAAAATATATAAGCACGGTAAAAGCGACCCAAAGGGAGCTTTCAAGAGAGGGCTTGATGTACAGGTATAAGAACCAGGATGATTTTGGGCTGCCGTCATCATCGTTTTCGATTTGTACATTCTGGATGATCCAAGCTTTATTCAAAATTGGGGAAAAAGAGGAAGCGCGAAAGCTTTTTGACCAATTGTTGTCTTACAGTAACCACTTGGGGTTATTTAGTGAGGATATTGACTTTGAGACCAAAAGGCTACTGGGAAATTTCCCCCAGGCATACTCGCACTTGGCCCTAATTGAAACAGCCATGTTGTTTTCAAAAGACATCCACTTAAAAACCAAACTATAACGGGCGGGGCTTATTGTCCTGTCAATCGGGTAGGGGATGCCCCCTGTGCGTGCCCCCGGACATGGCGGTTTGTGGTAAAGGCTGACAATTGGTTTGCCATTGGCATGGGGGTTTATTGCTCGCGTTCGCTCAGTTCCAGCCAGCGGAATTCTTTTTCGTCAAGTTGGCTTTTTATCTCCCCCAATTCTCCCGACTTCTCATACAATTCTTCGTGCGGCAGGGAGCCAGAATTCAACAAACTTTCTATTTCTGTTATTTTTTCCTCTAGTTCTGCTATCTCTTTTTCAAGTTGTTCGAATTCCCTTTTTTCTTTAAATGAAAGTTTATTTTTTGTGTCGTTTCTTTTTGTTTCTTTTCGGGGGCTTTCTTTCACCTGGCTTGTTTTTCTCGACTCGTTTCTTTCTTTTTCCTCCAGTACTTTGTTCCTGTAAATGGTGTAATTGCCAGGAAAGTCGGTAACAACCCCGTTGCCTTCAAAAACAAACAAGTGATCAACAATTTTGTCCATAAAGAAGCGGTCGTGAGAAACAACTATCACACATCCGGCAAACGACTGCAAGTATTCTTCCAATACATTTAAAGTCATAATGTCCAAATCATTGGTCGGTTCGTCAAGGATTAGGAAATTTGGGTTTTGCATCAATACGGTACAGAGGTAAAGCCGTCGTTGTTCGCCTCCGCTCAACTTTTCAATATAATTATATTGCATTTCGGGCGGGAACAAAAAGTGCCCCAGCATTTGTGAAGCGCTCATTTTACTGCCGTCTTCGAAACAAATGTATTCTGCAATTTTGTTTACTGCATCAATTACCCGTTCTTTGGGGTCAAAAGATATGCCTTCCTGCCGGTAATAACCGAATTTGATGGTCTTGCCAGTTTCAATATTGCCGGAATCGGGTTTGAGTTTTTTGGTAATCAGGTTCAGGAACGTTGATTTTCCTGTCCCGTTGTTTCCAACAATGCCAACTTTTTCTGACCTCGAAAATTTATAGCTGAAATCCTCAATAAGTTTGATTCCCGGGAATGATTTGGAGACATTTTCAAGTTCTACAATTTTTTTCCCTAGCCTCGATGATTTTATATTTAGGCTAACATTTCCTTCTTTTATTTTTTGTGAAGCTTTTTCCTTTAAGTCGGAAAACGAATCGATACGGTATTTTGCTTTATGGCTGCGGGCTTTGGGCATCCGCCGCATCCATTCCATTTCTGTCCGCAAAAGGTTTTTTGCCTTCGCAGTTGTTGCCTGCTGCATTTCCAACCGCTCATCGCGTTTTTGAAGGAAATAGGAATAATTTCCTGTATGCCGGTAAATCCGGTTATCTTCCATTTCTATGATTTCGTTGCAAACCCGGTCGAGGAAATACCGGTCGTGGGTAACCATCAAAAGTGTCGATTTTGTTTTTTCGAGGTAAGACTCCAGCCATTCAATCATTTCCAGATCGAGGTGGTTGGTGGGTTCGTCAAGGATAAGCAGGTCGGGTTTGTTTATCAATACTTTCGCCAAAGATAGCCTTTTTTGCTGCCCGCCTGATAAGTCCCCTACCTGTTTGTCGTATATGTCAATTTTCAGTTCGGTCATGATTTGTTTGATCTCAACTTCAAAGTCCCATGCCCCTAGTTCGTCCATTTTTATTGAGATCTCGGCAATTGTTTTTGGGTTGCCCTTTGAAACGGCAAGCTCAAAATCTTTTATGGTTTTCAACTTTAAGTTATCCGATTCAAAAATTTCTTCCAGTACTGTGTTTGCAGGGTTTAATTTTGGGATCTGTTCAAAATAACCTGTCTCTATATCGTTTGTAATGGTGATTATACCTGAGTCGGGAGAGTCTTTGTCGGCAAGCAGATTTAGCAAGGTTGACTTGCCTGCCCCGTTTCTTGCTATCAGTGCAACTTTCCGTCCTTCGAAAATTGTAAACGAAATATTTTCGAAGAGAATTATCTCTCCCCATCTCTTTGAAAGGTTTTCAACTTGCAAAAAAGGTCTCATTTTTTAAAATTTTGGTAAAAATAGAAAATGAATTGAACGGGTGTGCAATATTCCCAACTTTTAAAGATTTGATTTGCTATCCCCGGCATTGCCCATTAATGTGGAATGTATTGTTCTTGCAAAAAATGCATGGGTTTGGCCCGTAAGTTTGGATAAATTTCGATTATTTTGAAAAAAAACACATAAACATGCGTAAGAAGGAACTTTTCGGATATGTAATCAGTTATTTTGAGAAGGCAATGCCCATTGCGGAAACCGAGCTTGAATATACAAAACCATTTGATTTGATTGTGGCCGTTATCCTGTCTGCCCAATGTACCGATAAACGTGTAAACCTGATTACTCCTGGACTGTTAAAACGCTTCCCTACACCGCAAAAGATGGCAGAAGCAGAACCTGCCGAGGTATATGGCTATATAAAAAGTTGTTCTTACCCCAACAACAAAGCAAAGCACTTGGTAGGGATGGCCCAGAAACTTATTGAGTTATTCGATGGAGAGGTGCCAAGTGATGTAGGGGATTTGCAGAAACTCCCGGGCGTGGGCAGGAAAACGGCAAATGTTGTCGCATCGGTTGTTTTCAATAAACCTGCTTTGGCTGTCGATACCCATGTTTTCAGGGTGGCTGCCCGGATTGGGTTAAGCACCAATGCTAAAACACCGCTGGCAACCGAACATCAGCTAATGGAACATATCCCAGAAAAACTTGTGCCCAAGGCGCACCACTGGCTTATACTACACGGGCGTTATGTATGTGTTGCCCGGAAACCAAAGTGCGAAAAATGTGGGCTTACTGGGGTGTGCAAGTATTATTCTGCCCAGAATTAGAAATAGACTAATTATATATAGCGGTGTGTTTCCCTCCTTAATTATTTGTTTGCTAGTTGTTTATGGAAGTAATATTGAGGCATTTCCCCTTTTGGGGGATTTTTTGTGGGAAACTTTGTACTTTTGCTGTAAACGTTTGTGTTTAATTAACTAAATTCATTGTTATGGCATATAAAATTTCTGATGAATGTATTGCATGTGGGACATGTATCGACGAATGTCCGGTTGAAGCTATCTCAGAAGGCGATATTTACAAAATTGATGCAGAACTTTGCACAGACTGTGGTTCTTGTGCAGAAGTTTGCCCGGTTGAAGCTATCTCGGTAGACGAATAAAACCAGGTCAAGATAAAAAACATTTTAAACCTGCCCACAAGAGGCAGGTTTTTTTATGGTTGTTCTCTGTTAATCTATTTAACAAAAGGGGCATTGTTAAGGTAGTCGAAACATTGTTCTACACCTTCGAATTGTGTTATGTCGGTCCTGATCCCTTCCAGTTCTACGAAATATTCATCAAGCCCGTTCTCGTATGCTTTTGTGAAAATATTTTTGAAGTTCATCATCCCAGACTGGCCAAGGACTGAACGGTCTTTAATATGAAGTACCGGGAACCTGCCTGCAAATTTTTCGAAATATTCAACCGGGTCGTTTTGCCCCATAACAGTCCAGTATACGTCCATCTCGAAGAAAACCAGTTCCGGGTCTGTGCCTTCAAGCATCAGATCGTAAACCACATCGCCAGCAGCTCCATGCTTTTTATGTTGTTTGTTTTTGTCCCCTTCTTTTACAATACGTTTGAACTCATTGGCGTGGTTATGGTATCCCCACTTGATCCCTGCATCTTTAAAAATCTCGCCGGCTTTGTTGAAAACATCACAAACAATGGCAACATCGTCATGGTTGTCCATCTGTGGCATACCTGGCTGTACCAGTGTGTTTACTCCGAGTTTTGCGTGATCTTCAGCAGCTTTTTTCCAGAAATCGGCTAGTTCCCCTGCATTCCCTTTTGTGTATTTGCGAATGGACGGGTTTACGTGGGACCCGGTTATTTTCAAACCAGCATCCTCAGCCACTTTTTTAAATCCAAGGACATCGTAGCCATACATTTTGCCATCACGGTAACTTGCTGCTTCTGCATAGGAGTAACCTATTTTTACAACCTTTTTCAGTCCGTTTGGGACATCGGCAGTTAATTCCTTGCCAAGCGAATACAATTGCAAGCCAACACTTTTTTTCTTAGGTGCAAATAAGTTGCTTTTTGTATTAGAAGCAGCAGCAGTTGCCATTGAGCCACCTGCCATACTCCCAACGGTAAGAAGCCCCAGTTTTTTTAAAAATTCTCTTTTTGTCTCCATAATTTTTAATATTGTGGTTAGTTAATATTATAATGAATAAGATCCTCTATATTTATAATGATACAAACGGTGGTTCCATGCTTCTTTGTCTCCTCCAAAACTTTGGGTAGCCGGGTTCCATTTTACCGGACGCCCTAGTTCGTTGGCCATGTTCCCAAGGCAACAAAGTGTTGCAGTGCTTGCGCCAACTTCAATAGGGGCAATTGTTTTTTGCCTTGAACGTACAGCATCGATAAAGTTTTCCATGTGTGGCGCACTGATTTCAAAACTCCCTTTGCCTTTGGCCTGTGCTTTCTGCATTTTTTCATACATTTTCTTACGCTCTTCAGGGGTAAGGTTGCGCGGCCTTGTTCCTGCCAAACTTTCAGGCACCAAAGAAGGATCGGAACATGCCAGGTATCCGCGGGCCACTTCAATCCATCCTTTGTCCCCAATGAATTTAATGCCCTGTGCCTTTGGCATGTCTTCAAGGTAAGGTTGTTCTGTCATAACAATGCCGTTCAGATATTTGAATGTCATATATTCCTGCCCTTTATATCCTTTCGGGATAACCTCTGCAGGCCCTGACCCGTCCATGCCTATCGCGGCCTGTGCAATATCGAACATATGGGCGCCCCAGTCGGCAGTAAAGCCATTTCCTGTTTCGCTGTACCAACGCCATGCGCCCCATAGTTTCTCTTTTTCAGGCGGATCTAACGAAATAGGAGGGCAAAGATTAGGATGATAATGGATTTTCGGGTCATTCAGCGGGCCCATCCACAAATTAAAGTTAAGGTTGCCCGGTATCTGTTCCTCAGGGAGATCCAATGGTTTGGGAGGATCGCCTACTTTTGCATAAATTTTGTCGATATGCCCAATAGCTCCCGACTGTACCAGCTCAATAGCTTTCTGGAACTCGCCGCTAGACCTCTGCTGGCTGCCTACCTGGACAATGCGTTTGTTGTCGTTGGCAACCCTAACCATTTTTTGGGCTTCGGTAATTGTAAACGACAATGGTTTTTGTACATAAACGTCTTTCCCTGCCTGGCAAGCATGTATGGTTTGCAACGCATGCCAGTGATCGGGAGTGACAATCTCAACGGCATCAATATCTTTCCGCTCCAAGACTTCCTCGTATTGTTCATACTTGTCGCAACGGGAAGCAACTCCCAGCGACTTTTGCCATTCTTCAACACGCCTTTTGAAACGTTCTGTTTTCATTGTGTCAACATCACAGCAGGCCACTACCTGTACCCCTGGCACTGTTGAGAAACTCAGAAAATCGTTCATGCCTTGTTGCCCTAAGCCGATAAAGCCCATTACAACCCTATTGCTTGGGGCAATTTTAATCCCGTTAATTGTCCAGCTAGGTAAAACTGTCAATCCAGTCAACCCTAACGCAGACAGTCCTAAAAATTTCCTGCGATTTAATTGATTCTTTGAAGATCCTTCCATCTAAATTGAATTTTAGTTCATTAATTAGTCCTCCAAAAGTACTTAAATGATGATACTTTTTGTAGACAAAACAAATAAAAATTTTCAACTATATCATTGCCCAACGGATGTCCTGGGAAAAAGCAACCAGCATTTCTTTCTTTGATCATTAAATATTAATGGGCAATGCCATTTGATTACCTTTCTGGATTTAACCGGTTTAAAGTTTTTCCAACCTGAAATTAAGTATGCTTTTATTCCTATGGATCGCATTTGTTTTGATTGATTGAGCCGTGCATTGTACACAGCTTGCCGTAAAAAAATGTTGTAAAACAATTGTCTTGGATTTTAAAATATCATAGGGATATCGTAAATTGCAGCACAGTACAGGACAGCACAGTTTAGCTGTAAACGATATTTTTTATGTAACATAATTAAATAAACCAATAAAATGGCAAAAAGACTAATAGGCAGGCTACCTAAAGTTGGTATCCGTCCGGTTATCGATGGGAGAGAAAGGGGCATACGCGAATCCCTTGAGGTACAAACCATGAACATGGCGAAAGCAGCCAAAGAACTTATCGAGAGCAAATTACGGTTCCCGGGAGGGGAAACGGTTGAGTGCGTTATAGCCGATACCACCATCGGCGGGGTTGCAGAGGCAGCCTTGTGTGCCGATAAGTTTGAGCGTGAGGGCGTAGGGGTTTCGTTGACTGTGACCCCATGCTGGTGTTACGGGACCGAAGTAATGGATTCCACCCCGCTTGTCCCGAAAGCAGTTTGGGGCTTTAACGGCACCGAGCGGCCTGGGGCAGTTTACCTAGCGGCAGCTTTGGCAGGCTACACTCAAAAAGGGATGCCTGCATTTGGCATTTACGGCCGCGATGTGCAGGATGCGGGCAACGAAACAATCCCAGGAGATGTCCAGGAGAAAATCCTGCGTTTTGTGAATGCCGCGCTAGCAGTTGCCCAAATGAAAGGGAAATCGTACCTCTCGCTTGGCTACACTTCTATGGGGATTGCCGGGTCCATGGTTAACCCCGATTTTTTCCAAGATTATTTGGGGATGCGGACAGAATTTGTCGATATGGTTGAAATTAAACGCCGTATTGATGAAGGGATTTTTGACCCTGCCGAATACGAAAAAGCATTGGCATGGGTAAAAGAGAATGTAACAGAAGGAGATGATTACAATGCCCCGGAGTTACAATCGGATAGGAAAAGAAAAGACTGGGAATGGGAAATTGTCGTTAAGATGACATTGATCTTCCGCGATATAATGATAGGCAACCCGAGATTAAAAGAACTGGGCTTTGGTGAAGAGTCGCACGGAAGGAACGCTATTGCCGGAGGTTTCCAGGGACAACGCCAATGGACTGATTATTATCCAAACGGCGACTTCTCCGAGACAATATTAAACACCTCTTTCGACTGGAACGGTATACGTGAAGCATTTGTTTTTGCTACCGAAAACGACAGCTTAAATGCAGTGCCAATGCTGTTTGGGCATTTGCTTACAAATACGGCCCAGATTTTTTCTGATGTGCGTACCTACTGGAGCCCAGAAGCAGTGAAAAGGGTTACAGGCAAGGAACTTACAGGGTTGGCAGAAAACGGGATAATCCACCTTATTAATTCCGGATCGACAACTATGGATGCAACGGCACAGCAAAAAGACGAGGATGGGAACCCGGTTATGAAACCATTCTGGGATATTACCGAGGGTGACGTAAGCCGTTGCCTGGAAAACACACGTTTTTGTCCGGCGAGCAAAGGGTATTTTAGGGGAGGCGGTTATTCAAGCCAGTTTAAAACTGCGGGAGAGATGCCGGTTACCATGTCGCGCATAAACCTTGTGAAAGGGCAAGGCCCGGTCTTGCAAATTGCCGAAGGCTATACCGTTGATTTAGATGACGGTATCCACAAAGTCCTAGATAACCGTACAGACCCGACCTGGCCAACAACATGGTTTGCTCCCAAACTAACAGGCAAGGGGGCTTTTAAAGATGTTTACTCTGTTATGGCAAACTGGGGTGCCAACCATGGCGCAATAAGTTACGGGCATATTGGTGCCGACCTGATCACATTGGCTTCGATACTGCGTATACCTGTTTGCATGCACAATGTTGACGAAGAACTGATTTTCAGGCCCAGTGCATGGAATGCATTTGGAGAAGGGAAAGAGAGTGCCGACTACAGGGCATGTGAAAAATTTGGGCCTATTTATTAAATCCATATGGCGTTACCCGGCGTTTGGCAATGCCGGGTAACATTTAACCATGAAAAATATCAACTCATTATTATTGATAATTTTCCTTTTCGGATGCTCGAATCCGGGGAAGAAAACAAATACACTTTCACCAATGCAGAATTTTGAGAAAGGGACCTATGGTTACGACCTGGAAATGCTGAACAAAACAGGGAAGCCCCTTGAGTTGGTCAACGGAAATGCCAGGGTGCTGGTTTCTGCAAAATACCAAGGGCGGGTAATGACAAGCACGGCTACCGGCAAAGAAGGTAAAAGCTATGGATGGATAAATCATGAACTGATTTCCTCACGCAAAGTTTTGCCCCAGTTTAATCCGGTGGGAGGAGAGGAACGTTTATGGCTTGGTCCCGAGGGCGGACAGTTTTCCATCTTTTTCCCTTCGGGGAAAACCTTTGATTTTGAAAACTGGGAAACCCCTGCGTGTATCGACACCGAAACCTACGATATTGTAGCTGCCAACGAAAATAAAGTAGAATTTTCGAAGTCGTTTGAGTTGTCAAACTACAGTAATTTCCATTTTCAGCTTGAAGTAAACCGGAAAATAGTGATTTTGGATAGGCAAAATATTGAGGAAGAGCTTGATGCCGACATCCCCTTAGGTGTGGGCGTAGTTGGTTACAAAACCTTGAACGAGGTGAAGAACAAAGGGGACAAATCCTGGAAAAAAGAAACAGGCCTACTTTCCATATGGTTATTGGGAATGTTCAACCCTTCTCCTTCGGCAACTATCTTTATCCCCTACAAGACCGGTGTTGGGTCTGGCTATATCGTTAAAGACGACTACTTTGGGGAAATCCCAGCCGATAGGTTTAAGGTGGGGGACGGAATGATATATTTAAGTGGCGATGGAAAACAGCGGGGAAAAGTTGGTATCCCGCCACAACGTGCATTGCCGTTCCTGGGAAGTTATGATGGGCAAAATAAGATATTGACAATTGTAAAGGCTCAAGTACCCGAAGGTATGCCCGATTACGTAAATTCGGCATGGGAACTACAGGATTTCCCATATAAAGGCGATGCCATAAATGCTTATAACGATGGTCCGTTGGAAGACGGCAGCCAGTTGGGCCCTTTCTACGAACTGGAATCGTCATCGCCGGCACTTGCCCTAAAACCCGGGGAAAGTGCTTCGCACAGGCAGCTTACATTTCATTTTGAAGGGGAAGAAGAAGGGTTAACTACAATTTGCAAGCAAATTTTTGGCATTCAGCTTTCTGATGTAAAGAATGCCTTTAAATAATCGTTTTTATTTTGGAGTTTAATTTAGACATTGATCAGAAAGCCGGGCAAACAAAGGTGCTGCAACTGGTACATTCCATAACAGAGGCAATAAGTACGGGAAAGTTAAAGATTGGCGATATTTTGCCATCGGTAAACCAGTTGAGTGCGGAAAGCGGTTTTTCGCGCGATACTGTTTTTAAGGCCTACAATATACTTAAGAGGAGAAGTGTTGTAGAATCGGCACCAACAAAAGGGTATTATGTTGCCAACGAATCTTTTAAAGTTTTTATGTTGCTAGATGATTTCAGCGCATTTAAGGAACAGTTGTACCAATCCTTCCGTGCCAATTTGCCGGATACGTATTCTGTCGATTTGCATTTTCATCATTATAACCCCGAAGTTTTCCGGCAGCTTTTCCAGAACAGCCTGGGCCGCTACAGCATGTATGTGGTAATGAACATCGACCATAAAAGTATCGACCCGGCATTGGAAAAGATTGATGCGAATAAATTGTTGGTCATTGATATGGGAAAGCCTGAAAACGGCAAGATGAATTACCTGACACAGAATTTCCGTGAATCGGTAACCGCCTGCCTGGAGGATGGGGCACATGCCATAAAAAAATATGACGAGATGGTTTTGGTTTACGAGGAAAACAGTACGCCACATCCTCCCGAAACGTCAAATGCGGCAAGGAAATTCTGTAAGGACCACAAAGTAAAATTCATAAAGAAAGCTCATTTTGACCCTTCTGCGATAAAAAAGGGGCAGGCTTATTTTGTTATCCGCGATGCCGATTTGGTAAAAGTGATTAAAGAATGCAGGAACAGGGGGTTTGTTTTGGGGAAAGACATTGGTGTGCTTTCATACAACGACACCCCGATGAAGGAGATTGTTGGTGGCGGTATTTCCGTTATATCAATTGATTTTGAGGAGATGGGGAAACAGGCAGCTGCTTTTGTGAAGAATAAGTTGCATATAGCAAAAGTGTTGCCTACTTGCTTGAAATTAAGGGATTCGCTATAAATATATTAATTTAGCAGATTTTAGGTCAAAATCTTGCGTTTTGGGGCAGGGATTAACCAATACGCAATTTACTTTGAAGTCAATATTTATCTTATCTCAAAAAATGCAAGCACCATTACCCAAAATATTTTTAATTATCATTGCCGCATTTATATTTTCGTGCAACACAAAGGACAATAAAAAAAGTGATGCGAAAAAACAGGTAGTGACCGTTAGTATCTTACCGCAAAGGACTTTTGTGGAAAAGATTGCAGGCAACGATTTCAAAGTAAATGTTTTGCTCCCCCCCGGTGCAAGCCCTGCCGCTTTTACGCTTTTGCCTTCGCAGTTAAAAGATATTGCCCAATCAGAGCTTTGGTTCCGGGCAGGCTATATCGGGTTTGAATATTCATGGAAAGAAAAGATAGAACAGGCCAACATGGACATGAAAGTGGTAGACCTGTCTGAAGGGTTAAGTTTAATTGCCAGTGAACAGCAGCCAGGGGGGGCTGTCCCTCTCAGGGGGATAAACCCACATACATGGATGTCGCCACCATTGGTAAAAAAAATGGCACTTAAGATATCAGAAGAGCTTTCTGCCTTAAATCCCGGCAAAAAAGCTGTTTATGACAACAATTACCATGAATTTGCTGAAGAGCTTGACCATATTGACAATATAATTAAAAGGGGCTTGGAGGGTTTCCAGGGTCGGAAGTTTATTATGTTCCACCCCAGCCTGGCGTATTATGCCCGGGAATATGGGTTAAAAGAATATTCGCTTGAACCTGGGGGGAAGCAGCCAACCCCCCAGCGCATGGCCGGACTGGTAAAAATGGCAAAGGAAGAAGGCATCAGTGTGATTTATATACAGAGTGATCTGGACCGGGAACAGGCACGGGTATTTGCAGAAGAAATTGACGGGGAAATAGTTCAAATATGGCCACTAAACCCAGAGTGGGGCAAGAACCTGATGGACATAACAGAAAAACTTATCGCTAATTTCCAATAACGTTATAGTGCCTATCTCAACCATCTCAAGCCCCAAGCATACCCTAAGATGAAAATTGCGGTAAAAACAAAGTTGCTAACAGAAAAAGATTGTGTGCCAACCCAAACTACAGGAAGGAGAAGGATTATGATCTGTGCTGCCGAGTAAATATAAAAACCGTCACGGTGCAACTTCCAAATCCTTATGGCACCCGTTAACGAAACGGCAAACAAAGCCATTAAAGATGTAAAATACAGTGGCGAAACAAGATCGGTTGAATGCCACGAAGAGTATTTGATTATCAGCGGAGAAGTTTGTTTAAAAAAAAGCGAAGCCGCGAAATACCCCAAAAAGGCCGCACCGTTCCCAATAAAAGAGAGTATGCACAAAGCACTTAAAAAATCCGGCCGTTCATTTTTTCTCATGTTTTTCCGTTTAAAACCTCAGTTGCTCAATTGTTCAAAAATAGTGGCTTTTTGTTTATTTTATCGAACAAAGGCTCCTTTAAATTATATTACCTTTGTACTTTAATTAAAAGAAATTGGAAATGAAGAGAGACACCTTGGTTTTTGACATCATTCAAAAAGAACGTAGTCGCCAGTTGGGCGGGATCGAGTTAATTGCATCGGAGAACTTTGTTAGCGGCCAGGTAATGGAAGCTATGGGGTCGGTAATGACAAATAAATATGCCGAAGGCTATCCAGGGAAACGTTACTATGGTGGCTGCCAGTTTGTCGACATGACAGAACAAATGGCAATAGACCGGGTTAAAGAGTTGTACGATGCAGAATGGGCGAATGTACAACCTCACTCAGGGGCACAGGCAAATGCGGCGGTTTTGAGTGTTATATTAAAACCTGGTGATACATTTTTGGGGCTCGACCTGTCGCACGGGGGGCACCTGTCGCATGGCTCGCATGTTAACTCTTCAGGCATTTTATATAATCCGGTGGCATACAAAGTAAAAGAAGACAGTGGCTTGGTTGACTATGACGAAATGGAAGCCCTGGCACTGGAACACAGGCCCAAACTCATTATTGGCGGGGCTTCGGCCTACAGCCGCGACTGGGATTACAAACGGATGCGCGAAATAGCCGACAAAATTGGGGCAATGTTAATGATCGACATGGCCCATCCGGCAGGTTTGATTGCTGCCGGTTTGCTTAAAAACCCTCTTGAACACGCACATGTAGTTACATCAACAACGCACAAAACATTGCGGGGCCCACGTGGGGGGATTATCCTGATGGGCAAGGATTTTGAAAACCCATGGGGTATCAAAACGCTTAAAGGCACTGTACGCAAAATGTCATCGCTGTTCGATTCTGCTGTATTCCCAGGGCAACAGGGCGGTCCACTGGAACACGTAATTGCTGCCAAGGCAGTAGCTTTTGGCGAAGCTTTGTCGCCCGAGTTCAAAGAATACCAGCAACAAGTAAAAAAGAACGCCGATGTTATGGCCAAGGCCTTCGTAGATTTGGGCTACAAAGTTATTTCCGGAGGTACAGACAACCATTCAATGTTAATTGATTTGCGCACAAAATTCCCAGAAATAACCGGGAAACAGGTTGAAAACACACTCGTGAAATCCGAAATCACAGTGAATAAAAACATGGTCCCTTTCGACAGCCGTTCGCCTTTCCAAACTTCTGGTTTGCGCGTTGGGACACCTGCGATTACAACCCGTGGCGTAAAAGAAGGCTTAATGCCCGTTATCGTTCAGTTGATTGACGATGCCATTTCAAATATCAACGATGACAAAGTGTTAAAAAAAGTAGGGGGGGAAGTTAATAGTTTAATGAAGGATTTTCCACTGTTTGCATATTAGTTTTATGGAATGGTACATGGTTTTTGCCCTTATTGCTACCGGGATGGTTGCCGGTTTTATTAATGTAAATGCCGGGGGCGGTTCAATGTTGGCTGTCCCCATGCTTATGTTTATGGGGCTGCCTGCCAATGTGGCCAACGGGACTCTGCGCATAGCAATTTTCATGCAAAATATAATATCAGTACAAAGTTTTAGGAAAAACAAAGTGCTTGATGTAAAAACAGATTACAGGCTGGTACTCCCGGCTGTAATTGGGGCGTTGTTTGGGGCGTTGGTAGCCGTTGAAATAGATGTAGCCCTGCTTGAGAAGATTATTGCAGGGCTAATGGTGCTGATGCTTGTTATAATTGTGCTAAAACCCGAGGCCTGGGTAAAAGAACGTGCCGGTGTTGCTAAAGCAAAACCAACTGTTTTGCAATACCTCATTTTTTTTTTATAGGATTGTACGGCGGTTTTATACAAATGGGGGTAGGTTTTTTCCTGCTTGCAGGCTTGGTGTTGGGGTGTGGGCACGACCTTGTGAGGGCAAATGCCATAAAAGTGTTTATTGTGTTGGTTTACACTGTTTTTACGCTCGGTATTTTTGTGTGGCACAAACAGGTTGACATTACTGCCGGGCTGATATTGTCTGCCGGTAATATGTTGGGGGCATGGCTAGGTGTCCGTTTTGCCGTAAAAAAGGGGGCAAAATATGTCCGTTACGTGCTTATCTTTTCTATGCTTATCGTTATCCTGAACTTGTTTGGGGCGTTTTGAAACAATTACCTAGCCCAGGAAAACCATCCACATGGGAATAATAAAAACAGAAAGCAGGGTAGCCAAAACTACAATCCTTGCAACAATAGTTGTTTCTAATTTGTATTGAACTGAAAGTACATAGGGAGTTAAGCCAAGGGGCATTGCAGAGTCCAAAACAGAGGCCTTTAACTGCATCGGGGACATACCTGCATGTTTTACCGATAAGTAAAAAACGAAAGGGAAAACAAGCATGATGGCCACAACAAAAATAAAAACCTGTACCCATTCCCTGGGATGCCCTATCTTGTTGAACCCAAGAAATATACCGAGAGAGAAAAGCACGATTGCCGTTACCGAACCTGAAAATAAATTAATTGTCTTTTCAAAAATAGTTGGCAGTTCAATTTTGAACATAACAATCAGCAGTCCAATAAAGATGGAAATCAGCAACGGGTTTTTGAACAAATTAAAAATAATTTTTTTTACGCTGATCTGTTTTTCCTTGTTGGATTCGATAAGGGCAACCCCGAGTGTTAAAAGCCAAAATATATAAACTGCCGAAAGTATTGCTGCCGTGGGCAGGATTTGCTCTCCAAAAGCATTGGACAAGACCGGGATCCCGAGGTAGGAAACATTCCCGAATGAAAATATAAGGAAAAGAGAACTTCGCATGCGCTTTGAAAAACCAAACAAGCTGGCAACTGGAAATGCAAGGAACATGCATGTGACAATATAAGCTGAGTTTAATAAAATAAGTTTGGAATACGATTGGTTTTCGAGTTCCAGGTTCATGAGCGATGCGACAACCAGGGCGGGAAAACCTATCCAGAGGGCATACTTGTTAAGTATTTCAAACCAATTTTCGTTGGCCTCTTTTGTTTTGGAAAAAATTAAACCTGCAAAAATGACCAGGAAAAGCGGCAGTACTGTTTTTAAGGCAATTATGAAAGTGCCCATTCGCCGTAATTTATAAATGCCCTGACATCGACCACCATCATCCCGCCTTTCTTGGCAGCTGTTATCCCCAAGTCGCCGTCCTCAAAAACCTGGCAAAATTTAGGTTCAATATTCATTAAACGTGCACATTCCAGAAAAGTGTCGGGGTTTGGTTTATGGCTGGCCACATCGTCTGCCGTTACTATTGCATCAAAATAACCGGTTAATCCCAGTGTCTTCAACTGGGTTTCGGCACTTCTCCGGCTTGCCCCTGTCCCCACTGCCATCGGTAATTTCCCGTAATATCTTTTAACTATAGAAACCACCTCCTCTACAGGTTTCACCAAGTAGGCCATGTCCCAGAACGAACGCTGTTTCTGTTTGACAATGTCGGCCGGATCGGCATTGAGCTTATATTGTTCCACGATCCTGCGGGCAAACTCAATTGTAGGGCGGCCTGTCATTTCATAAACAATTTTTGTGTCGAACACAAAACCATATTTTTCAGCAATTTTGTTCCATGTGGCTACATGCACCGGTAGCGAATCAGACAAAGTCCCGTCTAAATCGAAGATTAATGCTTTTGCTTTTGGCAAGACTTTTATTTCCATCCTTTTTACTTTGACGCCAAAAATAGCAGTTCATTTGGTCAATGCTGTTTTAGTCCGCTACAATTTGCTGAGATTTAAAATTCTGTTAAAAGAATATGGTGACGGATATTGCCCATGTGCCAGGCACACAGGAAACAGGGTTGTTCTATGCAGTCCGACTGTTTCCCGATGTTGTTTGTCTCCCAAGCCCTCGGCACTTCGACCCCTCAAACCACAGCTGCGAGAACCAACTGGACACCGGGGGTTACATCCTGTCGGGCATCTCAATCCCTAGCAAATCCATCCCTGTTTTTACTACCTTCCCAACAGTCGATGACAATATTAACCTGAAATTCCTTATTTCCCCGTCAGGCTCAGAAAGGATGGAATGATCGTGATAAAACTGGTTGTATTCCTTGACCAGTTCGTAACAATAATTGGCAATAACGGCAGGGCTGTAATTATCACCGGCCTCTTTTATAATGCCAGGGAACAAAGATACCCTCTTCAGTATCCCTTTTTCTTTGTCAGAGAAGGAGCTTATGTCAAAAGTGTTTTTAACCTTGATGTTGCTGTCGTCAGCCTTCCTTAGCACAGATTGGATACGGGCAAAAGTATATTGGATGAACGGGCCTGTATTCCCGTTAAAATCGATTGATTCTTCTGGGTTAAACAGCATGTTTTTTTTCGGGTCGACTTTTAGGATGAAATATTTCAGTGCCCCCAAGGCTATCATGCGGTATGTTTTTTCTGCCTCTTCTTCTGATAGTGTGTCCAATTTTCCCAGTTCTATCGACATGTTGCGGGCTACTTTTACCATTCCTTCAACCAAATCATCGGCATCGACAACAGTGCCTTCCCTCGATTTCATTTTGCCAGAAGGAAGCTCTACCATACCGTACGAAAAATGATATAAATCTTTACCCCATTCGAAGCCAAGTTTGTCAAGCAGGATTGCCAAGACCTGAAAGTGGTAATTTTGTTCGTTCCCAACAACATAAACCATTTTGTCTATAGGGTAATCGGCAAAACGCATTTTTGCAGTGCCGATGTCCTGTGTCATATAAACCGAGGTGCCATCGTTCCTGAGCAATATCTTCTGGTCGAGCCCTTCTTTTGTTAAATCGGCCCAAACAGAACTGTCGTCTTTTTTATAAAAAATTTTTTCTTCCAGCCCACGCAAGACTTCATCTTTGCCAACCAAATAAGTATCCGATTCATAATAGATTTTGTCGAAATCGACCCCCAGTTTTTTATAGGTAACATCAAAACCAGCATAAACCCATTGGTTCATTGTTTTCCAAAGCCCAACGGTTTCTTCGTCCTTGGCTTCCCATTTTCGTAAAAGTTCACGGGCACCTAAAATTGACGGGGCTTGGTTTTCGGCTTCTTCTTTTGTCAAACCTTTTTCGGTTAACCCGGCAATTTCTGCCTTGTAGTGTTTGTCAAATTCCACATAAAATTCGCCAACAAGGTGGTCGCCTTTCATCCCTGAGTTTTCCGGTGTTTTCCCTTCTCCCCATTTCTGCCAGGCATACATTGATTTGCAGATATGGATGCCACGGTCGTTTACAATATTTGTTTTTACAACTTTTTTCCCATTGGCCTTTAATATTTCGGAAATGGAATATCCCAGCAGGTTGTTCCTGACATGCCCCAGGTGCAAGGGTTTATTCGTGTTGGGCGAGGAGTATTCTACCATGGCCAGCTCCGGTTTTTCTTCTTGGGGGGCAATCCCGTATCTTTCTGTTGAATAAGCCTCCGATAAAATATTTAACCAATAACCGTTGCCAATAACAAGGTTCAAGAAACCTTTTATTACATTATAACTTTTAATTATCTTTACATGCGCCAGCAAGTGCCTGCCAATTTCTTCGGCAGTTTCTTCGGGCGGTTTCTTTGAAAAACGCAAAAAAGGAAATACAACAATGGTGACATCCCCTTCGAAATCTTTTCTTGTGTTCTGGATCTGGATCTGGTTCCCCCCTGCTTCGGATTGATATAGCTCTTTTAAAGCCTTGCCAACAGCATTGTAAATTATTTTATCGATGTTCATTTTTGAGAATTTAAGAGCGACAAATATAATATTTTACCAAAAAAAAGCCCTGTCGTACGACAGGGCTTTTTTTATAATAATATCAGTAATGTAACTATTTCCTGATTTTTGCTTTTTCAAATTCAACCCTGCGGTTCAATTGCCTGTTGGCACGTGTGTTATTATTTACTTTAGGATTGCCTTCGCCATAGTAGTTGGAGCTTACATAGGCATTGTTGACACCTTTGGTAAGCAGGTACTTAACTACTGATTGGGCACGTTTTTCCGAGAGTTTCATGTTATAACCTTCCGGTCCGGTGCTGTCAGCATGCCCTCCAACTTCAATTTCATATTCTTTGCTGCTTTGCAATTTGCCAGCCAGCCTGTCGAGTTCTGATTTTCCTTCTGCTCTCAGTGTGGCTCTGTCGAAATCGAAGAGGATGTCAGGGATACGAAGTGTTTCCCAATCTGGGCATCCGTCATTTTCAGCAGGGCCGACTTCGTTCGGGCACCTGTCTTTGCAGTCGATTACACCATCGCCGTCAGAATCCAGCGGGCATCCATTGGCATCAACAGGGCACCCTTTGGGCGTGTCTGGGCAATCATCGTTCTTGTCAGGGACACCGTCACCGTCAGAATCGGGGCATCCGTTGAATTTTGCCAATCCAGGAACATCTGGGCAATCATCGTCTTTGTCGGCAATCCCGTCACCGTCTTTGTCGGGGCAACCGTTTAGTTGTGCGCTGCCAGCTTCGTTCGGGCAGTCATCTTTATAATCCGGCACACCGTCGCCATCGCTGTCAACTGGGCATCCTTTTTCATCAACCTGTACACCTGGAGGGGTGTCAGGGCATTTGTCTTTCCTGTCTGGGACACCATCGCCATCCGAATCTTTTGCTTTGCCTAATGCAAATTCGATAATACCTGAAACTTGCAAATGGTTGTCAACCACATCTTCGTACAAACCGCTTTCCCCATGTCGCTTGCTGTCGATGCCTTTAAGGTAGGCTGCTTCTACATACAGTGCCACATGTTGGCTAAGTGGGAATTTAGACCCCACCCCTGCATCGAAGTTTACGCCGCTCTCCTGGTTGTCGAACATAAACCCTGGGCCGGCAAATAAGTAAGGCTGCACACCGCTGGTTTCGGAAAGGATATTTCCGTTGAAAAATTTATAGCGCAAGTTTAACAAAGGATTGCCAAAGTCAATCCCATCGTTATTAAAACCCATCACAGGTTTCAACATGAGGTCAAACGAAGGGCTTAAATAACGGCTTAAGTATGCTTCGGCGGAGAATCCAAGTTCATCTTTTTCGAGATTTTGATAAAGTCCGGGACCTAAGCCAATAGCCCATTTACGTTCTGAATTTTGGGCAAAAGAGGCTCCAACAATAAAGAACATAGCTAGAAAAATAAAAGTAAATTTTTTCATAGGTATATAATTATTAATAAAATTTAAATCTTATAAGCAATTTATGAATAAATTTAAATCTGTCAAAACTTATAAAATATTTATATTTACTCCCTTTTGGAGTTTATTAGACAAAAATATGAAATTCAATGGTATTTTGTATTAAAAAAATGATATTTTGTTTGCAATCATTGATATAGAAACTACGGGGAACAGTTTTAAAAACGGCAAAATAACCGAAATTGCTATTTTTCAGCATAACGGGACAGAGGTGACAGGTTTTTTTTCGACCCTTGTTTGCCCTGAAATGGATATACCATATTTTATTACCAATTTAACAGGTATTAGTAATGCGATGGTTAAAAATGCACCAAAATTTTATGAGGTGGCTAAAAAAATAGTGGAACTGACCGTTGGGCGTACTTTTGTTGCCCATAATGTAAGTTTCGACTATAAATTTGTCAAAGAGGAATATAAAAGGTTGGGATACAACTTCCATAATAAAACCATGTGTACCGTGCAACTTGCCAGGAAATTGCTCCCCGGTCACAGTTCGTATTCATTGGGTGGGCTTTGTGCCGACCTAGGGATCGAGATCAATGGCAGGCACCGCGCAATAGGCGATGCCTTGGCCACTGTTAAGCTTTTTGAAATCCTTATGGAAAAAAACAGGTTGTATAACGCCCCCGGATCGTTGGGCAATTATAAACTATTCTGATTCTTTTTCCCCTGCCGGGGCTTCTTCATTTACCTCTTCATTTGTTTCTTCGTCTTCCTCCTCAGAGAAGTCCAGTAATTCTTTTTCTTGAAGGATATTGTACCAAAGAAGTACTTTCTTTATGTCAGACACATACACCCGTTCTTTGTCAAAATTGGGCAAGACCCCTTCGAAATAGTTTTTTAATTCTTTACCTGGAGATTTTGGGTCCAGGGCCTTGCCTTCTCCCTCTTTCTCGCAAATTGCCTTAAAAACATCCTTCAATGGTACATCGCCCGCCTCGGTGTATATGGCAATATCTTCCAATGCCGATACTTTTGTTGTTGAATATACCGGCATCCTTTTTTGGGTGTCCAGCGATTCTACAATTATGTTGTTTTTTGATTCGGCCACCATTTTGAAAAGCCCCGAATGTCCTGAAATTGCCAATAATCCTTTTAACATGACTTTTTTTTCGCGAATATACAATTTTTGCCATTTCCATAAAAAAGGGGGAGCTATTTAAAATCAATTTTATATGAAATGCCCAATTTTATCCACCTCCCCGGTTGGGTTATATTCCCAATATCGCAATAGCTGTTGTTGAAGATATTGGAAGCCGATACAAAAAAGGACAGACTTCGCCGGCTATACGATAATTTCCCGTCCAAAAGCCAGAAGGGGGCGTACTCTGTTTCTTCTCCGTATGCACCATTCGCGTAACTTGTGTAAGTCCCTTCCCTGTCCTGGAAAACAAGTTTTAGGTTCAGCCATAGGCCGGGTACGATTTCCTGGTTTGCCCCGATTGACAGTTTGTGTTTCAGGTTATCCAGCACATAGTACGAAATGAGGCCGCTTTCTTTCTTGTAAAGGTTGTTGTTAAGATAGCAGAGATCTAATGTTTCCGGAAATGGATGCCCGAATTTCCTGCCAAGGTTAAATTTTAATTGTATCTCATGGCCAAGGCTGTTTACGCAGGTGAGGTTTTGTGATTGCCATGTGTCGTTGCTGTTGCTTTTCACCCAGTCGATAATATCTTCCCCTTTACGGTAAAAAACAACGGCGTGCCCTTGTATAAAGTTGCAGTTGAGCTTTAACCCTCCTTCCAGCGTTGCCGATTTCTCGGGTTTTAAATCCGGGTTTCCTTTATTGGTAGTGCTTTCATAATATAAATCGGTGAAAGTTGGCATCCTCATTGAAGTGTTGAACGAAGAAAATATTTTTAAGTAGCCGGTGAAATTGTAGCTCGCCTCTGCACCAGGAAAGATGTTCCATCCCAGGTTGCTCCCTGAAATATAGTTCGACATCAACCCGCCAGAGAAAGTCCAATTGTCTAAATAAATAGAGTGTCCAAAAAATGCCGACCATGTATCCCTGCCTTTCGATTTGGTAAATTCCGCATCTTCTCCGGGCACTTTTTTGGGCGACCCCATTTCTTCGCCCAGCACATTGCTGAGGATATTTTCTGAACGATATTCAAAACCAAGGGCAGTTTTCCCCAAAGCCCATTGGAACCATGAGTTCATTGTTGTCCCGTAAACATTTGTCAGGTGGTAATTGTGGGCGGTGTACCAATCGGGCTGTTCATACCTGAAAAGCTCGAACCTGTCTTGGTGCCTGCGGTAATAAACAACTGGCGTTATATGAAGTTTTGAGTTAGATTGCCATTTGCCCGATAAAAACAATGTTTTGGTAGCTTCATACTGGTCGGGGTATTTAGGCGTGTAAAAACTGTTGGAGCCAAATCCTTTTTTAGTGGCGCCCGCCTGGAACGTAAATGCCCCTTTCCCTGTTGCCAGCTGGTTGGAATAAAAAACATTTTTTGTTTTGAAATCGGTATTTTCTATATAACCGCCGGAACTTTTCCTGTTAAACGAAAGGTTGTGCCGTAGTTTCCCGGTAGCCGCCGAACCTGAGATGTCTAAATTTGAATAATCAAAGCTGCCGTATGTGAAGCCTGATGAAAACGAATTTGAAACGGGCTGTTTTGTTACGATATTGACAGCCCCCGAAAAAGCGTTGGGGCCGTAAACCCTGGCGGCAGGTCCTTCAAGTATTTCAATCCGTTCGATTTGTTTTAAACTAACAGGTAGGTTTAAGTTGTGGTGGCCTGTTTGTGGGTCGGTGATGTTGACCCCGTTGAGGAGGATTAAGATTTGGTCGAAAGTGCCCCCGCGGATACTAATATCCGCCTGCACCCCTTCTGTGCCCCGTTGCCTGACATCGACCCCGGCAACATACTCCAGTAGATCCTGGACATTTTGCACGGGGGCATGCTCTATTTCTCTGCTCTCAAGCACGGAAACAATCCGTGCCACCTGCGAATACATGGCAGGTGTACGTTGCGCGCCTACCTCGATCTCATCAAGGTCATACCGCATTTTAACTTCTGTTGTGTCTTTTTCTGTAGCAATAGAAAGAGACGGGGTGGAAAGGAAATAAATTGTTGACAAAACCGAAATATGTACCACCCGGTGCATGGTTTGGTATGCCGAATAATTTTTCCTCCCCCATTTTTTAAAAGTTAAAACACTGCGCGCGTTTAATTTGATTTTTACTTTACGCATAATTTTAAATTGTATGGGTGCAAATATACGGTTGCGCACTTAATTTTAGCAAACATGCGTCCATTTACAGGCGGTTCTTAATGGAATAGTTAATTTTTTTTTTTTTTTGACATGGGGCAGATATAAATATTCTTTATGCAGCATAGAAAAAATCAACTATTAAAAGACTTTAATTTTTTTTTATTCTGGCGCATGGGGCTTAATTTTGTTAATACAAATTAAAATTTAAGCCATGACTCAGTTACAATTCAACAATGCACTAATAGGTTTAAAAGACAAGCTACATTACTATGCAATAAGTTTAACTTCCGATTCGGACAGGGCAGAAGATCTGTTGCAGGAGACTTTCTTGAAGGCTTTGACTTATCGTGACAAATTCAGCCAGGGCACAAATTTCAGGGCATGGGTTTATACGATAATGAAAAATACGTTTATCAACGATTACAGACGGAACGTAAAAATAAGGAATATGTCAGACAGTACTGACAGCAATTACCAGATGATGTCTTTAAAAGACAAAGTATACCCAGGACCGGATTCTTTTTACAGGACAAAAGAAATACACACAAACATCAATGCACTTGAAGAAGGGTTGAAAGTCCCTTTCACCATGTTCCTCGATGGCTATAAGTATAATGAAATTGCCGAAAAGCTTGATTTGCCGCTGGGGACAGTTAAAAGCCGCATATTTTTTACACGAAAAAAACTGGTGAAATTGTTGGACGGGTATTCAAATAACGTGGCATAAAACAGTTCCTGTAAAAATAGATGATTTATAAGAAAGGTTGGGTATTTTTGAAGAAAAAATTATGGAGATTGCATTACATTTGGCTGAAGGATTTGAAGAAATTGAGGCGGTAAGCATTATTGATGTCCTAAGGCGTGCAGGCTTTGAAGTAACTACTGTTTCCGTAACAGGCGAGTTTAAAGTTACAGGTTCGCACGGTATACCAATAATTGCCGACAAGCTTTTTGAAGATGTCGGTTACGGGGAGGTGGGCATGATTGTCCTTCCCGGGGGGATGCCTGGGACAAAAAACCTTAATGCCCACGAAGGTTTAAAAAAACAAATATTGCATTTCCACGAATCGGGAAAAAATATTGGGGCTATTTGTGCCGCACCCCTTGTTTTTGGGCAGGCAGGGGTACTTAAAGGGAAAAAGGCAACTTGCTATCCCGGGTTTGAAGATTATCTCGAAGGGGCAACAGTTACCGGTTCCTCAACCGAAGTTGACGGGAATATAATAACAGGGAAGGGTGCTGGCGTGGCAATAGATTTTTCGCTTAAAATTGTAGAGATGCTAAAGGGCAAGGCCGCAGCAACAGAACTTGCCGAAAAAATGATTGTTAACGGGTGATTATTTTAAGTAAGGGGCATCGAACCGTTTTTCAAAAGCCTTGTTTTTTTTCAGGTTTTTGTCCCAATAAAAATTGTTAGTCCCTGTTAGTTGCATTAGCTTGAGGAAGGCTTTCCTTAAGCTAGAAAGTTTATACGGCCGGGCCAGCTTGCCCAATATTTCTTTGTTGATTTCCCCATCTTTTGCCAATTGAGAGCCGATGAAATACATTTTTTTAAAGAGTTTCCCGGTCATCATTCCCGGCATGATTTTTATCCCTTCAACGCCGGGCTTCACTACCACGCCCAAGCATTTCATGTTCCAACGCCCGGCAAGCAACAGCAGGTAGTTTCTTACTTCTTCTGAATGAACAGCTTCCGGAAAGCCAGACTGCACCAAGAAAAGTATTTCTTTCCCGCTCCCGTCGAAATCGCCAATGGTTTCAATAAAGTTTTTTACCATTCCCGGGACGGAGTCGACATAAAGGGGAAAAGCCAGTAAGATAGCTTCTGCTTCTTTGAAATGTTGCACCTGTTCTTCAATGTGTTTCTCTTTGATAAGGAAATCGCTTGAAACCACAATGCCTCCATTATTTTCAAAACCTTTTTGAAAATGCCCCAGCAAAATTTTTGTGTTTGAATTGTTCCCGCGAGGCGAACCGTTAAAGATGGCTAATTTCATGGCTCAATCGTTTTGGTTGTATGTTGTTTATGGAATAGTAAAATTTTAACTCGGAATGGAAGTTCAAACAAATCCGCTTAAAAATTTTTTCCGTGACATCTATTTCTTTGGGCGAAGAATCGTTTGTGTCAAGCAGCACGCCCATTTTAGGGTATTGGGGGTACCGCTTCCTATGATGGCATTCCCCTCCGATAAGTTCTATGTATGGGTGGACCAATGCAATAGTCCTGTCGTGGAATTTTTTCAAGAGCGAGGAATACATCCCCATGGACATAGGAGAGGTATAAATCACCAAGTCGCTGTTTATTACTGACCTTAAAAGTTCCGGGGCATCATCGTCAAAACGGCACAGGCCCGGTGTTTTCCACCAGCAATCGAAACAACCGGTGCATTGCCTGATTTTATTTTCCCTGAGATGGAACGTTTCAACGTCTATTTCTCTTTTAGTTAATCCTGTGACAAGTTCGCCGATAAAAATATCTAACTGATTACCCCTTGGTCCTGGATTCCCGTTTACTATGGTAATTTTCCTGCTCATTGTTTAACTGTTTTCCGGTTGAAAATTATAGGCAACTTTTTTATATTAGGATAAATATTCGGTGAATGGCAGTATTTAAGAGGTTTCTCCCCTTGTTTTTATTGTTTGGCGGGACAAAGGGCATTGGCATTTTGCCTAATTCATCTATTAAACAACCCGTGTTTTTCATTTGGGGATATCGTTTTTGTGCCAGATTGCTGGGTGGTTCTGCTCCCAATATCCCAAAAAAGCACTGCCGCAAAAATATTTCCTTTTTGTCTGTGGAGGCAAGTTTGGATTTGGTAACAAAAAGTTAACGGAGAAATAACCAATAAGTGCAGGGTGGCCAAACTGCCAGACAATAACTTATTAACAAAACAAAACCCCCGGCTGCCTTTTCTTTACTGCCAACATCGGGATCCATGGCAATAGGCGGTGGAAAAGTACGTTGGATTTGTATCGGTTTTTGGTTTATATTTGCACACCTAAGAAAGGAGAATATGAGAAGGTTTTTTCTATCCGTCCTGATGTTGTTTTTAGTGCAGTTTTCGTTCGCCCAGGGAACAGGTAATTTCTTGGGGGAAGAGCCTGCCTCAATAAAAATCCCGCCAATATTGCAGGGGTTAAATGTAGAATGCGATGCAAGGCTCGACAAAATGCTCAATTGGCATATCGACAACAACAAGAGCAAGAACGGCATAGACGGCTACAGGGTCGAAATATTCTTCAGTTCTGATCTAGACGCAAAACAAAAGGCTTTTGAGAAAAAAGTAGGGTTCTTGTCGGAATACCCGGACTACAATGTACATGTAATCTTTGTGGCTCCCAATTTCAGGGTCAGGGTAGGCGATTTCAGGACAAAAAGCGAAGCCTGGAAGCTGTTCAAGGAAATTGAAGGCGATTATCGTTCAGCTTTTGTGGTGAAGGACAAAATTAATTTTCCGGTGTTGAAACCAAAGAATTATGAGTGAGCAAATCAAGCACGAATGTGGGATAGCGCTAATCCGGTTGCTGAAACCTTTATCTTACTACCAAGAAAAATATGGGACATGGCAATATGGGCTGAACAAGCTTTACCTTTTAATGGAGAAGCAGCACAACCGGGGGCAAGACGGGGCAGGCGTAGTGTGCGTGAAGAACAACCTTGGGCCGGGCTCGGCATATATAAACCGTTTCCGTTCGGTTGAGCAAAACCCGATACAGGATATTTTCAATAAAATAAAAAAGCCACTTAAAAAAGCCAGGCGAAGCCGGATAGACATTGACGACCCGGAATGGGCAGGGGAACACTTTCAGTTTGCAGGCGATTTGTACCTTGGGCATCTAAGGTACGGCACTTTTGGGAAAAACAGCATCGATTTCACCCACCCGGTAATGAGGCAGAACAATTGGAAATCGAGGAACCTTGTGCTTGCAGGCAATTTTAACCTCACAAATACCGATGAGCTGTTCAAAGTGCTGCTTGATTTGGGACAGCACCCCAAGGCATATACCGACACGGTTACCGCACTCGAAAAAGTGGGGCATTTCCTTGACGAGGAAAACCAGTTGCTGTTCCGTAAATATAAAAACGAGGGCTACCTCAACAGCGAAATATCACCTTTAATAGAACAGAACTTAGATATACAAAACATACTGGAGCGTGCCACCAAAGACTGGGACGGCGGTTATGCCGTTGCGGGCTTGCTTGGGAATGGCGATGCATTTGTTATGCGCGACCCTTGGGGGATCCGCCCGGCATATTATTATTGCGACGACGAAATTGCGGTAGTCGCTTCCGAACGTCCGGTAATACAGACCGTTATGGATGCCCCTGCCAACGAAGTCAATGAAATTGGCCCGGGCGAAGCATTGATCGTGAAAAAAGACGGCCGCATCAGCAAAGACATGATACGCGTGCCGCATAAAAGAAAGTCATGTTCTTTTGAAAGGATATATTTTTCAAGGGGGAGCGACAAGGATATTTACAAGGAAAGGAAAGAACTGGGCAGGCTGCTCGGCCCTGTAATTTTAAAGGCTGTAAACTACGATTTCGAAAATACGGTGTTCTCATATATCCCGAACACCGCTGAGACAGCATTTTATGGGATGATGGAAGGAGTCCGCTCGTATCTTGTAGGATGGAAGATCGAAGAACTCCAAAAAAGGAACGGATCGCTCACGAACGAAGACATAAAAAACATTATCTCACTAGAGCCGAGGATGGAGAAAATAGCGATAAAAGACGTGAAACTACGGACTTTTATTGCCGATGATGCCAGCCGTGACGACTTGGTTGCCCACGTTTACGATGTCACGTACGGTGTGGTGAGAAATTATGTTGACACGCTGGTGATAATAGACGACTCTATTGTAAGGGGGACTACGCTGAAAAAAAGCATACTCCGCATCCTCGACAGGCTGCACCCAAAAAAAATAATAGTTGTTTCCTCTGCCCCGCAAATCCGTTACCCCGATTGTTACGGGATCGACATGGCGCAACTCGACAAGTTTATTGCCTTTAACGCCGCCATCGAATTGTTGAAAGACACAGGGCAGGAAAAAGTAATTGAAGATGTTTACCGTAAATGCAAGGATCAGGAAAACCTGCCCAAGGAGGAAATGGTAAACTATGTCCGTGAAATATACAAGCCTTTTACAGCGGGGCAGGTTTCAGGGAAAATAGCCGAGCTGTTAAAACCCGATGATTGCGATGCCGATGTTGAAATTGTTTACCAATCGGTAGAGGATTTGCACAAGGCTTGCCCCAATGATCTGGGCGACTGGTATTTCACGGGGAATTACCCAACGCCCGGGGGGAACAGGGTCGTGAATTCGTCTTTTATTTATTTTGTTGAAGGGAAACAAGAACGGGCTTATTGATATAGCTAAGCCAAGGTTAAATAGGGCAATGCCCCCAATGCTATGTCTCACATAGCAGCAGGGCTTTATCCCGATTAGGTTTCTTGAAGCAGGCATCTAATAACCATAACAATTAATCCCTATCGGTATTTTTTGCTCCCTAAAATCGGGGACGACTCAAATTTATTGGGTTGTTTTGTCTGTAAAACGGTATTATAGGATTTCAAAATTGAACCCTTTCTGCTGTAGTTCTCCATATTTTTCTTTGTTGAACTCGTAGTAAAACGCACCTTTTTTAGAGGTTTCTTTTTCCTTCTCGTCCAGCTTTTCAAGCAAATCCATTGAAAGTAATTTCCTCCTAAAATTCCGCTTGTCGAATCTCGTTTGGTAAATGGCTTCATATAAGCCTTGTAGTTGGGGGATTGTGAATTTTTCCGGCAACAGCTCAAAGCCTATGGGGCGGGTGCGGGCCCTCGTCCTCAGCATGTTGAGGGCTTTCCCTACCATCTGGTCATGGTCAAAAATCAAGCTGGGGAGTTCCGACAGCGAAACCCAGCATGCCCCGTGTTTTCTGGCCAGTTCTTTGTCGTAGTCGTTGATTTTTATCAGCGAGAAATAGGCTATGGAAACAATCCTCCCCCCTGGATCCCGTCCCAGGTCGCCAAAAGCATGCAATTGCTCCATGTAAACATTTTCCAGGCCGGTAAGTTCCGCCACAATCCTTTTTGCCGCTTTGTCTATGCTTTCTTCGGGCGAAACAAAGCCGCCCATCAACGACCAGTTGCCTTTTGCCGGTTCAAAATTGCGTTTTAGCACAAGGAGCTTTAGTTCCCTTTCGTTTTCGTTGAACCCGAATATTATAGAATCTACAGATAAAAGTATTTTTGGGTGTCCTTTGTAAAAATCCATAGGCTTATTCGGCCAGGGGCCACTGGCTGTTTTCTTTGTCCTTTATGTAGGTTTCTATGTGGCGGTCCCTTTTAACTTCGTAAATGTCTTTTATGGTGACTATTATGCCTGTTTCCAAAACTTCTCCGAATTTTTCGTTGACAGCTGTCCCAAAAGTCTTCATCGAAGGGGAAAGGTTCATGTACGCATTTATCAGCGGCGGCACGTTTTCCCCATAGTTGCGCACTGTCTGTATCAATATCTTATAGTCTTCTTTGAAATTTTTGCCGGTGAATATGTTTCCCATTTCCTCAGGGTCGTAATCAAATTCCACCGGTTTTTTGGGATATACAATGTTTTCTTTGTCCCTGAAGTATTTTTTCAGGAAGTATTGGATCAGGTTCCTTGCATCGTTGTGGAAGTGGGAGTACATGGTTACCTTACCAAAGAAATATTTCATTTCTGGGTGGTCAACTGTTAATGCCCCCAGCCCGTCCCAAAGGTTGTCCAGTGCAAAAAGTGCTTTTGCCCCGGCTTTGCTCGACTGGTAGTCTGGCTGTACGAACGAACGCCCCAGTTCCAGTGTGTATGGCAAATAATCGTCTATGAATTTTTTTGACAAGTGGAAAAGCCTTGCCGTGGCCATTTGTACTTCCCCGTTTTCGTCCCTCGCAGCCTCCGATCCAAGTATGTACCTGTAGCCGCCAAGTATTTCTTGTGCCTCAGGATCCCAAACAATGAGTTGCTTATATGGTACTTCTGCCGTGTCGTATGCGTCAATATCTGTGTCTTTGCCTGTGCCCCCGCCTGCATCCCTGAAGGTGATTTCCCTTAGCCTGCCTATTTCGTGCATTATCGAAGGGGAATCGTGGTGGGTGACAATGTATATTTCGTTCCCGCCTTTGTTCGTCTTCCTCATGAGTTTTTCTGGGGTGAGCTCTGCGCAGATAACTTCTTTCGGAAGAACTTTTACAATATCTTTCATTACGTTACGCTTTTTGAAAAATGGAGTACAAAGTTAAAAAAATACAGCTATGTTCTCATCCTTTGGACTTTAATTTTAGTTGCCCTGTTGTGCAGGTAGGTTATAGACCAGGCTTTTTACATAGCCCGCCCATTCTTTTTGGGTTTTTTCCTTGTTGAAAAAAGTGTGAGGTATTGGTTTGCCAAAGTAAATATGAACGTCTGATCCCCTGTGTTTTACGGTCTCGTCGGGGAGGAAGAACATTTCTAGGTTCCACTTGATCCTGAAAAATTTACGTAGCTTGGCCAGCCGGTAAAAACGGTCGGTGTTGCGGCCGGAAATGAAGACGGGGATCACGTCCCTCTTGTATTGCGTGGCTTTTGATATGAAGTGTTTTTTCCAGTCAAGGTCAACAATCTTGCCTTTTATTTTTCGCGATGCCAATCCCGACGGGAAGATCAGGATTTGTTCATCGGAACGGTATGTCCGGTCTATTATGCGGGCTGCTTCCCTGCTATGCCCGCCGTGCTTGTTTACCGGCACGAACATTGGTCTTAGGTTGGGTATGTTCATTAAAATGTCGTTTGTGAGGAATTTTGGCTTGCCCAAAAGCTTGTTTACGTTCCTTAGCAACAACATGCCATCGAAACCGCCAAGTGGGTGGTTGCTCGCAAAAATGAACCTGCCGGAAGACGGGACATTTTCAATGCCGTGGACGAACTCTTTTACTTCAAATTCTTTGACCACTTCATCGACAAACGCAACCCCTTTTAAATGCCCTGTCCTTTTGAGGAGATCGTTCAGAAAATCTATATGTAAAATCTTTTTGAGGTAACGGTAAACAACCCCCGGCATTAATTTTGCCAAACGTGGGTTTTTCGACTCGAACACTTCCCTGATGTCGACCGGCTTGAACGTTACTGTTTCTTGTCCCTCCACTTCTTTCTGATATTTAAGCTGGCAATTAAGTAAAAAATCAGCAGATAACGAAAAATGTAAGCTTTCGATTTTGGGCGGGGGATCACTGTCGGGGGGCGTGTACTTGTCTGCGGGCGAGTTATCAACGGGTGTTGAAAAGTTTTTTTTGTTAATTGCAATGTGTTTTGTATTAACACTTTGTGTCTCTGTGTGGTTTGTTATTGCTGGGTTTTCAACAAATTGCCAACAGGGTTTCAACAATAATGGCGACAGAACTGGGTGGAATGTTGTGTCACAGTGTGTCATTTTGTGGAATAAATTCTTAATTTTACAGTTGAAAAAAAAGGCTAAGGAAAAAATGTTCGGTTTTACAGGTAAATATAAAGCGACCATCGATGAAAAAGGCCGTGTTGTCCTTCCGGCGGCTTTTAAGAAAGACATGGGCGAAATGGCCATGGATCCGATGGTTATAGAACAGAATTTTTTCAAAGAATGCCTTGATGTTTACCCTGAGAAGTTTTGGAGGGAACGAGAAATAGCTTTTAAGGACACGCTGGACCCTTTTAGCGAAGAAGATGACTCCTTGCTCCAGTTTTTTTACGAAAATTTCAAAAAGGTAGGGATGGCATCCAATGGCCGGATAAACATACCTGGCGAATATATTGATTATGGGGGCATGGGCAAGACGGTTATGATGATAGGGATGGGCAACTACATAAGGGTTTGGGCAGAAGACAAATACAATAGTGGCAAAATGGACAGGGCTACTTTTGCCAGGAAATACCAAGAGAAAAGGAAAAATGATAAATAAAGGAGATGTCGCAAGCTTACCACATACCGGTTTTGCCAGGGCAAAGCATCTTTGGGTTAAATATAAGCCCGGGGGACGATGTTGTTGACGCTACTTTTGGCGGTGGCGGCCACTCACGTTTGATCTTGCAGGCATTGGGCAAGGGGCGGCTTTTTGCTTTCGACCAAGACGAAGATGCCGCCGCAAACGTGATTGACGACAGCCGTTTTTTCTTCATCAGGCATAATTTCAGGTACCTCAAGAATTTCCTACGCTTTTATGGTGTTGAAAAAGTTGATTCTGTCTTTGCCGACCTTGGCGTGTCTTCACACGATTTTGATGTCCCTGGGCGTGGCTTTTCTTTTCGTTTCGAAGGGGACCTGGACATGAGGATGAACCGCAATGCAGGGAAAAATGCCGAAACGGTTATAAATGAGTACTCTGAAGGTGGGCTTGTGTCTGTATTCCGTCTTTATGGCGAAATAAAAAATGCGCCCCGGCTGGTTGCTGAAATATCCAAAGAAAGGAGTCTTTCAAGGATAACGACAACTGCCAGGCTAAAAGAAATGGCAGCTAGGTGCGCCCCCCGTTTAACAGAAAACAAATACCTGGCACAGGTTTTCCAGGCACTGAGGATAGAGGTAAACGATGAAATGGGGGCTCTGAAAGAGTTCCTGGTGTCATCGAAAGAAGTGCTGAAACCGGGCGGGCGTTTGGCAATAATTACTTACCACAGCCTGGAGGACAGGTTGTGCAAGAATTTTATGAAGGCCGGGAATTTTGCAGGGAAAGTCGAGAAAGATTTTTTTGGCAACGTCGATTCCCCTTTTCGTTTGGTTAACCGCAAAGTAATTGTCCCCGATGCAGGAGAGATGGAACGTAACACCCGTTCCAGAAGTGCAAAATTGAGGGTGGCAGAAAAAATATGACATGGGAGCGAAAGTAAGGAACAATAAAAAGAAAGGTGGGGTAAAGTCGTTTATCGGTGGCACGATCCTTACCGATGAGCGTGTTACCCGCCAGATTCCGTTTGTGTTTTTCCTCGCTGTTTTGGGGATAGTGCTTATTACAAACAGGAATTGGTCAGAGCGCACAATCCGGCAAATTGAAGTTTTGCAGGACAGGCTAGATGAACTCCGCGCCGAATCTATAACGTTTTCGGCAAAACTAATGGACGCAAGCCGCCCATCGGAGGTACTTAAAAAAGTTGAGGGCGCGGGCATAGATTTGCAAGAACCGTTGGCTCCGCCCCAGAAATTGAGAGTAAAAGAAAAATAAGGGAAATGGGTATCAGGAAATCTATAACGACCAGGATAGCAATAGTTTATTTCATGCTGTTCCTTTTGGGTTTTGTGATTGTTTTCAAAATCATATCCGTTCAGAAAATAAAAACTGACCGCTGGGAAGAAATTGCCCGTAATTTAAGCAAAAACACTGTGGTCGTTGAACCGAACAGGGGGAACATATGCGCAGAAGACGGTAGCATTTTGGCAACTTCTGTGCCGAGTTATTATGTAAGGATAGACTTAGTTGCCGAAGGGGTTGTAGGTGTGTATAAAGAAAAAAGTGATTCGCTGGCGATTTGCCTGTCCCGGTTTTGGGGCGATGCTTCGCCAAAAGAATATAAGCGCAGGCTCGACAAAGCATATAAAAGCAAAAAGGCACGCGGTTTTTTGCTTACCCCAAGGAAAATTGACTATACCGAGTTGCAACAGTTTAAAAAGTTTCCGATCATTCGCATGGGCAACCCCAAAGGAGGTTTGATTGTCGAGCAGGAGAACAAACGTGTCACCCCATTGGGGATTCTCGCTTACCGTACCATTGGGGGGCTGAACAAAGGTGCTTATGGCGGCGTTCACGGCAATATCGGGTACACCGGGCTGGAAGGTGCTTATGAGCAATACTTGAAAGGCGAGGACGGGATAAGCTATAAACAAAACCTGTCGGGGAGATGGGTAGACCGCATTGAAATCAAACCGCAGGACGGGATGGACGTTATTACCTCTATCGACGTGAAATTACAGGATATTGCAGAAAGCGCCCTGTATGCCCAATTAAAAGAAACCGATTCCGACTGGGCAACTGTTGTGCTTATGGAAGTTGTTTCAGGGGAAGTTAAGGCTGTTGCAAACCTTGGGCTGGAAGGAGGGGATTATTTCGAAAACTATAATTATGCCGTTGGGTCGGCAGGCTGCTATGAACCTGGCTCAACCTTCAAATTGGTTTCCCTTATGGCAGCACTGGACGATGGGCTGGTGGACACATGCGATGTGTTCGACACGGGGAATGGCGTATGGAAGTACAAAGGCCGCACTATTTACGATAGCGACTGGAAATATGGCGGGCATGGCAAAATGACGGTGAAACAGATTTTTGAAAAATCGTCGAACGTGGGGGTCGCCAAAATAATTACATCGTGCTATGAACGGAAACCTAAAGATTATGTTGACAGGGTTTATGGTTTCGGCATAAACAAACCTTTGGGCATAGAGCTGAAAGGGGAGGGCAGGCCATTTTTTAAATATCCCGGGGACAGCGACTGGTGGGGGACTACACTTGCATGGATGTCTTATGGCTACGAAACAAAAATGACCCCGCTTCAGATTTTGACATTTTATAATGCTGTGGCAAACAATGGGAAGATGGTGAAGCCAATGCTGGTGAAGGAAATCCGTGACAGGGGCATGCTTGTAAAGGAATTTAAGCCTGAAATCATCAACCCTATGATTGTCTCAAAAGAGACTTTGGGCAAAGCGCAAAAAATGCTGGAGGGTGTTTGCGAAACAGGCACGGGGCGTTCGCTACAGAACCCGTATTTTAAAATTGCCGGGAAAACAGGCACTGCCCAAATTGCAACGGGCATGGGGGGCTACCAAAAAGGGATGTACCTGGCATCTTTTGCCGGATATTTCCCTGCCGACAAGCCAAAATATTCAATGATAGTAACGTTCAACAACCCGAAAGGCGCTTATTACGGAGGTTCTGTTGCCGGCCCTGTTTTTAAGGAAATTGCCGAAAAAGTATATGCTTCCGAAATAATAATTGACGAGGCGGAAGGTGGCAAAAACAGTAAAAAAGGGGAGTGCCTCCCCGATGTGAAAAAAGGGGACCCGAAATGTATTTTGCGTGTTGCCGAAGAATTGGATTTGGGAAATATAAAAGGGGATCCGGAAACCGAAATGGCTTCTGCCCAAAAAAAAGGAGGGCATGTTGTGCTGGCAGGTGAAAGTGTTGCCCCAGGCGTTGTCCCCGATGTAAGGGGGATGGGTGCAGGCAATGCAATTTATTTGCTGGAAAATGCAGGCTTGAACGTGAAAATCAAAGGGATAGGCAAGGTTAAGTCGCAGTCGCTGAAGCCCGGGGCAAAATATAAATCGGGGCAAACGGTTTACCTAACATTAAGTTGAGATGACATTAGCTGAATTAGTAAAAAATATTGATTGTGCCGAAGTTTCCGGGACTTTAGGGCGCAAGGTCTCGGGGATAGGCTTTGATTCGTGCAAGATCGAAAAAGATTTTGTGTTTGTTGCCCAGAGGGGTGTCCACGTTGACGGGCATAAGTTTATACCTACTGCTGTTGAAAAAGGTGCCGGGGCAATTGTTTGCGAAGAAATACCTTCCGAAAAAGCTTCCGGTGTCACTTATTTAAAAGTAAAAGATTCGTCTCCTGTTTTAGGGGAATTGGCATCGGCATATTACAACCACCCCTCTTCTAAAATGAAGGTAGTAGGTGTTACAGGCACAAATGGGAAGACCAGCATAGCAACCCTGCTTTTCGATTTGTTTAGGGCATTGGGCTATAGCGTAGGCTTAATCTCAACAATCTCATATAAAATAAACGGGCGTGGGGAAACAGCTTCCCACACCACCCCCGATGCCTTAAAAATACAGGGGTTGATGGCAGAAATGGTGGAGGAAGGGTGTGAGTTTTGCTTCATGGAAGCCAGTTCTCATGCGATCCATCAGCAACGTATTGCAGGGATTGAGTTCGCAGGCGGTATCTTTACAAACATAACGCACGACCACCTTGACTATCACAAGACTTTTGCAGAATATATAAAAGCAAAAAAAGCATTTTTTGACAAGCTTCCGCAAGGAGCATTTGCCATAACAAACATTGATGATAAAAATGGAATGGTAATGCTCCAGAATACCAAGGCAAAAAAATTGACTTACTCTACAGGGAAAATGGCCGATTTCCGTTGCAAGGTCATGGAAGATCATTTTGACGGGATGCTTTTAAACTTAGATGGGCATGAAATATGGGCGCGCTTTGTGGGCAAGTTCAATGCTTCAAATTTGTTGGCGGTTTATTCTACAGCCATAAGCCTGGGGCAAAACGCGGACGAGGTGCTTACCTGCATAAGCGACCTGGCCCCGGTGCCGGGCAGGTTCGAATCCATCAGGGGGGCTGACGGTAAAATGGCGATTGTTGATTATGCGCACACGCCTGATGCATTAAAGAACGTACTTCAGGCTATTTCCGAAATACGGACCCGCAACGAGCAGGTTATAACCGTTGTGGGGGCAGGTGGCGACCGCGACAAGACAAAACGCCCGGAGATGGCAAAGGAAGCATTGATGGCAAGCGACAGGGTTATCCTTACATCGGACAACCCGCGTACAGAAAACCCGGCAGAAATTATTAAAGACATGGAGGCGGGCGTTGAGGCAAGGCATAAAAACAAGGTAGTTTCGATAGAAAACAGGAAAGAAGCAATTAAGGCTGCGGTAATGCTTGCAAACCCCGGGGATATTATCCTTATCGCCGGGAAGGGGCACGAAGACTACCAGGAAATTAATGGTGTGAAGCACCATTTTGACGACAGGGAAGTGGTGAAGGAATTTTTAGGAATTGAAGGATAAAGTAAGGTTATGCTATATTATTTGTATAAATTATTATCAGGTATCGACATCCCGGGGATGGGGATGTTCCAGTATATTTCGTTCCGTTCGGGAGCTGCCATTATATTGTCGTTGATTATTACCACAGCATTTGGCAAAAAAATGATACGCATGTTGCAACGCAAGCAAATAGGCGAAGAAATACGCGATTTGGGGCTTGAAGGGCAAATGCAGAAAAAAGGCACTCCTACAATGGGGGGCATAATAATACTTTCCGCAATCATAATCCCAACGCTGCTCTTTGCCCGCCTCGACAACGTGTACATACTTTTGATGCTTACTACCACGGCGTTTTTGGGCTTGATAGGTTTTGTTGACGACTACATAAAGGTTTTCATGAAAAACAAAGAGGGGCTGGCGGGTAAATTCAAAATATTGGGGCAAGTGAGCCTGGGGATATTTGTGGCAGCCGCTCTTTTCTTTAGCGACGACGTGGTTGTGCGCCAAAACGTAAAAGATGCCAATGGCAAAGATGTGCAGGAGCTTGTTGCCGATAGGGAGACAGGTGTGGAGACTTTGCGGAATGTGACAGAAGACGTAAAATCCACGATAACAACAATCCCTTTTGTCAAAAAGAACGAATTTGACTATGAGTGGTTGGTGGCTTTTACAGGAGGTGCTGCCTCTTGGCTGAAATGGGTGGTTTATGCCATTGCCATTATTTTTATTATCACGGCTGTATCTAACGCTGCCAACCTTACCGACGGGATAGACGGGCTGGCATCGGGGACTTCAGCGATCAGCGGGGTGACATTGGGCATACTGGCATATGTGAGCGGTAATATTATTTACGCCGACTACCTGAATATAATGTATATCCCCAACATAGGAGAACTTACTGTATTCATTGCAGCTTTCATCGGTGCGACAGTGGGGTTCCTGTGGTACAATTCTTACCCCGCACAGGTTTTCATGGGCGATACGGGAAGCTTGGCACTTGGCGGCATTTTGGCGGTGTTTTCTGTCATAATAAGGAAAGAAATATTGATACCGCTATTGTGCGGCATATTCCTGGTCGAAAACTTCTCGGTAATGATACAGGTGGCATGGTTTAAATACACGAAACGAAAATTTGGCGAGGGGAGGCGGGTGTTCCTTATGAGCCCAATACACCACCATTACCAGAAAAAAGGCATCCCGGAACCTAAGATAACGACCAGGTTTTGGATTGTGGGGATAATATTGGCAGTAATCACAATTGTAACATTAAAAATCAGGTAAATTGAAAAACAGTTTGGTCATATTGGGGGCAGGCGAAAGCGGCGTGGGGGCAGCCATCCTTGGGCAAAAGAAGGGATATTCTGTTTTTGTGTCTGATTTTGGCAAAATAAAGGATAACTACAAGGGCGTGCTTGCTTCCTACAATATAGTATTTGAAGAAGGAAAGCATTCCGAAGAAAAAATATTGGGCGCAAGCTTGGTCGTAAAAAGCCCGGGCATACCGGAAACTGCGCCGATTATACTTAAATTAAAAAAAAAGGGCATCCCGGTAATTTCGGAGATCGAGCTTGCAGGAAGGTACAATTCTGCAAAAACAATTTGCATTACAGGGAGCAATGGGAAAACAACTACCACTTTGCTTATTTACCATATCTTGAAAAGTGCAGGGCTGAAGGTAGGTCTTGCAGGTAATGTAGGGCAAAGTTTTGCGTGGCAGGTCGCCGAAAAAGATTATGATGTTTATGTGATAGAACTCAGCAGTTTCCAGCTCGACGGCATGTATGGTTTCAAGGCCGATGTGGCAGTGTTGATGAACATTACGCCGGATCATTTGGACCGCTATGCCTACAACATGCAAAATTACATCGGCTCTAAATTCCGTATCGTACAGAACCAGACCGGATCAGATTATTTTATTTACTGCGCCGATGACGAAGTTGTACGCGGTGAAATTGCAAAAAGGGAAATAAAAGCATTGGCACTGCCTTTTATGCTGGGGGCAAACCCCGGCAGGGGCGCAGGAGTGGAACAAGATCAAATAATTATAAATTTTAACCAAAAACAATTCTGTATGTCTATTCTGGATTTATCATTACAGGGAAAGCATAATACTTACAATTCTATGGCAGCAGGGATTGCAAGTATGGTTTTTAACATCAGGGACGAACAATTGAGGGCAAGCCTGTCCGATTTTAAAGGGGTGGAACACAGGCTTGAAAGTTTCCTTAAAGTCCACGGCATAGATTTCATTAACGACTCAAAGGCTACCAACGTTAATTCTACATGGTACGCCCTTGAAAGCATCAACAAAAAAATTGTTTGGATTGCCGGGGGGATCGACAAAGGGAACGACTATTCAATGCTGGACAATTTGGTGCAGGAAAAAGTGAAGGCGATTGTGTGCCTGGGCAAAAACAATGAAAAATTGCATGCCGCTTTTGGCGGAATGGTCAAGGACATGGTTGATGCAGACAGCATGGAAGAAGCAGTTAAGGCTGCATATTACCTCGCCCGAAATGGCGATGCGGTACTTTTGTCCCCGGCTTGTGCAAGTTTCGACTTGTTTGAAAATTACGAAGACAGGGGCAGGCAGTTTAAAAGGGAAGTAAGGAATTTATAACTATGGATTTTAAATTGGGTAAAATATTCAAAGGAGACAAGGTGATATGGATCATTATATTGCTTTTGTCTTTGCTCTCGTTGCTGGTAGTATATAGCTCAACGGGGGCGTTGGCTTACCGTAAAGCTTCTGGCAATACGGTGTATTACCTGGTGAGGCAATTGTTTTTCATATCTTTTGGCGTTGGCTTCATATTGTTGATGGTCAATATTATACCCGTGAAAATATATTCTGCCCTTGCCAACTACATGGTCTATTTCAGCATTGCCCTGCTGTTGTTCACGTTTGTTTTGCATTCGGTAGGGATAATTGGCGGGAGTGGGCGTACTCTGAGCCTGGGTCCTATTTCTTTCCAGCCTTCAGAGATTGCCAAAATATCGTTGATAATGTTTGCAGCCAAAGTGCTGGGAAGGAAACAGAAAACCCAGGAAGATCTGTTCAAAGCCTTCAAGAGGATTATCATTTACACCATTATTGTTTGTGGGCTTATTTTTATGTCAGACTTTTCTACCTCTGCGTTGCTCTTTGCAACTATTATGTCGATGTTGTTCATCGGGCGTATACCTGCAAAGTATTGGGCGATGGTTATTGCCGTAGGCATTTCTGTTGTAGCCCTTTTTTATTTTACTGCCGATTTCTTCCCCGATAAAGTGGCAAGGGTGCATACAATGAAAGGAAGGATAGAACGGTATATCAATGGAGACCCCGGCTCGGAAAAAGGGATAACCCAGGCTGATTATGCAAAACTGGCTATTTACGAAGGCGGCATAGTTGGCAAAGGGCCTGGGCATTCGGATGTTAGCAATTATTTGGCGGCTGCTTACAGCGACTTTATTTTTGCCATAATTATAGAAGAATATGGGTTGGTTATAGGTGCGGGCGTAATGTTCTTATACCTGGTGTTCCTGTTTCGGGCTGTGGTAATAGTGCGGCGTTCAACGCGTACTTTCCCTGCGTTTTTAGTCACAGGGCTTAGTTTGCTGCTGGTCTATCAGGCCATGATAAACATTGGGGTTTCGTGCGGCTTGCTGCCCGTAACGGGCCAACCTTTGCCATGGGTGAGCCTTGGGGGGACTTCTTTGATATTTACCTCCATTGCAGTTGGGTGTGTTTTAAGCGTGAGCTATCAAAACCAAGAGGACAGGGAAGTACGGGAACAACCGGTGCAGGTTAATTTGCCCGATGAAGATGTTGAAATGAGAGACGATGAAAATTGAACGAGTTATAATAAGCGGGGGCGGTACCGGGGGGCATATTTTCCCGGCACTGGCAATTGCAAACGAAATTGGCAAACGTAACCCCGATGCCGAAATTTTGTTTGTAGGCGCGTTGGGAAGGATGGAAATGGAGAAAATCCCTGCCGCAGGATATGAGATTATCGGTTTGCCGGTAATTGGTTTTCCCCGGAAACCTGGGATGAAGATATTTTCTTTTTTTGCGCGCCTTGCAAAAAGTTCATCGATGGCACGTAAAATAGTGAAAGATTTTAAGCCCCAGGTGGCTATTGGGGTAGGGGGCTATGCAAGCGGCCCTTTGTTGCGGGCCGCTGTGGCAAAAGGTATCCCCTCTTTGATACAAGAACAAAATTCCTATGCAGGGATTACCAATAAACTGCTGGGCAAAAAGGTGGATGCTATTTGCGTGGCATATGGCAAAATGGATCGTTATTTCCCTGCCGAAAAAATAAAAGTAACCGGAAACCCCGTGCGGGAAAGTTTGCTCGGAGGGGATGGAAACAAAAAAGGAGCACTGGCTTATTTTGGGCTGAAAGGGGACGAAAAGGTGGTTTTGGTCGTTGGTGGGAGCCTCGGCGCACGTTCTATCAACAACGCCGTGCTTAAAAGCGTGGGCGAAATAGCCAAATCCGGTGTCCGTGTAATATGGCAAACCGGGGCTTTTTATTATGAGCGTATTATGGAAGAAACAGCAAAGTCAAAACCGGAGAACTTGCAAATACACAAGTTCATTACACGCATGGATTTGGCATACAGTGTCGCAGGGCTTGTCATCTCAAGGGCTGGCGCAGGGACCATTTCCGAATTGTGCCTTGTTGGCAAGCCTGCCATTTTGGTGCCATCGCCAAATGTGGCAGAAGACCACCAAACTAAGAATGCAAATGCATTGGTGGGAAAAGGTGCGGCTTTGATGCTGCGCGATAATGAAATTGACGGAAAACTGATATCGGAAGCAATAAGGTTAATCGGCAATGATGTGAAATGCAAAGAGCTTTCAGTGGAAATAAAAAAACTGGCAAAGCCATTTGCGACAAAGGATATTGTCGATGAGGCGGAAAAAATATTGAATTAAATGAAGAATCTTCAAAATATAAAAAATGTTTATTTCCTCGGCATCGGGGGGATTGGGATGAGTGCGCTTGCCCGTTATTTTAAATTTACCGGGCGCAACGTTGCCGGTTACGACCGTACGCCCACGGCACTTACGGGGGCAATGCAAAAAGAGGGGATCGACATTCACTTTGAGGACGACATACGAAACATCCCCAAAAGTTGGGATCCGGCAGAAACCCTTGCCGTGTTTACCCCTGCGCTCCCCGATGAGCACCAGGAACTCTCGTGGTTCCGCGAGAAACCGATCGGGCTGCTTAAGCGGGCAAAAGTGTTGGGCTTGATAAGTAATGACAAAAGCGGCGTTGCAGTTGCCGGGACCCATGGGAAAACCACTGTAAGCACCATGGCGGCAACTATCCTGAACGAAACGGCCATTGGCTGTGGGGCATTTTTGGGCGGGGTTTCCAAAAATTTCGGGAGCAACTTGCTGTTGCCCAAAGACGAATCTCCATGGATTGTGGTAGAGGCCGATGAGTTCGACCGCTCTTTCTTGCACCTGAACCCCGAATTGGCATTGGTCACGTCAATTGATGCAGACCACCTTGATATTTATGGCGACCGGGAAAAAATAGTTGAGGCTTTTGAAAAATTCATCTCTCAAATAAAACCGGGCGGGAAACTGATAATTAAAGATGGCATTGGCATAAACAAAGAAAAAACACATGCCGAGACGTTTACTTATTCAATGGAAGGGGATGCCGATTTTGCCACGCGGGGTTTGCGCTTGTCTGGCGATGGGCATTACTGCTTTGATTTGAAGGTGCCGGGTGGCATAATCGCCGCTTGCAAGCTCAACTATCCTGGCCTGGTGAACGTTGAGAATGCAGTTGGTGCTGCGGCATTGGCTTTTGCGGCAGGGGCTTCCGGAGAAGAAATAAAAAAAGGGCTTGAGGTGTATGCGGGCGTGCAACGGAGGTTCGATGTCCGTTTTAAAAGTAAAACACAGTTTTACATTGATGATTATGCCCACCACCCAAAAGAATTGGAGGCATTTATAACATCGGTGAAGGCATTATGCCCGGGGCGTAAAATTACCGGGATATTCCAGCCTCACCTGTTTACCCGCACACGCGATTTTGCAGGTGGCTTCGCCGCAAGCCTCGACTTGCTCGACGAAGCTGTTTTGCTGCCGTTGTACCCGGCTCGCGAAGAACCTGTCAAAGGGGTTTCTTCAGAAACTGTTTTTGAAAAAATGAAACTTGGGAACAAACATCTGTTGGGAAGGGAAGAAACACTGGAGTTGTTGAAAAACAACCCAACGGATGTGGTGGTGACTATGGGGGCCGGAGATATAGACCGGATGGCAGAAAATATTGTAGATATATTAAAAGGTAAAGGATAAAATGTTACGTAACGTGCTCAAACTTGCAGGTTTGCTGGTGGTGGTAGTTTTTCTTGTCGCCACCCTGGCTTTTACATCCAATGAAAGCAGCAATGTTGTTTGCCGCAATATTGAGGTGGTTTTCAGCCCCGGTGATATTATCAAAATCAGTAAAAGGGAGATCTTGAAGTTGGTAAAATCGGCCGACAACAGTATAGTGGGCAAAACCTTTGATGAAATCAATGCCGATAAAATAGAGAAGGCCGTAGAGGGGCACAAAGCTGTTTTAAATGCTGAAGTTTTCAAGGTTTTGGTAAAAGACAGCACCTCTTATAAAGGTATTTTAACGGTCAAAGTAAAACACAGGGAACCGGTTGTCCGGATTATGTCTGGTGACGGGAATTATTATCTGGACGGACAGGGCGAGAAAATCCCCGTATCAAACAGGTACTCTGCAAATGTTTTGGCTGCAACAGGGTATATTAAAGGTAAATTTGCGGTTGAAGAATTGTTGCCTTTTGTCCTTTTCCTTGAAGGAGATGAATTTTGGGAGGCGCAAATCGAACAGGTACATGTGGAAAGCAACGGTGATGTCCTGCTGATACCTTTGGTTGGCGATCAGGTCATTGAGTTGGGGAGCCTCGAAAATTATAAGGTGAAGTTGAGGAACATGCGGGCTTTTTACGATCAGGTATTGGCAGCGGACAATTGGGACAAGTATAAATTGATAAGTTTAAAATATTCAAATCAGATAGTAGCAAAAAAAAAGTAGAAAATGGCTTCAAACAGTGATTTTTTTGTTGTTGTCGATATCGGCACTTCAAAAATTGTAGGTATTGCGGGCAAAAAAACAGAAGACGGGAAGGTCGAAATACTGGCGGTTTCCAATATGCCTTCAAGTGGGATTAAGCGAGGTGTGGTTTTTAACATCGATGAGGTGTCGGCCTGCATGTCCAAGGTTATTGACGATTTGGAAAAACAGCTCGGTGCTGAGGTTGCCGGTGTTGAACTGGCATTTGCCGGGCAGTACATGAAAACAGTTACATACAAAGGGTACAGGTATACTTCGGACGATGGGGTGGTCTCGGGCATTGACATTGCCAAATTGCATGAAGAAGCCAAAAGCTACAAGGTTGAACAGGATTATAAAGTGCTGCACGTAATCCCTCAGTCGTTCATTATCGACGGGGAGCCCTGCGAACTTAACCCGGTGGGGATCGCAGGGCAAAAGCTCGAAGCTGTTTATAAATTGCTTGTTGTCCCAGAAGCCCACATAGTCAATTTCCAGCGCGTTTTCGATAAAATAAAGGTTAACATAGAAAACATAACGCTTTCCCCTTTGGCTATTTCCGAAGTTGTCCTTTCTGAAGACGAAAAGGAGAACGGTGCCGTGCTTTTGGACATCGGTGCAGGGACTACCAAAGTGGCTGTTTACCATGACAATGTTTTGGTGCATGTGGCTGTCGTACCTTTTGGTGGCGATGTGGTTACCAAAGATATTAGGGAAGGGTGTTCTATTTTGTTGAAGATAGCAGAAAAATTGAAAGTAAGGTATGGACAGGCCCTGGGCGATTTTGCCGATGAACAGAAGGTGGTGACCATACCCGGGCATAACGGCTGGAAAGCCAAAGAGATTTCTTTCAAGAGCCTTGCTTTTATAATACAGGCACGGATGGAAGAGATTATCGACAGTGCAAACACGCATATAGGCAAGTCGGGGGTCGAAGATCAACTCGGTTTTGGCATCGTTATTTCGGGCGGCGGCTCTAATCTTTGCAACCTCGATTCGTTGGTCAAGTTCCGTACAGGCATGGATGCACGGAAAGCGTTTCCCGTTGTGCACCCCGTAAACAGGAAAAAAGAATTCCAGAACCAGGATTTGCTCACCGCCCTTGGGCTGCTGAAGCTTAAGCTCGACAAAAGCGTGCCTCGGCCCAAGGCCAGGAAGATAAAAGAAAAGAGGAAAAAAGAAGGCAGCGGTTTTTCTAACTGGCTACAGGGTGTGTTGGACTACATTGATGATGGCAACGATGATTTAGCAATGAAATAAAACATATGATATGACCGGAGAATTAGTAAACTTTCAGCTTCCCAAGGCTTCGTCGTCAATAATAAAAGTGATTGGTGTTGGCGGTGGCGGTTGCAATGCCGTAAACCACATGTTCGAGGAGGGGATCACAGGGGTTGATTACATTATTTGTAATACTGATTCGCAGGCGTTGGAACAAAGCCCTGTTCCTGTGAAGATACAACTTGGTGTTACCTTGACCGAGGGGCGGGGCGCGGGCAACAAGCCCGAAATGGGAGAAGAAGCCGCACGTGAAAATTACGAAGATCTGAAAAAAGTGCTGGCAGACAACACAAAAATGTTGTTTATAACTGCCGGGATGGGCGGCGGCACCGGCACGGGAGCCGCGCCCGTAATTGCAAAACTGGCACGCGAGCTAGGCATACTGACCATTGCGGTAGTAACCATACCTTCGCCCGCCGAAGGGAAAAAACGTTTCGGGCAGGCAATGGTCGGCACTGAAAAACTTGGCGGGTTTGTTGACAGCATGTTGGTGGTAAGCAACCAGAGGCTCCAGAATATATTTGGCGATCTGCCAGCAAGGCAGGCATTCAAAATGGCCGACAATATTGTTACCACGGCAGTAAAGGGGGTTGCCGAAATTATTACGGTCCACGGGAATGTCAACATCGACTATACCGATGTGCATACAGTAATGCACAACAGTAAAGTGTTTATTATGGGCACGGGCTATGCCACCGGCGAAGGGCGGGCAATGGATGCAGTGAACCAGGCACTTGAATCGCCCCTGCTCGACAGCAACGATATTTATGGGACAAAAAATATCCTGTTGAATATAATTTCTGGCAGGGACGAAATAAAAATGGGGGAGATAGGCGAAATAATTGAAACATTGCAAAATAAAGCAGGACAGGAAGCCGATATCATATGGGGTAACGGCTACGATGAGTCGTTGGGCGACAAAGTAAGCGTCACTATATTGGCAACAGGTTTTGTAACAAACCCAAACCGGACTTTTCAAACAAAGAAAGAACCGGAGAAATTCGTGCTGGAAGAAAAAAAGGAAGAAAAACCGTCCGGGGTTGAAAAAGAGAAAGTTGTCGCTGCTCCCGGGGATAAAGGAAACGACAAGATTGTTTTTAGACTTGATGAGGACGAAAAAAAGGCAAAAAAGAAGGACGAAACCCCAAAAGCCTCTTTCGAGAAAAGGAAATTCAACCGCAACAAGAAAAAAGAAAACGAACCGGTCACCACCTCAAATCTCGACAGTTGGTTTTACAGGAAATTCAAAATAGGGGACATATTTAAGGAGGACGATCAGTCTATGGACGAATAAAGCCGTAACGAAAAAAATTGGATTATGACAGAGAAAATGGCAGGATTTATACCCCTTGGGAAAAAAGGGAACGCGATAAAGGTAGTTGGTGTAGGCGGAGGTGGCAACAATGCCGTAAACTACATGTGCAAGCAGGGGATATGCGATGTAGATTTTGTTGTTTGCAATACCGATTCGCAGGCCTTGGATGCCAGCCCCGTGCGCACAAGGGTGCAATTGGGCGCTTCCCTTACCGAAGGGCGGGGGGCAGGGAACAAACCAGAAACAGGGAAAAAAGCGGCATTGGAAAACATTGACGATGTAATGGGGGCGTTGGGCGACAGCACCAAAATGGTTTTTATAACTGCGGGCATGGGCGGCGGCACCGGCACTGGTGGCGCCCCTGTGATAGCTGAGGCTTGCCAAAAAAAAGGCTACCTTACCGTTGGCATTGTGACAATCCCTTTCATGAACGAAGGCAGGCGCAGGATAAAGCAGGCTATTGATGGGATTGCTGAACTTGAGGCCCATGTGGACTCTTTGCTGGTGATAAACAACGAACGCATACGTGAAATGTATGGCGATTTTGGAATATCGGAAGCATTTTCAAAAGCCGACAATATATTGGCCACTGCGGCAAAAGGCATCGCAGAGATCATCACAGTGCCGGGATATATAAATGTTGATTTTGCAGACGTGGAAACGGTTATGCGCAAAAGTGGCCTGGCTGTTATGGGCACAGGTGTGGCAACCGGGGAAAACCGTGCAGAAGAGGCCGTTGAGAAAGCTTTGAATTCCCCTTTGCTGAACAATAACGACATCCGGGGGGCAAAGAACATATTGCTAAACATAACTTCCGGCAGCAAGGAGGTGACGATGGACGAGGTAGGGCGTATCTCTGATTACATACAAAACAAATCTGGTTTCGATGCAGACATTATCTGGGGGAACGGGAAAGAAGGTTCGCTCGATGAGGAAATATCGGTAACCTTAATTGTTACAGGTATAAGCAAAAATGCGATACCCCATTTTGCAAACAGCGAAAAACAAAAAAAAGAAGAACATTTCCTTTCGGATGACGACACCCGCATCGGCAAAAAAAAGGCCCCTGACAAATTTGCGGCAAAGGGCGCAGTGCCTGGCACCAAACAAAGGACCATAGAGTTTGACATCGAAGAAGAAAAGAAACAAGAAGATTCCGAATTTGAATTGTTCTACCATAGGGCTGGCAGGGAACGGCTGTCGGCCGAAAAGAAAAACGAGGCAATGGATTGCTCTGACATGAGCGAAGAGGATGTTGACGAATATGAGAACGTGCCTGCATACAAAAGGAGGATGTTGCGGATGAACGACCCAAATTATAAACAGAAAGTTTCAAAATACTCAATCACTAAAGATAATGAAATAAAGGACAAAAACACCTACCTTCACGATCAAGTCGATTGACAAAAAACTAAAAAACATGACAATTTTCGAACAGATTAACGACGGCATAAAGGCCGCAATGAAAGCCCGTGAAAAAGAAAGGCTGGAAGCGTTGAGGAACATTAAAAAAGTAATGCTCGAAGCAAAAACGGCAAAAGGTGCAGGCACTGAACTGACCGATGCCGAAGCATTGAAAATGATATCAAAATTGGCAAAACAGGGAGTGGACTCCGCAACTGTTTACAAGGAGCAGGGGCGACAGGAACTTCACGATCAGGAAATGGCACAGGTAGCTGTTTTTGAAGAGTTTTTGCCGGCAAAAATGAGCGAGGGCGATCTGTTGCAAGCCATAAAGTCAATTATTGAAAAGACAGGGGCTTCCTCTATGAAAGATATGGGGAAAGTTATGGGTTTGGCAAACAAAGAACTGGCAGGGAAAGCCGATGGGAAAGAAATAGCCGCTAAAGTAAAGGGATTGCTACAGTAGGGGCATTGCCAATGAAACCGTTTTATTGGCAATGAACGGTTTCTTTCTCATTCAGGGCAATGTTTCTCGTCATCCATGAACCTCCCGGTTTAAACAATCAATGTGCAATAGCCTTTAATTACTCAACAGCCTCATAGCGAGGTCAAAAAAGACTCAATGTTCACGGAGCGTTTTAGGTGCAACCTTTTCCGCAACCTCGAACGTGCCACATCGACACTTGCTTTTGTGTTGTAGGTGAGCGATGCTATTTCTTTAGAGGCAAGGCCTAAACGTATTAGCGTGGCCAACTTTCTCTCCGCAGGAGAAAGAAAGGGGTACTTTGACTCCAGGTTCTTGTAAAAGTCGGGGTGGACTTCTTCAAAACGCTTTTTGAATATTTCCCACGACATGGGTTCTCTCTCCTCTGACAACCCTGCATCTATTTCGTTTATTTTTTTTTGCAGTTCCCCATCTTTTAGCCCCGAAAGCCCATGTAATTTTTTTTGTAACAGCTTGTCCCTTTCGTTATGCCGGACAATAAGCAGGGCATGGCTTGTGAGTTCCCTGTTTTTATACTGTACGATCTCTCTAAGGTGTTCCGATTTGCTTTTTGTCAATTCCACTTCTTTTTCAAGTATTTCCTTGTCGCGCTTGCTTACTTCCTGTTGCAATAACAATTTTTGTTTCAATGCCTTGGTCAGGCTTTGTTTGTAGATTACCACGGCAAAAGAAAAACCAACCACAAGCAACATCAGGAAAAGAAAAATGTCAATGGAGAAACCTTCGCCCCCCGGGAAAACTATGGCAGCAACAAGCATTAGTTCGTAGGCAATGCCTTGTATGATTATAGTGCCAGGACCGCAAATAAAACCGGTTGCTATCAGCGATATGGAAAAAGCAAAGGCATCCCTGAAAATAATGTATTCCCACATGGGCATGTTGTTGAAAATGGCATATTGGTCGGATACTATAAGGTCGAAGGCAAGTATGTAAGAAAAAAAGAAAACCGCCTGCTGTAGGCTTATCTTTTTTAACAAGAACAAACAAAATGACAAAAATGAAAAAGAAGCAATTATAATATCCATTACCTGTATGCCCAAAGGAAAGGGGGACGGGGAAATAATACTTATGGAAAAACATGTCAGGTTGGCTATAATATACCCTATATAGAATACAACTGAACTTTTTTTCAAATCCGGATCTATATTGCCAAATTTAAATCTTGTTATTTTCATAATAAAATTTAAGTTGATGTGTTTTCAGTGGGCCGCAAATATCATTTCCTCATAAAAGTTTTCACAAAGTACGCAATTTTAAAGACATCGGTTGCCAAAACAGTGCTATTTTTATGTTATGCCTGCGGGTTTCAATGGCTAAATATCCTTTAGTGTTTTATATTTTGAGCCTCAAAAAAAAAATACATAAAACCATTGAAAATAAAAGATATAGTGAAATAGTTCTCGTATGTGTAGGCACACATTTATGTACGTGCATATTGCTTTTTTTGTTTATCCTTTTCTGTATATTGTTTGTTTTTATGAAAAAAGATATATATTTACGATAAAATGTGTACGCACACATTTTCTTTGTTATAAGAAAAAAGATGAAAGGAGAGAAAAAAGTAACCATACAGGACCTTGCAAAATATGCAAATGTGTCGGTAGGCACAATCGACCGGGTAATACACAACAGGGGAAAGGTGTCGCCCGAAAAGAAGAAAAAGATTGAAGATGCAATAAAAGAGCTGGACTTTAACCCTAACTTGATTGCCCGGACACTTGCACTTGGCAGCCAATACCAGATTTGCGCATTGATACCTTCTGTGCCATACCCCGGGCATTATTGGTCTATCCCCAAAGGTGGGCTGGAGAAAGCGGAAACTTTGTACAAAGATTTCGGCATTGCTGTTGACATATATTATTATCAGCTTTTTGATGAGTCGTCGTTTAATGAACAAGCGCATAAGATACTTGAACAAAACCCCGACGGTGTTGTCCTTGCCCCACTGTTTATACAGGAAAGCCAGGTGTTTGTTAAACAACTTGAAGATAAAAACATACCCTGTGTTTTTATTGACTCCGATCTACCTAAGCAAAACAGCCTTTGCTATATAGGTCCTGACATAAAACAAAGTGCTTTTATTGCCGGAAGGCTTTTGGATTATTCTGTCCAAAAAGAAGGAGACCTGCTTATTTTCAACATGGTAAAAGGTTACGAAAATGCGGCGGCATTAAAACGGATGGAGTCGGGTTTCAGGGAATATTTTAAAGACAGTGGGCAGGATCGCATACATGAGCTGACCGTAAATTCCACGAACAAAGAGGTTGTTTTCAGGGAGCTGACCAAATTTTACATCAAGAACCCTGACATAAAAGGTGTTTTTGTAACCAACTCAAAAGCATTCCTTGTTTCGGATTTTCACCTAACCCATGAGCTTGACATAAGGGTTGTCGGTTACGATTTGGTTCAAGAAAACATAAATCACCTAAAATCTGGAGGCATTGATTTTTTGATTTCGCAAAGCCCGTTAAGCCAAGGGATGAAAGCTGTCCAAACATTGTTCGAACTGTTTGTGTACAAAAGGGAACCGGCAAAAGTGCAAAATGTTCCATTAGACATAATAATTAGGGAGAATGTAGATTTTTACTTGAATTTTAATTAATAATAAACTTAAATCAACATATAATGAAAGAAACAAGACGGAATTTTATTAAGAAAGCAGCGGCAGGTTCTGCCGTAATCGTTGCAGGGGGCGTTTTGCCCGGGTTTAGTGCTGTTAGTTATAAACGCATAATGGGCGCGAACGACAAGCTCAGGGCTTCTATAATGGGCGTTAACTCCAGGGGGAATGCCTTGGCGCAAAATTTTGCCTTTCAAAGCAATTGCGATTTGATACATATCTGCGACGTGGACTCAAGGGCTATCGAAAAATGTTCCGCCAACGTAGAAAAAGTGCAAGACATAAAGCCAAGAGGGTTTGCCGATTTTCGTAAATCGTTGGAAGACAAAGACGTTGACATAATGGTGATTGCCACGCCCGATCATTGGCACGCCCCGGCGGCTTTGCTGGCAATGCAGGCCGGCAAGCATGTTTACCTCGAAAAACCGTGCAGCCACAACCCTAATGAAGGGGAAATGCTGGTTAAAGCTGCAAAACGCTATGGCAAATCGGTGCAAATGGGCAACCAGAGGCGTTCGTGGCCCAACGTGGCGCAAGGCATAAAAGAGTTGAAAGAAGGGGTTATTGGCCGCCCGTATTTTGGGAAGGGATGGTATTCAAACAACCGTCCTTCTATTGGCATTGGCAAAGCTGCCACTGTGCCGGAATGGCTCGATTGGGATCTTTGGCAGGGACCTGCGCCAAGGAAAGAGTTTAAAGACAATTACGTGCATTACAATTGGCATTGGTTCTGGCACTGGGGAACGGGCGAGGCATTGAACAACGGCACCCACATGGTCGATCTATTGCGCTGGGGCCTTGATGTGGATTTTCCAGTAAAAGTAAGTTCCAATGGTGGCAGGTATTGTTATGAAGATGACTGGGAAACACCCGACACACAGATAATAAGCTTTGACTTTAAGGAAGGTGCCTCCATGAGCTGGGAAGGAAGGAGCTGTAACGGCAAACCTGTAGAAGGCAGTTCGGTAGGGGTGATTTTTTATGCAGAGAGGGGCAGCATGTTAATTTCAGCCAATGACTACAAAATTTTCGACCTGAAAAACAACCTCGTAAAAAATGTAGACCAAGAGATGAAAATCGATTCGAGAGATGCAGCAAACCCATCGAGCAAGCTTGACGCGCTTCATATACGAAACCTTTTCAACAATATACTGAAAGGCGAACCCTTAAAGTCGGACATTGAAGGGGGGCACAAAAGCACCTTGTTGGTGCAGTTGGGAAACATTGCCCAGAGAGTTGGGCATTCTCTTGAAATAAACCCTGAAAACGGGCATATACTAGGCGACAAAAACGCACAAAAACTGTGGTCGCGCGATTATGAAAAAGGTTGGGAAATGAAACTATAAAAACTACAGACATGACTTCTCGCAGGAATTTCATAAAAACAACAGGGAAGGGCGTTGCATTGGCATCGTTGGCAACTTCCGGCATTTTGTCGGGAAAGGCTATGGCTGGCACTTCCGATAAAAAAATGGCTATTGGCATAATAGGAGCAGAAAATTCGCACACTGCAGGCTATGGCAAGATTTTCAATATCGACAAAAAATTTCCCGGGTTTGAGGTAAAATATGTTTGGGGCGAGACCGATGAATTTGCCAAGAAAGCGATGGATCAGGGCAAGATCCCATATCAGGCCAAGGAGCAGAAAGAAATGCTGGGCAAGATCGATGCATTGATTGTCGATCACCGCCATGCAAAGTACCACCTTGAAGCTGCCCGCCCGTTTGTGGAAGCTGGCATCCCGGCCTTTATCGACAAGCCGTTTTGCTACCGTGCCAGCGAAGGAAAGGATTTCCTTCAGATGGCAAAATCAAAAGGGACACCCGTTTCTTCGTATAGCTCAATAGCACAAAGCTCGGCAACTTTCGACATGATTGAACAAATTAAGTCGATGGGTGAAATAACCCAAGTCGTCCGGACCGGACCAATCGATCTGGATTCAAAATATGGCGGGGTTTTCTTTTATGGTGTCCACCTCGTCCAACCTTTGATGTACATGTTTGGCGAGGACATTGATGAGGTGAGGATAACCCGGAATGGCAATACCGGAAATGCCAGCCTTAGGTTTTCGTCAGGGCTTTTTGCAACATTGGTGTTTAAGGAGAAAGCTTATGGATGGGAAACCTATGTCGAGTCGGGCAAAAAATTCGAAGAGCTAAAATCGAGGGTAGAAGAATCGGATCCCCCAAAGAACTATGCCGACATGGTTGAAATGTTCCGTACGGGGAAAGAACCCCGCCCGCACCAAAGTATTTTGAACTGCGTGTCGGTGCTGGAAGCCCTTGAGAAATCGGCTAAAACGGAAAAATGGACGGCAGTCGGTTATGTGAAATTATAGAAGCTTTGTTTTTGCAGTCATCCGATGGCTATCAAATAAAATTAAATTTTAATAATATGAAGATGAACAAATTAGTAAAAATAAAGGCGGGCTTTTTTGCCTTGCTGCTCGTTTCCCTTTTGGGGATAAATAAAATACAGGCACAACAAGTTATCGAAGGTATTCATTATCAAACAGGCAAACCTGTTCAGATAACAGTAAAAAAAGGGAAAATTAAGGGAGTAAAGCCAATCAAGGCACTTTCTCCAACAAGCGAAAAGGTATATGTTGCACCGGGTTTTTTCGACAACCAAGTTAACGGCTTTGCCGGCATTTCGTTTGCTTTTGCAGAAAGCGACTTGACTGTTGAGGGCATAGAGCAAGTTACGGGCGTATTATGGAAATATGGTGTTACCACGTATTTGCCAACACTGACTACAAACAGTAAGGAGGTGCTGATTAAAAATTTCAAGATGCTTGCAGGATCCATGGACGACAAAAAATTGAGGGGATCTATCCCAGGGTTCCACCTCGAAGGCCCGTACATAAACCCTGAAGACGGTTTCCGGGGGGCACACCCCAAACGCTTTGTCCGCTTGCCCGATTGGGACGAGTTTATGGAAATCAACAAAGCTGCCGGGGGGAAGATAATACATGTTACTATTGCCCCTGAAATGGAAGGGGCGCAGGAATTCATAAAAAAATGCAAAGAAAATGGGATTGTTGTCGCAATTGGGCATCACAATGCAAGTACCCAGCAAGTAAATGAAGCAGTTGTAAATGGCGCGAGCATTGCGACCCACTTGGGAAACGGTTGCGCAAACATGATCAACCGCCACCGCAACCCGCTTTGGCCGCAGTTGGCAAACGATGATTTGTCTGTTAGTATTATTTGTGACGGGTTTCATTTGTTGCCGGAAGAAATAAAAGTGTTTTATAAAGCAAAAGGCACCGACAAAACCATTATTGTTTCTGATGTGACCAGCTATGCCTCGCTAGAACCTGGGGAATACAAGACCCAGACAGGGGAAACCATTGAACTCACAAAAGACGGGATGTTGCGTTATCCTGCCCAAAACGTGCTTTATGGTTCTGCATCTGCCATAACAAAAGGCGTGGGGCATATTATGGAAGTTACCGGATGTTCGTTGGCCGATGCCATAAAAATGTCGAGCACAAACCCCGCAGAGCTAAACGGCTTGACCGACAGGGGGACTCTTGAACCCGGCAAACGTGCCGACATCATCCTTTTTACTTTGGATGGTTTTAAAATCGACATTCAAAAAACTTATGTCTCCGGCGATTTGGTTTACGAGAAATAAAACCTCTAAACTACAGGTATTTATTTATTTAATTAATACAATATGGACAAACGAATAAAAAAAATATTGGTAGCCCTTGCTGCCGTAGGGCCAGGGCTCTTTTTGATTGGGTACAATATTGGCACGGGCAGTGTTACTACTATGGCAAAATCGGGCGCAGAATACGGGATGTCGCTTTTCTGGGCCTTGGTCTTGTCTTGCGTGTTTACCTTTGTCCTGATGGTCGCTTACGGAAAGGTCACGCTTGTGACGGGGAAAACCGCCCTTTTCAACATCAAATCTGAATTTAAGTACGGCTGGATAGTTGCCCTGTATATCTTAATTGCGCTTATAATTGGCGAATTGCTTGCCCTAATAGGCGTAATGGGCATAGTTGCCGAATTGATACAGGAAGGGATACGGATTTACACCAACGGGAAAACAGTCGATACCCTTTGGATTATCCTCGTTATCGTGCCTTTGTTGTATGCCCTGCTTTATTTCGGCCAGTACAAACAATTCGAGAAAGTGCTTACCCTTTTTGTCATTCTGATGGGGCTAAGTTTTATCGTGGTGTTTTTTATGCTGAAGCCCGATTATTCGAGCATTTTGCAAGGTATGGTGCCAAGCATCCCCGACAAGCCGGGCGCACTGGGCTTGGTGGCGGCAATGGCAGGCACGACTTGCTCTGCCGCGGTTTTTATAGTGCGCAGTACCGTGGTCGCCGAAAAAGGCTGGACAATTAAAAACCTCAAAAACGAGAAAAAAGATGCCTTTGTTTCTGCCGCAATGATGCTTTTCCTTAGCGGGATAATCATGGCTGTGGCTGCCGGCACCTTGCATGTAATGGGCTTGAAACTTGACAACACCGTGGACATGATCCACCTGTTCCAGCCCCTTGGCGGGAAATGGGCCGCACTGATACTGATCTTGGGCATTGCAGGGGCAGGTTTGTCAACCGTGTTCCCAATTGTGTTGATTGCGCCGTGGTTGATTTCAGACTACACGGGCAAGCCCAGAAATGTGCATTCGCCCTTGTCGCGCTGGCTGATGTTCGGTGGGATTGTTTTTGCTTTCGGCTCTGTTTTCCTGGAACAACGACCTCCTGCGCTGATGATTTTTTCGCAGGCATTCCAAGCTTGCATACTCCCGGCGGTAGCAATACCTATTTTTATTTTGATGAACAGGAAAAAGGTAATGGACTCTTATGTTGCCAATTGGAAAACAAACCTGGGGGTGATTGCAGTAATACTGTTTTCATTCCTTACCTCATATTATGCTATTGTTGAACTTTTATAATAAATACATGGAATTCAAGAAAGACAAATTACAGGTAAAGGCCTACGAGACTGCCGGTTTGATGGGGAAGGCCTCTGCCGCTTCTGTGGCTAAAAAGCTCGAAGATGCAATAAAAGAAAAGGGGTTTGCCAACCTGATTTTGGCAACCGGGGCATCACAGTTTTCATTCCTCGAACATCTTCAGCAAGAAAAAATCGATTGGAAAAAGATTACGGTTTTCCATTTAGATGAGTACAAAGGGATGGCAATTACCCATCCTGCCAGTTTTAGGAAATACCTTAAAGAAAGGATTTTAGACAAAGTGCAGCCCAAAGAAGTCCATTACTTGGAAGGCGATGCAGAAGATCTCGAATCTGTGCTTGCCCAATACGAAGAATTGCTCAGGGCGCACCCGGTCGATGTGGCATGTATCGGAATTGGCGAGAACGGGCACATTGCCTTTAACGACCCGCCCGTAGCCGATTTTAACGACCCTAAATTGGTGAAAGTGGTAGAGCTTGACGAAGCTTGCCGTAAACAGCAATTGGGCGAAGGCTGGTTCCCAACTTTCGACGATGTGCCAACCCATGCACTTTCGCTTACCATTACGGCAATAATGAATTGCAAGCACATAAATTGCGTGGTGCCTGACGAAAGGAAAGCCGAGGCGGTTTACAACACAATCAACGCCGAAATTTCTACAGCCTGCCCTGCAACTATTTTACGGACGCATCCGGATACCATATTGTTTCTGGACAAAGGATCTGCTTCTAAGTTATAACCTGAGCCCGGTTAAAAATCTTGCCTCAGTTTCAACTAATTTTTAGTCGGGTTCAGTTTTATAGAAAGGATCTACCTAAAAAGCCATCCGGTAAGGGAACGCCCCCCGGATGGCCAATAGGGCTGCTATTGGATTTCAATGAAGATTGGGTCACGTTACATTTTTGTTAGCTGTACGGGCTTTATAGTTACAGGGATACCTTAGGGGCTGCGATAAAAAACATAGCCTCTTTATTTTTGAAGGGTTTTTTACCCCCTCCCATGGAAATCAAAAGGATCGACAACGGGCATCAAACTAGCGTTTCATTATCCCGTAGCACATGATTTTCAGTATTATGTCCACGCTCCTTTCAAGGTTGACTTTTCCGTAGTTCCCTGCCGAAAGAGGCATTTCCAAACCTTTTATTGCCGTTGTTATCCCAATTGCAGCCAAGTTAAAATCGTAAATCTCAAAAATATTCTTACGTACACCTTCAATCAATATCCTTTTAATCATACGTATCTCGTCCTGCTCGTATTTATGTTTTACGTCTTCAATAAAATCAACTGCTGTAATGTCGCTTTCGATAGCATGGTAAAAATTAGCCAGCCCCCTGTATGTTGAAAGCTTGGTGAGGATGTAATCGCGTAGTTTGTCTGCCGGATCGGTATTCCTGTTTATTACAATTTCCAGTTCGTGGGCCAAAATGTCAACCTCTTTCATAATTACCGCCTGGAAAAGATCTTCTTTGCTTTTAAAATAATAATAAAGAGAGCTCTTCCCTTTCCTTACCGCATTTGCAATATCGTCGAGTGTGGTTTTTTTATAGCCGTAGCGGCTAAAAATTTCACGGGCAATTTTTAAGATAGTTTCCCTGTTTTGGTCTTTTTTGTTGCCGTTTACCTGATTGATCTGCATTTTCTATAGACATTTAAAAGAAAGCAAATATAGTGATTTATCCCGTTGCCCGCTAATATTCTTTTTCTGCCAGCAAAAAATCAAGCTGTTTCTTTTCTAAGTTTGTCCTCCATATTTTTACGGTAATGTCATCGCCAAGCTGGTATTTCTTATGTGTGTGCCGCCCTACCAGTGCATAATTCTTTTCATCGAATATATAAAAATCATCATCCAGTTCGCGTATTGGGATCATGCCTTCAATTTTGTTTTCCAGTTCTACATAAATGCCCCAATCTGTAATCCCTGAGATTGTCCCCGGGTATATTTTGCCGATATGCCCCTGCATAAATTCCACCTGTTTGTATTTTATGGAAGCCCGTTCGGCATTTGCAGCTTTGGTCTCCATCTCTGACGAATGGCGGCACAAATCTTCAATTTTTTGCTCGGTTGCCGAACGCCCGCCCGACAGGTACCTTTCCAAAAGGCGGTGGGCTATCATGTCCGGATAGCGGCGGATAGGCGATGTAAAATGCGTGTAGTATTCAAAAGACAAACCGTAATGCCCAATGTTACGGGTTGAATATTCAGCTTTTGCCATGGTGCGGATGGCCAGCGACTCGACAACATTCTGTTCTTTTTTCCCTTTTACATTGCCCAACAAATTATTTAGTGAATTTGCAACTGCCCCGGGCGTTGAAAGCTGGATGCCGTATCCAAACCGGTGGATAAATGTGTTAAACGAAACCAATTTGTCGGGATCGGGCTTATCGTGTATCCTGTATACAAAGGTTTTTGGGGATTTTCTTTGTTTTTCGCTCCCAATTTTTTCGGCAACCCGTTTATTTGCCAGCAACATAAATTCCTCGATCAATTTATTTGAATCTTTTGCTTCCTTAAAATAAACCGACAAGGGTTTCCCTTTTTCGTCGATGTTGAATTTAATCTCAATCCTGTCGAAAGCAATAGAACCTTTTTTAAACCGTTCTTCCCTGAGTATTTTTGCCAGCCCGTCCAGTTTCAAAACTTCCTCTTTTAAATCACCAGTGCCGGTTTCAATAATTTCCTGTGCCTCTTCGTATGTAAACCTGCGGTTTGAATGTATCACCGTTTTCCCAAACCATTCGTTTAGCAGCCCTGCCTTTGCGTCCATTTCAAAAACGGCAGAGAAACACAGTTTGTCTTCGTTGGGCCGCAGCGAACAAACACCGTTCGACAAACGTTCGGGGAGCATGGGCACCACGCGGTCGACAAGGTAAACCGAGGTTGCCCTGTTTTTAGCTTCCTCCTCAATAATGGAGTTTGGTGTAACATAATGAGTGACATCGGCAATATGTACGCCAACCTCCCAGTTACCGTTATCCAACTTTTGGACAGAAAGTGCGTCATCAAAATCTTTAGCATCGGCAGGGTCGATGGTAAATGTGGTAACACTTCGCATATCGCGGCGTTTACCGATTTCCACTTCAGGGATTTCCAGCGAAATTTTTTCTGCTGCCTTGTCTACATTTTTCGGGAAGCGTAGGGGCAATTCAAATTCGGCCAAGATGGCATGCATTTCGGCATCATTGTCGCCGGTGTTGCCAAGGACTTCAATTATTTCGCCAAAAGGGCTGCGGGCACGGGCCGGCCACTCGTTAATTTCGGCAATGGCTTTTTGCCCTTCTTTTGCCCCATTGAGTTTTTCTTTAGGGATAAAAATATCGAAGCCTACTTTCCCGGTAGGGATCAGGAATGCAAAATTCCTGGATATCTGAACTGTCCCTACAAAAACCGTTTTGGCCCGTTCGAGGATTTCCGTCACCTCGCCCTCCAGGTCATGTTTTTTCCTGCTGGCATACAAATGGACCCTTACTTTATCGCCGTCCATTGCATGTTTCAGGTTCCGCTGCGAGACTAAAACCGGGCGGTCGGCCTCATCGCTGCTTATATATGCAAAACCCTGCGGCTGTAGGTCAACCACTCCCGAAACCGAACCTGTTTTTGCCTTGAGTTTATACTTCCCCCTCGAAAGTTGATCGAGATAGCCGTCATATTTAAGTTCCTCTAAAACAATATGTGCCAATTTCCTTGTTTCAGGATCTTTGATGCCCAACCAGCCCGAAACCTGTTTGTAGTTAACAGTTTTCGATGGCTTTTCGTACAAAATGGAAAGTATTGATTTTTTTAGCTTTTTCTTATTGAAAGTGCCTGTCTTTTTATTCTTAAGATATCGTTTTGTATTCTTTCTTGCCATTTATTTTTTTGAATTAATTAACAACACATAATATTCTTTGTATGCAGGAATTTGTATGTTTGTACTCCATTTCTAAGATAATGAAAGTTTTTGGAAAAATACCACTTTTTTTTGTTGCAGCGTTGGCATGGATTGTTATAATTTCATCTTGTGCCAATGTAGGGATGCCAACCGGTGGTCCGAAAGATTCGATCCCGCCGGTTTTAATAAACACTCAGCCAGGATATAAGTCTTTGGGTTTTGGTGGCAACGAGGTTAGGCTCACTTTTAATGAATATATTGTTTCCGACCAGATTTCGGAGATACTGGTTGTTTCTCCACCGCTGGAAAAAAGGCTGTCTGTCAGGACCAAATCGAAGACATTAATTATCAGGTTCAACGAGAGTTTGAAAGACAGTTCAACTTACTCGCTCGATTTTAAAAATTCCATAGTAGACAATAATGAAAAAAACCCCTTGAGGAATGTAAGGTTTTCGTTTAGCACCGGCGATGTTTACGACTCGTTGCGCGTGGCTGGCAGGGTAGTCAACAGTTTTAATATGGAACCGGTTGAAAATGCATTGCTGCTGCTCCACAAAAACCTTCACGATTCAACAGTTTATAGGGAAAGGCCCGATTTTATTGCAAAAACAGATGAGTACGGGATTTTTTTGATAGACAATATCCCTCCCGGCAAATACCACCTGTTTGCCTTAAACGATGCAAACTCCGATTTGAAATATAACGAAGGTGCGGAAGAAATCGCATTTTATGATTCGATTATTGTCCCGTCGGCTGAATTTGAGGCCGGTTTGGACACATTGGTACGAGGGGTCGATTCATTGTTAGTTACCGGGCATACTCATTTCTCCCCGGGCCCAATTTACCTCAGGCAGTTTACAGAAGACCTGTTTGAGCAATACCTTGACTCATACGGGCGCGAAACAGCCTACAAATGCAACTTTATCTTTAACGAACCGGTTGGCGATACATTTAATGTGAGGTTGTTGAATGAGGATGCCGATGACTGGTACATGCTTGAACCCAATCATAAAAAAGATTCGCTTACCCTGTGGGTGACCGATACCCTGCTGGCAAAACAGGATACCCTTTTAATGGAAGTTTCTTATATACAGTTTGATACCGCGCAGCAATTATATCTTAAACACGACACGCTCGAAATGAAGTGCACCGTAAGCAAGGATGGCGCAAAAGATCAAAAAAAGGGAAGGGCGAACGATAAAAAGCCGCCTGCAGGCAAACAGAGAGACGGGAAAAAAAGCGATAAAGGGCAAAACGATGAAAACGCCCCCCCCCCAGCCATTCAGTTTACCTGGGCTAATTCCATTGCTTCAACTGTTGAGCTAAATCAAAAGCTACGGATTACATCGCCGGAACCTTTAAAAAAATTTGATGAAGGGAAAGTACGGTTATATCTTACAGGAGATACCTTAAAAATACCGCTAAAATATAAATTAGAGAAAGACACATCGGCATGGCGTACTTATAACATTTCGTTTAAATGGGAGCCGGAAACCGATTATACATTTGAAATAGACTCTGCCGCTGCCGAGAATATTTATGGAGTAACAAGCTTAAGGCTGGCAAAAAAATTCATGACCAGGGAGGAAGATTATTACGGAAGCATAATAGTAAAAGCATCAGGTGTCGATTCCCCTGTCATCCTGCAATTATTAAAAAGCGATGATAACGAAACAGTCCTGTCAGAGAAAAAAATTGAAAGCAGCCAGTCAGTAACATTTAATTTCCTTGCACCCAACAAATATAAATTAAAAGCTATTTTAGACAAAAACAAAAACGGCAAATGGGACACGGGAAGTTACCAGGACAGATACCAGCCGGAAAACGTTTATTATTGGAACAATATAATAAAAGTGAGGTCTAACTGGGACAACTCTATTGACTGGGACCTTTCCCCCAAGGCAACATATGTGAAAAAAATTATCGACCCCGAACTTGTTGAGCAAAAACGCAAAGAAGCACAAGAAAAGGCCAAACGCGAGAAAAAACATAATAGCGGGCAACAAAACAACCTTTTACAAAACTAAGTAATTTGTTGTACGCCCAAAGATTATTACATTTACAGCATTATAGCTTATAGTAGTATCGCGTATGGAAAATTTAAATGGGCAGAAAAAAACATCAGCCAAAGACAAAAGGAACAATATTATTGTAATTGCATTGTCGGTCATTTTGGCCATTGTAATTGTGCTGTTTTTTATACAGAACAGGGAACACAAAACCATTGTCCATGAAATAAGGGCAGAGAAAGATTCTATACAACTGGAATTAAACCAGATTGCAACGAGCTACGACTCCTTAAGTACGGAGAACGATACAATAAACGAACAACTTTTAGTGGCACAGACAAAGGTGAAAGATCTGCTCCTAGAAGTGGAACAGACAAAAAAAATAAGCTATCAGAAAATCAACAGCTACCAGCAACAAGTCACAACCCTGAGGGGGATTATGAGGAATTTTGTGGCCCAGATTGATTCTTTAAATGCCAGGAACAAAGAGTTGATGGAGGAAAACCTTGAAGTAAAAGAACAATACAAAAAAGTTGAATCGCGGAATAAACAGTTAAGCAGGGAAAAAGAACGGCTTCAACAAACCGTACAGCGTGCGGCCATGTTGGAAGCCCGCGAACTGGTTGCCGAACCCTTGAACTCGAGAAGCAAGGAAACACGCTTTGCAAAACGCACTGAAAAAATCAGGATCTATTTTGTTTTAAGCAAAAATACGACAGCCCAAAGGGGAGACAAAAGTATTTATGTAAGGATTACCCGCCCAGACCAGCTCTTGATGACAAAGTCGGGCGACGACCTTTTCAGGTTCGAAGATGTAAAAATCCCTTATTCTGCAATGCGCGAAGTAGTTTATGAAGGCAGGGAACTGCCAGTCGCCATTTTCTGGGACAATACAAATGAACCGGAACTGTTGCCCGGGAAATATAAAGTCGACTTGTTTGCCGATGGGAACGTAATCGGGGAAACTACTTTTGAGATAAGGTGACCGCAAACAACCCCAAAAGATCAACCCCCATCATTTTAAAACACAATTAAAGTAAATGATTATCTTTGTCCCGTAATTTTTATCAAAATAAAAATGTTAGATAAAATCAAGGCATTACAGGAAGAGATTAAATCAGCAGTAGCTTCAAGCAAAGAAGAAGTAGAAGGGCTACGCATAAAATACATTAGCAAAAAAGGTAGTATTAATAAACTTTTTGCCGATTTTAAAGATGTCCCTGTAGAACAGAAAAAAGAGGTTGGGAAAGCCATCAACGATTTAAAAGAGCTTGCGCTGGAAAAGATAAATTCATTTAAAGGATCGTTTGATGCCAATTGCAGCGGCAATGCAGGCATGGATTTCACCATGCCCGGCGAACCTATGGGACTGGGGTCGCGCCACCCACTTTCTGTCGTTAAAAATGAAATTATAAACATATTTGGGCGGCTCGGTTTCACTGTTGCCGAAGGTCCTGAAATAGAAGACGACTGGCACGTGTTTTCAGCCTTGAACTTCCCACCGGAACACCCGGCACGCGACATGCAGGACACCTTTTTTATCGAGCAAGGCCCTGATGTTTTATTGCGCACGCACACATCAAGCGTACAGATAAGGGTCATGGAGCGTACCCAGCCGCCAATACGGTCTATTTTTCCGGGACGTGTTTTCCGGAACGAAGCCATTTCTGCACGCTCGCACTGTATTTTCCACCAGGTGGAAGGCCTGTATGTAGATGAAAACGTATCGTTTGCCGACCTGAAGCAAACCTTGTTGTACTTTGCAAAAGAACTGTTTGGCGAAGACACAAAAATCAGGCTACGCCCATCGTATTTCCCGTTTACCGAACCAAGTGCCGAGATGGACGTAAGTTGCTCCATTTGCGGGGGCAAAGGTTGCAATGTTTGCAAATATACCGGCTGGCTCGAAATACTGGGTTGCGGCATGGTTGATCCCAATGTGTTGGAAGCTTGCAATATAGACAGTAAAAAATATACAGGCTTTGCTTTCGGCATGGGCATTGAACGGATCTCCATGCTTAAGTACGGCATAAAGGACATAAGGCATTTCTTTGAAAACGATGTCCGTTTCCTTAAACAATTTGAGTCGGCCTAAAATATATTTTTTATATACACTTTCTGCCCCCAAAGCTCTTTGTGCTGTTAAATAGCCAGAGTGTGCCACCAAAAGGATGATAGGAATCCCGGCACAAAACACGCAGGTAAAACATAAAAAATGCAAAAGATTGACAATGGATATAATCCCTTTGAGCATTTTGTTAAAGAAAACAGTTTTTTTTGCGTGGTTTTTTTGCGGATTCCCTCAATTATATTTTAAACAAAAAATGGAAACAATGGAAACTAAAACGGAACACAATCAGCTTGTTATTAAAACAAGCCCTGATAACGAGAAGCAAAAGTTGCCACTAAACATAGTCTTAACGATGACGGCAGGTACGGTTGCCGGGATGGCAATTATTTTTTGCCTGTTTTGGGGCGCCGAAAAATTATTGGGTTTTTAAAGAGGAGGGGCAACTACGCCCCTCCTTGAAGGCAATACCGAATTAAATAAATTAGTAATGTTAAAATTGATTGTTTATCTTGCCTTCATGTTATCAAAAACGGAGGTTGTCCTACTTTATTATCTTTTTAACATTTATTTCGATTTTTCAAAAACACAAAATTGTATTTCCTTGGCTGTTTCCCCTCTTGCCAACTTTCGCTGGCCGGTAACAACCGGCACAAGCTACCCCCTACGTCAATACTTTTTGCAAAAAAAACCTGCCGCAAAGTAGCAGGCAGGCCTTTTATAAACGATAATCTATGAAAAAAATTGGGCGCAAAACCAATATAGGACCGATCGCCCTAATGTTTTTATAAAATAATGCTAAACTAAATATGTCCTCAATTCAGTATCTATTGTCCCGTCATCGTAAAAATCGACAAGGGCATAGGCAGGGGCAAATTCCTGGTAACTTCCTTCCCACCATGCGCCGCATGCTGCTCCGTTGCAATGATAATGCACCCCAAGGTATTCGGCCTTGTCGGCAAGGTGTACATGTCCGCTGAGGGCTGCTTTTATATTTTTGTGTTTATAAAAGAGGCCTTTTATACGCCTTGCATCAATATGCATCCATGCCCCGGGGACTTCCCAGTCTCCGCTTTTTTCATTGTCGCCATCAAAAAACACCGAGGGGGACAGGATTGGTATATGCGATACGATACAAACAGGGATTTCGGGATTTGTATCTTGCAGCTCGGAACGAAGCCAGTTAAACTGCTCCTCGTCTAGTTTCGCCGTATAGGTATGTTTATCCTCTACGTAATACGGACTGTCAAGGCAAACAAACTTCCAGCCTTTATTTTCAAAAGAATAATACCTTTCAGGGAGTTCAAGCATTTTTATTGCCCAGGCTTTGCCGAAAAGCGGATCCTCTTTCACATGGGCATCTTCCAGCCCCCAGCCCCAAACATCGTGGTTGCCAATGCATGGGTAAAAGGGAAGTTCCAATTTGTCCCTAAAATAAGTTTTCCACGCCTCCCATTGCTTTTGTACGTTTTCTTTGGGTTGCTTTAGCGAGTCCATAATATTGTCGCCGGTGTGCAACACAAAATCAGGTCTTTTCTCTAATGAGCCGATTTCGTTTGTTAACTTTTCTAACGCTTTCTCTATTTTTTCAGATGGGAGGATGTGAGTGTCGGTAATGTGCACAACCCGGAATAACCTTTTCTTTTGTGCCGTTTTATCTGTACATGCAGCCAAGGTGCTTAAAGCCAAGCCCGATGCCAGCGATTTCCCTATAAAATATCTTCTGTCCATTTTTTTATTTGCTATGGGGGCAAATGTCTGCCTTAAATGTGAAATAAATGTTACTGTCCGATATAGTTTCTGTTAAAAAATACTTAAACAAATTTACTTAAGATTAAGCAACCAGGGCAATCACCTGTGCCACTTGTTTGTCAAATATCGGTCATTGTGCTAATTTTGCCTGAAAATTATCTGATTGAAAAACTTTGAAAATAATACCGATGGACAATTTGTCTCAAAGCTGAAGGCAGGGGATATTGGGGCTTTCAACCGGATATTTGAGATCTACAGTTCCAAACTCTACCATTTTGCAAAAGGGTATTTGAAATCGGCAGAAGATTCTGAAGAACTTGTACAAGAGGTTTTTACCACAATTTGGGAGAAACGGGGGCAGTTAAAAAGCGGGCTGTCGTTTAAATCGTATATCTTCACAATTGCCTTTAACATCATAAAAAAGCATTTTAGGCAGAAAACCCTTTTTAAAAAGTTTGCAAACGAAGAACTGTTGAACGGCGCTACCAACGAAACTTCCCAGCAGGTCGATTACAACTCGTTAAAAGAATATGTGCTTAAAATGGCAGGATCCTTTCCTGAAAAACGCCGCGAAGTTTTTATAAAAAGCAGGTTTGATGGATTGGGCAACAAAGAGATTGCTGAGGAAATGGGGCTTGCCAAAAAGACAATCGAAAACCATTTGAACCTGGCATTAAAAGAAATCAGGGACAAAATGGAGGGGGACAAGTTGCCCACGGTTTTGTTCTTCTTTATGTTCGTGGAGTCGCTGTAGCTGTAGCCAGTAAATGAGAGGGGAGAAGTGAGAGATGGGGGGAAAACACAAGTGCAAGAAACCAGAAGCAAGGGGATGGGGGCAACCTACAATCTGTCAAACCGTTTTGTAGTTATTGATAATCCGTTCAACAAAAACGTCCCCACCTGCAAGGTTGTAGATAATATACCACAACGTGCGGGGATTTCTTTTATATTGACAAACAAATTCCCCGAATCGTTTATGTAAAGGGTAAGTTGCTTTTCGGTGATAAGGTAATTTGTCTGTACCTTCACAAACATCCAATAAATTATTGTGATAACTAACGACCATATTATAAGTTAGCCTTTTTTGATGGTTTGCTGTTTCCCATTGCAACAGGGATTCAAATATTTTATTTAAATCGTCACGTGACCTATCGCTAAAGTAAACCATATTTATTACATAGATGGTTTAAATCTTTTTTGGTTTCTTTTCTAAATTCTTCAGATGTCATATATCCGGCAGGGGCTTCGGCAACTTTGTCTTTTTCTTCAAACACAATGCCTTCGTTGTTCTTGCGCATTTCCTGTACCAGGCGTTTCCCGTTGTTTGTCGAATCGTCAATGTGTACCGTATGTATCATGTTGGCAGTGTTTTATATTTGCAAAGATAGTTTTTTTATAAAAAATGCCATCGGCATTGGGTGCAAAAGCCTACTTGTGGATATAACAATAGATTATAAGACTTTGAGAATTAAGATTTGAGATAAGGCACAAGTATTAAAAAGTTGAATCATAAAGAAAAAATACCGGATTTGGATGCATATTTCCAAGATGAAAATGCAAACAGCGAATTGCTCGGGAAACAATTTGAGGAAGCAAAGAACGAACCTGGGTTAAAACATGATTTAAATAAAAAATGGGGAGAGGTATTAAACGCCCACAGCCCTGAAATAGATTTGAAGCACATCCTCCATAAAATCCTGTTTAATATTGACCCGACAGAAGAAAAACCGCATATGCCCAAAACAAGGCAACTATATGCCCGGCTGTCAAAAATTGCTGCCATACTTGTTTTGCCCTTGCTGGCACTAAGTGCTTTTTTGGTGTTGGACAAGTCTTATAGTCCATTGCAGTTTTCAGAAATAATTGCACCTAAAGGTGAGAAAGCGCAATTTATCCTGCCCGATGGCTCAACAGGGTATTTAAATTCAGGTTCAACGTTGAAATATGCTTATCCGTTTCAGAAAAACAGGACGGTAGAACTAAGGGGTGAAGGTTTTTTTGATGTGGTTAAAGACAAAATGGCTTTCACTGTACAAGTGCAAGGCATGAAAGTAGAAGTCCACGGGACACGGTTCAATGTGTGTGCCTATGACGACGACCCCGACATTGTTACAACGCTCGAAGAAGGCAGCGTATCGGTGACCAGCAACACCAGCAGTAAAGAGGTTAAGATAAGCCCCGGGCAACAGGCTGTTTTCAGCAAGGCCGATAATAAAACAACCACCAGGGATGTGGATCCCGACTTATACGTGTCGTGGAAAGACAACATGTTAAAACTCCAGGATGCACCTTTTGCCGATGTCGTAAAAAAAATGGAACGTTGGTACGACGTAAGGATAATACTGGACAACAAGCTTAGGCACACACAGCATTATACCATGACAATAAAAACAGAAAGTCTGCGGGAAATGCTTGATCTCATGGTTGTTACTACACCAATGAGGTATAAGGTGGAAAAAGACATTGTTTATATAACACCTAAAAGTAACATGCCAATGAAATGAACCCAAAAATAAAAAGGAGGAAAGTGTTCCCGCACCTTCCTCCCTGGCCCATGTTCCCGCATGGGCCTGAGATAATTAACCCCGAAAGGGGAATGTATCACATAACATTACAAACTTATGAAAAAAAAATTGATGTTTTACCCGTGCAGGCGGGATAAAAACCTGTGTAAATTTGTGCGGACTATGAAACTAACGGTAATTATAACCTTGGCAGCCTTTATGCAGGTTAGTGCTTCGGTTTATTCGCAGACCAAACTCCTGAACCTGAAAATAGACAACCGCCCTATTGAGTCTGTTTTAAGGGAGATTGAAAACCAGAGTGAATTTTTTTTCCTATACAATAACAAACAGATCGACGTAAGCCAGAAAGTAAATATTAATGTTACCGACAGGACAATAGAAGATGTCCTTGGGACAATGCTGAAAGAAACAGGCATCCGTTACTTAATAAAAAACCGGCAAGTTGTCCTATACAACGGCAATGTAAATTCAATAACAGATGCCTTTGATAAGATCCATTTTTACCAGCAACCGCAAAAAACAGTTTCAGGGAAAGTTACTGATTCAAGCGGCATCCCCCTCCCTGGAGTAACCGTTGTGGTAAAAGGCACCACGCAGGGGACTGTCACCAATGCCGAAGGGAGCTATTCGCTGGCGGGTGTCCCGGCCAGTGCGATCTTGCAATTTTCTTTTGTGGGGATGAAAACGCAGGAAATAGAGGTTGCCGGAAAACCTCAAATTAATGTGAGGATGCAAGAGGATGCGATTGGCATCGACGAAGTTGTTGCTATTGGGTATGGGACTGTAAAAAAAAGTGACTTAACAAGTTCTGTTGCAAAGGTAACGGACGAAGCTATAAGAGACCGGCCGATCATGTTGCTGGGGGAAGCTTTCCAAGGACAGTTATCAGGAGTTAGGTCACAAAGTTCTAATGGCGGGATGCCTGGGGATGAACTGACAATTCGTATACGTGGCACAAATACGATCAACGGGGACAGCAACCCTTTGTATGTGATTGATGGCGTCCCGAGGGATAATATGAATGATATTAACCCTAACGATATTGCATCTATCCAGATACTTAAAGACGCATCGGCCACTTCTATTTATGGTGCTAGGGGAGGCAATGGCGTTGTCTTGATTGAGACCAAACAGGGGAAGGGGAAACCTTCAATAAATTTTGATGCTTATTATGGCCTATCTAAAACCGAGAAAAAAGCACCTGTTATGAGTGGCCCTGAATGGGTAGCATGGAATATGTTCCGCCGTAACCTTAATTATTTAAGGGCAGGTGGTTCAATGAGTGATCCAATGTCATCAAGAGCAGCATCATACCAAATCCCCGATACGTGGGAAACTTGGACCAACTTTACAGACTGGCAGGACGCTGTATTACAAACAGCCCCAATTCAAAGTTACCAATTTTCGGCTTCCGCATCTGGAGATATTGGAAACATTTATTTCTCGGCAGGATACATGGATCAGGATGGGATTTTATTAAATTCTTACTATAACAGGAAAAATATCAGGCTAAACTCTACCATGAATGTTAGCGACAGAATCAAGGTAGGCATTAACCTTTCCGGGGCTTCGTCTGATAAAAATGGAGGAGGGCTTGACACATCTACTGGTTCTAATGGAAACGGAAAAGAAGCTGCCTTCCACCACGCAGTTATGTTATCCCCCTTAATGCAACTGGATGAAGGCACCGCAGAATGGGGATTCCCTGAAAACATGGGGACAACTTACCCAAACCCGGTGGAACAATTAAACAACACCACTGACAATACAAAATATACACGTATTGCAACATCTATATGGGGGTCATATGATATTTTAGATGGATTGGTTTTTAAAACACAATACAGTTATAATTATGATGGCTATACTTATGAATTTTTTCAGCCGGGAAATGTTACATACAATAACGGGAATGTTTCTTTAGGTAATAGTACTGCTACTACGACTGGAGATTGGACTATCCAGAATACCCTGTCATATGATAAGGTGTTCGGGGAAGATCACAACTTAAGCCTCCTTATAGGACAAAGTGCGGAAGAGCAGAAATATTATAAAATATATGCCAGTGCAAGTGGTTGGCCCTATGAGTCAATTGAGACTTTAAATGTAGCGACAACGGCAACTTCTGCAACAACAAACCGGACAACATATACAAACGCATCGTTTTTCGGACGTGCCAATTACAAATACATAGATAAGTATCTGTTCTCTGCCAGTTTACGTTGCGATGGTTCTTCTCGTTTTGGCTCTAATTCCAAATGGGGGTACTTCCCATCGTTATCGCTTGGTTGGAAAATCAACAATGAGCCGTTTTTGTCCGGGACAAGTTGGATATCATTATTGAAATTACGTGCAGCTTTAGGGACTTCAGGAAATGACCGCATTGGCAATTATGCCTACATGGCTTTGCTTGGGACCTATAACACATCTTGGGCAGATCAGGTCATTTCGGGGGTTGCCCCAAGCAATATTGCAAACGAAGACCTCCAGTGGGAGACAACTACTTCAATAGATTTAGGGATAGACTTTTCTGTATTTAAGAATCGGATACAGTTAAACCTAGATTATTATAAAAATAAAACTACGGATCTTTTATTTGATGTGCCAATCCCCTATACAACAGGCTTCGATTCGTACACAACAAATATTGGCTCCCTTGAGAACAGAGGGTGGGAAATAGACATAACTTCTCATAACATAAAAAGAGGATTCAACTGGTCAACCAGCTTAAACCTTTCCAGGAATAGGAATAAAGTTTTAAACATGGGAAATATTACAGAATCTACTTCTTCATCGTGGGATGCTTATTTTATCACAAAAGTGGGTGGACCTGTTTCCCAATTTTATTGTTATGAAACCGATGGAGTCCTGACATCTTCTGATTTTGACGGCAACGGAAATGCATTGGTGCCAATCCTTTCTGGACAGGAAGAGGGAAATGTGAGATATGTTGACCAAACTGACGAAAATGGAAATACAGACGGTGTTATAAACTCGGAAGATTATGTAGCCCAAGGCACTAACCAACCGGATTTTATTTTTGGGTTAACAAATAAATTCTCTTGGAAAAATTTTGATTTAAGCATCTTAATGCAGGGACAATATGGTGGCAAGGTTTTATTTCTTGGTTCACGCCATTACGACAATGGAGGCTCTGGAATAAATATATATCGCAGGTGGCTACGTTGTTTCAAGCCTGATTACGAAGAAATATATGGTGATGGGGAAAACCCTATTCCCAGCGATTATATAGAAAAGCACGGAATTGACTTTTCTTGGGACGGGAAAACAAACAATCCGGTCGGTACAAACAATAACAATGATGACAGACGCATTTACGATTCAAGCTACCTGCGTATTAAGAATATTACTTTCGGTTATGCCGTCCCGGAAAAATTACTGAAGAACTCCGCATTGGGCAGTGTAAGGTGTTATGTGTCATTAGACAATGTAAAAACATTTGATGATTATCCTGGTTTTACACCGGAGACAAACAGCTTTGGCAATTCAACAACCAAGATGGGGGTAGATTATTGTACTTATCCTTTAAGTAAAAGGTGTGTGTTTGGTATCAATATAACTTTTTAATGTTTAATACTTTAATGATATGAAAAACTACATATATAAATTTTTAATTGTTGTTTTAGGGACAACTTTATTTGGTTGTGATGATTTTTTGACAACAGAGCCTGAATCAACTTATAGTGTAGGGGGAGCCTATCAATCTCAGTCTGATTTTGAATATGCTATTGCCGCAGTATATGCTGCACAGCAAGGGTTATATAGTTCGAATGCAAGTTGGTATCGTGCAATGATTGCCAGAAGCGACGACACCCGGAATGGTTCACAGTATACATATGGTATCGACCAATTTACTGACGGGGATGATGTAAGTATACTTACCAGTGGTTGGGGGATTTTTTGGACCATGATCAACCGTTGTAATGTTATTCTTGATAAGATTGATGCAATTGAATTTGACGATGAGTATATAAGGGCCTATATAAAAGGAGAGGCCTACGCCTTACGTGCTTGGGCTTATTATACACTGGCATGGCAGTTTGGAGGGATGCCCCTAATAGACACCTCCCTTGGCGCAGAGGAAACAAAAACAATTGCCCGTTCGGATCAGGCCGAGACCTTTGCTTTTGCAGAAGCTGATTATAAAAAAGCTATTGAGCTTCTTCCTGGAAAATGGACAGGGGACGATATAGGAAGGGTTACAAAATATGCCGCAGAGGGAGGTTTAGCCCGCCTTTACATGTTCCAATCAGATTTTTCATCAGCAAAAACATATTTAGCAGATATTATTTCCTCCGGTTTTTACAAAATGGAAGAAGATTATGTGAACTGTTTTACCGATTCGCATGACAATGGACAGGAACGTGTCTGGGAAATTCAATTTTCAGGGAATTTATCGGGAGAGGGACAACAGTTTGCTACCGGATTATTGCCAGAAGGATATAAAGATGAGATACTAATACCATTTTCAGGATATTCTACAGCTATGTATGTTTCCCTCGACATGGCCAGTGCCTATGAGGATGGCGATCTGAGGAAAGATATTTCTATAGTAAGCAATATTTATGTGAACGGGGCATTGGAATCGAAATACCATTATATTTTGAAGTATTGCCATTATGATAATTATACCCCCCAATCTCAAAGCGACTGGGCAAACAATATACCCATCCTGCGATATACAGATGTAAAGATGATGTATGCAGAATGCTTAAACGAAGACGGGTATGTGGCAGATGGCGATGCTTTTGATATAATAAACGAAATAAGGGACCGGGCCGGGCTCGATCCGTTGACCTCCGCGACTGTTACCGATCAGGATGCTTTTAGGGATGCAATAATTCAGGAACGAAGGGTTGAATTTGCTTTTGAGGGACTGCGTTGGAATGATTTGGTCCGTTGGGGAATCGCCAAAGAAGTAATAAATGCTAATTTCCAGACAGAAGATGAAGGTGGCGGCACATATTCAATGGATGGGGACTATCGCGAAATATTTGCAATACCATATGATGAACTGTCTAGGTATAATGATGAAACAATAATGTGGCAAAATCCAGAATATTAAGATTGTATAAACCCGGAGGAGATAAGCCTCCTCCGGGAAAATCATCCCTAATCTTTTTCAAAAGCCAGTCAAAAAGCTTTGGGAAACACTTTTAATCACTTTAACTTTTTAATAAAGGTCAACTAAAACTAATGAGATGATAAACAAGGTTTTATCTTTTGTATTTTTATTTTTTGCCGGTATGGTAAATGCCCAAACTCAAAGATCCGACCTGGAAAATTTCCCGCAAGGGAAAACACCCGTGGAAATAGGGAATAAAATTGCCGAGAAATTTTTAAACACACCACATTCATTATACGGGAACACCAGCCCACAGAAACCACCAACACAGGTTACTTACCCCGATGTATGTACATGGCTTGGAGGAATGTGGTTTGCTGAGACAATCAAAGACCAAGAATTGTTTAATCAGTTTAAAGAGCGTTTTGAACCGTTATTTGGAGAGGAAAAACATCTTTTGCCCAAACCAAACCATGTTGACAATAATGTTTTTGGTGCCCTTCCATTTGAATTGTATTTGAAAACGAAACAAAAAAAATACCTCGACCTTGGGTTGGGATATGCCGATACACAATGGGAACTGCCAGAAGGAGCAAGTCCCGATCAAAAGGAATTGAAAGAAAAGGGATATTCGTGGCAGACGCGTATTTGGATCGATGATATGTTTATGATCACAGCGGTACAGTCACAAGCATACCGTGCAACAGGCGACAAAAAATACATCGACAGGGCAGCAAAAGAAATGGTACTTTACCTCGACACGATACAACTTGATAACGGACTATTTTACCATTCGCCGGAAGCCCATTATAGCTGGGGGCGCGGGAATGGTTGGATGGCAGTGGGTATGGCCGAAATATTGCGCAGTATGCCAGCCGATAACCCCAACCGAAACAGGATTATGGAAGGTTACCATAAAATGATGGCCGCTTTATTAAAATATCAAGCAGGGGATGGTATGTGGCGGCAAATTATTGATGATCCGGAAGCATGGGAAGAAACCTCTTCTACAGCGATGTTTACTTATGCTATGATTACTGGTGTGAAGAATGGCTGGCTCGACAAGAAAATTTATGGCGAAGCTGCCCGTAAAGGTTGGTTGGCTTTAGTTTCTTATATAAACGAGGAGGATGAGCTAACAGAAGTATGTGCCGGCACAAATATAAAAAATAGCCGGGAGCATTATATGAACAGGCCACGCATTGTTGGCGATTTACACGGGCAGGCACCATTGTTATGGTGCGCCACCGCCTTGCTTAGATGACATAAAATATTATAAACTAACTAAATTTTCATACAAATGAAGACACTGGTATTATTTATTTTTGCAGTATGTTTCCTCATATCTTGCTCAACAGGAAACTATAATGACAAAGTTATTTGTTACAAGAAGGTACAACTTGCCCCAGAGGACAAACAAATACTTAAAGGGCAACTAGAAGATCTTCATTCAAGATTCGATCCTGCCGAAAAAATGATCTCCAAGGAATTGACGGGTTGGAACTACCATACCGATGCACAATCAGGAACATTTCACGAGGTAAGGGCTTCGTTTTATTATGCAGTAATGTTACTTGATCTTGGAGATGAACAATACAAACAACGGGCTTTCGATATTATTGAAAAAACAATCTCGTTACAAGATCAAGACACAACATCAAAATCATGTGGCGTATGGCCTTATTACCAGGAAGAACCGCTTGCTACAAAAGAAGCGCCTATAGACTACAACTGGGCTGATTTTAACGGGGTTAGTTTACTTGATGTATGGATGGGGCACCAGGACGAAATACCGGACAATTTAAAACCAGTCATTAAAAAGGCATTAATATTGGCAGGTAAAGCGATACAAAAAAGAAACGTTGGACCGGGCTACACAAACATATGTATCATGGGAGCGTACGTTACCTATATGGTTGCTAATCTATTCGATATCCCAGACATGAAAGAATATGCCCGTTACCGACTGACAAACTTTTATAACTACACGCTTGATAAAGGTGGATTTTCGGAATACAACAGTCCTACTTACACAATTGTTGCACTTGATGAGCTGAACCGTATGCAGCGGCATATTGTAGATCCCAACGACAAACAGATGGTCGATTCTCTATACTCAATGGGTTGGGAAATGATTGCCCGCCATTTTCATAAAACATCGGGACAATGGTCAGGTCCACACAGTCGTTCGTATAGTTCATTAGTTAGGTCAACCTTTTTTTCTATTTTAGATGAAGCTTCAGGTGGGAAAATAAATGTTGGAGAAAAACAAGCTCGTAACGATGTCAAAATAAAACATTATATTCCCAAGCATTTATTTCACTATTTTTTGTCGCCTGAATATCCTAGAACCGAGATTGATATTTTTGAAAAAAATAAACCGCAAATTATAGGAACAAGCTATCTAACCAACCAATATGCCCTTTCAACTGCAAACCGTTCGTGTTTATGGAATCAAAGGCGCCCTTTCCTTGTTTATTGGGGGGACACCCAAAGCCCAAAATATTTACAAGTTCGCATGTTGCACGACTTTTATGATTTTAGCTCTGCCAGTTTTTTTTGCAAACAGGACGAAAACAAAGTGTTGGCAGCTATCAATTTTGTAACTAACGGGGGAGATAAACATATTCACATTGACCGTTTGACAGATGGAAAATTTACAGCCAAAGACTTTCGTTTACGTTTTGAATTTGGGAATGTATCTGAAGATGAACTTGTAATTCCATCATCTCCATTTAATCCCTTTAAATTTAATGTGGGGATTCCTATAAATCTACAATTGTATATTGCGGAGTTTGACAAATATAAAGGACATTGGGAAAAAGGGGGAAATGATACAAACTCTTGGATTGATTTTGTTTTTTATTCGGGTGGTGAAAAAAACTTTAACCTATCTTCAATGCAAAAAGCAATCATGGGATTTACTTTTTTGATAGGAGAAGAAAAGGTTACTTCGCCTGAGTTTTCTGAAAAAGATGGAATGGTTAATACTAATTGGAATAATTTAGAAATCAATAATATTCCAGCTAAACCACAAAAACAGCCTGGGAATTTATAGAAGTCAACTAAAAACAAGCAACTATCGGGATTTTATAAGAGGTATCAGGTTTTTTACATCTTGATACCTCTTACGTACTTTGCAAAGTCCTGAACTGATTTAAAACCTTCTTCTTTTTCACATGCACTGGTTATCCATGTCGATATATATTTAGTTGGTTTCGAAATCAACAATATCTCTTCATCAGTTTTTACTTTTTCTGAAAAATCATCAGGATTATATAGCATAGCTCCCCCAATATTTAGTTGAAAAGCGGCTACATCTTCGGGATGAATGCCCCAACTGCCCATGTAATTTGATCCTTCGAAACAAGGAGCAGTTTCCCAATAGTTGATGCCGGTAACAAATTCTACAGGTTCATCGGTTAAAGCAAAAGCTTCAACTTTCATTTCCCGATAACCGGAATAGGCAGTTACTCGAATTAAAACATCAATCTTTCGTTCTTTGTAAGGTACATCTTCCGATAACATTTCAATGATTGAGAAGTTAGCCTCTTTTTTTACTGTGGCTGTGCGCATCGAAACCGGATCAAGAAAAACAACCTTTTCTCCATCCCACAAACGAACACCTCCCAGGCCGACTGTATTGCCCACTTTGTATTGATCTGCCCCCCAGCCTTTTTCCTGCTGCTCTGCGGTAGGGTACCATGAAGCAGCGGCCAATTCTAAACCTTTATGGGATTTATTATAAACATCGAGTGCGCATTTTTTGCTAAAATATATGCGAATCCCCATCCATTCATTTTCTATTGCAGGTCCGTGGTGGGCAACATTGTTGTATAAATCTCCGGTCTCAGAGCTAATTTCGGTTTCCTGTTTGTCTTTGTCTTTCCATTTTAAGCTTACATCTGTCATGTTTTGCGAGAAAGATAAAGTAGGGCTGAGCAGCAAAAATACTATTATAAGATGTTTCATTCCTAAGTGCATTTATTTTAACCAATAACAATAAACTACTGAAAGTTGATGTCCCGAATTTAATAATTTTTTTGTATTAGGCACTTAGTAAATATTTTATTTAATTGATTGTCACATTTATATAGTTTTTAAACCACGTAGTGGTGGTGTTATAACACCGTCCCTACAGTCCTATCAGCTTGAACTCTGTCCTCCTGTTTTCGCGGTGCCCTTCCTCTGTGCACGCCACCCCGTCCCGGCACCTGTTCACCGGCTGCGACTCCCCGTAGCCTTTTGCTACGATCCTTTGCCGCCCTATCCCCTTCCCGATGATATAGGCCGTTGCAGACGAGGAGCGTTTCTGCGAGAGCTCCAGGTTGTATGCCTTTGTGCCCCTTGAGTCGGTGTGCGAGCCGAGCTCCACGCGTATGCCCGGGTTGTCTTTCATTATCTTCGCCAGCTTGTCGAGCTCTTTTGCGGATTCCGGCAATATGTCCCACTTGTCCAGGCCGTAGTATATGTTTTCCAGCACGAAGGCCTTGTTTATCTCCTTTTTGTACAGCACCACCTCCAGCAGCACCGTGTCGCGCATCACGCTTTTCGCCACCTTTGGCCTTTCCATCACGAACGAGTTGTCCAGGTACCCGTCCTTGCTTATCTCTATTTTTTTGCCGTACGGGTAGGGGGGCTCCATACTGAGGCACCCCGAGCGGCCAGTTTCCCCCATGCTTTCCCCGCCGCAGGTGAACCGCACCCCGGGCAGGGGCGCCATGTCCTCTGCATCGAACACCGACACCTCGCGGAACTGCCACAGCCTCAGCCCAATGCCGCTGGCCGCTTTTTTTAGGGTTTCCTTGTTGCTGTCGTAGCCTTCCTTTTTTGCCTCCAGCGTCCAAGGCCCTCCCGGCGCGCACGAAAAGTAAAACTTCCCGTCGGCGCCTGTTTGCGCCGTTTTTATGGGCCCGCCGCCGCATCCCCGCAGTTCCACCGTTGCCCCCTTTGCCGGGCCGTCCCCGGCATCGTAGCGCACCTCCCCTTCAAAGGCCACCTCCGGGGTGCGGACGTCTACAAGATATATGTCGTCGCTGCCTGCCCCGCCTGCCCTGTCGGAGGTAAGGTAGGCCGCCTGCCCGCCGGGCGCCGTGCACAGCCCAAAGTCGTCGCCCGCGCTGTTGGCTTCACCGCCAAGCGCCACCGGCGCGCCCCCACCGGGGGACGGGGCCCAATATATGTCCAGGCCGCCCTTGCCGCCACGCCCGTCCGAGGAAAAGGCCAGGCCGCCCCCTACAAACGAGGGGTACATTTCGTCACCGGGGGTGTTTATGCCACTGCCGAGGTTCACGGGCGCTGACCATTGCCCGCCCTTGCGCACCGACATGTAAAGGTCGTTGCCGCCCATGGAATTGGCCACCATGTCCGAGGAAAACACCAAGGTGTCGCCGCCCTTGCTTATGGCGGGGTGGGCAAAATTATACCTGCCGTCGGTGAAGGGCATTTCCTGGGAAACGGACCATGCCCCGCCGCTTTTTTTCATTGCCACTATCTTGAGCCGTATTTTTTTTACCGGTATTATCCCGCGCAGCAGCTCGGGCCCGTCGACGTTGCTGACGGTGGCAAACAGTTCGCCCGTTGCCCCGCAATAGGATGCGGGCCCTTCGTGGTACTTTTCGCCAAAGCCCGGCACGGGCGACCTTGTGGCCCCCAATTGCCCGCCTTCGCCCACCGGTGCGCAATACATGCCGTAAAACGCCTTTCTTTTGCCCCTGCCGGGATGCCCCTCGCGCACGGACGAGAAATACAGCTCGCCGCCCACAAAGAAGGGGCATATGTCGCTTGCTGCCGTGTTTACCTGCCCGGCGGGCGAAACGGACAGCCCCGCGCCCCCGAAGGGCCCTGCGGGCAGGCCCTGTGCGCCCGCCCCCATGGGGAAGGGGGCACAGGCCAGTACCAATAAGAATAAGTAATATCGTTTCATATCTCCTGTTTTTTTCTGGTTAGAACATCCTGGGCGTGGACCATTTCCTGCGCACGTTGAACTCGTAAGAGATCATTACCTCGTGCGTGCCGTCCTGGTAACCGCGCAGCCCCGAGGTGGTAAAATCGATCGAATAGCCTATCCTGAGATTCTTGTCGAAGATCCATTGGGCTATCGCGCCGAACGAATCGCCTATGCGGCACATGCCGCCAAGCCATACCTTGTCCCTTATCAGGAAACTGGCGGTAAGGTCCAGCTGCACGGGCGAGCCGGAGGCTGCCTTTGCCAAAAAGGAGGGCTTGAAGCGCAGGTCGCCCGACAAACCGAACACGTAGCAGCCCATAAGGTAGAAGTGCCTCATCTCCGCGTTTTGCGAGAAATTGACGTAGCCCTCGCTCATGTCGGTCTCTATTATCTTGGGCACGGAAAGCCCAAGGTAGTACCTGTCCGAGTGCAGGAACGCGCCCACCCCGAAGTTGGGCGCCCATTTGGAGCCTATGTCCTGCTGGCTGGCGGGGTCGCCGGGGCTGTAGCCGTCGTATTCCGTCAGCGGGTTGCTGTAGTGCGAGGCGCCGCCCTTGAGGCCAAGCCGCAGGAAAGAGCTGCCGCTGACGCGTATCCCGTAGGAATAGTCGCCAAATACCCCGAAATGTTTTTCCTTGCCCACCTTGTCGCTTATTATGTCCAGCCCCAGGGCAAAGTTTTTCATCCTGACCGGCGCCTGGACGGAAAAGGTATAGGTGGAGGGCGCCCCGTCGAGCCCCGCCCACTGGTGGCGCCCAAGGGCCATGAAGCCAAGGCTTTCCCAGGTGCCAGTATAGGCGGCGTTGTAGGTCTGCACGTTGAAGTTGTACTGGGTGAACATGGGGTCTTGCTGCGCACCGGCATTCCAGGGCAACATAAGGCCCAGCGATACTGCCAGTGCGGTGGCGGCTGCCAGCTTTTTGATATTTGTTTTTTTTCTCATAGCCATTATTTTCTGCTTTTCGATAAGTACTTTCTGCCCCTGCCTACCTGTTCAGGTACACGTAACCGGAGCGGTTTTCGCCGTTGCCCAGCTCAAGTATGTAAAAATAGGTGGCCGCAGGGAGCTTGTCGCCGCCAAACGTGAGGCCCTGGTTGGAGGACCCGTCCCACCATGCGCCCGTGTTGCCCCAGCGGGACTCGTCGCCGTAACCGTCCTTTTTGTAGACCAGTGCGCCCCAGCGGCTGAATATCCTGATCCTGGCGCCGGGGTAGCTGTCAAGCCCCCTGGCCCGGAAGTAGTCCTGTATGCCGTCCCCGTTGGGGGAGAATATGTTGGGTATGGACAGTTCCTGCGGGCCTTCTTCCACAACCTCGATCGACAGCACGGCACTGTCCGAAAGTCCCCCGTCCGAGATTGTGTAGGTTATGCCCGGCACGGTGCCGGAAAATCCTGTCTCGGGGGTAAAATACCATGTGCCGCCGGCATTTATGGTTATTTCGCCGTAGCCCGTTATTATTGCTGTCTCCCCGGCACTGTATGTTGTGCCGCCCACTGTAAAGCCCGTAACGGATATCGCGTCCCCGTCGGGGTCGCTGTCGTTGGACATCACGTTGCCCGTGTTGCTGACACTGTTTATTTCCACCACTGCACTGTCGTCCACGGCCAGGGGGGCATGGTTCTCGCCCGCCTCTACGGTGGCCAGAGTGAAAATGCCATAACCGCCGACAGCGGCGGACACCTCGCCGGAAGTGCCGTCAACGGAGCTGGCAGTGCGGCCCTCGTTTTGCCATTGGGAGCCGTCCCAGCGGACGACCGCTATGTTGCCATAGTCCAGGGAGGCGTCGCTGCCCTTTTCCGTGTCCCAGCTCAAGGTAACCTCAACGTCCGAGGCCCCCGCCACGCGTTCCACCACCCAGTACTCGGTGGCGCTTAACTGCAATATGCCCGCCCCTTTCGAACTGTGGGGGCAGGCGGCGTCGCTGTTCTGGGCAACGTACCTGGCGGCAAAGCTGTCGGCCTCCGACGACGGGGCGGATATGGCGGCATGGCGGTAATGCCCGCCGTCGCCGATGGGGAAGGTGAAGGCCCCGCCCCCGGCCTTGCAGACAAAACCGTCAACATGGCACGAGTCGGACGCGCCCTCCCAGGAGGAGCCGCTTTCCATATAAAAGACGTTGACGTACGATCCGGGCGCGGGCTGCACGGCGGCAACGATGCCGTCGGAAAAATGTGCCGTGTTGGAGACGGATATGTCCTGCGACAGGGAGAAGCCCCCATCGGAGGAATTGTTGAACATCACGTTGTAGAAGCGCGTGTCGCCACCGCCGCTTATCGGCTGCACGCCACCGGACTCAAAAAGCGTCAGCCCGAGGTTGACTGCAGGGCCGGGGAGGTAGCCAAATATGCCGTCGTTCTCGAAACTGCCCTGGAACCATACCGTGCCGTTGTTCATGTACTCGCCCATGGGGCCGTTGACAAAACCCGAGCGCGCGCACGCCTCCCCGATGCTGTGGACATAAAAATGCCCGTTGTTGTAAACGGTGTCGGCAGCCTGCTGCCCATGCAAAAAAACAGGGCCGGAAACCGCAAATAGCAGCAGGTAAAAATATCTCCGTAAAATATTGTCCATGTTTATTGGTTTTTTTGTTATTTACCTATTGTCCCTGACCGTCCCTTGCTGACTAACGGTTGCCAAAATCCATTCGAAATATCCATACGGGTATGGCAGCAGGTTGACCCCGAAGGATTTTATTGATGAGCAGTATATTTTTCTCATATTGTAAAACTTAGTGCCTATACAAGTTACAAAAAGCCGCTTTCATTTACAATTTAATAATGTTTTTTTTTCATGTTGAGTGTTTTGGCAGAGGGTGTTAGGAGATCTTGTTATATCATTGTCAATCCTAATATAACCTAGGCTGTACCGGCTTCCCGGAGTGTTTGATGTGCCAAGTTTTACCATGGGCGGAACATACAGGTTTCCTGCACAATACCCATTTCGGTATTTTTAAGATGCCCCCTTTTTTTAGGCAAGCCCCAAAGGGACAGTTTATTCACGTAGATAACTGTTCCCTCGGCACCCTTTCCCTGCACCCCCTCCCAATTACTGCTCTCTTATTAACCTCAGGAAAACAGGAATGTGCAAAATTTTTAACCGGACTCAGGCTTTAAGCCCTTAGGGGCTTTTAAACTTTTGCCTTTTAATTTTTTTCTTTTTTCACCACTCCATAGGTTGCTCTCCCCCCTGTTTAAAATATTTCCCGTGCCGCATTATGTACTTCATGTCGGCACGGTCGGTTATCCCAAAGAATGTATAGTACAGCGCATCGGCAGGTTTTACTTTTGCCCAATAGAACAAGCCGTCGTCGTTTAGGGGGACAATCTCATCGTCCGTCCCGAAATTGTCGTCACCGCCCGACAATACTATTGCAGGGACACTGCCGTTGGGGAAAGCTATTGTGTTGGGTATTGCCAGGTAAACGCTGTCGGCAGTGCCGGTTATGTCGAACACCCAACTGCGTGCCATCCGGGTATTGTTATAACCGTCGAATGCCAAGGTGAAAGTTATATCTGCCCCGTTGTTGCCCGTTACAACAAAATTGCCGTTTGCAAGGCTGTTGCGCCCTGCACCCAGGTTCGGCGCCGTAAAGCCCGAATCTGTTGAAAGTATCAATATGGCACTGCTGTCTACACTGTGCGATATTCTTTGTAACAGCATGGAAGTACTGTCTGTACCGATGCCCGCAATGTTGTTATGGTAAGCATTGTACGTGGTTGCGTCCCAAATTACCGTGCTGTCGCTCGATATGTAATCGCCTTCGTTGATGCCCGTCCCGGATTCCAGCCCCTCGTTATCTGTTGCGTTGCCGTTTACGTTGTTCGACAAGGTGATGCCGTATTTAATGGCAAGGTAGCTTTCCACCCTTACCCGTTCCACGTCCGACAAAACGGTGTCGTACATTATAAACTCGGCAATTTCGCCCAGGTATGCGTTCCCTGCAAGGTTTTGCCCGAGATAGTCGTTGTTGCTGTTGCTGAAATAGGTCACGCTCGTGTTGTCGGCATAAATACTGTCTTCGTCCCAATACAAGTTGATGCCCGTGCCTGCCGATTTCCCGACACTGTACAGGTAAGGGGTGTTGGAACGCGCAGGCGGCGCAATTTCAGCGGTAGCACCGTTTGATCCGAACCCTTCAACTATTTTTTCATTGGCGTTGAGCACATAACTACTTGAGTTTCCGCCGATACGCCACAGCCCGCTTTCGTTGGGGTTGGCAATGTTTCCGTTGTATTGGAAGGTGACCACAAAGGCCTGCCCCGCCACATAATTTTCCGTCAAGCCGTTAAGGTCGAAATAGTTCCCGGCAGTCCCGTTGAACGAAACAGACGGGTTGAAGTTTACGCTGTTTTGCTTGATTGTGAGCGAGCCTTTTGTTGCCGGGGTGAGGCATGACGCAAAGTCGTTCCAAACATTTACCGTGGAGTTTGTGGAATCGACCCCGATGTCGCTTCGCAGCCATATTTTTTCTTCGTTCACGCCGCCCGGCGAGTGTTCTTTGTACACCACCGTTACGAACTGTACCGTGCTGTCGAGCTTGGCAACACGTGCCACGCCATCGGCATCGAGGGTGGCAAGGCTTTTTACCCGTCCTGTTGCAAAATCGCCATCGCCATCTGCTACCAACATGTAACGGCCTGTGCCTGTAGTTGTATAGTCGCCATCGAATTTAAAATAAACAGGCTGTACAAACGAGCTGGTCCTTTGTACCCGCCATTCTCGCGCCATTCGCCTTTCGCAGCCCAACGGCAGTTCATCGGTTTTGTCGACCGTTACGGTGCTGTCGTTGTTGCCCAGCATCACGAACTGCATGTTTTGGATGCCGCCCGAGCTTGTCCTTAGGGACGTGTCGTTCGGGCTGGTAAAGTCGTTTTCCAATGCCACGGTCAAAATGGCATCGCTGTTCACCGATTTCGACACGCATTGGTACAAGGCAGACACATCGTCTTTCCCCATGCCAAATATGTCGTGGTTGTAGTCGTTGTCGGCATCCAGTATTGCTTCCGATGCGTCCCATACCGAGTCGTTGTCGCTGATAAGGTAATTGGTTGGTGACGACTGATCCAGGGTTATCCCGTATTTTATTGCCAGGTAGCTCTCTATCCGTTGGATGTCGTTACCGGTCAAAACAGAGTCGGTGTAGGCGATTACTTCGGCTATTTTCCCTGTGAAAAAATGTTGGTTGCGGGCATTGCCGGAATTTGGGGAATTAGTTGCGAAGCCCCCTATACGAGAATAGGACGCTGTGTCGTGCGCAGGCGATGTCGCCCCTGTCAATGAGCTATATCCAGCAGAATTGGTATATAGCCCAATGGTCAAATCTTCGTGGATTGCAGTTGAAAGGACGGGCTGCGCAGAAATAGGGCCGTTCTTTACCAATTCCCTGTAGGTATTGTACCCGTCGTGCAACAAGTAAGATGGCTCGTATCCATCGAAGGCAATGTGGAACTCGAGCATGTCCTGGCTCGTCCCGGTGAAGCCCTCATAATACGGCCCATTCCCGTTTGACACGTAATAAATAATGTCAACGTTGCCATCGTTGACCCCCCTTTTGGCAACGGTAAAAATGGTCTGTTTTGTACTGTACAGGTTGCTCACTATCGACCCTTTGTTTTCGAGGTAGTCCCTTCCTGTAAAGCTGTTGGCAGCGTCCTCGTTAAAGTAAAGGGCGTAGTTGAAGTTGATGGTGCTGTCGCCATAATAAGGTTTATATCCGGCCGTGTCTTGCGTATATATGTAGCCGTTGCCCGAATAGTCTATCCACTGTGCCGTGTCGCCCGAGAAATTCACGTCTATGTCGCCGCGCAGCCAGAGGCGTTCGCTGTTTACGCCGCCGGGCGATTTTTCGACTTTTGGCGAATATACAATGGTGAAGTAGGCATTGTCGTGTACCTGTACATTTGCGATGTTGCCGAACCCGTCTATTTCGTGGTGGTATGCCCCGGCACTGAAATCGTCGTTGCCGATTTTATAGACCACGAAATATTTGATAGAATCGTTTGACGCATAGCGGTCGCCAAAGCTCACGAATATGTTTTGGCCGAAATTACCGGTGAGGCTGGTGCGCCAAACCTTGTCCATGCCGTAATAGGTGCCGCCGTAAATGGGGTTCACCAGGCTGGTGTCCCCCCCGTTGTCGCTGACTAGCAAATATTGCAAGTTGTTGCCGAACTCGGTGTCGTGAGAAACAATGTCGGTGTTTGTTGAATCGAAATTGAGGTTCAGCGACAATGTCAGATCTATTTTTGTATCGTTAACGGAGTGGGAAATGCGCTGGTCGAGAGCTTCCACGTCGTCGCGCCCTATGCCGAATATATTTTGGTTGTACGGGCCGTAAGTCCCCGTAGAATTTGCTGCCACACTCCAGATGGTATCGCCATTGCTGGCAATATAATCAGCGCCTGCTCCGCTTTGGTCGAGCGTGATGCCGTATTTAACGGCGAGGTAAGTTTCTATTTTGCGGCGCTCTAAAGCTGCTTCGCTCGCTGTTGTATGATGGTCGGCATCGTAAATAATAACTTCTGCTACATCGCCAACACCTGACCAAGCAGAAGTATTTATAAACTGAAAAATATTAAATGTACGGTACTCAAAAGTAGCATCTTCTTCTGAAACTGTAGAACCTAATTTCTCGTCAATATAACCTGCAAATTCAGTATTTCCATAAATACCACTGAGTAAAGTTGGTCGGTCTGCAAGCGTATAATTTAAGAAAGTTCTATTTGTCACACTTCCACCCCAGGACATTTTTGCACTTTCTATAGTAAAAACATTTACAGTATTACTAGCACTGCTATTAAAACTTAACATAACACCACTTGTAACATTATCCATTACAATATAGGCACTTAATTTTGACCCGTCGGTTAATGCTGTTGAAGCAATGTTATCGAGGGTGCTACCATTAAAATTACATCCAAAATAAGTATTCCCGGGTGAATTAATTCCGGGGTTAAAATTGAATTGGCTTTCACTTAAGGTGAGTTTGTTTGACCCGCTTGAGTTGTATTTAGTTAACGAATCGGGCATCAACAGGTTTTGGGTGTAGTTATCCCAAGCCGTTACATCGGCAGAAGTACCGTGAACGCCTTTGTCGGCTCTTGCCCAGAACTTTAAATCGGCAGGAATACCGCCCGGAGCATACTGATACGCCACCACGGTAATATACACATTGCTTGTAAACGAATAAAGAGCCGTAGGAACGCCTTTTGCATCCAACTCAATGGAAGTAATGTTTCCGGTGGTAAAATCGCCATCATCGTCCACCAACATATAGTATTTTACGGTTGGAGTTGTATAGCAACTGTCGAATTTCAAATATACCGTTTCTGTTGAAACATCGGTAGGTTGTACAAACCACTCGCGTTTCATACGGATATTATATGCTCCGCTGCCCGGTAACTCGGTAGTGTCGTTTACTGCAACCGTGCTGTCGTTGCTGCCCATCATCAAAAAGCGCAAATCGGCAGCCATTGCCGAACGGGTATCCGACAGGTTGGTGGTATCGAAATCTACTGACATCGACAAGGTCAATACCGTTGTGTCATTTACTGATTTGGACACACGCTGGTCGAGCGAATCGATGTCGTCACGACCCAAACCGAAAATATCGTGGTTGTAAGCAGTATTGATATTTGCATCCCATATCGTATCGCCACTGCTGGCTATGTAATCGGTTGGAGTAGTTTGGTCGAGCGTGATTCCGTATTTAACGGCGAGGTAGGTTTCTACTTTACGGCGTTCCAAGTCATTCAACACCCAAGGATAGTTAATTACCTCGGCAATATTCCCTTTAAATGGATTTTCACTATACACTCCTGCACCAATTGAAAAATCTTCGTCTGCATACAAATAAGTGGACATTACAGTTTCATTATCTGTAATTTCCGAATACCCGTTCAAATACCCCAAAACATTACCAGTTGAATTGATGGCGGAATTTTCATATTGGGCTGTAGATAAATAACTGCCTTCCTTATTATAGTAACCCGTTGAACCCTGACTGTGATTTGACGAAAAGCTTATTACCTGTTGAGAAAGATTATCTACCCCCACCATAAAATGGTGATCCATATCTCTATTTCCATAAGTCATTATATATCGCCAACCTGTCCCACTGGCTTCGCTAGTAACGGCAAAAGTGGTTCTATTTTGCGTCCCTATGGCAAAACCATACGAATGGTCATTGTCGCCATCCAAATCATCCCCATCGAATTTAACCGATGGGTTAAAGTTCATCATCTCGGATGAAGTAGTTTCGTAATACAATGGCAAGTCGAGGTCTGAATTTAACAAATCGTTACCACTTAACGACTGGTCATACCAAGCACTGGCATCAGTACCTTCACCCGTATTTGTTACTTGGGCATCAGCTTTGTGCCACGAAGTCATCACGGCATCTACATACAGTAAACTATCATCAATGGCTGCATAAGTTCCGCCATCCGGACGCCACTGCACTTCATAGTTAGGACCTCCATTGGTACTAACCCGTACTTCAAGATTGTGGTAGCCTGCCGATAAGGTAATGGCATTGCCTGCTGTATATAAATTACCATCGACAAACAATGCTCCGGCATCAGCAAGACCATTGAACCGCAAATTATAATCGCCTGCCGTTGACACTTTAAGTTGTGTTTTGGCAACTATTGAGTAATTACTATTGATTTCGGATGCTACTAAGACTTGGAAATCGGTCAAATCATCAAAATACCCTGTAGTCCTTAAATCTCCGGTAATACCGTCGGCTGGATTGTTGTCATAGCCTCCGGTATATAATTCGTAATACACCCCGTTTACACGTCCGCTACCCAATACACCACCGGGAGCAGGTTTGTAAGCCACAATGGTAAAATAGTCGCCATTGTTAAGGGTGACATTCACCGTACTGTCGGTATTCATTTGCGTAAGCGTTGCCGCAGTGCCAGTAAAATCATCGCTACCATTACGCACTGCGAGATAATACTTGGTGTCTTTGTCCATACGAATATCAAATTTCAGATAGACGTTCTTTGACACGGTAGTTTGGGTTAACCACGTACGTTCGGAGCGAATGTTGTAACCATCAGGCAGATTGTCGAGTTTTGAGATGGTAGAAGGTTGGGCATCGTTACCGAAAAGGGTAAAATCGCCATTGGCAATGGTTGCCGTCAGACTGCTGTTGGGTCCAATAAAATTATCTTCGAGCGAAGCAGTCAACACGCCGGTAGCATTGATAGAATGCGAAATGCGTTGTTCGAGCATCGACATGGAGTCTTGCGCCAATCCGAAAATATCATTATTGTAATCGGCATTCACAGAAGCATCCCAAACCGTGTCGCCCGAGCTTGCCAAATAGTTTTGTCCTGCACCGGCGTTCACACCCATGTCGAGCGTGATACCGTATTTAATGGCAAGGTAGGAGTTGACTTTTTGACGTTCAACAGATGTTAGTGTATCGTGAAAATAGATAATTTCGGCTATTTTGCCATCGAAAGGTTGACCCAAAGTGCCATCAAAAGAAATACCGGTACCAACTCTTAAATTATGATATGTAATATCAGGAATAATAGTTGTACTTGCAGTACTACTTGTGTATGTCGATAAAGCAGAGCCATTACCCGAAAATAAATTTTCTCCAATTTGTGTATTTTCTTCTAATGCAAAATTATGAATAGTTGGAGTAGCTACATTAACAGTAGAAGTAGTTACGTTATTATATTCGTTTATTAAATACCCTAATGTACTTGGAGCATCAGTCGTTTGTCCAGCAGCTTTAAGCACCGAATAATTTAAGTCGTAATTTAAAAGATAGTTTAAATTTTTCAATTTACTATTCGGTGCAGCAGCAGGATCACCAAGATATAGAAATCCACCTATGCCACTTTCCAGTATCGACACCGCAAATACTTCCTTAGCATCTGTACCGTTACCGATACTTACATCGGCATCTGCAATTCCGTTAAAATAATCATACGCTTCAAAACGAGTGTTGCTTCCATTAAAATCATACGCCGGGTTAAAGTTGATGACATCCGGTTCAAGGCCAGGTGCAGTTGCCGAAGCTGCTATCGAGTCAAGGAACATATGCCCGGCATAGTTGCCCCAATAAGAAGCATTGGAACTTTCTTTGTCGGCACGGAACCATGCCCTGTTGCAATATACGCCACCGGGGTAAGGTCCGGCAGGGTTGGGTTTAACTACAATACTGCTGGTGTCGGTCCAGCCACAGTCGGTAGCAAACGAAACAGAGTATGTACCCGGCAACGAAACTTCTATGGAGTCTGTTGTTCCACTTGCTGTTTTTATCCCCAGCGATTTACCGTTGTAGAACCACTCTGATTTGGTAAATAACCCCATAGCATAAAGATAGTTGTCTTCGGCAGCATAGCTAACATCTCCCATCGAAAGCAATGGAGGAGCTGTAAAACTAGTATAAAAGGCAAACAAACCATTGGTTCCGGTTCCATACATCATCCCTACGTGCATTAATTTATCGGACTTTACCTGAACAATCCCGGTTGCAGGAGCAGCTTCTGAATATACATCATACTGTTTGGAATTGAGCGTTAATGTATCGGTGGGTATTATTGGACTTCCACCAATAGTTACAACAGCATCGTGTGTTGCAACAATATTGATATTGGCATCCGACCCCAATGTTTCAAACTCGGAATAAAGTGTACCTTTACATTCCAAACTTGGTATAATAGACATTCCCATTTCACCTAGACCACCACCGGATTGCTGATAAATATAACCATTCACTTGTGTCATATCATCAACAACGCCTGTTCCTGTTCCGGCTAAGCGAAATTGAACTTTCATTGGGGCTCCATAATCCACACTTGGAAATTGAATGTATAAATGGTCGCCTTTACTGATTGTATCTTCAACAACTCCATCTACAAACACAACCGTATTGTCTTCAATTGCCACGGCATTAACAACCTCCGAAGCTACTCTTGTACTCTTTCCGTACTGCACAATATATTCACTACCACACACCTCTTCCGGAACAATTTCATCAAAACCTGAATCTCCCGGATATTTCCAACCAGAAACATAATATTGCTGTGTACATATAATTGTTCCGGATATAATAACCACATCTTTAGACGAATGAATATGCGTTCCACTTAGGTTTTCGTTGTAGCCAGTTACATCTGTTTTTGCCCGAACAATATAACTTTGTCCGGCTTGTAACGTGATCGTCTTATCGACTGTTGTTCCGTCAGACAGTGCTACTGCCACATTGTCAATGTCAATATCAACCTGCGTGTCATCTTCCGTAGCCATTATAGATATAACATGAGAACGGTTTGTATTTGAATATTGAGAAGTCGACCCTGCATTTCGCATATGTCCGCTTCTAAAATCAGTACCCATTGCCTTCTGTCCTTTTGAGGTTAAAGACCACTGGTCTCCTCCGGCAATGTTTTGGGTTAAAGCTACACACACAGGCTCATCGGCTTCAACCATTACACCCTGTGCGTCTAAAACAGTAAATTCATCACCGACTTTTGCTATACCTGACGTTGCATTCGTATTTGTATTTCCTAGAATTATCGTTTCCGGACTACCTGATTGACAGGATGAAGATGCAATAAAAGTCCCATCCGATTTGCGAACCGTAAACGACACCGGATGACGTTTCACACTTGTGCTAACTACTAATTTAACATTTGCATTGTGGTTGGCTAAAGGAGAACCTGCCCACACCGGCGGCAAATAGTGTTTGGTATCGAACTGGGCAGAAGAGCCGAGGGCTAGGAGCAGGAAGCCTAGTAGCAGAAGGAAGTTGCGGGTTGCAGGTTGCAGGTCGCTCTTGCCGGCAGGGGCTGCACACAGATCCCGTGGGGCATTGCTTGTTTTATTGTTTGTCAGTTTTGGACCGAGGGGGGAAACAAGTTTTTTCATAGAAAAAGGCAGAGATAAAGACATATGAAAATTTGTTTAGTTATTTCTATAGAATATTATAAATCGCAAATCATAAGTAATTTACGGCAAAATTGGGCAAAAGTCAATAGCAAGGGGGGATTTTGGGGGAATTGGGGGAGATTGGTTGTGATTTGTGGAGATTGGTTGTTTCGGGTTACAGGTTGCAGGTTACAGGTTGTGGGTTGCAGGTTTCGGGTTACAGGTTGCAGGTTACAATAATCAATAGTAATTGGTGATTGGTTGTGACTTGTGGGGATTGGTGGATATTCATCGTTATTTGTTGCAGTTCCTTATTCCTCATTTCTTATTCTTTATTGATTATTTTTTGTTTTGGGTTACGGGGAACTGGAGATCGGGGAATTGGGGAGACTTGTTGTTTCGGGTTGCGGGGTTGCAGGTTACAGGTTGCGGGTTGCAGGTTTTGGGTTACAGGTTACAATAATAGTAATTGGTGATTGGTTGTGACTTGTGGTGATTGGTGGATATTCATCGTTATTTGTTGTAGTTCCTTATTCCTCATTTCTTATTCTTTATTGATTATTTTTTGTTTTGGATTGCGGGGAACTGGAGATCGGGGAATTGGGGAGACTTGTTGTTTCGGGTTGCGGGGTTGCAGGTTACAGGTTGCGGGTTGCAGGTTTTGGGTTACAGGTTACAATAATAGTAATTGGTGATTGGTTGTGACTTGTGGTGATTGGTGGATATTCATCGTTATTTGTTGCAGTTCCTTATTCCTCATTTCCTAGTCCTCATGCCCATTATAGCAAGTGCATCTATAAAGCCTGCCCGCATTGCGGCGCAGGCTGCCATGCCCCTTTAATAACCAGCCTGCGTGCGCCGTTTTTTGTTGCTACATTTATTGCCCGGGTTGAAACCCGGGGCAATTGGTGGTTTAAATTATTGGCAGGCAGGTTGAACTCAATACACCTTCCAAGGCCATTTTACGCATTCTTTTATTTCGGGGAAAAGCACAAAGTCTGCTTTCCCTTTCATTGCCAGGGTTTTCACGTCATGTCCTTCTAACTGCCCCAAGGCTGCGTCCATTGTTTTTCCAGAAACGGAAACATCGTCTACCAACAATATTTTTTTGCCTTCCAGTTCCATTTCCTGTTTTTTTATCACAACCGGCCATTCGTAGCGGGGATCATTGTTTTCATCGCGATAGTTCAATACCATTACCTGTAACTCTGCATTTAAATGGAAGGCGACAACACCTGCGGGGACAATCCCCCCCGAACCAATCCCTATAACCAAATCAAACTCTGGCAGGGCGATACTTTTTAACCTCTCCGATATTTCAATAAACGATAATGTGACCATTGTTCTTATTGTTAGTTTTTTTCATCCACTATTTTTTCTTCTTCTTCATATATGGGGATTTCAACAAAAAATGTTGTGCCTTTGCCCATTACTGTTTCGAACCAAACTTTCCCGGAGAAATTTTCCACTATGTTTTTCACGATGGCAAGGCCCATGCCCATACCGCTGGATTTTGTGGTAAAACTTGGCCTGAACAATTTGCCGCGCAGTTCAACCGGCACGCCGGAACCATTGTCCGATACCGATATTACTGCATTGTTGCTGCGCCTGGACAGGGAAACATCTATTTTGCCTTCCCTCCCTTTTGTCACCGACTGTATCCCGTTCTTTACCAAATTTATTATTGCCCTCGACAACTGTTCGCGGTCGGCGTTTACTTTTACGTTGCCCAACCCTTTGGGGTCAAACCCGATACTTATGCCATCCTGGCTTTCGAACAACGTAAGCACTTTATTGAGTTGTTCTGCCAGGCAAAAAACCTGGTTGCGGGCAGTTGGTATTTTTGCAAAATTCGAAAACTCAGTTGCTATGTTCGACAAGTTATCTATCTGTTCTATCAGGGTTGCCGTTATGCGCCCAATATATTTGCTATATTCTTCCCCCTGCCCTTTTGTGCGCTGTAAATGCTGTATGTTGAGCTTCATTGGGGTGAGCGGGTTTTTAATTTCATGGGCAATCTGCTTGGCCATTTCGCGCCATGCCGATTCGCGCTCAGACCTTGCAAGCAACTCTGCGCTCCCTTCCAACTCTTCAACCTTTTTGTTGTATTCTTTAACCAAACTGCCTATTTCGTCCTGACGGGTGTATAAAATAGGTTCGTTCTGTTTCCCAAGCTCCATTTTTTGGAGGTTTTCCTGTATTACCACCAAGGGGCGGGTTATTTGGTTAGAGATGAACACTGCAACGATAATACTTGCCAGCAGGAGCAACACATACAGGTTTATAAAGGCAACAATAAAAGTTGAGATTTCCTGGCTGTAATTGTCCTGCCTTATAAAATATGGGAGGTTTATGCCCCCGAGATAATCCCCTTTGTAGTTGACTATTGGCCGGTAAGCCGAGAGGTATGACAAGCCGCCTATTTCTTCAGGCTGGAAATAACTAATCTGGAAATTCCCCATAATCTCGGAATATGCCATTGAGTTCATCCGGGGCGAAACCAGCCCCCTGTCGTATATTTCAAAACGCGAAGAAGAGATCAGGTGCCCATCGGTGCCGTATATATTTATGTCTGTCCTGAAAATATTTGACAGTTTGTTTAATTCATTGTCCATCCATTCCCTTATTTCATCTGTTATTCCGGTTACATTTTCCAGCCTCAGATCGATTTCTTCGGCAATCGATTTCATTTTTTCATCCAAATCGTTGCTATGCTTGGTCTTGTACCGTTCGATGTTGTAAAAAATGGTTGCCATGGCAACTACCAGGAGCGACACAAAAACTATGGAAATAATAGCTGCCTGTATTTTAAATTTTAAGTCTAAACTAACGTGCCGTTCCCTCATGCTCCTGCTCCCGCACAACAGCAATAGCATTACGGAAAGGAAATAAAAGACAAACAGGTAGGGGAAAGAAATCAGGTAGTCGACGATTGTAAAAAGTTCACGAGAAACAATTACATAATTATCTTCGCGCGTGTTATAAATCAGGTGTTCCATCCCGTCCCACTTTTTAAACGTGAATTCCTGATCGGAGATAAACGAAAAATCATCATCGGAGGCCATTTCCAGGTACCGGTCAACATAAGAGTTATAGTTATAGTCGCCATATTTATCGGTTAATTCCCCCCCGTAATATTTAGCATAACTAAATTTTTGGTAATCATCTGGTTTCATCATTGATTTGTCTATCAACAATTCAGGGAACCCGATGCCTTCAAAAAGCAAGTCTGAATCAATATTTATATAGATACAGGCTTCCGGGCCATACCTTAAACGCCCGGTGTATGAAATACGGCCGTTCATATTGTCCATAAAATAGAACTCGGTGCCGGGTATGCGCATGCCCTGGCTTGCTATCAAATCTTCAAAAAACGGGAAACATTTCACTGTATCCCCCAATTCTTCAAGAAACAGAATGTTTTCCGGGTAGCAAACATATATATCTACTATGTATTTCCTGAAATAGCTGTTAAAGTATGTCTCCAACAGATAGCCAGCAGCCTCCTGCCGGGCATTGTCCCTGTTTTCGAACAACAATTGCATTATTTTTTCATCTACCCTAATGTGTTCCTGTATTTCGGCCAGGAACACCTCGGCTGCGGGATCGTGCTCTGCAACAAGGGTCACTGCACGCAATTTTTGCTGCCCCCGCTCTTTTACAATGGTTGTGTGATAAATAATCATAAGGGAATAGATAGCTGTTACCGACACAAAAATTATTAAATAACTAAGGGTAAACCTTTGCATATAGCTCCGGCTAAAAAACATGGCCAGGCTTGCCGAAACAACAAAAAAAGCGAGTACGGTAAAATATATTTCCCCTATGGAAATAATCTGGACAATTGCCAGGAATATGCTTATGGCAAAAACGAGCCCGGCAAACCCAATGTGCTTAAAATCGTTCTTTGCCTGCATATTTATCCTTATGGTAAAGAACAAAACCGACATCAAAAACATCCCTATTGCAAAAATCCCCAAAACACTTTGAGCTGAAATCTCGGTTATTTTATTAAAAGAGAATGAAATAGTTGAGTTATGGACCAATTTCTGGATATAGAAGTTTACAAGCAGGTACAGGCTGGCAGCAAAAAGAAGCAACAGTGCCACCACAAACTTTCTTGAAAGCCTTGAGTCTTCATGGATTTCCTGGATATTTAAGTCAGTAGCGAAATTATATATCCAAAAGAAGAAAAAAACGGCAAACAAAACATAGTCGCCCAGCGATGGGAGCCAATTATTTAAAGCAAAATACTCGGGGCTAAAGAAACGGAGCTGGAAGAATACCTTTGGGATTTGGAAAATAAGGTGCAGCCAGTAAACCACAAACAAAGTGGTGGCCAAAGTAAAAAGCTTAAGGAAAAACGGCATTGGGGATCCAACAAATTCTTTCCTGAAATAAAATAATAAAATGAGCAGGGCAAACAGGTAAATGCCCCCCGGGCAATAAAGCTGCCGGGTTGTGCACAGCTTCCCCGAAGGAGAAATAGAAAAAAGGAAATCCCCGTCTTTATTTACAATGTGCGGCAGTTTTCCGGCCTTTTTTTCAATTATGTCAAAATCATTGGGCAAGTCGTATTTTTCAAAAAAAGTGTTTTTCAGGTATTTGTTTTCGTAGTAAAAATTATTTTTGATCAACTGCAAACCAACAATGTCAACCGAATCGACTGTCAAAACCTGGGAAAGGTAATAACCGTTTGGAAGTTTTACCAACCCTCCAAGGTTTACAAATCCTGTAATGGAGTCGTAAAATGCAAACGAACGATCGGACCAGTAACCCAACTCGCCAGAAACATAAATCAAGAACCCTACCCCTTCAGTATCAAGCAATAAACCATTGGAGTTAAGGGCACTGTTCAACTCTCCCCAGTAATCCTGTTGGCCTATTATCCCTGAAATGTCTTCCAGTTTCTTTTCCAGCCTGTTTTCATCGGCGACCAGCTGTTCCTGAAAAATTTCTATCAACCGTTTCTCGGGATGTTTGTTCAACAACCCGTTTTCAATAATTGCCGCCATTACAAACATGCAAATGGACAAAACAAGGTAAACGTATTTATTTAGTTTTAGCAACATATTAATCGTGATGATACGGTTCCCCTTTTAAAATGGTAAACGCCCGGTAGATTTGTTCTACGAACAAAAGTCGCGCCATTTGATGCGAAAAAGTCATTCTCGACAAAGAAATTTTCGAATTTGCCTTTGTATATACTTCCTCTGAAAAACCATATGGTCCTCCAATTACAAAAACAAGTTCTTTTAAGCCACTGAGCATTTTTTTTTCAAAAAATTGAGAAAATTCTTTTGATGTGAACATTTTCCCTTTTTCATCGAGCAAATGAACCTCTTTCCCCGAATAATCTTTGGATAAAATAAGTGCCCCTTCTTTTGTTTTTTGCTGCTCTACCGTTAATTTTTTTGATTTCTTTATATCCAAAACAACTTCTATCCCAAAAGGCACATAATGCCCCAAACGCTTTGTATAATCTGCTATTGCTTCTTTTATATATGTTTTATCTGTTTTGCCGACAACCAATAAAGTAACCTTCATCCTATTAATTGAATTATAATTTTATAAATTTACACTAAAATTAAGTGCATAAATTTGTTTTAGCACAGTTTTTGCTATTTGTTTGGCACTTAACAATTGGAAAAAGTAATATGGCTTCAATAAAAAAATTATTATTTATTACCTTTCTGTCCACAGGGATGGCCTTTTCGGGCCTGTTTGCCAATGCACAGGTCCCAGATGACATAATCATGGGATTAAAAACAGGCAATGTAAAAATTTTATCGCATTATTTTAATCAAAATGTCGAGCTTGTGGTACTCACCAACGAAAATGTATATAGTAAAGCGCAGGCACAACAAATAGTAGGTAATTTCTTCAATAATCATGTCCCAGAAGAGTTCACGATCCTTCATGACAGTAAAAGCAATACCGAAGGGGCAAAAGCTGTTATAGGTAACTTGAGGACACAAAAGGGGGGGTTCAGGGTGTATTTCCTCCTAAAACAAAACAACGGGAAAGAATATATCCACCAGCTAAGAATTGAAAAACAATGACACCCATATGGAATTGGGTTTTTTAAATTTATCCCAGATAAAAAAAACGGGCGACAAAATAGCTGAAAAGGCTCAAAAAGTATCGTTCCCGTTTTTTGATGGCGTGCCAATTTACAATGTTGCCCTATTTTTTTGGAGAAGTATTGTTGACGGTGCAATCACTACCCGGGCATCGGCAATTGCGTTCTCGTTTTTTGTAGCTTTCTTCCCTTTCGTAATATTTTTGTTTACGCTTATCCCTTATATCCCTATCGACAATTTCCAGAACGAACTCCTTTTGCTTATCAAGGAGGTAGTGCCTGCAAGTACTTTCACCACAATAGAAGAAACACTTACCACTATACTGAAACAGCCACGGGGCGACTTGCTTTCTTTTGGTTTTCTTGCCGCCCTTATATTTTCCACCAACGGCCTGGCATCGATGATGAGTGCGTTTGATGCCACGGTACACAGCATTTACCGGCGCAGTTGGGTCAGCCAACGGATTGCAGCAATTGTAATGCTTTTGGTGCTTTCGGTACTGTTGACGGTGGCAATTGCCTTGCTGACAGGAGGGCAATGGCTTATCAATTACCTCCAGGACATAAGCATCTTAAAAGATTCGTTCACTTTCTACATGTTCACTTTTGGCAAATGGGTGGTTACCGTGTCTTTGTTTTTCTTTGCATACTCGTTTTTATATTATATGGCGCCTGCCCGCAAAACAAAGTGGAGGTTTATTTCGGCGGGCGGTACTTTGGCAACCATATTGAGCATCGTAACAATTATCGGCTTCACATATTACATCAACAATTTCAGCCGGTACAATATTTTGTACGGTTCGTTGGGTACGTTGCTGATTATCCTTTTGCTGATGTATGTTATGTCCCTTATCCTTTTGGTCGGGTTTGAGCTGAACGCCAGCATCTACCAGGCGCATACAGAAAAAAGGGGAGGGGAGTGAGGGAAAGGCAATTTTTACATTAGTGATTATTTCCCCCCTTGTTTGAAAAGGAGATCCTTTTCCTTTTTAGTAAGGCTCTCGTAACCTGATTTGGCAATCTTATCCAAAATACGGTTTATTTCATCTTGTTTTATGTTTTTTTGGCGGTTGTATTCATGATCATCGCGGGGTGCCTGTTTGTAGGTGACTTTCATTTTGCTTTTTGGCGCGAACATGCCGGGGATTTTATTTATAAATTTTACCAATCCCCTGCCCCAGTCTTTTCCCCTCCTTAGCTGATATATGTAAAACCAGCCCCAGGCAGCCCCTCCTAGGTGGGCAATATTACCGCCCGGGTTAGATGAAGAAATACTAAGTACCGAAAGCAGGACATAAAAACCGGCTACATATTTTAAAGCTACACCCCCAATAAAAACCAAGACAATTTGCCTGTCGGGATCATAAACTGCAACAGCAACCAGGATTGCCATAACTGAAGCAGAAGCTCCGAGCAGCAGCCCGTTTACCGATGCAAAGGCAGGAAGGGCACTGTAAGAGGCGATATACAAAATGCCCCCGGCAATGCCCCCGAGCAAATATGCGCCCAGCAACTTATCCCCCTCAAAACTATACAGGAACAGCTTCCCAAACCAATACAGCCCCATAAGGTTAAAAAGGATATGGATAAAATTTTCGTGCAGAAACATGTAACTGATAATGGTGTATGGCCGCTGGAGCAACCCACTTACTCCCGATGGCAGCGATAACCAATAGGCAAGCGAAAATTGCTGGTTGGCAAGGATGAAAAATACAGCAACCAGTTTTACCGCCAAAAACACACCAATGTTGACATAAATCAACCTGGTTAAAACCGACCCTTCTTTAAAAGTACGTTTTATGTCGTTTACAATATCCACTTTTTATACATTAAAAATATTACAAAACCCCAATGCACACTGCTAACCACAAAACAACAAACGAGGGAAATCCCTTAATAGAAGTGCTTGGAATTTTTGTTCCAGTATTTAATTAAAATAAATCCGAATAACATACCTCCCAGATGTGCAAAATGGGCTACATTCCCCTGTATCCCCGAAACACCGAAAAATAGTTCCAACAAACCGTAGCCTATTACAAAGTATTTGGCTTTAATAGGTATGGGCGGGAAGATTAACATCAGCTCGCTGTTGGGGAACAACATCCCGAAGGCGAGCAAGATCCCGAATACTGCCCCCGATGCGCCTACGGTCGGGGTCCCTGTGATCACATCATAAAAACTATTCATTATCCCACCGGCTGCGGCAACATAATGTGTGCTTTCAGGGTTGTCCAACCATTGGTTGGCCAAAGTCAACGAATAATCATATAAGTTCCTGTTCCCACTTGTATAAACCAACCCGGACATCTGCCGCTCATGGCCGGTGACAAAATTGTAAAACTGATCGGCGGAAGGGGCATTGAGAAAAGCTTCAATTGTGTTGTGAAGAGAAGAGAACTCGAAATAGCTTACTACAGACTGTAAGGCAATTGCCCCAATCCCTGTTATCATGTAGTACATCAAAAAACGTTTAGCCCCCCATACATTTTCAAGTACCCGCCCAAACATCCAAAGGGCAAACATGTTAAAAAAGATGTGCGTAAACCCGCCATGCATAAACATGTAGGTAATAACCTGGTGCAACATAAATTTGTCAGATCCGGGGTAATGCATGCCAAGGATCCCCACCAGATCGACACCAGCCCTTTCCATTGTCCAAGAGGTCAAGAAAAAAAGTATATTTACAATAATCAAGTTTTTTACAACCGGAGGTATATTATTTAAAACAGGCCTGTAATTCATGAGTTCTACTTTCAGTTTTTATATTTATGTTTTTTATAAAATGCAGTTACTGCAATTGCCCCGCCATTTTATAAATCCCTAAAAATAACGACATATTGTCACTTTGAGAAACTTTTTTCTATATCTTCTGTCCTGATTATGGTTAAAACCTTTTTCCCATCGGGCGAAAAATTGGGGGTTGCACATGCGAACAAATTATCAATCAGGCTATCTACCTCTTCTGGGCTTAAATCTGTCCCATAATCAAGGGCAGAAGCCTTTGCCAGTGAAATGGCAATTTGTTCCCGGGCTTTCTTTTTAGCTTCCAATGGCGAATTTTTATATTCCTCTAACAATTTTTCGATGATTAGATTTGGTGAAGACACATCCAGTACACCCGGGGTCCCGTTTATTATAAAAGTATTCTTGCCAAATTCACGTATGTCGAAACCCAGGGAAAGCAAATCGGCAAGTATGCTTTTAAGCAATTCTGTGTCGGCCGGATCCAGTTCCACAGTTTGAGGGAAAAGTTGTTGTTGGCTTGCCACAGAATCCGATTTCATCACCTCCATAAACTTCTCAAAAAGGATACGCTCGTGTGCACGCTTCTGGTCTATTACCATTAAGCCCGATTTTACTGGGGTGAGTATATATTTCTGTTTTAACTGTAAAACTTTTTTGCCGGCGAACTGCTCCTTTGCTTGCCCATATAAATGCCCCCCGTTGCTTGTATCGAAATGGACTGTCGTTGGTTGTAGGCCCGTCTCCTTGCCAGCCCCTTTGTATAAGTCTTCCCAATTGCTTAGGTTGGCATTGCCGGGCCTGGGGTCCCTGCCCCCGAACGAAGCCCCCTGCCTTTCTGTATTAAACGGGTTATAATCAGGGTCCACTTTTATATCAGGGAAATGTACATCCGATGCATCTCTTTTGGGCAAAGGGATGTCGATATTTCCGCTCTGATCGAAGTCAATGGAGGGGACAACATTGTTTTTCCCCAGCGACTCCCTGGCCGCTGCATGTATAATTTGCCATATAGCACGGTCGTTCTCAAATTTTATTTCGGTTTTGGTCGGGTGGACGTTGATGTCGATATCTGCCGGATCCAGGTCAAAAAAAAGGAAATACGAAGGGAAGGAATCGGGAGGGAGCAATTTTTCATAGGCCTGCATTACTGCCCGATGGAAATACGGGTGGCGCATAAACCTTCCGTTTGCAAAAAAGAACTGTTCCCCAACCTTTCTCCTTGCAAATTTTGGCAACCCCACAAAACCATATATTTTTATCAAGCTGGTTTCTTCGTTAACCGGGACCAAGCTTTGGTTTACTGACTTGCCAAGCACATCCACTATACGCTTTCGGTAATTTGCTTTTGGCAAATCGTAAAGAGGGGAATTGTTATGGTAAAGAGAAAATTTTATTTCCGGGTTTGGAATTGCGATCCTTTGAATCTCTTGGATAATGTGTTTCAGCTCTGTTGTGTCTGCTTTTAGGAATTTCCTTCGCGCCGGCACATTAAAAAATAAATTTTTGATGCTAAAACTTGTACCGTTTGAGCAAGCAGCCGGCTCATGTTTTTTCACCTCGGAACCAACAATGTGGATAAATGTGCCAAGCTCATCCTCTGTCCTTTTTGTTTTCAGCTCAACATCGGCAATAGCAGCAATTGATGCAAGTGCTTCGCCCCTGAACCCCATTGTCCGTATGCAAAAAAGGTCGTTGGCAGAGTTGATTTTTGAGGTCGCATGCCGTTCAAAAGCCATCCTTGCATCTGTTGGGGACATGCCACACCCGTTATCGCAAATCTGCACCAAGGTTTTTCCTGCATCTTTTACATGGATGACAATTTCGGTAGCCCCTGCATCAAGTGCATTTTCAACCAACTCCTTTACAACTGAAGCCGGGCGCTGGATTACCTCGCCCGCTGCAATCTGGTTGGCTACAGAATCGGGTAATAACTGTATTATATCGCTCACTAAAAATTAAAATCAGAATAAAAAAACAAATAAAAAACAAGTGTCAAGAACAGGATCAAGACAATCAAGCGGGTGTTAGATTTTTTCCTCGCTTTTTCAGATGATTTTACCTGTCCCCCTTGTGCCATACGGAACTGGCCTTTTATATTCGGGCGGAATGGTTTACCGTTGTCAACCTTTTCATCCACAATCCCAAGCTCTTCTTTTATCCTTCTCTCCCGTTCGTCCCGCTCGTCCTGATCCGGATCGTAAAACCTGGGGGTTATGTGAAACCGTTTGGCTGCGGGCGTATGAAAAAATTTCCCTATCATAACTTATTATTCTATTGCACAAAGATACAGTTTATTCGACAAATATTATTACACTGGAATTTGTATGTGAGCCAGAAAGCATTATGGCTCCTTTTATTGCCACAACAAGGTACAAGGAAGCCGATGCGAAGATTGTTGATTTCCCTAATTAATTGACGATCCCCGCACTATAGGGATATTTTAAGGATCTCCGTCAATTCTTTGTCGTTAAGCAATACAGGGTTTCCTTTCATGCTGCTCGAATTTTTTGCCTTTTGCACCAATTCGGGGAAATTGGGTTCTGTAAGCCCAAAACATGAAAGTGGCGGGATATTCAATCCGGCAATAAGCTTTTTCACCCACATAACACCGTCTTCGGCTTTGGCAGTGCTGTCTCCTGTTAAAATCTGAGCAAGGATGTCATATTTTTTCAGCCCATCCTTGGGGCTTCTTTCCCTCACCGCTTTTACATTTACGTCCATAACAGCAGGCAAAAGGCAGGCACAGGCCGCACCGTGTGAAATATTGGACATCCCACCCATAGTGCCTGCAAGGCCATGTACCGCGCCCAGTTTCACATTTGCCAGGGCCATCCCTCCAAGCATGCTTGCCATCGACATGTTTTCGCGTGCCTGTGCATCGTCCCCATTTTTATATGCCAATAACAGAGAGGAGGCAATCCTTTCCATCCCTTCCCGGCAAAACAGATCAATAAAAGGATTTGAACAATCCGAAACAAAGGCTTCCAGTAGATGGGTCAAAGCGTCAACCCCGCTACTGGCAGTCAATTCCGGTGGCATAGGCCAGGTCAACACAGGATCGACCAATGCGACATCGGGGTACATTTTATCATTTCGCAAACTTACCTTTACTTTATGCGCCGTTGATTTGACAACTGAATTTTTTGTAACCTCGGCACCTGTCCCCGAAGTAGTCGGTACGGCAATGCACGGAAGTGGGTTGTCTATCAGTGATTTACCCTGTCCTATTACTTCGAGGTAATCCAGCAGTTCCCCTTTGTTGGGTACCATGGCAGCAATGGCTTTTGCACTGTCGATTACGCTCCCGCCGCCCAGCCCTACTACCAAATTGCAGCCTTTTACACGTGCATGGTTTACCCCTTCATCTATAACTGCTGTGGTAGGTTCCGACTCTACGGGGAAAATTTCAACCCTGCAATCCCTCTTTCTAATTTTTGACAGGATCTTGTCAGCCCGCCCGGTGTCTTTCCCTGTTACAAACAAAATGTTGTTCCCCATCAACGAAATCAAATCGGGCAACTTTTCCACCGAGTTGTTCCCGAAGATAGTCTGGGTGGCTGTTGCGAACTCAAAACTTAAAGACATATTTTATAAATTACCAGATTACAAACATAAAATCCCAAATTACAATTTTTAGATCACAAATAAGCCAATTTTCAAATGAAATATAACTTGGATTCTTTTACATGAACAAATACGTGTACAATAAACATAATGCTATAGTTTTAAATAAAAACATATTTAAGAAATTACGTTTCTTTTACTAAAACGCACAAATTTGGCTGAAATGTTACACCAATTAAAAAGGGGATTGTTATAACGGTTTCACCGCAATAACTATCCCCTTTTTACCCAAATATTATAACCATTGCAATTCCCAATTTCATATCCATTGGCAATTGCAACTGCCTGTTTTTTTTATAACTTAGTTAACTGCCGCACGGCTATAGGCAATGCATTGTTGCTTAAATATAAACTTGTGCCCCTTTCCTAATAACCGTTTTCATCTGTTACTTCCCAAGTGTTCCCGGAGTTCAGCAATTCGTCCATGCAGGTAATTTTACGGGTTTGCTGCACGGTTTTTATCTGAGCTTCCATTTCCTCGTCGTAAACAGGTGCGGCAACGCTGCGGATCACCCCGAAGGCAACGGGGAAGTCGGGCAGTTGCATGTTTATAAGTGCCAGGTGCAATGTAGGGTCTGGTTCTGTGGCATCGTGTACGAGGATATCGTCCAATGTGACCCCGTCTTCGCCGATTTTAGCCACTTTCAGTTTCCCTTTTTCGAACATAAGCCCTTTCTCGTTGTTTTCGCCAAACAGCATTGGTTTTCCGTGTTCAAGCATCAATTGCCTGTCGGCCCGGTGTGCAGGATCGGTAATTGCCTCATGCACGCCGTTGTTGAAGATGACACAGTTTTGCAGCACTTCTACAACAGAAGTCCCTTTGTGTTTTGCCGCAGCATCGAAAACTTCTTGGCTCATTTTTATGTTGCTGTCTATTGAGCGGGCAAAGAAACTGCCCCTTGCCCCAATTACGAGTTGCCCCGGCACAAAAGGGTCTTCGACCGTGCCAAATGGCGATGTTTTTGTTTTTGCCCCACGGGCAGATGTCGGGGAATATTGCCCTTTTGTCAATCCGTAAATGCGGTTGTTGAAAAGCACCAGGTTGATGTCCATGTTCCGCCTGATGACATGGATGAAATGGTTGCCCCCAATGGCCAAAGAGTCGCCGTCGCCTGTCATGACCCAAACATTCAGTTCGGGGTTGGCTGCTTTTACGCCCGATGCAATTGCGGCGGCACGCCCATGGATTGTATGGAAGCCGAAAGTGCTCATGTAGTAAGGGAACCTGGAAGAACACCCGATCCCGGAAATAACGGCAAATTTTTCGCGAGGTATGCCCATGTCTGCCATTGTCCGTTGTATTGCGTTCATTATGGCATAGTCGCCACACCCGGGACACCAGCGAACTTCGTTTTCGCTTTTAAAATCTTTAACGGTATATTTCAAATCAGTCATTTTCTAGTCCTCCAGTAATTTGTAAATGCTTTGTTTTAATTCATCTACGGTAAATGGCAAGCCTTTTAGTTTGTTGTATTGGTGATATTCAAATCCGGGCATTTTGTCGCGCAAATAGCCGGCAAACTGTCCGAGGTTGAGTTCGCAAACAATTATTTTTTTGAATTTGCCGAACACTTCAGCGGTGTTTTTAGGCAGTGGCTTTATGTAGTTGAAATGCGCAAGGCTTACGTTTTTCCCTTCTTTCCGAAGGGCTTTTACTGTGTTTACAGTATGCCCATAAGTCCCTCCCCAGCTAACTACAAGCACGTCTCCTTCTTCGTCCCCCTGTACTTCCAGGTCGGGGATCATGTCAACAATGCGCTGGACTTTTTCTTCCCTGTATTCGCTGTTTTTATGGTGGTTCTCCGGGTCGTGGCTGACGTTGCCTTCAAGGCTTTTTTCAAGCCCCCCAATCCTGTGTTCGAACCCAGCTGTCCCGGGGATGGCCCATTCGCGCGCAAGTGTTTCCGGGTCTCTCCTGTATGCGTGGAAGGCTTCCGGGTCTTTAGCTATGCGCGGTGTTATTTCGGGGAGTTCTGCCATTTGTGGCACTTTCCATGGTTCGCTGCCGTTCCCCAGGAAACCATCGGTAAGGAGTATCACGGGGACCATCCTTTCCAAAGCAATTTTTGCAGCGGCAAAGGCATAGTAAAAGCAATCGGAAGGGGTGCTTGCTGCCAAAACCACAACAGGGCTTTCTCCGTTCCTCCCATACAGGGCTTGCATAAGGTCTGATTGCTCAGTTTTTGTGGGCAGCCCGGTCGATGGCCCCCCCCTTTGCACGTTTACCACCACGAGTGGGAGTTCTGCCATAACAGCCAACCCTATTGCTTCGGATTTCAAAGCCAGACCAGGGCCCGAAGTCGTTGTCACTGCCAGGTCGCCGGCAAATGCAGCGCCGATTGCAGAGCCGATGCCCGCAATTTCGTCTTCTGCCTGGAACGTTTTTACGCCCAGATCTTTCCGTTCAGAGAGTGCGACCAATATGTCGGTTGCCGGGGTGATTGGGTAAGAGCCCAAGAACAGTTCCAAGCCCGATTTTTCGGCAGCTGCCAACAGCCCCCATGCGGTTGCGTGGTTTCCGTTTATGTTCCGGTAAGTGCCTTTTTCAATTTCGGCAGGGTTTACCAAATAACTTGGTGTCATGTGTTGCATGTTCATGCCGTAGTTGTAGCCATCGTGCAACACTTTTATGTTTGATTCGGCAATTACGGGCTTTTTCCCGAATTTGCCTTTAATGAACTCTTCGATATAGTCGAGCGGACGGTTGAACATCCAGCATACCAGGCCCAGGGCGAACATGTTTTTGCTCCGCAACACGCTTTTGTTGTCAAGCCCGAAGTCTGCAAGCCCTTCTTTTGTCAGGCTTGTTATCGGCACGGCTATTTTGAAATAATCGTCAAGGTTGCATTCAGCAAAAGGATCATCTGTTTTGAAATTTGCCTTTTTCAGATTTTTTTCGTTGAAGGCATCCAGATCGTAGATTATTGTACCTCCCGGTTTCATGAATTTGGCATTTGCCTTCACCGCTGCCGGGTTCATTGCTACCAAAACGTGGGCAAAATCACCGGGTGTGTTTATTTTTTTGTGCCCGAATTGCACTTGAAACCCAGAAACACCTCCAACCGTCCCCTGCGGGGCCCTGATTTCGGATGGGTAGTCGGGGAAAGTAGATATGTCGTTTCCCGACAAAGCTGTCGCATCCGAAAACAATGTACCTGTAAGCTGCATGCCATCTCCCGAATCACCAGAGAACCGTATGGCCACTTCTTCCAGCTCAATTACTTTTGCATCCTTCATTTAGTTGTTTTTTATGCATTAATTATTGTAATCCAAAAGAAAAACGACCCTAAAACTAAAAATTTTTAATTTCAGAATCGGATACTTGTTTTTTTTCTTCATGTTTACGGTAGGCAAAAGTAACTATAATTTAACAAGTCAATGATGACAATACTTATTATTTATTGGTTTTAATATCTTTGGTTTCAATTTAAAACTGTTATAGATAATGGCACTCATAAAAACGCTAAAAGAAAAAGGACCGATAATAGGCAATGATTGTTTTTTGGCAGAAACAGCTACTTTGATAGGTGACGTAACGTTGGGCGACAATTGCAGTATTTGGTTCAATGCGGTACTGCGCGGCGACGTACATTACATAAAAATAGGGGACAACACCAATGTTCAGGACAATGCTGTGATACATGCAACATATAAAAAATCGCCAACCAACATCGGCAGCAATGTCACCATTGCGCACGGGGCAATTGTGCATGGCTGCACAATTAACGACAATGTGATGGTTGGAATGAATGCCGTAGTTTTGGACGATGCCGTTATCGAAAGCAATTCTATTATTGCGGCAGGTTCGGTTGTCACCAAAGGCACCGTGGTGAAGTCGGGGAGCGTTTATGCCGGGATCCCCGCAAAAAAAATCAAGGACATAAGCCCCGAACTGCTGGAAGGGGAAATTAACCGTATAGCAAATTCCTACGGGATGTACGCAAGCTGGTACAGATAATATTCAGTCAAATTCGTTGGGCGACTTCAATGCAAGCATATTTTAAAAGTTATCAGAAATAGGGGGCGGAAGCAGCTATTGCATTTAAAGGCGCCTTTTTCCCAAGCCAAGTATTGAACCTATAGTTATGTAAACCGGTGCGTTATTTATTATTGAACCTGCAAGATTTATTTCGTCAAAAGAGTTGGTATTGTCCGTAGAATATGTAATTTTCATCCGCAACGATGTTTTTTGTCAAAAGAGGAGGGGGCATTTTAACCGGCAAAGCCCGGGAAGCATTTTTTGGGATTTATCTCTTATAAAATTAAATTTGTAGCAGATACATATATTCATTTGACTTGAGTGATTTTAATAAAATATCAGATCAGGAACTTTCACTATTGATTAAGAATGGTGAAAAAGACGCATTCCACGAATTATTTAATCGCTATAGTCCGAAGATTTTTAATTTCTCACGATCCTATTTAAAAAACGATTCTGATTCCGAAGAACTGCTTCAGGAAGTTTTTCTTAAAATATGGGAAAAGAAAGGGAATTTAAATACAAATTTAAATATTAAAGCATATATATTTAAAATTGCTATTAATACCATCTACGATTTTATCCGTAAAAAAAATATCAGTAATGCCTTTAATGATTTTGCAAATGCTAATTTCAAAGCTGATGGCGATTTTACCTGGCACGAGGTAATTTATAACGAAATGCTGGAAAACTTGAACCAGTTGGTAAAAGAAATGCCCGAACAACGGCGTAAAATTTTCCTTCTAAGCAAAGAAGAAGGTTTAAAAAACGATGAAATTGCCCGACAACTAAATTTATCTAAAAGGACGGTTGAGAATCAGCTTTATCGTGCAATAAATTTTCTTAAAACCCATCTCCGCAAAGACTCAGTATTTTCACTCCTGTTTTTATATCTTTATTGTAGCTAAATAAAATTTATAAAATTCTTTTTTCAGGAGTGAGTAAATTGGTTGGCTTGCCCGTATAAATGATAAAAGAATATAAAATGCCTGAAATACGTAAAATAATAGAAAAGGCAAATAGACACAATGCAACTAAGGAAGAACGCAAGGAATTCTTAGCCCTTTTTCATCATAATGATCTTGAATACAGGCTTAAAGTTGAACTTTTTAAAGATCTGCAACAATCAAAATCAAACCATAATGCGAACTTGGAGCCTTTGTTTGAACGAATTTGGGAAAATATTATAAATAGCAAAAAACTGACGAACCCTCCATTGTCCTCAATTGGCTCATGGATGAAAATAGCTGCAATATTGATAATAGGGGTATTTATTGGCAACCTCATTCCTAATAGGACAATGGAGGATCCTGCACAATATTATACATCTATTGCACCTGAGGGGGCGATATCTGAAATGATCTTCCCTGATAATTCTATAGTGTATTTAAATGCCGGAACAGAGATAAGATATAGCACAGGGGATTTCCTGTCGAAACGTGAGGTTTATTTAAATGGAGAAGCGTGGTTTAAAGTTGAAAAAAATGAAGGCAAATTGTTTACCGTGCATACCAATGGATATGATGTTAATGTTTTAGGTACAGAATTCAATGTAAAAGCCTATGATTCTGACAAGGAAGTTGTGACTACATTAGAGTCAGGGAAAGTTCGTATAAGCTCATCCAAGAATTGTAAGTTGAAAGATGATATAATACTTGTCCCCGGAGAACAAATTGCTTTTAATAAAGAGGAAAAAAGTATTGCTGTTAAGGATGTAAATACCAAATGGTTCACAGCGTGGAAAGACAACAAATTAATTTTTGTGAACATGGAGCTTAAGGAACTTATTGTATTGGTAGAGCGTAAATATGGCGTTACAATTGAAGTAGAAGACAAAGAAATATTGAAATACCATTATGATGGTACGATAAAAAATGAAACTATTATTGAATTTCTTAACCTGCTCAAACAAACTTTGCCAATAGATTACCATATTATTGGGCAAAAGATATTGATTCAAAAAAATAATCAAAAAAGGAGGTAATATGATGAAATAATCAGATCAATAATAAAAAAAAACCGGAAAGTTGCTGTCACATCTTCCCGGCATCTTAGAGTTAATTTAAAGGTGCTGTCACACCTATAATACTAATCAATAATGATACAAATTTATGAAAAATAATGTAACGATCCCTTTTGTGAAAATTAAGAAGGGGCAAAAATTAATATTAATAATGAAATTGACAATTGCGCTGTTTTTTAGCTGTTTGATCCACGTTTCCGCGTCTGTTTATTCTCAATCAAAGAAATTTTCATTTGACGTGGAGCAGAAAAAAATTGTTGAGATCTTAAAAGAAATTGAAGAAATAAGCGATTTCCGTTTTTTCTATCAGAGGGAACAAATTAATGTAGATCAATTGGTAAACTTAAAAGTTAATGATTTTTCAGTTGATATGATCCTGAAACAATTATTCAAAGGGCAAAACATAGCTTATAGGGTTATGGATGATAACCTGATAATTATCACACCATCTAATTCAAGCTTAAATACTCATAAAAATATAAATCAACCCAGAACGGTGAATGGGAAAGTAACCGATTCTTCCGGCTTTCCACTCCCCGGGGTAACTGTAATGGTAAAGGGCACCGCCCATGGGGCCATTACGGACGCCGATGGGATTTACTCGCTCTCTGACATCCCAAATAATGCCATACTGGTATTTTCTTTTATAGGGATGAAAACAAAGGAAATCCCTGTCTCCGGCAGATCATCGGTTAACCTATCGATGACAGTCGATGCAATTGGGATTGAGGAAGTGGTTGCCGTAGGGTACGGGACAATGAAAAAAACAAACCTTACGGGTTCTGTGGCTTCTATAGATTTTTCAGAATCAATGGACAGCAGGCCACTGACCAATGTCGCCACGGGCTTGGCCGGCATGACCCCCGGGCTGGTCGTAACACAGAACAGCTCTGCTCCCGGGAACGAGTCGGTATCGCTCCGTATCAGGGGGATAGGCACATTGAATGATGCATCGCCGTTGGTTTTGATCGATGGGATTTCCGGAGATATTGATGATGTCAATCCAAATAACATAGCGCAGATCTCTGTTTTAAAAGATGCGTCCTCCTGTGCCATTTATGGGTCAAGGGCTGCGAACGGGGTAATCCTCATAACAACCAAGAGGGGTAAAGTTGAAAACGTTTCTATAACATACAATGGGTACCTAGGGGTAGAAAAAGCCGCCAATATGATAGATTTCATCAGCGACTATCCAACCCATATGGAATTGTTGAATGAAGCCTACACGAATAGTGGGCAACCGGAAGTTTTTGTCCAGGAACTGATTGATGAGTGGCGAGAAAAATCAAAAACAGACCCACTGAAATATCCTAACACTGATTGGTTCCGTGAAATTTTGGAACCATCTGTCATCAATGAACACAACCTTTCCATACGCGGTGGAAACGAAAAGGCTAATTTCTTAATGTCATTGGGATACCTTGACAACAAAGGCGTAGTGGAAAATGCCGAATTCAAAAAATATTCATTCCGCATGAATGCAGATTCAAAAATTTCCAATTGGTTGAGCTTAGGGGGGAATGTTTTTGGTTTTTGGTCCGATCGTGGAGCATTGGACGTAAGCGAACTCTTCAAAACAATGTTACAGACAAATCCGGGGATACTCCCAAAATCGGCCGATGGCCGTTATGGCGGCAGCATGATGGAAGGTGAAAATAAAAATGCATATAACCCGAGGGCATATATGGAAAGTGCCACAGGAAATAACGAAAGGCAACGGTTGGGGGTGAAATTTTTCGCAAAAATCAACTTCCTTAAATATTTTGAATTTGAAACAAGTTTTGCCGGCAATTACAACAACAGCAGGAGCTGGAGCTATTCCGGACCTGTTGAAATATGGGATTTCCAGACTGATGCGGTACTTTACGAAACAGCCTCGCGCAACAGTGTGTCGAACTCTAATTCAAGATATTACTCCACTACCATAAATGAGCTGTTGCGCTTTAATTATACCATAAACAATGCACACAACATAGGGGCATTGGCCGGTTTTGATCAGGAATACTCGCGTACTGATGGTTTTTCTGCAACCAAATACGATCTGATAAGCGACAACATTTATGTGCTGGACGCTGCCACTGCCGACCCGGTGGTTGGGGGGACGGCGACAGATCGAGCTTTGCGCTCATATTTCGGGAGGATAAACTATGATTATAAAGGGAAGTATTTATTTGAGGCCAATGGGCGATATGATGGTTCATCCAGGTTTTCATCGGACAGAAGGTGGGGGTTTTTCCCGTCTTTTTCTGCGGGATGGAGGATTTCTGAAGAATCTTTCTTTCAGCCCCTGGGGACATGGGTTGACAATCTTAAATTAAGGACATCATGGGGCAAGCTTGGCAATAACAATATTGGCGATTATGAATATCAATCATTGTACAGTGCCCAAAACTATTCTTTTGGGGGGAGTGTTGCTACAGGCATTGCACCTACCGAACTTTCAAATAGGAAGATAACTTGGGAATCTACAACTACCGCCAACGTAGGCATTGACCTCACCATGTTCAGGAACAGCCTTTCTTTATCGGTTGATGTATTTAACAAACTGACTGACAATATACTTGTAAAATTGCCGATACCAAGTGTAATGGGGAACGTCAGCGCCCCTAGCCAGAATGCGGCAGAAGTGAGGAACCGTGGTTGGGAGGCACAGTTGAGTTATTACGGAAAGATAGGGAATGATTTCCAATACTCCATAGGGGGCAACATCAGTTTTGTCAAAAATGAAGTCATGAAATATATGGGAGACGTAAAGACTGTCTCTGGGCAACAGGTACTGACAGAAGGACATTCCATTTTCCCGTTTTATATCAGAGAAGTCGACCATATTGTACAGGATCAGACAGAGATAGATGAGCTAACGGCCAATGGCTATTCGTTTTCCCCGGCGGTACCTGAGCCCGGAGATTTCCTTTACAAGGATCAAAACGACGATAAAAAAATAAACGACGACGACCGTACAATCAAAGGATCTTCTATCCCCAAGGCAACCTATGGACTAAACATCAATTGCTCTTATAAAGGGATCGACCTGTTCATTGTTGGGCAAGGCGTATCTGGCATTGATTCTTATTGGGGTGGCGATACATATAACACTTTCAACCTTCATTGGGACTATATCCAAAAATCCAACATCGTAAACAGGTGGACAGAAACAAACAAATCCACTCAGTATCCCCGGCTGACTACCGGATTGGCAAACAACACGGTCGGGAGCGATTATTGGCTATACGATGCGTCTTTTTTCCGCATAAAATCAATACAACTCGGCTACACCGTGCCAAGCATGATAACTAAAAAATTCTTGGTTCAGCGCCTTAGGCTTTACGCAAGCCTTGAAAATTATTTTACATTCACAAGCTATCCAGGTTTTGATCCAGAGAATGCCGGAGTTACGTATCCAAACATGAAACAATTCATTGCAGGCATAAACATCACCTTTTAAATAACAGAACAATGAAAAACAAGATATTAACAATAATAATTATTGGAACGATAAGCCTTTGCTCTTGCCAGGACGATTTCCTACAGAGAGCTTCACTTAGCCAATTATCAGAAGAGTCATTTTGGGTAGATGAAGACGATGCAACCACAGGGGTCAACTCAATTTACAATGCCTATTATCAGTTAAATAATTCATTTACCAATTATGGCATGTTAGACGACTTTTCAGACATAGCCTATCAAACATGGTCTACCGGAATGACTACCGGACAATATGTCGCATATGGTTCATTTTTCTCGAATCCATGGGGCATATTGTACAAGGGTATTTACAGGGCAAACACTGCCATCGAGCGTATCCCCGACATTTCGATGGAAGACAGCATGAAATCCCGTTTAATTGGCGAGGCAAAATTCCTTCGGGCTTTGTTTTATTTCAAATTGAGGGATTATTTCGGGGGAGTGCCAATTTATGACACCCCAATGAACTATGACGAAGCATATGAGCCAAGAAATACCGTAGAAGAAGTTGATTCGTTTATCATACAAGATCTGACAGAAGCCATAGCGTCCCTTCCTTCCAGTTATTCGGACAGCGATCTGGGGCGTGCAACAAAATGGGCAGCCATGTCATTACGAGGGAAAACCTACCTATACGGCGAAGAATGGGAAAAGGCAGCAACTGATTTTGAGTACGTCATTAATAATAGCGACAGGGACCTACACCCGGTGTACGAACAGTTATTCAATTACAAGTGGGAAAACAATGAAGAAGTAATTTTTGATGCCCAATACATTATGGTCGATGGGCTGGGCAATTACTGTGACATAACATATGGAAACCCAAATACAAAAACAGGGGGATGGCAAAGGACTGTGCCTACAGTCAAACTTGTAGACAGCTATGAAATGGCAGACGGGACACCTTTCGACTGGGACAACTTTAAAACTATCAATGGGGAATCCTTCGACCCCGACAATTCTGACGATTGGGCAAAGGAAGACTTGGTAAATGAAATATTTAACAACAGGGATTCCCGGCTGGGGCAAACTGTAGTTGTGCCTTGGTCTTCTTTTGTTGGAGAAGGAGAAGAGACATTGATATACAAGTGGCCACAGGATGCATCGGACAGCGAATGCTTCATGTCTAATTTTAAAGGTGTGTACGCTTGGAGGAAATTTGTTCATCAAGGTGATGAAAATACCCTGCGCTATAATTCGCCGAACAATATCCCAGAAATCCGTTTTGCCGATGTTTTGTTAATGTACGCCGAAGCGAAAAATGAACAGAGCGGGCCAGACCAATCGGTCTATGATGCCATAAACAGGGTAAGGGAAAGGGCATCTATGCCTTCTATACCAGAAGGGACAAAAGATGAAGTACGCGAAAGAATACGTCATGAACGAAGGGTAGAGTTCCCGGGAGAAGGGCTTTGGTACTCTGACATTAGGAGGTGGAAAATCGGTGTTGAACTTTGCAACCACGATGTAGAAGGGTTTATCGGCAACAAGCTAAGGACGCGAGGATTTGCAGAAAGGGAATATCTCTGGGCAATACCGTCTTCTGAAATAGAACTCAACCCGTCACTCACCCAAAACCCCGGCTGGGAATAGCAGGAGTCCGGCTGTATGACAAAAATGGCACCTACCTTATCTAAATCCAGGTGTAATTAATAACGCATGGGCAGGTCATAGAATGCAATTTAACATGGTTGTTTTTGGGGGACAACACATTGTAGTGATTTAGGTATCCCAAAAGAAAACTGCCATAGGCATGCCATCTGCAAAACAAATAATTCACGGCGTGGCAGAACGTCACGCCGTGAAAACCGCTGGATAATGTTTTGTCAATAAGTATTCCATGCAAGCGTTTGGCTTTTTTAAACTGCATTATTATTTCAAATCAGGACATATGTTATTAAAGTTAACAATATTTCAACTTTTTATGGTATTTGTGTTAAGTGCCCTTTCGCAAAACAAACCTCAGACAAGAGATGGCATTTTTCTTTATGCGAGTAATGGGCACATAAACAAAGAAACCACCGAAATCCTAAACAAAGGGGGATCGGACGAAATAAAATTACTTAGGTTAAAAGACAGTTCTGACGAGAGAGTCGATGAAACAATCCCAGGCAATGCTGATGTTGTATTTGAAATCATGTCTCCATTAGAAGGTGAATATATCTTCAAAACAACCGTTGACAGGGAAGACATTAGAAATTTCATAGGCAACCCACCAACACTTTTCGCCAAAATCCAGGTGGATAACCAAAGGCCTACTAAACGAATCGTATCCGATGCAAGGGAATATTACAATCACAACCTGGGCAAATTTCACTTATCGGGGGAGAAACAGCAATTAAAAATATGGCTGCCCAAAGGGGTATGCCTCGAATCTATATGCATCAAAGAATATGTTGCCCCACATGTCCCCCATGGTGCCAGGGGTTACATCCCATCCGTTACTCCCCCCAAGGGGCACCCCCGATTGTGGGTCACACAACAGAACCTTCCCTTGATAAAAAAACGGGTCGGGCAACCGGAAAACGTTGAAGCATGGGACAAGGTTAAAAAAGCGGCTCTTGAGAAGTTCCATTTCATCCTTCCGGCACATGAAATACTACAGGATCCGGAACTAGAGAAATCAGTCCAGGCGAAAGCTTTCTATTATTTGATGTCAAACGACAGTACCATAGGCAGGGAAGCTGTAAAGTTGGCTGTCGGCTATCTATCTGTACTCGAATTTGGCAACATTAAGTTTGGGGACATTACCAGGAATATTGGCAGTGCAATTTATACGGCATCGCTAGTTTATGACTGGTGCTATGAGCTTTTAAACGAAAAAGAGCGGCGAACTTTATTGGACAACCTCATCCGCCTTGCAGAGGAGATGGAGATTGGATGGCCTCCTTTTAAAGCGCCCATTGTCAATGGGCATGGAAATGAAGCCCAGGTCAACCGCGATCTTTTGGCAATGAGCATAGCTGTTTATGATGAAACCCCAGTGCCTTACCAATATACTTCTTATTTGATCCTCGAACAATTAGTCCCCATGAGGAAATTTGAATATCAATCTCCCCGGCACAACCAAGGGGTCGATTACGGGGCATATCGCTTAGGTTGGGAAATGCATGCTGCCTGGCTTTTTTATCGCATGTCAGGGATCCGGGTCTTTGACAACAATATTGCCGACTTGTCCAAATACTGGTTATACATGCGCCTTCCAGACGGGGAAATGTTTCGCGATGGCGACATGTTCACTGTATCAAAAAATGGAAATCCATATTATTGGAGGCATCCAGAAACCATGCTTTTGCTTTATTCGTATGCCAACGATCCCATTATCAAAGCTGAATTTATTAGGCAAGGAGGAGTGCCTGAAAATCCAATTCTGTTTTTATTGTTAAATGATCCAGGGCTTGAAGCCAACCCCGATATAAGTTCCCTACCATTGACTATTGATTTTGGGCCAATCTTGGGTTCAATCGTGGCAAGGACAGGTTGGGACATGGGCATGAATTCAAATGACGTAGTCGCAGAAATCAAGGGTGGAGGTTATCTTTTTGGCAACCACCAGCACTCCGATGCCGGAGCGATACAGCTATATTACAAAGGCTTACAGGTATGCGACCTTGGGCTTTATATTTATTACGGGAGCCAATATGATTTCAATTTCAATAAAAGATCCGTTGCCCACAGCATGATGCTTGTAAAAGATCCGGATGAAGAAATCCCGTTCAATGCCGATTTCAATGATGGTGGCACAAGGTTCAATCAACGTTTCCCCGTAACGCCTCAAGAAACCAAAAGCGATCCATGGCTTTACAATGGCAAGGTCTTGTCCGCCGATTTTGGCCCATCGGAACAAAAACCTCTTTTTAGCTTTTTCAAAGTTGACCTGGCGGGAGCCTATAGTGCAAAAATTGACAAATATACCAGGAGTTTTTGCTTCTTAAACCTGGGCAGGGACGACATACCTGCTGCTATAATAATGGCAGATGACATTACATCTGCTAAACCCAGCTATAAAAAATACTGGCAAATCAATACATTGAACAAACCTACCGACAAAGACAGCTCTATTGTTTTGCATAACAGCAGAAACGGATGCACAGGAAAAACACATGTTCAAATGCTGGAACCTAATTTGCAAAAACGGCAAACACAGATACTTAGCAGTTCCGATTTTAGCGAACTATATGGGCCTGGGCTAACGATAGCCTCAAATATCAGAGAAGCAAATGGCTACCACATAATTATTTCACCAACCGAAGAAAAAAAAGCAAACAGGTTCCTAACCGTTTTCCAGATGACAAAAGAAGACAGCAACCCGTTGCCTGTCAGATATTACGAGAAAGAAATGAAATACGTGATATACATTTCAGACTATGTCGTTTGTATGAGTTCCGTGGGAAAACTGAACCGAGGGTCCTTATCGATTTCCATTCCCGGCAACGGCGAATCAAAAGTTTTATTGACCGATATGGAGCCTGGCACATGGACAGTTCGGGATTCGGATGGGGAAATAAAATTTACATATAAAGTTTCAAACAACAAGAATACGATTTTTTTTAAAGCCCCCCCCGGAGAATATGAAATTTCCCCGACCAAGATTAAACCATGACACATTGGGGAAAATATGCGTAGATAATTGTAACTAAAAAAATGATTTTATGATGGAAAAAACAAAGAAACCGACAATATACAGAAGGGATCTATTAAAGGGGCTGGCCGCACTGCCCGTCTTGGGTTATTTTGGATTTGGATTTAAAGAAAACATAGAAAAAGAATTACTGGGTAAACAACAAGATCCCAAAGCAACGCTAAAGATAAATAAATTCGATGCTGTCTCCGAAAAAATGCCACATCGTACAGGCGATGAAAATAACCGCATAAAAGTTGGACTGATCGGCCATGGCTGGCGAGGAGAAAACCTCCTGAATTCTTTGGGGTGTTTCCATCCGGAGCATGTCGTGAAGATGAAAAAAGACAACATCTACGAAAGGTGGCTGTCTTATCAAAAATGGCATGAAGATTTATTCGTTGACATAACGGGTATTTGCGACACGTTCAGCATTCATGCCAACAGGGGGGCGGAAATTGCCCGAAATAATGTTCGGGACGAAAGATCCGGGAATGGCCCAGTAAATACGTATAAAAATTACCGGGAATTGATAGCAAGTAAAGATATTGATGCAATCATTGTCGCTACCCCTGACCATATGCATGTGCCGATTGCTTTGGAAGCGGCAAAGGCAGGGAAGCATGTTTACCTGGAAAAACCAATGGCACACAGCATTGAAGAGGCCATACTGCTTAGGGACACAATAAGAAAAACAAAAGTAATACTCCAGATAGGTCACGAAAACCGTCAACAAATGAGTTTTAAGCTCGGACGCGAGCTATATAAAAAAGGCGTTTTGGGCACTGTTTCCATGGTGCAAACTTTCACTAACAGGAATTCTCAATTCGGGGCATGGATCAGGGAACGGGAGTTCGATCATTTAGGCTCCCCCGAAAATATAAACTGGAAAGAATTTTTAGGGAACGCCCAGTGGAAAGAATTTGACACTAAACGGTATTTTAACTGGCAGCGTTATAACGATTACGGCACGGGGATGACAGGGAATGACTTCTCCCATACTTACGACTGTGTCAATCAGGTCCTCGAATTGGGGATCCCCGAATCGGTCATGGCCCTTGGCGGCCAGTATTATTACAATGTAGGCAAAGATGACATGCCCGATGTTTTTAATGCCATATTCAGTTACCCTGAACGGGGGCTTACAATGACTTATGACGGGACATTGAAAAGTGGCATATATAGGCAATCTCGCATTTTAGGCTCTGAGGCGACACTGGACATCGACCGGGCGATAATGCTCTATAAAGACACCTATTCTGAACGCTATAAGGACATTGAAGAAAGTCCGGACAACCCCTTCTATTATTACGCGCCAAATACAAATGCGAACATCGATGCCGTATCCAGTGCAACTTCAAAATCATATTTCAAAAGCGGTTACGGACCTACATATATCGATGGAAAAATTATTGATGCCACATTCCTTCATTTAAAAGAATGGATTGATGTAATACGGACAGGAGGGAAAACAAGCTGCAATGAGGATGCAGGCTTTGAAGAATCGGTTACGTTCAATATGGCAAACATGTCGTATGCCCTAAAAAAAACAGTCTATTGGGACAAAACAAATGAAAAAGTAATTATAAGGTAAACAAAATAATGGAAACAATAAAAATGAAATACTCAACTTGGCAAATTATATCGCTCACCATTCTTAGGATCTTGATCGGCTGGCATTTCTTGTATGAAGGGCTGGTTAAGTTCTATACGCCAAACTGGTCAGCAAAAGCTTACTTGGCAGGCTCGATAGGGCCGTTTTCAAAAATCTACCATAACATGGCAGGCTCTGGCTGGATGTTAAGGGCAGCCGACACGTTGAACATGTGGGGTCTTACCTTAATAGGGTTAAGCCTTTTTACCGGTTTCCTGTCAAAGCCATTTAAGATTTTCGGTATAATCCTCCTTCTAATGTATTACATGGCCTATCCCCCATTGGCGGCACTAGGGCTAAACGCACACGTTGAAGGCAGCTACTGGATCGTGAACAAAAACCTTGTAGAGATGGCTGCCCTGTTTGTACTGTTGATGTTCCCGTCAAGTAACATTACAGGGATAGATAGGTATATCGGCAAAAACAGCAAAAACTAAAACAGTTGGCCATTGGAAAAAAGAACAAATAAATACTTTAACACAATGACTTCAAGAAGAAATTTCATAAAAACAACGGGAAAAGGGATTGCCTTGACTACAATCGCAGCATCAGGGCTTATTGATGGCCAGGTCGCAGCAGAGCCTTTTGTGGGCGACAAACTGACCATTGGTATAATAGGTGCAGAAAATTCGCACTCGGCAGCATTAGGGAAAATATTCAACATCGACAAAAAATTCCCCGGGGCAGAGGTAAGATATATTTGGGGCGAAACCGATGGATATGCAAAAACGGCCATGGGAAAAGGGAATATTCCCGAACAAGTCAAAAACCCTAATGAAATGTTAGGGAAAATAGATGCTTTAATAGTTGATCACCGACATCCAAAATATCACCTCGAAGCAGCGTCCCCATTTGTAGAAGCAGGCATTCCTACCTTCATAGATAAACCTTTTTGCTACAGGGCATCAGAAGGCAAAGACTTTTTGCAGATGGCAAAAGAAAAGGGCACGCCAGTAACATCTTTCAGCTCTATTGCACATAGTTCAGCGACCTTCGACATAATTGGACAGCTAAAATCAATCAATGAAATTTCACAAGTTGTCCGTACCGGCCCGGTCGAGCTTGACTCAAAGTACGGCGGTTTTTTCTTTTATGGGGTACACCTCGTACAACCATTGCTATATATGTTTGGGGACGATGTTGAAGAAGTTAGGGTCAACCGGAACGGAAATACAGGAAATGCAAGTCTGAAATTTTCTTCAGGCTTGTTTGCGACCTTGATCTTTACCCAAAAGTCATATAACTGGGAAACATATATAGAATCAAACAATAAGTATTTCGAATTAACATCAAATGCAAAAGAGTCGGACCCTCCTAAAAACTACATAGATATGGTCGAAATGTTCAGGACAGGGAAAGAACCTCGCACCCATCAAAGTATCTTGAATTGTGTTTCTATAATGGAGGCTATAGAAAAATCGGCAATAACCGAGAAATGGACAACAGTGGAATATTTCGACCTTTAGTAATGCATTGAAAAACAACTTTTTCCATATAGAAACAAGAGGCCAGCTCCCCTACATATTTATGGTTTGTTAAAAATATACACATCTGGTTTAAACTATTATCAAAATGAAAAAACATATCTTTAAAATTATTGTTGGACTAGGGATCGTTGCCAGCCTTTTTGCTTGGGGCGCATGCAAAGAAAAAACTAAGAGTACGGAAAACCCAATTGTAGAAGAAATAACACCCAATATGTTCAAGGGGACGGATATTGAACGGATCCATCAGTCCATCAATGCCGCTCATGGAAGATCCAACCTTATAAGGATCCCCCGGCAAAATTCAAACGGAACTTCTATTTGGTTATTGGACAGTGCAATATTGTTACCCTCCGACATGACCGTTTTACTTGACAACTGCACGTTGCAATTATCCGACATGTGCAGGGACAACATGTTCAGGAGCGACAATGTGGGCATCGGGATTGCACAACCGAAATGGAACAAAAATATCAATATTATAGGGATAGGAGAAGTCACGCTTAAAGGGGCAAATAATCCGAGAGCAACAGGCGATTATCGACGTTCTTTGACCTTAGATACCCAAAAAGAGTTGGCAAAAGGGAATTGGAGGGTTAGCTATGGAACAGATGCCGGCAAGAAGGGGGCTAGGCAAATGGGAGATTGGCGCAATAACATGATAACAATAGCATATGTGAAAAACTTTAAGCTAAAAAACGTGAACATTGTGAATTCCCATGCATGGGCCATCTCTTTTGAACGCACATGGCATGCCGACTTGTCCGACATAAATTTGTATAATCCGGAAGTTCTCGATATTGGCGGGGAAAAAATGTTGACAGCGAACAAAGATGGGATTGATATTTTATTCGGGTGCAAATTTTTCAACATAAGCAATATCACAGGGATGACAGGTGATGATTTCATTGCATTGTCCAGCATTGATGTTTTTCCCGACACGCCCAAAACCAATGGAGACATAAACTCTTCAACAGTTACGGCCGGTTCATGGCAAGGAGAAATAGACGACACGGAATATATCACAGTCAGAAACATCAATTGCGAAAGCATATATCGAGGGATTGCCATACGGGGAAGCGATAGTGCCGGAATCCATAATGTTTATATCAATGACTTGATATTTAATGCCCTCGGACAAAAACACGAAGCTATCTTGCTTGGGGGGAAAGGTTATGGGAAAGAATCGGTTGCGGGGAAAATTAGAAATATATATGGCATGAATGTAATCGCAAATGGAAAATCATTGATGGTTGTCGAATCGCCCGTGCACGATTGTTGCTTCAGGAATGGGATATCGGCAGGGTGTGGGGGAAAAGGGATTATTTATAATATAGAAAAGACAGAACTAAAAAACGTTTCCACAGATAATTGGGGGACTGTATGTTTCTGATAATGAATGAGTATTCAAAGCCCGCATAAAATATATTTAGAATAAATTGAATTATACGGGAAACTAAAAAAGCAGTGAAAGATTAAGTCCCTTCTCGCCGCTTTATAGAAAACTAATACGCTAATATCAACTTTTAACATTATTAATTAATGAATTGCATTATTGGTCTGGATATCGGGACGAGCGCGATGAAATGCATTTTAATTTCAGAGGATGGAGATATTATAGGTTCGGCCAAAGAAAGAAATCTTTCGATCCGCCCATCTCCTGGAAGGGTTGAATTCGATGCAGATATACGCTATCATCAACTGTGCCGGCTTATTAAGTCTGTTACAAAATACCAACCGACGTATTCGCAAGTGGTGGCCGTTTGCCTCTCTGGGGCAAGTGGAAATACCCTCTTGTTGGATAGAGACAAGAAGCCTCTAGGGAATGCAATAAGTTGGCAGGATAGAAGGGCAGAACCCAGCTATATGGAACTTTTAAAGCGTTTCCCCTCTGGATATATACATTCGGTTTGTGGATGGCCTAAAATTGGGAGTTTCCCTTTAGCTTGCTTTTCATGGCTAAAAGAGAATGAACCGGAAAAATATAATTCAGCCGATTATTTTGCCAGCGATTTTATTTATTTCAACCACCGGTTATCAGGCGTGTGGGCAATTGATACTTCTACTGCCACAAATTTTTACCTTCAGGATCAGGTAGAGATGGAATACCATCAACCGTTTCTTGATTTCTTAAGGATTAAGAAAGAAAACTTGCCTGAGATAGTTAAATGTGGCGGACAAATTGGAAATATCACCAAAAAAGCTTCACAAGAAACTAATCTGCCAGAAGGCGTACCTGTTATAGCAGGGGCATTCGATCATCCTTCTGCTGCAAGAGGTGCCGGGGTGGCAAAAGTTGGGGACCTGCTCCTTTCCTGTGGCACCTCATGGGTAGGTTTCCTGCCAGTTCAGGACAGGGATAAAATACTGGCAGATAACATGCTTGTTGATCCTTTCTTTGCGCCCAGGGGTTTATGGGGCGCTATGTTTTCATTTACAAGTATAGGTGATATTATAAGCAGGTATATTAAACTGCTATTTACTAATACACACGATTGCCACACAAAATTTGAAAAGGCAGTGTTGGCTTATGCCCATGGAACCAATAAACCACAATTTGATCTATTACAGGAAGAACTTTCACCAGAAAAATATTTGTCAATTATGCGGAAAGACTACGGGATTCCTGAAATAAGCATGGCAATAATGGAATCTATGGCTTATATGCTGAACGAGAAAATAGAAAACCTCAGGATTGCAGGTATGGACATCGATAATGTAACCATGGTTGGAGGCTTTTCTGAAAGTAAAACATGGCCAAGGATCATTGCGGGAACCCTTAAAATGCCGGTCAAACTTATCCTTGGTGAATTTGCGGGATGTTTAGGTTCAGCAATCCTTGCCGGCATAGGTGTTGGGTTATTTGAAGATGAGACTGATGGTTTCAGTAAATTAAATATTAAATCCGAAAAGGTATATCCACTCTAACTATAAATAAATTCTAATGGAAAAAGAATATGCTTTGCAACTTGCCTTTGGCGACTATTTAACATTCGGTATTTATATTATAATAATCTCTTTGATCGGTTACTATTTTGGGAGAAAGAAAACAAAAGACACATCTGATTATTTCCTGGCAGGACGTTCATTGCCATGGTATGTCATAGGGAGTTCTTTTATCGCTTCGAATATTAGTACAGAACATTTTATTGGGATGATCGGGGCGGCTTTTGTATATGGCATATGCGTAGCCATGTCGGAATGGGGGAATGTAACATCGTTTTCGCTGCTAATATGGGTGTTCATACCATTTTTAATGTCAGCAAAAGTTTTCAGCACCCCTGAATTTTTAGAAAGAAGGTATAACTTGATCGTACGGCAATTTTTTGCTTTGGTAACCATAATCAGCAACATCATTGCGTTCCTGGCAGCCGTATTGTATGGCGGAGGCCTTGTAATAGAAAAGTTGTTCAATGTTGAATTATGGCAGGCAATCTTAATTATAGGCTTTATGTCGGGGCTTTGGGCTATTTATGGAGGGCTGAAATCAATTGCCTGGATGGATGTTTTCACTGTGGCAATAATGATAGCGGGGGGGCTCCTGATAACCATACTTGGCCTTTATATGCTTTCTGGGGAAGAACATTCTTTGTTAGAAGGTTTTAAAGTAATGATAGAAAGGAACAAAGCTGAAACTGGCTTATGGCATGAAGTAGTAGTGAAAAACATGCCCAACATGGTTGATGCCGAGTCGTATGATCGCTTGTCTGTAATTCAACCAGTTTCTCATACCGTTGCCCCCTGGCCAAACATCATATTAGGGGTTTTTACCATAAGTGTCTGGTACAACGCGCTAAACCAGTTTATGATCCAACGTGTATTCGCAGCAAAAGATACCTGGCATGCACGAATGGGGATTGTCTTTGCTGGCTACCTTAAAATCCTGCTACCGGTAATAATCGTATTGCCCGGGCTGATTTTATTTGCACGGTTCCCCGATGTGTTAAACTTAGATTGGAAAGAAATTAGGCCTGAAGCAGACAAAGGGTATATAACTCTGTTGCAAATGCTTGTCCCTGTTGGCGTAAGGGGGATATTACTGGCATCATTATTTGGGGCGATCCAATCAACGGTCAGTGCGGTACTGAACTCAACTTCAACGGTATTTACTATAGATATTTACAAAAGGATGGTAAACAAGAATGCTTCGGACCGTCATTATGTTAGCATGGGCAGATGGTCATCATTCGTTATTATTATTATTTCTATTGTACTGGCCGGCTTTATTGGTAAGCTTGGCAGCAGTTTGTTCGTGTACATCCAAACCTTGTATGCTTTTTTTGCACCACCTTTTGCCGCAATATTCGTGCTTGGAATCCTTTTCAGGAGGATTAACGGCAAAGGGGCTACAACATCTATAATCGTTGGGTTTGTGTTCGCTGTATTAATAAAGATTTATGTTAACTATTCTGCGGGGGCACCTTCTTGGCTGGTGCCTTTCCAGATGCAAGCCATCGTAATTTGGGCATTATGTGTCATTGTGTGTACCGTGGTCAGTTTATCCTCTGAGAAACCACGGGCAGAGCAGGTCAGTGACCAATTGACTATCAATTGGAAAAAAATCAACATTTTCCAGGAACTGGGGGATAGGTGGTATAAAAGCATTGTCATGTGGTGGGGGGCTTTTGTGCTGGTTATTATAGGAATGATAATCTATTTTTCATGATTATAATGTAATACTTAAAATAAAAGATAATTGAATAATGAGCAAGGAAGATATTAATAACGGCAAAATAGGATTATTACTGTTTTACTTAGAAATGTATGATGAGATAATGCCTGAAACCAGGAAAGGGTTTGCCCCTTTCTTAGATAATTTGTGCGATAAGTTTAAAAGCAAAGGCATTGCAGTAGTCTGTTCCGGTTTTTGCCGGTTACAGGTTGAATTCGAAGAAGCGATTAACCGCTTTGAGAAGGAAGGGGTTGACTGTGTTGTAACCTTTCATATAGCTTATTCGCCCTCAATGGAATGCATTGATGCTTTATGCAATACAAAACTCCCTCTTATAATCCTTGATACCACCAGGGATGAATACTTCAATTCTATTTCTCAACTAATGTATAACCATGGGGTACATGGCGTACAGGATATGTGTAACCTATTGCTACGCAGGGGGAAAGGCTTCATAATTGAAGCAGGCCATATCAATTCTCCAGAGTTGATGGAAAAAATTGCCCGCCATATAAAAGGGGCAATGATTGCCAATAGGTTTAGGACAGCACGTGTTGCACTGGTAGGTGAAAGCTTTGATGGGATGGGCGATTTCATTGTTGACAATAATGTTTTAAAAGATTTGGGCATAGAAGTTTTAAAAATCCCTCCCAATGAGATAGCGACTTACTTGCCTAATGGGAACGGCCCAATGGTCCTGGATGAAATCTCAGAAGATAATAAACGGTTCGACTGTTCTCAGCTTAAGCCGGGGCAGCTTGAATCTTCTGTTATTACAGGATTGGCTTTCCGCCAGTGGATTGAAAAAGAAAACCTAACTGCTTTCACTGTTAATTTCCAGGCAATAACAAAACAGTCAGGAATAAACCAGATGCCTTTCTTGGAAATATGCAAAGCCTTAGGCAATGGTATTGGTTACGCTGGTGAAGGGGATATACTTACCGCAGCTTTAATTGGAGCAATGGCACGGGCTTTAGGCGATGTGTCGTTTACAGAAATGTTCTGCCCCGATTGGGAAAACAACTACATTTTTATGAGCCACATGGGTGAGGTGAATGTTTGCCTTGTTGAGAATAAGGCAATACTCTTAGAGAAAGAATGGCCTTTTACTGATGCAGAGGCACCGGTATACCCATCTGCATGTTTAAAAAAAGGGAATGCAATATTGGTTAACCTTGCACCAGGCCCCGGCAATTTATTTTCCCTTATCCTTTCTCCTGTAAAAATAATGGGGGAAATCCATAAAGAAACTATTGGTGACGGGATACGGGGATGGATGAAACCACATATGCCAATTCCGGAATTTTTAAAAAAGTTTAGCGAAGCAGGAGGGACCCACCACTCTGCACTGGTCTACGGGCATCCGATTGAAGAATTAAGGTCCTTCGGGAGAATTATGGGCTGGAAAATTGTTGAAATAAAATAATGTTTATGACGGAACTATTCAAAATTAAACAAACCGATACCGGGTTTTATAGGGATTACCTGGAAGGTTTCCTACCTAACAAGATAATTGATATACATACCCATGTGTATTTAGAAGACCACCTTTTAAAAGATAAAAAAAGAGATAACAGGCTGGCAGACTGGCCTAGTCGTGTTGCAAGTGAAAATCCGGTTGAACACCTATTTGAAACTTATAATCTGATGTTCCCCGGAAAAAAAGTGATCCCTCTTATGTTCCCTTATCCAATAGGCTTAAAGGATATACGGGCTGCAAATAGTTATATACTGGATTGTGTAGAAGAGGGCAAAGCATACGGATTGGTCCTGTCTCATCCAGAGTGGGGTATGGATATCTTTGAAAAGGAATTGAAAAAAGGGAATTACAAAGGGGCAAAGGTCTACCTGAATTTTGCCCCTGCTCATATTCCCAAAAACGAAATCTGTATCTTCGATTTCTTGCCCCACCATCATCTTTCTGTTTTAGACAAATTAGGCATGGTCGCTATGCTGCATATCCCAAGAGAAAATCGCTTAAAAGACCCAGAAAACCTGGAGCAGATTATTGAAATTGAGAGGAAGTACCCCGGGGTAAGACTTATTATAGCCCATGTTGGCAGGGCTTACTGCAATGAAGACATTGGGGATGCTTTCAAGATATTAGCGGAAACAAAAAATGTTTTGTTCGATTTTAGTGCAAATACCAACCAATGGGTATTTGAACAGCTGATAAAAGCAGTTGGGCCCAAACGGATACTTTTTGGCAGCGACCTCCCGATCGTTAGGATGCGTATGAAACGTATCTGTGAAGGAGGCAAATATGTGAACATTGTCCCCAAGGGTTTATACGGGGATGTGTCTGGCGATTGCCACATGAGGGAAACAGAAGGGAGCAAAGCAGAAAAACTCACTTTCTTTCTATATGAAGAGATTGAAGCATTCAGGCAAGCAGCAATACAAACAAAACTAACAAAGGAAGATATTGAGGATGTTTTCTTCAATAATGCAATGCAGATACTTAGATAATATCTCTAAATAATATGAACATATATAACAATTTTAAAATTATGAATTATGAATGGAAAAGAACTTCGTATTAAAAAACTTTTCAATAAAAGTGATAATGCTGTAATAGTCGCAATTGACCATGGGTTGTTTGACGGGCCAATCCCGGGGATGATAAATCTAAAAGAAACAGCAAAAAGTATCCACTCTTGTGTCGATGGCGTGTTATTAAGCCCAGGGATGTTGAAGCAGCTCCGGCCAGTTTTTAACTATAAAGGCGCCCCAATGCCAATTGTAAGGCTAAATTGGAGTTCGGTGTATTGTTTCCATTGGAGTTACAATGATGCAAACACTGTATTGTCCCAAACTGTTGAAGAAGCCGTGGCCAACGGTGCTGAAATTGTGCTTGCTTCGCTTACTTTACAAACCGGAAGTGAGGATATTGACACAAAGAATGTTGAACTTTACAGCCGATTAGTCAATACGGCCGATAAGCTGGGCATCCCTGTAATCGGGGAATATTTCCCTACCCACTCCGGGGATATTTCAAAAGAGCAGATGCATGAGCAGGTATATTCTTGTAGCAGGATACTTAGTGAATTGGGATGCGACATGATAAAAACCTTCTATACGCATGACTTCAAAAAAGTAACTGAAAGTTGCCCCGTCCCCATCTTTGGCCTAGGAGCTGAGAAAAAACCGACACAGCTTGAAGCCCTGCAACTCGCTGCCGATGAAATAAGGGATGGGGCAAAAGGGGTTGTTTTTGGCAGGAATGCCATCCAAGTACCCAACCCTGCTAAATTCCAGGAAGCGCTTTGCGATGTAGTAAAAAATATGCTCTCACCAATTGATGCTATTAACAAATATAAGCTCACTGACAAATAGGCATTTAAAATCTTATTGAGAAATTAGCAGGTTCTTTTTTAGATGCTTTATAAATATCTAAAAATTTAAAATTTAATGTGACAATTCATGAAAAAAGAATCATTAAAGTTAGCATTCAAGTCATTGGAAATAGAACGCCAGGCCATATCAGACATTTCAGGATATATTGATATTGACAGTTTTAGTAAGACCGTTGATGTTTTAAGTGCATGCCCCAAAATTATTACCTGTGCCAGTGGCTCCTCTGGGATTGTAGCAAAGAAATTTGCCCATTCCCTTTGCTGTGTTGAGCGAAATGCACAATTCCTCTCACCTGCAGAGGCACTGCATGGAGGAATGGGCTGCATAAAAAAAGACGATGCTGTTGTAATGGTTTCCCGCGGAGGAAAAACATCGGAATTACTACCTATAATTAATGTTTGCAATATAAAGGGAGCATTATTAATTGCAGTAACTGAAAATACAGAATCTCCTTTGGCCCGAAATGCACAGATAGTCATTCCTGTTAAAATCAATAAGGAAAGTGATAAGTTAAATATTATGGCCACTTCAAGTTTTATTGTAACGGTTGCACTTTTTGATGCCATGCTTTCTGCAATAATGGAAGAAACCGATTATAAACTGGAACAGTTTGCTCTTATCCATCCCGGAGGTGCCGTAGGAGAAAAGCTCAATTGAAATAAATTAACATAGGATATGCATAAAAGAATAAAAATAGAACCCCCTTTTTTCGAAATCGGACCGAAAGCCTGGATGTATGGAGAGAGGATGTTAAGGCTGGCAAAAGCTGCTGATATTGTTTCAAAAAAGTATGATGTGCGAATAATATTGACCCCACAGTATTCAGATATCCATCTTCTTGCTCAAGAAACAGAAAATGTGCTGATTTTTGCCCAACATATGGATCCGTTGCCTATCGGCAGGGGACTAGGCTCTGTACTCCCCGAAGCGGTTAAAGCAGCTGGCGCAGTAGGCGTGATGCTTAACCATGCAGAGAAACCAATGACTATTGGAAATCTGCATAAGGCTGTTAAGCGTGCCAGAGAAGTAGGGTTAATATCGATTGTATGCGCCGACTCTATTGATGAGGCAAAAGCAATCGCGCATTTTTCGCCCAATATTATTGTTGCAGAACCCACTGAATTGATCGGCACCGGGCAAACTAGCGACGAACAATATGTTATTGAGACAACAGCAGCAATAAAAAGTATAAATACGGAAATACAGGTATTGCCGGCAGCAGGGATAAAAAATGGCTCTGATGTTTATAAAATTATTAAAGCCGGGGCTGAAGCAACTGGTACAACCAGTGGGATTATGAAAGCCACAAACCCTGAAGCGATGTTAGATGAAATGATCCATGCGGTACGAACCGCATGGGATGAAATACACAACAATTAATAATTATAAAGTATTAAAATGAAAGTTTATAGGGAATCAATTGAGTTAAAATCAGAGTTGGGGCATCCAACATTCCACGATGTGACAAAACAAGTTAAGGAAATTGTAAAGAGATCCGGTGTGAAAAATGGCACCTGCGTAGCATATTCGCACCATACTACCTGCAGTGTTATGACTCAGGAGTGCTCGCACGACAAGACTTATTTCGGACTTGAATTTTTGCAACAGGATTTATGCAATATCATGGAAAAACTAGTGCCCACCTGCCGTTACGAAAAACAGTATTTGCATCCGGGCAAAGAGCATATTGATTTTGCCATGTCTTTGGGGACAGAAGAAGGCGAATGGACAAGCTTGAATACAGAAGCCCACCTGCGGTCTGTATTTTTCGGGCGGTCAGAAACCATTGTTATGGTTGAAGGGGAGCTTGATATGGGCGAATTTGGCTACATCTATTTTGTCGACTGGGACCAGCTTCGTGGTAGAAAAAGGGTATGCCAGGTGCAGATCATTGGCGAATAGGATTCTTTTTAATGTAATAATCTCATGGGATTTTATTTGCCGCCTCTTTATATGTTCGGTAAATAAATCTTTAGATACCCCGCCCACTTAAGGCGGGGTAGTTTATTTAAACAAGGAAACACCTGATGGGAATATCCTCAGCTTTATATTTGGATTTTTAAAATGCTTTTATGTGATTTTATATACAAATATGCCCGATAAGGAATTTTAAGAATTTGGAAGGGATAGCGTGCTATTTAAGAAATTTTGATGCAAAGGTTGTGCATTCCTGTTTTCCCATCCGGATTTCACTAATTCTTGTTGTTGTTGTGTTTAGTGCTGAAATGCACTGTTGCCCTGGTAGCCAGGCAGCCCTGCGATTATCATCCCGTCTTTGGCTTTTGCCTGCCGCCCCCTTTGATCTTATTTGCATTATTGCCATTTTTCCCCATCACAGCATCAACAAACCTCCCTGGCTGTTCGGCGTGCAACCAGTGCCCTGCATCGGCAATGTCGATAATGTCTGCCCCCGGGTAGATCCCTTTGATCAAGGTTTTATCTTCAGGGAGGATATACCTTGATTTCATGCCGCGTATAAATACAACGGGGAAACTGCTGGGCGGGCTGCTGTTTCCGAGCCAATTTTTGTTTACCCCGCTTATGATTTCTTCGAGGTTGTTATAAAGTACGTCAACGTTTATCCTCCACTTGTATTGGTTTGTCTCTTTGTCTTTTTTGACATTTTTCAGTAAAAATTGCCTTGTCCTTTCATCTCCTATTTTCTCGGACAAACACACTTCTACATCCTCCCTTTTTTTAATTTCGGTAAAATCGATTTCTTGCATGGCCTGCAAAATGGTATGGTGGGGATGGAACTGTCCGTCATCTTTAAGCAACATATAGTCCTTGGGGGCAATGTCGGCTACCACTAGTCTTTCTATCCTCTCAGGATAAGAAGCCGCAAACCACATCGCAGTTTTTCCTCCCATGCTGTGTCCCAATAGGGTTGCCTTCCCTATATGGTGCTTCTCAAAGAATTCTAATAAATCCCCTTTCATTGCCTCATAACTATGCTCTTCGGAGAACGGTGAGCGGCCATGGTTCCGCAAATCTGGCATATAAACAGTATATTTTTCGGACAGCTGCCTGCCTATGTTCATCCAATTGTCGGACGAGCCGTACAGCCCGTGTACGATAACCAAAGGCGCACCGCTTCCTTTTCCTTCTTTCCTGTAATAAAGTTCCATTTATATTTTTGTCCCTGTGTCCAGTGTATCAATAAGATATCGGCAGGGGGATTTTTCCGGTTTAATTACTTGCTGCTCATATTCCGTTGCTATTTCAAGCAACCCAAATATTTATGTATGGTAGTTTCCAGTCCCAGGTAAAGTGCATCGGCAATCAGGGCATGCCCAATAGAAACCTCTTTAAGGTTTGGTATATGTTTATAGATGTAGTTCAGGTTTTCGAGGCTTAAATCGTGCCCTGCGTTTACCTCAATGCCAAGGGCATCTGCCATTTTTGCCGCCTCGATAAATGGTTCTATGGCTTTGCTGCGGTTGATGGGGTAAAGTGATGCGTAGGGTTCGGTATATAATTCTATCCTGTCTGTTTTTATTTCTGCCGCTCCTTTTACCATCTCCAGGTCGGGGTCAATAAAAATTGACGTCCTGATCCCGTTCCCTTTTAATTCAGAAACCACATCCTTCAAAAAGCCTAAATTCCCCCATGTATCCCAACCGTGGTCGCTGGTAAGTTGATAATGGGTATCGGGGACAAGTGTTACCTGGTCCGGCCTGACTTCTATAACCATTTTTAGAAAATCTTCCCCAGGATAACCTTCAATGTTAAATTCGGTGGTTATCAGAGGCTTAATTTCATATACATCGTGCCTGGTAATATGGCGTTCATCTGGACGGGGATGGACAGTAATCCCTTGTGCGCCAAATTTTTGGCAGTTTATTGCAGCTTCCTTTACACTAGGCACGGCCCCGCCCCGGGAGTTTCGTAGTGTTGCAATTTTGTTTATATTTACACTTAGTCTGGTCATTTTAATATTATGAAATAATTTACGAAATTACAATTTTCAAATTGAAACCTTGAAATAAAAATTAAAGATTTGCTGGCAGAGAGTTTAATATCGGACGTAGTGCCCTCTATACGGGGTTCGGAAAAGGGGCAAAAAGCACTGAACTGGATGGATGTGTTCAGGGTTTCCCATATCCCTGTTGTTAATGGGCATAATTATGTTGGCACGGTGTCGGACAAGATGATTTATGATTTTGACTTGATCGACAAGCCTGTTGGCACAGAGGCGGATAAGCTCAATTCGTCGCATGTCCACAAAGAACAGCATATATTCGAGGTGGCTATACTGATGTACAAGCTAAAGCTTAGCGTGATTGCTGTTCTTGATGCAGGGCATTGTTACCTTGGAGCAATAACATTGTACGATCTGGCCCGGAGGTTTGCACGCTTATTTTCATTGCAGGAAATTGGCGGGGTAATAGTTTTGGAAATGAACATTAACGATTACTCATTGGCACAGATTAGCCAGATTGTGGAAAGTAACGATATAAAAATCCTCAGCATGTTTTTGAACAGGGAGCCCGGCACTTCCAACCTCGATGTTATATTGAAGCTTGACAAAGAGGACTTGTCGCCCTTAATCCAGGCTTTTATGAGGTACGACTACAACGTGAAGGCTGTTTACCTCGACCACACCATGTTGAACGATTTATACCAGGATCGTTTTGACCAATTTATGAAATTTATGAACATTTAAAGGTTACCATACAAATGAAAGTCGCTGTTTACGGCACCTCTGTTTCCGACGAATTTGTTTCTGTCATATGCGATTTCTTTGCATTTCTGAAAACAAACAGTATTGAGGTACAGCTATACAAACCATTTTATTCATTTCTCGTTGAGGAACTGGACCTTGCCCCTTTCTATAGTTCCTTTTTTCATTCATATGCCGATTTTGATGGCAACAACGAATTTATATTCAGTGTAGGGGGCGATGGCACATTCTTGCACTCGGTTGTAAACATCAGGAATTTCGAAATCCCTGTAGTTGGTGTAAACAGCGGGCGTTTAGGTTTCCTGGCCGATATTTCGCAGGAGCAGATGAGCGATGCCCTGACCAAAATTTTCAACCGCGATTTTTCCATTGTCGAACGTTCGATGCTCCAGGTTGAATTTCACGGTCACGAAAACCTAGACTTCAATTTTGCACTGAACGAAATAACTGTTTTAAAAACCGATACCTCATCAATGATCAACATATCGGCCTACCTTGATAAAGAATTGCTAAATAACTATTGGGCAGACGGATTAATTATTGCCACCCCAACCGGCTCTACAGCATATTCGTTAAGTGTGGGCGGGCCTATCCTCACGCCCGATTCCGAAAACTTTGTGATAACACCGCTCGCCCCGCATAATTTGACCATCCGCCCGCTGGTAGTCCCCGATAATTACAGCATCAAACTAAAAGTAGAGGGGCGGGGCACAAACTATCTTGCATCGTTCGACTTCAGATCTGTCCCGGTTGAATTTTCAACAACTATTACTATAAAGAAAGCAGGCTTTAAACTAAAAACTTTGCAACTTCCCGGGCAAACATTTTTCAATACCCTGCGCAACAAGCTCATGTGGGGAGTAGACAAACGCAACTAATATCAGGCATGCTTAACAATTTTTAATCTTTCTTTGGGTTTTATAATAACATTCAGGTATGTTATTTTTAGAATTATATTACTTTTGTACGTCTTGAAAGCTGTTGAGTGCAAAAGAAATACAGTTTAAGTTCATTGATATTCAAATAGTTACATAACGGCGGGGTGATTGTTTTTTTATAGGTAATCTGATGAAAAATTACATATAAAACATACTTTAGGGTTTGGAACGGCCCCTGCTTTATTTTTGAATGTTTTGAATTTTGTATATGCCTGGTATTATTGTTAAAATAAACAATTACGTAAGCAAAATGAGAAAGATTTTTTTGGTGACAGCAATATTTTTTATAGCTGTTTCAGGTTTTGCACAAAAAACAGCCGATATTGGGATCTGGGGCGGGGCATCGACCTACATTGGAGATTTAAAAGATGTCGTTCCATTTCAGTCGTTCAATCCAAATTTTGGGGCTTTTTTTAGGTATAATTTCAATCCGCGGGTAGGGCTTCGGGCCATGTTCCTGACCGGCAATTTTTCTGCCGAAGGGAAAATAGAAGAAGAAACTTGGGATTTTGAAAAAAATGTGCAGGATTTATCGTTGCAGGTTGAAATTAATTTTTTGAAATACCGGATAGGAGAAAAAAACACACCGTTTTCGCCCTACATTATGGGAGGGGTTGGCGTAATGTTTTTCCCTTATGAACTTGGTAGCGATGAGTTGGCTTTATATAACCTTTTCAATACCATGAACAATAAAGGGGGCATAACCATTGATGAAAATGTTGTGGCATTATCGCTCCCCTTTGGGATGGGGATAAAAACCCATATAGGGAAACGCTTGGGGATAGGTGTTGAATGTTTGATGAGGAAACATTTTGTTGATAAGTTAGATAACCTTGACGACCCGCTTGCATTTATAAACAGTGCAGGCGAAGAAACTGTGTACAACGATTTTTTACATAATAACGATTGGTCAGGGTATCTGGGGGTAAATTTAACATACAAAATATATTTGGGTAAAGAAGTTTGCCCTGCATACGATAAGATTTACAGATAACAATGGAATCGTTCAGAGACAGGTTAAATAAAAACAGCATTCCGGCACATGTGGCAATTATCATGGACGGGAACGGTCGTTGGGCAAAAAAACAGGGGATATCCAGGGTTTTTGGCCATGAAAAAGGGGTCGGTGCCGTCCATACAACCGTGGAAGCTGCCGGGGAAATAGGTATAAAATACCTTACCTTATACGTTTTCTCTACAGAAAACTGGGAACGTCCGAAGTATGAAGTCGATGCATTAATGTCCCTGTTGGTCCAAACTGTCGAAGCAGAAACAGGATCGCTGATGAAAAACAATGTAAGCCTTGGGGTAATAGGGGATATTTCAAAAATGCCCCAGAAGGTCAGGAACAAATTAAACAATTGTATCGAAGTGCTTGCCCCAAACACAGGACTGAGGTTGATCCTTGCATTAAGCTACAGTTCCCGCTGGGAAATCCTTGAGGCTGTCAAAGGAATTGCACAAGATACCCAAAAAGGAGATGTTGCTCCTGAAAATATTAATGAAAAATTGTTCCGAAATTATTTGGCAACAGCCGGATACCCCGACCCAGAACTATTAATCCGTACAAGCGGGGAACAGAGGATCAGCAATTTTTTGTTATGGCAGATAGCCTATACCGAATTATATTTTACCAGTAAATTGTGGCCCGATTTTGGGAAAGAAGACCTGTACGAAGCCATTTACAGTTACCAAAACCGGGAAAGAAGGTTTGGGAAGATAAGCGAACAGTTTAAAAGCTAATTAATATATGTTTAGAATGCGAAAGCCAATTGTTTTAGTACTGTTATTTATACTTTTTGTTTTGCCGAATGTGTACGCGCAGGTTGCCGACAGTACGAATTTTTCAATTTATTACTCCAGCCCTCGAAAATATACCATTGCCGAAGTAAAAGTATCGGGCATACGGTATCTGGACAAAACCGTTTTAATTCAATTGTCGGGCTTGTCGGTAGGCGATGAGGTTGAAATCCCCGGTGAAAAGATAACTTCTGCCATAAAGAAGTTATGGCAGCAGGGCTTGTTTTCCGATGTCCAGATCTCTGCCACTAAAATAATAGATAATAATATCTGGCTTGACATATTCTTACAGGAGAGGCCGAGGCTCGCCGATGTGAATTTTTATGGCGTGTCAAAATCTGAAAAAGACGACATTACCGAAAAGGTACTTCTGTTAAAAGGCAGCCAGGTTACCGACCACCAGGTAAACAGCGCAGAACGCATAATTAAGGGGATTTTTACCGAAAAAGGGTTCTTGAACACCGAAGTAAATATTGTACAACGTGATGATGTTTCCCAAAACAACAGTGTAATCCTTGATGTTTATGTAGACAAGAAAGAAAAGATAAAAGTACATAATATAGAGATAGAAGGCAACGAAGTATTGGGCGATATCGCCCTGGAACGGGCCATGAAAAAAACAAACGAGAAGAGCATCCGTAATTTTTTCCGTACCAAAAAGTTCCTTGAAGAAGAATACAGGAAAGACAAAATTGCCTTGGTCGACAAATACAACGAAAAAGGCTACCGTGATGCCGTAATTGTTGACGATACGGTAAGGCAGGTAGAAGTAGGGAAAAAAGACAAACCCAGGGTAGATGTCGATATCGAAGTAGAAGAAGGCGACAAATATTATTTCGGCGACATAAAATGGGTGGGGAATACCATCTATCCGTCCGACTACCTGAGTGCCCGGCTGGGGATACAGAAAGGGGATGTGTTCAACCAAAAAATATTGGACAAGCGGCTTTTTGACAATGATGAAGGGTTAAATAACCTGTATCTCGACAAAGGCTACCTGTTTTTCAACCTCGATCCGATCGAGGTGAACGTAAAGAACGACTCCATTGACTATGAGATGAGGATTTATGAAGGCAAGCAGGCAACCATCGACAGGGTATTGATAACAGGGAACACAAAGACCCACGAGCATGTTGCCCGCCGTGAGTTGAGGACTTACCCTGGCGACTTGTTCAGCAAGACCCTTTTGATGCGCTCATACAGGGAATTGGCCCAGCTTGGCCACTTTGACCCAGAAACCATCAACCCCGACGTGCAGCCACACCCCGAAGAAGGGACGGTCGATATCGAATACCAGGTACAGGAAAAAGCAAACGACCAGATTGAACTCTCTGGCGGTTGGGGTGCCGGCATGTTTGTGGGATCGGTAGGGTTAAAATTTGCAAACTTCTCTGCACGTAACATCCTAAACAGGGAAGCATGGCGGCCATTGCCTACCGGCGATGGGCAGACCCTCAGCCTCCGCTACCAAACCAGCGGGAAGTATTACAAAACAGTAAGTTTATCTTTTATCGAACCATGGCTGGGCGGGAAAAAGCCAAACTCGTTTTCCCTCTCAATTTCGCATTCGCGGATAAATTACAGCGCGAGCAGGTATTCAAATTATTATAACAATTATGGTTCTTCTATGTATAATTATTATAATTACTATGGTTATGGGAGTTACGGCAGTTCTCCGTACGGATACAATTCGGGATATGGAAACTATAGTTATTATACCAGCGATAGCGATTCCGACAGCGATGGGGACCAAATATGGTCGACAACAGCTTTTGCCCTAGGTTATGGTTATCGTTTGTCGTGGCCTGATGATTATTTTACGGTTTACCATGAGGTGTCGTTGGAACATTATAATTTACAGAACATGGGGACCTATTTCTATTTTTTGGCTGATGAAAATGGAGAAGTAAACGGGACATTTAACAATCTGAGCATCCAATCTACGTTCGGGCGCAACTCTGTTGATGCCCCTATTTACCCGCGTACCGGTTCAAACTTTTCATTGACCCTGAAATTAACACCTCCATTTAGCGTTATATCAAGAAAAGACTTCAACTCCCCTGACATTACCAACGACGAGAAATATAAATGGATTGAATACCATAAGTGGTTGTTCAAGGGGCAAATGTACAACCCTTTAACAAAAAACAGCAACTTAGTTTTGAAAACTGCTTTTGAAATGGGGTTCCTGGGATATTATAACAGTAATGTCCGGTCGCCTTTCGAAGGTTTTATAGTTGGGGGATCCGGAATGTCGGGCTACAATATGTACGGCACCGATTATGTGGCGTTGCGTGGTTACAAAGATTATAGCCTAAGCCCGAGCAGCGGTTCAGATATGTATTCTAAATTTACCATGGAACTTAGATACCCTATCACATTAAAACAAAATGCGCAGATTTTTGCATTAACTTTCCTTGAAGCTGGGAATGCAGAATCCAGTTTCGAGAATTATAGCCCATTTGATTTATACCGTTCGGCCGGTATTGGCGTACGTATTTATCTGCCAATGTTTGGGCTTATGGGCATAGACTGGGGATATGGGTTTGACGATGTGCCAGGTGTGACAGGAGAGAACGGAAGCCAGTTCCATTTTGTTATCGGGCAACAATTTTAAAGGCTAAAGTTTTGGCACAAAATATGATATGTGAGGTTTCAGTAATTTAAAATAAAGATTGCCATGAGAAAAATAGTTTTAACCATCGCAGTAATACTTTCCTTGGCAGGAATATCAACTGCACAGAAATACGCATTTATTGATTCTGAGTATATTTTGGAAAATATCCCGGCATTTACCGCGGCACAGGAGCAACTCAACCAGTTGTCGTCCCAATATCAAAAGGAACTGGAATCGATGCATGCCGAAATAGAACAAATGTACCAAGATTACCAGGCAGAGAGCGTTTTGCTTTCTGATGACATGAAACGTAAGCGCGAAGATGTAATAATTACAAAAGAAAAAGATTACAAAAGGCTTCAGTCAAAATATTTCGGGCCGAACGGCGATTTGTTCAAAAAACGCCAAGGGCTGGTGAAACCTATACAGGACGATATATTCAATGCCGTTCAGGAAATAGCAAGCGATGGGAGTTATGCCGTGGTTTTTGACAAAGCCGACGGGACAACTTTATTTTATACAAATCCCCGTTACGACTTAAGCGATCAAGTGCTTAAAAATCTCGGATATAAATAATTAATAACTATATTTGTGACCAAAATTTAATACTACATTGGCTATGAGAAATTTATTGAAACTCTTCTTTGCTGTTATTTTATTGTCAGGGACAACAGTATCTGTAAAAGCGCAGAAATTCGGACATGTTGATTTGCAGGCGGTAATCCAGGTTATGCCGGAAACGAAAACTGCCCAAACGGAATTGGAAAATTTCCAGAAAGAAATTGGGGACGTTTTTGACGGGATGCAGAAAGAATTACAGCAAAAATACGCAGAATTTGAACAATTGGGAGAGGATGCCTCCCAAGTGAAAAAAGATGCTAAAGTTTCTGAAATCCAGGATTTGAACCAAAGGATAGAAAATTACCGCAATACAGCACAGCAACAGGTACAACAAAAACAAGCCGAAGTACTTCAGCCTATCTACGAGAAGGCCAGGAAAGCAGTTGAAGAAGTGGCCAAAGCACAAGGGCTGGTTTATGTATTCGAAGTAAATGCGCTTATTTACAAATCGAACCAAAGTGTCGATGTTTTACCCTTGGTAAAGAAAAATCTGGGAGTTGAGTAGGTAATAAAAAAATACTATAAAAAGGTAAGCCACTTGTCAAATAAACAAGTGGCTTTTTTTAGTATGTCGGGCATGGTAACGTGCTATCAAGATGAAACGTTCTTGAGTTCGCCCAGTTGACAGGAAGAACTAGCAATTGGCAAGGGTGTTGGGGGCGACCCCAAATCTGAAGGAAGCCATCAGCAAAGTCATGGTCCTAACGTACAGAAACTTGATATAAGGCTCAATAGTGGAGGGTAACCGAGCTATGGATTGGGAAAGCCCCAAAGCCAACCGTAACCACTTAGGGTAAATCATGTAGGACGTGACGAAAGTATGTTATCTTATCCCGAGAGGTCTCAGAACCTGTTGCATTTAACAACAAACTGAGCGGAGACAATCAGCGAAAGGTTTTGAGAAGTCAGCAGAAGACATAGTATTTCTGTTTTTAGAGGACAGAGAGAAGGTCTGAATCAGTTAATAAAAGAAGCAGTCGGACAAGACTTTTATCTATGGGGCACCAGCAACAAATAGCTTACCAGCGTGATATGTTCATAGAGCATAAACAGGAGGCTATTGGTCAATTTGGAAATCGTAATGACGTAATCGGAGCGAAAACAACATTGGCGGGGCAATTAGGTAGAGAGCCGAACCAGGGACGAGTCTTTACAGAAGGACTAATCGGTATTGTATGCTCATCTGAAAATATCAGCAGGGCTTACAAACAAGTGAAAAGGAACAAGGGCGTAGCGGGAGTAGATAATATTCCCGTGGGTAAATTTTCTGATTGGTTTACAGAAGAAGGAGACGAGTTGGTAAACCAGATACTACGGGGCGAATACCTTCCCTCGGCGGTAAAATCAGTAGAAATCTCTAAGCCCAATGGAGGAGTGCGCCAGTTAGGAATCCCAACCGTAAAGGATAGGATTATACAGCAGGCAATCTCTCAGGTATTAACCCCTATTTACGAACAAGTATTTTCAAATTACAGCTATGGTTTTCGTCCCAAGCGTAATGCAAAGCAAGCCATTGAGCGAGCAAGCACGTACGTAAAGGAAGGAAGGAACGTAGTTGTCGATATGGATATGAAGAGCTTCTTTGATGAAGTTAATCATGATAGACTGATGTACCGTCTATCGCAACTTATTCACTGCAAGCCACTTCTAAAGCTAATACGCAAATACTTGCAGAGTGGGGTTATGATAGGAGGACTTGTCCACCAACGCCTGAAAGGCACACCCCAAGGAAGCCCGCTTTCCCCACTCTTATCTAATATTGTTTTAGATGAATTAGATAAGGAACTCGAAAAGCGAGGGCATTACTTTGTTCGGTACGCAGACGATTTCAGCATATTTGTTCGCAGCCAAAGAGCAGGCGAGAGGGTGATGGAATCTGTTTGTTCGTATCTCACCAATAAACTTAAATTAAAAGTAAACGAACAGAAAAGTCAGGTTTGCAAAAGCAGCGAGACCAAGTTTTTAGGCTACACCGTTCTTGATTCAGGAGTTATAACTATTGCAAGTCAAAGCGTGGAAAGGTTAAAGAAGAAAGTAAGGGAACTGACCAAGAGAAACAGGGGAGTAAGCTTTGGACAAGTAGTTTCGGAGTTGGCACCGGTCCTTAGAGGTTGGTTTAATTATTTTCACATCGCCAAATGTAAGAAGCTCTTACGCAACCTTGATGCTTGGATACGCCGTAAATTACGGTGCTACCGCTTGAAACAGTGCAAACGGGCCATTACGCTTAAACGCTTCTTAGGGAGTTTAGGAGTGCCAAATTGGCAAAGTTGGATTTTAGCCCTTTCGGGCAAAGGTTGGTGGCGTAAATCAGGATGTCCACAAGTTCATCAAGCAATGAACCTAAAATGGTTCGAAGATTTAGGGGTGTTTAACATGTCGGTTAAATACAGTCTGTTACAAAATTAATTTGAAATCGCCGTATACGAGAGTATGTACGGTGGTGTGAGAGGGCGGGGGAGCAATCCCCCTACCTACTCGATTTTGTAAAACATCCCGGTATTGTTGGATTGGAAAAGATTTAAAGTTATTTTTAGTCGTTCCGAATTTAAATGTAGATGATATGGACATAGATGGTGCCAACGTGCAAGGAAACCAAATATTGAATGTTGCCGACAAGGCAATACTGTTTGAAATTGCCTGGGAAGTATGCAACCAGGTAGGGGGGATATATACGGTTATCCGTTCAAAAGTGCCATCGGTTATCCAAAAGCGGGGCAAAGACAATTATTTCCTTATAGGCCCATATTTTGCGGAACAGGCGGCAGCACATTTTGACCCCGCCACCGATTTCTCGACACCTATTGGCAAAGCAGTATTGAAAATGCAGGAACGCGGTTTCGATGTTTATTACGGCCAGTGGATCGTTTCAGGGAGGCCCAATGTAGTTTTGTTTAACCCATATTCCGTTTACGACAAACTTGGGGAGATCAAACATTCATTTTGGCAAGACTTCCATATTTCCATACCCGGCAACGACGAACTTCTTGACAAAGTTGCCGCCTTTGGTTACCAGGTAAAAGAATTTTTGCATTACCTGTGTTCCACAAATTTTTGTGAAAGCCCGGTAATAGCACATTTCCATGAATGGATGGCAGGCCTGCCAATACCAGGGATACGTAAAGACAACCTGGACATAAAAATTGTTTTTACCACCCACGCAACGCTTCTGGGGCGATACCTGGCAATGAACGACCAGAAATTTTACGACCACCTGCCATTTTATGATTGGGAAAAAGAAGCAACAAATCTCAACGTAAAACCAATTGCCGAAATAGAAAGGGCATCGGCACACGGCGCACATGTGTTTACCACGGTAAGCGAGGTCACGGCAAACGAATGTACCTACCTGCTGGGGCGGGCACCAGACATGATCCTGCCCAACGGGCTAAACATACAACGCTTTGAAGCACTGCACCAAATACAAAACCAACATGTACAGCTAAAAGAGCAAATCCATGATTTTGTGATGGGGCATTTTTTCCAAAGCTATTCCTTTGATTTGGACAATACTTTATACTTTTTTACCTCTGGGAGATATGAATACCATAACAAGGGGTACGACCTGACCTTGGAAGCACTGGCAAGGTTAAACTGGAAAATGCAACAGGCCAATCCTGACATGACAATCGTTGCTTTTTTTATAACCATGCGCCCATTTTATAGTTTTAATCCGGATGTCCTACAGTCGAAAGCCCAAATTGAAGATGTGAGAAGGGTTTGTGAGGAGATAAAAGAACAGGTTGGGAAACGGTTATATACGGAAATTACCTCGGCCGACGGGGCGTACCAATTCCCCGATTTGGGGCTGCTGGTAGATGATTATCTTCGCCTAAAACTGCGGAGGAACGTGCAGGGCTGGAAAACCAACCAGTTGCCCAAAATTGCCACCCATTCCTTAATCGATGAAGGGAAAGACGAAATCCTGAATTTCCTAAGGACAGCAAACCTTGTCAACAACAGGCACGACAAAGTTAAAATAGTTTATCACCCCGATTTCATTTCAACATCAAACCCGCTTTTTAAAATGGATTACAACCAGTTTGTGCGAGGTTGCCACCTGGGCATCTTCCCCAGCATGTACGAACCCTGGGGGTATACGCCACTTGAGTGCCTGGCGAGCGGGCTGCCATCGGTCACCAGCGACATGTCGGGCTTTGGCGACTATGTGCAAAAGCAAGTGCCAGAACACGATGACAAAGGCTTGTATATAATCAACCGTCGCGGAAGGGACTTTTATGAATCGGCAGAAGAACTGGCAAATAGGTTGTTCGGATTTGCGCAGATGACCCGCCGCGAAAGGATTGCCTTGAGGTACCGCAGCGAAGAAGCATCGCTTCATTTCGATTGGACGAACCTTGGGAAATATTATGACGATGCTTACAACCTGGTACTTACAAGATAATTTATTTGCCAAATGAACAAGTCTCCTATCGGTGTATTCGATTCAGGTTATGGCGGGCTGACAGTCCTGAAAGAGATTGTAAGGGTTTTGCCCGGATATGATTTTCTGTACCTAGGCGATAATGCCCGTAACCCATACGGGACGCGTTCGTTCAATGTGGTTTATGGATACACCCTGGAAGCTGTGAAACACCTTTTTTCGTGCAACTGCCACTTAGTGATACTGGCATGCAACACAGCTTCGGCAAAAGCGTTACGGAACATACAACAACTCGATTTGCCTAAAATTGCCCCGGACAGGAGAGTGCTGGGGGTAATCAGGCCAAGTGTGGAGAAGGTGGCGGAAATAACCCAAAACGGGCATGTTGGCGTTTTAGGCACAGTGGGCACAGTTACGTCCGAGTCGTACCCGATAGAACTGGGAAAATGGTCGGGGGGGAAGGTGAAATCAACCGTGCAAGAAGCCTGCCCTATGTGGGTGCCGATTGTGGAGAACAATGAAATTGAAACAGAGGGCGCAGAATATTTTGTCAAAAAAAATATTCAAAATATACTTGAAAAGGACAAAAGTTTGGACACTTTGGTTTTAGGTTGTACGCATTATCCCCTTTTGATGAAATATATAAGGAGATATGTCCCCGAGGGGATCAATATCCTTGAGCAGGGCGCCATTGTTGCCGAGAAGCTAATGGATTACCTGCACCGTCACCCGGAAATTGATTCTAAAATTTCAAAAAACGGTACTGTCGGGTTCCAAACCACAGAGGTGGCAAAAAATTTTGAAGAAAAAGCTGCACTGTTCCTTAATAAGGAAGTGAAGGCCGAAACAGTGCGCTTGTGAGTTAAATCATTTCTCCCATCTCCCGTTCTTTCTTAGAAATTTCGGAAACCAGGCGGAATTGCGCACGGGCGCGTTCAATGTTGTGCTCTGGGTGTTTTATTTTGTAATAAACATCGCCTTCGAGGTAATCGGTCAAAAAGCGTAGCCCCATAATAAATGTCATGAACTTTGCCGAGTGTGGCAACAATTCTATTTCTTTTTTCGACAATACCGACTTTGTTTCCCCCAGGAACCCTTGGGCAAAAGCTTTGTAGATTTCAAGGTCGATGGTTATTTTGTCCAAATCGGTTTCGTCTTCCTCTGTTGTGCAGGCAGCAGTCCTTATCGCATCGCCAAAGTCAAAATGCACCAAGCCAGGCATTACGGTGTCTAGGTCGATGACGCAAAGTATTTCACCGTTTTCATCGAATAAGATATTGTTTATTTTTGTGTCGTTATGGGTAATCCTCAAAGGGATTTCCCCGTTCCTCTGTGCCTGTATCAAGGTGTGCATCTCTTTTTCGTGAGCCAAGGCAAAATCAATGTCTGCCCGTGTAAGCGAAATGCGATCTTGGTAGTTCACTTCCAAAGCTTTCCGAAAGTTACGGTAACGGAATTCTATGTTGTGGAAATCGACAATGGTTTCGTTGAGCGGTTTCCCCGGCAGGTCTGCTATCTGGTTCTGGAATTGCCCGAAACCTTTCCCTGCAAGGAAAGCATGTTCTGGTTTCTCAATGTTCTCAACACTTTGGCTTCCTTTAATGAAAAGGAAAGCTGCCCAATAGTTTCCGTCTTGGTCTTTCAGGAAATATTTTCCGTCTTTGGCTTGTATGTGCGTAATAACTTTCCTGTCTATTTCCTCAACGCCCTGCGATTCCAATTTTTTGCGGATATGCCCGGTAACCCGGGTTATGTTCTCCATCATACCTGCAATATCCTTAAATATCAGGTGGTTTTTGCGCTGAAGGATATAATCCAGGGCATCGCCTTCTTTGGTGGTGATTTTAAAAGTATCGTTAATATGCCCGTTGCCAAAAGGCATTATTTCTTCTATTGTGCCAGCAATGGCAAACTGAGATGCTATTTCAAAAAGTTTATATGACATTGTTAAAATAATTTTTCAGGATATTCTCCCGCATTGATTAGACTTCTGATTTTTTCAACAACAAAAGGTTTGTCTTCTTTGTAAGTTACCCCAAACCATGGCGAATTTGCCTCCAGCACTTTCACGCTGGTTTCCCCTTTCTGTATCATATCGAAAACTACAGAGGGAATGTACATTTCCGATTTTGGCTTGTCTATTTCAGTTTTTAGGAAATTGACGAACTCCTTCTCAAGGGTTTCAAAAATAGAAGTATGGAAACCCCAGTTGTTCATGGAAACAATTTCTTCGCCAGTTAATGTACGTTCGCTGCCGTCCCCCTCAATGGATATGACTTTGTTGCCCCTTTTAAGGATTTTTGTGGTCTCAACAATTTTTTTGAGGTTTCCTTCTCCGTCAACATCGCAAACGCCCCTTGAAACTGTGCCGAAATCCGACAAGGTGTTTTTCAGGCGGTAGCCTACCATAGAAAATTCAGCTGCATTGGTAGGGGCCGACAAGTAACCGGCCATCGTTTTGTAGGAGTTGAAACCGTAGAAATCATCTGCATTTAAAGCGCAAAAAGGCCCTTTTATGGCATCTTGGGCTACCAGTATGGCATGTGCCGTGCCCCAAGGCTTTTCGCGCCCTTCCGGCAAACTAAAACCTTCTGGCAAGTTGTCCAATTCTTGGTAAACATATCCAACTTCTATCTTTCCCTGCAATTTCGCCTCAAATTTTTCCTTAAAAGCTTCGGCAAAGCTTTCCCTTATTACAAAAACTACTTTGCCAAAACCGGCTTTTATGGCATCGTAAATGGAATAGTCGATAATGGCTTCGCCGTTGGGACCTATGGGTTCAACCTGTTTCAGCCCGCCAAAACGGCTTCCCATCCCTGCCGCCAGGATCAATAACGTGGGTTTCATATTATGTCTTTGTTTTTCGTTTAGCCGCTAAAACTATCAATTATTTTGCTACGAAGAAAATAAAAGATTATTGGAAATTGGCAAAAATCAAGAAAAAGTTTTTAATTTTTTTAATAAGGTTTTGGTTTTGCTCCGATTATTTTAATATGTATGGCATGTTACTGTATGGAAAGGATTACCTGTTGATGTAGGTAAACTTGTATGGCTGGTTGCAAATAAAAAAAAGAAAAAAGGTTGCCTTGTGATAAGACAACCCGGGAACAATTTCAAGAAAGAATTAGAGAGGTGGGAAAAATTATTTTCAATAATTTAAATCTGCTCTTCAGTTGTATAAAAAACAATTGCAAAATATAGCTTTTAATTTTATTTTAGTTTACAATACAATTAATTGACTGTTAAAGATTTGTTAAACATGTTGTTTTTTTCTGGAAATATATGTTGCAAAGAGCTATAGTGTTTTTGATACCCTTTGACAATGAGGTATTTATATCAAAATATTGATGCATTGCTTGGATTGTTCTTCCCGGCACTTTGCATTACATGTGGCAACAGGCTGGCTGCCAACGGGCACTTTTTATGCTTCGATTGCTGGCAGGACCTGCCCGTGACCAATTTCCACCAAGACCCTGAAAACAAAGTTGCACAACTTTTTTGGGGCAGGGTACAAATTGAAAATGCGACTTCATTTTTTTCGTATAAAAAAGGCAGCAGGTATCAAAAGCTAATCCATCAGATTAAATACAAGGGGATGAAAGAGCTGGGCTTTGAAATAGGGCAACATTTTGGGTTGGTGCTGAAAGAGGCTGTAAATTTCAAGGGCACAGACATGCTCATGCCCGTTCCATTGCACCCTAAAAAATTTAAAACGCGTGGTTATAACCAAAGCGAATGGATTGCCAAGGGAATTGCAAAATCAATGGGGCTTTATCTTTCTACAAATAACTTATACCGCAAAATATACACTGCTACACAAACCCGCAAAAACCGCTTTGAAAGGTGGCAAAACGTAGAAGGCATATTCGGGCTAAAAGAAGAAAAAGAACTGGCGGGCAAACATATTTTGCTTATCGACGATGTTGTGACAACCGGCTCTACCCTTGAAGCCTGTGCCTATAGCCTGCTAAAGGCAGAAGGGGCAAAAGTAAGCATTGCAACCCTGGGCTTTGCCGACAGTTAACGATCCAGGCTATAGTACAATGCCAACGAGATAACATTGTTAAACTGGCTGTTTAACCAATAATAATTTGTTTCCCGGGGCAAACCACGGATGGGCAATATTGAATAAGCCAGCCGCAAATCCAGCCTTAACCGCTCTGCCATATCAAACTGGAACCCGACAAACGGCTGCAAATCAAAATCTTCAAATCTGTTTTGCTCTTCTTCAGGGAACTCGCCGTATTCATCAATTTCTTTTGCCCTGAACAGGTAGCCTGCGGAAATCCCGCCTATTACAGTCCCTTTGCTGCTGGTCCTGTACCCAATAAAAAAAGGGATGTCTACATATTCTAGCCGCATAATATATTTGTCAGGTATCCCCTCGTCTTTATCAACTTTATGGCGTGCCCCCTTTTGCGAATATTTTATTTCCATTCCTGCAAAAACGGCAGGCATTATATCAGTCTGCACAAAAACACCTGCCAGCAGCCCTGGTTTATGGTAGCCCCTATACGAATCGCCCTTAACCTGGGTAGCGTTGTACCCTACTAAAACCCCTCCCTCAAAACGCTGGGCAACAGCCATATTTGCCAACAATATTAAAAATGCAGGTATTAATATTTTTTTTAACATGTTTTCTCCTTTTCAATTTCCGATTTCAAAATGTAAACTTTTACGCCTGCCAGCAGATTTCTTTTGGGTTTTATGCAGGTAACCTGTAACTACGGTTTTAGATTATAAATATACAAAACTTAAGTTATCCAAACCCTATGTCAAATAATCGAAATAAAGAAGGGGGCATAGATATATTGCTTGGAGATCCATCTCCGCAATGGCATCCCCGTGACATTTTGCCCCAACCCAAAGAAATGATTATGGCACCTTATGCAAAAAAAAATGACAAAAAGTGCTAACTTTAAAATATTTTGAACCAATAAGAAAACAGAATGCTGGAAAAATAAGGCAGAATAAAAAAATATGGGGACAATAAATATGGTCGGTCAACAATACTATACATATGACAAGGCTTGAGAAAACATACAAATGGTCGATGAGCGGATATCGCTTTGGTTTGCTTTTATTTACGCTCATATACTGGAATATCTACATCCGGATAATAATTGTTTTGCGTATGCTCGGGTTGCGAGAACATCTTTCTGATGTTTCCAAAGGCATTCGTTTTATGTACGATGAAATACTTTTGTCAACGCTTGTCATTTCAATATTTGCTGTTATTAGCTGGGCAGCCCAAAATTTTGTACAACCGGGTATCAGGCGCAGTTTCAAAATGCGAAAATATGCTATTGGGATTATAATTGTAAATATTGTTGTTTTTTTCGTCATGGGAATAATCTTGGGGCTTATACATTATGGCATTGAGGATCAAATGTGTTTTTCTGATATTATGTCGCAGCTTTCCAAGTTCTTGTTTAATTCCACCACATTGTTTTTTTTAATTGTGCTTTTTTTGGGCGGATATGTGTATGTGCTCATGAACACATTTCTCCATCAGGTGGGGTATGTCCCTTTGGGGAAGATGCTTACAGGATATTACCAGAAACCGCGCGAGGAGGAATTGATATTTATGTTCCTTGATTTGCAGTCGTCAACAGCAGTAGCCGAAATATTGGGGCATAGACAGTACAGCTATTTCGTGCAAGATTGTTTTCGGAATTTATCGAAATCGCTTTTGGCAACCCGCGGGCATGTATATCAGTTTGTGGGCGATGAAGTGGTAGTGACATGGAATGCCAACAAAAAAAGGAGCTATAAAAATGCTGTTGATTTCTTTTTCCTTTATGGACGATCTTTGGAACGGCATCGTGCCGAGTTTGTCGAAAAATATAAATTATTCCCGCTTTTTACAGCATCGATAAACGTTGGCAAAGTTATGGCTGCCGAAGTAGGAGAGATTAAGCGCGAACTGGCATATCATGGTGATGTGCTGAACACGGCTGCACGTATCCAGAAACAATGTAAACATTATAAGAAAACAATCCTGATTACCCACGAATTTGCAGAACGGTTAAATGAACATACCCACCCGTATAAGGTCAATTATGTTGACGATACATTGCTTGCCGGGAAAAAAGAGGCAGTTAAGATTTACGAAGTATCCCAACCCTCTGTAAATAACGCCACTCCGGGTGAAGGACATAACCATATAGCATTTCATGCGTAAAAAAAATCAGTTGGGGCATTTCCTCGCACAACCTTATTATATAATTGTATTTTTTTGTCCCATAGTACGATAGCAAGAACATTAAACAATAAATAACAACATGAAAGTCAGAAACATCAAATTAGTATTGTACGTAATGGTAATTGCTTTGTCCGGGTGCAAAAACTCCGGTGAAAAGTTGCCTCAAGCCAAAACAATTAAGTATGTAAAAGTTGAAACTATCGGTGAAAAAAACACCCTGGCGCAAACGTCCTTCAATGGTAAAATCAAAGAAAAAACACTCACTTCTTTGTCTTTCCGCGTTGGGGGGCCGTTGACCAAATTAAATGTTAAACAAGGTGATTTTGTGCGGGCCGGACAGGTAATTGCCGAAATAGACCAGCGCGACTACGAACTTCAGCTTGAAACCACAAAAGCACAATTCACTCAGCTTGAAAGTGAATACAAACGGTACAAAACACTGGTAGAACAGGACAAAATACCGGCAAACACCTACGAAAAAATAGAATCGGGCTATTTAATGGCAAAAACGTCATACGAAAATGCACAGAACCAGTTAAAAGACACTAAGTTGAAAGCCCCGTTCTCCGGGTATATTTACGAAAAAGACGTGGAAAATTTCCAAACCGTGGGCGCAGGCACTACAATTGTTTCGTTAATCGACAATTCGAAACTGGAAGCAATAATTTCGGTGCCGGAAAGCCAACTGCAAATGGTGAAAGAAAACAATGGTGGTTTGCTGACCGTTGAAAATGCGGGCGTTTGCGACCTGCCAGTTAAATTGTTCAGCGTAAGCGAAAAAACCATGCAAGACGGTTTGTATGAAGTGAAATTCTCTTTCGACAACAACAAAGGGACACATATTGCCCCCGGCATGACCGCCGAGGTGGCCATTGTAAAAGAGTCGAAAAGCGACAAAATATCAATACCTAATTCCGCTATTTTCCACCAAGGCAAAAATACTTTTGTGTGGATATACAGCCCTTCGACCCAAAAAATAACAAAACGCAGCGTTGCCGTTTCTTTAGATGGAAAAAAAGGCAACATGGCAGTCCTTTCCGGCTTAAAAGCAGGAGAGAAAATTGTTACTGCCGGCGTACATTATTTGGTTGAAGGACAAGAGGTAAAGCCAATAAAAAAACAATCGGGAACTAACGTGGGGGGATTGTTGTAATGCTGGAAAAATTGTTAAGCCAAAAGGCAATGATTTCAACCATACTCGTAGCAGTGTTGTTGGGCGGGATTATTGCGTACACAAAAATAGGGAAGCTGGAAGATGCAGAAATCCCTATTAAAGCAGCAACGGTAGTGACCGTATATCCGGGGGCAACGGCTCACGAAGTAGAGCTGGAAGTTACCGATGTGCTGGAAAAAGCAATCCAGAAACTGGAAAATATAGATGACATAAAATCGGTATCGCGGCCGGGCATGTCGTACATAACCGTTGAGATACAACCAACGGTAAAAACTCCCCAGTTGCCACAACTTTGGGATCATTTGCGCCGCAAGGTAAACGATGTCAAAGGCAGCCTCCCGTCGGGGGCCATGGAGCCAATAGTGAACGATGACTTTGCCGATGTTTACGGTATTTTATATGCCATAACTGCCGAAGGGTATTCGCACGATGAACTGACAAAATACACCGAATATATCGAACGCGAACTGTTGAGCGTAAAAGGTGTCCGCCGTTCGCAAATTTTTGGGGAACAAACCGAAACGGTCGACATCACGTTTTCCCCCGAAAAACTGGCAGGCTTGAGCATTAACCCAATGATGATTGCCATGGCCATCCAAAACCAAACGGCAATTATAAACCCAGGGGCAATTGTTTCCGGTGCCGACCGGATACGTGTTGGCGTTGGCGAAAAAATAATGTCTGTTGACGAAATAAAAAACCTGCTGATACAAATACCGGGCGGGGGGACACTTAAACTTGGCGACATTGCCGAGGTTTCGCGTTCTTATATGAAGCCTAAATCATCGGCATTGTATTATAACGGCATAGAAGGTTTGTCTCTCGGGCTTTCGAACGAAAGCGGGATTAACGTAGTGAAACTTGGCGAACGTTTAGACGAAAAATTAGTGGAAATACAGCGGGAACTGCCTGTTGGCATTGAAATCAACCAAGTTTATTACCAACCGGACAGGGTAGATGCCGCAGTGAAAAATTTCATGTGGAACTTGATAATATCGGTTGTTATTGTTATTGTCGTGCTATTGTTTGCCATGGGCTTGCGCTCAGGCCTGCTTATTTCCAGCGGGCTGGTTTTTACTATCCTGGGCACATTAATAGTGATGATGGCTATCGGTCTTCCGCTGCACAGGATTACCCTGGCGGCAATCATACTTGCAATGGGTATGCTGGTTGACAATGCCATTGTTGTTGCCGACGGCATTCTGGTCGATCTCAAAGCCGGGATGGACAGAAGCAAGGCTTTTATAAACACGGCACAAAAAACAGCAATGCCGCTTTTGGGCGCGACCGCCGTTGCAATTTTGGCATTCCTGCCATTAAGGTTGTCACCAAATGCGGCAGGGGAATTTCTCGCATCGTTATTTACGGTATTGATTATTTCCCTTTCGTTAAGTTGGGTTTTTGCCATGATACAAACGCCGTTCAATGCCCGTTTCTTTTACCGCATAGAACGCCCGAAAGGCGAAAAGGCACAAGCTTACAATTCGAAATTTTACCGTGTGTTTGGCAATTTCCTGAAGTGGGGAATCCGTAACAAATACCTTTTTTCTTTGGGTGCTTTTGGCGTTTTGTTCTTTGCCCTTTGGAGTTTCCGCTTTGTGAAGGTCGATTTCATGTCGAAAATAGATTACGACCAATTTTATATCGAATACAACCTGCCCGAAGGTTCGGACATAGAAGCCGTTGAAGCAGACATCAAGGAAATACAAGACAGCATACTTAAAATGGACGGCGTGCATTCTGTCACCACTTCGCTCGGGAGGCCTTGCGCAAGGTATTTGCTGATGCGCTATATGATGACAGGGGGCAACAATTATGGCGACTTGATTGTTGAGACCGACGACATTGAGCGTGTGCCAACCATTATACCGGAGATTGAAGAATACTTGAACAAATGCTATCCCAATGCATTGTCGCGCGTCCAACGGTATGGGGCTACCTTTGCCGATGCCGATATAGAAGTGAGGTTTACCGGACCGGATCCCGCAGTGTTGAAAGATTTGGCAACCCAGGCAAAAACAATTTTCCTTGCCGACGATAACACAAAACACGTAACAGACGACTGGAAAAACGAAGTCAAAAAGATAGTGCCGCGTTATTCGGTAGAAAAAGCACAACCGTTGGGACTGAGCCGTTCCGATATGGGGAATTCCATTTTGGTAGCAACCAACGGGATGCCAATAGGTGCCGTTTACGAAGGCGACAAAGCCCTGCCCGTTATGCTGAAAACATCCGAAAAATTGGAAGACAACGTGACCGATATAATGAACATCCCGGTATGGGGGCAACAAAGCCAATTTAGTGTCCCCTTAAGCCAAATTGCAGACTCGCTAGGACTGGCATGGGAATACCAGGTAGTAAACCGCTACGACAACAAACGGGCAATAAAAGCCCAATGCGATGTGAAATCGGGGCATACTGCAGCCGAAGTGCAGGCACATTTTCAAGACAAAATAGATGCAATTGCACTTCCCGATGGTTATGAGATGACGTGGGAAGGCTCAACTGCCCGTTCCGGCGAAGCCAACGAAGCGTTGTTTTTGTTCCTCCCCTTGGCTTTGGGCCTAATGCTGATTATTATTATCGGCTTGTTCAACAACTTCAAACAGCCGCTGATCATTTTCCTTATTTTCCCATTTGCATTCGTAGGCATTGTCCTGGGGCTGGTAACAACAGGTGTTTACCTTACATTTGCTGGGATTATCGGGGCATTGGGATTGATTGGCATGATGATTAAAAATTCGGTGGTGCTGCTCGATGAAATCAACCATAACTTAAAAGCTGGGAAAAGCAGGCTGCAATCTACAATCGATTCTGTATTGTCGCGGTTGCGCCCGGTAATGATGGCTTCGTTGACCACAATTTTGGGCATGTTGCCTTTGGTTACCGATGCAATGTTCAATTCTACTGCTATTGTTATAATGTTTGGGCTGGCCGTTGGCGCGGTCATAACCCTGGTAGTTATGCCGGTATTTTACACCGTGCTTTATAAAGTTGACGTAAGCGAATTAAAAAAGGGAATCGATTAATATTAAATTTTAATTATGGCAAGGTTTAAATCCTTGCCATAATTAGAAAAAATAAAAAAAATGAAATTAAAATATATAACAACAATTATAGCCATTGTTTTAATAGCCATTGCAAATATTGCTCCGGCACAAAAAACAATGACACTCGATGAATGCAGGGCGCAGGCAGTTGAATACAATAAAGAGATGAAATTGTCCGGCCTGCAAAAACAAGAAGCCGAGGTCAACCAGTCGGTCGCCCGTACCGCATATTTGCCCGGTGTCAGCGGTTCTGCCTCGTTGATGCACACCCCCAAAGATATTGATTTAAGTGCCATGGAAATGGGGACGCTTGATGGCTTGAGCCTTGTTTATGGAGGTTTGTCGGCATCTCAACCCGTTTATGTGGGAGGAAAAATCAAAAACTCGAACAAACAAGCAGACCTTGGCGTTGAAATATCCAAGTATTCGTTGAACCTGAAATATTCTGAAATTATTGAAACCACGGATCAGGCATTTTGGAACGTCGTAAAAGTACAGGAGAACATCAAAATCGCAGAAGAGTATATCAGGATGCTTACAGAGCTTGAAGGACAAATGGCATCGATGTACGAAGTAGGCTTGCAACCTGCAAGCGAAAAATTGAAAGTGACAGTACAGAAAAACGAAGCCGAGTTAAACCTGTTAAAAGCAAAAAACGGGCTAAAAGTAGCAAAAATGTACCTGAACCAAACATTGGGGCAAGCCTTGGACACCGATATAAAAGTTGCCTACGACACAACAATGCAGGTGGAATTGATTGCCTTGGACGGCGGGCTTGAAATGGCAGGTCAAAACCGGGACGAGTTGAAAATAATGGAGAAACAAAAAGAACTGTCGATGTTGGACGCTAAAATTACCCGTTCTGATTATTTGCCTACAGTTGGGCTAAGTGCCCAGTACACCTCCTACTGGGTGAAAGATTTGTATGAGAAAACAGATTTCACACTAATGCTTGCCGGGCAAGTGTCCATCCCAATCTTTCAATGGGGGCAAGGGGCAAAAAAACAACGTGCGGCAAGACTGAAAATAGAACAGGCGCAAACCGATTTGGAAAATACCAACGATTTGATTAACCTTGAGGTAATGCAGGTAAAAGTGCAGGTAGAGGAGGCTTACGAAACGGTACTCTTGTCTAAAAAAAGCCTTGGCAAAGCAGAGGAAAGCCTGTCGGAAACACGTGCCAGTTTTGACGTTGGGCTTAACACAACTTCTGAATTGTTGAGCGTGCAGGCACAATGGCAAGAAGCAAAAGCACAATTGACAAACGCCATTGCCGACTATAAAGTCGCCAAAACAAGCTGGGAACGGGTAACCGGGAAAATATCGATGCAATAAATTTCGCAAATGAAATGTTTAAAATTGAATAGCGAAAAGAAACAGGCATTGGCAATGCGTTTGCCAAGCTACAAACCAATAAGTGTTTTTATCCGGTTTGTTTTTATCTCTGTTATCGCTATCGTTTTAATGCGCTTCATTGCTTCTGTTTTTGAAAAGTCGGGCTGGGGGAGAGACGACATTCCTTTCAAAATGTACCTTGTCACTATTGTTTCGTTTAATATACTGGCAGAATTACAAATAGTGCTGGACAATATCCTTGAACGGTTTTTCCCTGTCCCGCAAAAGATACGTCTCCGTATTTTTATCCAACTGGTTTTTGGCATACTGTTCCTTGCAATCACACACCGTTGCCTAATTTTGTTTACCTCCCCGGATTTGGTCGATGCAAAAGCCCGTCCGGGAGTCGTGATGGGCATGCTGGCAGGCTTGCTTTTTGTGCAGTTAATGGCATCATCGTTGACAACCGCAAGGCTTACCCAGAAATGGTTGGACATGCAAGACCAAATTGCCGGGATGAAGCGCGAAAAATTACAAATGGACTACCTTTCGTTGCAAGACCAGCTCAACCCCCATTTCTTGTTCAACAACCTTAGCGTGCTGAAATCGTTGATAGTTTACGACCAAGAAAAGGCACTGGAATTTACAGAAAACTTTACCGATGTATATCGCTATGTCCTACAAAGCAAAGAAAAAAGACTGGTGAAATTATCAGAAGAGTTTGAATTTTTAGAAGCCTATTTTAACCTACACAAAGAACGGTTAGGAGAAGGGATTCGGGGAGGGTATTCCATATCAGAAACATCGTTAGATAAAGAAATTGCGCCACTAACAGGGCAGCTCCTTGTCGAAAATGCCATAAAACATAACATAACAAGCCGCGAAAAACCGTTAGAAATACATATTGAAACAAGCGAAAACTGGTTTATTGTGTCAAATACATTGAACCTTAAATCATCAACATACTCGACAAAAACAGGGTTGAAAAACCTTATTAAAAGGTACGAAATGCTTACTGAAAAAGAAATTGTCATTCAATATGACGAAAACCGTTTTGAGGTTAAAGTGCCATTGTTGTGAAGAAGTGACAATTGATTAATGATTAATTATTATTGATTATTTAGACGAAGGGGCGGCTAGATATGGGACAAGGAGAGAAACGAATAAAAAATGACAAGTTTAACGCGAGGACAAGCAAAAAAAGAAAATATCCTTACCTTCTTTTGACTTTTTATTTTTGACTTGACATATGAAAATAATAATCATAGAAGACGAGCTGCACAACTACCGTTTACTGCGGGGGATGGTAGAACAACTGCGCCCCGGTTGGGAAATAACGGCATGTTTGGAAAGCGTTAAAAAGTCAGTTGAATGGCTTCTGGAAAACCCGGCGCCCGATCTTATTTTCATGGACATCCAGCTTACCGATGGCATAAGTTTTTCGATATTTGAGCAAGTAAAGGTTGAATGCATGGTAGTTTTTACCACCGCTTACGATGAATATGCATTGCGCGCATTTCAGGTAAATAGCATCGACTATTTGCTGAAGCCCATAAAAAAAGAAAAACTCCGCCTGGCGATAGAAAAATATGAACATCTTGCACAGGCGCAGCCAAAGAAAAGGGGAAACGCTCCAGATTTCAACGAGCTGCTACAGGCAATAACACATGGGGAAAAGAAATACCGCAAACGGTTCCTTATTTCGGGGGCGACAGCTTTCTTTAAGCTCGACGTTGCCGATGTTGCATGGTTCTACACAGAAAACAGGGTGACTACCGCCGTAACTTTTGAAGGGAAGAAACACGTTATTGACCTGACCATAGAAAAATTAGAAGAGCAACTCGACCCCGAGCTGTTTTTCCGCACAAACCGTAGCACAATTGTGCATGTTAATGCGATACGCAAATTTGAAAACCACTTCGGAGGGAAATTAATTTTACGGCTTGTCCCTCCATTTGACGAAACAATTACAATTAGCCGCTTAAAGGCAACAGAATTTAAAGAATGGGTGGGGAAATAACTTTAATTCCGGTATTTTTGCACAAACAATTACAGAAAACAGAAACAGAAAGAAATGGAACAAAGAGACAGGCTCTATAAAGAAGCAATGGCAATGATCAAGGTTGCAACGCCGCACAAAAAAAGTATCTTGTACCATAACATATACTCTTTGAAAGTTGACGGCGGCTACCCTTTCTCGTCACAAAACGATGTGATTGAGTTGGTGGATTTCTTAAATTCATATTGATACAAATAGCTGGGGTTTTACCCCCCCCCTATGCGATGCGGACTGCCTAAAAGCCGGCAACGCACTTGGGATTGGGAAGAAAACTTTGCCCCGGCCGCAAGATATTTTTTTATATATTGTTGAAAAAACTCTGCAAAACCACCTTGTAATTAACCATAAAGCCATAGAAACATGAAATCAATACAAACAGCACTTTTGTTTTTCCTGTTGGCAACAAGCCTGCCCTGTTCCCCGCAACAGGCAGACACAATTATGGCAAAGCCAAAAATAGGGCTTGTGCTAAGCGGTGGCGGGGCAAAAGGCCTTGCCCACATAGGCGTTTTAAAGGTATTGGAAGAAGTGGGCATAAGCCCCGACATCATCACAGGAACGAGCATGGGGAGCATTATCGGTTCATTGTACGCTGCGGGGTACAGTGCAGGTGAACTCGTTTCGATAAACAAAAATGCAAATTGGGGTTTGCTGCTTACCGACAAAGTTGGGCTTTTGAACGTTTCGATGGAAGAAAAGCCGGAAACAAAAAAATACCTGTTTGAAATACCAATCAAAGAAAACAAAATTGGGCTGCCTGCCGGTTTGATAGAAGGGCAGCACCTTGAATCGTACTTTTCCGATTTGATGTGGCCATTGACATCCGAAGAAAATTTCGACAGCCTGCCCATACCCTTCCATTGCATGTCGGTAGATTTGATTTCGGGCAGCACGGTAGAACACATGTCTGGCAATTTGGTTCGCTCAATACGTGCGAGCATGTCTATCCCCACAGTTTTTTCGCCAGTACACATGGACTCAATGCTGTTGGTCGACGGGGGCGTTACACGTAATTTCCCGGTGCAGGAAGCAATAGACATGGGAGCAGACATTATAATCGGCGTATATTTAGGCTACGATGGTGACGTAAAACCGGAAGATCTTTCCTCTATGGCAGATGTGCTGCAACGTTCAATAGTGCTGGGCGGGATTGTTGACGCAAAAAAACAGTTTGGCAAATGCGATGTCCTGATTGTCCCTGACCTTGGGAAATATACCGCCGCCGATTTCTCAAGGGGGACAATAATCCAGGATCTGGGCGAAAAATCGGCAAGGGAGCATATTGGCGAGCTAAAAGCCCTGGCAAGCAAATATAACCTAAGCTACCATCCTGTCCCCAAAGCCACCAGCGACAATAAAATCTTGATTACGGGCATAAAGGCGAATGGTTTGAAGTACATGTCGGAAGATTTCATTTTGTCGAAGGCAGGGATAGAAAAAGGGGATTATGTAAGCTTTGAAAAAATAGACGAGGCTATCGACTTCATGTACGGCACGCTGAACTTCAGCAAATTGACCTACTCGCTAAAAAAAGACGGGGACAAGGGATACATACTTACCTTCCATGCAAAAGAAAGCCCAAGGGCAATGTTTAAGATAGCCCCTGCATACGACAATAAATCGGGGGTAGGCATTGTTGCCAATTTTACCCTGCGGAACATTGTTGCCCCTGCAACTAGGATGCTGGTTTCTTTGGACCTGGCAGAAAATCCGGGGGCGGAAATCACCCTTAATAAATTTGTAGGCAAAAAACAACGGCTTTCAGACTATTCATATATAAAATGGTACAGGGACAAATTGTTTTACTACGAAAACGGGGAACGTATGGGCAACTATACAAAAAAATATTTTGAATGCGGGTACGGGCTGAAATTTTCATTGGGCTTAAACCACCAATTGGGGGGCAACGTGTTTTATAAATACAACAAGTTTACGCCGGGCTCCGGATTGGAAGCTATTTTCTCGGGAGCTTCTTTTAATTACCACAAATCAAACGAGCTGGGCTATTCCTTGTTCTACAATGTAAACACTACCGATGATTTGTATTTCCCCAAGAAAGGCATAAAACTCAGTGTGTCATTCTCCAACGCATTGCTGTCGAAGGGGACATTGAATCCTGACGGCAATCCTGACGAATATTTTTTGAACGAATACGACAGCCCTTATGGGACGCTTGCCGTTTCTCACGATTGGTACACATCGTTCACCCGAAGGCTTACGTACAACTTTGGCGTAACTGCGGGCATGAACACAAACACCCCTGGCACAAACGGGATTTTCATGCTGGGCGGAAGCCGTTTTGGCGAAAGGAAACTGGCTTTTTATAACCTGGCAGGCTTTAACCCGGAAGAATTGTTTACCTATAATTTTGTAACTGCAAGATCGACATTGCGCATAGAGTTGCTCAATAAATTATATCTAAGGGGCACGGTGAATGTTTTAAATACTGCCGATGAATACGGCGATTTGTTTACCGATTTGACAGAAACAAAAATCAACGATTACATATGGGGATACAACATAGGCCTTGCCCACGATTCATTTTTAGGACCCATCCAACTAACCGTTGGCGACAATAACATTGACGGGGGTACCAGCGTGTTGTTTAGCATTGGCTTTCCATTCTGAGAAGAAAAATGGTACTCTTTATCTCCTCACGAAATAATTGCCAATCCCGCAAGCAGATAAAGCTATCATCAAAAACAAATCCATCCGCATTGCCCCTAAACTTTTAGGCAACGCACCTGCTTCCGACATAACAAAAACAGCCAGTCCTATGCCCGACACCAGAATCATAAACCAACCTTGCGGTTTTTTTGATATTATTGCCAATATAACAAGAGGCCCCATCATTGCGGTGCCGGCAAAACTTGTGCGGGCCAAAAGCACCAGCTGATCAGAGCTTACCAATGAAAAGACCAATGCAGCAAGCGCAAAACTGACAATGGCAATACGTATTGGGGCAAGCGAGTCGCTGCCTTTATGCCCAAGCAGCCCCCGCAGTTCGTTGCCCAATGCAAAAAGCTGTGAGTCGGAAGTTGACATGGCTGCGGCAAATAACCCGATTATGGCAGCTGCGGCAACAAATTCAATTTGATCGCGGATTAGGACATTGCCCAAAAAATCGGCCGTTGGCATTTCTGAATATTTCAATGCCCCATACATCCCAATTATTATAGTGGGAAAAATAACCAGCATTGCAAAAACCCCCACGGCAACTGCCATGCGGTGCATTTTTTTTGTGCTTTTCATTATTACCAAGCGTGTTGAAAGCTGCGGCTGCGTAACCGGGATCATCAATATTGCCAGTGTAGAAGCAATAAGGAACTGGGCGTTCAGCAACCCTTTTGGACCGGGCGTGCTAAGTAGCTGCGGATCTGCTTTTTCTACCTGTGCGAACATTTCGGTCCAGCCGCCAAGGTGGTTCAGGCATGTTAGGGCAATCACCCAAACAACGATCAAAAGCATTGTCCCCTGCATAAAATCGGCATAAATTATTGCTTTCAGCCCGCCAAATTCGGAATACAGCAACATTACCACAACAATCATTACCGACCATGCCCATGCAGGCAATGCCGAGGGAAATGCCTGTTCGAGGAATATCGCAACGCCCCTTATTTGTATGGCGACGTAAGGGACAAGGAAAATAAACACGGCAACGAAATAAACATAGCCCGCCCATTTGTTCTGATAACGCTCCTGCAACAACCCGGACATCCCTTTAAAGCCGCTTTTTGCGACCTGCTTGCGCAAGTGGTAGCCAAACCATACTATCAGGAAAACCATCCCAGCATCTGAGAAAGCAAGGAAAATCCATGCGCCGACCCCATGTGTGCGGGAAAAATCGGGCATGCCCATTAATGTAAAGGTGCTGAACAAAGTTGCGGCAAATGTCATAAAGCCTAAAACAAGACCTATGTTTGAACCTGCCATCATAAAATCTTCGTTCGACTTTATTTTCTTGCGCGAACGCCAAGATAGAAAAAACAGTATCGCAACGTATATTGTGCCAACGATTAAAAGCCAGTGTAACATGTTTAATATTTTAAATGAAAAAATCCAAATGACAAATGACAAAATTCACGACATTGTTGGTTAATTTGATTTCCCTTCAATTGCAGAAAAAATTTTCTTTAATTCAATTGATTCACCAAGAAGGGATTTACCCTTTGCCCCATCATCTAATGTTTCGTTTGTTTCAATTATAAGGCGCAGCCAAAACCCACATTCTTTCGCTTCTTTTTTGCAGATTTTTATTCTGAACACAAAATCTTTCTTGCTTAACGATTCATTTGCCTCAATATAGTTTGCCCCTACAGAGCCCGAAGCACGGATCAATTGTTTTATATCCTCGGTATTAGGGATTGATTTAGGTATTTTTCGTACCCAGAGCCTCACCTCTTTTGCAAATTGAAAAGTTCGTTCTTCCAAATCACAAACTGGTTTGTTTGGTCCTTCTTCTTTCATTTGGGATTTATTTGTCTTTTGATATTTGTTTTTTGGTGCTTGTTTCCTCCTCGTTCAAGTGGACCTTGCCCCCAATGTATGTCAAAACCACAAGGCTGATGGTTATCAAAATACTGACCCATAAAGTATATGGCATTGAAAATAATTTCGGGCATGTTTTGCCGGGTGCGATAACTATGGGGGTGAAAGTGACGAGTATCAACAATACTGCCACGGCAACCGTAAGCCGCCAATAAAGTTTTCGTTTCATATTTTAGGTTTAATTAAAGTTAGTTAAAGCCGTTGTACTGTCATGCCGCCGTCAACCAACACTGTTTGCCCGGTCGAATAAGGCATCATGCCCGTTGCCATGGCGGCAGCAACTTTGCCAACGTCTTCGGGCAAGCCCCAGCGTTTCTGTATGCTTATCCCTTCTTCAAATAATTTGTCGTATTTTGAAACAACCCCGGATGTCATGTCAGTCTTTATTATGCCGGGCTGTATTTCGTAAACAGGAATGCCGAACTCCCCTAGTCGCGCAGCCCACAATTTTGTTGCCATGGCAATCCCTGCTTTCGAAATGCAATATTCTCCTCTGTTAACTGATGCAACACTTGCCGAAATAGAAGAAACATTGATGATGCAAGAACTGAATGTCGCATCTTGTTTCTTTTTTTCAACCAAATGGGTTGCAAATAGTTGAGTCAGGAAATACGGTCCTTTAAGGTTTGTCTCCAACACTTCGTCGTAAATGGTTTCGGTAGCTTCAAGTATATCTTGCCGTTCTCGCGGTGCAATTCCGGCATTGTTCACAAGTACGTTTAAATACCCCATGCCGGAAATTACTTTGTCGAATATTTTTTGCCGGCCTTCTTTTTCGGCAATATTGCCCTGTGCATATAAAACGTTGCCCCCAAGTGCTTTTAGTTCGACAAGCATAGGTGCAACAGATTCTTGATCGCGCATGCCGTTTATCGCCAAATTGAAACCTGCCTTGGCAAGTTCTTTTGCTATTCCAAGGCCAATGCCCCGGGAGCCTCCTGTAACAAGCGCATTGAGAACTGCCGGGGGTTTCCGTGCTGGGGAGTCTTCTGATTTAATGTTTTTTAGAAAGTCAGTCATTTCTGTAGAATTGTAACAATATGTGGCTAAAGCCTTTTATAAGCCAAATTTTATATTTCGTTTCCTCATGAAAGCGGACCTACCTCCACCCATGATTTTTTGCCCCAACTTTCCAGTCCTTTTTCTGCGAGCTGTACACCTTTTGCGCCTTCCAACAAGTTCCACCTGAAAGGCTCGTCCTTAACCACATGCTTTAAGAACAGTTCCCATTGGGCTTTAAACGCATTGTCGAAATTTTCCTGTTCGGGCACTTTGCTCCATCCTTCGTAGAAGTCGATCGGCTGTTTTATGTCAGGGTTCCAAACAGGTTTTGGGGTGTTTCCATAATGCTGTGTCCAGCACTCGCGCAGCCCGGCCACTGCCGAGCCTTTTGTGCCGTCAACATGCAATGTGAGCAAATCGTCTCTGCGCACTCTCGTTACCCACGACGAATTAAAATGTGCGATCACCCCGCCATCTAGTTCAAAAGTTGCATACGCTGCATCATCGGCGGTGCATTTGTATGTTTTCCCTTGTTCGTCAACACGTTCAGGGATATGTGTCGCCCCCAAGCAAAACACGCCTTTTACATCCCCAAACAAGTTGTCGAGGACATAACGCCAGTGGCAAAGCATGTCAACTATTATCCCCCCGTCGTCTTCTTTGCGGTAATTCCAGCTAGGTCTCTGTGCTGCAACAGTTTGCCCTTCAAACACCCAATACCCGAACTCTCCGCGCACCGACAATATTTTGCCAAAGAAACCATTCTCCATCAAACGTTTTAGTTTCAACAAGCCGGGCAACCAAAGTTTGTCTTGCACTACACCATGCTTTACCCCTGCTTCTTCGCAAACCTTGTAAAGTTCGAGTGCAGATTCCACGCTGGTGGCAATTGGTTTTTCGCAATAAACATGCTTGCCTGCCTTTGCTGCCTGTTTTACGGCATCGGCACGGCGACCTGTTGTCTGTGCGTCAAAATATATCTGATATGCGGGGTCGTTCATCACCGAACCCAAATCGGTTGTCCATTTTTCCACTCCCGACATTTCGGAGAGTTTTTTCAACTTAATTTCATTCCGCCCGACCAATACAGGATCCGGCATTATAAATTCGGAAGGGCTTACTTGTACGCCCCCCTGCTTTATTATTTCTGCAATGGATCTCATCAAATGTTGGTTGGTCCCCATCCGGCCGGTCACGCCGTTCATTATTATTCCTACTTTGTGGATCATATTTTTTTGTTATTTGTTTCAGGTTTCAGGTTGCAAGTTTCAAGTTTCAGGTTGCAAGTTACAGGTTTCAAGTTACAGGTTTCAGGTTGCAAGTTGTCGGGTTCATTGGTAATTTATTGTTATTTGTTGAGTTCGGTCAATAATCACTTTATGTCGATTTCAGGTATGCATTTTTAATTTTTCCAAGATAGGCATTTTGATCGGTTGCCCAGAATTTTTCCGAGAAAATTTCCACTTCGTTGTATCCGTCAAACCCGGTTTCTTCAACCCAGCCCCTAATCTGTGGGACGTTGATGCAACCTTCGCCCATTAGCCCGCGGTCGTTCAGGAAATCAACAGTTGGCACGTTCCAGTCGCAGACATGAAAAGCAAAGAGCTTGCCATTGGCCCCGCAGCGTTTAATCTCCTTTTCCAGCATGTTGTCCCACCACAAATGATATACATCAACGGCAACGCCAACAAAATCGGAGTTTATTTCTTCGGCAAGGTCGTTTGCCTGGGCAAGAGTTACAATCGCAGAGCGGTCGCCTGCGTACATCGGGTGCAGCGGTTCTATTACCAGTTTTACCCCGGCAGCTTGTGCCTGTGGCAACACTTTCAAAATCCCCTCTTTTATCTGTTCGCGAGATTTTTCAAGTGATTGCCTCCCGTCTGCGCCACAAACCAATACCACTACAGGTGCGCCGATTGTGGCGGCTTGTTCAATCGCAAATAGGTTGTCGTCTATGGCTGCCTGCCGTTTTTTTTCGTCAACCGAAGGGAAAAATCCCCCCCTGGCTACAGAAACCACATCCATTCCAAAATCATCAAGCACGGTTTTGGCTTCGTTAAGTTTTTGCCCTTCCAGCACGTTCCGCCAAACAGTAATGCCATGGATCCCCGCCTTGCTGTAATTTTCGGCACATTGCCTCAGATCCCAAGGCTTGGTGGTGAAAGTATGCACGCATAGTTTTGAAAAACCAGTCAGTTTAGTTGCCATATATCAGATAAATTAAGTTTGATGTGGGATTTTTTTATTTTCCTTCTCTAGGTTTTCGGTAAGTTTTTTTACCAATTTCAGGTTTTCAAAAAATTCTTTTGCCACAACCCTGATGATTGTATAAACAGGGATAGCCAAAATCATCCCGAGGATTCCGGCCAGGCTGCCTGCTGCCATTATCACCAGAAAAATTTCGAGTGGATGTGCTTTTACGCTGCTTGAATAAATTAAAGGCTGGAACAGGATATTGTCGATTAGTTGTACCGATAAAAAAACGGCGGACATCAATCCTAGTAGCGGCAAGGTATGGCTCATAAAATCGGCATTGATGTTCAGTGCCGTGCCAATGAGCAACCCGACTCCGGCGCCCATCCACGGGCCCAAATAAGGGATTACGTTGAACATCCCACAAAACAAACCTATTACGACAGCGTGGTCGAACCCGATGCCCACAATAGTCAGCCCTACCGTATCAAGCAGCATCACCATAAAAACCTCGAAAAGCAAACCGATAAAGTAACGGCGCAACAAATGCGAAATGGAATCCATAATATGAGCCACTTTGGCTTCCATTTCAGTAGGGACAACCAACAGCACCCCCTCGCGGAACATATTTTTTTCTTTCAGGAAAAAAAAGGTAATGAAGGAAATCGAAAAAAAGGCGATGAGGAGTTCACCCAGCGCCCCTGCCAAAAAACCGAAGATATTTGAAAGCCGGGAAACGTCTATTTCCGATGTCAATTGTTCTGTCAATACATCCGTGAAAGTTTTGTTTTCCATTGAAAAGGACTGGCTACCTGTTATTTCGAGTATCCTAGAAACTGGTTCTTCTATCGAATTTATCAAGGCTTCCAGATCAATTTGTGAAAGGTTTTCTACCTCACTGATTAAAAGCGGAATGATAAACCTGAAAAATGAAATGAATACTGCCCACAAAGCAATAAGCGTCAGAAAGGCCGCCAGCCCTTTTGCAATCCTTAATTTTCCATAATGGATCCCGTCCAGCCAACGCACAACAGGGCGGCCAATAAAAGAAAGCACTACAGAAACAAGAACATAAGTAACAATGGCACTGAAATACCAGATAAGGAAAATGGTAAATAACCCACCTATTGAGAGCAAAATATTCCTTGTCCTGCCTTTTAGCTGAATCATTGACTGCCGATTTTGAACAAATATAGCCAAAAATAGGCCCGTCACAACGGTCGCAAAGGAAAAGGTCCTGCAAAATTTTCGTTCCTTCTGCCTTTTTTCACCACTCCATAGGCTGCTCTTCCCCTTGCTTAAAGTATTTTCCGTGCCGCATTATGTACTTCATGTCAACCTTATCTGCAAAACTGGCAAAGGTGAACCAAAAATCGGTGTTGGCGACAACCGGGATTTTGGCAAACAAATGCGTACCGTCGTCGGTAAGTTCTATAAGCCTGACGTTAGAATCCAGCGATGAATTACCTGCAACAATAACAACCTTGTTTCCACTTGGGAACACGAAGGAGTTGGGAATAGCCACGAACACGCTGTCGGGATCCCCGGTCACGTCTGCTGCCCATACACGGTTCATGCGGTTATTTTTGCCGCCGTGAAAATCCGATGTGAACAGTGTGTCTGCCCCATTGTCGGAGAACACCATGAACTCCAGATCATCGAGGCCCGAAGAACGTACCACAGGCGAATTGGGGCTTACGAAATCGTCGTCGAGCGATGCGGTAAGCACGGCGGTGCTGTTTTCCGATTTGGAGACTCGTTGCACGAGGTTCGAATAATCGTCGCGCCCAAGCCCGAAAATGTCGTGGACATAGTTGCCTGCCACCAAGAAGCTGTCGGCATCCCAAACAATGGTGCTGTCGCTGGCAATATAGTCTTGCCCCGTGCCTGACAGGTTGACCGATTGGTCGAGGGTTATACCGTATTTTATTGCCAGATAACTTTCTATTATTTGGCGGCTTGCACCGGAATTTATGGTGTCGTAATAAATAATCTCGGCAATGTCGCCCGTGTATAATCCCTCGACATCATGTCCACTTACATTTTCATGCCCACCAATGTATATACCTTCTGTTGGTGGGATTACAATAGAATCGGTATTGGTATGCCCATCATTATAGGTTGAGTTGCCGTCATGTGTTGAGGCAAGTGCCCCGTTAACGGCAAATTCGCCGTTTGTAATAAGCTCTCTTTCCCCGAATCGATAATAATATTCATACGGGTTTGCGACACCCGAATATTCATGCCCTACCCGAATTTGTCCACTTGTACCAAAATGATAGAATGCATTTGCAGCATCGTAGGCTTCGAACGAGAGGTTCTCTTTAACGCTGGCATTTCCCAAGTCACAAATAGTAAAAGCCGTATTCGAAGGCGTAACTGCCGACACACGCGTCACCACATAGGCTTCTTTTGCCTCTGCCCCGCGCGCTATCTGTGCATCGTGGTTGTGCAAAAACATATCCTGTGCCGCATCGAAAGAAACTGCGGGGTTAAAGTTGATTATGTTATTGATTATTTCCGGTTCGTTGCCCGTATCGGCAAAAACCGAGTCGAACCCGTTGGTTTGGTTGTGCCAGTGGTTTACTTCGCCCGTTGCGCTGGTGTCGATGTCCATGTCGGCACGCAGCCAAAACATCAGCTTGTAGTTGATGCCGCCGGGAGCTTTCGCCAATGTGTCAACTTTTACGATGGTAAAATAATCGTTGTCGTTAAAGGTGAACGCGGTAACATGCCCCTGGTCGTTGATTTCCTGGTGGCGTGCCGCACCTGAACGGAAGTCGTCGTCGCCACTTTTCACCACAATGTAATATTTCTCGCCAACAGGGGAAGATGCATAAGTTGCCCCGAAATCGAGGTAAACAGGCTGTGAGAAATTGGCTGTTTTGCTCACCCGCCACATACGATCCATGCGCTTGAAACCCGATACCACATTGGTGGTTTGGTCAACAACAGTATCGCCACCGTTGTTACTAAACATCATAAACTGTTGGTTGTTGTCGAAATCGGTGGTACGAACCGCTGTGTTTACATTCGAAGCCGAAAAGTTTTCTTGCAATGCCACGGCAAGTATTGCCGAATTGTTAACCGAATGCGACACGCGCTGATCCAAGGCATCGGCATCGTCGCGCCCAAGCCCGAAAATGTCGTTGTTATACACATTTCCTGTCAGGGTAGTGTCGTTATCGGCAACGCTCCAGACCGTGTCGCCCGAACTGGCAAGATAGTCCACTTTGCCGGAATCTAAGGTGATACCGTATTTTATGGCAAGGTAAGAATTTACCTTTTGCTGTTCGGTGGCAGTTAGTTCGCGGTTGTAAATGATTACTTCCGGAATATCTCCAACAAAATTGTCATCCCAATTTGAGTTTCCTATAAAATTTTTATCTCTATTTACACTATATGGAATTGGGATATTATCTGTCCCTGAATTTAGCCCATTTGCATAATATGTTGCAATTGTTGAAACACCTGGATTTCCATCTTCCATAGATAATCCGAATATCGTATTCTGGTTATAAACAATCATAGGATCGGTTGATTGCCCTACATTCTGACTATTTCCTAACCAAACAACACTGCGCAGACCTGTCGATGTTGTACCATAAGCCCGCCCGAACAATACATTATCATTTCCTTGCCCTTGTCCCAGATCAAACAAATTCGCACAATTTGCTCCGCTTGTTGTATATTCTGCCATAACAAATGCCGACAAGCCTTTTGAAAAATCGTAAAATCCTTCATAAACATAGATGGAATTACCTGCACTAAATTCAACCCCCGGATTAAAATTATGCAAAGAAGTTACCGTATTTAAAGTAGCCCCATTAATAATACAAGTATCTAAATTATGAAAATCGAACCAATAATTGTTTGAAGTCCACTCGTCGGTCTTTTTGTCGGCACGCACCCACAATGCCAAGTTTCCAACCACGCCTCCCGGAGCATTATCAATATAAACCGTATCAGATAGCAGGGTTATGCAACTGTCGTCGTCGTGAGTAATTACACAGTAATATTTGTTCCCGATTAAGGCCTCGGCCATAGTAAGGCTCAAGGTGTCATCGGTTTCGCTGGCCATTAGCGCCCCATTTTCGTACCATTGGAAATTTAACCCGGGACTGGCATCAATAGAATCCTGCAAATAATTGGGCGAACCATTTGAGTACAAAGTTGCCGCCAATGCCGTAACATCAACAATAAAGTTAGCGGTACTGTCTTTTTCATACATAATATTTCCGGGCTGGCTTTTAATATAAGCCGTGTCGGCTTCTAAAAAGGAGTAATTGCCAGTAGCCGTAGCAGTGACCACAGGAATAGTTGCTTCGTTGGCATAGGTAGAATCGGAGCTTGCCGCCAACAGACTTGTGATTAACCCATTGGAGTTAACCGAAGCAGTACCTGTATATGCACTATGTACCCCTGCATTATCGACAGCCGAGCCATACACTTCGCTTACGTCGTTACAACCGTCGCCGTCGCTGTCGTAATCCATTGAGTTATTCGTGCCGTCGCCATCGAGGTCGTTGCCTGCGCAGCCATCGGTTTCCGCCAATGCTTCAATAGAGAAGCTAAAACATTCGGCCCATTGGGAATTATTCATCACAACAGTAAAAGAAGTAAGATCTGCACTGTAATCTGTTTTTACTTTCCAGTTAAGATTATCATCTCCTGCATTGGAGGGCGTTCCATCAACGGTGTAAATAGTAATCCCCGAAGCAATAATATCTCCGGCACTATATAAATTCGACGCAACATCCTGAATTTCACCATTTGGCGTTAAAACTTCTGCCCTTATGGTGCTTGGGACAAAAATGAAGTCATAGCCTGTTGCCTCAATGTTAGCCCCAAATGAATCGGATTTTCCTTTTATGGTTACCGATAATTTTTCACCTCCGGTGTACCCGGATATTGAAAATGTAAGTGTATCTGTATGTGTAGAATTCGTTGAAGTATTAATATTAAAACCTGTATTGTTGAAGATAGAGACAGAATTTAAGATTCCGGTACCTGTATATGCAAGAGTCCAATTTCCGGTATTGCCTTCGGCATCGGTAAATGTACCATTTGTGTTAGACAACTTCACAAACGTTAAATCGCCATACGTTTGCGTACAAACGTTTTCAATATCGTCGCGGATACCGTCATTATCGTCATCGAGGTCTATAACATCACTTACTCCGTCGCCATCGGTATCGGCATACCCGCTTTCGGTGGCAAGGGTAAACACTTCGCCCCCTGTAAAATTATAAGGGACAGAATACCACAAGCCTGAATGCGATGGAGTTTCGGCCAATGGCCGGGGCGTTTCGTCAGCAAAGGTGCCATCACCGTCGGTGTCAAACACAATGTAATAAGTATCTCCTTCTAATAAAGCAGGCACATCAAATTCGGCATCGGCAACATTAAATTGCAGATACACATCCCCAACCGTCCCGGTTTCCTGTACTTTCCATTTGCGGTAGAGGTAGTTGTAGGTAATTTCTCCTGTTGCACCTTCGTCGTTCCAAGTTGCGGCGCCTCCGTTGTTGGCAATGGTTTGGAAAGCCAAATCTGGCAATTGCGTTCTGCCCCCCGATAAATTTGCCGTTGTAAAATCGGGTATCCCGCTCGAAATGGTAACAATAGCACTGTCGTTAACCGATTTTGATATGCGCTGGTCGAGCGAATCGACATCATCGCGGCCAATTCCGAAAATATCGTGTGTATAACCAATACTTTCCGAGGCATCCCACATTACGGTGCTGTCGCTGGCAAGATAATCGGTTGCGCCACGGTTAAGGGTTATTCCGTATTTCAGTGCGAGGTAACTTTCAATTTTTTGGCGGTCGGTTACAGAAGTATTCGCACTATAAATAATCGCTTCGGCATAATACCCATCAAAATAACGGTTAGAAATAGAATTATAGTAACCTCCGAGGTACATCTGGTCAGTTATTGTATCTGGAGCTTGTCCATCAACAATGTGGAATAAACCATTATGAACATAATTATTATCTGTCGCATTTATTCTTAAAGTACCACCTCCATATGTCCAATCTGTTGCAACTACCGATTGATAAGCTGTTTTAGCCGTATTAAGCCTAATGCCAGTTTCACCAGAAGCTCTAAACTCACTTTGAACACCTATAACACCAGTCCAACTAACAGGAGATACATGTTGTACTGCCACAAATATCTCTTGAGCTGCTAAATCGTTTGTTGTTATAAAGTCTTTCATGGCTTGTACCATATTTACCGTTGGGTTAAAATTTGCAGTGGCACCTGCATACGTATGATTAATATCAGCATTAGTAACATCATTTGTATTAGGCGATTGGTCATACCAAGTTGAAACAGTATTGCCTTCAGTTCCTACAGAACTGACACTTGTTCCTGTCCCTTTATCGGCACGTACCCACAATTGTAATTCATCGGAAACCCCACCGGGCGAATAATAGTAACAAATATGTTTGTCACCGGTAATTGTCCAACTGCTAGTAGTTGTTAATGAAGTACGTCCGGGTTCTCCGTCACAGTAAGTTAAACCTGCTGCACCAAGAGGCACACCAGTTACACTATTAGCCGTAGCCGAGTCGGCCCATGCAAGGAGCAAGGCATCATAATTTGTTTGGCGCATCCCGCAAGAATCGAGCATATTGGTTGCGGTCGCCAACGAGTCAATACACCAAGCTTCGAGATTTTGGTTAAAAGCATAGGCCCTATAAAACATTGAATTCATGTTTTCGGATTCACTTACGTCCCACCCGCCAATATCCTGATTAAAAGCTGTTGCACCTGCAAATACCAATGCCATATTTTCCACATTGCTCACGTCCCAACTACTAATATCCCGGTTAAAAACAGGAGCATTTTGGAACATTCCATACATTCCAACCAGGCTACCGGTAGTCCATGTTGTAATATCGCCATTAAAGCTTGCCGTATTCCTAAACATCTGGGTCATGGTCCTAACATTGCTGACATTCCAACTGTCTAGATCCTGATTGAATGCCGATGCTACCCAGAACATGCCGTCCATATACAGCACATTGTTTACGTTCCAGTTGTCAATATCCTGGTTAAACGATGTTGCCCCATTAAACATTTGGTTCATCCACGATATGCTACCTGTATTCCCCGATGAAAATACAGGACTGTTAAATGAAGTGGCATTCAAGAACATATACATCGTACTCCATGCACTGGTAGGACTCCACGCTCCCAAATTTTGATTAAAAGAATAAGCATATTGAAACATACCTGTAAAAGTTGACACGTGAGATACATCCCAATTACCAATATCCTGGTTAAAATAAATGGCATAGCTAAACATATATTCCATATTGTTAACGTAAGGCGTAATACTGTCCCATGCCCAATTGGCACCTATACCCTGAAGCATTGTACAGTTGGCAAACATCCCAGCCATTGATATATTTGCTGAAACATCGGGCAAAGGCACGTCTGTAGCAGTTACGTCAAGCTTGGAGCAAGCACTAAAAGCATTCGCCAAAGTAGTGTACTGGTTTTCGCCCCACTGTACTATTTCTGTTATTAATGTGTCGTTGGAGGTTGGGGAAGCTGCATTGCTAAAATCCAATGTAAATTTCGAATTTCCACGGCTAAAGTCCCCGGCAAGCAGAGGATATATCTCGATTGTGTCGGTAGGTTCCGATGTATATGTATGCGAGGGGTACGAATTACCGGGAGAAAGGGTATCGAGGCTGCCATCGCCCCAATCGACTACAATGTTGTTTCCTGTTACAGAATCTATTGGCATTACCACCGTCGATCCGTTAGAGATATTCCAAGTGGAGATAAAATCTTCGCCCGGATTTTTCAATGTCGTTTCATATAATAATTCGATACAGTTATTGCTGGTATGTGTAATAATGCAAAAATATACGTTGCCTGCCAAACCGGTGTTGTCGGAAATAATCAAGGTGTCGTTGGTTGTTCCGCTGTAAACCCCGCCATCGGCCATAGCCACACTGTTTTCGTACCATTGGAAACTTAGGCTGTCGCTCACATCAATGGTGTCCTGCGAATAATCGGGGCTGCCATTGGAGTAAAGTGTGGCTGCCAAAGCGGCAACAGATGCAACTATTGTATCGGCACCTCCTTCCACATAAACAATTTCTGCCGGTTGTGTTGTAATAAATGCGGTATCGGCTTCATTAAATTCATAGTTTGAATTAGATGTTAAGGGCAAGGATGCTACGTTGTCGTACTCCTGGCTTGTAACCCCAATTGCGGTTATTAAACCGTCGCCATCAACCGTTGGGGATCCGGTTCCGTAAACCCCATCATTGTCAGTATCGGAAGTTGTGCCATAAACTTCAACTACGTCGTAACAGCCATCTCCGTCGCTGTCGAGGTCGAAAGAGTTAAAAACCCCATCGTCGTCCAAATCTGCACCGTCACATCCCGGCGTTTCGGTAACTGTCTGTATCCTAAACCCAAAACCATCTATACCTCCGGCTCCCAGGGCAGTTAAAGTAAAGGAACTCAAGCCTTTTTTTGAATCGACATACCAATTTAAATCTTGATTTCTCCACTCACCACTTTCTTGATAAAAAGTAACTCCCGAAGCTATAATATCCCCGGTCTGGACATAAGTCCCGCTAATACTATTATACCTTATTTGTTGAGTAGCAGTGCCATAATAAGTGGCAGAAGGAAAGTTACGAGTAGCAGTAGGGTTTGTCGCATATCCGTATATAGAAGAAGGGGAGTAATCAATGGTATAACTATCGTAACCGGCACCATAAGTCCCGTCAACAGAATTTTGTGCATTCCCGTATAGGCTTAAAGCCAGATCGGCATCTCCGTTATACGATTCTATTGTGAAAACAAAAACGTCAGCACCTCCTGCTAAGATTGTAGCATCGCTATTAACTGTTGTCACGCCCAAACCCGGGCCCCCATTGCCTGTGGTAGCTTGGATTAGATCTAAATACCTGTCGTAATCATCAGTTCCTTGTGTTGTGCCATCGTACTTTAAAGACCAAGTACCCGATCCCCCGTCCGAATCGGTAAAAGTACCCGTATAAGTTACTATTTTGGGTTCTGCTGCCGTTCCTTCCGTGACCGATGGGCTACCAATTGAAAAGGTTAAATCCCCATAAGAGCGGCTACATGCATTTTCGGTAACATCGCTAATGCCATCGTTATCGTCGTCGAAATCATCAATATCATAAACAGTGTCGCCATCGGTATCGATGCTCGATGTGGCAAGGGTAAATATTTCGCCTCCCGAAAAGTCATAAGCAACAGTATTCCACAAACCCGAATTAAAAGAAGTTTCGGTCAGTGCCACAGGTGTTTCGTCGGCAAACGAACCATTATCGTTGGTGTCGAATATAATGTAATATTTGTTGCCACTTATTAAATCATAAACATTAAAATCATTGTCATTTACATCGAACTGCAAATATACATCACCTACATTGCCTGTTTCCTGTACCTGCCATGCCCTCCCCAAAATATAATACCCGCTTGGGGCATCGGTTGCCGTCCAGCTTGATGCGCCACCATTGTTGGCAATGGTTTGGAAGGCAAAATCGTTTAACTGGGTACGAGTGCCGGAAGAATTTGCAGCTTCAAAGTCGTCAGTGCCGCTTGAGATAGTGATAATGCCATCGAAGTTTGCCGATTTCGACACACGCTGGTCGAGGGCAGAGGTAGTATCCCTCCCTATGCCAAAAATATCGTTGTTATAGCCCGAAGTACTTGTGCCGGAGGCATTCCAAATGACAGCGTCATTGGAGGCGACATAATTGTATCCGCTGCTGCCCTGTTCTAGGGTAATACCGTATTTTAGGGCAAGATAACTTTGTATTTTCTGACGGTTGGCAGGCGTATTATTGTCCGGGTAGTAAATAACTTCGGCAATCTGCCCTCCAAAGTAGCCAGTTACTGTTTTATCTGCCGGATCAGAAGATGGCCACTGAAAGCGACGCCCGATGTTTACAAAAGGGTTGGTTACGTTAACCTGGATATCACTACCAGAAATAATTCCACCTGACTCTGTTCCGTTATAAATAAAAACAGTATTAGAAAGGTAAGCATCTTGTGCCAAAGAAAACCCTCGGATATTGGGAACATTTCCAACATCTCCCGGATAATCATGTCGGTTATTTCCATCACTGCCCGAGCCGGGAACTCTCAGTGCACTAAAACTTTCGGATAGTTTTAACGACAATAATTCATTATCGACATTGCCGCCATAAAAAACAAAGTCACCACCGCCACTACTTACCGAAACGTAATATATTTCCTTTTCTCCTTTTCCGTTGTTTATGCCGGTTGTGCTATTATTTTTAAACACATTTGTAGTACCGTTAAAAGTATACGATGGGTTAAAATTAATCGTCTTCATTGAAAAACCGGAAGGATTAGTATTCATATTGTTTGCAGACCCCGAGACATCGCCCCATGACGATGAGGTTGCCAAACTATCGGCCCTTAACCAAAGGGTTTCGCCTGTTACCCCCCCCGGGGCTATCTGTGCAAAACCCACACTTGAAATAACCGTAAAAGCGAAAAACAATGCCACTTTTTTATGTAAAAGGGATTGTATCATTTGTTCAATTATCCGATTTGTAAAGGTTCTCATATATGGTTTTATTTATTCGTTTTCATGTGGGAATATTTTGTTTTATGTTTATGGATGTCTGTTATTTCATGTTTTGCCGTAAAATGCCAGCTTAAATTCCCAATACAATTTAACGAATTTTGAAAAGATATGCAAATATTTAACAATCAGTGGTTTTGTGCATGCATTATGTTTATTGCGGCATTGTGTTTTTATATGGGGGCAGGTACACAAAAGGAGATATAAAGGCAAATAATTTTTATCTCCGGTAGTGTTAATTTATGTATCTTTGTATTTTAATCAATGAACCTTATTCCCTGATTGGACCGGAATTATAATGAAATATTGCTCGTTAAAGCCCTGAGGAGAGGAGATGCCAAAGCTTTTGACGGATTGTTTTCCATCTACGGGAACAGGATTTATCATTTTGTTTATGGTTACTTAAAATCGAAGGAAAACGCAGAGGAAGTAGTGCAGGAAGTTTTTTTCCGTATCTGGAAAAACCGCAAAGAGCTTAAACCTGAGTTGTCGTTCAGGGCTTACCTGTTTAAAATAGCATATAATTATATTTTGGAATTTTTTGAACGGGCCCGCCGTCAACAGGCTTATAAAGACAAGCTTATAGAAGAATCTGTAGCGTTTTCGCCCGACTTTGAGGAACGCCTTGATTACCAGAGCCTCCTTGATAAAGTTGAATACATAATAGAAAAACTCCCCGACAGGCAAAGGGAAATCCTTATAAAAAGGAGGAAAGAAGGCAGGTCGGTAAAGGAAATTGCCCTGGATTTGTCGGTATCGCCCAAAACAGTTGAGAACCACTTGACCGCAGCCTTGAAAAAATTAAAACAGGAGATGGGCGAAAGCAATGTTTCTTCGATGTTGTTTTTTTCCATGTTTTTTCCATAAAAATTGCCCGTCAACATGGTTGTTGGTAATGTAGCGGATTAGATAATGACAAGCCGTTTGCTCAAAGGATATATACCAAGTGGTGCGTTTGTTGCGCCTATAGGCAACATAAGACATATTATGCCCGTATTTTGCAAAATGCTTTGGGGCAACCTTCTGAGGTGCGGTATGTATGTTTTGCTTTATGAAACCGGTTATGTCATCAATGTATTGCGCAGAAGATCCGTAAAAAGAAAAGTAACCTTTTTCTATAAGGATGTCAAAAAGTCCTGCAAGATATACGACAACATCATTGTGTATCCTTACCTCTTTCATCAAATTTATTGCGTAACATTTGTTTTGCCTCTGCCGCAAATTCTTCTAATGTCATTGCATCGTCCCACCCTTCGGGAGCTTGTACGCACCCAAGCTCTTCCAACAATGGTTGCAGCCGATGCCCATGGCGTTGCATGTCAAAACGCACAAAGCGGTCATTGCCGTTTGCATCCTTTTCGAAATAAACCCCTGTTACGTTACTGCTCATAGCTTGGCATTTTAAATATACCCCAAAATTAATAAAATCCGGGGGACAAAAACAAAAACAGCGGCAAGGAATTGATAATTATTGATTATTGATTAATGATTATTGCTTGAAACATAGAGGTGTATTTTTTACTCCTTTAAAAATTCAAGAAGCTTTTCTGGATTTTGTCTGTTATCCCAAAGTCCAGTAATAATAATCCTTGAATTATCTATCTTATACAGAATGCTGTAATGTTTCATAGAAATTGCCCGTGTATCTCCAAAGTTGGTTGTTTTTCCCATCTCTGGATGAAATTTAAGCAACTCTACTTTTTCTCCAATTGCAGAGTTTAGTTTTATTGAATACGAATTACTTTTATTTCGTTTATTCCAATAATCAAAAATATGGTCTCTTTGTTTTTTGGCAGTTTGGGTCCAAAATATTTTTAATTCATCCATTTTGAATCTTCTTCTTTCAAATCTGACTCTGATATTAAGTCTCCTTGCCGGATATCTCTTTCGCTCATCATAAGCATTTCAATTTGATGAGAATCTAATGTGAGTTTATCATCAGTCTGTGTCGAGTTAAAAATATTCTCAATGGCACTAAGTAATTGTTCGTTGTTTGTGACCATTATCCTGTCAATCAGTCTGTTTCTCACAATATCTATTGTTTTCATCTGCCTTATTTTTAATGTAAAAATCGTGATTTTTGATATTATTGCCAAATATTCACCAATCGAAAAGAGCTCATCCCCGGCATGAACAAGTGTACGCAAATCAATTTTCGCCAAAAATCCATAAAAAACCAAATGACCAGTGTCTATTGATTAATGATTATTGTCTGAAACTTGAAACCTGCAACCTGCAACCTGCAACCTGCACCCTGTAACCCGCAACAACCAATCTCCACTAATCTCCACTAATCTCCACAAATCACAACCAATCTCCCCCAATTCCCCCCCAATCCCCCCCCTTGCTATTGACTTTTGCCCAATTTTGCCGTAAATTACTTATGATTTGCGATTTATAATATTCTATAGAAATAACTAAACAAATTTTCATATGTCTTTATCTCTGCCTTTTTCTATGAAAAAACTTGTTTCCCCCCTCGGTCCAAAACAGACAAACAATAAAACAAGCAATGCCTCACGGGATCTGTGTGCAGCCCCTGCCGGCAAGAGCAACCTGCAACCCGCAACCCGAAACTTGCAACATGTAACCTGCAACCTGCAACCTGCAACCTGCAACCTGCAACCCGCAACCCGCAACTTCCTTCTGCTACTAGGCTTCCTGCTCTTCGCCCTCAGCTCCTCCGCCCAGTTCGATACCAAACACTATTTGCCACCGGTGTGGACAGGTACAACAAATACCTGGCTTAATGCGGATATTTATATTGTTATAAGCACCAGTGTCAAACAAGATGTCAATTTTACACTTAAAAAATCAGATGGGACACCTATTGATAGTTCAACCTGTAAATCAGGTACACCATATACTAAAAATCTTGGTTCATATCGAAGTGATGCTACTCCCGGGAATATCTATGGGGTATCAAATGCCTTTACCGTTTTGGATGGGAGGGGGTTGATTGTTGAAGCTGATTTTCCTGTGTGTGTGAATACCAAAGTGGTTGTAGGAGGAGATCAATGGTCTGTTACTTCAAAAGGGAAAACAGCTCTTGGACGGGATTTTAGAACAGGACATATGCGTTCGGAAGGATATAATACTTCGTATAAATCTTCTAATGTGTTTACTGTTTTGGCTATTGAGGATAATACTTCAGTGACTTATACGCCTACCGATCCGACGTGTACTGTTTCGGCAAATACCATAACATTGAATGCCGGAGAATCTTATGTGGTTAGAGAACAAGTAACAGAAACAGAATCGTATAATGAAAGATTGAACGGAACTCATATTACTTCAACAAAAGATATTGTAGTGATTTCGGGAACTCATATTGCAAAGTTAGATAACGGTGCTGCCGATTCCGGACTCGATGAAATTGTGCCAACTGATATTTGTGGTAGTGAATACATTGTACAATATGGAAGCGTAAATGCATCTAATACAAAATGGGAAAATGCCAATGTGGTGGCGATTTCAGACAATACCGCTATTTTTAAAGATGGTGCTTATGTTACAACCATAGATGCGGGAGAAAATTATAGACTTGAGTTTACAACCACATCAACAGGATATCCTATGACCATTCAGTTGCGTGATTCTTCATCAACGACCGGGAGTTTGACTATTGATCAATTGTCTCAAATTAATGGCTATGTGTATCAAGATGCCGGAGGAGGACAAGGGGAGCGCGGAATGTCTATTATTCCGAGTTTGCAATGCAAAGGAACACTTTATTCCGAATTTGCTTCAACCGGAACCTCTGCAAGTATTAATATTGTTGCAATGCAGGGAGCTACAGTCAAATATCAATATGGTTCAGGAACTGTTACAACTTTAACATCTTCTAACATAATAGCTACCAAAGCTATCAATGCCTCGGAAAGTTTTGATTGTTATTCCATAACAGCACCGGCAACCGATGTTATGGTTAAAGTTTCATCCGATAAGCTGATGCACGTAGGAATGATGTTCGGTTCAACTTCAAATGGTTTATTTGCATTCTTTACCAATTTTACAGCACCACCATTGTTAACAATGGGAGATATCAATTACTCTGCCGAAGATAATTACCTGTATGCAACCGGAATGTTTACCGCGGCTGAATGGTTTTACAATGGTAAATCCTTAGGTGTTAAAAGTGTAAGTGGTACTCGCGATTCTATAGAAGTATCGTTGCCCGGAACTTATTCTTGTGCATTTGAAAGTACCGGTTGTGGTTGGACCGATACCAGTTCTGTAGTAGTTAAACCCAACCCTGCCGGGCCATACCCCGGCGGTGCAGCCGACGATGTATTGTGGCTGCGTGCCGATAAAGAAAGTGCCGATGCCGGCTATTGGGGCAACTATGCCGGGCATTTTTATTTGGATTCGGTAGCACAAACATCTACAGCTAACCAACCAACCTTAGATTCAGCAGTAATAAACTTTAATCCGGCGTATAAGTTTGATGGAAGTAACGACCGTTTTGATGTATTTGATTATTTTAAAGGTGTATCCGATGCCGATGTGACCATTGGGAATGGCACCGGGGCAAAAGAAGTGTTTACAGTATCTATTAATACCAAATCGGCTAATGGAGGGGTATTCTCTTTGGGAGACCCAAGTGTTGGAACTGCTGTCCAGTTACATAACTTAAACTTTATGAATGAAAGTGGCAGTAATAACTGGTCCGTTGTTTCTCTTGCCGGAGTGAATTCTAATAATACATATTTAAAACTCAATCATAATCTTGACAATGTTACAACATCAAAAATATCGACAGAGAATCCTTCAATTTTAAATTATTCTTTGGAAGAGAATAATTCGGCGGATAATATTCTTTTTTCGGGAAATGCTTCTGGTATGTCAACTTATAATGAATCATACGACGGACTTTTAGGATTAATTCCCGATTGTAACCTTCACGGAGCAGGTGTTGGTTATCAAGCTGTGTATAATGGGGGGCGTACATTATTTTTCGGTGGTAACATCGCCGAAGTCATTCTCTTCCACGATACTTTAACCACAAAAGAACGTAGCAAAGTAAATTCCTACCTTGCCATTAAATACGGTATTACGCTTGATATGGGAGTGAATGCCGGGGCAGGACAAAACTACTTGGCAAGTTCGGGCGACACGGTTTGGGATGCGTCTGTGAATACCGTTTACAATCACGATATTTTTGGTATTGGTTTAGATTCGGTATCCCGTCTCGACCAGCGTGTGTCTAAATCCATTAACGATACTACGGTACTTACGTTATCAATGTCCACCGATTTCGATACCACCAACCTGTCGGATACCCGTTTGGCAATGGCTGCCGATTTACGCTTCTTGATGATGGGTAGTAACGACAGCACGGTTGCCGTAAACGACACTGCCGAGTTACCGGGCAGCGGAGCATATAATATTCGAATGAAACGCGAATGGTTGGTGCAACCTACTGATGTGGGAGCAGAAAATGTTTATTTGAGATTCGACAGTTGCTATACTTCCACTACCACCAAATATTATATGTTGGTGGACGACGATGGCGACTTTACCACCGGAAACATTACTTCCATTGAGTTGGATGCAAAAGGCGTTCCTACGGCTCTTTATTCGTTTACAAGTAATGTGTATATTACCGTGGTAGCTTATCAGTATGCTCCGGGCGGTGTGCCTCAGGATTTGGGTTTATGGGTGCGTGCCGACAAAGATGTTGATACAACAGCAACCGGGGCTGTTACGCTTTGGGACGATTGGAGTATGTCTGTTAACGATGTATTAGACCAAACAAGTGAAACCGGCAATTTTTATAAAAACAACATCATAAACTTTAATCCTGCCATAAGCCAAAGTGCATCTATGCAGTATTTAAAAACAAAGAATAATATTATTGGTGTCGATTTATTTGCAGTTGCTCAACACACATCAACAGTAGATTATGGTGGGGTAGCAGGAGCAAAGTTTGGTTCAACAAGCGATTGTGGCATTCGAATAAATAAAACAACCGACTTAACTTATCGTAATGCAAACACAGGAGACTGGGGGTATACATCTAATCAAGGACTCTTTACCGTTGATGCAAGTTCTTCCGACCGTTCGTATTCATTAACACAAGCAAATACTCTTTATGCCAGTTATTGGGGTACAGCTAATGGGAGTACAACTTATCCTATTGTGTCGGGAGTGCCTTTGTATATTGGAGGATACGATGGTGGCTCGTGGACTTTTACAGGTTATATTCCGGAAGTTATCTTATATAGTGCCCGTAAATCGGAATTAGAGCGCCGCAAAATAGAGACCTACCTTGCCGTAAAATACGGCATCACGCTCGACCAAAGCGGTGCAGGGACTGATTACATTGCCAGCAACGGCGATACTATATGGAGCGCGGCAGAAAATGCAAGCGGCACCAACGGTGCATACAACAATAATATTTTTGGTATTGGTCGCGACGATGTGGAAGCCCTCGACCAGCGTGTTTCGCACTCTATAAACAACGCCGGGATTGATTTGACAGTGGCACTGAACTTAGACTTCAAAACATCGAACCCCGACATTATTGACAGCGTGGGGACTGCCGATTTCGACAACAACTTGCAATATTTGATGATTAGCGACAATGCCGCCGACACTACATTGAACGATGCCATTTACGGGGGCATGTTCTATGGCATGGACAAGGCATGGCGCATTACTGTCAGCGACAACTTCGACCAAAATGTCAACTTTAGCTTTGGCAGCCGTTATGCCTCCTCTGCCAAACATAAATATTATGCGGTTTATAAACATGGCAACGATGATTTTTCGACAGGCGCCTACCACCACGAAATAGACGATTTTGGCAATGTTGCCAACATGCCCGTTGCCGATGGCTATTATTTCACCATAATTTACGCACCGGCAATAACAGTTGCCCCGGGCGGGGTCGATAGCGAACGTCTATGGTTGCGCGCCGACCAGGAAGTGACAAAAGAAAACGATAAGGTAAAACAATGGATAGATTTCTCTGCAAATGGTTACAACTTCTCGCAGGGCAATGCTGCCAACCAACCGGGCATCGATTCGTGCGCCATTAACTTCAACCCTGCAATTACGCTCGATGAAGACGTTGCCGGGAGTTACGCAGGAAGGGACTACCTGGAGTGCAAAGGCGGCATTGTAAGTGCATTGTACAGCCAAGACCAGACTATATTTACCGTTGCCAGGAAAGATACTGTTGGCACAGATGCCAATGATTATGATATTATTTATTATGTGGCAAACGACAGCGTGACAGATGAATTTGTAGGTTATAGCCTGGGGGGTGAAACCGGGTATGTTGAAATGCATATTAATTACGACAATGGGGGCGAGCCTATTTACCACCTGCGGGATGGGGGCTTGGGGGCATCGTCCAGCGGACATGCAGCACAGTGGGCCAGTTACACAAATGTACCATCGCTAATAACAGGGGTACATGACAACAGTGATGTTATGCTAAGTGGCAATTCCCTGGCAGGGGCAAAAACCTATTCAGGCACGTTTAGCGGGAATACTGCAAAAATTTCCCGGATAGGGGGCTTTTCAGGTGAATGTACTGCCGTTTATCCTGACCGTTATAAATATTTCTTTGGCGGGCATATTGCCGAAGTCATTGCCTATACCGACTCGGTGCTTACCGATACTGCCATAATGAAAGTTGAAAGTTACCTCGCCTTGAAATACGGCATAACCCTCGACCAAAGCGCCCCAACCGATTACATCGGCAGTACCGGACGCGTGTTCTGGGACGCATCGGGTGCAAAAACCGATGCCACAAACGATTATAACCACGACATATTTGGCATGGGCCGCGATGACATTTCGTTGCTTTACCAATGTGTGTCGCATTCGGTCAACAGCGATGCCATTTTAACGGTTGCCCTGGAAAACGATTTCGCAAGTGCCAACGACACCTTAATCCGCACCAGCTCAAAGGGCATCCAGGGGGGCGATTATTTTATGGTCGGGAACAACGACAGCACTGTAACGGTCGACAAAACCACCGAATTGCCATTTGGCGCGAAAAAAAGGATGGCACGCGAATGGATGGTGCAGAAAACAAATTCTTTCATACAATCGGTTTACCTTAAATTCGATGGAGATTACAGCACCTCCGGACCCGGCAGGTATGCCTTAGTTGCCGACACCGATGGCGACGGCGATTTCACTACCGGGGGGATTGACCTCCTTGGCTATGTTGATGCTTCGGGCGTTGTGCAAAATGTAAGCTTCACGGAAGACACTACCATAATGACCATTATTTACCGCGAATATTCGCCAGGAGGGGTGTTCCCCGAATTAGGCTTATGGCTGCGGGCAGACAAAAACGTAGGGGGGACAACTTCTGCAGTTACCGATTGGACTAACCAAATGATGAACAACGAAATAAGAAGCCTGCCAAGCTCAGGGGCCATAACTCTAGAAGAAACTGCAATTAATTACAACCCGGCTATATATAGTTCAGGCGGGGCATCTAATTACTTAGGGTTGAGCAATGTGCCTAACAGTGCATTGACAGATGGGACAAAACTGGCTGCCTATATGGTGACAACAAATATGTCGTCTGGTGGAGTTCAGTTATCATTTGTAAACAGCGGTGGTTCGGGTTTCAATACATTTTCATTTGAAGGGGGCAAACTCACTTGGGGAGGGGCTTCAGTGCCAAGAGTTATGTCCTCGCATACAGAAGATGCCAGCAAACCTTTACTGGCAAACCTTAATTATAACAACACCAGCATTGTAAATTATTTTAATGGGGGGAATGCCACTACCGGCACAGATGAAGATGCAACATCAGCTTCCGGTACTTTTAACCTTTTTAGGTTTGAAAACACAGCTGGACAACAATATCCATCCTCAGGAGATATTGCCGAAGTTATTATTTACAATGCCGACCATATAAGTGCTGCCACCGACCGCCAAAAAATTGAAAGTTACCTTGCACTGAAATATGGCATTACGCTCGACCAAACATCGGAATACGACTACCTTGCCAGCGACAGCGCCCGCATGTGGGACGCATCGGATGCAGGGGCATTCAACAAAGACATATTCGGGCTTGGGCGCGACGACATAGATTCCCTGTACCAACGCATTTCCAGATCGGTAAACGGCAGTGCGGTGCTTATCGTTTCGCTAAACAATGATTTTGCGGGCACTAACATCGCGGAATCGCGAAAAATAGACACCATTGACAACCTCGAATTTATGACCTTCTCGCACAACGGTGGCGATACCATTGCCAACCAAACAGGCAACCTGCCCGACAGCGATCACAATTCACTCAGGATGGACAGGATATGGAGGGTGCACAAAACAGCCAATTTCCCCAATTTAGTTAACATGAAATTCGATTTGGCATCGGCAGGTTCATTGACATACCACTTGTACAAAACCACCGGGGCAGATGGCGATTTTACCAGTGGCTCCGTTACTTACCTGGGAAGGCTTGACGCCAATGGGGAAATAACCAATATTGAGCTAGACAGTGCCGATTATTTTACCCTGGTGGTAAACAAAGCACCAGGCGGCGTAATGGGCAACCTCCAACTCTGGTTGCGTGCCGATGGTTTGACCGATAGATGGGGAGATAAAAAGTGGGTGGATTACCATAATTTGGATACTTGTACCGTGGAAAATGGTACGGAGTTGAACACAACGACTAAACTGCATAACTTTAACCCGGGCGTAAGTTTCGATGGGGTAGATGATTATATAGATGTGTATGATGGGTTTAGCGACTTTAGGAATGGTATGTCTTCTTTCATTGTGGCTAACCAGGCCGGTGTAAGTGTAAGTGCATATACCAGTTTGTTTGATTTTAGAAAAGGGGGCTCAACTGATGGACATACCGGTGGTGTGGTGAGTTTGAAATATGATGCTACTAACGAGTTGAATGGTATTATGAGAGAGGATGGTTCTTTTGCTAATGAAGAATCTTTTTACAAACAATCGTATAAAGCAACAGCCACGAATCCGGATCAAATATATGGTTTTGGGACGGCAACATATACCTCGGCAGAAATAGGGAATGCCCTTGAACCCGATTTTTATGTGGACGGTTTTGATTATGGTTATGATGATATGGGCACGGATGAGGTGCAAGCTACCGATGTATGGCTCCGTACCGATAACTATATAGGCAAAGGCAAGCACTATTATGATGATGGCTCGGCAAATGGCACCACCCTTGATGATGATTATTTTTATGGGCAAATCCCTGAAATGATTATGTATACGAACCGATTGACATTGGTAGAACAAGTACGCGTACATACTTATTTGGCGATAAAATACGGCATCACCCTAAATTCTGATCTAGATGGCGATGGTAGTGTGCGTGAAGTATTATTTGGGGCAATCACCGAAGGCGATTACCTGTCTAGCGATAGCACTGTAATTTGGGACGCATCGGCATATAGCAGTTACCATAATGGCATAATAGGAGTTGGGACAGACAGTTTAGACATGCTGTTACAAAGAATATCGCACAGTGTAGACAGCAGTGCCATATTGATACTTTCAACAGATTCGGGCTTTACGGCGCCGAACCTGGGTGCAGGGCGCAACAGCCTTGCAAACGGTAATTTTGTTGTAACGGGCAACAACGGGGCAGATACAACTTTCACCTTGGCATTCGACGGTTATAACAATACCCGGATGGCACGCAGTTGGGTGTTCGACATAACCGGCACTGCCGACAGCGTTTACCTGGCAATACCCAACACAATAGCTTTCCCCAACGGCAGTGCCCCTGCAATAGTATTGTCGGGCGGTGACGACAATTTCGGGACGGACGATGAGATTGTCCCCCTAAACGACGACGGCTTGTTCTATTGGGCAAAAGTAAAACCTGCCGATGCGCTGTACTATACATTCTTTGGGATAACCGACCGTGCCGACATGAAGTACATAATGCGGCACGGGAAATATTTTAAACAGGGGGGAGAGCAGCCTATGGAGTGGTGAGAAAAGTGTTAATTGTATTAATTTCAAATAGTTGGGTTATCGACAAACAGGGGCAGCTTGCCTGCCAAAGGTTAAATCTGGTGGCTCTGGAAAACAATGTAGCCGTAAACGGCAAACCTCAGCAGCCTGAACAGGGCATATTTTAAGAACTTTTTGGAAGGGTAGCCAGCAGAACCTACCAGCAGGCTTGCTGCCGACCAGGGGACAGGGGTAAGTGCAGCCACTATAATCAAAAAAAGCCCGTATTTGCCCAGCAAAGGAGAATGTTGGGCAAATATTTTTCTGCGGATGTAACGAAATGTGGCCTTTTTATAGAAAGATTGCCCGATAAGGAAGGTGACATACCCCATTGCGTAAGAAACCAGGGCAAAAAAGCTTAAGTTAAAGATATAGTGCAAAGTATCTGCTTTGTTGTAAGCCCAAATCATAAAAAGTTCTGGAGGTATAATCCCTAAAATAAATTCAGAGGCACAGTAAATAGTATAAACGGCCAAGGGGCGCGCGTAAAATTTTTCGATCCACGCATCGGGGTTTCTCGAAATAACAATTTTGTCAAAAAGAAAATAAGCCAAAAGCAAGACGGCAAGCCATGCCAAGCCTTTTAGCCCGTTCCTTATCAGAAATTTTATTTTGTGACTTGAATCCATTGCGGACGTATCCTTTTTAAAATCCCCGAAATATAACAAATTCCTGAGTTTTGGGGTGGCGTGGGCTTGGTTAAATATTAAATTGAGCCCCCGTCAGTAAGATTGTACAAAAAAAGTAACAGATTTAAGCCGTCTGATTACTATAATAATCATCAAAGAGTCATCGGATGACTTTGTAGTAAAGAGAGGCTCATTGAGCTTAAGCGTTTTGACTGGCTTTGTTTTTTCCTTTAATGGCCATACTGCCCTAAAAGTCTTACTGTTTGTTAGTTGTCGTATTCAATGGTGAGCGTTTTTTCGATTTCCCTTTGCCATTCGTCAGAAAATATTGACCCATCGGGCATTATGGCATTTTCCAAGCTTTTGACATTCATTAGTTGGTTGAGCGATATGTGGGTCCATTGCAAATTTGCATTTGTGAAATCCGCATTATTTAAGTTTGCTTCTTCTAAACGGGCGTTTTTTAAATTGGCCCCCACAAATATTGCGTTTTGGAGGTTTGCTTGTGTAAATATGCAATTTGTCAGGTCGGCATTTGAAAAATCTGCATTTGACAAGTCTGCTTTCCAGAAATCTGCCCGGTATAAGTTTGCGTTAGTAAAATCCGAGTTTTTTAGTTTCGTGTTCCAGAAACAAGCCCTGGCGATCTTAAGCTTGTTCAGCCTGGCCTGCTCCAGATCGCAATTCCTTAAATCAAGAGGTTCTTTTATGTTTAAGCTTGCAAAATCGAACAACATGGAACATATTTCATTACATGTGCCCTTTTTGTTTGATTTTTTTATGACATTAATTTCTGCCTGGATTTTTTTTGCCTTAGTTGCTTGTAGGGTTTTGTTTATATATCTAAGGATTTTTAGTGTCATAGATTTTGATTTAAGTAAGGATACTAAAATAGTTATATGCCCTGTTTATCCAAACAGATAGTAAAAAAAACTATTAGAAAAAACTTAACATATTAAACCCCTCATTTCCCTTGGTTGATTTTGTTTAATTATGAAAAAGTTACGAATAATATATTGTATTTCCAAAGGGTCTGTCAATAAACAATCAAGCCCATATCAATTCCATTATCTTTTCAAGCCATTTGGCATCGGGCTGGCCGAACGAAGCCTGTTCTTTGCTGTCGATGTCTAAAATGCCGATGATTTCCCCTTCTTTGTTTTTGAACGGCACAGCAATTTCGGATTTTGAGCGCGGGTCGCAGGCAATATGCCCGGGGAATTGACTTACGTCCTCAACAATTACCGTTTCTTTTTTATTGTAAGCAGCCCAGCAAACACCCTTGTTTTTTTCCAAAACCTGGCAGGCAACAGTCCCCTGGTACATATTAACGGTCATTTCCCCATTGTCTGTCAAATAAAAACCCGTCCAGTAATAATTTGCCATTTTGTGGTGGAGCAGGGCAATAATGGTGGCCATCCTTGCCTGGGTGTTGTTGCTCTTTAATACGAGCACGCTTAACTGTTTATAAATACGGCCGTACCGTGCTTCCTTTTTCTTGTCATCCATTTTTGTATTTCTTAAGGAATTTATAACTGCTAAAAAAATGAAAAATGTTTAATTTTAGCAAAATTTAATAATTGTTCAGTAGCATAATTTATGGTAAAAAAAATTGATGAAAAACTGCTTTCCGAAGTCATTCAGGAAGCACGCAGCAGGGAACGCAAAAGGGCCAATTATAATTTCCATGCAACATTAGAAGATCCGATAAACCGGATGCTGAATGCATTTGAACCCGGGACCTACGCCCAGCCCCATAAGCATGAAAACCCTGACAAACGCGAGATATTTATTCTTCTAAAAGGAAAGCTGGCGATGGTTTTTTTTGATGATTCGGGCAGTATTGCCGGCCACGTAGTCCTTAGCCGGACATCTGGGGAGTATGGTGTGGAAGTGCCACCAAAAGTCTGGCATTCAGTGATTGCCCTTGAGCCAGGGACTGTTGTTTACGAAATAAAAGATGGCCCGTACATACAGGCCGGTGACAAGGATTTTGCAGACTGGGCGCCCAAAGAGGGCGATGCGGGGTGCGAAAGGTACTTGGATGGGATTTTGAAGGAACTAGGGCTGTCTGTTACCTTTTGAGTGCATCATTATATCATGGACAGTACTGCCATTTTGGCTTTTCCTGTCATTCAGGAAAATACAAAGTATGGGTAGGGAATAATTTTTAGGGCGGATGCCAATCGCCTTCCTGTCTCAAATTCAACTTAAATTTATATTTTTGCAAGCTCACAAAATCTTAAGAAATGGCACAAAAACCTTCTATCCCCAAAGGGACGCGCGATTTTTCACCTGCCGAGATGGTGAAAAGGAATTATATTTTCGATACAATAAAGGATGTTTTCCGCTTGTACGGTTTCCAGCCCATTGAAACCCCGGCAATGGAAAACCTGTCGGCCCTGATGGGGAAATACGGTGAGGAAGGCGATAAGTTACTGTTCAAAGTTTTGAACTCAGGCGATTTCGTTTCGAAAGTGCCAGTAGGAATTTACAATGAAAAAGATCCTGTAAAACTAACCCCCCATATTTCAGAAAAAGGGCTTAGGTACGACTTGACCGTCCCCTTTGCGAGGTTTGTCGTGCAATACCGGAACGATATAACTTTCCCTTTTAAGCGGTACCAGATCCAGCCGGTTTGGCGGGCAGATCGCCCCCAAAAAGGACGTTACCGCGAGTTTTACCAGTGCGATGTTGATGTTATTGGCAGCAACAGCCTGCTAAACGAAATGGAGCTGGTGCAAATCATAGACGATGTTTTTGGCCGCTTGAAAATCGACACCGTGGTAAAAATAAACAACCGTAAAATATTGGCGGGCATTGCCGAGGTTATAGGGGAAAATGACCGTATTGTGGATATTACCGTTGCCATAGACAAACTTGAAAAAATTGGCCTCGAAAAAGTAAACCTCGAACTCTCAGCGAAAGGGGTTTCCGAAGGGGCGATTTTAAAACTCCAGCCTATTTTGGCTTTGGAAGGGACTTCATCAGAAAAAATTGTTCAGCTTGAAAATATCTTGGCTGCTTCCGAAACAGGGATGAAAGGTGTGGCTGAAATCAAATCACTGTTCGCTTATGTAGGGAACCTTGACCTGAAAATCGAGGTGGAACTGGATCTTACCCTCGCCCGGGGCTTGAATTATTACACCGGTGCCATTTTTGAAGTAAAGGCAAAAGATGTGGCGATTGGCAGTATATGCGGTGGCGGAAGATACGATGACCTGACCGGTATTTTTGGGCTGCCCAATGTTTCGGGGGTCGGTATTTCTTTTGGTGCAGAACGTATTTTTGATGTATTGGGGCAACTTGACCTTTTCCCGCACGAGTCGCTGGAAACCACAAGGGCGATGTTCGTAAATTTTGGGGGCAAAGAGGAAGCTTACTGTTTGCCTGTGCTTGCCAAACTCCGCAAAAACAACGTGAACGCAGAAATATTCCCCGAGGGCGCAAAAATGAAAAAACAAATGAACTATGCCAACAAAAAAGGCATCCCATTTGTGATCTTGGCAGGCGAGTCGGAAATGGGAGAAGGGAAATTTACCTTGAAAAATATGGCGAGTGGCGAACAGAAAAGCCTTACTGCGGAAGAATTGATACAGCACCTGTTGACATAAATCTTCCTGCCTCCCCACAAAAACAAAACGGTTTGACTTCCATTGCCATGGAAAGTTTTTAGTTTGCCCCTAGGAGTATTTTGTCAATATTGTCCCTGAACATTTGCTTTGTCCCTTCTTTAGAACGTGCAATCCCTGACATCATTGCAAGTTTGCCTTCTTTGGTGATATATAAAAATGCAGGTATCCCCCTAATCTCGAACATAGAGGCTAATTCTTGTTCTGCCTGTGTGTCTATCTTATATACGGTTATTTTCCCTGCATATTCTTTTGAAATTTCTTCCAGTATTGGTGACGCTATCTTGCATGCCCCGCACCAATCGGCATAAAAGTCGATCAGGACAGGTTTGTCCCCTTTGTATTTCCATTCATTAGGAGAGTCCTGGTAATCCCATACTTCCTTGAGGAACTTTTCTTTGTTTAACTTTACCGTGCCGCCTGCTTCCCCTTTGTCTTTTGTTGCAGTCCCATCCAGGGCTGAGGGGTTTCCGTTGTTGCTGTTTTGGGTCTGGCCCGCATTGCAGTTCTGCAACGAAATAACCGCAAATGCCAGTATGTAAACTAACTTTTTCATTGTATTTATTTTTAGTGAGATGTTTTATTTTGTAAAAATATGCAAATATTTACATATATGCAATGATACACATCAGAAATCATGCATTTTTTTATTTAGTATTTATGAAAAATAACATGTTTTTTATTTTAAACGCAACCCTAATACAAACTTTAAAATCTAAGCAATAGAGGAACAATTAAATTATGTAGTTATGAAAAAGTTTGTGTTTGCAGTTTTTATAGCATCAATTTTCCTGACAACCAGTTGTTTGGACGATGATGGCTATTCACTTTCAAAAGTGTGGGTTGGTTTTGGCATCTTCCAGGAAACAGGTTCAAATGCAGGTGGTTACAAAATTGTAATGGACAACGATGACGTGCTGGTACCTGTAACTGCTAATTTTAATGTTTTTAATTATGTGGGAGATGGCGACAGGGTATTGGTTAATTACACCATCCTGGATGATAACTCCGTTGGCCCGTCAGATCCCACGGAGTATTATATCAAGCTAAATTATATAAATAAAATATTGATGAAGGGGATTCTTGATATAACAGAGGCTAACAGTGACAGTATTGGCAACGACCCGATAACAGTAACCGATGTCTGGTTGACAGACAGTTTGCTGAATTTTGAGCTGAGATACTGGGGGACTGCCAATAAAATACATTTTATTAATTTAGTAAAACAGCCCAGAGACCTGACCAGTGAAAGCCAGCCTGTAGGACTTGAACTTAGGCACAACAACAATGGGGATCATGAAAGTATTCCCTACCAGGCATTCGTTTCGTTTCAATTGGGCAGGATTGAAGTCCCCGGGCTTGATTCTGTCCGTTTCAAGGTAACGGGGAAAGGTTATGACAATAAAGAATTTGATTACGATGGTGTTTTCTACTATGGCGGAAACAGCGAATAAATTGGGCAAGGGACATTAGGACAGGCTTTTTTGTGGGTAAATAATTCCAGATAAAGATTCATTTTATTTATTTTGGACAATATTTATATAAACAGGCCAGTGAAATGAAAAAGTTAGGTTTTATTTTACTTATAGCAGTACTTTTGGGCTGTACACAAAAAGGAGATATGGGAAAAAATGATAATTACCTGCCGGGAACGCCCACGCTTTCATCGGGAATAATGACGCCAGAAGTGCTTTGGTCGTTCGGGAGGCTAGGAGGGGCGCAGGTTTCGCCCGACAATAAGACGGTTCTGTACACGGTTACCTATTATAATATCGAAGAGGACAAATCGTACCGCGACATATATACAGTGCCGGTTTCGGGCGGGGAAGCAAAGAATATAACCAATACCCTTGCCAAGGAATCATCGGCAGTGTGGCGCCCCGATGGGGAAAAGATAGGATACCTTTCTGCAAAATCGGGAGAGGTCCAGCTTTGGGAAATAAGCCCCGACGGGAGCAGTGCCAGGCAAATAACAAATATAGAAGGAGGGATCTCAGGCTTTGGCTATTCGCCCGACCAATCGAAAATATTTTATGTGAAAAGAGTAAAGCTGGACGACAACATCCAAGATCTTTTCCCCGACTTGCCAAAGGCAAATGCCCGGCTTGAAACCGACATCATGTACCGCCACTGGGACACGTGGCACGATTATTCCTATAGCCATATTTTTGTTGCCGCTTACTCTGAAAACATTACCGGGGGGAAAGACATCATGGAAGGCGAAAGATACGACTCGCCAATGAAACCTTGGGGTGGGACAGAGCAAATCGCATGGCGCCCCGACAGCAAAACCTTGGCTTATACCTGCAAAAAGAAAACAGGTAAAGCATATTCGCTTTCAACAAATTCCGATATTTATTTTTACAATACGGAAACAGGCGAAACAGAAAACTTTACTTCTGGGATGATGGGGTACGACCAGAACCCGGTTTTTTCTCCCAACGGCAAATACATAGCATGGGAAAGTATGGGGCGCGACGGTTACGAAGCGGACAAGTCGCGTTTGTTTGTGGGCGATTTGGAAACAGGGGAGAAAAAAGATTTCTCTGAGGGTTTTGACCAGAACTCGAACAGCCTGGCCTGGGGCACCGACAGCAAATCAATATTCTTCATAAGCGACATCCATGCCACCGATGAAATTTACAGGCTCGTCATTAGCGATGGAAGCATTTCCCGCATAACCGATGGCGTACATAATTACCAAACCGTTTTGCCGGCAGGTGAAAAACTGCTTGCCCAGAAAGTATCTATGTCGCAGCCTGCAGAGTTGTACATGGTCGACCCGGTTACCGGGACAGACAATGCCCTTACAACCGTTAACAAAGGTATCCTCGGCCAGCTTACAATGGGTAAGGTCGAGAAACGCTGGATGGAAACTACCGATGGTGAGCAGATGGCGGTTTGGGTAATCTACCCTCCGCATTTCGATCCGGATAAAAAATACCCTACATTGTTATATAACCAGGGCGGGCCGCAGGGTACTGTCAGCCAGTTTTGGTCTTACCGGTGGAATTTCCAGATGATGGCAGCAAACGGCTATGTCGTGGTTGCGCCCAACCGCAGGGGCTTGCCCGGTTTTGGACAGGAATGGAACGAACAGATTTCAAAAGATTATGGAGGGCAGAACATAAAAGATTTGCTGGTAGCTATAGATGAAATGGCAAAAGAGCCTTTTGTTGACGAAACCCGGCTTGGGGCTGTTGGCGCAAGTTACGGGGGCTATTCGGTTATGTACCTGGCAGGCCACCACAATGGGCGTTTTAAGGCATTTATTGCCCACGATGGCATTTTTAACTTCGAGCAAATGTACCTAACCACCGAAGAAATGTGGTTTGTGAACTGGGATTACGGCGGTCCGTTTTGGGATAAAGAAAATGTTGCGGCACAGCGGTCGTACAGTTTCTCCCCCCATAAATATGTGCAAAACTGGGACACACCTATTTTGATAGTCCAGGGCGAAAAAGATTTCAGGGTGCCCACGGGGCAGGGGATGGCGGCGTTTAATGCGGCTGTCCTGCGGGATGTGCCGGCCGAGTTCCTGTATTTCCCTGAAGAAAACCACTGGGTGCTGCAACCGCAAAACGGGATATTGTGGCAACGGGTGTTTTTTAATTGGCTGGATAAGTGGTTGAAGTAATTGTCCTTTTATACCCGTACCGGATCACTCTTAAAAAAAAGTTGAAAGATAAATTACATGCAGAAAATACATGTCGGATTTTTAGGTGCAGGAGGGATTGCCTGTGCCCATGCGTACTCCATACAGGCATTAAAATATTATTATAACGATGTGCCGTGTTTGGTTACAGAATCGGTCGCTTCTGTACGGAAGGGGAGCAGGGACGTTTTTGCCAAGAAATTTGGCTTTTCAAAAGCCGAAGCGGTAGGGGATTTTTTCAAAAATGAAAAAATAGAAGCGGTTTTTATTTTAGGTCCCAACAAAGTCCATTTTGAACATTTCCGCATGGCACTTCAGATGCCAAACGTAAAATATATTTACCTCGAAAAACCGGTTTGTTCATCAATTGATGAGGAAAAGGCAATGGGGGAATTATTGTCCGAATTTGGCGGGGGCGTAAAAATACAGGTAGGTTTCCAGTACCTGCAAACATCTTCGGTGCGCGAGGCTTTGGCGTTTTGGGGATCGGGAAAACTTGGCAGGCCCATCCATTTCGATTTAAAATATTACCACGGCGATTATTTGCAGCCATCGTACCGCAAAAAACGCATAACCCGATTAACGCCCGCCCCAGATGGTGGCGCAATGGCCGATTTGGGCTCTCACGGGATTAGTTTGTTGCTTGCGTTCCTAGGGGGCGATCTGCAAATTACCGGAGCTTTGCAGGGCGGCAATTTCCCCGATGTCCCCGGAAATTCCGATTTGTTCAGTTCCCTTTCGTTGGTGGACACAGAAACCGGGGTTGTAGGCAATATGTCGGCCAGCCGCATAAGCTCGGGGACAGGCGACTTGGTACACCTCGAAATTTATGCAGAGAAAGGGGCGTTCCGTTATTCGTCCCAGCATTCGGAGTATTTTGAATATTACCTTGAGGGGGGCAATCAGTGGGTAAAACAAATGGTAGGGAGCAATTACAAACCTGTCACAAGTTTCCCTTCCGGCCATGTCCCTCCGGGGTGGCTGCGTTCAATGGTCCATGCGCATTATTGTTTTTTTACAGGTGCAGATGGGGGGGCTTTTACCCCCGATTTAAAACATGGGCTTGCGGTACAGAGAATTGTGAGGGAAACCGCCGGGCATTTAACCGATTTCAGAAATAAATATAAAAATGGGGGAGCGTAGGAGCGGGATTTTGTTGCATATAACATCGCTCCCGGGCAGCGAAGGGATTGGTACTTTGGGGGGAGATGCGTTTCGTTTTGTTGATTTCCTTGCCGCGACAGGACAAAAGATATGGCAGGTACTGCCACTTGGCCCGGTCGGTTTCGGGAACTCGCCATACCAGTGCTATTCAGCATTTGCAGGGAACATGCTTTTAATCGACTTGGAGAAATTATTGGAGGGCGGCATGCTCAACAAGGGAGATCTCAAAAGGAGGCCCCGCTTTAACAAGGAAAGGGTGGATTTTGAGGAAGTGGGGAAGTGGAAAGTACCGTTGTTGCACAAAGCATTTAAGGGATTTCTGGGGAAAGCCCATGCCCGGGTTAATGATGAGTACCAGTTATTTTTGAAAGAACATAATTGGTGGCTGCATGATTTTGCCCTTTTTATGGCGGCAAAAGAACATTTCAATGAAGAAAGGTGGGCTTTGTGGCCTGACGGGCTGAAGTCCAGGTCTCCGGTAGGGCTGCTCAAATACCATTCGAAGCTTGAGGGTGAGGTCAACTTCTGGAAGTTTGTGCAGTTCCAGTTTTTCAGGCAGTGGTTTGAACTGAAAAAATATGCCAACTCGAAAGGTGTCAAGATTTTGGGCGATATGCCTTTGTATGTGTCTGCCAACAGTTCTGATGTTTGGTCCAATACCGATATTTTTATTCTGGACGGTAAGCTTAAACCGAGTGAGGTAGGAGGGGTTCCGCCCGACTATTTTAGTGAAAGCGGGCAACTGTGGGGAAACCCCGTGTTTAACTGGCAACGCTTACAAGAGCGTGATTACGACTGGTGGATGGCCCGGCTGCATTTTAACCTGAACCTGTACGATGAGATAAGGATCGACCATTTTCGCGGGCTGGAATCGTTCTGGTCGGTGCCGGCAGGGGAAAGGACAGCGAAAAATGGAAGGTGGGTCCCGGCAAAAGGTTTTGACATGTTGGCAAAATTGCAGGGGCAAGTTGGCAAATTGCCGTTGGTGGCCGAAGATTTGGGGATTATTACCCCGGAAGTGGAAAAATTAAGGCTTGACTTTGGATTGCCCGGAATGAAAGTATTGCAGTTTGCGTTTATGACAGATGCCTCAAATGAATACCTCCCGCACAATTACTCCCCGGGTTTTGTTGCCTATACCGGCACACACGACAACAACACGACCCTGGGCTGGCTGAAATCGTTGAAAGGGGAGGAAAGGGACAAGGTAAGGCTGTACATTGAAGGAACAGGGAGGGAGGCATTGAGAAATGCTGTTGAAATGGTGTGGGCATCAATTGCCTCCACTGCGATAGCGCCATTGCAAGATATTTTGCAACTTGGCGGCAAGGCGCGAATGAATACCCCCGGTACTGCCAACGGGAACTGGGGCTGGCGTTTTAAATGGGAGCAGCTGAAAAAAAGTGGTAGGGTATATTTAAAAACTGTTACTGAAATATATAACAGATAGGGTGTTATAGCCCGATGTCTTGTTGTTTCACCTTGTTTTTCTTTAACGTTGTCGTTAGTGGACAAAAATTATACTGACTAAATTAACAATCCCCCGAAAAACAGTTTTTAGAGTATATCGGCAAAACCTCAAATTATTATGTTATACAATTGGCAGAATATTGGAGCAAAGAACAATTGACCGCCAAACATGAAGCGCCTATGATTGTAATTTTAAAGGCGAGTTTAGTCTGCAAAAGATAATTTTAGTTTTTACCTTGCTTGTGCGGTGAGTTTTTTTTGTAAAAAAAGGGAACACCAACATACCCCTTTATATTCAAATGATATGTATTCCCGGCAAAAGGAATACACCACAAATTTAATCAAAATAAATTTTTTTTGGAAAAAACGTTAACACGCAAGTCGTTAACTAAATGTTAACTAACTTTGAGTGTAATTATTTGATAGTCAATCAATCATGTGGAGCTGGCGGGAGTCGAACCCGCGTCCAAACGAGGAAGCAACAAGCTTTCTACATGCTTATCCCAGACTTGTTTTTCGAATAAACACCGGATCCGGGCCACCAATGTTTACCTTATCTCTTAAGTTTTCGACAAAATGCCAGAGCGTCATTTCATCTAGCTTCGATTTTTTGCACCGCCGTTTCGGACCGCTTCAAAGCAATAGCATCCGGGCGATGTCTTGTCCCAGGACCTTGTCCCGGGATTAAGCAGTTAACCTACTGTGATTCGGTTACGCAGCAAGAGCGTAATTATTTTCGCCAATTATAGTTTTGATCATTATTTTAAAGGGTCAACAATCAAAACCCTGCATGCTTACCTGCCTCTTCTACCCGCTGTCAAAACCAGTCAGCCCCAATAGAAAAGCGGTGCAAATATAATAAAAAAAGTACAAGCGGCGCAATGTTGTGGCATTGTGCGCAGGGCTTAGCAAAGGCTGTTATATAATATTGTTTTGAGGTTTTGTAAAGCGAATATCTCTGTATGTCTTTAAAATCTAAACGGATTAAAAACAGAGCCACTCACGGGACTCGAACCCGCGACCTGCTCATTACGAGTGAGCTGCTCTGCCAACTGAGCTAAAGTGGCGTTTAAAAGCAACTTACGGATTAAGAAGTCCATGCAAAAGGTTAATCCGTAAGTTACTGCCTGAAAACAGGATTGTTTCGAGGCGATTTCTAAATTTTATCCTGTGCGTTTTTAATCATTGTTTGCCAAATTTCTCTCTGCTCTTTTAATGCAGCCACCTTGTTTTCCGGGTTTGTGCGGCATTCGAGCAAGATCCACCCGGCATAGTCCATTTTAACGAACAAGTCCATCAAATCCTGGTACGGATAATCCCCCACGTTAAATTCCCGCACGTGGCAGGTATCGCCAAACCTGTCTTTCACAAGGTTGAAATTATATTCCAGCCCTTGCCCGTCCAGGTCTTGATTGTTGCAGTTCCAGCAAACTTTAGTGCCTTCGTTCTCAACATAGTCCATCATTGCTTTAATGTTTGGCAGTTGCTGTGTCTCGCGCCCGTGGACTTCGAGGCGTATCAGCTGCCCCATGTCCAAAGCCATTTTCCCAATTTCATTCAGGGCTTTCCCTATCTGTTCCAATGTTTTCTCTTTTGCAACACCTTCGGGAAATGCATTGGGCTTAACTTTCACGCCCGAGCCACCAATGTCCCTGCTCAACTCAAGCCATTTGCGGGTATTTTCAATGTGCTGCTTTAAAACGGCAGGGTCCGGGGAATGGTAATCTTCGTTTGTGCCCATACCAACAATCTCGACAGGCGAATCGCCAAACTGTTTTTTTACTTCAGCCCTTTCTGCTGCGCCCATATTGAAATTAACGCCATGTGCATGGTCAACACGAAGCTCGACCCCCAATACATTAGTTTCGGTACAATTTTTAATTATAGTGGGGACATCCCAATCTTTTGCCCATTGATAAGTTACCAACCCCAATTTCATTTTATTGCCACGCAAACTACATCCCGTTGCCAGTAAGCCCGTTGGCAATGCTGACACCCCTGCCAATAATGATAGGTTCCTGATAAATTCTTTTCTTGTCTGCTTTTGTTTCATATACATTCAACTTAGTTTTTAAAATAGACTTTAAAGATATGATTCTATGTCCAACCCTACAATATTGATTTTATGAAATATGCCAAGTTTTTCTACTTTTGTGCCGAAATAAAAATTTAAGAGAAATGAAAGAAGCAGAGATCCATACCTCTAAAGGGGTAATGAAAGTAAAATTCTTTGAAGAAGATGCACCGGGAACTGTATCTAATTTCGAGAAACTTGCAAAAGAAGGGTTTTACGATGGGTTAAATTTCCATCGGGTAATCCCCGGTTTTGTGATACAAGGCGGATGCCCCGACGGGACGGGCGCAGGAGGCCCGGGCTATACAATTAAATGTGAACTTGATGGGGACAACCAATACCACGACAAAGGCGTGCTGTCTATGGCACATGCAGGGAGGGACACCGGAGGTTCACAATTTTTTATTTGCCACAACCGTGAAAATACCAAGCACCTTGACGGTCACCACACCTGCTTTGGGAAAGTGTATGACGGACTTGATGTTATCGATCAGATCAGGCAGGGCGATGAGATTAAAAATATTGAGATTATTGAGATATAGGATCAATATTTTGACTGGGGAAAAGGGATTTGTAAGAGGACTGCAAATCCTTTTTTTGTGCCTTGCAAAAGAACGGCAACCTTACGATAACCCTGCTTTTTATCGCCGATGCGGAAAACATCAAAAAAAACATCAAAAAAAATCAAAACAACTGTTGGAAAAACCAATTCTTACATATTTATTTGTTGTCGTTGTTTGAGTGTAGACAATGGCGTTCAAACGTTTTATTTGTTTTAGACAATAAATAAGATAAGGCACTAAAATCCAATAATTTAACAAAAAAGCGATGACACCTGTAAATAAGCCCAGGGTAATTAAAGATTACAACAAGTTAGACAAGACAGTACAAGAGCAGATTAAATTGGTTTATGCCGAAGGATTTGCAGACAACCTTATACATTTTTTCGACAAAAATGGGGTCAAGGTTACTGCCCTCCCGTTTGAGACCGAAGATAAATATTATATGCTTAGGATGACAGAGACCGAAGCCGTGCAAATTGTGGACGAGGATGACGATTTTGATGATGACGGGTTCTTAAAGAACAATATCAAGCAAGATTATGAGGACAAATATGCAGACTTGGATCATGTGGCAGATCAAATCTCCGACGACGATGACTAGAAAACAAGGGACGGCAATGTTTTAATGGCCTGGGTTTGTCCGTGAGTGCAAGCAGGCTGGCAAAAGCCTTAGAAATTAAGTGCCCCTTTCAGGTTTTTATAACCTGTTTTACTTACTTTTAATTTTGTCTTATCGTGAAGTATAACAATGTATGATTCTTTTTCGTACTGTTGTATCTCGCTGATTTCGTCAACTTTAACGATGTATGAACGGTGGATGCGGATAAAATCTTTCGGGTTAAGGGCACTTTCAAAATATTTCATTGTTTTTTGTTTCATGTAGCGGCTCTCGGTGGTGTAAATCATCACATAGTCGTCCATAGATTCGATGTAACGTACATGGTCGACCGGTGAGATGTGTATTTTATGGCGGTCTTTCACCACAATCCTGTCAAGGTATTCTTCCTTTGGGAAATCGCTTACTTTGTCGGCAATGTCAGAGGTTGCCCCTTCCTTTTTGATACGTTCCTGTACTTTGTCTACGGCTTCTTGCAACCTGTCTTTCGAATATGGTTTTAACAAATAATCGGCAGCGTTGTATTCAAAAGCTTTCAGTGCATATTGATCGTAGGCGGTGGCAAAAATAATCTGGGGTTTGTGTTCCAGCAACTCCAGTAGCTCGAACCCGGTGATTTTAGGCATTTGTATATCCAGGAAAACCAGGTCGGGCTTTAGGTCGTTAATCACTTTCACCCCTTCGAAACCATTTTCGCATTCGCCAATTATTTCGATGTCCTCAATTGAGTTCAGGAACGATTTTAACAGATTGCGGGCTAATTCTTCGTCTTCTACAATTACTGTTTTTAGTTTGTCTGCCATATCTTATTGTTTTTGAGGTATAGTCAAAGTTACTTTAAATTCTTTCTTATTGTCCGAAACCTTCATCAATCCGGGGTTTCCATAAATAATCTGGAGCCGCTCGCGAATGTTCCTCAACCCTATCCCTTCCCCTTTTTTGCTTAGTACGCCCGGATCGTAGGTGTTGGAAATGCTTACAGACAGGCCTTTCTCTGTTATTGTGCCAATGGTTTTTATCTCTACCGGTTCGGTAGCTTCGTACACACCATACTTGATTGCATTTTCGTATAAAGGCTGTAAAAGCATATTCGGGATTTCGGCTTTTAAGCATTTTTCGCCAACTTCAAAAGAAGTGTGCAGCTTTTTCCCAAACCTTACCTTTTCGATGTATAAATATAATTTATTATTTTCAAGTTCCTGCTCAAACGTGACTTTCTCATTTTGATTGTATTTTAAAGAATACCTCATTAATTGCGACAGCTTGATGACCATTTCCTGTGCCTTCCCCGGGTCGGTCATGGTAAGCGATGAGATACTGTTCAAGCTGTTGAATAAAAAATGGGGGTTTATTTGTGATTTCAAGGCATGGAGTTCTGCTTCTTTTACCAGTGCCTTTAATTTCCCTTCGTTCCTGAGTTTTTCTTTAAAACCGTAGTAATAATTTATGGCATAGAAAAATATTACATAAATAAAATAAAGGAAGTAACCGCTGAGGATACCATTGATCATCCTGTTTTCCCTGAACCAGCCTGACGGGTCAGGGTGAAATAGTTTTATGAACACAATGCCGGAATACATCCATATGAAAATAATTATTGACGCAGCAATTGTATGTGCCAGTATTATTCTGGTGAAGCTGTTGTTTTCCAGCGTGCTGAATTTAATAACATACCAAATTGCCGTGCCAAAAAATGCAAACGACAACAGAAATGCAAATACCTGGGCTGTAGCGGCAGTAACACTTAAATTATCGACTAAGGTGAGTGCCAGTATATTTACCATGGCTGCTACCAGCCAAAAAATGCCATAGTAGATAGTAATCCGGGGGTTTGTTATAAACGGGTGTTTAAAGTCCATTCTTGTCAGAAGTGTTTTATTTCGACACCGCCGAAGGCAGTAAAGCCTTTTACGATCAATGTTTTTGAAGGATCGGAACTTACCTGGTGGGGTGGCGCGATCCCGCGTTTGTCAGAGAACCCTCCAAATACGGCTGTTACTTCGTTCTTCACTGTCCAGTCGGGTGGGACCTTAAAGCCACAGGCACCAAAAACCGAAACCGAGTCGATAACCGCACCGTTTGGGGATAGTTGCACATTCCGGAGGTCGTATTCGGCACCGCCAAAAATGGTTGTTATTTTCCCTCCGTAAAAATTAAACGAGTTGACAAGAACCTCCCTTCCCCCAAAAACGACAAAATCATCGAAATAATCCATGCCATGGTTGCCTGCCTGGAAATTTGAAAGCGGTTCGTTTTTTTTCCGGTGGGTAACGAGCAGTATCACGCCCAACCCGATTATTAACAGCGGCCACCTTATCTTCCTTAATTCATAAGGTATCGATATAACTTCGGGAATAAGGAAAAAACCGCCTATGACAATTAAAATAGTCCCTGTGGTCCGGTTACCGCCTATCAGGGAGAATACGCCAATACCAATCAACAACACTTGCCAGGAGATTAAAATATTATCCCAAATATCGGGGATCAAATCTAAACGTTCCAAAATCCAGAATGCCCCTATTGCAATTAAAAATAACCCGAAATAAATCCTTTTCCCCGATGCGTTATGTTGTTCCATTTTTGCTTTTTTACCGTTTCAAATATACTTTTCTTCCCACACTAATCATTAAAAAACTTTTGTAAAGTTAAATCCAATATGCCTTAAATGCTTATTTCAAATCCTTTTTATAACTATTGCAAGCCCAATAGCCACTAAGAGTACCGGGAAAAACAATGAGAATGTAAAACCCAGGAAATGTAAAAATTTTGGCAAAATAAAGAAAACCCCTATAAAAACAAGGGCTATTCCCATGGGACGTTTCCCTGCCAGCAAAACCGCCCCGGCAATTATAAGGATCATCTGCCATGAAAAGATAACCCGCCCCCATTCATGTATAAACTGACCTATGGGGCAAAAAAACTTGTGCCAATAAAAATCGGGGATCCCTATACCAAACCCAAGTACCCGCAGGCTCCAAAATATGCCAATGCCGATCAGCGCAAATGCCAGCAATGCCCCCCGGTTGTCCTTTTTTGTCCTTTTTCCCATTTACCTATATTTTGGCTATTTATCGACAAAAATAAAATATGATATAAACTAAGCCGCTTAACATTCGGTTAACACGGGGAATGTGTCGGTAAAAAGGAACATTTGGGCAACTTAGTCCTTGGTTTTCTGTTTTTTTTGCTACGTCAAAGGAAAACTGGCAAATAAGACAAAAAATAATGCCATCCTTAGCAATTTCCCATTTGAAGGGATTGGGATATCACAAATGATAAAGGGCGGGCATTTAAATACCGTTTATTTTTTAAGTGTATTCTTATTAAATTCGCAGGAACGATTATAAAAAAATCAAGGTAACTAAAAATGAAAAAATATCGCTTATTATTACTTTCCCAATTATTTTTGGCTACGGTAGCTTTTGCTCAGGGCAATCATTTTACCATAAACGCACATAAGGTCGTCGGTAAAAATACAGGGTTCTGGAAAGCCGCAGGTTCCGATCATTTGTTTTACCATGCCCTGAAACCATCGGGGCAATATCTGCTAAACCGGATGCAGTCCACAAACTCGCATATCTATCTCCGTTCTCATCACACATTCACACAAGATTCGGCACACGGCGTTGTCCGCGGGCAAAATGTATATTCGGAAGATGAAAAAGGCAATGCTGTTTACGACTTTTCGAATGTGAACAAAGTTTTTGCGGAATATGTAAAACGCGGCTTAAAACCTATTGTGGAATACGATTATATCCCTAAAGGGCTCCAAGTAAACGGCAAAGTTGTTTCGGCGGGCAATGATGAAGGGATGACCATGCGCAACACCGGGCCTGGCGATTGGGGGAAATGGTCGGATTTGATGAAAGCGGCTACTCAAAACTTCATTGATGTATTTGGGGCAGAGGAGGTACGTACATGGTATTTTGAAGTGTGGAACGAACCCGATGGTTGGCCATTTGGGCAGATGGGCGTGTTTTTCAAGATGTATGATGTGTTTGTGGATGCGGTAACTTCTGTTGACCCAAGGTTGCGGGTAGGGGGACCGGCATGTTATCACGAATCTTTCCTTAGGCCTTTCCTGGAGCACATTGCTAACGGCACCAACTATGTTACAGGGGAAAAAGGTACGCGTATCGATTTTATCTCTTATCATATATACGGGCTGTCGGGAAGTTGGCTGAACAACGAACCGCACATACAGCCGCAGGTGCAACGTTACTCTCAGTCGGTTTTGTGGCTGCAGCGGATGATCTCGAAGTATGAAGTGTTAAAAGGGGTTGAGTTCCATATCAACGAATGGGGTATGTCGTCAAACTACTACAGGACAGTGGCTGATTACCCAGAGCTGGAATATCGCAACAATGAAGAATCGGCGTTGTTCCTGGTCAAGTTGGCCAACTCACTTTTCCAGATAAAAGACAATTATAATTTCCCGACCTCTATGTTGCTTTACTGGGGGTTTTGCGGAGAAGCGGATGCCGGCGGCTATTTTCTTGGGCAACGGGAACTGACTACCGGAGAGGATATCCCCAAACCCATACAAACCGGGTTTGAAATGTTGGCAAGGTTAAAAAGCTGGCGGGTAGAAGTGGACAGGGCAAACAAGGATAACCAGTTTGGTATACTTGCCACATGCGAAAAAAACAGCGACATATCGTTTATTGCCTATAATTACGAAGAAGGCAGTTATGGATCAGGGTTTGACGATGAGCTGGACATAACCCTTAACGGCCTACAGCCCAATGCAACCTATAAAATTTCTGAAAGCTCAATGGACGGCATTAATAACAATACTTATTCGGCATGGAAGAATGCAGGAAGCCCTGGGAAGGCGGCAGGGAACAAGCTTTCATCCTTAAGAAATGCAGCGGCAGTAAAGGAGACCGGAGAAAACAGGTTCAAAACAAACAGGGACGGGGTTGTTCAATTGAAATTGCCACTAAAGGGATGTTCTATGAAGTTGGTTGAAATAAGCAGGGATGAATGAGGCTCACAGTTGAAGAAGCCCCCTGAATTAAATATCAACTTGCCATTCGATATTTTATTCCGTAATTTAAATAACTAAAAATACAAAATATGGAAAACTTGTTAAAAATAGCATTTAACGAATTAGGCACAGAAGAAATCGTTGGGGAAGAAAATAATCCCGAAGTATTAAAATACGCAAACGAGGTTGGGATAAAAGGCATAACAAACGATGAAATTCCTTGGTGCAGTACTTTTGTGAACTGGGTGGCATGGAAAGCCGGTTTGCAATTTTCTGGGAAGGCGAACGCACGTTCGTGGTTAAATATAGGCGAGAGGGTTACTTCGCCCGAACCCGGCGATGTGGTTGTTTTCTGGCGCGAAAGCCCCCAGTCGTGGAAAGGGCATGTCGGGTTTTTCCTTGGGATTTCTACAGACAAGAAACGGGCATATTGTTTAGGCGGCAACCAGGGAAACAGGGTTTCTGTTTCGGCTTACCGTTTAAATACAGTACTTTCTTATCAACGCCTGGCTCCGTCAAAAAAAATTGCCATCCCCGATCCAATATTACAAAAAGGTAGCCGCGGACAGGCAGTGGTACTCTTGCAAGATGCCTTAAAGCTGTTAAAAATAGACGTAGGCACCTCTGACGGTTTCTTTGGCCCCAAGACCGAAACAGGCATAAAAGAACTTCAAACACGTAAACCCAACCTGGACATTGACGGGATATATAATACTGAAACAAGGGATTTGCTTGAGTCACTTTACCAGGCGTAATCCCGGAAAAATATTTCAATCCTCTGTTCCATACCCAAGTTCAATTCCTTTTTTTGCTGCCGGGATGCCCTCTCTCATCCATTTGGGCATGGGCTTTCCTTTCAGGTAGTAGCCGAAGAACTGTGCCATCCGTATTTGGAAATCGGTTTTGTCACATATCCTTAATGGCCAGTGGTCGGCTTCGTTATAGTTGAGCAGCCATGCCGGTTTTTGCAGCCTGCGCAGCCCGATGAAAAATTCTATCCCCTGATACCATGGCACTGCACCGTCATCGTCGTTGTGCATAATTAAAATAGGTGTATTTATCTTGTCAATGGTGAACAGCGGCGAATTTTCGAGGTAGCGCAACGGTGCTTCCCAAATTGATTTGCCAATGCGGCTCTGGGTGTGCTCATACTGGAACGAGCGGTTCAATCCCGACCCCCAGCGGATCCCCCCGTAAGCACTGAACATATTTACAACTGGGGCCCCGGACTCTATGGCTGCAAACAAATTAGTCCGTGTAGCCAGGTAGGCCACCTGATACCCTCCCCAACTGTGCCCTTGCGCGCCTATGTGTCCCTCATCCACAAAACCTTTTTCAATCAAAGATGTGATCCCTGGCATCACACAACTGAAGGCATCTTCGCCCGGATAGCCTGTTTTGTAATATATGTCGGGGTTAAAAACCAGGTATCCGTTACTTGTGTAATAATGGTAATCTATGGTTGAACGGTGGTTTTCAGGCATCCGGTAACCGTACAGTCCCTGTGAACTTTTTTCATAAAAATTTACTATCATCGGGTATTTTTTCGATGGGTCGAAATTTTCCGGTTTGTGCAACATGCCTTCCATTTTCCGCCCGTCCAGTGAAGTCCATGAAACAAGTTCGGCAGTCCCCCATAAAAAATCTTTTTGTTGCGGGGCAGCATCGCTTATCTGTACCTGTTTTTTAAATTTAAGATCAGCGGTAACAAGGTTTGGGTATGTTTGGAAATTTTCTTTAGTAAAAACAACCACTTCTGCGTCTTTTGCTTTTTTAGGTGTGCCTAACTTAAATTCTCCGGAAATTAATTCTTTTGGTACACTTTTTCCCATGTCGAGCACATAAAAACCATCTTCGCGTGTAATTTCGTTATGCCCTTTTAGGTATAAAGGTTCTTCTGGGTCTAGTCCTTCTGGTCGCCTGTGTTTTTTTAGGTTGAACACTCGGTACGAAATGTTTTGAGGCCTGCCATTTTTTGTGATGTTTACCGGAGCTGCCTTGTCCCCAGGATCAACTCTCCATACATCAAACCGGTCGTTTATAAGGATGGCGGCATCGTTTTTTAACCAACCGGCAGTCCCGTATGCATTGGGCAGGTTCGGCACATCGTTCAGTTCGTTGGCTGCCTGTATGGTCCCAGGTGATGTTATTTTGCACACATCCCCTGTTTTTATGTTGAATGTGTTCCATGTTGTGTCGGCCGCGTTGTACCAGTACACATAATTCCCTTCGGGCGAAACCCTGGGCGTGGCCCTGACATCGGTATTTATTTTTTCTGCTTTGCCTGTATATATATCTATCAAGTAAAAATCATTATGTCCAGGAGGTCCCTCCCACATGCTTTGTATGGCGTAGGGGCGCCCAGACCATGCAATTAGTTTGTCGGAATCTCCGTTTCTGATTTGCTTGATCCCCGAAAATTGCCTGGTCTCAAGTTGTACTGCTTTCTGTCCGTTGGTATGAAATACCGCCAAGTATGTTTTTTTCAGATCGCGATCAAGGTTGTTCAGCTGAACTGTTTGCAACTCCTCTTCGTTCCATGTCCAAACATCAAGTATCGGCATTTCCTCTTCGAGGGTTGTGGTGTCTTTCGGGGTTTTTTGCGGGGCAGTACCATAAAACAGCCGACTGCCTGAATCAGAGAAAAAAAGCTGCCCGTTTTCACTTATTTCCCAGTTCTCAGGGATAGCTTTGTTCTCGTTTGTCAGTATTTCCGATGCCGTGTTGCCACCGTCCCATAAATATATTCCGTAACCGGGCGTGGCCTTATTTTCCCCAGGGATGTCGGCAAGGAAAGCTATTTTATCTCCTGTCCTATATACCGAGAGTTGTTTATAGCCACCTTTCCCTCCCCATATTTTTTGTTGAATGTTTTTAGACAGATCAAAACGGTAAATGCCTGCACCGAACGTACTGTCTTTCCCCTCAGAGGCAAAAGCAAGCACTTCTTTTTCTTCTGCAAAAACATAATCGCTAACCGCAGGGAATTCATATATTTCGCCCGTGCCCATATTTTTGACAAAAAGCGGGAATGCCTTTTGGGGGGCTTTTTTATCCGGTGTTGGCTCTTTTTTTGTTGTGTCTTTTGGGGTTTCTGTTTGCCAGGCAATCCAGCCCGCCCATTCTTCTGGCACTTTAACCGTTTTTAAGTTATTTACCGTATCGGTTTGCCCTGTCCCAAGGTTATAAACAAGAAGGGCTTCTTTAGGGAAATTTTCTTTTTTTTCCTTTTTTAGTTTCAATGCCCTAATTGTGCCCTCCGGTGTTTTCAGCGAAAAAACCACAAATTTTGAATCAAAAGTTATTTTTGCATTATGCCCGCATTTCACGGAGGCCTGCCTTTCTCCGGAGCATGTCGTTATGTCAAGTGTTGGGTCTCCTTCCCAGGGTTCCTTTTTGTAAACGATGTATTTCCCGTTGTTTGAAATGTGTTGTTCGGTAATCCGTTCCCATTTCAGTATGTCTTCATGGGTAAGGGGCTTTTTTTCAGACTGTGCCAAAAGGAAAACAGGTAGTAATAAAATAATAGACAGGGATACATTTTTTTTCATAGCCAATGCCTTTCTAAGAATAATTTTTTGTACAAAGTGACAATGTAGTCATTTTTTAAAAATTCAATGATCCCTTTTTATAAAACTGAGCTATGCCCGGGGAAAGTTAATGAATACCTGCGTAGCCTGAGGGAAAAAGGGATAAAATTCATATTTTTACCTTTGAAAAAAGGATTGTTTTATGCCCCGGAAGTTAAATACATTTAGTAACGGCGGTTTTATTGAATTCGATACCGGTAGTTTTGATGACTGGTGTGTTTATGTCACCAAACCTTCGGGAGTGCGGTTTGCCCCTTCAGATGTACAGTATTTCTCGCGCTTGGGCAAATTAGGGGAGAAGCATGGCGCACAAAAGATTTATGATGATTTTGTGGCCTTTTTCAACCGTACAACCGCAAAGGTTGACCCAGATATTTTCAAACTTATATTTTTGTTGAGCCAATTTTACAAGGAAGACCAACTGGAGGTAGAAATATGGTTTAATGTGGTTTATGCGGGCATGGTGGCAGAAGAAAACAAAGAAAATGCCATATTGAAAAAGCGCATAAAACGCTTGGGCATGCACCAGGTATTGATAGACAAACTAGAGCCGGGGGCAGCGGCAAATTTCAGCAAAGGTATAGGGTGGCAACAGCTCAACCGCTTGATGAAAGCCAAAGGCTTCTGAGAGGGAGCGGTTTGTCGAAACTGCCCATATTTATCAAAAACCTGTACCAATTTCTGCTAAAAATTAGTTGGGGCCGAGGCAAGGTTTTTAACCGGACTCAGCTCAGGTTGATGGCATTTTTATTATGTGGGTTTAAAAGAAAACATGTGTCAAGCCGCAACAAAAAACGCTAAGGGACAAAGATTTATATATTGTCTAAGTGCCTTAGCGTCTTGATGGTAAGGGTGTTTTTCCTGTTGTTTATAAACTCATGCTTATTAGGAATGTTGCTGCAAAAGCAATAATTGCGTAAAGTTCTGGGAAAACTGCCAATACCATGGTTTTGCCAAAAATGTCGTGGCCCGAGCCGATACCTGCTATGCCGTTTGAGGTGACCCCCCCTTGGTTCAGTGCCGAAAAGAATCCCACGAAACCGAGTGTCAGGCCGGCAGCCAATATTGCAACCCCCTGCAACATGCTCATTTCAGCCGATATTATTCCTTGGCTGTTGATTATAAAGAACCCGGCAAAGCCATACAGGCCTTGTGTGCCAGGCAGCGCGCTTAATAAAAGGTAACTCCCGAATTTGTCGGGCTTTTTCTTGAGTGCGCCAACAGTGGCATTTCCTCCTTTTGATACACCAACGGCACTGCCAACTCCTGAAAAGATAAGCATAATTGCCAGTCCGATATAAGCCAAAATAATTGCAGTTGTCATAATTTCTCTCCTTTTAATTTTTATTTAGTTTATGTTTTTTTATTTTGAAAATGGTTTATATTCTTCTCCTCCGCCTTTAAACCCGGCGTTTTTATAAAATTCGACAAAGGTCAGTCGCATGGGGTGCACAAACGACCCCAGTGATGAAATCAGTATGTTGAGCGTATGGCCCAAGAGCAAGAAAACAACAAAAAAAACAGGTCCAAGTATTTTCGAAGATCCTAATATTTGCAAAGCGATGTCGTTTATCACAAAACCAAGTATGGCACTTGACAAGCCCAGTGCAAAAAGCCTGATGTACGACAGCAGGTCGCCAAAAATACCTGTCACGGTAGAGTAAATGTCCCAAATCCCGGAACCGACACGCGAAAAAACATTTGCTTTCGGGTCGCTGAAAAACAGGATAAAAAAAGCACCGGCAGAAAGTATTGTATATAGTATTGCCTTGTTCCCGGGCATAAGGCCTGAATTTACCAGCAGGAAGTAAATTATACCGCCCATCAATACTATTAACCAGCCAATTGTCGCCAGTGCATATTGGAACCCGAATTGTTTGGTCTGGTTGGCTACTTTTACGAACAGCCCGAAAACAATTTGAATGCCCCCAATTACAAGCGACAGGTTGAACATTTTTCCAGGGTCGAGGAACAAACCTTTAACGTTTTTGAGCAGGGGGATCTCTGCCTCTATTAGGTTAATGCCGAAAAAAGTACCAGATATAGAGCCGAAAACAATTGTCGCCAGCCCTAAGAATTGGATGAGCGACAAGTATGGCCTTACCTCTTTTTTTGCTTTCAGTTTATATATCCCTGCCCCAACAAGAAAAAGCAACCCATACCCGGCATCGCCCAGGCAAAAACCGAAAAACAGCATGAAAAACGGGGCGAAAAATATGGTCAGGTCCAGTTCGTTATAATCGGGAAGCGAAAACATATTGCCAACAGGTTCGAACAGCTTCCCAAACCGGTTGTTTTTAAGAAGTACGGGTATGTTGTCTTTGGGTGTCGCCTTACGTGAATAAGAGAGTACGTTGCTTTCTTCCAAGAACCCATCGATAAGTGTTTTTTTTGTGGCAGGCACCCATCCCTCCAGTATCATTAGCTTTTCGTCAGCTTCTTTTGATGTGTTTAGTTTTACCTTCTCAAACTGGAGGGATTCGATTAGCCCCATACGTGTTTTTTCCATCGATGGGATATTTTTTGCCGCAATATCGTCCAGTTGCTGGTTGATTGTTTTTATTTGTCCTTCAAGCTTGTCGCATTTAACTTTAATGCCCTGGTATGGGATTTTGGGCGGATCAACTTCGTCCAGTTCACATCCGATCTCCTCGTTGTTGTGCTGCATTATAACAAAAAACACTTGGTTTTCTTTTTCTGAGACTATCTCGGCAGCGTTACCCTTTTCCAGGCATTCGTTAAATTTCTTTTTTGTGCCGGTAAAAAACCTGACACGCAAGTTTTCTTTATTTAACTTCTCCAGTATTTCATATGAAAAGTTGCCCCACGGTGCAGCCTTCCTTAATTCTTTTTCTTCTTCTTCCAGCTCCTGCCCCAATACCTCCAGTTCTTTCTGTTTTTTGGATACCTCGTCCATTATCACTAAACCATCCGAGCCGGTGCTTGCGTTTTCCAACTGTTCTACATCCCTCTTTTCGAGGTAAGCTATGGTTTTTTCCAGTTGTTCAATGGCTCTGTGTTTCCCTTTGATCTCATCGGTAAAATCAACCTCCTTTTCAGTCACGTGGACTACTCCCAACTTTTGGACGCTTTCCAGGAACTGGTTGTATTCTTTGTGGAATACCAGGAAATAATATTTGTGCATCGGAACAATCATTGAAGTGCCTCCCGTTGTTTTTGCTGTCGTTTTTTTACTATTTTTTGTGCCGATTTCGAAAGGTTTTCTTCATCTTCCAAAAACCGTTTGATTTTTCGAATGGCATCCTCATATCCGGGGATCTGTACCTTTTCATAAAGGTTTACTTTTTGCGTGGTCTTTCTGCGGGCATAGTCGAGCAGGATCATTTTCCTGACATAAAATTCTTTCTCTGTGCCGATTTTAGCCAAGTTCCTCACGATAGAAATACCGTTGGGCAACCACTTGGGTTTTTCAAAAATACTAAAATCGTTTTCTGTAAAAACAACTTCTTCAAAAACCGGTATTTTTACCCCGGCAATTTTTTTTGTCGATAGTTTTACGTCCGCAACACTTACCAGGTTTTCAGGAAATTCGTTCCATAGCCCTGCCGAGCCTTCCTGTTTTGATATTTCTGAGCGCAAGTCTCCCTCCAGCCTGTGGATTTTGTCCTTGGCTTTTTTTACCTCCATGCGCAGTGCGGCTTCCTTGTTCTTTAAGGTAGGAAGGGCCCGTAACCTAATGTTTAGCTGCTTGTTTAATTGTTGCAGCGCCGTTTTGTTATATTGAAATTTTAAAGCCAATTTTTTTTATTTTGAATTATACAGGGAAAATAAGCATTGGTATACCTTCAAGAGAGATTATCCTGTCGAAAAGGCTTGAATGGAATATCTTATAAAAAGCCGGGCGTTTTATTTTTGAAAACGAGATGATGTCTATGGCATTTTCTTTTGCGAACGATTTAATCCCGTTTACAACATTGTCGCTTTCTATAAGTATACATTTTATGTTATGGGCACTATATGCACCAGCCAGCATTTTGTTTAGTTCGCCAACTTTTTCCTGAAGGTGCGGGCTGTTGTTCGAATTTATGTGGACACAATAAATTTGTTTCTCATAGGCCTGGAAAACCCCCAGCAATTTATTTAACGATGAATTGTCGGAATCATAAAAATCAGTAGCATACACTATGTTTATCTTTTCTTTGTCAGTGAAAGCAGCTCTTGGGGGGACTACTAAAACCGGAAAGTCGGTGCCATCAATAACCTTGGCAATGGTTTTCCCCTGGAATTCTGTTGCCGTTTTATATTTTCCGCTGCTGCCCATGAAAATGACATCGGGTTTGTACCTCTTGGCGGCATCGGTAATTACATGTTTCGGTATCCCTTTCAACATACGGTAATGTAGGTTAACCGACTTTAACAGCCCCTCCGGTATTTCTTTTTTTATCTCCAGGCTGAACCCGACCAGCTTCTGTTGGGCTTTTCTATGCGCATCCTGAAGTTCCATCTTTACATGCTTTTCCCACGATGCGGTGTGTTTGGCAGATTCGTGTATGATAGGATCTTCGTAAACGTACAGAAGCTTTATCTCGGCATTGTTTTTTTGCGCCACCGAGATAGCATATTTGCAAAGCTGCAAAGAATTTTCACCTATTTTTACAGGGAAAAGGATTTTTTTCATTTGGGCATATGAACTGTCCTCTTCTATTGAATCCAGATCATGTTCCTTATGTATTTGTAAAAGCAGCCTGATTGCTTTTTCTGATTTTGAAGTTTTTACTTTTAAAAGGATTTCGTTAGGATTGTACGCACTGCCCATGGTCATCCCTTCATTGGTAAAAAAACATTCAATCCCCTCCTGCTCGAACCTGTTTTTTACAAAGCTACCAACTTGTGGCTTTGTTATTCTTAGAATGGTAACCAATTGATTTTCCATGACTTAAGTTTTTGGGATGCAGTCTACTTCTTCCCGTATTTCTCGACTAATTCTGATTTGATGCCTATTTCTGCCACAGAGAAGTATTTGTTGAACAATTCCCAGCCGGTGTCGATCATTTTTTCCACTTCGATGTTGATGTCTATGGCCAGGAGTTTTTCAGAATATTCTTTGGCAAAGCTCATTGTCCTTTTGTCGTAATCGGTCAAGTCGAAGCCGTTTTCGATTTTTGTTTTGGCGTTGGCGGCATCGGCAAAAAGCCTTATTGCCGTGTTCATGACCTGCGGGTGGTCTTCCCGCGTTTTTTTGCCTATTACGAGCTGTTTTAGCCTCGACAGGCTCCGGAACGGGTCAACGATTACCTTCCCTATGTCGGTGTCTTTACGGAGGAACAATTGCCCCTCCGTAATGTAACCTGTGTTATCTGGGATGGCATGGGTGATGTCGCCGCCCGACAGTGTAGTGACGGCGATAATTGTTATTGAGCCCCCGCTGGGGAACTGTACCGCTTTTTCGTATAGCCGCGCCAGGTCGCTGTACAACGAGCCGGGCATGCTGTCTTTCGACGGGATTTGGTCCATGCGGTTGGAAACGATGCTCAACGCATCGGCATAGAGCGTCATGTCTGTCAACAGTACAAGGACGTTTTGGTTTTTCTCTGCGGCAAAATATTCGGCTGCGGAAAGGGCCATATCTGGCACAAGCAAGCGTTCTACCGGAGGGTTCTCGGTAGTGTTCACAAAACTTATTATGCGTTCTATTGCCCCGGCGTTTTCAAACACGTTCTTGAAAAACAGGTAGTCGTCGTTTGTTATTCCCATCCCGCCAAGGATAATCTTGTCGGCTTTTGCGCGCAGTGCCACCATTGCCATCACCTGGTTGTATGGCTGGTCGGGGTCGGCAAAAAACGGTATTTTTTGTCCGGTCACCAATGTGTTGTTCAGGTCTATACCTGCAATGCCGGTGGTAATGAGTTCCGAGGGCTGTTCCCTCCTTACCGGGTTTACCGAAGGTCCGCCTGTTTCCACTTTTTTCCCTGCTACTTCCGGCCCGCCGTCAATTGGCTGCCCGTAGGCATTGAAAAAACGCCCGCCCAGTTCGTCGCTCACCGATAGTTGCGGAGAATGGCCCAAGAAAACCACCTCCGCATTGGTCGGGATACCTTCTGTCCCGGAGAAAACCTGGAGCGTAATCAAGTCTCCTTCTATTTTAACTACCTGTGCCAAACGGTCGTTCACGACAGCCATTTCTTCGTTGCCCACATCGGTGGCATGGAGGGTAATGGTTGCCTTGGTAACCTGTTCTATTTTTGTATATATTTTCTGAAATGCTGTGGTTTCCATCCTGTATTTTGGTTAAATTATTTCTGCTTTTTCTTTTTTTCTCTCGTTTACCAACACCTCAAGTTCTGCCTCGTATTTTTTGAAGTTGCCGCTGTCGAACTCAGAGTAGTTCATTTGTTTGAACACGTTTATCACTTTTTTGAAATAGGGGTTCACTTCCTCAAATGATTCAAATTCAAAATCGGTGTTGTAAACGTCGATTACTTTGTCCATCATGTATTTTTGCCGTTTGATTGGCGTTGAAGCGTCAACTTTGTCGAACGCATCTTGTTGCAGGATTACAAAGTCTATCACTTCCGATTTCCAGAAAATCACGTGGTAGTCAACTGGCACTCCATCGTCTCCCAGTATGTTTATTTGTTCGTAAGCTTCCCTGCCGCGGATGAGGATGTTTTTTGCGAGGATGATGTTGTCCACCCAGTCGGGAGAGATATTGTCTTTCATAAATTCCAGGAACTCGGGGTATTCGAGGTATTTCGAGTAGCTGTCGACCGCATCGATGGCCGGGTATCGTTTGCTGTCGGCACGTGTCTGCGACAGGGCATAAAAACAGCGGGCGGCTTTTTTTGTCGATTCCGTTACCGGCTCTTTCAGGTTTCCCCCGGCGGGCGAAACAGTGCCGATAAAGGTCACCGATCCGGTTTTCCCGTTGTTTAGGTAAACAAAACCTGCACGTGCGTAGAAGCTTGAAATAATTGCGGGCAAGTCCATCGGGAACGCATCCGGCCCGGGGAGTTCCTCCATCCTGTTCGACATTTCGCGGAGGGCCTGTGCCCAGCGCGAGGTGGAATCGGCAAGAAGCAATACTTTTAGCCCCATCGACCTGTAATATTCAGAAATGGTCATTGCCGTGTAAACCGAAGCTTCGCGGGCGGCAACTGGCATGTTCGATGTGTTTGCGATAATAGTTGTCCGTTCCATGAGCTTCCTTCCCGTCCTTGGGTCGTCCAGTTCGGGGAACTCTGCAAATATTTCCACCACTTCGTTGGCACGTTCGCCACAGGCTGCCATTACAATCATGTCGGCTTCTGCTTGTTTCGAAAGTGCGTGTTGCAGTACTGTTTTCCCCGTCCCGAAAGGCCCAGGTATGAAACCTGTCCCACCTTCCACGATTGGGTTAAGGCTGTCGATGACCCGTATCCCTGTTTCCATGAAATTAAACGGGCGCGGTTTTTCGGTGTAGGCTTTTATCGGGATTTTCACCGGCCATTTTTGTACCATGGTCACTTTGTGTCCATGCCCTTCCCGATCGGTAAGTACGGCAATGGTGTCGTTGATTTTATATTCGCCGCCCGTCACTATTTCTTTTATTTTGAAAGTCCCTTCAAAACGGAAAGGCACCATTATTTTATGGGGGACCCAGTTTTCGGAGACCTCGCCAAGCCACGACCCGGCAGAAACTTCGTCGCCTTCTTTGGCTATTGGCTTGAACTCCCAAAGTTTGTCGTCTTCCAGTGCAGGGGTGTAATCTCCTTTTTGCAAGAAAACTCCGGTCATTTTGTCCAGGTCGTGCATCAGCCCGTCGAAGTTTTTCGACAATATGCCGGGCCCCAGGGTGGCTTCCAGCATGTGCCCGGTAAAGTCCACGCCTGTGCCTGTTTTTAAGCCGCGGGTGCTTTCAAAAACTTGGACATATGCGGTCTTGCCCCCAATCCTGATGACCTCTGCCATAAGCTTTGCCTCGGGGTGTGCAATAAAACATATTTCGTTTTGCGATACCGGTCCGTCGCATTCAACCATGACCAGGTTTGATATAATTCCGGTTATTTTTCCTTTTGTGCCCATGTGTTTCTATTTTGCAATACTGAATTCCTCCGGAAATTCGTAACTTGTTTTTAATTCGGAAATTAATTTTTCGAGCAGTGCCTCGCCTGTTTTTTTGTCAAGTTTCATCCACCGCCCGGTTATTTTTAGTTTTATTATATAGCTCAATATCTTTTCAATTGTGAAATAGTGGAAGAAGGTGTTTTCATCGAGGTAGTCCCACTTTATTTTGTCGATGTTCCTTTCCTTTTCTGTCATGTCAGTGCCAACTTCGCTTACCCTTATTATTTCATCGGCAAAAGGTATTTCGTCTTCAAAATATTCTGGTTTTAAGCGGTTTCCAAGCAGTAGCGAGTTTACAATACTGCTTTCTTTTATGTTGATAAGGTGTTTGGACATCTCGTATCTGTAATCAAGGCAATTTAATGCCGTAGCCAGGTTTTTGGTTTTTAATTCAAACAGAAACCATTGCTTCAAGAACTCGTTCTTTGCCCCGGCAACAAATTCATAAAAGAGCGTGTGCAGTTTGTTCTCGGCGGCCAGGCTCCATTCCCTGATTCCTTCGTTTTTTGCCCATTTCAGGAAGCAGAGCATATATCCGGGTAGGTCGGCAGGTTTTTCGATCTGTCCTTCCATGAATTTTTGAGAGTAATTGCCTGAGCCGTTAAAAGCTGCGCCGGTATTGAACAGCAGGGACAGCAGGTTTTCGTTGTCATCGGGCAGGAACAGTAACTTTGCAAGTTCAAAATCGGCCGGGGCAAGGTCGTTTTCCAGTGATTCGCGGAATGCCACAGGTGTTGTCCCAGTTTTGAGTTCGTTAAAAAACAAATCTGGCAATCCGGCTATTAAGCAATAATAATTCTTTTTAAACATATTCAGAAATAAAATGGTAACCTGTTTCCGGATGTTTTAATTTAAACCCCGGTTGTTAGTATATCATCCTAATTTTATGACGGTTATTGTTCATTCCTGTCCGAACAATAATTTTTGTGTCTTTTCTTTGAAATAGGCTTTAAAGTAATTTTCGAAATCAGCATCGGTAAAGCGTATTACGAAACGATCGTCTTTAGGCCCGATTTTAAAACCAGCTTTCAATTTTGTGTCCACGCTGATATCAAGCCCGTTTTTCATTGCCTCGGTTGCCCGTGTATTTAACATGTTGGTTAAATCGTTGAGCTCGTTTTTAGGCACAAGGACTTTTACGTCCATTTTCCCGGGTTCGTCTGATTTCCAATTCTCCACAATGGTGAGTATGATCTTTTTCACAAACTCGTTGTCGGAGAATGCCTCCCTTACAGGCAAATCTACCTGCTGCGCCGATACCAGGTCGGTAACCTGTTGTTTTAACTGGCTAATAAACTGCCGTGCGGCCAACTTCATTTCCGACTCTGCATTGCTTTTTAGTTCGCCGGCCTCTGATTTGGCTTTGTTTATAATCTCGGCAGCTTGTTTTTTTGCTGCCCCGATTATTTTTTCCGCCTCGGTTTTTGCTTCTTCTTTGATTTTTTCGGCATCGCCCCGGGCTTTTACAACTCCTTCGTTATATATTTTCTCTGTTATTTCCTGTAACTTGTCTGCCATTGCTATTTAGTTGAAGTTTTATATTATTTAATTTTACACATTATCCAAAGGTATGGTACGGACAGAATGCCCAACCGTAAAAACGGGCATGTGGCAACCATGTACTATTTCGGCAACAAATTGCCCTATGCGGCTGTCGGCAAAAATTGATTCCTGGTGTGTCCTGATCATTACAAGCTCTGGTTTTGCCTCACTTATATAATCGAGGATAACTTTATGGTTGGGTTGGCCATGTGCTTTTAATATTTTAACATCGCATTCAACCCCCCTTTTTACCAACATTTGTTTAAGCTTGTCGGCATTTTTCTTGGCCAGGCTTTTATTTTCGTCAATATTGATATTTAAGGCTGAAACAATTATGGCCCTTGCATTAAATTTCTTTGCAAAGAAAGTAGCCCACAGCAATTTTTTCCGGGTTTCTTGAGAAATATCTACCGGGATGATTATGTTCTTTACTTTTTTGAATGGGTAGTCTTTGCTGGTTAATAAAACCGGGCAGTATGAGCGGCTGATAAGTTTATTTATATTTGTTTTCTTGAGCCCGCTTTCATTTTTGTCCAGGGCCAAAAAATCATACCCGCCTTTTTTTGATTCCTTTATTAATGTTGTTAATGTTTCACCCATTTGAATCCGCGGTATAAATTCATCGGGCATGTCTTTTTTTATAACTTTTTCTAAAAAAACGACTAATTGTTGTTTGGCGTTTGTTTGTATTGCCTCCAGCTTTTGCTGTTGGAAACTTAAAGAAAGGAATGAAGATTTTTCCAGGATATCCAAGATGAATATCCGCATATTTAATAATTTTTGAAAACGAAGGATCTGCTTCAGTGCAGCTTTTTTATGCTTCGCTTTATGGGGGATATATGCCAATATGCTATTTGACATGTAGTTCATGCCCCCAGTGCTTTAAATATTGATGGAAATTGAGAAATCATAAGCTAGTCCCGTTGTACCTTAATTTTATGTATGATACGTGAAAAGGATACTAGGGTTTGCTAAATCCCATGTAAAAAATTATGTTATAAAAAATAATTTATTTTGCCTTTGATGTCCTGTTTTTACGGATTTTTTTAGTAAAATGATGCCGTCCCCGCACCGATGGGCAGTTTATTTCAGTACTGCAAATATTTTATTTTTCGGGATTTGTGGCTTATAAATCGATTGCCTTCCTTTTGATGGGGGCAGAAAATGGCGGTGTCCCTGCAAGTACGCCTTGTCATTTCCTCATTGTACACAAATAATGTAAATACCATTGTATGATATAGCAGTTGTAGGAATTAGGCCTTACTGGTTTTTTGTAGTGGGATGTACCTGTGGCATTTCTCAATTCCCGCGTAATTTCACGGTAATAAATATCATCATCCATTTGGTAATAAAAATTTTTAACAAAGGCAGGAGAGGATTTTAAAACCAAGTTTTTCAGGAAATCGAAATTGCCTTGGGGCTTCTGTACCTTATCCCTAATGCTGAAATTTACCTTGTGTGGGATGAAAATTTTGTTTTCCTGGGTTGTGTTATAGAAAATTTTTCCATGTTTCTGCCCGAAAGGCACCTGCTTGAAAAAATTGACAAAGTCTTTGTCGAACAGCGGCATTAATACCTCTAGCCCAACAAAGAACCAAGCATGGTTTGAATTGCTTATGAATTTGCACTGCCTGTCCTGAAAGTCCCATTTTTCAAATTTCTGCCATGGGCAGGTGTCGTTGCCGGCAAAAAAATGATCCAGTATATGCCTTTCTACTTCTTTCCTGTCTTTGGGCTTTAAGGGATAAGACGAACTGTATTTATTTATAATTTTTGAAAGCGGGTAACTGTTGCCTGCTGTCCCCATTTTTGCATCGAGGTGCGAACCTGCGAAAAATCCTGAATGTCCGGGCATAACCACTGTACTTTCCGTCACCAACTGTTTTTTTTTCAAATAATCAATGGCAAAATAGTCTTGAAGGAAAGGCATTGAAGAGCAATGCCCGGCATATTTTACGTAGTCAAAGAATTGCCCCTCTTTTATAAACCCCGAAACCAACCCGGTATTGTACTCAACAGAAACATGTGGGTATCCCAGTTGGTTTGCCGTTTTTTTTGCGATGGCGAGTTCTGCATTCCCTTTCCTTCCCCAGGTTGCGCATAACACATTTTTATGCCCAAACTCTTTTAACAAACATGCCAACATGCGGGAATCGTAACCACTGGTCAAGGGCAGGAGCACATGTTTGTTTTTTAGATAATTGAAATACCTTTCAAATAAAGCCCGTACACATTGGTGGAATTTTTCTCCCCCGACTTCCAGGGAAGGCGTTCTTCCCACCGGATTAAAAAATAAAGCCCCTTCGGCCCCCGAAGCTTTTATCCTCAAAATTTCCCTTGGCATTATCTGGCAAACCTGTTGGATTAAGGTATTGTTTTGCGGTGTTACCCCAAACAATAAAAAATATTTTTTTGAAAAAGTATCGATCCCCGGGCTGGGCAATTCTTTTATTAAAACTTCCGGATCGTCTGAAACAAATATTTCATTTTTGCTGTGATGGTAAAAAAGCGGGTAACTCCAGGTATGGCTGCACGCTGCCCACACTTCGGACTGTTTTTTTATGGTAAAAGAGAACTGCCCGTTAAGGCGGCCCGCCAGTTTTGCCATGTCTCCAAAAGAACCTGAGTTTTGGGCCAGCAGTTTTAGGAACGCCTCCCCTGAAACATATTCCCCGCCCAACCAGGTGTAACCTGTAACTGAAATTATCCCATCAGAAACCCAGTTGTATTTTACAAGACTGATTTTTGGTGTCATATCCATAGCCTTAGTATGATTAAAGGGGGCAAGGTTATTATTAAGGTTTTTAAAACAAACTTAGCTGTTTGCACCAGGCTTGCCCCTGCCAGCTTTAATGAATATATCAACAGGGCAACAAAAAAAACAAAGCTTATGGAGCTGTACAAACCAACAGCCCACGCAATGTCTTTAAAAATAATTGCTCCAGTCAGTAAACAAACAACCCTGGACACGAACAATAAAACATTGTAAAACATTGAGAGTTTTTGTTTCTCCATAACGACCATTATTGACGACAAGGGGGAACTGAGCATTACCGCGAATACCCACGGGGTGATAAGTTGGGCCATAAACCCTGAAAATTCCCATTCGGCGCCAAAAACAAAACGGAATATTTGCCCGCCCCAAAGCCCCAATACCGCAAAAGGGACAATCCCTGTTATGAATTGTTTTTTGAAAAGTGACAAAGTTATGTCCCCTAATTCGTCGATATTGTTTTTTAACGATTGTGCCTTTTGTACATAAACCCTGGAAATTGATGAGCTCAACAACTGTACGGGGGTTTTTATATAGCGGTGCGGGAATGAATACAAACCCAGCATTGCCGGGCCGAAAAAGGGTTTGATTATAAAAACGGGAAGCTGGCTGCTTAAGAAATTAAACACTTCTGCCATTACAGAATATTTCGGGAAATCGACATAACGCTTGCCGTACCCCACTTCTTCTTTTGTAAAACCGAAATTGCCATGCCACGATGTTTCCGGGATCTTGCGCGCATAAATAAGAAAAACAAGGATCTGTGAAATAACCGCCCCGAGAAATAGCCCAGTTTCAGGAAAAACAAAAAACAAGCATTGGAGAACGCCAGTAGAAAGCGATCTGGCTATTTCAAGAAAAGAAAGTTTTTTGAACTGTTTATTGCTGATAAAAATATTCCGCAAAAGCTGGATAGACGCAAAAAAGAAAGAAAATACCGGGATAAGCAGCAAAAGCAAGATTGTTGGTTTCCCCGGTATGCCCGCAAGCAAAATATACAGGACAATTAATATTGCCGCAAGGGCATTGACCAGGGCATTGATTTTTTGCGAAAGCCAAAAGATATGCCTTTTTTCGTCTTCCGTCCCTGCCAGTATGATTGCACTTTCATATCTCCCTGTTGAAATTATGGAAAGTGCAGAAGCAATAGTAAAGTACAAAACAAAAATCCCAAAATTGCCTGGAGAGTATATCCGTACAATCAACAACGCAAAAAGGGCGGGGAATAAACGCGCCAAGAACATCCCCGAAAAAAGGCTAAGTATATTTCTGTAAAATTCGTTACGCAATAACCTGTCAATTGACTCCCGCAAGGCTGGCATTTAATTTATTTAAGTTGTGCAAAAATAGGAAATTGGGCCGGACTTGTACAGAAACTGTTTAATTAAAATAAATTTACTTATTTTATTAGTGCTTTAATTACGACCGGTTGGTGGTCCGAAGGGTATCTTTGGTTTTTACTGTCTGTTAATACTGCATATTTTAATATTTTAATGTGTTTGCTTACAAATAAATAGTCAATCCGGTTTTTCATTGGGGCATCAAGGCGAAAGTTGTTGAAAGTGCCTTCCGGCCCGTAAGGGGGCATGGACGATATTTGTCGAGAATCGATAAGCAGGCTTTTCATGGTGGCAATTTGTTCTGTTTCTGGGGTAGAGTTAAAATCACCGACACAAAATACAGGGCATCCTCCGGCAATGTCCTTGATTTTTTTGACCATTAATTTTGCCGATTCTTTTCTTGCTGTCACTCCCTGGTGGTCGAAATGGACAGAGAAGAAGAAAAATTCTTTCGATGTTTTTAAGTCCCGGAATTTCCCCCACGAGCAAATCCTGTTGCAACAAGTCGCGTCCCAGCCAAGCCCTGGTTTGTCAGGGGTTTCACTTAACCAGAAATCTCCCGATTCAAGGACTTTGAAACGATTTTTTTTATAAAATATGGCTGAATGTTCACCAGCCTGTTCCCCATCGTCACGGCCATGTCCAATGTAATCATACTCTTCCATTTCGAGCAGGTCGTTTAGTTGCCCTATAAAACCTTCCTGTGTCCCAAATAAATCAAAGTCATGATACCTGATCAAGTTTTTTACTTCCTCTTTCCGGTTGGGCCAGGCATTTATCCCATCATTGGGAGTGTTCATCCTCAAATTATACGTTGCTACATTTAGCGGGGCATTGGGCCCTGCAAAAATAATCCCGCTGCTTGCCAGAAGGGCTATCAGTATTGAAATGAATTTTTTAGAATTGCTCATAATATAAAATTTTAAATTAATAAAGAGGATGCCTGAAAAGTTAGCCCAGTTCCCAATTGCGAGTACATCTGGGGCATTTCCCCACAAGGGGAGGCATAAACCCCCCCCCCTCGCTTTGGGATAAAGAAGGGATTGGCCTGAGATTGGTTTTGCTTTTTTGGCATCCTCTGGTTTTTAATGTTTGTTGTTATTAATTGCAATCATTTGTGGCTCCATCTTCCCACCCTTCATTTTGTGTAATGTTAGGGTTTTTGACCATCACGGTTGCCGGGATTGGGTAGAGGTACTGTTTGTCGCCCCATATCCTTCTTTGGTCGTTTGGTTTATCCCAGGTCAAGAGGTAACCGTCTGCACCATCAACTTTTTCAACCAGTTGCAATTGGCTGGAGCTTCCTTCCCCTTCTTCAACATACACTGTGGCACAGGTTAGTTTTGCCGTGTCCCAGTCGCCGGTTAATGCTTTGGCTGCTGCCAGCCCGTCATCTGAGGTATAAAAAATCACATCATATGTCCCGTCCTTGTCAAGGTCCATAGGGGTATTAAGCTCGGGGATATACATCCCATACCAGCTTTTTAACAGCAAATCTCCACTGTCCCATCTTCTAAGGTCGTCAAAACGGAATCCTTCAAGACAAAGTTCCACACCTCTTTCCCTGCGTATTTCAAGAATAACAGGATCTGATATGCCTGGGAAATAGAATGATTGGAAGTAGCTGTCAACAGTTGTTGGCTTGGCGGATAACCCACCGGTAATTCCGGCACGTGCACGCAAAGTTCCGATTGTTTTTGCCCAGTCGGCATCGGTCATGGTCCCTAGTTCGGCTTTTGCCTCGGCATAATTTAACAATACTTCAGCATAGCGGAAAAGAGGCAGTGCATTTGTGTTCAAAGAAGCATTGTCATAACTTGTCCCGTCCAAGCAAAGTTTAATAGGCTGGTATCCTGTGAACGAATATCCGGAGAAGTCAGGAGATGTAGCCACCCCGTCGCGGGCATATCCGGGCGTGCGGATTGTCTGTGCAAGCCTATAGTCGCGGTTTTGGCATTCAGTGTAAAAATCTTCGGTTTCCCAACCTGTTTTATCTGTAAATGGTGTGCCGTCAAGCTGTAGGTAAGTGTTAATGAATGGGCGGGTCATGCTAAAACGGTTCCCGTAAGTTGGCGATGTCCACTTCCAGTTGGCATTATGTAGTACCCCTAGTTCTTGGCTTGAGCATACGGCCATCAATATTTCATCCGTTATGGGTGAGTCATTGGTAAATAATGCACGGTATGAATATTCTGTGCCTTCATCGGTATAGATCCTTTTTCCGGAGTTTGCCATAAGGTATTCCGACATGGTTACCGCGCGTTGCAACCATGTATCGGCAGAAGTGGATAAACTTAAATTATGGTATTTCCTGTAAGTCCCTTCGAATAACGCAACACGGGAAGCCAATGCATAAGCCACCCATTTTGTGACCAGTGAGCCGGTTGCATCTTCGGTTGTCGTGATATTTTCACAGGCAAATTTCAGATCTCCGTATACATTCTCCATTACCAGTTCCCGCGAATCGCGGGCAGCATACAATTTTTCATCATCAACGTCAAGAGGTTCTTCTATCCAGGGGACATCCCCAAATTTCCTTACCATTTCGTAATAGAAGTATGCCCTGAAAAAGCGTGCAATCCCAATGTAATTGTCCCTAATTGTTTCGGAGACAGATTCATCTGTGCAATTTTTAATAAAATAGTTCACATTGCGCAGGTCGTCCCAGTCCCAGCCGCTGCTGATCTCTTCGCTGTAAGCATTTAATGTTATAAAATCGTTTATGGAGTTAATAGCGCCAAAGTCAACCAGGTCGACTTCTATTTGGTTTAGGGAGCTTCCCGAAGGCATCATATTATAAAAGGAATAAACATAAGTTTCTAGTCCTGCCTCTGAAACAAAAATGGCTTCCTTCCCGATTTCGTCAACAGGTTCTTCATACAGGTCACACGAGGGGAGAAGGATTACTATTGTCAATATAAAATAGATTATTTTTTTCATTGTATTTGCTATTAAAATGTTACTGATAACCCTAAAGAAATGCTTTTCATTAACGGGTAGCTGTAGTTGTCTCCGCTCGTGCCTGATGTGAGGTCGGGGTCTGATCCCTGGGTGTTGGTTACATCAAAATCGCGGGTATGTTTGTATAGCGGGGACCAGTCCCAGAGGTTTTCCCCGCTAATATATATGCGTGCGGTTTGCATTCGTAATTTCGAAGACAAACTTTTAGGTATTGTATATCCTATTTGGATGTTTTTCAACCGTATATATGCCACATTTTGCAGATACCTGTCTGTTATGGTTTTCCCATAACCCAGAGATTTGTTATACCCGCAATAACGGGGGAGGTATGCATCCGTGTTATTTTCTGTCCAGTAATTATTTAAGTGCCACTTGGGCAAGTTGTTATATGGACGGTTGTACTGTCCCCAGAAACCGCATTCCTTGTCAGGGAACCAATTTTGTTTTCCTACTCCTTGGAAGAAAGCAGAAAAAAAGAACCCTTTCCAGTCGGTATTGAGCATAAAACTATAAATGTAACGGGGTTTGGAATTTCCAAGGACAACCATGTCGCCTGGGTTGTCAACTGTTTTATCGCCATAATCGATTTTTTCGTTGTTGTTATTGTCTACAAATTTTATGTCGCCCGGATAAATTGTCCCGTTTGAAGAAGATTTAATAATGGTGTTCACATAGTCAGCAATTTCGTCTTCCGACTGGAAAAGCCCATCAGTTTTGTAGCCCCACATCTCTCCAATTTTCATCCCTTCGTAATAATCGTCCAAACTATTTGTGGAATTGTTGTATTTGTCGATGGTCGAGGTGTAGTCGCTCAAGGTAGCCCTGACATTATAGCTAAGTGGGCTGTTGCCCAAGGTGAACTTATCTCTCCAGCTCAAAGATATTTCCCATCCTTTTGTAGTCATATCGGCATAATTCCCCTTCGGAGAGTCGGCCCCGAACACATCAGGGAGCGTGACCCCAACCGTGTACATGTCTGTGGTCTTGCGTACATAGTAATCACCGGTGAACTGTAGCCTGCTTTTTATCATACTGAAGTCGATCCCGACATCGGTAGTAGTGGCTGTTTCCCATGTAAGCCCTTCCGGGATAGGGTCGGGTGCACTTGTGTATTTATTCTTAGCCCCATTTAGCACACGCCCGGAGGTACTTATAGATAAAAGTTCCTGGAAACTGTATGAATCAATATTCCCGTTTCCGAGCGATCCGTACGAACCACGGATTTTTACATTGGAAATAATCTCTTGGCCGACATTCCAGAATGGTTCTTCTGAGAGCCTCCATCCGGCAGATACCGATGGGAAGAAAGCATATTGTTCATTTTCGGGGAATTTGGACGAACCATCGTAACGTCCATTTATTTCTATCAGGTAACGGTCTTTGTAAGAATAATTCAACCGGAAAAATAACCCGAGGATCCTCCATTTTTCGTATCCGGCAGAAGTAGTGATAGATTCCCCCAAGGCTAAATTCAAACTTTCGGCATCTTCTAGCAGCAACCCGTTCCGCTGCACGTAGCTAGATTCATATTTAGATGTTTCGTAATTGTACCCGGCCATCCCCTTAAAATAGTGATCTCCTGCAAATGTGTTTTCGTATTCTGCATAAAGGTTGGTTGCCGTATAGAATGTGTTGCGGGTAGATACTTTATAATCGTTATATTTTTCGCTTAACCAAACGCTTTCCCCCTCGGTTTTGCTATAGGGTATCGGCACGCGTTTTTGGGCGGAATTATTGTCGTAGTTGCGGAACGAGAAATCCCCGTTCACCTTAAGTTTCTTGTCAAAAAAACTTGCATTGAACCCAGTGGTGTTTTTTAATACTTTTTTATGGGTGTCGATCCCGTTTTTCCCATAAATAAAGTCTCCCACAGTGTAAGCCGACGACATGGAAAAAGAGCCGTCTGGGTTATAAATCACAGAGGATGGGTGCCCTTCGTCTGCAATATTTCTCCAGATAGAACCTCCTTCTCCAACATTGATAGGGTTGTGATAGGTCATATCCGAAAATTCCATGTTGTTGGTAACTTTCAGCCAATCGTATATCTGCAGGCTTCCTTTTGCCCGGATATTTGCAGACTGATAGACATCTGAGTTGTAGCGGAAAAGCCCGTTGTAATCATAAAACCGGCTTGAAATGTAAAAATCAGCTTTTTCGTTCCCCCCGGAGATAAGTATGTTGTGGTCCTGCGCAAAAGAGCAGTCCCTGTATAATGCATCGTAAAAATCGGTATTTCCGTAGTAGGTATAAGTACCATCGTCTTCTACTACTACTTCATCTGTTATCTCCTGCTCTTTCCTTTCTTTAAATGTTTCAAGCCAGGCATCGGAGTATGCTTGGGTTTTGTTTATTTTACTCGGAAGTTTAGAGTAGTTATTCCATGCGTAGTATGCTTCCCTAAAGCGTTCGGCCCAAACATAACCATCGGTAACATTATCTTGGAGGGCTACTGGTTTCTGTATGGAAAAGTTGCCGGTATAGTTAACCGTTATTTTTCCCTTTTGCGGTTTTTTTGTTGTGATAAGGACAACCCCAAAGCTCCCCCTGGCACCATATATAGAAGCAGAAGCCGCATCTTTTAAAACCGATACGCTTTCAATATCGTTCGGGTTTAAAAGTGCAGGGTCGCCTTCTACACCGTCGATCAAAACCAATGCATTCCCTCCCTGGCCGATGGATGTTGCACCGCGTACGTTGTAACTTGATGAGCGGATTGGTTTACCATCTTTCAGTGTAATGTTCAGGTTGGGGGCAACTCCCTGCAATGCCTGGGAAACATTTGAAACCGAGCGGTTCTCAAATGCCTCTTCGGTTACCTGCTCAACTGCCCCGGTGAGGTTGACCTTCTTTTGTGTCCCATAACCAATTGCAACAACTTCCTCAATCCCAATAGATTCTTCTTCCATGATTACATTGATTGTGGTTTTGCCGACAATCGGTATTTCCTGTGTTTTCATCCCCACAAACGAGAACTCCAATGCCGTTTCAGGTGCAATATTGTAGAGGGTATATTGCCCATCGATGTTGGTAACCGTGCCGTTTGTCGTCCCTTTGACCAGGATTGTGACCCCTGGCAGTGGCTGCCCTTTCGTATCGGTGACCTTCCCTGTTATTGTTTTTTCCTGTTGTGGTATTTCATCGGCAGGGGTCAGCACAATGTACCTGTCTTTTATAACAACATTTACCTCGTTTTTATTGAACAACCGGTTCAATACATCCTCTATCTTTTTCTCTTTCATGGAAAATATCGATTTTCCGTGTAACATCGATAAGCTCGCTGTTATAGAGAAAGTAGAATTCGCTTTGGTCTTCTATTGCTGTAAGGATGTTTTTTATTGTGGCCTTTTTTAAATCCAGATTTAACCGGGATGTTTGGGAATAACTCCCGGTCGCAAGGACCTGAAAGGTACTGATTAAAAATATCAGCAATGCATTACGCATAATAATTAGTTTTTTTCTGTGCCCTTTATATAACAAGGACAACGGTTCAACAATATTTTTCATAAATTTGAATGTTTATTTTAAATAAATGATTTAAGACCGGTGGGTCTTTGATTTTAATTTAGAGAGGGAGTGTAGCAGCACTTCCTCTTGATTTTTTGTTTTTTAAAGGTTATTTCATAGGCATTTATTATTTAAGTTTATAAGTACTGTAGATTTATCTGTTTTTTCCCGTTTTGCTGTTTATTTTCCCGGGCTTATATTTTATTTTGATGTCGGGGCGAACTCAGTTCAAGGAGTTCCAGTACCCTGAAAAGCGATTCGTTTTCGAACGTGGTGGTGAACTTGTATTTTTTCAGCTCATTGTCCCGTATAACTACTTTTACCCCATACCACCTTTGTAAAAGCACTGCAACTTCTTCCATTGGGGTTTCATCGAGGATCAGTACGTTGTCGTGCCATGCAATATATTTGTTTATGTCGGTATTTTTTAGTTTGACTTGCCCGGTTTTTTTGTCGAAAACCATGTGGTCGCCCGGTTTTAAACCTATTGACTTTTGCCGGGAGCTGTGCTTTGCATCAAACTTTACCTTGCCCTCTTTTAACGCTATCTCTATATTATTCTCGTCGTCATATGCTTTTATATTAAACTGGGTCCCCAGCACTTCTACCGCCGTATTGCCCGATTTGACCACAAATGGCGATTTTGGGTCGGGTGTTACTTTAAGGAAGGCCTCGCCTGAAAGTTCTATGGACCCGGCGTTCCCTGACAAAAGGCATGCTGTAACGGACCTTGCTTTGGGCGTTTATCCACATTTGTGTGCCATCGGGCAAGGTAATTTGTGAACGCATCCCGGCTGGGGCTGCTTAGCTCCTGCCATGTCAGTTCAGTATATTTCGGCGTGGCTTTTTCTTGTATAAACAAGCTCCATATCGTAAAAGCAAGTAACGGTAGGGTTAAAACTGCGGCAATTCTGGTCAGGTAGGGACGAAGCCTTACTTTTTTCCCTGAACGACAGATTTGCAGGTTTACCTTTTCAAATGCTTTGTCTACATTTATAGCCCCTATTTGTTCAATCACAGCACCTAATGCTAGTTTTTTATCTGAGTCGGGCATGTTTTTCCGATGTTCCAGAAAATCCTCAAATTTCTTTTGGGCTTTTTTGTTGATGTTCTCCTGCTGCATTGAAAATTTTTTAAATCTGTTGTTTTCATATAATACAATCGACCAAGGGTGGACACGTATAAAAAATACGTTATTTTTTATTTTTATCTGTCTTTTTTATTGGACATTAATGGCTTAGTGCCCAATTGATGTTGTTGTATAAATGCTTGTAGGTGAGGTTTATGGGTTAAGGGCAGGCGAGGGCTGCTTGTTTAAACGGCTATATGTTTAACAGCTCAAAAAACAGTGTCAGGGTGAGGAAATCTTTTAATTCAACCCGCAGTATTTTTAGTGCATTTGATATCTGGGTCTCAACGGTGCGCTTCGGAAATTTCCAGTTTTTGTGCAATTTCGTCGTTTTTTAAGCCTTCGAAGCGGCTTAGGTTAAATATTTCGCGGGTGCGGGGCGGTAACTTCCCGAATGCTTTTTTTAGTTCCCCCTGAAGTTCTGAATTGATGTAAACATCTGGCTCGTACAATAAATCAACATTCATTGTATGCTTCAGATTTTCGGATGAGGGTTGTTTTTATTTTTTCCCTGTTTAGGTAATTGATTGAACTGTTTTTAACAGAGGTAAACAGGTAGCTTTTTATCGAATGGGCGCTCGAAATATTTTTTCTTTTTTCCCAAAGTTTCACAAAAAAATCCTGTGTAATTTCTTCTGCATTTGAATAATCCAGTAAAATATGCGAAGCAAAAACTACCAGCCCCGGATAATAAAACCGAAAAAGCAATTCGAAGGCGGTCTGGTCGCCGGAAATCATGCGTTTTATCAGTTCTTTTTCTTCTATCCCATTTATTTGCATAAGATTCAGAATGAAAATTTATATCCTAGGGCAAAGAAAAATAATTCTTGACAATTTATCTCCCAAATAACAAATTTTCAACATTTGGGATAAAGGAAATGGAACTTGTGTTAAATTTTCCTGACAGAAAGGGGCTATTTCACAAATACAAAATCATCGTCGCCAAATTCTTCTTCGGAGTAATTTATGCCAAGGAAATTGTTGCAATCATTAACCGTGGGGAAAACCCGTACCGTGTCTTTGTACCGGCTGTCTATACGGAGCATCATTGCCAGTATTGTCTGGATCTGATTATGGGTCAGTACTGCCCATTTTGCATCAGTATTGGTATTTGCCGGTTGCAGCAATTTTATAAAATCCTTAACCTCTTTCAGTGAAAGCCTTAGCCTGGCTTTCCTAAGGTCGGTTATCGATTTGTTTATTTTTGAAAAATCAACGTTTTTGCTTTCAGCCGTATTGATTTTAAGGATGTCCGATATGTGTAGCTCCCCTTCAAGGACATCAACTAATAATTGACGCTCTGGGTATACTTTATATTTGAGACTCATTTTTTTAGGTAAAAAAACAAAAAATCAACAGTAAATCATAATAATTATTACGGATAAATTAACTGGGGGTTTCCCGTCATAATTTTTTATGCAAAAAATTATTATATTTCGGGCTGGCTTGAAGATCGCTGGTGGCTTACGGATTAAGTCCTTGTGTGATTTTACAAGAGTTGTCCGTCCGCAAGTTGCGGTAGTAATAACTTGTAAATAAAACCTGCTAAAATTTTGTCAGGATATTAACTATAAAAAACACCAAAATGAAAAAACTGCTACTTATGTTTATTATTGCCGGATTGGCATTCCCATCATGCCATAAATCACAAAAAGGAGGTGCCGCAGTTACTGGAAACCCGGTTCTTAAAGAATGGGAAACTCCGTTTGGGGTGCCGCCATTCGATGAGATAAAAGAGGAGCATTATGCCCCGGCTGTTAAAGAGGGCATAAAACAGCAACAGGCAGAAATAGAAGCCATTGTTGCAAACCCTAATGAGCCTGATTTTAAAAATACTATTTTGGAGCTTGACAAGTCAGGTGGTTTGTTGGATAAAGTGAGCGGTGTTTTTGGTCCCCTGAACTCTGCAAATACCAATGAGCAAATGCAGGCGGTTGCCAGGGAGATTTCCCCTCTTACCACGCAACACCACGACAACATTGTGATGGACCACGGGCTTTTCGAAAAGGTAAAAGCGGTGTATGAAAAAAGGTCCAGTTTGGGGCTTGATGCCGAACAATTACGAGTTACCGAAAAATTTTACCAGGATTTTGTCCGTAACGGAGCCAACCTATCGGCAGGAGATCAAGGAAAGTTGAAAGCCATAAACACGGAACTCTCTTCGTTGAGCCTTGAGTTTGGAGAGAACCTGCTGGCCGAAACAAATAAAAATTTCAAGCTTGCAATCGACAATGAAGCTGATTTGTCGGGGTTGCCAGATGATGTTATTGCCCGTGCAGCCGATGATGCAAAAAAAGCCGGTGAAGAAGGGAAATGGGTTTTCACATTGGCAAAGCCAAGTATGATACCGTTCCTGCAATATGCCGACAACCGCGATTTGCGTGAAAAATTGTACCGTGGTTATTTTATGCGTGGAGATAATGATAACGAAAACGACAACAAAGAAGTAATCGGGAAAATTGTAAGCTTACGCAACGAGAAAGCAAGATTGCTGGGGTTTGACAATTATGCCGGTTATGTAATCGATGTCAACATGGCCAAAACACCGGAAGCTGTTTACGGTTTCTTGATGAAAATTTGGGGACCAGCTTTGGAAATGGCCAAACAGGATGTAAAGGAAATGCAAGCAATAATAGATCGAGAAGGGGGTGGGTTTAAACTGGCTTCGTGGGACTGGTGGTATTATTCTGAAAAGCTCCGCAAGAAAAAATTCAACTTCGACGAAACTGGGCTTAAACCCTATTTCAGCCTTCATAATGCTAAAAACGGTATCTTTTATGTGGCGGAAAAATTATATGGGCTAAATTTTATAAAACGGGACGATTTGCCAAAATACCACGATGAAGTGGAAGCCTACGAAGTGCAGGAAGCCGATGGCTCGTTGCTTGGGGTTTTGTACATGGACTTCCACCCGCGCGATGGGAAAAGGGTGGGGGCATGGTCTACCGGGTTCAGGCAGGCTTCATACACCAAGGACGGGAAACGGATTCCGCGAATAGGCTCAATAGTAATGAATTTTACACGCCCTGCCGGTGACGCGCCTGCCTTGTTGAGCTTTGACGAGGTTTCAACATTATTCCACGAATTTGGCCACGCCTTGCATGGCTTGTTTACCGATGGGCCTTATGACCGTACTGCCGGGAGGGTGCCACGCGATTTTGTTGAGCTACCTTCTCAAATTATGGAAAACTGGGCTGCCGAGCCTGAAGTAATGAAAGTTTATGCCAAACATTACCAAACAGGGGAGCCAATTCCTGATGGGCTGATCGAAAAATTGCAAAAAAGCAGCACCTTCAACCAGGGGTTTGTTACAGGTGAATACGTGGCCGCATCTATACTTGACATGGACTACCATACTACGGAAAACCCAGACATTGCCGATGTGCGTGCGTTTGAAAAAGCTTCGATGGACAAAATAGGATTGATACCTGAATTTATCCCCCGCTACAGGAGCACCTACTTTTCTCATATTTTTGCAGGCGGCTATCCTGCCGGCTATTATGTTTATTACTGGGCTGCGGTGCTCGATACCGATGCTTTTGGCGCATTCAAAGAAACCGGCGATCTGTTCAACAAAGAGGTGGCTGCAAAGTTCAGGGAACTTCTGGCAAAATCGGGTTCAGGCGAAGGGATGGACGTATATAAAAAATTCAGGGGGAAAGAACCGTCAATTGAACCTTATCTGAAGAAAAAGGGCTTGAGGTAAAAACATGGGGCTGTATAGAAATATTAAAGGGGCAAGTGCCTTATAATTATTGGCAAAAAAAATCCCAGGATGCCGTAGGAGTGGCATTGTTGAGTGCCTACTGCATCCTGGGCTTGGTTGTTTTGTCCGGTTGCTTGCTTTTGTCAAGTAAAGCATAAACGTTGCCCGCTACTCTTATTTGTCCACATTGATGTCCATATCGCCAAGGTCTATGTCAAGCGACTTGGTAATTTTGCCTATGCTGGCAGGGTCTATTAATCCGCTGATGCTGATAAGGGCGTTGTCGTTGCCGCCAACAACCAGCAGCAGGTCCGATATTTTCCCGTTACCGGCATCTTTGGCCAAAAAGCGTACCACTTCGTTGTTCTCGGTAACTTCCATTAATACCTCAAATTCGTTTTTCTGGAAAAACCCGTCCTTTTCAAGTTCTGCATAAAAATCAAGTTTTTTATTCAGCTCATCGTCTTCAACCGTTAGTACGCGGATCCCGTTTAACCCTGACAGTAGTTCTGACGTTGATTCGTCGCCGGTTTCAAACTGGCTGGCTATGCCCAATAATTTGCCTGAGATGTTAACAGTGGTAAATCCTTTTTGGTTGGCATATTTATTAAATAACCTGTCAACCGGGCTTTTCTGCGCAAGCACTGCCATTGGCAACACAACTGCGATCAATAATATTAGCCTTTTCATGATTTTAATTTTATGTATTCGTTAATAAATTTTTTTTTAATTAATCTTCAATTGCCTTCTTTGCCGGCTGCCCACTGCTACTTACGTTACTTTCCAGTTTCTGTATGTCGTCAAAAAACTCATTTACAGGTTTTACCCCTTCTTTTAATGTTTTTGTGGCCGCCTGTAGTTTTTCAAAGTTCGACAATTCTGCCAGTCCCTTACTATATTTCCCCGAAACATATTGCATGGTGTTCCTCGCATATTCATATGCAGCGACTGGGTCGCCAAAAGTATCCTCAAACGGTTTTTGCTGCTGTTGATAAAAAAGAAAGCCTCCCAGTACTATTATTACCGATGCTGCAATGCCGGTAACGGTTTTCCACATTGTGCGGTATCTGTTTTTTTCTTGGTGTTCGTTTTCCAGGATATAATCCATAATGTCGCTTTCAATAGTTGAACCGCCCTCAAGACTGGCCAGTCCTGAAATCCCTTCGAAAAAACCGGCATATCCTTTCAGTTCGCTTGCAACCTCTCCACTTTTAAAATATGCTCCCAGCATTTTTTCATCTTCCAACGTACTTTCCCCGTTAAAATACAGTTGCAGTAATTGTTTTGCCTTTTTGGTTTCCATTTGAATTTATTTTTAAAAATCCATCCCTTACTTTTTTTCTTGCCCTCGACAGGTTGACCCTGACGGCATTAATTTTCAACCCTGTTGCTTCGGCAATTTCCCCGTAACTCATCTGTTCAATATCCCTGAGCTGCATCACTGTTTGTTGCAAACCGGGCAGGTTATTTATGAGTCTTTTTATTTGCGTTGCCGATTCGCTTAATTCAACCTGTTTATGGACATCAACCGTTTTTTCCTTTAATTGCCGGCCGGTTTCCGCATCAATAGGCACTGTTTTGTTTGCCCTTATCAAATCAAGGCACCTGTTCCGGACCATCCGCATGGCAAAGGCCTCAATATTCTCAATTTCCGTTAGTGTGCCCCTTTTTTGCCAGAGTTTCAGGAAAACATCCTGTACCACATCCCGCGCTTCGTCATCATCGTTTAAAAGATGAGTGGCGAACCGGAGCAACTTTTTACTTACCGGTAATACTTTAGCTTTAAAATCCCTGGCACCCATTATGCTCTCTTGTCTTTTTTTTGATCCAAAGGTAAGACGGGGATAAACAATTTTCATTACATGGGGCGAAAAATATTCTTAAAGGGGAAATGAAATAAATAATTCCGATTTTTATAAAGATTCTATCTTTGCCCAGAATAAGACAGAGATAAAATGAACCTTTTGGCATTGATTATGAAACTTTGAAAAAAGGGATGGAAGGACTTGATCTTTGCAATCTTTTATATGTCCGTCAACTACATAGTGGAATGCACCTGCCGCTTAAAAACTCTCTCATCTATTATCTTACAGTCCCTTTGTCTCAATTCTCAACATCTCACCATCTCCTCGCCTCACCCATTTTTCATTTTTTCACCATGCGCAGCAGCAGGTAGCCAGCCACCCCGGAGATAAGCGAACCGAGAAGGATCCCCATTTTGGCGGAATCGATGTATGACGGGCTTGAAGCAAAGGCTAGGTTTGCGATAAAAATCGACATGGTAAAACCGACACCTGCCAAAAAGCCTATCCCAAGGATATGGGGGAAAGCCGTGTTTTGCGGCAGTTGTGTTATTCTCAGCTTTAAGCTCACGTACGAAAAAAGCGTAACGCCAACGAAGTTCCCAACAATCAGGCAAACCGCTGTGTTTATAACAAGTGGGAGTTCTATGTCCATGCCGGTGTTTATGCTAATGCCCGCATTTGCCAAGGCGAACAGCGGCACTATAAAGTAAGCTACGCAATTGTGCAAGCCATGCTCCAATTGCTGAAGGGGCGACTGTACTCCGTCCGATATTTCTTCTAAATTATCGATCTGGGCAATTTGTTTTTTCGAAAGGACATAGGATTTTTGCCCTTGTTCCTTCCCGAAAGAATCTGCAATCTGTTTTAATTTGTCCGTGTAGTCCTTGATGTCGATTTTTTGCCTTATGGGGACAGTGAAAGCCAGCAACACGCCCGCCACGGTAGGGTGTATCCCTGATTCCAAAAAAAGCAGCCAAACTGCAATGCTTACAAGCAAAAATATATATTTGTAATATATCTGCCTGAACGACATCCATGCCAATATCAGCAACAGGCCTGCGGCAACCGCTACCAGCCCCCACTTGATCCCTGCACTGTAAAACAATGCTATTACCAGTACCGCCCCCATGTCGTCAATAATGGCAAAGGCGGTCAAGAATACTTTTAAGCTCACCGGTATCCTTTTGCCAAGAAGGTTCAGTATTGCCAGCGTAAAAGCAATATCTGCTGCCATTGGCATGCCCCAGCCGCTCGATGTTTCGGGGTTTTCGTTAAGGAAGGTGAACAAAGCCACCGGGACCAGCATCCCCCCAACTGCTGCCAACATGGGGAACGCCGCCTTTCTGGGGGAAGCCAGCTCCCCGACTAAAAGTTCACGTTTTAGCTCCAGGCCAATCAAAAAGAAAAAAATGGCCATCAAGGCATCGTTGATCCAAAAAATCAACGATTTGTTGAGCGAAAAACTGCCTGTAGTGAACCCTAATTTGTGCTGCCACAATGAATGGTAGGAATCCTGAAATGGGGAGTTTGCCCACGCCAATGCGCCAACGGTGGCCAAAAACAGCAAAATCCCACTGAAACTTTCAACTTTTATAAACTTTTGGAAAGGGGTAATCAATATTTTTTCAACCATAATTCCTGATTAATATAGAAACAACAACAGCGGGCGTTGCCGCACGGCCGTTATTTGTGTTTATAAATCTTATAATTAGTACGTTAAATTTTCATGCGAGGTTGTTGTCCGGTAGTATAGATTAAACAGTATCGGGATTAAATACCTTGTTAGCATTAGTGAAAGTGTCACTTTGGGCGATGCCCTCACTTGGCGACATACTTTTTGTTTTGCGCAATCTCTTTCCTAAGGGCCAAAACCTAATAACCTATATATCTGTTTTTAGTCAATCAATCCTCACCAACCTGTTCTTGAAGGAGTAGATTACCAAGTTCACAGTGTTGAAAGTGCCTGTTTTCACAAAGAGGTTGCTTTTGTGTTTTTCCACGGTCTTTATGCTCAGGAACAACTCTTTTGCTATCTGTTCGTTGTTTAAGCCATTGCAAATCAATTGCAAAACCTCCCTTTCCCTATCCGACAATTTTGAATAATTTTCGCTTACCGATTTGTGTTCTTTTGATTTGTGCAAGTTCCGTGCGATCACTTTTATTATTTCTTCAGAGAAATAGCTCCCCCCCCCTGAAACGCGGCTTAACGCTTTTTCAAAATCTTCGAGGTCCGAACGCTTCAACATGTATCCTTCTACGCCGGAGGATATCATCTGTTCGATGTATTCGTCGTCGGCAAAGCTTGTCAGGGCAATGATTTTTAGGCCCGGGTGTTTTTGCAGTGCGATTTTCGATGCATCTATCCCGTTCATCCCGGGCATGTTTATGTCCATCAAAACAATATCGGGCAATTGCTTTTCTATTAATTCCAGGAATCCTTGGCCGTTAGATGCTTCGCCGATAACAGAAACACTGTCGAAATTATCGAGCATTAGCTTTAGCCCATCCCTGAAAATCTTATGGTCGTCGACCAAGATTATTTTTATTTCTCCCAATTTCCCCTTCATTTTACTTACACTTTAAACCAAAATTTAAACTCTACTCCTTTGTCAGCATCGCTAGCGACTTCAAGTTTGCCGCCCAACGACTCCACCCTGTTGGCAATATTCCGCAATCCCATTTGTTCTTCTCTGCCCAAGTGCATCAAGCCTGTATCGAAACCGGCACCGTTGTCCCTGTAAACCAGATCCATCGATTTTTTGTGTTTTATTATTTCAATTTCAAAGCCCGTAGCTCCCGAATGCTTTATTGTATTGTTGATAAGCTCGTTGCATATGCGGTACAAATTGACTTTAAGGTTAGGGCTGCACTGCAAATCGCTTTCCGGCGCAATTATTTTGCCTTTCAAGCCGCCCATTTCATTAATCCGTTCGCAAATCCTTTCCAGGCAATAAACCAGCCCGTGCTTGTCGAGGTTCGATGGGCTAAGGTTGTTTATTACCGCTTCGAGGTTTTCCAATGCTACATTTGAAAGTTTTTTCACTTCCGACAGGCTCGTTTTCACAACATCGCCTTCGTTGCCTTTTTCTGCCAATTTTACATACAATGCAATCGCCGAAAGGATCGATCCCAGCCCATCGTGCAAGTCTGCGGCAATCCTCTTTCGCTCCTTGTATTCGATTTCGATAGCCCGTGCCGCCTGTTGTTTTTCTGCCTCATCGTGGGCGCGAATGAAATTATGGATCAGCAAGAGGCTTACTATCAGCAATGAAAACACAAAAAAGATGAGCGTAAAAATACTTCTCTTAAAACTGATGTTGTCCCCTGCGATATAACGATGAATGTATTTGTCCAATTCCTTATAGCTGTCTAAAAAAGCGTTGTGTTTTTCAAGTATAACAACGTCCAAATCCTTGTTGCCGGAGCTTATCCTCGAAGAAATAGCTTCGCTTAACCGCCCTGCTTTAAGTTTAACTGCACCAAGCGCGCCAAGCAATACCTTTTCTTTTTCCCCGCTGTATGTCTCTACAAAAAAACTGTCCAACACAGATATATACACATTGGATTTTTTGATGCTTTTTAAAACATCTTTTGCTTTCAATGTATCCCTAAACAGGTAATAGTCGTCAAGGAATATACGCCCGTGTGAAATTTCCACATCAATGTTTTTCAGGCATTCGATTGAGGACAGGTGCTGTTCGTCAAGCTTTATGCTCCTAATCGAGATAAAAACCAGCACGGCACTGGCAATAACCGTAAAGCATACGATTACCAATGAAATCCTTCTCCATATTTTGAGTTTAAACATTGACCACATTGCAGAACTAATTTTTCTTAAAAATAGCCCAAAAAATCCACTAAATAAAAAGAGGGGCGCAAACCAAGCCTACTGCCGTGCTTTAGGCACTTTTACATGAAACTTGGCAGGAATTATAATTTCACCAAAACAACATATTCAAATTATTTCCTGATGCGCCCTCTCTTTTTTATACTATTCGCGCAAAATTTCGTTATGCCCCCGGGATGCCCCCCATGCCAAACACCATGGCAAGAAGTGCAACTGTCTCAATAATGCCCATTGCGGCAATGTACATGCCCGAACCCTGTTTGTCGTCAACTGCAAGGTTTGCACAAGCTGCCGCGCCTACCCTGCCTTGCATAATTGCAGAAGCGGCAATTGCTATGCCCACAAAAAATGCCCATATCATTTGGTTCGTGTAGCTGTCGGGGTTTAGGTTTGCGCCAATCATGGCATTCATGAAAATCATCCCGTAAATTACCTGGCTCAAGGGCATGCCTACCATTGCCAAGGCCAATGCCGGAAGTTTTTTCTTGTCTTTGATTGATTGTTTCCAAAGCCCTAAAGCCCCCATGCCTGCAATGCCGGTCCCTATTGCGGAGCCCACGCCTGCAATCCCCAGGGCAATGGCATGTCCGCCAAAGCCTGTCACTGTTGTTGCTAAAATTGTTGTTAACGTCATGTTATGAAAAATTTAGTTGTTTTATACTTTTTCCCTTAAATGAAATGGTTTGTATTCGTTCCCGGAAAACTCAACATCGGCGTGCCCTGCATATTCGAGCATGTTCAGTCGCACACCGTGGACTATTACCGCCATGGCTGCAAGGATCATGTTCAGCCCATGCCCCAAAACCAAAACCGCAACGGCCGTAATGCCCGACATAAACGTTGTAACACCATCGCCTATGGCCATTTGGTTGAAGCTGGAAGCCATCAGCACTGTTGACAGGCCAACTGCATATAAACGGATATAGGATATTATATCGGAGAAGCCGTTGATGATGCTCAAAGGCAAATTCCCCAACGATGCCGCCATGCCTTTCAGCATGTTCGGTCCGGGCTTGGAGAACAAAGCCACCAACAAAGCCCCGCCAATGAACAGCCACGGCATAAATGCGGGAGCTTTAATGCCCAGCACCATTTGCCCCACAACAAGGAACAAGCCCCAGATAATGGCTATCCACCCCAGCTGGGCAATGGCTTTTACACTGTTGTTGAATTTCCACGCCACCTGCAAATGCCCTACGGTTAGGTGTACAGCACCAATCAGGAACATCAGCTTTTGTATGAACAAGCTGTCGCCGCCAAAGCTGGCCAGCTTTTCCACTTTTAAGAACCGCAAGACAGGCAATCCGGCAATTGCTTCCGAACCAAAATAAGTGCCCGTCAATACTCCCCAGAACATTATTGAAACAGAAAGCGTGTATATCAAGCCAAACTCGATTTGTTTTACGAATTTTTGTTTTTTGTGCACCAGCAAGGTCATCAGCAGGAACACCAGCCCGTACCCTGCATCGCCAACAAGTATCCCTGTAAAAAAGGTAAAAAACACCATAAAAACCCTGGACACGTCCATTTCTTTATAGCCCGGCACCAATCCCATAAAATCCATTACGGGCTGGATGCACTTTGCCCATTTCGGGGTTTTTACGAGGGTCGGCACTTCTTCTATTTCTTCCGGCAAGGGGTCTTCGATAACGTAGCCCCAATGGCGTTTTTCGGCTGTTTCAACAAAGGTCGCCACTGCCTCTGCTGGCATGAAACCTTTCCAAAACCGGACCCGTTTGTCCACGGATACGCCCCCAAACTGGACATTGCGCACGTCAAAACGCCGCTGCCGTTCTTCAAGCCCTGCTTCCAGCACATTTCTTTGTTGGCGCAAGCGCATAAGGTAGTCCTTGTTGCCCTCCAGCTCTTTTTCTGTGGCTTTCAACAAGTCCATCGAATCACCGGCTTCGGCAGAAGGAAACCCTACTTCCTCAAAACCAAGCGATTCTTCGGCGTTTTTTGTCAACAAAACCACTTGGGCCAATTCGCCCAGCCTGCCTGCCACATGTATGCCTTTATGTTCGGCAACCCTTTTTAATTCTTTGTCGTTAAGTAAATAAAGCTTGATGTAAATTCCTTTTCGGATCAGCTCTTTTATGTCGTTCAGGCTAATGTCGCCCCAATTTTCGAACCAAGCCAAGTCCTCCGACAAGTTGTTTTTGATATTTTCCAGTTGCCTGCGGTGGTTTTCGGCATCCAAGACTTTCTCCATCAAAAAGATTTCACCTTTTTCTAATTTTGAATAGTCGGGCATTTCAATGCCGTTGTTTGCAGCAGGCATGCCATCGTACCTGTCGAGGACAGAAATTGCGGTTTTCAGTTGCTTTATCCGTGCGCCAACCCGTTCGATGGAATCGTCTTTTACGGGTTGTAGCGGCATTATGTGCATTATGCCCAATTTCCCCAAGGCAGTAAGTTCTGCATCGATGTCAACTGCCGAGTCGGGCATAAAAAGCATCAGTTTTTTCATTTGTGCAATCATGTTCGCCCCCCTTCCTGTTTGCTGGTTTTTACGACTTTTGCGGTTGCTATGGTCAACCGTTCGTCGTCTTGTAGTTTTTGCCCGATTTTACGGATCGCCATTTTTGCGTTGGGGATACGGCGGTTTTCGAAGAGTTTTATGCGCGCCCTTACATCGAGCAGTTCTTCTTCCAACAGTTCTATTTGCCGTTCAAGGCATTTGATTTCGGCGAGCAGTTGCAACTGTTCCTGCATCAGGCCTACCGCATCGTCGACCCAAAGCGGCGTGCCGTTGTTTATGGGCATCACATTAAAATCTACACTTTCATATTGCTGCACTCGCACTCCTGCAACGTCAACGGCCTTGGTGATTATTCCGTTTACCGAAATAAATTCCCTGATATCCACCCAAGAATCGTTCATTACCGCCACCCAAGGCTCTGCCGCTTTTTTGTTTTTTTCGATCTGCTCACGGATTTCTTCAATCCGTTCAGAAGTTGTGTTTACCGTTGCCATCAGCGACTTTTCCATTGCTTCAAACAAAGGCAGCATCCTTTCGGACACTTTCAATATTTTTTTCTGACGTGCCCGTTCGGTTTTCGTATATTTAATTTTAACCCCTGCCATTATTTGCCCTCCCCGTTTTTCGATGGGTTAACAACAGAGTCCAGTACCTGTCCGCCTTTTTCTGTATCGAAAGAGTGTAAGCGGATCAGTATCTGCAACTTTAGTTTGTACGCCAGCACTTCTGTCATGGTGAAAGTTTTGCCTGCTTCAATGCTGTCCAGCTCTTCCCATTGCCATTTCATTATTTGCTTTTCGCATTCGAGCGGGTTGCCAGCAAGCACGGCTTTGGGCAATCTCTCCAGTTTGTGTTGGCGGTTTTGCGACTTTGCACTTCGTATTTCGGAAAGGTCGGTTTTTACATCCTTTATAAGCGATTCAATGTTTTTATTCCCTTTACCGTCAGGAGGTGTTTCCTGTATGTCAACCTCGTTGAGCAGCTTGAAATGCCTGTCGGACAGTTGCTTTTTTGCATCTTGGTCGAACTCCTCTATTGAAATAGGCGGGACTTGCCCAAAGGCCAACGATGGCAAACTGGTCATGAGATACACCATGTTTGACATAATCAGTCCTCCTGAGCTTTTGTTATGCGGTTGACCAAATCCTTGTTCAGCAAAGAGAACAACCCAGCCTCGACGTCTTTCCTGCTCAAAACGAAGCTTATCCCTTCTTTTTCAGTCGATTTTACTTTTATTTTGGCCTTGCTTGCCGAAAGTGGCTGCAATGTAACGTCTTCTTTTAGACCTTCCTGGAGCAGGAAAGCTTCCATTTCTTTTTGCAATTCAGGAATCACTTTTACCGATTTGTTCCCGGGGATAGAATCAAGTACTGCTTTTAAAAGCTCTTGCAAATATTGCTCTTGGGTGAACAATGTCCTGCACTTTTCGCCAAATACCGAGCGAAGGTACTTTAGCAGGGCTATTTTTGTTGACTCTACCATGTCGCGCGAAGCTTGGGCAATTGCCCGCTGTGCGTTTTTTTCAGCCTGTGCTGCCTTTGCCTGTGCTTCTTCAACAATTTGCCCGCCCTTGGTTTTTGCTTCGTCAACTATATGTTTTGCCTGTACTTTTGCCTCCTCAATTATCCTTTGTTTTTCTTCTTCTCCCGCATCGATTCCCTGCTTTTTTAATTCAGAAACAATGCCTTCCAGGTTTTTTTTATTGTGTACCATTTGTTTCCTGTTTAATTGTTAGTTCCAATATTCATCGATTAATTTTTTGCCCAAGCCCGTTTCTGTAGGCTCAAAATGACGTTTTAAGATTGCCCAGCACTTGTCTAAGGCAGCTTCCAAGCCTATCGGTTCGCCAAAAGGTTCTTCCATGTTTTCAATAAAATCATTGCGGTAACGCAGCAATTTTTGGGAAAACGGGTCGTTTGCCGCCCCTACTTCGGCTGCTTCATGAGCTTTTTCGGCATCGGCGAGCAGCGATGCCATTGTCGTCATTATGGGACGGTGGTCGCTACGGGTTTTGCCGTTTACCTGTTGTTTTAGGCGAGACAATGAGCGGGCAAGTTTTAGCTTCCCGTTTTCAAGGAAAAATTGCCCTTCGGTAATGTATCCGGTGTTGTCAGGCACAGGATCTTCCAACGATTCGAGCGTTGTTGCGCCTATTATTGTAACCGAGCCTGCCCCTTCGATGTCGGCAGCCACCTCGTAACGCTTGGCAAGTTCTGAATACAACGAGCCGGGGTAACCTTGCAGCGATGGGATTTGATCCTGGTAATTGGCGACATTCCGCAAAATGTTGGACCAGTTGGTCATGTCGGTCAGGAGTACCAATACGTCTTTACCCTGATCGGCAAATTCGCGCGCCACGCTCAATGCCACGTCCGGCAGCATCAAACCTTTTATCTGTGAATCGCCTGCCAAATGCGAAAACATGATTGTTTTGTCGATATTTCCCGATTGCGAGAGCTGCTCTTTGAAATAATGATATTCGTCGAATTTCAAGCCTATGCCTGCAAATATTATAATATCGGTTTGTGCCCCTTGTGCAATTTGCGACAACAAGCGGTTGTATGGTTCTGTTGGCCCGGCAAAAATTGGTATTTTTTGCGATTTTACGAGCGTGTTGAACACATCGATCATAGGTATGCCTGTCCACATTGGCTGTTTGGGGACTAAGCGCACGGTAGGGTTCAGTGTGTCCAAACGGATTGAGACCTGTTTGTCGGAAATAACCCCGGGGCCGCCATCTGCAACGTTCCCGACCCCATCGAAACTTCGCCCCAACATATTGTGCGAGAAACCTGCGGAAAGCGGTATTTCGTGCATCCGGATCTTGGTCCGGGTGCTTAAGCCCTGTGTGCCGTTAAAAACCTGGAAACGTGTCGAGTTTTCGGTAATATTGATGGCTTTCGCAAAAGAAAGGCTTTGGTTTGTCCCGGCTTCAAGCAGTTCTACCACATGGTTCAACGCCACTCCGGGATTTCCTTCAACCGAGATCAATGCTTTGCCTACTTCGCTAATTTTATTTATTTCTTTTCGTATCATAATGCATATTCTTCTTGTGAAATAAATTCCTCTATTTTCCCGGCAAGAGCTGCCATTTCTTCTTTGCTTTGGGCTGAGGTGTTCCAGTCTTTCCACCATTGGCGCAATCCATCGAATTTGTTTTTTACCAATTCTTTCAACTCTTCATCTTCCATCCCCTCTTGAGAAAAATCCACGGGGCTGTCGATCAGTTTTTGTACCGCTTCGTTAATGACGGTCAAGCGTTCCGGACGGGTACAGGCATCAATTTCATGGAATGCGTCTTGTTGCATGACACAAAAGTCGATAGTTTGCCCTTTTTGATATAATACATATTTTTCGACAGGGACTTTTTTCAACCCTATCGTGCTAATGGTTTGGTCAATCCCGTTTGCTTCGTGCAGGGCCTGCAACATTTTGTTGCGGTCGGCCCACGGGATAAAACTGTCGTAGGCAGAAGTTGTGTAAGCCAGTGGGTCTATTGCCGGGTATTTTTTTGCATCGGCACGGTCTTGCGACAAGCCCCAGAAAGCACCTGTTGCGTCCATTGTTGCCTGCGTTACCGGCTCTTGGAAGTTCCCGCCCGCCGGAGAAACTGTGCCAACGAAGGTCAAAGAGCCACCTGTTGCGGCATCTGCCCCTGCTCGCTGGTACATGCCTTTAATTTGGTCGGGGATGTCCATTGGGAATGCTTCCGGTCCTGGAATGTCGCCCTGACGGCCGCTCCGCTCTCGCAAGGCCTGCGCCCAACGCGAAGTAGAATCTGCCAAAAGGATAACATTTGCGCCTTGGTAGCGGTAATACTCGCCAACGGTAAGCGCAATGAACACACTGGCTTCGCGTGCTGCAACAGGCATAGAGCTTGTGTTCCCGAAGATGCACATCCTGTCCATCAACGAACCGCCTGTTGAGGGATCTTCCAATTCAGCAAAATCTTTAAAAACCTCCACGGCTTCGCCTGCACGTTCGCCGCAAGCTGCCATTATTATGATGTCGGCCAAGGCATGTTTGCACAATGTGTGCTGGAGCACTGTTTTGCCCGCACCAAAAGGTCCTGGGTTCCCTACCGTGCCACCATAGCCAACAGGGGCAAGCAAGTCTATAACGCGTACGCCTGTAGAAATTGTTTTGCTCGGGATTGCCCGTTCTTTAAAAGGTATTGGCGATTTTACGGCCCACCTGAAAGCGGGTTTCAGCTCGTGCTTTTTGTTTTGCCCGTCAACTACAACAGCAACAATATCGGTAATGGTTACCTGTTTCTTTTCAATTATGCTTTCTACTTTGCAAGCCCCAAGGTTGAAAGGGACAAGGATTTTATGTTCAAACCTGCCTTCCGGCACTGAGCCTATGGTATCTCCACCATTTATTTTGTCGCCAACTTTAATTTTTGGGGTAAAATCCCACAATTTATCTTCATCAATTGCGGGGGCTTTCATGCCTGGCACCAAATAAGCATTTTGCTCGCCCAATTTGTACAGGGGGTTCTGAAGCCCGTCCCAAATACTTGTCAATAGCCCCGGTCCCAAAAGGACGGACAATGGTTTGCCGGTGAAAATTACTTCATCTCCAATTTTTGCCCCGGTCAAATCTTCAAATACCTGCATTTCGACAATGCCTGCATCGGCATTTTTAGGATCCGGGGCTATTTGCAACACTTCTGCCTGCAAAAATTTGCCGTCTATTTCAATTTGTGCGGTCTCGCCCATAATCACGTTGTCGTAAAACCTTGCCTTTACAAGCGAGTCCTGTATTGAGACAAGCGTTCCGGTCCTGTTTCTGTTGGTTGTTTTCATGGCTAGATTCGAAATAATTAAAAATTAGTATTGTCTTTTTTCATTACAGGAACAGCGATTTTATAGGGTTGGGCGTGTAGTTGACAGACAACACGGGTATACTGCTCCCGTGTATGATTTCCGACACAAATTTCCGGATACTTGAAAATGCGGTTATGTGGTGCTGGTGTGTCCGTATGATCATTAAATCCGGCCTTTCTTTTTCAACATAATCGAGGATTATGTTTTCTTTTTTTTGCCCATTTGCGGGCAAAACCCGTACCTCGCAATCAATATTCTGTTCCCAGAACAAATGCTTTATTTTATTGGCATTTTTATACGCCAAACTGTTCTCTACTTTGATATCGTAATTCAGCACAGAAACGATAGTGACCCTTGCATCAAACTTTTTTGCGAAAAATTGCGCCCACCTCAACCTCTTGTGCGTGCTTTGGCTTATGTCTATCGGGATGGCAATATTTTTAATGGACGATATCCCAGATTTTTCGCCAATGGTCAAAACCGGGCATTCCGACCCGCTTACTATATTGTCGATATGCCGCTTGCTTTCGCTGTCTTCAGCACATACAGCCTTGTCTATGAGTATAAATTCAAATTTCCCGGAGTTTGCTTCGTTGGTAAGGACAGAATCAATCCTGCCAACTTTCACATCTATGTCTATAAAACCATCCTGCCCATTGTTTGTCCGCCCTTCAACAAACGAGACGAGTTCTTTTTTGCTTTCATATACTATTTTGTCCTGACTTTGCCCTTTGATGTTTTTTTCGACAAGCGACAATGGCCTGGCCACGTTCAAAACGCTTACGTGCAAATCCAAAATTTTCTGCAAGCGCAATGTTTCGTCAAGTACTTTAGCCCCGCTGTTGCCCGGCTGTACGAAGGATAATATGCGGTGTTTTTTATGTGCCATATCCTTTGGGAATTTATGCTTGTTCATTTTCTATTACAATTAAATCCCGCTGCCTGTTGCCCAGGTATTTGTTCATCCCCTTGCAAATTGACGAATTTTTGGTGTGATGGATGGACATGTCCAATTCGCCAAAGCACTGTGCATACTTGCCTTTTATGTCATCGGTTATTTCCCCGTGCGTTTTGCCCAACACAAAAAGCACCTCTAGTTTTGAATTTGTCCCTTTACATATTTGCGTGATTTTTTTAACCAGCTGATACGATGGGCACTTCGTTGCATTTCCGACCAAAAGGACTTTTTTTGCATGTCCTTTTTTGAACTCTTTGGGAATAATAAAAAGTGGGTATTTCGTTGTGCCTATTAGTTTTTCCAGGTACTTGTTCTGCATCCTGCTCAACTCCTCAAATAAACTGTAAGTACATAGCACCAGGTTATATTTGCTATAAGGTTCAAATTTATATTGCAACACCTGGCTTAATTCCCCTTCCATAGAAAAAATTTCCACGTTGCCCGCCTCAAAGCCATAATCGGACATCAACTTGTTCTTCAACCTTCTCAGCCCGTTTAGGGTTATTTCTTTTAGTTGATAGTTTAGGTCCCTGGTCATAAAATGCCCAAAATCAGGCTTCTTGAATGTTTGCAATATTGAAACCCGGTGTTGCTTTTCCCAAAGGTAATCAACCGCAAAAGATGTTGCATGCCAATTCCCGTCCTCAAAATCGGCCAAAACAAGTGGTGGTAATGTATTTTTGTCTTTGGTCTTTTGCATCATAAGAAGTCGTTGTTTTTTTGATGCAAAGAAAGGTGCGGGAGGAGGATTTTTTGTCGGGCAAATCCCCCAAAACACTGTGGGCATACCCTACTTTGAGGGTAGGAAATTCCCTACCCGTTTAGTGGATCCTGATTTTGCTGTCGCCAATGTAACTGCCTTCCTCATTGACATATGAGAGACTTATTTATAATCCCCGAAAAGTACAGGCTTATATCTCTGTACGTTTTGAAAAGGCTGCTTGTGTGGAAAATGTATTGTTGGCATACAGGAGGAACATAAAAATACGAATGATAAATAATTTTTAATTATTGGCAGTTATTTGCTGCTCCCAATTAAAGGGGATTCTTATAAAAGAAATATTTATTTCCTTTGCGCATCTATGAAATGTGCGGCAAAAAAATATGCTAAAATAGCAAAGGCGATATTGGGGCTTTCCATAATCGGGATGCTCATAATAAACAATATCGTTTTCATACATGCCCACAAGTTGCCCAATGGCTATGTATTGATACATGCCCACCCATTCAACAAAAAGCAGGATTCGGCTCCGTTTAAAATGCACCACCATTCACATGCCGAGTTCTTTTTGTTGCACAATTTGCAGTTATTGTTCTTTGTAGGCATTTTTATGTACGGCGTTTTTTTGAAACGCCTTATTGTCAGGTATGAACAAAGGACTATAGAATTTTTTGGGTTCTCCACCACACACATTTCAAACAGGGGACCTCCGCTTTCCATTCAAAATTTTTCATAAAACGAACTCTAAAGTGATTAACCCTCAAGCGTAAAGAATACACAATCATTTTTCTGTATGAGGAACATACATTAATTAATATCTGAAAGAGATGAAAAAAAATATATTGTTTTCACTTATATTATTTTCTTTGGCTTTGTTCAGCAATGCGCAAAAAGCCAAAACCGATGCCAACATAGTAGGCCACGTTGTTTCTAACGGCGAGCACCTCCCTTATGTTAGCATCTCGATAAAAGGCACCACTTATGGTACAATTACCGATGAAACTGGGCATTTCCAGCTTGTCAACCTCCCGGAAGGCAAGCATGTAATAAAAGCCCAATACATGGGCTACAAACCCGAAGAAAAGGAAGTGACAGCAACCAAAGGCAAAACCGCAGAGGTGAAATTTTCACTGGTAGAAGACGTACTCGGCCTTGACGAGGTGGTAGTAACAGGCGACAGGAACGAAAAACACCGCAGGGACGCTTCTGTGATCGTCAATACAATAACCCCGAAATTGTTTTCGACCACACAGTCGGTGACTTTGAGCGAAGGCTTGAATTTTAGCCCGGGCTTGCGCATGGAGAACAATTGCCAAAATTGCGGGTTCAACCAGGTGAGGATGAACGGGATGGAGGGCCCGTATTCGCAGATACTGATAAACAACCGCCCCATTTTTAGCGGGCTGGCAGGTGTTTACGGGCTGGAGCTTATCCCTTCCAACATGATAGAACGGATTGAGGTAATCAGGGGAGGTGGCTCCGCGCTGTATGGGAGCAACGCTATTGCCGGCACAATCAACCTGATATTAAAAGACCCTATACACAACACCTACGAATTTGGCATTGACGGGGGAGCTAACGGCGTAGGCATCGACGGTTCGGGCGATCCGGCTTCCGACTACAGCGTTAACGCAAATGCCTCTGTGGTTTCCGATGACAATAAAAGCGGGCTGGCGGTATATGGCTTTTACCGCGACAAAGATCCTTTCGATGCAAACGGCGATGGTTTTTCCGAGGTGGCAAAAATACAAAATACTACTTTCGGCACACGCATATACCACCGTTTCGGGTTCAGGAGCAAGGTTGCAATAGACTTTTTCAACATAAAAGAAAACCGCCGGGGCGGCGACAAGTTCGACTATCCGGTGCATGAAGCAAATATCGCAGAAGCTGTTGACCACGACATAACGACCGGGGCAATTACATACGAGCAATTTTTCAGGGAAAACGATTTGTGGTCTGTTTATGCATCCGGGCAAAGGGTAATGAGGGATTCATACTACGGAGCAGAACAATCGTTAAGCGACTATGGCAAAACAAAAGGCATGACCTATAGCTTGGGGTCTCAGTATAATGCAAAATTTGATAAATCAAACCTTACCCTTGGGGTCGAAGAACGCATTGACTTGCTGAAAGACAAAAAACTTGGCTATGCTGATTTTGAAAACGCTGTTATTGAAAACGACTCGATAATTTCTATCCCACATACCGAAAACACAATAGTTGCCGACCAGCAAAGCACGACCTTTGGCATATACGCTCAATATGAAATACATTTTGGGCAACTGGACGCATCTGTAGGCGGGCGTTTCGACCATTATAAAATAAGCGACAAAGAGAACAACAGCGAAGACAAAAGCGGAAACGTTTTCAGCCCAAGGGTAACGTTAAAATACGATTTTGAAGACTGCCTGCAAGGACGTGTAAGCTATTCGCAAGGATACCGTGCTCCGCAAATTTTTGACGAAGACCTTCACATCGAAACATCAGGTTCGCGGCAGGTTATCCACGAGAACGATCCGGCACTGAAACAGGAAACCAGCCACAGCTATATGGCTTCGCTTGATTTCAACAAAAAATTGGGCAAATTGAACTTCGATTTGCTCGCAGAAGCTTTCTATACAAAATTGAACGATGCGTTTGTTAACGACTACGGAGAAGCCGACGAAGACGGCACCGTGATATACACCCGCACAAATGCCGAAGGCGGGGCAAAGGTACGAGGGGTAAACCTGGAACTGAACATGGCTCCGAGCAACAAGTTTTCGTTCCGTTCAGGTTTCACAATCCAAAGCAGCAAATACGAGGAAGCACAGGAATTTGACGAAAAGAAATTTTTCCGTACTCCTGACAATTATGGTTATATAGCCTTGGACTTGACCCCTGTTTCTTCATTCGGCATTTCAACAACCGCCAACTACACGGGAAAAATGTTGGTGACGTATTTTGGCAATACTATCGCCGACCCGGAAGCAGGGGAACTAAGGGAATCGGACCCGTTTTTCGACCTTGGGCTAAAGCTCAGGTACGACTTTAAGCTAAATGGTGCGACATTGCGGGTTTTCGGCGGCATGAAAAACATATTCAACTCTTACCAAGACGATTTTGACGAAGGGGTTGACCGCGATCCCGGATATATTTACGGTCCCACCTTGCCCCGTTCAGTATATTTTGGTGTAAAAATAGGTAACTTCCTTAAATGAATTAAGGGAAGTGATAAATAGGTAAGAAAGAAGGGGGTGTCAAAAGATTCCCTCGCAAATCAAGCAGAAGAGGCACAAGAGGAGCAAAATGCTGATAACTAATTTTAATCCTTTGTGCCCCCCTTTGGGGAATTTAGTTTTTTTGCGTGGATTTTTTTTTGGACACCCTCTTTGCGTAAAGCTAAAAATGTAAAGGCGGTAAAATCACTATAAATAGGGATTTATCAACCCAAAAATATTTCTTTCCTTTGCCCATCTATGAAATGTGGCAGACATAAATATTTAAACTATGCAAAAACGATATTGGGCGTGTGCATCATAGGGATGCTCATGATAAACAATATTGTATTTATGCATGCCCACAAGTTGCCCAACGGCAACGTTATAATACATGCCCACCCATTTAGCAAAAAAAATGATTCTGCTCCATATAAGATGCACCACCATTCACATGCCGAATTTTTGTTGTTGCACAACCTTCATTTATTTCTCGGGGTAGGTGTTTTCATCATGGGCGGGGTATTCATGCATGGTTGCAGCTATCGCCATAGCTACAAATCTCCCTTGATATATCGTCTTTGCCTCCGGCACTTGCCCTACCGTGGCCCCCCGGCATCCCTGTAAGCATAGGCTGAAAAAACAGGGCTTTATTGTAAACACGAAGAGTCTAAATCCCTATTTGATGGGATATTTTATGCAACTAAGCGGTATGCGCATATCTGCCCCTTGCCCTAACCCGTTGCACCCTTATAAAATAGAGTCCCTTGTTTTTTGCAAACCTTTGCCAATATATAAAATCTTGTTAGGTAACATCTTAATTACTAATTTAATATATCGAAATAATGAAAAGGATTATTTTATTTTCCCTCATATTTTTATCGTTGGCCTTAGTTGGCAAAGCACAAAAGCAAAAAACAGATGCCATGCTTTTTGGCGATGTGAAATCAGCTGTTGACGGCGAGCATATCGCCTATGTTACGGTTACGGTAAAAGGCACCCGCCTTGGCACTACCACTGATGGCTCTGGCCACTATAAGCTGGCAAACCTTCCCCTTGGGAAATGTACTGTTGTTGCACAGTTTCTCGGGTATAAGTCTCAGGAAAAAGAAGTATTTATGGAAAAAGGCAAGGCAGTAGAACTGTTTTTCGAACTTGAAGAAGACGTAATGAATTTGGATCAGGTAGTGGTTACCGGCACCCGTACCCAGCACTACGTAAAAGATGTCCCTATCCGTACGGAAGTCATCACGTCCAAGTCGATCGAAGACAAAAACGCATCAAATTTATATGAAGTGCTGGAAGGCACACCTGGCATCCGCGTGGAACAACAATGCCAGTATTGCAATTTCTCGATGATAAGGATGCAAGGGCTTGGTTCTGAAAACACTCAGGTATTGGTTAACGGGCAACCTATTTATTCAGGTTTGGCTGGCGTATATGGGCTACAGCAACTTGGCACCGATGATGTTGACAGGGTTGAAGTGATCAAAGGGGCAGGTTCTGCCCTTTATGGCAGTGGAGCAATTGCCGGGGCAATCAACATTATTACCAAAGAGCCATCGTTTGTGCCTGAAATTTCGGCAGGGGCGCAATTTGGCAGTTACGGGACAAACAAATACAATGGCTATGCCTCGTTGAGAAACGAAAAAGGCAACATTGGCCTCACAGTCAATGCCCAGAAACTCACAGGGGATGTAATTGACCAAACGGGAGAAGGTACCAGCAGGGACGAAGTTGACCAAAAGGACGGGATTTCCGACCGTGTGGCTTCCGATCTGAACAATGCAGGTTTTGGCTTGTATGTCAACGGTTTGTTTGCCGAAAATGACAAACTGATCCTGCGGGGGCGTTATATATTGGAAAAACGCGAAGGCGGCATACTTGACGACGATTATTACAAAAACCCGTTTACAGACGGGACGGAAAACATCACCACAGACCGTTACGAAACAGAATTGTCGTACAATACGTTGTTTAAAAATGCTTCCGAACTGAATTTTTCCGTTGCCTATACAAGCCACGAGCGCACAGCTACAAACGACACTTACCTTGGCGACTACATGGGCATATACGATGAAGAACCAGACGTAACCTCGATGCGCCCATACCTTGCCGATGAAAATTCGTTGACAGGGACTTTTACTTACGGGAAAAAACTGGGTAACCACCATTTGTTGCTCGGGGCACAATTTTTTTACGACAAGCTTGAAGAATCCGGCATGTATGTCATTGTTGACGAGGAAAGCAACTATTTTGGCACGTCTTACCGGTCGACAGGGAACAAATCTGCCACCGAATTCGGTTTGTTCGTACAGGATGAATGGGCCATAAGCGACAAATTTACCGCTGTCCCCGGCATCCGTTTCGACATCCATCATTCGGAAGAAGAATATGAAGCCAACGAAACTGTTTTTGAGTCGGCTTTCCCTAAAAGCGAGTTTGATGAGAACAGTGTTAGCCCAAGGCTTGCGTTGAAATACGAAGCCTCCGACCGTTTTACCGTGCGTGCCAATGTTGGTACAGGCTTCAGGGCACCTTATGGTTTCTCTGAAGACCTGCACTTATGTAGCGGTTCGCCGAGGGTCTGGAAGTCATCTGATCTTGACCCTGAAAAATCAGTAAGCTATAACCTTTCCGGTGATTACTACGGGAGCAAAGTGCGTGTCAGCCTAAACCTGTTCCGCACCGATTTGAAAGACAAAATCGCTTTTGCCGATGCCGGTGATGATGTTGCTGCCCTTGGCTACGATTACCAATGGGAAAACATCGACGATGCCTTTGTGCAAGGTATCGAAGCTTCAGTGATGGCCGATGTTGCCAAAGATTTTGGGGCAGGCGTTGATTTCACCTTCAACCAAGGGGAATACGACAATGTGCGCGACGATTGGGCAGGGACTGAATACGAGGGCGACAGCAAGTATATTTCCCGTTTCCCTTCAATGACAGGGAATGTCAAGTTGGAATACAGCCCCAAAGATTGGGTTTTCACAATAAGCGGGAATTATCAGGGGAAAATGTATATCGACTATTTTAGCGAAGATGGGGCAAGCGACAAAATAAAACATACCGATCCGTACATGCTTTTTAATGCCAAGGTTTCAAAACAGATTGGTTGTTTCAAATTATATGCAGGGGGCAAAAATATTTTTGGGTACATACAACCTGAAAAATACCTTGACGATGCTGCGTTTATGTATGCACCGATGTACGGAGCCATATTCTACGCAGGGGTTTCTGTAAGCATAAGGCGCTAAATGAAGATGATAAACACAAGGATGGTCAATGCCGGGGAATTTCTCCGGCATTTTTTATATGTTGGGAATCCTGTGTTTTGTCCCGAAATCACTGCTTGTATTTAGCCCCAGACAATATATTTTTATAATAATCGCCTTGGAATAAGTTTCTTGGCAAACCTCTCCCTTGTAGAAGAACCCTTTTGCCCTCAACCACATCTACAAATGGCTTAGGCTAAGCTTTGCGGGAATGTTACAATTTGATTAACGAAATGTAATAAATGCTTAAATCAATGTTAATCAGGGTGTAATATTATTGGTATTGCTTCGCTGCCAGTAATTCTCTTGAATGGATTATGGGAGATCGACACTGCTGAATTTATAAAATATGAAAAAAATTATTGTTAGTAGCTTGCTGCTAATTTCTGTGTTTTTAGCTGACGCACAAAAAGGGACAATCAAAGGGACAGTTACCGATGCAAAAACAAACGAAGTCCTAATCGGGACAACAGTAATGCTTAAAGGGACAACCACAGGTGGCATTACCGATTTCGATGGGAATTATACCATCCCTAAAATTAACCCCGGAAGATATACGCTTTTGGTTTCATTTATTTCATACGACAGCAAAGAAATGCCGATTGAAGTAAAAGCCGGTGAAGAAAAAGTAATTAATGTCTCGCTTTCGCCAGCAACAATTGAAGTTGAAGGCGTTCGGGTTGTTGCCAAAGCAAACCGCGAATCGGAGGCAATGCTTTTAATTGACCAAAAGAAATCTGAAAATATTAAAGAGAGCATAGGGGCAAAACGTTTATCGGAACTAGGTGTTTCCGATGCCGCATCTGCAACTTCTAAAATTTCGGGGGTAACCAAAAACGAAGGGTCCGGCGATGTGTATATCCGGGGGCTGGGCGACCGATACTTGTCAACTACAATGAACGGGCTTCCAATACCATCAGACGATGTGGAGAAAAAAAATATCGATTTAGGTTTGTTTTCAACCGATGTGATAAAAAATGTAAGCATAAGCAAGACATATGATGCGGCCACTTATGGCGACCAATCTTCAGGTGCAGTAGACATCAGCTCTAAAAGTTATAGCGAAAAATTTGAATTAGAAGTAAAAGCCGGTAGCAACACTAATGTATTCAGTGACGGGATGTTCGGGAATTTTAAAGGGACTCAAAACCTCAATGATCTGACTATGGGTTTTTACAAAAGCCCGATGTCAATTGAAGATGCACTTCAAAATCAGAGTTGGAACACTGTTGATGTTGCGTTTCCACTTGACAGGAGTTTTTCGATTTCTGGAGGGAAAAAAGCAAAATTGGGGACAGGGGATTTGAGCATGTTCGGAGTGCTTTCTTACGGAAACGAATATGATTACAGTGAAGGTGTTTATCAAAAATACAGGGCTAACGACCAATATAAAAGTTTTACCGATTTAGAAAAATTCGAAACTATCCAAAAAACGACAGCATTGTTGAGCTTTGACTATGAAATAAACAAGGACAACAGCATTAGCTACCATGGAGTGTTGCTAAACAAAGCAAAAGACGAGCTTTGGGAAATGGGCAGGAACGGCGAAGGTTTCTTTTATGACCAAATCCCGCAAGAGGAAGAAACGTTTATCCGCGACCAAAACATAAAGCAAAATTTATTGTTTGTAAACCAATTGCTTGGCGACCATAAGCTAAACAAGAAAAATAATCTGAAATGGGCAGTTGGGTACAACAGGGTAAAAGCAGATGAGCCAAACCGCATAGGCAACCAGGTTATCATGCTTGAGGAAGATGAAATATATTTTGTTAAATCGACCAATTACGAACATTCAAAGTCGTGCCAGGAAATCAAAGACAACGAGGTAAACGGTTATTTGAAAAATATCACAACCCTTATTGACGAAGAAGACAAGAAGCTAAAATTGAATTATGGCCTTAATTTCCGTTATAAAACAAGGGATTTCAGTTCGCAAAAGGTAGCATCATATCTCCCGTCCCCTAGTGCAACCCTCGGAACGTCTATCGACAAGCTAGACGAGATATTGAACAACGGGACTTATTATGACAATTCAACAATAAGGACAAAAATTGCACAGGAAGACACTTATGATGCCAGTTTGTTGGTTGGGGCAGGTTATTTAAATGCTACATACAACAAAAATAAGTTTATGGTCAATGTTGGTGTCCGTTACGAATACGATTTAATAAATGTAGATTGGGACGTAGCTAACTATGTCGGCAGGACAGGAGACTTAGAAGGTACTTATGACAATATTCTTCCTTCGTTAAATTTGAAATATTCATTGGGCGATAAAAATATTTTACGGTTGGCCGCCAGTAAAACTGTAACTCTCCCTGAATTTAAAGAGTTGGCCCCTTTTGAGTATGTTTCGCCAACAGGGCAGGTGCAAAAGGGCAATCCGGATTTGATAAACTCAAACGATTATAATATAGATGTCAAATGGGAACTTTTCCCAACGGCAAAAGAAATGATTTCGTTAACGGGTTTTTATAAGTTAATTGAAGATCCTATAAACCTGGCTCAGGCAAGAGGTTCTTCTGGCAACTTTTATTTTGCAAATACAGGAGAAAAGGCAAACGTTTACGGAATTGAGCTTGAAGCAAAAGTTGGGATTATTAAAACGGAAGGAACAGGAAAACCCGACTTGAATTTAAGCATGAACCTTACAAAAATGTGGTTTGAACAAGATTTGCTTGAAGAATTCCAATATTATGACAAAACCACTTCCGGTTTGCAGGGAGCTGCCGGGTTTATTACAAATGGTTCATTGATTTTCTCTACCAATACCGAAAACGAATTGGTTGCAACCGTAACCGGAAACTATTCATCCGATAAAATATTGGTATTGGGTGCGCCTGAAGACCAATCCTCAAAAGACACTGAATTTAATAGCGAGATAATTGAGAAAGGTTTTGCCACGGTTGATTTGATCTTGTCAAAGCAATTATCAAAAAGGTTCCAATTAAAGCTTTCGTGTAAAAACCTGTTGGACCCTACGGTTGAATATACCCAAGAGGTTGTGCCAAGATCAACTTCTGTTGCAAGGACAGAGGTGGTAGAGTCGCACAAAAAAGGGGTAAGTTTTAGTCTTGGGCTAAAGGTTAATTTGAATAAATAACAATATAGGAAACACCAAATTTTAAAAATTAAGAATATGAAAAAAACTTTGTTAAAAGTATTTGGATTGCTTTTCCTTGCATCAGTTGCAATGACAAGCTGTAAAGATGATGATGATCCAACAGAAAATGAAAAGACAATTGAAAACATTGAAAAAGGGGTATTAAGTGGTACTTTGGAAGAGGACTATACTTTAGATGCTTATACTGCCTACAACCTAACCGGTTATTTAATAGTTGACAACGGAGCTACATTAACTATCCCGGCAGGGACCCAAATTACAGCTGCTGCTGGGGGTACCGATGTTTACATTGCAATAATGATGGGCGCGAAAATTGAAATTAACGGTTCTGCCTCAAGTCCGGTTGTTATGTCTTCTCCAAATGCTGAACCTGGTGATTGGGGAGGTTTGACTATTTGTGGCAAAGGTATTACTACCGAAGGTGAAAACGTTACTGCAGAAGTTGGCGATTTTAAATATGGCGGTACTGACAGTACTGACGATTCCGGATCGATCAGTTACTTGGTAATCAAAGGGACAGGCGCTCAAATCAACACCGAGTCTCAATACAACGGTGTGTCGTTTTACGCTGTAGGTTCGGGGACATCAGTTAGCAATGTTGCCGTAATCAATGGTTCTGATGATGGCGTTGAGTTCTTTGGTGGCGCTGTTTCTGCAACCAACCTTTTCTTGCAAAACAACGAAGATGATGCTATCGACTGGACAGAAGGCTGGAGTGGCTCTGTTACCAATGCTTATGTTGAACATACAATCGAAGATTTTTCAACTGTCCTTGAAGCTGACGGGGTAAATAACAACCCAACAATTACTAATTTAACAGCTGTTGCAACAACAACTGGTACTGCATTGCAATTCAAGAAAAATTCTGGGGCTACTATTACCGGCCTTTCTTTAACAGGTTATTCGACAAGTATTGACATGAAAGATGATGGTTCTCTTGAAAATGTTATTATAGAGGACGAAACGGCTGATACAACAAAAAGTTATAATGCAGATCCAACCGTCGATCCAAGTTCTTGGACATGGATTGATGCTGAATTGGTAGAGGTAGAAGAATTGACAGGAAACGTTACAGGTGACGTTACCCTTGACGCGAGCGTAACTTATCGTCTTACTGGTTCATATATTGTACAGGATGGGGCATCGCTTACTATTCCCGCCGGGACAAAAATACATGCTGACAATGGAGGTACTGATGTTTACATTGCAGTATTGATGGGAGGGGAAATTTACATTAACGGCAGTTCTGACAATCCTGTGGTCATTGCATCTGATTTAGGGCAACCAGGAGACTGGGGCGGCTTAACTATTTGTGGCAAAGGTGTTTCAACATCTGGAACTGACGTTGAAGCCGAAGTTGGTGGTTTCATCTATGGCGGTACTGACAATACTGACAATTCGGGTTCTGTTACTAATCTTGTGATTATTGGCACAGGAGCTCAAATTAATGAAGAGTCACAATACAACGGCGTTACGCTCTACACCGTTGGCTCAGGGACTACTTTAGAAAATATAGCTGTTTTTAATGGTGCTGATGACGGTATCGAATTTTTCGGTGGAGCTGCTGAAGTAACTAATATGTATGTTGAAGATTGTGAGGATGATGCGATCGACTGGACAGAAGGCTGGAGCGGCTCGATTACCAACACTTACATCAAGCATACAATCGAAGATTTCTCTACTGCTTTTGAAGGCGACAAAGCTAACAACAACCCAGTTTTCACTAACGTAACTGCAATCTCCACAACTGGCGGTACCGCATTGCAATTCAAAAAACAATCAGGCGCTACAATCACTGGTTTGCACATGGAAGGATATGATATTGACCTAGACATGAAAGACGAAGAAACTGTTTACGGATATATAGGCAATGTTGTCCTTGATGGTTCTGCTATCACCTCATCGGATGTAACCCTGGTTGACGGTGAAACCGTTGGTAAATACACACTTAATTCTGGCAAAAGTTCAAGTGCAATTGACATTACAGGATGGACTTGGATTAGTGCAAATTTGTAAGGAAACAATAACCCACCCAACGCAGTGTTGGGATGCAAAGGAGGTTATAAGGCCTTCAATTAAAAAAGCCTCCGGAGGGAACTCTGGAGGCTTTTTTTGGTATGTCGGGCATGGAAATAAGCCAACAGGTGCAATGCCGGTTTTTTAAACCCTATGGACAAGGATTCCCTAAAAAGCAGGTGTCGCGTAACCAGATAACCCTTATGTAAAATATATTTTAAGGGATAATGCCGTTATTATTAGTAATATAAGCCTATTGTTAAATTTTCATTAAAAAAATATTACAAAATTGTTACAGAATCTTATTTAAATGTTAACTTTGTGTTAACGAATCAAAGTTGAATTTAAAAAGAAAGGAGGCTACGATGAAAACACTAGTAGCAATTTTAGGGGTATTATTTACAATTTCAGTCTCAGCACAGAACCTAACAGAAATAAATGGGGTTTACTATTCAGGAACAGAACCTTATTCGGGCGATTACAAAACGTATTATGATAACGGGAACGTGAAAATGGAAGCCCGTTTCCAAGATGGGGTTAAAGATGGGAAATGTTTGTTGTATTACGAAAATGGGCAGTTAAACGAAGTACGGTCATATAAAAACAATAGTATGGACGGTATCTGGTTCACTTATAATGAGGAAGGGACAAAAGTTGCAGAAGCCAGCTATATCAACGGGATAAAAGACGGAAACTGGTATGTTTGGAACGACCAGGGAAGTTTATTGTATGAAATGACTTATTCTAAAGGCGAGAAATCAGGGACATGGAAAAAATATGATGAAATGGGGCTGGTTGTAATGGAAAGGAATTATTCTGAATTATAGGTGAGAAATTGTAATATTAAAAATCCTGTAGGCTATTTGTCTACAGGATTTTTTTTTAGTGCATGCCGTACATAGTGTAATTTTGGGGCACATGAAAAAGTTGAGACGTGCGGGCAACTGTGTCTTTTCAAGCAGCTTTGCGAATTAATTGTTTTGTAATATTTTCTTAACTGTTTCGTGATTGCCTCCCTGTAATTTTGTGCCTGTTACAGGAATGATAATGAAGATATTGATAACGTATATTTTTGCAAGCTTTCTTTTCTTTTCATCATCAGAGGGAAAAGATGGGGATAAATCAGGAAACATCTCAAAAGAAGTAAATACTGTATTTTTTACAGGAACAGTGAAAGACAGGGATACCGGGGAATATCTTGTTGGCGTTGAGGTTGAGATTGAAGGCGCCAACTTAAAAACGCACACCGATTTCGATGGCAACTTCAGTTTTGAAAATGTTAGCCCCGGGAAATACGACATATCTGTAAATTATATTTCTTACCAAAAAGAAAAATTGGAAAACTTCGAAATCAGCCCACTTACAGAGATGCTGAAGTTTGAACTACATCCTTTGCAATAAAAGTTTGCCACAAGCATATTATCCAATATAAACTTTTTTGTTCCCTTGAGATATGCTATTTTCCCCAAAAATAAAATTATATATGTTTTCAGCTATTTTTGATATGGACGGGGTTGTTGTTGACAATGGGGAGTTTCATTACCTGGCATGGAAAGAATTTTGTGGCAACTACAAGATCCCTTTTTTTAAAGAGAAATTCAGGACAACGTTTTTCGGGAGGATCAATGAGCAGATCCTGCCCGATCTCTTCGGCAGTGGGCTAACGGCGGGAGATGTCAAGAAATTGGGAGACGAAAAAGAGGCACTTTATCGTAAAATTTACAAAAACGAAATAAAACCATTGAAAGGGCTGCCCGCTTTTCTCAACGACCTAAAAGACAATTCGATACCAATAGCCATGGCAACTTCAGCACCGCCCGAAAATGTCGAATTTGTGCTTAATTGCCTGGATCTTGCCCATTATTTCGATTTTGTTGTTGACGGTTCGATGGTAGCGAGGGGCAAGCCCGATCCTGAAATCTATCTAAAAGCTGCGCATCTTTTGGGGACAGTGCCAGGGAAATGCATCGTTTTTGAAGACAGCCTTTCGGGGACAAAGGCTGCCTTCGGTGCAGGGGCAAAAGTTGTAGGGCTGTCTACTTCGTTAAGCAAAGAAGAGCACAAATTTGCAAGCTATGTTTTTTCTGATTTCTCGGAAATTTCAGTTAACTTTATCCGTGAAGAAATATTTAACTAAACCGATCATGAGAACCAAGATCTTTTTGCTGTCAGCTATAGTTGCCTTTATTTTTTCGTGCAAAGAAAAATCAACGATCCCCCTTGCCGAACATCCAGACCCTTGTTTTGAACGGCCTGTTTGGCAAAACCTAAACGGTACGTGGAAATTCAGTACTGACTCGCTGGATGTTGGATTGTCAGAAAAATGGCAGGACAAAATGGAGTCTTTCTCCCAAAATATCCTCGTCCCTTTTTCGTGGGCAAGCCCCAAGAGCGGCGTGGAAAGCCCTGATATTAACGTAGGGTGGTATTCCCGGGATTTTGAACTGGGCAATAAGAAGGACTGGGGGGGCAAAGACGTTTATTTTGTCTTTTCTGCCTGCGATTTCAATACCACGCTGTGGATAAACGGCAACAAAGTTGGTTCGCATTCCGGCGGCTATGTGCCTTTCGACTTTAACATCTCAAAATTTTTAAACAACGGCGAAAACAAAGTTGTTGTCCGCGTGGAAGACGAGGAGCTGAAAAACCGCCCGTCAGGCAAACAATACTACGGGAATGCAAAGGGAATTTGGAACACCGTTTACCTTGAAGCCCGTCCGCAGAATTTTATCGAAAACATAAAATTTACGCCCGACATAGACAAAAGCATTGTTGCTGTTGATGTGTCTGTGGAGAAAGAAAGTGCTTCCGGCTTAACGTTTAAATTGAAAGGGAAAAACAATAAAATAAATTTTGAAGGGGAAATCCCGGTCAACCAAACTACGGCCAAGTTTGCCATTCCAATAGAAGACATGAAACTTTGGGATCTGGAAAACCCTTTTTTATATGAAGTGACGGCTTCTGTGTCAAATGACGAAATAGCCGACGAAGTGTCAACATATTTTGGTATGCGCAAAATTTCGGCAGTTGAAATACCCGGCAAGGATTTTCAGTATGTCGCGTTAAACGACAAGCCGATTTACATGAAACTTACCCTCGACCAAAGCTATCACCCCGAAGGCTTTTATACTTTTCCTTCCGACAAGTTCATGAAAGAAGAAATACAGCGGGCAAAAGACTTGGGGATAAATGGCCTCCGTATCCACATAAAGGCAGAGATGCCCCGAAAACTTTATTGGGCAGATAAACTTGGCCTGTTGATAATGGAAGACATCCCGAATTTTTGGGGAGAACCCGACAGCACGGCGAAGGCAAATTGGGAGTATATAGCTGAAAATGAAATTAAACGCGACTACAACCACCCCAGTATCTTTTCGTGGGTACTTTTTAACGAAACATGGGGCTTGTTCAGCAATGACGAAAACGGCAAACGATCGTACACGCCAGAGGCACAAGAGTGGGTAAGGAGCTGGTATTACCGTGCCAAAGAATACGATGCTACACGTTTGGTAGAAGACAATTCTCCATGTAATTGGGATCACGTGGTTACCGACATAAATACCTGGCACCGCTATTCCCCTGCGCGACACTGGGCAGGTTTTCTCGACATGGTGGTTGACAGTACCTACCCCGGTTCTTCTTTAAATTACACTGGCGGGAATGTGCAAACCAATGTCCCTATGTTCAATTCCGAGTGCGGGGCGGTTTGGGGCTACGATGGAAGCACCGGGGATATTGACATTACCTGGGAATACCACATAATGATGGACGAGTTCCGCAAACGTCCAAAAATAGCAGGTTTCCTGTTCACGGAATTTCATGATGTCATTAACGAATGGAACGGGTATTACCGTTTTGACAGGACAAAAAAAGAGTTTGGGCTTGACGAACTTTGCCCGGGGATGACCATGGCGGATTTTCATTCTGATATTTATGTGGTTTCAGGCAAAGATTTTTATCAAACATATAAAGGCGGCACCACTGTTGGAATTCCTGTTGGCATAAGTGCCGTTACAGATGAAATACCTGACGGCTTAAAACTGAAATATTCAGTTTATGGTTGGGACGAAATAGGGGAGAAGTATGATATTGCTTCGGGAGAAGTTGGGGCAAGCGCAAAACCTTTCAGTTTTGTTGAGCTGCCGGCTGTTTCTGTTAACTTGCCGGACAAAACGGGAGTTGTTGTTTTTGCCACATTGCTCGAAGATTCAAAAGGGAATGTTTTGCAGCGTAATTTTGTGCCGTTTAAAGTGGAAGGAAATAATCCCGGATATTTGACGGTCACCCAATCTCCGTCTGATTTTATCGAATCGTCGTGGAGTGTCAAGCACCTGTCGCCACAAAACGGCAAGAAGGTTTGGGGCATGGGATCCGGTTATTTTGGCTATGAATTTGACTTGCCGGAAGGTTTGGGACCCGGTGATGTTGAAAACATGGAATTTAGGGCTGAGTTGGCTTCCCGTTTCCCTCAATCGAAATATTTGGAAGATGGCGAGGCAGAGCGGATTGGGATGACAGTTGTTTCAAAAAAAGGGATAGACCCCGGTTACGGCAAAAACAGCTATCCGCAGACAGACGAAAAATTGCATGGCTCAATCGTGAAAATATCAGCCAACGACCAATTGATAGGCACGGTTGAATTGCCTGACGACCCTGCAGATCACAGGGGTATACTTTCGTGGATGAACCAAGAGTCCGGCAGCGAGTGGGGGAGCGATGGCCCTCGAAAACCTTGGTTGCTTGACGAAGCCGGTTCTTATGGTTTTCTCGTGAAAGCTGTTTTGGACGAGAACTCAAAAAAATCTGCACTGGAAACCGGGAAGGTAACAATCCGCCTATATGTTGACGAATCGGCAGGAGACCGTGGCGGGCTGTCGATCTATGGCAAAAATTCAGGGGCTTACCCTATGGATCTGACCTTGTTGATTAATAAAAAATAAGCTAAAAAGCCCCCGGCTTTAGCCGAGGGCTATAGATATTTTACCAGAAAAGGGCTTTAGCCCCATTGTATTTTATATTTCAAAAGAATCTACTTCGCGGTAGGCTTCGACCAAACGTTTTTCCCCTTCAATGCCTTCTTTAGAGATTCCGTGTTCCATGCCCATTACGCCTTTGTAGCCTTTGTCGTAAATAAACTTAAAAACGTTTTTGTAGTTTATTTCCCCGGTGGTAGGCTCTTTGCGCCCCGGATTGTCGCCGATTTGAAAATACGCAATTTCGTCCCAAGTAAGCTCAATGTTTTTGATAAGGTTGCCCTCGGTTTTTTGCAAATGGTAGATGTCGTACAATATTTTGCATGAAGGGCTGTCAACCGCTTTGCATATCATGTAGGTCTGTGTGGATGTTTGCAGGTAAAGATCCGGTGAGTCGGACAGAGGTTCTAAAACCATTGTCAGCCCGTGGGGTTCGAGTATTTCCGCTCCCCGGCGCAGTGCATCAATAACGTTTGCGTCTTGTACGCCAATCGGCAGTTTGCGTTCAAAGCTCCCCGGCACAACTGTCATCCACTTTGCATTTACGCGTTTTGCCACGTCAACAGCCCTTTTGCAACCGTCAAGGAAAATATCGAGGTATTCTTTTTTGCCTGCCGCAAAAGGATTTGCCAAGTTCCCTCCTTTGTCTATTACAAAAACGCCCATTGTCATGCCCAGTTTGGCAAGCGTGTTGCCAATTTTTGTTTGCATTGCAGGTTCGCGCCCCATCATGCCGTTGTCTTCAAAGGCAGTAAAACCTTGGTCTGCCATGTACTTTATCTGGTCAATGGGATCATCGCCCGCACTGTTGCGGAACATGCCAAGGTGTGGCCCGTAGTTTAAGTTGAATTTTTTAGCTTTCGGGGCAACAGCACCTGTCGCAGTCAGCCCGGAAACTGCCGTAAGCCCTGTCAAAACTATCCCGCTTGCGGCTGTCTTTTTAATGAAATTCCTTCTTTCCATGGTTTATTGGTTTATTTGATATTACGTGTTAAAAAGTAAATATAGTGAAATGTATATTTTATCCGGTTTTTTTTCGAATTTGGCTGATTAAAATAATAGCCAACTTGCAAGAAGACGAGCTTGTTTACATGCCGAAACCTGAGATAATTACCGCCTGTTGGCAACTGTGCTAATGATCATATAGATACTTTACAAAATTGTTATTTTTTTATAATTTTTGTAGAATAAATTTTATTAACTGCCTGTATGTTAATGATGTAAACTCCACTTACATAATTAGACAAATTGATATTTTCAAATTGACCTGATATTGCTTTTTCAATGATAACTTGTCCTGTAATATCAGAAACAGTTATTTTTATAACGTCAATATTAGTAAAATCAAAATGGAGCGCCCCTTGTGTCGGGTTCGGATAAATTGAAATATCGCTTTGTTGGAGATTTTCAACTCCTACAAAAAGATTTACCACAACATCAAAACTACAAATCTCAGTATTTCCGGCATTATCAGTCACAGTCCAGACTATTGTTGTTGTCCCTTCCGGTAACTGGGCATTTTCAAGCGTTGATGCATTGTTGAGATCATTTTTTATGCTTGCTATTCCGCAATTATCAAATGCTTCAATCGGATCAAACTCTGTCCCCTGAACCGTATAAGTATGCGAGTTATCAGGATCAACGGTCTGCTCTTCCAAACAAGTGATAGTGGGAGCAGTAACATCATCAACAACTATAGTTTGTTCAACATCAATGCTGTTTTCATTACTATCATCAAAGTTCCATGTAATGATATAGGTTCCCTGTACGGTATATTCCAACGGGTCAGAAGTTGTCCCGGTGATTGTCCCGGCGCAGTTGTCGGTAGTTGTCGGGGCAACCGCAGTAACAGAACATTCTCCTGTTAAAGTATCTAAAGTTGGGATTTCCGGATCTGTATCATCGAACAAACCTCCATCAGTAATTGTCCATTCATTGGGAGAATTAGTCAGTGTAGCCCTTGCTGTTTCTGCTGTTCCGCAAGAATAATTGCTGTTGCCTCCGTCAAATGTAACACTGTCTTGTACGCTTTGTGCTGCCCAGCCAATCAGTAATGCATCGTAGTTGTCGGTAGAGAGGGTTACTCCATTGAACATACCTGACATCAATGTGGCAGAAGTTACATTCCAACTTCCCAGGTTCTGGTCAAAAGCTGTGGCATTATAAAACATCCATTTCATATCTTCTAATGAAATCTAATTCAGCCAATCTAAAAGTCATTTTTAGGATTACATCAGGTATTTGTTTCACTTTATGAATTACCCAAATTTGTTTTCCATTTTGCGTAAATGGCAAAAATATTTTTTCAAAGTCTTTCCTTTTTGTCCATTTTGTCATTTTCCGCAACATTTTTTATATTTTTTGCCACTCCCACACGGACAAGGTTCGTTTCTTCCTGGTTTCTTGTCGTTAATAATAGTTTTATTTAAATCTGGAAGAAAGTGGACTAATGGCACTGGATTTTCATCACTACCAATCTCAATATTTTTTTTATCGTCAGGGATTGAGTCTAAATCAACTATTCCAGCAATTAAATATTTAAGATTGTTATCTCCATGTATCCCAAGTGTTGCAGCTTTGTCAACTTTGTTTTTGTCAAAAACAACAACAGGACATTCGGTACAGAAATGACTACCGGAAAGATTAGTCATAAGTTCTCCTTCATCAGTGTCAGACTTTACACATAACAAAATTGTGCAATTTTCTTCAATTAATTTTTTCCCACACTCAGGACAAATAAACAAATTGCATTCATCACTATAATACCTCCGTCTAGGTATTGACAAGTCTATATTTCGTGTTTTTTTATTCATATTTTATCTCGATATCGTATTGTGTACAAGATCTTTTCGCCATTGTTAGCGGCTGGCGATTGTCTTAATATATGATTCAGGAGATAATACTCCGATTTCACTGTTTTTATAATCTTTTAGATTTCGAGTGATAATCACATCAATTTCTCCATTTTTCATTGCTGCAAAGTTTTGCAAACTATCTTCAAAATCTTTAAATCCAGAATTCAATGCGTTGGTCACAACTTCTCTATCCATTGAAAGTACTTCTGTTATTGATAATAATTGTTTTAAATTTTCAATAACTTTCTCGTGTCTAGCTGTTTGTCTCAGTAAGTAATATAGATTGTTATAAATTACTGGTGTTACAAATCCTTGAATTTTATTGGTTTCACATAATCCGATAATTTGAGAAGAATATTCAGCAAAAGGTTCTCTATCAAAGAAGAAGTCCAAGATTACATCTGTGTCAATTAGTACCTTATCCATAATCATAGATATTTTCCCGATAACCTATTTGTGAGTTGTTCTTTATAGTCAAAATCTTTTGGAGCTTTAAATGAACCTCTTAAAGATGATGTTATTGGCGTTGAATCAATCACTTTAACGCTATCTTCTTTAATTATTACTTTCAAATAATTCTCAATAATATCAGAAAGACTTCTGCCTTTCCCTTTTGCATATTGCTTTGACTTCTCTATCAAAGATTGCTCAATTGTCAATGTTAATTTTGTATTCATAGCACGTTTGTTTAAAAAATTTTTTATACGTGCAAATATGTGGTAATTTTTCGATACGTGCAAATGTTTTGGGATAGATACGTGCTTCTCGCGCTTGCCGCTAACGGTAAATTGTATGAGTAGTGGTACCTATGTACATCGGGAATATTTACCACATCGCCTGCCATTATTTATACAAAAGCTGTGGGTTGCGCTTTATTGTTTCCCAGTCTTAATTGTCACCCAATTTTTATTAATCATGTATTTTGCAAATTCGGGTTTCCCTTTTTTCTTTATCATTTCGATTCCTAATCTCCGATTTGTGCGTGTAATAAATTGACCAAATCGAATCATGAATGGATTATAGTGTTTGCAATCCTTAACTGATTCAAATTTATTACAATCTGCACATGTGTTAAAACCTTCTTCAATGCAACATGGTTTTACTTTACAGGTTTTATATCCAACGGCACATTTAGTATTATCTCCTCTACAACCTTCGCATTGTCCTTTTGTATATTTCGAACATGCGCCACAATAAAATCCACAATAAGAAACCAAGTCAATATTTGTTTTCTCCATTGTTTCTATTTTTTAGTTCTTTTGAATTTTGCTTTATTGTCTTTATCCATTTTTTCAGTTGCATATTGTATAATCTTCCGCCCACATTTATCTTTCCATTTTAGAAGAAATTCTTCTGCTGTTTCAGGTTGTTTTTTCCAAATTTCTCTAAGAAGTGTACCTAATCCCTTTTGAACATCATCTTCGCCGTCTTCCATTAATTTATCAGTTACAGATAAAATAGGTTCGGGATTGTATCCTTTTTTTATAGCTTCAAAAAAAGTAACAGGAACTGCTCTTCTTTTCCATTTAGATTCAGATTCTGTCCATGTTGTAAAATCCTTGGGTTCAATGATTTTGTTGTAAATAAAATCTGGTAAAACCAACATACACAACACATCGGTATTGGCCCAATTCTGAATTCCATTTTCTAACCAATTCCCTACTCTGTCAAATGTTTCGGTTGAAAATTCATCTTTTTTTGATGCAATAAAATGAGTAGCTATGCCTGCCTCTTCAAATTTACCGGTGGCTATTAGCAAATCGCCTAAATCTAAGTAATCGGCAATGGTCATTTCATTCTTCCATTCATCCAGATATTTCTCTATTAGTGCTTTTAGAACTTTATCATCAACGCCATATCCATCGTAACCTTCTTTAAAATACCTTGCATATTTCTTTACAACCGAATCATCTGAATTTGCTAAACAAAAGTCGATTATTTCTTTGTGTTTTAATTCTAATTTATTCATACTTCATGTTTTAGTGCAAAGATAGTTTTTGTTTAAACTGAAAAATTGTAAAAAATGGTCTTTATTTCTTATCTGCAAAGAAAGCTTTTGGTGTAAGGTCTGTTAAACTTTTAAAATGTATTTACATAAAATCTTTTTAGGTTCAATATAATCAATCATTTTGTTTCATTGTGATGTCGTTTCTTTGCGTTGCACACAACGGTAAATTGTATGAGTAGTGGTACCTATGTACATCGGTAGTGGTGATTGTCTGTCCGGCACGGACTAAGACAATCATGCGAGAATCCGAGGCGACAACCTGCACAGAAACCGCTATGCAATATACAAAATGTTGTGGTTTCGTGGTTTATGCACCTACTTGTCCATTATATAAATCAGAGAGAGGAAAAATCAAGTCGTAATCGTTCCAGTTTAAATTACCATCAGTCAATGAAAAATTCGAAAACTCATTTTCATTCAGATATTTCTTAATCGAAGGATGAAGAGATTTTGATAAGAATGGTTTAAAATCAACAAGCCTCTCGTTTCCATCACTAAATTTTATGCGAATTGCATAATCCGATAAATATTTTGCAGAATCAATTTTTAACTGGTTAAATCCAGATTCTGAATCCTTATAGTCAATAATTATTCTCATTTTAATCTTTTTGTAATTTTCTCAAAATCAACATCCTTATGATATACAAAATAGTTAATCCATTTTTCAACTATTTTGTCTGCGTATTTCTCAAGAAAAACCTCGAAATCTTTAAGGTCTTTTCCTTTTAGCGGTCGTACTCCTGAAATATTTGTAATCTTTATCTCCAAAATCTCACCATTAACGATATAGAATTCTGCTTTACTTTCATATTCTCCTTTTTTTGCATGAACATGAATTGGTTCGTGTTCATTAGAGTAGAAGAAAATCAAAATCCCTAAATATTCAAATATCTTTGGCATTATCTAATCGTATTAATTTTTAACTATTACAAATTTACAAAATCTCAATCTGAACAGAAAATCAATATTTGCAATCAGTTTTTTCCATGAACCACAACGGTAAATTGTATGTTGTCGTAGCGGATTTGCGGGGAGGTTATCTGTCCGTAGGACAAAGATAATCGAGGAGAGAATCTGCCCTACGCATACTACTGCAACCGCAATGCAATATACAAAAATTACCTGCTATTTTTTTCTTTTTTATCTCTGTATTCAATCAATTCATCCGTTGTAATTATCTTTGAGAATCCATTGTTTTTAAGACCTTTTATTAGCCTTTTGTCACCAGTCCATAATTTACACCTTAACTGTTTACTCAATGCAACGAATGCAATGTCATCAATGTCAACGTCTTTTACCAGTTTGTATGCGGATTTCCAATTAGATTCAACGATTTGTTGTTCTGAGATGAAGTTAATTTCTTTCGTTACGTAGTATTCTGTGCTTTGTATTCTTTCGAGAGGTTGTTTTGAAATCTTTGCAAGTTTGTCGTAATGATTCTTGATTTCAAAACGTAGATATTCAACTGAATAAAAGTCAATAATTTTTGTGGAGTTTAATAATAAATCTCCGATTTTTCCATCGGAATTTAAAATCGCGCTAAAGACGATATTCGTAGCGACAATTATTCTCATTCTGTTATGAATCGGTGTTTATTATTATTCCACCAATTTTTATTTACATCTCTTGCCAAATCATCAATGTCAGATTGTTTTGCTTGACTTGTTGATGTCAATTCCTGATAATTTAGATAATCCATTAATCGTTGTAATCCATAAGTGTTAACCTTGGATGATAATCGAATGACAATTTCTGATTTTGTTCTTTCTATTAACATAAGTTCATTTTTTAAGAATCATTACGTTTGTAAAATTATCATATTACTTCATCTATTCAAAATATTTCTCTAATACTCTTGTAATGTGTTGCTTGTGTCCGAAATTTAAATAGCAGGTAACGGCAAATTGTATGGTGCGTAGGGCATTAGAAAGCACTTTCCAGTCAAACCGCTAAGTAGCCGAAGCGCAGGTTTGACACTCTCTCCTGATAGATTAAACATTGATTTTACTGAGTTACAGAGCCAAATATATAAAAAAATATTGATTTTTTGGTGGGAGTTTTGGTGGGAGTTATTTTTCAAAAATAGAACAAAAGCAATTTATATGCGAAATCTAATAATGATACTAGCCACAAAGTCTTATGCTCATTGTAAAAATTTTTTCAATGTAGCAAGGATTGTTGCAATTGCAGCTAAGATAATAATTAATTGACCTATTCCAAATTTGTTTTTTTCAATATACACATATTTTGCATTTTCTTTTTCAGGCCTATTTTTAGATAATTTTCCCTGCTCCTTTTTTAATTTTCTTTGGTATTCAGAATGCATTGTTTCTGCTTTTGACCAAAAATAAACAAGTATCCAGAATGGAATTATCGACAATAGCAATTTTGCTAAGATTATAGTTCCATCAATAAATGGTTCTTCCTGAAAGGCTAATTTAAGACATATCCCTGCTCCTATTAAGGCAAAAATTCTAACAACATTAATTTTAACAGTATTCATCTTAATCTAAAATCAGTTTTTATGATTATTTCTTCTTTATCATCCTGTATTTCAAGTGCAGAAAATTGTTCCATATACTATTTGTCTATAACAAAAACAATTATTTACATTTTCCTTATCACAAACCGTTTTTCAATATCCAGAAAATCGGGGGATGAAGCTCTTTGGTTACCAAGCCATTCTTCAAAATCATTCTTCGAAAACGATTTTGGTGTAATGTAATTCGCCTGATCCGACTGCTCATTGTCAAGAATTGGCTTCTTAAACTCCTGTTCATAAAGTGTTCCTTTCCTCGTCTTTGTTTGTGAACAGTTCAATACGGTCAGCCAGGACACCAAAATTCTCAATTTCCCGTGAGAACAAAATATATGTTTTATCCCCCTCAATTTTCACCGATTCTTGTGTCCCCATCCTCCGGTAGGGCAGCAGACGGTAAACCGTTGTCCCATCGTCCAGAAAAACACTTAAATACCCGTCAACCGGCGATTTTACATACAAAAACATATTCTGTTCATCCTCGAACTCATCTGTGCTGCAATTCTTTAGCGGACAGCTTAACATTTTTACCTGAACATCTGCTTTCGGGATAGCCTTTCGTATTTTCCCTTTTATTTTGCAGGTAATCCATGTTTCTGGTTTCCCTTTTTCATTTTTTCGCCAATCGTAAGAAAATTCAGGCTCGCCGATAGTCTGTACCCATTCCCCTTTTACTTTCGTTTGTCCGTAGGAATGAAAATCGACCTTCCCGGCTTCAATGCCCATTTTCGATTCCTGTTCGACATATTCCCCGAAAACATCTTTTATCGCATTAATTTTCGCCTGTTCTATTGCTTTTTCTTCTGTTTCAATCTGGCTTAAATAAGGTTCAACCCTAATCTGGCATTTCCCTGTAACGGTTTTTGTTTGGGCATACCCGTTCAACACAAAAAATATTGACAAAGAGCCAACAAGCAACAATATTTTAAAATTCGCAGTATTAACCATTTTTATATTTTTAGAAATCGACTATTTCCGGTTTTTCGTCCATGTATTTATTAGGCAGCGTCCCGCTTTTTGCATTAATATAAGTAGGGTCGCATACCAAATATTTTTTCCCTTGTATGTGATATAAGTACCTTCCTCCTTTTCCTGAAAATGTACAGCCAGTGCCACATGCCCCGGGAAATCGAGGGCGACAGGAGAAAGCCCCGTATAGCGTTTTACCAATGCCGACAATAAAATAGTGCGGTCTTCACAATCGCAAAAGGGGTAGTAAAGGCTTTCCTCTGCAAACAAATACCGTTCTTTCCCAAACTGTCCCTGGTCGGTTTCATACCCCAGTGAATTCTGACAGAAATCCAGTAAAACGTCCACTTTTCCATGCGTATCCTCACCTGAAAGGAGCGGGATTTAAAGGCTGTCTAAAGCTACAAAATTATCCTGTGAAATCCCGCTATGAAAATACGCACCCAATTCGCAAAGAGGGTACGAATTTAAAAAGTCGAAGGCTTCTTTATTAAAACTGAGCGTTACTTTTTTGTTTTTAAAATAAAGGGTGCGAAATGTTTGTTCTCCTGAAAATGAAGTGTAACACGGCAAGTCGAACGAAAACTTAAGTTTATTGCCGGGATAATCCCCCTTATAGGTCTTTAAATTTCGGACATCATCTTTCCGCACCCCGAAAATGTAATAGGTTGCTTGGTGCATTTCCATGTACAACACCCCATAAATTTTTTGGACAGACGGAATTAACAGGCAAACCTTGTCCTCATCGTAACCAACCTTTACATCGTAGCCGCTTTTTAACAGCAGGTACCAGCTAAACAGGTTCTGTTCGTTTTTTTTCTCAAAAATACCGGAAGAAGCGGCTTCAACCAACTGCAAGAAACCATAGTCGTTTAATTGGTAATTTTTCCGTGCCTGTTGCAAAACGCTCAGATTATATTCCCAAAGCGTACTATTTTGTGCAAGCGAAGCATAAAAACTGCTGATAGAATTTTTGTTGAGTTCGTAAAGCTGTGGCTTAAACTGCGGCGTATAATAAACCTCACCCTGTTCTCCATAAAAATCGAAAGAATTAACAACTACCCGAGAGTTAAAAGTAACAGGCTTCAGTTCCTTTGTATCAGTTGCGGAATTTCCTTTTTCCTGTACACCGGGAACGGTTTTCGGTTTAATATAACGGATTTCCCCCTGAAGGGAATCTTTTTTTATTGTCGGCTGGACAGGCGGCTTTGTTTCTTCTTTTAACTCACTTTGGAATACTTCTACCTCTTCCTACGATTCTTTAAGAAAATTGAGAAACACCGAATCGTTATGGCTAATAAACCGTTGATGTTCCCTGATAACCGATTGTTGAAACTGCTCAAATTCTTTTTGAAAAGCGTTGACAATAGAATCGAACTGTGCAAAAGAAACAACAGGAAGAGTTGTTGCTAAAAAAGTTGACAGGACAAACCGTTTCATATATTGTATATTTTTGTTTTTATGTACCTTTTATTTCCATTTTGTGACAATTTATCCGGGTTAAAACCCGGCGTTATGCACGGGATACTCCTACGGAGTAAGAACCTCCCCTAACCCCTCCGGGGAGGGGAACAGAAGAAAGGATCTTGCCGTATTACTTGCAGGTTTTTACCTGATTTTTGTCCTGTAGGGACAAACTGTGCATAACCCCTGGTGCACCGGGGGAAAGCGGCGTAACTGCTCTACTGTACACCGGAGGGGTAGCCCTTTTGTCGTCTGTCCACCCGTTACTCCAACAAATGCCAATTTTCCCATATACCTTCAACAACAGGACTGTAAATCAGGTCGGGATTTTGGTCTTTGCCGTTTATCTTTACCGAGTTCAATTCTACTTCTCTTTTTATGTTTTCAAATAAAGCACCATAAGTGATGTTCCCTTTGCTCTGCTGGATATTTTTCAACAAAAAATAAGTAAACATCCCGTGTTTTTTGCTTTTGTACGGCAACGCCGACTGGTCGGCAGAACTGGCGGAAAACGCAACCAAATTGCCGTTAACAGGTTCGTCTTCCGATTCAATACGCACACTGCGGGCTGCCGGCAACCCGGCATCGCGCCCTCCGCCACTAAAACAGGCATCGAGGAAAACCGTTACCCGTTTGGCAGGATATTGGCTCAGCCCTGCATATAAATCCTTTAACGAAATGCCACGCCTGACATCAGCCCCGGAAATATCAACATCAGGTAAGCCATTTTGGTCGATTCGTCGGGAAAACCGTGTCCTGCATAATATACAAACACCTCTGCTTCGCCGTTTTCGTAACGAATAATTCCTTTTAGGCGTTCAATATACTGGTTCACAACCGAGCTAATTGCATTCGACAATGAAAAGATATTTTCGTGCGGTATGCACAGCGTCTGTTCTAAATATTTCAAGCAAAAGCAAGTCAAAACAGAACACGGCAAACGACAGAAGGTCGCATGTATCTCAGGATAAAAAGAACGAAAACAAAGGTTGAAGCATTTATTCCATTGCATCCGATAGCGATACAAATACTTTCGCTTTACAATACGGAGAACGACAGCAAACCTGTATTTCCTTTGCCCACACAAAATGCTACATGGTTTGAAATTCATCAAATAGGTTTTATTATTGGTATGAGCAAGAATCTCAGCTATCATATGGCACGGCATACGTTTGCTACTTTATTGATTTCTGCCAACATTCCCATTGAAAGTATCAGTAAAATGATAGGGCATTCAAATATTACCAGTACCCAGATTTATGCCAAAGTTACGGATGATAAAATATCGGAAGATATGGATCGGTTAATAGAACGCAGGGAAGCGAAAAAAAGAGCAACCCAATAATCAATTTAGCTCTTCATTTTAATCACCCCCGTATGGATAAATTAAAACGGCAGGCTCAGATCAGATGAAATGAAAGCCTGCCGTTTTTATGTTTTATTTTTACATTTTATATGACTATAATTCTTCTGCTTTTTAATGTTTCACTAAACCCAGGGGGTAACCCAACAATGTCCCTTGTCCTATTATTGATGATATCCAAGCTTTGTTCAGACAATAAATTTGCCATTTCATCCATAGCTTCACCACAAATCATAAAAGGCGTACTGTCAAAGAATAGCCTGTCTTTTTGACAATTCGCAACAATTAGGAACTCATCAACCTCATCTATCGACTTGTTCTTTACAATACAATTCTGCAACCAAATATTTACATCGAAAATCTCATGTTTAATTAATTCTTCATTTCGGGTTATAACTGATTGCATATTCGGGTTATGATAAGATTTCATTCTTTCTTTCTTTTGACTCTTTGGATAGTGATTTTCCATATTTTTCGTCACAATCTTCGCAACAAGCAAACTCAAATACCATTTGGAGATCTTTAGTGCCTTGCTTTCTTATATATGCTTTTTGAATTGAGTAATAATCATCACTTCCCATTAAATTTTTTCCACAAAAACCACAGTGTGTAAAAATATAATTTGTTTTATCCGAGAAAAAAACTTCAGGTATAGGTATGGTATGATTTTGGAATATTTCATCTAACACTTCTCCAACTGTCTTATTAAATTCTTTATAAGTTCTGCTGTTCTTAGAACTATCATTGGAACTCATAACTGTTTTATTTTGATATATAAAATACCGTACAAAAACATGTGTTAAAAACTGTCGGGGTGTTAATGGGATTAATGCTTTAAATTACTATTAGTTTTGTAGTACTGATATAGCCATTAGATACGGCTTTAACAAAATAAATGCCTTTTGTAAATCCACTGACATCAATATTTTTTACGTTCTCCATTTTATCAATTGTAAGCCTTTTTACCTCCCTGCCATTGATGTTGTAAATTATAATGTAAGCATCGTCTTCCAATCCCTCAACCTCTAACGTAGTGAAAATCATTGTGGGGTTAGGGTATATCTTTAATGATAAAGCATCTGTTTCAGAGGGCACCCCATCATCAGTGCCAGTTGCATTTCCGCCCTCCTGCCAATATAAAATAGGGTAACCATTATTAATTTGGGTTTCATAATCCATTACCCAAACAGTTGTTGCCAAACCTTTGTTAAGGGTATTTACAAAAGACTGTGTTTTCATTTCACTGCCACTCATATTTCCATCGTCATTGCTTTGTTCTGACGATTCCTCTGAATTACCGACAATGGTTGCACTTTTACTTTCCGAAATATTGTTGTCGCCTATAGCAACACTTACACCTGTTATTGAATCGTTATAGTAGCAATAATAACTTAACACATCGTTTGCGGTTCCAATAATGGACCCAACTCCTGTTCCCTGTCCGCTTACCGATGCTGCAACGTAACTGTTACGTACTGTACCTTCATCGCTATATCCAAGAAGTCCTCCAACACTATTGTTGCCCGAAACATCGCAGGTATTATAACACCCTGAGATAATGGAGTTTTCTCCTGATGTTTGATAGCCTACCAAACCACCAACATAACTTAGGGCATAAAGCGAACCTCCGTTGACATAGGAATTCCGGATATCGGTATTTTGGGCATAAGCTACCAGACCTCCGGTATAATTTCTTCCACTTGCCGTAATATTTACCAGACCTACATTGTATATGTAAGCATTTTTTGTATAACCGAAGAATCCTTGATAAGCAGTATTCGGTTTATCGATATAAACATTATAAATCAGTTTTTCGTTGCCATCGAAAGTGCCGCTAAAAGGATAGTTGGGGTAAGAACCAATTGAAAGAATATTGTTGGAGGTTGAGGCTAATTCAATGTCGTTTGCCAAAATAAAAGTTTCTCCTTCGTAGCTTTCTCCCGCACCGACCAATTCAGCCAATAAAACCAAATCTGCAGAATCTTCAATCAAATACTGAGTGCCGTTACTGTTCCAAGCTTCTGTGGTAAATGTAATGTCACCACCATAAACGGTTGTATCGGCATAAGCAGCATAAGTTTTGTACTTGTAGGTGGTAGATTTCGACAAACCGTTTAGAGTATAGGAAAGGATAGAGTCTGTTCCCGATAGGCTGATAAGCGTATCGTAAGAATCATTCCATACGCTAAAGCCCATTTCATCGATGCTTGCATCGCCAAATGAGACCTTGCCGTTTAGCACTGCACCTGTTCGCTCAACAGATGTTGCTTCTAAGGTTGTGGCCGTTACTGGCAATGTGGTAAAAGAGACTGTATCTCCATACATTATTGCAACATCATCAGCTTTTGCATAAGAACGAAAAATATATTTCGTATTCGGTGTTAATCCAGAAATAATGGCACTAATGGTATCATTACCAGTAGAACATACTGTTATATAATCCTCATCATTTATTGTTTTATACTCAAGTCCTTTTTCGGTAATAGTTGTGTTTCTTGCAGAAACATATCCTTTTAAAGTAGCTTTTGACTGTGATATACTTAATGGTGTTATTGTTTGAGCATTTAGGTAAATTATATTATTGAATATTGGATAGCCCTGATTTACATAAGGAGAAACATCTTGAACAAAGGCGCTACTGTCGCCATTTAATGTTGTAACAAATGCAGATGTTTTCATTGCACTTTCTGCCATTGGAGTTCCATATGTGTTGTCCCCATCGCATGTGTTTAAATAATAGCAATTTGTTGTAATAGGAGCAGCATTGTTTCTACCTATTATTCCTCCTATATAATTATAAGCAGAAAGAATGCCAATATTATAACAATTAGTAATAGTATCGGCATTCCTACTATATCCAACGATTCCTCCAGAATATCTACCTGAAATAGCACCTGTATTATAGCAATTTGCAATAGTAGTAATCTTTAAATTATATCCTATCATACCACCAGAACCATAACCAGAACCATAACCAGAAGTAAAAATATTACCTGTATTATAACAATTAGTAATAGTAGCAGTACTATTATTATATCCTATCATACCACCACAACCATAACCAGAAGTAGAAGTAGAAATAGAAATATTACCTGTATTATAACAATTAGTAATAGTAGCAGTACTATTATTATATCCTACTATTCCACCAGAAGAATAATAACCATAAACATTACTTGCATTATAACAATTAGTTATACTTACTGTATCTTTAACACATCCCACTATGGCTCCTGAATATGATTTGTTGCAAACACTTGAAATATTACTTTCACCTGCCACCCCAACACTGTCAATCTCCGCATTTGAAGCAGCTCCAAATAAACCAACATATTGCAAAATAGAAGTATTGATGTACAAATTGCTTATAGTATGGTTATCTCCATTGAAATTACCTTGGAATGAATAGCTTGTATTTCCAATAGGTATCCACTGGAAGGTTTCGCTGCCGTTAAGGTCAATGTCGCAAGTTAGTTTGTAATAATCGCCTGCGTTGGCAGTTCCGTTATTTACGATTGTTGCTAAATATGCCAAATTTTCGGCTGATTCAATCAGGTATGGGGTCGCTTCAGAGCCATTACCTTGTGTCCATGCTACGGAAGTTCCGTCCCAAACATCGGTTTGGGCTTTTGTTGTAAGGCTTAATGCCATAACTGCAATGAATAATAATGTAAATTTTTTCATGATTTTGAGTTTATGTGTTGTTAATTTTGTTCGAGAATTTTAATATTTTGCCATATCAAATTGCTCTTCTTGGAAATTAATCGATTCTTTAGAGAAACTGGTATAATATACTTTGATGAGATTACTAAAATTCAAATAATCTTCAATATAATACGTATCATCATCACCATCATATTCCAGTAGAACAAGTGTCACATAATAGGTTCCGTATGGAGGGAAACCATTTGTGTCGGAAAATGTAATATCATAATAATAATGCCCTCCTTCTAACGGGCTTCCATCTTTTAAAGTATAATCTGCCATGGCATAGCCACTAATTGAGCCACCATCATATTTTGAAGATGTTAAATAGAGTTTTAATTTCAATGAACCACTACTTGTACTTCTGTTATTCATTATTCGTCCATCAGACCCGGAACTAACGGTTGTTGTAATTTTTGTACTACTGATCATGTTATATTCCCATTCTCCTTCAATGGTTATTTGATTATTATAATCATCCTCGTCTATTTCGCAGCTTGAAAAAAATACCACAAATGCGCTGAGCATCATCAGTACTATATATTTGTTTATTTTCATGATAATATCTTTTAATAGATTTACGCAACAATTTTTTAGTATAAAAAGAACCTTCTTTTTTTATTTTGGAGTTTCATAAAGTTGTATCTGTACTTATCATTAGGGTGTTTCGTAAAAGGCAGAAAACCTCATCCTTAGTAACTATTGATGTTTGCAATATCGGGAGTGACTTATTCACATTCGATTTTGGTTATAGTAAATTCACCGCTCCAACTACTACCACAACCACATTCTCCATAAAAACAATCTGCTGAAAATTTAATTGTTCCTGAAGATTCATCTCCGATAGAGGTTGGTAATGTGCAATAAAATGTTACACATCTATTGCTCCCATTATTGTTCCAATCATCGATAGAAGAGTCATAAAAGCTCGTACCCATAATAAAACCATTATACCAACTATTGCTCCATCCAAATTCTGTGTATTTGAAATCTGGCAAATATGCGATATTCTCTAAATCATCAGAATATCCGTCTAAATACATTTTTGTTGAATAGCATTCTTCCTCACCGTCAATATCCAATGTTATTTCAACTTGCCAACAATGTTCTTCTTTTTCCGTTGTAAAACTGCCTACCTTACCATAATACGTTCCCAGAATATTTGTAAAATATGGTACTACGTAATATGTTGTATTGTCATTAAGTCCATCAATTTCTGTTTCCAAAGGGTTAGAAGCCGAATATTCGGTAAAACCGTTAATTGTCGTGTGTTCGTCTTCAATGGTTGGCAACGCATCTGTTCCCCAACAAAGCCCGTGTTCGTATATGGTGAAAAGATTTCTTGATGTATCGGATTCTACATAGCAACTTGCATTTACCGAAACCTCTGTAGTGTCCTTAAAAGCCATGTTTGAAAACACAGGGAAAACTGCCCACTCAAAAACATCATAACTATACAACTCTATGCTTTCATCAAGGTTAAGCAATTCTTTCCATAGTATTTTTAATTTAGCTTCAATCCCTGCTTGCAAACCCACGGTGCCTTTTAATTTCGGATCGATGTCATATTTGTCTTCAGTACTCAGATCTTCTGTAAATATTTTTCCATATACTCCCGGTTTTAAAGTTGTTACCATGTTTTTGCTATTATATAAAAGGAAAGAAAGACATGGCGATACCGTTGCTTTAAGTTCTCCACTTACAACAACATCTCCCGGATCTTTTAATGAATTGTTTTCAAAAGTTTTCTTGGAAACTGGTTTTATTTCCGAATTTTCATACTTAGCTCCTATTTCTGCTGTAAAAGAGGCATCAATTATATCAACCGTAGCAATAATTTTCCCGGATGCTGATAATGACAATATGATTTTAATTACAGGTCGTATTACCACAGGGACTTGTGCAATGAAAATAGTAACCGGTTTAAGCTTAAGGGTAAAGGGCGTGAACTCCTTTGAAACTTCTTTTGAAATTTCTCCTGTTAAAGTTAAATGAGAACTTGTTTCATTCTTAAAGGTTAAATATAAATAATTGATTGACCAAGTTGAAATGTCGATATCGAAATTTAAAGTATTGCTTACCGTTACGTCCCCAAATAGTGTTAATTTGCTATTTCCACTTTTAAAAGTCGTATCAATTTCAAAAGTTGTTGTTTTTTCTTCAGCATTCACACTGCATGATTTCTCCCTGTATGATTCTTCAATAATGTAATCATTCAAGTTTATTGCCATAGAAATGCTTCCTTCTTCAACAGCATCTGCCAGTTCGGCTTGTTCAAAGTTAATGATGGTGCTGTCGCCGGTTGTTGTAACTTCATTGACCTTGTACAAAAAACCATAAGGCATCTCATCTGTTGGGGCAGAACAAATTATATCATTTATTTCGGGGTTCTCTTCTGAAACAAGGCCCATGAATATGATTTTGCTGCTGTCGGCATATACAAACGTATTGCTTATGGTCAGTGAGTCGTAAACGATAACATCATAACCGTCTTTTGTTTGTGAAGGGTTACTGTCATACCCCTCATCAATATCTTTTTTGCAACTTGACTGTAATAGCAATGACAAGCATGCAAAGATCAAGAAAAAACTAAATATTATTCGTTTCATGTGACAAGAATTGTTATTTGTTATTTAAAAAATGAATTCAAAAAAGCCCCTAAGTCTTCAAAGGGAACAGAAAGGATTTTTAGTATTTTGCCATCACGGCCAATAACTATATTAAATGGGATGGCACTTATTTGATATAAATTCAAGATATCAGCTTCCCACCCTTTTGATTCGGCTACATGTACCCAATTTTGTTTATAAGAATCTATCGCATTTTTCCATCTATCTTCATCTCTGTCAGTGCTAATGCTTACAATTTCCAAACCGTTGCTTTTATATTTGTCATAAACATTTTTTAGTTCATTGTTATATCTCATGCATGGACCACACCATGAAGCCCAAAAATTAATAATGGTGATTTTATGTTTAGGATATATCTGCGCCAATTCTACTATTCGCCCACAGGTGTCCGGTAACGCAAAATTGGGGATAGTCATACCTGGAGAACAATTCTTTAATCGCGTTAACGATTCGTCCAGATATTTAACAAGACTGTTATTTTCAAAATTTGATGCTGATTTAAATGGCATTAAACGTTCTTGCAATACATTTATCTCATTGGCCGTGGAATCCCTTTTCTCAGTGTCTTTTTTATATTCCCTATAATCATAATAGATACACCTTAGTTCTTGGTCAGATAACGGATTGTTGGAAAAATAGGCAGTGTCGTTCTTTCCTACACCTTCGTTTGTTGGCATCATTAACTTGCTTGTTGTATTACAAGCCGTGAAACCCAAGAAGAATGCAAATAAAGGAAGTAAAATGAAATAGTTAATTTTCACGATTGAGCAATATTTATATACTAACATTTTATTTATTTTTTAATTATTGTCAAGTATCTACTGTAGTAGGCATTAGCTTATAGAAGGGGCGTTTTTACGGTTCAAACGGGCTTTGGTATTTTACAGTGAACCATCCAAGTGCATTTGAGTCCAAAACATATATCCGCACATAGGTAGTGGTTGTGTCATTGTTTGATATACTTATGTTTTTAGCGACATATCCATATCCTGAAACAACCGCAACGTTAGATTCCCAGCCCGATGTCGGGATTTCTTTGATGCTGTTTAGCCCGTTTACTTCTCCGACAATGTTGAACTTGTAGCTACTTCCATCAAAGTTTAAATCTTCGTCAACACGGAAACTGCCTGAACAACTGTCGGGATATACCTTTGTGTAGTCATCGTAGAGTTTGCTTACCATGTTTACGATAACCGTACCATCAGGGTCGGAAGAAGAAGCCGGAACATCATCGTCATCGTCGGAACAGGCAGTAATAAAAGTTAAACTGAACAGTATTGCCCAAAGTACTGAAGAAAAAGTAATTGTGTTTTTCATGATTGTTCTTTTTTTATGTTTATGATTATTTTATACTTTATTATTCTGTATCTTTTATGCAGCGTATGGAATAACCGACATAAAAAATATCATACGTTAATTTGCTTGAACGACTTCCATATATATAGTAACAATATGAAGATGAAGATGAAGGTGAAGATGAATTTTTTGTTGCACTCCACCAATATGCACCTGAATTGATACCAGAAAAAGATCCTCCTCGGCAGCCTGCAGGGAGTGCAGAAAATCCGGTACTGTTTGCCCCGGTACTGTTTGCCCCGATATTTGTTATCCATGATTCATCCATTAAATCTGTTTCGGTATATGATGAAGGGTATTTTATTTCATTGTCTGCTTCAATATAATTTATAAGTAGTTTCCATTCATCATAGCTTGGCACATGCCAGCCTTCGGGGGCCAGTTTGCCGGAACTTGCTGCATACCAATTATAAAGCAACCCAAAATCGTTATCGCTGATATAACTTTCGTCGTTGTTGTAAATGCAATAAGCCCCTGTGGTTTGCGAAGCCCATTCGCTAATACCGGTAACATTGGGTATTGCAGTCCCATCGTTGTAACGGGTGGCCTTAAGGTTTTCGACCATCCATGTCTGGGTGCCAATGGTAACGGTATGGTACACATTCCCGTCAACATCGGTCACAGTTTCGCCATCGTTGTCGTCATCATTATTATTAGGGGTTTCCTGTCCGGTTTCTTCATCAACGTTGTCATCATCTTCGCTGCAACTAAACAGCACTACGCCTGCAAATAAAGCGAGCAATAAAAAAATAATTTTTGTTTTCATTTTCGTTAATAATTTTGGTTGTGTTCAAACTAATAATGTCCTGTTGGTATATTAGTTCTGTTGGTAACCGATTTGTGACAAAAGTCACCGCATATTTTTTTGCATGGTAAAACAATGTCCTTTTCAAACCATGGGCAATACTTGTTGACTTTTTATTTAAAACAGTTGTGCTGGTTTCATTATCGTCCGGGAGTATTGGCAGGCCAAAGGCGGCACATTACCGTTCCAGGGCGGGGAAAACAAGAAGAAAAACCGTATCCCAAATTAACCTGTTAAAGTAACACTGGCTTCCCTGTCAAGGTTTTTCGGTATTCCAACACTTCACCGCCTATTCATGTGGCCAATATCCGGAAGAAAAAACCACATTTAACATAACCGGAACGGTTTGTCCATAATAGTTTAAAAGCAAAAAGGGAAACGGAAAGTGTCACAAATGGGCAATAAAAAGAACTATATGTCAGTATAAGCAATTCAACAAAATAGCAACCTTAAAATAAAAAAAATGAAATACATATAAACAAACTCACCACTGGACATTAGAAAGTTTAATGAATTAGGTATTGAAATTTTTATATTTTTTTAAATTTGTTAGCATAAAATTAAATATAACTGCCTAATGAAATTTTCTTCTTCCCTGCCTAAAGATTATGATGAAAGAATAATTGAAGGCATACTTCAAAATTCCAACGAAATCATGACCGATGTATATAAGCAATATTTTAAAAAGATTGAAAAAATGGTTTATTCATTCCATAATACCATACTTGAACCTGAAGAAATTTTTCAGGAAGGCTTTACCCTGGCAATAATAAATGTCAAGGTCGGGAAATTTAAGGGCGAAAGCTCGTTTTATACATATTTAAACAGCATATGCCGGAATATATGCCTGAAACAGCTTTCAAAAAAACGGGATACTGGATTATCTCCGGGTATCGCAATAAAAGATGAAGACGATTATTTTAACAAAAGGGACACACGTGAAATAATCGACATAGTTTTAAAACTTAAACAAAAAATGGACGATAAATGCAAGACGATTATAGACCTGCGTTTTTTGCTCGGTAATGACAACGCTGAAAAAGATCCCCGGGAATCCCTTCTCCCTTTTAATGAAATAGGGGAACGCCTGCAACTATCTGCCGTAAATGCCCGGAAGCGTTTTTCACGCTGTTTGGCCAAACTAAAAGAAATGGCAGATTCTTCCCGGATTTAAACAAAAAATTAAAAAAACGAAATGAAAACAACTGAAAAAGATATAGAATTAATTGAACGCTATTTGGACGGAGATCTTTCTGGTAAAGAAAAAACAGAATTCGAAAAAAGATTAGGCCCCCGGGAGCTAATTAGCAGTGGCACTAAAAAAGACAAATGCCCCGAAGGATACGATCCCGGTTTCAGGAAACTGTATGATTTCAGGGAAAAAATGGCCTTATGGTGGAAATATGCCGATGAATACGAAAAAACAAAAAAAAAGGTTGCCGAGATTATCGCAAGTGAAAAAAAACGGAAAAAACTCACCATTGTTTATTCTATTGCCGCGGCTTTGTTTATTTGTTTGGCAATCCCTTTGGCCATTTACAATAACCAGGGCAAACAAAACAAAATGGCGGGATCGGAGGAGTACAAAGTTGGTGCCGATTATCCCGAATACGATGCTTCCATACGGTATTTCGACAAAAGCTACAAGCAGTTGTTGCCTGCCGATAAGCAAACTTTCAAATACGGAAAGCCCATTTTGTTCAAATGGGATTCGGAACTGGAAGTGCAAACGGCCATTGTAATAAAACAAACCGCTAACGACAGCATTATCTGGAGGGTACCGGTACCAAGTAAATTAAAACAATATGAACTGAAAAAAGAGCTTGACAGTGGCGGATATGCTTGGGAAATGGAAGGATTTGATGGGAAAAAACAGTTTGAAATTGAGTAAAACTAGGTAACCGTTCTAAAAAAAAAGAACGGTTCATTGAAGGCAAATCCTTACCCCGTAGGGGTATCCCGTGCATAACGCCGGGTTTTAACCCGGTGAGATAGAATAAACAAAAAAAACATGATATATGAAACGAACAGCTACCATACCCCTTTTTCTCCTGCTTATACTGACAAGCCTATGCAGCTTTGCTCAGCAATTTCAGTTTACGGGCATACGGGTAAAACAGGACGGCGACAACGTAACGATAATCTACGGCATAAGTGGCAAAAGCGGGGAGACCTATGACATAAGCGTAAGCTGCACCAGCAGCGAACAAGGCACCATTGTGCCGCACAGCCTGAGCGGCGACCTTAAAAACGTAAGCCCCGGCACTAACAAGCAAATAATTTGGGACGTACTGAAAGACCGCAAGCAACTAACCGGCAGCGACTTTAAATTTACCCTGGAAGCCGTGCCCACTGGCGTGCAAGACTATACCGAGACCGTAAACGGCGCAAGTTTTGACATGGTTGCCGTAGAGGGCGGCACCTTCCAAATGGGCAGCAATGATGGCGATGGTGACGAGAAGCCGGTACACGGCGTAACCCTAAGTGATTTTTGCATTGGCAAGACCGAGGTTACACAGGATTTATGGCAGGCAGTAATGGGAAATAACCCCAGTTATTTTAAGGGCGATAATTTGCCGGTAGAACGAGTAAGCTGGGACGACATACAGGAATTTATCGAGAAGCTGAACCGCTTGACCGGCAAGCATTACCGTTTGCCCACGGAGGCGGAATGGGAATACGCCGCCCGTGGGGGCAAAAAAAGCCGGGGCTATAAATACAGCGGAAGTGAGAATATAGATTTAGTGGCGTGGTATTGGCAAAATTCGGGGGATAACCATTTGAGCGGTAGTTGGGATTGGGATATGATTAAAAAGAACAATTGTAAGACCCACCCCGTGGGACAAAAGCAGCCTAACGAATTAGGCTTATATGACATGAGTGGCAACGTTTGTGAATGGTGCTCCGACTGGTACAATAGTGGATATTATAAAAACAGCCCGCGCAATAATCCGCAGGGGGCATCATCCGGCACTTACCGCGTGTACCGTGGCGGCAGTTGGGACATCAGCGCGGGGTGCTGCCGGGTTGCCAATCGTAGCGACTGGAGTCCGGACCTCCGCAGCATCAACCTTGGCTTCCGCCTCGCGGTTTCTCCGAGGTAAACAGTTGGAGTCCATCTTTCCTTTTAAGCAGTAATGAGTTGATAGCGTAGTGCAGCAAAGGAGGGAGGGACGACCGACTAAGCAAACGGAGACATCAACGAATAAAAAATACCGCCTTTGGCGGTCGAAAATTTTTTTTTGAAAAATGCAGGTTAAACTTTTCAACATACCAATTTCCGACAACGGGCAGGCACTGGAGGAGATGAACAAATTCCTGCCCCGTAGGGGTATCCCGTGCATAACCCCGAGTTTTAAGTGGGTAATGCGTGCGGAAGCCCGTAGGGCTAAACCAACAATAACCCCGGGTGCAACCCGGGGATAGCGAACAATAAAAAACAGGACTCTGTAGGAGTTCAACTAAATACTGAAAACGAAAAACAAACCATAAAAAAATGAAATGCACCTTATTTTTATTGCTATTCTCAATAATTGTCTCATCAGCTTATGCACAAATAGTAAGCAATGTCTCCTCCCGTTTGGAAAACGGCAAGGCCGCAGTAAGTTTCGCATTGGAAATACCATGTATTTGTACGCTTAGCTATTCTGCGGATGGGGGAAATACCTTTATTCCCTGCAAAAATGTAAGCGGAGATACCGACAACAAAACTACCGGCACAAAAACCATTTATTGGGATTATTTTTCAGATGGTGCATTCTTCGGAGATTTTTTGTTTAAGGTGGAAGCTGAACTTGATGCAACTGAACTTTTTGATATGGTTTTTATTGAAGGCGAAAACTTCCAAATGGGCAGCAATGACGAAAGTAATAGCGAAAAGCCTGTACATAGTGTAAGCCTTAGTGATTTTTACATTGGCAAAACCGAGGTGACACAGGAATTATGGCAGGCAGTAATGGGCAATAACCCAAGTGAATTTAAGGGCGATAATTTGCCTGTGGAAAATGTAAGCTGGTACGATTATAATAGTAACCAAAAAACCCACCCAGTAGGCACAAAGCAGCCGAACGAACTGGGGCTATACGACATGGGCGGCAACGTTTGGGAATGGTGCGCCGATTGGTATGACAGCGGATATTATAAAAATAGCCCACGCTACAACCCGTCCGGAGCCTCAACGGGCACTAACCGCATTTCCCGTGGCGGCAGTTGGTATTACGGTGCGTGGAGCTGCCGGGTTGGCAATCGTGGCAACTACGATCCAGGCTACCGCAACGGCAATCTTGGCTTCCGCCTGGCGGTTTCTCCGAGGTAAAAAAGGAAGGATGGATTTCCACTGTTTAAACAGGCCATTGCCCATCCGCATAATGCGGTAAAAATGAAACAAAAATGCAGTATTAGTAGCTTTTTTGTCGAACATCCTGCATTTTTACAGATGTACAATTAATTACAGATTGGGAGAAAGGGAACTGTTCTTTTCAAAAAGAGCAGTTCCATGAGAATGAAAACAATTTTTTACCCCGTAGGGGTATTCCGTGCATAACGCCGGGTTTTAATGTGAAACAAAAGATGAAAATAACAGTAACCCGGTACGGGTTACCCTATAAAAAAGACGAAATTATGAATAGTTACCGGCAAATTCTGTATCACATCGTTTTTTGTACCTACAAACGGGAAAACACAATTCCTGAAAAATACCAGGAGGATTTGTACAAATACATTTGGGGAGTCATAAAAAATCGGAATGGTGTTTTATATCGGATAAACGGAATGGAAAACCACATCCATATCTTGTCCGACCTACACCCTACAATCGCCTTGTCCGATTTCATAAAAGAAATAAAAACAGCATCAAACAAGTGGATGAAGGAAAACGGTAATTTCCCCTGTTTTTCGTCGTGGGCAGAAGGGTACTGTGCTTTGACATATAGCATACGAAACAAAGATATGATTGTGAATTACATTAGAAACCAGAAGGAACATCACCAGACGGTTTCGTTTGAAGATGAATACAGAAAGTTGCTCAGGGAAAATGGCATAGAGTGGGATGAAAGATACATTTTTTGACACAGGCACAGGCAAGGGGCTGCCCTTACAGGGCATGGGCAAGCGGTATCCGCTTGCCCCCAGTTACACTGGGGGTTATGCACAGCCTGTCCTTACAGGACAAAGACTGCTCCTGTGAAACAAGGTTTATTGATGATGATGCACTGAACAAATTCCTGCCCCGTAGGGGTATCCCGTACATTACACTGGGGGTTATGTACAGCCTGTCCTTACAGGACAAAGACTGCTCCTGTGAAACAAGGTTTATTGATGATGATGCACTGAACAAATTACTGCCCCGTAGGGGTATCCCGTACATAACGCCGGGTTTTAACCCGGTGTGGTAAAAAAACAGAGGTGGAAGATGTCACAAAATAGAACTAAAAAGAACAAATTAATATGTAATAAATCCTATACAAGATGAAAAAATCAGCCATATTCACTATTGCATTGGCCTTTTTGCTGCCAACAGTTTTAAAAGCCCAACAAAAAACAACAATTTCTTCCGAACAGGTAATTGTCGACATCCGAGAGGTAAAACTACCGCCAATTTTAACGGTTACCAACTTGGATTTTACTGATACCGATGGTAATAACTGCATCGATGGGCGCGAAAATTGCCAAATTTCGTTCACGCTCCAAAACTCAGGAAAAGGCTCTGCCAACCTCAAAATGAACGTAAAAGAAAACGCCGGTCTACAGGGGCTTTCTTTTACATCGAACCGCGATTTGGAACTTATCCCCCCGGGCAAAAGTCTGGATATTGAAATTCCAATTAATGCAAGCTCCCAACTTACCAACGGGCTGGCACAGTTTGTTATTTCATTTACCGAAGCAATCGGCTTCCCGCCCAGCCCTATTGAAACAAAAATAACAACCAGCGCTTTTAAAGCGCCAAACGTGAAAGTGGTCGATTCACAGTTTTTGTCCGATAACGGGGTTATTGGTTTAGGGCTGCCCATACAGTTAAAAGTACTTGTGCAAAATATCGGGCAGGGAATTGCCAACGATGTAGCAGTTGCTTTTTCGTATCCAAGCAAAGTTTATCCAAACGACAAAACCAGATTTGCAATTGATAAACTTAGCCCGGGAGAAAGCAGGGAGCTTACGTTTGAATTTTTAGCTAATAAACAATATTCAGAGTCGGGTATCCCTATAGGGGTAAGAATATCCGAATCGTACGGGCAATACAGCGAAAACGACGAATTAACAGCAATGGTCGATGCTTCTTCTGGCATCAAACGTGAACTTGTTGTTGCTTCAACAGTCAATGACAAAGAAGTAAATATTGTAACAGCGTCGCTTACTGCCGATGTGGATAAAAACATACCTGTTAACACGACAAAAAACAAACACCGTTATGCTTTAATCATCGGAAATGAAGATTACAAAAAATACCAACCCGGTTTAAGCAGCGAGGCAAATGTGCCTTATGCCACATCTGATGCTCGTGTTTTTAAAGAATATGCAGAACAGACATTGGGCATACCAAGCGAAAATATCTATTTCCAATCGAATGCGATCAGTTCGGCCATGAGCAGGCAAATCGAGCAAATTAAGGGCATTATTCGATATGAAAGGGGGAATGCCGAGGTATTTGTTTACTATTCAGGACATGGATTTCCCGATGAAACAACTAAAATGGCTTACCTGATGCCGGTAGATATCTCAGGAGCCGATGTTCAAAGGGCAATATCCCTGAAAAGTTTGTATGCTTCACTCACCCAATATCCATCAAAACGGGTAACTGTTTTTCTTGATGCCTGTTTTAGCGGTGGTGGTCGTAACCTTGGTTTATTGGCAGCAAATGGCGAACGGGCTGTAGGAATTGTCCCCGACGAAGAACAATTTAGCGGAAACCTTGTCGTTTTTTCAGCCAGTTCCGAAGCACAAACAGCGTTGCCTTATAAAGAAATGGAACACGGGATGTTTACTTATTTCTTGCTAAAATACATACAGCAAAGTAAAGGAGATATTACTTATCATGATTTGTACGAGGAAGTTAAAAGTCAGGTAGAGTTAAAAACAATGAAAATATACAAAAAAGATCAAAACCCTAACCTTATTTTTAGTCCCGATGTAGAAGAAACTTGGGAAAACTGGCATTTATTGGAGTAAGGGGGGTGGTATAAAGAAAAAATGGAACCGTTCTTTTTTATGAGAACGGTTCCTTGAAAACAAATTCCTGCCCCGTAGGGGTATTCCGTGCATAACGCCGGGTTTTAACCCGGTGTGGTAAAAAAACAGAGGTGGAAGATGTCACAAAATAGAACTAAAAAGAACAAATTAATATGTAATAAATCCTATACAAGATGAAAAAATCAGCCATATTCACTATTGCATTGGCCTTTTTGCTGCCAACAGTTTTAAAAGCCCAACAAAAAACAACAATTTCTTCCGAACAGGTAATTATCGACATCCGAGAGGTAAAACTACCGCCAATTTTAACGGTTACCAACTTGGATTTTACTGATACCGATGGTAATAACTGCATCGATGGGCGCGAAAATTGCCAAATTTCGTTCACGCTCCAAAACTCAGGAAAAGGCTCTGCCAACCTCAAAATGAACGTAAAAGAAAACGCCGGTCTACAGGGGCTTTCTTTTACATCGAACCGCGATTTGGAACTTATCCCCCCGGGCAAAAGTCTGGATATTGAAATTCCAATTAATGCAAGCTCCCAACTTACCAACGGGCTGGCACAGTTTGTTATTTCATTTACCGAAGCAATCGGCTTCCCGCCCAGCCCTATTGAAACAAAAATAACAACCAGCGCTTTTAAAGCGCCAAACGTGAAAGTGGTCGATTCACAGTTTTTGTCCGATAACGGGGTTATTGGTTTAGGGCTGCCCATACAGTTAAAAGTACTTGTTCAAAATATCGGGCAGGGAATTGCCAACGACGTAGCAGTTGCTTTTTCGTATCCAAGCAAAGTTTATCCAAACGATAAAACCCGGTTTGCAATAGGTGAACTTAGCCCAGGCGAAAGCAGGGAACTCACTTTTGAATTTGCGGCTAATAGACAATATACGGAATCGGGTATCCCTATCGGGGTCAAAATATCCGAATCATACGGGCAGTACAGCGAAAACGAAGAATTAACGGCAACAGTGGACGCTATTGCAAACAGGCCAGGTCCATTCGTGCCAAAACCAATCAATGATGATAAAAATATTAAAATAGAAACAGCGTCGCTTACTGCCGATGTGGATAAAAACATACCTGTTAACACGACAAAAAACAAACACCGTTATGCTGTAATCATCGGAAATGAAGATTACCAAAAATACCAACCCGGTTTAAGCAGCGAGGCAAATGTGCCTTATGCCACATCTGATGCTCGTGTTTTTAAAGAATATGCAGAACAGACATTGGGCATACCAAGCGAAAATATCTATTTCCAATCGAATGCGATCAGTTCGGCCATGAGCAGGCAAATCGAGCAAATTAAGGGCATTATTCGATATGAAAGGGGGAATGCCGAGGTATTTGTTTACTATTCAGGACATGGATTTCCCGATGAAACAACTAAAATGGCTTACCTGATGCCGGTTGATATTTCCGGAGCCGATGTTCAAAGGGCAATATCCCTGAAAAGTTTGTATGCTTCACTCACCCAATATCCATCAAAACGGGTAACTGTTTTTCTTGATGCCTGTTTTAGCGGTGGTGGTCGTAACCTTGGTTTATTGGCAGCAAATGGCGAACGGACTGCAGGAATTGTCCCCGACGAAGAACAATTTAGCGGAAACCTTGTCGTTTTTTCAGCCAGTTCCGAAGCACAAACAGCGTTGCCTTATAAAGAAATGGAACACGGGATGTTTACTTATTTCTTGCTAAAATACATACAGCAAAGTAAAGGAGATATTACTTATCATGATTTGTACGAGGAAGTTAAAAGTCAGGTAGAGTTAAAAATAATGAAAATATACAAAAAAAATCAAAACCCTAACCTTATTTTCAGTCCCGATGTAGAAGAAACTTGGAAAAACTGGCATTTATTGGAGTAAGGGGGGTGGTATAAAGAAAAAATGGAACCGTTCTTTTTTATGAGAACGGTTCCTTGAAAACAAATTCCTACCCCGTAGGGGTATCCCGTGCATAACGCCGGGTTTCAACCCGGTGAGATAAAATAAACAAAACAACAACATATATGAACAAAACAGCAACCACACTCCTCCTTTTCCTTCTTGCAAGCCTATGCGCCCATGCCCAGCAGTTTACGGGCATACGGGTAAAGCAGGACGGCGACAACGTAACGATAAGCTACGGCCTGGGCGGCAAAAGCGGGCAGACCTATGACATAAGCGTAAGCTGCACCAGCAGCGAACAAGGCACCATTGTGCCGCACAGCCTGAGCGGCGACCTAAAAAGCGTAAGCCCCGGCAGCGACTTTAAATTTACCCTCGAAGCCGTGCCCACGGGCGTGCAAGACTATACTGAAACAGTAAACGGCGCAAGCTTTGACATGGTTGCCGTAGAGGGCGGCACCTTCCAAATGGGCAGCAACAACGGCGAAGATGACGAAAAGCCTGTGCACAGCGTAAGCCTCAGTGATTTTTGCATTGGCAAGACCGAGGTGACAATAGGGCAATACCTTGTTTTTTGCAAAGAGACGGACAGCCATTACCCTAAATGGCTAGAGAAAGGGAATGAATATAATATTCATACAGGCACAAACGATTATTACAAAAAAGCAGGCATGAGTGAGAGCAATGAAGATAATCCAATAACTGGGATAAGTTGGAATGATGCGATAGCCTTTTGTAACTGGTTGGGCGATAAGACCGGAAAACACTACCGTTTGCCCACGGAGGCGGAATGGGAATACGCCGTCCGTGGGGGCAAAAAAAGCCGTGGCCATGAATACTCCGGCAGCAACACCATTGGCAATGTGGCTTGGTACGATGATAACAGTGGCGGCAAAACCCACCCGGTAGGCACAAAGCAGTCCAACGAACTGGGATTATACGATATGACCGGCAACGTTTGGGAATGGTGCTCCGACTGGTACAATAGTGGATATTATAAAAACAGCCCGCGCAATAATCCGCAGGGGGCATCATCCGGCACTGACCGCGTGAACCGTGGCGGCAGTTGGAACAACGACGCGAGGTACTGCCGGGTTGCCAATCGTAGCATCTGGGATCCGGGCTACCGCGACAACAACCTTGGCTTCCGCCTCGCGGTTTCTCCGAGGTAAACAGTTGGAATCCTCCCTTCCTTTTAAGCTGCAATGAGTTGATGGCGCAGTGCGGCAAAGGAGGGAGGGACGACCGACTAAGCAAACGGAGACATCAACGAATAAAAAATACCGCCTGTGGCGGTCGAAATTTTTTTTGAAAAATGCAGGTAAAGATTTTCAACATGCCAATTTCCGACAACGGGCAGGCACTGGAAGAGATGAACAAATTCCTGCCCCGTAGGGGTATCCCGTGCATAACCCCGAGTTTTAACCCGGTGTGTTGAGGTGAAATGAAGAAAGAAAACAAAAACTGTCACAAAACAGAGATAAAAAGAACTAAATACCAAATAACCAAAAATCATTATAACAATGAATAATTTAATTAAATGTCCGGGTTGCAAAACGGAGTACGAAAACCAGCCTGAAAAATGTAATAGGTGTGGATATCCATTTGGAGGAAGTGATAAAGAAAAATCTCATTTTGTGGCACAGCAAATTATTAAAAAAGGCAAACTTGCTGACACAAAAGAAAGCATTGGCATAACAAGAGCAATTTTATTTGTAATTGCTGGTTTTAACATTGTATTTCCGTTCTTTAATTTCGCTGATGTAAATGTACAACACGACAATTCTGCGTGTGCATTGAGCATATTTATTGGATTAGTCTTTCTTATTTGTGGATTTACCGTAAAGAAAGACCCGTTTATCTCCATATTAATACCGTTCATTTTATTAATACTTTCTTATGCTATTAATGCAATTATAGAACCATCTACTCTTTTTAATGGAATTATAATAAAACTGTTTTTTATTGGAAGCATGACTTACAGCTTAATTAACATAATCAAGTCAGAAAAAATTAAAAAGGAAAGTGAATTTTTTGCGAATAAAGATTACAAATAAAGCACTTATGAAATGAGTAAGTTACCTGTCTGCTGGATAGGCAAGACATACGACATACTTTAACAACAAACAAATTTAATTGTATACCATTTGGCAATGTAAGTTGTTCTGGAAAAAATACTAATCAACAAAATATAATGAATTATGAAACGAGCATGTAAAATAATTACACCCAAAGATGATAATTAAAATATGTGCGAGTTCCATACTATACCGCTAAAAACAAACAATTTTAATAATATGAAAATTTTTCTAACACTCTTTTTTGCACTAATAACCATTGGTATTATTTTGTCAAGAATAAGAATGCGTAATCATTTAGTGTATAAAAGTTATAAGCGAAATTTGAAAAGAGAAAAACTTGAAAAAGTCTTATCGGAGATACAGATGTTTTTGTTTTACCAAAAACCGCGCATTTATATCCGAACATATTTGTTAATGATACCATTATTTGCTCTATTTTATTCTTTAATGCCCGATGATTTCTATTATGAAACAAACGAACAGTATCTTGATAATCTCGCAAATGATATTTCATTTGAAATCAACAAATGTCTGGATGATTACACATACCATGAAGATTTAATTGAGCAATTTTTTGTTCCTGATAAACCCATTGAATACAAAAACAATAATTTTTATTTTAGGTTCAAATCGGTTATGCATTTTTGTTTAGACGACTATGAATATCTTAAACCACATAAAGGCATAGTAATAAATAATTGCAGGGCAGAAATAGGTTCAAAAATCGATGGATATTTAAATAGCCATTTTTTAGATTTTAACCGGATTTACAACGATTCTGTTAGTTATATTAGTATTGCGGAATGCCACGTTCCTCCTATTACCTTAGTAATAAAACCAGGAGAATACAATGGATCATGGTATTCAGAATTTGAAAATGATTCTTTGTACTCTTCAAATCTTCTCAATGAATCCTGCTTTTTATTGAATGATAGTTTTATGAAACTTCTTAAAAGTATTGCTGAAGAGTTTATACCTTATAAAAGATATTGTTATAAAAGCAAAAGTTCTTCATCAGAAGAAAAATTTAAGTATTCAACGAAATATATTCAAGATTCTTTGCGGATATTAAATCCGCATGTAGATTTAACTTACAGAATCCAAAATAAGCTCAATTTATATAAAGAAACAACCGAATCGGGTTTTCCAACTTCAGTTTGGGACAATTATTTGAGAATGATTTATTGTAGTTCAGCTACAATAACTCCATTAAACTGCAATATTGTTCCCGTAACAAACAACGCTATTATACTAATTACATTAGAAACAATTTTAGGCATTATCCTGATCGTACTGTTTATAAAAGCAGTGTTGAAAAAAGAATGAAAAAATCTTCAGATTCTGATTTGAATTCGGAAGAAATAAAATATTGAAAAACCTAACCTGATTTAAAAAAAAATGGATTGGGATATATTGGGATATAAATAAATATCCAATTTTTTAATTATTTTTATAACTCGTCACAGTTCATTCGGCTGTAAGGCTAATCTCTATACATCGTTATGACAGTACCAGGAGTCCGGATTTAAAAAGTTGTTTTAATATAATTTATTGGCACTAGTCAATATCAAGTTACTGCCGGGTTGCCAATCGTGACGACTTCGACCCGGGCTACCGCAGCCGCATTCTTGGCTTCCGCCTGGCGGTTTCTCCCAGGTAAACCTTTCATTTTAAGCTGTACGAGGCTAAATTCCCCCCCCCTCCTGTTTAAAATAAACATAAAAAAACAGGACAGGTTGTCACATCCATGCCCTTTCCGGTACTAAAAGTAAAATTGGCCCTATTGGGGAAACGGGAAAGCGGCGGTAAATTACCCTGCAAATTTAAAAGACATATTAACATATAACAAAAATCTTATATCAATGAAAAAATCAGCTATATCCGCTATTGTATTGGCCCTTTTGCTGCCGACAATCATGCAAGCCCAGCAACGTACAAGTATCACATCTGCACCAAGGTCCGTTGATGTCAGGAAGGGAAATGCAGAAAACACCGGACTGCAAAACTATACCGAGACCGTAAACGGCGTAAGCTTTGAAATGGTTGCCCTTGAGGGCGGCACCTTCCAAATGGGCAGCAACAACGGAGATGGTGACGAAAAACCGGTACACAGCGTAAGCCTTTCTAATTTTTGCATTGGCAAGACCGAGGTTACACAGGAATTATGGCAGGCAGTAATGGGCAACAACCCCAGTAATTTTAAAGGCGATAATTTGCCGGTAGAACAGGTAAGCTGGAATGATGTACAGGAATTTATAACCAAGCTGGACCAATTAACAGGCAAGAGTTACCGCCTGCCCACCGAGGCTGAGTGGGAATATGCCGCCCGGGAAGGGGGCAATAGCCCGGCTTACGATTATAATGGCAGCAATAATATAGATGACGTGGCATGTGCTTATGAAGAAAGTGTGAAAAGCACCTACCCTGTCGGCACAAAGCAGCCAAACGGGTTGGGCATTTACGACATGGACGGCAATGTTTGGGAATGGTGCGCCGACTGGTATGGTGAAAATTATTACAGCAACAGCCCGGGAAAAGATCCCTCCGGTCCCCCATCAGGTACTTACCGCGTGTCACGTGGCAGTACGTGTGGCAATGGGGCTACCATTCGTTACGTCGGCTACCCGGAACACCGCGATAGCTTCCTTGGCTTCCGCCTGGCTCAAGCCCCGAGATAAAAATCCCTACACCGGAGAGGCAGTGCGTAACGCCGGGTTTCAACCCAGTGTTGTGGGTAATGCGTGCGGAGGGGCAAGGCAGACAGCCCGTAGGGCTAAACCAACAGTAACCCCGGGTGCAACCCGGGGATAGCGAACAGCAAAAAAAACCTTATCCCTACGGGGTATCCCGTGCATAACGCCGGGTTTTAACCCGGCGTTGTCACAAACCAACAGCAAAGGGTACTATAACTTAAAAATGAAACGATATTGCCCTGTTTTTAACAGAAACAAAAAAAACAGGCAAAAAATATTATGTAACACAGAAAAAAACGCTATTATTTTTTTATTTTTAAAATCTTTTTACTTTTTTTAAAACAACTGACAAAACCACACAAAAAATGAAACGCTCCTTGTTTTTATTTCTATTCTCAATAATTGTTGCAACAGCTTATACACAAGTTGTAAGCGATGTAACTTTCCGTTTGGAAAACGGCAAAGTGGCAGTAAGCTTCACCTTGCACAAACCTTGGCGTTGTAACTTAAGTTATTCTACCGATGGTGGGGCCAATTATATTCCTTGCCAAAGCTTAAGCGGCAATGTCATAAACAAAACTACCGGTATTAAAACCATTTATTGGGACTATTTTGCCGATGGGGTGTTTTACGGCAGTTTTTTATTTAAGGTGGAAGCTGAAGAGCCAGAGGCTATTTCGATGATTTTTGTTAAAGACGGCACCTTCCAAATGGGCAGCAACGATGGAGATAATGATGAGAAACCCGTGCACACAGTAATTTTAAAGGATTTTTATATTGGCAAATATGAAGTGACCCAAGCGCAATGGCAAACAGTTATGGGATATAATCCCAGTGGTTTTAAAGGAGATGACCTGCCTGTAGAAAACGTAAGCTGGAACGATGTGCAAAAGTTTATAGAAAAACTGAACCAATTAACCGGCAAAAACTACCGTTTGCCAACAGAGGCCGAATGGGAATACGCCGCACGTGGGGGCAATAAAAGCCGTGGCTATAAATATGCAGGGAGTAACAACATTGATGACACAGGTTGGTTTAGCGAAAACGCTGGGGGAAGAACTCATATTGTAGGGGAAAAAAGCCCTAACGAACTGGGCATTTACGACATGTGCGGCAATGTGTACGAATGGTGTGCCGATTGGTACAATAAAGATTATTATGTTCACAGTCCACGGGAAAATCCATCTGGTCCTTCTTTTGGGGATTTCCGTGTGATCCGTGGAGGAAGTTGGAGCAATAGTGTAAAACTATGTCGGGTTACTGAGCGCCTCGACTATGGTCCTTCTGGGATAAGCAATTTTTTTGGTTTTCGTCTAGCTCGTTCAGTGGATTAATTTATAAAAAAGAAAGGGCTACATTTTATATTCACATTGCCGATAATAATTAGGATAACAATTATAAACAACTAATAAAAAACCATAGACACCATGAAGTTATTATTGCTCTCAATCTTTATCTTTTTTATTTGCACAGGCAAGCTGTCCGCTCAGGCAGCAGCCGTAAGTACCGAGCTATTGGAGATTACTTTTTCTGCAAAAGGCTATGTAAACAACTATGTAAAGGCTGAGGTGGAGGCATGGCAAAAACGCGGCCGCTACGAACCTTCAAACATTTATTTGGCACGTGTTACCGAAGAAAAACGGGATTCTCTGATTAAAAAACTGGAAGCGGAAGCCATTGGTGAGTTGAAACGGAAAATCGCAAAATCGACCAATTGGAACCAGCTTGAAATCGCCGACTACGACCCCGACAATGGGACTTTTTTGATCCGTTCCGAAACATTTGGCGATTTCTTGTTGCCTGTTGCCTATACCGAAGCCGAAGCTTTCGGGAACGGTTTTGCTTCCACGCTAAAAAGCAATCACGACTTTTATTTCACGTCCGACGGCAAAATAAAGCTAAACCAACTAACATTTACTACAAATTCCGGCAAACAATATACCTACAACAGTAACGATCCTGCCCGTTTCAATCCTGTTGTAGTAGATGTGGATTTCGGGGAAATAAACACTGATGTCAGGTATAGGGAAGGCCGGGAGCCGGATATTGCACAGGCAAAGACCATCAACATAGGTTCTTCCGATGTGGACATTAACATCCCAGAAACCCCACAAACCAACGACAAAACCTTTGTGGTGATTATTGCCAACGAGGATTACGAAAACGAGGTTGCCGTGAAATACGCCGCCAACGATGGCAAAATATTCCGTGAATATTGCAAAAAAACGCTGGGGATACCGGAAAAGAATATCCGTTATAAGACCAATGCTACTTTTGGCAATATGTGGACGGCAATAACAGACATCTGCGAAATTATGAAGGCTTACAGAGGGCAGGCAAAAGTAATTTTTTATTATGCAGGCCACGGCATGCCCAATTCACAAAACAATTCTGCTTATTTGCTGCCCTGCGATGGCTCTTCATCCAGTTTTAATGTGGCCATAAAATTAGATGATTTGTACAGCAAGCTTTCTGCAAACCCTTCGCAAGGCGTTACGGTAATGCTCGATGCCTGTTTCAGCGGCGCTGCACGCGACAACGACATGCTGGCACATGCCCGCTCGGTGGGTATCGCCCCCGATCCCGAAGAGTTGACAGGCAACATGGTAGTGTTAAGTGCCGCAACAGGGAAACAAGCTGCCTATCCGTACAAAGAAAAACGGCACGGCATGTTTACCTATTTCCTTTTGAAAAAATTGCAGGAAACCAAAGGAGATGTCGATTATAAAACACTCTCGGATTATGTTACCGAAAACGTACACCAACTATCGTCAGTGGAACAGGGGATAAAGCCACAGACACCTGAAGTAAAAGTATCCGGCGATATTCAAAGCAGTTGGGGTGAATGGAACTTTTTGAAATGAGAAAAGTCGGAAGACCAACGTTGGGGGCAGAAGCCAGAAGAAGGGAGGCCTAAGTTGTGAGACGGATGACGATAACTATTTTGCTGGGCAGCACGTTAATTTTCAAGAGCAGGGCACGGCAAAAGCCCCTGCATAACACCGGGTTTCAACCCGGTGCGGTCTGATGCAGTGCGGAGGGGCAAGGCAGACAGCCCGTAGGGCTAAACCAACAAGCCCGGGCGCAACACGGGGATAGCGGACAACAAAAAACAAAACTCTGTAGGAGTTCAACAGTTGTACATAAAAATAAGCAACAAAACCTGTCACATAACAGAAGGTATAGGTACAAAAGGTAAATCACTATTAAAACGAAAAGTTATGAAAAATTTAAAAAACACCTTCGTTATTTGCCTTGTTGCTTTATTTATGGCCAATGCTGCTGTTGCACAAACAAAAAGAAAAACGAACAGATATATCCGAAAAGAACTCAGCCGATTGGAAAAAGAAGGCTATAAATTCCCTTCTGGTGTTCCAATTAAATATCAACTGGAAGCTGCATATAAGAAACAAATGGAGAAAGACGAATCGGGCAAGCCATTATATCTTTTCGCATCAAATTGTGCTATTGGAGAAAACTTAACAGAAGCCAAGCAAATAGCTTGTGATGCAGCCCGGTTAGAACTGGCAGGAAGTATTGCCTGTGATGTAGAAGACCTACTTAAAGAAAAACAGGACTATGCTAACAATGATTACGATGGGTTGAAACGTCTTTTGTTGATACGAGAGATTGTTAAACAAGAGATAGGACGTATCATCCCTTTGTTTGAATTTTACCGAAATGCAGATGAAAAAGTAGAAATATATTTTGAAGCGGCATATAGCAGCGAATTGGCAAAAAAGATTGCAAAAGATGTAGCAACTAACATAATTACCAAAGAATTAGTTGCTGATTTTTAAAATCATTTTTTAACTTTAGAAATCGGTATTACAAACCTATGCTTACTGGCATTCCATGTAAAAAACGTTAAAACAAACTACTATGAAACAGCCCTTACCCATCAGCTTACTTGTTTTATTTTGCTTGTTGCAGGTGTTGACTGCTACTGCACAGGAAAACTATACCATTATTGCTGATTTTTTGTATGATCACATAGCGGAAGGAGATCTTTGGTATATTGATAACTATGAAGAAGGATTTAGAATAAGTAGAAATGGAAAGTATGGATACATAGATTTTGAAAAAGGATTTGTTATTGATTGCCAATTTGATGGTATTGGAGATTTTTCTCAAGATGGGTTAGCTATTATAAAAAATGATAACAAATTTGGTCTTATTGATAAAACAGGAAAAATAATTATTGATTGTCAATATAATGGAGGTATTGGAAGCTTTTCGAAAAATGGTTTAGCTATTTTAAAAAATGATGGGAAGTATGGTTTTATTGATAAAACAGGAATGATAGTTATTAATTACCAATTTGACAAAGCTTATTCTTTTTCTGAAAATAATTTAGCAGCAGTGAAGAAATCTGATAAATGGGGATATATAGATTCAAAGGGAGAAACGATTATTGATTATCAGTTTGATGATGTATATTCTTTTTATGAAAGTGATCTTGCTGGTGTTGAAAAAAACGGCAAGTGGGGATTTATTGATAAAACAGGAGATCTAGTTATTGAAACTCAATTTGATAGTGTGTCTTTTTTTGGGGATAATAGTTTGGTTGCTGTAAAAAAAGACGGGAAATGGGGATATATAAATAAAAAAGGTAAAATAGTAATTAATTACCAGTTTGATAAAGCTTATCCTTTTTCAAAAGAAAGATTTGGATTGGCTGCGGTCGAAAAGGATAATAAAAGGGGATATATTAACCCCGAAGGATTAATGATTATTAACAGTTTTTGTTATAGCGACATTGATGACATTAATAAAGAATTAGTTGCAGCAGAACGAAATGGTAAGTGGGGGTATATTAACCGGAAAGGAGAGGTTGTGATTGATTTTCAATTTGATCTCTTCGGTGATTTTTCTGAAGGTTTGGCTGCCGTATGCAAAAACGACAAGTGGGGATTTATTGACCCCGAAGGACAATTTGCTGTTGATTGCCAGTTTAATTATACTTATGGATTTTCAGAGGGGTTGGCTGCCGTACGCAAAAACGGCAAATGGGGATTTATTAACAAAAAAGGACAACTTGTCATTGATTTTCAATTTGATAAAATTGGTGGAGGAGATTTCTCTGAAGGATTGATAGCTGTATGCAAAAACGACAAGTGGGGATTTATTGATAAAAACGGACAACTTATTATTGACTTTCAATTCTATGACGTTTCTTCTTTTTCAGAAGGTTTGGCTTACGTAGAAATAAAAAAAGGAACTTATAACGATGGGATATATTCTTCACCAAAAGGAGGATATATTGATAAAAATGGGAAATTAATTACTTCTAATTTATCTTTTTGCTATGGTTATTGTTTTAAAAATGGTTTAGCATATATTAATAATGGGCAAGGGAAATCTGGGTTTATTGATATAAATGAGGAATTTATTATAGACTTTCAATTTGAAGATCGTTGTACGTTTAAGAACGGACTAATATGGGCAAAAAAAAATGGCAAATGGGGTTTAATAAAGATCAAAACGCCTTCGGATAAAATAGAAGAATATGTTAAGCCCAAATTAACCGAGTGGCAGCAAAAAGGAAAATACGAAAGTACGGCAGAATACACTTCTCGTGTAACAGAGCTCAATAGGAAAACAAAATATAGAGAATTTGTTGATGAAGCTGTTCAACAAATTGCCCCGACTTACTGTAACTACAACTCCATTATAACCAATTACGATGGAGACAATCAAACTTTCAAGATTAGTATACTGGGATTACAAGCTTTTTACATAAGCGTACCTCGCTCAGAAGCTGAAACTTTTGATAAATCAGTAGAAAACATGCAATTTACAGATGTGCAATATGCCATTGATAAAGAGAATAACTTTTTTATAAAACAAGCCAATTTTTACAATTCAGGCACAGCACAGGCATATAACTATTCTTCCTCCACACCCGTTGAGTATGACGAAAAACAGTTTAACGTTAATTTTGCACCGTTGGCATTTATTCCTGATGAAAACAAACAACAAGTAACCACAACCGAAAAAAACATCAACATAGGTCCGGCAGATGTGGACATTAACATCCCGGAAAACCCGCAAGCCAACGAAAAAACCTTTGTGGTGATTATTGCCAACGAAAATTATTTGCGCGAAGTTCCTGTGCAATATGCCGCCAACGATGGCAAGATATTCCGCGAATATTGCGAAAAGACACTGGGTATTCCGGCTAATCACATCCATTATGTGCAAGATGCAACCTATGGCACCATGCGTACCGAAATTAAATGGGTAACTGATATTATGGATGTTTTTAGCGGACAAGCAAACGTTATTTTCTATTATGCAGGGCATGGTATGCCCAATACAAAAGACAACTCGGCTTACCTGCTGCCAAGCGATGGTACTTCTTCCGATTACGAAGTAGCCCTAAAGCTGGGCGATTTGTACAGCCGTTTGTCATCTGTCCCTTCGCAGGGCGTTACGGTAATTCTCGATGCCTGCTTTAGCGGCACTACCCGAAATGATGAACCAATTGCAGACAACCGGCCGGTGGGGATTGTCCCCGAGCCTGAAGAACTGACAGGCAACATGGTGGTGCTGAGTGCGGCATCAGGCGATGAAACAGCGGCCTCGTACGCTGAGAAACGCCACGGTTTGTTCACTTATTTTCTGCTAAAAAAATTACAGGAAACCAAGGGCAATGTTAATTACAAAACCCTTTCTGACTATATTATCCAAAACGTAAGGCAATTATCGGTGATTGATAATACCATAAAAAGCCAGACCCCTGTAGTGAATGTATCGTATGAGATACAAAATACTTGGGGAGAATGGAATTTTTTGAAATGAAAGGAACCTTATAGACGGAAGAAAAGAAGGCAAAACCTGTCACATTTTTGTGAGTTTAAGAACAAAAGAGAAAACGCAATTAAAATGAAGTTATGAGAAATTTAAAAAACGCTTTAATTATTTGCCTTGTTACTTTATTAATGGCCAATATTGCTGTTGCACAAACAAAAAAAAGACCATGCAAAGATGCCCGTAAAGAATTCAGACGATTAAAAAAGGAGAGGTATTGTATTTTCCCTGATGCTTTGCCATTAAAAAATCAGTTGGATAATTACTATCGAACAAAAATGGAAACAGATGAATCAGGCTATCCTTTGTATTTTGACGCTTCTGCTATTGTTGTTGCAGAAACAGTTATAGAAGCCAAACAAATGGCTTATGAGGTGGCAAAGCACGAGTTGGCAGGAAGTATTTATTCTTATTATGCAACTTTTTTTACAACACCCACTCCGAAGGTCATAAGCAACGAAATGGCACGGGAAATAACCATGGCAACGGCAGAGATAATTAACTTGTTGGCGGATAAAATTGGGCAACCTATTACTTTGGTTGAAGTTTATAAAAATGTTGGCAAAAATGTAGAAGTGCGCATTTATGTGGCATACAACATAGAATTAGCGGAAAAAACAGCAAAAGGTATTATAAAAAGTTACAAAAAATTAAGATTAAAATTTTTGGAATAGCATTATAAGGCGCTAATCTCCAAGGATGCATGTTTGTATGATTTTCAAGAAAAAACGAAAAACAAACCATATAAAAACGAACCATATCCTTATTCCTATTCTCATTTACGATAACAACAGCCGCTTATACACAAGCTGTTAGCGATGTAACTTCCTGTTTAAAGAACGGTAAAGTGGCAGTAAGTTTTACTCTTAATAAACCGTGGTATTGCTCACTAAGCTATTCTGCCGATGGAGGGCACACCTTTACCCCTTGCAAAAACGTAAGCGGAGATATTTTGAATAAATCAACCGGCACAAAAACCATTTATTGGGACAATTTTGCCGATGGCGCATTTTACGGCAGTTTTTTATTTAAAGTAGAAACGGAATTTTTTGATTTGGTATTTGTAGAGGGAGGAACTTTTCAAATGGGGAGTAATTCAGTACGCTCAGTTACTGTTGGTGACCAAAGGGGTAGCAATCATTATGATGAAGATGATGATGGATATCCGGGACATGATATTATTCTTGGTGATTTCTACATAGGAAGTACTGAAGTAACTCAGGTACAGTGGAAAGCTATAATGGGCAATAATCCAAGTAAATTTAAAGGAGACAAATTACCAGTGGAAAATGTAAGCTGGCATAATGTACAAGAATTTATAACTAAATTAAATCTATTAACAGGCAAGGTATACCGTTTGCCCACTGAGGCAGAATGGGAATATGCAGCCCGTGGGGGCAACAAAAGCTAAGGCTATAAATACTCTGGTAGTAACACCATTGGGAATGTAGCTTGGTACGATGTTAACAGTGACGACAAAACCCACCCGGTAGGCACAAAGCAACCCAACGAACTGGGGTTATACGATATGAGTGGCAACGTTTGGGAATGGTGCAACGATTGGTACAATAGTGGATATTATAAAAACAGCCCGTGCAATAATCCGCAGGGGCCGTCATCAGGCGCTTTCCGCGTGCGCCGTGGCGGCAGTTGGCGCGGCAGCGCGAGATACTGCCGGGTTGCCTCTCGCTGCCCCTACAATCCGGGCTTCCGCCTGGCGGTTTCTCCGAGGTAAACAGTTGGAATCCTCCCTTCCTTTTAAGCTACACGAGGCTACTGGCAGGAGGAACGGCAAAAAACCCCTGCCCCTAATCCCGTACATAACGCCGGGTTTCATCCCGGTTTTGTCACAAAACAGCAGCAAAGGGTACTATAATAAAACAAAAAATTACTGACTATGAAACAAAGAATCTTCTTTTTAATATTGGCCACAGCCCTTTTATGCATATCGGCAATTGATGTGCTCGACCACTACACCGAATCGCAGGTTAAAAGGATCGCAAAAAATTTCAGCAACTCTTACTGGGACGACATCCCCGGCCTATATGCCTTGTTGAGGTGCAACCTTTATGTCCAAACAAATGGGTACAGCCCAGAAGAAAACGAACCGGATCATTTTCTGCCCCAAAGCTATTCAGAAGACGAAAGCTACCTTAAATATAAAGAAAACTGGTTGAGGGGCATGGTAAACACCCCGGCACTAATGCACCTGGCACTAAAAAAATACGGCAACGTTTTTATGGAAACCCTGGTCTGCGGATCTCTCCAAAACAACTCATTGGCCATGCTAAACAAAAGGCTGGAAAACTACAACCAATCTGTTGCAATGTACGAAAGGTTGCTCCCCCTTTTATTGCGACTTGACGAACCGACACTGAATATGTTCGTCCAAAATTACCGGGGATCGAACGATGCCGAAAAACAACTGGAAAAATGGCTTGTCGTCAATGGGTTTATGACAGGGGAACATGCAAGCACCTATTGGACAGAAGGGGACATAGGGGCTTTGTTGTCCCTTGCCCAAAGGATGGGGAGCTGTTATTATGTGCCCCCGAAAAAGTTTTTTGCCGAATGTTCAAAATTTTTGGCAGGGGCAAAACCGTTAATCCCCCAAAAAGTAAGCGTCGAAAAAAACGGGGAAAGGATATTCCTGCTAAATTATTGAAACGCAAAGACAGGCATATATAAAACAACGCATGGGCATACTGCTTACGATAATAAATCTGATAAAAAACACTATGCAACACATAAAAAACACACAATTAATTTTTACTTTTAAAAACCTTTTTAGTTTTCGCTTTTTACAAACATTTTTTGGCACAGGCAATAGGCAAAAAGGGCATAGGCAAGTGGGGCTTATGCGCAGCCTGTCCTTACAGGACAAAGGCCGCACTTGTTCCTACCCCGTTAGGGGTGTTCTGTACATAACGCCGGGTTTTAACCCGGTGAGATAGGAAAAACAAACAACAACAACATATATGAAACAAACAGCAACCACACTCCTCCTTTTCCTGCTCGCAAGCCTGTGCGCCCATGCCCAGCAGTTTACGGGCATACGGGTAAAGCAGGACGGCGACAACGTAACGATAATCTACGGCCTGAGCGGCAAAAGCGGGCAGACCTATGACATAAGCGTAAGCTGCACCAGCAACGAACAAGGCACCATTGTGCCGCGCAGCCTCAGCGGCGACCTTAAAAACGTAAGCCCCGGCACTAACAAGCAAATAATTTGGGACGTACTAAAAGACCGCAAGCAACTTACCGGCAGCGACTTTAAGTTCACCCTCGAAGCCGTGCCCACGGGCGTGCAAAACTATACCGAGACCGTAAACGGCGTAAGTTTCGAAATGGTTGCCGTTAAGGGCGGCACCTTCCAAATGGGCAGCAACAACGGCGAAGATGACGAAAAGCCTGTGCACAGCGTAAGCCTTTCTGGTTTTTACATTGGCAAGACCGAGGTAACACAAAAGTTATGGAAAGCCGTAATGGGCAATACCCCAAGTTATTTTAAAGGTGATGATTTTCCGATGGAAGGAGTAAACTGGTACGATGCACAAGAATTTATAACTAAATTAAACCGGTTGACCGGCAAAAACTACCGTTTACCCACGGAGGCGGAATGGGAATACGCTGCCCGTGGGGGCAAAAAAAGCCGTGGCTATAAATATTCTGGGAGCAACACTATTAGTAACGTGGCTTGGCTCGATTACAGTTTTCTCGCAGCCCCCCACCCAGTAGGCACAAAGCAGCCGAACGAACTGGGGTTATACGATATGAGCGGCAACGTATCTGAGTGGTGTTCCGATTGGTACAATAGCGACTATTATAAAAACAGCCCGAGGAATAATCCGGAGGGGGCATTATCCGGCTCTATCCGCGTGTACCGTGGCGGCAGTTGGAACATCAGCGCGAGGTACTGCCGGGTTGCCAATCGTGACTACTGGATTCCGGTCTACCGCGGCGGCAACCTTGGCTTCCGCCTCGCGGTTTCTCCGAGGTAAACAGTTGGAATCCTCCCTTCCTTTTAAGTTGTAATGAGTTGATGGCGCAGTGCGGCAAAGGAGGGAGGGACGACCGACTAAGCAAACGGAGACATCAACGAATAAAAAGTACCGCCTGTGGCGGTCGAAATTTTTTTTGAAAAATGCAGGTAAAACAATCTTGTAAAAAAATACAAACAAATGGAAAATAATAACTTGACCAAAGCGTATTTGCAAAACATCCAAAAAATGGAGGACAATAAGCTCTTGCTCATTTTCACCAAAAGGGGCGACTATACCCATGAGTTTCTAAAATTAGCAGAAAAGGAAGCTGTCCAAAGAGGTTATGATTATAAAAACATAAAATATGAAGACATAGACAAACTTGTATTTCAGCATAAAAGCACAGAAGAACTTGTAGGTGTTGTTTCTGATGAATCGAATGAGCACTTTGAAGTGGAACTGGCAATAGCCGAACTTAAAGAAAGGGGCTATGATTTAGCTGCCTTATTCAAAGAACTTGAAGATAAAAGGAAAAAGCGCAAAAGGGGAAATGTGGGCGGTTGCATGTTTACATTTAATGGCATTGGCTATAAACTTTACGGGAGGGAAGAGCAAGGAGATGGCACTTATATTGCTACCGAATGGGTTGTTTTTGCTTGGGTACCCTTTATCCCGGTTGCTTCGTACCTAGTTTTGGGTTATGAAGAAAAAAGCCCGATCTCCGGTGAATATGAACTGAACAGGGTCCCCCTGAACTGGAAACAAGTTAGAAAGACATATTTAATTGTCCTCCTCCCATTCTTTTTAGCGTTCCTCCTTCTCCTCTTTTTCAGTAGTTTAAAATAAAATACGAGTAGACATCAAAAAAATAAGAACAAACTTGTCACACCTATACATTTTTCGGTACTAAAAAGAAAAATTAATTTAAAAACTAAAAATTTATAATTATGAAAAACTTGAGAATTACTTTAATTATCAGCCTTATGGCTTTAATGCTTGCAAATGTTTCTTTTGCACAATCGAATTCAAGGATCAAAAAAGAAGCAAAAAGAGAAGCAAAAGAATTTGGTCGCGAAGGCTTTACAGAGCTTCCGGGAGCTCCCCCTCTCAGATATCAGTTGGAAAAAGCATGGAAAAAACAACTGAAAGAGGATGAATACGGTTATCCATTGTTCATTGTTGCTTCAGGCAATGGTGTCGCCGAAACAGAAACGGTAGCAAAATTACAAGCTAATGAGACAGCCAAGTATGAACTTGCAGGAACGATCTCAACTTCTGTTGCCGGTTTAATAAAAGGAGAATATGGAAATGCGCAGTTAAACAACGAAGATGCCGCTACTGTAAATAAAATACTTGGGAATGTTCAAAGTTTAGTTGCAGCCGAATTAGGTAGGGTTGTCCCTTTAGTTGAGATGCATAAAAAAGTAGGTAAAAATGTTGAGGTTAATGTCCGTATTGCATATAATAGTGAAATGGCAAAAGACATAACTAAAAAAGTCATACGGAAAGAATTGGAAAAAGATCTTCAGTTACAACAGGATAAGCTAGACAAACTATTTAAAGAATAGCGAATGAAGTTTCGCTTGATTTTATTGAATCAGCCGGAAATGGAAATTAACCATTTCCGGTTAATTTCAAAACAGAGGAAATTTTAGCACTTTTTATTGGTTCAAAAAATAATGATTAACATTCCAAAACTTATTTCATAGTACGGATAATCAATAAATAAATTTAAACATGAAACGACTACTGTTACTTTTACTATTCACAAGCATACTATCCGGTTCTGCTTTGGCACAATCAAATTTCGACTCAATTGTAAATACATTCGAGAAAGAATTTGAAAATTTCAAAGAATCTATCATTCAGGAGCACCAGGAATTTATCAGCCGTAACGACTCAATATTCCTCAGCTTCCTGGGGCAACCATGGGAGGAAAAGGAAACATTTAAAAACGAACATATAGAAAAGCCGAAACCAATTAAGCAACCGGTACAGGAAACAAGGGACACCCTTACCCTAAGGCTTGATTATGTCCCCCCTAAACCTGCCCCTGTTGTTCCTGCTATTTTAATGGACAGTGCAGTAGACTTAGTGCCAATTCCTGACAAATCGTATATGATCGCCTGTAATTTCGATTTTTTTGGCAATAACGAAAAAATCTATTATTCACCACAGATAAAACCAAGTCTAGAAATGGTAGAAATTAATTATGACAATATTGAAGGTTTTTACCGTTCCCTTACCCGGAAAAGTACTTTATGGGATTATTGTACCGTTTTTTTGGAAGAAGCAAGGCAAAAATACAGCTTGAACGACTGGGGCTATTACCAACTGGCAAAAAGCTTGTCGGAAAGTATCTTTGATTCGGAAAACGGGCAAACACTGTTTTGTGGGTACCTTTTGCTCAGGAGCGGTTATTATATTAAATACGCATATAAGGAAAATAAAATTTACCTGCTGATTACTTCTGCCCATAAATTATATAGCATAACCTATTTAACGGGCAGGACACAAAAACTTTATATTTTGGGGACAACAGGCGAAAAAATGGGAGGGTTTAATGTCCATCCCGGAGAATATCCGGGGAATAACCGTCCCTTTTCTTTTGATTTGAAGGAATACCCGAAGTTTGAGGGAAATCTTGTGTCAAGGGAAATAAATTTTAGGGGGCATACAATTGCCCTTTCTTTTCAGGATCAAGATATTGATTTCCTGAACACTTATCTCCATTGCGAATTGGGCGCATTTTTCCATGGCGGCATTTCCGAAAACAACCTGAAAGCATTGGACGAACTATTTATACCTATGCTCGAAGGGAAAAATGATGAGGAGAAAGTAAACCTCTTGCTCGATTTTTGTCAGAACGCTTTAAAATATAAGACCGATGGGGAACAATTTGGGAAAGAACGCTACCTGTTTGCCGAAGAAACGCTTTATTATCCTTATAGCGACTGCGAAGACCGCTCAATATTACTTGCCTCACTGGTAAAACGTTACACAGGGCTTCAATCTGTGGCCCTTGATTTTCCGGGGCATGTGGCAATGGCTGTCCATATTCCGGGGAAAACAGACGGGATATATTATGAATACAATGGGGTAAGATATACCGCATGCGATCCTACATACACCAATTCAACAATTGGAATGTTAAACACAAACTATCATAAACAAACACCTGAATTTGTGACTTACTAACTGTCTAATATGAAAAAGGTATACATAGTATTGATCCTGACATTTCTGACACAATTGCCCTATATCAAAACTTTTGCACAAAAATCCAAAAGAATATCAGGAGAAAGCCATATTAAAATTGAGATTAATCAAAGTAGGTTGGAAGCAGAAAAAGTGGCGGTAGAACAGGCTATTGTAGATGCTCTTACTGAGGCTTTTGGTCAATATGTTGAATATAAAACTGATACTAGGATTGAATCAGAGCAAGTTGATTTCAAACTCTATGGTGGTACAAAAGTAAAAGGAGAATGGATACGTACTGTTGATGGTCCTGTATTTAGTTATGACCTTGAAGGTGCCGAAACCTGGATTACTTGTAAAATTAAAGGAATTGTCCGGGGGATTAGTGCAAAAACAAATGTTTTGGTTGAGGTGTTAAGTAGCCCCGAAAAGGTAAATCGCAAAGAAAAGTTTAAGAACAATGAAAATATGTATTTGTACGTAAAATCACCCAGTGATGGATATTTGAGCGTTTTTTTGGATGATGGTGAAACTGTGTACCGACTGCTACCCTATAGCAAAATGGGAAGCATAAAATCGGTAAAAATAAAAGGGGATCAAGAATACATATTATTCTCTCAGGATATTGATAATTTTAATGTTCGGGCAGACAAAATTCAATTATTTACAAAAAAAGATTATGAGAGCAATACAGTTGTAGTTGTCTTTTCAGAAAAAGAATTCCCCAAACCACTGCTTAATGAAGAAGAAATGGATGACAATATTGGCCTGATTATACCTAGGTCATTGTCGAAAAAAAAGTTTGAAGAATGGCTCGGGGACAACAGGGCTGCCGATGAAAAATTTTTGGATATTGAAAAAAGGGTTATAATAGAAAAAGAATAACATAATATAAGTTTGTTTTAGTTTGTTCCTTTAAAAATGGTTTTGTGACAAACAGGTGTAACAAATTTTGTCATTTTTTTTAAAACAACCTTATATGAAGGAATAATTCTCCTGAAAAATTTTCCGAATAGTCATTTTTGACTATTTATATGGCAGAATATTGAAGGACAGGTTAATTATGGCTTTCTGGAAAAAATGTGGTAAAAGTTCTTCTGTTCATGTCTATACTATAAGATTAAACCCTTGCAATTCTCTTAAAAACATGTCGCCAATCCCGATAAACATGTCGTGCATTTCGATATTTTGAAAATAGCTTGTCGTGTATTTCGATAATATCGTGTTTACTTGTCGTGAATCCCGATATTTTACGTTTTGCTTGTCGTGAATCTCGATAAAACGGAGAAAGCTTGTCGTGCATTTCGATGTTTTTACGTTTGCTTGTCGTGCATTTCGATGATTTGCCCAAACTTGTCGTGAATCTCGATAAAACTCAAAAATATTGCTACTGATAATCAATTACTTACACGCGTAACTTGTCGTGAATCCCGATGAATATTATAATATATAACTACATAAAAAACATATTTACATAGTAACTTAGTAACTAACAAGAGGGTATCAACAGAAATTCAGCTAAAAGAATTCTGTCAGGTAACGGGACGAAACCGACAAAACATTTCTGTAAAACACCCATTGTTTCGTTCTGGTAAAAAACATCCACCGACCATTGAAAATTTCAGTTTTGAAACGGTTTTTGACTACACCCTTATTCGGATGATGCAACACAACCTTATTTTCAGTAATGTCTATCGGCATAAAAACGGGGACAATGTCGTTCACCTTGAAAGCATCCGTATCCTGAGTGACGTAAAACTCAATTTCAAAAGAAAAAGTACGGCGGTCAAAATATATGATGTAAAAGTCAGTAACGAATTACTGGACGGTTTTATCCGGCGTTATTATTCCATTGATGTCGAAGCTTACCGTTTGGCAGGAATTGCCAAAGGCAGGGAAAGACGGCAAGCTTTGGTCGTATACCTGTCGATAATCCGCCATACTCTGCTTTCGAAAGGATTAAAAGAAACAACGATTCCCATAAATGTAATGGCTGATAAAATTGGGATATATGCAAAAACACCATTTCATAAGAAAGAGGCGTTGATAAACTGCTTGACTTACCTGAAAGAAAAAATCCATTTCCCTTTTTCTTTTAGTTGTGTCAGCCATACAGGAAAGAAAAAATATTACATAAGCTTGTCTTTTAATAGTGATGCCGGACTGGAAACGCAAACTGTCAGGGAGCATGTTTTCTATTTTGAATTGATAAACGAATTACGGTCGTATTTTGAGTTCAAGATGAAATCTGCAGACAGCGATGCTTTCCAGTCCTGGCTCAATTCACCTGTGGAGAAAGAGCTGAAAAAATTCTTGCTCAAAGCCACTTACAAAAAGATATATGGTTTACTCATGTCAGATGATGAAGCAATGGATATCCTTGAAAATGGCTTTTACCCGAACAAACAATAATCATAACAATAAAAAAGTACCAAACATGAATTTTTCTCAAATCAAAGAAGCAGTACTGATTTCAGATTTTTTAAGAAAGGAAGGATATTATCCTGTAAAGAAATCCGGACGTGAACTGTTTTATAGATCACCGCTAAGGAACGAGACCCGTCCATCTTTTACCGTGAACGACCATAAAGGCTTGTGGTTTGACCATGGTAGCGGGAAAGGGCGGTAGTGTTATCGACTTAGCAATGGGAATATATCAAGTTGGCATTAAAGAAGCCGTTTCCCGGTTGAAACAACTAACTCCTTTTGACAGGTCAGGACAAAAGAATGAGCCAATTGACTTCAAGAACTTCAAGAAACATATAGTCGTTACCACAAAACCTTTGGGGTACAACATGGCAATCTCATCGTATTTGCAGGAACGCTGCATTTTTGATGAAGCAGTCAGGTGCGGGAAAATACAGGAAGTATATTATGACTATTTCAACGATGAAGGAAGAAAGAAACGTTATTTCGGAGCCGGTTGGCAGAATATTTCAGGAGGGTACGATGTGCGTTCGAAATATGGCAAAGTCTGTATCGACAATAAAGACATCCTGATTGTTGGCAATGGCGAAACAACCAATGTCTTTGAAGGGATGCTGAACTTTCTTTCAGCAATGAAGGAAGGACAAGCAACGCTGCAAGATATGAACCTTATCCTGAACTCTGTCACTTTGAGCAGACGGGGAATTGAAACTCTAAGGGAAAAAAAGCTTGATGGCATCAACTTGTTTTTTGACAACGATCAGGGAGGGGACAGGTGCACGATTGCTTTTCAAAAAGCTTTCCCCAATGCAATTGACAAACGCGAACTTTATCTTGCTTTTTCTGATTATAACGAAAAAGTGATGAATGAAGAAATTGCGCTAAAAAAAACTTCTGTCGGTAAATGAAGCTTTGGTGTATTACAATATGGACAGAATTCGCTATTTTTACTTTAAAATTCTCGATATGCAAGGGTTGCTCAAAATAAAAGATCGGTATGTCGGACTTACAAAAGGGATTATTGATTATGAAAAATTCAATAATTACCACATTACGCACCATTCAACAGCGATAGAAGGTTCTACGCTTAGCTATCAGGAAGTTATTATGCTTTTGGAGGAAGGGGTGATACCACAAGGGAGCAAGCCTTTTGTCCACTTGTTAATGGCAAAAGATCATTTGGGAGCATTAAAGTATACGTTGGGAATTGCAGAAAGAAAAGAAAAGTTATCTGTAAATACTATCCAAACGCTTTCAGCATTAATCCTTAAAAACACAGGGGCACAATACAATTTGATAGGAGGTTCATTTGATGCGTCCAAAGGTGAATTCAGAAAAGGGAGAGTACATGTTGGGGCAAGATCGTTTGCCGATTATAAGAAAGTTCCCGGACTGGTCGAAAAGTTGGTCAATGAAATAAATGCGGAAATTGAAAATTGCAAAGATTATATCAGCAATAGCAAATTAGCATTTGATTCACATTTCCAGATGGTATCCATCCATCCCTTTGCTGATGGTAACGGGCGATTGTCCCGTTTGATAATGAACTATGTGCAACATTATCACGGTCATCCTATAACGCCCGTATTGTCAGAAAACAAATCGTTGTATTTTAAAGCCCTTGAAGAAACAAGGGAAAAACAAGGCCCGGAATGTTTCCGTAAATTTATGTTTGAAGAATCTTTGAAGTTTTTTGAAAGTGAAATTCAGATAATTACACAAAAACAAGAATCAAAAGAATCAAAGGGTAAAGGTTTGTCGTTTTTGTTTTAGTTGTTTACTCAATAACTAAAAAACAATTATCTTTGTGGTATTATTTGTGTACACATTAAAGATGGTTAACTATGAAAGTATTAACAACGAGGGAAATGCGAAACAATATGAAATCCTATTTTGAAATGGCTGAAACTGAAAGGATTTCAATCAAAAGGGGAAAAAAGTACGTGAACTTAGTTGTTAGCGATGACCCGGGCAATGTGTTTGTCGACGAAAAATGGATAGAAGAATTTATGTCCATTCCGTCTGAATTTAGATGTAACCCTTTTGAAATCAGTCCGTCAGGTGATTTGTTTTGGGCAGACAAAAGGAATGTGGACAAGCTAAAAGAAGCTGTTGAAGACGCAGGTAAAGGAGAGCTTAAAACAATGACACCTGAACTAAGGGATGAATTATTCGGCGACTTATGAAGTATGAAATATTGTTTTCTGACAAATTTTATGAAGATGTCAAGAAATTGCGAAAAGGTGGAGAAAAAGTAGCCTTGAAAAAGATTGATTCCTTTATCAGTGAGTTAGAAATACACCCATATACAGGGACAGGACAACCCGAACAATTAAGCTATGACAGATCAGGTCAGTGGTCAAGACGCATTTCACAAAAACATAGGTTGGTTTATACTGTTGATGATGAAAAAATCACAGTTCAACTTATAGCTGCTTATGGTCATTATGGTGACAAGTAAAACAAAATCTATGTAGAACCGCTAAAGTTAACACTTACAATGTTATTGCGAAAAAAACGTCAACTTTGTCCTGCACACGAATATTGAAACAATGAATGAAATAGAACTCAAATCGGATTTACACCAGTTAATCGAACAAGCCAATGAATCTTAGTCTCTTGCAGGCGATAAAAGTAATTTTATCGAAGGAACCCGGGCTTCAACAAGAGGATTGGGCTGATTCTTTGAGTGCTTCATTGAAAGAAGAACTTGAAGCCAGCATCAAGGAGGCGGATTCGGGAGATACAATTTCTCATGCCTATGCCATGCAACAAATCCGAGATAAATATCCCATCTAATAATGACGATAATCTGGATATTTAAAGCCTTAAAAAAACACAATATTTTATTAATTCATTCATCCAAAATGTTAAACAATTTGTTTTGTTACAATGATATAATGTTCACGGGTTACAATCCTATAAACATACATTGTTAGCTTGTGGTAATGATAAAATGTTACATAGTAATAATGCTATAGTGTTCGATTGCTACAATTATAACAATGCAATAATGTTCTATTGTTATTTTGATAGTCTGTTAATTTGTTACAATGAAATTATGTTAGGGTGTTATATTGAAACAATGCGATAGAGTTATCCTGCTGCAATGTTACAATGTTACAATGTATCTGTGTGATACTGTTACAATCATAACATGTTACATTGTTAGTTTGTTTTTCCTGATAGATTGCAATAATGCTTTATTGTTATAATGTTAGCCCCATCAATTTGACAAACGAATATTTCCCCCAATACCATCAGCGTATAAACCTCAAAATTTGTCAGGATTAAAAATCCATTCAGGGAACAGTAAAACGCCTGTGCGTTTTTTACAGTGTGCAAGTAGTGTTTTTGTTCCCACAAAAACCTCCTTGCCCCAATCTCGTTTGGGGATAGAATGATTTCGGAACTCAATCATTTAAAACAGCCAATTATGAAGAACAAAGGCGGACGCCCCAAATTGCCACGGCATCAAAACAAGGGAGATGAAATAAAGATACGCTGTTCCAAAACAACGAAAGAAATGATCCGGTGCAAAGCAAAAAGCTACGGGCTGACACTAACCGATTACATCCTGAAAAAGAGTCTGGAGCAAAATGTCACTTTCAACCATATCGAATACCTGAAAGAAATCCATGAACTGGGAACAGAACTGGCACGACAGGGGAACAACATCAACCAGTTGGCAAAACATGCAAACACATTAAATATTAACAACAAACTCACACCTGATATAGCAACAACCCTTGAACGCTTACTAAAATCCTTTACACAAAAACAGGAAGAAGTAAGGATTGCGTTCAGGACATTGATACGGGAAATGGGGTCGTAATCCTTAAAATATATGAGAGTCAAATTCCTTTCAAACACAGGTTCTTTTGGCGGGGTAAGGTACAACACCAACAAAATGGATCAACAGAAAGGCGAACTGATGAGTATCAAAAACTTCGGATTGCTACAAGAAAATGCATTTGATTTAAAACCCGATGAAGTCAAAAATTACCTCAAAAGTTGGTCAGCCTCAAATTCGAGGGTCAAGGATGCCCAGTTCCATGTGACGATTTCTTGTAAGGGAAGGGAAAACACAAAAGAAGAACTTACCCAAATTGCAGAAAAATGGTTGGGAAAAATGGGATACGACAAAAATCCTTACATCGTAGTATTCCATTCCGATACCGACAACAACCATGTCCATATCGTTTCATCGAGAATCGATAAGAACGGAAAGAAAATCAACGATAGTTTCGAGGGGGACAGGGGCAACCGTGAATTACAAAAAATCATAAAACAAAGCCCCGGCTATACCATTATCGGGGATGCCCCGCAAATAGAATCCTATTATTTCACTACATCTCCACAGTTAAAACTGTTGTATGCTCAAAAAGGGTATAACATGCGTGAACAGGATGGTGTGTTCAATATTTACAAAACCGGGGAATTGGTAAAAACGTATTCAGATAAAGAAATCGAAACCCTCATAAATAAAAAAGAGAAAAATGAAAAACGCATCAAACAATTAAAGGCGATAATCAACAAGTACAAAGAAACAACCGATAACACATTGGTTTGCCAACGCCGAAAATTAGCCGGAGGACGAGAAGGGAAAATCATTGGATATAAATCGGATTTGACTGAATTGTTGAAAGAAAAGTTCGGGATAGAAACCGTATTTCATTTTAAAGACAACAAGCCCCCTTATGGTTTTACGCTCATTGACCATAAAGGCAAAGCCGTTTTTAAAGGAAGCGAAATCATTAAACTCAATCAATTTGTCGGGAATAAAGAACCCCTCAAATTTTCGGAAACGGACAAAAGGGCAATTATCGCCAATAAATACAATGTAGAAATACCCGAACATGCAGAAATCTTATCTCGCTTTTTTAAGATATCGCAATACAAGATCATTTCTCAACGGCATTTAGAACCGGAAAAGAAAAAACATTATAAAACGATGCTCAATTATTTTTTAAGGTACAATGCAACCGACAACCTCGAAAGAAAAGGAAAAACAAGAACAGTTATTAACGAATAAAAACAAGTTTTATGGAAGACCGACAAAAAGTCCCTTACGCAGGGATGAATTTTTTACAGGACAACGAACCAATGCAGGTCACTGATTTTTCAGGAGAAAAAGTGTTTTTCAATCAACTGAAGGATTCCGGTATTAGTTATAACCTGCCCATTGCCGAGTTCAACAAATTATCCGAAAGTGGCAATATCATCCAACCCGGAGATATTGTAAGTGTAAAAGTTGAAAATGATTTTCATAGGGGCAAGGTTAATGATATTGGAGAAAACTCAACCATTTTCTTGAAATTAGGACAAACCAAAGAGGAGCAAATAACTGCCAATGATTTGAAAAAAGGAGACAAGGTATCTTTTCCGATGTTCGATTCCACATTTAATGGGAACGTAGAAAAAGTCAACAAAGAAAGCATCCATTTTGTCAACAACTCAGGTGTAAAATTCAATTTAAAGAAAACAGATTTACCAGAAGAAATAAAACTTCAAACAGACCGAAAAATGCAAGTGGCGATGGATGCCCCTTCCTTCAAAGGCATTTACAAATTCCAATTGGGACAGAAATTTGACATGCGAGAATTGCCTCCCAATATTTGGGGGGTAGATACCAAATCGATAGGCGGCAAAGATGTCCACTTGTTGTTGCATGGCAAACAAACCGACAAGGTCTACGAATTAAAAAACACAAAAGGTGAAAGTTACCCGGCAAAAATAGCCTTGACACGTGAAGACGGTAAGCCCCGTATAAAAGTCAACCCGAAGAACCGGACATTGAATTTAACGGATAAGTTTTCAGAAGCAGAACAAAAGGAACTGCTTTCCGGCAATGCCATCAAAAAAGCATTTTCTTACGAAGGAAAAGCACTCGAAAGTTATGTTAAAGTTGACAAAGAACTGAACCGATTGGCTTTTATGTCCACCGATAATTTTGAGAAGCTGTTAAAGAATGCCGGTTTGTCAAAAATGCCAGAAGAGAAAAAATCGGATTTGTTGAACGGTAAAGAAGTCAGCTTGAAAAGCATCGGAGCAACATCCAAATTCTCCTTCGATTTCAATAATCAAACACTGCACTTGAAAAAAGAAACGAAAGAAAACTATTCTTTCAAAACTTCCGGTGGAATAAAACGTTAGCCCTATGATCATCGTATTTGGAAATCAAAAAGGGGGTGCGGGGAAAAGCACCCTGGCAATGTTGTTTGCCAATTACCTGACCCTTGTCATGAAAAAGACAGCCATCATACTCGATATGGATTACCAACATTCCATACTGACAAGATATGAAAAAGCAAAGGTCTTCGACAACCCCGAACCTTACGAAGTACTGGGGATAGAACTTGAAGGCTTCCCGTCCATCATCGATGTACTGAAAGCCAATGAAAACCTGGACATCATCATTGACTTGCCCGGCAAGGTAGATGACGATGATTTGTTCCCCGTACTCAAAGCAGCCGATGTTTTTATTGTCCCTTTTGCTTATGACGAACTGACCTATGTTGCCACGCAGATATGGAACATGCTGGTCAACGACCAAAACCCGGAGGCACATAAAGTATTTGTCCCCAACAGGCTCAAAAACTCGGTCAACTATACGCTTGCTAAAGAAGTCAACCAAGACTTTTCAAAATACGGGACAGTAACACCGCCCTTGACAGACCGTGTCGCTTTCCAACGTATCTTCACCAAAGAAATACCCAATGATTTAATCCCGTTGGTTGCCCCTGTTTTTGATCTGATAATCAAAGAAACGTACCATGTCAAAAAGTGATATGAAAAACCTTGTCGAGCAGATAAGGGAACGGCAACGGTCGGGAACGGAACAGGGGGACAAGGAGGGGCAAACAAATAAAAACACAAAAGGGCCCGGTACAGATACTGAACCCGATAGCAAAACGACAAACAAAACCGCTATTAGAAAAGTCCGCAAAAACAATGATCTTTTCGGGCAGATAAGCACGTACCCCAAAGCGGGCAAAGACGATCCCATGGTGCATGTCCGCTTGCCAAAGAAAACGCACCGGACACTATTGGCACTGAACGCAGCAGGTATCAGCATCCAACAATTTGTACTTTTCGCAATTGAAGGATTGATGGTAAATACGGAAATCAAACAACACATAAAACAAATATTACATGACCTGGAGTAGCTTTTTAACCCTATTGACAGTTGTTTACGCGCTTTATTACGGGGCAAACATTTTATATGACTCCTTTGGGAAAGCAAAAACAACGGACACCGAAACCCCAACATTGAAATTTGAGGGGATAAGTACCATTCAACCGACCGTAATCGGAGAAGATTGCAATGAAGAAAAGGAAGAAAAATCGTCAGTAAAGGACAAAGAACCCGACCCGAAAACAGAAAATGGAACATCATCAAAAATGGCAAATGATTCTTCTTCGGACACAGTTTATAATGAAGAAAAAGAAAACGTTCAGAAACAGAAAAGGGAACCACCATCTGAACATGTACCTAACGATCCGTCCCAATCATCGGGCGGGGTGCCTATAAAAGAAATGTTGAAACTATACAGGGAAAAAGCAATCGTCGCGTCCCGGAGGTTCGACTTTGCAACATAAAGAGAAAGAGGCGGCGTTGCCGCTTTTTTATTGTCTAATTTTTTAATCAATTAATTTTAAAAGAATGGGAATTAAAGATTCAAATTTGAAAAAGCCTGTATTGACTTTTGGCTTGGTCCTGATGGCAGGGATTTATTCTGCTTATGCCGATGGCATCGAAACCGGGCTTACAAGTGCCGCTTCGAGCATCAAAGGTTACATAACCGCGATCACGGCACTTTGTTATGCAATCGGTGGCGTTGTCGGGATTGTCGGCGGTGTCAGGATTTTCAACAAGTGGCAAGGTGGAGACAGGGACATCAACAAAGAAGTGATGGCTTATGGCGGTGCGCTCATCTTCCTGCTCCTTGCCCCAACTGTGGTCAAAGCAATATTTAGTCTTTCTTGAGTATGAAAGTGACAAATTATCCATTGTACAAGGGGCTTCAAAAGCCCCTTGTATTTAAAGGTTTTAAAGGCCGGTACATCTATTGGGCAATGGGGCTTATCGTCCTCGGTGTGGTATTGACCGCCCTGTTCGGTATGCTGTTCAATTTTTTTATCGGCGCATTGATGTTCGTGATAGTGACCGTTGGCGGTATTTTCTACACCTCACAGAGGCAGAAACGGGGACTGCACGACAAAACGCGCCATAAAACCATTTATATCTTAAAAGTTAACCTAAGAGGAAACAGGAATGTTAAAAAAGAAAATATTTAAGCTCCCGTATATCGGGGTGGAAGATTCGGACAATACCTGCCATCTGTTATTGGGGGCAAAAGGGGAAATCAGTTCGATCATAAAAATCAACAATACCGTGTTGCAATATGCTGCGGATCCCGACAGGTATATGGCGTTCCACCACAGTATCTTGCAAGTGATAAAGATTATCGGGGAAGGGCATACCGTCCAAAAGCTCGATATTTTTTCAAAAGATGCCTACAAGGGGACAAAATCAAAGGAATACCTGCAACAAAAATACGATGAACATTTTGAAGGGCGGATATGTTCCAAGATAACGACTTATCTGATCATTACGCTTTCTGAACAAAGCAAGTTGAGCGGGAAAAGGGCTGCCAAAAGGCAATCCGCTTTTATCGAACTCATTTCAAAAGTGGCACAAGTCCTTGATGCGTCAGGTTTTGCCCCTTCTGTCTTGCGTAAAAAAGAAATCGACCGGTTGGTGTTACAGGTACTTTCCATGAACTTCAAAAGCGGCACGGTTTCGTTGGACAACATAAAACCTTCGGATACGCACATCAAAATGGGGGCAAATTCGGTACGTTGCCTTTCTTTAATAGACATTGACAGGATCGACCTTCCCGACAGGGTATCCCCGTATATCGAACGCAACGACAACGAAGCGGTCAAAGGCTTCCCCATCGATTCGATGTCCTTCCTGTACAACACGCCCGGTTATGAAGCAATGGTCTACAACCAGGTAATCGAAATCCCCAAACAAGTCCAGGAAATCCAACGCTTACAAACAAAGAGCAACAGGCACAAAGGGATACCTGATCCGGAAAATGAAATATGCGTGAAAGATATACAGCAATTGTTGGAAGACATCGCAAGGGACAACCAGTTATTGGTAAATGCCCATTTTTCGGTAATTGTCAAAGCTGCTGACGATAAATTGAAAAAAGTCGTCAATTCCATCGAAAACGATCTGTTCCAACAGGGCATAATCGCTTCGCAGAACAGTTACAACCAACTGGAACTGTTCCGTGCAGCGTTGCCCGGCAATGCCGTAGAACTGAAAGGTTACGATAAATACCTCACTACGTCCGATGCTGCCCTTACCTTCCTTTTTAAGGAAGCCCTGCCCATTTCAGAGCCTGCGCCCAAAGGTTTTTCGATACGGTTCGCCGACAGGCAGGGCATCCCTGTTGCCATCGACCCTGCCGATTATTCGAGGGACATCGGCAGGATAAACAACCGCAACAAATTCGTGTTGGGACCGTCAGGTTCGGGGAAAAGCTTTTTTATGAATGCCTTGCTGGAACAATATCTCCTTTACAACATGGATGTTGTCATCGTGGATACAGGCGACAGCTATTCAGGGCTATCATCGTACCTAAACGGAAAATACATCACGTGGAAAGATGACGAACCGATAACGATGAACCCCTTTGTGATCACCAAAGAAGAATACAACCTGGAAAAGAAAGATTTTCTCGTGACCTTGGTCGGCTTGCTATGGAAAGGGGCGGAAGGGGTATTGAGCCAGGTAGAATCCGATGTCATCAACGATGTGGTCACCGCATACTACGAAAACTATTTTGATGACAAAGATAGGAGTATTACAGGATATGCAAGGGACAAAGAAGGAGGACAGTTCAATGTCGGCACCCAATGTTTCAATTCGTTTTACGAGTTTGCCGTATTTCTTATCCCGCATATCGAAAAAAAAGAAAACATCCAATTCAACTTTTACGATTTCCGTTATGTCTTGCGAAAATTCTACAAAGGCGGTACATATGAGAAGATACTCAATGAACAAGCGGATACCAGTTTGTTTGGTGAGCGGTTAATCGTATTCGAGATTGATAACATAAAGCAGAACAAAATACTGTTTCCCATTGTAACACTGATTATTATGGATGTCTTTATCCAAAAGATGCGTTTCCGCCAACAGCAGCGCAAGGCTTTGATAATCGAGGAAGCCTGGAAAGCCATTGCCAGCCCCTTAATGGCAAATTACATCCTTTACCTTTACAAAACGGTCAGGAAGTTCAACGGCGAGGCAATCGTTGTCACACAGGAATTGGACGATATCATCGGCAATGCCGTTGTCAAAAACAGCATTGTCAACAATTCCGATACGGTCTGCCTTTTGGACCAGACAAAGTTCAAAGACGATTATGCTGCGATATCGAACCTTTTGTCGATAAATGAAGTCGAGAGGAAGAAAATCTTTACCATCAACAACCTGGACAACAAAGAAAACCGTTCCGTCTTCAAAGAAGTTTACATACGGCGCGGCCCTGTTGGCGAAGTATATGGGGCAGAAGTTTCTTTTTGCCAATATTTGACCTACACCACCGAAAAACCCGAAAAACTGGCAGTCGAAACGTATGTCCGTGCTTTGGGCAGTTATCCCAAAGGCTTGGAACTTTTTGTGGCACATTTGAAAAAATCAGGGGTATCATTCCCTGCTTTTGTAATGTTCATCAATGCCATCGGTCGCATTGTTACCGATACGGCATTTGATATTTTGAACACTTATAAAGAAAAATACGGTCACGATGCCGTTACCCGTTTGCAAAAAGACTTGTCAAATGGAGCGATAAGCCTTCCCCAAATCATCGGGAGTACAAACAGCACGGAATCCTTGAATTGTAAAACCTTAAAATATCGATTACAATGAAGAAATCAGTATTGATCCTTTTGACCTGCCTGTTTGTCAACATGGCAATGGCACAGGTCGTATATGTCGACCCGGTCACTACCGCAGCCATGGCAACATCGGCAGCAACGCTAAAAACGCAACAAGAAAAGACCAACAGCAACCTGAAAAAAATATACACCGGGCAAATTGCCGTAGCCGCAGAACTGGAAGTAGTAAAAGACCTCCAGGACAAAATCCTAACAGGCTTGACAACCGTTTCCGATTTGTTGACCGATGGAATAGTCGCCAAATATATAGTGGAAACGACCCAAGATTTGGTCGATGAAATTGCAGAAACAGCAGAACTGGCAGCCGAAAATCCCGAGTATGCGATTTTTGCAAAAAAGAGTGCCACCGATTTTTATACAAGGGCGACAAAATTGGGCACGGAAGTAACGAGCGTACTTACAGGCGGGGAAAAGAACATGATGGATGCCGGGGAAAGGCACAAACTGCTGAACCACATCTACTCGGAAATCAAAATCCTTTATGCCGAGGCTTACAGCATAAAGCACGACATCAAATGGGCTATCCGAAAAGGATGGTGGAACAGCATCAACCCTTATTCGACCTGGCAAAACCGGGACGAGCAGATTATGAAAGAAATTATGGATGATTTAGAAACCTTGTGATATGAAACATTTCATCAACTTATTTGCCCTTATCGTTTTTTCTTTTGATATCCATGCTGAAGGCAACAGTTATATCAACTATTTGCACATTCACGAACTGGTAAGGGAAACGGGGGCGGAAAATACCCGGCAGGAAACGATACGCAACAACCAAAGCGTTGTCGGTGTAGCCGAAACGAACAACAAAAAAGGACTGGATTATTTTAAGGAAAAATACAAAACCGCAAGGTCGAGGCTGAACTCACTTGGGCTGATAATCGAAGCAGGCAGTTTCTTAACAGAAGCTTATCCTTTGTTCAAATCGATCAAGTCAACGCAGGAATCGATTGTCGAACTTGTTGTCAATAATCCGGAATATGCATTGGTTGCCGCCAAAAGTGAAATTGTTTTTGTCGAAAAAGCAGAATCCCTTATCCGTTTCCTTACCGGATTGGCGGTTTCTGTCGGCGATTTGAACAAAATGGAAACATCGGACAGGAAAATACTTTTTGACTTTGCGACCTCCGAACTCCGTCAATTGGACGGTCAGGCTTATACACTGCTTGTCACGTTGAACCAATTGGAAATGACAAACGGGAATTTTCTTGATTTTTCATCGTGGGTAAATGAGGACAAGGATATCATCAAAGAAATAATGACAAACATCGAAGCATTATGAAACGGACATTGATTTTATTTTGCCTATTCTGTTTTCTTACAAGGACAGGTTTTTCTCAAAGCGTACAGGTGGTATATGATACCAAACATACGGCAGCGGTATTGTTGAACAACACCTATCGGCTTGCAGCAGAACAAACGCTCATCTCGCAAACCGACACGATAAACGACAATACAAACGAAATAAACAGCAACATGGCAAAGCTTGCTGCGGCAAAGCTCATCGTTTACCAATCGTTGACAGAGGTAAATGAGGTTTTAAAAGACGGTTTGGAAATCAAATACATTGCAGAAATAATAAGCGACATTGCCGAATTGTCTTCAAGTATATCAAACTCGGTCATTGATGACCCCGAGTATGTTTTATTGGTCACGGAAGCGGTATCGGATTTAAAACTCCTGGGCATCGAATTGTATGGTGAGATTACAAGTTTCATCACCAAAGAAGGTAAAGATGCCATGATGGATTATGAAAAGAGGGACGAATTGTTACGGACGATCACCCAACGCTTGCAAATAATAAGGGGCATATTGTACGGTCTGGACAGGCAAATCTACTATGCCGGTGTTTTCGGGTTTTGGAACACGGTCAATCCCTTTTCAAGCTATGTTAACCAAGATAAGATAATCATCGGGGACATAATGGCAAATTTTAATTACATCACACAATAACAGTCCATGTCTGAAATAATAACCGAAGTACACACTACCAGTCCCTATTTATCGGGAAGTATGACCGATGTTTTATTTCACCTGACACGGGCTACATAAAAAATTAAACAGATGAAGCATTTACTGATAACAATGGTTTGTATATTGCTTTTGATCATCGGCAATGCACAGACTAAAATCAACGATCCCAACGTAAAAGCGCAACAGGACAGGATGGTTGCCACAAGTTGGGGCAATTGGTTGCCCGAAGCCAAATACTTTTTGGGCATACAGATAAACCCCCACTATACCCTGACATGGGGAGTCCTTGCACCGTCTGCAAACAGGAAGTACAAAAAAGGGAGCGATATCCGTCCGCTTTCTGCCAACGGGGAACAGACCCAACGCATGGCATTGAATGCCCAATTGCTGAACACGAGCAATAAGTACAAAATTATTGCTGATTCCGTTGGAAAAACAGCCACGGCAGAAATCGCTTACAATACAGGAATAGTTTCTTCTACTGACCCGTTGTGGCTGATTTATTATAAATCGGAACTGAAAGGTGTTACAGGCTATAGCTTGGCAGAAACCAAAGCCGACCTTTCTGTTGCCGAACTCGCTTCCCTTCAAAAGAACGGTGCTTTGGAGTGGTACGACAGCGAAATGTCACGCTTAAAAGAAAGATTGGAGGCTGCCTGTTACACCGATATGGAACGGAGTTCGAGGATAATGGCATACCACCGGGTATTGGTAGAATACAGGGACGTAAGCGAGAAATGGGACAACAGCATAGAAGCATCCGACAACTTTATATCGTTCAATAAAGGCATCGGGAAAGCACTGGATGACGGTTGTCCCTTTTCTGATTTTGGGGATTGGGACACCGGTACCGATAGCGAGATAATGAAAGCCGTAATGTTAAACTTAAATGACTGAAAAAATGAAAATCCTAAAAATACTTTATTCGGGGCTGCTTTTGGCAGCCCTTTTCTTTTCTGCCCCTGCCGTTTCTTATGCAGATGACGGTACTGACATAGAAAGTGCCGTTGATTTTTCGCAGGGCGGTGAGATTTACGAATCGTGGTTCATGACCGAGTTCCGGGAGAAAATGAACCAATACCTGTGGTACGACCTGAGCGGTTTTATCGCTTTTGCACAAGTGCTGGCGGGGATGATGGCCATCCTGTTTTTTGCCATGCGTGCCTATGAAATGATGACCGGTGCCAAGCAATGGGAGATATTGCCCTTGTTGCGCCCCTTTGGGCTTTTGATGCTCATCACGTTTTGGAGCCCTTTTGTTTCCCTGATAACCACGCCTGCCGATTTGATGGCAGAGGCAATGTGGGACAAGACCGGTGCACAAATGGACATTGTCAACGACCTGCGGATAGAAAGGGAAAAATATGCCTACTATATGGCACAGAGTATTTTTGAAACTACCGCAGAAGTCGAGGTCGCCTCCGAGCAAAGCAAATCCACATTTAATGATTTCCTGAAATCGGCAGGTAAAACGGTAGTGGACGGGATTTCGACCATAATGAAACCGATTTTTACCCTGAAAGCCATCATGAACAATGCCGCCAACAGGATTATCGGTTCATTGTTGCAATGGCTGGCCTTGCTCATCCTGCGGCTTGCTACCTATCTTATCATAACCATGCAGTTGATTTACTCCGCCATCCTTATCATGTTGGGGCCTATTGCCGTTGCATTGAGCATTTTCCCCCTTTTCAGGGAAAGCTTTGCCACATGGATCGCTCGTTTTATTTCCGTCAGTTTATATACCACAATCGCAGAAATCATAATCTACATCGGGGGAAAGCTTCAGCAATTTGCTTTTGAAAGCGAGATAGGCCGATACAAAGAAATCATCGATTCCTCCGGGGCTTTGGTCTCTGCCGAAAAGCTGATGTATTTGATGGGCAGCAACTCTATCTGTTTCGGCACGGTCATCCTCACTTTTTTGATAACGGCGATCATGCTGTTCACCGTACCGTCAATTTCGACCTGGATCATCTCCACCAGTGGTGTCAGCTCTGCAATCTCCACCATGGGGCGTGCAGCCCCTGTCGTTGTCGGGGGTTCTAAAAGTGCGGCAGCTACCGCAGCAAGGAAAATAGTAACAAAAGGACTGTAACCAAAATCCACAAAATCATGATTATCCAAAATATTGAAAATAAAATCAAACTGGCAACGATTGTATCCGTATTGGCGGTTTCCTTGTCATTGGGCGTTGTCATTGTCATGTCAATGTTTTTCTCCAAACAAATATCTGAAGCACGGAAGGCGATCTACATCCTTGACAAAGACATCCCAATCCTTGCAAAGCAAACCGGCCAGGAAGTCAACCGCCCTGTTGAATACAAAGCCCACGTTGACCTGTTCCATTCGTTGTTTTTCACGCTTGCCCCCGACAATAAATTCATCGAGTACCAAATGCAGAAAGCGATGTACCTGGTCGATGAATCGGGGATACAACAGTACAACAACCTGAAGGAGAAGGGGTATTTCAACCAAATCCTTTCTTCATCTGCAATATTGACCATCCAAACGGACAGTATCCGGCTCGATGTCCCCAACAAGCAATTCCGCTATTACGGGAAACAACGCATCGAGAGGAAAACATCTGTTGTGACACGCTCCCTGATAACTGAAGGACAGCTCAAAGATGTCCCCCGTAGCCCCAACAATCCGCACGGGGTGATAATAGAACGTTGGAAAACAATTGAAAATAAAGATTTGAACCATGAAGAAAGAACCCATTTTTAAATATGAGTATTGGCAGAAACGCCCTAAAAAAGCATTTTATTGGATGTGTGCCATCATTGTTGTTTCCATTGGTTTATCCATACTGATGAATGCCAACCGCATGTCGAAATACGACAAACAGGAAGGTATGGGAAAAGAACTGAAAAAAGGGGTTGCAATCATAAAAGATGACTTTTCATCGGGGAATGCAAAAATGGAGCAATACGTGAAGTGTAAAAAACTCGAATCGGAAATCGATTCCTTTCTCCTAAAAAATTCCCTTACCCATAGGGACAGCCTCCGCTTGCAAGAAATTTTTCAGGAATTGGAAAAAATATACAAAGACAATTAAATGAAGAAAAATGAAAATACGATTTAACCAAAAAAAGTACGTTTACCCGCTCATCTTTTTTCCTGCATTGATCCTGTTCTTTTTTGTTTATAAAAGCTTTAACGACAAAGAAGAAGTCGCGGTTGTGGGGAAAAACGAGTTGCAGGACAAACTGACAGGACCTTCAAAAGATGTGGTCGATGCGAACCTGGTCAATAAATTGACAGCATACCGGCAAAGCTACAAAGAAGCCGATGGCTATACCGCTATCACAAGCCTGGCAGAAGAAAAAGAAGAAGTCAAAACTTATGACAACCTCTATTCCGATGCCGAAAAAAGACGGATAGATTCTTTGGAATCCGTCCTTAAAGAAAGGCTTGAGGCAAACAATGAAGACAACGATATTAAAACACATTTTCAACGAGAAAAAGAGGAACTGGGCGAATCGGACGAAGCTTTGCTTGCCCTGATAAACAGTGCCAACAATCCCCAACCCGAACAACAACAGCAAAAAGCAAGTGAAGAAAAAGAGCCCGATGCTTTGGAAACGATGAGAAAGCAAATGGCTTTGATCGACAGTTTCCAAAAAGCAAACGACCCGGAATACATCGAAGAACAAAAGCAAAAAGCGATAAAAGAAGCATTGGAAAAACAGCGCAAAGAATTTATGGAGAAAAAATCGCAGGTTGCCCCTGCCAATCCTTTGAACAACGCTTTCAATACCTTAAAACCGGCTCGGGACAAATCGTTCATCAAAGCCATTATCGATGAAAATATTACGGGTTATTCGGGATCCAGGATACGCATACGCTTGCTCGAAGATATCAAAGTTGATAATCACCTGATAAAAAAAGGGACTTGCCTGTATGCCCTTGTCAATGGTTTTTCAGCCCAACGTGTCAGCCTGAACATCAGTTCGGTCATGCTCAATGGTGAAATATTTCAGGTCAACCTCGATGTTTACGATCTGGACGGGCTGAAAGGCCTTTATGTGCCCAAATCCGCATTCCGCGATTTTTCAAAAGACCTGGGGGCACAAACATTGCAAGGTGTCGACCTCAGTTCACCTTCAGAAAGCTCCGATGAACTTTTGCAATCGGGCATCAGCAGTGTTTATCAGTCCACTTCTCAGGCAATTGCCAAGGCAATCCGAAAAAACAAGGCGAAAATCAAGAATTCGAGCCACATCTTTTTAATCGACAGTCAAGAATTGAACAACAATAAATAACGTATCCAATGAAAACATTTATAAGCCTTATTTTATTTTTTACCTGTTTCTCTGTCATGGCACGTGAAACGCCCAAAAAGGAACTCCAAACCATTTATATCGGAGATGATATTTCCGTTCATTTTGTATCGCCCGAACCCATCCAATTTGTCGATATTTCCACAAAGTCAATTGTCGGGGATATCCCCGTGGACAATGTTTTGAGGATAAAATATATTTCCGATACGACAAAGGATAATTCAGGTAATGAAACGGTCGTGACAATTATCGGACAATCGTTTATCTCCCAATTCAATGTTGTTTACACACCTGACAGTACGGGCAAACAAGATATTTTGACCCGGATCGAAATATTGCCCGAACATATGGACCCTTTGGAATATCCCGATATCTCAATGACCTTCAGGGAAATGAAAGAAATTGCTTATAAAATTGTTTGTGGCAAAAAGCCTGTTTTCAACAATGTTATGAGCCAAGCTTTGAAAATGAAAGCCCGTTTGAACAACATCTATTCCGTTGGCGACTACATTTTTATCGATGTCTCTTTTAAAAACAAGACACACCTGAAATATGATATTGACCAGTTCCGCTTCAGGATAAAGGACAAACGCATTACCAAAGCAACAAATGTCCAGGATTTGGAGATAAAACCCGTTTTTTCCCTTTACGGCAACAAATACTTCAGGAGGGATTACCGCAATGTTTTTGTGTTTAAAAAATTTACGTTCCCCGGAAATAAAGTCTTTTGCATCTCCCTTGATGAAAAACAAATTTCCGGCAGGTCGATTGAACTGAACATCGATTACTGCGACTTGCTCCATGCCGACACTTTGTAACCCTTAAAAACATAATTATGAAAAAGTTATTAATTCTAAGCCTATCCCTTTTTTCGCTATCTCAACTGAAAGCACAAGAGGGGCTTACTTTCCTGACCGTAAAAGGCGGGATGGCCTATCAGGATGCCATGACAGGTACTGTCGGACTTGATTTTACGACAAGGTACCACAATGCCGTTGAAATCTCCCTGACCTATTATAAAGCCGATGACCGTGCTTACGACAATGTCCTTTGTGGATTGTTCTATAAACCGCTATTGATAAGGAGCAGGAACTCTGTTTTAAAATTCAGGATGGGGACTCATATCGGGACTGACAATTCTGAATTTGTCATCTCCGCTTTGGGCGGATTGGAATTTTTGCAATCCCTTGCTCCGGGTGTCGATCTGGTACTGTCCAACAACAGTGGTTATTACTTCTTTGCCCATAACCATTGGCGGGTTTCTGGTGAAGTCGGGATTCGATTTTCATTTTAAAGGTTTGACTCATGGAAGAAAGTAGGGAACTCCAAAAACTTTACAGTTTCATGCAAATGGCACTCTATTCCATTGTCATGTTGGATGTCATCTTGAACCTGTTTTGCTCCGAAGCTGTTTTGCAATATGCCTATGTCTTTTTTTTCAGGCTGAAAACAATATCGATATTCAGTAACCCCATGTACACCAAGCTTTTTACACTTGTCGTAATCTTTCTGGTGGGCATCGGGACGAAAGCGAAGAAAAACGTTGACCTAAAACCCAAAACTCAGATTGTCCTGCCTTTGTTCATAGGACTGGTATTGATGTTCTCCTGCCCTTTTTTATTGCCCAAAGCACTTGACGGTCAATTGAAACAGGTATTCCCGCATACCAATTGGTCCGGTATCGGATATACCCTCCTTCCTTTTTCGGGGGCGGTGATGACCATGACGGCAATCGACAACATCTCCAAACTTGTTAAATCTGGTCTGGGAAAAGATAAATGGAACGTGGAGCAGGAATCTTTTATGCAGGACACGGAGAAAAAGGAAACCGACACCTCTTTGAATATCCCGACCCTGTTTTATTACAGGAACAAAACATACAACGGGTATTTGAACATCAACCCTTTTCGTGGGGTAATGGTCATCGGGACACCCGGTTCCGGGAAAAGTTTCGGGATTATCAACCCTGCAATCCGCCAGTTTATCGCCAAAGGTTTTACGGTTTGCCTATATGATTTTAAATTCCCCGACCTTGCCAGGATTGCTTATTACCATTACCTGTTGCAACAACAAGACGGCAAACTGAAAAATTATAAGTTCCATGTCATCAATCTGGACGATGTTTCCAGGAGTTGCCGCATCAACCCGATGGCCCCGCAATATGTAAAGACACTTGCAGAAGCGCAGGAGATATCCGAAGCATTGGTGGAAGCCTTGAAGAAAGGGGACAGGGCTGGCGGTGCCGACCAGTTCTTTACCCAGTCGGCTATAAATTTCCTGGCATCATCGGTTTATTTCCTTGCCAAATACGAGGGCGGCAGATATTCGACAGTCCCACATTTGATGGCTTTTTTGAACCGTAGCTACGAGGAAGTTTTTACGGCACTGATAACGGACCCCGAACTTGCCAGTTTGCTTTCACCGTTTATGAGTGCTTTTAACAAAAAGGCTTTTGACCAATTGGAAGGGCAAATCGGCACATTGAAGATTTTTATCAGCCGTTTGGCTACCAAAGAATCGTTTTGGGTATTTTCCAAGAATGATTTTGACCTGAAAATTTCCGATCCCAAGAACCCGTCCATATTGGTCTTGGCAAACAACCCGTCAACGCAAAATATCAATTCAGCACTTTATGCCCTTGTCGTAAACAGGCTTACGCGGTTGATAAACGAAAAAGGCAACCTCCCGACAGCTATTATCGCCGATGAAGTCCCGACTCTTTTTATCCATAAAGTCGAAAACCTGATTGCCACGGCGAGGAGCAACAGGGTAGCTGTCCTTTTGGGTTTGCAGGAGCTTACACAGTTCAAGCAACAATACGGCAGGGAAACGGCAGAGACCATCAGTTCTGTTATCGGCAACGTACTTTCGGGTTCTGTCCGGGATAAAGGTACCTTGGATTGGTTGGAACGGATGTTCGGGAAGATAAGGCAAACGGGCAACAGTCTGAACATCGACCATGCCCGTGCCACCGTTGGGATGTCCGACCGCTTGGATGCCCTTATCCCCGCAGGAAAAATTGCTGCCCTGCAAACCGGGCAAATGGTCGGGATGCTCGCAAGGGATGTCGGGAATAATGATGCCATGGGCAAGGATTATACGCCCTCTGCGGTCAATTGCAGGATCAATCTAAATATGGCTGCGATAAAAACCGAAGAAAGCAACTACCCCGAAATGCCCGTTTACTACAATTTCAATGGGGACAGGGACAAAATCCTGTTCAATAATTACAACAAAATTGTTGATGAAATAAATGATTTAATCAATAAAGTGATGTTTTCCCCATGAAATATTTCTTGTTAACCTGTTGCTGCTTATTGGTTTTGTGCTCTCAGGCACAGTCCGTAAAAACGCTTGGGGACAATGGAAATGCAACAGTCTTGTTCTCTCCGCCTTTGAAGCATTTGCAGATTACATCTCCTTATGGGATGCGCTTCCATCCGATACTGAAGAAACGTTGTTTCCATTCAGGCATTGATTTGCGGGCTTCCCATGATACTGTTTTTGCAATCCTTTCGGGGACTGTGCTGAAAGCAAGTTCTGATAACGGTTACGGCAACTATATAAAAATTGCCCATGGGAAAGGATATGTTTCAACATCTGCCCACTTGTCAAAAATCTTTGTCAAACAAGGCGATAAAGTAAAAGCGGGACAAGCACTTGCAATTACAGGGAATACCGGATTGTCGTCAGGGGAACATCTCCATTTTGGTGTGTCCAAATATGGGCAGCCGATAAACCCGCTCCCGTTCCTTGCAGAGTTGGCTTATTACAACAATCTACTTATCGAAAAACAAATAATACAAATCTTTAAAACAGTGAAATATGTCAAATTTTAAATTAGAAGAAATACCGGTAAAAGATATGCAAGCACTCGGTTTGCACGATGGCAGGAAATTCCTTGTCGACAAAAAAACATTGGGCACGTTATTGACGGGCCGGATAAGTGATTTTGTCCACATGGACAATGTGAAAATCGAAAAAGGGACGAACGTGTCATTGGATGCGAAACTTTCCATGAGGCGCAAGCCCGATGGTACGGCAGGTTTGTTTGTTCACCCAATTTATAGAGACTTAAAAGACCATCCCGATTTGAATACTGAAGAAAACCACGCTTTTTCACGTGGTGGTGTTCATTCAAAAAAAATTGCCGATTATGGTAAAATCCTTTCTTTCGGTGAAACTCCTTACAACTTTGAAAAAGACAATAAACAAAGTTTTTACATTGAACTTGAAAAAAAGAACGGGGAGAAAAAACACATCTGGGGCGTTGGGCTCAAGGATGCCCTTGAAAAGTCAGGTTTCAAAAAAGGGAATGATGTTCAATTGGCAATGACAGGCAAACAGCAGGTCAACACCCTTGACAAAGATGGCAAGTGGATTACTACCGACCGCTTGGAATGGGACATCAAACCTTTCGATGAAGCCCGGAAACAAGAAAAAACGGTCATTTATGAATTCGACCAGGAAACGAAAAGTTTTGTCAGCCTTCCCGAAGACTATGTGCAGAAAATGGAAGAAATCAACGGGATGCCATTGTCCGAAGACCAGAAGAAGAAATTCAAGGAAGGCAAAGAAGTGGAAATGCAGGACGGTACGACCGTTCAGGTTTCCCCGGCTTCGAAAGACCATATCCGTACAGATAAGCGGATGCTTATCTTTTCCGTGCTAATGGATGGAGGGCTTTCTTTTATGCTCTACAAAGGGCTTCGTGCCATTGAAAAACGGAACGAAAAGAAACAGCAACGTGAAAACCAATATTCAAAAGGATATGCAGATGCTCTGGTAAAAGTGCAGGCTGAACTGGAAAAGAAACAGGCTATGTCTCCCAACGACAAAACGATTGCTTCGGATATAAACATCGTAAAACAGTAAGCTTCAAGGATATCACCGTCAAATTCTGTAGGAAGGACAGCCAGTACTATTGAAAGTAACGGAGTCAATGACTCTGAATTGGTAAGGGATGCAAGGTTAAAAAACAATAATACTGCCAATAATAAAGGTGTCGGTTTTCAGACAGCTGCTTCCAATTTTGAAGAAGAAACGGCTTCTCATAAAATGAAACGATGAAACTGCAACATTTTGGTTTTTCTGAAGAAGTGGTCGCTTTCTTTAAAAGGTATTATGTCGAGTTATCGGACTGTGTCGTTTTTATAAATTCTGAAAAGGTTTTCCCTGACGGGAGGGTAATCCTTTCACCGGATTGCAACTTAGTAATTGCTTCCGGTGATTTGGGAACAGCAACCGGATATAAAAACATTTACGTTTTTAACTCTTTTGTCGAACTAATTTCCTTTTGCCATTTTAAGCCCCATGCAATGAATCGTTCAATATTTATTGTTTGGGGCTATCTTTCTAAGGAAATCCCTTCTTTCTGTTCAAAATCCAAATTTGTTTTGGCTTTTGAGAAATCGCTTACGGGAAGGCTGTCCGATATCCGTTTTGCCTGTATCCTTAAAAATAACGAACAGCCCCGCATTTATCTTGAAAACGGGATTGTCACTGTCGTTGCCGGGAAATACAAAGCTTCCATGTATGCTGAATTGGCATCCCTTTCCCGTTTTTGCAAGCTGTCAGGGATGGGAAGGAGGAATGTAAGAACGCTGAAACCCAAAGGGGCAGGTTCTTATTTTGAGTTGATCCTAAAAATTTAATGACATGAAACGACCATGAGAAAATTTTTCATACACACGAGCATGATTATGATGGGAGTTCCATCTGTTACCTTATTGCTATTGCTCATTTGGGTGAGCCTGTTGGGGTGTAGGCCCAATTATCAAATCGGAGCAGGGACTATTGAACTGGAGTTGGTCGTTTACAACGCCCCCAAAGAAAATTTGTACGATTCTTATAGAATCACTGTTTCCACATTGTTCTTTTGTGACGGTAAATTTATTGAAATGATCCCTTACGAAAATGTCTCTGATTCCGCTCCACGCTTTACACTTATTAAAGAAGACAGGTTTGTGCCTGTTGTTGATTTGCAGACGCTCACAACCACAGGAAAATCAAAACCTTTATCCTCAAAAAAATATGGTGCTGCTTTTATTGATTGTCCTGTCCCGTTTTATGAAAAACGTAAAAACATGCGCGATACGGTTTTTAACTCAATTGCTTATCATCGTATCAAAATAATTTCTGATTGCGATTATTCCGTGTTTTATGTCCACCGTACCGATTCGGTATTGCCTTATTCGCTTTGTCCGCAAATAGACAGGGATTATCATGGCAGGTTGGAAAGGATAGACTCTTATGATTTTGTTTCGGGCAAGTTCTTCTCTTTGCGGATGTTGTATAAAAACCAATTGCCGGAGACTATTTACAACGTTCTGAAAAAATGACATTATGGGGAAATTTCACAATGGGGTTGGTGATGCCGAGGTTATTGCATCGTTGCACCCGGCCAATATTTTTGCATTGATAAGAATTATGCCGTTTTTGCTTTTGACGTTTGGCTCTGCCGTTCTTGGATGCTGCTACGAACAGTGGGTTTTTATATTGACTTATTTTCTGGCATTTGTGGCTTGGATAAAGTTTCTTTCGATTATTGTTGTACATTATGTGATTACGCAGGAAACGATTATTGTGAGAAAAGGCATCATTGCCCGCAGTTTCGACAGTCTGTAACTTTACCGAGTCAAAGATTACAATGTCCACCAATCGTTGGTCATGCGTTTTTTCGGGATGATGTCCGTGCAGCTTTATACAACTGATTTGACGAGCAATGTCCTTGTCCTCGAAGGAATCCCTCTTTCTGATATAACCGCAAAAATCCGTGATTTGGTGCAGGAAGCACGTATAAAAAACTGCATTTTTGAGATTAACTGATAATCGGTACTGCAAAAAACTAACACCCAATTTTTATGGAAACAATATGTAAATGTGCCGTGTGCGGCAAAGGGAACATAATCGACATTGGCAATGTTTATACTTGTGATTATGTGAAATCAATTGAAGAAAAATGCAGTTTCAGCATCTTTAAAAACTTTATGGGCGTTGAACTCACCCCTGAAATTCTTGCTGACCTTATGGGAAAAGGTGTTACAGATGTTTTGACGCTTACCAAGAAAAACGGGGAAGAGTTCCGGGCACGGTTGAAACTCGATATGGGGGCAAAATCTGCCATTTGCCTTGATTTTACTTCTGACGTTTTGGGTTTTCCTTGCCCCAAATGTGGCAGGGATATCAATATCACGCCCAAAGGTTATTCTTGCCAGGGCTATAAGGATGAAGGAAACCCGTGTGATTTTTATGTACAAAAGCAGATAATGGGCGTGGAAATCCCTCAAAAGGAAATTGTCAATGTCATAGAGAATGGAACTACAGAAAACTTTTATAAATTTCATGGGAATAAAGATTTTCTTGCCAAACTGATTCTTGACGATAACAGAAATGTGAGCATTGATTCTTCAATTTGCTTTTGCCCCAAATGCCACACAGGGGGCATTATCGGTGTAGGGAAAGTATTTATGTGCAACGATGAAAATTGCGATTTCCATATTTTTCGGAGTTACCGTTTCAAGGACATTACCATCCCAATGTTGAAAAAACTAATGGCAGGGGAAGCTGTTCAAATCAAGGGAATCCTGAAAAAAGACAAGTCCGGGAAATATGACGTTACCATCAAACTTTCAGAGAATTTTGAGATTGTACAATTGTAGGATTTGAAAATTTTATGACATTCATTTGACACGTTCCCTGAAATTTCAGCCACGCCTGAATGTTTGCTTGTTTTTTGGATATTTTCAACTGTGTTTAAATTTTTGTTTTTTGTATCGATATCCATTCTATTCTTTAAAGGATTTTGTAGTTCCTGTTATATTCCCCAAAGCTCCCATAATTTGCAGAAAACCACTTTCCCTTTTTTTACAGGCAAATATGCCTGTACCCGATTGTTTATTTTTGCCTTTCATTTTACCAATAGTATTGATTTCTGTCTTTGGGGTAATTTGTTGCCCATTGTTATCGAAGTAACCTTTGTCATTTATTTTTCACGTTCCCTTTTGCCATATTTTTATGAAAAGCCTTGTTTTTTGATAGTTGCCACTGATTGGTTTAAGTCAGAAATTCTCTGCTAAGATAGTCCCTGTGAATATCCAAAATGATTTTCCCGGCATATCCTCATTGCTTTCCGGTATTCCAGTTCCTCATTGTGCATGTTCACTTTTTGGGACTGGTACTTGCTCATAATTTTTAACTTTTAAATTTTACAATCATGGCAACAAAAACATCAAAAGAACAAGCAGTATTTTCTAAAGTATTCATTGGCAAAGGGACACAGGTAAAAGATTTCGATTTGGTAAGGGTTACCCTAAAAATGGAAGAAGCAATGCAACACATCTACGAAAAAGACGGTATCCAATACCTGACATTTGAGATTTCAAGGCTCAAAAATGCCGATAAATTTGGGAGGACACATACTTGTTTCCTTTCTGTAAAAGAATAAAAGAAGAAGGGAGTTTCTCCCTTTTTTTGTCGCTGTTTTATTTCTTGTTCTTGAACATCCCATCTTTTCGTGCTGCCAATCCCTATCTCCATGCAGTACTCCAACCCAAACACACTCATCCCAATTTCTAAAAATTGTTTGCCTTTTATTTTAAAGGCACGCCTCACTTGTTAAAGGAATTTATGGCAATAATAAATCATCATTTGACGGATTGCATAAATTTTTAAGCGGTATGTCCCTTATCTCCAATCAATTTTAGGCAAAGTTACTTCGCAACCACGGAACAGTAAAGGGGAAACCGCTTTTCGTGGCGGTTTTGCTCCGCATTTGTTCTGTTTTTTGATTGCCCATTTTGTTTTGGCAAAAAACTGACATACACCCCGTTGACTTTATCCGTGGCTTGCTCATGGGTATCCGCCATAAATTAATTTGGCGTGCCAGGAGCCGTAAAAAATCCGCAGGGCAGCGGTGTAGTTTTATGAATTTATTTGAACAAGTTGTTGCTGAAGTTAAAGTTTCGTACTCTCACAAAATCAAACCCAGCCATCAAAAACAAATTACCTGTTCCAGGGATGTTTATGACCTGGTTTATCCTTTGTGGCCGGATATTGACTATAAAGAACGCTTTGCAATACTCCTTCTTTCCCGCAGTAACAGGGTACTTGGGATTTCTTGGATTTCTGACGGGGGCGTTTCCGGGACTGTGGTCGATGTAAAGATTGTCATGCAAACCCTGCTTAAAACTAATTCTTGTAGCTTTATTTCCGTGCATAATCACCCAAGTTGTTTATTATCAGCAAGTAAAGAAGACTTAAATATAACAAAAAAATTAAAAGATGCTGCAAAATTCTTTGACATACACCTTCTTGACCACTTGATTCTCACATCGGAAGGATACTATTCGATGGGCGATGACGGTATTGTTTAAGGAAAGGGCATTGCCCTTTTCCCCCGAATAAGGTATTGAATTTTAGTTTGCTCAACCGCAATGCCAATTCAATGGGTTTAAATTGTGAGCTATCGCATTTATGTGGAAATGATGTTCCTTTTCTCCAATTAATAACGGGCAAAGTTACTTCGCAGCACCGGAACAGTAAAGGGGAAACCGCTTTTTATGGCGGTTTTGCTCCGCATTTGTTCAGTTTTTTGATTGTCCACTTTTCGTTTTGGTAAAAAACAGACATGCACCCCGTTGACTTTATCCGTTGCCTTCTTGTGTGGTTTTGCCATTATTAATTTGGCGGGCCAGTAGCCATTATAAATCCGAAAGGCATCGGTAAACTTTTATGTCAATAGCTGACTATATTTTCAAAATTTTAAAATCTCAACCAATCGTTTTAATGTCATGGGGCGCAGATAGATTTGTACAAATGAAAGATGACAAGGGATTGTCATTTTATGTAAGTGGCTTTGTTTATAAAGGCAAGGTTGAAATTGTGTACAACGATGGTTCTGATTTGTTCGACATCAAAATCGGGGAGCAAAAGTACACAGGGATTTACTTTGACAGTCTTGTGTCTTTTCTCGATGGTAAAATTGAAAAAGATTGCAGCGATGAAGGATACAACCGGAAAGCCAATGATTTTCTTAAGAAAACAATCCTTGAAAATGGCGAATGACAAGAAGGGCTTTGCCCTTTTTTTGTCGAAAATATTGTTCCTTTCAATCCTGTTTCTCGAATTGCATTATCCAAATATTGGATACTTTGGTTATGTTTGTATCGGAAATCATTGAATAAAAGTGACCAAACAAGAACTCATAGCAAAATTGGAAACCCTCGAATGGGAAGATTTTGAGGTTAAAGCGGCTAAAAGTGAACTGCCTAAATCGGTGTGGGAAACGGTATCGGCTTTTGCAAACACTTCCGGTGGATGGTTGGTACTCGGTGTAAGCCAGAAAGGGAACGGTTTTGAGATTACCGGTGTCGGGAATGCCGAAAAATTGGAACAAGATTTCTTGAACACATTGCGTGGCATAAAGTTCAATGTTTTCATAAATACCAAACAAGAGGTTTTTAAGATCGAAGAAAAAACAGTATTGGCGTTTTATGTGCCGGTTCACAAAAACAAACCTGTATATTTCAATAACCAGAACAATACTTTTATCCGTAGGGGCAGTTCAGACCAACGGGCTACACAACCGGAGATTGACAGTATGCTCCGTGACCGGGCTTTTGGGACAAAAACTTCTGAAATTGCCGAGGGGACAAGCCGTAAAGACATAAACAACACATCGCTTGAAAGATACCGCGATTACATGTCCCGTTTTAATCCATCAGTAAGTTACAACCGTTATGACGAAGCAGATTTTTTGCAGAAACTCCGGATAATGGAAGGCAACAGTTGTACGTTGGGCGGACTTCTTTTTCTTGGGAACAGGGATGCCATAGAACGGTTTTTTCCTGATTTCCGTATTGATTTACTGGAAATCCCCGGCACATCATATACCGATGCAAAAGTCAGGTATACTTTTCGGATTGACGAATATGATAACCTGTGGGAGTATTATTTTGAATGTATTGCCCGGTTGAAATCAAAAGTCGATGTCGAATTTCAAATGGGGAACGAAGGTTTTGCAATGGATGTTTCACCAGGTTTTGATGCCTTGCGCGAAGCTTTGGTCAATATGCTGATGCACTCCGACCATTTTTCCCCGGCTTGTCCGCGAATCCGTATATTTATCGACCGCATTGAGTTTTACAACCCCGGTGGGATGCCAAAACCAATTGAAGAACTCAAGGGGAAAGATATTTCATTGCCGCGTAACCCGATTATTACAAAATTGTTCCGTCTGGTAAAATTGGCAGAAAATGCAGGTTACGGATTGGACAATATCGAGTACAACTGGAACAAATACAACCATACGACACCTGAATTTGATGTCGATTTTGATTCGGTTGTCGTGAAATTCAGTCTTGTTCCCGAAGTAAAAGAGACAAAAGTGTCGGAGAAAATGTCGGAGAAAATGTCGGGGAAAACGTCGGAGAAAATACTTGTATTGATACGAGGGAACAAAAACATTACAATATCTGAAATGGCACTTTCAATTGGCGTAACAGAACGTACTGTTGAAAGAAACATTGAGAAGTTAAAGAGCAATGGTATATTAAATAGGATTGGTCCGGATAAAGGTGGATATTGGAAAATAGCATTAGATTAAGACAGTACCAATAGGATTGATTTTGCGAAAATCCTAATAAGCAATGACTACAAACAAATAATTCAAGTAAACAGTCATCTATCTCAGACTTCCAACTAATTAAAGGCAATGTATCTTCTTTTTTTAGTCAACATAAAATAAGTTTTAAGAGAAGGGACACTCCATTTAAAATTACAGCAAAGTTATTGATCGCTTCACGGAAAAGTCAAACACGGACGGGGTTGTTTGATTTTTTATTGCCGTCCGCCCTTCGGGTACGTTCAGTTTTTTCTCCGCCTGCTCCAAAAAAACGGACATGTATGTTTGACAAGAATCCGTGACAGCTCAATGTGGTTTCTGCCGAAATTTTAATCGGCGGGCCAGATGCCAAAATAAATCTCAAAGGCATGAGTAAATCATTATGATAAGTACAGCTAAGAAAATCAATGCTGCAAGTAACGAAAAAACAACAAACCAAATGGTTGTAAAGAAAGAAGAAAAACAACAGGTTGTTGAAATTGCTTCTATTGAAAAACGCATCCAGAAAGTTGAAGACCTGAACCTTCTTGTAGATAGATGGCGTAAGCTTGTTGAAACGAACAGAAAGTTACAGACTTTCTCGTTGGGCGCAGATGGTCTCGGAGCAACCGTATTCCTTAGGGATTCTTCCGGCAAGGAGTTCAAAACTTCCAATACCCCTGTGGTATCTGCGGTTATCGATGAAATCAAGACTACCCTTGATGAAAAAATCAAGGAAGTTGAAGGTCAGATCAAGTTCTGAAAAGGAAAGAGGCAAATGCCTCTTTTTTTGGTCGTTTATAATTGTTGGTTATTGATATAAAAATGCACACACGACCGATTTAATAACGGTCAGTGTGCAAATAAAACTAATTTTTGTTTTTTCGAGGTACTACCGAACGATAAATCCAAAAGAAAAGCAATACCCATAATGCAATCCCACCAATAATATCATCGGTTTTGTGGTACTTGAAACCGGTTGCCGAAGTTGAATATGCGGCAAACCAAAGGATTGCCATCAGGATTATTTTGATAATAATATTCATGTCTGAAAAATTAAAGGGTTGAAAATGTTTGTTAAACGTCAGAAATCGATTGTTTTGCCTTTCATTGCCGAAGTGTCAACCACCAATTCCCGTTTGTAAGCCATAAAGCTTTTGTAGTCGCTATGCCCGGTAAGGCTCATTACCTCAGGATCGGTAAAACCAGCCTGCAGTAAATTTACCACACGTGTGTGTTTCCAGCCATATAACGTGTATTTATCGTCAAGACCGAGTTTCGTTTTTATTGGCTTATAAAGACTTGTGAAGAAATGGCTGCTCATATTTTCTTCTGATGGTTGACCTTCTTTGCCAAATACATAGTAATTGAACGGGAGTTCCATCAAACGCATTGAAATTATCAGGTCTTTCAATTCGTCACAAATAGGGATAAAACGATCACCGGTTTTTGCTGTAGGGGCAATCGCTTTGATTTGCCTCGATTCTAAATCGATGTGGTTGATTTGCAACAACCTGATTTCTCGGGGACGCATGCAACTGTAAAAAATCCATTTTACATAGGCGTATAGTTCCGGGATAAGTTTTATTTCTTTTTTGACTCTTTCTGCAACAATAGGTGAGTAGTACCTGTTCTTTTCAGCACGGTCTTTTTTTAGTTCAATATCGCTTAAATCAATTATGTATTCAATGTTTTTGTTTTCTTTCCGTTCTAATTTCGATATCCTTGTGAATAAAGTATAAAAGAACTTCAAATAATTATTGTAGGTTTTCGGTTTCCAGTCTTCTTCATCAAATTGTTGATTCAAAAAATCACGGATTGTATCTTCTGTTATTTCTGAAGCAATACTATTGTCCAGTTCATTTTCATTTAACCATATCGTGAAAATCTTGATAAATGAATTATATGACTTTAGAGTATTGGCAGATAGGTTCTTTTTTATACAATAATCCTGAAACCTATCAATAGCTTCTATTATTGACCACCCTTTTTGTATTTCGGCTTCATCATTTTGCTTGATCTGTTTGATTTTTTCGGAAACCGATGCAGAAAATTCTTTTTCCAATCCTGTAAGAAATGGGTCAAATCCGGCTTTTAAAGCTCTGTTTACTTCTTTCAATAATATTTGTACTTCCTGTTCCTTTATCAATAAATCTTTGATATAGTTAATGCCTGCTGAGATTTCAAAACGTTTGTACTTCCCCGGATTGTCGGGATATTCGTAATACAAAGCAATAAACCACCCACGCTTTGCCCTGATAATCTTAGGTTCCTTATATTTGATTTTTTCAACCATGTTTTTTAACCGGTTGCTAATATACATCAAAGGTGGGGATTTTGGTGGGACTTCTGATAATTTTTGAATCATAATCTTTTAATTTTTTGATTATCAGAAGAAAGTAAAATCCTATTCGTAGGGTTTGACACCTGCTATTTGACTAACCGTCGAAGCTGCGCTTCGGCGGGGTTGAAGAAAGCGCAAATGTTTCAAAAACGCACTTACCGCCCTATGCACTATACAAAATGTTATGGGCTGGGGTTTATTCATTTTTCCTAATTTTCATTGTATCCAAACTTTCGACTCTCAAAAACATCTTTCCACCAATTTTCTCTGTCGAGAATTATCTGGTCGTCTGTTGTTGATTTGTAAATGTCAAGTATAGAGGATTTGAAGTTTTCTTTTACGTAATCAAAAGTCAACTTTTTTAGTCCTACATTTCCACCGTGTCCAGTTTTTACATATGATTTCCAACGTCCTAAAATCATATTTTCACCGTAAGCTGAACCGACATAATTTTTACCATTTGATTTGTCTGTTATTAAGTAAACTCCCTTTTGATTTTGAAGTGCCGTTTTCCAATTATCTTTGTCAATAACCCGACTTAATTCTTGCCAAGTTATATTTACTTTATCGTACCCAGGAAATAAATCATTATCAAATGTGTCAGGTAAAATTTGAGATATTTCACAGTCATCAATTACGGATTCTGCTTTCCGAATCATATTCTGGGAAGTATTCTTGAATTTGACAATTAGTCTGCCTAAGTATTTTTCATATTCAGGCAAATGTTCATACTCGAAACCGACACCATTTAATTTCTGTAAATCTTTAGTCACTTTTCCAACGTGAAATAACAGCCAAAAATCTTCGTTTGGTTTTATTTTGACTAATCCAATTGTTGTCTGCCCAACCTTGTAAGATTTTCTTTTTTCGTAATTCCAATATTGTCCGTCTAGCATTATTTGAATATCACCATTTTTAAAAATCTCAATCGGATTCCAATTTTGTGCAAACATCAAATTAAACCGAATTTTCACGTTGTCTAAGTTGTCAAGTCTTAGTATGTCATTAAGTTTTATGCTTTTCATTTATTTACTTTCAATATTGTCTGAGATGTCGTTTTTCCCTTGCCCATAACGTGTGTGTATATGTAGTATTGGCAATTATTTCATTGGTGAGGGTGTTACTTTGAGTAACGCCCTCACTTGGCGACAACGTTGCTTTTTGTTGTAGCAATCACAAAGTGGCTGGAATCTTTAAGATAAATGATATCCTGCCTATATTGCATATACTTTTTATGGGCAGGGATTTTGTCAGGGTAACCTCCTTCACTTTTCCCGTCTTTTGAAACAATAATCGGTGTTTTCTTATATCTCAAAAGAATCCACTTCCCTGTATGCTTTTATCAAGGCAATTTCGCCTTCTTTGCCTTTAATGCTTTTGCCATGTTCGCAACAAAGCGTGCCGTTGTATCCTTTGTCGTAAATGTGCTTGAATATGTTTTTATAGTTTATCTCGCCGGTTGTGGGTTCTTTGCGCCCCGGGGTGTCGCCAAGGTGGAATGCGCCAATGTAGTCCCAGCACAAGTCCATGTTCATTATCAGGTTCCCTTCGGTTATCTGTTGGTGGTACAAGTCGTCAACTATTTTACAGCTTGGGTGGTTAACCGCAACGCAGATAAGTTTTGCCTGTGGCATTTTTGTAAGGAACAGTCCGGGGTGGTCCACTTGGTGGTTCAATGGCTCCATAACCAGTTCAAGCCCTGTTTTGCCAGCTATGTCGCAACAGATACGCATGTTCTCTACAACGTTTATTGTTTGGTAGTCCCAGTCCATCCTTTCATCGTAAATCCCCGGGGTAATCAGCCCGTATTTTGCCCCTGTCCGTTTTTGTACTTCAAGTGCTTCTGTTGTTTTGGCTTTTAGCAGGTCTTTTACTTCCTGGTCGTTGGTTACCATGTATTTTTTGTGATGGTCGGCATAAACGATGAACGGGCCCAAATCCATGCCCCTGCGTGCCAGTTCGTTGCCGATTTTTTCTTGCGTTTCAGGAGTGCGCCCCATCAAGCCGTTGTCGAAAATTGCAGTGAACCCTTGGTCTGCTATGAACTTTATGTTGTCGATTGGGTCGTTCCCCGCGCTCTCGCGGAAAGTACCCAGTCCCGGTGCATATTTTAATTTGAATTTGGCCGAATTAGACATAGTGTTTTCAGAAGCAGAAGCTCCTGCAACAGCAGTCAAGCCTGTCAAAGCTATCCCGCTTACGGCTGTTTTTTTTATGAAATTCCTTCTTTCCATGGGTTTATTGGTTTATTTGATGAATAATATTACAAAGTAAAAATAGTGAAATGTTGTTGAATGGGAAAAAGTTTTTTATGCCATATGTTTTTTACACACAAATACAAACAGGCGAGTTGGGCTAAATTATTTTTTTGCCAACGAAAATAAGAATTCCAGGCCTCCTTTTTGCCGGTTTTTTACCGAAATTTCCCCTTTGTGCAGTTGGATGGCATTTTTTATGATTGCCAGTCCCAGTCCGGTTCCGCCCGTTTCCCGGGTCCTGCCCCTGTCGACCCGGTAAAACCGTTCGAAAATACGCGGAAGGTGGGTTTCTGGGATCCCGGGACCTGTGTCGGAATATACGAAGTAATAGTATTTTTCATCTTCGTGGTAATTCCTGATAGCTATTTTAATGCCCTTGCCCCCGTACTTTATTGAATTTTCAATAAAATTTTGGAAGATAGAAAACAAGAGGGATTCGTTGCCATTTATAAGGGTATCCTTTTTTATCCCATTGATGAAGTATATGTCGTTGTCGGAAATCCGGCTTGCAAAATTCTCATAAACTTCGGCTACAATTTCCCCGATGTCGCTTTTTTTGAATTCGAACAATTCCCCAGCATCCTCTATATTGTTCAATAATGAAACATCGTTAATTAAATCTGTCAGCCTTTCCGACTGTAAATATGCTTTCTCCAGGAAGTATTTTCTTTTTGTGGCCACAACCGGCCAATTATCGAGGATGGTTTCCAGGTATCCCCTGATTGAGGCAAGCGGTGTTTTTAACTCGTGTGCGATGTTTGAGGTTAATTGTTGCTTTAGCAGCCGCCTTTTTTCCAGGCGGGTAATGTCGGAAATCACCACCTCGAAGCTTTTGTCTTGGAAAATTATGCTTTGTACCCTGAAGAATTTTTCATTTTTTGAAATGGTAAATTCGGCGTGAGGCAGCGATCCCATTTCAAATGTCTTGTCCCCTTTCAAGTTTGCGCTTAGGAAACGGTTCAGTTTTTGGAACTCCAAAATTTTGAAAATTTCATTGGGAAGCCTTACCGATTTCCTTGCAATAGTGTTGGTGTACTGGATAAAGTGGCTGTTCGAAAGGGTATGTTCCTTGTCTTTTGAAAAGAATGCAATCCCTTCGTTTAAGGCATTCAGGTGGTTGAAGAATTTTTCCCTTTCTGCCGACAGTTCGTCCTTGGTTGTTTTAAGTTTGTTGTAAATCCCTATTATATGGCTTCCGATTATCCCAAGTTCGTTGTCGGGGAAGTGGACATCCTGTGTGAACAATTCGTTTTTGCCGGCTTTAATTGAAAATTTCTCAAGTTTTTTTATGGCATCGGCAAGCTTGCCTGTTACAATATATAACACCAGCCCTATAATGGTGAAAACAATAACAATAAAGAAAATAAATACGCGCTCTGCTTTCAGGAAATTTTTTACTTCTACATTGTATACCACGGCAGTCCGTATAAAATAGTCGGGGTAACTTCTTGCGTAATAATAATATTCCTGTAGGGTAGTGGCCGATTTGCGTATATTGGAACCACTGCCTTCGTCCAAGGCTTTTTTTATTTCAGGGCGATGGAGGTGGTTTTCCATCTCATCGTAATCTTCAACAAAACTATCGTAAAGCACGATCCCTTTTTTACTTATTATGGTGATCCTGGTTTTAAAATGGGGGATAATACTTTTTATCTCATCGACCCTGTTGATCTTGTTTTCTTCGATCAGGTGGTTTTGTTTAACAAAAAGCCGGGTGATCTCTGTAATATTGTCGAGAGTGTTTTCTAATTGGGCAATACGGTATTTTTTTTCCCTTTCATACTGGAAAGAGAGGATTGCAATAGTGAAAAAAACAAATACGATTATGAAATAGAGGAATATTTCCCCACGAAAGGATCTTCTTATCACAACAGCAATTTAAGGATTTTGAAGCTAACTCCGAAAACAATATCCGTAACCTGATTTCCCCTTGATTTGTGACCCATAACCCCCAATTTTTTTACGTAGGCGGGCAATGTTTACATCTACGTTCCTTTCCGTAACAATAACATCATCGTGCCAAATCCGTTTGAGGATCTCTTCGCGGCTAATGTACTGATCCTTGTTTTTTAAAAGAAGGGAGAGGATCTCAAATTCTTTTCGTGTCAGGTTCACGCTTTTACCGTAGATGGAAGTTGTTTTTCTCTTTAAATCTATTTTTAAATCATCGTACAAAATCTGATCGTTAGAACTCCTGGGCACAGTGCCCCTTTTTAAAATGGCTTTTATACGGGCAACAACTTCTTTTATCGAAAATGGTTTTGATATATAATCGTCGCCCCCAACATTAAAACCAGTAAGGACATCGTTCTCCTCGCCTTTTGCCGTTAGAAAGATGATTGGTATTTCCAGTTTCATTTCCTTGCGTATGATGTTGGCCATTTTAAACCCTGAAATCCCCCCCATCATTACATCCAGCAAGATCAGGTCAAATTCTTCGAGGTTTTTTTTCAATGCCTCTTCGCCTGAATTTGTGATTTCAATGCCAAAACCTTCACTTTCGAGGTTGAACTGTAGTATCTCACATAAATCTTTCTCGTCGTCGACGATCAGTATTTTTTGTTCGTTCTCCATGGTATCAATTGTCCTGTTTCCCGCACACAAAGGTAATTTAAAAAATAAAATATTTCCAGTTATTAAAAAACAGTTAATAAAATACACCCTTGTCCTGCATGGGGCTAATAAAAAAACAACAGCAATTTAACTTCTGCTTAATCTTATATTAATCTAATGTGATAAATGGCAAATTTTATTGCAATTTAATTAAAAAAATATTAAATACGAATAATATATATTTGCCTACTTAAATAAAAAACAAATTTGAATGAAGACAAAACTGGCAACAGGGTTGCTCCTTTTATTTTCCATTCCTATATTTTCGCAGGAAGTTTTTGCCCCTTCGGGGAAAGCATTTGCCACTATTTTTGCAAATTTCCACCAAGGGGTCGCAGGTACCGAGGAGGCTGCCTTTGAACTTGTACGGGGCTATATTGGTTATGAATACAGTTTCAGCCCCGAATTTTATGCAAAGATAAACCTCGACATTGGCAGTCCCAACGATTTGTCAACCTACTCGAAACTCCGCAGGTATGCTTATTTCAAAAATGCATATTTGCGATACACTGGCAAAAAATGTACTATTGATTTTGGGCTTATCGGCCTTAAACAATTTAAATTACAGGAAAAAATATGGGAACGCCGTTATTTAATGAAAACCCTGGCCGATGAGTACCAACTAGGGGCTTCTGCCGATTTGGGCGTGAACTTAAATTTTGCGCCCACTCAGTTTGTAGAAGCAGATTTTACCATCATGAACGGGGAAGGTTATAACAACATACAGACAGATAATGTTTTCAAATACAGTGTGGGGGCTACAATCCATTGCCCCAAAAACCTTGTGTCAAAGTTGTTTTACGATTTTACTTATGACGGCATCAATGAGTCTACATGGTTGTTTTTTTCATCGTACGATTATAATAAAAAGTGGAACCTTGCGGCAGAATTTGCATACAAGGTGAATAATGAGTGGGAAGAGGGGCACAATATCCTGGGGATGTCGTTTTACGGAAAATACAACATAAACAGCCAATACCAGCTTTTTGCCCGCTACGACAGGGTTACCTCGAATAAAACAGATGGGGGGACTCCCTGGAACCTTGCAAACGATGGGACTGCATTGGTGGCAGGTATTCAGTTTGCCCCAATAAAAAATATTAAAATGGCATTAAATTACCACGACTGGTGCCCGTGGGCGGCGAACATGGAAGGTGAATCGTTCATCTTTTTGGATATTGAAGTAAAAATGTAGAAATGAAGCATAAGACTATATATATATTATTTTTTGTCGTGTTGTTTTTAGGGTGCAGGAAAAGCGACTATCTTGTTGAGGAAGGAGGACAGGTAGTGAGCGATGACGGGAGCGGCACAGGGACGACTACATGGGAACAGGGCAATGAGTATGTTGTTGAAGGCTTTGTTTTTGTTAACGATGGACAGGTGCTGACCATTGAAGCAGGGACAGTTGTCCGGTTTAAAGAGGGGGAGGCTGAAAATGCAAGCGCACTTATTGTTGCAAGAGGCGGGAAAATTATTGCATCAGGGACTGCCGAAAGACCAATTATATTTACTTCGGAATACGATGATCTGGAAAATTCGGTCGGAAAAGATAAAACCGGCCTTTGGGGGGGGCTGGTTATCCTTGGCAATGCACCAATAAACGTTGATGGCGGGGAAGCTTCTATCGAGGGTATCCCATTGGCAGAACCACGCGGGATATATGGTGGAGTAGACGAAGAAGACAACTCGGGGGTGCTTAAATATGTGTCGATACGCCACGGGGGGACCAATATTGGCGACGGGAACGAAATAAACGGACTGACACTGGGAGGGGTCGGGAGCAATACAGAGATTGACTATGTTGAGGTAATTTCAAATGAAGACGATGGTATAGAAATATTTGGTGGCAACGTAAACCTCAAACATATTGTGGTTTCCGGTTGTGGCGACGATGCTTTCGATTACGATCTGGGATGGTCGGGCAACGGGCAGTTTTGGCTCGCCCTTCAGTCGGATTATATGGGCAACAACCTGATAGAAGCGGGCGGGGGGACTTCTCCGGTAACAGGGGAACCTTATTCGATGCCTGGTATTTTTAATATTACCCTAATTGGGAACGGGAACACAAGCGATGGCTCCTGTGTGGAATTTGCGGATTTTGCAGGGGGAGTTTTGGCAAATTCTGTTTTCCTGAACAAAAGCCATGGCGTTTTAATGGAGGTCACCGATTCGCAAAACGATTGTTACAACCAGTGGCAACAGGGAAACTTGCAGGTGAAAAATAATGTGTTTTTTGATGTTGTGCCATCCGGAAATTATCCCATTTTCCAACTTAGCGGGATTTATTCATCCTCTCAACAAACAGGATGGGCAAACTATTTTGTTACAGCAGGGAATGGGATTTCAGATCCGGGGATTGATTATCAAAACAACGTTTTCCTTCCCGAAGAAAAGATACAGGGGGAATTGTCGGGGTATCCGGGCACCTGGTTTCAGATTGTTAATTTTAAGGGCGCATTTGGCGAAAGCAACTGGATTGAGGGGTGGACTTTGCTCGCTTCCGAATGATCAGTCCCCCAGCTCTTTTATAAGCGATAGGTATATCTGGCGTTTTTTGGGAAATTCCGGCTCTTCTGGCAGGGTTCCCTCATCGGTTTCGTTGTAGTAATATAAATGCCATTTGCCCTGGTAAAATTCTGCCGCGGTAAGGTTTTCCACCCAGTCGCCGCAATTTATATATAGCAATTCTTTCCCCCCTATGACAATATTTTTTTCCAAAGGGATATGGGTGTGCCCGCATATTACGTTTTGGTAACCTTTTTGGCATGCCACCTGTGCAAGTTTTTTTTCAAAGCCTGTTAGGTTTTTTTGATTCTTTTCCCACTTTTTTTTCAAACTTTTATAGAACTGCACTTCTTTTTTCCCCAATAAGTTTAAAAGGTGGTTGGTCCCGTTGTTTAGTACGGCAATAAACCCGTAGGCAGCAGCGCCAAGTTTGGCCAGCCACTTGGTTTTATGGATGATTTTATCAAAAATATCGCCATGGAAAATCCATGTCCTTGTACCTCCCTGTTCAAAAATATATTGGTTTGCAAATTTCAGGTTGCCTATTTGTGTAGGTATTATTTTTCGCAAAAATTCATCGTGGTTGCCTGAGATATAAATAACCTGGACTCCTTTTTCCATCATTTTTATCAACTGGCGTACAACCTTTAAATGTGCTTTGGGGAAATAATTGCGGCTAAAACGCCAAGAGTCAATGATGTCGCCATTCAAAACTAACAACCGGGGCTGAATAGATTTTAAATACCTGAGTATTTTTTTGGGCTTGCTGCCGTGCGTGGCCAGGTGCAAGTCGGATATAACCGATACTTCTAATTCTCTAGTTTCCAAAAGTATAATAACTTAATTTGACAAAATTGTGGAATTGGTATTAATTAACAGTTACAAAAACATTACTTTTTTAGAAATTAAATTTCAAACCGGGTTTTCCCCACCAGGGACACTACTCCTGTTTCATGAACATGCCAGGTTACTAAATAAAATTTTGTAATAACCAGGGCAGGTTTCTTTTTGTTATCGGGTTGTGTTTCAGTGGTAAATGTAGGGGCAGGGGGCTGCTATTGAACGCTTTATGCCGAACGGCATGGGGTTCTTAGCGCACTGGCGACCAGTTTTTTATTACATTTTCAATTGCCTCCCACGATACGATCTTGAAATTCTGGCTCTTCTTTTTGCGCCCATCGTAGTTATAACCGTCCTGTACTACCAGTGCCCCTTTAGGGAATTGTGGCCCCAGTGGCAACGAAGTAATTTCAATCCCATCGGTTTCTTCCACCCCATCGAAATCCCCGTCCGTGATCCTGAAACTGCCAAGGTACTTGTTTTTATCCTGTCGCTCGAAAACAGCGTATGAATAATTCCCCTGCGATGAGGCCAGCAGGTAACCATTCCCGTTTCCGCTATCGTAAATAGCAAGGCCTTCTATATCGTATCCTATATTTTGGTTTTTCTCCGAACTGTTTTCAATAAATGCCCCTTTGTCATCCCCGTCAGGTTCTGCGTCAAATTTCCATATCCCGGCTTTTTTTTCGCCAATGTAAAGGGTTCCTGTTTCGTCGTCAGCAACCATACCTTCGGTTTGCCCCCCGAGCGAGAAAGAACGGGCCAACCTTGCATCTACCCTTTTATGTATGCCGAACAACTCCCATTGCTCTACCTCGCCGGCCTTGCTGTTGACGAAAACATAAAACTTTCCTGTTTTTTTGCTTTTGTACATTGCCAGCCCGTAAACTTCATCTTTCATTTCTGAACGGATGATCCTGTGGTGCAGGGTGCCGAGTACCCCGTTTTTGTGGATCCTGAACAAAGAAAATGAATTGTGGGATCTGTTGCTTGCGGCAAGGATGTCAACAGTGCTGCCATTAATTTTTAATCCGTACCGGAGGTCGCAATTGTTCATTTTGCCGGCAAAATAGTAATAAAGTTCCTCGCCATGAAGGTTATATGTAACCAGTCCACCTTTTTTGTCCGTGCCAATTATTATCGATTTTTCAGGATCACCGTAGTTTATCCAAATGGCAGGGTCGTCTGCCGAATCGGCGTTCCTTTTTTCAGGGACAGGGAATGTTTCAGCAACTGCAACCACTTTGTCTTGGATGTGCTTCCCCGCTTTCCTTGAACTTCTGTCCGGTCTGGCACAGGAAAGGGTGAAAAAAATAAGGCCGGTTATAAGCAGGATGTTGAACCTCATGAGAGTGATGAAGGATTAAATTGAATTGCTACATTTTCTCTGCAACAAGGTTTTGGGTGGTTTCCTTGGCCCTGCTGCTTAAGAATTGTATTGCCTCCCTGAATGAGTATATATTCCTGTACGCTTTAATAATTTTAATGTCGAACTCGTTTGCTTCAATATTGTTTGAGAAATACGCCAAGCTTAATTCATCGTAGTTTTTGTCGGCAACCTGCCCGGATTCAAAGTCGTAATGATAATTTTTAAGCACGGCGAAAACGAACTCCAACCCCGGGTTATTAAAGCTAATCTCATAAAACCTGGCGTAAACCAAATAAATCGCCCCGTTTGGCAATCCATAAAAATATACCGGCAGCGATGTCCGCAAATGAGTGTTATACGATTTATGCAACAATTTGTAATTTGATTCCATATTTTTTCAGTTTTTCGGGCAGGAAGGTACATATGAAATCAGAAGTAATACAATCCAGGCAATTAAGTTTCGATTAATAATTGATTAAGGATCAACCGCGTATAATACCGGTTGGTAGGAACAATTATCTTTTCAATCTATTTAGCAACTTATGTATTGGATGATTCCCGCCAAAAAATGCAAGGATTTAACCCGTAAGTTATTAAAAAATCATAATATTTGCAGAAATCAGTATTGCAAAAAGTGAGAAATATCAAGCTTGTAAAATGGACTTTGGGGTTTTGTGCAATGGTTATTTTATTTTCCTGCGTGCAAAGGAAAGATAAAGAAAATACAGTTGGGCAGTTTTCCGGTTCTGAAAGTTGCCGTGAGTGCCACGAAAAGTTTTATCAACTATGGTCCCCGTCATATCACGGGCAGGCAATGATGCCAATAAATGCAGGGTTTGTTGCCAAGCACCAGTTACCAAACAGCCTGCCAATAGAGGTGGAAGGGCACATGTTTAACATAGAGTTTGGGGATTCTTCAATGCTTATGCATGAAAGGGATGGTGGCAGGTTAATTAAAACCTATGATATTTTATGGGCAATGGGCGGCCATAATGTTTACTGTTTCCTTACCCCTTTCGGGAAGGGCAAACTCCAGACAATCCCTTTGGCTTACGATGCCAACCGAAAAACATGGTTTAATTACCCAGAATCGGGTGTGCGCCATTTTGGCGAGGGGCACCCGCAGGACGAGGCATTGCCATGGAAGGATGCCATGTACACTTTTAATACCGGTTGTTACAGTTGCCATATAAGCCAATTGAGCACCAATTTCGATTTATCTACAGAGACTTACCGCACTACATGGAGGGAGGCAGGGATAAACTGCGAGACCTGTCACGGGCCGGGAGCCGAACATATCAGTATATTTAAGAACTTGAAAGAGGGGGAAGTGCCAGCCCATATGGGGTTAATTGTCACCAGCAATTTTACCCCGCAACAGAACAACGATGCATGTGCCCCGTGCCATGCAAAAATGAACCCTATTACCCCCAGTTATACCCCTGGTGATAAGTATTTCGATAATTACAACATAACAACGCTTGAAGATCTTGATTTTTATCCAGATGGCCGTTCCCTTGGGGAGAATTATACCATGACTGGTTGGGGGATGAACCCTTGCACGGCCGGGGGGAGCAGGTTGAGTTGTATAACCTGCCATACGTCCAGTGGCCGCGACAGGAACAAGGACAATCCAAACAATTCGTGCTTGCAGTGCCATACCGACAAGGCAGGGGATATTGCAGCGCACACCGGGCACAAACCTGAAGCCGGGCTTACATGTTTGAGCTGCCACATGCCCAAAAGGGAATTTGTCGGGCGTTTTTTGCGTAGCGATCATTCATTCCGCCCGCCAATGCCCGAAGCTACTATCAGGTTTGGCTCGCCCAATGCATGTAACCTCTGCCATGCAGACAAAACTTCCGAGTGGGCAAATAAAATTGTAAAAGCACGCCCTAATGGGAATTATCAGGAAGGGACATTAAAATGGGCACAATTGGTCAAAGAGGCACGCGATGGCAACTGGGAAAATGTTGGACAAATGTATGATTGCATAAAAAATCCCGAAACCAATGAAGTGGTAGCCAATTCATTGATACGTTTGTTGGGCAGTTGTACGCTCGACTCGAAGACAGTCGTATTGCTGGAAGCATTAAACAATAAATCGGAACTGGTGAGGTCATCGGCTGCTTATGGTTTGGCGGGAATTGGTTCTGATAGGGCGAAGGATGCATTGCTAAAGGCTTGTGAGGACGAAATACGCTTGGTACGCATACAGGCGGCAAATGCCATCCTGATGTTTCCTGACGATGATTTTACTGCCGAACAATCAGCGGTAATTAAAAAAGCAGAGAAGGAGTACGTTACCTCATTGACCTCGCGGACCGATAGCTGGAGCAACCACTATAATCTTGGGTTATATTACCAGAACAAGGGTAATGTCAACGAAGCACTGAACTCTTACGAAACAGCGGCCAGGTTATACCCAGGAGCAATTATGCCACTTATCAACAGCAGTATTTTGTATTCGTATATCGGAAATCCGGGCAAAGCTGAGGGGAATCTGAGAAGGGCAGTGACGGTAGATCCCGACAATGAGGCCGCTAACCTGAATTTAGGGCTTTTGCTGGCAGAACAGGGTAAGGTGGGCGAAGCTGAAAAATCATTTAAAACAGTACTTAGCTCAAACCCCGAACAGGCTGTGGCCGCTTATAACCTGAGTGTGATCACAGCATCACGCGATTTGGTAGCTGCGGTAAAATACGCAGGGGTTGCAGCAAAAGCCCGCCCCGATGAACCTAAATATGCCTACACTCTTGCATATTACCAGATGGAGGGCAATAATAGGGAGCAGTCAATAATAACGCTTAAGGCACTTTTGGGCAAACACCCGCTTTATTATCCGGCAGTGAGCCTCCTGGCTGATATATACATGCGCAACGGCAAAAAGCAGGATGCAATTAAATTGTATGAAAAAACATTAAAGTCCGATGGGATTTCTGAACAGGACAAAGCAGGGCTCCGGCAGGCAATAGAATCTATCCGGCAAAAGATGTAAGCATAAAAATGATGCCCTCGCTTGGCGACAACGTTGATTTTTGTTTTGCGCAATCTTCTTGCTAGGGGCTAAAAAGCGTTGTTAGGGGTACGTTCCAGCCAAAGGCACTGATATGGCTTTAATATTTGTTGCCCAATTGTTTGGCTTTGGATTAAATCGAAAGAGCAGGTTTTAAATTTTTCGGGAAGGGAGAAGCTCTGTCCTTCACTTGTGAGGTTTACAATTACCACTATTGTTTGTGCATCGTTTTTTGCCGTCCGGACCAGGGCAAGCAATTTGTCGCCCAAGTTTAGTATTTCCTGCTTTGCCCCAGGGTGGAAAGCTTTTTGTTTTTTGCGCAGGGAAATTAGTTGCCCCAACGATTCGAATACTTTTTTTTGTGGCGTATCATTGTTTAATATGTCCCGAAGTTCACCTAAGCCCCATTTCCGGCGGTTGATAGTCCGGTTCTGTTTGGTTTTGGCGACACCTTCCAGATAATTTGGGGTAGCCGTTAAACTATGGATATAAAAAGCCGGCACCCCCCGGAAACTCATCATGGCGGTTTGTGATGCGATAAAACGTTCAACCTGCAAATTGTCGATCCCTTTTTTTGTGCCTTTTAATGCGTCAAAATAGGTAATGTTTAGCTCGTAAGGGCTTTGTGTGCCGTCTGTATTGGATTTATAATTCACCAAGCCCCCAAATCCCTGCATGTTTGCGATTAGTGCCGCTTTTTCTTTTTCGGGGAGGAGGCCTTCTAGCGGCCGTACCCCTATGCCGTCGTGCGAGGCTGTAAAATTAAAAAATGTGGTTTTGCTGCCTAATTGCGGCAGGTTTTCTGCCCACTCGTTAAGATAGGTTGAATTGCCGGTGTGCAGTGCATGCAACAGCAGGGGGGGGAGGCTGAACTGGTAAACCATGTGCGCCTCATCGTTGTTGCCAAAATAACTGAGGTTTTCTTTGTTGGGGACATTTGTCTCGGTTAATATAACGGCCGATGGGTTTATTGACTCGGCCACATCACGCAACAGTTTTACAACTTCGTGCGTTTCGGGCAGGTGCAAACATGTAGTTCCAGGTTTTTTCCATAAAAATGCTATGGCATCCAGCCGTATAATCCTTGCTCCTTTTGAAATGTACCCCAAAAGGATATCCACCATTTCAACGAGCAGGTCAGGATTGGCGAAATTCAGGTCAACTTGGTCGGCACTGAACGTAGTCCATACATGTTTTGTCCCGTTTGCTGTTTCACAGGCTGTTAATAGGGGAGTGCTCCTAGGGCGGACAACCTGCGACAGATCGGTTTCGGGATCCTCTGTGATAAAATAACCCTTCCCCTTGCCTTTTTGTCCCAAGAAATCCTTAAACCACCTGCTTTGGCTGGATGCATGGTTAATAACCAAATCGGCCATCAGCCCAAAATTACAGGCAATTTCCCTCACATCGTCCCAGTTGCCCAGTTCGGGGTTTACTTTGCGGAAATCGATAACCGAGAATCCATCATCGCTACTGTACGGGAAAAAAGGCAGTATGTGTATTGCCGATAAATGCTCCTTTAGGTTTTTGTCCAAAAATTGCTTCAACGTTTTAAGCGGGGCTTCCCCTTCATTTTTAATGCTGTCGCCGTAAGTGATCAGGACAACCTCTTTTTCATCCCACTTGCCCCCTTTGCCTTGGATTTTTTGATAGCCTGAAATTGTATCGGCCAGCCTGGTTTTCAGTTCGGCGGAGTAATTGTCTTTATAAATAAACCGGAGACGTTCTTCCAGTCTGTCAAGAAGGCTTTGCGGAAGTTTCATATTTATATGTTTGGCTTATATACAATCATTGTCTTCTTCTACGATTTGGTAGAACTCTTCATATATTTCGGGAAATGCGCTTTGTACCCTTTTCCAATTAGGCATTACAGGCACCATGTCTGGGTTGTTTAAGAAGTTGATCCCCGACAAGTATACATTTTTCACAAAAAGATCGATGACTTCTTCTTCTTTATGGAAATCATAACTTAGCCCGTTCATTACAGCATCTGCTTTATAGAGTTCCACAAATTCCAGGGCAATCCTCCAGTAAGTGGCTTTCAGCGTCCTGAAAAATTCGGTACTGAGGGTAATCCCGTCTGAGGCAAGTTTTGCAAAAATTGCCCTTGATATGTCGCGGCTCATTTTAGAAAGCCCTTTCTCTGCATCTTCTGACGAAAGCGACTGGTGTTTGTGGTCGTAGCGGTCGGCAATTTCTACCTGGCAAATACGGCTGAGCGAATTGTTCCGTTCTACCTCCGATAAGATGCCAATTTCCAGGCCCCAGTCGTGAGGGATACGTATGGTCTTGATAATATCGGCGCGCATAGAAAATTCTCCTGCCAGCGGGTACCTGAAACTGTCGAGGTATTCAAGGTATCGGTGATGCCCAAGCAGTTTTTTCAATGTCCGAAGCAAAGGGGTTACCAATAAACGGACAGCACGCCCGTGCATTTTCTCTTCATCAGACCTGAAATAATAACCTTTGCAATATTTGTAGTTAAATGTAGGGTCTGCTACCGGGTAAACAAGGCGTGCCAGCATTTCGCGGTTGTATGTTACTATATCTGCATCGTGCAGGGCGATGGCTTCCGATTTTCCCGAAGAAATCATGTAACCAAAGCAAAACCACACATTACGCCCTTTCCCGGCAACTGAAGTGTTTATGTTTTTTGAGGCCAGTTTTTCTTTAAACTTTTTCATCCGAGGGCCATCGTTCCAGATTATGCGATGGTGTTGGGGCAACACATCGAAATATTCAAGTGCGTTCCTGTACTGGAAATCGTCTGCCTGATCTAGCCCGATTACAATCTCGGAAATGTAAGGGATGTCTTTTAATATAAGTACTATATCTTTGAGGGCTTGCCGTGAGAGTTCGGAATACAACGATGGGATTATTAAACCTATAGGGCGTTGTTTACTGAATTTGATGAGTTTTTGTTCCAGTTCTTCGTAGGGGCGGGAACGTAAATTGTGCAAAGTGGCAACAAACCCGTTTTGATAAAAATCTCCCATAATTTTCCTTTTTTACTATAAATATTGAGGTAAGCTATAAACTGCAACCCAGAGTTGCAACACTTAAATATAACCAAATCATTTGAGATTTGTGCATTGTTTGGAGGTGAAAAGGAGTTGTTAACTTTCATATAACAAACTCCCACTGTTGCTTTTTTTTGAGCAATTTTTTTTGTTTGGGGATCACAAATAAGAAATAAAATGGTGCTGGTGTGTCACAAAGTCCTCGTAAACATATTTATTATAAGAGGTTTCAGTTTGTTGGCAATAATTTGGTGGTCGTAGTTTTCTTTCAGTACTTTAAGGTTATGTTGTACCACTTTGTCCCTGTACCCAATATCGGTCAGCAAACGATATGACTGGTCAACCAGTTCTTCTGTAATGTCAGTATTGTCGATGGCTGGCAGTATGAAGCCTTGTTTTTCGATTTCTTCCTTGAATATTTCGTATTTGTTGATTACTGCCGGCAGGCCCAGTGAAATCATTTCCAAAAGGTTGTTCCCAAAACCTTCCACTTCGCTAAAATAAGTGCCAATGCCGCCATGTGACGCAATAATAGACGGCACCTCTGCAAATTTATAATATTTCTTGTCCACAATAATATCGCGGTGCGAAAGGATGTTGTTCTCTCCAAAAATCAGGACAACATTGCAGTAGGGATCTGCTTTGCATTTTTCAGTATAGTGTTCATACAGATGATGTTGGTATGCATTTTGTTCATCGCCCGAATGCCCGCTTACAATTAATGCCACGCATTTGTCTTTACGGTTCTTTTTGAATTTCTTTTCAAGCCTGAATGCCAGATCTATTGCAAGTTCTATTTTTTTTCGCGGCACTACCCTTGTATGCTGAAGCAGGATTATTGTATCGTTGAGGGTAAAGCCTTTGCTTTTGACCTGTTGTTCGAGGCCAATGTCTTTTAGGAACGAACTGTTGTAATTGTCCTGTGGCGGGGCGATGCATTTACCTTTTTCGGTTGTAATGTTTTCCCATTCCCAGGGGATGTCCGAAGTATTTGGCACAACGGCCGTGCGCGTTTCGAAAAATTTGTCGAGTTTGATGTTGTTGTATTGCCGGAATACCTTTTTGCCCAGTTCAACCTGTTGTTTGTTTATAAATGCAATGGAGTCGACATACGTTCCGGGAAGGTATTTCAAATATTTCCTGACCACAGGGTTGGGGTTTGCAAAAATGGAACGTTCAAAATAAGAATCGTGCCACCATACCATAAGTTTTGGCCAGATTATGCCCTGGCTGCGAAGTTCTTCTATGTAATATCCCAGCCCAACGGCGGTAATGAAATTATAAGGGTGCGAAGTGTTGTGTGCAATTATCAGGTCGATATAGTTGTCGTCCACCCACTTTTTGATTACATCTTTTGCATATAAAGCGTTTTTATGGATGAGTTCGTCTAAGCCTTCGGTGTTTTCATTCTCAAAATTGATGAGGATTTCTTTGTGTGCATCGCTTTTGTGCCAAAATACATCATCGGTCTGGGCGTTAAAACGGGGCGATGAGTGTGCTGCAAGGAAGAAAAAATTCCCTATGTTTATTTTCATGTATTTCGACATCGCCTTTACGGTTTGGTCGATTACAATGGAAACCCCATCGTTTTTCCCAATCAGGGAATGTATAAGCCCAATGCGCAGTTCATTTAATTTCATCTTGTAATTTCAAAAAGTTGTTTTAAATCGGTAGTAATAAAATCTGGCAGGATCCCTTTAACTCGTTCATCGTCCTCGCGTAGCCGTAGCGAACGCCCGTCTCCTGCAAACAGGACGGTTTTCATCCCTGCTTTTTTTGCTGTATAAATGTCTTTCAGCATGTCGTTCCCCACAAAAATAGTTTCGGTGGGCCCTATCCCGTATTTGTCCCTTAAAACAGTGATAACCTTATGGAACAGCGCGGTGTCGGGTTTCCCGCGCAGCTCTTTAAATGAGAAAACAGACAGCTCGGGGGCGAAAAGTTCAATGTCCTGTGCCGGGGTGAATTTTCCAGTTAAAAAGTAGTTCATTAAAATAGGGGTGTAAAACTGGGCGTTTGAAACAATCCCGAGAGGTATCCCTTTATTGTTGAGTTTAGTTAAAACTTCCTTCATCCCCGGCATGGGGAAAACCTTGTTGCTAAGTAATTCAAAAATAAAAATGGTGTCGGTAAGCGATTCTTCCCCGCTTAATGAAACCAACCCTGCTTTTTGAGCTTCTTCAAGCATTTCGCGCCACACCTTAAAAATATCTATATCGGGGAAGGGGTGCCCTTTTTGTTTGATCTCCTGCTGGTTGGATTTTATTTTTTCAGGGAGTTGTTTTAAAAAAAATGTTGCAGTTTCTGTAGCTTCTTTGTCAATGCCAAAACCTCCGGCCTGTAGTGCTTCCACCATATTTTCAACCGACAGGGAAGCTTGGTCTATATCTCCTGACGATGAAATAAGCAGTGTACCGTAGATGTCGAAAATTACAGCCTTTGTTTGTGCCTCCCCTGGCCCGTGCCGTAGCTTAGGAGAAAGCCCTGTGCCGATGGGTTGTAATGTTTCAATATTGCCCAACCATTTTTTTATATCGGTCTTGAAGTTTAATTCCATATCCTTTTATAGAATAATTGTTTCTGATAATATGTTTATTGTTTTCAATAGTTGCCGGGCTTACTTGCCCTAACAAGGACTTTAATACCTTGTTTTGTTTAATAATCCCTAGGTTTTCTTCCTGCCCCTTTTTTGCATCGTTTATGATTTTCATTTGGGCGGCAATATCCAGATCTTTAAAATCACTGTCAAATCCGGGGATGTCCAGTTTCCGGTAAAGTGCTGGGAAAATAAAACCATCGTTTTTAAAGTCCCGTGTTATATAATCAATATCGCGGCCAACAACAGGTGTGCCCGACAGCCAAGGCTCAAGGTAAGCCATCCCAAAGCCTTCGCGGTAGCTGGTTGTAATGCAAAAATCGCTGGCAAGCAGTAGTTGCCCAAAATTTACTTTATTGCCGGCTTCGAACGAAACACCTATGTCTTCTTTTTTGCAGAAAGCCACCCATTTATTATAATGCTCAATTTCTAAAGGGTTTTTAGGCGGCTGTGTTACAACAAAATTTGCCTTGCCTGAAAATAGTACAGAAAGTAGTATCAGCTCCCCAATGTTTTTTCTTCGAATAACCCGTACGGGGTATGTGGCCAGAAGTTTCTTATTGTCGAGTTTTAAGGTTGCGCAGATTTCTTTTTTAGCCCCAACTTTGTCTGGAATATTCCCCGGAGCCTGAAAAGTGACAGGGTTGGGTAGCCATTCAATCCTATCTTTCCCTATGCCATATTTTTGAAGCCGCTCAAGATCAAATGAGTTTAAAACCCCGAAATGATAGTTGGCAAAACCGGGATACAATACCCCGGAAAGTTTCTCCCCGAAATTACCTTCAATAATTGCTTTAAGGAAAGCAAGGTTCTCAGGACGGTCTTCTGCAAAATCGTGGGCGTGGTTAAATATGTTTGCCCCATCCTTGGCCATCAAATAAACGGCATATGTTGCTATGGGGTTTTTCCCCAAGCTCAGGTTGTGGAAGTGCAAAATGCTGTTGCCTCCAGTTTCTTTTTTCAGGAAATGTAAGATGTTTTTCAGTATGTCTCTTGCTTCCCGGTTTGTGTATTTCCTGAACTCAAGGTAGTTTAACGGTTTAAATATTTTTAACCCGGGGTTTTCGGCCCCCATGGCCTCTGTTTCAGGCGCGCTCCCCGTTAAAACCTTTACCGGATGCCCTTTCAAACTTTCAACCTGCGACCGGATAATACGCGTTACCCCGCCCGGGTTTAAATGGCTATGTGCAATTACTACTTGCATTTGATTTGTTTAGTGCCTAAAAATAGGAAATAGAGATGAATTATTAACAGGCATTTTGTTTTAATCAATAATGCTTTGCCTGTCCCGGGATTCCCTTATTCAATAATTAGGCAATAATTATGATTGGTAATGGACTGATTAATAAGGCTGTGGAGTTATAGGCTTTTCGGATCCAGGGTTTGGTGTTTTTACTTTTTTATGTATTTATCTTTACTTTGCAGAAAAATAAGGGAAGATGAAAAAGAATCGGGTAAACGTTGTTACTATGGGGTGTTCTAAAAACCTTGTGGACTCTGAAGTTTTAATGGGGCAGTTGGAAAAGGGGGGGCTTGACGTTGTGAACGATTCCAACGCACGGGGTTTTGATGCTGTTGTTATAAATACCTGCGGGTTTATCCAAGATGCCAAGCAGGAATCTATTGATCTGATCTTGGACTATGTGGAAGCAAAAAAACGTGGAGATATCGGCAAGTTGTATGTAATGGGGTGTCTTTCCCAACGTTATAGGGGTGAGTTGGCAACCGAGATCCCGGAGGTAGACCGCTATTTTGGCAAATTCGACCTGAAAAACATGGTTGAGGAACTAAAAGTAACTTACAGTCCGGAATATACTTGTGAGCGGAAAATAACTACACCTCCGCATTATGCTTATCTGAAGATCTCGGAAGGGTGCAACCGGTCGTGTTCGTTTTGTGCCATCCCGCAAATGACTGGCCGCCACAGATCAAAACCAATAGACGTTTTGGTAAAAGAAGCCCGCCTCTTAGCTAAAAAAGGTGTTAAGGAGGTTCTGTTGATTGCCCAAGATCTGTCGTACTACGGGATAGATATTTATGGGGAAACCCGGCTGGCAGAGCTAATCGGCCTTATTTCGGAGATTGGGGGGATTGAGTGGATCCGGTTGCATTACCTTTATCCTGCCAAATTCCCTTATGAAATATTGCAAGTGATGCGCGAAAACCCTAAGGTGTGTAAATACCTTGATATACCCTTGCAGCACATTGCTACACCGGTATTGAGAAATATGTTGCGCCATGTAACCCGTGAAGATACCGAAAAATTGGTAAAAAGGATGAAAGAAGAAGTTCCTGGCGTAGCATTGAGGACGACCATGCTTGTTGGTTTCCCCGGCGAAACTGAAGGGGATTTTGAGGAGATGAAGGATTTTATACGTAATGCCAAGTTTGATAAACTGGGCGTGTTTTCATATTCAGAAGAGGAGGGGACTTATGCTGCGGAAAAGTTTGAGGATAATTTGCCAGAGGAAGTCAAACAGGCCCGCGCCGATGAGATTATGGAAATACAGCAGCAGGTTTCGGCTGAACTGAACCAACAAAAAATCGGCAAGGTACTTAAGGTGATAGTAGATAGGGAAGAGGGCGGTTTCTTTGTCGGGCGTACCGAATTTGATTCTCCCGAAGTAGATGGAGAAGTTTTTATTACTTCCGGTAAAAAACTCAGGGGAGGGGAGATTGTGCAGGTAAGGGTCACCGGAGCGGAGGATTACGATTTGTTTGGGGTATCGGACTAACTTGTACAGGACAAAATTGGAGAGGGATCAATATTTCAAAAACATCCCTGTTTGGTTATTTACATCTTTAAAAACGGGAGCGCCCAATTTTTTATTCAATATTCTCTGTTAAAATTTGTCTGTGGTCGCTAAATTCGAAAAGCCGGTTTAGAAAAATGGGAACTGCTTCCGAAGCTACCGGGTTTGGCGAATTGGTAAGATAGGCAATCCCAACGTTTTCTTCTTTGCAAAAAGCCACCTCTGTTTTATAACCGTTTACAAATCCGCCGTGATAAGCCACTTTTCTCCCTTTATAACCGATTATCCTCCAGCCAATAGCGTATTCTTTCGAATCTACTTTGTCCCAACGGCGCAGATAAGCCCGCCTTAAGGGCGACTGGATTTGTGGTGTAAAAACGGTTTGGATAATATCTTCGTTAATTTCCTTACTGTTTTCGTTGGTCAGTTGTATAAGGAAATTTGCCATGTCTGATATGCTTGCATTTATACCGGCGGCAGGAGCTGTGGAGTAATATCTGTCGTTTAAGCGCAATGTCCTGAAATGCCCGTTGCCGCTGGTATGTGGGTAAGCTTTGTTCGGGTTGTTCTTAAACGGACGGAAGCCCGTGGACGCATTTTTCATGCCAAACGGCCCGAACACCTTTTTATGTATTATATCATCGAAGCTTTCAGATGTTTTTATTGCTGCAATAGTGTCGTACAAACTGAACATCACATTTTGGTAACTATATAATTTGCCGGGCGATGCAGAGATGTCCACCATACATAAATCGTCCATTATCTTGCCTAAAGGGACTTTCCCTTCTACCATATCATCATATGCATGGGGTATAAGCCCAGAGGTGTGGCTCAGTAAGTGGTTGATTGTAAGGGTTCTGGTGCTATTGGGGTTTTTTAGTTTGAAATCAGGAAGGTACTCGGTAACCTTGTCGTCTAAATCGATAACCCCTTCATCATCTAAAATCCCTGCCAGTATCCCTGTCAGGGTTTTGGATACCGAGGCCAGCCTGAATATTGTATTTTTGTTTATCGAATCGTTGCCTCCTGCTTTCTTTACGCCGTAGCATTTGAGGAAAGCAACCTGGTCTTTGTAAGTAATTGCCAATGCCGAGCCAACTGTCCCTGAGCTTATTATTTCCTGGCTTATTATACTGTCGTATTCCTGGATTACGTTATCAATTTCAAGAGGTTCCTTTTTATCTGCGGCAGTAGTGGCGGGCGTGTTAACCACAGGAGCATTAAATTTGTCTGCCGAAACACTTTGTATCCTGAATACAACAAAACCAATCACAACAACTGCCAAAATAAGTAAATAACCGGACCTCTTCATATAAGCAATAAACTAAATGATTTGTTATGGTATGCAAAATAAAAGCATATCATGAAAAATAAAAAGTTTTTTACATAATTATGATGTGAAAAAATGTGCAATTTTTAGATATAAGGTGGCTACATCTCAATGCGGAATTACTAACTTTAGCAAATTATTAATTGCTAATTAATGTCTTATGAATCGACTAAACTTATTTGTTGTTATTGTAATATTGTTTTCGTCTTGTAAAAAAGTTGCACCTCCTGAGCCAGTACTCCCAATCCCAAGTGAAAGGCAAATCGCCTGGCATAAAATGGAGTTTTATGCTTTTGTCCATTTCAACATGAATACTTTTACAAATATGGAGTGGGGGTTGGGCGACGAAAGCCCTGAAATGTTCAACCCTACGGGGCTTGACTGTCGCCAGTGGGCGCGGGTGTGCAAAGAGGCAGGGATGAAAGGCATCATCCTGACAGCCAAACACCACGATGGGTTTTGTTTGTGGCCATCGGCATATACAGGGCATTCGGTAAAAAATTCGCCATGGAAGAATGGGGGGGGAGATGTTGTAAAAGAACTCTCGGAAGCCTGCAAAGAGTATGGGTTGAAAATGGGGGTTTACCTTTCTCCATGGGACAGGAACCATGCCGATTATGGAAAACCTGGGTATATTACCTATTTCAGGAACCAATTAAGGGAATTGTTAACTAACTACGGAGACATTTATGAAGTCTGGTTCGATGGCGCCAACGGGGGGACTGGTTGGTACGGTGGTGCAAATGAAGAACGCCGTATCGACAGGACAACCTATTACGATTGGGAAAATACACGCAAAATTGTTCGCGAACTTCAGCCTAATGCATGTATGTTTAGTGATGCAGGCCCAGATGTGCGCTGGGTTGGCAATGAACAGGGATGGGCAGGAGAAACCAACTGGAGCATACTGAAACGCGATGATTTTGCCCCAGGGGTGGTTTCTGATCTCAAGTTCCTGCAACAAGGTCAAATTGACGGGACCCACTGGTTGCCGGCAGAAGTGGATGTGTCAATCAGGCCAGGGTGGTATTATCACCCATCTGAAGACCATAAGGTAAAAACTTTACCACAGTTACTTGATATTTATTATAATTCCATTGGAAGGAACGCTTCTTTCCTGCTAAACCTCCCTGTGGACAAACGCGGATTGGTTAACGAGGAAGACGTAAGGCAACTAAAAAAACTATCAGGGGCAATAAAAGCTGACTTTGCAAACAACCTTGCTGCTGGGAAAAAGGCCTCTGCTTCCAATTTCAGGGGAAACTCAAAAAAGTATAAGCCCGGTAACGTGGTTGACGGCAATCCTGAAACTTATTGGGCAACGGATGATAATGTAGTTGCATCGTCGATAACAATTGATTTGGGAGGGGATACCGAATTTAACCGTTTCCTTGTCCAGGAATATATCCCTCTAGGCCAACGTGTAAAGAAATTTGCGCTTGAAGCACTGGTTAACGGTGAATGGAAGCAGCTTGACACACAAACAACAATCGGATACAAACGTATTTTGCGCTTCCCTAATGTATTGGCATCAAAAATCAGGTTGGATATTAAAGATGCAAAAGCCTCTCCGGTGATATCAAATATCGAGATTTATAAGGCACCGAAAGTTTTGCTTGCTCCGCAGGTCATGCGCAATAAAGCAGGCATAGTTTCAATGAAATCTTTTGATACGGGGCTGGATATTTATTACACGGTAGATGGTTCGGTGCCTTCAAATAAGTCTGGGCATTACACCAGCCCATTTAAACTGGACGGGAAGGTTCAGCTTAAAGCCATAGCATACGATCCCGCAGGGGAGAAGGCGAGCCCTGTGGCAACATTTAACTTTGATATATCTAAAGCAAAATGGAAATTGATGGGCAATTTTGAAAACGAAAAGAAAGCTGAATTGATTTTTGACGGAGATCCACAGACAGCCTGGTCCTTACCAAACGCAAAGCAGGCTGATTATATTATTGATTTGGGCGAAGTTCATAAAATAAAGGGGTTTACCTATCTGCCAGATCAAAGCAGGCACAATGCGGGGATAATCTTTAACTATGAATTATATATTAGTATTGATGGCAAAAATTGGGGGCTTCCGGTTTCAAAAGGCGAGTTTTCGAATATAAAAAACAGTCCCGTCCTACAGGAAAGAAGTTTTGATGCGGTAAATGGCCGTTTTTTGAGGTTCCGGGCTTTGCCTTTTTTGTGCGGTTTTTCTTTCCCGGGGATATCTGAGTTTAGCCTTGCCACCGTTTAGTGCCCGCTGGGGCGGCCTTTTCCCGTTGCCCCCCAGGGGTTTGCCCGTCCCCTGTGTTTTTTTTTGGAAAAAAGTTTTGTTAAAGTTTGGAAAAGCGTGATCTATGTTTACCTTTGCAGCCGCTTTGTAGGGTACGGGGCGTCGTTCATGTTGTACTGGTTCTGGTTGTTTTTTTGCCTTTCGGGCTTTGCCTTTTACCGGCGGTTCCCCACGGCAAAAAAAAATGAAAAAACTTCAAAAAAGTTTTGGAGGATAAAAAAAACCGGTTACCTTTGCAGCCCCGATTGAAAGGGAAGGAAGTTCTGGCAGTTTTTAGGAGGGTATTTGGGTTTGGCGCTGCCAGCAAAAGCAATAAAAAAAGCAAATTTCCCGGCATCTAGGTTTTGTTCGTTGTTGCCGGTTTTTTTGCGCGAGTTCTTTAAAATTTTGGAGCACAAAAAAAAAGCAAGGTTATACAAGACAACTTTGTTGATTTCTGAGAGACGATTCAAGCCTTGGGCGCAAGATATTGAACTTTTTATATTTACAACGGAGAGTTTGATCCTGGCTCAGGATGAACGCTAGCGGGAGGCTTAACACATGCAAGTCGAGGGGCAGCATTTCCTTCGGGAAGATGGCGACCGGCGCACGGGTGCGTAACGCGTATGCAACCTACCTGCCACAGGGGGATAGCCCATGGAAACGTGGATTAATACCCCATGGTGCCGGTGCCCTGCATGGGGTACCGGTTAAAACTTCGGTGGTGGCAGATGGGCATGCGTATGATTAGCTAGTAGGTGGGGCAACGGCCCACCTAGGCGACGATCATTAGGGGTCCTGAGAGGGTTACCCCCCACACTGGTACTGAGACACGGACCAGACTCCTACGGGAGGCAGCAGTGAGGAATATTGGTCAATGGGCGGAAGCCTGAACCAGCCATCCCGCGTGCAGGATGACGGCCCTATGGGTTGTAAACTGCTTTTGCATGCCAAGAAACGTGGCCACGCGTGGCCACCTGCCGGTAGCATGCGAATAAGCATCGGCTAACTCCGTGCCAGCAGCCGCGGTAATACGGAGGATGCAAGCGTTATCCGGATTTATTGGGTTTAAAGGGTGCGCAGGCGGGGGATTAAGTCAGTGGTGAAATACTGCCGCTCAACGGTAGTACTGCCATTGATACTGGTCCTCTTGAGTATGGTTGAGGTAGGCGGAATGTGTAGTGTAGCGGTGAAATGCATAGATATTACACAGAACGCCGATTGCGGAGGCAGCTTACTAAGCCATTACTGACGCTGATGCACGAAAGCGTGGGTAGCGAACAGGATTAGATACCCTGGTAGTCCACGCCGTAAACGATGTTCACCCGCTGTTTGCGATACACGGCAAGCGGCTGAGCGAAAGCATTAAGTGAACCACCTGGGGAGTACGATCGCAAGGTTGAAACTCAAAGGAATTGACGGGGGCCCGCACAAGCGGAGGAACATGTGGTTTAATTCGATGATACGCGAGGAACCTTACCTGGGCTTAAATGCACGCTGCATCCCCGAGAGATCGGGGTTCCCTTCGGGGCTGCGTGCAAGGTGCTGCATGGTTGTCGTCAGCTCGTGCCGTGAGGTGTCGGGTTAAGTCCCATAACGAGCGCAACCCTTACCGCCAGTTGCCATCGGGTAATGCCGGGGACTCTGGCGGGACTGCCACCGTAAGGTGAGAGGAAGGTGGGGATGACGTCAAATCAGCACGGCCCTTATGTCCAGGGCTACACACGTGTTACAATGGCCGGTACAAAGGGCAGCTACTATGCAAATAGGTGCGAATCCCTAAAGCCGGTCCCAGTTCGGATTGGGGTCTGCAACCCGACCCCATGAAGTTGGATTCGCTAGTAATCGCGCATCAGCCATGGCGCGGTGAATACGTTCCCGGGCCTTGTACACACCGCCCGTCAAACCATGGGAGCTGGGGGTGCCTGAAGTCTGTGACCGCAAGGAGCGGCCTAGGGTAAAACCAGTGACTGGGGTTAAGTCGTAACAAGGTAGCCGTACCGGAAGGTGTGGCTGGAACACCTCCTTTCTGGGGCACAGGGCATTGTCCGTCCTCGACAAAGGGAGAAACAAAAGTTGTCCTCCTTGCTTTTTTAAAGATATATTATGGCCCGGTCCGCGGCCCCCGGCACTGCCCGGGGGCCTGCGCCACGGGGCGGAACTCAAGTCCAGAGTCCCGTAGCTCAGCTGGTTAGAGTACTACACTGATAATGTAGGGGTCCCCAGTTCAAGTCTGGGCGGGACTACGAAAGCCAAGTTCCGGACGGCAAGGCCCAAAATGGCAAAATTGCCCAAGGTTTGTGGTTTCCTGCCTTTGGGGCTTAACAGACGGGGGATTAGCTCAGTTGGCTAGAGCGCTAGATTTGCATTCTAGAGGTCAAGGGTTCGACTCCCTTATTCTCCACGGGTGGGGCCGGGGAGTTGGCACAGGCGGCCACGGGGCCATGTGCCGGCACATGGAAAGTGTTTTGCCGCACAAAAAACGGGCAAGTGCGTCCAAAATTTGAAATACCGGGCAAATGGGGTAAGGCAGGTTGGCTGCGCAAACGGGGTTCGACCCCCCGGTTATCTACATTTAACGTCGGCGGGCGTGGGCATAGAGAGCCTTTTGCACGCTGCCAGTTATAAAGTTCTTTGGCATGTTGGGAAAAGAGCGGCAATTATTCAAATAATTGCCAAGAGTCAAATCACATAGATACGACGCAACAAGAGACTACATAAAAAGGGCCGGGCCACCGGTCCGAGCAAGAAAGTTATTAAGGGCGTACGGGGGATGCCTTGGCTCTCAGAGGCGAAGAAGGGCGCGACAAGCTGCGATAATCTGCGGGGACCGGCAAATACGGGCCGATCCGCAGGTGCCCGAATGGGGCAACCCATCCCGAAAGGGATACCCCGGGCAACCGGGGGGCTAACGTGGGGAACTGAAACATCTAAGTACCCACAGGAAAAGAAAACAAAAGTGATTCCCAGAGTAGTGGCGAGCGAAATGGGAATAGCCCAAACCGTTGTTGTTCCGGCAATGGCGGGGTTGTAGGGCTGCGGTATGGGTGAGCGTTCTGAAGTGGAACGGTTTTGGAAAAGCCGGCCAAAGGGGGTGATAGCCCCGTACACGAAAAGAACGCCTCCCTAGCAGTACCCTGAGTAGGGCGGGGCACGAGGAACCCTGCCTGAATCTGCCAGGACCATCTGGCAAGGCTAAATACTCCTGAGAGACCGATAGTGGACAAGTACCGTGAGGGAAAGGTGAAAAGCACCCCGGACAGGGGAGTGAAACAGTACCTGAAACCGTACGCCTACAAGCGGTAGGAGCCCCGATTTATCGGGGTGACTGCGTGCCTTTTGCATAATGAGCCTACGAGTTAGCCGTCACTGGCGAGGCTAATCCCGTCAACGGGAGTACCCGAAGCGAAAGCGAGCCTTAATAGGGCGCAATAGTCAGTGGCGCTAGACGCGAAACCCTGTGATCTACCCATGGCCAGGTTGAAGTGTTGGTAACACAACATGGAGGACCGAACCAGGAAGCGTTGAAAAGCTTTTGGATGAGCTGTGGGTAGGGGTGAAAGGCCAATCAAACTGGGAAATAGCTCGTACTCCCCGAAATGCATTTAGGTGCAGCCTTGTGATAGTTTTATAGAGGTAGAGCTACTGATTGGATGCGAGGGCTTCGCCGCCTATCAAATCCAGACAAACTCCGAATGCTATAAAACGTTTCACGGGAGTGAGGGCATGGGTGCTAAGGTCCATGTCCGAGAGGGAAAGAACCCGGACCATCAGCTAAGGTCCCCAAGTGTGTGCTAAGTTGGACAAACGGGGTCCGGCTGCAGAGACAGCTAGGATGTTGGCTTGGAAGCAG
>CAXXRZ010000003.1:0-687500 GCA_963668205.2 uncultured Draconibacterium sp. | reverse complement strand
AAAGCCAGTTTAATATCGCATATACGTTTTAGTTTCCAGTTAATCCTGTCGTTTTGGTTTGTGTTTATGCTCCTGCTTAAAAATGTCAGGAAATTAATAAATTGGCAGAGGCTCTTGCTTTTAGCCGGTGCAACGTACTTTCTTGCTTTTTTAATCTTTCAACAATCGTTGACCGGATTGATTGCATTGACTGGAAGTATCGTTTTTTTTGTATTATTACTGTTGTTCCTCGTGTCAAAACGGATAAGGGCATTTCTTTTTATTTTAACTATTGTATTGGTCACTGTGCCTGTTGTTTATGTTACCCATGTTGCCCGAAAATTTTATGATATTGAAAGTGTGGACAAAAGCAGCATTGAAAAAAAAACAGCCCGGGGAAATTTATATAATCACGATTTTAATAACCCGATGGTAGAAAATGGGAGGTATGTGTTTTTATATTTGTGCCAGGACGAAGTCCGCGAGGAGTGGGATAAGGTGTCTGAAATAAAATATGACTCAATGGGGCTAAACGGATATCCTGTTTCGTCCACATTAATCCGTTATCTAACATCGAAAGGCTTACGTAAGGATGCGGAAGGTGTAAGATCCCTTAGCAAACAGGATGTCCTTAATGTCAATAATGGGATAGCAAACGAAATTTATGCAGGGGCTAAATTATCCCTTTACCCACGGATTTACCAAACTATTTGGGAATATTATATTTATTCAAAAACTGGAAATGCAAATCAAAAGTCTTTTTCTCAGAGGATTGAGTATGCAAAAGCAGCAATATGCATAATAAAACAACATTTATGGTTTGGGGTTGGTACCGGCAACTGGAAAGAAGAATTTAGAAAAACATACGCTAAAAATAACCCTAAGTTAAAAGAAGAATTTTATGGCTCATCTCATAATCAATATTTAAATTATATGGTGAAATTCGGGATTATCGGATTTTTTGCCATCTTATTTTTTATTTTATACCCTGTATTTAAAACAGGGAGATATTCCGATCATTTGTTCCTGGTGTTTTTGGTCTTCCTGTTTTTTGCCAATTTTGCCGACTCCAATTTCGAATCGCACATGGGAAGTTCGTTTTTTGTGTTTTTTTACTGTATTTTTATTTGTGGCGGAACAAATTATTTACAAATACCATGTCGAAAACAGCCTTGATTATTTCCACATATAACTGGCCTGAAGCACTGAATTTATGCCTTAAAAGTGCCTTGGTGCAAAAAACATTGCCCGATGAGATTATTGTTGCCGATGATGGTTCTGACGAGAGGACGCAAAAACTGATAGGATATTTTAGTGAAATTTCTCCGGTAAGGATAAAACATGTCTGGCAGGAGGATAATGGGTTCCGGCTTGCCCGAATAAGGAACAGGGCAATACAGGTTTCTGAAAGCGATTATTTGATTTTTATTGATGGCGATATAATACTGCACCCCAAATTTATAAGGGATCATATAAGAAACAGAAAACCATGTGTTTTCCTGTCAGGAAGCCGGGCCTTGCTTTCTGGAAAGGAAACGTCACAAAGGCTGTGTTCTGAAAATATTAGTTTCAAGTGGCTGGATTATTCCGCAAAAAATAAAATTAACGGTATCAGGAACCTTTTTTTGTCACCGTTATTCACAAAAGAGGATGCTGGGATATACAATGTAAGGGGCTGCAATATGTCGTTCTGGAAACATGATCTGATTGATGTAAACGGTTTCGATGAGCAGTACGAAGGTTGGGGGCGTGAAGATTCCGACATTGTTTTTCGTTTGTTTGCAAATGGGAGAAAAAGGGTAAAACTAAAATTTTGCGGCATACAATACCATCTTTTCCATAAAGCAAGGGATAGGGGAGCCCTACATGGAAACGATAAAATTTTATCCGACACAAAAAGCAAACAACGGGTTAAGGCAAAAATTGGGCTAAATCAGTTTTAGGGTATGGAAAGTGTTATAAGGTAGTGGGCGTAAAAAAGTATTTTGATAAAAAAAAAGTATGAATCCTATATCAATGGCCGGTGCGTTTATAATGACCATGTCCCTGCTTGCATACGGGCTGGGAAGTATATCTTTGTTGCAGTTCAAGGTGGTGTCGCCCGGAGTTCTTTTATTTTTTACAATAGGGGTTTCCCTCAACATCGTTAGCATTGCTTTGATGATTGTTGCTTTTAATGGTATCCCTTTTTCTATCCATTCAATTTGGGGATGTTCTGCATTTTTAGTTATGTTTGTTGATGTAATGCTTATTTGGCGGCTTTATTTGAAAGGGAAAATAAATGCCCCTGTTGGGGAAAAATTTCTTTTGTATTCAAAAATAGCCTATGTTTGGTGGTTGGTTTTCTATTTAGCAGGCAGTTTGTTGGTTATTTGGTTATAAATTATTTTGTTATGAAAGACTGGAAAGACAGGCTTGGGGTTGTTTTCTCCACAGACCCTGATTTTCAATATGAAAGCAATGAAGACGAAGGGCAGGAAACACTTCCCCCAAGTCGGCAAAACCTAAAGGTGCAGCTCGACAGGAAAAAAAGGAAAGGGAAAAGTGTTACGCTTATAACAGGTTTTGTTGGCACACCGGATGATTTAAAGGAACTTGGGAAATTGTTGAAAAATAAATGTGGGGTTGGAGGCACTGTAAAAGATGGTGATATCTTAATCCAAGGTGATTTTTGCTCTAAAATAATTGAGATACTCCACAACGGGGGGTACAAAGCAAAACGTTCGGGAGGTTAATAATCTTACAAATATTTCTTATCCCGACAGAGGAGGGTAGGTAGTTTTTTATATAAAAGAAATAAATATGGATTCAAAAAGGTTACTCATTATTTGTAGTTTGCTTTTATCGGTAATTTTTGCCGGGGCAAAGAAAAATAGAGAAGTTTACATGTTTTCATACTTTATGGGAAACGGTGAAGACGGGCTGCATTTGGCATACAGTTATGACGGCATGCGGTGGGAAGCCTTGAACGAAAACAACCCTTTCTTGTCTCCGGAGGTTGGGGAAGACAAATTAATGAGGGATCCTTGCATAATAAAAGGCCCGGACAACAAATTCCATATGGTTTGGACTGTTAGCTGGAAGGAAAAAGGCATTGGTTATGCTTCTTCCGTGGATTTGTCCAACTGGTCGGAACAGCAATACATTCCGGTAATGGAACATGAACCCACGGCAAGGAACTGTTGGGCCCCCGAAATATTCTACGATGAAAGTTCTAAACAATATATAATATTTTGGTCGACAACCATCCCCGGCAGGTTTCCTGAGACCGAATCAAGCGGCGACAATGGCTGCAACCACAGGATGTATTATGTAACGACAAAAGATTTCAAGGAATACAGCGAAACCAAACTTTTCTTCGATCAGGGATTCAATGTAATTGACGGCACATTGGTTAAAAATGACAACAAGTACGTGCTTTTCCTTAAAGACGAAACACGTACGCCCCCCGAAAAAAACATAAGGCTTGCGACCAGCCAAAAGCCTACCGGGGGATACGGCAAGGTATCGGGGCCAATTACCGGCGATTACTGGGCAGAAGGGCCGACACCCGTTAAAATTGGTAAGTACTGGATAGTTTATTTCGATAAATACAGGAAACATAAAATGGGCGCAGTCCGTTCAAAAGATTTGAAAAACTGGGAAGATATTTCTGAAATGATAGAATTCCCGGAAGGGACCAGGCACGGGACTGTTTTTAAAGTACCGGCGGAAATACTCGATAATTTGAAACAATAGGGCGTTGTTTTTTTAAAATTAAAAAATTACCATAAAAAATATTTATTGTGGCACAAATTGGGAAAACAAATACCCTTAAAGTAGTAAGGGAAACAGATAACGGGCTATATCTTGACGGAGATAATTTGGGAGAGATACTTATGCCACAGAAATTTATAACAGAAGGAATAAGGGAAAACAACGAGGCTGAAGTTTTTGTTTACTCCGATTCGGAAGACCGCCTGGTTGCAACTACCGAAACGCCATTGGCAAAGGCAGGGGAATTTGCTTTCCTTAAAGTTGTTGCCACCAACCGTTTTGGGGCTTTTTTGGACTGGGGGCTGCCAAAAGATTTATTGGTGCCGTTCAGCGAGCAAAAAAACAAGATGGCAGAGGGGAAATATTACCTTGTATATCTATTTGTTGACCTATTGACCAACCGGGTTGCTGCCTCGGCAAAGCTCAACAAATTTTTGGACAACACGCCTCCCGCTTATTCCAATGGCGATAAGGTTGACCTAATTATTGCCGAAATGACCGATTTGGGCTATAAGGCAATCGTCAACAACGAACATTGGGGGATACTTTACAAAGACCAGGTATTCAAGCCCCTTTATGTAGGCGAAAAGGTAACCGGGTACGTAAACAAAGTAAGGGAAGACGATAAAATTGATTTGCTGCCCGAAAAGCCCGGATATGAAAAAATTGACTCCATGTCCCAAAAAATATTGGATCTCCTTGACGAAAACCGGGGGTTTATTGCACTTACCGATAAATCATCGCCTGAGATGATACAATCTATGTTGGGGATAAGCAAAAAGAATTTTAAAAAAGCCGTGGGGAACTTGTATAAAAAACGGCTCATAGAGTTTAAGTCAGACGGGATAAAACGTCTCTGATTTATTTTTTCCTAACCGGTCATTTGTTACTTGTACATATTTCACGGTATTCGAGGGGGCATACACCCTCCAGTTAAAAGATGCCCTGTATGCAGGCTTGGCATTTGCAGTTGGTTTTTCCCTCATGGATTGCTTTGCCAAAGCAATGGGTGAAAAATAGATATGGACAACAAGAAAACAATCCATATAAGGGACCGGCACCTGCAAAGTCAACGGACAGAAATATCTGAAATGCTCATAATCCTAGCCCTTTCAATATTTTTAAAGCCAAGGCATAACCAGGAACAGCCATTTCCCCATGGTTGAAGCCATCGAACTCATACAAATAGGCACGCTCGTTGCCATTGACTTTCATCATCCTCCACATGTATGCATTCTCCTCATAACGGCCGAGCATTTCCAAATCCCTGTCCCCTGTAAGCAAATAAAACGGCGGTGTTTTCGCGTTCACGTAGACCAAAGGGGCAAATTCATCAACAACAGGTTGCTTGTCGGATATTCCACGTTCCTCCCTGACGGTCATGTGCGTAATGGTATGCCCACTAAAAGGGATCAGTGCTGCAATTTTCATGTTATCGATCCCAAATGCAGCTAAATAACGTTTGTCCAAGCCAATCATGCTAGTTAGGTAACCACCTGCCGAATGCCCTGAAACTACAATCTTATTTGTCGATCCCCCATATTCACCGATATGCTCAAATACCCATGCCACAGCTGCTGCCGCATCCTCTAGGTATCCAGGGCATTTTACCTTTGGGCTTAACCGGTAATTGACGGAAACAATAGCAATGCCTTTATCCTTCCACTGCTCTGGTATAAATTTTTTTCCTGTTTTTATGCCCCCGCCATGAAACCACACAATGGTAGTAAAGCTATCTTTTTTAACTGGATAGTATACGTCCAAACGGCAACGTTCCTTCATGTATTCGGTCAAATCCGTGTTTTCCCGGTAAAGGATATCTTTTTCGGTTTTATAATCTATTGTTCCCTGCGCAGATATTGAGACTGGGCAAAAATGGAACACACAGAGAATTGATAATAAACGTAATGTATTCATTATGGTAGTTTTAAAGCTTATCTCACAAAAGTATTAGAAATTCTTTTTTATCTCCTCAAAAATTTCAAAAACCACGGGGCATGTCTCGCAGTTTTTGTGCGAAAGTTTCAGTATCTGGTAAAAACGGTTGCGGTCGGTGTGCGGGTATCCCCGGCAAGCTTTGGGGCGGTTTTCGTAAACCATGCAATAGTTGTCTGGCATCAGGAAAGGGCAGGGGTGTTCTCTGAAAACAAAATCGCCGTCTTCATCTGTAATTACATACTGCTCAAAAAAATCGGAAGGCTTCATTTTCAGGTGTTTTGCCAACTTGTCGATATCCTTGTCTGTCAACCGCGGCCCTATGGTCTTGCAACAGTTGGCGCAATCGAGGCAACTGAATTGGGAGAATGCGTCAATGTGCAAGCCGTGTACAAAACCATCAAGCCCTTTAGGCCTTTTGTCCTTTAGTTTTTTTATGAAGGAAGCGGTTGCAGGACGGTTTTTGCCTGCCAATATTTTTAGTTCTTCCGGTGTTTTATATTTCACTTCTTTCATCCAGGACAAGTTTGGTCACAAAATTAACTTTTTACACTGGGACTGTTTTGCTAAAAAAAAACTTTTTCTCCCCCAAATGAAAAACGGCATAAACCAAAGTTGCCATAAATATGCCGTAGATATTTGCATCAAGCCCCCAAGGCAAACCTACCTGGCCTATTATTAAACAAAGGGTAATAGATCCTCCTGTTATCATCGACCATAATACTCCTTTCGAACTTCTATGCTTCAAGAAAATACCAACCAACACCGGTACAAATAAGCCAGAAACCATAAAAGAGTATGAATGCAACATAAGCTGGAGTACATTGGGCACTTTCCATGCAATAACAAGAGCTGCCCCGCCAATGAGCAATGTGGTTATTTGAGACAACAGCATTATTTTTAACGAGTTGTGTTTTTTCAATATGTCGGTAATAATGTTCCCCGAAGCAGCCATCAGGCAGCTGTCGGCAGTTGACATAATTGCTGAAAAATAGGCCGACAATACTATTCCCGTCAGTCCAACGGGCAAGATGGTACGCAACAAAAGGGGAAGCCCCATTTCGGGATCGAAAACCCCGGATTTGCCTGGATGTATTATGCCTGTTTCAAAAGCTACCTTGGCAAACAGCCCCAATATTACGCCTGTAAATGCCATAACAGGGTATTCGAACAAGCCTGCGACAAACCATGCGCGTTGAGCTGTTTTTTTATCGCCTGCTGCATAAATGCGCTGATAAAGGGTCATCCCTATAAACCATATCGGGATAATCGTTACAAACCAGTTTGCAATTTGCTGCCACGATATTGCAGACAGGCTCAAAAAGCTTGATGGTAAAATCTCTTTTAAGCTATCGTAGCCGCCTATACCAAAATAACATACTGGTATTGCCACAAAAATCATCCCGCCCATAAGTAAAACCCACTGAAAAGTATCAGTGTAAATAACAGCTTTTATCCCACCAAAAGATGTATATATTACAGCTATTGCCCCCATTAACAACAATGATGTCCCGAATGAAATCCCGGGGAATGTTGCTGCTGCCAGTTTTGCCCCGGCCAGTATTTGCGAACTGGTAAACCCCAGATAACCAATGGCCGATATAATCCCGGCAATAAATGCTACTTTCCAATTGTATAGTTGCCCCAAAAATTGTGGAAAGGAAAGGAAATTATGTCTTGATGCAAGTTGAGAGACTTTGGGTATAAGCAAAACAGCACTGAGCCAAGCCCCTATTAGCCCGGTAAAAAGCAACCATGTGCCCGACAACCCCATTACAAAACCAAGCCCGCCCAGGCCTATGGAAAAACCACCGCCAACATCGGTAGCAACAACAGACATACCAATGTGGAAGGCACCCATTTCGCGCCCGCCAACAAAATAATCATCGGCAGAGTTGTTTTTCTTCATAAAATAAAAACCTATGCTTAGCATAAAAAGCAGGTAAACCGCAAAAATCAAATAGTCTATCCAATGCATCAAGTTAATTTTAGTCAGTCTTTATATTTTATATGGGGTTGAAGTCTCTACAACAGCTTCCCCTGCTTCCAGTGCTAGAAATCTTTTGCAGTTGCCCCATCCTTTTATCCCCCTGTTACAAAATACGTTGCGTACTAAAAACACGGGTTTGTCCATATCCTTTACCCCATCCATGTAAACAGGGCACCCCCTCGCATATTTGCAGCATTTCCCTAATTGCATATTATATGTGTTTGTAATAAATGTTCATGCTTTCAATACTTCCCCCAATATTGGTATTGTTTGCCAAAGTGCCGGTATACCTATACCCCGATTTGAGGAAGGTTTTGTTCATGCCCGCTTCTTTTAACCGGGCAATTGTATAGAGCGTTTTTATGTTCAGGCATTTCATTCCCTCTTCCATTTTTGCCAGCAGCCGATGTGCAAAATTTTGCCCCCTATATTCTGGGAGTACTGCAAAATCAGTCATTTCGGCATTTTGATTGGCAATATCCATTTCAGCAGTAGATACCCCAACCAACCGCCCCCCATCTTTCAACCCAAAATATCGAGTTTCATTTTCCCGCATCGTTTCTTTTATGTACGCAGTGTTGAAAACCGGGAAAGGATATGTTGAAAAAACCTGCCTAAATACTTCTGCAATTTGCCCGGAGTCTTGAAGTTCGAGTTGCCCTAAAATATATTTTAACGAATGCTTGTAACCAAAATTTGGTTTTATTGATGAGCACAAAATTCCTTGGAAGCTTTTTAATTCGCCAATGGGGATCTGGCAACGTTCTTTGTTTTTATATTTAGCCACAAATAAACAGTCTTGGTTGTTTTTGTAAAAATTTGGTATATAAGCTTCTATCAAGTAATTATTAGCCAAAAAACACGGCAAGGCTCTGGCTTGGATTTTTGCAATAATCTTTGAATACCCTTGCTCGGTTGCCAAAGCCTCCATTTTTTTTATCAATTTGGGGGAATCATCGGGACATAGCTTCATTAGGTAAACCCGGTCGCTGTATTTCCCGTGATGTATTGTCGATTTCCCTAGTTTTTCAATTTTATCCGTCATCTTCCTCTCTCCTGTTAAAACGTTCATTATTGTCGGGAATCAAGGAAATTATAGAATCTTCGTCAGACAATAATTGTTCAACTCCTAATGCTCTTTGTTCGTCAACTTCATTGAGCTTCAGGTCAAGGTCGCAGTTGTCGCAGTCCCTGTCGCAGAATTTCGATTCGTATTTTTCAGGTTCTTTGTAAGTGGTAATAATACCTTCGTAATTTCGGAGTACCACTTTGTTAGTTGACCATGATATTATGTAATTTGGCATTACCGGAATTTTTCCGCCGCCGCCCGGTGCATCAATAACATAAGTAGGGACGGCAAAACCTGTTGTGTGGCCAATGAGGCTTTCCATTATTTCTATACCTTTCCCTACCGGGGTGCGGAAGTGGGAAAGTCCTTCCGACAGATCGCATTGGTACATATAATACGGGCGCACCCTATTTTGCACCAGTTTTTGTACCAGTCTTTTCATTATCCTTGGGCAATCGTTAATATTGGCAAGCAATACCGACTGGTTACCTAACGGGAATCCCGAATCTGCGAGTTTAGCCAATGCTTCCCTGGTAGATGTTGTAATCTCCCGGGGGTGGTTGAAATGGGTGTTTATCCAAAGGGGGTGGTATTTCTTTAAAATTTCCACAAGGTTGTCAGTGATACGGTATGGCAATACCACTGGGATTCTTGTTCCTATGCGAACAATCTCTACATGAGAGATGGCCGTTATCTCTGACAGCAACCAATCTATATAGTCATCGGGGAACATTAACGGATCGCCTCCCGACAGAAGGACATCTCTAATTTGAGGTGTGTTTTTTATGTACTCAATACCTTTAACAAGCTGGTTTTTGTTCGGGATGAGGTCAGAATCGCCCACCTTCCTTTTTCTTGTGCAATGCCTGCAATACATAGAGCAAGTGTTGCTTACGTGAAACAGTACCCTGTCCGGGTAACGGTGTGTTATCCCTTCCACCGGACTGTCCTTGTCTTCGGACAGGGGGTCTTTGTGATCTGATTCTAAAATGTTTAGCTCATCGGCACTTGCAAATGCCTGCTTAAAAACAGGATCGTTCTGGTAGTTGTCGTTATCTATGAGGGAAAGATAGTAAGGGGTAATTGACAACGGGAATTTTTCCAGTGTTTTTCCCAATGCTATTTTTTCTTCGGCGGGAAACCGGATGCCGGTCAATCGTTCAAATTTGTCAATTGTCTTGATAGAATTTTTCAGTTGCCATTTCCAGTCCTTCCAGTTTGAAATATTGCTTCCAGGCTTGAGCTTTTTTGCAATTTCTTGCTGATTGTCATTAAATATATCCATGCTGATTGTTTCTGTGCGAACAAAAGTAGGCAATATATTTTATCCACCCAAAATATATTATTCGCCACAGGCTTTATGTAATATATGTAAGTTTTTTGTTTTCAGTTTGTTGGTGCGTAGTAGCTAGCAATTATGCACAAATTTGGGGAGTACTAATTTAAATCAATTATGTTTTGTGAGAACTTTCTATGATTGTTGAATATTGCCTTCAATGTGGTCTTCTATTGTGAGCATTGGCGAGGCTTCAACCTCTTCTATTTCGAGCAGGTTGACCAAAAGCTCCAAGCTGTTTTCGACATTTAGGAGTGTCCGGTCGTCCAGTTTTTGCAGCTTACGGGAAAGTTGCAAATGAAGAAGCGGGGGGATTTGCTTAAGGAGTTTGTCTCCTTTGGAAGTCAAGGCAATGGTCACCACCCTTTTGTCTCCCGACTTAGGGAGGCGAGCAACCAAGCCTTTATTTTCCAGCCTGTTTATTATTCCGCTAATAGTGCTTGAGTTTAGCTGCAAGAACTTGCGCAGTTCTCCTTGTGTAGTCTGATAATTTATTGATTCGTTCAAATAATTAAGGCTAAGTATTTGTGGTATACTAACACCGTATTCTTTTTGGATTTTTTTTGACTCCAAATTAATAGAGCGTACTATCTTTCTTATTTTAATTAGTATTTCAGTAGTGTCCATAAATTAATTAAAAAAGATATTTAACAGTGAAAGCAAAATCAAACAGATTAAACTTTAGCGGATCTTTCCCAAACAACTCCAAATATGGTTTTACTTCAAAGCCTGCCAAGATGGGGACTTCATAAAAAATATATTCCACCCCTGCCAATCCGTCAACCCCGGCAATAATCGATGTTTCTTTTGAGTGCCAGCTGGAATTGTTTTCATAATGCCGTTCGTCCCAAGTTTTGTAGCCAGTGTGAAGCCCTGCACCGTATAAAAAAACCAGTTGATCGGAAAAATCAAAAAGATCATAGCGGTGGAACTCCTTTAATGCATGCAGTTGTAGGCCACGATCGCGTGAACTCAACAGGATTTTGTACGAAGTTTCATCATCGATATAAAAACGGTATTCAAAACCTGCAGAAACACCTGCCCTGATGCCGACAGCATGCTGGTAGCCCTGCGCATCCGACAAGATTGCATGAACCATAAAAATAAGCAATATCAAGATCCGTCTCATAAGGCGCTGTTTTTTGTGAAAATATTTGTCCCCTTAATTAACATCATACGAAATTTCCCGTTTGGTTATTTTCTGTAGTTCAAGTATTTTTCAAAAATAGTGTTTTTGTAGGTTGCTTTGCTATTTTATTTGCGGATTTTTGAACAGTAAAAAGAATAAAATATTATATTTGCAACCGCAAAAATAGATGGTGGTTGTAGTTCAGCTGGTTAGAACGCTGGATTGTGGTTCCAGAGGTCGTGGGTTCGAGTCCCATCTACCACCCAGTAAAGTCCCGGTAATTCCCCGGGGCTTTTTTATTTAAATTAACTTTAATAGTGCCACCATGAAAAATTGTGTAGAGCTTGCATGGGTGTCTTGCCTCTTAAAAAAGAACGGTTTCGTTATGCATGAATGTTGTTGGCTGTAAAAAAACCGTTCCAGGGCTTCTTGCCAAGCCTGGAACGGTTTTTTTTATGTTTCCCTTGCCCCGGAAAATCCACTTCATGCAAGTGGGGGCGGAAAAGTTCTTGTATTACAATACTGCTTTACAGGCAGCAAGCAATTTTTTTGCATTGGCATTGGAAGCATCAATGCTTTTAGCTTTTTCCAAAATTTCGATTGCTGCGTTAAATTCAACTTTTGCTTTATTTACTTCGGCAGTGTAAGCATCATCGGCAGTGGTCATTGCCCCATTGTTAACTTTTTGGTTGGCAGCACTTAAAATTGCAGCCCCTTTCTTGTAAAGGTCATTCCCTTCCGACACATAAACATTTGCCAACGCAGAGGTTAGTTTTTTGTTTGTTGGGAATTTTTCTGCCCCTTCAATTAATGCTGCTTTGTATTCATCGTCTTTTTTCTGTTTTTTCAGGATAACTGCTTTGTAATATTGGGCTGTTTCTCCTTTGTAGCCATTTGCTGCCGACTCGCCGAACAATTCAACCGCTTTGTCCATCATTTTTCCTTTGTATGCGGCAATTGCGGCATTGTAAACCAAGTCTTTTGTGTCTTCTTCCGAGGTGGCAATTGCCTGCTCGAAAGATTTTACTGCTTTTGCGTAGTTTTTTTTGTCGAGGTATGCCATTGCTTTATATTCGTGGGATTTAGAAACATTAGTCCCTTTTTCTATTGCAATATCCAGATATTTTACTGCGCCCTCTACATTCCCCGCTTTATAGGCAGCAAACCCAATGTTAAAATTAATGGCATCGTCGATCTGTACGTCCCCAATGTTGCTCATTGCTGCATCGTACAGTTCAAAAGCTTTTGCATAATCCTGTGCTTTTAAAGCTTCATTTGCCTGATTAATTTTTTCCGCTGCATCCTGGGCAAACGAAAATACGGTTAAACAAATTCCGACAACTAATAATACTAGATGTTTCATTTTTTAGTTTTTTCTTTTGATTTATACTAAATATTTATTTGTCATATTTCCTCATAAAGTCCAAAAATAACAATTATGAATTAAAAAACTAAATCTTAGGTGCAAGATTAACGATTTGATTGACACTATTTTGTGTTTAAAAAAAGCGGTAATATGTTAAAGAGCGTCAATGCAGGCCTTGCTTTATAATGTGATAACTTTCTATGGGTTAAACATTTCGGGATTCCAAAAGGTAATTATATTTTGTATTAAACCGATGTTGTTTTTGGCTTCCATGTTGCCAGCTTCAATTTCGAGCACTTTGTTGAAAGCATTTATGGCACCTCCCCAGTTTTGGGATTTTTGTTCTATCTTTCCCTTTGTAAGCCAGTATCCGACAGTGTTTTCCTTTTTTATTTTCTTGAACTTGATAATTGCTTCCCGGCTTTTCCCCAAGTTTATCAAATCATTAATCAATTGGTATTTATTGTCCATAATAAAAATCTATTGACATATTTTTTTTATGAGTTTTGCTGTTTCGAATGAAATATCGTAAACCAGTTCTTTTGCGTTTTTCATCGCAAAGCCTAATGTCATTGGTCCGTTTACAAGGCTGAAAATCCCATCGAAAGCAGGCGATGCTTCTTTTTCGGTTTTCCCCGCAATGGCAAAAATAGGTTTGTTGTGTTTCCTTGCTTGTATGGAGACAGCCAGCGGGGCTTTGTTGTTAAGTGTCTGCCCGTCAATTTTCCCTTCTCCGGTAATTACCAAATCAGCCCATTTTACATGTTTTTCAAAATTTAGCCGAGATAGCACAAAGTTTGCCCCTGGGACTATTTCGGCGTTAAAAAATGCCATTAACGGCACGGCAATGCCGCCTGCCGCGCCTGCCCCTTCGGTGTTTGAATAATCGTGCCCTGTTTGCTCTTTTATGATGTTTGACCAGTTTTCCAGCCCGCTTTCCAGTTGCAAGGCAATTTCGGGTGTCGCGCCTTTTTGCGGGCCAAAAACTGGGGCAGCTCCTTTTTCCCCCAGCAAAGGGTTGTCAACGTCGCAAATAATTTTTATTGAAATATTGCGGGGGAGGGTAGGGGCAATGATTTTTGCAACATACTGCAGGTCTTCCCCATTTCCCCAGAGTTCATCCCCTTGGGCATTGAGCAGCCTGGTCCCCAGTGCTTTCATCATCCCTGTGCCGCCATCTACTGTTGCGCTGCCGCCAATGGCGATGAATATCTGAGTACAGCCTTTGCCAATGGCATCGGCAATTAATTCCCCCGTGCCGAAAGAAGAAGCTTTTAGCGGGTCGAGATGGCTGCTGTCGACCAGTTTCATCCCGGATGCGTCCGCCATTTCGATGATTGCTGTTTGCCCGGACATGAAATATTTTGATTGTACTTTCCCTCCCAACGGACCGGTTGCTTCAATATCTACCTGTTGTGCGTTTAGGCTGCGTTGTAGCACTTCTCCCGTAAAATCGCCCCCATCGGCAACAGGTATTTTTTTTGTTTCAAAGTCTTTTGAACAGTCAAGAAATGCTTTTTCTATGGCATCTGCAAAGTCGAAAGCGTTTAGGCTCCCTTTCATCGAATTTGGTGCGATTAATATTTTCATGCCCCCCTGCTTATTGAGTTTACCCCTTTTATTTTTTTTATTTTATGTACGATAAATTCTAAGTTGTCGAGGTTGTAAACCAAGATTTTCAGGGATATTTCAATTTTCCCTTTTTTTTCTTTCTTTTCTTCGACCTGTCCAATATTGATAGAACGCATCCTTGCGCCCATGTCGCTGTCTATTATGTGCGATATTTCCGAAACAATCCCTAGTTCGTCTTCTGCCGAAATGTATAAAGAGGCAAGGAATGAACTCCTGTTTTCGCTCTCATCGTTTTTCCATGTGGCTTTAATTAGCCTGTACGGGTACCGTTCTTTCATTTGGGCGGCGTTAGGGCAGTTTTTCCTATGTATTTTTATCCCGTCTTTTATGCTCACAAACCCAAAAATAGGGTCGCCAAAAACCGGGTTGCAACATGGTGCCAGTTTGTAATTAAGGTTTTTTATGTTGTTGTCTATAACAAGGAAATCATCGCCGCCATCGAAGCTTAGGTCTTTTACCGCATTCTCGGGAAGGATTTCTTCCAAGGTTTTTTTCGCGTTTTCTGTACCTTCGCTTTTGTCAACAAAAAGGGTTTTTATGTCGAGCGGGTCAATTTTTTCGGCAGCTATTTCATAATATAGGTCAACAGCCAGTTTAAGTTTGTATTTCTTCAGGATTTTCCTGATCGCTTCGTCGTTAAGGTCTATTTTCCAGTTTTTGAACTTGCGCAACAACGTTTCTTTTCCCAATGCCGCTTTTCTGTTGCGTTCTTCGTTTAAGCTGGCCTTTACCCTGTTTTTTGCCTTTGAGCTTACAAGGAAATCAAGCCAGTCGATTTTTGGGCTTTGGTTGTTTGAGGTGTCAATGGAAACCTGGTCGCCGTTTTTTAGCTTATGTTTCAGTGTAACTTTTTTCCCGTTGACTTTTCCGCCCACGCAACGGTCGCCCAGTTCAGAGTGTATTTCGTATGCAAAGTCGAGCATTGTTGCCCCTTTCGAGAGTTTTTTGAGGTCTCCTTTTGGGGTGAACACGAATATTTCGTCGCTGTATATGTCGGTACTGAATTGGTCGATGAAATCGACAACGTTAAGTTCGGGGTTCTCCAGGATGTCCCGTATCCCTGCCAGCCATTTGTCGAACCCTGAATTGTCTTTTCCCCCTTTGTATTTCCAGTGGGCGGCCAGTCCTTTTTCTGCTATCTCGTCCATCCGTTTTGTGCGGATCTGTATTTCCACCCATTTCCCCTGTGGCCCCATAACGGTTGTGTGCAACGATTCGTAGCCGTTTGATTTTGGTATGGTAATCCAGTCCCTGAGCCGTTCCGGGTTGGTTTGGTATTCTTCTGTCACAAAAGAGTAGGCGGTCCAGCAATCCGTTTTTTCGTCTTCGGGTTTTGAGTCCAGTATTATCCGTATTGCGAACAAGTCCATTACTTCATCGAACGAAACCTTTTTTTTGTGCATTTTGTTCCATATTGAAAAAATGGATTTTGTGCGGGCCTTCATGGAAAACTCCATCCCTCGTTTTTTCAATTTCCTTTCTACCGGTTTTACGAACTCTGCGACAAAGTTTGCACGTTCGTTTTCTGTTTCTTTTAAGCGGGCAACAACATAATCGTGTGCGTCAGGTTTTTGGTGTTTCAGGCACAGGTCCTGCAGCTCTGAGTTTATGGCATATAGCCCCAGCCGGTGTGCAAGCGGTGCATATAAATGCGAGGTTTCGCTTGCAAGCCTGTCTTGGCTTTCTTTGTCGTATATGCCCAGGTTACGCATCACCTGCAACCTGTCTGCTATTTTTATGATTATTACCCTCACGTCGCCAGCAAGTGCGAGCAAAAGCATCCTGTAGTTTTCAGAGCTTAGGTCGGCAGTGTCGGTGCCAAGTTCGTTTATTTTCGCCATTCCTCCCAGTATGGCCGATACTGATGGTCCGAAATGCGTGGCTATTTCGTCGCTGTTTGCTTTTTCTCCCGGGCCGGCGTACATTACGTTGTGCAAAAGCCCCGATACCATGGAGTCGATGCCCAGCCCGATTTCTGTGGCTACTATGGTGGCAACGTCAAGCGAATGGTTTAAAATGACTTCCCCTGTTTTGAATTCTTGATTGCCCAACATTTTTTGGGAGAAATGAAATGCTTTTTCAAATTTCAATACGGCATCATCGTCCCACATCATCCTTATATAGTCTTTAAGGTAAATGTATCGGGTATATATTTGTTCTTTAATTTCCATAGGCTTTATAAATGAAAAAAGGCTGCCCAAAAGCAGCCTTTCAAAAAATATCATGTAAATATTTTATTCTGCTGCTTGTGTCTCGTCTATGAAATTGCGCTGGCGCAATTCGCGGTCGAGCATGAAAATGCCGTTGCCTTGCCCGTTGATGAGTTTTAGCGTGTCAAGTATTTCCTGTGCGTTCGCTTCTTCTTCTACCTGCTCGTCAACAAACCATTGCAGGAAATTCTGTGTGGCGTGGTCGCGTTCTTCAATGGCAATGTCAACAAGGTTGTTGATCAAGCTTGTAACGTGCTGTTCGTGTGCCAATGTTTTTTCCATTACACTTATGACGCTTTCAAATTCGACTTCTACCTGTCCTATTGCTTTTTGTATTGCCTTGCCCCCGCGTTCGTTTATGTAGTTGAACATTTTGTTGGCGTGGGTAAGTTCCTCCTGATATTGCACGTACATCCAATTTGCAAAGCCCGGCAGGCCTTTTTCGTGAAACCATGCCGACATCGAAAGGTACAAGAATGCTGAAAACTGTTCTGCGTTAACCTGTTCGTTCAGCGCGCTCAATATTCTTTCTTTTAACATGACCTTTTTATTTTTGTTATTCGAGATAAAAATAGGGAAATAGGATGAGAAAGAAAAGTATAATACAAAGAAATGTTATTCCCCAGGCTAAGGGCCTGTTCCAAAACAACTTTACCACTACTACTTGTCCTTTTGCTTTTCTGAGGTTGATATTTTTAATCGAACTCAGGCTATTTAAATAATTTATTTAGCCCCTCCCCAAGTTTGTTCAGCGATTTTTGCAGTTCGCCTTTTGTCGCATCGGTAATTGTCTTTCGGGTGTCGGAGAGGTCCAGCTTTACTTCGGGCTTGCCGACAGGTCCGTTCAAAATGACACCGGCGGGGACAACCGTTATGTTTTTGTTGCCCGGAATAGCATTTAGGATAGACTGTATGTCGGGACCGAAAGCTTCCCTTTGTATGTTGAAGCCCATTTTCATGTTCAGCAAATTTTGGGCGTTCAAGCTACCTTCTATTTCGGTTTCCTGCCCGGCAATTTTTGTTTTGAACGGCTGCAAAAGCAAATTCCCGTCTTTTACCGTAAAGTTGGTCTTGAAATCGTCAACTTTCACTTTTTTGAGTTTTTCCGATTTCAAAATGCCTTTCAGTTGGTCAAAAATGTCAGAATTGTTTATTTGCAGGTTTTCGGTGCTGAAAAGCCCTTTGCCGTTGAGCGATGTAGTAGCCACCGTCAATTGTTCGTCCATGCTGCCGCCCAATTGTATGTTCGCGCTCAAGTTCCCGGTGCTTTTGCCCGCAACCGGCATAATATTTTGTATGCCCGACAGCGAACGGAACGCCAGCGGTATGTCGAACTTGTCGATGTCGAAACTAAAATCGAACAGCGGCCGGTTTTCCGGGGTGTTTTGGTACGATCCTGTTATTTTCATCCCTCCGTCGAGCATGTCCATATCAAGCCCGTCAAGGGTCAATTTCCCGTTTCTGGCATAAATCAAACCGTTAATAGCAGTGATGTCTATTTTGTTGAAAAGTGCCTTTTTAATTTCGGAACCAAAAGTAAAATCAATGTTGTCGGGTATGTCAAAAGCCAAAGCTTCAGTTACGGGGGTATCTTCGCCGCCACTCGATTTTGAGGTTTCGTTTCCTTCCTGCACTTCTTCGCTTTCAACCTGCAAGAGCAACAATTCGTTGATGTTTACAAAATTTGAGTTCAATTTCAGATTCCCTGACAATTTGCCGTCTTTAAAAATATAGTTCAGGTAATTGCCTACTTTCCCGTCAAGGTTAAAGTCGCTTTGCCCCACTTTCATATTAAAACGGGTTAGGCTGATGTCTTTGGGCGAGAAGTCCAGTTGCCCGTTGGTAACATAAACAGGCTGGGAAAGATCTACTGATTCATATACAAAATTTTCGAGCAAAACCTTTCCTACTGATTTTATCTTGTCATATTGTTCTTTTTCTATGGACGAATAGTTCCCCTTTGCCGACAAGTTTGCCTCCAGCTTTCCTGAAATGTTCACGCTGTCGAGCGGGATTGCGTCTTTCACTTGGGCAAAATCCAATTTCCCCGAAAAGCTGCCGTCAAAATAAGGGTCGGACACAAGCCGTTTTAATGCCAGCGACATATCAAGCGGGTTCTCCCTTATCTCGGCATGTGCTTTTTTTATGTTTACTTCCATCAGGTCTAGTTCTCCCTGTGGCTTGTTTACCGAAATGTCTGCACCAATATTTTTAATATCTTCAGGGAAATCGGCATAGTGCAGGTTGCCATTGTCAACATTTACGTTGAGCGAAAATGCCGGGTAATTTTCTTCGTAATACAAGCCCGAAACCTTCCCTGTGATTGTTGCACTGCCCGATGTTTTAAAATCTTTCAGGTATGCTGAATAATCAGCCGGGACAAGTGCGAGGAAATTTTCAAGCCCCGATTCTTTAGTCGAGAGTTCCAAGTCAAAAAACATCGAATCGGAAGGTATTTGTATTGTCCCGTTAATTTGTAGGGGCAAATCGTTCACGTACAATTCTTCTCCTTGTATGGAAATGTCCATCTTGTCGTAATCTATGTCGAGCAATATTTTTGTTGAGAGCGAGGTGTTGGTGATGTATTGCGTGCCGCCATATTCTGTAGTGAACTTTACCACCTTGCCTTCGACATTTATTTTTGCCGAAGTCCCGTACATTGCGCCGTTTATGTCAAAGCCCACGTCTTCAAAGCTAAGAGCCACGTCTGCCTGCTTGTCGATATAAAAAACGTTTGCGTCTTCAATTTCAATTTTGTCGAGTTGTATGTTGAAGCCTGAACTTTCATCATCGGTTTCTGCGGTTTGGGCTTTCTTTCCCCCTTCGCCTGCAGGACCTTTGGCCAAATCCCAGTTTGCTGCGCCAGATTCTTTCACTATCAGTTTTAGGTCGGGGCGGAGTATGTAAACCTCGTCGATGCCCATGCCGTCTTTGTTGAAAAGTTGCATCAGGCTCATTTTTGCCATCAGCGACGACACTTTCAGCAATGTGTCGTTCTCAAATTCATCAACTCCCGTAACCGTCACATTTTCCAGTTCGAGGGCAACTTTGGGAAAGCCTTTGAAAAGCGACAGGTCAAAACCCTCGAAATCAATCTTGGCATTTATCTGGTTGTTGATGGTTACTTTTGTTTTTTCCAGCAAAGTGCTTTTGCAAAACAATGGGATTGCTGCCAATGCTATAATAAGCACAACAAATATCGTTATAAAAATGATTAACGCTTTTTTCATGATCTTTGAATTTGATTGGTTTTAACTTAGACCCCAAGCTTATTTTTTATAAAGTTACGAAACATTTTTTTGACTAAAAACAGATGGGCAAATATCAAAAAGAATGTATTTGTTTACACAATAAATTCACATAATCTTTTTATTGCCTCCTTTTTGTTCTTTTTCCAAAAGCTATAGTGCAAAGGCATGCTTTTAACGCCCGTTCTTGCCAAAGTATTATACCTTTCCAAAGGAAATGCTTCTTTAAACCTTCCGGGATACCCTATCAAATCTATAAAATAATTCTTCCCTTTATTGGTCACCAAAATATCTAACAAGCTACCGGCAAGTGGATAACCACACCTTACTTCGTCATATTTCTCATCATTTAGCGCGGCAACAACTTCTCTCTGGAACCTATCAAGTTCAAAATTTTCATTACCTGTATGCGTGAATTCTTTTATGAATTTAAAATATTGACACAAAAGGGAATCTTTCTTTAATTTGGATACGGACACCGATTTGAATATAAACATATATGATTTTGCGCGAGTAATGGTAACATTCAGGACTTCCGGCTTGTCAACATAAATAAATGCCGAGGGATGGGTATTGTCGCTTACACAAAAAGAGATTAAGATAATTTCTCTTTCCGATCCCTGCAAGCTATATGGAGACCCGCACAGCAGGTCAAACTTTCTCAAAATTTTCAAATCATATTTTTCCCTTAATAGCCTGTTGATGTAACTTACTTGCGCACTATATGGCGAAATTATCCCTAACGATGGAGCTTTATTTTCATTGGCGTATTTTTCAATAAGCTCATCAATTTTTAACAAAACAGCCTTAGCCTCTGTCTCATTTACCCCTTTTTCATTTCGTTCTCCTTTAAGCTCGAATAATTCAATTTGTTTATGGGTGGTATGTTTGGGCGTTGATTTTAGTATTTCAAGCTGACCTTCATAAAAATGCTGGTTGCTAAACTCGATAAGCGAGGGAGTCGATCTGAAATGCTCCCTTAAAAAGGTAACCTGCTCTTGGTTTTGTACCTTGGAAATAAACAAGTCGAGGATACTCCGGTTGCGGTAATCAAATATTTTATCTTGGGGAAGGTTAAACTTTCTTTGTAAATTTATTTGCTGTTCCCTTGAAACGAAAGAACAGTGCCTCAACTGATTGGGGTCGCCAACAACCACCGCTCTTTTTGCACGGTAAAGAGCAGGCAACGCCGATGATATATCGCATTGGGTGGCTTCGTCTATGATTACCAAATCAAATAAACCTGCCTGTAACGGAAGTACGGAGTTTAAGTCAGATAAATTTGCCAGCCAAATTGGAAAAACATTAAGTATGTTCCGGTGATTTACACCGTTAAGTATTTTCTTGTATTCGGTAAAACTGGTAGAATCAAGGGCATCGTAAAACAGGGCTATGTCTCTCCTATATATTTTTGAGTTGCTCTTAATATTGGACTGGATTTTTCTTTTTGAATAGGAACTTATCTCTTTTTCCAGTTGTGCGTGTGTGTTCTCAACCTCATCAAAAAGTCGCCATAATTTTGTACCGTCAAATGCCAGCCCCTTAAGGAATAATTTTCGCAATTTATCAAGAAGGTTCAAATCGGCACTGAAATCCAAATCGGAAATTTCCAGCTCTCGCTCAACTACTTTTTCAAATTCTTTTTCTTGTTTTTCTAACCTTTCAAATAATTTGGTTATTTCTGGCTCATAAAGTTTAATGTTTGTTTTTGAGGATATCCCGCTTAAATATTTTCTGATTTTCGATTTTAGGCTTGTTTTATAATGCGAGCCGGTGGTATGGATCAAATAATCTTTTAATTTGAAATCGTCCTGCAACATTGCCCTTAGTACTTCAACTGCCTGTTTGGTTTTAGACACTACCAAAACCGACTGGTTTTTTATTACGGCATCTGATATAATTGATGTTATCGTATATGTTTTTCCTGTTCCCGGAGGACCTACAATTGCAGAATTTGAGAACCTATGTGCATTTTGGAGCGAATTGTATTGATCTGTATTTAACCTTGACTTATAGAAACTAAAGCTAAAAGGATGGACAATCTCCTTATTGCCCAAAAGTTCTTTTAACCCGGTATTAAAAACATCCTTGTCCCCCATTTCTTTCAAATCGCTAAGAACCCTTAATGATGATTCTGATTTTTCAACAAGGATTGTCCCGGCTGAGGGTATTATTTTATATTCGTTTTCATTGTATTGAACCTCGGACAAATGTTTCCTTATTTTACCTATTGGCCATACAGTGGGGAAAAGCAATAATTCTTCTGTATCTAGGTTTGTAAAATATTTATCCAAGAGGCTTTTTAAGCTGATAAAATTATTTTGGCCTTTTATTATCCTTTGCGAAAGTTCTTTGAAAAAAAGATCTATAGAAACACTATTGTCTGTTTTTTCCAACTTTGTTATTACAGATCTGTTAACAACAAAAGAATCCCTGTCTATTTCCAAATACTTTTCCCCATCAATTGTTTTAATGCTTGCAGGGAACAATAACAATGGCGCACATATCCTTTTGTCTTTAACAAGCGGGTTTTCATTTTTTCCCAAAACAAAAAAACTCGCATAGAACAACTTTTTCTCCAGCCTATAAAGTTCTATTTCTTTCTCAAGTTCAGTCGATTTCTTGTTTATGTATGGGATTATTGGAAGTACATCGTTTAACAGTTCTTCTTTATCAGAAACAAACCATTTAAACATATATTTTTGGGAAAGAATATTATCGACTACAAATTCCTTATAATCAAGCTTGTAGCACTCTTTGAAATAGTTATAGAAATCTTTGGCTCTATATGTCACTTCAAAAACGTTCTGTGATTTAACAAAATTCACAAGTACTTATTTCCACAAAGTTACAGAATGCCCCCCCCAACAAAAGAGAAGGGATGTTAAAAACAGCCAGAGGTTAAAAAACGTTTTGAACCGCCTGTCTCAGCATTTGCAAAGCAGTTTGGCCTGAACGGACAATGTTCCGTTCGCGGTTGTTCCCAAACACGAATTTTTTGGCAAAAACCTTGTTTTCACCTGCCACGGCAATCCATACAGTGCCAACAGGTTTTTCTTCCGCTCCCCCGTCGGGCCCGGCAATGCCCGTTGTAGAAACAGAAAAATCGGTTTTAAGGGCATTTTTTACGCCCATTGCCATTTCTTTGGCAACCTGTTCGCTTACTGCGCCAAATTCTTCCAATGATTTTTCGCTTACCCCCAAAACATTCATTTTCACCTCGTTGGAATATGCCGTGACCGAGCCTTTGTAATATCCGGAACAGCCCGGCACAGAGGTAATAAGGTGAGATATATAGCCGCCGGTGCAACTTTCGGCAACCGACAGGGTTTTGCCCTGCTCTTTCAGCAAACGCCCTATAGCTCCGGCCATGGTTTCCTTGTCGAAGCCATAAATATTTTTAGGGATAATTTCCTGTAGTTTTTCGACTTCGGCTTTTACCTGTTTTTCCAGCAACGCTTCATCGTTGCCGGTAGCAGACAAACGCAGGCGGACTGCCATTGGGCTTGGCAGGTATGCCAGTTTTATGTTTCCGGGAAGCTCGTTTTCCCATTTTTCAATGGTTATTGCCAGCTTCGACTCGGGTATCCCCTGGGTAAGGATGGTTTTGTGGAAGAGCGCACCTGTTTTCCCGCTCTTCTTCAAACGGGGGACAAGTTCATGTTCCACAAGGTATTCCATTTCAAAAGGCACGCCTGGCATGGAGACAAACACCGTGTCGTTTTTTTCGAACCACATCCCCGGGGCAGTTCCTGCTTTATTGAACAAAACCGTGCAGGATTCCGGAACAAGTGCCTGGTCGCGGTTTAACTTGTTAAATCCAAGATTGAACTTTTTAAACCGCTCTTCGATGTGATGGAAAGTTGGTTCGTGAAAAACCAATTTGGTGTTGAAATACTCGCAAAGAACGTTTTTTGTTATGTCGTCTTTTGTGGGGCCAAGCCCTCCGGTAATAACAACAAGGTCAACCTTTTCTTCTGCTTTTTTTATTGCGTCCAGAATATGCTGGCGGTCATCGTGGACCGAGGTTATCTGGTAAACCTCAATGCCATTAGAATTAAAATATTCGGCAATCCAAGCGGAATTGGTGTCAACAATCTGCCCGATTAAAATTTCGTCGCCAATGGTTATTATTTCTGCTTTCATGGCCATAATGTTAGAAGTTATAAGCCTTGACACTTATGACAAAACCTAGATTCCTTTTATTTTTCAAATTTTTTTAAATGTGCCAGCCTTTGCAGCAAGGTGGGGTGCGAATAATGGAAAAATACATATCTGGGATGAGGTGTTAAGTTGCTTAAATTCTTGACCGACAATTTTTTAAGTGCAGAAGCGAGTGCCTCCGGCTTGTAATTTTCTGCGGCAAATGCATCGGCTTGGTATTCGTTTTTGCGGGAAAGGGCATTCATGAAAATACCCAAGACAAACGAAATTGGCGAATACAAAATACCAAAAGCTATAAGCCCGATATGGAAGTTAGGTTCTTCAACACCCAAGGCTTTGCTCAAAACAGGGCTTCCTATCAGCAATGAAAAAAGGAAAAGCACGACACCTGTTTGCAACAACGAAATAAGCAAGCCCTGTACAACGTGTTTCTTTTTGTAGTGACCGATTTCGTGCGCCAACACGGCCACAAGTTCTTCCGTCTCCATGTCGTTTATTAACGTGTCGTACAAAACAATCCGCTTTTTCGCGCCAAAGCCGGTAAAATAGGCGTTGGCCTTTGTTGATCGCTTAGAGCCGTCGATAACAAAAATATTGTCGAGCCTAAAACCTACTTTGTCCGAAAATTCCCGGATGGCATTGCGCAATTCGCCCTCTTCCAACGGAGTTTGTTTGTTAAACAGCGGCACAATGATGTTGGAGTAAAACATGGTCATGAAAACCGAAAAAACAGCTACCAGTATCCACGCATATAGCCAAAACATATTTTGCGTTTTTTGGTAAATAAGGATGACAAGGGCCATTATCCCCCCGCCAATTATTGCCCCGACAAGCCAACCTTTTATTGTGTCCGCCACAAATGTTTTGGGCGTGGTTTTGTTAAAACCGTATTTCTCCTCGATTTTAAAGGTGTCGTAAACAGAAAAAGGGATGCCTATCAAATCGGATGCAAACATGATGATGCCAAGGAAAACGAGGGCTGCAAGTATTGCATTGCCAGTAATCCCCCACGCCAGTTTGTCGACAAACGCAAAGCCATAAAAGAGGAACATGCACAATGTTATTGCAAAACTAACGCTGCCCGAAATGATGCCAAACCTATGGTTCTCCCTCTGATATGCTTGCTGTTTTTTATATTTTCCCTCATCGTAAATGCCTTTCACCTCATCTGGCAAAGTTTCGCTCATTGTGGTCGTATTGAGGTAATCGAGGTATTTTTCAAACAAAAAATCAATTATTAGGATGCCAATGATAAGCCAGAACAATATTTCGTGCATAATATTTTTTTTGAAAGAAGAGGCAAAGATAATGAAGAAAAGTTAAGTGTTGCAGCTTATGGAGTTATAAGTTGACAGCCAGCCAGACTGAGTATCGTCTGGATATCGTTGAAAACTATTTAGGTATTAATACGCAACCATTTACCATTTATGTCCGTCAAATAATAAAAAACAAAAAATGAATAAAAAAACCAAGCCTTTACTTTTAGTCCCCTTGTTGCTAACAATTGCTCTCGGATGCATAAACAACGAGCCGGGACTTGAGGGAAACCAAGACTTATCGGTTGTCAATACCAGTTCGGCCGAGTGCAAGAACACAACAAAATCAGCGGGGATATGGCCGCAATCAATCGAGCTGAAAGCGGTAAACGGAAACCAGCTTAATGTGACATTTATAAATGCCATACTGAACTGTTGCACAGAGGAGATTGTTTCCAGTGCATGCATTGAGGATAATATTTTAAAAGTATTTTTTGTGGAAAACCCTCCCGGCTTATGTGATTGTATTTGCCCTTACGATTTAGGGTGCATTATAGGCAACATGGAAGCCAGGGAATATGAAATCGAAATTTGTGCGGGAGGGGACATTCCTGATGCGAAATTTTCGTTTACTTTTTCGCAAAAGCTGGATATGGAATATGAGATTAACTAAAAAGCAGGCCATAAATTCAATACTGATGTGCGGTATGAAAGCTCCCAGTGCAAGGAACAGCCAGTTATGGAAGTTCACTGTAATAAGGGACGAAAACCTTATATCTCAGGTTGTGCGGAACCCCGTGCCCGGCAATGTTGTTATTATTGTTTCCGGTTTGGAGGATGACAAGGAAGGTATAAACGTAGATTTCGACTGTGCGCTGGCAACTGAAAATATGTATGTGGCAGCCCAAGGACTGGGGCTTGGGGCCCATATTTACACAGGTCCAATAAGAGGTGTCAATTCCCAAAAACAGGATTTTGGGATACCAACGGGCTACAGGGCAATTTCCGTACTGAGGGTTGGGGATATTGACAGAAATGTTGATGCTGTTTCAGCAGCTTCTGCAAGAAAGGAAAAAGAAGAAGTGGTGAATTTTGTGAAGTAATCGAGCTATTTTAAGGAATTTGTTGGCGCAAAGGTTGTGCATTTATGTTTTTTACCCTGGATTTCCTTTTGTTTGTATAAACAATTTCATATTTCCTCTAATTATCCCGATAGTCCTTCAAAAATATGTGCCAATTCCTACTAAAAATTAGGTGGAACTGAAGCAATTTTTTAACCGGAACCAGGCTGTATGGCAAAATTTATTACTTTGTAGAAGAAAGACAAAAAAAATGAGTTACAATTTAATTACCATACTCGGGGCCACTGCCACCGGCAAAACCACACTGGCGGCATATCTGGCTGCAAAAATGAATGGAGAAGTGATTTCTGCCGACTCCCGACAGGTGTACCGTGGTATGGATTTGGGCACAGGGAAAGATTATGACGACTATTTTGTAGACGGGGTTGAGGTGCCTTCGCATTTGGTAGATATTGAAGATGCCGGGGCACATTACAATGTGTGCCGTTTTCAAAGCGACTTCGTTAAAGTTTTTGAAGGAATACGTGCCCGGGGCAAATTGCCGGTTTTGTGTGGCGGCAGCGGCTTATATCTCGAAGCTGTCTTGAAAAATTATAAGCTGGTACAGGTGCCCCCAAATAAAAAGTTACGCGATGGGCTGGAAGGGAAATCGCTGGGAGAACTGACAGAGATCCTTAAAAAGTTGAAGCCGGATCTACACAACACCACCGATGTCGAAACCGACCGCCGTGCAGTGCGTGCCATTGAAATCGAGATGTATTACAGGGAACACCCAGAAATTGACATCCCTATGCCGGAGGTCAACAGCCTAAACATAGGTATACGGTTCGATCGCGACTCCCGCCGCAGACGGATTACCGAAAGGTTGAAGCAACGCCTGGAGGATGGTATGACGGATGAGGTGAAGGACTTACTTGATTCGGGGCTGGCTCCGGGGCAACTAATCTATTATGGCCTGGAATACAAATATTTAACATTGTATGTTACCGGCAGTTTATCGTACGATGAAATGTTCCGTCAACTTGAAATTGCCATACATCAGTTTGCAAAGCGGCAGATGACATGGTTCAGGGGAATGGAAAAACGGGGGACAAAGATCTTCTGGCTTGATGGGTACATGCCTTTGGGAGAAAAAATTAAAGAAATTGTAACATTTTTTGAAAAAGGTATGTGAAAGAATTAAAATCATGCACAGGTTGGGCAAAAATAGCCGGGGCAGAAATAATCCCGTTTATTTCCTCCCGGTCAGCCTGTTTAACAGGGCATCAAGCTTCACGCTGGCAAAAGACGAAGCATAGTCGCTCATGGCATACGGTATAATCAGTTCGCCGTTGTGGACAAAGGCTCCGCATGTATAAACCACATTCGGGACATAGCCTGAACGTTCATCTTCATCGGGCAACAGGAGCGGTTCTTTTAATTTACCTATTACTTTAGACGGGTTTCCCAAATCAAGCAGCGAAGCCCCAAGGCAATACTTACGCACGGGACCAACGCCGTGGGTGACCAGCAGCCACCCGTCTTTGGTTTCTATGGGCGAGCCGCCGTTGCCAACCTGTATCAATTCCCAGCCATACAACGGTTCTGCCAGTTTTATTGCATTGTTCCACTGTTGCAGGTTTTCTGAAAACATAATATAATTGTTTTTCCCGTCAATCCTGCTCAACATGGCGTATTTGCCGTTTATTTTACGGGGGAACAAAGCTAGGTTTTTGTCTATTGCGTATTTGCCGTGAAGAGGGAATACTTCGAACTTACAGAAATCTTTGGTTTCAATAAGTTTTGGCAATATGGTCTGTCCATCGTATGCGGTATATGTACCATAGTAAGTCATTTGCCCGTTTTCTTTTTTAAACCGGGTGAAACGGGCATCTTCAATACCTTTTTGTTCAAATTTTGAAACCGGGAATATAACACGTTCAGAAATATCGGTGTCAAGAGAAAACCTGATCTCTGTATGGGAATCGGCCATCCACAGGATTCCGTCAATGGCTTTTCCCTGTTCTGATGAAAAATTGTCTAATTCTTTAACCTCTTTTATTACGTCACTTATCTGGTCGTAAGTAAATTTGTCGGGCAGCCGTTCAAGTACCATTTTTAAGATACCTTTATCAATTTTCATGTTTTTCAGCTTGCGGATAAAGTTCTCTTTTACATAAACGTGGTTCTTTATGCATTCAGCCTCGCCAATCTGGTCACCGGGTTCGAGCATTTTTATCTCGTTGTTTTCATCAATAACAGCCCTTCTGAAAATAAGGGACGAGATATGTCCTTCTCCTGTGGCCCGTAAGCTAATTATGATCCTTTTCTGCTTGTCCTGTAGTTCGCTCTGGTCAAAATCTTCTACCACTGATGGGTTAAAGAGCGCTGCCGATTCTATTGCGTATTCCATAGTAAAGCAAGAGCCGATTAAAAGCTTCCTCCATTCGGAAACGCTTTCCCCCTGCGTACATTCATCAACAATGTGTTTTACTTGCTGGAAATTCCTGGAAAAGATACCGGTTATGCTCCGGTGCCGTTTCGAAAATTCCCTTAATACCTGGTGGACTAAACATTCAACTTCCTCTTCGGGCAAAGCGAGGATCCGATCGATAAGTTTTTTTGCCCTTTTGTCCCCATTAAAAAAGAAACGGGAGATGACACGTTTCCTGTCGGGGAAAATCACTGTCTTTTTTCTCTCTATAGGTAGTTTCATTAGTATAAAATGTTTGCTGTTATAGTCACCACATATCCCAAATAAATATAAATATATGAAAAAAGGGGCAAGCTATAAATAGCTAACCCCCAATATTTTTCCACATATTTCTATAATGTCTCACACAAGCGAGATAAGCACCCCTGCAGCAACTGCCGAGCCGATGACCCCGGATATGTTGCTTGCCATGCAATATTGCAAGATATGGTTTTTAGGATCGTATTTCAATGCCAGCTCGTTTGCCACTCGCGATGCCATTGGCACCGCACTTAGCCCGGTTGCCCCAACAAGCGGGTTGATCTTTTTCTTTGCGAACATATTGTAGGCTTTAACCGCCAGTATGCCGCCGCTTATTGAAATGGCAAATGCAATGAAACCTCCCACAACAATCCCCAACGTTTTTGGGGTAAGGAAGACATCGGATGTCATGGTTGCCCCTACCGACAAACCAAGGAATATGGTAGCCGTGTTCATTATTGGTCCTGTTGCCGCATCTGCCAAACGGCTTGTCGAAGTGCCGATTTCCTTTATCAGGTTGCCGAAGAGCAACATTCCCAGAAGCGGCACAGAAGAAGGCACCAAAATGGCGACAACCGTCCCAAGTGCGATTGGGAATATTATCTTGACCGCTTTCAGGTTTTTGATTTTATGCTTTGGCGGAAATTTCTTGTCCATTTCCTTCATGCTGATGGTAAATTCTTTTTTGTTCATCAGGGTTTTTGCCATCAGTGGGATAATTACAGGCACCAATGCCATGTACGAGTAAGCAGCAATCGCAATAGGCCCCAGCAGGTGTGGTGCAAGCATAATAGTGGTGTAAATGGCAGTAGGTCCATCTGCGCCGCCAATAATGCCAAGCGATGCAGCTTCTTTTATGCTGAAGCCCATGTAAATAGCAGCTATCATTACAGTAAAGATCCCTATTTGCGCCGCTGCCCCGAAAAATGCAAGCCTAAGGTTGCGCAGCATCGGTCCAAAGTCGGTCAATGCCCCCACGCCCATAAAAATAATTGGGGGCAGGAACCCGGTTTTTATCAGGGAATAATACAAATAATTCATAATCCCGTAATCGTGGGCTATTTCAAAAAGGTTTTTGTACCTGCCCGCGTCAAGCTCTATGAATTCTGCCGGGACAATGCCCATGTTTGCGCCAGGGAAATTGGCGAGCAAAACGCCAAAACCGATAGGCACCAGCAACAATGGCTCGTACTTCTTCTTAATGCCCAGGTACAGCAACACAAATGATATTGCCCACATAATGACTGTTTTGAGGTTTATGTCCCCAAAAGCAGTCATTTCAAATAATTTCGAAAATATATCGTGCATAAGTTATTGCAATTTTATAAGAACATCATCTTCTTCGACAGCATCTCCGCTGGACAAACAAATTTCAGCAACCTTGCCAGATGTTTCCGCAATAATAGCATTGAAAGTTTTCATCGATTCTATGTAGCCTATAACTTCTCCTTCTTTTACGTTGTCGCCAATTTTAACTGCTGTCTCAGACGAGTCTTTGGTCAAAAAGAATTTTCCTTCCAATGGAGCAATTACCTCTGCGAGGCTAGAACTGCCGTTGCTTCCGTTTATGCTACCGTTCCCGTTTACCGGAGTGCCTGCGTCTTTTGCATTGCCGTTTACCGGTGCGTTGCTGCCTGCCTCTCCGTCATAAGAAATTTTTACCTCGAATTTTTCACCGTTTACTTCGATGTTTAAGTTTTTGGGTTCAAAACCGTTAGTGCCGACAACTTTTGCTTTGCCGTTTACAGCTGTTTTGGGTTCGGCTTTAGGTGTTTTTTTGGCAGTAAGGTCGGCTTCGAAGGTTGCTTTTGCTTCGCCCGATTTGTATGCCCTGTACTGTTCAGGGTGCATTGCCAGCTCAAACAATTCTTCATCGTCTTGCCCGAAATCCCAGTTGTTGGCTTTCATTTCTTCTTTGAACTGATCCAGGTTGTCAGGATATAAATCTTGTGGCGTTCCTGTGTAGAACTCCCTGCCTTGCTCTTTTGCAAGTTTGGTGATTTCCGGAGACAGTTCTCCCGGCAATTTTCCTGATTTTCCAAGGATCATGTCCCAAATATTGTCTGCGATCATAGACCAGCGTTCTTTGCCTTTTTCAAGCTGGAGTACGTTCATCAGCGCAAGGTTTTTTACATATTGGCTAAATGGCGTTACCAGCGGAGGGTATCCGAGCATTGGCCAGATGTGTTTCACCTCGTCGAAAAGTTTTATTAGCAATTCGTCTTGGGTAAGCTCTTTTTTGCCTCGTTTTGCCAGCCATTTGTTCAAGCTGGTGAGGTTGTTTTCAAGGTCGGACATAAGGCTTCCCATCATCCCTCCCGGCAAACCCGGGCCAATTAGCAACGAGTTCATCATCCTGTTTTTAGGGTTGATGTAATAGCCCAAAAAGTCATCGATGAACTCTTGTGTCAGCGCGCGTACTTCCATGTATGCTTTCATGTTGATGTCTGGCACGTTGAACCCTGCGTCTTTCAACATGGCCTGTACTGCCAGCAAGTCGGAATGCCCGGTGCCCCATGAAAGAGGTTCCATGCCAACATCTATGAAATCGGCGCCCGCGCGGCATACTTCCAAAATAGAAGCCATTGAGAAACCAGGGCCTGAGTGTGCATGGTATTGGATTGCGGTTTCGGGATGGCGTTCTTTTATGTTTTTCACCAATTTGCCCAAGAATGCGGGGCGGCCGATGCCTGCCATGTCTTTTACGCAAATTTCGTCGGCACCCATTTCAATTAGTTGATCTGCCAATTTTGTGTAGTATTCAACTGTGTGCACTTCCGAAATTGTAAGGCTCAGGGCAGCCTGTGAAATCATGCCGCCTTCTTTGGCGTATTTTATAGAGCCTTCGAGGTTTCTCGGATCGTTAAGCCCACAGAAAGAACGGGCGATGTCTGTCCCTTGTTTCTTTTTTACTTTGTACATCAGCTTGCGGATGTCTGCCGGCACCGGGCTCATGCGGATCCCGTTCAATGCCCTTTCCAGCATGTGGGTTTGGATGCCAACATCGTTGAACGGCTGTGTCCATTGGCGGTTTGCAACGTTAGGGTTTTCGCCGAAAAGTAAGTTGATTTGTTCAAACCCCCCGCCGTTGGTTTCTACACGGGCAAAACATCCCATGTCGATAATTGCCGGGGCAACTTTTAACAATTGATCTACGCGCGGCACATATTTGCCCGAAGATTGCCACATGTCGCGATATACTAAGCTGAATTTGATTTCTTTTGCCATCTCCAAAATATTTATATGTTATACTTTTTTTATCTCTGTTATTTGCCCATTCCCACCGGTAGCAATATCTACTGCGGCAACAATTGCAGCTATTTTTGTTTTTTTATTTCCTGCTTGGATGCCCTTTGTGGGCTTTTCCGCTTCGGGCGAGCTTATATACTTATTTGTAAGCCGGATAATCAAATTGCCTATAATGACCACAAGCCATAAAATAAGGAAGACTGTAGCCATTCCTACAACCATTATTTCCAACACATTTAAAATATTCCCTTCCATTTTTTTAAAATTAGGTTATATATTGATTTTAAATTTTAAACAATCCACCCCCTCACAAAAAAAACACGTCTTTCTGTGGCAGCTATTTTCTCTTTGCCCTTAACCTGTTGTTAAGCCCAAATCCCCTCGCTATTCTTTTATTTGATTACCGGTAAAGGTTTCCTTTAGAGGAGATACCCCCGTTCAAAATATTTGAACCTGTTTCAAAAACCAGTTTAGTAGTTATCCCTACAGAACCTAAATAAACGATTACAATAACAATATTTAAAATAAAAAATTTTAATCATTGTCGTAAAGAAAAAAGAATAATTAAAATTTTAAGTTAAATCTCCTGTGTTTTAATATAAAAATTAAGACAGTTTTAATAAATAAACCCTATTTTTGTAGAATCCTAAATTATTGATTTACAAAGCCTAATAAAGAAAAAATTCTATATTGCGCAAATCGGTGGGCATCACGGCCTTATGTGCCGGTTATGATGATGTGCCCCGTTAGTATGCCCCATAAAAAGTTAAAGTAATCCAGGGTTGCCTTTAAGAAGCGTGTCTGTTTAGTGAGGGCAACGATATATAATTTTACTTTTGTAGGACTAATTTTATAAATAAGATGGATTTTATTCTCGACAATCAGGATACAGAACAACAGTTTCAGGAGTTGCTTTCAGTGATTCAACTGCACAAGAACGGTGACGTATCTGTATTGATGGGCAGAAAGGGGTTAAAGTATAAGATGAATTGGGGCGTTTCGCTAATTGAACTGCGCGAAATAGCCAAGGATTTTGAGCCCGGCCATTTACTGGCGTTAAAATTGTGGAACAAACAATGGCGAGAGACCATGATTTTAGCATCGATGCTTGATGAACCGGACAGGGTAACTGAAGAACAAATGGATTTTTGGACAAAAAGTTTTGAGAACACCGAGATTGCCGAACAGGTTTCTGCCAACCTTTGGTCAAAAAGCAAATTTGCGTTCATAAAAGCCCTTGAATGGAGCCGTGGCAAAAAACACCTGCTCCATTTTACGGGAATCCATTTGATGGGAAGGCTGGCCATTATAGAAAAGAAAGCCATTAATGAAATGTTTGAACCTTTTTTTGACGAGCTTCCCGTACTGGCAAAAAACCGGAAACTACATACAGTAATATACCGCTCTGTCATTGCACTGGGGAGTCGTTCGGGAGAGTTGAACGCACAAAGCGCAGAGCTGGCACTGCGGCTTCAGCAAAGCGATTCTGAGGATGCCGTTAAGCTTGGCGAAACCCTGTATGAAGAATTGACAAGCCCATATTTCAGGGAAATATTGGCTGACAAATAATATCCATGTAAAGATGTCAGTATTTTACTTATGGCAAATTTTTTGATTGGGGCATAAGAATTTATATTTGACACATTGAAAACTTTAAACAACAACAGAAATGAATTTATCGAAAACATCAAACCCGATTTTTAAAGAGCGTGTTTTTAACCGTGATTCTTTTTCCGTTTCAGAAACAATGACGGTAAACGGCACTGTAAACAAAACTGCACTTATGTTATTATTGGTTGTGGCTTCGGCAGTCTTTACGTGGAATAAATTTTACGATGCCATTTTTTCCAACCCCGAAACTGCAATGTCGGCAGTGGCCCCCTGGCTTATGGTTGGGGCAATAGGAGGTTTCATAACTGCAATTATTACTTCTTTCCGTCCACAAAGTGCGGCAATTTCATCCCCAATTTATGCCATTTTCGAAGGCTTGTTCCTTGGGGGGATTTCAGCCATGTTGGAAATGCAATATAACGGTATAGTAATGCGGGCTGTTGCGCTGACCCTGGCGGTTTTTGCCGCTATGTTGTTTTTTTACAGATCGGGGGTGGTTAAGGTTACGAAAAAATTTATGCTTGGTGTTTTTGCCGCTACTGCCGGGATAGCTTTGGTCTATCTAGTTAGTTTTATTGCCGGCCTGTTTGGGGCACAGATGGGTTTTCTTTACGGGAACAGCAACCTTAGCATAGGCTTCAGCTTGGTTGTGGTTGCCATAGCTGCCCTAAACCTAGTCCTCGATTTTTCTTTTATTGAAAGGGCTGCCGGACAAGGAGCCCCCAAATATATGGAGTGGTATGGTGCTTTTGGGCTTATGGTAACCTTGGTTTGGCTATACCTGGAAATATTGAGGTTGTTGGCCAAAGTTGCCAGCAGGGACTAAACACACTGTTTTTAGGAGATACTGGTTACCGCCGTAATTTTTTGTTTTTTCTCCATACCACCAATATTGCCCCAAAGAATACAAGGGCTGCCCCAATGATTGTTGTCCCCGAAAACCTTTCGTGGGTTATCCAGTCAACGTTCATTTTGGTTAATAACCCCATGGTGATAAAAGTTATCATTGGGTTCAAAATCAATATGATACTTGCCTTGTTTGCTTCAAGGTATTTTAAAGCCATGGCAAGGCATGAATATGCGACAAATGTATTTGCCCCTAGGAAAACCAATAACAGCCACCAAGTCCAGTGCATTTGAAATAAAGGGGCCAGGTTAATAAACGGGGCAAAAATAATAACTGGCAACCCGAACAGGAAAAGGTTAAGGCTTTCTGCGGGGTGTTTTGTAAGCAGTTTTTTCTGTAAGATAGCATAAACAGCCCACGAAACGGCAGCAGAGATGGTTAGTAAAACCCCCATGTTGTATCTCCCCTGGCTTTCAAAAAAGGCAAACAACTGATCGCGGTAGAAAAACGAAAAACCCAAAATAGCCACAGAAAAACCTACTACCTGGTTTCTTTTTAGCTTTTCTTTAAAAATAACAAAACCTGAAACAGCAAGAATAACCTGTCCTATTTGTACAAAAATTTGGGCATTGCTTGGAGTAGTGTAGTGGATTCCAAGCATGAACCCAAGGTAGTTCCACGAAAGCGCAATGCCTGCCAGGATCAAAAGCAGGGGAGGGCGTTTCAGTATTTGAAAAGACGAAGGATCCTTGAATGCCTGCCATGCAGAAAGCATGATAAAAGCTACCACAAACCGGAACCAGACAATTGTAACCGGTTCTACCTTGCGTGTTGCAACTTTTAGTCCGATGGCCAGAAATCCCCAAAAAAAGGCAGTTGTTGATGCGTATATTATCCCTTTGGTATAGTTCTGCATGGCTCGCGGCTTATCTTAACTGCGCACCAAAGTCATGCTCAAAAGCCAAAAGCATTTTTTTCATGGTCTTGTCGATTTGTTTGTCTTTCAGTGTGCGGTTGTCATCGCGTAGGATAAAACTAACTGCATATGATTTTTTGCCTGCCGGGATTCCTTTTCCTTCGTATACATCAAATAGGTTCACACTTCGTAAAATTTGGCGTTCCGTTTTAAACGCGCTTTCTTTTATTTGGCTAAACTTTATCCCTTTGTCGATCAATAAGGCCAGGTCGCGGCGGACTGCCGGGAATTTAGGCAGTTCTTTGAACACTGTTTTATGTCCCCTTTTTTCGAAGATGATACGCCCCCAGTCAAAATCGGCATAAAATACAGGACTCTCGATACTTAATTTCTTAAGCCATTTTTGTGCTACAACACCAATTTCGAGGACGGTGTTGTTGTTTAACTGATAATTCAGTCCTTCCTCAAACAATTCGTTGGCAGTTTCGGAAACATGAAGTTTCCCCAGTGCCACGCCCAGTTTTTTTAGGATATTCTCGGCATAGGTTTTTATGCTGAAAAAAGTTGTCGGCGACCCTTTACCTGTCCAGCTCTCACCTGTTTTGTCACCTGTGGCAAATAACCCGAGGTGTTCTTCTTCCCAATAGTTTGTTTCTGGACGCTCTTTTATTTGTGTGCCCTTGTAGAAATAGCAGTTGCCGAATTCGTAAAAAAGAAGGTTTTTGTTTTGCCTGTTTGCATTGTAGGCAATAGCTTCCAACCCTCCAAACAAAAGAGTTTGCCTCATACCATTCAAGTCGGAGCTTAAGGGGTTTAGCAATTTTACCGTTTGCCCCTCTTTATATTGTGTTAAGCCTTCGTAATAGCCGGTTTTGGTCAACGAGTTTGACCATATCTCGTTAAATCCCTGGGCCGTGAGCATTTCAGAAATTAAGTTGCGCATCTGGTTCATGTCCGGTTTGTCGGCATACTGTAACGATGATTTTACCAGCGATGGTATTTCAATATTGTTGTACCCGTATATGCGAAGGATCTCTTCAATTACATCGGCTTCACGTTGCACATCTACCCTGTAAGGAGGTATCAGTAACGACAGCCCTTTTTCTCCTTCGCTTTCAATTTTAATTTCTAGCGAGGCAAGTATGTTTTTAATTTGTTCTTTGCCCAGTTCTTGCCCAATTAGGCGTGTAACGTTGGCAAACGATATGTCTACCTTGAAATCTTCAACAGGGTTTGGGTAAACATCCACAATTTCGGAGGAAATTGTGCCGCCTGCCAGTTCTTTTATCAGTATGGCCGCACGTTTTAAGGAGTAGATTACCCCGTTTGGGTCTATCCCCCGTTCGAAGCGGAACGAAGCATCGGTGTTCAGTCCGTGCCTGCGTGCCGTTTTACGGATATAAACCGGGTCGAAGTACGCGCTTTCAAGGAAAATATTTTTTGTGGTATCTTTTATCCCCGATTCAGCCCCGCCAAACACTCCGCCAATGCACATGCCTTCTTTTGTGTTGCAGATCACGAGGTCGTCTTCGTGAAGCTCGCGTTCTTCTTCATCGAGCGTGGTGAATTTCGTCCCTGCCGGCAAGGTTTTAACAATTACTTTTTTGCCTGTAATCTTATCGGCATCGAAAGCATGCAAGGGCTGTCCTGTTTCAAAAAGGATAAAGTTGGTAATGTCGACAACGTTACTGATAGGGGTAAGCCCTATTGCCCTAAGTTTGTTTTTCAGCCAGTCGGGCGATTCTTTTATTTCAACCCCGGAAATGGTTATGGCGGCATAACGTTTACAGGCATCTGGGGCATCGATTTTCACAGGTATTTCCAAATCGTGGTTGTCGGCTTTAAAGTTGGCGACCGATGGGCGTGTATATTCAACATCCTTTGTTTTTCTCATGAAAGCAGCCAAGTCGCGGGCAACGCCAATGTGCGATGCCCCATCGATGCGGTTGGGGGTAAGGTCTATTTCTATCATCCAGTCCGATTCTACTTTGTAGTAATCCTTTGCCGGCATGCCAACCTTTGCCGGACCTTCGAGTACGATAATGCCTCCGTGATCTGAACCAACCCCTATCTCGTCTTCAGCGCAAATCATCCCCAGTGAGACTTCTCCCCTTATTTTTGATTTTTTAATGGTGAACTCATCATCGCCCATATACAATGTTGTACCAACGGTAGCCACTACCACTTTTTGCCCGGCAGCTACATTGGGCGCCCCGCAAACAATCGGCAGCAAATCTCCGTTGCCAATGTTAACCGTGGTTTTGCTCAGGTGATCCGAATCCGGATGTTTCTCGCATGTTACCACTTCGCCAATCACCAGCCCTTTCATGCCGCCTTTTATGGTTTCCACTTCTTCTAGCGCCCCTACTTCTAAACCGGTTTGCGTAAGTATATTGGCCACTTCTTCGGGCGATTCATCCAATTGGATGTAATCTTTTAACCATTTATAAGATACCTTCATGTCGAAATATTCTGTGCAAATAAAATTGAAGCCACAAAAATAGGGAATTTAACCCGGAAAGCGGCTGGTATCGATGGATTATTTAAATATAATGTCATATCTTAGTGTTGATTTTAAATGTTTAACACATTAAAGCTTAACGATATGAAAAAGAAAAAGATCATGCTAATGGTTGCATCATTTTTAGTGGTGGGAGGGATCGTTTTCTCTGGCTGTAAGCCACCTAAAGAAAAGAAAAACGGACCTGGTGAGGTAAGGACTGAAGTGAAAAAAGCTGAGAAACAAACTAAAAAAGAAGCTGAAAGAGTACAGAAAGACTCCAAGCGTGAAGCAAATAAAGCAGGGAAAGAACAACGAAAACCGCAGTAAAATCTATATATCGTAATAGAAATATTATAAGCGATTTTGTTGCTTGATAGGGAGTGCCTGCATTATATGTTGGCTCTCAATCCCTCAACCCCTCAATCCATTCTCCTTCAGGTATGGTATCAGCAACTCCGGCTCGCCTGTTTGGACGATGTTTGCATCGAACCTGAGTTTATCTTTAACTGCTTCATCTATTTGACCGTTTTTGTGCGGTCGATTGTCCTGTCATGGTTTAAGGCCACTGTGCCATCTGTGGTGACCTTCACGTTGATTTCGATAATGTCAACCCCAACTTCTATGGCGTGCTGTATTGCGGACAATGAGTCCTCAGGATAACCGTTATGCCCGGTCCGGGGAGCTGTTACCATAACATAATTTGAATTTGGGTCGTGGAATTTTTCAAGTACTTTGTCTACCGGGCGTTGTTGCTGGCAAGCAAAAAAGAAAAAGCAGGACAAACAGCCCGGTGAAATACTTGTTGATTCGATGAAGCTTTTGCTTTTTATCGTGTGTATGTGTAATTCTTGTCTTGTGTCTCACAATCTATTGTCTCTTTTTATTTCTTGCTTTCAAATTTTTCCATTATCTCGGTCCAGTTTGTTAGCACAATGCCGTTGTCTTCAAAAAAATTTATCACGACAGGATCTGAGAACAATTCCGTTTCCCAAACGCGTTGTTGCCAAGAGTTTGTTATGCTTTTCAGGTTGTCTGTTTCTATTGAAGCGTGGAATATAAGTTCGGTCAGCCCCGGTTTCAACGATCTTACGAGCTTGAAGAAATTTTCCCTTTTTTGTTCGTACGTTTTTCCTCCCGGTACGCTGCCAAAATTGTCGAGCTTGGGCAGTTTGTAGTTTTTCAGCAATTTCACATATTCATCTGTAATCGGGTAGCCTGCTTTTTGGTAAAAAGCCATTACGTCAGGGTCTGAAACGTCTATTGCGTTTGCCGGGATGTTGTAGTCTTCCGCTGCCTTTAGGAATGCTTTCAGGTATCCGGCGGAGCCATAAAGCGTGCCCATGTGGGTGTCGATATGAGATGGCCGGTAGCCCAGGCTTATCATTTTGTCAATCTGTGCGCGGATTTCTGTTTCAACCTCTTTTGCGCTGGCGTGCGCCACAACGCCCGGCACTTCGTGCCAGAATTTGCCATCGGGATCGATAAGGCCAGGCACTTTTGCCGGGTCTGTCAATGGTCCCCAACGGTAGGTTTGCCATTCGCTGGTTAGGGTTAGGTGTACGCCAATATCGGCTTTGGGGTGTTTTTTTGCCCACTCTACCATTTCCCCGGCGTTGGGGCAGGGCATCATTACCGAAGCAGATTGGATATGGTCTTTCAAAGAATATGCCTGTACTGCAATGTTGGCTTCTTCGCACATGCCTGCATCGTCGCAGTGCAACAAAAGTATGGTCTTGCCTTTGGGGAAACCTAATTTTTCAGCATTTGTAGTCTTTTCGGAACTGGTTTGGGCAAAGCTTGTTGTGGAAGAATAAATTACTGACAAGAATAGGAATATGCCTATTAATGGCACATTTGATTTTTTTTGGATAAAGATTTTGTTTACCATTTTCTGAATTGTTTTTGTTATTATTTCCTTGAGTTTTTCATGTAGTAAAAATGTCCGTCTTCAGCACCTATAAGCAAATCGGGTATCCCGTTTTTGTCCCAGTCAACAATTGTTGGCGATGTTGTGTGCCCTGCCAATTTTTCGTTGGAAACAGGACCCATGTCTTCCAACACGACCAGCCCGTCCTTTTCCCCTGTATTTCGCAGGAAGTTGGCATTTTTCCCATTGACTATGAAATCCAACCTGCCATCGCCGTCCCAGTCTGTCACGCAAAGTTTTCTGCGCCCTGAGCCTCCGGCTTCACGTGTGTTGAGCCTTAGCCTCCCGTTTTTGCCGTTTGTGAAGAATTTTTCAGACTCATTGCCTTGTGCGGTAAAGATACGTTTTCCGGGCTTAAGTTTTAGCTTCCCGTTTTCAGAATAGCGTTCCCAGAATGCAAGGTACCCTTCGTGGTCGAGCATTAGCAAGTCCAATAAGCCATCTCCGTTCCAGTCGTAGGCATAGGGCGTTGTCCTCCATTGTGTTGCAATGTTTTTGCCTTCGGGTTTCCACCAGTTCCATGCCGGTTTTGGGTTTTTGTCTTCCCATTCGGCTTCAATGGGTTTTGAGGCTGCCAATTCCGGTTTTTCTTTTGTGCCTATGTTTTCGAACCAGCAAATTTTCCCCCAGATAGAATTGTAAACAATGTCCAATAGACCATCGTTGTCCCAGTCGGCCACAGAAAGGGTCGTGTATCCCCATTTGCGTTCGGCAGGGCCTTGTATCGAGCCATTTTCTCCTGCCATAATCAATATTGTTTCCCCGTCGGCTTTCAGGTAAACGGGTTTTGCCCATTTCGGGGATTCACCTCCACCTAGGTTTTCAATGAAACCTATATATCCGGCAGTGTTTCCACAAATAAGGTCTTCGTCACCGTCGTTGTCCCAGTCAACGCTAAAAGGGGTTGCCAATGCGCCAAATTTAAGGTATTGTTGTTCTTGCTGCACATAAACAGGCGGTTCAAAAACAGGCCCGTCTTTGTCTTTTTTTCCGGTGTTTCTCAAAAAAACGACCCTGCCGTCCTCTTCGCCTACGATGAGGTCCGTTGTGCCGTTACCGTCCCAGTCGACCGCATTGGGGACTATCATTTCAAGGTCGAGGTGCAATATTTCCCCGTCTATTTTTATGAATTTGCCTGCTGCATATTCTGGTTTTTTTCTAGTGCCAATGTTCTCGAACCAACTTAGCCTGTCAACAAATTCAGCGGTAATTATGTCCAAGTCGCCATCTCCGTCAAAATCTTCGAAATTTGCTCCGGATATGCCATACGTGTCTATTGCTTTCCCACCTGCAAGTATTGGTTGGGGTTGCTCGTATTCCCCATTTTTACCTTTTTTTATAAGATAAACAGTTCCGTGCAGCGGCCCGTTTGTCCATTCCCCTTTTTCGTTAAAGGCATTGTCCCAGCCATATTCTTTCCAGTCGTCTATTGCTATTGCAATGTCCATGTCGCCGTCGTTTTCGTAGTCAACATAACGCCACAGGTTGAAGCGGGGCTTTTTTATTATGTGCCTGTAAAAGCTTTCGTCAATAATTGTGTCAGGTTCGTCGAATAAGGTTTTTGAAAAATTTGGGAATGCTACGCCCGGGAGCATTGCCGTTTGTTTCCCGTTGATGTTTGATAGCTGGAGGTTGCGTTTGCTTTCTGTTAGTTTAACGGGGGCTTTAAAGACAGGGGCGTTTTCGCCTGTTTTGTTCTCGAAAAACCAAATCCCGTTGAAAGGGTGGTCGGGGCAGTTTACCAGCAAATCCAAATCCCCGTCATTGTCGTAATCCATAGGGAAGGGCCATGCCCACAGCCCAACGCCCAAGTCTGTAACCAATCCGGGGTTGTTGTATTTTATGCGGGTAAGTTTTTCGTTGTTTTGCCCAATGGCCGATATGAAAAAAAGTATAAATATAGAGGTGCTGAGAAATTTCATTTTCAATGGTTTTTTAATAGTTGGTGGAAGTAAATAAACTTGAGCTTCTAATTTTTCTTTGGCATTTTTAGGCAAGTCCAAGGTTGTATTTTTTAAATGAGGCTAAAGCCCCAATGGGCTTGTTTTGGTATAGCCCCCGGCTTAAGCCGGGGGTGATAAGATTATAATTTTGACGGATCTACAACTACATGTTTTATGAGTTTGCGGTTCCATGTATAAGTAATGTGTACCATGCCGTCTTTAGTTTGTATTATTGCCGGGTAGGAATATTCTGCTTCCTCGTCCGTGTCGTTTTCCAATACAACTGCCATGTCCCAGTTTGTCCCGTCTTTTGAAACCGCAAGGCTTAAGGTATTCCTGCTTCCCCAGCCATCATCGGGTTTCATTATGTGGTTGTATGCAAGTACGTGCCTGCCGTCTTTTAGTGTCACGGCATCAATCCCGGAGTTAGGGTTTGGCAACGATATTGGTTCGAGCTTTGTCCAAGTCCTTCCGTTGTCGCTCGACCATGATGTGTATATCATTTTGTTGTTGCTGCGGAAAAGTGCCTGCAACTTACCTCCTTCATGGAAAAGTATCGTTGGTTGTATGGTGCCTACGTTATTGTCTTGCTCCAGATCTTCGGTGCGTTCCCATGTTTTGCCGAAGTCGCTTGTTATTTCCATGTGCGATTTCCATCCGTCAAGTTCGGTGCTAGACGGGCATAAAAGGTCGCCGTTTGGCAACATCACGGGTTTGTTCTTTATCGGGCCCCAAATTTCTTCCGGCAGGCGGATTGGGAACGACCATGTTACGCCGTTGTCGGTAGATGAAATTACTTTCCCCCACCAATCGGAGCAGTTTGGACCTTCTTTGTAAAAAAGTTTTATTTCTTTCCCCGTGTTGAAAAGTACCGGGTTCCATGTGGGGTAACGCAGGTTTTTATGTTGTATCCCGTTGGCAGCTTCAACGGGAGTAGTCCATTCCCCGTTCCTGAAGCGGCTTACCCATATCCCAACATCGGGGTTTTTTTCGTGTTTGCCCCCAAACCACGCAGCAATAAGCCCTTCGCTTGTTTCTGCAATGGTTGATGCATGGCAACTGGGAAAATTAACATCTTCTTTTTGGTATATGAACTCATTTTTAACAATGGCATCTTTGCCGTCAGTAGTTTTTTTAGCCGAAAGGCTACCTACTATAGCGAATGTCAATAGAAATAATAAAGTTTTCATTTTTAGGTATTTTATTGGTTATTATTTGTTTCTTTTTTCCCTTTCGAAATTTTCATCAACACAAATCCCACGAGGAAAATTACCAGTGTGCCTATAACAATAGTAAGGTTGCTGTGGAACGGGCTCCTGAATTTAAGCAAATTTCCTTCGGTGAAATACAGGGGAGACAAGCTCATCCATATAATTACCAATGCGCCTACAATTACGCCAACTGCCGCATCTATGTTCCTTACTTTTTTTGACATGAACCCCAAAAGGAAAAGCCCCAGCATACCACCGCTGAATATGGATGCCAGCGACCACCATGCATCAAGTATGCTTTCAACGCCAACCAGCGAAAGGGAAACAATGACCCCAAGCACTCCAAAAACGGTTGACGAGATATAAAGCACTTTCATTTCTGATTTTTCGCTGGCATTTTTGTTGAAATAGCGTTTGTAGTAATCCGATAAAATTATAGTTGCCGTACTGTTCACGCTTGTAGAAACCGTGCTCATCCCTGCGGCGAAAATTGCCGCAATTAGCAGCCCTGTTACGCCTTTGGGCAAGCCGTTTACAATAAAGTGGGGGAATACCTTGTCTCCTGTGCATTCGGCAGGCAACAGTCCGGGCTGGGCTGTGTAGTATGAATACAATGCTGTACCGATGTAAAAGAATATCAACGAAACCGGAAGGTATAGCAATGCCCCGAACATGGCCGATGACTTTGCTTTTTTGTCGGAACTGGTGGTCATGTAACGTTGCACGAAATTTTGGTCGATTCCGTAGTTTTGCAGGTTTATGAAAAGCCCGTAAATAAGCACCACCCAGAATGTAGATTCGGAAATGCTTGCCCCAAAGCTCCCCAAGCTGAACTTGTTGCTTGCGGCAGCGATTTCAAAAACCTGAGATGGCCCTTCTGGCATCGAGAATGTCAATACGGAGGCGCAGGCAATTGCCCCGACTACAAGTATAATGCCCTGTATGGCATCGGTCCAGACCACTGCCTGTATTCCCCCCAGCATGGAATAGGCGGTAACAGCAACCCCGGTAACGATTATTATTGTTTTTACGTTCCAGCCGAACAGTACGTTAAGCGGCAGTGCCAATAAAAGAAGGATTGCGCCCGTGCGCATCAACTGTGTAAGCATGTAGCAAAGCGAGGCGTACATGCGTGCCCAGCTCCCGAACCTTACTTCAAGGTAGTTGTATGCCGAAATGCTGCCCAAGCTTCGGTAAAGCGGCACAAAGAACTTAACTGCCAGTATGGCCGCCACGGGTATGGCGAAACTAAAAACCAGCGCGTTCCAGTTGGTCATGTATGCCTTGCCCGGCAATGCCAAAAAGCTGATGCTGCTGACAAAGGTCGCAAAAATAGACATGCCCACCACCCACGAAGGTATTGCTCCCCCTCCTGACGTAAATTGGCTCGATGTTTTGTTTTTAAAGAAGAAACTCGCACCGAATATTACGTTCCCAAGGGTAATTATGAAAAAAACTATTAGGTCGATTAGAGGAAGTTTCATGTTAGCTGTTGGTTTTTAAGGTATTTAATTCTTCTTGTATTTCGGGGTAAGTTTGCCCCAATATTTGTATGTTTTGTTTTATCAAATCAAGTTCTTCCCCGTCGAATTGGGCAAAGGGCTGTGCCACATAACCGTTGCATACCCCCATGGCCGCCAGGGCGCATTTTAGTGTTTTTATATACTTTGAACCGTCTTTCCCAATATTATATATTTTTTTCTCAATTTGGATGACAATTTCCCGTAATCTTCTGATTTTTTCAATATCGCCGGAAACTGCGGCATCGTATAGCCCGACAAATATGCGGGGGAAAATGTTTGCCCCCCCGGCCACGCTACCGCTGCCCCCATGTATTACAGAGTCGGGCATGAACAGTTCTGTGCCGCAAATAATATAGAAATTGGGTGAATCCTTGAATGTTTCCTGTAGCTCATATAGGTAGCCCATGTTGCCGGAACTGTCTTTTATCCCAATAGCCCCAAGTTCTTTTGCTTTCTTTACGGTTTCTACCGACATGTGGAATTTTGTGCAACCGGGCATGTTGTACAACAAGAAAGGAAGCGGCAATTCAGGCACAAGGTTTTCTAAGTAACTGACAAATTCGTGCTGCGCTATGGGCAAATAATATGGCGCGGAAATGACCAGTGCGTCCGCACCGGCATTTTTTGATGCATCGGCAATTTCTATCGACCCTTCAACGCAGGTGTCGGTAATGCCCACCAATACAGGCACTCGTTTTTTTACAATGGCACAGGCTTTTGCTATAAATTCTTTGCGCACCTCATAGCTGAGGTTTGTAGCTTCGCCTGTTGTGCCTAATAAAAACAGGCCGTGCACACCTCCCGCAATTAGGTGTTCTATGAGTTTTTCAAGTCCTTTCTCGTCAATTTTGCTTTCGCTTTCCAGTGGCGTAACAATTGGTGGGATTATCCCCCGTAGATTTAAATTCATCTTTTATTGTTGTTAATATTTTTAATAACTGATATTTGGGTTTGGAACAATCCAAACTATAATTACAAAGAAAATGTGTTTTGAGCGGCACTGCTTCTTGTATATTGTTTTATTTGCATTGAATTTTGACCGTAATCAAAAAAAATATTTTATATTTAAACTTTTAGGGTTAAAAAACATTACTGTGGAATTTGTTTACGAGAAAATATTTGTCCCCAACAAGCATTCGTTTGTCACGCGAAGGTTGAAAATGGATCCTGACTCGGACAAGATCCATTCACACAACAATTACGAGCTGAACCTGATAACAGAAGGGGCGGGGAGGAGGATAGTGGGAAACCATATTTCCAGTTATGTGCCGGGAGATTTGGTTTTGCTGGGACCAAACATTTCCCATTGCTGGGAAGTGCTTGAAGCAGTGGATGGCGTTGAACCGGAATGCGTGACCACCCATTTTTTCGAGAACATAATCAGTTCTGATTTTTTTAACATCCCGGAACTTGAAGACGTGGTAGGGCTATTGAGAAAAGCCAGCAGCGGGATCCTGTTCAAAGGGCCCAAGACCGAAAAAGTAGCCATAACCCTTAAACGGATGGTTGAACTGAAAGGGCTTGAAAGGTATATTGGTTTGTTGAGGGTTTTTAGCCTTTTGCTGAAAATCGAAGACAGGGAATATTTGGCTTTGCCCTCTGATTTGCCCAACACCTACAGCAAGGACCGCAAACAAATCGACAAGATATACGAATATGTTTTCCAAAAAGTACAGGAGGGCATAAACCTGAAAGACGTGGCGAAGCTGGTTTATATGGAGCCCAGTTCGTTTTGCAGGTATTTCAAGAAAAAAACCGGGCAAACCTTCATGGAGTACGTAAAGAGCGTCAGGATTGGCATTGCCGCCAAACTGCTTGCCGAAACAGACAAGCCCGTAACACATATCTGTTACGAATGCGGCTACAACAACTTGGCAAACTTCAACCACTACTTCAAGGTAATAATGAAAAAAACCCCTACCGAATACAGGAAGGATTTTAAGTAAGCGGGTTGGGTAATCCTGGCAGCAAGCCTCGTGGCTTTATCTTTTCCTCATGAGATCCTTAGTTAGAGTGTCACTTTGAGTGACGCCCCTCAATTGGCGACATGATAAAAAACACAATCTTTGCCAAGAAATGCAATAATTTCATCCGTTGTTTTGGTAAAAAACGGAATTTGTCGTACCCCCGAAGGATATTAAAATAATTTTTCTATTTTTGGATAAACTAAACATTGGTAGAAAATCAAAAAAAACAGCAAGGAATGGGAAGTGTTGACAAAAAAGACGCAAAGGGAGCCGAGGATAGTTTCAAACAGGAAATTCATTCTAAAGTAATCAGGGCGGGCAAAAGGACGTACTTCTTTGATGTGAAGAGTACACGGAATGATGAGTATTATTTAACCATCACCGAAAGTAAAAGGAAATATGTTGACAATGGCAATTTTCAATACGAAAAACATAAGATTTTCCTTTACAAAGAAGATTTTGGCAAATTTGTCGACAGTTTAGAAAAAGTAATTGCTTACATACGTGAAAAACAGCCTGAACAAGAAGAGGCCGAGGACACGGTTAGAGAAGAGGGCAAGGTAGAGGAAGAGATAGTAATTTTGGAAGACCACGCCTCCCAAAGTTATACGAACGTTGATTTTGAGGACATATAGAAGGTGAAAAGGCAAAAGCCTTTTTTCCCGTATGCAGATTCCCCGTCTTTTGCCTTTAACTGCCTTGTAGTTTGTGTATGTGCAATTTATACCGCATAAAATAAATACCGACCCTTTTAGTTTTTTGATGATGGCAATACGGGCTTTTGCAAAGGGGGCAATTCCCTTATGTCCCTTGCTTGTTATTTGCATTTAATCTATCTGCATATGTAAAATAAAAAGCAGCTACGTTTATTCTTTAACTGCTTTTTTCCAGTAGCGGTAGCGAAACCTGAACTCAACTCATATATCCTCAAAATGTTAAAAGACATATCTTGGGATCAGGTTAAATAAAACATAACCTTAGCCTACATAAATAAATTGAGGTTTGCCTCTTCTGTGCGTTCAAGGTATGTTGCAACGCCTCCTATTTGTACGCCTTCTATGAACTCTTCGGCTTTAACGCCCATTACGTCCATCGACATTTGGCATGCCACAAACTCAACGCCGTTGTCCATCGATGTTTTTATCATGCTTTCGAGCGAGTCAACATGCTTGTCTTTCATTACCGTGCGCATCATCTTGCGCCCCATCCCGCCCATGTTCATTTTAGAAAGCCCCAGTTTTTTGCTCGACGACGGCATCATCATGCCAAACATTTTGCCGAACATGTCTTTTTTGACTTCCGGTTTTTGCTGGCGTTTTATGACGTTCAAGCCCCAGAAAGTAAAGAAAATGGTTACTTTTTTGCCCGAAGCTACTGCGCCGTTGGCGATGACAAAAGTTGCAAGAGCCTTGTCCAAGTCATCGCTAAAACATATAAGCGTGGCATTTTTGCCTACAGTGTTGTTGCTGGCTTTTGCTGTTGCGGCTTTCCCTTTCCTTATTGTCGCCGAAATTTCTGCTCCGTTTTGGTTTAGTTCTACCACTTCGTTGCCGGTAATGTTTGCCCATGATTGCACGTCTTTGTAGAAACCTGCATCTGATGCTGTTATGCGGAGCATTTCGCCCGTTTCCATTTCGTCAACAGATTGTTTCAATTTTAGCACCGGTCCGGGGCATTGAAGCCCGCAGGCATTTACCGTTTTTAAATTTTTATTGTCAAAATCAATGTCAACCCCTTGCTTTTTGCCTTGGTAAATGTGGTCATCGTTTCCTATGTAATCATTTGCAAAAATATCTTCGTTGCTTTGTTTCTGGCTGGCAGTTTCGTAAGTTTTGAGCCCTCCCGACAGGTTGTATGCGTCGAACCCATTTTGGCTTAAAATACGGCAGGCAACATGGGCCCGCAGTCCAACGCCACAGAATGCCACTATTTTTTTGTCGCGTGGAAGTTCGGCTAAATGTTCCCGCAATTCATCCAGCGGTATGTTTATGGCACCGTCTATCGAGCCAAGTTCGAACTCGTCGCGTGTCCTTATGTCTAGAAGGAACAAGTTAGTTTTGCGCCCTTCGTTTATGTCCCTCCACGATATTATTTTTGTCACCCCCTCCAATATGTTTTCTCCGACCATCCCCGCAATGTTTACCGGATCTTTTGCCGAAGCAAAAGGCGGGGCATAAGCATGTTCTATTTCCATTAAATCGTAAACAGTTTCCCCTCGTTGTATTGCCGAAGAAAAGATGTCTATCCTTTTGTCAACGCCGTCGTAGCCAACAATCTGTGCGCCAAGCAAACGCCCGTCTTCCGGTGAAAACGAAATCTTTATCGACATGGGCAACGCACCGGGGTAATATCCCGCATGAGAAGAGGCGTGGGTGATGGAATCGATGTGAGGCATGTTTAGCTTTCCTAGCATTTTCCCGGAAACCCCTGTAGCGGCAACCGTTAGGTCGAACACCTTTGCTATGGCGGTGTTTATCGCTCCTTTATATGTTTTTTTGTTGCCGTTTACCAAGTTGTCTGCCAAAATACGCCCTTGCTTGTTTGCCGGTCCTGCCAAATAGGTTATCATCCGGGTTCTTGTTACCGGGTTGGTAAATTCAATGGCATCTCCCAGCGCATAAATATTTTCGTCTGATGTCTGTAAATATTCATTTACGACTATCCCTTTGGTTTCTCCTATTTCCAATCCTGCATCTTTTGCCAGTTTGCTTTCCGGCCGTACGCCTATCGACAGTATTACCATGTCGGTTTCAATTGTGCGAGATGTGCTTAGTTTTACCTCCAGCCTTTCGCTTTTTGCTTTTGCAAATGAAGCAACGGCCGTGTTTAGGTAAAATTCTACGTTTTTTGTTTTTAGGTGTTGGTGCACAAGTGCCGCCATTGAATAATCCAGCGGGGTCATCACTTGGCCTGCCATTTCTACAATTGTTACGTTTATTCCTTGTTCGTGAAGGTTTTCTGCCATTTCGAGCCCTATGAAACCTGCCCCAACGACCACCGCATGGCGGGGTTTTTTATCTTCTATGTATTTTTTTATTTTGTCGGTGTCTGGAACATTGCGCATGGTGAAAATACCCTCTTGGTTTATTCCCGGAAGGGGCGGTTTTACAGGTTCTGCACCGGGCGAAAGCACCAATTTGTCGTATTTTTCAGTATAGGTTTCGCCGTTGCTTAGGTTTTTAACTGTTACCTCCTTGTTTTTGCGGTTTATTTCGGTAACTTCTGAGAGGTTGCGTACCTCAAGGTTGAAACGTTTCCCGAACGTTTCCGGGGTTTGCACAAATAAATTGTCGCGGTCGGAAATTGTGCCGCCAATGTAATATGGCAACCCGCAATTGGCGTACGAAATATATTTGCCCCGTTCAAACATTATAATCTTGCAATTTTCGTCAATGCGCCTTAGTCTGGCTGCTGTTGTCGCCCCTCCGGCAACACCCCCAACTATAAGATATTTCATTTTTTATGTTTTTATTTTTGAACTTTCATAAACGCATCCACAAAAGTAGTAATTTAAGTAATTAAATATATAAAAGTGTGGATATTTTGGGGATCGGTTAAAAATTAATGCAACGCTGCTTGTCCTGATTTTTCATTATGGCAGGGGTTAGGTCCAATTAAACAGATTGTTTGGGTTGGTGTTGATTTATTCTTCGTGTTTAGTGGGTATTTTAGAATAAGTTCCATTTGTACTTGTAGCCCGCGATTTGGTTATCCCTTCCTGCACAAAGCCCTATACCCAAGTGGGCTTAGTCCGGTTGCCCGTTTGAAAAAAGTCGAGAAATAACCAACCGTCTCGAAGTTAAGGCTTAACGCGATTTGTTTTATGGGAAAGTTGGTTTGCGAGAGCATTTCTTTTGCCTTCTGGATTTTTAACTGGATGATGAACTGTGCCGGGGAAAAACCAGTGTATTCTTTAAATGTCCTCCTGAACCAAGAATAGCTGGTGTTTAATTTTGAGGCAACCTCTTCGGCGGTTATATTGTTCGAAATATGTTCCCGCATTATTGTTTTTGCTTTGTTTATGAGCGGGATGGCTGTTTTGTTGGCAAATAATTCGTTTTTCCGGAAATGGTATAAATAACCTAACATGTGCATTACTATTCCTCCCAAGAGTGCCTGCGAGCCGGGTTCTTCACGTCTGGTTTGTTCGTTTATTTCCTGAAATAGTTTGATTATTGCCTCGTTATGCCCAATTTCAAAAAAAGGCATGTCTGTTTCCAGCAACCCGTTTGTAGTGAGTTTTTCTGCAAAAATCCCGCGGAAACCGACCCAGTAAGCTTCCCAGCCTGTTTCTGGCAAAGGCCGGTAAGTATGCCATACCCCGGGGAAAAGGATAAATATCGTGCCTTCGTTTAATATCGCCCCTTTCTCCTGTGTCGAAGAAAAAGTCCCTTTCCCACTGGTAATGTAAACAACTTGGTATTCGTCCAACACCCTCCCTGACTGATAACTATAACAGTGGGTCTGCGGATGCCCTTCCGGTGGGTAAGCCTGTTGGGGCAGGATAAGTTGAAAGCCCGAAGTAGTGACGAGCAATCCCAGTTTTTCATCGGTTTCGTGAATCGCCGGGTAGGATATTTTGTTTTTTAATTTCTCTTGCATATAAATCAAAAAGATACTTAACTGCTTGTTCGTATTTTATTCTAACAATATTTACCCTAGTGTCAAAAATTAAAGTATTCTTGCCAGAAATAAAACAAAAAATCACGCAAATCATTTGTAACTTGGCAGTTCTAATTATTTGCCAAAATAACAAAAAATATATAAAAGTGGAAAAAATTGGATTGTTTGGGATAGGGCTTGATACTTATTGGGGGCAGTTTGACGGATTGCTGGAGAGGCTGGAAGGCTATCAGGGGTTTATTGAAGAAAGGCTTGCCGGGTTAGGTGCGCAAGTCGTTAATGCCGGGTTGGTGGATTCGCCTGAAAAAGCGGCCGGGGCAGCAGATTTGCTAAAAACAAACGATGTGGATCTTGTGTTCCTGTATGTTTCTACCTATGCCCTTTCCTCCACCGTTTTGCCAGTGGCGCAGAAGTTAAAAGTACCTGTGGTCATCCTAAACCTGCAACCTGTGCCTGCCATTGATTATAAGGAATTTAACGCTTTGGGCGACAGGGGGAAAATGACAGGTGAGTGGCTTGCGCATTGCCAGGCATGTTCAGTCCCCGAAATTGCAGGGGTTTTTAACCGTTCGGGGATAAAGTACGAGGTTGTGACAGGATATTTACATGAAGAACAGGCCTGGGCAGAAATCAGGGAATGGGTAGGAGCTGCACATGTTTCGTACTCGATGCGGGCAAACAGGTTGGGCATTCTGGGGCATTATTACGGGGGGATGCTCGATGTATATACCGACCTTGCACAGCAATCGGCGACATTCGGCACCCACATAGAAATACTCGAAATGTGCGAACTGAAAAAATACAGGGACGGGGCAAGCCAAGCGGATGTGCGGCAAAAAATCGAGGAGTTCCACCAAATTTTTGACGTGTCGCCAGCGTGTGAAGAAGGTGAAATTTTACGTGCGGCAAAAACCTCGGTAGCCCTCGATAGATTAGTAGATGCCCATAAATTAGGCTCAATGGCATATTATTACGAAGGGGCAGGGGGCAATGAATATGAAAATATTGTCACCTCGGTAATTGCCGGAAACACTTTGCTTACGGGCAAAAACATCCCGGTTGCGGGCGAATGCGAAGTAAAAAATGCGCAAGCAATGAAAATTATGGACACATTTGGCGCAGGCGGTTCTTTTTCCGAGTTTTATGCAATGGATTTCGAAGATGATATTGTGATGCTAGGTCACGATGGTCCGGCTCATTTTGCCATTGCCGAAGGCCGGGTGCAGTTAGTGCCGTTGCCCGTTTACCACGGAAAGCCCGGTAAAGGCTTGTCCATACAAATGACCGTGAAACATGGCGATGTGACCTTGCTTTCGGTCGTACAGGGCAAAGACGGCTTGTTTTTGCTGGTGGCAGAAGGGGAATCTGTCCCCGGCCCGGTTTTGGAAATCGGGAATACAAACAGCCGCTACCGCTTTTCGATAGGCGCAAGAGAGTTTATTGACCAATGGTCGAAACAGGGACCGGCACACCACTGCGCAATAGGAATTGGACATATTGCAGGGAAAATTAAAAAATTTGCTTTCATGCTTGGCATGGAAGTGGTCCAGATATGCTAAGGATTTTATTGATTGCGTTTTTTTTCGCAACTTACGTTGTTCGGCTTTGAATGGGCTGCAAGCAATCCCGGTCAATTCGTGTAACTTAACCAGATAATTAAAACAACAATGGGAAAGATTATTTTTTTTGCAACAATGTTCATTGTTGCAGTTGTCTTCGCCAACGGGCAAGGGACGTTCCCTTCGAAAAAAATGTTTGAAAACCCTGACGTAGCTTATTTGCCCCAAGCCCTTTATTTCTGGAACAATACTTTGGTTGATTCAACTGAAATAAAAAAACAAATGTTGGGCTTCAAGGAAAAATGTGCTTATGGCGGGTTTGGTATTTTGCCTTTTGGCGACAAATTCCAACCTGAATATTTGTCGGACGAATATTTTAAGGTTTATGGCGCAGCATTAAAACAAGCGAAAAAATTAGGGCTTACCATGTGTTTGTACGATGAATATGGATTCCCAAGCGGGGGCATGGGCGCAAACAACGCCGATGGCATTGGCCGTTTTGAGCAAAAATTCCCGGGGCAAACAATAAAAAGGTTAGACAAAATAGAATACGATATTTATGGTACGGAAATTAGTATGAAAATCCCTGAGGGACAGTTGATGGCGGCAGTTGCGATGGAAAGTTCGTCGTTGAAACGGATTAACCTGAGAAAGCACATAAACGGAGGGGAACTGCAATGGACTGCCCCGGAAGGCGACTGGAAATTGATGTTTTTTATGTGCGTAAAAGACGGCGATCCCATTGTCGATTACCTAGATCCGGTTGCGGTTAGTAACTTTGTAAAGTTGACACATCAGGAGTATTATGAGCGTTTTTCCGAATATTTTGGAAGTGTAATAACCGGGACATTCTTTGACGAGCCTACCATGTACCGAGCCAAAGGACGTATGTGGACCGGTAAGTTCAATGAAAAATTCAATGAAAAATATCGCTTCGATCCTGAAATATATTATCCTGCCCTTTGGTACGACATTGGCAGCGAGACTGCCGCCGCCAGGGACTATCTGTTCGGTTTCCGTTCAGAATTATATGCCAAAGGTTTCATGAAGGCTGTCAATTATTGGTCGGCCGACCATGGCCTTTATGCAACGGGGCATCAGGATCAGGAAGAAATACTGAACCCGGTGAGCGTTTCGGGCGATTTTATGAAATGCTTTAAATATCAAGACATTCCGGGTATAGACAAAATAGGGGGCAACCGCCCGGCAGAGCGGTTCTATAAAATTGTAAGTTCTTCTGCCTATAATTGGGACAAAACACTGGTCATGTCAGAAACATACGGTGCTATGGGGAATATTAGTTGGGGGGAAATATTTTCTGTTGCCATGGACCAGTATGCCAAAGGGATCAATATGCTAATCCCTCACGCAGTTTGGTATGATGATGAAAATGTCACGTTCAAGCCGGAACTCTCTTTCCGGAACCCACTTTACGCCGACAGTTTAAAGGTATTCAACCAGTTCCTTGCACGCTTAAACCTTATTTTGCAAAGAGAAGGCCGCCATGTCGCCGACATCGCAATGCTCTATCCTATACAGAACCTTCAGGCAGGACATTGCCTGGATGGCCCGTTGGGATACTATAAGGGGGGAGTGGAAATACCAAACACAGATTATGTTGATTTGGCAAACCTGCTTACCGAGGTTGCAGGCAAAGATTTTACTTTTATCCATCCAGAAGTGCTTGATGAAAGATGCGACATTTCTGGCGGGAAACTTATCTTAAACAATAAGGTAAACATGGAACAGTTTGATTTACTTATTGTCCCTTCCTGTAAGGTAATATCTGTATCAAACCTTGAAAAAATTGCAAAATTCCATAAAAAAGGAGGGAAAGTGATTTTTACTACGCAACTCCCTGCCCGTTCTTCTGAATTTGGGAAAGACTCGGAAATAGAGCAACTTATGGGTTCTTTTGTGTTTGAGGGTGCGCAAACAAAATCGGTCAAAGCCAAGGGGAAAGCGGTTTTTATTGAACAACCAAACGGGCAGGCAATACTTGAGGCTTTGGGCAGTTTTGATATTTTGTATGACGTTGATTATCCTACAATCCAAAACTTACGCTATATCCACAAAGTTGTTGAGGGGAAAGACGTTTATTATTTTGCGAACATCGGGGACACACAGGTTGATGCCCATGTAAAACTAAGGGGAAAACATGTACTTGAAAAATGGGATCCACACAATGGGGCTGTCTTTTCTGCTGATGTAAGCTTAAATGGCGGCAAAAAGGGGGAAAGTACCACGTTGCACCTCAACCTTAAACCTTTTGATTCAGTGTTTTATATTGAAAAATAGCATGGCTGTTATGCCCGTATGGAATCTTGGCAGATTAAAAAACCAATACTAATAAAATCATAAACTATGAACAAATTTAAATTCGAAACAGGTATTTATGCCTTGATGGCACTGACGGCAACATTGTTTGTTAGTTGCCAGAAAAATGAGACACCCTGTGGGGCAATAAATTCGTACCCTGAACTTAAAAGTTTTTGGGCAGATCCCCCTGCCGGTTACCGGAGCGCGCCGTTGTGGGACTGGAACGACAGCATTTCCGAAGAAGGGATTGATTTCCAGATGGAAGAATTCAAAAAGGCTGGGATAGGAGGGGTTTTTGTTCATCCCCGCCCGGGCTTGATCACTGATTATCTGTCGGATGAGTGGTCTCAATTATTTGATTTTACGGTAAAGAAGGGCAAAGAGCTGGGGATGAATGTCTGGATTTACGATGAGAACTCATACCCTTCCGGTTTTGCCGGGGGGCATGTGCCTGCCGAAATGCCCGACTCCTACCAGAACGGCACGGGGCTGCTTTGCGAAGTACAAGAGGAATTGAAAGTTGATGAAACAGAAACTTTTGAGGTGATATTAAAACAGGCAGGAGAGGGGTTTGAAGACATAAGCGATAGTTACAGGGGGATGAACGGGCAAAAGGGGCGTTTTTATCTTTTCAAGAAAGCTTGCCCTCGGAAATCGCCTTGGTATGGAGGTTTTTCTTATGTTGATTTGCTTTACCCCGGGGTTACCGAAAAATTCCTTGAAATTACCATGCGGGCATATGAAAAATACAACAAGCCCGATTTTGGTGGCACAGTAAAAGGCATATTCACCGATGAGCCGAACTTGGAAGCTGCCATGCCCCGGGGCGCTGTCATCCGGTGGACCCCGGATTTATGGGGATCTTTTGAAAAACGCTGGGGATACGACCTGAAAAAACGTTTGCCTTCGCTTGTTTATGAGGTGGGCGACTGGAAAAAAACAAGGCACGACTATTATGAATTATTGTTGGAACTTTTTGTTGATCGCTGGGCAAAACCCTGTTATGCTTATTGCGAAGAAAACAACCTCGATTTTACCGGGCATTATTGGGAACACGGATGGCCGGAACCGACAGATGGCCTGGACGAAGCTGCTTTTTACATTTGGCACCAACAACCGGCTGTCGATATGTTGGGGTGTAAATTTATTCAAGACGGGCTAGGTGGGCAATTTGGAAATACCCGGGCCATACGCGAGCTGCGCAGTGCTGCGAACCAGGCAGGGCGGATCCGCACTTTAAGCGAAACATATGGCGGCGGCGGATACGAGATGGATTTCAAAAAATATAAGCAGCTTGCCGACTGGCAATGTGTACTTGGGGTAAATTTTGTAAACCAGCACCTCTCATATTTCAACATGGAAGGTGTCCGTAAATTTGATTACCCCCCAACGTTCTCATACCAAGAGCCTTGGTGGGAAGATTACAGGATCATGGGAGACTACCTTGCCCGCATAAGCATGGCTACAGCTACCGGAGAGCAAATTAACGAAACGCTCGTGTTGCAGCCCAACACATCGGCATGGATGTATTTTTCACGTGTTGAGAAAAACCCTTTGATTGACAGCATCCGCCATGACTTCAAATATTTTGTTTACCAACTTGAGAAAAAACATTTTGAATATGACCTTGGTTCTGAAAAAGTTTTGAGGGATCTTGGTTCTGTATCTAACGGGAAATTGATTGTTGGCAAACGGGCTTATAAGTTGTTGGTCATACCACATGAAATGGAGAACATAGACTTGAATACTTGCGAAATGTTGGAAGAATTCTTGTCGCAAGGAGGGAAAGTGTTGTCGTTCAGAAAAGAAATTGAACGTGTAGATGGGGAAATCAACCCCAAAGTTTCAAGATTGAAAGCCAAATACCCTAAACAGTGGAAAACAGTCGGGACAATTGAAGACAAAGTGGTTTTTGAATTAATGAAAACTCAAAAATTTTCGATTACTGATTTGGCAGAGAACAAAGAATTGTTTCACCAACGCCGGATCTTGAGCGATGGGCAATTGCTGTTTGTCGTAAACAGCAGCGAAACAGAAACCGCTGAAGCAAAAATCGCGGCAGAGGGGAAATCGCTTATAAAGCTCGACCTTTTTTTTGATGTGCAAAATATTGTCCCCTCTGAAAAGACAGAAAATGGGATTGCCTTTGAAACAAAACTTTTCCCTCTGGAAAGTGCCTTGTATTTTATTTCCAACAAAAAAGAAAAAGCCCCGGGACTGAAAGCCCTGCCCGAAAAGATGACAAAAGTTGAAATGCTTGGGGATATGGAAACAAAAAGGTTGTCGGATAATATTTTAACGATAGACTACCTGGACATAAGGACTGAAAAAACCGAAAAGAGGGACATCCATTTTATGAAAGCCCTTGTTGGGCTATTTGAGGAAAACGGCATTGATTTTGGTAACCCCTGGCAGCATAAAATCCAGTACCGCCAAAATTACGTTGCCATGGACACGCTGTTTAAGGAAGGCTCAGGTTTTGAAGTTGACTATCATTTTAATGTTTCGGACAATGCTGCCGATGAACTTATTGCCGGGTTAAAAGCGGTAGTTGAACACCCTGAATTGTGGAGCGTGTCGGTAAATGGGAATCTTGTTGTGCCTGAAAAAGGGAAATTCTGGGTTGACCGCCATTTCCCGGTTTTTAAAATCGGCAACCTCGTGAAAAAAGGGAAGAACACCATAAGATTAAAAGCCCCCCGTATGTCGGTATTTGCGGAAGTTATGCCTGTGTACATACTTGGAGATTTCAGCCTAAGTCCTCTGGTGGCAGGATTCGAAATTGAGGGCACAAAACCTATTGGCACAAAAAACTGGGTTGATGCAGGCCTTCCCTATTACTCCCAGAAAGTTTCTTATGCCCAGAAGTTTAACGGGCAAAAGGGCGGGGATTATATCGTGTCGTTGCCTAAATGGAAAGGCACTGTTTGCGATGTGCTTGTAAATGGCAAAAAAGCCGGGATTATAGCTTTCCCTCCTTACCAACTCGACATTTCGGACTTGGTAAAAACAGGAGAGAACACTGTTGAGGTGCAGGTGACAGGAAGCTTGAAGAATACCTTTGGGTATTTCTATCGCCACAATGACAAACTGATACACGGCCCGCACGACTGGAACTATGCACCGGAGGGCCAACAAGCACTAGGCGGGATGTATTTAGAATACTATGGATTGTTGGGACCATTCGAGGTGTCCCTCTTTCCGCATAACTATAATTAAGTTAAGATTAGGGGAAGCAGGAAACATTATGGCATCAGTTAAATATTTTTAGGGGTATGCACAAAAAAACAGTTCATCATAATTTTTTTTAAATAAAAAATAACTTGACCAATTAAAAAAATATTCATATATTAGCACCGCATATGGGGTTCTTCCCATATTGTGTGTTTGGGGGTTAACATTTTAAGGGTAGCTGTTGAGCTGCCCTTTCTTTTTTTACTAAATTAAATCATACAATTACTTTCGACAATTAAAAAATATTTCTGAAATTGCGGAATATAAAATATAGGATGAGGTCACTAAAAAACATACTGCCGATAATTTTTGCATTCCTTGTTTTTTCGGGTTCAGGCATGGAAGGCAGCGAAAAACTGGTTTATAAGCTCAATATTAAACAGGAAATCACAAAAGCGACATGGCGACAAACCCAGCAAGCTTTTCATGCGGCAGATACTATGGGCGCCGACATAATACTTATCCATATGAACACCTATGGCGGGACTGTTTTAGATGCAGATTCAATCCGTACGAAGATACTGGGGAGCAAAATACCTGTTTATGTTTTTATCGACAACAATGCAGCATCGGCCGGTGCATTAATTTCCATTGCCTGCGACAGTATTTATATGCGTCCTGGGGGAAGCATTGGTGCCGTAACGGTAGTCAACCAAACCGGACAGGCCATGCCCGACAAATACCAAAGTTATATGCGCTCTACCATGCGGTCTACTGCCGAGGCACATGGGAAAGACACAATTATTTCGGGCAACGACACTATTTACCAATGGCAACGGGATCCTAAAATTGCCGAAGCAATGGTTGACGAAAGGATCTATATCGAAGGGGTAACGGACACAGGGCAAGTCCTTACTTTCACCCCTTCAGAGGCGATTGCGAACGGCTATTGCGAAGGTACTGCCGAAACCGTTGATGAAGTTTTAGGCAAAGTCGGGATTAAAGAATACAAAATAGTAGAATATGCCCCTTCGTGGATCGAGAGGATTATCGGCTGGCTTGTACACCCTGTAGTTTCAGGGATTTTAATAATGGCAATTATCGGCGGGATATATTTTGAAATGCAATCGCCCGGGATAGGGTTCCCTCTGGGGGTTGCAATCTTGGCGGCAGTTGCCTACTTTGCACCACTGTACCTTGAGGGGATGGCAGCAAACTGGGAAATAGTTGTTTTTGTCCTGGGGATCATACTGGTGGCACTTGAGATATTTGTTGTCCCCGGCTTTGGCGCCGCAGGTATACTAGGGGCTGTATTTATTTTTACAGGCTTGGTACTTAGCCTTATCGACAATGTGGACTTCGATTTTGAACATGTTGAATTGCGTGGCGTTGGGACTGCCGTAACAACTGTGGTGCTTGGCATATTCGGAGGTTTTGCCTTGGCGTTGTACCTTGGGAACAGGATTTTTTCGGCGCAATCAGGCCCGTTTAAAAACTTAGCCTTGAAAACAGTCCAAAATAAAAGCGAGGGATATGTAAGCATTGAAAACTCGCTGCTTACGCTAAAAGGTAAAAAGGGGACAGCCCAAACGGTCTTGCGCCCTGGCGGGAAGGTAATCATTGAAAACGATATTTATGATGCCGTGGCAGTAACCGGTTTTATAGACAAAGGTGAAAATATCGTTGTTGCCAGGGTGGAGGCAGCACAGCTATACGTAGAGAGGGGCGAGGGGTGATTTTTTCGTTGCTTAATCCGCTTGTATTAAAAGTGAAACCCTCAACAGAAGGTGATTTTTTCGTATCGTTCGAAGATTCTCAGATTGTTTGCCTACCTCTTGCAAAATTAGCAACCAGTGTTCGCTGATGGTGCGCCCCTTTTGGAACCTAATCCTATTTTCTTTCCGCTACCGGGAAAAGTGACGGTCCCGAGCCTGTTTTTTCAAAATTCTTTTGGGTATCGTTTGCAAAGTGATATTTTGTCCTTGTTTTTCTGGGGAATCCTGATATTTTGTGTGTTTTTTGGTAACAAACTACCTTTTTTTTGAATAAATTAGGATAGAATGTACCATTTTAAATATAAAATATTAGTTTGCTGGCTTTTTAAAAACAAAAATTAATTTTTAATGAAACGCAAAGCATCCCTTCTTGAAGCACTTTTCCCAATAATTATTTTAATAAGCCTATTGACCCTCAATGTTGTTTTATTTGAAGACACTCTAGGGGGGGCCAACCAAATTGCACTGATTGTATCGGCAGCAATTGCAGGCTTGATTGCTCACCGGTTGGGGCTAAAATGGTATAATATACGCGACAAAGTAGTATCCACCATAGGTTCTGCCATGCCTTCCATACTGATTCTGTTGTTGATTGGCTCGCTGGCAGGTACTTGGATGTTAAGTGGGGTTGTCCCCGCAATGATTTATTACGGACTGGAGATTGTAAACCCAAAACTTTTTTTGTTTACCGCCGTGGTTGTAAGTGCCATTGTCAGCGTGGCGACAGGCAGTTCGTGGTCGACTATTGCAACCATTGGTGTTGCGTTGCTAGGCATAGGCAAGGCATTGGGGATGAGCGAGGCCGTAGTTGCAGGGGCAATTATAAGCGGAGCATATTTCGGGGACAAGATGTCGCCATTGAGCGACACTACCAACCTTGCACCTGCCATGGCAGGGACCGATTTGTTTACACATATCCGTTACATGGCATATACAACAGTGCCATCGATGATACTTACCCTTATTATTTTCCTTGCATGGGGATTCCGTTACGATTTTTCTGAAGCCACGGTAGATGTTGAAAATGTACAAACAGCTATTGCCGGGACATTTAGCACAAACCCTTTGCTTTTCTTGGTGCCTGTTGTTTTGATTACGATAATTGTTATGAAAGTCCCCCCCCTGCCTGCATTGTTTGCAGGGACTATGCTGGGGGGCATAGCCGCAATTATATTCCAGCCGCATATTATAACAGAAGTTGCAGGGATAACAAACGATTTCATTAAAGCTTCGTACATTTCTGTGATGCGATCTATGTTTGGGGATGTTTCGTTGACAACCGACAATCCAAACGTAAATGATCTATTGAGCACTTCGGGAATGCGCGGTATGCTCGACACCATATGGCTTATCCTGTCGGCAATGGTCTTTGGGGGGATTATGGAATCGGCAGGCTTGCTAAAAAGGATAACGCAGCCAATTGTAAAGTATGCAAAAAGTACAGGGAGCCTAGTTGCATCAACAGTGGGAACATGCATCTTTTTCAACACTACAGCATCCGATCAGTACCTGGCAATTGTAGTTCCCGGAAGGATGTACCGGAAAACATATGAAGACAAAAAACTTGCACCTGAACTGTTGAGCCGCACACTGGAAGACAGCGGCACCATGACTTCTGTACTGATTCCTTGGAACACATGTGGGGCAACGCAGTCGAGGGTCCTGGGCGTTGATACAATGGCTTATGCCCCGTATGCCTTTTTTAATATAATCAGCCCGTTAATGTCGATATTGTTTGCATACCTGGGGATAAAAATCAGGAGGGTAACAAAAAAGGATAGTTAGTACGGTAATTTATTTATTATTTTTACAAAAAAACCTTATGTCAGCTAATCTGTTTGGATTTGGGGCAAAAGAAACATTCCCGGAAGGGCTTGTGAATTTTGAACTCAACGATATTGAGAGGATTGTACTAAAAGTCTTGGTATTGATTGACCACCCCCGGTCAAGGACAGAACTGAAAAGGCTTACCGAAAGCATAGTTGTTTCATTGCCCAAGTATGTAAATATCAGGAAACAGGCGGTGTCAAGATGTATCGATTCTTTCTTTGCTAAAGGTTTGCTGGAAACATATAACGCAGGTGTGGCTTTAGTCCCCCAAAGGGTTTATGGGATTTTGTTTGCGATCAGTACAGAAAAAGGCCTTGTTGACAAAGTCTACAAAGAATTTAAGCTCCGCACCCATAGTTGGCAAGAGGACGAGACAAAAATAAAGCTTGCAATCCTTTCGCAGAATAAAGAATATTTGCAAAAAGAATTATCGGGTTCCGAAAGTTATTATTATTATTCACGAGATAGGGACATGAAAATATTGTCTGCTTTGTACGAACTTGGCAACCTGAAGTTTATACTGCCCATCCTCCCCCAAATGGAAGTTAAGCACAGGGACAGTTTTTTGTCCAAACTGCCGTTTAACCTCCCTTATTATTTCCTTGATAACCTGGGAGACATAATGCTTTCCCCCGAAATAAAAGTTTTGCCCTATATTAAGTACAATTACCTGTCGTGCGCACATTTGGTACTGCCCCGGAAAAAGGTGGCAGGGCTTACAGAAAAACTTAACGTGCCACCCCAGAGCCTGTTTTTTTCTGAACTTTTGGCAGGGAATGCAGAAAAAGCATTGGTATTGGGCGCAGGTTTCTTGGAATACATGCAAGAGCTGAGGGGCGATAAGCGCAAAGAAATGCCCGGCGTTTATGGGCTGTTGTACGCCATTGTGATAATGGCAAACTCCTCGGACCTGAACCTGGCAGCAACTTTTATCAGGAGCGCGAAGAAAAATATATTGACTTTGGGGCAAGAAGCCAATTCTTTTCAAGATTTTGCCAACATTCTTTTGATGCTTGTGAACCATAAGCTTGGGAAAAAAACAGTAACGGCAAGCGAAATACGCTCGAAATGGGAGTGCCGGATAAACCAACACCTGCTGACGGCGGTAATGAGCTGGCACGGGCATCCGCTCAAAGATGTTGAAATCCCGGATGGAGTGCCGGAAAAAGAAGAAATGGAATTCAGGGCTGCCGGGTTAAGGGCAAATAACGACAGTGCGGCACATAGCGACAAACGCTTAAAAGAATTAAAAAATAAATTCGACATGCTCCCCTTGGCTGAGTTCATAGGCGGGGAAGAGGCGTGGGAAAACGTGCTTTCTATTTTGGCGGCATCGGTAAAAACAAGCGGGGGCAAAAGTGCCAAGGCCGTTAAAGCGAAACGTTTGATTTGGCTGATCGACCCCATGGACGAACGCAGCCTGGGAGCAATAGAACAAACCCAAAACAAAGCAGGTTGGAGCAAGGGGCAAAAACGGTCGCTCTCCGCATTGTTGAAAAAAACACCCGAATTTGCCAGCCCCGAAGACATAAAGGTGATCAATTGCCTGGGGAAAAGCAGTTACTACTATTACTATATTGAAGTAAAAAATTGGGGGAACCTTATGGAAACACTTGCCTCGCATCCCCATGTATACACTTTGCAAGAGCCACACCTCCCCCTGGAAATAAGGATACAAGAGGCTCAGATACAGGTTGACAAAACAGGCAAAGGGGCATCCATAAAATTAAAACCGGTATCGCCCGGCATAAAGGTCATAAAAGAAAGCCCTACCCGCTATATCTACACAAAATGGCCTTCAAAAATGTTGCAGATCTACCAAGTGTTGGCAGAACATGGCCAAACATCGGTACAGATCCCCCAAAAAGGGCTGGCAAAAGCAAAACCCGTGATCGAAAGCATAAGCCAGTCGATACCCGTTTCCGGCAGCTTTGTAAAAGCATCGCTAACCACAAAAAAAAGTGCAAACATCCCGGTTGTCCAGCTAACCCCAGTCAATGAACAATTACATGTGCAATTCTTGGTTGAATTGGTTAAAGACAAACAGCCTTTGTTGGTGCCCGGGGTCGGCTCGTCGGAAATAATAATGGAAAATGCTTCGGGAAAAAAAATAAATGTAATAAGGGACAAAGAAAAAGAGAAGGGCCTCCTGTTCGCTCTGGCAGATAAAATATCATGGTTGCAAGAAATGAAAGTATCATCAGCACAGATGTTTATAGATGACGGGCAGTGCATCCTCGATTTCCTTTCCGATATGAAAGAAAAAGCCCCCGAAGTAAAAATCATTTGGCCCAAGGGAGAAAGGAAGAAGGTTGCCAGGGTCATCTCATATGCCGACATTAACGTGGACGTGAAACATGCAGGCAACTGGTTTGAACTCGATGGGGACGTAGAGGTTGACGAAAAACTGAAATTCACAATCCGCCAACTGCTTGAAAAGTCGCAAGGGGGGACGCTCAAATATGTCCAGCTCGACGACAAAACATATTTGACCATCCAGAAAGATCTGCAAAAGCGGCTGGCTGCCTTGAATGCCGTTGCCAACCCCAAAGGGCAAAAACTGGAGGTACACCCGCTGGGGACCGCCGGGGTAGAGAGGTTTATAGAAAATGTGCCGGGGGCAAAAACCGACAAAAAATGGCAGGGGCACCTAAAAAAATTAGAAGAAACCAGGACATACAGGCCAAGCCTGCCTGGAAACCTGAAAGCAGAACTGCGCCCATATCAAACTGACGGAGTTTTATGGCTCGACCGTTTGCGCCATTGGGGCGTTGGAGCCTGCCTGGCTGATGACATGGGGCTGGGCAAAACCATCCAGGCAATTGCAATGTTGCTGAAAAATGCCAATAACGGGCCAAGCCTGGTAATAGCCCCGTCATCGGTCTGCCCAAACTGGAAAACGGAAATAATCCGTTTCGCGCCAACCCTTTCTGCATCCATGCTTAAAAACAACAAGAGGGAAGAAACACTTGAAACAATTGGCAACAGCCAGGTACTGATCGTAAGCTACGGGCTTGTCCAGTCGAATCCCGACCTGTTGGCAAAGCGCAGTTGGAATATTGTTGTGCTTGACGAAGCCCATGCAATAAAAAACCCGAAAAGCATCAGGTGCAAAGCGGTCATGAAGCTGGATGCAAAATTCAAAATCCTCACCACAGGCACCCCAATACAAAACCATTTGGGCGAATTATGGACATTGTTCAATTTTATGAACCCAGGTATGCTGGGCAGTTTCGACCAATTCAACAAAAAATACATGCAAGGGAACGGGGTGTCTGGGCAAAAAGAAGGGAGGGCTGCGCTAAACCGCTACATCTCGCCGTTTATACTGAGGAGGAACAAGAACGATGTGCTTGACGACCTGCCCGAAAAAACTGAAATCACCTTGCACGTAAGCCTGTCTGACGAAGAGCGCGCCATGTACGAAGTGCTTCGCGAAGCTGCCATAGAGCAAATAAACAACCGCGACAACGCCGGAGGGGCAAGGCATATGCAAATTTTGGCAGAAATTACCCGCCTTAGGCAAATGAGTTGCCACCCCCGGTTGGCCGACCCCGGCTCCAAACTACAAAGTTCTAAGCTCGATGCACTCGACAACCTGGTGGGCGACCTGCTGGATGCCGGGCATAAAGCACTGGTGTTCTCCCAGTTTACCAAGCACCTGGCACTGATAAAACAAATGCTGGACAAAAAAGGTGTCAGCTACCAGTATCTAGACGGCTCAACACCGTCAAAAAAACGGGAAGAAGCCATAAACAACTTTCAAAACGGGCAAAGCGATCTGTTCCTTATCAGTTTAAAAGCCGGGGGGGTAGGTCTCAACCTAACTGCCGCCGATTATGTGATCCACATGGATCCCTGGTGGAACCCCGCCATAGAAGACCAAGCCTCGGATCGCGCCCACCGGATAGGGCAAACAAGGCCGGTTACTATATACCGGTTGATTGCGGAAAATACCATTGAAGAAAAAATAGTGAAAATGCACCACGAAAAACGCGACCTGGCCGACAAGCTCCTGTCAGATACCGACCAGTCGGCAAAAATATCGTCAGAGGAGTTGTTTGAACTGATCGTTAAAGGGAAATGAAATAAATAGCATGATATGAGGGAAATTAGAAATCCTGGGCATCCTGAAAATAGCCTTTTATTCGATGATAAAAGGATGTTCGAATTCATCTTTAAAGCATATTTCCCCCGTTTGATGGCTTTTGCCTCTAAGTTTGTCCCCGACAAGGTTGAGGCAGAAGATATTATCCAGGAAGCGTTCCTGAAAATATGGACAAAAAGAAAAGAAATTAAAGAAGATACATTTCATGCGTATCTGTTTGCTTTGGTGCGAAATGCCTGCCTGAACAATATCAAGCACAAAAAAATAGCAAATAACTATAAATTTAAATTAGAGGGAAAGATAAAAGGGGAAGAACTTTATTATGCCGATTTTTTTAGTGATCCCTACCACCAAACTATTTTTAACGAAATCCGACAGGAAATAGAAACCGTTATGGACAACCTTCCCGGGCAAACAAGAAAGGTGTTTCACCTTTCACGTTTCAAAGGCCTGAAAAATAAAGAAATAGCAGAGCGGTTAAACATAACGTTGAGGACAGTGGAGAAGCATAATACAAAGGCACTTCAGATATTTAAGCAACACTTTTCTTCAAATTACCTTTTAGCTGTTGTTGTTATCCATTTATTATCGGTGTCCTGACAATTTTTAAAGGCACCTTGTAGTAGGGCCTTTGGAGGGGGGCGGTATTTTTATTCACAATTGTATTACCATATAGGAGCATTGATTATGGATAAAGATTTACATAAATTATTTTCTGGCTACCTTCAAGGGTCTTTGTCGGGTGATGAAGAATCGGATTTAATTGCATGGGTAACTTCATCTGAAAAGAATATCAAGTATTTCAGGAAGTACGTTTCTGAAAACCGATACTTGCCGGGGTGTGCCGCCGAAACAAATGCAGCCTGGGAGAGGATTTGCCCCAAGCTCCGGCCACATGCCAGGTTTAACAATGCGCCAGGAAAGGGGGCAATTTTCCCTGCATGGATAAAAATTGCCGCATTAATTGTGTTTGCCTTTATCTCGGGTTTTTTGATCCACAATATCAACTTGGGGCAGGACAACGGTTATGCCCTTAATGAAATTATTGTCCCGAAAGGGGAAAAATCTCAACTTGTCCTTTCTGATGGGAGCAAGGTGTTTTTAAATTCAGGTACATGTTTAAGATATCCGGCTGCTTTCAATAAAACAAACCGGAGAGTTATTTTGTCAGGAGAGGCATTTTTCGAAATAAAAAAAGACCAGGCACATCCATTTCTTGTTGAAACCAATAAGTTTAGCGTAAAGGTCACAGGGACTTCCTTTAACCTGGCGGCTTATGGCGATGACAAGGAAAGCAGCCTAACATTGCATTCGGGAATTGTCACTATTGACAAAAATGGCATGGAGAGAAAAATTAAGCCCGGTGAAAAATATATTCTTAATAATCTGTCCAATAGGTATAAAGTAGTACATGCCGACATAAAAAAATCATCGGTTTGGAGGAACGATGTGATTGTCATTGACGACCAGAGCCTGGACGAAATTATAAAAATCCTTGAACGCAACTTTGACGTGACTATCGAAATTGGGGATAGCAACCTCAAAAACATAAGGTATTCCGGGCAGTTTAAACCACACGAGACATTGGGCGAGATATTGGCATTGATAAAAGGCGCATCGCCAATAAAGTTTAAGGTAATATTTAATAAGTCAAAAGATTATGTAACCATAAAACAGGAAATATGATATAAACAAAAGGCAGAGAGTATGCCCATTCCCTGCCTTCTAAATTCCAAAAAATTAATTAGTAACTAATTAACATTGCAAATTTATGAAAAAAAAACGAGCAAGGAGGGATTTCCCGATAAGGAATAACCTCTTGAAAATTGTATTAATAATGAAAACCACTGTCTTTTTTTTGTTGATTTTTATCTCGCAGTTATCTGCGAGCGTATATTCACAACAAACGAAACTGAAGGTAGATTTTAAACAGGCAACCATTAAAGAGGTCATCGATGAAATAGAAGGACAAACCGATCTGACTTTCTTTTTTAGTGGCGATGTGCTAAACGTTAATCAACGTATTACTTTAAAAGCCAAAAGCATATCAATAGATAATGTACTTGAGCTTGTTGGAAAACAAACAGGGCTTTCCCTTACAGTTGTCCGCGATCAGATTTTGGTGAAAAACATGGCATCCCATAATGGGTTTGCCCAACAACCTAAAACCATTTCAGGAAAGGCAAGCGATACCAACGGACAGCCCCTCCCCGGAGTTACTGTTGTTATAAAAGGCACTGCCCAAGGTACAATTACCGATGCCGATGGCAGATACTCTTTGCCCGGTATCCCACCAGGCACGATCCTGCAGTTTTCGTTTGTAGGCATGAGGGCACAGGAGATCGCTGTTGAAAACAAAACGGTTATTGATGTGGTGATGGAAGAAGATGTTATAGGCCTAGAGGAGGTTATTGCTGTGGGGTATGGTACTGTTAAAAAAAGTGATTTGACTGGTTCTGTTTCACGGATGACCAGTGAAAAAATCAGCAAAATTTCCCCTACCCAAATTACAGAGACCCTTGCCGGGACGGTGGCCGGGTTGTATTCGACCCAAAACAATTCTGCATCAGGAGGAGGCTCGCTTGAACTCAGGGGCCCTTCCTCAATATCAGCAGAGACCGAGCCATTGATAGTTCTTGACGGTGCTATCTATTCTGGTGGCATGAGTGAGATAAATCCTACAGATATTGAGACCATTGATATTTTGAAGGATGCCAGTTCTGCTGCAATTTACGGGTCAAGGGCAGCAGCTGGGGTCATTATTGTAACTACCAAAAGAGGTAAAAAAGGTAAACCGACCATTAATTTCTCGGCAAGGACAGGAATATCAACAACTACAAATGATTTTTATCCCTATGGGATGGATCCTGATGGCGATCCTATGGACTATTTTAATATGCACAGGGATTTACTGTATCAAATGAAAAATGGGGCTTTCCCATATTATTATTACTGGAGGGCAGAAGATCTCCCCAGTGATATAAGCGGGGAAGAATGGCTGGCTTATGTGGATAACCCCAACCCAGATGCCACGCAGGAATGGTTTAACCGGCTTGCCGTATGGCCTGTAGAACAGGAGAATTACCTGGCAGGGGAAACGACTAATTTCTATGACCTATGTATCGGCACGGGGCTAAGGCAGGATTATAACTTAGGAGTATCGGGGGCAACGGATAACCTTAGCTATTACTGGTCAGTTGGATATCTGAACAATGAAGGGATAATTAAAGGGGATAAATTCTCTACGATACGTACACGGTTTAATATTGACCTAAAAGTCACCGACTGGCTGAAGGTGGGCACAAACACTCATTTCTCTTATAGGGACGAAGGTGGGGTACAGGCCAGTTTAAGTGCGTTGGGGCAAATGAGCCCTTATGGTTCAATGTGGAACGAAGACGGAAGTTTAAGATCTTACCCTAATGATTATACCTTAGCCCTAAACCCATTGGCAGATTATTATGGCAGGGACAGGATTAAAGATACATATTCTCTATTTTCCAATATTTTTTCCGAAATAAAATTTCCGTTTGGGATTACATACAGGATATCATTTCAACCCAGCCTTTCATTCTTAAAAGATTTCAATTATTATTCAACCGATACAGATACTGGCAGCAATACTTATACCGGGGGATATGGCTATCGCATAAATACCAATACCTACCGCTGGATGTTTGATAACCTAATTAAGTGGAAAAAGGTTTTTGGAGTCCATGATTTTGATCTTACATTTTTGGTTAATGCCGAGAAATATCAAAGCTGGAGTTCAGAACAGTACGCATCTGATTTTTCTCCAAATGAGAACCTTATATTCCATGCTTTACAGTTCGGGGCTAATCAAAATGTATATGATGACGATCAAGTTAGTACTGGGGATGCGCTTATGGCCCGCCTTAATTATACATTAATGGACAAGTACCTGTTTACTGTATCTGTCAGAAGGGATGGTTATTCTGCATTTGGACAAGAAAATCCACGGGGCACTTTCCCCGCTTTCGCCTTTGCCTGGAAAATAAATGAAGAATCATTTTACCATTCTTCATTTATGAACCGCTTAAAATTCAGGATGTCCTGGGGGCAGAACGGAAACCGGGAGATCGGCGCTTATTCTGCACTTGCACAGCTCGGATCTGTACAGTATTATGATGGAGGCAGTACACAAACAGGGGTTTACAATACAACATTGGCAAATCCAAACCTGAGTTGGGAGCGCACAGAGTCTTTTAATATCGGGGTAGACATCGGATTGTTTGATAACCGTATAGATATGTCTTTGGATGCCTATGTGGCAACCACTAAAGATTTACTGCTTGAGCGAAAATTGCCTGACATCACCGGTTTTTCAAGTATTATGTCGAACCTTGGTAAATTAGGGAACAAGGGTATTGAAGCTACAATAAACACCATAAATATTTCCCATAAGGATTTTTCATGGAGATCTAGCCTTGTGTTTTCATTAAACAGAAATAAAATTAAAGAGCTCTGGGGTGATTATGGTTCTTATACATTGTTAAACAAGGCAGAACAAGGTGAACTTCCCGATTTCGAAAACGAGTGGTTTCCTGGATACGCCCTCGATGCTGTATGGGATTACGACAGGTTGGGTATTTGGCAAATGGCAGAAACCGAAGAAGCAGCTAAGTATGAGTTGGAACCGGGTGACTATAAAGTGGATGACGTGAATGGAGATTATGAGATGACCCAGGTTGCAGACAAGAAGTTTATAGGGCATACCACCCCACGGTATCGTTTGGGGTTTACAAACGAATTCAGTTTTTATGAGAATTTTACTGCATCAATATTTATACGTGCTGATATTGGACATATAAGAGAAGTCCCTATAACAGGCAACAGGACGACACATGACAGGCGTAATGACTGGTCTTGGGGATATTGGTCTCCAGAAAACCCTGGTTGTGAGTTTCAAAAAAATGATTCTCCCGATAATACCTCCAGGTTTGGTGGGGGGATAATCCCATATGTGCCAACCGGATTTTTAAGAGTACAGGATCTTACTTTGGCATATAGTGTACCTTCTGAAAAAATACAACGGATTTTGTCAATACAGGGGCTGAGCTTATTACTTAGCGGGCGCAACCTTTTGACATTTACAAATTGGCCGGGATTTGACCCGGAAAACTCTGATACCGCCCCAATGCCCAAGACAATTACTTTCGGGGTGGACATATCGTTATAAAAAACAAAAAACAAAATTTTATGAAACGAATAACAAACAATAATTTAAAATCGGCAATGAGGATATTGTTGATTTTTACAGCACTTGTTTTGCTTCAAGTATCATGCGGTAAAGATTTCTTGGATCCAGAAGCTCTTTCTTTTCATGATCCTGACGATGTTTATGTGGATAAAGAAGGTTTTGAATCCGGTCTGGTAACGGTCATCAAAGATATAAAAGTTGATTTCTATGGCAATAGGAATAATCTACAATTGGAATATGCCGCTTCTGACTTTGGATATGGGATCGGTTTAACCGACTGGACAATCATTACTCCATCTTCGGGATCATATTTCCCTATACTTCCAATGTTTTCAAATATATATGAGTACATAAAAAATATCAATGTTATAATATCCAGGATTGATGATATTGAATGGGATGGGCAAGAAGACAGAAACCGCATACTGGGTACTGCCATGCTTTATCGTGCCTGGTGGTATTATCGTTTAATTACAACTTATGGGGATGTGCCTTATATTGGTTATGAATTAAAAGAGGCAAGGCTTGACTTTTATACGCATAGCAGGTGGGCAATACTTGAAAAGATCATATCTGATGTTGAGTATGCAGGGGAATGGCTTCCTGGAACATCAGATGCAGGAGAAATCAATAAATACGCAGCCCTGCATTTCCTGGCAAAGCTTTACCTGGCAAATTCAGAATTCGATAAAGCAATAAATGCGGCCAGCAGCGTAATTAATGGCCCTTATGATTTGATTAGTGAAAGGTTTGGAGCTGACATGGACGATGAAAATTATAATTTAATCTGGGATTTGCATCGTCCGGAAAACAAATCCATTTCGGCAAACACAGAGTCTATATGGACTGTTATCGACAGGGCAGATGCCCCTAATGAAGCCAAAACTTTTTCATATACTATGCGGGGGTATCACTGTCCATGGTGGTATCCGTGGGTACTCGACAGCGAGGGGAAAAACGGGACTATTGCCGAAGGAGAACAGTATTATGCGCTGGGAAGGGCAAACCCTGACGTAAACCAGTCATATTGGGCTAGTTATGAGATATGGGAAGAATTTGGTTATACATGGGAAAATACACCCGACTTAAGGAGATCCGATGCATGTTGGTGGGAAGAAAAAGAAATATTATATAACAGGACAACCTCTGTTGATTATGGCACGCCAATTAATACTGATTATCTGGCAAATAAGTATGACAGCATGAAAATATGGCCAATGCCTTATTACAAAACATTTTACCCCCACGAGGAAAGCTTCACTGGTAGGCCAATGGGTGGGAATGGCGATTCTTATATATTCCGTCTTGCCGAAACCTATCTTATTAGGGCTGAAGCATATTTTTGGAAAGGGGAAACCGGGCTTGCTGCCGATGATATAAATATGGTAAGAAAACGCGCAAATGCCGCCCTCGTTTCTGCCAGCGATATAAGTATTGATTATATTGCCGATGAGCGTTTACGGGAATTATCGCAAGAAGAATTTCGCCATTCCGAACTTGTAAGGATCGCCAACATAATGGCAAAGAATAATATTGGCGGCTATAGTCTAGGCAACATGCATGAAAATAATTGGTGGTATGACAGGGTTCTTCAGTATAATACATGGTACAAACTCGGATGGGTTGGCCCTACTCAGTATAGGACAGAACCAAAATATATCTATTGGCCAATAGATGACGATGTTATAGCTACAAATACTATGGGGTGCATAAATCAAAATGAAGGATACGAGGGTGCAGGCAACAATATAGAGCCACTTACTGAGATTATTGATGAAGGCAGAAGTTATTAAAGGAAAATTAAAATCTTTGATATGAAAAATACACTTTTGTTTCTGTTTGTTTTTATATTGTCACCATTTTTTTTAGACGCTTCAGGGGGATGGCAGGTTGGTGTGGCAAAAACTGTTATCACCCCAAAACAACCAATGTGGATGGCCGGCTATGCGGCACGTACAAAACCTGCCGTGGGGAAATTGCACGACTTATGGGCAAAAGCACTGTTTGTCGAAGATAATTCAGGGCATTCGGCATTATTGATAACGTCCGACCTGGTCTACTTCACAACAAATGTTTCTGAACAGATACGTAATGAAATACAGAAAAAAACAGGGTTAACTAAAGCCCAAATAATATTAAACAGTTCGCATACCCACTCAGGTCCGGAGTTGATAGGGAACGATTTTAGATATACTTATTCAATGCATGCCGATCTGGTTAACCAAACGGGCGGGAAGTATGTGAAAATGAGCGAAGGATACTCTCATTGGCTAATACGGCAAATCGTAAAACTTGCGGAAAGTGCAAAGCGATCAAAACGACCCGCAAATATATACTCGGGCAATGGCATTGTCCGGTTTCAGGTGAACCGGCGTAATAATAAGGAGGCGGAACTCACTAATTCTACAGAATTGAAAGGCCCAAATGATTATTCAGTCCCGGTACTAAAGGTTGAGGACAAGAGGGGGCATATAAAAGCCATTGTTTTCGGATATGCATGTCATGCCACTGTTTTGGATGGTTATCAATGGTCGGGAGACTATCCGGGATTTGCTCAGTTGGAGCTGGAGAATAGATATAAAGGGGCAACGGCAATGTTTTTTCAGGGTGCCGGCGGCGATCAGAATCCGTTGCCCCGCCGGACTGTACCTCTTGCAAAACAATATGGGATGGAGCTGGCATCTGCCGTTGAACGTATATTGGGTGAAGACATGCAACCTCTTTCTCCAAAATTGAAAACAGCCTATTCAGAGGTTGTCCTTAATTTTGCTAAATCTGATTTGACAGCAGAAGAACAATTGAGCAATGTTATTAAAAAGCCTGAATATCCTGACTATTTGAAACGCAATGCAAAGCTTGTTCTCGATAAGCTTAAGGCAGGGGTGGATATAAATACATCAGCTTACCCCTATCCCGTACAAGCATGGGGAATGGGCGAGCAGCTTATTATTGCTTTAGGCGGTGAATTAACCATCGGTTATGCTATAAGATTGAAACAAATATTGGGGGAGAATATATTTGTTTTAGGCTACTGTAACGATGCAATGGGGTATATCCCCACCGTAAAGATTTTAGAAGAAGGGGGGTACGAAGGTACAGGCCCACCTATATTCCCAATGTTATGGGCATCAGATATTGAAGAAGTTATTGTTAATGAGGTGGCACGCATCGTCCCTGGACTATCTTCTGGGCACAGATAAAATAAGACCAACCGAAGGAACTAGGACAGGAATGAAAATAGGTGTGCATATTTATGCTGCCCCATAATTTTATTCATACTTTTGAAAATATCATAAATAGTCCAGCCTAAATGATAAAAGTATTGCTACTGACAGATTTTTCGAGTGGGTACAGCCGGAACTTATTAAAGGGGGTTGTGCAGTATTCAAAGGTACACGGACCATGGATATTTTACCGCATGCCATTGTATTACCGGAAATTACATGGAGACGAAGGGGTTGTTAAGTGGGCCGAGGACTGGGGGGCTGATGCTATAATAGCCCAATTGTCGGATGTGAAAATCGATATTTTAAGGAGATTGGATATCCCTGTAATTGTTCAGAATTATAGGGAGAGGAAAGAAGGGATATCTAACCTTACGGGAGATTATTTTGGGACGGGGGTTTTGGCCGGTGACTTTTTTTTGCAAAAAGGTTACAGGTCATTTGGCTATTATGGGTATAACAATACCGTTTGGATGAGGGAACGGGGGGATGGCTTCAGGGAAACGGTGGAAAAGAAGGGATATAGGGTGCATTTTTATGAAGAAAACGCAAGGGACGAAGAGTGGGACTTTGATGCGGGATTAGTGGGGGAGTGGTTAACCTGTTTGCCTAAGCCTGTCGCCCTGTTTGCATGCGATGATTACCATGCCTTGCAGATAACAGAAGTATGTAAGATAAACAATATTGACATTCCCGGGGAAATTGCCATTCTTGGTGTTGACAATGACGATTTGTTGTGCAATATGTCAGATCCCCCCCTGTCGTCAATCGAATTGGATATACTAAACGGAGGTTTTGCAGCAGGAAGGTTATTACACCAATTTATCATGAGGAAGGCAGTGCCGCCTGTCGATATAGTCATAAGGCCTATCCGTGTGGTATCCAGGAGTTCGACAGAACGGTTTGCCGTTTCAGACAAACATATAAGTTATGTATTAAAACATATCGAGTCGCATTATACATCCCATATGTCAGTAAAAGACATCCTTCCCATTGTACCCTTGTCGAGAAGGGGGCTGGAAAAAAATTTTAAAAGGGAAACAGGGGCAACAATATATCAATATATCCAGAAAAAACGTATTGATAAATTTTGCGATTTATTAGAGACTTCGGATATTCCTCTTGCTGAAGCCGCGTATTCTTCCGGTTTTACAGATTATAAAAATGTTTCGAGGATTTTTATGAAGTCAAAAGGTATTACACCTGCCCGCTACAGGAAAAAATACAGGACGGACAAAGGTGTATAAATGAACTTATGCTTGTCCCTTTGCCTTTTCTCTTTTTTGTAACAATATTTGTTGCCTTCGTTTTTTGAAGATTAAAATACGTAAAAAGGAACAATATCTCTATGAATGAGTTCTATATTTGAAAATAAAACTAAAATCTAAATTATGGAAAAAAACATATATCAAAGGCGGGAATTTATCAAAAAAAGTTCGTTAGCAGGGGCAGGTTCTGTCCTTGGCATTGGGGCTGCCAATAATATCCTGGCAAGCTGTGCCTCGGGGGCAGGCACGCCTGCAATACTCGGCGGGAAACCGGCAATATCGTCCCACGGTTGGCCGGGGTGGCCAATATGGGATCGGGGAACAGATGAGGAACGTTTACTGGAAGTTATACGCAGCGGGGTTTGGTCGCGTTCAAATGTTGTCGATGAGTTTGAAAAAGAATGGGCAAAAGCGGTAGGGGCAAAACGCTGCCTGGCCGTTGTCAATGGCACCAATGCCCTGAATGCCTCACTTGCCCAGTTGGGGATAGGGTGGGGCGATGAAGTTTTGGTTACCCCTTATACGTTCATTGCATCAGTATCCTGCATATTGTTCAACGGAGCTATCCCTGTTTTTGTTGACATAGACCCGGAAACATTCCAGATGGACCCGGAAAAAATCGGAGAAAAAATAACTTCCCGCACCAAAGCCATATTGCCGGTACATATCCTGGGGCTTCCTTGTGACATGGGACGTATAATGGCAATTGCCGAAAAACACAACCTTTTGGTAGTAGAAGATGCCTGCCAGGGGTGGTTGGCCGAAATAAACCATAAGAAGGTGGGCACCTTCGGGAAGACAGGCTGTTTTAGTTTCCAGAACTCTAAAAATATGCCTATTGGAGAAGGCGGGGCCATTGTTAGCGATGACGACAGCTTGATGGACCGTTGCTATTCGTACCACAACTACGGCAACCCCTATGGGACAAATATCGGGGAAGTTGGTTCCGGGACCCTAATTATGGGCACAAAATTGCGCATCACTGAATATCAGGCAGCAATTGGCCTTGCACAGCTGAAACGGCTTGGGGGACAAACAGATCTCCGCAATGTTAACGCAGCCCATCTCACATCTTTAATAAAAAATATCCCCGGCATCGAGCCTGCAAAACTTTATAAGGATGTAACAAAAGCAGCCTTTCACCTTTACCCTTTTTTGTACAATAAGGACAGGTTCAAAGGCCTCCCGCGCGATAAGTTCATAAAAGCCTTGCAGGCAGAGGGCGTTCCGTGTTCAAGCGGCTACAAAGAATTAAATAAAATGCCTTATCTGAAAAACACGTTCAGCAGCCGTTTGTTCCGTAAATTTTATACCGAAGACGAATTGGATTACGATAGGTATGCATCAGAAAACCAGTGCCCGCTAAATGGGAAATTGTGCAACGAGCATGCAGTTTGGCTCCCCCAGAATGTGCTGCTCGGGACTAAAACCGATATGCAGGGGGTTGCAAATGCAATCGAAAAAATCCACCAGAATACTGATGCCATAATGAGAAAAGACGGGTAAGCGATGATAAAAAGAAAAATAAAAGCAGTTTTCCTGTTTGTCCTGTTTTTTCAAATTACGTTTGTTTCACAGGCAATTGGAAATAAAAAAAGGGGACAGGACAGTTACGGATGGAAGGCCGGGGTTTCCTGTGCAAATATTACCCCGGTAAAACCAATCTGGCAGGGGGGCTATGCTTCGCGGGAGCATGTTTCTGAAGGGGTACTTACCGAAATCTGGGCAAAAGCCCTTGCAATACAGGATGCCAGGGGGGAAAAGGCAGTTTTGGTGACAATGGATTTAATAGGTATCCCCAAATCAATGTCTGAAAATATAAAAGGCCGCTTAAAAAATTTATACCGCTTGTCAGACGGACAGATAATCCTTAACACTTCCCATACCCATTCTGGCCCTGCCCTTGCCGACAACCTGCTGGATGTTTATCCCATGGATCCGTTACAATTAGCGGATGTGAAACAATATAGCAAAGCCCTTGAGAACAAGGTTGTTAAGATGGTTGGGAAATCTTTGGGCAAAATGCGCCCTGTGAAAATTTATTCGGGGAACGGTGTTGCCCGTTTCCAGGTCAACAGGAGGAACAACAGCGAAAAGGAACTGGCTGTACAGACAGAACTTAAAGGGCCGGTTGACCATGCTGTCCCGGTACTGAAAGTAATAGGTGGCAATGGCAGGCTGGAGGCTGTGGTTTTTGGTTATGCCTGCCACGGGACGGTGCTTAACGGGTATCAAATAAGCGGCGATTATATGGCTTTTGCACAGATGACAATAGAAAAATTACATCCAAGGGCAACTGCTATGTTTTTCCAAGGAGCAGCAGGCGACCAGAACCCCCTGCCCCGGAGGTCGGTGGCATTGGCAAAGCAATACGGGCAGGAACTGGCAAGTGCTGTTGAACGGGTTTTGGCAGAGGAGATGACATTATTGCCTCCCGAGTTAAAAACTGCTTATGCTGAAATAGAGCTGTCATTGGAGGAACCTCCCGGAGAAAAAGAATTAGTGGAAAATTCGCAAACAGGGACAGGCTACCAGCAGCGTTGGGCAAAACGGATGCTTAACAATACCAGGCAAGGGAAAAAGCCGGCAAGTACATATCCATACCCTATCCAGGCATGGAGATTGGGCCCACAGTTGATTTTTGCCTTGGGCGGCGAACCAACTGTCAAATATTCAATTGATTTGAAAGGGTTTTTTGGGAAGGATGTATTCGTAATGGGCTATTCTAACGATGTGATGGGGTATATCCCCTCAGAAAAAATATTAAGCGAAGGGGGTTACGAAGGGGAATCTTCGCAAATTGCTTACGGCTTGCCATCTAAATGGAAAACCGGCATCGAGGATAAAATATGTCGGGAGATGATAAAACTTGCCGGTTCTATAGGTGTTCAACCAGAAAATAATAATGAAAAATAAAAGATTGAAAATGAAAAAAGCAAGTATACATTATATTGCCTTTGCCCTTTTACTGGCAGGGGCTTCCTGTTCTTCTGGGGACAGTGAAAAAAGTTCCCAGAACGATACGGCAGCAGGGGCAAGGACTGCACCTTTGGTAGCCAAGCACTATTATTCCGGTTTTGAACTGGCGCACGACACCTACAATACCGTCAGTGCGGCCAGCGATGGGAGGGTTTATTATTGCCTTTCCTCCCAGTCAATCGATATCGGAGGGCAGTTATATGTTTATGACCCCGCAACCGATAAGATCAGCCACCTGGGGGACCTGACCGCCATTTGCGGCGAAGCCGGAACCAAAGCAATTGTCCAGGGGAAATGCCATTCCGATTTTTATGAATACAAAGGCAAGCTTTATGTCTCGACCCATGCCGGTTATTACGACATGGTAGACGGTATGGAAACAATGTTCCAGAAAGCGCCCAAAGGGTATAAATTATATCCGGGAGGGCACCTGCTGTCCTATGATTTGGCTTCCGGCAAATTTGATGATCTGGCCAAAATCCCTAATGGCGATGCATTTGTTACAATGGCCATGGATACGATCAGGGGACAGGTTTATGCCATTTCGTGGCCCAGGGGGTATTTCTTCCATTATGATGTTGGAAAAGGGGAACTCAAGAACCTAGGCCAGTTTTCTGCAAATGGCGAGGCGGGGAAACCTGGCAAAGATTACCGGGTACTATGCCGTTCAATTGTAGTTGACCCTCGTGACGGTACGGCGTATTTTTCAACGGCAGAAGGGGATATATTGTCGTACAACCCTTCTTTTGCAGAGATCAAAAAGGTGGAAGGTGTAAATTTAAGGTTAGACTATTTCGGCAAATACGACCCGTCCCGGCCGGGAAGCATGCAATATAACTGGCGGAGGATCACCTGGTCTCCAACTAAAAATGTAGCTTATGGGGTGCATGGCAATTCCGGGTATTTGTTTACGTTCGACCCTAAGGCAAAAAAAGTTGAGATTGTAGAAAGGATTACTTCTGAACCCTCAAAAAAGAGCGGGATGTTCGACCAGTTCAGTTATGGCTACCTTGGCTTTGAACTTGGTCCTTGCAAAGAAACACTTTACTACCTTACCGGCGGGCCGGTTTATGTAGATGGGGAAAGGGTAAAGGGGGTCGACGAAATTGCGATGGGGGCAGCAAGGGGACTTGAGAACCTGCACCTGGTAACCTATAATATACCGACCTGCACCTACATCGACCATGGGCCTATATTTTATGAAGACGGGGCCAGGCCTACCTATGTAAATTCCATTGCTGTTGGTAAAGATGGGCACGTATATACCCTTGCCCGCTTTATGCACAACGGGAAAGAAATAGAAGACCTTGTTAAAATACCGGATCCTCTTTATGCCGTGAAATGAACAAACAAAGTATTGTTTGTTGTCGGTAATTAATTATCAGCCTGAGTCCGATTAAAAATATCAACCTCAGAAAAGCAGAAATGTGCAAGATTTGTATTTGGAGGTTTATTGCCCTTTCCTGCATTTTACCTTCCGCAATATCTGCGAAATATGTTTCCAGTATGTTTCGTGGAACAATACACCTTCCTCTCCGATGATGTCGTTATAGCTCATAGGTTCATCATCGGGGTGGAATTTCCTGACATACATGTTTTCGTACAAACCGGGTATTTCGGGATGGAACTGGACGGCAAAAACATTAGGGAATTTTTTGTGTGCAAGCCCTTCCACAATTTTCCCATCGGGCGATAGTGCTGTAACCTCCATCCCTTTGCCCAGTTTTTCGGCCGCTTGGTGGTGGCTGCTGTAAACACGCGGCCTCATATTTTTAGGGACTTGTACAACTTCGCCAAAAAACGGGTTGTCGGTGAATTGTATGGTGTGAAAGTTGCATCCCATAAATAGTGTGTCCTGGGCAATTTCGGGCCAATAGTTGCGATGTAGGTTGCCCCTCCCTACTTTTAATATTGCCTCTGGTGTTTCTGCACCAAAAAGTTCTGCCGGTATATCCTGTATCAGCGTCCCACCCGTAGCCACATTCATGGTTTGCATCCCGAGGCAGAAACCGGTTACCATGTATCCTGGTTTTTCATTTAATAATGGTTTATAACTTTCATTCCGGTAGCTCCCCAGCAGGTGAAACAAAAAAGTAGTTTCAAAATAATGGCGACCCGGATCGGTAACAAATGAGCGCGTGTTTTCTTCTCCGTATACCCCGGGCGGGATATCAGGGCCACCAAAGAAAAATATCCCGATCGAATTTTCAAAAATAGTTTTAAAATCGGCAGTACACCCGTTTTCTTCAAAGAGGTTGCTTTCACTTAAATCACCTTTCACTTCATGTAAATAGAAATTTTTCAGGTGATTTTCTTCAATATATTCTTTGGACTGGACGAAATCATAATCCTGCCCCTCGTAATAAACCCCCACAAAACGTGTTTTGCCTTTTTGTATATCGAGCAAATAGGCATTTACAAGGTATTGTACCGTACGTATGTTCCTCACCGTAGGGTTGGTTAAAATGACATACTTTTTATGATGGTTATATTCCTGTCGAAAAAAATCCTGCGCAGTTGCAGTAAAAACAAATAAAAACAGGAACAAAAATGAAAAACTCTTTATTATCCGCTCTCTTTTCATGTACCTAAATTTTATCATCCAAATATAATAATCATAACGTTTACAAAATAGTTTTATCGTTATAAAGAATAATAGCTCTTTAAAATTTGCATACTGCACAAACTTTGTAAATTTGTAGTAAACCAAATTTAAAAATAATTAAAATGAAATTTAACTTCAAATCTTCCTACATCGTAATTGCCGTTGTCATATTGATTGTTTTATTACTGTTTGGCGGGCGTATGTTTTTGATAATCAACGCTGGGGAGCGTGGCGTTGTTTTTCGCCCATATACAACGGGCTTGGACAAAGAAAATGTTTATGGCGAAGGGTTCCATATTATATCCCCTTGGAACGAAATGTATGTTTACAACGTGCGCGAACAACAACGAGAAGAAACCATGGACGTGCTTGACAAAAACGGTTTGTCTATAAATACCGATATTACTGTAAGGTTCAACCCTACTTATAATAAAATCGGTTTCTTGCACGAACAGTTTGGGACAAACTACATAAACGTGCTTGTTGTCCCGGAAGTGCGTTCGGCCGTAAGGCAAGTTGCAGGCAGGTACACTGCCGAAGAAATATATTCGACCAAAAGGGCAGAAGTGGAGCAAACAATAAAAGACGAGACCCGTAAGGTTTTGGGCGAGAACTATATTAACATGAAAGCTTTGCTTATCCGCTCAATTAACCTGCCCGAACAAATAAAAGGAGCAATTGAAAGCAAATTGAAACAGGAACAGGAAGCTTTGGCCTACGAGTTCAGGCTGCAACGCGAAGAATCGGAAGCCGAACGCCGCCGCATCGAGGCTGAAGGTATTGCTAACTACAACCGTATAATAAATTCCAGCTTGACCGACAAAATACTGCAACAGCGCGGTATTGAGGCTACCAATGAACTGGCAAATTCACAAAACACAAAGGTTGTGGTAATAGGCAGCGGCAAAGACGGGCTGCCCTTGATTTTGGGCAACAACTAGCAGCCAATAAGTTGCATAGGGACTGTTTCGGAAATCAATAACCTGAGTCCGGCTAAAAATTAGTTGGAACTCAGGCAATATTTTTAATCGAACCCCGGTTAATAAAAGCTTGCTACTGTATTTCTTAATTCTTTCCCTTTCTTGTTTCTTGCTACTATTTTCCCGTTCCGGTCTACCAATAAATTGGAAGGGATTGAATTAATCGCGTACAATTGGGCAACTTCACTCTTCCACGAGGACAAGTCTGAAACATGTTCCCAAGCCAGTTTGTCCTCGTCAATGGCCTTTAGCCAGTCACTTTTCCTCATGTCGAGCGAAACCCCCAGTACATTAAACCCTTTGTCTTTAAATGAGTTATAGACCGAAACTATATTAGGGTTTTCGTTCCGGCATGGCTCGCACCACGATGCCCAAAAATCAAGGAGGGTCAGTTCGTTTTGTGAGTACACATCAGAAAAACGCAACGGGTTTCCTTTCCTATCGTTTATGGTAAAGTCGGGCGCAATCTGCCCAACCGCAACGGTTTTTAGTTTGTCGATACGTGTTTTAAGCTGTATCACGCTTGGCACAGAATCCAATTTCGGGTCAAGTTTGCTGGCCATTGCCTCCAGGTCTCCAACTTCTTTTGTGTGCAGTATATTGGATATAAAATATGGTGCCACATACGAGGATGGGTTGTTTATGACAAATTTATACTGTATGTCACCGGTTTTTTCATACATGTCTTGAACCTTGTCCATCAGCTCATTGGCTTTGGCAGTGTCTTTTTTTATTAATGCCTGGTGCGACTTCTGGGAAAGGGCCATGTATTCTTCGGTAAGCTCATTTATCTGTCCTTCAACCTCTTTGTATTCATCGTGAGTTTTTGAGCCGGTAACATGTAGCCTTGCCAAAGAATCTATCTTCCCGGTAATAGCCATTTTTGAATTTTCAACAAATATTACGGTTTTCCCCCTCTTTCCCGGGAACGACAAATAATAATCCCCGGGCATTTTTACTTCTCCCTTAAAAACTGCCTCCCCTTTTACAAAATATGTAGTGTCGACCGGTATCCAGGCCTCTGCCCCACGTTGTTCAAGTAGTACCTTGCCTTCTGCCCCTTTTATGTCAACCTTTATCACAAAACCTTTGTGGCGGGTGCAGGCAAAAGTTGACAACCCCAAGATCAATATCAAAATTTTTTTCATGATATGTATTTTACATTTTATATTTTTTCAAAAAATGGATGTACGGTTTGCCTTTTGTGCAACTAAAATATAACTTAAAACCAATTTTTATCAAAAAAACCAATTTATTTTTATTTACGACAGGATGGGCAAGAAAAACATGATTTTAATAGTAAACAGTGCCGAACCCGGGATTACAGGATTTACATCACCGCTTGAGGGGATTGTAAAAGGCGCAGGGATGCAACCCGTGTCAATTGAATACGGAGAATGTATGGGTTTTGGCATTAGCGCAGTAAGAGGGGCAATCATATCTGGTTCGCCGCAGGGGGACGACATTGTTGGTCACCATATCCCTTATTTTAAATGGATGGACAATTTCAACAAGCCTGTTCTGGGGATTTGTGCCGGCCACCATATAACGGGGTTTATGAACGGGGCAAGGGTTTTACGCAGCGAAGAGCCGGAATCGGGCGACTTTATGGTAGAGGTAATAAAGACCGATGTATTGTTGGACGGACTGCCAACGAGTTTCAAGGTAAGGCAGATGCACAACGATTCAATAAGCCTGCCTGAAAATTTCGAATTGCTTGCCACTTCCAAAATATGTAAGAACCAGATAATGAAACATAAAACAAAACCTTTGTATACATGTCAGTTCCACCCTGAATATTACAACCATGATTTGGTCAGGAATTTTCTGGAAATTTGCAATTCTTATATGGAGGATGGCAGTGAGGGTGGTTGAAGGGGCAAATTGCCCGGAATGCTTTGTGGCTGTTGTGGACTGCATTGTATGGCATAGCAAGCCCCAACAGATACAAACAATCCCGGGCAACCCTGTATTGCTTATTTTTTAATGTCTTTAAAAACAGCCCCTTGTGAGTGTACTGTGCTAACGGCACGGCCAGAAGGGTCGGCGTTCCCCTGGAATGCTGCATCCCACAGCAAGGCTGTTTCGGTGCTGCATGCAATTGAAGGCAGCGACGGGACACAAGATGCAGCCTGATCTGAAGGGAAGTGTTCGCTATAAATAGTCCTGTACATGTATTCTTCCTTGTTCATAGGCGTGTTTACCGGGAAACGATATTTGGCGTTAGCCATCATCTCATCGCTGACCTGCTCGCTTGCAATCTTTTTTAAGGTATCAATCCAGCCATATCCAACACCATCGGAAAATTGTTCTTTTTGTCTCCATGCAACGCTTTCCGGCAACATGTCCTCAAACCCTTTCCGCAGGCACCATTTTTCCATGCGCCCGTTTTTTGCCATTTTTTGTTCGGGGTTAAAACGCATTGCCACATCAACAAATTCTTTGTCGAGGAAAGGCACGCGGCCTTCAACGCCCCATGCCGCAAGCGATTTATTTGCCCGCAGGCAATCGTATTGGTGCAAACGGCTTACTTTCCTTACAGTTTCATTGTGGAACTCTTCGGCGTTGGGCGCTTTGTGGAAATAAAGATAACCACCAAAAATTTCATCGGCGCCCTCTCCTGTAAGCACCATCTTTATGCCCATCGACTTAATGACCCGTGCCAACATGTACATTGGCGTTGAGGCCCGCACAGTGGTAACATCGTAGGTCTCAATGTGGTAGATGACATCGCGGATTGCATCGAGGCCTTCCTGTATCGTGTAATGGATCTCGTGATGGACAGTCCCGATATAATCAGCAACTTTTTTGGCTGCTGCCAAGTCGGGCGAACCTTCAAGCCCAATGACAAAAGAGTGCAATTGTGGCCACCAGGCATCTTTCATATCACCGTCTTCCACTCTTTTGCCTGAATATTTTTTTGCCAGAGCGGAAGTTATCGAAGAATCCAGCCCGCCAGACAAAAGCACTCCGTATGGGACATCGGACATCAACTGGCGATGCACGGCATCTTCCAGCGATTTTGCAAGCTCGCCTATATCGGCAGGGTTGTCTTTCACGTTTTCATATTCCGTCCATTCACGGTTATACCAGCGTTTAAGTTCCCCGTCTTTGCTGTACAAATAGTGGGCAGGAGGGAATTCCTGTATCTTTTTACAAACACCTTCCAGCGATTTTAGCTCTGAAGCAACATAAAAATTACCAAACTTGTCCCACCCCATATATAACGGGATAATGCCAATATGGTCACGGGCAATTAAGTAAGCGTCCTCGCCCTCATCGTACAAAGCAAAAGCAAAAATCCCGTTCATCTCATCAAGGAATTTTTCTTTTTTGTCGCGATACAAGGCAAGTATCACTTCACAGTCGGAACCAGTAAGGAAATCATATTGCCCTTCATATTGCTTACGGATTACATGGTGGTTGTAAATTTCGCCATTCACGCCTAAGATCAACTTCCTGTCTTTGCTATACAAAGGTTGCCCTCCAGATTCAGGGTCTACGATGGAAAGCCTCTCGTGCGCAATAATCGCCTTGTCCCCACAATAAATACCCGACCAGTCAGGCCCGCGATGGCGGACTTTTTTTGACATCTTCAAAACAGTAGGCCTCAATTCCTGAGGATCTGTTTTTAAATCAAACGCTCCTATAATTCCACACATTTTATTTATAATTTATTTTATCAAATTTATTTCCCGCCAAAAATAATCACTTTGTTAATATAAGAAAATATTTTTTGACATTTTTCCAATAATAATAACATAGGCAGTACAAAACAGGAGCTTTTTATCTTGTTTTGCCATCATTTTTACAAAATGATGTTTTGTCTTATGATACCCCATAATTTTTTGGCATTGTCATGAAAAAATACAATAAATACCATAGATGACCCCATATTATTGTATGTCTCTTGTGAAAAAAAGTATGATTATTTCCTGTGGCATACAAAACACCTTGCTGCTTATCTGATAATTTTTTTTTGTGCCCAAAAATAACCTGTTGCGATCCACAAACCCAAAAATATATCATTTTTTGCTCCTGCCCGGGCATATGCACATATTTTGCCGTTCAAAATTATTAAATTGCGTACATCTAAAATTAAACTATCAGGATTATGCAACAGGTAAATATTACTGACGACATTTATTTTTTGGGGTTCAATGACAGGCGTACCCATTTGTTCGAAAATATCTGGCCCATCCCCAACGGGGTTTCATACAATTCGTATTTAATTTTTGACGAGAAAATCGCGCTTGTCGATACGGTTGAGCGTTCTTTTATTGATGAATACCTGGATGAGATAGAGGGGATCATTGGCGACCGTGCGGTAGATTATCTTATCATAAACCACATGGAACCCGATCATTCCGGGGCATTGAAGAGTATTGTCCAGAAATACCCGGACATAAAACTGGTTGGTAACAAAAAGACCTTTGAACTTGTTGGGAATTTCTACCTTGCCCCAAAGGATGCCGTAGAAGTATCTGACGGCTACGTACTTGACCTGGGGAAACATAAACTGCAATTCCAAATGATCCCGATGGTCCACTGGCCGGAAACAATGGTGACTTACGAAGAAACCGCCAAAATAGTATTCTCGGGCGATGCGTTCGGGAGTTTTGGCACACTTGATGGCGGCATTTTCGATGATGAAATAAACCTTGATTTTTACGAAAATGAAACAATGCGTTATTTTACCAACATTGTTGGGAAATATTGCCCTCACACGCAACGTGCCATAAAAAAACTTGAACCGCTGGACATAAAGGTAATTGCTGCCACACATGGGCCTGTTTGGCGCAGCAACCTGGACTGGATACTTAGCCGCTACCATAAATGGAGTTCATACGATTCAGACTGCGGGGTGGTAATAGTGTTTGGCTCAATGTATGGGAACACCGAAAAAATGGCAGAATTGATTGCCAGGCAACTGGCAGTCCGCGGAATCAAAAACATTAGGGTGTACGATGCTTCAAAAACACACCAATCTTATATCATTAACGACATTTTTAAATACAAGGGGGTTATTGTGGGAAGCCCGGCTTACAACAACATGCTTTTCCCAAATATCGGTTCTTTGCTTTCTTCTATTGAACACATTGCGCCCAAAAACCACTATCTCGGTATTTTTGGAAATTACTCTTGGAGCGGTGGCGGTGTAAAAAACCTTAAAATATTTGCCGAAAAAATTAATTGGGAAATGGTGTACGAGCCAGTAGAAGAAAAAAGTTCGCTAAAACAGGCAAACAAGGGGGAACTGGTAAAACTGGCAAACGCCATGGCCGATAAAATACTAACCTGAGCCCGGCAATAAAAATATTGCCCCGGTCCCAACTAATTTTTAGCCGGGTTCAGGTTAATAAAAAACTAGCGTATACGGTGTGTCCGTCTGATTTTTTTGTCGATATTGTATGTGAAACCGAACGTAACCAGCTCCTTAACCTGCCAGCGTGTTTCATATATACTGTTCCCTTCACCGTCAACTTCGCCTGTGTCAAACGTTACATCATCATCGTATTTTATATAGAGCCTGAAAGTCATAGTGATAAGGTCGGTAAGTTTTGCAGTGATTGTATTTTCCCAGTTCACATCAAATTTTGAAAATGGTGCCCGGTAGTTTACAAACATGTCGTAATTTGTCTTATATGTGATATTATCCTTGAATTTTGTTGAAAAAGCCAAGTCGATGTTTAAACCGGGTTTCCACAAACGTTGTTTGTTTTCTGCGATACCATAAGTAGTCTGGTCGATATTGGCAGTATCTTTTACAAAAACTGTTTTTGACGTTATGGGAGAGAGCAACAACGATAGGTTTTTGTTTGGTTTATAGTCCATACCTACCTTAAATGTTGATGTTATAGGTGACTTAAAATTCGATATCATTTGGTCGGTGCTATAGTTATAGCCTTTAAATAGCTGGGTTTTAATATCAACAGCAAAACTGTAGTACCACTTTTTAAATGCGCTATAGCCAAATTTTGAAATAAACTCTATATTATCGCTGTTCTTTTTGGTTTCACTCCCCTGCCTTATCCAGCCATTGTTTAGTTCCAGGCTGTTCTCCCATTCCACGTTCTCGTCCCTCGACTTATAGTCGACTTCTCCTTTCAGTACCGACAACAGCGAGAGGTACGAACTCCCGCCTGCTTTCCAGTTTTCAATATAGGCCTGTGTAAATCCAATGTTGCCGTTTCCTGAGATTGTCCACGGTGTGTATACGGCATATTGATCGCCGACTTGGGTTAACCCTGATTTGTTTTTGTTTAACGAAGAGAAATCAAAACCCTTTGTTTGCTTAGGTTTGAACCTGGAAAATGTAACTCCGTCATCGATAGTGAATTGCAGCGTCCTTTTGTCAAGGTTTTTTACCAGTAACCTCAATGAATCATTTTGTTCGTTTTTAAGCCACACGTGCTGGTAGCGGCTACTGTAATTGCTTAACCCAATTTTATATGGTTCGTTGTGCAGGTTTTGGATCTCAATCTTAGTTGTGTCAATATAATCTGCATAACGGGCCAGTACTTGTATAACATTAAAAATTGAATCGTTTACGGCCTGCATCACATAATCGTTGTAACCTTTTAGTACCTGGTAGTTGTTTAACCTAACTGAATCGGTAAACTGTTCTTTCCATCTGTTGTATTGTGCGTCAAAAAGTTCTTTCCTATACTGGTTTAGCGCAGACTCCTTGTAATAGCCCAGGACTGAATCGTTATATTCAATCCTTTTTTGTTCAACATAGGCATCACGGATACTGTCTAGTTCCACAAGCCGGTTAAAACTATCTTCGTTTTCCAATATCGAGTCGGGTATTACTTCCGGGATAATTAAATTCCCCGGCATAATGAAGACCGAGTCGGCAAAGAGTTTCATCCCTTCCCCCTGGGGGATGGTTTTTGCTTTTCTATTTACCTCTGCCAACCTGTCGGGCGGCAAGTTAATTTCCTTGTTTTGGTACTCTCGTTGAAGTTTGGACTTGACCATTTCACTCTTCTTTTTAACCTTGTCGTGCGCAAAATAACCAGGTACAGAGAGACTGTCGGTAACATGCTCCGGCAACCTTGAAACAAATATTATAGATGGATCGGAGGTTAAGGCATTGATTGAAAACAATATGGAATCAATTGGTTCGTCTTCAATAAAATTGATCAATCCTTTAACATCTTTTGCCATGCCGGGATCGGAAGCGTGCCAATACCCTTTTTCGACAAAATATTTTTTAAGCACATTGATGCCATCTTTAAGCAACCGGTTATCTCTATTGTTTAAAGGCTGTTGGGCATATGAGAATGGGACAAAATAGATAATAAAAAAGAATAAAGTAGCAAATCTCACTTTTTCTAAACGCATAAGAATATTGTTTATAGCTTTGTTACAAAACGCAAAATTAATAATTATGTTATTCCAAACTCAAATTAATTGTGATGTTTATCCTAATTTTAGGTAAAATCAAATGGATATTGTTTCAATAATCATATAACGGACAAAACAGCCCATCCCGGGCTAAAGCATATCCGATATCTGCAGGCCCAGAAACCACCCGCACCAAACACTATTTTTTCCGTTTTGCATGGCTTTGCCTATGCGGGCGCTTTCGTAAGCAGTGCCGGGCGTACTTGTTCCCCACTGGTCGCTTGGCGCGAAAAAATTCCCAGACAAGCCGCTTATTAGGCTAAAGTGCTTTGCGAATTTGTAATTAAGGGCAAGCCTTGTGCTTAACTTTTGCCCCATGAAAGCCATCTTGTTGTCATGCACCGATGTGGAAACAATATCTGCGCTTGCCCATGATTTTTTTGATATTTCGAAGTTCCTCCCAATACCAAACCCAGTCCCCAACATCCCGTTGCCTGCCGACAGGTTGATTATCGATTGGAGTTTAGGGTTCCCGGTTTTGAAATTTACAACAAATGGGAAAGTTTCGCTATATGACAGTTCCAATAAATATGTGCCATGTTTCACTATGTTCACCAAACCTACCTGAAAGCCCGAACTTATGGTGTCGGCAATATTTACAATCCCGAATTGCAGCCCGTGCAAAACTTTGGTTTTGTTTGCAACGGCAGCTATCTGTATGCCTTTGTCTTCGTTGCCGTTCAGGTTGGCAACGCCCGACAATTGCCAGCCGTCTATTTCCCGGCTTTTGTTGTAAATGCCCGCTATTTGGAGGCCTTTGGCTGTTTTTTCGGAAATGTTGGCCACTCCGGAAATTTGCGCCCCTTCAATATTGTTGCGGGCAACATTTAACACGCCGCTTATTTGCGCCCCGGAAATTTCACCTTTCGCCAAGTTAAAGATCCCGCCCAACTGGATGCCGTCAACCCCCTGTCTGGCAATGTTTGACACACCGCCTATTTGCCCGCCCCTTATGTCGCCCCGGAGCGTGTTGTGCACGCCGCTTACCTGAAAGCCGCGCACATCGCTGAAATCGTTGGTGTAAACGCCCGAAAACTGAACGCCGGTTACGTTGCCCAAAACAATGTTGGCAATGCCGGCAGCCTGGACACCGCGGGCTTCCTTTTGTATTATGTTGGCAATGCCCCCAAATTCAGCACCTTTCAATCCTTTTGAATAGCCTGCCAAAATGTTGAACGAAGCGTTGTTTACCCTCAAGCCTTTTACAAAAGAGTTGGTGCCTGCCTTGGGAAGGAAAGATAACTGCGCGGGCATTATTTTTTCTGTGTTTAATTTTGACGCATAGATTGCTTCCTTTGGTACGAATTTCCGTACAAGCGACAATCTTTCAAATTCTTTCTCTTTGATTTTAAATTCGGCAGCGGCCGTCCCCTTGGGGATCATGGCAAACGGGGAAAACCTGCTCTGGAACAGCACAAGGTCTATTTGCTGTTGCCCCGGACCAACGTATATTACCGTGTCGTTGTAATTGGGGCGGCTCACAAAAAGGCCAATATCTTCAAAACCTGCGTCAAAATCAAATTTAAAAGAGCCGTCACCGTGGCTGACCACAAGCTGTTCGTTTTCAGGGTCGTAAACAATTACCGAATCCAGGGGGCTGTCTGAATTGTCTGCTATGCGCCCGGATATTTGGAAGGTGTTTTTTTCATTGCTTTTATGTTCATTGCTGATGATGACATGGTTTTCTACCTGCCGGAAAGAAGACTTCCCCGGAAATAGTTCTTTTAAAACATCGCTTACCTTTTTGTTCTGGGCGGCAATGGAAAAAGTTTGGCTTTCGTTTATATTGTCCGGGTTATAGGCAAAAAAGAAATTGCCCTGTTGTTCTATTTTTCCCAATATTTCGCCAATAGTGGCATTTTGCACGTTAATGCTGACTTTTATTGCCAACAAGTCCTGCGCTTCTGACCGCTGGGCGGAAAACAAAAACGCCAATAATAGGATTAGTTTAAACTTCACTCTTCAAAAATAAAGTAATTCCCCTTGTTCAATTTTTTATATTTCAACCCGTGGGTTTGGGTAATAACATTCAAAATCTCTTCGATGTTGTTGTCGGAAAAACGGGATGTGAACAGCAAGCCTGTGTCCACCCTGTTGCCAACGTTTATTTTTACCGAATAGCACCTTTCCAGGTTTGCAAACACATCGGTTAAGGGCATGTTGTTAAACGTAAGTGTTTTGTTGATGTTGAAGAAAACTGCCGGGGCTTGCAGGCTTTCTTGTATTTGGTAACCATCGGTTGCGGGTATAAAACCGCTTTCGCCCTTCCTAAGCACCAACGTGTTTGTGCCTTTTTTTGACAACCCTACAATGCCAGACAGCACATCTACATAAACCCCTTCGTTTTTTACCACATTCACGTTAAATTGGGTCCCAAGCACTTCGACTCTCCCGTATGCTGTTTCAACAATGAACTTTTGTGCCGTGTCTTTTTTTACGTGGAAAAAGGCTTTCCCTTTCAGCTTGGCTGTCCGGGCATTGTTTTTTGTGTCGAAAAAATATTTCAGGCTGGCACTGTTCCCGAGCATGATTTCAGAGCCATCGGGCAAAATTTCTTTTCCGGGCTTGCCCGAAGCGGCAAACTTGGTCACGTTGTATGTTTCCGGCACGAAAATGAAATAGGCGATAAGCAATATGGCGGCAGCGGCCCCAAAATAAGGGATGAACGATTTTAACACTGATGGCTTTAGCTGCCGTTCCATTTTTTGCCAGGCAGCGTCCGGATCGGGGCGTTGCCTTTCTTCGGTGGTGCAGTTTTGCCATGCCGACGAAAAGCTTTCGAAATAATCCCTGTTCCCATCCGATTCATTAATCCATCCGGCAACAAGTTCTTTTTCGGAAAAATCGGCCTCGCCCAAAATAAATTTGGTCAATAAGTCATCGTCGATATGTGTTTTTGCATTGCCCAATTTTATGTAATTATTCGAATATTATTACTTCACCTGTTTGTTCAGTTCCGATATAGAAAACACAATATCATTAAGACTAAAGGAGACTCGCCCGACAAATCCTTCCTTAAGCTGGAAAGTGCTTTCCCCATTTGGTTTTCTACCGTTTTTACCGAAACGTTTAATTTTTCCGCTATTTCTTTATATTTCAGCCCGTCCATGCGGCTCATCAAGAAAACATTCCGCCGCCCTTCTGGCAATCGTTCAATTGCCGACTGTATTTTTATGCTCAGTTCTTTGTTTATGAGCAATTCGTCCAGCCCTTTTTCAGTATAATCGCCGTAAGCTATGTTTTCTTTCTCGTACTTTTTTTCAACTTTTTTGTGTTTTATGTGGTTCAACGCCACATTGCCAACAGCTTTGTAAAGGTAAGCCTTGGGCGAGGTGTCCATGTCAATTTTTCTTTTTCCTGCCCAAAGCTTGGCAAACACCTCCTGCACAATATCTTCGCTCTGGCTGTAGTCGGCCACGAAACCATAGGCATAGGCACACAGGGCAGAGTAATGCTCTTTGAACAATATTTCGAAACCGGGTTTTGTATGCCATTGGGCGAGCGTAGCCTTCATTCGTAAAAGTTATGTCTGCAAGATAGGTATTTCTGCATAAAACCTGCCTAAAAAACAATACGGGTTGCGCCCGTGGCCATTATTGTTTCATCCGCTGATGCGGGTTGTGATATGTCCGAAGGACATTGACAACAATAGCCGTAGCTAAGGCCTATGGGAAATAAGGAACAGTAGCAACACCTAAGCCCCGAATAGGGGTTAAATAATGTTTTTGTTAAAAAAGTTAATTTGTCTTGCGCCCTCAATTTTATAATAATCTTAGTTGTTATAGTTTCATTGTCAGCCCGGCATTTGCCCCAACCCATATTGATGTTGTATGTTCTTTCCCGTTTCCTTTAATAATTGAATAAGGTATTCTTAGTGCATCGTTATTGTTCGTTTTGCCGTTTTTTTCCACAAAACAATTTACGGTAGGCCCGAACTTCAAAGCCAGCCTGTTGCTTATGTTGTATTGGTAATTTAAGCTTAGTTGTTCAAGCATGTCGGGGATATATTTGAAATCGTTTTCGTAAAATTGTATGCTTACCGCTTCCATGGCTATTTTGTTTTTTTGTCCAATATTGAACATGGTGCCAAGCCCGCCACCTGAACAATAAAAATTGGTGTTGTCGTGAAAACCTGCCCCAAAGCGGAAAATGGTGTATAGCTTTTCAACCCCCATTTTGTATGAAATGTTGGCAAACAGCATTTCGTCGGTCGATAGCTCCAGTGCATAGTAACCTCCTTTTACTATGTTGAACACGCCAAGAGGCAATATCGAATCAGTAGGGTTCTTTACTATGTTGACAACACCAAGTTGAAACCCTTTCCCTTTGCCTGCAATGTTCAATGCCCCTATTTGCGCCCCGTTTAAATGCCCGTGCGCAATGTTTGCCGTTGAGAGTTGCAGCCCTTTTATGGATCTTGCCATGTTGATTGCACCCGATACCATCGCTCCGTTTACATCTCCGCCAGATGAGTTCACTGCTCCCGAAATAATTGCGCCCAAGCTGTTGCCAAGTGTAATATTGCATGCCCCGGCAATTTGGCATCCATTCTGGTTTCCTTTTACAACGTTGCTCACGCCTGCAAGCTGGAACCCGCCTACGCCCTGCCTGTTCGTTGTGTCCATGGTGGACACTTGGTTGAATACCCCGGCTAACTGAAGCCCCCGTGCATTGTCTCTCGAAATGTTGCCCACCGAAGCCAGCTCAAAACCGTTAACGCCACCCGTAATGCCGTAAATGGTGTTGAAAGAAAATTTATAAACATAATCGGTTGATTTATGCCCCGAACTCCCAATCGGATAAAAAAAAGTAAATTGGGCTTTCTTCTCGCCCTGAGCCTTTGTTTCAATTGCTGAAAAAAACACCAATAGCATCGTAGCCGTTAAAAAATAAATCCTTTTCATTTCTGTTTCTTGTTTTTTGTTGCAAAATTTGTTTTTACGATGCTGTGACAACTTCCTTTAAAAATACCCCTATCGGAAAATACTTTTGTTATTTTTACGCTGGTAGTTTAAAATGAACAAGCACTGTTGTCACGTTAGTTTGTTGAGCCGGGACTGATAATCGGGAATGCTTAATTTGCGTGGATTGTTGGCCGGAGCTATGGGCTGAACCCCCAACGAGATGTGTTTGAAAAAATATTAGTTTATGAAGAAAAAAATATTTTCACTGTTGTTAGGGCTTTTTATTTTCTGTTCTGGCAAAGCCCAAGAAAACGTTTTTACAGGTTTTGACCGACACAAGGCAGACTACCTTTACAATTTTGCCTATGAATGTATAGACAAAGAATACCCCAACAAACTGGGGCAGGTTTTGGGCGACGACAGTTATCTTGCCCCTCCCCGTGAGCTGCACCCGGCTTTTTATGGGTGTTTCGACTGGCACTCATCGGTGCATGGGCATTGGACTTTGGTGACCATATTGTCTAATTTTCCTGATTTTGAATACAGGGGTGAAATCCTTGAAAAACTCCAGAAAAATATTACAGAGGAGAACATAAGGAAAGAAATGGCTTATTTTGACGATGAACACAATAAAAACTACGAACGGACTTACGGCTGGGCATGGTTGCTGAAACTTGACGAAGCTTTGCGTGAATGGGATGCGCCCGAAGCAAAAAAATTGCACGGAAATTTGCTGCCGCTCGTTGAGTTGATTTCAGGGAAATTCAATGCTTTTCTTGATAAATTGAATTATCCCATCAGGGTTGGCACCCACACAAATACAGCTTTTGCATTATCTTTTGCCTACGATTATGCAAAAAAGTACGATGCAGCCCTTGCTTCAAAAATAGAAAGCAAAGCCAGGGAGTTTTATTTTGAGGACATAAAATGCCCGCTTGCATGGGAACCCGGCGGATTCGATTTTTTGTCGCCGAGCTTGCAGGAAGCTGCGTTGATGAACAAAGTATTGAACAAGCAGGAGTTCCACAAATGGTTGAAAAAGTTCATCCCCGGATTTGAACGCAGCCCCGAAAAATTCCTGGACGTGGCTGTTGTTACCGACAGGAGCGACGGGCACCTGGCCCACCTCGACGGTTTAAATTTCAGCCGGGCATGGTGCCTGTTCGAAATAGGCAATTCGCTGGGGGACGGTAAAATGATTTCGCTGGGAGAAAAGCATTTTATGTTCAGCTACGAAAAAATGGACTCAGGCGAATATGCCGGGGCGCACTGGCTGGCATCGTTTGCTGCTTATGCACTGATTAAACGTTTATGAATAGTGGGCAACATGCAACCAACGACAAGGCAAAATTGAAGAGGGGAGAGATGAGCGAGGAGAGAGGAGATTGGTGACTGGTGAAATAAACAAAGGGAAACTAATTTGAACTGATTGATGCTTTTATATTTTAAATGCAGGACATGTTTTTGTTGCATCGCTTGTTAATATTATGTAAACGACAGGTTGTTTTTTCCCAAAATGCTTTTCCCTGAAAATTTATTTTTATATTTACTGTGAACTTAAACCATTAACCATGATAATTTCTTCCGCCTTAAGTAAAAACTGCCAAATAGGACGGTTTTATCCACTTACCTTTCACTGTAGATTTCATTTTTTTGCCGGTATCATCAATAAATAAGGGGCAAATACACCAACAAGCATAACATAAAATATGTAATATTCATATCGTCTTGTTATATCAAAGCTAATTTTAAACTCAAGTTAAATTAATATTTTTCAATGGGAGAAAAAGAAATTAACGACCGCGAACTCGTAAACAGGATACTTGCAGGAGACAAGGATGCATTAGGAGAGTTCCTGTTGAAAGATTGTTACCCAATTTTTTTTAAAATCCTTAGGGACAGGTTAAGCAACCTTGACTTAAAAGCAGATGATTTAATCAGTGATTTTTACATCTACCTGTATGAAAATGACTGGAAAAGGCTCAGGGGATTTCGTTTTGAATCGAAACTGAGAACATGGATCAACCTCGTGGCATCCAGGTATTTGATGAAAAAATACAAAAAGGAGTTGAAAGAAAATGCCAGGAAGAATACTCCAATTGCAGAGGGCACATTGTCTGTTTTTGAACATTTGGATAAAAAAATGACGAAATTTGAATTGACAGGAGCCATTGGCAAGCTTCCTAACGAAAGGGACAGGCGCATGTTGGAATACTCCATCATGGGGTTTAAAACGGATGAAATTGCCAGCTTGCTAAAAACAAGCAACAATAATGTTTATGTAATCCGTAACAGGGCAATTAAAAACTTAAAAAGGTTACTCAACGATGGAAAATAAAAAATACATGATATGCCCCGATGACAATGAGTTGGCACAGTTTATAGAGGGGACGTTAAGCAAAGAAAGGGAGGATTACATTTTACAGCATTTAGACATGTGCGAAGAATGTAGGGATACGGTTGATTTGGCTTTGGAGCTTTCTTTTACAGAGAATGATAATCATCCTTCTGAAAAAAAAGAATTTATCCCCATGTACCATGTTGCAGACACCAAAGAAGGGAAAAGCGTTGATAGGCTCAATAACTGCAGCATAAAGGTACAACACATAGTCCTTGAAGAGCTTGGGGTACATGTTCCTGAGAAGGAATTAATGGAAGAAGCAATAGCAGAAGGTTGGTATGTAGAGGGAAAAGGGATGCTGTTGGAACACATGGGGAAAACACTTGAATGCCATGGGATCTCAATAGAAAGAAAGTTAAACGCAAGCATCCATGATATTATGTTTGCCCTAAACGAGGGGAGCAAGGTCATCGTTGCTGTTGATGCGGGTGAACTTTGGTTTGAAACAGAAGAAGAACAGGAAACAGAAGAAGCGGAAGACTTGCAAGAAGAAATCCCCGATCATGTCCTGTTGGTCGTGGGACTTAAGAGCCAAGCAAGTCAAGTGGTCAAGGTGGAACTCAAAGATCCCGGATTAGGAAAGGTCAACAGGCTCTTTCCTGTTGACAGGTTTATTGATGCATGGAAAGATTCAAAATTTTATTTAATAAAAACCATTAAATAGCAAAAATGATCCACCGGGCTGATTTTATCCATCCTGAGGATGAAGCTGCCAGGCGGAACCTGGAAGCTATCCCTGGCTTTTCCCCTGCCATGAAAGGGTTTCTGCGCCTTGGCTACGAACAATACTTTCACGGTATAAACATGGCGAGTAAAATCAGGTTGTCAGAAAAACAATTGCCTGATTTATATAAACGCTTGCCCCCCATTTGTGAGAAACTTCAAATACCTGAGCCCGAATTTTTCTTGGAAATGAACCCGATGCCCAATGCTTACACATTTGGGGACAGTAAAATTTTCATCACCGTTACCTCGGGCTTAGTTGAATATCTCGAAGGGGATGAATTGAATGCAGTTATTGCTCATGAGTGTGGGCACATAGTTTGCCGCCATGTGCTATACCACACATTAGCCAATTTTATAATGAAAGGGGCGGACGCTTTAGGGGTATTGGGGAAAATTGCAATGCCTGTACAACTTGGCTTACTCTATTGGTCGAGGCGTAGCGAACTTTCTGCCGACAGGGCTGCCGCCGCAGTTATGGGAAATATAAAACCGGTAGTAGAAACAATGATCCGCTTGGCCGGTGGCCCAAAAACAATAACCGGTAATGTTGATACAAACCTATATGCAGCACAAGCTGATGAATACGATGCATTAAAAGAAAAAAATTGGGATAAAATCCTTCAAACATATGCCATAATGTGGCAAGACCATCCTTTTTCTGCTGTGAGGGTAAAAGAAATTAAAAAGTGGGGGCAATCTGATGGTTTTAAAAATATTATGCTGGCATTGGAGGATGGCAAAAACAAAAATCGATGTAAATACTGCAAGTTTCCTGTTGAACCAAATTGGAAATACTGTAGAAACTGTGGGACTAAACTTAAATGGACATGAATACTTTTTTTGACAAAACATCCGGCCTTTTTAAATTGGATGAAGAAATCCTTCAAAATGATTCTTATAAAAAAATCATGCAGGATGGCTTGGTTACCGGTGACGAACTAAAATCCCAATCAGAGAAAGTAATTGGGCTTTTTAAAGCACTTGAAGAAAATCTGCCGGAGCATGATTTGGCACTGGTGAAAGACACTTTTACAGAACTGGCGGTACTCTATGCCATAAACCAATATAAAGAATTTCAAGACTTAAAAAGATAAAACAATGGGAACTTTTAAATCATCCAGGTTATTTGATGCCCCGCCTGCATTAATAGAACAAATAGTTGCTGATGTTGAGAACACATTCATTAACAAGGAATTTACTGTTGAAAAAGATGAGCTGCTCTCGGGAGGTTACGACATATCTCTTACTAAAGGCAATATATTCAAAGCAGTCTTGGGGATGAAATCGGCATTAAAAGTACTTGTACGCCCGCAAAACAATGGGATATACATTGAAGCAGGGGTTGGCATATTTGGGCAACAAGCCATCCCTTCTGCCATTACACTGTTTATTGCCTGGCCTGTTTTAGTAACGCAAATTTGGGGGCTGGTGAAACAATCAAAACTCGATGATGTGGTGATGCAGGTTGCCCAAGAAACCATCAATAACGCTTCTGGCGAAACAAAAAACACAGCTCCCTCTCACGAAAGTTTTAAATATTGCCCAGAATGTGGGACTAAGGTTAGTGCTTCGGCTAAATTTTGTGGGGAATGCGGAGAAAAATTAGTCTAATCAAGTTTATCAAAACTTATACAAATATATGGCAACGTATAAAATTTTTCTTGCTTCATCTGCCGAATTAGATCTAGATAAAGAACAAGTAGAGCTATATATTGGCAGGAAAAATAAAAATTATCGGAAGAAAAGGATTTTCTTGGAACTTTCTACTTGGAAAGATTTTATATCATCAATGACAGAGGAACATTCACAGGAAAAATACAACCGATACATTCGTCATTGTGATATTGCTATTTTCCTATTTCATACAAAACTTGGGCGTTTTACTAAAGAAGAATTTGATGTGGCACATGAAACTTTCATAAAAAGAAAGGAAAGGAAACCACTCGTATATACATTCTTCAGACATGCCGATGACGATTCTCCTGAAATTGACGGGTTTAAAAGTTATATAGATAATTTAGGCCATTTTTACGACACCTATACTTCAAATGAAGATTTATTCGTAAAGATTGGCAATCAATTAGAAAAACTTGAAAATTCAGTAATAATTAAACCTGAGCCTATTGATCTTCCCAGAATAATTAATCATTTAGTATATTATTTTCTTCTCCCGTTAATAGTATTAGCAGGGGCAATTGGTACATCTTATTACTACCAACCAACTGACATGACTATAAGGGTTGTTGAAAACAAACCTATTCCAACATTACCTTTTGAAAATGGAGAAGTTACCCTTATTTATGGAGATAAAACAGAATCACTTAAAATTATTGACGAAGCGGTTTTTAAACAAATACCTTCAAAATATAAACGGCAACCATTGACGTTAAAATTTAAAGCTTTCGGTTATGGCAATATCGATACTTTACTAAAAAGTAAAAAATATATTGAGCTTCCTGTTAAAAGGGACAATTCTCTGGGCTTAATTTTTGGGTCGATAAAAAACACAAAGAACCAACCGGTACAAAGCGCAAAAGTCAGTGTCAAAGGAATAACTACACAAACTGACGAATATGGAAGGTTTAAATTAGAAATACCTTTTGAGAAACAAAGAGAGACCCAACAAATCAGGATATACAAAAAAGGATATCCAATAAAAGAAATCACTGGTGCACCTTCTCTGAACAACGAATGGAAAATTATCCTCCTACATGATAAATCACAAAAATGAAGAGAACACTATTAATATTGTTCCTTTTCCCTTTGTATGTGTATCCACAGAAGCCACAAAGTGGGATTGCATTGGAAATCAATTCAAATAAGAAACCAATTGCCGATGTTTCTGTAGAAATTGAAAATGCACAACCCTCTTTTTCAAGCGAAAATGGACTGTTTTCTTTTGAGCTTATCGAAAAAGAAAAATATCATGGTAAGATACCTGTCAAAAACGTCAGTAAGTTAAATTATATTATTACCAATAGAGATGAAGTATATGAAAGATGGATAATTTCAAAGGAGGCAGACCCATGGTTGCATGTAATTGAAGTTGCTCATAAAGACTCAGTTGTATCATGGAAAAAGAAGTACAAGCGGCAAGCGGAGTTAAACGCCCGTGAAGAATACAAAAATGAATTAACCCAATTAAAAAGCAAACTAGGTGCAGAAGAGATATCCAAAAATGAATATCTAATAAAAGCAAAAGAGTTAGAAGAGAACAATAAGAGTTTAAATGAGCAGTTAGACAATCTTGCTCAACGGCTTGCATATATCAACCGTGATTTTGCCATGTCTAATGTTAATAAAGCAATAGATGCTTATTGCAATGGGGATATTGATAATGCCATACAATATTTAAACAAAATAAATATTGAAAAGGAACTTGAATTTGCCACTCAAAATAACGAACTGACCCAAAGGAAAAAGAATCAGTTGGTAGAGGCAACCATGCTTAAAGCCAGATTTTATAATACTCAATTAAAACCTGACTCTGCTGATATTTATTATAAAATAGCAATATCTCACGATTCCACAAATTACTCAAACATTGTTGAGTACGGATTGTTTACCGACAAACAGCTACAAGATTATAAAACAGCGATTGAATACTATACCTTGGCGTTATCTGCCACAAATAATAAATTTAACAAAGCTGATACTGAAAACAGAATTGGATTGCTTAAAAGTAAATTAGGATATTCTTTTGATATTGTATCCAGACATTATTCAACGGCTTCTGATTTATTGTTAAAAGACACTCTGCCCAATAAACAACAGCAGCTAATATCTACCATATTTTTAAACTGGGGCAACCTTCAAAAGAAGCTTCATTTTTATAATGATGCAGAAGAAACATATTTATTTGCTATAAATTCAATAAAGCAGAAGATAGGATTCGGAAAAGCAGACAAGCTGCTATTGGCTGCAATTCTTGCTGAATTAGGAGACCTTCAAATAAAAATGAAAAAATCCAACTATGCAGAGAAAAATTTGAACAATGCTTTAATGATATATCAAAGCCTCATTGATAATGACCCTATTGTTTTTTACGATGACTATATCAATGCTTTGCTTATAAAAGGCAGGCTCACTTTAGAATTCAATAGTATTGAAATGGACGAAACACACATAAATAATACACTTAATAAATGCAGGGCTTGTATTGAATTAGATTCTGTAAAATATTTGCCAATTTTGTCGGGATGTCTCGAAATAATGGGGCAATGCCAAATGAAGAAAGGCAACTGTGGAGCTGCGGATAAATGTTTGGCCGAATCATTAGCTATTATTGAAAACTTAGCAAACTTAGCAACACAAAATCCCAATATCTATGATTCTCAATTAGCGACTACCCTTAAAACATATGCAATCCTTCAGTACAGTTTGGGAGAATATCAATTAGCAGAAAGTTATTTTAATAAATCGGTAAATATTATAAGGGATTTGGCTCAGTATAGACCAGAAGAATACAATGTCCCTCTAATTAACCTACTGAAAGAAGCTTCAGTATTATATGTAGAAAACAATCAATCACAGAAAGCAGAGGGAGTTTTATTAGAATCCCTTTACATAGGTTATTTTTTAAAATATAACTGGATAGGAAATTATGATATTGAAATATTTAAAGCCTATGAACGGTTGTCTAATTTTGCCATTCAAAATAATAAAACTGAAGAAATAAAAATATACCTTACTGAAGCACTTCGATATTGTGATTCTTTATTGTGCGATAATCAAAATAATTATATTGACAAAAAAGAAAACATTGTTAATAAACTTTCATCGTTAAAAAGAAGCAAACAAAGAGATGAGCCAGACAAAAAAATGGACAATACTAATGTCAACAATACTGTACTATCTGATTGTTTGGGAATCTAAGTTGGTATTTAATATTTTTTGAGAAAAATTATCCTGTTGCCGAATATTTTGCAAATAAAGCCCTAAAACAGTTTCCTCAACAAAGTTGGATAAATACAAACCTTGCACTTTCGTTGCTTTTACAAGGGAAATATCAAGAAGCAGAAAAAATTTATCTTGAACTAAAGGACAAACCATATCCCTTAAACACAAAAAAAACATTCAGAGATGTTTTTATTCAAGATTTTGATGAAATCGAAAATGAGAAGATTGAACATCCTGATATTATAAAAATTAGACTGGCTTTTATGAATAATTGAAAATTTTATAACGATGAAAAACAAACTCTTTAATGCAGGAATTTATTTTTTGATCCTATACTCGTTTGTTGCTTGTATAGATTTTGAAGACCCCACAAGCGAAAGTGAAGTCAAATGGGAGATTTATACAACCCAGAATGGACTTTTAAACGATACAGTATGGTCGTTAGCAGAGGATGATGGGGGGACTGTCTGGATAGGGACAGAAAACGGATTATGTACAATTGATAATTCTTCATCAAATAATTTAGAAGAAGTAGATTCTGGTTATAGGGTTAACTCTATCAAATGTTATGGAGATTATGTTATGGCTGCAACAGATATTGGGGGTTATATCCTCATTGATGGAGCATGGTATTATGTTAGTTCCAAATTCACAGAATGTATAGACATGGAATATTTTGAAGGTTCTTTTTGGGGTCTCTACGAGGATGAGGAACTATTTGCAAATGACTATTATATGGGGACTTATATCGGCGCGAAAGATATCTATGTAAAAGACAGTAGTCTATTCCTCTGTAGGATTGGAGGGTTATATCAATATTACCCAACTGCAAATGTTTATTCAGAATCTAACGGAATGTCTTCAAGTGTATGTTTTGCAATGTATTTAAGTGACGAAGAGACTATCTGGGGAGGGACATTTGACGAAAAAGGATTGTCCAAGATTACCGACAATGAGATAGTCAATTATAAGTGCGGATATATCAGGGCAATAGCAGAAGATTTAGACGGAAGCATTTGGGCTGGTTCACAATATTATGGATTGTATAAGCTTGAAGCTAACGGAAATATACAAAATATTACAATGCTTGATGGATTGCCAAACAATGAAATAACAGATATCCTTGTAACTCAGGGCGGCACAATTTGGGTTGCAACAGAAGGGGGTGGTATTGCCAAATTAGTAAATTAAAAAATCATGATTAAAAAAGTTGCTTATACAATAATATTGTTGCTGTTTGGTTTTTCTGGATTTACGCAGGAAACAGCAAATAAAAATTTACTGACATTGTCGCTTGTTGAAGAGCCAATAGTACTTCAAAGAAAAAGGCTGCAAGGAAATATCGACTATCAATTTGGGATGTATTCAAAATATTTCGATGCACAAGGTCAAAAATCAAAGATTATTGACGAAGGCTTGGTAAGCAGTATGAACCAATTATCATATTCTGTCAATTATGGATTATTTGATTGGTTACAGATAGGCATTCTCCATAACTATTGTTCTGGTTTTGAAGGAGAAGAAACTATTACCAAGCTTTATTATAATGAGACATACAATTACACTTACATAAAAGAAATAAAAGGTTTCTCTGATGTTCTTTTCAATATTGGTTATTTGCTCCCAATAAATGGGAGGAAAATTGAAATAGCTATTTTCCCTGGGATATATTTCCCAATGGATCATGATCCCCTAGAGCCAATATATGATGTGTCAACAATTGAAGACGAAGAATGGACAAATATCGATTATACATCAAATGAAAAAATTGGGACAGGTGCTTTCAGGTTTGAGATAGCAACAACAGCCAAACTACGTTTTAAACAAAGAATTGCATTGCTTCTTAACGGGAAATATAATATGCCATTTAATTCCGTGAATTCAATTTCTTGGGAATCAGTTTTTGATGGGGAAAACTATCAGGTTTCTAAAAATAAAATAAAATATTCTCCCCCTCATGAGATATATGGAAACATTGAATGCCAAATTGTCCCAGATAAAAGAGAGATTATGGGGATCAAATTAGGTGCAAATCTAAATGTAAACTTAAATGAATGGATTGAATCGGAAAATATTAAAACCGCTCAACCCAATGCCATGTTTTTCAGGACATATACAGAATTGGAACTCATCATTTCTGAACACATCCGCTTCAACCAACAATTTGGGTATGATTTGACCGGTAGGAATACTAAAGGGGCATTTATTTCACAAACATTATTCACTTTTAACTGCTTTACAAAATGAAAAAATATATCATAACTGCCATACTGTTTATTAATGTAATTCAGATTATTCAAGCACAGGGAAAGTATTATTTACCCCCCGATTTAAAATGTGAAACCGTAATAACAGAACCCTTGAACTTAAGGAAAGGGTATCTTAGGGCTTCAGTTGGATATGCATTTACTCCTGTAACCCAGTATTTTGATGATGAAACAGGAAGGACAAGGTTAACAAATCGAAGTAATGATTGGCACATATCTGGATATTCATCTTTTATAAATTATTATATATTCCAAGCGGCCTATGGGATTTCAGACCGGTTAAATGTTGGGTTTTCTCTCCCTTATAGATACTCTGAAGGGACTAGGCTAATAAATATTGAATATGTTCCTTTAAATGAAATATCTAACTATGAAAAATATATTTACGAAAAAGGGTTTGGTGATTTAAACCTAAGTCTAGGTTATCAAATTATACAGAAAAATAATTTTTATTCAAAACTAGGCATCGATATTGGGTTGCCTACTGGTTCTATGAAAACTGACACAATTGAAAATAATGATTATCTGGAAATTAGAGACCCTGTTGGAAGTAACAGATATGACCTAACTGTTGATGCCTCTTTCAAGAAAGTAATCTATCCATGGGCTTTATGTTTTTCCCCATATTATTCATACTACTTTGCAAATAAAAGATGGGAGCCAAGTTCAAAAATATCTTTTTCCGGTTATTGGGGAATATTGTTAAGTAGTTGGTTTTCAGTTCAGAATGAATGGCATTTTTTTTATATCCCTAAGTATGAATCTAAAGTTCTCGATTATGCAAATGAGGATATATATGTATTGTACTCAGGGATAATGATAAAACAACAGGTAAAACAATTTAGGTTTAACCAACTTATTAAGTTTCCATTAAAAGGGAGCAATGGTTATTCATCCGATATGTATACTCTTTTTTCAATTTCATACACTTTTTAAATAAATAATTGACCATCTCCCGTTTTTAATTTTCAAAGTTTAACAAAAGGCTTAACTGTCCGTCATTTGGAGATGGATTAAATTGAGGAAGGAAAGCCCTTGGAGTCATATTAGCTAGTAAGACTTTTATTATCGTACTGATTTTATAATAAATAAAATTGTACAGTTCGTAGATCTTTTCTTTGTTCAGTGTCTTCACTCCACTTTCAAGCATTAGCCGGGTATGCAGTGATGAAAGCGATGAGTATATGATGCTCATGGCTATGGTTAGTATGGCCAACATACTTTGTAGTCCTTCGAATGTTTTGATCTGGATATCTTCCAGGTTGTAGCATTCTTTTATATGCCGGTGGTACTCTTCGATTTTCCAGCGGAAACCGTATGCCGTAAATGCTTCTTTGATTATTTCAACGATGCCCTCTTTGGGTGAACGTGTCAACAACCAACAATATCCGCCATTAGTCCTTTTAGTAACAACAAGCCAAAGATCATACATCCGGCCCTTAATTTTATACTGGACTTTAATTGCCCCACATTCGTAAAACAGCGGAACTTTTTTGCTTTTCAATATCCTTGTTGCTGTTAATTTCATGAACAGCGGAACTTTTTTGCTTATTTTATTCACAGCTATTTCCTGACCTTTGTAAAACAGTTTAGTCGTTTTCTTCAGGCGCAGGTTGAAATTACCTTCATTGGCAATAATCGAATCCCTGCAAATGGGACGGTCCATACCACGGTCAAATATTTTTGTGACATTTTTATCAATAATCGAATCTATTTCACTCATTGCATCAAGAACTTCCTTATTCTCACTTTTAGCTCCATGGTCGAAACTGTAAAGCTTATTGTACAAAGGGGTCATTTCTCCATCCTTGCTAAAGTGGACAACATTCATAAGCCAGTAACCAAGACCAATGGTTTTTTTATCGCCATCTTTTACATAGTCCAGGCCTTCCATCGTTTTGGCATATTTCTTTTGAATATCAGAACCATCGAATAAAATGTAATCGCCATGGCATATTTTGCTTTTCACGCTATGCATATGTCCCCGAAACAATTTCATGAAAAATCCTTTCTTGTTGTAATGGTTCCTAAAGCGCTTAGTGGTCTGGCTCAACGATATCGTATCAAAAATACAACCGGCTATTTTATTTACTAACACTGTACCTGTCTTTAATATTCCAGTGGTCATTTCCCTGACACATCGGGATTCTGGCTTGGTTAAATGATTTTCAAGCTTAAGAAAATAGCGGCTAATCTTGTTCTGTACCTGTTTTGTTAATACTTTTGACATAAGCTGGTTTTTTGAGATTATTTGTCCTTGTCTACAACATAAAAATAACCTTTTTTAACCAGCTTTCCTCACCGGAAAAACCTTTAAATCCTTTGCTGCTGTTGATATATAGAAGGGTTCATCCATTTTTTTCGGGAGATGGTCAAGTTTCATTATTAACTGATTTTGTTGTTATTTCCCTACTCCACATAAGTATAAACCAAGGTTTCGTCTCCGCAGCTCATTTGTGTTATCCTGCCTTCGCTGTCGTATTCGTATTCGTATTCGTTTTCACCTGTGTAAGTATCGTATGTATCTGTACCTGTATATGTTTCTTTTTTTATTGGGTTGGCACTCTGTTTCCCGAAAAAAGGGAAACCATAACTTTCCCCAAGACCAAAGCAGAATTCTCCAGACCCGTTAAAACCAATGGTGTTGGTTTTACTGGTATAAAAGCTATAACTATAACAACTTTCATACGAACTCGTGCCTGACATACTTTTTACCGATAACCTCTTCAATGTTTTAAGGAAACGTTGGTGGGGCAAGAAGTCATTTCCTTTGCCCTGTTTGCTTGTGGCATTTTTTATCGAGCTTGTTTTATAGCTTCTGCTTCTTTTACATGTGGAATTTGTATAGTTGCCATTTTCAACAGTATAATTTTCTATGTAGGTCCAAACACTATAGTCACTCTCCTCTTTGCTCGTAATTGTTTTTAAATATCCATCCTCATCGTAAGCAATTGTGGTGTTGCCCGTAAAAGCTCCAACTACATAAGAATATGATCCTATCAAGCCATCATCGTTTAAAGAACAAGTGATTGCCCCACAATACTCCCCAAACTCATAATAGTTATGAACAATGCTGGACGATGAGTATTCAATCAAGAAATAATATTCCTCATCGTAATTTCCGTCATATTCAATTATTTTTGACAGATACCCATCGTTGTTATATTCATAAGAATAGGTTTCGTCCGCTGTGCCATCGCAATAATAAGTAACGGTTTCTATTAGCGGCACGGAATAATTGTTGTTGTCGACAATATCGTTTCCTTCTTCTTTGCTGCACGACAGCGAAGCAACTACTAAATAAATCATCAGGAACAGTTTCCAGGTTTTAAAAGGTTCTTGTTTTTTCATATTTTTAAAAATTTTATGGTTGTTTTCTAAAGAATTTAATTTTAAAAATGGTTTATACTTTAATATTGATTTAAACTCAGTTAGTTTTGTCATACCTCTCTTTAAACTTTGGCAGCCGGTTGCGTGCTATTATGTAGTTGAGCTTATCGAAAGGCGGGAGCATTGTGCATTTCCGGTTTTTATAATCAACAAAGCACAGGTGGTTCAGGTTAATGATTGTCCCACTGTTGATCATGAAAAAGTCGGGGGAATCCAGCTCATTCAGCAAGTCCTGCCCTTTTGTCTTGCGTTTTAGGGGTATCCATCGGCCATCGTAAGCCAACACGGCCCAGTGAGGTTTTGCCCCTTTCTCGTAATTGATGTATTCGAGCGAGATGATTTCATTTCGTTGAATAAAATAAATCCCTTCACTGACTGGCAGCGAAACACGCTGGTTGCCTTCTATTTGTATCCTGTTTATTTTATCGCGAAAGCTGTTTTTGTATTTCCGGTCGAGGAACCGGTTTATCATGTTGCTAAGGCCTGCCCGGTCAACCGGCTTAAGAATAACGTCAAAAGCCGCCTCGCGCAGTGCTTCAATAGTATATTTTTTGTAGTATGTCTGGAAAACCACATGGCAATCGAAATCAGAACTGTCCCTTATATCGTGCAATACGTCAATGCCGCTTTTCCCGGGCATCTCAATGTCGAGAAAAAGGATGTCGGGTTTCAATTCCTTTGCCTTTTTTGTGCCAGACACCGGGTCGGTGGTAGCAAACAGTGTCTTCAGTTCAGGCTCGCGAAAAGTTTCAATTTCTTCCCGTAACCTTTTTATCGCACTTGGTTCGTTGTCGATAATTGCTACATTTATTTTTTTAATTGGCATAGTATTCATATCAAAAATTAAATTCAGTCAATTATAGATTATTTGTACATTATGTGCCAGCGTAGAATTTCTGGCGGGATTTATCCGGTAGTTTTTGGGGCTTAATTTGTTATTTGATTTGAATCCAAGATTGTACCCTTGTCCCCTTTCTGGCAATCGAAAAGGTTTTTTGAAAGTGCTTCTATGCCATCGAACACAGCTTTTGTTATTATATCCCCATTGTTGTCCATCAACCCCCATTGGGTATGGATACGATAGGCAAAACAATCGCTTGTTTCGCTCGTTTCCGATTCGTTACCGTACTCATCGGCAAACGTCCCTGTGTTATATGTAAGTTTTTTTACCTCGTCGTAAACAAAAGGCTGGAGGACAGTTTGGGCATCAAAGGCAAGCTTTTGCTGGGAGCCGTTGTTGGCGACAACAACCCCGTCGTCGGCAAGCGTAATGTGATCGTATTCTACAGGAAGGACAAAATGGAGATGTTTGTCGAGCAATCCGTATTTTTTGTTTTTTTCAACCACCCAAAAACCATGTTCCCGGGTTAATATGTAATCGTATTCCGGGCGCAAAACCCAGTTCCCGTCATGGCCTATCAGCCCCTTCTTGCCACAACTTTCGGCAACGCAGCAGCCGTTTTTGAAAACATAATCGATTTTTTTTGATAGCAGGTTGTTGAAGGTGAACTTGAAAGGTATAACGGGTTTGCCCGTTTTGTCAATAAAGCCCAATTTATTGTTTTTGACAACAGCGCCCAGCCCTTCTGAAAATATCCATGCGGCATCGTATTGTGCAGGGACAACTGTTTCGCCGGTCGATAAACTAAGGTAACCGCGTTTGTTTTTATAACAAAACACGGCAAGCGAATCGCTTTCCCTATAAGCTGACACCCAGCCAAGCTTCGGGGTAACAATTTTATTGGTTGTTTTGTTGAATAACCGCAACGTGCCGTTATGATAATAATGTTTGTACATATTCCGGGTGTATGGTTCGCTGTATTTAATTCCATACCTGTGTTTGTACAAATGCCACCCTACAACTACGGCAATAAATAGTGCAGCAAGGGTAAACAATACAAGTGTTATTTTCCAGAAAGTGTTAATTTTTTTCATGTTTCTTGATTTATGTGATTCTAATTTCCTGTATAGAGGCACAGGGGGAGGGAAATCTTACAGAGGGGGATGAAAAAAATTATTATTGCGGAAAAATATCCCGGGTCAAAGGTGATATCAACGGTAAATTGTATGAGTAGTGGTACCGAATGTACATCCCGGTACGTGGTAATATCCTGTCAAACCGCTACGCAGCATTAGCGGGCTATCCCGAATGTACATCGGGAATATTTACCACATCACCTGCCATTACTTATACAAAGTGTTGTGGCGTTGTGGCATCGTGGTTTATAGCATTGTAAACCCTAATCTCTTTCCTAATCCCTCCTCAAAAATTTTAAATAATGTGGAGATTTGAATGTCAATCTTACCATTTTCAAGTCGAGATATATAACTCTTTTGGGTTCCTGTTTTTGATGCTAATTGCTCTTGTGTCAAATGAGCTTCCTTTCTCGCTTCTTTAATCATTTCGCCTACAACAAAAGCTTTTGCTTTCACCTCGAACCCATCACGCTTTTCTGTTCCAAGTTTACCATATTTAATATCAAGAAGCTCATCGAATGTTTGTGCATCTCTAATCTGTTTCATGTCTATTCTCCTTTCTTTTTATTAAAATACTCCTGTTTCAATTTCAATGCTTTATCAATCTCTTTTTTCGGTGTCTTTGGGCTTTTTTTCTGAAATCCATTAAATAAAATCACAATCTTTCCTTCGTCAAAACAGCAAAACACTCTGTAAATATCACTACCAACTTTAATCCGTATTTCATATAATCCATTTGTGCTTTCAATATGTTTAAGAAATTTCTGCGGAATCCTATCCACTGTTCGAATCACTTTAAATACATATTCAATTTTTTCTTGAACATTTAAATCAAGCGACAAATAAAAATCCACGAAATATTTTTCATAAAATTGAATTTCTCTAGTCATACGACAAAGTTAACAAGTGTGTCAACTAAATCAAAATCAGGATTGGATAATTCTCATTCAACGCAGGAATTTTTCGCCATGCCACAACGGTAAATTGTATGAGTAGTGGGTCAGTATTACCGAAATTTCCAAAGGGGAACCTCACCCCTAAGCCTCTAATCCCGATTCACATCGGGATACGTAATACTCTCCCATCATACGGCTCTTCGGAGTCAAAATTTTATTTAGTTTACTTTCATTAATCCCATTAAATTTTATATCACAACTGTTTTTTCATATTCAGTTCCCCTTTTCAGATCCCAACTTCAATTCGAACATTTTAATGGAAGGTGTCCTGTCGTACATTTTTTTCTCTTCTGACAATTCTTCAAAAGGCACAAGATCGGGATGCAGATGCCGTAAAAGATTTTCGTACCTTTCTGTGGCATAAGACCAACCGGCCAAAACTTTTTCCGAAATCCAGCGTTCATGCTCAATTTTAGCCATAATGTCAATATCTTTTGCCACATTTTTTCCTTCAGGCGAAAGCGAATCCCAAAGCCTGCTACGGGCACTTTCGTTTTTAGAGGCATTTTCAAAATACATCCTCATAACATCTTTTAATAATTGGAGATATCCTTCAATTTTGCCTTCATCATAAATATTTGATAACTTTTTCAATACTTTTTGTTTTACGGGGTAAATATCAACCGGATACCTGTTGGACCAACGGTATTGTTCTGGTAAATATTCCCAATCCTGATGGCTTGGCTTTGTTAAATCGCGTTTGCCAAAGCTTTCCAATTCTTTCAGATAGGCTTCGTGAAGTGATTTTGCATAATCATCGCGGTGGAAATCGAAGTTGCATGTGTCGCTCAACATCCCAAAGAAATTTACTTTTTCAAAAACGGGAGATTTATTTATTGAACTTGCAAATCCGTGCAAATACTCTTGGCGGATTAAAACCGGCACCTTTTGCCCATACACTATACGTGGCAAATCCAATCCAATGAACAGGCTTGTGTCCGGGTTCCTAAAACAAACAGCAGCAGTTAACAACTCATCTTTTTGCGCCCACTCTTCTATTTTTTTGCGTGTCTCTTTTGAATCGGCCAAGTCTTCAATAAAATCAAATCCGATATCCTGCATCGACTTAAGCCCAGGGTATTTAGACAGGAACGAATTTTCCAGTTCCCTCGCATTTTTATCAATTATGGTAATAAGTGTTTTTTGCCCGTTCCCGAAATGAGCCACGCGTGCGGTTTGAATAGCAAGGGCCTTTTCCATACGGTTAAAGCCAAGAATAAGAAAACGGAGATCTTTTTTGGTTTTGTCAAAGGCCACTTTGTCGAAGACTATGGAATAATTCTGTTCCCCTGATAATTTTTCCCCCGAAAGCACCATGCGGGCCCAATTCTCATATAAATTAAATGTTTGCAGTTCGATATATTTATGTATTTCTATTTCCATGTCGTACTGTTGCAGCAGTTTAAAAGTGGTTTGTTCTTTTAAAAACAGGTAACAGGGGAGTTTTTTAATTTGCTCCTTTTGCTTTTCTGAGGAAGCTTTTTTAATTTCTTTAATTATATTGACACATTCTACATTGCCTGAGTCAACCCCAATTTCGTTTTGTTCCCCTAATATGAACACTATTTTTGCTTTATTAAGGTGAAGGGGGTCCAGTTGTTCCCTCGTTTCTCGCTCTCCCCTATAAAAATATAGGTGTTTTTCTTCCTGGTCAGACAAACGTTCTTTGAGAAAGGAACGTAATTTTGAGGTTTCACATTGAGAATGGACAATAATTGCCGAATCTTTATCGACATCAAGTTTGCCCGCCCTTATTTTTTTGATAATCCCTACGGTCATCTCATTATGCCCGATTATTACATAATGATTTTTAAAACTATAGCGGACAAGTCCATTTTTAATTTTTTCAATCCTAACTTCATAAGCATTTGTGATAAGGGCAATTAAAAATACAGTACAACAAAGCCACCCAAAAATTGTTATTATAAACGAATACCACTCAGTCTCGCTTTCTCCGATATAACCAGGATCTATAAGTCGGCTAATGATATACCAGGCAGATCCTGATTTTCCTATTTTCTCATTTTGTACCGGTTGGCTTTCTGATTTTATGCTTTGCACTTCGAGTTTTAGCTTGTCCATTTCCGTTACATACGGATCTTTTTCATTACTTTGAAGGACATGCCCTAAACACCAAAAGACTGCTCCAGAAACAATCAGAAAAAATAACAATATCCCTATTTGCTTCCAGAATGGGGCTGAAATAAATTTATCTACATGTTTTCCCATGGTAAAAATTGTTGTTAATTAGTTTGTCAAAATCAGGCTATAACTATCTTATACCCCAAATCATCCAGTGCTTTTATAGTTTCCAGTACAGTTGCCCGGTCGTATCCTTTTTCTTCTTCGGGCAATTCACAGTAAAGGACTAAGCCAGGGTGCTGTTTTTCGGGTTCATTTCGCTCTTTTCCGTAAGTCCAACCTTCGGCTTTGCGTTTGGCTGACCAACGGTCATGGATTTTTTCGGCAAGGAGTTCGAGTATTTCTGGTGGCATTTTAGTCATAAGTCATTAATTTAGGTCTTCCCATAAATCAAGAAGGCCGATTAATACATCAGATTCGGGAAGTATTTCTGAAAATCCCCTCATTTCTCCACTTGGAGATAATCTGAGGAATTTGATGTCCTTTTCAGCCGGATCGTCTTTCAGCGAAAAGAAGTCATCAGGATATTTTATTGGTTTGCCTTTGTACTCAATGATAATATCTCCGGGTTTTAACAACGGATCCGGTTTGTTGTCTTTTGTCCCAAACATTAATGCGCCAAAGGCTTCTGTTTTCCCTTCAAGGATTTGCTTATAGTATTGCTTTGCCGCAGTGGCATAAACCTTTGCGTTTTCATCATCAGTATTGTATTCGATATATAAATCAATCCGATCGTATATCTCCTGAAACATTTCATCAAGGCTGGTAAGCGGAGTTGTCGAAGCTAATTTCTCCGGGTCAATATTTTTACGTATGGCTTCCTGTCTGTTGATTTCCTGCATGTTCTTAGCTTCTTGGCGGATTTTCAAACGGTTGTTGGCCACGGTAGCCAAACGGATGATTTTGCCCCACATTAACCATTTATCCTCATTGGCAGTAAATGTGCATTTTTTAAGTAACCTGTTGTATGCTTCGTCCAATTGGTTTTGTTTTTCGGCATATTCTGCACGTTTTTTATCGAGTTCTGCCTTTTTAAGGTTTATGTCTGCTACTTTTTCAGATATAATTGTATTCTGCACTTCTTTTTTTAATTCTTCGAAAGAATTTTGCATGTTCTCAACTTCTAACTCCTGCCCCCTAACATTGCCCCCCATTTCCAAAACAATATTCTCGTACTCCTGCAAGGCAACTTCCATATCGCTTTCGTATTGTTCATAGCTTTGCCCCAAAGGGATATCGCTGAACATTACGAGTTGTTTCCGCACTTTATAAAACTCGTCGTTATATACTGTTTGGGGCATGGTTGAAAGCAAACTAAGGTAGCCCAAATAATTTGCCTTTGCACTTACACCTAATGCATTATGGGTAAGTTTTGCATTTCTGGCGATGGAACCGGGAATGAATTTCATTTCTGCATACGAATGCAACTTTGCATAGTAATCTTTTACTTCTTCATAAAAAGAAGGCATCGTTATTTTATAGAATGCTATTATTTCTTCTGTTTTAATCCCATTCAAACTCAATGTGACTGCCGATTCAGCAGAAAGCCCCAACCCTGGCGTAGGTTCCATCGCATTACTGCTACAATGATCAACATAATCAATAAAATCGTTTTTGAGAGAAGCTGTGCCAGAGGGAGGGGCAATGGCAAGTTTCTGCAAAAAAATTTCCCATTCTTCTTGAACTTTGTTGGCTTCGTCAAGGGCCACGTTCATTTTAACAATTTCACTTCCCATCAATAGTGATTCGCTATTGCATACCCTTTCAAATAATTTACTGTTGTTATAATGCTTATAGCCTATAAGCCCGGCAACAACAAGCAATACAAACAAAAAAGCAAGCATTTGTTTTTTATACCTTTTAATAGATATCCCCTTTTTCGACTTCAAATAAGATTTTAGTTTTTCGATTGAAGCATCAAAATGCTCGTATGAATTTGCTGCAACCCCCTGGAATTTTGGCAACTCTTCCATCCCCTCTGGCATTTGTTCGGGCCATTCAAAGCCCTTCAACATTACGGGTATAATGTTTTTACCGTTTTCTAAGGCATGTAATGTTTCGAGGCGAACCCAGTCGCCTTCATTATGACAGCGGTCGAGGCCGTTTTCAGGAAGCACTAAAATAAAATCGGTGCAATCCTCTATTACCTGATACAATTGCTCGTTAAATTTTCCTGATTTTAACGACTCAATATCGAAAAACACAGAATAACCTGCATTTCTTAACCTATCGGCAATCAGGTTGGCTGTTTCAAAACCATTGGAACGGCGATAGGAGATGAAAATTTGGTAGTTAAGTTGTTTTGTTTTCATGTCTTAAATTTAATTATATAATACAAATGCAGCCCACAGAGAAGGATCTGGATTTACATTCCGGATATAACTGCGCTGGGCCAGGCATAGTGCCTCATCGGAACTATAGTTCTGGTTAAAATATTTATAAAAATCATTTAATAATTCAGGTGTTGAAGCATCGCTGATTTCCCATAAAGTAGAAATGACATTTGAAGCACCTGCATATATAAAAGCTCTGTTTAAACTAACAATTTCATCTCCTTTGGAAATATCCCCAATAGCTGTTTGACAAGCACTTAGTGTTGTTAATTTCGAATTGATATTACAACTATAAATTTCAGAGACTGTTAGCTTACCATCATTTTGATTATCACTATTTAACAATAGATATGATCCCAAAGGATTTTCCTTGTCATAAACACCATGTGTCGCAAAATGAATAATGTTTGCATCAGGCATTGTTTTTTTTACTACAGATTCATTTAGATTATCTTCAATTATTAAAGTTGAACGAGAAAAAAATCGTTCTATTAATTTAACTTCACGTTCAGTATTTTTTAATTCGTTAAAGTTCCCAACATTACTTTGTTTTAATGCGATACCTAAAAATGAATCATCTGCACTTGTTGATAAGTTATTGTTAAATAATGATGCAGAAAAAGCATAATGTATATAATATTTACTGATTAAATAGTGACCTTCCCCATTGTACAAAGCAGCAAATGGGACATTATGCAATTCTTGATGAGGGATAATACATACTTTTTGATTTGGCAGGATATAATCCTCTATTGGTTCCCATAAAGTTCTGTATAATTCATTTAAATAAACTTTAGCATAATCCTCTGATTTTGAAATATTATTTCTACAAACTTGAACCTTATTCCCTAACCCTAGGCTATCAATATCTCTTATTTCGGTAATAAAGGTATCATTTGATATAACATTGATCGTAAGGCTATCTTGGCCACACCAATACTCAACAATAACATGATTATCTTTAATTTTATTTTGTACTCGTCTTAAACTTAATGTTTTTGCTGATATGAGTTGAATGTATTTTGATTTAAATGTTTCTATTTGAGCTAAGATTTTACGGTATTCGGTTTGTTTATCCTGTAATTTTTTATTGATGGCAAGTGAACCCGCCCGTGTCGAGTCTCCTAAAACAGGAGCTGCCTCAATTGATTTTAGCAAAAATGATATTTCGGCTTTTAATTCCTTTTCTTTTTTTATTAAAGTAGAATCAGCTGATTGTGATCCTCCTATTTTTTCTCCTTCTATCATATCAAGGAAACTACGTGCCCTGGCTTGTTCAGAAACGAACCAAGCTTCTTCATGCCTTTTGTTTTTTTGTAGTAAGTCAATAAGGTCATTATAAACAAATATTTTATTACTAAAATAAGAATCCCTGAATTCATCAATGACGAAAGAACTCCTTAAATCTTCGATTACATTAATGGCATTTTTATAACTATAAATAGCCAAACAGTCCTGAGCAAGATTTTCATAAGATTTCCCTATCAGGAAAAATGTTTTCCATTTTGTTTCAGGATTGCTTGTAATTTCCGATATCGTCAAAAGTTTTCCTAAAGCTTCTTGATAATTTCCTTGCTCTATAAGCAATTCACATATCTGAATTATTGCTTTATTTGAGTATTCAATGTTGTTGAAACTTTTAAACAAGGTTAGTGATTGGCTATAATAAAACATTGCGCTGTCTGGCTGTTCTTTTTGGAAAGCTTTGCCAATTTCTAATGCCGATATTGCTGAACCATATTTAATATTATTTATCAAATATGATTGGCGGGCTTTTAGTAAATTTCCTGTTCGATAGTCGATTGCCGGAGTAAGATTTGATTTTCCCAGTTCATTATCCAACTTCATCGCCTTAAAATAATATTTCTTTGCATAATCATTTTGGCCTAAAGCTTTGTAGGTATCCCCTAACTTTATATTAGCCCATATAACCTGAGCTACGATCTTAGAACTGTCTGCTTGTGCTAAAGCCATAAGCCTGTATCGTAAAGCATCTTCATATCTATGCTTCTTTTCCGATATATGGCCCATGGCTTCATACTGCTCAAAAGTGAACAACTTTTGTTTTTTTGAATATTCAATGGATCTGTTTAAATTTCCTTCAGCTTCAGGATAGTCGCCTTTTTCAATTTGCAACCACGCTATTTGCTGCAAAACTTGCGTTAATCCATTGTAGTCTTTGATTTTAGTAAAATTGTTAAATGATTTTATAGCATAAGCAAGACTTGTTGAGAAATCACCGAGTGTTGCATTAACTTCTGACAACGAAAGATATGAACTTGATAAAACCTTTAGCTTATCCTCTTTAATTGCAGAACTAAATTTTTTAGATAATTCTATTGATTTCGATAAATAATAAATTGTTTTGCCGTATTCGTTTGAATAGGCGTATGACATTCCCAGCAATCTAATGTCTTCAATGAAATTAATATTATTATTATCAATAGAATCAGCATACAAAGCCTCTTTTAAATGAAATTGTGTTTTATCATATTTTCCTTGTGTACTATATGCATACGCAATTTTTCTATTAGCATCGGCTTCTTTTTCTAAATTCCTAAATTTCCCTAAAGTTTTGCTCTTGTCAAGATATTTTTGATAATGAATTATTGCTTTCTCATATTCATGATTGTTACAATAATTATCACCTTTTATCAACTCTCTTATTGGGTTTTGAGAAACAGCAGGATAAGAAACACAAAAAAGGAATGAAATATACGCAAAAAAAATATGTTTTGATTTTAACATTATTTATTTAAAAATTGACCATCTCCCGAAAAAAATGGATGAACCCTTCTATATATCAACAGCAGCAAAGGATTTAAAGGTTTTTCCGGTGAGGAAAGCTGGTTAAAAAAGGTTATTTTTATGTTGTAGACAAGGACAAATAATCTCAAAAAACCAGCTTATGTCAAAAGTATTAACAAAACAGGTACAGAACAAGATTAGCCGCTATTTTCTTAAGCTTGAAAATCATTTAACCAAGCCAGAATCCCGATGTGTCAGGGAAATGACCACTGGAATATTAAAGACAGGTACAGTGTTAGTAAATAAAATAGCCGGTTGTATTTTTGATACGATATCGTTGAGCCAGACCACTAAGCGCTTTAGGAACCATTACAACAAGAAAGGATTTTTCATGAAATTGTTTCGGGGACATATGCATAGCGTGAAAAGCAAAATATGCCATGGCGATTACATTTTATTCGATGGTTCTGATATTCAAAAGAAATATGCCAAAACGATGGAAGGCCTGGACTATGTAAAAGATGGCGATAAAAAAACCATTGGTCTTGGTTACTGGCTTATGAATGTTGTCCACTTTAGCAAGGATGGAGAAATGACCCCTTTGTACAATAAGCTTTACAGTTTCGACCATGGAGCTAAAAGTGAGAATAAGGAAGTTCTTGATGCAATGAGTGAAATAGATTCGATTATTGATAAAAATGTCACAAAAATATTTGACCGTGGTATGGACCGTCCCATTTGCAGGGATTCGATTATTGCCAATGAAGGTAATTTCAACCTGCGCCTGAAGAAAACGACTAAACTGTTTTACAAAGGTCAGGAAATAGCTGTGAATAAAATAAGCAAAAAAGTTCCGCTGTTCATGAAATTAACAGCAACAAGGATATTGAAAAGCAAAAAAGTTCCGCTGTTTTACGAATGTGGGGCAATTAAAGTCCAGTATAAAATTAAGGGCCGGATGTATGATCTTTGGCTTGTTGTTACTAAAAGGACTAATGGCGGATATTGTTGGTTGTTGACACGTTCACCCAAAGAGGGCATCGTTGAAATAATCAAAGAAGCATTTACGGCATACGGTTTCCGCTGGAAAATCGAAGAGTACCACCGGCATATAAAAGAATGCTACAACCTGGAAGATATCCAGATCAAAACATTCGAAGGACTACAAAGTATGTTGGCCATACTAACCATAGCCATGAGCATCATATACTCATCGCTTTCATCACTGCATACCCGGCTAATGCTTGAAAGTGGAGTGAAGACACTGAACAAAGAAAAGATCTACGAACTGTACAATTTTATTTATTATAAAATCAGTACGATAATAAAAGTCTTACTAGCTAATATGACTCCAAGGGCTTTCCTTCCTCAATTTAATCCATCTCCAAATGACGGACAGTTAAGCCTTTTGTTAAACTTTGAAAATTAAAAACGGGAGATGGTCAATTAATATTACAAAGATATTTTTTTTCATGGATTACTGGTTTTTAAATAATTTGAATACTTAATGTTATACCTAAATCTGATTGCTAATCATTGATAACGTTGATGTTACCTTGGATTTCATGAGAAATGTGTATGTTTCTATATCTCAGTTTATTAATCATTTCACTAGGTGCAACATTGAGTAGTCATTTTAAGTAATTATTTTAGGTTTTTTAAGTTTCCAGCAAAAATGATTGCGCACGATAAAAAGTAACATTCTCGCCAAGTGAGGGCGTCACTCAAAGTGACACTCTCACTAATGCTAATGAGATTTGTTATATGAAAGAGGTTGCCTTTACTCTTTTTGATAATCCAACAACTTCTGTTTTACGGCGAGCCAATAGGCAATTTCAGCATACAAACATGCTGTTGATTCCATTTTTGTGTAATCATACACCGACAGCAATTTCAAACATTCTTCCCGAAGAAAGGCAGCATATTTCTTATCACTAATTCCATTGAAAGGTTCAACCAGGTATAGGTTTTGAGCAAGCAACATAATAATCATCGATTCACAGGGCACACGAACCTGATGATATTCCCGGTAGATATTCCGTGGCAGCGAATCCTGCCCGTTTCGCCAGCCGCCCAGTTGATAAAAATCTGGCAAAGTCTCCGGTTTATATTCTTTATAAGCTACCAATGTTTCTTTCGCCACCTTTGCATTCAAATTTAATGCACACAGGTAAGCAGAACGGATTGGTATTTCTTTCTCTAATTCAAACAGAGTAATTAAAGAAACCTGATTTTGTAATACGGTATATGCCTCACACTTTTCCAACACCGATGGAAGCAACGTATTTTTTAATCTGCGATAACTTTTCTCCTGCAGCTTCTCCTGATAAATATTGAGCCAGTGTTCTTCTCCGGTTATGTAGTAGCCTGCCTGCAGAACTTCAAGCAAGCGCGATGCCCTGTCGGTAAAAGTGTTACCAATATTACCATAAGTTACCTTCTCGCCCTTTGCCGACAAAATTTTAAAACCGTCTTTTTCTATACGGGTACAGATATCATTAATCATTTTACGGATAAGTGCCTTTTCTTTATCGCTGGCAATATTGCTATTGTAATACAGCCACATTCCAAATACATACATGGTGTACTGATCAACAGAAGAGGCAGGATAAAAACTTTTTCCATCAGGCAAAACAGAACGGGCAATAAAACCTTTTTCTTTAGATACTGTTCCCAACAAAACCAGTCCCTGAAATATTTTACGAACTTCTTCAGCATGTTCCGGGTCTCCTGTTACTTCATACCGATATATCATTCCGGCCAGGTAAGCACTTCCGTTCAATGCTCCATCTTCCATTCCTGTTCTCCAACCTGAAGGATTGGGTTTTGCAGCAGCAATTTCTTCTTTTGTAGGAAGGTGACTCCAACGTCCGATTTCTTCTTTAGGGTTTATATATTCATAGAATATATTTAAATCCGGGTTATAAAAATGTTCTCGGATATATTCGTGCAGACCTTCCATTTTCTTTTGTAACTCGTAATCATTTGTTTTGGAAGAAAATTGTGAATTTACAGGTTCACTGGTTCTTCCAGTTGTGTTCCCCGCAACGAGAAATACAAGAGCTAATCCCATTAGAAATTTATTTATCTTTTTCATAACAATTATAGTTTTGTCTTTATTTACTATATCGTTTTCTTTACTTTTATCATAATTGTATTTGAGTCTTCATCCGCATTTAGTACTATATTACCTAGTTTTACCGGTTCCATACCAGATAGAGTAAATTCAGAAATTTTAAGGGTCCCATTTAACACTTTTAATATCGCTTTATCATTCGCAACCTGGCAAGTACCCCAAGCATACCCATTGCTCCAGAAGTAAGTCCCCGACTTGGAAGTAAAATTCATACTGCGTTTAACCCCTGAATAATAAAAACCTGTCATTGCCAGTACAGATGACCAACTAGCCAATGCCCGTGCATAATGATGTCCGCATTCAACTTCATCAAATGGATTTCTCTTTAATCCATCGAATCGTTCTCTGATTTTTTTTATACATTTTAGTCCATTTTCTGTCTGGTTCTCATAAATCATCCCTACGGCAGCAGTATATTCAAATCCAGTCATCGACTCGGCAAAATACGGAAACGGGACCTTAAGTCTACCTTTGGGCCAACTGGCCATAACTAGCCCGCTTTCTTGCCCCATAACAAATGATCGCATATTATTAAAGACAGAAGAGAAGTCTTCTTTATAGTTATATTTCATGATGGACTGAAGGGTTACTTTTATATTCTGTTCTTTGACCAGATAGCCCAGACCACAGACGTGAGCCATGTATTGTCCCACCAGTTGGTCGACTAAGCAGCCTTCACCCAACTGGAAATCAGGATGCGATACATCATTCGTTCCCATTCCCGCCCGTAGTCCCGTTGCAATATTTTCGGGCGACGCGGGAGGCATAATTTTTTGAATATAATACTCGCCATTAAACAAGTTTTGATCGATCCACTTGCTGCCGTTCAGATACAGATCGGAACATTTCTTTTCGAATCTTTTGTCTCCTGTAAATTTGGCCATTTCCTGGCCGGCCTTTAAAGCGCCAAGGTACCAGAATTCCATTTGCGGGTTTGGCCCAAAATATTCAACGTCCATCGTGTTATGTTGGCAGCCTTCCATCACTCCATCTTGATCACTGTCCCAACCACCTTGAATCCATGCAAATGACAAAGCTCTTTTTATATTCTCCCAGTTGTTCATCAAAAATTCATTATCTCCTGACAACTGCCATTCACGATACATTTTCATTATACATCCCATCTGTCCATCAGCAGCAGCATATTTCCATGAATCAGCCTTTGACAGTGGTAATGAAGCACGAAAGCTCATTAAACCTGTAGAGTCCATAGCGTAATTAAATTCTACGTCGCGCATGGTTTTGGCTAAATCTCCAAATAAAAAGGGGGTAGCTGTTTCGTAATTCCAAACATGGGTGCACGAACCCCAACAAGAGCCAACCTCATCCATGATACCTTCCCAACCCATCATATGTCCGCTTTTTATCCTAAAAACGGTTTGAGAACGAAGCGTACTAAGATTAAATAAGGCTGCCTCTTTTATATACTTAGGTAATGAGCTTGATAAAAATGCAGCAAGGAATTGTTTAGTTTTATGTTCCAATAACGGAATTTGAGGCACAATCTTTTGAGCAGCATCCCACGCATCACGATAATTGTTGCTGTAATAATTTCCAACGGGAACATCAGCCCATGCATACCGGTTTGGAAAATTCCATGTAATATAAAACCGGAATTTCAGTTTACCTTTGGGTTCAATCTCCTTTTTTACAGCAAGTGATGCCATTGGATTGTTATCATGGAGGACTTGTTTATCTGAAAGTAATCCATCATTACTGAAGTCATCCCAAAAATCTAAAATTGCCCTTCCCCATTTATTTGGTTCAGACGAACGACGATAACTTATTTCCCCTTCCTTTTCCGAGGTCAATAAAGCGATTGTACCATAAGCTGGATCATCAATGTCTATACTATCTGAATACATATATATTCCACTCAATTCACCGTTTTCTCTAAACAAATTTCGATTATGATTAGCTCCTTCCGGTATTATATCTCCTTTCCAATATTTTCGAAATTTACTTCCATCCTGCCCAACAAAATTTCGTATAGTTCCACAGACTGATATAGACATAGGTTTATCTGTAAGATTGGTTACTTCATAAGTCAAAACCGCGATTGGCAGTCCACTTGCGTCCGCATTTCCCGGGACCAGAGGATTAAATCCAGTAATTTTTACTTTAACCGGCAAAGATTCATCAGATAAATTAACAATTCCCACCGGATAAGCAGCATCGAAGCTGGCATTTGCAAACCTTGGAAAACCATGTTGATTTACCGGGCGACCTTCAAAATGCAAATATTCCGTTGGATGCAAAGGGCCTATCAAGGATCTTGTAATAGCTGTTTCACCTTGAGGTTTAACATAAATGGCAAAAAAGGGTGCATTGTTCCCTTTTGTAACTGTGCTGTAATCTATTCCCGGTTTATTTAATATTTGCCAATCTCGTAATTCACCTCTTCCCCCCAAAGAAACTGTGCCTGTGCCAATACCACCAAGTGGTAAGGCAATATTAAGGAGATGTTCCTGATCGTAATGCCTGAGAGTTTGCCACTGGACTGGTTCTTCCTGTCCTGATACTAAAAAAAAGTTCAAGTATATTAATAAACAAAGAAATATTTTTTTCATATACATTTATCATAATTTAAATAAATTCAAAATGTTTTTCTTCTGAACTATATAGTTGTATTTATTTGAAATATTTTTTCCCCCTTAACAGTAAGGTATTCTTTGAAAGATATTATTCCAAATCCTTCAATTGTTACGCTGGATAGCTCAATCTCACCGTTAAGTACATTTAATCTTATCGTTCTTGTATTCCCCTTTCCTGAAACGTCAATGGTTCCATACGCATATCCATTTGACCAAAAACACCTCCCCGATAAATCATTGATTTTTAAGTCCTTTTTAACAGCTGAATAATGAAAGCCTGTTAATGCCAGTACTGATGACCAACTGGCCATTGCTCTGGCATAGTGGTAGCCGGCTTCTGTTTCGCAAAAAGGATTTCGTTTCCGGCCATCGTAACGGGAACGTATATTTCGTATACATTTTAATGCGTTTTCGGTTTGTCCCTCCTGAAGCATTCACATAGCTGCGGTATATTCAAAACCTGACACCATTTAATCTGAAAAAATTTGGAGAGAGAAAATATTTAAAATTCCCTCTCTCCTGGATTTCTAACTAAAACTATTCTATTGTGATCGTTTTTATGTCAGTATAATTATACTTTTTATAATCGTCGCTGACCCTTACTCCTACCCGGACATAGTAGGTTGTAGAATATTTCATACTTGTGTTTGAAACAATCATTATCTCCTGATCTTCCATGTCATTATTTACAACAGTTATGGAACTTGCTCCTGGATCAAAATTATTGTTCCCTACATATTGATTGGTACTTATAAATAACCTGTAATCCTGCAAATCAGGCATTGTTATTCCTGCGGATGGAGGTTCATTTCTGGAAAATTTAAACCTGACTGTTATCTTCTTATCGGCATCGACAGAAGGAGAGCCAATCCAAGATACGTTTAAATAAGGTGTTACTGTAAAATCATGTGTTAATGATTGATTTAGTGTTATCATTTCAGCATCTACCGGATAAAAAGGCCCTTCAACAACAGAAATAGTATATTCCCCTCCAAAAAGTTTTGTATTTACATATGAACCATCTTGTTTGATATTAAGGTACAGAGGCACTGGAGATTCGCTCCAGCTCAATTCCTCCAGTTTAATTCGTGCACTTGAAGCCCCTTGTTCAGATTGTAGCCCTAGACCATTTTCATCCAATATTCTGCCTTTCAGGGTGTGGTTCGGAGCTTCATAGTTATCAAGTTCACAGGAGTAAGCTATAAGTGTGATTAGCATACAATATATTATTCTTTTCATAATCTTATATTTTGAAAATTTTAAAATCTAATACTGAGGATTCTGAACTAAATTCTCATTAATAACAATTTCTGAATTTGGAATAGGCTCATAATAATATTTAGTTAAAAAAGTGAATTGTGTTCCAATTTCGTCAAAACGGCAGTCGAAAATATATTTCCCATGTGTATAATCTATTGTTTCAGGAACTGCGCCTTTAGCAAAGAGAAATGGATTACACATTCTCCAAACCCGTGAATCAACTTCACGGTCAAAAGTTCTCCATCGCCTCATGTCCCACCAAAGTTTATTTTCGAAAGCAAGTTCTTTTCTGCGTTCTATTCGAATGATTTGCAATCCCCGGGTGGGGGCCAAAACATAACCACCAACCCCTTCATTCACACCAACTGAAGCTTCTGAAGAAAGCTCGGAAGGATTACTTAACAGTATTGCACCAGCTCTATTCCTAATATCATTGATACAATTATATGCATCACTTTGAAGTTCTGTTCCATCAACACTCGATACACCATTTTGATATAACTCCAATGCTGCTTCGGCACGATTCAACAAAACTTCAGCGTAACGGATCTCAATCCAGGTTTGGTCTGAGCCCCCCAAAACGGTTTCAGACACGGCCAAATCGGGCTGCAACCATTTACGGCCGGCAAAGCCAGTATTATTAGGCCAATGACCTGCTACAGGCCCGAAAAGTCCACTCGGATTAATTTTATAGCCGGAGGATAATTCGATGGGTATCTGATTGCTCCACGTTGCGGCTTCTTTTATATTTTCGACATACCATGAGTTGGAGCTATAAGGTGCTGTCGAACTTTCATCAAAAAACTTCCTAATCGGAGTTGATGGGTCTATACTTTCTATTATTGTACCTCGCCGAATATCAGTATAGCCACCTTTAAAAGGTTGTCCTGGAAGCAAAGCAGTGCCTCTTAGACGAGGCTCACATTCCTCAAACAATTGTTCTATATCGTCATAAACAATATAATTCCCTGATTCATCTGTGGTTTTTAATTGCCCTTTATTATTCTTTGGTAAACCATCAAATAATTCAATATAATCCAAAGTCGGACAAAAACGTCCGCCATATGTCGTAGTTAAATGATTGGGTGACATGAGTGCATCATAACTGTGTCTTACGTCCGGGTATTTATACTCTTTAGCAAAAATGGTTTCAGGGCTGTCTCCATCAAGAAAAAGGTTTGCGTAATTATTTGCAGTTGCCGTTTTGTCAGTGGCAGACCATTGTTTCATATACAGCGAGTATATATCTTCAATTGCTTTAGCTGCCTGAAAAGACTGGGTAAAATAATCGTTTGCTTTTTCTTTTGGAATTCCACAGAGCATTACACCACTTACCTCATATGGTGAACCATATCTGGCAATAGAACCGGCAAAAAGTGCAACACGCGATTTAAAGGCTAAGGCAATATTTTTGTTAACGCGTCCTCTATGTTCACTAGTTTCAGATAAATTAGTAATTGCATCGTCAAGGTCGTCTAATATAAAATCGTAAACTTCACCTTCGCCTTTACGCGGGATATTTAGCGTCTCACCAGTTGTATTGTCAACTGCCTGAACTTCCGTGGTTATTGGAACCCCGCCATATCTTTTAACTAATGCAAAATAAGTAAACGCTCTAACAAATTTTGCTTCGGCAACCCATTGAGTTATTTTTTCCTGAGAAAGAGAAGTTGTATAACTTGGAAGTTGCTCAATAAGGTAATTTGCATTCCGAATTACTTGATAACCACTTTTCCAATAACCTCTAGCAGGATCAAAAAATGTCGCATAATGTTGTTTCCCTTCTCCGGTATTATTCAAAGGCGTATTAAAATATCCCCAGTCATTAAAGCCCTCAGTACCACCCGTGGAGGAAATTTTAAAATCTTCGATGGGCATACGACTGTAAAGGGCTGCCATATAGGCTTTCATCCCTGCTTCGGTAAACACGTCCTCATCTTTAACAACGTTTATCGGAGCTATTTCCAGCTCATTACATCCGAAAAATGATACAAAAAATAGAACCGTTAATAGATAAATATATTTTTTCATGATAAAGCTATTTAAATTTTATGGTTTACAGTTGTTTAAAATGTTATTGAAACTCCCATATTAATGGTCCTACAAAGTGGATATCTATAGCTGTAATCCTCCGATGGATGTTCCGGATCTAAGCCTTTAACTCCGGTAATTGTAAACAGGTTATAACCGTTCAAAAATAAACGTAGATTCTCGATTCCTGATTTTTCAATCCATGTGTGTGGCAAAGTGTAACCCAGTTCCGCACTTTTCAATCGCAAATATGCTGCATCCTGAATATTGAACTCAGAATTCTCGTCAACGATAGTGCCAGTATAAGCATAATATCCCTCGGTCCATTCAGTATTGGGGTCGTATGGATCAGCGGATGGATCTGTAGGATGCCATCGATCCAAGAATATATCCAGTGCATTTCCATACCATGCCAGCGGATATAGAAGTTGTTCTCTGTAAGCCACGTATGACATTGCTGCCCCTTGAAATAACAGGTTGAGGTCAAATCCTTTATATTTAAAATTTAAATCAAGTCCGAAGTTAATCAGTGGATAATTTTGCCTGTCATCACTGGTCGGATTAGAGGTTGTTGCTAACGGATGGCGATCCATATCATCAATTACACCATCATTGTTCCAATCCTCATAAATATAGTCACCAGGCAGAACAGACCGATCCACAAAATAGTCGTTATTTATAATTTCTTCATAAGATTGAAACTGACCTTCATAGCCAAGTCCGAACCAGATATCATTATAGCGGTTACTCCAATTATTCAGCCAGTTATCATAAGAATTCCCATATGCTGCGCTCTCCAGGTACATATTTTTTGTTCGAGTATAAGACAGATTCCCCGTTGCACTATACAAAAAATCCTTTATTTTCCCCCGGTGAGTTAATGACAATTCAAAACCTTTTGTTTGATCACTATTTAAATTCTCCTGCGGCATGGTCGTGCCAAAAGTTCCAGGTAGTGACAACAAACGATCAGCTAAAAGACCATCGCGATCCCTTTTAAAAATATCGAAGGTTAAAGCCAGCTTGCTATCAAAAAAATCGATATCAGCTCCAGCATTAATTGTTGTTGCTGTAAACCAGGTAATATCTGTATTGGGAGCACTTCTAAATCCCAGTGCATTAACAAATTCTCCATCAAATAAGTAACCCCCGGCAAGCCCTGTTGAGCTTCCATCGTATGGATAATCATAACCCGAAATAAACTGATATGCTAAAGCAGCATCATCCCCCATTTCGCCATAAGAATAACGCAATTTGAGATTGTTGATAATTGATGGCGGTACTATATCCTTAAAAAAAGATTCTTCGGAAATTCTCCACCCAACGGATGCCGCAGGGAAAAATCCCCAACGTTTATTAGGAGGAAACTTTGATGAGCCATCATACCGAAAACTAAATTCTGCGATATATTTGCTTTCAAAGTCATAACCTAATCTGCCAACCAGAGCTTTGTTTGCATATTTCCATATTTCATCAATATCACTGTTCCCCACCTGATTTTCCGCTAATCCTGCAAAAAGATAATCAAGAGATAAACCCAGTTCACGGGCAGCACTAAAATTATCCATGCTTCGGGTCCTTTCCTCGTAAACAAACAGCGCTCCAACATTGTGTTTACCCAAAAATGTATGATCATAATTCAAAGAAAGTTGCATCAATGTGGAAGGATTAACATTATATCTCCTCGTTAACTTCTCCGGCGTATTATTTTCGGAGCCTAAATAGGAATCAGTTGAAGCATCGTAAGTATATAATTTGTATACCTTTTGGTAGCTGGCGTAGTCATTAACCGAAACATCATAACTAAACATACCCTTTGCCAGAAGACCATCTATATAAGGAACTTTATATTGCAATTCAAACTGGCTCTGGAATAATTTATTATTTGTTTTGCGGTAGCCAGAAATATCCGCGTCACTCATAGCGCCCGGGTGATATCCATAACCAATCTTGTATAGATAATTTGTGTTGTCATTTGCGTAGAAACTTTCATTGGGTTGTGCCCTCCATAGTGCGCTAAAAATGCGCATATCACTATAATAGGGTTCATCTTTATTGTATGTTGTCCCATTAATTTTTAATGAAGCTTTTAACCTGTCACTTATTTGTGCATTTACATTTGAGCGAAGATTATACTTTTCGTAATTCAAATCATTACTTGTATATAAACCATTTTGGTTTAAATAGCCCATATTAATGAAATAATTAATTTTGTTGTCCTGAGAACCTCCGCTTACTGTTATATTATGTTGTTGTTGTGCGGCAGTTGATTTCAAAACCATATCATACCAGTCAGTTCCTGTTTTGGAACCATTGAGATATGGTTCAAACTCATCAGAATCATAAATGGTAATCGGATTGTCGACATCATGCATATACCATTCATTCATGAGAGTAAATCGTTCTATAGTCCCTACAGGCTTTGGCAGTCCTATTGGAGATTGAAGCCCATAATATCCTGTATATTCTATTTCAGCTTTCCCTGCTTTTCCATTCTTGGTTGTTACCAATACAACCCCGTTTGCAGCTTGTACCCCATAAACTGCTGCTGAAGCGTCCTTAAGTACAGAAACACTCTCAATTTCATTTGGATCTAATCGAACAAAATTTTCACGCGGGACACCATCTATAACAATTAAAGGCGATCCAAAACCGCGAATGTCAAATAAATTACTAAATGTTCCGGGTTCAGATGTTTTTTGTACAACACGTACCCCCGGAATTTTACCGGCCAAAGTATTTTGTACATTCTGATTTTTTGTAGTTAAAATTTGTTCACTGTTAACTGATGCAACAGCTCCCGTAATGGTGACCCTTTTTTTAGTCCCATATCCAACGGCCACGACTTCCTCAATACCTATCGCATCTTCTTTCAATGTTACATTGATATTGGTTTTGCCAGCAACTGCAATTTCCTGTGTTTTCATCCCCACAAACGAAAATTGCAATATTGCATCTTCCGGGATGTTGGATAAAGAATATTCCCCGTTTGCATTGGAGACCGTGCCCTGGGTACTCCCTTTTACAATTACGGTCACTCCCGGCAACGGTTCACCGTTTGCATCGTTTACTTTCCCTGAAATGGATTTTTGTTGGGCGCCGAGGTGTTCAGTGTTTTCCAACAACCTGGTATTGGGGCTGATTACAATGTAGCGGTCCACTACTTTATATTTCAAGTCGCTGCCCTCTAAAACATTGTCCAATATTTTTTCAATTGCCACCTCTTTTACTTTCAGGTCAACTTTTTTAATCCCTGCAACTTCATCGTTTTTATAAAAGAAATAGAAGTCGCTTTGGGCTTCAATCTGCTCAAACAGCTCTGCCAATGTGACATTCCTGACATCCAATGACACCTTGGTTGCCTGCGAGTAACTTTTAGCACTCACTGCCATTATCCCCGATATGAGCAATAAAATAGTTAGTTTCATAACTCTAATCATTTTTTTATGCCCCCAAAACAGGGCATAACCCTTTCGATTTTTTTTCATATTTTTGGTTTGTAATAATTATTAATTATCCCTTATAGGGATTGTTTTTAATTGTCCTGGTGGAGTTGGCGCTTCCCAGGATCTTGCTTGGACCGGCATTGTTCGCGCAATGCCGGTTCATTGTTTTAGTCTGATTTTATTCTACATAGGCATTTAGTTTTCTTTCGACAATAATATTTCATTTCTCTCTTCGCTTTTGGGGATTATCTTGAATTTGATAGGGGAGGACAACTTTATAACTTCCAACACCTGGAACAAAGGTTTATGTTTTAATATAGTCCCTGTAAACCTGTAATCCATTATTTCATCATCGTTAAAAACAAATTCCACATTATACCAGCGTTCAAGTTTGTCCATTATGGTTTCAAGCCTTTCGTTGTAGAAACTTATTTTACCTTCTTTCCACGAGGAATAAAACCTGGTATCCACCTCGGACAGCAGCACCTTTTTCGCTGATAGGTTGTAACTGGCCTTTTGCCCTGGTTCCATGTCGAGGATTTTTTTGCCTTGCTTGTTGAGCAGTTCAACTTTCCCCTCGACCAATGTTGTTTCCATAAAATTATTTTCGGGATAGGCACTTATATTAAAACTGGTCCCCAATACCTTTACCTTGATATCGTTTACCTTTACCATAAAGGGTTTCTTCGCATTTTTCATAACATCGAAGAAGGCTTCCCCTTTTAGCTCCAGGCTCCGGTTTTTCCCGTTAAATACCGAAGGGTAACGGATACTCGATTCGGCATTTAACCAAACATGTGTCCCATCGGCCAGTACAACTTCGGCAATTTGCCCGGCCGGGCAAATTACTTCGTTCATGGCAGAAGGGGACCCTTCGCCTTTCAGGGAATTTAACAACGCATAAGAAACTGCTACCGCCAAAACCAGCACAGCAGCATATTTTAGTGCGCTTTGCCACAACATGTGCCGGGGTTTTACAATTTTCTCCGAAAGTTTTTTGTATTCATTGGCTAAACCATCGCCTTCGTCACCCCCTTTAGCCAATGCCCAGGTGTTTTTTATTGAATTGTAAAATCCCCGGGACTCTTCATTGTCCATCAAATACTGCGAGATCTTATTTTTCTCGTCCGCATTGCTGACGTTGCCCAAAGCATATTGTACAATTTTTTCTTTGTCCATTTTTTTCCCGTTCTATTAGTATAACAACAAGATATCCTTTTACCCTAGTGTCAGGTCAAATATAAAAAGGCAAAAGTGTTTTTGCTTATTCTGACTGACTTTTGACTTGTCAGGCCTTATATTATTGTAAGTAATATTGTAAACATTTCTGAGGGGAAATGCTTTTTAAGTTGCGTACGGAGCTGTTTCAGGGCTTTCGACATTTGCCCTTCTACTGCTTTTACCGAAATCCCCAATTGCTCGGCTATCTCCCTGTTTTTAAGCAACTCGTAGCGGCTTAACTCAAAAACGCGTTTACATTGTGGAGGGAGATCTTGTATGGTTTTTTCGATAATCACGGTTAATTCTTTAAACGAAACCGCATCAAAATCGAGCTGTTTCAAAGCCCCGTGGTTCAACTCCAGTTCGTTGTAGCTGTGTTTAAGGCGTTCTTCGTATTTTTGTTTCACCTTTTCTGCTTTCAGGTAATTCAGGGAACTGTTCCTTAATATTTGAAAGAGGAAGGCCTTTAAGTTTGAACCGTTTTTTAAAGTTTGCCGTTTTTCCCAAAGCCTTAGGAACGACTCCTGTACCAGGTTTTTTGCTACTTCGCCGTCATTGACATATTCTTTGGAAAAGGCGAGCAACCGGGGGAAATAAGAGTTGAAAACAATACGGAAGGCTTTTTCGTCACCTTTTTTTATCAATTTTATAAGTTCAGTATTTAGCTCGTTCTCCCTGCTCATTTCCTTCCTGGCTAAGTTTGTTTTTGAGTGCAAGTTAAAAATTTGCAAGGAACAACCGCATTAAAACTTGTCTATTTAAACACAACATTTCCACAAAAAGGATTGCGAAAAACAAAAAGTGACAAGGAAAGGCTTCTATATATAAAATATCCGTTAGGTTTTATGATATTGCCTGCGTTAATTTATTAAATTTGCGCATTTTGTAACATAAATTGTAAAATTTAGCTAAACCAATTATATATGTTCAAGAAATTCGGTTCATACCTAAGGAAAAAAATCCTGCTGATAATTCTCATAGGATTTATGCTCGGCATACTGGCAACTTTATTGTCCCTTAAAGTGATAAAAAGCACTTCAACCAACAAATCGTGCGAAGTTTGCCACGTACACCCACATGTTTTCGATTCTTGGAAACAGTCAGTCCATCACGATACCAGGGTAGGCATACACATTAATTGTGTAGATTGCCACCTCCCGCCAGAGGGCGAAGGTTATTTGCCCCATAAAGTTAAAGCTTTCATAAGGGATGCTTACGGTTATGTATTTAAAGACAGTGCAGATTTTAACTGGGAAGAGAAATCAACATTGGAAGGCGCAGGCAAACATGTTTTCAAAACATCGTGTACACATTGCCATGCCAATTTGTTCCCGCTCTCGTTGACACAGGAAGGACAAGATGCCCACCTGTATTATTCCCAAAACGAAAAGGACTTGCGTTGCATAAACTGCCATTTAAATGTTGGGCACTACGATCCGAATGCCCTGCATGCCAAAAACGTAGAATTTGGAAGCACCGGGAATGAAAATTTGGAAATATTTACAGAAGCAGCAGTTGTTGGCTCGCATGAAGATTTCACGGAAACAGTTCCCGGCACAAGCATCGCATTTAACATGAAGGCTATCCCCGGCGGGACATTTAAAATAGGCAGCCCCGAAGGAGAAGAACTCCGCAAAGAAGACGAAGGCCCGCAAAAAGAAGTGGATATAAGCCCGTTTTTTATGGCAGAAGTTGAAGTTACCTGGGACGAATACCTTGCATTTTACGGGGCAACTGCCGCTGAAGGAAGGACAACGGACACCGAAGGAACACGTACACAGGAAGACGTGGACGCTATTTCCGGCCCAACACCGCCATACGGCCAGCCCGACCAAAATTGGGGCTTGGGCGACAGGCCTGCTATTACGATGAGTTTCCATTCTGCCGAAACATATTGCAAGTGGTTGTCGCAGGTTACTGGCAAAACTTACCGATTGCCAACAGAAGCCGAGTGGGAATATGCAGCACGTGGGGGAAAGGACAGCCCGTTTTTCTTTGAAGGAAAACCAAAAGATTTTGCAGAAAAAGGGTTTGTCGGGAAAATTTTTGGCAAAAGCAGTGACGCAATAAACAATTATGTGGTTTATGAAGGCAACAGCAAGGCAAAAACAGAGACACCTGAAGCTGTTGAAGCAAACCCGTTCGGGTTGAAAAATATGCTCGGCAACTCGGCAGAATACTGTTCCGATTGGTATGCCGCTGATGCATATGCAAAATTAAAAGATGGGGCAAAAGATCCCAAAGGCCCGGCATCGGGAGAAGAACATGTTGTCAGGGGAGGTTATTTTAACAGTGCCGCTGGTGAAGTAAGATGTGCCGCAAGGAGCTTTACCAAATCGGTCGCATGGTTGAAAACAGATCCCCAAATGCCCAAGAGTATATGGTGGTTGTCAGACTGTAACCACATTAGTTTTAGGGTTGTTTGCGAATTTGATGAAAAAACCGGAAAAAATTAATAACTTTAGAATCCTAAATTCAACTAAAACATTTTATCATGAGTAACAATAATTTTTCGAGAAGGAAATTTTTAACAGGCGCAGCAGCTGTTGGTGCGGCAGGCGCAATGGGAGTGGGGACTTTTACATCGTGTTCGGGTGGCGGGGCTGCCTCGGGCGGTTCTTATGACTGGGCACAAAGGGACTTGAACCTGCCCCCGCTTTTAGATACCATCCCCGACGGGAAAGAATTAAAAGCAGGTGTTATTGGCTGTGGCGGGCGTGGTTCCGGTGCTGCAATTAATTTCCTTGATGCAGGCCCTGGTTTGTCTGTTGTGGCACTTGGAGATGTGTTCCAAGATCGTATCGACGACCTTCAGGAAAAACTGAAAGAACAAAAAGGGGTAGAAGTCCCGGCTGAAAAATGTTTTGTCGGTTTCGATGCTTTTGAAAAAGTAATTGATGCCGGAGTTGACATCGTAATCCTTGCAACGCCGCCAAAATTCCGCCCAGAACATTTCCAGGCAGCGGTAAAAGCGCGCAAGCACGTTTTTATGGAGAAACCTGTTGCTGTTGATCCTGTTGGGGTACGCCAGGTTATTGCCGCTGCAAAAATGGCAGACGCACAAGGTTTGAAAGTTGTTACAGGCACACAACGCCGCCACCAGCACAAATACATCAACATATTAAAAGAAATAAACAACAACGCAATTGGTAAAATAACCACTGCCGAGGTTTACTGGAACGGTGGCAAATTGTGGCACCGCGACAATAACCCGAAATGGAGCGAAATGGAATGGATGATCCGCGACTGGGTTAACTGGTGCTGGCTTTCCGGCGACCATATCGTAGAACAACACGTACACAATATAGATGTTGCAAACTGGTTTATTGGCACACATCCGGTCAAAGCCCTTGGGTTTGGCTCTCGCCAAAGAAGGGTTACCGGCGACCAGTACGACAATTTTGCCATTGATTACGTTTATGAAGACGGTATGCACATTACAAGCACCTGCCGCCAGATTAACGGGTGCGCCAATGCCGTAAACGAAATCTTCCACGGGACAAAAGGCCGTTCTTTTACATCGCAAGGAGGGACTTCAACTATCCATGATTTGGAAGGCAACGAGCTTTTCTCTTTCGAAGATCACGAAACAAGCCCGTACGTACAAGAACACAAAGACCTGGTTACTGCAATACGCCAGGACATACCTTGGAACCAGGGGGAAGAAACAGCTATTTCTGTTATGGTAGCCATAATGGGGCGTGTTTCTGCATACACAGGAAAAGAAGTGACCTTTGAAGAAATGATGAACTCCGACCTTAAACTAGGCCCGGACACCTATATAATGGGCGACATAGGTTACATGAAAGATGCCAAAGTGCCAGTGCCAGGGACATTGGAAAGAGGTTGAAAATTTAGGATATTGCCCTGGCCGGGTGGTTCCTTCCGGGGAAATGCCCCTTCAGTTTCTGGAGGCCTGGTCAATCAATTCGGGAATGAGCCTTTTGCCTTGCGGCAAAAGGCTCTCGTATTTTTATTAATTTGTCAAAAAGTCTATTTTTATTAGAAATCAAAATAGACTTTCTGTATATAAAGCGTACTTTTGTGTTTTATTGTTTATGGATAAGTAAGTTTTAATGACATAGTTATGGAAAGGAAAAAAATTAAAGACATCCTGCTTGACGGGGAAACAGAGAAACATGTATTGGCAAAAGGTTGGGTACGCACCAAGAGGGGCAGTAAAAACGTAAATTTTATTGCATTGAACGATGGGTCAACAATCCATAATCTCCAGATAGTAGTTGATGTCAATAATTTTGACGATGCAATTTTGAGGGAAATCAATACAGGTGCATCGCTTTCCGTCTTCGGTAAATTGGAAGAGTCGGCAGGGAGTGGGCAAAAAGTTGAATTAATTGCTGAAACCATTGAACTGTTGGGCAAAGCCGATCCAGAGAAATTCCCAATACAGCCTAAAAAGCATTCGCTCGAATTTTTGCGCGAAAATGCACACCTCCGTTTCCGCACAAATACTTTCGGGGCAGTGTTCCGCATACGGCACGCCATGGCATTTGCCATCCATAAATACTTTAACGAAAAGGGGTTTTGCTATTTGCATACGCCCATAATTACAGCAAGCGATGCCGAAGGGGCGGGGCAGATGTTCCGGGTTTCAACTCTTGATGCACAAACACCGCCATTGACAGAAGGAGGATCGGTCGATTTTTCCCAAGACTTCTTCGGACGGGCAACCAACCTGACCGTTTCCGGGCAGTTGGAGGGAGAACTTGGCGCAACGGCACTGGGCGAAATTTATACCTTCGGGCCAACATTCAGGGCGGAAAATTCAAACACAACACGCCATTTGGCCGAATTTTGGATGATTGAGCCAGAGATGGCTTTCTATGACCTAAAAGACAACATGGATTTGGCCGAAGAGTTTTTAAAATCGTTGATTAAATATGCTTTGGACAATTGCATGGACGACTTGCAGTTTTTGGCTAACCGCTTAAAAGAAGAAGAAAAAAACAAACCTGCCGATCAGCGTTCGATGGATTTAATAGAAAAGTTGGGGTTTGTTTTAAACAACGACTTTGTCCGCATTACATACACCGAAGCAATTGACATCCTGAAAAATTCCAAACCATATAAAAAGAAAAAATTCCAGTTCCCGGTTGACTGGGGCGTTGACCTGCAAAGCGAACACGAACGCTACCTTGTGGAAAAACATTTCAAATGCCCTGTGATACTTACCGATTACCCCAAAGAGATAAAAGCTTTTTACATGAAACAAAACAACGATGGCAAAACAGTTGGCGCCATGGACGTCCTGTTCCCTCAAATAGGTGAGATTATAGGTGGATCGCAAAGGGAAGAAAACCTTGAGAAACTTGAAAGGCGCATGAAAGAAATGGACGTGCCCGCCGAAGAAATGTGGTGGTACCTGGATACACGCAGGTTTGGTTCAGTTGAGCACAGCGGCTTCGGGCTGGGTTTCGAAAGGTTCATACTGTTTGTTACCGGGATGGGGAATATCCGCGATGTAATAGCATTCCCGCGTACGCCAAAAAATGCCGAGTTCTGATCCCGTTTTAAATCAGCGCATTAAAAAAAGTATTAATTTTACAGGATTAATAGTTGGGATATGGAGCAAAAACTGTCATTACAACAAAAATTGCTACAAAAGCTCTCACCGCAACAGATACAGGTGATAAAGCTTTTGGAGATCCCTACTATGCAGCTGGAGCAACGCATAAAAAAAGAACTGGAAGAAAACCCCGTATTGGAAATAGAACCAGAAAACCCTGATTATGAAGAAAATGCCGAGGCTCCTGAGCTAAAGTCCGAGAGTGATACTGACGATGAGGAGTTTTCGTTTGATGATTATTTAAATGATGAGGACGAAATACCTTCGTACAAACTTTCTACCAATAATTATTCAAAAGACGATGAAAAATATGTAGACATACCTTTCTCGGTAGGGACAACATTCCACGAAAGCCTTTATGAGCAACTGCGGTTGGCAAACCTTTCGGAAGAGCAGCAGCAACTTGCCGAATACATTATCGGCAACATTGACGATGACGGTTATTTGCGGCGCGATTTATCTGCCATTTCCGATGATCTGGCTTTCAACATGAACATGGACATCCCCGAAGGCGAATTGCTGGATATTTTGAAAGTTATCCAGGAACTCGATCCCCCAGGGGTAGGCGCGCGCGATTTAAGGGAATGTTTGTTGATACAATTGGGGAGGAAAAAAGGAGAAGAGTTTGAACTGGCCAGAACAGTAGTGACCGATTTTTTTACCGAGTTCACAAAAAAACATTACGGTAAAATCCAGAAAAAACTGGAACTGACAGATGATGAGCTAAAACAAGGGATCGACCAGGTATTAAAGTTAAGCCCCAAACCGGGAAGTTCGTACAGCAACCCTTTAAACAGGTCGAACCAGCATATAATCCCCGACTTTATACTGGAAAACACAGACGGGGAGTTAAACCTGTCGTTAAACCAACGCAATACCCCGGAATTGAGGATCAATGATACTTACCTCGGGATGTTGCGTTCTTTGGGCGAAAAGAGCAAAAACAACAGGAGCCAGAAGGACGCTTTGGTGTTTGTTAAACAGAAAGTTGATTCGGCCAAGTGGTTTATTGATGCAATACGCCAGCGCCACCATACCCTGTTGCTTACCATGTCGGAGATTATCGATTTTCAGAAAGATTATTTCCAGGATGGCGAAGAAACAAAGTTGAAACCCATGATATTGAAGGACATAGCAGAACGGACAGGGCTTGATATTTCTACTATTTCGAGGGTTTCTAACAGTAAATATATCCAAACCAATTTTGGTATTTTCCCGTTAAAATATTTTTTCTCGGAGGGACTTCAGAAGGACGACGGCGAAGAAGTCTCAACGCGTGAGATAAAAAAAATACTTCAGGATTGTATTGAAAACGAAGACAAGCGCAAGCCCCTTACCGATGAAAAGTTGGCGCAGATCCTAAAGGAGAAATCGTATAACATTGCCCGCCGGACAGTAGCGAAATACCGCGAACAGTTGGGGATTCCCGTGGCACGGCTCAGAAAAGAATTGTAGGATGGCTGAAAAGATAGCAAAGGCTTTATCTGTTATATTCCATCCCGTTTTAGTCCCTACGCTGGGCTTTCTGCTTATCCTGAATTCGGGCTTTTATTTTTCTTTGATTTCGTGGGAAGCAAAGCGGTTTGTACTGCTGGTGTTTATGTTTACCACCGGAATACTGCCATTGCTTACTTTAGCAATTATGGCGTTGAACCCTAAATTCGATATGTCGATGGACAGTTTAAGGGACAGGATTGTGTTGCTGATGTTTTCGGCAGTGTTTTATTACTTGGGCTATATTATTATGAGCAGGATGAGGGCATTTCCGGTTTTTAAGGTTTTCTTAGTTGCCTCGGTTATTGTGATCGTTGTTTTATTGGTAGTGTCTTTAAGGTGGAAAATCAGTACCCACATGGCTGCATTAGGCGGCGTAAGCGGGACATTGTTTGCCCTCTCGTTCCGTACGGGGGGCAACCCTGTTTGGGCTATCCTGACAATTATAATTATATCGGGCGCGGTAGGGACGGCCCGGATTGGGCTGAAGAAACACGATATATGGCAGGTACTGGCAGGTTACCTGTCTGGGTTCTCTGTTTTATACCTATCTGTTTATTTTTCCTGACTATTCAACAAATTTATAGCCGATCCCTTTCAGCGTTTTAATATGTTCGTTGCCAATTTTTTCCCTCAGTTTTCTGATATGCACATCAATTGTACGATCGCCGACTACTACATTGTCGCCCCAAACCGAGTAATAAATTTCCTCGCGTGTAAATACCTTCCCGGGTTTTGAGACTAAAAGGGATAGTAATTCAAACTCTTTTCTTGGCAGGATCATTTCTTCATCGTTTATACGTATCAGGTACCTTTCCTTGTCGATTAAAAGAGTACCTATGGTGACGATGTTAGAGTCCTGGGCAACAGGTTGTTCTTTGTTTTCCCCTGTCCTTTTTAAGAGCGCTTTTACCCGGCTAACCAGCACTTTGGGCCTTACCGGTTTTGTAATATAGTCATCAGCTCCTGCTTCGAAACCTGCAATTTGTGAATAATCTTCGCCACGCGCGGTAAGGAATGCAATAACCGTATTCTTCAACGAGGGGATTTTCCGCATCTCTTCGCATGCGGCAATGCCGTCCATCTCGGGCATCATAACATCTAGGATGATCAAATGTGGTATTGTTTTCTCTGCAACTTTTATCGCTTCTACACCGTTTTGGGCGGTATACACTTTGTAGTTCTCTTTTTCGAGGTTATAACTTATGAACTCAAGGATGTCAACCTCATCGTCAACAAGGAGTATCTTAAATGTGTCATTACTCATAACAGCAACTGTTTATTTTAGTGTGCAAATGTAATTTCTTTATATTAAAGCGTTATTAAAAATACAATAAAATTGAATTAAAGCAAAGTTATGCTATTATTTGGCTTTTTCAAGAGTGAACGTAAAAGTGGTACCTTGGTCTAAAACACTTTGAACGTTAATGGTTTGCTTGTGTGCCTCTATTATATGTTTTACGATCGACAGCCCCAGCCCAGTGCCTCCCTGCTCGCGCGACCTGGATTTGTCGACCCGGTAGAAACGCTCAAAAATACGCGGCAAGTCTTTCTTGTCGATCCCAATGCCGTTATCGGAAACTTCAACAACAATTTTTTCGTCAAAATCATAGAAACCCACATTAAGCGCGCCTTTTCTTTTTCCGTATTTTATCCCGTTTGTAATTAGGTTTGAAAGGACTTCAATGATCCTTTTTTTATCGGCAGTGACCATAATTGGCTTGTCTGGCTTTTTGGTGAATTTGAGTGATATCTTCCGTTCCTTTGCCAGCATATGCTCCATTTCGAACACTTCCTCTGCAACTTTTATAATATCAAAAACAGAATATTGTGGTTTTAGTTCGCCTGTCTCAAGTTTGGTTATCGATTCCAGGTCCTCAACAATAGATACCATCCGGTCGATGCTCTTTTCAGAACGGGTCAGGTATAATTTGTTGATTTTGGGATCCTCAAGCCCCCCCTCAAGAAGTGTTAATATATAGCCCTGGATATTAAAAATAGGGGTTTTCAGTTCGTGTGAGACATTCCCGACAAATTCTTTGCGGTAACGTTCTAAATCGCGAAGCCTTTCGATCTCCTGTAACTGGTTCTGTGCCCATTCTTCAACATCGTGTTCAACTTCGGCTATTTCGACAAAACCCAGGCTTTTTTTCTTTGCTTCTTTGCCTTTTTCAGGGAAAAACTTGATTATCTTGTAAATAGGTTTTATCTTATCTGAAATAAACTTGTTTAATAGGAATTGGATAAGGAAATAAGTGGTGAGGAAAAAAACAAGTGATGAAATAAATAAAAAAAGGAAGAATGAACTTATGTTATGCGTAAAAAACACGATGGCAAGGACCAATATTGTCAAAATCAAGGAAATGAGCAGGGCGACCTGCCTTGATGATATTTTATTCATTTTTACTGTTTTTTTCGGTACACAAAATTATAAAAATATTGCCATATGCCTATTAACGGTAATTTCATGGTTAGTTAATGTTAACTTAATGCAGCAGTAGGTCATGTATTATTCCTTAGCCTATATATTTGTCCGCTGACAGTAAAAACAAAACAATGGAAAATTTTTATTTGATTCTTATCATTATACTCTTTGCTTTAGCAATTTCCGACCTTGTTGTAGGGGTCAGCAACGATGCCGTAAACTTCCTGAACTCCGCGCTCGGTTCCAAGGCTGCGCCAAAGTGGATTATATTTCTTTTGGCAAGCTTGGGGGTATTGGTAGGGGCAACGTTCTCCAATGGCATGATGGAGGTTGCCAGGAAAGGGATTTTTCATCCCGACATGTTTTTCTTCTCAGAAATCATCATAATATTTTTAGCGGTGATGATTACCGATGTTATCTTGCTTGACATGTTCAATACTTTCGGGATGCCTACTTCCACAACGGTTTCCATTGTATTTGAATTGCTTGGCTCGGCAGTGGCAGTATCGCTTGTGAAGATAAATGCACAGGGGGGCGCCATGCTGGATTTATCTCATTACATAAACTCCGACAAGGCACTTGCAATAATTACAGGGATCCTTTTATCTGTACTTATTGCTTTTACGGTGGGTGCAATAGTACAATACTTCGCACGGTTGGTTTTCTCTTTCCATTATAATAAAACCCTGAAATACTTTGGTTCCGCATTTGGGGGGCTGGCAATTACTGCCATTACTTATTTTATCCTGATTAAAGGTGTCAACGGTTCTTCGTATGCTGATTATGAGGTAACAAACGGAGAGACCTTAAGTGGTTGGGCAAAGAACAATACGATGACAATTTTGTTGTTTAGTTTCCTGGGCTGGACCATTTTGATGCAGGTATTGAGATGGTTGTTTAAACTTGATATTTTAAAAGTGATTGTCCTTGTGGGCACTTTTGCTTTGGCAATGGCATTTGCAGGCAACGATCTGGTGAACTTTATCGGCGTACCGGTGGCCGGTTTTAAATCATTCCAGGCATGGGTGGCTTCAGGAGGTGCTTCGCCAGAAACTTTCTCTATGGAAATGCTACGCGACAAAAGCAGTACCCCTGTGTTTATGTTGTTGATATCGGGCCTGGTAATGGTAGTCACTTTGATTAGTTCGAAAAAAGCCAGGGCCGTAACCCAAACCGAGATCAACCTTGGAAGGCAATCGGAGGGCATGGAACGCTTTGGCTCTTCACTGATTGCCCGCCTTATGGTGCGCAGCTCCATGAATTTCAACAATTCAATCCAAAAAATATTCCCGGAAACATTTAAAGATAAAATGCAAAAAAGGTTTACTCCTGTCCCTCTTGGTGCGCCCGATGACCCGGAAACCCCGGCATTTGATAAAATAAGGGCATCGGTAAACCTGGTGGTTGCCAGTATCTTGATTGCAATAGGCACTTCGCTCAAATTGCCTTTGTCTACCACATACGTGACATTTATGGTGGCAATGGGGACATCCCTTTCCGACAGGGCTTGGGACAGGGAAAGTGCAGTGTACCGGATTTCGGGTGTTTTTGCAGTAATCGGGGGATGGTTCCTGACCGCAATTATTGCTTTTGCCGTTTCTTGTATTATTGCCCTGCTGATTTCAGTTGGGGGCAAGGTAATGATATTTGTTTTTATTGCCGTGGCAGTTTTTATGGTGGTAAGGACACATATAATGTTTAAAAAACGCTCAGAAGCAAGAAATGCCGAAGACGATGAAATTTTCACCGAAAAAGACGGGATAGAAAAAGTGGTGGCAAAATGTAACAAACAAGTTTTCAATTCTATCCTTTCGGCAAACAAGATTTTCTCGGTAAGCATTAATGGTTTCCTTAACGAGGACAGGGCACATTTAAAAGAAGGGCTGGCATTGAAAAACGAGCTGGGGCACAAATCAAAGAAACAAAAAAATAAGGTACTGGGCACTTTGTCGAAAATTGAAGACAATGTCGATTCCGGACATTTTTACGTACAGGTCATCGATTACAAGAGGGAAGTTGCCCATTCACTGAATTTTTTGGTAGAACCGCTTTTTGAACACCTTAACAATAACCATAAACCATTTATTGAAGAGCAGGCAGGGGAACTAAAAGATCTTGTACTCCGCATCGCCGGGTTTATGGATTTGATGCTGCATATCGGCAAAGAAAACAAGTTTGAAGAAATCGACAACCTAATTGAGAAAAGGGACGAAATAGTTGAACTCCTGGCAGATTACGAGAAAGCACAGATTAAGAGGATCAAGGCACAATTGGTTAATACAAGGAACTCAATATTGTATTTTAATATATTATCGGAAACTAAAAATATGCTGTTGCACTTTATTAATTTGTTCAAAGCATATCGCGATTTTATTACCCTTACCGAGAAACAAAGCAAAATAATATAACAGGAACGCCTTTAGGCACAATGAAATGCGGGCGGTACCGACAGGTAGCCCCACCTCTGCTGGTACCTGGATATGGGACCGTTTAGAAAGCTGTATGTCAGCATAAAACACAGAAACCGACAGGGGGCAGAGGGGTTAGTTCTTTTTGAAGAGAAGGTTTCACCTGTAGCTCGCTTATTTCTCTTTCATTATTTGCCATTTGCTATCTGGGGATTTAAAACAGGGGGCAAAAAAAGGCCGCCACAAGGGCAGCCTCTCTCATTTTTATTATTGTCCTGTTATTTATGGGATGAATTGATTTTTCGGGACAAAAAGTTTCTTTGCGGTTTCAGGGTTGTTAAAGAAAGAGTTTGGGTTTTGGCTGCTCCCAAAAACAAAGCTCTCCCCATCGATAGAGTAGCCCGTGATTTCAACGGGCGACATCATATTGTTGCCTTCTATCCTTAAGCGGTGGGTTGCCGGTGACACCGGTTTTGTTTCGGCAAATTTGTTTTCGGTAAGCCTGGCAATTGAATTAAAATATCCTTCAACAGAGGCAGAGTCGGCAGTTTCCCCGTCGACCATCCATGTGTCGTTTACTTTTTCGAGCGTAAACGAACTGTCGGCAGGGTAACTGTATGTGAGTTTTACCCAATCTGTTTTTGTCGATTTTATTATTGTTTTGTCGCGGAAAGCATCAACGTCCCGGTTAAACGACATCCCAATCATGCCGTCAACACCGTAAACTTCCTTGTCGCTGGTAAGACGCACATATGTCGTCATCTTACGTGGTTGCGAAAAACTGAATTTGCCCAAGATAATATCGGTCAAAAGTTTGTCCCCGCTGAACAGTTTTACACGTGTGCCCAGGCTGTCGGTAGCTTCAAATTGTTCCCAACGGTTTTTGTCGGTTGCTGCCACACTCTCTGGCTTCAGCATGTTAAGCTGCGAAATCATCGAACCGGGCAAAGACTGGTCGGCGCGGTATTTCTTGCCATCTGATTCTACCTGCCATTCATCGTTTTGCTTATACAATTTTATCAAAGCCCCGTTAGTGGCTTTCGGATAAACCTCAATGCTGCTTATGTTTGGCACGTCAACTTCCACCAAATCGCTTTTGAAATTCCTTCCCCCCTTACGGGAATCTGCCAATCCTACCAAAACAACGATAGCAAGCAAGGCAACAAAAACAGCAACAAGTATTTTTATATTTATTTTTCGGTACATTTTCCTCTGTTTTTAAGTTGATTATTTGTTATAGCCTTCATTTTTCCGTTTTTCGCGGACAATGCGGTTGCGCTGTGCCCGCAGCACACCGTACCCTATAATCAGGATAACTGGCAACAGCATGTTCAGCCATTTCAGGAAATTCTTTCTCCCGTCTTCAATTTGTTCTAACATCCGCGAAGTTATCCCGCGCGTACGCAGTTCAATAAGCCCAGTGTCGTCAGAAAGCCAGTCTATTGAGTTGACCAGCAGGTTGACATTGTCGGGGGAAAGCTGCTGGGCTTGCTGCCCTTGTCCGTTGACTGCAAAATCGCCATCGCCTATTACAATCATTTTAGAATCGTTTGCCCCAGATAATTTCCCCTCTAAAACGGCTGCTGCCACAATATTTTTCATCGGGTAGTCGCTGTCTCCCCATTCTTTTTGTATGTTAAAATACAAGGGGGCATTTTGTGTCCCCGATTTTTCGGAGCTAAATACCAGTGGAGTATAACTGATTGTAGTGTCGCCTGTAAACGTGAGCGGGCTTGCAAACTGCATAATTACTGTTTCAAGCCCTGATGTGACAGGGTGGTCGGCAAAATGGGTAAATACCGGCAGGTAAGGGAAAGCTACCTGGGAAGAGAACGAAAAGAAGCCCTGCTGTTGTACCACATTTACAGAACCGCAGTTCTTGTCAATAATAAAATCGTTGTTTACCTGGATGCCCTTATTTGCAAGCCAGCTTTCCAGCCCGGTGGTCACTTCAATGCCCATCGACTGGTTCATATCCCCGTCAACACGGTTTATTGCAACTACCATGTTTCCCCCTCCGGCAAGGTAGGCATCCATCATTTTTAGGTGTCCTTCCGGTATAGAATCGCTTGGCGCGACCCAAACCAGTGTTTTGTATTTTGCCAGATAAGTAGAGTCGGTAAGGTTTACCCCTTCTACCATGTTCAGCACATTCAAATCTTGCATTGCCTGCGAAAACATGGAGATAGTGGGTTCGCCGTGTCCCTGAATGAACCCCACCAGGTTTTTGTCATCGGCAGTTAATTTTTTTATTGAGGAAGAAAGGCTGTATTCCATTGCCGAGCCGGGCTGGACAAAAGGGATAACTTCTTTCTTTTCGCCGTATTTTAGGACTGCCCCTAGGAACGCTTTTTTTTGCACCGACTGGTCTTTTTCGCGGACATTGATTACCACCGGTGAAATTCCGTTCTGCATGGCTTCCTGTTCTGTTTCCGTATTCTTGTTCGGGTCGATACATTCATATACGACTTTCCCCCGCGAGCGGGAACTGTATTCGGACAGTAGATCTTTAAAATCACGCCGGGTTTTGTCGATATTTGGGGGAAGCCCCTCGGAAAAATAGGCAGATACTGTTACCGGATCGCTTATGCCATCCAGTAAGTTTTTTGTTGCATCGCTAAGGGTGTATCGTTTGTCTTCTGTGAAATCGAGCCTGAAAAAGAAGCGGCAGGACAGGATATTTACAAGAATGAGTATGCCTGCAACAATCAGCAGGTATGTTACTATTGATTTTTTTTGATTCATAATCCGAGTTTTTATTTCACCGTACGTTTTACCAAAACAGCCTCAGCGGCCGTAATCCCCATAAAAATTATTGAGAGGAAATAAATGATGTCTTTTGAGTCGATTACCCCCCTTGAAATTGAGCCGAAATGCGAGGAAAGGCTCAGGTAACTGAAGACCGAAGCCGTCAACCCCGACATATTCGAGGACAGGAAGCCAAAAATAATATGAAAGAAAATACCTGTAAAAAGTGCCAGCAAAAATGCCACAATCTGGTTGTTTGTCAGGCTACTGGCAAAAATGCCGATACTGATGTATGCACTGCTCATCAGCAACAGCCCAAGATAACCTGTCCAAACCGCACCGTGGTCAACCGGGCCTAACGACCAGACTGTTATGTAATACGGGAGGGTAAGCAACAATGCAACAGCAATCAGGATCAGTGTGGCAAGGAATTTTCCCCAAACTACCTGCCACTCTGAAACAGGTTTGGTGAGCAGCATCTCAATTGTGCCGGTTTTATGTTCTTCGGCAATTTGTTTCATTGTGAGCGCAGGGATAAAAAAGAAAAGTGTCCAAAACGCAATGCTAAAGAACGATTGCAAACTTGCCTGGTTTACAAAAAACACATCGGAGCCGTAGAGCCAGGTGAAAAGCCCGCTCAAGGCCAAGAACACAACTATCATTATATAGGCGATGAGAGAGTCGAAAAACGACTGCAATTCACGCTTTGTTATCATCCAAATTTGTTTCATCATTTTAATTTTTTGTGACTTCCCTGAAAATATCTTCTAATTTGGTTTCTATGGGCGTAAGCTGTTCTATGTACCACCCTTTTCCCACGCAGATGTTAAAAATTGGCTGTGCCGAGTTTTGCCCTTCGTGCGACTGGATTTCGAAAGCAGTTTCTTCTGCATGTGCAAAATCTACCAAAGCAACGGAGGGCAACGCATTTAACGCCTCAAAAGCTTCGTTTCTCCCGGCGTTCCCAATTTTTACCTTTAATATTTCGTTCCCCTGTGCTTGCCTGCGCAATTCTTCGGGGGTGCCAACTGCCACAATTTTCCCTTTGTTTATAATGAGGATACGGTCGCATGTGGCTTCTACTTCGGCAAGGATGTGGGAACTCAGGATTACTGTTTTTTCCCTCCCTATGCTTTTTATCAATTCCCTGATTTCGACAATCTGGTTCGGGTCCAGCCCTGTTGTAGGCTCATCGAGGATCAGCACTTCCGGCTCGTGGATCAAGGCCTGTGCCAGCCCCACCCGCTGTTTGTAGCCTTTAGAGAGTTCCCTGATTTTCTTGTGTTTCTCGGTCTTTAGCCCGCAAACATAAACCATTTCGGTTACCCGCTCTTCTATCTTGCCTTTTTCTACGCCTTGTAAACAGGCAATGAAATTAAGGTAGTCGATAATGGGCATGTCCTGGTAAAGCGGGTTTTGTTCGGGCAAATAGCCGATGTGTTTTTTTACTTCGTCGGGGTTGTTGTTGACCGAAACCCCGCCCACTTTAATGTCGCCTTTGTTTGTTTCAAGGTAACCGCTTATTGCTTTCATCGTAGTAGTTTTACCAGCACCGTTCGGTCCCAGGAAACCAAGCACTTCACCCGTCTTTACCTGAAAACTGAGGTTGTCGACAGCATTTTGCTGTCCATACGTTTTCGTAATTCCACTTACTTCAATATCCATAATAATATGATTTTTTTCGGGGGCATGAATTTATAAAAAACAGTATTTACCCCAAGGCAAAAACCTCAAAGATTAACACATTTTAACGGGCATAAACAGTCGTTAACACATTTTAAACTGATGAAGTTCATTAGCGAGACAGCGTCACCTTGTCAATTAGTGGTTCGATAATAGCAGCAGTATATATGTTTCATATATACAAAAAAAGACCGACAATTTGCCGATCTTTTAAGTGGGAACTACTGGATTCGAACCAGTGACCCCCTGCTTGTAAGGCAGGTGCTCTGAACCAGCTGAGCTAAGCTCCCCCTTTGTATATATAACCTGTTCCTGAACGTGCCCCCCTTTCGGAAAAGCGTTGCAAATATAAAACCTATTTTCAGTTTTGCAAAGAAATAATTATAAAATTTCTGCCACTACAAAAGTGCTTCCTCCAATATAAACAAGATCCTTGTCCCCGGCATTTTTGCATGCCGAGTTAAATGCCTCAATTACCGATGGGTAACAGTCCCCTTCGAGCCCATAAATGGAAGCCTTCCCTTTCAGTATCTTTTCATCAAGTGACCTGGGGATATTTGCTTTGGTGAAATAATACCTTGCATTTGTTGGGAGCAATGACAAAACCCTGTCGGGATCTTTGTCGTTTACCATCCCGAAAACAATATGCAGGTTTTCAAACGGGGTCTGTTCAATTTGTTTTACTATTTGCGAGATCCCATCGGGGTTATGGGCAGTGTCGCACACAACCCTAGGGTTGGCGCCAATGACCTGCCAACGTCCCATAAGCCCGGTTAACTTAGCGGCATCAGACAGCCCTTCCAAAACATTTTGCGTGGAAACCTCCCACCCTTTATCTTGCATTAACTCCACTGATTTTAAAACCGCAGGCAAGTTTTGCTGCTGATACAAACCAGGCAAGTCCAGTTTCAGGTGCGAAAAAACCGGCTTCCCGTTTTTTTCAATTGCCATCACTTGTTTCCCCTCTAAATCCAGCATGGCATAAGGGATTTTATATTCCAGGTCGGCAAAAAATATTTCTGAACCTGCTTTTCTGGCAGCATCCCTGAAAACAGGCGCTGTTTCTTCTTGGCTTTTACCTATTACTACCGGCACTCCGGGTTTTATGATCCCCGCCTTCTCTTGGGCAATCTTTGCTATCGTATCGCCCAAAAGTGCAATGTGGTCCAAACCAATGTTAGTAATTACGCTTAATTCGGGAGTGATTATGTTGGTTGAATCCAACCGCCCGCCAAGCCCTACTTCAATAATGGCAATGTCAACACTTTCGGATGCAAAATAATCGAATGCCAAAGCCACCGTCAACTCAAAGAAAGAAGGCTCAGTTTTCCACAGCCTGTTGTTGATTATGAAATTTTCTGCCCAGCTGACAATTTCATTTTCCGGGATCATTTTTCCATTTACCCTTATCCTTTCCCTGAAATCTTTAAGGTGAGGAGATGTGTATAAGCCCGTTTTATACCCCGCTTCCTGAAAAACAGCTGCCAGCATATGGGACACGGATCCTTTGCCGTTTGTGCCTGCAACATGTATCGCCCTAAACTTACGGTGCGGGCTGCCATAGTAATTGTCGAGCAAAATGGTGTTGTCCAGATTGTTCTTATATGCTGCCGGTCCAGTCCGCTGGTACATCGGCAACATGGTATATAAATAATTGAGGACTTCTGTATATTTCAAAGTCAAAACACTTTTATTAACCGTTGCAAGTTTATTAAAAAAAAAAATGGACCGATGAAAATCGCATTAATTTTCATACATTTAAAAAATTCATAATCTGAAGTATGTTGAACATGGATAGTAAAAGTAAAATCTTCATTTTAGATACAAATGTTATTTTACACGACCACACTTGTATTTACCAGTTCCAGGACAACGACATCATCCTGCCAATCACGGTTTTAGAGGAATTGGACAAATTCAAGCGCGGCAACGACCTCATTAATTTTCAGGCACGGGAGTTCACCCGGCTGCTTGATGATATAGTTGGCGATGAATTATTTAACGGGGGCAAATCATTGGGGAAAGGGAAAGGTAAGTTGCGGATTGAGACCGGGAAACCTTTTTCGGACGACTTAAAAGCTTCGTTCCGCGAAGACATACCAGACCACCGTATCCTTGCAATTGCCGAGCATGCGTCAAAAACATACAAAGCGAGGAAAGTAGTGTTGGTAAGCAAGGACATCAACCTGCGGATGAAAGCTAAGTCCCTTGGTGTCCAATCAGAAGATTACAAAACCGACCAAGTAACCGATGAAAATGTATTGGACAAAACCATTACTACAATCGAAAATTTCGATGACAGGCTAATTGATCTATTATACGGACAAAGTTCATTTGCCATTGAGGAAATCAAAAATGGATTAAACGCCGAAGCCAATGAATGTTTTATCCTAAAGGGAAATAATTCAAGTGTGCTTGCACGGTACGATTCAAAAAACAACCGGGTTTTAAGGGTAGAAAAGAAAACCGCATACGGGATCAAACCCAGGAATGCCGAACAAACATTTAGTTTGAATGTGCTGATGGACCCGGACATAAGATTGATTGCCCTTACAGGGAAAGCTGGCACGGGAAAAACCCTGCTTGCCCTGGCTGCCGCCATTGAACTGAGCAAAAGTTTCGAACAGATAATGCTGGCACGCCCTATTGTTGCTTTAAGCAACCGCGATTTGGGATTCCTGCCAGGCGATGCCTCCGAAAAGATAAACCCGTATATGCAGCCGCTTTTCGACAACCTTGGGGTAATAAAACACGTGTTTAACCCACGCAGCCAGGAATATCTTAAGATTGAAGAACTCCAAAAAGAAGAAAAGCTGGTTATCACACCACTGGCCTATATCAGGGGGCGCAGCCTTTCTAATGCATATTTTATTATAGACGAAGCCCAAAACCTCACACCGCACGAAATAAAAACGATTATTACACGTGCCGGAGAAGGCACAAAAATGATTTTCACCGGAGACCTGCAACAAATAGACTCTCCGTATCTTGATATGAGGTCGAACGGACTGGCATACATGACCGAAAAAATGAAAAACCAAGAAATATTTGCACATATCAACCTAGTGAAAGGAGAACGCAGTTCCCTTGCTGAGTTGGCCAGCAACCTGTTATAGTTTTTCCTATTTTTGCATACATTTTATATTCGTTTATGATGGATTACAAGGGGAAGAAGGTTGCTTTTCATACGTTGGGGTGCAAACTAAACTTCGCTGAAACTTCTACTGTTGCAGGAGAGTTGATGGAAATGGGGTTTGTTAGGGTTGGTTTTAAGGAGAAAGCAGATGTTTATGTTATAAATACCTGTTCTGTAACCAACAATGGAGATAAAGAAAGCCGCAACGTTATACGCAGGGCAATAAAAAAGAACCCCAATGCGATGGTCATCGTAACCGGTTGTTATGCACAATTAAAACCGGAAGAAATAGGCGGCATAGAAGGTGTAGACCTGGTTTTGGGCACACAGGAAAAATTTCTAGTGCCAAAGTTGCTTGGATACCTTGAAAAAAAAGCCCCCCCCGGTATACATACCACAAAGTTGCCAGATATAAAAAGCTACCATAAAGCATTTTCGCTGGGCGACCGTACACGGAGTTTCCTGAAAATACAAGACGGGTGCGATTACTATTGCACTTATTGCACTATCCCATTTGCACGTGGGCGCAGCCGGAACGACACCATTGAAAATACCGTTGCCGAAGCAAAGAAAGCGGTAGGTAAAGGCTTCAAAGAAATAATCTTAACAGGAGTCAATATTGGCGATTTCGGTAAATCAACCGGAGAAAGCTTCTCCGATCTGCTAAAAGCCCTCGAAAAAACAGACGGATTAAAAAGGTTGCGGCTTGGATCTATTGAGCCAAACCTTTTAACCGATGGGGTTATTGAACTGGTGGCACGGTCGGAAGTAATAATGCCCCACTTTCATATCCCGCTCCAGTCTGGCTCCGATGAGGTATTGTCGCTCATGAAACGGCAATATACCACAGGTTTATTTGCAAGGAGGGTGAATAAAATTCGAGAAATTGTGCCGCATGCTTTTATCGGCGTTGATGTTATTGCCGGCACTAACGGGGAAACCGGGAAATTTTTCCAGGAATCTTACAAATTCATCGAAGGTCTTGAAATATCACAGTTGCACGCCTTTACATACTCGGAAAGAAGCGGCACCCGGGCATTAAAAATTCCATATGTAGTTGATGTGGAAGAAAGGAAACAACGCACACAAATGTATATCGACCTTTCGGGGAGGAAATTACGCACATTTTACGAAAAGCACATGGGATCATGGCAGACAGTACTCTTCGAATCACAAAAGAAGGGTGGCAACATGTTTGGTTTCACAGAAAATTACATTAAAGTAGAAACACCGTTTGTGCAGGGTTTTGTAAATGAACTAATGAAAGTAAAGTTGAAATCAATCCTTCCCAACGGTCATGTTTCAGTTGACATATAGTACTGTTTTTCATTAAATTTGCCTCAAATCAAAAAAATATGGATTACAAAGGACTTTGTTTTCAGGTTCAGGAAATTGCAAGGCTTGCGGGCAATTTTATACGTAACGAAAGGGAAAAGATCACATCGGCCGATGTTGAGTTAAAGAGTGCTGCAAGCTTGGTCACCTATGTTGACAAAAATGCAGAGAAACAAATTGTTGGAGCCCTTGCCCGGCTTATCCCCGAGGCAGGTTTTGTGGCAGAAGAGGGCACGGCAACAGCAAACAACGAAAAATTCAAATGGTTTGTAGATCCGCTTGACGGGACAACAAATTACATTCACGGGGTGCCGGCATACTCTGTCAGCATAGGGCTTTCGGAAGGCAACGAACTGATTTTGGGGGTTGTTTACGATGTCCCCCACGATGAGATGTTTTATGCATGGAAGGGGAGCCCTGCATATTCTAATGGCAAGGAAATAAAGGTGTCTACAGCAAAAAAAACGGAAGATTCATTAATTGCCACAGGTTTCCCATATTACAATTTCGAAAAAACCGATTTATATATAGGTGCCTTGAAAGAACTGATGAAGGGCACGCGCGGCATACGGCGCATGGGGTCGGCGGCAATAGACCTTTCGTATGTGGCTGCCGGGCGTTTCAATGCTTTTTACGAACATGCCCTTCACGCTTGGGATGTCGCTGCAGGTGCATTTATTTTACAACAAGCAGGCGGTAAAATTACTGATTTTAATGAGGGGGGCAACTGGCTTTTCGGCGGGGAGATAATAGCTGCAAGCGAAAATTATTTTCCTGAATTCTTTAGTATAATCAACAAATACCTAGGTTCAAGATAAGCCGGGGTAAAGCAACGTTGGCACAAAGCCTTGGGCATCAACAGTTTTTAAGCATAGGCATTTTTATTGCCGCACACTCAAGTTAGCAACTTGCCGGTTTGGATTTTTTGTATTTTTTTGGAAAGGATTGTCCTGTCCCCAAGTTGCTTTAGGTGTGCCGCCCAGTACCCGATGTGCTGACAACTGCCAGTCTCCCAGTGTCTTATTTCTTGTTTTGCGCTTTTGCCCACGAATCCCTCAGAGGGACAGTGCGGTTGAATACTGGCAGCCCGGGTGTGGAATCATAGTCAGTATTAAAATACCCCAACCTTTCAAACTGAAAATGATCCAGGGGGGCAGCACCCTTTACAAATGGTTCTACATAACACCCTTTCAGTATTTTCAAAGAACCAGGGTTCATGAACTCTTTAAAATCAATATCCTTGTGACCGTCAGGGGTTTCATCGTTAAATAACCTGTCGTACAACCTCACTTCAGATTTTACGGCATGTTTGGCAGAAACCCAGTGGAGTGTTGATTTCACTTTTCTCCCATCTGGTGAGTTGCCCCCTTTAGATGCGGGATCGTATGTGCAGTGCAGTTCGGTAATTTCGCCGTTTTCATCTTTGACGACATTTGTACAGGTAACAAAATAAGCATAACGCAGGCGTACCTCCCGCCCGGGGGCAAGCCGGAAAAATTTGCGCGGCGGGTCTTCCATAAAATCGTCCCTTTCGATATACAGTTCACGTGAAAACGGGACTTTACGGCTCCCCATTCCCGGATCTTCTGGGTTATTTATCGCATCAAGTTCTTCCGATTCATCCTCAGGATAGTTGGTAATAACCACTTTGAGAGGGTCCAATACGCCCATAACACGTTGGGCAGTTTTATTTAGGTGCTCGCGGACACTGTATTCCAGTAACGCTACGTCAATCATCCCGTCAACTTTGGTTACGCCAATCCGCTCTGAGAAATTGCGGATTGATTCCGGTGTGTAGCCCCTTCTCCTAAGCCCGGAGATGGTGGGCATCCTCGGATCGTCCCAGCCATTTACGTGTTTGTCCTTGACCAGTTCTAGCAATTTTCGTTTGCTCATAACAGTGTAAGTCAGGTTCAGGCGGGCAAATTCGATCTGCCTAGGGCGGTAACCCGATTCCTGTAGCTGGGCAACAAACCAATCGTAAAGGGGGCGGTGTACCTCAAATTCCAGGGTACAGATAGAATGGGTGATCCCCTCCCAATAATCGCTTTGCCCATGGGCAAAATCATACATCGGGTACACTTTCCATTTATCTCCGGTACGGTGGTGGCTGGCTTTCATGATCCGGTAAATGATCGGGTCGCGCATGTGCATATTTGGCGATGCCATATCTATTTTTGCCCTCAACACTCGCGAACCTTCATCAAATTCGCCGGCAGTCATCCGCATGAACAAATCAAAATTTTCCATTACCGGGCGGTTCCTGAACGGGCTTTCTGTCCCTGGGCGGGTTGGGGTCCCTTTCTGGTTGCTTATGGTTTCTGATCCCTGATCGTCAACGTAAGCTTTCCCTTCTTTTATTAAGCGGATGGCAAATTCATGCAACTTCTCAAAATAATCAGATGCATAAAACAAACGATCTTCCCAGTCGAAACCAAGCCAGTGTACATCTTCCATTATCGACTCAACATATTCGGTTTCTTCTTTTGACGGGTTAGTGTCATCAAACCGGAGGTTGCATTTGCCGCCGTATTTTTTGGCGATGCCAAAGTTAAGGCAAATAGACTTTGCATGTCCGATATGCAAATAACCATTGGGTTCGGGGGGGAAACGGGTATGTACCCTATTATCGTTTTCCCCGTTTTTTAAGTCCTCGTCAATCTGGAGATGAATAAAATTCACTTTTTTGGGTTGCTCTTTTACTACAGAATTGTCCGCCATTTCTTTTTATTATACTTTTGCTAACACAAATGTAAAAAAATGATCATGAGTTTAATTAATCACACTTTGAATAATTGTGATTGGTTACTAATTTTTAATTTCATGGCAAAAAGAATGGGACAGATAGAGATAGAGGGGATGCAATTTTATGCGTTCCATGGCCATTTTGAAACTGAACGTGTTGTCGGCAACAAATTCCAGGTTGACTTAAGTTTTGAAACCGACTGCTCGAAGGCTGCAGTTTCAGATGATTTGAACGATACGGTAAATTACCAAGAGGTTTATGAGCTTGTAAGAACAGAGATGCAGGAACCGTCCCGTCTCCTTGAAAATGTGGCACAAAGGATACTTGATTGTTTGTCCCATGCATTTCCGGGGGTAAGAAACACCAAAGTAAAAGTTTCTAAATTAAATCCGCCTATGGGTGGGGAAATTGAAAAAGTAAGCATTACGCTTTCAAAATAATATTATTTGCTATTGCAAGAACTTCTTTTTTTTTTAGATTTGCAGTCCGAAACGAACATGGTTCCTTGGCCGAGTGGCTAGGCAGCGGTCTGCAAAACCGTGTACGGCGGTTCGACTCCGCCAGGAACCTCAAAAGTGATATTTAATGAAATCACAAAAAAACCGAAAGATCTTGATTGCCAGGGTCTTTTTTTCTTTTAGGTAGTTTCTGTAAATATCAAATAGGCACAAGAAGTTAATAAAAAACCGCCCCCCTGGCCGCCCCCTATTGAATTTAAACATGTAACATATTGGTAAACAGGACAGAGTTGTAGCCTGCCAGTAAGCCCTTGTTCTCCCTGTCGGGCGCAACATTTTTTTTAGTAAGTTTGTTGCGTTCAAAACCAACTGAGTAAAAATTTTAATCATGAAAAGAACATTAAAAATTCCGTTTATCCTTTTGTTGTTATTCGTGTCCGTTATCGTTAACGCCCAGGAACGCCCAGGTCCACAGCCTGCACCTGAAACGGGCGAGGCTTTTAAGCTGGGGGCAGCAGGCTACACATTCGTGCATTTTGATTTGGAAACTACTCTTAAAACTTTGCAACGTTGCGATGTGCATTTCTTGTGTATAAAAGATTTCCACTTGCCTTTAAACAGTACAAAAGAAGAAATTGCGGCTTTTCATGCAAAACTTAAAGAATACGATGTTACAGGCTATGCTGTTGGCCCATTGTACATGAAGACAGAGGAGGAGGTTGACAAGGCATTTGAATATACAAAAAAAGTAGGGGTAAAAACCATAGTTGGTGTGCCTACATACGAGCTGTTGCCTTATATTGACAAGAAAGTGAAGGAGTATGGGTTTAATTATGCCATCCACCTGCACGGGCCTGACATTGAACTTTTCCCAGATGCTGAAAATGTCTGGACGAACGTAAAAGATTTAGATCCGCGGATTGGGATGTGCCTTGATATCGGGCATGACACCCGTAACGGAAAAGATCCCGTGGCCGACCTAAAAAAGTACCATTCCCGTGTTTTTGATATACATTTGAAAGATGTTACCGGCACCACAAAATTAGGATATTCGCTTGAAGTGGGCCGTGGGATTATTGATTTCCCTGCATTTGTGAAAATGTTGCGCAAAGTGAAATATTCCGGCGTAGTAAGCCTTGAACACGAAAAAGACATGAAAGACCCGTTTATGGGGATTGCCGAATCAATAGGCTATTTCAGGGGCGTTGTTGCCGCAACAAAGTAACCGTTTGTCATTTATTTTTTTTGCTTTATTATAGCTTTATGGTATAAAACTTGGCAGTAAAAACGCCGAAGGTTTCCCCTCGGCGTTTTTACTGCCATTTGTTTCTCAATTGGTATTATTTTATCAGCTCAACGCTTCGTTTTACGAATTTGTCGAGGTCTGCGCCTTTTAACATGCCGTTGGCTAGTAGTGCCAAATCTACCAGTTGTTTCGCCAATTTGCTGTCTTTGCCGAAGCTTGTGAGTTTTTCCCGTTTGCCTTCTTCCAGTTTTGCCAGTTCGCCGTTCAGCGCATCCAGTTTTTCTTTGTCGGCAGAAGGTATTTCTTCTTCTTTTTTGCCTTCTTTTGCTTTTTCAAGTACTGCAATTTCATCCTTTTTAGAATTTATTTCACCTGCAAAAGCTTCAAGTTCCCCGCCCAGTTCTTTTTCTTTTGTGTCAAGGACTTCTTTTACCAGGGGGTGCGCCGTGTTGACCACAAGGTTGAGGCTGTCGGGCATGTCGCCGTACATGCTCATGCCGCCTTGTGCCGCGCTCATGTCTTTCATGCGCCGCATAAATTCGTTGCGGGTAATCACCATAGGGGAAGAATTTGCTCCCATGTCTTGGAAATCAACAATAAAATTGTAGCCTTTTGTTTCGGGGCAAACAGCCTGGAATATTGGCGACAATTCTTGTTTTTGTTCCCATGTGAGTTCTTCTTTTGCCGTATCTTCTTTTTTTATCAGGTTTTCAACCACGTCCGAATCCACACGGACAAAACGCTTGTCGGTATGTTTTTGTTCCAGTTTGTTTATCAAGTGGGGGGCTAGCACGTCGTCAAGCACAAGCACGTCGTAGCCTTTGTTTTTTGCTTCTTCTACAAAAGTGTATTGTTCCTCAACGTTAGAGGCATAAAGGTAAATGGTGTTTTTGTCCTTGTCGGTCTGGTTTTCTTTTACCAGTTTTTCATACTCTTCCCACGTGAAATATTTGCCTTCGGTGTTTTTCAGCATGAAAAAGTTCATGGCACGGTCGTAGAATTTTTCTTCTGACAACATTCCATATTCGATAAAAATTTTCAGGTCGTCCCATTTTTTTTCGAAATCTTCCCTGTTGTCTTTGAAGATTTGGTTGAGGCGGTCTGCCACTTTTTTGTTGATGTGGCTGCTTATCTTTTTCACGTTCGAGTCGCTTTGCAGGTACGAGCGCGAAACGTTGAGAGGGATATCGGGCGAATCTATGACCCCGTGCAACAATGTCAAAAATTCAGGTACAATGCCCTCTACCGAGTCGGTAACAAAAACCTGGTTGCAGTACAACTGGATTTTGTTTTTCTGTACTTCGAAATTGTTTTTTATTTTCGGGAAATAAAGGATGCCTGTCAGGTTGAACGGATAGTCAACATTCAGGTGGATGTTGAACAATGGTTCGTCTGCCATAGGGTAAAGCTGGCGGTAGAAATTTTGGTAGTCCTCGTCTTTTAAGTCCGATGGGGTTTTTGTCCATGCCGGGGCAACATCGTTTATTTGGTTGTCTTCGGCGGTATCAACTTGCTTGCCGTCTTTCCACTCTTTCTTTTTTCCGTAAATTACCGGGATTGGCAAGAATTTACAGTATTTATTTAGTATCTCTGATATTTTAGCATCGTCAAGGAAGTCTTTTTCTTCTTTGCTCACGTGCATCACGATGTCTGTCCCAACGTATTCTTTTTCAATTTCTTCGAGCGAATATTCAGGGCTGCCGTCACAGCTCCATTTCACTGCCTGTGCGCCTTCTTTGTACGATTTTGTTATTACGTCAACCTTGTCTGACACCATGAACGAGCTGTAAAAACCCAGCCCGAAGTGGCCGATGATGGCATTGGCATCGTCTTTATATTTTTCCAGGAAATCGTTGGCTCCCGAAAATGCAATCTGGTTTATGTATTTCTCCACCTCTTCGGAGGTCATTCCTATGCCATTGTCGGAAATAGTAATTGTTTTTGCTTTCTTGTCGAGCTTAACCGTTACTTTTGCCTCTGTAACGTCGCCTTTGTATTCGCCTTTTGCCGCAAGGGTTTTCAGTTTCTGTGTGGCATCTACGCCATTCGATACAATTTCCCTTAAAAAAATGTCGTGGTCAGAATAAAGAAACTTTTTGATAATGGGGAAAAGGTTCTCACTGGTTACCCCGATTTTTCCTTTTTGCATTTTTGTATAATTTTAAAATTATTCGATTTCTGTTTTGTAACGTGTGGGCGAAAATCAAACCTTGTGCCAATGGTTTTTCCTGACGAATTGGCATGTTCGTTTGTCCGGGCATGTATTTATTGTCGTTGTCGATTAAACAAATTTACTCCCAGTTCAAATTGTGCATGATTATTTCAACCAAAAACATTTATTTTGTGTTTGTCGAAAAAAATATAAGATGAGCAGTTTAGAGCAATATTTCGAAAGGTTCAGAAAAAACATCGTTGGCATTGATCAAGAGTTCGAATCGCCAAACGGGGCGCAAAAAATAATTTATGGAGATTGGATTGCCAGCGGCAGGTTATACCGGCCGATTGAAGACAAAATTACAAATACCATCGGGCCATTTGTCGGCAACACCCATTCGGAAACCAGCGAAACAGGTATGCGTATGACACATGCCTACCACAAATCGCACGAACTGATAAAAAAACACGTGAACGCCGGCCCTGACGATGTGATCATAACGTCTGGCTTTGGCATGACTGCCGTAATCAATAAATTCCAGCGGATACTGGGATTGAAATATTGTGGCAAGGTTGCCAGGAAAAATTGCATGAGAGAGAGGGAACGTCCGGTGGTTTTTATTACCCACCTTGAGCACCATTCGAATCAAACATCGTGGTACGAGACCAATGCCGATGTTGTTATCGTAGAGCCTGGCAACGGCTTGTTGGTTGAGCCGGAAAACCTAAACAAGTTGTTGGGACAGTACGGCGGCCGCCCTTTTAAAATCGGTTCATTTACTGCCTGTTCGAACGTGACCGGATATAGGACGCCATACAAGCAACTGGCCCGCATAATGCACGAACATGGCGGTGTTTGCTTTGTCGATTTTGCTGCATCTGCACCCTACGACGAAATAGACATGCACCCCGACGATCCTATGGAAAAGCTTGACGCGGTTATGTTCTCCCCACATAAATTCTTAGGCGGGCCTGGTTCTTCCGGTGTTCTGGTGTTCGACATTTCGATGTACAAAAACGAAGTGCCGGACCAGCCGGGCGGCGGCACTGTCGATTGGACCAACCCTTGGGGGAAGTACAAATATGTCGATAATATTGAAGCCAGGGAAGACGGCGGCACACCGGGTTTCCTCCAGTCCATAAAAACAGCACTTTGTTTTGAGCTGAAAGGCCAAATGGGAATAGGGAACATAAAAAAACGGGAGGAAGAACTGCTGGAGATTGCGTTCAAGGGATTGGACGAAATCCCAAAATTGAAAATACTTGCCAATAACGTAAGGGACAGGTTGGGGGTAATTTCATTTTACATAGAAGGTATCCATTACAATTTGGTAGTGCAGATATTAAACGACAAATATGGGATCCAGACAAGGGGGGGGTGTGCCTGTGCCGGGACTTATGGGCATTTCTTGCTGGAAGTGTCGCATGAGAAGTCTGAAAAGATCACTGAAAAAATAAACCATGGCGACCTTTCAGAAAAGCCGGGCTGGGTGAGATGGTCTTTGCACCCTACCATGACCGATGCTGAAGTTAAACTTATGATTGCAGCCCTAAAAGATATTGTGGAAAACATCGATATTTATAAAAAAGATTATAAATACGAAACCCGCACCAACGTTTTCAGGCACAAAAACGAGATAAGCGACAAAAGCTTAATGCAAGATTGGTTCTCTTTAAGCCAGCCTGTTGGTGCAACATAAAAACATTCGTTTTTCTTTTTTGCGCCTGCTGTGTTTTTGCTTTTGTGATTCTACTTTTTCGTTGTAATTTTGCAACTCATTTTGATAAAGAATTTAACGCATGTTTGAGAATTTAAGCGACAGGCTGGAGAAGTCCTTTAAAATATTGAAGGGACAAGGGACAATTACCGAGATAAATGTTGCGGAAACGCTAAAAGATATACGCCGCGCATTGCTTGATGCAGACGTAAATTATAAGATAGCCAAAAAATTTACCGATGACGTAAAGGAAAAAGCTTTGGGGCAGCAAGTCCTTTCGGCTGTCAAACCAGGGCAGTTAATGGTGAAGATCGTCAAAGACGAGTTGGCATCTTTAATGGGGGGCAAGTCTGAAGATATCAACCTTTCTGGCAAACCATCCGTGATATTGATGTCAGGGCTGCAAGGTTCTGGTAAAACTACTTTTTCCGGCAAGCTTGCCAACATGCTTAAAAGCAAAAAAGGCCGCCACCCTTTGCTTGTGGCAGGAGACGTTTACCGCCCTGCTGCAATAGATCAGCTAAAAGTTTTGGGCGAACAAATTGGTGTCCCTGTTTACACCGAAGAGGGGAACATGGAGCCCGTTAAAATTGCCAAAGCTGCGATCAAGGAGGCAAAAAATAAAGGATACGATGTTGTAATTGTGGATACTGCCGGGCGTTTGGCTGTCGACGAACAGATGATGAACGAAATTGCGGCAATCAAAAAAGCAGTTGACCCTAACGAGATACTGTTCGTGGTTGACTCAATGACCGGTCAGGATGCGGTAAATACCGCCAAAGAATTTAACGACAGGTTGGATTTCAATGGCGTGGTGCTTACTAAACTTGACGGAGATACCCGCGGTGGCGCTGCCCTGTCTATTAGGGCTGTGGTCGAAAAACCGATTAAATTTGTGGGGACCGGCGAAAAAGTCGATGCAATTGATGTTTTCCACCCCGACAGGATGGCAGACCGTATACTTGGCATGGGCGACATCGTTTCGTTGGTAGAAAAGGCACAGGAACAGTTTGACGCAGAAGAAGCAAGGAAACTCCAAAAGAAACTTGCGAAGAACACGTTTAATTTTAACGACTTCCTGAAGCAGATCAACCAAATAAAAAAGATGGGCAACCTGAAAGATGTGGTTTCCCTGATTCCGGGGATGGGCAAAGCGATGAGGAACATGGATTTTGACGATGACGCTTTTAAGAGCATTGAGGCAATTATTTATTCCATGACAAATGAAGAACGCGAAAACCCGTCACTGATAAACGGAAGCCGCAGGAAGAGGATCGCAAACGGTTCCGGCTCCAATATACAAGAAGTAAACCGTTTGTTAAAACAATTTACAGAAACAAGGAAAATGATGAAAATGGTCTCGCAGGGTAAAAACATGTCGAGGGTAATGAGCAGCATGCAACAAAAAGGGAGAAAGTTTTAGCAGGAAGGAAATTGATAGGAACTTGTTGTGATTGATGGAATTTGATTGTAAATAGACAAGAAATCACGAAGAGCCATAACAAATAACTGCCCCAATCCCTCAATGGCAATGCGGTGGGCGGCAAACAGGGCAGGCCGTAACAACGTAACAATAAGTAAACAAAAAATAAAATTATAATGACACTAATTGACGGGAAAAAAATTGCTGCCGAGATGAAGCAGGAAATTGCTGCCGAGGTGGCAAAGATGAAGGATCGCGGTGAAAAACAACCCCACCTTGCCGCAATACTCGTTGGGCACGATGGAGGAAGCGAAACGTACGTGGCATATAAAATCAAAGATTGTGAAGCTGTTGGGTTCAGGTCTTCACTTGTGCGTTACGAAGACGATGTAACCGAAGAGGAATTGCTGGCAAAAATAAAAGAGATGAACGAAGATAGCGGGCTAGACGGTTTTATTGTCCAGTTGCCCCTGCCAAAGCACATTTCAGAACAAAAAATAATTGAGGCAATAGCTCCCCAGAAAGATGTTGACGGGTTTCACCCTGTTAATGTCGGGAGGATGGTGATCGGTTTGCCGTCGTTTGTTTCCGCTACGCCTTTTGGAATTGTTGAATTATTGAAACGTTACAAAATAGAAACCAGCGGCAAAAATTGCGTTGTGCTGGGGCGCAGCAATATTGTTGGCAGGCCAATGAGCGTGCTGATGTCGCAAAAAGCAATAAATGCAACTGTTACGGTAGCACACAGCCGCACCAAAAACTTGGAAGGGGTTTGCCGCAATGCCGATATTTTAATCGTTGCCATGGGCGTGCCAGAATTTGTAAAAGGCAACATGGTGAAAGAAGGGGCTGTGGTCATCGATGTGGGCACCACTCGCGTAAAATCGGACAAAACAAAGTCGGGCTTTAAGCTAAAAGGCGATGTGCTTTTCGAAGAAGTTGCCGAAAAATGTTCATACATTACCCCAGTTCCGGGCGGCGTTGGCCCTATGACCAGGGTGTCGTTGTTGCACAACACTTTACTTGCGGCAAAAAAAACAATTTATAAGTAAGTTACCTGCTTGGTAGGCTCTCCCAAAACCTTACAATTGAAATATTGTCAGGGGATTAAGTGTTTATCGCTATTTATAGCACAGAACGTATGGCTATCATAAGTCAGGGATCCGTGGAATAACTTTCATATAACAAATTTCATTAGCATAAGGGGGTTCAAAAAAATTCATTTCATTTCCCTTAAAACAACAAGCCCAATTGTGGCAACTGCCCCTGCAAAATAGTAAGCCCCCTGCACGTCAAACAACGAATATCCAATCCCAATTATCACTGGGCCAAGTGTTTGCCCCAGGCGCAGGATCATGCCGTTAAGCGACATGAATGCGGCACGTTGGTTGTCGGGGGCAATATTTGCCAATATGGTTTGCAGGCTTGGCATGTTGAGTGCCTGTGCAATCCCAAAGCACAAAACAAGGAAAATTAGGGGCAAAAGGGAATGCGCGCCCGGGACAAGTACCGACACTATACCATACAGGACAAAAGCTGCTTTCAATAATTTTAAACTGCCAAAACGGTTGGTCAATTTCCCTATTTGGGAGGCGATAATTGCAGACATCAAGGAACTGGACGAAATAACAAGCCCGATTTTTGCCGATGGCAGATTGAAGCGTTGGTGCAGGAGGAAAGGCATGTAGGTAATAAATGCCCCGTAAAGGATAATAAATGTAAGTACGCCAAGGATGAAAATACCTATGACTTCTTTTTTAATGATGTTCAACGATATGTCCCTAAGATATTGTTTTATATCCGATACTTTTTCTATTTCAGGCTCTGGCAACTTGAATATTACCAACAAGCCGACCGGTATTGCAAACAATGGCAACAAAAAGGGGTAAAACCATGCAATTGATGCCAATGCGCCGCCAATGAGAGGGTAAAGCCCGGTAGAGATGCTCAACATCCCGGCATTAAGCCCCATTGCGGCAGGGCGTTGTTTCCCCTTAAAAAAATCGCCAATAAGCGTTGTGTTTAGCGAGCCTAACGATGCCGCACCAATGCCTTGAAAAACACGTAATACTATAATGACATGGAAATTGTGGAAAAGAAATATGGCAGAACCTGCCAAGGCAAAAAGAAACAACGAAGGGACAAGCACTTTTTTCCTCCCGATGCGGTCTGCCAAAATGCCTAAAAAGGGGGTCAGGATTACCCCGGGGAAAGTAAATGCACTTATAAGCAAGCCTACTTGCACTTTTGTTAGTTTTAACGCATCTGCCATTTTGGGGAATGCCGGGGTTAAACTGGCAACTCCCATTACGGCAACCATTGTTACTGTAAATATAACATGTAACCGTTTGTCTTTTATTAACTTATCTTTATCCATGCCCAAATGTCTGACAATTTGTTGTACCTGCAATATAATAATAAATAAAGGCCTTGTCCTTTTTTTCCTTGCCAACTTTTTAAATGCCACTAAAGGTTAACAAATTGGATTTTGAAATAAAATACCTTACTTTGAAACACAGGAATTGCTCGGGTAAGGTTCAATGTGGGTTTCCTTTAAACGGTTTACAAATAATTATTATGGATTTCCCAAAAAAAGATAGAGTCCTCTATAAATTTAATTTTTCGGGGGCAGTGGTTTTTATTGTTATATGTGTGTTTTTTATTTCTGCGTGTTCCCGTTATTGTAGTGAGGGGTTTTCTTTTGAAAAAATGTTGGTGGAAAATAGCAGGCAGCCTATCAACATAGATACGCCACAACCACATTTCTCATGGATTGTTTCTTCGCCTGTACGCAACCACAAACAGTTAGCTTATCAAATTCGGCTGGTTTCTTCAAAAGCTTTGTTGGAAAACGACAAAGCTGATGTTTGGGATTCCGGCAAGGTAAATTCCTCCGAGACCATCCAGCACCAACTTCAAAATGCAGTGCTGAAATCAAACAAAAAGTATTTCTGGAAGGTGGTGGTTTGGGACAATATGGGAGAGGGGCAGGAAAGCCAGGTCGATTCTTTTGAGACGGCGTTGTTACATGCAACAGATTGGAAGGCCTACTGGGTAGGGGAAGCTAATATGCCCGAACCTGTCCTGAAAAAAGGTTTCCTGATTGAAGGGGGAGGCGACAAAGGGCTGATAGGCGCAGTTAAGCATTCCGGACGGTCGCTTTTGTTGCGGAAAGAGCTTAATCTGCCCAAGGAAATAAAATCGGCAAAGGCTTTTGTCTCTGGCATGGGGTTTTACGAGTTTTTCGTCAATGGCGAGCGTGTGGGCGGCCATGTGCTAGACCCTGCAAAAACACCTTACCACAAAGAAATCCTGTACAGCACATACGATATTACTGACTTGTTGCAAGACGGGGCGAATGCTTTCGGCCTTCATTTGGGTAACGGTTGGTACAATCCTTATAAAAAGTGGTGGAAACAGTACCGCATGCAATGGTTTGGGCATAAAAAAGCCATTGTGCAAATTGAAGTTTCTTATGCCGATGGCTCTACTGAAACGATAAAAACAGACGATAGCTGGCGTTGTTCCGCAGGTCCGGTTATGTTTAATTGCATTTACGATGGGGAAGTTTACGATGCAACAAAAGAACAAGTTGGTTGGTCAAATGCAGGTTTTAATGATTCCGCATGGCAGCCCGTTGCCGTTTGCAAGCTTGACGGAGTTGAGTTGAAATCCCAAACCATGCCGCCAATAAAAGTAGCCCAAACCATCCAGCCCAAAGAAATTGCCCAAGGGAAGAACAGTAAACGGGTGTTTGACATGGGGCAGAATTTCACGGGATGGGTACGTATAAAAGTGCATGGAGATAAAAACACCAAGGTAAAAATACGTTTTGCCGAAGATATAAACGACAACAAAACCATAGATGCGACCAGCAACGAACATGCAAAAGCCACCGCAGAATATATATTGAAAGGGGAGGGGGCTGAAACCTACGAACCCCATTTCACTTATTTTGGGTTTCGCTATGTTGAGGTCTCTGCGGAAAATGGGCCGCTTAATTTAGATGGGATAACTGGTTGTGTTCTCTATTCTGGGAATCAGCACATTGGGCATTTTGAGTGCAGCGACTCTTTGGTGAACAAAATCCACAGGGCTACGGTATGGTCGCAAAAAAGCAACATGCTGGGCTACCCGATGGACTGCCCGCAACGGGATGAACGCCTGGGGTGGTTTGGCGATGCACAGGTAACCGCCGAGGAGGCCATGTTTAATTTCGATATGGCAGGGTTCTATAAAAATTGGTTTGACGGCATCCGGCTAAATCAGGATGGAGCTACGGGAGATTTGCCCATCATTTCGCCACAACCTTACATTTGGGACGAAGGCATTGAGTGGAGCAGCACTTACATAATTATGCTGTGGCAGTATTACAATTGGTATGGCGACAAACAAGCTTTGGAAAAACATTACCCGGCAATGAAGAGTTACATGCAGTTTCTCGACAGCCTTTCAACCGGTTATATTTTGCCATCGGGGTGGATTGGCGACTGGGGGAGTATGGCAGAGGGGTGGGAAGAAGGCCAGCCCGTGTCGGTCCCAACAGCGTTTTATTATTTTAATGCGGACATTTTGTCGAAGGTGGCAACGGTTTTGGGGAATTTATCAGACCAAAAATATTTTGAAGGATTGGCAGGAGAAATAAAAAAAGCCTATAACAAAAATTATTTGCACCCGGAAACCGGAGATTATGGAGATGGCAGCCAAATGGCAAATGCGTTCCCGCTTTTCTTGGGGATTGTCCCTGAAAACATGAAACAAAAAGTGTTGGGGAATTTGGTGCACGACATTGTTGTTGACAATAAAAACCATTTGACGACCGGGGTTTTGGGGACCAAATACATGCCCGAAGCACTCGCCCAAATGGGCAGGGCTGATGTTGCCTGGGACATTATTACCCAAAAGACTTACCCAAGCTGGAACAGCATGATGGAAAAATACACCACGGTTTGTGAATTTTGGACACTGAAACAGTCTAAAAACCACGTGATGATGGGGAGCATCGATGCTTGGTTTTATAAATACATTGCGGGAATCCAGCCCGATGAGGGCAGTTTGGCGTTCAGCTCGTTTTCCATCAAACCAAACTTGCTTGATGGCTTGGCTTATGCCAGGGCAAGCACGGAAACGATGCGCGGGAGAATTGCCGTAGATTGGGAAAAGCAACCGGATGCCTTTTCCCTGAAAGTGGAAGTCCCGTTTAATACTTCTGCCACGGTTTATATCCCCGGGGCGAAAAATGACAGATTGTATGAAAATGGGAAAACTTTGGGGAAAGTTGGCGGCTTGGAATATGTAAAATATGAAAACGGGGCGCACATATTGAAAGTTGGGCCTGGTTCGTATTCATTTACCGAAGAAAAAAATTAATAATGATGAAAAAGTTAAACCTGAGAGATTTCAAATGGATAAACAAACCTGCAAAATTCGAATTGTCAGATGATGTTTTGACCATTGAAACAGAAGCAAATACCGATTTGTGGCAACGTACCCACTACGGGTTTCAAAACGATAATGCCCCGGGCTTGTTGGCCGGAACGGAAGGGGACTTTACTTTTTCCGTAAAAGCCAGTTTTGATTACAAAAGGATGTACGATCAGTGCGGGATATTGCTTTACCAAGACAGCGAAAATTGGCTGAAAGTTTCGGTTGAGCATGAAAACGACGAGTTTGCCCGCCTAGGATCCGTGGTTACGAACCTGGGCTATTCAGATTGGGCAACTACCGACATACCTTCGGGCGCAACAGAAATGTGGTACAGGATAGGCCGCCGGGGACAAGATTTTTTTGTGGAAAATTCGACAGATGGGGAAATTTATACGCAAATGAGGGTTTTGCATTTTCATAAACCAATAGTTGTAGCGAACATTGGCGTTTATGCATGTAGTCCACAGGAATCGAGCTTTAAGGCATCGTTTTCCAATTTTAAGTTCGGGCCATGTATTTGGCATGAATGAAATAGTAGGATGCTTTGGGTACTCCTTGTCTTTTTTGTTTGTTTTTTTGTTTTGTTGGAGGATTTAATAAAAAAAGCAGGATAGAACCAAGAGGTACCCTTAATGAGAAAAGAAGCCCACAGCAAAAAGCTATGGGCTAACCTATCTCTCTCGGTTTTATTTATGCATTAGTAACCACTTGTTACCCAGGGGCTAGTTTTTGTTTCAACAGTCTCTGGATGTTGTTTGTATGGGTCTGGGTTTGCCTCCCACCAGAAAGTGGTGGTACGTACATCGTAGCCTTCTCCCCCAAGGCGTTCCAATACAATCTGATATTGCTCTGCATTTATCGTTTGTTCATCTGCGGGATATGGCATGCGCCTAGGCATGTGCCCCTGAAGAGATGAATTTTCAACACCGACAAGTATCCTCGGATATCCTGTTCTCCTGTGCTCAGTCCAGCATTCGTGTTCCATTGGGAACATTGCTATAATTTTTTGGTTGATAATCTGTTCAAGTTTCTCTTCATCTGTGCCGGTTAAGGTAACAGTAGCTTCATTTTCAAGGAAATAGCTAATCTGTCCGTCCGTAAGCTCTTTCTCTTCGAGCAAACTGGCATAATAAGTATCAATTGATTCCTGATCTTCTCCGTCAAGGAATAACCCAACAACTTCTTCAAGTTGCGGGACAGCATCTTCATACATTTCCTGGGTATGCTCCATGGCCAACTCTATGCCCTTTTCATAATAAGACTGGGCATCGCCAGATATTAGCCCAAACAATGCAGCTTCTGCAAGGTTAAAATAAGTCTCGGAAGATTTATATAAAGGCAATTCCTGAATTTCGACCCAAAACAGGTCTGACCACATCGAAACAGTGTTGCAGCCATAGGCATAGGTTTCTTCAATGCTCTCTCCGCTCAACAAGGGCCTGCCCCGGTACCCGAAATACGGGACATCTTCATAGCCCTCGGTTTGAGGGAACCATGCATCTACTGTATCGCAAAACACATGAAGGCGCGGATCGTTGTTGTTTTTCAATATGTCAAGGAAAGTTTTTGGCATCAAATTTTTTGAGACTGATGCTGTCCTGGAAACTAAATCAACGTATTGATCGTTCTTGTGTTCATTGTAATCATCTATGTTGTAGATAGATGCATCATCGTTTCTAGTTGTGATCAAATCCGATTCGTCAAGATCTGCCATTTGCTCTTTAGCCAAATCTCCGTCAACATAACGCACACGTAATGCCAACCGGAACCTTAAAGAATTGCCAAATTTTTTCCATTTATCTAAATCGCCACCATACAACAAATCAACATCATCAAATTTTGTCGTTATGCTTTCGTCAATCTCGGCAACAGCTTCCTTCAGTTCTTTGAAAAAATCGGCGTAAATATCCTCTTGCTTGTCGTATTTTGGTGTTGTAACCGCTTCTGCCACGGGCAGGCATGATTCAGAATAAGGTATGTCGCCATAAGTGTCGGTACACCGCGCAAATGCCCATACTTTCAAAATCCGGGCAACAGCCTTCTTGTTTACCAAGCTTTCTGCATCTTCACTTGTTTCGCAGATATAAATAATGTCGCTTAAGTTGCGGGCATAATCTTCATATGTATTATTCCAAACCCCATTACTTTCGCCTTCTGCAAAGGGTTGGTTTGCCGATGATACCGATATGCCACCCCAGTTCCCGACAGTCCCAAATCCATCTTCTTCGTTAACAACTACCATCCGTGCCAACACGCGCGTGAAAAGCATGTCGATATCAACAAGATCCTGGGTTACGAGATCCCTTCCGGTGTTCATCTCTTCAAAGTCATTGGTACACGAGTTATTCATCAAAAATATTAATGAAAATACTGCTATTATTTTTATATATGTTTTCATATTTTCAATATTAATAAATTAGAATGTCAACTTAAGGTTTAGTCCATAAGAGCGGGTTGAGGGTACGGCCAAGGCTTCTACACCAGAAGCGCCCCCGGCTGTATTGGGAGCCGATTCGGGCGACAAGCCCAAATGCCCCAGGCCATTTTGCAAATAGGCAAGATTCCTGCCAATGGCAGTGATTGTCAGCCCTTTGAATGGAGTTTTCCTAAGCAGGGAAGTCTTGATTTCATAGCTTAACATTACCTCCCTCAACGCAATATAACTACCGTCTTCGACAAATTCTTCAGAGATGCCGTCCCAGGCCCTGGCGGCCCAATAGTTTGAGCCACACACTGCCGTTGTGTTTTTTTCGTAAGTAACATTACCGGCACCGTCTGTAACCTCAACAACTCCATCTAAAACACCGGTATATGGCATTGTATTCCCGTCTTCATCTGTAGGCTGGGCCCTTCTCCCTTCAACTGTCCAGGCGCCGGTACCTTTCCTTGTCATTTCATATTTTGTAGATGAAGCAACATCTCCCCCTTGGACAAAATCGAGCAACACATTTAACGTAAACCCTTTATAAGAGAAAGTATTGTTCAATCCCCCGGTCCAGTCTGGGGTAATGTTCCCCAGCACTGATGTTGAGCTTTCGCAGGCATAGGTGCCGTCTGCGTTAACAATTCTCTGTCCATCTGGTGCCCGTTTATAAGCGTATCCTATAATATTCCCATAAGGTGCCCCAACCTGTGCATAGATGTCACTAAATGCGTTGTCGCTTGCGTTTTCGATTAGCCTGTATGATTTAATATTGCCATCTAGTACAACGACCTCTGAACGGTTTAATGCAAAGTTCGCATTTATGTCCCAGCGGAAGACACTTGTTTTTACCGGGACTATGCCTAAAGTAGCTTCTAACCCGCTATTCTTGATTTTCCCTGCATTTATGACCTGATCGCTATATCCGGATGCTGTTGAAACCGATAAATTCAATATCTGGTTTCTTGTCCTGCCATTATAATAAGTAACGTCAAGGTTGACCCTGTTGTCACAGAACCGCAGGTCTGCCCCAAATTCAAACGATTCTGTCAACTCATTTTTTAGGTTCCATAATGGCAAAGTGCCGCTTTTAGACGCATATGCCAAACCATCAAAACCTGTGGAATACAGGTTATAACCTTCCTGGGTCATATAAGGATCGGCATCGTTGCCAACCTGTGCCCAAGAAGCCCGTATCTTACCAAAATTCAATATCCCATAATCAAGCTTAAAAGCATCGGTGAAAATAAAGCTTGTGCTAACAGAAGGATAAAAGAACGATTGATTATCGACCCCTAAAGCCGATGACCAATCGTTACGCCCGGTAACATCTAGATAAAGGAAATTTTTATAGCCAATCTGCCCGGTAAAAAATACCGATTGCATTTCTTTTTCATAAAGATTGGAACTTGTCCTAATATCCTCAAAGTTAGAAATATCGTATACCCCATCTGCCTTAAATTCACGGGCATCCCAATACATATATTCACTTCGATAGTTATGGATATTTGTCCCTAGTACCCCATTTATGTTAATATCACTTGTTAAATCTTTGTTTGCTGCCAGCATAAGGTCAGCGTTCCAATCCCTGGCACGGCTATATCTCTGAGTCATTTGCCCTAATCTAGAATTTGAATTCCTGGAATTAGAATCGGTGGGCCACCTGGTTTCCCTGACCTGGCTATAATAATCAACACCCAGCTTACCTGTAACGTTCAACCAACTCGTAATATTTAGTTTTACAGAAGTCAACCCAACTATCCTGTCTTTATAATCAAAATTCTTTATTTCATTTACCATATAATATGGGTTGTAGTTGATCCCCGGATACCGTATATTGGTTCCTGTTGTTTCATATTGATATTTTACAAAGTCAAGAGGGGTGTTCCTTGGCATGGTAATCAAATTATATAGGACATTTGAACTGCTGTACCCTGTTGCCGGACGCTGAGAACCCTCAGTCCTTATATAATTAACATGCCCATCAAAAGACAGCACCTTGTTGACCTGTGTCGAACCGCTGAAGCTGACCGTTTTTTTATCGACCTCGTGGTTTGGCACTACCCCATCGGTTGAGATACAGCCTAACGACAACCTCATCGTACTTTTTTCATTCGAAGAAGTAATCGCTACATTGTTAGAAGTAGTAATACCTGTATTAAAAAAGTCCCGTACATTATCAATCGGTTCTGCCACGTAAGGGACGACTTCGTTAATTGGGCAATCCCAAACACTATTTGAGCCCTCAACTTCGGGGAGGGTCCACCAGTTTGGAATGTTTATACTTCCATCCAGGGGGCCGCCCCAACTGTCCAACAATCCATTTTCGGGCCAGTAATAATATATGCCATCAAAAGTAAACCCGCCCCAACTATAATAGGCATAGCCCTCATCGTCATAACCAGTCCCATATTTGTTCTGGAATTTAGGCAAAAGGGAAAGCCTATCGATTGTCACACCAGAATTAATCTCTACCCCAAAACCTTTTTTCCCTTTCCCTGACTTTGTGGTAATTATAATAACCCCGTTTGCTCCACGCGAACCATATAGTGCTGTAGCGGCAGGCCCTTTCAATACGTTTATTGATTCAACATCCTGGGGGTTAATATCACCAATGCCGTCACCATAGTCAATATCGGCCGATGAAACGCCACTGGATCCTTCGCTGTTTGAGTAATTAATAATCGGCAATCCGTCTACTACATAAAGTGGCTGATTATTGCCGCTAATTGAACTGTTGCCACGGATTACTACATTAGTTGACGATCCTGCCCCCCCGGCAGTCCTTGAGATTTGTACCCCTGCGACCTTTCCTGTCAAATAATTAGACACGCTCGTTTCCCTGGAAGCAGAGAGGTCATCCTCCCCGATTTTTTGGGCAGAAAAGCCAAGTGCTTTTACTTCCCGTTCGATGCCGAGTGCGGTCACTACAACCTCATCCAATGCTTCGGTAGAGGTCTCAAGGGCAACATTAATTACGCTGGAGCTTCCGATGTTTACCTTTTTTGTTTTCATCCCAATAAATGAAAACACCAGGACATTTGCTCCGTCTGGCATTTTAAGCTTATACTCTCCGTCCACACTGGTTACTGTACCAATGTTACTGCTTCCTTCCACCAAAACTGAAACACCAGGCAGCGGCAAACCATCAGCAGCAGAAGTAACCGTACCTGTTACCACTGCATGCTGCTGGGCAAAAATACTACTTAGCAAACTCAGGATTAGTGTAAATGTAACACAAAACTTTTTTTTCATAAGAACCTAGCTTTTTTATTAATAATACACTTGAATTGGCTGGAACAATAATAATCCTTGAAATAAAATTTAGAACTTTTTATTTACGTAACATTTTTAAATTATTATTAGAACCTTACATTTCGTTATATAATGCGTAAATATAATATTTTTTTTACCATAAAATAAGAAAACAGTAAAAAAACAATAAAATATAAATTATTGTTGTAGGAAAACACATACCAATAATTTTATTTCCTTAAATAAAAGTCCAACAGGGGAACGGATAAAGATTCATTAGAAACAACGACAAATAATCCTAGAACAAAGCATCGGGAAAACAAAAGGACAATAAATCCAAGTATTCTAAAACATATTATTCAATGATTTACAGAAAAACGAAGCACAACAGGCATAAGAATAACACAAGCAATATTGTGTGATATTTCATAATCTTTCGGTATTCAGAGAAATATTATAATCAAACGTCAACCCCAAACCTATCTTTGGCCACTCTCTTGAAATTACCATAATCGGCAAAAGCAGATGTCCCTCCTTCGGCCGTTGTAGAAACAGCACCTGTCAGGTTCCCGAATCGTTGACATTCGACAATATCCAATCCCTGGAGGAATTTATAGACAAAACCGGCATTAAAACTATCGCCCGCACCAATAGCATCAACAACTTTCGTATTTAAGAAAGGTGGCAAATCACTTAATTTATTTTCCCAATAGGCACAAGACCCCTTATTGCCCCTTTTCACGGCTAAAATATTTGTGTGTTTTCCAATGGCGGCAACAGCTTCTTCCAGATTATCTTTTTGTGTTAAAAACTGTAGTTCTTTTTCATTTGGCAAGAAAACATCTACATATGGCAAAACATCAGGAATGTCCAATTTCCAGGTTTCCTGCGGATCCCATTGCATATCAAAAGAGGTAGTTAGCCCTAGCTGTTTGGCTTTACGGAACAATTCCCCTAAACTTCCCCATATTCCGGGTTGCAGAAAATAAGAAGAGAAATGTAGGTGCTTGGCTTGTTCTATGTCTTCTTCCGAAATGTCACCTATCGTAAGGTGATCCATTGCCCCTGAATAAGTTGTATTGGCCCTGTCTTCCCTTACATTCAAAATCACTGTGGCACCGGTACTGAGATTTTCATCAATCCTAATCATCGAAATGTCAACATTGTTTTTCTCTAGGTTTTCCAATACAACTTCCCCAAATTTGTCTTTTCCTATTTTTCCGAGAAAAGCCACTTTTGCCCCAAGACTCGAAATATTGCTTGCAAAAATTGCGGCCGAACTGCCTAAGGTAAGGGTCATTTTTTGTGCAAGGACTTCCTTCCCAACTTCGGGGAATTTCTCTATTTCATCCAGAATAATATCCACATTTAATTCTCCAACAACCAAAACATCATATTTCTTTTTCATTTCGATATTTTTTTTAAATACAACTTAATTTTAAAATTATATCCCAAGCACGAGTTATATTTTTGTCCGGCAATTCTATTTTTCCCCAACCGATGTTATTGAAGAAAAGCTTACATGCTGTAAAATATAATTCGGTAAGAGATGGCATTATATCTTTTCCCAAAAATAAAATAATGTTTTCATTTCATAAGGTTTTGTTAAGAAATAATTCGAGATCTTTATATTATGATAGATAATAAAACGAAATAAAAGAGTACTGATTTGTTTCGATAAGGCAATCGTTTTGGATGAGTTGAAAGAGCAGGGACTCAATACATAGAAAAAAAAGAAGAGGGGATTGCCCTCTATTCTCAGTATTTGTGCTTGCCTTAATGGTCCATCCCGATATAACTTGGATAAGGACTTTTATTCATTGTTAAGCGTTTTTACTATAAATTTAAAAAATTCAGGGCCAATTGTTTTGCACGCAAAATCATTGGGATGGGAATCACTGTTTTCATGCGAACGTTCATATTCATATTTAAGGCAGTATGTTACATTTGGTGGTTCTGGGTTTTTGTCCAATACCGCTGACAGTGAGAAGTAATCAAAAATGTGAATGTTCGGGTGTGTTTTTCCATCCTCTTTTAGCCAATCGTTTTTCACCCAATCAACAAATTCTTTGGCTCGCCCGGCATTTTCTGCAGCACCATCTGCTAACCGGTGGAGGGGCGCCAGTGTCCATACTATAAAATCGTTCTCAGGGAAGGAGTCAAACTTATCGCGCAGTGCCCTATATTGTAATATGTAATTTTCCAGGCTTTTACGTTCAGATGCAGCGTCTGGTTTCCCTGTATCCTCTAGTATTTTTGCCCCCGGGAAACAATGCTTTAGGATAATCACATCGTAGTCCTGGGCGAGTGTTTCAAGGCATTCCACATTCTCATATCCTTTGGTGTCCTTATTTTCTTCACAATAACCGTTTATCCATATATTCCAATAATCATAGGGGTAATTCCTCCAAGGGTAAGGTTTGTTGGGGAACGCCCGCTCAACGATTGTATAATTTGTTGTGTTTATAGAATTGTATTCTTTCATCAATTCCAGCACACCTCCTTTTTCATAAACCAACCCACCAGTGGAATGATGCAGGAATATTGTTTTTTCATTTTGCGCACCAACCGATAGCGATACGAAAAAAAGTAATGATAAAATTTTTAAAGTCCTCATTTTAGTTTGTTTTATTAATAACGTATTTTTTTAACCTCACAGATTTAATGTACCACCATAAAACCTGGGCATCCCCTTTCCATGGCATTACCGTAAATATCGGTGGCAGTAAGGACAATTTTATATAAACCAAAGCCCATTTCTTCCGGTTTGTTGCTAAATACCAAATCGCCTTTGGCTCGATCGCCAAAACTGCCGTCATCTGACAGTTCAACTTCAAATGAATTTCCCGGGTCGTCTATTAAGCTGAGCCTGGCCTTCACCTTTGAAATTTTAGCGCCATCGTAAACCTTAGCCTGAATGGTATTGTCGCCCAAAATACCTGCCCATTGCAATTGTGGCGGCGTTTTATCTGCCCCGGCAACTTTTAATTTCACGATCCCCCTTTTTACAATATGTTCCGGATAATCAGGCAGCCAATATTCCGCAAAAAACTTAACCTCATGTCCATCAGTGCATTCAGACGAGAGTACCGGGATAGAATATTTTGCTGATGCCCCAACATGGTCGTAATCAGTCCAAGAATCCGACCCCCTTAGGTGGAGCCCTGCCGGGTTGACACAGGGATCGCTGCTATACAAGAATGTCCTAAAAAGCCTCCCATTGTCTTTAACCAGAATAACCACAGACTCTCCAGGATTGGCAATCCCATCGCCATTCCCCGCCCCTAAAAACATATTGGCCGTATCGTCTCCAGCAGCAGCAACATCAAATTCTTTCCCATCTGCAACTATGAAATCGGAAAATTCGGTTTGCCCATTCCTGAAATTGATGTCAACATAATCGTTAAATTTATTTCCTGCCCCGTCATTAACATCCAGCCTGAACCGCCCAATCTCAACATCACCCGATGTTACCCTAAACGAAAACAGGCCGTTGCCTTTTTTGGATTGCCCAGGCTTTATTGCCCCATAACTTACCTCGTTGTTAAAGACCTCTGCGCCTTCCCTTGTTGCAACTAATTTTGCAGTAACCCCGTCAGCCCTAACATTACCTTTGTTTAAAAGCTTTATTGAAACATTAACTGTTTTGCCCACAGAGGCCCAATCCATGTTTTCAACAGCGAAGGAAGCCAAAGCAACGTTTGGGAAACCTTCTTTTTTGTTGATGCCAATTTCATGGGCACCTCCGTCAATATCTATTTCCAAGCGGCCGCTGGGATCACTTTTTAAAACATAAGGCAAAGATTTCCCGTTTTCAGGATTGATGTCCCAGACCTCATACAACTGTTCCTTTTCATATATTGGCGGCGTTATTATTGAAAGTCGCACAAAAGGCATGGATTCTCCATCGGGCAGGAAACTTCGTACCGCACAACGGAACCCATTTTTATCAACATTGCCAAGAACGGTAAACCCAGGGATTTCCCTGTCGGAATCAACATGGTAACCCCAAACCTCAAATGATGGGTATACATCGATATGATCCCATTTTTCGGGTTTCGCAGGTGGGTTTTCGAATGTATTTAAACAAAACCCGAACATTTCGCCAAGGCCACATGCCGAATGTGCAGCGTCATACACCTTGTATTCGTAGTTATCCATTACATGTGCCCAAATTTTGTTCATGTCCTTGTGGTAGTCACGGATGAAATCTTCGTTGCCATAGTTCAACCGCAGGTTAACCCCATTGTAATTCTTATACATATCAGAATGACGATATTCCACCGGTGAATTTTTGGGCCCGACCATAAATTCAACAGAACCGCAAAAATTTCCGGCAGCCGACAGCAGATGCGGATATTTGCCACTAATCCAGAATGCCATAAACCCACCCATTGACAAACCTGTGATTGCCCGGTTTTCACGATTAGGGACGGTACGGTAATGTCCATCTATGTATCCAACCAGCTCGGGAAAATAAAGTGGGAATTGGCGGTAAGTTTCCACTGGCCCGATATTGTAAGGCCTTAAATAATACTTCTCATCAGGCCTGCGGTTGTAGCCATCTGGTTTTACGACAATAACATCATGTTCCGCCACGAAATTTGCAATATTGTCACCGCCGTTGCTTTCCCCTTCGTCCGCTTTAAAATCCGTAATACTGCCAAAATATCGCTGAGACCAGCCATGATAATAATATATTACGGGGTATCTTTTTTCTGTATTTTCATCATAACCAGGAGGAAGGAAAATGCGATAATTACGGATTTCCCCAAACACCTTACTGTAATGGCTCTCGTCCAGTATAACAACATTACTGGCAGAAATATCACGTGCATTACACAAAAGAAGAAGTAGGGTTGTGATTAGATATGAAAGAAAACGAAGCTTTTTACTATTATTATTGATGTGTATTTTTATGTGATTCATCTTTTATTTACTTATTTTTATGTATTTTTGAAAACTAAAGCAAGTTAATAAAATTTATTGATTATACATTCAAAAATCATATTTTGTGTATTTCTGTCCGATATATAACAAATAAACATACCAACAGCTATAAAAATTTTAAAATCATAATCACATGTTCAAATTAAAAAATTCGGTCAACCCATTTCTTTATTTACTGGTTATATGCTTGTCATCTACAAAAGTGCCGGCACAATACACACAGCACGAACACAAAAAACCAACAGCAGGCGTAATCCCTGTCAGCAAGCCAGGGAGCTATGCCGTCCCGGGGGCCACATACATGCTGGTAAACGACATATCGAGCCCACGTAGTGCAATTTTCCTTGGCAATGACGTTACGCTGGACTTGAACGGGCACAGCATAACTTTTGCAGACACCTGCTATGAGCATATCCCTAATTTCAGTTTTGAAGAAGGGGCTATAGGCTGGGATTTAACCAAAGCCCCCAGTGCAAAAACCGTAGGTACAAGGGTGCATGTATTTGCTGGCGACAAGATGCTTAGCCTGTCAAAAGGGGAAATAATAGCATCCCCATACATTAACCTGCCGCTGGCCAATCGTTCTTACATTGCCATGTGCGGTGTTGCAAAACCCAATATGGAAGTGAGTGTTTACGTTGAGGACTGCCAGGGCAAATCAATTATCTGCAACACGGCATATCGCGATGGGGAGAAACAAAGTTGCCCTGTAGAAAAGCGTAGCCCACGGCTGGGCGGCGGTTTTGTTTTTGCACATCTTAACGGGCTGAAAGCCGGCAGGTACCGCATTGTGGTAAAAGCTGAGACCGATTGCCTTGTCGATCACATCGACATCCGTCCGGCAATGGATGTGGGGATTGGCATTGTGGAAAAAACAGATGCCATGGGCCATAACGATCATTTTTATGAACGGACACACAGCGCGTTTTTTGATTATACCAAGGATGCTGCTTTGTCTGCACCTGTTGCGGGGATTCCTATGGCAACAGGTAAAGGCACTGTCACAATTAAAAATGGGATAATCAAAAATGGCACCTTGGGCGCAATTTCATGGGGGATCCAATCGACCGCAGAGGATGTCATGGTTGTCCTTGACAATGTTAAAATTTTGAACTCCGGGATAAATGCAACAGCAGCTGATTTATTGCAAGCTGCCATTACTAATTGTACTTTCGATGTAAAAAACCCTTTTATCATTAACCGGCACGGTTCGGAGTTTTATGCCGTTGACCTATGCGGGAAACAACCTTCGGAAGTTTCAGGGTGCGAATTTTACGGAGGGCAGGGGGGCCTGGCTTTTAAAGGTGATTTTTCCAAGATACACCATAATTATTTTGTCAACAGGCAGACCGTCACAAACCATTACAGCATAATGGCCATGGGGGACAGTTCGGCGGTTTATGGCAATATACTGAAACCGGAAACAGGTTCGGGGATTGAAGTATATGTGCATCGCGGCATGGAAATATTCAATAATGAGATCTACATAGAAGCGGCTCCGCCAACTTCGGAATACGGCCACGAAGAGTATTCCGTAACCGCAGTCCGCATTGCCGATTACAACGCAAAGCCCGGTTCTCCCAATGGCAGTTTTGGCAACAAAGTTTATAACAACAAAATTTATGTCATGGGGAAAGACTATCCAAACTATCCGGACTACATCCCAATGGCATGGGCGATTTTCTATAGTGCAAGCGGTGGCGACAATTATATTTTTGGCAATGAAATCCATGTTAAAGAATTAACGCCGGGGATGAAAAATGAAACTTCTGCTTTTTACATTGGCGGAGGTGTTATCGGAGGCCATTTTTTCAACAACCGTATTACTACCAACATTTATTCGATGTGGGTAGCATGCAGGTATGGCGGAGACAAGGACAGTAAAATTTATAACAACACAATAATAAAATCGCCAGAGGCAAAAACTGGTTTCCAACCTGTCAGGATGGGATGGGCTGAACGAAAAGACTGTGTGGCACAAAATATAGAATTCCGCTCCAACCGGTTCGAAGGGTTCGGTTTTGGTGTTGACGCGACCAAACAAACACATTCTTATTCCGTTTGGTGGACATTGAAAATCAAGGTAACAGATAAAGATGGGGCAGCGGCAAAAACGGAAGTTAGGATTATTGACAAGAACGGGAAGGAAGCCCTTTGCCAGCAAACAAACGAACAAGGCTTAATTGAAGTTGAATTGCAGGAGTATTCAGTTAACGAAAAAGGACAAACCAACCTTTCCCCTTATACTGTTATCGTTGGCAAAAAGAAAGAAAAAGTGAATTTGTGCAAAAATACCAGCATCTCAATATCAATCTAAAATTATTAATTATTTGAAAATGAAAAAACTAAAGGTAATCTTGTTTGTTACAGGCCTGTTTCTTTTAGGCATTAACATATCCGGTTTATTTAAAACAATGCGAAACCCGGCTGTTTATAAAGAAGAAATAATAATTAGGAACAGGGTAAATGACATTACTATCGGGTATCCGGAAATTAAGGAAATGTTGAAAAGAAAACCTGGGGAATCAAATACCGATTTTGCAGTAAGGCTAAACAAAGTAGTGAACAAAGGGATGATCCATTACTGGAGAAACGAGGGAATTGAAAAGTATCACCTGAGGGTCCCTGTTTGGGAAAACTACCTGTTATATGCCGCATCGTACATCAATCCGGGACGGTACAGGAAATATGAATTCAGCAACTACAAAAAAAACCTGGAACGGGGCGCAGGGCTTTGCTCCACCCATTCTACAATACTTAAAGGGGTTTTGCTCGAAAATGGGATCAAGGCCGAACTGTTGGACGTGGGAGGCCATCACGTGGTAGTAAGGGCAGAGCTAAATGGTTCCGGCACATATATACTGGATCCCGACTATGGCATAGTTGTCCCACATGACACAGCTGCCATTACTGCAGATATTGGGCTTGTCCGGGAGGCTTACCTCAATTTGGCATCACATTATTACCCTGATGCCGTAGATCCTTACACAACAGATTATCTGGTTAAGATATACGGGGATCGCAAGCATGTTTATTCTGTCGATAACTGGTTCGAGGGGTTTTCCTATTGGGCAATTTGGCTTATCCCTTTTCTTTTGATGCTGCCATTAGTGCTTGTACGGTTAAAAAAAACTTAGCTATTGTATAGCCCCCGGATTAATCCGGGGGTTCGTTGTAGCTTAAAAATGCGTTGTTTTTTTGTCAAAATATTGCAATCGGGCCAATATCCACGTATAGCCGAAAACGATGTTCCCGGATTGGGCTTATTTAAACGGGGACGCCAAATAGCCTTCAATATCTGTCCAGTGTTTAAACATTATTTTTCGTTTCTTCTTTAGTTGCCCTATCAGGTCCGGGCCCAGCAGGAAAGTATCTTCATATCCAGGCTCGTTGGCATGGGCAATAAAATCCATTCCTCCATTTTCCAGGACATCAATGAGTTCCTGGGTGTTGTCCAGTTCGTCCCGCATTATTGAAATAAAAGGCTGAAAATCAGGATCCCCTTCCCAAGTTGGCGTTTTGTCCGGGCGGTGTGTAGGCAATGCCAATTTCTCGGCATTCCTGTCCCTGATAGCTTGTGCTTCGGCAAAATTTCCAATACTGCGGAAAATGCTACTATGGATTTTCAAAGCTATCGCCATATCTTTGATAAAAACTTTTTCATGCGCATTTTTACTTACTTTTTCAAAAAGCATTATTGCCCTGTTAACTTTCGACACATATGTATTTGCTGCGCCCGGTGTAAGAGTACGGTGCGCCCCATGGATATCGGTATAATCCATCCGCGCTTCTTCTTCCGAAGTGTTGAAAACATGGGGCATAAAGTAGCTTTCCTCTTCTGTTGACAGCAATTGCGGCGCAAACACCAATGGCCGTGTGATGTGCCGTTCAGATACCCCCCAGTACATTGCAGATGCTCCTTTTAAGGACTCTCTTTTGTATTGGCTGGCTTCATCCAATGTTTTAAATGCATCATACAACAACGGGGCTTCTTCATTACCGGCCCATTCTGTACACATCCGGTAAAGTTGCTGTTCTTCGGACATGGCACCTTCTTCCTGCTGCTGCCCATCAATGTTGTCAATCAGGAGATCCATGAATTTTTCTATGGCCTCTATATTTTCACAGTCCCGGTCGTAAGGGGCCCGGAAGCTAATAAACACAGTGTTGGCCGATTTATCTTTTACCAATCCGACATTCCGTATTATCTCCAAGGGGTCAAACATTCCCTTCACCGGATAGTTTCGTACAATCGTACTGTTAATACCCTTGACCTTATCTGAATTATGGCTCTGGAAATAACAATTTTCTGGAAGGTGTTCGTAAATATCCTTTTTTTCAGCATCTGAGAACATAGAGCCTGTCAGGCAAATCGAAATATCCCCACCGGCTTTATCTGCACCTTCTTTAAAGGTGTTCATCAGTGTTGCCATTCGTTCGCCCATGCTGTAGTTTTTACAGTGCGAAGGTCCGTTGGGACCGGTATATTGCCAGTCGGACCAGCAAATACCGGAGCCCGCATCGTTGGTCTTAAAGAAAAAGGTATGGATTTCCGGCACGTCCCTAATCAATTTGGCAACCATGTCAACATACATTTCCTGTGTTTCTTTTACGCTTATGCAGGGCGCGAAAGCCGGATGATTCCCACGCCGTGGGTGGTCGACCCTCGCCCCAAGCATATGTGGGTATTCTTCAAAAAATATTTCGGGAAGGAAATTGGGTTCGTAACTCCAGAAAGCCGCCCCCAAACCGTATTTTCGCAGGATTTTTGCTTTTGCAAGAAGCAATTCGCGGTTCTTTTTTGCAAAATCGGCCGGGATAAACGGTGCAATCTTAGGATCAGGGAAGAATTTAAATGGTGTTGGGTTATAACTGGCATATTCATACCAAAAATTCCTTCCTTCTGGGATTTCATGAAACCCTTTTTCTGCCAGCGTACTTATATTCACCTCTACCCTTCCGTAGGGCTTCAAGCGTGCTGCCTGTTTCGCCACTTTTGTATAGTCACCGAGGTTTTTTACAGGTGCATGGATGACAAATATTTTCCCCGTTTTTTTATTTTCTTTTGAGCCGGCGTTCCCCAAAGTTGTCCCGGCAAAGCATATGAAGAGTACAATAAAAATGCTTTGCTTGCTAATAGATGGCACTTTCATTATTTTATAGTATTCTGTTCCTAAATTGTTTTATTCTGTTTCCTTGCCAACAACAACGGTGAAAGCCCCCCATATGACATTCCTTTTTATTGTCTTCCATTCTTTTACTTCATAGCTGGACAAGAACCTTATTTTATGCCCAACAGGGCAATCTTCTGCGATATGCACAACAGATGAAACAGCGTATCCGTCACCCCACTTGTCGGGTTGCAAATCAACGTGTATCCGCTCTGCATCGACATAGGGATCGTCATAATACAACCGTGTCCTATGGCTGATTTCATATACCATTATCCACTCACCAGGTTCGGCAATATTATTCCCGTTGCCACTCCCGTAAATTTCGCTGTCGCCGTCATCAATCCCGATGTTGGTAAGTTCAGGGACATCAAAAAACACCGGTGCGTCAAATTCATCTTTCCACGTATTGTTTTCATCATCGGCAATGGTAAGCACAAACCTTATCCGGAAAGGGGAACCATCTGTCGGGGGGATATTGGCTGCCACTACCTTGAAATCATTTGTCAGCCATTTCGCCTCGCACGATCCAATATTGTCGCCATCAATTTCAGGATTAACGACATTGACACCAGGAGTCGTTGTTGACAGTTTTATTTTAACCCCTTTAGCTATCTGCCCTCCACGGTTTAGCAAACGCAGCTTCAGGCTACATTCATTTTTGTGATCAAGAAAAACGCCCTCTCCGTTAACAGAGTGTGAGGCATAAACAATTTCTGCAGGGTCGTTTTTCCTGAAAATACCTATTTGATGTGGGTTACAATCGACACTAAAACTAATTTTCCCTTCGCCGTCACTTTGCAAAAGCGAAACAGATTTTTTATCGTCCACAAGGTTGTAATCTAAAACAGAATATGTTTTGTTTGGCTGATATATTGGCGCTGTCACAACATTCACTTGCACCCCAGGGACAGGCCTTCCACAGGGTTGCCACTTTTTAGTCGCAATCCCCAACCCTCCTTTGGTTACACCATGCAATTCAATGAAACCGGGCTCATCCAAATTGCTGTTAACTTCATACCCCCAAACCTCAAAGTCGGGATAAAGGTCAGCATGGTGCCAACGCCCAGGCTGGGGCAATGGATTGCTAAACGCCTCCGCAACAAAACAAACGGCATCATTAAATTCTTCAGCAGGCATACCGTGCCCGCCTTCATATACCTTGTAGGCATAAGAAAGATCATTCTCATGCAAAGCCCCTTGGTGCACTTCTTTGTTCAGATAAACCAGCTCGCCTTTTGTGCTGTTGTGAAAACGTAGTTTAACTCCATGTAAATTTTTAAATAAATAACGTACATTGTATAAGGTGTGGTTATCAGGATATCCGATAAAAAACTCGGGGGAGCCTTTTACATTTACTGCTGCACCTACCATTTGTGGATATTTCCCGGCCAGGAAAAAAGACATAATCCCACCCATGCTGTGACCAATCAGTGCCCGGTGGGAACGGTCAGCCAATGTACGGTATGTAGAATCGACATGGCCAACCAATTCGGGAAAATAATCCTTGAACTGTATCTCATAATTTATGTTCGAATGCCAACCTATATTATACGGACGCACATCAGAATCATCAGAACGGCCATTTGAAGCTACAATAATTATAGATTTTTCCCTGGCCAGCTTCGCCATTGTTTCTGACAACTTATACTTGTGAGTCCCTTTATTCCCATGAAAAAAATAGATGACAGGATACCTGTTTGAGGATGAATGGTACCCTGCGGGCAAAAATATCCTGTAAGGTTTCTCACGTCCAAAAGTTTTGCTTAAGTGCACATGATCTTCCTGTGCCAGCGAACGGCCCATAAAGGCAGTAAAAAGGGCCAATATCAACAACCGTGTAATAATTTTTTTTTGCATTTCCTTCATCCTTTCGTTTATTCAATTATTATGTATCCCCATTTTAAATTCAATAGTTACAATAAAAATGTTTTGAAATTATAAAAATATAAAATAAAAATAAAAGACAAGTAATTATCTGATAAATTAAGTTGAAAACATAATTAAATTCAATTTAGAAATGTTTTGTAAATAAAAATACCTTGTGTGATCTCATATAGATATATAAAAACTGCCAAAACAGCAATGGCGGTAAATTAAAAACAACAACATAGCCCTCCTGGTGCAGGATTCCTACTTGTTATGTAAATGTGCTGAATATGAAGTTTTTGAAAATATATCAATTAAACAAACAGATCCGATTTTGTTTTGTTGAGATTACTGTTTAGTTGCAGGATTATAATTTTATATCTACATTTGGATATTTTATATAACCTTGTTTTTATAAAAGTTATTCTTGCGATAGCTTATATTTTAAATATTAAAGATGAAAGACAACAAAGTATTTTCAAACCTACAACTAACCGTATTTATTATTCTAAGAATGATTATTGGTTGGCACCTTTTATATGAAGGATTTGCAAAACTGTTGAACCCCAATTGGTCATCGGCAGGATTCCTGGGCGAGTCGCAATGGATAATGTCAGGATTTGCGAACTGGATTACTTCCAACAGCGATGTGTTGAATATTGTGGACTTTTTAAACACATGGGGGCTGATTGCCATAGGGCTGTCCCTGATCTTGGGCCTTTTTTGCCGGATAGGGGCTTACTTTGGGGCTGCCCTGGTTCTTATGTATTACCTGAACAACCCACCGTTAACAGGAATTGAATACTCATTGCCAACAGAAGGGAACAACCTGATCGTCAACAAAACCCTTATTGAAGCCGTGGCATTGTTTGTTCTCGCATTGTTCCCAACAAGCCATATCGTAGGATTGGATTATTTCATAAAAAAGGGCGAAAAAAAACAAAATAAAAGGAGGGCGAAAAATGACAGATAAAATTCAACAACAAAACAAGGGGCAAAACCTTGACAACAACCCTAATGCCGACATAAAAAGAAGAACAGTCCTAAAAGCCTTTGCAGGGATACCGGTTTTGGGCATATTTGGCTATGGCCTGTACAAAGACAGGGCTTATGCAAAAGACAAGGAAAAACAAGTGCTAAAGGAACTTGGGCTCGAAAACCTTGAGGCATCAAATGCGAACACAAACTGTTCGGCAGCCAAGGGGGAGAAACTACGGATTGGCATGATTGGTTTTGGTAACAGGGCTGTACAGTTGGCAAGAGGCCTCGGCTTTATGCATATTTCAGAAGCTGAAAAACAAAAGGGGGGCAAAAAACTTGAAGACTGGCTGGCACAGGAGGACATGAATATTGAGTTGGCAGGTGTTTGTGATGTTTTCGACCTTCATGCCCAAAATGGGATTGAAATTGCCAAAAACGGGCTTCGGTCCAACGGGAAAGCCGGGGCAGATTACGAGGTAAAGCGATACCGGACATATCAAGATTTATTAAACGACAACACTATTGATGCCGTGGTAATTGCAACGCCCGACCATCATCATGCACGGATAACCGCCGATGCGATAAAGGCAGGCAAGCATGTATATTGCGAAAAAAGCATTGCCCTTACAGAAAATGAGCTAAACGAAGTTTACAATGCAGTAAAAAACAGCGACAAGGTATTCCAGCTCGGCCACCAGGTAACCCAAAATGCCATTTTCCAACAAGCCAAAGAAATCATAAAAAAAGATATACTGGGAAAAATAACCCTCATTGAGACCACCACCAACAGGAACACGGCCAGTGGTGCCTGGATCAGGCACCTTGATGCAAACGGCAACCCAAAACCCGGCAACCTGGACTCCATAGATTGGGGACAATGGCTGGGGGACAGGCCTCAAGTCCCTTTTAGCACTGACAGGTACTACAACTGGACAAAATGGTTCGACTACGATACGGGCATGCTCGGCCAATTATTTTCGCACGAGTATGACGCGGTGAACCAACTGCTAAACATAGGCATCCCAAATTCGGCAGTCGCTTCGGGAGGTATTTATTACTGGAAAGATAACCGTGAGATACCCGATCTCCTTCAGGCTACATTTGAATATCCCGATAAGGATTTGACCTTGGTTTACAGTGGCTGCCTTTCAAGTGCACGGCAACGTGGGCGCGTTTTCATGGGGCATGATGCTTCCATGGAGTTGGGCAGTTCTGTTCAAATTACGGTTGATCCGGACTCAACCAAATACAAGCAGCAGATAAAAGACGGGATCCTCGACACGAACGGGCCTTTGTTGACAGTCTCGCCCGGACAGGGGACCCTTGACGCAGTGACCTCCGCCACTGAAAAATATTACTCATCCAGGGGGTTGACATCCACAGTTGTTAACGGGAAAAGCGTAGACGTGACCCATCTCCACCTTAAAGACTGGATTGATTGCATCCGTAGCGGGGGCACCCCAAACTGCGATATTGAAAAAGCATATGCCGAGGGGGTTGCAATTTTAATGGCCCATAAATCATATGTGGAAAAACGCAGGGTGGAATGGGATCCTGTGCAAAGAAAAATTGTATGACAAATATTATGTGCATAAATTTTATGCCATATTCCCTTTCTACTTAATTTTTGATAAGGTTTTAAAAGTAAATTCAGAATGCTTATATTTGTTTTATTAAGTTTTTATTTATTAACTCACATTATTAAAAGGGGGGGGATTCAAAATGCAGGAAACACGAAAAATAACCCAACATAACTTAATTTAACAACTTCAATGGATCGATCATTTAGTAAATCAACAGTTACCAGAAGGGCTAAAATCCTTGAGGAACTTGAGTCAAAGGGACAGGTTTCCGTAAGCGTATTAAGTAATATGTTCAAAATAAGCGAGGTTACTATCCGGAACGACCTTGCCCACCTGGAAAAACAAAATATGTTGATTCGTGCCAGGGGGGGCGCAATCAAGATTAAACACTACAGGATGGGCGTAGAGCCATCCATATCAGATAAACAAAAAGAATTCTTAAAAGAAAAGCAACGTATTGGTAAGGCTGCAGCTGGGCTCATTGAAGAAGGCGATACTATTGTCATGGATTCCGGCACTACCACAACTGAAGTTGCCAAAAATCTTGAACACTTTGAGAATTTGACCATCATTACCAATGCCCTTAATATTGCCAGCATTCTTGCAGGTTTTGAGGGGATGAACATATTTATGCCCGGTGGCTCGCTACGTAAAAAATCATTATCTCTTGTAGGGGTTTTGGCCGATGAGAGTTTCGAAAAGTTTTATTGCGATAAACTTATTTTAGGAGCAGATGGGTTTGACACTACCCACGGATTGTCAACACCAAATTCCGAAGAGGCTCATTTGAACCAGATTATGATTAAAATTGCCAAAAAAGTGATTGCGGTTGCCGACTCCAGCAAGTTTGAAAGAAGGCGCTTTGCCTTTATTGCCCCTATATCAAATGTAGATGTCGTTGTTACCGATTCTGGTATAAAGAAAGAAGACAAAAACAGGCTTGAAAAGAACGGGATAGAGGTTGTTGTTGTTTAGCTGCCAGAGGGGCAATTCATTCCGTTTGTCTATTGTCAACAGATACGCAGGCATACGCCATAGTGCTAGGGGTATCATAGCACTGCTTGGCTTTTTGCCCTGATTTAGCATTAGGGGACACCCTCTTTCCCCTCTGGATCTCACTGATTTTTGTATAAATTGTCCCATATTTTATCGTATTGTCCCGCTAGTCCTTCAAAAGATCAGTACCAATTCCTACTAAAAATTAGTTGGAACTGAGGCAAGATTTTTAATCGAGCTCAGGCTAATAGCTCACAATCTCATCTAATATAGGATTGTCAAAAGAGTTTTTTTGCAAGTTGAAACAAGTTGAAATGAACGATTGTTTTGAAACTGTTTTTTTGATAGTGTAATATTTACGCAAACAATATGTTTCAATAGTCGAAAAAAAAATCATATAGCTTTTGAAAGATTTTGTCTTGGCTAAAAAAACGAACCTGATATAATTATGGAAACATTGTGAAATAAATAAATAATGCTTTTGTAAGAAAACGAAAATATTTATATTTGTAATGAAAATTAAATAACAGACAGATGAAGTATTTGGGTTATCCTATTGAAGAGCTCAACAAAAAGGGCGGATATAACACAGCCAAGGAGATAAGCAATCAACCTGACTTGTGGAAGAAAACATATATGAGATTAGTTAAAGAAAAAAAAGGGTTATCCGGATTTCTGGACAATGTATTGAAAAACAATAATCCGTATATTATATTTACAGGTGCAGGAACGTCAGCATTTGTTGGGGAATCATTGGTCGGTGCATATCAACGGGATTTGGGGGTTACTTGCAGGGCAATCGCAACAACAGACATCATTACACATCCTGAAAATTATTTCATCAAATCTCGGCCAACATTGCTTATTTCCATAGCACGTTCGGGCGACAGCCCTGAAAGCGTAGCGGCTCTTGAAATAGCAAGAAAGCATTGTGACAACCTTTATGAATTAGCTATAACCTGTAACAAACAGGGGCATTTGGCTAAAAAATCAAATGGTGAAAATTCATATGTTTTTTTGTTGCCGGATGAAGCCAACGATCGCTCACTTGCCATGACCGGTTCATACAGTTCAATGCTGTTGGCAGGCTTGTTGATTTTAAACATCGGGGCTATCGAACAAATGGGGCATGTTGTCAATCGTATTAGTGAATTGGGCAAACATATCATTGACAATTATTTGTCAGATATAAGAAAAATTTCAGGATTAAATTTCAAACGGGCTGTTTTTCTTGGTTCCGGTCCTCTTTTGGGAACGGCTCACGAATCACATTTGAAAGTACAGGAATTATCCAATGGATTTGTTTTAGGGAAATTCGATTCATTTTTGGGGTTTAGGCATGGGCCCAAAGCCGTAGTAGACAAAACGACTTTAATAATTTATTTGTTGTCTAATAACCCATTTTCAAAACCTTATGAAATGGATTTGATTCGCAGCGTTCAGAAAACTAATGCTGGCGAAAAATCGGTAGCGATAGGTAACCTGGGCAATGATGAACTTAAATTCGACCTCAATATTCAGTTTCCGGATAACGCCAAAGATATACCTGAAGACTTTTTGTCAGTTCTTTTTGTGTTACCTGCACAAATTATTGGGTTCTTCAAGTCGCTAAATTTAGGATTGTCCCCAGATTGTCCTTCAACAAACGGGGCCATTTCCAGGGTGGTCCAGGGTGTTGAAATCTACCATGCTGTCAGTTCTGACTTCGTTTAATTTTAGATCCGGTGGATGTATGTTCGATCCTCCTTTTCGGGTTATGGCTTTAATTTAAAAATGTGTGAAAATAATGTAACGGGTTAAATGATAAGCGGGAAAGATATTTTGTTAGATATAATTGCTGCCAATAAATCTGGTTTGCCAAAAGGGATTTATTCAGTTTGTACTGCCAATGCAGAAGTATTGGAAGCCTGCTTTAAGCAGGCTGTTGCTGACGATTCGATTTTATTAGTAGAATCTACGTCAAATCAAGTGGACCAATTTGGCGGGTACACGGGGATGAAACCGGCCGACTTTGTCGGTTTTGTAAAATCAATTGCCCAAAGAACTGGCTTCCCTAACGAAAAGTTACTTTTAGGTGGAGACCATTTAGGCCCTAATCCTTGGCAAAATTTACCCGTAAGGGATGCCATGGGCAAGGCTAAAATGTTAATTAGCGAATATATAAAGGCTGGATATCAGAAAATTCATCTTGATGCCAGTATGTTTTGTGCAGATGACAAAGGGGATCGCACCAAACCTTTGCCCGATGAGGTAGTAGCTTCAAGGACCGCTGAACTATGCCGTGTAGCCGAAGATACTTATTTTCGATACAGGAAGGGGGAGCCTCAACCGGTTTATGTCATCGGTACGGAAGTCCCGGTGCCGGGAGGAGCTAGGGAAAATGAAGAAGAACTGACCCCAACATCACCCGAAGATGCTGCAAATACAATTTCTGTTACAAACAAGTATTTTAATGATGCAGGGCTCTCTGATGCATGGGGGCGTGTAATTGGGGTGGTTGTTCAGCCCGGTGTGGAATTTGGAGATGATCAAATATTCCAATACCAACGAGAAAAGGCAAAAAAACTAAGTAAAAAAATCAATGATTATAAACAGCTTGTTTACGAGGCTCATTCTACTGATTACCAGACCGAGTCTAATTTAAAAGCACTGGTTGAAGATCATTTCTGCATTTTAAAAGTTGGCCCATGGCTAACTTTTGCATACAGAGAGGCACTTTTTGCTCTTGAAAGCATAGAGGTTGAACTTTTAGGTGAAGATGACGAAACGCGTTCAAAATTACGGGAGACACTTGATAAAGAGATGACCGGGAATTCGATATATTGGAAAAGATATTACCCGGGAGATGAGAAACAAAAATTTTTTAAAAGAAAATACAGCTTTTCAGACCGATCGAGATATTACTGGCCTACGCCCGGACTGGAAAAAGTGAAAAACAGGCTGTTTGAAAACCTGCGAAAAAATAAAATACCTACTTCGCTTTTAAGCCAGTTTATGCCTTCTCAGTTTTATCAGGTTTGTGATGGTGTGATCACAGCAGACCCCCTGGGGCTTTTGCATAGTTATATCCAAAATGTCACAGGTATTTATGCCAGGGCATGTGGATTGTCGCATAAAAACAATGGATGCGTAAATAGTTTTGCAGCAGACAAAATAATACGTTAAAATTTGATAGTTTTGCAAAATTGCAAATTTGACGACTTGGATACAATAAACCTGAAACCGGGAAAATGAAATATAATATTGCCGTTTATTTTGTGCCAGTTTTGGTAATGCTTTTTTCGGCATGTGGCCATAAGGGGAATGTGGTTTTAACAGGAGAAAAGATGCAGTTCATTGAAACGCAGCTCGAAAATACGTTAGCCATTGCTGACGGGCCAGCTAAAATTCCCCGGACAATAAGTAAATATGGTGAACTTATTACTACAGGATCTCAAAGTTGGACCAGTGGGTTTTTTGCCGGTAATCTTTGGTACATGTATGAACTCACAGGAAATGAAAAATGGAAAAATGAAGCCGAAAAATGGACAGAAGCCCTAGATTCGGTTAAATACCTTACAAATCATCATGATGTAGGTTTTATGATTAATTGTAGTTATGGAAACGGGTTGGTAATTACAGGGAACAAAGAATACGAAAAAGTAATCGTTCAGGCCGCCAAATCACTTAGCACAAGATACAATCCAACAGTAATGTGTATAAAATCATGGGACTACCGGCAGGCCTGGGATGGAGAGACGGAGTGGTTTTACCCGGTTATCATCGATAATATGATGAACCTGGAGTTGTTGTTTAAAGCCACCCGTTTGAGCGGTGATGAAACCTTTCATAATATCGCGGTACAACATGCATTAACTACAATGGAAAACCATTACCGCAATGATTATTCATCTTATCATGTGGTTGATTATGACACGCTCACAGGAAAAGTTTTGGATAAAGCAACATGCCAGGGTTTTGTTGATGGATCATCGTGGGCCAGGGGACAAGCCTGGGGGCTGTATGGCTTTACAATGTGTTACCGCTATACGAATGATAAACGCTTCCTGGAATTTGCCCAAAATATAGCAGGCTACATGTTAAACCACCCTAATTTGCCTGGCGATATGGTGCCATATTGGGATTATAATGTAATAGATCCCGGGCTTACGCCAGAGTGGGGTTATGATCCGTCCAGATTTAAGGAAATCCCAAGGGATGCATCTGCGGCAGCAATCACCTGTTCCGCATTGTTTGAATTGGCAAAATATTCAGAAAACAATGGCGACAAATATCATAACGCAGCAGTTAAAATACTTAACTCGTTGGCTTCAAAAGATTACATGGCATTCTCAGGAAACAATGATTATTTTATTTTGGATCACAGCGTAGGGAGCATCCCGCACGGTGTGGAAATTGATGTCCCGTTGGTATATGCCGACTACTATTTCTTAGAAGCTCTGGTGCGCAACAAAAAATAAAAAAATGCAGGTGCGAGGATAAAAAATATGCTATAGTTATATGTAAAATTTCTTTCTGTAAAAAATGCGATTAGTAAAAAATATAAAAAAAACAATAAATTCAGTTGGGCCGGGATTTATAGTTGCCTCAGCAGCTCTGGGGCCGGGCAGTATTACTGTTGCATCGCGGATCGGGTCGGAACATGGATATGCTTTCCTATGGGTGATTGTAATTTCGGCAATTTCTATGGTGACTTACACATCGATGGCCATGCGGTTCGGGATTTCAAATAAAAATTCTATCCTGGAGTCCATTTCCGGTAGTTACGGGAGATGGTTTGCCGTGGTTATTGGGATTTCCGCTTTTCTGTCCGCTTCGAGTTTCCAGTTTGGGAACAACCTTGGGATTGGTATTGCCATGGAAGGGATAACCGGGATCAACGAGCGGGTGTGGCCTTTTGTTTTCACTCCGCTGGGAATGGTCATGGTATTTTGGGCAAAAAACCTGTATAAAGTCCTTGAAAAATTAATGTTGGTCATGGTCATGGTCATGATCCTTGCTTTCTTTTTCAACCTGTTGTTGACAAAACCCGATGCAGGCCAACTGGCCGGGGGATTTATCCCCCATAAATTTTCATTCGAAAACCTAGATGTAATTGCGGCATTGGTGGCAACCACTTTTGTGCTAAACGGTGCTTTGTACCAGTCGTACCTGGCGCAGGACAAAGGTTGGAAAAGCAGTAACATCAAAAAAGGGCTGCGTGATACCTATATGGGCATCGCAATGTTGTCCATTATTTCTGCCCTAGTGATAATTACCTCGGCAGCGGTACTAAAACCGCGAGGGATAGCAGTAAGTTCGGCGGCAGACATGGCCCTGCAACTTGAATCACTGTTTGGCAATTTCGCGAAAATAGTTTTTAGTTTCGGATTATGTGCGGCAGCCTTTTCATCGCTAATGGTAAATGCCGTGATGGGAGGAGGACTGCTTTCCGATGGACTCGGACTTGGCCGTTCCATGAACCAGAAAATGCCCAAAATTTTCACCTCGGTAATCCTTTTGGTAGGAATGCTTATCGCCGTTTTTTTTCGCGGAAATGCGGTTTATGCGCTTATTTTAGCACAAGCCTCTTCAATTTTGGCCGTGCCGCTCATTTCTATTGGGCTATTCCTTATTGTCAACAACAAAAAAGCGATGGGTGAACTCAGGAATAATCTTTGGCAAAATATTCTCGCGGCACTGGGGTTTATATTGATTTGTATCATGGTATATTTTATGTATTCCCGTTTTATTTCGTTTATACATTCCGTTTAAAGAGAAAATATGTTGGTTGACGATGCCATATATTTGACACAGAGACTTATTTCTATGGATTCAGTCAATCCGCCGGGAAACGAAGGCCCGGTTGCAGGATATATCGCTGAATTGCTTAAGAAATGCGGATTCGATGTTGAAACTATCCCATATGGGGAAAACAGGTTGCACCTGGTAGCCCATAAAGGAAACATGGCTGATAAGCCGGTAGTTTTATCCGGACATTTAGATACCGTTCCCACGGGAGGGGCTGCATGGAAAATAAATCCTTTTTCAGGTGAAATTAAAGAAGGAAAAATTTTTGGACGTGGTTCCAGCGACATGAAAGGCGGAGTGGCAGCGATGATTGTAGCTGCCGTCCGGGCAACAAAAGAAAACCCGGGCACCGGTATCTGTTTGCTTTTTACGGCAGGTGAAGAAACCGGGTGCCAGGGAGCTAAGCATTTGGTGGAAAATTATCCTATTTTTGGGCAGGTAAAAGGAATAATAATTGGCGAACCAACAGCTAACATCCCGGCAATTGGGCATAAAGGCGCACTATACCTGAATGTGAGGGCAAAAGGGAAAACCGCACATTCATCTATGCCGCACCTTGGCGATAATGCTATATACAAGGCCGCAGAAGCTGTCCTTAAATTGAAAAACTATGTATTCCATGAAATGCCAGACCCTCTTCTTGGGATGCCAACCATTAATATAGGGAAATTCAGAGGGGGGATTAACCTGAATTCGGTGCCCGATAGTGCTGAATTTACCATTGATGCACGCACAACAAAAGAAACAGATCATTTTAAATTGCTCAACGATTTTAAACAAATGGCAGGCAATGGGTTGGCATTTGAAACATTGGTTGATTTGCCGGCAGTTGCTTCCGATGAGAAAAATCCGTTTGTCCAACAGGTTTATTCGGCATGTGGAATTACAGCAGGAGAAAAAGGTTATCCGAAATCGATGCCGTATTTGACCGATGGTGCCATATTGCAACCTGCTTTTAACAATGCACCAACAATAATCCTTGGGCCAGGGCAGCCTGAAATGGCCCATAAAACCGATGAATTTTGTTTTATTGATAAAATTAAAAAAGCAGTAGATATATACACCGAGATAATTTTGAAAGGAGAAAAATTACTATGAAAGATATCCCGCAAAAAATAAGAGATGAAAACGGACTTGAAGGATTACTTTCAAGCCCGGAAAAGGAGACGGTAGAATTATTTAATAAACTTGATGGGGATATTATTTTTCTCGGCATTGCCGGGAAAATTGGCCCGTCCCTGGCACATATGGCCAAAAGGGCTTGCGAAAAGGCCGGTGTTGAAAAAAAAATATATGGCGTTTCGCGATTCCGGAACAGGGACGAAAAAAAGCTAATCGAAAGTTTTGGTATAGAAACCATTCAGGGCGACTTGCTGGACAGGGGCTTTCTGGAGAGCTTGCCAAAAGTTAAGAATGTATTTTTCCTGGCGGGGATGAAGTTTGGCTCGGAGGAAAACCTGTCGCTCACCTGGGCTATGAATTCTTTCTTGCCCGCATTGATAGCGGAATATTTTAAAGATTCAAGGATCGTGGCCTATTCCACAGGTTGCGTTTATCCGTTGGTCCCTGTAGGCTCGGGTGGTTCGGTCGAAACCGACAAACCTGCCCCGGTAGGGGAATATTCGCAGTCGTGCCTTGGACGGGAGCGGATGTTTGAATATGGGAGCAGGAAATACAACACCCCCGTTTCTATTATCCGTTTGAATTATGCAGTGGAACCCCGTTATGGCGTGCTTGTAGACATAGCTCTTAAGGTAAAAAACAATATCCCTGTCGATCTGGAAATGGGGTATTTTAATGTCATTTGGCAGGGAGATGCCAATAATACAGTACTCCGGTCGATAGAACATGCAGGGAGCCCCGCTTTCATCCTGAATATTTCAGGAACGGAAACACTGTCAGTCCGGGAAGTGGCTAAAAAGTTTGGCAATTTATTCGGGACCGAAGTTAGTTTTAAGGGAGTTGAAGCTTCATCAGCATTGTTAAACAATCCATCGAAGGCAACCGGCCTGTTCGGGAAACCCAAAGTGCCTATTGATAAGGTAATTGGTTGGACTGCCGACTGGATAGAAAATGAGAATACACTACTGGGCAAACCAACGCATTTTGAAGTCCGGGATGGGAAATATTAAAAGCCTTCCACCTCAACTAAATAAAAAGTGAGAGAGTTTGGGGAAATTTATTTACAAAGCAAAAAGTTATGAAAAGAAGTGATATACCCACAGAAGTTTTAGCCGCATTACAAGAAGGGATGGTAATCCCTGCCCTGCCTTTGGCATTGGATAAAAACCGGAAAATGGACAGGCTCCGACAGCGCGCATTGATACGTTACTACCTTGATGCCGGAGCAGGGGGCATTGCGGTTGCAGTACATACAACGCAGTTTGAAATCCGCCTGCCGGAGATTGGGTTATACCGTCCTTTATTGGAACTTGCACGCGATGAGTTTGACAGCTTTGTTGAAAAGCACAATAAACCTGTTTTCCGTGTTGCAGGCGTAATCGGAAAAACCCAACAGGCCGTTTCCGAGGCTAAAATTGCATTGGGATGCGGGTACCATGCTGTTTTGTTAAGTTTTGCAGCTTTTGCAAATGCTTCAAATGAAGAAATTATTGCGCATTGTAAAAATGTGGCAAAAGTAATCCCTGTTGTGGGTTTTTACCTTCAACCTGCGGTTGGCGGAAGGAAACTTGATGTGGATTTCTGGAGGGAATTTGCAAAAATTGAAAATGTAATTGCTATCAAAATGGCACCATTCAACCGTTACTATACATTGGATGTTGTCAGAGGTGTTGCAGAATCAGGTCGTGCAGACGAGATCTCGCTTTATACAGGAAACGATGACAATATACTTGTTGATCTGCTTTCGGAATACAAGATTATGGTAGATGGGGAAACTATTTCAAAAAGGATTGTTGGTGGATTGCTTGGGCATTGGTCTGTATGGACACGGACAGCAGTTCAGTTGCTCAAGGATGTGAAAAATAATAAATTGCCAGGGAATATGCAGGAAACGCTTGCACTGGCCAATCAAATTACTGATTCCAACGCGGCTTTTTTCGATACAGCAAATAATTTTAAAGGATGCATTACAGGTATTCATGAAGTATTGAGAAGGCAAGGTTTGTTGGAAGATATCTGGACCCTAAACGAAAACGAAACCATTTCTCCTGGGCAGAAAGAAGAAATAGATCGAGTGTATGCAGCTTATCCACATTTAAATGATGATGGATTTGTGAAAAAAAATCTTAAAAAATGGATGAGCTGTTAGAATAGCTAGACGCTTGTTCTAAGTGGTTTGACATTGTTTGTGGATTTGTATTTATTCCCTTTTAATCACACAAACAGTCCCTTTGTTGTCATGAGGGTAACAAATTAATTGCTAAAATTGTCCTATAGTTTTGGAAGGTATTCTTATAACTAATAGTAATAGCATGAATTTAAAAACCAAAATGAAGAGGATTGGAGCAGGTATTAGTTTGCTGTCGCTGGCAGTGTGCTTTTGTTCCTGCAACAATCAAAAAACAGAGAAGCAGTATTCGAGTGTAGCGCAAGATACTGTTTGTTCGGACAAACCATTTCTGCAAGAATTTCACGAAGCATTTAAAGTTGGCGACAACGACAAATCAAACGAAACCCGCAGCATTGCAGTTGACAAAAGTTCTAATGTATGGGCGGCAACGGCAGATGGCGTGTTCAAAAAAGAAAACAATTCCCGCAAGTGGCTTCCCGTTATTTCCGGCAAAGACAGGGGGCCGGCATTCTCCGTAACTGCCTGCGATGACGGATCCGTTTATTTAGGGACTTGGAACGGGCTTTATGTTTTTAAAGACGACAAACCGGAAAAAGTTGACAACATAAAATCGCCTATTTCGGTAACATGTGCAAGCGGCAATGAAAAATATGCTTTAGGTCCGGGCGGCATCTGGAAATCGACCGGCGGCAGTTGGGGAAAGCAAACATGTAAAATTGCCCGTTCTGTCCGCGATGCCATAACCGATGGGAACGGCAAGTTGTATGTTGCAACCGATGTGGGGCTTTATTTGTGCGAAAATGGGAAATCCCGGTTGTTTCAAGACACTACGGAATTAATAAGCTGCTATGTGAAATCTGTTTCGTTTGCGCCCGGCAACAAGCTGTGGGCTGGCGTTTTGGGAGGCGTGTCAATGAGGGCAGAGGACAAATTGCAGGGGAATTTAACGCCTGCAAACGGAATCCCTTCAATTTTTGTGAACTGTGTGAGGCAATCTCCAACCGGGATTATGTGGGTCGGCACCGATGTGGGCGTGGTTAGATATGGCAAAGACTGCTCCCATTCCTTGCTCTTCAGCAAACGGTGGCTGACCGACAACAAAGTTAACGACATAGCTTTTGACCCCCAAGGCAATGCTTGGGTTGCAACCGCCGATGGGGTGAGCGCAATAAAATATAAAACAATGACTTTGTCCGAAAAGCAAGACGGGTTTTACGACAAACTTATGTCACGCCACATAAGGGAACCGTGGGTGTGCTGCAACGTCAGGCTCGATGCCCCCGGAGACACTGCCAACTGGCACAAAGCCGACGACGACAACGACGGCGAATATACCGGAGGCTATCTGGCAATGGAAAGTTTCAGGTATGCGGCTACCAAAAATCCCGATGCGCTTGAAAAAGCAAGGAAAGCATTTCATTTTTTGCGCTACTTGAGAGAAGTTACAGGCATTGAGTCAATTTTTGCCCGCACCATTATACCTACCGACTGGACAGAAATGCACGATCCCAACAGGACATATTCAGAACATCAGCTTGCCGGGGCAACAGTTGACGACCCGCGCTATAAACCCGTGGAACAACGCTGGCGCAAATCTAAAGACGGCAAATGGCTATGGAAAGGCGACACCAGCAGCGACGAAATGTGCGGGCACATGATGTCTTATTTCTTCTTTTACGAATATGCAGCCCAAGAAGGAGACAAGGAGGAAATCCGCAATCATGTTTCAAATATTATCGACAACCTGATTAAAAACGACTATTGCTTGGTTGACATTGATGGCAAACACACCCGTTGGGGAGTTTGGTCGCCATCGTTGCTCAACGGCGATCCCGACTGGGCTTCGGAGAGAGCAATCAATTCGTTTGAACTGTTGGCTTTTATGAAATTTGCGGCACACATAACAGGCAACGAAAAATATGAAAGCGAATACCGTAAGCTAATTGATGAGGAAGGGTATTTGGAAAATGCCTCGATGCTCAACAAGAAAAACCCGGCGTGGAAAATATATTTCGACCTTACAATGGAAGGCTACCTTTTCCCAATATTGTTGAAATATGAAAAAGATCCGGAGCTGCACAAATTTTATCTGGATCTTGCCAAAGAATGGATGGCAAACCAACCCGAAGGCGAAAATTTAATCAATAACCTAACCTATGCGCTTGCCACGGGAGATAAGGTAAACGTGCCACAGACAATAGGGTTCCTGAGGGAAACGCCTCTTGATTTGGTTGACTGGAGAATTGACCATACTTTGCGCGAAGATGTTAAGCTAGTGCATTGCCCAATTTTTGAAGAAAACCAGATCGACAAATTGCCGCCTGCACAAATAAGGGCTACCGTGAGATGGGACAAAAACCCATGGGCGGCAGTGCATGGAAACCCGACCCAGGAAAGGGAATGCGTGTTTTGGCTATGGCCATACTGGATGTGCCGCTATCTCGGCATAATTCCGGATTGATAAAAATATACTTATGGAATTATCAGTACTCAAAACGGTGAACGATGAGGTATTAGATGCTTTGGGCATGTTGATACCTCAGCTTTCGCCTAATTGCCGGTTGCCTGCAAAAGAAGATTTGGAATCGATAATAAATTCCAAAAATTCTGAAATTATTATTGCGGCCGAAGATGAAAAAATACTCGGTTCGTTAACATTGGTATTTGTGAAAACGCCAACAGGGAAAAAGGTTTGGATAGAAGATGTAGTTGTTGACAGCACGGCAAGAGGGAAGGGCATAGGCGAAAGGCTCGTTAAGTTTGCAGTTGCCCGTGCCTCCCAATCGGGGGCAGACAAAATCGATCTGACTTCAATCCCCCAAAGGGTGGCGGCAAACAAGCTATACCAAAAGTTGGGCTTTGTTAAGCGCGACACAAATGTTTATAGGTTAATTATTGATGGTTGATTTTGTGGCGAAGGTGTTAAAATTCCATTGGTATTAGGCAAATAAATAGTTTTAAATGCTTTGGATATTTCATGCCTAGTTTTCTTTACCCTTCCCTTATTGTTTCTCGTAAAACAATTGTAATCGCTGAAATTTATTTTGTCTATATTCATTTTTTAATACATTTAACAAATGAATAAAATGTTTTCCTATTCAGAGGAGGAGCTAGTTTTTTTGTTGAAAGGTGGCTCACAGGATGCTTTTGGGCAATTGTTTGGCACATATAGCCCAAAATTATATCGTTTTGCTCTCTCTTATCTTAAAACTGAAACAGATGCCGAAGAAATTGTCCAAGAGGTTTTCCTAAAATTATGGGAACGCCATTCTTCACTAAAAAACGAGAAGTCTTTTCAGTCATATCTTTTCACAATCGCATTTAATGCAATAAAAAATAAATTTAACCGTAAAATGCGGGAAGAAAAGTACAAGCACGAATTGTTTGAATTGTTTAGTTGTGAAAAACCAACACTTGAATCAAAACTTAATTTTGAAAAACTACTCGACAAATTAGATTTTTATATAGATCAACTTCCGGAGAAACGCAAAAAAGTTTTTTTGAAACGCAAAAAAGAAGGAAAATCAATCGATATGATTGCCAGTGAAATGGGGATATCGCCCAAAACTGTAAAAAATCAGATTACCGAAGCAATGAAATCCCTGAAAAAATCGTTTGACAACGAGGATATTTCGACCATTCTTTTCTATTTTTTGTTTGTTTCTTGAAAAAAGTATTTTTTTAAATAGGACTTTTACCTTTTTCTTGATATAACATGTAAAAATAAAAATAAGTGGGAGGGAAAGTTGATTTTAATATTCTTAGGAAATATCTTGATGGACAGTATTCCTTTCAAGAACTGAAAGAAATCAAACGATGGTTTGCAAAACCACGTCACCATGAAGAATTGAAATCTGCAATAAAAAATCATTGGGATGAGTTTGAAGGTATAGTTAATACGGAAAAAGATTTATCAGACGTATTTTTTCAAATAAAGCAACAAATATTAGCAGAAGAACAAAAACATCGATTTATACATAATATTCGTTTTTGTTATTCACGTATTGCCGGGGTTTTGTTAATCCCATTATTAATTTACTCTGCTTTTTCTTTGTTGCATCAATTATTTCCCGATAATGGCAAAGATGCTACATGGGTAGAAATTTCTTCGCCCAATGGTACCCGTACGCATTTTGAATTACCAGACGGGACAAAAGTTTGCATGAATGGGGGGGCTTATGTAAAATATAAAACTAATTTCAAAAAAGACAGGCAACTTACCCTTGAAGGCGAAGCTTATTTTGATGTTTTTCACGACAGTTCTTCTCCATTTACGGTACATGCCGATTTTATTGATGTTACAGCACTCGGTACAAAGTTTAGTGTTGCCTCTTTAAATGAGGGAAATATCAAAGAAGTAATACTCGAAGAAGGGGAAGTCCGTCTGGACAATAAAGAAAAATCGTTTGCCCGATTGTTGAAGCCCAATGAAAAATTTTATTTCGACAATAGAGATCAAAAGTGGAAAACCCAAAAGGTAGATGCACAATATTTGACTTCATGGAAAGATAACCTGCTTATGTTCAGGAGCGAGCCGTTGAGAGAAGTGATGAGGCGTATCGAGCATTGGTATAACGTAAGGGTTGAAATTACCGATCCTGAACTTGAACAACTTCGTTACCGGGCGACTTTTGAAGATGAACCTCTGGAGGAAGTGCTTCGGTTAATTTCGATGACTGCACCTATCGATTATGAAATAAAAAGAAGAACAATAACAAATAAAAACCAATACAATGAAAAAATAGTAATTATAAAAATCAAAGATTAAAAAATAAAACTAAAACTGTAAGAAATCAGGAAAGTGCTCGCAACACTCTCCTGATGAATAGCAACGCAAAATGCGGTAAACATTTTATTAACATTGCAAACGTGAATTTATGAAAAAAAACTCAAAAAGAAAGAGATGGCTATGCCATTCTCTTAAAAAAGGATTACTAATGATTAAATGGAGCCTGTTTCTCTTTTTCCTCGGAATTATTCAAGTGTTCGCTGTCGACACATATTCCCAGAAAACTTTTTTTTCGATGAAGTTTCAGAAAGTACAGCTTGAATATGTTTTAAACGAGATCGAAAATAAGAGTGAATATTATTTTCTTTATAATCAGGATGATGTTGATGTTGAGCAAGTTATAGATGTGTCAGTGGAAAAGCAATCAATAACACAGGTACTGGATCAACTATTGAACAAACGTGGAATTAATTATTCTATACAGAATCGCCAGATTGTGTTGACAAGCGTCGCCGAAGATAATCAATTGGAGGTCGTTCAAAAAAATCATGTAAAAGGGCGTGTAACAGACGCTTCAGGTGTGCCTTTGCCAGGTGTTACGGTGGTTGTGAAAGGGACTGCCAAGGGGGGGATTACCGACACCGATGGAAATTATTCATTAGCCAATGTCCCTGATGAAGCAATCATAATTTTTTCATTTGTGGGAATGGAAACACAAGAAGTTGAGGTTAATGGCAGGTTGTTTATCAATGTTACGTTAAAAGAAAAAGTGTCAGAAGTGGATGAGGTTGTCGTAACGGCTTTTGGTATTGAAAGACAACGAAAAGCATTAGGTTATGCTACTAGTACAATTTCTTCAGAAGAAATCATAGAGGCTGGCACAACAAATTTTGCAACAGCCTTAACAGGTAAAGTCTCTGGGGTTCAGGTTTGCTCATCTCCCGGTGGACCTTCCAGTGGTGTATATATGCAGATTAGGGGTATTAACTCAATTAGTAATGATGCTCAGCCTCTTTACATTGTCGATGGTGTTCCAATCAGAAACGATTATATTCTTAGTTCAGGGAGTACTCGTGTAGCAGGTAACGGTATTCTCGATATCAATCCTGACGACATTGCTGACCTTACTGTATTAAAAGGTGCGAGTGCATCGGCATTATATGGTTCAGAGGCTGCGTGTGGTGTTGTATTAATTACTACAAAAAAACAAAAAGCAGGAAAAGGTCTTGGCGTTGAAGTTCGTATCCAGCATGATTTAGAACGTTTAGCATTCCAGCCCGATTATCAGGAAGTTTATGGCCCGGGTTACGATAGGGAAACTAATGTAAATTCGGTAGGTACTGACGAAGAAGGTTTTATTACTGAAACTGACGGTAGTTATCACCCTTACTATTATTCTTATGGACAATTCGGTGCTAAATTCGACGGTAGAGAGATTACATATGCCGATGGTTCAATAATACCATACAGTGCTTCAAAAAATAATTACTCCGACTTTTTCGAGAAGGGTAATAATACAACTACTAATGTTGCCATATACAATAAAGGTGATATGGGAAGTTTTCGTTTGGCCTTTGGTAATACCGATTATAAAGGTATATATCCCGGATATACATTAGATAAATATAACTTTAATTTAAATGCCGATATTAACCTTGCCAAGAAAGTTAAATTAAGTGTAGTTGCAAATTATATTAACGACCATACCCATAACCGTTCTACCAGGGTTTATAACTTTCATGGTTCATACTCAGGGTTCTTTAGCCGTTTAGACAATATGGATATATTGCGCAATAAATATAAAACAACTAAAGGATATAGATGGGTTGGATACGCTAAAAATTACGATCTTGATGAAAGACTTTTATATAGAGTAAGAGGTTTGGGTACAGTTATGACTCAAATGTGGAATGCCTACGAAAATAATTGTGACGAGTATAAAAACAGGTTTATAAACAGTGCAACTTTAAGTGCCGAAATCACTGATAATTGGTCTGTTCGAGGTAAATTAGGTATCGATTTCACGAATAAATACAACGAAAATAAGAATCCTAACCAATATTCTACGATGTTTGGTACATCAGGGAGTTATTCAATAGCAAGCGGGCGTTCAACTTTAACTTATGGCGATGTATTGTTATCGTATAAAAACAAAGTAACACCCGATTTAAATTTAACTGCAACTTTAGGGTATTCGGGAAAGAAAAGTAATTATACAGCTCAATCTTCAAGTACAAAAAGTGGTTTGATTATTGAAAACTGGTATTATCTTTCCAATTCTTCAGGTACTAATACTACCTCTAATTCATTAACAAACTATGCTTATCAGGCAGGATTTGGTATTATCGACTTAGCATATAAAGATTTCTTGTTTGTTCAGGGAACAGGTAGGTATGAGCAATCTTCAAACTTAGCTCCGGGAAAAAATACCTTCTTCTATCCTTCGTTTAACGGAAGTTTTATCTTATCGGAAGTTGTTGATTTACCTCAACTTTTTAATTATGCTAAAGTTAGAGGCGCTCTTGGTGTGGTTGGTAATTCACCTACTACTTATCAGGCTGCTGTTTTATATAGCACCAGTACTCTTTACCCTGAACAGGGCTCATTAATTTCTCAGTCGAGTGCAAGTTCCGGTTACGGTAACGATGGTATTAAATCGGAAAAAAAGGTTGAAACAGAATTTGGTTTGGAATTTTCGATGCTTGATAACCGTATTAACATAGATATGTCGTATTATTACAACGTTATTAACGACCAGATTATGACACTTACCACTCCGGCTTCGGTTGGTGCAACAAGTGCTCTTAGTAATGTTGGTAAACTTAGCAATCAGGGATTCGAGTTCTCTATTAATTCAAACATTTTGCATACAATGGATTATTCGTGGGATGTTAGTTTTAATTTTGCGGTAACCAAAAACAAATTGTTGAAATTAACAGACGATGTAGATTATTTACAATTGTTCGGTCTTGATGGAAATGCTTTGATTATTCGTGCCGACGAAGGTGAAGAAATCGGTAACATATATGTTCGTCCGGTTGAAACCGACGAAAACGGAAATGAAGTTATAAACAGCTACGGATATTACAGCATTGATAACAATAGTTACAAAAAAATCGGTTCTGTTGTCCCAAAAGGAATTGGTGGTATCAGTAATTCATTTCGTTATAAAGATTTCAACTTAGATGTTTCTCTCGATTATAAATTGGGTGGCGATTTGGTTTCAAGCCCAATGCACTATGAAGTAGGTGCCGGTATGTTTGAAAGCACATTGAAATATCGCGATGCAGAACATGGCGGATTGTCTTATAATATTACTTCTAGCGGAGAAAAGATCCTTGCCAGCGATGGTGCATATAACGATGGGCTAATCCTTAAAGGTGTCGATGTTGACGGCAACGAAAACACAAAAGTAATTGACGCTGCTTCATATTATCTAAACACGTTCGGTTGGGGAGCCGGGGCCACATATTATAATCGTTACGATAATGCAGCTAACGAAAACAGCTATCTTAGAGTAAGGCAAATTGTTCTTAGCTATAATATACCGACAACAATTGTTTCGAAGCTCGGATTGCAAAAAATACAACTTTCGTTAATGGGGAAAAACCTGTGGTACTTGTGGAAAACATTGCCCAACAACTGGGATCCCGAATGTATGGTAAGAACCTCATGGATAAATGCAGGTAAGGATTCACAAATGGGCGCTCCTGTGAGAAGTTATGGATTTGCCATAAAAGCTAATTTTTAAAACGTAAAAATCATTGAAAATGAAAAGAAAAATAATTACACAAATACTTGCTCTCGCAGTTATTGTAATGGGGTTTTCTTCTTGTGGCGACTTAATAGAAGAATACTATATTAATCCGAATAAAACTACCGACGGTAATGTTGCCATGCTTTTTGCAAATATGGAAAATAATGGTTACGTGAGACAAACCTATGGGAAATATGCTACTTTCGTAACAGGTGTAACAGCTAAATATACGCAGCTTATTCAAATGTCGGCATCGGCTAATATGTATACACCATCACAATCGTATAACTATTCGCGTTGGAACGGTTTTTATGCTTCTAATATTATGGGCTCGTACCGAACAATGGAAAAGGTGTACGCTGAAGTTGAAAGCGGACAAAAGCCGCTTTACGAAGTGTTTATGAAAATGGGGAAAGTTATACTTTATGCACAAGGTTGCTTAATGGCAGACTATTGGGGGGATATACCTTTTTCGGAAGCAGGATCGTTAGATAGATATAATACAATAGTATATCCAAAATACGATAAGGCTGAAGATATTTATGCCGATGCAATTGAAGAGTTGGTTGAATTAAATACTTATTTCGATACAGTATCATTAAGTAGTAGTGCTCAAGACTTGACCGCAACTTATGATATATGGATGCAAGGAGATATTAGCAGGTGGCAGAAATTTACAAATTCGTTGCGTTTAAGGTTGCTTATGCGTATGTCTAACTACGATGAAACAACAGCACAAGCAGCCGTTACTGCTATGTTAAGTAATCCTACTACTTATCCAATGGTTGACGATAATAGTGAGAATATTCTATTCCCAATGAATCCCGACGAACTTTGTTCAAGTTTACGTACAGGATTAACCGACGGAGCCGTATCAGAAGGTGCAATTCCATCTTATCGTTTATTAAATGAAATAATGCTTGATAATGAAGATCCGCGTGTCCCTGTTTATTGGGATCCGAATGTAGATGGAGAGTACAGGGGGGCTAAACATGATTTAACAGAATCTGAATTATCATCGCTATGGTCAAACGATTATATTTCAAAATTCGATTCACTTACTATAATAAATAACTGGAATTGCCCAGGTATTTTGATGACTGCTAGCGAAGTAAGTTTCTTTAAAGCAGAGGCTAACGTAAGATGGGGTATAGGTGACGATGCTGCTGATGAATATGAAGAAGCAATCAGACAGTCGATTGATTTTTATTATTCATTAAATGAGGATGCAATTGAAGACGAAAGTCAGACTTTTACTCGTGACCCTGAAACAGAGCCTACTGAAACTGAAATTTGTGCTTTCTTAACGAATTTAGACTTTGCTAGCGCAACTACTGAAGGAAAATTGGAACAGATTCATACACAAAAGTATGTACATTTCTTTATTTTGCAGTCTGGTCAGGCATGGGCAGAACTTAGAAGAACAGGATATCCTGAAATAACATTTGCGGCAGATCCTACTTATGGCTATATGCCACCGGAAAGATTGCTTTACCCCGATGAAGAAAAGGGATATAATGTTAATTACCCTGATGTAAAAGACGAAGACACCAGAGACACCAAAATATTCTGGGACGTGTTGGATGATTGATATGTCGATGGCATTTTTTTTGTATTCAAAATCAATTTAAGAAAAAAGCAGATAGCATAAAGCTACCTGCTTTTTTTTAATCGTAATCTCATAAAAATACTAGCTTTATTTTGCATATCTATGCAGTGTTAAAATTCCATTGGTATTAGGCAAATAAATAGTTTTAAATGCTTTGGATATTTCATATCTTTATGAAATATTATCGAACGAGGATTTTTGTTTTTTTTATTCTATTTGCCTAACCGAATTTATGAGTCAAGCTATTGAAAATAAGAAAATAAAATTCGAAGATGGGTCTCATGCTTTCATTAAAGACTTCTTTTATTCTTATTATCCCGTATTAACAGTGTTTGCAAAAAAATACGTTTCAGAAAAAAGTATTTGCGAAGACATAGTGCAAGACATATTTGCTTCGTTGTTGGAAAAGCCCAAGGTATTCCCCAATGTTAAATACATGAAGGCTTTTTTTTACACATCGGTCCGCAATTCCTGTCTCGATTATTTAAAGCACCAAAAGGTTGAGGCCAGATATGTGGGTTTAAATAAGGATTACTGTGTAGAAAGCGACTTTTTTTTGGACGAAGTATTAAAAAACGAATCCCACAGGGTTATTTATGGCGAAATAAACAAACTCCCGGAAATGGGGCGCAAGGTGTTGTTGTTGTCCATGAACGACAAATCCAACGAAGAAATTGCAGGGCAACTAAACATCGCAGTCAACACAGTCCGCACGCACAAAGCCCGTTCCTATAAAGTCTTGCGCAAAAAACTGGCATCTTTTTTTTCCACGTCAAAGCTTACCTGCGAGTTTTAGTTGCTGTAGCCACATAAAAAAAATACATATCAATGTAATCCTGTTTTCGCTTATTGTCGTTTTATATATAAGGAGAAAAATATCCTTGTGTTTTTATGGCAAAAATTTCAGACAGCATAAAGATTGGCAAGACAATCGGGAATTTTATTTCCGGCAAGGAATCTGTTGGCGACATGCAGGCGTTGCGCTCATGGATAAACAAATCCCCCGAGAACCAATCGAAGTTTGAAATATTGACAGACGAGAAAGAAATAGCCCAAAGCATAGATTTATACGAAGATGTCGATGTTGGCAGGGCGTGGCAAAAATTTGGGGGGAAATCAGAAACAATAGGGCTTCGGAAGCAGGTTTCCCGGCTAAGGGTTGCCGCCTCTGTCGTTGTCGTTGTTGGGCTGGCAGCAATAATTGCCTCTTACCTGGGCATAATGCCCGGCAATGTGGCTGGGGGCAAGGAATGTTTCACCACCGTTGTCACGGACGAAGGGCAGACGTCCAGGATAATATTGCCCGACAGTTCAATTGTTTGGTTGAACTCCGGCACACAAATGACCTACAATAGCAATTTTTCAGTTAAAAACAGGGACATACGTTTAACGGGCGAAGCATTCTTTAAAGTGAAAAGGGACGAGTCGCTGCCGATGGTTGTCAGTTGCAACGATTTGAGGGTTAAAGTATTGGGTACAGAGTTTGATGTCAGCTCATTCCCGGGCGAAAACAAAGTGAGCGTTGTGCTGGAAAAAGGGAAAGTTGAACTGTCGCATGCAGATAACCTTTTCCAGCCTTTGGGGATGGCATCTGGGCAAATGGCAAGTTTTGACGAAACGCAGAAAGTTTTGTCTTTGCAGAAAGTGGACACTTACGAACATATCTCCTGGAAAGACGGTTTTTTGATTTTTAACGATGCCCCGATGAGGGAAGTTTTCAAAAAACTTGAGCATTGGTACGGTGTTAAGATATATGCAAACAATCCCGATGTTTACGGTTTGGTTTTCAATGCAACTATTGTTGACGAAAGCCTTGCCGAGATATTCAAACTGATAAAATACACCTGTGATATTTCTTATAAAATACATTACAGCCATAACCCCCAGATACCGGTAAGGGTAGAAGTAAATTACAGCAATATAATAAAGACTGAAAAGGACATGCTTATGGGAAAAAATTAAAAAGCGAATAAAAGGAGATGCGCCAACATCCCCTTTTAAATTTTTGGCCACCCTTTTTTGCACCAAGGGCGGCGTAATTAAATAGATTGTTAAAAATAAATCAAAAGCAAATTTATGAAAAAAAAATGCACCGTAGCGGTTTCCGGGTTTTATGTGCCCTGGAAATCACAACTATTTAGAAAAATGAGAACAACAATACTTGTATCTATCATCTTTGCCAGCCAGGTTTTGGCTGTCGGTTCTTATTCGCAGACAACCCGACTGGACATGAAGATGTCGAACGTGTCGATTAAGAGCGTGTTGGGGCAAATCGAAGACCATTCGGAGTTTTATTTTATGTACGAAGCCCACAAAGTAGATGTTGAGAGGCTTGTTTCGGTAGATGCCGACAACCGCCTGGTAACCGAAATATTAGACGGGATATTTGACGGCACCGATATTGTGTACAAGATAAACAACCGGCAAATAGCCCTGACGAACAAGGCTTTTAAGGAGATTTTCCCTGTCGGCATACAGCAAAACAAAACCATAACGGGCAAGGTCTCCAACAGTGGTGGCGAGCCGCTGCCCGGCGTTACCGTTGCCATAAAAGGCACCACCAAAGGCACCATCACCAATGTTGACGGCGAATATACCTTGACCAATATATCAACTGGCGATGTCCTTGTTTTCTCTTTTGTGGGGATGAAGGCACAGGAAATAGTAATCAATGCCCAACAGTCTATAGACATAATAATGGAAGAAGAGTCCTTGGGGATTGACGAAGTTGTGGTAACCGCCTTGGGGATAACCAGGGAGAAAAAATCATTGGGATATTCAGTAGGCGAAGTTAGTGGGAACGAACTGACCGAAACCCCACAAGGGAACTTGTTAAATGCCGTTGCAGGTAAAGCGGCGGGCGTACAAGTTTCGCAAATGTATGGGCTTGCGGGTTCTTCCGTGAACATGGTGATACGTGGGGCAAGTTCATTGAACACTAAAAACCAGCCTCTTTTTGTGATTGACGGAGTGCCTGTTGACAATGGCATTGACAACAATTATAAGGATGCGGATATGGGGAATGCCATTTCTGACCTTAACACCGAAGATATTGAATCCATGTCGATATTGAAGGGGCCGAGTGCCGCAGCACTGTATGGTTCGCGTGCAGGGAACGGGGTGGTTATCATAACAACAAAATCAGGTAAAGGGGCAAAGAAAGGGATTGGGGTCTCGTTCAACACTTCTTTCATACTCGACAACCCTTACCATTTTGTCCCCTTTCAGTCGAAATTTGCTTCGGGCAAGGCCGGCGCCCATAATTTGGGGGAACAAGAAAATGAATCGTGGGGGGCAATATTAGATGGGACATTCCCCGATTCTTACCAATGGGACAAGTCGTTGTTAAGTAACGATGGCACATCGTTGCAGCCCTTGGTAGCCTATCCGGACAGGCAACAGGATTTTTACAAAAACGGGTTCAGCCAGTCAAACAATGTGTCGTTTGACGGGAAATATGACAATGCCAATTTCCGGGTTTCAATAGGTAACCTCACCAACGAGGGCATTTTGCCCAATACAGACTATTCAAGGAAAACAATTGGTGTTAACGGAAGTTTCAACCTCACTAAAAAATTGAAGGTGAGTGCATCTGTAAATATTTCAGAAGCTGGCTCCGACAACAGGCAGAATATCAGTACAGGCAGGAGGGACCCTTCCAGATCTGTACTTGAGATGGGGGTACAGGTCAATGTCCTCGATTTGAAGGATTATTGGTTGGAGGGACAGGAAAACATACAGCAAAGAAAGAGCAAACCAAAGCAGAACAACCCTTATTTCAATGTTTACGAAAACCTTAACGGGTTTAAACGTAACCAGACCATGGCAAAGCTCCAGCTCGACTGGGAGGTTTTTAAAGACGTTAATTTTATGGTACGGTACCTTACGAATGTTGTAAACCAAAGGAACGAGGCAAAAGTTGCCTGGAGCGATTACGACAATGCCCTTGGTTCATATTCTGTTCAAAGGACTCTTGCCAAAGAGGAAAACTGGGAGGGCATGTTTACCTACAACAACAATATCATAGAAGGGTTGAACCTTACTGCAAACATAGGGGGCAACCTTCGTTATGATTATAATGATGCCATATCAAACGAAGCTACACAACTTGTACTGCCGGGGTTGTTTACCATATCCAATGGTGTGCCTGGCACTGTCTCTTACAGCAGCTCTTGGTCCGAAAAAGCTGTGAACAGTGTATATGCTTCTGTGTCGTTAGGATATGAGGACATGGTTTACCTTGACCTTACTGCAAGGAACGACTGGTCGAGCACTTTGCCCGAAAACAACAGATCTTACTTTTACCCTTCGGCATCTTTAAGCTTATTGGTAAACGAAATGGTACAAATGCCCTCATGGATCGATATGGTGAAACTGAGGTCGGGCTATGCCCAGGTTGGTAACGATGTGGGACCTTATTCGTTAGTCCAGTATTATGCCACTGCCAGCGACTGGGGAGAGGCCAAACAGATGTACATGCCCGGCACGCTTAAAAACCCGGAACTGAAACCTGAAATTGCAACGTCAAAAGAAATCGGGCTGGATGTTTCGTTCCTGAAAAACAGGATAAACATGGACGCTACCTATTATGTGGTCGACAACAAAAACCAAGTGCTCAGTATTTCTATACCAAACGAGTCGGGAGCTACGGCAAAGCAAATCAACGCAGGGCTTGTGCAAGGAAGGGGATGGGACATATCCCTGAATGCCAATTTAATGAGGCGGCGCGACTTTTCTGCCGACTTAGGCATAACATTGACTAGGAACAGGACGAAGATCAAAGAATTGGCCGAAGGCATCTCGTATTATCAGTTTGGCTCTGTGGGGCAGGCTAGGCTTAGGAGCTATGTAGGTGACGACATAGGCAACATATACGCATACCCTTACTTAAAAGTAGAAGATGAAGGCTCTGGGTATAATGGCTACCCGATTATTGCAGCAAACGGCAGGGCGCAATTAGACAACAGGGAAGAGAGCATTGAGAAAGTTGGCAATTTCAACCATAAATTTTTAATGGGGATACAACCTGCAATAAGGTACAAAAACTTCACCCTGTTTGCCAATATCGACTGGAGGGCCGGAGGGCAGTTTTATTCAAGGTCTATGGAGTTTTTCAGGAACAACGGCTGGCTGGAAGAAACATTCTCAGGCGTTGATTACGACAGGGACAAAGACATTGCGCAGCAGATTAAAGACAACCCGGACAAGTATTTCAACCTTTGGGTCGGTGGCCGTACAGGCGATTACGGAGGGTTCTCCTGGCCCGATGAGGCTACCCAGAACTCAAGGAGCTACGTAAATAAAAATACCGGGGAAACAGTATTTGTTAATGATGCGAGTTTTATCCCAGGTGTGCGCGAAGACGGCAGCGGTGGATATATAGAAAATTTAGGTGGCAACGAAACTGTATGGATGACCCCTTTCGAAGCAAACAAACGTTCAACTAGGTATTATGGGGGAAATAATATTTATAGCTCTACTTATATAAAACTTAGGGAATTATCGCTAACATATAAGTTCCCCCAAAAGTTGGTGCAGGAACTGAACCTGAGCAACGTTTCGCTGTCGGTAATTGCACAAAACGTGTTTACTTGGACTAAAGCAGATATACCTGTTGACCCGGAACTTGCTTTTATTTCTAGTGGCAGCACATGGATTCAGGGTGCTGAGTATTATAATGTTACGCCTTGGACCCGTTCTTTTGGGGTTAAACTTAATGTAGAATTTTAATTAGTTAGTCATGAGAAAAATAAGTTTGATTTTAACAATAATATTTCTAGGGCAATTTTTACAATCGTGTCATGATTTTGACGACATGAACGTTAGCCCAAACAATGCAGAAGAAGTTTCCCCTAACTATTTGCTTTCGTATGTAATTTCAGGGACAACAATGAAGTTTTATAATTTTGTCAACCAAACTTCTGACATTGCAGGGGCTATGCAGTACACACAAAGAGGCACTGAGTTTAACGCTGCAAACCAAAACTGTTACCAATGGGGCAAAGGTTCTTGGAGCGGGTATTATGATATACTAAGGACCAACCAGTTAATGTACGAATTGGGCGAAGAAGAAGGCAACCCGTTCTTTATGGCTGCCTCGCTGATAATGAAATCATACATTTACGGGCTTTTGGCAGACGTTTTTGGCGACTGCCCTTATTCCGAAGCCCTGCAGGCCAGTTCCAGTTTGTTGTTCCCAAAATACGATGAGCAAAAAGATGTTTACGAAGGGGTGTTGGCAGATTTAAGGACAGCTTCAGAAATACTTGAAGGGCTGGATTCTAAATTGAGCGTGCTGTCGTCGTCAGACCTTTTTTATGAAGGCGACAGGGACAAATGGATAAAGTTTGCCAACTCGTTAAGGTTGAGGTATTGCCTTAGGTTGCACAATAAAAAAGACGATCTAAGCATAAATACAGTTAGCGAATTTAGCGATGCGGCAAGTAAAGTTTTCGAGAGCAACGACGATAATGCAAAATTAGTCCTCCTTGGCCTGTCTGACGAAAATTCTGCCGTTGGGGGCACGGTCAGGTCTTCTAATAAGCCTTATGCCTTTAAACCTGGGAAACCTTTGGTCGATTATTTGAAAGAAAGGGACGACCCCAGGCTTCAACGCTGGGTGAACCCGGTGGAAAGGAAATGGGATTTTAACGCAACAGAAGAATCCACTATCAGTTATACCGATATTTTTGGCGACAGTTACGAAATGACAATTTTGCCAACCGACGATACCAGCCTCGACACATCTGTTTATGTTGGGCTGCCTATTGGTTACGACGACCTGGAATTTTTGGGCAACTACAACCGGGGCGATGGTGTAAGGGATTACCCCGATGAAAGGAGTACTTATATTTCATATTTGTCGCCCATATATTTTGAAAACAATAATGACTATGTCGATCCTTCGCTCATAACTTATGCCGAAGTAGAGTTCATATTGGCCGAAGCAGCTTACTTGGGGGGTTACGGGGTTTCGGATGCAGAAACCCATTACAAAGCAGGGATTGAAGCTTCTATGGATCAGTATAAAATATTTTCGGAAGCCCAGGGGTTTGATTTTGAAACATTTTACAGCCAGCCAACGGTTAGCTACAGCAGCACTTCGGTTACCGATAAGCACGAACTTATTATGACACAAAAGTGGATTGCGCTTTGGTTGCAGGCAGAGCCGTGGTTCGACTGGAGGAGGACAGGGCTGCCTGACTTTGAGCCGGCAGCGAACCCCGCATATGGTGCGGCATTGCCTTTAAGGATTGCATACCCGGAACCTTTTGCCGATGAGCAATATGTTGAGAAATATGAAGAAGCGGTGGCAAACCTTGAAAAAACAAGCTATGTCCCGTCCAACCAGTCGAGTGACCATAGTTACTCAAAAACATGGTTGATACAGGGGACAGGGAAGCCTTATTAAGCTCTCCAATACAACAGTAAAACCAGGTTAGGGGGATTTTTATCCCAAGGCTATTACTATTAACCTGAGTCCTACTAAAAATATTAACCTCAAATTTTTAGTAGGATTCAGGTTGATAGATATTTTTATTTAATTGATTGTCAGACTAATAAGTTTTTTATTACATGCGTTGAAAAAAACAACTATAAAACGAATGAAAAAAAATCAAACCATAGCAATACTTGTAGTGGGCATGAGCCTGGGGACCGCATGGGCTGCCAGGGGGAATTTCGGGCACGAACAGGGAGCAGCCTGGGCAGGCGGGATTGGCGCCCTTGCTTTAATTTTTGTGTCGCAACGGAAAGACTGGTATAAGAAAACACTTTTAATAGCCTTAAGCTCGGCTTTTGGTTGGGGCGCAACAGGAATGATCAGTTACGGCATTGTTGTAGGGTACGGGAGGAGCGACAACTTCCCGAACACTCTATATGGACTGCTGATGCTTTTTGTCATAGGAGGCTTGTTTGGCCTGCTGGGAGGAGGCTTGACAGGGCTGTCGCTTGAGTCTTCGGAAGGCAAAAAAGTGCAATGGCCCGGACTGCTCGCCCAAATGATAGCCGGTGGCTTGCTCGTTTATGGCTTGCTGGTAAAACAACTTGAGATTTTAATGACCCCTCCGCGCAACGAAACATGGGCCATATGCCTAGGGGCTTCTATGGCAATGATGTGGTATATGGCAAGAAAATCATATACCTCTGCCCTACGGCTTGCCTTTATCACAGGCTTGGGCGCCGGCTTCGGGTTTGCTTTCGGGAATTTCCTGCAAACACTCGGCAATGTGCTGGAAATAAAATTTAACATGTGGAACGTTATGGAGTATAGCATTGGCTTCTTCGGGGGGACGGCATTGGCATATGGCGTTTTTAGCTCCACCTGGCCAAAAGACAGCCCTGTCCCGGAAAAGTGGGAAAGCAAGCTGGCATGCATCGCATTGTTTGCCATAATACCATTTATTGTTTTTAAAGAGTCGCTTCAATATAGCGTTATGCTGAGGAAACTTGACGGTATCTCCAACAAGGACATGCCGGCATTGGCAAGTAGCTTATTTGCATCGGCAACACTAATTATTGGGGCAGTGGCTGCTTGGTTGAGGACAAAAAAAATTGGGGTTGAGAAAAAAGATGCCGCTTTCTATTTTATTTTGTTGCTTTCGTTGTATATCGCAATAAGTTATGTTTCGGGTGGCATTTTTGCCGGGCTGGCGCAGTTGAACACACATTTATATGTAGTAAATTTATTGGTAATTTTGTTTTTGGCGAACCGGTTGGGGCAGCCGTTTTTTGAAAACCGGGTTGCCGGACCGTACCCCCAAAGGCTTTTTTTTATATTGCTCCTTGCAGTCACGGTAATAATCGCCCTGTCTATAATATCTGTCAATATCCATGGTGGGCTAAACGGGGCACACGACCGCTTTTAGCCGCCAGCCCAAAAGTTTGTTAGTTAAATACCACACTCTTAAAGTTAACACAAATAAGGTCAATAGGCACAATTATGTGTAAATTTTATAGTTTTGTGGTATGAGATAATAACTAATGAACAAAAACGAACAACAACTTTTTGAAAGATTAAGGGATAGCGATGAGGTGGCTTTTAAAGTTATATACAATAACTATTATCCAAGGTTATATTATTTTGTTTTAGAGTTCATACCTTTAAAAGATGTTGCCGAGAATATTGTCCAAGATACCTTTGTGGCACTGTGGGACAAACGTAAGGGGCTAAAAGACAATACCAACTTGGCGCCATATCTTTTTACTGTGGCAAAAAACAATGCTTTATACAGGCTGCGCGACAGAAAGTACAAGCAAAAGTTATTCTCTCATGCAATAGATGCCAGGGAGGTGGATTTAAACACCGGCACATTAGCTACAATAGATACCTCTTCGTTTGCATTCCTGGAAATTGAACACATTATCAAGGAGACATTAAGCAGCCTTCCCCCTCAGTGCAGGACGGTATTTGAACTGAGCCGTTTCCGGGAGATGAAAAACAGGGAAATTGCAGAAGAACTCAATATCTCGGTCAAAACAGTAGAAGGGCACATTACAAAAGGGTTAAAAACATTTAAGGTTGCCCTGAAAGATTATTTGCCGCTGGTTGCTTACCTGTTTGTGCTTTAATCTACTGTACCTTATCATACTGACATATCAAATTGTATAAAAAATGTAAAACACGGACAAGGGTAATCCCGTGTTCATGCTTTATTTATATGTAACATGGAAAAAATAGAGGACATATTAAAGCTGGTTACGGGTAACCTAACCTGGGAGGAAAAAGAAAAGGTACTATCAAGGATCGAAGGCCGAGAAGAAAACATAGAAATATTCCAAAAATTAAAAACGGCTTGGGCAATACTCTCTTCCTCAAAAAAATTAAACGATTATGAGGTGGAAAATGCTTTTGTGAAAATCCAGGGCAGGATATCAGGCAAAAAAAAGGGACGGATGCCACAAATTATTAAGATCCTTAAATATGCGGCAGCGATATTTTTCTTGCTGTCGCTTACAACAATTTATTATCTAAACAAATTGACCATCTCCCGTTTTTAATTTTCAAAGTTTAACAAAAGGCTTAACTGTCCGTCATTTGGAGATGGATTAAATTGAGGAAGGAAAGCCCTTGGAGTCATATTAGCTAGTAAGACTTTTATTATCGTACTGATTTTATAATAAATAAAATTGTACAGTTCGTAGATCTTTTCTTTGTTCAGTGTCTTCACTCCACTTTCAAGCATTAGCCGGGTATGCAGTGATGAAAGCGATGAGTATATGATGCTCATGGCTATGGTTAGTATGGCCAACATACTTTGTAGTCCTTCGAATGTTTTGATCTGGATATCTTCCAGGTTGTAGCATTCTTTTATATGCCGGTGGTACTCTTCGATTTTCCAGCGGAAACCGTATGCCGTAAATGCTTCTTTGATTATTTCAACGATGCCCTCTTTGGGTGAACGTGTCAACAACCAACAATATCCGCCATTAGTCCTTTTAGTAACAACAAGCCAAAGATCATACATCCGGCCCTTAATTTTATACTGGACTTTAATTGCCCCACATTCGTAAAACAGCGGAACTTTTTTGCTTTTCAATATCCTTGTTGCTGTTAATTTCATGAACAGCGGAACTTTTTTGCTTATTTTATTCACAGCTATTTCCTGACCTTTGTAAAACAGTTTAGTCGTTTTCTTCAGGCGCAGGTTGAAATTACCTTCATTGGCAATAATCGAATCCCTGCAAATGGGACGGTCCATACCACGGTCAAATATTTTTGTGACATTTTTATCAATAATCGAATCTATTTCACTCATTGCATCAAGAACTTCCTTATTCTCACTTTTAGCTCCATGGTCGAAACTGTAAAGCTTATTGTACAAAGGGGTCATTTCTCCATCCTTGCTAAAGTGGACAACATTCATAAGCCAGTAACCAAGACCAATGGTTTTTTTATCGCCATCTTTTACATAGTCCAGGCCTTCCATCGTTTTGGCATATTTCTTTTGAATATCAGAACCATCGAATAAAATGTAATCGCCATGGCATATTTTGCTTTTCACGCTATGCATATGTCCCCGAAACAATTTCATGAAAAATCCTTTCTTGTTGTAATGGTTCCTAAAGCGCTTAGTGGTCTGGCTCAACGATATCGTATCAAAAATACAACCGGCTATTTTATTTACTAACACTGTACCTGTCTTTAATATTCCAGTGGTCATTTCCCTGACACATCGGGATTCTGGCTTGGTTAAATGATTTTCAAGCTTAAGAAAATAGCGGCTAATCTTGTTCTGTACCTGTTTTGTTAATACTTTTGACATAAGCTGGTTTTTTGAGATTATTTGTCCTTGTCTACAACATAAAAATAACCTTTTTTAACCAGCTTTCCTCACCGGAAAAACCTTTAAATCCTTTGCTGCTGTTGATATATAGAAGGGTTCATCCATTTTTTTCGGGAGATGGTCAATTTATTATCTAAACAAACAAAAGGCAGGCAAAACCGATACCATTGAGAAAGTATTATATACTTCGGTTTCTACTGATAACGGGCAGCGTTCAAAGATTGTCCTGCCCGATAGTTCTATTGTTTGGTTAAACTCTGGCACTACACTTTCTTACCCCAGCAATTTTTCCCAGCAACACAGAAGGGTTTCGCTAAAAGGACAGGCATTTTTTCATGTTTGCCACAAAGGGGACAAGCCTTTTTCTGTACATGCCAATGGGCTGATAGTAACAGTGCGGGGCACAAAGTTCGATGTCGGCACATACCCTGAAAATGATGAGATTTCTGTTGTGCTTGAATCAGGAGAAGTGGTATTGGCACATGAGGGCTTCCAAGCCTTTAATTATATAATGCGCCCCGGAGAAAAAGCAACGTATTCTGTGGTTGACAGTGCATTTAGCATAAGTAATGCCGATGCTGCCATTTATTCATCGTGGAAGGACGGAAAATTGATTTTTAAGAACGAACCGATGAAGAATGTGGTTGATAAACTAAAACGATGGTATAATGTTAACATCGAAGTAAGCGATAGGGAAGTGTATAACTCTATCTTCTCGGGAACGATACAAAACGAGAGTTACGAAGAAATATTCAGGTATATCAGTATTGTTTGCGATGTCAATTGTAGTATAAAACATAATTTGGAAAAAGAAGCAAAACCCAATATTATTATATCTAAAAAGTAAGTATTTGTTTAACTTAAAAAATTAAAGCTTATGATATGACGTAAATATAGATTGAAAAAAGGAGATGCTGCAAACATCTCCCTCCAACATTTGTAAGCCTCACAATTTAGAATGACAGAGGCAAATTAACTTGAATTATAAATAATCCAAATCAGAACAAATTTATGAAAAAAAATTATTATGGATTGATTTTCGGAGTGTGTAAAATCCGGGAATCCAAATTTTTAAAAAGAATGAGGATTGTTGCATTATTAATTTTGATAACAGTAACCCAAACCTTTGCTATCGGCAGTTATGGGCAAAGCAAACGCTTAAGCCTTGATGTAGAAAACGAAACAATTATCAACATCCTGAATAAAATAGAAGACCAGTCCGAATTCTATTTTATGTTCGATGCTACAAAAGTCGATATATACCAGCGGAAAAGTATCGATTGCAAAAAGCAGTTTATCTCAGGTATCCTTAACCAACTGTTTGAGGGGTCTGGGATAAAGTACAGCATTAACGACCGCCAAATTTTACTTTCCAGTGAATTGACATCGGTAATAAAACAGCAAGGGACTATCTCAGGCAAAGTAACTGATGAGGGCGGGGAGCCGCTTCCGGGGGTTACTGTAATTATTAAAGGGACAAACAATGGTACCGTTACCAATGCCGATGGGGTTTATTTTTTGTCCAATGTCCCGGGGGATGCAAGCCTGATATTTTCTTTTGTAGGCATGAGGTCGCAGGAATTTGAGATAGGTAATCAAACAAGTATTAACGTAACTATGTTGGAGGATGTAGTTGGAATGGATGAGGTGGTTGTTGTTGGTTACGGCATACAAAAGAAAGTTAACCTTACTGGTTCTGTTGATATGGTTACCCAAGAACAAATACGGGAAAGGCCTGTTACAAATGTATCGGAAGCGCTTCAAGGTGCAGCACCTAACTTAAATATTTCAACAAGCGAGTTTTCAAACGAACCGGGAGGCTCTATGTCTATTAATATCAGGGGAGTGGGTTCTTTAACCGGAGATTATTCTCCCTACATCCTGGTTGATGGAATACCAATGGATATTAATTCTGTGAATCCTAATGATGTAGGATCAATCTCTGTTTTAAAAGATGCAGCAGCTTCGGCAATATATGGAGCCCGTGCTCCTTATGGGGTGATATTAATTACAACCAAGAAAGGTGAACAAGGAGAAAAGATAAGGATTACATATAATAACAATATGTCTTTTTCAAGCCCCATTGGAATGCCTCACATGGAAAATACATTGAAATATTTTACAGCACATAACCAGGCAAGTGTAAATGCAGGATTGGCTGAAGAATTTACGGAATATGAATTTGAACGTGTCAGGCAATACATGGCAGGTGAAATCACGGATGAAACCTGGTTGCGGGATGACGGCGTAAATGACTGGCATGGAAATGATATCTGGGATTTAGCTGGAAATGCCAACCACGACTGGTTTTATGATGTTTATTATAAGAAGAATGTATTACGCCAAAAACATGATGCCAGTGTTAGTGGAGGCGGTAAAAACAGTTCATATTATGCATCTGCCGGATATTGGGATCAACCTGGCGAATTAAGGTACGGCAACGAATATTATAAACGGTATAATATTACAGCAAACCTGACATCAAAACCTACGGATTGGCTGACATTTATAGTTAATTCAAAATATATCAATGATATAACACAGTATTTTAATGCTGGTTCGTATAGTAGGGAAACCCAATATCACAATTTTTACAGGACAAACTCATTCAGGCCTTTATACCTGCCTAACGGAACATTGTCAAGTATTTCCTATCTTCCGTCAATGGTGGACAAAAATGCAAGAGAGCGCCATTTCGGGTCTTCGTATCTGGCAACGTTGGGAACAATTATTGAGCCGATCAAAAACTGGAAAACACAGTTCAATTTCAATTTTAAACTGGATAATACACGAATAACCAGTTACCATCCAACAATATACGGGACGGATCCGGATGGGGAAAAAATCATCTATGACAGTGCTATTAGCGATTACCAGACATCGTTCAGTGAGGACAAATATAAAATGTTCAATCTTATTTCTTCGTATGAGTTTAGCCTAAAAGATCATTATTTCCTTATAATGGGCGGTTTTGAAAAGGAACAGGATAACTATAACTATCTCTGGAGCAAAAAAACAAATGTGTTGGTAGCAGATGTTCCGTCCATCAGTACGGCGGTTGGCGAACATTATACAGATGATGCCATATCTCATTGGGCAACTGCAGGTTTTTTTGGCAGGTTGCAATACAACTACAAGGAAAAATACCTGTTTGAAGGTAATTTCAGGTACGATGGCAGTTCTAGGTTTGAAGAATCCACTCGTTGGGGATTTTTCCCTTCTTTCTCGGTGGGTTACAATATTTCAAGAGAATCGTTCTGGACCGCGATTGATCCATATGTGAACAGTCTGAAAATAAGAGCCTCGTGGGGATCTTTGGGAAACCAGAATGTGCCTAATTATCTGTATTTACCAAACCTGGGAATTAATACCAATCTGAATTGGATTATGGATAGCGAACGCCCTTCTTATACCACTGCGCCTGATATTGTTAGTGCCAATCTGACTTGGGAAACATCTACTACCACAAATATCGGTTTTGATGTGGGTTTCCTGAAAAATAGATTGAGTATAAATTCCGATATATTTAGCCGGTTAACTACTAATATGTTCGGACCTTCCGAAGCATTGCCTGTCCTGCTTGGTACAGACGTGCCGCAATCCAATAATGCAACGCTTCAAACCAATGGGTTTGAACTTGTTTTGAGTTGGCGCGACAAAATAAACAATGATTTTTCGTACAATATAAAAGCAACGCTTTCGGATAATGTATCAACTGTAAAGAAATACAACAACCCTACAAAAACGCTAAGTACGTGGTATGAAGGAAAGAAAGTAGGTGAAATTTGGGGGCTTGAAACCGTTGGGATCTATCAGACAGACGCAGAAGCGGCTGCCGGTCCCGACCAGTCCTTTTTTTATCCGACATGGGGCGCAGGCGATATTCATTATAAGGATTTGGATGGAGATGATATAATCACCGATGGCACCTATACTGTTGACGATCCGGGCGATTATAAAATTATTGGAAATAATAGCTCACGTTTTTTAACAAGCCTAACTTTTAGTGTTAAGTGGAAAGGATTTGATGCAAGCATGTTCTGGCAGGGAGCGTTAAAAAGAGATTATGCCTTTATGGCACAAGATCCGGCATTTCATGGATTTAATGCAAATTACTGGTGGGATATGAATATGTGGCATAAAGGAAATAACACTACATTGGACTATTGGCGACCGGAAAATGAAACTAATATGTTAGGACTTAATACTGACGCCTATTATCCGAAACCCTATTTATCTACAGAAGATCTGAAGAATAGACAAATACAATCCCGTTTCACACAAAATGCAGCTTATTTACGGTTAAAAAATTTAACAGTAGGTTATACAATTCCATCGAATATTTCGAAAAAAGTATATATAAACAATGCTCGCCTGTATATTTCAGGAGAAAACCTGTTAACCATAACTTCTCTTACAAAATTAATTGATCCTGAAGCTTTATTAGGTGGTTATGGTAGTTACACAGGGAAAATACATTTTTTAAGGAGCGTTTATTCTATAGGTTTAAGTATTACATTTTAACATTATAAAAGAATAAAAATGAGAACGCATATATTTAAATTATTAATACTCATTCTGTACGTTGCTTCAATAAACGGATGTAAAGATAGCATAGATTTAGACATGTTTCCTTTGGATGAAGTATCATCTGAAGATTATTGGAAAACAGCCGATGACCTTGAGTTGTACGTAAACCAGTTTTATACCGCATTTAATCCAAGTACCAGCGACCGATTACAGTATGTATTTGCAGCAGATATGCAGACGGATGATTTTACATATGTTGAAGCAAATGAAAGGTTGCGTGGATCACGTGTTGTCCCTTCAACAGGAGGATGGGATTATACGGACATAAGGAGTATAAATTATTTTTTTAATAACTACCAGCGATGCGAGGAGTCATTTGAATCTTATGAATCTATTCTTGGTGCCGCTTACTTTTTCCGGGCATGGTTTTATTTTGATCTTGTAAAGGAATATGGTGACGTTCCATATTTTACTAAAACATTGAATACCGATTCGGAAGAATTGTATATGGCGCGGACACCGCGTAATCAGGTAATTGATTCCATTATTGTAGACCTTGATAACGCCATAGATTATCTGCCATCGGGCAAACAATCAAGCCGAACACAGTTAAGCAAAGAAATTGCCATCCTTTTTAAATCAAGGGTATGCCTGTATGAAGGAACATGGGAAAAATATCAGACTGGCGTTTTTGGGGTATCTAATCCAAACCCGGGAAAATACCTGAATCTTGCAGCAGAAGCTGCTAATGATTTGATAGAATCCGGACAATTCAGTATTTTCTCAACTGGCAGTCCCGAATGGAATTATTTTTTCTTTTCAGAAATTGATTATTCCGATAATCCAGAAGTGCTATTCTGGAAAAAATATGATCTGGATTTAGGAGTAGGGCATGCCCGGCAATTCCAGATAGCCACTGGTAAAGGAGGAGGAATTGGCATAACCAAATCGCTTGTCGAATCATATTTATGTACAGATGGAAAACCGATAAGCGAAAGTCCTTTGTACCAAGGCGATGGAGATTTGATAACATTGACGACAAACCGCGATCCCAGGCTGATACAAACTATTTTCACGCCCGGATTCCCTTTGCAGATAAGTGATGGCGATACCACCTTCTTTGTCCGACCTGCTGTTGACCAGTCTGCGCATACTGTTTGCCCTACTGGTTATCAAATGAACAAAACGTTGAATTTCGATCCGATTCATCACAAGAGCCTTGATACACAGGCAGATGGTTATACCGGATGGATTTTGTTCCGGTATGCAGAAGTATTATTAAATTATGCAGAAGCAAAGGCCGAATTAGGCACATTGACACAACAAGATATAGACAATACGATCAAATTACTTCGTGACCGGGTAGATATGCCTAATTTAATTATTTCAGATATACCAAGCGACCCGAATTGGTTGTTCCCTGATTTATCCCCGGTAATTAATGAGATACGGCGCGAACGCCGTGTAGAACTAGTTGCTGAAAGTTTCCGTTGGGATGATATTGCCCGTTGGGCTGCCGCCGATGAAGTCATTATCGGGCAACGTCCGTTGGGCGGAAAGTTTAACGGCATTGATTATTCCGATTTGTCAGCAGCTGATTACAAATTAACGGAAGGATATTTCGATCCTCTTAAAGATCAATTGCCTACTGGATATGGATTTATGTCAGACAGAGATTATTTGAGTCCTATCTCAACAGAGGAACTGACATTGAATCCTAATCTGGAGCAAAATCCGGGTTGGTAAATAATTGTACAGAGGGTGTTCAAAAAGTAAGTCTATGTTGATCTGGAACTATTTGTTACAATAAGTTTCGGATATTTCGAACAAAAAACTTTTTGGACAACCTCTGTGATTACCATTGAATCTTTCCTAGCAAAAAATTATATTATCCTACAGGAAATTGGAGTTTTTTTAAGAAAAACGTTTGTGACAAACACATTCATTTTCGAATAGGTTGTTAGTGAATTAACCATGTTAAAGAATTAAAATGAAAATATTAACATCTTCTGTAAAAATAATGTTAGCCTCGGTTTTATTGATTGCATTTGCTTGTTCTTGCCGGAAGAATGTAATAACGATTAATGATAACGAAGGGATTTTGGGAGAAACAAATGCTCCTGTTTCAATAGAGGTTAATTTAACCGAGAAGTATTTACAGGCGGCTTACGAAAACCGTTTGGTATTGGTTGAAATTTCTGAAAATGAAAAAGAAATCCCTGTTCAATTAAAAAAAGACAAAACCGGGATAAATTCACAACTGGTAATGATAATGCCAGATGGAAACCCCGGAATACATAAGTTTAAACTGGTCAATAAAGAATCACCTTCCCAAAATATTGTTAAAGTGGAGGAAGATTCTATTGGACAGGTCGTAATTAGCGAAGGGGATAAAAAGATTTTACAATACAATTACAATAAAGTTTTTGAAAAAGATGTAATCCGACCGGAAAGTAATAAAAACAAGCAACTCGAATTTTTAAGGATGTCGGGGCCATATTATGAAGAATACCTCAAAGCACATCCAACCTTTCCTAAGGATACTGTTGTAACATCAAGTATTTACTCGGTACCAAGAAACGATTATATCCATCCTTTATATGGCTTAAATGGAGAAATGTTAACCCGTGATTGGCCGGATGGAGGGCATCCGCATCACAGGGGAATATTTTGGGCGTGGCCAGAAGTTGAATATAACGGTCAGCGTGGTGACATATATGCTTTGCAGAGGGTATTTGCCCGTCCAACAGGAAATATTGAATATGAAGGTGGTCCTGTATATGCCCAGGTTAATGCGGAAAATTTGTGGTTTTGGGAAAATAAAAAACCGATAGTAAGGGAACATGTAATAATCAGGGTACATCGATCGATGTCGAACAGCAGAATTGTCGATTTGACAATAAGTTTAAACGCTTTGGAAGATAGTGTTTCCATTGCTACGCGATTTACCAATAGTTATGGCGGACTAAATATTCGAATGCAGACTCCTGAAGAACAGGATATTTCTTATTTTACAGATAAGCCAAACTCCAATCCCGTAAGGGCCTGGTCCGACTTTAATGGAATTTTTGAAGGGGATAGGTCTAAATCAGGATTGATGGTTTTGCAACATGCCATGAATCCTGAATATCCCGGTGCATGGGCAGAATATCCAAATTTATCATGGGTACAACCCACATTTCCTTCTCCAGGTTCCAGGTATCGGTTAAGTAAAGAAAAGCCCTTAATTCTTCGGTATAGATTAATTATTCATAATGGAGGTAAGCCCAGTGATGACATATCGAAAGCCAGATGGGATGTATATAATTCAGAACTGACACCAATTAGTGCAGATAAATGATAACTAATTAATTAAAGTGTAAATTAAGATCAATATAAAATGAATACGCTAAAAAATCAGGCTCAATTTTCAAGAAGAAAATTCATAAGATCTACTACCGCAGCAGCGATAACAGCCCCTTTTATTGTTAAATCTTCTGTGCTTGCCGGAACTGTAGGTACTGCTCCCAGCGATAAAATTAATTTGGGTATTATTGGATGTGGATCTTTGGGAAAAGCTAACCTGAACGCTGCGTCAAGTCATCCTGATGTTGTTGTAACAGCTGCATGTGACGTTTGGAAAGACAGATTGGATCCGATAGTAGATAAGTTTAAAAATACGTGTGCAGGATATACAGATTACAGAAAATTGCTTCAACACGATGGATTGGATGCAGTTATTATTGCCACACCTGCGCATTGGCATGCGTTGCAGGCCATTGAAGCGGCTGAGGCCGGGTTGGATATTTATTTGCAAAAACCAATGACCATGCATTTGGGCGAAAGTATTGCAGTGCGTAATGCTATAAGGGAAAACAATGTAATTAGTCAAATCGGGACTCAAATCCACGCTAGTGATCATTATCGCAGAATGGTTGAATTGATTCGTTCTGGCAATTTGGGAGATATTGCTACAGTTAGAACATTTTTTGTTATGAACGAAGCACCAAGAGGCATAGGTTTAGGTAACAGCACAACGAGAGTTCCCAAAGATCTGGATTGGGATATGTGGGTGGGACCTGCACCAATGCAACTATTTAATCCCAATTTAGTGAAGGATGCATTTTATCACTGTTTTTGGATGGATTTTAGCAATGGATGGACACCGGGGATGGCTCCTCATATTATTGATTTACCCATATGGGCTATGGACCTGGATTATCCAACCGAAATAAGTGCGATGGGGGGAAGATTTATTATTAAAGATGATGGTGATGCATATGACAATCATGAGGTTATATGGAAATATCCGAAAATGACCATGACTTGGATGAATTCATCTACGAATAGCCATGGGGGGGCTTTTCAGGGAATGGATAAAACAGGTGTTGGATATGAAACTGGAGCAAGAAGAAGATTAGGGATTTATTTCCATGGATCGAATGGAACCTTGATTACTGATTATTCTTCACATTTTTTAATTCCCGAAGGTGATAGGATGAAAGGAATGGAAACACCCCCTATGTCTATTCCTTCATCCCCTGGACATGAACTCGAATGGGTAGAGTGTATCAAGTCACGCAAACAACCATCAGTTAATGCAGAATACCACATTAAAGTAGATATACCTGTTACTTTAAGTGTTTTGTCGATGCAACTTGGGCGTTCCATAAAATTTGATCCTGTAACAGAACAAATAATTGGTGACAAAGAAGCTGCAAGAAGGGCTATACCTGAATACCGCGCACCGTGGAGGTTTCCTTCAGAATATTTGTAAAATAAAAGGGATTTCCCTATTGTGGGATAATTTGTTTCTGTAATATTATTTCTTGTCCATAAGATTTGAAATCAGTACATAAAATGAATTATCAAAAATAGTGGTGAAAATCCCAATTACCATAGAATCATTGATGGGAAAGGCAAATGGATAAATTTATTTCTGTTAACGACTTAGTGCTATGGCAAAATCAAAATATTTGTTCCAAACAGAGAATAAGTCGGCTTACAAATTCAATTATGTATAAAAGAAAAACTGTGCGATCGATGGTATTTAAATATAGAGTTATGAAAAATATATTGTGGGTATTTTTTCCTGTTGTGGTATTATTTTCATTCGGGAAACCATTAAAAAGTGAAACTGAGGCAAACATAAATATAATTCCTGCGCCCTCGAATATTAATGTGTTACAGGGCACGTTTGAATTAACAGATAAAACATCAATTAAAGTAGATCCAGAATTAATAAAAAAAGCTGAACAATTGAGAGATTATCTCTCTCCGGCTACAGGCTATTTACTTCCGGTTAATAAGCAGAATGTGAAAGAAAATATAATTGAATGTAAATTATTGGATACTTTATCCTTTCTTGGAAAAGAAGGCTATAAATTAGATATTTTGAATAATAAAGTACTGATTTCTGCTTATAACGAACAAGGTATATTCTGGGGATTTCAAACCTTACGTCAATTATTTCCAAAAAAGATCTTAAGAGATGCAATGGTTAGTAATATTAAATGGGAACTCCCATGTGTGAAAATAGTGGATAAACCGCGATTTAGATGGAGAGGATTAATGATTGATTATAGTCGTACTTTTTGGAATGTTGGACAAACAAAAAAATACATTGATGCGCTTTCATATTATAAGATGAATAAATTGCATATGCATCTTACTGATGATCAGGGATGGAGAATAGAAATCGATAAATATTCGGGATTAACAGAGATAGCATCTAAATTTGACACTGCTTATCATGAGCTGCCGGAACGGGAAGGCTATTTATCGAAGGATGATATTCGGGAATTAGTACAGTATGCAAAAGAGAGAAATGTGGAAATTATCCCGGAGATTGAAATGCCAGGCCACACAACAGAAGTATTTTCAGCATACCCCAATTTATCCTGTACTGGCGAGAGATTATCAGTTCATCCTTTTTTTAAAGGTCCGGGTATTCACAAAAAGATATTTTGTGCTGGAAAAGAGGAAACATTTGAGTTCCTTGAAAATGTTCTTTCTGAAGTAATTGAATTGTTCCCGTCAGAATATATTCATATTGGAGGCGATGAAGCACCAAAAACATATTGGGAAACCTGTCCTCTGTGTCAAAAAAGGATTAAAGATGAGGGATTAAAAAATGAAGATGAATTACAAAGTTGGTTTATTAAACGAATAGAAAAATTTATGAATAGTAAAAATAAAAAGCTAATTGGATGGGATGAAATTATTGAAGGGGGACTAAGTAAAACAGCAACAGTGATGTTATGGCGAAGTAATAAACAAGATGTGGTAATTAATGCTTTAAATCAAGGCAATGATGTGATTATGAGCCCTACTTCCCATTGTTATTTCGATTATCCGTATAGCAATATATCGACAAAAAAGGTATATTCATTTGAACCAATATCAGGTAGCCTTAGTAATGTTAATCCTGAACACGTCATAGGTGTCCAGGCTAATTTCTGGTCACATATCGATAGGACAGAACCCAACATGGATCGCCAGATTTTCCCACGCCTTTTGGCTTTGGCAGAAGTTGGGTGGATTGAAAATAAGCATAAAAATTGGGATGACTTTGAACAACGGCTTTGTGAACACTATTCATCATTAAAACTGTTGGATATTTATTATATGGGAAACTGACAAGTTTAACTTAATTTGAAAAAAATACTTATATGAATGGGAAGCAACGAGTTGATGCTGTAATAGAAGGCGAGTGGCCTGATAAAAGACCGGTTTTACTTCATAACTTTTTAGTGGCTGCAAAAGAATATGGTGTTTCAATGAAGCAGTATCGTGAAGATCCTAAGATCATTGCCAATGCACATATTTATGCTGTTGAAAAATATGATCTGGATGGGGTATTGATTGATGTTGATACTGCAACACTCGCAGGAGCAGTTGGAGTACCGGTAGATTTTCCTGTTAATAGTCCGGCAAGAGTTCACAAACCATTTATAAATTTGCTTGAACAAGTAAGAGAGTTGGAGCCTGCTAATATTTCAACAGATGAAAGAATCCAAATTTGGTTAGAGGCTTGTCGCATTGTTAAGAAGCATTTTGGTGAAGAAAAATATATCCGGGGAAATTGCGATCAGGCTCCTTTTTCGTTAGCGAGTATGATGAGGTCTCCTTCGGAGTGGATGATGGATTTATTAAATGAGGACGACTTGGTATTTGAACTTCTTGATTTTTGTACGGATGCAAGTTGTCAGTTTATTAGATTAATGGCTGAAACTGGTGTAGATATGGTATCCAATGGAGATAGTACTGCCGGACCTGATATGATCTCTCCTGAAATGTATCAAAAATATGCATTGCCCTACGAAAAAAAAGTTGTTGAAGAAGCGAAAAATTCTAAGAAACCATATATGCTGCATATCTGTGGCAACACTGATTTAATATTGGATAAAATGGTCGAGACAAATACTGATGCACTAGAATTGGATTATAAAACTAACATTCATTTGGTTCATGATATTTGTAGAAAAAGAAATATAACATTTAGTGGGAACATTGATCCATCAGGAGTTTTAGCATTTGGCAGTACAACCATAGTCGAAGAAAAAATGAAAGAACTTATTGAATTGTTCAATAATACACCGCGACTTATTATTAATGCCGGATGTGCCATACCTGGTGAAACACCATCGGAGAATATAAAAAAACTTGTGGACGTAGCAAGAAATTATGAATAAAAGAGGTTATAAACAAATTTTCATATAGTAAATTTATGAAACTCATTACCGTAGACTGGATAATATTAATAATCTTTTTCAGTATAATTTTACTTATTGGGTATTTAGCATCCCAAAAGGCAGGAAAAAATACGGCAGAGTTTTTTCTTGGTGGTAGAAACATGCCTTGGTGGTTGTTAGGTGTTTCAATGGTTGCCTGTACTTTTTCGGCAGACACTCCAAATTTGGTGGCAGGCATGGTGCGTGAATCCGGTGTGGCAAAGAACTGGGCATGGTGGGCATTTTTAATAACCGGCATGGTAACCGTTTTTATTTATGCTAAACTTTGGCGAAGGTCAAATGTATTAACAGACTTGGAGTTTTATGAATTAAGATATTCAGGGAAAGCAGCGTCTTTTTTAAGAGGTTTCCGGGCAGTTTACCTGGGCTTATTTTTTAATACATTGATTATTGGGACTGTATCTTTGGCTGCCATAAAAATTGGCAATGTTATGTTCGGGCTTGAACCTTGGAAAATAATTGTGGTCGCCTCATTTTTTGTAGTAATATATGCCGGCCTGGGAGGATTGCGTGGAGTGGTTTGGGCCGATTTTTTCCAATATTCAATAGCAATGTTTGGTGCTGTTCTAGCTGCTGTTGTTGCAATCAAACAACCCGAAATTCAAAATATAGGGGGATTATCGGGGATGATTGAACAATTAGGTGATAAAACCAGTTTTGTACCTGATTTTAGTAATCCCAGCATGTTTATTCCTCTATTAATAATTCCGATAGCTGTTCAGTGGTGGGCGGTATGGTACCCGGGGGCAGAACCGGGCGGAGGCGGATACATTGCACAGCGAATGCTTTCAGCAAAGAATGAAAAGAATGCCGTTGGGGCAACACTTTTTTTTAATTTTATGCACTATGCCTTACGTCCCTGGCCCTGGATAATAGTTGCCCTTGCATCAATTATCATTTATCCTGATTTGGATGCCATACATGCGGAGTTTCCCAATATTTCTGAAACCTACTTGAAAAATGATATTGCCTATCCGGTTATGCTTTCAAAATTAAATCCTGGTTGGTTGGGATTAGTTGTGGCATCCATCATCGCAGCATATATGTCTACTGTTGGAACTCATTTAAATTGGGGATCTTCTTATTTGGTCAACGATTTTTATAAAAGATTTTTCCGGCCAAATGCTTCAGAGAAAGAATTAGTTAAAGCCGGAAGAGTAAATACTGTAATTTTAATGGTAATTTCCGGATTAATCGCATTGACCTTTTTAAATAATGCAACGCAGGCATTTAATACAATGCTTCTTTCAGGTGCGGGCTCAGGTGCCATATATCTTTTAAGATGGTTTTGGTGGCGAATAAATGCATGGACAGAGCTAGTAGCAACGTTTTTTGCAACGTTGACGGCAATAATTTTGATATTCTTTGTAAAGGACGAAACGGTATCTACAACAATATTGGATGGCTTTACTGTAAAGCTTTTAATAAATGTTACATTAACAACTATTGTTTGGATAATAACTACTCTTATTACCAAGCCAGAAAAACAGGAAACTTTAGAAAAGTTTTATGCGACCACTCATCCCGGAGGCCCCGGATGGCAAAAAATAATAAAAAGAGCTGAGGGGAAAGGCATTGAAATTAATAAAAAGAAGGGAGTAGCTTGGGAAATGCCTGTTATGATTAGTTGTGTTTTTATAGGATGTGCTTCGATTTATTCTTCGCTTTTTGCAATAGGTTTTTTTATATACAGCAATTTGCTTTATGGGATTATTCTTAGCTTAATTGCACTTATTGGAATTTACATTTTATTCCGTCTTTTTGATAAGCTACAGATTGAATCATGATCTGGTAAAACATTATCTAGAAATTCTAATTTGCCAGGTTTCTGGAAGAAAGATTTCGTATTTCAGTGATCTGGCAAATTTTTATAATATAATAATTTATGTATTATCACGCCCCCTCAAATTGCGGTAAATGCAGGTAGGGCTGTTGCAAATTTCACAATAATATTTGTTGAACTTTACATTACTGCCAAGCCCTATTACCCCGCTAACTGATTTTATAGGGTGCATTAATGCCGATCGGTTAAGGGAAATGCCGCAATGTTTTTCGGGGAAAAAAGAAAACAACTGGTGTTGATCTTTTACGTCCCAGTTGCAATAACCCGGGCTGTACCGGTTTGTTATTTTTATCCCGGAAGCAAGCAACCCTTCCCCAAAATCCTCCTGTATCGCATCCATGGCCTTTTCTGCCGTAACCGAGCCTAGTACATCGTAAACATAACCTTTGGCAGGATCGTTGCCATGCAACAAATCCTGCGACAATTGACCGATCCCCTCTCCTGCCGTGCATATAAAAAGAGCTAATTTTGATGCCCCCTTTAGCTGGCGCGTAACTAATTTGCCCGCGCCAAAAATTTTCCCTTCTATCGAAAATGCAGAATAATCAGGGTTAAAGGCAACCTCGCCCGAAACATATACGGAGCCTTTTATGCTGCACAGCCCATCTGCCAGCATAAAAGCCTCGTCAAGATAGTTGCAAAAAGGTTCGGGCATTTCTTCGCCACCGAAGCCCATCAGCCCCGATATTTCAGCCCGGGCAATCGGCAGTTCGCTAAAGTTAAACTGATAGTCCTTGATCATTTAATATTGAATTCGTCAACAGCCCTAAAAAAGGCTTCGATATTGCTATGTGGCACTGCCGGGGGCATGTCGCAACCTGATGAAACAACAAAATTTGGATACCCGGCAGCCAATTCAAGCAATTTCCTTGTCTCCTCCCTTACAAATACTGGGTCTCCTGTTTGCAGCACATTTACAGGATCTATATTCCCCATTACCAATATATCCCCAGGTACATTTTCAAGCACATATCCCATATCGGCAGCATTGCCAAAATGAAGCGACTTTGCACCTGTTGACAACATCGATGCGGTTAAATTGCCCCTATGCCCGCAATTGTGGAGGACAACCATAAAATCTTCGTCCTGGAGTTCTTCTACAATCTGTTTTATATAAACAGAAGAAAACTGGTTGCATTCGTCTTCGCCTAAAAGTCCTGCTGCCGGCTCGGCCATTATAATACCGTCAGCTCCCAATTGTTTGTAGGCTTTTATGTATTCCTTTATAAATACGGTACATTTATCGAGCAAACAAAGGACTTCGTCTGGGTAAAGGTAAATATCTACCATTATTTCAGACATGTCCAGCAACCTCCCGGCAAGCGAAAACGGGCCGATACATCCCGGGAAAACGGGGAGGTGCCCAATGTTATCAATCGACAAACGGGCAGCTTTCAGATATTCGCCAAGCCTTTTTTTCCCTTCCAGGGAAGGTACTTCTAATTTGGCAATCTCACCTACCGAGTTTATGGGCCGCCCTTTTACTGCGGGTATCTCATTTTCTTCAAAGTTAATGTTGCAACCAAATGCCTCAGCCTCAACTGTCAAATCCATAATCATTGTTATTGCTTTCAATGGGTATTTTTCCGACAGGGCCTTTATTGCTTTGTAATGTACTTCACCATTGGTAACCGCATCAAATACCGAGGCATTTATTAATTCAATGCCGGGGTGGGTCATTATCGGCAATGCAATTTTTTGCTTTGAGCCTAATATGGTTTTGTACCAATGATCTATACTTGCTTTCATGGCGTTACGGTTAAGATGCAAGCCTCGAATTAAGAAATTCCACAACTCCTTGGGGATCTGGAGAATAATGATCTGCACCAATTTTCGCCCTAAAGTCATCGTTCACCGGGGCTCCCCCTATGGTTACAAGTGTGCCAGGTACCGAATCCTTGATTTCTTTAGTGATTTGTTCCATGTTTACCATTGTGGTGGTCAATAATGCCGACAGGCCTACAACGGCATTGGGGTTCTCTTTTATAGCTTCAATAAATTTCTGCGAGCTTACATCTGTTCCAAGGTCAACTACCTTATATCCATTGCCTTCGACCATCATGCCAACCAAATTTTTGCCTATGTCGTGGAGATCGCCCAAAACCGTGCCGATAATAAAAGTGCCTTTTTGTTTGGCTGCGCCCGAAAGGAAATATGGTTTTAGGTGGAGCATGGCCATGCTCATTGCCTTTGCCGACATCAGTACCTGTGGTATAAATACCTTGTTTTCCCGGAATTTGATACCTATCCGTTCCATCCCTGGCATTAAGCCCTTTGTAAGTATCTCCTGTGGTTCAATACCCTGATCCAATGCTTCGCGGGTAATCTCGTCTGCACCCTTCTGCCCTTTCATTTGAGGGGGGAAAGGGGAAGCCATGTTGATTTTCCCAAATTCAACACATTCTGCAAGTTTTAGTAACAATTCGCTCATCCGTTTAGTATTTTATTAATTATCTGCTGACAAAATTATTGGCAAAATAATGTATAAAAAATAGTGTTTTTTTTGATAAAGATGGAAAATATTACTTTTTTTACTTATATGAACCTTTCTTTATTCAATGATTGTAAAAAAACGTTTTTATAAAATCCCGGCCAACATTGTTGAGGAACAGCGAAAAAGCCCTATAACAAAAGACCTGTACCTGTGCGGTTTGTCGGAAATATTGCTTGAAAAGCAAACTTTGTGGGCAGAAAAGATCAAACTGGCCGACCACCTCCTGATATTTTGTGCCCGTGGGGGCTCAACCCTGGAAATCGCCAATGACATTATACCGTTCAAGCAAAACCAGTATTGTATCGTCCCCGAGAATTTCGTTTTTAAGATATATACGGGCAACACAGGACCGGCAATATTCTATACATGCAAATTTAATGGCACTAAGAGCAAAATCATGGAAAAAGATTTCACGGTTGTCCGCGACCTGGTGCCTTCGGCAAACAACATGGTAGCAAACAGGGCCATGCTTTTCGATGAGCTGTTCAACAACCTGACAAAAGGATACCATAATGCCAACTTTGAATATATAAATATGGCATTCGGGCATTTGTTGGCCACTTTTATATATGCCAGCAAAACAAGCGATGATTTTGTTGAGGAGCAAAACCCTGGTATAGCACATGCCATACAGTTTATGGAACAGAACCTTAACAAAAAACTAACGCTCAACGAGATAGCCAGGGAGGCGGGATATTCCCAATCGTACCTTACAACTATTTTCAGGAAAAAGACATCATACAGCCCCATAAGCTACTTCTCGCACCTTAAAATTACAAAAGCATGCGAATACCTGGATTTCAGCCGTATGAAAATTAAGGAAATCAGCTTTCGGTTGGGCTACACCGACCCTTATTACTTTTCGAAAGATTTTATCAAACGTATGGGTATGTCCCCAAAACAATACAGGAACCGCCTTTATAAAAAACCAATAGTTATAATGCAAAAAGAAAGGGGCCAATAGATTTTGATTGCATATCCGTTATGTACGGATACGCGCCTTTTGATCGCCGTTTAGCTTTGTCCGGCTTCTTCTTGATATTTGCCCATCTTTTCTGCCAGCGATAAAACAAAACTTATTTTACCAATAGCAATGATAGAAAAGATTTGCTGGCAAAATATTTCTTTTATGCCAATCTCTTCAATTGCACCGCTTAAAATATCAAGGCAGTTTATGTTTTTTTCTCCCATTGATGCAAGTGCCAAAAATTGTATATATTGATATATCTCTACAGGGTGCAATTTCGCCCTTTCCCCGAAAAATTTATTTGTCCCTTCTTCGAATATACTTTCTGCACTATACTGTTGCCTGTTTTTAGTATGCCGTAAATTTGCCCAAAAGATTTTTATCAACGGATAGCCGGGGAATTTTTTGTGGTAACTTTCAACTTTATCTTCAAACCCGGAAGATTCTTCAAGGTGCAATAATACAAGTTCGGCAAAATGCAACAAAGGGGTTCCGGGTATACTTTCCATTGTCCTTTCCAGTCCTTCCCGTAAATCTTTAACATTCTCCACTGAGGAGTTTAATACTTTATCAAGTTGTTCGGTTATCTTGTCCCGGTCGGATTCTATCTTGGGGGCTATGCCAATGAACTCATCGAAAGGCTCATCCACTATCTCAATTTTGTCAAATCCTGAAAGCAGTTTTCCATACAGTCTATCTGCTTTTTCAGGTTCAACGAAAGGTTCAACTATTGAGTCGACAAGATTGAGAAAATGTTCCCTTTCTTCTGCCCCTTGCAGGATGTCAACCTTTGGGAGCAGTTCCAAAAATTCATTGATCCTGTCGGCAAATATCACACATTCGTCTTCTCCCCATTCCCCTTCATCGTCCCCAAAGCCTCCACCGTCAAAGTTGTCAACCCCCAGCTCGTTAATAAAGTTATAATTTCCCGGTCCGGCATTTTTTTCAAGTTGGGCAATTATCTGGTTTGCGCGGACATTGTCTTCGTGCGGCCCCCGTACATAAAGCGGTTTGCCATCTTCGCCTCCGCATCCTATTTCAATCAGTTCAATATCATCAGTGTCCTCTTCGAGGATATATTGTGCCACCGAAAAGCTTTGATGGGGGACGAACCCGTAATCATCGGCAAATTCGATTCCGGCAAATACAATGTTGTGTGCCAATGGGTAGGGGATGGGGATCATTTCCCCTGTTTCTCCCGCATTGAACAAAAGGTCGCAGTATTCGGTCTGCGAAATATTGAAACGGTAATGTGCGTTTTTTATCCCCAGGCATTTTAAATCGGCAAGGAACAACCCAACCGTTAAATTGCCATTGGTGTGCTTCCTTGCCACTATAATATCGGCAAGGCCGCTTTCTTCCCAGTCTTTGTTTACCACACACTCGTATATGGGCAACGCCCGGGCTTTTTGACGTATGTAATTTTCAGGACTAAGCATTTGTATTACTTTGCCTTTTTTCTTTTTTGCCATTACATTTTTATTAAGTAACAAGATTGTAAAAGTAAGCCATTGAACTGGATTTATAAAATATAATCCTTTATATTGAATATTACCCTTAAATCCGCACAATAAAAAGTTAAATAATCAGAAAGTCCAGTAACATAATTGTTTCCGGACTTTGCCGATTAAAAATTTTTCACCTATTTAGGTGAAAAACATCGTAGCGATGAAAATTACATATTCTTCTGACAATATCAACTCATTTGCTTTTTACTTTCCTCTTTTGCCTTGTCTCTTTTTTCCCTAAATTTGGGGACAATATCCGGCACGTAACAAAACGAAAAAAATGTACAAACGTCTACCATACGGGATTTCCAATTTTAGTAGCGTGATAGAAGAAAATTATTGCACATCGACAAGACACGTTTTATCGAACTGTTGGAAAACGAGACCAACCCATACCAGTTTTTTATCCGCCCTCGCAAGTTTGGCAAGAGCCTGTTCTTTTCCACCCTGCTGCACTATTACGACCTGAACCGTGCCGGTGATTTCGAGAAACTGTTCGGGGGCTTGTATGTAGGCAATAAGCCCACGCCCCGGCGGAACAGCTACATGGTGATGCGGTTCAACTTTTCGGGGATAGACACTTCTGGCGAAGAGGCTTTCAAAATTTCTTTTTCCCAAAATGTACAGGACACGGTATTGTTGTTCTTGAACAATTATTCAAAACTTGTCCCGGGTGTTGCCGATGTTGCCCAGAGGATAAAAGAAGAGAAACGGGGGGTAAATGCCCTCCAATTGGCATTTGGCATCGCAGAATCGGCAGGAAAAAAGATTTACGTGCTTATAGACGAGTACGATCACTTTGCCAACGACCTGATTGCCATGGGCAACCTTTTGGGCGGGGACGTTTACCGCCGCATGGTTCGCGCCAACGGCATGGTCCGCGACTTCTTCGAGATTTTAAAGATAGGCACCTCCGACGTGCTGGACCGCATCTTCATCACAGGCATCTCTCCCGTTATGCTCGACGACCTGACCAGCGGCTTCAACATTGCCGCCAACCTGTCACTAAAGCGGACCTACAACGAAATGATGGGCTTCACGCAGGGGGAAGTAGGGGAGATGATGCTCGCGGCAGGTGTGGATCCCCAGCACATCAACGTTGACATGGGGATGTACTACGATGGCTACCTGTTCCACGAAGACGGGGAAAACAGGGTATACAACCCTTCAATGGTGCTGTATTTCTTCAGCCAGGTGCTTGACGAAAAAAAGCCCCCTAAAAACATCATTGACGACAACCTTAAGACCGATTACGGCCGTTTGCAGCGTTTGGCACAGGACGAGAAAAACCGCGAACAGTTGTTGTCCATAGTGAAAGAAAACGGGATTGTTTCCGACATTGCCAGCAAGTTTTCTATAGGCAGGCTGGAAGACACTGACTACTTTGTGTCGCTGCTTTTTTACATGGGCCTGCTCACCATCGACAGATTCGAGATGGGGAGTACCTACCTTAAAATCCCCAACTATTCCGTAAAGACCATCTATTGGGAATATCTCATGCGTCTGACAAGGGAACTTAACGGGGACGTGCTGGTCGATCTTTCTGCCCAGAAAGCTGCCATCCGGGAGCTGGCATACCATGGCAACCCCTTGCCTTATGTAGGCTATGTGTCGGAAAACGTGTTCGCCCGCCTTTCGAACCGCGACCTGGTACGATTCGATGAAAAATACATCAAGATAATGCTGCTGAACGGTTTGTTCCAGAGCCGGATTTATGTGCCAATAAGCGAGCTTGAAGTGGAAACCGGCTACGTTGACATTTGGCTCGGACGAAGCCCTCTGTTGCCCGACATCCGCTACGAGTGGGCGTGGGAGGTGAAATACCTGAAAAAGGGGGACGAAAGCCTGTTGCCCGAGAAAAAAGCTGAAGCGATAGCCCAACTCGAACGCTACCGCAACTCGGAACGATTCAAAAACCGGGCGGACCTACGCTATGCCGCACTGTTGTTTGTGGGGAAAGACAGTTACGAGGTTGTGGAGCCCTGAAAGGGGATTGGGGGTTACAGGTTTCAGGTTACAGGTTGTATTCGTATAGCATCTTTGTCGGAATAGAATTTGAAATCAGGGCAGATTTGTATCAATAATTATTTTTTGCATCTCTAACTGCATTTATTTCTGCGTTAGGGTGAATAGAATTAGCGACAAAATCCAACATCATTTTCCTAAAAAAATATTGATTTTATTTTTATTTTGTTATCTCAAAAGATAACTTTGTAAAATGAAAAGAAAGATAATTTTTTATCAGGACTATTTTATAGACTTTTATAAAGACTTAGATATTGATGTTAAATCAAAATTTAAATATGTCTTTGAATTAATTCGACAAGTTGAAAAAGTCCCTAAAAAATTTCTCGCTCCCATGACTGGATATGATGGACTATTCGAAGTTAGAGTAGAATATAAATCAAATATTTACAGAGTTTTTTGCTGTTTCGACAAAGGAAAATTAGTTGTTTTATTTAACGGATTTCAGAAAAAAACGCAAAAGACTCCCAAAACTGAGATTGAAAAAGCAATGAGACTAAAAGATGAATACTTTAAAAACAAATAATATGACTGATTATAAAGGAATAACAGATTTTGATGAATTATTGGAGCTTGAACATGGACCAATTGGCTCTGATAGCAGAAATGAATTTGAAGAAAATGCTCAAATGTTCATAATCAGTGAGATGTTAAAAGAAGCTAGAAAAGATGCTAAATTGACTCAAGAGCAATTAGCAGCAAAAGCTGGAACTAAAAAGAGTTATATCTCAAAAATTGAGAATGCAAAAGGGAATATTCAACTATCAACATTAATCAGGATTTTTGAAAAAGGATTAGATAAAAGAATTGGATTGACTTTTTTATAATAAAACTACTCTCCCTAACAAATTTATATATTGCATAGCGGTTTCGGTGTGTGTATGCGCAGCTTGGATTCCTGCCTGATTGTCCTTGTCCTCGCGGACAGACAATCGCACCGTAATTCGCCACTGCCCTATTTTAGGACGGGACATTTTCGATACTGCAAGTACAATCAAAACAGTAAAATCAAAAAAAACACCATGAAAGTTCAGATTTAGTTTGAACTTTACATATCTTTGTGGAAAAATTTTTGATGTGAATTTACTTAATAGAAGTTTACTCGAAAGATTAAAACGAAAGAACCGTGGAAACACAAAGTTGATTAAAGAAATTGACAAATTAATTGATGATATTCTGACAAACGAATGGGAATCACAATTAGAGCTGCAAGAAACAAGACCAGATGCAGATTGCGTACATAGCGATGGTTTCTATTTCTTCAATATCAATATCCACAGGACAATGATTTTAGTCGAATTTGACGAAGATAAAAGGGCTCGAATTATTTGGGCTGGTTCACATGACGATTATGAAAAAACATTCAAAAACAATCGGAATACGATAAAGAAATGGCTTAAAAACAATGGTTGGATTTAAAAATAAAACAATGAAAGACTTAATTAACATACGCGAAATTGAAAATATCCAACAATTGGATAATGAATACGATTTACAAAAGGCACTTCTCCTCGACCGTAAATTGAGATTAATGGTAAAAGAGGATAAAGAATTAAAACCGATTCATGACAAATTGTTCAAACTAATACAAGAATATGAACAAAAAAACTGGTCTGATACTGAGAATATCCCAGATGAAAGGTTTGATGAAGCAGAAACAGCAGAGCAATTAATTGAAATTGAGCAAAGATTTATTACCCAAAGGAAAGATGCAATACGCAAAAAATTGAAAACGTATGACATGACACAAACAGATTTAGGAGAGCTATTAAGCCATAAAAAATCGTATATGTCAGAGTTGATAAATGGTGTATCTCAATTTTCAATGAAAGATTTAATAATAATCCATAGAGTCTTACATATTGAATTATCGAAATTAATTCCAACATACTTACAAAACGAGACAAGAGAACAGATTAAGAGTACAATTGAACGACTTAATAAACCAAAACTAAAACTAAGGAAAAAAGACCTGATAATGAGTTAAAAACAGCGCATAACATTTTGTATATTGCATAGGGCAGATATACTAAATTTGAAGCGTTTGCGCTTTTTTCAGCACCGCCGAAGCGCAGCTTCGACGGCGTGCCTAATCCGCAGGTATCAAACCTGCGCTTCGGCTATTTAGTAGCCTGACAGGAAAGTGCTTTAAAATGCCCTACGTAACATACAGTTCACCGTTATGGCTCATTTAAAAACAAGTTTCAGCTCAAAACAAATACAATATGAGCTTAAAAGCTTATCTTTGTGAGCTAAAACATAAAATATGATTGAACAAAGAGAACAGCAAATTATTGATTTCATTAAAAAATCAGGAGAAAGTTCATCAAAAGAAATATTTGATGGAGTCGATATTTCCGTGAGTTATGCTACCCTAAAAAGGATTTTAACTAAGCTAATCTCAGAAAACTATATATCATCAATAGGTCAAGGAAAAGGAACTAAATATATTATTTCTCCTGCTTTTAAAGTTATTCAACCAATTGATATTGACGAATATTATAAACAAGAAATTGACGAAAGAAATATTAAAGAAAATTTTGATTTCTCGATTATAAATGATGTTCTCGCAAAAAACAACTTATTCACGGATAGTGAGTTATTAAAACTAGACAAACTACAAACGAAGTTTAGCGAAAATATTTCTCAATTATCTGAAAGTGAATACAAAAAAGAATTTGAACGTTTAGCAATCGATTTAAGCTGGAAATCATCACAAATTGAAGGAAATACTTATTCTTTGCTAGAGACAGAAAAACTTTTAAAAGAAAAAGAAACTGCCTCAGGAAAAACAAAAGAAGAAGCGACAATGCTTTTAAATCATAAAGATGCTCTTGACTTTATTATTGACAACCCAGATTATCTTAATCCATTAACTATAGCTAAAATTGAAGATATACACAACATATTGACAAAAGAATTAGATGTTGAAAGAAATTTACGAACACGACGTGTCGGTATTTCGGGAACAAATTACAGACCTTTAGATAATGAATTTCAAATCAAAGAAGCCTTACAAGACACTTGTAGCTTGATAAACAAAAAAGAAAACATCTTTGAAAAAGCATTCTTGGCATTAGTCCTGATTTCTTACATTCAGCCATTTATGGATGGAAATAAGAGAACTGCAAGGATAGTTAGCAATGCGCTGTTAATGAATGAAAAATATTGTCCTTTATCATTTCGGACAGTTGATTCGATTGATTATAAGAAAGCGATGCTTTTATTTTACGAACAGAACAACATATCAAACTTTAAAGAGATTTTCATAAATCAATTTGAATTTGCTGTTAAGACATATTTTTAAACAAGACTAAAACGAAGCCATAACAATCTGTCATATTGCATAGGGCAGATATACTGAATTTGAGGCTTTTGCACTTTTTTCAGCACCGCCGAAGCACAGCTTCGACGGCGTGCCTAATCCGCAGGTATCAAACCTGCGCTTCGGCTACTTAGCGGCTTGAAAAGTTAGTGATTTCTAATGCCCTGCGCACCATACAGTTCGCCGTTAGCGGACATTGTGAAAGAGCTTCCTGCTTAATACAAGAAAGTACTTTGATTTGTGTATTTTTGGAAAAACAAAATCAAGCAAGATGGATAACAAGACCAAGCAAATACAGGTTGAAGAGACAATAATTCACATTACCCAACATAACGAAGAGGATTATATCAGCCTAACAGATATGTTGAAACACAAAGAAAGCGGAGGTTTGATATTCAAATGGTTAAGCAATAAAAACACAATAGAATTTCTTGGCGTTTGGGAAAAAATCTATAATCCAAATTTTAATTATACCGAATTCGGTGTAATTATGTCTGAAGCTGGAGTGAATAGATTTACTATGTCTGTAAAACAATGGATTGAGAGAACTAATGCCATTGGAATTGTTGCAAAAGCAGGAAGATATGGAGGCACTTATGCACATAAAGACATCGCATTTGAACTTGGCACTTGGATTAGTCCAGAATTTAAACTTCTTGTAATTAGAGAGTTTCAGCGATTAAAAGAGATTGAAAGTAATCAATACAACTTAGAGTGGAATGTAAAACGAATTTTAAGCAAAGCAAACTATCACATTCATACTGATGCAATCAAAAACTACATCATTCCTCATAAGAATTACGATAAAGACAAAGAATGGTTACTCTATGCAGAAGAAGCAGATTTGTTAAATGTTGCATTATTTAAATGCTCTGCAAAAGATTGGCGAGATGCAAATCCAGACTTAGTAAAAAAGGGAATGAACATCAGAGATATTGCGAGCATAAACGAATTAGCTGTTTTGTCGAATTTAGAAACTCTAAATGCAGAAATGATTACAACAGGACAAAGCAAGCCTGACAGATACAAACGACTAAAAGAAATATCTGAATATCAACTTATAATAATGAATGAGAAAGATTTTATGAAAGCCCTGAAAAAATTAAATGACAAGGTGTACATTGAGAATCAAGATAAGAAAATTGAATAACCAACAAACCGCCAACAATTTGTCATATGTCATAGCGGTTTTACTGCGTATTCGGGCATTATCTCCCGCCTGAGCATTCGTCTCGGCTTGAAAAGATATTATCACGTACCCCCCTGCGTAACATACAGTTTGCCGTTATGTTTAAGCTTCCGTGCGCCGTTTTTTGCCTGCCCATATTATCTTTCTACCATAACTTCGTGCCTACGGCACTTGGGTGCGGGTTACAGGTTGCGGGTTACAGGTTGCAGGTTACAGGTTACGGGTTGCAGGTTTCAGGTTTCAGGTTGCAAGTTGCAGGTTGCAGGTTACAGGTTGCGGGTTGCAGGTTTCAGGTTGCGGGTTGCAAGTTACAGGTTACGGGTTGCGGGTTGTAACTGTTCATGATTGTTTTTCTCTTATCTCTCATTACTCATTCCTTATTCCTGATTTGTCATTCCTCACTCACCTCCTCCCACCTCTCACCTCTCACCACTCACCTCTCTCTTCTCACCTCTCTCTTCTCTTCCTCCCTCCTCCCTCTCCCTGCATTTTTTTTACAAAATGACCGGCATTGCAGCAATTTTATAGAAAAAAATGAAAAAAAGTCAAAAAAAATGCAAAATGTCCACTTTTTGTCCACCCCTGGGGTTTGGATGTAATTTTTATTATGTTTTTTTTTGTAATAAACTTTTTTTAAATATAAATCATGAAAAAAACCACCATTTTATCAGTATTTATTTTATGTGCCTGCTGGTTGAACAATGCAAGCGCTATACCCCCAACAGAAACCATTTTCTCCGGCGGCAACGGTTCTTCAACCAACCCCTACCAAATTGCCGACCTCGACGACCTGAAATTCCTGTCGGAAAATGAAGGATATTGGGGCACTGAAACCACCCCGGTTTATTTTGTGCAGACCGATAATATAGATGCTTCTGATACTAAAACATGGAACAATGGCAGTGGCTTTTTGCCGATAGGGTCGTCGTCTGCTAACTTTTATGGTTATTATTACGGGAAAGGGCACACAATTAGCCATTTGTATATTAACCGGCCTTCTGCCGATAATATAGGGTTGTTTGGATATTTATACAAATCTAAAATTGACAGCCTGGGCATTGTAGATTGCGATATTACAGGGGCCACAAATGTGGGCGGGTTAGCCGGTTACCAGGATTATTGCTCAGGCTCAAGCACGGATAGATGCTTCTCTACAGGCAAAGTCTCCGGGACAAATTCGGTTGGTGGCTTGGTTGGGTGCTTAAATTATGGCAATAATTCCATTTCTTTCTGTTATAGTACCGCTAAAGTCTCCGGTTCTACAAGTCCTGCTTCCGAATATATAGGTGGCTTGGTTGGAAAAAATTATGCATGTTCTGGCAGCACCACAGCTACAACTATTGATAATTGTTATAGTACAGGTATGGTTACCGGAGATACCAATATTGGAGGTTTAGTAGGGGGGAATGTAAGGTATCAAAATCGTAGGCCTCAAATTACTGACTCCTATTGGAATACAGATACGATTAGTGCCGGTTACGGAATCGACAATGCTAACGGTTTTAATGCAGAAGGCAAAACAACAATAGAACTGCAAACGGCATCCACCTATAATAGCAGTTGGTTTACCGTTATCTGGGCAATCGATGCCTCTAAAAACGATGGCTACCCCTACTTGCAGTGGCAAACCTTCGAGGAAGAAGAAGAATCCGGCCCTTTCTCAGGCGGCGAAGGCACCGCAGCCGACCCATACCAAATCGCAACTTTTGCCGATTTGCAATACCTGTCGGAAAATGAAGGATATTGGGATAAATATTTTATCCAAACCGCAAATATCGATGCCGACACTACAAGCAGTGAAAACTACAATAGCGGCAAAGGTTTTTCGCCTATAGGAGATGGGACAAATTCTTTTTATGGCTCGTATAACGGACAAGGGCATGTCATTTCCAACCTGACAATAGAAACTACAGATGACAATATAGGACTATTTGGATGTATAAATGGTGCAACCATTGACAGTCTGGGGGTAACCAATTGTACTATCTCAGGCAGTAATTTCATTGGCGCCTTGGTAGGATGCAGTTCCGCTGGCACTATTAGTTGTTGTTATAGCACTGGTAAAGTAACCGGTTCTAGCACCACAAGTATTGGCATTGGAGGTCTAATAGGAGATGCTAATTGCGATATTTATTATAGCTACAGTAGCTGTGATGTTGTTGGCTATTCGACCATTGGAGGTTTGGTCGGTTATTCATACGGTATTATTAACAATTGTTATAGCAGGGGCAGTGTTAAAAGCATATCTGATGTTGCGTCTTCAAGTGGTTCCGGCGGTTTAGTTGGATTAGCATCTGATGGTACAATTAGTTACTGTTATAGCACAGGTAAAGTAACATCTGACCAAGAGACGATAGGAGGTTTGGTAGGTTGTAACAATGCTATGGTTAGCTCCTCTTTTTATGACTTTCAAACATCTGGGCCAGCTAAGGCAATTGGAACAAATGGCATGTTTGGGGAATCAGATATGGTTTCCAACAAAACCACCGCTTTAATGAAATTATCCACTACTTACACCTGTATCTCCTGGGATTTCGACGATACGTGGAGCATTGATGAAACCGGCACCAATAACGATGGCTACCCTTATTTAAGTTGGCAAACCTTTGAAAGCACCGGGCCAACAGGGCCTTACATTTTAGTTGACTCGGCAGCCTCCGCAGGCGGCAACGGCAGTACCTGGGCAAAAGCATACAACTCGTTGCAAGATGCCCTGGACGCAGCGGTAAAAGGCGACACCATATGGGTTGCCAAAGGGACTTACTACCCTTCGAGCAATTATGGGACAACAACCGAAACCGGTTCTTCGTATTACCATTTCGAGCTAAAAGACAGCGTGGCAATCTACGGCGGTTTTGCCGGTACCGAAAGTACTTTAGGTGAACGTACCGGTTTCGGGCACGGCGAAACCAACGAAACCATCCTCAGCGGCGATTTTAACGGAGACGACTATATCGACACAACCGCATATTTTAAAATCAAAAGCAACGATGAAAATTGTTACCATGTGTTTTACCATCCATCTTCTTTGGCACTAGACAGCACTGCCGTGCTCGACGGCGTAACCATTACCGGCGGGAATGCTGGTGTCTCATCCCATAATGCAGGTGGAGGGATGTACAACGGATCGTCTTCACCAACCCTTAACAATGTAACATTCAGTAAGAATGCTGCTTCCTTGCATGGAGGTGGGATGTTCAACAACTCATCATCGCCAAGCCTAAACAATGTAATATTCAGGGAAAATGTAGCTTCCAACTCTGGCGGCGCCATGTCTGATGTTAATGCTTCACCAAACCTTATAAATGTAATACTTTGGAACAACCATGCTAATTCTGGTGGCGCAATATACGATTTCAATTCGACCACAACCCTGACGAATGCAACTATTTGTGGCAACAAGGCCTATTCCTCCAGTGGTACTTTGGGAGGCGGGGGCATACTCAATGATGGCTCTCTCTCAACAATAACATTGAAAAACTGTATCGTATATGGAAATACCGCTAAAACGAATAATGGGAATGAATTTTATTTGTGCCGGAACAGTAAAATTACTTTGGAATATTGCTGTTATAGCAACAACAGTAACTACATAGACGGTGACAATGATTTCACTACGGATGATTTTACCACGGATGACTACTGCATAACCTCCGACCCTAAGTTCGTGTATGTTGAAGACGGCGACTGCCGCCTTTACGGCAACTCTCCCTGTGTTGATGCCGGGAACGGTGATTATAACCAGGGAACAACAGATATCCGTGGCACGGGTTATGGGCGTAAACTGGACAAATACGACCATACTGCCGAAGGTACTATCGACATGGGCGCATATGAGTATAAAGAAGGCTCCGATTTGATGGAACCGGGGGCAATTATTTATGTAAAAACAGAAGAAGACGGCGGCAGCGACAGTTATGACGGTGAAACATGGGCTTCGGCTTATGCCTCCCTGCAAAAAGCCCTCGAAAAAGCAGTGAGCGGCAAGCAGATATGGATGGCTGCCGGGACATACTGCCCAACATCGCCCTACGATTTAACAAACACCTCCCGTTATTATCATTTTGAAATGAAAGAGGGCGTGGAAATCTACGGCGGCTTTAGCGGCACGGAAGACCCTGTAACCTTCGACCCTGCCGACCGCGACCTTGTCGCCAATAAAACCATCCTCAGTGGTGACATCGGCGAAGAGGGGAACAACAACGACAACTGCTACCACGTTTTTTTCCACCCCGAAGCGTTAAACCTTACTGCCTCTGCCGTGCTTGATGGCGTAACCATTACAGGCGGTAACGCTAATATAGCCTCCGGCACGGCTCCTCACATGTATGGCGGCGGGATGTACAACAATAATTGTTCACCTATACTAAGAAATGTAATCATTACCGGGAACCAGACATCTCTGGCAGGTACAGGTGGCAATGGCGGCGGGGTGTATAACTGTAACTCCGCCTCGCCAACACTTATTAATGTGCTGATTTGTGAAAACTCGTCTGACTACGGCGGCGGGATATATAACAGTGGCAGCAGCCCTTCTCCAACCCTGATAAATGTAACCATCAGCAAAAATAGCTCTGCTACCTATGGTGGGGGGATTTACAACAATAAAGCTGTTGCAACACTTAACAACTGTATTGTTTGGGGCAACAATTCGGCTTCGTCCGGCACAGAGATATATAATCTTGAAGGTTCGGTATTGTTGAATTACTCCTGTTACGGTAGTGTTTCCGGAACAGTTACCCCTGACAATAACTGTGTCACCGATAACCCAATGTTTGCCGACACCCTAAACAACGACTACCGCATTTACGGCAACTCGCCGTGTGTCGATGCAGGGAACGATGATTATAACCCGGGGACAAGCGATATCCGGGGAGCAGGGTTCGGGCGCAAACTCCTGAAAACAGGCCAAGAACAGGAAGGCACCATCGACATGGGCGCATACGAGTACAAGAAAGGCATCGACCCGTTAATCTTTTTCGTGAAAACCGATGGCGCCGACAATAACGATGGATATACCTGGAACACAGCCTTTGCCACCCTGCAAAAAGCACTGGGGACAGCAAAAAAAGGAAACCAGGTATGGGTGGCAAAAGGGGCTTATCAGCCATCGTCGGCCTACAGCTTAACAAATTCGTCCCGTTATTATCATTTTGAAATGAAAGACAGCGTGGCTATTTACGGTGGCTTTGCCGGAACGGAAACCTCTGTGGACGGGCGTGCCGGTTTTGGCCCGGGAGGGGCTAACGAAACCATCCTGAGCGGCAACAGCGGCAACTGCTATCATGTAATATACAACCCTTCAACCCTGGGGCTGACAGCTGACGCTGTGCTCGATGGTTTCACAATTACCGGTGGAAATGCCAACGGTGACAGCCCGCACAATGATGGTGGAGGGATATATAATGGTTCTTCTTCGCCTTCTCTCAGGAACATTACTGTCAGCGGAAATTCAGCAGCCCAAAACGGTGGGGGTATCGTAAACAATAATTCTTCGCCTATATTAACAAATGTGATAATCAGCGGGAACAGTGCTTCTGGATCCGGCGGGGGTATTTACAATGATTCTTCTTCGCCTACCTTCACAAATATCACGATCAGCGGGAACGGCGCTGCAAACGGGGGTGGTATTGCCAATTATAATTCAATGTCTATCCTGAACAACTGTATTATATGGGGAAACACGGCAACAGATAACGGCGGTGAGATATATATTTCATCGGATATTACCACTTTAAATTACTCCTGTTACAACAATGAAAGTGGCGATGTATATACAAACAATAGCACACTTGTCACAACCAACAACAATATTACAGATGACCCCATGTTTGTGAATCCCACAAACAATGATTATCGCATTTGCGGAATATCGCCATGTGCCGATACAGGAAACAATAATTATAATTTAGGAACAACCGATATAAGGGGAACAGGCTTCGGACGCAAATTACTAAAAACCGACCATGCTCAAAGCGGCATAATCGACATGGGCGCTTACGAATATAAAGAAGGTTCTGACCCGGAAAGGCCAAACATAACTATGTATGTAGATGACAGTGCTACCGGAGGGAATAACGATGGTTCCGACTGGGCAAATGCCTATACCTCATTACAGGGCGCCTTAACCGAAGCCACCGGCGGCGACACAATATATATTGCTGCCGGGACATATAAACCCGGGACAACTCGTGACAGCTATTTTTCAATGAAAAATGGAATGATGATTTACGGTGGGTTTGAAGGAACTGAAGACATTGCTACATTTGATTTAAACGATCGTGACTTTACTTCCAACGAAACCATCCTGAGCGGCGACATCGGCACCGAAGGCAACAATGCCGACAATTGTTACCACGTGTTCTTCCATCCCGAAGGCTTGGTTTTGGACAGCACTGCCGTACTTGACGGCGTTACCATTACCGGGGGAAATGCCGATAGCGTCACTTACCCGTACAACAGTGGCGGCGGGATGTTTAACTATTATTCGTCGCCAACCCTGACAAATGTAATAATTACTGAGAATACGGCTATTTATGGCGGTGGGATGTTCAACAGGGAGAGTTCTTCTTCCCCAAAACTCACTAACGTAATAATCAGCAACAACACCGCGTCCCTCGGAGGGGGAGGGATACAAACCAGTGGGGCACCTGTCCTCACAAACGTATCCATTACCGGAAATGTGGCAACCCAGGGAGGTGGGATGTATAATTATTGCTCGTCGCCAACCTTGATAAACGTAACAATTAGTGGAAATAAAACTACTGCCGATGGTGGAGGTATTTATAACAGGAACGATGATGCCTCAAAATATTTATTTACCCTGAAAAACAGCATTGTATCGTCCACAAACGGGTTTTAACACATCGTCCAAAAAGGGGACAAACGAATTTCGCAGGGCAATGAATACCGGTTATTGCACTTTATCCGATGTTCTTACGAATGGACACAAGGGGTTGACCCCGTGATATAGGGGTTACATGGGGCAATATATTACTCCTGTTACGGCAACAACGACGGGGATGTGCCGACAAAAAGGGGACAACTCTTCCTTTGCCCCTGATGAACATTGCATTACCTCCGACCCGAATTTCGCAGACACCGCGCAAAGCGACTACCGCCTTTACGGCAACTCGCCCTGCGTAAATACCGGCAATACCGGTTATTGCACTTTATCGACCGATGTCAGGGGGCAAGGGCGTATACAGGACGGCACCATCGACATGGGCGCGTACGAATGGACACAAGGGGTTGACCCCGTCCCGCTTATCCGTTATGTGAACGGTGGGGTTACAGGCGGCGGCAACGACGGGACCACCTGGGGCAATGCCTTTGCCTCGTTGCAGGATGCCTTGGACAAAGCCCACAACGGAGATACAATCTGGGTTGCTGCCGGTACCTATTGCCCGACAAAACAGGCAGGTGGCACCGGTTTGACCGTTTTGCTACCTTCCAAATGAAAAACGGCGTGAAGATATTCGGGGGGGCTGGCCGGAAACGAAAGCCCGGATTATGACTTAAGCGCCCGTGATTTTACGGCAAACACGACCATCCTGAGCGGCGACATCGGCACCGAAGGCAACAATGCCGACAACTGTTACCACGTGTTCTTCCACCCCGAAGAATTGGTATTGGACAGCACTGCCGTACTTGACGGTGTTACTATTACCGGCGGTTATGCAGATGGTCCATGGGAAGATTGGCACGATTGCGGCGGGGGATGTTTAACCTGACCTCATCTCCAACTTTGTCCAATGTTATTGTAAGTGGCAATACCGCTGTTTTCTATGGCGGCGGCATATGCAATGTGTTTTCCAGTTCACCGGTACTTAACAATTTGCTAATCAGTGGGAATGCCTCGGCTGGCACTGGCGGTGGGCTTCTATGCGTGTCATCGTCACCGGTACTTAACAATGTCACCATTAGCGGCAATACGGCAACAGAAAAAGGCGGGGGCGTGCATAGCAATGCCTGTTCCCCGCTTACAATGAACAACTGTATAGTATGGGGCAACACTGCTCCCGACGGGGGCAATGAAATATATCTTGACATTACCTCTGTAACAATGAATTATTGCTGCTACGGCAACGGAGAAGGTGACATCGAAAATGACAACTCTACCTTTGTCCCTGATGCCAACTGCATTACTTCCGATCCGTTCTTTGCAGACACCACAAACAACGACTACCGCCTTTACGGCAACTCGCCATGCGTGAACACGGGCGGTGGCACCTACAGCACACAGGGCAACGACATCCGTGGGCAAGCGCGCATACAGGGCGGCACCGTCGACATGGGCGCGTACGAATGGGCACAGGGCATCGACCCGGGCGCGTACCTAAAGCTTGAGGTGCACGCCGACACGGCTTTTTACCTCGACTCCACGGGCAACACAAAGTTTGTCCCCGCCGGGCTGCTTGTCAGCGCAGTTGGCGGTAACGACACAACTTTTAGCCAGCAAACCCTGGGCTGCGGCAACCTGGGGGAAAATAAGGTTGCAGTGTCGCTCTCCTTCAAAAATGCCGTTATCGACACTGCCATTACCGACACGTCGCTGGTAACGGTATTGGACAGCATCTACCCAATGCTCGGGACAAAAGACAGCATGGCCGTTTACCTCAGCGCATCGGGCGAAGCCAGCCTTTACGCCGCACAGTTGGTAACCTCTGCCGCCGACAACTGCCCTGCCATAGACACGGCAATAAGCATAGTAAATGTTTACAAATCGGCAAAACCCGCACTCCCAGAAACGCCCAAGAAATCGTGCAGCTTCGATTGCGGGGCCGTAGGGGAAAACCTTGTGGAGGTAAAACTTGAAGACGCAAGCGGCAACGTAACGACCGACACGGCAATTGCCACCGTGCTGGACACCGTTGCCCCGGTACTCGTGGCGAAGGAAAGCATGGCCTTGCCGCTGGGCGCATCAGGCACGGCATTCGTTACCGCCGCCCAGTTGGTAACTTCCGCCTCCGATGCCTGCGGGCTGCGCGACACCCTGATAAGCACAGGCGGCGGCCTCCCCGGCGACACCTGTTACTTTTATTGCGGTGACGTAGGGGAAGAAAACAAAATTACCGTCAAGCTTACCGACAACAACGGCAACGTTGCGTCCGGCACGGTAACGGTCACCGTAGAGGACAACATATTGCCGGAACTCACCGCACAAGGGGACACGGTTTACATTGACGGGAAAAGCTCTGCAACCGTCACCGTTGCCCAGCTGGTACTTTCTGCCGGGGACAACTGCTCGGTAAGCGACACCACGGTAAGGGCAATAAGCATAAACAAGTCCGCCCTGCCCTTGGCAGGCCAGAAAACCTGCGAATACAGTTGCGGGCAAACTGGCACTAACTATGTTGAGGTAACGCTGGCAGATGCCAGCGGCAACATTGCCCTCGACACGGTAGGGGTGACAGTGCTGGACACCACCCCGCCAAGCCTGGCGGTGCAAAACGTCACCGTTTACCTGGGCACGGGCGCAAGCGCGTCGATAACGGCAAAGGATTTGACAAAAAACGCTTCGGACAACTGCTCCGTCGACCGTATCGAAATAGGAAAGGCAGCAAAAGAAAAATCTGCCAATATCGTCAACCCGGGCTGCACCTTCGGTTGCGGCGACATAGGCGATAACAAGGTAACCGTGGCGGCATACGACCCGAGCGGCAACGTAACGCTTGACACGGCAATCGTCACCGTGCTGGACACCGCCCTGCCGGTGCTGGAAACAATAGGCGGCACTACGGTATACCTCGACAGCCTCGGCTCTGCAACAATAACCGCCAGGCAACTGGTGTCTTACGCCAGCGACAACTGCCCCCCCGACACGGCAATAAGCATTGCCGGTGGCAGCATGGCGGCAGGCACGGCCCCGCTGCAGTTCAACTACCTTGACATAGGGGCAAACAGCGTGGAGGTAAGGCTCAGCGACCCCAGCGGCAACACCGTGCTCGACACCGTGGAGGTGACGGTAAGGGACACCATAATGCCAATGCTCAAGGTAAGGGGCGCCGATGTTTACCTGGACAGCTACGGCGGGGCGGAAGTGTCGGCAACAGACCTGGTGACATATAAATGGGACAACTGCCCCATTGCCTCGGAAACCCTGAGCGCAAGCACGTTCGGCTGTGGGGACATTGGCGGCAACAACGTCACTGTCGCCATAAAAGACTGGGACGGGAACGAAATAAAGAGATCGGTGGAAGTCACCGTGCACGACGTGGCCGGCCCCGTGTTCGAGGGCAACGCCATAGAGGCCTACCTCGACTCCACAGGCTCTTACGAATTGACGGGCGGCGACATACTTGCCATGTTCGGCAACATAAGCGACAACTGTTCAGGCATAGATGAAATGTCGCTGGGCGCGGCGCCAAGGTCCTTCACCTGCGAAGGCCTGGGCACGGCGGGCGGCACGGCAGTGCAGCTTGCAGCCGCCGACGCCAACGGCAACGAATCGCAGGGCAGCGCCACGGTGACCGTGCTGGACAGCCTCGCGCCCTGGATATTGCCGGTGGCCGACATCGAGATAGGGGTGGAAGCCGGTACCGGTGCAACGGGCATCGATTACCCGGAAATAACCTATGGCGACAACTGCGGGGCATCGCTCACGCTCGTGTCGGGGCTTGGCCGTGACGGGCTGTTCCCCGTTGGCACAACCACAGAGGCATGGGTTGCCGCCGATGCCAGCGGCAACACCGACACCGTTTCGTTCAGGGTGGAGGTAAAAGAAAAAACAGAACTTGCCACTGTTAAGGTTTTGGCATTGTTGGACGGGGAAGCCATCCCCCCTTCCGGCATTACGTACCTTTTTTACAAGAAAGGGGACAATGGTTCGCTCTCCAGCATTGGCTACAGCGGGACTGCCACAGGCGACACGACCGTTTTTGGCATAGTGCCGGGCGAGTGGGTAATCCTCGGCTCACCGGTTTCAAACCCTGCCACTTTTGTGGCGACATATGCCTACGGGGCAACAAATTGGGAAGATGCCTCGCCAATAACCCTGGGCAAAAACGAGACCGTGGGACTGGTACTCAACTGCGTGGCAGCCGGGGAAACAGGGGAAGGCACGTACTCCATCTCGGGCTATGTATACCGGGACAGCACCGCCACAGAAAAAAGCTGCATAGTAAAAACTGAGGCCGACAGCGGCAAAACGCCCATGGAAGGCGCGCTGGCAAAGCTCTTTAAAGACGGTGGCGCAAGCCCGTTGGTGACCGACCTCACTGACGGGGAAGGGCTGTACAGTTTCAAAGGCCTGGCGGCAGGCACATATTACGTTGAAATAGACATACCTGGCCTGTACCAATCGGGCGAATACGCGCTTGCCCTAGGGGAAGGCAACCCGGAGGGCAGCCTCTCCTTTGTGGCAAATTACGGCACGAACGCCATTACCGACGACGAAGTGCTTGAAACAGGCATCGGCATACTCATGTACCCCAACCCGGCAGGTGGCGAGGTGGCCATCGAGATTGGGAAGGTGGCAGGCAAGATAAGGCTGTCGGTGACCGGCATGGGCGGTAAACTGGAAATTGTGCGGGAATACGCCGCCACGGACAGGATAACCATCGACATGTCCGGCAAAACACCGGGGATGTACATGGTGGCACTCGACATAGACGGCGTACGCGAAGTCAAAAAACTCATAGTAAAAAGGTAGGCCTGCCCATGGGCATGCAAGCCAACAAAAAAAGGCGCCCGCAAGGGTGCCTTTTTTTGTTGCAGGGTGCGGGGTGGAGGTCGCAGGTTGCAAGTTACAAGTTACAGGTTTTCAGGTTACAGGTTTTCAGGTTGCAAGTTTCAGGTTAAGACAGGTTGCGGGTTACAGGTTTGTCCCCTTGCCCTTTCCTCATTCCTCATTCCTGATTGATTATTCCTGATTGATTATTCCTGGTTTGTCATTGCTCTCCCCCTTCCCTTCGCCCCATGCCCGCATTGCGGCGCAGGTTGCCATGCCCTTTCAATCACCGGCCCGCGTGCGCCGTTTTTTGCCGTGGCATTCATAGCCCCGGGTTGAAACCCGGGGCTATTGTTGGTATGTCGGGCATGGTAACGTGCTATCAAGATGAAACGTTCTTGAGTTCGCCCAGTTGACAGGAAGAACTAGCAATTGGCAAGGGTGTTGGGGGCGACCCCAAATCTGAAGGAAGCCATCAGCAAAGTCATAGTCCTAACGAACAGAAACCTGATATAAGGCTCAATAGTGAAGGGCAACCGAGCCATGGATTGGGAAAGCCCCAAAGCCAACCGTAAACACTTAGGGTAAATCAGGTAGGACGTGACGAAAGTATGTTATCTTATCCCGAGAGGTCTCAGAACCTGTTGCATTAAACAACAAACTGAGCGGAGACAATCAGCGTAAGGTTTTGAGAAGTCAGCAGAAGACATAGTATCCTTTTTTTTAAGGGGAGAAGGTCTGAATCAGTTAATTAAAGAAGCAGTCGGACAAGACTTTTATCTATGGGGCACCAGCAACAAATAGTTTACCAGCGTGATATGTTCATAGAGCATAAACAGGAGGCTATTGGTCAATTTGGAAATCGTAATGACGTAATCGGAGCGAAAACAACATTGGCGGGGCAATTAGGTAAAGAGACGAACCAGGGACGAGTCTTTACAGAAGGATTAATCGGCATTGTATGCTCGTCTGAAAATATCAGTAGGGCTTACAAACAAGTGAAAAGGAACAAGGGCGTAGCGGGCGTAGATAATATTCCCGTGGGTAAATTTGCAGACTGGTTTGCGAAAGAAGGCGACGAGTTGGTAGACCAGATACTACGGGGCGAATACCTTCCCTCGGCGGTAAAAGCAGTAGGAATATCCAAGCCCAATGGAGGAGTGCGCCAGTTAGGTATCCCAACCGTAAAGGATAGGATTATACAACAGGCAATTTCTCAGGTATTAACCCCCATTTACGAACAAGTATTTTCAAATCACAGCTATGGCTTTCGTCCCAAGCGTAATGCTAAGCAGGCAATTGAGCAAGCAAGCACGTACGTAAAGGAAGGAAGGAACGTAGTTGTTGATATGGATATGAAGAGCTTCTTTGACGAAGTCAACCATGATAGGTTGATGCATCGTCTATCACAGCTTATTCGCTGTAAGCCACTTCTAAAGCTAATACGCAAATATTTGCAGAGTGGGGTTATGATAGGTGGGCTTGTCCACCAACGCCTGAAAGGCACACCCCAAGGAAGCCCACTTTCGCCACTCTTATCTAATGTTGTTTTAGATGAATTAGATAAGGAACTCGAAAAGCGAGGGCATTACTTTGTTCGGTACGCAGACGATTTCAGCATATTTGTTCGCAGCCAAAGAGCAGGCGAGAGGGTGAAGGAGTCGGTCTGTTCGTATCTCACCAACAAACTTAAATTAAAAGTAAATGAACAGAAAAGTCAGGTTTGCAAAAGTAGCGAGACCAAGTTTTTAGGCTATACCATACTTGACGCAGGAGTTATAACTATTGCAAATCAAAGCGTGGAAAGGTTAAAGAAGAAAGTAAGGGAACTGACCAAGAGAAACAGGGGAGTAAGCTTTGGACAAGTAGTTTCGGAGTTGGCACCGGTCCTTAGAGGTTGGCTAAATTATTTTCACATCGCCAAATGTAAGAATCTCTTGCGCAACCTCGATGCGTGGATACGCAGGAAATTACGTTGTTACCGCCTGAAACAGTGCAAACGGGCCATTACGCTTAAACGCTTCTTAAGGAGTTTAGGAGTACCAAATTGGCAAAGTTGGATTTTAGCCCTTTCGGGCAAAGGTTGGTGGCGTAAATCAGGATGTCCACAAGTTCATCAAGCTATGAACCTAAAATGGTTCGAAGATTTAGGGTTGTTTAACATGTCGGTTAGATACAGTCTGTTACAAAATTAATTTGAAACCGCCGTATACGAGAGTACGCACGGTGGTGTGAGAGGGCGGGGGAGCAATCCCCCTACCTACTCGATTTTAACCCCCCGGGATTTTTGCCTGCACTATATTATCTTTCTACCATAACTTCGTGCCTACGGCACTTGGGTTGTAGGTTGCAGGGTACGGGTTGCGGGGTGCAAGTTTCAGGTTACAGGTTGGCCCCTTTCCTCATTCCTTATTTGTCATTTCTTATTGATTATTCCTTATTTGTCATTCCTCACTCCCTGCCCCCTCTCATTTCCCCGTTTTTGCCTTTTTACTTTCTTCTTTTGCCTTGTCATTGGTCATTATCAAAAAATTTCTCCTAATAATGCTGCCCAAAATTTATATCTTTAGGCAGTTAAATTGATTCTTGTTTGCACTAGGATAGTGAAAATTTATTATTGCCAATGAAACGCCTGACAAACTTTAAACTGTTTTTTGTCCTTTTGGTGTTGTTACCGTCATGCAAACACCATTCGCAACCTGAAAAAACACAATTGCCCAATATTCTTGTGCTTTTTGCCGATGACATGGGCTATGGCGATGTAGGGTGCTACAATCCCGGTTCGAAAATCCATACCCCAAACATAAACAGCTTGGCCGAAGCAGGGATGAGGTTTACCGATGCCCATGCCCCCGGGACTTTTTGTATCCCATCAAGGTATGGGCTGCTTACCGGAAAATATCCGTTTATGAATGCCCGCAGCTATAAAAAAGGGCTTATCGGTCCAGGGGAACTCACAATAGCCTCATTACTGAAAAAAAGCGGTTACCATACTGCCTGTATAGGCAAATGGCATCAGGGGATTGTAGATGAAAAGAACCCCCGACCGGGGGTGAAACTTGCCGGGGGTCCTACAGAGCATGGCTTTGACTATTTCTTTGGCATGCCAGCCTCCTTGGACATCCCCCCCTATTACTATATCGAAAATGGCTACTGCACAAGCTCCCTGTCCGATACAATAGATGCCAGCCATACACCTGGCATTTCGCCTGTGCAAGGGGCATTCTGGCGAAAAGGGGGAATTGCCTCCGGGTTCAAACACGAAAATGTGCTTGAAGAATTGGCAAATAAAACAGAGCAATACCTAAATACGTTCTTTTCAAAAAGCAAAGATCCTTTGTTCCTTTATTGCGCCTTGCCTTCGCCCCATACGCCATGGCTGCCGGCTGAAAGGTTTAAGGGCTCTAGCCCGATAGGCAGTTATGGCGATTATGTGGTGCAGGTTGACGACATTGTTGGCAGGATAATAAAAAAGTTGGATGAACTTGGGCAAGCGGGGAACACACTTGTTGTTTTTACCAGCGACAACGGACCTGTGTGGTTTCCAGAAGACATAGCCCGTTATGGGCACAGTTCTACCGGGCCTTTGAAAGGGATGAAAAGCAACGTGTGGGAAGGCGGTCACCGTATGCCCTTTGTTGTTTGCTGGCCCGGTAAAATAAAACCCAACTCAGTGAACGGCCATTTAGCCTGTTTTACCGACCTGCTTGCAACTTTTGCTGAAATAACAAACCAAAAATTGCCTGAAAACCCGGGATATGACAGCTTCTCGCTGCTCCAGCAAATGACAGGGCATAAAAGCAGTCTGCCCGAGCGGGAATCGTTGATCATAAAAGGGACTGTTAAAAACAGTTTTACGGTAAGGAAAGGGGACTGGAAATTAATTAACTGCAAAGGGGGTGGCGGTTTTTTGGATCCGGGCTATCCGGATACCGATACCATCCCCAGGCAACTATATAACTTGAAAACAGATATTGGCGAAACTCAAAATTTGTATTATGTTAACCAGTCAAAAGCAAAAGAACTATCGGACATACTTAACGGGGTAATTTCTAAATAAAAAATAAACTATGAACAAAACTGAAATCCAAAGCCTCCGCAACGAAGCGCACCAACACCTTACAGCAGAACTGCTCCCTTTTTGGACAAGCCGCATGAAAGATGAAGTTAACGGTGGCTTTATTACCCATTTCGACGGGCAAGGCAACGACACGGGCGAAGATGAAAAATCGCTGATAGCGCAAACACGTTGCCTTTATACTTTGGCTTCGGCACACCGTGCAGGTTACGGTAACGGCGAACTGGCAGGATTGGCAAAACATGGTGTCGATTTCCTTCTGGACAAAATGTGGGACAAAGAATTTGGCGGGTTTTACTGGATGGTTGACCGTAAGGGAAATGTAAAAATCGACGAGAAAATTATATACGGGCATAGTTTTGCCATTTATTCTTTGAGCGAATACACCCTTGCCACTGGCGACAAACGGGGCATCGAATACGCCGAAAAAGTGTTCGACATGCTACAGAAATATTGTGTTGACAGCCGTTACGGCGGATATTGGGAAATGTTCCACCGGGACTGGATCCTGAAAGGCCCGGGCAGCGAAGGGGGAGACCGCAAGACCCTTGATGTGCACATGCACCTTATGGAAGCTTTTACCACGCTTTACGAATGCACGGGCAAAGAAGTGCACCGCCGCAAATTGTTGGAAGACATAGATTTGTTGCTGAACGTAATAAACCACCCTGTTTATAAAACTGGGATCCCCCAATTTTTTAAAGATTGGACAATTGCCCCTCAGATTAAATTTGACATTATATGGGGATGGGACCGTTTTTCCGAAGAAGGGCAAAAGGGAAATGCCACCGACAACACCTGCTACGGGCATAATGCCGAGTTTGCATGGCTATTGCTCCACGCTCTCGACATACTGAAAATAGCACCCGAAACCTACGCCGATACTTTCAAGATTATTTTTGACCATACCGTTGACAACGGCATAGACACCGAATTTGGCGGCGTGTATGTCGAAGGTCCGCATTCGGGCGGAGTTTACGACCGCGAAAAAGAGTTCTGGCAACAGGCAGAGGTGCTGATTGGCATGTTGGACGGCGTAATTTTGTTTGGCAACGAAAAATATTGGGAGGCTTACAAAAACGTCCACCGTTTTGTGTTCGACAAAGTAATTAACAAAGGTATAGGAGAATGGTTTCCTTTGCTTTCGAGGAAGGGCGACCCGATTTGGGAACACATGGGGCATTCCTGGAAAATCAATTATCATACTGTTCGCTCTATGGTGCAAAGCATAAAGCGTTTGGATGTCTTGATTGAAAAGAAATAACAAATGTCTTGGGCTATAAAAATATAAATGCTAATCAGTTTTGGGATTAAACCACGGAGATTTTTTCAACATGTTTTTTGAGAGGACACAGAGAATACAGAAAGACAAATCGCAAAGCGATTTTAAACTCTGCGTACCCTGTGCCTTCCCTATCGTAAGTTTCAATAAAAAACATAATGGCATTGCCTGCCCTTTCATGCACGGCGTGTCTAATTTCTCTCTGCGGTTTACATACTAATTATCGACATATTAATTTCCGGCTGAAACATAAAAAACTAAATATTAAACCAATAAAATGAACTTATCTTTAACATCTCTCGACTGGATTGTGCTGTCCGTGGTAATGATAGGCAGCCTTTCTTTCGGTTTGTACATGGCATACCGCAAAAAAGCAGGCGAAAACAGCGATAACTTTTTCCTTGGCGGACGCTCGATAAAATGGCCCGTCATTGGCGCATCTCTGTTTGCCACAAATATAGGCGCAGAGCATTTGGTGGGGCTGTCGGGCGACTCGTACCGTTATGGGCTTTCGGCAGGCTCGGTAGAACTTACATGCGCCATAACGCTTGGTTTCGCATGTGCCATTTTGTTCCCTTATTACATGAAAAACAAAATCTACACAATACCTGAATTTTTGGAGATGCGTTATAACCGCATGGCACGGGTCTTTTTTTCCGGCTTGATGTTGGTGATAAGCGTAATGACAAAATTGGCATTTACGCTTTTTGCGGGTGCTTTGGTATTGAACAGCATATTGGGTTGGGACGTTATGACAACAGCCTTTTACATAGGCGTTATTGTGGCAATTTTTACCATAATCGGTGGCTTCACGGCAGTGGCTTATTCCGACACCATACAGGTTGTTTTGATGATTATAGGTGCGGCAGCAATGCTTTTTATCGGCCTGGACAAAGTTGGCGGCTGGGGAGGTCTTATGGAAAAAGCACCGGATATGATGACCATTGCCGCACCCTACGACGACCCGGTTTACCCTTTTTGGGGCATATTGGCAACAGCCTTTTATGCCGGGATATTTTATTGGGGCATCGATCAGGTCAACGTGCAACGTGTGCTGTCTGCGCCCAACATAAAACAGGCGAGGTGGGGGGCAATGTTTGCCGTCTTGCTGAAATTGTTCCCAATATTTTTGTTTGCACTGCCTGGCGTTATTGCTTTTGCACTTTTCCCGGGCGAACTTTCCGGCGAAGAATCGAAACAGACCTTTGTTTTGCTGCTGAACAAATTGCTGCCCAGCGGACTGCGCGGCTTAATGCTGGCATCTCTCATGGCTGCGTTGATAACATCATTGATAGCAGTTTTAAATTCTGTTTCAACGCTTGTTGTGCGTGACTTTGTTGTAGAGTTCCGTTCTTCCATTTCAGAGAAAAAACAGGTAAGGCTGGGGCGTATTGTCATATTGCTGGTAACTTTGCTCGGCATTGGTGCGACTTATTTGGTGTATAAAAACGAAGAAGGCCTGTACAAATACCTACAGACTATTTCGGCATATTTGGTAATCCCGGTTTTCCCCGCCATATTTTTTGGGATCGTAAGCAAGAAAGTTACTTTGAAAGGGGCTGTCTATTCTGTGCTGACGGGACTTGTTTTGGCAACTGTTTTTGTTGTTGACCAGTTGATTGGCGCAGAGGCAGGGGAGCAGGTTTTTCCGTTTTTGCACCACAAGCTCACCCTGAATTTCGGTTACCGCGGGCTTTGGGCCGAGTTCCTTATTACTGGGGTGTTGTTTGCAGTTTCGGCATTCACCAAAAAAACTGCGCCCGAAAAACTCGAAAAAACTACAATCAATTACAAAGTGGCAGTTGCCAAATTCGAAGGCCTTAGCGACTGGCGGTTGCACTTAGGGTTGCTTTCGTTCGTTACTTTGTTTTTATATATATGGTTGAGTTGAATTATGAAAGATGGCTCTTGGACCAGTCATCCGATGAATTGTTGCCAATTCACGGGGTGACTCAAAGTCACCCCGTGAATGAGCTATATCGCAACATTTATTACCCCCGGAATTGATGCGAAAATATTTTAAGGTCGGCGATGCACCGGGTTTGAAACGACCCCTTTGCCCCGACCGCAGGATATAAGTTATTTTATTACAGGACTTGGAAATTTTGTTATATAAAAGATAGTAGCAAATTACATGATTTTTTTTCACCTAAAAATTTTAAACGGATGAAATTCAAGATAACCATTTTATGTTGCATTGTTTTTGTTTTGCAATTGACAAACAACCAAGCAAATGGGCAAGTGCCCGCCTACCTTGCCAACTATGGCGAAGAATACGCCCAAAACCCGCGTGAAGCAAACCTGCACTGGTTTCAGGATGCCCGGTTTGGGATGTTTATCCATTACGGGCTTTATAGCCAACTGGGGCAAGGTGAATGGGTTCAGCTCCAAAAAACAATACCTTTGGATGAATATGCCAAGTTAGAAGAAACATTTACCGCTTCCGGCTTCGATTCCGGTTTTATAGTAAAACTGGCAAAAAAAGCAGGGATGAAATACATAACAATCACCGGCAAGCACCACGACGGTTTTTGCCTATTTAAAACAAAGCAAACTAATTTCAGCAGTGTCAACTCCCCGGCCAAAAGGGATTTGATTGGCGAAATGGCAGAAGCTTGCAGGAAGGAGGGCTTGGGCCTGTTCCTGTACTATTCGTATGCGGCAGACTGGAAACACCCTTATTTCTACAGTAGGGAAGACGGTTGGGGCAATGCCCGCCCGGCTTATGAAACTGCACCCAAAGAATACAAATACAAAAAAAAGGCTGATTTCAGGAAATATGTCGATTATGTACACGCCCAATTGACCGAACTGCTCACACAATACCCCGACATTGCCGGTATTTGGTTCGACCCGATAATGGGATTTTACGCCAACCCCGATGTTTTCCCCATTGAAGAAACATATAAACTAATCCGCGATTTGTCGCCCCATGCTTTGATTTCTTTTAAACAAGGAGCTAACGGCGATGAAGATTTTGTTGCGCCCGAACGCGGCGGAGGCAAAAAAGTTGGCGAACAATACCCAGTTGCCCGTAAAGTATATGAACTGAACAAAGACAAGCCCAAAGAAGTGTGCAACACCATGCAGCCCCACGCATGGGGGTACAACAAAGCAACCGACGGCAGGCATTTAAAAGTTGACGACGTGAAAATTTTGCTTGGCGATGCTTTCATTAACCATTATAATTTATTGTTGAATATCGGTCCATTGCCCGATGGCTCTGTCCACCCGGAAGATATCGGGACATTGTCGCATTTGAGGGAGCAATAAACCTGAGTCCGATTAAAAATATAAACCTCAAAAAAGCAAAAATGTGCAAGATTTGTATTAAAAAAATAAAGCAGTTACTTTGGTTTTGTAACTGCTTGATTTCCGGTAGCGAGAGCGAGACTTGAACTCGCGACCTCGTGATTATGAATCACGCGCTCTAACCAGCTGAGCTACCTCGCCATCACTTTAAAATTTTGAGCTGCAAATATAGTATTTATTTTCTTTTAGCTTTGTTTTTTATTGAAAAAATGCCTGGAAATTGAATTCAGTATTTTTTATGTTGTTTCTTAAATCCATAATAATTATATTGCCGAAAATCAGGGACATGACAGATAAAATCAAAATCCAACTTGAGTACATGATTAATTGTTCCCCAAAAGTATTGTACAACAGGTTAAGTACTGCTTCTGGGCTGACAGAGTGGTTTGCCGAAGATGTCCGGGTTAGGGGCAAAAAATATACTTTTGTTTGGGAGGGGGCAGAGCAAACTGCAGAAATGACAGTAAAAAGAGAAAACAGTTTGGTGCGTTATGCCTGGGACGATGAGGAAGATACATATTTCGAGTTCAGGATAACACAGGATGAACTGACCGGAGATGTATCGTTGATCGTTGTTGATTTCACAGAGGAAGGAGAACAGGACGAGGCACGCGAACTATGGGACACACAAATTGCCGACTTAAAACATGTACTTGGCTCCTGAACCCCCAAAAATACCTTTTATAAAAAAAATCAGATCTTATTAACTTAATTTTACGCAACAAGTTCTCAAAATAATTTAGTTTTGTACTCCTTTCCGTAAAAAATTTTGAATGAAACGGTTGCATTGGTATATTATAAAATCTTTCCTGGGGCCATTTTTTATGACCTTCTTTATCGTGTTGTTCGTATTGCTGATGCAATTTTTATGGAAATACGTAGACGATTTGGTCGGGAAAGGTCTTGATTTTAAAGTATTGGCCGAAATGATGTTTTATGCATCGTTTGCACTGCTGCCCTACGCCTTCCCTTTGGCAATGTTGCTTGCCTCTATAATGACCATGGGCGCGCTTGGGGAAAACTATGAGCTGGTAGCCATAAAATCGTCAGGCATATCACTCTTCCGGATAATGAGGCCGCTTATTTTTATTGCCATATTTATTACCTTGACAGCCTTTTATTTTGCAAATAATATTTTGCCGCACACCAACCTGCGCTTTACCATACTGCTTTATAGCGTGAAAAAACAACGCCCAGAGCTGGTCTTGCAGCCGGGCGTGTTTACGAACGAAATGGATGGCTACAGCATTAAGGTGGGCAGGAAAGACCGGAAAACGAACATGCTGCACGACCTGTTGATTTACGACCATACCAATAACAAGTCGAACCAAAGCGTTACTGTGGCCGATTCGGGGTTCCTGCGGATTACCGAAGACAAACAATATATGGTGTTGAACCTGTTCAACGGTGTAAATTACTCCGAAGAACAGGATAAGAAAAGGAAAGAAAAACAGACCTACCCTTTCAGGAGAGATAAATTTGACAAACAAACAATCAGGGTAAAAGTAAGGAATTTCGATTTTAACCGGCGCGATGAAAGTATTTTTAAAAATACCTACCGGATGTTGAATATAGGGCAACTGTTGGCGGTGGAGGATTCCTTGAACGAAAATTATTATAAACGGTTGCAGGACTTTATGTTGAAGTTTAAGCTTAATTCCCCTATCACAAGGAAGATGTTCAATTTAACAGTCCCTGACGACTCTTTGAAACGGGAAATTGATATTGAAAAACCAGACACCGTCATAAATTTCGATGAGTATTTTTCAGGGCTGGACAAATGGGTAAAAGCTGAAATTGCAGAGGCGGCATTGGAAAGGACCCGCAACAATATGCAAAATGTAAACATGTTGCAAGACCAGTTATATAACAGCAAGAAAAATATAAACAAATATGAAATGGAACGCCACCGGAAATTTACGCTTTCTATAGCTGTATTTATTTTCTTCTTTATAGGGGCGCCTCTTGGGGCAATCATCAGGAAAGGAGGGCTGGGGATGCCAGTGGTAGTTTCAATACTTTTGTTTATCGCTTATTATATTGTTTCAATGACCGGCGAGAAATCGGCAAGGGAAGATGTTTGGTCGATGTTGGGCGGCATGTGGTTTTCTTCTTTTATATTTTTGCCAGTAGGGATATGGTTAAGCTACAAGGCTGCAACCGATTCGGCAATAATGAGTTCCGAGACCTACCTGAAAATTTTCGATAAATTGGGGCTTACAAGGTTGTTCACAAAAAAACGTAAAGTGAAATGAATATCCTGCAGGTGACAAATAAAGTGCCTTATCCTACGACCGATGGTGGTGCTATTGCCTGCATGAACCTTACCCGCGGTTTCTCTTTGTTGGGGCACCAGGTTACAGTCTTGGCAATGAATACACTGAAACACCAAACATCTCTCGAAGAAATCCCGGAACCGGTGCGGGATCTGGCCTGTTTCAAACTTGTCAAGGTAAATGCCCGGATTTCAAAATGGGAAGCACTGGGGAATTTTTTGTTCTCAGGGAAACCTTACAATGCAACCCGTTTTATCGACAAATTATTTGAAAAGGAGCTAATTAAGTTATTAAAAGAAATAAAGTTCGATATAGTCCAGTTTGAAGGGTTGTATGTTTGCCCGTACATACCGGTTGCCCGAAAATATTCCGATGCAAAAATTGTTTACAGGGCGCACAATATTGAATATGAGATATGGGAAAGGACATCGGAACTGTCCAGGGGGTGTAGGAAATGGTATTTGAAAAACCTTTCCCGAAGGATAAAAAAATTCGAAGAAGGTATACTGAACGGTTATGACCTGCTTGTGCCAATTACCGAGAGGGACGGCACAATCCTTGACCGGCTCGGGAATAAAAAGCCAAGGCATGTTTCCCAAACCGGGATCGACTCATCTGTGTTGATCCCCAATGCAAAAACATTGGAGTACCCTTCGCTCTTCCATATCGGGTCGTTGGAGTGGGCGCCAAACCAAGAAGGCATTGTTTGGTTTATTGAGAATTGTTGGCCCGCGATCCACAACCGGTTCCCCCAGTTGAAATTTTATGTGGCAGGCAGGAATGCCCCTCAGTGGCTAAAGCATAAAATCGTTGGCGACAATGTCGTTTTTGTGGGCGAGGTGGAAGATGCATATGAATTTATGAACTCAAAAGCAGTAATGATTGTCCCCTTGTTTTCAGGAAGCGGCATGCGGATTAAGATTATCGAGGGGATGGCCCTGGGAAAATCGATTGTGACAACTCCAATAGGTACGGAAGGCATATCTACAACATCGGGGAAAAACATACTTGTTGCGGGGAACAGCGAAGAGTTTGTCGAATCTGTGTCAAGGTTGGTTGAGGACAGGGAGTTCTTTTACTCAATCGGGAAAAACGCCATTGAGTATATCCAAGAAAAATTTGATAATTTAGCGGCATCGGCTGCTTTGGCCGACTTTTACAAACAGCATGCCCAATTATGTTAATACTTCTTTTCTGGATATGTTTATTTATAATTTTTTATACTTACCTCGGGTATCCATTGCTGCTATTATTCTTTAATACAATTAAAAAACTCTTTTCGAAGCCACAGGGGAAAAACGGGCAAAGGGATTGCGAGCCCGATGTTTGCCTGTTTGTGACCGCTTTTAACGAAAGTGGTTGCATAAAACAAAAAGTGGAAAATTCTTTCTCGCTCGATTACCCGCATGAAAAAATCCAATATCTCTGGGTAACAGATGGATCTGACGATGGCTCCCCTGAAATGTTAAAAGGGTACGGCAAACTGGAGGTGCATCATTGCCCGGAACGCAGGGGGAAGATGCATGCCATGAACCGTGGGATGGAGTTTGTTAAAGCACCTATAGTTATTTTCTCGGATGCAAATACCCGGCTGGGGGTTGATTCCATCCGTGAGATTGTATCAATGTTCTGCGACCCCAACATTGGGTGCGTTGCCGGTGAAAAAAGGATAGTTGAAAAAGAAGAAGATGTGGCCGCAGGGGCAGGAGAGGGGATGTACTGGAAATTTGAGTCTTGGATAAAAAAAATGGATTCAGACCTGAACTCGGCAGTAGGGGCGGTCGGTGAGCTTTTTGCCATTCGCACCAGGCTTTTTGAACCAGTTGAAAAAGATACAATCCTCGATGATTTTGTCATTTCGCTCAGGATTGCACAAAAAGGTTTCAGGATTGCCTATGCCCCAAATGCCTATGCAGAAGAAACGGCATCGTTAAATGTAAATGAAGAATTAAAACGGAAGGTCCGTATCGCCGCAGGTGGGCTACAAGCCATCCTAAGGCTAAAAAAGCTGTTAAACCCGTTTAAGTACGGGATACTTTCATGGCAATATTTTTCACATAAGGTACTGCGGTGGACCTTGTCGCCAATTTCCCTGTTTTCCCTGTTCTTCCTGAATGTTGGGGTTGTTGTCAAATCGGCCAATTTTACTGCCCCTGGGTTTTATCCCCTGTTTTTATCCCTGCAACTGTTTTTTTATATCGCTGCACTTATTGGATGGTTTTTTGAAAACAAAAGCTTGCGTTTAAAATTCTTGTTTGTGCCTTACTATTTTTTAGCTGCCAACTATGCTGAGATACTGGGGCTTATAAGATTTTTAAAAGGCAAACAAACGGTAAGCTGGGAAAAATCAAAGAGAGCTTAACTGCTCCCAAATCATATCTTTCTGGATATTTTATTGTAATTTTGCCTTTTTAAAAAATGGAAGGATGGGTGATATAAAATTAAATACAATTCCTGAAGCAATAACAGCAATAAGGAACGGAGAGTTGGTAATTGTAGTAGATGACGAAGATCGCGAAAACGAAGGGGACTTTATAGTTGCATCAGAGCTGGTAACTCCCGAGATTGTTAATTTTATGACCATTCATGGCCGGGGGTTGATTTGTGTCGCATTGACAGAGGAACGGTGCAAAGAGCTGGATCTTGAGTTAATGGTAGGGAAAAATACTTCCTATCACGAAACTCAGTTTACCGTATCAGTGGATGCCATCCACCCCGATGTGACCACAGGGATTTCTGCGGGCGACAGGTCAACTACCATAAAAATGCTTGTTGACAGGACAACAAAACCCGAAGACTTAGGCCGGCCCGGCCATGTATTCCCGCTGAAAGCAAAAGAAAGAGGTGTGCTGCGCAGGAGCGGGCATACCGAAGCTGCCGTAGACTTGGCAAGGCTTGCAGGGCTTTGCCCATCTGGGGTTTTGGTTGAAATAATGAACGAAGACGGCACAATGGCACGATTGCCCCAACTAAACGAAATAGCCCAGAGGCTAAACGTAAAATTAATTTCGATAAAAGATTTAATTTCATTCCTCCTTCAAAGTGAAAGCCTTATTGAAAGGGGGGAAGAAGTTAGCCTCCCAACCAAGTTTGGCGATTTCAGGATAGTCCCTTTCCGCCAAAAAACAAACGGAGCAGAACATGTAGCTTTGATTAAAGGAAGTTGGGAACCCGATGAACCAGTTTTAGTGCGCATGCATTCATCGTGCATGACCGGAGATATTTTTGGTTCGCTGCGCTGCGAATGTGGCGATCAATTGCATAAAGCCATGGAAATAATCGATGAAAAAGGCAAAGGAGTTATTGTTTATATTATGCAGGAAGGACGCGGAATCGGGCTTTTAAACAAAATAGCGGCATATAAACTCCAGGATCAGGGGCTGGATACCGTTGAAGCAAATATCCACCTGGGTTTTAAAGCAGATGAGCGCGACTACGGGGTAGGGGCGCAAATCCTTAGGGAACTGGGGGTGGCAAAAATGAAGCTACTGACCAATAATCCTGTAAAACGCGTTGGGCTTGAAGGTTTTGGACTGGAGGTGGTGGAAATATTGCCCTTGGAAATCAAACCCAACAAGTACAACCAGAAATATATGAAAACAAAACGTGACAGGATGGGGCATCACCTGCGGAATTTTAATTATGATATATAAAAGGGGTTTCCTGAAAAATATTTGTGACAAAGTGGTGGCATGCAGGCATAACAAGAAAATACCTTGCTAAAAAGGTGTGGCAAAGTTTTTTTATCCAGGTATTTTTTTCTGCATTTTGAACATGCTTATTAGCTTATGTATTTTTGAAACTACTTTTTTTAATGCCATTTTGTCTTTTACAATATAATCGTATGCACCATATTTTATTGTATCCACGGCAATTTCTATGTTTTCGTTGCTGGTGAAGAAAATAAACTCTGAATTAGGGCTGATTTTTTTAACCCGTTTTAGTACTTCCAATCCATTCATCCCATCTAGGGAATAATCTTGTATTATAATATCCGGACTTAGCCCTTCTGTAATAGTCCGAATACATTCCTCACCGGAAATAAATGACTTTACATTCGAAAAACCCTGCTTCCTGAGGTATTTCGTGATCATCAGGTTGTATATTTTGTTATTCTCAACAACAAAAATTAAATATGTACCCACATCTACCATTTATTTTTACAGGAGTTGTACCATGTTAAAAGTAGGACATTTATCCTTATGATGAGATACCCAATGCCATGGTTTTTGCACAATGGGACATTTTGTGTCAAAATGAGACCTAGTAAAAAGACAGCCTGGCGGACAATAAGTATTGTCCCCCCCCCGAATTAATTTTTGCGCAATTTCCCTTTTCCTGCGTTAAGCTTTTCTGTTTCTGTGGTGGGGCCGCTGTTTTTTGTCCCGGCGTTGATGCAAAAAATGTATTGTCGAAAAACTGATGCAAAAGTTTCTGTGAAGCCCCATAGGCGGGTGTTGAAAATCACAATGGCTTATAACCGTTTCATCGGTTTTGGGCAACGTTACCGCTGGGCTTTTTTTGTGTTGATAATATTGCGTTTGTTAGTTTAAAAGTTGCTGACATCCGAAATTTTAACCGCCCATGCCAAACCGCAAGGTAACTTTTCCCTTAGTGTTTGTGGGATGTAAATATTTAAACCTTCCGAGGTGTTTTCCCATTTCAGGTATCCTTTGGTGCCGAGCAGGCTAAGTTTTGCTTTTTTTGCCGCAAAAATCCCTTTTACCTCAAATGATGAAGGGATACCTGAGCCATCTTCTTGTTCAAGATAAATAGCGTACACCTCTTTTGTGCCTTTCTTTTGAGTCAGGCAAACGTTACCTGTCTTGTATGGCGGGATAGCCCGGGTAGAATATATGGCTTCACCATTTATGCCGATCCATTCCCCCATTTTTTCAAGAAGTTTGTAGGCTGCTTCAGGCCATGTCCCATCAGGCGCAGGACCGATATTATAGAGTAGGTTGCCCCCTTTTGCAACAATATCAATTAGCATGTGTATGGCTTGTTTTGGGGACATGAATTGCGGGTTGGGTACCCAGGCCCAGCCACCGCCGGCAATAATACACGATTCCCAGGGATAAGGAAGTTGTTTCTCGGGAACTTTGTTTTCTGGGGTTAGGTAGTTTTGGTTAGGTCCGCTAACAGCACGGTCAACAATAATTAAGCCCGGTTGTTTCCCGCGCGCTTTGGCTGCCAGTTCGTCCATACGGATATCCTGGTCCACGGCACGTGATTTTGGGAAGCCGGAGCCCGCATTTCCGGCAATGCCGTTATAATAACCTTTGATTTGCCCTGGCAACTTTTTTGAAACCCAGCCCCCATCAAGCCAGAGGATATCAAGTTTGCCGTAATCGGAACACAGTTCCATTATCTGGTTTTGGGTGAATTGTACAAATTTCTGCCAATCTTCGGGGTGTGCTGCGGGATCGTAATTTACATTCCTATCCATTGGCGGGAATTTTGGATTCCAGTAATATTCACTGTGCCAGTCGGGTTTCGAAAAATAAGCTCCTGCCCACAAGCCCTCGGCGCGGAATGCATCAAAAATCTCTTTTGTTACATTGGCGCGCGGGTTTACGCTAAACGGACATTCTTTGTCGGTGATTTTATAATCGGTATATTTTGAATCGAACATGCAAAAACCATCGTGATGCTTTGTGGTAAAGACCACATATTGCATCCCTGCATTTTTTGCTGCCACTGCCCATTTTTCAGGATCAAAATTAACCGGGTTGAAAGAGAGTTTAAGGTTTTCGTATTCTTTTTTGTAGGTGAAATAGTCTTCTGGATTAGAGCCTTTTTCGCGTTTGCACCATCCGTAGTCTTCTGGGCAAATCGACCACGATTCCACAATCCCCCACTGGCTGTAAGCCCCCCAGTGCATAAGAAGCCCGAACTTTAAGTCCTGCCATTCTTCCAGTTTTTTTAAAACTTTTTCATCAGTTGGCCAAACATATTCAGTTACTTCGTGTTCATACTGTGCCCCCGCAACCAATGCGAAGAGGATAGGTATTATGAAAATTAGCTTTTTCATTGTGTAATATTTTGTGTTAATGCCCACTTTCTTTTTACCGCTTTGCTTATTATTATACTTGCTGTCCACCGCATAAATCCCCAACAATCCTTCTCCCGTGAAACTCAATAGCCCCAGTCAACTGCCGTATTTCCTCAATGTTTGATGCCAAAACTTTACCTGCAACCAAGATGGTTGTTTTCCCATTTGTCTTTCTGATCATTTCCCTGATGTTCCCCTGTCCTTCCAATGCTGTTGCTTTCCCTCCCGAAGTCAGGATTCGTGTTACCCCCGGTATTTTGGAGATTTTTACCGCCCCTTCCACCGGATTGTCCAGCACGTCGATAGCTTTATGAAAAGTAACGGGCAAGGGATGTGCATAGCCTGCCAAGAGCATGGTGTTTTTTTCATCTATCTTGTTTTCATTTGTCAGGAGTCCGAAAACTACGCCTGCCGCACCTGCTCTTTTGGCTTCGTCTATTTCTGACTTCATTTTTGCAATTTCTATTTCTGAATAAATAAAATTTCCGGCACGGGGACGGATCATTACCATTACTGGGATTTTTAATGCATTACAGGTTTCTCGCATTAGCCCAACCGGAGGGGTAAGCCCATCGTTGTTGAGATCGGAACAAAGCTCAATGCGGTTGGCTCCCCGTTTTTCTGCCCCGATTGCTTCATCAAAAGTTTCAACACATGCTTCTTTTATCATTGCAATTTGAGATAAAAATATATGCAATTTCGGAAAAATATTGTTTCCTTGAATAAGGAACCTCTTAAAAATACAGGATTCAAGGCTTGCAGGGACAATTAAACCAGGTTTTGCTGTTGTAAATGGTTTTGTCTGCCCCAAACTGAGGCAATTTTTTAACCGGAACAGGGTTAATATTTGGCTGGCGATTCAGTTAACGGTTATGGGAAACGTGGCAAATATAAAAAAGGGCAGTGCCCATTAAATATGCGGATTCCTGATTAATCAACACTGTCAATAATTTTCACCAATCACATAGCCTTAAAAAAATCTTCCAGTATTTGCCGGTGGTCGAAGCCAAGTTCGGGCAAGTTATCGATAGGGAACCAAGCAGCATTTGAGGCATCATCGCCCCCTTTTACCGGTTGTTTTTCTTTAAGCTCAACAGAGTGGACTACCGAGATAGTCCTATGCCGAGGGTCACGGCCAATGGCATCGTAGGTTTTGAACTGGCTCATCCCCTCCGTTTTTAAACCGGTTTCTTCATGTAGTTCACGGATACAGGCCTGTTCAAGTGTTTCGTCCATTTCTATAAAACCGCCCGGAAGTGCCCATTTGCCCTTGAACGGTTCATGTCCCCGCTCTATAAGCAAAACAAGGGTTGGATTTCCTCCCCCTACATAAACAATAGCATCGGTGGTTAAGGCGGCACGTGGATATTTATAAGTGTACATGGGCTGGGGAAGTAATGGGTTGGTTCGTGAAATTTGTATTTGCATGTAAAAAATGGCGGTTACAACACGGGAATCCACCGTGGCAAATCGCCGGCTCCGAATTGGTAAAACAAGTAATAGGGGGGAAACATGACTTACATTTAACCATTTTGTTTTAATTTGATATATAAAATATTGTGTGCCAACATGTTGGTGTGCTGCATGGCAGCATGGCACAGTCAACTAACCTTTCTTTCCTGTTTTCCAATATTTGACAATCAAAAAGATTACGGCAACAAAGACGACAATATAAATCAACATTTCAACTCGTTCCATTTGATTCGATTATTTTTTTCATTACACGCATTTTATGTGTATAACGTTTCGTGTCGACATTAAAGATCCCAAATTGGTCAACATTGTCGATCCTGACTTTCCCCGATGCATGGATAATTTTATTACGTTTCCAGATTATGCCTACATGCACTATGTTCCCCTCCTCGTCATCGAAAAAAGCAAGATCGCCAGGTTCTGTTTCATCAACAAAACTGAGCGCTGTCCCTTCCATCACCTGCTCGCTGGCATCGCGTGGGATTTTTATCCCAATCATTTTATAAATCACCTGGGTAAAACCACTACAGTCTATCCCAAAAGGCGACCTCCCGCCCCACAAATACGGAGCATTAAAATATTTCAACGCCTGTTTAATGGCAACGTCCCTGGGGTTTTTTATTTCACCATAAAAAACATCGCCGTTCAGTTTATAAGTGTCTTTGTTTACTAAAAATTTTTTTAAATAAGGCCTCCATACCGGCAATGTACTGCCGGCAGTGAGCATCAGGTTTTGTTCTTCGTTCACCGGTATTATGCTGAAAATATCGCCTGTAACCGCAAAGGGGCTCTTTTCAATCTTTTTTATGGTCCGTGGGGAAACAGGGGTTATCATTTTACTGTCGACCCAGCCTTGGTAACCATCGTACGCAAGTTTTACGTTCGACCAACCTACCATTTCTTCCGTGATCTCAAAATGTTCGCCATACAAAATCTGGGTGGCCATTTCACTTTTTTCCGAAGGTTCCTTTCTTACCGGAATAATACTAAGGCTGGAAATACCGTAATTCATCAAAAAAAATGTTAATTTTATTTTGCAAAACAATTTGGGTTGCTTTACCCGATTGTCCACAAAACTATGAAAAAAATAGAGTCAGGGAGATGTGCCGCTTAACATTTTTCTTAATTCTGTGGAAATAATTGAATAATGGTTTTGTGTGATTATTAACTTTGTTTCCATTAATTGGAAGTTGCTATGAACAGATTTCGCGAAAAATTGCTTAGGTACACAAGGGTATTCTATTGGATCTTAATTTTTTTTGTTGCCGCAGTATTGCTGTTTTTGACCTTGCCGGGCGAGCCTAAATTTAAATACGAATACCAAAAAGGGTTTCCTTGGCGGCACGAAAACCTTGTTGCTCCTTTCGATTTTGCCATCTTAAAAACCCAGAAAGAAATTGAGGACGAGAAGGCGGGACAATTAAAAACAATCATCCCGTATTTTAGTTTCGATACCACAATTGCAGGCAAGAAGATTGAAACCCTGAGAAACAGCTTAGGTTTAACAGGCGACTCTGTACCAAAAGTGAAGTCCGAGGTTTTCCAAACCCTGTCAGGCGACATAAAAGGCATTTATGCAAACGGTATTTTGCAACATTCGCCTGGCAGTTATGCTGAATTGGCCGACAAAACAGAAATCAGGAAAAGAACTGGCACTCAGGTCTCAAAAATAGACATAGGCAGTATTTATTCAGAAAAAACAGCATATAATGTTTTGCATACCGACATCGAAAGGTTTAAGGACAAATATCCGGGGTTAAATAGCTGGTTGGGCGATATTTCAATTGAAAATTACATCACCTCTAATTTAACTTACGATGCAGTTACTACACAAAAAGAGATTGACGGGGCTGCCCAGAATATTTCAACAACGCGAGGGATGGTGCAGATGGGCGAGCGTATTATACTTCAAGGGGAAATTGTAAACGGAGAGAAATACCAGTTACTGGAATCCCTTAAAAACAGTTATGAGAAGGAACGCGGGCAGGGTGTGGACAGCTACTCTGTTTCAGCAGGGAAAATAATCCTGATACTTTCCCTTTTGTCGTTAATTTTTACGTTCCTATACCTTTACCGCCGCGATATCTTGCATGGGTTCCGAAGCCTGCTTTTCCTTATCTCGGTTATGGTGTTCATGGTGTTCCTTGCCAACTTTTTCAATTCGTTCCCCAACCTTAACATTTACCTAGTCCCGCTGGCCATCCTGCCTATTGTAGTGCGGACCTTTTTCGATTCGCGTACAGCGATATTCATGCTTTTTGTAACTACGCTGCTAATAGGCTTTTATGCGCCCAATAATTACGAATTTATCTTATTGCAGGTAACGGCAGGCGTGGTGGCCGTATTCAGCCTGAACAAGATGCACCGGCGGGTCCACCTTGTAATGGCGACAATTTGGGTTTTCATGACCTACCTGTTTGTATATTCCGCACTTGATTTCATTCACGAAGGTTCGTTCCTGGCATACAACTACAGGATGCTGCAATGGTTTGCATTAAGCAGCCTGCTTATACTTTTGGTTTATCCCCTTATTTACATCTTTGAAAAACTTTTTGGCTTTATTTCCGATGTTACTTTAATAGAACTGTCAGACAGTAACCAGCCGTTGCTAAGGAAACTTGCAGAAGAAGCGCCGGGGACTTTCCAGCACTCGATGCAGGTTGCCAACCTGGCAGAAGAAGTGATACTGAAAATTGGAGGTAACCCTTTTTTGGTAAGGACAGGGGCCATGTACCACGACATTGGGAAAATTGCAAAACCAAGTTTTTTTATTGAAAACCAAGCTATCGGCATGAACCCGCACGACCAAATGGACAACAGGCAAAGTGCGGAAATAATTATCGACCATGTGAAAAATGGGGGCAAGATGGCAAGGAAAAACAAACTTCCCGATTCTGTGGTAGAATTTATAGCAACCCACCACGGGACATCTAAAGCCAAGTACTTCTTCCTAAAACACCAGCAGGAACACCCTGGAGAAAAAATTGACGAAAGGCCGTTTATCTACCCCGGCCCGCTACCGGTAAGCAAAGAAGCCGCTGTGGTAATGCTTGTTGATGGGATCGAGGCAGCATCGCGGAGCTTAAAAGAAAAAACCATGGACAAGCTCCGGGACTTAATCAACAACATGATTGACCAGAAAATTGCCGACAAACAACTCAATAGTTCCAAGTTGACATTCAGCGATATCGATGTAATAAAAGATACCTTGTTGACTAAGTTGATAAATATATATCATGTACGTATTGAATACCCCCAGGGGTGAACATATAAACATCTCAGGGTGTTGGCTATGGATTATGGTAAATATTTGAAAATGAGAAGAATAAACAAATATGTATTACTGGTGCCACTGTCGTTGGTATTGGTTTTGGGGTGTAAAAAAGAAGAAACAGTTGATGAAAAGGAAAGAGTCTCCGGATCAACCTTGAAAATCAACAAGTTCATAGAAACTTCAATGAAAGATATTTACCTGTGGTACGATGAAATGCCAGATGTCGACATCAACTATGAAGAGGATCCTGAGGCATATTTTTACAAACTGCTTTATGAAGACGATAAATGGTCGTACATCACCAATGACATAGGCTCTTTTGAGAATAGCCTCGAAGGGGTTGAGACTTCGTATGGCTATTCACTTGCATTCGGGCTGTTTTCAAATACCGAAGATGTTTTTGCCATAGTAGAATATGTTTATGAAGGCACCCCTGCTTCTAAAGCCGGACTTAAACGGGGAGACATAATCATTCAAATGGACGGGGGCGCCATCACCAAAGACAATTATACTGATTTATTGTACGCTTCAAGCATTACCATAACATTGGGGGAGCTTGACGGTAATACTATATATGCCAAAGAGCCAACAGTTTCGATGGTTGCCGAAGAACTCACATTGAACCCTGTCCTAATAAAAAAAGTGATAGGATACGGTGGGCATAAGGTTGGGTATCTTTTTTATGCCCAGTACATTTCAGATTTTACCCCAAGCCTTGACGAGGCCTTTCAATATTTCCAAAGCGAAGGTATTACTGATTTAATAATAGATCTGCGTTACAATCCCGGGGGGCAAATTTATGCTGCACAATACCTTTGCAGCTCGGTTGCCCCTGTTGGCACGGTAAACAATAACAGCACACTGGTCACCCTACAGTGGAACGACAAATACCAAGACTATTTTGAACAGAACAGAAACTTGTATTCCGGGTACACAGAAGCACTGTTTACGGACACTGTTGCCGTTAAACTTGGATTGGACGAACTGTACATCCTTACCGGATCGGGAACTGCTTCTGCCTCGGAGTTGACAATTACCGGATTAAGCCCATATATGAACGTAACTACTGTTGGCGACACCACCTATGGGAAATACACAGCTTCTATAACAGTTAAACCAGAGGATATGTACACCGATGAGAGTTATTACAGTGATTTCGACAACTGGGGGCTACAACCCATTGTTTTGCGTTATGCCAATTCTGAGGGTGTCACAGATTTTAAAGATGGTTTTGTCCCCGATATATTAGTGGATGATGATTTATGGTCGGGAATACCTCTTGGGGATATTGAAGATCCTTTGGTAAAAGCAGCATTGGCAGATATGGCCGGGACCGAAGTTGCCGCCATAAAATCTGCAAAAAAAACAACACCTGCTGGTTTCACAATTTTCGACCGTGGCTTCTCTAAATTTGATGCCAACAAACGCGAATTGATTAACGATAAATTCGACAAAAGATTTTTAAACAAATAATACAAACACAAGAGGCTACCTCAACAAGTAGCCTCTTAAACTAAACTTAAACCTAAACTAAACGTAAGAAATATACCGGCTTTTGAAAACCGGTGAAAAGATTATAAAATCCGCCTAGTCGCCTGAAACAGACCCCAGCCCTTCAATATCTTTTGTAACCTCGGGGCTTCCCCGGTATTTTATTTTCCCAACCCCTTCGATTTTCGCGTATAATTTTTCTGTTGCATAAAGATTGCCTGAGCCAACTCCTTCCACCCTAAAAGCAACATCCCTTGTTCTCAACTCGCTTGCATTGACATGCCCGGCTCCTGAAACATGAACATCCAACGATTCAGCAACACCCTTCAGCTCAACAAGTACGCCCCCCTCGCTTACTATTTCTACATTGTCGGCTTTCATGCCCATGTCTATTTTTGCCCCTCCCTGCACATGCATGGAGAAATCGCCTAAATCAAGGTACCCCTTGGTTTTTAGCTTGACCCCGCCTTCGATTTCGACCCGTTCGAGCTTTTTAAATGTAATGTATAAATTTACCCGATCGAAATTAAAATGGTCACGGTCGATCTTGAGCCTGAGCGACTCCGGGTTTTCCCTGATTTCCAAGTAATCGAAAACATCATCATCAGAAGCTTTTACCAACAAAGAATTTTCTTTGCCCTGGATCAGGAATACCCTGTACCCGCCTTCCAGTTGTATTTCATTGAAATCGTTTAAGCTGTAAGTCCGAGAACCCCAGTCATCGTCAAACTGTGCATAAACTATACTGGAGGGAAAAACCAAAACAAATGCCGACAGTAAAAAGAAAAGTTTCATGTCCTTGTTTTTTGTTTACCAAAAATAAACGGAGAATCCGGTTTGCCTGCCCTAATTTCGACAAACAGAGGTAACGGATAGACGAACGTATGCAAATAAGCCTGTTTGTTTATTTTTTCACGGGCGGTTGAGCCTTGCCCGTTTTTGTCCCCTGTCCTGTTTTACTGTTTTTTTGTACCGCATTTTTTTTATGTTCGCTGTTTTTATTTTGGGGTTTCGATGTATTTTCCGTCAGCCCTACTTTTGAAGCCTTGCCGAGGTCAACCGATGAATACTTTGCCGGCACTTCTTTACTTTGTTCCCATTTCTTCCCATCTTTTTTATAGATGTAGGCTTTCTTTTTAACATTATAGTACATGTCCTGAGCGGGGAAGTAGATATTTTTAACGTTTTCGCCACATTCTTGCGACTTCATCCACGATGGTTGCCCCGTCTGCGCTTTCTGTCCTTTTTTCTGGGACTGCTGAGGTTGTTGGGCAAAGGCATTGTTGTTTGCAATGAACAGGCACCCGGCAACAAACAAAATCAAATAAAAAAAATTCCTAGTTTTCATAATCTTACTTTTAAATTTATAAAATGTTCATAAACAGGTGGCACCAAACAGAATATAGAAGTAATAAAGATACAAATTTACGAAACTAATATGCAGCAAACAATGTTTTTAAACGCTTTGCAAATAATTTCCCAATTATGAAAAAGCTGTTTGATTTTGAAACATAGCTGCCGTAATTCCACATTCATTTATTTTGTCATTAGATATAGCAGATACTGCCACAATTTTGATAAATCCGTTAAAAACACCAATTTTATAGGCTGAAATATGTCTTGGCATATAATTAAATCAATTTTAAACCTAATGAATAGAATTATGGATCGAAGAAATTTTATTGGGAAAGCGGCTGCCGGGGCGGCGGCAATAACGGTAATCCCACGGCACGTTATGGGAGGCAAGGGTTTTGTTGCCGCCAACGATAGAGTAAATCTTGGTTTTATCGGTACCGGGAAACAAGTTTATACTTTATTGGATGGTATTGGCGGCTGTGAAGGGACAGTTGTTGTTGCCGCTTGTGATGTTTACAAACAGAAGTTGGAGAAATTTGTGAGTGCCGCCAATGAAAATAATGCCCAAAAGGGCATAACGTCCAAAATAGATCAGTACCATTATTATCGTGAGTTGCTCGACAGGGACGATTTAGACGCAGTGGTAATTGCCACGCCAGATCACTGGCATGCTCAAATTGCAGTTGATGCGGCAAAATCAGGGAAAGACATCTACTGTGAAAAACCGATGGCACTGACCATAGCAGAAGGCCGTGCAATGGTTGATGCAGTCCGTAAATACGACCGTGTTTTCCAGACCGGGAACATGCAACGTTCGTGGCGCGATTTCCGCCATGCAGTTGAGTTGGTAAGGAACGGCTACATTGGCGAGATAAAGGAAATTAATGTAAGCATCGGGGAACCGGTCAAACAGTGTGCCCTTCCCAACCAGGAAGTCCCTGACGGGTTAGACTGGGACGAATGGGTCGGCCCATCGTTGTACCGTGGTTACCACGAAGAACTGGCGCCTACAGATGTAAAAGGTCCTTGGGCATGGTGGCGCGGTTACCGCGATTTTGGCGGTGGTTTGGTTACCGACTGGGGGGCACACATGTTCGATATTGCCCAGTGGGCTTTGGGAATGGACGAATCTGGCCCGGTACAGTTCACCCCTCCGCCAAAACCTGCACAAACTCATGGGTTGACGATGATTTACGGTAATGGCACACGTGTTAACCATAAATTATGGGGAGGCAAGGACGATGGGAATGCAGTCCAGTTTATAGGCACAGAAGGAAGGATTGAAGTCAGCAGGGAATTCCTGCGTACATTCCCAAATGAAAAATTGGCCAAAGCCGATTTAAAAGAAACTGACAAACGCGTTTACTTCAGCGACAATCATTACCAAGATTGGATTGATGCCATAAAAACACGTACCAAGCCCATTTCGGATGTTGAAACAGGCCACCGTACAGCATCGGTTTGCAACATCGTCAATATTGCTTACGAATTGCAACGCCCGTTGCTATGGGATCCTGTTGACGAAAAATTCAAAGGCGACGACTGGGCAAATATGATGCTTTCGCGCCCTATTAGGGGTAAATGGGATTTTACCGACTTTTAAAGGTTGCAGTCCTTTCACAGCTAAACCGCCAAGGCTCAAACCTTTTATTTGTGCCTTGGCGGCTATGCGGTCATTTCACTGTCCCCTCTATTTCCCGGCTTTCGCGCATTGGGTTTGAGTGTCCGGTACCAGCCCTCCTTCCTGTACCTGATTTGAAGAGCTGAAAACGGGTAGGTCCGACTTTGGCCGGCCAGCTGTTGTTGTCCATGTCCACATCAGCAGTTTCAAGGTACGGATCGAGTTCGATATTGGCCACTGCCTTGTTGAACGCAAATACTTTCGACACTTCTTCGTTATTGCGGCGCCATATCTCTGCGGGGATCCTTTCTACTTCCTGCGAGCCATCTTCAAATGTAAATTCAATAATTAACGGCATAACCAAACCTCCGATGTTCTTAAAATCAAGTTGGTAATAATTTATGCCACCGTCAATAATTTCCTTCTCCTTGTCGCTTAAACTTTCTTTTTTCTTGTTGTATCCTTCAATATCCTTTTGCGTTACGGCATATTTGTCATAGCTTGTGTAGAAATCTTTTGTGGCCGGGTTTTGGGCTGTATAGGCCCCATCTTTATAAGCCTCGTTCCTTATATCGGTAATGGTTATTTTTGCCCCTGCTTCTTTTTTCTTTAATGGGTTCTCTATGTCTGGGTTTTCGGTGCTGGCTTGTAGCCATGTAACTTTGTCCAGTGCTATGTCGACATTGTCGTTGGTGTAAAACCAGCCGCGCCAGAACCAGTCCAAATCTACAGCAGAAGCATCTTCCATTGTACGGAAAAAATCTTCCGGCGATGGATGTTTGAACATCCATCGTTGCGCATATTGTTTAAATGCAAAATCAAACAAATCCCTCCCCATAACAGTTTCCCGCAATATGTTGAGGGCAGTACAAGGTTTTCCGTAAGCATTGCTGCCCAAATGCCAAACCGACTCAGAATTTGTCATAATAGGCGACATATGTTTTTTGTCCCCTTTCATGTAATCTGTAATTTTGTATGCAGGGCCCATTCTTGATGGGTAACCGTATTCCCATTCCTGTTCTGTCAAGAATTGCAAGAATGTGTTCAACCCTTCATCCATCCATGTCCACTGGCGTTCATCGGAATTTACGATCATTGGGAAAAAGTTGTGCCCTACTTCGTGGATAATTACGCTTATCATGCCATGCTTTGTGCTTTCGCTGTATGTCCCATCTGGTTCAGGCCTGCCGCCATTAAAACAAATCATAGGGTATTCCATCCCAATTTGGTCGGTATGGACAGAAATAGCAACAGGATAAGGATAATCAAAAGTGTATTTTGAATATGTCCTTAAGGTATGGGCAACAACACGTGTAGAATACTGCCCCCACAAAGGGTTGCCTTCTTTGGGATAATACGACATGGCCAAAACTGTCCTGTCCCCAAACTTAACGCCCAATGCGTCCCAGATAAATTTACGCGAACTTACAAATGCAAAATCCCTAACGTTGGCCGCTTTAAAAAACCATGTTTTTTCTTTTGTCGCGTTACCCTTTTCTGCCTCTTGGGCTTCATCACCTGTAACAATTAAAACCGGGGCTGAAGCTGTTTTTGCTTCTTCGATCCTTTTTATCTGTTTTTTTGTAAGGACCTCGTTCATGTTTTGCAATTCACCGGTAGCACCTACGATATGATCCTCCGGTACAGTTAGTTTTACTTCAAAATCGCCAAAAGGGAGGGTAAATTCGCCTGCTCCCAAAAACTGTTTGTTTTGCCACCCCTCAACCTCATTATATACTGCCATGCGGGGATAAAACTGGGCTATTGTATATAAATAGTTGTCTTCATCCTTGAAATATTCATAGCCCGAACGGCCGTGGTCTTTAAGGCGGTCGTTTATGTTATACCACCATTTAACTGAAAAAGAAAACTTTTCCCCGGGCTCCAACGGTTCCGGCAAGTCTATCCGCATCATTGTTTTGTTGATGGTATACGGAAGGTTGCCCCCTTTCGGGCCTTTTATCCCTTCAATTTTGAACCCGCCGTCAAAGTCGCCTTTAAGTCCGGATAGCTGCCATGCAGAGATGCGATTTCCCAACTGTGCCTTCCTTGTTTTTTGGGAATCGGAACCTTTGGCGCGCATGTTTTGATCCAGTTGCATCCAAATATATGTCAACACATCCGGTGATTGGTTGTGATAAGTAACAGTTTCGTAGCCGTATATGCGCTGGGATTTATCGTCTAATTTGATGTCCATCACATAATCGGCCTTTTGCTGCCAATACCCATGGCCGGGGGCGCCGGAAGCAGTCCTGTAAACATTTGGTGTCGCAAATTCCTGTTTTAGTTGCCTGAACTTATTGTTTTCCTGCGCTGTTAGCTTAATCGAAGAAAACAGTAAACAAAAAATAAATAATCTCAAAATGGTAGAATAAGTCATTTATGTCGGTCTTTTTGAAATAGATATGAAAAAACAGATGACAATTTTAATAATAATTGTATGAAGCAGTACCCTCTTCATATGTTTTATTCTGAATAATTAATGTTAACGAAATGCAGGCAGGGGCTTCGGATATGAATATCTGCCAGGTTAATAATATGTTTAAAATCAAAGCCTAAAGTCAAATTAAGATGGCAAGGGGCCAATATTTTGATACATTTGTTGCGGGTTACAATCAATATCATATAAGTTGGAGCGTGAAAATAATTAAAAAAACCTTATCCCTTTTAACCATCTTCTTTTTTACAGAAATGGCTGCCGTTTCGGCACATCCTTTTTATGTGTCCCTTTGCCAGATTGATTTTAATGGACAAAACCGTTCTCTGGAAATTTCGGTCAAGATCTTTACAGATGATTTACAGACTGCACTTCGCCGTAGGGGCATTGAGAATCTTTTTTTGGGCGGGCAGGGAGAAAACCCGGAATCGAACAAATACATTTCAGGTTATTTAAATGACAACCTTTCTATATCGGTGGATGGTAAACCATTAAAAATTTCTTTTTTAGGTAAAGATCACGAAGACGGTGCTACTTGGTGTTTTCTTGAAGTCCCCAATGTGGGCACATTTAGTAATATTGCCATAACCAACCCAATGCTTATTGAAACATTTGAAGGGCAAAGCAATTTAATACTGGTAACTTTAAACGGAAGAACCCAAAGCCTTCTGCTAAAAAAAGGGAATACAAGCGGAAGCCTGAGCTTTTGAAATTTTGCAGCAGCTCAAAAAAATGCATTTTTACAGGTTGCTTTGATGGATTCCCGTAACAATTCTTAATTTTGTCATCAAGCAATAAATCAATTAAAACCACAAAAAATGAATAGGATAAAAATTTCTCAGGTGCTCCAGGTTGTTTTGCCGGCACTTTTTCTGTTTGCCACAACAACTGGCATGGCGGCTATAACAGGCACAGGGACAGATGGGTTCCCTTCATTGAAAGGGAAAAAAATATTAATGGTATGGGGAGGCTGGGAAGGCCACCATCCCAAAGAATTAACAGAAAAGGTCTTGGCATTCCTGAAAGAAGAAGGTGCAATTGTTACTGTTTCCGACTCGCTTGGCGTTTACACCAACAAAAAACTGATGAAAGACATGGACTTGATTTTTCAATCGTGGACCATGGGTAAAATTACCGGCGACCAGGAGAAAGGATTGCTAGAAGCAGTAAAAAACGGTGCAGGGCTGGCAGGCACACACGGTGGTTTGGGAGATTCGTTCCGCAACAATACCGAATACCAGTTTATGGTTGGTGGGCAATGGGTGGCGCACCCTGGCGGCACTATAGACTACACTGTGCAGGTTACCGACAAGGAAGACCCAGTGACCCAAGGGATAGGTGAGTTCAAAATGCATTCCGAACAATATTTTATGCACATAGATCCAAACGCGAAAGTATTGGCAACCACTACCTTCTCGGGCGAGCATGGCGACTGGATTGCAGGAGCAGTTATGCCTGTTGTTTGGAAAAAAGCATATGGGGAAGGACGGGTTTTTTATATTTCGGTTGGGCACACCCCGGCAGATTTTGATGTCCCCGAAGCCTGGGAAATTTTAAAACGAGGGATTAAATGGGCCAGCGGGAGCAAATACCTTCCTAAGGAAGAATGGGTAAGCCCGGCCTATCCCGGGAAATAACTTAAATTATCAAATGATTTACCATAAAACATTCCTACATAAAGATTCAAAAACATGGGTTGTTTTTGTTCATGGGGCAGGCGGGAGCAACCTGGTTTGGTTTAAACAATTACGCGATTTCAAAAAACATTTTAATGTCCTTTTGGTAGATTTACGCGGACATGGCAGATCAAAAAGGGAATATTCAAAAGAAGAGATATACAAGTTCGATGAAATAGGGCAGGATGTAATCCAGATAATGGACCACATAGGCATAGAAAGGGCACACTTTGTTGGCATTTCGCTGGGGTGCATTATAATCCGTGCCATTGACAAACTGGCACCAAGGCGTGCAGAATCCATCATTTTGGGGGGCGCAGTCGTACAGTTTAACTCAAAAATAAAGGGCTTGGTGGCTGTTGCAAAACTGCTCAATTCCATTTTGCCGTACATGTGGTTGTATAAACTAAACGCATGGATTTTAATACCATCCAAAAAACATACCCAGTCGAGAAAGTTGTTTATAAAAGAGGCCGTGCGGCTTGGCGAAAAGGAGTTTAAAAAATGGCTGCGGATGTCGGGCGAGATCCGTGCCAACCTACAAGACTTTATAATCAAAGAAGCCTCTGCCCCCGTTTTGTACCTGATGGGGGAACGCGACCACATGTTCCTCCCCATGGTTTCGAACTTGGTAGAAAGACACCTGAACTCAAAGCTGGAAATCATCAGCAACAGCGGACATGTTTGCAATATTGATCAGCCCGAAGTCTTTAATGAACGTTCAATACAATTTATCTACACCGTTTCAACTAAATTGTAAGCAACGGAAGCACGAAATCGGAATAAATGGTTTGAACAATGGGGAATTATTGTCAACATGTACTCTGCCCCCTACAGCAAAATAATCCCCTGAAACAATAAAGTTGAGTTCACTTGCTGTTAAGAAAAAGTTCTTTTCGTAAAATATTTCAGAACTTTTGAGTTGTTATTCTTACTTTTGTTTTTTTATGGATGTTCCATTCTAAAACAATTATTTAATGCAGGAGAAAATATTAATTCTTGATTTTGGCTCGCAATATACGCAGCTTATAGGACGAAAAATTCGCGAATTGAATGTGTATTGCGAAATACATCCATTTAATCATTTCCCGGAAATCGACAACAGTGTAAAAGGCGTTGTCCTGTCGGGGAGCCCTTTTTCAGTAAGGGATGAGGATGCCCCCCGCCCTGATTTGTCAAAAATTAAGGGACAGCTCCCTTTGCTGGGCATCTGTTACGGGGCCCAATACATGTCCCATTTTTATGGCGGAGAAGTTGCCCCTTCCGGATCCCGTGAATATGGACGTGCAAAACTTGGGTTTGTCGACAACGGCAGCGAACTGTTCAAAAATATTTCTTCCCGGAGCCAGGTTTGGATGTCGCACGGGGACACAATCGTGAAACTACCAAAAAACTATAAAGTAATAGCATCTACAGAAGATGTAAATTACGCCGCATATAAAATCGATGAAGAAAAGACATATGCCATACAGTTCCACCCCGAAGTTTATCATACAACAGAAGGGAAACAACTTTTAGAGAATTTTGTGACCGGCATATGCGGTTGCCGGCAAAACTGGACCCCAGATTCGTTTATTGAAACTACGGTAAACAGCCTGAAAGAAAAGCTGGGCAACGACAAAGTGGTGCTAGGTTTGTCGGGCGGGGTCGATTCATCGGTTGCCGGGGTACTTCTGAATAAGGCTATTGGCGATAACCTAACCTGTATCTTTGTTGACAACGGGCTATTGAGGAAAGATGAATATGACGATGTGCTGCATTCGTACAAAGACATGGGGCTTAATGTGATCGGCGTGGATGCAAAACAAAAATTTTGGGGCGATTTGCAGGGGATTACCGAACCTGAACAGAAAAGAAAGATAATAGGACGTAATTTTATTGAAGTTTTTGACGACGAAGCCCATAAAATACAAAATGTAAAATGGCTTGCACAGGGCACCATTTATCCAGATGTAATTGAGTCTGTATCGGTAAACGGTCCGTCGGCAACAATAAAATCGCACCACAATGTTGGCGGGCTACCTGAAAAAATGAACCTAGAAGTTGTGGAACCGTTGCGCCTGCTTTTCAAAGATGAAGTCAGGCGGGTAGGGAAAGCACTTGGCATAAAGCAGGAGTTGCTCGGACGCCATCCTTTCCCAGGTCCTGGGTTGGGGATCAGGATCCTTGGTGAAGCAACCCCCGATAAAATACGTATGCTGCAGGAAGCTGATGCCATTTTTGTCAATGGGCTAAAAAACTGGGATTTGTACGACAACGTATGGCAGGCGGCTGTTATTTTGTTGCCAATCCAGTCCGTTGGCGTCATGGGCGATGAAAGGACTTATGAAAATACGGTTGCCTTGCGTGCTGTAACTTCAACCGATGGGATGACAGCTGACTGGGTACACCTGCCATATGACTTCCTGGCAAAAATGTCAAATGAAATAATAAACAAAGTACGCGGGATAAACCGTGTTGTTTACGACATCAGCTCAAAACCGCCCGCCACAATTGAATGGGAATGATTATTGCAGCTTTAGTTCCTTTCCCAAAATAAAACTAAGGAGATTTGTTTTGGATTTATAAAAAATTAGTCATTAACATAAATTGAATTGTTATGCAGAAAAGAATAAAACATGCAGCATTATATATAACCGCCATACTGTACGTTGCTTTTTTTATTTCAATGCCGGTTACGACAAAAGCACAAGACGAAGTCCAAAAAAACCAGTTGAAATTCGGGCGGTTATTGCGGTTAGTTGACGGGTACTATGTGGACACAGCAAATATAGAAGCCCTGACCGAAAAAGCGATTGTGAATTTACTTAGCGATCTGGATCCGCATTCGGTATACATATCCAAAGAAGAGGTTAAAAAAATGAACGAACCGTTAAAAGGTAATTTTGAGGGGATCGGTATATCTTTTAATGTTTTTAAGGACACCTTGATGGTAACCACCACAATCACTGGCGGCCCTTCGGAGAAAGTTGGGCTGCGTGCAGGGGACAGGATTGTGAATGTTGACGGGAAAAACATTGCCGGGATAGGCTTAAAAAACAGCGATGTTTTTAAACTGCTTAGGGGCAAAAAAGGGACAACCGTTGAACTACAAGTACTCCGTAAGGGGGAAGGGGGATTACTGGACTTTACCATTGTACGCGATAAAATACCGATATTCAGCCTCGATGCTTCGTACATGCTCGATGAATCAACAGGGTACATAAAGCTTAACAAATTCTCTGCAACCACCAATGAAGAATTCGTTGAGGCCATGAAAAAGCTGCGTGCAAAAAATATCAAAAACCTTATTCTGGACCTCCGCGGCAACGGGGGGGGCTATCTCAAAACCGCCATCGAAATCTCAGACCAGTTCCTGAAAAACAACAAAATGGTTGTTTTCACAGATGGGACAAATGAACCCAAAAGAGAATATAAATCAACTGCAATGGGGATGTTCGAAGATGGCAACCTCGTAGTTTTGGTAGATGAATCTTCGGCTTCGGCAAGCGAAATTGTCTCGGGGGCAATACAGGATTGGGACAGGGGGTTGATAATTGGGAGGCGATCGTTCGGCAAAGGCCTGGTGCAAAGGCCATTCTTTTTAACAGATGGTTCCATGGTCAGGTTAACAACAGCACATTACCACACACCCAGCGGCAGGTGCATACAAAAACCTTATGACAATGGCATATCAGAATACCGCCATGATTACCAAACACGTTTGACTAACGGCGAAATGTTTAATGCCGACAGCATTTCAATAGCAGATTCATTGAAATACCAAACACTGGTCAACGGCCGTCCGGTTTATGGCGGCGGCGGAATCATACCCGACATTTTTGTGCCTATGGACACATCTTCTTATTACCGGTATATTAACCAGTTGCGCAGAAAAAACATTGTTTACAATTATGTACTGGATTATGTTGACAAAAACCGTTCGGAGTTAAAAGATGGCAACCCCGGTTTTGAAGCGTTCAACTCCGGCTTCACGGTAAGCGACGAAATGCTAAATAAGATTATAGAAGACGGAGAAAAGAAAGGTGTAAAAAAGGATGAGGAAAGCTTAAAGTACACAAAAGATGACATAAAAAGAGAGATAAAAGCTCTAATTGCCCGCGATTTGTTCTCTCGTAACGAGTTCTACAGGATTTATTACGCCGGCGACAAAGGTATATTAAAAGCCCTTGAAGTTATCCACAACCAAAACGAATACAACAACCTGCTTGTTTCCAAAGATTAATATAATTATGCCTGAGGTGTTTATAGAATGGCTCTTTGTCAACAAGATAGAAGTACTGGGGGCCATTCTTGGTATCCTGTATATTGTTTTTTCAATTAAACAAAATGTATTAACATGGCCTACGGGTTTGCTAACGTCAGTTTTATATGTCATTGTATTCTTCCATTCGAAATTTTATGCAGACATGGGTTTGCAGGTTTATTATGTGGCAATAAGTATTTATGGTTGGTATTACTGGCTAAAGGGTGACGGCAATGATGACAAGAAGGTGGTACCTGTAAAAAAAGTCCCCAAACGCTTATGGATAAGATTAACTATAGCAACCGTACTGATCTATGTTGCCATATTGTTTGTCCTTAAGGGATTTACAGATTCAGATGTCCCGTTTATGGACTCGCTAACGACCGCGTCAAGTATTGTCGCCACATGGATGCTTGCCCGAAAATATATAGAACATTGGTTAATCTGGCTTTTCGTTGATTTATTTTCTTCAGGATTGTATATTTATAAAAATCTTTGGCCAACAGTTGTTTTGTTTGTTATTTATACTTTAATGGCGGCAATGGGGTATTATCAATGGAAAAAAGATCTAAAAAATCAGGATATTGGACAAAAAGCCTAAAATAGTAGTTGTTACCGGAGCTGAATCGACAGGGAAAAGCGTGCTTACAGAAGCACTTGCTAAACATTTCGGCGTGCCGTTTATTCCCGAAATTGCCCGTGGATATGTTGAAAGCCTCGACAGGAAATACAACTATGACGATGTTGAAACAATAGCAAAGAATCAGGTAGGGCAGTTAAACAGGATGTCAGAATTGAACATGCCTCTCCTTTTTGTCGATACCTGGCTGATCATAACAAAAATTTGGTTTGAGGTTGCTTTCAATAAAGTGCCTGGATGGCTCGAAAAAGAAATACAAGATACAAAAATAGACCTCTTCCTTGTTTGCGGCACAGACCTGCCATGGATCCCCGATCCTGTCAGGGAAAATGGAGGTGAAGCACGCGAAGTACTTCAAAAAAAATACATTCAGCAAATAGAGAAATATAATTTCAATTACAGTATTGTTTTAGGGGAAAATGAAAAACGGCTTGAGAATGCAATAAATATCTTAAATTATGACAACAAGAGAATTGGAATCTAGGATTAATAATACCATACATAAACTCAGCGATCCCGTTTCGTACGCCGAGGTGTGCCATGAACACCAGATTGACGAGCCGTTACCGTCAAAAAAATCGCTTGGCACAGTAATCGAAATGGTCAGAGAAATCCTTTTTCCCGGATATTTTGGCAATACGTCGTTACGCCCCGGAACCACCAAGCAATTATATGGGCGTTTATATAGATGGGCTATATAAACTGTTAAGCAGGGAAATACTTGCGGGAATGTGTTTTGAATGCGAAGAAGGGAAAGCCAACAAAGCAGAAAAACATTCGGGACAGGCAAAAGAAATTGCCATGGAGTTTATCGAATATCTCCCGGAAATGCGCAGGAAATTGGTCACCGATGTAGAAGCTACTTATTTAAACGATCCGGCAGCCCGCAACCGTGGCGAAGTAATCTTTTGTTATCCTGCCATACGAGCTGTCACAAATTACAGGATGGCACATAAGCTGCTTGAACTGAATGTCCCGTTAATCCCCCGTTTTATATCAGAAATGGCACACAGCGAAACGGGGATAGATATCCATCCACGTGCCGAAATAGGGGAATCGTTTACTATAGACCACGGCACCGGGGTTTGTTATTGGTTCTACATGTATTTTGGGGGATAACGTGATAATTTACCAGGGGGTAACTTTGGGGGCAAAAAGTTTTCCGCTCGACAACAACGGCAACCCAATCAAAGGTATCCCCCGCCACCCCATTGTTGAAGACAATGTTGTTATTTATGCCGGGGCTACTATTTTAGGCAGGATAACTATTGGCAAAGGCTCGACAATAGGCGGGAACGTATGGGTAACGCGCGATTTGCCGCCAAACTCAAAAGTTATCCAATCGCGCTCTCATGAGATAACATTTGCCAACGAAGAAAAATTATAGTTGAAACAAAAAAACAAGGACAAGTGAAATCTTACAAACTTATAGCAAAAACCTTTGCAGGGCTGGAAAATGTTTTAGCCTCTGAAATCAAGGAACTGGGGGGGCAAAATATAAAACTTGGCAAACGTGCAGTTTACTTTGATGGCGATCTGGGAATAATATACAAATCAAACTACTTTCTGCGTACGGCATTAAGGATTTTAAAAGAAATAACATCTTTTCAGTTTAAAGATATGGACCAATTTTACCTTCAATGTAAAAGGATAAAGTGGGACAGTTTTTTTAACGTTGAAGACAGCTTTGCAATTACCAGTACGGTTTTTAATTCAAACTGTTTTAACAATTCAATGTTTGCGTCACTTAAGGTTAAGGATGCGCTGGTAGATTATTACCGCGAAAAGACGGGGAAAAGGCCCAATGTTAAAACACAAAACCCAGATGTTGCCATTAACGTGCATATAAACAAAAACACCTGTACCATTTCTTTAGACAGTTCAGGGGAATCGTTGCATAAAAGAGGCTACAGGATAAAACAAGGAGATGCACCGTTGAACGAAGTCCTGGCAGCCGGAATGATTTTGCTCTCTGGATGGGACGGGAACTCCGATTTTATCGATCCTATGTGCGGTTCTGGGACACTGCCAATCGAAGCGGCATTTATTGCCCAGGGCATCCCTGCCGGCAGGTTCAGGAAAAAATATGCATTCCAGAACTGGCCTGACTATAATGCCGGACTATTTGATGAAGTCCAACAACCATTCGAAAAAAAAGAATTTGCCCATCGGATATATGCATCTGATATATCCTCAAATAGTATACTGAATGCAAAAACCAATGCCCGCAGGGCTTTAGTTTTTAATAAGATAGATTTTGAAACAGTTGATTTTAAAGACCTTAGCCTGAAACCGTCAGAAAATACAGTCATCATAATCAACCCGCCTTATGGCGAACGTTTAAAACCGGCCAACTTAAACATTTTATATGCCATGATTGGCGAACGGCTAAAACACCACTTCTCTGGTTGCAGTGCATGGATACTGAGCTCTTCATCGGGGAACATTAAACAAATCGGGTTAAAACACTCCCGGAAATTAAAGCTCTTCAATGGCCAGCTCGAATGCAGCTATAACAACTACAACTTGTTCAGCGGCAAATTATCGCAACAGTAGTTAGCTTTTTAATAAAATATTGGGAATATAAAAAAGGGATTTCCTTAAACTTGTTCGTCATCATAAGCATCCCTGTCGCGGGTTTTGGGAGGTATCGTTCCGCCACCGCCACGAACTTTTAACATTGCATTTTCACTTAAGATATCAAATCCCTGGAATTTTTTTTCTGAATTGTCAATAAACCTTTTCATCGTAAATAAATTAATTCGTTAAACTTAAAAATCACACATTCTACCTATATATTCCAAAACTGAAAAAAAGGTAACCCCTTAATTGTGGAAAAGATTTATTATATTTAATTTGGTACGTCAAAACAAAGCTGTAGCCTGATGAGATATTGTTCCACTTTGCTCATTTTCTTCGTTTTATCCCTCCCCATAGACTGTTTGTTTGGAAACACTTTAAATAATGAAGCAGACAGTATACAGGCTGCCAGGTTATACAGGGTTGCCCGAGAATATGCAGATGCAGGGCAATATTATGAAGCCCCTTGACTCTTTTCTTGTATCATTGGAACTGCGAAAAAGGTTTTATGGGGAAAAAAATAATATTCTTGCTGGCACATATATGGCTGTTGGTACTAATTATAAAAATATCGGCAAATATGATTTGGCATTAAAAATATACCTTAATTGCCGAAAACTTATATATAAACAGATATGGGAAAAATAGCAGCAGGCTTGTCAATTTGTATTTAACGCTTGGAAACATTTACAGGGCAAAACTAAACTACCCGGAAGCATTACAATATTTTGAACACAGCATAAATATCTTGAAAAAACAAGGGGATATTGACTACATGGATATTGCATATAACTACTATAGTGTGGCAGAGGTATATTTTTTAATGCAAGAATATGACAAAGCGATTGAGATTATTAACAATAATATTGGTTATTCTTCTTCATTAGACAAAATTTACTACTATGAGTTGCTGGGAGCAATATATAATATAGAGGGAAGATATGATTTAGCTTCTGAAGCTTATAGAAAGTCTATAAAATTTACATTGAAGTTATATCCTCCGAATAATATCAATATTGCAATTCAATACCTTAATTATGCGTCTTTTAAATATAATATCGGAGATTATGAAGAAACAGAGGTATTCCTAGAGAAAGCTTATTCTATAATTTCTTTAACAGAGACAGAGAAGGGGACTAATCTTGCAGATTATTACAGAATTTATGGTTTTTTATCCTTAAAAGAAAAAAATTAATACTACCAATGTAAACAACTTTAGGAAACAAAAATATAAGAATTACCAGAAAGCTATTCTTTATTATAAAAAAGCACTAAAAGCATATAATTTCCCTACAGAATCAGAATCATTTACAGATCTTGATGAAATAAACTCTATTTCTGTTATATCAAGTATAGACCTATTGAAATGGATAGCAGATACATATAATGAAATAGCGGTACTATTTGAAGGATATGAAAACGGGCTCCATAAAGAATCAATACTAAAATCGCTTGACTACTACGAGGTAGTAAGCAAACTTATACAAAAAACCAAAAAAGAATTATCGGACGACAACAGCAGGATTTTGCTGTCCGGGCTGGAACAATCAACTTTATAAAAATTATACAAAGCTCGTACAGGGCTTACAAATTGGACAGTTCTTCCGAACATTTGGCAAGGGCTTTCCAAAATGCAGAGCTGTTAAAATCAGGTAGTTTGTTTGATAAACTTTCAAACGATGCAGCAATGAAATCAAGTTTCATACCAGATAGTTTGTTAGGACAGGAGCAAAAGATAAATTCAGGCATTACTTCTTACGAGCAAAAAAGATATAACCTAACATCGGGAGGGGCAACAGATACCATCGAAATTGAACGGATAGACTCAATCCTTTTCAACCTAAAAAGGCAACGCACCGGGCTGAACGATTTCCTTGAGAGCAACTATAGCAGGTACTACCACCTGAAATATTCCGACAACTCGATGAAAATAAGCGAAATACAAAAAGAGCTGTCCCCCAAAGAAGTGCTTTTTGAGTATGTTTTGAACGAACAAGATTCAATAACTGAACTTTACACTTTCTTCTTCTCCAAAAACGAAGTAGGTTTTAACCGACAGGAGTTCAACAAGTCATTTACTGAAGATATTGATGAAATATTCCGGTTTATGTCGACCCCGGATTACCTGTTTACAAAGAATGAAGACTCAAAAAGATATTGTACTGTTTCGAACCGCTTGTTTTTAAGGTTAATGGGGGCATATGAGAATAAAATTAAAGACAAGAAAATACTAATTATCCCTGATGGCAAATTAAATTATATCCCTTTTGACGCCTTATTGTCCGAATTGCCGGACACAACATCAACTATTCATTTCAACAAGTTAAATTACCTGATAAAATCTAACTGCATAAACTACTCATACTCGGCAAACCTGCTTTACAATGTTGATAAAACAAAAAAAAGTCACGAAAAAGAGATATTGGCATTTGCACCGGAATACAGCTCCGATTCAATTACCATAGGCAACGGCACATTTCCTTTACGCCCTCTTTGGGGGACACAAAAAGAAGTTGATATCATTGCTTCTGAAATTAAAACCAAAGTATATAAGGGGGCAGAAGCCACTGAACTGAATTTTAGGGAAAAAAGCGGGAACTATGATATTTTGCATTTGGCAATGCATGCATTTGTTAATGATTCGCTCCCTTCGCTTTCGCAATTTGCATTTGCCCAAAACAAAAACGGGGAAACAGATAACGATGGGCTTCTAAGTGCCGCAGATATTTATAACTTAAATTTAAATGCGCGCCTTTCTGTACTAAGTGCATGCAACACAGGCACCGGGCAACTAAAAAAAGGGGAAGGGGTAATAAGCCTTGCCCGTGGTTTTTTATATGCAGGTTGCCCTGCAATTATAATGACATTATGGGAAGTTGAAGACAACTCGGGGACTAAAATAATGGGCGCGTTTTATAAATTCTTGAAAAGGGGCAAACGCAAAGACGAAGCTTTACGGCTGGCCAAGATGGAATACATGGAAGGGGCAAATTCAAGGTTGGCCCATCCTCACTATTGGCTTGGGTATGTAAGCATCGGAGACAATTCCCCATTGTACCTAAGCTACGATTTTTACTTTTTTACCTTTTTGCTCCTTGCCGTTTTAGGCATTATCGCAGAACAGGTTATACGTATAAAAAAAGCCCGTAAAAACGGGCTTTGACGATTACCTGACAACTCTAATTGCCCGGCATCCTTACGCGCCTTTTACCTGGAGGTTAAAGAATTTCAACAATGTCTAACCATCTACTAAAAATAGGGCATGGCTTTCAATTTCGTTTAACTAACCAATCGGTTCATTTTTTATTTACTGACAATTAATTTTTTTAGAATGTGTATGTGATTTCAAATTTAATTTCAGTAATTTATTCCAATATCTCTAAAAACAATTTAAATAATGAATGTGTGATTAAATAAACTAACGAATCCGAAAAATTACCAGAACGAATATCTCAGCCGCCTCAATATTGCTTTCGCATCTTTTTTATAATAACTATTTTCGTCTATTATTCCTGTTAATTGCGTCTTAGCTTTATCAAGTTCTTTCAATTTAATATAGCATAACGCTTTATTCCATTTTGCTTCTTCTATGAACAAATTATTTGCATGTTTTATAACCTCGCTATATTCTGGGATGGCTTCTTCAAACCTGTCAAGTTGCTGTAAACTTGCCCCTTTGTAAAAGTGGGCAGCATATTTTTCATTTTCGTTTTTTATTGCCATATTATAATTTTCAATGGCTTTGCCATATTCCCCATTCATAAAGCAGAGGCTTCCGGCAAGGAAATGTTGGTAACTTGTCTCCGAGGTGAGGGAACGTTCAGGAGACCACTGAGGCGCTTTATAATACGAATCGTATGTTTTGTCAATAGAATTATAAGTCATATTAAGTGCCCCTGAAAGCCCCATTAACAAAACCAATACAGCCACCAAACGCCTCAAGGTCTTTGCTGTCCTTAAATCTGATTCGGGCGGCACAATAGATTTAACCCTAATATCCCTGCCCTTTTCATGCGCTTTTGTCAAACTTTCACGTAAAGCCAAAATATCCTTTTCCCCAAGTGCTTTGTCAACGTCCTTCCTCATGTTAACTTCTGCTACTAAACCTGTATTCTCGCCAAGTTCGGCAAGCAGCCCGTCCAACTCTTCGCCCCTTAGCTCGCCATCAATATATTTTTCAATGTCTATTTCACTGGCATTCCACGAGGTCTCGGTAAACATAATATGGTCTAGTTGGTTGCGCAATTTCAAAATGTCAGTTTCCTTCAAGGCATTCTCCATTTCGCAATGAAGTTCCACCTCTTGTTTCAAGTCACGGTTATTCTCAAGCTCATTTTCAAATTGCAGTAAGCCTTCTCCGGCTAATTCCCCGTCTAGGTAACGGTCAATATCTTCTGTCGAATAATATTGCGGCTTAACTGATTTTGACATCTGGAAGAGTTTTTCTCTCAAAGAAATGACATCCTGTTCAAGGATGGCTTCCCCAAGCCCTTCAAATTCTTTCAACCCATCTAAATCTTCCCCGTCAACAAAGGGGGCGAACAAATCTTCATCGCCCCCTGATTTGTCTTGTTCTTTATAATACTCATGAATGTTTTCGTTGAAGTTGATTTCATGCTGGTAAACATGTACCTTGGGGAGGGAATCATAATAATTTATCAACTCTTCGGGGGGGACATCCTCTCTGATCCCTTCGATGCTGACAAAATCACCAAGCAGCTCAAACCTGCCGTTGGCGGCTTGCCCGTATTCGTTTTCTTTGTATATGATTTGGAGTTTGTCCCGGAGGTTAATAATATCTTTTTCGCCGATTGCGTCAAAGATTTCTTTGTGTAGGTTGAACTCTTCCCTTAATTCCCTGTTTTGAGTAACTTCCTCTTCAAATTCTTTTCTTTCGTTCTCATTCAATTGCTTTTGGCAATAGTTTTCTATCCATTCCCAAAATTCTGCTTTAGGTATCATCTTCAAGTATTTTTTTGTATTCTGTATCTTGCTTTATCCTTTTTACTAATATTTCTTTACATTTGAATTTCCTCTTTTTTGCATATTTTTCCCCTTTATAGCCCATTATTTTTGCTATCTCTTTTAACGGGACTTTTTCGAAAAACAATTGCAATAACTTCTGGCAATCAGGCCCCAGGGCCTTAAAATGTTTTTGGTACAAGCTGTACCTCTCGTTTTTGTCAATCAATTCTACCAAATTCTCATCATACAAGTCCTCCTTGTATGGCAGAGAGTCATTTAACCTTTCCTTTTCAATCCTTCTTCTTTCAAGTTGTTTCAACCACAAGAACCTGCATACTGAGTACAAATACCCCTGGAACGAACTTTTAGCGAAAATCAAATCATTTTCTTTTAACTTTCTGTAAATAACAATTACTGCTTCCTGAAAAACATCATTTGCATCATCTTCGCTCCCACTATTCCTTTTAATAAAATAACTTACTTTGTAATAATACTCTTTATATATGTATTGCAGGATCAGGTTGTCATGTCTTAAAATACCTTTAAGTATTTGCTCATCAGTATAATTTCTCATTCTGTCTATTTATAAATCCGTTTTTTATTAAAAAGGTAACCCATACGTTTTATGTTTTTTTTAATTGTTGTTGGCAAAACAGCAACAATAATTGCAAATATTCTAAAAAACAACAGGTTACATTTATTCTCGTAAATGTACAAATCTAATCAGTAATAACCTGAGTTCAACTAAAAATATTAAGCTAAGAAAAAAAGGGGATAAAAAATTTAGGCTCCAGGCTAAAAATCAAAAAGGACGGGCTCAACAACCCATCCTTTTCTCATTAAACTAACTAACCTAACTAAACCTAAACTTATGAAAATAAACGTACCACAAAGATACGCCCTAAACCTACACCAGTCAACTAATTTCTGTTAAATCATGTTAAAGGTTATATTAATTTAATATGAACGGTTATTGTGCTATAAATGTATAGTGAATAGTGCCTTTTTGTGGCTCGGGGGCGTTAGTGTCAGCATTAAAGACAGTTTGTGATGCGGCAAGCTCGGCATAGGCATAAATTTGCAGGTCGCGTATTGATTTATTTCTACGTGCAGAAGCTTCTATTACCCTCCCGTTTCTGTTCACCGATATGTCAACAATTACTGTCCCCCCGCTTTGTGCCAAGTATACGGGAATTGGCAACCTTAAATGATAACGGTTTTCTAAGTAGTAAACGATGTTGCTTTCACCGCTATAAACCACATTTTTAATTGATCCGGGATCCATGCCTTCGGTAGTTTCAACCGGCATTTTTATGTCTTCCAATTTCACCCTTTCCTTCGACAATTGATTTTTAACATCGGCCGACAACTGCCTGGCTGCCTCGACTTCGTCCATGTAGTCCTCGTCAAAAAAATCATCCGTTGGTTTAGGGAATGATCTGTTCGATGCCCTGTTCGTCCTTTGGCTTTGTCTTTCAGTATCCCGGGAAGAAGGATCGTTAGGGGCTTCTTCCTGCTTTTGGGCTTCCTCTTTAATGTCTTCTTCCTTTGGTTCTGGCACTATTTCAGGGAATTCGATAATAATTTCCTCTTCTTTTACATTTCCTTTCATGTCCACTTCGGCTAAAAGAAAAGCCAATACCAGCAAAATGTGGAATGCCAAGGTTCCCATAACCCCGTAAATGTTACGCCGGTAAAATTTTCCCATTTTGCTCATATTGCAAAAATATAAAATAACGGCTAAATATTATATTGATTTGCCCATATCTCTTTAACAGTTTTTAACATTCTGTTCTTCAAAGAATTACCTGTTGCATGATATTTTTTTGCATGTTTATAAAATGAATTTTTATTCTTTTATGAAATCAAAAAGAATATTGTATTTTGACGCAAGGATGAGGAAATTTTTAAAAATATTGACTTTGTCGGTTTTAATCAATACCTTCAATTCTGAAGTTTGTTCGCAGAATGGTGTTACGGACACAATCTATATAGACAAATTCCCTGAAGAAAAATATACCCAATTCTACGACAGCTTAAAACACAAAGCAAACAAAAACCGCGTAACTAGGTTTTTCTACGATTTCCTGATTTCCCCCCCGCGTCAAAACAACAAGAAAGAAATAGCCATGGACTATTTCAGTGCTATGGAGGGAAAAACCATTTCGGACATAGACATTACGGCACTGGACGTGTTCGGCCCAACGCTGGACGATACAACCACGAAGGCAAAAAGTTGGGCTGAACGCATGGCAAACGACATGCACAGCAAATCGAACCTTAAAACCATAAAAAGGATGTTGATGTTCGACAAAGGGGATGTAGTGGATGCTGAAAAATTGTATGAAAACGAACGTATAATAAGGACCCTTGCATACATAAAAGACGTACGTTTTTTCTTGGAACAGGATCCGGGAGATCCGGACATGGTAAAGGTGCACGTAATTACAAAGGACAGGTTTTCGCTGGGGGTTTCGGGAAATGTAAACGGGATCAACTCGGCTGCAATAGAAGTATACAACCAAAATATCTTTGGGGTGGGGCATGAGGTTTCCCTAAATTTTGTAGGGCACATAAACAAAGAACCTAACATGGGGCTGGAAACTTTTTATTCGATAAACAACATTAGGGGGAAATTTATTGATCTCGAAGCCGGGTACATGAACACATACCGGAAAGAAGGTTTCTCTTTTACGGTAGAAAAACCGTTCCTAACGCCTTCAATGAAATGGGGCTATGGGGCATCAGCCCAAAGGATGTACCGCACAGATCGGATTTCGGACAAAGACAAACCTATTGAAACCGAAGACCCGCTTAGCTTTTCGTACTATAGCTCTTGGGCTGCCCGAAGTTTCCAGATCAACCAAAACAAACATAACAACTCACAGGTGGTTATTTCTGCCGGGCTGAACAACCATACATACCACAGAAGGCCCGATGCTTCGTTGTACGAGAACCATCTTTTTACCAACAACACGCTTTATCTTGCAGGCCTCACTTTTTCCCAGCGCAGGTTTATCCAGGACCAACTGGTATATAGCTATGGGATTGTTGAAGACATACCCGAAGGTTTTAAAAACGAGATAGTTTATGGTTTCGATGCCAACGAATTTGGCAACAGGCATTACCTCCACCTGTATTCCTCAAATGGTAACCTGCTTTCAAAAAAAAGCGGCTACCTTTATTTATCTGCCGGGATTGGGACTTATTTCAACAAATCGCGCATAGAACAGGGGCTGCTGCAAACAAGTTTAAGCTTTATATCCCGACAGATTGATTCAGGGGACAAAAGGGCAAGGTTGTTCGTAAAATCGAATTATATGCTCGGGTTTCGAAGGTTCGATATCGAAAACCTCGACTTGAGCAGGAACGAAGACATACGTGGCTTTTCGAGCACAAATGCCGTAGGGAAACAAAAGTTAAGCATGAATTTTGAATTTGTACGTTTTTTGAAGAAAGAGTTCTATAAATTCAGCATGGCACTTTATGGTTTTGCCGACTTGGGCATTATCGGCTCGAACAAACATTTTATCTTTAACGAAAACTACTACGGCGGCATTGGCTTCGGTATGCGTTTCCACAACGAGAACCTTGTGTTCAAGACCATTAGGCTTCGGTTGGTTTTTTACCCGTACCACCCTAAAGACATGAGTTTTGTGGGGACTATATTGGACGAACAATCCAAACAAAAATTCTACAGCTTTGAACCGACAGCCCCGGAGCCGCTTAGCTTTGAGTAACGATTAAAACTGGAAATAAATAAAAGCTTGCATATCGGAAGAAATCGACTGGTAAACAAGTATGGCCACAATGGCAGAAATAACGATTTTTAACCATAAGGGGGTATTGATAAACCAGTTGCTTATCTTTTCTTTCCAACTATCGCTCAACCAATGGGTAAAAAAGCCGAAAAGCATTACCATGAACACCCATTTGTAAGCTGCCAATACTTCCGGGACAACAGAAAGGTGCATGTCCGTGCCAATCTGGTGCATCATCCCGTCCACCACCTCCATAGATTCGGATCGGAAAAAGATACGGGTAAAGGTAATGAAACAGAAAGTAATCGTTATCCGCCATATTATAACAAGCCAATTGCCGCTTTTTTCCCAAGGGCTTATCTTTTTCCAGAATTTATAGGTTACCAGGCCTATCCCGTTTAGCCCCCCCCAAATAATAAACTGCCACGAAGCGCCGTGCCACAAACCGCCCAAAAGCATCGTAAGCATAAGGTTTATGTTAGTGTTGATTTGCTTTTTCACCCCTGGGAACAGTCTCGCAAAAATTGCAAAGGCCAAAACAACTCCCGCAAAAATTGGGACGAGGATAAATTTCCCTGCCAGCAAAACAACAATTGCCAAAATCACTCCCAAACTAATATAGCTAAACACAGAGCCGTTCCTGTTCCCTCCAATAGGGATGTACAAATAATCTTTCAGCCACGAAGAGAGCGACATGTGCCAGCGTTTCCAGAACTCGCCAACGCTCTCGGCCTTGTATGGGGAGTTGAAGTTTTGAGGCAAGCGGAAGCCCATTAGCAGGGCAACGCCAATGGCAATGTCGGTATAGCCAGAGAAATCGACATAAACCTGCAACGAATAGCCGAAAAGGGCCATCAGGTTCTCGAAACCGGTATAGGTAAGCGGTGCTGAAAATACACGATCGACAAAATTAACCGCAATAAAATCGCCTATAAATATTTTTTTTACCAGCCCTTTCAAGATCATAAAAACAGCCCAGCCAAATTCTTGCCTAGAAACATGGTAGTCTTCGTAAATCTGTTTCACAAATCCCGATGCCCGGACAATGGGCCCGGCAACCAACTGAGGGAAAAAAGAAACATAAAAACCAAAGTCGATGAGGTTTTTTACCGGTTCTGTCTGCTTCCTGTAAACATCTACGGAATAACTAATGGTCTGGAAAGTGAAAAACGAAATCCCGACAGGCAGCAAAATCTGGTTCACATTGAAACGAGTCCCGGCTGTTTGGTTGGCAAGCACCGCCAAATGATTGACAACATGCAAATCGGTGCAGAGGAGTATGTTCAGGCTGTCAACAAAAAAATAGGCATACTTAAAATATGCCAATACCAGCAGGTTTATTACCACGCTTGCCGCAACCAGAAATTTCCGTGCCGTTTCTTTTTTCGATTTGTAAATCATCTTTCCGATATAATAATCGGTAACGGTGCTGAACAACAATATGAAAAAGAAGAAGCCGCTGGATTTATAATAGAAAAATAGGCTTGCCACAAACAAATACCCGGCACGTATGCTCCGGTTCTTTTTTTTGTAGACCAAAGAATAGCCGAGCAAAACAATGGCAAAAAAGCCCCAGAAGAAAAAGCGGGTAAAAATAAGCGGGGCGGTTTTGTCATAAACGAAAACCCCGTGCAGCAACTTGCCCCAATCTATTTGTTGTAGAATAGCCAAACCCTAATCTGTTAGTAATGAAATTTTATTTTCAACCTGGACATAATTTTCAAAATTTTGCATGAACGCTGCAAAAAACAAATCGCCCAATAGCATATAGCCTTCCCGGGTGAAATGAATTTTGTCGTGCCGCGCCAAATGGTTCTTTTCCCATAACACAATTGAATTCAGTCCGCCCATCACCTCAAACATGTCCCATACGCCTGTGCCGTATTTGTGCGACAGGTTAAACATGCTTTCTTCCACTTTTTTCCCGTTTTTGTTCACATACCTCCGGTACAGGTAGCTGTCGTTGTTAGTTGTCAAAATAATTGCCGTATTGGGCGCAGCTTCCCTTATCTTGCCAATTAGTTCTGCATAATGGGCTTCAAACCTTTTCTGTGAAAAATTCCTGCCATATGCATCGTTGATGCCAAGGCCGAGTATTACCAAATCGGGCTGCAACTGCTCCATTTGTTTTTCAAAAAGCTGGCAACGCAAGAAGGCTGGCACGTGTGCGCCGTTTACCCCAATGCTGTTGTAAACAATCCCATTGGGGGCTTTCTCCGTAGTAATGCCAAACAGCGCAAACCCTTCGGAAGCAACGGCTTTCCTTTTTATGTGAAGGGTAAGGCTATCTACATGCCCGTTCAGGTCAAATTCAATAAACCCATCGCCGCAAACTTGCTTTGTTATCAAGCTGCTATCTATCGAAACGTTATATTTTGAGCTTTCGTAGTTGCAAAAAACTTTCACTTTGTTGAAGCTGTAATCCAGTTCGTTCTCGTCCTCAAGCAAAATAGTGAGTTCTGCCGAGGGTGCTTTTGTAGTTGCCGAAATTCCCCCTACGCCAAGAGGCCTACTGCTTTTTTTCCGTTCGATGTTCCGGCAGCTTTGCCAGCCCCCCGAATAGCGGATGTAGTATCCAAAAGGCGAGTTTGTGCGGGAAATCCGGTATGGGAACATAAAGCCCCAGCCAGCGTTCATGTCGCCGTTTGCTTGCTGCAAGCGGTTTCGCATCCTGCCCGAAAAAGTCCCTGCCTGGATGTGCGAGCCGCCAATGTGCACAACGTTGACCCGCCCTTCTCCTGTCACTATCAACCTTTCGAGTTTCTCCAGAAGCCGCACGGAATATTTGTCGTTGCCAAAATGGTGCAGCTCATTTTTGTCGTAACGGATGAAATCGTACTGGTTTACCTGGTACAGGTAGCTTTCATCCTGTGCGGACGAACTCAATGGGCATAGAGGTAAAAACAATATAAAAAGGATGTGGTACCACAATATCTTTGCTTTTAGGCTAAAGCCCATCGGGATGCAGTCCCGCCCGACCCCAGGTCTAAAGGCCTGGATCTGTCCCGTCCCTGGGGAAACAGGAATTATGGGGCCATGTTCTAAGCACAAGTGTTTTAATATGTTTAGTAATCTTTTCAATTTTTTTCCTTTGAAGAGTTAGTGTACTCAAGAATAAGCGCGTTGTAAAACATATTGGCGACCAAGCGTGCGCCACGCGGCGAGAAGTGCACATAGTCGGGGCGCGCCAGTTCCGGGTCGGCATTTACCCACGAGGGCATGCTGTTTTGCCCGCCCATGGCCTCGTACATGTCCCAAAAGCCGCAGCCCGTTGAAAGGGCAGCTTCTTTCAATGCGCCAACAACTTTGGGCAAATATTCGTAGGTGACATATTTGTCTTTCACTTTGGTTGACATGTCGCTGGGGCCAATTAAAATAATTGCCGCATCGGGGCACATTTCTTTTAGCCTTGAGATCTGGCTTTTAAACCACCTGGCATAATTCTCAATTGCTTTTTCGTCTTTGATGTAAGGCATTACATTCCCCCCAAATTGTAGCAAAATAAGCCCAGGATTCAAGTCGTTGTACATTTTTAGGCTGTGCAGGTAGTCCGATTTGGTGAAAATAGTCCCCGAACTGCCGCGCAAAGCAATATTGTCGAAAATTACCCCTTTTGTACCTGCCAGTTCAACCCCATAAACATCGGGGCTGTCGTAGCCCGAAAAACGGATCGAGATATGGCTGGTAGAATCGGGGAGATCGCACCCTGCCACAGCATAATCCTTCCCGGCAGGCAAGGTGTCGGTAAAATAAACTTCGCCTTTTACCACCAACTGCATCTCTACAGGGCTTTTTGCATTCCCCCAAAACATTCTAAAATGCCCGTACTCCCGTGTGCGCTTGTATGAAATTTCAGATTTTGTTATGCTCATTTCAGCCTCGTATAAAACAGAGTCCTTGAAAGGCAGTGTGTCGCTCACCGGGGGCGCAAAACGGGAGAACGCGCCCATTACCCCGTAGCGGTCGTGTTCAACGGTCGTGTCCACTTTCCCGTAAATGGGGTAACGTACCCAGTTGCCGGAATTTTCCTGTACCGCGCTAAAAATATAATCATAAGGTTGCACGGCGGGCCTCAGGCCAGGGCCTGTCCCCCCGAATTTCACTTGGAATTTATTCCTCAGGAAACTGGTAATCCGGTCTCCTTCAATCTGGCTGTCGCCATAGTGCATTATCCGCACCAGTTTTTTGTTGTGTAGCGTTTTAAAGAAACGGTGCAGGTTAACCCGCCCGGTGTCGGTCATTTCAATTTTATGAATCGATGCCACCAGCGAATCGTAGCTGGCTTTCCTGATGACCTCCGTGGCAGAATCGGCAGAAGCCGTGTCGTTCATAAAATCGATGCCGGCCAAGGAATCTATGTCGAATTGATGTTCCAGTATCTCGGAGACATCGGCATATTCCACCTCGTTTACACCTAACATTTCGTTAAAAGTTGGCATATGGAAGGTCAAGTCTCCAAGTTTTATCCCATCTGGCGGGGTAAGCCACATGGCACCTGCCAGCAGTACAAACACACATAACATAAAGGACAATGTTTTTAAGGGTTTCATTTCTGTGGGTAAATTATGAGTTTTTGTCCTACCTGTATCTTTCGCGGATCATCAATATTGTTCCACTCAAGGATTAATTCCGGTGTTACGCCTTCGTATTGTTTGGCTATTACAAAAGGTGATTCGCCGCTTTTCACTTCGTGTTCTATTTTTTGATCAGTGTCGAATTGTCCATAAACTTTCAATGCAGAGGTATTCTGTATTTTTTCTATCAGGTCGTCAGTTTTTCCAGCCCCAGCTGTTTCCGGCTTCGCTCCATTTTCCAATCCTTTGTAATACGCCAGTTGTCCGTTTGGCACAAAAATGTCGATTATTTGCCCTGCCTGTACCCTTCTCTCATTAGCTATATTGTTCCAATATTTTAAATCGGCAACCTTCACGTCATAGGTTTCGGCAATAATGCCCAGCACATCGCCGGTTTTTATCCGGTACTTGATTTTTGTTTTTCCTTCAAGCTGAAGGTCTTTTACCGGTCCGCCCAAATATTGCCGGTTGGGGGCAGGCGGGTATTCTATCTTCTGGGCTATTAAATTGAAATAACTTGAATCCATGGCATTGTTTATGGAGTCGTACCATAGCACAAAATCATCTTTTTTGCCGTTTGGGAGAAGCAGTTTCCTTCCCTTTGCTGTTTCAGGCACAATAGCAAATTTATAACGTGGGTTTAGCTCCCTGGTTTGCGCAACAGGGATGCCTATTACTTTCTCAATCTGTTTGAAATGCAACTGCCGGAAAACCATGACCGTGTCGGGGCAATTTTTTTGCCGGTAATAAACAGGCTCAGGGACGCAACGGTTAATGTTTAAAAATACTGCCATTGCCTGAAAAGCGGCGAGGCAATCTGATACATTCCCATCAAGTAGTGCCAAAACTTCGCCAATTGAAACATTCTCCCCTGTTTGACAGATTGCATTCCTAACGGCAGTGTTCCCTGCGAGGAAAGCCACGATCGCCAGTTCGGCATCGTGGTACATTTCCATGTTTTGTTTCAATTGCAAAGCCGCCAAATGAGTAGATGCAAAAACATCCAGCCGCTCATCGACCAAACGATCCACTTTGCCTCCATTCAATAATGCTTGGAAATGAGTTAGTTGCCATATCCCGGCTTTTTTCCCGCCACCAACTGCATTTGTGTTTAAAGCAGAAAGCGCAGGTGCCAGGTATTTCAATCCAACAGGCAAGCCTTCCTTTTTCAATGTTGCCTCAAAAGTTCTTTCATAAAACGAAAACAGCCTGACAAGGCCCTTTTTTTTATCTTCGGGAAGCGAGCTGAAGAAATGGAAATATTCCTCCGACTTTGAAAAAATTTCAGGGGAAACCTCAAGTTTTAACGACCTGTACCCTTCTTGGAAATTATTTTCTGTCCCTAGCCTGAACTTCCCGTCATAAAATCTTGTCCCATCTAAAGAAATCTGTTTTATATTTTGTTGAAATGCTGTAGGATAATTTTCAGGAATAGTATCGGGTTGTGCCTTTGCCCTCAATACAAAAGGCTGTGTTGCAACCAACAATATTAGCACGATATTTTTGAAACCTGGGTTCAATAAATAATCAATAAAAGATTAAGCTGCAAAAATATCATTTCCTGTGGGAATGTAAAGGTGAAAAACAAAAGTTGTTTAAAATTGCCCGGCATAATTAGGGGCTAACCGACATTGATAATTGATATTTTTCTTTTCCCTTTGCCTTTTTCCTTTTGCCTTCTTATTTTTGCCTTTTAACTTTTACATAAATATAATACCAGCAAAAATGAACAAAATATACAACTGGGCCATTCTTGGCTGTGGAAAGATAGCACGGAAATTTAGCGATGACCTTAAATTGCTCCCCAATGCAAAACTGTATGCCACTGCATCGCGGGATATGCAGAAAGCATTGGGTTTTGCCAACGAACTTGGTTTTGAAAAGGCATATGGGAGTTACGGGGAGATGTTGGAAGACCCCTTGGTAGATGTCGTTTATGTGGCAACCCCTCACTCGTTTCACCACGAACATGCTTTAATGTGCCTTAAAAAAAAGAAAGCTGTTTTGTGCGAAAAGGCCTTTGCCATCAATAAGAATGAAGTAGAAGAGATGGTCGCCTGCGCCAAAGAAAACAACACTTTTTTGATGGAGGCGTTCTGGACAATGTTCCAACCGAGTTTTGAAAAAGCTATTGAGATAATCCAGTCGGGCGGATTGGGGAAATTAAAAATGGTGCGTTCCGATTTTGCTTTTAACGGCGATTTTGTTCCCGGCAACCGTTTGTACAATGTGGCACTTGGGGGCGGATCTTTGCTCGATATTGGGATTTATCCTGTGTTTGCCGCACTAACCTCGCTCGGAAAGCCGGAAATTATAAAAACTTTGGCCGATTTCAGCCCTACAGGATCAGAAGAAAGCATAAGTATGATTTTTAAATACAAAGGCGGAGAAATGGCCAACCTAACTTCCAGTTTCGCCTCATGTTCTCCCACACAAACCGAATATTGGTTTGAAAACGGTTACATGATCCTGAACCCGCGTTGGTTTACACCAACGAACATTACCATTAAAAGAAACGGGGAGGATGAAAAAATCCTGCATTCGGGGCATGGCGAAGGCCGGGGCTACCAATACGAAGCAGCACATGTGATGGAATGCTTGGATGCCGGCAAAATTGAAAGCGGACGTATGAGCTGGCAATTGAGCATTGATTTAATGGAAATACTTGACAGGGTAAGGATTGATGCCGGTATATTTTTCCCCGGCCATGACACAGATATATTCTTTTGAACAATCTTTCTATTTTTACGGAAAACAACTATTTATGCTGATTATTGATTCGCCTTCAACCAATGCTTATTTTAATATTGCTTCCGAAGAGTATTTACTTGATAAATATCACGGGGAGGAAATATTCTTATTGTATGTAAATGCCCCTTCCATCATCGTGGGGAGGTTCCAAAACACACTTGCTGAGATTAATTTGGATTATGTAAACGAAAACAATATTAAGGTAGTGAGGAGAATGTCGGGGGGGGGGGCTGTTTATCACGATCTGGGCAATTTGAACTTTTCTTTCCATACGTTGTCTGGAACCGATGACTTTATGGATTTTTCCAAATTTACCCAACCTGTGGTCGATTTGTTAAACAGCTTAGGTGTCCCTGCAAGATTAGAGGGAAGGAACGACCTGTTGGTAGAAGGGAAGAAATTCAGCGGGAATGCCAAATTTGCACGCAACGGAAAAATGATCCAGCATGGGACAATTTTGATTAACTCTGAAATGAAGGTGTTGGGAGAAGCGTTGAAGATCAATCCGTTAAAGTTTAGAGACAAAGCAGTGAAATCGGTCCGCGCCCGTGTTGCTAATTTAATTGATTATTTGCCGGAAGGCACCACCGTGGGGACTATTAAAGGGCTGCTAATCGGCCGGATACTGAAAAATGCCGGGAATGCCGGGGAAATACACCAATTAAGTGCCGAAGAGATTGAGGGCATAGAAAAATTGGCCAAAGATAAATACAGCACATGGGACTGGAATTTTGGTTCATCGCCTGCTTACAATTTCAACAAGGCCGTTAAGCTGCCTGCCGGTTTTATAGAAGTACATTTAGATGTAAAAAGGGGGATTGTCCAAAAAGCCAAAATTTTTGGTGATTTTTTTGCATCAAGGCCAATAGAAGAACTCGAAGAAGAACTCGTTGGTAAAAAACACGAAACAGAAAACATCAGGCAAGCACTTTCGCATGTGGACCTCACCGGATACTTTGGCAACGTTGCATTAGATGAGATAACAGGATTGTTTAAATAAAGGATTGCCCCCTTCAATCAATAAAGCGTACCGATTTTATCTGTTCCTGCGACTTGTTGAAAGAAAAACTCAAAAATACTTCGTGGGTATTTGTTGTCCCCGGATTGAGCAATTCCCCGTTCATGTTGGTTTTGTATGCGTAACCAAACAAAATATTTTTCCTGAGGCGGAAACCCGCCATCCCTACCAGGTCGTGGTAGATGCTATAACTTGTCCCGAGCCAAAATTTATCTTTAATAAGTGCAATAAGCCCCATCTCCCCATAATGGACCTCTCTGTAATAGCGTGCCATTACATGGGGGTAAAACCATATTGCCCGCATCGAATTTATTGTTAATTGGGCATAGCCATAATAATGCGAGACAGGTGTTTGGAATTCGGGGTTTTCAAATTCTTTCCAAAGGTGCCCGGCAGAAAAGCCTAAAAAAAGTTTATTAAATTGGAACTCGATGCCAAAGTCAAAGTCAAACGAAGTTTCGGACAAATCTTGGTAACTCAAAGGATCGTCGTTTTCCTCGAAAGTCATTTTTGTTGTTTCCAATGATTTGAGAAGTGCGCCCGTGCTTAGTCCCAACGAAAAGAACGACTTCTCGGAAATGGCAAATTGCCTGGCAAAACGGAGTTTTAATTTTTGTGTGTTGTCGTACCCTATTACATCGCCGGTTACCGACAGCCCCAGTTTATAGTCCTCCATTAGCCTAAAACATACATCGGCCATTAATACGTTGGGTTGTTGCTCAAACCCCGAAAATTCGTTGCTGTAAAGCACCAATGCATTTATGTCGTTAAATTGTATAAAAGAAGCAGGGTTGATAATATCCCTGGTAAATGTATATTGGGAAATATCCAGATCCTGCCCTTTCGCAATGTTTATTGCTGCCAGGAGGATAAATAAAAAATTGATGTTTTTTTTCATGTCTGGTCAAATATTATTTGTTTTTGTTAACATCTAACAGTTCGAATGTTGTACGGCGGTTAAGGGCATGCCCTTCTTCGGTCTCTGCATTGGCTACAACAGGTTTGCTTTCCCCGAAACCCTCCGATCTCAACCTGCTTGCCGCAATCCCGGCTTCCAACAGGTAAGCTACGACCGATTCGCTCCTGCGGTCAGAGAGGTTGTCGTTGTATTCATAAGTCCCCCTCTCGTCTGTGTGGGAATTGATTTTAATTTTAACGTCCGGGTTTTCTTTTAACAAATTCACCAACTTGTCCAGGGAATGTTTTGATTCGGTAAGCAACCTTGCTTTGTCGAACTCATAGTAAATATTGTTGATCTTAAACTCTACATCTTCAACAACTGGGTACAGTTCAAAGCTTGTCGGGTAATTTGTAGTTTTGTTCATGCACAATTTTTGTGTTTTCCCAGGCGATGCAAAATTCCTTGAGTCGCTTAGGTACCCGTCTTTCCCAACGTGCAACAATAGGTAGTCGTTAGAGGGTATGTCTGGCAAAGAGTAAAAACCATTTTTGTCTGTATAAACAACATCCTGCCTGTTGCGCAATGTTGTAAGTTTTATTTCTGCGCCCACTATTGGCTGCCCGTTGGTTATGTCAGTAATAAAACCTTCAATAGAATGCATCCCCAGGTTGTTGTACAAAGTCACCATTATGTCAACTTCCCCTTTTGAAGGAAGCCCCATCGTCCTTGCTATATAGCCATTTTTATAGAAGCTTAGGGTGTTTTTCTTTTTTAAGTCCTTGAATGTTGCAGATGGGATATAGAAGGCGCCTGTCGAATCAGAATAAAAAACGCCTGCGGTTTCCTCCCCCGACTTACAGGTTATTTTGACCCCTGCCAAAGGGGAGGTAAGGATTGAGTCGACAATGATGCCCTCTATGTCGGCTGAAAAAATATTGTGGTAAAACCTGTAAATGTCATCGCTGTTTTCTTCGCTTCCCCTTTTGGAGCAAAAATACCCGCCTGCCAGTCCAGGGGCTACAATTATGCTGAAATCGTCGCCGGTCGAATTTATCGGGGCGCCAAGGTTCTGGGGCTGTTCATATACGTTGTCGGTTATCTTGGAATAGAAAATGTCAAGCCCGCCCATGCCTACATGCCCGTTGCTGGCAAACAGAAGTACCGAGTCCCCGATAACGGAAGGGAACATTTCCTCTTTCTCGCTGTTTATAAGGCTGCCCAAATTTTCGGGATGCCCCAACGTCCCGTACCCTGACACTGACACTTTCCATATGTCCCTGCCACCGAAGCCCCCCGGCATGTTCGAAGAGAAATACATTGTCCTGCCGTCTGGCGACAGCACTGGGTGGGCATAGTCGGCAGGGTGGCTTGTAATTGGCACTTCCTTTAGATCCTGCCACTTATTGTTTGCAAGTTTTGACGACATGATCCGGCACATTACCGGGGCTCCCCTGTCGCATTGTGTGATATAGGCAGTCTGGGTAGGCTTGTGGAAAGTGAACGTTCCTTCGTTGAAGTTTGAATTGATTTTGCCGGGCATTTTTTCGGGCGAAACAAAAATATCAAGGATTGAATCAAACCCGGCGAAATAAATGTCGGAATAACCTTCATTTGTCCTTCCGGCTATTGCTACGTGGTCGTTTACCAACTGCTGGCTCGAAAATACCAGTCCGCCCTCATAAAAAGCCAGACCGAACTCGCTTTCCGGGGAATTTAGCTGTTCTTGTTTTTTTACGGGCTGTAGGTTTTTTCTCGACATTTGCCCAGATGCAAATTTGCAGCACCTGGCCATGTGGGCTATTTCAGGGTTGTTGGGATCCTGCTTTTCCAAAGCTTCAAAACCGTCAAGCGCTTCTTTTATCAGCCCGCACTTCAATACAAGGGTGTAATAATTTATAAGGAACCCTTCCCCCGGGCTGCCGTCAAGTTCCAGGTACTTATTGTAATAAAAAACAGCCGAATTGTAACGGTTGATCCCATCGTAACAGTCGCCCAACTTTTTGTAAATAGAGGCAACAGAGGACTTGTCTTTCTCCCTTTTCAGTGCTTTTTCGTATAGTTGGATTGCCTTGGTGTAATTTCTCTCCTCAACCTCCTGCCCTGCACTTTTTTCCAATGCCGACTGGGCAAACGTAAAGGATTGTATAAATAAAAAGATAAGTATTAGGAAAAGTTCTTTTCTCATTGGTTTATTTGTTGGGTTATTAGATTATTTTTACCTGACTATTGTTACAGGTCCTTTGTAATACACATCGTTGCCATCGTATAATATGTAAAAGTAGGTGCCCTGCGCCATCTTCCGCCCATTGTATGTGCCGTCCCAGCCATCCCATCCTTCATATAAGATCTTGTCGCTGCGGTCAAATACCGTTATCCTCCGTCCCTGCATCAAAAGGTCGTTGATCCCGTCCCCGTTAGGTGAAAAGACATTTACTTTTAACATTTTTGGGATAATGTAGACACTTGCTTCCTCATCGCTTGCACAGCCAGAATCGTTATACCCAATAATAGTAATGGACCTTGTCCCATAAAAGGCAGATGAGTAATCAAAGTAACTAAGCTCCCCGGCATAAAGAAGGGTCCCGTCCTGGTCATAAAATTCATACCTTTTTAAGCCTTCGGGAGAAACGTACAGTATCTTGTTTTCCGTATCGGAAGAAAAAGAAAGGGCTGGACTTTCGATAACTTCAAACTGGATGTCGGCCTGGGCAGTGCATTGGTCGCTGTTGGTGGCAACAACAGAATAGGTAGTGCTATATTCTGCATCTACGCTGATGCTGTTCCCTGTCTCTCCTGTGTTCCACAGGTAAGAATAGTCAGAAGAAGAAAATATACTGAGCATTACCTTGTCGCCCTCACAAGCAGAAGTGTTCTGTGCTAATTCTATATACATTTGGCTGACCCTTATTTCAACAGTGTCGGAACAATCACAATAAGGGCCATATGCATATAAGATAAACTGTACTTTGCCCGATTCTTTTACATCGGGGGTGTAAACAGGCGACAAGGTTTTTGAACCGGTCAATTCCCCATCGCCATTATGCCGCCATTTTAAACTGGAATAGTTTCCGGCACTCCCTTTAAGTTGGATACTTTTATTGCTGCACAAAACCTGCACCGGTTTTTCTATGCTTGCATAAGTTGCTTCGGTGTAGTATATGTACATTGTATCCGATACTTCCCCGCAATTGTCGGGGCTTTGCCCTGTGACCGTTACCATAATGCTGCCCAGCTCGTTTTCTGCCGGGGCATATGTTGCCGAAGAAAGGTTCTTTGAATAGATAAACGATCCTTTGCCTGTATGTTGCCACTCTGAGGTATGTATGTTCTCATAAACTTCCGGTACTATAGCAAAGGGGTTGTTTGAACAAGCCGTGTCGTTGGGGGGCAGTTGTATCTCAGGGCTTTCCCCTACTATGACCAATAATGTGTCGGAATATTCGCACCCTGTCCTAAATGCGGTAAGGATAACGTCAACATCGCCTAATTCCCTGTCCCCGGGCACATAAACCGGGTTTAACGTGTTTGGGTAAAGTAATTTGCCATCGCCATTGTACGACCATGAAAAATGATCGCAATTTTCTGTTTCCCCCGAAATTGGCAAGGTGCTGTTTGAGCAAATCAGGGTATCTTTATTCAAAATCCGGGCAATTGCTGCCGGGACATAGGTCAGTATTATTATGTCTGATACTTCCCCGCAATTATCAGAACTTATACTTGTAATTGTTACCTTGATGTCGCCCAGCTCGTCTTCTGCCGGGACATATGTTGCCGATGATAAATTTTTAGAATAAACAAGCTCCCCTTTCCCGTCATGCGCCCATTGTGAGGAAAGTATGTTTTTGTAAACTTCCGGTTTTACAGTAAAGGGGTTATTGGCACAAACCGTGTCGTCGGGGGGCAATTCTACTTCGGGGCTTACCCCGACCATAAACGAATAAATCCCGGAATCGTTGCACCCTGCACCGTATGCAGTAAGGGTAATGTCAACATTTCCCCGCTCCTGCTGTTCTGGCACATAAACCGGGCTTAATGTATTCGTATTCAGCAAATCGCCATCGCCATTGTGCGACCACGAAAACGAGTTGCAGTTCTCCGTTTCGCCTGAAATTTGCAAGGTGGTGTTCGAACAAATTATCGTTTCGCTATTTAAAATCCGGGCAATGGTCTCAGGCTCATAGGTTATTGTTGTTATATCTGAAGCATCGTTGCAGTACCCCATGCTTTTGCCCGTAAGTGTTATTGTGATGTCCCCTGTCTCATTGGTGTATGGCACATAAGTAACCTGTAGGGAATCTTTTGTGTATATAAAAGAACCTTTGCCGTTATGTGCCCATTTCGGGGATTTGGCATTGTCGAATTTTAACGGAGAAAGCTCAACAGAGGTATTTGCACAATAAGTACCGCTTAAGGGGGCGGTAACAACAGGCTGGGCAACTACAGTAATGGGTATGCTTGCAGATTTGCTTATGCTATTGTCGATATCAGTAACAACAACCTTATAAGTTGTGTTTTGAAGCGGGCTTACTACAGGGTTGGCAACAGCATCGGAACTAATACAATAATCAGGTGTCCACTTTACCTTCAGGTTAGGGGTGCCAACCATTTCAATCTTTAAATTAAACTGGATATAGCCCCCCTCGCAAATACCGGTATTGTCGGCAATAATAGAAACGGATTGAAGTTGCGCAAAAACAAAGAGGTGAAGTGTAATCAGGATAACAGACAACCAAAATTTTTTCATTACAGTTTTTGTGTTTACAAGTTAGTTTTATATAAAAGTTAATCTTAAGTTTTTTTCATGTGTCAATTTTTATGGGATTTGTATAAAACATAAATTTCACCTTCTATGGTTTTTTTCGCTGTCCTCTACCAAATATAAAAAAATATTTTCAGAAAACATACAAAAAACCAATGTTTTATGATAACCATTATGGTTTTTTTTAGAAAAAACTTAACAAAATAAAAAAAAGGTTAACCTGTCGGGTTGCCCTTCCGGTAGGCCGCTCCAAACAAAATCTGCACAAAAATCAATGCCAATATAATGCTTGTCGCATTTTTAAGCCTATGCAAAACCGATTAATAATGATTTTTTTACTTTTGCTGCGCAAACTATTTAACGGATTTTTGAATTGGATAGAAATAATTCAAATACGGAATTGTTAAAACTCTTGAGAAAGGGCGATATTTCGGCATTCGACATTATCTATAAAAAATATTCCAGGAGGTTGTACGGATTTGTCTTTCGTTTTGTGAAACAGGAGGCAGACACCGAAGAAATAGTGCAGGAGGTGTTCGTTAAAATTTGGCAGGGCCGCGACAAGATCAATGTTTATTCTTCTTTTGAATCTTTTCTGTTCACCATAGCCCACAATGCCATGGTAAACCTATTAAAGAAAAAGGCTACCGAGCAAAGATACGTTGATCATGTAAAATCGCTTCAAAACATAGATGAGGCTTACGAACTTACCGATGAAATTCATTACAACGAATTAAAAAACAAACTTCATGTCTTGTTAAACGAATTGTCTCCCCGTCAGAAAGAAATTTTCAAACTAAGCAGGGAAGACGGGCTAGGCCATAAAGAGATAGCAGAGAAATTGGGCATTTCGCCCAATACAGTGAAAAACCACCTGGTGGCCACGCTTTCTTTTTTGAGAAACAAGCTCGACAACGGATTGCTGGTCAGTGGCTTGTTTGTTAGCCTGTTCATGTAATCAAAAAAAAATCATTTTTTATTAGTCCTTTTTGTTTTACATGTTGTATAACTTGTATAAGATATTATTAAATGATAGTTTAGTTAGTTGGTTTCCCCGGGCTTTATCGGTAGAGGGGCCCCGGCCATAAATATAAAAATGACAAAAGAACTGCTTGAAAAATATTTGGACAACCGTTGTGCCCCTCAAGAAGTTGACGAGGTTATGCAATGGATTAAGCAACAATCATTTTTTGCTGAAAGCAAAGAACTGGGAAGTCCCGTCTGGCAATATCCCAATGAAGGGAGCAGCATAGTTTCTGACGAAAAACTGGACACCCTGCTCGACAAGATACACCATAAATTAAATATAGAGGAACGCCGTACCGTACAAATAAGAAACAACAGGTTGGTCAACTCGGTATCGAAAGTTGCCGCTGTAGTTTTGATACCGGTACTGGCATTTTTGTTTTATACAATTTCTGAAAACAACAGGCTGGCAAACCAAATTGCAACAGTAGCTGTAGATTCGTTGGAAGTGATAGCCCCTGTTGGCTCACGGACCGTTGTTGAGCTGTCTGACGGCTCGGTGGTCTACCTTAATTATGGCAGCCAGATTAAATACCCCCATAATTTTTCGGGCAGGACCCGCAGCGTGGTTTTGAGCGGCGAAGCTTATTTCGATGTTGCACATGACCCGGGCAAACCTTTTGTGGTAAATGCCGGGCGCATCAACGTCAAAGCATTGGGCACCGAATTTAATGTTAATGCATATCCCCGCAACAACGACATTTCCACCACTCTCGTCGAAGGGAAAGTGGTAGTAGGGAAGGCGAAAAGCAACGGGGGGACTGAAGCCATAAAAGAACTTATGCCCGGGCAGCATATTAAATACGAAAAGGCGACAGGCACGGTGAAATCGAGCATGGGGCAAGTTGAAAAATACATAGCATGGAAAGATGGCAAGCTTGTTTTCGACAACGAGCCAATAGACATGGTCGCCCAAAGGTTGGGGCGCATGTTCAATGTTGACATACAGGTTGACGGTAAGCTGGAAAAATACAAATATACTGTAACTTTTGTTGACGAACCGCTTTTTCAAATACTTGAATTATTGTCGGTTGCCACACCAATCAGCTATAGGGCGTTGCCGCGTACAAAAAACCCTGACGGGACATTCTCGAAACAGAAAATATTGATCGAAAATAAAATTAAATATAATAAAAATTAAATTGCCTATGATGCATATGCCCATTCTGTAAAATACAACAGGGAAATGCTGCAAACATTTCCCCGTAGATTGTAAAATTAATTACCCTGTACGCTTCACATTACAGGGCATTTCTAACTTTATCAATACAAAAATATGAAAAAAAGATTCTGTTTTGACCGGGATTGGAACATTTCCGGGCTAATTAAACTATTAAAAGTAATGAAACTAACGGTTTTTCTTTTATTGGTTTCAGTGGCTGGCGTTTTAGCCAACAAAAGCTATTCGCAAACCAAAATGCTTAACATAAACATGCGAGAGGCAACTGTCAAGGAGGTTTTAAAGAATATTGAAAAACAAAGTGAGTTTTATTTTTTGTATAGCGAAAACCTTATCGATGTCGACAGGAAGGTTGATGTGACCATTAAAAACAAAAAAATAGAACAGGTGCTGAGTTTGATATTCGAAGGCGCTGGTGTTGAATATTCCATACGCGACCGTTTTATTGTGTTGACAATGGCCGGCGTAGGAGATAAAATAGGGGAAAAAGCATTTCAGAAACAAAAAGCGGTATCAGGGAAAGTAACCGATCCTAATGGGCAACCACTTCCAGGTGTCACAGTGCTTATAAAAGGCACAGCCAACGGTACTGTTACCAATGTCAATGGGGAGTATTCGTTGAGCGGCATCCCTGAAAGTGCAACATTGCAATTTTCATTTGTTGGGATGCGGGCACAGGAAATTATGGTTGCAGGGCAAACAACTATTAATGTCACCATGGACGAGGATGCCATTGGGATTGAAGAGGTTGTTGCTGTTGGGTATGGGACAATGAAAAAATCTGATTTAACTGGTTCTGTTAGTTCCGTCACTTCTGGAAAATTTAAAACAACACCACTAAGAGATGTAACGTCCATGTTACAAGGATCTGTCTCCGGGATTGAAATAGTTAAAACAAGCGGTGCCCCCGGGAGTGGGAGTATTGTTAGGATTAGGGGAGGGAATTCGATGCAGGGTAGCAATGATCCATTATATGTAGTTGATGGACTACCTGGGGGGACGGTAACTAACCCTAATGACATTGAATCTGTTCAGGTTTTAAAAGACGCATCGGCAACTGCGATATATGGTTCACGAGGAGCAAATGGGGTAATAATTATTACTACAAAAAGAGGTAACCTTACTTCAAATATAAATATAAACGTCTACCATGGAATACAAAAGGTGCGCAATAAACTTGAAATGCTAAATGCAAAAGAATATGCAGAATTTGCAAACGAAAAGGCCGAAAACATAGGGCTTTCAGCATATTATGATCTCAAAGACCTGCCGGGCGATACAGATTGGCAGGATGTTGCTTACCGGTTAGCACCGTCATCGAATTATAATTTATCGATTACCGGAGGCAATGAAAATAACAATTATGGGATTTTCGGCAATTACACCAACCAAGAAGGGATTATAAAGAATTCAGGTTATTCAGTTGGGAGTATAAGAGTTAACCTAGACAATAAGGTATCAAAATGGTTTAAAGTTTCAACAAGTATTTTTGCATCACATTCATTAAGAAATGCTGCTAATACATCAACAGACTCTTCGGGGCTTGTTTATCGTATAATTGTTATGAACCCAATAGCTCCTGTATATGATGAGGATGGAGATTATTATCCGGTCCGTACACTTGCAACAACAGATCCGACATGGGATAACCCAATGGCTGTGATAGATGGCTACAAAAGTCGTTCAGTAGGCAATAATTTCAATGGAAATACAAATTTAGAATTTAATTTACTTGAGGGGCTAACGTTTGGAGTTCGCCTGGGTGCACGATACTCAAACAGCAGATCCGACACCTATTTGAAGAGAATAATGGTCAACAGTCAAAGTGGAGTAGCAAGCATAGGTGAATCTGATTCTTATGGATATCTTAATGAAAATATCCTTTCATATAAAAAAGTGTTCAATAACAAGCATGATCTAAACATTACAGCAGGTGCTACAATCGAAGGAGGAGTTAGCAACGGATTTAGTGCGGGATCAAAGGACTTTGTTGTCGATGATTTGAGTACAAATAATTTGGCTTCGGGCAGTACTATTACTACTCCCGGCTCTTCCCGGACAAAATATACGATGCTGTCATGGCTGGGAAGGATTAATTACATTTACAAAGATAAGTATCTATTTACTATAACTGCACGAGCAGATGGTTCCTCAAGATTAGGGGAAGATAATAAATGGGGTGTGTTTCCTTCTGGTGCATTTGGTTGGAGAATCTCAGAAGAAGATTTTATAAAAAACATACCTTTTATTAGCAACCTTAAACTAAGAACTAGTTATGGAGCAACTGGTAACCAGGAAATAGGGCTTTATAATTCCTTGTCAAGGCTTAGTTCTACTTCTGCCATCTTTGGTGAAGATGAGGAACGTTATATTGGATTTTACCCCTCATCAATGCCAAACACCGAATTAAAATGGGAGGTAACAAGACAATTTAATGCTGGTTTTGATTTCGGATGCCTCAATCAGAAAATTATACTAACTTTTGATTACTACCATAAGTACACTAGTGACCTACTGGCATCAGTTCCTTTAGCTCTATCTTCCGGGTATAGTTCTATTTTAAAAAATTTTGGGGATATGAAGAATGAAGGGGTGGAACTCGGGTTGAATTCAAGTATTTTTGAGAGTGATGATTGGTCTCTTTCAATTGGTGCCAATTTTTCTTTGAACCGAAATAAAGTACTCAAGGTTGCTACATCGACTGGACAATTTTTTGCGGGTTCATTAAATTCCCCGATAGATTCTTACGTGAATATTATTAAAGAAGGATATCCATTGTCTTCTTTTTGGGGATATAAGGAAGATGGTTTATGGGAAACCGATCAAACTGAAGGAAGTATTCAACCGACAGCTAAAGCCGGCGATCAAAAATATGTTGATTCCAATAATAGTGGTTCGATAGATTCTGATGATAAAGTTATTTTGGGTAGTCCTTATGCAGATTTTATATATGGAGCCAACTTTAATATAAGGTATAAAAGAATTAACCTTTACACATTGTTACAAGGATCTCATGGTGGTTTGATATTTAATGCCACAAAGTTTTCAACAGGAGACTCTTTTGCACGATTTGGAAATCAATTGGCAGAGGTTAAAGATCATTATTCTGCTGACAATCCGGATATACATGCCAAGTACCCCAGGTTATCTAATGTAAGTCCCTTAGTATCTGAACGGTTCTTCGAAGATGCTTCCCATTTGAGAGTAAAAACCATTACTTTATCGTACGATTTATCGTTTAAAAATATCACTTGGCTAAAAAATGCCATGATTTACATAAGCGGCGAAAATCTATTTACCCTGACCAAATATTCAGGTTATGATCCTGAGGTTAGCTCTTTTGGTGGAGGAAGTTTGATAAAAGGAGTTGATTATGGAGCATATCCTTCAACAAAAACAATTACATGTGGAATAAATATTAATTTTTAGGTCTCTGATTATGAAAAATTTAATTAAAATAACAACACAGGTCAAATACATGCTTCTTATTGTGATTCTTATTGGAAGTTTTTCCTGTAATGACTATTTAAAAGAAGAACCTTATTCTTTTCTTTCTGCAGAAAATTTTTACACAACTGCCGATAATGCTGAAGCTGCAATTGTAGGGATTTATAGTGCACTTGTTACCCGAGATGAAGTCTACGAGCGTTGGTATTGGGATTTTTTACATTTGCTCGACGACCAATCTACGATTTACAGAAATCCACTGTTTATTGAAATTGACAATTTCAACATAAGTAGTGATCATGCATATTTAGCGTTATTGTGGGGGGGCATTTACAACGTCATAAATCGTGCAAATGTTTGCATAGATCTTTTCCCAGATATTGAAATGGACGATAATACAAAAAACCCTTTAATCGCTGAAGCACGGTGTATCCGTGCCAGCATGTATTTTATTCTTGTCCGCCTATGGGGAGAGGTGCCTTTGACTCTTAATCTTGTAAATTCCGAAACGAAAGCAAATCCCGCAAAAGCATCTATTGAAGTAATTTATCAAAGCATAATAGAGGATTTGGAATATGCAGAACAATATCTTCCGGAAACAAGGTCTGCCGATTATTATGGCCGAGTTACCAACGGAGCAGCAAAGGCTTTATTAACAGATGTTTTGTTAACGAGGGGGGAATGGGCAAAAGCATCTGCTAAGGCTAAGGAAATAATCGACTCCGGTAACTATTCTCTTTTAAGTAATTTTCAGGATATTTTTTCTTTAGATAATGAAGTAAATAATGAAATTATCTATTCAATTGTTTTTGATGGGATTAACTATGGTAACTGGTTTGCATCTTTTTCCCATGCTGGTGGTAGTGACAATGCAATGTGTGCTTTAGGGGCACAGGTTTGGGAGGTTGATGAAAAATCTGATATGTGGCTGAATTGGAGTGACAGTGATCCCCGGAAACAATTTTCCGTCAGTGACGAATATTTATCTCGTGATGGCACTTATAAAAGCGTTTATAATACATCACGTCCGTATCCCCAATTTGGAAAATGGAATGCACCAGACGAAACAGCACATTATAATTGTCCTTTAAATCCAATTATTTACAGGTATGCCGATGTCCTATTAATGTATGCGGAGGCTCTTTCTCAAGCGAACAACGGACCTACACAGGAGGCTTATAGTGCCTTTAATATGGTCAGACGAAGAGGTTATGGTAAATCTATAAGTGAAATTTCAGAGTTTGATTTAACGGCTGGACTTGATGCAAATTCTTTCAGAGATTCTGTAATACTAGAAAGAAGTCATGAATTTGTTATCGAAGGCAAGCGTCTTTTCGACTTAATGCGAACAGGGAAGTTCCCGCAGATATTGAAAGATATGGGCAAAGAAGTAAGGTCCAATGCAAAATATCTACCAATTCCCGCTGCCGAAATAGATGCTAATAGTAGTTTGACTATAGAAGATCAGAATGAAGGTTATTAGCTAGATGATATTAGTGAGAAGTAATCAAAAAAGATTACTTCTCACTAGTTGATAATTTGAAGATTTAATTCCTATTTTGGCATTTTAATAGTATGATAATTTAACAAAGACTCAGGAATAATGAAAAAAACGATTTTACTTTTTCTATTTGTAATTACTGGATTTGCAGGGTTCAATTCATTTGTTTTTGGTGAAACATATGAATTGAAAACCAGCCATGAAACACTCTCAATAAATAAAAAGGGAATCCTGAATATTGTAAAAAATAAGGGGAGTGTTTCTATTATTCGTTGCTCGTTGGACGACCTGTGGAAAATAACATTAAAGAACAGTGTCGACACAAAGGAATATGTGTTTTCTCCTGATAATTATACCATAAATAAAGAGGGGAATACAATCCAATTTATATTAAATAATTTTTTCATTAAGGATGAAAGTATTCCGGTTAAAGCTCAGTTCACGATATCTGTAAAAAATGAAGTATTCTGTTTTTCCGGTTGGTTAAAAAGTAACTCAGAAGAATGGTTATTCAAAGAGCTTGATTATCCCCGACTTTCTGAAATTATGCCGGATATTAAAACAAGCAAAAGTATTTATTGGCCAGCTGGTTTAGGGGAATATATAAGTAATTCGGAGAAATTTGGTTCTAAAAATCTTTGGTATCCAAGTGTGCAGGGAGTTTGTATGCCATGGTTTTCGGTAAATTCTGAAAACACAGGTTTATATATTGGCAGCCATGATTCTTTGCAGGCTACAAAAAAATTGAATCTTTCATATGAGAAACAGGACAAAGTACTCAGTACAAGTTTTACAATACCTTTATATAAGGCAGAATATCAGATTCCTGAGGTGGTTGTTAAGCCATACGAAGGGCAATGGTACGATGCAGCGAAGTTATATCGGAAATGGTATGACATGCATTTTAAACCATTTTCGGCTCTCGGATGGGTGACAAATAATTCGGGATGGTTATTGGCAATCCTGAAACAACAAAACGGAGAAGTTATTTGGAATTACAGGGATATTGACCAATTATGTGGAATTGCTCAGCAATTTAATCTGGGAACTATTGGACTTTTTGGTTGGGCTGCCGGTGGGCACGATCATTTGTATCCGAACTTCCCACCTGATAACTTAATGGGAGGAAGAGAAGATCTAAAAAGAGCAATTGAAAGGGCACAGGAGAAAGGATTAAAAATAATTTTATATGCCAATGCAAAAATTATGGACACATCAACTGATTTTTATAAGCTAAACGGTATTGAAACAATATTGCTTAATAATGATATGAGGCCAGATGTTCAGTTTTATGTGAAACAAAAAAATGCAACTCCGGTTATTTTTGCCCAGGCATGTAATGGCTCTAAATTGTGGCGTAAAACAATGGTTGATCTGGGCATTCAGGCAGTAGAGTTAGGTGCCGATGGGATTTTGTATGATCAGTTGGGAGTACTAAAACCTGATTTGTGTTTTTCAAATAATCACGATCATCATCCGGGAGAGAGTGATGCCAATTTTCGACAACTATTATTAACAGAGGTGAACGAAAAAGTTAAAGAGATTAATCCGGAATTTATTGTAATGACAGAATCCTCAACAGATGTAATTATCCAAAGTGTAGATTATTTCCACGGATGCGGGATAGGGACAGCTGAATGGCGAAAAGATTTTCCTGAAATGTTTCTCTATACATTTCCTGAATTGGTCACAACGCAGCGAAATCCCAACCCAATGCTAACAAAAACAGAAGCAAATTTTGCTGCCATTTATGGTATGCGACATGAAATTGAAATACGTTATCCGGGCGATAAAAAATACGTTTTGAATGGTAAAGTAACAAAAGAAGATTATGCAAATGTCGTTGATCCTCCTAATTTGAGTATGTTGAATCTTTACTCTGCTGATGAATCTGCAGCCTATTTGCATGCATTAATCGACTTCGAGGATGAGCATGCTGAATTTCTAAGACAAGGACGCTTCATTGATCAGGAAGGAATTGCAATTACAGGAAAAGATGTTATAGCAAAAGGATTTTTGAATGGTGATAAGTTAGGCGTTTTAGTTTGGAATAAAAGCCTTGATGAAGAAAAACATTTTAAGTTAAATGTAAGTGGTTTCTGTTTTCAAAGTGCCTGTGAACCAGGCAGTGGGGTTGTTGAGGAAACATTGTCTCTTAAGCCAAATGCAATTAGGCTGGTAATTTTTCAAAAAAGTGGGTCATAAATATCCAAAAGACAGATTCCCTTTTCCCAAGAATATATAAGAGCAAAAATTTATGTTCCTAATACTATATTATTTGTATGGAAGATGATATGGGCTTGCCCAATGTCATTAATGATTTTTTAATCACGGCCGGCCATAACAAATAATCAAAAAGATTAAAATACCTGGACAGCACAGGTATTTTGGGAACGGGATATGCCCAGTGAGGCTATTTGCCTCACTGGTTTTTCAGTTCAACCATTACAACCGACTTGGCAGGCAATTTTATGTTTACAATGTTGCCCTTAACCTTGACATCTTTAAAGCTTTTTAACGAAACCTCCTCTTCTTTGCCAAAATCGTTGTAAGAATTTATTTTTTCACCGGTAATTATATTTCCGGACACAAAAGATATGCCGCCAGTCCCCCTTATTTCACAAGCAAGGTCTTTGCTGTTGTGCGGATCTAAATTGCTTATTGTTAAATGCACCTTTCCCCCGGCAGATTTTGATGCCGTGGCAGAAATGGCAGGTACAGATTTGCCTTCATATGAATAATCGTCACAAACAACATCAGAAGGGAGGAGTGTGGCACCATGGTGTACTTTGTACATTTTAAATACATAGAACGATGGGGTCTTGACAATCTCGTTGCCCTTTGTCAAGAGCATGGCCTGCAAAACGTTGACTGTTTGTGCTATATTTGCCATTTTCACCCTCCTGCAATATTTGTTGAACAAATCGAGGTTGACCGAAGCCACCAGGGCATCGCGCAGGGAGTTCTGTTGGTAAAGAAACCCTGGGTTTGTGCCGGGTTCCACATCGTGCCAGTTGCCCCATTCGTCGACAATCAGCCCGACCTTGTTTTCAGGGTCGTATTTGTCCATGATCGTTATGTGCTTTCGGAGCAGTTCTTCCATGTACAGGGTTTTGCTCATTGTTGTGAAATATTCGCCCTCGTCGAATTGGGTCGCAGAACCTTTGTGCCTCCATTCGTGGCAAACGGTGTAGTAGTGGAGCGAAATCCCTTGGAAACTCCTGCCGGGGTTCCCGTTTTTCATAAGTGTTTCCATCCAGTTATAATCATCTACATTGGGGCCACATGCCACTTTGTACAAACGGTTGTCGCCATAGTTTTTAATAAAGGTCGAAAAACGCCTCATGTTGTCGGCATAAAACTGGGCTGTCATGCTACCTCCACAGCCCCAGCTTTCATTTCCCACGCCCCAGTATTTTACGCCCCATGGCCCTTCCCGCCCGTTGGCCTTCCGCAAGTCGGTCATCGGGCTTACATTGCTTGAGTTCAGGTATTCTACCCACTGCGACATTTCCTGTGGCGTGCCGCTGCCAAGGTTGCCACATATTACAGGTTCGCAGTCCAGCTGGTTGCAAAGTTCAAGGAATTCGTGCGTGCCAAAACTGTTGTCTTCGGTAACACCGCCCCAATGGGTGTTTATCATTGTAGGGCGTTCTTCTCTCGGTCCAATGCCGTCCTTCCAATGGTATTCATCGGCAAAACACCCCCCCGGCCATCGCAGGTTGGGGATGCCTATTTCCCTCAGGGCATCAACCACATCGTTCCTTATCCCTTTGGTGTTGGGGATCCCAGAACTTTCACCTACCCAATAGCCACCGTAAATGCAGTGCCCCAGGTGTTCGGAAAAATGCCCATAAATGTTTTTACTGATGGCCTCTTTGCCCAAATCGGCGTTGACCACGATTTTATTTTGTGCCGTTGCGTTAAAAGATGCCAACACAATAAGCCCGATTATAATTCTTTTGAGATACATAACTTTGGGATTTAAGGTTTATAGATTTTTTTAACGAACATAACTATTAAAAAATTAATATCAAAATAAAATGTACAAACGACACTCATTGTGCCATATTTTTGTAGTAAAGTTTGTATTTGTGCATTAAACCCTTATCTGTCAAAATATTGCCAAAACAACAGTTGTGGGGCAAATGTGCCGACCTGTTAAAAAACAGCCTGCCAGTACCTTCTCCGGCTATAACCAATTGAAGTTACGGGACGTAAAAACATAAAAACAAATCATCATGAGCAACTCATTAATGGTATACCTGAACAAACGTTTACAGGATGAACAGTCATACAAAAAAGACCCTGCAACAACAGCAGGCCCGGTTATTACAATTTCGCGCGAAGTCGGTTGTGGCGGGCTGAAACTGGCCCGGCTATTGGCTAAACGCTTAAACAAAGAATCTGCAAGTTCAAACTGGAAGGTATTGAGCAAAGAGATTTTTCACCATAGTGCGGAAGAACTGGACTTGCACCCAGAGAGGGTACGGGGGATCTTCAAAGAATCAGACAAGTACACGCTTGATGAGATCCTGAAAGCTTTCAGGGACAAACGGTTCAAAAGCGAGCAAAAGATAATAAAAACCGTCACCGATGCCGTACGTAGTTTTGCTGTCGATGGTTTTTGCATTATCGTAGGGCGTGCCGGGCATTTGATCGCATGCGACATAAAGAATGCCCTTCACTTGAGGCTTGTGGCGCCGTTGCATTACCGGACCTTGTCTATTATGGAAAGCAACAAGCTTAACCACCACGAAGCCACAGGTTTTATCCAACGTGTCGAAAAAGAAAGGATCGCATTCCGTAAAGCAATTTTACAGGGCCGCGATGCTGATGAAATATTCGATCTTTGCATAAACCGCGCTTCGTTTAGCGAAAACGAAGTAATTGATATAATAGAACATGCTGCAAAAGGGAAAGGGCTTTTAAAGCTGGATGAACATAAAATCGATTATTACTAGAAAAGGGTATTCCCTGTTTTAAAATTTTCTTGCAGCCCAAAACCAGTCCAGTCTATTTTATCTTTTAATTCCTCAAAACAGTTTGTTTTGCCAAATAAAAAATCGGCATCCCTGCCTGGGGCATCGAAGCACATCATTGGGTGAAGGGCCACAATTTTATTCCTTATTTCCACATTGGCAGTGGCTTCAAGTGCGTGTGCCCCCCACAAGAACCATGTTAAGTGGCTGTGCTGGCTGCTGATAAATTGCAACAACCCGTTAGTAAACCCCCCCCATGCTTTTTTGTGGCTTCCGGGGTTTCCTGGCTCGCAGGTAAACGAGGTATTTAGCAAAAGGACACCTTCTTTTTCCCAATGCCCAAACAGCTTATTGGGAGACAAGAGAGGGAATTCATTGTCAAATTTTGTTTTCAGCTCATTGTATTTTACCACCTTCCCCGAATATGCTTTGTATAGGGCGCGCAGTATGTTTTTCAACGAAATGTTTTTAAACGGCACGTTCCACGATTTGAGTGTGCCAACTTCGAATGCACGCCCGGTAGCCACTCCCGGTTGAGGGTAGGGATCCTGCCCCAGTATAATTACTTTGCTCGTGCTCAACGGCAATTCCAAAAAGCGCAAAACATTTTCTTTTGGAGGCGTGTACCCCTTTAGTGCTATCTCTTTCTGTATTTTATGCAATGCCGATTTTGTTTCTTTGGTAAGAAATGGATGCCAGTCGCTATGTATGTCGAGCCCTTCTAAAAATATATTTTGCATATTTTTGTGTTTACCCGGTAATTTTGCCCGGCAGTCCTTTTACGTTTATCGGTTTTTTTGCTCCTGTTTTAATTTCAAACATATCGTTTGGGGTAAGCCTGCACTCCTCTATCATTTTGATACAGTATTCCAGTTGCCCCAAATCTCGCCCCGTATTATTTGTGCCGAAAGAGAATTTCACACCGGCTTTTTTCGCCATTTTGATCATTTTTGCACGGGGCAGCTTATAACGTGCGTTAATTTCGAGGGCAACGTTATTGTCGGCCAAAACCTTTATAACACGTTCCATCCGTTCTTTTGTCCACAACTCATCGTATTCGCCCATTATTTCTTCTGGCAGCACCGTTGGGTTCACAAAAATGTCAACAGGTTCCTGTGAAAATATAGCTTCAATCTTCCCCACCAGTTGTTCCATAAACTGTTGTTTGTTGCCTACCCATACCTCCTCGGGGATCCATATGCGGTTACGGCGACCCTTATAATCGGTGAAGGTCATCGCATCGGTAAAGACATAATCGAATTTAGAGACTGCTTCCGGGGAGAATAAAGTAACCCACTCCCGGCCTTCTGCCTGCATGCCTTTAAAAGCGGGGCTGCCTTTTGTTTCATCTATGTACCGGCATAAAGAAGAATCGTTGGTTACAGGGAAATGCAAGCCGCAATTGGGGGCTATCCCATAGTTGATCCCCAGTTTTTGCGAATTTGCAACCACCTCGTCCAAGGTCAAGCCGCCTTTGAGGTGTACATGGTAATCGACAAGCGGGAACCCGGCACTCATTAGTTTGGTAACAAGGGAGTCCCAATCTTTGTCAACTTTTAGCACTGCCTTTTCTCCTTCGGGCAGCGGCTTGACACGTATGTTGCGGTAATAAGTTACGCTCCCCGGATCGTGTGCCTGCAACGCAAAAGTCCCATGGCTTAGTTTGCAGCCCTCGCCCCCTTTCCATCTCCATGCGCCTTCCGGCTCTATATATTCATTAACCTTAACATCGTCCACAAAAATTTCCACCAGGTTTTCGACCACTTTAACCCGCATTTTAAACCATTGTCCGTCACCGGCAAGTTGGAAATATAAATTGCGGATTTTGTTTATGCTGCCTGTTTTCCTGCGTTCAGGGAACTTCTCTGAACCACCACGGTATGTATTGTTTACCTGTATTTCGTAACCTTTTGCAGGCCAGCCTTCTTTTTGGTACCTGGTATGGATATATATCCCTGAATTGGAATGCTCCATTGCTTTTACTTCTGCTTCAAATTCAAAGTTCTTAAAGTCGCCTTTATAATACAGGTGCGAGCATTTACCGGCACATTTTATCATGCCGTTTTCAACGGTTATGCTTTCCTGGTTTTCCCTTGCTTTTTTCCATCCATCTAAATTTTTCCCATTAAAAATAACCTGCCACTCCCCTGTTTTTGCCCGTGGGTTGCATGAAACGATAGAAGCGGCAATAAAAATAAGGATAACAAAAGATGCTGTTTTCATAATATTTTAGCTATTGGTTATTAAAGAACGGATCAAAACTAACCAAAATCCTGCATACTTGAATATTTATCTTGCGGATTGTCGGCTTTAAACGCAAAAAACAAGGCTGCGGCAACGATGGCTGCCAGGGCATAAAACCCGAAAGAATAACTTCCCGCAAAAGAAAAAGAAAAGCTCAGCATTATGGGGCCCAGTGCACTGGCGAATACAATCAGCGACATTACAAAACCTGTTATCTTGCCCAGGTTTTCACGCCCGTAAAAACGGGGCCAGGTCACTGCCATTAATACATTATGCAGTCCTGCTGCTATCCCATTGCCCAGGATAAACCCATAATAAGATATCCCCATGGTTAAATTGGCAAGGCATGAAAGTGCTAGCACTTCGCCAGCCAATATGAGGTAAAGCAGGTACTTAAGTTTTATGCGGTCGCTCACCCAGCCGCCAAATAAGGAAATAGAGACAGAAATTATAGAGACGGGGATAAACACCGCCAATGCCTTTTCGCGGGCAAGGCCTGCATTTTCGAAAATAGAGATGAGGTGGAATGTGAACCCTGTCACATAGAGCGAATACATGGCCAATGGGATTATAAAAAGCCAAAAAGCACTTGTCCCCTTAGCTTCCGCAAGCGTAAACTGTTAAAAGGTTTTACTATCACATCGCGTTTTTTGCTGGCGAGTTTCTCACCATCGGGCACCATGCCCATATCTTCGGGGTTGTCGCGGAAAAACAGAAATACAAACAGCACAAAAAAGATCCCGATAAATGCAGCCATTAACAACCATGCGTGCCTCCACGATGTTTCCTGTATCAACATGTCGAATGTTAACGGGGCCACCGAAAAACCAAGTGCAACAAACACAGCCGATATGCCATTTGCAAGCCCCCTACGTGCCACAAACCATTTCATCAGCATATTCCGCGACACCATGGTCAAGACCCCCTGCCCCGAGAAACGCAACATGAAAAACAACATCATCAAAACAGCAATGGCAAAACCAAGGTAAATGCCGGAATTTGTGCAAGGCACAAAAAAACGGATTATGCGGTCGGACTGGCTTAACAATACAAGTATTGCCGACAGTGCCAATGCAACGACCATCCCGACCCACCGTGCGCCGTATTTATCGTACATTTTCCCGGCCCAGGTTAAAACCAACGAACTCCCAATTGTACCGGCCATATAGGCGGTGCTTAACTGTGTGCGGCTGATCCCAATGGCATCCAGCAGGTAGTCGGTAAATGTTGAAACGCCCATGGTTTGCCCGGGGGTGCTGAACAAAATCCCCACAGTAGACGCAAACAAGATTATCCAGCCGTAAAAAAATGGCACTTTATTAGGCTGGAAAGGAAAATGATTAAGCTTTGTTTTTATCTTCATCCCAATTTTTTTCTGCAAAGCTACAGTATGTTAACCACAAAAAAAGGACCGCAAGTTTTTTTAAACAAAAGTTAACTTTAAATTAGTTAATATGAAGAGAAATTGCTGGGCTGTGTTTTTTCCCGCAAAAAAAAACACACCCTTGTCACGGAAAAATTATCCTTGGCCGTCATATATATGTATCGAAAAATTTATGGACAAAAATAATTTCTATAATAATGATTTTTTCCCGAAAATTTTAAGCGGGAATGCTACAAAACAGGAACAGGCCGTTTTTGAACAATGGCTGTCGATGCCAGGGGTTGACAGGTCCGGGTTTGATGCATATAAAAAGTTATGGGAATCGTTGGGGTATATAAAAGGACACGACATAGATGCGGCCAAACTAAAAACCAGGATAAAGATCCTTGAAAAACAAAAGCAACAAAAAAGTTTCTATTACTATTGGCAAAAAATTGCAGCAGTGTTGCTGGTCCCGGTGTTGCTGGCATCTTTGTTTTTATATTTTGACAAATGGGGAGCAACAGGGAATAGCTCGGCTACGGTAGAAACCGTAAGGACCCCTTGCGGGGCAAGGACTTCTTTGACGCTCCCCGATGGTTCTATTGCATGGTTAAATGCAGGCAGTGAGATTTCTTTCCCCCATGAGTTCAACGATGTGCGAGAGGTTGGGCTAAAAGGCGAAATGTACCTGGAAGTCAAAAAAAGCAAAGCCCCGTTTATAGTAAAAACACAATACGGCAATGTAAAAGTATTGGGGACCAAGTTCAATGTAAGTGCCTATGATGATGATTGTTTCACAACGACCCTGATTGAAGGTTCGGTTTCGCTTACCGGAAGGGGAGTTGAAAAAGAATTCCTGCTTTCCCCCGGCTTCCAGGCCATCCTGAAAAATGGCGGGTATGAAGCAAGCAAAGTCGATGCTGCCTCTTATGTTTCCTGGAAAGACGGGAGGATGGAGTTCAGGCGTGAACCATTCGGGCAGGTTGCCAAAAAGCTGGAAAGGTGGTTTAACGTGTCAATAGAACTTAAAGGGGAAGAAATTAAGAAACTTTGGTATACGGGGACCATTGAAATGGAATCGTTCAGCGAAGTGCTGGAACTAATAAAAAACACCACCCCTATTGAATATTCTTTTGATCCCAAAAACCGCATATTGACTATAGAAAGTAAAATTTAAAACAACCTGCCTATGATGTGAAATGAAAATAAACAAATAAACAAAGAGATGGAAAGGGCTAGTTTCCACCTCTTGAAATTTTTTGATTTAACCAGTATTAGTAAAAACCAAAAACATTCAAAATTATGAAAAAAAGTGAATGTAAGCAGGAGAATAATGCCTGTTTATATAAAATGTTATTGAAAATGAAACTAACAGGACTAATTATCTTGCTTGCGGTATTGGGGAGCTGGGCGACAGGAACATATGCCCAGTCAGCTAAAATTACCATCAATATGCGGAATGCTTCAATTGAAGACGTACTAAACCAAATTGAAGACGAAAGCGAATTCCGGTTCTTTTATAACGGGATCATAAATGTAGATAAACGGGTATCGGCAAAGTATGAGGACAAAGCAATTTCTGTAATTCTTGACAACATACTTGACGGGGCCGGGATCGATTATAAAATCACGGGGCGGCAGATTATGCTTTTCCCAAAGGGTTCAGGCAAAGTGCCCGGTACTCAAAAGCGGGTTACGGTAAAAGGTAAGGTTGCCGACTCCGCCGGGGAACCTCTGCCGGGGGTCACAGTGGTAGTAAAAGGTACAAGTAAAGGTACGGTAACAGATGCCGATGGGGTGTACTCAATATCGGACATTGATGGTGGCGCAACATTGCAATTTTCGTTTGTGGGGATGAAAACGCAGGAAATTGCAGTTGCGGGAAAAACCTCTATTAACGTAACAATGGAGGAGGATGCGATTGGCATTGAGGAGGTCGTGGCTATTGGCTATGGGACCATGAAGAAAAGCGATTTGACCGGAGCAATTGCAAGCGTTTCGTCTGATGACTTCAAATTGCATCCGGTTATGGAAATTTCGGAAGTATTGCAGGGCCGTACTCCTGGAGTCGTGGTAACATCACAATCAGGGATGATTGGTAGTTCCCCAAGAGTTAGGGTACGTGGTACAACGTCATTGAATACCAGTAACAACCCGCTTTGGGTAATTGATGGTGTTGTTGGTGGCACCATAACAAATCCGGATGACATTGAATCAATTGAAGTATTAAAAGATGCTTCTTCAACAGCGATATACGGATCGCGGGGGGCTAACGGTGTAATCCTTGTAACAACCAAACGTGGGAAAGTTGGAAAAACACAGTTTAGCATATCCAGCAATACCGGTGTCTCAAATATTACCAAACAATGGGATTTAATGGATGCTTACGAATTTGCAGTGGCATATAACGATATTGCAGGCTCGGGAACTTTTGATGACGGAGAATTGCAAGCATATAAAAATGGGACTGCCGGAGTTGATTGGGTGGATTTGATGACAAAAACAGGTATATTGCAGGATTACAGATTAAGTATTACTGGAGGTGATGAAAGGTCGAAATTCAATATATCAGGAAATTTTATTGATCAAACAGGGACACTGATTACATCCCAGTTTAAAAGATACAATTTTAAAGTTAATTACGACACAAAACTGACTTCATGGCTGAGAGTGTTTACCGATATCTCTTTGACCAAAAAATCTTATCACAACCCTGGCGATATGGGCTCTTTCCGTAGTATCCTAGATTATTCTCCATCGATGGAGGTATTAGATGAAGATGGCGTTTGTAATGAGGATAATTATAATAGCACCAAGAGTAGCCCGTATGGTTCAATGAAGTTTGAGGACCATGATACCAAAAGCCATATAGCTAATGCCTTATTAAATTTCACGGCCGATATTACCGAAGGTTTAACTTTTACCGCACTTGGAAATGTTTTATATAGCCAAACTGAGAGTTATGTATTTCGTTCCACAAAAAGAGCCGCCAATTCCACAAGTAGTATGTCTAACAGCGAATCGAGGAGTTTGAAATGGCAGACAACAGAAAATTTAACTTATAAAAAGGATTTTGATGATCATCACCTTACCCTGACAGGGGTATTTGAAGCAACTAAATTAGAGGTTCCGAGTTTGAGTATCACCGGTACTGATTTGTTATCAGAGAAAGTTTACTACTGGGATGTTGAAAATGCGCAAACAACAAGCTGCAGTAATGGATATAGCGATGAATCAATTACCTCTGTTTTTGCCCGTGGTGCATATAATTACAAATCACGGTATTTCATAACAGGAACTCTTAGGACCGATGGTTCCTCAAAATTCCAGGGTGATAATAAATGGGGATATTTCCCTTCTGCTGCTGTTGCATGGGATATGACCCAGGAAAATTTTATGGCAACCCAGGACCTTTTCCAGCAGGTAAAACTTAGGGCAAGTTATGGAGTTTCAGGCAACCAGGGGATTGATCCATATGCAACATTAGGATTGATGACCCGTGAAGATTATACTTATGGGACTATAACAACTGTATATCCGGGCTATTGGCAATCTTCTTATTCCACACCCGATTTATCGTGGGAAAAAACATACCAATGGGATATTGGTGTTAATATGACCTTACTGGATCAGCGCCTGAATATTACTGCCGACTTGTATAAAAAAGACACGAAAGATTTGCTGTTCGAAAAATCGATACCTATGTATAACGGAGGAGGGACATATTGGGCTAATGATGGGCGAATTAAGAATAAGGGGTTTGAGATTGCTATAGAAGCATCTGTTTTTAACAGGCCCAATTTCCAGTGGAACAGTGCTATCAATGCAAGCCACAATATAAGCGAAATTGTTGATATGGCAGGAGAAGATTACATTGTTATAGATGGAGGCGAGATGATGGGATCCGGATATATTATGATGCCGGGACAACCCGTGGGTACTTTTTATCTGTACGATTACGTTGGTATTGATGATTCCGGTTGTAACCTTTATCGGACTGCCGATGGTGGTACGACAATCACCCCGACAGACGAAGATAAAATAGTTGTGGGGAACTCCATTCCAAAATGGTCTTTGGGATGGAATAATAGTTTCCGTTGGAAAAACTGGGAAGCAAACGTGTTCTTCCGTTCCGATTTAGCTGTTCAAAAGTTAAATGTCCAAAAGTTTGCACTTTGTGCCATGAACGGACCTTCTCGTTTCATTCGTTTAAAAGAAGCTTACGACCTAAGTTGGGATAAGGTTGCTAATAAGGATGATGCAATCCACCCGAGTTTAACAAATGGTGATAATCGGTATTATGCAGAGTCTACCAAGTGGTTAGAAAATTCTGCCTTTTTAAGGTGCCAGAATGTTACCATTGCTTACAAAATACCCAAAAGAGTAATAGGGATAGGTGATCTTACCTTATCGGCCGGTGCAATAAACTTGTTTACCATAACCAAATACAGCGGTATGGATCCTGAAACTGTCTCTTCTTCAGACAATGATCAACAGTCTGGTTACGATCATGGTGCATATCCTTTGGCAAGAACATTCAATTTTGGATTCAAATTTAATTTTTAATAAACTAAAATGATAAAAAAGATGAGAACAAAAATATATAACATATTATTTATCTGTTTAGTTTGGACGATATTGGGTTCCTGTGACGAATTCCTCACTGAACATCCGAATGGGCAACTATCAAGCGAATCAGCTTTTACCGAAGAAGGTGATGCGCTTTCTTCAGTGAACGCATTATACAAAAAAGTCCGGGATGCTTCTGCTGCATCGGGCAACTTTGCCCCTGTAATTTCAGGCGATGACCTCTGCACTCACCCCGCAAGTAATAAGCAAAGGTGGCGCGAATTTGACCAATTTAATGTTTTCTCCTCCAACGATGCTGTCAACAGTGGAAGCACTACAGGTTGTTGGACTCCATACTGGCAAATAATACAATGTGCCAATTTTATAATTAATGGAGTGGAAAATACTCCCGATGCACCGGAAGAGGACATTGCTTTTGCAAAAAGGCAGGCACATTATTGGAGGGCCTATGCTTATTTTTACTTGGTTCGGAATTGGGGACCTCTTACTCTTGTGCTAGATGAAACAATCGATTATGAGGCAGAACTGTCATCGGTTGAAGAGATATATGAGTTGATTGTTTCTGACTTGGAAGAAGCAGCAAATTCGCCAGTAAGTTATTCCGAGTCTCCATGGGCCCAAAACGGGCGTAACGTGGCCATTTGCAGGCCTGCAGTTGAAGCTACTTTGGGATATGTTTATATGACAATGGCCGGATGGCCTTTAAATTTGGGATCAGGATATTATGAAAAAGCTGCTGCCGAATTTAAAAAGGTAATTGATGGCGTGGATAACGGGACATACAATTATGAATTATATGATGATTATTTCGATATTCATTCAAAAGAACATAATTATAACCACAAGGAAGCAATTGGCGCTATTTATTATAGTGTGGCTTATGGCGGTGGAGATGATAGTTATGCGAGACGTGGAGGGAAAGTTGATATGCCTGCAGAGTGTGGGGCGTGGAACGATACCCGTGCCGAAATCGGATTCTGGGCTAAATTCCCCGAAGGTGAACGTAAAAATGCAACTTATGGAGAAGTATTGTATTGGAAAGATAATGATGAAGTTGTTGAATGGTGGGACAGCCGCCTGACAAACAGGCAGCCGTATTTTAGGAAATCAGCTTATACAACTTATGGTAACAGTGCTGAATATGACATTACCCAAAGTTATAGCTCTCAGTGCAATGGCTGGCAGGATCAGATAAGTATTGTGGTCCGTTTAGCCGAGGTTTATTGTTGGTATGCTGAAGCTGTTGGGCGCTCAGGCCAAACAAATTCCAAGGCTTTTGAAGTATTAAATAAAGTGATCGACCGTGCCGACAGTTCAGAAGATCTCCCTTTGTCGGGCAGTGAATCAGCTGATGAATTGGCAGAAAGGGCTTATGATGAGCATGGATGGGAAATTGCAGGTTGGTATTGGGGGAGCATCGGGACCCGTAGATATAACCAACTACGTATGGACAGGTTAAAAGATCATTTTGAAGCCCGTGTAGCAAACGAGCCAATCGAGGTTTCGCCGGGAGTCTTTCTCACTGAACCAATTCCCGTTTCTGGCACATGGAACGAAATGATGAATTATGCCCCTTATCCTGAAAGTGATGTTATTTTGAACGCAAATCTTGATAATACAGGTCGTGTAAGGTAGATGTTATAAATAAAAAAAGAGGGTGTCCAAAAGTATTGAGACACCCAAAGCGAAGTAAACAAAATGGGGGGCGCAAAACATTAGAAATCAATTGTTTCTTTTTATGTCCTTGGCTAAAATTTTGCATGCTTTGCCTGGGGTGTCCTTTTGGGGCACCCTCTTTTTTTATTTGGAAATCTTAGTAAATTGCGGATTGAGTTAATTGTCTATTTCTAAACTAACTTCCTGCAACGGTATGGTACAATAGTAGGTTTTACAGGGCTGATTTATTGTGGGAAAATGGTACAATACGATTTCGTGATATTTATTTATTTGATGAAAAGTTCCCTTCAAGATATTTAAATAACTTTGAACATTAACGATGATAAACAGTTTCTAAACCATTATAAACCTTTGGCTATGAATAAACTTAAATTACTCTTTCGGATAAAATATTTATTCCTTTTCCCCTGTTTGTTTGTATTTGTTAATTGCGACAACAACAATCAGAATGGGGGTAAACCTGTAATTTTCATAACAGATCTTTACCACCCTTACCAGGATCCTGGCGATAATGTTGACATTATTTTGCCATATGCCCTGCCTGAGGTTGATTTGAAAGCGGTAATTTTTGATGTCACGGATGAATATCGCCAACCAATTTGCCCGAACAACGACAAAGGTCCCCGTGAACCGGGATTTATCCCCATAGCGCAACTTAATTATATATTTAACTGATATTAAAAATAGACTTATGTTAAAAAAACAACTTATTCTATTATCTCTGGTTTCTTTATTTCTTGCATGTAACAATACATTAAAAATAAATATTTCAGGAATGAAATGCCAGGATTTATCCGAACCTGTTGGTATTGGCGAACAGCAACCTATGCTTAGCTGGAAGACAGAGAGCAATGAAAGAAATGACAAGCAAACGGCATATCAGGTTATTGTTGCCGACAACAAACAGGATATTGATAAAAATAAAGGTAGTGTTTGGGATTCGGGCAAAATAGGATCTGCCAAACCGTATGGGGTTGCTTATAATGGGAAAGCATTGTTAAGTTCCTGTAAATATTACTGGAAAGTAAGGGTGTGGGGCAAGCATGGCAAATCGGGATACAGTCCTGCCGCAACTTTCACAACCGCTATTCTTAATGAAAATGAGTGGCAGGCAAAATGGATTGGCGAGGGCTTGTCAACCGATCCGGACAATAAAAACGGGTTTTATTACCAGCCTGTAACGATTGATGCCAATGGCGATTCTTTAAAGTACAACGCTAATTCATTATTGCTGAGGAAGCAAGTTGAATTTTCCAAACCAGTTAAATCTGCAACAATAAATGTTTGCGGGTTGGGTTTGTATGAGTTGTCAATTAATGGCAAGGGGGTAGGTGATAAAATTTTGAACCCGGCAAAAACCAATTACACAAAAATGGTTTTATATGATACCTACGATGTTACAGGGCTTTTGCATGAAGGCAAAAATGCAATCGGGATTATGCTGGGGAACGGGTGGTTTAACCCAACCCCAAAATGGTGGAATTGGCGGATGCAATGGCATGGTGAGAAACGTGCCATGTTGCAAATGCAGCTTATTTTTGAAGACGGGGCTTCGCAAATGCTCATTACTGATGGCAGTTGGAAAATTGCGGAAGGCCCGGTACGGCATAATTGTATTTACGATGGCGAAACATATGATGCCACAAAAGAAATTGAGAATTGGGATACCCCCGGGTTCGATGATTCATCGTGGAAAAACGCAAGAGAAATTTTAGCACCCAAAGGAATGCTAATGGCCCAGGAAATTCCTGCCATCAAAAAAACGGAAGTGTTAAAGCCAGCCTCTATAAAACCTACCAAAGATGGAAAAATACTGGTTGATTTTGGCCAGAATTTTACCGGATGGGCACGGATTAAATTGCATGGGGCAGCAGCAGGCGACAGCATTGTTTTGAGGTATGCAGAGCAGGAAAAAGACGGGGAACTGGACTGTTCTACCAACAGGGATGCCCTGATGCAAAATATTTATATCGCCAAAGGGGGGGAGAAGAAATTTATGAACCCAGGTTTACTTATCACGGCTTTCAGTTTGTTGAAATTAGCGGCTTGGGTTATCAGCTATCTGAAAATGACATTGAAGGGATTGTAGTCCATTCAGCGGTTGGGCCAGTCGGGACTTTCGAATGCAGCAACGATGATATAAACCGGGTTCACGAAGCGGTGCTGTGGTCGCAACGTGCCAACCTTATGGGCTTTCCCACAGATTGCCCTCAACGCGATGAACGCCTTGGCTGGCTAGGGGATGCCCACATTATTTCAGAAGAAGCCATTTATAATTTTGACATGAAGGCATTTTATAGAAATTGGCTTCGGGGGATTAAACTAAACCAGGAAGGATCAGGCGACATTAATTTTATCTCTCCACGGACAATTTATGAAGGGCCTGCTGTTTCGTGGAGCACGGGTTATCTTTTAATTGTCTGGTATAATTACCAATATTATGGTGATGGAGCCATCCTGAAAGAGCATTATGGTGCAATGAAGAAATATGTTGATTTCCTTTCAACCTTAGCCGAAGATAATATACTGCCGAAAGATAAATACGGAGACTGGCTCTCAACAGATGAGGGCTGGGGGAGGGGACTGCCCATGTTAAATTCAACCGCATTTTATTATTATGCCACAACTATTTTGACAAAAGCAGCCCATGTTCTTGATAAAAAGGAAGATGCAAAGGTTTATTCAAATCTTGCAGATAATATAAAAACAGCGTTTAACCAAAAGTATTACGATAGTTCTAAACATATTTATGGCACTGGTAGCCAGTACGAAAATGCAATGCCTTTGTTTTTGGGTTTAGTACCGGGACTCGATAAAAAAGCGGTGTTGGACAACCTGGTCGATGATATTATGGTGAAACGGGAAAAACACCTTACAACCGGTATACTGGGGACTAAATATATGATGGAAATTTTGTCGCGTGAAGGGAGAAATGATGTGGCATGGGCATTGGCAACCCAAACAAGCTATCCGAGTTGGATCGATATGCTGGATGGTTTTAATACCCTGTCGGAAAAGTGGGATTCGAAGTCCCGTACATCTCACAACCATGTCATGTTTGGCAGCATTGATTCCTGGCTTTATAAATACATAGCCGGTATTCATATAAATGAAGACGGACCCGGTTTTCAGGGTATTGTAATAAAACCTTTTGTTCCGGAAGGCCTGGAATGGGTGAAAGCATCGGTGAATACTGCCAAGGGCCTTGTTGCTTCTGGATGGCACAAAACAGAAGGGGCTTTTAGTTTAAAAGTAGTAGTCCCCTTTGGCTCGGAAGCAAGGGTTTATGTCCCTGCTAAAAATATAGAAGGGCTTAAAGAAAACGGCAGGGCTGTAAAAGATGTTCCCGAAATATCATTCTTGAAGATGGACGGGGGCTATGCCGTATTGAAAGTAGGTTCTGGTGAATATAATTTTTCGTCAAAGTTGGAATAACAAATACTGAAATTTATTAAATAGTGCGGTTTATGGAGGAGGAGGACTCCGTTTACAAACGAACCAATCGAACTCTTAGGCTAATGAAAACAAAATAACCATGAAAGATATAAACAGAACAAAATTATCCCGAAGGGATTTTATGAATAAACTGGCCGTTTCAGGGCTTGCAATAAGTGGGATGAGTTTATTTGGAGAACAGGTATTGGCCGCAGAAAAAAAGGATAGGATACGCCGGTTTCATATTTCTATACAACAAGAAGCATGGATAGAACATCCGGAGTTACTAAGCTTGATGAAAAATGCGGGCATTACCGATATTTGGATGGGATCCTATCTTCAGGGAAAATGGTTTCATTCTCCTGAAGAATTACAGGAAGCGGCTATGTTTTTAAGAAATAACGGTTTTAATGCACATGTGGCGACTGTGCCTTTAGGACATCCGGGAAATGCTATAGACCTGTCGGATGATTCCTGGGCCATAAAGAAAAATACATGGGAAAATGCATGTGATTTTGAAGGAAACCTGTTTTCCGGCACTTCTATCCATCCTAATGTTATCAAGGATAATATCGAGGCACATAAAATTCTTGCCACAAAAGGATTTGATCTTCTTTTTTTAGATGATGATTTTCGTGTGGCACAAACTCCTGGCAAAATTGGAGGTTGCTTTTGCGATAAATGTAAAAATGAATTTTTACAAAAATATGGCTACGGTCCAAATGATTGGGGCGGATTGCTGGAGTCGGTTGAAAACAGGGAGCCTTCAAAAATTTTACGCTCATGGGTAGAATTTATTTGCGACAAGGAGTATAGCATGTTTGTCGATCTGCAAGAGGCTTCGGCGCAAATGCAAGTTGGCATTATGGTGATGTATTTTGGGGCAGAAAAAGCAGGTATAGCACTCGAAAAATACAGGGATGTGCCATTCCGGATAGGAGAAATGATGTTTAATGACAATGACTTTGGCAGGGTAAAGGGGAAAACAGATGAATTGTTCAGCGCCCTTTTCCATATGCGGTTTATAAGGCCAGAGCTTGCTTATAGCGAAACCACTGCATTTCCCCCGGATGCCCTTTCAGCTAAAAACATGGCAGCAAAACTGGCTGTTTCATTATTTGCCGATGTGAGAAATACAATGTTTATGAGCGGTGCCACCCCTTTTCCCATTGAATATTGGGACGTGCTTGCGCCTGCCATGAAGAAATCTGCAAAGATCCATGAAAAACTTGCCGGATTAAAACCATCGGGGCCATTTAAACATTTTTGGGGCTGGGACAGTCGCCTTGTCGGGAAAGACAAGCCTTTTAGTTTATTTCTGGCATCAGGCATCCCTTTTGAGGTGGTTGACGAAATTACAGACGATGGTTGGGTATTCCTTTCAGAGGAAGATGCAAGATCGGTTGCCGAAGGCAGGGTAAAGGCAAAAGCGAAAAACCTTGTGGTACAACCGAATATTAAATGTAAAGAAGAAAGTTTTATCGAATTGGATGAAACGTTAGATGATATATTTGAATTTAAAAAGAGCGTTGTCCCATCATTAAAGGACATCCCATATGTAGCCGGTGATACCCCAGTTATTTTTTCCTGGTATCCTGATAAAGGAAAAGCCCTGCTTTGGAATGTAAATGAAGACAAACGTACTTTTCGTGTTCTGTTGAATGATAAAATCGTCTGTTCTGTAGACATAGAAGGATTAGATGTTGCTTTTATTTCTGTGTAATAAGAAATCAATTCTAGAACTAAGTAAAGATGGATCAATGAAAAAAAGTGTTTAATGAAAACTTCCTTGACCCAGGAACCAACCATTACAAAGTGCAAACGCAAACAGCACTGAGTTGTGCCATATTTCAGGGGTTGGCTTCGGGACAGGCAGTCGAAAATACTGTTAATGATTTAGTTGCCTGCATACATGCTAAAAACAACCATCTTGATTTTGGCTTGTTGGGAAGTAAATATGTGTTAAATGTTTTAAGGGAATCGGGGCATAACGATTTAGCTTATTCAATGATCAACCAAAAGGGTTTTCCATCATGGGGAGCCTGGGTTGAAGATGGTGGCACAACATTACGTGAAGATTGGGAAGGTGTACATGGCTCACGAAACCATATCTTCTTGTGCGATTTTTCTACCTGGTATTTCAAATCTTTAGGGGGCATCCAGCCTGACCCCGAAGCCCCGGGATTTGGACATTTCTTTTTGAAACCCTGTTTCCCAGAGGAAATTTCGTTTGTAAAGACCAGTTATAATTCCATACATGGAAAAATTGTGTCGGACTGGAAACGGGTTGGGGACAAAATTGAAATGGGATTGGTTGTCCCGGCAAATACCACTTCAAGCTTTTATGTCCCTGCCGGGTTTAAAGTTGAAACAATAGCGGGACCGAATGGCAAAAGACTTGTCCTGAAAATCAATTCAGGTATAATAAATTTAGTTGCAGGGCATTATAAATTAGCCTTAAAACATACATGAATGAAATCTAAATTTTATGCCATTTTACAAACAAGATTACCCAATAAATGAGGTATGCTGGGGGAGGAACGTCCTTTATAGATGCTTTATCTATAAGATTGGGTTCTTAATTGGACAGCCCTTATAGTTGTTATTGAAAAAAGATAAAAATTATTTTCAGCTAGCTGCTGATAATTTATTGTTTATATCTTCGTTTTTTTTAAATTAGCGAAGATACATGAAGAAATCCTATCTGAAAACAGTTATATTTTTTATATCATTATTAGTACCAGTTTTTTTTGCAAATGCACAGAGAAGCAATGGCTTGGCAGTTGAAGGCAAAATAAGCGTGGAAGAAGGCAGCGTGGAAGGTGCTGTGATCCAGATGTATAAAGATGGGCGAAGGCTTGATAACTATGGAGTTGGGGCATCAGGCAATTATAAACTTGAGTTAAATTACGGGCATAAATTTGAATTGATCTTCTCACGTGAAGGGAATTTCCCGCAAAAGATAGTAGTTGACACAAACCTGCCGCGCGAGACCGCGCAAACTAACCCTTCTTATCCGCCTTTCCCGGTTAATGTCAATTTATTTACCGAGATTGAAGGAATCGACAGATCATTTTCAGAAAATACAATCCTGAAAATTTATTATAGTTCACAGGTTGGGAATTTTATCTCCGATTTGTATTATAACGATGCCCAGGTTAAAAAATTAATAGACCAGGCGATTCTCCAATCGCAGATGATCGACAAGGAGGCCGATTACCTTTCGCGTTTAACACGTGCCGAATTGGCTCAACTTCGAAAAGAGTACGACCAGCTCTTAAAGGAAGCAGATGAGGAATACGGGAAAGAGAAATTCCTTGATGCCCTTGATGGTTACAAAGCGGCAAACCAGGTTTTTCCAAAAGAACAATATCCGAAAGACAGGATTGCAGAGATTAATGACCTTCTGGGTCTAATGATGGTTGCCGAAGAGATGGACAAAGCACTTGCGGATAGGTTCAATACGCTTATTGCAAATGCGGATCAGTTTTTTGATGACCAAAAATATTTTGAAGCTGGCAATTCGTACAACAGGGCATTGTCAATCCGCCCGGGTGACAATCATGCCAACCAACGGGTAAAAGAGATAGACGAGATTTTTAAGGCTCAACAAATAGAACAACAATACCAGGATCTTATTGTACGCGGGAATAACGCACTTAATGAAAAACTTTATAATGAGGCCTTGCAAATCTATACCGAAGCTTCGGGGTTAAGGCCCGGGGAAACATACCCACAGCAGAAGGTCGAAGAGATAGGCACGCTCCTGGCACAGCTTTCGGCTGCACAAAAAGCATATGAAGAAGCCGTTGCGGAAGGCGACAAAAACTTCGAAACAGAAGCCTTCTCCAAGGCAAAAGCGGCATACGACGTTGCAAAGTCGGCAAAGCCCGGCGAGGCATACCCAGTCGAGATGGTCGCCAAAATAGACTCCATAGTAGAAGCACGTGCAAGGCTTGCTGCAGCGGCAGAAAAGGCACGCTTGGCGGCAATCGAGGCACAAAAGGACAGCTCGTACAATGCGGCGGTCGCAAAAGCTGACGGGCTGTTCGGGCAAAAAGAGTACGAAAGCGCGCGCGAGTCATACCGTGCCGCACTGGAGTTGAAACCGGGGGAAACATATCCACAGCAGAAGGTCGAAGAGATAGGCACGCTCCTGGCACAGCTTTCGGCTGCACAAAAAGCCTACGAAGAAGCCGTTGCGGAAGGCGACAAAAACTTCGAAACAGAAGCCTTCTCCAAGGCAAAATCGGCATACAACGTGGCAAAGTCGGCAAGGCCCGGCGAGGCATACCCAGTCGAGATGGTCGCCAAAATCGACTCCATAGTCGAAGCAAGGGCACGGCTTGCTGCAGAGGCTGCAGCTGCAGAAAAGGCCCGCTTGGCTGCAATCGAGGCACAAAAGGACAGTGCCTACAATGCGGCGGTCGCAAAAGCTGACGGGCTGTTCGGGCAAAAAGAGTACGAAAGCGCGCGCGAGTCATACCGTGCCGCACTGGAAGTGAAACCGGGGGAAACCTACCCACAGCAGAAGGTAGAAGAGATAGGCACGCTCCTGGCACAGCTTTCGGCTGCACAAAAAGCCTATGAAGAAGCCGTTGCGGAAGGCGACAAAAACTTCGAAACAGAAGCCTTCTCCAAGGCAAAAGCGGCATACGACGTTGCAAAGTCGGCAAGGCCCGGCGAGGCATACCCCGGCGAGATGGTCGCCAAGATCGACTCCATAGTAGAAACAAGGGCGCGGCTTGCTGCAGAGGCTGCAGCTGCAGAAAAGGCGCGGCTTGCTGCAATCGAGGCACAAAAGGACAGCGCGTACAATGCGGCGGTCGCAAAAGCTGACGGGCTGTTCGGGCAAAAAGAGTACGAAAGCGCGCGCGAGTCATACCGTGCCGCACTGGAAGTGAGGCCCGGGGAAACCTACCCGCAGCAAAAGGTCGAAGAGATAGGCGCCCTCCTGGCACAGCTTTCGGCTGCACAAAAAGCATATGAAGAAGCCGTTGCGGAAGGCGACAAAAACTTTGGGGAAGAAGCCTTCGCCAAGGCAAAATCGGCATACAACGTTGCAAAGTCGGCAAAGCCCGGCGAGGCATACCCAGTCGAGATGGTCGCCAAAATCGACTCCATAGTCGAAGCACGTGCACGGCTTGCTGCAGAGTCTGCAGCTGCAGAAAAGGCGCGGCTTGCTGCAATCGAGGCACAAAAGGACAGTGCCTACAATGCGGCGGTCGCAAAAGCTGACGGGCTGTTCGGGCAAAAAGAGTACGAAAGCGCGCGCGAGTCATACCGTGCCGCACTGGAAGTGAAACCCGGGGAAACCTACCCGCAGCAGAAGGTCGAAGAGATAGGCACGCTCCTGGCACAGCTTTCGGCTGCACAAAAAGCCTATGAAGAAGCCGTTGCGGAAGGCGACAAAAACTTCGAAACAGAAGCCTTCTCCAAGGCAAAAGCGGCATACAACGTTGCAAAGTCGGCAAGGCCCGGCGAGGCATACCCAGGCGAGATGGTCGCCAAAATCGACTCCATAGTCGAAGCAAGGGCACGGCTTGCTGCAGAGTCTGCAGCTGCAGAAAAGGCGCGGCTTGCTGCAATCGAGGCACAAAAGGACAGTGCCTACAATGCGGCGGTCGCAAAAGCTGACGGGCTGTTCGGGCAAAAAGAGTACGAAAGCGCGCGCGAGTCATACCGTGCCGCACTGGAAGTGAAACCCGGGGAAACCTACCCGCAGCAAAAGGTCGAAGAGATAGGCACGCTCTTGGCACAGCTTTCGGCTGCACAAAAAGCCTATGAAGAAGCCGTTGCGGAAGGCGACAAAAACTTTGGGGAAGAAGCCTTCTCCAAGGCAAAAGCGGCATACAACGTTGCAAAGTCGGCAAGGCCCGGCGAGGCATACCCAGTCGAGATGGTCGCCAAAATAGACTCCATAGTAGAAACAAGGGCGCGGCTTGCTGCAGAGGCTGCAGCTGCAGAAAAGGCCCGGCTTGCTGCAATAGAGGCACAAAAGGACAGCTCGTACAATGCGGCGGTCGCAAAAGCTGACGGGCTGTTCGGGCAAAAAGAGTACGAAAGCGCGCGCGAGTCATACCGTGCCGCACTGGAAGTGAAACCGGGGGAAACCTACCCGCAGCAAAAGGTAGAAGAGATAGGCACGCTCCTGGCACAGCTCGCGGCGGCTCAGAAAGCCTACGAAGAAGCCATTGCGGAAGGCGACAAAAACTTCGAAACAGAAGCCTTCTCCAAGGCAAAAGCGGCATACGACGTTGCAAAGTCGGCAAAGCCCGGCGAGGCATACCCAGGCGAGATGGTCGCCAAAATAGACTCCATAGTAGGAACAAGGGCGCGGCTTGCGGCAGAGGCTGCAGCGGCAGAAAAGGCCCGGCTTGCTGCAATCGAGGCACAAAAGGACAGCTCGTACAATGCGGCGGTCGCAAAAGCTGACGGGCTGTTCGGGCAAAAAGAGTACGAAAGCGCGCGCGAGTCATACCGTGCCGCACTGGAAGTGAAACCGGGGGAAACCTACCCACAGCAGAAGGTAGAAGAGATAGGCGCCCTCCTGGCACAGCTTTCGGCTGCACAAAAAGCCTATGAAGAAGCCGTTGCGGAAGGCGACAGGAACTTTGGGGAAGAAGCCTTCTCCAAGGCAAAAGCGGCATACAACGTTGCAAAGTCGGCAAAGCCCGGCGAGGCATACCCAGTCGAGATGGTCGCCAAAATAGACTCCATAGTAGGAACAAGGGCGCGGCTTGCTGCAGAGGCTGCAGCGGCAGAAAAGGCGCGGCTTGCTGCAATCGAGGCACAAAAGGACAGCTCGTACAATGCGGCGGTCGCAAAAGCTGACGGGCTGTTCGGGCAAAAAGAGTACGAAAGCGCGCGCGAGTCATACCGTGCCGCACTGGAAGTGAAACCGGGGGAAACATACCCACAGCAAAAGGTCGAAGAGATAGGCACGCTCCTGGCACAGCTTTCGGCTGCACAAAAAGCATATGAAGAAGCCGTTGCGGAAGGCGACAGGAACTTTGGGGAAGAAGCCTTCTCCAAGGCAAAATCGGCATACGACGTTGCAAAGTCGGCAAGGCCCGGCGAGGCATACCCCGGCGAGATGGTCGCCAAGATCGACTCCATAGTAGAAACAAGGGCGCGGCTTGCTGCAGAGGCTGCAGCGGCAGAAAAGGCGCGGCTTGCTGCAATCGAGGCACAAAAGGACAGCGCGTACAATGCGGCGGTCGCAAAAGCTGACGGGCTGTTCGGGCAAAAAGAGTACGAAAGCTCGCGCGCGTCATACCGTGCCGCACTGGAGGTGAGGCCCGGGGAAACCTACCCACAGCAGAAGGTCGAAGAGATAGGCACGCTCCTGGCACAGCTTGCGGCGGCTCAGAAAGAACAGGATATTTTAAACACAAATTATAATAATGCTATAAAAGCAGCCGACAATTTTTTCAAATCCGAGGGTTATCCCCAGGCTAAAGAAGGTTATCAAAAAGCATTGGGATATAAACCGCAGGAAGAATACCCATTACAAAAAATTACAGAAATAGATAAAATCCTGGCCCAACAAAAAACAGACGAAGAATACCGAAATATAATTTTAGCTGCCGATGGTTATTTTAATACAAAATCGTATCCCGCAGCAAAATCAGAATATGAAAAAGCCCTTAACGTAAAGCCGGAAGAACAATATCCCAAATCCCAAATAGGCAAAATAGAAGATATCCTGAAAAGAGAGCAAGAACGAGTATTGGCAGAACAACAGGCAGCTGCCGATTTGGAAAGGCGCAAGGAGGAAATTCAGAAAATGCAGGACGAGGCTGATAAAAAAGATATTACAAACGATGCAGGGCTCGATGCTTTATATAACGGGTACATACAATCGGCAGACGCTTATTTCGATCAAAAGGATTACAACACATCCCGTGGCTGGTACTACAAAGCCTTGGACGTAAAACCGGAAGAATCATATCCTAAAGGCAAAATTGCAGAAATCAACAATTTGGTCGGAAACCTTTTGTCTTCTCAGAAAGATAAAGATTACCAGGGGTTTATAGACTTGGCAGACTCTACGTTCAGGAACAACCAGCTTGCTGTTGCCAGGGGGTGGTACAACAGGGCCCTTTCGGTAAAACCCAACGAGGCTTATCCCAAAAACCAGTTAAAGGAAATACAGAAATCGATCGATGAACGGTTGGCAAACAAATCGGGGGAACTGTTTAACTCGAATGTAAAAAAAGCAGCAGAGGCATTCGAAGCCAAAAACTACAGCGTGGCAAGGTTCTGGTACAAAAAGGCGCTGGGGCTACAGCCCGACGACCAGGACGTGAAAAAACGGCTGCTTGAAATAGAGGAGGCCTTGCATAAATAAAATTTTAGCCTTTGGGGTTGCAGGTTTCAGGTTGCGGGTTTGCAAAGTTGCAAGTTTCGGGTTGCCTTAAAAATCTTGCCAAGTTTCATTTCTTTCCATTTATCTTCCCTGGTCAGGTACATGCTGCCATCTATCATTACATAATATCTGTCAGATGGGTTGGGATAGGTTTTGTCCGAACCCGTTGCTATTTCCCGCTCAATGGTATTTTCTAGTTGTTGTCCATGATAATGGCATATCCTCTCTATTTGTTTTGCTGTTGTTTCAACGTCCCCGATGAACTTTAACAACTGGGAGGCTTCTTCAAAAACCGCGTGTTGGCCCGCATAACATGACAACTCCTGCATATAAGGACTTGAAGAAAAAGGGGTATCGGTAAATGTAAGGCAATGCTCCTTGGCTACGTCAACCTTGCCAAAACTGGTCAAAACAGTTTTTTTTTATTCTTGTCGCCCAGCTCTGTGCCTGTCATTTCTTTGAATACGTCTTTTTCTATCTGCCACATCATTTCTGCAAAACTGCGCTCGTATTCATAACCACCTGTTTGCCCTATTTGACTTTCTTTCCATGTCGATAAACGTTCTTGGATCATCTTTGACATTTTTTCTTCTTCTGCATTCATAGTTTTTTGTCACAAGAAAGCAATTGTTTTCCGATATAAAACATTTGTGTAGTGTGAGTTATCAGCACTTTTGTGTTAAAAACGGAAATTTGTCGTACACCCGCACTATGGGATTTAAAAAATTAAATCAATAAATACATATATTTGTTTCGTTTTCAATAAAACTAAAATTAACCTGATTGAATCCAAAAGAAAGTGAAATAGAATTAATAAAAGCTTTTAAAAAAGGTGATGCGAAATCTTTTGAAAAACTTTTTCAAAAATACCATAAAAAGTTGTTTTCCTTTTTATTTCACTTGTTAAATTCAAAAGAAGACACTGAAGAAATTATTCAGGAAACATTCTTAAAAATATGGGAAACACGTGAACATTTCAGGGAAGAATATCCCTTTGAATCTTTACTTTTCAGGATAGCAAGGAATACCTCATTGAACTACAACCGGAAAAGGGTAAACCGTGCAATTTTTGAGAAAAATTTTAGTTTTATTGCCAATCTTTCAGAAGAACCAGCAGATCAGTACCTCCTGTATAAGGAAACACAAAGCATAATCGAAACCATATTGAATGGATTACCTCAGAAAAGAAAAGAAATTTTTTTGTTGCAAAAAGTAGAAGGGCTTTCCAGACAGGAAATAGCCCAAAAATTACAAATCTCTGTTATTACTGTTGACCACCAGTTGTTTAAGGCAAATAAATATGTAAAAGATGAATTCAAAAAATTTAGCCTTTTGATGTTCAACATTCTTTTTCTATAATTATTTTCAATTTCGAGTGGCAGTTTTTTTTTAGTCGGGTGTATTTACTAAATGAATTTAAAGCCATTTTATGCCGACTAAAAGTAAAATACAACTACTGCATAAATTTTATAAAGACAGTATAACCGATCAGGAACTAAAAGAACTCTTTTTCTGGCTGAACAGTGAGCAAGGAAGTCAGGAATACGAAAAACTATCAAATAAAAAATGGTTATTTGGTGAATTTAAGACTGTTGAGGATATTGATTCTAATGCCCTTTTTTCCAGAATTGAAACAAAGATGAAGGAAAAACATCACATAGGGAGAAAGCATTACCTGATTAGGATACGGAATGCCGCTGCTATTTTTATTTTAGGGCTGATGTTTCCGGTTGTTTACTACTTTGTTCTGAATCCGAAAGAAACCAGTCAGGTAGTGTACCTTAAAGAATCCATTTCGAATGAAAAAGTAAAAAAGATGATTTTGCCTGATAGTACAGCTGTATGGTTAATGTCTGGAAGTACAATTAGTTATCCATCTGACTTTACCGGAAACAAAACAAGAAACGTTCGAATATCCGGTGAAGCTTTTTTCGATGTTGCCAAAGATCCTGTGCACCCTTTTATTTTAAATATTGGTGAAATTGGATTAAAAGTTATGGGGACTAGTTTCAATGTTATGAATTATGGAGATGAAAATCAAATACAGGTAGTTTTAAAATCGGGGAAAGTTGATCTGTTTAAAGGTAAATATAGTCCAGATAATAAATTTGTTCATCTAACTCCTGGGGAGCTGGGGACTTACAAAAAAGATAATCCAAAATTCTTAATTAGCAATGTTGATGTTGCTAAATATACCTCATGGACTGAAGGAATCCTCTTGTTTCATGACGATCCTTTAGCTGATGTCCTCAAAAAAATTGGGAGATGGTATAATATCGATATTGAAATTAATGATCCGGCAGTTTCTAATTTCCCGTTTACCGCAACTATAAAAAATGAAAACATGGATCAAATAATAGATCTCCTTCAGTATTCAACTCCTTTTAAATATTCGACTTATAGATCAAATGGAGCAATCAAAAAACTTGTAATTGAAAAAAATAAAATATCAAAACCTAATTAAAATTAAATGCTTATGAAATAGGACTACAACTGAAAAAAGGAGATGAAACCATCTCCCTTCTTGTAATTCATGCCTTCTCTAATTACCAGTCAGCGAAAGGCATAAATAATTCGAACAATAATTCAAATCGTTACAAAATTATGAAAAAAAACAATTGTTTAATTGTTCCCATGCTCTTTTTGGCATGGAGACACAAATTAGTATTTGTTATGAGATTGACCTTTTCAATATGTTTGCTTTCTGTATTGCAATCATTTACGATTAGCACCTTCTCGCAAAATTCTAAATTGAGCATCAATCAGGAAAATATTAGTGTTGAAAGTGTAATACAGTTAATTGAAGACCAAACAGACTATTACTTCATGTATAGTGGTTTGGTGGTAGACGTTAAGAGAACTGTTGATCTGAACATAAAAAATAAATCAGTTCCTGAAATTCTTGATAAAGTTTTTAAAAATACAGATGTTACTTACAAAATTAATGGGCGGTTAATAGCCTTAAATACAGTTGGGAAAAATCCTTCAGTGGTTTTTCAAAAACAAAGTGTTACTATTTCTGGTCGTGTCACCGACTCCTACGGGGCTCCCCTACCCGGTGTAACAGTGGTTGTGAAGGGAACAACTAATGGAACAGTATCCAATGTTGATGGAGAGTATTCTCTATCCAATGTACACGGAGATGCTACATTGGTATTTTCTTTTGTGGGAATGAAAACTCAAGAAATTATTACTGAAGGGAAAACTGCTATAAACATAATAATGGAAGAAGAAGCAATAGGTATTGAAGAAGTTGTTGCCGTTGGTTATGGCATCCAAAAGAAAGCAAGTTTAACCGGTGCCATCAGTTCTGTTAAAGCAAAGGATATCGTAATAACAAAAAATGAAAGTGTGACAAATATGCTTGCTGGGAAGATGGCAGGCGTCAGAATAGTGCAGGAAACCGGTGAACCGGGTGATTTTGCTTCAAGCATTCAAATTCGAGGATTCGGAACACCTCTGGTAATTATAGATGGTGTTCCGCGGGATAATATGGCAAAATTGAATCCCAACGATATAGAAAGTATATCGGTATTAAAAGATGCTTCTGCCTCTATCTATGGCGTACGAGCAGCCAATGGTGTTATTCTTATCACCACAAAAAAAGGGGAGAAAGGAAAAATGCAATTACAGTATTCGGGATATTATGGAGTACAAACCCCTATAAATACTCCCAAAGGATTGGATGCCGCACGATATATGGAAATAATTAATGAAAATAATATAATGAGGGGCTCAGTAGAGCCAGGTACACTTGTTTACAGTTTAGACGAAATTGAAGCATATAGAAGTGGAGAGAAAACAGGTACAGAATGGGATCGGATTAGTACAAATTATTACGCTCCGCAGTACCAGCATAATATATCGGCAACCGGAAGTACTGAAATGGTTGACTATTTTGTCGCGTTTGGGAATCTTTATCAGGAAGGAGTATATAAATCGGGTGATCTAAATTATGAAAGGTATAATGTTCGATCCAATGTTAGCGCAAAGATTAGCAACAACCTTAAAGTAGAATTGTTGGTCAATGCAATGTCTGACGAGAAAAACTCGCCCTATGGAAGCGATAATACACAACAATATTGGAGAATGATTTGGACATTACCCCCTACAACACCGGCCTATGCCAACTATACAAGGGAATATCCTCAAAATGTATTACTGGGGTATAATCCTGTTGTCATGGGGAATTCAGATATAATAGGATACAACAGAAAAAGAGAAAGGCTTATTCAAGGAACTGGTAATTTGATTTGGGATGTTCCATGGGTAAAAGGATTACAAGCTAAAACTTCTTATTCATACGACTACACATTCTGGGAAAATAAATCTTTACAAAAACCATATTATCTATATGATTATGATTTAGCTAATGATGAATATATAGCGGTTCAATATGGAAATACAACGATGCCTGGTTATTCGTATATTGAAAGAAGTGCTAGATTTAGTGCTAATACTCTATTCCAGATCTCATTACACTATACACGTAATGTCATTGAAAAACACAATATAGCAGCTTTGTTATTGTATGAAGAAGGAACGACAGACATGGACAATTTTGCTGCTAGCCGTTATATTAGCATGACCTCAATTGAAGAACTTTTGGGAGGAGTAGATACAAACCAACAAGGTTATATGAATGGATCTGGGTATGACTCAAGTCGCAATGCCGCTGATCAAAGTGGATTTTGGAAGATTGCAAACAAGGCTTTGATTGGAAGGTTGAATTATAATTTTATGTCGAAGTATTATGGGGAAATTTCATTCCGATATGACGGTTCATCCAAGTTTGCAGAAGGTGAAAAGTGGGGTTTCTTCCCTGCTGCTTCTGTTGGGTGGCGGATATCTGAAGAACCATTTTTGAAAAATAGTTCTAGCTTATCGTTTATCCAGAATCTAAAATTAAGAGGTTCTTTTGGAGTAACAGGGGACGATCGTACTGCTACTTTTCAATATGTGGCAGGTTATACATATCCTGTACAGGCATTTTACTGGCCTGTCCGTATGTTTGGTGACACCAGGGCGGCAGGCATTGCCTTAAAGGATACGCCCAACCCTCATCTAACATGGATGACATCAAATTTATATGATGTTGGTTTAGACATTGATATGTGGAATGGTTTGTTAGGGGTTGAGTTGGACTTTTACAAAAGAGAAAGAGACGGACTAGTCGCTTCTCGTGTCGTATCTATTCCTGATTGGTTGGGTGAAGGATTGGCACAAGAAAACTTGAATAGTGATGAAACATTTGGTTTTGATTTGACTCTAAAACATGGAAACTCTGTAAATACACCAATTGGGAAATTAGTTTATAACATCAATAGCAACATAGGCCTTACAAGAACAAAAAATGTTTATATCGAAAGTGCCGAAAGTACAGATCAGTACGGGAACTGGCTATCAAATACCTCTAATCGGTATAATGATATATGGTGGGGTTATGGTACTGATGGTCAGTTCCAAAGTTATGAAGATATATATTCTTATGCTATTCTTGATGGTAGCGGTAATTCCTATTTAAAACCTGGTGATTACATGTTAGAGGATTGGAATGAAGATGGAGTGGTAGACGATTGGGATATCCACCCTATTGCCAGTGGATCGAATGCGCAAAATACACCAAGAATATTTTTTGGAGCGACTTTCTTTGCACAACTGAAGGGTTTTGATATGACTGCCGTTTTTCAGGGAGGTGCATTAACGACAGTCAAACAATCAGACTTTTTATCTAATCCCTTCTATTTTGATATGAATGGAGCGGATATCTTTTATGATCGCTGGCACTTAGTAGATCCCACGGCTGATCCTGAGAACCCCAGCACTGATTGGGTTTCAGGGACATATCCTACAATCAGCCAGTCAAGTACTGCTATGAGCCTTAATTTCTCCACAAATACAATGACTGTTAAAAGAGCTGATTATGTTCGAATGAAATCATTAGAACTTGGTTACTCGGTTCCAAAATCAGTAACTGATAGAATAGGATTGCAAGGAATTCGTATTTATGGTACAGCATACAATCTGTTCACTCTTACAAAATTGAAATATCTTGATCCTGAACATCCATCAAGCAACAATGATCTTCTTTATCCTTTGATGAGAACAGTAAATTGTGGTGTAACTATTAACTTTTAAAATACGATAAAAATGAAAAATATAATATTTAAAGGACTATTTCTTCTACTTGTTACACTAAGTGCATGGTGTTGTAATACGCTTGATATTGAGCCGGTTAATGTATTGAATGAAAGTCAGATATATACAAGTTCTGTTGGTGTTAATGCAGCACTTCAATCATGTTATATGTTATTGCCAATAGGAACATTTTCCTCACATTATAACGGAATAATTACAGGGCCATATCAGCACCTTAATGTCGGCATGAGTAGTATTTTCACAGGTGAATGCCAATTGATACCACTTAGGGCTAGTTATCAAAATGTACAACTTTATGGTCAATATTATGAATGGTGGAACTATTCATCAATTCGGTATTGTAATCTTGCAATTCAAGGTATAAAAAACAATTACGATGAATTTGATGCAGAGAGAGAAACTTATAATCATTGGCTAGGCGAAGCCTATTTTTGTCGGGCGTATAATTATTATGCAATGGTAAGATCATTTGGAGGTATTCCTATTGTAAAAAGCCCTGCGTCTTATACATCCTATCCAAGTCTTGAATCCCTTCAAATTCCAAGAAATACGGAAAAAGAGGTTGTCGATTTTATCGCTTCTGATTTAGACTCTGCTATATTTCTGATGGGGGCAGAAGAAATAGAAGCAGGGCGTGCCAACAAATATATTGCAGCAAACTTGAAGGCTCGTGCTATGTTATTTGCTGCTTCAGAAGCTAAATACGGGGACGTACAATTAGATGGACTAGTGGGAATCCCATCTTCTGATGCTCAAGGATATTATGAACAAGCCTATGCTGCTGCACAACTTGTAATCGATGGAGGAAAATATGAGTTGTACAGAAAATATGATGACGGTACATATATGGGAAAAGTAAAAAACTTTGAACAAATATTTATTGATGAAACGGAAGAAAATACTGAAAGGATGTTTTACATCCAATTTGACGCCTCAGTTGGAAGCTCACATTGTTGGGATGCCAATCAACGCCCCAAAGGCTATACTACACAAAGTGATCCTTCTGGAGAATTATCAGCTACTTTAGAATGGGTGGAATTATTCGATGATGTTGATGGAAATCCTGGAACACTTGATATCGGTGATGAAAGCAATCCTGTCCGTTATTCCAATCCTGTTGACCTTTTCGAAAATGTACAACCTAGATTACGGGCATCTGTTCTTCTTCCCGGGGTTCAGTTTCCTGGGAGTGATAACTCTTCAGATATTTATGAAATAAGAAAAGGAATTTACGAATCGTATCCCAGTGGAACACTCCACACGTCAACTAACTTTACAGACACATATAATGGAATGACTATTCAGGGGAAGTGTGGCATTGGTAATGTCAATACAACTGATAACGGATTTATTGTTTGGAAATATCAGGATCCTGACGGAACCGGCGCTTACTGGTCAAGTTATACCGATTGGATTGACATGCGCTATGCCGAAGTATTATTAAACAAAGCAGAAGCTGCCATAAATATTATTGGAAGTTCCGTTGATGGTAAAGCAATTACAATGCAGGACGCTCTTGAACCAATCAACGAGCTTAGAAACAGAGCTGGAACTTCTGCTTTGTCAACAATTGACGAAGCAAAAATTATCAACGAGCGACGTTGTGAATTAGCCTTTGAAAATTTGATCGTTTGGGACATGAAACGTTTGCGAATGTTTGAAGATGTTATCCAAGGAAAAACATTTAGTTCGTTATATCCATATTATGTTGAGGATGAGGGAAAATATATTTTCTTAAAGCATAAACGAACAGAATTGCAATATCGAGTCGATCCCAGAGACTATTATGCTCCAATACCTGAGAGCGCCATTGAAAAGAATCCAAATTTATTGCCAAACAATCCCGGATACTAATTATAAAGAACAGAACAATGAAAAAAAGAATTTATTTAATAGTTTCAATATTGCTAGTTTTTATCAGTTCATGTGAAATTGATAACTATGAAGCCCCAACTGAAACACTCCAAGGAGTACTTGCTGATAGTGAAGGGAATCCCTTTATTACTGAACAACCAAATGGATTTCAAATAAAGATCATTGAGGATGGATCATCTACGCCACGAAGTTTCTGGGGAAAGGCAGACGGGACATTCCTTAATACAAAAATATTTAAGGCTAAATACAAAGTTATACCTACTAATGGCGCATTCTTCCCATTAGACACAGTAGACACAGTGATAAAAGGAGAAACTACCCTAAATTTTGTAATAACTCCTTATTTGAAAATTACCGCCTCCTTTGAGCAAGTCGGTAGTAATATCAAAGCTACGTATAAAATAAGTAAAGCTTTGGGAGCCGGAAAAATTACTTCAGCGAGGTTTCTGGTGAGCAAATGGAATCCGAACGTAGGGATGAATTATAGTGATTATAATATGGAAAGAGATCTGTCTGAAATAACAGATGAGACGATAGTTAATTCCGAGTATACTGATGAAATAACTGATTGTTTGGTAAGTGGGGCAACATATTATGCAAGGATTGCAGTCCTTTCGGAAAATTCAATAGGAAGGTACAATTTCTCAACTATACAAGAAATTGTGGTTCCTTAATTCTTTTCAAAAAAGTAAGTATTAAAAATTTCAGATGTTATTCTAATTTAAATCTAAGAGTATCATGAAAAAAATATGTTATATATTAATATATTGTTTATTCCCATTGAGTTTTGTAGTTACTTCATGCCAAGATGATTATGATCCAATAGGCAATAACAAACCAGCTCCGGTGTTGAAAATTTCCCCCTTATTTTTAACTTTTGATGGCGGAGAAGGAGAAGTTTATGCTTCAATATCAACAAATTCGTCTTCATTGGAAACAAGCACTCCTCCATCATGGATTACAAATAGTTTTAATAGCGATTATACAGAAATGTCAGCAACCGCTCAAGCTAATGATGACATGTACAATATCCGTACAGGAATTTTTCAAATAACAACTGTAACCGGTCAGAGTAACGAAGCAGCACAAACCATTAATTTTGTCCAGGCAGCTACCAATGGGATTTTAACCTTTGATAGTTTTAGCAGCAAAGATTTTGAGAAAAACTGGCAGACTGAAGGTAGTGGAGATGTTTCTTTGGAAAATAGCTATTTGTCGGTAGGAGAAAATACCTTGCTCGTTTGTAAAGAATCATCAGCATTTGTTACTCAGGCTAATAATGTTGTAATAGCCTCTGTTGATATAAAAGCTGACTGTGAGGGTGGATTGCAAGTGTATTTAACTGATGATCCAGGAAATTCGTTCTCTTTTTTCTTCACGATCAACAATACTACTGGAACAGGCGGATTTTATGCATTTCATGGTTCCAGTCCGATGGCACTTGGTGATGCAATCCCGGGGGATCCACTCAATGGTACTGAAATGCCGAAGATTCCTTCTTCCGGTGAAAGGGATGATTATTTCAGAATTGAATTCAGCAACTCGTCTCGTTGGCCAAATTGGTGGCAGAGTGAGGTAAATATCTATTCATTGAAAACAACAAATGGCGAAACGAAAGTTCTAAAGAAACACTACACTCGTAAATTCGAGATTGACAATCCTAAACCACAACCTGGTTATTTTGCTGTGTGGTCGAGAGGTACAACTTGTTATTTTAGAAATTTCATTTTATCGGCACAAAACAATTAATTGTTCTCAAAGTACTATTCAAGCTAAAAATCAAAGAGGCTGTCCAAAATGTTTTTATAATCAGGTAGATATCTGAAAATTTATTCAAAGAGCAGATTTTTGAATAAAATATATGAATTTTTGCGACAGTCTCTTTGCAAAAAAATGGTCGGTAAAACATATAAAATTATGAGATGCTTTAAAAAGAACAACCTAAGTGTAAGTCGCAGCATTGGACTATTTTTTGCTTTATTGTTTTTTGCCTCTTGTAACCAAAGGGAAGCAATTCCACAAGCCTGGTTAGTTCAATGGGAAAATCCTCCCGCTGATTACAGACCACTTAAAATTGCACATAACATGGATCTCCGTAAGCTTAATGAAAATAACAAAGGCAATAGGCAGGATCCGATAAAATATTTACGAGATTCCTGCGGACTGGGGGGAGTTGTTTGCAATGTTGAATGGGGAGAAGACTATCTTCTTTCAGAAAAAGCATGGAAAAAATTTGTTGATGGCGTTCAATATATGCGTGAAAATAACATGAGAGTGTGGATTTATGACGAAGATGGTTATCCCAGCTTTTCTGCAGGAGGACGTATTTTGGAGAATCACCCTGAACTCGAATCACTGGAAATGGCTTATGATAAGTCTCTCTCATCAGCTTTTTATGTAAGGGCATCTTACGAATATACCCATGCCTGTAATAATTTCTATGAGGCTAGGCGTTACCCCAATCCTTTAAATAAATTAGCAACAGAGCGGTTTATCGAAGTTACCCATGAGGCTTACCTTGAACATCTTGGTGAAAAATTGTTTTCAGAGATTGAAGCCTTTTTTACAGACGAGCCTTCCCTTATGGCTGCAAATATATCCAATACCAAGCATTCATTAAAGGTGCAAGACCCAGTTGACACGACTAAGAAAATGTTACCTGTAATTTCCTGGGCAAAAGACATTCCCGGGAAATACAAACAAAAATATAAGGAAGAGCTAACCCCTCATTTACTATCATTATTCGAGGGAGATACTTCCTCCGACAAAGAAGTACGTCAGAAGTTCTGGGCATTGATAGGTGAACTTGACAGGTCGTATTATTATGGTGCCATTCAAAATTGGTGCAGGGAATTCCGCCTTAAAAATCAGAACAAGGGACCTGTCTCATCAGGACACGGATTAAGGGAAGAAAGTATAATAACACATGTGCCGTTAGATGGAAATAAATTGCAATGCCTTGCTGATTTTGATATCCCCGGGCTTGATTTCCTGGATTCTGATCCTAAAGCGTGGATGAAGGACAACGGCTCTTTTGCAGGAAACTGGCAGGCTGCAGTTTTACCGGTTTCTGCTGCGCAACTGACCGGAAAACGGAGGGTAATGTGTGAGATGAGCGATTTTTTACAAACGATGTCAGGACAGCGGCCCGCAAATTTGGAAGAAATGCGGGCCAGTACCGCATGGCAGATGGCATGGGGAGTAACGGATTTTAATCTATATTACAGCTTTAACTACAGAGATAAATATGAATTCCGAAATGAGTCGTCCTTCAAAGCTTATTGCGATTTTGTGGGGCGGGTAAACTCGGTAATTATGGATGCCAAACCAGTAAAATCAGTTTTGCTATATTATCCTATTTACGATATGCAACAAGAATATAAACCAGTTGCTGGAATGATAAAATTGGATAATCAACCCAAAAGAGTACAAAAAATTGAAAACTCTTACCACCAGATTGGCCTTTCACTTTCAAAAGCTCAAATCCCGTTTATAATAGTTGACTATTTATTTCTTGAAAATGCTGAAATTACCAATGATGGAACAATAAAAATGAATGGGGAGGAATATTCAGGGCTTATGCTGCCCCAGGGAGTAACACTACCTTTAAAGGTACAAACTTTGGTAAATCAACTAAAAGGGAAAAAAGGTAAGGTAATATCATTTGAACAAAATACTGAAGTTCAGACAGTGGAAGAAAAAATAGCTTCACTTGCGCCTATTGAGAAATTAGACCCTTTAGATAGTGAAATTGTTTTTGGAAAGTTTTCCCGCTCGGGACACGATATTTATATGCTGGTGAACACAGGTGATGAAATTTACGAAGGAAACTTATCTGTTGGGCAAAAAGCAAGTTGGTCGGTTATGAATCCTCAAACCGGCGAAGTTTCTAACATTAATTCAATTTCAGAAGGTAGAAAAAAATTGCTCCCCGTTTGTTTAGGACCAAACCAAACTCTGATTTATGTTTCGAAATAAAATATAACTATAGTTTAATTTTAAAATTGACACAATGAACATGATATACAGAACTTTATTATTCTTTTCACTTCTATTTTCAATTTATTTCAATTGTTCTTCCCGTACCCAGGAGAAAGAGCCCCGGGGAAAATCACCGTCCCACTATATTTTATTGAATGGAGTCCCATCGACCCCCGCATCCTTTGAAAAAATTTCATCAATTTTTGGTGAGTCGGGAAGGCACGACATTCCCGTTGGAGTTGCCTTCATCATTTCTTATCTGGATATATCCCCAGAGAAGGCCTTACAACGGCTAACGAACTACCTTTCTTTGTCAGAACAATATAACATGCCTGTTTTGATTCAGCTTGACGGAGAGGCTTGGTGGCGCAACCGCCCGGATTTATGGAACTGGTGGGACAAAAGCGGTCCCGGGTTCAACCCTGAGAACCGGGCAAACGTGGAATGGACATCCTGGACACCTGATTCGGCGGTAAAAATAGGTTGGCGTAACTGGGGGAAGCAAATCAGGGTACTCCCAATGCCCAATTTAATGAGCCCCCGTTACCGTGAAGCCAGCAGGACCGAGCTAAAAAAGCTTATTCCGGTAATCATGGACTGGTATTATAACCTTCCTGAAGATAAAAAATACCTGCTGGCCGGGATTAAGTTGGGATGGGAAAGTTCACTCGGGGTTAATAACTGGTACTATCCCAACGGGAACAGTTATCTGGATAAGCCGGTAAAGGATGATCCCACCTATGGTATAGATGTTAACAAGCTACCGGACAGGGGCGTTTCAGCAATTGGGTATGCAGCAGTCAAAACATCGGGTATTGCTGAATCCGGCAGGCTGACAGAAGAGATGCAGGCAACGGTTGTGGCCCGTCACCTGGAAGATTGGTGCAGGTTGGCATCAGAGCTTGGTGTTCCGCGCAAGCTGCTTTTTACCCACGTAGGTTCGTGGGCCAGAGGGGAAAACCATTATTATGCAGCTTTAAATGAATATTCATGTCCTGGCTGGAGTTTTTATACTTATGCAGACAATCTCGGGAAAGATTCAACAGCAATGGATGCAGTAAAGAAAAGCAATGCACCATTCTGGGCCGCTACTGAATGGCTTCTGCAAGGGGAACAAACACAGGAGGACTGGATTTCTGCTTTGCAAAATACGATAATAAATGCAAATGCCCGTTATGTTTGCATCTATAACTGGAACTCTGTTAAGTCAAATACTGCAGCACTTGATGCCATCAGGAAAGTAAGCAAAGTTCCCTGTAAAGACAATATCCAGTATGTTGATCCATTTATTGGCGCAGAAGGTGGTGGTTATACTTTTCCCGGTGCAGCTATGCCTACAGGGATGGTCAAGATAGGTCCTGATTGCAATGAATTAACAGAGAATGCCGGGTGGGATGCCCGCGGCAATATAGTTGGGTTCAGCCACACTCATATTAACGGTTCCGGCGGAGGGTGTAAATACGGCAACATATTGGTTATGCCCACAACAGGCAGGATAAACCCCCTTGATTATTCCTCTGCCCACCAAAACGACGAGTCGGAAGTGGGCTTGTTCAGAACGGAACTCACTGACCATGACGTTTCTGTCCGTTTGTCTGCCACCAACCACGCAGCAATCCACGAATATACATTCAATAGCTCAGACAGGGGGAATGTACTGTTCGACATGGGTAGTTTCCTGTCCTCGTACGAGCGTCAGGAATTCGTAGGGTCTGAAATAAATATTCTTTCGAAAACGGAAGTAGAGGGGTTTAGCCGTATCCGGGGTGGCTGGAATATTGGCCGGGCCTATACCGTTTATTTTTACGCAAAATTCGACAGGCCGGCAATTGCTTCGGGAACATGGAAATCTGGAAAATTATTTCAGGACAAAAAGTCACAATTCGATACCAATGAGAAAACCGGTGCTTATTTTACATTTGATACTGGCACCAACAGGAAAGTCAACCTGAAAGTTGGGATTTCGTACATGGGCACAGGGAAAGCCCGGGAAAACGCCAAAGAAATTACGTCATGGGAGCTGGATGAAACGAAAGATAAGGCTGTAAGTGCCTGGGGAAAAATTCTGGGGAGAATCCATGTCAGGGGTGGAAGTGAAAATCTTAAAAAAATATTTTATTCTTCCTTGTATCGTATTTTCCTTCAGCCGGCCAACTACAAGGGAGAAAATCCATTATGGGTCTCAGATGCCCCATATTATGGAGACTACCATGCCATCTGGGACACTTACCGTGCGACCCACCCCTTCATTAACCTGTTAAGCCCGGGATTGGGAGCAGAGATGATCGAATCGCTTGTAGATATTTGCCAATATGACAATTATATGCCGGATGCACGCACGAGTCATTATAATGGAAGGGTACAGGGAGGCTCTAACAGTGACATGCTGGTTGCCGATGCCCTGGCCAAAGGTATAAAAGGTATAAACTACAAGACTGCCCTGCAGGCAATGCTCAAAAATGCAACCGTCCCTCCGGGAGATGACGAAAGAAAACAGGGAAGAGGTGGACTTTGGGATTATAACAGGATTGGGTATGTATCTACAGACTTTGAACGTTGTGGGACACGAACGCTGGAATATTCTGCAAATGATTATGCCATTGCAACCGTGGCTAAAGCCCTTGGGGAAGATGCCGTTTATCAGAAATACAGGAAAAAAGCGGCAAGCTGGGAAAACCTATGGAACCCCGATATTGAAAGTTTGGGACATAGAGGATTTATCTGGCCCCGGAACCCGGATGGATCATGGGTCGATACCACAAAGTTCAGTGTTTTTGACTCCGGTTCTTTTGAACATCCTTTTTACGAAACCTTTTCGTGGGAATATTCGTTTTATGCCCCTCACGATATGAAAAGATTAATTGAAAAAATGGGAGGAAAAGAAAGTTTTACCAACAGACTGGATACTTATTTTACACGTTCATTCCCCGGTAAGCGTGAAGAATTACTGTTTTACACACGTTTGGTCGGTATGTGCCAGATTTCAAATGAACCCGCATTTTTAACTCCTTCGCTTTACTGTTATGTAAATGAGCCTTATAAAACTGCCAAGATTGTCAGGCATATTTTATCTTCCCAGTATAATTCAGGTAGAAGTGGGGTTCCTGGGAACGATGATTCAGGTTCAATGGGGGCTTGGTATGTCTTTCATTCCTTAGGTTTTTATCCCAATGCAGGGCAGGATGTTTATCTTATCTCAAGCCCTGTTTTTCCAAAAGTGACCGTGGAATTGGAAAACGGCAGGAAACTGGTTATTATAGCGAAAAATGCAAATGAGAAAAATATCTATATCCAATCTTGTCTGTTAAACGGAAAACCATTTAATAACTGCTGGTTCCCCCACAGTGATATTGCCAACGGCGCCACATTTGAGTTTGTGATGGGGGACAAGCCTTCTGCATGGGCTACTAACGGAGACTTACCCCCTTCAATGTCGGATGGTCAGTAACTGAAGATTCCTAAGTTAAATAGTTAGAAAAGTATGAAGTCAAACTTTTAAATCATCAATAATGGAATTACTTAAATTAACATTTTTACTTGTCTTATTCTCTTTTTTCTCTTGCAAGAAAGATACGGATCATCCTTTGCTTCAATACGCCGTTACTTTTGACACAAAGGGCGGTTCCCCAACACCAGATGAGCAAATAGTAACTGCAGGGGGATTAGTGACAAAACCTGATAATGAGCCAGCAAAAGATGACAGTATTTTTATTGGATGGTATACTGCTTCCAATCTGAAATTTAATTTTGATAGTAATCCTGTCAATAGTAATCTCACGTTATATGCAAAATGGTGGGGAGGGCCGGAGCAATATATTTTTTTAAATGAATATGATTGGCAATATAACTACTCAAAAATTAATAGTTATTTTGGTTCATCAAAGGGTAAGTCTATCGCAATAGGGAATGCAATTCTTATTTATTGTTTTGAACGTACTTCCACAACATTTGAAGAAGTATTAAAAAAACATTTATCTCTTTCAGAAGAATATGAAGTTCCTGTTTTGGTAGAATTGGATGCAATTACATTTATGACTGCTCGCCCTGATTTGTGGAATTGGTGGGATTCCTCTCAACCAGGATATGACCCGGGTAATATAAATAATGTTGAATGTTTTAGTTGGTCATCAGGTGATGCGGTTAAAATAGGATGGCTAGATTGGGGTACACAGATTAGGATAAATCCAATGCCAAACCTAATGAGTCCTGTTTATCGGCAGGCAGTAAGCGATGAAATGACCCATTTAATCACTATTGTTGCAGAATGGTATGAGAGTCTAACCTATGATAAAAAATATTTATTTGGAGGAATCAAAGTTACCGGAGAAATGGCAATTGGGGTAAACAATTGGTATTATCCTAATGGGAATAGTTATCTTTTTCAGGATGAAGCTAATGACCCACAATATGGAATAAATATTTATGATACACCGAGTAGAGGTGTCCAAACGATAGGTTATGCAGCACTTAAAGCCGGAGGTATAAAGAATTCTGGAAATATAACAGGTGGCGATATTGCCGAATTAGCGCAACTGCACAGTGAATTTGTTAGCAAATTGTGTGCTGACCTTGGGATACCTCGGGATCACATATTTGCACATGCCGGAGGTATTGGTAAGGATTTAGAGGCATGCATTAATAAGTATGCCTGTCCTTCATGGAGTTTTTATAATACAGATGCAACAAATCCTTCAGGCTATACTACAGTTTTGAATATCCTTGAAACCTCAGATGCTCCATGTTTTGGAATAGCTGAATGGTCAATTGGAGGTTCAGAAAATGCAAGTGAATGGGAAGAGTCTATTTTGAATGGACTTTCCATTCCGCGTTGTCATTTCCTTAGTGTCTTTGATAATGTAGTTGGTAATGATTATTTCGGCACTAATCCAAATTTGGCTGCTATTGAGGGAATTAAAGCTCTACAATGAGAGAAATAATACATAAGAATGCTTATCTTAATTTAAGATGAGATGAGATGTATTTGTCGGGGAGTAATATTTCTGATTGAAAGATATATCACAAAACTGCCAAATAGCTTTTTCAAGTCTAGGAATATCTCGAAATTAAATCAAAATTTTCGGAGTTTTAATTAAAAGGCGTTTGAAGAACAGGAATATTTGTATATCATATTTTTCTACTTTTGACATATACAAATGTGTAATTTTATACTTGACCGAAGCAGATAAACAATTTTTTATTATAGCACCATGGGTTTAAAATATGCAGTGATAGGGACAGGGGCAATTGGCGGTTTTTACGGGGGGAAGCTGGCCAATACAGGCAAGGAAGTACATTTTTTGTTCCGGGGCGATTATAAGCAGGTAAAAGAAAATGGCTTGCAGGTAAATTCTGTCGATGGGGATTTTTTGCTAAAGCAGGTCAATGCCTACAAATCGACATGCGAAATGCCTGTTTGTGATGTTGTTTTGGTTGGGCTGAAAACCACGGCAAACCACTTGTTGCCATCGTTATTAAAGCCAATCTTGCATAAAGACAGTTTGGTAATACTAATACAAAATGGCCTTGGCATTGAAGAAAGGCTGGCAAAAGAGCTGCCGGGCGTAAATATTGCCGGGGGGCTTGCTTTTATATGTTCACAGAAAAACAAGCCCGGGGTTATTTCTCACTTAGACTACGGAAAAATCACCCTGGGCCTGTATAAAGGGGACAAACAACAACTGGGGACGGTTGCCAACGATTTTGCGGGAGCAGGCATCGATGTACAGATAGCAAGGGATTTGGGGCATGCAAGGTGGCAAAAATTGGTATGGAATGTACCTTTTAACGGGATGTCGGTTGTGTTGGGCGCCGCTACCGATGAAATGCTCAAAAACAGAGATGCCCGGCAACTATTGCACGATATTATGGAGGAAGTTGTTTTAGCTGCCCAGGCATGCGGCCACGCATTAAGCAACAACCTGCCGGACAAGATGATAGCAACAACCCTGGAAATGACACCTTACGCCCCAAGCATGAAGTTGGATTTTGACAGCAAACGCCCGATGGAAATAGAAACAATTTATTCTGCCCCGATCAAAACTGCCCTGGAAGCAGGTTATGAAATGAAAAAAACAGCCATGCTGGAACAACAATTGAGATTTTGTGAATGGAAGGCAGGGAAACCGGAACAGGAAAGTTAAATCCGGGTTAAGTTGGGTGTGTCCAGAAAATATTTTTAACCGGGGCCAGGTTACTGCGCCCCAAAGCCTGTCGTTTGCCATGCCCGTCAAAGCAGGCTCCCAATCCCCCCTCTTCTGCCTTTTAACTTCTGCCTTTTGCCTTTAACTTTTACTCTCCCCTGCCTTATATCCTGCCCTTTTCAACAACGAGAAAGTAACAGAAATATGTGCAATGTAATAGGTTGGCAGCACAAGGAAATCCATCTCTTTATACCCAAGGAATTCCCTGAAAGAAATAATTGTGTCTGAAAACAGGATCATCACTACGCCAAATATAAAACTCCACCGTTCTACGGCACTTGCTTTAATCCCCACTGCCGCACCAAGAGAAAAACATGATATGAGCAGATATGCCAACACAGCAACAGTCATCGCTGCACTGTCGAGGGAAGGAGATAATTTCAGGAAGAAAAAGAGCAGGTAGCCAGCCAGTAGTATGCCCAAAAAAGGCCAATTCATTTTCCCGTTCATCAAAGCGTAAGAAAGATAGCCAATGTGAGCGACAAAAAACAGTGCTATACCGGCAATGAACATTTCAGTATCGCCATTCTTGTTCGACAAAAACCAGTCGCCGCCAATAGAAAACAGGAATGCTGCAATGATCATCCATATGTCTTTTGATTGTTTCAGTTCCCTGTAAAAAACGATCCCCAATATTAGGATCCCCGCACCGGCAGTGCCCGATCTAAAAAAGAAACCAAAACCCGACAAAGCCATAAATGCAAGCACTACCTGTACCAAAATCAAAATAAATACCTTACATGGGTTTAATTTTAACATGATTATTTTTTTTAGGTTATAAACGGACCTGATATTCTCAGGGATAAGTTCATTTTCAACTACAATTCCTATTTCTTCATTTCAAACGAATAAAAACCCGATCCCAGCTGAAGTACGGTATGTCCTCCGCTATTTTGGACAACCCTTATATTTTTATTCTCTGATATATCCTTGTTGTTTTCTTTTAGCCCCTTCGCTCCTAGGGACACGGTTGCCGTGCTGTTGGCCGGAATAGTGACATTGTATGTTATCTTGTCCCCCGATTTTTCCCATGCAGAAACGATTTCTCCGTAAAGGCTTTCGTGTTTGGCAGAGAAATGCTTAAGCCCTTCCACAAAATTAGGTTTCAGTATAATGTTTTTAAAGCCCGGTTTTTCCTCATCGGGGAAGATCCCGCCCAGGGCCTTGTAATACCATGCGTCAATCTCGCCAAACATAATGTGGTTCATCGAAATATCCTTGGAAGCGTCAAGCGGCCAGTTTTCATAAAAAGTGGTGGCCCCGTTAACAATCCACCAGCCCCAGGATGGAAAAGTTTCTTGCGATGCCACTTCATAAGCCAGATCGGCATAACCGTTTTCGCTCATGGCGTTCAATATTGCTTTTGTCCCCAGCAGGCCCACGTCAATGTGCTTGTTGTCTGCTTCTACACGCTTTGCAAGTTCCCCTGCAACTTTTTCACGCATGTCGTCAGGCACCAAATCCCATTGCAGGGGGCAGCTCAACTCTGTTTGTAGCCCGCTTCCATAAATGCCCGTTTCCCTGTCCAGGTATTTTTTGTTAAATGCATTTTTTATTTTCCCTGCCAGTGCCGAATATTTTTCCATATCGCCGTTGTTTCCCAAAACACCTGCTGCTTTTCGCAAAATGTCAACAACAACAAAATAATATACCGTTGATGTGAATTCCCTTGGGGTTTTCGATTTTACCGGCACCCAGTCACCAAGCCCCCAGTCGGTCAGCCCTTCTGGGTAATGCTCGTCGATATATTTTACATATAGTTTGATATTTTCGTAACAATCTTCCAATATCTTTTTGTCGCCATAAAACAGGTACAAATTCCATGGGATAACAGCAATTGTGCTTGTCCAGTCTGGCCCGTGTGCAGTGTAGCCCCATCCGCTTGTTGGGATTATCCTGCATAATACACCGTTTGGCTGCTGCTCGTCCCGGTGGTCTGCCATCCATTTTTCGTAAACGGTAATTGCATCGTAGTTGTACAGTCCTAGTTCAACGGCTATCTGTGCATCTCCTGTCCATCCGTTTTTTTCGCGCTGTGGGCAATCGGTCGGGTATCCAAACAAGTTTGCCAGATATGAAGAATTGGCTGCCGCCCATGTTTTGTCCAGCACTTCGTTAGAGGATTTGATTTCTCCAACGGGCGGGACATCGCTGTGCATAAAATATGCCACTAAATTTTCTCTTGAAAGCCCTATTGGCTTGTCTGAGCTTACTTCAACATACTGAAACCCTTTGTAGTTGAACTTTGGCATGAACTCGTCTTCCTTTCCGCTGAGCACCACTATGTCGGTCTGGAAAGGGTCGGAATCATCGGTTGGGCGGTAATGTACATCTATGTTCGACATGTCGACATGCCCGTCCCCGCACAAACGTTCGCCGTGTTTTAACCTGATGGTAGTGCCTGGCTCCCCTTTTATTTTCAGTTTTGTCACCCCAGCAATGATGCGGCCAAAATCCACCACATAATTCCTGTTGTTGAATTTCTCTATGCTTTTCACAGGTATTTCCGTCATGTTGCGTATAGGCACCATTGCCTGGGCTACTATGTTTTTCGACGGAGCGTTTGTGCACATCGCCCCTCTCCATTCTTTGTCGTCAAACCCGGGCTTGTCCCAGCCTGGCTGTTCGAGCCTGGCATCGTAGTGTTCTGCTGTGTAAATACTGTTGAAGGTTACCGGCGATGGCGATGTTTTCCAGCTCCTGTCTGTCGATACCGTTTCTGTTGAACCGTCTTGGTAAACAATGCGTATGTCCATGCAAAATTTTGGCCTGGCTCGCCACGGTGCTTTGTCGAAATACCAAACTGCTGTAGATTGGTGGTTGTACCAGCCGTTGCCAAGTATTACGCCCACTGCGTTTTCGCCGTTTTCAAGGTTGTTGGTCACATCGTAGGTCACGTAAAGCGTGCGGCGGTCGAAACGTGTGTACATAGGGTCGAGGCGGTGGTTGCCCACTTTTTCCCCGTTTATGTACAGTTCGTAAAGCCCGGCCACTGCAATATAAGCCCGTGCCGATTTTATCTTTTTCCCTATCTTGAGTTCTTTCCTGAAATAAGGGGCAGGTTTAATGTTAAAGTCGTAGGTGTCTGAAATCCAATCGCCTTTCCAGTTGTTTTGCCCCATCATCCCTGTTTCGAAAAAAGCCACTTCTGAGGGGGGGGACCATTTCCCATCCTGTGTTTGGACTTTTACGCTCCAGTAATAACGGGTAAAAGGCTGTAGCCCTGCCCCGGCATAAACCACCGGGATAGTCGATGAACTTACAGTGCCGGAATCCCAAGTGCAGCCATTTCCGTTTTTTACTTTTTCGGGATCTGTCCCAACAACCACCCGGTAGGCTTTTTGTGAAATGCCTGTTTCCCCTGAGATGATTTGCCAGGTAAAACGTGGGTTTTCAGAATCGATCCCTATCGGATCCCCAAGGTATTCGCACTTTAAATTTTTAATGCTAACCTTATCGGTGGTGGAATTGTTGCACGAATATAAAAAAGAAAGGATTGTGATAATAAGAAGTGAATATTTCATTATACGTTAATTTGATTGGCATTAAGTTATATGGCAAAACAGATTGCCGGTTGAAAGATATAAAATATTATCCAATATCTATAAATGCAATTTTGCCAGTGTGCCATTTCCAATGTGTGGGCTTTTAAATTAGTATCCATGGTACAGGTATAATGCCCCGTAAGTCCAGTTCGGGCCTTTCAGCCCTGGATAGTTATACCGATCCATCATTAAAGCAACATACTTGCAAAAGTACCCTTCGGGGAGCTGTACCACATTAGGCCATATCCTGGTGCCAGATGCACCGTCCCAGGGAGGCAAGTCCATTTTCAAAGGCCCGGCTTCTTTTAGCCCGGGATAGGTATAAACAAAAACCTTACGCTCTGAACTGCCTGAGAAGCAATATCTTTCCCTGCCAATTTTTTGAATAGAGGTACCAGTTGAGTTATGGCTTACCGGCCCGGCAATTTTCACATAGCCCTTGTCCCAGTAATCAGATTCCATCAAAATAGCTTTGTACCCCTCGCCCGTATTTTCACATGTAAGCATCCTCCATTTGTTTGCGCCCTCATCGTAAATTATATGAGGATCTTCAATATCGCCGACCATCCCAAACGGTTTGGCCGCCATAACAGAGAACCCAAATCTCGGATCTTTGGCACTTTCAACAGCAAGCAACTGCTTTTCTTCCTTTTCGGGGTTTGCAAAAGCACTAAACCCGGTTGTTAGCCCCCTCCATATTTCATCTTTCCTGTCGTAAAAAATATGGGAGGCCACTTCATTTCTAAGTATCCCATCGTCCCTGTCAAATACAATAATGCCTTCGAACTTGATGTCAAAAACAGAAGGATCCATGCTGAAAACACCCTGTATGTGGTGCGGCAAAGCCCGCCCACGTATCGACATGGTGTACCAAATCCTGCCCCCATCGAGGATTGGCTCCCCGTTTTCATAGGTAATGGCCCTTATGTCTGCCAGCCCGCTACCTGTTGAAAAACCAACTTCCGCATTGTTTACAACAGCTTTACCTTCTCTTAAATGGACATAAATATTGGCATGGTATGTTTGTATGTACTTTTTTCCCCTCAAATCAACGTATTTATTGAAATCGCCTTGGGCAATGGTCAACGGCAGTCCTTCATCTTGGAGGTACAGGACAAACCCGCTGCCCAGCATTTGAAGGACAAGCCTGCCTTTTAAGGCTTGTCCTTCTGCTAAATCATTCCCTGCTTCTTTTTGAATAATATTTTTTGAACCTTTTGTTACCTCAAACATTGCGCCTGCCAGCAAGCCATTCTCTGCCTTCACCTTTAAGCAAAACGAGCCACTTCTTTCCATATCGGTAAATTCAAGCCCAATTTCACCATTGCCAGCAAATGTGTCAAGGTCAATGGCATATGTAGCAAATGGGTTGAAGCCGCCAAGCCAAACCGTAGATATGCTTTCACCTCCGGAGCCAATAAACAACTTGCCTCCTTCAATTTTTATTTCGGGATTTCCTCCCCAATTATTTACAGGGTGCATAGACGGCATGCCGACAATATCCCCAGGCTCAAAAACTGCCAGTGGGATGGTTTGTTTTTCGTTAAAAACCAAACGCCTCGCCCCCTGCCTTGTAAAATGGATAGCGTCAACAAGTCCCTGGGCATAGGCACCAAACAGGGGTATGCTAAAAATAAAAACAAGGAAAAGGGGCTTGATCCTGTCTACAGGACACTTCGGCAAGCATACGTTTTTCATCTTTCTATATTTATTAGGTTATTTTAGACATAACAAAATTAGCTATTTATGCCCAGGACTGCCCTCCATATTAAAAATATTTTTAATCGAACTCAAGTTGTTATGTTAGCCAACCAGCCGTTTATTTTAATTTTGCCATGTGCCCGCCTGTAGTGGCGCAACCAATAAGCAAAAGAAACCATCTATCTTGCTGATGTTTTATTTTACTTTAATTGAAAAATTATGAAAAATTTAGTTTTGATCGTGCTTGCCGCTTTGGCACTGAACAGCTTAGCCCAGCCTGGGACAAAAAATTTTATTGACCAGAATTATATAGAAGTAACGGGGAAAGCGGAAATGGAAGTTGTACCAAACGAAATTTACCTGGCTATTACTGTCGATGAGAAAGATTTCAAAGGGAAACAAGAAATACAGGGCATAGAGAAGTCGATGTTTAAACAGCTTGCAGCTATGGGCATCAATGTCCAGGAGCAGCTTGCGGTCAAAGATATGGCAAGTAATTTTAAAAAATACTGGTTAAAAGGGCAGGAAATCAATACAGTAAGGGAATACCAGCTAAAGGTAGCAAATGCCAATACTGCGGGCAGGGCCATCAGGGAACTTGAATCACTTGGGGTGTCAAATATCTCGATCGAAAAAATCGGGCATTCCGAGATACAAAGGTTCAGGACCGAGGTAAAAATAAATGCCATTAAAGCAGCAAAAGAAAAGGCCGCCTCACTTACAAATGCTATAGGGCAAGACATAGGGAAGGCAATTTACATACAGGAACTGGACAACCGGTTTGCCCCATTCCAGGCAAAGGCCGCCGGATTGTCAAATATAGTTGTAAGGGGCTACGGGGACACTGATGGGCTGGAAGCGGGACAGCCCGAAATTGAATTCGAAAAAATCAAACTGGAATATTCAATATTGGCACGCTTTGAGGTTGAATAAAAATGGTGCTGCCCCCAAAGGCCATTTCCCCGCACCCGCAAAGCCCCTAAATAAGGATTGAATTTAAAACAAATGATTTAACCGTTTCTTTCCTTTTGGATATAAAATCGCTGTAGGCTTTTATGTCGTTGCCGAAAAGTATGGCAGACAGCAACGGTTTTGCTGCTATCGGGTAAATGCACAAGCTTAAAATATCTACAAACAAATCGTGTGGCGACATTTTCCGTATCCTGCCTTCGTCCATTTCTTTTTGGAACATGCCTGCAATTTGAGGGTAGTCTACTCCTGTATTTTTTATAATTGAAGCTAAAAAACCAGGATCGCGGTTAATCTCTTTTAGCATGAACGAGGGGAGGAACGGATTTTCCATCATCAAATCAATGTACTTATCTATAAAATCCCCTATTTTTCCCGCAATAGCTAAATCAGAACGCACCATCCCCATCATATCTGGGGCAATTTTCGACAATACTTTTTTAAAAATCGCATGGAACAAGCGTTCCTTGGTCCAGAAGTAATAATGTAACAACGCTTTGTTTATGCCGGCCTTATCGGCTATTTCCTGCATCCTTGCCCCATCCATGCCCTTTTGGACAAATACGTCCTGCGCTGCTTTCAGTATTTTCTCTTCTGTGGTGTCTTTTTTTGTCCCTACCATATGTAGCTTAACCTCTAGGTTTAATCATTTGGCAAAAGTAGGGAAAAAAAACATCAGTCAAATGTTATGGCAGGTTTTATAAGCAAACAGAGGTTAAATAAACATTAAAGGAGAAAGCCCCAACATTAAATTAGCTTTAAATGGGGTTGGGATTGATCCCTGGGCCCAAATTTGTTTTTACATTTGCACCTCAGGTTAATGAATGAATGTTCATTTATTAATAATGGTGGTATGGCACGTATTACAGATCAGAACAGGATTGAAAGGTTAAAGCAATCGACCATGAAATTGGTTGTGGAACGTGGTTTTGGGGGCGCGTCCGCATCATTGATTGCAAAGGACGCAAGGGTCGCATCAGGATATTTTTACATGCACTACAGGGGGAAATATGAGATGGTAAATGCCCTTCTCCAGGATGTTTTCCATGAAGTTGTCAGTAAGTTTGAAGAGCTGACGGGCCAGGAGTCCACTTTTAGCTGCATTATCGAGAACATGATCCGCCACATTTTCAGCATGGCCAACACCGATCCCATAAAACTCAAGTTCCTGTATGTGTTGACCAACGACTATAGCTTTATAATCAATAAAGAAATACGCGAAAATATTTATAAATTATTGGATCTGATGGTGTATGATGGGCATTCCTCCGGACAGTTAGACAAAAGGATAAACCGGTCCGATCTATATTTAATTGTAATTATCAATACTATTCAATATATTAATCAATATTACAAGAGTTCACAAAAAAAGGTTGTTTTCAGGAAGGACGATGAAGACCACCTTATTTATTTAACAAATAAAATTTTAAAAGAGCCAGGAAAATGAAAAAGATAAAACAATCCATTGGCACATTCTTTTTGATATTGTCCTGTTTTATCATTGCTCCCGCCCAGGAGGATACACAGGTGCTGACTTTTGAAGAAGCCTTGCGTATTATGTCAGGACAAAACCCCGGGTTACAGCGGGCCAAACAACAAATCAAACAAAAAGAATATGAATTAAAGGCGAAAAAGGGGTTGTACATGCCCCGGTTATCGGTGAGCGCAACCGCCATATCGATGTCGGACAAGCTGCACCTTGACCTGACGCCTGTAAAGGATGCCATCACGCCATTGTACACAACACTCGGGGCATATGGTGTCTTTAGCGGTGTCGGCGATTACTCCGAAGCCGTGAGCACTGCCGCTATCAGGGAGAAATTATTGGCAGCAGGCGAACAAATAGGCAATGCCGACTGGGACCAGGTAATCCAGGAGAAAAATTTTGCAAGCGTTTCTGCTGATGTGGCATGGCCCATATTTACCGGAGGGAAAATAAAAGGGGCAAACGATGCTGCCAATGCCGAACTTTCTATAAGCAAGGAAGAATTGCGGCAAACAGAAGGAACCTTGCTTTCCGAGCTGGCAACGCGGTACTATGGGCTTACCCTTGGGCTGCAGGTACTGAAAGTACGGCAACAAATGATGGATGCCGCAGAAAAACATTATTACGATGCCCAAAAACTGTTCGACAACGGGATGATTGCCAAGGTAGAGCTCCTGCACGCCAAGGTAGCCAGGAACGAAGCAGGGCGCGGGTTAAAAGAAGCGGGACGGAACATAGAGATCGTCCGCTCGGGGCTGGAGGCCACGCTTTCTTTTGACACGGCTATTACCGTCATGCCCGCAAGCCACCTGTTCATGAACAAAGAATTGACCGATGTCTCATATTGGATTGCAAAAGCATACGAAACAAACCCGCAGCTCAGGCAAATTGAAGGGAAAAGGGAATTGGTCAATATAAAAAACAAAGTTGACAAAGGGGGCTACCTGCCAACAGTTGCCTTGATTGGCACTTATAACCTGGCAGAAAAAGACCTTTCGCCTTACGTCCCCGATTGGATGGTGGGCGTGGGCTTAAAATGGTCAGTTTTTGAAGGGCTGGGCAGGAACAATACGCATAAAGCAGGAGAAACAATGGCCGTACAGGTAAACTTTGCCGAGCAGAAAGCACATTCCGATTTAAAAGCCTACCTTACCAAACTATATGAAACCCTGCAAATGCAAATGGAACAGAAAAACGAACTGGAAAGCACCCTTGAACTTGCCGAGGAATATTCAGAAAGCACACAAAAAGCGTTTAACGAAGGCCTGGCCACATCAACCTCGGTAGTAGAAGCCTATACAAAAGTGGCACAAGTAAAAGCACTACGGTTAAAAGTGTTTTACGATTACGATGTCAGCCTTGCGCAACTTTTACAAACTGCCGGCGTGCCGGAACAATATGTCGAATTTTGCGCCGGGGACAATACCATTTTTGAATCATTAAACAAATAAAGCATACGCCATGAATAAAAAAACAGTAACAACCATCCTTGTAGTTGCGGCAATTATAGGGTTTATCGTATATACCTTTATTGTTGTGTTGAAAAAAGAACCTGTTGTGCTGCAGGGGGAAGTAGAGGCAAAACAATACAAAATATCATCGAAAGTGCCGGGGAGGGTTTTAGAAGTAGCCGTTAAAAAAGGGCAGGAAGTAAAAAAAGGCGATTTCGTTTTTTCAATCGACAGCCCCGAGGCCAATGCAAAGATGGCAGAAGCAACAGCCGCCCGTTCGGCAGCAAGCGCGCAAAGCCGTAAGGCACAAAACGGGGCACAGAAGGAAGACATCGCTGCGGCCTACAGCACCTATATAAAAGCCGAAGCTGCGGCCCAATTTGCAGAAAAAACATTTGGGCGGATCCAGAACCTTTATAACGAGGGTGTTGTGCCTGCACAAAAACGCGATGAGGTTGAAACAAAAATGAAAGCCGCACGCGAAACGGCAAATGCAGCAAAAGCAATATGGCAGAAAGCGGAAAAAGGGGCGCGCAAGGAAGACAAGGACGCGGCAGCAGCCTTGGTGAAAAGGGCAGATGCTGCCATCGAACAGGTGCAGGCCTACCTCGACGAAACATCGATAAATGCAATCTCAGATGGCGAAATCTCCGGGATAAATGTCGAGGAAGGGGAACTGGTGCCAACAGGCTTCCCGGTTGTCACCCTTATTAACCTCAACGACATTTGGGTTACTTTTTACATCCGCGAAGATTATTTGCCTTATTTCAAAATGGGCGACAGGTTTAAAGCCCAAATACCTGCCCTGGGCAACGGCGGGTTCGATTTAAAGGTAAGTTATATAAGCCCTACCGGCGACTTCGCGCGCTGGAATGCCACTAAAACATCTGGCGGGTTCGACATGAAATCGTTTGAAATAGAAGCCCGGCCTGTTGCAAAAATAGATGGCTTGCGCCCCGGGATGACAGCTATAGTGACATTAAACGAATAAACCATGGCAACGAGAACATCCCTTTTGTCTGTAACAAAACGGGAAGTTGGGCGGATATTGCAGAATCCGGCTTACCGTTTTCTCCTATTTATGGGCCCACTTATCGGGATCGGCCTGCTTTTCTTCATTTTCCACAAGGGAGCAGTAAAAAACTTGCCCATTGCCGTTGTCGACCGCGACAATTCCGAACTGTCGGTAAAAATAACCAATGCCCTGGACGCGGCTTCCGATGTGGAGGTAACTTATCAGTCGCCAAATATTTTCAAGGCAAAAGAAATGCTTGAGCAGGGGCTGGTCGATGCAGTTGTTGTTATCCCTTACGAAACAGGGAAATCGGTTTTCCAGGGGATTGCAGCGCCAATACCGGTTTACATAAACGGCACCAATGTGCTAAAGGCAGGGTTGATACAGCGTTCGGTGCTTGCAACCATAAAAACCATATCGGGCGGGGTGCAACTTAAAAAACTGGGCATGGAAGGGAAAAACGAACAGGAGGCAATGGCGCGGATCGTCCCGGTAAACATCCAGAGGCACGTGCTTTTCAACCCATTTGCCAACTATTCATACTTCCTTAACTCGGCACTGTTATATGTAATGCTCTATTTATTCGTGCTTTTAAGTTCGATCTACACGCTTGGGAACGAACTGAAAGGGGGGACGGGAAAGGAACTGCTCGAAACGGGAGGCAACAGTGTCCGTATGTCTATCGTAGGGAAACTGCTCCCATACACTGTAATATTTTCCTGCTTTGCCCTTTTTATAAACATACTTTTATACAAGGTCGAAAGGATGCCCTTGAACGGCAATTTCTGGTTAATATTTACAGGCCAGTTCATCACTATCCTTACTTACCAGTTGATGGCACTTATATTTGTTGGCGTAACCATTAACCTGCGCCTGTCATTATCACTGGCAAGTGCTTATTCAATGATGGGGATTACCTTTTCGGGGCTTACGTTCCCCCTGGAGGCCATGCCAAAAATTGCACAGATATTTGCTGCAATTTTTCCGTTTACGTGGTGGGAAAAATTGGTGATTTCGCAATCGTTGCGAGGCGCGCCATTAAAAGAAGCCCTCCCATACATTTGCTATATACTTATATTCCAACTGGTTTCCCTTTGTTTCCTGCCGGTTTATAAACATTACCTGGGGGATGCCAAATATTGGGGCAAAAAATAGGGGAGGAGAAAGATGGCAGCCCGTAACATGTATATGGAAACACGATTAAAACAATAAACAAAGCAATGAAAAAAGGACAGGACAAAATAAATGGGTTCCAACTTGCTGCCACCCATTTTATAAATGAGTTGAAAGCTATATTTACCGACAGTGGCGCTTTGCTCATCCTTATTGGAGCAGTGGTAATATACCCCGTTATTTACTCCATTGCTTACTACAACGAAACAATGACCGGGCTGAAAGTTGCAGTTGTAGATCTGGACCATTCTGTTGCCAGCCGGAAATACACTTCAATGATCGATGCTTCCAGCGACCTTGAAGTTTCATATAAACCACTGGACATGACAAACGCCGAAAGCCTGTTCATGGGCAACAAAATAAGTGCAATTGTCCTTATCCCCAACGGTTTTGGGAAAAAAGTACTCTCAGGCATGCAGTCAGATGTTGCCGTATATGCCGATGCCAGTTATTTCCTGAAATACAGGAATACCCTCTTGGCCACCACATATTCCAATGCATATTTTAGCGGCGGCATATCAGTGTTGCGGTATATGGGAGAGGGGAAATCGTTACAGCAGGCAAAAGTAAGCAACGATCCGTTGCCGGCATACACACACGTGTTGTACAACCCTTCAACAGGCTACGGGAGTTTTGTAATGCCCGGGGTAATACTCGTTATTTTCCAGCAAACCCTGCTTATTGGCATTGGGCTGCTCGGCGGTTCTTTCTCCGAATCAAAAGCATCTCCGTTTATTTTGCCCGAAAAGAAACGCCGTAAAGAAATCATCCCCTACATAAGCGGGAAAGCCGGGGCATACCTGCTTATATCCCTTTTCAACATTGCCTATGCAACCATACTGGTTTACCACTGGTTTAACTACCCCGACAAAGCCAACATCATTCATGTATTGATGGTTATGTTCCCATTTCTGTTGAGCACAATATTTCTTGGCATTGGCGTATCAACGTTATTTAAACACCGCGAATCGGCACTTGTGTTCATGGTGTTCCTATCGCCCATCGCATTGTTTGTTTGCGGGCTTTCGTGGCCTATTTTGGACATCCCCAAATGGTTGGCCTTGCTTTCTAAAATAATGCCAAGCACCACGGTAATACCTGCCTATTTAAGGTTGAGGACCATGGGCGTTGGCATTTCGGAAGTAAAAACAGAAATGATATTCCTTTACGTACAGGCGGCAGTTTATTTTGTGTCGACACTTGTTTATTTCTATGTAAGGGTTGGGGCAAATAAACGCAGGAAACTGCCTCCTGGCACTGGGATACAGTGATTTTCAGCAGCCACCCCATGTGCCTGGCACAAAAAGAAGCCCTGCACCTTACCGTCCCTGCGGTAAAATCAATTATTTCTGAGAAATGGCAAACAACACATTGTCGCCATTCCACGGGCCATCATCGGCAAGTACTTGGTCGTTGAAACGGATATTTGCAAATTTCCCCTTTTTCAGCTTCCGCTCAATATCCTTTTCGTTAAAAAAGTGTGTCCAAAAACGATAAATCTCGGTTTTGTCATTTTCATCTATCAGGATATTCTGAAAGAGTGCAACTTTTTCTTTTTCGTACAAAAACGATTGCGAAAGCATTACGTAAGGTGCCGGGCTCCAGAACCCACCGTTGGATGCTTCCCACGTATTAGGCGCAATTTTGTTTTCAAGACCATTGTCTTTCAGCACATCGAAAATAAACGTGCCGCCTTTTTTCAAAGCCCTGTAAACCTGTCCCAACAAATGCCCCTGCCCAGTGGGGCTTAGAGCACCAAAATCGGTATATATAAGCAGCACCAGATCGTACTGCCCGGGCATGAAATCAATGTCGAGATAACTGGCATTGACATACGAAATGCCCAAACCTTTCTCTTTTGCCGATTGCCTGGCGTAGTTAATCGATGTTTCTGAAATGTCAACTCCCGTAACGTTATGCCCTTCTTTTGCCAAAAGCTCGGCATACAGGCCCGGGCCGCAACCGAGGTCAAGAATGTTCAGTTTTTCATTGCCCCCCTGTGTGCCCAAAATCCAATCTACTGTTTTTTCGATGGACGTTTGCTTGCGGCTGGCAAGGTCGATGTCGGGATTTAAATGTGTGTTTAACAATTGCTTTGAAATATGCTCGTCTGTCCACATAAACGCCGTGCCTTTTTCATAAATAGCCGGACGGGCAGACATGGAAATAATATCTGTTGTTTTCATTGTTTTTATTTTTCAATTTCAATACTACCCCAGGTTATTAACCAACAGGGTGTCTTATAATATAATGGAAATAAACACAGGCATACAAATTTAGGCACAACCAACTGGCAGTGCTTTTGCCTGCTCCCCCGAAATAGGGATGAGATATGTTACATAGTTTTCATAACGGGCACAAAGATAGTATTATTTGTTTTAATGGCGATACCGAAAGGCAAAAAAACCAGGGCTTCCGCATTTAAAAATTTGTGCCGTACCTACGGCACTTTAGGGGTATGGTTATTCCCAATTTCTACCATACTTACGCTCCTATCGGAGCTTAAAAGTGCCGTTAGGCACGGCAGTATGGTAGAAATATATTCATCCCAATACGTCCAAAGCTCCGGAGGAGCGACAGAAAACAATACAATTTTTAAATGCGGAAGCCCTGGCAAAAAAACGGCGGTGCTGAAGAAAGCGCCCAAGTCTCAAATACCCACTTAACGCCAGCTCTATGCAGATTGTTAGGTGTAGCCCAAAATTTTATTCTTATATTTTCAACTCGTGGACTATCCATTCCCTCTTGAATAGCTTTTTTTAATGCAATAACTCTATTTTCTTCTTCTTCTAAAAGTCTCAACCCTGCACGAACAACTTCGCTAACATTCTTATAGCGGCCTCTCATAATGCTATCTTTAACAAATGTATCAAAATAGTTTCCTGGTGCTGAAAAGAGTGCAAAAGTTTCAAATTTAGTATTTCTGCCCTATGTAATATACAAAACCTAAGCGAACGTAATTGTTTCAGATTAAGCCATCTGTAAATCAAAGTCTTTTTTAGTCAAGCGAATTCTGTTGTTTGATAGTGTCTCCAAAGTCCTTTTAATATGAGATGCTCTTTCTTGTTTTATAAATGAAGGGATTAAATCCTCAAATTTTATCTTAAACAATCGGTTTATTACAACAATATCTTCTTTAGAAAAGGGTCTCAATCCGTTAATCAGCTCCGACATATATCCTTTCCGGTGTCCAAGAATTTTTGCAAGGTCATTTTGATTTAATCCAGCCTCCTTTAGTTTGCGTTTAATCAATTCTTTTCTTTTGTAATAGAACTCGTTTTCAGCTTGGACTAATGCTTCGGCTAAATCACTCTCTTTTATTTGCGAATCTGTGATTTTATCTTCATCTACCCAATTATTATCCTCATAATCTTTTATCAGATTGCGCAAATGATTCCTAATTGGTTTGTATGATCCATCTTCTTTTTCAAAAACTCGGAGTTGCATAAATAGATTCGACGCTTTTTCTAGTTCTAATTCACTTGTTAATGATTTAATCTTTTGTATGTTTTGTATCGAAAATTTATCCATTTTAAATCCAGTTTTTAATTCGTAACCATTTTTCTATCGTTGTCTTATTTCCCTTAAATGTTTTATCGTACTCATCGTGAGAACCAGCCCAAACAACCGTTGCTTCATCTGCATCAAATACTATAAAAATCATCGTGCGATGAATATTCAAATCGAAAAAATAAAATCCATCACTATGTACGCAATCTGCATCAGGACGAATCTTTTTAATATCTGTCTGCTTATCCCATTTTGCATTTTGAATATCAATTATCAACGTATCAATTGCTTTAATAAGTTTTTGATTACCTTGATTTTTGTTTTTCAATTTGTTTAATTTACGTATCTCAAATAATCTCAAGATCTATATTTTAATTAACGCAAATATACGAATTAAGTTTCATATTTCATAGAACTAATTTTGTGATTGAAAAGCGAATTTTTTTATGTTCGCTAACTACAAGAGCAAAAGTGCCGCCCTACTATTTCTTTATCATTTTGCGGCTTTCTTTTTCGCCATTGCCGGAAAAACTGACAATATACGTCCCGGGGAGTAGGCCCACAAACCCCGGATACCCAATTTCCCTTTCCTCATTAGGCATCAAATTATTAATTTCAAACTCATCAATAACCTTTCCACCAACATCCGAAATCAAAATCCGGCCATTTTTCAAATAATCTTTAGTCGAAACCCTAAATTTAGTATTGTCCGAAACAGGATTGCCCAAAATATCCAAATCAACAACTTTATTTTCAGTTGTCAACTCCTCAATTCCCGTCCCGTTTTTACTCTGTTTAACCTCAACATACTCCTGCACAGATTCATTTGACCTAACATCGACCAAAGAAACCCAAACATCATAATACAAATTAGATTCAGTCTGCCGAGAAGCATTATTTGCTCCAACCAAAACAGTATCCAAAGGATAACCAAAAGATTGAGAAGCATCACTTCCACTAACTAAAGCCTTAACCGCACTACCAACATCATCATTTTTTCCAATCTTCACAAAATTTGAAGAAACCATTAATTCAGGTGCAACACTATCATCAACCACAATACGTTGTTCCAAATAATCACCAATAGTCCACCGGCCAATCTGCGATTTTGCAACAACCTTGTTCTTCGCAGAAAAATACTCCAAATAACGAGAATCAAAATATTCCTTTTCAGATAACTCCGAATTCACCTCAACATCATGGTATTTTATATTATCCGCAACTTCTACACCCAAATTTTCCAAACCAAAATCCAATTCCCCCTTCCCTCTTTCAATATAAACATCTCCATTTCCTAAAATACCTACATTTTTCTCATGAGGATTCTCACGAATTATCCTCCAATCATAACCTCTTGGCTGACCCAATCCATAGTATATCCTTCAATATACCTAACCCCATTTGCACGAATCCTTTCCTGATAAAAAGCATCTTTTTCTGCAGCACTCATATTATGAAAATCAACACCACCATAAGCAGTCTTCGAAGTATCAACCAAAGAATAAGGATCAAAAATAGTATGTTTAGAAAAATCAAAATCTTGTGAATTTGCAAACTTCGCAGCCCCCGATGCCAAAGTCCCCGCCAAAACATACTTGTTCGTAGCCAATCTCAAACCATCTTTAACAAAATTTTTAGTCTTTTTGAAAGGGAGCAACTGTATTTTTTTTCGGAAAAAAATAGTTTCGAGACCAATATAACGGTTAGTTATATGGCAAGGGCTGCCTTCGGGCATGTGGGCAATGTTTTTCATAGGGTGCATAATTTTTTTGTTCAGTAAAGGGAGCCGCCGCCCTCTTAAAATAACGGGCGTGCCTCCTTGGGTTTAATACATGACGGCTAAGTTAATAATATTTTACTTCCCTGCCCCCTTCCCAAATTTCCTGGCTGCTTCGAACATATAAATCAAGTTCTGGGGGGGTACGTCTTCCTGGATATTGTGAGCCCCGGCAAAAATATAGCCTCCGTTTTTATTAAGTATGCCTATCGTATGTTTAACATTTTCTTCAATCCCTTCTTTTTCCCCAAAAGGGAGTAATTCCTGGGTATCGATCCCTCCATGGAATACTATCCTGTCCCCGTAATTATCCTTTAGGTTCGAAGGGGCCATGTCGTTGGCTTTTGGTTGGATCGGGTTTAATATTTCCACGCCTGCACCTATCAGCTCCCCGATCATTGGGAATACGCTGCCGCAGGAGTGGTGCAAGAATAATGCATCGGTAAATTTTTTTGTATATCCAATCCTTTCTTTCAGCAATGGTTTGATATGTCCTGAAAATATTTCGATCGGCATGAACATACTTGACTGGGTAGCAAAATCATCCCCACTAGAGGTATAATGAATATATTTCCCCAAAGCGCCGTAATAAATTTCGATAACCCTTTTTTGATATTCATATATTTTCCTGAAAAATTTATCTACAAATTCAACGTCCATTATCATGCGCAGGAGGAAGTCATCGAAACCGCACATCCAGCATCCTAGCTCAAAGACACCATAAACAGGATGTTCTGCACAAATTACATAATCAGTTTCCTCAAACAGTTTCTTTGCCTGGGAGGCATATCCTTCTACTTCTTTCATGTTTATAGAATCAGGATCCGGCCACCTGAATTTTTCCAGGTCCTTTACCGTTGCCCCTTTTAACGGGTAATCAACCTGTTCCCAGTACTGGCCTGTAAAGGTGCGCGTTATCCCCCATTCGTCAACATACTTTTTCTCGGATATTTCCTTGTAAAGGGAATCTTTTGGTGTAAATATCTCACCTACAGACCTTGTATCTATATCCAAGTACTTAAGTATCCGTTCATCAAGCCTCCTTGTTTTCCCGAATTTAACGGGCCCTGTTTTTTGAGGGATTTCATAACCAAGGAATTCGAGTAGGGTATACATGCTTTTCCCCTCCATCGTCGACAAAGGGCATCCGCCTAGATCTAAAATAATGTCATCGGGCTGTACATGCTTAATTGTGTTTTGAAAATTTTCCCGTCTGCTCATTTTCGTATCAATTTAAATTTTAGTTATTGTTTAGCTTCTGCCCAAAGGTAGGGAAAATTATGTTTGTTAAAAGTGCTTGCCCGTTTTGTCAACTTACCTAATCAACCCCCACCAATCACTTAAACCATGTTGCCAAATTATTAAATCCGCCCAAACATTATACAACAACATAGCAAAACGGGCAAATTCTTGTTATTATTGGAGCTTACATTTAAGATTAAAAACTATAATCTAAGAACTATCAAAAACTAATGTTATGTTTATTTTAATGGTCGTTGTTTTTGTCCTGGGCTACATTGCCATTGCCCTGGAACACCCCCTCAAAATTGATAAAGCAGCATCAGCATTAATAATCGGCACTTTATGCTGGGTTTTATATATGGTGGGGGCGGAAGGCATCCTGCACCTCGGGTTCAGCCCTGCCTGGAAAGCTTTCCTTGCCGTCCATCCCGATGCACATGGGCTGCATGCGATGCACGAATTTATAGTCGACAGCGAAGTAATCCACCACCTGGGGGAAACCTGTGAAATTTTATTTTTCCTTTTGGGGGCAATGACAATCGTGGAATTGGTAGATCAGCACGAAGGCTTCAAAATTATTACCGACAAAATTAAAACCACAAAAAAAGTGAAATTGCTTTGGATTTTGTGTTTCCTCACATTTTTCATGTCGGCATTGTTGGACAACCTTACTACCACAATCGTACTTGTGGCATTATTGCGTAAATTAATTGATGACAAACAAACCCGCTGGTTTTTTGCCAGCATGGTGGTGCTTGCCGCAAACGCGGGGGGCGCGTGGTCGCCTATTGGCGATGTAACAACCATAATGCTATGGATTGGTGGGCAGGTAACGGCCCTGCGTATAATCGAGGGGGTAATATTGCCGAGTTTGTTGTGCATGATAGTGCCGTTAACAATACTCTCTTTTACTATGAAGGGGGATGTCAAACGTCCGGCAGCAGAAGAGGAAGAAATGGAATATACAACCCCAAAAGAAAGGATATTGTTCCTTGTTTTAGGGATAGGCGGTTTGTTGTCGGTGCCGGTTTTTAAAACGCTGACCCACCTGCCCCCTTATATGGGGATGTTGCTGGCACTGGGTGTAATATGGGTTGTGGCAGAAATAGTACACAAAGACAAGCCCGCAGAAATAAAAAACAAACTAAAAGTAACGGCAGTGTTACAAAAGGTGGACGTGCCAACTGTACTTTTCTTTTTGGGGATACTGTCGGCAGTGGCATCGCTCCAATCGGCAGGGCATTTGAACATACTTGCAACTTTCCTCGATGAGAAACTCGGGAACATTTACCTGATAGACCTTGCAATTGGCGTACTCTCGTCTATTGTTGACAACGTGCCTTTGGTGGCAGGGGCAATGGGCATGTACCCCGTGCACGGAGCCGGTGCGATGGGCTACGAAGCTTTCTTTGTGCAAGACGGCTTGTTCTGGGAGTTCCTGGCATACACCGCAGGTACTGGCGGCAGCATATTAATTATAGGCTCTGCGGCAGGGGTAGCGGCCATGGGCCTCGAAAAAATCGACTTTATATGGTACCTGAAAAAAATATCGTGGCTGGCAGTTGTGGGCTACCTGGCAGGTGCGGCATCATACTACCTTATGTTTGCCTGACAAAACCGGGTTGTACAAAAATTAAAAGACAAAGGGGCAGATCCTTATTCCATATTCTGAAATATTGCTTAATTTCGCGGGGTGTAATAATATTTAATGTTACACCTCGTTTTTAATTACTAAAAGAATAACTATAAATACCCATGTTTCAACTTTTGATGGTTCAGGCCGTAAATGCAACAGAGATAGATTCGTTAGCCGCAGGACAAGAAGGAATTACAACAAAGTTTATAGACCTGGCCTTTAAAGGCGGGTGGATTATGATCCCTATCATACTGCTCTCTTTTATTGCCGTTTATATCTTCTTCGATCGTTATTTTGCAATACAAAGGGCAGGGAAATTTGACTCAAGCCTTCTTGAAAAAATAAAAGTTTATATCACAAACGGCAAAATAGATGCGGCAATAACACTTTGCAAGGGCAGTTCGAACCCGGCATCGCGGATGCTGGAAAAAGGTATCAGCCGCATAGGGAGGCCGCTGGCCGATGTCAATGCCGCTATTGAAAATGTAGGCAACCTTGAAATCTCAAAACTCGAAAAAGGCCTGCCTGTACTGGCTTCCGTTGCAGGCGGCGCACCTATGATCGGGTTCCTGGGGACGGTAATGGGGATGATACAAGCTTTCTACGACATGTCAAACGCAGGGAACAACATAGATGTAACGCTCCTGTCCACAGGGATATACCAGGCAATGGTGACAACAGTTGCAGGCCTGGTTGTTGGCATTATAGCATATTTCGCCTACAACATATTGGTTTCAAATGTAGAAAAAGTTGTTTTTAAAATGGAAGCAACAACTTCTGAATTTATGGATTTATTGAACGAACCGGTATAAATTACCTTGTATGGCACTGAAAAAAAGAAATAAAGTTGATGCTTCCTTCAGCATGTCGTCCATGACAGATATTGTTTTCCTTTTACTGATATTTTTCATGGTAACATCAACGCTGATAGCTCCCAATGCCTTAAAATTATTGTTGCCGCAAAGCAATAACCAAACGGCAGCAAAGCCTATTACCACCATCTCGATAACCAAAGACTTTAAATATTACATAAACGACAACGGCTCTATAAAAAGGGTCTCTTTCCAGGAAATAGAACCATTTTTGGTAAACAGGTTCGGCACGGGCAACGATGATATATTCATATCCCTGCATGCCGACAAATCAGTCCCTATTGAGGAGGTGGTGAAAATTATGAATATAGCGAGGAGGAACAGTTACAAAATGATTTTGGCAACTGCCCCGGAAGGATAAAATGAGTTTCTACACAGAACATAAGCGGGGGATAATAGGAGCTGTCATATACCATGTTGCCATACTCCTGTTATTGGTTTTCCTGGGTTTTTTCACGCCGCTGCCATTGCCCGGGGAAGAGGGCATACTTGTAAATTTCGGCGATAGCGATAACGGGCTGGGAAACCGCGAACCAAGTCCGCAAAGGAAAAACACAAAACAGGCACAACCCCAGCCTGCCAGGCAGGAAGAACAGCAACCCACAACACCTCCGGTTGCAACACCCCCCCAAAAAAAAGTTGTTACAGTGCCAGAGCCGGAAAGGGAAGTTGCAATGACCCAAGATTACGAAAAAACCGCTGCAATAGAAGCAAGCGAAAAGAAAAAAAAGGAGGCAGAAAGGGTTAAAAAATTATTGGAGGAACAGCGCAAACGCCAGGAAAGCCTGGAAAAAGAACGCAAGCAAAAAGAAGAACAAGAACGAATCAGGCAGGAAGAAATAGAACGCCAACGCCAAGCCGAACTTGAACGTAAAAGAAAAGAAGAAGCCGAGCGCAAAAAGAAAGAGGAAGAACAGAGAAAAATAAACGCCATAAATTCCAAAGCCCAAGGGGCGTTCAGCAAAGGCGGCACTGGGACGGGAGGCACAGGCAGCAGCAACGGCAAAAGCCAGGGGGCTACATTCCCAGGGGGCAACCAGGGGGTCCCAACGGGAGATCCCAATGCCGGGGCTTACGGCCCGGGAGGGAGCGGCTCAGGAAACCAAGGCTCAGGGGTGTCATACAGCCTGTCGGGCCGTTCGGCACGGACACTCCCCAAGCCCCGCTATCCTGGAAACGATGAAGGGACAGTTGTAGTAAAGGTTACCGTTGACAAATATGGCACGGTTACAGCGGCAGAACCAGGGGCCCGTGGGACAACAATTATGGACCAACAATTTTGGAACGAAGCAAAAAAAGCAGCCTTAAAAGCAAAATTCAATACCGACGACAGCGCACCTGCCTTCCAGCAAGGGACAATCTCATATAAATTTGTACTGGATTAGGGAGGCCGCCCCAAAGCAATAAACCGTCTTTTTGAAATGACAAAAATCAAAGATTATGTCGGTTATTTTAATGTGATTTGTATAAAAAACTAACATGGCATTCCTTACAAAAGACAAATTCCTTAGCAAAAAGTGGATAAGCGACTACTTGTTGCTTCTTGTCGGCTCGCTTATACTTGCAGCCGGATATGTATATTTTGTGACACCGCACAAGATAGTGCCAGGCGGGGTTTACGGCATAGCAATAGTGGTCCACTACATGACACAGGGCACGTTCCATTTTTGGCCGGGAGGAGTCCCGATAGGCCTGTTCGGGCTGGTTTTAAACATCCCTTTGACCTTTGCCGGGATAAAGGTGCTAGGCCCGCGGTTCGGGGTGAAAACAGTGGCCGGCTTTGTGTTGACGTCAGCTTTTATCGACGGGATTACCTATTTCCGCCCAAACGGGAACGTACCGCTTGTTGACGACATACTGCTTTCTTGTGTGTTCGGGGGCGTTTTGATAGGCTTCGGGCTTGGCCTTATTTTTAAATCTAGGGCAACCTCGGGCGGTTCCGACATAATTGCAATGATAATTGCCAAATATACACACATGCAACTTGGCAAACTTATGATTTATGTCGACTCGGCAATAGTGCTTATAGGCTTGCTGGCTTTTAAAGACTGGCACATACCATTGTATTCGTGGGTAGTCATATACATTACAGGGCGTGCAGTCGATATGGTCCTGGAAGGTGCAAATTATAACAAAGCACTTATTATCATATCAAAAAAACACCTTGAAATAAAAAACAAAATCTTGGCAGACCTTGACCGTGGCGGCACATATTTAAAAGGGGAGGGGATGTTTACGGGCGAAGAAAAACAAATTATTTACACCGTTGTCAGCCGGCGGGAAGTTGCAATACTTGAAGAATACATAAGCAAAATTGACCCGGCGGCTTTTATTACGGTAATGGACACCAAAGAAATACTGGGCGAAGGTTTTCAAAGTTTAAATTCAAAAATTGACAGTTGATGCTTCCTTAAACCAGGAGTTGCCCCTGTGGGCAACGACCACCAGTGCCATGTCAGCAAAAAATTGTTGCACATACAGCAATAAAATGGCTTGTTAAAATAGGGAAAGGGACATTCCGCTTTTTGCATGGCGCGAGCATGCAGGTTTTTGTTCACCCTTTATTATCGGACTTTTGCCGGGGAAAACATAATCTTTCCGGTTTTTTGACAAAACCTATCCGGCAATTTTGTAAATTTGGAGTATTCAGAATGCATCAAATTAAAGCCATGGACAGAAGAATCCAGTTTGTTTTTCTCTTCATTTTATTATTAGCCAATGAATCCCGGGCCCAATCAGTCGGACTTGTATTGAGCGGGGGGGGCGCCAAAGGGATGGCACATATCGGCATCATAAAGGTACTGGAAGAAAACAACATCCCTATCGACTATATTGCCGGCACTTCTATTGGCGCAATTGTTGGCGGGCTTTATGCCGCAGGGTATACAACAGGTGAAATGGAGGAGTTGTTTAAATCCGATGATTTCTATTTCTGGTCTACCGGCAAGATACAGGAGGAGTACAGGTACTACTTTAAAAAACCAGAATCAGACCCATCGTGGGTCGAACTGCGCATTACAAAAAGAGACGATAAAGTTAAGCTTCTCCCACCTATAAGTTTAATCCCCGAGGAACAAATGGACTTTGCCTTTATGGAGCTGCTTGCTGCAACCAATTCTGCCTGCGGGAACGACTTCGACAGCTTAATGGTGCCGTTTTTTTGTGTCGCAACCGATGTTTTCAACCATCAGCCGGTTATATTGCGCAAAGGAGATATGGGGGAAGCAATAAGGGCATCGATGACCGTCCCTGTTTATTTTAAGCCAATAAAAATAAACGATACCTTGTTGTTCGACGGCGGTATTGTCAATAATTTCCCGCACGATATTATGTCAGCGGCTTTTAAGCCCGACATTATTATCGGGCATAAAGTTGCCAGCGACCCCAAGGCTGCGGCGCCCGACGATGTAATGGGGCAAATTTCGAATATGGTAATGCGCCCAACCAATTTCGACATAAAACCGGAAGACGGCATACTGCTGGAAACCAATTTCACAAACCTTAGTTTGCTCGATTTCAACAAAATTGAAATTGCAGTAGAAGAAGGGGAAAAAACCGCACAAGGACTTATAGACAGCATAAAAACCCGTGTGCACCGAAGGGTAGGGCAAGAGGTGGTCAGGGAAAAAAGAAAAAATTTCAACGCAAAAAAGCCACAGCTATTTTTCCAGAATATCCAGGTTGAGGGAGTTGAAGACCCTGAACAGCGAAGGTTTATCATCCAGTCGGTAAAACACCGGTTTAACGTGGTCTCCCTGTCTTTTTTAAAAAAGGAATACTTCAAACTCGTGGCCGACGGGAATGTGAAATCAATCCGCCCCATTGCCCGTTACAATAAAGAAACTGGGTACTTTGACTTGCACCTGAAAGTAGAGCCGGAAAAAAAATTAAAGGTAAATATTGGAGGGAACATCTCCACCAAACCAATCAACCAGGGATTTGCAAGTTTAGATTACCATTCGTTTAAAGGGCGGGCCTACAATTTGAGTTCCAACCTGTATTTTGGCAGGTTTTACAGTTCTTTTAAAATGGGGGGGCGGATTGATTTTCCGTGGCAGTTCCCATTCTATACGGCCGGTTATCTTACATTTAACCGCTGGGATTTTTTCGCCTCAAGTTCCGAACTCTTTTTTGAGGACGTAAGGCCGCCATATATCATACAGGATGAAAACAACTTGCGCTTTGAAGCCGGGTTCCCCATCGATGTCCACAGTAAATTCTATTCAGGGGTGTCATTTTCAAACGCAATAGATGAATATTACCAGACAAAGATTTTTAAAAAAGAAGACGAACCGGATCAGACCACCTTCAACTCTTTTGCAGTACAGGCAGGGCTGGAAAGCAACTCGCTAAATTATAGGCAATACCCGACAGAAGGCGAGTTCTGTTACCTTTCGGCAAAATATATTACAGGGAAAGAAAACAATACCCCTGGGACAACATCGAACAACAGCATGGAAACAAGTAAACACCACGACTTTTATTTGCTTAAAGCCCATATGACAAAATATTTTAAGTTTGGGAAAGCATTTTCACTGGGGCTTCATGCCGAGTCGGTTTTCAGCAACAAATCGTTAATGCAAAACTATACTTCAACAGTGCTTGCCGCTCCCGGATTTTACCCAAGCCCGCACAGCAAGTCGCTCTTTATCGAGAAATTCCACTCAAATAATTACCTGGCAGGTGGCCTAAGCTCAATTATAAATATCAACACCTCCCTTCACCTTAGGCTTGGCGCCTACGGATTCGCGCCTATCAGGGAAGAACTGTGCAATGATGACTTAACAGCATATCAGGACGAAAACACCTTTGAAAATTACTACCTTCAGGGGATGGCAGCCCTGGTGTACCAAACAGGGATCGGGCCGCTTAGCCTGGCATTGAATTATTACGATAAAGAAAACACCAACCTTTATTTAACCCTAAACTTTGGCTATATACTGTTCAACAAAAAAGGGTATTAGCCCTTTTGTGCCTGAACAATCAGTAAATTATCCAAGCCCCTCCGGCGGGGAGGCGGATGTATTTGCATATTATATTTTAAATAATCTCTTTCACAATAGTTGAAAAGTGTTAACTTTGTCAATGAAATGCAGCTAAAATGACTGAAGAAGATCGCTTGCTTCTTGATGGTTTAAAGGCAAATACGCAGCGGCTGTTCGTTGAGCATGAACGGTTGCTAAATGAAAAAAAGTTGCTGGAAAATAAAATAGAGGCTTTGTCTGGTGAAATAAGATCACTGGAACAGGCGGTAACAAAGTTGAGCAAGGGCAATGAACAATTGGAAATCGCAAACCGGATTTTGTCAGGGAACGATGAAAACAGGAAAGCGAAACAAAAAATAAACAGTATAATACGGGAAGTTGATAAATGTATTGCATTACTAAATAAGTAATGGCTGGTGGAGAAAAATAATTTTAGGATACATATTAAAATTGATAGCCGGACTTATCCGTTGGATATCAACCGTGAAGATGAAGAGAAATATAGGTTAGCTGCAAAGATAGTGAACGAAACAATAAGTAGGTTCAGGGTTTTGTTTCGCAACAACGATTCGCAGGATATTTTGGCAATGAGTGCGTTTCAGGTTGCCTTAAGCGTTGCTGAAACAAAAAAAAGTGAAGAAAAAGATCTTTTCATCGGGGAACTAAGAAATTTAAATGACGATATTTCAGATTTTTTGAAAGAAAAGAGAAGAAATAGTTAGTAAAAAAATTATAAATATTTATCGAAACCCGTATTGAATTGCCTTGTCTTGTAAAACAAGGCGGTTTATTACGGGTTTTTTATTAATTAAAATTAAAGGAAATGAATTGGATAGGAATATTGATAGGTGCTGCCGCAGGTTTTATTGGAGGGGGCGCGCTGGCATATCTCATTTGGGATAAAGCACTGAGAAAGAAAAAAGGCTCACTTATTGCAGAAGCGAACTCGGAGGGCGAGGTGATAAAAAAAGACAAGATACTTCAGGCAAAAGAAAAGTTTTTGCAACTTAAGTCGGAGCATGAAAAATATATCCATGATAAAAATTCGCACATCAACAACCTGGAGAACAAGTTAAAACAACGCGAGAACAGCTTGAACCAAAGGCGCGAAGACTTAAGCCGGAAAACCAAAGAGTTTGAGGTAACAAGGAAAGAGGTTACCGCAATCCGCGAAAACCTGAACGCGCAGTTGCAAAGGGTAGAACACAAGAGCGAAGAGTTGGACAAACAGTACAGGCAGCATGTTGAAAAACTTGAACAGATTTCAGGGCTGTCGGCAGAAGAGGCTAAAGCCCAATTGGTGGAATCGCTTCAGGACGAGGCAAAATCAGAAGCTGTTTCTTACATTAACGAAATAATGGAAGAAGCCAAACAGACTGCCAACAAAGAGGCGAAAAAGGTAGTTATAAAATCGATACAACGTGTGGCCACCGAAACAGCTATCGAAAATGCGGTAACCATATTCCACATCGAAAGCGATGAGATCAAAGGGCGTATAATAGGCAGGGAAGGGCGTAATATACGGGCACTGGAAGCTGCTACCGGTGTCGAAATTGTTGTTGATGACACCCCTGAGGCAATTGTTCTTTCGGCCTTTGACCCTGTGCGCCGCGAGATTGCCCGCTTGGCACTGCACCAACTGGTAACCGATGGGCGGATACACCCCGCCAGGATCGAAGAAGTTGTGCAGAAAGTCAAAAAACAAATTGAGGAAGAAGTAATTGAAACAGGTAAACGCACAGCAATTGATTTGGGGATACACGGCCTGCACCCTGAGCTTGTGCGCTTAATAGGGAAAATGAAATACCGTTCTTCTTACGGGCAGAACCTTTTGCAGCACTCGCGCGAAGTTGCCAACCTCTGTGCCATTATGGCTTCGGAACTCGGGTTGAACCCTAAAAAAGCCAAGCGTGCAGGCCTGTTGCACGATATTGGCAAAGTGCCTGACGATGAGCCAGAATTGCCACACGCAGTGCTCGGGATGAAGCTGTCCGAAAAATTTAAAGAAAAAGCAGACATTGCAAATGCGATTGGCGCCCACCACGATGAAATTGAAATGCAATCATTGCTTGCTCCCATCGTACAGGTATGCGATGCCATTTCAGGGGCACGCCCTGGTGCCAGGAGGGAAGTTGTTGAGTCATATATCAAACGGTTGAAAGACCTGGAAGATCTTGCCCTTTCTTACACTGGGGTAATGAAAACATATGCAATACAGGCAGGCCGTGAACTGCGCGTGATTGTTGGCGCAGATAAAATGAGCGACCAAGAGACAGAACAGCTTTCATTTGACATCTCTAAACGGATACAGGATGAAATGACCTACCCAGGGCAGATTAAAATCACCGTTATCCGTGAAACACGGGCGGTAAGTTACGCAAAATAAGATCGTTTGGCGGCAAGCCCAAACGTGGAAAAACAAAAGTCCGGTGGCAAATACCGGGAGTACACCTGGCAACTATTTTTTGCCATAAAAATATTGATGGGGCAAGGGGATTGAAGGGCAACATGGAAGACAGCCCCTATAACCTGCCCCATTTTTTAATAACCTATGTTAATGGAAAAATCCCAAAAGCGACTTAACATCCTCTTCCTTTTCATGGGATCCAACCGATCGATAAGACTCATGCAAGGACTCAAACAGCTTCTGTATAAAGAATAAATCGGTTTTAGGTTCGGCATATAATTGCAACGGTGAATATTTGTTTTTGCGGAGGTGATATTCAATTTCTTTACGGCTGGTTATTGAGCCTTTATTTGAAGGGTTGATATAGAATAAAACATCTGTTTCCCGGGCATCCCCATGTACTTTCTGTGCCAAGTCGGTATCGGCTATCGCAATAAGCGGGTTTTTGGGGAAGTCTATAAAATAAACCGGGAATCCCAGCTGGCGAGCAACAATCATGTATAAAGCACTTATAGAAAACGGGTTTCCTTGCTTTGTGTCCAAAACCTGGTTTAGAAAACAATTTTGGGGCGAGTGGATGTTGTTGTGGTTTATTGAATACCCGTTAACGTTAAAAATAAAATGGTTTAAAATGGTTGTTTTTTCCAATATAGTTAACGAGTCGCTCAGTTCGAGCCATATCGATTCCCGTAGCTTTTCAATTTTCAGGTGGATCTTCAACTGGTTCAAATCGGGGTACTGGAAACTATCTACAAGCAGGAAACCTGAGAGCAAGTCATGCCTTGGCGAACCGACCCATTTCTTAAGTAACTTTTTGTTTTGTTTGAATTGAAGGGACTGTATCAAATTTTCAATACGTTCCTGGCTGCTTTCATCAAGGCTTAACTCCCACTTTTTTTCCAATGCAGGTATTATCCTATGGTTCTCTTTTAAAAGTTCTTTCTCAACCAGTCCGTGGACCAGTTCGTCGGGGTCGTCAATCAAATCAATTAAAGCATTGAGCTTACGTTTGTCCATTTTGTGTTAATTTGTTAACGTATCTAAAACTTTTTTTACCAGTTTTTGCATTTCCTCCCTGTAATTTTCGTTTGCGGTAAGCGAAAGCCGGTTTGCTATTATCAGGCAAATGGTAAGGGCATTGTGCCCGAGCATTTTTGACAAGCCGTAAATTGCAGAACACTCCATTTCAAAGTTGGAGATCCTTAGGTTGTTAAACGAAAAACCTTCCACCTTTTTGTTTAACCCGGGAAACGCCAGGGGGAGGCGCAATTCCCTTCCCTGCGGCCCATAAAAACCGGGGGCAGAAACAGTAACGCCCCGGTTGAAGCCAGGTGCCTCGAATTTTGAGAGCAGTTTTGGCGATGTGCCGACCACATAAGGTGTCGGCAACGAGTTGTCCCAATTGGTAAATTCTTTAAATGCTTTTTCAAAAGGGAGATCGCAAAATTCTTTCCTGTTGGCGTAGAAATTAAGCATGCCGTCGAAGCCAATAGCTTTTTGTGAAACTACAAACGAATTTACAGGCAACCAAGGCTGCAATCCGCCCGAAGTCCCAATCCTCACAATATCTAAAGATGTTTTCTCCTCTTTTATTTCCCGTTTTCCCAAGTCAATGTTAACCAGGGCATCCAGTTCATTTAAAACAATATCTATATTGTCTGTGCCAATCCCGGTCGAAACAACAGTTATCCTCTTGCCATTATACCAACCGGTAACGGTCTTAAATTCACGGTTTTGTGTGGCAAAATCAATATCCGAGAAGAGAGACGATATTGTATCTACCCTTTCAGGATCGCCAACAAGGATAACCTTTCCTGCAATATTCTCCGGTTTCAGGTGCAAATGGAAGATAGTCCCGTCGCTGTTTAAAATGAGTTCTGATTGTCCAATCATGGTGTTGTTTTGTTTCTGGCTAAAATATTAAAAATAAGAAGAGTAGTCAATACTAAACATAAAAACATATGAACAGTTAAGTGTGCATATTTGTTGCCGCCCAAATATTTCCAGTTTATGGGATATTGCAATGGTATTTGGCAAAATGTCACTTCACTTATTGCCCCATAGATTTATCAAAGCTGGGGAGCTTCCAATTCCGTGGCCTTTTTTTCAGTCCCCTGGGGATTTGCTGGAAGTTTTTTTGCCCTGCTGTCCTTACCGTATGCAATTAGTGAAGAAGCCATTATAACACTTGTTGCAATTATTACCACAAACAGTACCCCGCTTTCAAAACCTTTAGTTTTCAGGGACTCGGGGATTCCAAAAAACAAAAGGATCGAAATCAGTCCTTTGGGGGCGATAAAAGTTTGTGGCATGGTGTCTTTCTTTTCAACAACGTAAAAAAGCCCGAAACGCAAAATATATGTTACTACCAGGAATATAAAGCTTATCAGCCAGACCTTCAGGTTAAGCAGTGCCTGCAACGGAAGGGTAAGCCCGAAAACCACAAAGAAGAAAGTACGCACCAAAAAAGAGGTTTCTATGGTAATCATGTTGAACTGGGCAAAAACCGAATCAATACGCTCGTCTTCGAGCCATTTTTCCAGTTTGCCAAAAAGCAATACTTTATGGTTGCGCAAAAGCAGCCCAAACATAAGGATAAGTATAAGCGAAGAAAGGTGCAACAATTTCCCCACCGAATACAGCAAAATCAAAACAGCCAGGAAAAGGAAGAATTTGGTCTGCCCTTTGATTTTTTGTATTACATACAGCAACACATAACTAAGCAGGACAGAAAGCATCATGGTCAAAAATATATTCATCCCAACGGAAACTGAAAGTTGCCTCATGCCCTCGGCATCGAGGTTTTCGACAATTATATAAAAAACCATTATGCCAAGGATGTCTGAAAACGTGCTTTCGTAAATCAGGAATTCTTTTTTGTAACTGTTCAGGTTTGCCACGCTTGGGATTATAATTGCGCTGCTCATTATCGACAGTGGCAGCGCATATACCATTGCCTGCAAAAAATTTATGTTGGGAATAAAGATTTTGATAAAAAAAGAAATTGCCAAACTAGTAAGCACCAACGAGAACGAGGCAACGGTAAACGATTTCCAGATAATAGGCCATTTTTCTTTTTTTAGTTCCAGATCTAGTGCAGCCTCAAGCACAATCATTATCAAGCCCACAATCCCCAGTATTTCGAGGCTGCTGAAATAATCGGGTTCTATGTCGAAATAAAACATCAACTGGCGTAGCCCAATGCCCAAGACAATAAGCACCAACACGCTTGGGGTGTTGGTACGGCGTGCCAGCATATTGTTGAAAAACGAAATGATTATAATTACGCAAAGCCCGATAAGGAAAAGATATGCATTCATAGTACCCCTTTTTCAGCAATTTACAAAAACTACTATTTATACAAATATAATCCCCTTACATTTTTTTAAATAATGGCTATGCCAGTAAGCCCCTTTTAACGCGCCGGCCTTAATTTCAGGGATGTATGATTTCCCAGGGGCAAAAAAAATATCCCATGTCTCCTTATCCCCGAATCATTGGCCCCCCAAGGATCGTAAATATAATGGCTGTGTTGTCGCGGGATCAAGTCCCTGTTCTTTTGAAACTGACAAAAACGACAAAAAACAAAAACAGCAAACAACAAGCAATAAATACATTGCCGATAGTTGAATAAATAGTTGGATCCGTTTTTACGGGCAATTGGGCGTACATGATTTTTTCTTCTGACGTGAAATTGTTAAGCGATGCAATTTCTTTCCCTTTGTAATTGAATGCAGCCGAAAGCCCCTTCCCGTTTGAACGGACAATGTTGCAGCCGAATTGGATAGCCTGGACAGCTGCCATTTGTGAGTGCAGGGGCGTAATGCCCTCCCAGTCATAAGCAGGCACCAGGAGGATGTCTACAGATTGTTTCCCAGCTTGTTTTATGTAGTGGGTCATGTCCAAGTCGGCACAAATAACATTGCCAATTTTCCCGTATTGGGTTTCAATAACCGGAAGTTTAAAGTCGCCCGCATTGATAATAGGGGCTTCGGCAGTAGGTTGCAAAAACGATTTTTTATATTCCCATTTAATTTCACCCTTTGGCGACACAAGCATGCTGATATTGTTGAACGGCTTTTTGTTTTTGCCTTTACACTCCTCGATAAACGAAAGCAAAATGTAATTGCCGTTTTGCTTGCATATATCTTGGGCCTCATGGACAATAGCTTGTTTCTGTTGTTGTGTTAGGATTAATGAAATCTCGTTCCAAACAATAAATTCCGCTCCCTGCCCCGAAGCTTCAATTGTCCTGTCCATTATGGACCTGATCGTAAGCGGGCCGGAAAAAAGTTTGTCGGGTATGTCCATTGAATTGTCTTTTGCCAGTTCACCAAAAATGCCCATCAGCTCATCGGTATCGGTATCGCTGATTACCGTGGCAACTTTTACTTTTTCTCCTTCTGTTTTTGATATTGTGCGGATTGTCCCCCCAAGGATAATTGACAGGAACAAGCAGCCAAAAATAACTGCCCCGGTTTTTACGGACTTTCGCTTGTTTTTGTTTTCGATTATCCAAACAAGAGTAGAGGCAAACCACGACACAAAAAACCAAATGCCGTAAATGCCTGTAATTGTGCTTATTTGCATGAAAGGTTTAAAATAATATTGCGTATGGGCAATGCTGCCCCACGAACAAATGGCATAGCTTGCCAAAAATTCGACAATAGCAATTGATGCCGGGAAGATTAGCGTGTAATAGAATTTGTTGTTTTTACGGTATAGGATTTTATCTGCAAGATAGGGGATGATCGTAAGCACACCGAAACCGATCCCGTTGATAAGGTTTATAACCGGCAGGTGTGTCAGGTTATTGCACGTTTGCGAGATCCCGCCCGAAATTGCCAGTATGGCGAAGAAAAGCCACATTGCCCTCCATTTAGTGTTCCGTACAAAAAGGAGGAGGAATACAGGGGCAATCCATGCAGCAATGCCATTGTGCCAGTTTATCCCCGAAAAAGTAAGCCCGGTTGCCCCAATCAAAAGAAATAGTAATGCCTGTATTTTATTGTTTGCCTTCATCTTTTTTATATCTGTTTTCTGAAATTTATACCGTATTTTAGTTGTACAAAACTATTATGTCTTTTTTTATTGGGAAATAGTGAATAATCATCATTTTTTTTATGGATCAAGATCGCCTGATTTCGGAAAAATTACACAATTACAAGCAGCATAACTGTAATGTGGGCGGGGAAGACTACAAGCGCATTATGCCAAAAATAGAAATGATCGAACATTTGGCAGAGATTGAACATTCTATTTATGCCGTTTACGACATGCACAACTGCAACTACCTGTTGCTTAGCAGCGAGCAGAAAAAAATATTTGGATATTCCGGAGATGTCGATGGGAAGGACGTTGACACAGAAGCACACTACCGCAACATACACCCAGACGACTTGGCGTTTGTGCTGGAGACCGACAACCTGGTTTATGGTTTCTTTGCGCAAACACCTTCGGCAGAAAAAAAAGATTATAAATTGGTCTACAATTTCAGGACAAAAACCGTTGAGGGGACATACAGGCACTACATGCACCAAAGTGTAGTACTGGAACAAGATAAAAATGGCAAGACATGGCTCACGCTGGTTATTTCGCATTTGCTGTCAGACAAGTATGCAAGTGGGAGCCCCAGGCGAAGGTTCATCAATATGAAAACAGGGAAACTGCACCTGTTCAACGAAATTGACGATTGGGATTCGGAGTCGGTACTCTCCAAGCGCGAAACAGAAATATTAGGGCTTATAGCAAGGGGCTACGACAGTATCAATATTTCTGACAAGTTGAACATCAGCATAAACACAGTCAACAACCACAGGCAAAATATACTGCGTAAAACAAGGACCGACAATACCACCCAGGCGGTTTTCTATTGCAAAAGGTTGGGGATAATATAGTGCCGCAACAAGTGTTGGCATTCAGTTTTTTTATACTTTTAAACCTTATTTCGTCTGAAAAATGGGGAAGTGCCTACATCTAAATAAATTATTGTTTTCCATGGCCGGAAAAACCAGGGCTGGTTTCCTGTGCCTTGAATACTGGCTAATATTCCTCTATATTTTTTCCGAACTGTAAGCCTGCCAACAACGCTCCCCCGCTTTAAATTGAAATTTTATTAAATCATTCATTTTTATTTTTTAGATGGAAGCATTTGATGCCTATCTTAACGGATTGGTGAACAAAAACAGAGATGCATTCTCTGGATACCCTGGACTGAAATGGGCAGGATGTTACAATACGCCGGGTGCAGCAAAACAAAGGGCAGGTTTGGTGGAAAAAATAGGGGACAACTGGCTTTTTAAGGAAACAAAGCCATATCACAAGCAAATTTCAAAGGGGTGCATGATTTGTGGCCTGGGCAGTTGGAGCTGTTTGTTTGTAACGGGCAAGTGCAACGCAAATTGTTTTTATTGCCCGGCACAGCAACTGGCAGACGAAACCCCTTCTACACAGGGTATAGATTTTGAGACCCCGGAGAGTTATGCGGAATACATTGATTTCTTCAAATTCAAGGGCGTTAGTTTCAGCGGCGGAGAACCATTGCTTTTCTTCGACCGGACACTTCAATACCTAAAACAGGTGCGAAAAAAATGCAAGCCGGACATCTATACATGGATGTACACCAATGGGATTTTGGCAGATAACAACAAATTCAGGAAATTAGCATCGGCAGGGCTGGACGAGGTAAGGTTCGACATTGGCGCCACAGGCTTTAAGCTAGACAAGATTAAATTTGCCAAGGGGCTTGTACCGAACATAAGCATAGAAATACCTGCCGTCCCCGAAGAAAAAGAAAGGCTGAAACAACTTTTGCCCGAAATGGCCAAGGCAGGCGTGGGCAACCTCAACCTGCACCAGTTGCGCCTTACCAAGCACAATGCGCCAAAACTCTTGAAACGTGGTTATACTTATTTACACGCCGAACGCCCAATTGTTTTGGAATCGGAGCTTGCCGCACTGGAAATTATTGCTTTTGCCAAAGAAAAAAACATCGACATAGGGATAAACTACTGTTCGTTCTGTTTTAAAAACAGGTTTCAAAAAGCAGGCTTCAGGAAACAAATAGCCAATGCATTGGCCGGGCCCGACGATGTGATAACCGAGAACGGTTTCATCAGGGATTTCCGTGACAATTCGATTGGATACAAGGCACTGTTGCTTTCTGGCAGCAAAACATCGGAGGGTTGCACCGAGCTGAAGCTAAAGCACAAAACATATTTCGTGCGCAACGAAAACACAATGAGGCAGGCATTGCTTTCCAACAGTGAAAAAGAGGAAATTGCAAAGCTTATCTCAGAAAGGCCGCAAAACATACCTGCCGGGCAACTTGCCTTTTCGGCATGGCAAATGGAGTATGTTGAAAAAGGTTTTAGGGAATACTGACATTTGCAATTTTGATCCAGCAATAGTAACCATAGTGCAAAGATTACCAATCTCCGGTAATTCGCTTAACCGGACTCGGTACATTAGAAACTCATCTCTGCCCTGAAGAAAATACCGCTTTTGTCGGTAAAATCTTTATTGGCATATGCCCCCCCGAATTGGTGTACGTACTCAACCCGTAAAACTTTAAATATGTTGGTAAGCCCTACACCTATTTCGGCATAAGGGCTGCTCATTTCCGTTGTGTTATAATATGCAGGCAAATCGAAAACAGGTTTGTAAGAGCTGTTTAATTTCCCGTAGTGGCATTTAAAAGAGACCATTTCCCTCAACCTCAATTTTTTCACCAAAGGTATTTGGTTAAGTACAATACCGCCGCCGTTTAAATCCCAATGGAAATTTGTGTATACATTGTGGGCAAACGATGCATGGTGCAACAGGTTGTACCGGTATTTTGCATAGCCAAGCGACATTGATCCCACAGGCTGGTCTAACAAATCGAACGGGGCATCGCCAAGCAGGTAACCGCCATTGAGCATATAGCGCATAAACGTAAGCCCCATGTTTATCCGGCCCACTATCGAGCCGTGGAACTGGGCATACATGCCAAAATTTTCAGTTTGGCTGCCTGGCAACCTTACCTGCCCCAAATCCAAACTAAGGTTAATAACAGGGGTTTCGTCGATATAATAGACCCGGGCAAAGAAATATTTGTCGTAATACTGCCCGAAAGCTAGTCGGGTATTTAACAGTACACCGTAATTATTGTAGGAGCGGTAATCTGTTCCGTTATTTACAAAATGTACATCGGGCGTATTGATACTGTGCATGAAATAAGGAGAAACCTCGATACAAACATCCTCGCGGGCATTGTATTCCATAATAAAATTAACGCTTTTTTCCTCTTTTAGGTAAGGGTCCTTTTCCCTTCCTGTAAGGGCGGCTATGAAATTCCCGTTCCCCCTTGTGTTGGGGTTCTTTTTTATAAACCGGAGGTATTTGTCCTGAGAAACCAGCGAATAGTCGTTTGCATAATTCATTTTGAAAACCAGCTTGTCGGTTGGCAAGGGCTGCCATGCAAAATTTGCCCCGAATTTCAGTTCATTGCTTTTTGTCCCATATCCGAGGAAGCCACCTACAGTAAAACGGTCGGACATTTTTTCGCCCGTACGTAACGGGAGCGAGAACCGTTGCCCCTCAATGGCATTGGTGCTGTAAATGTCGAACACCGGGCCGATTTCAATTTTACCACAGTCTATATAGCTGGTCAGCACCATACCTCCGATAGCATCGATACCCTGGACTACCGAGTTCTCCTTCAATTTGTTGACCCGTTCGTAAGTTACATCGTCAAGGGCACTTGATGCAACAAATTCTGGCTGTTTCTTCCAGTTACGGGGCTTAACGTTGTCGAGCCTTTCCGAGGTAGAATAGCTCGTGTTTTTAGTAACCAGCCAGTTCCCCCCCGAAATGTCGTCTATACGCTGTGACCCGTAGCGTGCGGCAGTGTCGTTGTTTGAAGTCAATGCCAGGTTTAGGCTGATTTGTTGGTTGTCGTAAAACCAGCCCCCCTCTTTGTCCCTTGAAAAATCCACCTTTGATTTAAAGCCGTTCACGAAATTGATATTGGCTTCTTTTTGCACATAAGCCAGTATTCCGGTTAAAGCAAAGGTGCTGTCTTCAACGGTAAAACGCCCGGTAAACAAGGGGTTGTACTTATTTTTGGGGGAAAACGAAAAATTAAAATATTTCCGGCCGTCAATGTAAGTACTGTCGTTCAGGTAGAAATTGTAATGCAACTGTGCAGAGTTGCTCAGCGGCGATGTTATGCCCCTGCCCAGAATGTCTATCTGCTCTTTGTAGAAGTCCATGTCGACCACTACGTTCAGCAGGATCAGGCTTTCTATGGTCTGGTTCAGTTTTGGGAAAATCCCGTCTTTACGGTCGTAAACAACACTGTCTTTGCCATTGGTGATTTTTTCTCCCCTTTCAGCGAGATAAATAGGGGAAAAACACAGGCTTTGCCCATCGAGTTTCATCGTTACTTCGTCAAGGTTATGAAAAATACGCTGGGTGGTTTTTGAAGTCGAATCAAGGGCAAGGTAAACGGTCGTCTGTGCAAATGTTTTGTAATCACTGGTTTTTTCGATATTTGCCCGGTTTGCCTTTTTCCGTTGCTGTATTTTTTTCAACAAAACCTTTGCCCTCGGGATTTCAGGCTTTACGGTAACTTCCCCCAGTTGCATCACTTCTTCCTGCAGGTAAACCGTCATGGGGTTTTCTGTAATGTCCTTAGCGGGGATTTCCCATCTTTGGTAACCTACTGTCGATACGCAAAGTGTGTCTTTCCTTGACAGCCTCATGGTAAATTTCCCGTTTGCGTCAGACATTGTGCCTATTGTAGTCCCCTTTATCCAGATATTTGAAAATGGGATTGCCCCGTGGGTCTTATTGTCCTTTACAAAGCCGTTTATTTCCTGGGCAAAAAGGGCAACAGTGCCTGACAAAACAAGCAATAAGGACAAACATATTTTACGTAGCATAACTATTCTTTCTCTTTTTTTAATAGCCAATACAGTCCCTTTACCCCTATTTTTATGTCATCGAGCTTAAAAAGGACAATAATCTTCTCTGTATATGCCAAAGCCCCCCAAATGCAGGCCAGGTAAAACATCCATGTATAAAAACCAAAAACAAATAATATGAAAAAGAATATGCTCTGGGCATACCCGGCAGAAACGGCAGAGTAAAGGTGCAAGCCGGGGATTTTCCCAAAACGGGCAAAAGAAACAATGTAACTGAGCACGAAAATTCCCAAGAAAATGAACAAGACCAATGCATGAGGGCCAATGTCGGTCCATTTAAAAACAAATAAACCCAGCAATGCCATTGCGTATGTGCAAATGTCGGCCAGGTTGTCTAATGCAGCTCCGAAATGGGTCTGGAGTTTAAAAATCCGTGCAATGTTCCCGTCCAACACATCGCTTACAAGGCTGATGCACAAAAGTACCACAAACGAATTTTCGCGGCCAGTTAAAGCCATGAAAAGTATCACCGGAAATGCCAAAAGGCGGTATAAGCTTATAAAATTTGGGACGTTAATTATTTTTTCGCCCCGTACAGTTATTTGTTTCATGTTTATGAATTTATTATAACACTGTCTTTTACTTTATCATATTGTTTATCAGCCCGTTTTTCGTCCAATGCGTTCACAAAATATTCCAACATCCTATAGACAGACACCTTGCCATGTGATGTTTGGGAAGTTTGTACGACATTGTCGCGGTGTTTTGTTTCAAACAGGAGGTTGTCCACTGCATAACTTTGCGTAAACGACATCCCCACCGAAGCCAGCCTTTCGATCGGGCTCATCTCCTTGTGCACTAAGTCTTTTAGTGGTACTATATGTATGGGCAGCAACTGGTTCAGGGTATCTATAATGTGTTTGTTGCTTACCGGCTTGTCTGACACAAAATTCATGATTGCCGGCAGGTTTTCGGCTTCCAGTATTTTTGTCAGGTATCCCACAACTGTGTCGACCGGGATTAGGTTCTGGGTTGAAGCCGGATCTACTTTTACCCTTATCTCCCTTCCGGGATAGCGTTGGGCGAGACGGTACATGCGCTTGGTAAAGTCAAAAATACCGTAGTCGGTTTTTGTTACCCCTGTTTCGTTATCGCCAACCACCTGAGACAGCCTGATAACATGTGCGTCTAGCCCTTTTTCTTCGATGTGTTTTTTTACAACGTTTTCGGCAAAGCGTTTAGATTGTTCGTAATAATTCCTGAAAGAGGATATGTCCTCGTCATGGTAAAAATCCTCGCCGAACATGCCAGTAAATTTACCGCATGAGTAAGCTGTGCTGATATGCATAAAACGGGATTTTTTTGTGGCATACCTCAAAAAAATATTTATAGAGTTTTCTACACCTTCGATGTTGGTCGAAAAAATTTCGTCAACCGAGTTTTTATCGTATTTCAAACTTGCCGCAAAATGGAAATAATCTACGTTCTGCCGGAAAATTTTTTTCAAATCGGCTTCCGGTATTGAAAAATCTTTTTGTAGCAACGAGTAACCGAATACTTTTAGGTTGCTTTTATCGACATATTCCCCATCGTTGATATTGTTCAGCACATTCCTTATCCTTTCTTCCGGAGAGTATTTTTTATTTGGGCGTACCAATGCAATTACCTTAACATTTTGTTTCAGTAACCTGTTGATGAAATTTGAGGCAACATATCCGTTTGCCCCGTTTATTACTACTGTTTTCATGTCATTTAAATTATCTGTTTTCTGTTTTGCCGCAAAGGGCAAAACTGTTTGCCATGCCCCCGGCTACTTTCCCTTTATTATTGCTTGGGCATTGCCCGTCACTGGTTAATGTTTACAGGCACCACACCAACACCAACCCTGCACTTAACGGGATGCTCAGGTTATCCGACCCGCGCCAGCTTATCAGTTCGGCGAACATGGTAACCACAGCAATGGTCATTGCCAGCCAAAAGGTCTTAAAATCAAACACTTCCCGATGGAAGTACAGTGCTATTATGCTGACTATGAAGCTTGTCGCCAGGAATGCGCCCGAGCCGAGCCATGTTTTATTTATTTTCCTCCCAAAAATTTTTATCCTGCCGTTATAGTTTTTTATGTTTATACCCAAAATTGCTGCCATCGGGTCGCTAATGGCCAAGATGAGCATGGGGAGTATGTATAAGAATTTGTTTTCAAGCAATGAGGAGATCAGGAAAGTAACATAAATTGAAATTGGCAACAGGTAACTCCCTATCGATTTCCTTTCTACATCGTGGATTGAGTTAAGCTGTTTCCCGTTCCTTGTGCAAAACAAAACTACGGCAAACAAGCTGGCAAGGGCCAAAACATACCAGTGTGAAGGGAAAATATATGGGAACGGGATGGTGGCCAATATCGATGAAAAATGTGCAAACTTACGAGTAATCTCCCCCTGTGCATTTAGCCTGCGGTATACCAGTTCGTTAAAAACCAACAACAAGCCAACACCTACTAAATACACAACTGATAATACAACTAAATTCTTCATTTGTTTTTGTTTAAATTGCGATAAACTGAAAATATAATGCTGCCCATGCCCCCCCGGCAATAAGGCTGTCGAACCTGTCGAGAAACCCTCCGTGCCCGGGGATTATCTGGCTAAAGTCTTTCGTTTTGTATTTGCGTTTTATATAAGAGGCGAGCATATCTCCCAGGAAGGCAAAAAATACCGTGCCAACAGAAAACAAGAAAAGCATGGCCAATGTGCCCTCAAAAAGATCTTTTAGCAGGACTGCGCTTATTAATGTTACGGCGGCACCTCCAATCACCCCCCCAAATGTTTTATTGGGGCTAACCGAGGGCATAATCTTTTTTCGCCCCCAAAGCTGCCCCGTAATCTGGCTGAAGCTATCGAAAATAGATATCAGCAGGAACGTAAATAAAGTCAACTCCTTCCGTAAAAAACTAAACAGCAAGAAGCATAATGAGAATGTGATAAAGGCAATCATCGAAAATATGAAAAAAGATATATGCGCGTAGTTAGATCTAAAAAAAAGCAGGCTTAGTTCCATGCATCCTGCCCAGATAATCAATATGGACAGGAAATGGAAAACAAATGGCTGGATAGTTATGCTAAAAAACAAAATGTTTATGATAAAAAAATAGGTTATGAACTTCGTATAGCTTTTTCGGGCCACCAAAAGTTCCTTATTCCTGTTAATCATATAAAAACCAAATCCGCCAAGAATGAAATAAACAAGGATTACAATGTATATAAGCTTTATCATAATTACCTCTCTCTTCTTTTACTTGAAACTGTTTTATCCGCAAAGTTTAACCATGTGGTCAAAAATATAGTAAATAAAAATATTAACCAACTGTTTTCCCAATTATCATAAGTACACCAATAACAACCATAATTGCAGCATACCAATACCCGGCTGAGTTTTCGGCTTTTTCAAGCCTTGCCTTTGCAAGCAGGCGTGGCCCTGCCAATGCCCCTATGGTAGAACCAGCCGTTAAGAAACACACTAATGTAAGGTCTATTTTACCTACTAAATAGTGTGCCCCTATGGCAAATATGGTATTAGACAAAAGAATAAGCAACGATGTCCCAATTACCATTTTCAGTGCTATTTTTAATGAAAACAGACCGGCGATGACCGGCGCAGTGCCGCTTGTGCCAAAAGTTCCGGTGATTATCCCGGCAACCAGCCCGAAGAATGTGCTTTGGGCTGTTTTCATAAAATGGTTACTTTTGTTTTGCCCTTCCCCTTCTGCTTTTTGTTTTTTACGTACGTTTATTATCATATTTATGGCAATTAGGATCGAATATGCACCGAAAGCAATTTTTAGTTGCCTTTCTGTCAAAATGCCGTTTATTTTGGCGCCGGCAAAAGCGCCGGCAATTCCCACAACAATAAAAACCAGCGCAGTATTAAAGTCTATGTTCCCCTTGCGCCAATGCCCCCACGAACCAACCATGCAAATTGGCAGCGTTGCGGTCAATGAGGTTATTACGGCAGTTTGCACCGGAACGTTCATCAAAAGGGTTAGTACCGGCAGGAAGAAAAAACCGCCACCGCCTCCTATCATACTACCAAACAGCCCTATAGCAAAACCGATAAGGGGTAAGATGTAATAGCTGTTTTGTATGTCAGAAAATTCGATCATATGTTTGTTTTGTCTGCTTACTGCTGTTTTTTTGGGGGGCAATACAACCACATCCCCATTATTCTTTGTCAATCTCCTGTATTGTCCAGTTTAAATTCAATGATCCCCAGTGCATGTTTCATTTTTGCATTAAGGAGCACACCGTCTTTGTAATAGTAGCGGTTGATCTCTCTCCCTTTTTCGTCTTTGGTGCAATAAGTATGTTTCCCCACAACATTTAGCTGACTTACTTCCGCTGTCCTTTCTTTGAATATTTTTTTTACACCAACGGGTTCGTTAAAATAAACCAAACTGCCACTGTACGTAATAGGATCGTTTATAACCGATGTATCCATGCCTGCAATAAGCAGGTAAGCCCCTTCCTTACGTTTTATCCACATGTCGGAATTTAATTTCCCGTTTTTATAGGTTTCGATACGCGAATGTTGCAATACCCCTTGGTTATATACCGTATGTTGGACATATTTTATCCGGTAAGATAAAAGTAGGTTCACTTTCACATCTGTTACAGCCTTAACTTCCACGTCACCGTTTTCTTCTGTCTGGACTACCGAAAAACTGCCGATGTTTGCCCCCAGTACGTACATATTGTATTTCCCTTCCAGCTTTGTGGGGCTTGCATAAACTGATTTAGCCCCCCAAGCAACAACAAGCATAACCAACAAGCATTTGATATGCCAGTTGTTTTTGCAGGCCACTTGCCTGCAAAAACAACCCGGCAGCAAATGCCTGTCAGTTAAATAGTTTTCCCTTGTTGTTATTTTTGTTTTCATGCTCAATATAAAACCTTCGTATATTTATTTAGTCTAATTTTAAGGGGGTGGGGATAGATCCTGGCCTATTTCCCATGGTTCTCGTTCCTCCTCCCTGCCTGGCTTGCTGTAGCCTATTGCAACTCTTTTTTATACTCTGCTATAATGTCCCCAATCCGATGCTTAAGGAAATCTAACCCCCTGGCAATCTTTGCCAGGTAAAGGGCGTTCCTTGAATGTTTATCTTTTTTTAGTTCAATAATCTTGTTTATTATTTTTATTGCTTCTAGTAATTTCTTCTCAAAATCACGGGCCATCTCATCAGCTTCTTCTGCAACAACCCTGAAATAACGTTTCCTGTCCCCCGGATAGGTTATATATTCAACTGCCCCCCGTATTTCGAGGTTTTTCAGGGCTGTACTTGCCGCACTTTTGCTTATGTTCATTTCCCTGACAATTTCATCGAAAGTATATTCTTCTTTGTCCATAACCATTAATAGGCCCAAAATACGTGCCGTTACCGGCTGAAACCCCTCTTGCTCATGCCTCCTGCCTATACATTCAATCAGTTCTTTCTGTTTTTCGAGCCTTACCGATTCTTCCATCATAACATTCTCATTATATTGTGTCGATACAAAAATAAAGTTTTTTTTTGTTCGCAACAAAAAGAACCAAATTGGGCATTGTCCAAAATATTTGTCATATTTTAATTACTGCTCCAATTTTTCTTAAAAAAACATTAAATGTTTATACCATTAATATTAAAATAGCCCCAACTGTTGTTTTTTGTGCCTGAAATGAAATTCAAGGTTGCAATGCCATGGACGAGGGAGTCCCCAAAGTGCCGAAAGATTGGGCTTTTGTCCGGTTTTATTTTTACGGGACACAGAAAATGTTTTGTGAACCTCTGATTAACAAATATTTAGTATTGATCCACGGGGAAGCGCAAGAGGTTTCTACTTTTTTTCAGTACCTGCTTTATCCCCCGGTTTCTTTTTCCATGAGAACAATGTCCCCATCTTCTTTAACAAATCGTTAAAATTATTGTAGTCTTCTTTGAACAAGAACCCCACCCCCTGGGTATAAGGGGCCGTCTCGTAAATTAGGTTATTGTTTGAACGGTTGTATGCCTTTAACTGGATTTTCCCGCTGGGGATAAGTTTGACGCTCACATCGAAGTCGCCAACCAGCTCGCTGTTGTTGGTTGAGGTTGGATTTGAATTGTTGCCTATATTCCCGTTGATTGTTACCCTGTCGTTGAACATTTGCGTGCTTAAAGCAAGTTCTATTTCATCGTTGGTAATCTGGTTGCCGGGGCGGTAGTTTAAACCAATGTCAACATTGTTGCTGATCTGCGAGAGCCAGTTGCTCAATTGGTTCGAGAAAAGTTCGCTGGCGGTAGTCCCTATCAAGTTTGGGTTTTGCGCTTCGTAGGTCCCACGCAAATACTCCGGTGTGTAGAATTTCCCCAATACCAGTAGCGACAATATTTGTTTGTTCATTTCTTCATCGGTGTTAAAGAACTGTTGCAATTCATCAACAATCCGTTCTTCTACGGTTGGGAAATCAATTTCAAACTGGATGTTTGGGTTCGACAATTCTTCGGAGAGCATTATGTTACATTCTACCGGTATCCTTTGGCTTTGGTTTATGTTTTCGTAGCTGCTGACCAATAGGTCATATAGCGAGGCTTTTAATTTATAAACTGCATTCAAGTCAATATCGGCATTGTACGGATTGCCCGACCATGTTAGTTTTCCGCCCTGTTCAATGGAGAACCGTTTGTTGATAACATTTTGCAGGGTAAACAGGTAATCCCCTCTTTCAACCGTGTAGTCCCCCGATAATGTGATGTCCCTGTCGTTGTCCATGCCCAATAGTAAGATGCCTTCGCCTTGGGCTTTTATGACATCGCCGATCTGTGAATTGTAAATTAACTGAGCATGGGCTTCTGGCGTTGCCTTTATTGTTAAGTTCATTTTAAAATTCCCATCATCTCCTTTCGTGTCGGCAAAATAGTACTTGGGCTCTTCCTGTTTGTCGTTGGAAACAAATTGAATAAAATCGTACTGTTCTATTTCGTTTTCGTTGCCTAGCATAATATTTACACTTGTCCCCGGCAGTGTTGTCCCCGATCCGTTTAGTACCACATCTTTCCTGAACCCTGATATTTTTAGCCTCCCGTTGGCAAAAACTTTACCGTAAAATTGTTCGTTATGGTGCGACATGGTGTTAAGTGCAAGTATCTTGGGCGAGTGCAAGGTAAGGTCGTATATCATATCCCGGAAATTGGTATGCACCAGTGTGCCGTTAAATATCCCGTGGTTGTTTAACCCATCGGAGATCGAAATATTATCAAAAAGGATCGTGTCCCCTTTAAAATAAACCGAATCGTTGAATGTGTACCCCATTTGTGTGTAATCGATGGTGAGTCCTGCATTTGAGCCATGCAACGCCCCGTTTAGGAGTATTTTATCGGTTGTTCCATGCAGGTTTACATGGCCGGATGCAAAACCGTGGATGTTTGAAAAATTTTTCCTGATCAGCGTTTCAAGCAGCACTACCGACAAACTATCGGCATTTATGTTATAATCCAGCTTTTTTTCCGAAGGCTTATAATCACCCCGTGCGTACAACCTCTGTTTTCCGTTGTTTATTATTTCCAGTTCCGAATTTAAAACCGATTCAATATCTTTCCAATAATTTGTAAAAATAACGTCCCCTATTTCCTGCCCTTTAAAGTTGAAACCGGTAATCCCGACATCGGACAAAACCATCCGCTGGTTATAAAAATCGAATATCCCGGCAGAACCGTTCAAAATCCCTGCAATATTATGTTTATTGTTCAGGTAATCCGTAAAACTGCCCAGGTTTATATTCTCAAATTTTGCCGACAGGATGTCTGATTTGTCTTCTGATATTTTTCCGTCGATGGTTACCTGTTGTTTGTTGTGGTAAAAACGGAAATTGTTTATGCCAAATGCAGATGAGTCGATTGTTGCCTTGAAAGGGGCAATTTGCCAAACGGTATCGGCAATAAAAATTTTGGAAGGCGGGCCTTCTATTGTAATGATGGGGCGGTTGCCCTGAGCGGACTCTGTGAATGTTGTTTTTGTTTTTATGTTCCCCCTGTAGGTTAACCCGCCTGGGTTTGCCCACGACACCTTGTTTTCGATAACGTTGTCCGAAATTTTGGAATCGATGGACAGGTTATACAACGACATGCCGTTTTGCAACATTACCTTACCTGCCCTGAATTTAGATGCATATCCATCACCACTGGGCTTGTTGCCGATAAAAATATCGTTAACTAGTATTTTTTTTGTGGCAACCCCGGGGATACTGCCATTTAGCTCAAAGACTGTATTTTCAGAATCAAGTTTCCCATATAAATAGAAAGGGGTTTCAATTTTGTATTTTGGGGCAAGGATTGCGGTTAACGTATCCAGATCTGTTACATCAACCTGGTATTCAAATATATTGTCCTTTGCCCTGGCAGTGCCTGCATAACCGGTTGCAGGCAGGTAGTGCCCGGCGTTTCCTTTGAGGGCACATAAAATACTCTTAAAATGGTACTTCCCTTCCACTTTAATATTAAAAAAATCGGAATTAAAAGTGAGGACGTTAGCTTTATCTGTATGGGCAGAGTTTAGTTCCATGCCGTTTAGGGTGAACTGGCCGTTACGGTTTTTGTAGAAACCGTCTTCAACCTTAATTACCCCTTCGAGGTTGTCCAGTTTGTTGCCTTTGAAGTTGGCCTTCATGTTAAATGCAGTTTCCGAGGCAGGGAAATGTGTACTTAAATTTAACTGTCCCCACAGGGCCTTGTAAAGGTGCAGGTTGAAATCGAATACCGGTATTTCAGGGTTTAAGTTCACCTGGCCGGTAAAGTCGAATTTCAAGTTGGGATCGTCAATAACAAGCAAGCCGTCAAACATACGTTTGTCAAGCCTCCCATCGAGTTTAATGTTCTGGTATTTATAATTATAGGCTTCAAGCTCGGAAATAAGCCCGTTAAATTTACCTGTCAACAATCTTGAATCTTTGTTTAAAGCCCCGTCAACGTCCCCATCGAAAGTAACGCTACCTATATTCTTAATATTGAATAATTTGCCCAATTCAAAATCAATTGTATTGACTTTCCCGCGGTATTTGACCGAACCTCCGGCTTGCGGGGTTACGGACACATCGGTGGCCAAGTTCCCCAATGTGCTCGAAAATGTGCCAAATGCAACAAAATCGTTTAGGAAACCAGAAAAATTCCCCTTATAGGTTATTGTCCCCACATCATAAAATGATCCCGGAAAATCCAGTGTCCTGCCCTTTGTCCCATGGGGCAGTTTTATTTTGCTTAAATCTGAAAAATTAGTTTCTGACAATTTTAGGTCGACAAACAGGTACATATTTTCCACATCGGTTAGGTCGTTTACATAAAAGTCGAAATAAGCTGACGTGTTCTTGCCTGTTTTTACAACTAGATCCTTGCCTTTCAAATCGTTTGTGTTGCCGTAAATGTGCCCCGACAGGTTTACTCCCATGTCCATCCCTTTTAAAGAGGGGACAAGTTCTGCAATTTCGTAAAAGCTGATATTTGAGTTGGAAAAAACTATGTCGACTTCAGTTGAAGAAAGGGAACGCTCCTGTTTTTCTGCAAAATCGAGGTTTATTGATGTGTTTTGTATTTCGGAGTAGCCGGTTTTTAAATACATACTGTCAACGGAGATGTTGTTTTTCCGGATAGCAAGGTTAGCCGCCAAATGGGCTACGGACAAGTCCTTCCTGTCGTTTAGGTTCAGATCGTTTATTTTGAATAAAATAGTATCGTTTTTCAGCTTAAAGCCCGAAATGTTAAAATTGATATTGTCTAGGTATATAGTATTTCTTTCACTCGCATACAAATCATTAAAAGAAACCCCCGACTGGTGGAATGAAAAATTGTTGCAGTTGATCCTCCATAAGTTAATTGTGTCTTTCTGTTTTGTCCGAAAGGCTTTTAGTATATGGCTGAAATTATAATGGGTTGCCGAATCCCTCTCGATCCCTATTTTATTCCCTTCAATAAAAAGCTCGTCAATGGAAATTAGCTTTTGCCTTATTTTTAAAGTATCTATTTTTGCCAATACTCTTTTAGTATAAAAAAGAGTGTCGCTTTTCTGATCTTCTACCAAAACATCATTCAATATTATTTTGTTGAAAAAAGCGATATTGACTTTCCCGACAGTTATGTCCGAATGGATTTGTTTCGACAACTGCGCGGCAAAGAATTGGGTAAGGCAGGTTTGTACACGGCTGCTCTGGATGGCAAAATAGCCGCCCGCAGACCACAAAAGGATTGTTGCCAGTACTATCAATAATATTTTCCAGCCTTTTTTGATACTTTTGTATTTTGTTCCGAACTTAAACTTTTTCACTTAAAGTATTGCGAAATGTGTTGCCATAATTTTTCAACCATAATATTTTAATAAAAGTAAAAAGTAAAAAGGCAATAGGCAATAGTTTGAAGAAAAAGTAGAAAGGCAAAAGTAAAAAGTGAAAAGGCATAAAGGGAAGAGTGGGCATTTGGGATTTTGAAGAGATGTTATTTGTAAAAAAGCAGGGAATAAATGGCAAGTATAAAAACAGCGAACAACAAGGATGTTGTAATTTTAGGGATTGAGTCGTCGTGCGACGACACTTCGGCTGCAATTGTTAAAGGGGGTGCTATCATGTCGAATGTTGTGGCAAGCCAGAAAGTGCATGAAGAATACGGCGGGGTCGTGCCAGAACTGGCATCGAGGGCCCACCAACAAAATATTATCCCGGTGGTTGATTTGGCCATAAAGAAAGCAGGGATCTTAAAATCAGATATTTCGGCGGTTGCGTTTACCTGCGGGCCGGGATTACTGGGTTCTTTGCTTGTGGGGACATCGTTTGCCAAAGGTTTTTCATTGGCTTTGGGCATCCCGCTAATAGAGGTGAACCACTTGCAGGGGCATGTACTGGCTTTGTTTATCAAGGAGAAGGGAGGTATTTACCAACCACCAAAGTTCCCTTTTTTGTGTTTATTGGTTTCCGGCGGTAATTCCCAGATAATACTGGTACGCGATTACCTGGACATGGAAGTAATTGGGCAGACCATCGACGATGCAGCCGGCGAAGCTTTCGACAAATGTGCAAAAGTCATGGGACTGCCTTATCCCGGCGGGCCCCATGTAGACAGGTTGGCACAACAAGGCGATCCGGAAAGGTTTGCTTTCTCAAAACCGCGCATCCCAAACTTTGATTACAGTTTTAGCGGGCTAAAAACTAATTTTTTGTACTTCCTTAGGGATAAGATGAGGGAAAATCCGGGGTTTATTGAGGAAAACAAAGAAGACCTTTGTGCTTCTTTACAAAAAACCATTATAGATATTTTGCTGGACAAACTGAAAAAAGCGGCAAGAAAAACAGGGATTAAGGAAGTTGCCGTTGCCGGAGGGGTCTCTGCCAATTCAGGGCTTCGCAAAGCACTCCGCGAAAACGCTGGGGAATGCCGTTGGGACTTATTTATCCCGAAGTTTGAATATACAATGGACAACGCTGCCATGATTGCCATTACAGGCTATTTTAAATACCTGGATAATGAATTCGTAGGCCAGGATGTGGTCCCGTTTGCCAGGACACAGCTATGACTCAGAGGATCTTTCTGTATATCGACATGCAACAAGGATACCTCTAAGTAAAACCCTATGTGTTAATTGCAAATTGCTGTTGGCAACATGTAAATGTGAACAGTCCGGGTACAATCCTATTAAAAGAGGCTGTGAGATTTTGAAAAATGCAAAAATGGGACTATCATTGAAAGTAAAATATCAAATGACTACCTTATGAAAAATTTTTGCTTCATTATAGCACTGCTAAGCCTGTTTTCCTGTTCAAAAGAGAAACATTTTCAAATAAGTTCTCCAGATGGCAATATTGTTTTATTGTTAAGTAGCGAGAACGGACAGCTATATATGTCACAGTTGTATAAAGGAGACTCTATTATTGGGCATTCCCCTATTGGTTTGAAAATACGCGATTTTGATTTTTCGTCATTAAATATTGAAAGCGTTGAAGAATCAGCTTTTGACGGGACATGGGAGACGGTAAACGGTAAAAATAAAACCGTTAAGGATCACTATAATGAAAAAATATTTCACCTTTTGCCAACTACGGGGGGAAAAACCTCCTGCGACTTGGTTTTTCGCTGCTACAACGATGGCTTTGCCTACCGCTACATAGTAAGGGATAGTTCGGGAGGCAGTATCAGGTGGGACAGCGAAAGCACAAAATTACATTTCAAGGACGATTTTACATTTTGGTCCTATAATGGCGAACACCACAATGTGGGGCCGTTGAAATGTTCTTCGTCTACACTTACAGGGGTGAGGCCTCCCATGGTGCTCGAAATCCAAGACAAAGTGTATATGGCAATACTCGAAGCAGAGATAATACGTTATGCCCCTTTGGGAATAAGCCTTGCCGGGAGTGAAAAAAATTTGGAGTTCTCAATAAATGGGACTTCAGAAGAAGGGGAACTGAAAACCTCGTGGCGTACTTTCATCATAGGGGACAGCCCCGGCAGTTTGGTAGGCTCAAACCTGCTAGTAAACCTGAACGGGCCATGCAAAATAGAAGACACCTCGTGGATAAAACCCGGCAAATCGCTTTGGGACTGGCGCGTTTGGGGATACAAGGCCAAAGATGGTTTTGAATACGGTTTGAATACGACTTCTCATAAAAGGTTAATCGACTTTGCTTCAGAGAACAACATCCAGTATTTATTGATCGATGCCGACTGGTACGGGCCTGAGTTCAGCGACTCATCAGATCCCACTGCAGCCCGCGAGGGGGTAGACATAGAAGAATGTATGGCTTATGCAAAAGAAAAAGGCATAGGGGTAATACTGTATTTAAATGACGTGGGCGCGAAAAAATTTGGCTTGGAGCGGGTATTGAAACAGTTTGCCGACTGGGGCGCTGTTGGCGTAAAATATGGTTTTATGAAGGGGGACTGGGAAGAAAAGGTTAGGCATACACGGGAAGTGGTAAAGCTTTGTGCAAAATATAAACTTATGGTCGATTTCCACGACAACCCTGTTCCCCCCAGCGGCGACCGGCGCACATACCCCAACCTTGTCACCAAAGAATTTTGCCATGCACAGGCCGATGGCAAACGCTCTTACTTCCCCGAAACAGCAGTTACCTCGCCATTTGTAAATATGCTTGCCGGCCCACTGGACTATACCAACGGCTGGTTCGGCTTAAACAATGCACTGCCTAGGATGCGGGTTTTTGAAGAAATACCGGGGACAGTTGCCGCCGAAGTCGCAAAATTAGTGGTTACCTATAGCGGGTGGATGGTGTTGCCCGACAGCCCAGAGGAATATTTAAAAAAGGACGATTTGTTTGACTGTGTCCGTAAAATGCCGGCCCAGTTCGACAGTTTTAATGTGCTTGACGGGGAAATAGGGGAGTATATCAGCGTTGCCCGGAAAGCAGGGGATGATTGGTTTATCGGTTCGCTTACAAACAGGGAAGCACGCAATATAGAAATAGGTTTGGGCTTCTTGCCACAAGGGAAAAAGTACCAGGCGGCTATCTACAGCGATGCCGGGGATTCCCATTTCCTGGACAACAAAGAATCATACAAAATAACAAGAGAAATTGTTTCGTCAGGCGACAAACTGCAAATAAGCATGGCGCAGGGAGGGGGGAACACCATTTTTTTACAAGAATTAAAATAAAAGCGAGATGAATAAAATCAACGCCATTCTGTTAATTTTTGTTTCTAATTTCATCTTTGCCCAAACCCCGTCAGTACTGGTAGAGGCTGAAAGCTTTGACGAAAAAGGGGGCTGGGTGGTCGATCAACAGTTTATCCCTTCGATGGGCTCGCCGTATTTGCTGGCGCACGGTATGGGCAGGCCGGTTGAAAATGCCAAGACCACCGTTAAGTTGCCCGAAAGCGGCAAATACTGGTTTTGGGTGCGTACCAAAGACTGGATCCCCGATCGGGCTGAAACACCAGGTAGGTTCAAAATTATTTTTGACGGGAAGGAATATCCAAGGACCTTTGGCGTAAACAAAGGCTGGCAGTGGGTGCAGGCAGGCAAAATAAAAGTCCCTGATTCAAAAAAACTCCAGGTTGAATTGAAAGACGAAACCGGTTTTGAAGGCCGTTGCGATGCTATTTATTTTTCAAAAGACAAAAACGACACCCCCCCTTTAGGGTTGGATGAAATGGGCTGCTGGCGAAGAGAAAAACTGGGCATACCCCCACCTGAAAATGCAGGCAATTTTGATTTGGTCGTAGTTGGCGGCGGGCTGGCAGGTTGTGGCGCGGCAGTTGCGGCCGCACGCAACGGTCTGGAAGTGGCACTGATCAACGATCGCCCGGTGCTGGGAGGAAACGCAAGCAAAGAAGTCAGGGTGCATACCGAAGGGCTGGAGTTTTATACTATAGTACAGGAATTGAGCACACAGCATTATCCTAACGGCGATGCAGAAGCCATTTTTGCCAACGATACCATCGAAATGGTGGTGCGGGCAGAGGAAAACATTTCTGTTTTCCCAAACACACGTGCTTTCACAGTTCATAAAAAAGGGGACAAAATTACCGGGGTGTATTGTTTTAACACCCACACCCACAAGGAAACCTGCTTTGAAGCCCCTCTGTTTGTAGATGCTACCGGCGATGGGTGGATTGGCTATTGGTCTGGTGCAGAAATACGCATGGGGCGCGAACCCCGCGATGAGTTTGGTGAATCGCTGGCTCCGGAAAAAGGCGATGGCATGACCATGGGTAATTCTATTTTGTGGAACTCGGTGGAGACAGGAGAAGCTTCAGCAAACACTTTCCCCGAAGTGCCATGGGCAATAAACGTGGCAAAAGATTACAAAGCCATCCGTGGAGAGTGGTTCTGGGAATACGGTTTGCATATGAACACTATATATGATGCAGAAGAAATACGTGACCATATTTTCCGCGCCATTTACGGAAACTGGCACAATGTAAAACAAGACCCCAAAAATGCAAACCTAAAATTAAAATGGATTGCCTATGTGGCAGGCAAACGCGAATCTTGCCGCATTATGGGCGACTATGTGCTAAAACAAAGCGATGTGCTTGACCACCCAGACTTTGAGGACGGATTTGTGGAAGAAGTGCGTGCCATCGATATCCACTACCCACGTGGCGGGAAATATGATTTCCTCACAGAAGCCAGGTTTACAAAAGTTAAACAATACAAAATCCCGTACCGTTGCCTGTATTCTAAAGATATTGGCAACCTGTTTATGGCAGGGCGTTGTTTCTCTGCTACCCATGTTGGACTGGGCAGCCCCCGCGTAATGCACACTACAACACAAATGGGCGTGGTGGTAGGTTATGCTGCGGCAGTGTGCAAGGAAAATAACTGCTCCCCGCGAGATGTATACAAATACCACCTGGAAACCATGCGCGAACGCCTGGATAAAATAAAATCTGGGGCAGAGTTTAAATATTGATCATTAAAATTACCTATTTTAAGTTATGGCACAGAAATTCCTTTTGGTTTTATTATTCCCCTTATTCATATCGGCATGCAAAAACAGCACAACAGAGGGGCTGCAAAAACAGATACTTGACAGGATTGGCAGGCAAACACTTGAAAAGGCAGGCCTTCTTTTGCATGAGGAGCCAATAACTGTTACAAGTTTTCAGTGTAGGCGTAGTGCCGGAGGGCTGCACGATTTCTATTCAGAAGGAGATTACTGGTGGCCCGACCCCAACGACCCTGAAGGACCGTATATACGCAGGGACGGGCAGAGCAACCCTGGCAACTTTTCGGAACACCGCCATGCAATGGTACGGATGAACGAAATAGTGTCAACCTTGACTTCTGCATGGCTCATTACCGGTAAGCAAGAATATGCCGACAATGCACTTGCCCACCTTAATGCATGGTTTGTGGACACGGCTACCATGATGAACCCGAATATGTTATACGCACAGGCAATTTACGGGCGGGTTACCGGTCGCGGCATCGGGCTGATAGATGCTTACCACCTGGTTGAGGTATGCCAGTCGGTGAAAATACTTTCTGAAAGGGCTGCAATCCCAAGGGGGCAGTCTATAAAAATAAAAGAATGGTTTAGCCGTTTCCTCGGATGGATGCTTGCCCACCAATATGGGACAGACGAGATGAACACAAAAAACAACCACGCTACTTGCTGGGTGGCAACCGCTGCTTCTATGGCACGCCTTACGGGAAACCGGGACGTAACCCAAATGTGCATAGACCGTTTTAAGGATGTGCTGTTGCCAGGACAGATGGAGACCGATGGGAGTTTCCCCCTTGAGCTGGAACGGACCAAGCCTTATGGTTATTCTTTGTTCAATATCGATGCTATGTGCAATGTGGCAGAGATACTTTCATGCCCTGAGGATAATTTATGGGAATTTACCACAGCCGATGGGAAATCGCTGGCAAAAGGCATGGAGTTCATATTCCCGTTTATTGCCGACAAAAAAAGCTGGCCTTACAAACAAGATGTCTATATATGGGATTTGTGGCCGGCGAGGCAATCGAGCCTGCTTTTTGCCGGACTTGCATATAACAAGCCGGAATACATAGCTCAATATCTAAAATTACCGGCAAACCCAACCAATAAGGAAGTAATCCGCAACCTACCTGTGCGCCACCCGGCAATATGGCTCTATGGTCAATCGAAAGGTGACGGAAACAAGTATGTAAACATACCTTTCCGTTTCCTGCCAAATTTCAAGTTGCAGAAAGACAGTAGCAACAACCACACTCTTATTAATGGGGAAGGCTTGGCGGAAATTGAAGTCCCAACGAATGAAGTAGCAATAGTCATGGTAGATACGTGGAATACTTTTGATAACGACAACAACCCTGAAGTTGTAAATTGTATCAAGAATACCAGGGGATTGCTTTGTAAGTGCAGGGAAAACGGGGTTACTGTAATCCATGCCCCCAACCACCCTGTTGTAGACAAATACCCTCAATATCATGCCATTAAAAAGGAAGTCGACGATTATATCGGACATAACCTTGGAAAGCGTGCCGCCCCGGCTGCGGCATTCCTGGAATGGCCCGCTGAAAATGCGTACAACAAAATAATTAAAGGGAAACGCGAAGAAGGGAGGAGCGCGGCATATTCAATTAACCCTAAAGGCAAAAGGGACATCTCTGCCCTGCTTACCCCTTTGGCGGGCGAATATGTATTGTCGACATACGACCAATTCAGGTATGTTTTGTGGAAAGAGAAAATCAAGGTAATCCTTTACGTAGGGGGGGCATTAAACGAATGCATGTTGCAGCGCGATACGGGGATCAACCTACTTGCCGGATCTGACAACAAAACTGCAAATTTTGGCATCGTAGTTGTCGAAGACTGCGTTTTTATAATGGACAACCCGTTTTCAGGCTATGAGGAATCGAAACAGGAGATGCTTAATTATTATAAGCGGAAAATAGCCGTAGTATCAAACTCCCGGGACATGGTTTTTCGTTGAGGGGTTGGATGTTTTTGCCATTTAGCCTTACGGTGGGAGGGCCTCTATTGTACCATAAAAAAATTGCGGATTAATACTGACAAGAATTACGGCAAATAATCAAGTGCCCAATAATATATGAAGGGAGCAGGAATAGACAATAAAAAATGGAAATAATAATTGCCAAGAATACACTAATTTGCTCCAGATGTGCATCGGGTGTGGTTATTGTGACCTAAGCAACGCGGAGAGAGCTGGGGCACCACATTTCTATACCGGACAAAAGCCAGGGGCAGGGAAGGGCCGTGCCGGGGGATAACACCACTCAAAGTGGCACTCTCGCCAATGAGCAGGGAACGGATAAGGTTTTATAACCTGTCCCTGTATATTCCACTTAAAGAAAAAGTGAAGTTTTCTCATTTAAACACAAAACCGACAATATTTTCCAAAAGGAATCCTGACATTTGCCGTCTCTTACAAGGCCAATAACACATATCTACACAATAAGGTTGTATATTTTTCAATAATAAAAAAACAAAGGATTATGATTTACATGGCAGACACGGCCGACATTGAAGCCCTTAAGGAGTTATACGCTTTTTTCCCCTTGGAAGGGGTGACCACTAACCCGACAATTTTGAAACAATCGGGGCACCCGCTTTCAAGAGCCATAGATGACATTAAACAGATTGTTGGGGATGGCATGATCCACATCCAGGTAATGAGCGAAGAAACAGCGGATATTGTAAGGGAAGCAAAAAGGTACAAGACATATTTTGATTTTGGAGATAATTATTATACCAAAATCCCTGTAACCCCACAGGGCTATAAAGCAATGTCGATACTAAAAGATGCAGGGATCAATGTTACGGCAACAGCTATCTTTACCCAACAACAGGCTTTGGTCGCAGCTAAGGCCGGAGCCGATTTTGTAGCTCCGTATGTGAGCCGCCTCGATAATATTTCGTCTCACGGCATTGACGTGGTAGGGGATATTGCCCAGAATATAATTGAATACGGGTTGAACACAAAAGTTTTGGCCGCCAGTTTCAAAACAGTGGACCAAATTTACCGTGTAAGCATGAAACGTGCCCACTCGTCCACCATCAACCCTGAATTGTTGATGCAACTTATAAAACACCCCATGACCGACATCAGCGTAAAAACTTTTCGCGAAGACGGGGTTGGTTTGTACGATATTGAGTTTTAACCTTGATGCTCTTGTAGGCCTTCACACGTGATGGGTTCGGGGTGGATGGTCAAAATATATCCGAACTCATCTTTTAATGCCCCTTCTATCTTGGAGCAAATTTTATGTGCTTCTTCCAGGGTCATCTTGGCGGGAAGTTTTATATGGCAACTCAATTCGATATGGTTACCGTAATTGTGGAAACGGATGTTATGCAAATGCAGGGGCAGTGGACAGTTTTTCCTGGCTGTTTCGCGGACGGCATGCAAGATCTCTTTCGAAGGGCTTTCCCCCAGCAGGGGGTTAATGTCTTCTGACAGGATTTTATAACTGACCCAGGCGATCATGGCCGCAACAATAAAACTTAAAGCCGAGTCGATCCACCAAAAGTAGTTCCCAACGGCAATCCCTATCAAGATTATTACCGATGAAAGTGAATCTGTCCGGTGGTGCCAGCCATCGGCCATGAGGATATGAGAACCTGTTTTCCTTGCCCCCCATAGGGCATATTGGGCCATGCCTTCTTTTACGGCAATGGAAATAATTGTGGCGGTCCATGCAGCAATACCAAAGTCAACCTTTTCTTTTGATCTGAATTTTTCGAATGCCCCGAGCGCAAAATCGAATGCCACAATGGCCAGCAAAACGCCGATAATTATGGCGGCAATATGTTCTGCCCTTCCATGCCCGAAAGGATGTTCGTCATCGGCAGGTTTTTTTGATATCTTCCCTCCGATTAAGACAATAACCGAAGAAACCGAGTCGGACAACGTGTGCCAGGCATCGGCAATTAATGCCAGCGAGCCGGTAACAATACCAGCCCAGTATTTTAAGGCGAAAAGCATAATGTTCCCCACAATGGAAACCCAGCCTTCACGGAGAATATATTTGTCTTTTATGTCCATATCCCTGCGAGACTGTAAAATTAATAAAAAATTATTATGTCATGTTTGCCGGGGTATTGTTGTGTAATTCGGTTATTAACAATAACCTGCCATATGCAATTTGCGTGGCTAACATTTTAATATTTAGGCGTTTGTTTATTCTATTTCTTCAAAATATTTTTTCAGGACATATTCCGGCTGAAACTGATCCTGGGTTTGTTTCAATTTTTTATAATCGTATCCAAGCGGGAGGGTTTTATTTGCTGTCAGGGCAACCGTGTCGCCTGCTTCGTGCTGGCATTGTTTTAACAAACCCAGCAGGGAATCTATTTTTGCATTGTATTGCTGGTCGGCTGCAAGGTTGTTGATTTCATACGGGTCGTTGCCCAAGTTGAAAAGCTGGGTGTAGCCCCTTTCAGGGTAACGGATCAATTTCCATTGCCCTTGCCGCACAGCCCTCACTGTATTGCGGTAAACGGTAAATATAGACTTGCGCACGCCTTGCTTTTCCCCTTTTATTACAGGCGACAGGTCTTTGCCTTCTACCCCTTCGGGCAAAGGGAGCCCGCTCAACTGGCAAAGCGTGGGGAACATATCGTACATGTAAGTAAACGCAGGAGAAGTGCCCCCCTTGGGTATTCCCGGGCCTGCCATGATCAAAGGCACTTTCATGCTGTGTTCGTAAAGGTTTTGCTTGCCCAACAGTCCGTGGCTGCCAATTGCCAGGCCGTTGTCGGCAGCATACACGATTATAGTATTTTCGTACAGCCCATTTTCTTTTAGCGTTGAAATAATGTCGCCAACCCTGTCATCGATATGGGAGATCAACCCGTAATAGTCGGCAATTGAAGCTTGGATTATTTCCGGGGTGCGCGGCCATGGTGCAAGGGTTTCGTCGCGGATTTGCATATTGTCGAACTCAAAGGGGTGTGCTTTTTTGAAATTTGCCGGTACAGGAACCGCCTCGTCAGGGTACATGCCAATATAGCCTTCACGCGGCGAACGGGGGTCGTGGGGGGCAGTGAAGGCCACATAGCAAAAAAACGGTTTCTCGCGTGAACCTTTGGCATAACCGTCTAAAAATTGTTTGGCGGCATCGGCAAACAGGTCGGTAGAGTAACCTTTTGTAACAGGTTTCGAGAGCTTACCGTTTTCCAGTGTCCGGCAAGGTACTTTGAAATGGTCGCACATGCCGCCGATAAAAACATTGTCGCCATGCTGGAACGAAGTTTCGAAACTTTGTGCCCCGTTGTGCCATTTGCCAGTCCCAAAAGTTTCGTAGCCGTGTCCGGTAAAATAAGCAGGCATGGTTATTTCATCGTTTAAAACTTTGTCGTCCACCCATTTTTTCATGTCAAAACCGGAATATAAATGGAACAAGCTTTGCCCGCTCATAAGCATTGCACGGCTGGGCGCACAAATAGCCCCGTGGTGGCCGCCCATGATGTAATTGTTGGAGAAACGTACCCCGCTCTCTGCCAATTTGTCGATATTAGGTGTTTTTATATATGGGTTACCCGCACATCCCAAGGCATCAGCCCTTTGGTCGTCGGCAAAAAGGAACAGGATGTTGGGTTTGGCGGTGCAGGCTTCTTTTTTTTCGTTGCACGATATTATGGGCAACAAGAACAGGGAATATACAATAAGTTTTGATAATCTGGCCATTTTAAAATCCTTTTGGTTTATGCATCAAATATATAAATTGCTTTTTCTCCAACTGTCCTGTTTTGACGGTTTTTGATTATTTTTTTCATTTCTAATATATGGATGCACTAAACAATATATGCTGAAAAGTTTTTTACTAATGGGCATGCAATGCCCTTACTTATTTTAAGCCTTAATGCAGTACATACAACATCTTTGAATTGCTGGATACGTTTATGTCCAATAGACTCGCCATCACACAATTTAATCCAGTTGCCCTCAACCTTACCTTCAACCACATATTTACGTATCCGTTCTCCATACTTTATGTCTTCCTGGATTATTATATGGTTGACTTTGCATTTTGATGGAAGTTCCATTATAAATTCATTCCCTTCTCCTGAAGTTTTACCCAAAGGGCTAGAGAAACGTTTTTTTATCTCATCTCCAAATTCTTTTAAGCGTTGAATGTCAGTTTCGGGGACAAGCCCTTCTGGTGTAATGACTTCGCCTATGATCAGGTTGCAATTTCTCCCAACAGAGTTATAATACATCTCTACCAGTTTTTCTTTTGGATATATACATTGATCCTGCCCGGGCGCCCAAAACCAGTTATGTACGCTATTTGTCCCGCGCATGGGCACATCTACCATTCCCGGCGACCATATTTCCCCGTCAGGGTCGCCACTTTCAAGGATTGGTTTCCACGAAGGTGCATTGTGCGAGATATGGCCATCGCCCACAGGCATGGTTGCCCAGCACGGGTAATTTGCATAACCGCTTTCGTTGCCTATCCAACGGTAACCGGAACGTTTCGAGGAATTATAAAAAACCGAGTTTGGCTGGTATTTGTCGAATATGGACAACACATCAGATCCTCCTTCATGAGGGAGTTTGGCTCCGGCATCGAACCAAACCTGCACCAACTCTCCATAACGTGAACACAGTTCCTCAAACATCCTTTCCGCCACCCTGTTAAACCCTTCCTGCTTTGGGGTGCCTTTCCCTTTTCCCCAGTCGACATAATGCCCCCATAACTGCCAATAAGCATTCCGGTGGGTACTCATAAACAATCCGGGCTTTATCCCTGCTTTGTTGCATGAATTTACAAAATCGCCAACCACGTCACCTTTCCCGTTTTTCCATTTAGCCTGTTTTAGCCCGTAGGGATAAATATCGCTTTGCCACTGCATAAAACCGTTGAAATGGGTTGCCGTAAAAATGGCATATTTTGCCCCGGCAGCCTTGGCTGCTTCAATCCATTGCCCAGTGTCCAGTTTCTCGGGATTATACTTTTGAGGGTCGAAAATTTCTTTATAAGCATTGTTTTTCACATCGAAACGCCCTGCTGCAATTGCCAGGTCGAAAGAATAAAGTATCCCTAGTTCGCAATCCTGCCAAGAAACCTGGGCTGGTGTTGGCATCGGTATTTTTAATGCAGCTTGTTTCCCGTGGCACGACAACATTGGCAAGACCGAAGCTATTGCAGTGCATCCAAGTGCTGTTTGCCTGATAAAATCCCTGCGGTATAATTTATTTTGTGTCATTTTTTTTGATTAATTATTTCCTAAGGTTTTCTCGCCCGTTACTTTTCCCGGTTCGGTTTGGTGCATATCAAAGACAACTATTTCATTCTCCCCTTCTTTTAGCCAGGTGGACGGGCAGTACAACCTTTGTTGCGGGCCGATATTCCAGTAACGCCCAAGGAAATTATTTGAAATGGTTTCCCATCAAGTAAAAATTCTTCTTTACCAAGTTTAAAGGAATGTATATTCTTTCCCTGGGCAATTGCCATTTCTGAAGCAAAAAACAAAAGGATTGCGAAGAATATTTTTTACTAATGTGGTATTTATTTTCCATTTTTATTTATTCCATTTTTAAAATTGCTTTTCCATTAACCGGGAAATTGATTTCAATAACTTCCCCATTGCAATCCATTTGCCCTTCCCAACTTGCTTTAATAGAACAAGTATTTTTGCCAAAGGGGTTCTTTAATTTGCATGTCCCCCCTTTTTCAGCTATAATTTCAACCAACCGGTTTTTCCCGTTTTCTCTTTGAGCGGAGACAATAAAGGCTCCTTGTGCCCTAAGTTTTTCGAAACCCACATTGGCCCATTGTGCCGGGATTGCCGGAAAAACCTCGATTGTCCCACTATGGCTTTGAAGTAGCATTTCCTGCACACCGGATGCAAATGCAAAGTTCCCCTCCAAGGTGAACGGGCGATAGGTGTATTTTGATTTCCCCGATTTTGTTTGGTCCCCATTTACATGGAATGAGTTTTTCAAGCAAAAACATTGGGCAAATGTCTTGAGCGCCCCTGCTGCTTTTTCGCCTTCAAAAGCCCTGGCATACAAATTCCCCAGCCAACTATAGGAATATCCGGTCCACCTGTCCGGTCCATTATGTTCAAGATTGAACAAAGTTTTTTGGATAATATCCCGGTCGGGCTGCCCATTTGAAAAATCGATAAGCCCTAATGGGTGAAATGCCATCAGGTGTGAGAAATGTCGGTGCGATTCGTTGTAGGGGAAGCCCGGGGCAAACATCAAACCACAATCATCGACTGAATATCCCGGCCATTCAGATAGTATTTGCCGCCAACGGGCCGCTTCGTCGGCCAGTCCCAGTTCATCGGCCAGTTCCGCTGCTTTTTCATAATCCCAGCGGATCAGTGCCAAATCGAAATTGGTGGTCTCTGAAAACCATGCTTCTTTTGAATTGTTATAAATTTCAGGGCTTGAGCTGATCTTGAGTTTACGGTTTCCTTGATCGTCCCTTACTGAAATATGGTCGAGAAAAACAGCGGTTTCTTTTAACCACGGATAGGCTTTTTCTTTTAAAAAATCGCGGTCCATGGTGAATTTCCAATGCAGGTAAAAGTGATGTGCCAGCCATGCCGAAACAGTTTGCCCAAGGGAATACTGGATCCAACCTCCTATGGGTTCCCCTTCCAGCGTAGTTACCCCTGGGACATTAAGCCCATCAGTTTCGAAGTAGTCTTTTGTGTATTTGCTGAATGCCGGACGGTATTTCCACAGCCAGTTTATAAAGCCTTCTTCCAAGTCGAGTTGGTTGCCTGCATAAGCCGGCCAATAGCTCAATTGGGTGTTAAGGTCATGATGGAAATCACCTCTCCATGGAGGCAGCTTACCATTATCGGCAGTCCACACTGCCTGAAGCGAAATGGGAGGGGTGTTGGCGCGGGCAATCGAACCAAACTTGTACATTTCAAGTTCATATTGTTTTTGAAGTACAGTATCTGGGATCGATACAGATGATTTATCCCAGTATTTTTCCCACCAGGCCAGGTGGCTGCCAAAATTGCTGTCAAGGCCTCCTCTCAAAGCTTCTGTCACATTTTCGCTAGCCAGTGGGCTAACATCCCATGTTTTATTGGCAGATGACACCGACCAACATCCGGTCAAGCTGGTTCCTTCCTCTTCCCATCCTGAATAGACCTGGTAGGAAAAGCCGTCCCATCCTTCCTGGTTATATATTAAAGTATTTCCTTTTTTTTCGGTTTTCCCTTGTGAGTACCCTAGCCGATCGAGATCGCTCCCCGATTGGTTTACGCTAACTCCATCACCTGGGCGGTTATATGCCGGGGGGATTAATTCGATGTCAATTGATGCTGAAAGGTTTTCGAATTTGTACCAGCCAACAGGTTTGTAGGCATGGACAAAGGTACTTAGCTTTGTCCCATTTTCCCATATGACAATACATACAGCACCGTCAAGATCCAGTTCAACCGACTTTACTTTCCCCAGTGCTTCAATGTTGAATCCCAATGCTGCTGCCGGGATTTTCGATGGGGCAGGGTATAGCTTGGAAGGGGAATCCAATTCTTTATAAACTTCATCGTAAGTGCCGTTATTCCAGTGTTGATAAACATCTTTAAATTTCCACTTGTCAAAATTCATCCTTGCCATTGGGCGCAAGTCCCATAAATCGGCCCGGTCCAATGAGAAGCGCAGTTTGCCATCTTTTTGCCAGATTAGCACGCCTAAAATACCGTTGCCCAATGGGATTGCTTCATCCCAGGTTGTTGCAAGTCCTTTGAATTCAAGGTTATGGCTGGGGAATTTTTCCTTCCTTTCACAGGAACTCAGCAATAAGAATCCCAGTAAAAGTGTCAGATAAAAACAGGTTGTCTTTTGTTTTTTCATTGTGCTAATCATACAGCGTTTTAATTTGTTTTTCATAATAAGGATTAGGGACAGGCATCTGTGCATCCATTTCGTCTCTCCATTGATGCAGCAAATTTTTTAATTCTTCCGTTTTTTCAGGCAACGCTGAAGAAAGGTCATTGGTTTCACTTAAATCTTTCTTCAAGTTATATAATTCCACATGCATGTCTTCGTAAAACTCAATCAACTTATAATTGCCCAGCCTGACTGCCCCTGATGGTTTCCCCCCCAGCCCCCCACTGTAGTGCGGGAAATGCCAGAAAATGGGCCGTTCATCAATACTTTTTCCTTGGAGCAGGGGAAGTATGCTGATACCATCGGAATATTTTTTGGGATGCTTAATTCCTGCCAAATCCAATATTGTGGGGAAGAAATCGGTTCCGGTAACAGCGGTGTTGCATTCTGTGCCAGCCTTTATTTTCCCATCCCAACGAATAATGAGCGGTTCGCGGATACCTCCTTCATACAGGTATCCTTTCCCTGCGCGCAAGGGGGCATTGCTGGTGGGGATAATTTCAGGGTTGCCTGCGATTGACATCCCTCCGTTGTCGGAGGTAAATATAACAACCGTATTCCCTGCCAATCCATTTTCATTTAAAGCCTCCATTAAAAGCCCGATGTTGTCATCCAAGCTTTCTACCATAGCAGCGTATTCCGGGTTGTCCTGCCTATTTTTGCCCCAAGTTTTACCATGTTTGCAAAAACCGCCTTCTTCGGGATAATCCATTGAATCCAGCTTTGCATGGTATTTTTTAACTTTTTCTGGTTTTGCCTGTAATGGCAGGTGTACTGTATAAAACGAAAGGAAGGCAAAAAAAGGTTTTTCTTTTTCACCTGAAATAAACTTAATAGTTTCATATGTCAGGCGGTCGGTTAGGTATTCACCATTAAAACCATTTTCCAATTGAGGGTTTTGGTAAGGCGAGAAATAGCTTTTGGGATGCCCCTTTCCGTTACCGCCAAGGTTGATGTCAAACCCTTGTTTATCGGGGAAAAAGGCTTCCTCCTCGCCCAGGTGCCATTTCCCGGCAAGAAAAGTTTTGTAACCTTCGGCTTTTAATGCTTCGGCAACCGTAACTTTTGAAGTGTCAAGAAATAACTGAAAAGGCATGGAGGCCAGTTTTTGGTTTTTATGTGGCCCATAAGCCCTGTTCCCGGGAATATAATCGGTAAGGTTAAGCCGTGCCGGGTATTTCCCGCTCATAACCGCAGCCCGCGATGGGGAGCAAACAGGGGCTGTAGCATAAGCATCGGTAAATACCATCCCCTGCAATGCCAGCTTGTCTATATTAGGTGTTTCATAAAACTGGCTTCCTGTATAAGCTAAATCTGCCCACCCCAGGTCATCAACCAAGATGAAAAGGATGTTGGGCTTTTGAAAAGGAGCCTCCTTTTTGCACCCTGTAAAAACCATTATGGCCAGTATGGCGAGGAAATAGTTAAACCGTTTCATTTTCATGCCAAATCTTTCTTATTTGCTTTTTTCATGAATTTTTTGGGCAAACCGTTTCCCGAGTTCCAATATCCCGTAAGTGTTGAAATGCGCTTTGTCATCGGGATAAGGGGTGTTTGGCTCATCGCAGCGTAGGGGCAAATCATCGGTGTCGATTAAAAAAGCTCTCTTGACAGCCAATGGGTGACCGGAATTTTGGTCGATGTGTTCCTGTGCCGTCCTGACTTCTTCCCTGCCAATGAACCTTTTTTGCGGGACTGGCATTGAATAGCCATAAATAAAAAGCATTTTGGGACATTGGAACTGTTGCCTCGCCCTTTTTATAAAATGGTTCAGGTTTTTACCATAAACCCTGGAATATTCCAATCCGGCATTTTCATGTGCATCTCCTGCGCCCTGTTGCCATACCATTGCCCGTATCCGGGGTTTGTAACCTTTTTTGCGGAGTTTTTCCATCCCTTCATTAACAGTAGTTACAAATTTTTTATATTCTTCCCCAAAATTTATTGTGTCCTTATTGCTTGTGCCCGGATTCCATTGGTTGTAAAGGTTGGATCCTGATAGGGCGTGCTTAATGATGGCTATTTCTTTTCCTCCGGATAATTTTTTCAGTTCAGTCCCTAAACTCAGTTCTACGCCAAATTTATGAGGCTTTGATGAAGCATGGCACAAGGGCTGCCAGGTTTCAGAAGCCCCGCCGCCCTTCAGGAATTTTGAATAGTAAAACAATACCGTTGTGTCAGTTTTAAAATCTCCGGGCATATTCACCAAGTAGCCTTGCCCCGTGGCATTCGACTGCCCGCCAATTAAATATACATCAATTTGTTTGTTTTTTGCTGTGGCAAACGATGTAAGCAATATCCAAATATTTGCTATATATATTATCCTTATCATAGTGTTGAATATTTAAGGTTTATTTTGTTGTCCATTCTATTCCAACCCAACCAAGCCCGGGTAATTTATCCTTTTGTTTTTCGATTTCAATTCCCCACTCGGGCATCTTTCCTTTTTTACTGCCGGTAAAAGCTTCCGGCCTGTAGAACCCTGCGGCTTTAGGCGGCACACCAATGCTTTGTAATGTGGAAAAATGAATCCCGTCTGGAGAATATTGAAGCGTTTGTTTTAATCCTTCGGGGCCAATGTTTATCATGGCAACAACACCTGTGCCGAATGGCCAAACCATTACTTCATGCCCACCTTTGATGATTGGGTTTTGTCCATGTTTCAAATAAGGGCCTTCCGGGTTTTCTGCAATCGCCACCCCCATTTTTGTATGCCCCGGGGTGTCGTCCCATTTGCGCCCTTTATAATAAAAGTATATTTTGCCGTCCCTGACCACCAAACAGGCATCATCTACACGCATGCTATCGAAATCATCGGGATTGTCGCTGCAAAGCAATGCCGGGTTATCTAATTTTTCCCATGGGCCATCAGGCGAATCCGAAACAGCAATCCCTATGGCAGTTTTGGTTACTTTATTTCCTTGGTTGGTAAAAGGTTTAGGTGCTCCGGTGTAAAACAGGTAATATTTATTTTTCCAGACTAAAATATTGGGAGTGAAAGCACTTTGCCCGTCCCAGTCGCCCATACCTCCTTTTTTTACGCAAACGCCTTTTTCTTCCCATTCTTTGCCATTTTTTGAAGTAGCATACCATATGTCTGCATGGTAGCCATTTGCCGCATTGTGATCGCCAGGGAACAGGTGTGTCCCATCTTTTAGGTATCGTTTCGAATACCAGATGTAATACGTATTTTTAACTTTGATTATATCGCTGGGGTCACGCCGCATAATGCTTGCTTCGCAACTTAGCCCTTTGGCTTTTCCATGGATGGTATTTATTAATTTGGGAGGGTGGCTTGGCCTGTTGCAGGCCATCAAGGTAATTGCACAAATAATAAGTATATTTTTCATTTTTCAGTTGTTTTTTATTTTTTCCATTATCTCACACAGGTTTTCCCCAAATCTTTTCCCAAGAATTATTTGCCCGGAAGTATCGTAATGTACTTTGTCTTCTTTTTTTGAAAGATCGTTGGTAGGTACCATTCTTGCATGTCAATTTGTTACAGCACAGTCCCTTAGTTTCCAAGGATATATCGAATTCCCCTTAATACTTTTTAGTACGCCCCCTTCTTCTTCCATCTTTTGGCGTTTCATTTGAATGCTTGCTTCATCTTCTCCAGGTTCAACGTACCATTCACTTGGCGTATGTTCTTTATTAAATATTGCTATTGCCTCGTCAACAACTTGTGTGTTTTCGGAAGCCAGATCGTGCATGCAGGACGTATCTTTTGACACATCCCACAACTGGACAGATGAATCGGGATGTGCACTGAAAGCAAACCAGTTGCCATACCTTACCGACTGTGCAGTTTTATTATGCGTGCCACCTTCCCAATACAAATATTTGTGGAGATGGCCTGTTAATTTCTCCCCATTCAACAACGGGACTAAACTTTTTCCATCATTTTCCGGTTGTTTTACACCTGCAAGGTCACAGGAGGTTGCCAGTAAATCATATAGCGTAACTACTTCATCCGAAATCCCCGGGTTAATTTTTCCTGGCCAATTGACAAGAAAAGGAATCCTTACACCACCATCCAATGGAATAAATTTCCCCCCTTTCCAGGAACCTTTGTTTCTAAAAACAGGATCGTCTTGGTATGGTTTTCGGTGGAAATAGCCGTATTGTGCATAGCCGTTATCGCTGGCAAAAAAGATGATGGTATTATCCGAAAGCCCCAATTGATCAATCGTCTTAACAATATCGCCAACACAACGGTCGAGATGCCCCATCATGGCTGCCCATTCTTTGTGTTTCTGATCCCATGGTTTGTTCATGTATTCACGAATACTCGGCGTGATGACAGGTCCATGGGGTAGTTGCGTCGCATAATACAGGGAAAATGGATTTTGATAATTATTATGAATAAAATTAATTGCTTTTTGATGAATAAAGTCCTGTGAGTTTATTGCTTTTGAAGGATCTTTAATCCCTTTCGGAATTAATTCTCCGGTTTCTGTATAGCTGTGTATACCTGTGGCATGTTTGTTATGCAGGTATGTATCAGCCATGTCGAATCCATAATTTTCAGGGATTGGCACAACCGAATCATTCTCCATCAAATAGAAAGGGTAGAAGGTATGCGCCCTTAACTGGTCGTAAAAACCGCAAGAATAGTCGAAGCCTTGTTTGTTGGGAGTGCCTTCTGTGCCGGGCAGCCCAACGCCCCATTTCCCTACCGTTCCTGTTTTATATCCGGCTGATTTTAACATTTCGGCAATTGTAGTGTCGCTATCTTGTAAATATTCCTGGCCTCTGACAGAACTATTCAACCGAATCCGGCAATGCCCCATGTTTTTCCCTGTCAAAAGGCTCCCCCTCGAAGGGGCACATTCGGAAGAACCGGCATAGGCATTGTTGAAAAACAACCCGTTTTGCAGTAACTTATCAATATTTGGCGTTGATAATTTTTCCTGCCCCAGCCCACTTAGGTCATAATAACTCATGTCATCGGCCAGTATTATAATGATATTGGGCTTGGTTGAGCTCAGAGTTTGGGTTTTATCTGTACAAGATATTATTGAGAATATTAAAATTCCTAGTAGTGAACAGATAAATTGACAGTTAGGAGTAGGTTTTGCTTTTTTCATGTAATAAATATCTATAAAAAATAGGATTCATAAAAATTATAATTTGAGTATAACTTTTTTTTGTGCATTACCATAGTAATTATAACACTAACACCGCTTTCATAGATTTTATGGTCGGTTGAAAGAAACCCGGAGATTGCTCGACATATTGGGGAACGGCAAAAAGTATCAATGTACCGAGAACAGGGCACATAAAACGGTGCGGACGGCTATACTTCCCACTGCAAAGATGAATAAACGGTGTTTCAAGTTCGTGATTCAATGCAATCGTTGTGCGTAAAACTTCGGTCAGTTCTTCTTCGGTGTTGATAGTCGTTACGATCTTGACAACATCCGACCCACGAGATTCAAGTTCCAACATATGTTTTATGACCTCTTCGGTCGTTGGTTACACTTTAAATCCAATTAATGGATGTTTCCTTTCTTTTAGGGGAAAATATATGCGCTTTTTATTGATTTGCGACTCATATACGGAACATACCATTTCAATTGTCCACCGTCCGTCGTAACCATTACTTTGTGGTTGGGTATCAGTTTCTATTGCGTGAATAAAATCAAGGATGGGGCGTTTTTTATGCGGAGGGATAACAAAATCTTTCGGATTTGGTAATTCTTTCCATTTTAACTTTTTTTGAGTAGTATAATAAGTAGGGGAATAAAGGACTGCGGTGTTAATAGACTTTCTATACGATACAATTCCTCGTGACCCATAAATATCAAACCCCCATCTCCCTGGATTCTCCGGAGGGTAGGTTTTAATAAACCTATTTGTATTACTATTTTCGTTCTTTATTGATTCCCAGTAGCAATTAATATTATTTTTAAAAGAGAATGTGGCCCTGACCGTATCTCCCGCTACCAGATATGGTTCCCTTGTAGAATGGACATCGCTTCCCCAGTAAACGTCTGATGGAGTTATGTCTCGCCCATCTTTAGTAACACTTGCAAAGCACCATTGAGGATCGCCGAAGAAGAACCTCATTAAGTCTAAATGATGTACACCGAGTACTATTAAATCTTCCCCACCTACCCGGTTGTCTTCCTTACCGCAGGCCCTCATTTCAAGGACATCTCCAATAAATCCTTCTTTTAACAACTTTTTCAGGAATATCATATCTTTATACAGGCGCATAAAATGGGCGACACAAATTCTCCTGCCATTTTTATTTGCAGTTTCAATTATTTTGTCTGCTTCTTCCAGCGTGCAAGTAAAAGGTTTTTCCACATAAATATGGGCTCCAGCCTCAAGTGATGCAAGTGCCATGTCCATATGGCAATCTGCCATCCGGGGAGCAATACTGACAATATCGGGTTTTTCCTTTTCAAGCATCTCATTGTAGTCAAGGTATTGTCGTTGTGCCCCCTGTCGATTTGGCTGTTTTTTTTAGGCCAACGGGATCATTGTCCGCAACAGCAACGACTGTAACATTATCAAGGTTATTGAACACCTTGTCTAAATCATGTCCATAGTCTCCGTTTTTCCCGATAATTGCGGCTTTGTATTTTTTTTTCGATTGTTTTATGGGTTTAGCTGCTTCAATGTATGGTTTGTTTCCTAGCAAAATTGAACCTGTGATTATAGCTCCTGTCGTTTTTAAAAAGTTACGGCGATCTGTAGATTTCATAGTTTTAATGTTGATTTAATTTATCATTATAAATATTTACTGAAAAATTCAAATATTTGTTCAATATTAAATTCGTGTCCTTCCGAGTGGGGTTTAAAACTGAATTTATCTCCAAATATTTTTCGGTATGGGAACAATGAGCTTTTGTAATCTTCGACACTGAAATAATTTGGTTGGAATATTTTAAGCGACTCGTCAGTGTTTTCTTTTGCCAACTGTGTAATATATGATTTTATCTCCAAACGCTGTTCTTTTCGTATAGGGAATGATTCAGCAAAATTTTCGCGATACTGCTCAGGTATTTCCTGTGCAAAAGACTGTGCTGTTAAAAGAATCAATATGTAGGTTGCTGCTATTTTATAAATGGATGTTTTCATTGTATTTTAAAAAATTACATTAGTGCTAATTTGTTTTATTGGCTGCGATAGGTTGGATAGAAATAATTTTTACAGGATTAAGACCCCAATTCAACAAGTAGTAAGTCAGCCCATGGGATTATTTGGGTTCAAGGAATGATTAACATGTATTTGCAAAGGATTCCATCATTTAAATAGATTTAAGTTGCTAAAATGAATATTTAAAAGATAATAACGTTCTGAAGTTGGAAACAGGCCTGGCATCAGTTACCCCACCTTTTCCATCCCCATTTTTTATTCCATAATTGGCATTCGTTAATTCCCCTTCTAATGAAATATTAAAATCTTCATAATCAAAGCCAAGGCGTGCTGAAAACCGACACACACAATCAATATCACCGCCTCTGGCGTATATTGGTCCTTCAATAATTTCTCCGGCTCCCATATTTTTTGTGTAAGCAATAAAAAAACCTAGATTGCCCCACCCTACTTTTGACTGAAAGTCTACCCAGCTCGACAAAGTATTAAGGTTCGAAAACTCTTTTTCCCCTGTTTCTTTATCTGTTGTTTTTTTTACTGCATATCCTCCAAGCATCATCATGTCATAGCTGTTTTGAGCATATATGCCTTGTGCATTTACTATAAAATATTTTGTTTTTGCACTAATAAAGCCCATCGTTGAAATTCCTGATAACGATTCTTTTGTTGCAAAAGTTTCTCCCTCATCATTTTCGGTATAAATTTCGGGAACTAACTTTTTATAATCAATACCTGCTCCTGCCTGTATGCCAGACAATGCGTTACCGCATTGTAGCTGAAAATGCACCTCCGGGATACCAGAATTCCTTAAATATTGCGAACTTGCCCCATCGGGACCAATACTGGTAAAATCCCTTTGAGTAAAAAGGCAGGCAGTAAACTGCAATATCCCGAATTCATGCACAAGCCTGATTTGCGGATTACGGGATATGGGGTGAAAAGGGACACCTGAATTAGCAGAAACTATCTTGGGGAAACAAGAAACAACAGACATCGGATGCCAGTATTGCCCAAAAATCAATTTAGTATTGCCCCAATCCAGCTTGGCATAGGCATGACGCACCCGAAAAAGGTTAAAACAGTTCTTACTTCCCCAGCAATCAAATTCAATGAAAGCCTGTGAACGGGCGTTTAATACCTCAGAACCGTCTAAACTAAATTTCAATGTCGAACTGATTGTTGTCATGTTGAAATTGGGGGCAGAATTGATATCTATATTTTCGCTATCGTACAGTGGAGCTTCGGGATATAGCAGAAAATGGCCTTCGCGAGCATTCACCGTTTGACGGGTGTCGTACATCGCACAGTACTTTATAAAACCAGAAAAACTTAATTTGAGATCTTTCTTTTCCACAGACCCTATAGCAATTACTTTTAACGTGATTAAAAATAAAAGCACTAAATATATTTTCTTCATTTCTGGCTTTATTTTATTGTCATTAACCGGTTTTTTATTGTCTGGAAACCTTCATTTTTAGAGGGAACAAGTACATTCTTGATGTTATAAACAAAGAGTGCATGCCTATCTTTACAAAACAAACATTCAAGTTCTATGATGGCATTTAGTTTTCCCTTTGGCTTATAAATATTCACATCCCAGTTTGTCAGACAAAAGAATACACGGGGTTGTTGATGTACATGCTACTTCACAAGTTTTACAGACACTAATGAAACAGGGCCGAGCAATCCTGAACGGATGAGTGGGACTTTGTCCCATGTATAACGGGTTTGGTCTCCCGTTTGCATGCCCGGTGTCGGGATTATAGTTTTTTTGATGTTGGTATTTGTATATTTTTCACCTGTCAATGCATCGCCTGTCAACCGGTTCGACCATGTATTTGCGACTTCAACAGTAAGCGTATTCTCACCTGTCTTTAATATGGCCGTTACATCGAATCTATGTGGCCTTGCCCAGGTAATTCCGAGCCTTTGCCCGTTAAGCCATACTTCCCCTACTTTTGATATTTCGCCTAAATCAAGGTATATTTTCTTCCCCTCGATTTTGCCCGGTTCATATTGAAAGGCTGTTTTATAAGTTGCAATTCCTGAATAATACTTTATACCTTCTATTTTAGAATCAGTCCAGGAGATAAGTTCAGAGAAGGTTACTTTTTGGGGTGCTCCCCAACCTTTAGTAAACGAAACTTCCCAATCCCCGTCCAAGGCAATGCTTCGGTTTTCATTTTTGACTTTTTCAGATTGACCGTCCTTTTTCAAGGTTACATCCCCATCCTGCAAAAAACAAACCCCATCTTTTGTAAATTCCACAAAAGGTGTATATTTACCGGATCCACTAATCCCGGTATAATGAGAATCTGTATCCATATCATTAAATACAAGCAATAACGAACCATAAGGAGCCAGGGTGAGGGGAATCTCTGTATATTCCTTATTTTGGTTGTAAATACTTACCGGAATAATTTCGCCGGTTACCGGATCCCATATTTCAGGAACCTTATTGTTTATCCGAAAACCAACATTTCGAGAAATCCACTTATTTTCCGGGTTACAGATAAAATAAACATCTAAACCGTCCTTTTTATAATGAATAAAATCCAGCAAATATGATTCTTTCCCTTTATAATTTATATCTGGAGAGACATTAAGTATTTCAAGCATTTCTGCCGGAGTAATTCCTGACCAAATTTTTCCTTGAACATTGACTCCTGATCCTTTTGGGTTTTTAGCATCAGTCCAAAGATGATTTATAAGCATCTCATTTTCAGTAACTGACTTATTATATTTGGCAATCCGTGCTACCCCCTTTGGTTTTTCGCCAACGACTACAGCTCCTTGTCCTACCAAGTCCTTTAATTTTTTTAACACCTCTGGATTTATGCATTCTTCGTTTTCAAGGGCAAGTAAGCTAAAAGATGCCCCGTTGGACAAAACCAGCTTTCCATCTTTTACTTCAATATCATTGACCAAAATATCGGTATTGATCACCTCATAATCGTAACCAGGCCCAACACAAAAATGCGTATTTTTTGCGGTTGCGGCATTAGGGATCTTATCTCCATAATACCAAAGGACATCAGCAAAAAAATCTGTTTCCTGGGCGACAGCCGATATTCGTGTAAGGTATTCAACAAAAGGCCTTGCTTTAGCCCACCATACTCGCTTGTCATCAAAATGAGTCCCAGCGCCATAAGCATACCCCGGAAAGCCAGAGCCACTAATATTATGATTAAACCCGTGAAACACGACCCTATTCATGCCTTCACAGAAAGCCCGGTCGCCAAACGGTTTCATATCAGACGGCCCTTCCTGCCAATGTTGGAACGAAGTGAAAGCTTCTTCCTCTACAATCCCCTTTTTGTAAATGTGCGAGGCTGCCGATACTTCTTTCACAACACGTAAAATATCAATGCTGTCTGCATTTGTATCCTTATAAAACCTTGAATGGTTGATCCAAAATTCGCCCCGGGGGACATCCAATGAACCAAGGGCCTTCAGTGGTTCGGCAGGCCCATTATAAAGAGGGAAACCAGGGCCTCCTGCCTCACTGACAAGCTTCAATCCATAGCTGTTACAAATCTCCTTAGACTTTCTGTACAGATTGTTAATCATCAATTCCGAAAGTGTCTTTTTAAAATCTTTTTGTACCTGTTTTGTGGTTTCCCGATCAAAAAGCTCCAGGTCAAAAAGTGAAGGGATATATTTCTTTATATCATAACCGTTTACTTTCCTGAACTCATTTGCAAGAGAGGGAGTCCACACAAAACCACGAGCTTCGTAACTGGCAAAATAAAAACTTTCCAGGGCAGTATTCCTGAAATCGCCCAGCACAGGTAATAAACGATCGATAATGTACCTTAAGTGTGTTTCTACCGCAACAGAATCAAAATGGTCGATAGTAAGGCCTGCTGAATTTGGGCTGGGGATAACCAGTTGTTGCCCCGAATTAGAGCATACATAGCGATAAATATCCCAGTCCCCACCTGGGAAATCCCAATTAAGGATATCTGTTTTTGGATTAAAATAAGGGGTAACATCAATTATTTCAGCCGTATCAAGCGAATTAACCCCGATGTTGGCAGGGATAGCCAATACAGCAACATCTTCATAATAAACAGGACGTCCGTTTTCATCAAAAGGGATCATTGGTTTATTAGTCCCGCCAATCAATGATTTTTGGGAAAATGTGATTTTTGGGAAAGGCAATTTTATCGTTTTTTCTGCTTTATCGCTTTTTAATCCATACTTTGAAAAATATAGTGATTTAGCCCCGTTTTCTGGCTTAACCCAACGCCCCCCCAGGTTCCAGCTACTTGCCAATCCCTGCCTAACTTTTAGCCCTAACTTACCAGCTTCTGTAACCATTGTTTTTATATTCCTCAATGATTCATCGCCCATGAATGCAGGCCCTCCTGGGATCATTGTATCACGTGACCCCATGTCGACAATGCCAAGCCCCCTAATTCCTGCCTCTTTCATTGACGCGAACTCTTGTTTTGCCCTTATAGTATCAATATTTCCATTGAGGCACCACCAGTATACTTTGGGATGGGCATCAACCGGAGGGTTCCGAAAACTTTCAACCAAGGTATTATATACCGTTTTATTTTGACTGTTCCCCTGAATTGAAAAACAGCCAACCATTATCAATATATATATCAATAAATTCTTCATCCTATTCGAAATTTTAATATTTTTAGAAAGCAATGATTTACTGCCCGGTAATATTCCATAAACAATATATCTCAATCCTTCCCCTGAACAAGGGTGTCCCCAAAGTTACTTTGTAAAAAAATCAGCAGCTTAGGATTTTACCCCTAAATCCCCTGAGGGGGCTTATAAGCCCCCTCAGGGGAGGTTTGGGACACCCTTATTTATTTGACATCGATAATTACTAATAACCGTCGTTTTGTTCCAATTCGGGACTGATTTCCAGTTCGTCGTCCGGGATTGGCATTAGCAATTCGTAATCTTCGATAGAATAGCTATTCCCTTCGCTTTCAAAATAAGCATTTAAAACCGTTTGAGCCCGCCCCGTCCTAAGCAAGTCAAACCAGCGGTGGCCTTCGTACAGAAATTCAACCCGGCGTTCTTGTTCCAAAGCCAGAGTAAGTTCGTCCTGCGACAATCCGCTTAGGCCTGCTAACCCGGCACGTTCCCTGACCTTGTTCAAATAAGGAAGGGCTGCCGTGGCCTGGTTGTCTTCATTTAATGCTTCTGCATACATTAGCAAAACATCGGCATAACGCAAGGCAATATAATTAACACCACCATCTCCTGACGTCCCGGTCGAAAAATCAACAAATTTTAATCCGCAAAGCGTATGTTCATAAGTACCATCACTCATAAGGACTGAATCGACAACCGAAGCCGTTTTCCTTACATCCCCATCTTCATATGCGTCAAATAAATCCTGTGTAGGACACATATAACCATTTCCATTCATATTGTTCGGGAATATGGCCATACTCATAAGTCCCGGGGTATATGACGATGAAAAATTATTCCCTTCACCCAAATCCCCTGAAAGATATTCAATTTCAAAGATTGATTCATCTGATCCTTCGTTATCCCCATTAAACATACTTGCATAATCGTCAATAAGGGAATATTCACCAGAATCAATCACTTCTTTTAATATACTTGCCGCGTTTGTATAATCAGCCTGTGTAAGATACACTTTCCCAAGCAAAGTCTTGGCAGCCCCTGCAGATGCCCTTCCTTTCGACATTTCAATACCGTTGAGCAGGTTGGCTGCATCAATAAGTTCTTCTTCAATCATAGTATATACATCGCTAACCGGTTGGCGGCTCATGTCAAAATCAAGAATCTCATCAGGACTTCTGAAAGCAATATCAACAATAGGGATTTCACCGTATATCCGCACTAAATTGAAATAACAAAATGCCCTTATAAACAATACTTCCCCCTCAAATTGATTGCTAGTAGTTTCATCCATCTCAATATCATCAAGCCGGGATATAATGTTGTTACAGTATGCAATAGCAGTATAACAATAAGTCCATATATTATTTACCATAGCATTAGAAGAAGTAACATCTGCTTCATCAAATTCAGATTCTGTCGTACTCCATGTATACGAATTAATTGTGGTATTGTCGGTGATTAATTCTGCTGAATACATTATGGTTAAGTTATACAGGCCTTGTAATTCGTCATAAATCCCAATAATCGCCGTTTTAAAGTCATCTTCCGACTGATAGTAATCAATTTCATTGATTTGATATTCAGGGGACAATTCAAGGAAGCCATCACATGAAGTGAAAACAACCAGTACGACGAATAATAGATATATTATTTTTTTCATGTCTTATAAATTAAATGGTTAGAATGAAAGTTTTACACCAAAGGTATAAGTCCTTGCCTGGGGAAAGGTATAATAATCAATCCCTGAATTGGTGATGCTGTTCCCATAGCTACTCCCATCAGGGTCAAAACCAGGATAATCGGTAAATGTATAGACATTGGCCACATCTGCATAGACAGTTAAATCGCTCAACAACAACCGATTGATCAAAACACGAGGGAATGTGTAAGAAAGATTGATGTTTTTTATACGGATATAAGAAGAATCATATAAATAATAAGTTGAAGCGGTATAAGAATACGCATAATTACTCCGGATAGCACGTGGAGTCCTTCCGTCCCCCGGCTCAGTTTCAGACCGCCAGCGATTTTTAATTATGGCCAATTGGTTCTGTACTCCTGCACAGTTAGTCAGGCTATTATAATTGTAAGTATAAGCCCCATGCGAACCGTTTAATGCTATACTTAATGAAAAATTATTATATGAGAAATCATTATTGAACCCCCATGTATAATCGGGCCAGGGGTTTCCAACAATTGTCTTATCGGAAGAATTAATATCCTCCCCATCACCACTTACATCTTCAAATTTCAAATCACCGGGTTGTACTTTAGCATGTTGGATAGCACTGTTTGCCACTTCTTCTTCACTTTGAAAAACACCAATGGCATTATACATATAGAAGCTACAAATAGGAAAGCCAACTTCTGTTACCTGATAGGAATTATTATTGATCCTTGCCCCTTCTGTTGCCAGTTTCAGTACTTTATTTTTATTCGCGCTAAAAACAAAGCTACTGTTCCAGTTAAAACACCTTCCCTTAATGTTATGAGTATTTAAAGCCAGCTCTATCCCTTTATTTTCAATATCCCCCACATTTTGAGTGGAACTTGAAAACCCGGATGCGGCAGGTAATTCAACGTCAAGCAACAAGTCTACTTTTTTATTTTTATAGATATCAGCAATAATTGATACCCTATCATTAAAAAGACCTAAATCCAAGCCAACATTAAATTGTTTCGACTTTTCCCAGGTCAGGTCATCGTTCGATAAGGAGCTAGGCACTAAACCTGATATTTCACTGCCCCCATCAACATAATTAGAAGAACTTAACAGCCCGATGGTCGAATAATTCCCAATTTGATTATTACCTGAAATCCCGTAACTGGCACGCAATTTCAGGTTGCTTATACAAGATAATTCTTTTATAAACGGCTCTTCCGATATATTATAACCTACTGAAAATGATGGGAATGCTCCCCAACGGTTATTAGCCCCAAAACGGGAACTCCCATCCCTACGAATGGTCGCTGTTAACATATATTTACCGTTATATGAATAGTTAAGACGGGCAATCATCGAAAGCATTGACCATTCAGATTTCACTTCTGTCCCGGAGTTTACCGTCCCTGCATATATATATGTCACATAATCGGTTGGAAAATCGGTTGCCCCGGCAGAAAGACGGCTGTAAGTACTCTTTTGGGCTGTAAAACCCAACAGTCCATCCATAGAATGTTTTTCATTAAAAATGCGTTTATAATTCAAGGTATTCTCATTCAGCCATCCAATATTATCGGTTTTTGTCGAACCCGCCGATGAAGGATGATTAAGCGTTGTGTAATATGGGATAGCTGATGACCTCCAAAGCCTGATTGAACCGACATCGTAATTAATTCCAAGGGTCGTTTTAAAGGTCAACCCAGGGAAAAATCTATATTCCAAATAATTATTGACCATTAAATTCGACTTTTTCCGGCTGTCCAAATAATTATCTTTGTTCAATATGGTTAAAGGATTTACCAGCCAACCCAAACCATTGGTAACATCTTCCTCTTTAAAATAAGGGTCTCCGTTTTCGTCATAAACGGGAATAGTCGGCGATGCCGTCATAGCTTGCATTAATGCGTTCGCTAGCCCATAGTGCCCTTCAGTATTCGGAAAAACGCCATAACCATATGTGCCAGAAATGGTCGAGCCAATTTTCAGATTTTCAAAAATTTGGGCATCAAGGTTGGTCCGGAGGCTAAAACGCCTGTAATCAGATGTCAAAATAATCCCTTCCTGATGAAAATACCCACCAGAAACCATGTATTTTAATTTTTCATTCCCTCCACTGGCCGAAAGTTGATAGTTCATAACCGGGGCCACACGGAAAATGACATCTTGCCAATCTGTATTGGTCGTAATGGATCCTAGGTCACGAAATTCATCAGGCACTTTATATGAAGTAGAACGGACATCATTATCATCATCAGCACTTCCTCCTGCATAAACCCAGGCATTATCCCGGCCTTCGCAAACCAACTCGGCATACTCCTGGGAGTTCATCAGATCTAACTTGTGGGCAACTTGCTGGATACCATAAGAAACATCCACGTTTAACTGTGATTGCCCTATGCTTCCCCTTTTTGTTGTAATAATTACTACCCCATTGGCACTGCGTGATCCATAAATAGCTGTTGCAGAGGCATCTTTTAAAATCTCTATTGATTCAATGTCAGATGGATTGATGGAAGCCAGGGGGTTAATCCGATCGGCAGAGTTGTTTGCCATACCTGAAGCGGAAAAAGTATTAGTCCCGACACTTGCCGCATTTGTACTACCTTCACTAATATTAACAGGGAAACCATCTATTACATATAATGGCTGGTTACCGCCGGTGATTGAACTAACACCACGAACAAGCATATTTACGTTTCCCCCCGGGGCTCCTGTGGTTTGTGTAATTTGAAGCCCGGCAACTTTACCTTGTAACATCTGGTCAAAAGTTGAAGTCGAAGGGGTAATCATTTCTTCTCCTTTGACCCTCGAAATAGAGCCTGTAAGGTCTTTTCGTTTCTGGGTTCCGTACCCAATAGCAACTACTTCTTCAATCCCAATGGCATCTTCTGCCAATACCATGTCGACAGAGGTTTTCCCAGCAACCGGCACTTCCTGCGTTTTCATCCCAACAAAAGAGAATACAAGGGTTGCATCAGGTGGGACGCCTGCCAGGTTGTAATTCCCATCGGCATCGGTAACAGTGCCCTGCGTAGTGCCTTTTACCATAACCGTTACGCCGGGGAGTGGCTGCCCGCTTGTGTCGGCGACCTTGCCTTTAACTTTTTTTGTTTGCTGTGGCCCTTGGTTTTTTGGTGAAATAACAATAAAACGGTTTACTTTTTCATACTTCAAATCTTCTCCCAGCAAGTTATCCAAAACATCGTCGATAGCTTGTCCCTCAACTTTCACCGAGATTTCCCTGCTGACATCCAATACATCGTTGTCGTACATGAAAGCCAGGCCTGTTTGCTGTTCAATCAATTCCAGCACATCTTTTACCGTGCCTTTTTTAATCCGAAAGTCTAATTTTGAACCCTGGGCGTTTGTGTCGGCAAAACTGCTCGTCAGCCCGGCCACGCAAAGGAGAAATACAATTACTTTCATAACCAACAATTTTTTGATCCAGAAGTGGTGGCCATACCAAGCCCTTCCGCCATACTTCAATTTTTTTTTCATAAATTTACAACGTTTTACATGCAGCCGGCCTATGGCGTAGAGTTGCAATCCTGTCCATTTGCTTGCTGCGGTTTGACAATAAAAGAGAAGGTTTGCCTTATGGCAAACCTTTTTTAACCCTATGGTTTTGTTACCGTTACTTTTTTCCCATTAATCGTATATTTTATTGGATATATCTTTTCCATTATAGATAATAATTCACTAAGGCTTTCTGTTTTGACTTTGAAACTCAACTTTTGTTCAAGGTTTAACCGCCCATCGTAGCCTATCTGCACGCCATACCACCTTTCCAGGTATTTGAATATTTCGCGTGCAGTCATGTTGTCTATAACCAACTCGTCAGATTGCCAGGATGTTATCTGTCCTAAATCGTCATTTCTAGAATATTGCAATTTGTTTCTTTGGGGGAGGTATGTAGCCACCTCACCAGGCGACATCTCCTTTAAAAACTTATTCCCTTTATAAATGCCCACGCTGCCCTCAAGCAGTGCTACTTCAACTTCTTCATCGTTTTCGTAGCTGCGGAAATTAAATTTTGTGCCAAACACCTCTACCCTAATGGTATTCGACTGTACAGAAAATACTTTGCCGGGGTTTTTATGTACTTCAAACAGGGCTTCGCCTTTGAGTTCCACCCTTCTCTCTTTCGAAAAATCGGTTTTGTACCTCAACTTTGAATCGCCGTTTAGCCAGACAACAGAGCTGTCGGGCAACATCACCATTGTTTTATGCCCGTAGGGGGACACAACCTCAGAGAAAACACCGCCGACTTCTGTGTGGCGGTCAACAGCCCAAAACAGGGCGGCACCAAATGCGCACAACAATATCGATGCGGCTGCCCTGAACAAATATTTGTTGAGCCTTATTTTTTGCCCAGAACGGGATATGCGCCTTAAAATATTCCCCCATCCTTTATCGGGGTCTGGCACATAGCAATCCGGGATTGTTCCGTTTATTTTATAGATTACATTAAGCTCATCATAGATTTGTTGGTTGCCTTTGCTTTCCCGCAGCCAATCCCCAAGGAGCGTGCCTTCTTTTTCCGCATTGTTTTGAATGCTGTCCAATATACTATTCCAAGGGATTTGTTTGTCCATGATTTTTATTTTTCATGAATAAGTACCGTAACTTTTAATTACCCCTAAAAGAATATGAAAAAAATCTAGAAATAATATGATTACGCAATGTTATGCCTAAGTTGAACATATATAGCAATATTCATTCAGGTAACTTTGCAGGAAAAGCTTTTCTTAGTGGAGGTCAGCAAATGGATTACAACATAGAAGGTTAATAGGGTATAAGGTAATGTTTTTAGGTCATATATTGAGTATTCATTTTTTGTTTTCTTGAAAAAATCAAGTAGCTCCCTTCAATACTTTTTGTACCGATCCGTGCAGTAATAAAAGCCTACGTGCTTTTGATTCGGGATAGCCCAATTCATCCATAATCATCTGGGTGCCACGTTCAACGAGTTTTTTGTTGGTCAGTTGCATATTTACCATTTTATTCCCTTTCACCCTGCCCAGCTGTATCATTAGGGCGGTTGTAATCATGTTCAGGATGAGCTTTTGAGCTGTCCCTGCTTTCATCCTCGTGCTGCCAGTAACAAATTCTGGACCCACAACTGGTTCAATAGAAATGTCTGAGTTTTTTGCCAAAGCAGAATTGGGGTTACATGTTACACATGCTGTCATTATACCATGTTCCCGGGCATTTTTTACAGCACCTATTACAAAAGGTGTTCGTCCCGAAGCGGCAATTCCTACTACTGTGTCCAAAGAGTTGATGTTAAATTTACTGAGTTCATCCCATGAAAGATTTTCATCGTCTTCGGCTGATTCCACTGCTTTACGGATGGCCTGATCGCCGCCGGCAATAATCCCAATAACAAGGTCGTAGCCCACTCCATAGGTGGGAGGTATTTCAGAGGCATCAAGTATGCCCAGCCGGCCACTGGTGCCGGCACCTACATAGAACAGCCGGCCCCCTTTTTTCATTCGTGGGACAATCTTGCTTACCAGTTCTTCTATTTGCGGGATTGTTTTCCCCACCGCTGGCAGCACTTTGCTGTCTTCGTTGTGGATCCCCTCCAGTAGCTCCCTTATGCTCATGTTTTCAAGGTTGTTGTAAGGCGAACTTGATTCAGTTATATTATCCATCATACTGAAAAATTTAAATGAAATTTTAACAATCCGGACAAAGGTTCTTTTAGCACTGTCCCCAAGACCAGATTATTTTTTAAAAGCGTTTGTTTTAATTGTTCCTGAAAATAAAAAGCTACAGACCCGACAAAGCATACTGGCTGATAATGACATCCTTCATATTGCGACACATTTCGTGCGATAAAAGAAGAAAAGGCATTTTCCACAAGATTAGTGCAGTAACTATTTTTAATATTTTCTGTCAAAAAGGGGACAAATCCTGCCAGAAACCTATTGGGCCTGTCTTCATGGTATACCCTATTTAAAAATTCAGGATATTCCATTGGGTATTTTTTGTGAAATTTCTCCCTCAAAGAGGGAGGCATTATTTTTTTCAGATAATCGCCCACCAGTTGCATCCCCAGGTTGGCGCCACTGCCCTCGTCTCCCAATATATACCCCAGGGGAGGTACATGTGCAGTGATTTTTTTCCCATCATACTGGCAGGAATTGGAACCAGTACCCAAAATGCAGGCAATCCCGTTGTCGCCTCCTAAAGTTGCTCTTGCAGCAGCTAAAAGATCACCATATACTGCTGTTTCTGCTTTTGGGAAAAACCTTAAAAGTGCTTGTTTTATAACTTGTGCCTTCTTGTCATTTATGATCCCTGAACCGTAAAAGAACACCCTTTCAACTTTTCCGGGCAATCTGGCTATTGGGCTTTGCCCCCATTCGTTTTCGATGTCTTCTGCAGTCCTGAAAAAAGGGTTGATGCCTCCGGTAATGAACCGCTTTGCCGTATTTTCTTTGCTTTGGAAATACCAGTGTGTTTTGGTGGCACCACCATCTGCGATTAGGATATTGTTCAATAGCTCCATGGTTTCAAAATTGTGTTTACGAAATCCGGTTATTTGTTTTCCAAAATTTTGTCAGCAGCAACCCGGATGAAACAGTAATGATTGCTCCGATAAAGGTATACCATGTCCAGGCAACCGATGTGAAAAGAATAATATAAACCATTGCAATTATACCTGTCATAAAAGCGGGGATTGCATGCTGTAATTTTGGTTTCCGAAAGAGAACGCCAAGGAAGAAAGTGCCAAGTAGCCCACCATAAGTGAATGATGCAATCGATAATGCAAGTTCAACTACTATTTGAGAACTTTGCATAAAAAGGATGGCAGAACCAACAAGTAGCACGCACCAGGCACCTGTAATTATCCTTGATATGAGGACTTCGTTGTTTTTACTTAATTTTTTGTAATAAGGTACAATATAATCGTACATTGTGGTTGAACCAAGTGCTGTAATGGAGCTTGACAAAGTAGACATTGCTGCTGCAAACAGGGCGGCAATAATTAACCCAGAGAGGCCTGTTGGCATCTCTTCTATTATAAATTTGGGAAAAACCTCATCGGGATCCATGTTGGCTCCGCCATAAAAGACATATAGCAGGGTGCCAAGAAACAGGAATAGGGCGAACTGAAATATTATTATCCCCCCTGTTGTAACCAGTGCTTTCCGGCTGGATTTCAGCGAGCCTGTGGCAAGTAACCGCTGGATAACGAGTTGGTCGGTCCCGTGTGATGCCATAGACAGAAAGGCTCCGCCCATTATGCTTGCAATAAAAGTATAAGGGATGGACATAAAACCTTTTGCCCCTCCATTAAAGGAGAAATTAAACAACCCATATTTACCGGCTTCATAAGCCTTGTTGATACCCCCTTTTATCCCTCCATCAAGGTATTGGCTTACCACAATTATTGCCGCAGTTGCGCCAATGGTATAAATAAGGAGTTGTACCACCTCCATCCATACCACAGACTTTAACCCACCGGCAAAAGTGTAGCTGTAGGTAACAAGCGCGATCATAATGATTGAAACAATATATATACCTTCGTTTGACAAACTTGATGCAAAGTAAGTCCCTTTTAAGATAAGGGCAAGGGGAATGGCCGTGGCAAATAACCTTACACCGTCGGCAGCCAGCCTGGTCAACATGAAAACGCCTGATGCAAGGTTTTTCATAGGGGTACCAAAGCGTGTGGACAGAAAAGTATAAGCAGTTCCCAGTTCGCCTTTAAAATATGATGGCAGGATTATCCATGCAACGATGACCCTTCCTAAAAAATAGCCCAACGTAATTTGTAAAAAATTAAGGTTTGTTAGGTACGCAAGCCCTGGGATGCTTATAAATGTTAATGTACTGGTTTCGGTCGCTACAATGGAAAAACAGACAACCCACCAGGGGATCTCCTGGCCTCCTAAAAAATAATCTTTTGTAGAAATTTGTTTCCCCGCAATCTTGATCCCGAACCAGGTTATCCCCCCCAGATATGCGATAACTATGATAACATCTAGAAATGTGAAATTCATCCTGATATGTTTATTTATCGTTTCTGATTGTGTTTTGTTTCAAAAATTTACATAGGTTCCACCCGCAGGATAATTGTTGATTTTGGATCCATGTCCAATTCAAAAGTATCTGAAAAATCCGAAACAGGCATGTTTGTGAGCGGATTGGTAACCCGTGCCTGAAATGGTAATTTTATAGGTTTTTTGCCTCCAAATACAGTATGGATGCAGAGCCAGCCCCGTCCAATATAGAACACATCCCCTGAACGTATATAGATATGCGCCCCTGCATTTTCAAAAATATCCCGTAATTGAGAATCAGAGAGAAGGAATAGATCTTTTACAAAACAATCACCTTGATCCTGTTTGAAAATATGTGTCCCATTACCATCGGTCCACATTACGGTGATACCTTGCTTTTGCCATTCTTTTATTTTGAGTTTTTCTTCTTCGTTTAATTCAAGAAAGCCCATTAACCAAATTATTTTATATTGGTTGGTCGAAATTTTTTTCTGGTCAGTACGAAGGAAAAGGTCATAAGGGGTACCTGTTTTGCCTAAAGGATAACGGTTTGCAAATATTTTATTTGTAAGGCTGCCATTTGTTGCGTCCCAAAAACAAAGCTGTCCGTCAACCATTACACATACTTGTGGCTTCATGGTTCCTCCTTTTTCCTTTGGGCATGAGGAATAAAATTCATTCGTTTTTTTTATAACATTCAATAATTTTGGGTCACTAAACCAGCCACCCCACATATCGAACCACCAGCCTCCATATCCCTGGGCAAGCATACGGCCTGCATTCTTCCATAAAAAGGACTCGGAGGTTTCCATATCATCAGGGCCGAGCCAAACACCGCTTTCGTATTGTCCGGGGGGCGCAACTCCCGGGGCCATGTCTTTTAACAAAGTTGTTATGCTCGTTCTGGTATCGTTTTCGGCAAGCCATAATTTTCCATGCAGTTGAACCGATTGGATTGCGACCATGGGAGGCCAGTCTTCGCCAATAACACGGTTATACGAATTGGGGCTGGAAATGTAGTCCAAATCAGGGCAATCAAGTAATTTTCCAAGGGCACCATGTCCTTTCCTTGCATCGGAAATATAATAATGGTACCCATAAAATGCACCTGTAAGCAAACGCCGCTTACCGGCATCCTTCACAACTTTACAGAAATAGGCAATGTCGTCAGCTAAAGTCTCTGCATGAAATTGATGTGTGTCGATATAGTTTTGTTCGGTTTCAGGATCACGCCATTCTCTTTTCTTTTGTTTACCGCTTATGTCGGCTAAAGTGGCTTTTTGAAAGTTAACCGCAGGGTTTTGCCATGCCTCCTGGAGCAATATAGTGTCGTTTTTATACTGATGTTTTAACCACGACCTGAAAGCCTCCTGGCGTACAGGGTTTTCATCATAAAAATATTGATTGTAATGGTACACCCATTCTTCTGTGCCACCTGCAGCCACATGGATCCCGGCAAGGTATTTGGAATAATCAGACGCCAATAGCCATTTAACCAAATATTTTAGTACGTTACCCGTTTCATTTTTCCATTTTTCAGAAAAAAAGCATTGGCGAAATGTTGTCCCGTCAGGTAATTGGCAACAGGCATCCGGATTTTGTTTTTCCCACCATTCAGGAGGGTCTAAATGGATGCGAATAATAATTTTTGCATCCGGGTCTGCTTTTATAATCTTTTTAAAATCTGTTTTAATACTTGAAAGGTCATATTTATCAGGTCCGGTCCATATTGCTTGCCTGAACGGGCCTATACCTGACATTGTATTTATCCCCCTGTCTCCAAGATAAGCTGGGAAACAATACAGGTGAACCCCTGTCCCTGCTATTTCTTTGTAATATTCTTCTTCCCCAAAATACGACATGTATGCAAAAGGGGGATATTGTTTCCCGTTGACAAACAATGAAGGAGTGCCTTCTGTCGATTTTACTTCAACCCGTTGTTGCCCGGCAGATACGACAGGGAAAGAAGAATATAGAAATATAATAATTAATAGTTTACCCCAACTTATTGGTGAACACCGACATATTGTTTTCATAATTCGTTGTCATTTATTTTTAGATACAATCCTGATTTTTTCAGGATTGTATCTGATTTCCATTTAATTATGCCTGAGTATTTTTTAATACCCCGGGTTTTGTTCCAGGTCGGCATTTATATTCGCTTCTATCTCACTGTTCGGTATTGGCCAAAGGCTGTGATGGTCCTGGATGTCATCTGCATTCCAGAAATTATATTCCTTTACCCTGCTGACGAGCAAGCCCAATCTCATAAGGGTTAACCTCCTGGGGGTTTCCAGCACCAGTTCCCTGGCTCTCTCATCAAGGATATATTCAATTGTCACATTTCCAGAACTAACAGGTGAGGCTTTTGCCCTCTCTCTTACCACATTGATATCATCAGCTGCTTTGTCTTTTGACCCCTTGTACAGATAGGCTTCTGCCCGAAGCAGATAGCACTCTGCCAATCTCAGTATGTACGACTCTCTATATGTAGAACCCGCATAAGAACTCATCACATAGTTTGCTTTGTCGGTATATAATGCATCAGGGTGGTTTTCGGGAGTGGTAGCTTTTACAAACCAGGGATACCATCTCCAATCCTGGGCAAGTATAACCGAACCGGGATATTCCAGGCCGCTCTTTCCATAATATGCAGATTCCGGATTAGAATAAATAAAGTCCCTGACTATATTGTGAGAGGCATTCCTAATGTCATTGTCAAAATCACTTTCCCATATCTGGTTAATAAGGTAATCTGTTGGCATAGCCAGGGAAACCCCAGCACCCCCAACATTATCATCTCCTTCATACCCTCTTACACCAAGTGTCCCGTCTGGGTCGTTAAGCGTCCAAATGGCAGGGACAAAGAAGCGTTCAAATGCATGGTTATATGTTGTAGCGGTTGTTACAAGGAACCCGCCAGTCACATCGGTTTCCATTTGGGCAACCCATAAAGCTTCTGTATTTCCTGCGCTCCTGTCTTGGTTCCCCCTCCTGAACAAATCCCAGTATACATCGCCAGGTTCCCTTGATTTACGCGTGCCAAACCTTTCCGTCATAAGTTCTGTGCCCGAATTATCTATTATGCTAGTAAGAGCTGCTACTGCTTTGTCGTTTTCCCCCACGGTTATATACGTTTCTGCCAGGTAATGTAATGCCACAAGGTTCGAAACCCTGCCATCATATGAAACGTCATTGATTTCCGGCAGGTTCTCTGAAGCATATTCCAGGTCATCTATAATCTGGTTCAATATCTGATCTTTTGCGGCCCTGGTGAAATCTGTTTCCGGGGAAGTTATTTGTTCTGTAATTAAAGGCACCCCTCCAAAAAGGTAAACCAGGTGCCTGTAGGCAAAGCCCCTGAAAAACCGGGCTTCTGCTTCCACAAGAATGGCCTCTTCTTCCGATAATTCAGAATCTTGTATGCTCGCTATTATGGTATTGACTTCACTTATCAGTTTATACCAGTCTTTCCATTCATTCAATGGTACCTTACTGTCAGTGGCCATGTTTACGTCATAATGCCCCCATCTGGTAATACCCGATGAGACGCGTGCATCATACCACATATCCGTTCCGTTCCGCATCATCATCATGTGTGAATAAGTTGATTCTTTCCCATAATATCTTTGCCTTACAATTGTATAAAGGTAATTCAAAGAAGTTTGAAAGTCATCATTGGTCACATAAGCATTGGAAGGGGTTAAAAAGTCTTTTGCTTCTTCCGTCAGGAAATCTTCCTCGTTACAGGATGAAAAAAACACCAGCAACAGAACGATGAAAATATTGTATTTTTTATTTGTCTTCATTTTCCAGATTTTGCATTTGATAAATTAAAATTTAATATCCAGCCCAAGTGAGATGCTTTTCATAACCGGGTAACCTCCCATAGCCACCCCCTGGCCTGTTTCGGGATCCCATCCTAACCATTTGGTAATGGTGATCAAATCTTTACCGCTTAAATAAACTTTCAGCCCGTCGACACCTATTTTTTGGATAAACTGATTATTAAAATCATATGCGAGCGAGATGTCTTGCAGCCTGATAAAGTTCCGTTGTTGATAAGTGCCACTTCCATATTCCCTTGGGTCACCTCCCTGCCTCCGGTATTTCGCGCCAGGGTTAGAGGGGGTCCAGTAGTCTATACCTGCATACCAGCTAATGTAAGTCAGCACTTCACCTCCCCGGTGATCGGGTTCGTTGAGTTTCATGTAGCCATTTTTGCCCCCTTGTATAGATTTAATAAAGAAGCTTAATGATAGGTTGTTGTACGAAAATGTGTTTTGGATCCCAAAGCTATATGCAGGCTCCTTCCTTCCCAGTATCTTCCTGTCTTTTTCAGGTGTTAGGTCATCGTCACCATTTAAGTCTTTGTATTTATACATCCCAACTTCCGAATCGCTGGGCACGTCATCCATTTCTGATATTTGCCAGATACCATCTACCTCATAGTCATATAGAGAGTATATGGCTTCCCCTATAAACAAACCGCTTGCTGTTAAATCGTCTTCTTTCCCATCGCCGTCACTGTCCAAACCTAACAATTTATTGATTTTATTTCTGTTTGAATCAAAGAAAAGATCAAATGACCACTTAAAGTCCGGGGAATTTAGGATATTGTTTGCATGTAATGATATTTCAATCCCCCTGTTATCTATTTCTCCCACATTTGAAGTTGTCGAGCTAAATCCTGTTAACTGGGGTATGCTCACGTCCCATATTAAATCAGTGGTTTTTGATTTGTAATAATCAATATTGGCCATCACTTTATTGTTAAATAAGCCAAAGTCTGCCCCAATGTTGTACGAACTCGTTTTTTCCCAGGACAGGTCGTTATTTGCAAGGCTTGAGATATACTGGCCTAAAGCAGATTCGCCATCAAATACATATTGGTTGGATCTTGAAACTTCGGCTATACTGCTATATCTGTTTACCGTATTCCCATTGACCCCATAGCTTGCCCTTAGTTTAATATAATTCAACACATTATTATCGTTCCAGAAGTTTTCTTCCGAAGGTACCCATGCAAGCCCTGCCGAGGGGAAGTAAGCTGATTTTTTGTTTTTTGCAAAACCGCTAAAGCCATCCCTCCTGAGAGTTCCAGTTTAAAAATACTTGTTTTTATAATTGTAATTTGCCCTGGCCATTTGATAGGCATATTGCTCTTTCCATCCCGATGAACTTATTGTTTGATTGGCCGCAGTTTCCAGGGCATAATATATTAAAGTCATATCTGTAAAACCGGTGCCATCGGCCGTAAACGAGTAGCTGTCCCTCTCCTCAATACCGGCCAGTAAGGTGGCACTTATCTTGTGGTCCCCAAATTGCCCGGCATAATTAACAATGTTGTCAAAAATATACCCCGAAGTATTTGTATATGATCCATAAGCGTTTCCTGTTAATCCTGACATATATTCATTTGAATATACATAAGGTTCCCATTTATAATCATAACTGTAGTTTGCCGTGTAGGTAAGGCCCTTTATTTTGGGGATCTTGATGACAGCATAGGCCTTAGTCATCAGTTGGTTGCGGATGTTTTTTTCCTTTGTCGCGCTTGACATAAATGGGTTAAGGTAAGTGCCATTTGGGTATGGTTCGTATTCGCCACTTTCTGCATTATCCACATAAGGTGTAACCAGGGGGGTCATTCTTGCAATCCATGTAAAATCGGGTGATTCCCCAGAAAAATCAGAAAAACTAAGAAACGAATTTGTGCCTATGGTAAGCCATTCTGTAATATCGTATTTCAGGTTAATCCTGCCCGACTTCCTGTTGTAAATATCATTCATTACCCAACCTTCCTGGTTGTTGTAATTAAAAGATATCATATAGGTGAAGTCTTCTGCCCCCCCTGTAACACTGAAGTCTGTATTGTAAATCCTGCCAGGACTGGTGCAATTCCCTACCCAGTCATAATCGACACCATTATTATAACCATCTAAAATATTACTTTGCCATGCAACATTGTCGGTCAAAACAAAATCGGGATTTTCTGTGAGGTAGTCAGGGGCCAAATAGGCTTCCTGCCAGACAAAATCTTTTGCTGCCTGGATAAATTCATCCCTGTTGAGCGTCCTTAATGAGTTTGATGGTGTTTGGTAAGAATAATAAGTGGAAATGTTAAATATTGGTTTCTGTCGTTTGCCTGATTTGGTTGTAATAATTATTACCCCATTTGCTGCCTGTGCCCCATATACTGCTTTGCTGCTGGCATCTTTCAGTATATCTACCGAGCCTACGTCATTCGGGTTAATGTCGCCTACGCTGCCCCTGTATATCATGCCGTCCAGTACAATTAAAGGAGATGTGCTGCCACTTAATGTATTTTGTCCCCTAACCTGCATACTGGGTTCGCTCCCGGTGGTATATGTTTTCCCAATGCTTAAGCCTGGTGTGCTACCGGAAAGGGATTGAAGGATATTCGTATTTGGGGAGTCTTCAAACATGCCAATATTCGCCCTTTGGACAGAACCTGTTAAATCTGATTTTTTTTGCGTGCCATACCCAACTGCAACAACCTCTTCAATGCCAATGGCATCTTCCACCATTGTTACGTCAACCGAGGTTTTTCCCGCAACTGCAATCTCCTGCGCTTTCATCCCCACAAAAGAAAAATTCAATGTTGCGTTTTCGGGGATGCCGGTTAACGAGTATTCTCCATTTGCATTGGTAACCGTGCCGCTGGTGGTGCCTTTTATAATAACTGTTACGCCGGGCAGTGGCTGTCCATTAGGATCGGTAACTTTCCCCTTGACAGTTTTTTGTTGTGCCGCTTGAGTTGGCAACCCTGGTTTTGCACTTGCACTTTTTGACTTTACCAGTATAAGGTTGTCCATCATCTCGTAGCTGAGGTCTGTCCCGGCAAATAAAACATTAAGGATTTCTGTGATTTTCTTGTCCTTTATGTCAACACTGATTTTTTTTGTCAGATCTACCTGCTCGCTATCATAGAAAAACCGGAATTCGCTTTCATCCTCAATCTGCGCTAAAGCATCGCGTAGTGCCACATTTTTAAACTTTAATGCAAACCTCCCTTGTGAATAGCCGTTTGCCGAAACCTGCAACAGGGCAAACAGCATAAAAAATGTTGTTAATTTTGCCATAAATAACCACTTTCTCAGATGGAGAGAGATACAATATCCCCCACCTGTCTTAATTTTTTTCATACTTTTGTTTTATATAAGTTAATAACTTGGATAGCCCGCACAGGCTAGTTGTTAATTTTATGAAACCTAATGGTTTCGGTTAAGGCGGGAATGTTGGTGCATTACCGCCTTTTCGTTTTTTTCATAGGCTGGTTTATTTTTTTAGTTTAACAAAAATTTTATTCCTGTCGTATTTGTATTCAAAAGGCACCAACGATGTCCGTTTAATGGCTTCCATAAAAGTGAAGATATTGTCGTTCATGCTTATTGTGCCACTGAACCTCCTGTTTTTCAGGGATCCATCTTCAAACACAACTTCTACATTGTAAATGCGGTCGATTTTTTTTGACAGGCTTTCGAGGCTTTCGTCATTAAATTCATAAACACCGTTTTGCCAATAATCGTAAAAACCTTCCATGATTTTTGAATCAAAAAGTTTCCCGGAGGTTTTGTCCCAAACCAAACTATGCGAAGGTTTTATTTCGTAAGACTTGAACCCTGTGCCCCCTTTCCCTGCATATAGGTCAAAAAGTATTTTCCCGGAAACCAATTCTGCCCTCACTATATCATCATCGGGATATGCAGTAATAGAAAATTTTGTGCCGAGTACCCTTACCCGGTTTTTGCCGACATTAACAATAAAGGGCCTGCCGTTTTCGTGTACAACCTCAAAATATGCCTCTCCTTCAAGTTCAAGCTCCCGGGTGTTTTTTTTGAACCTGTTGGGATATTTGATTTTTGAATCATTTGAAATCCAGACCTTTGAACCATCGGGCAAAGTGAAAGAAGTCCGGTTTCCCTTGGGGACATATATTTCCTGGCACCCCATATCTTCATTATTGGCAACTGCCAGATATTTATTTACGATTATTGTGGTTGACAAAAGAAGGAACAGGACAGCTGAAATGCGCAAAGCGTAATATAAAAACCGTGACGTAAAATTCTGTTTTTGTTCGAACGAGGACCTCCTTTGCAATAACTTTGAATAAATGGGCGATGTGTTTATTGTTTGTAATGGTTTGTGATCCCATATTTTTGACAGTATAGTGTAAACTGCCTTATTGTTTTTGTTGTTCCCGGCCCACCCGTCTATAACCGATTGCTCCTCATCGCTGGCTTCACCAGCTAACTTCCGGGCTATGCTTTGCCATATTTTGTCTTCGCTCATTTATATTTATTGGTTTCATAAGCTATGACATAAGTTAGCAGGAAATCCCCTAAAAACAGGTTGAAAAAAATTATTTTTTTGGCACAAACAGGCCAAACAATACCATAAAGTGTTCATTGCCATCATTATTGTGCAAATACAATTTTATGGTTTCCCCAATTTTTTTTATTGCAATGGACAATTGGTGGTCGATTGTTTTGACAGAAATATTTAACAGTCCGGCAATTTCTTTATATTTCATTTCTTCCACCTTTGCCATTTTATAAATCAATTTACACCTTGGTGGCAACGATTCTATTGCTTTGTCAATAACATCCTTTAGCTCTTTGTTTATTAATTCGGTTTCGGGGCAGATAAGTTCAACGCCAATGTCAACTTGCACATCATCAAGGGAAATAGCTTCCCTTCGCTTCCCTTCATCAATATAATTTAGCGCCGTATTATAAGTTGCTTTAAAAAGGTATGCCTTTATGTTGTCAATATCTTTTAGGCTGTCCCTGTTAAGCCACACCTTAAAAAAGACATCGGAAACAGCTTCTTCTGCAATAGCCTTGTTTTTCAAAAACGAAAAAGCAAATTGGAAAAGCCTTCCTGCAAACAAGTCAAAAAATTGTTTGAACGCAACTTCTTCGGATCCGTTTGCAATACGGATAAGCAATGCTTTTATGTTATTGTCGTAATCCATCTTTCAGTTTTGCAAAGTTGGGAAAATTTTAATCCATTTTGGGTAAGTTTGTTTTTTTACGTTAAATCAAAGTTCCCATTGAAAGGCCGCCCCCGTTCCTGCAACTTTTAACGCTGTAACGAACGGGCCTTGTTTGTCTTCTGTATTTGCATGGTGCATGGCCCCGCCAAATTTACTTAATTTGTATTTTATCGAAGAAGTATTAAGCGGGCTGAACAGATTTTTCCAGTTCCAGTATAAGGGTTTGTAATGCTGTGGCGATATTTTTTTCAACCGCAGAAACCGAAATTTCCATTATGTCTGCAATTTCCCGGTATTTTAGCCCATCGAAACGGTGTAGCCTGAATGCAAGTTTTGCACGTGGGGGGACTTTCCTAAATGCCCTGTTAAAATCAAGCTCCAGTTCATTCTCAATAAAAATGGTTTCGGGAGATTTGTCTTTTTTCCTGAAAAAATCAAAATCAAAGAAAGAGGTTTCCTTTTTTTTCTTCCTCAAAAAAGAAGTTGCCTGGTTTTTTGCAGAACTGTACAAATAGGATCTAATGCTTGTTTGTATATCTGCCTTGTGCCTGTTTTTCCAAAGATTTATAAAAACATTGGCAGTTAGTTCCTCTACTATCTCGCGTTGGGGTATAAGAATGGACAAGAAACTGCAAAGTTGCTGGTAATATTTATCGAAAAGTCTTGTTAAAGCTTGTGGGTCATCTGCTTGTATCCTTTTTAAGATATCAATATCTGGAGAGGCTGTTCTCAAATCTTTATTTTTTTGCCGGGCAAAATTAACACTATTTGCAAAAACATATCCCAAAAGGACCAGGCATGCACCAATCTATTACAATTAATTAATCTAATTCGAAGATATTTATTGGGGAAATAAAAATAAAAATTGCACATTTAAACCTGTATAGTCGAAAAATCACACGATGAAACCAGGTGTAAAGGAAAATATCATTACCGCCGCACAAGTTATATTTATGCGTTACGGTTTTCGGAAAACTACAATGGACGAGATTGCTTATGCCGCCCGTAAGGGGAAAAGTTCATTGTACTATTATTTTAAAAGCAAGGAAGATGTTTTTCAGGCAGTGGTAGAGAAGGAGGCTGCCGTTTTGCGTACGGAAATCGGGTTAAAGGTAAACGGATACGGTTCTGCCAGGGAAAAATTGCGAGCATACATTTTTGTCAGGATGAAGGGGTTTAAAAACTGGGGCAATTTTTATTACGCTTTAAAAGACGAATACCTTTCCAATTATGATTTTATTGAAAAAATAAGGGCAAAATATGATGAGAGCGAAGTTAATTCCATAACCCAAATTATTCAGGCAGGGATCAGGAGCGGGGAGTTCAAGGGGCTTAACGCCGGGTTAACGGCAAAAACAGTGTTGATTGCAATGAAGGGGTTGGAGATCCCTCTGATTGCCGAGAAAGATTTGGGAGTTGATTTTGAGAAGGAGATAGACGATATGCTTGAGATATTGTTCCACGGTATTTGTGCGTAATATAATTTAAATGATTATTTGGGGTGGCACATTGGATAAGCCACCTAACTATCCCATTATTCTATTTTCGGCGAATATCTTCACCTTCCTGTAGATGTCGATAATACGGTCGCTTTTCGACATCGAATCGTAAATTTTTTCAAGGTATCTTTTTTCTAATACATAAGCTACCGAGGCCTTAAAGTTTAGGTCAAAAACCCACGACAGTTGCATGATCTTAATATCCAGCCCAGAAGCAACATTTTTTTTGGAGACCAGTTTGCCTGCCAATATTTCTTTTGCCACGGCGTTTGAGACGTTTGTGCCTTTGGGCAGTTCCCATGTTAACGTGTGGTTAGGCTCTGCATCCCGGTCCGAGTAGTAATCGGTCACTACTTTCAGTATGTCAAGCTTGTCGGCATCGCGGACTAATTTTGTATACAACAATTCCTTTTCCCCCAGTTTTTTGGGGATTTCCAACTTGTTATGTAATGAGATTGCGGTGTACACAATCTCTTCTTCTCCACAGCCTATTTGTTCCAGTATTTTTTCGTTTTTCAACAATTCCACAGACAACCCTGCATGATCTACCGAATTTGAATCGTTAAATGTGTTATAGTTTATCAACTGAGGGAATCTTCCTATATCATGAAATGCCCCCACCACATAGGCTATCGCCCTCTCTGTTTCAGTAAGCTCAAGTTTTTCGGCAAGCCAGGAAGAAATTTGGGCAACACGTAACGAATGTTTTTGTTTGATAACAAAATTTTTCTTTTGTTCTTCGGTTAAGTCCTTAAAACTTTCAATATATGAGTTAAGCAATTTTATTGAAAGGCCAACCCCGTCTTCAATCATAATATCCTCTCTAAAAATATACGGCAAATGTATAAATATCTTGTTTTGACAAAATATTTCAATCCAGATATTTTTATTAACAAGAAAATAGATTGACGAAAAGTCCCACTGGAATAGGATATGAAAGAGTAATTTTACTATTTTTGCACCACCTTTAAAAGGTCCCATAGTTCAATGGATAGAATATCAGATTCCGGTTCTGACGATCTGGGTTCGAATCCCGGTGGGATCACGAAGGATTAAAGAAGCCTCGTAATTATAGTTATTACGGGGCTTTTGTGGGTTCGAACTAAAATTAAAGACATTTCAGAAAAAGTGTAATCATCATTAATATAGCTATTTGTGGGTTCGAGTCCCTTAAGGATTAATTTTAAAAAAACAAGAATTTAGATATACTCCCGTTAATTCAAACATTTATCGGACATTTATTCGACTTTGAGGATATAATAAGTTCCTTTCCTCTCCCCAACCTTTGTTAAAATTCTAAGTTCAAATAGTTTCTCAAAATCACGAAATGCTGTTTTTATACTAAGATTGCGCGTTACTTAACTTTTCAATTGCTTCAACAAAATCCAGCTTAATGAGTTCCCAATATTTACCCTTCAGGCAGATAGGTTCAAAATCATTATCAGCCGTTTCAAAATTGATAAAGTTTTTGAGTATTTTTTGTGGATTGTGCGTGTACGGATAACGCTCTTCATGTAACAGAATCATTTGAGGGATTGAATAGGAGTCTAACAACTCGTGTAAATCCCAAAAATCCTTTTTACGAGCTCCACGACTAACAACGTCGATCTTCATTGCCGTTATCTCTTCGAGAGTGGCTAACCTAATATTGTCAATCTTTAAAGCAGGTTGTATGAAAGGATCGGTATAAAATAAATCAAGCTTGATACTGTCTTCAGCAGAATTACCTATAAAATACGATTTACCCATTCCAACCGGCACATCAGGTGAATCAACGTATTCAAAATTATTTTTTAAATGTCTGTCAATGGCATCAAAATCTATTTCGCCATAAGGAGTATCAGTAAACAAATCAACATCAACAGATTCCCGATGTCCCAATTGTAAACTTAATGCAGTTCCTCCAACCAGTCGGAAAGGATCGAAAATTTCTTCAGCCATCAACCATGATAAAATATTTCGTAGCTGAGGCTTTACAGTGTTGTATTTTAAGTGGCTGATCATTTACTCATCGGAAGTATTTCTCCTTATTGCTTTCCATTAAGGAGGAACGGTTTGATATCTGGGCTAAGATAGCTTGAACTTCCTTTTCACTATAAAAACGGATTATTTCCATAATTTCCTGATCATTGCCCCGTTCGAATGTTCGTTGTATTACACTAGCTTTGCTCTTTTCCCAATCTATAGAATTAATATCTGTATCCCAAAATAAAACAGGTCGTAGGAGTTTTAAATTCGGCAATTTATTCCGGACTTGTTTTTTCTTTTGTTGCTCTATATCGTAATAGGCTTGTAAAACTGAAAAGAAACTTTCATCGATGCCCAAAGCTTCACCAAGTCTTATAGATAATGCTGGATTTATGCGACGTTTGCCTTTAGTAATATCTCCTAACAGTTGAGGAAACTCTCCAATAGTCAATGCAATACGCCTTTTAGGAAGTTTTCTCTTTTTCAACTCCCTTTCCAGAATAATTCCCGGATGTATCCCCTTTAATAATGTGATATTTTCTTCTATAGTACTCATGATAATAACATCCACAAATATAAACAAATTTGTTTACATCTTAATTACTGCAATCCTTAAAATACCAAACAATTTCACAACAATGAACCTCCATTTTGCATCCAATGCCAACCCATTGAATACCAAATTGTTTTTGGCAAAAAATTTATTCAATGTAAGTTCATATTATCGTGTAATATTGTACTTGCAGTACATTTTCACTCTAATTCTTAAACCGTATAGATACATTTTTATCAAGATAATTTGGTCGAATCAAAACACTTTTATCCAGAAAAAAACTAATCGCCAAGAACTAAATAAAGGGTAACAAGCTCTCCCAAAAGTTTTAACTCAGTTATTAAACGGTTCGAGTTTTGTACCGTTGGGGTCACCTTAAGAAACCAAAAGCCTCGTAATTATAGTTATTACGGGGCTTTTTTGGTATGTCGGGCATGGTAACGTGCTATCAAGATGAAACGTTCTTGAGTTCGCCCAGTTGACAGGAAGAACTAGCAATTGGCAAGGGTGTTGGGGGCGACCCCAAATCTGAAGGAAGCCATCAGCAAAGTCATGGTCCTAACGAACAGAAACCTGATATAAGGCTCAAAAGTGTAGGGCAACCGAGCAATGGATTGGGAAAGCCCCAAAGTCAACCGTAAACACTTAGGGTAAATCAGGTAGGACGTGACGAAAGTATGTTATCTTATCCCGAGAGGTCTCAAAACCTGTTGCATTAAACAACAAACTGAGCGGCGACAATCAGCGAAAGATTTTGAGAAGTCAGCAGAAGACATAGTATTTCTGTTTTTTTTAAGAGGACAGAGAGAAGGTCAGAATCAGTTAATTAAAGAATCAGTCGGACAAGACTTTTATCTATGGGGCACCAGCAACAAATAGCTTACCAACGAGATATGTTCATAGAGCATAAACAGGAGGTTATTGGTCAATTTGGAAATCGTAATGACGTAATCGGAGCAAAAACAACATTGGCGGGGCAATTAGGTAAAGAGACGAATCAAGGACGAGTCTTTACAGCAGGATTAATCGGTATTGTATGCTCCTCTGAAAATATCAGTAGGGCGTACAAACAAGTGAAAAGGAACAAGGGCGTATCGGGAGTAGATAATATTCCCGTGGGTAAATTTGCTGACTGGTTTGCGAAAGAAGGAGACGAGTTGGTAAACCAGATACTTCGAGGCGAATACCTTCCCTCGGCGGTAAAAGCAGTAGAAATATCCAAGCCCAATGGAGGAGTGCGCCAGTTAGGTATCCCAACCGTAAAGGACAGGATTATACAGCAGGCAATCTCTCAGGTATTAACCCCTATTTACGAACAAGTATTTTCAAATTACAGCTATGGTTTTCGTCCCAAGCGTAATGCAAAGCAAGCCATTGAGCGAGCAAGCACGTACGTAAAGGAAGGAAGGAACGTAGTTGTCGATATGGATATGAAGAGCTTCTTTGATGAAGTTAACCATGATAGACTGATGTACCGTCTATCGCAACTTATTCACTGCAAGCCACTTCTAAAGCTAATACGCAAATACTTGCAGAGTGGGGTTATGATAGGAGGACTTGTCCACCAACGCCTGAAAGGCACACCCCAAGGAAGCCCGCTTTCCCCACTCTTATCTAATATTGTTTTAGATGAATTAGATAAGGAACTCGAAAAGCGAGGGCATTACTTTGTTCGGTACGCAGACGATTTCAGCATATTTGTTCGCAGCCAAAGAGCAGGCGAGAGGGTGATGGAATCTGTTTGTTCGTATCTCACCAATAAACTTAAATTAAAAGTAAACGAACAGAAAAGTCAGGTTTGCAAAAGCAGCGAGACCAAGTTTTTAGGCTACACCGTTCTTGATTCAGGAGTTATAACTATTGCAAGTCAAAGCGTGGAAAGGTTAAAGAAGAAAGTAAGGGAACTGACCAAGAGAAACAGGGGAGTAAGCTTTGGACAAGTAGTTTCGGAGTTGGCACCGGTCCTTAGAGGTTGGTTTAATTATTTTCACATCGCCAAATGTAAGAAGCTCTTACGCAACCTTGATGCTTGGATACGCCGTAAATTACGGTGCTACCGCTTGAAACAGTGCAAACGGGCCATTACGCTTAAACGCTTCTTAGGGAGTTTAGGAGTGCCAAATTGGCAAAGTTGGATTTTAGCCCTTTCGGGCAAAGGTTGGTGGCGTAAATCAGGATGTCCACAAGTTCATCAAGCAATGAACCTAAAATGGTTCGAAGATTTAGGGGTGTTTAACATGTCGGTTAAATACAGTCTGTTACAAAATTAATTTGAAACCGCCGTGTACGAGAGTACGCACGGTGGTGTGAGAGGGCGGGGGAGTAATCCCCCTACCTACTCGATTGTTCGAACTAAAATTAAAGACATCTCAATAAAGACATAATAAGCTCAAGAATAGGTACTTACAGATTCGAGTCCCATGAGGATTAATTTTAAATAATTCTATTTTTGCTGAAAAAGGAGAATTAGTCTCAAATATTTTATGAAAATATTACATGTCTTCCATAGAAAATCCCATGTATTCCGCGGTATAGCCTTTTAACTGAGACTGAAGCAGTTTTTTGGCCTTTTCCTGCAACACCGATATGCTGATATTTTCCTTTTTTCGCTTCACTTCTGCAAACAACACAACTTTGGTGAAATCGTCAACTGCTATAATATCCAGTTCATTTTGGTTCCCTTTCTCCCACCAGGTCCCAATTGCTGAATACCGTTGAAGATTTACCAGCTTTTCCGCAAAATACCGCTCTAATATCTTTCCGCTATACGTCGGGTAATCGCGCTCCACAATGTTACGCAGATACCCGAAGTTTCCTATCTCAACTGCACTCTGGTATTTATAAATAAAACGGAACCAAAAATTCAGGAAATTGTCCACAATCTCATATTTGATATTCCGTCCTCCCAGCTTAGCAAACATTGGTCGTACCTTTCGGATTAAGTTGAAATTGTTTTCCAGCCTTTCCAAATATCCTCCAATGCTCACTTCAAGAATTGATTCAATTTCAGAACGGGATGTCTTGGACGATGCAATAAGTGAAAGAATTGAAAAATAGGTTGCATAGTCCTTCCCGAATTCATCAATCAGGACATTGCGTCCCTCGTCAATAAACAATGAATTTTCCCGGAAGACTTCGTCCAACATTTTACTGAGTGTAAATGCTTTTTTGCTTATCAAAAGTTCCACATATTTGGCAACCCCTCCGGTCAATACGTAAAACGCCAATAAATCCTCAGTTGCATATTCCGGATAATTGTCAGCCAATATCTCTTTAAGGGTATCCACATGGAACGGTTTCAAGGGAATACGTTCAGTTGCCCTGGCAAAAAGTGGTTCCTTCGAATTTTCGAATATATTCTTCATCAGTGAGTAAACTGATCCGCAGACAATTAGATTGATTCTGCTCCGCTCTTTATAACTATCCCAGATATTTTGCATTTCACTGTAAACGGAAGGATTGACATTACTGAACTCCTGGAACTCATCAATAATCAGCGAAAAGATTCTCGTAGCAGATAAATCCATCAGATATTGGAACAAGTCCTTTAACTGTGTAAACGAACCAAACAGCTTCACCTGCAACTTGCGTTCAATCTCGTCTTTAAATTCTTCACAAATCAGAACTTCATTTTTGCGGGTCACAAACAAATAAAGGGCCGTATCTTCATTCTCAACAGCTTTCTTCAGAAGACTTGTCTTTCCGATGCGCCGACGTCCTACAACGACCGTCATTTGTGCCACTGTTTCCGAACGTTCCTTGATAGATTTTAAAAATGTCAATTCTTTTTCTCTGTTATAGAATCTCATTATCTACTAATTTTATTGCAATGCCCATTACTGTATCCTGTATTGCGATAATGCAAATATATGTAGTTTCTTTTTAATCATAGAACGATTACAACTATTTATGCCACAAAAAGAAATTGGACAAACTGTTTTATTGTCGGTTTAAATATTTTAGCAAACTTGTACTCAAAAGAAGGTAACATATGAAAATGGATTTTAAAGTCTTGCAAGAAAAATACCAGCAATTGCTCCTTGAAAACAACCGCCTTAGAGAAGAAATAAAAAGGCTAAGGACTCAGCTTAGTATGGACGCAATTCATGAAAAACCACAGGGTTCAGGCAATAAGGTCTCTGGATTTTTTGCTGTTACAGAGCCGGAATTATTTGATCGGCACATAGAAACCAACCCTTCAACGCCATCTGGATCCATAAACAAACTATCTGATGCCAGCGCAAAAATCAGGCTCTTTCAATCATTGTTCAGGGGAAGGGAGGATGTGTATGCAAAAAGATGGGAAAATAAAGCAAAAGGAACTGCCGGCTATTCTCCTGCCTGTGGCAATGAATGGAAACCATGCATTTGCCAGAAGCCCAAAATAAAATGTTCAGCATGTAAACATCAGGATTTTCTTCCTTTGGATGAAGTGGCTATTGATGCGCATTTGCGTGGCAGGCAAAATCTTGTTGCCGGGCTCTATCCTTTGCTGTCAAATGAAACCTGCTGGTTCTTGGCAATTGATTTTGACGATGACGGATGGCAAAAAGATGTGACGATGCTAAGGGAAGTATGCTCCCTGTTTGGAATTTCTGTTGCAATCGAAAGGTCACGGTCTGGAAATGGGGCCCATGCCTGGTTTTTCTTTGAGAATCCGATAACGGCTTCTTTAGCTCGAAAATTTGGCAGTGCCCTGCTAACCTACGCCATGAGCAAACGGCACGAACTCACTTTTAAATCTTATGACCGTTTCTTCCCGAACCAGGACACCATGCCGAAAGGTGGTTTCGGTAATTTAATTGCACTACCTCTGCAAAGAACAGCAAGAAGCAATAACAACAGTGTTTTTATTGATGACGATTTTCACCCAACAGAGGATCAATGGGCTTTTCTCGCATCCATTCAAAGGCTTTCTGAAAAGAATTTGGAAGAATTGACATTAAAATTGTGCCATGGGAATGAGCTTGGAACGTTGAAAACCGATGATGAGGAAGCAACCAAACCATGGGGAAGCACAAAAAAAACGGAGATCAATAAAAATGATTTCCCCAAGAAAGTGGAAGTTGTAAAAGCCAATATGTTATTTATTCCCAAAACCGGATTTTCCCAAAGAGCATTGAACCACCTGAAACGATTGGCTGCCTTTAAAAATCCTGAATTTTACAAAGCCCAGGCCATGCGTTTACCAACCTTTGATAAACCAAGGATTATATCCTGTTCGGATGAAACAACCGAATATTTGTGTCTGCCTAGAGGATGTGAAACGGATATAGGTGCACTATTCAAAGAATTGAAAACAAAAGTGTTATGGGTTGATGAAACCAATCACGGCAGAAAGATAGATGTTGTTTTCAACGGAACACTGAGGGATGAACAACCCTTGGCTGTTAGAAAACTACTGGAATATGATAATGGTATTTTGTGTGGGACAACGGCTTTCGGAAAAACTGTTGCAGCCATAAAACTGATCGCAGAAAGAAAGGTCAACACCCTGATCCTGGTTGACAAGGTTAGCCTGGTATCGCAGTGGAAAGAAAAACTTTCAGCCTTTCTGACAATAAATGAGCCATTTCCGGTTACTGATTTTCCCGGAGCCAGGAAAAGAAGGAAAAAGAAAAGCATTATTGGGCAGATGGGGGCCGGAAAACAAGCATTGAACGGCATCATTGATATTGCTGTCATGCAATCGCTCAACAGGATGGGAGAAGTAAAGGAATGTGTGAAAGATTACGGCATGGTCATCGTTGACGAGTGCCATCATGTTTCAGCTTTCAGTTTTGAAATGATATTGAAAAATGTGAACGCTAAATATATTTACGGATTAACAGCTACTCCAACCAGAAAGGATGGGCACCATCCCATTATTTTTATGCAATGTGGCCAGATCCGATACAGAGACGATGCAAAAAAACAAGCTGAGAAAAGGCCTTTTGACCACTTTATCATACCCCGGTTCACTTCTTTCAATACCCCCTTGGATAAGGAAGAGAAGGATATTTCAATACATGAATTGTATGCAGGGCTCATCGAAGATGAAATGAGAAATCAGTTGATCGTTGAAGACGTGGTACAATGTCATAAAAATGGAAGAAATTGTCTGGTATTGACAGAAAGGACGACTCACGTTGAATCTCTTGCCAACGAGCTCAGCAAAAGGATTCCGGATGTCATCTTACTCATGGGCGGTATGGGGATAAAGGAAACCAGAGAAACCAGAACCCGGATCTCAGAAACCCCCGAAGCCAAACCACTGACTTTAGTTGCAACGGGGCGCTATATTGGCGAAGGCTTTGATGAACCAAGGCTTGACACGCTGTTCCTGGCAATGCCAATATCGTGGAAAGGAACTTTACAGCAGTATGCAGGGAGACTTCACCGTTTGTTTGAAAAGAAAAAAGAAGTGCTGGTTTATGACTATGTAGATATCAGGGTAAGGATGTTGGAGAAGATGTACAATAAGCGGCTTGCCGGATATGCATCTATCGGCTATAAGGCAAAGGGTGAAAATATTGCAACAGAATCCACGGATATCATTTTTGATAAAAGCAGTTTTTTGCCTGTATATTCCAACGACATTGTCAATGCATCCCGGGAGATACTAATTGTAAGCCCTTTTGTTGCAAAACGACGTACTCTGCAGATGATGGAAAATCTAAATATTGCCATTAAAAATGGCGTAAAAGTAATTGTAGTTACCAGGCCATCCGAAGATTTTAAAGAGAAGGACTTGGCTTCCTGGCAAACGACAATTGATTTGATAAAAAGTTCAGGGATTGCTGTCGTCTTTAAATCAAACATCCATCAAAAGTTTGCTGTTGTTGACCAAAAGGTTTCCTGGTACGGGAGCATCAACCTGCTGAGTTTTGGCAGTGCCGAGGAAAGTATCATGCGGCTCGAAAGCTCAAACATCGCCAATGAGTTAATCAGGAGTATTAATTAATTTGAGGCAACCTCTAAAAATCAGTTTTTCCCTGTGATATGGAACTTATCAGTGGGCATTATGTCCGACCCACTTTTTTTGAGCAAAGAAATCCATTACGGCTTCTCTAAAATTAATAAAACGCTCGTAGAATTTATTGTATACCACTTCCAATTCTTGTATTTTTTTCAAAAATCTAAATGACTTGCTTCATTACAAGAGGCTCTAGCCCATATTTATACTGCTTGTCCATCTATTTCAATTTCGAGCCTTTGCGTTAGGCTTCTTAATAGCAGGCCGAAGGCTTACGGTTAAAAGAATTGCAAAAAAAAATTGAAGCGGTAAAAGGAACGACCATTTTTATGGGCGACAACGAATTTCCCATCGGCAGAACCTACGCCGAACATTTTTTCAACCGCTATTCGGAGTGATTGGGTGGCTAATTCATTAGTTTCAATTATGAAATGGATTTATGTTGTATTCTTTTGTTTTTTATTAAAATTCTAAAATACGGACATTTTCCATTTACAGATAAATCTTTATCGTCTTTCCCTTTCCTAAATTTTATTATTTCAAATTGGTCGGGATTAAATTTATGCAAAAATGTAATAGGCACACCCATTGGACCTTTGTAGTCTTTAGGTATATCTTGTGTTTTATTTATGTTTATTCCGTCATAATTGTCATATTTTGGATATTGGTTCTCATTTCCAAAATATTTTTCTGACAACTCTATGTCTTCGTGACGTTTCGAGGTGTCTAAATTGGTTAACCAAAGACAATTATTGGGCGAAACAATTCTATTTCCATCACTATCAATTCGTGTTTCGGTTCCGTAAAGTTCGTAATGTTCAGGCACAATGAAACCCGAAATTCCTCTGCCCAAATTAATTCCTAACCACGCTTTGTTTTCTTTAATTAGTTTGAAAATTTCTTTATACGTGATAGCATTGATGTTTCCAATTATTAAAAACTTTTTATCGTATTTTATTAATTGGGCAACATATTCTCGAAATAGGGAAAAAGGTGGATTTGTAACAACAATATCTGCCTGTTTCAGAAGTTTAATACTTTCTGCACTTCGGAAGTCGCCATCGCCCTTAAAATGAACAATATTAGTTGCGTTTGGTTTGTTTGTTTCTTCATCTTTACCTGTGTATTCAAAGAAGAAACCATTTTCTACCTCCTCGGTGTTAAACAAATCTCTTTCTTGTTGTTGGTAACAAGCAGTTATTAATTTTTTAAGACCTAATTCTTTAAAATTTGATGCAAAATAATTGAAAAAGTTACTTATTCGAGGGTCATCGCAATTGCAAAAAACCACTTTATCTTTAAAATGTTTTTTATAATGTTGCAATTCACTCTCGATGTCAGAAAGCTGAGTGTAAAACTCATCGCTTTTTGATTTCTTAGCTTTTTGCAATAATTTATTTGTCGCATTTCTTGCCATTATAAAACCTTATTTGCTCTTTGTTATTTGTTTGAAAATATCACTGCCTAATACTTGAAGTGATGTTTTTGAAATATCAACCATAATGTCGAATATTTCTTTGTTGTCCCATTTTTCTCCATTTCCTTGTGTAAATATAGACGTTGCTTGAAGCATAATTGTTTTATCGTTATGCTTGACAAACTTATTTTTGCACAAATTGGTATTTATAGGCATACCGTAATTTGCAGACGTTAGTCTGTCCAATCGGTTTAGCATTCCCGAATTGTATTCAAGTTTTACAACTCTTCCATCAGGTCTTTCAATAGAGATGGTTTCTGTTAAAAAGTTAGAGCCTTCTAAAAATAACACGTAAGGAAAATGAGCCTCTGACAACATAAAATTTGCGATTTCTGATATGTTTTTATGAGACCTTTCTATTGCGTTTCCTGCCGCCATCAAATCTTGATTGTTGTTTTTGCCAACCAGTTTTCCTTTTTGGATGTTTTCAATATCTTTCCCTTGATGTTTGGCTTCTGAAACTAAAATAACTCTCCAATTATCGTTATCGTCTTTTACTTCGATAATTCCGCCATCGGGTATAATGCTTGAATTTGGCACAAAAAGAGTTTGTCCCAATTCCGAATCAACTCTTCGTAATGCTTCGTTTATTTCTTCTTTTTTTATGCTTGTCCTGTATTGAAAGGTCAATTGAGGATATTCTTTTTCAAGTTGCTCAATCACAAGTTTTGAAATATGCCCAACAGTTAAATCGTGTTGTTTAGCTTCATCGCCAAATATTCCAACTACTCCGTGCGATTTTTTATGTTGATTTGTTAGTCTTGTTGATTGGTTTTTCTTAGCCATATTTTTCAATCACTATTTAATTATAACACAAAAATACAAACTTTATCCTATTGTAAAGAATGCTAGACAATACTTAAAAACTCATCCCAAAGCCTTTTAAAATTCTTCCCTCATTATCCGTCGTTTATCGCACAACACCGCTCCTTCTTCTCAAATTTTTCGATAGCTTTTCCGGAGTTGCCATATTCATACTACAAATCAAAAAAAATAAAAAATGAGCAACTCGAAATTCAGTAGGCGAAAGTTTGTGTCGGCAGGCTTACTTTTTACCTTAGTAATACTTATGTTTACGGCAATTGTTATTCAAATTTTCGAAGCGATAAACGACGATTTTTTCATTCACTTTTTTACGGTTATTCACATTTTTACCGGATTGACCTTTACGGTTTTATCGGTCATTCATATGGTATTGAACTGGAGGGCGATGAGAAATTACCTCCAACTAAAATTGGGACTTGGAAACCGAGAAGTGTTTTGGGCTTGTTTCCTTACGATTGGGGCGGTGCTTATCGGGTTTCTTTTCGTCTGTTTTATTATGGATTGAGCCTTCGTTTATCGCACAAATCACTCTGTTCTTCTCAGAAATTTCCACACGTTTTTAATTGAAAGCATATTCGCACGGTAATCAACAAAATGAATTGTAAAATATCCGTTTGCGGAAAATAAACATTCAAAATTTTATTTATGTACAAGAAAATAGCAATTATTTTTTCCCTGTTGTGTAGCTCGGTACTACTGCTTGCTCAATCGAAACATACGGTAAGCGGTATTGTAAAAGAGAAAAGCACGGGAGAAACGCTTATCGGCGTAACGGTAACCACCATCGAAAATCCAACAATTGGAATAACAACCAATGAGTACGGGTTTTATTCCCTTTCGCTTCCGGAAGGAAATTACACCTTGCGTTTTTCGTATGTTGGTTTCCAACCTCAATTAATTCCGGTAAAACTACAGTCAAACATGGCATTAAATATTGATTTAGAAGCAGGTGTAAAACTAGAAGAAGTGGTTGTTTCATCAAAAGCCAATAATGACAATTTGACCACTGCTGCAATGGGAACTGAAATGCTGAATATGAAAACGGTTACCAAAATGCCGGTGCTGTTTGGCGAGAAAGATTTGGTAAAAACATTGCAATTAATGCCGGGAATAAAGTCGAATGGTGAAGGAAGTAATGGTTTTTCGGTCAGAGGGGGTGCTACTGACCAGAACCTGACACTGTTAGACGAAGCCCCGGTATATAATGCATCGCATTTGTTGGGCGTTTTTAGTACGTTTAACAGCGATGCCATAAAAGATGCCACCGTGGTAAAAGGCAATAGTCCGGCACAATTTGGCGGTCGCTTGTCTTCTGTTTTGGATGTTAAAATGAAAGAAGGTAATAACAAAGATTATCGGGTTAGCGGTGGTATCGGCTTAATTAGCAGTCGACTAACGGCAGAAGGTCCGATTCAAAAAAACAAGTCATCGTTTATCGTTTCGGGGCGCAGAACTTATGCCGATTTGTTTGCCCGAATGTCTTCAGACTTTAAAGATGTAAAACTCTATTTTTATGATTTGAATGCCAAAGCCAATTTCGAAATCAACGATAAAAATAAACTGTACTTGTCGGGCTATTTTGGGAAAGACGTGTTGTCGGCAAACGGTTTATTTGGAAGCGATTGGGGAAACTCAACCGGAACATTGAGGTGGAACAGTTTGCTAAGCAGTAAGTTATTTTCCAATACCTCGTTTATTTACAGCAATTATGATTTTAATGTGGGCTTTAAAGGGGGCGACAGCGAGATTAATTACAACTCGAACATCAAAGATTTGAATTTCAAACAAGATTTTTCGTACTATCCCAACTCGCGCAATACCATACGTTTCGGGTTTAATTGCATACACCACACCATTACCCCCACAATGGCAGAAGGTACCGATATTGTAAGCGACAAAAAAAGTCGGAAAGGCTTGGAAAATGCGGTATACGTCAGCAATTCGTTTATGGCTTCCGACAAAATTAACCTCGATTACGGCTTGCGATTTTCGTTTTACAACATTTTGGGAGGCGATACCTATAATATCTACCAAGACAATGTTTTGACAGAATCTATTGAATTGGCAAGTGGTAAAATCGGGAAAACGTACTACAATTTTGAACCCCGAATTACCTTAAATTACCGATTAAATAATACGTCGAGCCTGAAAATGGGATACGCCCGAAATGTGCAAAATATGCATCTGATGAGCAACTCGACAGGGGGTAGTCCTACCGACCAATGGATTGGCAACAGCTACAACATCAAGCCGGAGGTTGCCGACCAGGTAAGCTTGGGATTCAGTAAAAATTTCAACAACAATAAATTTGAAATGAATGCCGAAACCTATTACAAAACAATGCAAAATCAGATTGATTATAAAGATGGTGCCGACATTAACACCGTGCCCGACATTGAAAGCGAATTGCTTTTTGGCAAAGGCAGGGCGTATGGTTTGGAGCTTATGCTGAAAAAAAATACCGGAAAACTAACGGGATGGGTTGGTTATACGCTATCGAAAACCGAACGTAAAATAAACGGCATTAACGATAATATGTGGTACAACGCCAAGTACGACCGCACCCACAACCTTACCGTGGTGGGCGTTTACAGTCTCAGTTCGCGATGGACACTGTCAGGAACGTTTCTTTACACCACCGGAAATGCGGTTACTTTTCCTACCGGAAAATATATGCTGAACGATATGGTTATTTACCAATACAACCAACGAAATGCCGACCGTATGCCGGCTACGCACCGCTTGGATTTGAGTGCCACTTATGAAAAACCGTCAAAAGGCCGCTATCAAAGTTCGTGGAGTTTCGGGCTGTATAATGTGTACGGACATCGTAATCCATACAGCATCGATTTTGAGGTTAACGAAAATAATCCACAACAAATTGATGCCGTTAAAACCTCGTTATTTCGATGGATACCGAGCATAACTTACAATTTTAAATTCTAAAAAAAATCGAACAGATGAAACATATTATTTGCTTAATACTGCTTGCTTTTCTTTTTACAAACTGCGAAACCGTAGTTGATTTAGATTACAAAAGCAATCAATCCGAAATTGTTATTGAAGGAAATATTACCGACGGCGAAGGTCCGTATTATGTAAAAATTTCGCAGTCGCTTGGCTTAACCGATACAACCAGTTATCCGCCTGTTAACGATGCAGTGGTTACGGTTAGCGACGATGCCGGAAACAGCGAAGTCCTTACGTTTAAAGGCAATGGCGTTTACCAAACGTTAACCCTCGAAGGTGTGCAGGGACGCACCTACACGCTTAACGTAGAAACCAACGAGCAAACCTACACGGCACAAAGTACAATGCCTCAAAAGGTGGCGTTCGATTCCATAAAAATTGAAGAAGTGGAATTGGGTGGCGAAATTGATTACAGTTTTATTCCGGTGTATAGCGACCCTGCCGATGTAAGCAACAATTACCGTTTTGTGTTGTCGGTAAACAACGAATTGGTTAGCCAACATCTGGTGTTAAACGATGAAATTAACAACGGATTGGTGAACACACTAAAGTTAGAAATTGATGACGACGATTTGGACTTTGAACCCGGATGTTTTATTTCGATAGAAATGCAATGCATCGACAAAAGTGTGTCGTTGTACTATACCACATTGGCATTAATGGGCAATACCGGTCCCGGAGGCGGAACAACGCCCAACAACCCGCCGAGCAATATTTCGAACGGAGCATTGGGCGTATTTTCAGCACATACGGTTGAAACGCAAAGTGTGACTATTCCGTGAAAGATTAGTATCATTTCATAAAGTTGTGGAGAAAGAAAAAATTCCGAAGGAATTATACAATAATAGCCCCAAGTGAAAACTTGGGGTGTGAAAATTATAAACACAACAGAACCCTAAATGGGTTCAATTTACAATTCAATTGAAATTCCGTAAATTTGAAATAAAACATCAAAAAATGTCCACTTATACACAAATTTTATATCAAATTGTTTTTTCAACAAAAAATCGAGAAAAGACTTTGAAAGAAGAAAATCGGGAAGAATTGTACCGATATATTTGGGGAATATTGAAAAATAAAAAATGTATTCTTTATCAAATCAATGGAATTGATGATCATATTCATATAGCAACACATATTCATCCAACTATTGCATTATCTAATCTTGTAAAGGATATTAAAATAAGTTCTTCATTATGGATAAAAGAAAATAATATCTTTCCCAATTTCACTTGTTGGCAGGAAGGCTATGGTGGATTTACATATTCAATAAAAGAAAAAGGAAATTTAATTGGTTATATTAAAAATCAAAAGGAACATCACAAGCATAAAACTTTTCGGGAGGAATATATTGAACTATTAAAAGAAAATGGAATTGAATTTGACGAACGTTATCTGTTGTGACATTGAACCCATTTAGGGTTCAAACAAATTTACGTATTATTCCGTATGATTCTCATACGGCTATTGTTGTAATACCCTTCGGGTATGTTATTGATTTTCATAACTTCTAATCCAATATTTAATCAAGTTTGCCTCTTGTTGACTTCGAAAAGTTTATATTCAGTTTAATTATCGGACGACGAGGTAATGTCAAAATAGTCGTCCGATAATCAAATTCTATTTCAATGCTTCCAAAACTTTCGGCATTAACGCCGCCAACGACTTTTCGGTTTCGGCAGTGTAGAAAATACCGTCCACTGCAAAATTAGCATCGCTACCAATTGCATTTTTAAGAGCAGGTTTAGCATACGGATGCAAGGCTATGGTTTTGCCTTTGGCTTCTGTCAATCCATCGAACAAAAATCCGCCTACACAGTGACCAATCATCAATTTTCCTTTGCTACTGAATGCGCTCATTGCTTGCAACATTGCTTGGTTGTAAGGCTTGCCTGCATTTTCGGCGAACTTAGGCATTGCATCGCCACAGGCAAATACTAATGCGTCAAATTCATCAACACGGTTTAATAAGTTGGCAACTACATCGTCGGTTTGAAAGGCGATGCCCGAATTGGTGCTAATGGCCGTTGATTCGGCTACCGCAAAGGTGGTGTACGCAATTCCGTTTTCGAAGAAATTTTCCAAATAGTTGAATAATCCATACCCGTTTACAGGGTTTACCGCTAATACGGCTACTTTTTTTGACATAACTAATAGTTTAAAATGAATACTTGATATACTAATTATCTTTACTTACTTTTGTAGTGCAAAGATAAATCATAAACTATCAGTAAAACAAGAACTTACAAAAACGTAAGACACTTACTTTGAGGTTAGTTTTGCTGAAAATCAGAAAGAAAAAAATGAGTTATGGCTGAAAATTTTTGTCCGATACGTAATATCCTGTGCCGATTTGGCGATAAATGGTCTATTTTGGTGTTGCTAACCCTAAAAGACGGTACGGTAATGCGCTTTAACGAATTGCATCGCAGCATCCCCGATATTTCGCAAAAAATGCTGACCACCACACTTCGCACTTTGGAAGCCGATGGACTGCTCACACGCACCATTTATCCCGAAGTGCCACCACGCGTCGAGTACCAACTCACCGAAACCGGGCAATCGCTTTTGCCACATATTCAAAGCTTAGTCGATTGGGCATTGGAACATAAAGAGACGGTTTTGGAGGCACGGGGGAAAACTATTTAATGTTGGTCGTTAAGTGGCGTATCTTGCTTCGTTGTGTTTGGGCAATAACCGATCCCCCATCTGACTGTTAAATCACATCTTTCTGTTCACAAAACGGAATGCGGCACAGTTTAGCGATACGAGATAAAAAGAACCTATGCAAAATATAGCCAGGCTATTTGATGTGTCGAAAAATTTATAAGCCCAGAATGCAGGAAAAATTGCCAGTAAATATTCCCAATCAGCCTGAAAGAAGAAAACAAGCAAGGGCGCGAGCAACAATATGTTAGTAGCTTTCAACAGGGTAACCCCCTCTATTTTGTTTTTTGCAAAATGTGCAATCAGCAATACGAGGATGGGGGAATTAAGAGCTGCCAATACAGAATACTGCGCCATTTTAGCCCATTCTGCCAGACAAATCCCATTAAAAGCCAGGATGAGCATGCTTAGGGCAAAACCAATTGCGATTACAAGGACCAACCGTACCATAAGAAAACCGGAAAGTGAAACCGGGGTGACTTTCATTGCCGGGAACAGGTTGATGTCTTTTTCATCGAGCAATATAAATGCCATTACAAATCCCGGCATAATGGCACAAATCAAGGCAAAGAAACTTACTATTTCTTTTCGGTAATTTATTGCAAGAGGCAAATACTCCAACAAAAGGGGGAACGCAAACCGTAGCACCAGGACAATTATTAGAGGTATCAGTAATAAAATAACGGACAAAACCGGATCCCTGAATGTGTTCCTTATATCGCTGCGGACCACAGCCATGTAATTATGCATAATGCGAGATGTTTAATGTTTTTCTCTTGTAATGTTTTTCTGCCAACTTGAAACATAAAAAATTAGAAATTACCAAATATGCAATGCTGTAAATAAGCTGCCATGTTTCAACCGGGCTTACGGCTGCTTTGAAAAGCATCAGGCAGGCCTGTGTGGGAATGGCATAAAAAAATAGCGAATGGCACAACCCGAAGAAATCGAGGAAAGGCAAACTGACTGGCAAAAGGACCATTGGCATTACCAGCAAGAACTGGTTGAAGTTTTTTGCATACGAAACACCTATGATCCCAATAAATACGAACAATGCCGATGACAAAACCGTGCCAAGGACAAAACAGGGTAAACAAAAATATGCAGGTTGCGCTGCCAAAACGATAGCCGTGCAACAAACTACGGCAAGCAATACAAACACTATGGTTTTTGACCAAATATAACGAGAAACGGGCATGGGCGTGACAGCCAACACCTGATGTGTGCGGGCATCTTTCTCGAACAGGATTATCACCGCCGTAAAAATAAACCCATACATTGCCGGATCGCTGTAAATGATGGCAGCAATCACTTTCTCGAGCCCGGCAGTGTCAATAAAAAACAAAACAACACAATAAATAGATGCTATAATCAACGAGATTGTCACGATACCGTATTTTGCAATCAATATGAAGTCCCATTTTGCCAGGTTCAACAACTGTTTCATAATACTTCGGTTTGTGTGAGCTCTTGTCCTGTCGTGATTGCAAAAACCTCATTTAAAGAGGCTTCACGTGTGTGCATGCTTATGACTTCGTATTGTTGGAGCAGATCCATGAAGTCTTTGTTCTTCCCTAAACCTTTAAGCTCGAAATCCCGGTCCCGGGGCTGGTTGTCATGGTATTCGATATTCAACAAAGGCTTCCCGTACTTTAGCTTTAAAGCTTTGGGCGGACCTTCTGCCATAAGTTTGCCGTCCGAAATAAAGGCGACAGTGTCGCACAATTCATCGGCATCGTACATATTGTGAGTGGTAATAAAAATCGTTTTACCTTGTGCTTTTAAGTCTTTGATGATTTTTTTGATATTTCGGGCATTGACCGGATCGAGGCCCGATGTTGGTTCGTCGAAAAACAAAATATCGGGGCCATGCACCAAAGCGCGCGCAAAGTTCAACCGCATTTTCATGCCTTTTGAATAATCTCCGGTCTTTTTGTTGGCAGCATCTTTTAAGCCAACTTTTTCGAGCAATTCCATTAAATCGGCACAGGGTTTATCGTACAACGATGCAAACAATCTCAGGTTTTCCAGTCCGGTGAGTTTTGAATAATGGTTCGGGAGTTCAAACCCCACGCCTATGTGGTTGAAATAATCGTTGCCACACAGTTTTAAATCTTTGCCCATAACCGACACACTGCCCGAATAACCACCGAGCAAACGGGTGAGTATGTTTTGTGTCGTGCTTTTTCCCGCACCGCTCGGGCCAAGGAAACCGTAAATGGTTCCTTCCGGGATAGAGAAACTGATGCCTTTTATTGTTTCGTCTTTCTGTTTAGGATAACAAAACCGCAAGTTTTCAACTTGTATCATAGTTGTTGTTTTTGCTGCCAACATGTATGCTTATACATCCATCTTAAAGATCCGTTTCATGAGTTGCCACTTTTCATCGGCAGTAGCCGATGCTGACGTTTTCTGGAACTGTGAGACGTAAGCTTCCCATTCATCCTGCCTTGGTTTTGTTGCCAGCTCTGCCATGGCTTTGTCGTGATCGAAATCGGCGACTGTTTCCATAATCATAAAGAGTTGGGTCCCGTGAAGGTAAATTTCCATATCAATGATACCTACCTCCTTCATCCCCTGTGTAATTTCCGGCCATACAGCACCGGGGGCATGCACCTTTTGGTAGGCCACTATTAATTTCGGGTCGTCTTCTACCTGAAGTGTTTTGCAATATCGTTTAAAATTTTTCCCTTCCATTTTTCATGACATTTTAGGATGTATTTTTAATGTGCGGTAGCCATAAATGGCAATCACAACAAAACAGATAAACGGCAGTATAAACGAGAAATTCACTGCGGACAGGAACCCTACAGAGCCGCGGTCGATAATCCACCCCTGCAACGGAGGCATTAAAGCCCCGCCAACAATGGCCATTACCAGCCCGGCTGCGCCAAGGGTGGCATCATCGCCCAATCCTCCAAGGGCAATGCCGTAAATGGTAGGGAACATTAGCGACATAAAGGCCGAGGTGGCGATCAACAGGTACAGCCCGGCCATCCCTTCAATTAAAATAACCCCCGATGTCGTCACAATTCCGCCAATAGCAAATATTGTCAGCAATAACCGCGAGTTCAGATATTTCATCAGCATGGTACTGATAAAACGGCTCGAAATAAAAATTGCCATGGCTATAATGTTATAGTTCTGGGCTTGCGCTTTAGGTATCCCCAGGTTATCGGCATATTGAATAATGAAGGTCCAGCACATAATCTGTGCCCCAACGTAAAAAACTTGGGCAATAACCCCTTCTCGATATTTTACATTTTGGACAAGCCTTTTAAACGAATCTTTTGCATGAATAGTATGATCTGCCTTTGCACGTTTAGGCATTTTGGCAAGGGCAATAACCACAAGCATAACAATTACCACAAAACCGAGCATAACATATGGATCGCGGATAACTGCCAAATCGTGTGTGCGGATTGCTGCTTTCTCCGATGCATCCAACGTTTCAAATATCAAATTCCCCGCAGCGTCCCTTTTGTCAGACCCAAGTGCTGCCAAAATAACCTTCGATGCTACAAACATTCCAAGGATAGAACCCATCGGGTTAAACGACTGGGCCAAGTTTAGGCGGCGCGTTGCCGTTTCCTCATCGCCCATGGAGAGGATATAAGGGTTGGCAGTTGTTTCCAGGAAAGCCAAACCAAATGTCAAAATGTACAGAGAGACCAAGAAGAAACCAAAAATTTCGTATTGCGCCGCTGGGAAAAACAACAATGCCCCAACTGCATAAAGCGAAAGCCCGACAATAATCCCGGTTTTATAACTATAGCGTTTTATTATCAAAGCTGCCGGGATAGCCATGGTTGCATACCCTCCATAAAAGGCGAATTGTACCATTGCCGCCTTGGCATTTGAAATTTCCATTACTGTTTTGAATGCCGCAACCATAGGGTTGGTAATGTCATTGGCAAAGCCCCAAAGTGCAAACAAACAAGTTATCAGTATAAAAGGGATGAGCATTTCCTTTGGAACCACAGTCTTTTTCTGGTCTTTCATCGTTTTATTGGTTTTAGTTTTAATTCAAGTGGGTAAATATCGAAATTTAAACGGCTATCTGTAACCTGTACTTACCGGCATGCCCCTTGATGTCTCGGCGCATCCATATAGCCATACTTATTTTAGGCGGACATTACAAAAAACCATCTTTTTTTTCAGACTTTAGCTTTTCGACAATTTTTTTAACATCTTCGGTTTTTTCGCGCTTGCATACCAGTGTGGTGTTTCCGTCTTGTACAACCACAACGTCCTCCATTCCAACAACTGCGACCAAACCCTTATCTGAATATATATACGAATTTTTTGTGTCATGCAGTATTACTTCACCCGAACTGGCATTCCCGTTTTCATCTTTTTTGTCAACTTGGTAAACCGACTCCCAACTGCCAAGGTCGTTCCAACCGAAATTGCCTTCCACGAGATATATGTTTTTGGCATGTTCCATAATGCCGTAGTCTACCGAAATGCCGTTTACCGCGCGGTAAACGGTATCAAGTGTGTTCTCATAAGAAGGCTTCCCTATTTCTGCCTGGATTTTGCGTAGATCTTTGTACAAATCAGGTGCAAATTGTTTTACGGCATCCAGGAAAACCGAAATCTTAAAAATAAACAAACCACTGTTCCAGAAGAAACCGCCCTGAGAAATGTATGCGGAAGCCGTTTTTTCATCGGGTTTTTCCACAAACCTGTCTACTTTATATTGCTTGATGCCTGCACCAATATTAATTTTTTCGGCTGTCTTCACATAGCCATAGCCTGTTGCAGGATAAGTTGGGGTAATCCCAATCGTAACAATCCCGTCTTTTTCATCGGCAAGTTTCGCTGCGGCTAGAACCGTATCTTTAAATAATTTTTCGTCTGTAATTAAATGATCGGAAGGCGAAACCACCATAATCCCATCAGGCTTGTCGGCTTCTGCAAACATTGCTGCCAGCCCTATGCACGGCAAGGTATTTTTACCTACCGGCTCGTATATCAGGTTTTGCTTGGGCAGCATTGTGGTCTGTGCATTCAAAACGTTGGACTGGGTTTTACCCGATACAATGTATATATCCTCGTGTTTTGTGAATGTTGAAAAACGTTCAATTGTTGACTGCAACAGTGAGCTGTCCCCAAAAATATTTAAATACTGCTTTGGTTTTACCGTTTTACTACGCGGCCAAAAACGTGTGCCCGAACCTCCGGCCATGATTAAGCAATACAATTTTTCCATACCTTCCTGTGTTTATTGTGAGGGTTAAAAATACGGGTTTTATTCAAAAAAAAGACCTAATTATAGGATTAAAAATCAGGGCAGCCGCATTTGAAAAACACAACATAATATTTACTATAAAATAACAAACTATCAATTTAATATCAGTAAGATGAAAAAACACCGCAAAGATACCGGGCTGTTGGGCTTAACTTCCCAACCGTGCCCCGTATATTTGCGGCGAAGGGTTATTTATGAAAAGTTGCCTCCGGGATTATCCCAAAAGTATTTCTTGGGCTTCCTTGTCCAAGGCTTCTGTCATAAACGGGATTTTTGTGATTTCTTCGGTTTCCCTGTTTGCTGTGATTAAGTCATCACGGTTTATCTCGTTCAGGTTAAACTTCCTGGCACCTGCCATGAATTGCTGTAAGCCGGCAGAGAGTTTGTCGGCATACCCGACCATTGCCACTGCGCCAAAAGGAATGTTTTTCATCTCATCTGCTCCAACTTTGTTTTTCACCGTTTCCCATTCGGAGAAGATTTCTTCGGGATAGATGCCGTATTCAGTGACCGAAGCCGGGAGTTTTTCCCAATGTCCGCTCAACTCGGCTTTCCTTTCAGGATAGAATGTCGCTTCTATGTTGCTCCCCAGGAACCCGGCAATCATTGGCGCACGCCCTAGGCAGGCAAGTTTTGTATAAGGCGCACCTAAAGCTATCGCCTTGAACAAATGGTCTTCCCTGGCAAAACCTCCGGCAAACGATATGTCTGGCACTTTAATGCCCCTTGATTCAAGCAGCTTGCAATATTCGTATGCTTTGGCATGGAGTGCCAGCGAAGGGATGCCCCAGTGTTGCATCATGTTCCATGGGCTCATGCCTGTGCCGCCGCCGGCACCGTCGATAGTCAATAGGTCTAGTCCGGCATCGGCTGCATAACGTATCGACATGGCCAGGTTTTCCATGCCATAGGCTCCGGTTTTCAGGGAAATGCGCTTAAAACCTAATTTCCTGAGATAGGCCACGCTGTTCATGAAGTCTTCCCGCACTTCTCCCACCGAATGTTTGTTGGTCGCCCCTAAACGGCTGTGACGGGCAAAAGAGGTGATCGCCCTGTTTTCAAAACCTTTTACAACGACCGGGTTGTAAGGGTCGGGATCGACAATGTAACCGCGATCTTTCAGGAATTGTGCATACTCAATGCTGCTGACCTGTATTTCTCCGCCAATATCTTTTGCCCCTTGTCCCCATTTCAGTTCAATAATTATATCGTTGCCATATTTGTCGATAAGGTATTCGGCCACACCGTTCCGGGTATCCTCAACGTTCATTTGTATGATAATAGCTCCATATCCATCATAATAACGTTTAAAATACTCAATCCTGCGCTCAAGTTCGGGAGCTTCTTTTATGCGCCCTTTTTCAAGTATCGACTTTTTGTCGACACCTACAACATTTTCGCCGACCACGATCGGAATCCCTGCAAGTGCCGCCCCCACGGCAAAAGACGGCCAATATTTGGCGGCAATAAATGTAGAGCCCAGTGCCCCTGTCATTATAGGGACGCGGCATTTGGTCTTTATCTCGTTGCCAAACGTTGTTTCGATATTTACATTGGTGAAAATGCAATCGTCCGGATCGTCCGATAAGTTTGCCTGCACACCTTTCGAACCGTAGGCATAGCCCTGTATCCTAAGGGCATGGTAACCAGCACCTACTGCAGATATATTGCTTGCTCCAGAAGTTGAATGGCTATACCTGCGGGGATATAGCATCTTTCTCCCTTCAAGGCACGAAAGCCATGTTTCACACTTTCCTTTGCATGCCGAATCGCAAAGCGTACATAAGCCGGACTCACATGGGATACCCCGGTTGACTGCTCCAAGAGCATCATTGTTCTTAATGAATTGTAACATAATGTCAGTTTGAATTAATGTTTTTTGGTTTAATCGACCAAATCTACTAACATTTTGCTATTTTTTATGACTTGTGTCATGTTTTTAAGAACATAAAAATAAAATGTTCAGTGCTTCGGTTCCCATATAAAAACTCCATTTGCATCTGGGGAAGGCTGAGAAAGTAGGCAAAAAAATGAGGGCAGCCTACCTGACCTGGGAAATACGGGCATGTTATTGCCTATCCCTCCATGTTGCTTAAATGCAGTTCGAGCGCCCGTACCGAAATTTGTATTTCCCATATTGATATTGCCAACGAGGCGCACAACAGCAAAAGTGCTGCACCAAAAATATAAGCAGCAACAAGGGTTTGCCCGACAAAAATAAGGAACATGGTAATCACGCATAAAAACAAACTGCTTACACCAAGTATTTGCATAGTCCGTATAAGGTATAAACGCTTTCTCAGGTTGTATATTTGCCCCTTTAAAACAGTTCCGGGGTTCATTTTATACTGCTCATATAAATTCCTGACAACAGCTGTATAAGCAACAAAACGGTTGGTGTATGCCAACAAAATCAGTGAAATGGCAGAAAATAAAAGTGCCGGTGTGGTAAGTGTAAAAGCTTCGTGCATTGTTTATTTTGTTTATCAAGATTACAGTTTCAACCTAAATAAGGAGCAATGGCATTGGGACATATGATGGGCAATTGCAATAAATTGCACATAAGCCCAACGTGATCCCTATAAATATCCGCACTTCCAGTATTTATCCTTTAATAAAAGGTTTATTACTCCAAAAATAAAATTCTTTTTTGTAAAAACTTATATTTTTACTTGGATCGATATAAACGCCTTGGATTTAAAAAGACCCACTCATTTCAGCCGTTTGTCAATTATTTGCATTGATTAGTCGATTATATAAAAAGACTAATATCGAAAAACATAACTTTGCCGGAGCAGAAAACAATTAACAGTACAAACTGAAGCATTTCTTTGTGCCGCGACAAAAAAAACAGGCATAAACCACCTAACAACTAACCGCTCAATAAAGCTACGGCAAAAAAAAACATTTCACGATAGGGGGATTTGGAAAGAAAGTTGTCACAGCAAATAGAATGCAAGTTATATAAAGATGCCAAGGAAAACGGGAGCAAACAAAAAGTTTGCATCCCTAATGAAAATAAAAAACAAGAAAACAGAAAATGAAGAAACTGAAAACGATGCTCCTCCTATGCCTATTGGGAGTTGCAGCACACGCTCAAAATGTAACCCTTAGCGGCTACCTGAAAGATGGCTCTAACGGCGAAGCACTTATCGGTGCCACAGTTTATATCGAAGAACTGCAACAAGGCACGGTATCGAACCCCTACGGGTTTTATTCAATCTCTATCCCCCCGGGGGACTACACATTGCAAGTTTCGTTTATTGGCTACCAAACCATTAAACGGAAACTTGATGCGGGGAAAAGCCAAAGCATTTCGCTATCGCTGAAAGAAGACACAAAATCGCTGGAAGAGATTGTTGTCCACGGAGAAGCGGCCAATGCCAATGTTGAACGGGTAGCCATGGGGGTAGCCAAGCTCCCCGTGAAAACCATACAAAAAATGCCGGCTTTTATGGGCGAGGTTGACGTAATAAAAAGCATACAACTGCTCCCTGGCATCCAAAGTGGCGGGGAAGCCAGCACCGGTCTTTACGTACGCGGCGGCGGGCCAGACGAAAACCTGATGATTTTGGACGAAGCGCCGGTTTACAATGCCTCCCACCTGTTGGGCTTCTTTTCGGTATTTAACTCAAATGCCATAAAAGACATAGAAGTTTACAAAAGCGGGATACCTGCCAAATACGGGGGGAAGGCATCTTCGGTAATCGACATCAGGCAAAAAGACGGGAACGCCAAACGATTGGGCATAGACGGGGGCATAGGCCTATTGTCGAGCCGGCTGACGCTCGAAGGGCCTATAATTAAAGACAAATGGACGTTTATTGTCGCAGGGAGGAGGACCTATTACGACATTTTGGGGAAAGCCATCGGGCTGGATGCCTTGAAAGACAATACGCTATATTTTTATGATTTAAATGCAAAATCGACATTGGCAATAAACGACAACAACCACATCTTCATATCGGGCTACATTGGAGACGATAACTTTGAAATTGGCGAAACAGCTTACATGCGTTGGGGGAACGCAACTGGATCGGTCCGCTGGAACCATGTTTTTGGCGACAAACTTTTCATGAACCTCTCGGGCATATTTTCCCAATATGACTACAACCTGGGCGTGCCGGGCGACAATGCCGACAACTTCGACTGGTCTTCAAAGATTGTCGACTATAACCTAAAATCAGATTTTACGTGGTTTGCCAGCCCCAACAACACGGTAAAATTCGGGGTAAGCTCAATTAAACACCAGTTTTGCCCGGGCAAGGTTGCAACAAAAGGCGAAAACTCAATGTTTACCGACATGGAACTGACTAATTACAGTGCCTTGGAGAGCGCAGTTTTCTTGTCGAACGAACAAAAAATGTCAAACCGTTTGTCGGCACAATACGGGGTAAGGCTAAGCCACTTTCAGCAAATGGGCAAAGGGGAAGTCAATATCTACGAAAACCCCGATGATTTGGACGAAGATGAAATTACCGAGACCATAAGCTACGGCAGTTGGGAAAAAATAGGAGGCGCATTTGTTTACCTGGAACCACGAATAGGGATAAAATACACCCTCGACGGGAACAGCTCGGCAAAAGCATCGTACAACCGGATGGTTCAAAACCTGCACCTTATTTCAAACACCCAGTCGCCAACGCCAATGGACATATGGCTGCCCACCAGTACTTATATAAAACCTTTGGTCGTTGATCAGGTTTCGGTAGGCTATTTCCGGAATTTCAAACAAAACATGTGGGAAACTTCGGTAGAACTCTACTACAAAGACATGAAAAATGTGCTGGACTACAAAGAAGGTGCAGATTTGTTCTTAAACGAAGCTATTGAGACAGAATTACTTACAGGTTCGGGAGAATCGAAAGGCTTGGAATTGCTTGCAAAGAAAACCAAAGGGAAACTTACCGGGTGGCTTGGCTACACATGGTCGAAAACAACCCGCACAGTTGAAGGGATCAACAACGGCAAGGCCTATCCTTCATCGTGCGACCGCACCCACGATTTGTCGCTCGTTGCAAGCTACCAACTGAACGGGCAGTGGAACCTTGCCGGGAATTTCGTGTATGCGACCGGAAACCCGGCAACATACCCCGTGGCAAAATACACCATTAACGGCAACCAGGTTTATGAATATTCTTCGCGCAACAGCAACCGCCTACCCAACTACCACCGCTTAGATCTCTCGGCCACCTACGAATTCAAGAAAAATAAAGGGAGGAAGTTTAAGCAATCGTTGAATTTTTCGCTGTACAACGTTTATGCCCGGCGCAATGCTTATTCCATTACGGCGCGGGAAAACGAAGACAACCCAAACCAGACCGAATTTGTGCGCTTGTCGATAATCGGCTCGCTAATCCCTTCTATTACTTATAATTTTAAATGGTAAAATCATGAAAAATATATTCAATACAATATGCTTACTATCACTATTTGCATTGTTCTTTACATCGTGCGAAGATGTTGTAGATATAGAATTAAACGAAGAAGATGTTGATTTGGTTGCCGTTGAAGCCTACATCAGCACAGGCACAAAAGACAATGTATATGTTAAGGTTGAAAGGACCACAGAGGTTGACTGCACTACGGGCAACCCGGCAGTAAGCAATGCCATTGTCCAGATTTCTGACGATGCGGCCAGCCCCAATGCCGTAACTCTTGAAGAGCAAGGCACGACCGGGGTCTACCTCCTGCCCGAAGGGACAAGCTATGCCGGGGTATGCGGAAGGACTTACACCTTGACGATTACCACAAGCGAAGGGGCAGTGATCACCGCAGAAGAGTACCTGCGAAAAGTTGAAGGGCTGGACACCGTAAAAGTCAACCTTAGTGCTTTTGGGAGCGAAGAATATCTGGGCATTTTCATAAGCTCGGATGAAACAGAAGGCGAAGGCGATTATTATAAATGGGACATGTACATAAACGGCAAAGAATTGAGCGACATTGGCGACCTGGCTTACGCAAGCGACGACCTGGTGGACGGCAACTACATCAACGACCTCATGATACTGCTTGACTGGGAAGACGAAGAAGAGGACAAATACCTCCACATGGGCGACACTGTTGTTGTAAAACAACTTTCGATTTCGGAGGCGGCATACGAATTTTATTGCGGGTTAAGCGACCAATATTCTTCCGGCAGCTTGTTCAGCGTACCCCCGGCAAATGTGCCAAGCAATTTAACTTCGAACGATGGCAAACGGGTACTGGGCATCTTCTCTGCGCGCGATGTTTCAGTAGGCAATACGGTTATTATCGATGAAAACAACTATACCCTGCTTGAATAAAAATATCATAACCCGGCTTCCTTTATATTTAAAGGGGAAGCCTTAAAAGTATATCCCTCGCAAATAAATAGTATTTAAAATAAATCTGTTAAAGCTGGATTAAATAATTTTTAATATCACCCTGAAAAAATTTTACATTTGAAATAAAACAATTTACTTTAAGCTATTAAACAATAATAGAGCTTACAACGTGAAGAACCTTTTCCTTCTGCTGATTGCAGCAACAACTACTTGCTTATCATGGGCGCAAAGCCCTAATTCAGGGATTATTATAGGGGCAAAAACAGGGATGGCCATAATGCACACAGAAATCACACCTAATTTTAAAGGAAGGCTTACCGAGTTCAACCACCAGGCAGCTCCGGCTTTCGATTTTGAAATATCGAAACTCTTGGGCAACCACTGGGAAATTGCGACCGATTTGAACCTTACTTATTTAAAGGGATATACCGACAACCCTGAATTTACTGCTGAAGGGGTTCAGCCGTACCTGATTACGGCGATTACAGACCCTGTTGAATATTCCAACAAACTATTAGGGCAAAAAATATCGGCAGGATATTACTTGCGGGCTTTTGAGCGATATGGCGATAATCTCAGGCTTGAGCCTTTTGTAAGGATCGGCGCAGGTTACCAAAGGTATACGACGCAACTTAAGTATTCTGATACCGGGACATTGATCTATGGCATAAATACCGGCAGTTTTAAAGACATTAAATTAACAAGGAACAACTTTTATTTTTCAGGCGGGGTAAAAACACACATTAGCGGGCACTTTTTTATAAGCCTTATATATACATTTAATTATGTGAATTATGATTTTTTAGATGCTGTGCATAATTATTATTCTGACGGGACTTTTGCAGACCTTCGCGGATTATACTCAGATTTTAAAATAGGCGTATTCTATCATTTCTATGGGAAAAATAAAAGGAAAGGGAAGGGGAGAGGCACTAACAATCAACAATATTACCTGCCTTTTTCTGCTGGGAGTTTATAGTACCAGGAAACGTATTATGCCTCAACATCGCCTAGTGTTTTTTCCGTACTGTCAACCATCCTGATGGTTTTCCATCGCCCACGGAGAAAACGGGCATAAACAACAAATGCAAAAACAATTACAATAGACACCACAACAAACCAAACGGCAATTACATTGAACGAATAAACATTAAACATTAAATACGCGGCAGCCACCATAGTCCAATGTGCCATAATTGATGCCCACATTGTCCAATGTGTGTCCCCTGCACCTCTTAGTGCCCCTATGCAACATACCAAAACGGCATCGAACATAACATATAACGCAGCAAGCTGCACCATCCGTTTGGCAATAGGGACAGCCTGTTCAAACACGCCTGTCCCATCGGTTGTTTTAAATACCTGTACTAAAATACCGGGCATTAGGACAAAAAAGATAAGGCATACGAACGAGTAAAGCATGGCCACTATAAGCCCTGAATAAGCTGTTTTTGAAGCCAAGCCAGATTTCCTTGCCCCCATATATTTACCTACCAGGCTTGTTGCTGCCACCTCTATCCCTATTAAGGGGACAAACGAAATATAATCCCAATTAAAAGTGATGGTAGTAGCAGTTGATATAACATTCCCCTGGGCTTGGAATATGAAAATCAGAATATTGAAAGCGAACATGTTCACCAGCATTTCAATCCCCTGGGGAGATCCAAAATAAAACAGTTTTTTGGTTATGGGCCAATCAAAACGGAGTGAACGCGCCACATTAAAACACAACCTGTTTTTTGCCCCAAAATATTTTACAAAAAATACCGCCACCCCAAAAACAGTGGCAATGATAGTCCCGGTTGCAGCACCCCTTATCCCCATTTCGGGGAAACCCAGCTTGCCAAATATCAGCACATAATTTACGGCAACGTTAACAAGCATGGTTACAATCGATGCCTGCATCACAATCCTGGTTTTCCCTATTCCCGAAAAGAAACACGCAAAGGCCGTCCTCATTAAGGCAAAAACACTTCCGAAAACAAGTATATTGTAATATTGTTGCTGATAATAAAATTGCTCTGGGGTAAGGTGCATAGCCCGAAAAAAATATATCCCCAAAGGTTTTATCAACAATATAACCGGATATGCCGCCAATGCAAGCAATAAAGCCTGGGTAAGCACCTTGGCACTATTCCACTTTTGGTTCGCGCCAAGATACTGTGCGACCAAGCCAGTTGAAAAACTGATCAGCCCGACAAAAAAATGAGAAAGCACCATGGCAGTAGTCCCCCCTCCCAAGGCAGCATTCATCGCCTCGGGCGCCAGGCGGGAAAGGAATATCCTGTCGGTAAACTGCATTACCACATCACAGGCATATGAAGCAATCATTGGCAAGGCGATTGCCAGCATTTCTTTTATCCCCCCTTTGCCGGAATACATTTTACGTATAAAGCTCATATTGTCAACAGTAAATTATATGAATAGTGGTGCCGATGTACATCGGTACGTGGTACTTTCCTGCCAAACTGCTATGAAGTTTGGGCGGGCATCCCGGTATACACCGGGAATATTTAACTGCACCCGCAATTCAATTTACAATTTATTAACGGCTGTCGTTTTTATTTAAATCCTATCGTTTTACTCGTTGCATTAACTCAAATGAAAATGTTTTTAATCGCTTTGGGAGGCAAAGTAAATAAATAAATCTTTTGTCCATTGTATAATCGTTTCTTATCTGAATTATTAAGGTTATAAATCAATCTGAGTTCACGTTCATCTGACCAATTCGATGTTTGGTCTTTTGTCTGATTACCTGGCTTCTCTCAAGTAACCTAAAGAATCCCAAAAAGTTTACTCCAATTTTCTTTCATTTTTTCGGAATAATTGATTTTGAATATAGGGCAGATGATGATGCTTCAATCAATTAGCTTTGAAATAAAAGGTAACGATTCAAAAGGGTCATTCAAGTATTTAGCCTGAGTAAAACGAATACTCATATTTTCAATAACATCAATTCTTTCTGGGATTAGATATTTGAAAATTTTCATAGGAGTTCATTTTAAACTTGCATATAACCATCAGGTCTGTTTATATGCAATTTCAACTTCTTTTTCCAGCAAGCCAACAAAACGTTCTTTTTTCGCTTTGTTGCAACTGCTTATTTCCACATAAGTTTTGTTGGCCTCGGGGAAAGAATGCACGGCAAGGTGGCTTTCTGCCAACAACCAAAGGGCAGTGTAGCCATAAGGCGAAAATTCATGGTCTATTTTTTCCAAGACCGTAAAACCGGCTTTGTCAAGCAAGCCGTCCATGAGTTTTTTCAGAAAGCCTTCGTCAACGGTGTCCAACCAAGTTTTATAATTGTATATTTTTGCTTCCATCAGTTGTGTTATTTGCCTTTCAGTTTCTTCGAATTTTGCTACTATCAAACAAAGTAATTATCCGCTCCCCATTTTTTACTATCCGGTAGAATATTGTTGTTTGTTTGGTCAACACAGATTTTCTCAATCCATTTGACTTATCATCCTCAGCAAATAAAAAAGAATTATTTTCTATCAAATTAAGCCTCTTGTCGAGCAATTGCGCAAAATGGTATCGGCTATGGGCAGTAGTCCCGATGTACATCGGGACGGGCGGGTTACAGACCTCCGAATTGAGCATTCACCCTCTATTGTCTATGAGCCATCTTTGTTAGGTGCTGCTTAATATTTAATCAGGAGTTCTAAATGACCTCCAAATCCCTTTTCGATAATTTTCTGAAGAGTTGAAATTCTTACGTCTTTAATGTTGTTTTCAACTTTAGAAATGTAGCCTTTGTTAGTCCCAACCTTTTCGGCTAATTGTTCTTGAGTTAAACCTTTTTCAAGCCGTGCCTGTTGAATTAGGAAACCAAATTTAAAATCAGCAAAACCGTCTTCAAATTTATTTCTTTTTTTTGTGCCCTTTTTTCCATACTGTTCATCAATGAACGAGTCTAATGTCTTTATGTCTTTATTTGCCGTTTTCATATTCTTCCTTTATTTTAAGTGCTTTGTCAATTTCTTTTTGTGGTGTTTTTTGTGTCTTTTTATGGAACCCATTAGCTGATACAACTAATTTTCCATCATCAAAAAAACAGAAAACCCTAAAAATATTGTTCCCACTTTGAATTCGTATTTCATATAAACCATTTGTTCCTTCAATATGCTTTAAATAATCTGTAGGAATCCGTTGTATTGTTTCAATTAATTTAAATGTCCAAATTATTTTATCTTTTACTTTTTGCCTTTGTTTTTCAAAAAAGCTTGAAAAATAATCTTTGTATAAAATTATCTGTCTGTATTTTTCTTCATCCATATATGCAAATATACATCAAGTTGCCCTATCGGACAACATTTGGACAAAATTTTCACGAATCCAATAGCACCTAACTTCCGATCTATTTCTCTGTCCATCGATTTTCAAGGTAAAAGATTATCCTATTCAAAATCTTTAAGCCCCCTGTTTATTGACGAACCTCTTCTTGCTCCAAGCGATCCGGCCAGCCTTTTAATACACATCCCAATCTGCCTTTAAAAAGTACTTATAAAGTACCGGGTCGTGAATTTTGTTGATTTTTATTGTGTCGTCTGTTTTATTAAAGTACGGCTTCCCAAATGATGTAATATGTCCGATGGCTTCGTTGTTTATCCATTTTGTATCCAACGAATCAAAATCGGCATTTTTTAATGCCTGTTTTATATTGGGGAGTTGGGTGTTACGTTTCACCCCCAGTTGCCAGCCCCATTGCCCCATCGATAATACCTGGTTTTGTAGGGGAATTACCGAAAACCCGGCTTGTTTTAAGGTTTTGCCTATACATTCGAAACTTTCGGGGGCATAATACGGGCTGCCTGCCTGGGTTACTGTTACCCCGTTGGGGCGTAAATGGTTGTAGCACATTTTATAAAATTCCAGCGAATAAAGTCTCGATAGTTCAATGTTTCGGGGGTCGGGTAAGTCAATAATAATTACGTCGTAAAAATTGGTGTCGGCGGCTAAATAGGTATAGCCGTCTTTATTTATAACATTAACCGAAGGATTGTGAAAAGCACTGTCGTTTATTGCTAAAAATATGGGATAATGCTTTGCCAGGTCGGTCATTTTTGGGTCGAGGTCTACAATTTTTACCGAATTTACGTCGGGGTATTTTAAAATTTCGCGGGTTGCACAGCCATCACCGCCGCCCATTACCAAAACATCGGTGTGTTCTTTAGCGAGTTGCATGGCAGGGTGCACCAACACTTCGTGGTACATTTCTTCGTCGTAAGTAGAAAATTGCAGGTGGTTGTCGAGGTAAACCCAATAGCTGTCCTTCCACTGCGTGACCACAATTTTTTGATAGCGCGACTGCTCGGAAAGGATGATCTTGTCTTTGTACCTTCTCTGCTCGCCGTAAAGGATTATTTTTTGGGCATTTGCAGTACCCAAGGCAATTACAAACACAATAAAAGCCCCGGTTATTTTTAGTATTGTTTTTTTACGTTCTCCTAATGTTGAGGGGTAAAAAAACAAAAGCAGGAGCGCGACAAGCAAATTTATCGCCCCAAGCACGAAAGGCGTGTAAGTCAAACCAAGATAAGGAAGCCCCACAAACGAGAAAAACAGGCCGCCGGCCAAACTGCCATAATAGTCCTTCTCCAGCACGAGCGAAATGTTTATCCTTAGCTCTTCGAATTGTTCGTTAAGGCGGACAGCAAGGGGCAATTCCAGACCGATAAAAAAACCGGTGATAATTGCCAGCATGTAAATATAAACGCCGATATATGGCGAATATGCCACCATGCTGTAGACCGACAAGGCCGAAAACGAAACAATTACGGAAAGCAAAAACTCTGCACCAATAAAAAAAGCGAACAAATTCTTGGTCAACAACTTAGAGATCCGGCTGCCAAGTCCCATGGAAAACAGCATTACGGAAACAATCATTGCCCATTGGATTACCGAGTCCCCCAGAAAATGGGAAGCCAAGGTTGCAAGTACATATTCGGCAACAACGCCAGAAAAACCTGTGGCAAAAAGTGCCGCCAGAAGTATATTTTTTTTCTTCAAAGTGACGGATTTACAAGCAGAAAGAAATAAGAACAGCTCCGCCAACATAAGCAAATGCTTCTATTAACCCGGCTCCAATATTTGGTTTTTCCTGATTGGCAATTTCATCGGTGAGTTTTTCTCCGGGCAACAGTATTTTGTCGGTTATTAACCTTACTATGGGCAACAAAGCCAGCCCAAACATAATATCGATGGCAAACCAATAAAGGTTGTGCGACCAACTGATAAAGTCGCCCGATATGCCCATTTTAATTAAAATACCCAAGGCTACAATTGCCCCAGAGAACCCGACTCCGGCAGCAACATTGTCTTTTTCTATTTGTGCATGTATGTCGTAAGGCGTAAGCCAGTTGTAAACAAATGATGTAAGGATAAGTACAACTTGGCCAACAGCCCAGAACGCAATGGTAGAAATGATTCCCGACAGGGTGAATCCCCCTGTTATTTCTCCGAAGAAATTGTACGTTTCGCCGCTTACTGCGCCGTAAATAACCAGCCCCGAGGCAATCATTACAGCGGCAACAACAACTCCGGTACCACTGTTTTTGTCTTCAATAAGTTCTTTGGTGACACTGAATTTGCGGAGGAGTATTTTGTCGCAAAAAAACGAAGAAATATTTAGCAGGATAATGGCTAATATGCCGTAAATAAAAATGTCGAACAAGTCGATTAATATCCCGTTCGATTCGCCTACAATTACACCCAGTATGGCAATAAGGAGGCCTGCATAATAACCTGCAATTGAAATGGCAAAGGCCAGGTTGTCGTTTTTTACCAATTCGTAATTGGTTTTTATTTTTTTATGGGTAAAAGAATAAAATAGTTTTCCCAATAGAAATAGTATAAATGCAGATGCGATATAAACTAAGGCTTCGGCAAGGATTATGAAGTTTTGGTTTTCCAATAAAGCTTTCATCATTTATATTTTTAGAATTTAGACATTTAGATGTTAGGCTATTATTTGCCGCCCCCGCCAAAACCTCCACTCGAACGGCGCGAGCTAGAGCTTGAATAACGGCTGCTGCTACGTGAAGTGCGTTGTTGCTGGTTGATTGTAGAACGTTGTGCCGAAGTGCGGGCCGATGAGCTGCTTTGTTTTACATTGCTCCTTACACGGTCTTTAAACGATTGGGGTTGTTTGGCCCAACTGGTGTTTTTTCCGCTTGAGGCCGAGTAACTTTTGGTTCCGTAATATCCTTGTGGCCCGTAATATGTGCGGCTATGCCCGCGGTAGTTCCTGTCGTAGTCGTACCAGTGGTTGCGGTAAGCAGGACGGGCAATCAGGTTGAACATGCTGTTCATAAACGCAAATTTTCCGTAAAACTCCCAAAACGATGAGCCATTGCGCTCTACCCAATGCCCATACTGAGGGTTGCCTACATATTGTGAGTATCCGGCAGGTGCTGCCTCTTTCGATAAAACGTTATTGGTTTTATGAGCCACTTCCATACCCATATTATCTACATTGTTCCTGAAAAAACGTTCCGATACGGGCAACCATTCGGTTACCTTTTGGTCGATGGTTGAATCGTTTTTTTCGGTAAGCACCTGGTATTGGTGGTAATACTTCGTGCCTTTGGCATTCATGTCGTACAATACGATGGTGAAATTGCTGACATCGCGCAGGACCTTTACTACTTTGTCCATGCCTTCTTCTTGATAGGTGTACGAATTGCCTGGCGTTGAAGATGTGTAGTTTGCCCGTTGCCTTTTTTCAGAGCAATTGTTAATCATCATCGGGAAAAAAATCAGGGCAAGGATGCCAATGACTAAATAATTACCGACTTTTTTTTCCATGGTTTGTTATTTTTACTCCCGGGGGAGGATGTTAGAAATTTCAAATGGTTTTACTATTTTGCCTTCCGAGGCTTCAAATTCGTTCTCGCCCCACTGTTCAATGGAGATGGCTTTTTCTCCTGAATCATCGTAGTATTGCCAGTTAATAAATTCAATCCATTCCGAAGAATTTTTCGAGGGGTTATAATACCCGGGCGATTCGTTTTCGCGAATATAAGCAATACTTTGGAAATGGATAGTTGACGGTGGTTTTTGGGTGAGTTTTATTTGCTGTTCAATATCGCCGTCAATTTGCCCTATCCTTATTTTTTTGTACAACACTATTTCTAATTCATCGTCTTCTTCAACCGATAAAAAAAAGGTATCAGTACCATCGGTTATTTTTAATTCTTTGGAGAAGTAGTTGTCGCCCCAATCGTATGTGGCTTCGCCAACTACTTCCCATTGTTTTAAGTCGTACTCGAAAATGTAACCTTCGGCAAGGTCGGTTACTTTTATGTGCAGGGGATCGTAGCCCCTGTCGGTTTTCTTTCTGAAAAGGTTTTTAAACATTATCCTTGTTTCATTTTTGCTTTTAGTTCGTCAAGTGCCGAGCTTCCCGATGTTGCTTTGTCGCCTAAAACCGCATCAATTTCGTCGTCGAGACTGCGGTTGGCATCGGCAATATCGCCGTAAGCTTCGGCCATGGCTTCTTGTTCGGCAACTTTATCTTTCATTTTTTCGAGCATAGAAATGGTGCCGCCACTGTCGATGTTAGCCATCGATTTGTTCAGTTTAGTGGTTGCTTTGCTTACCTTAGCCCTGGCCTTTAGCATTTTTAGCTCGTTTTCGTAGTGCGCTATTTTGCTTTTTAGGGTGTTTACGTTTTTATTGAGTTGGGCAATTTGTGCTTCCAGTTTGTCGTAATTTTGTTTGGCCAGCGCAGCCGAGTTTACGGCATCTTCTTTTTTGCTGAGCGCTTCGGTTGCCAGACGGTCGGCTTCTGCCACTTCGAGTTGCCCCGATTCGGCTTTTTTTATCAGTAAAATGGCTTTGTTTTCGTATGATTTTGCCTGCTCTTGTTTCTCTGCCATTTCTTGGCGCGAGCGGATTGAAATGGCTTTTACTTCGGCCAATGCTTTAAGGCTACTGTCAAGGTCTTTTTTTAGATCCCTGATTCCCTGTTCTGTCATTTTTATAGGGTCTTCCAGTTTGTCAACCAATGAATTTGCTTCTGCTTCTCCTACTTTAAATATTCTGCTTAATAATCCCATGTCTTTTTTAGTTTTTTGAAATTTCAATTAAACGGTTTCCAAATTCTGCCAATAGTATTTCTAACGAATTTAATGTGCCTGCCAGTTCGTTTAAGTCAAGGTTTTCTATTTGCAAGGTGTCTCTAAATACCAAAATATTATTTTCGGCAAGGGCAAAAGCGCCATGCACAATGTCTCTGTTTTTAGCCAATAGTTCGGTAAGTACTTCTTTGCTGGCATCTTTTAATTTTAGTAGTGGGTATTCTATAACCAGTATTGGATCTTCGCAATCAATTAACAGGCCGTCTATCCCGGCATCGGGTTTTTTTACGGTAACCAGTTCTTCTGCTGTGTCTTCACTTGTAATGGTATATTCAAGCTCGGTCAAAAATTCTTTTACTTTTTCAAAATGGTTCATCTTTTAATAATTAATTGTTTTCAATTTATGTCGTGGGATTCCAGTCCCTGATTATAAATCAATTCACTTGCAAGTTAAAAAAATCGTTCTAAAACATCAATTTTAAATCCATAGCTAAGATGGATAAAAAAATTGGATTCATAGCTTTTATTTCGCCGAACATTATGCCTGCATCGGTAGGATGTTGAATTTATTGGGGCAAACATTTGCCCTGCCGTGATCCTAAACATCCGGGAACAAATGGGCATCAACCGGAAAAAGCTCGTGGTGGGGTTAATTTCAAAAAGGATGGACAGATTAAGCACAGAGCCCTTTCTTCTCACCTACAATTTTGTAAATTTGCCACATGGCAAAGCATCCATTTACAAAACAACCGATAGATACCGACAAGATTGTGGTACATTCTTGTTGTGCGCCTTGCTCAACAGCTTTGGTCGATTATTTATTGGGGCAAAACGTAAGGCCAGTAATTTTCTATTTCAACCCGAATATTTTCCCCCAGGATGAATATGAGGCACGGAAGTCGGAGAACAAACGGTACGCCGAGGCACTGCGGATTGATTTTGTGGATGCAGATTACGGCCACGACAACTGGAAAAGGCAAACGTTTGGTTTGCGCAACGAACCAGAAAGGGGAAGCCGTTGCCAACAATGCTTCGACATACGCCTAATTGCGACAGCTAAGTTTGCCCACGACAATGGCTATCGGCTTTTTGCAACAACCTTGGCAACTTCGCGCTGGAAAGACCTTTGCCAGATAAACAAAGCCGGGGAATATGCGGCAAACTCATTCCCCAACGTCACATTTTGGGCAAACAACTGGCGGAAAAACGGTTTGGCAGAAAAACAAGCATCAATAATAAAAGAATACGACTTCTACCGCCAACAATATTGCGGTTGCGAATACAGTTTGCGCGACAGCAACAAATGGAGAAAGGAAAACGGGAAAGAACTTGTGAGGCCACTTAATAAAACATAAATAACATATAAAATGACTGCAATACCCAAGGAAGTAAGGGAGGCATGGGACGCAAAAGAAGTCCCTGCCGTATTGACCACCATTTCAAAAGAAGGAATCCCGAACACAATCTACGCAACATGCGTTTCGTTGTTTGGCGAAAACAAGATACTTATAGCCAACAATAAATTCCAAAAAACTTATGAAAACATAATGGGGTGCGACAAAGCTACGTTTTTGTTCATAACAAGGGAGAAAAAAGCTTACCAGTTAAAGGGGGCAATTACCTACAAAACAGAAGGCGCAGAATTTGACGACATGAAAAAATGGAACCGTCCAGATTTGGCGGGAAAAGGCGTTGCCATCATTAACGTACAGGAAATTTACTCGGGGGCAAAAAAAATATGCCCGCTTTAGGGTCAACTCATCGTCCCGTTATTTGCAAATAATTCATTTTGGCGGTGCGGTAGCCGGTTACGGCTTCGGTGTATTTGTCTTTGACCTGTTGCAACTGGGCTTGTGCTTCGAGCAAATCGGATACGTTTACCATCCCCGCATCGTAGCTGTCGCGGTTTTCCCGCAGGTTTTCTTCGGCCTGGCGAATGGCTGTTTCGGACAGGCACACCTGTTTATACGCCTCTTCGAGCATAAACTTTCCCTGCTGCATCTGCAACAACAGTTTTTCGTTGGTGTCCTTTATCAAGTTTTGGTTTTGCTCCTCCTTGATGTGGCGTTCGCCCATTTTGTGCCTGGCTTCCCACCAGCCAGAGATCGGGACACTAATCGTTCCATAAGCCATACCGTAACCTTTGCCATTACTATCCATTATGTCCAGATATGCAGTCCCGATGCCCACAGCCGCTTGTGGCAAATACTGTCCTCGTTGCATCTTGGTTTTGTAGCGTTCGGCATCGGCACTTTTTTGCAGCATTTGGTATTCTTCACGGTTTTCCAAGGCCTGATAATGATCAATATAATATTGTTCGGGAGCGGTTACCGCAGCCAGCGTGTCGTTAAACGTCAGCGTGTCGTTGTAGGTTACGCCAATGTACTGGCACAATGCCATTTTTGCCAAAGAAATACCATTTGTCAACTGACTTAAACTCATTTGTAATTCGTTCTGCTTTAGTTCCACTTTAAGCAAATCGTTACGGGTTACCATTCCCACCTCTACGGCATCCGCCACATTTTTGTGCAAGGTGTCCAACAAGTTAACGAACTCATTGACTGTTTTTAGCTTTTCGTTCAACGAAATCACCTGCCAATACTGTTTCTCGGTTTCCAATTCCACCGATTTTTGCATAGACGACAACTGCAATTCGTTCACGTCAATCCCGATATTAGCCAGTTTATTACCTGTTCGGATTTGTCCGCCGGCATAGAGTGGCTGCGTTGCTGTTACGGCTCCTGCCCAACCTTTTTCTATCATCGAAAGCGACATTCCCGGAAAATAGGCAAACTCAGTTGCTGTTGCCAAGTTGGCAAGATTACCGTCATACACGGGTAAATTTCCGCCTTCCACGTTCATTTCCATCAACGGGTCGGTAAACCAATAGCCGAAAGCATTCGCCTTAACTTGCGGAAAATACTTGGTAAACGCCGCTTTTTTTACCTTTTCGGACGCTTCCAAATCCAAGGTTTTATTTTTCATCTGAACATTATTCTCCAACGCCATTTTTTTGCATTGTTCCAACGAATAAGTCTGTGCAGTAGCCCATCCCGACACTGCTATCATTATTATGAATAATCTGAATTTCATTCGTATATAATTTTTATAGTTGCTGAATGTAACCTTTGACGACTTAAACAATTATTTAAGTAGTGTCATTTTCATCATTATGCTTTCTTTTTATGTTTGACAGCAGCGGCTTTTTCTTTCGCTTTTTGTGCCAAATCAACCAATTTAACTTTCTGAAAAATTTTCCAATACATTACAGGTAAAGTCAACACGAGCAGCACCATTGAGAAAATTGTTCCCCAAAAGATGACAATACCCATAGGTGTCCACAGCGACGTTTGAGCTGTAATCATCGGAAGAATACCAATAGCAGTGGTTGCCGAAGTCAAGAAAATAGGCACCATACGGCGTTTCCCTGCATCGTAAGCCGCATCGCGAGCGGTATGTTTGTGATTGATGCGTAAATCCTCGGCGTGCTCAAATATCAAAATTGTGTTGCGAATGGTGATACCGAACAAACTGATAATGCCGAGAATACAGGTCAGACTCAGGCGGGTATCGGACAGCCACAAACCAAACGATGTACCCGGCAATACCAACGAGAGCGACAGCAAGGCCGCCAAAGCCACGCCAATGCGTTTGAACTTCATTAACAAGAAAAAGAAGATGATAAATACGGCAATCACCACCACCGCAATAATCGACGGCACCACTTCATTATCGGTTTCGTACATACCGCCGTATTCGTAGCGGACGCCATCGGGCAAATGCGGAACAATCTTTTCGTTCATCACTTTATCGACCGCTTTTTGGGCTTTAGCCTCGCTATAACCCCGTTTTACGTCGGCAAAAATGCTGATGGTCGGCTGGCCGTTGCGACGCACAATCTGTCCTTCGTCCCACGTTGGCACTACCTCGGCTACCTGACGCAAAGGCACGGAACGCCCGGGCACAAGTGTCGAAATATATTTGTCTTGAATGGATTGAGGCGAGTCAAAACTGCTGTCTTTTTGGGTTTTCATCACAATTGACATTGCATAATCGCCATTCCACACTTCGCCAACAGGAATATCGGCATAGTAACCCGTCAATTCCAACTCTGCCAACCCTCTCATAATGCCTAATCGGGAGGCTTCGGTGGTGTTGAGTTTGACCTCCATTGCGGGTTGTGGTGCTTCAAAATTATTGTGCAACCACACCAAACAATTCATACCCGACAACGCCGTCATAATGCTGTCGGCATAGTTTTTCAACACGCCCACGTCGTCGCCCGACAAGCGAATCTCAATCGGGATTTGTGCCAACTGATAATCCAATTGTTTAAAACGCACATAGGCATTGGGAAAATAATCGCTGTATTTGGGGGCGTACTCATCCAAAAGCTCAACCGTAGCATCTTCCGAAGCGGTGTTGACAATAAACTGAGCGTAGTTTTCGCCTCCAAGATTAGGGGCATACGTCGTCAGAAAACGCGGTGACGACATTCCTACAAAAGAGGTCACCGACTTCACCCGATTGTCTTGCTCAAGGATGTGAGACAAACTATCGACCACCACAGCCGTTTCTTCAACAGGTGTGCCTGTGGGCAAATAAATTTCAACCGCAAATTGGTCGCGGTCAGCAGTCGGGAACATTCGTTGGTCCAATCCGAGAAATATCACCACTGCCACAATCACCAAAGCAAACGTACCAGAAATACTCAACCACGGATGTTTAAAAGTCCAATTCAGACCGCTGTTGTAAACGTTTTGAATAGAGGTGTTGAGGTCAAATTTTTTATCTTTGTTTTTGACTTTTTTCTTAATGAGTAAAAATTCCAAAATAGGAATGTAAAACATTGCCAGCACGTACGAAACCATCAGAGCGATGCCGAATGTCAAAGGAAAATCGTGTACAAAATCGTACCAAATACCTGTAAGAATAGCTAGGGTCGGGATGAAAACGGTACACAACGCCAAAGTCGCCAAAAAGATAGCTCCACTGTAGTTTTTAGCACTCAGTACCGCAGCGTGCCAACGTGAAATGCCTTGTTCCAGATACTCCAAATAGCCGTCAATCACTACCACTGAATTATCGACAATCATTCCCAAAATTACAATTAAAGCCGCCAGCGTTACCGTGTTGAGCGGAATGTGCAAAAGGTACATCAATCCCAGAGTGGCAAACACCGTTACAGGAATCGTCGTTGCTGCAATAAGTGCCGAGCGAAGCGGAAATAAAATAATCATTACCAATATGATAATCACAATGGCGATGACCAAATCACGCAAAAAAGAGGTGACCGAAATATTGACCACTTTGGGCTGGTCGGCAATGCGTTGCACGCTCACATCCACAGGAATTTCGTTTTGAAACTCTGCCAAAATCTCGTCCACTTTGTGACCGTATTCCACCACATTGAACCCTTCGCGCATTTCCATAGACAGAATGATGGTGCGGTGTCCGTTATTCTCGGTATACGCCGTTGGGGTTGGGTATTCTCGTTTGACCGTTGCCACATCTTTCAGGCGTACCATACTCCCCGATGGGTCGGCATATATAATTTGCTCCGCCACTTCGTCAGCCGAGTCGTACACAGGATTGATGTGCAAAGCCATATTGCCGTTTGCCGTTTGCAGCGTGCCCGATGCCGTAGTCAACCCCTGAAAATAAAGGCTTGACGCTAACGTTTTGTAGCTAATGCCGTACATTGCCAATTTGTCGCGGTCGAGGTAAACACTGATTTGTTCTTTTTGTGTGCCGTAGCGTCTAAATCCCGACGCCGACTTTAAACGACGCAGTTTATTTTCCAAAATATCGGCATAATCTTCCAGCTCACGATACGAACGGGAATCCGACTCCAACGACAGCAATAATGCCGAGGTGTCACCAAAATCGTCGTTGGCAATCAACGCCAATACGCCCGTTGGCAATTGCGATTTGAATTGCGATAAGCCGTGTTTTATTTTGGACCATACCTCGTCTTTGTCGGTCACATTATCCTGCAATTCCACCATCACATACACCATCCCTTCGCGCGACATCGAATAGGTTTTAGCTCTGTTTATTTCTTTATAAGTGTAAAGAAAATTCTCCAACGGTTTGGTCAACTGCTCTTCCACCTGTGCCGACGATGCACCGGGGGTACACGCCCACAATTACGCCCTGGCGAATGGTAAAAGACGGAAATTCCTGTTTTGGCATTTTCCACAAAGCATACACGCCTACCAGCAACATCATTCCCACAATCAGGAACATCACGTGGTGGTAACGCATTACCGATTCTATAACTCCGATTTTCTTCTTCATAATACCGCTACTTTTAAACCGTTAAGTAGTTTTTGGTAACCCTCTGTCACTACGTTGTCCCCTGCATTTAATCCCTCGGTAATGGCTACGCCGTTTGTTTTTTGTTGTCCTATAGTTACGGTTTGTTTTTGGGCTTTGCCATCCACCACTTTCCACACAAAATGCTGACCGTTACCGTCAGTCATCACACATTGATTAGGCACAACCAATACCGATTGTGAACGTTCACTCTGACGGCACACATTGGCAATCATCCCGGGCAACAGCACGTTGTCGGGATTCTCCACCGTAATGCGAACAGGGTAAGAATGCGAAATACGGTCGGCAACCACGCCTTTTTTAGACACCTCTCCGCTGTATGTTTTATCGCCAACAGCCGAGACGTTGACCGTCACTTGCTGCCCTGCTTCAAAAGTGTTTATTTCCTTTTCGGGAACGGTTACTTTGACTTTTACAACACCGATTTGCATCAAGGTAAGCACCGCCTGATTGGGCAATACGTTTTCGCCGACTTCTGCCAACACATCGCCCACCACGCCATCAAAAGGAGCGGTCAAACGGCTGTTTTTTAAATTGGTTTTGGCAATGGCTTCGGCAGCACGCGCCTTTTCCAGATTGGTTTGCATCTCGATGTATTTGATTTCGGGAATGCTGTTACGGTCGTACAATTTTTGCAAACGAGCCATTCCATCCTCCGCCTGATCGAGCATTGCCTTGGCAGCATCGTAAGTGCTTTGCAAATTGTCGGCATCCAATTCTGCCAACAACGCTCCTTTTTTTACCTCCTGACCTTCTTCTATCGTAATGCGTTGTACATTGCCATTCACGGGAAAACTTACCGAAGCCGACACATCTTCTTCCACCACGCCGATGTAATTTTCTGCCGTTGTTGCATCGCCGTTTCCAACGCTTATCGTCTTTACGTAAATCGTTTTGTCGTTGATTTTGGTCGCATTATCTTTTGGGTTGCAGGCACTTAATATTAAGGCTACTGCTGACAATGCTAAAATTGTTATCTTTCTCATTTTTATATTTTTGAAGTGGAATAATTTGATTATTAATCCATTATTGTCTGGTGAAAAATAAGATTCTTCGCTACACATTAGAATTACAGTTAATTTTATTTCGTTTTTTATACAGCCTGAGTCTGACTAAAATATGCACAGGCGAGGCTAAATCACACATACTTCCAAGCACCCTTGCTTTCTAAAAATGGCTGCCTCTCTCTTTTTTTGTCCATTGCTCTCATTCTACGCAAATAACAGTCTATTGTTTAAAAAATAAATGTCAATTTTCAAGGGGCAAAATTAAATGGCTTGTTTTGTACCATCAAGTTCTATAATTATTAAAAAATGTCCTAATAGTCGAATTTCGGCAGGACTTAATCCCAGAATGCTTTGATATATGTTATTTTTGTAATAAAAATGCAATGAATCAAAATCCGTTATTTAGCTTGTCGATCGAGGAACTGTTGCACAATAAAATTGGCGATGGCTTTGGGAATGACATTGTGGCAACATCCAAAATATCCGACTATATTAACTTGTTTTCCTTTCCGCTCAGGGTGGATGCACTTGTGTTCTTTGTATGTCAAAAAGGTACGGTAAACCTGACCATAAACCTTAATCATTGGGAGGTCATGCCCAACACGTACGTTATCAGTTTGCCCGAAAATATCTTGGGAGTAGATAGTTGCAGCGATGATTTGGAAGGGTATATAGTACTTATTTCAATGGATTATCTGCGCCGTATCAGCATTGACCTGAAAGATGTGCTGCCTTACTATGTCTACGTGCGAAACAAACCGTGTTTTAAAATGCCTGCTGCCAGTGCCCAGGAGACAACTCAATATTATAGCCTGTTGGAACAAGCCTTACAGAACAAAACAGGAAACCGAAAAAAAACCATTATAAAAGGCCTGGTTACGGCTACGGTTTCCCGTATTGCCGATGATTTGGATGAATTTGCCTTGAAAACCATCACCCTGAAAACCAAAAGCAAGGAATATTACTTTATGGCATTTATGGATTTGCTTTTGCAGCATTACCGACAGGAACACAATGTTGGCTTTTATGCCGAAAAATTATCACTTTCGCCCAAATATTTATCAGCTCTGATGAAAGAAATCAGCGACCTCTCCGTTACCGAATGGATTAACGAATACATCGTCATAGAAGCCAAGACATTGCTCCGCTCTTCCGATATGAATATTTCACAAATTGCCGACTATCTACAATTTCCTAACCCTTCATTTTTTAGCAAATACTTTAGACAACATACGGGGATTACACCTAAAGAGTATCGGAGGGGGTGAAAACATAATTACAGATCTGATTACTTATTTGTTCACAAATAATTCCGTTTCATTCAACATTATTGACATTTCGCACAAAAATTACAAAACACTGCTTTTCCAGATAAAATTGTTCCTATATTTGCCCCGTCTAACAACGTTAGATAAAATAACAAAAAATGGGGCACATAGAACGGAGGCAAAAAGAAAAAGAGAACACAAAGAACAGCATTGTCAGGGCAGCCTTGGACATTGCAATAAAAGACGGGTGGAACGCTGTTACAATACGCAAAATCGCAAAAGCAATAGAATACACCCCTCCCATTGTTTATGAGTATTTCAAAAACAAAGAGGATTTAATGAACGAACTTGTAGGCTATGGGCACAAATTACTGCATAAAGGATACGACAATGCATTTAAGGAAAAGGATATAAAAAAAACATTATTGCGACTTTCCCTAAACCTTTGGGACTTCGCCTTTGAACATAAAGAATTATTTCAGTTGATGTTCAACATAGGGAGGCGCCCACCAGATGAGAATATAAAATTATATGCTTCAAAAATAAGAAGTTTGTTCTATGAGATATATAGCGATAAAAACACAGCTGAAGAGGTGATGTTCAGTTTTGTGTGCATACAACAAGGCTATATATATGGCGTTAAACAAATGGGGCTTCCCCCTGATTTTGTTGATGAAAACCCGCGAGATGTATATATAAGGGCGATGGAAAGGTTCATTTCATATCTTTAATTTTTTTAAACAATACTTAACATTGTTAGATTACGGAACATTGTTAAGTTTGCACCCAACAATGCATTTGTGCATATATTTTTTTAAATTGTAGATAACAGCGATAGAACAATTAACAATGATAGTTTATGAAAAATAGAAAAATTATTATCGGGTTGTTGGCCTTATCTGTATCGTTCCCGGCTTGCAACAACAAACAAGCGGGACAACATATCCAACCTGAACCCAAAGCGTATGCAGTAGAAACGCTTTCGCCGCAAACAGTAGATTTGGAAACTGTTTATCCTGCCGTACTAAAAGGCAAAGATGATGTTGAGATCAAGCCCCGCGTGGATGGTTTTATCGAAAAAGTGTATGTTGACGAAGGGGCTGCGGTGCGAAAAGGGCAAGCCTTATTTCGTATAAATTCGCCGTCTTCGGAAAAAGATTACGAAAAAGCCAAAGCCGATTACAACTCTGCAAAACTGGATGTGGAACGAATGCAACCTTTGGCAAAGAAAAACATCATTAGCAATGCTCAATTAGAAGCGTACCAACATACGCTCGAAGCTGCCGAAGCTACACTGAAACAAGCAAAAGCGACTTTGGGCTGGGTTACGGTCACCAGTCCGGTTAACGGTGTTGTCGGGACAATCGCCTACCGTATCGGCAGTTTGGTTAGCAGCAGCAGTGTGCTGACAACCGTTGCCAATACCTCAAATATTTATGCTTATTTCTCGATGAACGAAAAAGAACTGTACAATTTCCTCGATAAATGGGATGGCAACACTAAAACAGAGAAAATTAAAAATATGCCGGAAATCCAGTTCATCCTTTCCAACGGGAAAACGTACGGACAAAAGGGCAAAATAGAAACCATTGCGGGCATGGTTGACCAAAGTACCGGGACGGTAAATGTCCGTGCTGCATTTCCGAACGAAAACGGTTTGTTGCTGAGTGGCTCTAGCGGTAAAGTTGTTGTCCCCGAACACCTCGAAAGTGCATTGGTAGTACCTCAAAAAGCCACTTTCAGCCAGCAAGACAAAAGCATTATCTACAAAGTGCAAGGCGATTCCGTGGTGCAGAAAGTGATTGCCGTAACGACAACCCCCGATGGCAAAAAATATGTGGTTACCAATGGTTTAAAACCGGGCGACAAAGTGGTTGTCAACGACATTACCAACCTGTCGAATGGAGCAAAAATCAAAATACGATAACGTAAAAAAATTGACATGTTAAAAACATTTATAGAAAGGCCGGTACTGTCGACCGTTGTTTCAATTTTTTTGATTGTATTGGGCATTATCGGCATTTACAGGTTGCCCGTTGAACAATATCCCGACATCGCCCCCCCGACTGTTCGTGTATCTGCAACGTATAGCGGGGCAAATGCCGAAGCGGTACTAAACAGTGTCATTATCCCCTTGGAAGAACAAATTAATGGAGTGGAAGACATGACCTACATGACCTCGTCTGCCTATAATGGAGGAGAGGCATCGATTAGTGTTTATTTCAAACAAAGTGCCGACCCTGACATTGCAACAGTAAACGTCCAGAACAGGGTTTCACAGGCATCTTCGCTATTGCCCTCGGAAGTTAACGAAAGTGGGATCACTGTTGAAAAAAGTTTGAGCGGTATCTTGGTGATGGTTCAATTAAAGTCAACAAACGAGGACTATGACAGTAAATTCCTTCAAAACTATGCAGAAATCAACGTTCTGCCCCAGTTAAAAAGGATCTCGGGCGTGGGAGGCGTAGATGTATTGGGGGCAGGAAAATATTCCATGCGTATTTGGCTAAAACCCGATGTTATGAGATCTTACAGCATAACATCGGCAGAAGTTATATCGGCTTTGCAAGACCAAAATATTGAAGCTGCCCCCGGGGAATTGGGAGTAAGCGGCAATCAAACCTTTCAGTATTCTTTAAAATTTACGGGCAAGCTGAAATCTACCGAAGAATTTGGGGATATCATTGTCCGTTCTGAAAATTCACAAATTTTAAGGCTAAAAGATGTTGCCGATGTCGAACTTGGCGCCGAATCATACACGACCATAATCAGGGGAGATGGTTATCCTGCTACGTTAATGGCGATAAGCCAAACAGCGGGGTCTAATGCACAGGATATTATTGCCGCAGTAAAAGCACAGATGAAGATAGCTGCAAAAAATTTCCCTCCTGGGATAGGATATTCATATCAGATGGACGCCAGCAATTTTTTGAACGCATCTATTGAAAAAGTAATAAAAACGTTAATAGAGGTGTTTTTGTTGGTGTTATTTATAATTCTTGTTTTCCTTCAAAATTACAGAGCTTCTTTTATCCCTGCCGTTGCCGTCCCCGTATCCATTGTGGGCACTTTTTTCTTCCTTTCTTTACTGGGTTTCTCCATAAACCTATTGACCTTGTTCGCACTTGTCCTTGCCATTGGGATGGTGGTTGACGATGCCATTGTAGTGGTTGAGGCAGTGCAGGTAAATATGGAAAAAGGGATGTCGGCCAAAGACGCGACCCTTGCTGCGATGAAAATAATAGTAGCCCCGGTTATCGTAACCACGCTTGTATTGGTTGCGGTGTTTTGTGCCTGTTAGTTTCTTCGGGGGGACAAGCGGTGTCTTTTTTAAACAATTTGGTTTAACTTTGTCGGTGGCGGTTATTTTATCAACTGTAAATGCACTAACCCTGAGCCCAATGCTTTCTGCTCTTTTCCTGAAAAAACATATTCTGCCCAAAAATAGGAAACGTACGCCCATTAATGTTTCTTTTATGTATTTCAACCGTATGTTCGATGCGCTTACTGCCGTTTATCAAAAAACATTGAAATATTTCGCAAAAAAGAATCATCGATGGATTTCAGTTGCTGCCGTGATGTTTTTTTCTTATCTGCTATATACTTTAATGAGCGTGATCCCATCTAGTTTTATCCCGCAGGAAGACAGTGGGGCAATTATGGGTAACATAGAACTTGCCCCCGGATCGTCTTTGGAACAAACCGACAGTATTATCGATCGGGTATCTGAAGCAATAAAGACAGTGCCCGGCCTCAAGGCAACAACAAGTATGACCGGATATAGTTTCATGAGCGGTTCGGGCAGTTCGTATGCGGGGATCGTAACCCTGCTGGAACCTTGGAACGACAGGGAATTTACCTCAGACGAAATTGTTGCACAGTTGCAACAAAAAACAGCAGGAATAGAAAATGCTTCGTTCATGTTTTTTGGCGTGCCCACAATCATGGGGTTCGGCACAAGCAACGGCGTTGAAATCAAGCTGCAAGACAGGACAGGTGGCGACATAAACGCTTTTTATGAAGTAGCAACCGATTTCATGCGGGAGCTTCAGTCTAAACCCGAAGTAATGGTTGCCATGAACTCGTTTGATCCGAGCTTCCCTCAAAAGCAGATAAAAGCCGATATGGCAAGGATAAAAGATGCTGGCTTAACACTACAGGAGGTGATGACCTGTTTGCAACAAAATGTTGCCGGAGTTTATGTGTCCGATTTCAACAACTACAGCAAACAATACCGGGTAATGGTCCAGGCTGCCCCCGAATATAGGGATCAAGAAAACGATCTAAGCAACATTTATATCAAAACGTCAAGCGGGGAAATGTCACCTATTACCCAATTTATAAATACCACTGACGTTACCGGGCCACAGGGGCTAACCCGGTTCAATCTTTTCAACTCAATGGGGCTCACGATTATGCCCAATACCATGCTCGGATATACGTCAAGCGATGTGCTGAGGGTAATTGATGAAATTGGTTTGCCTGAAGGTTACAGTTACGATTATTCGGGGATGACCCGCGAAGAAGCCGGGACAAAAAACAATACCGCAACAATCCTTCTTTTATGCATCGTGTTTGTTTACCTGCTTCTGTCCGCTTTGTACGAAAGCTATATACTTCCCTTGGCGGTCATTTTTTCCCTGCCTGTCGGATTGTCTGGGATATATCTGTTCACCTATGTTTCAATGGTTAACGGAAGTGGGATAACAAACAACATTTATGTCCAGATAGCCCTGATTATGGTTATTGGGTTGTTGGCAAAAACAGCCATACTTATTGTAGAATATGCTTTAAAACGCCGCCAACAGGGATTAAGCATTGTCAAAGCAGCCATTGAGGGGGCAACGGTAAGGTTCCGTCCGGTAATGATGACAGCTACCACAACCATTATTGGTTTTATTCCTTTGGCTATAGCCAGCGGAGCCGGAGCTCTTGGTAACAGATCAATTGGTCTTAGTGCAATGGGCGGAATGATTTTCGGTACGTTTATCGGAATCTTTGTTGTCCCGATATTGTTCATTCTGTTCCAGAGCCTTCACGAAAAAATCAGTAGCAAGAAAATTGAAACCATTGACGACAATTTGGATTTTTAAAAAGCAAGGCCATGAATAATTTATATATAAAAACAGCAGCACGGACGCTGCTAATTGGAGTTGCAGTTATGGGGTTGGCTTCGTGCCAATCCTATAAACAACTCGGCAAAAGCCCAGAAGCAAACAACAATGGTTTAATCCGCGATTGGGCAGATAACGGCGACACGACTTCCATTGCCGACATTCCCTGGAACGATTATTTTACCGATGCCAAATTGCAGGCATTGATTAACGAGGGGCTTGACCAAAATATTGGTTTACAGGTAGCCATAGAGCGCATCAAACAAGCGCAGGCGAATTTGAGCATTGCCCGTGGCAACAGTTTGCCCGATGTTGCTGCCGGGTTTCAAATAGAGCATGCCCGCACCAGCAACGGTGACAAAGGGAAAGATGTTCTGGGATATACGTCCAACACCAATACTTTGGGCTTCTCAGCTTCATGGGAAATCGACTTGTGGGGAAAACTTGTCCATAAATCGCAGGCACAATATGCGAGCTATTTGAACAGCATGGAATACGCTAACCTTGTAATTACCGAGTTGGTGGCAAATATTGCCAATGCATATTACAATTTGTTGGCACTCGACAAGCAATTGCAGATTACCAAAGAAACCATTGTCTTGTTGAAAGAAAGTGCCGAATCTATGGATGCGCTCAAGGAAGCCGGACAACAGAATGCTTCGGCAGTAGAGCAAAGTTATGCCTTGTTGTACAGCACGCAACTTTCTGTCCCTTCACTCGAAAGTCAAATCCGGGAACAGGAAAACTCGATTTGTGTACTTATTGGGAGGAATCCGGGAGCAATTGACCGTACTTCGATTGACGGGCAGACGGTAAATACCAACATGCAAATTGGTGTCCCTGCCGAAATGTTGTCGCGCCGTCCCGATGTAAAACAGGCCGAGCTGGATGTGTTGGCAGCCTACGCCACTACCGATGCAGCGAAAGCCAGTTTTTATCCTTCGCTGTCTATTTCATCGGCAAGTTTTGGCTTGGCAGATGGCGATTTTAAAGATTTCTTTGACCCGAAAAATTTGGCAGCAAGCATTGCGGCGGGGCTTACCCAGCCTATTTTCAACAAGAAGCATTTAAAAGGAGACCTTGCAGTTGCCGAATCGCAACAAGAAGAAGCTCTGCTTAATTTCCAAAGCACGGTATTGGATGCAGGGCAGGAAGTTTCGGACATTCTTTATGGCTACGGGTCGTCGTTGAAAAAGAACGAACTGCGTAAAAAACAAATTACTTCGCTTACCAATGCGGTTGATTACTCGCAGGATTTATTGATTGCGGGCGAAGCAATTTATACCGAGGTGCTTTCTGCACAGCAAGATTTGCTCTCGGCGCAACTGAGCCAAATCGACGACAAACTGGAACAATTGACCTATAGCGTAAATCTATATAAAGCATTAGGGGGCGGGGTGAAGTAATGACGATAGTTGAGAATAAATATTATCGTCTTTCAAAATCCACTTGGGGGGGCATTGCCTTCCTCAAGTGGCAACCTGAATCTTTGCTGATGACAAATGATGGTTTTAGGGAACATTGTGATTTGTTAAACAATTTTTTAAATGCAGATACTGTGAGGATGCTGTTTATTGATGCCATGGATTTTAAGGCAAATAAAAACAGTTGCCTTGCAGGCGAGTTAAAATACATCCGGCATGCCGGGGAATTGAAATGGGTCCTTTATGTCCCGGGGGACAATAATATGGGAAAACTGCTTCAAAATGCCGAACTGACAGTAAACTACAGGGTGTTGGGGTGTTCCTCGCAAAAAGAACTAATGGAACTATACGAAAAGTTGACCGATCGTTAACAATTAGAATTATTTCATGAAAAATTTTCTTGACCAATATTTTGAGTCAATTAGGGATATATTGTTTGAGAAAGGGATAAAAAACACTACTATGGACAGCCTTTGTTCCTCTATAGGTGTCTCTAAACGAACTATATATCAGAAGGTTGAAAGCAAAGGCAAGCTTGTGCATGTCATTTTCAACAAAGATATGGCAGAGTTCAGGCAAAAAACAGCGTCTATCCAAAAAAACAGTACAGACGCAATACATGAGACACTTTTGTTGTTCGATGCAATATGTGAAAAACAAAACAAAATTAGTGACTCCACCATAAGCGACTTGAAAAACCATTATCAACCTTTGTGGCACGACTTTACCAAATCAATGGGGCAACATGTTGAAGCGACCTTCTCTAAAAACATACAAGAGGGAATCTGCCAAAGAGTTTTCAGCAAAGATGTCAATCCATGGGAAGTTGCCCATATAGTGTCACGTTATTTCGGCCTATGCCCCGACAAAAGCTTTACTTACTGCCATGCAGATGCTTCTTTGCTGAATTTTATCGATTACCATTTTAACAGTATATGTAACCGACGAGGAAAAGAACTATGGGAAAAGCTAAAGGACAATTCCCTTCTCGCTTGCCACCTGTAAAATGTTACGAACAGTAGCATAAAGCCAAATAAACCAAACCTGTGCGATTAATAATTTTTCAATTAAAAAAAATAATTATGGCAAAATTATTAGGACCACACAATGTAACCACAGTACATGACAATATTAAACCAAAGAATCAGTTTGCATTGAAAACAATAACAACAATTATCTTTTTGTGGGTATTTTTGCCCGGATTTACACAAGAAGACTCCACCGAATACATATTTACGGGGCAGATCCTCGATCCCGATTCGCTCCCTGTGGAAAATGTTTATTTAATAAACTACAGGAACGTAAAAGCCTATGCTACCAACAAATATGGAAAATTCAAAATCCCGGTACTCCCCGGCGATTCATTGAAGACTTCCCATATTTCGTATGAATCGATAATAGTAAAAGCATGCCCGCCCGATTCTTTCCCTGTTTACAGGCTGTCATTTGCAATCAACAACCTGGGAGAGTCTTATGTATTGCGCTACCGAAATTTGGGGCGGGAAAAATATGAATTGGAAAATTTCAACAGGAACTGGGATATTGTAATGAAGAGCATGCAAGCTCAAGGGTGTTTCGTTTCAAGGGGCCCCAAACGCCCAATGCCGCAAGATGGGCTTGTCAGGACTTTTGGTATGGGCGGCATGGGGGGCGGCAACGCCAACCTTGCCTTGAGCCCTGAAGCCATATATTATAAGATAAAAAGAATGAGTTACTTACGAAAAGCCAAGAGGCAAAAAAAGAAAGGGAAATAATAGGCTAATATTATTTTTATTAGGGTTCCGCATCCCAAAACAATATTATTGAATTAGGCGTTTCGTAAATATTTACATCTAACTGAATTACAGTCGAATATGTTTCCCAAGCCACATAGTGGCGTAGTTTTGGTAGAAATTGTAATGCGCAAAAAGAAAAGCCGCATAGCGGTGGTGTTTTTAACATCGTCCCGATGGGACTTTTTTACAAGGAATTACTACAATTCTACCATAATCCCTACCGGGATTAAAAATTTGTATTAATTAAATGCCTAATTCAACAATATTATATACCTCCTTACCTGATTTTTTCCGGGTTTACCACCAAATGTTTTATCGATTTCTCAGTTTCTAAGGTACGCGACGAATAGGTGATGTGGAGCAAGCCGTCTTCGGTTTGTATAAGGCAAGGGTAGGAGTAACTTCCTCCTCCATTTTTGGGGTCGTTCTCCAGATATTCTTTCCATCTCCAGGTTTCGCCTTCATCGTCAGAGAGCATCAACACGATCCGGTACCTGCCATCTTCAATGTCGTTCCCTACAAAAGCCCAACGGCCGTCTTTAAGCACCAAGATCTCAACGCTGGCAGTGTTCGGTATTTCTGTTTTAACGGAATAGCTCCAGCTTTCGCCATTGTCTTTCGAAACACTTTTGTACACACGTGGCGGTTCATCGCCGCTGTCGCGCATAAAAGCCACAATGTCGCCATTTTGTTTCAAAGCGAGCGCAGGCTGTATCGGTCCCCTGCCAACAATTGGTTTTGACGGTTTCCATGTTTCCCCGTCATCATCGGAAATGGCACAGATTGAAAAGTTGTAACCATCGGAATACAGGGGAAGGACAATCCTGCCACTTTTTAATATCAGGGGCTTAATCCTTGTCATCCAGCCAATGCTCCTGTTCACTTTGTTTTTGCTTGCCTCCACAATCATGTCGTCATATAGCGGGGCATAACCGGCCCACCCATGCCCCAGTTCGGGCATTTCCGAAAATTTTTGGGACACTTCCTTTTCAAACTCTTCGCCGGGCTTTAGCAAAATATTGTCTTGCCATTGCCACACAGGAACGCCGGGCTTGTTGTAATCTGTGGTTGTCCGTGTCCGCAAAATAGAACCTTCCCACATATTTCCCTGTACGGCAATCCATACCAAAAACAGTTTATTTTTGTTGTTCAGGAAAAGTACGGGGTTACAGTCCGGTATGCCAGGGGTGTCTGCCATCACAAAAGGTTTTTCCCATTTAGTTTTTCCTTTCTGAAGCCGAGATCCCATAATCCGCACATCGTCTGATTTCCGTTCCCCGCTGCCCTGGAACCATACGGCAAGGAAATCGCCGTTGGGGAGCGCGACAAGGCTACTGCCATGGGAATGTTCGGGTTGCGGGGCGAAAATAAATTCTTCCTCAACAATCGATTTAAACAGATCCTTTTGTTGGGCAACAGATATAAAAGTCAAAAAACAAAAAAACGGGACAACTAATTTTTTCATTTTCTAGGATTTTATTTTTTAAAACAGGGAAATCAAAATCCACAAGGGGATCCTAAAAGTATTACAATACCCCTACGCAAAGAACGCAGGCGAAACCTTTAGGATACCCCGTGGACCGCGTATTAGTTTTTGCGGACATAAAACGACACCCACAAAATATAAAGCATACAAACAGCAACAACAGAAATACTTGCCAACGGAGACACGGCAGTACTGACGAATCCCATTACGGGGGGGATAAAAGCCCCACCGGAAACGGCCATAATAAGCAACCCAGAAATTTCATTCGCGCGGTCGGGCATCTTCTCAAGTGCCAGCGAAAAAATAATAGGGAACATATTACCGGCGCCCAGGCCTATTATAAAAATGGCGCCCAATGCAAGTATGTATGTTGGCGCTACAAAAACCCCAACTATGCCGGCAAGAGACACCAAGGCAACCAGTAAAAGGAAAGGCCGCGGTTTAATCCAGTTCAAAACAATAGCTCCGGTCAAACGTGCCACGGTTTCCCCGGCAAAAAACACACTAATCCCTACAACTGCTTTTTCAAGGGTCAAATCAAATTTGGCAATCAACACTGTAGCAATATTCGTATTTATCGCAACTTCAGTGCCCACAATTAAAAATATGGAAAGTGCCATCAAAGCAACAAAACGGTTTTTCAAAAGGCTGAAACACGATGCAAATGTTGCAGGCTCCCTTTCTGGTTTTGATTCCTTAATTGGGGTTGAGGCCAGCCAAACAGTCGCCAAAGCCGAGGTAATCCCATAAACGGCAAAAACCAATTTCCAGTCACCAAACTGGACCGCAAGGAAAGTGGTCAACAAAGGGCCGGCAAAAGAAATAATAGCTTTAACAAACTGGGAGGTACTAAGGTAACTGGCAAGTTTTTCAGACGGCGATACGTCCTGCAACAAAGGGTTGGCAGAAACCTGGATTATGGTATTCCCGATCCCGAGAAGTATAAAAGCTGCGAACATCATCCCAAAAGAGTAAGAAACAAATGGCAGTCCCAGGCCTATTGCCTGCAATGCCATCCCTGTATTCAACATATTCCGTTTCCCAATTTTGTCCTGCAATATCCCGACAGGTACAGAAAGTACGAAAAACCACAACAATACCATCATTGGTAAGAATTGTGCAATAAAATCGGAAACTTCAAAATCCTGTTTCACATAGCCTACTGCCACGCCGATAATATCGATAAACCCCATTACAATAAAAGAGAGAAAAACTGGGAGCAGTTTGCCCCACTGTGCTTTTTGTGTTGTCATTGTCTGATTCTTTTTAGTTTTATTTAATGCCAAAATTATTGTATTTGGCGGATTTCCAATATATATATCTGTTTTTTCAGTCCACTGGGCAATTTTTTTTATTTAAACGAGCCTGGAAATGTACATTCCTGCATTTTTTTGCCATTTCCTTCACGAATCCAGGTATCGAAACTACGTTGTCCTTCTTTTAAAACAATTACCCGGCCACCAAGGGCAGGTTTCTTTTGATTCCTTGTTTTAGAAGCTCTCCCATAGGCCAAAGCAATATCATAATAACAAACAACATAATCATTGTAATGGTCGTGCCCGACAAAAGTCCCCATAACATCGCCGCATTTAAGCATGGCTGCAAACATTCCGGTATTAATGTCGGGGCAACATACTTTTTCCCTTTTCTTCCCGACACGTGCTGCACTTTTGTCGTTCCATGCCATATCGTATTCAGGCAAGGGGATGTGAAAAAAAGCCAAAGCTGGCAAAGGCTGTCCTCCATTTCCCTTGGCAAAACCTCCACTTTTTTCACAATACCATTCTATTTGCGACAGGTCGAACCAGCCATAACCGCCAACCCGTGGTTTCAGAAGACTCCTTGAGTTCGAGTCCATACAATATAAAAGGGCTTCCGGTTTTTCAGAACTGCCGTAAACAGGAAGGACAAAATTAGTACTACCTGTAATGCCTCCATCATCGCCGACATTTAAACAGTAAGGCAAAGTTTCCAAAAAAGCGGGGATATTATCGCGCGCAGGGCTGTCGTCTGAATCATGATTCCCAAAAACCACAGCCCAGGGAAGTTTTGCTTTCTCAAAAATATCTAAAAATAACTGATATGCCCCCTTAAACTCATCTTCCGAAACGATATCTCCCGTCAACACTACCAAATCGGGCTTCTCCGTTTCAAGAATCTCCTGTAAATATTTAAAAATATCAAGGTTCTCTTTATTTTTTAGGTTTACATGGGTATCGGTAAACTGGACAATTTTAAACTCGCCTGAAGGATTAAACTTTAATCTGGCCTTGTTTTGGGCGGTTACACTAATCCCCAAAAACAAAACAAGATGTAAATAAACAAATTTCATGATCTATTTTTTTAAAGTTAAAGAATCAACGACTTTGTTGCTGGAATCGATTGAAGCATAAGATAAACTATTCCCTTCAATTTTTATATACTGATAATACTGACCTTCCATTTTCCTGATTCCGGCATAGGGTTCATCTTTGTATTCTTTTGTTTCTGAGGGTATTGCAATTGAAATAATGTATACTGTCCCGTCATCGTATGAAGTGACTGTTTTCCCTGCTTTCATGGGTTTGGAGCGCATGTAATAATGTATATGCCCGGAGAAAACCATGTCAACATGGTATTTGTCGAACAAAGGGACCCACGCCCCCTGTATGTCGAAATACGGTTCTTCCCAGTTATAAGGAGGGAAGTGGAACATGGCAAATTTCCATGTTGCTTTTGAATTTTTCAATTGTTCTTCAATCCACGCCGTTTGTGCTTCAACCGACGAAGTAGCGTCAATCATCAAGAAAAGAGCGTTTTTGTAATTGAAAGAATAAGTCTGCTCTTTGTTGATCCCGTCTGGTGCGTTCATCGGGTAGCTGAACATATCGCGGTACATTTTTGCGCCAAGCCCCATGCGGTTGTCGTGGTTGCCCGGCACGCACATCATTGGGCGGAAAGGGAGCAGTCCTTTTGAATAATCCCAAAGATCGTCCCATTGGTCGCGGTGCAGGCCATCACTTACCAGATCGCCTGCAATGCTGAAAAACGACACATCGGGGTGAGCTTCAAAAGATTTTGTTGCCAATTTCCCCCAGTCGGGGTTATAATGGGTGTCTCCATACCAGATAAAAGAGAAAGCATCGTCGTTTTTCGCTTCAGTTATAAAGCTATAAGTTTTTGGATCACCATTTTGTGGCTCAATGTGATATTCGTATTCCGTGCCCGGCTTTAAGCCCCTTAGCTTTGCCGTAAACCTGTTCACAAAGCGGTCGTTCATCAGCCTCAAATCTTCCATTAGGTACTTGTCCGCACCGGCAGACAACTTTTCTGTTTTGCCTTTCTCGTTATAAACAACCTTGCCTGAAATTACAGAGGTATCAGTCCTCCATTGTATGTCGATGGTGGTTGACGGGTCTGCACTCCATGTAAGCATTACCTGATCAGGTTTGGGCGAAGAAGGATACCCTGTCCTCCTGAACGCACCTACCAAATGTGTTTCCACGCCTCGCCCCCGGTTTGTAGTGAGCAATTTATTGCCTTTTAGCGATTCCGGCACGCCTTCCAATACCAGCTCGTCCCAGTCGTGATAAATAAAGGCACCGTCTTGCATTGTCCCTACATATTGGTCTTCGGGGAAAAAATTGCCCAATATCAGTTTGTCGTTTTTATTTTGAGGACCAACGCATACAAAATAATGGAAGCCGTAGTTTTCAAAACCGTTCATTCCCAGACCTACCCTTCCGGCATCAAAATTTTTCTGCCATATTTCGTAGGTCGCCATTTCGTCTTTAACCGTCATGTTTGTTTTTTTGAAACCATTTTTCCCCAACCAAAAAGGGACTGTTTCCTGTTTTGTGCTTCGCATAACAGAAACAGTTACAGGCACATCTACGTCAAACATCCAATGCTTGGTAGCCAAAACGTTTAACTCTTCCTCCGAGAACAAAGCCATTGCCTGCCCGTAACTCAATGCAGACAGTTCGTCTTCGCTTTTAGTTTCGTACAGTTTGGTTATCACATTGTCAATCACCTCTTTTTCCGTCAATGTTTGCTCTGGTGAAGAGCAAGATTGAAAAAATGCAACGGACATTGTGAACATCAACAATGCGGTGCTTTTTGCAATTAAAATTTTCATGGTCATTTATTTTTTTACTAGTCATCCGATGACTGTTTGTTTCTGCTTACAAATCATCGGGCGAATTTATTATATCCTGCGGCCGAGGCAAAGGTTTCTTTTTCAAACCAAGAGCATCGCCGCCTGGGGACAAGCTTGTATCACATCCCCGGGATTTATCCCGGGGATATTGTTATTGAACCCTTTTCAGGGTTTTTGTTGCTTTCCTCTTATCTCTTTGACTCTTTGTCCCTTCTTCTCTTGATCTTTTTGTTTTGCGCAATTCTTTTTCTGGGTACTCATATCTAAAAATCTAATGCTCTATCTGCCTTCACCAATCAATACAAACTTGGCATTTCAGGCCCGTTGTAAGGTTCTGCGCCTAAGTTCACATTTTCTTCTTTTTTTACTGAAAGCAAACCGGGGTCGGCCGTTTCGGGAGCCAATATAAAACCGTGGTAACGCGCCATCCAGTAATCGCGCAAAAAGCCTGTTGGCTCCATTACACTGTTTCCGGCAGCCCCACCGTCTAATTTTATCGCACTCCTGCTAGCCCGTTTCACAGTAGCTTCCCTTGGCGAAATGCGTTTCTTGCCCCTTTCGTACGATTGGTATCCCTGTTCTACAAACAAATCGTCGCGCTTTGAATTTTGATAAGAATAATCGACACAATCCAACAACCATTCCCGCAGGTGTTTGGCAGCTTTGTCTGCATCGCAGTCGTTTCCGGTGGCTGCACCATAAATATAATTGAACCAAGGGATTTGTTCCATGCGTTTCACCTCCCAAGTACGTTCAAGGCTGCGCAGGTAAATCGAACGCAAAACCGGATCGTCTTCGTAGCGCAACAATGTGTAATAACTTCGGAATGCGTGGTTGTCGTCCCAAGTGGCAATGTTTTCTGGAGGGAACACGTTTTTTTTGGCGTATCGTATTTTGTGGATAGCCCCAGTCAACAAGTTGCTGATAACCTTTTTTGAACTTTTCGTCCCCTGTGAGCTTTTGCGCAGTTTTCGTAAAAGCTAAGGCTTCGAGACCGTTAATCCCCCTGTCAACATATCCATAAGGGCGCAAGAGGTATTCGGGATTCCAACGCCCCCAGCGTGTCGTTTCCCCGTCCATGTCTTTCAAAACCCAGCCGCAATCAATAATGTATGAAGCAATGCGCGCCAAGTGTTCCCTTGCAATTTCTTTTTCTTTGCCCTTTGCCGCCAGTTCATAAAAAATCGAGACAGAATAAAACTGGGCAATCACTTCATCGCTCGAAGTATCTCCTTTCCAATACCATTTCCCGTCTGGCGTTTTGTACCATTTTGCGGGCAATCCGCCAGAACCGTGTTCGTCCATTTTGTCTTTGTCTGCTATGGGGGAATAAATAGCACGGGCGAAAAAACCATCGATTGGCGCAATGCGTTCGAGCCACAACATCGCATTAAAAGATTTTACAGCTTCTTCCCTGTCTTTCTCGTCACCGGTAACTGCATATTTGTACGACATGGCAGCAAGGTATGGTGATGTGTGCCCACCATCGTTATCGCTGATTTCACGTACCCACTCGCCATCTTTTTTATGCAACTTATGGACAAAGCCCAAGCGTTTATGCCCCCAATTTTCAATATGCCTTTCATAAAATGCAGCTTTTTTCAGCAAAGTAAAAGGTTCGTATTTTATAATCCCCAGCCCGCCATAGGTAGCGATAAAAACAATGCTGTCGCCCACCGAAATGTCGTTCACCTTATTGTTTGGCAACCAAATATCGGCACCAAAATAATGCCAGTCGTTTTTTAACATCCTGACTGCACCGTTATCTGTGCCAATCCACAAATCTCCATCAAAACCTTTGGCAAGGCAGGTGGTGTTTTCCTCGGGCAAGCCGTCTTTTCCTTGAAGCGCGGTAAACGATGCGCCTCGCAAGACCCCAAGCCCCGCATCTGTGGCGACGAACAAACGCGATCCCAGTCTCAACAAGCTCCGCGTCCCGGTTGAGGGGAGCAAGCCCCAATCGATAAAATCTCCATTCACTGTTTTGCCATCGAACAAAACCAATTCGCCCGGACGCAATATATAAAGAGTGCCGCTATACGACTCAATCTCTTTTATGGGTCCAAGCCTTACGGGATCGGCATGGAGCTGTGTCCCGTCTTCCATTACCATGGTCATGTTGCTTGAATAATAACCGCCTTGGGGTTTGGTCGTCACAAATTCATTTCCTTCCAAACGAAAGATTTCTTCCTGAGTTGCGGCATGTAAGCTACCATTGTGCATGCACAAATCCACATATTTGCGGTCGTCAATCTTTTTCCACAGCTTGCCATCGAGGCAATAAATGCCATTGTTTGCCAATGCCCAGGCCTGACCGCCTTCGCAAGTCAATTTTACCACCCCGGAAGGGGCTTTGGCATCCTTTACAAGCTCCTCTCCTTTTAGGCAAAAAACTTCCCCGTCAATCAAAGCTAAACAGCTTTTCCCAAAATGGGCAACAGAAACTACGGGTTTGCCTGTTGGTATTTTAAGGGAAACCTCCTGAAGGAAAACCTCGTCTTTTTGCGGCTTCCAAAGGTGTTCTTTGTTTTCGTACAATTTCTGCCCACTCAGGCTGGACGAAATAACTGTGAAATAAATACTTATAAAAAATGCTATTCTCTTTACCATATTTGTTCTTATTTGTGGCAAACCCTGAAAACGCAAACTTTTACATTATCCCATCCAAAGGGCTTGCTTAATTTTCTATTTTCAATTCTTCATAAGCCTGAACTGCGGGAACAGCTTTATGGGGTTCGCTTTGATACCAATATGCCACAGACGACAGCTCGTCTTCCAGCAACTTGTAACGCCCTTCACTTTTCCAGCCCAAACTTTGTATGGTGATTTTTATGTCTTTCTTAAAACGGACAGGATCCACGATGTGCCAACGGTACTGTCCTATCATTGTCCTGTATTTGGGGCGTTTGCCCAAATTCCTGAAATAATGAAACCCGGTATAGGGACTGCTGAAAGGTTCATAGGCCTCAAAGCCGTCGTCACCGTTTTTTTCGGCATACCCGTACGATCCGCAGAAATAGTCTTCTTCGCCGGTGCCGCATATAGTAGGGAATCCGCCGTCACCGTCTATGAAGAATTTGACTTCGCCTTCGCCGAACCAGCCACTGTTAAATGCGCCACGAGCAAGGTACATCCCCACAAATTGCCCCGCGCCTTCAACATTGTCGAGTATTGTAAAATCCTCTCCGGCGGGAAGTTTGTCAACGTGGTTGAACCGTGCATGGAAATAGGCGGCATCGTCAGGCACATCTGTCAATGTATAATCAATCTGGTAATACAATCGCAAACCTTTTTGGTCGATATTTTCCATGGTGATCTTACATTTTTTGCGGAAAGGCATTTGCCAATAAGAGTTCAACCCGCTTTTGGGGTTTACGCAAACTGCAAGGGAAGTGATGCGGGGTTCATACCCACTGCCCCATCCTGATGCAAAAAAGTCACCGACAGGCACTTCAACAGAAGGCTCTTTTTCCCCGTCCCAATAAATACGGATAATGTTACCTCGATAATCACCTGCCGGGGTCATCCATATATGTTGTATTGCGCCTTCACCATCGATATCTGCCAAAACAAAAGTTCCTCCGGGTTTTATGTTTATGTAAGGGTTTACTTTCCATCCCTGCCCCAACTCGCGTGCGGCATGGGCTGCGCTGCCTTCATCGAGGGTTGCCATACCGCCTTTCCCTTTTTCGCCCGTAAAATTTTCTGGGCTGATGGAACGGGCCTCTGCGTTCGACAAACGGTAAAGGTTCCCCATGTTAAGATCCATACCGTTAAAATCGCCAGCTTTCTGGGCAGAAACAATCACTGACAAATACAATAACACAATAGATAAGATGCTTTTCTTTTTCATTTTGTTCGGTTTTAAGTTTAAATTTTAAGTCCCCGTAATTTAAAACTTAATACTGAAAAAAGAGCTTACATGGTTCGGCAAATACGAATTGATAACGTTTTTATTCTTCCGGGCAAATCAGTGGGCTAAAGCCCCTTTTGCTTTAAGTTATAGCCCCCGGCTTTAGCCCGGGGGTTAATGATGCTTTCCCTTTAAAGGGCTTTAGCCCCATGGGGATATAAAGTATTGAAATCCTGTTGTCATACCTATTTTTGCGCCGGTTCGCCAATCACGTTCAGGTAACGCCCAATCCAATAAGGCAACAGCCATATATCGCCGGCACTATATTCAGAACGCCCGTCGCTCCCTCCGTCCAAATCAAAACGGTTCGAGTTATGGCGGGAAATGCGCAACTCATCGGGGGGCAGCACTTCTTTTATTGTTTGTTCCCTGAAATTTTCGGGGATTGTTTCAATGTCATTGCGCTGGCTGTTTTTAACTGTCCAGTTTACCAAATCCAGCGGGTATTCCTGCAAATACCATATTGCTTCGTCAAAATCATAATCATCGTTGCCTACCAAGGCTGTCATAATATTCCACAACCCTTCTTTTTCCGGGCGTTCCGACTGCCAATGGTCAACAATTGCATCTTTATATTTTGCTTTTAGCTCATTGTTGAAAGCGTAACGGTACAAGCCCCAATAGCCGCAATAATACATCTCGTCGTCGGAGTGGTTCCACCCTTCGGAAAGCATTTTGCTCCAATCATCGGCACTTTCCGGCGCACGGCCAATTTCACTAACGGGGCGCAAGAGGTTTTCTAGGTAACCATGCTTGTCCATTAAATAGAAAGCGACTTTTTTGTATTTTTCTTTTCCCGTAAAATGATAAGCGGTCTGCAACATCCCGATATAATTTGAGGAATTGATTTTCCTGTCGCCAACCATCTTGGGGCGTGCGTTCACATATTCGGGGTTCCACCTGCCCCATGTTGTCGGCTCGCCGTTCCAGTCAACCATGTAATGGTCATTTTTAACTATAGTTGACATCAATGTATCGATCAGCATTATTGCCTTGTCTTTTAGCCCAGGCTCGTCAACCAATTCGGCAATTGCGCCAAAAGCGAAGATATGGCCTATGGCTTCATCGCTGCTGGTGGTAGATTTCCAGTCCCATTCGGGGTCTTCTGCCCTGCGCCATGGTTTGTCGTGATATTTATACCCTCTCCTTTCGAACGAACGGGAAGGGAATCCCGGGACGGGGTTTACCGTATAAAGCCTTTCCATGGCATCAAGCGATTCCCTTATGTTTTGCAATGCGTCTCCGGATTTTGTGACGGCATAGCGGAACACTTCGCCTGCAAGGTACATAGAAGTCCACAAACCATCGTTGTCGGACGTTTCCATGCTGCCCGACGTTACGTCGCCATCGACCATGTTTGAAACCGTTGCATTGAAACCGTTGCGGATATGGCGTTCGCGGACTTGTTTTTCAAAGAACATGGCTTTGTCGTACAGAGTCATTTCCTGCCTGCATATTTTTGCCAACCCCTTGTCTGTCAAAATCAAGATTGAATTTTCGGGACCTTGGGCAATGTCGATTACATTGTCGGATGGAAGCCACCGCTTTGATGCGTAGTAGCCATACTTGCCGTCGTTTTCTTTTTTGAACGCACCATAATCAGAGCCGAACCAGGTTTCGCCGTTAATGTTTTTTATAGTTGTTATTTCCGTGCATGGCAGTTTGTCCTGGAGTTCGCCAATCTGCTTTTTCGATTTAGCGTCGAACTCAAAATAGCCGTTGGAAGTCCCGGCGATAACATTGTCCCCGGCAACTTCAATGCAGGTCAATTTATCGTTTTTAAGTACCGATTCCAATTTTTTGTTTTTTCGAGAGAAAGAATAAATTTCACCTTCGCCCAAGATGAAAAACTGGCCGTTTTTTGAATCGTATTTTATTGATTTTATTTCGGAGTTTGTTGTTCCTTCCCAAAGCGTTTGGGAATCTTTCAGGAGGATTAATTTTGTGCCGTTTGAAATAAGGAAGGTGAAGCCTTCGCCAATACAGAACAATTTTGCGTTGGGGAGCTGGTGGCGTGAATACAGTTTGCCTGCCCATGCGTTGCTAAAAACAGCTTTGTCGTCGATATAGACCAACTGGTTTTGATATGTTCCGGCATCGGCAACTCCTTTGTCGGAAGTTGGCAAGTATTGTAGGTCTTTTACCAGTTCGCCAGGGAAAAGCAACTGCCCTGCCTTTGGCCGCATCAAGCCATGGGAAGAAAGTACCTGCACATAGCCGTTGCGGTCGGAGTTAACTTTTTTAAGGGTTATGCGTTCGTTGTCAAAATTATATTTTATGCTGAATTCCTGTGTGAAAGGTTTGTCTGCCTTATAAATTTCATTGCGCTGTGCAACAGCTATCTGGACTATTGTTACCCCTAAAACAAGAAGGGATAAAACCAGTAAGTAGTTTTGTGACTTTTTCATCATCTTACTTTAATTATTTTCAAAAAAACAAGCAATTCTTTTAATTCAATATTTTCCCCCAATCAAGTTCAAGCAGAAAAATCTGTTTAAATTCTCTGTCGCCATTTTCCTGTTTTGTATAAAAAGCGTATGCCAATGTATCCCCATCATGAGAAACCACCAGATCACTACGTGAGTGCCTGTCATCGGTCAGCATAACGGTCCTTCCAAAATTTTTTCCCGGCACTGCACATATGGCAGCCACATTCCCCCCTGTTAAGGCAAATACCCAGTCACCAGAGGGATGCCAGCGCACACAATCAGCATCGGATTCAAAACAGGTGAGTTGCCGTGGTTTTTTTTGGTTGTCGGTTGATAATTCCGAGCCATCGGCATCGATTACAAAAACCTGGTTAACCCCGTTTTTGTCATTGGCCATGTAAGCAATCCTTTTTCCATCTTCCGATCCCCTTACAATTCCCGACACAATCCCAGTATAAGTTAACCTGCGGATTTTTATACCTTTAGGCGGCAGGGGGTAGGTATTTGCATCACCGGGACTTGCAGTGGTTATATCCACATTTTTAGGTATATCAGCAACAAAGAGCGAAGTATCATAATCAGTTCCGTTTTCTGCACGGACTTTCCCTATGAACGCACGCATTGTACCTTCTGTGCCAACCCACGAATCGCCATAGGCTTTTTCTATTTCCCCAGGTTTAGATTTCCCTATTTCTGCCGGTTTTAGTATCACAGCAAAAAAATGGGTATAGCCATCTGGTGCATCTTCGCCAGTTTCCATATAGCCAATGGTACGGTCGATGTTTTTTACGAGGAAATCATCGTAAGTAAAACCTATCCGTTTCCCGTTCCTTGAATATTCATGCCTATGTGTACCCCCCCTGTGCGCACCTGGAACGGTTGCCCGGGTTGTTGAAACATCGCGCATATCGACCTTTGTTAAAAAGCCCTGCCCATCGGCACTGACTTCAACCCCTGTACGGTTAGGTTTGCCGTAATACCCACGCCCGCCCACTTCTTCAACCAGTGGCCCGTGGATAAAAACAACCTTATCTTCCGATGGATGCCACGAGACTGCGCCAACGCCAGGAGCAGCCTGTTCGCCGGTTATTGATTTTGGCTCATACAAGATGGTTTCTTTACCTGTCTGCAACTCAATTTTTTCGATGGTCTTACAATTGCCAATATCATCGTTAAAAATAGTGCCACGGGTATCGTAGCATAAAAACCTGTCATCGGGGGAAAAGTTATCGTTATTGTCAAGGGCATGGTTCTTATGCGAAAACGAAAGTTGTTTCTCTTTCATGAGCATTAAACTTTTATCAGTTATATTTTTTTCTGCACAACCGGAAAAAAGGTTCAAAATTAAAAAGAAATTGATTGGAAGGGCAAATGTACGGTGATTCTTAAATTTAGTCATTTTGTTTCGGAATATTTATGGTCATTATTTACTTAATGCATAATTTTAAAAAAACGGTTTCGCTTATGCTAAATATGGTTACCGTCCAAATCCCCTAAAGTTAGTAAAATAAAAAAGAGGGCGTACCCAAAGTTATAGGAACTCCCCTCTTCTAATAAAAAATTACTTATAGACTATGTTACCAAGGTTTTTCTGTCCCTTGCAAGAGCCACATTTTAGACCATGAACTGTCTTCTCCGTCAGATGAACTAAAATTAGTTTTTTCCAATGAGGAAAGTATCGCTTCATAATTTGCAGCATTAGAGTTCCTCTCTTCTTCGGGGTAAAAGAAGCGCAACGGCAACCTGTCCCTCATAGGATAAGGGCCTGTTTCCAAATCGGGATAGCCTGTCCTCCTCCAGTCCATCCATGCTTCTTCTGCCACGGTAAAGCTGGCAATCCATTTTTGTTCAATTATTTGTTCCAAAGTGCCTTCATAAGCAACACCATCGTTAGATGAATAAGCCTCATACTCATCGCCAACGCCCCAATCCTGCAACGAAGCTTCAACACCATCGTAATAAGATTCTTCGGCATCGCCACCCCATCCTTTCAGGGCTGCTTCGGCTTTTAGGAAACATACTTCTGGATAGGATAGTATCCTGGATTTAATGTATTCCCCACCATCTTCAGCGTTCCTGAAAAGATCGCCTAGGTACGAAACATGTACATTACCTCCACCCAAAGTCGGGTTTGGGTTCAAGTTGTAGTCGTATGGATCGTAAGAAGCTACACTTGGTGGTATGCCGACATAGACACTGCTTGTGTCAACTAAGGTATAACCATCTTCCCTATATTGTTTAAATGTTGCTGCGTTATAAATTTTAACATTTTGGGCACTGAGATACCCAGGGGTCAAATACCTAACCCCATCGACTATTACATCATCTGAACTGTATTCATCTGATACAACAATAGGTACTTCAACCGGGCTAAACCAAACATCGATCCTGGGATCTTTTAATTCTTTTAGCCTATCTGTTAATGTTGCACAAGGTTTTACCCGTTTAAAACTACTTTCTGATGGATCGAAATCTGTATTTGTAGGCCAGGAATCGTCACTCCCTGAACCCACATAAGCCAAAGAGCATTCTTCATCAATACTGCCAATCAAAGGCTTGCTAAGCATACTCTTTACACCTGCTTCTGCATAATCTGGCAATTTTTCAGAAAGCCTCATATAATACCTGAGAGCCAAAGAGTTAGCAAATTTTTGCCATTTGGCAGGGTCTCCGCCAAAAAACAGATCGATATCATCGTTAATGTTGTCATATTGATTTTTGGATTTAGACAATAAGCCTGAAGCCGCTAACAGATCGTCAATAATACCTTTATATATGGTTTCCTGTGAATCGAACTCAGGGAAAAGATCTTCTTTTTCACCAGACTCAGCTTTCAAAGCAGTGTTATAAGGCGCTGCCCCCCAGAAGTCGGCAATGCGGCCAAAAATGTATGATTTCATCACCAATGCTACACCTTGGTGGAACTCATACCCTAACTCTACTGCCCTCTGGTAAGCTAAATCGTTGGTGGCAAGTGCATTATAAAAATCAGACCATTCAAACTCATCCCAATCATAGTTATTGAGATCTTCTGCCCATGAATCTTTCTGGACTTGTTGCATAACACCTGCAGAACTGCGATCCCCATTAAATCCTAGCTCTATATTGTTGGTACCAATAAAAGTCATTACGGTAGGAAGCAAAAGGTTGGGATCAACTGTAGAAGGCTCTACCCCATTCGGGTTTTCATTTAATTCTGTTAAATCCATACATGATGAAGCAAACAGAACAATAAAAACAAAGAATGAATAATATATAATATTAATTAATTTCATAATGTTTATCGGTTATTTTTTTAAAAATTGAAATTTAACTTCACCCCAATCGGAATTGACCACGGATTTATGTTGTACCGTTCTATCCCTTGTTTAAACTGGATACCACTGTTCTGGGTGCTGGACTCTGGCTGGAAGGCCATCTCCGGGTCAATGTTAATCTTAGCTTTTGTCCATAAAATCAAGTTCCTGCTGAACAAGGACAAAGATGCACCTTGTACGCCACCTATACCCATGTCATCAAAAACTTTATTTGGTATTTGATAGCTTAACGAAATTTCACGCAACTTAATATAGTCAGCATCAAATGTCGCATTACGTGTAAAACTCCAACCATAAAAATCTTGGTACCTTATATATTTTGTCCCGTCTCCACCGAGGTTTTCTATGTATCCGGTAACATTTCCGTCTTCGTCAAGCTGTTCGCGGACACCTGGCATAAATACACCATCGTGGAGTGTTATGCCCCCTTCTGTATGTTCAAAACCGCCATATTCTTCTGTTGGCCCACCAACTAGCACATAGAATTGCCCATCAGGCGACATATATTTATCTGAATTATTTTTAAGGTAAGTGGGGATGTCACCAACACCGCTCAAATCCATATTGAGGTCGAGCCAACGTTTTGTGTGCAAGTCTGATTCGCCATACCTAAGTGTTTGCGAAACAAACTCCCCGCCAATCCTCCAATCTAAGCTGGCAGACAAAGTAAACCTCTTATAAGAAATACTTGTTTGCATGCCTACCATTAAATCTGGGTTATAGTTGCCGATTACCGGGGCTACCCTTTTACCATCTTTCTGCAAAGTGCGGGTATCTTGAGGTGCGCCGTCTTCGTCAAGAATCGGGTATCCATAATATGGTGAATCTTTATCTTCTACGCGTACCATTGCCGCATCGATAATCTGTCCTATTTCTTCGCCTACCCAGGTATATGCACCGCCCCTGGCATCGCTCCAAAGGCAAATATAGTCCATCCCGTCAGTAAGTTCTTTAATTGTTGTACGGTTACGGGAGAACACAAAGTTCAGGTCCCAGTCCCAATTGTTATTTGAAATTGGTGTGCCGCCAACAGCTGCTTCCCATCCTTTGGATGAGATTAACCCGGCATTGATGTTCTTTAATGTTGCGCCCGACGATGGTGGTACGTCAACACCCAATATCTGGTTTTTATTCTCAGAGTAGTACCAAGTTCCGTTCACCCTTAAACGGTTACTGAAAAATGCCAAGTCGGCACCTACTTCAAATGAAGTTTGGATTTCGGGTTTTAAGTCGGAAGTCAATAACTCGCTGTTTTTATATAGGCGTGTTACATTGTTCCATGCACCTTGGTTGCCCAAAACCGGATACAATTTATAAGGATCGGTGTCGTTACCAACCTGCGCCCAACCAGCCCTAAATTTCATCAGGCTAATATCTTCGGGCATCTCGAATAAATTATTTGCCAATAAACTAAGTGAAATGGAAGGGTAAAAGAACGAGCGGTTGCTTTCAGGAAGGGTACTTGACCAATCGTTCCTGGCAGTAATATCCAAGTAAGCTATGTCGCGAAACCCTAGGCTTGCCAGCCCATATACACTATAAATAGCTTTTTCCCAACTGTTTGAGCCAAAGTCGAGGTTGTCTGGGGAAATGTTGGCCAAAGTATAAATCCCCGGGGTAATCAAGCCGCTTCCGCCAGAAGCAGTCATTGCATGGTTGTTTTTTCCTGTCTGGTACATAGCGTTACCACCGGCAGATACAGTAAAATTAAAATCCTCCAGTGTTTTCTTATATGTAAGCAAGAAATCGGTGTTCCTTTCCATGCGCGACATGTTTATAATACCATAAGCACCTTTGGCTTCCCTTGTGTAACTATATGCAATTTTAGTTTCCCTTTGTTCGTCGAACTGATCGTGGGCGTAACGTACCATCAACGAAAGTTCAGGTAAAATCTGCCAATCGGCAGTTACATTTCCATAAATCCTATTCCTCTGGAATGAGTTGTTAACCTCATTTGCAAGGAAATATGGGTTGTTGATTTCCCTGCTGCCATAATCGCCCCATGGATAAGGAGAACTTTGTTGGAGGCCTTCTTTCCCAGCTTCCCAGTAATCCTTGTAATCATTTACATCAATATGTGAGTTTGTATTGAACAATGCCTGTAGCGGGTTTGTGCCCCTGTTGCCGGAAGGACGGTTGTCGGCACCACTTACAGCAAAATTAAGGACACTGCTAACCGAGAAATTCTTATGGAGCTTCAATGAGATGTTGCTGGCCAAGGAATGCTTCTTCAAATCGCTATTAGGAATATATCCTTTATTGGTCATATTTGTATATGACAAGCGGTATGTAAGTTTATCGGTTTGGTTGGCTATTGCAATATTGTTTGTTGAAGTAATCCCTGTTTCAAAGAAATTCTTTGCATTGTCGGGGTGGGACACCAACTCTTTTGCAACAGGAACGCCACTTTCTAGTTCATCTGGGGTGTAAGGCCATTGGATAGCGGTATAACCTTTGTCCAAAGCTGGGCCAACCCAACCTGCGGCATCTTCTGCAATAACCATTGCCCCATATTGGTTCGAAGGGTAATTTTCTGGTGTATATGGGCGGGAACCGTTGGCAAACAGGTTATGTTTTTCGAGATATTTATATGGGATGTCGAAAACATTGCTTGTGCTAAAAGAGATGCCCAGCCCTTTGCTTTTCTTGCCTTTTTTGGTAGTAATGATAACAACCCCGTTACCTGCCCTTGAGCCGTACAATGCAGCGGCACTCGGGCCTTTTAGTATAGACATGCTCTCTATGTCGTTAGCATTAAGGTCCGACATGGCGTTGCCGTAGTCAACAGGGTTCCTGTCACCAATTTGGGTCACATTGTTTAATGTATTGTTGACAGGCACACCGTCGATGACAAAAAGTGGCTGGTTGTCACTTGTTAAAGAATTGGCACCACGGATAACAACGCTTACAGAAGAACCTGCCACACCGGTCGTGTTAACAGACACACCAGCAACTTTGCCTGAAATTGCGTTTAAAACATTTTCCTGAGCAACTGTTTCAAGGCTTTCGCCGCTTACTTCGCCTACAGAATACCCCAGCGATTTTGTTTCCCTGGAAATGCCCAAGGCAGTTACAACAACTTCGTCAACACCAATCGATGATTCTTTCATCGTTACGTTAACAGCAGTTTTCCCGTCAACTGCAATTTCCTGGGTCTCCATTCCCACAAAAGAGAACAGCAGCACGGCGCCATCGGGGACGTTTGATAAAGTATAGCTACCATTGATATCGGTAACGGTACCTTTTGTTGTCCCTTTAATCAAAACTGTTACCCCCGGTAGCGGTTCATTTGACCCATCTACAACTTTACCGGTAACCACGCTTTGCCCTGCCGGGTTCAATTCCCCTATGGCAATAAGGTTGTTTTCAAAGAATTTGAATGAAACTGTGCCTCCTGGGAATATGGTATTCAACACAGTTAAGATATCAGCATCTTTTACTTTAAGGTTAATAACCTTGTCCACATCAATAACTTCGTTACGGTATAGGAACTTGAAGTTTGATTCAGATTCAATATCCTCCAATACCTGTCCGATCGTAACATTCCTTTGTGAGAAGCTGAACTTTGTCCCTTGAGAGAAAGCAGCTCCCGACACATGGAGGATTGAGAGCAAAAAGAAAAAAGATACAAGCCTAGTCATAAGCCACAACTTTTTAATTCTCTTTTTTTTACAAAAGAGAAAAATTGATTTTTTTTTCATAGTTTTGAAACGGTTATTAAAAATTACTATTACTAAATGTGAACCGGTCAGTTTTCGCTACAAAATTGCCGGTTCTTTTCTTTCACATTTCCATTATTTTTTAATTATTATAAATTTTTGTTCTATCCTATATTTGAAAGGGGATGCAAACTGTAATGCCTGCAACGCCTGATCTATGCTTATTTCATCGAAAATACCTGAAAACCGATATTCCTTAACCCCCTCGCTTTCAAACTTGATGCTCACGCCATACCGTCTTTCCAGGCTGACCGCAATACTTTCAAAAGTTTCATTTTTGAAGATCATCTTATTGTCTTTCCAGGCAATAACTGGTTGCTCGTCAACATCCTTGCTTATTACCAGCTTTTCCTTGGTACGCCGGAGCTTCTCTGCCTCGGGTATATTGGCTGCATATATGTCATCTTTAAAAAGCACGCCTTCCTTTTTTATAAACGTGGCTTTTTGTTTTGGTTTTAGTATAAGTATTTCCTGTTCGTCATTATCGGTAATTTTATTTAAGACGATCTTGCCTTCAATAAGTGTTGTTTCTATTAAGCCTTCCTCCGGATATGACTTTACATTAAAAACGGTACCGAGCACATTTATGCTTAAGTCAGAAGTTTCAACTTTAAACGGCCATGTTTTATCTTTTGCCACATCGAAAAAGCCTTCACCTTCGAGGTGTACTGTCCTTTGGTTTCTATCAAAATGTGTTGGATATGTGAGCCTGCTGTTTGCATTAAGCCATATTTTCGTGCCATCTTCTAGGGTTATTAAACTCCTTGCCCCTTCGGGGGTCTCAACGCTCTGGGTATAAGTTTCGTCGGCAAGCTGTTCCGGTACAGTGTCCCTGCCATGAAAATATAACTGGATGAACCATGTTAAAACGATTGCCACAAGGGCAGTGGCGGCATATCCTAAGAACCTGCTTATATTAATACTGCGTATTTTGGGGCTAAGCTTCTTTTCTAAATTAGCATAAGCTTTTGTTGATGAATATTTTTCAGGGTTGATGACAATTTGAGACGTATTAAAAACAATCTCGGTTTCCTTGAAAAATTCCCTGTTTTTATCATCGCTGTTTTTCCATTCAAGCACCTCCCCTGCCTCTTGGGGAGTGGCTTCGCCTGATAGATACCTAATTATTTTATTCCTGTCAATATCGTTCATATTCTCCGCCTCTCTAATAGAGAGACAAAACAAAAGCTTGGATCAGTAAAAGGGGGTGCAATTTTTTTTTGATTTTTTTTAAATGGGCTTTGTGCAGGTTTGGAAAGGGGCACAAAAAACGGCACGGAAAAGGCTTTTCTGCTTTTAAAAACACAAGGGGCAAACACCTTATTGCCAGCAACATAAATACATGCGATTTTTTTAAGATGGTGACATGTAACACCTTAATAGATCTTTTATTTTATAAATAGCTATTGAAATTTGTTTCTGCACCGTGTTCACGGAAATGTTGAGCTTTTCTGCAATATCTTTCATAGGCAAATATTCTTTGCGGCTTAACAGGAATATCTCCCTGCACTTATCTGGAAGTTGTTCAATGGCAACGATAATTTGTTGTTCAAGCTCGCGGGCAAGTAATGCCGAGATGCCGTCTTCTTCTGTTATTTCGGAAAAAGCCATCGCTTTATCAAGGCTAACCAGGTAACCTTCTTTATTCTTTGCCGAAGTAGATTTTTGTTTTAAATAATTTATACTTTGATTTTTTACAGACTGGTAAAGGTACGCCCTTGCAGATTTTTCAATACTTAAATCGGCCCTTGTTTCCCAGAGTTTCAGAAATACCTGTTGCACAACCTCTTCCGATTCATATTGATCCAGGCTATACTTTCGTGCGTGGTAACACAACGGCACGTAGTACAACTCAAACAACCCTTTATATTCTTTTTCCCCAAGCACAATCCAACAAATAAAAAGTATCAAATAAGCCAAGAATGTTTATCAACTATATTATCTTAACCTTAAATGTAGTTTAAATATTTAGTTTGATACAAACACTGCTTGAAAACTAGTTTATTAAATGTGGCAAAGAAATAAAAAAAACATAAATGTTACTTAAAACGGCCTTTAAGGAAAGCAATTAATTTCTCAGGATCATCTGTTTGTATACCATCCGTGCCCCAGCTAAGTATTTCGCCCCATTCGGCCTCTGTCCCCTGTTTCTCGTCCACAAAAACTTTTACATTATGCCCATGTGCCGTTTCAACAAAACTTCCGGTAAGCACCCCCATGTAGGTAGCTACCACAACAGGTTCCAGTTTCGACAAGACAATGTTTAAGTTTTCTTCAGCGCCAGGATCCGGCATCGTGAAGGATTTGCCAAATGCCTTCCCCTTATTTCCCGTTTGTAATAGATGAGAGGCTGGGATGTACCATACAACATCCCTTTCCATGTGGTATTTCTTTATAAGCTTCATGAGCCCTGGCACTGGGGCATCCTTCAAATCGAGGTAAATACCGATCTTCCCCTGGCAGAGTTTTAATATTTCCTCAAAAGTTGGGATCTGCGTGCCTTCCCATTCCCCGCCTATTTTTGCCCCAATGTCCAATGCTTTTAACTGGGCAAGCTCCATGTCTTTTACCAAGCCGGTTTTGCCTTCTGTGTATTTGTTGATGTCGGCATTGTGTACGCTCACAAACTTGCCGTCGCTTGTTGTGCGGATATCTACTTCAATAAAATCGCACCCCAAATCAATTGCTTTTTGATATGCCGCCAGCGAGTTTTCAGGGATTCCTTTGTGGGCTCCTCGGTGCGCAATAACATATATATGGTTTTTTGCTTTGCGAAAACCTGAATTGTTATTCTTTTGCCCTGCCAAAACAAGAATGGGGCACATAACAATCAAAAAAACAAACGGATAATAAACTAACCTCTTCATACTAAATGCCTTTCCTATTTCTTATATTAAATAGTAAAGGTGTGGGATAAGGACTTTTTATCCTAATGCTTTTTTCGCACATGTTTCACATATCTTTTCTTTATCAACGGCATGTCAAGATTTAATGTAAAAAAAACAAATTTCTATTTGCATTTTTAATGTGTGTATCAGTAAATTGCTACCAAAAAATTACGGGTGAAGATATTATTAAAATTATATTAATGTTGTACTTTAATATAGCAGGTAGTCTTCCAATTTATAGTTTTGCGCTTTTATAATGATATAAAAAAATACAAAAAACACTTTTTAAGATTTAATTTAATTCTATTTTGCTATGAAAAAAGTAATCCATTATTTATCCTTCACTTGCATTGTTGGGATAATGTTATTCCAATCCTGTTCAGAAGACGATCCTGTAGATCCGCCCAAAGTGGAGATTTTTTGCAGTATTGTTGACAAACAAGTTGCCTTTACCGCCCTCACCAAAAGGGTAGAAACATTGAGCTGGGATTTTGGCGATGGCGAGACCAGTTTCGAAGAAAACCCAGTCCATACTTATGCCGATGGGGGATATTACACCGTGATTTTGTCCGGCACAAACAGCGAGGGCGTTACCCAAAGCGACACCGCCGACCTGGCTGTTGCCGTAACTCCTTATGTTTTGCTCACAGGCGGCCCGACCGCAGAAAACGGCAAAACATGGAAGCTTTCAAGCAGCCACTCGTCCAAAGACAGGCTGGTAAACGCCGATGCAGAGCTGACATTGCTCGATGATGACATTCAGTCGCTGCCTGCCGGGGCCTTTAGCTATTACCTAGGCTTGCCGGAAGCATATAACGACGAGTTTACTTTCAATTACGATGGTTCTTACGAACACAACACCTCCGATGGCTCTTCTTTTGCGGGCATTGTTTATGCCTATGTCATGGCTCAATTCGGACAGACATCAATTGTAAAAACAGGTGGCGAAGATGTGTTAGGCGCTGATGCTTTTGCTTTGGCAACATATACTCCTGCCGATGACGCTAGCTTCGAACTGGTAGAAAACGAAGATTTTGCCGTGCCTACCATACCTTCGTATGCAACGGGCGTTACTTCACTTGGCATCCCCACAGTTACATACTCTGATGTCATGACACTGGACTTCCCCGACTCTAATGAGTTTATTGGCTTGATGGATTTCCAACAAAAAGTAATAGTAGAGGAACTTACCGATAAATCAATGAGGCTTGTCATGTTCGTTTGCCTGAGTTCTGATGCCATTTTGAGCTACAGCCCCCTTTCTGCGTTAAACACATCGGCGGTTGTCCTTACTTTCGAAGTTGTTGAATAACCAGAGAGGTAAATGTCCTAAAATAAACATTATAAAACGAGCATGGAAATAACTCAACAAAGGAAAATGAATGGTTAAAAGCGAACTATCCATAAATGTTTTTGGTGAGTATGGGTTTCCATTAAAAATCATAAAATATAAACGAATGGAACGAGCATATAAAAAAAATTATCAGCGAGTTACATCGAATACATTTGAAAATTAACAATTATAATGAGATGAAATACATATATATATTAAAGAAACAGGCAATGAGGGCCTTGCCCCTATTGTTAAGCATTGTTTTTATATACACTGCCCCCAGGGCTTCAACTGCAGGGCCTAACGGAGACAGCAACCTGGCTGACGCTCCGGGCGAGCAAGCTACCATACCCGTTTCGGGAAAAGTTATTGCTGCCTCAGACAAACTTGGCTTGCCGGGGGTAAGCATCCTTATAAAAGGCACACAGCAGGGTACCGTTACCGACATAGACGGGAACTTCAATCTAAAAATACCTGCCAACTCTACTCTTGTTTTTTCTTTTATCGGCTTCAAAACCCAAGAAGTTGCTGTTGATGGTAAAAACACTATCTCGGTAATAATGGAGGAATCTATTGAGGCGATGGAAGAAGTAGTGGTTACGGCACTGGGCATCACAAGGAAAGAGAAATCCCTCGGGTACTCGGTAGGCGAAGTAAAAGGGGACGATCTTACCAAAGTTGCACAAGAGAATGCAATTAATTCCCTTGCAGGGAAAGTATCCGGTGTCCAGATCAACTCCACCGGTGGCACAGGTTCATCTGTTAGCATGGTAATCAGGGGGGCAACATCGCTTACCAGCGACAACCAGCCTCTCTTTGTTATCGATGGAGTGCCAGTTGCAAACTCATTAAATAACATAGGGGGCTTTGGTGGCGACAACAAAGTCGACTACGGGAATGCCATGTCGGACCTTAACGCAAACGACATAGAAAGCATTTCAATCCTAAAAGGACCTAGTGCCGCTGCATTGTACGGTTCCAGGGCTGGTAACGGAGTGGTATTGATTACGACAAAATCAGGCAGGAGGAACAAAGGCGGGATGAAAGTAAACATTAGCTCGAACACGGTTTTCGACATGCCTTACAAATATTATGCTGTTTGCAAAAAATTTGCAAACGGGCAGTTGTCCTATACACCAGAAGACATGGACGGGGAAACATTGGTGGTAGATCCGTCAATTTACTTCGGGGCAGGCATTGAGCTTGACAAAGAGTACTTTGCAATCCAATGGGACAGCCCTTACGATGCCAATGGCTACCAAATCCCAACCGAACTGGTATCGCACCCCAACAATGTTGCCAATTTCGTTGAAACAGGGCTTACCACAACAAACAGCGTTTCGGTAAGCAACAACAGCGAATTTTCAAATTACCGTATTGGGGTAACAAACATGACCAGTAAAGGTATTATCCCGAACTCCGATTTAAACAGGAACAGCCTGACTGCCGCAACTTCTTTGAAGGTCAGGAAAAATTTCACCCTTAGTTCCAACATCAACATCAACAAGTCGTGGGCAGACAACAGGCCCTCTACTGCCAACAGGGGGGCGAACCCTATGCAGTGGGCATATCGTGTGCCTCAAAATACCGACATAAGGGTATTGGAAGATTACTGGGAAGAAGGGCAAGAAGGCCTCCAGCAAAAAGTACCCTACATTGGCGAATATAACAACCCGTACTTTATTGCAAATGAAATAAACAACAGTTTTGAAAGGAACAGGGTTTACGGGAATTTAAAGGCCGACTGGCAAATTACAAAAGAATTGAGCTTCATGGGGCGTTATTCTTTAGATCAATATACTGAAAAACAGGAATCGAAAATTGCCCCCAGTTATACCGAAGAACCCAACAATGGGGCATATGGTATTAAAAATATTTCAAGGTACGAAAGGAATATCGATGTCTTGCTCACCTTTGCTAAAGACTTTAGCGATTTTAGCTCGTCAATATCAGTTGGGGGAAATGCATTGTACTCAAAAAGCTCTTCCACAAGCAACTCTTCCAGCTCCGGTTCGGGGTTGATTGCCCCCAACGTGTACACCCTGAGCAATATAAAATCGGGTTCGTTAAGCTACAGTAGTGCTTGGAGCCAGAAAGCAATGTACAGTGTTTATGCCCTGGCGAACCTTGGTTGGAAAGACATGGTTTTTGTTGACCTTACCGCCCGCAACGACTGGTCCAGCACGCTCCCTTCTTCAAACCGTTCGTATTTTTACCCCTCTGCATCTTTGAGCCTTTTGATAAACCAAATGGTTGATATGGGTGACAACATATCGTTATTTAAACTTAGGGGCGGTTGGGCCCAGGTAGGTAACGACACCGACCCCTACCAGCTATACAACACATACGGAAATGCCGGGCAATGGGGCAACGCAGTACGCTTTTCAAAATCAGGACAGATATTGACACCCGATTTGAAACCCGAAATAGCCACTTCCATAGAATTTGGGACCGACCTTGGTTTCTTTAAAAACCGGCTGCGCATTGCCGGGACTTATTATGAGGTGCAAAACGAAAACCAGATTATAAACAACATCCCGGTTGCATCTTCAAGTGGCTACTCTTCAACCAGTATCAACGCAGGGCTTATTGAAAGCAAGGGTTGGGAACTGTCATTCGGCGGCACGCCTCTTAAATCAAGGATATGGAACTGGGACATCAATGTGAATTTCACTAGGAACCGTACTTGGGTAAAAGAAATATCTGAAGGTATCGACGTAATAGAACTCTGGTCCGATGCAAAAACAGGTGCATGGGCATACGTGGGCGATCAACTGGGATCTATCTACGATGCCAAAGTGGTTAGGGTAGAAGATGAAAATTCGCCTTATTACGGCTACCCAATACTTAATGAAGAATATGAATGGGACGGTATAAGCTTTGACGACACTAAGCATAAGGTTGGCAACTACAACCCTAATTTCCTTATGGGCATACAATCTTCCCTTTCATATAAAAACTTCACCTTAAGTTTCTCTATCGATTGGAGGAACGGAGGGCAGTTCCTGTCGCAAACCGAGCGATACATGGCAGAAGACTCAATGTCGGAAACATGGTTGGGCAACACTACAAACCCGGAAGGGCGTTCTGGCACCGAACTTCGCAATTGGCTGGTTGCCAACGAAGACAAGCTCATAAAAAACGGTTTTCATGTTATTGGCGGACCAAGTGCCACATATGGCGCTTTCGAAGAAAATGTTTATGGGACAGGAGTCAAATGCGGGGTGCTTGTACCGGGCGTGTTTGACAATGGAGATGGGACATATACCGAAAACCTAGGGGAAGACGGTTCGTACTTCGTTCCGTACCTCGCATCCTATCCTTGGGATTTTGGGACTCCTTCGATTTTTGACGCAGACATGATCAAATTGCGCGAGATCTCGTTAAGCTACAGTTTGCCTCAAAACTTGCTCGACAAAGTAGGTGATATCGAAAACTTCACAGTATCGGTTTATAGCCGCAACATTATGCTATGGACAAAAGCCAAAATCGGTGTTGACCCCGAACGGGCATTCCAGGCAGAAAGTTCATCAGGAAACATGAGGGGCACCCAGTTTAAACAAGGGATAGAACGCTATAACCTGGAGCCATGGGTATTCCCTATAGGTGTAAAACTTGATTTGACCTTTTAAAACATAAAAAATTGAAATCATGTATAGAACAATAAATAAAATCACGGCAATATTGCTGATATTTTCGGCACTGATGTTTTCGTGCAAAGATTTGGATGAGATGAACGAGAACCCCAACGGGGTGGACACAGAAAGCGGGGAAGCTTACCTGTTCTTAGGCACTGTTATTACCTATACAGGGTCAGAGGTAATAGACCTCGGCTTTGGCGACCTTGCAGGGGTTATGCAGCATACGCAAAAAGACGGTTGGTCAGGATCGCACAACTCGTACGACTGGGACGATTTTGACTGGAGCAGTTTTTATACCACATTGCGCAACACTCAGGAAATGTTGGAAATTGCACAAAAAGACGAACTCGGCTTCTACGAAGGGGTAGGGCTAATGATAAAGGCCTTGAACTTTGCAATGATAACAGATCTTTGGGGAGATGCCCCTTTCTCCAATTCGTTGCAGGGGGAAGATGGGGTCTTGCAGGCTTCTTATGATTCGCAAGAAGATATTTATGCAGGCGTTCTATCTTATCTGGAGGAAGCAAACACATTGCTGTCAAAAGACGAAGACGAATACTTTGGGATAAAAGAAGAACAAGACCTGCTATATGAAGGAGATGTGGCACAATGGCAAAAACTTGCAAACTCATTGGCATTACGTTACTACATGAGGCTGTCGGAAAAAGACCAGGCAACGGCAAAGGCAGGCGTGGAAAAAATTGCAGGCGGGCAAGATACTTATCCGATTATGCTTGACGCATCAGATGATGCCGATTATGAATATGTTGGCAACAGTTCAAGCGATTCGTGGCCAAGCACAATTGAGTTCGATGAGTCTGAAAGTAATTTCAGCAGGATACAAATGTGTGCCACCTTGGTTGAAAAATTACAAGGGCTCAACGACCCAAGGTTAGGCGTTTGGGCTGCAAAAGTTGAAATCCCAACAGTTATAGACGAATCAAAAGAAGACGGTTACAACGAGGTAGTTGACGGGGTAAGGGTTATTGCCAAAAACATTGCCGACAATTTTTACGATACTTACGGGTATGAAATAGATACCGACCCTGAATATGTAGGGCTCCCCCCGGCATGGAACGCAGCTGCCTACCTTTACAACTATAACGAAGCCTCACAAGGGGACTATAACCCCTATGCATCGCAATTAAACGACATGTACAAAGAATCGACAGGCAATTTGTTAAAAGCACGCATTATGACTGCGGCAGAAGTGAACTTTATCCTCGCCGAGGCAGCATTGAAAGGATGGTCGGTCGGGGGATCTGCTTCTGATTACTACTATGCGGGCATAAAAGCATCTTTCGATACCTGGGGGCTGAGCAGTTCTTATGACGACTATGTCCAGGAAAGCGGCGTTGTTTATGACGGCACGGTAAAACAGATCATGGAACAAAAATGGATTTCAAGTTGGACAATGGCAGCAGAAGCCTGGTTCGACTGGAGGCGTACAGGATACCCGGAACTTGAAGCAGGACCTGTTTCTGCAAGGGCAAAACTTCCTATCCGTTTTTTCTATGGCACCGATGAGTTATACTACAACAGCGAGAATACTGATAATGCTATCGAAGAAAGCCTTGAAACAACAGGCTACTCGTTAACTGACGGGAAAAACAGCTGCTGGTCTAAAATGTGGTTGCTACAGGGGACAAGTAATCCCTATTAAGGTATATTCACCCCATTTTATAAAAAACAGGCAACTATTTTAGTTGCCTGTTTTAATTTTGAAATTATTGAAAGTATAGTATTTATTTTAGTTACTTAATTTATAATTGTCATGAAAAATATTTTAAAAGCGGTTGCCATCCTATTTTTGGTGATAACCTGGGGATGTTCAGAACATGAAAAGCCGTTGTCGCCCGAAAATGCACTTCAGTCATACCTTAACAATGAAGATGAATCTTTTAAGTGGGAAATACAGGAGAAGCACGAAGCCGAGGGGCTTACGCTTTACCGTGTAATCTTTACTTCTCAAACATGGAGGGACTTGGTATGGAAGCACGAACTCACCGTTATGGTGCCGGATGAATTGGAATACAACGATGCACTTTTGTTCGTTACCGGGGGGAGCGTGAAAGACGGCGAGCCGAACCTTCACAAATGGGACAAGAATGACATTGTGGCGTTTAGCGAGATAGCCAAGAAAAACAAAGCCATTACTGCCATTGTATGGCAAATACCCAACCAACCTATTTTTGACGGGAAGGTTGAAGACCAAATCATTTCATACACCTTCCACAATTTCCAGAACGACAACGATTATACATGGCCGCTGTTGTTCCCCATGGTGAAAAGCGCAGTGCGTGCAATGGACGCAGTACAGGAATTTGCAAAAAAAGACTTGAACATAAAAGTAGACGGGTTTGTTGTTTCAGGTGCGTCAAAACGCGGATGGACAACCTGGCTCACAGGGGCAAACGACAGCCGCGTGAAGGCAATCGCCCCTATGGTTATAGACATGCTCAACATGCCAGTAAACATTGCCTACCACAAAACTGCATGGGGCAAGTACAGCATAGAAATAGAGGACTATGTGAAACTGGGCGTGGCACAGGAAGTAAACTCGCCCAAAGGGCTTGCTTTGGTCAGCATGGTGGATCCTTATTCGTACAGGAAATCGCTTACCATGCCAAAAATGATTTTTAACGGTGCAAACGACCCCTACTGGCCGGTTGATGCCATGAAAAACTACATCGACAGCATTCCCGGCGACAATCACCTTTGCTATATCCCAAATGCAGGACATGGATTGGGCGACAAAGTTCAGGCATTGAACACTTTAAGTTCATTCTTCGGCGAAACCATTACCGGGGGCAAACACCCGGTTTGCGATTATTCTGTTTCAGAAAGCAATGGCGAAGCAACAATAACTATAAAAGCCGATGAAAATCTTCTCGAAGATGCAATATTGTGGAGCGCAGGATCTGACGACCGCGACATCCGCGACAATACATGGAACGCAGAAAGCCTTGGCGAAACAGGCAAAAAAGAATTTTCGGTTACCGTTAAATACCCGCAATCGGGCTACAAAGCATTTTATGTTGACTTGAAATACAAAGCACCTTTTGGCGGCGACTATACCCAAAGTACCCGGATGTTCCTTATGGACAGTAAAAAATTGTATTTAAACCGGGGGGAATAGGGAATAGGACAAAGGCAAGGGGCTAGGGATCAGGGAGCGAAGAGCAAAGGCCAGGGAAACAATGACCCAATGAAAAATGACCAATTTCCGAGATCCTTGCACTAACAAAATATATTCCCATGCAATACCTACGGGATGATGTTATCAGTTTTATTCAGTCACGGTGCCACTCCAAGTGGCACCGTGACTGAGAATTTGAAAAAAATAATTTAAGCAGGCATCTAATAAATACAAAAAATTATTCTTATTCACCCAGCATTTACCCCAACAAAGCGACCATTTTTTCTGCCGCACGTTTCGAACATCCCGGGCCGCCCATCATGCCTAAAAGCTCTTCATAATCGTTTTGTATTTCGTTTCTGTACCCATCATCGAAAAGTAGCCTTTGCATTTCCATCTCTACGTTCCTCAAGGTCATTTTCTTCTGTATGTACTCTTTGACTATTTCCCTGTCCATGATAATGTTGGGCAACGAAACCCCAGCCATTTTAAAAACAAATTCGCGGAAGATTATGTCCGTAACGATGCCGCCTTCAACTTTGTAGATAACAGTTTGTGGCACACGGAACAACGCCGTCTCCAATGCCGCCGTCCCCGATGCGACCAAAGCAGTATGTGCGTTGTTTAGCAAATCGTAGGTTTGCCCAAAAACCAGTTTCATGGCAGAACCTTCTATGTATTTCTTATATAAACCTTTGTCAACGCTTTCTACCCCTGCCACTACAAACTGATGTTTGGGGAACCTTGCGGCAATTTTACCCATAAAAGGCAAGTTCCGTTTTATTTCCTGCACCCTGCTGCCGGCAAGCAGTGCAACGATGGGGCGTTGGTCAAGCCCGTTGTTTGGCCGAAAAGCTTTTTCCGTCAACTTTCTTTCTTTGAACTCAGCAATTGAATCCATAAGCGGGTTTCCTACATAATGTACGTCCATCCCGTGTTTTTTGTAAAAACCTGTTTCAAACGGGAAAATGGTGAACATCCCGTCAACAAAAGCCTTGATTTTTTTAACACGGTATTCCTTCCAAGCCCACACTTTTGGTGATATGTAATAAAAAACTTTTATGTTGTTTTGTTTCGCAAACTCTGCGATCCGCAGGTTAAAGCCGGGGTAATCAATCAATATAACAACATCCGGCTGGAAACCAAGGATGTCTTGCCTGCAAAAATCGAGGTTCCTGCCTATGGTTTTTAAATTGAGGATAACGTTTACAAAGCCCATGAATGCCATTTCCCTGTAGTGCTTCACCAAAGTGCCGCCAACAGCCTGCATCAAATCGCCCCCGAAAAAACGGAACTCGGCATTTTTGTCTTCTCCCTTCAGGGCTTTCATCAAGTTTGAGCCGTGCAAATCGCCCGATGCCTCCCCTGCTATGATATAATATTTCATGATTGTTTGTATTTTAAAACGCACTCGAAACCAAAACGGCAAAAGCATAAACCAAGGTTGCCGCCAGCACGCCTTTGGCTGCTTTGTCGTATTTTTTGTAAATAAACCCCATAAAAACAGCGAGGTTGGCAAAAACACACAAACTGCCCAGTTTCACCAATATGTGGAATTTCCAAAGGCTTTGCAGGTAATCGACAAAGTGCATTTCGCTATTGTTTGCCAGATATACGCCAACAAAAACAAACAAAGGGACAACAAGGCCTGCAACAAAGCCATTTCTTATTTGATCGTATTTGTTTTGCTTTGCCCTTTTCTTCATTAAAATTTCCAATTTTGGAGTTCTTTCAATGTGTCGTAACAAGTTAAGTCAACTTTTACAGGCACGACCGATGCATAACCATTGTCCAGGGCATGCACATCGGTTTCGGGCGAACCTTCTTCAAGGTTTTTGAAACATCCGGCGAGCCAGTGGTATTCGCTCCCGTGCGGGTCGGTGCGGGTCACAAATTCTTCATCCCATATCCCCCGTGCCTGCCTGCAAACCTTTATACCTTTGGGTTTCCCTTTTGGTATGTTCACGTTTAGGCAGGTAAACCGGGGCAGCCCGTTTTCCATAACACTTTGGAAAACCTTTGCCGCTATTATTTTTGCTTTTGAAAAGTCGGCATTTGGGCTGAAACCGTCCAATGAAAAACCCATGGAAGGTATCCCGTGCAGGCTGCCCTCTATTGCAGCCCCCATTGTGCCGCTGTAAATTACGCTGATAGATGAGTTAGTGCCGTGGTTGATGCCAGAAACCACATAATCGGGACAGCGTTTAAAGAGGTGGTCGAAACTGAGTTTTACGCTGTCAACCGGTGTGCCGTTTGTTTTAAATGTTGGCACGCCCAGTATCTTTTCGATTTCAACTGCCCTTAATGGCTTGTCAACAGTTATCCCGCACGCTTTCCCCGACATTGAAGTTTCTGACGAAATTACCGCAACGTCGCCAAAAAATTTCATCACTTCTACCAGTTCTTGCAGCCCGCGTGCATGGATCCCGTCATCGTTGGTAACTAATATAAATGGTCTTCCTGACATAGTTTTTTGAATTGAAAAACAAAGATAGTTATAAAACATAGGTTGGGGAAACACCTTCAGTGCGATTTTATCATCTTTTATTTGCATTTTTGATATTTCACAGCCAAAGGGTTATAATCAAATACAAAAAAAATGGAAATAGGACAGATATTCAGAAGTAATGAGGCCTGGGTGCAAAGAAAATTAAATTTTGATGCGAACTATTTCAAAAACCTCACAAAAGGGCAAAGCCCTGATATATTATACATCGGATGTTCTGACAGCAGGGTTGCAGCGGAAGAACTAATGGGGCTTTCCCCGGGCGAAGCATTTGTTTACAGGAATATTGCCAATGTTGTTTCTAATTCCGATTTAAGTGTAATGTCTGCTATAGGATATGCAGTTTCCCACCTTAGGGTAGGTCACGTAATTGTTTGTGGGCATTATTGTTGCGGAGGTGTAAAAGCTGCGATGCAGAGGCAGGACTTGGGGATTTTAAACCCCTGGCTGCGTAATATACGCGACATATACCGTTTGCATAAAGACGAGTTGAACGGAATTGATGATGAAGAAAAGCGTTACGATAGATTGGTGGAACTAAATGTAAGGGAACAATGTATAAATGTTATAAAAACCGCTGCGGTACAGGATGCCTACAGGGAAAGAGATTTATCTGTCCATGGTTGGGTGTTTGACATGCATTCGGGCAAATTAGTTGATTTGGGAATTGATTTCCCAGGGGTGCAGAAAGATATTATGGGGATATATCACCTTGAGTGACACTATTTTCCAACAGCCCTGAATTGTTTACGCCTAAAATAAAGTATGGATTTCCCGAACCTGCCCTTTTCATCACAATCCAATAGGGCTTGTCCAATATGAAGTTCTTAGGTTCTTCTTTTTCAATAATTGCGGTAAGCCTTACAGCAATAACGGCTTCGTTTTCTACCTTGGCTCCTTTCTCGTCCATGTCGAATTTTATATTTTCGAACATATCGGAAATAAAATATTTTTCAAACCCTTTATTTGAAAGGAATTTATTAACCAGTTCTACATAGTCCCTGTGATAATCCAAATGGATTTTGGGAGCTGCAAATTCATCAGACCCCCCGATAGAGGGCAGGCTTTCCCTGTTGTTACTGTTTATTGAATCTACAATTGCCTGAGGTCCCGACATGTCGTAACCTTTTGCAAGTATTAGCTCATCGGAATTGTCGTTGAGCCGTAGTTTTATGATAAATTTATTGTCGTTGTCATATTTTATGATTTTTACATTTTTCTTTTGCTCCTTGTTCCCTGCGGCAAAACCCTTTACTTTTTGGCCATTAAAGGTTATGTCTTTTTTATCGAACATTGTTTTGTATTCCACTTCTTTCAGGAAATAAGCATAAGAAATAATATCCATGGGCTTAAGCTTTAAGTTTAAATCGGCAAAACTTTTCTTGGGGAATTTTTCTCTTGATTCGCGGTTGATTTGTTCAACCGTTCCCTGCCCGTAACCCGATTTTACGTAATAACTGCCCTCATCTAAATCGTTCTTTGAGAAAGGCGACTTGTTCAGTTTTTCGACCATGTCCAATGCTTTGGCATCGTTGGACCTTAGGTGAAGCTTTTCGTGCAGGATATTCTCATTCAGCTCGTTCCATGCCAGGTTCATCGCTCCGCCCCAAACGTAATTGCCTTTGTAAAAACTTCCAAGGTAATTGCCTGAAATATTGGATTTATCGCTTTGTGCAACATCCCCTGTTTGTGAATTTCTGGTAGTATTGCAACTTGTTACGATAATCAAAAAACAGAACCCGGCCAATGTGCTTATTTTTTTCATGACAACCTTTGTTTGTTATGTTCAAAAATTTGCGTTCACTTTCATATAAACGTTTTTCTGTCGCAGAAGTTATTGAAATTATATTTTAAATTTCCTATGTGTTTCGATTGTCATGGTATTTCCCACAGTGAAGGCAAAAAGAGGCTAAGCCATTCTTTTTAACCTATGTGGCTTGTGGTTATATTTTTTTCAAATCAAAGTTTTATCCCAAAATTTTCATAATGAAAAGTACCGCTTCCATGTTTCAGCTTTCCTTCTTCGTACAGCCCGGAGAAAGCCTTGTCCATATCCCCAATAATAGACAAAGGGACATCGAGGCTGTGGTGTGCCGGGAAAATACGGCTTACCTTCAATGGCAACAGCTTTTTTATTGAGTGCATATAGGCCACAGGATCGGTCGATGGGAAATAAGCAAATAACATATCAAGGTAAATTAAATCGCCAGTGTACAAATAACCTTTCCCCTCTTCGTAAAAGCACATATGGCCGGGAGAATGGCCGGGCGTATGCAAAACACGGATTGTCCTTTCCCCAAGTTCAATGGTGTCGTTGTCTTTAAGCACCCTTGTCGGTTCACCTTTAAACAGGGAATAATTATTTTCATCAAAATTATCCGGGAAATCGCAAGGTGCTTCAACCAGAAATCCACGTACCTGATCCAATGTTAGGGGGAAACCGCCGTTTATCCATTCTGTTTCGGCTTCATGCACATAAAAATCGTTAAAATATTTATGTCCGCCAATATGGTCGTAATGTACGTGAGTTGAAACCACTGTTATAGGTTTGTCGGCTAATTTTTGCACTTGTTCAAAATGTTCCCGACGCCAAGTCCGGTGTCGATGAGCAAACATCGGTCTTTCCCGTTCAACACATAACAATGTGTTTCTTCCCAATGCTTATACTCACTTATTACCGAGGTGCCTTCATCTATTTTTTCAATTGTAAACCATCCTGCTTCTTTACTTGCCATTTTATGTTTCTTATTATAAGTTATGAAAGCGTTTATAATGCCTTCAATAATCGGTTTGAAAATTGTTCTCTGGCTAAAACTATATAATTTTACCTAATTTATTTAATGATACCATATGTCGCCAAAAGAATTAATAAAAGGATGGGTAAGCGTTTTTAACCAAGGAGATGCCGGTAAAATTACAGAATTTTATCACGATGACGCTGTTAACCACCAGGTTGCAAATACCCCGATTAAGGGGAAAGCCGCTGTCGGGCAGATGTTTAAGGATGAATTTGCACAGGCTAAAATGGTGTGCATCGTGGAAAATATTTTTGAAGACGGCGAATGGGCGATACTGGAATGGAAAGACCCGCTTGGCTTGCGTGGATGCGGGTTCTTTCATGTAGTTGACGGGAAAATAAAATTCCAACGAGGATATTGGGATAAGTTGAGCTTTTTGAAACAACATAACCTGCCTATTGAGTAGCTGTGGCAAAATGGGGATAGCCGCAAAGACAAGTCCCCGCAAAATAAAAGTTGTGCCATTGTGTCTTGGCGGCGAAAATATAATGCACACCCCATCGCTATGCCCCTGCTAAATCCCCGAAATCATTATATTTGCTTCATGAAATTTTTTTCCCTGCTTATAATCTTTTTCATCTCTGGCAACCTAAACGGACAAAGCGTTGAATATACACCGCCATTAAAAATACCACTGTTGCTAAGCGGGAGTTTTGCCGAGCTGCGAAGTAATCATTTTCATTCTGGGATTGACATCAAAACCCAGGGGGTTACAGGGCTTAAGGTATTTTCGGTAGCCGATGGTTATATTGCAAGGATTGTTGTTTCCCCAACAGGGTTCGGGCATGCCATTTACATCAACCACCCAAATGGGACGACAAGTGTTTACGGGCATTTGAACAGCTTCATAAAAGATATTTCCAGCTATGTGAAAGATATCCAGTATGAAAAACAATCGTTTAGGATCGATATTGCTGTCCCTGAAAATAAATTCAGGGTAAAGCAAGGCGATGAAATAGCCAAAAGCGGCAACACCGGAAGTTCTGGCGGACCTCACCTGCATTTTGAAATCAGGGACACAGAAACAGGATCCCCCCTCAACCCGTTAAAATATAAATTCCCGGTTATTGACAATACTGCCCCAAAGATATTTTCTTTGCTGGTTGCCCCCGTTGATGGAATGTCTGTCGTGAACGGCAAAAACAATAAAAGCACTTATCCCATAGTATTTTACAACGGAAAGTACCACTTAAAAGGGAACCCGTTGCTGCCCGTCTGGGGCAGGATAGGTTTTGCAGTGCATGCCAACGACTATTTTGATGGTTCGTGGAATAAATGCGGCATCTATTCGGCGGAATTAATTGTTGACGGTGAACTATGCTTTTCATACCAGTTCGATAAATTTTCATTCTACAACACAAGGTATATCAACAGCTTTATCGATTACGAAGAATATATAAACACAGGAAAGAGATACCAGAAGGCATGGAAAGATCCAGGGAATAAACTACCTATTTATAATTACGAAAAGAAAAATGGCATCGTTGATTTTGTCGACAATAATGCCCACCTGGTACAAATGATCTTTAAAGACACATATGGGAATACCTCGGTACTGGAGTTTAACGTGAAAAGCTGTTTTAACGAAATCGGCGAAGACAAAAGAAACTGCCCTGAAATTTTTCCTTACGACAAAGAAAACGTTTGGGAAACAGAAAATTTCAGGATAGAAATCCCTAAAGGCGCATTGTATACAAACATAGATTTTCAGTATGCCACTGTAAATGCAGGGCAAGGCTTCTTTTCCGACCTGTATATTGTCCACAAAAACACAGTCCCTTTGCACAAAAGGGCCAAGGTACAAATCCAAACCAAAGGCCTTCCCCAACACCTCAGGGCAAAAGCATTGTTGGTAAACGTTGATACTTTATCTGGCAAATTTAACGCTGTTGGCGGGAAATACGAAAATGGCATGGTAAGCGGGAGCGTGCTTAATTTCGGGAATTATGCCGTGGCTGTAGACACCATGCCCCCCAAAATCATCCCTTTGAGCATAAAAGATAAAAACACTTTGACTGAAAGCAACTGCCTGCGTTTTAAAATATCAGACGATTTGGCAGGGATAAAAAAATACGAAGGGTTTATCGATGGGCAGTGGGCTTTGTTTGAGTACGACCCGAAAACAAATTTGGTAGTGCATTATTTTGATGCAGAGCGGTTTGAAATGGGCAAAAGCCATAAATTACAGTTAAACGTAACCGACAACAAACAAAACACTTCCACTTATAAAGCTACTTTCCGAAAATGAAACCCATCGTCCCTGTGAAGTAAAATTTTTCAGGGCAACAACGATTATATGTTCTGTGCCATGTCGCCAAGTGAGGGCCACCACTCAAAGTGACACACTCTCTAATGCTAATGAAGTTTGTTATATGAAGGCTTATTTTTTCAAGCATAACACATTAGCGGAACAATTTCTCAGTACATAAATTTATTTATACAATAGGTATTTATTCCTCATTGCTTTGTATCCATCCAGGCCTTCCTGCCAGCTTGCGCGGATTTCATCTTCGCTTTTCCCTTCTATGATTTGTTTGCGCAATTGATCCGTCCCGGCAAGTTTGTCGAAGAACTTGGAAAAGAAATGTTCTTTGTCGTTGCATTTGTTGTAAAAGTCGATTACATATTTTATCTGGATTTGTTTAATCCCCTGCAATTCCCCCATTGGCGTTCCCGACATATCTTGCCCATAGCAGGTTTCGCCTTCGAACCTGGGATGGAGCGACCGCCCCGGCATTGACTTAGGGACATACGAAAAATCGCGCGGGGTATAGTAAGGTGCGCCAAATTGCTGGAACGGGTGTTCTGTGCCCCGGCCTTCGTTTGCGTTTATCCCTTCAAAAAGACAGATGGACGGGTATAGGTAGATAGATTTCATGTTGGGCAGGTTGGGAGAAGGGAATATAGGCAACTGGTAAAGGCTGTCGTGGGCGTAGTTGCCCATCCTTATTACCTCAAGATCGCATTTCACGCTGTCTTTTAACCAACCTTCACCGTTCGACATCATGGCATATTCGCCAATTGTAAGCCCATGGGCAATGGGGATAGGGTTCATGCCAACGAAACTTTTGAAATTAGGATCAAGCACCGGCCCGTCTATGTAATGCCCTATTGGGTTAGGGCGATCCAGCACCATTACTTTAATACCGTTTTCGGCACAGGCTTCCATTACATTGTTCAGGGTTGAAATATATGTAAAAAAGCGTACGCCCACATCCTGTATGTCAAAAATTACGACATCAATGCCTTTTAGTATTTCAGTGCCCGGCTTGCGGTTTTTCCCGTACAATGAAAAAACAGGCACACCCGTGCCAGGATCGGTCGTGTTGTCGAAGTGCTTACCGGCCTCAACAGTCCCTTTGTAACCATGTTCCGGGGCATAAATTGCCTTTAAGCTGACTCCCTTGTCGTACAAAAAATCGATCAGGTGAACAGAGCCGACCATCGAAGTCTGGTTCACTACAAGCCCAACGTTTTTGCCTTTCAAGAGAGGGAGGTAAATGTCCGTACGTCCTGCCCCGACAATTATTTTTTGCCCCGGCAATTGCCCCGTCTTTCCCGTGCAACCGCCTGCAAGCACGAAAGCGAGAATGATCATTAACAGCATCAGTTTTTTCATGTGGATAAAATTAATGAACAAAATACGAAATATATTACCTTTAGTGATGAAATAAAACATGCCCATGGAACTATATATAGGAATAATGTCGGGGACGAGCATGGACGGCATAGATGCAGTGCTTGTTTCTTTTGAGAACAAATCAATTGACATTATTGGGACCCACTCACAAGCTTTCCCCGAAGCGTTGAAAGAAGATTTGTCCAAATTGATAAATTCTCATAGCGTTACCCTTTCAAAATTAGGGGAAACCGACCACCGCTTGGCTTTGTGCTATTCAGAAACCGCAACAAAGCTACTTCAAAAATCGGGGGTACAAGCAACTATGGTAGAAGCCATTGGGTGCCATGGGCAAACTGTTTTCCACGAGCCGTCGTCGCAATTCCCGTTTACCATGCAATTGGGAGACGGCAACCTGCTGGCGGCAAAAACAGGCATTAAAACCGTTGCCGATTTTAGGCGCATGGACATGGCTTTTGGAGGCGAAGGCGCACCCCTCGCCCCTGCTTTTCACCAAGATTTCTTTTTTTCCAAAAAAGAGAAAAGGGTTATACTGAATTTGGGCGGGATAGCCAACATCTCAATACTCTCTGCCAATGATGAAAAAGTGTCGGGTTTCGACACAGGACCGGCCAATTGCCTTATGGACAGCTGGATACAACAAGTTAAAAACAAAAAATTTGACAAAGACGGGGAATGGGCCGCTTTGGGCAAAATAAGGCACGACCTGCTTGACGACATGCTGAAAGAGCCTTATTTTAAACAAGCTGCCCCTAAAAGCACCGGACGGGAATTGTTTAACATGGAATGGCTGAACAAGCACCTCGGAAAAATTGGGGCATACAAAGGCGAAGACGTACAAGCCACTCTTTTAGAATTGACTGCAACCAGTGCCGCACAGTCCATAAAAAAACATGCACCTGCCACAGAAGCCCTATACCTTTGCGGGGGAGGTGCATACAATTGCCTATTGAAGGAAAGGCTTGCGTTTCATCTGAAAAACACAAAGGTTGCCACTACCGAAGAATTGGGCGTTTACCCCCAGCAAGTTGAAGCAGTTGCTTTTGCATGGCTTGCCATGAGGAGGATCAAAAAACTCCCCGGAAACCTGCCACTGGTAACCGGAGCAAGCAAAAAAGTGCTGTTGGGGGTTGTTTATGAACCGACAGCCACATTTACGGCGTGACTCTAAGTCACCCCGTGAATAGAATACATATAATCCCTTCATGCTAGTCGGACTTTCCAGAAACTAGCAACAAGCCCAAGAACATAATCAACCCATTCAAAATCAGCAGCTCGAAACCAAATTTATAACCTCCGAACCACGCTTCGGAATTTATGTTGACTACATAAGTTAGCACGGGCGACAACAAGCCGATCAATGGCACGAAGCGATCGCGAACGTCCCGGCGGGTCAATATGCCAAAGGCAAACAGCCCCAGCAGTGGCCCATAGGTATATCCGGCAACCCTGAAAACAGCTGATACCACGCTTTCGTTGTTTATGACACGGAATAGCACAATCACCAAAAACATCAACAAACAGAAACCTATATGCACCAGCATACGGATTGTTTTGCTTTTTGCCTCAGCAGGATCGAGATCCAAAAAATCGATGCAAAACGATGTGGTCAAGGCAGTCAGCGCAGAATCGGCGCTCGAATAGGCGGCAGACAGTATCCCAAGCAGGAAAAGCCCGCCGGCAACCGGTCCAAAATATTTTATGGCCAACAAAGGGAACAGATCATCGGAACGCGATGGCAGCTCAACGCCTTTTTGCGATGCATAGTAATACAACATTACCCCCAGCGAAAGAAAGAAAATATTGGCGATTATAAAGGCAAAACTGAACCAGTAAATATTCTTTTGAGCTTCCTTGCGGTTTTTGCAAGTAAGGTTTTTTTGCATCATATTTTGATCCAGCCCGTTCATTGTCAATACAATGCCTACGCCTGCCATAAATTGTTTGAAAAAATTGGTTTTCGATTTCCAGTCCCAGTCAAAAATACGGCTAAAAGGGTGGTTGTCGATTACCGTTACCATATCGGCAAAATTCAGGTCGAGCTGTTTTAATATCATCCAAATGGTAATGCCAATAGCCCCAAGGATAAAAAGCGTTTGCAACGAGTCGGTCCACACCACGGTTTTTATGCCCGCACGATAAGTGTAAGCCCAGATAAGGAAAAGCGTAATCAATACCGTTGCCCAGAAGGGGATGCCAAATTCGTCGAAAAAGGCTATTTGCAAAACCCCTGCAGCAAGGTATAGCCTGAAAGATGCCCCTATCGTTTGAGAAACAAGGAAGAAAAAAGCCCCTGTTTTGTACGATCTCAGCCCGAAACGCTGATCAAGATAAGTATAAATTGAAACAAGGTTGAGCCGGTAATACAATGGGATAAGTACCAGGGCGATTACCCAATACCCGACAAAATTACCCAACAAGAACTGGAGGTAAGTCCATGCAGAATTTCCCACTTCGCCGGGAACGGAGATGAATGTCACACCGGAGATGGTAGAACCGATCATCCCAAAGGCAACCAGGTACCATGGCGAACGGCGGTTTCCGGTAAAAAATGTTTCGCTGTTGGAATTACGCGAGGTAAACAAGGATATCCCCAACAAAAGCGCGAAAAATGCAAGTATAATTATAGCGATCAATAAAGTATTCATAATTTTATATGCATGGCATGTTACAAATATGGAAAAACAAATTACTTTGCGAAAAGTAAACAAAAAATAAAAGAAGTATATCAAAACGCTTGTTGCTTGTACAAGGTTTGGTGGAGCAAGTACTTAAGAACCACAAAAACAAGGACGTTTAACCTTAAGCCCAAACAATTACTTTATCATATATTTAGCCTGTACCCTTAATGTATACAAAGATTTCCGGCACAAAAGGGAAAAAAGAACAATAAAAAAAACAAAAGGCTACCCATTCTGTGCATATTGTGAATAAAAAGTGTATTTTTGACCTATAAAAAATCATTTTATCATGAAAACGCCATTTATTTTGCCAACAATCACCCTGTTTCTGTTTTTGATGGGGTGTTCAAAAAAAGAATCAAAAGAAAATGTAAGTGAATTAAAGCCTATCGATCCGCAGCTCGTGCAGGATCAGGACGACATGACTTGGGACGACTACAGCCCAATCCCGGGGATAGACTGGGCAGATCCATCGATAAAGCCCAAGCGTGGTTTCAAGATGGCACTTGTTGCAGTCGATTTCCCCGACCAGCCATTTGTGATCACCCAGCCCAAAGGTTCCGATTTGTTTGGCAACCCGCAAATAGAGCCAATAAAAAGGGAAGATGTAGCAAATTTTTACCGCGATTTCTTCATAAAACCGTCAGAGGTAAACCACGGGCACACTATCAACGGTTATTGGATGGAGCAATCCCGTGGCGAGTTTGGCATTACCGAAGTTGACGCATTCGGGCCTTACCGGCTGCCTAAGAAACTTTGGGAATACGGCCTAAACGAATGGGGGCAGGAAGGCTTTGCCCCGGACGGGAGCAAGCCAACCGGCAGGATGGAGAGAGACGTGGATGCTTTGTGGCGTGAGGACAAGGGCAACCTGAAGGAAGATTACGATGCAATCCTCCGTATTTATGCCGGGTATGACGAAACCGGGGTTTGGCAGGAGTTCGGAGAGATGAAATTTAATTCGAAAGACGAAATACCTCCGGAATGGGGCAACCCCAACCCCGACAAGCCACGCTGGGCAGCAACCCGTTACGTACCATGGACTTCGTGGAAAGCAGGGGCAATGCAGTGGGGGATTTCTTCTATCCGCCAGGGCGAAAACTCCGGGACCATAACACACGAGCTGGGGCATTATGCTTTCAGGATAGGGGACAACAATAATAATCCTTACGTAAAACCCTACAGGCGTGCCGGTTCCGGGACTTGGGACATGATGGACCGTGGGTGCTTTAACGGCCCGGGCGGCCCGCACAAACGCTGGGTTGTGCCGGCAATAGCAGGCGCATCGATGCCTGCCGGGCTGATGTTGCGCAACCGTATGAAAAATGATTTCATCAAAGAAGAAGATATTTTAAGGTTAAGCCGCGACAAGCTTGCCGCCACGGGGCTTGCAGTTGCCCGTATCACCGCCCGTGCAGTTAAACCTTTTGAAGGCGAACATGCCGGCGTAATCGTTGACCTTGACGGAGAAGAGCCGCACGACCGCACCCCTGCCGACGATCCGGCAGAAAACCCGCTTTCCCCTGGAATCCCTAATTACGATTATTACTCACTGGAAGTAATACAGCGTATAGGTTACGACTCTTACTGCCCCGACAATGGGGTGTTGCTGGCAAAAAACAGGGACAAGGAAAGCAATAACGGGGGCGCAAACGGGTTCAATTGCTTCAATTGGGTAATCGATGCCCATCCTGAGGACATAAACATGGTGGATTATGTTAAGCCAGACGGCACAAAAGTCATGCGTACAATTGCCGATTACCGCCAACTGAACGATGCACTTTTCCATGCCGGGCTAAACTCCGGCAGCGAATTTGAATATACAGATCGATACAACCGCCTCCATTTTTATATCATCGACCTTGCAAAAAACCAGGATGGGGTAATTTCCTATACCGTTGGCGTAAAATCACTTGACGGGAACGGCGGGCAAAAAAGGGATTTCCAACTTACTGCCCCGGAAAAAACAACTGGGGGCGCCGCACTTTTCACGCTTAAAAACAACGATGGCAAATTAGTAGGCCAAGCACCCTGTTTCGACAATGACATATACCGCCTTTCGGTAAATGTTGAGGGAGAAGGCTGGAAAGCACAAATACTCAACGGGCTTGCAACAGTGGGGGCGGGCAAAGAAATTTCAATCCCTGTTTATTTCAGCCGGGAAAAAGGGGTTAAAGGCAGTGCGAAAATTACCTTAACCGCTGTTTCGGAAAGCAGCCCGGGCAAAAAGGCACAAGCTTTGGTTGAAGTAAAATAATGGACTGAGTTCGATTAAACATGTTAGGGAACACATAAAGTTTTATAGTATAATAAATCAAAATAACAATTATATTTTGTAACTTAAATACGATAATTTTTAAACCTAGCATTATGTCGATTCTTTACATTATTTTAATTGGGTTAGTTGCCGGTTTTTTGGCCGGCTTAATCATGAAAGGCAGCGGATTTGGTTTTCTTGTTAACATTTTGGTAGGAATTGTTGGTTCGTTCATTGGAGGTTGGTTATTGGGAAAACTGGGGGTTTCTATCGGTTCCGGAACAATCGGGACCATTATTACAGCTGTTATCGGGGCTGTTGTTTTGCTTTTTATCTTAAGTTTGTTTAAGAAAAAGTAGCAAACAAAAAAAGGTTCTCCCCGAAAAAACAAAAAACACCAAAGCAGAGGGCTTTGGTGTTTTTTTTAGTTGTATTTTTATGCGAAAAATATAGATATTCATGAAACGGATCAAACGCTTTCTGGTGATTCTGCTGCTACTGTTAATAGTAGTTTACCTCCTGGGGCCTAAGCCTCCAAAACCTGAGTTAAATAAAAATTTGCCCTCAATTTCAGCAAGCCTTGTTAATATTGAACGATATATCAGTAAAAACGATGAAGGGCTTACATTAAAACCCGACAACGGATCCCGGATTTTTTGGGCTAGCGATTCCATACACGAGAGGACAGGATACTCAATTTTGTACCTCCACGGTTTTTCTGCTTCCTGGTACGAAGGCTTTCCTACGCACGAAAAAATTGCCCGGCATTTTGGCTTTAACCTTTACATCCCCCGTTTGGCCTCGCACGGCATTGAAACAGAGGATCCGCTAATCGACATGACCCCCGACCGGCTTTGGGAATCAGCAAAAAATGCTTTAATGGTTGCGCGGAGTATAGGGAAAAAGGTGATTGTTATGGGCACTTCAACCGGAGGTACGCTGGCATTGAAACTGGCAGCCGATTTCCCCGAATATGTTGATGGGCTTATACTATATTCCCCGAATATAGAAATAAACAACAATGCCGCATTTATCCTTTCCAAGCCCTGGGGGCTGCAAATCGGGCGCAAGGTAAATGGAGGGAAATACCGCGTAACAAACGAGGGGGCAGATCCCAAGGAAACCCAATATTGGGATTGCAAATACCGTATGGAAGCAACAGTTTACCTTCAGCAACTCATTGAAGCAACAATGAAAAAGGAAACATACAAAAATGTAACTGCCCCGGTTTTCCTGGGATATTACTACAAAGACGAAAACAATCAGGACAAAACGGTCAAAGTGGGTGCAATGTTGAAAATGTTTGAACAGTTGGGCACTCCTCCCGACAGAAAAGTAAAAGTAGCTTTCCCCGAAGCCGGCGACCATGTTATTGCCTGCGGGTTAAAATCGGGAAGCGTAGCCCGCGTAATAGAAGAAACAATAAAATTTGGAGAAACAGCACTGAACCTGAAAGCAAAATAAATAAAGCCACACAAGGCAGTGGCTTTATTTAGCCCAGTACTGGACTGTTGTAACTGGGGAAACCATATATGGACAGGATGAATAATTTATGTGAATGAAAATTTTGGCCCATCAAAACCCGAGAAGTGGCTTAAAGGCGGCAGGACTTATTTAAACAATCCTTGGTAAAAGCAATAAAGATACTGATATTAGTGCTTTCTTTGAAGCTATGGTCAATGCATCAATATAAAAACTTGATAATTTCACCAATGTACCTTATTCAATAGAAATTTTAAAAAGGATAGTATGGAAAGAAAAAAATTCATAAAATATTCAGGTTTGGCGGCCTTGTCTTTTGTTTACGGCCCGCATCCTGTTTTGTCGGCTAAAAATAGGGACAATGATAAATGTAAAGATGCATGGGAGGCACTTTGTGAAAATAAATCGGGAAAAGAAGCTTTTAAATACATAGGACCGGTAAAAGGCATCCCTAATGTGTTAATATATGGAGATTCCATTTCGATAGGCTACACCCCATTTGTAAGAAAATACACAGAAGGGAAAGCAACTGTTTTCAGGATATTTAGAAATGGTGGCTCCAGTAGCCAGTTTATCGAAAACATGGAAAAACAGCGTAAAACAATGTTCCGTCCTTACCTGAAAGGGGGCTGGGATTTTGAATGGGATTTGATCCATTTTAATGTAGGGCTGCACGACCTAAAATATATGCATGAAGGCAAATTTGACAAAATAAATGGGAAACAGGTAGCATCTTTAGGTGAATACAAGGAGAACATAAACGAAATATGCAACTATCTTATAAAACAATACCCTAACACAAGATTGGTATTTGCCACAACAACTCCTGTCCCCGAAGGGGAAAAGGGACGATGTGCCGGGGATGCTGCTAAATATAACCATGCTGCAAAAGAGGTCTTGGAAAACTTTCAGGAAATAGCAATTAATGATCTGTTTGTTTACACAAAACCACATTTCGACCAGTGGGAAATAAAACCTGGCAACGTGCATTACAATATTACAGGTATGGAAGAGCAAGGGAAAGAAGTAGCCCGGGTGATTGTAAAAAAACTATACCATTAAAAGGTAGTTACAGATCAGTCTGCAAATTGGCAATAACTTTTAATGAGTCCCCAACATTTTGATTACAGTATCGGTAATTGAGCGCAATACCGCAAAGCGGAAAGCTCCATTTGTTGAGCGGGATTGGCCCTACACCTTCTGTTTTACTTTTATGTTCCGGATAGCCCTTTCTGAGGCGTTATTGTCCGGGGGCGCCTCTGTCCTGTAGTAGGAAAGTGAATATGTAGCCGCAGTATTTCCTTAAGCATTTTCATGAAGGTGCTTGTCCAATGCCTCCGTCTGGCCTGGGGTTAAATACGGCAATGTCCCTTTATTGTTGCCCGTGCTTAAACTTTCTTCCCTTGCGATAGATGTTGATTCCTGTATTTGCGGACAGTGTAACCGTCAGCAACAGGATTTCACCAACTTCAACACAGGAAAAACCTTTATCAAGGAGCAAGGGTGCTTTAAATCTGTCGGCAACCTTTTTTTGTTTGGATTGTCGGTGCAATTTCTTGATTTTTACTATTTCCCCTTGTGCCAAACTAAATCCCCATGTCTTTGTTTTTCAGTACTTTAAAGATGACAAAATAATTGTTGGTGTTATTTTCCCGAAAAGCTATTTGTGTTGGGTATATCCTGATTAAATCCTTGTGACGGGAATCTGTATGTGGCCGACAACCGTTTTCATTATTTAGGTCTCTTTTTTACTTTTTCAGAAATTTAAGCAACTCAATTTTTTCTTCAATTTCCAGGCAATCGCCATTCCGCCCAATGCACTCTGTACTTTGAGTAAAACCTATACCTGCACCCGCCCCTCTTTTACGGCAAATGCCTTGATTATCTTATCTTTGGCAAAGCCATCGGAAATAACGATCAGGTAATCGCCATGCTTTATGGTTTCTCCCGCATTGGGGTTTTTTATCAATTTGAAACGGGCTTCTGCTTTCCTGCCGATACCGATCAACACCGAATTGTAAGTTTTCTTTAAATCGACAAACACGTCAACATAATCACGCCCGCAGTAAACGTTATTGCGGTTTACCTTTAATTCAAGTATGTCTGTTGCATCCTGGCTTATAGAAGTGGCCAACAAATCTTCGGTGTAATATGCCACGTCCGGTTCAAAAATATAACTGGCAATCAACCTTGAACTCAGTTCTTTTTCCGAAATGACATAGCAAGCTCCCGCACTGTAAAAGGTATCTTTCAGTTCGGAGTTAGAGAGTGAAACCACCGTGTTTATAGAAGGATATTTTTTTTTGATGTTGAGGAGGTAAACCAACGCCTGCGTGTCGTCGGGGATATTTATGAATACAGAACTCGACTTTTCTATATTGACCTTTTCGAAATTTTCGAAAGCATTCAAATCCGAGAACAAAGCAAAAACCTTATCGTCGTAATTGGCATGGATAAGGTCGATGTCGTCTTTTTCGTCTGTTATTACTGTTATGTCCTGTTTTGCCTGGACTACTTGGTCGGCAATCAATTTCCCAAAATTGTTCCAGCCGACAATTATCACATGATTTTCCATTTTTGTTCCGTATTGGCCAAGTTTCTTTTTTTCCATGTATTCGCGCAAATTATTTGTGAGGTTCCCGATGATGTACCCAAACAGCCCCAAGCTAAAAAGCACCAGAATTAGCCCAACAACCCTTCCGGCTGTCGATACCGGAAAGTAATCGCCATAGCCAACTGTGGTAAGCGTGACCACCGAATACCAAAAGGCATCGAACAGGGTTTTGATGGAACCGTTCTCGTTGTTGTGTTCTATAAACCAAATAATATAAAGAAGGATAAAGAAGATTATTACCCCACCGCTCATCCTGATAGCAACCTTTATGTTTTTCGATTTCATCCAGGTTATATTTTCTTTTTCTTATAAAAAACGTAAGCAAGCCAAAACCCTGCAACAGCACCGCTGATGTGCCCTTCCCAAGAAACGTAAAAGTTGTTTGGGAAAATACCCCAAACCAACCCCCCGTAAAGGGCAATCACTACAATTGATACAATAAAGCTAAGGAATTCTTTCCTGAAAAAGCCAGCAAAAATCAAAAAAGAAGCCATGGCATATATAACACCGCTCATGCCAATGTGGACAGCCGGGCGTGCAAAAGCCCAAACCAGCCCTCCCGACAACAGTACCGACAATAAAAAAATTACAGAAGCCTTTTTCCCATAAAAATAGAAAAGCAACGCTCCCAATATCAAAAAAGGGACACTGTTGGAGGTGATGTGCGAATAGTTTGCATGCAAAAAAGGGGCAAACAAAATCCCCCAAAGCCCGCTTGCAGTGCGGGGGACAATCCCGTAACGGTTTAAATCGGCAGGTAACACCCGGTTTATTATAAAAACTCCCCACATTGCTGCGGACAGGTATAGGACGGGTACTATTTTATTGAGGAACTTTTTCAAAATGATATTTGTTTTAGAAACGTTTGGTAAATGTTTTCGGGACGAATTTCGGAGGGCATTACTGTCAGCAATGATTGAACAGCTATGCGGTAATCCACGGTTCGCACACCATCAAACCCCACTTGCAATATGCACCGAACAAGATGTGACAAAAGTTCTTTCCTACTGAAAACAAGTAAGTTGCGATAATGCAAAAACAAACAGGTAACGATTTAGAAACAAGCAAACTTCGGTGTTTCTCTTCTTTTTGCGCTAATACAAAGAGCGATTGTTTATTGCTTATATCAAAGATATGAAAAATTATTTATTTAAAAGCCATTGCTAAATTTTTCAATAAAATGGAAGAATGAAACACCTTTGCATTAGTAAGAATGAAAGAAAACATTACGCAGTTCTTATCCTGTAAGAAGTTGGACTAACCCCAAATTTACGTTTAAAAGCGGTTGTAAAATGCGAAGCGTGTTCGTATCCTGACTGTTCGGCAATTTCAGCTATTGTATATGTAGTATTCTGTAAAAGTTTTTCGGCAATATTCATTCGATATTCAAAAAGATAACCGTAAATGGTGTTGCCAAAATAATTTTTGAAATTTGTTTTTAATACGGTTTCACTCATTCCTACTTCTTGTGCTAATTGGGCAATGGTTGGAGGTGTTTGGAAATCGTTTTCGATAAGGTTTCTTGCTTCATTCAACTGTTCTTGATAATGTGTATAATATTTACAATCGGGACAAGTGTGTTTTTGCATTTGTTGCAATTGTAAAAGAAGTAGCTCTTGTATTTTGGTTTCAAAATAAATTGGAGCAAGTGTTCCCATTGCCTGAGCGCTTCTTATTTGTTTGATAACTGTTTTCATTTCGAGGGTTGTGGCAATGTTTCCATTCTTCAAAACCGGACATTGATTCTTTATCATCGTCGATAATGTTCCAAATACATCCGGATATTGCTCAATTTTAGTATTGATGTAACTATACGGAAGAAAGACTTTGAAATAGATATTATTTTCTCCTTTTCGGAAAGAGTGTTTTACAGCATTTTCGGTAGCACAAAATACATTGTTTGCATTTCGTTTAATGATAGATGAATGTGCTTGTTCTTCAGTAATTGCCGTTGTTCCGTTGCACACAAAATGCAAAACTACAGCTTCCTCTTTTATTCCTCCCAAAATTTGGACATCTCGCTGAGCTTGTGTCTGTATCAGATGTGCTTTTAATTCAGGTGTTCTCCATTCATTAACCGACATATTTAATATGTCAGACGTAATGTTATCGCATCGACTTGAAAATGCGTTGTCTGAACAGACTTTTGCATAATTGTTATTATAAAATTGACCTATTTCGTTATGCGTTATTGAATATTCCATATCAATGTCTTTTTATAAATCAGTCCTGAAATTAAACACAACCACCGTTTGGCGTTATCTCCAACATCTCATCACTATATAATTTTGTCAATATAAATCAAAGGCAAAAGTAGAAGAAACAAAGGGACGTATCAATCCCCAGAAATAGTGATTTTTTAAAATAAAACATACAAAAATGGAGACATATAGTTTAGGTATTGATATTGGATATTCTGCCATTAAAATTGCAGTAATTGATGAAAAATCAAATTTGGTATTCTCACAATATCAACCTCACAAAGGGGATATTGAATCTACGTTAAAGCAAATTCTGACTAAGATTGAAATCGGTTTTTACACTTCGGCTATTACAAACGGTGCAATTACCGGAAGTATAGGAAAGCACATTCTAACTACGCATTTTCAATCGGTAAACGAAGTTGCTGCAACTATTGAAGGTTCACTTTGTTTATATCCGAATGCAAAATCGATTATCGAAATCGGGGGACAAAATGCTCGGTATTATACAGGCTTAAGCAATGATTCGGGCAATAAAAAGAGTAAATTTCAAATGTCGTCGAACTCCGATTGTGCTGCCGGAACAGGCTCTTTTCTTGAAGAACAAGCAGGACGGTTAAATATTTCAATTGCAGATTATTCAAACAGAGTGCAGAGTGCAAAGTCGATTCCACGTATAGCAGGGCGTTGTAGCGTTTTTGCAAAAACCGATATTATCCATCATCAGCAAGAAGGTGTGCCTGCCGAAGATATTTTAAAAGGCGTTGCGTATGCAATTGTTAAAAACTACAAAGGAGCTGTAATTCGTCGTTTGCCTGTTGAAACGCCAATATTGTTTATTGGAGGCGTTGCTAAAAATGAGGCAATAACCAATGCCTTGCGAGATGTTTTAAATAAAGATGAAAATGAATTAATTGTTGCTGAAAATTTCGAGAAAGTTGGAGCAATTGGAGCAGCAATTCTTGCCCAAAAAGAAAATCTGAAATTGGATTTTAAGAAGGTATTAGTTGAGTGCTCTTCATTGATAAAGGATAATTTCACTAATTCAGAAAATGAAAAATTGGTGCGTTTGAATAAAGTACCTCTCGAAGGGCTTTCTCAAAAACACAAACTTGATTCTGCAATTTCAATTACATCGGGTCAGCCTTGTTTCCTCGGTATCGATATTGGTTCAACAAGTACCAATCTTGTGCTTATTAATTCTAAGTCGGGAATCGTTAACTACACTTACATCCGCACAAAGGGAAATCCGTTAAAAGCCGTTCAGGACGGAATGCGAAAGATACAACAGGAATCAGGAACTGATTTGAATATCTCGGGCGTTGGAATTACCGGTTCGGGGCGACACCTTATCGGAAAACAGATTGGTGCTGATGTTATTCGGGATGAAATTACAGCACAAGCGAAAGCTGCTATAAAAATAGACCCCCAAGTTGATACTATTTTTGAAATAGGTGGACAGGATTCCAAATACATCAGTATTACAAACGGAACAGTTACCGATTTTCAAATGAATAAAGTCTGTGCAGCCGGAACCGGTTCTTTCCTTGATGAACAGGCACAGGAATTTAATATTCCAATTGAAGAACTGGAACAACTTGCTTTTCGTGGAATAAACCCGACTGCTTTGGGTGAACGTTGTACCGTATTTATTAAATCGGCAATAGCGACAGGATTGTCGAGAGGTGAAAAAAGAGAAAACATAGTCGCCGGACTATGCTATTCAATTGCCAAAAACTACTTACATCGGGTAGTCGGACAAAAACGAATTGGCAATCGGATTATGTTGCAGGGGGGAATTGCTTTTAATCGTGGTGTGGCAAATGCTTTTCGTATTTTAACAGGAAAACAAATAATTACAACGCCTTTCTTTAGCGTAACCGGAGCTTATGGGGCAGCGTTAATGGCTTACGAAGTGATGGCAGACAAAGCAACGTCATTTATTGGAATAGAAAAGCTTTATCAACTTTCGGTGTCTGATAAGATTCAGATTCAACAACCGACGAAAGGGGTATTGAACTTTAATAAACGAATGGAAGAAACCATCTTTTGTGATTATGAAAATACGATAGACCCCAATAAAAAAACAGTCGGAATTCCTCGTGCATTATTTACTTATGGGATGTTCCCTATGTTCAATGCCATTTTCAAAAATATGGGATTCAATGTGTTGCTTTCTGATTGGAGTAACGAAAATACCATAAAATTAGGACAAGAATTTGCAATGGAAGAAACGTGTTTTCCTGTAAAATTAATTCTGGGACACGTAGCTGAATTGGTTGATAAAAAAGTCGATTACATTTTCTTTCCCGATTTATATACTGTTGACCATCCGGGTTCTGAATCACGTAAAAATTTCGGTTGCGCCTATATGCAACTGGCATTTAAGATAATGAACCATACGATGGAACTCGAAAAAAAAGGTGTCAAATTGTTAGCTCCCACTTTTGCATTTAGTCTTGGACAACAGTTTATGCAGAAATCGTTTTCAAATTTGGGAGAATTGCTTGATAGAAATCCCGAAGAAACAGGAAAAGCCTTAATGAAAGGAATGCAAGCATATCATAGTTTTGAAGAAAAAATGGGGATTAACGGTCAAGAATCAATGAAGAAGCTCGACCCTAATAAATTTACGTTTGTAATTATTTCGAAAATGTATGGTATTGCCGACCCTGTTTTAAATCTTGGCATTCCCGATAAACTAACAGATATGGGCTATCAGGTCATTCCCTTTTTTGATTTGCCCGAGGTTGAAGGCATTGCTAAGGAACATCCTAATATGTTTTGGCCGTTTGGACAACATATTCTTGAACCGGCATACCTTATACGTGAGTATCCCAATATGTATCCGGTATTGTTAACACATCACGGTTGTGGACCCGATTCGGTACTGATGCATTTCTTTAAAGAAATAATGGGAGATAAACCGTTTTTGAATATCGAAATTGATGAGCACGCATCGGATGTGGGGGTAATTACCCGATTAGAAGCTTTTGTAAATAGTTTGAAAATCGATAATACGAATACAAAAAATACGATTGACGATTGCCTTGAAAGAATTAAATATAGGGATGTAAACATTAAGCATCGACTAAATGAAATTTCGAAAAATTCAACGTTGTATCTTCCAGATGTTTATCCGTATTCGGAATTAATCAAGGAGTTATTATCACAAAAAGGACACACAGTTCAGGTTTTAAAAACAGATAGAGCTTCTGTTGAAACCGGTAGAAAACATACGTTAACCAATGAATACTATTCACTATCGTCGTTTTTGGGAAGTTGTTTGAATACAGTTGAACAAAAGAACGAGAAAGATATTGCTTTTCTGATTCCACAAACCGAAGGAGCAGAAGTAGAAGGACAATATAATCGAATTTTAAGAACAAAGTTGGATGAATCCAAACAACAAGGTATTGAGGTTATTGCCCCGTTTATTGAAGATTTAATAGCGTTAGATGACAATTATTTACAAGAAATATTCAATTGCATTCTTGCCGGAGATATTATAAATGTTGCTCATTATGGGAGTAGAGGTATGTACCTCGAATTGTTCAAAAAACAGATTAGAGAAAATGATTTTAATATTATAAATATTAAGGCAGCAGCTAAATTGTTATACACAGATTTGAAGGTGTATAATTTTAATAAGCGTGTTATGGCAATTGGCGACCCAATGATTGTTCACAACCAATTCCTTAATGATTTTACGTTTAAAAATCTCGAAAAGCAAAATCACAAGGTTGTTTATGGGGCATTTTCCGAAGCAATTTGGCTTTTATGGCACGATTATGTGACTCAAAACAATCTTCCTAATCGTGAGTTTTTATTGGCAAAATTGGAACGAATGAAAGATGAAATAGCACAAATTTCGGACAGGTTAAAAGAAGAAAGCCCATTCACGCCCAATATTGAAGACATTAAAAAGAAAGCTGATGCAACTATCGGATATTATGCCGGAGCATTTGCTCGATACCGACAAGCAAAAGTGCTCTGTAATTCGGTAAAAATCGATGGTGTAATTACAGCAACATCGCTTTATGAAAATACCGGCGTTTCGCTCAATATTCTACATAAGGGATTTGCTGATGAGAATACAAAGCCTATCCTAAATCTAACTTTTGATGGAAATCGTAATGAAAACGACCAAAACAAGGTAGATTCTTTCATTTACTATTTATAGGATTATGCAAAAACAAAATACAATGATAATAGATATTCTAAAGAAAGAAAATGTCACAGTTGCATTACAAAAACAGATTACGACGCTGTTTAAACAATTAAGTCCGGATAAAAAGCAAGTAGAACTTAGTTTGGTTTTTAATGAAAAGAATCAAGTAACTGTTGCATATTGTCAAACAGAACAAACGGTTATTGGTATTGCACTAATGTGTAATTATAGTGTAATTTCAGGCAAAAAGGCTTGGATTGAAGATGTTGTTGTCGATGAAAATTATAGAGGCAATGGCATTGGTAAGAAACTAATTGAAAAACTTTTGGATGAAGCTGTGAAAAAAGAATTAGATGAAGTACTGCTTTTTACTGAAGACCATAGAACCCCTGCAATAAATTTGTATAAAAAATTAGGATTCAAGCTAAAAAACAGTAAAATTTATATATTGGGAAAGGAGAAACAACTCCCAACAGAGTAATCTAAGCGAAAAATAATGTTCAAAATAAGAAAGTTCAATAAAGGCGAAGAAGAAACGGTTATCAATATTGTAGAAGAAACACTATTGAGTTATGGTTTATTAATTGATTTAGAAAAAACAGATGTTGATTTGTTAGATATTGAAAAATATTATTTCAAGAATAATGGGTGGTTTGCCGTAATTGAGTTTGACGGGAATATTGTAGGCTCATATGGACTATTTCGAATTGACGATTCATCTTGTGAACTTCGGAAGATGTATCTGCAACAAGGTTTTCAAGGAAAGGGAATCGGTCATTTGATGATGAACAACGCAATAGAAAAAGCAAAAGAACTGGGATATAGTTCAGTAATGTTAGAGACAAACCGACTTCTTGATAGAGCAATCAAACTGTATGAAAAATATGGATTTAAACAATGTACTCCTCAGCATTTATCTACAAGATGCGATTATGCGATGAGGAAAGAAATTTAATGAAGAAGCGATATTGTTAGAATGTATAAATATTTATTTGGTCCGATTCCGTCACGAAGATTGGGAATGTCTTTAGGCGTTGATTTAGTTCCCCACAAGGTTTGCTCACTTGACTGTGTTTATTGCGAAGTAGGCAAAACAACAGAGTTGACACTTGCCCGAAAAGAATATGTCAATGTAGAAAAAATAAAAGATGAGATAACTCATTATTTTAAAAACAATAAAAATCCTGATTATATTACGTTTTCCGGTTTTGGCGAACCAACTTTAAATGTCAGCATAGACAAAATAATTCGGTTCATAAAACAAAACATCCCAACTGTTCCTGTGGCTTTAATTACAAATGGAACTCTGTTTTTTGAAAAAGAGGTTAGGGATTCGATAAAAAATGTGGATTTATTGCTCCCTTCATTGGATGCTGTAACAGAAGATGTGTTTCAGAGAATTAATCGTCCACATAACAAATTATCGTCAGATAAATATATTCAAGGATTGACTGACCTAAGAAAAGATTTTAAAGGAAAAATTTGGCTTGAAATTTTCATACTTCCCGGATATAATGACACCATCGATGAATTATTAAAACTTAAAAATGAAATAATAGAAATCCATCCTGATTTAGTTCAAATAAACACGCTTGACAGACCGGGAACAATGCATAATTTACGAGGAGCAACCAAAGTAGAATTGCAACAAATCATTGATTTGTGGAATCTGGATAATGTTGAGGTAATTGCAAAATTTACGGATAATAATGAAATAACGTCTTTCCGCACAGAACCCGAAACCGTAATTTTTGAGACTATATCAAGAAGACCCTGTACGCTTGATGATTTATCCAAAATATTAGGATTGCAACCAAATAAAATAATGAAACACATCTCGGATTTAGAAAAACAAGGTAAAATTGAGACAATAACAAGTAGCCGTGGTGTTTTTTATCGAAGAATGAATTAATTAGAAGAAATTATTTTAGAGAATTACCTTGTAAAGATTGAAAAATATTATTGCGATAAATGTGTTTGTATTAATCTATTTATTATTGAATATTACTAGCTAAAACTGCTACTAACGAATAATGATTCGAAATTAATTTTAGTTAAAGGTTTGACTGATTTGTTCTGCTCAACCAATAGTTCAGACATTATATTCTAAAAAAAAATATGTGGTTTTTCCTTTTTTGAACAGAAAAAAATTAAACTTGCACATATCCTTTCCTTTAATGATTTGTTGTGTCGGAATCTTAAATCCAAGGTTATTACCAATGGTCGTCAATCGATGTTTAAGAAAATTATCAAAAAAATGAAAAATATAACTATACAAAAAGTAACCATAAACCAAATTGAGCAGTTGCAAGAAATAGGCAGACATACTTTTTATGAAACGTTTGCTAAATCAAACTCCGAAAATGATATGCAAAAATACTTGAATGAAAGTTTTTGCAATATCAAATTAACAACAGAACTCTCAGACCCAAATACTGAATTTTATTTTGCCATATCTGACAATGAAGTAGTCGGTTATTTAAAAGTAAATTTTGGCATATCTCAAACCGAGCTAAAAGACAATAATGCAATTGAAATTGAAAGGATTTATGTTGCCAAAGAATTTCACGGTAAAAAAGTAGGTCAGGCATTGTATGAGAAAGCAATAACATTGGCAAAAGAAAAAAATGTAAAATATGTTTGGTTAGGAGTTTGGGAGCAAAACCAAAGAGCTATCAGATTTTATCAAAAAAATGGATTCAGAGCTTTTGATAAACACATCTTTACATTAGGAGAAGATAAACAGACAGATATATTAATGAAACTGGTATTATAATGACAATTGACAATAACGATTGGTTTACAATTGAACGAATTGACGACAACACATCTGTAATAAGTGAATATAAACATTGGGAAGAAACACATTGTTATGTGTTAAACGGGACTGAAAAATGCTTGTTGATTGATACCGGACTTGGCGTTGAAAATATTTGGGAACAAGTACAAAAGCTAACCGACAAGCCAATTGTCGTAGTTACAACTCACGTACACTACGACCATTTTGGCGGACATAAATATTTCTCGGATTTTTACGTTCACGAAGAAGAAACAGAATGGATAAATGGCGGATTTCCATTGACAATAGAACAGGTTCGGAATTTTCTGGTTGAAGAACCGTGCGATTTTCCGAAGAATTTCGATGTTAACAATTACCACCTTTTCAAAGGAGTTCCAACAAGAGTGTTAAAAGACAATGATACCATTGAATTGGGCGAACGAACAATACAAGTTGTGCATACTCCCGGACACTCTCCCGGACATATGTGCTTTTATGAAAAAGATAAAGGGTATTTATATACCGGCGATTTAATTTATATTGGCGAGTTGTTTGCATATTATCCATCAACAGACCCGATAGCCTATATGAACTCGATTAAAAAGTTATTGCCTTTAGCTGTAACGAAAATTTTACCGGCTCATCACGATTTAAATGTTCCTTTATCGATTATTAAAGATATGGACAAAGCTTTTTCCGATTTATACCAAAAAGGCAAACTAAAACACGGAAGCGGAACATTTACTTATGAGGATTTTGCTATAAAACTTTAAAAAGTATTCAAGAGAAATAACAAATTCTGCTCATAATTTTTTAAATGGTAAGATTGATGGAATACAAAGTTGATAATTAGCGTGTTAAGAAAATGGAATAATAAATAGCTATTTCTGATGATTTTTTGATAATTTTGTATACACTAAAACTGATTATATCTTGAAAGCAATTCTAAAATTAATAATTACAGCATAATTAATCTTAATAAACCAAAGATTGATGATTTTAACTTGGAGATTCTTATCTCCGGGAGGTTTATTATGCAATGATTTTTATAATAATTGTCTCATTATAAAGACAAAATGTAATTTTTAAATTTTAGAATATGTTTGATATAAGAAAAATCCAAGAACAGACCATATTTGCTGCCGTAAAAAATGAAAGCAATGAAAAGACAGCTCTCCAAGTTGTTGATAATACAAATGAAAATGATATAACTTGGGTAAAAAACACAATGAAACGTTTGAATGAAAATTTTGATGTTTCAACAGTAAAGAAAATAAGAATGAATTGCCAATGTGGCAATGAAATGGATGAAAAATTATCTTTGTTGAAAGAACTGATGGCATCGTCTTCAAATTTAGAAGAATTTGGGAATAATGAAAAAGCCAAAGCTGCCGGATTGTCTTTCTATAATGGAGAATTGTTTCTGATGTTTCCATTTTGTACGTGTCCTATGCTTGCTAAAATAGAACGCTTAGATGACAAAACTTGGTGTCAATGCACCGCAGGTTACAGCAAAGTCCTTTTTGAAAAAGCGTTTGGATGCGAAGTAAATGTAGAATTGCTTAAAAGTGTGAAAACAGGAGACGATATTTGTCTGATGAAAATCATTCCACTTAACGTTGTTGAATTTTAAATTTTTTTCGTGTGTTGGAGTTTTTTTTTCAACACACGTTTTTCTATTTTATCAATGAACCGTAGGCAATGGGTGAAGTATAATTTTGAGGGGGCAAACGTTTCTTTAAGTATTTTCTCGATTTGAAAAGTGATACGCACGCAAACCGCCACAGTCCATCCAGCTTACAGTTTTCTCCAAGTAAAACATAGTCAATAATATAAGGCAATTTGCTACTAAAAAAAAATAAAAAGCCCACTCACAAAATTCGTTGTAATATTGTGTAAACAAAAAACTTTCAAAAAGAATCGCACAACAACAATGCAATTAAACACTACAAAACATAAGAAAAACGAAGGATATTGGCATTTCGGAAGGATTGGAGATATTTGGAAACATTTGCCTTTATGTGCGGTTGTTGCAAATGAAGATATTCAAACTTACGTTGAAACAAATTCTGCATATTTTGATTATGAACTGGAGCATTCGTTAGAGCAAAAATACGGAATCGGTTTTTTTATTGAGAAGGCTAAAAAGTACCCTGAATTGTCTGTTTCAGAGTATTACAAGCTGATAAAACCATTTTTTGATAGGAATAAATACTTAGGGTCTTGCGGACAAGTAGTTCACTTACTTAAAGACCAACCGGATAAATATATTTTCTTTGATTTAGACAAAAATGCTCTTAGTTCCATTGAAAAATCAGTTGTTAAATTAGGCTTATCTCATAAAGTTAAGACCGTTCAAAAAGATTCGGTAACCGGATTAATCAATTTAATTCCTATGCTGAATAATCAATCTTTTGTACATATTGACCCTTATGTGATTTATCAGAAAAATGAAGATGGTCACAGTTATCTTGACGGATTTTTTGAAGCGGTTAAAAAGGGTATAAAATGTTTTTTGTGGTATGGATTCGATACCCTTAATGAGAAAAGAAAAATCAATGCTTATATCGTTTCTGGAATTAAACAAACAGAACCGAATACAATTTCCTGCGACGAACTTATTTTAAATGAGATTCAAGACAATACGGTCAGTATTAATCCCGGAGTGTTGGGATGCGGTATTTTAACCGGAAATTTAAGCGAAAAATCAATTGACATTATCACTCGTTATGCCAATTTGCTTGTGGATGTATATAAAGATTCTACATTTAATGGGGTAAGCGGAGAATTGTATTATGATAAAATAATTTAGTGAAAAAAGTTTGTTGAATTAAAAAATGTATTATTTTTGGAACGTCATTCCAAATGAGAATTGCATTTTGATAAATGGGAGCAAAAGAAAGAAAACAAAGAGAACTTGAAGACCGCAAAAGGTTGATAATTAAGAAAAGTAAAGAACTTTTTTTCTTAAAAGGCTTTTCTAAAGTAACCATTCAGGACATTTGCGACGCCATTGAATACGGGAAAAGTGCGGTATATAACCTTTTTGAGAGTAAAGAAGAAATTTATGGATATGTGTATATTGAAGCTGTAAAAATACTCGCCGATTTAACCAATCAAATTGATGTTGAAACGGCTGATGCTTCTAATACGTTTGGCATAGTAACCAAGCAAATATTCGAGTTTTATAAGGAATATACGCCTTACTATAAAGCGTTATTTTTTTTCGATTCAAACCATATGGGATGTGAGCTTATTCCTGAAAAAATTCTGAAAATTAAATATGCCGAAAAAGAAAGGGCAATGATTCCGGTGCGTTCATTATTAAACAAAGGAATCAATAACAAAATTCTTTCTCCGGTTAATATTGACCAAATTATTGACACCTATTTTGCGTCTTTGTTAGGTATTATCAATTCGTTTGTTTCTGAAAACAAAGATGCTGATTTAAAAATTCTTGAAGCCACAATGATGAATCACGCCAAAATTTACGACAAAGGACTGAAAACATAAAATTTTTTGCTCAAAAATGGACTGTAATTCCAATTGAGAATAATGGTTTGAAAACATAAAAACATCAATATGAACAACATCAAAGAAATCGTTAATAAACAACGAAACTATTTTAATCAAGGCAACACACTTAATATAAAATTTAGAATAGAACAATTAAAAAAACTGGGCAAAGCAATAAATTCGTATGAAGCAGAAATATTTGCTGCGTTAAAAACCGATTTGAATAAGCCATCGTTTGAAGCCTATTCTTCCGAAATAATGCAATTAAAAGGCGAGTTGAAATACACCGTCAAACGATTGAAACGCTGGGCAAAACCGCATAAAGTCAAAACATCTTTTGAATTGCAACCGGGCAAAAGCAGGGTTTATGCCCAACCTTTTGGCGTGGTATTAAACATTGCTCCGTGGAATTACCCTTTCCAGACGTGCTTAGTTCCGCTTGTATCAATACTTGCAGCAGGAAATTGTGCCGTAATAAAACCTTCTGAGTTTGCACCTCAATCTTCAAAATTAATAGCCAAGATAATCGGCGAGATATATCCTGCTGAATATTGTGCCGTGGTTGAAGGAGGTGTAGAAGAAACCCAATTGTTACTGGCTCAAAAATGGGATTTTGTTGCTTTTACGGGAAGTCCGAAAGTTGGGCATATTGTGGCAGAAGCTGCCGCCCAACATTTAACCCCTACACTTTTGGAATTGGGCGGAAAAAGTCCGTGCATTGTTCATTCCGATGCCGATATAAAAGTGGCTGCCCGACGCATTGCTTGGGGAAAATTTATGAATGCCGGACAAACCTGTACTGCTCCTGACTTTGTTCTTGCTCATAAATCGATTGCAAAACAATTGGCTCAAGAACTAACCGTAAGGATAGAAGAATCGTATGGTAAAAATGCACAAGACAGTCCCGATTATTGCCGTATTGTTACCGATAAGCATTTCGACAGACTGGTTTCATATCTTGAAAAAGACAAGCTATTTTCCGGCGGGAAAACAGATAGAAACTCCCGATATATTGAACCGACCATTCTTTATAAATCCGACTGGGACGATAAAATTATGCAGGAAGAAATTTTCGGGCCTCTTCTGCCAATTATTGAGTATGAAAACATTGATAATGCCATAACAAGACTTAAAGAAATGGAACGTCCGTTAGCCCTTTATTTTTTCTCGAAAAATAAAACTTTACAAAACCGCATCATTGAATCCATTCATTTTGGTGGTGGCTGCATTAATGCAACCATATTGCACAACGGAAATATCGAGCTGCCGTTCGGCGGAATTGGGAATAGCGGAATGGGCAGGTATCACGGAAAATCTGGTTTTGATACTTTTTCTTATCTCAAAAGTATCTACAAAAAACCAACGTGGATTGACCCGTCGTTGATTTATCCTCCATATAAACAGAAAGTAAATTTATTAAAGAAAATAAGCTGATAACGGCTTATTCAAACAAGTAGTATCAACATAAAAAAGGCAAAAAAATGAAAACAGTATTTATTACCGGTTGTTCAACCGGAATTGGAAAAGAAACAGCAAAAATATTCCAACAAAACGGATGGAATGTAGCAGCAACAATGCGTTCTCCTGAAAAAGAGACGGAATTAACACAGTTAGAAAATGTAAAATGTTTTGCATTGGATGTTACCGATAGGGCTTCTATCGACAAAGCGGTACAAGATGCCACGGCACATTTTGGGACTATTGATGTATTGATAAACAATGCAGGAGTTGGCACAAAAGGACTTTTTGAAGCTGCAACTTTAGAAGATGCCAAACATCAGTTTGATGTAAATGTATTTGGAATAATGAACGTAATGTGGGCAGTTTTTCCTCTGTTTCGCAAGAAAATGGAGGGAACAGTCATTAACATCAGCTCGCAAGCCGGATTTATGGGAGTGCCGTTAAATAGTTTCTATACTGCAACGAAATTTGCAGTCGAAGGGCTTAGCGAATCGTTGATGTATGAACTTGACACCATTAACGTTAAAATGAAGATTATTGAATTAGCTGCGGTAAACAGCAATTTTCTTTCTTCGACTCAATTTTTCGAAAATCCCGAATTAAAAGAATACGAAGTGATTAACAACACTGTTATTCCTAAAATGAAAGAATATCTTGGCACGGGAGAAAGTCCTTTGGTTGTGGCAAAAGAAGTGTTCAATGCTGCCACCGACGGAACAAATAAACTTCGCTATCTCGCCGGAGAAGGTGTTGTAATGTCGCACAAACAAAAGCAATCACTTCCTTTTGAAACTTTCAGTCAAGCCGTGAAAAAGATGTTTGGGATTTTAAACTAGAAGAAAAAGATTGTCGCCAAGTGAGGGTGTCACTTAAAGTGACACTCTCACTAATGAAGAGAAAATGATTTTTAGAATGAGAAACAACACGCAAATAATAGATTTAAAACCGTTGAAATCTGATGGATTTGAGCCATTTTGTAAATGGCTTAATGATGAGGAAGTCATAAAATATTCTTTGTCGAAATTTAAAAAATTGAATACACGGCAAGAGATAAAGGAGTGGTACTCCGGATTATTCAACGAAACCGATGTTTTTCAACTTGGCATATATCTCAAAGCCAATCAGCAACTTATCGGATATGTCGGAATTTGTAAACTATCAAAAACCAATCATTCGGGAGAATATTTCATTTTTATTGGCGAAAAAGACTTCTGGGGAAAAGGAATTGCAACCGAAGCAACAAAAAAGTTCATTGAAATTGGCTTTGCCAAATTGAAATTAAACAGGATAATGCTGACAGTTTCGGAATTTAATGTTGGAGGGATTAGAGCTTATCAAAATGCAGGATTCAAAGAAGAAGGCAGATTACGTCAGGCTTGTTTCAGGGACAAAAAATACCACGATAAAATAGTTATGTCGATTCTTAAACAAGAATGGAAAAACAATTGAACCCTTGAACCCTTGAAAAATCAACTAATGATGACAAAGCACGAAAACAATTTAACCTTATGCAATGCTGCAATAATCGGCAGCATTGCGTATTTTATAATGTTTGTAGCAGCAATTTTTTCCAATTTCATTGTTCGGGAAAAACTAATTCTTGCCGACAATCTCGCATTGTCAATAGAAAACATAGTGAATAACGAAACACTTTTTCGCACAAGTATTTTTAGCGATTTTCTGTTTGTCCTGCCTTTTGATATTATGTTGGCTCTGATGCTGTATGTGTTTTTCAAACCTGTAAACAAAAGCCTTTCATTATTGGCTGCTTGGTTCAGAATAATTTACACCGTCATTTATGCCATTGCCCTTTTATTTCTTTTTATGGTGTTGCCCCAAATTAATGGCTTTGTCGGGCATAATGACTTAGATTCATTATCCGTCTTTTGTTTAAAAGCATTCGATACAACTTGGCTTATCGGCTTTATCTTCTTTGGTTTTCATTTATGTGTTTTAGGATACTTGGCTTTAAAATCGAAAATCATTCCTAAACTAATCAGTTGGATAGTAATATTTTCGGGCATTGCCTATCTTTTTGAAAGTTATGCAAATATCATTTTGCCAAATTATGAAAAGTTTGCACCAATCGTACAAAACATTGTAATACTTCCCGAATTTCTTGGAGAACTTTTGCTTATTTTATGGATGCTTATAAGAAGAAATAATCTTAGATTATAAAAATTACGGTATTATTTTATCCCATTTCGCCTCCATACAAACCCCGTTGTACAACTGAGGGATTGAACTTATTGTTAAATTGTTGTCATTCACTTCAAATGTGCCTGCGTGATTTGTTTTTCCCATTAAATTTGGAACAAAACTAACTTCAACAGAATGAACTATTTTATTCCCTTCAACAAAAAATTTTCCGGAATATGCAATGAAATTCTTTGAGATTTCTAACCGTTCCTTTTCGGAAATTCCCATAGAAGCAGGAGAAGTAACATCCGGACGATTTTCTCCGGAAATTATTCCTGACATATATCCATTTTCTTGATAAATTAAAAGACCACGCACATTCTCTCCAAGCGGAAAACTAATGTTTCCTTTTTTTCGTAATTGATACGACAATAATTTCCAAGTACCTATAATTGAACTCATAATCAAAATTTTATTTATCCTGCCATTTTGTTCAACAATGCGGTGAATAATCCGAATGGCAATATTTTTTTTATTCTCCAAAATAATTTTGCATCACTGCCTGCCAAATACCTGAGTCTGTTGTTCGAGTCACAAGCTGCTTGATAAATTACCTTGGCAACCACAATTGGGTCATTTAGCTTTGGTTTCCTTTTTTCATACGCAGCAAGTCTTTTTTCAATTGTTTGTTCATATGAGTCCACCTCTTTTTTTCTTACAATGGTTGTGTTTCTTGAAAAATTTGTATTTATAGCACCCGGTTCAACAATCTTAACCTTTATTCCGAGTTTATTCATTTCGAAACGAATTGATTCGCTAAATCCTTCAACTGCAAACTTTGCCGAGGCATAAAAACTACTTAAAGGCATTCCGATTAAACCTCCCAAACTGGTAATATTTATTATTGTCCCTTTTTTATTCTCTCTAAAATGCGGAATTATTTCACGGGTAACGTTCATTACGCCAAACACATCAACATCGTAAAGCGATTGGATTTGTTGGGGCTGCCCTCCTTCAAAACATCCGGTTAAGTTATAAGCGGCATTGTTTACAAGCACATCGATGTTCCCAAATTGTTTTATGCCATCGCTTATTGCTTTTTTGATTGATTCAATATCGGTTACATCCAATCGAAGAATTTTTAGGCTACTCGATTCCATTAAATCTTTTTCATTTTCGGGACGACGCATTGTTGCAATAACATTCCATCCGGCTTTTTGAAAATATAAAGCGGTTGCTTTACCTACTCCCGAAGAAGTTCCTGTAATTAAAATTGTTTTTTTCATTTTTATATTAAATTAGTTTTGCTAACTAACCGTTAGTTTAAAAATTTTTACATTCTTTTTAATAATGAAATTAAAGTATCCATCTCCTCGTCATTATACCTCGACGAAATTTCAGAAATAAAACAAGCATAAACTTTGTTGTAACTTTCAATTATTTTCTCCCCTTTTTCGGTTAATCCCAAATAAAATACCCTTCCATCTCCTTCTGATTTGGTTTTTGTTACAAATTCTTTCTCAATTAATTTTGCCACCATTAAAGTTACCGTCGGTTTACTATATTTTAGTTTATTAGTCAGTTCAACAAATGTGGGGTTTTTCAGATTATAGATTTCTTCCACATATCGAAAATTTGCCATCGAAAAATCGTGTAATTCAATGTTCTCCAGTTCCTTTTCTTTAATCTTTCGAATCTTTTTCGAAACCCCTTGTATCGTAATAAGTAACTCCTCGGCTTTATTCATAATTATTTTTTTTGCAAATATATTCAAATTAATTAGTTATGCAAACTAATTAATTTAATGTTTTTTTATCAATCTATATTAAATGAATTAAATACGTTTTCCAATACGTTATTGCTCATAATAAGATAAGGATGTTCCTGAAATTTTTCCTGACATTTAATATCTAAAATGTTTTCAACGACATTTTCGGTGTTTTTTTCGGCAATATCCTGTACTTTTTTTAAGTGTTTTTGAGAAAACTTTAATTCTTTTGGCTTAACGATTCCTGCATTAATTGCCGACTGGGTTTTCTGTTTACACGAACATTTACCGTTAGGATTGATTAAACTACAATCGTTATTCATATAATTTCGGAGTTGTTTCCTTGCCCTTGATAACTGCTGCCTGAAATTTTCAGGACTTATATTTAATAATTTAGCTCCTAATCGACTGTTAAAATCAAATATACTTCCCAAAATAAATACTATCCGTTGCTCTCTGTTTAAGCAAAGCAACATTCCTGTCATACATTCAACCTTTATTTCCTGCTCTAATAGTGTACTTTCTACGTTGTAACTGGCATCAATTTCTTGACTTGTTAATTTTTCAATTAAAGTACGGTGTTGTTTAAAAGAAGACAATGCTTGTTCTTTATTGCTCTTTTTAAAATTTAAAATATGGTTGACGGCTATCCTGTAAAGCCACGTTCTTAAACTGCTGTTGTTTTTAAAAGACGATAACTTGGTAATTACTTTAATCCAAATTTCTTGTGAGGCATCTTCTGCATCTTCGATATTTCCGAACATTCTAAATGAAATGTTATAGATAAAATCTTTATGTCGATTAATTAATGTGTTTAAAGCTTCACTATTACCATCTGTTACCAATCGAATTAATTGGATGTCAACAATATTAGCGTTTGTGTCTTTTTTGCGATACATAGTTGCAATATTACAAAGAATTATACCCTTGAAATACAATTATTTGCTAATTTGTAAACCTGTTTTTGATTTTCTTTATTTTTCCAATATGCTGTTGGTTTAATAATTGTTTTTCCCTCAAATATCTTTCCTGTTTCGTTGTTATTTATTCCGTACTCTACTAAATAAGCCATATTTTCAACTACATTTTCAACCGGAACAGAAATGAAATTTTTCATAAGTCTCACAAAAAACGGGGCTTCCCTTCCCAAATCCGATTTAAAGGGTTTGGTATTTGGCACGGCACAAGTAATTTTAATTCTTTCAAAAGAAGCTAATTCTGATATTTTTAAAGAATAAAGCAAAAGTGATAGTTTTGTTTTAAAGAAAGCATCAAAACTTTTATAGTTCTTCTCAAATTGCATATCGTTAAAATCAAGCCTAAGTTTGGGAGATGGAAAAGTGATATTAATAATTTGTCCGCAACTGCTTTGATTAAGTAACGGTAGAAGTTCGGTCATAAGCAAAACAGGAGATAAAAAATTCACCTGAAACATTGTCTCAAAACCGTCCTCTGTTAACGACCTTTTTTGTTTCATTACTGCTGCGTTGTTAATAAGTATATCTAACCGTTGGTACTCTTCCGTGATTTGTTTTATGAAATTACGAACAGAATCAAAAGACGCTAAATCAACGATATACAAAGAGAGTTTCGCATCAGGGACAGCTTGTTTTATCATTCTTATTGCATTTTCTCCTTTTTCATTGTTCCTGCAAAGAAGAATAACTTGTGCGCCTAATCCTGCCAACTTTTTTGCAGACTCAAAGCCCAGTCCGGAACTTGCACCTGTAACTAAAATTATTTTTTGCGATAAATCCATAATTAATTTGTTTGATTGTATGGATTAGACAATCGAAAAATGGTAGTGTGACAAAGTTATTGATAGTATTCTTCCAATGCAGGAAATAGCCGTAAGCAATTCTTGTATTCCATATTATCGAGATTTTCTCCTGTGAAATTGCCGTCTTTTGTAAGGTTTTTGGTAATTATCGGAGCCATTTTAGCTACACAAAAATCAGAACCATAAACAATATGTTCAGGGTCTGCAAATAGTTGTAAAGGTTTCAATGCATATTCGCCCGATACCAAAGCAGTATCGAAATACATTTTTTTCAAAAGTTTTAAGCCTTTCTCCGGTTTTCCTTTAAGTAAAAAATCGTACATACTTCTTAATACAGGCGGTTTTTTGCCTTTTTGTGCATATTCTATCATTGCCACTCTCCAAGCCAAGAACGGAAGCGTGCCACCACCGTGCGAGAGAATAAATCTAATGTCGGGATATTTGTCCAACGTCGCCGAATACATAAGGTCAGCAACAGTACGGGTTGTGTCAAAAGGAGCTTCAATAAGTGCACTCGGAAAATCCAACTCAGGGTCAAATTGTTCTCCGGGATTGGTTGGATGAATATAAACAACGACTTTCTTTTTGTTTAATTCGTTGAAAAACGGTTCAAATAATTCGTTGCCGAGATATTTACCATTATAGTTAGTCATTAAACAAACACCGTTTAGATGCAAGGTGTCTAATGCGTAATGCAATTCCTCAATTGCAGCATCGTGATTTAATAAGGGAATGGTTGCAAAACCACCAAAACGGTTTGGATATTTCTTTTTTGTTTCGGCAATGGTTTCGTTTGTCATTCGTGCCAAATTTTCAGAAAATCCTTTTGGGAACTCAATATCGGGGAAATAAACTCCCGGAGCAGTTATGGAAAGTATTGCCATCTTAATCCCGTTCTTGTCCATAATTTTTAGTGAGGTTTCGGGTGTCCATTCCGGAAAATCAACGCCCAAAGTATCTTTTACACCTTGTGTTTTTAGTGCATCAACATAACTCTTAGGAAAAATGTGATGATGCACGTCAATTTTTGTTATCTGTTTCATAATGTTCAATTATTTGATTAATTATAAGTGCAATATTACCCCACAATCAGAAATTTACATTTATCACTTTGAGTATTTTTATTGTCATTTTGCACACTATGCTTTATCTTCGTTTTAAAATAACCTATAAGAAATGAAACTTCGTTACAATTACTATACTCAGTCAATTATCGGTTTTTTAAGAAACAAAAGAATAGAGTTAAATGAAATTTATGCTGTTTTGGGCATTTCTGAGAATATAAATGATGTGTCGGATTTTCGTCTTTCGATAGATGATATTCATCGTTTAACATTATTTGTAAAGGACAAAACAGGAATTGAGCATTGTGGGATGGAAATTTCAAAATATATTGATTACGAAAAAACAGGCTTTTTCGGACCGTATGCTTTTAGTTGTCCAACGTTGAAAGATGCGGTATTTCGTATTTATTCTGTTCATAAAGAAGTCAATAATTTGTTTACTTATGAAATAATCCCACCTCAAAAGCCATCTTGTTTTGTTTACCATTTAGATGCATACTGGGAAATGAAATATCCCGATACAGCCAAAGAAATCATCGAATTTGCAATTGCCAACGGCGTTTTGTCATCCCGAAAACTAACCGGACAAAATATTTCTCCCGAAAAAATTGAATTTAAACATCAGAAACCAAACGATGTTTCCTTGTACGAAGAGGTGTTTGGATGTCCTGTTTATTTTGGTAAAGATTCAAATATGGCATTGTATTCTGAAAAGGTAATGGATTATAAAATACCAACCTACAATCCTGCTTTGTTGCAAATATTAGATGATTTTTCGGCAACGACCATACAAAAAGAATCAATTTCCGAGAATTTTACATCTGATGTTAGGAATGCAATCATTAAATTGTATCATCAAAACATTCCAAAAGAAAAAGAGGTTGCAGAATATTTGAACATATCGAAAAGTTACCTGCAAAAGAAACTCCAAGGCGAAAAAACAACCTACAAAAAAGTGCTGATTAAAATACAAAAAGAAATTGCACTCCGGTATTTTCAAAGCAACAATGCATCTATTAAGGAAACCGCTTGGATGTTGGGATATAATGATGTGAGCAACTTTTATCGTGCTTTTAAAAATTGGACAGGTAAAAATCCTAAGGATTATAAAAATGCCTCAAAATTGTCATAGATTTTTGTAATGTCTGTATTTTGAATACAAAAGTTGTTGCTTTTTCGTCGTTATATTAAACAAAACAACCTTTTTGCGTTACCCACCCATTCCCTTTGTTCCTTTCCTTTGCTTCATAAGAAAGTAATAAACAAAAATCAATATGAAGCATCCAATTTTAACATTTTTATTTGCCATTATGAGTATTGTGGCAAACGGTCAAACGACCATAAGCGGAAAAGTAACCGACAATAATGGAGAACCTTTGTTCGGAACAACCGTTTATTTACCCGGTCAGAATAAAGGCTCTCTCTGTGACGAAGAGGGAAGATACATTATTGAACATATTCCGGAAGGAAAAGTATGTGTGCAATTTACATTTATGGGATACGATTCTGATATCAAAAATATTATAGCACAAAAAGGGAATAATGAGCTGAATGTATCGCTTACAAAAACAAATTTCGAAATGCAGGAAATTGTTGTATCGGGTGGTGTTATTACTTCTCAATGCGATAATGCTGTAAAGATAGATGTTATAAATAGCAAGAAAATAATGCTTTCAGGAACTCCAAACCTGATGGAATCGCTTACCGAAATACCCGGGGTTGATATGATTTCAACGGGTTCAGGATTGTCAAAACCAGTTATTCGGGGACTTTCGATGAACGGCATTCTGATAACCAAAGACGGAACAAGGATAGAAAATTATCAATATAGCACAGGACATCCTGCCGGAGTTGACGACAATGGTTCTGGTACTGTTGAAATTATTAAAGGTCCGGCATCGTTGCTGTACGGCTCTGATGCCATTGGCGGAGTTATTAACTTTATTAGTTCTCATCCTGCACCAATAGGGAAAATAGAAGGAAGCTATCAAACGCAATATTTTTCTAATACGTTGGGTTCAAATAACAGTTTGAATTTGCAAGGAGCATCAAAGCATTTTTATGCAGGTGTGTCGGCAAATTATAAAACCCACGCCGACTATAAACAAGGTGGTGGCGATTATGTACCGAACACACGATTTAACGAATGGTCAACCAGTTTAAATACCGGATTTAATGCCAAGATAGGAACGTTTAATCTGTCGTATTACTATTTCAAACAGCAAGTTGGGATGACAAACTCGTCTGCGGTATCAGCGATAACCGAACGTGGAAGAAAAAATGAAATATGGTATCAAGACCCGCACCATCATTTGATTTCATCGCACAACAAATTGTACCTTGGACGACTGCGTTGCGATGTAAATGCAGCTTGGCAAAGTAACTTAAGAAGTGCATACAAACTTACAGATGAGCCTTTCGTTGAAATGCGTTTGAATACCTTAACTTACGAAACAAAAGTACATCTACCATCTACCGAAAAATCGGATTACATTATTGGGATACAAGGGATGGAGCAGTCGCATCGAAATGTGAACGACCGTATTAGTCAGAGCCTTGCCGATGCAAATGTTAGTCGGTTGGGAGCATTGGCTTTTGCTCAATATTCATACGATAAGTTGAAATTACAGGGTGGAATAAGGCTTGATTTTGGAAAAGTTGAAACAAAAGAGCAAGAAACCGATGGTAGTATTTCGGAACATTATGTTATTCCAAATGGGTCTATAGGTGCAACGTATCAACTGAATAACAAGACAACTTTTCGAGCCAATTTTGCAAAAGCTTGTCGTATGCCTAACCTTCGTGAATTGTTGTTTACCGGATTAAAAAGCAACATTTATCAAGTAGCCGGAGATGATTTACAACAAGAAGATGCATACGAGTCTGATATTAGTTTTCATTATCAAGGCGATAATCTTTCAGTTGATTTGGCATTGTTTTACAATCATATAAACAACTACATCTATTTATCTCCTACAGGTGATACTACCTCTGCCGGAGTTTATATTTATCAAACAACGCAGAACGATGCTAATTTATATGGAGGCGAAGCTGCAATGCATTATCATCCGGAAATTGCACCTTGGTTACATTTCAAAGGGACTTATTCGTCGGTAATAGGGAAGCGAAACAATGGAGAATATCTGCCTTATATTCCGTCTCATAAATTTCGTTACGAAATAGGTTTTGAAAAAGGAAAAACTTGGATATTCGAGAACCCCGGATTTTATATTTCGGCATTAACTGCTTTGGCTCAGAATAACCCATCGCAGTTTGAAACATCGACCGATGGTTATACCATTTTCAACATAAATACAAATGCGAATGTAAAAATATGTAAGCAAATAATGACAATAGCATTAAGTGTTAGCAATGTTTTCGATAAACAGTATTTTGACCATCTATCAACACTAAAATCAATGAAGTATTATAACCCCGGACGAAATGTTTGTTTTAGTGTTAAAGTTCCTTTCGGTATAAAATAATCTTTTAAATTCATAGATAATGAACCATAAGAAAAAAAAGATTTTACTTGTTCCAAATTGTTTCCTGACAAAAGGGTTCAACTCAAGTTATAGAGATGAAATGGAAGAATCGCTAAAAGTTTTGCTCGATTTTGAGACCGGTATTATGCCAATGCCTTGTCCTCATTTATTTGCAATTATGAATAACGAAATTGGAGATAACTGTCAATCAAATTCGATTAACCTTGAGGAGAAATCGCTGACCGTTTCTCCTGATTTTTATACTCGGATAGTAAATCATCTACTCGATAAAATCATAAAGTTCAGGCAACTAAACTTTGAGATAACCGGCATTATCGGAATAAAAGATTCTCCGGTTTGTGAAGCAGGCTACAGTCATAGTTCAACCGCTTTTTCTTATGGATATTATATGAAAATGTTGAGAAAAAAACTACACGAACAATCTATAAAAATTCCAATGGTGAATATAAATAATCCAGCAGGTTGCTGTAACAATAATTAGTATCAATAAGAATAGAAAATGGAAAAATGTAATAATAAACACCATAGAGGTAATCATAAAAGAGGAAAAGGTCCAAGTAGTTTTAATATGCACAATTCAGAACTTGTTTTTGAAAAAATGAATTTACAAAAGGGGGATGTTTTTGCTGATTTGGGATGTGGTATTGGCGATTATTCTTTTTATGCTTCACAAAAGGTTGGAGAACAAGGCAGGGTATATGCTGTTGACAATTGGAAAGAAATGCTTGACTGCATTAAACAAGACGCAGAAAATCGTAATATCAAGAACATAACGACTGTAGAAAGCGACCTTGCGTTATCAATTAATCTTGAAGATAATTGTGCAGACCATTGTCTATTAGCTACGGTTATGCACGCTCAAAAGATTTCTGAAAAATGTCAGCTTTTTCCGGAAATAGCACGAATAATAAAATCCGGTGGTCAGCTTGCTATTATTGAATGTAAAAAAGAAGAAATGCCATTTGGACCACCGTTAACTATGCGTATCTCTCCTGAAGAATTAGAAGATGCTCTTTCTCCCTATGGATTTCAAAAAATCGATTATGTTGATTTGGGATACAACTATTTAGTTTTATTTCAAGCTAATATTAAGCAATAGATAGTAAGATGAATTTTAAAAGAATAAATCATAAATTTCATATTTGGCTGGGAATACCAACCTCAATTATTGCATTTTTCATCTGTTTAAGTGGAAGCCTTTTTGTTTTTGCCGATGAGATAATAAGCTTTACGACTCGTAATGTTTCAACAGTGACTCCACAAGAACAACAGATTACAATTGATGAAATGATTGAGAGTGTACAAATGGCATATCCCAATCATATTCTTATGCATTGTGTCACTTATAAGTCAAAAGAAAAAGCTGCGTTATTTGTTGTTGGCAATAAAAAAACAGGACTGACTTATGTATTTGTAAATCCATATTCAGGAAAGGTTATTGGACAAAATAGAACAATCTGTTTGTTCTCGAAAATAGCACATTTCCATAAACAGTTGTTGCTGCATAAATTCGGAGCTTGGATAATCCTTCTTGCATCATTGTTTTTTCTTATTGAGCTGATTACAGGACTTGTAATGTGGTATCCAAAGAAAAAAACGAAAGGCTACCTTAAAAAGTCATTAACTATAAAAAGCAATGTTAAACCGTTACGTCGAATGATTGATTTACATCGTGTATTCGGATTGTATTTTCTGACTGTTTTGTTTTTACTTTCAGCAACAGGTGTTGTTTTATTTTTTCTGCCACATCAGGGTATAGAAGCGCAAAAGAACGACCAACAGTCTATCTCTGAAAATATAACACTGCAAGCCTTATCGCTCAATGAGCTCATTCGTCCAATGATGCAAAATCCGGATGTTTCAGTTGTGAAAACAGAATTATGGAATCTAAAAAACACACAACAAATACAATGCATTGCAGGAACAAAAATTGGCATTGTTGCTTTTGTTGGAACTCCTTATTTGATTAATAAATATACAGGAGTGGCAAATACTAATACACAACAATTAAAAGAATTGAAAACTAGAAATATTTTTAGAAAACTTCACGTTGGTGACTGGTTGGGATGGTTTGGTAAGGTTGTAACATTTTTAACCGGATTAAGTGGTGCTTTTCTTGCTGTTTCGGGGGTTATTATTTGGGGAAAGAAAAGAGTTTAAATAGTATTGTGATGATACACCAATCATATACCGAAATAATAAAAAAGTTTGAAAATAACTTATCTGTATATAGAGAAGAAAACGATGATATATTTATTTTTTACAGCACTGCTATTAATTGCTGTAAAGATACTTTTATAGAATTACAAGAAACGGTTAAAAACACTGGATTTCAAACAAAAGCAGAGGAAGCTTATTTTTTCAAAAACATAAAAACAAAGGTTTGTAGTACAATGGCATTTTTTAGAATGCTAGTAATTGTCGAAACATATAGTCCCCAACATTCTCAACAAGAAAGAATTGAATTTTTGCAGTCTAAACTTAAAGAAATACATCTTTTTTTTGGTCGGCATAGTGATTTCTATGAGTATTATAAAACTGGGCAAAATTATGATGATGAAAAGTATTTTACACGTAATTTTTCAAATCTGATTTTTAACAACGAGAATTTCGAATATATTGTTTATCCTGAGTTTTCAACGGTACACGATGGGACACTTTCAAAAATAATGGCTTATGAAAGATTGGAAGAATATCTTTCCAATGAAATTGTCAAACTTAAAAACGGCAAAGGATTATCAGAAGAAAAACAAGAAAAGCCACAAAGCAAATGGACTGAGAATCTTACGTCTTTGGCAGAATTGATATATTCTTTGATTGAAACAAAAGCAATTGACCATGGCAATATCTCTGTAAAAGAATTAACTGATTTATTCAGTCAAATGATGGAAATTCCTGAAGGAAATATTTACAATGCTTATCGGCTTATTCTCAACCGAAAGAAAGAGAAAACAGTTTTCTTGGATAAGTTACATATTGCATTAGCTCATAAAATTGATAGTTCTTACGAATAAGAAATGGTTGAAACGAGATATGGACGTTGTTGTGTAATAAATTTGTTTACTTAAAGGTTTGAATGGATAAGCAAAGGAATCCTTATTGCAACGTTGAAATAAACAAACATTTCAACGTTTCAACATTGCAATGATTAATTGGTTGTTCTTATTGACATTTATTGAAGTAATTGAACAACTGTTTGAATAATTGCGTGAATACATAACTGAACAATCAAATAAATGATTGAATATCTGCTTGATTGCATAATCAATCAAGCATTCATGGTATGTCGGGCATGGTAACGTGCTATCAAGATGAAACGTTCTTGAGTTCGCCCAGTTGACAGGAAGAACTAGCAATTGGCAAGGGTGTTGGGGGCGACCCCAAATCTGAAGGAAGCCATCAGCAAAGTCATAGTCCTAACGAACAGAAACCTGATATAAGGCTCAATAGTGTTGGGCAACCGAGCCATGGATTGGGAAAGCCCCAAAGCCAACCGTAAACACTTAGGGTAAATCAGGTAGGACGTGACGAAAGTATGTTATCTTATCCCGAGAGGTCTCAGAACCTGTTGCATTGAACAACAAACTGAGCGGAGACAATCAGCGTAAGGTTTTGAGAAGTCAGCAGAAGACATAGTATCCTTTTTTTTTTAAGGGGAGAAGGTCTGAATCAGTTAATTAAAGAAGCAGTCGGACAAGACTTTTATCTATGGGGCACCAGCAACAAATAGCTTACCAGCGAGATATGTTCATAGAGCACAAACAGGAGGCTATTGGTCAATTTGGAAATCGTAAAGACGTAATCGGAGCGAAAACAACATTGGCGGGGCAATTAGGTAAAGAGACGAACCAGGGACGAGTCTTTACAGAAGGATTAATCGGCATTGTATGCTCGTCTGAAAATATCAGTAGGGCTTACAAACAAGTGAAAAGGAACAAGGGCGTAGCGGGCGTAGATAATATTCCCGTGGGTAAATTTGCAGACTGGTTTGCGAAAGAAGGCGACGAGTTGGTAGACCAGATACTACGGGGCGAATACCTTCCCTCGGCGGTAAAAGCAGTAGGAATATCCAAGCCCAATGGTGGAGTGCGCCAGTTAGGTATCCCAACCGTAAAGGATAGGAATTATACAACAGGCAATATCTCAGGTATTAACCCCCATTTACGAACAAGTATTTTCAAATCACAGCTATGGCTTTCGTCCCAAGCGTAATGCTAAGCAGGCAATTGAGCAAGCAAGCACGTACGTAAAGGAAGGAAGGAACGTAGTTGTTGATATGGATATGAAGAGCTTCTTTGACGAAGTCAACCATGATAGGTTGATGCATCGTCTATCACAGCTTATTCGCTGTAAGCCACTTCTAAAGCTAATACGCAAATATTTGCAGAGTGGGGTTATGATAGGTGGGCTTGTCCACCAACGCCTGAAAGGCACACCCCAAGGAAGCCCACTTTCGCCACTCTTATCTAATGTTGTTTTAGATGAATTAGATAAGGAACTCGAAAAGCGAGGGCATTACTTTGTTCGGTACGCAGACGATTTCAGCATATTTGTTCGCAGCCAAAGAGCAGGCGAGAGGGTGATGGAACCCGTCTGTTCGTATCTCACCAACAAACTTAAATTAAAAGTAAATGAACAGAAAAGTCAGGTTTGCAAAAGTAGCGAGACCAAGTTTTTAGGCTATACCATACTTGACGCAGGAGTTATAACTATTGCAAGTCAAAGCGTGGAAAGGTTAAAGAAGAAAGTAAGGGAACTGACCAAGAGAAACAGGGGAGTAAGCTTTGGACAAGTAGTTTCGGAGTTGGCACCGGTCCTTAGAGGTTGGCTAAATTATTTTCACATCGCCAAATGTAAGAATCTCTTGCGCAACCTCGATGCGTGGATACGCAGGAAATTACGTTGTTACCGCCTGAAACAGTGCAAACGGGCCATTACGCTTAAACGCTTCTTAAGGAGTTTAGGAGTACCAAATTGGCAAAGTTGGATTTTAGCCCTTTCGGGCAAAGGTTGGTGGCGTAAATCAGGATGTCCACAAGTTCATCAAGCAATGAACCTAAAATGGTTCGAAGATTTAGGGGTGTTTAACATGTCGGTTAAATACAGTCTGTTACAAAATTAATTTGAAACCGCCGTATACGAGAGTACGTACGGTGGTGTGAGAGGGCGGGGGAGTAATCCCCCTACCTACTCGATTAGTCATGTGTTTGAATAAATAATCGGATATACAATTAAGCAATCAGTCTAATAATTGACAGACTAATCAAAATCAGTCAAAAAATCAGCATTTTTAATGCTGAAAACAGAAAACTTTCTCTAAAAAACGATAATAAAAGCAAATGCTAAAAGAGGTGAACAACGGTTCACGGCAAGTTGTGTTTTGAGTTACTCAAAACGTTTCGAGTAACTCGAAACCACTTGCCACTTCGTGGTGAATTGCCTCCGAAGTCGTGCAATTCAAAAAAAAAGATTTCGCTAAAGTTTAATGCTATAATGTGGGGGGGAATTTCATAAATCACGAATAAAGTAACGTTCAATACGATGAATTTTCGATAAAAAAGTTTTCCCAAAACCTGCAACAAAATAATTTCAAATACAGGAATCAATCAAAAGCTTCCCGCATAAACCCACCTGCCAACCCACATTCCATTTATTCGTTTTCCTTTTGTATGTTTCCTGTATTCTAAAAATCGGGTGTTTACGATTTGAGAAAAGGGACAAAGTGAAAACGAATTACAAACTACTTGTTTCGATAAAAAGAAAAAATGGCATCGGTTTTCCGGTTTTGTTAGATGATTCTGTTTGGTAATCTTTCTGAATTAACAAACATAGAAATCGTAAACAAAGCCATACACTGCCACATGACGCCAATAGCTACCATGGTTATTAAAGTCAATATTATTCTGATTTATTTCGTGGAAAGAAGGAGCAAATAGCACCGATGAAAGGACGGGAAAGTAGCAGAACACAGCCGGCAACTGCAACCAAATCCATTCTGATAAACGTGATTATTTGATGCCTAAATTTGAGATAAAACGAATAGTAATTTTAAACGATAATCAATGGAAATTGTAAATATAGATGCTCAAACATTTGAAAGGATGCTTTCGAAATTTGACAGCTTCATCAAAAAAATGGAACACTTGTGCCGATTGCATGGCACTAACGAAATCGGGGAATGGTTGGATAATCAGGATGTATGCTTGTTGCTGAAAATATCGCCACGAACATTGCAAACACTTCGTGATAACGGAACGCTTGCTTTCTCACGTATCAACCACAAAATTTATTACAAACCGGAAGACGTGGAAAAAATAGTTTCGGTAGTAGAAGACAAACGCAAAGAATCAAAATTTAAAAGGAGGTAACCATGAATGAAAAAGAAGAATACTCAGCAAATATATACTTCCTTGCATCATTGTTGGGAAGTTGGCAAAGTGTAAATGGGAATCCCGATGTTTTCGTTTATCAAGGACTTAAAGGCAAATATTTCCTGATTGCTTATCAGTATGATAAAGAATCGGAACGGGGATGTTTTTCCAGTTATGAGATTGAAGAGGATGAAGATGGTTGTTATATCCGCATGAGCATGAAATATTGCCGATTGCTTTCAGAAGAAAGACCTTATGGCTTGCATATTACCGAATGGGGCAGTTATATGAAGGATTAAAAATAAACGGAATAAAATAAAAATAGCATATTATGAGCAATCAGTTAATCACAGAAAATGACGAAAAGGTAAAATCGTTTTTCCGTTCGTTGGAACGTCTTTCTTCGCTTATGGAAAACCTGTTCCAGTCACAAAATCCGACACTTAACGGTGAAAGTTTTTATACCGATGAAGAATTATCGCAAAAACTAAAAATCAGCCGTAGAAGTTTGCAGGATTACCGGAACGGAGGACGTATTCCTTACATCAAATTAGGCGGTAAAATTCTGTACCGTTCTTCGGATATTGAAAAGATGTTGGAAGAGGAGTATCGTGAGATTTTTAGGAAATGACGCTTAACACAAAAGCAATATCTGCCCCAAATTCTTATCGTTGTTCCATTATAGGTATTCAGACGTAAAAAAAACGACAGACTTTCAATAAAGAGAGCCTGCCGTTTTTTCAATCATACAATTTGATAATTGCATTTATTGGTGTGTTCGTTTTCTGTATGTTGTTTTTCTTAGTTCTATCAACCTGTCCATATCTTTCGATATTTTATCATCCGTAACTTTGGCATAAATCTGTGTACTGGTAATATTTGAATGCCCCATCATTTTACTGATACTTTCAATCGGAATATTGGCAGAAAGCAACAAAGTTCCAAACGTATGTCGTGCCATATGATAGCTCAGATTCTTGCTCATTCCAATAATAAAACCTATTTGATGAATTTCAAACCATGTCGCATTTTGAGTAGGCAAAGGAAATACCGGTTTGCTATCGTCCTCCGTATTGTAAAGCGAAAGTATTTGTATCGCTATAGGATGCAATGGAATAAATGCTTCAACCTTTGTTTTCGTCCTTTTTATTCTGAGATACATACGACCTTCTGCCGTTTTTCCAATGTGGTGCGGATGCAGGTTGCATATATCAACATAGGCAAGTCCGGTAAAAGAAGAAAAAATGAAAGCCCTTCGTGCTAATTCTTTCTTTTTATCAGGCATCGGGGTATTCAACAACTTTTGCAATTCGTTTCTTCCTATATGTCCAAGTTTTGGCGGTTCTGCCTTTTCATATCTCATTTCTTCTAAAGGATTGGCTCTTATCACCCCTTGGTCAACAGCAAGATATATAAGTCGGTTCAACCAACAAACGCAATGGTTTATATGACCGGACTTGTAACCCAAATCCTTTTTCAAAAACATTTTGAACGATTCCCCAAATTCTTCGGTAATATCCGCAAATAGAATATCTTCCATTCCCCAAGAGCGGATAAAATCACGTAGGTTTTCCTGCTTAATTTTTGATTGACGATAAGATGACAATGAATTAATCACTTTAGAACGTTGGCACAATCGTTCCCGTTCAACTTCTCCTGCCTGTAAAAGGCTAATAGCTGTTGGATTGTTTTCTCCCGTAAGCGTGTTTTTGAGCAATTCGGCACTGATAACCCCTTGTTGCTTGATTATGCCCTCATAAGTCTGTTCCACTCGTTGACGGAATTTCCTTAACAGGTTGTTATCTCTGATTGAAGCTATTTCTCCTTTTTTGCTGTTCCAGTCTTCGGGACGACAATAAATACCAGTTGTAATTGTTTTGTTTTTGCCATCTATGGTAATACGGCACATAACCGCAGTTGTACCATCGGTTTTTACTTTGTTTCGGTTGATATAGAATAATAATGAAAATGTACTTCGCATAATGATTTGTTGTTTAAATGTTTTAATAATGAGGAATCTTAAAGAACCAATTTTAAATCGTTGGTGGCTTCGATGTATTTATCCATGTCCTCGAAGAGACGTTTCGGAGTAACACGTGCATAAATTTGTGTTGTTTTCATGTTGTTGTGTCCAAGCATTTTACTAATGGTTTCTATTGGCACACCTCCTTCGAGCGTAATAAGGGAGGCAAAAGAATGCCTAGCTACGTGGTAGGATAAATCTTCTTTGATTCCGGTAAGAGCACGTATGCCTTGTAAGTTTCGATATAGGGCAGTGTAGTTCAAAAAAGGGAAGAGGGTATCCCTTGTTTCATCCCTGTATTTATTGATTAGTTCAATGGCTTCGGGCAAAAGTTTTATTCTGCATAACAACCCGTTCTTTTTGCGATTGTATTTCAGCCATAAATCACCATTGTCATCTGGTTGGATGTTTTCTTGTGAAATAGATACCGCATCAATATAAGCAGTTCCGGTATAACATGAAAATACGAACAAGTCTCTTGTTAATATGTGATCCTGATTGTTTGGGTGAATCTCTAAATCCCGTATTTTTTCAAAAGCCAACCTGCTCAATGCTCTTGGAGTCGTTTCTGTTGGTTTAGGGACACGGAAGTGTGCAAAATAGAACTTATCGGAATATCCTTCTTTATAAGCAATCTTGCATATCTTTTTCAGTATGCACAAGTAATGACGAAGCGTACTGTTGCTAAGCTTTTTGTCATTGATTATAAAATACTGATAATCTCTGATGAATTGCTCCGATAATTGCCCGAAAGCGAGATCGGAAACATTAAATTTCTTTTTGATGAATTCATCAATTGTTTTTCGAGTGTAGAGATACTGGTGTAAGGTTCTCGGAGAACGGTCAACGCCTAATCGTTTTTTGAACTCTTCGTTAAACCGATCCATGAGTTGCAACAATGTCATCTGCATGTCCATGTTTCCTTGAAACACGTTTTTTATGTCGGTTGCATCAAATGGTTGGTTACGTTCAATAAGCGTTTCGTATGCTGCATGAATGGCAAACAATAGCTTTTCTAATTTGGCATTGATTGCAACAGCTTCACGACTTTTACCATTTAGACGGCTTTCTCGTGGATTCCATAACTTAGAATTGCATGACAATTTGCAACTGAACTGGGAAATTGAACGATTTAGAGTGATACGCCCCATGATGGGTGCTTTGCCCGACTTGTCGGGACTGCTCTTTTTCAGGTAGAGCAAAACCTTGAATTTTTCTACTTTCATACGCTTATAATTTTACTGGGTAAAATTACCCGTTATACAAGCGCTCTTTGCTATGCAAAACACAGTGAATCAGTGAATAAAAACCCGTTTGGATTTCTGCTTACTGCTTTTCGTTACCAATTGTTGTTTAGGTAACTGACCGGTTAACGGTTTGGTAACAGAAAAGCTGCAGTATTCTGCTGAAATCTGTTAATTCACAAAATGCAAAAAAGAGAGAAATAGTTCATTTAAAACTTGTTACGTGTCGTTTGCCGTTTTCTGTTTTGACTTGCTTTTGCTTGAAATATTTACTGAACCCGCTATGCAATATATAAAATGTTACAAACTGTTTTTATTTTTCAATTAGTTCAAAAATCAATTTTTCTAAGGCTTTTACATCGCTGTTTATAGTGCCTTGCATATATTGTTCGTAAACTTTTTTATTGTCGGGTGGATTTAGATTTAATATCAATCCTTTTTCCAATGCTAATAATCTTAAAAATTCTCGTTGTGCTCGTCCATTTCCTTCTCTAAAAGGATGCAGATAATTTACATTATCCAAAATTTCTGCTAATTGCTCTGCTATTTTGTATTTGTCGTTCTTCGAAATCTTTTTGTAATCAGATATCAATGAATCAATAAATTGAAATGCATTCTCAAAATATATTGTCGGAAAAAATTGTTTGCCAGCTTTGCTTATTTCTACATTTCGTTTTTCTCCAGCCCAAGAATAAACATCTTGAAATAGGTGTTGGTGGATTGCAAAAAGGCTTTTTATGTTTTTTATCTTGATGGGATTTTCATAAAGTTCTTGAATGCGTTTTGTGACGGCTCCACTTTCAAAAAACAGTAACGCATCGGGGTCTGTTATATCCGCTAAATTTCTGAGTATTCCTGTTTCTTTGTCAATGTAGGTATAATCGGGGTCAAGATAGTTGTATGATTTATACATACGATTTTTCCTTTGCCAATTTAATTAACTCAGTTATTGTGATTTTGCCAATCACATAATCTCTAATTATTTCAACGCTTTTAGGTGTTGGCGTGAAACCTTCAAACATATTACTTCCGATTGCATTTGCCGTACTTTCCAATGTCTTTAAATTGGAAAATTGTACTCCCATAATAGTGAGGTTGTTTCGGTCAATATCTATCGTGTTAAACATGTTTTTTCAAATTAATGATTTATTACAAAAATAATCATTTTTAGGAGTTGTTTGTCTTGTGACGCTGATTTTTAAAACCCATAACGGTAAATTGTAAGTTGTCGTTGCGGATTTCGAAGAGTGTTCCTGTCCGAAGGACACGGAACTGCGAAACGAGAATCCGGCGAACGACACCGCACTTCCATCCGCCATTGTTATGACCTCTGTTAGGCATAGTGCAACCATTATCTTTAATAATAATTCTTGTAGTAGGATATGTTCCTTATTTTGTAATTATCCATATTGCAAAGTTAGCCAATTCTGCAACACCTTTTCAAATAATATAGCAAATCTTATCATAGATTTCGCTCTATTTTCATTACGGCTATCGGGTACTTGTAAGTTGTCGTTGCGGATTTCGAAGAGCGTTCCTGTCCGAAGGACACGGAACTGCGAAACTAGAATCCGGCGAACGACACCGCACCGAACAAGATGTGTTTGTTTTTGTTATCTTTTGAAAATAAGTTGATTATGTATATTGAAGATGAAACAGGTAACGATATGGAAACAAGCTAACTTCTGCGTTTTGCTTCTTTTTGCATTGATACAAAGAGCGATTTTTTATTTGATGTAATATATGAATTTTTATTAAAAATAGCTTTGGGATTTTTCAAAATTCATTTACATCAATATTTTTACCCTATTTTAACAAGTGAATTTTCATTAATCTTTTCGTTGCTCACATTTACTATTAAATACGCTAATGAATCAATAATTGCATTGTCTATTGGCGTAAATTTAATGTTCAATTCTTTTTTTGCTTTCTTATTAGAGTAATAATTATTTATAGTTAAAACTTTTGTTTTTATCAGTTGCCATACATGATAATAATTCAAATGAATTGGAGCAAATGTAAAAATTATTTGACCATCTCCCGTTTACCAGTTAAAAATTAACGCAAAGTTTAATTGCATCCCAATATCCCGATCTTTTTGCAAACCAAAAGGTTGCATAAATGGATCGTTGGGGTATGTAATTCCCTGCATTGGCTTGGCATTGGCACAAGGACACTGATGCCAACATTTCAACCTTTGAACAATCTCTTTGTTTTTTCGAATTTATTGTCTGTTTTTCACCCTCTTATGCCTATGGTTTTACATTTATTAACACATTTTGATTTGCAGATTAAAACCCAAAAGGTAACTTCAAAAGGTTTTCCGGATTAATCAATCTTGCGTAGTAACTTGATTTTTTTATAAAACAGATAATATTTTATCGATTTATAAAATCATTATGATCCAAATAAATAAAATCTTGGTTGCCAACAGGGGAGAGATTGCGATTCGTGTTATGCGTACATGCAGGGAGCTGCAAATTGAAACTGTTGCCGTTTACTCAGAAGCCGATCGCACATCGCTGCATGTAAGGTATGCACATGAAGCTTATCTGATAGGCAAAGCGCCATCAAACGAAAGTTATTTAAATATTGAGCAAATAATAAAAGTTGCCAAACATTGCGGTGCCGATGCCATCCATCCTGGCTATGGTTTCCTTTCCGAGAATGCAAAATTTGCCCAAAGGTGTTTCGAGGAAGGGATTATTTTTATAGGGCCCATGCCTGACGTGATTGTGAAAATGGCCGATAAAATCCAGGCAAGGCGGGCAATGGGCAAAGCCGGCATCCCAGTAGTCCCGGGAACAGAAGGGGCTGTCTCGTCAGAAAAAGAAGCACTTTCGGCCATAAAAGAAATAGGCATGCCGGTAATGATAAAAGCCTCTGCCGGTGGGGGAGGGAAGGGGATGCGGCTGGTACAAGGCATGGCGGGGGCAGTACAGGCGCTCCGTGCAGCACGTTCGGAAGCAAAAGCCGCCTTTGGTGATGGTTCTGTATATATTGAGAAATACATTGCTTCGCCGCACCATATTGAGTTCCAGATATTGGCCGACCAGCACGGTAATGTGGTGCATCTTTTCGAGAGGGAATGTTCTGTCCAGCGCAGGCATCAAAAAATGATAGAGGAAACCCCTTCTCCGCTTATTACCGAAGGGTTGCGCAACGAAATGGGGCAGGCCGCCGTTGAGGCAGCAAAGGCAGTTAAATACACCGGCGCGGGGACAATAGAGTTCCTGGTCGACAACGGCCTCAACTACTATTTCCTCGAAATGAACACCAGGCTCCAGGTGGAACACCCAATAACAGAAAGGGTTACAGGAATAGACTTGGTAGAACAGCAAATCAGGATCGCCGAAGGCCAAAGGTTGGGTTTCGCACAGGAGGACTTGTCCCAAAAGGGGCATGCCATTGAGTGCCGTATCTATGCAGAAGACCCCGGCAATAATTTTTTGCCCGGTGCAGGTAAAATCTACAAAATATCGGAACCATTAGGGCTGGGCGTCCGTACCGATAGCTATGTTTATGAAGGATACGAGATCCCTATTTATTATGATTCCATGATCTCTAAATTGATAGTATGGGGGAAAAACCGCGATGAAGCAATCAGAAGGATGAGGCGCGCCTTGTACGAATACAAAATTACGGGGGTAAAAACCTCCATAAAATTCCTGGAAAGGATAATGGACAACAAAAATTTTATCGAGGGGAACTACGATACCCATTTTATTGAAAAAAACCATGAACAGCTAATGGGCAAAAATATTGGCGATGATTGCGAAGACATGGTAATAATAGCTGCATTTATCGACTATCTGGACAGGTTGGGCAATACGCAAAAAAGCGGCAAAGAGTTTGCCCCGGCACAAAGCCGTTGGAAAAAAACACCACTCATCAACCATTTTTGAAAGCTTATGCAGGTTGAAATAAAAATAGGCAACAGGGTGGCGTGGGCAAACTTATTAAACCAGGAAGGCAACCACATAGAAGTAGAAGTTGACGGCAGGTCCTACGAAGTTGATCTGATGCACACAGCCGATGGGACATTCTCTATTTTGGAAGGGGGGCATTCGTACAACATTGAACTTGTACCGCATGGACATCACAAAAAATACACAGCACACACCCTCTACAATGAATTTGATGTTGAAGTAATTGACGCAGAAGCGCGCTACCTGATGAACCGGGAACACAATGGATTTGTGCCGGACGAGAATTCGATTTTATCGCCAATGCCAGGGAAAGTTGTTAAGATCCTTGTAAACGAAGGCGATGAGATATACGAAGGCAGCAATGCCATTATAATTTCCGCAATGAAAATGGAGAGTGAGTACAGATCCCCAAGAGATGGCACGGTAAGGAAAATTAATGTAGGGGAAGGCGACACAATCGAAGGGGGGCAAATTTTGATAGAATTGGGTTAAACCTTAAGATTGATATGGATTTAAGCGAAAAATATAAGCAGCTAGAGGAATTCAACAAGAAAGCGGAGTTGGGGGGAGGTGTTGAACGTATTGGGAAACAACATGCTGCCGGGAAAAAATCAGCACGCGAACGCATTTCGCAGTTGCTGGATCCGGGGACTTTCAATGAGATAGGCAAGCTTGTAACGCACAGGAATATAGACTTTGGCATGGAAGCCAACAAAATATTTGGCGATGGGGTGATCTCCGGGTATGGGAAAATAGGAGGCCGGCTGGTTTATGTCTTTGCCCAGGATTTTACGGTATTTGGAGGCTCGTTGAGCCGTGCCAATGCCGATAAGATTGTGAAAATACAAGGTTTGGCCTTGAAGATGGGGGCACCGCTTATCGGGCTGAAAGACTCTGGGGGCGCACGCATACAGGAAGGGGTGGAAAGCCTTGCCGGTTATGCCGATATTTTTTACAACAATGTGGCTTCGTCAGGGGTAATACCCCAAATTTCAGCCATACTGGGGCCCTGTGCAGGCGGCGCTGTCTACTCTCCGGCACTCACCGATTTTATTTTTATGGTGAATAAGAAAAGCCACATGTTTGTTACCGGGCCCGATGTCATTAAAACCGTTACCCACGAGGAAGTGACCAAGGAAGAACTAGGGGGCGCCGTTACCCACAATGCCAAAAGCGGGGTGGCCCATTTCAACGGGGCAGATGAAGAGCAAACATTACAGATGATCAGGGAACTGCTAAGTTTCCTCCCATCGAACAACCTGGAAGATCCTCCCGTTAAAAATACGATTGACCCCCCGGGGCGCACAGAGGAAAGCTTGCAGCATTCCGTCCCGGCCGACCCGAACAAACCATACGATATGCTCGGGGTAATCAAAAAGGTAATAGATAACGGGCATATTTTGGAGGTACAGGCACAGTATGCAAAAAACATTATTGTGGGCTTTGCACGTTTTGGAGGCAAACCTGTTGGTATTGTTGCCAACCAGCCTGCCCACCTGGCAGGTGTACTAGACATAAATTCATCGGTAAAGGCTGCACGTTTTGTCCGTTTTTGCGATGCTTTTAATTTGCCGCTTGTCACTTTTGTAGATGTCCCCGGTTTTTTGCCAGGGACAGGACAGGAGTTTGGCGGGATCATAAAACACGGCGCAAAACTGTTGTATGCATTTTCGGAAGCTACCGTCCCTAAAATCACCATTATCACCAGGAAAGCATATGGCGGAGCCTACGATGTTATGTCTAGTAAACATATTGGTGGCGATGTAAACCTTGCCTATCCAACAGCCGAGATTGCAGTTATGGGACCAGAAGGCGCCATAAACATAATACATAAAAATAAACTGAACGAGGAAGAAAAAGAAAAGGCAGTCCGCGAATACCGTGAGAAGTTTGCTAATCCGTACAAAGCTGCATCACTGGGTTATATTGACGAGATAATAGAGCCCAGGGATACCCGTAAAAAAATTATTGACGCACTGGAGATGACACATAACAAACGCAAATCTAACCCTCCCAAAAAACACGGCAACATCCCGTTGTGAAGTTTCATGGATCTCCCCGGCTGCCTAAAACAATGATCATATTGCCCTTGCCCGGGCGTAGTTTTTAGCCATAATATGGGTTGGGGGCAAATTGGTCATAAGGCTATGATTCTGCCTGCATTTTGCAGAATACGTTTGTTTGGCGGCTTTATAGTGCCAAGCCCGATAAGCAAATAGCCAAAGCCTCAGTGCTTTTTTTGTGCAATTTGTAGTGCCACTTGTGTTTTTTCCCGGTAACTTTCGCTGATGCAAAAAATTAGTTGCTACATAGGCAAAATATAATAATTTATTCCTATTTTTGCGCGTCCCAAAGTTGGGCATAGTATTAATTTAAAAACTAGATGTTTATGTTGAATCAGTATGAAACCGTTTTCATTTGTACTCCCGTTTTATCTGAGCCACAGGTAAAGGAAGCGGTAAAAAAATTCAAGGATCTCATCGCTGATAACGGAGGCGAGATGCTCCATGAAGAAGATTGGGGGATGAGGAAGCTGGCTTACCCAATCCAAAAGAAATCGACAGGCTTTTACAATTTGTTTGAATTTAAGGCCGATCCTTCATTTATTTCAAGATTTGAGACTGAGTTCCGTCGCGATGAGAGGGTGATAAGGTTTATGACCGTAAAACTCGATAAATATGCGGTTGAATACAGCAACAAAAGGAAAAAATTACAAAAAGAAAAAACAGAAAAGGAGGGATAGAAAATGGCACAAAATTCAAGTGAAATAAGGTACCTGACCCCGCCGTCAGTAGAAATTAAAAAGAAAAAATATTGCCGTTTCAAAAAGAACGGGATTAAATATGTAGATTACAAGGATCCAGAGTTCCTGAAAAAATTTTTAAACGAACAGGGGAAAATATTGCCTCGCAGGATTACCGGGACTTCATTAAAGTATCAGCGTAAAGTTGGGCAGGCAATTAAACGTGCCCGCCAGATTGCTTTATTGCCATTTGTAACCGACATGCTGAAATAATTAGGAGGATTTGAAATGGAAATTATATTGAAACAAGATGTTGAACGTTTGGGGCACAAAGACGATATAGTAACGGTAAAAGACGGTTACGCACGTAACTTCCTTATCCCCAAAAAAAAGGCAATCGCAGCAACTGAGAACGCTAAAAAAGTATTGGCTGAAAACATTAGGCAACGCGCACATAAAGAAGCCAAACTAAAAGAGATGGCAACGGCAATTGCTGAAAAGATTGCAAATAAAAAGATTTCAATCGGTGCAAAAACAAGTTCGTCCGGTAAAATTTTCGGTTCGGTAAACACCATCCAACTGGCAGAGGCAATCAACAAAAAAGGGTTCGAAATTGACCGCAAACAAATAACCCTGCCAGAAGACAGTATCAAGGAAGTGGGGACTTATACCGCAAAAATCAAATTGCACAAGGAAGTTATTGTAGATTTAGAGTTTAAAGTTGTTGCTGAATAAACCAACAACACATCTAACATAAGGTGTAGATAGGGATATCTTCACCGCTAAGGAAGGCGCAAAGTTGCTAATATGGATTAATCAAAAATCCTTGCAGCTTTGCGTTTTTTTTGCTTTGTGTTTGTTGGTCAGTGTTTTACCGCAACAGTTTCAATTTCTATCAGTGCATTAAGTGGCAACTCCTTAACGGCAAAAGCTGCACGTGCTGGTTGGTTTTCTGTATAGAATTGCCCGTACGCTTCGTTCATTTCTTTAAAATCATCCATGTTCGACAGTAGGCATGTTGATTTAACCACATCTTTGTACGAATATCCGGCGGCTTCCAGTATGGCGCCAATATTTTTCAACACCTGTACCGTTTGCTCCTTAATCCCCCCGTAAACCACTTTCATTGTTTCCGGATCCAACGGGACCTGCCCCGATATATAAAGAGTCCCGTCAACCTCAACAGCCTGGCTGTAAGGGCCAATTGCCTTAGGGGCATTGTTTGTTTCAATTATGCGTTTCATAAATCAATTTCTAAAAATTATCGTAATAACTACGGTTTTTCGTGATTTTTAAGTCTTTCAACATCGAAGATTTTGCATTAATTGTGAAACCGTAGCTTTTACGGTATCCGAATGGTACAAAATTAAACGACATTTGCCAGCAATGCAAATCACGGGTCACATTAAAGGTAGTATACGAAAACTCGCCGGCCACAATATCGAAGTTTGTATTCATGTTTACATTCCAATTCTCGGTAAAACTTAATTGCCCCCTCAATGCCAGTGTTTGTGTAAAACTGCCTTTGCCTCCCAGTTTCGAAGGCCCAGAGTAGCCAAAGTTATAATCAAAATTAAAACTCCAGGGTACATTAAAGTCGTAATAATTTTCATAGTCGCCAGGCAGGACATCCTCTTCTTCTATCAATTTTTTGTTTTCATCGGCCTGTTCCTTGCCTTGTTTCGATTTGAATTGCATCCCAAATGAAAGGTTTACCCGTGTCAGCCGCCCTAATTTTCCAATCCCGTTCCTCTCGTTCCATGCGAATTTGTTGATCCGGGTGCCCTCCTCGTTAACCATATATGGATCCAATGTCCCAGAAGTGTTGATGCTGACACCTTTTATGGTGGTGCGCGCACGTAAACTTATTGTGCTCAAATTTAATGAATCTGCTATTAAATTATACGAGCCGCTAAAGCCGAGGTTGTCAATGAGTTTTACTTTTTTATATTTTTCATCGCTTTTTTCTTCTCCCTCACTTTCGCCGTTGTTCCCTGCCATGTCGCCCCCTTGCACCACTTCCCCTTCCTTTTTGCCACTCCCCCCAACCTTGTTCTTGTTAAGCACCTTCATCTCCAGGCTGTTGGTAAGTGAGAAAGAAATGGATCCCGAAGCTCCCCGGCTTGGCGATCCTCCGTAAATACCATTGTCGTTTACGTCAAAATATTTTATTGTCCCTGATGTGTCGGCCTGTACCGCCTGCCAGTAACCATATTTGGCAGCACCAAAATCGGGGGTGTAGCTAAAACTTACTGTTGGGGTCATTTTATGACGTATGTTTTTTATCCTGGAATCGGTATTCTTGGGCGTATACATTCCGTAAATATTGGTAGAGCTGCTTAAACTATACGAATAATTGTAAACACGGTTTAGCCCGGTAATGGTATTTACATGCACATAACTTGAATCACCGTCATCATCATAATAATACTCAGTTGGGTCATAATGGTAGTCATACTTTTTAAAATACCATTTTTCGTTGTAGCTAAAACTAGGGCTGAAGTTTAAATAATTTAAAAGTGAGAAGCTTGGCAACGAAATAGGGACGCTGTGTTTTATGCCGTTACGCCAGTCTTTGGTAATTGATTTGTGTAGTACTTCTTTTTCGTTGGCCGTAATAGAGTTTTTCAGGTTGCCCGTATAGGTTATGCTGAAGTTCTGGTACCATTTTGTTGGCCCAGATTGGTTTTTGCTGCGGAAAGGATATACTTTTGACATATTAAAGGTCATCTCCGGCACAGACAGGGTTATGGAAGAGTCTGTTGAATTTTGTGAATGCCTTAGGTTGACAGATACATTAAAAGGTGTGTTTTCAAACTTTTTAGTAAACGACACACTTGATGATTTTGAGGTCGACAGGTAATCGATGCTTGAATATGAGTTTTGTTTGTCGTAACCACTGGTAGAGAAGTTCACGCTGGCCGAGAATGTCTGGCTTGGGTTTGCTTTTGCGTCCTGGCTGTGGCTCCAGGTTACGGCAAACTGTTTCGATTCGTAATAGGTGTCCAGCCCTTTCTCTCCATATTTGTTCAGGTTGTATTTAAAATCGAAACTGCCGCCGAATTTGTAACGTTTTTTGTAGTTGGTATGTAGTTTAGTGGCCCAAGAGCCTTTTGAGTAAATATCTCCCCGCAGGGCCAGGTCGAAATATTGTCCGGCGGCCCAGTAGTACCCTCCATCGCGCAGGTAAAAACCGCGGTTCGACTCTTCCCCGTAGGTAGGGACAATGATACCCGAGGAGTAGCTCGGCGTGCTTGGGAAAAAACCAAACGGCAGGAAAGGGAAATATATAGGGAAGTCTTCCAAAACCATGTATGCCGGGCCTGTAATAATTTTATTGTTCGAAATTACTTTTGCTTTTGAGAGGTGCAGGTAAAAATGCGGGTGTTCTGCATCGCAGGTGGTGTATTTCCCGTCCCGTGCCATAAATACATCGTCCGATATTTTTTTTGTCCTTTCGCTATGCAGGAACCCTTCCCCCTGTGAGGTAACTACCTGGATTATAATACCTTTTTTTGTTTCAAAATTGTAGCGCAGTGTTTTTGCTTCAAATTCTTCGTTCCCGTCTTTAAAAATAGGTTTTTGGACGAGTGTTTCTGTAGAATCCAGCAGCCCCTCGGCATAAACTTCCTTGGTCTCCAGGTCGAGTTCAATGTAAAATGCAGTCAGTTCAATTGTCTGGTATGTAACCTTTGCGTTATTATATAAAAAGACCTTTTGCCCATCAAGAGACACAATGATCGAATCTTCTGCGTTATAATCAATGGGAGCTTCTATGGCGGGCGGGGCAATTGAGTCGGGCAAGATTGTGTCTGCCACAATGCTGTCCAGTACAATGTTCCCGGCAATGGTAGTGTCTTGCTGGGGGATTGTGTCTTGCCGGGTTGCATTTAACGGGCACACATTGCCTTTCGCCTCGTGGCTAGAAGCAAATATATGAAAGACAATTAGAAGATATGTTAAACCTAATTTCTGCAAAATGTTTTCTGAATTAAAACCTTTATTACATGGCTTGCCGTGCAAAAATAAAAATAAGGGCTATACAAAAGCCCTAATAAATGCAAAATAATTCTAATATTTCTATTTTTGTTACGAAAACAGTTATTGTTATGAAACGGAGCTTGTCCATCTTTCTCGTTGTTTTTTCTATCCTGCCTTGGAATAATAACAAAATAATGGGGGAAAGCCCTTCTCTTTTTTTTAAAGATGAATCAAAGGTTGCGGTTGTAGTTATCGATGCAGGGCATGGGGGCAAAGACCCCGGGGCAGTGGTTGCCGCTGCGCGCGAAAAAGATATTGTCCTTGACATTGCCCTAAGGCTTGGTGCTGCCATAAAAGAAAATTACCCTTCGGTAAAAGTTATATATACCCGCCAAAAGGATGTTTTTGTGCCTTTATATAAAAGGGCGGAAATTGCAAACAGAAACGGTGCAGATCTCTTTATTTCCATCCATGCCAATTATGTTCCGGCCAAATCAGTGCAGGGGACGGAAACATTTGTGCTGGGGCAACACCGGAGCGAAGAAAACCTGGAGGTGGCGAAAAAAGAAAATTCGGTAATCTTACTTGAAGACGACTATTCCACCACATACGAAAATTTTGACCCGAACTCATCAGAATCGTACATTATGTTCGAAATGCTACAGGATGAATACCTGGGGCAAAGCATTATGTTTGCTCAGGATGTACAGGAGCAATTCCGGACGGTGTCAAAAAGGCACGACAGGAGCGTGAAACAAGCCGGTTTTTTGGTGCTCCGCAAAACAACAATGCCCAGTGTGCTTATCGAGGCCGGTTTTTTAAGTAACCAGTCCGAAAGGAATTACCTTTTGGGCGAAGCCGGGCGGGCCAGTATCGCGTCTTCTGTATTCAACGCCTTTGAAGGCTATAAAAAAAGGATTGAAGGGAAAAGCAGTTTCAACATGTTTGCCGGTGGAAATATTGAGATGGTTACTGGTGGGGATATTGACAGGGAAATTATTGAGCAAGGGAAAGAGCAAGAAGTTAACGTGCCGGTTTCAGATACATATTATTCGGTACAGGTTGCGGCATCAAGAAGGTCGTTGGACACCAAACCTGCTAATTTTAAGGGGGAAAAAAATATTTTTAAGATCGACACAGGGGGCTTGTATAAATATTATTCAGGGAAATTCGGCTCATACGATGAAGCGGTAGGGGAAAAATACAGGCTTCAACGCAAATATAAAGGCGCGTTTATCGTTACTATAAACAACAACAACCCAGTTCCTGTTATAAAATAAAAACAGCACATATGAAAATACGGATTTCAAAATATGGACGGCTTGGTATTTTAATAGTGGCCTCGATAACGATCCTTATTTGGGGCTTAAGTTACCTTAAAGGAAACGACATATTCAAGCAAAACAAATATTACCATGTTGTTTACGGGCGCGTTGACGGCCTTGTAGAATCTAACAAAGTAACATTGAACGGTTACCAGGTAGGGCAGGTAAAAGAAATATCATTTACCCCCGACAATAGCGGGGACCTTATTGTGACCCTTATGGTTGACGCAAATTTTAGCATCCCTGTCAATTCTGTCGCCCAAATAGTCAGTAGCGACATCATGGGCACACGTTCTATAAAATTGATCCTGAGCAACGAAAATGAAACCTACGTTTCAAACGACACAATCCCGGGGGCAGTTGAGGGCGATTTAAAGGAACAGGTAAGCATGCAGGTTTTGCCGCTGAAGAATAAAGCCGAGCAACTTTTGGCAACGCTTGATTCGGCAGTAACGGTGTTGACCGTTATTTTTAATGAGAATGCGCGCAGGAACCTGTCTGAGAGTTTTGAAAACATAAACAGGACCATTGAAAATTTGGAAGAGACCACCGCCGATTTAAACGAAATTGTTTCTTCCGATAAAGAAAGTATCCAAAGGATTATTGTAAACATAGATACGGTAACATCGGCTTTTAGGAAAAATACAGGCAGGCTCGAAAATACCATCCAGAACCTATCTGCATTTAGCGATACCATTGCGCAGGTTTCTGTTTCGCCAGTACTGTCCAATTTACAGAAAGCATCGGACAAGCTCTTGGCAACCATCGAAAAATTAAACAGCAACGACAATTCAGCCGGGCTGCTGCTAAACGATGATGCATTGTATAACTCAATAAATGCCCTTTCCGGTGATTTGGGGTCGCTAATAAACGATATACAGTCAAACCCTAAGAGGTACCTTCATTTTTCGGCACTTGACCTGGGCAAGGACGTTTACATTACAGCCAAAGGAGATGTTGCTTCAAAAAATATCGTGTTTAAAGTACACCTGATATCTACAAAAAACCAAATCCCCGAGGATTCAAAGATATTTGAAGGGCTGAAAACAAAAGTTGAGGAATATTCAACAAGTGGGGCTTATTCTTATCTTACAGGTTCTTCAAATTCGTATGACGAAATTTCAGGTCTGCACAAAAAAGTAAGGGCAAAATTCCCCGAGGCAACAATAGTTGCTTTTAAGAACGGGCGGTTGGTGAAATTGGAAAAGGCGCTCAAATCGTTGCGGTAATGAACCGGTCTATGTTAATATATATTGTGTTAACAAGAAAACCCCACTGTTACCAACCAGATATACTGCTATCTATCAGCGTATTATATGTAATGCATTGTCTGCCAGGTGTTTGTAAAAAATAAAAAATATCACTTTCTTAAAGCACTGATAACGAAAACAATGTAGAAATCATGAAAAAGTCAATAGTGTTTTCATTTTTTTTTAAAGTTTTTTTTCGCAAATTTTGTTCTCGGGAATACTGAGAATTACTAATATTATCTTGTAAAACCTCACTCAAAATGGGCAACGAATACAAAGCTGCGTGGGAAAAGTGTCTTCGCGTTATTAAAGATAACGTGCCTGCCAGTAGTTACAAAACATGGTTTGAACCTATAGTACCGGTAAAACTGGCAAACAACGTTTTAACGATACAAGTACCCAGTGCTTTTTTTTATGAATACCTTGAGGAACAATTTATAGACATATTAAGGAAGACACTCCGCATGGTACTGGGGAACGGTGCAAAATTGGAATATAATGTTGTTATGGGCAATTCGCGAGATAACGGGAATGCCCCTTTTACCGTAAGCTATCCTACAAATAACAATAACAAAATCCAAAATAAACCATTGACCGTCCCGTTGCGTTCAGAAGAAAAATCTTCAATAAAAAACCCTTTTATAATACCCGGGATACAGAAACTACAGATCGACCCGCAACTAAAACCGGACAATACATTCGAGAATTTTGTTGAGGGCGATTGTAACCGTTTGGCACGTAGTGCAGGTTTTGCCGTTTCCCAAAATCCGGGAGGCACAGCCTTTAACCCTTTAATGATATATGGAAACTCAGGGCTGGGGAAAACACACCTTGGACAGGCTATAGGGATAGCAGTAAAGGAAAGTTTCCCAGACAAAGTTGTTTTATATGTAAATGCCAACAAGTTCCAAACACAATTTACCGAAGCCACACGGAACAACAACCGTAACGACTTCCTGCACTTCTACCAAATGATAGACGTACTTATTTTGGACGATGTGCATGAGTTTGCCGGCAAAGAGAAAACACAGGAAACTTTTTTCCACATTTTCAACCACCTACACCAAACAGGGAAACAATTGGTGCTTACTTCAGACAAACCGCCAATTGAGCTAAAGGGGATGGAACAGCGGTTGTTGTCGAGGTTTAAATGGGGGCTGACTGCCGATTTGCAGACACCAGACTTTGAAACGAGGATGGAAATACTTAGGAGAAAAGTATATAAAGACGGGCTTTCGCTTTCCGATGAAGTATTGGAATACATAGCATCGCATGTCTCAAATAATGTGCGCGAACTCGAAGGGGCCCTTGTTTCGTTGCTTGCCCAATCAATGCTCAACAAGCGCGAAATAACCATAGAACTGGCAGCCAAACTGATTAAAAAGCTGGTTAAGAATTCGAAACGCGAGCTTTCAATCGAATATATATCAAAAGTGGTTTGCGATTATTTCGGTATGCCGGTTGACGCACTACAGACAAAAACAAGGAAACGCGAAGTTGTACAGGCCAGGCAAATTGCAATGTATTTCTCCAAAAGCCTGACCAAATATTCGCTTGCAAGCATTGGCGCACAGATAGGCAACAAGGACCACGCGACAGTGCTTCACGCATGTAAAACGGTGAACAACCTGAAAGACACTGACAAAAATTTCCGACAATATGTTGAAGACATCGAAAAGAAATTGAAAATGTAACGGAAAGCACCTGGGAACGGGTGCTTTTTTTTGATCTTGTTAATTGCGATGGGAGATAAATACAATACCATAGAAAAACCAGGAGAAGGATATTTTAAAGACAAAGGCAGCAAATTTATTTCCTATGCTTTTCCGGTTACTTCCGAAGAAGAAATAAAAGGACATGTAGGCAAGTTGAAAAAAGAACATCACAGCGCCCGCCACCATTGTTATGCATGGCGGCTGGGCACCGAAGAAATTATATGCAGGGCCAACGACGACGGCGAACCTTCTTCAACTGCGGGGAAGCCTATTTTGGGGCAACTGCAAAGTTACGGCGTCACTAACATACTTGTTGTTGTTGTCAGGTATTTCGGCGGGACCTTGCTTGGCGTAAGCGGCCTGATAAATGCTTACAAAAACGCAACTGCCGATGTGTTGGGCAAATTGGAAATTGTTGCCAAAACAATTGAACGCCGTTACCAGATACATTTTAACTACCCAGTGTTGAACGATGTGATGAACATACTGAAACAGGGAAATTATAGGATACTAGGCACTGATTTCGGAATCGACTGCAAACTCGACTTTGCTGTCAGGAAATCGGAAGCCGACAAGGCAGAAAAAATATTTGGAGACTTTTACGGGGTTGGAATTAAGAGCATTTAGGACAAAATAAGTTAGGCATAAAATGAAAAAAGATTTGATCTCGATTACAGATTACTCGAAAGACGAATATCTGAAAATTATGAAGCTGGCAGCCGAGTTCGAAGAAAACCCGAACCAGGACCTGCTGAAAGGCAAGGTAGTGGCTTCGCTTTTTTTTGAACCCTCTACCCGCACACGCCTGAGCTTTGAAACCGCAATTAGCCGGCTTGGGGGGCGGATAATCGGTTTTGCAGACCCTGGCAGTTCGAGCGCGACAAAAGGCGAAACGCTCCACGACACCATTAAAATGGTGAGCAACTATGCCGACCTGATCGTCATGCGCCACCCTCTGGAAGGGGCTGCACGCTATGCCTCTGAAATTTCTACAGTGCCGATAATAAATGCCGGGGACGGGGCAAACCAGCACCCAACACAAACCCTGCTCGACATGTATTCAATATTGAAAACACAAGGCACGCTCGACAACATGAACATTTTTATGGTTGGCGACCTGAAATTCGGCAGGACAGTACATTCACTGTTAATGGCCATGTCGGAATTCGGTGCCCCGATATTTAATTTTATCGCCCCCGAAGAACTACAAATGCCAAAGGTTTACAAGCTATTCTTAAAGGAGAAAGGCATAAGGTATTTTGAACACACCGAATTTACCGACATAATAAGCGAGGCAGACATTATTTACATGACCCGGGTGCAAAAAGAACGCTTTTCGGATCCTATTGAATATGAAAAAGTGAAAAATATTTACATCCTGAAAAAACCGATGCTGAAAAACACAAAGCCCAACATGAAAATTTTGCACCCTCTGCCCCGCGTGAACGAAATCCACACCAACGTTGACGGCGACGACAAGGCATACTATTTCACACAGGCATTAAACGGCGTTTATACCCGTGAAGCTATTATTGCCCATACCATGAACTTAAAATAGACGGAGATGAACAACGACATAAAAAAGAAATTGAAATTAAAAGTAAGCGCGATAAAAGACGGGACGGTAATCGACCATATCCCTGCCCAAAACCTGTTTGAGGTTATTTCTATTTTAGGGCTCGATAAAATCGAAAACCAAATTACCTTTGGGACAAACCTTGAAAGCGGGAAACTTGGGTGCAAGGCAATAATTAAAGTTTCCGGCAGATTTTTCGAGAACGACGAAATAAACAAGATTGCCCTCATTGCCCCACATGCTAAGCTTAACATTATACGCGATTATGAAGTTGTTGAGAAAAAAATAGTTGAAATCCCCGAGGTTATTAAAGGGATAGTAAAATGTTTCAACCCTAAGTGTATTACCAACCACGAAAAAATATCGACATGTTTTACGGTAATTTCAAAGGAATCGTTGGAGCTGAAATGCCGGTATTGCGAGAAGATCACCTCGCAGGAACAAATTAAAATGTATTGATTCTGTGGTAAAAGTGCCAAATGTTTGGGTTATGCCGCAAATAGATCCCATTTGTGCAAACAAGGGACAGGATTTTTTTTATATTTGCACCGCTCAAAGCCCAGTTGGCGGAATTGGTAGACGCGCTAGTTTCAGGGACTAGTGTCCAATTGGACGTGAAGGTTCGAGTCCTTTACTGGGCACAAAATTACGAGGGCAATTGACCACAAGGGGCTTTTAAAGCCCCTTTTTTATTGACCGTCCGGGAGGTTTCCCCGATGCCCGTTGCCACAAAAATATAGTACCATAAGGTCACTTTTAGACAAAATTGGTATTACTTTAGTAGTACCAAGAAAAGTTTTGTGCCGGTTCGTGTTCAACCGGAAAAATAAATTGAACGAACACGGAAAAGCCTTGATACAGCTACGTTTGACAAAAAGTAGTACCCAGAAATTTATTAGTGCCGGGGTTTATGTAACCCCTAAATGCTGGGACGAAAAGAAACAGGAAGTCAAACAGGTGCCTAACAAAATCGAGATTAACAAATACCTCTCAGATTTTAAATCCAAAATAGAGTCCGAAGAATTTAGGCAAATACAACAGGGGAATGAACTTGACTTTAACAGGGTGGTCGAAATATTGAACGACACCCCAGAGGGGAATTTTTTAAAGTTTTTTGAAACGGAAGCGTGGAACTCCGGCAGGTCGGACAGCACGATAAGCAACTACAACACTTGTTTGTCCCATATAAAGAGGCACGGGAAAATAAAAACATACTCGGACATAACTTATGACAACATCGTCGATTTTGACCAATACCTGAAAAGGCGGGGCTTGAGCAAATCTTCGATACGCAAGCAACACCAGGTTTTAAAATTGTTCATTAAAAAAATCATAGACAAGGGTGTATTAAAAATTGAAAAGAACCCGTATTTGAGGTTCAAGCCCGATGCGCCCGAACCGACAGACAGGAAATACTTGACGGATGATGAGCTTAGGAAAATGGAAAACAAAGAATTTGGGGTAAAAAGGCTTGCCCAGGTCAGGGACATGTTTGTCCTTTCCTGCTATACGGGGATAAGCTTCAAGGACCTGGAAAATTTTACGAAAGAGGATATTGAGTTTGAGGACGGCGTAGAGTGGATAACCAACAAGAGGGTAAAGACCAACTCTTTTTATACCGTTCCCGTATTTCCAAAAGCAAAAGCCATACTTGAGCGTTACGGTTATGTTTTTCCAATTATAACTAATCAGCGGACAAATGCCTATTTAAAAGAAATCGCAGATTTGTGCAAAGATTTTAAAGCATAAAATATTAAATGACACAAAGAAATTAATGTAAAACACTAAAAAACCACCATGCAGGCTCCACATAGTGGTTTAGGTGTAATAATAAAACAAATTTTGAGCCTATTTTATATTTTCGGCAGCAAGGGCAATCCTGCCTGCCAAATCTAATAATCCTGCCTTTAGCTGTTTCTTTTCTTCAAGAGTAAAATCAACTTTTTTCCCGTGGCTGTTCACTCCGTCTAATTTATGATATAACCATCCAGCACTTTTGCCAAAATACCTATGTGCAACTTTAGCCCACGATATTTCTACTATAATATCTTTTAACTGATTTCTTAGCGTTTCTGTTTTTCCTTTAACTATTGCTTCCATAATGTCTATTTTAAAGGCAGGGTTTACGCCCCGCCGTGGTTAATCTTCTTCACCGTAGAGTAGTTTTTCGAATAATCTTATTGCAAAAATTTCGAGGTTTAAACTCGGATTGTGTTTTGAATTTTTAAAGTTCCTGATTGCTTCAATCAGTTCTTTTTCTTTTTCTGTTAGTTTCATATCTTTTGCTTTATTATTACTCTGCAAAGGTAGGTGTTGAAAATCGTACCACAAAGCAGGGTGATACTTTTTTTCGTACCGAGGTGTTTTTTTATACTTTTAGAGAAGCTAAGGGGGTACAAAACTTAATAAATGAGTGCCAGAAATTATAAATATTATTCAAAAATGCGGGATGTTACAAGAATTAGGAGTATCAAAAAATATAAATCAGTTCTTGCAAACCCCATTCTCAAAAGCGCAAACTACCCTATCGGTATTTTTCAATAATTCCAACTTAGCCTATAATATTTGGTTGTGTTCTTTTACCGTTCCCGGTATTTCAAGTTCGTTGACGGCATAAAATATACTGCTTGACAATCCGTTTATCAATTTCTTTTGTGTTGATATATGTTGAATTATTTTTCTACACATAAAAAAAGCCCTACCCAAATAAATGGGCAGTCTTTACTGTTCTTACAAAGGTACAAATTTGTAGTGGCGTAGGGTAAATTAGTTATTAACGCCGTTGTCAACGTGTTAAGACTACAATATATATCTTCGTTATATGCAAAGCTACGATAGAGCATTTAATCAGCTATATTGCGACTTTGCCGTAATTTATTTTTTGCCCGCCCGCCTTTGCTTCTTCAAAGCAATTAGGGAAAAGCGACAATTGCAGCTTTTCCGCTTCAAACATTTTCGTAAAATCTTCTATTCTGGTGTAATCCATTTTAAAACCATTCCAACTTATATCTTGCATTCCCTGTAATCGTTGCCAAAGTTCAGGATGTAAATGATAAAGCTTTATTAATTCACTTTTTCGCTGGTTAGGGCAGCACCAACAACTTACACGGTTAAAATATTGATACAACCCACCCTAATCAAGGGCACAAAATTACGAGGGCAATTGACCACAAGGGGCTTTAAAAGCCCCTTTTTTATTGACCGTCCGGGAGGTTTCCCCGATGCCCGTTGCCACAAAAAAAAACGTCCCGCAAATAACGGGACGTTTTTTTTATCTGGATCCTATTTCCCTGTTGACGGAAGGGCAGGAGGAGTCTCTGCTGTCACTACTCTGCCGGAGAGAAATCCATAGCGGCAAACCGTTTGTACGAATTGTAACGCCATTTTGCATTGTCTTCGGCAGCGCTGAACAACTGTTCTGCTTCGGCAGGGAACGCTTTCATCAAAGAAGTATAGCGGACTTCACCTTTCAGGAAATTCTGGAATTCGCCCCAATTAGGTTCTTTGCTATCGAGAGAAAACGGGTTTTCCCCCTTCTGTTCCATTGTCGGATTGTAGCGGTACAGGTGCCAGTACCCACATTCCACGGCTTTCTTTTCTTCCAGTTGCGATTTGCCCATGCCTGCACGCAATCCGTGGTTTATACATGGGGAATAAGCGATAATCAACGATGGGCCAGGATATTCTTCGGCCTCTTTCAGCGCCCTGAAATATTGGGCCTGGTTAGCTCCCATAGCTACTTGTGCAACATACACATAACCATAAGTCATTGCCATTGTGCCAAGGTCTTTTTTGCGGATACGTTTGCCGGCGGCGGCAAATTTGGCCACAGCCCCTACTGGGGTTGATTTTGATGACTGCCCTCCGGTGTTTGAGTAAACCTCGGTGTCCATTACCAACACGTTAATGTCCTGTCCGCTTGCCAATACATGGTCTAGCCCACCGTAGCCAATATCGTATGCCCATCCGTCGCCACCGAATACCCAAACCGATTTTTTGACCAGGTATTGTTTTAATTCGCGGATAATGTCTGCGGTTTCTGATTTTATCCCTTCTACAGCAGCCAATACTTTTTCGGATGCAGCTTTGGAAGCAGCGGCATTGTCTTTGCCTTCAATCCATGCAGTATAAGCTTCTTTTTCTGCATCGCTGGCGCCATTGTCCAGGGCTGCTTTCATTACCATTTCCAAACGGTCGCGCTGGGTGCTTACCCCTTCTGCCATCCCAAAACCATATTCAGCGTTGTCTTCGAACAACGAGTTGGCCCAAGCCACGCCATGCCCGCTTACTTTGTGCTTACAGTAAGGTGTTGAAGGGGCAGAACCTCCGTATATAGAAGAACAGCCTGTGGCATTACCTACCATCATCTGTTCACCGTATAGCTGGGTGATGGTTTTTATGTAAGGCGTTTCGCCACACCCGGCACAGGCTCCTGAAAATTCGAATAATGGTTGGGCAAACTGTGAGTTTTTAACTGTTTTGAATTTGTCTACAACATTTTCTTTATAACCCACTTTTTCGTCCATGTACCTATAACGCACATCTTCGTCCATCTGCGACTCAAGGGTTTTCATTTCCAGTGCTTTATTTTTGGAAGGGCAAACCTCGGCACAATTACCGCAACCTGTACAGTCGAGCGGCGAAACCTGGATTTTGAATTTCAATCCGTTAAATTGTTTGGCCGGGGCCGCATCAATTACCTTTGTCCCGGCAGGTGCTGCGGCAACTTCTTCCTCTGTCAACAAGAACGGACGTATTGCTGCATGCGGGCAAACATATGCACACTGGTTACACTGGATACAGTTTTCGGCCTGCCATTCGGGCACATTGATGGCAATGCCCCGTTTTTCGTAAGCAGTTGTGCCGGAAAGGAATGTCCCGTCTTCTGCACCAACGAACGTTGAAACAGGAAGGCTGTTGCCGTTTTGGGCATTCATTACGTCAACAACATTTTTGATATAACCGGGGCGGCCAGTTACTTCATTTTCCCCCTCGGTTTCTATAGATTCCCACTCTGTAGGGACTTCAACTTTGACTACGTTTTTGCCGCCGGCATCAACGGCTGCATAGTTCATGTTTACAATGTTTTCCCCCTTCTTGCCATATGATTTTACTATGAATTTTTTCATTTGCTCTACGGCCATTTCAAAAGGGATCACCCCTGTGATATTAAAGAATGCCGATTGAAGTATGGTGTTGGTCCTGTTCCCCAAGCCAATTTCTGTAGCCAATTTGGTTGCATTTATGATATAGAAATTGATTTCGTTTTCGGCCAGGTACTTTTTCATTTTGTCCGGCAGGTGTTTTTTGGTTTCTTCAACATCCCATATTGAATTGAGAAGGAACGAACCGCCTTTTTTCAACCCTTTCAACACATCGTACATGTGAAGGTATGCCGGGACATGGCATGCCACGAAATCGGCTGTGGTCACTAAGTAAGTCGAACGTATGGGGCTGTCGCCAAAACGCAGGTGGGAACAGGTAAACCCCCCTGATTTTTTAGAGTCGTATTCAAAATAACCCTGGCAATATTTATCGGTTGATTCTCCAATAATTTTAATTGAATTTTTGTTGGCGCCAACAGTTCCGTCAGATCCCAACCCGTAAAATTTAGCTTCAACCAAATCTTCCGGCGAAACTTTCATTTCGGGGAGCAGTGGGAGAGATGTAAATGTAACATCGTCAACAATGCCAATGGTGAATTTATTTTTAGGCTCGTTCATTTCGAGGTTTTTGTAAACAGCAAGGATTTGAGCCGGTGTTGTGTCTTTCGAGCCTAAGCCGTAACGTCCGCCTACAATAACCGGCCATTCTTTAAATGGGGCAATCCCGGCCTCCAGTGCTTCCCCAATTGAATTGCGGATATCGAGGTACAATGGTTCTCCAAGCGAACCAGGTTCTTTGGTGCGGTCCAAAACTGCAATACGTTTGGTTGTTGCAGGCAGTGCCTTCATTAAATGAGGGGTTGAGAAGGGGCGGTAGAGGTGTACTGCTACCAAACCAACTTTTTTTCCCTGGGAGGTTAAATAATCAATTATCTCTTTGGCTGTTTCGGTAACCGATCCCATTGCGACAACAATGTTCTCGGCATCTTCTGCCCCATAGTAATCGAAAAGGTCGTATTTGCGCCCTGTAACTTTCCCTATTTCCTTCATATAATTTTCTACTATGGCAGGAACGGCATTATAAAATTTATTTGCCGATTCCCTGCCCTGGAAATAGATGTCTGGGTTTTGGGCAGTCCCTCGGGTTACAGGTGTTTCAGGGTTCAGTGCTTTTTTGCGGAATTCTTTCAGGGCTTCCATGTCTACAAGGGGCCTCATTTCTTCCATGTCTATCGCTTCAATTTTCTGAAGCTCGTGCGAAGTACGGAATCCATCGAAGAATGCCACAAAAGGGATACGTGATTTTATTGTTGCAAGGTGGGCCACACCTGCCAGATCCATTTCTTCCTGTACCGAGCCGGACGCCAACATGGCAAAACCGGTTTGGCGGGCAGCATAAATATCGCTGTGGTCGCCAAAAATCGACAGTGCATGAGCGGCAAGTGCCCGGGCGCTAACATGGAAAACTGTTGGCAATAACTCGCCAGAAATTTTATACATATTTGGGATCATCAGTAACAATCCCTGCGATGCAGTGTAAGTCGAGGTTAATGTCCCACTTTGGAGCGAACCGTGCACTGCTCCGGAAGCCCCGCCTTCGCTTTGCATCTCGGCCAGGCGCACAGGGCGCCCAAACAGGTTTACTTTTCCATTTGCAGCCCATTCATCGACATACTCTGCCATTGTTGATGAAGGGGTAATAGGGTAGATACAGGCCGCTTCGCTAAACATGTAGCTCATGTAAGCCGCAGCGTAGTTACCATCGCATGTTACGAATTTTTTTTGTTTAGCCATCTTTTATTCTTATTTAAGTTGTTATTATATTCTGGAAGCTGGGTATTTGGTTTCTTATACTCATTCTTTTGGTTTGATGGTGTACGTCAATCCCTTTTATAACCAGTTCAATTTCTCTGCCCAGAACATCTATTTTTTCATGTAACAGATTATATGGTTTTTTGTTTTTTAGCAGTCCGGTTTTCAACAATCCTAATAATTCCAATGTTTTGTATGACATAATTTTTTCATTTATAGTACATCGAGAAACAACCAGTCCCTAATACAAGAACCCCAAAAGCCATAACGGTATTTTTTTGCCTTCCCCTATTTCAATTACATCTGAGGCTGCATAAATATCTGAGCTTGGTTCCAATTTCCTGCCCCCTACGATAAAATGGTATTTCCCGTTGACGCAGAAATCGGCTTTTGCAGAGCTTTTTATATCGTTTTTGCAAGCTACCTGGTTGTAAAAGAACGTATGCCTTAAATTCAAACTGTCAGTATTGTCCGGGGCTATGGCATACAAAAGGTTAGTGTTGTGCATGTAAACCATGTCCGGTTTTTTCATCTGCTCGTCATCACCGGTTGAATACAATAATTGGATCAGCTTGGCATTTTTCAAGTATTTAAGGTAATTCATTATTGTTGCCCTTGATGTCTTCACTGCGGTTGCCAATTTACTAACATTCGGCGTAAATGGCGTTTCTGATGCTATGATATGCAACAGTTTTTTGAGTTTGGGCAAATATTTTAATTCAATTTGGTTTATATAAGGGACATCTATTTCAAGGGCAAGGTTGACATTTTTCAGAAGTCCGTTCATGTAGAAAACCGGGCTGTCGATGAAATAGGGGAAATACCCGTTCTTCAGATATCCGTCGAAGTAAGCCAGGGGCCTTACCTGCGAAACTATATCCGATGCAATTTCAACATGCCCTTGTAAAATTTCCTCAAGTGTGTAAAAATCGAACTTTTTCCCGGTCTGGTAATTCAGGTATTCGCGGAACGAAAGCCCTTCCAGGTGATAAATACTGGCAATGCCTTGTAGCTCAGGGTTTCCTTCGGCGATCCGCAATACAGGCGAACTCGTAAAAATAATTTTTAAATCTGGGATATCCTCCACACATTTCTTTATATCCGATGACCAGTCAGGGTATTTTTGGATTTGATCGAGCAGGAGCAGTTTACCCCCCCGCTTGCTAAACTCATCGGCAAAAGAACTGATTTTTCGTTTCGTAAAGTAGAGGCTGTTAAGGTTTATATAAAGTGCCGAATTGTCGTCAGGGAAATATTTTTTCAGGTAGTCGAGCAGGAAGGTGGTTTTTCCAACCCCCCTGAACCCTTTTATTGCTATCAACCGATCGCTCCAGTCAATGCTGTTCGCGAGTTCTCTTTTTATGGTTTCCCCTGAGCTTTCGAGTAATGATTTATGTGTATGCTGAAAATATTCCAAGTATTATGATTTTAGACAAAAATAACCCTATTTTTGCTTATTTTGCAATCTGGATATAGCAAAAATGCAAAATAGCTGCAATTTATAATTGGTAAAAATAAATTGTGCATACGGTAAAAACAATAATGTTTATGACTGGCTTTCATCGAACCGGTTGGTGTTTTACCTGAGAAGAAGATTTTGTCGCACGCCCCACAAAAAAACGAAGAAGGCCCTATAGGAATTTTCCTCATGCTAAAAACGGGGAATATTCCGCAAAGGGCATAAAAATATGGATTGATTATCAGTGCTTTGCATTTTTTTGTGTTCCACCGGTGTACTTTATGGGGGTCTTTTGATGCTTTTGTGACACTCTTAACAAGGCAAAAAACGAAGATGTGGTTATGTCAGGGACAATGGGGATATGCTGTCTCATGGTTGCCATGTTTTTGTTTTAACAAAAACATGGCAACCAGATACCTGTGCTTATATTTTAGCCATCGTTCATTGATGCTAAGAATTCTTCTGTTGAATTTGAGCGCATTAACCTTGTTTTCATAAATTCCATTGCTTCCAGCGAATTCATGTCGCCAAGGTAGTTGCGAAGTATCCATAATTTGTCGAGGACTTGTTTTGGCAGCAGTAAGTCTTCCCTCCGTGTACTTGATGTGGGTATGTCCACTGACGGGAAAATCCTTTTGTTTGAGAGTTTCCTGTCGAGTTGCAATTCCATATTACCGGTGCCTTTAAATTCTTCGAAAATAACATCGTCCATTTTAGAACCTGTTTCGGTAAGGGCAGTAGAAAGAATTGTCAAAGAGCCACCTTCTTCAATATTCCGTGCCGCACCGAAGAAACGTTTGGGTTTGTGTAGCGCGTTTGCATCCACCCCGCCGGAAAGTACTTTGCCCGAAGCCGGTTGTACCGTATTGTATGCCCTTGCCAAACGTGTAATGGAATCTAGCAGGATGACAACATCGTGGCCGCACTCGACCAACCTTTTGGCTTTTTCCAAGACAATATTGGCAACTTTCACATGTTTGTCTGCCGGTTCGTCGAATGTTGAGGAAATTACCTCGGCGTTAACGCTACGGGCCATGTCGGTAACTTCTTCCGGGCGTTCGTCGATTAGCAATACGATCATGTAAACTTCTGGGTGGTTAGCTGCTATTGCATTTGCAATTTCTTTTAAAAGGACTGTTTTCCCTGTTTTTGGCTGGGCAACAATTAGCCCCCTCTGTCCTTTGCCAATTGGGGCGAACATGTCCACAATCCTTGTCGAGATATTGTCGTGCCCGTTTCCGGTGATACTGAATTTTTCGTTTGGGAATAGGGGGGTAAGGTGATCAAACGGCACCCGGTCCCGGATATAGCCAGGGTTCCTGCCGTTTATTTCCAGCACTTTTATCAAGGGGAAATATTTTTCGCCTTCTTTGGGCGGGCGGATAGTGCCTTTAACGGTATCGCCGGTTTTTAGCCCAAACAGTTTTATTTGCGATTGAGAAACATAAATGTCATCGGGCGAGTTCAGGTAATTATAATCCGATGAACGCAAGAAGCCGTAACCGTCCTGCAAAATTTCCAATACCCCAATATTGGTTACTATGCCTTCAAATTCGTATGCTTTGCTTTTGAGGCTGCCATTGCCACTTCCATTTCCATTGTTTTGGTTGTTATGGTTCTGGTGCCCGTTGTGCTTGTTTTCGGGCTTCTGTTGTTTTGGTTTGTCCTGTGGGTATTGTTGCTTTTGCTGGTTTTCTTGTTTGGCCTTTGGTGCCTGTTCTTTTGTCTCTTCTTGTTTTGCAACTTCCTCCGGCTGGGCTTTCCCTTGGCTGGGGGCATCGGGCACAGGCGGTGCTGGCTGCTGGTTTTGTGGTTGTTCTATAGCTTTCTGCTCATTTTCTTCAAAGGGGGATTTTTCCCTGTTAAAACCTTTTATAATGGCTTTTATCTGATCCTGCCTTGATTGGGTTACAGGATCTTTTTTCTCTTGTTTCTTTTTGGCATGGGCTACTTTTTCATGCTTTATCACAGGCTCTACCCTTTCACGGCGTGGCCTCCTGCCTTTCTGTTTTTCTTTCTGTGGCGGTTCTTCTTCTTCCTTGTGTTCGGGCTTCTTCCGCAATATATTTATTATTGATTTGTCATCCTTGCCTTGAGCCTTCCCTGTGGATGGTTTCTGTTCTTTTTTCTCTGCTTCCTGAATGGCTTGCGTGTCCAAGATCTTGTATACCAGATCTTGTTTCTTGTAAGATTCTACTCTTTTAATACTGAGATCTTTAGCGATCTCCCGCAACTCAGGAACGAGTTTCTTGTTTAATTCTAAAATATCGTACATTGTTTAAACTTAATTATTCCTTCTTGTGAACTATAAACTTGAAATTATTTAGGAACAAATGACGCGGGGACGTGAATTCCTTGAAATCCGGCTGCAAGTATAAATAAATACTGCTTACTAACCAAAAATAAAACTTCCTTTTTACGAACCTATCCTTTATTTACTCTCTAATTTAACGTATGTTAGCGTTGTATTGTTTCTTCCGTCAAGAAGAAAATATATTTCAGGAGGTCCTTTGCCCCTTGTTATGTGTTCCCAAATAAAAATGTTGAATTTCCCTTAATAGTTTCGGTTTTTACCTTGGTAATAACGAAAATATGAATGAAAAGGTACAAAAATTTGTGCAAATATATAGTTTAAAACGGAATATTATAATTTTAATTTAATATTAAATGAATTGCTATTATTTTTATATTAATACCCCAGTATATTGAACATATCTTCAACTGTTTGTTCTGTACGGTACACATAATCTACGAAATTGCCTGTTTCGTTGCGGTCGATAATAACATGTTGCGGCGATGGTATGAGGCAGTGTTTTATACCTCCGTACCCACTAATTGAGTCTTGGTAGGCACCGGTATGGAAAAACCCAAGGAACAATGGTTCGCTGCTCCTTCCGCTGTAGCGCGGCAGCATAATTTGCTGGTTTAAATCTTCCGAGTTATAATAATCGGAATGGTCGCAACTGATCCCTCCTATATTTACCCGGGTGTATTCGTTCCCCCACTTGTTTACCGGAAGCAAAATAAATTTCTCAAAAATAGACCATGCATCCGGTATCGTATTCATTAAACTGTTGTCTATGATATACCAGAGTTCTGTATCGTTTTGCTGTTTTTGCTCTAAAACCGAAAAAATAGTAGCGCCGCTTTCCCCAACGGTATATTTCCCAAATTCTGTGTAAATGTCCGGTTCCTTAATCCCTTCGGCATTGCACATTTCCTTTATGTTTTTTACAATTTCACGAATCATATATTCGTAATCGTACTCAAACCCCAAGTGGTTCCTGATGGGAAAACCGCCACCCAAATTCAGGTTGTTTAGGGTTGGGCATTCCTTTTTCAGTTCAATATACATTTTCATCGATTTCTGGAACTCCCCCCAGTAATAAAGGGTGTCTTTGATGCCCGAATCGACAAAAAAGTGCAGCATGGTCAATTCTAAATTTTCTTTATCCTTTATATGGTTCCTGTACACGTCAAGTATGTCGGAAGCCCTTATGCCCAGCCGGGAGGTGTAATATGCACGTTGCGGTTCTTCATCGATGGCTTTGCGTATCCCGATTTTGATTTTTTTCTTTCCTGCCATCGAAAGGATTTTTTTTAGCTCGTTTTTATTGTCGAGGATGATGGTCGAATTTGTGAAACCTAGATCCTGCAAAGAGATGATTTTCCTGATATAGTTGTCTGTTTTATATCCGTTATGTACCAGTCTTACAGTATTTTCAAGTTCCCCCTTCTTATATAAGTTTATAATCAGGTCGATATCGAAAGATGATGAGGTTTCAAGGTTTACGCCGTATTGCAGCGCTTTACTTATTACGTGGTGGAAATGGCATGTTTTTGTGCAGTAACAATAGTTATAGGTACCTTGGTAGTTTTCTGCTTTTATGGCCCTCCGGAAGAGATTCCTGGCCTTCTTTATCTGATCCCCTATGCGCGGCAGGTACATCAACCGGAAAGGGGTGCCGTATTTTTCTATCAGGTACTTTAGCGAAACGCCATAAAACGTGAGATAGCCATCCTGGAGGTCGAATCCTTCCTGAGGAAAATAATAGGATTGCTCTATTAGATCGGTGTACGTATTTTTCATTATTCAAAAAACCGCATAAATTATTTTTAAATTTTTAGTGATGTCAAATTAAGGATCTTTTTTTTAATTAACGAACAATAGGATGCCTAAAGATGAAAAAAAACAGGATTGCACCTCCTTTAGTGCCATAAAATTGTTGTTTTTAGGTATCGTTGCATGGTATAAGTGTATGTTTTTCGGACTTCCAACATAAATGTAATCCGGCAACAATTATCACGACGGTATTGCCCTGCCACGCCAATAAGCTGCCACCTACCTTTCGACAAAACCACCGGCAAGGTCCATTACGGTCATAATCCCGTATTCTGGGTGTTCCCCCATAGCTACCCCCACTTTTTTAAAATCGGGGTTAAGGAAATTTTTCCGGTGCCCACGGTCGCGAACACCGTCATCGATTAAAAGATAAATAACTATTTGTTGTGCTGTGATGCCGCCGTACGAAATGTTTTCTGCTATGCGCACTTTCCACTGGCCATAACGTTCGATCCTTGTCCTTGAATTTGAACTATCGCTGCCGCCATGCCCTGTACGGCCTGTGCGCGATTGATCTTTTACGTGATCTTCTGCCGCCAGTGCCAGCCCTTTGCAAGGATAAAGCAAGGGCAGGGGGGCTTTCTTTTTCAATTCGCTGACACATTCGTTCAATGCCTTTACCCCCTCACGGGTATTTATTGGCAGGTCGCCCGGGTAATACAGCATATTACCTTTATAGTTTTTTGCAAGCGGCTCAATGTGTTCCTTTGCATATTTTGCAGGATCGGCACGGAACTTATTGATCTCAAATATAATTTCTTTTTCCAGCGGCGATAAATAATTTATGTTGGCAGCGGTGTTCAACACGCTGTCGCCGTATCCCGTATTTAGTGGATAGCTGTTCCCTGCACAAGCCAATCCCGGCATGTCACCTGCCGCCAGCCACAAAATAATAAACAATGTTTTCATCTCCACTATTTTTTGCGTTGGTAATTATCCCCGTTTTCTGAGTGCGATAAATGTAGTAACCTTTGTAATCGTGCGTGTGTGCCGAAAATATAAACGTTGTTATTTCTTGTTTATTAAGCGAGCAAGTAATTTTTTTCTGTGAACGGATTTTTTTTTAACTTGAGGGATGAACTGGCTGGCGATAGTTCAAGCAAAATAGGCAAAAACAGTTAAAAATAATTTAGGGGAAAAGGCAATATGAAAACAATACAACGATCTTTCTTAACAATATCTTTTATTTTTGTGTCCTCTGTATGCTTGAATGCAAAACAAATTTCTTCAGCCCTGAAAATCCAATACCAAACCATAATAAACGGTAAATTATCAGGGAGCGACAGTAAAATATATTTAGAAGCTACCGGTAAAACAGCAAAGTCATATACCGACAATTCGGGGATCAGGCAAATACCACAAACCCCGGAAGAACTTGATTTTATTGACTATGCAACAGGGAAAACATACCAGGTTGCAGATCTGTTCAATGGGAAAAGGATTTATATGGAAACTGATTTTTCAGAATATCCTGAAATCATAGAAACGGATGGGGCTGAAGAGATCCTGGGGCATCGCTGTAAAAAGGCAAAAGCCACGTTGCGTTCCAATTCTATTGAAATTTGGTACACAAACGAACTGGGGGTGAAAGGCACCCCGTTAATGAGCCACGGAATAGTTGACGGGTTGGTGCTTAAAGTAGTGAGGAACGGCAACTTCGGACTTGAGGCTTCAAATATTGAACAGCTCACCGAGAATGTTGTTATACCTGAAAAGCTGGGGGAAAAAGTTGATCCCCCTTTGTTCCGCCACATGCTTACCAGTAGTTTTGTTACGGAGATCAATGTTTTTGATGATGAGCAGGTTAGTTGGGGCAACCCAATAAAAAATCCTGATGGCATACAAACCGGCAAAACGTATAGGTTTGCCGGTGGTACTATTATTGCAAAAAAAGTGAATTTGCCTAAAGTTAATTCCGGCTACCAGGTTTTTGCCGAATTGGAGCAGTATTCAAACGGCGATGCTTATGACCGTACCGGGACGGTATTTGTTATTCCCGAAGAAAAAGAAAAATCTTTTTTTGACGCGCTCAAAGACGGCATAGAGACTATTCCTGGTTTTTGTGCAGCGAACGGGAAGAAATATTACGGTACAGTAGCAACGCCCGATTTTTCGCCAACTGTGGAATTGCTCCGTTTCTTTACCCCTTTTGGAATCAGGGAATATAATGAAAAGGTAAAAGTATATGGGCAGGTATGGGAAAACCGTACATTTTACAAACAGGAAATAACCGAACTCCTGCCTCTTTTGCAGAAGGAAATGTGGATCGGTATTTTTATTGGCAATTATGATAAAGGAGGGCACAAAGTAAGTTTGGACCTGAAGTATTTTCCCGGGAGCCGGCAAATAGATGAAGGCAAAGACAAAAAAAACGGCACACCTTGGGTCTGTCCTCTGTTCAACACGTTAAATATTATGGAAATGGCCGGGCAGGAATACGGGACTATGTTCGAAGATGATTCGCTGAGGATAGAATTTGATATTCCGGAGGGCATCAATAAAATTACATTACGGTATATATCAACAGGTCATGGCGGCTGGGGCGGTGGCGATGAGTTCAACCAAAAGTTAAATGAAATTTTCGTTGACGACAAATTGGCTGGCAGTTATATGCCATGGAACTGCAATTGTGGTTCGTTCCGTAAATATAACCCATCATCAGGAAATTTCTGGAACGGGCTATCCTCAAGCGATTACAGCCGGTCGGGCTGGTGCCCAGGTGAGGCTACTAATCCGGTGTTTGTCCCTCTGAAAAACATAAACCCGGGGAAACATGTAATAAAAATTGCCATCCCGATTGGGGAAAGGGAAGGTGGAAGTTTTAGCCACTGGAATGTTTCGGGCACTCTAATTGGGGAAGGATAAAGCTGGAAGTCCTGACCTATCCCCCCAATAAAATTTTGTGTAAAATCCATTTGAGTGATGCCCTAACCTGGAGACAATGTTACTTATTTAATGCTCTTTATGCCGACTTTGCGCCATCCCCAGTTGAGCAACCTTCCCTGTATTCGGCAATAATTTTTTTAACTTCGTTTGGAGCTACCCGTCCATAAACTTTTTCGCCAACGGTTACCACAGGTGCCAGCCCGCACGCACCGACACAGCGTAGGCAGTTTATCGAAAACTTACCGTCGCTGGTAGATTCCCCCACTTCCACTTTGAGCTGGCGCTTAAACTCAGACAGCACCTGTTCCGCCCCACGGACATAGCATGCGGTTCCCATGCAAATAGATATAGGGAATTCGCCATGTGGGATCATGGTAAAAAAACTGTAAAATGTAACAACCCCGTAAACCTTTGCTACCGATATTTTTAGCTCCTTGGCAATTACTTCCTGTACTTCTGCGGGAAGATACCCCAACTTATGCTGCACTTGGTGCAATACATTTATAAGCTCTGTTTCTTTGTTGCCAAATCCGGCGCAAACATCTTTTATGAGCGATATCGTGTTTTCTGCTAATTTTATTTTTGGCATCTTATGTGAATTTTAACGTTTTTCTTATTCTTGGCATTGGCCATAGGTTTCTAACCGATAGCATCAATGTAGTTTTTATGTATTTTGCCTAATCCATAAAGCTTTATAATAATAAAGTTATAAGTGGTTTTGGCAATGTGCTTTATATCCGGTTTTTAAAAATCAATCAACTAATATCACTAATAATTTCGTGCAAATTTTATATACATTGCGCAAGCATTCTCCCTCTTGCCCAGGGGGCAGTTTCCCCTACTCTGTCCGGTCAAAATATTCTGTATGCAACAAGTGGTGCGCCTTCTGGCTCATTGGGGCACCGAGAAATTCTTCATAAAGTTTAATAATATAGGGATTTTTGTGCGATTTGCGTATTGTTTTATTTTTATCTTCTTGGTAAATTGCTGCTTGGCGTTTTTTCAGAATTTCAACATTGCCATGGTGATAAGGCTGCCCACCGCCACCTATACAACCTCCAGGGCAGCTCATTATTTCAATTGCATGGAATTCGCTGTTCCCTGCCTGGATACCTTCCAATAATTTGCGTGCATTCCCAAGCCCGTGTGCAATCCCTATCTTCAGTGGCAACCCGTCAAAATCGATTGTTGCTTTACGGATACCTTCCATCCCCCGCAATTCTTCAAAATCGATTCGGGGAAGTTCTTTTTTAGTATAAATTTCGTAGGCTGTGCGTACAGCCGCCTCTATCACACCGCCGGTAGCTCCAAAAATAACGGCAGCACCTGTCGATTCTCCAAGCGGGCTGTCAAAATCCTCGTTTGGGAGCAACCTAAAATCAATATTTGAGATATTTATCAAAGCAGCCAGTTCGCGTGTTGTCAAGGCATAGTCAACGTCTGGGTTGCCGTTGGATTTAAATTCATCGCGGCCCCTTTCGTATTTTTTTGCCACACAGGGCATTATTGAAACCACGACCAAATCTTCACGCTTGATCCCCAATTTTTCAACAAAATACGTTTTGGCAATAGAACCAAACATTTGTTGCGGCGAACGCGCAGAGGAAGGTATGTCTTTCATCTCAGGGAACTGGTGTTCAAAAAATTTGACCCAGGCCGGGCAGCATGAAGTAAGTATGGGGAGTTTTACATTTTTGTCGCCTGCCAGGTATTTCGACAAACGGCCCAGCAGCTCGGTCCCCTCTTCCATAATAGTAAGGTCGGCTGCGAAATCGGTATCGAATACATAATCGAACCCGAGCCTTTTCAGAGCAGCGGCCATTTTCCCTGTGACCAGGGTGCCGGGCTCCATTCCAAACTCTTCTCCAAGTGCAGCACGTACTGCCGGGGCTGTTTGGACAATTACGGTTTTTGAAGGATCGGACAATGCCCTGATCACTTTCCCTGTTTCGTTCACTTCGGTTAATGCACCGGTAGGGCAAACGGCAACGCATTGCCCACAGTAAGTACAGACCGAGTGGTCTAGGTTCATCTCGAAAGCAGGGGAGACCACTGAATTAAAACCACGGTTTATTGCAGAGAGGACACCTACCGTTTGCACTTCGTTGCACATCATCTCGCAACGGCGGCACATTATACATTTATCCACCTCGCGTATAATTGCCGGCGAGGAATCTTCCCTGTAATGCGATTTCTCTCCCTGGTAGTGGATTTCGCGTATGCCCAGTTGGTGTGCCATGTCTTGCAATTCGCAGTTTCCCGATTTGGAACAAATCAAACAGTCGGCAGGGTGGTCCGAAAGGATCAGTTCCATAACTGTACGGCGTGCGTTTATGGCCCTTATTGAATGTGTGTCAACAACCATCCCCTCTGTAACTTCGGTGCAACAAGCCGGGGCAAGGTTACGGCGGCCCTTTACTTCAACAACGCAAATCCTGCACCCTCCCGGTTTGTTCTCAATATTCATATCATCCAGTTTCATGTGGCACAAAGTTGGGATGTGTACCCCGATACCCGATGCAGCTTCCAGGATTGTGGCTCCACTTTTTACAACTACCGGTTTATTGTCAATTGTCAGATTAATCGTATCCATCGTATTTTTTTCTAAGTAAGGGTTATAGCATTGAATTTACATTTTTCATAACAAACGCCACACTTAATGCAGATCGACTGGTCTATAAAATGTGGCTGCCGGCGTTCGCCTGTGATTGCCCCCACCGGGCAGTTCCTGAAACAAAGTGTACAGCCGGTGCACAAATCGCCCATGATTTCATATTTCAGCAGAGCTTTGCATTGTCCAGCAGGGCATTTGCCCTCGTTTACATGTGCCATGTATTCATCTTCAAAATTGGCAATAGTCGAAAGCACGGGGTTTGGCGATGTTTGTCCCAGTCCACAAAGGGCGGTATCTTTAATAACAGAGCTTAACATCTTAAGCCTTTCAATGTCAGCTTCCTCACCTTTCCCTTTTGTTATTTTGTCCAGTATTTCGTGCAACCGTTTATTGCCAATCCTGCACGGCGTACATTTCCCGCACGATTCTTCCAGTGTGAACTCTAGGTAAAACCTGGCAATGGAAACCATACAATCGTCTTCGTCCATTACGATCATCCCGCCAGATCCCATCATTGAACCGGCAGCAATTAAGTTGTCGTAATCAATAGGTGTATCTAGAAAATCTTTTGTCAAACAGCCCCCCGAAGGGCCTCCGGTTTGTACTGCTTTAAATTCCTTTCCGTTTTTTATCCCGCCCCCTATGTCGTAAATCACTTCGCGCAGGGTTGTCCCCATCGGCACCTCAATCAAACCTACATTGTTGATTTTCCCTGCCAGTGCAAAAACTTTCGTGCCTTTTGATTTCTCCGTGCCAATTTTATTGAACCAGTTGGCTCCTTTGTTTAATATGGCAGGGACATTGGCAAAGGTCTCGACATTGTTTACGTTGGTCGGTTTTCCCATGTAACCTGATACCGAAGGGAACGGCGGTTTAAAAGTAGGCTCGCCCCGTAAACCTTCCATCGAGTGTATAAGCGCTGTTTCTTCGCCGCAAACAAAGGCTCCTGCCCCGTAACGCAATTCGATATCGAAGTTAAAACCGGTGCCCATAATGTTTTCTCCAAGCAGGCCGTACTCCCTGGCCTGTTTTATGGCTGTTTTCAGCCTTTCTATTGCCAGGGGGTATTCGGCACGGATGTACACCAGCCCTTTGTCTGCCCCGATACAATATCCGCAAATGGCCATTGCCTCCAGCACGGAGTGAGGGTCGCCCTCTAAAATTGAACGGTCCATAAAAGCCCCCGGGTCGCCTTCATCGGCATTGCAAACCACATATTTTTGCCCTGCCTCCGATTTCCTGGTGATTTCCCATTTCAACCCAGTAGGGAACCCGCCACCTCCACGGCCACGCAACCCTGAACTTTTTATCTCCCCTATGGCCTCTTCGGGCGTTAACTCAGAAAGGCATTTCCCCAGCGCCATATAACCATCGCGGGCAATATATTCCTCTATCTTTTCAGGATTGATGAAACCACAATTCCGCAAAGCAATCCTTATTTGTTTCTTGTAAAATTCAATCCCCTTTGAATCGCTTATGTTTTCGTGTGTGACAGGATCGACATAAAGCAAGCGTTGCACAACACGGCCTTTTACCATGTGTTCCTTTAAAATTTCTTCTGTGTCTGCCGGGCTTACCCTCACATAAAAGGTGTTGCCGGGCAGTACCTTTATGATTGGCCCTTTCTCGCAGAAACCAAAACACCCGGTACGCACTATCTGTACATCGTCCTCAAGCCCAAATTCGTTAATCAGGTTGTTAAATGAATTAATTATTTCTTCGCTTTCCGACGATTTACAACCTGTCCCGCTACAAACAAGAAGTTGCATTTTATATTCATTCATAATAAATTAGTTGAAGGTTATTAATCGTCAATGGTTTTAAAGTTTACCGGGATAATGCCGTCCACCAGTTCGCCGCGTTTTATGTATTTTTCGATGATCTCTTCGGCTTTCTTTTTGTTCACATGTCCAAAAACCAAAGGACCTTTCCCGGGCAATGTTATCTCTACTGTCGGTTCTGCATAGCAAAACCCCATGCACCCGGTTTGGGTAACAATGGCATCAATGGCCTGTTGTTCGAGTTCTTCCACAAAATAGCCCATTGTTTCCTTGGCTCCCGAAGCAATTCCGCAAGTAGCCATCCCTACTTTGACCTGGACGGCCTGTTCGGGGTGATCGCTGTTTTCGCGAAGTTTGATTTTAGACTGTTCTTCGTCCCTGATTCTTTTGAGATCTGCCAGTGTTTTTATTTTAGCCATAGTTATAGTTATTTTCACAAAGTTGCTTTTATGTCTTTTAGGTTGTTTTTTATCAGCTCAATAACCCCTTCTTTGATTTTCTTGTTGTTTAACGGTACCCCGTCCAGCATATCCCTTATTTCCCCGGATAGGATTTCAAACCCACCGTGTCCTGTCTTATGCTTGTAGCCCAGTTCTATTTTATCATTTCCCAACATTGACAGGTAATAAGATTCCCACACATCGCCCAAAGGAGGCCTGTCTATGTCCGACAGTTGGAAAGTAGCCTTTACTTCTGTCCCCTTCCCTTCTTTCGATTTCAGAGCCAGCCCCCCCTTGCATTGCTCTGCATTTTGCTTTAACAGAGCCAGCCCCATGCCCACTTTGCGGGTATTTCGCGATGTGAAAAAAGGTTCGCTTGCCTGTTTCAATACATTCTCGCCCATCCCACAACCGTTGTCCCTGACCGTCAGGGTGTAAATATTATTATTTTTATCCTCTTCAATTATGATTTCAATCAATGTGGCTTTCGCCCTGACCGAATTTTGCACAATGTCGAGGATATGTTCGGAAATGGTTTTCATTTTATTTCAACGGACCGGTTATTTTGCTGGTGCATAGCCATTTTAATTTCTGAAAAAACAGGCTTTTCAATCACAAAGTCGGTACAAATTTCGCCAATTTGGGGCAAATAATGTGCATCGGAATTGCGCAGAAGAGCCTTTTTGTTTTCTATAACATAATGTTTTCGAACATACTTTTCGGAAATATTTTTTGAAATCCCCAGGGCATCATACCTTAAACCATCGGGGATAAAGCCAAGTTGGCTGATAATCCCGTTTGCCGGGCGGTCGATATGGGCAGGGATAAAAAGCCCGTTTAACTTATAGGCTTGTTCTTGTATTTCGTTAATCCCTTTTTTTAATGCGGCGGGAAGATAGTACGGGATCATTTCCAAGATATTTTCATCCTCATCTATTAAGGGCTGGCACCCAAAATAGCTTTCGTTATTGGGTATTTTTGTAATGTTCATTTCAATGAATTCCTGGAAAATGTCGAGTTCTTCTTCTTTTTCGAAAAAAACAAGGCAGTGGACTTCCTCTTTGGTGGTAACTTCTGCCCCGGTTAAAACGTAAATCCCTTCTTCCCCCGCCAGTTTTTTTACCAATTTCGAATGTTTTGTTGAATTGTGATCTGTGATGCCGATTATTTGCAGGCCAGTCTCTTTAGCCCTTCTTACAATATTTTTCGGGCTCATCCCCAAATCGGCACAGGGCGAAAGAAGTGTATGTATATGTAAATCGGCCCTGAATCGTTTCATTAAAATTTAACTTTTGGTAGTGAAACTGTTATCACTTAGATTTTTGGCGGTGGGGCAGTATGGGCGTTGCCCAATAACCAACCGTCAATTCACAACAGGTTTATAACGTTAAAATAGTTCTTTGTAAAGCAGCCCTGCAATTTCGAATGTCCCGCAGCCTGTCCCGATGACAGGTATGCCTTCTTCGTTGCTTTTCGCCAGCATGTCTGCACCTGGGATAAGCCCTTTAACTAAAATAACGGCTGCCAGATCTTTTAAAGAGGCAATTGCAATCACATTTTGGTGGGTCTGCAGTGTTATCCATACCTCATTTTCGCAGGCATTGCCCATAACATCGCTCAACAAATCGGAAACATAAGCTCCCGAAATCTCATTTTCAAGGCCTTTGTTGCCTGAAAACACTTTTAAATCGAATTTTTCAACTAAATCAGAAACCTTCATTTCGTCCGCCTTTTTTGTTACAGTCGGGATCGAAACGGTTTTCTCCCCAAATTTTCTTGAGGTTTTTATACCCTTTTTCAACCGACAATTTATTTTCGTTTATAAACCTTTTTTGCATAAAGATACAGTCGGTCATTTTTGCTTTCCCCTGTACCATGTCTTCGGCAAGTGCATGGCAGTTGGGCGCGCCGCATGCACCGCAATCAATTCCCGGCAGCTGGCATAAAATTTTATTGGCCTTCTGCATTTTCCCCAATGCCTTTGTGGGTTCTTCGTGCAACACAAAAACACTTTTAGGTTCAATTTTGCCTGCCTGTATCTTTTTTTGTACAGTTTTTTTATCTACGTCCGGGATTTCTATTTTTGATGATGGGGGATAGCGCAATGCCCTTTTCTGCAGCCTTTCGGATGTAAGGAACCGGTTGCCGGTCAACAATATGCCACCGGCACAACCCTGGCTGCACGATTTCAGTTCGAGATAATCAAGGCCGGTGATCTCGTCGTTTTCCAACCTTTCAAGGAATTTGACCACATTATGTATCCCATCGATAGACATGGCGTGCCCCTTAAACTGGCTTGCCTCGCCTCGTGGGAGGCTCCACAAAATCCCATCGCGGCTAAGGTATTTTCGCAGCCCGGAAAAATCCTCCGTTTCCCTTTTGGGGAGCACTTTCATAATCCGGTTGTACAAATCCTTCATGTTCACGGTACCGTTTACTATTGATTTTTTCTCGCATAGCGGCTGGTTAACCGCCGCCATTTTTGCTGAACAGGGGCTGGCATAAAAAATACCTATTTCATTTTCATCTGCCCCTCCATTTTTTAATTGTCCTATTGCAAAATTTGCAGCCAGATCGTGTGGCGCTTTCAGTGGTATTATATTATTTGACAGTGACGGGTATTTTGACTGTATCAGGCGTACAATTGCCGGGCAAAACGAAGAAATTACCGGGAGTTCCCGGGCCTCACCTGTTTTCTTTTTTATTTCTTCGGAAAGCCACCTTATGGGTTGTTCTACTTCGAAAATGTGGGTAAACCCCAGTTTCAGCAGTGCTTGGTAAATTTGATCTTCAGAATATTTTTCGGGGAACTGTCCTATTAAAACCGATGGGAAAAGTATGACCCTGTATTTGTAGGCAAAAATCCTCTGTAAATCGTCCTGCTCTACATAAAAAGCGTTTGCCGGGCAGGCACGCAAACAATTCCCGCAATCCACACATCTTTCAGGATTGATGGACGCAACGCCGTTAACAATGCGGATAGCTTCAGTCGGACAAGCTTTCATGCAATGTGTGCACCCGAAACATTTTTGCCCGTCAACTTTTATTGCATGGTATTTCGGGACTGTCCCCATCAGAAATAATTTTTAAACTTTACTGTGGTCCCCTTGCCAACCTCGCTTGAAATATCAAGTTCATCGGTATTCTTCTCAATATTGGGCAAGCCCATGCCTGCGCCAAAACCCATTTCCCTCACTTCTTTAGAGGCTGTTGTGAAACCTTCCTCCATGGCTTTTTCAACATCCTCTATGCCAGGCCCTTCATCAATTAATTCAACGTAAATGCTATCGTTGCCTATAAGGGCTTTTAAAACGCCCTTTTGGGCATGTGCAACAACATTCACCTCGGCTTCATAAACGGCGATAACTATGCGTTTTATGGTTTTGGCATTGACGTTAAGCTGCTTCAACACCCTTTTTATTTTACTTGACGCACTGCCGGCACCGGTAAAATCGCCCCCTGGTATTTCAAATATCAGTTCCATTAATATACAGGCCTTATACCGTTTGAATAAAGCAACCCGCTGGCCCTAAAAATTGAAAACGGCGATTCCATTAAAATGATATTGTTCTCTTCCGCCAGTTCAATCATTTCCGGCGAAGCTTTTTTATTCCGTGCAAGTAAAACAACGTGTATGTCGGCCATCTCAACCGTGCGTATAAGTTGCACATTTGCAAGCCCTGTAATCAACAGTATGTCGTCATCGTCAAGGGTCAACACATCGCTCATTAAATCGGAGCTAAATGCTTTGTTCACATCACGGTCGGTAAAACCCCCGCCTGCAACAATCCTTGCACCCGTTATTTTTTGGATGTTACTAATTTTCACGCCTATCCTTCTTTGTAGTTTTTATTAACCGAAAACCATTCATTCCCTAAACAAAGATAAACCAACAAAATTTCAATTAATCAGTATTTATGTCATATAAAACTGTTTTTAAATAATTTAAAATGAATTGAAATAAACACTTTATTTGTTAACTTTCACATCCTAAACTTTTAAGGGAGGAACATGTAATGATCTACGACAAAAAATCATTCTGGAACAGCAAGATTGGTGACCCGGGATTTCACCAGAAGATTATCGATGCCTTGCCCATACCTATCTTTTACAGGGATTTAAACGGGGTTTACCAAGCGAGCAACAAAGCCCATGAAAAGTTCATCGGTCAGTTGCGCGAACAAATTGTTGGGAGTTCTGTATATGAGATACATACAAAAGACATGGCCGATATTTATTCGCGCCGCGACAAAGAACTTTTAGAATCGGGGGGCGTGCAGGTTTACGAAAACCAAATAAGGCATTGCGACGGGGCCATGCACAACGTTATATTCAACAAGGCGGTCATACGCGACAACGACAACAATATCACTGGTATAGTTGGCTCCATCAACGACATTACAGAGTTGAAACGCACAGAGACACGGCTGAAAAAAGCACAGGAAGCAATGGAAACATCATCTCACATGCTGCACAAAATAAATGTGGGCATAGTAATGATGGACAAAAGCCATAAGGTTGTAGACTCTAACGAAAGTTTTGCCAAACTGATGGGGGAAGAAACCCATGAACTTTTCGAGACCATCCCCGGGCTAAAAGGTGCCGATGTGAGCGTATTGGTGCCGGAAGTTATTTTCAAGATGATGTCGAGCCTGTTGTCTTCGGGCGAGGAAATGTTGGAGCGCGACATAAAATTCAAGAACAGGCTTTTACATGTCTCTGTGGTCACGCTATACAAACAGAAGGTTGTTGGGGCGCTTATCCGCGACATGTCGGCACCTATGCTCGTGCGCGACGAGATCATAAACCGGGCGCAGCGGATTAAGATCCAGAATATAGAAACCGTCCAAAAAATAGCGCGCCTGCTTGGTGAAAATGCAGCAGAAACAGAAGAACTTTTAAACTCAATAATTGAATCGCACAGATATGGTGACGACGAATAACCCTGGCTACCATGTAGAAATTGATGTACAGCAAAAAAAACCAAAGGGAGAGATTGCCTGCGGCGATGTTTTTGAATCAAGCGTTACCAGGGGCGAAAACCGGACAATATTGGTCTTGAGCGACGGGATCGGGCACGGGATCAAGGCTAACGTACTTGGCACCCTCACTGCCACAATGGCAATGAAATACACAAAACTGCACACCAAACCAGAAGTTGCAGCAAAAATAATAATGGAAGTACTCCCAAAAAGCAACGACGGGAAAGAAAACTACGCAACTTTTACCATTATTGAAATAGACCCTGAAAGCTATGTCAGGATAATAAATTATGACAACCCCCCCGTTTTGATCCTCCGGAACCGCGCCCCTTTCCACCCAAAAGAATACGAATTGAAAATCAAGGGGAGGGAAAATTTCGGGAAATTGTTACGGTGCCACGAATTTAAGGCAATAAAAGAGGACAGGATAATTTTCATGTCGGACGGGATACCCCAGTCGGGATTAGGGCAAGAGCGTTACCCCCTGGGATGGGGGATGGAAAAAGTTGAAGGTTTTATCTTGAACCAGGCAAACCGGATGCCGGATATTTCTGCGACAAAACTTTCGCGCAAAATACTGAACCAGGCGGTTATGAACGATAATTTCTCTGTTAAGGACGACACTACCTGTGGCGTGATATATTTCAGGGAACCCCGGAATTTTATGTTGATTACCGGCCCTCCGTTTTACAAAATAAAAGATTACGATTTTGTGGGGCGGGTACATGGGTTTAATGGCAAAAAAATTATTTGCGGGGGGACAACAGCCGAGATTATTGCCCGCGAACTGAACCTTGAAGTAAATATCCAACACGGTAAAAAAACTGCAACAGACCTGCCCCCAACTGCAAGCATGGAAGGCTTTGAGATGGTAACAGAGGGTATACTCACATTAGGGAAGGTTGAAGAGATACTCGAAAGCTACAACAGCGACACAAAATTACAGGACAGCACGCCCGAACAGGTGGTCAAACTTTTGCTCCAGCACGACAGTATTGATATAATTTTGGGGACACGTATAAACTGGGCGCACCAGGACCCAGAACAGCCACTGGAACTGGAACTCAGGAAATTTGTGGTCAAACGGATTGTTAAAATCCTGATCCATAAGTTTTTTAAAAAAGTGAATGTGGAGTATGTTTAACTTGATTAACATCCTTTATCTTTTTTTCAACGTATTTAATACGCAAATTCCCGAACTTTGCTGCCGTAATTATAAATAATGAAATTATTAGCTATACTGTTGTCCCTGTTTATTTGTTCAGTTGCATTTCCACAAGAAAAAGAGTTTTATATACAGGGGAAGGTAATCGATGGTGATGCAAAGCCGGTAGGGGATGTATATATTTTAAATTACAGGAATCAGGACAAAGCTGTCAGCAGGCAAAATGGGATTTTTGACATGATGGTGCTCCCTTCTGATTCACTTATGGTTTCTCACGTTTCGTATATGTCAAAAAGGATAACTGTATTCGATTTAATGATGGAGCCGATAGTCCGGATTGAACTTGACACCGTTAATATAATGGAGGTTAATGTATATTCTGATCCTCAGGATGATTATGAAAATGCAAGGAAGAATATTGAGTCAATGGGGTTTAACCCCAAGCCGAAACCTGACGACAAATTTACCGAAAAAGAAATGGTGCAGGACATGGCAGCCCGCGAAAACAAAGTGATGAGGGCCGAGGCAAATTCTTTGAGAATATTGAAATTATCCCCATCGGATGTAATTGAAGGCATAAATAGAAAAAGGAAAAGGCATAAAAAGGCAAAAAGGTACCCGCCTGAAAAAAATTAGGGAAGGGCAAAAATACCGAGTAAACCTTCCGGTAGTATTGCCTGATTTTTTCACTCTATCAATTTACTTATTTCAGGAACTTCGCTTTCCACCTTTCAAAGACAGACCGGTGGACAATCCGATAATGAGGGTTATATGCATTCACGTAATGCCCGCTGTGGTGCATAACTACGTCACCTTTGGCAAGCACTTGTTTAATGTTTTCTTCGTCCTTATCCATGCCGGGCAACTCTAGCCCCATCTTTTTTATTACTGAGAGCACTTGCGCCCATTCTTCCTCCCAATCTTTAATTTCGGGGGTCCTTGCAAGACTTGCGCTCTCTACCATTGCCAACAACATTGTGTCGCGGGGGATTGTGCCGTTTTTCACAAAAAGTAGGTTAATGCGGTAATAGTCGTGGTTTATGCCCAGCGGCTGATATGGCAGAGTGTCTGTCCAGCCTGGTTGTTGCAGTTCCCAGTCAAGGTATTTCCCTGCCTGTTCGGTGCCAGAGATTATATGCCCCGGGCCATATGCATCCTGAAAATAATTTTTATATAAGTCAACCAACCGGGCTTCGGGATAATATTTCAGCTCACCGTAAACAAACTGCCTTATCTTTTTCTCCCGGTTGCCTGCAAGGGCATTAATTGCGAACATGGCTAAAATTAAAAAGCATATATTTTTCATGGGCATAAAGGTATATAAAAGACGGGATGTGAACATAATAAAATTGGTGCACGCAGCAAAAATACCGATACTGCAACAATGCCCACAAACGTGTCCATTTTTAGGTTTTCCCTAGCGTACGTTTGTCCCTCCTGTATGGAAGATGCCAGCAGTATTGCAGTTTATGTCACCTTTCCTTTAAGATTCAACAAACTGTTGCAACGTAGGTATCATCCTTTCTATGTCATCGATAGATCTCTGCAACAAGCCAGGGATTTGCCCGATCTGTTTTTTTGCAGCCAACAATTCAATTTCTTTCAAAATGGCCCCTGTTTTTTCCATCCCAAAAATCAATACCGATGACTTCACCGTATGCACTTCTTTGGCAAGGGCCACTAAATCATTGTCGCAGTGAAACTTTCTCATGTTGTCGATAAAAACTGGCACCTGCTGGAGAAATATCGTTACAAGTTCCTTTTTGAAATTAATATCGCCTCCTGAAACCTCGTCAAGATAGCTTAAATCCAAGGGGTAATTTTCTTTTTCCATTTCAAGATTTTAACAGTACTAAATTAACGAAATATATAATAAATACTACACATAATTTTTCTGATAAAATTAATGTTACAACTTAATTGGAAATATATAGCTTTGTATTTTTATGTAGATTTAAAAAGTATTGTACATTTTGTATGATAAGAATAAGTTTTCTGACACGTTTGGGGTTGGATCAATAAAAAAGAGTGAACATGAAAATTACAGCATTTAACGGAATCCATAAGAAAGCTGGCGCAAAAATGGTAGGGTTCGCAGGCTATGAGATGCCTATTGAATATAGCGGCATAAAAAACGAACACATGGCTGTACGCAACACAGTTGGCGTTTTTGATGTGTCGCACATGGGCGAGTTTTGGGCAAAAGGGGCAAATGCCCTTGAGCTTATCAAAAAAGTAACATCAAACGACCCGGCAATTTTAACCCCGGGGCAGGCACAATATTCATGTTTCCCCAACGGGAGGGGTGGGATTGTTGACGATTTGCTTGTATATTGCTACGGACCAGAAAAGTATATGCTTGTTGTAAATGCGGCAAATATTCAAAAAGACTGGGATTGGATAGTAAGCCAGAACGATGTAGGGGCAGAACTTGAAAATGCCTCCGACAGGATAAGCCAACTTGCCATACAGGGGCCAAAAGCAATGGAAACCTTGCAAAAATTGACCGAAATAAATCTATCGGAAATTAAATATTACACCTTTGTTACAGGCAAAATTGCCGGAGCCGATGATGTGATTATCTCAGCAACAGGCTATACCGGCTCAGGGGGCTTTGAGTTGTATTTCCGCAACGAACTGGCAGAAAAGATATGGGCAGCCATTTTTGAGGCAGGCGAAGAGTTTGGGATAAAACCCGTTGGGTTGGGCGCACGCGACACTTTACGCCTAGAGATGGGCTATTGTTTATACGGTAACGACATTGACGACACGACTTCGCCCATCGAAGCGGGGTTAGGCTGGATTACCAAATTTAACAACGGGCGTAAATTTATCGATCGCGAATTTCTGGCAATGCAAAAAACAGAAGGGGTAACATGCAGGTTGCGAGGTTTTGTAATGCAGGAAAGAGGTATCCCAAGGCACGGTTATGACCTGGTAAACACTGAAGGCAGCATAATTGGGAAAGTAACATCGGGAACCATGTCGCCTGTGCTGAACAAAGGGATTGGCATGGGGTATGTTGCAAAGGAATATTCTGCATTCGGGACACAGTTGTTTGTGAAAATCAGGAACAAAAACATCCCGGCAGAGATTGTAAAATTGCCATTTATTTAGAACTTTGTTTGTATAATTTAATGTTGTAATAATGAAAAAGCATAATTTTTACGCAGGCCCTTCGATCCTGCCCGAATTTACAAAAGAGGAAACAGCCAAGGCTGCTATGGATTTCGCCGGGACCGGGCTTTCTGTCATGGAAGTTTCGCACCGGAGCAAAGAATTTGTTGCGGTCATGGACCAAGCGCAAGCTTTGGTAAAAGAGCTGCTTGATGTCCCTGAAGGCTATTCTGTTTTATTCCTCCAAGGGGGCGCAAGCACCCAGTTTTTAATGGTCCCATACAATTTGTTGGACAAAAAAGCAGCCTACCTTAACACTGGTTCGTGGGCATCGAAAGCAATTAAGGAAGCTAAATTGTTTGGAGATGTGGCAGTGGTGGCATCATCGGAAGATGCAAATTATAATTACATCCCGAAAGGTTATGAAGTACCTGGAGATGCCGAATATTTTCATTACACAACAAACAACACTATTTATGGGACAGAAACCCTAAAAGAGCCGGAAGTGCCTATGCCGCTTGTGGCCGATATGTCATCAGATATTTTCAGCCGCCCGGTAGATGTGTCGAAATATGCGGTTATTTATGCCGGTGCACAGAAAAACCTTGGTCCGTCTGGAGCCACTTTGGTTATAGTAAAAGATGACGTGCTAGGGAAAGTAGGGCGCACAATACCTACCATGCTAAACTATAAAACCCATGTAGATAAAGGTTCGATGTTTAACACCCCTTCAACAATTGCCGTTTTTGGATGTTTGCAAACTTTAACCTGGCTGAAAGGGCTGGGAGGTGTTGAAGCGATTGAAAAAATAAACATAGAAAAAGCCTCTGCCCTTTATGACGAACTTGACCGGAACAAACTTTTCGTGCCAACAGTTGCCAATGCCGAAGATCGTTCCAGGATGAACGTAACCTTTGTTATGTCTCCTGAATATGCTGAACTGGAAAAAGAATTTCTCGATTTTGCCACCTCAAAAGGTATGGTTGGCATAAAAGGGCACCGTTCCGTTGGCGGTTTCAGGGCATCAATCTACAATGCAATGCCAATAGGCAGTGTAAGGGCGCTGATAGAAACCATGCAGGAATTTGAAAAAATAAAATAATCCCAAAGGTCAATATAAAGAAAATGCAGGATGACAAAAGTCCTGCATTTTTTATTTCAGCCTTTGTACCTTAGGGCATTGTTTTGCATCGTTTTTAAACCAAAAAATTAACACCATGAAAAAAATACTGATAGCCACAGTAAAACCTTTCGCCCCGGTTGCGGTGAAAAAAATCAATAAAATATTTGACAAAGCCGGTTTCACGCTCGGACTTCTTGAGAAATATGAGACCAAAAAGGAGCTGTTGGAGGCCGTTTCTGATGCTGACGCAGCAATAATAAGGAGCGATAAATTTGATGCAGAAGTGCTCAACGCGGGCAAAAAATTAAAAATAGTAGTCAGGGCAGGAGCTGGTTACGACAATGTTGACCTAAAAACAGCAACGGCCAACAACATTGTGGTAATGAACACCCCCGGGCAGAATGCAAATGCCGTAGCAGAGCTTGCAATAGGGCTGGCCATCATGGGGCTTCGCGAACAGTTTTCAGGAAAGCCAGGCGGGGAGATGCGGGGGCGCACACTTGGGCTCCACGGTTTTGGCTTTGTTGCCCGCAATGTTTTCCGGATTGCCCGCGCAATGGGAATGAAAGTGGTTGTTTTCACACGTTACAGTAAAGCAGCAGCAGCAGCTATCGGGTTAAAAGTAACCAAATCGTTAGAAGAACTTTACGAAAAAAGCGACATCGTGTCTATTCATGTACCGGCACGGGGAGAACACATAAAATCGGTGAGTTATGAAGTCATGGAACACCTGCGGGACGGTAGTGTTTTGGTCAATACGGCCCGAAAAGAGGTAATAAACGAACCCGACCTTATAAGGATAATGGAAGAAAAACCAAATGTCAAGTATATGTCTGATCTTACACCAGACTGTGCTGCCATGTTCGAAGAAAAATTCCCGGGACGTTATTTCTTTACCCAAAAGAAGGCAGGAGCACAAACAGCCGAAGCAAACTTGAATGCCGGGCTTGCGGCCGCCAACCAGATTGTGGATTTTTTCGAAAAAGGGGATGTTACGCATCAGGTGAACTGATAAACATGTTATCGAAGAGACAGTATTGGGCAGCGGGAAATCAGAAATTGGGCCTTGGAACAAAAAAAATACCAACCGAACTTTTGGGGTTGGCGGCCATGGCATCGTGTTTTTTTTAACAGAAGTTGAATAAATAATTATTTTTGAAGCCGGAAAACAAAAATTGACCGTAAATATTAAAAATACCCAACAACTTGAATCATTATGGCAAAAATAAAACCGTTTAAAGGGCTTCGCCCGCCACAGGTAATTGTTGAAGAACTGGCTTGCCTCCCTTACGATGTGATGAACTCCGGGGAAGCTGCGCAAATGGCAAAAGGGAAAGAAAAGTCGCTGTTGCACATAACCAAGGCTGAAATCGATTGCCCAGGCGTGAGCGACATACATTCCGAGACCGTTTATGGAAAGGCTGTCGAAAATTTCAAGGCATTTCAGGATCAGGGCTGGCTGAAACAAGACGGGCAGGCAAAATACTATATATATGCCCAAACCATGAACGGCAGGACGCAATATGGCATAGTGGGGGCTGCCGCCTGTGCCGACTATGAAAACGGCATAATAAAAAAACACGAGCTTACCCGACCCGAAAAAGAAGAAGACCGGATGGTGCTTACCCGTTACCTTAACGCAAACATAGAACCGGTATTTTTTGCATACAAAGCTGTGGGGGAAATAGACAAAATAGTTGCAGAAATTGTAGGGAGCAAGCCTGCCGAATATGACTTTACCGCAGAAGACGGCTTCGGCCACCATTTCTGGACCATCGACAACGCAGAAACCGTTGGGGAGATTGAACGCCTGTTTGACGAAAAAGTGCCGTTTACCTATGTTGCCGACGGGCATCACCGGACTGCCGCAGCTGCTAGGATCGGCTTGGAAAAAACAGCTCAAAACCCCAACCACACGGGCGAAGAAGACTACAACTTCTTTATGGCGGTGCATTTCCCCGACGACCAGTTGCAGATTATCGACTATAACCGGGTGGTGACTGATTTGAACGGCTTGTCGGACACGGATTTTATTATGGGATTGGAAAAAGGTTTTGACGTTGAAAATATGGGCGCAGAAATATATAAACCTTCAATATTGCACGAAATGAGCCTGTATCTTTCAGGAAACTGGTACAAACTGACCGCAAAAAACGGCACATATGACGACACCGACCCTATTGGCGTGCTTGACGTGACCATCCTTTCAAAACAAATATTGGATCCGGTACTCGGCATAAAAGATTTGCGCACATCGAAACGTGTCGATTTTGTTGGCGGCATTCGCGGTTTGGGGGAACTCAAACGCCGTGTTGACTCAGGCGAGATGAAAGCAGCATTTGCCTTGTACCCTGTATCGATGCAACAGTTGATAAACATTGCCGACAGCGGGAACATAATGCCGCCAAAAACCACGTGGTTCGAACCTAAATTGCGTTCGGGGCTGGTTATCCATAAATTATAAAAAAGGTATAACCCGGAATTTGTATGGGTAGTGGCATCGGTGTAATATCCTGCCGCTGCTTACACAAACCGTTAGGGTTAAGCCAAACGGGCAATTTTGCGTTGTCGAGTATTGAGCATTTATTTATTCATATTAATTATCGGGTTGATTATTTCAACAATTAGTTGTGATAAATCAGCGAAAAGTAATTATTATAGGAATCTTTAAGATTAATATTTAGCCATGGTTTTGGCTTGTCCAGTTAGGTATTATGTTATTTTTTTTTATATTTACGTCTGTTAAAATTTTTAACATTTTAACAGGAAGGTGTAATTTGTGAAAGAAGTATTTTGTTAAATTATTTATTGATGTTCAATATATAAGTTAGCTATGTTTGTGTATATTACCAATTTATATAAAAGAAGGAGAGGGACAGATAAATGTTTACCCTTTTTTTTGTTTATAGTTTAACCAATTGGTAAGGATGAAAATATAACAGGGAAAATCCCCCGCCAATTTATTTCTCACGATTTACCTTTCATGTAATTTTAAGGTACAAGCCTTTACGGGCTATGGAATTATATAGTAATTTATATGTTTTTGTTTTATTAATAACTAAAAATTATCTCTATGAAAAAAATTGCGCTTTTTTTATCGATTCTCTTTTTCATGGGAATTTTGATGGCCAATGCCCAGACAAAGACGATAACCGGTACGGTTACTTCTGCTGAGGATGGCTCTCCTATTCCCGGGGTTTCGGTACTTGTTCAGGGAACTACTTTAGGTACGGTTACCAATGTCGACGGTAATTATTCCTTAAAAATCCCACATGATGCAAAAAACCTGGTTTTTTCTTTTGTTGGGATGATCTCTCAAGAGGTTGCCATTGATGGCAAAACTAAAATCAACGTAAAAATGAAATCCCAATCAATTGGGGTCGAAGAAGTCGTTGTTACCGCACTGGGGATCAAGAAAGAAACAAAAGCTTTGGGGTATGCAACCTCAAGCGTGTCGTCTGACGATCTCATGCGGTCGGGCGAACAAAATGCCATACAAGCCCTTTCAGCTAAGGCTTCAGGCGTTCAAACGATCGGGTCTTCCGGCTCTCCTGGTGCTTCTACCAAAATTGTAATCCGGGGTAACTCTTCTTTTACAGGGGAAAACCAACCTTTAATAGTTGTTGACGGTGTGCCAATTGATAATTCCACTGTACAGACAAATGCCGGTGACAATCCTTACAACAAAAATTTGGAAGGGGTAGATGCGTCAAACAGGGCATTCGACATTAACCCTTCTGATATTGAAAGTGTTACTGTTTTGAAAGGTCCCGCAGCCGCTGCCCTTTATGGGGTCCGTGCTGCTAACGGTGCAATTATCTATACCACCAAAAAAGGCACTGACGGGAAGGTAAGGGCAACCTATAATTACTCAATGGAAATTTCCCAGGTAAATGAATTGCCTGATTGGCAAAATGTTTATTCCCAAGGCTGGGCAGGAGAATATACAACCAGTACATATTACAGTTGGGGGGCAAAAATGTCAGACCTGAACATTACCCCAACCGACAATGTTGATGAGTTCTTTAAAACATCAATTTCTGGCATACATAACCTTTCTGTTTCCGGTGGGAATGCCGATGCCAATGCCCGTGTGTCTATTGGCTATGCCGACATGGACGGGGTTATTCCCAACAACTATGCAAAAAGGACCTCTGTAAGGCTTACTGGTGAAACAAAAGTATTTGAAGGGTTCAAAGCCGGGGGATCTGCCAATTATGTAAAAACAACCGGGAACCAGGTACAAAAAGGCAGTAACCTGGCAGGATTGATGCTTTCTCTTTTCAGGGCTCCGGAAAGTTGTGTGTTATATGATAAAGACAATGGTGGATACCTTGATGAAGAAGGGAACCAGCGACAATATTATGCTGCTTTTGACAACCCTTATTGGTCGGCATACAACAATACTTTTGGGACAGATGTAGACCGTTTTATGGGGAATATTTATGGAAATTATAATTACAAATGGCTTACATTAGACTATCGCCTGGGGGTTGATTCCTATACTGATGCCCGTAAATCAATTATTGCAATCGGCTCTAACGGTGGAGATGCCGGGGACGGGCTAGGTGAGGTTTCCGAAAGTGTAATCAGGAACAGGGAAATCTACTCAAACTTTATGGCAACGGTGCAGAAAAGTTTCGATTTCGGGATAAATGCAAGTTTAAGTGGCGGCCATAGCCTTAATGAACAATTTTACAAGAGCGTGTATGGAAGGGCAAGGAACTTATCTGCCCCTGGTTTTTATGACTTAAGCAATGGTTCCGATCTGTATACCGATGAAGACGAATCTACACTAAGGACCGCTGCATTGTTTTTTGTTGCAGATGTCGACTACAAAGGGCTGCTTTTCTTGAATGCAACCGGGCGTAACGAATGGGCTTCAACTCTTGGCAGCAAAAAAATGGATTTCTTTTATCCATCAGTCAGTGCTTCTTTTGTGTTCACCGAATTATTAGAAAAAAATGAGGTGTTGAATTTTGGTAAAGTAAGGTTAGGTTGGGCAAAAGCTGGTAACAACCCAGGGACGTACCGTACCTTAACATACTATGATGCCCCTATTGTGGCAGCAGGCATGACCGGCGGTTTAGGGTGGCCTTACCTTGAACAAAATGGCTTTAGCTATGATACGGTATTGGGGAATAGCGAACTTACGCCTGAAATGACCCGGGGGATTGAAGGTGGAATGGATCTGCGTTTTTTTAATGACCGTTTCAATATAGACTTCACTTACTATAACCAGAAAACTACCGACATTTTGGTTTCCAGGCCAATTGCACCGTCAACAGGATATGGGTATGTATATGAAAATAGCGGGGAAATGGTTAATAAAGGTGTGGAATTAACAGTCGGCGTTACCCCTGTTAAAACATCCGACTTCTCATGGAACGCAGTCCTTAATTTCTCAAAGAACAATAACGAGGTGTTAAAACTGGCAGAAGGTGTCGATGAAATAAACATAGAAAGTGCATTTACCTCGTTTGGCTCATACGCTATAGTAGGAATGCCTTATGGAGCATTATATTCAGACAAATGGTTGCGCAACGATGAAGGGGAGATGGTTATTGATTCCGATGGCTACCCAATAGTTTCAGAAGAAAGGGGATATGTGGGCAACCCATTCCCCGACTGGCTGGCCAACTTTAGGAATACCTTTAACTATCGGAACTTCTCTTTAAGCTTTCTCTTTGACATAAGAGAAGGGGGGATGATCTGGAACGGCACTATTGCCCGCCTTAACCAGATTGGGCGTACCGCAATTACAACCGATAGGGAAGGCACTATTGTTGCCGAAGGCGTAACAGAAGACGGTGCCGTTAATACCACTGCTATAAGCAAGGTAGATTACCTAAGGTATGTAGTAGGGGATGCCGGACCGGGAGAAAATGCTGTTTACGATGGCTCATGGATCCGGCTCAGGGATCTTTCTTTAAGCTACTCCTATAAATTTAAGAACGAAATAAGGCGTTATGTTAACGGAGTTACATTTACCGCTACTGGCAAGAATCTGTGGTTAAGCACCGATTACCCGGGAATCGACCCTGAAACAAGCTTGACAGGTGCTAATTCTAATCTTACAGGATTTGATTACTTTAACAATCCAAATACCAAATCTTATATTTTTAGTGTTAAGATAGATTTTTAACCTTCTAATTTTTAAAAAATATGAAAAATTATTCTAAAATAATTATACTAGCATTTGTGTTTTCAATCTTTTTTGGATGTACAAAAAGTTATATTGAAGGTTATGATATATCACCAAATAATCCTTCAGAAGTTTTAAACTCGAACCTTCTCGCGGCAACAGAAGTTGCATTGTTTGGCAATGTAACGGGAGAGCTTGCCAGAATGACATCTATTTGGGTACAAAGCCAGAGTGGTATAGCAAACCAGTCGGCCGATGAGCATGCAACATATCTGATTTATGAAGGGGACAACTCAAATGATTGGGGATCAATCTACCAAGACTGGATGGAAACATCAGTAAATTTAGCAGCGCAGGCAGGAGACGAAAACCCTCATTACAAAGGCATTGCCTTGGTTTTACAGGCATGGGCAGGCACTTTTGCTTCTGATGTTTGGGGCGATGTCCCTTTTTCTGAAGCAATAGGTGGCATAGAAAATTTCAACCCTTCTTATGATTCGCAGGAAGCTGTTTATGCCAAAGCCCAGGCATTGCTTTCGGAGGCAATCGGATTGCTTGGCAAAACTGAAGGTGGCGAAACAGTTGGCGATGCCGATTACATCTATGGCGGGGACACAGAGGCATGGATTAAAATGGCATGGACTTTAAAAGCCCGTTATTACAACAGGGGAAGCAAACATCTTTCGTACAGCGCAGATAGTGCTTTAATCTGTTTGAACAACGGTTTTACAAGCTCAGATGACGATGCTTTTGCAAAATTCGGCTCTAATGCCAATAATGCAAACCAATGGTATGCTTTTTATACTACCCAGCGTGTTGGCTATATGGCCATGGGCGAATATTTAATTGAAGAGATGAAAGCATCAGGCGATCCAAGGCTTCCGTTCTATGCAGAAAAAGATGGTGATGGGGAATATACGGGATCTTCTGCCAATACAGATGAAATTAATCTTGATGCCAGCATACTTGGCCCCTTATATAATATAACTGACGCACCTGTGCCTTTGATCACTTATGCCGAAGCTAAATTTATTGAAGCTGAAGCTAAGTTAAGGAAAGATGCAAAAGCAGAAGCTGCTTCTGCTTATAACGAAGGCGTAAAAGCATCTGTAAAATGGGTTACGGGCGAAGATGCCCCTGCTGGTTTTATCGCTGCAGAAGCATCAAAAACCGAATCTGATATTGATTTGGAAACAATTATTGGAGGGAAATATATAGCATTATTTACCCAAGTAGAAGTATGGAACGATTGGGTCAGGACAGGTTATCCGACACTTACTGCGAACCAGGCTCCTGCTGCCCGCTCGGGCGGTATACCGCTTCGCCTCCCTACTCCTATTGACGAACGTTTATATAATTCGAACGCTGTAGTTAATTCAGATGTCTATTCTGAGCCATGGTATGCAGCAGAATAAAATCTTACTGTTTCGGCATGGCCCGAAAATAATAAAAAAGGCTGTCTTCTCAGACAGCCTTTTTTTGTCCGTTGATCCGAGGGGGACTGATGGAAGCTTATTAATCGAACTCAGTACATTAGAATTGCTGGGAAATAGCAAGAAAAAAAGTATAATGATCCCAAAAACACAAACCCGTTAGGAGGTACAGTCCACAAATGGCATTAAAAAAGTTTTGACCGTCTTATATCTAAATTGGAGTATTTTTGCTATATTCGCTAAACCGGTTTAGCGAGTTTTAATAATGCCTTACAAAAAGATATAACTTATGGATAAGACTATGACAAAAACAATTTCATTACTGTTGCTTCTTTTCATAGTAAGTAGCTGTGCCCCATTTTTTAAAAAAAAAGAACCCGTTGACTACGTAAACACGCTGATAGGCACTTCGTCTTCTCGCTGGATGCTTTTCCCCGGGCCTTGTTTGCCGTTTGGGATGGTAAAGCTAAGTCCCGACAACACTGACGAAACCCATTACAAACTGGGTGCCGGTTATGAATACAAAATAAACAGCATAACCGGGATTGGGCACGTTCATTCGTGGATGATGGGCAGTTTTACCACCATGCCGACAACGGGCGAACTGAAAATCGCCCCCAGCACATCAGACGATCCCGATTCAGGATACCGTTCGCGCATAAACAACGACAATACCGTTGCAACAGCCGGTTACTATTCTGCCATGCTTGAAGACTACAAGATATTGGCAGAGCTTACGGCGACCACACGTGCCGGGTTTCAACGCTACACATTCCCCAAAGAAGAAAAAGGGCAGGTGCTTTTTGATTTGAAAACTGCGGAGGAAGAGCCCTCAACTATTATCGAAGCGCAAATAAGAAAAGTAAGCGACACCGAAATTGAAGGTTATGTGCAACGTGAAGCAGGTGATTGGAACGAATACACTCTGCACTTTGCTGCCCGTTTCGATCGCCCTTTCGAATCTATGGGCGTATGGACAGGCACCAAAATATTAGAAAACACCGAAGAAATCAAGGTGTCAGAAGACATGGATCTCGGCGCATTCCTGAAATTTGACTTAAAAGAAAATCAGGAGGTATTGCTTAAAACGGCAATTTCTTACGTAAGCACCGAGCAGGCATGGCTGAACCTCGATACCGAAATGAACGGCTTTGGCTGGGACTTCGACAAAGCGCGCGATAATGCACAAAATGTTTGGAACACGTTGCTCAGTAAAATAAAAGTAGAAGGCGGTTCGGAAACCGATAAGATTAAATTTTACACTAATTTATATAGGGCATATTGCTCCCGCTCCATTTTTAGCGACGTGAACGGGAAATATGTTGACATGTGCGAAAAAGTGCAGCAAGCGCCCGATCCGAACAGCCCTATTTATGGTTGCGACGCATTTTGGGGATCGGCTTGGAACCTTAACCAATTGTGGACATTGCTCACTCCCGGTTATACAGAGCAATGGGTGAACTCTTTGCTTGCCCTCTATGACAACGGAGGTTGGCTGGCTGATGCCCCCGGAGGCCTTGAATATTCGAGCATAATGGTGGCAGCCCACCAAGTTCCTTTCATAGTGACCGCATGGCAAAAAGGGATACAGGGCTTTGATGCTGAAAAGGCTTTCATGGCAATGAAAGAAATTCAGACTATTCCGGGTAAGCCTCACGAATGCGGTGGTTATGTCGGGAACCGCAATTTGCAAACTTACATGGACATTGGCTTTGTGCCAGCCAACGAAGGCCCGGTTTCAAACACGCTCGAATATGCTTACGACGACTGGTGCGTGGCGCAAATGGCAAAAGCATTGGGGAAAACCGATGATTATAAATATTTCATGCAACGCTCCCAGTATTACCGCAACGTGTTCGACCCGTCAACGAAATATATGCGGGCAAAATATGCAGGAGGCCCATGGACAGAAGATTTCTCCGTAAGTTCCGGGGTAGGAGTAAGTGGCTATGGCTCAAAAAACTATGTTGAAGCCAACGCTTGGCAGTTTAGCTGGTTTGTGCCACAAGACGTGCCTGCGTTGATCGATCTGATGGGCTTGGAAGAGTTCAACTCTAGGTTGGAAGAAGGTTTCAAAAATTCTTACCCGCATTTTACGAGCGATTTTGTGAACATTGGCAACCAGCCCAACATGGAAGCACCTTGGTTGTTCAACTATTCTCGGAAACCTTGGCTTACTCAGTTTTGGGTGAGGGAAGTTTTGGACAATTACTTTGGCACCGGCCCGGTTGACGGATACCATGGCGACGAAGACCAAGGGCAAATGGGCGCATTCTATGTAATGAGCGCAATCGGGCTTTTTGAAATGGACGGGGGAGCATCGGTTGACCCGTTTTACGAAATTTCAAGCCCAATTTTCAAAAAAATCACGATACAGCTCGACCAGGATTATTTTTGGGGGAAAGAGTTTGTAATAGAAGCAAAAAATTTCTCGCAAAAAAACCGATATATCCAATCGGCTAAATTGAACGGCAAAGAGTTGACGAATTTTTGGATAAGCCACAACGATTTGGCAAAAGGCGGGAAACTGGAGCTTGTTATGGGCCCTGAGCCAAACAAAGAATGGGCAGTGAACAGCGAATACCCAAAAAAATCAGATGTGCCGGTTATTGTTACCACTCCTTATGTTGCCAACTTAGAGAAGGTTTTCAAAAAAGAATGCGAAGTAGAAATGGTTTGCGACACAAAAGGTGCAAACATTTATTACACTTTAGATGGTTCGGATCCAACAACGAAATCGGCACTTTATAAAGAAAGCTTCAAGGTTAACAAGAATACGACCATAAAAATGAAAGCTTATAAAGGAGGGGGGGCAAGCCTTACGTCACAAGCTGATTTCAGAAAAATGGGAGAAATAAAAAAAGTCAAGTTGAGCGAAGTTAAACCGGGACTTTCTTATAAATATACTCAAGGTATTTACCGCATGGTGAACGATTTCCTTAACGTAGAACCCTTAAAAACAGGTATCGTCCCATTTTTTACAATGGAGCCTAAGGAGAAGGAACAGTTCTTTTCTTTCGATTTTGAAGGATATATCAACGTCCCACGAGATGGGGAATATACTTTTTACCTGGCTACAAACGATGGCGGGCGCATGTATGTTGACAACAACATGATAATCAACAACGATGGGCTGCACCCTGTTGTTGAAGTAGGGAAAACCGTTGAACTAAAAGCCGGGCTGCACCCAATTTCGGTAAAATATTTCCAGGAAGGCGGGCTGAACGGGCTTAAAGTTTCATGGGAAGGTCCGGGTGTGGAAAAACAGGAGATACCGGCAACGGTGCTTTTTCATAAAAAGAGCCTTTAGGTTTTAGTTGTGTGCAATTCACTTGGTATGCAAAGATCCTTCTCATATTTAAATTAAAGTATCACTATTAACCGACAAAAGTCGGGATTAAAAAAAATAATTTCTGTATTGCCCTGTTTACGGGCAGCTTTTTATTTTTTTCAAAACAGACCCCCTGTCAATATAGGTTTAATCGAAGTTGTCCGGGCGGTTCTCCAACCTCAACTTTGTATGCTTATTTGACATAAACGCTAAACCTAAATATTATGAAAACATTCGCTTTAAAAGCTACTGTGTTTAATAACATGCTTTATAAATGGTATCTATTTCGTTGAAATAATATTGGGAGAAGAAAGAGTGACGAAAAAAAATCGTCATAAACTAAAGCCAGATAACAAAGTTTTCTGAATAAGTGCTTGATGCCTTTAGGAGACTTTGTTTGTTTCCTTAAAACCATTTAGGAACTCTCAACGTGGTATCTGTAATCCAAAAAACTGATATTGCATTTGCAAATTCGGCATATTGTCAATATTGTTTTTTTAAACAAAACATATTTGTCGCAAATATTTACTAAATTTGCGACATCAAAATAAATAAATATTGACAGAAGGACTTGATATACAAATATTAACAAAAATCAAAAAAGCGAAAAGGGGTTCGCTATTTTTCATAGATGATTTTTTGCATTTCGGAAACTATAAAGCTACATCAAAGGCATTGGAACGTCTTGTCGAAAGAGAAGAAATAATAAGAGTAGCAAGGGGCATTTATACCCGTCCTGAAAAAGACCCGATTCTTGGAACAGTAAAACCGAGCACAGAAGCTATTGCAAAAGCCATTGCAAAAAGAGACAAAGCCCGTATTGTGCCAACGGGAACGTTAGCTTTGAATGCACTTGGGCTATCGACACAAGTTCCAATGAACATTGTTTATTTAACAGATGGTGCTGCACGAAAAATAACCATTGGCAACCGAACTATTGTTTTTAAAAAGACAAGTCCTAAAAATTTAGCAGCCATTGGAAGAATAAGCAGTTTGGTAATCCAAGCGTTAAAAGAAATTGGAAAAGACAATGTAACAGAAAACCAAATTAAAATAATTTTGGAGCATCTGAAAAAAGAAGAACCATACAGGCTGCAACATGACATAAAATTAGCCCCTGAATGGATAAGGATAATCATGCGTAAAGTTCAACAACAAAATAAAAAATAACCAATGGAGAATAAATGGTATAACATGCCCGAGGCAACTAAGATTAGGGCCTACACGCAAGTTGCTTTAAATTCAGGCATAGCAACTTATGCTGCCGAAAAAGATTGGTGGGTTTCGGAAATTCTCCGCATAATTTTCAATATGGAAATTGGGAAATACCTGATATTTAAAGGTGGTACATCGTTAAGCAAAGCATGGGGATTAATCAATCGTTTTTCAGAGGATATTGATTTGGCTTTCGACAGGACTTTAATCGGCTTTGATGGAGAGCTTACAAGAACAGGAATTAAGAATCTGAGAAAAGCAACGGGAAAGTATATTTCACAAGAATTCTTCCCAAAACTAAAAGACAAATTTCTTGAAAAAGGGTTTAATGGAATAAAACTTGTTTACATTGAGCCAACAGCAAGCGATGCAGACCCTGTGAAAATTGAAATATTCTACTCTAACGTAATTGAATCGCCGGGATATATCCAACCAAAGATATTGCTTGAAATAAGTTGCAGTTCATTAAAAGAACCTTACAAAGAGCAACCTTTAAATTCATTGCTTTACGATTTTTATGCAAATACTGATTTTGTAGAAGAACCGGTAATAGTTCCTACAGCTATACCTGAGCGCACTTTTCTTGAAAAAATATTTTTGTTACATGAGGAATTTCATCGTCCGATTGAAAAAATCCGTGTAGAACGGTTAAGTCGCCATTTGTATGATGTTTGCCAACTCATAAATAGTGATTATGCACAAATGGCAATTGCAGACAAAGACCTTTACGAAACAATTGTAAAACACCGACACCTGCACAACCGTGTTGGAGGAATCGATTATAATCTGCATCAACCACAAACAATCAACCCGTTACCAATACCTGAATTTATTGAAGCATGTAAAAACGATTACAAAACCATGCAAGAGCAAATGATTTATGGAGAATCGCCATCGTTTGGGGAAATAATTAGCACAATTAAAGACTTTACCGCCAACTCAATAAATAGCCAAACTTGGAAAATGGATGTTGAATTTTGAGATATATTTACCTTTATTTTACAACTTAAAACAAAGCAATCAAATTTTCAAGGTTTGTAGCCCGCTCAAACTGCATAGTGGTATGATAGAAAACTACCACGTACCGATGTACATTCGGTACCACTACTCGACCAATTTTTCGTTATGCAAAATGATGACAGGTTGATGGTTGCAGCTGTCAGTTATAAAAATCGTTTTAGGTATAACATTGAGCAGTCATGTTATTTTTTGTTGAATTTCCTTTTTTCTTTCTTGTCCATCTCAAGCACCCGGATTTCGGGGGGGTGTGCTACTGTGAGTTCTGTCCCTGAAAGGATTAAATCGGTTTTGCCTTCGGAAAGTACAAATTGCGGGGCAATAAACGTTAATCCTTTTGAGCCTGGTATTTCGTGATATATAAGGAAATCCAGTTCATTTGCCCCATCGGCTATTTCGCCTAAAAGTTGCCCTGCATAAATTTTGTCGCCTGTTTCCCATTTTTTCTCATTGACAGCCACATTGCGGTAGCACGCAAGTGTGCCATCGGGCTGTAAGATGGTGGCAGCATTGTCCCATCCGTTATAATCCAATAATTTACCGGCTTTGCGTTTTTCCCCGGCTATTTCAACAATAATCCCGTTGCGCGCGGCAAAAACCTTATCGCCAGGCTGGCCCTTGAACCCAGTGGCTGTCCACGATTTTGGCACTTTGGGGCCCATAAAACCATTGATGTCTTTTACCAAAACCGACTTCACTTTCCTGCCAGGCATCAAAGGGATCAAATACGGGAAATCATAATTAAACCCGCCCTTGGGGTCCGAAAGGTAATATTTGCTTTCGTAATGGAATTGTACCTGCCCTTCACTGCCAATTTGTTTTTCGAGCGTAAACAAAGTGTTGAAGCCCGGCTCAAGCATTTTAACAATTGGCATAGGCCCGGCATAATCGGTATTCTGCAAATCGCCCAGAATGACAGACACAAAAAGTGGGGCTTTGGTGTTGTTGTAAGCAACAAAGTCAACATTGCCAACATCATTGTAATCGCTGCGGACCTCAACGGGCTGTGCAATTGTAAAATACGCCGTATATAGCATTAATGCAAAGAGGACAGGCTTTTTCATATTGCCAGGAGGATTAGATGAACAATTCATTAAGTGCGCCAAAATAATCTTCGTCCCAGCCATCTGAGATATTTTCAAAAGCTTCGTCGGGGATATTGGCGTGTTCTAATTGTACGCTTGTGCCTTTCTTATGCGGATACAACTTTATTGTAACAACCGATTTTTCTTCTTGTCCTTCGAAATACCACTGCTGCACAATTTTTTTGTTTTCCTCAAATTCGAGGTTCATGCCAGTGATACTGCCTTCCCATAACGAGAATGCTGTATTAGCCACTGGTTCCATTTGTGCATCTTCGCCTGTCCATATTTCCAGCATCTGTTGGTTGGTGAGCGCATTGTACACATCTCCAGGTTCAGCTTTCAGCGTATAGTAACGTTTAATATTTTTCATCGCCAAACTGTTTTTTAACGATTTTACTGATCAATAACATAATGTCATGCCCACATAAAGGCTTGCAGTGGACAGGCTTTATTTCAGTTTAAGATAAGCTTCTTTTATTTCGTTATAAGTTTCTTCGCTGTATTTACACAAAGGCTGGCGAAGTATGTTTTCAATGGTTCCCTGGTGGTTTAACAATGCTTTTATCCCTCCCGGGTTGCCTTCTTTGAATAAAAGCTTGAACAAATCGCTCATTTCAAAGTGCAGTTCAAGCGATCCGCCGAAATTACCCTCCAGGGCAAGGTGTGCCAACCTGCTTAATTTGCCGGGCAATGCATTGGCAATAACCGAGATTAGCCCTCCTCCACCAATGGCAATAATCGGGAGCGCCAACATGTCGTCGCCCGAGATCACGGTAAAATTGCCTGGGGCATATTTCCCTATTTCTGTTATTTGAGATAAAATGCCGGAAGCCTCTTTTACTGCAACAATTTTTTCGGATGTCTCAGCCAGGCGTACAACGGTCTTTGCTTCCAGGTTCACTCCTGTGCGCGATGGTACATTGTATAAGATTATCGGCACAGGGCTTGCCTTGGCAATTTCTGAATAATGAACGAACATGCCTTCCTGCGAAGGTTTATTGTAATACGGGGTGACAACGAGCAAACCGCTTACGCCGTCAAAATCGGATTTGTTGATTTGTTTTATGATCTCACGCGTATTGTTCCCCCCCATGCCGACAACTACAGGCAACCCGGCTGATTTTTCTTTGACCAGTTTTACTATATCCCGTTTTTCACCGGACGACAAGGTTGGGGTTTCTGCAGTTGTCCCCAATGCTACAAGGTAATCCATCCCTCCCCGCACCTGGTTGTCTATGATTTTTCCAAGTGCTTCGAAATCAATACTCTCATCCTTTTTAAAAGGAGATGTAAGAGCTACTCCTGCTCCTGTGAAAAGTTGGTTCATGTAATTGTTTTTTGATTTAACTGCCCAATATAGAAAATTTGTTGTTGGGCAAGAAACATTGCATCTTTATTTTTTTCAATTATAATATTAAGGTCTAAATAGTTTTTTTCGTTTGGCGACCATCCGGCTTTAAATTTTGCCTGCGTGCAAAGGTTTATAAAATCGAGGGCAACACTTTGGGTCAAAGTTATATTTAAAAGCAAATCGAACCCCTGCCGGGCAAAAGTGTCTATCTGTCCCGGTTTGGGCAGGTTTAGCCAGTTTAGCCCTTTGGGCGTCAACGAATCGGTACCGGGGGCAAAACCGGCATTTTTGTTGCCCACACATAAGCTATGCACAACAGTACCTTTTTCATAAAAATATGTTTTTAGATACTGAAATGCTGCTTCGTCTCCTGGCTCCCAAACAATCCCTACCTTTTTTATACTGTCTAAATCCGGTATTGTTGGATTGCGCAGGCTCTTCCCTTCGATTTTCCGGAGCCTTCGGTTGGCGTATTTTTTTCTTAGTCCCATTAGTGCTGCAAAAATAATAAATGATTGATAAAAGTTAGATTTGGCAATAAAAAAACAGGTTCAATTTATTCTATCATTTTTAGGAGGCCATCCTCTGAAATAACAGGGATGCCAAGCTTAGTGGCTTTTTCGAGCTTGCTTGGCCCCATGTTTTCGCCAGCCACTAAGTAGCTTGTTTTTTTTGATATGGATCCCACATTTTTACCACCGTTCTGTTCAATAATATTTTTTAGTTCATCGCGCGAAAATTTTTCAAAGGTCCCTGAAATGATAATACTCAGCCCCTTAAGCTTTTCAGTCCTGCCGCTCAACTGTTCTTCGCTTACAGAAAACTGCAAGCCCTGTCCTTTTAAGTACCCGACCAGTTCACGGTACTCTGTCTTTGAAACCCAGTCGATAATACTCTCTGCTATTTTCCCCCCTATTTCGTCTATCTCTACAAGGGTTTCATAACCGGCTTCCATAATATTCTCGATATTTTGTAATTTCCGTGCCAGTATTTTTGCAACTGTCTCCCCAACAAAGCGGATACCGAGCGAGAACAAGACCCTTTCAAATGGGACATTTTTTGATTCCTCCAGGCTTTTAAAAATCCGTTCTGCCGATTTCTCGCCTAACCGTTCCAATACTACCAGTTGTCCCTTTTTCAAGCGGTATAGATCGGCAACGCCGTGGATCAACCCTTTGTTGTAGAGCAATTCGATGGTTTCTTGCCCTAGCCCGTCAATATCCATTGCTTTCCGGCTGACAAAATGTTCTATCTTCCCTTTTATCTGGGGCGGGCAACCTACCTCGTTTGGGCAGTAATGCGCTGCTTCGCCCTCGTTGCGGACGAGTTTTGTCCCGCATTCCGGGCAGTGTTCGATAAAACTGACAGGCTGGGACATCGGGTGGCGCTTGCTCTGGTCTGCACCTGTGATTTTAGGGATAATTTCTCCCCCTTTTTCAACAAATACAGTGTCGTTTACATGAAGTCCCAGGTTTTTGATAATATCGGCATTGTGCAGCGAAGCGCGTTTTACCATGGTGCCGGCAATCAGTACCGGTTCGAGGTTGGCAACAGGAGTAACAGCACCTGTCCGCCCCACTTGGTACGAAACCGATCTCAAGATGGTAGTGGCACTTTCTGCCTTAAATTTATATGCAATGGCCCAACGTGGCGATTTGGCGGTAAACCCCAGGTTGTCCTGTAATTTTTTTGAGTTGACTTTTATTACCACCCCATCGGTAGCGACCGGGAGGAGATGCCGTTCCGTGTCCCATTTGTCGAGGTAGGCAAAAACTTCTTTCAGCGAGGCACATTTCTGCATGGCTTCTGAGATTTTAAAACCCCATCCCCTTGCTTCCTGGAGGTTCTCGTAATGTCCATCTGAAGGCAGGGTTTCCCCCAGCATATAATAAAAATAAGCATCCAGTTTACGGGAGGCGACAATGGAAGAATTTTGCATCTTTAATGTGCCTGCGGCAGTGTTGCGCGGGTTTGCCAGAAGTGGCTCGCCCTTTTTTTCGCGTTCTGTATTTAACTCTTCAAATACATGGAAAGGCATCAGTATTTCTCCTCGTATCTCAAAACTTCCGGGATATGCGTTGCCCCTTAATTTTAAAGGGACAGAGCGTATAGTGCGGACATTATCGGTAACATCGTCGCCTTTTATGCCATCGCCGCGGGTGACGGCCCTTGCCAATTCCCCGTTTTCATACCATAGGCCAATGGAAGAACCATCGAATTTTAGCTCGCAAACATATTCATAATCGGCATTAATGATTTTTTTTATGCGCGTGTCAAAGTCTCTTATCTCTTCTTTTGAATAGGCATTTGAGAGTGAAAGCATGGAATATTTGTGCATTACCTGTTCAAATTCCTTGTTTAAGTCGCTCCCTACCCGCTGGGAGGGTGAATTAGGATTCATAAATTCAGGAAACCTGTCCTCTAGTTTTTCCAGTTCCTTCATCTTCATGTCGAACTCTAAATCTGAAATAACCGGCTGGTTTAGGACGTAATAGTTGTAGTTGTGTTCTTCCAGCTCGTTGCGCAACTTCTCGATGCTGTTTTGTGCCGCTTTTTTGTCCATGCTTTTTGCTTTGGGGCAAATATACAAAAAGCCGCTTTGAGGTAGGCAACCCTTAATTTAAGTTTTTTATATAACTATATAGAATTTTGTAACGCCCGTACGAGAAAACATAGATTCTTTTTACTTTTGCCCTTTGAAATTTTAAACATTCTGATATGCAAAAATTAGTATTACTGGCAATGGCAGCCCTTGCCTTTTCAGGAAGTGTTTCGGCCCAGGCCTTGAGCAACGAAGACATCGAAGGGATTAGGGGGTCGCTGAAAATGGATGCCTACACCAAGGCAATGCAAAATGCCCTGTCTGCCAACGACATTAACAAATTGGCAAAAAACCTTGAAAACATTAACGAAGATGACCATAATTTCACCTACCGCGTAAATGTAAAAGGTATTACCAATCAAAAAAGTTCCGGGCGTTGTTGGTTATTTAGTTCTTTAAACCTGTTCCGCCCCAAAGCAATGGAGGTGTTTAATGTTGATGAATTTGAATTTTCGGAAATCTACCTTTCTTTTTGGGACCTGTTTGAAAAATCGAACCTCTTTTTGAACAATATGATCGAAACTGCCAATCTCCCAATAGATGACAGGAAGGTACAATATTATATCTCGTCCCCTTTTAATGATGGCGGCGTATGGAATTGTTTTGCCAATTTGGTCGGAAAATACGGGCTGGCGCCCAAAGAAGCCATGACAGAAACCCATTCGAGCGAAAACACACGCAACATGGACAAATTTATAAACCTGAAACTGAAAGAAGATGCCTTGCGCCTTCGACAGGCTGCTGCAAAAGGTTCAGGAGGCAAAGAATTACAGGCAATGCGAGTTGAAATGATGAAGGAAATTTATAGGATGCTGGTACTTAACTTGGGCGCACCGCCAACCGAATTTACATGGCGCTACAAAGACAAAGACGGCAACCTGTCGGATTACCAGGCTTATACCCCGCAGGAATTCAGGGACAAAGTCCTGGGCGATGATAAAGTATCGGACTATGTTATGCTTATGAACGATCCGACCCGCCCATATGGTGTCCATTACGAAATTGAGAACTACCGTAATATAGAGGAGGGGGCAAACTGGAATTATGTGAACCTGCCGAACGGCAAAATAAAGGCGATGGCAATAGAGGCAATAAAAAACAACGTGCCACTTTATGCATCGTGCGATGTGGGCAAACAACTCGACCGCAGCTATGGGATACTTGATGTGGACAATTTTGATTACGAATCGGTTTATGGCATCAAGTTCGGGATGAACAAAGCCGAGCGCATACAGACAAGGGCAAGCGGTTCTTCTCACGCCATGGCACTTATAGCCGTAGAGCTGGATAAAGAAGGGAATCCGGTAAAATGGCAGTTTGAAAACAGTTGGGGGAGCAGTACCGGCCATAACGGATACCTTACCTTTACCGATGAATGGTTCGAAGAATTTATGTTCCGCATTGTTGTGCCCAAAAAATTTGTTACGCCAGAGGCACTGAAAATAAACGAGTCCAAGGCGACTATGCTGCCGCCCTGGGACTGGATGAATTAATCTCTATGGGACAAACTTGTCCCATTCTTTTTTTTTCAAAGCAGGGCAGGGTACAAACGAAAACCGGTTATTGTCTTCCTCAAATTGAGTGTAAATGGGTTTCCCTTTTTCGATCCCCAAAAAGGAGTAGTCCGAAGGGGGTTTAATGCTTAAATTGCTATTTAGATATTTCTTGTTGGCCTCCCATTTTATCTTTCCCTTCCCATCAAAAACGGGGAACCATGCCAAGCCTTTATGTGCCCGTACGCCTTCGTAATCAAAACCGTATTCCCGGTCGCACCATGCGCCAAAGGTAAGGGGCTGGCAGGGGTTGGCACTAATGGTGGCATGTGCCCAATAGGGTGGGACTACGACCACATCGCCCGGGCCTGCCTCCACGGCAAAGCACCTCCCTGGGTTGTCGAGGGCTGTTTCCTGCATATAAATGAACGCATGCCCAGACCATATTTCATAAACCTCTGGGGTTGACCATCCGCTTATTGGCGATATTTGGTGGATATGCCCCTGGCTCCTGACCGGCTCATCCCCAAGCTTACCGGCAGCATAAGTAACCACTCCAAAAAGCAGGTGTAACTCTTTTAGTGCCTCCAGGTGTTGTTTTTTCCCCACGTCCATAGCAATGGCATAAACAACCTCTGGCCCATGGCACTGTGGGTCGCGTAAGCTTTTGCGGATATCGTCCAGGGTGCGGTTTTCTACTTCGGGCCCAAATGTGCCTTGCCCATAATGGAACCCCATTGGGCGGGCTGTAGGGCTTATTTCAAATCCGGGGCAAAATTTCATGTTGTCTGTTTTTTTGTTAATTCCTGACATAAGCTTTCAATGTGCCACATGTTTTCCCAACAGAATTGCCGTAAGGGCGGATGGTATATTTCCCTACCGATGCCGGGACAATAAAAACTTCGGCATAATGCACGACAAAAGGATCAAAGGCTTTGGAGGGGCTTTCTACAATAACTTCTTCCCCTTCAATAAGGCAAATTACCTGTACCCCGTCATTTGTTTTATGTTCAACTTTAGAGGAGAACCAATGCCTTCGGGTCTCAATAAATTCCCTTTTATGCAAACCTGTACGTTCTTCTTTCCAGCCATCTCCTTCCGAGATTTTTTCAACCTGGTTTATTAAGTTTTTTCGTGTCCATCTGGCCGTACGGTCCCATTGTATCACATTTTTCCCGTGTTCGATATTAATAGGGCGAGGTTTGCCGTCAAGCCCCAGTCGCCCCCAATCCCACAATTTGAAAGTAAAGATATAAGGGGTGGCACTGATTTCCAGCACCATGCTGTTTTCCCCTGAACAGTGGACCGTCCCTGCCGGGATCAATACATGGTCGTGTTTTTTTACAGGCCAGGCCTGTACATGTTTCCCTGCATCGAAAGGCTTTCCCTCGGCCTGTGCCTGCCCCAGTTCGTCAAGCATGCCAGCCGGATCTATCCCTTCGCGGAGCCCCAGGTAGACTATGGCATCTTCCCCTGTGTCCAGCATGTAGTACGATTCATCTTGGGTATAGTGCAAGCCGAATTTTTCCTGGATATATTCGGTAAGGGGGTGTACCTGTAAACTCAGGTTGCCTCCGCCCATAGTGTCAAGGAAATCAAAACGTATAGGGAATTCATCGCCGAAACGGGCATGAACAGGATCGCCAAGTAACTCACGGGGATGGCGGAACACTAAATTAACGGACGGGATTTCAACCAGGTCGTTGCCAAATTTTAGCAACAGGCTGTTTTCTTCCGGCACACAGTTAAAACACCATGCATAATTTTGTGGTTCTTGGTCGAGGTTGCAAATTTGTTTCATCCATTGCCCGCCCCAAGGGCCTGGGTCGAAAAAGGGGGCCACGCTGAACGGCCTCTGGCTTGCTATGGCCAGCCCTTCCAATACCGCCTTGCCTTCTATTAGTTTGGGATTGCCGGGCTTGTTGGTATCTAAAACAAAATCCCATTTGTCGAACAGTTTCTTTTTTAGCCGGTCACAAACACGCCAGTCAACAAAAAAGCCCTGCTTGTAAAGCAACATCCAATCGGGGGTTTCGCGGTTTTTTACGCCAATATTGTCAACCAGGTGTTGCCTCATGCGCAACTGGATTTCCCAACGGGCCATATCGGCATAAACCAGTAAATCGGGATTGGGGCAAATATGGGCTGCCCCTGTCCCATAAACAACGATGGTGCCTTCTTTGGTGCCGGATATCTCGGCTTGGAGGCTTTTTACCTTTTCCTCATCGAAAAACGAATCAATATTTAAACGGGTTAAATAGCCAAAAATGCGGTCATTGGTTACATCCGGGAACACCAATCTGCTTATCTCCCCTTCGGGCAACATGTAGTCTTCGGCACAAATAAAACGATTGTGGTTAAGCCCCGGTTTAAGGTTGCCCATTACTTCTTCGTGGATAACCCCCTGGTACGTTTCAACAACTACCAGTTTTTTCTTTTTATCGACAGAGGCGGCTGCTTTGTCCAATTCTGCCACAATTGCCCCCCATCCTTTTGCCACCCTGTATGTATCATTTTTAACTTCAACATAGGGTGTGTTGTTATATTTTGAAGGTCTGTTTAAATACTTCTTTGCCATGTTTTATAATTTTATTGAAGTCCTCACCAAATAATCAGCCCCGAACAATGCTGCTGTATTGCTGTGGGCAGCTTCAAGCAGTTTCACTTTTCCCCAGGGTGTCCACGCATAACGGTTGACCCGTTGTTGCAATTCAGGCAAAATAACCTGCGCGCTTCTCATTATGCCCCCGCTAAGGATAATTATTTCCGGGTCAAATGCATGGATCATGGATATCAATCCCGAAGACCAAACAGAGAAGCAATGATCCAGGATTTCTATTGCCACGGGATCATCTTTTGCAGTATTCCTGAACAATGCTTCATAATCAAGTTTTTCCTCTTTCTTTAGTGAACTGCCAGGATATGCAGGATTGTTTTTGATCAGTTCCGGCAAACGCCAAGTAGAAGCCTCTGATTCCATGCACCCGATGTTCCCGCATGTGCAAGGCGTGCCACGGTGGTTCACCGTAAAATGCCCTCCCAGGTTGCCAGCCTGAAAATGTTTGCCCTTTAGCAACCTGCCTTCAATAATGGCTGCCGATCCGATCCCTGTGCCCAAAGTGACCATCACGATGTTTTCACAGCCTTTGCCTGCACCATGTTGCCACTCTCCAAGCAAAGCCATGCGGGCATCATTTTCCACGAAAAGGGGCAAGCCCCATTTTTCCCTTGCCCACTGCGGAAGGCTTATGCCCGGGGCATCGTCATATTTTTTATTTGTTGAAATTATCCGGTTCTTGACGGAATCGACCAATCCGGGGAAGGCAAACCCGATCCCCAATACATCGGCAATAGAGATGTTGCCCCCTTCCAGTAACCTGGCAATAAGCCGTTCAATGGTTTGCAGGTTGTTTTTCAGCCCGTTGCCCGATGTTGCATCATCTGTAAAAGATGCAACAAGCCTTTCCCCGTCAAGCACCCCTGCTTTGATGATAGTGCCGCCAAGATCTATAGCTAATGTGTACATATTGTTTTGTTTGTTTATCGGGTCCTCATTAATTCTGTTTCCAGTTCTTCCAAAGTCTTGCCCTTAGTTTCAGGGACAAACCGCCTGACGTACCAGAAATTGGCAAGGCATATCAGTGCAAAAACCATAAAAGTTGTTGCCCCGCTTAATGCTTCCAGCATGACCGGGAAAACAATGGTCACAATAGCACATGCAACCCACAATGCAATTATTGCCAGCGACATGCCCTTGCTGCGCAAACGGTTGGGGAAAATCTCCGCAACAATCACCCACACTGCCGGGCCAAGCGAAACGGCATAAAATGCAATGTATGCAAGGATAAACACCAATACCAACATGCCCGTTGCATTTCCAAAGAAATAGAGCAGCGACAAGCAGGCAAGCATAAGTGCCATCCCAAGTGAGCCTGCCAATATCAGGAGTTTGCGCCCGAGCCGATCGATAAAAAGCATGGCAACAACTGTAAAAACCAGGTTGGTTCCCCCAATGGCTATTGTTTGGAGCAATGCCGTGCTATTGGATTGACCGATTTGCGCAAAGATTTTCGGCGCGTAGTACATAATTGTATTAATGCCGGTAATTTGCTGGGATATTGCAAGGATAACCCCAATCCAAAGGACCGGGCGTATTTTGGGGGACAAAAGGTCACGGTAACTGGACGTGCCTTGTTGCCCCAGTGATTGTTTGATTTCTTTTAATTCTTTTCCTGCCTGTGCCCCGCCGGCAGTTTTTTCCAATACCAAACGGGCTTTGCCTTCCCTGTTTTTTGCAACCAGCCAACGCGGGCTTTCAGGGACCAGGAATAAACTAAAGAAAAGCAACAATGCAGGAGCTGCCATCACCAACAACATCCAGCGCCAGTTGTTTTCGCCCGTATCTATAAGCATGTAATTACTGAAAAATGCAACCAAGATGCCAATTACAATAGCCAATTGGTTAAAAGAGACCAGTACCCCACGGTATTTGGCAGGGGACAGTTCGGCAATGTACATGGGCGAAATTATTGATGCCACCCCAACAGCTATCCCGCCCAGCACACGTGCAGCAACAAATAATATCAGTTGGTGGGCAGAAGAACTTCCTATTGCCGACAAAAAAAACAGCAAGGCCGCCAACATCAGTACTTTCTTCCTGCCATGCTTGTCGCCTATCTTGCCTGCCATGCTTACCCCTATTATGCACCCGAAAAGCAAGCTGCTCACTGTCCATCCCAACCCTGCCTCCGACAGTCCAAAATATGGCTGGATAAAATTTATTGTGCCGGAAATAACCGCTGTGTCGAACCCAAACAACAAACCGCCAAGGGCGGCAACTAACGATATAAGAATTACATTGTATTTCATCACTGTTTTATTTTTTTTCAGGGAATTTATCCGTTATCAGCTCTTGACTATTTTAATTGTTGGGGAAATATTTATCAATTATTTTTTGTGTTTCGTTTAACCATTGCTGTCTTTGTTTTAAAGTACTAGTTACAATAATCCTGAATACTTTCCTTTCAAATCCTTTAATCCCACAAAAATCAAAAATGCAGTTTTTCCAAATAGTATCAAGAGGGTCTCCGAATATTCTATTTTCTCTTTCTGTATTTGTGTTTGAAGTGTTGAATACAAGTCCTGTTTTTGCTTTTAATAGTCCTATTGGGATCCCTTCCCCATTATCCCCTTCTTCAAATTTATAAGCAACCCCAGGCCTAAAAACCCTGTCAATCCAGCCTTTTAAAATAGCTGGAGGTTGCCCCCACCAATTTGGATGAATAATGATGACCCCATCGCTTTGTTGTAAATCATCGCAATGTTTTTTTATAAGGTCGTTAATTGATCCATTCTTCGGTATTTCTTTTGAAGTAATTAATGGGTCAAACTTTTCTTCATATAAATCGTGAAAAGTAACAGAATGTCCATTTTCACAAAGTCTTTGTTTGCACTTATCAGCTATTGCGTGATTAAAGCTTCTTTTGTCGGGATGCCCAAGTATTATTAAAATATTCATTTCTTAACTAATTTTTTTATTTTTTGCTGTATTGGGTTATTGGATTAGATACATTTTTTACAATGCCTGCCAATGCATATATAGGTTGCTTTTACAAAGAGCGATCATGTATTTTCTTTCAAACAAGGTGCCCCATTTTGCTCAATCAAACGTGCAGAAAACCCATCCCTGGCAATTCCCTCATAGTCGTGCCCTGCATCCGAGGGCCAGCATGCCCCAACAATCAGGTTGGCATCTCCTGTATTGGCAAGGCGGTGTGCAATTTCGCCCCCGATGTAATGGAGGCTCCCCGGATACACCTCTTCTGCCCAGGTATTTCGCTCGCGGTCCATCAGTACCAACATCCCCCTTCCCCGGACTCCCCAGTAAAATTCTGCCCTGTCGGATTGTGCATGGAAATGTCCTTTGGTCATGAAATACTCGTTGCCTACTTTCCCCGGCAGAATGGTAGATACGCCAAAGAAAAGGCCTCCCTGTGTGCCCTCGGTTACGGGTTGCCATGCCTGTACTTTGTATATCAGTTGCCCGGGATCCATAGTGTTAAAAGCCACTCTGTCATGAAAAATCCCTGTTAAATCTTTAAGTTTCCTGGCTTGCCCTTTAACTGGGTCACCTGTCATTTTATAATCATCCAGGTTAAGCCCTACTTGTGGTTTGGATATTTTTAAATGTTCCATTTAAGTTTGTTTGATGTTGTTAAAAAGAGTTTCTGTTGTTCATTATAAAAGGATTGTCCAGTTTCAGCTTTTTATGCCCCAGTACCATTTCTGCCATGGTTTTTCCCATTTGTGCAAAATCGGTTGAGATGGTTGTGATACCGGAAGCGACCACCCCTTTCAGCGAAGTTTCGTTGTAAGAAATTATTCCCATGTCGGTGCCCAGCTGCATTTTGTGTGCAATAGAAAACCTTACCAAATATTCCAGGTCCCTGTCGTCGACCACTACAAATGCATCGCCTGTATTTATTTTAAATGATTTTATGTCTGTTACAATTTCAGCCTCTATGGGGAGTTGTTTGCAGAAATCACGGAACCCGGTAACAATATCGCGGAAATGCGATTTTTGATGCCTGATTACCAGGGATATCCTCCTGTATTTTCCGGTCAAGGCGGCGTTTTTTTTCAATATCCGGTAAATATCCCTTTCAAAGTCCTGGCACACATAAGGGAAAAGCCCCCTATACCGTTTTCGCCCCTGATCAAGGATATAAACTTTATTGGCAGGTAGTGCCCCGATTGAACGGAATGCCTCGGGGTGATCTATGGGCATGATTATATATTCTGTATAATCGCCAATTGCCCCTCCCAAGATAGCCTGGAACATTTTCAGGTTGTTGTGGTGGAAAAATATTTGTTCGCTGCCTTTGTCCTTCAATACTGTTTTAAACGATTCGTAGAGTTCCTCTTTGTACATGGTAAGCTTGTCGAACAACAATAAGACCCTGTGGCTCAAGCCTGTGTTTTCGTTCTGGATAAAATAGCCTTTCCCTACCTGGGAAGTAATGACCCCCTTTGCCTTTAGTTCATTGTATGCCGCTAAAACAGTGTCTTGTGCCAGGCCGTATTGTTTGCAAAGCATGTTCAGAGATGGGATTTTATCCCCCCTTTTCAGTTTCCCTGTTTCTATCTTGTGCAAAACAGCATCAATTATCTGCCTGTATTTTGGTGTCGGAGTATTGTCTTTAAATTGAATCTCAAGTCTTTCCATATAACCATACCTCTTGGTAGTACTATGCAAATGTAGTAAAACATTAAATGCTGACAATAAGGTATATGTTAATTATTGGTAAATTATTTTTGTTGTCCTTGTCTAATTTGCCCCCGGCAGAAAGGTTGCGCAAAATAACAAGTAAAGGGGCAGGGGGCAAAGCGCAAAGCGCAGAGGGCAAATTACTATTGACTATGGCCCGGACGCAAGCTGTAACCCGTAACCAATTTAGTGATAAGAAGAAATGAGAGGAGAGAGGTTGGAAAAAGAACTTGGACAACTTGAAACCTGTAGCCTGTAACTATAAATAAAGAAACGATAATATCCCCGGCATGAATACCGGGGATATTATGCAAACATGCCCACAGGCCGGCAGTACACCTGGTTTTGGAAAGAAACCGTTGCCCCTGCCTCAGGATATGTTTTTTTGTTTGTTATTGGCCATTTACATTTTTACCCGAAGTATTGTGTCCACATTGTCTTGTTTGTTTTTCGGGATATGCAGCAGGATACCGAAATCGGTTTCTTTAAACGTTACTTTGCCCCCTCCTTCAAAATAAGTTGCCGATTTTATTTTTCCCGGGAGTGGGGGTATTAGCAGGTTTTCGTCTTTCATTTCCAAGAGGTGGACATAGACAGTCCCGTCTTTTGCAACTGTTGTGGCGCCCCAGTCTTGCGGGCGTATCGGCCCTTTCCTTGTATTATATATTGTTTCCCCGTATTTGTCAAGCCATTTGCCCATTACCATCAATGTGTCAATATTTTCATGTTGGATTTTCCCGTTGGGCATAGGCCCGGTGTTTAAAAGGAAATTTGCCCCGTAGCCTGCTGCTTTCACCATGGTGCGTATCAGCTTTTTCGATGATTTGTATTGTTTGTCCTGAAGGTTAAATCCCCACGAGCCGTTCATGGTTTCGCACATTTCGAGCGGCAGCTCCGATATGGTTCCGGTTTGGTTGAAGCCCATGGTGTTTTCACCTGGCAGGTCGCGTTCGAACATCTGGAAATCTTCGCCAGCGATGGGAGACAGGTGGTGGTTGCTGCCGACCAAGGTGCCCGGTTGTAATTTGTGGATAAGCGAGTATGTTTCGTCCAAACGCCAAGGTGCGTCCTTCTTGTCCCACATCCCATCGAACCAAATCCCGCCAACTTCTCCGTAATTGGTCAGTAATTCGGTAAGCTGTGTATTCATGTAGTCGATGTATTTGTCCCAGTCCCCGCTTTCCGGCCTGCCTGTAAATCCTTGCCCGGTCCTGCCGCGCGGGAAATAATCGGGGTGGTGCCAGTCGAGTTGAGAGTGGTAAAAAAACAGTTTTATGCCCTGTTTGTCGCATTCGCCTTTCAGCATTTTCAAAACATCTTTGCCATAAGGGGTGCTGTCTACAATGTTGTAGCCGCTTACTTTTGAACCATACATAGCAAACCCGTCGTGATGTTTACTGGTGATCGTGATGTATTTCATCCCTGCCTTTTTGACCATCGAAACCCATTCTGCCGGATCGAACTGTGACGGGTTAAAAAATGCAGGTAATTTTTCGTACTGGGCCACAGGTATCTTTTGGTTGTTCATGACCCATTCCCCATCGCCGAGGATACTGTACACGCCCCAGTGGACAAACAACCCGAATTTGGCATCCTGGAACCATTCGCGGTTTTCAAGGTTCTTCTCGGTAGGGGTGTAATCTTTTTGTGCGGTTGTTGTATTTATAAAAAGAAATACGGCAACAACGGTTGGTAAAATTTTAAATTTCATGTCTGAATTATTTAGGTAATTTCAAAAACTTGCCGAAAATACAAAATACTATCAGACAAGAAAATATGTTTCATGGCAAGGACAACTTCAGCACAGTCCAGCACAGCGGTGTTGCCTTTGTTGCTGTTGGATAGCTTGCTTTGTTGTACAGGCAAAAAACCATGTTGCTTTTTGTCCCGCGCATGCTTTTTTGCCGGGGGCTTAAGTGAAAAACAGCCGGACACTATGCACGTTTTTGTGCGCCTCCCGTTTCATGTTGCGGACAACCTAATATAAAGCCCTTCTTTATCACTGGCATATGTGTATGGGTAAATATTTAGCCTAAATATTGGTGCAAATTTATTCCCTTTAAATAAAAAGTATTCCCGATATAGCTTTGTTTTTTGTAGCTTTGTTGCTCACCTTTCAGTATCAAATTTTGAGAGAAAAAGCCAATCTTATACTATTGAAATCGGGGGATGTCGAGGCCTTTGATTGTTTGTATAATTCATACCATAAAAAACTTTTTGCATTTATTTACAAATTTTTGAACAACTGGCACGATACGGAAGATCTTGTCCAGAAGATATTTGTGACAATATGGGAAAAGAGGGTGAATATAAATTCCGACAAATCATTCAACAGTTATCTTTTTACCATAGCGCGAAACGAAATTTACGATATCCTGAAAAAGAAAGTAATAACAGAATATTATGGCGATTGTATAATGGATGTTGTATCAAAAGATGGATGTGACATTGAGGAAAAGAAGGTAATCGAAACTATTTATTCGTTGCTAGAGAAAGTTCCGGAAAGGCGCCGCCGTATTTTTCTTATGAGCAAAGACATGGGGCTGACCTACAAACAAATAGGCAAGCAGCTCGGGATCTCCGAAAATACTGTTGACACACAAATACGAAATGTCCTCAACTACCTAAGGGAAGAACTTCCTAAGTATATAAAAATGTTGATATTAATCCTCCTGGGGGCAATTAGTTAAAAAAAATTAAATTTTTCCTTCACGGAAACCGGTACAATCCGGGTATATATATATATAGGAGTAAAAAAATGAAGCAAAAAGAAAGGATAATAGAGCTTTTTGGGAAATTGATTTCAGGTAAAGCATCAGGTGCTGAAAAGGAAAAACTTTTTAACTATATCAATTCTGACGGCAACAAGGATATTGTATATGCATGGATTAAAGAAAATTGGGAACACATTGACCATGGGCATTTAGAAATATCTTCGCAGGAATTGCTTGACCGTATACATAAACAAATAGGCAGGCAAAGTAGCGTCACGGCACATAAGGGGGCGCGGATAAAAAGGATTGTCACCGCAACAATGAAATACGCAGCTGTTTGTGTTGTTGCATGTGGTATAGAATGGTATGTGTTAAGCAGGCAGCCCGGGCAGAAAGCCATAGGAGATCAGTTTGCCCAGCCGTTAACCTACAACGAGATAAATGTCCCGGCCGGTTCTAAATCGTATATTGTCCTGTCCGACAGTACAAAAGTATGGTTAAACGCAGGCGCGAAATTTAAATATCCCGGTAATTTCAGGCAAGGGGCAAGGAACGTTTACCTTGAAGGGGAAGCTTTTTTTGACGTAAGCAAGGATAAGGAGAAGCCGTTTTTTGTGAGGGTGGCAGGCATGGACATAAAAGTTTTGGGCACACAATTTAATGTAAAAGCCTACGCCGATGAGGAAATGATAGAAACAACCCTGCTGAAAGGGGCAATTGAAGTGGTAGGGCTAAGATCGGACAAACAGGGCGAGGACAATTTAAGGTTGTCTCCCGGTCAAAAACTGGTTTTGTTTAAAAATAAAAATTACAAGGTTGAAGATGTTGAGGATGAAGCCACAGAAACCGGCACAGGCAAACAAATCATTGCCCCGATACAGCTTAAACGTGCAGAAGTTATAACCCTTAACGACACGGAACCGGAAGTTTCCTGGAAAAAGGACAAACTCATATTCCAAAAAGAACCATTTAAAAATGTAAAAATAAAACTGGAACGCTGGTATGGCGTTTCCATTGAAATACAAAACCCCGACATATTAAACTACCGTTTTACTGGGACATTTGAAAATGAGACATTTGAACTCGCTTTGTCGGCATTGAAAAAAGCAGCCGATTTCGAGTATGTAATAAAAAAGAAACATGTAATAATAAAATAGTAGCTGAACAAATTTATATGAAAAAAATAATTACCAAAACCCATATGCTTATGTGAAGAAATTGCCAAGAGTTTTGAGAGAAAAAAGCCCGGGAAATTTGCCGATTCCCCGAGCCAACGATTGTGAAAATTAATCTGGATAAATCATTAACACATTTCAAGTTTATGAAAAAAAAACATTATTTACAAGGGAGGATAAACTTACCTCTCGTGAAAAAATTACTAATGGTTATGAGAATTACATTCTTTTTTGTTTTATTCTTTGTGTTTCAGGCGAGTGCGGTTGTGTCGCAAAATACGGTTGCAAGCATAGAAGTAAAGAATGCTTCGCTCGAACAGTTCCTGATGTCAATTGAAAAGCAGACCTCCGTCAAGTTTTTATACCGTTATGAAAATATTGAGGGGAAAACTGTAAGCGTAATGATGAAAAACGTTGATGTTGACAAGTTGTTGGATGCAACCTTGCCAGACGTGGGCTTGAGTTACAGCCATATGAAAAACAACCTTATTGTTATTTCCCCGGTAAAAGAGGGGGTAGACGTTTCCGGTACAGTGACCGATGTCTATGGTTCCCCAATACCCGGGGTAACGGTATTGGTGGTTGGTACGCAAGTAGGTACGGTAACCAATGCCGACGGGGGCTTTTCTTTGTCCAATGTGGAAGGAAGTGCGACCCTGCAATTTTCATTTGTGGGCTATGTTAAGCAGGACGTAGCTATAAATGGAAAAACAAGCATAAGGGTCGTTTTAGAAGAAGACAGCAAGTCGATAGACGAGGTTGTGGTCACTGCGTTGGGGATCAAAAGGGAAAAGAAAACACTTACTTATTCTACCCAAGATGTTAACATGGATGGCTTGTCAACGATAAAAGATGTTAGTTTGGGGAATGCTCTTGCCGGGAAAATTGCTGGTGTCTCAATTACAGCCTCAACCGGGGCAAGTGGTGTCTCCGGAGATCCTCGTATCATTATCAGGGGCAACCGTTCTATCCAAAACAATAACCAACCGTTGATAGTTGTTGACGGTGTCCCATATAGCAGTTCAGGTGGTGGTTTGTCAAGCATAAACCCTGATGACGTGGAAAGCATGAACGTATTGAAGGGCCCTGCGGCATCTGCATTGTATGGTTCAAGTGCAAACAACGGCGTAATTGTGGTTACTACAAAGTCCGGTAAAAAAGGAGAACCACGTATTGAAGTGAATTCTGTGTCTAACTTTGATTTGCCTTATTTGTACCCTAAGTTCCAAAATGTTTATGGACAAGGGGCCAGTGATGTTTATTCTTCTTCTGCTTCTTATACAAGCTGGGGACCTAAAATGACGGGGCAAACAGTGACAAACTATCTTGGAGAATCTGTTTCGCTAGATCCTCAGCCCGACAACTACAAAGACCTTTTTTCTGTTGGTTATAACTTGACAAATAGTTTCTCTTACAGTGCCGGGAATGAAAAAACCTCTACATATTTTTCGTATAGCAATACTATGGCAAAAGGTATTTTGGAGGACAATAAAATGGTTAGGCATAACTTTAATCTTAGGTTAAAGGCAGAATTGATAGATAAGCTTAGTCTTGATTTTAGGATGACTTTTTTCCGGCAGCAACTTCAGGACAAACCCAAAACGGGAGATAATTTGTTCAGCCCAATGTTCCAATTAATGAAAATGCCCAGGAGTATGAGGACTTCTGACATCCAGAATGGATCATACATAAACGAAAATTTTGAAAAGAAACAAAATACATGGGCCCCAAATTCAACAGATAACATTAACCCTTATTGGGCAATGGAAGGATACGAGGCTCCTTCTACTTCGAACACTGTCAATTCGTTTGCTATTCTACGGTATGATTTTACTGATTATTTGTACCTGCAACTACGTGGGGGAATGCGTTATGGGAATAACGACAGCGAGGAAAAGACATACTGGGACACCGAATATATAAATTCAGGACAAGGAGAATATTATACCGCATTCAGTAAATCACAGAACATTAACGCTGACTTCTTATTGTCTTTTGACAAAAAAGTTTCTGAAGACTTCCAGATAGGGTTGAGTGTTGGTGGAGAGATAATTGATTCCCAATCAAGAAAACAGGAATCTGAAGCAGGTGGTCTTACCACGGAAAACAAATTTGCTTTAGATTATGCCATGAATCCTTCAACTGAAGATTCAGAAAGCCGCGTCCAGAAGCAATCTGTTTATGGAATGGGACGTATAGGTTTTAGAAATTATTTATTCCTTGATTTTACCGCTCGTAATGATTGGAGTTCAACTTTGCCGGAACCACATAGTTATTTCTACCCTTCAGTAGGTTTGTCTGGTGTTGTAACAGATATGGTAGAATTGCCGGATGCTATAAGTTTCCTCAAATTTAGAGGCTCTTATGCCGAGGTGGGTAACGATGCAAGTTATGCTTCTATTTTGCAGACTTTTAGCAGTACTGCTTATGGCCCAGTGGGGATGTTTACTCCTAGTGCAGTAAAAGTAGCATCGGAGTTAATCCCTGAAAATACCAAATCATGGGAAGCAGGGGTTGACCTTAAATTTATTGATAATAGGTTAGGGATTGATTTTACTTGGTATAAATCAAATACATACAATCAATTGGTGCGTGTCACCACTCCTCCTACTTCTGGATATTCACAAGGTTGGATCAATGCAGGTAATATTCAGAACAAGGGTGTTGAGTTAATGCTTTATGCAACACCTATTGAGACACATGATTTTAGTTGGGATGTTAGTCTGAACTTCGCAAAGAATAACAATGAAGTTATTGAGCTGACAGATCTTCTAGACGAATATGAGATCGATTCACCTAACTTGTCGGTTGGTGAGACATGGATTGTCAAAGGAAGGCCTTATGGAGAAATATATACAGTAGGCTTTCAACGCAACGATAATGGAGAACTTATTGTTGATGCTTTGGGAAAACCAAAATTAATGACAGAAGCAGACTTGTATCTTGGTAATTTTAATTATGATTGGACAAGTGGCATAACTAATAACGTAAGTTATAAAAATTGGAACTTGTCATTTTTGATTGATTTAAACTATGGTGGTGTTAGGCAATCGGCATCAGAAGCTTGGATGGATTACTGCGGGACAAGCGAAAATTCGCTCATGGGACGTGAAGATGGCATTGTTCTGGACGGAGTTACCGAGGATGGAGCGGTTAATACCACAGTTGTTAAAGCAGAAGACTATTTCATGACAATAGGAGGAAGGATCAATCATGGCTCTGGCGAATTATATAACCATTCGGCAACCAATTCAAGATTGCGCGAATTGTCGCTTGGATATACTTTCCCATTGAGGAGTCAGGTTGTTAAGTCCTTAAGGGTTTCAGCTGTTGGACGTAACCTATTTTATATCTATAACGGATGTAGTTGGTTTGATCCAGATGTTTCTTATGATGTGGGCCGAAATGGACAGGGAGCAGAAAGTGCGTTTTTGCCCGGTACAAGAACACTTGGTCTCAATATTAAAGTTACATTGTAATAATTTTTAATAAGAAAGGTTATGAAGATTATAAATAAGATAAAAGTGAAATTTTTAGTTCTGATCCTTTTATTAGGGTTATTACTTCCGTATTCTTGTACCGAAAATTTTGAAGAGTACAATACAGACAAGACAGAATTAATGGAAGTTGGTCCAAAGCAGCTGTCTGGTCTTTTTTCCATGGCTCAATATCAGGGGTGTAACTGGCTAACTACCGACAACTATGCGCGCATGTCTATAGGAGTAGGTTTGCATTTATGCGGTTATATATCCTCATATTTTACACCCCAAGAAAATAATGAACTTAGAAAAGGGTGGTGTGATAGTGGTTTTGAAAAAATGTATTCAAAAGGAATCCCTCCATTGCAACAAGTTATTTCAATAACTGAGGCAAATGAAGGTTATGACAAGGAACATGCCGTGGCTTTAATTTGGAAAGTATGGATGTTGCATCAAGTAACTGATTTGTGGGGGCCGATACCTTATGCCAATGCTGGTTCTGGTGATGAAACCGTACCTTACGACAGTCAAAAGGATGTTTATTATCAGATGTTTGATGATTTGGACGAAGCAGTTAATGCTTTAAACGATGCTTTAGATTCCGACTCAAATGCAAATGCCTTTGGTGGAGGCGATCTGATATATTCTGGTGATGTTAAAAAATGGGTGAAATTTGCGAATACATTGCGTTTGCGCTTGGCTATACGTATATCTAATATTGAACCCTCCAAAGCTAAAACAGAAGCAGAGGCTGCTGTTGCAGGGGAAACAATGGATACAAACGATGACGATGCTTTATTGGCAGTTGAGACGCTGGAAAGGGGCAATGGGATACCTCGTGTTGCTGCATGGTATCAGACTTTGATGACATCTAGTATGGAAAGTGTAATGAAAGGTTATCAAGATCCACGTATGCAAGAGTTCTTTTCTATTGTTGAAGACGATGAGTCTTTTCACGTAGAAGGTTATCCTGAAGAATTAGCTGCTAATGTCGGTGGTTACCATGGTATGGCTAATGGTTATGAAACGTCAATCGAGAAAGCTTACTTTAAGTCGTATTCAAATTATGGCCCGCGATTCCAGAGCGAATATCAATATGTCACGCCAATTAATATAATGCACTCAGCAGAAACATATTTTTTGAAAGCTGAAGGAGCATGGCTTGGTTGGAATATGGGAGGTACTGCTGAGGAATTTTACGAAAAAGGTATAGAGGTATCTATCGTTCAGTGGAGGGAAGACAATATCTCGTCTGACTCTATCCAGAGTTATATTAATAGCACAAATGTCCCTGTTGCTCCTAATAATTATTTGTATTACGATGAACCGATGACCGATATCCCAGTTAAATTCGCTACTGATTCGGAGAAACAGTATGAGCAAATTTTAACTCAGAAATGGTTGGCTTTGTGGCCTATCAGTTTTGAGGCATACTCTGAATATAGGCGTACGCGTTTACCTAAGATATATGCAAAAAAACACTCTTCAAATGCAGACATAGATCTGTCGAAAGGGATGATTGTTACACGATTAACTTATACGGATGATGAATATGCTTCTCAACCAGAAGAAGTTGGCAAAGCCATAAGTTTATTGTACAATGGCAATGAAGACAATTATTATACGCCTCTTTGGTGGGACACAAACACAAACGGGAATTAGTCTTTTGTTGATTTGATAATCAATATTAACCTATTTGAGCTAACGCAAATTTTTTGCGTTAGCTCATTTTGTTTAATCTCGGCCCTACCGGTTTACGTAAAGGCCCCGTTCTTAATTTTTTGCTGAAAGTTTTACCCATCCTGGCTTGCATGTCGTTATGCCTCAATCAGTAAGCTTAGAAACTTAGGCAAACAAAAAAAACGGAGACGAACGGCTTTTTTTAAAGCCCACCTGTTGGCTTTAAATATCGTGTTTTGTTGTTTGATACTCAGGGTAATATGAAAAAAGTAAAACGCAACCAAAGATAATCCCGGTTTTATGCTTTATTTATATGTGGCTTAAAACCTAAAATAAAAATTAGAAAAAATGATGTTAAATGCATATCTTCAAATTGTTATAATGAATAGCAAAAGCAGGTGGCTAACATGCGATTTTGAAGGCTCTTTGTGTTTGACAACCAGTGCTGTGTAAACCCAAGATGCCGTATTTATAAGCGGTTGGTGAAAACAGATAAAATCCATCACTGGCCAACTAAAAATATTTGAGGTGCTTGAAATCCTGATAAATACCGTGTAGCATTAGTGAGAGTGTCACTTGGCGACAACCTTACTTTTTGTTTTGTGCTATCTTTTTGCTAGGGACTGAAATGAAAAAATCAATAGCCTTTGGAAAGTTGCTGTGCTACAAAAATTGTTTATGAATATTATAAGAGATATGAGGGCAAAACCATTTAAAAGGAAATATTTTGACACCCTGTTTAAACTGGGGGATGTGGCAGGACATAAAAAATGGGCTTTGGCCTCACCCCATCCCGTTTGTGGTGACAATGCCCCGTGCTTTCATGTAACTGTCTTTGTGTCAGCCGGTACGGTATCTCATGGCCTTGTGCCCCAAAATCTCATTTTTCATCTCTCACAGTCACACATCTCCATGTCTCATATCTCAAAAACTATAAACCCATGCGAAGTACCTGTATAATATTATTGTTGATATTGAATTTATTTGGTTTTGCACCTAATGCCCAAGGCAAAGGTGAGGCTAATGTTGCGTACGGCAAGCTTCAGTGCCGTCCTCCCGAAATCGTAAAATATAAATTCGGGGGCAACCTGGGCGACATGGTCGACAAGTTGGGCAACCGTTGGTTTCAGGATTTTATAGACGCAAACCCTTTTGCGACCGAGATGTTCCATATCAAAGGGAGGGAACCAAAGCATCCTGAGAAATTTATGTGGTGGGCCGGCGAATTTTTTGGCAAGCATTTGTTGAGCGGTATTTCCCTTTATAAAATGTCGGGAGATCCTAGGTTGAAAGGGCAGATAGAATCACTTATAGAAAAATTGGTTGCTGTCCAGGAACCCGATGGCTATTGGGGACCCTTTCCCAAAGAAGAACAGCTTTATGCCAACAACTGGGACGTTTGGGGACAATACCACCTTGAGCTGGCATTTCTGGAATGGTACGAGCTTACCAAAGATGAAAAAATATTGGGCCATGTAGTGAAAAATGCCGATTACCTGTGCAGCCATTTTTTGCACGGCAGGCCAATAAACCAAGTCAAGTGGAAGGAAATGAATTATGCGGTTATGCACACTATGTGCAAGCTCTACAGGATAACCGGGAAAAAAGAATATCTTGATTTGGCATATCAGGTACTCGATGGCTTTAAGGACGGCGATGCGGGTGATTATTTCAGGCTGGGGCTTGACGGGCAACCTTTTTTTACGTCCGGGAAGCCGCGCTGGGAAGCATTCCACCCAATACAGGGGCTTGCCGAATTATATTACATAACAGGCGATGACAGGTACAAAAAATCGTACCTCAGCCTTATCGGGACAATCCGTGATTACGACATACACAACACGGGCGCATTCTCAACAGAAGAACAAGCCATAGGCACCCCTTTTGGCGAAGGCCCGATAGAAACATGCTGCCAGGTGGCTTGGAATGCGGTGCAAATAGACGGCATACAACTAATGGCAGATCCGCGAATTGCCGATGAGCTGGAAACAGGTTTGTACAACGCAATAATGGGCTATACCCACCCATCGTGTTCCTGGTGTACTTACGATACCCCGATGGACGGGGTTAAAAAGCCTGCCGTTCAGGATATTGGCTGGCAAGGGTGCGAGGGCGGCCCATGGCTGAACTGCTGCACGGCAAACTTTGCGCGCGGTTTTGGTATGTTGAGCAAATGGGCTTTGGCAACCGATAAGCCCGGAAATTTGTATGTTAATTTCTATGGCCCTTTTTCGGGGGAAATCAACATTGGTGACAACAACATAAAAATCAATCAACAAACTACATATCCTGCAAATGGGAAAATAAAAATCGATATTGGGTGCAGCTCTAAATTCAATGAAGAAATTAAGCTGCGAATCCCATATTGGAGCAAAAAAGTATCAGTAAGTTCGGGAACGGAAAAATCGGATGCCACGGACCAGGGTTATTTTTCGATTAAAGGTAACGGGGCAAAAACGTTTTCCATCGAAATTGACATAGACATGCACCGAGAGCCTTTGGTAGGCGATGAACTCTATGCGGGAAAGGCTTCCTTGTATTATGGCCCGGGTGTTGCTTGCCTACGACCAGAAATTTAACGCTTCCGATAAGATTGGGACGTTTGATTGTCCCCTCTTTAAAATTGGAGAAAGTTGCAGTAAACGATATTGTTGACAATACTTTTTATTTCAAGCCAATGATGCTTTTTAAAGTCAGCAATACTGATGGCGATGATGTCCTGTTGTGCGATTTCGCATCGGCAGGCTCGCACGGGTACTTACTACACAAAACATGGTTAGACGTTGGAAAAGCACCTCCGGCAAACGTAAGGCTCAAAAGCCCATTAAACAATTCAAAGTCAAAATTGGCAAGGTTTCAGTGGTCGGGGGTTGAACAGGAGGACAGCCATACAACTT
>CAXXRZ010000002.1:0-131379 GCA_963668205.2 uncultured Draconibacterium sp. | reverse complement strand
TCAGGACTTCTATTTTTGGCTATGTTAAAACAATGGCTGATGCAGAAGAATTGGCAGAAGAAGTTTTTGTCGGCTTATGGCAAAATCACAAAAGTATTGACCCTGAAAAATTATTCGATTCGTATTTATACACCATTGCCAAAAACAAAGCCCTCAATTTTCTGAAAAGAAAATACGCAAGCAAAACCCATTATTGAAATGCAGGCCCCTTCAACATTTTCCCATAGCCCGGAGGAGGAATACATTGCTTTGGAGAAAGCACTTTTAATTGAAATGATTGTTGAAAAGATGCCTGCCCAGCGAAAGAAAGTCTATCAGCTTCGGCAACAAGGCATGACAAACGAAGAAATAGCCAGGGAATTAGAAACCAGCAAACGGAATGTTGAAAGTCAGGTTAGTTTGGCATTAAAGGAAGTACGCAATGCTTTCAGTAATTATTTGGTTGTATTTGTTTGAAAAGAAGTTATATTCATAGGGTCTTCTTTATATAGAAACTTTTCCCAAAATCCCCGTAGGCTAAGTTCCTCCCGCCCATCTCCACATTTCTGCGGCGGGATTGGAAGAACTCGCCTCCAAACCGTACATACACCTCTCGATGTATACGGCTTTCCATTAATGTATTCAGTCTATCAGTTTGCATGAATCATTTCATAGCAATGATTACAGACAGCCAGTGTCTTTCTTCTCCGGGCTATCATGACTTTTTCCCAATCATGTTTTCCTCTAAGTTCTTTTAACTTTCGGACATGATACATTTTTAAATCATCAATAGTCCCACAGTATTCACACGTACGGGCTCTCAGCCTATCCATTAATTTGGTAGTCAATTTACCCATGTAGTAAGTGATACGTGGAAGATTGTCGGCATAATAATTTGTCCAGTCCAATTTCTTATGACTGAAACCACCATTATAGAATTTGTAACGTTTCTTTTCGCCCTTGTCGTTCTGGTAAGTTATCACAAATTCATTATGAACTGTAAATTTGCGTACCGTCTTGCGAACCGTAGTTCTGTACTTGGATGCGAATGTTTTGTACATACTGTATTCCATAATGTTGTAGAACGAATGAATGATTGAGCAGTTACCTGCCAATGAATAGTAGTTATAGAACCCCCTGATTTCAGAATTGTACCGGGATAATATTCCCACATCGTCCAGGTTCAACAAAGCCGTGCGTCTGGAAGACATCCACACTTCTTTGCCTTTCCTGGTAAGAATTCTCATTGCATCATACTCAATAAGTTTCTTTTTCATTGCTTCATGTGGTACGAATAAATTAACCCTACCATTGAAATATCGTCTGGGATTTCCAAACTTGTCTCTTTTGGTTTGATTAGACCTTCGTACCCGGACTTCATATCCAAGAAATTTTGCACGCTCTCTGGAGTTTGTTATCAGTGTTTTTTCATCAGATAGTTCCAGTTGCAGTTCAGATTTAAGATAGCTCTTAAAATCTTCTTTGATTCTTAAACAATCCTCTTTATTCCCGATAATACCTACCAGCCAATCGTCAGCATATCTTACATACTTAAGCCGTTTAAAGCTCTCATCCATTTCATCGTTGGAAGGAATAGTACTCCTCTTTTTGACTAATTCTTTGATTGCCTTTCGTAGTTCCTCTTTCCTCTCAACATCCTTTTCTACCTGTAGTTTCTTTACAAGTCTGTGTTTTTTCTTCTCTATCCGCTTTGATTCAGGATTACGTTTTCTCAATTTTCCCTTATCAAAAGAAGAGACATATCCCGCAACATATTTATCGAACCTGTCAAGGTATATATTAGCCAGAATGGGACTAATGATTCCTCCCTGAGGTCTACCGCTATATGTTTTGTGGAATCTCCACTCTTCCATATATCCCGCCTTCAGAAACTTTCTGAACAGTCGTAAAAAGCGTTCATCTTCGATGCGCTCATGAAGAATGTCTATCATTACATCATGGTTGATGTTGTCAAAGAATCCTTTAATGTCGCCTTCAATGAACCATTTTACTCCTGTGAAAGCCGTTTTGATGTAGTCCAATGCAGTATGGCAGCTTCGATGTGGCCGGAAGCCATGGGAGCAGGTTTCAAACTGCCCTTCATAAATTGCTTCCAGTATCATTTTAACTACTTCCTGCACCAGTTTGTCATCAACAGCAGGTATACCGAGCGAGCGCATTTTCCCGTTTTTCTTAGGGATATACGTCCTTCTTGAGGGATGAGGTTGGTAACTTTCATCCTTCAATCTCTCAATCAATGATTTGATACGCTCAATGCTCATACCATCAATATTTTTTCCCATCTGTTCCACAGGTATTGTTACCTTGGTTGGGATAAATCTTTTGATAGGCTACTGCATACATCTCCTCATTGAATAAGATGCGATAGAGTCGTTCAAACTTGTAATTAAGATTTGAACTGTGCCCTGATAAACTGTTTAATACCTTTTCAGAATTTCTCATAATGTCTCTCACATCATTCTTTAATTAGTACTAAAAACATTAACTGCTCCCCTTCGCCATGTACAAGGCTTTCCCTTGCTCGGACTACTATGGGAGCTCCGTTACCGTGCCGGATATTCAGAAGCTGAACTTCATAGCCTTTCGGCATTCCGGTTTAGGTAATCCCCATTTGGCCGTATAGTGACCAGCCTGATAGATTGTCGGATACGATATCCACCCTAATACCGCTTACTGCGGTTGCGCTGCCTTTGGTTTTCAGCTCTCAACTCAAAGTCGGAATGTGAGAGTATTGCAGTCCGGCGTTCATAACTATCTTCATCCGTCGGAGTTCGCCTCTAATACCGCTCGGGCTATCGTTCAAACAGTATGGTTTTTATCCTTATATCTATCATTTCATTTAGCTATTCAGTAGCAGCTTGATAGTTAGCTGACTTATAGCGTTTCCAACATGCTCTACTCCCTGCCGTCCTTTCGTAGGCAGATAAGTTGGCTAATGACGGGCGTTGAAAACCCATGCCCGGTAACTTGCTATCGTTACATTCACTATACCCCCTATATGGGCGCACAACTTCGGAGGGTGATTTTTCCCCGTTAGGGCAAGTAGTTTTCAGGTACTGAAAACGTTTTGAGTACCTCAAAACACAACTTGCCGTGTGCCAATGCACACTGTTTTAGCATTGGTAAAATGAAACGTTATTCAGAGCCAAGACTTAGAAATTTTGCAAACAATTTTTAACTGCATTTAGTGAAGAGAAATATAATTATAGAAATAAAACGTCGATTTTTTTCATAAATATTTGGCTAATATGTAAAGAAGCGATTGTTTCTTTAAACAAGAAATTCAGCATTTGGGTATTCCTTGTATTAATTGTTCCATGCAAGGCTCAGTTAAAGGTTGGAAGACTATAAGCATTTAAACGTTCGAACATTTAAATGTTTAAACAGGTGTTTACATGGAACAACAACTGAAATTTTATTTGTTTGGGAAAAAGTTTGATTCAATAAAGAGACAAACAATGTAACAAGTAAAATAGCGAACTGATTATAATAGGAATCCTTACGCCCAAATTATGCGGATTCCGGAGGAGAGGGAGTTTTGTTTTTCATTACTCACATTTTCAAGAACTATATCTCCATTTTTCTTTTCATAGTATTATCATTTAATGTTATGCGTCTTTCCATCGGGTCGGTCGTTATTGTTTTGGTGGCATAAAAAGGTAGTGTTTGGATATGTAGGTTTTTTGTGGAAAATACTATCCGACGTGGGAGGATGGAGATTTTTTACAAAACCGGAGGCTTGAACTTGCATTTCCTTAAAACACGGATTTATCTTTGCTGCCGGAATAATAATGACCAGATGGGAAGGTCATCTTTTAAATCATTCCAGGAAAAAGAAGAAATCTGTAAGGCATTATTCATAGGACTATTGTATAATAAACTTCTAAATGATTTTAAGCTGACCGTGGATTTTATAGGTAAACATGTTGTTTTAAGATGTTATAATAGTTCTGTAGCTGATATATTTGGCACAGAGGAAACTTATGATTCTTCTAATAGTATTGTCAAGTATATTGTGCAAAATACTTGACATGACATTTTAAATACTTACCTTTGTGATAGTATAACAGATGCTGGTTTTATTTATGAAGATTGCAGAAAAGATAGAGAAGAAGATAAAACATATGCCGGAAGGGACTACGTTTAAGTATCAACAATTAGGAATAGCAGCTACTGAGTATAGTGCAGCCGCGAAAGCAATTGAACGGCTAATCGAAAAAGAAGTAATAAAACGGATAACGACAGGTGTATTTTATAAACCTAAGAAATCAGTTTTTGGGGAGCTAAGACCGAGGGAAACAGAAATCATAAAACCTTATTTATACGAACAGGGCAAGAGAATTGCATACATCACCGGGACAGCATTGTATAACAATATGGGGTTGACTACACAGGTTCCAAAAACTGTAAAAGTTGCCAGTCGGAGCAAACGGATATACATTGATTCAGGCAGTATAAAAGTAAAGCCCGTAAAAAGTTACGTTGATGTTACCGAAGAAAATTATTCCCTGCTCGAAATTTTGGATGTATTAAAGGATTTCACAAAAATACCTGACATGGACAAAAAAAGCGGAATCCGGTTTTTGCAGGATAAACTGAACGGCTTATCTGAAAAGGAAACAAATACGCTGGTTAAATATGCATTAAAATACCCTCCCCGTGTCAGGGCTTTCCTGGGGGCAATATTAAATGAAATGTCCGGCCAGGAAAACAGCAATTTAAAACAAAGCCTGAACCCGTTGACAACATACAGTCTCAACTTAAGCGAAAACATTTTAACAACTGTACCAAACTGGAACATAAAATGAAGTTACATGAAAACAAAGAACTTTTTCAGGAAGCTGTTTTAGCTACATCCCAAATGATGGGAATACCTGAAATCTATATTGAAAAAGACTATTGGGTCACATTTGCATTGTACCGGATTTTTCATTCTGGAATGGCAAAGGAAGTTGTTTTTAAAGGAGGCACAGCACTTTCAAAATGCCACAAATTAATAGAACGATTTTCCGAAGATATCGATTTTGTTCTTCTCAGGAATGGAGGAGAAAACGACAATCAAATGAAGAAGAAAATCAGGGCTGTAGGGAAAATTGTTGAATCGGTCATGCCTGAAATAAACATTCCCGGCTTGACAAATAAAATGGGAAATATAAGGAAAACGGTTCACCAATATGAGAAGATTTTCAAAGGTAATTTCGGTCAGGTTCGCGAACATATCGTTTTTGAGGCGACCTGGCTGGGAAGTTTTGAACCGTTTACAATAGAGCCCATAAACAGCTACATTGCTGAAATGATGAAACGAAACGGACAAGATGAATTAATAAAAGAATATGGTTTGGAACCTTTTAAACTTCCGGTTTTAAGCAGGGAACGAACTATCTGCGAGAAAATTATGAGCCTTGCAAGGTTCTCTTTATTGGAGAATCCCTATGAAAATCTGGCCAATAAAATCCGTCACATTTATGATATTCATATGATGCTGGGAAACAGTGAAATCAAATCCTTCTTTGAGAGTGACCGGTTTGATAAAATGATGATAACAGTTGGCAATGACGATGTTGTTAGCTACAAGAACAATAACGAGTGGTTAAAAACGCATCCGGCAGAAGCAATTATTTTCAGTCAGCCGGAAAAGACCTGGGCAAATATTAAATCTCCTTATCAAACAACATTTAGCGAGTTGGTTATTGGAAAATTGCCTGAGGAGAAAGAGTTAATTGAAACTCTGAAAACAGTATTTAGCCGTCTCCAAAAAGTTAAATGGACACTGCAATTTCCTGTAGTTTGAATACCGCATTCTTTGTCGAATCACAGTGTGCATTATGGCCTGTTTCTACTGGTTAAAAGAAAAAACACTTTGTTTATTACTATCAGAAAACCAGACAAATGAAGACGTAAAATGACATATCAACCTTTATTTTTCAATGTATAGGTGTATATCATAGATTTGTTAAGGTCGGGAGAAATTTAAATCAGTTTTTTCTACTTCCGGCTTTATAAACTATGCAGGAAAAAGAAAACAGAAATATTGAAGAAGCAACCCAGAGGGTTAAAGAACGGATGCCATTGGAAAAAATCTGGCGTATTCCCAAATATAGGGATATTACCTCCGAAGGTTACGAACGACTTATGAAAGATGCAGAAACCGTTGCCCTGCTTGCTAATTTTCAGGGCGTTCTTTTCAAGGAAATAAAGAATCTGCTGGTTCAATATTTGCGACGCTTTTTCATCCTGAATCTTTAATTTTACATATTTTACTGCCATGAACGATTTAAGCCTTTTTTAACGATTTGCACCGCAAGCTCCCAAACAATTTCAGGAAGGGAATAATGCAGTTATATATACCCGCGTATCATCCGCTGAACAGGAAGACAATACCAGCCTGGCATCGCAGAAACGTTATTGTGAGATGTATGCTGCCAAAAAAGGATTGAATGTAGTAGGTTATTTTGGTGGAACATATGAATCTGCAAAGACAGACGACCGCAAGGAGTTTAACCGGATGTTGACCTTTGTTAAACGTTCGAAAAACATCAACTATGTAATTGTCTATTCATACGAACGTTTTTCCCGTTCCGGTATCGCCGGGGCTTCAATTGCCGACGATTTACTGAAAAAATATGGGGTCATAACTCTAGCTACCACACAAGAACTTGACCCAACAACCCCTGCAGGTTCTTTTCAGCAAAAAATATTGTTCCTGTTCGGACAAATGGATAATGAATTAAGAAGGGATAAAGTGGTTACAGGAATGCGGGAACTGTTAATGAAGGGCTATTGGGTTTGGGCAGTTCCACGCGGTTATGAAGATTTAAACAAGGGGAAAGTACCCGAACGTAATTTGGTTGTTAATGAAGAAGGCAGGCTATTGAAAAAAGCTTTTGAATGGAAAGCCTATCAGCAGCTATCAAATGCGGAGATTGTACGCGAAATGAGAAAAATAGGTGTTAAATTATCCGAAAAACATATAAATAACCTGTTTACAAATCCTTTTTATTGCGGACTGATTACCAGTAAGCTAATCCCAGGTCAGGTAATTGAGGGAAAACATGAATCTCTTGTCTCGAAAGAGTTCTTTTTAACGGTGAACCATATTAAAGACGAAAAACGTATTCATGGTTTTGTGTACGATAGAGAAAATGAGAACTTTCCTCTCAAAATCTTCACAAAATGTGATAAATGCGGAAACACAATGACAGGCTATCTGGTAAAGAAGAAAGGATTGCATTACTACAAATGCAACACAAAAGGGTGTGGTGCAAATCGGAGCGCCGAGGTCATGCACGAAAAATTCAGGAGCCTGTTGAAAAATTTCCGGATTGAGAAAGAAGACCGGGAAATAATTAAGCTGCAACTGGAAGAACAAATGGGTGTCTTCTTCAAATCACAAATTGAGAATGTAAAGGCACTGAGATTAAAGCTCGGAGAATTGAAAGCAAAACAGGAAACGATGGAAGAACGTTTTGTTATTGGCGAAATAGACCGTAACCTTTACAATAAATTCAAGCCAAAATATGAAAAGGAATGTTTCGAAATTGAACGGGAACTTAACAAGACAGGTGGGTATTCATCGAACCTGAAAAAAGTAATCGATTTAGTGACCAAAATATGTCTGAATCCCTTGCTATTATGGGATAGTTCAGATTTATACGGCAAGCGGATATTTCAAAATTTGCTGTTTCCTGAAGGAATTATCTATAATCGTGAATTAGACAATTATCGAACCATGCGTGTGAACTCATTTTTTTCTTCAATCCCGCAATTGGCAAGGGTTCTGGGAGGAGATAAAAAAAGGGATTCTATCAAATTTGATAAAATCCCCACTTGGGTGGGCCCACCTGGGCTTGAACCAGGGACCCCCTGATTATGAGTCAGGTGCTCTAACCAACTGAGCTATAGGCCCGAATTTGGATTATTTTAAATCCATTGATTTTTCGGAGTGCAAGTTTACAACTTTGAAAGAAAATATACAACAAAATAAGCGAGTTTTATTTTTATGAGCTTGAAAATCCTGGAAAATCATTTGAAATTTATTTTTTTACACTAATTTTGTAGCATGTCAAATATTCTTCACAAAGGGTGTTTGATTATATAGAAGAGCGAAGAGAGCGGGCTCGAAGAAGCTCTGGCAACCATCTGCCACATGTCAGACAAGGTGCCAATACCCGGCCGGCAACGGAATTATAATTAAAACACTGTTATGAAACAACAATTACAAAAATTATTCTTGATCAACTATATGCACGGGGCAAATATGTGTATGCAAAAGCGGTTTTGACCGCATCTACAAATACATTAGTTAATTTTTTTATCAAAAAGCAATAAAAATAGATGGGGTAGGATCTTGTATTTTGACCTTTGCCTTTCTACTTTTGACTTACAACATAAATCATGACAAAAACATACGAAGAGATAAACAGGAAGCTTAAATCGGGCGATGCCGTGGTGCTTACGGCCGAAGAAGTTTCAAAAATGGCGGAAGGGTTGTCGCCGGAAGAGATAGTTGAAAAAGTTGATGTAGTTACCACTGCCACTTTTGGCGCAATGTGCTCATCGGGCGCAATCATAAATTTTGGGCATGCCGACCCACCAATCCGCATGGAGAAAATAAGGATTAACGGCGTCCCTTGTTACGAAGGGCTTGCCGCTGTCGATTCATACATTGGGGCAACTGCCTGCGACCCCGAGAACCCGAAATATGGAGGGGCGCACGTAATACAAGACTTGCTCGAAGGTAAAGACGTGGTGCTGGAAGCCTGGGGGAAAGGAACTGATTGCTATCCGCGCAAACACATCAAAACCAAAATCAATATCAACACAATTAACGAGTTTACTTTGTTCAACCCGCGAAATGCTTACCAAAATTACAATGTGGCGGTAAATACGACATCAAAAATAAAATATACATACATGGGTTCGTTGTTGCCAAACTTGCGGAACGCAACATATTCAACATCAGGAGAGTTAAGCCCACTGTTAAACGACCCGGAATTTAAGACAATCGGTATCGGGACACGTATTTTCCTTGGTGGCGCGCAGGGGTTTGTGGTTTGGCCGGGAACGCAATTCCATACAACACGCCCGAAAAATGAACTTGGTGTACCTATAACAAATGCGGCCACCGTTGCAGTTATCGGGAATTTAAAGGAAATGTCGCCTGAATATTTGCAGGCTGCATATTATGAGAAATATGGAGTCAGCATGTTCATTGGCATTGGGATCCCTATCCCTGTGCTGGATGCCGATATTGCCAAACGGGTTTCTATTAAAAACAGCCAGATTGAAACTTCTGTGCTTGATTATGGTACGGTTGGCACGCCGAAATTAGGACAGGTTACTTACGAAGAACTGCAATCGGGTTTCATTAAAGTTAAAGGGAAGAAAATAAGGACCGCACCGGTGGCAAGTTTGGCAAAAGCACGTAAAATTGCCGACGAACTTAAGAAATGGTTGCAAAATGGCGGATTCGAAATAAGCAAACCTGTGCAAATGTTCCCTGCAAATACTTCACTGAAAGGGTTAAAAGAAACGGAGGTTGACAATGGCTAAGAAAAGATATATCCTGAATTTCCCGCCCGAGAGCGGCGACAAAGCATTTACTTATTACTTGGTAAAAGATTACGACCTGCGCATAAATATACTGAAGGCAGAGGTGTACCCGGGCAAACGGGGCAGCCTCCTGCTTGAAATGGAAGGCAAAAAAGAGAATATCGATAAAGGGGTAGAATATATCAGGGGCAACAATGTCACTTGTGAGTCGCTTGATAAACGTATCCGTTGGAAGGAGGATAAGTGCATAAACTGCGGCAACTGTACGGCAGTTTGTTTTGCCGGGGCATTGGCCATGAACAAAAAAACATGGGCTTTGGATTTCGACAAGAGCAAGTGCGTGGTTTGTGAACTCTGTATCCCTGCCTGTCCGTTGGATTTGTTTGAGATAGATTTTCGGTAAATATCGCCTAACTTCTTATGCCAACAATATTTGAAGAACGTACATACCGCACACAGTTCAACTGCGAACGTTTCAAAGGTTTTGAAGTGAAACATTTGGAAACCGACCTTTGGATTGGCGTAAACCCTGATTCTTTTGATGAAAGCATGAAGGTGCTTGCCCATGAAAAGATAAAAGGGCTTCGTGATGTTTTTGAACGTTATATAGAAAAAGAACCGTTTTTTAAAAAGAGCCTGAAACCTTTCCAGCCTTCCGGGATTGCGCCAAAGGAAGCCGTTGAAATGGCTTCTGCCGCCGAAAAAGCAGGGATTGGTCCCATGTCGGCAGTGGCAGGCTTGTTTGCCCGCGAAGTTGGAGAGAAAATCCTCCAAAATTTTCCGGTACGCGAACTGGTGGTAGAGAACGGCGGTGACATATACGTGCTTTTGCAAGACGAACTTGTCCTCTCAGTTTTTGCAGGGGAGTCGATACTTTCGGAGCGGATTGGTTTGGTAATACCTGCAAAAAACAAAAAAATGGGGATTTGCACATCGGCAGGGACAGTTGGCCCGTCTATCAGTTATGGCAAAGCCGATGCAGTTGTCGCTGTGTGCAACGATATTTTGCTGGCAGATGCTTTGGCAACAGCTTTTGGCAACAAGGTGAAATCGCCCGATCATGTAGAGAAGGTTATAAAGCAAGCCGAAAACTTTCCCGAGCTTCAATCGTTATTGATTATTTGTGAAGACAAAGTAGGGATAAGGGGGGACAATGAGGTTAGGATATTGAAATAAGATTGAAGGGTAAGGAAAGTAACATAACAGGCATGGATAATCATTAAATTGTACCTGTCCTATTTGTATCCTAGTTAAATATCAATTATGTTTATACCCTTACTAACTAAATCAAACAATGCAAAAATTGACACATAAAGAACGTTTTTACGCAACTATTTCAAACAAAACTGTTGACAGGCCTGCTTCGTGGTTAGGCTTGCCCGTGCCGGGGGCACAAAAGGGCTTGTTCGATTATTTTAATGTAAATTCTATTGAGGAGCTAAAGATCAAACTGGATGACGATATTTATCCTATTGAAGTCCCATATGATTTCCCGCCGGCAAATCATATTGCATGTGCTTTTAATTTTGCAAAAGTAGCCCACGATGACAAACCGGAGGAGAGGACACTTACTGCATCGGGTTTTTTTGAAGATTTTGACGACCCTGCTGATGTTGATAAATTTCCTTGGCCAGACCCGGTAAAATACCTTGACATTGAAGAATCACGGCGTAGGGCAATGGCGGTAAATCCTGATTATGTAAGGATGGGCGTTTTGTGGAGCGCTCATTTCCAAGATGCCTGTTCTGCTTTTGGGATGGAGAAGGCCCTTATGTGTATGTTTACGAACCCGGAGATGTTTAAGGCCGTAATCGACAGGATAACCGATTTCTATCTTAAAGCCAACGAGTTGTTTTATGAAGCAACGAAAGGTTATCTTGATGCGATATTGATAGGGAATGACTTTGGCAGTCAGAATGCTTTAATGATCGATCCGGATTCTTTACGTACCCATGTTTTCCCTGGGACAAAAAAACTTATTGACCAGGCTAAAAGTTACGGGCTGAAAGTAATACATCATTCTTGCGGTTCAATTTTTCCTGTTATTGGAGATTTAATTGAATTGGGGGTAGATGTGATACACCCTATCCAGGCATTGGCCCAGGATATGGATGCGGTTACATTAAAAAAGTGTTTTGGAGGGGAAACTTCTTTTTGTGGTGGAGTTGATGCTCAAAACCTGCTTGTAAAGGGAACTCCTGAAATGGTTGCGGAAAATGTAAAAGAGCTCAAAAAATTGTTCCCAACAGGTTTGGTCTTTTCACCAAGCCATGAAGCTATTTTGCCTGATATCCCGCCAGCAAATATCGAAGCATTGTTTAACGCCGTAAAATCATAAAACAAATAAAAATGAGACGTTTTGGGCAAATAATCCATTTAAAACCCGAAGGTGCCAGCGAGTACGTTAAACATCATGCTGCCGTTTGGGAACCGGTATTAAAGACAATTACCGGATGCAATATAAAAAACTATTCTATTTTCAAAAAAGACAATGTTTTGTTTGCATATTTTGAATATGTTGGAAACAACTTCGAAAACGATATGGACAAAATGGCTGCCGACAAAGAAACTCAACGCTGGTGGGATGTCGTAAAACCATTGATGCAACCGGTTGAGACCAGGGATGCCGGTGAGTTTTGGGCAGATATGGAGGAAATTTTTCATTTAGATTGATTTCAAGCAATATGCCTATCCGCAAAACATTTTGGCTTATAATGTAAGCTATAGCGGTCTGGAAACCTAATAACCTAAAAATATGATAAGCTCTAATCCTTTACTTGGGACTTTTTATCACGCAGTAGGTGGTGCATCGGCATCGTCCTGTTATTTGCCTAGCCAAAAAACAAAACAGTGGTCGTGGGGCACATTTTGGTTGGTGCAATCACTTTTTGCATGGTTGATCATGCCACTTTTTATCGGTTACCTGACCGTTCCCGATTTTTTCTATATCTTAAAAAACACACCGCCCTCAATTTTCTGGGGAGCTTTCCTGCTTGGAGCTGTTTATGGCTTTGGGGGGATGTCGTTTGGGTTTGCCATACAAAATATAGGTTACTCGTTAACATATTCTATAAGCATAGGGCTTTCTGCTGTATTGGGAACAATGACACCATTGATCCTAAAAGGTCAGGTGTTGTATTATTTTAACCGTCCCGGGAGCGGGATAGTGATGATAGGTATGGTCTTAGCCATTGTTGGTGTTGCTTTTTGCGGTTGGGCAGGTTTTAAAAAAGAATCTGATTTGGGTGAAATGAAAGACAAAAAGCATTTTAATATGACAACCGGATTGATCCTGGCTATTGTTGGTGGCTTGCTTTCGGCTGTTTTCAATATCTCGCTCGAAACCGGGCAACCTATCTCTGATATGGCAGCGCAACATGGGGCTGGTGAATTTGAAGGAAATGCCAAACTGATTGTTTCCACATCAGGATGTCTTGTGGTAAACCTGATTTGGTTTATTGTTGCAGGGGCCAGGAACGGATCTATAAAAGAATTTCTACCCTCAGGCGGGATACCGGCAAAACGACAAATAAAGAATTTTTTCTGGTCGTCTTTGGCGGGCACTCTTTGGTGCGGTCAATTTTTCTTTTATGGGTTAGGGCACGTCCGTATGGGGAATTTCCAATTTATTAGTTGGGTGCTTCACATGTCAATGTTAATATTTTTTAGCTACGGGGTAGGGCTTATTATGAAAGAATGGAAAAACGTCTCGAAAAAAACGTATATGATTTTAATTATCGCCCTGTTACTTTTAATTCTTTCGTCTGTTATAATTTCATACGGAAGTTATTATGGAGAAACAATTATGAAGTAAAAATCAGGATATTACTGCAAGGGAAAAGATTGGCCAGTCATTGCCTAAACCGCCCCTGATAAAATATTTGCCGGAACCAGTTAAACTGCAAAGGTGAACATTGGGCCAATAATTGCAATGGCACAGATTTATCTATCGGAAGATACTTAAAAACTCTTAATATATTTGCATTTGAAAACGCAGAGGGAAGTAACAGTTCCCTAATCCCATATAAAGGGGGAAGCTGTTAAGGAAAGACGGAAAATTAAAAGACGGGAGAAGAATAGCAAATGAACAGACAAGACATAAAAAATGAATTAAAGTCCCGCGTGCTGGTGCTTGACGGTGCCATGGGGTCTTTAATCCAACAATATAAGCTTACTGAAGCTGATTTCAGGGGAGAGCAGTTTAAAAACCATACGAACGACCAGAAAGGGAACAACGACATTTTGTCGATGACACGCCCCGATGTCATCCGTAACATCCATAAAGCGTATTTGGATGCCGGAGCAGATATTATTTGTACCAACACTTTTAACGCTACGAGTATTTCGCAAGGCGATTATGGCACAGAGGAATATGTTTTTGAAATGAACAAAGCCTCGGCAAGTATTGCCCGTGGAATTGCTGATGAATATACCGCAGCAAACCCGAAAAAACCGCGTTTTGTCGCTGGTTCGGTAGGTCCGACAAACAAAACCTTGTCGCTCTCGCCCGACGTGAACGACCCCGGATATCGCGCTGTTTCTTTCGATGAAGTGAAAAATTCATATAAGCAACAAGTGGAAGGTTTGGTCGCTGGGGGGGCAGACATGCTTTTGATCGAAACTATTTTTGACACGCTGAATGCAAAAGCCGCCATCTTTGCCATCGAAGAAGTGATGGAAGAAAGGGGCGAAACAATCCCGATTATGGTGTCCGGCACGATTACCGATGCCAGCGGGCGTACGCTTTCGGGGCAAACGTTAAAGGCTTTTTTGAATTCCGTTTCGCATGTCGATTTGCTCAGTGTAGGGCTTAACTGCTCTTTGGGGGCGACAGATTTGCGTCCTTACATAAAAGAATTGTCGGAAAATGCACCGTTCCACATAAGTGCGCACCCAAACGCCGGGTTGCCAAACCAGTTCGGCGAATACGACGAAACCCCTGAAATAATGTCGGGTTATATAAAAGATTATCTCGACAACAGTTTCGTAAACATTATTGGAGGTTGCTGCGGGACTACGCCGGAACATATAAAAGCGTTTGCCGAAGTTGCCGCAAATGCAACCCCTCACCATGTCGTCGAAGCTTCTACAAATACTGAGTTGAGCGGCTTGGAGCCTATTGTCATTTCCGAAGAAACCAATTTTGTTAATATCGGCGAGCGTTGCAACGTGGCAGGTTCAAGGAAATTTGCGCGTTTGATACGGGAAGAAAAATACGAAGAAGCACTTTCTATTGCCCGGGCGCAGGTAGAGGACGGCGCACAGGTTATCGACGTTAACATGGACGATGCTATGCTGGATGCCGAAAAAGAAATGGTCAGGTTCCTGAACCTGATTATGGCAGAACCCGATATAGCCAAGCTCCCGATTATGATCGACTCTTCTAAATGGAACGTTATCGAAGCCGGGCTGAAATGCTTGCAGGGGAAAGCTATTGTCAACTCCATCAGCTTAAAAGAAGGCGAAAAACCGTTTATTGAACATGCCAAAGCCCTAAAACACTACGGGGCGGCAGTGGTAGTTATGGCTTTCGATGAAAAAGGGCAGGCCGACAATACCGAACGCCGCAAGGAAATTTGCAGCCGTGCGTACAAAATACTTACAGAAATAGTCCACTTCCATCCGCAAGACATTATTTTCGATGCTAACGTGCTTACAATCGGGACGGGGATAGAAGAACACGACAATTATGCCGTTTCGTTTTTCGAGTCGGTAAAATGGATAAAAGAAAACCTCCCGTATGCAAAAACAAGCGCAGGGGTCAGCAATGTTTCTTTTGCTTTCAGGGGGAACAATGTGGTGAGGGAAGCCATGCATTCGGTCTTTTTGTTCCACGCCATAAATGCGGGTCTGGACATGGGGATCGTAAACCCCGGTATGTTGCAGATTTATGACGAAATCCCCAAAGACTTGCTCGATAAAGTTGAAGATTTGGTGCTGAACCGCCGCCCTGATGCAACAGAACGTTTGTTGGAATTTGCCGAAACGCTAAAAGGCACGGTCCAGAAAGAAACAAAAAAAGACGAATGGAGAGAGTATCCGTTGGAGAAAAGGATTGAGCATTCGCTTGTTAAAGGCCTGCCCGAATTTGTTGATGCCGACATGGCAGAGGCTGTAGAAAAATATTCGCCTACATTGCAAATTATCGAAGGTCCGCTGATGGACGGGATGAACGTAGTAGGCGAATTGTTTGGCTCGGGGAAAATGTTTTTGCCACAGGTGATAAAATCGGCACGGGTAATGAAAAAAGCAGTGGCATATCTGTTGCCATACATCGAAGCCGAAAAAGCAAACATGAAAAACCCGACTGCTCAAAAGAAGGTGTTGATGGCAACCGTAAAAGGCGATGTGCACGATATAGGGAAAAACATCGTGGGAGTTGTGTTGGCTTGTAACAATTACGAAATAATCGATTTGGGCGTAATGGTCGAAACCGAAAAAATAATTGACGAAGCGGTAAAAAACAACGTAGATGTTATTGGACTGAGCGGGTTGATTACTCCCTCGCTGGAGGTAATGGTAGATTTTGCCAAAGAAATGGAACGCCGAAAGTTGCAAATCCCGGTAATGATTGGCGGAGCAACCACTTCAAAAATACATACTGCGGTAAAAATCGCACCCGAATATTCATTCCCTGCAGTATATGTGAAAGATGCATCGCTGGCGGTAAATGAGGTGGCAAACCTTATTGCCAGAAAACCTGAATACTTACAAAAGATAAAAGACGAGTATGGGCAAATACGCCAGTTCCAAGGGAAACGTAAGCCGAAAGAATATTTGTCGCTGGGGCAGGCACGGGCAAACAAATATAAAATTGACTGGGGCAAATCGCCTGATTGCAAGCCTAATTTTACAGGAGTAAAACACTTTGTCGATTTCCCCTTGGAAAAACTCCGTGAGTATATCGACTGGACTTTCTTTTTTATCTCCTGGGGGCTAAAGGGACATTACCCTCAAATATTATCGGATTCGATCCAAGGGAAAGAAGCACAAAAACTTTATAAGGAAGCCAATGATTTCCTTGATGAAATGATTGATAAAAAGATGGTGCAGGCGAATGCCAGTTTCGGTATTTGGGCAGCTAGTTCAGACGGCGATGATATTGTTTTGTACGAAGACGAAACACGACAGGGAGAAGTTGGGCGTTTTTATCACCTTCGGCAGCAGGACAAGAAGAAAGAAGCCGGGATGCCCAATTTTTGTTTGTCTGATTTTGTCGCGCCAATAGATTCCGGCAAGGCTGGTTATTGTGGAGGTTTTGCCGTTACTGCCGGGATCGGCATAGAAAAATGGACAAAGCAATTCCGTGAAGAAAACAACGATTACAAAGCATTGATGATTGAATCTTTGTCTGATCGTTTGGCAGAAGCATTTGCCGAGTTGCTGCATTTGGAAGTGCGGAGAAACTATTGGGGTTATGCTGCCAACGAAAAATTGCCGTTGCAAGATATTTTCAGGGACAAGTATCAGGGAATCCGTCCGGCAATGGGTTATCCGGCATGTCCCGAGCATTCGGAAAAAGAAAACCTGTTTAAACTGTTGAGGGCAGATGAAATAGGTATGTCGCTCACCGAACATTTTGCCATGTACCCGAATGCCTCTGTTGCCGGGCAATATTTTGCCCATCCCGAATCCCGTTATTTCAGCCTTGAAAAAATAAGCAAGGAGCAAGTAGAAAACTATGCAGAAAGGAAAGGTGTAGATGTCGGTTTTGTGGAGAAGTTTTTGCCGACCAACCTGAATTATAAGTAACGTCTGTGGCTATTCAGTTGGTGAGGTGATAGCGGTTATTAAAAAAGCAGACCCAAAGAACAATGAAAGGACTTTTAAAATCAATAATAGAAATACTTTTCATTTTACTTGTTTTTAATGCAAATGCACAAGTAAAAATTCAAGATTTAAATCAAGCAACCAATGATTTATATTCAGTATTTAATATGGATAAAAGACCCGGTTGTGCAATAGTCGTTATTAAAGATGGAGAGAAAGTTTATCAAAATTGTTTTGGTTTGGCTAATATAGAAAATGGAGTAAAGATTACTGATTCTACTGAATTCTTTTTGGCATCAGTAACAAAGCAGTTTACAGGATATGCTGTTGCAAAACTAATTAATGACAGAAAACTTGATTACAATGCTTCAATTAGCAAGTATCTTCCAAATGAAAATTTATTATGGGATTCTATTCAATTGAAAAACCTAATTCATCAAACTTCTGGAATTTGGGATTGGCCATATCTATTTTTGGCAACAGGACATAGTTTTGATGATGTTTTGAATAGTTCTGGAATTTATCAATTAATAAAATGTCAATCAGAATTCAGTTTTCCGACAGGAAGTAAGTTTCAATATACTTCATCAAATTATATGTTACTTGGTGAAATTATTAAGGGGGTAATAGAATCAGATTATTATGACTGGATGAATAAATCTGTATTAAACCCAGCAGAGATGTCAAACACTTTTTTTCAAAGAAACCATACAGATATAATCAAGAACAGAGCATATGGATACATATTAGAAAATAATAAATTTGGAAGAACGACGAACAATTTGAGCCCAATTGGGACTGGGTTTATGTATTCAAATATTGAGGATATGAGAAATTGGATGATTTATCAATTATCTAATAAGTCACCAATAACAACTCAAATGTTAGAGACAGGAAAATTAATCAATGGCGACAACATACCTTATGCATTTGGATTAATGAAAAAGGGAAGTAATATCTTCTGGCACGATGGTTATCTTCAAGGATTTAGAGTAATAACAATAATAAATCCTAATAATAATTTTGCGTTAGTTCTATTAAGCAATTCTGGGTCTAATTATATTGTACGTTCAGCATTTACTGTCGCCAATATGTATATGAATGACACTATTCCTCAAAATGAAATTGAGAATTATAAAGATAAATTTAAAAACGAGCCTCAAAGGACAAAAAAGCCAAATAAGGACAATGATACTCTATGTGAATTAACCGATTACGAGGGGATTTATTTAAATAAAGAACTGCTCATTACCTACAAAATTCATAAAAATAATGATTCTTTGTATGCAATAAATTCAACAGAAAGAATACTGCTAAATTTCAATAATGGTAAAAGTGATTCTTTCGTTTCTGATAAATTTATGTTGGGTGATTTTAACTTTAAAAGAGATGAAAATGGAAAAGTTTCAAGTTTTAACATTAATCAAAGACGGGATAATATTATAAAATTTATTAAAATTGGAGACAAATAACAACATTGCAGGAGCCAAACCTGCGCCTCGGCTACTTAGCGGCTTGAAAAGTTAGTGGTTTCTAATGCCCTACGCACCATGCAGTTCACAGGTACAGTTAATCCTCCGCAAAAATCCATACCATTGGACAATGTTGGCATATACACCCAAAGAGTGATTTGTTTTATAGTTTATGGATAATGCAGGACAAGACGGCAGAGCTATCTGCCGCCAGCCCTTATATCCATTTCATGTAACCAAAATCCTGTTTGTGGGGCAGGTATTGGTTCTTTGGGAACAACCTGAACGCATAATTAAACGACCCCGGATGGTTGGGCTGGAGCTTATATCCGAATGTGCATATACTTCCTTCTTGTCCAACCTTTTCGAACTCTATGATATCGTTTATCCTGGGGACATCGTTGTTCCCCTCGTTCTCTGTGATAATCAGTTCCAGCCCGACTTCGTTTTCGTTAAGGCTTTTCAGGTCAACCTTTACGGTAATGGGATATTCGTTTCCAATGTTGACCCTGTTTGTTATACCCTCTGGCATCTCAATGCTTTTCACCTCTATGTCTTTCCATGCCGAACTTACCTTTAACTTCCATGCAGCTATTTCTTTCGCTATTTTGAAACCATCGTTTTTAACAAGCTGGGTGCGGTCAAATTGCGGGTTGTAATATCTGTCCTGATAGTCTTTTATCATCCTGCCCGTTGTGAAATTAGGTGCGACCTGTGCAATGGTGTTTTTTATGAAGCCAATCCATTTGTCGGGGATGTCGTCGTGACCCCTGTCGTAAAATGCTTCTATGATTTCTTCTTCGAGCGTGGTATAAATGGTTTCTGCGTCCAGTTCGTCTTGGAAATCTTGCACATCGTAGGTGCGTTCTGCGGGCAGTGCCCATCCTGCATCTTTTTTATAGCCTTCCACCCACCATCCATCGAGTACCGAAAAATGCAGGGTCCCGTTCATCACTCCTTTTTCGCCGCTGGTCCCCGATGCTTCAAGGGGCCTGGTTGGCGTGTTCAGCCACACATCTACGCCTTGTAGCAACATTTTTGCAAGGTTTATGTCGTAGTTTTGTACGAAAATGATTTTTCCCCTGAACTCTGGGCGTTTCGAGATTTCAACAATATTTTTTATCAAATCTTGCCCGGCCTTGTCTGCCGGGTGTGCTTTACCTGCAAAGATAAATTGTACCGGGCGTTCCGGGTTGTTTACTATTTCAGACAAACGTTCGAGGTCCCTGAACAGCAAATAGCCTCTTTTGTATGTGGCAAAACGGCGGGCAAACCCAATCGTGAGCGCATTGGGGTTCAATTGCCCCAACACATCGTTTATAAGTTTCGGGTTTTCGTTCTTTTTGATCCAATTGTCGGCAAAGCGTTGCTTTATATATCCAATAAGCTTAATGCGCAGGTTTTTCCTTAGTTGCCAAATTTCTTTGTCCGGCACTTTATAAATATTGTTCCACACATCGAAGTCGAGTTGGTTCAATGGGAAGTCGCCGCCGAAATATTTTTTGTGTATGTCTTTCCATTCAGGCGCAGTCCACGATGAATAGTGTACCCCGTTGGTAACATAACCTATCTCCAGTTCTTCTTCTAGGAACCCTTGGAACAGGTTTTTCAACACAGTTTTGCTTACGTCACCGTGTAGCATGCTCACCCCGTTGATCCCTTGGGAAAAGTTGCACGCAAGGTAGCTCATGTTAAAATGATCTTCGTATGGGTATGCCTTGCCCAGCATCTCGAACTCTTCCCATCCCAGCCCAATTTTTGGCGGGATATGCCCCATGTAGTGCCTGAACAGATCTAGGTGGAACGAGTCGTGCCCGGCAGGGACGGGCGTGTGTGTTGTGAAAATGGTCGATGCCCGCACAACTTCTTTCGCTTCGGCAAAAGACAGCCCCGTATTTTTTATGTAATCAGAAATACGTTCTATGCCGATAAATGCCGCATGTCCTTCGTTGCAGTGGAATATGTCTGAACCGTATCCCAATTTGTGAAGGGCCCTGATCCCCCCAATCCCGAGCAACATCTCTTGTTTTAAGCGGTTTTCGTTGTCGCCGCCATAGAGGTGGTGGGTCACTGAGCGATCTTGTTCTTGGTTTTCAAGAAGATCGGCATCGAGCAAATATAATTTTACAGAGCCGATATTTACCTGCCACACTTTGGCGGTCAATTCCCTTCCCGGATATTCAACCTTTATGTCAACCCAGTTGCCGTTGCTGTCAAGTGCTGGCTGCACTGGTATTTTTGAGAACTGTTGTGCCTCGTAGTTGGCCATTTGTTCGCCGTGCAGGTTTAGGGTTTGTTTGAAATAGCCATAGCGGTATAGCAGCCCGACTGCAACCAAGTTAACTTTCGAGTCGCTGGCTTCTTTTAGATAATCGCCCGCCAGGATGCCCAGCCCGCCGGAAAAAATTTTCAAGCTGTCGTGCAGCCCGTACTCCATGCTGAAGTAGGCAATCTGTGGCCCTCCCAAATGATTGCGTTCTTCGATATATTGGTTGAATTTTTCGTAAACCTGGCCCATCTTTGAAGTGAATACCTCATCGTTTTCCAGTTCCTTGAAACGGGGAAAGCTTACTTCGTCCAATAAAATGATCGGGTTGTGCGCACATTCTTCCCAAATTTCAGGATCGATGTATTGGAATAATTCGCGGGCCTTAGTGTTCCAAACCCACCATAGGTTTTTAGACAAGATGCGAAGAGGGGCCAAGCTCTCAGGCAAACTTGATTCTACTATAATTTTTTTCCAAACCGGCTGTTCTATAACCGGTTTCTGGATAAATCTTGTTCCTTCTGATTTCATAATTTTAATCTTACTATTACTTGCAAAAATAGTTTTTTATATCATCCGCCGCCTCATGCCATGTAAATAGATCTGCTGCCAATACAACAAATTTCACATACTTAAGTTGCAGGCTTTTTTTTCTTGTTTTTCTTTCTGAGCCTATGTAAATCTGCTTCCATTTTTTTTATCTTTTGTTCTTTTTCGTCAATAATTTTATGGAGCGAGGCAATCTCGTTTTCAATTTCGTTTTCAGGTACTGCCGAATTCAGCCTGATCTTAAAATCGCTAAGTATGTTCATGTAGTTGATAAATGCCTCGTACGGTGTGTCGAAAGGGTTGGACTGGTTTGATCTTGCCCCCAACGAATAATATTTTGTTGACATATAGTAGAAATGGTTGCTCACCTGCAGGTAGTTCCAGTCCCTTGCCAGTTCTTTGTCGGTGCATCTTTTCATCCTGTTTTTCAGCGCATATAGTTTTTCGAATGCTTCTTTTTGCATGTTGTTCCCCAGCCATGCCGAGAGATCCCTCTCTTCGTCTGCCCACGAAATTGCATGGGGGATGCTCACTGCCGAAACAGGTTGCAGTTCTTCTATTGCTTCTGTGGGGGTCGCAAACTTAAGGTGCGGGCTTTCGACTATTTTCAGTGCCAATGCTTCAAGGAAATTAAAAATGCCGCTTTCTTTTGGTTGGCGCATCCCAAACGATTCGTAACTTAAAAATATATTTATTATTTCTTCTTTTGTGTCCAGTTTTTCTAGCCAATTTACGTACTTGTCGGCGGTCAGGGGGAATTCTCCCCAATTTTTGTCGGAGAAGCGGAAAGAAATATCGTCGCTGAGTTTAAAGTTCCTCATCAATACTTTTAGGCGCGGGTTTATGGCGTTTACGTACATAAAATTTGGGCTTTTCCATCCCAACACATGTTTTGCCCCTTCTGTAAGCATCCCTTTGTAGCCCATTTGCGCCACTTGCGCGCCAATTTCATCGGAATAGATCATTTCAGTATTCCTGAACACCTGGGGCTTGTGGCCAAACAGCCTGGAAATATTTTCTTCGTGAAGTTCCACCTGTCTTTTGAAAATGTCTTTGTCTTTTAACGATGACAGCGAGTGCGAATATGTCTCGGCAAGGAATTCGACGCACCCGGTTTTTGCCAAATCGTTGAACGAACCGGTCACTTCGGGGGCATAAAGTTCAAATTGCTCAAGGGCAAGCCCTGTTATCGACAACGACACTTTAAACTTGCCTTCCAGTTTGTCTGCCAGCTTTAACAGCAATTTATTGGTCGGGAGGTAGCTCTTTTCTGCCACTTTCCGCATTATTGTTTCGTTGGTGTAATCATCGTAATAATAGTGGTCGTTGCCGATGTCGAAAAAACGGTAACGGCGGTGCCTGAAAGGTTGGTGTACCTGAAAGAACAAACAAACTGATTTCATTTCCCTGGCTTTTAAAATTGTTTAATCTACATAAGTGCGCTTTCGTACACTTCTTTAACGTTTTCTGCCGAATTTATCCATTTTAGGTTTTTTACCTCTTGCTTCCCTTTTGTTTTGAAATGTTTGGCAAGCGAAGGGTAATTTAGCAGCCCAAAAATGGCATCGGCCATGGCATGTGTGTCCCAAAAATCTATTTTCATGGCATTTTCGAGTATTTCGGCAACCCCCGATTGGTTTGAAATTATCACAGGCACACCTGAGCGCATCGCCTCAAGCGGCACTATCCCGAAAGGTTCTGATATTGATGGCATTACAAACACATCTGTCATTTCGAACATTTGATAAACATCGTTGCTTTGCAAGAACCCCGTAAAATGGAACTTGTCGGTAATGCCCAGTTCTGCCGTGCGGTTTATCATTTTGTCCATCATGTCGCCGCTGCCCGCCATTACAAAGCGTACGTTGTTCATTTTGTTCAGCACGAGGCTGGCCGCTTCAATAAAATATTCCGGGCCTTTTTGCATGGTAATACGGCCTAAAAATGCGACCACTTTTTCGTTTACCCCCTTTTTGACAAGCGGGCTTTGGCTTTTGCCCATTGGGGCGACTGCGTTGTAAACCGTGGTGATTTTTTCCCTGGGGATGCCGTATTTTTCAACGATCGTGTCACGGGTAAGGTTGCTCACGGCAATAATTTTGTCGGCAACTTCCATCCCTTCCCTTTCGATGGCATAAACGCCGGGGTTTACGTTGCCCCCGCTCCTGTCGAACTCTGTTGCGTGCACGTGGATTACCAGTGGTTTCCCCGACATCCTTTTTGCTGCCATCCCCGCAGGGTAAGCCAGCCAGTCGTGTGCATGTATAATGTCGAAGGTGTTTTCTTTGGCTATGATTTCGGCGACCAATGCGTAGTTCTTCATTTCTTGGAACAGGTCTGAGCTATAGGAGCCGCTGAAATCTATCTTGAACCCTTCATCGGTTTGTACAAATTTGGTTTTTTTTGGATATTTGCCGCTTTTGAGCTTCCAGAACTCTTCTTCTGAAAGGTATGGGACTATATTGGAACCTACTTCGAGATAATCTATTTTTTTATGGCTGTCGTTAAATCGCAATTCTTTTTTATTGACCACTACGTTGTTGGCCCCGATCAGTTTCATCCCGTTTTTGTCTTCGTCGCCAAATTCTTTGGGCACCACAAAAACAATGTCAATGTCCTTCAGTTTCGCCAGCCCTTTTGTAAGGCCGTAACATGCAGTCCCCAAGCCTCCTGAGATGTGTGGGGGGAATTCCCATCCAAACATTAAAACTTTCATACCTTAATCTTTATAATCCATGACCAAATGAGTTGCATAAACCACGCCTGCCACGCTCCATGCCATAGATATTGCCCCGTTGGCTTTGTGGGGCGGGTTTCCGTTGTAAACTTCCTCTACCGTCCCTATGCAGCGTTCTGTTATGTCGTCTTCAAAACTTTCCATTATCTGTTTCACGAAAGGCAGCCCTCCCCTTTTATGGATTTTCAGGTAGCCTTCCACAAAAAATTGTATCAGCCATGGGTGCACCGTTCCCTGGTGCATTGCCATTTCCCTTTCCCGTTGCCCTCCTTCAATTACGCCTTTGTAGCGCAAATGGTCGGGCGAGAGCGTACGCAGTCCCCTTTGGGTGAGCAGTTTCTTTTTTGCGGCCCCCAGCAATGTTTTTTTCTGTTCTGTTGAAAGCGGCGAATAATCCATGGCTGCGGCGATTACCATGTTTGGCCTCACCGACCAATCGGCAACCCCGTTGTTTACTACATCTGCCAAATGCTCGCGGTTGCGATCCCAAAAAGTTGACATGAATGCCCTTGCTGTTTTGCTTGCCATAGCCCCCCATTGGACAACAAAATCGGTTTCCCCTGCCAGCTTGGCCAAATCCAGTGAAAAACAAAGTGCGTTGTACCAAAGTGCATTTATTTCTACATCAAACCCTTCTCTTTGCACCACCGGATGCCCGTCAACATATGAATCCATCCAAGTTAAGGCAGTGCCTGTTTTTTGGGCATGTACAAGCCCCCCGTCTGTTAGCCTGATGTAGTCGAATGTGGGTTTTTTGTACCCGTCTAATATTTCGGCAATGGCGCCCCCGTATTTTCCCCAAAAATCTTTGGGATTGCCTTCCTTTTTGAAACATTGCTGTATTGCCCAGATGAACCAAAGGGGAGTGTCTGCCGAATTGTACGTTGGGGCTGGGCTATAAATATCGTCAGGGAAAAAACCGTTTTTTAGGCGTTTGGCGTATGTGTCGAGTACCCGTATGCATTTGTATTTGCTGTCTAAAGAAAGGCTCAGCCCGGGAAGCGCGATGAAAGTTTGGCGGGGGATGCTCCCATACCATGGAAACCCGGCAACAATGTCGGTTTCGTTGTTGCGCTGCATTATAAATTGTTCTGCGGCATTGTCGAGCGAGGTCAAAAAAGTGTCCCTTTCCGGGCGTTTGTTTGTTTCTTTCGTGAAACGTTGTTTCAACGAAACCGTTTTTGTCTCTTTTAGCCCTGCCGCAAAAACAATTGCCTCTCCCTTGCTGATAGGCGCTTCAAAGTAGCCCGGCACAAAAAGGTCTTCAAGGTATCCGTAGCCGCGTTTTTGTTCTTCAATATATTCAATGTTATAGTACCAGTCAGGCACGGGGATAAATTCAACTTCTTTGCTGAACTGCATAAACAGATCGGGAAAACCATCGTAAAGCCTCATGCTTATCCCATTTGCCTGTTTATGGAATTTTGTGTTTGCAAACATGTTTGCCTTGCTCAACTGGTGAATGTCCCGGAAAGCGAGGAAAGGCCTGAAACGCAAAACAGTAGGCGAATGGGCATTTTCTAAAGTATAGCGTATAAGTACTTGCTCTTTTTTCTCTACCAACAACCGTTCTTTGCTTAAAACCACCCCGCCAACACGGTATGTTACTTTCGGTATCTGGTTGAATTCTATGTCCCTGATGTATTTATGCCCTTTGGGTTCGTAAATGCCGCCTTTGAAACGGTGTATCCCCAGGTTGAACTCAGCATTGTTTTGTATTACCGTTTCGTCAAGCGATGACAGCAGTACGTGTTTCCCCCCCCCGAAATTTTCAATCGGGCTGACAAGCAAACCGTGGTATTTCCTTGTGTTGCACCCGCTAAGGGTCGTGCTCATATAAGAACCTGCCCGGTTCGACCTAAGTACCTCCTTGTCTAGCGAGTACTCAAGGTTAGTTAACTGTTCCTTGTCAAATTTGAGGTAATTCATGATTGAAAAAATAACGGTTAGTTTTATTGGCGCAGTCAAGGACGGAGAAAGGTTTCCCCTTTTTCTCAAAGTTAACGCAATATTTTTAAAAATGTCCGCCCCCATTTCTGATTTTGTTGATTTCATTTGCAAAATGGTTTTTTTCCAGCTCAAAGTTAAGGCATTGTAAATTCCCCTGAAGTCCTTCAATTTGGCTTAAAGCAGATTGGAGAAAGTTTAGGTATTCACCCGAAAAGGGGTTGAACGGCCTGTGGCTGTAAGCTTTTGTTATTTTCTGGATTTTTGGTTTCAAAGCCATGCTCTCTTTGTCTATCAGGTTTTCTTCGAACAGTCCCCAAATGTGGGCAATGCCTGTTTCTGAGATGTGCAACATGTCATCGGCATAAAAGCGGTAATCCCGGAGCTCGTCCACCATTATTTCATAAGAAGGGAAGTAGGCACACCTGTCCGGTCCAAATGTGTTGCATATTTCCCCTATTGCCAAGAGGAGGGTCGCTTTGCTGCGCTGGTTTTCAATTGCGCCGTCTTTCCAATGGCGGACAGGGCTTACCGTAAAAATTATCTTGCACCCGGGATTGGCATCCCAAATTGCAGGCAGCAGCTTTGCATATTCCCCCGAAATTTCGTTTACGCCCAACCTCCGGCGGTTAAAATCGCTTGCCGGTATTTTATGGCAGTTGGAAACCACCTGATTGTTTTTTTTATATTCATAAATCCATGAAGTGCCGAACGTAATAAAAATGAAATCTGTGTTTTTCAGGTAAGCTGACGAAAACTGAAGTTTTGAATTAATATTTTCAAGTGTTTGTTTTTTTTCTGCCCCCGAAAACCTGCCGTGGTGCAAAAAACTGTGCCACAGCTCATTGTGGAATATTAATCCCTCTGCCGTGAATTTCTTCCCGGACAACAACAATTTTATGTTTGCGGCTATAGATGCCGGGTTGTACAAAATGCCGAAAGGGTTTATGTGTACGTCGAACTTTAGCCCTGCCATTTTTTGCCCTATGTTTTCGGCAAAGCACGAGCCTACAAACAGGTTCTTTTTCGAGTAGCCCGTTTGCCACTTAAACTTTGGCATTTCAACAATCGTATGGAATTTGTTTTTGGGCATTTACCTTATTTTAGGGAAATCGATTTTTTTAAACACATAAGCCGTCCGTGCCGGCAGGTATAGTTTAAGGTAATGCTGGCTGTCCCTTCCCCCGCTCGGCAGGGTATAGTAACTTATTTCTTCGTCCACCAGGTCGTTGCCGCCAAACCTGCCGGAATCGGTGCTTAAAACAATTTTGTATTTCCCCGGGCCAAGGGGGATACCGTAATCGGTGAAGGAACGGTTTGGGCTGAAATTAAAAACGAACAGGAACAGCCCTCGGTGGTATGCCAGCACTTTGTCTGGCTTGTTCTCCATCACAAGATCAACGGAAGGGACGGTAAGCAGTTTGTTTTCGCTGATGAATTGCAGCATCTCCTTGTCGAAATCGTAGAGCCAGTGGAATTTTAGTTCAGGGTTTTCCGCAATGCTCCAAATCCTGCGGCAATGTTTGTACGACCAACCATTTCCTTCTCGCGGGAAATCGATCCATTCGGGATGCCCAAATTCATTTCCCATAAAATTGAGGTAAGCGCCGCCTGCCGCAGCCGCTGTTGCCAGACGGATCATTTTGTGCAATGCAATGCCTCGGTCAACAATCATGTTGGGCTGGTCTTTCCTCATGCTGTAGTACATTTCTTTGTCGATGAGGCGGAAAATTATTGTTTTGTCGCCGACCAATGCCTGGTCGTGCGATTCGGCATAGCTTACCACTTTCTCGTCCATGCGCTTTGACGTGAGCTGGTAAAAAATATCCCCTACGTCCCAATCTTCGTCTGCTTTCTCTTTTATTATTTTTATCCAGAAATCGGGCATGCCCATTGCCATGCGGTAGTCGAAGCCAAGCCCCCCGTCTTTTAACTGGACCGCCAGCCCGGGCATTCCGCTCATGTCTTCTGCAATTGAAATGGATTTCCGCTTAACTTGTTTTATTAGTTTGTTCGCCAAGCTGAAATATGTGGTTGACCCCAAATCGGTATTTTGCCCAAAATAGTCATCATAAGAAGTGAAAGCTTTACCCAGCCCGTGGTCTTGATACAGCATACTGGTCACGCCGTCGAAGCGGAAACCATCGAACTTGTATTCTTCCAGCCAGAACCTTATGTTTGAGAGCAGGAAATGCAGCACCTCGTTTTTGCCATAGTTGAAGCAGTAGGAGTCCCATGCCGGGTGTTCGCCCCTTGCCCCGTCGTGGAAAAACTGAAAGCTCGTGCCATCGTATTTGCCAAGCCCTTCTATTTCGTTTTTTACCGCATGGGAATGCACAAGGTCCATTATCACCGCAAGCCCCATCCCGTGGGCTTCGTCAATTAGCTGCTTCAGTTCGCATGGTGTCCCGAAACGCGACGATGCGGCAAAGAAACTGGAAACGTGATAACCGAAACTCCCGTAATAAGGATGCTCCGGTATTGCCATGAGTTGCAGGGTGTTGTAGCCGTTGGTTTTTATCCTGGGCAACATTTTTTCCCTGAACTCATTGTATGAGTGTACCCGTTCTTCTTCCCCTGCCATCCCTATGTGGGCTTCGTAAATCAACGGGGGGGAATCTTGCCTGTTGAAATCGGGGTGTTCCCATTCGTAAGGGCTTTCGGGATGCCAAACCTGCGCGTTGAACATGTTTGTTTGGGGATCTTGCACCACCCGTGTAGCCCAGGCAGGGATCCTTTTCCCAAAATTAATCGCCCAATGTACGTTCAACGCATATAAATCGCCATGTTGCAAGTCTTGCTCCCCAAGTTGCAGTTCCCATATACCGTTCTCCAGAGATTTAAATTCATATTTTTTCCCCTCCTGCCAGCCGTTAAAAGTGCCAACCAAAAAAATGTGGGTCGCATTTGGCAGCCATTCCCTTATTGCCCACCCGCTTGGGGTTTTGTGCAGGCCGAAGTAAAGATGCCCTGAAGCAAAATCTTTTAGGCTTCCCGTGCCGGACAGCTCTGTCTCTTTCTCATTGGCAAGCCTTATGCGGTTTGCGATAGGGCCAGAAAATGGCTGTAGCCAGGGGTCGTCTATAATTAACTTTGGAAATATTTTCTCCATTATTATTTTTTCATAAAGATAAATAATAGCTGGAAAAGTTTATGACAGACAATAAATTTTGTCGTACACTTTTTATACATTTGACATAGAAATTATGAAATTATGAAAATCGGGCACATTGCAATATGGACTACTAACTTGGAAGGGTTGCGCAACTTTTATATACACTATTTCGATGCATCCTCAAATGAGATATATTATAACCATTCTAAAAGCTTCCGATCTTATTTCCTTTCGTTTGACGGTGACTGCCGCCTTGAGATAATGGAGATGCCGAGTGTGCCAAAATCAAAAAACGACCCGATAAAACAATTTTCCGGTTTAATTCATTTTGCCATTAATGTTGGTTCGAAACAATTGGTGGATCAATTGACCGAAACATTGCGCGATGATGGTTTTAGGGTTGTTGGAGAACCCCGCACTACCGGCGATGGGTGTTACGAAAGCGTGATTCTCGACCCAGACGGGAACAGGGTGGAAATTGTGGCATAATAATAAATACACCAAAAATATAACCAATGAAACCTAATATTTTTTTGACAAAAACAATTTTGTTTATTTTTTTGTCTGGGATTTTCAGTTTGTTTTCTTGTAATAATAAGATCCCGGAAGAATTACCAAACATCTTATGGCTTACCAGCGAAGACAACAGCCCGTTTGCAGGCTGTTACGGCGACAGTTTTGCCACAACCCCTAACCTCGACAAATTGGCTTCTGGGGGATTTTTATATACCCATGCTTATGCAAACGCACCGGTGTGCGCCCCCGCTCGAAATACTATACTCACAGGCGTTTACGCATGTTCCAACGGCAACCAGCATATGAGGAGTTACTATACAAAATCCGAAAAGGTAAAGACCTATCCCGAGTTTTTACGGGGAATCGGGTACTATTGCACAAACAATCATAAAACAGACTACAATACCTCGTCAATAGATGGGAATAAGATATGGGATGAATGTAGCAGGGATGCCCATTATAAAAACCGTGCCCCGGATCAACCGTTTTTTGCAGTTTTCAATACAACCATCTCACACGAAAGCTCGATACATAAATGGATCCCGGAAGAAGAACTCCGCCATAAGCCCGAGGATGTTGCCCTTCCGCCTTATCATCCCGATACCCCAGAGATGAGGCACGACTGGGCGCAATATTACGACAAGGTTGAAGATATGGACTCGTGGGTTGGCGAAAAGTTAAAGGAGCTGGAAGATGCCGGGCTGGCAGGCAATACCATTGTTTTTTATTATGGCGATCACGGAGGTGTCCTTGCCCGCAGTAAAAGATATGTTTACGAATCGGGAACACATGTGCCTTTTATCGTCCATATCCCTGAGAAATATAAATACCTGTTCCCGGCCAAGCCTGGTTCAAAAATTGACCGTTTAGTAAGCTTTGTCGATTTGGTGCCAACCCTGTTAAGTATCACAGGAATTGAAATCCCCGGATATCTACAGGGTAATGCCTTCCTAGGGGGGCAAAAAACAGAAGATCCGGAGTATGCATATATGTTCAGGGGAAGAATGGACGAACGCTATGACATGTGCAGGGCTGTCCGCGACAAAAGGTACAGGTATATACGCAATTATATGCCTTACCGTATCTACGGGCAACACATCGAATATTTGTGGCGGGCACCTTCTATCGGTTCGTGGGAACAGGCATACAAAAATGGGGAATGTAACGGGGTGCAAAGTATTTTCTGGAAGACAAAACCAGCAGAAGAATTGTACGATACGGAGAATGATCCATGGGAAGTCAACAACCTTGCAGAAGATCCGAGCCGCAAAGATGTGCTTGAAAGGATGAGGGCAGCAAACAAAGATTGGATCCTGAGGATATACGACACGGGTTTTATACCAGAAGCTGACTGGATTGACCTTGCAGGGGATACCCCATATTATGACTACATGAGAGAGGGTAGGGTGGATTTGGAAAAAATAGTTGATGCCGCCGAAACTGCGACATTGGGAAACCCTGAAAACATAGGTTTGCTCATTTCGTACCTAACTGACGAAGAAAGTGCCTTGCGCTACTGGGGTGCAAGCGGGTTGTTGATTTTGGGGGAAAAGGCTTTGCCTGCAAAAGAACAACTTGAAAGCGCATTAAACGATGGATCGCCTAATGTGGCAGTAGTTGCCGCCGAGGCCATCTACAAACTTGGCGAAAAAGAAAAAGGCAGGCAGGCCCTTTTAAATATTTTGGACAACCCAAACCCTTTTGCCCGCTGCCATGCCTTAAATGCCATTGACGCTACTGGAGATATTAGCCCCGAAGTTGTTGAAGGCGTCATTTCTTTGATAAAAACGATGCCCGATATGGACAGGAAGCGTTATGACCTCCGTATTGCGTTAGGGTTAATCAAAAAATGGGGGATAGACAGCCCGGCAGCAGGGAATAGTTAAAATGTGGGGGACGGGAGGGACCCACAGGGTTGTCTGTTTGTGATAAGTTGCTGTGAGACAAATGTGCACATCAATAAAAAACAACTATGACCAGCCTTAAAAAACAGGAAGCCCGCTGGGGCACAGCTAAAGGCTTACTGCAACCCGTAGCCCAATGCCCAACAAAACCCCAAGAAAGGGATCTGCTATTTATTATCGCATAAACCAAATAAAATTGTACTTTTGTGTGTACGTACACGGAAACTATTTTTAAATCTAATTATAATGAGAAAATTATCAGTAATCGCGCTTGTTGCCGTTGTCTTATCTGCATGTTCAGGCGGCAATAAAACGTCAGAAACAGAAAAAGCAATATCCATGTTTACAGGAGCAAAAGGTGAAGTAAAAATTATGACTCTCGATCCGGGGCACTTCCATGCTGCGCTGGTGCAAAAAAATATGTACGCCCAGGTTGACCCAACAGTTTATGTTTATGCACCGGGAGGGCCCGATGTAGAAGGCCACCTTGCATTAATAAACGGATATAATACCCGTACTGACAACCCGACTGCATGGGACGAAAAAGTTTATACAGGTCTCGATTTCATGAAGAAAATGCTGGACGAAAAACCGGGGAACGTAATGGTCACTGCCGGAAATAATGCAAAAAAAACAGAGTACATCCTGAAAACCGTTGAAGCGGGGATTAATGTTTTGGCAGATAAACCTATGGTAATTTCTCCTGAAGAATTCCCAACATTGGAACAGGCATTTAAAGTTGCCAAAGACAAAGGGGTGCTTTTGTACGATATTATGACCGAGCGCCATGAAATAACAACAATCCTGCAACGCGAACTGGCACATACCCCCGAAGTATTCGGCACTTTGCAAGCCGGGACGGAAGAAGAACCTGCTATCACAAAAGAAAGCGTACACCATTTCTTCAAGTATGTTTCAGGTAAAGCATTAAAACGCCCGGCATGGTTTTTCGACACCAAACAGCAAGGCGAAGGGATTGTTGACGTTACCACCCACTTGGTCGATCTTATCCAGTGGGAAGCATTCCCCGAAGTAATCTTAAATAAATCGGATGTAAATATCATTTCCGCAAAACGCTGGACAACAGATTTATCTCCTGAAATGTTCGAAAAAGTTACCAAACTTAAAGAATATCCCGGATACCTAGAGAAAGATGTGGACAACGGTACTTTAAAGGTTTACAGTAACGGTGAAATAAATTACACTTTAAAAGGGGTACATGCCAAGGCTTCGGTTATCTGGAATTTCCAGGCACCGGAAGGAGCTGGCGACACACACTATTCAATTATGCGCGGGACAAGATGCAACCTGGTTATTAAACAAGGGGAGGAAGAAGGGTACAAACCCCAGCTATACATTGACGCAGCTGAGGATGTTGACATTAAAGGGTTTGCAGGCTACCTTTACAATGCAGTACAAGGGCTGACCTCTAAATACCCTGGCATAGAACTGGAAAAACTTAGCGGCACAGAATGGAAATTAAATATCCCCGAAAAATATAAAATAGGGCACGAAGCCCACTTCGGACAGGTTACCGCAAAATATCTCAAGTACCTGGTTGAAGGCAAATTGCCTGATTGGGAAGAGCCGAATATGATTGTAAAATATTATACTACTACCGAAGGCCTGAAAGCTGCGATGAAGTGAGGGGGATGACAGAGGGCCGGTAACAGATCAGTAGCCAGGCAACATAAAATTGTTTAGCTCTTTATGTTTTTTATTTTCAGTTAGATAAAAGCCCACATCGAAATGGGAGGGGCTTTAATTAACGTGAACATAATGGACAAACAAAAATGCCGGTCCCCTCAAAATGCCCAGAGTTGGTAGTAAGGGCAACAGGTTTATGCCTAAATCTGACTGCTGACCGTTGATAACGTTGATGTTGCCTTAGATTTCATGAGATATATGTATATTCTTGCAGTTCAGTCCATTAATCATTTCTTTAGGTACACATTGAGTAGTCATATTATTTTATCATTAGCCTCACAAAACGAAAAATAACCCAATTTACCAGCCATCTCTGAAAATTAAAAAGATCCGGGCCAATAAATTAAATATAAAATAAGTATCTTAGGAAAACAATATTGTTTATCAAAGAAACAACCTTAGTTGAAGAAATGTATTTTTATAGGTTGCCTTAGAAATAAGTTACACACTAAAAATGACCACCAATGACTAAAAAAACTCTATTTCATTCAATTTTGTTTATCGTAGGATTACTTCCATTTATATATTGGCTCCATAGGATTATCCCACAAGATGGCTGGTGGGACGAGCTTTACTCGTTAAGGGAATACACTTTAGTTAATATAAAAACAACAGTAACTCTTTTCTCGGACACAAATAACCATATATTTTTCAACTTATTAAATAATATTTTCACAAACATAATTGGAGTCCGTGATTTTTATGATTTACTTGACCACCTATCAGCTCTTAGGATCCTTCAAGCTTTTTTTTCATGTATTACAATACTTTATACTTACCTTATTGTCCGTAAATTTATTGATAAAGAGTTTGCTTATATTGTTATAGCAATTTTGGTTTCAACTATCCCATTTTTAAACTTTTCGTTACAGCTAAGAGGCTATAATTTAAGTATGATGTTTTTTGTTATGACAATATTCCATAGTTGGAATTTCCTTGGTAATAAAAAATACATGGATTTATTTTTGACAGCTATCTCGGTTTTTTTGTTTTTATATACAATGCCCTCAAATATATATGCTCTTATTGCATTAGCTTTAACCATAATTGCAGACTGGGCCCTCAAAAATATAAGGTTTAACGCTGAAGCAAATTTAAATTTAGACATAATAGAAGAAGAAAGAAAACATGCACAAAAAGAACTAAACAAACCTTTTTTCACTCTTAGTTTGGTTGTTGTACTTAGCTTAATAATTTGTTTCTTGGCATATAAACCAATTTTGGGCCAATTACTAAACAATCGTTTTATATCTGATGCCCCTCAAAACCGTTCCCATATTTTTACCGAACTGCTGCCGCTGTTTGCAAAAAGTATGATTTCAGCAAGATGGCTAATCTTACCTTTAATTATTACAGCCTTATCCCTGCCATCTATTAAATTTAACCCGGGGCACAAGAGGATATTAATTATATCTTTTTGTTTAATCCTACTGCCTTTTATGTTAATTTTTATTCACAACAAAAATGCATTCGATAGGAATTTAATTGTACTGACCCCGATTTTTGCAATCGGTATTTCTGTTTTTATCATCGAAATACTAAAAAACGATAAATTATCCGAAACACAGAAAAATATTTTTGCAGCGATTTCGATAATGTATTTTATAATAACCGGAATTTGGCAAATTAATCGTAATGACAATATTTTGACATCAAATATCGGCAATGGAATAAAAGAACAAAACATTTATAGGAACTATTATTTGTGCAGCAACTACACCCCCTGCCAGGTAGCAAAGAAAATCGCAGAGACAGGAGATCCTCAAACTATAGCATTTATAATTGATGCATTTGACAGAGTCAGCCTAAAAGATTATTTGAAAAAACACAAAATTAATTCCCAAGCAATAATTGGCATAAAAGAAAAACAATCGGAATCAAATGGCAATAAATTTAACCATATAGTACTTATGCAATCAACTCTGAGTCAAAAAGAGAAAGAGCAGTTTTATAATGTACAATGCAACCTCTCCACTGACTTTGAATTTAACGATTACTTGTTTTTACTCAAATACAACCGCTTAAACATGAAAAAAAATAAATATATTTTAATTTCATCAGATAAGAATAGGTTGAAAAAAGCTGAAAGATATTTTAACAAGGTTTTTTCATTTACCTATTTAAATACTTTCGATTACGTTAATGTTTATCAGATTACTACTAAAAATTTGTAGTATTGCCTTTTTTGGTGTTTGCAAATAACTGCACCTGAATAATGACCTATAAACCAATTGTCATGAAAAATTTATTTGTTTTTTTATTGTCCCTCGGACTATGGGCATGCAGTCCCAAGCCTGCCAAGGATCAGTCTCTTATTAAAAAGATACAGGAAAACGGATATTTCCCTTTTGTTAGGGAGAAAGCGTTGGGGATAGTTAAGTCAGGCTTTAATGCCGGCGATGGTTACGGAGAGGTCTGGATCCGGGACTACAACACTTTCATCGGGCTTTCGGCACAGGTATACAAACCCGAGGTGTTAAAGGAGAACTTGCTGGTATTTTTTAAAATGCAGGGCAGCAACGGGAATATTATTGACGGTTTCATCCCGAAAGACAAAGCCAACGTAGATTATGATTACATTTACTCTGATTTGGAACCGCGCTACGCCGGGCATAAAAATACTGTAGAAACAGATCAGGAGTCATCGCTTGTCCAAGCTGTGTACAAATATGTGCAGGTGACCGGCGACCGCTCAATATTGGCTGAAACTGTTGGGGGAAAAACAGTGGCTGACCGGCTGGAGTGGTCCCTGGATTTTTTAATGGGGCACCGTATGGAAAAAAAATATGGTTTGCTCTGGGGAGCTACAACTGCCGACTGGGGCGATGTGCAGCCCGAACACGACTGGGGCGTTTATATCACCGATGATACTCATTATGCAATAGATATATACGACAATGCCATGTTCCTGATTGCTATTGAAAATTTTATCCAACTCATGCCTCAGAAAAAAGAAAAGTGGCAAGCCATACACGACCAGGTAGCTGAAAATTGCCGTAAATATTTGTGGGACGGGAAAAACCAGAAATTTATCCCCCACTTGTACCTAAACGGTTCGCCTTTCCCCGATGATTTTGATGAAAACAAGATTATGTACCATGGAGGGACAGCTGTGGCTATTGAAGCAGGGCTGCTCTCGAAAAAGGAAATCCAGTCATCAATCTATAAAATGGAGGAAAATGTAAAAGCTTCTGGTGCCGGATCCATCGGGTTGACAATATACCCTCCATATCCCGAAGGATTTTATAAAAATAAGGGAATGTATCCTTACGGTTACCAAAATGGCGGCGACTGGACCTGGTTTGGGGGGAGGATGATCCAGCAACTCATTAAACACGGATTTGTAGAAGAGGCATACATGCTAATGCACCCCATGGTAAAACGCGTAAAAGACAATGATGGGTTCTTTGAATGGTACACCATAGAAAATGAGCCTAGAGGTTCGGGGACATTCCGCGGATCGGCAGGTGTGTTGTTTGATGCTATCAAGATGTTCGATGATTATGCCGCTGGCAATAAAAATATAAATTAGAGAAAAAGGGCCGTATTGATTTCGCAAACAGATTTTTATGCTATCTTTGCGCCACATTTTTCAAATTATAAATAAGAATTATGCCAGTAAAAATGAGATTAGCGCGGCACGGCCGCAAACGTTATGCTTACTACCACATTGTGGTAGCTGATAGCAGGGCGCCACGAGATGGCAGGTATATTGAAAGGATTGGTTCTTATAATCCCAACACTAATCCTGCTACTATAGATCTCGATTTTGACAAAGCTTACGACTGGCTTACAAAAGGCGCACAACCTACCGACACCGTACGGGCAATATTGTCGTACAAAGGTGTACTCTACAAAAAACACCTGATGGGTGGAGTAAAAAAAGGAGCTTTTGATGAAGATGAAGCAGAAAAACGTTTGGAAAAATGGCTGACTGAAAAAGAAGCAAAAATCCAGGCCAAAAAAGATCGTTTGGCCGGCGATGCTGATGCGGCCATTAAAAAACAGTTTGAAGCTGAAATAAAAATCAAAGAAGAAAGAGCAGCTGCCATTGCTGCCAAAAATGCTGAATTGTCGGCAGAAGCAGAAGCTGCAACAGCAGAAGCTGCCGATGAGGCTGCTGAGACAGAAGCAACAGGTGAGACAGAAGCTCCTAATGAATAGGGCACTGAAACGAAAAAACATCTGAACATAGAAAACCATCAACCGAAAGGTTGGTGGTTTTTTTTATCTCGCTATATTTGCAAGTATGGAGACAATACCTAAATTTGATTGCACCCAGGTAGGTTTTTTCAGGAAAACCCATGGAGTCCGAGGGGAACTGGTTTTGGAATACGAACCCGAATTTGACCTTTCGGTAGAAGAAAGCGATCGCTTTTTTGTTGAAATAGAGGGGCTTTTGGTCCCATTCTTCGTTTCCGGAGCTGGGGTGCGTATTAAGTCGCCTAAATCGGCCATAGTAAAATTTGATTGGGTAGATGCCGAAGACAATGCACGCCATTTGGTAGGGCGCACGGCATGGCTTTTTAACGATGAAATTATCCATGAGGAAGAAGAGATGACCGTTTCTATGTTCGCAGGGTTTGTTCTGGAAGACGTAAATTTGGGGGAAATAGGGCCGGTTTCGTCTGTTGACGATTTTTCGGGGAACTTGGTGTTGAATGTCGATTACAAAGGAAACGAGGTATTGATCCCGTTCAACGAGGATTTTTTGGTCTTAGTTGACAACGAAAAAAAAATATTGAGGCTTGAACTCCCCGCCGGGCTGTTAGACGTTTAACCCCTCCTCGTAATCCACAATCCTTTCCTTCCACTCTTGAGGTATAAGCTCCGAAACCCTTTTCTCCATGTCGAAGCACACCATTACTGTTTTTCCATTGGCTATAGGTTCTGGCTGCCCGTTTTTAAAGAGTTGTTGCTCCATGTCTAGGCTTTTTTCTCCAAGCGAGCTTATGTGTGTAACCACTTCAATTTGGTCATTCAAAAATGTTGATTGCAGGTAGTCGGTCTTTACCGAAGCTATGATAAAACTTTTCCCTTTCCAGCTAATCAGCCCTTCCAGCACTTCTTCAAAATATTTGAGGCGGGCCAGATCGAAAAATTCCTGATATTTGGCATTGTAAACATGCCCCATCAAGTCGATGTCGTTAAACCTAATCTGTATTGGCGTGCGGTGTCCTTTTTTCATTAAATTCATATTTAATGGCATAAAATTGCATATTTTTTTGTTAAACGAGCAACTTTAATTAGGTTCGTACGTCATTAACAGGATTAAAAACATTTTCAAAAACAAAAAACATGAAAACTAAAATTTCGATACTCTTATTTATGTTGCTTTCGGCTTTGTTCATCAAGCCTGTTTCGGCAGAAGACGAGGAACGCGAAGTCGCTTCTTTTTCTGAAATTTCGTTGCGGGTGCCCGGGAAACTGTATATTGAACAAGGCGATAAACAAAGCGTGGAAATAGTTGCCAAAGCCTCTACATTGGAAGATATTATTACCGAAGTAAAAGGAAGGAAGCTTACCATACGCTTCAAAAGCAAAAATTATCTGTTCAAGTCGTTCGATCCCGGCAAAATAGAGATTTATATAACAGTTCCTGAAATTGATGCGCTTTCAGTGTCCGGTTCCGGCGACATAATAGCCGAAGACGTGGTTAAAACCCGGATCATGGATCTGTCGATAAGCGGAAGCGGGGATATTGACTTGGCTGAATTAGATGCCGAACGTGTAAAAGCAACAATTTCCGGATCGGGCGATGTGGTGATAGGCGAAGGAGGGGTTGCACAAGATTTTTCGGTCATAATTTCCGGCTCCGGCGACTTGAAAGCCGAAGACTTTGAAGCCAAAGACGTAGTAGCCCGTATTGTTGGCTCCGGCAACTGTTCGATAACGTCCAACGGTTCGGTTAAAGCAAGGATTGCCGGATCCGGAAGCGTGTTTTACCAAGGTAACCCAAGCATAGACTCATCTGTTTCCGGTTCGGGAAGCGTGAAAAAATTATAAAGCATTGATTACTTTTCGTTGTATGCCACTGCAATTCTGTAGTGGCTTTTTATATGTGTGCCAGTGTTAAAACTGAGATAAAAAATGGCAATATGTTGTGTTTTTGATCTTACGGTTGTGCTTGTGCCGTGTTTTTTGCTAGATTTATGTCAAATGTATTAAATTTTAAGTCTTTGTCCAATATGAAAAAACTGCTCTGCTTATTTTTAACTTTTACATCTTTTGCAGTGTTACATGCCCAGGATTTGTCCCCTGTTTTAGGGGTGGGCGACAATCGCCCAGAGGCGTATGCCTTTACAAATGCGACAGTAGTTGCCGATTGCCAAACGGTTATAGAAAATGCCGTAATGGTAATCAAAAAAGGGAAAATCGTAGGCGTTGGGAAAAATGTAAGTATCCCCAACGATGCTGTTGTTGTTGATTTAGAAGGTAAATATATCTATCCTTCGTTTATCGATTTGTTTACGGAATATGGCGTGAGTGGACAGAATGGATCTTCCGGTTCGCATTCCAATTACCGCCAACAAATTTTTGATTCGAAAATAGACGGTCCTTTTTACTGGAACGATGCGATAAAACCGTATAAAAAGGCCATCGAGGATTTTCATGTTGACCCCAAAAGTGCAGGAGATTTCCGCAAGGCAGGTTTTGGGGCTGTGCTTACGCAAAAAAACGATGGCATAATGCGGGGCGTTTCGGCTTTTGTGGCATTATCGGATAATGATGAAGAACTGGTAGTTCTGAAAGGGCAGGCTGCTTGTGGGTATTCTTTCGACAAAGGCTCGTCGGGGATGAATTACCCAAGTTCGTTGATGGGGGCGTTTGCGTTGCTCAGGCAGGCTTTTTACGATGCCGACTGGTACGATTCTACCTCCGGCAAGACTGTTTACGATGCTTCGTTGGGGGCAATAACACAAAATAAAACCCTGCCTTCTGTGTTTCAGGTCCGGGATAAAATTAACTTGTTGGATGTCGCCCGTTTGGGGAAAGAATTTGACATCCCGTTTATTATGAAAGGTAATGGCGACGAATATCAGTTGCTTGACGAAGTTGCCGGGACAGGGGCTTCGATAATTTTGCCTATAAATTTCCCCTCAGCTCCTGACGTGACAGATCCTTACAAAGCAATACTCGTTCCTTTTGAGGACTTAAAGCATTGGGAACTTGCCCCTTATAACCCTGCCCGTTTGTCTGAAAAAAATATTGGTTTTGCATTTACCACCGAAGGGCTGAAAGATAAAAAGCAGTTCAGGAAGAACCTGTTGAAAGCAATTAAATGTGGCTTGCCGGAGGATGAAGCATTAAAAGCGTTGACGATTACTCCTGCTAAACTTATTGGATGCGATGATATGCTGGGTACGCTTGAAAAAGGAAAAATTGCGAATTTCCTTATAGCTTCGTCTAAGATTTTCGACCCTGAATGTGTCGTTTATGAGAATTGGGTACAGGGAGTGAAATACATTTTGAAGGACAGCAAACTGCCTGATTTAAAAGGTGAATATTCTCTTTCGTTAAGCAACGGCAGCAATTTCGACATAGTTGTTGACGGTAAGCCGGGTTCTTATTCGCTAAAAGTAAAAACAGAAGGGGACAAAAGCGAAAAAGGCAAGATTTCCGTTAGTGAAAATTTGATTTCGTTTTCTTTTCCTTCCGATAAAAAATGGATCCGCCTTTCCGGGTGGATAGACGGGAAAACGTTGAAAGGTACAGGGGCAATGCCCGATGGGGACAATATTTCGTGGACGATGGGCTTTGAGAAAGCCAAAGAAGAAAAAGAGGAAGAAAAGAAAGAAGAAGGTCAAGTTGCCCCCGGAAAGGTTATCTGTCCTTTTGTTGCCTATGGCAACGAAGTAAAGCCTCAATATAAAGACTTTATCATCAAGAATGCCACTGTTTGGACAATGGAGGATGACGGGGTGCTTGAAAATGCCGATGTTCTTGTGAAAGATGGCAAAATAGCCAAAGTAGGCAAAGGGCTGAAGGCAGGAAATGTTTGGGAAATAGACGGAACTGGCATGCACGTAACTCCCGGCATTATAGACGAGCATTCCCACATGGCATTGAACGGTGTAAACGAAGGTTCGCACGCTATTACTTCCGAAGTGCGGATGCGAGATGTTTTAAACCCGGAAGACATTACCATTTACCGGCAGCTTGCAGGAGGGGTAACTTGTTCACACCTGCTGCACGGTTCGGCAAACCCTATTGGGGGGCAGTCTGTACTTATTAAGCTCCGTTGGGGCTGCAACCCCGAAGAAATGTTGGTGAAAAACCAAGTGGGCTTTTTAAAACATGCGTTGGGCGAAAATGTGAAACAGTCGCGTATGCCAAGCAGCCAACGTTTCCCGTTGACCCGCATGGGCGTTGAGCAGTCGATACGCGATGTATATTTGAGGGCTAAAGAATACCAAAAAGAATGGGAGAAATACAATTCTCTTTCCGGTTCAGAAAAAGCCCAAACGCCCGCACCACGCAAAAACCTCCAACTAGATGCAATTGTTGAGGAATTTGAAAAGAAAAGGTTTTTGGTTTGCCACACTTACGTGCAAAGCGAAACCAATATGATTATGAAACTTGCGCATGAGTTTGGGATAACGCCACATACGTTGATACATAACACCGAAGGCTACAAAGTGGCAGATAAAATGGTCGAAGCCGGGGCGGCAGGCAGCGTGTTTGCCGATTGGTGGACTTACAAATATGAAGTTGTGGACGCAATCGCATACAATGCCGCCATTCAATCAAAAGCCGGGGCATTGGTTTGTGTTAATTCAGATGATGCAGAAATGGGAAGGCGCTTGAACCAAGAAGCCGGGAAAATTGTAAAATACGGCGGGCTTTCAGAAATTGAGGCATTAAAGCTGGTGACCATCAATCCTGCAAAAATCCTTCACCTTGACGACAGGATGGGGAGCATAAAAGTTGGTAAAGATGCCGATTTGGTTTTGTGGACAGACAACCCCCTTTCAATTTATGCAATGCCCGAAAAGACTTTCGTTGACGGCACTGTTTATTTCGACAAAGAAAAGGACAAGGAAATGTACAGTTCGATACAGAAAGAAAGATCTAGGATAATCAACAAAATAATTGCAGGAGGAGACGGCAAAAAGGCTGGTCCGGGAGATGAAAAACCTTCAATACGTTTAAACGACCAGTTTATTTACGATGATGAGGATATTACTGATTTTTCAATTTATGAATAAATTAATTTGCGTTACAATGAGGACAATAATAAAGACGATATTTTTCACATTCATTTTTTTTGGGTTGGTTTATTCCGGCGTTGCCCAAGTGCCGGCTGCCGCGCCAGCCCAAGATCATGGGATTTTGTTGTTTGGGGCAACGGCACATTTAGGCACGGGGGAAGTTGTTGAAAATTCGGCAATAGCTTTTTCCGGAGGCAAAATTGTTTTTGTGGGGAAAGCTGACGGGCTTGGGAGTCAATATACGGGTTTTGAGAAGAGAGATGTTGCGGGCAAACAGGTCTATCCGGGCTTGATAATAATGGGTTCGCAGTTGGGCCTGACAGAAATTGAGGGGGTGAGGGCAACTGTTGACAATGTGGAAACGGGCAGGCTAAACCCAAGCGTCCGTTCTTGTATCGCATATAATACCGATTCTGAAATTATTCCCGTCACCCGCTCAAACGGTGTTTTGTTGGCACAGGTAATCCCGCAAGGGGGGATGCTTTGCGGTTTGTCTTCAATTATGAACCTCGATGCATGGAACTGGGAAGATGCCCTTTACAAAAAGGACGAAGGAATGTGGTTGAATTGGCCTTCTATGTATTCGGCAAAAGGGTGGGGGAGCAACAGGACGATAACAGAAAACAAGTCTTATGCCGACAATGTAAACAAGCTCGATAAAATATTCCGTGATGCAAAAGCATATAAAGGAAGTCCTGCAAATTCAAAACTCGGAGCAATGCAAGGCCTTTTCGATGGTTCTGTCACTTTATATGTCCAGGCAGGTTATGTAAAAACAATTGTTGAAAGCATCAGTTTTGCAAAAAAAATGGGCGTAAAAAAGATAGTATTGTCCGGTGCGGGCGAAGACGCACTAATGGTCAAGGATTTCCTAAAAGAAAATGACATATCGGTGATTGTTTCCCAAATTCACCGACTTCCGAAACGAAAAGATTCATATACGAAAGCTCCCTATGAAATGGCAGTGAAATTTAAGGAAGCCGGGATTCTGGCGGCATTGACCTACGACAATACATCTAACAGCGCAAACCTGCCGTTTGTGGCAGGGACCGGTGCAGCCTATGGTTTGACAAAAGAAGAAGCATTGCAGGCCGTGACCCTAAACCCGGCAAAAATAATGGGCATTGACGACAGGGCAGGTAGCTTGGAGGTTGGCAAAGATGCGCATATCTTGGTCTCTGACGGCGACTTGCTCGACATGAGGACCAACAAAATCATATTGGCATTTATCAACGGAAGGGAAATAAACCTTGACAACAGGCATAAAAAATTGTACCGGAAGTTTGCGACAAAATATGGGCAAGAAATTGTAGAATAGCTCAACCATTTTCCAGATAATTACAGGAGCCGTTCTTTGAGGTGTGGCTTCTTATTTCCTTATAATCTGGATTTTACCGCCAGTGCCTAATTTGATAATGCTTGACGGTTGAGAGGGAGAGGTGTCGCCTTGCCTGTATCCCACGATATAATCCACTTGTTTTTTTATTTCTTCTGAGATTTCGTCGAAAAACGCAGGCGATTCTTCCCCGCTAATGTTTGCAGATGTGGAAACAATAGGCCTTCTGAAACGTTGCAGGAGTTTGGAGGTGAATTCTTCTTTTGTGAAACGTATCCCAATACTGCCGTCTGCCGCAATTAAGTTTGGGGCGAGGTTTTTGGCGTTCGGGTAAATTATGGTCAAAGGCTTTGTTGCCAATTCCACCAAGTCCCAAGCTACTTCGGGCACATCGGAGGTATATCGGTCGAGCAGGGCGGGGTTTTCCATCAATACCAACATGCTTTTTGAGTCTTCCCTTTTTTTTATGTCGTAAATGCGTTTTACCGCACCGGGGTCTGTAGCATCGCAGCCAATGCCCCATATTGTGTCGGTAGGGTACAAAATTACCCCGCCGTTTTTTAATATTTCGAGAGCTTTATTTATGTCGTTTTGCATAATTGTATTATAAAATAAGGGAACACAAAGAAACTATTTTTCCGGGAAAGATAATACATTATAAGTGGCTGGTAAAAATTAAGGCGAATATGTGTTTTGAATAGATTTTTCTTTGTGTTTTTGAAAAAATGTTTACTTTTGTCACACCAAAATAAAGGGGTGCCATAGCTCAGTTGGTAGAGCAACGGACTGAAAATCCGTGTGTCCCTGGTTCGATTCCAGGTGGCACCACCCAAGCGGGGATTTTATCAAATTTGATAGAATCCCTTTTTTTATCTCCTCCCAGAACCCTTGCCAGTTGCGGGATTGAAGAAAAAATGGGGTCACATGAAAAAGTTGTGGAGTAAAATATAAAAACGAACTTTGTGTATTATTTTACACAAAGCATATGACATCCACAGAAGAACATTTCCAGGCCTTGCTTAGGCTGTTTCTCCCCGAAGATATTTTTGAATATTTTGACATTGTCCAATTAGAAGAAAGGACATCTGAAGTACATATTTATTTAGAAGAGAAAGCAATAAAACCGGAAGGCTATGAATTGGTCAAACTAATTTCCAAAGGTTTCCATGCAGAATCCGTAATACAAGATTTCCCATTGCGCGACAAGGCTGTCTTTTTGCACGTTAAGCGCAGAAGGTGGTTTTGCGAACCAACAAATAAAACCGTAGAGAGGGATTGGGACAGTGTTGCAAAAGGGACGCATTTGACGAAAGGTTTTGCAACTTTTTTAAAAGATATTTTTGGACACCTACCCCATAAGCAGCAATAGCTTAGAAAAGTTTTATTACATTGATGGCAACCGTTTTGGGCAACAATACAAAGAGCATTTAAGTGATTTCTGCTCATGGGAACAGAAATCACATTCTAAACAATGGGTACTTTTCCCCAAAAACATAGGCAAACATTTGAGTATAGACGAAACGGCGCTGACCAATGGCGAACTCTATACAATTGTTACAAACAAAGCGGCTAAAGGCAGAAAAAGTTCATTAGTAGCAATGGTTGAAGGCACAGATTCAGCAACAGTTATTGATGTCTTAGAGAAGATACCTGAAAGTCTTAGAAACACCGTAGAAGAAGTAACGCTTGATATGGCAAATTCAATGCGTAAAATTGTTATAAATTGTTTTCCCAAAGCCAGTCGTGTCATTGATAGATTTCACGTACAGAAATTAGCTTATGACGCATTACAAGAGATGCGTATTGCTCATCGTTGGGATGCTATAAATGAAGAAACCAATGCCATCGAAAACGCAAAAGCAGATGGAGACAAATACATTCCAGAGGTGTTTAGTAATGGCGACACCAAAAAGCAATTACTCGCTCGTAGTCGTTATCTATTGTTCAAATCCAGAGACAAATGGACTGATAAGCAAAAACAAAGAGCTAAAATATTGTTTGAGCAATATCCGGATATAAAAAAGGCATACTCTCTCACTCATTCTCTTAGAATGATATTCTCTAAAAATAAAGACAAAGGAGTAGCTTATACAAAAACGGCAAAATGGTTTAATGAAGTAGCGGAAGCGGGCTTTAAATCCTTCAATACTATATCAGCAACATTCTATTCTCATTATCCTGAGATATTGAACTTCTTTGATAATCGAAGCACAAATGCTTCTGCTGAATCTTTCAATGCAAAACTAAAAGCTTTCAGGGCAACTCAAAGAGGTGTAGTAGATATCGAATTCTTCCTTTTCAGGGTAGCTAAAATTTATGCTTGAATCAATTACCCCACAACTTCTTAAACTGACCCCTTTTTCTGTTTTCGCTGTCAAACAACTACCGATAAAAAACAAAAATAGCTAACAATCAACATGTTAGCTATCACTTAAGTACCCGGGGCGGGAATCGAACCCGCACTCTGTTGCCAGAACTGGATTTTGAATCCAGCGCGTCTACCAATTCCGCCACCCGGGCTTTTCCTTGAGCAGAAAGTGGGTGCAAAACTAAGTATTTCGTATGAATTGGCAAAATAATTATTTAAACTATTTCCCTTTTTCCTGATCTGTATACGGTGATTCCAGTTTCCTCCCACGGTATTCGAACCTTGAGGCCATAATGTTAAGTATTTCGTTGGCCGTACTTTCAACCGGTTTGTTGGTTACGTTAATTACGGTAAACCCTCCGCGGTCGAAGGTAAACATGGCCTGGCGGATTTCTTCCCTCACAGAACGTTCGTTCACGTAGACTTCATCCTTAAAACCATTCCAATCGGACAATCTCTTTTTACGGTGTGCTATTAACTGAGAAGCCCCTATATGAAGGCCGAATACCCGGTTGGGATCGACCCCAAAAAGTTCGGGAGGGGGCGGTATGTCTTTTACCAAAGGCACATTGGCAACTTTCCAGCCATACATGCCCAAATACACGCTTAACGGTGTTTTTCCCGACCTGGAAACCCCGGTCAGTACAATTTCTGCCTCGCTTAACCTTTGGGGGACAAGCCCGTCGTCAAGAGAAAGGGTAAACTCAATAGCATCAATCCTGTCAAAATATTTGTCGTTTTGTTCGCGGTATAAGCCCGGATGTTTTAGTGGTTCCACCTCAATCATTTCCTCAAGATGATTGGCCAAGGGCCCCATAAAATCTACCACACGGATCCCAAATTCCTTACAAAGGTCATTGATTTTTCTCCGGTGCTCGGGGTTTACCATAGTGTGTGTTATTATGCCCCCATCGGTTTTAGCCTTCATTACTATGTCAAAAATCTTGTCCTCGTCCTTAATATTGGGGACGATTATAACAGGTATTTTATTCTCAGGATATTGTATCAGCAAGGCCTGTACCATATGGTTGCCGGAAACTCCCCTGCCCCCGGATACTACATAAATAGGCGATTGTGATATTTTATTGCTGATCTGGTTCATAACTATTTTTTTAAAGAACAAAAATAAGGGTATTCTTGTTTTGGAATGTACCGGTTTTTACTATTACTTTATGAAAATAATGATTTGTTTATCTGGCTAAATATATTTTAAACTAATAAAACTTGTCGTATGAAAAAATTAATTATCCTTTTTTCGTTGGGAATCTATGCCCTTACTGGTTTCGCACAGGATGCAGATAAAATTTTAGGTGTCTGGTGGAACGATGAAAAGACTACAAAAATTGAGGTTGAGAAAAAAGACGGGAAATATATTGGGACCATTGTGTATATGATCCCAGAGAAATATGAAAACGGGCAACCGCCAAAAGACAAAGAAAACCCCGATCCTGCATTACAAAACCGTCCCATTGTCGGGTTGCAGATTTTAAACGGTTTTCAATACAATATTAAAAAGAAAGAGTGGAAAAGCGGGACCATTTACGATCCCAAATCAGGTAACACCTATGATTGTTACGGTTGGATGGAAAGCAACGACCTCCTGAAACTTAAAGGGTTTATTGGCGGCATGCGTTGGTTGGGGCGAAGTTCGGAGTGGTACCGCACAACTTTATGATTGGATTTCAACCGGAAACCTGAACTGGAAACCCTGCGCCCTCAACCTGCTCTGCTATTTTATTTAAATCGGCGAGAGGGACTTTTTCCAGCGTGCCGACTGGTGTGTCGCGAGCAATGGTATAAACCATGACCTGCATGGGCTTTATCTTTTTCAGTAGTTCAAGCCATGCCGAGACTTCTTTTTCTGTGGTATTGTCGATAATTTCCCCCTTGTAGCTGCCGCGGGCAAACAGGGTCTGGATTATTACTTTACCTTTAAATGCAGCTAGTTGCCCTACAATTTTGGGCAGGCTAAAATTTCCCTGCGGGCAATTCAACAGGGTTATGGTGTTTTCAAAGGCTGAGTCCAGTTTCTGTATATTGTCCTCAACCTTTCGCAGTGCTTCAAAAACTGATTTTTTATGTAGGGTGTTTGCATTCGACAAAACTGCAATCCTTGCTTCTGGTGCATACCGCTCCCTCAGCACAAGTGTGTCGTCAATAATCTCTGCAAATTTGGGGTGCATGGTAGGTTCGCCGTTTCCGGCAAAGGTAATCACATCGGGCAACTGGCTATCTGCTTCCATTCTCAACAGCGTTTCTTCCAATTTCTTTTTCACCTCTTCGCGTGATGGTAATTTGGGTTTTTCTGGATATTTTCTGGGGTTGCGGCCACATTCACAGTAAATACAGTCGAACGAACAAATTTTTGTATCTCTGGGCAAAAGGTTTATCCCCAGAGAAACCCCCAGCCGCCGGCTTTTTACCGGGCCAAAAATAATTTTATCAAAAAGAAACGTAGCCATAACTAAAATTTTGGCAAAGATAGTTTCTTGAAATTAGTTTTGCGAAAATGTATGCCGGTTTCTTTCCCTCACCTCAACATTCGATAGGGGCCCCAGAGAATTAAACAATTCATCTCTAAAACAGCACAATTAAAAAAACGCGTAAACTTGTTCCTTCTCGCTGCCACTTTCCTAAACCAGCCTTTTCACCCTGCTTTTGTCGGAGACCCTCATTTTTTTAAAGTCAATACCGGAAATAAGGTTAACCCCCGGTTTTTTGCCCTTCTCGAAACTACCCAGCAGGGAATCCTGTTTCAGTGCTTTTGCTCCGTTTATGCAAGCCCATTGGATGATCTCTTCAAGTTTTACCTCCGGAAAATATTGTTGGACCGCTATAATCTCAGCCAATATTGAAAGCTGGGGGTTATAAACCGGGTCGCCGGTGCCAAGGCAAAAACCCACATTTTTCGTTTGAGAGGACTCAACCGGCGGCATTTGCTTCCCAGTACCAAGGTTGGTAAGGGGGCATAGTACAAACCAAGGATTTTCTGTTGCAACGAGGCCAACGGTATCGGGGGTACCCCCCACGGCAGCAATCCCGTTTGCCCACATCTTGCGGCCGGCTTTACAAGATATTGCCTCCTGTCCCCCGGTGTTTTCGTCCTGCGGCGTGTTAACCTCTTTTACATAATTGCCAGTGCCGGGTTTCCATGGGGACATCCCTTCAGTGTGCAAAATTTCAAGGCGGCAACAAGCATTTACAAAACCTGGCACCAGTATCCCGCTGTAAAATTCAAGCCTTTCCAGTTCCCGAAAATTTTCTTTGTTTTCTTTTATCCCAACAATGGAGCCATCATCTTCGCAAATCAGTATGCCATTTTTCACAGGAGGATGGTTGCAAGGGAAAATATATGTGGCTGAAATTTTCCTCAACTTTGTCAGTCCTCTTTGTTGCCAATGTCCAGCAATTCATTTTTACGGCCCGAAAAGTCTTGCTCCATCTCACTCAGCCTGCTTTGTACCTTCCTGTACATTTTTTCAAAATTACGTGGCTTGCTTAGGTAGAAAACCAATGATTTTTCAAAGATGGAATCAGGAATATTGTACTTGCCCAAAACCGAATAGTAAAAATCGGTTGAAGTAGTATTTATAATGCTTGAATCCTTCCTGTTACGGTTATAGTATGTTGCTTCGGCAAGGTGTATGTCAACAAGCATGTCGATCATCTGCCTTTCTTTTACGAGGTTCCTGGGTTTTTCAACCTCGGAGTCTTCGCAAGCAGCAAAAAACAAAAAAGCAAAAAATAATATAATTATGTTTTTATTCATTCCGGCTGCCAAATTATAAATTGTTTGTTGACAAATCAATATTCGGCTGGAAAAATTATTGTTTTTGCAAACCGGCATCATTATCATTTTGGGATTACTAGAGGTTTATTTTGTAAATAAATTTCTTGAAACCCAATATACAAAAAAGCAAGGGCTTAAAATACCTGATGGGGAAAGAAATGTCCCCCTGGGTTTTGTGAAGCCTATCGTTCGCCATATGTATAGATTTGGGGCAGAGCAAAAAAATTGGTTCTTTTGTTGGAAAAACAGCAAACATGATAGAAATACTAAGGGACAGAAGGAGTATCAGGAAATATACAGGCCAAAATATTGAAGAAGAAAAAACTGCTATCCTGAAAGAGGCCGTATTGCGTTCGCCTTCCTCAAAAAACATAAATGCATGGGGATTTATTTTTGTTGATGAGCGCGAAAAAATCATAAAATTAAAAATGTGCAAACCACACGGGGCTTCTCCGTTGGCAACTTCCCCTTTGGCGATAGTTGTTTGTGCCGATGTGACAAAAAACGATGTATGGATCGAAGATTGCTCAATTGCCTCAATTTTATTACAGCTCACCGCCCAATCGCTGGGGTTGGGGAGTTGCTGGATCCAGATCCGCAACCGGATGCACTCAGAAAATATTTCTTCCGAAAAATATATACAGGATGAATTGGGCATCCCTGATAATTATAAGATACTTAGTGTTGTTACAATTGGTTACCCTGACCAAACAAGGGAAGGGAAGCCTTTTGACAGGCTCCAATTTGACAAGATAAGATCTAATAAATTCTAACTCTTGTTTGAGGCACGGGGTGAATAAAATCAAAAGAAATCGTTAAACTCCGAGGGGGTCCCTTTTCCCCCTTCCTCATCACAATCAAGGTTAATGTTAAAATCCAACGGTTTTTTGAACTCCATGTTTTCGGTTATCCCCAAAGCCGGATCGGCCAAAACTTTTTTATAGAAATACCCCCAAATTGGCAGTGCCATATTTGCCCCTTGCCCACTGGTGATGGTCCTAAAATGGATACTCCTCAAATCAGCCCCGGTCCATACCCCGGCAGACAATTTCGGGGTTACCCCAATGAACCACCCATCGGAATGGTTCTGTGTAGTCCCTGTTTTTCCGGCAATGGGCATTGTAAATTGCCCGTAATTATCACGGTAACGCAAGCGGTAACCAGTCCCTTCGTCAATTACCGATTGCATTAAATTTAACATCAGGTAAGCCGTTTGTTCATCAATGGCTTCGTGTTTTTCGGGCTGGAATGTTGCAATTACATTCCCGTGTTTATCCTCAATGTGGGTAACAAAATAAGGCCTTATAAATACTCCCAGGTTTGCATACGTTGTAAAAGCTCCTACCATTTCGTACAGCGTAATATCCGAGGTGCCAAGGAACATTGAAGGCACCGGGTCAACGGGGCTGTAAACCCCAAGCCTTTTCATAACCTCTACCACAGCTTCAGGGTTGAACTGCTTTAACACCCAGGCAGAAATACGGTTTTTTGAATTTGCCAGCCCCCACTTTAGTGTGACAAGTTTCCCGTCTTTCTCTTCATCTACGTCCGAATCCTTAGGTTCGTAAACCGTCCCGTCGGGCATTTGAAACTGCTGGCTTACATAGGGGACTTTTGTGCACGGGGTCAGCCCGTTTTGCATGGCAAGCGTATATAAAAACGGTTTTACGGTAGACCCTACCTGCCGTTTGCCGTCTTTCACCATATCGTACATAAAATACTTATAGTCCGGGCCTCCAACGTAGGCACGTACTGCACCAGTTTCAGTATCCATTGCCATAAATGAGGAGCGGAAATAGCGTAAATAATATTTTATTGAATCTATGGGCGACATAACCGTATCTTTTTCGCCTTCCCAGGAAAATACGGTCATTTCTACAGGTTTTTCAAAATCCTCCTTGATTTCTTTAAACTTCAGCCCCCTTAACTGCGAAACGCGGTAACGTTCGCTTTGGCGTATACAGCGGTTAAGCAAATCCTCTGTTTCTTCGGCCGACATGTTATCAGCAAAAGGCGGGTTCTTCAAATTTTTCAAGCTCCCGTCAAACAATGGCTGGAGGTCGTACCTGAGGTGCTGTTCTATAGCTTCAACCGCATATTTTTGCATGCGGGAGTTTATGGTTGCATAAATTTTTAGCCCATCGTTATACAAATTGTAATGTTCGCCATTGGGCTTTACGTTTTTGTTGCACCACCCAAAAAGCGGGTTGTTCTCCCATTCGTCCAAATCTTCGATATACTTTTGCCCCTGCCACGATGCATAATTTCCGCGTACCGGTTTTTGGGCTGTCATTGCCAGGCGCAAATATTCCCTGAAGTATGGAGCCGAACCGCTTTTGTAATCTACCTTATGGTAATCCAAGCCAAGCGGGAGCTGTTTCACCGAGTCTCTTTTTACTTTTGAAATATAACCATATTTATACATCTGGTTTAAAACCACGTTCCGCCGCCTCAAAACCAGTTCGGGCCTCCGCACCGGGTTGTAAAGCGATGAATTTTTAGCCATCCCCACAAGCATTGCCGACTGATGTAATTTTAATGAATCGGGCGGGACACTAAAATATACCTGTGCTGCAGTTTTTATCCCTACGGCATTATTTAAATAGTCGTATTTGTTCAGGTACATTAAAATGATCTCTTCCTTGGTATAACTACGTTCCAGCTTAACTGCAATCACCCATTCTTTGAATTTCCGCAAAGCCAACTGTAGGCTGTTCTCCATATTTTCGCGAGGGAACAGCATTTTTGCCAGTTGCTGGCTTAATGTGCTCCCGCCCCCCGAGCTGGTATTATGGGTGACAATACCTTTTGCTACACGCACCAACCCACGCAAATCAACCCCAGAGTGCCTGTAAAAACGTACATCTTCTGTAGCAATCAAAGCATCGACCAAACCCTGGGGCAGGTCTTCGTAGTTTACATACGTGCGGTTCTCACGGATAAAGTATTTGTCCAGGACTTTCCCATCAACCGAATAGATCTCGGATGCCAGGTTGTTTTGCGGGTTCTCAAGTTCCTCAAAACTAGGCATAAAGCCAAGCTTGCCTTTGGCAATCATAAAAAACAAAAGGAATATCCCCAGTATCCCCAGGCCAATTACCGACCATAATGCAACAATATATTTTGTATATTTTTTTTTCTTTTCTGACATAAAATTCCGGAATTAAATACTAAAGCAAATATATATCATTCTACCTACGCAGCAATTGTTTAAACGCACAGATTACAACCATTATTTTAGTCCCTGGAAAATAAATAAATCATTATCAATACAATAGTAACATAAAAATTAAGGTATTAAATTTTGAACTTAGCGTACGATTTTTTTTATTTTGCAATAATTTTTGAAAAGAATAGTAAAGCATATGCACAAGAACCTTGTAATTGTAGAGTCGCCAGCAAAAGCAAAAACCATTGAGAAGTTCCTTGGGGATGGATATTCCGTAACTTCAAGCATGGGGCATGTAAGGGATTTGCAAAAAAAAGATTTTGGGATCGACATCGAAAACAAATTCAAACCCAGATATGTTGTTTCACCCGATAAAAAGAAAGTCGTTTCCGAACTAAAGAAACAGGCAAAGGATGCAGAAACTATATGGTTAGCATCCGATGAAGACCGTGAGGGGGAAGCAATTGCCTGGCACTTAAAGGAAGTCTTGAAATTAAAACCGGAAAACACAAAACGGATCGTATTCCACGAAATTACAAAAGATGCCATACTGAACGCCATCAACACCCCGCGTTCAATCGATGAAAACCTCGTGAATGCCCAACAAGCCCGCCGTGTGCTCGACAGGATCGTTGGTTTTGAGGTTTCGCCCGTGTTGTGGAAGAAAGTAAAACCATCGCTTTCTGCCGGGAGGGTGCAATCGGTTGCGGTACGTTTAATTGTTGAACGCGAACGCGAAATCATAAATTTTAAAAGCGAATCGTCTTTCAGGGTGAACGGCTATTTCATAGTGAAAGATAAAGAGGGCAAGGCAGTAGAGCTAAAGGCAGAACTTTCTTCGAGGTTCGGCACGCGCGAAAAAGCGTTGGAATTTCTAGAAAAATGTAAAAACGCAGAATTTACAGTTGCCGATGTTGTTAAAAAACCGGGGAAAAGATCACCGGCAAAGCCATTCACCACATCAACCCTACAGCAGGAAGCCAGCCGGAAATTGGGGTTCTCCGTTTCACAGACCATGGCCGTGGCCCAACGGTTATATGAAAGCGGGAAAATAACTTACATGCGTACCGACTCGGTGAACCTGTCGAACTTGGCAATAAATACCTCGAAACAGAAAATACAGGAATTGCACGGCGAAGAGTACATAAAAATAAGAAAATACAAAACCAGTACCAAAGGTGCGCAGGAAGCACACGAAGCAATCCGCCCGACATATATGGACAACGAGACGGTTAGTGGGACAAACCAGGAAAAAAGGTTGTACGATTTGATCTGGAAACGCACAATCGCCTCGCAAATGGCCGATGCAAAACTGGAAAGGACAACAGTTACCATCTCCATCTCAAATACAGGCGAAAAATTCGTCGCCACGGGAGAAGTACTGATCTTCGACGGTTTCCTTAAAGTATATATCGAGTCGACCGATGACGAAACCGGCAACAACGGTAAAGGTGATGTGATTATCCCTCCCGTAAAAGCAAATGACACACTTGAATTGTCATCGGCATCGGCAACCCAGCGATTTACGCTGCGCCCCCCCAGGTTTACGGAAGCTTCACTGGTAAAACGCCTGGAAGAACTTGGTATTGGCCGCCCATCTACATATGCGCCAACTATTACAACAATCCAAAACCGTAATTACATTGTTAAAGAAGACCGCCCAGGGACTGAACGGAGATATGAAATACTGACACTCAAAAACGGGAAAATAAACGGCACAAACAAAACGGAAATAACCGGAGCTGAAAAGGCAAAACTTTTCCCCACCGACATAGGCATGGTAGTGAACGATTTCCTGACAAATAATTTCCAGCAAATAATGGACTACAATTTCACGGCAAAGGTGGAAAAAGAGTTCGATGATATTGCCGAAGGGAAAAAGGTATGGAACGAAATGATTGATACGTTTTACCAGCCTTTCCATGGGAATGTGGAAGATGCCTTGAAAAATTCGGAACGTTCGAAGGGCGAACGCATCTTGGGCCCTGACCCTAAGACAGGGAAAGAGGTGTCGGTAAAAATTGGCAGGTTTGGCCCTGTGGCACAACTGGGCGAAGCAAGTACCGACGGGGAAGGTGAAAAACCACAGTTTGCGAGCCTACGGACAGGACAGCATTTGGAAACCATTACACTGGAAGAAGCACTGGAATTGTTTAAACTGCCCCGAGAACTGGGAGAATATGAAAGCAAAAAAGTAACAGTGGCAATAGGCAGGTTTGGCCCCTATGTAAGGCACGACAATAAGTTCGTTTCGCTCGGAAAAGAAGATGACCCGTTTTCGGTCGGGCTCGACAGGGCTGTTGAACTTATCGAAGCCAAACGCGAAAAAGACAGGAAAGCCGTGATTAAAACATTTGATGAAGAACCTGATTTAAGGGTTTTGAACGGCAGGTGGGGCCCATACATTTCATACAAAAAGAAAAATTACAAAATCCCCAAAAACACAAACGCGGGGGAACTGACACTTGAGGGCTGTATGGACCTTATCAATAATGCACCGGAACCAAAATCAAAACGTTCAAGAAAGAAATAATAAAAACAACCGCAGGGGAATTTGCCCACCTGCTTTTTTAGGACCACGCTTATGGACATACGGCAATATTTTGATCCCGTAGATTTTTCAGGATATCAAGCCAAAATAAAAGATGCCTGGAGGTATTCTCTTGGGCAGGACATCGAAAAATCCACAGGCAAACTTACCCTAGCAAACATCAACAAACTCGAGATAGCAGTTTTTAGCGTCCCTTTTTATAACGGCAGCTGGGAAAAAGCCAAAAACAGTTCAACATCCAGGATCAGGGAAGAGCTTTATAAATTGGCCGCTATCAACAAAAAAATGAACGTTGCAGATTTCGGGCAGTTGAAGAAAACACAAAGCCCCAAAGGCATACTACTGGCATTGCGCGACATTGTTGAATATTTTACTGACTTAGGTGTCGTGTCCATTGTTATCGGTGGGAGCCAGGACCTAACCACAGGTATCTGTAAAGCATTTTACAACAACCCTTGCTTTTCGCTTACTTCTGTCGATTCTGCCCTCAACATAAAAAAAGGGAGGGAAACTTTTTCGCCAACCAATTTCTTGTCACGTGTTTTTCAAAACAATCCGCAAATATTCCAGTTCAGCCTTGTAGGCTACCAGGGCCACCTTGTCCCCGATGGGCTGCTTTCAAAAACAAAGGGCATTGGCGCCCATATAAGGCTTGGCGTTTTGCGCGAATGTTTATTAAAAGCCGAACCCGTATTCCGAAATACCGATGTGCTCTCATTTGACATAGGCGTTTTAAAATATTCTGAAATACCAGGGAGCACATATAAGAACCCCAATGGGCTGTACAGCGAAGAAGCATGCCAGATGGCAAAATTTGCCGGGTTGAGCAACAGGTTAAAAGTTTTTGGTATTTTTGAGGCTTTGGGTGGCAAAGGCGATTGCGAGATAGTTTTTAAAATCTCTGCTGAAATAATCTGGTATTTTCTTGAAGGGTATGTTAACCGTACACAAAAAGAGAAGGAATTACCGGAAAATTTGTTAACTTATAAGGTGGAAATAAAAGAGATCGACGAACCTTTGGTATTTTACCATTGTGCAGGAACAGGGCGTTGGTGGTTTGATGCAGGTTTTTTTAAAGGGGAAAAACTTATGGTTGCCTGTTCTGAAGACGAATATAAAGAAGCATCAAACAACGAGATCCCTGAGATTTGGTTAAAGTATATTCAAAAAATAGATGAATCATCAAAATAATACCAACTTTATTAACGTTCTTTGCATACCAAACGATGGAAGTTTGTTACAAAAAACATTTTTTATTTCTTTAAACCGGTTTGAAAAAGGTATATAAGATGCACCAGGAATGGATAAAAAAAATATTTTCTTTTTTATTTTTAGTATTTGTGTTAAAATTAACATCTTATAGCCAGCAGGATCCGCAATACACCAATTACATGCATTATAAAATGGGTGTAAACCCGGGATATGCCGGAGAAAATGCAATAAGCGGGCTAATGCTGAACCGCTATCAGTGGGTAGGGGTCGAAGGCGCCCCAAAGACTTTGGTGCTCAGTGTCGATGCCGCAATAAAACCATTTGGCACAGAAGGGGGCATCGGGTTAAACGTAATAAGCGATGAGTTGGGTTATTTTAAAAATACAACGGTTAATTTAAATTATGCTTACAAAACTTCCGTCAGTTTTGGGAAATTAGGGATAGGGCTGTCAGCGGGACTGTTTAATTTCGGGCTCAATTCGGCTTCATGGGTATCTTCTGACGATGTTTATAACAACACCAGTGGCGGGGAGGGGGACGAATTGATAACCTTGGAAGATTTAAACCGGATGGCCTTAGACTTCGGCATTGGTGCATACCTTACTGCCAATGATTATTTCCTTGGAATTTCTGCAACCCATTTAAACCAGGCATCTATAAAAAACACAGATAAAGAAATTTACTACCTTGCCAGGCATTATTATTTAATGGGGGGGTACAATATAAAATTGGCAGATCCGTTATTTGAATTGCAACCTTCTGCCTTGATTAAAACCGATTTGGCAGGGTGGCAAGTAGATTTAACAGGGAAGGTTGTTTATAACGACAAATTTTGGGGAGGGATTGCCTACCGGTTAAACGATGCAGTATCGTTGCTAATGGGAGTAGAAATGCTGAATGGGCTAAAAATAGGCTATTCTTTCGATCTTGTTACCTCGGAATTAGGTTATTACGGTTACGGTTCGCATGAATTTTTTGTTTCATATACTATTGATCTGGAGAAAAACCGGAACCAAAAGTATAAAAGTGTAAGATTTTTATAAGAAAAGCAATATTTTTGTTGTGCTATGAAAAAACTTCTTTATTTAGGAATATTAGTTTTGGGTACTTTAATAATCTCCAGTTGCAACCAAGGGGGGAACGGTGAATTAGTTGGGGTACAAAACAGGGGCAAATGGGAAGAGAAACAACCTTACGGCATGGTATATGTCCGAAGGGGGAGTTTTAATATTGGGCCTAGCGATCAAGATGCCAGCAGATCGATGCTCCCGTCAAAAACTGTATCCCAGGACGCTTTCTGGATGGACGATACAGAAATCACCAATTCTGAGTACAGGCAATTTGTTGGATGGGTAAAAGATTCGATCGCCCGCAAGATGTTGGGCGAGCAATTCCCGGAATTTTTAATTACCGAAGACCGGGAGGGAAACCCTATCGACCCGCCCAAAATTAACTGGAAAGAAAAGATTGACTGGAATGATCCCGACATGCAAATGGCCATGGAAGATTTGTACGTCCCCGAAAATGAAAGGTTTTTTGGCAATAAGGAAATCGATTCCAGGAAATTACTTTACGAGTTCTGGTGGATTGACCTTCAGCAGGCAGCTAAACGCTCTAACAGATATAACTATAAAACACAACGTTACGAAGGGAATGTTTATGATTCCGATGGGGTAATGAAGCCTATCGAAAACCGCTCCTCATTTATCATGAAGGATGCAGTCTATGTTTACCCCGATACCTTATGTTGGATAAGGGACTTCACTTATTCGTATAACGAGCCGTGGGCGACAAGATATTTTTGGCATCCCGGGTTTTCTGACTACCCTGTTGTTGGCGTTACATGGGAGCAGGCACGTGCTTTTTGTAGCTGGAGGACAGCATACCAAACAGGATACCAAAATTCAATAGGGAAGCCCGGTTTCCATGCCTACCGCTTACCGTCAGAAGTAGAATGGGAGTATGCGGCCAGAGGGGGGAAAATCTCTTCGATGTACCCTTGGGGCGGTTACTATACCAGGGACGAAGAGGGCGTGTTCCTGGCCAACTTCAAGCCCATCCGTGGCAATTATGTAGAAGATGGGGGGATCGGCACAATGAAAGTCGGGAGCTACGAACCAAATGGCTATGGTCTATATGACATGGCAGGCAACGTTGCTGAATGGACAGAAACTGCATATGACGAAGCTGGCTATAACTATTTCAGCGATATTAATCCGTCTTTTACATATAATGCCAAGCCTGACGACCCTCCTGTAATGAAAAGGAAAGTGATACGAGGGGGATCCTGGAAAGACATTGCACATTTTATTCAAGTTTCAACACGAAACTACGAATACCAAGACTCAACCAAATCATTCATCGGGTTCAGGTGCGTGCGTTCAACTTTCGGCGATGAGTTTAAATAAAAAACATAAATCTATAATAAGGATATGAACCTGGGAGAAATTTTTAAGACAAAACGTTGGAAAGTATTCATGGGCTACATCTATGGGTGGGGCGCGTCAATTGTTATGATAGGGGCACTTTTTAAACTTCAACACTGGCAGTATTCAGGGCTTTTCCTGACCATTGGGCTGCTAACAGAAGCATGTATATTCTTCCTTTCGGCGTTTGAACCGCCATTGGAAATGCCGGAATGGACCAAAGTTTACCCTGAACTGCGCGAAGACTATGAAATAATGGACTTCGAAGAATTGAGGCCAAGGAATAAAAAAGGCATTGACGAGCTGTTTGCCGGTTCGGAAATAACCCCTGAACTGTTGAACAAGGTAGGACAGGGATTAACCGAGTTAAGCAATACGGCAAAAGGCATTAGTGATATTTCTTCCGCAACTTTAGCTACCGATATATATGTCAAAAACATTGGCTCGGCTTCCGAGTCGATTGGCACATTTGCCGAAATAAACAACAGGGCAAGCGAAACCATTAACCGGTCAGTCGGAAATCTTTCCGAATCGTATGAAAACACTGCCAAGCAATTGTCTGATTCAGGTCAGAGGGCCATATCAAAAATGCAGCAAACAAGTGACGAGTTCTCTTCTAACCTTGTAGAAACAAGCAGGAAACTGGCCAACTCGTTTGAAATAGCCTCAGGTTCAATAAGCAACGGGTTAAGTGCCATTGGCGAAGGTTCCAAACAATATACAGGCAACCTTGAAAAATTAAATCAAAACATTGCTGAATTAAATCAAAGTTTTGAAGCCCAGCTTGACGACACAAGGTCACGAATGGGGGCAACCCAAAAACTCAACAACGATTTAACGCATATGAACGAAATCCTTGCATCTTCGGTTAATGAGTTGAAAAAATATAAAGATAACGCTGAGCTGTTAAACAGAAATCTGGAAGCCCTGAATACAATTTATGGCAACATGCTGGGTGCAATGAGTTATAAAAAATAATTTGGAGATTCAGTTATGGGTGCAAAAAATTGTCCGGAAACACCGAGGCAAAAGATGATAAACATGATGTACATTGTCCTCACGGCAATGTTGGCATTAAATGTGGCTGCCGAAGTACTGGAAGCGTTTAAGGTTGTTGATTCAAGTTTAATGCAAACCCTGAAAGCGGCTGATATACAAAATGCCCAGGTTTATGCATCATTTGCCCAAGCATTTGCCGAGAACCCCGCCAAGGTTGAAGAATGGAAAAATAAAGCTGATATCGTACAGGAAAAAACCCAAGATATAATATCATATATCTCGCAACTTAAGGAGGAATTGGTGAAAACCTCTGGGAGCAGGCCTGTAAACAGCGAAAATCCATATACGCCAGAAGGCTATTACCTTTTTACCATCGGGGGGGATACTATTGAATTAAGGAACGAGCAGGATTTAAATGTCCCGTCCGAAATAATGGTTACCCAAAAAAGGGCGAAAGAATTAAGAAACAAAATTATAGCCTACAGGGAAGCCTTGACCGGGATGGTTTTGGAGGATGATGTAGAGTTAAAAGAAATCATAAGCAAGGAGCTGGAAACCCCGGATCCCCCGGCAGATTTGAAAGAAGGCGGAGAAAACGAATCATGGGAAACGCAACATTTTGAGGGCAAACCGATTGTTGCAGTCCTTACCCTGCTTTCTAAATTCCAGATCGACATAAAAAATTCAGAGTCCAACCTCATTAAATACCTTTATGCCCAAATAGATGCAGGTTCGTTTAAATTTAATAAGCTGGCAGCACAAGTCATCCCCAACTCAAACGTTATCCGCCAAGGGGAAGAATATGTGGCAGAAGTATTTTTGGCAGCTGAGGATACAACAAAATCCGATCAGCTTGAAATTTTCATCAACAACCATAAGGTTAAGGTAGTTGACGGGAAAGCCACCTACAAGGTGAAAGCAAACGATGTAGGTGAATTTAGCTGGGGTGGTTTAATAAAATACAAAACCCCTGCCGGCATTACCAAACCCTACCGTTTTAAAAAGACTTATCGGGTAACAGCCCCCAGTGTGACCATGTCGGCCACAAAAATGAATGTGTTCTACCGGGGCATAGAAAACCCTTTTGACGTAGGGGGCGGAGGTATACCGAAAGAAAACCTGTACGTAGACATGACCAATGGCAAAGTTACCAGGAGGGGAAATATTTATGTTATTGAGCCAAACGACCTGGATGAACAGGGAAGACGTACCAAAGTATCAGTATATAGCAATATTGGCGGGGAGAAAAGGCTACTGGGATCTTCAAACTGGCGTGTAAAACCAGTACCAGCTCCCGTGGCCCAGGTAGCAGGCCGCTCAAGCGGCGATATCCGCAAGGAAGAACTTGAAATACAGCAAGGTGTTATGGCTGTATTGATAGATTTCGACTTTGACTTTAAATACACCGTTACCCAGTTTACATTAGAAACAACAGGGCAAGGGGGATATACAAACAGGTATCCATCTGATTCGAACCGTTTTACACAGGAACAAATAAACGAATTCAAAAGGTTAAGTCCACAGAGCTGGATACATATTACAAATATTAAGGTAGTTGGAGAAAATGGAGAACACAGGGATCTGGATCCAATTTCCTTTAAAATTATTTAAGCTATGAAAAAGTTAGTTGTTTGCCTAGGATTAATAACCGTGTTTGCATTTGCAATTACCGTAGAACAATCTAACGCACAAATCGTAAATGGTGCTTACAAACGTACCGGCGTTTCCCAGAAAAAACCCATGCCCCTGCCCGGGGTACGCGAAGCTGATGTTTTCTGGTCGAAGAAAATTTGGAGGATTATTGATTTACGGGAAAAGATTAACCTGCCATTATATTATCCTACCCAGGAAATTGATGGACGGGTCAACCTGATTACCTTACTACTTGATGGTATAAAAAACGGGCAAATTACCCCGTACGATGCCCGGCAGGACGACGACTTCAAAGTGCCGATGACATTTGAACAGGTACAGGAATCATTCGGATCCGAATCCAAAACAGTGGAAAGGCGCAACTTCGATACCGGGGAAATGGAAACTGTAACTATTAGTGGGGATGTACGCCCGAATGAGATAAAACAATATATGATAAAGGAGGAATGGTATTTTGACAAACAGACCTCAACCCTGAATGTCCGTATTATCGGGATATGCCCTATCCGGGAATATACACGGGAAAATGACACCTCTGGAGAAGTACAGCGGCAACAAGTTTTTTGGGTATATTTCCCTGAGGTCAGGGATTTGCTTGCCTCAAACCTTGTAATATTTCCAGGCAACGATGCCAGCCAGATGTCTTTCGACGACTTGTTTATAAAGAGATACTTCAACAGCTATATCGTGCAGGAGTCAAACGTTTATAACAATAGGGAGATCAGTGCTTACTTAACAGGGAGAGATGCAATGTTGGAGTCAAAAAGGATTGAAGATGAAATCTTCAATTTTGAACAGGACCTCTGGGAATACTGACAATTTGTGCGATAAGCTAAAAAACTGCCTTCTCAGGAGCGGGTCCAAAAATTATGATCCTTGCGGTTTGAGAGTCCCTGTGCAGTACATAACCCCTAAATACCCCGAGGGGGCAACCCTTATCTTAGGGGGACAGGTGGATCCAATAACTATCAGGATGGGAGTACGGCTTTTATTTAACAACATCATATAATTTTAAAAGGCAACCTTCGTTTTTATAATACCTTCCGGAAAGGGATAACTGGTGGATGAGAAAGGCAATAATATATATAATTATAATTTCAGGCTTATTTCTTGGCTCCTGTAAGTCAAACGAAATACATGTCCCGGGGTCTAGCAGGTTAAGGGAAGAGTGGTTTGAGCCCACACCTCATGGCATGGCCTATGTACAAAGGGGGATGTTCAGGCTGGGCCCTTCCGATGATGAAATAATGCCGGAAGGCACCCCTACAAAGGTAGTGTCGCAGGAAGCATTCTGGATGGACGATACAGAAATTACTAATAACGAATACCGGCAATTTGTATATTGGGTAAGGGATTCGATTGCCAGGAAGTTGCTTGGGGATGCTTTCCCCGATTTCCTAATCACAGAAGACAGTAACGGGATGCCGCTCAAGGTGCCACATTTAAACTGGGACGAAAAAATAGAATGGAAAGATCCCGACTACCAAATGGCACTGGAAGACCTGTATGTCCCGGAAGAAGAAAGGTTTGCTTATAGACGGGAGATAGATTCAAGGAAGCTTATCTACGAATATTTCTGGGTAGATCTTAAACAGGCGGCAAAACGGAGAAACAGTTACGACTTTAAAAACCAAAGGTACAACGGAACGGTAATGAAAGCAAACGGAGAAGTTGTACAGATCGAGAACAGGAGCAGTTTTTTGATGCACGAGGTTATTCCCGTTTACCCCGATACCTTATGTTGGATAAGGGATTTTGCATACACCTATAATGAACCGCTTACTTTGAAATATTTTTCGCATGTGGGTTTCGACGATTACCCGGTTGTTGGTGTTACATGGAAACAGGCAAAAGCTTTCTGCAATTGGAGGACAGAATTAAAAAAAGATTACAATACACGTTTTAAGGAAACCCCGGCACACAGTTACAGATTGCCCACCGAAAGCGAATGGGAAATCGCTGCCAGGGGTGGTTTGTTCAATACAATGTACCCGTGGGGAAGCTATTACACCCGGGACGAAAAAGGGTGCTTTGTCGCTAATTTTAAGCCACTGCGCGGGAATTATGTTTCCGACAGCCCGACTACCGCAACAACAATGAAAGTAGGAGAATTTGACCCAAACCCATATGGGCTTTATGACATGGCCGGGAATGTGGCAGAATGGACTAGTACGGCTTTCTACGAAGGCGCTTATGACATTGTAAACGATATTAACCCAGATTTGCAATATGATGCCAAACCCGATGATCCCCCGATAATGAAACGAAAAGTGGTAAGGGGCGGCTCATGGAAAGATATATCCTATTTTATACGTACATCAACGCGTAGTTACGAATATCAGGATACTGCCAAATCATATATAGGCTTCCGCTGTGTCCGTACTTCTTTCAGGAATGAACTCCAAAACCGGTAATCTCCCATAAAAAAAGCCCCACTAAAATAGTGGAGCTTTATAACTAAGAGCGAGAAACGGGACTCGAACCCGCGACCCCGACCTTGGCAAGGTCGTGCTCTACCAACTGAGCTATTCTCGCAAGAATGTACCCGGAGGGGGACTTGAACCCCCACAGCCATAATGGCCATTGGATTTTAAGTCCAACGTGTCTACCAATTCCACCATCCGGGCATCCTTTAATATCATTAAGAACAAGAAATCCCGGTTTCTCCAGGACAGGAGGGACACTTTTGCCCCCTTTCTTTATTGAGCGAGAAACGGGACTCGAACCCGCGACCCCGACCTTGGCAAGGTCGTGCTCTACCAACTGAGCTATTCTCGCATATTTTATAGAACGTTTCGTCCAGGGGATGCAAATATATGGCTATTTTTTTTTCTTACAAAATATTAAAAAATTATTTCAGCCCGGTTAACTTCTTAATTTCATTCAACTTGTTTAAAGCCTCAATCGGGGTTAGGTTATTAATGTTAAGATACGATATCTCATCGCGGATTTGTTTAAGCACGGGATCGTCCAATTGGAAGAAACTCAATTGCATGCCTTCCCTGTTGCCCCCAATTTCCCCAAGGGGTTTCGAGAGGTTCTCCTTTTCTTTGCCCCCTTCAAGTTTTTTGAGTATCTGCTCTGCCCTTTTTATTACCGATTTGGGCATCCCGGCCATGCCCGCCACATGGATGCCGAAACTGTGGTTACTGCCCCCACGCACCAATTTGCGGAGGAAAATCACCTTGTCGCCCACTTCTTTTATGGAGACGTTAAAATTTTTAACCCGCGGGAAAGAACCCTCCATCTCGTTGAGTTCGTGGTAGTGTGTGGCAAACAAAGTCTTGGCCTTTGCCCTTGGGTGTTCGTGCAGGTGTTCTACAATCGACCAGGCTATGGAAATACCATCGTAAGTAGAGGTGCCGCGCCCCAGCTCGTCAAAAAGGATCAGGCTGCGGTCGGAAACATTGTTGAGTATGCTGGCAGCTTCGTTCATTTCTACCATAAATGTTGACTCGCCAAGGGAAATATTGTCGGACGCTCCCACCCTCGTAAAAATCTTGTCAACATAACCAATCTTTGCCGCCTCGGCAGGCACGAAACTCCCTATCTGCGCCATCAAAACAATAAGTGCGGTTTGTCGCAAAAATGCCGATTTCCCCGCCATGTTAGGCCCGGTGATCATTATGACCTGCTGATCTTCTTGATCCAAATGGACATCGTTGGCGATATACGATTCGCCAATTGGCAACTGCCGTTCTATTACCGGATGGCGGCCATTTTTTATGTCGATTATGTTCGAATCGTTGACTTCGGGGCGGAAATACCCGTAACTGGTAGCGGCACTGGCAAAAGACAAAAGGCAGTCGGTGCGGGCCAGGATATTTGAATTTAACTGGATTGCCGAAATATATTCGGACAAAGCAAAAACCAAATCGCTAAAAATCTTCGTTTCAAGTATCTGTATTTTCTCCTCTGCCCCTAATATTTTTTCCTCGTATTCTTTTAATTCTTCAGTTATATAACGTTCGGCACTAACCAAGGTTTGTTTGCGTATCCACTCTTCCGGCACTTTGTCCTTATGGGTGTTGCGCACCTCAATGTAGTAACCAAAAACATTGTTGTAGCTTATTTTCAAAGAGGGTATCCCATGTTTTTCGCTTTCCCTTTTTTGGATATTTGCAAGGTAATCTTTTCCTGAATAAGCAATTTTACGCAGCTCGTCCAATTCTTGCGAAACGCCTTCTGCAATAACCTTCCCTTTGTTTATTGCTGTAGGCGGATCGGGCAAAACCTCCTTTTGTATCTTTTCCCGGATACTGTCGCAGGTGTTCAGTTGCTCTGCAAAACGTTGCAATGTTTTATTTTCCGATCCTGCACACAATTCTTTAATAGGCGCAATGGCATTCAGGGCATTTTTCACTTGCACCATTTCCCTGGGGTTGATCCTCCCTACCGCCACTTTTGAAATAAGCCGTTCTAAATCGCCAACATGCCGGATGTGTTCCTCCAGCCCTTCTTTTATGTCGGGGTGTTTTAAATAATATTCGACTACCTCCAGCCGCTCGTTTACGGGAGCCACTGCTTTTAGCGGGAGTGCCACCCACCGTTTCAGGAGCCTTGCCCCCATGGGCGAGATGGTTTTGTCTATTACTTGGATGAACGACTTGCCGTTTTCGTGCAAAGGGTTAAAAAGCTCCAGGTTGCGTATAGAAAACCTGTCGAGCCACACATAATGTTCTTCTTCTATGCGGCTCAAGCTTGTAATGTGCTTTAAATGGCTATGCTGGGTTATGTCGAGGTAATGCAAAATCGCCCCAGACGCAATAATTGCCATCGGCATATTCTGGACACCATAGCCTTTGAGCGAAGACGTTTCAAAATGCCTCAAGAGGCGATCGTTTGCCGATTCATCGGTATAGGCCCAATCTTCGAGGTTGAAGGTGTAAAATTTATTGCCAAAAATCTCAGTGAACTCATTGCCCCTGCCGCGCTGGAACAAAACTTCTTTTGGGTGGAACGAGTTCAGCAGTTTGTCAACATATTCAAAATCACCTTGTGCTGTAAGAAATTCCCCTGTCGATATGTCGAGGAAAGCCACCCCGGCAGTTTTTTTGTCGAAATGCACCGATGCGAGAAAATTGTTTTCCCTGTTTTCAAGTATGTTGTCGTTTATTGACACTCCGGGGGTCACCAGTTCGGTAATGCCGCGTTTTACTATTTTTTTTGTGAGCTTAGGGTCTTCCAGCTGTTCGCAAATTGCCACGCGCTGCCCTGCACGCACCAATTTTGGAAGATAGGTGTCGAGCGCATGGTGGGGGAAACCTGCAAGTTCAACATAACTGGCAGCGCCATTTGCCCGCCGGGTAAGGGTTATGCCCAGAATCTCGGCAGTTTTTATTGCGTCTTCCCCAAAAGTCTCATAGAAATCGCCCACCCTGAAAAGCAAAATGGCATCAGGGTGTTTGTCTTTAATGGCATAATACTGCTTCATCAAAGGCGTTTCGACATATTTTTTTGAATTGGCCAAACCTGTCTGTTTAAATAAGAAACAAAGATAAAAGTTTAGCGAAATGAAGGGAAATGCAAGGGGATTTGTTAATTCATTTTTTTTCAACAATAGGGGCAGTGCCAGGTTAGTTAAGCCCTCCGCCTTAAAATAAGCATAGAATTAAAAACAGACCTGCACAAAACTATCGCCCCCATGATGTAAGAAACAATATGGATTTTTTGAGGCAGGATAGTGCCCGAAAGCATAAAAAGCAACAACCAGGCAGAAACCAAGATAAAATAGTAGCGGGTAAACGGCCTCCATTTTTTTATTTTCCAGGTAATTATAAAAATGAAATTAGAGGGGATTGCCCAAACCAGGTTATAATTTGGGTGCATTGTTGGGTGTTCGGAAAACAGGACAAACCACAACATGACTACGCCCATAAATCCGTTAATCCCAAAAACAATGTAATCCGTGAGATAGTTTATCCTTTTTCTCCTGAACTGGCGGGCAGACACATAAACCACAAGCAACAGTAAAATGCCAAAAACAACAAAGGGGCTGGTTATTTTTGAACTCTTTATTTTTAAACCGGGCGCATGGTAAATAAACCGTGAACTTTTAACCAAGGGCCTTGTTTCATTTCCGGTTTTTATTGTTGCTTTTGCGATATGCCCCATAAGGTAATCGGGCAGGAACATCTCATCGAAAGCCGAAGCTTTGCTGTCGCAAGGGGCGGCAACAATAAGGTCGATCCCAAAATCCAGCCATAAAACTTTCGAATGGTAACCTTTCAGCAACTCGCGGAATGTTTTCTGGTGGTCGTTGTTCCGTTCAGGGAAAGCCACTTCCCCTCCCGATTTTTCCTGGACAACATCGCGGACACGGGTGGCACAGTTATCAAAAAGAAAGTTGTACCGGTAAACACGGTTCTCCGGCCTGGCATTCCAAAGTAAAAAATCAAAGATCCTTTGTTTTTCCTGTTGTGTCAAATCTAGCACCTGTTCGTAGATACTCCTTTTTAACATCGTGTATTCATCAAGAAAACCGGAGAAACTATATGCACCAAGCATATAATCGGTTTGCCCACAAGCAAACCTGTAAATAAAGTTTGGGGTATCAAAATCGAATATCCCGTAATTAAAAACCACATCGTATTTGCGTAGGGCATCTTTTACTCGAATGGCCGAATGCCCGTAAACAGAATATGCTTCGTTGCCTGGGCTACACGTTAAAACACTTATTTCCGCCCGTTTTGTGAGTATAAATGCACCCACGGTATTGTTTTGTACTAGGATAAACAGGGTCAATAAAAAAGCAAGGTGTGAAACTCTCATCGACTTAAATTTCCTTTGGGTAAATTTGCCATAAAGAAACAAAAAAGAAATGATTTTTTGAACCTCGTGGGATTTGGCCCATACCCATTTTCCGATATTGGCTAAATATTAAAATCTTTTTACGATCTTTGTATCCTGATTATTAAAAATAAGAGAAGGGAAAGAAATGAGTTGTGACAGATGTTCATTTAATAATTTAGTAGGATCCAGGCCGGCTGATACTTTCGACTGGATTAATGATTTGCCCGGTACAGCAAAACAATCAAATATAGTTGAAGTAAAATTCAAATCAACGCGTAAGGAATTCTTTGAAAATACAAACCATATTGTTTTAAAACGAGGGGATCAGGTTGTTGTGGCAACTTCGCCGGGGCACGATGTGGGAGAGGTTATGTTGACTGGATACCTAGCTGAGAAACAATTTAACAGGAAAGTCAGGAATCCAGGGCGTTACACATTAAATACAATATACAGGAAGGCAAGCCCTACAGACATTGAAAAACTAAACCTGGCCAGGTCTAGGGAGAAGGCTACAATGATCCGTGCGCGCCAGATTGCCGCTGATTTGAACCTTGACATGAAAATAGGGGATGTTGAGTTCAGGGGCGATAACAACAAAGCTATATTTTATTACATTGCCGAGGGGCGGGTCGATTTTAGGGAACTAATAAAAAAATATGCACAGGAGTTCCGCATCAAGATAGAAATGAAACAAATCGGGGCAAGGCAGGAAGCCGGACTGGTTGGAGGTATTGGTTCGTGCGGGAGGGAATTGTGCTGTTCGGGCTGGAGGACCGACTTTAAAAGTATTTCATCTGAAGCAGCTACCAAACAGGGCTTGTCGCCATCGGCACAAAAGATGGCGGGAGCCTGCGGCAAACTGAAATGTTGCCTCTTATACGAGCTGGATGTTTATATGGAAGCCAGGGGCGACTTTCCAAAAGAATTGCTACACCTGGAAACCTCAAAAGGTATTGCCAAACCGATCAAAACAGATTTCTTAAGAAGAGAAATATGGTATTCGCTTGCAGAAGGGATACCCGGAAACTCTTTTAAACTACCGGTTGAAGAGGTCAAGAGCATTATCCGGAAAAACAAAATGGGAGTTAAGCCTGAAATTTCGACACCGAAGGATAACGATAACCTGGAAGTGAAAATGGAGGTAAACCTTGAAGACCGGATTGACAGGTTTGACAATAAAAACAAAAAAAGAAATAAAAAACGCAAGAGCTACTACAGGAAAAGAAAAAGTTAAGGGACTGTGCAGAAATAAATTGGCAGTCCTATACGAAGGGATTTTGTTTGTTTAATGCCCCCAAACTAACCGGTACTTGCTATCACAGTATTTCTGCCGGATCAAATTTTATCTCGGGGATTATTTTTAGCAACATTTCCCGGACTGTATTGTCAATGTCCGGATTTGTATTGTCGACAACGAGGAAGGGGTTTGCCGGGGCCTCAAAAGGAGACGATATGCCTGTAAAATTCATAATTTCTCCTGTCCGGGCTTTTTTATACAAGCCTTTGGGGTCTCTTTGCTCACACACGCAAAGTGGGGTGTCTATGAATACTTCCAGGAAATTCTTTTCTCCAATGATTTCCCTTGCCAAAGCACGCATTTTGTTTGTGGGGGAGATAAAGGCACAAATAAGTATAATGCCACAATCCATAAATAATTTGCTAACCTCGGCTATTCTGCGGATGTTCTCCAACCTGTCTTCTTCTGTAAAACGTAAATTCTTATTTATACCGGAACGGACATTGTCGCCATCAAGTATCTGGCAGAAATAGTTTAGTTCAAACAAGCGTCTTTCAAGCAGGCATGACAGAGTTGTCTTCCCCGAACCCGACATCCCGGTAAACCATATTACCTTAGAGCGTTGTTTTAAATAAATTTCTTTAGAATGGCGATCCTTAATTTTATCAAAAGTTGTGTATATGTGGTTTGCCAACTGTTGCATTAACTTTCATTTTAACATAAAGCAAAAAAAAGACAAAAACCCTTCTGCAATTACAGTGTTATACAATCCTTATTCTTTAGCTTCTTAAAATAAATTATTGGGAGTTCTTTTACTTTTAAATTTTTATGACAGAACCAAACATTTAGCAAACGCTCCGCAATAAATCCCAGCACACGTTCCTGGTAACCTGTATAATTTTTTAGTTTTGCCCGTTCCTCAAACCTGAACAACATGCCAAACCACCATTGCATAAATTCTTCATATTCTTTTTTATGCAAGACAAACATATTGTTAGCGTGCATACATTTCTGGTTAAGCACGGTATTGTAAGCTTCCCGGTACTCTGGGCAACACTGGACAATTATATTTTCAAGTATTTCCAGATCGCCGGCATTATGGTACTTTTCGTAGTGCTTTTTGACAGTATACTTAAGTTTCCTTTTTTGAGGGAGTATTGCATCGTATTTTTCCAGCAGTTTTTGTGTTTGCTCCCCTTTCAGGATCTTAGGCGCGAACAAGCCCGTATTTGAACTGTAAATCAGCCCATAACGCTTCTTGTTTATACCGATTGCCCAGTACAGGATGCGTTTAAGCTTATATTGTATTGGCTCGTCTTCTGTTGTAAAATAACGCCGGTAATGGCAACTTCCGGTTATATCATTATCTGTATTTTTCCATACCCAATAAATACCCGTTAGCTCACTATAATATTTATTCTTTGCAGAGATTTGCTCCCCGGTGTCGTCTCCCGTCATGAAGCTGGTGGCCCTTAAAAGTTTTTTACCTGCAATAACGGGGGAGTAAACAGGATCGTCGGTCAACAAACCTCCTTCTTTATAAAAAAATGAATATATCTTTATTAACTGTTTGTCCGGCATTTTTCCCAGGTTTTTATTCTTTTAAGGCATTAGTATGGGTTATAAATATCTGTGGAGCACGGCTATTTTATTAAAGAAATTCCCATACCGGGAATAGAAACAGAAGTGGGCCCATTCCCCGGTCAGTTTCTTATAATATGAGATTATCTCCTCCGGGTTTTTTCTTCTTTTCTCAAGTTCACCATAAATAGCCTCAAGTATCTCGCTTTTATTGATCTTCCTCTTCGGTTCAAACTCTTCAGGGGGGATGTTATAAATCTTACATAGATTGCCATTAGGACCAGCAAAGGTTGAGTCGATATAATCGGACAATTGTCCAATAAAGGCATTATTTATGTCTTTGTCCCGTCCAAGTTTTATCGATAAATCTTCTAGGAAATAATTATGGAATCTTCCGTCAGGGACGTTTAAGCCAGAAGCCAAGGCATTATAGACCGATTCGGTCAAAGAAGGGGCGAATCTCTGGTTTACCTTTTTGTCTGAACGTTTTAACTTCCGCCCTTTCGCAGTTAAATTGGCTTTATTGCAAAAGTCATTAATTAAATCATATTGATAGTTTTTACCAGGCAGGCAGTTGACCAATACCTTACTGTTTGGTATAGCATCCCTTATCTCGTTATAATAGAAATCCCAATTAAAGATCCTGTACCTGGGATCTTCTAAGCCAGAATTAAAATCAGACAGGACAACAGAAACAATAAATGCCTCAAGCCCTGTGAAATATATCGGGTCAATATTGTTTCGCTTTAAAACTTGAGAATAAAATTCAAATGAATCCTTACTCCTAAACTCCCATTGAAAATATGCCGACATTATGAAATCTGATTGTTTCCTGGAATATCCGATTATTTTAATATCGTCAGCATTAGTTAGTTTACAAAGGTTTTCGAGAAAAGGGGTGTGCCCGAAAAGATATTCATGGCTTATGGCCACTGCGTCATATCTTTTTAAATCCGTGTTTAAGTGTTTAACTAAATCATTGAACCTATCTGAGTTGGCATTGTACTTGACAAACGAATTAATTGTCTTCGCAGTGACAACCCTGAATTTGACCTTCTCTTTAAAAGGTTTTTGCTTTAAAAACGATTGGATTGTCGAAGAGCCGCATTTAGGTGGGCCAATATGGATAATCAGTCTACTCATATTAAAAAACTTAATGTTAGATAGATCCTCTACTTTAGATCCTACATTTAAAATAAACTTCCAGGTAGTTTCTATCAGACTTGGTATGAAAACAGGGGGAAGGTTTCCGGCATAAAAATTAACTCTCAGGTACGGTAAGTACAGGAAAAATGTGATTAACCCTACTAAAAAGAACAAAAGATACATGAGGTCCGCACCAGGCATGGTTCGTGGAATTTTATAAAAATTGTTGCACCCCTACCTTTTTTAGGCAAAAATTCCCATTTTTGCCTAAAAAATGGAAATCAAAGTTCTAGGCAACAAGAATTCAGTTTTAGATCAGTACTTGGCAGAAATCAGGGACGAATCAATCCAGAAAGACCCGCTTAGGTTTCGTGAGAATTTATACCGCATCGGTGAAATTTTTGCATACGAGGTCAGTAAAACGCTTGATTTTTCGGAGACCGACGTAACCACGCCGCTGGGTGTTGCCAAGGTCCCGAAATTGCAAAAACAGCCTGTCCTTGCTACTATACTGCGTGCAGGGCTTGCCATGCACAACGGTTTGCTGCGTATCCTCGACCGTGCCGAAAATTGTTTTATTTCCGCATTCCGGAAATATACTGCCGATGGTAAATTTGACATTGAATTTGAATACATGGCATCCCCTTCGCTCGATGGCAAGGTAGTTATCCTTTCCGACCCGATGCTGGCTTCCGGCAAATCAATGGAAATAGGACATAAAGCGTTATTTAGTAAAGGTACGCCCGCGCATGTACACCTGGTTTCAATAATTGCAAGCAAACAAGGTGTTGAGTATATAAACAAAAATATACAGGATAAGAATGTTACGCTATGGCTGGGGGCAATTGATAACGAAATGACTGCAAAATCGTATATAGTGCCAGGGTTGGGAGATGCCGGTGATTTAGCTTACGGCGACAAGGTTGACTCAAAATAAAACCCATTCCTGTTTATTGTTTAGAATTTTAAGTAGAAATCCCCGGTCAATTTTTTGTAGCCCTCTGAGAATTGGTCCTTTGGCCCATCAAAAATTGTCAGCGTGTTCCTTTCGGGAATTGTACTTGCCCGGCTAAATTCCATTAAATAACGGTTGGGATCTTTCCCGGGTGTTGGTTTTACCCCGGTAAGCCTTATTAAATTTAAGCCGATACGTTTTGCTTTACCAATAAAATTTTTGGCTTGAATTAAGGGAAGGATGACCGCCAGCCTACCGTCCTCTTTTAAAAGGTTTTTAGAACCATTTAAAAGATCATCAAAAGGGAGCATGTCGGTGTGCCTGGCAATGGCGAGGTTATGGTCTTTCGATTTCTTGTCGTTTTCAAAAAACGGGGGATTGGAAACGACAAGGCCAAACTTTTCATCTGATTCCCGGGCAAAATCCTGAAAAGAGAGGTTTTTTATTGCCAGCCGTCCAGTCCAGGGCGATTTCCTACAATTTTCTACTGCTTCTCCTGCGGCATTCTTTTCGATTTCGATCCCGGTAATTTGTGCCTGGCTCCGCTGTGCCATCATCAGGGCGATAAGGCCTGTACCTGTACCAACATCCAAGACTTTTTGTTCGTCACTTACATTTACCCATGCACCAAGCAGTACCCCATCGGTGCCAACTTTCATGGCCGTTTTTTCCTGGATCACCAAAAACTGTTTAAACTGGAAATAGTTGTTCCCTCCCATATCAAAATTTCTCAAATGCCCCCAGCCCGAAAAGGGCAAAATCGTACTTTATGGGGTCTAGCGGATCAAATTCCCGAAGGTTTTGGGTTATTTCCACCACTGCTTTCCAATCATTCGAACGCCTGGACAAAATGCCCAGCTTCCTGCCAACATTCCCTGTATGGACATCAAGCGGGAGCATTAATACAGAAGCTGGTATCCCGTCCCAAATCCCAAAGTCCACCCCACGGTTGTCGCCCCTTGCCATCCACCGCAGATACATATTCATCCGCTTCCCCGATGACCCTTTGGCTACATTGGGGACGTGTTTGCGGGTGCGTTCACCTTTTAGTTCAAAAAAAACAAAGTAGAAATATTCCAAAGCCGCCTTTACCGTTTTACCGTCCATAAAACCCTTTTCAAAAACTGCCTGCAAACCTCCATGTTGTTTATAAATATTTTGTAACGAACGGATAAAATAAATGCAATCATTGCCGTTAAAAGTCCGGTGTACAAATTTTCCCAGCATTTTTTGGTCTTCAGGCGATGAGCCCAAAATAAAGTCATATGGTTTAAAATCCATCAACGACATTAATCTCATGGCATTTTTAATTATTGCCGTGCGGTTTCCCCATGCAATTGTTGCCGTTAAAAAGGCTGCAATCTCAATATCTTCTTTTTCCGAGAACCCTTTTGGCACCTGTATTGGATCCGTCTCAATAAAAAAAGGCTGGTTATATTTATCAGCTTTTTCATCAAGAAATTCTTTTAAGCCGTTAAAATGCATCACAGTATTTTGTTATCCGATCACACCGTCTTTAATATGGATAATCTTATCCGATCTTTCAGCAAAATTATCGTCATGGGTGACAATAATAAAGGTTTGCCCAAAATCATCGCGTAGTTTAAAAAGCAGGTCGTGCAACTCATCGCGGTTGGCCGAGTCGAGGTTTCCCGAGGGTTCATCTGCCAGCACTGCCGAAGGGTTGTTGATCAGTGCCCGTGCCATTGCCACGCGTTGTTTCTCCCCCCCCGACAGTTCCGAAGGCTTGTGGGCAGCCCTTTCTGCAAGCCCAAGGTAATCAAGTAGCTCTTTGGCCTTTCTTTCGGCTTTCGGTTTTGGGGTTTTGGCAATAAACGCAGGTATACAAACATTTTCAATTGCGGTAAATTCTGGCAGCAGGTGGTGAAACTGAAATACAAACCCAATCTCCTTGTTCCTGAAATTTGATATTTCCTTCTCCGAAAAAGAAGAAACATTCTTATTGTTGTAATAAATTTCCCCACTGTCGGGCTTGCTCAGTGTCCCCAATATTTGCAACAGGGTTGTCTTCCCCGCGCCGCTCGCCCCTACAATGGAATACAATTTCCCCTGCGGGATTTCAAGGTTGATCGCTTTCAAGACACTTAAGTCCCCAAACGACTTTTTTATGTTGACGGCTTTTATCAATTCTGGATATTTATATCATCAAATATAAAGGATTATTATTTCCCTTGCTACATAAATTACATACAAGAGTACCAAAAATGCCCCTGATATCTTACCTACCCTCCATTTGCTTGAAAGTAGGAGCAGGAACAATAAAATTACTGATGAAAAAAGGATTACGGTCGAATACAGAAGGTTGCCACCGCCTGTGCCAACTGTTCCCCCATGGATCAACATGAAAATGGCAAAAGGCAATCCTAACCCAACCAAAACATCGAATATATTTGAACCGATGGCATTGCTGACTGCCATGTCGCCACGCCCCTGCCTTGCAACAATAATCGAAGAGAAAAGGTCTGGGATTGAAGTGCCGACAGCCAGTACTGTAAGTGCAATAATCCCCTCGGGGATATGGAAAGCGCCCGAGATTTGTACAGCCAGTTCAACCAGTACCCAACTTAACGCAGCAATAATAACTACAGATTGCAAGAATACTAAATAGTAATGCCCTTCATTGGGGAACAACCTCCCCAAAAAAAGGTCGAAAAGGCCGATAAAACCTTTTTTGCCTTTAACCCCTTCCTTGGTTGCCTCATCAAAAGGGGTATCGGTATAGGGAAGCAATTTCTTCCAATAAATTGCAGCCACAACATAAAGCACATAAATTACAAGCAATATCAAAGCCTCGGTTAACGAAAACGAGCCGTCCCATATAAAAACCAGGAGCAACGAAACGGAAATGGCATAAAAGAACAAGTCGCGGATTACGGGCTGCCAGGTAAGTTTTGCTTTTCGGACAATTGCCGATGCCCCTACAATTACAAGCAAGTTAAAAATCGCGCTCCCCACTATACTACCAACACCAATTGCTTCGTGCCCGCCGGGCTTAAAAACGGCAAACAGGGCAACAAAAAGCTCCGGGGCACTTGACCCAACCGCCATAAGCGTGGCTCCTGCAACATCGCTTGAAAGTTTAAAGTCTTTGGAAATCCGGTCTAACGACTGGATAAAAAACTGATCGACAATCCTGGCAAGTAAAATAAAACAAACCAACAAAGCCAGGATGTAGGCAACAACCATAATTTTTGGTTTTTGAGAAGTAAATTAATCTTGAAACCGATCGTCTATGCTCTTGTTTATTCCTTCTGTATCTTTTTCTATGTCAGAAACAGTTGAATCTATATCTTTTTGTATTTCAGATGTTTGTTCCTCGAAATCTTTTTTTAGTTCTCGTGTTTTGTTGTCAACAGTCCTTTTTACATCATCAAAATCTTTTCTGATATCCGATGTTTGTTCATTAATTTCACGTTTTATTTCGTTGGTAGCCTTCCGGAACTCACGCATTCCTTTCCCTAGGGTCTTGGCAATGTCGGGAATGGCTTTCGACCCGAAAAAAAGCAGTGCCAGCAGCATTACCAAAACAATTTCCCCACCACTTATAAATAATATATGCAACATCGTTAAATTAATTTAGATCACAAAGATAAAAAAAGAAGGAAGCTGGGAGGCAGAAGAAAGAAGATATTTTATGAAGCAGGGTCACGAAGCAAATTTTCCTCAAACTTCGTGACCCCGACTTCCAACTGGGTTATTTTTTCCTTTTTGCAATAGTTTTTGCAACCTGTTTCTGGGTGTCGAACACAATTGGGGTTGCAATAAAGATAGACGAGTAGGTACCTACAACAACACCTACCAACAATGCAAAGGTAAAGCCGCGTATGGTAGCGCCACCAAACAGGAAGATAGCAAGCAATACCACGAATGTTGACAACGAGGTACTAAATGTACGGCGCAAAGTACTGTTTAAGGCACCGTCCATGTTTTCTTCCCTTGGCCTTTTCGGGTACAGGTGCAAATACTCCCTTATACGGTCGAACACTACCACCGTGTCGTTAATGGAGTACCCCAGCACCGTAAGGATTGCTGCAATAAATGCCTGATCTATTTCCAGGGAGAAAGGCAGGACACCGTAGGCGAGCGAGAAGATACCGAGGACGATTAGCGAGTCGTGCGCAAGTGCGGCAACAGCTCCCAAACCATATTGCCAGTTGTTGAACCGGATAAGGATATAAATGAATATAATTATCAGGGAAAAAGCGATAGCAATTGCCGACTCTTTCCTTATATCGTCCGAAATGGTCGGCCCTACTTTTTGCGAACTCATCTGGTACTGGCCGGTAAACTGCTCAAGGGTAACATTTTCGTCAATAAATCCCCCAGCCTGCAAACCTTTCATTAATAGTTCTTCTACTTCATTGTCGATATTTTCGCTGTTGTCATCAACTTTATATTCGGTAGTGATCCTTACCTGGTCGTTTTCACCATAGATTTTCACCTCGGGAGCTTCGCCATAAACATCGGCAAGTGCTTCCTGTACATCGGCAACCTGTACATCGTGGTCGAAACGCACAACGTATGTACGCCCTCCTTTAAAATCGATACCGTAGTTCAAGCCACGGACCGCCAACGAACCTATGGACAATATAATTAAAGCACTGGAGATAATGTAGAAAAGTTTTCTTTTCTCCAAGAACTTAATGGCCGTATGCCGAAGCCAATCATCTGTGATAGTAGACGTAAACAGGATCTTTTTGTTTTTGCCCAACCGCCATTCAAAAATCAAACGGGTGATGAAAATTGCGGAGAACAAAGAAGTCAGTATCCCAATAATAAGAGTAGTCGCGAAACCTTTAATAGGTCCACTGCCAAATACATAAAGTACAATACCGGTCAAAAGGGTGGTAACCTGTCCGTCGATAATTGCAGAATAAGCATTTTTGTAACCATCGGAAATAGCCAGTTTCAACCCTTTCCCGGAACGTATTTCTTCCTGTACCCTTTCGTAAATAAGCACGTTGGCATCAACCGACATACCAATGGTAAGGACCATACCGGCAATACCTGGCAATGTAAGGACAGCCCCCAGCGATGCCAAAATACCTATAATAAAGAACATGTTGGCAATAAGGGCAATGTTGGCAACCAGTCCTGCATTTTTACTATAGAAGAAGAACATATAGACCAACACCAATATAAAAGCTATAAGGAATGAAAAGAATCCGCTGTTTATGGCTTCCTGCCCTAGCGAAGGCCCAACAATTTCTTCCTGGATAATCCTTGCCGGAGCAGGCATTTTGCCTGATTTCAGGATGTTTGCCAGGTCTTTTGCCTCTTCAATGCTTTCCAGCCCTGTTATACTTGAACGCCCCCCCGAAATTTCGTTTATGACATTTGGGGCAGAGCGCACATAACCGTCAAGAACAATCGCAATTGATTTGCCCACATTTTCTTTGGTCATCCTCTGCCATATTTTTGCCCCTTCAGCATTCATGCTCATGGCAACTTCAGGGTTTGAACCAAATTGGTCGTAATCTTGACGGGCATCCGTAACCACATCCCCGGTTAATGGGGCGCGCCCATCGCGGGACGTTACTTTTAATGCTACTAAACGATAATAATTACCGGCATCGTCAACTGATTTTGCCGTCCACCGGAACATCATGTTCCTTGGGAAAAGGCTTCTGATTTGGGGCAACAACAAGTAATAGTTGACCTTTGTGGTGTCTTTAAAATGTGCCATTCCAATCCATGGCCCCTGGAGCAACTGCCCGGTACGGTCTGTACTTGGGGTCAAAACCGCAAAAAGCGGATATTCTTTTTTGAAATTGGCCAGGTTGTCAGGCGTTGCTGTAGAGTCAGCCCCTGCACCTGCTTCCAACTCAGAAAGGAGCGAACTTTCTTCCCCAGTAGCCGTGTCAGCCTCTGTGGTCGCAGCATCTTCATCTCCTTCAGTGCCATTTTCGGCTTCGATTGAAGATTCCATCTCTTTAATTTTCTCATTTGCCTGCAACATGTATGGGTAAACTTCCTGGTTGTCGTAAGTTTCCCAGAATTCGAGCATTGCTGTCCCCTGCAACAGGTTGCGTACCCTGTTTTGGTCTTTCACCCCGGGCAATTCGACCAATATACGGCCTTTGGTCTGTAGTTGCTGGATATTTGGCTGTGCGACCCCGAACCTGTCTATACGGGTACGCAGGATGTTAAAAGCGTTATCGATGGCTGCGGATGTTTCTTCATGTAAGACGCCCAAAACTTCTTTGTTGCTCGTGTTGAAATTAATACGGTCACGTAAATCAAGGGTGTTAAAAACAGAAGCCAGCTTAGCGTTCGGGTCGATTTCTTCGAAAGCCTGGCCAAAAAGATCGACAAAATCATCCTGGCTGTTTTCCTGTAGCTCCTTGGCACGCTCTAAAGCTGCATTAAATGTTGAATCTTTACTGTAATTCGACATTGCCCGGATCAGGTCTTCCACCTCAACTTCCAGTGTAACGTTCATCCCGCCTTTAAGGTCAAGGCCCAAGTTCATTTCCAGTTCCTTAACATCTTTGTAAGTAAATTTTTTCAACCCCAAAAAGTTATAAACAACCTCCCCCGATATTGAGTCGAGGTAGACGTATTCCTTTTCAGGATCTCCCTGTGCATATTCCACGGCATCTTTTTCTACTTGGTTTGCCTTCCAGGTAAAAGTCAACTGGTACAGGCAAACCGCCGCCAACAGAATTGCAAATGTTAAAATTGCACCTTTGTTTTGCATTTGATTTTAGATTTAAATGTTTAAAATTTTACTGTTATTTTTTGAATTCGGAATTAAAATCCAGGAAAAATATTGTTTGAACAATAAAAACACAGCCCCATTTATTTTTGGGGAGGTTATGCTGTAAAGGGGACGCCATCACTGTCTGGGGAAGGGAAGTGACAACTGCGGAAAAAGATGAAATAACAGGTTAAGATAAGCGGGGGCTTCTGTATTCCAGACTCTTTTTGAAAAACCTGATAATTTCTTAACTGATGATATTTTTGAAGTAATTTGTTATGCGATTGCTGAAAGATTTTCCGGTCGGGTGTTTTTTGTGCCGATGTTTTTATGGTAGTAGGACTGTTTTGGGAGAAAATGTAGATAACCCCGTGTTCGGTGGCTGTTTCTCCCTGCCCGGCGGCAAATTCATCAAGCCCAACAGGGTTTTTCTCAAAATAATTATCAAAAAAAACTGCAAGCCCGATAAGCGCGACAAAAATTGCCAGCTTCACTAACACCTTTACCGATATCTTTACCCTGATTTTCACCATCTTACTTTTGAGCGGAGCAAATATACCGAAATAGTTCAGGTTTGCAAAAGGGAGAGGTATTTAAAATTAGGGGCTTTCTTAATTTTTATGGGAACTCAGGCTTTAAATTGCAATGGCACAGCCAGGGGGGGGATCCTACAAATCAAAGGTTCAGGTACAATGTTCTCCTTTTATAGTCGATAACGGCTTTGTGCTTAACCAGGAAGTCGCCCCCAATTAAGCCACATATTTCTAGGTTGGTGGCCCTGTAATACAACTGGTTTATGTGCGACAAGTCGATAAGCGCGACTCTCAAGTTTTCTACTTTGAACTTGCCAATATAAAAGCTCATCAAGGTCCCGATACTGGTAACCAGGGGTTTCTCCCCTATGCCAGCCGAATGTATTTCTTCGGCTTTTCCTTCTGAAACAGAATAAAAACCGTCCCTGTTTTTATCAAAAACAGTTTTTGACGCGCCGGTATCTATTGCCCAGTAACCTGTTGTAGAGCCGCCAAATTTCCCTGTAGCAATTAAATGGAAATTCCCTTGTTCCAGTTCAATGACCTGAAGTGGTATTTTAATCTTCATCCCGTAAAAATAGGCAAAAAAAACGGCTGGATCATAGGACCAACCGTTTATATATTTAAGGCAACTTGTATTACAAAATATTCATGCCATTAAGGACATCCATTACACCTTTTACGGCTTTTGAAGAACTGTCGAGCAATTCTTTTTCGCTTTCGTTTAGTGCAACTTCAATTATCTCTTCCACACCATTTTTGCCTAGTTTAACAGGTGCGCCAACAAACATGTCGTTTAATCCGTACTCACCTTCAAGTTTAACACAACAAGGGAAAATACGTTTTTGATCCATAACAATTGCTTCAACCATTTGTGCGGCTGCCGACCCTGGGGCATACCATGCAGAAGTCCCCATAAGGTTGACCAATTCGCCACCACCTTTTTTTGTCCTCTCAACAATGGCATTCAATTTTTCTTCGTCAATCAATTCTGTTACAGGAATGCCCGAAACAGTTGTATAACGTGGCAGCGGCACCATAGTATCTCCGTGGCCGCCCATCAACAGTGCCTGTATGTCGCGTGGAGAAACGTCCAATGCTTCGGCAAGAAAAGCGCGGTAGCGTGCAGTATCAAGGATACCGGCCATGCCCATAACCTCGTTTTTCGGCTTTTTAGAAGTGGCGTATGCTGCGTAGGTCATTACGTCCAAAGGATTGGAAACAATGATAATTTTTGCATCCGGAGAATATTTTACAACATTTTCGGTAACACTTTTAACAATGCCAGCGTTGATAGAGATCAAATCATCGCGGCTCATCCCCGGTTTCCGTGGTACGCCAGAAGTAATCACAACTACTTCCGAACCGGCAGTTTTTGAATAATCGTTTGTTGAGCCTACCAATCGTGAATCATAGTAATTGATGGGAGCTGTTTGCCATAAGTCCAAAGCTTTTCCTTCTGAAATGCCTTCCTTGATGTCGAGCAAAACAACTTCCTGAACAATGTTTTTTTCGGCAACAATTTGTGCACAGGTTGCACCAACATTGCCAGCTCCTACTACTGTTACTTTCATTTTAATTATGAATTTATTATAATTTAAACAAGTCTATTAATATATACAATTTTCCCAAACTGTTTTGAGATGTGCAAATATAATTGATTTTACTTTGCGAAAAACTTATCTCACATTCTATTACAGTAGGTTAACATTTTAGTAAAATCAAAAAGACACAACTCCTTTTTACTTCTGGTTGTATAAAACATAAGCCCATTTTAACTAAAAATTAGGTTCCGTGCCTGTTCAGGTACATTTCGAGAGACCCTCGCCTTTTGGTGTTGGGGCATACCCCAAAACAATATCTTTACAAACTAAAGTTGCGATCCATCGACCGTTTTGGAAACCCTTTTCCATGGCAAGGCCAGGATAAAATATTTATCATACTAGTTGTACTTATTTCTCAAGGGTGCCCCCCGGAGGGCAAAATTGTTTGTGAGCTATATAAAAATTAGATATTTGGGAATGACACACCTAACATTAACGGATAGAGCTCTGGCCCTTTGTCGTTTTTAAACAGTGGTGTAAGCCCATAGTTAACAAATAAACATAAATCGCCAAAACCTATCCTTCCGGTGAGGTCGCATTTAAACTGGGCAAGGTTAAAATTGCCCCTGTATTTTTCCTTATTGCCATCGTATTTATATTTTGTGTGCGAACCAATATGAAGCCCGCCGATAACGCCACCAGCGAGGTATAACTTTGAGCCTCCCATTCGGAGCGGTGTTTTTGCTTCGAGCAGGAGAGGGGCAGTAAGGTAGCTCATGGTAAGTTTCGATTTTTTTAAGTTACCGTACCCTTCAAGCGAAACAGGAACAAGCACCCCGTCTTGTTTCTCAACGGTAATTGGCTGGTCGAAACGATAGTCGGAAAAACTAAAACCCAGGCCAGTAACCAGGGCGAAGTTGTTTTCTTCGTTATTAAAGGCCCATTCTGCAAAATTAAAATTCCATGTCAATGATTTTCCGGGTATTAGGTCGAAGAATTCATCACCACCATACATTGAATAATCGGTGCGGCTGAACATATTCATGCCTATTTCAACACCTGCCCAGTGCGGGTTGAACCTTTGTGACCAGCGTTTTTCCCTCTGAGCTTTGCTAACGTTTATATGGGTCCCTGTCCAATCATCGACAACATTAAAGGTATGCCGGCCGATACGTATACAGGTAGTGTCGCCCCAATCATCGGTGATTACCTCAATCCCTTTATCGTTCCCAACTTTAACTTTTGTACCGTGCCCGTCTTCAACTACGGTCACTACATTTTTTTTAAGCATCTCTATTTTAGTGCTGTCTGTTTGTGCAAAAATGTCCATGGCTAAAATACTGCACAAAACTACGGTGAATAACTGCTTCATTTTTCTGTTTTTTTATTGTTCTGATGCTATGACGTGCAGGGAAACGGAAAGTTACAATGTTTTTATAAAACATAGGGGAGCTTACTCTTTTGCTTTCCCGCTGTTTGTAGGGATGGAGAATGCCAAAAGGCGCGAGTCGTAATTTATTTCGGTAACCCGGCCTTCATTGTTGGTTGAATAACTAAGGTTGTCTTTTGTAAAACCTGCAAACAGGTTTAAACCGACTTTCTTTATTTTATCAAAAGAAACCTTGTCGGCACCTATTTTCTCTTTTACCACATCAGCAATAAGCCTTTCCTCATAAAAAGATCCCTCTACTATATTTAAATCCATGGCTGCGAGTGTTGCAACCGGGGCGGCAATATCCAACGAAGCAGGGATACGTCCCATCTTTGCGGGTACCTCACCAGCATACCGTAAAAAAGCTGGGCCATTGTTGCCCAACAGGCTGCCCTTTGTCCCGCTGTGCGGGCTTTTGTTGGCTTTAGGGGTATTTCCCCCATCAGGGGTTGCTGCATATATTTGCTTTTTAGCTTTTTGTACTTTCTTTTTGTCTTCACCTGCCAATTTTACTGACATCACTGTTCCTTCAACAACGGATGCCGGCTTTTGTGGGGGGATATTTTTTTCTAAAGGCACAAGCTGGTTGCTTACAGTAATGTCAGTTGCTTGCCGGTCGTTTAACAAATAAAATATTAAAGCCAGTACCACAACAGCTGCAATCCTTACCGGCCACATCAAGACTTTCCTGCCAGCCGGGCGGCGGTACAACTCCCGTTTTTTGTCAAACACAATTGATTTGTCAGGTTTTAATTTCGTATGGTAAAAAATTGCCGCTTCTTTTTCTTTTTCAGGATGGCTTAAAAGGTACTCAGCAAATCTCTTGTTTTCTTCTCTGGGGATATCTCCTTCCAAACGTTGTATAACTGCCTGGTTAAAGGTTTTCTCGGCATCGTATTTCTCTTTGTACAATCTATGCTTTAAAGGAAACCCGACTTCTTCAGGGACAAGGGAAACCGGTTCAAAAAGTGAAAGTTCTTTTCTGATTTCAGGATTTTGTTGAAGGAACTCAATAAAACCATCAACCAATTTCTCGTCAAGCTTACCCTCAAGGTAATCAACGAAATACGGTTCATAATTATTCTTATTGATCTCCATCCTTTTCTTTTTTATAATTTCAATTCCCCTTTTTATCCTAACCTCTGGCGGTGAGGGATAAAGAGGGATGTCAAACCAAAGCTTCAATATTCCCAATATATTTTTTCAGAAACACCCTTGCACGGTAAATATACACTTTTACCTGCGACTCGCTTAATTTTGCCATTTCCCCGATTTCCTGATATGAATATCCTTCATAATCGCGGAGGAGCAATACCATCCGTTGGGTTTCCGGCAATTTGTCCACAGCTTCATCCAGCACTTCCTTTAAATCAGAGTAATTGTTTTCATGGCTTGCATCAGGCAACTTCAAATCTTCTGAAAATGCCGAACGTTTATTTTTCCTAATGATGTCGATCATAGTGTGGTAAGCCGTGGTAAATAAATACGGACGCACCTTTTCGGCATCCACATTTTCCGAATTTTTCCACAATTTTTCATAGCTGTCCTGTACAATATCCTCAGCCCGCTGGACATCTTTTATGCCCTTTAAAACAAACCTGTACAAGCGGTCGGAATATAAGTCAACAGACTTATTGTACTCGTTTACTGTCATTCATTTTCAAACATTGTTCAAAAAATATGACGGATAGCTTTTATAATTGTTACAGGATGGGCAAAAAATTTAAAAAAAACTCCTAAATATTTGTTTAAACTGAAAGGCCAGCCATTGCCGTAATGTAGGAACGGTGTATAGTTTCCCGTATTCTTTAATTTGAGGGGGCTGGTATCCTGCTTGTACTTTTTTGAGGGCATTGTACATCATTGCGGGGCAATTTTTGTCGACCCATTTGTCAATTAAAGCGATGCTGTTTCTTTTTTTTCCGAAGGTTATGGTCATTTCTTCAATTGGTTCACCACAGTCAATACCTGCATTTATTTTCTGAACGGTAACGCCCATTTCTTTTTCTCCGTTGTAGAGTTCCCAGAATGCCGGAGGCTGCCCACGGTATTTGCGCATATTGCCATAGTGGTATGACAGTGTTCCTTGCGGAAAGGCTTTTATTAATTTATCTTTTACAATTCGGTGAAAATCGATAAGAATAAGTACGTCGGCATGGTAGCTTTCTACTTTTTCTACAATTTCATCGGTATATAATTTTGGGGTTTTTATTATAGCTGCCTGCCTTTGGCTGAAAAAATCACTGGAATTAAAATCGGTACTTTTTTTATTTCTTGCCTTAAATTTTGTTTTTGCCTTTTTTATTAACGTTTGGGTTATTATAACCAGGAGATACCCACGACGGCCTTTTTTCCAACTCGATATTAGTTGTTGTTTTATTGTTTGGGGTTTGGGCTGGTGGATTATCATCAATACAATTTCAAAATTTTTATCTGCCAAAATGGGTTGCAGCATCCGGTATGAATAGTTTGAAAATGTTTCGTGCCCTAATAACGCTATCTTCATTTTTCCGTTTTTTTATTGTATTGAAAGGTGTTTAATGCTTTTGGGTAAAATTTCGACCAGTTTTATTTTGTTGAATATTTCTTCGGTTCCCAGGCTTAAATAGTAATCGTTTAATCGCCAGGTCCATATGAATACCTTTTTTTTGTCGTGATTTTTAAAAATCCCGTCGCCAATAGAAACATTTTGCGATAAAAATGATGTTTCTATATTTTTCATTTCATCGGTAATGCCACAGCCCAGTGTTTTTAATACCGTTTCTTTTTTTGTCCAGTATTTAAAAAACAGGTCGTAATTTTTTTCTATATGTTTATTCTCCGACTCCGAGAAATATTTTTTTCGCACCAAGTCGATTGGCTCTTTTTCTTTTTTTATGTGTTCAATATCAACGCCAATTTCGTGTTTAAAATAAGCAAGTGCCACCATGTTTTCGGCGTGCGAAATGTTGAAACAAGGGTAAGGTCTATCTTTTAAATAAGGTTTCCCAAATTCCCTTGTTTGGTAGTTTATTGTTTCGTTTTCCGCGAAATGGTATTTTTTTAAGAAGTAGAGGTTTAAAGCATGTGACAGGATGTATGTTTTTTGGGCTTTTCCCGCTTTAAATTTTTGGGCTTTGTTTTTCTCCTCATCGTTCAAAAAGTTAAACAACCGAGGTTTTTCAAAGTCAAAATTATTGGTGTTGGCCACTAATATAAGAGGGCAGTCGAGTGTGCTGTCCAGTTTTGAATGGGCCAACCTTTCGGGTGCAAATTCAATATTGTTTATTGATATTTTATACTCCTGTTTCAAAGCTTTTATTTAAGCAATTTTGTAATATTTTGGCAAATTCTTTGTCGTGTGGGGGGGCAAAAATACTCGAATGTTCGCCAGGAACATCGTAAATATTTACCCCTTTTTTGGCATATTTTTTCCAGTTATAAGTAGAGGGTTCTTCAATATAAAAAGTCTGGTGTTTTGCTCTAAAAAGTTCTACTTTGAGGTCTGATGGGGGGATAATATAATTATCGCCAGCTATATTGTTTGCTTCGTGCACATTGTAAAGGTATTCGGGCAGCTCTTCTTTGTCGCCCTGCGATGTTTTGGTTTGTGCAATTTTTACTTTTTGTCGATAAATAAAGGTATTAATTTTCCTTTTTAAACTTTTTTGTTTGTTCTGTAGAAATTGTTTTTTCTCAATAAGGGGTTCTTTTAAGAACAGCAGGGTGTTGTATATTATTTGGTTGAAGGTGAACCAGGCACGGTAAGCCAATTTCCCAAATTTTGAGTATTTTTTTAAGCTTGAATATGCTACGGTATCAAGCATTCCCAAGAAAACAACTTTTTTCCCTGCCTCGGTTAATTGCCGTGCCATTTCGAAAGCAATTAGCCCTCCAAGCGAGAATCCAGCAAGGGCATACGGACCGTTGGGGTTGTGGGTTATTATTTCGTTGTTATAATGGGCTGCAATTTCTTCTATTGTTTCAAGTGGTTTTTCTTTGCCGTTAAGCCCTTTGGCTTGTAGTCCAAATATGGGTTGTTCTTTGTCGAGGTGGTTAACCAGCGAATTGTATAACAAAACATTTAGCCCTGCCCCGTGTACCAGGTAAACGGGTTGTTTGCCTCCTCCGGGTTTTATTGGCACAAGCGATTCCCACGAAATGTTATCGGTTTCTATGTATTGGGCGAGTTCGCGTATTGTCGTATGGCTAAATAAGGTGGCCAAAGGTAGTCTTGCCCCTGTTTCTTCTTCAATTTTAACCATTAAAGTAACGGCCAATAGCGAATGACCTCCCAAGGCAAAGAAATCATCATCGATACTTATTTCGGTTTTGCCTAGTATTTCTTTCCATATTTGGAGTATGATTTTTTCGTTTTTGCTCCTGGGGGCTATTATTTCGGACGATACCGTACTTTGAGGATCGGGCAATGCTTTCCGGTCTATTTTTCCATTTGGGGTCATTGGGAATTTATCAAGCTCGGTATAAAAACCGGGGAGCATATAATCCGGTATTTTTTGTTTTATTTCTTTTACAATTTGGTTTTGGTTTATTTTTCCTTTTGTTGGTATTAGGTAAGCTGACAAGATTTTGTTTTTTGTGGAATCTTCTTTTACCACAACTACGGCATCTCTTATTTGCGGTAGCGATTTTAGGGCGTTTTCTATTTCGCCAAGTTCAATTCTAAACCCCCTTATTTTTACCTGGTTGTCCATTCTTTCCAGGTATTCGAGGTTCCCATTTTCGAGGAATTTTACCCTGTCGCCGGTTTTGTAAAGTATTTCTCCTTCAATAAAAGGCGATTTAACAAATCGCTCGTTATTTAGCTCGGGCCTGTTGTAATACCCTTTAGCAATGCCTTTGCCGCCAATTAATAATTCGCCAGATACCCCAATAGGTTGGGGGTTCATATGGTTGTCGACCACATATACCTGGGTGTTTGCTATGGGAAAACCAATTGTTTCGTATGCTTTGCTGTGAGTGTTTTTTTCAACTTTTTTTATTGTCGACCATATTGTGGTTTCGGTAGGGCCATACATGTTCCATACTTCTTTGTTTTTGGCGATTAATGTTTGTGCCAAATCGGAAGGGAAGGCTTCTCCTCCGCAAAGTATTTTTAAATCGGGGCTACCTTGCCATTTTGCCATTAGCAGCATTTTAAAGGTAACGGGTGTTGCTTGCAAAATAGTAGGGCGGTGTTTTTCTATAAGAGCCATAAGAAATTGCGCATTCATGGCTTCTTCCTGTTTGGCTATCACAATTTTTGCTCCGGTAAGTAAAGGCATAAAAAGTTCAAGCCCTGCAATGTCGAACGATATAGTGGTTACCGCAAGCAGTGTGTCGGTTGGGGCACACCCTGGTTTTATTGCCATCGAAAGCAGGAAATTGTTTAGCGACGAATGCCGTATTTGTACCCCTTTGGGTTTGCCGGTAGAACCAGATGTGTAAATTTGGTAAACAACCGACCATGACGCGGTTTCAATATTTACGTTTTCCTGTTTTTGTTGGGCAATGGTTTGATCGTTTATGTTAATGAGGGCTGCGTTTGTACCGGGCAAATTTGCCATTAATTTTTCGTGGGCAATTATTGCTTTTGGATTTGCGTCGTCAATAATAAGTTTTATCCGGTCTTTGGGGTAAATCGGATCGAGGGGGATATATGCCGCCCCGGTTTTCATTATGGCGATTAATGCAACCAACATTTCTGTCGAACGTTCTACAAATAGTCCCACAAAATCTCCGGGGCCAATCCCTTTTTTGCATAAATAGTGGGCTAATTGGTTTGCCTTGTTATTGAGTTCACGGTAAGTTAACGTTTCTTCCTGAAAAATTACGGCTACCTTTTCGGCATGTTCCTGCGCCGATGCTTCAAAGAGTTGGTGGTAACATTTTTCTTCGGGAAATGCCTGGTTTGTGTCGTTTACCTGTTTTAACAGAAGTGTTTTTTCGTTATGGTTTAATATTGATATTTCCGAAATTTTACCTTTTAACGATGTTAGCATTTGCGAGAGGATTTGCTGGTAATGGTTGCTCATCCTTTCAATGGTTGATGGTTTAAATAAGTCGGAATTGTATTCGAAAATACCGTGCAGTACACCTGCTCTTTCCGATATAATTAAGCTTAAATCGTATTTGGCAATTTTTCGGGGAATATCAAGATATCCGACCTGGGTGCCATCAAAGTTAAGTTGTTCGTTGTGTGCGTTTAACAAATTAAACATTACCTGGAAAAGCGGGCTTATGGAAAGATTCCTTTTTAGCTGGAGTTTTTCTAGGATATTTTCGAAAGGCGCTTCTTGGTTTTTGTATGCTTCAAAAAGGTCTTGTTTAACTTGTTCAATAAAGCGTTCTATATTCTGCTCCCCGTTAACTTTAGAACGTATTGCCAGGTTGTTGATGAAAATACCAATTAAGTTGTCGGTCAGTCCGGTTTTGCGGTTTGCAATTGGAGTACCAACAATAATGTCGGTGTCGTTCGAGTGCTTGTGCAGTAGTATTACATAGGCACTAAACAAGAGCATGTATAAACTAATGTTGTTGTTGTTGGCAAGCTCTTTTAATTTTAAGGCAATGGTTTTGTCGAGGGCAAAACGGGTTTCGCCTCCATTAAACGTTTGTTCTTTTTTGCGGGTGAAATCGGTAGGTAATTGAATTATTTCTGGGGCATTGTTAAGTTTATTGCACCAATATGCTACTTGTTTTTTTATGGTGTCGGAGTTAAGCGATTTTTGCTGCCAGCCTGCAAAGTCGGCATACTGTATGTTTTGTTCCCGAAGGGGTATTTTTTTATTGGTTATAACCGAATTGTATATTTCGGATAGTTCTTTAACAAAAATGCCAACCGACCACCCATCAGAGATGATATGGTGGAAGTTAAAAAGTAGCCTGTATTCTTCTTTTTCGGGCATTTTTATTAGCACCGAGCGCCAAAGTGGGTTTCGGGTTAGGTCGAAAAGGAATTGCGCGTTGTTGTCCGAAATGTCAAGGTAGCTTTTTTCTGCCTCAGATTGGCTTTTTTCTGAAAAGTCGAGGTGCGAAAAATCAATGACCGGGTTTTCGGATATTAGTTGTGCCGGGTTTCCGGTTTGGTTAATAAAAGCTGTGCGTAATATTTCGTGGCGTTGGGCAATAATCGCTAGCGATTTTTTTAAAATACCGACATCAAATTTTCCGCTAATTTTAAAATCCAGAGGGATATTGTACGAAGCATTTGCCCCTTCGAGCTGCTCAATAAACCACATCCGTTTTTGCGACGACGAAAGTGGGATGGGGTTTTTCCTGTTTATCCGTTGTATGTTAATTGTTTCTGCACCACTGGATATGTTGTCGCTGTTAATATAATCTCCAAGGCTTTCTATTGTTGGGTTTTCGAATATCTTTTGCAGGGCAATTTGTTTGCCTGTACTTTTTTCGATTCTGCTTATTACTTGCGTGGCTAGCAGCGAGTGTCCTCCTAGCCGGAAAAAATTGTCGGTTATGCTTATTTTTTCGAGTTTAAGCAGTTCGCACCATATCCCCGATATTGTTTTTTGGATTTCTGTTTCGGGTTTTTTGTACTGCCCCTGGTTTGTTTTCCGGTCGTTGCCACTGGGCAGAGGTAATGATTTAAAATCAACTTTTTTATTGATGTTTAATGGTATTTCATCAATAAAGACAAAATATGCAGGCACCATAAAAGCCGGAAGTATTTTTTCTAGCCTGCGGATAAGTTCATCGGTTTCGAAATCTTTATTTTTTACAATGTAAGCAACAATATCGAGATGGTTTTCTTCGATGTTTTTGGCGCAAACAACACAGTCTTTTATTTTATCTGATTGTCGAATACTGTTTTCAATTTCGGTTAGTTCTACCCTAAATCCCCTTATTTTTACCTGATTGTCGATTCTACCCATAAAATCGAGGTCTCCATTGGTTTTGAGCCTTACAAGGTCGCCGGTTTTATAGAATCGTTGGCCGTTAATGGGTATGAATTTTTCGTTGGTCAGTTTCTCGTTTTTCAGGTAGCCCAGTGCCAGGCAGTCTCCTCCAAGGCATAATTCTCCGGGGATTCCTACGGGTACGGGTTGGTTGTGGCTGTTTACTACTAGGCTGCAAACATTTGCAATTGGAGTTCCAATGGGGATTTGTGCCGCCAAATCGGATTTTCTGATAGTGTGTTTCGTGGCAACAACCGTTGCTTCGGTAGGTCCGTAAGTATTAATTAATGCAGGGGTTTCGTTAAAATGGGAGAACCATTTTTTTACGGCTTGGTGTTTTACGGCTTCGCCACCTAAAATAATTGTTCGTATATTTTTTAGTGTCGATATGTCAAGCGAGTCCAGTTCAGAAACCAGGTTGTGCCAGTAAGCCGTAGGTAGGTCTAAAATAGTAATCCCGTATTCATTGCATCTTTCGAGGAAATGTTTGTTGGTCGAAATCATATTCTCATCGCGCACAAATAAGGTTGCCCCAGAGCAGAGGGATGGGAATATTTCTTCGACTGCCGCATCGAAACTAATGGAAGCAAACTGCAATACCGTATCTTTTTCAGAAATAGCATAATGCCTGCACGAAGCCTGTGTAAAATAGCTTAATGTCTCATGGCCAATAACTACGCCTTTGGGTTTTCCGGTAGTCCCCGAGGTATAAATAATGTAGGCTGGTGTTTTTTCTTCCGGTATTATGTTCGGGTTTTCGGCATTGTACCCGCCAAGGTTATTTTTTAGTTCGGTTAGGGTAATTTGCTCAATTGGGGTATTTGTTTTTTGCGAACAAATAAGTGTTTGTAGTCCACTGTCTTCGATTATTATTTTTTTGCGGTCGTCCGGATATTTTAAATCAATGGGCAAATACGCTTTCCCGGCTTTTAATATCCCTAAAATTACAGCAATATCCCAGGGACTTCTTTCTAACGAAATACCAATAATCTTTTCGGTGTGGTTTTTTAGGAGATAGTTGGCACATTTGTTCGAGAGTTTGTTTATTTCGGAGTACGTGAATTTCTCACCGGGAGAACGGACTGCCACTTTTTCTCCAAAATTTTCAGCCGTTTTGTTGAACCATGTGGTAACGGGAGTGTAGGTAAACGGGTTTTTATATTTTTCTCCCGCTGCTTTTCCCAATAAGCTGATTTCAGATATTTTTACCTCTTTTTTAGAGCTTATTGTTTCGAGGATATTTTTGTAATATCCGATGTAATTATATATACTTTGTTCAGAAAATAAATCTTTGGCATACTCTATTTCTCCCGAAATTACCCCGTTCTCTTCCCTTAAATTTAAGGTGAGGTCTACCTTTGCCGTGTGGTTATGTATTTGCGAAATGCCAACCGTTGCTCCGGGGAGGTCGAGGTTTCCCAAAACCATGTTCTGATAATTAAAAACCACCTGGAACATTGGGTTGTACGAAAGGTTTCGGTTGGGTTTAAGCTCATCAATAAGTTTGTCCATGGGCATGTCCTGGTTCTCGAAACCTTTCAGGTTTTTATCGCGGATATATTCGATAAAATCGTTGCTTGTAAAATCGTTATCGAACAAAGCCCGTATTAAAATGGTATTCGAGAAAAAGCCAAAAACATTCTCCAGTTCTTTGTGGTTGCGGTTGGCAATAACGCTCCCAACAACAATATCGTCGCTTCTACTCAGTTTTTTTAGGAGGATAAAATAGGCGGCCAGGCATGTCATGTAAGGGCTAATATTTGATTGCCCGCTGAATCCTAAAACTTGAGATGAGAGTGTTTCGTTTAACGAAAATACAATTGTATTCCCGTCAAACGATTGTTCGGCAGGCCTAAACCGATCGTATGGCAAGTTTAATAATTCAGGAATCCCGGAAAGTTCGTTTTTCCAGAAATTTAAGTTTTCCTGGTAGCTGTTGCTTTTAAAATAATTTTGTTGATAAAGGGCAAAGTCGCTATACGAGAAACTGGTATCGGTATTTTCGGGCTCTTTCTGGTGGTATAGCTTATTGTAAATGCGGCTTAGGTCTTTAATAAAAATACCCATAGACCAGCCATCGGTTATTGTATGGTGCATACAAACAAATAGGCTGTATGTGTTTGCAGCCGATTTTATGACCTCAAACCGGAACAATGGTGAAGAGGTTAAATTGAAATGGTAATTGGCCAGTTCTTCAACTATTTGGTTTTTTTTGCCCGCAATGTTTTCTTGTCCTGACAGATCGGTTGTTTTTATGTTGATGTCAACCTGTTTTTCTATAATCTGGAAGGCTTCTCCGTTTTCTTGTCCAAATCGTGTCCGGATGGCTGGGTGTTGTTTTGCCAGTATTTGTAAACTTTTGTTTAGTAGTCCGGTATCAAGCTGCCCGTTAATTTTTATTTCGATAAGGATATTGTAAAGGCTGTTTGCCCCTTTTATTTGAAATACCGACCACGGCCTTATTTGTGAATAAGCGAGAGGAGCTTTTTCTATTTCTCCGTGGCATTTGAATTTGTTTTCGTTTTTCTTTTCCGGGAGACTGTCGGTGTATTGGGCTAAATCGCTTAATACGGGTTGGGTAAAAACATCGCTTATTTTTAGTTGTTTGTTTAGTTCTTTATTAATGTGCGAAACCACTTGTGTTGCGCGGAGCGAATGGCCACCTATTTCGAAAAAGTTATCGGTAATACTGATTTGTGCTGTTTTTAAGACGGTTTTCCATATCTCTACCAATATGGTTTGTGTTTGTGTTTGTGGTTTTACAATATTTCGGAGAGTGTCTTTTTCGGTAGGACTGGGCAGTGCTTTTGTATCTATTTTTCCATTTGGGGTAAGTTTAAATTTGTCGACAAATACATAAACACCAGGTACCATATAGCCCGGGAGTTTTTGGCTAAGTATTTCTTTTATTTTTGGGGATGTTGTTTTTGTTTCTCCTTTAATGTAGCCAACAAGGAATTTATTGTCGGGGTCGTCTTCGTTAACCGTGCAAATGGCATTTTCTATTCCGGGAATCAACTTTAATACGTGTTCTATTTCTGCCAGTTCTATTCTGTTTCCGCGTATTTTTACCTGTCGGTCTATCCTGCCAAGGTATTCGTAATTGCCATTTTCGAGCAGCCTTACCTTGTCGCCACTTTTATAAAATATTTTATCTCCGCCCCAAGGGGTTTTTATATAACTCTTCTCTGTAAGTTCCTTGTTGTTCAGGTAGCCTTTTCCAACACATAGTCCGCCTATAATAAGTTCTCCCGGTTCTCCATTTTTTACTTTTTCGAGTTTTGTGTCAACGATAAATAAATCGGCGTTTGGCGTGGCTTTTCCTATCGATAGTTTATCTTCTTCTTTAAATTGTGCAGTGGTTACATAAACAGTGCATTCGGCTGGTCCGTAGGTGTTAAATGCTTTTATGTGTTTTTGCTTCGAAACGTTGTCCCAAAGCTTTTGGTTTACTGCTTCGCCTCCAATGGTAAGATGGGTTAACCCGGGCAGTTGTTCAAACATTCCGGCTTCAATGTGCATGTTCATCTCCGAAGGGGTAAAGCCAATGGACTGGAGGTTGTATTTTTTTGCGTATTCAATAAATAATTTGCCATCGTACCTGCATTCTTCGGGTACTGCAACAAGGGTGTGCCCGGCTAATAGTTGGGTCCATTGTTGAACATTAAAATCGAAAACAAGGGGAGCACTAAAGGCTGCATTATATAAATTTGTGTCTTCGTCGAAATATATTTTCTGTTGGCTTAAAAAGAAGCTGCACAGGGCTTTGTGCTGTATCATTGCCCCCTTGGGCGCTCCGGTAGTTCCCGAGGTGTAGATTACATAAGCGAGTTGTTCTATGCTGTTTTTAATTTCGGGGTTTGTGTCTGGGTATTTTTCGAATACGGGTGCCGGATTATTGGTTACAACCACCTTGCAATCTTTAATACCTGCACTGTGTTCAAGTGCCTTTTCTGTTAAAGCGATGCTGGTTTTTGCATCTTTAATAATTTGGAGTATCCTTTGTTCTGGAAATTTTGGTATTACAGGAATATAGGCCGCCCCCGATTTTAATATGCCCAATAATGCAGCGATTACATCAATCCCACGGTTGAAATAAAGCAGTACGCAATCGTTGTTTTTTACGCCCTGGTCAATTAGGTAGTGGGCTATTTTATTGGCTTTTTTGTTTAGCGCGTCAAAGGTTAGGGTGTTGTCATGATCTCTTACGGCAACCCGTTCTTTGTTTTGGGTTACTGTGTGCTCAAATATTTTATGGGCACAATGCAGCTTATCTGTTTGGAAATCCACATCTATGAGTATCCTGTTTGTAGTTAAGTCGGCCATAATTTTCGGTATGTTATGAAAGGAATATGTAAAATCAAGAAAAAATATTTAAACTAACAAGAATAAAGTGAAGAAATAATAAAAACAAATTTTGAGAAGGGACAAAAAGGAGACATTTATGCCTCTTTCTTCGTTGACGGGGTGCGCTCCTGACTTCGACACTGGGACACCCTAAAACGATTTCCAAAACATTTCATCGAACAACTTGGCTATCGAACGGTGTTTTGCAGTCAAGATCATCGTTTTTGACATCGTATTTCCACTAACTGGCAGGTTGATTTCAATTGTGGTAATAGTTTTGGCAATGTTTAAGACCTTGTCGACACTCATATCTATATTGCTAATATGAAGGATGCGTTCAAGTTCTTTGTAAATCTTGTATGCCACAAAACAAATACAAACATGCGCTTCGATACGTTTAGGTGTGAAGTGAAACATCGGTCGCATCTCTATTGTTCCTTTTGTTATCCTGAAAGCACGTTCTACCGTCCATAGCCCGCTGTATTGCTCATAAACTTCTTTTGGAGTCAGGTCTGTGTTAGTAATATATCCTTTTAATCCGTCCCATTGACAGTCCTGTTCAATTTTGTCACAGTCAATACAAACCTTGACGTTGTCCGATATCTTGAGAAATTTGTTGTATCCACGTTTGTTGATGTTTTCTTTTGTAATTGTCCCGTTTTTATATGCTTTTTGAAGCCTTTTAATGCCTTTGTCCCGATTATAGCGGTCTTTCTTTGCCCTGTTTTCAGAATAGCCCACAATCAGTCGGGAACTGCCTTTGTCGGTTTCATAAAAAATCCCGTTTTGTTTTTCTAAAGATAATATCCAGTTCTTTATCGCACTGCTCTCGTTTTTTATCCGTGCCCCGATGATATATTTGTATTTGCCGGATTCGAGCAGGGTGATGTTTCTTTGGTTCATCAATCCAGAATCGGCAACGACCACAAAATCGTCTAAATTGAACCGCTGTACAAAATCTTCCACCACTGGGAGCATTGTTCGCCCTTCATATTGAGAGCCATTGAATATCGAGTAAGAAAGCGGATACCCTCCACGGCTGACCAATAATCCTAATACAACCTGTGGTTGGCTGTGTTTTCCATCTTTCGAAAAACCTGTTTCCCTGAGTTCGTCGCCATGGTCTGTTTCAAAATAGAGCGTGGTCACATCGTAAAACACCAACCCTATTTGTCCACCCAATATTTTCTGCGTATGATCAACGCTTATTTGTTGCACTTTCTCTCTCTGCGTATCGTATAGTTTATCCAGATAACGATAAATACTGTGCAGTTGTACATCCTCATCAAAATGAGACTTTAGGTACTCTACCGTTGCCGATTTGCTCATCGGCTGGCTCAAACGGGCAATTACGAGTTGCTGGAAGGTTTCATCTTTTATGGTATCGAACCCAGTTAACTTAAAAACTTGATCCAATATCAGCTGAGTACCGTTGAGCAAAATATTTTCAACGTTTGAAAGCAAATATTCTGTTACCTGTTTCTCTTCAATCTCTTTGTCGTGCTTCTCAAAAATATCTTGTTCTCCCAAATAGTTTGCTATCCACTTTTTACCTTGTTGGTAGTAAGATTCTATAACCTCAATTTCGGCACTACTACCAATTGTTTTAATCACTTGATACCGACCATTGCTTTTATCAATAACCTGAATGCTAACAACTCCACTTGGATTCTTCTTTTTGCGTACAAACATATCTGAAAGATAGCTTATTTTAAGCTGGGACACCCAAATTGATGCCCTGAAAACTATAATGCATTAATATTCAGACAATTGAAAAATCATGGATTTAAAAGTGTCGAAGTCAGGAAAAAATATTTAAACTAACAAGAATAAAGTGAAGAAATAATAAAAACAAATTTTGAGAAGGGACAAAAAGGAGACATTTATACCTCTTTCTTCGTTGACGGGGTGCGCTGTTTAACAAAAAAAGCCCCGAAAAATTCGGAGCTTTTAATATTATGTTTACATTATGTTTTTTTATTCAATTATTTCTATCCAATTATGGGTGTCGGGTTCGTCGCCGTATTGGATTGCTCGTAGTTTATTGTAGAGTTTTGTCGACCATTCGCCTGCGTCTTCCTGGTTCCCGTATTTAAACCACTTGTCATTGTCTGAGTCATATATGCCTTTTACGGGTGAAATAACCGCTGCTGTACCACATGCGCCTATCTCTTCAAATTCGGACAGTTCTTCGTATGGTACTTTTCGGCGTTCAACGCTTAGTCCCATTTCCTGAGCTAAAACAATTAAACTTTTGTTAGTTATTGAGGGCAGTATTGATTCCGATTCGGGCGTGATATAGGTCTTGTTTTTTATCCCGAAAAAGTTTGCCGGCCCGCATTCGTCGATGTATTTTTTTTCTTTACTGTCGAGGTAAAGTACTGCCGAAAATCCATTTTTCTTTGCTTTCTTCCCTTCTACCATACTGGCAGCATAATTTCCTCCTACTTTGTATTTTCCGGTACCTTGTGGTGCTGCGCGGTCGTATTGGCGCGAAATAACCATGTTCGTTGGTTTAAAGCCTTCGGGGAAATAAGGGCCAACAGGCATCACAAATATCATAAATAAATATTCGTCGGCTGGCGAAACGCCAATTTGTGGTCCGGTGCCAATTAGCAGAGGTCGAATATAAAGGGCTGCTCCCGATTCGTATGGCGGGATAAATCGTTCGTTCTTTTTTATGACCAAACGCACGGCTTCCATAAATTTCTCTACCGGGGGTTTAGCCATTAAAATACCATCGGCAGAATCTTGCATGCGTTTGGCATTTTCATCCATGCGAAAAACCCTGACTTTACCGTCTTTACCTTTAAACGCTTTCAGCCCTTCAAAAGCCTCCTGCCCGTAGTGCAATGCCGTGGCCGACATGTGCATGTTAATGACATTCGACGAGCTGATTTCAAGTTCTCCCCACTTACCGTTGCGGTAGTAGCAACGAACGTTATAATCTGTGTCGCGGTATCCAAACCCCAGATTTTTCCAATCTAAGTTTTCCATTTTAATTAAATTATTAATCTATTTTCGTCAAATTTTGGCTTTTAACCCAAACATAACAACAAAGTAAAAAAATTTATCCTTTTATGGTACGAGAAAAATCACGTAAATAAATAAAATGATTTTCCCCTGACAATCAAGGTATTCATCCTAGCTTCATTCTTGCCTTACCAAACAACTTTTTGGCACTTTCTTTTATATATGTAAGTTAATCCTAAATAATAAGTTACTAAAGCCCCTTGTCGTTGGCAATCCCCAAAACCCCAAGGTAAAGCAATTTGGCTGCATCTTCCATTATTTCAGGGGTCAAAACATCGGTTTTGTCGAGCGGCTGGTGATAGTACACGGGAAAAACACTTTCAGAAGTATATATAGAGAACGTGTTTATCCCGGCATTTTCAAAATTAGATGCATCAGAACGCGGGCGCCCGTAATTTTTCCTCCACTTCGAGGCGCCCATTTTACGGTGGAGGTATTCGTTGTTGGCTTTTTCAAAATGAGCAAATAAACTGGGATAACTTTCTCCGTTCTCAATATGGAAACCGGTACCGTTACCTACCATGTCAAGATTAACCATTATTACAGTTTTGTCAACAGGGAACAACGGGTTTTCGGCATAAAACTTACTGCCGTAAAGGCCGCATTCTTCTCCGCCAAACAAGATAAACAGCACCGTCCGTTTAGGTTCTGCCTCCGATTCGGCAAACGCTTTTGCAGCTCCCAAAATATCGGCAACGCCAGAACCATTGTCCAACGCCCCAGGGAATACTTCGCCCAGGTAGCCCTGCCCGTCAAGGTGCCCGCCAACAATAATTACTTCGTTTTTCAAAACAGGATCTGAGCCTTCGACCATACCGACAACGTTGCATGCCTTTGCACCTGGAAAATATTTTGTATCGGCACTTATTGTCACTTTCTGTTTCTTGGGCAGCGCAAACGACGGGGCTTCCATATCTTTCAGCTTTTTTCTCAATTCGCCCAAATCTTTACCGGCATCTGCTAAAATATTTTTCGCAACACCTTCGCTGATGTGGGCATACACAAAATTTTCGAGGTTTACCGTGTTCGGGTTGGCCAAATTGCTTATATATAGCATTCCGGCAGCCCCGTGTTCAACAGCGTTCCTGAATTTATAGCGGTGATATGCATAGGGTGTCCATTTGGTAAGTGTGGTATCATTTTTTCTATATGGTATCCTGGGTTCTAAAAGTATTATCTTACCTTTTACGTCCACATTTTTATAATCATCGTAACCAAGTTCCGGGGCAGTTATACCGTAACCTACATAAACCATGTTTCCGCTAATAGTGCCCGATGCCGAATTTGAGCCGGGAAGGTAGTCTTCATAAAACTTGAGGTGGCTTGCTCCTCCTTTCCCTGAAAAATATGTTACACTTCCTTTGGAATAAACTTCAGAATATTCGTTTGGGAAGTATTGGAAATAACTCCCGTTGTTTGCCGGAAGTATACCCCACTCTTTAAATTTACCGGCACACCATTGAGCAGCTTCAAGGAACTCGGGAGAGCCCGACAAACGGCCCTTGTACTTATCAGAGCTTATTTCTTCAACATATTTTATGATGTCGTTGCTAGAAATATTATGAAAAGTTTTCAGGATTTGTACTGTTTCATCGCTGTTTTGTGCGGTTCCCACAACAGCTATGAAAATCAAAAAAATAGATACAATAAAAATTTTGGGCTTCATTTTATTTAATTTTTATAAACCGATAAAAATACAATTTTTTAAAAGAGTTGAATTGAATATTCGAAAAGTTGCCTGATATAAAAAACAATAGCCGCCAAAATTTAATAATTTGTTATGAATCTGTGTTTACTGGCAATGGTTTTTAAGGTTATTGCCTTAAATTTAAGGACTAACTTTAAAGCAAACTGACATGAAAATTATACGAGGTACAATTTTTGGCGGTATTACTTACTTCTTCCTGGGTTGGATCGTCTACGGGTTTATTTTGATGGACTTTATGATGGACAACTTTAACCAATGTTCTGCACGGCCGGATGGTGTAATGGTTTGGTGGGCAATTGTTGTTGCCAACTTTGTTTTGGCACTGCTGTTAACGTTAATACTTAAATGGGCAGGTGCTAAAGGTGCTGTTGGCGGTTTAAAAATAGGGGCATTGTTTGGGCTTCTGTTTGGACTGAGCATCGACCTTGCAAACTATTCCATGACAACAATGTACAATAATTTCACGGCTTTGATTGTGGATGTAGTGGCATGGGCAATTATCCTTGCAATTATGGGGGTAGTGATTGTGCTGACCTGGGGAAAAAGTTAATAAGGGAGCAACACGGCAATGGTTTCACAACGCGAAATAGGGGAATTGGGCGAAGGTATTGCTGTAAAATATCTGTCAGGGCTGGGTTACACAATTCTGGACAGGAACTGGTATTACGGCCATCTGGAACTTGACATTGTGGCCCGCGATGGCAACGAACTGGTTATTGTAGAAGTGAAATCGCGCAACGGGATACGTTACGAACACCCCTCGGAGGCCGTAACCAATGCAAAAATGAAACGGCTTGTTGAAGCCGCCGATGCCTATATCCTTGAGAAGGGCATTGATTGGGAAACCCGTTTTGATGTTGTCACAATTATTTTTTTCGGGCAGCGCCACGAACTGGAACATTTTAAAGATGCATTTTACCCTACCCTTTAACTTTCCCCCAAATCATGCCCTGCCTGTACCATTCAAACCCGGCAAGGCTTAGTGCATGTGATATATTCATTGATTTACAATCCCCGGGCATAGGGATATGTACCAATAAATTACTCTGCATTATAACATTTCCGGGCAATCCGTGCGATTCGTTGCCGCCAAGCAGTAACATCTTTTCAGGGAGCACTGTTTCATATATGTTTTCTGAACCTTCGCAAGTTTCCAGGGCAACCAGTTTGTACCCATCGGGGATTGAGGGGAAAAACTGCCCCTCGCCTATAACTTCCCAGGGTTGCTGGTAGAAAGAGAACCCTGCCGTTTTTTTTATCCTCGATTCCCGCTTCTTAATTTCATCGTCAACAAACAGCACCTTTTCTGCGCCAAGGTTATGCCCCAGGCGTATAACACTCCCCATGTTGCCGGGGTTGCCAAGCTTCCACACGGCAATAATCAACCTACTTGCTCCTGGCATAACCTTAACCGGCTGATCTTTAAAAAAATCTACTGAATTTGTATTCATTGTTGCCTTTGTTCCTTTATTCAGATAAAATAGTAATTTTGTGCAAAACAATGAAAAAATGAAGTATAGATATCAATATTTAACGCTTTTTTTACTGGCTGTTTTTGTAGCATGTGGCCCGTCAGACGAAGAGAAAGCAAGGGTAAAACTCAACCTTGCAAAAACACTTTTAGAGAAGAGCGACACGACAAACGCCCTCCTTCACCTCGACAGCATTGCAAAATTATACCCAGAGGCCGTTTATTCGGCAAATGCGGCAAAAAACATGATCAACGATATCAGCTTTGAGTTGCTACAGAAAGATGAAGCAGAGCTGGATTCGACAAAGGTTAGGATAACAGGACTGGAAAGCTCATTTAAAAAAGAGAAGACCAACTTCGACCGGTATACGCAATACATCCATAAACGGCAAACCTTTGAGCGTGCATGGGACCGCTCATACATACAGGTACACCTCGATGAGCGGGGCGAACTTTATTTAAGCAGCAATTATTATGGAGAACACTGGCTGGACCACGTTGCCCTACGCGTTTACGACCAAGGCGAGGATGCCAAAACAGACTCTATCCCGCTGGGGGATCCCAACAACCACCACAGCGATTTCATGGAGTTGAAGTGGGAAAAAGTGTCGTACCGGAACGGGAAATCAGACGCGGTAATAGAATTTATTGCCCAAAATGCCGATCGCCGGCTGAAAGCGGTTTACCTCGGAAACGAATATTACTACATAATACTGGAGACTTACGACAAAGAGGCCGTACGTGATGCCTTGGCACTTTCAAAGGCTATTAAAAAACGGAAAAAACTTGAAGCCGAAATTAAGTGCTTGCAAGGGAAACTGGACATCAAATAATACGATCGATACTTTCAGGAGGGTTGGCCAAAACAGCTTTGCTGCCGTTGACAACAATAGGGCGTTGTAATAATTTTGGGTTTTCGGCCAGGGCTTTTATCCATTCATCATCGGAAAGCGTTTTCCCTTTATAATTTTCTTTGTATAATTTTTCCTGGGTGCGGACAAAAGAAAAAGGTTTTTCCCCGGTTTTCAAAATTATTTCTTTTAGCTCATCGCCGGTAACCCCTTCGGTAAGATATTCTTTTATCTCTATATCATAGCCTTTCTCCTCAAGGTATTTCAGTCCTTCCCTGCTTTTCGAACAGCGGGGGTTGTGATATATTTTCATGACGACATGGTGCTTATTTTTAATATAGTTGTAATAATCCTCCTGGGCGCGAAACTTACGGGTTTCGTTGCCGACATTGTATTTGTTAAGCAAGCCTGCATCTAAAACCCGTGCTTTGGAGTTATCTTTTAACTGTATCTTGAGCATCTCTTTTAGCTCGTCTTTTATTTCTTTATCGTAAACAGGGCAGGCAACTTCAATGCGCCGGTTCAGGTTCCGCGGCATCCAGTCGGCCGAAGAAATAAATATTTTTTCGTTGCCCCCATTTCCAAAAAGGAATATCCTCGAATGTTCTAGGTATTTGTCCACAATGCTTATCGCACTTATATTTTCGCTTATCCCTTTTAATCCAACCTGTAGCCCAAAAATCCCCCTAATAATAAGCTGCACTTGAACCCCGGCCTGTCCGGCCTGGTAAATTTTTTGCATCATCCCGGGATCTATTACACTGTTCATTTTTAATATCATCCAGGCTTTTTTCCCTTTGCGCGCCAGTTCAATTTCACGATCAATGCACTCACAAAAAAAGTTGCGCATATAAAACGGGCTAACAATCAGGTGCTTATAATTATAATGTTTATAGTTGTGTTTAAAAAAGTCGAACAACCGTTCTACCTCGTCAGCCAGCCGGGGATCGGAAGTCATCAAGCCATCGTCTGCATAGATACGGGCAGTGCCTTCGTGGAAATTGCCAGTGCCTATGTAGGCATAATTTTTATACGCCCCTTCCTCTTTTCGTTTTACCCAAGCCAATTTACTGTGGACCTTCATTCCTGGCACTCCATTAATCACATTGGCTCCTTCCTCCTGCAGCTTGTTCGACCAAAAAATATTTGCTTCCTCGTCGAAACGTGCCTGAAGTTCAATGACCACGGTAACAATTTTCCCGTTCCTTATAGCGTTCAACAACGCATTTACCACCTTCGAGTCGGGCGCGACACGATAAATGGTAATACCAATCTCTTTCACCTGGGGGTCGATGGCGGCTTCGCGCAAAAAATCAATAAAATGATTGAAACTCTGGTAAGGGTAATGAAGCATTACATCCTTTTTGCGCAGGATTTTCAACACACTGGTGTTGGGGCGCAAATCCTTATTTTGAAATGGTGGGAGCTTGTGATAATAATGATCTTTATGCCCTATTTCAGGGAAGTCCATAAAATCTTTGTGGTTGTGATACCTGTCGCCCGGATTGGAGTCTTCCTCTGGATCTACCTTCATTTTTTTGAAAATAAAATGAAGGAGGTCTTCTGGGATTTCGCGATCAAAAATAAGCCTTACAGGTTTCCCTTTTTTCCGCTTTTTCAAACTGGAACTCATTTTTTCGATGAAACTTTTTGAAATATCATCATCAATATCCAGTTCAGCATCTCGGGTTACCTTAATGGTATAAGCCTCGTGCCGGTCATAATCAAAATAGAAAAACAGGTCGCTCAAACAAAAGCGGATAATGTCATCGAGCATTATCACATATTTTTTTCTCCCTATTTTAGGCAACACCAAAAAACGTGGCACCGATCTTCCCGGGATCCGGATCAAAGAATAAGCAAAATCTTCGGGATCTGCCTTTTTCGAAAGCTTTACCGCCAGGTATACAGAGCGGTCGCGCAAATATGGGAACGTATTCTTTTTGCTCAACATTATCGGCACAAGGTTGGGAAGCACCGCCTCGTAAAAATATTTCTTTACGAAAACCCCTTGAGAATGGCTGAGGTTTTTCTCGTTAATAAGAAAAATATTGTTTGCCTCAAGTTCGCAAAGTATGTTTTGGAATATTTCCTGGACTTTATTTTGCTGGCGGATAACTATCTCCTGTATCCTATCGTGGAGATCTTTGGGCGTGTAATTCCCCAACAAGTTTTCTTCATCTTTGCCCAAATCGACCATCCTCCGGACTGTTGCGACACGGACACGGAAAAACTCATCAAGGTTGTTCGAAAAAATACCAATAAAACGGATGCGTTCGAATAGTGGCGTATTGGGATCTTCTGCTTCCTGTAAAACCCTTTCGTTAAACGATAGCCAACTAATCTCCCGGTTTGTGAAATGCTGATCGGAATACATTTTTTTACTTTAAATGGAAACTTCCGTAATATCAGAAAACCTGATGATATTTCAAACAAAAAAAGGGTTGTTCTGGGATTATTGCCCCCCAAATTCCATAAGGTAAGCTTTGATGAAACCATCAAGTTCCCCATCTAGCACTGCATTTACATTTCCCGTCTCGAAATTTGTACGCAAATCTTTCACCATTTTATAGGGTTGCAAAACATATGAACGGATTTGTGATCCCCATTCTATTTTCTTTTTTTGCGACTCAATCTCCATGGTTTTTTCCCTCCTTTTCCGCAGTTCCATTTCGTAGAGTTGCGATTTTAATAAGCGGAGCGCGTTTTCTTTGTTCCCAAGCTGCGAACGGCTTTCGGTATTTTCAATAATAATCCCCGAGGGGGCGTGCCGCAACCTGACACCAGTTTCCACCTTGTTTACGTTTTGCCCGCCTGCCCCACCGCTCCTGAAGGTGTCCCAGGTAATATCGGCCGGGTTGATTTCGATTTCTATTGAGTCGTCTACCAACGGAGCCACGTAAACAGATGTAAAAGAGGTCATACGTTTGTTTTGTGCATTAAATGGCGACAGGCGGACAAGGCGGTGTACCCCGTTTTCGCTTTTCAGGTAGCCATAGGCATAATCGCCTTCTATTTCGATTGTGCAACTTTTTATGCCCACTTCATCGCCCGCCTGCATGTCTGCAATTTTAAGCTTATAGCCGTTATGTTCGGTCCAGCGTGTGTACATGCGGAAAAGCATGTCGGCCCAGTCGTTGCTCTCGGTTCCGCCTGCACCGGCATTTATTTTCAGGACAGCTCCCAAGCGATCCTCTTCGTTCCGGAGCATGTTTTTGGCTTCCAGTTCCTCGGTTTTCCCTAGGGTTTCTGCAAATGCCCCGTCAACTTCTCCTTCGGTGGCCTCCCCTTCTTCAAAAAATTCGTATAAAACAAGCAAGTCGTCAACATCTTGGTTTACTTCTTTGAAGCCATCAGTCCACACCTTTATGGAGCGGATCTTTTTCATTTGGGCTTCGGCTTCCTTGGGATTGGCCCAAAATTCAGGATCCTGGGTTTTAAGTTCTTCCTCCTGTAGCTGTATTAATTTTGCATCATAGTCAAAGATGCCTCCTCAGCGCATCCCGGCGCTCTGTAACGTCTTTTAGTTGTTCTTTAAGAATCATCCTTTTCCCTTTTTTATGGGTTGCAAAGGTAGCAAGATTTTTATGTGAACGGGAAAAAAATTTCAGCCATGCCTACCTACAAAAAAATAATTGATCGTTGTTTATCAAAAAACATTTTGTGCATACACCGCCTATCTTCTACTTATATCCACCGGGCGACTAACTATGTTTGGACACACTATGTAACCCGGTAAATCGCGGATAGCCGGGAAACTATCTCTTCATTGTCCTGGCACTGAACAAAGGGCCTGCGCGGTGGCCTTCGTGCGGGACGAGCTTTACTTCTACTTTGCCGCCGTTAATAGTCAATTTGTCGGGGATTTCGTAATATTTATGGAAGAACTCGCCGGGTTTTGCGTTCGATATATTTTCGGTCGCTATTTTATTGCCGTCAACGAGTATGTCGAAGGTGCGCGAGCCGGGAAAACCGCCCCAGTACTCAAAAGCGAGTTCCATGGGTTGCCCAGCATAAACGTCCATTTCAAACGAAAACCAGCCCCCCCTGTCGGCCTCGCGGAAATGTTTGTGCTTGTGTTCGTTAACCCATGCTTTTTCCCCTTTGTAATTGTGGTTGCGTTCTGGCTGCATCTCTCCCAGTTGGAAAAAATCTATTGTCATTTTTTCCATTTTCTTCAATTGCTCCTGTTTTACCTTGTACGCTGCTTCGTATTCTGTCCATTGTTTTGTGTTGAACAGATCGAAATATACCGAATACCTGCGGTCGTGTGTTTCAAAGAATGGTTTAAATTCCACGTCCTTCGGGCGGCCTACGCCTTTTGTGCCGAAAGTATTTACTTTTTCAGGTACTGGACCTGCCCATTTCTCCGGATTCCTTTCTTCTGTCATTAACACTGGCACATAAAGCAGATCCGAGGCGTTGGGATCGTCAACCGGGCCAAGATCGCCTGCCAAAACCATAGGCCCGTACATTAAAGCCACACGGTTTGGGTCATCGGGCATGGTTTCAAGGCGTTCGGTAAACGGGAACTTAACCCCCACACTATCACCATTTTTCCACTTCCGGCGAATGGCAACAAAACTTCCCGGTTTTTCTTTTACTTTTACCGATTTCCCGTTAACGTTAACTTCAATCTCCTTTTCTGCCCAGTACGGGTAACGTATTTGCAGCGTTAGCACAACCGGGTTTTCGCAGGCAAATTCTAAGGTAGTGCCTTGTTCTTCAGGGTATTTTGTTTGTTGTGCAAGCTTAAGCCCTTTGTCTTTCCATGTCAATTCCGAAGCAATAAACTGGCTTACAAAAAGTTCTTCGTTATTGTGGTAAAAAATATTCCTGCTGTATTTTGAATGGTTCTCCATCCCCGTGCCAACGCAACAGGTAAACCATTCGGGATCCTGATATACTTTATGCCCGCCCATTTCGAGCGACAGGTTGTAAATAACATGCCCGGTTTCAGGGTGTTGGGAAGACAAAATATGGTTGAACAGGGCCCGTTCGTAAAAATCTGCAACTTTCGGGTCTGCGTCCCACATGAACAGGTGCCTCGATAATTTTAACATGTTATATACGTTGCAAGTTTCGGTTGTGCCATCGCTAAGGCGGTTCCGCAAGGTGTCGGGCGGGCCAAAATATTCATGGTCACAGTTTCCCCCGGTAACATACGAATGGTGGTTTGCCACCCTGTCCCAAAAATATTCAGATGCCTCCCTGTCGTTTTTGTCCCCGGTAAGCTCATAACGGCGCGCCGTGCCTACAAGTTTTGGCACTTGAGTATTGGCGTGCGTGCCTGGCAGTACGTCAACATGGTGCGCCATGGAATCAAGTATTGCTTTATGGTGAAAAATATACGACATGTCCATATATATTTTTTCGCCTGTTTCGGCATAAAGCTCTGCCAACGATTCGTTGATGCCGCCATGCTCTGTGTTCAGCATTTCCTGTATTTGTTTGTCGTCTAAATTTTCCACGACCGTATAAACCCAGTCGGCAAAATTGCGGTTTACCTCCAATGCCTTTTTAATGCCGCAAATTTCGTAGGCATCGTTCAGCCCTGCCATCACTTTGTGCATGGTATAAAATGGCGACCAAAGCCCGTTAAGGTCGAAGCCGCGCGAACGGATATCGCCCTTTGCAACTTGTTCTTCAAAAATCTTCTTCCCGCTGGCAAAGGCCCCAATGTAACCATCGCCATCAGCTTTTTGGCAATCTGCCAGTTCGTCAACAATATAATTTGCCCGCTTTAGGAACTCTTCATCCCCTGTGGTTTGGTACATCATGCATATTGCAGAAAGGTAATGCCCAAGGCTATGCCCGGCAAGGGTTTCGTCTTCCCAACCGTGATAATTTTCCGCTTTCGGCTCCAGCCCTGCTTCCTTCCTGAATTTTGCCAGAAAACGGTCAGGCTCATAATCCAACAATAATTCTACGTTGAGTTTGGTGGCATGTTTAAAAGGGCCATCGAGCAGTTTCACTTCTTCAATTTTGAAAGGCAAAGCACGGAATTCGATTACTTCCGGGCCATCGGCCTTAACCTTGGGGGCATCTTTGGTTTGACACGATATGGACATCGACATGACCAAAATCAATAAAAAGTAAAGGTTGACGTGTTTTTTCATAATTTTTATAATTTTTCAGTAATTTCCGAATAAATATATCGAGGAATGCATCTAATAAATACAATAACCATAATAGCTTTATACCATACTTTTTATACAATCAATTTTCCTTTGAAATTTTGTTCCAATCTGGTGTTTCTTCATGCAATAAATTCCGCACAAAAAAGTCCCTGCGTTTTTGTTCACCGTAAATCCCGCCAAGGGTATGGTTCATACCTGGCAGCACAACCAGTTCAAAATCTTTTTTGGCTTTTATCAGGGCATCCGCAACTTGCATTGTAGAGGCAGGATCCACGTTGTCGTCCACTTCTCCCACTATAAGCATAAGCTTGCCTTGCAATTTGTTTGCGTTAGCCACATTCGAACACTCAGCATACTGTGGCCCAATTGGGTAACCCATCCACTGTTCGTTCCACCACATTTTGTCCATACGGTTGTCGTGGCATCCGCAAGAAGCTACCCCTGCCTTGTAAAATTCCGGGTGAAATAGCAATGCAGACAGGGCATTTTGCCCTCCTGCCGACCCACCGAAAATGCCAACACGGCCAATGTCCATGTATTTATATTTTTCGGCTGCGGCTTTCATCCAAAGTATGCGGTCGGGAAACCCGGCATCTTTGATATTTTTCCAACATACATCATGAAATGCTTTTGAACGGTTTGATGTCCCCATGCCGTCCATTTGCACTATTATAAAGCCTAATTCTGCCAGCCCCGAAAATGTGTAAAATGCAGCCCTGAAATCTTTTTGTGCAAACGAACCCTGTGGCCCGGCATAAATGTATTCGATTACCGGGTATGTTTTGTTTTCATCGAAATTGGTTGGCCTGTAAATGTTGCCCCAAATATCGGTTTTGCCATCGCGGGCTTTTGCCACAAAGGGTTCAGGTGCAACCCAACCCTTTGCAAGCAAATCGGAAATGTCGGTTTTTTCAAGTTCCATAAGCACTTTGCCATCGGCAGCACGGCGCAACACTGTAATTGGCGAGGTTTGTACCGTAGAATACGCGTCGGTGAAATAATCGAAATGTTTTGAGAAAGAAACGGAATGCTCCATTTTTTCGGGAGTTAAGTCTGTCAGGTTGCTCCCATCAAAATTTACTTTATAGCAATGGTTGAAATATGGATCTTCTCCGTTGTTTTTCCCTGATCCATAAAAATAGATAGTTCGCTGTTCTTCATCAACATTCAATACCTTTCTAACAACCCATTCGCCTTTTGTCATCTGGTTTTTGACGTTCCCGGTTTGTGCATCTATCAAATAAAGGTGGTTCCAGCCATCGCGTTCCGATGCCCAGATAATTTCATTGCTTTCGTCCAGGTCGTGGCGAAAATATTTCCCGCTGTAGTCGATAAAAGTTTTGCTCCTTTCGTCAATAACAACCATTAGCCCGCCCGTAATCGCATCCACTTTTACCACCTGATAAACCTGGTGGCCCCGTTGGTTGAACTCAAAGGAAAAAAACTTTCCCGACTTGTCCCATTTAGGGTTTGTAAGGTTAAACTGTTCCTCAAATGCTTCCGGATCAACAGGTATCTGCTTTTGGGCTTCCACATCGAACAGCGCAGGGTGTTTAATGGGCAGCGCATCGCCCGGTTTCAGGTAATGCCTTTTTTGGAGTATCGGCTGTAACTGTGTTTTTGGCGATGATTCTACAAAATAAATATAGCGGTCTTCGTTTTTGCGGATTTTGTTCACAGCCAGTTTTTTTGAATCGGGCGACCAATAAAAATAGGATGAATAGTAATCTCCAGGCGATCCGTCATAGCTTAACTGGTATTCTTCGCCTCCCTCGTTTTTTACATATACATTGTAGTCTTTGATAAAAGCAGTCCATGCGCTGTCGGGCGAAACGACAGGTTCGTTACCCAGCTCGTCAAAATTTTCGCCCCAATGAGGGGGCGGGCCTTCCGGCTTCATTATGGAATCTTTTGCAAGGGCATAATTTTTCAGATTCAAAGTCCAATATGCCTTCTCAAATTCAAAATGAAGCAAGTTGCCGTCAAATTTCAGGTTATCGGCACGAAGTGTTTCCACTGAAGCTTTCAGCCCGTCATGTTTGTTTAACTGCTCAACGAGCTTTTCAGTGTCGAATGCAGGCTTGCGTACCTTCTTTTCGGCATCTACAAAGTAGTATGCCATACCCTTGTTTGTTTTTGTTTTGTACCAAAATGTTGCTGTAGAATCGATCCAGCTAAGGCTTTGTATTTCGTTATATACCAAGTCGTTTAGCTTCAATATCGAGTCTGCCCTCTGGTAATCTGCAAGTGTTATTTGTGCCGACACTGCCTGCGAAAAAACAAACGCTAGCAATACAGATGATATCCTCATGCAATTTTTAACCATAATTTTTATTTTCTTGGGTTTGTGTCCGCTTAGTGTTCCTATTTGCAATATTTACTGCTCAAATAAGTCCCAAAGCCGTCCAATGCGATTCTTCTCCCAATATTTGACTTTTTTGAACCTTCTGCCATTCAACAAAATGGGTTATTCAAATTGAGAAAACACTTTTGCCTTTTTACTTTTTACTTTGAATTTATCACTTCGAACCTACTTTCCATTCCAAAATCCCGGAAGAAAAACCTTCTTGCATTTCCACATTCAAGCGCAAAGCTTTTGTTTTTACCGGGCTAAAGTTGACGGTGTTATATTTGTCGAGTTCAGTCCCGTATTTGTCGCTGGTTTTAACGGCTTTCCATTTGTTGTTGCTGTCGAGGTATTGCAAATCCCAGTTTTTAGGAACCCTGTAAGTAACATCGTAATGGTCGAGGTTAAGCCAATAAACCGATGAACTTGAGATTGTAGCAGGTTCTTCGAACTCATATTCCACCCAGTCTTTTGAGCCTTCTCTTTGCCACCAGTAAAAGTAAGATTTATCTGTGTCATCGGAGCTTTTGGGGTCGAACCTGTCGTTCAGGCCCGGAGCCCAGTCGGTTGATGCTGTTGCTTTTGCACCGTCAACTACCGATGGTTTCGGTTTGGGTATTGCTTTCCCCTCAACCGAAGGCATCCAAACCAGCATGTTTGCTTTTCCCCTGTTGTTCCATGCATAATATGGGATAGCTTTTAGTCCAAGTGGTTTTATCTCTTTTTTGTCTCCGTCCACAACAACTTTATTGCCTTTTGTTTTAAGGGTAACTACGCCGCCCAACAGGTTTTCTTCGTATTTGCTCTCGAAAGCCGAACTGGCAGGTATCATGCAGTCGAACATCCAGCCGTTATCGTTGTCTTTATCTTCAAAACAATAAACCACCGGGCCGCGTTGTATTGCCATTTTGCCTTCATCGTTTTTCACGTTTACGTTAGCTGCAACCCTGCGTACCGGCATCGGGAAATCAATTTCTATTTCGTCACCTGCTTCCCAGTTTTTGATTAAAACAGCATATCCTTTTTGAATTTCAGGGGAAACTTTCTTGTCGTTGATTTTTATGGAATAACTGTCTTGGGTTTCGTCACTGAATTTATACAAACCGGAAGGTATTGCCTGGTTTTTGGCCCAGCCCGGAATCCGCACTTTTATTGCAATTGTCTGTGTAACTGGTTTTTCGATCTGAATTTTCACGCTCCCTTCCCATGGGTAACGGGTTATTTGTTTCAGTTTAACAGTGTCTGTCCCAAGCTGTATGGCACTTGCCCCTTCGGCAAAAAGGTTTACGTAAACACTTTTTTCGCCTGTAGCATACACATATCCCGGCACCGATGCCATAAAACGGGTTATATTTCCCGGGCAACATGCACAGCCGAACCAAGGTTCGCGATCGTGGTTATGCACCGATTCCAGCGGGTTGTCGTAAAAGAATTTGTCGCCGCTGAGGGAAACGCCAGAAATGACACCGTTATATAGCGTACGTTCCAAAACATCGTAGTATTTTGCATCGCCTTCGTTCAGGAACAAACGGTAGTTCCAGTAAACATTTGAAATTGCGGCACATGTTTCGCAATAATCGGTCATGTTTGGCAACTTGTAGTTGGGGCCGAAACCTTCACCCTGCGCACGTTGGCCAATCCCCCCGGTTATATATATTTTTTTTGAAACTACATTGTCCCAAACCCTTTTGCCAGCTTCCATCAACGTAGAATCGTGCATAAGCGAAGCAACATCTGTAACGCCTGAATACAGATAACCCAAACGTACTGCATGTCCTAGCGCTTCCTCCTGGTCAACAATTGGCATGTGGTCCTGGCTGTATTCGCTAAGTTTATGCCCGTCAGTGCCTTTGCCTGTTTCGTCTATAAAATAACGGGCAAGTTTAAGGTATTTTTCTTCGCCTGTCACCCTGTATAATTTCACAAGTGCCATTTCAATAATCGGATGACCGGAAGGTACGTGCTTTTGTCCTTCGGCAGGGCCAAAAACTTTGTCCACCAAGTCGGCATTTTTCAGGGCTATGTCCAATAGGCTTCTTTTCCCGGTGGCCTGGTAATGGGCAACTGCCGCTTCGTACAAATGCCCGCAGTTATAAAGCTCGTGACTGTTAAGCCTGTCCCAACGCCCTTTGCCGTACCAGCGTTGCAAACGTTCGCACTTGTTGGTGAGGCAGGTGTATAAATACCCATCGTCTTCCTGTGCCGCACCTATGAAATTAATCAGGCTGTCGAGGTAATTGTCCAACTTTGCGTCATATTTCACTGCCAAGGCATACGATGCGCCTTCCAAAACCTTATAAATGTCGGTATCGTCAAAAGGGAAATCGCCCTTGTGTTCTCCTTCTATCAAGCCGCCTGCCAAGGCAAAATTGTCAACACGCCCTGTTTCTTCGCATTTTTTAAAGGCAGAAGGGATGGACACAGTGCGGTTTATCTCAATTTTGGGCGACCAAAAACAGTCGTTGAGATGGACGGCAGTAAAAGGTACAGGGTTAATTACGTCATTCTCTTCCAGTTTTTGTTGTTTGCAGGAAACAGAAAAAAGCAATAGAATTATTGCAGGAATTGAAAATCGTTTCATCATTTTTTGTTTTATATGGAATTTTACTTTAAGATTATTTTTACTGTTTCATTTTTTAGCAGGACGGGGATTTGACCGCGTTTGTTTTTGCTTAATCCTTCAGGCACATATAGCTTGGTTTCCCCTTCGGCTTGCCCGATCCTTAAAAGGGCATTGGGCGTATATTCGTTTATAGGGCAAAATTCGAGTGCTACCGCTTTTGTTTCCTTATTGAAAGTAATGGATTTGAATTTCCCGGCATCCAATGTAAGCCATAATTTTATGGGTGAAATAAAAATCCTGGACTTTGCAGCCGTTGTTAGGGTTACTTTTATGTTATCGCCTTCTTCTTCAAGGTTCCCGCCAAAAGCGAGCCAACCAAATTCATCGTCATTTACTATAAATGTTGAAGAATTTACCGCATAGCCATAAAACCCCGGGCCATAATCGCCTGATATTCCGTCATTTTTCAGGGTTGAAGGGAACGAGTGGAAAGCCGCCGGGGCAAAACCGTCCTGAGTGATGTTTGAAACAGTCCCCATCAATCCCCCGTAGCCGACACGCAAAAGGTATAAATTGTCAGGCTTCTTTCTGTACTCCTTTAAAACGGGAATTGCGTTCAGTCCCGAGCCGTAGTGGTGAATCTGCCGTTCGATGCGCGACAGTTTGCCGCCATAAAGGAAGTCCCAATACCTGCGGGCATTGCCATTGTATGCCCAGTGCGGGATTGTTGGCATGTAGGCAAGTATTGCTTTCAGGGTTGTTTCAGCTTTGTCGTCCATGCCGAAATAATCAGACCACATATAAACCTCTTCCTGCCCGGTAGAGTCCCATGGCATTTCGCTGCCAAAGGGGTAGTTTAGTTTCGCCCAGTGATCGGCACGTTCTTTCATTTTGCCTTCCAGTTTGCGGGCATATTCCCATAAGCCTTCTGCTTTTAGGCAGTTAAGTATGTGGATAAAAACGCTGCCTTCCATTTGCCCGAACTGTGCGTAATAAGGTGCAAGTTCCATCATTGCCATCGATGTTTGGTAGGCATTTAGCAAATACCAGTCCCAGCTTTTTTGGGTGACCAGCCCTTCATAATCACGTGCAAGCCTGTACATTACCCAGTGGGCAGCTGCCACGTGCGGGTAATTGTACGAACGCTCGGCCGATGTTGCTTGCTCTTTGTCCCATGCCGCCCATGTACTGAAATCGATACTGTCGCTGTAAGTACCCTTGGGCATTGAGCCGGGTTCGTAATAAAACATGCTTTTGCGTACACCGTATTTTAGTTTCCCTTCGTTGTATTGGATTCCTCCCCAAAGGGTTTTTTGCATGAAGTTTTCGAGCTTGGCAATTTCTTTTTTGTCGGGTTCTATCAATTGTTTCATTATGGCATTTAGCCATGAGCCTGAGCCACCTTCATCGCCAAGCCCGCAGATCCAAGCTCGGCTGTCTTGGGTTACTTGTTGCTTTTTTTCATAGTCGTAGGTGATTACCGAGGGAGATCGCCCGAATGGATCGTTTTCTTTTTCGAACCATTGTTCTGTTGTCAGGAAATGTCCGTTGTCGGCAACAAGCTGTCCTTCAGGCTTTATGACCTTGTAGTTGATGGTTTGCTGCAAGCCATCGGCATAAGTTATGGTCAACCTTCCCCTACCCCACTTTTTGCCTTTTACCGTGTATTTTTGCCAGCCGTTTGGGGTTGCCCCTTCTTTTTCTATTGACAACGAATTATCAGGTTCTGACTGAATTTTCTTTATTTTCTTGCCATATTTCAGGAATAATTTTGCGTTAACGTCTTGCGGCAAAACATAGCCCGGTACGCCAACGGCAACAGGACAATTGTTTTCTATCAATGTCTTTTCGATGCTTTGTACCGAATCTGCCAAAAGGAATTTCACCCCATAGCTCTGTTTTTTGCCGGGTTTTAAAATTAACGAAGTAGGCTTGTTCCATGGATCTGCGCCTTTCCATTCGTTTTCGGCGTAAGCTTTTGAATGTACCATCCATTCGTGGAAGCCTTCAAAAGTAATACCCTTTTGTGTAGGATCGTCCAATAGTGGGTTGTAGGCTTCAAAAGGCGAATCCCCATAAGGGACGACCAACAAAACCGGACCGCTTCCTTTTAAGCGGACTACTTGCAAATATCCTGCATCGTTGCCTATGTAAGGATCGAAAAACACGTTTTCGGCATGTGCCTCGTCAAGCGATTTGCCGCCCAGGTTGTTGTTGAAAATCATGGGTATTCCCAACGAGCCGATTTCTATAGTTTTATTTGAAATGTTTTTGAACTCAAACCTCAATACAATGTTCCCTTCGTGGTTTTCCCAGAAACGGGCCACTTTTACGGGCGTGTTTTCAGGCAAGGTGTTGGTAAGATCGGATGCGGCGAGAATTTCCGGGCTGGCGGAGCCTATTGGTTTTACTGCCTTCCTTTGTGCTGCCGTGGAAAAACTTTCCCATTTTGTTTCCCCTTCTGCCCTTGTCCTGAAATTAACGTCTCCCAAATGGTAATATCCGTCTTTGTTGCGTTGTGGCAAGAGTTCGCCGGGCGTGAAGTCAAAACCAGATCCATCGTTGGGCTGAAGGGCATAGGCTGTTTGGGACGACTTAACGATTTCGAGGCTGAATATTGTGGTTTTAAGTTTTATGACACCATCTTCAACACATAACGAGTCATTAGCTGCCGATGAAAAATCTGCGCTATTCCCCATAGCAGGGAAGATTAGTGAAAATGATGCCATTAGCAATATTGTCAAAATATTTTTTTCCCTTGTCATCCCTTTTGGGTATTTGTTTTCCATTATATCCTTTTTTACAAACCTCTGTCCTTTTTTCAATTTTCCGGGGTCCGGTCTTCTGTTGTAACGGAGCTATGCAGCCCTGTTCCTGTAAGTTTTATCATATAAGGCCATTGTTCTTCGTCCGGCAAATCCTCTTTTTCTTTTCCCCAACGCATAACGACCGGCCAATGTTCCGTTGGTGCGCCACTTACTACCAACCACAAATATTCTGTGTTTTCAGGAACGGTAAAATTTACCTTGCCCTTCTTTTTTCTGTTTATATCTCCATAAACACGGGCACCATCTTTCAAATAAGCCAAAAAACCATATCTCCACCCTGCTTTGTCTATTTTTACCTCATTATAACCTTTTCCCCCAGCAATGCCTTTAAATTTCAACGATATTTTTGTGCCAGGGGGAGGCACGTCAAGTTTTATCCCATTGTACCCATAATTTTGAGGGCAGTTGGAGGGAGCAATTTTGTGCCAATTTTTCCCGGCATTTATCATTTTACAGTAATGTTGGTTTGCATAAGGGCTTGCCTCCTTACGGACCCGTTTAAGATCCCATGTTATAAATTTTTGATATGCCAGAAACATTTCATCGTTAAATTGTTCCTGTCCCAAATTATTCAAGCGTTTATATGTTGCAACCACATCTTCGCCTTTTTTCGAGGAACGGTTTAGTTCCCCATAAAAAGTTTTCCCGTGCTTTTCCGACCAGTATTCAAGCACATAGGGCGAATGGTACATGTTTACAGGATGGGCAAAGGCATAATGCGTTTGTTTCATAAAATCCACCAAATGATAATTTTCGAAAGTCATCCAATTAGGATAAACCTGCCAAAGCATATATTGTGCAGACATTTCCATCAATGCGCCGCCTGCCCCGGAATTACCCACATCAATACTTGACAGGTACTGGAAACAATGTGCCATTTCATGCGCCAATGTCCCCAAAGGCCCTTTGTTTATACGTTGGGCAGGAGTCCATAACATGCCGATTTTTTCATCAGCACCTCCGCCGTAAGCAGTACGGTCTTTGTCGTCTGAAAATATTATTACTACAATTTTATATTTATCGGTCAACGAATTTCCTTTCTCTACCATTTTAAGCGTATCGAGGTAGTAGTTGTAAAAACGTTCGCATTCGGCAGACAGCCTTTTTACATCGAAACATTTGCTTTTGTCGGGGTTTGCACTGGGATCGTCACCGTAAACCTTGTCCCAGAAGATTGCGATATTGTCTGATTCAAACATGTGGACGTAGCTAAATTGGCTTTGGGGGTCGTTAAAGTCGTTGCCTTCGGGTACACGCTCTATTTGTTTTGGGAGGTAAAGTGTTTTTGTGTGCCGGGGCGTTGTTTTTTCCAAGAGGGGCTGGCCTGCAAAAAGGTTATTGGCATAAAAAGATAACAAGACAGAGATTTGCAAAAACGTTGAAAGAAAAAATGATTTTCCCATTTTATAACTTTTCTTCATAAAAAAAGGTGTCTCAAAAGCCCATCCCCCGCAAAGTTTTTTTAGGTTTTGCGAGGAATGGGTTGGCTTTTCAGGCACCTTCTTAAATATTTTAATACCCAGGGTTTTGCGAAAGGTTTGAATTAGAGTTCAGTTCATCCAACGGTATCGGGAACAGTTGCGTGTGGTCATCCCCGATGGCTTCGTGGTTAAACCAGTTTTTTGTGGAGTATGTGCCAAAGCGGATCATTTGTATCCTGCGTTGGGCTTCGCAGGCAAACTCCCATCCCCACTCATCGTATAGCCCCCCAAGTTCAACGGGGCTTGTATCTTCGCCGCTTTGGGTAATTGTCTGTGATCCTTCAACCCCCAAATCGTCCCAAGTAGTTTCGCCATTGCTGATTTTTACCCACTGGTCATAAGTAAGCGATCCCCATCCTACCAGTCCGTATTTGATTTTTGTGTCCCCTTTCAAATCGTCAAGAGACACACTAGGGGCAGATACGCGCGAACGTATTTCGTTTACAAGCCCCAGTGCCACATCCTCGTCTTGCCCAAGGCGCAACAGGCATTCGGCTTTTGTCATCAAGACCTCTGCGTACCTGAAAAATGGGAAGTCGTTGTTCCAGTACCATGATGTTTCAATGTCCTGCTCGTATTTATTTACGCGGTAACCATAATCGATGCTCGTCATTGATTGGTTGTTGTCGTTTTTGCAGGTCAGCGAGGGCAGGTAATTAAGGCATGTCCATACCACTTCGTCATCATCGTCGGCAGCGTACATTGGACCGCGAAGCCATGTTTTGTCCAAACGCTGGTCTTCAGGATCGTAACTGTCGATAAACTGAGGGTTGGCGCAACTGCCGCCCCAGCATTGGTAGCTCCACCCAAAATGGTTTTTTGATACCGGGGGATACCATTTGGCATGTTGGCAGAAAGTGTAGTCGGAATAATAAATCCCATCGTAGGCAACGGCAAAGATCACTTCTTTGTTTGATGCTCCCAGCTCAACTAAAAAATTGTCGGAATAGTCACCTGACAGCGAATAGATTTTTGACCCGATAATAGCATTTGCACATTCAAGGGCTTTGCTCCATTGGGCAGTGCCAGTATATACTTTGGCATTTAAATAAACCCTCATAAGCACCATATATGCTGTCCATTGGTTCATGCGCCCATACGTTTCGGTATTTGCCTCTTGGTTTAGCAAGCCCGATGCGATGACCTCTGTCAACTCTTTTACCACAAAATCATAAACCTCCGTGCGCGACGATTGCGTAGGTATTTCATCGGTAAATGCAGTTACTACCGGCACGTTTCCATGCGTGTCCAACAATATTGAATACCACAAAGCGCGGATAGCCCTCAGTTCGGCTATTGTTGCCTCTTTGTTGTCGCCCAAAGGCAACTCGTCTGCTTCAATCTGGTCTTTTACCCTGTTTGCGTTGTTTATCCCACTATAACATTGAAGATAAACATTCCATGGCTGCCACTCTTCATCGGTCCATGTGTGCTTGTGCATGCGCCTGTATGTGCCTCCATCGTCCCATCCGTTGGGGCGGGTCGGCGTGATCATAATGTCTCCCGGTTCTTCTTGGTTGTCAAAAAGCCCTTGCCAGCTAAAAATAAAACCAAGGGGTGCGTACGCACTTGCCACAAGGGCAACAACATCCTGTTCTGTTGCGGTAAACGATTCTTCTGTTACTTCTGAGAAAACCTCTTCTTCCAGATCGAAGCAACTGGTCAATCCGGACAGGGCAAATATCAATAATGTTATAAATCCTATTTTATATGTTTTCATATCGTATCCTTATTAAAATTATGTTTTTAGAAAGTCACATTAACGCCAAACGTATAAGAACGGATAGTAGGGTATTTATCACGGTCGTCAGTTCCCGGATCATAATAAATAGTACCGTCGCTTTCTTCTGAGTATGTGGCTTTTACTTCAGGGTCAAGTCCGGAATATCCGGTAATGGTTGCAAGGTTATATACCGAACCATATACCCGGAGGCTTTTTATAAAATTGATTTTCTTGGTGTTTATGGTATATCCCAAGGTAAGGTTGCTTATTTTCCAATAATCGCCGTCTTCTATGTAATGGCTTACATAGCGTTGCGAGTCGCCAATGGTAACTTTCCCCCCTGTTTTTTCGCCTGTTTCTGCGCTAACAACATCATGTTCGTCAAATGCGCTGTTCAACACGTTGTATTGGATGGTCGGGTTTCCATAGTACATGCTTTGGTAATTTAGGAGCTGGAAACCAAATGCCCCGCGCATGCCTATAGACAGGTCGAAATTTTTGTACCTAAACTGGTTGTTCCAGTTGATATTGAACTTTGGCACCCCGTTGCCCAATATCTGCCAATCGTCAGAAGTTGCGTTTTCCGCCAAATCATGGTATTTCCCGGCAACGTTCCCGTCATCGTCATATTCCAAGCGTTCAACTACCCATTTGCCGGAGGAATCAAGCCCGACAGATTTAAGCCCAAAGAAGTTCCCTATCGCATTTCCTTCCTGTACCCTGTGGGTGGTGGTCTGTATCGGCTCGCCCGTATGCCCTGTGTCGAAGTAATTTGTGCTTAACGAAAATTCGTCGTTTTGCAGGGAGATAAGTTTGTTTTTGTTCAACGAATACGTTAAGTTGCTGTCCCACTGAAAGTTTTTTGTTTTTACGGGGGTAAAGTTAACCAACACTTCCAAGCCCCTGTTCCTTATGTGGCAAACATTTGCAAGGATTGTGCTGTATTGATAAGGCGGTACGGGCACCGAGTAATAATACAGCCCGTCTTTTGTGTCGCGCTGATAAGCATCGATAGCACCATTTATGCGGCCGTTGAAAACAGAGAAATCCACCCCTATGTTGTATTCGTATTTTTTCTCCCAGCGAAGGTTTTCGTTACTGTTCCTTACTGGCGAAAGGGTTTGTATCCATTCCCCGTCGTACAGGAAATAGCCACTATAGTCATAAGACAGCAAAGACTGGTATGGATCTGCCACATCGGTGCCGGTAATACCAAAACCGGCGCGGAGTTTGAGGTTGTCGAGCCAAGAGGCAGATTTCATAAATTCTTCGTTGCTCAAACGCCATCCGGCAGATACCCCGGGGAAATTACCCCATTTATTGTCGGCACCGAATTTTGAAGATCCTTCGTGGCGGAGCGAGAGCATAAGCAAATAACGATCGTCGTAGTTATAAGTAGCCCTGGCAAACAAACCGATCAGTTTTGTGTTTTGTTTGTATGATTCAACTTCTCCTAATCCTTCGGAAATGCCCAGCCCGGCTTCTAAACTGTTGTAGGAATAACTGTCTGTAGGGAAATTCCGGTTGTTGGCACTGAAGTATTCATAAGTGGCGTCTTCGTAGTTGTAGCCAACGATGGCAGAAACGCGGTGCCCCCCAAAATTCTTTTTCCAGTCGGCAGTAAGCTCAACCATGTCTGTCATATTTTCGGATGTATAGCGTGAAGCGTAACCGTTATATCCGCTCTCGGTTGTAGTAACGTCCTGTTTTGTGTAGTAATATCCAGACAGGTAACTGCTACCTTTACGAGTGTACATGCCTTTTATGCTCAGGCTTTCTATCGGGCGGAACTCCATGCTTCCCGTAAAACGGATATTGCGTGTCCTTGTAGTCCCAATCCTTTCATTGATATAAGATACCGGGTTGTCATAAAAATAAACATCGCGTTCCACATAATCGCCATTTTCGTCATAAACTGCCTGGGTAGGGTTCTGGATACATGCCAAACGGTAAATATAAGACCAGTTGTTAGGCATGTCGGTATTTTTTTCGCTTGTGATTATATTTATGCCGCTTATAAGCTTGTCGTCAAACATGCTGTGTTTCATCTGAATGTGGGCGCGGATATTGTCAGCACCGGATGTTTTAATTGTACCTTCTTTAGAGTCACAGGTAAGGTTTGCCACCATGCTCGTAGCTTTTGTGCCCCCTTTCAAACTAAGGTTATGCACGTGGGTAAGCCCTGTTTGCCCAATTTCGTCAAGCCAATCGGTTTCATAGCCATAATCCTTGTTGTTGGCCCCAGAGAAAGTCCATCCTTCGCTTAATCGTTGCTTCAAATCGGAAGCGTCCATGAAATCGGGGGTTTCCAGCCAGTTAGAAATTGACACATATCCATTGTACTCAATGGTTGTGGGCATGTCACGTTGTGCGGCTTTTGTTGTGATTATAATGACCCCGTTTGTGCCTCGCGTTCCGTAAATTGCCGTTGCCGATCCGTCTTTCAACACGTCAATGGACTCTATGTCCTCCGGCGCCACAGTTGAGAAAGAACCTGGCACGCCATCTACCAATACCAAAGGATCTGTCGTCCCCAATAAAGTTGAATAGCCGCGCAGCATTACAGAAGTAGTGCTTGTTGGGTCGCCGCTCGCCTGGGTAATCTGTAGCCCGGCCACTTTGCCTTGCACAAGTTGCCCCGCATCGATAATGGCTCCTTTGTTAAAGTCATCTGATTTTACGCTTGCCAAAGAACTTGTAACATCGGCTTTCTTCTGGGTCCCATAACCTATGGCAACTACCTCCTCTATCCCAATTACGTCAGGCATCATGGTAATGTTGATGTCCCGTTGTCCTTTAACCTCAAATTCTTGCGATGTCATCCCGACAAACGAAAAGACCAATATTTCCCCGTTTTTAACGGCAGGTATATTAAAAAACCCGTCAATGTTGGTAACCGTCCCTTTTGTCGTACCCTTTACCAGGACCGTTACACCGGGAAGCGACATCCCTTCCCTGTCTGTTACCTTGCCCGAAACAGGGGCTTGTTGCCCTTTTGTGGTTGTTTCCCCTTTCCCTTCCATTTCTTGGGGATAAAGCAATATGTGGCGATCTTTCACCACGTACCTGACGTTATCTCCATTAAAAAGGACCTGTAGGATTTCATTGATCGATTTGTCGTTAAGTTCAACGGTGACCCTGCGGTCAACATCGATATAACCGGAACTATATGCAAAACGAAATTCAGATTGCCTCTCGATTTCTTCTAAAACATCTACGACCTTTCTGTTTCGCATGTCAAGCGTGAGCTTGGTTGTTTGGCTGTAAACACTTGCCGAAACCTGCATCAAGCCAAGTAATAAGAACAAAAATGTCATTTTCATAAGCATAAAACATTTGCTCCAAAAGGAAGTCCTTCCCCTTCCCCTGATTCGGATTTTTTTCATAATTTTACCCATAATTAAGTTTAAAAATTTATTTATCATTTGTAGATGATAAATAACAAACCAGGAGTGTTGCCGCACTTCTGGTTTTTATCTATTATCAACTTTTCTCATCTTAGTTTTATCCATCCGGAAGGTTATTATGTCTCCCTTTTGAACCGCTTTTACCGGCGTTATTTTTTCCATAAGCTGGATAATATCGCTTAACGGTTCGTTTTTTATGGTAAAAGTATAATGGAAATTCATGGTGTTTTCTTCAAAATCGAAATGCTGGTTATAGCGCACCTCAAGCCGTTTTATTACTTCCGGCAGCGACTGGTTGTAAATATTTATGATCCCGTCTTTCCAAGATGTAAACTTAGTTGTGTTTACCCGGGAGATGTGCAGTTTGTGGTTTGTTGTTTCAAACCGGGCCCGTTCGCCGGGTTTCATCCGGTAGTTAAAAGATGCTGATTCGTTGCTTGACAATTCAACCGAACCTTTTTCCAGTACCACGTCAACAGACCCTTCGCCCGGATAGGAGGCAACATTGAACTTGGTGCCCAGTACTTTTATCTTTAAATTATTGCACGAAACGACCAAGGGGATTTTTTCATCCCTCTTTATTTCAAAATAAGCTTCCCCGGTAAACGAAATATTGCGGTTGCCGTCAGCAAAAAAATTGTCATATCTCATTTCCGAACCTGAATTTAGCCAAACACTCGAACCGTCAGGCAGTTCTACCTTCGAGATATGCCCTTTCTCTGCAATTATTTTGGTATAATAAACAGGCTTTCCCCCTGTGCCCGAAACAAAGTACCATATCAACCCGCTTGACATAATGGCAACAAGCAATATGGCCGCATATTTTAAGATGGTTTGCTTTCTATGCGCCGCCCTCAATTCGAAAAAATTGTTTTGGAGCATTGCTGCCTGTATCTCGTTCCAGCTTTTTCTGCCATCTTCCGGAAACCAAGATTCATCAAGGCTTTTTTTCCATTCCGATTTATATTTCAAAAAATCATGCCGGGCATCATTTTGGCGGAGCCAATTCAATAAATCGGACTGCTCTTTGGAGTTCGCTTTATTTTCAAGATATTTCTTTATTATACTTTTCATAAGCTTGTCTAAATGGAATACAAAAAAACATTAAAAACCCTACCTGCTTTTTTGCATTTTTTTTTGAAAAAAGATATTGAGGGCAGCAATTTAACCGCAAACAATATGTTATGTTGACGTATTATCACGAAATCTGCTATAATGGTTGCATTCTATGATTTTTGTACGGAAAAACCAGGAATCCGGTACGTGCTGACGTGTCAGAAAACGCTGTCTATCAAAATAGATACCAACAAAGCAAGGGAAGGATATTGCAGCAAAAGTTTTTTCCTGATATTTTGTTTTGCCTTAAAAATGTGCTTTTCTATGGCTTTTACCGTAACGCCCAGCTCAAGGGCGACATCTTTCTGTTTTTTCCCCTCGATCTTGCACTTTTTATAAACAAACTTCATCTTCCCGGGGAGTTCCTCCACTGCCTGGTGAAACGACACGAGCATCAATTCCTCCAAGCTTTTTTCCTCTCTCCCTGTAAAATCTATTTGATACAAAAATTGTATCTCGTTGGGGAGGAAATTTTCCAAATCGGCATTGCTTTCCTCTAAGCGTTTCTTTTTCAGCCTATTCAGGCATCTGTTCCTTACAATGATGAACAAAAGGTTTTCAACTGAATTTGAAGCCTGTATAGTGCCACGCTTTTCCCAGAGCGTCAAAAAACTTTCCTGGATAATGTCTTCGGCCTCATGTCCGTCAGAAATAAAAAGGCGGCAATACCCTTTCAACCGCGGGTACATTAAACGGAAAACTTCTTGAAAAGCCTTTGGATCCCCGTCTTTAAGTCCTTTTTTTACCTGAACATCAAACATAAGGTCAAAAATAAATTAAAAAAACGTAAAATTTACATTTATTCTGCCAAAAATTGGCAAGGCATTGATATTTGTTTTATCTCATGGGTATTAAACCATATTGCGTAATATTTTTAAATTTGCTAAAAATTTAAATATGAAGAAGGTAGCAATAGGTATTGACATAGGCGGTACAAATACTGCCATTGGCGTTGTTGACAAGAATGGGAACATAATGATAAAAGACAATGTCCCTACACCCGGGCATGGCGATGCAGAAAGGTACATATCCGATTTGTCCTCAACGGTCAAAGAGTTGATAAAATCGGTCAAGTTGTTGAATCCCGATGTTGAATTTTTAGGGATTGGGATTGGGGCTCCTAACGCCAATTACTATAATGGCACCATTGAACAAACGGCAAACCTTTCGTTCAAGGAAACTGTCCCGTTCATAGAACTGCTCCGCATGCATTTTCCTGATTTACAGGCACTGGCATTGACCAACGATGCTAATGCGGCAACCATAGGAGAGATGATTTACGGAGGCGCAAAGGGCATGAAAAACTTTGTTATGTTTACCTTGGGCACCGGTATCGGGAGCGGGATAGTAGTTGACGGCAATCTGGTTTACGGGCATGACGGCTTCGCAGGTGAATACGGGCATACTACATTGATACCCGGAGGCCGCCTTTGCGGCTGTGGATCCCGAGGACACCTGGAAGCATATTGTTCGGCCCCGGGCATGAAGCGGACAGCCTTTGAATTAATGGTGGATTACAATGCAACAGATAGCCTGCTTGCCGACAAATCGTTTAACGAGCTTGATTCAAGGATGATTTATGAAGCAGCGGTAAAAGGCGACAAAATTGCTTTGGAGGTATTTAAAAAAACAGGCGAGTGGCTCGGGCTCGGGCTGGCAGATGCGGTACACCACCTCAGTCCCGAAGCGATTTTCCTTTTTGGCGGGCCAACTGCTGCCGGCGATTATATTTTTAAACCGGCCAGGGAAAGCATGGAAAAACACTTGCTACCTACATACAAAGGCAAAATCAAAGTCTTGCCATCGAAGCTAAAACCGGGAGACGCCGCCATTGTCGGGGCAAGCGCGCTGGCTTGGAAAGAGATTGAAAACCAATAAGCAAGGGATGTGGTACGTTGCTCAATAATAATACTGAAGCGACCAAGGGTTGCCCTCCCAATATAAAAAATCATACAATCTGATTTTTTTCCGTTTTTCACGGAAATTAAGTTCTTTTGCTGGACTTATTGCCTATTCTTATGGATAAATTTCTAAATAAAAGGTTGAAGGAAGGGGATGCAGAATCTTTCTCTCTTTTGTTTAAGCAAACACATCCACGGTTGATGGGGTACTGCCAGTTGTTTGTTAAAAACAAAAAAGATGCTGAAGACATAGTGCAAGAATGTTTTTTCAAACTGTGGGAAAACAAGCAAAAAATAAACCCCGGCAAATCAGTTGAAAGCCTGCTTTTTGTTTCATTGAGGAACAGGTGCCTGAATTACCTAAAAGAAGAATCGAGGTATAAATTCAGCTACTTAAAGGAAGGTGCCGAGCCAAACGAATTTCAATACATATACCAACTAGACCTTAACAACGGGAAAGAACCATCGCTAGAGGGACAATTGATAGACGCACTAAAAAAAGCAATTGACGGGCTGCCAGAAAAAAACAGGGAAGCCCTACTGAAAAACAAAGTAGAAGGCTACAAACAAAAAGAAATAGCCGTCCAGATGGGCATTTCAATAAAAACGGTTGAAAAATACCTGCGTGACGCAAAAAAAGAACTGCGCTCAGAACTTGAAAAAAAATTCCCCGCACTTTCTATCGTATTGCTGTTATTACTTCAATAATTTTTATTGGTAACCATAGGGTTTTTTCAATTTTTTTGTACTCATTGTTGAAAAAGGCTACTAATGGGACCAATAATCAAAAAATACCTGGGGGGAAAGGCATCGAAAGGTGAAACCTATGCCCTTCTACGTTGGCTCAACAATAAACAGAACCTGGCCGAGTTCAAGAAGCTCGTCAAAGACTGGGAAACAGATTTCGATGAAGACAAGGTGTCTCCATATACCTTGAAAGAATTAGATAAGTTTAAATCGAAAATACTGGAAGAGAGGGCAACAAAAATCAAGAAACTCAAATTACACCAGCATTTCTACAAATATGCCGCAGCAATACTCCTCGTTGTTGCATTGGGGGGCTTATATTTGCACTACTACGGAAAACCCGTTGCCCAACAGGTTCTGTACAACACCGTTTTGGCCGATGACGGGCAAATTTCAAAAGCCATACTCCCCGATGGCACAACGGTATGGTTAAATTCAGGCTCCAGCATAAAATACGACAACAGGTTCAGTACCGACAGCCGGGACATAATACTAAACGGACAGGCATATTTCGATGTCACAAAAAATGCAGGTCTGCCGTTTATGGTACATAGCGGCAACATCAAAGTAAAAGTTTTGGGCACACGGTTCAGTGTTGAAAATTATGCTGGTGCCCCAGACATAAGCGTAGTACTTGTTGAGGGGGCAGTTGACTTATTGCCCGGCAACGGCACAAAACCTTTTGCAAGCCTGAAACCCGATGAAATGATGGTATATGGCAAATCCGAAAAAAAATATTCCATCACCCCTGTTGTGGCCAAACAATACACTTCGTGGATAGAAGGCATAATATACGCTTACGACCAACCGCTAAAAGACGTGTTGCCAGAATTGCAGAAAAGGTACAGCCAACAAATAATTATCGACAAACAGATTGAAAACTATAAAGTTACATTTTCCATAAAAGATGAAGACTTTTTGGATTTTTTAAAGATGATACAGAGCATCGCACCAGTTAAAGCATATCAGAAAGGAGGGGTAATTTATTTAAATAAAAAGTAAAAAAACAGGAAAGTGTTGTAGCACTTCCCTGTTGGCAAACTCTTCGTTGATGTCGAAGAGAATAATTTAATTAACAATACAAATTTATGAAAAAAGATTGTAAAACCAGGGGGTTGCATGCCCCCGTCACCTGGTGCCAGGTGAGAAAAATTATTATTACGATGAAACTGTCGTTGTTTGTTTTCTTTTTAAGCCTGCTTTCGGCAGGAGCCAGTGTGAGCCAAAACTTAAGGTTAAGCTTAGATTGCCAGGACATGAGCGTAAAGGAGGTGCTGGGCGCAATAGAGGACCAAAGTAAATACCGGTTCGCCTACAGCACGGAATACCTTGATTTGGATCGCAAAGTTTCCGTACATTTTGAAAATGTGCAGATCGAATCAATTTTAGATGCTATTTTTGACAAAACAGAAATCAAGTATATCATAAACGATCGGATGATCATCCTTTCCAAGGACGGGCAAAAAAAAACCGAAGCGTTCCAAAAGGTGCTTAATGTGTCCGGCAAAGTGACAGATTCATCGGGTCAACCTTTGCCAGGGGTAACAGTCGTGGTAAAAGGCACCACCCAGGGATCGGTCAGCGATATCGATGGGAATTATTACTTGCCGAACATCCCCAATGATGCAATACTTATTTTTTCTTTTGTGGGCATGAAGACCCAAGAATTTGCGACAGATGGGAAAGCAACCATCAATGTCACAATGGAAGAAGATGCCATCGGGATAGAGGAGGTCGTTGCTGTTGGGTATGGCACGCAGAAAAAAGTGAACCTGACAGGTGCTGTAAGCGTAATGACCAACGAGTCGCTCGAAAACAGGCCAATTTCTACCACAGGGGAAGGCTTGCAGGGCGTAATCCCCAACCTTAACATCAACTTCACCAGCGGCGATGTTTCCGAAGGCGCGGTTGACTATAACATCAGGGGCTATGAATCGATTAACGGAGGCAGCCCATATGTGTTGATAGACGGGGTCCCAATGGATTTGGAAGACATAAACCCTAACGACATAGAAAGCATTTCGGTGCTAAAAGACGCTTCTGCCGCTGCTATTTATGGTGGCAAGGCAGCTTTCGGGGTTATACTGGTCACTACAAAATCGGCTAAAGGGAAGGACAAAATCACCGTAAAATATTCGCATGAAACAGCTTTGAGCGCACCTATAATGAAGGGGTACAACAAAGTTGGCAACAGCTACGACCATGTAACATACAAAAACCTCATGTACACCAACGACGGCGATGCCGCAAAACATGACGATGAATATGTTGCTGCGGTAAAGGCTTATTACGAAGACCCTAACAATTCTCCCGAATATGCAATTGTTGACAATAACTTTGAATTTTACGGGTACAACAATTTCAAGGACCTGCTGATAAGGGACTTTTCCCCTTCTTATAAACACAACCTGACGATCTCGGGAGGTACAGAAAAAGTAAGCTTCTTTGCTTCTGTCGCCAATTTCAAAAAAGAAGGTATTTATAAATTCGGCACTGATGAGTATTCCAGGAACAACATAATGCTTAAAGTGTCGGAGGAAATTGCCGACTGGATCAGCATCGACCAAAAAGTGGCAATAAATATGATAAAAAGCGACAAACCGCATGATTACGGAGTGAACAAAATAGGACCTGCCGCAGTCGATCTTTATTCCCCGATAGAACCGGTCAAATTCCCTGACAACGATCCTGATTACCCGGAATATGCGGGTATGTATTTCGAAAACGTAATAGGCTACCTCGACGAAGGCAGCAGGACTGTTTCAAAGAGCTACGACACCTGGGCCACGGCAGGCTTGACCCTGAAACCTATAAAAAATTTAAGGCTGAGGGGCGAAATTTCGTACAACTATAAAACAACCCAAACAGACGATGCAGTAACATCGATACAGTTTTTGACCGAAGATGCGATTACAAACCCCGAACCTTTTTCTTACGGTGAAACAGACCAAACTTATGCCTCAATGTATATGAGGTTGGCGAAGAGATATGTATTTAACACCTACGCCGAATATGAACGCGATGATTTGGGCGGCCATTATATAAAAGCAATGGTAGGCTTTAACCAGGAACACTACCGTACCGACAAAACTGGCGGGACAGGATACGACTTGATCACCAATGAAGTAACACACCCCGCAGCCACGCTTGGGGAACAGGTACTGGGCGTTAGCAGCGATGAATATGCCTTAAGGGGCGCATTCTACAGGTTGAATTACATTTACAAAGACAGGTATCTCTTGGAACTGAGCGGACGCTATGACGGCTCGTCGCGTTTCCCTGAAAAAGACAGGTTCGGATTTTTCCCTTCCGGTTCCTTGGGCTGGAGGATATCGGAGGAAACATTTATGGACGATGTTGATTTCATTGACAACCTGAAACTGCGCGTTTCCTATGGTGAACTCGGGAACCAGTCGATAAGTTATGACGGATCGCAACAATATTACCCCTACCTTTCTACTATTGGTGTAGGGACTGCCAATTATATCGTTTTTGATGCAGACGGTTCTCTTCCTCAATATTCGACAATGCCTGAATTGGTAAGCGATGTGCTCACTTGGGAAACCGTGGCGACTAAAGATATTGGCTTTGATTTTACCCTTTTAGGACAACGCCTCGACGGATCTTTC
>CAXXRZ010000001.1:0-838546 GCA_963668205.2 uncultured Draconibacterium sp. | reverse complement strand
AGGAACCATTTTCAATTAAATACTTCACTGTTCAAATGGGGTTTTATAGAAGACGTTTATGGTAACGAATTTGGACATGCAATACTTTCTGAAAGGATAAATCTAAACTCTGGCATATAAATTATGGATTTGCATTTCGGAAATGATAAATATATTACTCCTCCAGGAACGATGGTACAAAGCTTGCCTCATCCCTTTCTGGACGCAGGAAATGGAATTGAACTAGCTTTATTTCAAGAGCATCGTTACGCCTTTTTCTTCTGGAATAAATGGACTAAAAATATTTTGGCGGAAAAGAAACATATTGATTTACCATGCCTTGTAACAATTGATTGGCACCAAGATTTAGCGTGGCCGACTCAAACTCAAAAATATTGGCTTGACGAGTTAGAAACATCTTCCAATAAAGATGTTTCTTTATACACTTGGGCAAATCTATCCCCTATAAATGACGAACAAATAATGGCGGCTGCATACCTTAATTTAATTGGAAATATTTACGTTCATTGTAAACAGGGTTCTATGAACAGATGGAATGACCAGGTTTTCGAGGATAAATATGGGAATAAGCATAATGTAAAAAGATTTAAAAATTATAATGAATTAGAACGTTATTTATTGTCATCCTCGGAAAGTCAAGTATATTTTGATGTTGACCTTGATTTTTTTACAATAAACAATCCTCTCAATGGTATTGGTAACGATTTTAGCTATATGAAGAAAAAAGAGGTTATTGAAATGTTTAAATTAGAACGACCTGTTATATCATGGATATTTCAACGACTTCAAGGATTTACAATTGCTATGGAACCAGAGCATACAGGAGGATTATTAAAAGCAAATAGATTTCTGAATATTATTGATAGATTGTATTTCGACCCTTGTTTATTTTCGAACTATGCTTGGCAATGGGAAAAAAATACCAATTGGAGGCATCTGAGACATTGAAAGAATCTGTTAATTAATCAGGAATGCCTCTTCCCAAATACTTTATACTTCTGATTTTCGGTATGGAGTTTTCTATATAGAATGTATACATGCACATCCCTACATCTAGGTTTTTTGTATTGTTTTCAGTGCCTTTATAATCTTATTTTACTCCCTAATATAAATATCAGCAATAAAACAATTACTGATATCATTTTTAGAAGAATAATACCATTGTCTGTTTCACTTTTAAAAATGACCAAAGACTCTGCAACAGTATGGGTAAATTGTAATAATAGAATAAAAAGAAAGATTCTTACTTGTCTGTTTTTTTTCTTTTCTGATTTTTTGCACATGGCTCACGTATTAAAAATTAAAAAATTTTCAATACGCTGCTGCCACAGCTTAAATGTAAGGTCAGAATGTTGGTTGAGAAAGGACAAAATTGTATCTTCGTATAACTCTTAATACAATATAGAACTAAAGTGATTAAAAACAGTAGTTTAGAAAAAGCACATCCAATTTCGGTAAGAGTTCCAAAAAGTCTTCGAGATGAATTGCTTAGGCTTTCTGTAAAAAACAGAAGAAGTTTAAGTTCGTATTGCAGGATAATTATTGAAGATAACTATCGTAGTTTTAGGAGAAATCATCAATATGACAAACTGCATTATAAAGATGAGAATTTTGTTCCCCTTTCATTTACAATTACAGAGACATTGAAAAATAAAATCATATCTTATATAATTTCGTTCAGGAGAAATTACTACAGTAAGGTTACTTTTTCAGCTTTTATCAGAAAAGTATTATCTGATTCAGAAAAACATTAATAAATATGACTCCTTCAGAAGAATATGTATCCAAACTTTGCGAAAAATCATTTTTACCATTTTGGAGTTATCTAAGTCCTTTAGGAAAAAAAGGGAAAGAGCTTTGCGATATACTAATTGTATGCGGTAATGATATTGTAATTATATCAGTTAAAGATATAAGGGTATCCAACCATCCAGAAGTATCTGTAAAATACGAACGCTGGTATAAGAAAGCAATAACGGGTTCTATTGACCAAATATTTGGAGCCGAAAGATTTATAGAAACTGTAGATGATATAATTCTTAATGACAGGGAAACAACTATTAAATTAGCCAATCGAAGGACAAGGGCTATCTATAGGATAGCTGTTGCATTTGGGAGTAACAAAGATTTCCCTCTTGAATCAGGTGATTTTGGAAATGGTTTCATTCATGTGTTTGATGAAGAATCAACCTTTACCGTGATTAATGAGTTGGATACTTTCCCTGATTTCATTAACTACTTAAAAGCAAAAGAAGAATTTGCAAAAGGCAAGAGAATAATGCTTTATAAGGAAGTAGATTTTTTAGCCTTCTATTTAAAGACCGCGCTGGAGCTAAACACTAAAAATATTCCTAATGTTGTGACACTTGATAGGGGACTTTGGGATGAGTATATTAAATCAAAAGAATACAATAGATGGCAACAGGATATACAAATTAGTTTAATATGGGATGAAATAGTAAACCATCTATTTAAATTGCATATTCAAAACAAATCAAACTCGCAAAAATGGAGCGAACTAGAAATTGCAACAAGAATCATCGCGTTAGAATGTCGTAATAACAGAATTGTTTTGGGAGAAGCAATAGAAGATGCAATTATTAAAAATGTTAGAGCAAGAATAATAAAATTGGAAATTGATACACAACAAGCTTATGTTTATCTCAAAATAGATTCCAAAAATTGGGAGTATAGGGAAAAGGAGCTTGAGTTGAGATGTCTGATTGCACGGAAATCATCTCCAACCACTCCAATAATAATTGGCATCGCCATTGGAGTTAATCCACAGGGAGAACGAATTTTTGATTATGCGTATTTCAATATCCCTGAACTTAGCAAAGAGACAATCGATAAAGTTGAGCAAGCAAAGCATGAGTTGGGATTTTTCACGAATACTAATTTGAATAAATTAAAGCCACAATAGCCCCCTAAAATAGATATACTAAAACATTCACCATTAAAAACAACAAAATGAAGATACTATTCTTGTTAGAGACAAAAGACGGAATCGTTGGCGAGTTTCACTATGACTGGCAATTTCCCATTATTCCTCGTATTGGTGAAAATATTCATATGGAGGATATATTTGATGAAGGGAAATTTGTCGTTGTCAATTTCGATGGTATTGAATCTAGGGTAGATAATATTCCTGAATATATAAAAGACCTCATTTGGGAAATTACAGGCATTAAGTGGTATAAAAAAGAAGGCGAGTATTATTTAACTGATGTTTTTCAAAAGATATAAAACATTGACAATCAAGAAAAAAGAAGCATGATTTGTTTTGTTAATCCATTAATTTTCAGTAAATTAATGGTGCTACATAAAAAAACAGGGACATGCTTCAGAATAAAAGTACAAAAGTTTTTTCAGAGATAAACAGCTTTTTCACTTCAACTGAAAAAGGAATTTTTAGGATTATGGAACTTTACAAGTTACTAAACTTACAACGGCTACAATTGGGGCAAAAGGAAATGCCCCGGCATAATTACAGGAAAAGCGACCTGTTGTTGGGATTGTTGTTGTTCCCTATCTATTCCATACCCAATGTTTATTCATATAGCAGCCACTACTTGCGCAAAACCTTCGAAGCACAGAAAAATACGTTTTACAGGTTTAAAAACGATTGCAGGATAAACTGGCGTTCTGTAGTTTCCAAATGCAACAAAGCACTTTTTGCCCAAATTGAACGTTCTTCGTCCGTTCAGCAAGGGGCTGCCCGGTGTCTTATTATAGATGATACCGATTTTGAGAAATCGACCTATAAAACCGAACATATAAGCAAAATATGGTCGCATGTAAAACATAGCCGTTTGTTTGGGTACAAGGGCTTGTTCATTGGCTTGTGGGATGGCAAGAGTTTTTTCTTATTGGATTTTTCCTTGCACAAAGAAAAAGGGAAGAACAAGAAAAAGCCCTATGGCCTTACCGCAAAACAACGCAAAAAACAGTTCTCGAAAACGAGGGACAAGGGCAGCAGTGGTTCTAACCGGGAAAAAGAACTTTTGAACAACAAAATATGGATGTCCATAAAAATGCTCAAAAAAGCTGTTGGCAACGGGATAAAAGCTGATTATTTGCTCATGGACAGTTGGTTCTTTTGTGAAGCAATCTTATCTGCGGCATTATCGCTGGACATGAACATTGTCGCAATGGCAAAAATGGCAAAAGCGAAATACTGTTTCAATGGCAAAGATTACAGCGCCAAAGAACTGGCACAGTTGCTCAAACAGCGTAAACGGGTAAAATGGGTCAAAGCCCTGAAATTATATTGTGCCGAGGTGAAAGTAGAATATAAAGGTAAGGAACTGAAACTGTATTTCTGCAAAACAAGCAAACGTGGCAAATGGCATTTATTGGTTTCGTCAAATACAAAACTCGGTATACTGAAGGCTTATGAAATATACAGTAACCGTTGGTGTATCGAGGTGTTTTTCAAAGAATCAAAAAATTACTTTGGCCTGGGCAAATCACAATCAAGGGACTTTGATGCGCAAATTGCAGACATATCAATCGCAATGATAGAATACAATGTTTTCAGCCTGGCTAAAAGGTTTGAAGCTTACGAAACCATTGGCGCTCTTTTTGAACACGCATCAGACCAAGCGATGGAACTCACTATATCGTTAAGAATATGGGGGTTTATACTTGAACTGTTACAAATTATCGCAGATTTAATCGATAGTAATTTTAATGAGCTGATTGTTAATGTCATGAAAAACAAACCAGAAGAAAATAAAATCTTCAGGCTAATAGAATCGCAGCTTCCAGAAGCTGCTTAGAGACATGGGAAACTTAAATTATTTAATAATAGATATGAATGGGGAATAAATCGGACAGATTTCTATCCGATTTATTGAAATTATTAATAGTTTTCATTCGGTACTACGACTTTAGAACGCCTCATCATATCAATATATGAATTTAAAAATGCTTTGGCTCTTTTTAAAGTAGATTCCCTATTCGACGCATAATAAAGCCCAATCATTTCTGAGTCTTGAGGCTTTGTCAGGTGACTTACGTACCAACAGTAGAGGTTTTTTTCTTCTTCGATTCTTGCAAACACCTGAATATTATTTCCATATTTATCCTCAACTAAGAAATCGTATTTTTCTATAATTTTTGACATATTTTCCCATTTTTTATGACTCAAGTTTACAAAATATATCCGACATAATTATTTTTTATCTTCTATTTTTCAGCACTTTGCTCTAGTAATTTTAAGACCAGTGATTCCTTATACAAAATCTTCCCTTTAATCCGAATAAACGGTATTTTGCCCGTGTCGCGCCAATCCTGTAAAGTGCGGGAAGAAATATGCAACATCTGGCAAACATCACGGTTTGACAGAAATTTTTCGCCGTTCAGGTGGGGAGTACGATTTTTGAGGGCTTGCTGTATAATATTTAACAACTCATCCAACTCCTCAAAAAGATAGACGATTTCCGTTGATTTTTTGTCCAGTATTTCCATGTCTTTAATTTTTACTTCCGTAAATAATCCCCTAACAAGGAGAGGTTTAATATATCCAGCTTAGCATCATAGCCAATAGCCATTCGTTTCAGGTTATAATTGAAAAAGAACCCGTTTTCATCTTCCTGTATTTCATAGGTTGCAGGACTGGCCTGTTTGCTTGTTTCATTTATGTGAATAATGCTAAGCCGGTAGCTTTCTCTATCCTGATAAATAATAACAGTCGGATTTAAGTTCACACTTTCCCATGTTCCGGTCAGCCTGTCCGGGTTGATATATTTCGTTTCCATCACTACTGTTATTTTGGCGTTTGTGACTGGTTAATGAGGTTTTCAATATCTGCTACTTTGTAATAGCATTTTCTACCTATTTGCGAATACGGTAGGATGCCGTTATCCCGGTACGACTGTAAAGTTCGCCTCGATATTTGCAGAAGCTCACAAACTTCATCGTTGTCCAGCCATTTGTCATTGTCCCGGTTGTCCCCGCACAGGCTTTTGACCTGCCTGGAAAAATCTTCAAAACGTTCTTTTATTTGTTCGAAAGTTTTGCTTTCAATTGCGATTATATCCATAATTCAATTTGTTTAACTGGTTACTAAAACTGTTTTTATTGCAATGATTTTCAAGCGAAGTAAAACAGATTCACAACCTGTTCCCGGAAATTAGCAGCAATGGCCGGTGTTGTCGTGAAGTGGCTTAAAAGCTACCATTAAACTGGCGAAAGTTATTCTCGCGCCCCAGTTATCCCCGTGGGCTGCCGCCCTTCAAACGGTTGGGCAGACCTAAACGGGAGATAACTGGATAGGTGCGGGAAATAACTTTTGACACATTAATCCCAATTTTACTTTCTAAAACCTTTTCTGCGTTTCTTCTTCTTTCGGGGCTGTCGCTGTTGCTGGTTGTCGGTAAAAGTATCATCCAATGGGAGAACTGAAAATAAAGAAGACAGAGTGTTTTCGCTTATCTGCTGTGGCATGGAGATATTTAAGCCTGCTTTTAAATCTGTTTTTGTTTGTTCCTCAGCCGTATTTTTCTTTTCACCGGCAAAGGGTATTTCATTGGCTTCCGATTCCTGTTCCTGCATTTTTAGTTGGTCGGAGATGCTGCCGTTCTTCATGGTGTTGTAATACTCGAAAGATTCGGTTAATGGCCGGTTATGGTCAAATAACCTGTCAAAGCCTTTTTCGGCTTGCCGGAACAGGTTTGACCTATCAAAGCCACCTTTGATTACGCCTTTCTTTGTATTCTTGTGGTTGGTCAATGGGGACAACTTCTTTTTGTTGGATTGGTCTTTCCGGCTGACAATTAAATGACAGTGCATATTTTGTTTATTATCTGACCTATCCCTGCTGAAATGAATTTTGCCAAAGAATTTGATGTCTTCTGCTGATAAGCCTTTGTTGAAGTTTTGGGCATATTCGGGAATAAACACTTCGCGAATATATCGTTTCATATTTTCTGCCTGTTCTGCTTGAGTGTTTCCCATCCTTTGAATTTCCTTTTCAGATGGACTAACATGGATAGCGTAAAACTTAGCGTCTGTCTTCATTAACTGTCCGATGTTGCTGTCTATTTCCTTTATGACCCTCGATTTGTAAATATCATTTTCTGCAAGGTTAAAAAAGCCTTCGGTATAAATGCCCTGTTCCATCCGCTCTAAATCTTCATGTTCCAGGTAATTTGCCAATCTCCGGCTACTGCCTGCATTGTTATAAACCCCGTTTTTCGATGGCGGTGGAAAGTCGATATTCATAGCTCCCTTAATCTTGTTTTTACTGGTCGTTTATCAAACTGGTGATTTCTGTTTTCAGTGTTTCTTTGCGTTTTCCATCCATTACCCCGCAACTTGCCAAATCGGTATAGAGGCTAACCAGCTTTATCAGTTTTGAACTTTCTTTTTGCTGTAACTGGTGCAAAGCATTGATTTGCCGGGATTGGTTATTTATTGCATCGGCATGTTTGCCAAACTGGTCGCTGATTTTTTGCAGTATGGCATATTGTTTTTCCCGGCTCGCTTCCAGTTGTGAAAGGATTGAGTTTTCCAATGTTTTGGCAACATTGTCAAAACGGGTGGCAATCGAATGGCTTGCCCGTATCATCGGGTTAAGCTGCTGTTCTTCATAATGCCGGATAAAACGGATAATATCGTCCTGCCGTTTATTGATTTTGGAAAGCTCTGATTTTACCGACTCTGGGGCGTCAGCCGGGTTAATATGGGCTTTCTCCAGATATTGAAAAGCCAGTTTCACAACTTCACCCTTTTTCAGCGAATAGCGTTTACATACCTTTTCTACCAAAGCATTGGTTTCTTTATCTATCCCGATAGTCGTGAATTGGATTTTCCGGTATTGATTGCCCATGTGTTATAACTATTTTATGACTATTTTCAACGTTAACACCCTTATGATAAGCGATAAGAAAAAAACGATTATTACAGGTGTTATAACAGCGTGTTATTGTAACACGCTAAAGCCGAAGGCTTTCCCCGAAGGGCAAGAGGGAAAGAACAGGACTTGTCCAGTTCCCTCTTGCTTAATTCAGCTGAATAATCAAAGCCGGTAGGCGGGATTGTTCCTGCTGAATGCGGAGCCATTAAACAGGAGGCATAGAATAAAAACAGCCTTCTTCATTTGCTTCATTCTGCTTAGACTAAAGGGCAGAATCATTTATCTTCGCGAGTTGCCTTTTCAAACTGTTTGAATTGCTGTAATTCCATGTGCTCGCGGACAAATGCCCGGACATCCGAAGTGCGGTAATAGGTTTTATGACCTATCATAAAATAGGGGAGTTCTTTGCTTGTGCGGTAGCGTTGCAGGGTACGGTAAGATACTTTCAGGAGAAAAGCCAAATCCTGGTTGTCCAGTAATTTATCATTTTCATCCAAAATATTTACCTCGCTTTTGCCTGTCATTTCTTTTATGTCCCGCCCAATCTCATTTAATTTCGTGGAGAGCTTTTCCATCCACTTTTCAAATTCATCGTTATTGATATACATGATTTTGCTTTGTTTTTAAGTTATACACTTCCGGTTTCAATGCATTGACAAAGCAAAGGACGGCAGATAGAAGCAGTAAAAATAGGGAGGTCTCTAGGAACCTCCCTATTTTGTAGTTGTATGTGCCTAGTTATAAAAAATATCAGGAACCATTATTTTGCATCTTGTTTTTATTCTCTTTTAAAAGCAGGTTTTTAAGGCTGTCCAGTAATTTGGTGAGGTTATAAGGTTTACGGTCAAACAGGGTAATCCGCTTTTTATAGATGCTGCCAAAACTGAAATTGAACATCAGTTCGAAGGCTTTGGCAATGTCTGACAGGGAAGCATGTTTCCCCGTTTTGGTGTATATCTCACCCAGAAGAAATAAACTCACAGCCAATTCCACAAAACCGATAATTCCCAGTCCTTTTGATTTGGGGATTATATACAGGTCGGATTTGAATGTTTGGGAGGTAAGCTTTTGGAACTGTTCGGGATGCCTGATTTTTAGATGTAGCAGTTCTGTCTCGGAATCAATAAAGGCCAGTGTTTTTTGAAGGTATGATTTTTTACGGGCATTTTTCCCCCTGCCCATAAAAAGGTAATGCCCCCAGCGCATCAAACTCAATACGGGTAAGATTCAATTTCCGAAAGGCTTCAGTAGGGTTCATTTCGGATTGATTGCATGTTATTAACTGGCTTACAAATTCTTCATAGGCATCTTGCATTTCCTGGTTTGTTATTTGCGAAGATTCAGATAATAACCTGAATAACTTCATCGTAGAAAAATCACACATAGTATACTATTTATATGGTTATATGGTAAAAAAATGAGTTTAATACTATCTTATATAATTTTCTCATTTCATATAAATATACAACCTGTTGTAGTTTACATTTTGATTTCTTTCTTTGTCCTTACATTTAATTTATTTTTTTATATTCTACTTCTTAAACGTTTCAAATTAATGTAAGCCGCCTCCAAGTGCTTTGTACAAATCTATTCTGCCTTGCACGCCTTCGAACCAGTCGGAGACTTGTGTTAGTTCGGATTGGAGCAGGGTGCTTTGGGCGGTTAAGACTTCCAAATAGGTGTTTGAGCTGTGCTTCATCAGTTCTTTACTGTTTTCCCAAGCCTTTTCGTTTGCTTCTATTTGTTGGTCTCTCAGGGCTAACTTTTCTTCGCTGTTCTGACAGGCTATTAATGCCGAATTAACCTCGTTGCCTGCGGTTAAAAGGGCTTTTTGAAAGGATAATAACGACTGCTGATATTGTGCCTTTGCAATTTTAAGGTTGGCTTTGTTTACCCCTCGGTTAAATATGGGCTGAGTTAGTGCTCCTGTTGCCGAAAGCAATAGTTTCCCTGGATTGACAATTGTTCCAAGGTTATTTGTCCAACCTGCGTTTCCGCTCAATGTTAATGAGGGATAAAATGCAGCTCGGGCAACATTAATTCCGTAAAAGTTGTTCCGCAACGCATATTCCGCTTGTTTCACGTCGGGACGGTTGGACAAGGCAATGACTGATATGCTGTCTTTTAGCTCAACATCCAATAGTTTGCTGTCGGGAAATGAATTTCGCAATACCGAGTGCGGTGTTTCATTAAGCAACAACGCCATACTGTTTTCTACAACTGCAATTTGTTTTTCTAAATCCTTTGCCGATGCCTGAACGCTAAAGTAATTGGCTGTTGCCTGATTAACGGCTGCTTCGGTCTGCATTCCTGCCTTTTTCAACTCCTTTATTACCTCTAAATTCTCTTTTTGATTGGCAATTGATTTTTGGGTCAATTCCAATTGTTTATCGAGTTTTATTAGGGTGTAATAACTATTGGCAATGGATGCGACAAGCTTTGTTTGCACATACTTTGCGTATTCTTTGCTCTTCAGTACCGACGAACGAGCCTGTTCTTTGCTGTTGCGAAGTTTGCCCGACAAGTCAATTTCCCATTGTGTAGTAAGTGGCAAGCTGTAGGTTTGCGTAGAACTTGCGTTTTCGACCTTTGAAACACCGCCCTGTGGAGCAAAAGACAACGACGGCAGAAATGCAAGTCGTGACGACTGAAACAAAGCTTCGGTTTGCTCGATATTCAACAAAGCGGTTTGCAAATCGGTATTTGATGTTAAGCCCGAATCGATGAGTGTTTGGAGTTTCGGGTCGGCAAACATCTCTCTCCACGAGGGAATTTGTGCCAACGAATCCTGCATCTGAATGTCTTCTCCGCAGATGTTCTCGACCGAAACATCGGGCGTTTTAAATGATTTGTAAGTGGAGCAACTGTTGAGCAAAACCCCAACAGCAACTGCTATATATATGCGTTTCATTTTTCTGATTTTTTACGTTCTTTGTATTCTTTAATAAGTTCCAGTTCTTCGAGAATAAGCGGGTCTTCGGAAGTTGTTACCGTAACAGGTTTCACTTTTTCCTGAATTTTTTGGAAAACGATAAACAAGGCAGGCACAATAAAAAGAAGTCCAATTGTACCTATCAACATTCCGCCTACAACGCCAACCCCAATGGTTCGGCTGCCGTTTGCCCCCACACCCGAAGCAAACATCAAGGGCAACATACCGAATACCATTGTCATAGATGTCATTAAAATAGGGCGAAGCCTGATTTTTGCAGCAAAAAATGCCGACTGTTTTAACGACATTCCTGCCTGACGACATTGGGTGGCATATTCGGTAAGCAAGATTGATGTTTTTGCCAACAAACCGATAAGCATTATCAGTCCGACTTGCAGGTAGATGTTGTTTTCGACCCCGAATAATCGGGCAAATAAGAAACTACCCATTAAGCCGAAAGGAACGGACAATATCACTGCCATTGGAATAAAAACACTTTCGTATAATCCGACCATTACCAAATAAACGAACAGAATACAGATTGCAAAAACAAACAGGGTGTTGTTGCCCCCTTTGCTTTGCTCACGGGTAATTCCGCTAAAGTCGATGCTGTAACCCATAGGCAGTTCCTTCGCAGCCACTTCTTTAACGGCATTGATTGCCTCGCCCGAGCTGTAACCCGATGCATAGTTGCCGTTTACCCCCATACTTCCGTACAGGTTGAAACGATTTAACACCAACGGACTGTATTCTTTTTTTATGGTCACAAACTGGCTGATAGGAGCCATTTTGTCGCCCACTTTTATGAAAATATTGTTCAGCGATTGTTCGCTGTCTCTGAATTTAGGGTCAGCCTGAATGATAACACGATATACTTTTGAATATTTGTTGATATTCGAGATATAACTTCCGCCGTAGTAAGCGCCCAATTCGGTTAACACATCGGAAGGAGATACGCCCAAACGTTTGCATTTCGAAGCATCTACATCAACCGCAAATTGAGGGTAGTCGATACGATATGACGAAAAAGCTTGAGCAACCTCGGGACGTTCCGAAAGTTTGGCAAGATAGTTTTGTGCCACATTGTAGAACGTTTTTATATCGGCGTCGGTGCGGTTTTGAATACTGAACTCAAAACCTCCGCCTGTTCCATAACCAGGAATCATACCCGGAGCCATCGCAAATACGTTAGCACTTTTAATGTGTGCGGTGCGTTTGTATATTTCTGCAATCACCGAGTTAACGCTGTTTTCGTCGCCTTTGCGTTCGTCCCAATCTTTTAACTGGATGAAAATAGATGCCATATTTGTTCCCGAACCCGATACCAAGCCAAAGCCCGACACGGCAGAATAGTCTTTGATAGCAGGAATTTCGCCCAAACTTTTGGAGATTTCTGCCATAATTTCGTTGGTTTTTGCCAATGAATACCCAGGAGGCGTGCTAATATCGACGTAAAGACTTCCTGTATCTTCGTCGGGGACAAAACCCGTTTTAGTTGTTTTTACAAAAAACATTAATAAGAAAACCGTAAGTGCAATACTTGACCAAACCAACCATTTTTTATGGATAAACAGCATTGCCATTTTGGTGTAACGATTCAACAAGGCTTTGAACGAAGTGTGGTAAGCCAAGCGGACACGAGCCGCCAAAGGGTTGCCTTTGCCTTCTTCGGGATTTGGGCGTAAAATAACGGCACACAAGGCAGGGCTTAACGTCAAGGCACTAATAAATGAAATACCTACGGCTGCTGCCATTGTTAGTCCAAATTGTTTATAAAATACACCATTTGTACCACTAATAAACGATACTGGAATAAATATGACCATAAAAACAAGCGTTGTAGTAAAAAGTGCCGTTACAAGTCCTCCCATTGCATCAACTGTTGCTTTATAAGCTGATTTATATCCTGCGTCGAAACGAACTTGTACTGCTTCTACTACTACAATGGAATTATCGACCACCGTACCAATGACCAGCACCAAGGCAAATAGGGTAAGCATATTCAATGAAAATCCGACAATGTTTATAAAAGCAAAAGTGCCGACCAACGAAACAATAATACCGATGGTAGGAATTAAGGTTGCCCGAAAATCCTGCAAGAAAAAATAGACAACAAGAAACACTAACATAATTGCAATTAAAAGAGTGATGCCCACTTCTTTTATGGAAGCAAACAAGAAATCGTTTGTGTTTTCCATCGTAATGATTTTAACATCTTTGGGCAATGATTTTTCGAGTTTGTTAAACAACACGTCAATCTCATTGTTGATTTCGGTTGCATTTGAACCCGCCATTTGATTAATCATTGCCATTGTGCCGTTTTTGCCGTTTACGGTGTTCATATAGGCATATTCGCTCAATCCCAGTTCAATCTTTGCCACATCTTTTAACCGCAGTTCGTCGCCATTGGAAAGCGTCCGCACAACCATATTTTCAAATTCCGACACATCCGATTTACGTCCTGTATATCGTAATGTGTATTGAAATACATTCTGAGAACTTTCGCCGATTGAACCAATGGCAGCTTCGGTATTTTGTTCGTTTATAGCAGATGCAATATCGGAGGATGTTAATTTGTACTGTGCCATAATTTTGGGGTTCAGCCAAATTCTTAAACTATACGTACCGCCCAAAAGCTGCACCTTTCCGACACCCTGAATCCTTAACAATTCGGGTTTAATGGTGTTGGTAAAATAGTTGCTCAAAAAGGCTTCGTCGTAAATTCCGTTAGGGCTTTCCAACGCCACGGTACGCAAAATGCCAGGCTGTTTTTTTTGTGTTGTAACCCCGATTTTTGTTACCTCGGCAGGCAATACACCGCTTGCTTGCGAAACTCGGTTTTGTACATTTACCGCAGCCATATCGGCATTTGTTCCCTGTTTGAAGTAGATTGATATTGAAGCCGTTCCGCTGTTGGATGCCGAAGAAGTCATATACATCATATTTTCCACACCGTTTATGGATTCTTCCAAAGGCATTACCACACTTTTTTGAAGGGCTTCGGCACTGGCTCCAGGGTATTGTGCAAAAACATATATGGTTGGAGGTGCAATGTCGGGGTATTTTTCTATTGGAAGTGTAAATAATGAAATTACACCCACAATGACAATAACCAATGAAATAACCCCCGACAAAAGCGGACGGTCAATAAAAGTTTTGATATTCATAATTTCCTTTTCTATTTAATACTGTTTTCAACCTGCACTTTTGTGCCTTCCTGCACCAAACCAGCTCCTTCGGCAATGATGATGTCGCCAGTGCTTAGTCCTGATGTTACCACATATTCTCTACCGTTGTTGATTTTATCGACAGCGATGATTGTTGATACCGCTTTGCCGTCAACCACCTTGTACACGTATGTTTTATCCTGAATTTCGAAGGTGGCTTCTTGTGGAACGATGATGGCTTGATTGTGGATGTAGGGAACAATAACGCTTCCTGCACCGCCACTGAGCAATTGACCTGCATTGTTGGGAAAAACCGCCCTGATGCTGACTGCTCCCGTTGATGTTTCGACAACACCGCTAATGCTTTCAATGCGTCCTTTTTGCGGATAAATTGCCTGATTGCTCAACAACAGTTGCACTTGTGGCATACTCGCAATAGCCGAATCGATGCTTTGGTATTGTTGGATAATGTCTAACATTTGGCGTTCGGACATTGAGAAATACACGTACATTTCCGAATTGTCGGCAACAACCGTTAATCCGTCGCTAATAGCCGAGCTGACATAATCGCCAACCCTATAAGGCAAGCTGCCGACCACGCCGTCGGAAGGGCTTTTTATTACGGTGTATGACAGGTTGTTTTGTGCCGTAATTTCTTGTGCTTTTGCCTGTTCGAGCTGAGCCTTAGCTGTTTTTAAAGAATTTTTTGCCGAGATTAATTCAAAATCCGAAACAATGTTTTTGTCGTAAAGGTTTTGTTTGCTCGTGTAGGTCAGTTGTGCTGTTTCTACACTTGCCTCGCCAACCGCAACATTGGCTTTTGCTGCACTTAATGCTGCTTTGTATGAGGTTTGGTCGATAATGAACAACGCCTGTCCTTTTTTTACTTTGCTGCCTTCGGTAATGAGAACATCGGTGAGGTAACCATCGACCCTCGGTATTATTTTTATATCCTGCCGACCACGTATCGCTGCCGAATAAGTATTGGTCAGGGTTATGTCTTTTTTGCTAATTTCTAACAGTTTATACTGTTTACTCTGTGCATCGCCAACATCCTTTTTTCCACACGATGCCAACATCATTACAAGGGGTATTAACCAAACACCCAAAATTTTTTTACTCATATATGTCTATTTAAAAATGTATTTATATTAAATGCAGGTGCAAAAGTAAGGCTATGTTATTTCTTAAATGGATTAAAAAATGAACAGGATTGTGTAAATCAGGAACAAGTGTTATTTTTGCAAAAAAATGCGAATGGAAACAATGAAACTTGCCGAACCTGATTACGATTTTGTGGTTGAACAAACCAATGGAGAAGAATTTGTGGGGAAATATGTTTTTACTTCGGAAGTTTTAATTGTGAAGTGCGAACAAGGCAGGGCTTTAATGTCGATTAACTCGCAGGATTATGAGTTGAAAGCCCATACCAATTTTATGTTATTGGATTGTATGCTTGTTCGTATGATTGAATGCAGTGATGATTTCTTAATGACGACTTGTCGGTTTTCGCTTCAATTTTTTAATGAAATATATCCTGTACTCGACAATAAGGTGGTAAATACCATATTACATTGCCGACCTGATTTTTATAATGAAACGGATTTTGAATCGGTTGATTTGACATTTCGACTACTCTGCAATCTTCATAAAAATTCGGAGTACGAGTACCGAAACAGAATGGCTGTGAACCTGACGATTAATTACATTTACGAAATGTATAACCTGACCTACAAGTTGGTTTCCGAAAAAATAAAGACGACACCCAAAGATTCAAAATCGTATATTTTCGATACGTTTTGCGAACTGTGCAACGACCACCACACCGAGCATCGCGACATAAAATTTTATGCCGACAAATTAAATATTTCCAGTCGGTATTTGCATACGGTATCAAAAGAAACCGTTCGTTCAACGCCCAAAGAAATCATTGACTTTTATGTGTCGGGAACAGCCAAAAGATGGCTTTTGTCGAGCGATTTAACCACACAACAAATTACCTATAAATTGAACTTTCCCGACCAAGCCACATTCGGGCAGTTTTTTAAACGAAACGTGGGAATGTCGCCAATGGAATTTAGGAATAAGTATAAGTAGGGGTGTTCCTAAATAACATAGTTTAGTTCGGAAAATAATTTAACAGCGAACAAATGTCCGCCTACCTTTGCCGTCTAAAAAAATATTGAAGATAAAAGGTTGTTTATGGAACAAGTAAATAGTGAGCATTTGGATTTTGGGAAAGAAAAGATTTCGGTATTGTTTCGAAAAATGTTTGTTCCTACGTTGTTGGGAATGTTGTCGATGTCGCTAATTACGGTTATCGACGGCATTTTTGTAGGGCGTGGCGTTGGCAGTAACGGACTGGCATCGGTAAATATTGCTGCTCCCTTATTTATGCTTTTTGCAGGTTTGGGGCTAATGTTTGGGATTGGGGCTTCTGTTGTTGTTTCAATTCATCTGTCAAAAAATAAGTTTAAAGCGGCAAGTATTAACTTCTCACAAACATTAACGGTTTCGGTGGTGTTGGTGTTGATTGTTACGGCGTTGTTGTTGCTGTTTAACCGACAAGTAGCACAATTATTTGGTGCTACCGAGTTGTTGATGCCCTCCGTGTTGGAGTATATGAATTGGATTATTCCTTTCTCAGTTTTTAGTATGATTACCGTAATCGGTCTGTTTTTTATCAGGCTCGATGGTTCGCCCAAATATGCGATGTATTGTAATGTCGTTCCTGCCGTTTTAAATGTTTTTCTGGATTATATGTTTATTTTTCCCTTAGGTTGGGGACTGAAAGGAGCAGCATTTGCCTCAGGAATTAGTATGACCATTGGAGGAGTGATGGTGTTGGGGTATCTTTTTTTTACGCCAAAGAAATTACGGTTTTACAAGCCACAATTCAGTCGCAGGAATTTGATTTTTACGGTTAAAAATGTCGGTTATATTTTAACCTTGGGGTTTTCTGCTTTTATTGCCGAAACGGCGTTGGCGTTTATGACAGCTTTGGGGAATAATGTGTTTGTCGGCTTGTTGGGCGAAGATGGCATTGCAGCCTATTCAATTGCTTGTTATCTTTTTCCTATATTGTTTATGATGGGCAATTCCATAGCTCAGTCGGCACAACCGATTATCAGTTTTAATTATGGGGCAGGAAACAAACACAGGTCGTCGCTTGCTGGTTTGATTTCTATAAAAACAGCTTTGGTGTTTGGAGTAATAACCACTTCATTTTTCATGTTTTTTAGTAAATATGTGGTTGCTCTCTTTCTTGACGAATCATCAAATGCTTTTCGTATTGCCGTGGATGGGATACCTTATTTTAGTCTGGCATCTTTGTTTTTTATGCTCAACATTGTTGTTGTTGGATATTTCCAAAGTGTGGAACAACACAAAACGGCTACGTTGATAATTATGTTGCGTGGATATCTCTTTTTGTTTGTATCGTTTCTAGTAATGCCTCAGCTATTAAACACAACAGGGGCGTGGTTGGCTGTACCTGTTGCCGAAATATTGACAAGCGTTTTGATTGTAGTGTATTTTGTGAATACGAAAAAGGTACCCCCCCTAAAAGGGCAGCTTATCTAAATTGAGTTGCAGCCACAAGAGCTGAAGAGAAACCAGTGGCACTGAACCACGAATGATATAAAAGTGATACACACTTTAGTCAAAATATTTGTCCGACTACAATTTATTATATCAAAAAAGTAAATATTCCAAGATTTGGATTTTTGTATTTAATACTTACTTTTGGCGAATAGAGTTATTTGAAACAATAGAAAAATCAAGCAAACAAAAGAGTTTCGCTCGTTTCTAAATCATTACCAATTCCGGGTTTCTTTTTTTTCAAGTTGTTGTTTTACAGTTAGATATTTTAAAATGTCATAGAAGTGGCAAAAGTATGTCTGGCAACGTGAAAAGTTAAATTCTTTTTAATACCGCATAAATCTGCAATCTCCTTTAAATATGCGTTCATCTTCTGATTAGAAAGTGTTGGCAACACTCTCCTTTTTTCCAATTTCCCTTTGTATTTATCCAGAATCATTTTAGGAACATCAAGTAACAGAATACGAGATTCAATATTGGTTTTCTGTCGCTTTTTAATAATCCATAATTTTTGATCGAAAGAAGTCGTTATATGACGTTCTCTTAATTTATAAACATCTACAAATGCTAGTCCGGTAAAACAGGCAAAAACAAAAACATCCCTAACTTGCTCCAGACGTTTAATCAAGAATTTCTTTCCCATAATCCTTTCAAGCTCTTCTTTCAATAAGAACCCGCGGTCCACTTTTTCTAAACGGATTTTATAATTTGCAAATGGATTTGTATATACCCATCCATTGTTTTTAGCCATTATCATTATGTGCTTAAACATCTGCATCATCTTCGCAGCAGAATTTACACCTAATGAGCATTCGGCACGCAAAAAATTATCATAGCCAACTATGAAATTGTAATTAATATCGACGAGAGGAATATCTTCTAATTTGTATTGAAGTTCAATATATGCTTTTAAGCGCCTGTATGTCCTCCAATACTTTTGAACAGTGTCATTGCTTTTACTGATACCAATAAGTTTCTCTATTTGCTTATTGTGTTCCTCAAAAACCGCGAGGAGTCGTTGATGGTCTCCGGTAAGTCCTAAAAAGGCATTTTTAATTTTTTCGACAGTTACAACTGACTCCTTTTTCTCCAGTTCACGATAATGTGTGTTAATCGATGTTCTTATTCCATCTAAGGTATCATTAATTAGCCTCGCCTGATGAGACTTCCCTGACACACGGTTAGCGCCTGTATCCCACAATTCAAGTGGTACTAATAATTTCGAACTAAACTGAGTTCTTTGACCATTTAATGAAATACGAACCATAATTCCAACATCCCCGTCTTTGGTTACGTAATTTTTACGGGCGTAAAACAAAATCTTAAATGTACTTTTCATGATGCTTAATTTTAAGATGAAAACTATATTAATTAAGCTAGTTGCACGAAGTCAAAACGCGACATATCAGAGACTTATGGCGGAAATGGTTACAGAAAACACTTCGCAAAAATGTGTACCTTTTGGTAACCTTTCTTTGTCGTTTTTTGGAATTTATTTGTCCTTTTGATGGCATTACACAAAACAAAAAAGGAGTGTAACCATCTGTGCTACACTCCTTTTCATCATTTGTCTATCTTTTGTCTGACTGACTAAGCGGTGACGACGAGACTCGAACTCGCGACCTCCGGCGTGACAGGCCGGCATTCTAACCAACTGAACTACGCCACCTTTTTTTAGAACTTCCTTTGTTTTACGCCCTGTGCGTTTTTCTAAGGTGATGCAAATATATACTTTCTTTTTTTTCCGGCAAGACAAAAAAACTATTTTTTTTAAAAATAGATACAAGTGGTTGTTAGATAGTTGTTTAAGTCGTATTTTTTTGTTTGCTTATTTGTACAAGGTTGTCGTTATTTAGCATTTTTTCCCCTCCCCACCTGTAACCAATTAGTTTGTCATTGTTGTATACGCATGAATCTAGACAACAAATGTTCGGTTTGACGACAAATGGGCCGTTCTCCCGGCTGTAATGCCCAAAGAAAACTATTGGTGCATCTTCGGGATATACATAGTTGCCGGCAATTAACTGCCCGGGTATTGTATAGTGGGGCAAAGAGTACTTGCTTTCAAACGACATTTCCTCGAAAGTTTTCCCTTCGGGCTTTTCCCACCAGCGCATCCTGAAACTTCTTGGTGCCACCCCTTTGTTGTTTATTATTTTTAAGTCGCCGGGGAGCTGGAAATCTACCCCTTTGGTTAATGTCCAAATGCTTTGCCCCATTTCAGATTTTGGGTTTTTGTAAATATCTCTAAAGACATCCTTGGGTATCTTGCCTTCTGGGATGTTCCCTTTTACATAATCGATTGCAGGCTGGTGCCAACAGGCATGCACGACCCTGAAATCGCCCATGTCAAGGAAAAGGGGCAGGGTCCTCATCCATTTCAGGTGCCCCAGGAATTCTTCCTCGCTCCCGGAAAATTGCCTGATGGTTTTAAAAATTGCCAAGAAATTTTTATTTGGGTTTTTTATAAGTGGGATTTTCTTGAACCTTAAATTATAAATAATTGCATTTATCTCATGGTTGCCCAAAATTGCCAATGCATTCCCCCCCTCGGTCATTGAACGTATTATCCTGATTGTCTTTTTTATTTCCGGGCCACGGTTTATGAAATCCCCTGCAAAAATTGCCTTGCGTTCAGCATGGGCATAACCTTCCCGGCTTTTTTTATAGCCGAGCTTCAGTAACAATTTTTTTAACAATGTTGCGTGTCCGTGGACATCTCCAATTATATCATACATTTTGACAGAACATTAGATCCTTATACTTTAGATATGAATAGCAAAGTGGGTATTTTGCGGTCAATCAGCTTTCTGTAAAAACCGGGCGGACCATAATCAAGATCCAATTTAATAAAAATAGCCGCCCGATAAATGCCAGGCGGCTATTTTTAACTAATATTTTATATTGTCCCTACCAGAAATAAGAATAGAACACAAGGATAATGGTAATAATAACAGCTGAATTTATAACGTCCCATTTGTTCCAGCTTGCCCTTACCTCTGCTCGCTGTTCTGCACTTGCCGAGCCAATGGTTAGCCCTTGTATTGAGCCGGCATCTTTCATTTTTGTAAAATAGCTTATTATAATCATTGCTATAATCACAATTGCAAAAATATATCCCTCATAATGATATGTGTTCATACCGATGAAGATGTCGTAGAGTGCCGTCCCCTCAGCAATTGAGCCTTTAAAAATGTTGATGCACAGGCGGATCATCCCAAGGAAAAAGCCGATTACAAGCCCATAAAAACCTGCCGAAGGGGTGGTTTTCTTTGATAGTATCCCGAGGAGGAAAACAGCAGCAATGCCGGGGGCGAGCAAGGACTGTACTTCCTGCAAGTATTCGTACAAAACTTTGCCAAGGCCTTTCATGACAGGTATCCATGCAATCCCCAACAAGACAATCACCACTGTTGCAACCCTCCCTACAATCACATAGTGCCTTTCAGAGGCTCCGGGTTTGAACTTCTGATAAAAATCGACTGTGAAAAGCATGGCCGAGGAGTTGAACAGAGATGCCAGCGAGCTCATCAATGCGGCAAGGATGCCGCCGATTACAATCCCTTTGAAGCCAATTGGGAGCAGTTCTGTTACCAAAGTTGAGAATGCCGCATCGTTTGAGGCAAGGTTTATCATCCCTTTCTGGTTCATTGCATATGCAATCATCCCAGGGATAAGGAAAATGAAAACCGGGGTCAATTTTAAATACGCGCCGAATATGGCTCCCCTCCTGGCTTGTTTCATATCCCTGCCCGAAAGCACGCGTTGTACTATAAACTGGTCGGTACACCAATACCAAAAGCCAATGATTGCCGATCCAAGTATTACCCCGGTCCACGGGAAATCGGGGTCGTTGTGAGACCTCATCAGGCTGGTCATCGAGTCGCCATGGACGGTTACGTTTGCCCTGCATATTTCCATCAGTTCGTTCCAACCGCCAATTTTTACCAGCCCGATAATCAGGATGGCAATTGAGCCTACCAGCAAAATGGGTGTCTGCAAAACCGATGTGTAAAGTACTGCTTTCATCCCCCCAAAGGTCGTATAAAGGCCAGTAAGCAAGACAAGCCCGATTGCACTTACCCAGAAAAAATCAATGTTATACCCCCAGAAACTTACTGAATCGATGTTGAAAACATCTTTAAACACGACCCCTCCGGCGTAAACGGTTACTGCCACTTTGGTGAGCACATAGCTTACAATGGAGATGATCGAAAGGAAAGACCGTGCCTGCGGGTTGTACCTCTTTTCGAGGAACTCGGGCATGGTGAACACTTTACTGCGGGCATAGAATGGGACAAACAGCCAGCCGAGCATGAGTATTACCCAGCCGTGCATTTCCCAATGTGCCATTGCCATGCCGCTCTCTGCGCCTGCACCGGCAAGCCCCACAAGGTGTTCCGAGCCAATGTTCGATGCAAAAATTGATGCACCTATTGCAATCCATGTTGCGTCCCTACCGGCCAAAAAATAGTCGGAAGTATCTTTGTCCTTTTTTCTCAAGACCCAAATAATGATCCCTACAAGACCCAAAAAAAACAGTCCAAGGACAATCCAGTCAAGTGTACTCATTTTTCAAAAATTTTAGTTATTAATTCAGGTTTATATTTTTACAATACGGTCTAATACTTCAATTTCCACGTTTGGCTTTAGCCTATAATAATAAGCACCTTTTTTCGATTCCGTAGAATTTTTTTGGTTAAGTTTTTCGAGGACGCCCAACGACAATATCTTTTTCCTGAAATTGCCCGGGTCGAACCCCCTTTGGTATATTGCTTCATATAGTTTTCGGAGTTGGATGAAGGTGAATTTTTCCTCCAGCAGCTCAACCCCTATTAGGCTCGAACCTGCCTTTTGCTGCAATATTTCCAGCGATTTGCCGACCATTTCTTTGTGGTCGAAAATAAGCTCGGGGAGCCCTGTCACAGGCCACCATTTTGCCCCATAGCTTTTTAACAAATCCCCATCAGAATCGGTAGTCCGCAACAGGGCAAAATAAACAACGCTTATTACCCTGACAAAAGTTTCGCGCCCGGGCTGGGAAAAAGTCCTTACCTGTTGTAGGAATACGTTACTTAGCCCTATGGTTTCCTGCAAAATCCTGTCGGCAGCTTCCCCTGCCGATTCGTTTTCTTTTACAAAGCCCCCCATTAACGACCACGAACCCCTTACCGGCTCAAAAGCCCTGGGGTAAAGCAGCAATTTCAATTGTTCCTCTTCGTAGCCGAAAACAACACAATCTACCGACACTAAATATTTTGTTTGGTTTTTGTAATAGTCCATAAACATATTATTGGCATAAATGTATAAAAGTGTTTTTTACTTTTGTCGTTTGTATGGCAACTTTGTTCGTAAATATGTTTTATAACAGCATGGGGGAGGGGATAGGGAGTGAAGCTGTATCCATCTTTATTATCCCTCGCTGATCACGCAAATCCTTGCCGATATTTATTGTTTATACAAAACCATGTCAATGGCCCCTTCTGGGCAAACTGCTGCACAGGCGCCGCAGCCAACGCATTTTGTCAAATCAGCAAGAGGTTTCGTTGCCATAGGGCTTCCGGCATGCACAATATGGATGGCATCGTAGGGGCAAACCGATTTGCAAAGGCCGCACTCTTTCATCTTTGTCAACAAACAATTTTCTAAAGCTATTTCTATGCTCCCGATGTGCAATCCTTTTTTTGCTGCTATTGTAAAAGGTGAAATTGAACCCGTTGGGCAAACTGTCCCGCAAAGGTTACAGTCTGCCAAACAATACCCTTTTTTTTCAAATGATATTTCAGGTACCATCCATGCGCTTTTATTCTCTGTCCCTTTGTGGTGGGCTATTATATTTGAAGGGCAGGCTTTAATACAGTTCCCGCAACGCACACAGAGGGTGTCGAACAAATCTCCGGGCAACGAAGCAGGAGGCCTGAAAAAACGGGGCGTTTTGTTTTTCAATAACCTGGGGATAAATAGCCCTGCCAGCAAACCAATTCCCGAAGCAATAAAAAACCTCCTCTCTATTTTTAGTCCTCCCCTTCTATATTTACTTCTGGGAAAAATCCCTGACAACCATTTCCTAAACATAGTAAGCACATCAAACAACCCTCCCAGCGGACAGAATTTCCCGCACCATATCCCGGGAAGGAACAAATGGACGGCAAACAATACGGGCAGGCCCAACAATGAAACAACAACTGGGACTGGAATATTGGGAGAAAAGGCAACAAAAAAACCGTTAAAAACCGACATCGGATCGAGAAGTATGAAAAGCGGGATGCCTGTTAAAGCTGCCCCAAGCGACAACAGTGCCACCCCCGGCCCGAAACGGGGCATATTTTTGACAAATGAGACCTTGCCCTTTCCCCATTTAGAAAACGTATCGCACCCCAGACCGACAGGGCACATGTAGCGGCAAAACCATCGGTTCCGAAAAAAAGAGATGATCAGGACAGCCCAGCCAAACACGTTAAGCAAAACCATCGATTTCAATAAAAACAAAGCGTTTAGCATCACAAAAGGGCTAAGCCACATGTAAAAACCCGTAAAAATGCCCCACTTTAAAGGCAAGGACAGCAGTAACGCAACTGTTGCCGATACTTTTCGGATATTTTTAGGTTTTGCAAGGTCCATATTTTACCCTGTTTGGTTTTAAGTATAAAGACAGGGAGAAGGTCTCGCTTTGCGGTGTCCCGGTCACTGCCCGCCTTGAAAGCCAGGGAGGCCTTTTCATCCCTTGTTCCTTTGCCTTTCTTCCTTTTGCCTTGAAATTTATTTGCTACCCCAACCAAACATTCTGCTCTTTCAAAACAGTCCGGAGTTTCTTCCTGTCAATATCCCGTGGCAGTACCCTGCTGTTGGCAGCAATGGCGGCAGCTGCCCCTGCGCCGTGCCCTGTGATCAGGCAAGTGCCTATAACTCGGGTATCTTCTGCCAATGATTTCTCGAAGCTAAAACAACGCCCTGCCACCAAAAGGTTTTCCGTCTTCTTAGGCAACAACGAACGGTAAGGGATTTGCCAGAACGGGCGTTCGTGGGACATAACTTTATTACCGTTGTATAACATTGATGTCCATGCCCCGCTTATCCCGATAACATCGTCAAACTCCCGGAACGTCATAGTGTCTTCGAGAGTGAGCTTATATTCCCCTTCCATAATGCGGGACATACGTATGCCTATCTGCGATGCGGTATCGAGTAAAAATACTTTTTCGTAGCCGGGGACTTGTTTAAGTTGTTCCACGCTTTCCCATATTTCTTTTCTATATTGGAGTTGCAAGCGGGCGAGGTTTTGCATGTCTACCCCGTCCTGATCGTCTTCCCCATGCATGTTCACCCAGTTAACGCTTGGTATGGGGGTAGGGTTTCCTATTGGCATTTTTTTATGCCCGGGTTTCGTTTTGTCTATCCTGTCGATATTGCCCAAGCGGTGTACCAAGCCGATGTGGTAATTCATTGTATCGTAATTTTCACCTGCCCAGTGAAAGATGTCCCCGTCACCTGTGCAGTCAACCACTACTTTTGCCAGCACTGCCTGCCTCCCCGACTTGCTTTCAATAAAAACACCTTTAATAGTATTGCCGTCCATAATGGCATTCGCGCCCCACGAATGGTAGAGCATCTTCACGCCAGCCTCGCTTATCATCTCATCCAGCACGTATTTCCCTGCCTCTGGATCGATAACAGGGTTTACTTCATCAATGGCCATCCCCATATCAGAGAGCCTTTTTGCCATCTCGCCCCCTAAACCGTGTATAACCTGCCTCCTACGTTTATGTTTGTCAACTGCATGGGTTGACAAGAGGGGCAATACCAACCCGCCGGTCCAAAGCCCCCCCAAATGATTGTACCGTTCAACCAGATATGTTTCTGCTCCGGCACGGCTGGCAGCAATTGCGGCAGCGGTGCCGGCAGGGCCACCGCCAATAACCAGCACATCAGTTTCTGCAATGACGGGGATTTCCCTGACAGGTTCGGTAATAGTCCTTTGTGCCCCTGTTCCTGTACCTGTATTTTGTTCTGTGCTTTCCTGCTCATCCCCTTTTATTTTCCTGCCACAGCCTACCCCCATAGAAAGGGCGCTCCCGGCAACAATAACTTTGGTGACAAAATCTCTGCGTTTCATTAGGTTTATTTTTTTTGGTTTTGCTCAAAAATAGCAATAAATGTATGCCATAAAAAAGGATGAGGCAGGAATATTTGGCTAACTTACAATTTTTACGATAAGCTAATCATTTTTGAGCGGCACAAAAAAAGCTGTCCGCAAAAACGGACAGCTTTTTTTACATTCATCTGTTTACATTCATCCGATGACTTTTCTTTTCAGCTTATAGTCATCGGATGAATAGTCAGACACTTATTGCCATTTACTTTAACTAGTCAACGGCAATGTCTTTGTTTACGTTTTTAGAACCGATAAGTGCGTAGAACAACAAGTATGCAAGGCCTGCAAATATCACCCAGTAACTTGTAATGTAACCAGCTGCATCGGCAACTGCGCCTTGGATTGCAGGAAGTATCCCGCCACCACAAACAAGTACCATGAAAATACCAGATGCCGCAGCCAAATATTTGCCCAAGCCTTCAACAGCAAGGTTGAAAATACCGCCCCACATAATTGAAGTACAGAAACCTATCAGGACAATGTACATGGCGTTGATTGGCACTTCTGCCAGGCCAAAAGAAATGCCGCCAACGGCAGACTTTTGCAATACGGGCAATGTGACTTGTGAAGTAGTAGGCGAGAAGATTGCCAAAGTAACCAACAACAAACCAAGTGCAGAAGTGACAGCAAGCATTACTTTACTTGAAACTTTGCCGCCTATCGAGGCACCGATCAAACGCCCTGCCAGCATAAGCAACCAATATGTGCCGGCAACAAACCCTGCTGTTGTTTTCCCAACAGCTGTGTCAGAAAGCCAAAGGTTCATTATCCCCGGAGTACCGACTTCAACGCCAACATAAACGAAAATTGCTACTGCGCCTAGGATGAAGTGACGGAACTTTAATGCGCCAGTCATTAATTTCCCCAGCGGTTCTGATGCTTGTTCTGCATGTGGTTCCGGTATCTTTACTGCCATCAATACGAAAAATACGACAGCAAAAACGCCCATTGCTATGTACATTACAGGGAATACATCTGAAATTTGGGCCTTTGCCGTTTCGCCAATCAAAACACCTACAAATGCAGGGGTAAAGGTAGCCATAACTGAGTTGAACGATCCTCCGACCTGGATTAATTGGTTCCCTTTGTTGCCGCCGCCACCAAGGGTGTTGAGCATTGGGTTGACAACTGTGTTCAACAAACACATTGAGAAACCTGCAATGAAAGCACCTAAAAGGTAAACTGCAAATGCTGAAGATTCACCTGCATAGCCTGACAGGTATTGAACCAATACCCCCAAGAAACCAATGGCGATTGCAAGCAATGCTGTTTTTTTGTATCCGTGTTTTTGCAAAAGGATACCCCCCGGGATACCCATTACCGCATAGGCGATAAAGTTGGCCGCATTACCTAGCAGTCCCTCAAATGAGGAAATGCCAAATTGTTCTTTTAGTACAACTCCCATTGGTGCTGCCAGGTTTGTCACAAATGCGATCATCCCAAAGAGCATGATCATCATAATGATCGGCAATGTGTAATTTTTCTTTTGATTCATTTTTTTGGTAATTTTGATTTTATATTGAAAATAATTTTCATTGTGGATTTTAAGTCTAAGTTTATCAGTCTGTTATGTCAGTTTTTGTTATATGCTATTTTAAAAATCCAGGTCGAAAACTGGCATTGCCAATTTTTGACCCTCGAATATGCAAAAAAACATTGGTTTTTTGATTGTCCTGTTAAAGAAAATATTTATAAAAACTGTTAAACAGCCTGTTATGGCTATTACCTTTCCTTCGCGGAATTAATAATTGAGATGTTCCTAAAAGTCTAATTTAACAGAGCCTTTTGAACGGATGAACAATTTGTGGCAAGAGCCTTTGCCATAGACGTGTTCAAGCGTTGCCACATATTCGTCAAGTTTGTCTTGTGGCACAAATGCCTGTATGGTGCCTCCGAAACCGCCACCGTGAACGCGCCATGCCCCGCTGCCTTTCAATACCATTTCGCTAAGGGCCAACGCCAGTGAAACTACCTGTTCTTCTTTGTGTACAACATCGAAGATGTTTTGGTTGTACATATAAGAACTGTAGCCTGATTCAACTACCATTTTAAGGAATGAGCCAAAGTCGTTGTTTTCCAGTGCAGCTACCTGGTCGGCAACGCGTTGGTTGTCGCCCTGGAAGTGGTAAGCCCTGAGGATTGCCCTGTCTCCGGTTTTTTTGCGTATTTCGGGGATTTTGTCGACAATTTGCCCCAAAGTCACCTCCCTCAACACCTTGGCTCCCAATTCAGCAGCAACCGATTTCATCTCGGTCGGCAACGAAGCGTATTCTGCCTGAGACGCAGGGTCGTCGTGGCCTCCGCCAACATCGGTGATTACAAGCGAAAAGCCTGTTGACACGAAGTCGAAATCAACTTCTTTAACAATTGGGTTGGCAGGGTCTTTAAAGTCGATTGTTATAAGCCCGCCCACAGAACAGGCTGTTTGGTCCATAAGCCCGCATGGCTTGCCAAAAAAGTTGTTTTCCGACCATTGCCCGATAATTGCGTTCTCTACGGCAGACATTTTCCCGTTGTTGAAAAGTTCGTTTATTATTGCCCCTATCAATACTTCAAAAGAAGCGGAAGAACTAAGCCCCGAACCTTTTGGCACACGGCCTTCGATACATGCGTCGAAACCGCCAATTTCATAGCCGTTCTCTTTCATTTTGGCACATATACCTTTTACCAACGAATTTGAAGTGTAAAAATTAGATTCGTCGATGCTTAGGTCAGAAAGCTCTACCTGGAACTCAGGGTATCCTGCCGATTTTATTTTGATGGTGTCAGTCCCGTTTGCTGCGGCAACTGCAATGTTGTCGAGGTTTACTGCGCCTGCCAAAACCCGCCCGTAGTTGTGGTCGGTGTGGTTTCCGCCAATTTCTGTGCGCCCCGGCGAACTGAACAAGCTAACATCATCGGTGCCATATGTTTTTTCGAAATCGCCCATCAAGGCTGCGTACCTGTCGGCCTGTTCTTTTAAAACTGCCGATCCTGTCCCGTACAATTCATTGAACAGCGGGTTGTCGCCGCCGTTGATTTTTTCAATTAAGCTGTTGATTTTAGTCATAATAATATTTGTTTGAATTATCGATTAATCTCTTGTTTTGTAATGTGTTTTTGGCAAGTCGCGCAACCTTTTTGCTGCTTGTTCCGGAGTGATGTCGCGTTGCGGGGTTGCCAGCATCTCGTATCCCACCATGAATTTTTTTACTGTTGCCGAGCGCAGCAGTGGCGGGTAAAAATGCATGTGCAGGTGCCACTCCGGGTAGTCTTTCCCATCGGTTGGTGCCTGGTGCAGCCCGGCAGAATAGGCAAACGATGTTTCAAACAGGTTGTCGTACATAATTGTGAGTTTCTTGTAAATATCTGCCAAACCTGTACGTTCTTTGTCTTCTAATTGCAGTATGTTCTGTACCGGGCGTTTGCTTATTATCATAGTTTCAAAAGGCCATACCGCCCAAAACGGGATCAATGCCACAAACGAACCGTTTTCTTCTAAAATCCGGTCTTTTTTGACGATTTCGGTTTGCAGGTAGTCATTGAGCAATGTCCGCCCATGTTTTTCGAAATAGGCTTTTTGTGCCTTGCTTTCTTTGCCCGGTTCAACGGGTATCCCTTCCGACGACCATATTTGCCCGTGCGGGTGTGGGTTGGAGCAGCCCATTATTGATCCTTTGTTCTCAAAAATCTGCACATAATTGATTTTAGGGTTGTTGCCAAGTTCTTCGAATTGTTCGCACCACACGTCAACGACCTTTCGTATGTTTTCCACTCCCATTTCCGGTATGGTGAGGCTGTGGACCTCGTTAAAGCAAATTACTTTGCAGATGCCGCTTTCGCTTTTTGCCTGAAAAAGTTCCCCTTCGTTTATTTCGGCAGAAGGAGTGTCAGACAAAAGTGCGCTGAAATCGTTTGTGAAAACGAAAGTACCTTTATAGTCGGGGTTTTTATGTCCGCCTGCCCTTTCGTTTCCGGGGCAGAGGTAGCATTTTTCATCGTATCTTGGCCGTTCCTGTGCCACTTGTTTTTCAACCTGCCCTTGCCAAGGGCGTTTCGAACGGTGGGGCGAAACTAATATCCAATCCCCGGTTAACGGGTTATACCTTTTGTGCGGATGTTCTTCTATGTTAAAGTCCATTTGTATTTTTTTCTAAATTTAACAAATAAGGGAATCGGTACAACAACTGGTTGGTACTGGTAGGTACAAATATAGGTTTTTAATTTCCCCCTCCTGCAACTTTGTTGATGTTTAGTAACAGAAAGAAACGATTACAAACTATTCCTCACAACCAGCTTCGAGGGGTTTTTTATTTTGCCGCCTTTGTGTTCGGTCACCATTAGTGCCAAGCGTTTGCCCATCTCCACGAAATCCGTGGAAATAGTGGTTATGCCCCCGGCAACTACCTCTTTCAGCATGGTGTCGTTAAATGACACAATGCCGAATTTTTTGCCCAATTTGTATTTATAACCTTTGGCAATTTTCACCAATTCTACCAAATCCCTGTCCGATGTCAAAAAGTATGCTTCGTACAGACCAGGGCGTACCCCCTCTAAGCTTTTGATTATTTCATAATTGCAACTGTGTTCACAGCAAAATTTTTTAAATCCTGCATTGCGTTGTTCCGGCTCTTTGCCCCCCGGATTCACAAAAACCAATTTCCGGTATTTTTTCAGTAAATTTTTGCCTTCCACAAGTGCATCGTAAAAATCCTGTTCAAAATCCTGATAGACAACCGGATAATTTTTCAGCTCTGTTTTTAGCCTGTCCAGTATGAAAACTTTGTCGTTGGGCAATTTGGAAATCAAATGGCTTGTGTTGTCGAAAGTTGCTGGCATAATTACATATGAGGTGTAATTGCCCACACTTTCAAGGAGCAGGTTTTTGAACACTTTATAGTTGAAGTGGTGAAAATATACCTCTACGTTTGCTTTGTTTTTAAGTGTGTTTATAAGCGAATTATATAAATCTTCTTTGAATGCGTTCAGTTCGTCAAAAAGTACAAATATTTTTTCTTCGTGGTACACATCTGTTGATGCCACGTAATATCCTTTTCCCGGACGGCTTAATAATATGCCTTTGGCTTTCAGTTCGTTAAATGCCATCATCACTGTGTCCCTGCTCAGGCTGAACTCTGCGCAAATTTGATTGATCGAAGGGATTTTGTCCCCTTTGGCAAGTTGTTTGCGTTCTATCGCATTTGTAAGCGAGTCGATAATTTGCCTGTATTTGGGCTTTGAAGATACTGGCTCAATGTTTACTATTTTTTTCACGATTTAGTTTTTCAGTTACAAAATTAACCAGAAACCATTTTATTATCAATATGCTATATAACACCACCAGTACCCACCAGTAAGATGTTTCGTTTTTGCATTTTTGTGATGGGAATGCCGGCTGATGGGTTTTGGTAGGTGAAATAAAAGACAAGGGGCAACCTGCAACTTGCAACTTGTAACCAGCAACAACAAATAACAATAAATTAGGGGGGCAGAGAGCGAGAGGGCGCAGAAATATTTGCAACCCGCTACAATGAAAAATAACGGACAATCACATAAAAAAACAATACTATGAAATTACAATCAGAGATATTCGGGAATTTAAGCGACGGCAGCGAAGCCAAGTTGTTCACCCTGCAAAACGACAAAGGGGTAAAAGTGAAAATAACCAACTACGGCGCAATAATCACAAGCATTGTTGCACCGGACAAGGAAGGTGTTGGTGAAAATATAGTTTGCGGTTTCGATAATCTGGAAAATTATATCGGCGAAGATTACCTTGGCAGTTACCCTTATTTTGGGGCGATAATTGGACGTTGCGGCAACCGTATTGCCAACGGCCATATGGAAATTGAAGGCAAGGTTTACGAGATGGCGATCAACAACGGACCGAACCATTTGCATGGCGGGCTGGTTGGTTTCGACAAAAAACTTTGGGACGCAGAAGCAATAGAAAGTCCGGAGGCTGTTGGAGTAAAACTCACTTACCTCAGTCCCGACATGGAGGAAAATTACCCCGGTAATTTTAAGGTGGCATGTATTTATACCTTAAACAATGAAAATGAATTGGGAATTGAATATTTGGCAGAAACCGACAAAACAACAGTCGTGAACCTGACCAACCACACATATTTCAATTTAACGGGCGGTAAAGAAAACATACTAAATCACGAACTGATGCTAACTGCCACCAAAATGACAGAAATGGCCGAGCAGATACCTACCGGAAAAATCGTCCCGGTAAAAGGGACTGCGTTTGACTTCACTTTCAAAAAAACATTTATCAGCGACATGGAAGGCTTGCCGACAGGTTACGACGACAATTTTGTTTTTGACAATGAAACAGGCGAACTGAAATTTATTGGCTGCCTGAGCGAACCTAAATTGGGCAGGAAAATCGAAGTTTTGACAACCCAACCGGGCATGCAGGTTTATACAGGATATTGGAACCCGGAGCTTAACATCGGCGGGGAGAAAAAATTTGGGAGTTATTCGGGGGTTGCTCTTGAAACACAACATTACCCCGACTCAATAAACCACGACAATTTCCCCACTACCATATTGAAACCGGGCGAAAAATACAACGAAAAGACAGTTTATAAGTTCGGGGCATGATACTGTTCACGAGGCGGCTTCAAGCCAGATTATTCACGGGGTGACTCGAAGTCACCCCGTGAATGTAACAAGGTCACACTCCGCATTTTCACCAGCCAACACCTTGTATTTGGCTTTTTTTTTTACATTTGAAACCTAAACGTAAATAAACCAATAGTTTATTATGAATACTATAATAGAGCTGTTTGAAACGGCTATGGCCAAATACCCCGACAATATTTATTTGTGGGAAAAAAGCAACGGAGAATATAAAGGTACAACTTACAGCGAAACCCATGACAAAGTAATGAAATTAGCTGCCGGGCTTGTCTCTATCGGCTTTGGGAAAGGCGACAGGGCAGGGCTGATAGCTGACGGCAGGAACGACTGGATACTTAGCGAACTGGGCATGTTGTATGCCGGGGGGATTAATGTGCCGCTGTCTATTAAGCTTGAAAAAAACGAGTTGTTGTTCCGCCTGAAACATAGCGGGAGCAAGTTTGTCTTTGTTTCCGCCCCCCATGCGGAAAAGGTTGAAGCCATCAGGGGCGGACTCCCTGAATTGGAAAAGGTTGTTTACCTTGACGGGAAAGATGACTTGGGAGACGGCGACATCGATTATAGGGAATTGTTTGCCATAGGGGAGGAATATCTTAAAAACAACCCCGAAACGGTTGAGGCAATATGGAAAAACATAAAGCCCAACGATGTGGCCAATATTTCTTACACATCAGGCACAACTGCCGACCCGAAAGGCATTATGCTGACACACCTGAATTATGCCGCCAACGTAATCCAGTCCAATTCTTTAATGGATCTAAAAACAGAGTGGAAAACACTTGCAATCCTGCCGTGGGATCATGCCTTTGCCCACACAACCTGCCTTTATGTGTTCATGTACAAAGGGGCAAGCATCGCATCGGTAGAGGTTGGGAAAACCCCTATGGAAACATTAAGGAATATCCCCAAAAACATAAATGAAATAAAGCCAACGCTGATGATGAGCGTCCCTGCATTCTCGAAAACTTTCAGGAGGAACATTGAATCAGGTATAAGGGCGAAGGGCGAATTTACATATAAACTGTTCCAGTTTGCCATAAAGGTGGCATATAAGTACAACGGCAACGGCTCAGACAAGGGCAGAGGCTTGCGCATATTCCTTAAGCCGCTTTTGGCACTGTTCAATACCATGCTTTTCAAAAAAATACGGGAAGGCTTTGGCGGCGAACTACAATTTTTTATCGGGGGCGGCGCATTGCTCGATGCCGAACTCCAACGTTTCTTTTATGCCATTGGGATACCTATTTGCCAAGGCTACGGACTTACCGAAGCGTCCCCGGTTATTTCTTCCAACACGCCTGGCATCGTTAAGTTTGGCACATCGGGGAAATTGGTGAAAGACATGGAACTGAAGATACTTGACGAGGACGGCAAGGAACTGCCAAAAGGGCAAAAAGGTGAAATAGTGATAAAAGGAGACAATGTTATGCTCGGATATTGGAACAACCCTGAAGCTACCGCCGAAACCATAAAAGACGGCTGGCTGCACACCGGGGACATGGGCTACATGGACAACGACGATTTCCTTGTTGTGCTTGGGCGCTTTAAAAGCCTCCTTATTGGCAACGATGGCGAAAAATTCAGCCCCGAAGGAATAGAGGAGGCATTGGTGGACAAATCGCCTTTCATCCAACACGTGATGCTTTACAACAACCAAAGCCCGTTCACTGTGGGGATGTTGGTGCCGGACATAGAAGCCATCAACAGGGAGTTGAAAAAGCAAGGCATGTCTCCAGGTACGGAAGAAGGGGACAGCGAGTCGCTGAGAATCCTCCAAAATGAAATACAGAAGTATAAAAAAGACGGCGTGTATGAAGGAGAATTTCCAGAAAGGTGGCTGCCTGCCAATTTTGTTGTGTTGCCGGAAGCTTTTACCCAGGAAAACACTTTCCTTAACGCTTCGATGAAAATGGTGAGGAGGAATATAATGGAGGCATATAAAAACGAGTTGGACTTTTTGTTCTCTCCCGAAGCAAAAAATTGTGAAAATGAAACAAATTTTGGTGCATTGAAGAAATGGAATTCATAACTTTGCATCATTGAACCCAGTCGATCAAAACAAAATGATTGATAATATCTTGTTTGCCATTTGATTATGATAATAGAGACATATTCGTATCCACGTGCCGCAGTCATAGGAAACCCTTCCGATGGTTATTTTGGCAAGACAATAGCATTTGTTTTTTCCAATTTTATAGCAAAGGTGCAGCTGTACCAAACCCCGATGCTGGAAATAAAGCCACAACGCGTTGACGAGGTTGTTTATAACAACATGGACGAATTGGTGGACAACATCAATTTTGCCGGTTATTATGGAGGGGTAAGGCTGCTCAAGGGGATCATTAAAGTATTTTACGGGCATTGCAAAGCAAACAACATAAAGCTGGCTTCAAAGAATTTTACTATAACATATAGCTCGAATATCCCGTTAAGGTTGGGGCTGGCCGGCTCCAGCGCAATACTTACGGCATGTTTGAAAGCCCTTTGTTTGTTCTATGAGGTTTACATAGAACCTGCAATTTTTGCAAACCTTGTGCTTTCGGTCGAGACCGATGAACTGGGCATTTCTGCCGGGTTGCAAGATCGCGTGGCGCAGGCGTTCGAAAAGCCTGTTTTCATGAATTTCGACAAAAAAATCATGGAAAGTCAAGGGTATGGAGAATATCGGCCGCTGCAAAATGTGCTGTTCCCTAATTTTTATATCGCTTTCAGGAAAAATTTGTCGGAAGGTACGGAAACCGTTCACAACAACCTCAAGGCACGGTTCGAAATAAAGGAACCCAAGGTGTTGCAGGCGATGGAACGCTGGGCGCAAATCACCGAAGAATTTAAAGATGCGCTGTGGGACGGCGACAAGCAAAAGATGCACAGCCTCATAAACGAAAACTTTGATTTGAGGCGGGACCTTATCCATGTGTCCAAAGGCAACATCGAGATGGTGGAACTTGCCCGCTCGGTCGGCGCCAGTGCAAAATTCACAGGTTCGGGAGGGGCAATAATCGGCACATACGAGGACGAAAAAATGTACGGCAAATTGCGCGACTTGATGAGCAGCAACGAAATAGAAGTACTAAAACCAAATATTATAAACAATTGACGATGGTAAAAAAAGCAGTAATACCTGCGGCGGGATATGGCACACGTTTTTTGCCTGCAACAAAATCACAGCCCAAGGAGATGATCCCTATTATCGATACCCCGGTCATACAACATGTTGTAGAGGAGGCAGTTGAAAGCGGCATTACAGATGTTTTGATGATTATAGGGAAAGGGAAAAGGGCGATAGAGGAACATTTTGACCGCAGCCCTGTGTTGGAAGAGTCGTTGTTGAAAAAACAGGATTTAAAAACTCTCGATAAAATAAGGGCTATTTCAAACCTTGCCAATATCCATTTTGTTTGGCAAAAGGAAATGAACGGCTTGGGCGATGCCATACTGCATGCAAGGTGCCATGTTGGCAACGAACCTTTTGCCGTTTTGCTGGGCGACACACTTGTGCAGGGCGAAGGCGGCCCCATCACCAAGCAACTGGTAGATGTTTACAGCCAGTACGGGGGATCGGTTGTGGCATTGGAAGAAGTAGCTCCCGAGTTGGTGGGGAAATACGGTGTCATTGACGGCGATCCATTGTCAGATATTGTTTATAAAGCCAATGGTTGGATTGAAAAACCATCGTTGGAAGAAGCCCCTTCGAACCTGGCTGTTGCCAGCCGTTATGTGTTTTCGCCTGAGATTTTCGGTTACCTTGAAAAAACACCTCGCGGGAAAAACGATGAAATCCAACTTACCGATGCCATGAGGGAAATGGTAAAATCACATCCGATGTTCGGCATGAAATTTAATGGCAAACGTTACGATATTGGCAACAAAATGGGTTTTTTGAAAACAAATATCGAATTTGGGCTGAAAGATCCGGAGGTGGGGGAAAGCCTGCGCAAATGGCTCAAAGAACTGGCAGGGGGCTTGTAAGCTTTTGCCAAACCATTTTGCATAATGCGGCACAAACTTGTTTTTATCCGTCCTCCTAATCCATAATTTGTCATTATAATGTATTATGTCCCAGATTATTTATCCCAATCCCTCCGAAAATCTTTTCCAGTGTTTTCTCTTCGTTCTCCCAAACCAGTTCTTTGGCAGCTGTTTCCAGGTTTCCTTTCCATGTCCTCCTCGCATTTTCGTTAAATAACGCTTCGTTCATTTTTTCAGCCAAGTCAACGGGGGCAAGCGAGGCGGTAATTCCCCCAATGTTGTATTGCTTTACAATGGCCGCCATTTCTGGCAGGTCTGTAACCAACACGGGGACTTGCGCTTGGATGTAGTCGAACAATTTGTTGGGGAGGGCAAAACGGTAGTTTAGCCCAAGGTCTTCTTCGATCGACAAGCCGAGGTCGGTTTGCGGGGTCAATTTTGCAAGTTCGTCAATGCTCAACCGACCGGTAAATACTACTTTGCCTTGCAGCCCCTCTTTTTTTGCCAGCTCTTCCAATTGTGGCTTTATATCTCCGTCTCCTGCTATTGCCAGCTTTGCGTTTTCAACATGGTGCATTGCCCTTATTGCCTGCTCCAACCCGCGCCCAATGTTTACCGCTCCTTGGTATAAAATTATTTTTATGCCATTGTCCGTATCCACATGGTTTTCTGTTTTTGGCGATGCAAAGGGCATGTTCCTTACAACTTCAAAAACAGTCCCGTATTTTTCATTGTAAACCTTGGCAATGGAATCACAGACCGTGTAGGCATATTTTATTTTTGGGAGCATCCACCATTCAAGCCGAAGCCATACTTTTTGCACTTGCGGACGGTCAATCAGTTCCGGCACTTCGGTGAAATATTCGTGGCTGTCGTACACCAAAGGTTTGTTTTTTATTTTTGATGCGAGGAAGTTGGCGGTCAGCGTGTCCAAATCGTTGGCGAGCAAGATATCTGTTTTTGAAAACAGCAATAATAAAAATAAGCGAAGATTGAAACAAGCATAAAACAGCGGCCCTTTTTCAAACAATAGCTTGAACCTTATGGCCTTGTATTCGCGCCTTTGCAATGGCTGGCTGTTTTTTTTCTTGCGGCCTATCAGCAACACCTCGAAGCCCATTTTATGCAGCGATGAGCAAACTTTATGCACCCGGTTGTCGGACACCAGATCGCTGGTTACAGATACGGTGATGCGTTTTTTTGTTGATTTTGCCACGTTTTTTTTAGTTCTTTGGCAAAGATACAAAATATGGCGGGCGATATTCCCTGCCCCAAAGTTTTAAAGCCCAAACTTCCTCCCGGCAATGTTGACAATGACATTTGCCGTTTCGTCAATTCCCAAAACCGATGAATTTATACATAAATGATATGAGTCGGCATGAGCCCAGGTCTTATTGCTGAAATAATTGTAGTAGCTGGCGCGTTTTTTGTCTATCTTCTCCACAAAATCCTTTGCATCTACTTCCGAAATATCCTGGTTCCCTGCCACCCTTTTTATCCTGTCTTTTTTTTCGGCACTTATAAATACATTCAGGCAGCGTGGGTATCCTTTCAACACATAGTCGGCACAACGGCCAACAAACAAACAAGATTTTTCTCCAGCCAGTTTTCGTATAACATCGCTTTGTATCTTAAACAGGTTTTCGTTGCTCAAAAAATACCCTGAATAAATTGGATCAATTACAGAACGCATCCCGAACAGAGGGCCGAACATGCCTCCAAAAATGCTGTGGCTGTCCTTTTCGTCGGCCTGTTCGAAAAACTCTTTCCCAAGCCCGCTTTCCCTTGCGGCAATCTGTATCAATTCGTTGTCGAAAAATGAAATGCCGAGTTGTTCCGCAACTATTTTGCCAATTTCACGGCCACCGCTTCCCAATTGCCTGCCTATGTTTATTTGGAATATTTTGCCCATTGCCTGTTTTGCTTACTAAGTTACTTATTGGTTTTTATTTTTCCTATATTCCAAAAATAACAAATAACCTGCATTTATGCTTGCTATTGTATCGGCAACAGGCATACTGACCCAAACACCTGTTATGCCCCATAAAGTTGGAAAAACGAGCAGCCCGGGGAGCAGGAACAACACCTGCCTGGTAAGTGAAAGGTAAATCGACTTCCCGGCCTTGCCTATGCTCTGGAAAAAATTTGAGGTGACTATTTGAAAACCTACTATCGGGAAACTCATAAATACGATTTTAAGCCCGTCAACGGCAATGTCTATTAATTTTTTTTCGCGGGTAAAAACAGACGCTATTGTGCGGGGCATGAACTCGCCAACAATAAAACCGAGCAGCATTACCGCCGTGGCCAGCAAAATCGTATGCCTCAGTACCGTATAAACCCTGCTGGTTTGGCGGGCACCGTAATTGTACCCGGCTATGGGCTGCATTCCCTGGTTAAGGCCCAGGACAACCATGACGAACAAAAACACAACCCTGTTGATAATGCCGTAAGCGCCTACTGCCAGATCGCCACCGTGCCGGGTGAGGCTTTGGTTTAAAATAATTACGATAACACATGCCGTTGTGTTCATAGAAAACGGAGAAAGGCCAATGCCCAAAGAGTCGAGGACAATTTTCCTGCTTAATTTGAATGTCCCTTTCTGTAGGTGCACAACATGTTTTTTGTTGCTGAAAATGCCAATTTGCCAAACCAACATCGATGTTTGCGAAAGCATTGTGGCCAACGCCGCGCCCTTTATGCCTAAATTGAATACATAAATAAATATCGGGGTCAGGACTGCATTTATCAAAACAGAAAATATTGTGGTAGCCATTGCTTTCTTCGGCTCACCTGTTGACCTAAGCAAAGCGTTAAGCCCCAGGTACATGTGCGTGACAATGTTGCCAATAGAAATAACGATCATATAATCGTGCGCATAAGGGATGGTAGCCTCGCTTGCCCCAAAGAAATAAAGTATCGGGTCGAGGAAGGCAAGCACAACTACCGAATAAGCAAGCCCCAGTATCAAGTTGAGGACAAACACATTGCCGAGTATCCGGTTGGCGGTAAGGTAATCTTTTTGCCCCAGCCTTAACGACATGAGCGTTGACGCGCCAACGCCCACAAGAGAGCCGAATGCCGCCCCAAGGTTCATCAAAGGGAAAGTGATGGCCAGCCCCGAAATTGCCAAAGCGCCAACCCCTTGCCCTATAAAAATACTGTCGGTTATGTTGTAGAGCGATGTGGCTGTCATGGCAATCACCGATGGGATTGCATATTGCAAAAGCAACTTCCACACATTTTCGGTGCCCAATGCTATTGTCGATCCTTTCTTTTCCATAAAAAACAATAAACCTTTCGGATTTGGGTTTCCATAAAAAATAGGCAGAAAAGTTAATGGCACAAAGTTATGCTTGTTTTTCGAGATGGCAGGTAATTGTTTCTCCTTATTTGAAAATGGGGGCAGAACTTAAGATATTGATGAGGTTAACCGATGGGATGGGGGATTTTTCCTTTGCAGTTTTTTGCCGTTCCGGCATTTGGGATTGTTGTTCATGAAATTATGGACATTGAGGAAAAGTACGTTTTTTTGTACTAAAACAACATGTGATATGAGAGCAGTTAATTATTCGGAACTAAGGCAAAACTTGAAAGCAAACAGGAAGCGGCTTGAAGAAGCCATTGAAAACATCAATGCAAAAAGCAATCTCGAACGCCATAGCCTTTCCGAATAATGGATATTTTTTGTGACAAAGCATCTTGGGGCGATTATTTGTATTGGCAAGACAACGACAAGAAGGTGTTGCGAAAAATAAATGCCCTTATAAAAGAATGTCAACGTACACCATTTGAAGGCACCGGGAAACCCGAAGCCCTCAAGCAGAATTTGTCTGGGTTTTGGTCCCGGAGGATAACCGGGGAACATCGGCTTGTTTACAAAATGGAAAACAATACCTTATACATTGCCCAGTGCAGGTATTATTATTGAGGAAGTTAAAAGGTATATTGAGATTTAGCACCTAAGGATTTTTACGCTATTTTCGCATAAAAAAATTTTATGGTACGTTTTTTCGAAAATCATCAGCTAAAACCATATAACACATTCAACATAGAAGCAAAAGCAAAATATTTTTTCGAGTTCACTGAAGTTGAAGATTTAAAAATATTGATGCAATCTAAGCCAGCCCTTAGCGAAGAGAAATTGTTGGTGATAGGGGAGGGGAGCAACATCCTTTTTATGGACGACTTTGACGGTTTGGTGATAAACCCCAATATCCCGGGCATTTATACAGTTGACGAAGACAGTCAGGATATTTGGCTGGAAGCCGGAGCTGGCGAAAGTTGGGACGAATTTGTCGATTATTGCGTAAGGGCTGGTTTCGGGGGGGTAGAGAACCTTTCTTCTATCCCCGGCAAGGTTGGTGCCGCCCCTGTGCAGAATATTGGTGCTTACGGGATGGAAGCCGCAGATGTTATCCATAAGGTTAAAGGTTTCGACATGGCCAGGAGGGAAATGCTTGAATTTACCAACAAAGAATGTGGGTTTGGCTACCGCGACAGCATTTTCAAAAGGGACATGGGCGGAAGCTTTGTGATAACTTCGGTGGTTTTTAAATTGGACAAGTTCCCTGTGTTCAAGCTTGGGTATAGCGACTTGGAGGCAAAAGTTAATGAGCTTGGCGGCGTTTCTGTCAGGAATGTAAAAAAAGCAGTCGATGAAATCCGTTCCTCAAAATTGCCAGATGTGAAAAAATTGGGCAGTGCCGGGAGTTTTTTTAAGAATCCTGTGGTAGATGCATCTGTCGCCCAAGAGATTGTGGGCGAATATGGAAAAGCCCCGGTTTATCCTGCGGGCGAGGGCAAGGTGAAAATTGCCGCCGGATGGCTGGTGGAAAACGCCGGGTGGAAAGGTTTCCGCAATGGCGATGCAGGCGTGCATGACAGGCAAGCCTTGGTTTTGGTGAATTACGGCAAGGCAACGGGCAAACAAATTTACGACCTCTCCGAGAAGATAAAACAGTCGGTTTTAGATAAATTCGGGGTATCGCTAGAAAGGGAAGTAAACTGCGTATAAAAGAGCCTCCTATTTATAGATCCTTTTTTCGTTCAAGGCTTTCCGGTAAGCCTCGGCGTTCCTGTTGTGTTGCGAAAGTGTCGCCGCAAAATTATGGTAGCCTGCAAGATCGGGTTTGGCACACATGTAAATGTAGTTGTTCTTGTCATAGTTCAACACTGCGTCAATAGAAGCTGTTTCCGGGAAGTTGATGGGGCCGGGGGGAAGCCCGACGTATTTGTAAGTGTTGTATGGCGATTCAATTTCGAGGTGGGACCTAAGTATCCTCCTCAGCGAGAAATCGCCAACGGCATATTTCACTGTCGGATCTGCCTGTAGCAACTGCCCGCGCCTCAACCTGTTGATGTACAACCCTGCTATTATGGGGAGTTCTTCTTTTTTAGCTGTTTCCGACTGCACGATAGATGCCAAGGTGGTTGCTTCTACCGGGGTGAGGTTTATTTCTGCAGCTTTTGCACGCCGCTCGTCGTTCCAAAAACGGTCATACTCCATTTTCATACGGGCGGCAAACTCATCTGCGGTGGTTGTCCAGTAAAATTCATAAGTATTGGGGATGAACATGGCACGGAATGTCTCCGGGGTAAAGCCGTACTCTTTTATTTTATTTTCATCGTAAAAAAGGTTCAGTATCGATAAGGAATCTGCTTGTATGTATTTGCTCACTTTACCTGCAAGCTCTTCTTTAAAATGGACATTGTTGAAGGTGACGTCAACTGGTTCTTGTACGCCGCTACGGAGCATGTTCACTATCTGGTTGGAGTTCATCCCTTTCTGGAAAAAGTACCGTCCCATTTTTACTGCCATAGGGTAGTTTTTCTTTTTTGCCACCCATTTGAAAGCTTTTAGGTCAATCAGCACATTGTTTGCAACAAGGCTGTCGCTTACTTGTTTGTAGTCCGCATTCTCCGGGATAAACAAAACGTATTCGTTTTTTACGTTTTCATCGAAAACATATTTGTAAAGTTGGTATGCGCGGATCCCTGCGATAATAAATGCAATTGAAACAACAATGATGACAAATTTCCCGATTTTTGGGAACATCATTGTTTTACTTTTCTGGTTTATGCCCATAAAATTTTTTTACTAGATTGTTTCTCAATTACAAAAATATATCATTTTTTGCTTGGTGTCTAAATAATTTTGTTAAATGCTGCGTGTTTTCTCCAATATTTTATAGCATTGCGAAAGGGATATTTGTTTGTGCCTGCATATGACAAAACACGGACTTTGTCGATGCTTTGCAGATTTCACGCCCGTCTTTATCTAAATCGGCAAAACGCGATGCTATATGTATGCCCATCCATGAACAGTAACCGTAGTAACACATTACTTAAAACGATATTTGATAAAAGTTTTAGAAACTCAGGTAGCGTAACCGCTGCATGAGGTCAATACCCCAAAGGCAGCAAAAATGACAAATAAATTTCGTTTCATTACTTCAAAGTTTTTTGGGGACAACCTTTACTTTAAAATCGGCGTTAACACTAAATTCCTATAAGAAACTTTTCCGTGGTCGCCTTGAAGATAAATTGGGCCGGGCTTGAACACATCGGCAATAATTGCACCTCCTGTTGGCCCATAGGCAGGCTGGTTGTCAATTATGGTTGTCCCGTTTAAAACAACAGTAACATGGCGGTCGCAAAGTGTAATGTCGAGTGTCTGCCACTGTCCGGCTGGTTTTTCAGCAGCAGTTGAAGGGGCAATCCGGCTGTAAAGCGCCCCCATGTGGTGCGAATCTAATTTTTGCCCATAAGAGTCGAGTACCTGTATTTCGTACATGCCACGTAAATACACTCCGCTATTGTTGCCTTCCGGGATGTTTACTTCCAGTCTCAGGTTAAAATCTTCAAATTCCCCTTCGGTGCGCAAGTTCCCGTAAGAGACATGATGCCCTTCTTTTTGTACCGGGTCGTTTACCAAAGTGCCGTCAACAACCTTAAAACCATTAGTTTGCCCTGGGTCTATCAGCCGCCAGCCATCAAGGTCCTTGCCGTTGAACAGGCTAATTGGCTCCCCGTATTTTATTTCCGACAAATTGGGGGCAGGCGGCATCAACGGAAGCCTCCATGCTTTAAAACCTATTTCTTTTACGCTCATGCGGTCGTGCGATGGGAAAATGGCAACCCCTTTTGCCTTATCGCCGCTACGGGCAAAACGAAATGTTTGTGCTACAATAAATTTCCTGCTTTCTTTGTCGGTATCATCAACAGGGAGTTCACGGCTACGGGTAACTACCAGCGTATTCTCATCTTCGAAATACACATTGGCTACCGGTACCACGCTACCGCCTTGCCACAACAATTCGGCATCAAGGTAACCCTTGTCGTTGTTTACGTCCAGCCACCCCACCGGGCCTCCGTCAATGGCTATTGTCCACATCCCAAAAAAACCGTTCTTTAAACTTTGCGCATCAGTAACTATGGCTGTTAATATGATTACGGATAAAAAAATACTTTTCTTTCTCATCGTTAATATGTTTTATTGATTTTATTATGTGGCAAACTTACAAAAAAGAGGTTTCTTTTAATAAAAAAAAATTGTTGCAATAAATTATTATCTTTAAGCCTAATTAACAAAACCTGTAACAACTGAGGTTAAGTTATACAATCTTAACCAAGGTGGCAGGGACATAACAAAATCTAATCCGGAGGCATACTGATGGAAAAGAGGATAGGGACAGCATTAATCCAGATCGAAGATCGCGAGAACGTCCAATTACTGAACGAAACCATTTCGAAGCATTCGCAAATTATTATTGCACGCCAGGGATTGCCCCGCAGCAATGGCCTAGGCATTATTTCTCTTGTTCTTGAAGGTACCACCGACCAGATAGGGTCCCTTACCGGCCAGTTGGGCCGTATTTATGGGATACAGGTTAAATCAGTACTTTTAAAAAACAGGAAAAATGAGTAAAGCAAAGTACCTTGCTGCATTGTGTGCAGCAGCCTTCTCCTTGTTTTCTTCCTACGGGCAGGAACAAAACATCAGTAATAAGGACAACATCCCGCCTTCCATTACAGAACGCAACATACAGCTAGGCGAAGTGATGGTCTCAAGTTTCAGGACAGCCCGGAAATTAAAGGAATTACCAGCCTCCATGGCGGTTGTCGGTGCTTTAGATTATCAAAAGCAATCGGCGCTTACCCTTTCCAATGTATTAAACAACGAGCCTGGGATATTTATGGGCAGCGATGGGCCGTGGGCAACCAATGTCAACATCCGGGGATTGGGTGAAAGCCGCCTGGTCATACTTATTGACGGCAACAGGGTGGAAACAGCAACTGACCTTACCGCATCGCTGAGTATGATTGATGTGAACGATATTGAACGCGTGGAAGTAATCAAAGGCGCACAATCATCGCTTTACGGCACAGGGGCTATGGGCGGGATCGTAAACATTATAACAAAAAACGGGAAATTTGCCCCAGAACCTTACTTGTCGGGAAATATCATATCGGGCTTTGCTTCTGCCAATACGTTTCTCTCCAATTATGCCGATATTGGCGCAGGCTCAGGGAAATGGAACATAAGGTTGAGCGGTGCCTATAGCGATGCCGGTGATACCCGTACGCCGGAAGGCAATTTGCCCAACAGCCAGTTTACCATGAAAAATTTCGCAGCTAAAATCGGGATAAAACCATTTGCCAACCACCTTTTAAGGTTACAATACCAGCGCAACTGGTCTAATGACGTAGGTATACCTGGAGGCGCAGCATTTTCTGCTACAGCTGAAGCTTCTTACACCGATATAAGCAGGGATTTATTGAATGCCAGCTACGAAATCACCCACATGTCGGGCAAACTAAGTTCCCTTAAGCTCAGTTATTTCAGGCAGGACATCTCCCGCGATGTTTTAATGAAGCCCAATACAACCAGCGAGAACAAACTTTCAACCGGTATGATCCAACGTATTACGCCAGATACTATTACCCCCTCTGCCGATCACCTGACAAATGGTGCGCAACTTCAAGGCATATGGGACCTGCCGGGGAAAAATACGCTTATTGCCGGTATTGATGCCTGGGGAAGAAAACTTACAAGCAGGCGCGAGAAATACATTACGGTTGAAGTTGTAAAACCTACCGGGGATGTAGTAAAGACCAACAAACTTCTGAGGGGCGAAACACCAATCCCTGAATCGAAGTTCTATAGTGCAGGAGCATTTATACAGGACGAAGCACTCTTGATGGACAATATGCTGACGCTTACGGTCGGTGGGCGAATGGATGAAATTTGGGTGAAAAACAAACAAGGGCTTAGTGTCGATTATCTTTTTATTAACGGTGCCGAAAGCGATATTTCTTCATCCCAAAGGATAACTTTTGAAGAGGGCGAAGAGAACGGCCTCTCATGGAGCATAAACGCCGGAGCCCTGTATAAATTAAGCAGAGATGTTGACGCATCTTTAAACATGGCACGTTCGTTCAGGTCCCCTTCGCTCGAAGAACGTTTTAAATATATCGACCTTAGCAGTTACGTACGCCTTGGAAATCCTGATTTGAAACCTGAAAAAGGATACTCTGCCGATTTGGGGATACGCATATGGAAACCTAGATTTAACCTGCAATCGGCTTTTTTTGCTAACCGGCTTACCGATATGGTTGTAGAGAAATCAGGTGAATTTGTTTATACCCTCACCTCTGAAAGCGACCCCGATACTATAGCAGCATTGATAAATTCGAATGTAAGGAAGGCACTGCTTTACGGAGCAGAGCTTCAGTTTGCATACAATTTTTACAACAATTTAGTATTATTTGGTTCCGGCTCTTATGTCCGGGGGAAAGACACGGGCGAAGGCGGAAACCTGCCTCAAATACCGCCATTTAAAGGGCGTTTGGGGATACGCTACAACTGGTTGCCGGCAGGATCAATAGAACTGTCCGCCTTAGGGGCGGCCAGGCAGGGCAAAATTGCCGAGGGGGAAACAGAGACCGATGGCTATGTGCGCTTAGACCTGGCATTAAGCTCGGTTGAATTTGATCTGCCTTTTGCAAAACTGCAACTATTTGCCGGTATTGACAACATAGGCGACAAAAGCTATACCAACCACCTGTCCACCAACCGTGGGGATATAAAATTAGAACCTGGACGTAATGTTTTTGTGCGGTTAAAATTGGGCTTTTAACAATAAAACCCGGGGCAAAAAAAAACGTAAAAGACATACTTTGGCATTCTTGGGCGTTTTTTGCACATTACTTTTTATTTAAAATTAAATAAATCTGAACCAGAAAAGTTTAGATTAAAAAGCATTTGGTAGATTTGTATCAGTAAAAACAAGAAAAGGGGAAGGTTTATGTGCCATTATAAGGTGACAAATCTCAGAAAATAAATATTCATTACCCAGTTTTTTCATAAAAAGAAGAGTACGAAAGGTTATAAAAATATGTACCAGACAAAAAAAACATTCATTAGCCCCGGGATGAAAATGTCGGATCTGATATTCGAAAACCCATCGTTGTTGTTAATGATGGAACATTTCGACATAAATATTGTGGTACGTGACAAAACTGTGGAGCAGATATGCCGTGAAAACGATATCAGCCAACAAATATTCATATGTATATCAAATTTATATAATGGTTTTTATCCCGTCAGGGTCGGAAATATCAAAAAGGGCGATACAGAGTCGATTATATCTTTCCTGAAAAACAGCCATCGTTACTATTTAGATGAGAAAATCCCCGAGATCAGGGACTATATCCATAACTTATTCATTAAAAACAATAACCCAGAAATAAGGCTTGTTGAAAAATTTTTTGACGAATACTCAAAGGAAGTTGAAGAACATCTTGAATATGAAGATATTATTGTTTTCCCTTATTTTAACTACCTGGCACATGGCATTAAGCCCCCCGGCGCAAAAGACACTAAATTTTCCGCGGGGGAATACAGGAAGCACCATACCGACATAGAGACTAAAGTAGGGGAATTAAAAAAGCTTTTATTAAAACACATCCCCTTAAAGGGCGACCGCTCTTTAAGAAGGAAGCTCTTGAATTCCCTTTTTGAGCTGGAAAATGATTTAAAGGTACATTCTATTATCGAAGAATCGATATTGATACCCTTGATAAAAGAAATAGAAAAGCAAAAAGGGATTGGATAAATACAGGATAAATATTGCGATTATTGAACCTTCGGCAATTATATATGAAGGCTTGTCTAACATCCTGTTGCAGTCAGGGGATGCTCATTACAACATTTATCGTTTCGACAACGTGGAGGAGATCTCGCACGAAACGCCTGTAGGCAGGATCGATTTGGCAATTTCAAACCCGTCAATTATAAAAAACAACATTAAAGCCTTTAAGCAGCATAAAAAGGACTGTAATCCTGTTTCGTGGGTAGCCCTTGTTTATTCTTTCTTTGAAAGGGGGACAATTGACTTGTTCGATGCGGTCATCCAAATAACAGATCCACCCGAAGTAATTACAAGCACGGTACAAAACCTGATTTCTTTAAAATATCAGCACAGAACGGACCACAAGGAGCAGCTTACCCGCCGGGAAACAGATGTGCTAAAGCACCTAGTGCAAGGTTTGTCGAATAAAGAAATTGCCGGCCAGTTAAACATCAGTGTCCACACGGTCATTAGCCATCGCAAGAACATTATCCAGAAAACGGGCATTAAAAGCCAATCTGGGTTGACTATTTATGCCATTTCCAATCAGATTATCAACATAGAGGGTTTTCAAGGGTGAGTTTATGTGGCAAGGTGCTAAAAAAAACCGTCCTGTAAGGCTTGCACCAGATACAGAACGGTCTTTTCATTTATTTGAATAACCAAGGTTATTTCTTGTAGATTTTTTTATAACCATAAATCGCGCTGTCACCCAGTTCTTCTTCAATGCGGAGTAACTGGTTGTATTTGGCCATACGGTCTGAACGGCTTAACGAACCGGTCTTGATTTGGCCGGAGTTAGTTGCCACAGCGATGTCTGCGATAGTTGAGTCTTCTGTTTCGCCTGAACGGTGAGAAGTAACAGAAGTGTAACCTGCACGGTGGGCCATCTCAATAGCGTCTAATGTTTCTGTTAAAGTACCTATTTGGTTTACTTTGATAAGGATTGAGTTTGCCGCGCCCAATTCGATCCCTTTCTGGAGGTATTCAACATTTGTGACAAAAAGGTCGTCGCCAACCAACTGGCACTTGTCGCCAATAGCGTTGTTCAATTTTACCCATCCGTCCCAGTCGCCTTCATCCATGCCGTCTTCGATAGAATCGATAGGATATTTGGCAATCAATTCTGCAAGGTAAGCTGCTTGTTCTTCCGAAGTACGTTTTACCCCGTTTGGCTCGAAAATGCCGTAATCGTAAACGCCATTTTTGTAGAACTCAGAAGATGCACAGTCCATAGCGATAGAAACATCGCCGCCGTCTTCGGCACGGCCTGGTTTGTAACCAGCATTTTTTATTGCAGTAAGGATTGATTCGATAGCTTCTTCTGTACCACCTAACATAGGGGCGAAACCACCTTCATCGCCAACAGCGGTTGAGAGGTTTTTAGCTGCCAATACTTTTTTCAAAGCGTGGAATACTTCAGCTCCCATACGCAAACCTTCACGGAAAGAAGGTGCACCTATAGGGCGGATCATAAATTCCTGGAATGCAATAGTAGCATCAGAGTGGGAGCCACCGTTGATGATGTTCATCATCGGCACAGGCAATGTTTTTGCGTTTGTACCGCCAATGTATTTATAAAGAGGGAGTTCTGAATAGTCGGCAGCAGCTTTTGCCACGGCCAAAGAAACGCCCAACATTGCATTGGCACCTAAATTGGATTTTGTTTTTGTACCGTCCAATTCCAGTAGTTTTTTGTCGAGAGCGACCTGATCGGTAGCATCCATGCCAATAATTTCTTTGGCAATTACTTCATTTACGTTCTCAACAGCTTTCAGTACACCTTTGCCGAGGTAACGGCTTTTATCCCCATCGCGCAATTCAAGTGCTTCGTTTTCACCGGTTGAAGCCCCTGATGGGACAGCAGCACGGCCAAAAGCACCGCTTTCCAATAATACTTCAACTTCAACTGTAGGGTTACCGCGGGAATCTAAGATTTCTCTTGCTTTTACATCGCTAATTAACATTGTGAGTAGTTTTTTATAGTTTAACTTAATCATTGTTTTTTGTCAGAAAATCAGGCTGTTAGTCCTGATTTGCCAAAAGCGGCTTAAAGATAATAAATTGTTTTTATGCCATACGGGGGCAGGGCAAAAAGGTTACCAATATTTCATATAGTGTTAACCTAACCAGGGCAAGCCATGTAAATACTGTCAAATAACATTTCCAAACAATCAGGCCTTTGTTTTAATGTGCAATTTCCAATAAGGCACACTGTTTTGCGAGGGCTTAAATAAAAAAAGAAAACCCTGGCATTAAACCAGGGCCTTCAAGTTTATAGTAAAATGGATTAGAAAATGGTCTATTCTTCTTCCTGCTCGGCTTCGTAAGCTTTCAGCAGTTCGTCCTGTACATCGGCAGGTACTTTTTCGTATCCGTCGAAACTGATGTTGAAAACCCCGCGCCCTCCAGTAATAGAACTTAGCGAGGTGGTGTACTTGTTCATCTCTTTTAGCGGGACTTTGGCTGTGATTTTTTCCATCCCTTTTTCAGAACCCATGCCCATAATCATGGCGCGACGCCCCTGTAGGTCGCTCATCACATCGCCCATCCTGTCGGAAGGCACCCATACGTTAAGGTCGTAAATTGGTTCCAGGATTTTTGGCCCTGCGTTCTTAAATGCCATGCTGAAAGCATTGCGCCCGGCCAGTTTAAATGAAATTTCGTTTGAGTCTACCGGGTGCATCTTCCCATCGTAAACATATACGCGGATATCGCGGGCATAAGAGCCTGTAAGCGGGCCTTCTTCTATTTTTTCCATAATCCCTTTCAGGATTGCAGGCATGAAACGTGCATCGATAGAACCGCCCACAATACAGTTGCAATAAATGAGCTTGCCTCCCCACGGAAGTTTGTGTTCCTCTACCGCACGTACAGAAAGTTTTTGTTCTTTGTCCCCAAATTTAAACATGTTTTTTGGTTCAGACCCTTCTTCATAAGGTTCTATGATTAAGTGGACTTCTCCAAATTGCCCTGCGCCGCCCGATTGTTTTTTATGGCGGTAGTCGGCCTGTGACGGTTTGGTGATGGTTTCGCGGTACGGTATTTTGGGCTGAAGGTAATTAACTTCAATTTTGTGCACATTGTCGAAATACCATTTCAACACGTTTATATGATATTCCCCCTGGCAATGCACCAACAATTGTTTTAATTCTTTTGAATATTCAACAACAAATGTCGGGTCTTCGTATTTTATTTTGCTCAGTATTTCCCCTATTTTTTCATCGTCAGAATCGTTTGCTGCTTTAACGGCAACAGTGTGGCGGGATGAAGGGAAGATGATAGGTTCAAATTTTATGTCCGCTTCTTTTGTTGTAAGCGTCTGGTTATATTTGGTTTCTTTAAGTTTAACGGTACACCCCAAGTCGCCGGCAACCAGCTCGTCAACTTTTTCGCGGTTTTTACCTGCAGCCACAAATATTTGCGACAAGCGTTCTTTGTTGCCGGATTTACTGTTGATTAAGTCCATGCCTTCCTTTATTTTCCCAGACATGACTTTAAAGAAGGTGATTTCCCCCACATGTGATTCTACCGCAGTTTTGAATACGAATAAGCTGGACGGTTCGGATTCCTCCATTTTTACGGCTTTGCCGCTTACTATCCCGCGCATTTCCTTTTCGTCTGGAGCCGGGGAAATATTGACGATAAACTCCATCAAGCGTGCAACCCCGATGCTTTTCTTTGCCGTTGTGCAAAATACGGGGAATAAGTCGCGTTGCAACATGCCAAGTTTTATCCCCTTCCGCATTTCATCTTCGGTCAGGCTCCCTTTGTCGAAATAAAGTTCCATTAATGCTTCTTCGTTTTCGGCAGCCATTTCAACCAGTTCGTTGTGCAGCCCGTCAGCTTTTTCTTTTTCAGAATCAGGGATGTCCAATACCTGCACTTCGCCCTTGTCGTTGTATTTGTACATTTTCATCTTCAATACATCAACAACAGAGGAAAACCTTGGTCCTGCATCTACCGGGTATTGCACAATTGTTACTTTTTTGCCGAAAGCAGATTTGCATTGCTCAAGTGCGGCCTCGTAGTTAGAGTTGTCGTGGTCTAACTGGTTAAAAACAAAAACCAAGGGGGTTTCCCCAGCTTCAGCATGGCGGGCAGCAGCTTCTACGCCGGCCTCGATGCCATTGGTTGAATTAATCACCATTAGCCCCAAATCGGTTACATTCAGGGAAGAAACTACCCCGCCGCATAGGTCGTCCATGCCTGGCGTGTCAAGGATGTTGATTTTTACGCCGTTTTTTTCTGTATATAACAATGTTGGGTATACAGAATTGCCATAGTCCTGTTCTATGTCGTTGTAGTCAGACACGGTGTTTTTAGTTCCAATATCACCTTTCCTGTTGATTACCCCACCCTCGAAAAGCATAGCTTCTGCAAGGGTGGTTTTCCCACTGCCAGCGTTACCTAATAAAGCAATGTTCCGGATTTGATTCGTTTTATAAACTTTCACGTGTATATGTTTTAGTTAATGTTTTATCCTAACGGAATTTTCACAAAGGTCACCAAAATTAGTAATAATTTGTTAACAATCAAGTACCGTGTAGTTAAGGATAAATGTTAAGGGGCTTGCCCCTTTTTTGTTTTTTCTTCAAATTATTGTGTGACAAATGTTTGGGTATTTAGGAGGTATTTGTGCCTGGAGTTTTAATGTGTTTGTTACCAGTGTTTTATTGCTTTAAAATATAAAAAATGTGAAAAAAAGCAACCAATCAATTTTTTCAACTTTTGTTTTGTCTACATATAAAAAAAAGCTTGTCCTTTTGATATGGACAAGCTTTTTTTACTTATTCGTTTGATTTTTGTTATCAATCGTCTTCATCGTATTCTTTGGTAGGATCGAAGGCATTCATGTCATATAAATAATCGCCAGACGATCCTGTGACCACATAGCCTACTGAGCCTACTGAAAATGAAAGTGCATGAGAGCGTGCGGTTTTTTCAAAAGAAGTACGTTCTTCCCACAAATCTGTTTGCGGGTCATATTCCCAGACCCTAGATATTTTTGCAGAATTATTTGCCCCACATACAAGGTAACCTTTCCCGTTTATTACAAATGTTGAACCATTAGCACGTTTTATCCCAGAATAATCGTCATCGAATTTTTCATCAGTATAATTTGAAATTTTCCTCAATTCAGTCCACTTGTCATCATCCGCATTATATGCCCATAAGTCGTCATAATATTCGGAGTTGGCATAGCCCGAAACTAAATAAGCAGTACCGTCTATTACGAATGTCTGCGCGCCACGGCGTTTGTCCCTGGTCAGGTCGGCAACATCTTCCCATTTTCCTTTTGTCTGGTCATAGGCATAAAAATCCATGAAAAATTCAGAATCGTAATAACCAGTCCCTACATATCCTTTATCGCCAATAGTAAATGCAGTTGCATCGAACCGGGGGTCGCCCGGGAAACTGTCAATTTGTGTCCATGTATTATTTGCAGGGTCGTATTCGTAAAAATCATTTAATACCCCATCAACTGTCCTTTTATATCCAGTGCCTATATATCCCTTGTCGTTAATTGAGAACCCAACTGCATAAAGCCTGGCCTCACCGGGAAAATCAGCCAGCCTTTCCCAAGATTCTTTATCTAAATCAAATACCCAAAAGTCATTTAAACACTCATCACCATCGTAACCTGTCCCCATGTAGAACTTGGAGCCAATTTGGAATCCTGCTGCCCCACTCCTGGATTTGCTGACAAAATCATATGCCTCCCACCAGTTCCCCATAAGCTCCTCGTCATTGCTGCTGCTGCTATTGCCGTTACAAGCAGTGAAACCTAAAGATAAAGCAAATAAAAGAAGAAAAATAAAATAGTTAATTTTCATGACTGAATCAATTAAGATTTAAAATTAAATCTGTTCCTGTATTTTTATATTTATTAACCACAAACGTATGTGTCTGAACAATCAGAAAAAAGGAATTTAGACCATTCCCGATAAAATATAGATGAATAGGTGTTTGTAATATATGAAACCAGCAAAGTGTTCTTTTTATCCTGTTTTTTCTCGTTAACAAAGATTAAAGTATCGACAAAAAGTGAATTTATCTATATAAAACACACATTGGTATATATTTCTTTTCCAACTTGCTTTTCTTAGCTTTTTTTGGGCATAAATTAGAAACATAAATATGGTCAAAAGAACATACCCTTTGCTATTTCTGGTAGTAATGATTTTTTTTTCGTGTTCAGATGCAGATGATTGGGGAGAGCTTGCAATGGGCGGGGCATTTATTACCTCACAAACCAGTGTGGTGGTAATAGATTCCATGACACCTAGTTTGTCTACGTTTATGATAGATTCCATCCCGTCAAATTCTTCACTGAAAAATTTGATGATCGGGAGGTATAACGATGAATATTTTGGGGAAGTCAGCTCAACCGCATATTTTGAACTGACTTATCCTGATTTTTCGGATTTAGATACTTTTTTCACCCATTATGATTCTTTGGTCATGATCATTAATTACAATGGGATATATTATGGGGACACAACCAAACAACAAACCATATATGTACACCAGGTGCTGGAAGAAATGGAAGAGCCCGATGAGGCATATATGTACAATACTACAACTTTTAAATACAGTGATGAACCCATTGGTTCTGTGACCTTTACCCCCTGCCCAAATTTTGACGACACATTAAGCATACGTATGAATGATGAATTTGGGAAAATGTTGTTGAACATGATGAAAGAAGATGCCTCTGAATTTGACAATATGGATTATTTCCTGGAATTCCTCAGGGGGATTGCACTTGTTCCCGGAGATGAGGATGCATCGATATTGGGGTTTGAGCCGGCAGATTCAGCAGTCATATTGAAATTATATGCACATGAGATCAAGGAAGAAAAGACAGACGTAGTGTATGAATTCCCTTTATATAATGATGACAATACTACTTTCAACAATTTCAAAGCCGACCGTAGCGGCACTTACCTTGAGGGGCTGAATACCCAAAAAAACAACATCTCATCCGGACAGATGGACAACAAGGCCTATGTGCAAGGTGGCACAGGGATTGTAACCCGCTTGGATTTTGGTGATTTGACCAAGATAAGCCAGCAGGAAGAAAAAAATGTTTTATATAAGGCCGAGCTGGTATTGCGCCCATATGCAGACAGTGACGAGCAAGCAGATTACCCAGAAGAAATAATGCTTTATACCACAGATCAATATAACCGCTTGGTGTCTGAATTGCAAAACGATGACAATGAGACTTTGATTGCCGATTTTAATTATGATGAAGAAACCAGGGAAGATATCCATTATACATTTGACATAACTAATTATTTATTAGATGTATTAGATGAAGGTTATGACGAAACCGAAGGGTTAGTTATATGTTTCCCAAGCACAACGTTCATGAGTACAACTCAAAGGTTGGTATTAGATGCAAGAAACAAAAGTGAATGCCGTCCGATATTACGACTATATTTCCTTTATTACGACTATTATGACAACGATGATGAAGAAAAATAGCAATTAATCAGCAGGAAACGTTAAACATTAAGCATGAGAAATTTATTTTTAGTAATATCGATTTTTTTATCCCTGTTTGCCAGTTCACAGACCGCAGTCTCTCCATATTCTATCTTTGGCCCGGGCGAATTACAGAACAAAGGGTTTAGCAGGACCAACTCAATGGGGGGGGCAGGTATTGCAATGGAGTCGGGCAACCACCTAAATAATTTGAATCCGGCGTCTTATACGGGCATTGACAGTATGAGGTTGATTTTTGAATTTGGGGTAAAAGGCAAATCATATAAATTAAAGACCTCATCTGCCAGCAAGTCTGGCTTTACAGGGAACTTTGGCTATTTGGGGCTAGGTTTCCGTTATACTTCTTGGTGGGCAGGCTCAATCGGGCTGGTGCCTTTTAGCAGCGTGGGGTATACTATATATAAGAAAAACTATGTGCAAGGGATGTCCAGTGAGGTATATTATTCAGAATATGTTGGTACAGGGGGCATTAGCCAAGCATATTGGGGCAATGCTGTAAAAATTACTAAAAACCTTTCATTAGGGCTTAACATATCATACCTTTTTGGTTCGCTTACCCAAGAAGAAAATCTTATATCAGATGGGGTAGTTGGCGCATATCAGTTTGTCAGGCAAGACTATGTTAAGACTTTTTATTTTGACTATGGCTTACAGTACTCTTTTAACATAAACAAATGGGATTATTCACTGGGGGCAACATACAGTAACCAACAAAAATTAAACTCAAGGCATATTGTAAATGTTTACGATGCAAGCTACAATTATGTCGAAGGATATGAGTATGACACCGACTACCTGAAGGTCCCTGCAAAATTAGGCGTAGGGCTGGGGATGCAGAAGGCTGACAGGCTGACCCTGCTTTTTGATTATGAAACCCAAAATTGGTCTAATGTGGAATACCCCAACCAGAAATATGACTTTAACGACTCCCATCGTTTTGCTTTTGGCAGTGAGTTCCGTCCATGGGCATACCGTGCTATAAATAAGTGGTATAAAAACTGTATTTACCGTGTTGGGCTTAATTATGAGTCATCGTACCTGGTTTTCGGCAGCAAGTCGGTCGACAAAAAAAGTATCTCGTTTGGGGCAGGAATCCCAACGCCTGGGAGGATTTCTCATATAAACTGGGGCATTGAGATTGGTACGAACGGGACATTGTCTAATCAGCTCATTAAAGAAAATTATGTAATGTTTTATCTGGGCTTCAACCTTAACGAAGTTGCTTTCATAAAACGTAAGTTTGATTAATGAAGGGAAAAATACGAAATAAAAAAGGGTAGCATCATTTTGTTACCCTTTATTTTTTTGCCTTGTTAATCCCTATATCCTCATTTCTTCCATTCTGTTCAAGAAAATGTTTTTATAACTTTCACCTATTGGGATATATTTGTCGTTGATAACCACTTGTGTTTTATTTATCGCCTTAATGTGCCCCAGCCCTACTATGTAAGATTTATGTATCCGCGAAAACTTATCGGACGGCAGGCTTTGTTGCATTTTTTTTAAAGAGTTAAGCGTAATGATGGGTTTTGAATTCTGCGAGGTGTAAATTTTAATATAGTCTTTCAACCCCTCGATATAAAGGATATTCTCTAGCCTTACAAGAATGGTTTGGTAGTCGGTTTTTACCAGGACAAAATCATTTGGGAGAGTGTTGCTTTCCACGCTATCCTTCTCTTTTTCGTGCCCCTGTTTCTTCTCCTTGAAAGTGTAATGGAGAAGTGCTTTGTTGGAAGCTTTTAAAAAGCGGTCGAAAGAAAACGGTTTCAACAAAAAGTCAACTGCATTCAGGTTAAAACCTTCAATAGCCAGGTTTGAATTCGATGAATAAAATATGAAAAGGGGCTTGTCGTCCAGGCTTTTGATAAAATCCATGCCGGTCATTTTCGACAAATCGGTATCAATGAAAATAAGATCCACAGGTTTGGTTTGTAATATCTCGTATGCTTCGAAAACCGAAGTACAACTTGCAATTAAATCGAAATATGGGACCGTCTCTATAAACTCAATTAAATTGGTTTGTTCAGTCGGTTTTTTTAAAACAATACATCTCATAATTATTACTTTTTTTCTCAGACAGAGATGAACAACAGGCCTGAAAGGTTGCCTTTCTCCTTTATAACCAAAATGCTAAAAACAGGGGCAAGTTAGTACGAAATGAGTTTCCAGACAAACTAATAATCCTTAAATTCTTAAATAATTGTTAACAGGGGAAGGGCAATTCATATTGCTTTTGCTTCATTATAAAAGCTAGCCGCTTTTGTGTTTAACCCTGGCTTGCTGGGTGTGTGAACATATTTTTTATATTTGAAGGAAACTAATAAAAATCCTTTACGACATGAAAAAATACTGCATTGCCATAACTTTGTTGCTTGTTCTTTTTAGCCCTGCCATGGCGCAAGAAATCAGTGTTGGAGCCTTAAAAACAGAAATGCTTAAAAACCCAATGGGATTAGATGTAAGGCATCCAAATTTGAGCTGGGGGATATCGGGCAAGGAAAGGGGCATAGAACAAACCCATTACCGCATAATTGTCGCTTCGTCTCCCGAAAAACTAGATGCAAACAATGGCGACTTTTGGGATTCGGGCAAAGTAAAATCAAGCAATTCAACATACGTGACATACAATGGGCAGGACTTAAAAGAAAAGGAAACCTGCTATTGGAAGGTGAAAATTTGGACTGAAAATTCAGAAAGCGGGTGGAGCGAAACTGCATTTTGGTCGATGGGCTTTTTCTACCAAAACAGTTGGCAAGGCAACTGGATTGGCTTCGACCGCGCTTTCCCTTGGGACGATGAAGGTGTTTTCCCACGGCTTTCGGCAAGGTATTTACGCAAAGAGTTCGAGGTAAAAAAAGAAATAAAATCGGCAAAGGCATACATAGTCGGGCTTGGCTTGTATGAACTGTTTTTTAATGGCGAAAAAATAGGGGATCAGGTTTTAGCCCCTGTGCCGACCGATTATACAAAAAATGTAAAATACAATGTTTTTGATGTCACAAAAAATATCCGGCACGGCAAAAATGCAATAGGCACAATCCTCGGCAACGGCAAATTTTATACCTGCCGGAAATATAAATTTTATAAAATTAAAGATTTCGGCTATCCCAAAATGCTGTTCCAGCTCGAAATAAATTATGCCGACGGCTCACAGGATTTTATCGTTTCCGATGAATCTTGGAAAGGTACTGCCGATGGGCCAATACGCGATAACAACGAATATGACGGAGAAAAATATGACGCGCGCAAAGAAATGCCAGGCTGGGACAAAGTTGGCTTTGACGACAGCGATTGGTTAACGCCCGGCATCGTGGAAGAACCTGCCGGGGCATTGGAAGCCCAATTGAACAACAATATGAAAGTTATGGCTACCGTAGGCCCTGTTGCGATAAAAAAGCTCTCGCCCGGAAAATTTGTGATAGACATGGGGCAAAACATGGTGGGCTGGCTAAAATTTAAAGTGAAAGGGGAAAGGGGAACCGAAGTGAAATTAAGGTTTGCCGAAGTCATAAACGAAAAAAACGAAATAGTTACCGACAACCTTCGCGATGCAAAATCGTCTGACACTTACATCCTGAAAGGGGAAGGAATCGAAGAATGGAAGCCTGCTTTTGTTTATCATGGTTTCCAATATGTTGAAGTAAGCGGATACCCCGGGGAACCGAAACTGGAAAATTTTGTCGGGGAGGTTGTCTATAACGACATTATAACCAGCGGCACTTTCGAATGCTCCAATCCATTGCTAAACCAAATACTGAAAAACGCATGGTGGGGCATAAACGGGAACTATAAAGGTATCCCTGTAGATTGCCCGCAAAGGAACGAACGCGAACCATGGTTGGGCGACAGGGCTGTCGGCTGTTATGGAGAGAGTTTTCTGTTCGGAAACCAAAACCTGTATGCAAAATGGCTCAACGACATCAGGCTTTCGCAGAAAAAAGACGGCAGTATATGCGATGTTGCCCCTGCTTTTTGGAGATATTACAGCGACAACATGACATGGCCCGGCACTTTCCTCATGGTGGCAGACATGCTCTATAAACAATATGGTTACGAACAGGGCATTAAAGAAAATTACGCTGCAATGAAAAAATGGCTGCAATATATGAGAGAGCGGTACATGGACGATGATTTCATAGTGACAAAAGACAGCTATGGCGACTGGTGCGAACCTCCCACAACCATTGAAGAAGGTATTGGCAAAACAGCTAATGTGAAATACCCAAGCAGCCTCATTTCAACAGCTTACTACTATTATTTTATGCAGCTGATGCATGAATTTGCGACAATTTCAGGAAATACAGAAGACATAGGGACTTATGCTGATTTGTCTAAAAAAATAAAGCAAGGCTTTAACGCACGTTATTTTAATCCCGGAGAAAATTATTACGGGCAAAACAAACTGACAGACAATATTTTACCTTTGTATTTTGGCATGGTATCCAAAGATAGGCAGGAAAAAGTTTTCAGCAATATAGTTAACATAATAGAAAACAAAAACAACGGGCATTTAAGTGTAGGGCTTATCGGGATACAGTGGCTGATGCGCGCACTTACCGAAAACGGGCGCGCCGATTTGGCATACAAACTTGCGGACAATACGACTTATCCGAGCTGGGGGTACATGATCGAAAACGGTGCTACCACCATCTGGGAGTTATGGAACGGCAACACTGCCGCCCCCGACATGAACTCGTACAACCACGTGATGATGCTCGGCGACTTAATGGTGTGGTACTACGAAAGCCTTGCAGGGATAAAATCTGCCCCCGGTTTCTCGGGCTTCAAGCAGGTTGTTATGAACCCGGAAATTATTGACGGGCTGGACTTTGTAAATGCAAGTTACAGGACAAATTATGGTTGGATAAAAAGCGAATGGGAAAAGGCCGGAAATAAATTCAAGTGGAAGATTGAAATCCCGGCAAACACCTCGGCAATAGTGCATATTCCGGCAAAATCAGCGGCAGGCATTACAGAAAGCGGGGCTGCAATAAGCAACACTGCCGGATTGGAATTTATCAAAATGGAAGGGAAAAAGGCGGTCTTAAAAGTTGGGTCGGGCAGTTATAGCCTTGTCTCGGATTTTTAAAACGTATTTTTTATTGCATGCATCATAAAGACAAGCACGTTCCAAATTCCCTCTTCTGATAGTTGTTGTTTTTAGCCCCCATAATCGCCTGAGGCGTTGTCTATAACAATGATGCGCCATTTTCCGCTTATCTGCTTAACATAGACCAACACATCGATATCTGCAAACAGCACTTTTATGCACCCCTTCTCCAGTTGTTTTATTTTCTGCTTGAAAGAGTCTGGTTTTTTGTCGGGAAGGGCTTTCTCGTTAAACTCAACGACCTCGGTAATGGGTGAGTAAGTGTTTAGCGTATCGGCAAATATACCGCTCCCGTCCCATTTTTCTTCCCCGGGGTCATATTCGGGAAAGCCTGTGTATCGGACAGTGCAACTATTGTCGTTTAAATAGCATTTGCCTAGATATAGTTTGCCCCCCAAATCGCTATGATGGTTGTAAATGGTGTAGGCTCCGTTTTTTGAAAGTACATACACCCCGGTTTTGGGGTCAATGAATTTGTCCACATCTTTAATGCTCTCGTTTTCGGTGTTTTTTATGATTTGGGCACAGAACTTTTCAAAGTCATTGATTCCTGTATCCTTATTCGGGGTTTGGGAGCATGCACATGCACAAGTGTTAAAAAAGAAGGAGGCTGTAAGCAGTATAAGTAAATAAGCAGCTTTCATGTTGTTTTGATTTAAATGTTTCGATTCGCTTTTTTCTATTTTGTCCCTGTAAATGTGAACGTGACGGAAACATTCCCTATGTCTGGTATGTTTTTGGTCATTGCTTCGCTTTCGCTAATAGAGTTGCCTGAAATTGTCATGTTGGCTGCCCCGTAAACCGTGAAATCCCCATCGAAGCGAACCTGGTTTTCTGTGTCCCATTCCCCGGGTTGTGAATCTACATCGTCTTTGCCGTCCCCGCACCCGTTAAAAATTAATGCCAAGCCCCAAAGGGATAAAAATAACTTCATTGATTTTTTCATGATGGTTTAAAGTGTAAATGTTAATGCCCAAATATACTTTGCCTGTCCAATACCAAGAAAAAATACGTGAAGCTACATGCCCCAATTGATAAAATGGTGCATGTTTAGTTAACGCTTATATGCTCGTTAATACGAAGGGGTTACCTTGTTTCTTTTTGAAATTCCGCGTAAAGGTATTGCGGTTTGAAAACCCCACACTTCCCGAAATTGTTTCGAGTGTATGTATTTTGTTTTTTTCGTCTTTAAGGCGTTCGCAGGCCTCTTTTATGCGAAGCTCATTGATAAAATCGGTAAAACTTTTTTGGAAGACATTGTTGATGACGTGGGACCGGTAACTGCGGTTTGTGTTATGCAGGTTGGCACATCCTTTAATGTATATGCCCTGCAAACAAAATGTTTTTTCGTTGATCGACCTCTCTAATTTTTTTTCAGAATCGTCAAGCTTGATTTTGTTCAAGCTCCTAATTTTGTCGTCCATGCATTTCATTTGCTTGTCGTACGAAATGACAAATGTTTGTATGCCTTCTGTTTTAAACAGTAAAAATATGCGGCAACAACCACTATATCAATAAGAGAGCAATAGCAACAAATGTCGTCACCCAATGTCGTTGCTTGTCTGTCTTGGCTTTTTTCGCCAATAGCTCCATGTCTTTTTTTTCGTTTCATATGAAACATTCAAATTACCTTTATTCTTTTTCCCGATACCGATTTGATTTTAAGGATTTATAATTCAGAATTAACCTGCCAGACCAAAAGACCAGCACCAGATCTTTAGCCGTTCAGATATGAGATTAATTGTCCATAACAATAACGTTTAGATTTGGCATGTACACCGGACAAACCGGATATTACTACGACGAACCTACTTCAACAATCAAAAAAGACGAAATTATGGGTGCGCTTTTCGATGTTTGCTATAAAATCTTTTTTTTTCATTAAATTGAAACAATATTTTAAAATATTAAACTCGATTTTAATTTTATTGATTTTTATATTACATTTGTTCGAACAACGATCAACAAATGGAAAAGAAATTACCAATCGTATGTCCCAGTTGCGGTGCTGATTTGAAGGTGCAGAGCCTTCATTGCGAAAATTGCACAACAACCATTACCGGACAATTTGAGTTGCCTTTGCTGCTGCGCTTAGAACCCAAAGAGCAAGAGTTTATCATTAATTTCACTAAATGCAGCGGAAGTCTGAAAGTAATGGCATCTCAACTGAAACTAAGCTATCCTACCGTCCGAAATATGTTAGATGATTTGATTCGTAAAATAGATAAACTGCAAAGCAATGATTAAGAAACTCATCAATCCATTTCAGTATATTGCAGGAATCAAGTCACTTATTCTTGGAATGATAATTATTGTTACAACAGCAGTAATCGGCTATCTTAGCAAAACCCATTTTCCCGATATTATTTCGGTAAAAATGTGCTACGACTTTTCTATTACTTATTTTATCGTTCAGGGTTTTGTCAATTGGTTTGTGGTGTCCACCCTATTTTATCTTGCCGCTATTATTTTCTCTAAATCATCGGTTCGCCCGATTGACGTATACGGCACGCAAGCTTTGGCACGTTCGCCATACCTTATTGCAGCTTGTATCGGATTCTCAAACGCAATGAACGATTTCGGAAAGTATATACTATGGACGTTGTTACAACAAGGCGACCCCATCGAAATATCAAACACTTCAATTGCAATCGCTATTTTACTTCTTGTTGTCACCATTTTATTGACCATATGGATGATAACCTTAATGTTTAACGCCTTTAAAATATCGGCAAACCTGAAAGGCGGAAAATTGGTATTCTCCTTCATTTTAGTAATAGTACTTTCAGCAGTTCTTACTGCATACATAAATCAAACTCTAACCTTAAATCTTCGGTAAAATGAAAAGATTAATTATTGCATTGTTCCTCTTGTCGGTGCTAACAGCTCAGTCTCAAATAACCGATACGTTATTTATTGAAAACGACAACGTAAAAATCCATACGGTATTAACAAAACCGAATAATGTAGATACATCAAAACTCGCTATTATCATTGCAGGTTCGGGACCGACCGATTTAAATGGAAATCAGCCCAATATGAAAAGTAACTGTTTGTTGTATTTGTCCGACAATCTCGTTAAAAATGGGATTGCTACCGTTCGGTTCGACAAGCGTGCGATTGCCGGGAGTGCCTATCCTGATTTTGACGAGTCTAAGCTTACCATTGAACAATACGCCAATGACGTTTCTGCTATCATCAATCATTATAAGCTGGGATACAAAGACGTTTTTGTGATTGGGCATAGCGAAGGTTCACTGATTGGTTTGATTTCTCTGCAAAACACCTCCGTTAATGGTTTTGTTTCGATTGCCGGAGTTGGCAATACGGCTGATGAATTGCTGAAAGAACAGTTGTCGTCAAAATTACCTGCTGCTTACTTTGCTCAGGTGGAAGTAATTATCGACAGCCTAAAATCGGGATACACCGTTAGCAATACGCCACCTCAATTAGCATCGCTTTTTCGACCTTCGGTTCAGCCTTATCTTATCTCTTGGTTTAAATATGCTCCGGCTGAGTTAATCAAAACCATTAACTGCAAATCGCTGATTATGAATGGCACTAAGGATATTCAAGTCAAGGAAAAAGAAGCGGAAAAACTCTATGCTTCAGCATCGAACAGCCAACTGGTAATTGTAGAAAATATGAACCATATTATAAAAACAATTAGTGGCGATATGCAAGAAAACATTGCATCGTACACCAACCCAAATCTTCCGATTAATAGCGAATTAACAAATACAATTGTTGAATTTATAAAACAATAAAACGATGAAAAAGACACAATACGGCTGGGTATTTCTGGGAATTATCTTGCCTGTTTCGGGAATTGTTATTTATCAAAATCAAACGTTAAATACCATTATTGGTGTGGCGGCAGTTGCTGTACTATTGTTGCTGTTGTTTTACAAATTAACCATCAGCGTAACCAACGAGTATGTAAAATTTTCGATGGGAATAGGCATAATAAACGGCAATTACAAACTATGCGACATAAAGCAGTGTAAATCGTTGTCATACATCCCGTTCGGTTGGGGAATACGGTTGCGTCCCGGAGCTGTTTTGTTCAATGTTTCAGGCAATAAAGCAATTGAGCTGGAAATAAAAGGCAAAGCCCGGAAAGTATGGATTGGCATCAACACACCTGAAGAAATTGTCGGTTATATTAATGAATTAAAGGCTAAGCCGTAAATACCATAAAGTAACGTTTATTAACACATATGGTACATACATACATCAAACCAAACCCTACCTGGTAAAATCAATAAAAGTGTATTAAGTGTAGACAAAAAAGCCATCTATTTTTCAACAAACCAACGGGAATATATTTCCTATTTTCTATATTGCACCCAAAATTATTTTATAAATTAACAACGAGCAACATGAATCCACAGGCTGAGGAACTAAATGTAATTATCAGGGAAAAGAATGCTACTGTTTATGAACTTCTTTCCGAAAGGGGGAAAAATATTTTCTTCCCGAAGAAGGGAATACTTGGGCAAACGGCAGAAGCCAAGGGGACCAAAATAAATGCCACCATCGGTGCTGCCATTGAAGACGACGGTACCCCTATGCGCCTAGAAAGCGTTGCCTCAAGGATAAAAATGGATCCGGCATTGGTTTTTCCGTATGCGCCAAGCTTTGGCCGCCCTGACATCAGGGCTAAATGGAAAAGCATGGTTTATGAAAAAAACCCTTCGTTGGGAGGTGTTGAAATAAGTTTGCCAGTGGTCACAAATGCCTTGACCCACGGGGTCAGCATGGCCGGTTTTATGTTCCTCGATCCGGGCGATGAGGTAATTGTCCCCGATCTTTTCTGGGGGAATTATAACTTGACCTTGAACCATGCTTACGGTGCAAACCTTGTGAAATTCAATCTGTTCAAAAATGGAGTTTTCGACCTTGATGCTTTTGATGCAAAACTTAACGAAGGGGGAATAGGGAAAAAAGCGGTCATCTTGAATTTCCCGAACAACCCGTCGGGCTATACACCAACAGTTGAGGAGCAAGGCGCAATAGTAGAAATCATAAGGAAAGCGGCAGTGAAAGGGAGCAAGATAGTCGTTTTCTCCGATGATGCTTATTTTGGCTTGGTTTACGAAGAGGGGATCGCAAAAGAGAGTATTTTCTGCGCACTTAGCCAGTTGCACGAGAATGTGCTTGCAGTAAAAATTGATGGAGCCACCAAAGAAGACTACGTTTGGGGTTTCCGTGTCGGTTTTGTCACATACGGCATTAAAGGCGGCGATGCCGGATTATATAGCGCACTTGAGGCGAAAACAGCAGGGGCAATCCGCGGCAACATTTCAAATGCTGCAAATATTTCGCAGTCGTTGTTGTTGGCGGCATTCAGCAGCCCTGAATATGCCGGGGAAAAAAGTGCAAAATACGAAATCATGAAAAAACGGTACGATGCCGTGCAAGAAGCATTGACCGATGAAAAATATAAAAAATATTTCGAAGCACTTCCATATAACTCAGGGTATTTCATGTGCATACAACTTGCAGGGGGGCTGACCGGGGAAACGGTAAGGAAAACCCTTATCGAAAAATACAGCATCGGCACAATTAGTTTTGGGAATGTTTTACGCATAGCGTATTCTGCCGTGGCAGCCAAGGACGTAAAAGATATGTTTGAGGGCATTTACATGGCTTGCAAAGACTGCATGGAGTAGGTCTGCCCGCGGTTGTGTTGCTTGTCTTGTTATTTTTAGACTGGAGCTAGCCACATGGCAGAATCGCGTGCGGTAGCAACGATATAAAGATTCGGTTCAGTGTGTGACTTTGGGTCACACACTGAACCGATGCCTAGCCGTGCGGCTCTTCTTCTTGATACGATGTAGTACCTAATACTATAAAAAAAAAGGTTACAAAATATGTAACCTTTTTTATAAGTGGGAAGAGCAGGATTCCCCACGCCTCCCATAACCGTTGTCTTTACTGTTGTTTTGATTTGTCTGTTTTGTCTGTTTTTGTTCGCTTTGCCCACCTTTGTCTGTTTTTTTATTCCGTTTTTGCTTTAAATCCCAGCAATGTCTTGCCGTTTTTTGCTATGTTTAGTTTCGGTAAACATTATGAACAATTCTCAAGTGGCTTCTCTTTTTTGCCCCTGTAAGCAACCAATGCATCTTCCTTTGCCTCGATTATTGCCTTCAGATATTTTATCTCCTTGTCCTTCTCAACACACCCCGCACATTTGCCATAACCCGTACCCGGCTCCTGCAACACCATGCCGCCATTGCTTTCTTCCTCCCTGTCGAAAAAATACAATATCGACTTCCCAAAATAGTCGGCTATCTTCTCTACATCATTTGGGGTCAAATTTTTCTTCTTCAACCTACCGCGCAAGGTGCTTTCCCCAACCCCCAGCTCATAAGCCAATTTTGTTATCGGCGTATTTGTGCGATTTATTAAAGATTCTATATTGTTGTATTTCAGCATTTTATATCTATATTAATTCTAAATAATACAATATCCGCAAAATTCAAACGCATTATATTGCGAATAATCGCAGATTATACTAATATTGTATTAGAAAAATAATAGAAAAGAATGGACAAAACAACAGTAAAAAGGCTGAATCTTAATCTAAAGAAAGGAGGGAAGACCGAAACATTCCAATGCCCCACGGAAATGAAGGCTGCCATAGATGCCGTCGCCCCAAAAATGGGGCTGGATTTCAGCAAATACGTGAAACTGGCCATCAACAACCAACTGGAAAAGGATCTTAAATAAATAAAAAAAGCCCGGTTCAAAGGAACTGCAATTCCTCCCCGGGCTTAAATCAAACGATTATGGAAACAAAAGTACAAAATTTATGTGCATTCCGCACGCCGCCTTCCTACCTGACAGAAGATGGCGAAGAAGAAGCGTTCTGGGTCGAAAATGACCCGATAGACAAAAAGTGGCTGATAAGGGAAAAACAGGCAATGCAGTATTGCGATCTCCCGGCGAGGGAGCAAAACAAATGGCTAAAACTCTACCACGATGACACCGAAAACCGCCTATACATCGAAAATACAATAGGCATAAAAGGGTTCTGGGAAGGGTTCGAGAAATGGTGGAAATGCGTGATGGGAGGGCTTGATAACACACCCGATCTAAAAGAAGGCAAGCTTACGCCCGATGCTTTCAACAACAGCTGCACCACAAGGTGCGAACATTGCGGCCTGCTTTGCGGAAAAAAAACAGGGATAAGGGACTACGAAGTAAAAACCATACGCCTAGTGGTCCAAGGAAACAGCACAAAAATGGCGGCAGACATGATACCGCTGTCAATTGGCGGCACAAAAAGCCGCATAGAAAAGATTAAAAGGAAGATAGGGGCGAAAAATATTGCCGAATTAACGGCAAAAACAGTAGAGATGGGGATCTAACGCGCTCCTTAAGCGCGAAATAAAGGGGGCAACAAATAATTGGTTGGTTTAGGTTTAGTTAGTTGGCTAGGTTTAGTTGAACAAAAAGGGTTTGCCCCCGCCCTTTTTAAAAGTTAAACAAAAAAAAATGCCAGGACTATGAAAGAAAAGCAATTTCACGGCGACTACTACTCGCCCGGGCAAGGAAAGAAAGAGAGGCAATATGCCTTTTCCGCAAAAATGTTTTTCGCGGCAATAGTGGCAATAGTGGCGGCAGCGGCAATTGCTATAATCAAGGCTTTAATTTTTAAGCTAAAATAATTTTCCAATGCAACCCGCCCCGGTTTTTGAGCCGGGGCTTTAACCAAAACAAACAAAACATGCAGCAAATAACAATCTACATATCCGGCAAAATAACGGGCGAGCCGCCCGCCGCCTGCCGGGCAAAATTCGAGGCGGCGGAATACAATATCCGCAACCTGGGCGCAACCCCCATAAATCCATTAAAGCTGGGCATACCCGAAAACGCCACATACCCCGAAGCAAAGCCCCGCTGCTTCGAAGAAATAGGAAAGGCCGAGGCAATGTTCATGCTCGAAGACTACACCAACAGCCCCGGGGCGACAGACGAGCTGGACGAGGCGCAACGCCTTGGGCTGGAAATTTTTTACGAAAACCTTGGAGGTTATGAGCAAGTGGAAGATGCCATCACGCTGGGCATACTCGCAAGCGGATATTGAAAGGGTGCTGCTCAAACAGCCGCAACGGCAAAAAACATGCTGCCCAACATGCGGGGGGCTGAAACGCATAAGGACCTGCACCACGGGCAGCCCAAAACTGGATTACGAACGCTGCCCCACGTGCAAGGGGCAGGGAGAAACATAACAACAAAACAATACAAAAATGGCAAGGACAAAAAGAAAACCGGAAGGGGAAAGGAACAAAAGGATCAACAACAACGCCCCCCGCCTTAACGACAACTCCGACAGGGAAAACCTAAAGAAACTGGGCATAAAAAGCCCACAGTTCAAAAATATGCCCTACCGCATAAAAGAAGGCAAGACACAAGGTTTTTTGCAACAACAGAAAAGTACGAGGAATTTGTAAAAAAACGAGGATTCGTACCCGACACCAAATACAGAAGAGCATTGCTTCGCTTAAGAGAAATTTTCGACGCAAAAGAAGGAACTCCCGAATACGACGAAGCCGGACAACTGGAAGATTTAATTGAAAGATATGAAAATCAAGTTACGCCATGGAAATGAAATACAAAAAATCGAAACTGTTCCTCCCAGTAAATCACCCAAAAATATCGCAACCTATCTACGTGCGATTTGATGGTAAAGCCATTATTTATCATGGGCAAGAAGTAAACCAATACCTCGTAAAAGGAAAGCACCGCAGGGGACATTATGCCGTATGTATAGAAAACACGCAGCTTTACCGTAGCCGCTTAGTGGCAACGGCGTTTGTGCCCAACCCCGACAATTACCCTTGCGTGCTGCACAACGACTGCAACTCCACCCACGACTACTACCGCAACCTAAGCTGGGGCACACGCCAAATGCTCGGACAAAACATGATAGCCAACGGGCTCACCGAACGCCCCACCGAGTGGCGCGGGCATTCTAAAATATCGCACCCCGAAGCCCTAAAAATAATGGGACGCCTGCACAACGGTGAGGCAGGCCGGAAAATTGCCGCCGAATACGGGGTAAGCGAAATGACAATTTGTCGGATCAAAAAGAAACATTCTCTCCTAAAAGCCCAACAACATGAAAACTGACTACGCCCCCACGAAACTGGACTTGCTCGACCTCGAAGAACTCGCCTGTAAGATTACAGGCCTCGACTACGATGAGATTGATGCAGATACTTCGGTAATTGAAGATGCCCTTTGTGCCGAATTTGGAATCGAACTAGACGGCTTCGTGGACATCGTAAACCACCTGCTGCCGCTGATAGACGTAGGGAAATCCCCTATTACGGAGAAAAAGTACAAGGGCTTTTCCGACCAAAAAAGCTGCTGGCTGGCAAAAATAGAAGTGAAATGAAACGCTTTGTCCACATATCCACGATAATGGTGCTTGCCTTTCTGGTAATCCAATTGCTGGAGGCAAACGCCAAAATCCTGTGGAAAATAAACCAGGTAAACTTCGACAATTCCTTCGATGTCGCCCTGAGCTTCGCCAAGGCACTGGGCTACTCGCTTGCCACTGTAATAATAACAATAAGCTACCGCAGCTGGTGCGTAAGGACATTGTTCATAGCCATCGACATGGCGGTGGTGTTCATATACTACCACGTGACCGACGATGGCTGGTGGGTACAGGCAAGCTACGCCTACCCCGTTTACACGGGATTGATTTTCCTGTTCGTGGGCCAGTTGGCATACAAAAAAATGCAAACCGCCGACCAGCTCAAAGAAGTCACTTCCCGCCTGCGCGAAAAAGAGATAAAAGAAGAAATAGCAAACCTCAAGCGCACCGGGCGCAACGGCACCTCGTGGCAAACAAAGCCCGAAATAGTAAAAAAAATAAACTCGCTGGAAAGTGAATTAAAGTCAATTAAAAATGGAAGCAAACATCTATTATCCAGACGAACTGATTTTTCTGAAAAATAATTTCTTCAAGATGACAAACCAACTATTATTGGAAGAAATTAATTCAAAGCGCGATAACCCCGTAACCCTTCCTGGATTATTGCATCAATGCCGCCGGTTAGGGTTACGGCGCGGAATCCAGATTCGATGGAGCAAAGAAGATGAGCGCTATCTTATTCGTAATTTCAGAAAAATAGGCAATGTCGAATTGGCCGAAAGACTCAACAAACGCAAAAAAACTTTCAGGATAATCAACGGGAAGCGGACCTACAAGATGTTCACAAAAAAACATGTCGAAAAAAAAATGAAACTACTGAAGCTTCAAAGAACACCTGAAGAATTAGCTTATATCAAGAAAAAAAATATCGAAACAGGGCGCATCCCAACTTTGTCGAGCACCGACAATTATTGGACTAATGGTACAAGGACGGCTGCCCCCGAAAACGATATCCGGACATGGAAAATTAACGGACGGCTAAAAAGAGTAATTAAAATAGATGGGCAGTTCGTTCAATACACACGTTGGTTTTATCACAATTTTATAGGAGAACTTTTGCCCGGAGAAAAGGTTTACCATCTCGATATGGATACACTAAACGACGAACCGGAAAATCTGTATAAAAGAACAGGGACAGGTTACGCGTTTCTCGACTACAAGTGCGCTTTGCCATTAATTGAAAATCGCATAAACGAACACAAAAAAACAACTCCAAAAACAAGGGAAGAAGAAAAAGAGTGGCAAAAACAATTGCGCCACTTGATGAATGTGCAGAAAGAAATCAACACCCAAATATCGCAAATGACAGAACGGGGAAACTCTATGTATTTAAAACAAAAACATTATGAAAAAATACTTTTTACAGATCCATTTATGGAGATCGTCCAATAAAGCGGCTGCCGAAATCAGTGAAATCGCTTATGCTTTTCACAACACGCTCGTGGATGGAGCGAAGCTTAAAGAAATAAAGCTGCATTTAAAAGCAGAAACTAAACGGGTAAACGAAAAATTTCCCCGCTGCACGGACATGAATTTGATCGTGGGTGAACGTGGCGGCTTCCAACTTCTCCTTATCGAAAGCAATTTTCAAATTTCTGTTACTGAAGTAACGAGAGAATTGCTTTCCGGAGAAAAAAGAGAAACCGCCACTTGCCCCAAGTGCGGGAGCAAAAACACTACCGTGGTCTATGCCGAATATGACACCGATTGCCACGATTGCGGGCATAATTTTAAAGTTGAAAGTTAATTATGACAAACATAAAACAATGAACAAACTAGAACTCGAATTCCGAAGGGCAACAGGGCAATGCCCCAAAGTGGAGATACAGCTCCAGGACCACGACGAAATAATACCCGACTTCCTGCTAGTGGAAAAAAACGACCTAACGGATTACCCCGGCTACGAAGGCATTGGCGACACCCTCACCGCATACCGCGAGGCTTACATAAAGTTCCTCGAAGACAAAATAACAAAACAAGAAGGGGCAAAAAACAGATGAAACTATTCCACAATAACCGCTACATAAAGCAAATCCCGGCGAAATTCGGCAAAATAGAAAACATTGCCGACTACCTCGAAGACGAGCACAGCAAACGCCTGTCGCCACCAGAGCGCGACAGCCTCAACAAAGTGCTGCTAAAAAAGCAACTGGAAGATTTTTTTGCCGAGCTAAAAGCAGAAAGCCCCGCATTGCGCGACATGCTGAAAGACACCTCCCCCATGGTGGTGCGAAAAATAATACTGCGCAACGGCAGCTACCACGTGGTGCGCACAAACAACGGAGTGGAAGTAAAATGCCCGGCGGCAATATACCACAGTTCGCCTATAAAAGAGAAAATCAAAAGACTATATTAAAATGAAAATCACAATCAAACCAACATCAAAAATAGTAGTGCTAAAGCCCGGAACTTTAGCCGATGGTGTCCCTGCCCGTACATGGGAAGGAGAAACCGAAAGCGGGATAAAAGTACATTGTTTTGTCACCCGTATAGCTATAGACAAAAACGAGCCAAGAACCAGTGAGTTCGAAACCGAATTACAGAAGACCGCTGCTCCATCGGCAGGCATAGCCGCATATCCTGCATCATTAATATTGTAAAACGGTAGATATGATAAAACACTGGGAAGAAATATGCACGCAAATTGAAGCCACAGAAGAAAAGCTTCAGGAATTTATAGAAGGAGCCGGATTGTCTTCATTACAGGCAAAAAAACTCGAAAAATTCACTCGTGAGTGGAATAAAACAAAAAAACTGGCAGAGCTATTCGACCAGTTTGTTACCCCGGTAGATCCTATTAAGGTAAAGTCACCATTCAACAGGGAAGATTTCCGCTACATCTGGAAAATGTGGAAAGAATACCTATCTGAGCAACATGGCATATTAATGCGCTCACGTATGGAACAGGCAAGCCTCGATTACCTGAACGAAATATCGGAAGGCAACGCCGACAAAGCCATTGATTACATACGCTTTGCCATGACAGGACCTTACCGCAAATTCTTTAAAGTAGAAAATTCCTCTTCTATCAATGCAAAACAAGTACAGGAACTACAAGAAGCAAACTCATTCTAGCAATGACAAAACAAGAACGACTCGATACAACCCATACGATCGAACGCAACTGGGGTAAAAAAAAACCATCAATTACGTTTAGCAACTACGGAATAAAACTGCTAAAAAAACATTTCTTCAGTATTTACGAAGAAACAATAAGAGAAAGGGGACGGACACCACAGGTTACCCCTAAAGAAAAAAAAATACTATTGCACTTGTTCTGCTGGGCAATATGCTCACCCGAATTTGACGGCGACCTGCAAAAAGGGCTTTATCTGGCCAGCGGCCAGGGATTTGGCAAAGATATCCTGATTACGACCATCACTCGCTTTCTAGCCGACTTCGAACGAAAATTCAAACGGTTTACCTACGATAAGTTCATGGAAGACTGGTTCGAAAAAGTTCCGGCTTACTTTAATGGCCCGATAGCAATTAACGACATCGACGACTACGGCAAAATAAAGAAACACCGCGAGTCAATACCATTTCTCGAACTATTGAACTACCGTGAGCAGACAAATAATCGCCGGGGCTTAATTGTTTCGACCAACTACAAACCCGAAGTCCTGCAAAAAGCTCTGGAAAAAGGGAGGACGGTACAAAAACTGGAGCAACGTATTATCGAATGTTTCAACATTGTAATGATCACAAACGCCCAAAGCAAACGAAAAAAAAATGAAATTGAAATATAAATATCGATTGAGATAACTAATTGAAAATAAACACTAAAAATTACCGGTTTTGCGCCGGTAAAGTTATTTAAAGACCATGGGTAAAAAATTCACCAAAACTAAGGTGCCACGAAACGGATCGAACAGGGTAAAATTTGTAAAAGAGTTCCTGCATGAAAATTACGACATCAAGGTAAATATATTCGACACATCACGGGTAACTATCGTACCCAAAACACGAGATTACGACTACGAGATTGATGTGAAAGACATAAACCTGCACATGATAGAGGAAGGAATCACCGGAAGCTTTTCGATACTTCGCGATGTAATTACCAGCCCCAACCAAACGACACCATGGAACCCGATACTCGAATATTTCGAATCGGTAAAAGGTGCTTATAAAGGAGAATCGCACATCGACCTGCTTTGCAGTTTTCTTAAAGCACACGACTATGGCGACAAAGAAGACGGATACTATCAGAAACGCCTTGTTTACACTTATCGCAAATGGTTAGTTGCCACCGTTGCCTGTGCCATGGGATTAAAAGAAAACGATGCCATGTTTACTGTGGTTAACAGTGCCACAGGAATAGGTAAATCAAGTTTGCTCGAATTTGCAGTTCCCGATGAGCTGATGCCTTACTGCGTAAAATCGAAAAAAAACATGAACTTCACCAAAATGTTCACCACCAACCTGTTTATTAATTTCGACGAAATGGACGGGCTTACCCGAAGCATTTCCGAGGAGTTTAAGAAACTTTTATCGTCCCGGCAGCTCAATGTGTCAAATCAGTTCACCAATTTAAAACAACGCTATGCATCGCCTTTTGGTTCGTCTAATTACGATGACGAACATGGCGGCTTTATTCTGCCCGAATGGAGCTTGCGCCGGTTCGCCGTTAACCGCATCGACGAGATTAACTGGGAAGGCTATTCTAAGGTTGTAGTTAAAAACCAGATATGGGCAGAATGTATGATGCTGCTCGAACAAGATTTTGATTACGTATGGAATCAAAACGACTTTAAAGAGTTCGAAGAATACAACCAACGGTTCTTGGTGCAAACATCAAGTTATCGTTTAGTAAAAGAATTTTACCGTGTTCCGGGACCGGGCGAGGAAGGAGAATTCAAACAACCAATGGACATCCTCCGGGATTTGCGAAAAGCACGCAAAGTAAGTACGTCTATGTCGGCGGTAAACGAAATAAACATAGGGATTGCACTCAAACAACTTGGCTTTGCCCGTTTCGGTAAAAAATTAAATAATGGTACCAGATATGGCTACAATGTTGTTCCTCTCTTTTGACTTATATAATTATTATTTAAGTATAAGTAGAATTATTTACTCTACTTTTTTAAAAACTATAAAAGAAAAAATAATAATGATTTTTAGTTACAACCTTACAACCATGTTAAGAAATGGCATCAAAATAATTGATTGTCAGAAACATACAGGTTGTAACCTTGCGTTGAAAGAATAGTTACAACCAACCTACAACCACTTACAACCAAAAATGAAGCTACAACCGTTTTTTGATTATAAGTATTTAAAAATAAGCATGTTGTATTTTAGTTTTAGGTTGTAAGCGGAAAATAAAAAAGTTACGAAATTATTAAAATTAACACCTATGGATATATTTTTAAAAATACTAGAAGACTTAGGAGAAGAAAAAGACCTTGAAGGAGGTTTGTGTGGATACTCAGGATGCCTATTAGGTATCGCAGAATGCTTTAAAGACATTGAGGCTATTCGTCGTGTTCGCAATATTTATGAAAAAAAGGAAATGTCAAAAAAAAGCACATCGTTGCCCCGTGGCTTCCCGACTCACAGCAACGACATAAATGGCGAACGGATATGTTTAGGGGACAAGGTTGCCTATGATTTTCCCGACAACACCTCTAGTTTTGCCGTTGTTTTTGAACACAACGCTTTTCGTGTTCAATATCCCGGATGGGACAACACATTGACCAAACCAATACTTGAATACGGCAATGCGGTCAAAATTATGAGATTGAAAAAATTATAAAAAACATAAAACCGCACATCCTTTACGGGCGTGCACAAAACAACAACACCATGGAAGAACTAAAAGAAATTTTACGACAAGAGAACAGGGACGACCTTTTCCTGCTAATAGAAGAATTTATGGAATGGTGCAGGGAAAAGAGCTGGCCCATAGACGGCGATTCGTTCGTAGCGTGGATAGATGAATAAAAACATGAAAGCAAAAGTAATTCCGGCATACAACCGGGGCAACCGCAAAGACTGTTGGATGATAGCAATCCAGGCAGGCAAAAAAGGGAGCAGGTACAACAAGTTCCTGTCCGAAAACAACAAGCCTTACTTTACATACCACAAAGAAGAAGCTGTTGATAAGGCGAAAGAATTGAATTTTGAATTTACCAACGAAGAAAATTAAACCATGACATACTCAGAAATAGTAGATTTAGTACAAGGAGACACAGAAAAAGGAGCAGAGTTGCTCATTCGGATAGCCGAAGCACAAAAGGCCGCCCTGTTAAAAAAAGAACAGGCAGAAATAGATGCCAGGGAGGCAAGGCAAACCTATGCGCAAACCAAGGAAGTAGTAAAAAATGTGTGCAAGCACTTAAACGTAAAGCCCCATTTCTATTTGACAAAGGATGGGAAATACTATCATTTCACCCCGGAGTTTCAGGCTTTTATTGAAGATATTGATTGGGAGTTGTGATGGACGGCATAAATAAATCCATACTAGTACAAGGCTACCGGAGGAAGAAACCGGCCGCCAACCACGAGCTGTGGGTTAAGTGCCAACGTTGCGGGCACGAATTTGATGCCCGCGCCTACCTTAGTTATAAATGCCCGGTTTGCGGGTTTGTGAATAGCTAACGGGTCGCAGCTATGCGGTCGTTGCCGATTGTACGCACGAACTTAAAACGAAGAAACAAAGATGAATAACACACTTACATACCCTACGAGAACCGAACCGGCAATGCCGTATGAGCTGCTGTTAGCTATCTGGTTGTTTTTGTGCGGTGGGCTTTGGGGTGGCTTTACAGCTCTTTTGCAAAATTTGGTCGTGCGTGGCTTGTGCGTTTTGCAAATGTGCTGTAAAAGTGTGTGGGCTAAATATTTTCTTCTTTTTATACACTCTATTAAAATTTTGCATACTTTTGTAGTGCAGAATAAATTCATTACCAATGGAGCAAAATCCAAGTTTGATTGTAAAGAGCCTAAAGATAAAGGCGCACGAGAGTTTTGGAAACTCATCTCTTTCCTTATTTGCTCCGCAAATGGGTTTGTTCTGCAGCGTGCGCCCCTTTTTATTAATCAAATCTTTTTTAAAATGCAGAACAAGAAAAGAGAAAAAAGCCTTTCCGTACTACGGGAAAAGTGGGCAGTTGCCGAATTAGAAGTAAGCTACAAACCCAAACAGAAAACAGGTGTAAACATTACTTGCGCCGATGATGCCTACCAAGTGTTCCGCCAAATGTGGGACGATTCCCTTATTAACATTCAGGAACAATTTTGCTGTTTATTCTTAAACGCAGCCAGTGAGGTTATTGGTTATAGGCTTATAGCCACAGGCAAAGCAACCAGCAACACAATCGATTTTAACTTTATTATTACCTGCGCATTGCTTTGCCGTGCCCAACGGGTAATATTTGCACACAACCACCCCAGCGGCAACCCCAAACCAAGCAAAGTCGATAAAGATGTAACCTTTGCCGCAAAGTGGAAGCTCGAACCTTTCGAGGTTGAAGTTACCGACCATCTGATTATTACCGATGGCGACTATTACAGCTTTATTGACAATGGTTTAATACTTAAAAACTAAATTTATGGAAGTAGTACATTTTATTTACAACGAAAAGCCAGTGGATTTTGAGCCAACAAATTCCGACAGCGTGATGGTAAATGCCACACAAATGGCTAAAGTTTTTGGACGTGAAATGAAGGATTTTAACAAACTGGAGAGTACAAAAAACTTCATAGAAGCATGTCTTAAAAGTGAAGATTCCTCACTTATTGGCATCAAAAAAAAGGAAGATTTAATCATTTCAAAACAAAATTCTGGTACATGGATGCACCGAATTTTGGCTTTAAAATTTGCTGCATGGCTCGACCCAATGTTTGATGTTTGGGTATTTGCAACAATTGACCGAATTATTAACCATTACTTCAGGGAGCAAAGGGATGCAATGATTGAAAAAATTACAATCAAAGCAAAAAAAGAGGAAAAAAGGAGAATTCTCCTTTTAAAATACCCAGAGGCGGCAGAGTATTTTGAACTTGAAGACTTAGAAAAACAGGCGCATAATAAACGTATGGCTGCGGTTAAAGAACAATTTAAACAGCTTAAAATCGAGTTCACGCCGCCAGTTACAGCGAACTGACCTGGCAAAGAAGCAAATGTGGTGCAGCATGGGAAGATTTTACGTGCGTTGGGGCTGCACCTCTTTTGCTTGCGGGTTGGACAACAGCCGGGTCGGCAAGGAGAAAAACAACTTGTAGCTAACGGTTAATGCAAGTTGCGTTAACCCCGTTGCAGTTAATTTGAAAAACAGACGTTACAAGATTTTAATATTTTAAGGAAGGATTATGAATACAAATGTTTCAATTTATAAAGAGCCTGTTGTTTTAGAGCAAGGGCAAACAAAAGAAAGATGCGATTGTGGAGGCGATTTAGTAAGGATGTACACTGGCGACCATAAAGGGTATAGAGCCACGCAACACCACTGTACAAGCTGCACACAAGATTATTACGAATTAAGAGGAAAAATAACACCTAAAAAACAATAACATGATTACAAATTTAAACTGGATGAGTGCAGCGCAATATGAAACGCTGGACAAAGTAGCCACGAAACTTGAAAAAAAGTATTTACCGTTGAGTGCAAAGAATGACGAAGAAGCAAAAGAAATTTTAGCCTTTACACAGTTTTATCGAATAGCGAAGGCAAAAATATTAAAAGCTACCACTGACGGTAGTTTGAAAAAAGTATAATGCAATTTGCATATTGTTATAAAATGGCGGCTGCTCTTTGGTGTAAGGTGAACACATCCGAAAATGTAGCTTTAAACGCAGTTCCAGAAGTAAGAAGTTAAGTATCCGCTTGTTTATAACTTAGTTGTAAATATAATTCAAAAAATTGAACCCTTGTTAAATGACTGAAAAAGAAGCAAAAACGATTGAAAAATTTGGTAAATTCGTTTTTGAAAATAATGTTTCAAATGATTTTTTGGTGCAAATAATTGAACTGGCAGGAGATTTTTTAAACCTGCAAACAATATCCGACTATGCCCGGTCGCACGGAAAAACCTACAACGGCGTAAAGAAATGCCGTAAAATCAAGAAAATATTCAATGTAAAATTCGTAATAGACAACAAATGAGAGGCAACCAAAAAAAATATCCGTGCCGTTGGTTTTTCTGTTGCCGTAAATAATGCCTATATTTGTGTTAGGCTGCGTTGGATATAAATCCTTTAACCTGTCGTATGCCAGCAACCGTTGTTATAAAACCGTCAACAATTATATCCGTCAGGCTCGATCCTGTTCACCAAATGTTTCTTCGTTCGTTTTTTAAGTGTAAAGAACCATTCATGGAATTTCCTGACGGAGACGATCTCGAATATTGTATTTCTTCACTATTGAAACAACAACCCGAAAACTTCGAACTAAGTGCGGCCCCTGACGAATTGTTTAAAGTGGAGATAATCCTCCGTCCGTGGCAATCGAGTTCCAAAGACTGGTGCCTTAATAGCGATGGGCAAAAAATATTCCGCGCCAGGGTTGCTGAAATGTTCCAATTCGAACTCCATTCCGAAGTGATAAAAAAAACAAACCGCAAAGATCGGCGGTGGCAACAAAAAGAAGCTATCGAACATTTTATGGTCATGTACGACATCCCGATCAGTACAACCAACTACGAACGCCTCGCAAAAGACTTCCAGCGATGGAAAAACCGGGGCTATGCAAAAAAACATCGAAAAAAAATGATAAGAAAAAACTCCCTTTTGTCCTAAATGCAGGCAAACGCAATATTTGGTAAAAACAGTAATAGTAAATAATAAACCGTAAAAACAACCCTATGTCTGTTAATAAAAACACGTCCGAAACTGCAATCGGAGGATTCCGGGACCTTCAATATTGTAAGGTTTCAAATATCGATTCCTTTCCCTCAAATTCCAGGACCATTAAAATTTTCGAAACCGACATCGTTGTTTCCGGAGACGGATGGCAGGATATCGAAGCCATTTTCGGAACAATAGCCCCATCTGCAAAAAAAACAAAAGCAGATGCCGGAATTTATTACGACTCGGCACTGCAATGCCAGGTACATGAAAATAACGCCGATGTAATAAACGAACTGCACAACCTCCGCGAGAAAGTAATACTTCGCTATGTCAGCAACCGTGGTGTTACCCATGTTATGGGAACAAAAAAAATGCCCCTCCGGCAACTCTTCGAACAACCCGAAGCTCCCCAGGTAGGAGACTTTGCAGGTGAGGTAATTACTTTCTCAGGTTTCGTCCTTACTCCTCCACTCCAGATTTGTGCCGAAACAGAAGAATAAAAATCATGAGTTTTTACGATTTACCAAAAACAGACAGCCGGAAGGCCGAAAGCGAAAGCATGCAGATTGAGTTGCAACGAAAGTTTTTAGAACTGATAAAAGATATTGAAAAACAAAACAATTACAAATTTAAAAGTTTCGAAATTGACAATATGCTTTTGTCTGTAATTAAAAAGAACCACGAAGCGTATTTGCATACAGCTTTTGTCAGCCCCTAGCCCATAATTCCTTTGTTGATGTCCCCTTTGGGGGGGGTCTTCCCTTGTCTTTTCTCATATTTACCCCCTTTTTTATGTTTGTCTTAAACGTAATATTAAGCGCAAACAATGAAGCTTCCATACCTTATCGACCTTACCTTAAACGGTTCTTGGGCTATCGAGCCAAATTTCTCAATCGACCTGTTTAACACTTATTTGCCCTACTTTCAGCCCGTCACTTCCTTTGTTGAGCTGGAGCAAGCACCCGAACCTGTCGAAAATCTACCATACGCTTATGGTATGCCGGTAATTGTGCCCCTTCAAGGGAACGAGCGAAGTGGAGTGGGGTTGTCTGCATCTGCACCAACAAACAGCAACAAATCAATATACGACGATGCACCCAAAGGCTCGGTTGCAATTGTTCCGCTACGGGGCGCAATGACCAAACACACGCAACTGTGCGGACCGGCAGGTACAACAGCCGTTGCAAGCCGCATGCTCGAAGCCGACCGCCATAAAAACATCGTTGGCAGTATATTATTTGTCGAGTCCGGAGGCGGACAGCTCGAAGCCATGCCACCTGTTATTGATGCAATGAATGCCTGTAACAAACCCGTTGCCGCATTTTTCGAAGACTTCGCAGCATCGGCAGCACTCATTTCACCATCCGCTGCCGACCTTATTGTTGCGGCCAACCAAATGGTACGCATCGGCTCCATGGGGGTGATGGGGCAGTATAAAAACAACGAGAAAGCACTCGAAAACCGTGGCTGGGTTATTTATACCTATAAATCAACTTATTCTTTCAATAAGAATAAAAACGCCATGGAAGCCATGCAGGGCGATGGCGAAAACCTTACTCGTCAGGTACTCGATCCCTTTGCAAAATACTACCTCAAAATGGTAGCCGATAACCGGGGTGCAAAACTTCGCGACAATTTCGATGCATATATAAAAATGGTCGACGGTGATAAAATAGACCAGATAAATGCCGACAACGTCTTCTCTGCCGAAATGTTTTTTGCAAAAGACTGTCTCCCCCAATCGGGCAACGGCCTGATAGACCGCATCGGATCGCTCGCTCAAACTGTCGAGTGGGTAAAAGAAATGGCTGATAAACAGGTAAAAATAAATATTTGATAAAGTGATAATTAACAAAAGTAGTAACTAAAATTTTATTCAATGGACCCGAAATTAATTCCTATTATGCTGGCAATCCTTGGTGTCGATACGCTCGAAGCTAAAGACAACAAAGTCGATTTGTCGCAAGAACAGGTCGATTCGATTACCGCCGCCTACAAAACAAGGTTCGGCAAAGACCTGAACCTGAAAGGCCTCAAGTTCGAAAACGGCTACGCCTCCCTTACGACCGAAAACATCATGGCTGTCGAAAAAGCATTTGCCGATGCTGTTACGGCTAGTTTTGTTCCCGGCGACAGCTCCGGTTCTGCCTCTGGTGATGGTGGTGCCGACGATGGCAATGGAAACGATGGTGGTAATGATGGCTCTGGCGATGATGGTGATGGTGCCGGAGACGGAAACGATGGTGCCGACGATGGCGATGCGCAGGCAAACGCCGAATTACTTCAACGCTTTAATGCGCTCGAAGCTCAAAACCAAAATCTCCAACGCCAAATTGCAGCTCTTGGTAACAAACCCGAAACTGTAACTCTTAACCTTGGTAACGAAATGAACACATTCAACGGCATTGCTACCGGCATAAACGCCGCTGGTGGTAGTCGCTTCTGGAACGAAGCAGCCCTGTTAATTGCCAACGAAGGCAATTTCTCCCGTGCGCACGCTATCGTGGCTTCTTCCGAAATCGATATCGCACAAATTCAGGACGATCTCGGTAATTATTTCCGCGAACGCCATCCTGAGATCCAAACCTTCATGACTCGCACTCCTTCGCTCGATGCTATTTTCCCGCCTTATGGCACCGGAATAAAAGACGAGCTGGTGGTAACCGACCTGTTCACGGGAGAATTCCTTCAGGCATACAACCCCGAATGGACAGAAAAAGGTTCGTTCGAGTTCAAGCCCGAAATTATCAAACTGCACGACTATAAAGTTGACCATCGCTTTAAAGCTACCGAGCTGCGCGAATTCATTTATAGCTGGTTGGCTCCGATGACTCAGGGAACAAACCCGTTCCAGGAACCATTGGTTTCTTTCCTTGATGGCAAAATGAGGGAAAAAATCACTCAGGAAAAAACACGGGCATTAGTTCAGGGCGTTTACCTGCAAAGTGCCGATGGTGTTGCCGGTCCTGTTTTGCAATCCATCAATGGGGCGTTAAAGTCTTTACAGGCTATCCGCGAGTCATTCCGCATCAAACCTTTCAATCTGGGCAAATGGGATGTTTCTTTCGACTCCGACAACCATATCTATAAAATGATTGCTGCCGGTACAAAACTTATCCCCAGGGATATTCGCGACTCACTCGACAAAATTCAGCTGCTTACCTCCAAAGACGGTTACGATGCTTATAAGGCATACAAAGAAGCATTGGGCAAAAACACCAACGTTTCCGAAAAAGACACCGTCAAAATACCCGACAATATCGAAGTTGTGGGCGTTCCTTACTGGAATTCTACCGTTTTGGTTTGGGTAGTGCCTAAACTTATCCGTCAATTCTACCGCCAGCGTGGCGAAGACAATAAGTTCAATACCGACCGCGAAAAACGTGATACCATCGTGTTCATGGACGGTGCGGCTGCTATTGCTCCAATCAAAGCGGGTTACGAGTACAATTCTGCCGACGAGCAGACTTACGACAACCAAATCATCTTTATTTCCGAAGAGTTCGACGATTATACTTACATCGAAAGCGATGCCAATGACACTACTCCTTCGGTTAAGGTGCATAACTGCCTGAAATTGGGTAACAATACCGCTGCAACAGCAATCACCACAATCGACGATGCCGCTGAAGGTCAGGTGATTTACCTCTTGGGTACCGGTACAACCAATGTTTCAACAATTGCCAATAGCGGAAACTTCGTTCTGGAAGATGCCTGGACTGCCGAGAAAAACGCCAAACTGGTATTGAAAAAAGTAGGTGCCAAGTTTGTTGAAATCGACCGTGAAGTTGTTTCTAACGGAACTGCCGCTCTTGAATTTATAGCCGACGATGTTACTCCTTCGGTAGCCAACGCATATAACTTCATAACTGCCGACGACAACACTGCCGATCTTGAAATTACCGACCTCGACGATGCCGTGGCTGACAAAACCTACACCATTAATGGTGGCGGTGGAGACAATGCAACTACCATTGCCAATGGCGGAAACTTCGTTCTTACGGGTGACGATCCTTGGACTGGCGCAGCCGGGGCATGGATTAAGTTCTATTACACTAAGTCGGGCTTGTTTAAAGAAGTCGGGCGTAGTGCGTAATGCAGCATAAATACTTCTTCTTTTCATTCGGGATTTTATTTCCCCCTTTAGGGGGAATCCCCGAAGGGCAGAGGGGTATTTGTCTAAGTTAACAATCTAAAAAATAATACAATGGATTTCACACAAGATAACGGGTACGAACTCGATAAAATACAGAGCGACCCTATTATGGGTGGCGGTTATAACAATTTCCGCTTTGCTTTCAAATCATGGTTTAAGCATATTCCCGATGTCGATTCCGACAACAAAGCGAAAATGTCCGACAGCTTCGTGTTTAACGATGGTTACGGATGGCAGGACCTTTATGCCACTGCCGGAGAAAACGACCTTAACGAAGAAGGGAATGACGTTCGCGACCACGATGGGCACACGTCAACACTTAATGTGTATGTTCCCGGCTCTAAATTAACCGTTCGCCAGCTCATCAACGAGCATGGACGGGAAGAATGGTTTATGTTGTTCGACGAAATTGCAACGGGTATTACCTGGTGTTTCGGTTGGAAAGGGATGCCCGCATCCTTGCAGTCGAAATTCGAATCAGGGGCAGCCGCAGGCGACCAAAAAAGATACACGCTTACCTTTAAAACCGAATGGTCGGGCATGATTCCCGCCTATAAAGGTTCAGGGGCATATCTTAAAGAGGTGCTTGTCGATGCCGATGCAACCACTATAAACCTGTTGCAAGGGGCTAAGTTTATTATCCCCGAAAACACGGCAGCAACTGCTTTGGCTGGTTTTTCTAACGAAATACCGGGTACTCGTGTGGTATTGGTGGGCGAATCAACAGCCTATCCAACTACTATCGCCGAAACAAACACCAAGTTCAACCTTACCGCCGACTGGACATCCGAAGACGGGGCAGAGCTTGAACTCTACATCCGTGGCACCGACGATTATGTCGAATTGTCTCGTACCGAACCCGATGCGTAATAAACACACGAACCTGACAGCGTTTTTACAACCTGTCAGGTTTTCTTATTAAAAAAACAAAGGGGGAATAAAAATCCCCGGTCACGGTTAGCTCTCTGACCTTCTAATCGTACAAAATGCGAAACGTCCGCATACCCGGAGACCATAAAGTCTTCAGTGCGGACGTTTCGCATTTTTATTTGTCAGAGACCACAAATGTAGAAATAAAAAAACCACCATGAACAAATACTACAAAATTTTAAGCACTATATTGAAACACGGGAAAACACAGGAAAACAAAAAAGGCAGCATAACCTACCTGCTTAACCAGCAGCTAAAATTAAAACCTGCCGATTTGCTCGATATTTTTGAAGGTCATGCCATTGCTCGCAACAAACTGAAAAACGAACTGGAGCTGTTCCAGTCGGGCGAACGGCTCACCGAACGTTACCGCGATATTGGCATTACCTGGTGGGACTACTGCGGCCCTATATCGGTGAACTCATATCCAACCTATTTTGAAAAACTCCCCGGGCTTATCGAGCGCATAAACAAAGAAAAACGCACATCTAAAAACTATGTGCTGTTTCTCGGCTCTACCGATGCCGAAAGCAACCAGCAACCCTGTTTGTCGCTCATTCAGTTCCAAATCGACCGTGGTAAACTGGTCATGTCAGCCTATCAGCGCAGTAGCGATGCCAGCCTTGGTCTCCCTGCCGACATATACCACCTCTACCTCATAAGCCGCCAAATTAACCTGCCCCTGCGCTCAATAACCCTCTTCCTCGGAAACGTGCATATTTATAAAAACAACATCAAACCAACAAAACAAATGCTCTCCGGCAAAAAAACATCATTCACCCTAAATGTTTAACCCTAAACTTCCGTCATTGTAAGCCCTCTTCCGTCATTGCGAGGGCAGCGAAGCAATCTGTAACGCTCACGTCATTACGAGCGAAGCGAAGTAATCTCAATCCTCAATCCTTAATCTTCAATCGTTAATCTTAGGTCCCCTTCAGGGAATTTAGGGGTAAATTCCGTATATTTGAGAAAAACAAAACCGATGCTGTATAAAGAAACTCAAATCACCATTCTTACAACACCTGAAGAATTGCGTAAAATTGCCGATAAAATGGAAAAACAAATGGCAACAGCAAAAACAGGCGATTCATGTCGTGTACATCAATTTTCTCATAAAAATACGTATGTGTTTATTGCATACGATCAATTTACGGAAGAGCGGGAAAAGCCAAAAAGAGTTGATCCCATCTACGACGAACCTTCAAAACCATAACCTTCAAGGTATAACTCCTTGAAGTGTTTAAAAACTTACAATTATGAATGAGTTTGACAGGTTTATGGAATTTTACGGAAAAATATTAGACGAAAAACAAAAGTCTGTTCTTAAACTGTATGTTGATAATTTTCCAAACTTAAAAATTGAATCAATAAAAACAAATTCCAAATTTGGTAGCACAATGGCTGACTTTTCTTATCAATACGAAGGCTGCGAGGGAACATTGAAACTTTATTTTGACTAAAATGGAAAAACAAAATTTATGGCCCAGCAACCGGGATTTTGGTAAAAATTCAGCTTACATTGAAAATTTAATGAAGAAAATTAGTTTTGATGATTTTGAGCTAATTGTTTATAATGTTCCTTACCCACGTTCTTATAATGTAAAAACTCTGCCTGATTTAATCCGCGAAGAGGGAAAGGAATATATGGTTTCCGCCGAAATCGAAATAAAAAACAATGTCGAAACCTTCTGTTTTATTGTTGCCGAAATAAACAATGGATGTATTAACGTTATCCAGGACGGCAGAGTTAGCAATTGTTTCACTACCTACTCCGACTCTCCCGTTAAGGGTTATGTCGAGCGATTAGGTAGTTTCTACGACACCGCAGTTTGGGTCAGTCGCTCCCAAATCTCAAAATACAATCTTTAAACCCAGCCTTATGATGGTAAGTATAGATTACATCAGTAAACAATTTAAAGATGCATTAGGCAGTTCTGTAGATAAAAGCAAAATATACATGGAAGAGCATGGCGATTATGTTCATATTTATATGCGAAAAGGAGCTTTAAGTTCCGATATTCGTCTTCCTGAAAGCGTTTTTTATAAAACAATTGAGAATTTTGGGATGTCTCCATTTTTTGAGGAATTAAAAGAACAATTTTTAAAAGGAATAGCTCAAATCCGACAACCCGCAACCTGAAACCTGAAACCCCAACCTGTAACTTTCAACTCTCAACTCCCCCTTGGAGATACAGGGGCTCTCAATTTTCTTCAATTTATAATTTAAAATTTATAATTTAAAATTTCCCCACTCCTCCCTTGTCCTTTCCCTCCAAATAATGCAATTGCATTTTTGTAAACAAAAAACAAAAACAATTGCATTATGGAAAATCTCACCGCTTACAACGAATTGCACCAATGGGTAGAAAATAACCCCAATTGGGACGATGGAATAATACTGCTAAAAAAACACGGAAAAGAAAACCTTGTGGCCACCCATCTCAGCAAAGGGCAGTTTCCCGCCAACAAAAAACTCATGCTTTCCACCATCCGTGGATTACGTGACGAGTTTAAACCACAAAACATCGTCACTGTTCCGGGAGCGGACAATATCCCCCTTCAAGGGGATGGGGGCGAAACAACAGGGGGTAAAACCAACCCCAATCAATCTCCCCAAACCCCAACCGCCCCACATCCCGTTTTCTCCCTAAAAGCTATGTACCCCAACTTGGAACTCGACACGGCCCCCGACTTCATTAAACTTATGTTTGCTGATGCAATCGCAACATGGAACCGCCTGTGCGAAGCTCACGACACCGAACTCGAAGCTGCCGAAAACGACGAACAACGTGCCGAAATAATGGCTAAAATCATCGCCGCCGACGAAGAAAACCAAGCCGCCCATGCCGAATTGAAACATTGGAACGATACGCATGGCATTTTAGGCAAACACCCCAAAATGGCAGCAATAACCGAAGAAAACGAGTTAAAAACATTGCTCGAAAAAGAAGGGGTGCTCGCATTCAGCAAAAAGCGCGAAAATGTTTACAACAACTATTCGCGCTACCGTAAATGGTGCGAAGACAACCCCGGCCACGAAAAGTATGCCGCCAAAGAAAAACTGCGCGACAAATGGGCTGCAACCCTCGCCATTTGCGACAAACTCTTAAATCCCGAATCATAATAAAAGGCACGAAGGCTGCTCCCTCTCCCCTTTAGGGGGAGGTGGCCAAAGACCGGAGGGGGTTCTTGATACTTGATACTTGATACTTGATATTTGATACTAAAATGGCATTCTTCACAAAAGGCGACAGGATATCGGTAAACGGGCTTGTGACAACCGTAACAGACCTTACTACCATCGGCGAAAACGATATGGTTTGTACCCCCTATGGCGATTTTAATGTCGATCTCGTAAAAAAAATAAGTGTGGTAGGCGTTAAAAACACCATGTCTATCAGGGTTTACTCCGATGCCGACTACGACCTTGTTTACACGCTTGCCGCCAAAGGCCGCACCATGGACCAGGTAGCAAGGCACCTGGACATTAGCTTCCGCCGCTTCTGGATAGATTACAACAACCCTGCCCTCGATGTAAAAGAAAACTACGAGGCAGGCAAAGACGAACTCGACCAAAAAGCGTTCGACGATTTACAAACCGAATCCACCAATCCCAAAAACAACAAAGCCCTGAACGCCTTCCACCGCAAGCTCAACGAAATAAGCCTGCGGAATAAAATCAAACAAATTCAGGAACAAAACAACATTTGGGGATAAAACTTAAAGTCATGAAACAGTTAGAATTAGCAATCGAATTTTTGAATAAAAGGGCAATAAGCTCTAAATCTTTTAACTCAAAAATCATGCAGTGTCAGCACCCAAAAGTGCTTTGTGTGTCAGAGGTGAAAGTTATTTTAAGCATGGTCATTTCCGGCGAATTTGAGGAATTCTACGAAGGGTACTCCCAAGCCGAAACCCTCATGGATGCCGCCATTGATACCGAAAATCCTTAATGTTATTAATCTTAAAGTCCCCCTGGGGGATTTAGGGGTTTTTTCTCAATCGTTAATCAATAATCAATTCTTCGTGCCCAATATCACCACATACGAAAAATACCACGACTACGAGCTTGTCCTCGACTGGTTCAAAACCGATGGCAAAGGCGAACTTCCGCCGCAATACCAAAGCTGGCTGAAACTCTGGAAATTTGCCGACCAATTGGTTTGTGTCGGCCATCTCGACCACGAAACCATCGCTGAAATGATGGTCAAAGAGTTCCCCGGCGAAAACCTCACTTTTCGTTCCGCACTTAAGCATGTGGTAAACGCCCAGAACTATTACAACTCAACACAAAACCTTTCGCGCAAAACGGTACGGAGGATATTAGCCCGTCAAATCGATAACCTTATAGCTATTTTGTACGAAGTGCTGCCCGGCGACCCAATCAATACCGCCAAGCAAATAGCCGCCCTAATCAAAGAAAAACGCGAAATACTGCAACTGCACCTCAAAGATGAAGACCTTGGCGAAGAAGAAATACCCGAAACAGTGGTAATATTCGATACCGACCATAAAAAACACAAATACCCCGATATATCCGAAAAAGAACTTAAAAAACTCTTCCGTGAGTGGGAAGATGCTGACATAATAGACGAAAACGAACGTAAAGAACTGGAACAGGAAGTTGGAATCAAACAAAAAAATAATAAATCTCTACCTGAACCCTGTACAGGAGGAAGCTCTAAGGGTTAATTCCCGCGAGTTGGTAGCCCTTATCGGGCGTGGTACAGGTAAATCGCCCATACAGGCAAAACGCTCCCGCGATGCAATTGTTACCATGCCGGGCGCAAGTATGGGCATTATCGGGCCTTCCTATGTCAACATAATGGAGCGTACCTTTCCGCCCATGGAGCAATTTTGGCAGCAATTTTTCGGTTGGAAGGAATGGGATGGCGAAAAAGGCGATTATATCAAGTTCCGCCGCCCGCCCGACCATTGGCCGCAACCCAATACGCCGCCATCAAGCTACAAACATGCCATCTCCACACGCTGGGGAACCATTGCATACCTCGGCTCGCTCGACCGCCCCGGTATTCTTAACTCACTTTCCCTTCAGTATTACGGACTGGATGAAGGTCGTTTTGCCGATTACGAACGCATCACCAAGGATTTAACCCCTGCCGTGCGTGGCGACCTGTTAAAATATGGCGACAATCCGCTCTACCGTGGTCGCACCATCACTTCCGACCTCCCGTTTGTCGAAGACAACGCCGAATGGATGTACAACCTCGAAAGTAAGATGGACTCCAAAAATGTCATGCTCATTTTGCAATTGCAGGACAAAATCGACAAACGCCGCCTGCAATGGCTCAATGCAACTACCATACAACGCCGCCTTTCTCTCGAAAAAAAGATTGCCGAGCTGGAATTTATGGCAAACCGGATACGCAAAAAAACTACCTGGTTCAAAATGGCTTCCAACCTTACCAATCGCCATGCGCTGGGGCTTGATTATTTCCGCGAAAATGCCGACCCCCGTGTTAACCCTAAGCACGTGTTCCGTACATCTTACCTGTCTATCCGCCCACGCTCGGTCGAGTCTATGTTCTATGGCAAAATGACCGATAAACATTGGTACATCGGCGAATTTAATTACTCTGCCCTCGACTCGCTCTACGAAACCTACGGAAGCCATGCCAACCTGTACCGCAATTGCTCTGCCGACCTCGACCTCGACACCTCCAAAGGCCTCGTTGCCGGTCTCGACTTTGGCAACATGGTCTCCCTGTCCCTCGGGCAAAAGAACCCATTTGGGCGCAGCGAGTTCCGCACCGTCAACTTCATGCACGCCCTCGTCCCCGACGACATGGACAATCTCGCCGACAACTTTTGCCGCTATTACGAACCACACCCAACCAAAACCCTCCGCCTGCACTACGACCGCACCGGAAACATCAAGCTCGAAAATAGCAAGCAAACCAAGGCCGAGCATTTCGCCTCCCGCCTCCGCGCCAAAGGCTGGAACGTAAGCCTTATGTCAATAGGCATGGGCATCATCCCGCACCCGCTCAAACACCTGCTGTTTTCCCGCATGTTCGCCGAGGAAGAACTCGAACGCTTTCCCATCCTCCGCATGAACAAGCAAAACTGCAAAGAGCTTTACGCCAGCCTTAACCTAGCCCCCGCCATCACCAAGGGCGACGACATTTTCAAAGACAAACGCTCCGAAAAGCTACCCATCCACCGCCTGCCCATGGAGTCCACCAACCCCTCCGACAGCTGGGACTATATGATATGGGGAGAATACCACCACCACATCGACAAACGAGGCGTTCCGGAGGCTTACCGCCCCAAAACCAGCTCCAAAAAGTAAAAAACCGCACCCTTTATTCGTGTAAATGCACCTATAAAACACACCTTTATTTTGTAATTATCTAAAAATCAGCATTTAAAATTTTTATTTTGCTCCCATTTTCGAAAATTCACAAGCGAGACCTCGCCCCACCCTGCGGCTGTTTTGCAATTGCAAAGCCCCCTTGATTGTGATATCTGTAATGAAAAATATGTTAAATACAAAATTCCTGACACGATGGCAGTTGTGCGGCCTGCCTGGCTCTTGTTTTTCTCAAAAATGCGAAATATATTCGTAGTGTAATTAAAGAAAAAACAGGCGGGCCGCCTGCCATTTTGGCCTTTTGAAAAATGAAAATAAAAGAAGCACAAGCAACTGAAATCTTCGTATTAGACTGCAATGTCGACGGAGAATTAAAAACTTTTAAAATCGGAAATCGTAGTATTACGAAATTTGAGTATGATTACGAATCGTTGAAAACATTTATCGAAGTTGCGAAAACAAACATCTATGACTTCGTGATGTTGTCGGCAGAGGAAACTACTTCTCCGCGCGGCGTTGAAATGAAACTTCATGTTCGTGAGAACGAAGAAGAAGAAACTTGGGAAGTTTGGTCCTGGGGAGTCGGGGGAAATCATCCTCGATTTATTGCTTCTTTCGAAAGCGAAGAAGAAGCTGAAGATGATATCTTTACGAGAACATTCAACTATGACTTTGAAGAAGATGATCAGCGCGATACTTGCTATTATTCTTCTGAAGAAGATGCTATAGAGGCAAAATTAGAATTACTATCAGAGTGGTGGGGGGTGTCTGAAGATACTGCAAAATCAATTATACATCATCAGGAAGTGAAGGATGACATTGAAGCACAGCGCGAAAGTGATAGAGTAGAAGCGCAAAGACTTAAGCGTGAAGAAGAAGAAGCGCGCATTAATGAATCAGCTTTGTTTTATTCTGAAATGATTAATGCTAAAAAAGAGTCTTACAAAGAGACTTGCACAAGACTTTCTGTCGCAATAGGTTCTAAAATCGAAAAAAAAGTTTTTCACGCTGCCGTGAAAATTATAAGAAAAAAATAAATTCAAAAATCCCGGCGGGCCGCCGGTTATCCGGCCTTAAAATTATGAAATACTTAAGCGACTACGCGAAATCCGCGCAAACTGCGCTTTTCGACAAAACAGGGGCTTTTTTTGCCTTCGGAAATAAGCAATTTAAAAAAGCTGCAAACCCTGCTGAAAAGTATTTTTCGCTGGGTTCTGGCCTTTTTTGTCCGCAAAAAAATTACGAAGAACTAGCCGCCGGTTTGATAAATGTACAAAAAGAAGCTATTGCGCTGGATGTTGAAGAAAACGGAGCGGAAAGTATAATACAGCGCGAATATTTTAATTACGAAAGTCAAATTTCGATGTGTACAACAGAAGCCAGTGCCGCACTGGCGGGGCACATTGCCGCCTTCCCGGCACTTTTTTCGCCGGAAAAAATTGACGAAATTTTCAAAAAATGTTTTCAAATCGCTATTGAAAATGACTGGTTTTAATCAAAAAAAATACAAATCATGAAAAAAATAAATTCCTTTCAAAAGCTGCGCTTTTTTTTCCGCCGCCAGATCACTCTTTCCGATTTTTCCGAATCTCAGCAAGATTTTATTTTCTTCCTGTGTCGCCAGGCGGGCATCTGCCCTGAAGATGTTGTGTTTAAAAGAACCTTTAATAATAGCCTTTTCGGCGATTATTTTGAATTTATAGGCTTTTTTCCTGTTTTTTCTTGTCGCGAAATCGGCTTTTGTTATTTTTCCGCAGCCAACGAAATTGATTAAATATGTTGTATCTGCTACTCATCATCGCCTTTATTTTCTATCTTTTTCGCGAAATTCAGAAAATAAAACCACCATAACCGGCAATTTTAGCCGGTTTTTTTTGCGCCCTGGGAAAACCTCCCGGGGCTTTTTTTTGCTCGTCATTGCGAGCGCAGCGAAGTAATCTCTAACCTCAAAGTTCAAACCTTTAACTTTTAACTCTCCATTTTTAATTTATAATTTCTCATTTATAATTTCTCCCCCTCCTCCAGTTCTTCCCCCGCTCGCCTGTCACTCCTTTGTTTTTTTTCTCAAAATCGCCCTTCAGATCAAAAAAAAGAATTACGGAGGCTACCCGGCCGCCGCCCATCGGCAGCCCTTTCTCCTCAAAAAAAAAACTTTTTTCAAAAAAAAATGCACCTCTTTGTAATTTGTAATCATTCCAAATAGTCACCCTGTCATTAGTCTTGATTCCTGATTCTTGATTCTTGATTTTCATATTTTTACCCCTCAAAACACTTATTTATGCATCCGTTTTTGTGGGGGATTTTTAGCTTTTCGTTTTTCAAAATCCATTTTCTAAAATCCATTTCCAAAAACCAATTCCATGTTTTTTTTTAAATTTTTAATTTTCTATTTTTAATTTTTAATTCTGCATTTTTCCTTATCTTGCCTTCCGGTTAGCGTAACCATCATTATCAATCAAAAAAAAGTACGCCATGGCTAAAATCCCTCCATTTATCTACTCAAAGTACAACGACCAGCATTTCATTGTCGATACCCGCTTTGGTATTACCTGCCATCTGTATATGTTTGCAACCCCCGAAGAAGCAAAAGCATGTCGGCTCAGATTACACGCCCAGACCATGGAGGGCAAAACCGTTGTTTTTGCCGATTTCGCCTATCACTCAAGCTATTTTGTATTAAATGCCGTCCGCTTTGTCGAAAAACCAAGCCCCGAATCGAGGCTCACCATCAATAAAGCACAAAAACAAGTCGACCGCATGGCCGATTGGTTCCTGTTTTCCATCCTTCGCGAACGCAACCTACAGTAAAAACTGTCATGCAATTTAAAATTTACAATTTATAATTTTTCATTTCAAAACGGTCGTATCCCCTAAAATCGGCCGTATCCCCCTCGTATCCCCTTTTTTTGCCGTATCCCCTCCAAAAATCAATGTTTTTATTTGTGTTTTTGAAGTAAATTCACAACATTTGAAGTAAAATAAAATTATGGAAGCAAAAAAAAATAAACCAAAATTATCCCCTTGGAAAAAAGACAGGGAAACCCGGCAATTACAACGAATTTTAAATGTCGAAGAGATAAAACCTTCTACTTTCACCGATATATTGCCCGCAGTTATCTCCGAATTTAAAAAAGGGAAACGAGACAGGCTACGACAAAACGAGTACGACCGGCTTAAAATAGCAATCAATAACTTCAGTATTTTTCTCAACAATTTCATTTCATCCGAAATTGCCCCAACCAATGATTATTTCACAAAGGTGCTTGACTTATCCGACCGGATCGAAATCAATTTTAAGTTGATATACGATCGCATAGATGCTGTTAAGCCTCCATTCCAGTATTTATATTGGAACTACTGGAATTCAAACTACAATACCGACAAACACCTGACGATGAACGGCGAAGGCATTATTCAAAAATACACTTCGTTTTTCGAGCAATTGAAATACGAAATAGCCCTGTTGAAATCTAAAATCATAATAAAATAGAGTTTTACTCATTTTTGTTGTCCTTTCCTTTACCTCCCTCCCCACTTAAACTTGCATACATAAACAAAAACGTATGCAAACAATCAATCTATTCGAAGCCCTGCGGCAAATGCGCTCTGCAAAAGAGCCGTTTACCGTTACCGTAACTAAGTACTCCGAAACACGCAAAACAGGCGGGCAATCCGAAACCCTTGTCGATGTACTCGAAGCCGGTCAAATAAAAGGCAAAAACACCGAAAACCTTATCGCTTTCCGTGCCGAAGGAACTGATATTGTTCGCCGCTACAATATATATGGCATACGCCGCTACAACGGTATGGCCGTAACACTCAAACGACAACATTAAACTTTGAACTCGAAACTTTAAACGCTTAACCATGGTACGCCGCACACCTTCAGGAATATATCGCTCGCAAAACGCAGCCATCCTGCCAAAATCAGGGGGAATGTTCATGCTCGACTCCAACCCTCGCAGTACTTATTACGAAGAGCAGTCGGCAATTCCGCCCTATGTCGAAGAAACACGCAAGGATTTTTACATGCTCATCAACGGCAATAAAATAATCCCGAACGGTGCAAACAACCTTTTTCCCCAGGACCTCAAACGCCTGCTCGACCGTGATAACGATATGCATGGTTTGCTCCGCACCAAAATAGACCTCCTTCTTTCCGGAGGTTGGTTCTTGTACCAGGAGCGGCTCGAAAAAGACGAAAAAGGGCATACTAAACTGGTAAAAGATGAAGTACTCGACCCCGAAATTTCCGACTACCTCGAATCTTACGACTTCGATAACTACCTTGCCGAAGCTGCTACCGACATGATTTATGTCGAAAACAACACCCCTGTTTTCCGCCGTAACGTGTATTCTCGCTCTAATCTGTTTCGCGAAAAATGGCGGTTGTTCCCAATGCTTATCGGGGCAGAAGACAGCCGCCTAGAAGCTTACGACGATAATAACCGTATCAATCATATTTTTGCCGCCGACTGGACCGATCCCGAATCGTCACGCAACCCCACTAAAATACCCATGGTTAATTTCGACGATCCTTTTTCGCAACCCATATCGGCTAAATTTATTTGTTTCCCTTCGTTTGCAAGCAAATATTACGGTCGTCCGCCATACATAGGGGCTGTTAATTACATCGAGCTGGCAACGCTTATTCCTTACTGGCATAAAGACAATATCAAAAACGCAGCCTTCAACTGGATTGTGTCAACATCGTTCGATTACTGGCAGAAAATGTACGAAGAAAACAACATCTCCGCCGGTTCGAAAGAAGCTGTCGAACTCGAAGACGAAATACTTGCCGAAATCGACAGCATTCTATATTCCGAAACTGCCGAAAACGCACAAAAGCGCATACATACCAAGTTTTCGTACAGTGCCGACGGCAAGCCGCTGCCCTCTATAACCATCACCCCATTGCAGGACAACACCACAGAGCGGTCGTCTGCTTACACCGAACTGTTTAAAATTGTCAATCAGGCAAAAATATCAGGCGTTCACCTCGACCCTACGTTAGCCAATACCGTCATCGATGGAAAACTGTCTTCAGGCAGCGAAAAAATGCACGCTTTCAACCTGCATAATAAGGTCGTAACGCCAATGCCGCGCCGCCTTATTTTGTGGGCTCCGAACTTTGCCCTTAAACACAGCTTTCCCGATAAAAACATAAAAATCGGCTTCCGCGAAATCGAACTCGTAACCCAGGATAACACGACCAAAGGCACTAAAGAGCCCGAACAAAAATAAATGTTTAACAAGCCTCAAAGTCCCCTTTAGGGGACTTAGGGGTTTAAAACTCAACACTCATGGATTTAATTTTAAATAAAAACGACAACGGAATTGAAGAAGTAAAAGCCATTGCCGGCGGAACATCTCTCTCCTTTGGATACGACAACCTCGAACCCGACTTTAGGCGTGCCATACGTTTTGTTACCGACACTATTTCTGAGGCGGTATATAGTGCAGTCCTCGTTCATTATAAATCCGAACGTTATCAGGCTGATTTTCCGACCGATGCCGAAAAAGCCCTCGATGGATTGGTTCAGCTTATTCAGGAAGCAATTGTCTGGAAAGGTTTAAAAGAATACGTCCCCGAAGGAAATGTCATTTTAGACAGCAACGGATATCACTATCAACAATCAAACGATAAACAGACAAATGCCGCACAGTGGGCGGTTAATGCCGTTGCCGACAAATACCTTCGAAATGCCTACAATACCATCGAGGAGCTGCTGTGTTATCTCGACACCAACCGTGACAATATCGCTGCGTGGAAAGAAACCGATGCCGAAAAAGCATCTCTCGAAATGTTTGTTCCCAATGTTGCCGTTTTCGAAGAAACCGTATTTATCGACTCCAGTCGCCGCCTGTTTATTGCCTTGCTCCCGATCATGCGCCGCATCGAGCGCACTAAAATAAAACCCGTGTTGACCGATCGGTTCAGCTCCATCAAAGGAAAGCTGAAAGCCAAAACCGACCTTTCCGACACCGAAGCAGCCATACTTGAGTATATCCGGGCGATAATCCCCAACCTTGCCATGGCAGAGGCAATCGTACAGTTCCCGGCTCAGGTAATGCCCGACAGGGTTATCGAGAAATACACCTCGCTCTACGCTACGCAGGATGCCGGGCAGCCCGCACGCACACCGCTCATTAAGGCCGCCAAAGATTATTTTGCCAATGCTGGCGAAACCGAAATCACCAAATTAAATGAGTATATTTATAACCTCTATAAAACAGACGACGATCCCGATTATCGCTATCGTCCCGCTAAATCACGAAAAGGTATAAGTTTCTAAAATATTGAACATTGAACTTGAAACTAAAAACATGATTCCTGTAACAGTAAACGGACAAACAAGCAACTTCCCCGAATCATGGGACGAGCTTACACTCGCATCCGGAATAATAGTTACCGACTGGATTGTACGCAAAACCACCATCGAAGGGATGAAGCTCGCTTTGTTTTGCCATTATTCCAAACCTGCCAACGAGGCGGTTAAACTGGCGCAGGAACTCGAAAAAGAAGGTGACTCCGAACCGATGATGCAGCTCGCCGAAACTATTTATATCGAAACACAAGAACTTTTCAATTTTCTGTTTAAGAAAATGGGCAATGCTTATATTGTCAATTCAGAACTTACCGTCAACCTGCTCGAAACCTTTGCACAGTTGTTTGGTCCCGACCATTTCAAACGCCTCGAAGTATGGGAATTTGCACTGGCCGAAGCTGCTTTCGAAAATTATCTGAAAACAAACAAGGTCGAATTCATGGATCGGCTCATGGCTATCCTTTACCGTCCGGCACGCAAAAACCTGAAAAAAATAATAAACTCGCCCGAGCACAACGGCGATCCCCGGGAACCGTTCAATGACCAGTTGATACAGCAGCGCATCGACAAAATACGCCGCGAAATACCCTTGCAGTTCCGCTACCTTGCCTTGTGGTGGTTCGAAGGAAATATGAAGCAACTGCCCAAAATATTTAAGGTGCTTTACCGTCAAACGGTTGACGATCGTATTAACCCCGAACCTGCAAAAAAGAAAAAACCACGCCTTGGTTGGTACGATACCATATTGAAAGTATCACAGCGCGAAAATCGCAATGCCGACGATATTGCTCGCCGCAACCTTTTTCAGTTCATGCGCGAACGCGAACTCATTATCCTCGAAAACGACGAACACCAGCGCGAACTCGACAAAATAAAAAACAAAAACACACAAAAATGAGCAATAACTTTTTCCACCGTAACCTGCAACATGTAACCTGCAACCCGTAACCCGACAGTCATGATAAACTTTGCCACATACGAAAACTACTTCCAAAAACTAAGCAACAATCACGTTGCCATCGAAAAGTTTTATCCTATCGACCTCGACGACATGCAAAACGCCATGACCGAAATACGTACACTGGCCGCTTCTACGCTCTTGGTCCTCGAAGCCTATGCCGTTGGCAAAAATGGAGTAAGTGCAGATCAGGTGTTCGACTGCCCAACGGCTGCCTACCTTATCCTTAAAAAAATAACCAACACCCGTGGCAACATTAAAGACGAACGCAAAGCAATACTCAACGAAACCGAAATATGGTGCAACGATTTCGAAGCACGCATAAAAAAAGATTCAACCTTGCCACGCTATACTTTTCTTAGCGAACTTGACATTTTTTCGCTCAATCGTGAAAAAATTGGCCCTGTACTCGACAATTATTACGGGTGGCGCACTACCTTCCGTTTTAATTCATACAACCCGATGCAAGTAATCCCAACTCAATGGAACGATTTATAGCATGAAATACTCATTTGGAATATGGACAATGTCCCCCTCTAAGGGGACGAGCGAAGCGGAGGGGGTATGATAACACAAAGAGTCATACAACAACGTTTTGTCGAAACCGTACTCTCAAAATACGGCAACAAAATAGAAGAAGCCATCCGTCAGGGCATCATCGAAAACCGTTATAAAGGAGAAGGTGCTTTGCTTAACTCCATTGGCAGCTCGGTAACTTCTTCCCCCGACTATTTCAACGGCGTACTTGCTATTACCATGGATCTCCATGGGCGGTTCCAGGACATACTCGCCACCCATAAGTACAAATGGAAAACCGAAAACCCCGAAGAAAACATGCGCCGCTACCAGAAAAATGCATCCCGCACAGGGTTTTATTCCCGCAACGCCTACGGCTCTATCGGTAGCATCGTCTATTCCCTAATGCACTACCTTACCGATGACGTAATACAAGGGATAAAACAAGAATTGGAATCTGCTTGATTTTTTATATATTGCCCTGTGTTTTTAACCAATATGTTATGAAAATACTGCTTGCCCTGTCGTTTTTATGGATGTCGTTTTTTTCTTTTTCCCAAAAAGATAGCATTCCTTTTGTGGATGGTAAAATACAGTTTGAAAAAATAATCAGCATCGAAAACAAAACCGCCGGAGAATTATATTCCCAAGCAAAATTAATTATGTCCAACTTATATCAGTCAGGCAAGGCAGCAATGGATAGTTACGATGACGATGCCCTTTATATAGCAACAAAAGGAATATCCTATTATCCGCTAAAAGATTGGCTGGGGTCCATCGAGCAAAAACTCGAACATACTCTAATCCTTCAATTTAAGGATGGGCGGGTCAGAATAACATTTACAAATCTGATTGTCTCAACAATTCCTGCCGAGAATATTTTGGGAAATGCAAAGCGCAATCCTTATGGAAAAAAAATAAAGCAATCTCACGCTCAGGGAATTTTAAATACATGGAATGAAATTGAATCTATTTTAAAATCAGAATTCAATAAAAAAACAGACGACTGGTAAAAATAGAAATTATCAAGGCTCCTTTGGTGTATTTTGCGCTTAACCCTGTCCTTTAAAATACCTCTCCGCCGCCTTTACTTTGGTTCTGTAAAAACAGATCACAAAAATGGCAGGCGACGTAAAACGCGAAAAAGTACAACTCGACATTCAGGTTGGCGGCAACCAGGCGAAAAAAGAACTCGGGCAGCTCGAAGAGCAAGCAAGGGAACTCAACGCTCAACAAAAAGCCATCCGTACCGAAAAAGCCAAGCTCAATAAAGAGAACGCCGAGGAGCGGGCGCAAATCAAAAAACTCGAAGCCCAATACCGCAAAAACAATAAGGTCCTTAAAGAAAATAAAGACAAGCAAAAAGCCCTGCGCGAACAAATCGGGCTTACAGGCCTTACCGTCCGTCAATTAAACACGCACATAAAAACCCTCCAATACCAGTTGCATAATGCCACGCCCGGTACTGCCGCGTGGAAAAAATACAACGCCCAACTGGTAAAAGCCATTGCCCACAAAGAGCGACTTCAAAAAGGCACAACCGTTATGGCTCAGGCAATGAAAAGGGCCGCCACTACCGTCAATCATTATGCGGGCATGTTTATGGCTGCCGGATTTGCCATATATAAGGTATACGACACTTTTGTTGTCGGAAACGCCAAACTTTCCGACCAGCTTTCCGATGTCGAAAAACACACCAACCTTACCCGTAACGAGCTCAAAGGGCTTTACATCGACCTCCGCCGCATCGACACCCGCACCACTCGCGAAGAACTGCTAAAACTGTCTTCCGTTGCCGGGAAACTGGGTATCGAAGGTCGTCAAAATATACTTGAATTTGTTAAGGCTTCCGACCAAATTGTCGTTTCCCTTGGCGAAGACCTCGGGCAGTCTGCCGACGAAGCTGTTAAAAAAATCGGAAAAATAGTCGATGTGTTCGACCTCGACCGTATCTACGGTATCGAACAGGCAATGCTCAAAGCAGGTTCTGCCGTCAACGAGCTTGGGCAAAACTCCTCCGCCAACGAAGGGTACATTGTCGAATGGGTCAACCGGGTACAGGGTATTGCCAAAACCGCCAATATTGCAATGACTGATGTGATGGGTCTTGCCTCCGCCAACGACCAGTTGGCACAGTCTGCCGAGGTATCAAGTACCGTGTTCACCCAGGTAGTCCCCAATATGTTTAAAGACACCGCCACCTATGCCAAGGCTGCCGGTATGAATGTCGAAGATTTTACAAAGCTCCTGAAAACCGACACCAACGAAGCCTTCATTGCCCTGCTCGACGGGCTTAATGGCAATAACGATGGTCTCGACATTATGACCCGCAAACTCGATGGGCTAGGACTCGACGGCAAACGTGTCATTTCCGTACTGCTTGCACTTGCCCGCGACACCGACAAAATACGCACCGCCCAGGATTTGGCAAACCAGGCCTTCAAAGATGGTACTTCTATTACCGACGAGTTCAATAAAAAGAACGACAATCTTGCCGGGAATCTCTCTAAAATCGGAAAGGCACTAAAAGAAATAACCACCAATTCGCATTTTGTGGACTGGCTGACAAAAGTTACCGGAAACATTGCAACATGGCTAAAACTTCCGTTCGCCGAAAAAATGAACAATTTTTTTCGGTCAATAACAACCGCAACCACAGCCCTTACTTCTTATGTGGTAACCGTAAAGTTGGTGACATTGTGGGAAAAACGCAAAAACATAGCGGTCTCCACTAATATTGCCCTCACAAAAACAAAAATAATACTACAGAAAGCCGAACATGCAGGCTTGATATTACTTGCCGCGGCACAAGCCTTGTTTGTGGGGAATTTAAAAAGGGCTACGGCTGCAATGCGCCTATTCAACACGACCACAAAGCTCAGCCCGCTGGGCTTGTTTATTTCTTTGCTGTCGACTGCGGCAACCGCATATTTCCTTTTCCGCAACAAAGCAGAGGAAGCAAAAACAGAACAAAACGAGTTTAATAAAATACTGGAAGAAACAAATCGCCTGATGGGCGAAACCAAAACACTCGAAGAAAGGGCAAGCGTGGCAAAAAACCTCTCAAAAAACCAACTCGAAACACTAAAGTCCGATTTGAAAGAACAGTTAAAAATAGAAGAAGATCACCATGCCTTATTATTACAAAAATTACAAAAACGCCTCAGCGAAGATCAAAAATTAAAAGAATTGTCAGAAGCTCGCTCTCAGCAAGGATTGTCAAAAATACAGCAAGTTAATCTCGATTCGCAAATCCATGCCCGTAAAAAATATCTGGCAATGGATTTAGGAGAAGATAATAAGGCATATCAATCAAGGGCACAAAACCTACGATCATATCTGGGCAAAGTCGAATCAGAATTATCAAAAAGAAGAAGAGGCTCGGCCCCCGGTCTCCTTTCCGACGAAGAACTAAAAAAACAGGAAGAACTCCTCGGACAAGCATACATCAACCAACAAAACGACCTCAAACAACAACTCCTCGACAAAGAAATGACCCAGGGCGATTACAATGCCCGTATGTATATCCTCGAACAGGCACACTTACTATCGATACGCGAACTGTACCGCCAAAACGGCAAAGACCTTTCCGATATACAAAGCCAGATTCTCGACAAACAAATAAGTTACGCACAGCAATTGGCCGGAATGTCCAAAATTTCCGACAGCGTATCAAATTCTTTGCTTGCCGACGAACAAAAAACGTTTCAGTCCATCGATGCCGAAATGGATGCCTATCTGGAAAAGTACCGTAATAAGCTCGAACAAAAGACACAGGCTGAAATTGATGCAACAACAAAATCTTTCGACATCGAAAAAGAAACAACTGAAGCAAGGGCAGAATTAAAAGAAATACAGGTCGGAGCAATCGGTGAAGTAGCTGGCGCACTAGCAGAAATGGTAGAAGAAGGCTCTGCTGCATACTATGCTTTGTTTGGTATAGAAAAAGCATTGGCAATCGCTCAGGTTTGGTTAAACTACGCAAAAGAATCTGCCGCTATTGCTGTCACTGCCGCAGAAATGAATGCTGTTAGTTTTGGTGTTGCCGGGACCATATGGGGGGTTGCACAACAGGCAAAAGCAAAAACAAGAGCAATTGCCAATACTGCCATAATCGCTTCTCAGGCCGCAGCAACACTCGTCCAGAAAAAAGACGGCGGTTATGCTACTATTTACGGTGACGACGACAAACGGCAATACCGGGCACAGGTGCTCTCCGGTGCGTCCACGGGCATGCTGCCGGCTCATCCGGTGGTCACGCCATCCGGCATATTGGCTTCCGAAGCTGGGGCTGAGTATTTTGTCGATAACAAAAGCCTGTCGTCACAAGTTCGCGATGCCATGGGCCTCCGCATTTCCGACCACGTGGCAATGATCGAGGCAATGAAAAACAACGCCATCCTCACCCAGCGGGTCACGGGAGGCTATTCAACCAACGCAACAGCTTCCAGCGTTGGCAAAACCACCACCACCACCAACAACTACACCACCACCGACCCGGAGATGAAAGCCCTGATCAAAAAAAACATAGCGGCTGCCGAAAAGATGATGGCATGGGAGCCTGCCATATCGGTGACAGACTTAAGTTTGAGGCTCAAAAGGCTGGAAGAAATCAACGAACAGACAAAATTGAAATAAAATGGCACTTACACTCGACATACCCAACGGGCCCGTACAGCTTAGCGGCAACCGCATCCGCTGCGATGTGGGGACCGACACCATAACAGGCTCCATGTACCGTTTATTGTTGAAGGTCACCAGTCCCGACGGCTCTTTCCCGGAAGGCGTGGACGCAATAGAACCCGACAGCGACAATAAGGCGGAGTTCGACATACGCAACCGTGCGGCACTCCCAATCGACTATTCGTTTACCTGGCCGCTGACAGGCGACATTGCGGTAGCACAGCCGCAACTGGCAAAAAAAGTTACGATAGACATAGGCGAGCGTTACGTGCAGGTAGTTGACAACGAAAACACCGATACCGTCAATTGGGCGGGGCTGTCGGACGACAACGAGCTGCTGGTGCTGAAAGGCGGGGTGTCCAAGCACCAACAGGCGAAATACAACGAGCAAGGCACTGCTTTTTACGTGGAATATATACAGGCGGGGAAATTCCTTACCCTGCTGCCCGACAACATGCACGTTTCGCCCGGACAGCCGGTAAAGTTGTGGTTCGTGACAAAAGAAAGCGAAGACCAATCGCTGCAGCTAGTGGCGGAATACACCGACAGCTCAGGCGGCACAGGTACGCTGAGCAAGGACATAACCGTTGAGGCGGGGGCTTCTACCGAAATTTGCGCCGACTTGGCGACCCTGGGGATTGCCGACCTCGACATAGAAAAATATTCCGTTCACTTCGAAAAAGACGGCGCGGCAATAAGCGAGACCCGCAACTGGCAGGTGGACCGGGGCCATTACGAAAACAACGCCTACGTGTTTTTCGCAAACCCCGTTGGAGGCATCGACTGCCTGTGGCTCCGGGGGCGGGTAAAGAAAATGCTGCCCGCCGACAGCGAAACCAGCGAAAGGGAAGCCTCCAGCTCAGATACGCAACAACGGGCCACAATGGAAACCGACACAAAAACGACAAAACGGAAATGGGCAATCAATTCCGGCTATTTCACGGGGGGGGAAGAAGAAGCCCTGCCACAACTGTGCGCCGCAAAAAATATATGGCTGCTCAACGGCAACGACATAATACCCGCTGTCGTTGATGACGGCGACAACGAGTATTACAACAGCATGGACAATTTGCACGAAATGGAAATAACGCTCACCGAAGCCCACCAATGAAAAGGATAACAAAAAAATACCTAAAAAAAAAGTGGCCGAAAGAACACCGGATGCACGAGCTTATAGACTACATCCCGGCGCAAAACGCCCCAAATATTTTTGAAAAAGAACTGGGAGAAAACGAAACCAGCTTGGACGTGGGCTTCGTGCTACAAGCGACTTCGCTCGTGTTTCGCAACAGGGAGCTGCTTTTTCTCGACGAATGGGAAGGGGCAGGCTCAACCATGTTGAAATTAAAGGTGCAGGTAAGCAAATACGACAAATTAACGGTAAGGAAATAACATGGAAAATATGAAAAAGATTACATTTTTTGCGTTGCTGCTGGCAATGTCGGCGGCAACAACGGCACAGGTGTCCAACGTAGGGGAATATAGGGTGAAAAACGACACGTCCGCTTTCGGGCGGAACCTGCCCAAAGGCACAAAAATTTTCGACCTCTCGTCGCTCCGCTACTGGGCGGCAAAAGGCAGCGTTGCCGACAGCCTCTCTATTTTGTCGGCGCACGATTCGTTAAGCGAAATATTGAGCTACGAAACCGACAGCATCGCACTGCCTGCGCTGGCCGACACGGCTGCCGATTTGCGCACGGCACTGACAGTTCTTGCGGGCAACCAGTTGACAAAAGATGGCAACACCCTGAACGTAAACGACGGCGCAGGTTCAGGGCTGGATGCCGACTATCTCGATGGGCTGAATTCGTCCTATTACGCCCGGATAAATTACCCGATAACAAGCGGGACGCTGAATAGTTATTATAACCCGGGAAGGTTTTATTATTCTTATCCGGGAAACACAATAACAGAGAAACCGGAAGGTGCCGATGCCTTTGGCGTATTGTCTTTTAATGCGGGGGCCGGATATTATGCGCAATTCCTTTATAGCCCCGACTCGTTATTGTTTTATTACCGTTCGTTGAAACAGGGGCAATGGTCGGGCTGGGCAACTGTTTGTACAACAGGAAACCTGTCTTCTTTTTGCTACACTATCCCGGAAACCGATAGCATTATAACAGTTTGGGGGGGCAAACTCGACAGCGCCCTTTCTTCCCCTGCCGATACGTTCTTCACCACCGTTGCCCTAAGCGATGAAAACAGCGATCTGGATGTGGGCACAGGGTTGCGGGAAATGCTGATGCCCATAAGTGCCACACTGACCAATGTTGCCATATACGTCAATACCGGACCGGTCGGTGCCGATCTGGTTGTAGACATAAACAAAAATGGGGCATCCGTATTTTCTTCCCTGCCAACTATTGCAGATGGGGATTCGGCAAGCACGGACAATTGCGCGTTTGCCGATCCTGTTGTTTCAAAATTTAAAAGGATCAGTTTCGACATAGACCAAGTTGGCTCGACAACTCCCGGTACCGGGCTGAAAGCAATAATCTATTATATAAAGAACTGAAATGAAAAAGATACTGGCAATACTGGCAATGTTGATGGGCACAACTGTTGCCGCACAAGATTTTCTTGACTGGACCGAAAAAAAAGAGCCCGGCATAGAATTGTTGGAAATAGAAGCAGGCTTGTCATTTTATTGCGAAATAGACGCAAGGTTTATTCTTAATTCCCTCGCAGGGACAACGCCTGTGCAGGCGGGGGTTTGCTGGGGCACATCGACAGCCCCCACAATTAACGGCAACAAAGAAGCAAAAACCGGGGAACTGCAAGAAGGCCAGGCCTACACCCTTAACCTGGAGGGCTTCCTTTCGCAAAAGAAATACTACTTCAGGGCATATTACATATACGGAAGCGGGGACGTGCTGTACAGCGGGGAAATATCCGCAACAACACAAGAAAGCGCAGAACTCCACATTAACCCCTATGCCGACAATGTAGGGCAAACAACGGCAACTGTATATGGCTGGCTTGAAGAGAACGATGACTGGGAGGCAGGGATTTCTGTTGATTTCTATTATGTTCCTACATCGGGGGGGGGGGAAAGCAACAGCTCGGGGTCGGAGTCGGGAGGCGAGTACACTTTCAGCCTGACAGGTTTGTCCCCTTCTACAGAATATAGATATTACGCCACGGCATCGTACAGTTGGAGCTGCGGCCCATACACAACCAATACCTATACTTTTACCACTTCCGATCCCCCGGCAACTGCCCCTACGGTATCGACAAATTCCATGTCCGACATTGGCTGTTACACGGCAACTGCAAGCGGCAACCTCGATGGCCTGGGGGGCAGCGAGGTTACCGCCCATGGGTTTTGCTACAACACAGATGGCGCGCCCACCATTGGAGACAATACTACAAACGAAGGGGCGGCAACAAGCACCGGCGCGTTCACTTCCTCCATAACAGGGCTTTCGCCGGGGACCACATACTACATCCGGGCCTACGCAACAAATGGCGAAGGTACGTCATATGGCACCGTTGCCAGTTTTACAACAGATCATGAAGCGGAACTCCCATCGGTAGCAACAAATTCAGTGTCAAATATCACCACGGTTTCGGCTTCGTGCGAAGGTTCAATAGTAGCGTTGGGCTATCCTGCCCCCACGCAGCACGGCATATGTTACAATACGGGGGGCAGCCCTACCCTGGGCGATGCCAAAACAACAGAAGGCTCCATATCGGCTACCGGCACATTTACCTCGCAATTGTCGTCATTGAGCGCAGGTACTCAATATTATGCACGGGCCTATGCCACCAACAGTACAGGTACCGGTTACGGCAATATTATCAGCTTCACAACGGACTGCGACATCCCTGTTGTCTTGACAGATTCGATAGGGACTGTTACTTCTTCCCAAGCCTATTGCTTTGGCCATATTGCCGATCTGGGAGATCCCGGGCCTGTCCAGCATGGTTTTTGTTGGAACACGACCGGGGCCCCCAACATAGATGACGATTGGAAGGCATACCTGGGGGCGGCATCCTCCACCGGCCCTTATAATTCGATCATAACCGGCCTGACAGCCAGCACCTCATACTACGTTAGGGCGTTTGCCACATCCGCCTGTGGAACGGCATATGGAGAAGTGTTGGGGTTTACCACCTTAAGCGACATAGAACTGCCGACAGTTGAGACAGGGGCAGCCACGGATATCGGGAGTACTGCCGCAACAGCAAATGGTTCTATTGTAGGACTGGGGGGCAGCGAGGTTACCGCCCATGGGTTTTGCTACAATACTGCCGGCTCCCCCTCCATATCAGACAGTACCACAAACGAAGGGGCGGCAACAAGCACCGGCGCGTTCACTTCCTCCATAACAGGGCTTTCGCCGGGGACCACATACTACATCCGGGCCTACGCAACAAATAGCGAAGGTACGTCATATGGCGCCGTTGCCAGCTTTACAACAGATTATGAAATTGAATTTGCAGGCGGGGCATGCAACTATGTTGAACTATATGGGTGTGTGGGCAACGAAACAGCTACCAGTTGGTACAACACCATGTATGGCAACAACAGTATATATTGGTCCTCGTCCATAAGCAGCGACATTGCATTTGCCGGATATTTCAATGTCGCTGCCTCCTCTTGCACAAAAGACATCTACCGCCTTCTGTTGGGGTTTGAAACGGCACCTTTGCCCGACAATGCAACAATTACAGGGGCTACATTGCAACTGTACGCAAGGAACTTTATATCGGAAGGGATAGTCGAAGCCCATGACTGCGTGGTTGTTGGGTGCACAGGGGTACAGTCCGGTTACGAAAACTATTCGTGGGGGGACTGCCAAACGTCAAGCGAAACCGGCAGCTTTAGCGTTTTCGCACTTGTAGGCATGTCCTACGAAATAGACATAGAGGCATCTGCAATTGAAGCAGCGGGCACAACATGGCTGGCCGTGATGCTTGACTACTGGGATTATGGATATTCGGCAAGCTATGGGCTCCCGGACAAAAACAAAGCCATTGCCGTGGGCATTACAACAAATCCCCCCCGGCTAAAAATCACCTATAAAACCCCCTAAGTATGCCTACCCTGGATATAAACAATAAATACCTGAACACCCCCGATGGCTTTGAGTTACAAATAGAAGACCAAAACCCTGCGACCTGTTTTGACGAAATCAATGGAGATAAAACTATAAATGTCGAGCTCCCTATTAATGACAACAACCGGGCAATCCTGGACAACCCGGACCGTTTTGAAAAAATGGGGAGCGTAGACGACCGTAGGTTCGAGGGGGCAAATATCAGGCACGGAGGGCAAATAATACACTGCGGTACGCTGGCAATAGAGGAGACCGACGGGAAATATTCCGGCTGGGTGAGGGGTGCCATCGGAAACCTGGCAGAAAAGGTAGCAAACCTGTATGTCAACCAGGGCACACTGAAGGGGACAAATTTCTTTGAAAACAAATCAAGTTATGACCCTGACAGCGATGACTATGCCTGCCCAAAAATTTTCAACCGCGACTTTTGGAGCGGCAAAGGAAAAAAAATACAGAGCGAAATTACTGTCACCGACCTAGAGGGCAACGGGCATACTACCGATGATGAAGATTACCAACTGGTATTGCAGCATCTCGATGCTTTTGATTTTTTTGTCAATTTCCCGGAAACGGGGGGTGTGGCTACCGGAGGGACCAACCTGCCGGCAGCGGTCAGCCCCATGTTGTTCCTGTGGCGTGCCGTAGAACTGATGTTTTCTGACTACAATATTTTTGTAAAGGAAAATTTCTTGAAGGAAGACGGCAACCTGAAAAGGTTATTGATATACAATAATTACGGCATTGCCAAACAGCAGCTCACAACTGTGGCACAGCTTATCAGCCCTTATGTGTACGACGAGCATGTAACTACCGAAATACAGGTAGATGCAATCAGCAATGTTACCTGGTATTCAACGTATGTTGCCTATAAGGATTTGCTGCCCAAAGTGTCATGGGGGGATTGGCTCCTTGGCATACAAAATATGCTTAATGTGGTGTTTTCCTTCAATGACCAGAACGAATGCCGGATAGTCGACAGGCAACAGCTGCTGACTGCAACAGCTTTCGACATCGACGAATATATGGTAGGCGGATGGCGGCTGGGCAACAGGAAGAACGTGACGCTGAAACTGAGCATGGATCACGACGGCAACGATGCGGCTTTTTCTGATAATTGGCAAGATTTGTCGGACATAAGGGGAAACATAAAAGAACAGGTGCAGCAATTTTCCGATCTCGCCGGGCTTTCGCCCGACCTGGACGAAATACGGAAAGTAGAAGCCGATGGCAACTATTACCAGTACCATTGGCACACAATAACTTCTTCTACCGATGACGGTGAAGAAGAAGTGGACATATTGGGATGGGAAAAAATAACCATAGGCTTCCAGCCATATTTTCACAACGACAACAAAGACCTGGACACCGAAGAAATAAAGACGTGCTTTTCTACCTTGAGACAGTCGGAAAATGGATACCCCCTAGTGCAGCAGCCATGCAGTTCTGCGGCCTTCAAAACACTGCCCGAAGATTTCAGCCCCCGCCTTATATTTTATAACGGGGACGAATCGGCAGGGTACAGGACAAGCTCAATGTCGCTCGACTTCGATGGGGAAACGGGGCTTGCAAAAACACGGTGGAATTACTGGTTGCCGTTTTGGGCAAACAGGCTTCCCGCAAAAGGGGCTTTCAAGTTTCCCGCCCCTGTTTTTCACTACATAAAAAACAACAAGGCAATATTGCCGCTGCGCACGCGGCACGGTAGCTTTATAATAGACAAAATAACCGCCGTCGCGGGAAAATCGGAATTGATTACCGCAGAACTGGAAGTGTTTAAGAGGGAAAGCATCGTTGATTACGAAGAAGGCACCGCCCCCGGCAGCGGCGGGGTGTCTGTCCCGGGGTTCACCCCCTCTTACCTTGGGCTTACAGAAACGGGGAAGCCATACCTTGTCAACAACCTTGGAGATATCCGCACCCCCCCCTCGTGGGGCACGCTCTCTGCTTCCGAATTTGCAAAATCAACTTGCATAGATTACGATCAGGAAAACAAAATGCTGTTTGTTGGGGCATACAACGGCACCCTTTCCATAACCGATCTTTCCGATACAGAAAACATAACCAGGAAAAGCATCCAGATTTTCCCTTCAGGCACAGTGTCTGCGGTGCGGTACCTGAACGGGAAAATCCTCATAGGCAAAGATTCAGGCAACAAAGTATATTCGCAGCCTTACTTTTCCGAACTCTCGGCCTACGATGACGGACAGGCAAGCGAAGGCTCTCTCGATGGCGGGTACGTGGCTAAAGATTTCTTGTACCACGATGGGTACTATTATTCGTGCAGCAAGGCGGGGGAAGTGCACCGCACCACAGATCCCTCTGGTAGCTGGGCACAGCTCTTCGATGTCAAGGCGGACTTTCGGAAGGCCGTGGCGACCGGCAACAAACTGATGGTGTTCGGGAAAGACGATGACCATGGGGACGACAGGGCCTTTTCCGCCCCTAAACCTTCACCTACGGATTGGGAAGAATTCGACATAGAAACAACACAAGGCATATATGTAAGCGATGCTGTAGATTTCGGGGACGACCGCGCCCTTGTTGTCACCAATAAAGAATATGGCGGGCTGAAAATCATATCAAGCGACAACACTGCTACTTATTTTACGCCACCATTGGCACAAACATGCGGCGGCGTTTGCGCAAAAAACACAAACACCCCGGTTGTGGCGTTACAAGAGCCAAGCGGAGGTGCCAAAATTGCGATCCATTCCGGTACAAGCTGGTATTACCGTAACGTGCCTGCCTTTTTCACAAAAATGTTTGCATACTGAAAACTTGTCCTTTCGTTGCCCGTCTCCAGGTGCGACATTTGAAATAAAATTATTTGTCATGCCTATAAACATAAAAGGAAATTTTTACGACGACATTATCCACCAGGTAGTGAGGGCGGAGGTGGTAGATATTTCGAAGGGAAACTATGAAGCCAAGACCTTTAAGTCGGCCCTGCAACTGAAAGAGGAACAGCACCCTTTCATACTTTGCCACCACGAGGAAATCACGCTAAGGGTAGAGAGCTGGTTTGGCGAAGAAATAACCTGGACATTCCTGCCCGGGGAGCGGCCCATTTTGCTCAAAAGGCTGATAAAGCATGCGGACAACACCATAGAAACCGGGATACAAATAGGGTACTGACATGCAGATAGGAATAGGAATCAAAAAATTCCAGGGGCAATATTTGAACTATTTGCTTCAAAAATTTGCCTTTTGGTCGAAAGAACCGGAAACTGATTATTACGCGAGCTTAGAGGACGAAATTCCTTATTGTTCGTTAACAGAAAAAGAATAAGAAAATGGCAAAGAAATTTTTCGACAACATGCCGGAAGTGGACAAAAAGGCTTTAAGGACATCGCTTGGCCTCGACGGTTCGTTAAAGTACGGTTTCGAGTTTACGCCCGGGCAAACAGCCGGGACAGCTACGCCTATCGGCAATATGGCGTTGTATTATAGCAATCATATTAACGGGCTTGACATGATATACCCGGCAGTCGTCAACGAGGGAAAAACCATCAATTATAAGTTAGACCCAACAAATTTGACAAAAAAAATAGACGGTTCTGATTCTGACCTTACCGGAACTGATGGTGATGCCCTTGCGATTTATGAAAAAGTGTTTTGGAAAAAGGAATATGACCAGCTCCGCAACAAACAGCAGGTATGGTTTTCCCGTTTTCAGCTCGACGGTTTTGTTGAAGTGCCCCGGCATGCTGTAGGGATCTATCTTGGAAACATTGATGGAGACGGCAAATTACGTTCGATCTCAGGGGCAACGCCAACAACTTATAAGAATCGCGAAGAGTTTAGGCAAGCCGCTGCATTGAAAGGGGCGGGGTGGTGCCAGGAACCTTATCATATGTATGAGTTTAAATATTTCCTGGCAGTACTTGAAATGCTAAACTTAAATTCTCAGGCAGCGTTAAGCACAGGGGCAACAACTGCAAGTTCAACGAATTGGAACAATTATAATACTTACCGGCCAATATGGACTACCGATGGCGGTCTGGCAAGTAGCTACGGGGCAGGAACGATAACGGCCACGCCTGGAAACCCAAATGCTGCCAACATTCGTAATGGGGAAATACCAATTGAAGTTGCTGATTTTGATGGTATGACATTATCGACCCAAATGGCAATATTTCACTGGCAGCGCGATGTTTTCGGACATATATGGGAATGGAAAGAAGGTATTAATTTGCATAACAGCACCGCTGATGGGGCAAGGGCTTATATTTGTAAAGATCCGGCAAATTTTGCTGACGACACTATTAATAATTATGCATTATATGCAGAAATATTACAATCAGATGGCTATGTGAGCAAATTTGTTAAAAACACAATGCTTCCCGAACTTGTTGGGGGAAGTAGCTCTAACCACTGTGGGGACTACCACCATACCTATTATGACGATGACCCTGACATAGGCTTTCGCGGCGTGTTTTCGGGTGGTTCGTTGCTCAATGGCACGTATGCCGGTTTTGCGTACTTGTACGGCAGCCCTGCTGCGTCTTTTCGCTATGCGAACTTCGGTTCCCGCCTTTTCCTTTTCTTTTAAGGTGATGGGCAATTTAGCAACATATAATGTAATACGAAATACGGTTTTGCCGTACGCGTTGTGCGCCGGCGTGTTTTCGGGTGGTTCGTTGAACAATGGCACGAATGCCGGTTTTGCGTACTTGAACGGCAACAATGCTGCGTCTAATCGCAATGCGAACATCGGTTCCCACCTATCCCTGTACAATAAAAATAGTGAGCAGTACGGCAAAACCATGGCTCTTGCCAAAACACAAAACAATACACAATGCGATGTTGGTAGCCATAGGCGAAAACTTTGTTATGTGCAGGAAAATATGAAACGTTACAGTAATTTATTTGAACAAATTTGCAGCCCTGATAATATTGAACTTGCATATAGGCAGGCAAGAAAGGGGAAAAGGCATTATGTAGAGGTGGGCCGTATTGAAAGCGAACAGGAAAAGTATTTTTCAGAGTTGAGGCAAATGTTGCTTTCCGGTACCTATAAAAATAGCAGCTATGAAGTAATTACACGAAACACAGGGAGAAAGATAAGGAAAATATACAAACTGCCGTTTTTCCCCGACCGGGTTATACATCATTGTTTAATCCAGGTACTTTCCCCTATTTGGATGAAACTGTTCATCCGCGATACTTATGCGACAATCCCCGGGCGCGGGATACATGACGGGGCAAAAAGGGTAAAAAATGCACTTTGTGACATTGAAGGCACGCAATATTGTTTAAAAATCGACGTAAAAAAATATTATCCCTCCGTTAACAACAAGATATTAAAGGGAATAATTGCCCGAAAAATAAAATGTAAAAAAACGCTTGCCTTGCTTGCTGAAATTATTGACAGCACACAGGGCATCCCGATTGGCAACTATACATCCCAGTGGCTGGGGAATCTTTATTTGGCTTATTTTGACCATTTTGTAAAAGAACAGCTACATGTAAAATATTATTTTCGTTATGCTGACGATATGGTTTTCCTGTCAGGTTCAAAAGAAAAACTCTGGGATGTTTTTCGAAAAACAAAAAACTATCTTACAAATGAACTGTATTTGAATATCAAGGAAAACTACCAAATCTTCCCGGTTGATTTGCGGGGGCTTGATTTTTTGGGTTATCGTTTTTTTCACGGTTATACGCTTGTGAGGAAGGGCATTGTTAAAAATTTTAAACGGAAAATAAAAGAAAAAACAACGCCCCAGACCCAGCCAGCTTATTGGGGGTGGTTCAAACACGCAGATACGCATAATTTAATTTCAAGATATTTTGACATGAGAAAATTTTCAGATTTTGCCGACGAAAAAGCAGCGCTTGAAGGTGAAAAAATAAAACTTGACGATGTATTGAACCGGCCTGTTGAAGTATTGCAGTATAGGGTATTGACAGGAAAGTATGAAACAGAAAAATGCCTTCAGGTGCAAATACGCATAGACGGGCAATTAAAGGTAATATTCACTGGCAGTAAAATCCTGCTTGAACAATTAGAAAAATATCACAACCAATTGCCTTTTGAATCGACAATCATCAGGCCACACAGGTATTATTCATTCTCATAAAAAAAAGAAAAAAGATGAAAGGGGACAGGATAAAAAAAACAGGAGAAACATTGCCAACGGTTGAAAAGCAATTACTGAGCAACGGAACTTATCAGGTACGCTACAATTTTTTGGAAGTTGGCGCAACGGAAGAAAAACCGGCATCGTTTTGTTATGATTATGTAGACGTGCCAAAAGATGATCGCGACATCATTGTCCGGGCAATAATCCGCGACAAGTATAAGTGCATCGATGACGAAATCGCAATAATCAACAATGCCGAAAATAATCCAGATGAATATACTGAATACCAAGCTTACAGGGCGTTGGCAAAACAAGTTGCGGACGAAGTTAGGTGATTCGCATTGGGGGCTAGTTGAACCTTTTTTTTGTCCTTTCAAAACGCCGCCGCCCTTTGCACCTTTGGGTAAAAACAACAATGCAGCACTTAATACTTATAATCAAAGAAAACCTGAGCAAAACGGCAGTGGCCGTTGGCGGGCCTACCACGGGCGGACTGATAGGCATAGCTTCTTTCTTCGAAAAGATAACGCCCATCCTCACGGTAACGTCTATCCTCACGGGCATAATACTGGGCATTTTGTCGTACCGCCTAAAAGTCAAAAAAATAAAACAGGAGAAAAAAAATGGGCAGGATTAAAATATCAAAAAATTTCTTCCTTGACGAATACGTCCCCGAACACTTATACCGGAGGCACGAAAAGAAACCCCACCGGCTCCTCGCTCTCATAGATCAACGCTTGCCTGCTGCCGATCAGATTCTCCGAGATCGATTTGGCCCCACGACAATCAACAACTGGTGGCACGGCGGCGACCGGAACTGGTCGGGAATCCGCACAATTGGAAGCCCTTATTATTCCGAAACATCGCAACATCCTTACGGTCGTGCTTCTGATAAGATTTTCAAAGAAGCTCCGGCCGAAGAAGTGCGCAATTTCATAGAAGGCAACTGGCAGTACCTGGGCATCACGGCAATAGAAAAGGGCGTAAGCTGGGTGCACTCCGACGTGCGGTGGCTGATGTACAATAAGGATAAATTACTGATATTCAAAAAATAGAGATATGTGGAAATGGATAAAAGCTTGGTTTGACCGCCGGACAAGGATTGCCCGGGCGGCGAAAATAGCAAAGGCCTTGAAAGCTTTTGCCGACTCTCCCTACGACGATGCGCTTGCGTTCGTAGTAACGTACCTTGCCCCTGCCAGTGCGACTACGGTTGCCGGGGCCAAGACCGCGCTCACAACTTATGTGCCGGAGTACTGCAAGATCCTGACCCTTATGGACGCTGCTGACAATTCGGAAATAACTGAAGAAAACATTTCGAATTTCACGGCGGAAATAAAAAAAATGGGGAAAATAATCGACCAAGCCACGCTGACAACGCTCATCGACAAGGCGTTCGAGGACGGAAAGGTAAAGTGGTCGGAAACAAAAGAAATACTCGACGAATGCATCGAAGAAACGGAAAATTAACTTCAAAAATTACATATCATGAGCGAAGAAACTTACGAAGGACTCTTTACCACTAACGAAGAAACCCAGATTTCGAAATTTGCCGATGGGCTGTTCGACTTCAACGAACTGTTCGGCAAGCTCAACATCAAAGCCCTCGGTATCAACATTTCGGGCTGGATGGGGCGAAAATTAGAGAAAAAGGACCGGGACATATTCTTGTCGGCAGTACAGTGGCTAGACAACAAAATAATCGCCGGGAAATTGTCAGCCGGCACACAGTCAGTCCTAAAGGAACTGAAAGGATATATCGTATCAAAAGACAGCGAGGGGTTCATCGGCTACGTAAGCGAATACGTGCCGGCCAAAATTTCCGTGCTGCCGACCGACAGCGCAGAAGAAATCCTCGTAAAGAGCGCACTGACGGGCATTTACGCCCTGGTAAAACAATACCTCGAAAAGGCCGAGACCTTTGTCGAAAAAACAATCGAAGAAGCCGAGGCCGAAGACGCATAGCACTTTTGTTTTTTCATAATAGTTTGGTTTTAGTTTATTGATTGGTTTACACATCCCGCTGCGCTTGTGGCGGGATGTTTTTGTTATGTTCCATCGCCCACATAGCACATAGCACCCTTGTTTCAACCCCTTGTTACAATGGGGGAAATTCGCTTATGATCTTATCGCTTCGCATCCCGTTTATGTTTTTGATGTACACTTCAGTCATCTGAACCGTCGTATGCCCGTTCTGCCCTTGCAAGTCGCGCATAGGAATGCCTTTTAAAGCAGCCCTGCCATTTCCCGTATGTTTCCACGAATACATAACGTACTCCTTTGGCATATACAACTCTTTCCTGAAATCGGCAAAACGGTTTCCCATATTATTATAGCTGACACATTCCGGGCCGGGCAGCCGTTTTTTCCCAATCACATAAAAATCACGGGGAAAGGTATGCAGCTTATACACCTGCCTTAACTCCTTCATGAAAACGTCCGGGACGGTAACCACCCGCGTAATGTCGGTCTTTGCATTGGCGGACCGCACCCTTACAACAGAGCGACCAAAATCGATGTCGCCTATTTTCAGAAAGCGCAATTCCTTGCGGGGGCGCAAAAAACAATAATAAACAAACTGGCACGCCATCCACAATTGCGAGTCCTCTTTCGATATTTTTTTCTTAAAAACGGGAATGTCCATTTCCTGTATCGGCAGGGCCGCCGAATCGTTCACCCTCCGTGTCATTGGCAATTCAAAGCACGGGTTGGGAAATTGCTTTCTTTCCTTCCTTACGTGATCAAAAACCTCCTTTAGCAAGTTCTGGTAATTCTGTACAGTCGTCCTGCTCAATTCCACGTTATTGATAATGTGCCACGAAAAATCCACCATCACCTGATTGGTTATACAACTAACATCTGTGCCGTTAAGCTGCTGCCCCTCCAACCAGGCATCAAAAATCCGCAACCGACTGGTATAAGTAGATATACTAGAAGGTTCTAGCTCCGCCCTCTTAAAGTCGATATACTTAGAAGCATAAAACCGGAAGGTGCCGTTCTTGCTTTTCAGTTTCCGATAATTTTTAATTGCTGTCTGAAAACCGATACTGTCCTCATAAATAACAGAGCCATCGTTAAAAGGAGTCCACCCGGCTTTGAGCTTGCCAGTCCAATACTCTTTTCTCTCTTTAGCGGCTTGCAGCCTCTCGTTGTGTGTATGAAATTTATTAATCCCTTTGTATTTTTTAAACCGTTGCATCCGGTCTGTTTTGGGATTACGGACATAGAATTCAATAAACCAATCGTCCTTTTCTGAAATCCGCCCGTCACAATCATAAATTTGCGGCAGGCGGACAATTTCTTTTCGTTGCTCCATGTCATAAAATTAAATTGTCCACTAATGTCCACTTTACGATTTAAGCTTGTCTACTTTTTACGTAAACCATTAATTTACAACACAATGCAACTGTAGTGGGAAGAGCAGGATTCGAACCTACGAAGGCTGAGCCAACAGATTTACAGTCTGCCCCGTTTGACCGCTTCGGTATCTTCCCTGTATTTTTTTGAGCCGAATCTCAGATTCGAACTGAGGACCCCGAGATTACAAATCACGTGCTCTGGCCAACTGAGCTAATTCGGCTTATTATTGTTTCAATAAATTGCTGTAGAACGTTTGTTTTTCCGATTTCAGCGGCGCAAAGTAAAGAATTAATTTTTTATTCTGCAAGCCTTTTTTCAATCTTTCTGTTCCTTTTTTATTTTTCAAAAAAAGTGGGTAAGCTACCTGTGTCGCACCGCTCAACCGCCTACCCTTGCTGCCTTCCGACCCTGGGGGGATTCAGCAGGAGCTGGTCGCACAGGACTTACCCGGCTGCAAAAGTAGAAAATTTTGTTTTACCTCCAAATTAAAATTAAATATCATCATTAATATATAAAAGATTTTTTCCGGCTTAGGGATATATTTTCATGAAACAATACAAAAATTATTTGTAACTTCCCATTTGCAAAGGGACATCCAAACAATTTATTGTCCCTTAACGGAAAATAAGCATATATTTGCACAACCTTTACTAAAATAGGAGTTATGGGACAAAAAGTTACTTGTGTCTGGAGAACATTGCTTTTCGTTGGGTTCTGTCTGGAAATTGTATCTGTTTTGGGCACTGTTGCCGTTATTGATAATTTTACTGAAACCGAATAACACAAAAATCAGCATGGATATTTCCGTAGTAGTACCTCTTTTTAATGAAGAAGAGTCGCTTCCAGAATTAACAGACTGGATTAAAAAGGTGATGGACGAGAACAGCCTTTCGTACGAGATCCTTCTCATTGACGATGGCAGTTATGACGACTCGTGGGATGTGGTAGAAAACCTACAGTCAAAAAATGGAAATATAAAAGGGATTAAGTTTAGGCGTAATTATGGGAAATCTGCGGCACTTTACTGTGGTTTCGAAGCGGCACAGGGCGATGTCGTAATTACCATGGACGCCGACCTGCAGGACAGCCCTGACGAGATCCCTGAACTGTACCGTATGATAAAAGAAGACGGCTACGATTTAGTGTCGGGCTGGAAGAAAAAAAGGCACGATCCGGTATTGAGCAAAAATATCCCAAGCAAATTATATAACTGGACAGTACGACGGATGACCGGGAGCAAACTGCACGACATGAATTGCGGGCTAAAAGCTTATAAGAAAAAAGTAATAAAAAACATAGAGGTTTATGGCGAGATGCACCGCTATATCCCGGTACTCGCCAAATGGGCAGGATATAAAAACATTGGGGAAAAGGTAGTTGTCCACAGCGAAAGGAAATACGGGGAAACCAAGTTCGGGCTGGAACGCTTTGTCCGCGGCCCGCTTGATTTGCTTTCGGTTATTTTTATTTCGCGGTTTGTAAAACGCCCCATGCACTTTTTTGGCATACTGGGGATTTTTATAGTGCTACTTGGTGTCGCCTCTGCAATAGCCCTGGCAGTACAAAAAATACAACAGCTCAAAGCAGGTATTTACGGGCACCTGCTGACCGACAGCACATACTTTTACCTGTCGTTGACAGCCATTGTTATTGGCGCACAATTCTTCCTGGCAGGATTTCTTGGCGAGCTAATCTCACGCAGCTCTACCGATCGCAATAAATACCAGATTGATAAAAAAACTTATTAACCAAAGCATAATTTTTAATGGCCGACACAGAAGTTAATTTCAGGGAAAAAAGGGAACCCGGCGACATTTTTATTGATTCATTCAGGTTTTTAAAACAGGAGTACAGGGACATTTCAAGATTATTTGCAATTTATGTCCTGCCGTTTATCGTTGCCTACGGCATTCTACAGGTTTATGTGCAAATGAAAGTTATTGGGAAAGTAGATCTGGAAGACCCTGACATGATCCTTTCCAATATCGGGGCAATTTATGGCAATATATTTATTATCGCTTTATTCGGGGTTTTTGTCCAATCCCTCCTAGGCGGCACATATTACACGTATATTGAATATTACGTAAAAAAAGGGAAAGGGGGCTTTGCCTTCAGCGAGATTACCCCTATGTTTTTTTCCAATAGCTTGCTGGCACTGAGGGCAAACCTATTACTCTTCCTTGTTGTGATATTTGGGGTTGTCATGTGCATTATTCCCGGGATTTATTTTGCCAACACTTTTTCTGTTGCCGTTATGATTTTGATTTTTGAGAAAAAAGGGATCGGCAACGCTTTTAACCGCTCGTGGAAACTGGTAAATTCACAGTGGTGGAACACTTTATTGGTCAACCTTGTAGGAATAATTGTTGTATATGCGGTAAGCTTTGTATTCTCCATCCCTTCGATGATTGCGGGCATAGGCTCGTCGATGCAGGCAATGCAGCAGGGCGGCACAATAAGCTACCCGCAGTGGTATTGGGTAATGATGGGCATATCATCTATCGTTTCTGCAATTTTTTGGATAATACCGTACACCTTTTTTGCATTCCAATATTTCAACCTTGAAGAGCGGACAAAGCCTACACCTCCGCATATCATGGAGCCATTGGGATAAAATTTAACGGAATTTTGTCACTGGAAAAATAGTCCAGCAGCAGCAGGCGTTCCTCGAATCAAAAACATGCGGACTGCCACTGCTTTGTGCAACTTGGTTTCTTGCTCTATTGTCTCGGCAAATACCACCTAAACCTTTTTACTACATGGAGGATTAGGTATATGCACAATACCAATGCAAGTTTGTCGTGTATCTCTATGAATGTTTTTCGGATTGCCCCATCTCCGTTGCAGATTTTTATGCCCCACGGGACGAAGCCGGTAAAGGCAACGACAACAAAAATTGCGGTCAATGTCAACACCTGCCTGTTCCTGCCCCAGAGTTTTTTCCGCACAACGGTTTTGTACCATGCCCAATGTTGGGCAACATGCCAAGCAGTAAGCAATGCAACAAAAATAGAAGAAAAGGCATGTATGTCAGACCATTGTGGGTAAGGCAAGCCCCAAACAATTTTGTAAATGTCGATATGCCCGTGCCCTTCCATGTGATATTCCGCCTGTATCAACAAACCCGACAACAGCATTACTGCCCCACCAAGCAGCAAGCCGGAATTTACGGCATATTTAAGACCGAAACTTTTCATGCCATGTGTTTTTTTGGCAATTTTAAAATAGCATCGAAACCACAAGCCTTTACACATTTCAGGCAACCGGTGCAGTTGCCGCCATTTGTGATTTTTACATGTTTGTGCCATAAAATATCTACCTTCCCAAGCACATTCGCCGGGCATACGTCCATGCACTTCCAACATGCTTTGCACCTGTGGCTGTCAATTTTTACATACCCCGTTCTTTGGCGGTTTTGGATTACTTGTCTCATTGTGTTATCGTTTTTTATGCAAAAATGCACCTTGCCAAGTTTTTGCACGATAACATTTGTTAATAAATCATGACGGTTTCCTGTTTCTTATCCGGCTAAGGGATATTGGAGTTATGCCCAGGTAAGATGCAATATAGTGCTGTGGCACCCTTTTTATTATTTCCGGGCGGTTTTTTATCAAATCCGCGTAACGTTCCTGGGGGCTGTCCTTTATCCTTGAAAGGAAAAGACGGGAGTAGTTGCCAAGCCGCCCGAATATGAAATTATGGAACTCGGCTTCAAACCCAGGACTGGTTTTTAAAATCTTTTGGAAATTCTCTTTGTTTACAGAAAAAATAATTGACGGCTCTATGCTTTCAATGGTAAAAAGGCTCGGTTGCCTGTTCATGAAGCTTTCTATTGAGGCAACGGCCTGATCCTCGAAAAAAAACTGAAAAGTTATGTCTTTCCCCTCTTTGTTGAACCACTGCCTGATACACCCTTTTTTTATGAAATGGACGTGGTTTGATATTTCACCTTCTTGCAACAGTACTGTTTTTGCCGCAATTTCCCTTTTCACGAACAAATCTGGGAGACCTGTCGATTTTGCGCTGTCAAGCTTTATTTTTTCGATTAAACGGTCAAACATAACACAACAGTTTAATTCAGGGACAACATTGCCGCTTTAGTTTATTCTCTCTTTGCTAACAGATCTGTCACGGGAACAAATATTTCCTTCCTCCGGCAACATCGGCAATAGTTGATTTGTATTCTGCAACGAGTGCCGCCATAATTTCACTGACAGGTTTTATCCCTTTAATTTGGGCGGCAACCTGTCCAATTTCCAGCTCTCCGTTTTCCAAATCGCCAAGGAACATCCCCTTTTTTGCCCGGCCCTTCCCCAGCAATTCCTTTAATTCCCCAGCAGTTGACCCATTTCCTTCTGCTTTGTCAACTTGTTCGAAAAAATGATTTTTGACAAGGCGGGTAGGTACAAGCTTTTTCAATGCCAGTTTTGTGCCGCCCTCACCTAAAGTGGCAACAAGTTGTTTGAAGTTGACATGCGCCGAAGATTCTTCGGAAGCGGTGAACAGAGATCCTGCCTGGATACCGTCTGCGCCCAAAGCCATTGCGGCAAGCATTGCCTGCCCGCTGGCAATCCCTCCGGCAGCTATCAGTGGCAAGTTTGTGGCTTCCCTCACGGATGGGATAAGTGCCATGGTCGTCGTTTCTTCGCGCCCGTTATGCCCCCCTGCTTCAAAACCCTCTGCAACAACGGCATCTACCCCGGCAGCTTCGCATTTTTGGGCAAACAACGAGCTGGACACTACATGGGCAACCACAACACCGTGTTCTTTCAACCAGCCTGTCCATTTCTTGGGGCTTCCTGCCGAAGTAAAAACAATAGGGACTTTGTTATTCACAATAATATCCATTATCTCCTCAATTTCAGGATAGAGCAATGGCACATTTACACCAAAAGGTTTTTGCGTTGCAAGTTTTGCCTTCTTTATATGCCCGTCAAGCACATCAGGGTGCATGGAGCCTGCGCCAATCAAGCCCAGCCCGCCCGCATTGCTGACCGCCGCGGCCAATTCCCATCCCGAACACCAAACCATCCCTCCCTGAACAATGGGGTATTCAATATTAAACAATTCGCAAATCTTGTTCATGGCGCAAAAATGACTAATATAAAATATAATTGTTATTCGTATTGGGCAATATTGTCTTCCAATAAAGAGATTAATTCTTCTTTGGATATGCTCCTTTTGATTTTGCCCTCTTTGGCAAAAGATATGGAACCCCTTTCCTCCGAAACAATTATCACAACCGCATCGGTGGTTTCGGTAATGCCGACTGCGGCACGGTGGCGAAGTCCTAAAGTTTGGTCCAGCTCCTTCTGTGTTAAAGGGAGTATGCAGCCTGCCGCCTTTATTTTGCCGTCTTTTACTATTATTGCCCCATCGTGCAGTGGGCTGTTCTTAAAAAAAACCGTGCGTATGAGCGAAGACGATATTTTTGCATTTATCCTTTCGCCCGTGTTTAACTGTTCGTTCAATTCTGAATTCCCGGCAATTACAATCAATGCACCTGTCTTAGACCTTGCCATGGTAGCGCATGCATCGACTAAATTGTTTATGTCTTCCTCCTTTATTATCTTCACCCTTGTATGCCCGAACAATTTGTCAATGGAAAACAACCTGTTTACATTATAATTTTTGCCGATAAAAATAAGGAACTTACGGATTTCCGGGTGGAACACAACTATCAGTGCCAGCACCCCCACTCCGATAAACTGCCCCATTATGACCCCGAGCAATTGCATGTTAAGTGCCTTTACCACCAGCCATAAAAGGTACAACGAGAAAAGCCCTATGACTATGTTAAAAGCAACAGTGCCTTTTATCAGCCTGTAAAGCTGGAAAAGCAAAAGGGCAACTAAAAAGATGTCGAGGATATCAAGAAAACGGATGGTGATAAAAGCCATCATCTAATTGTAGCTTTAATTTCACAAAATATCTTCACGGCTTCAACTGCCTCTTTCACATCGTGGACCCGCAAGATGTCTGCCCCCCCCAACAAAGCCATTGTATTTGCAACGCTTGTGCCGTTCAACGCAAATTCGGGCTTTGTTTCCAAGGCCTTCCATATCATCGATTTACGGCTCATTCCAACCATAACGGGGAGTTGGAAAACTTTAAACGAGTCAAGCCTGTTCAACAGTTCATAATTATGGTCGAGGTTCTTGCCGAACCCAAAGCCGGGATCTATTATAATGTCTTTTACCCCCAGCTTTGTAAGGCGTTTTACCTTTTCACTAAAATAGGTTGAAATGTCCCTTATAATATCCTCATATTCCGGATCCTCCTGCATGTCGCTAGGAGTTCCTTTTATGTGCGACAAAATGTATGGCACTTCGAGTTTGCCGATTGTTTCAAACATTTTGGAATCCAGCGCCCCGCCTGCGATATCGTTCACAATTACTGGCCCAAACTCGTCTATTATCCGTACAGCCACCCACGAACGGAAAGTGTCGACAGAAAGCGGCACATTGGGGAATTTTTTCCTGATAGCCTCTACTGCCGGCAACAACCTGCCCAACTCTACCTTTGTTGAAACCATTTTTGCCCCTGGACGGGTCGATACGCCCCCCACATCTATAATTGAAGCACCATCTTCAATCATCTTCTCAACGGCCGAAAGCAACACTTTCTTGTCTTCCATTTTCCCGCCATCGAAAAACGAATCAGGCGTAACATTTATAATTCCCATAACTACCGGGACCGAAAAGTCAATCAACTCCCCCCCCAGGTTAATCAAATTTTTACGTTTGAGGAACTTACCTGCAGACTGAGTAATCAGCATGAATCAAAAACTTTAATTGGTTTAACAAATTGTTAACTACAAATGTAAAACAAAACCGCCCATTTTCCTCAATTTTTAATATTTTTATAATTTTATTTAACTATAACATGGAGAAAACAGACCAACAATACGATCAGGTTATTTTGTTATGCAAGAATATCTTTCTGAAAAAAATGAAAGATTACGGGACTGCCTGGCGGATTTTGCGCCCTATTTCATTGACCGACCAGATTTATATCAAAGCACAGCGGATAAGGAGCATTGAAGAAAAAGGCGTGTCAAAGGTTGACGAAGGGGTACGCCCAGAGTTTATCGGGATAATAAACTACGCGATCATGGGCCTCATACAACTTGAACTGGGAGCATCGGGTGAAGAACTACAGGAGAAGGAAACAACAGATTTGTACGTCAAACATTTCGGCACGGCAAAAAAGCTGATGCAGGCAAAAAACCACGACTACGGCGAGGCCTGGCGCAACATGCGCATAAGCTCGTACACCGACCTCATACTGATGAAGCTGAAACGCACAAAACAAATCGAAGACAACCAAGGAAAAACAATCATGTCGGAAGGGATTGACGCAAACTACCTGGACATTATAAATTATGCCGTTTTTGCCCTGATTAAAATCGGATTTGAAGACTAAACCAGGAATAGAAATGAAGACAATTGCCCATATTTCCCGGATACTGGTTGGTGCCACATTTATTTTTTCAGGGTTTGTGAAAGGGATAGACCCATGGGGATCCACTTATAAATTCACTGACTATTTCAATGCTATGGGCTTGGCATGGCTAGTGTGGGCAGCTTTCCCGCTCGGCGTACTCTTGGCTTTTGCCGAATTTGCTATCGGTGTCGCACTTTTATGGAATATTTTCATGCGAATGGCATCGTGGCTGGCATTGCTTTTTATGGCATTTTTCCTGCCGCTTACCCTCTGGATCGCTTTAAAAAACCCGGTGAGCGACTGCGGTTGCTTTGGCGATGCCCTGGTGCTTTCCAACTGGGAAACATTTTATAAAAACCTGGCAATTATCGCTTTCGCGCTTATTGTTTTTGCTAAAAGGAAACAAATAGCACAATCAGGCAACAATAAACCAGGATATTTATTTAGCAGTACCTTTGCAATTGCATATGTCATTATTGCAATATATTCATACAACCACCTGCCCATAATCGATTTTAGGCCATATAAAGTTGGCGTGAACATCCCCGAAGCAATGGCTACCCCCGATGATGCCAAACAGGAGGTCTATAAAAATGTTTTTTATTACAAAAACAAAAAAACAGGCAAAATCAAAAAATTCAACGAAGGCAATTACCCGTGGCAAGATTCGGCAAACTGGGAATACAGCAACGTTGAGTCGATTTTGGTGCAAGAGGGATACCGCCCGCCAATACACGATTTAACAGTTACGACCGCAGACGGCGAAGACATCCTGGACTTTTTCATTTACGATGAAAATTATGTTTTTGTGGTTGTTGCCTACAACCTCGAAAAAAGCGACACCAAATCACAAGAAAAAATCAACCACCTTGCCAAATGGGCTTTGGGAAACAATTTTTCATTTATTGGGCTGACATCGACATTGCCTGAAAATTACCAAGGATTTGCAGAAGGGAACAACGTACCCTACGAATATTTCAATTGCGATGAAATAACATTAAAAACAATTATCCGCTCCAACCCCGGGCTTGTTGCCATAAAAAATGGGGCAATTGTTGGCAAGTGGCACTATAACGACATACCAACGCCTGGCGAGTTCCAAAATAAATTCATGAACAAATAGTTAATTGTGGGATTTGGGGCCAGGCTAATTTATTTTTTATGGACTAAGCTTGTATTTTTATACATTAAATCATTTAATAAATTAAATATCAGAAATATGAGAAAAAAGATAGTTGCAGGAAACTGGAAATGCAACACCAATTTACAGGAAGGTGTTGAGCTGGCAAAAGCAGTAGATGCCATTGTTGCAAAAGAAGGGGCTGACGATGTAGTTGTTGTGCTTGGCACACCTTTTACACATATTGCCAAAGTTGTTGAAAGCGTAAATGCCGAAAGGATTGGCGTATCGGCACAAAACTGTGCGGCAGAAGCCAAAGGTGCGTACACCGGTGAAGTGTCGGCAGAAATGGTTAAATCGACAGGTGCCGGATATGTAATATTGGGGCACTCAGAACGCCGCGAGTACTATGGCGAAACCAGCGGAACCCTCAACAAAAAACTGGCACTTGCTTTGGAAAACGGGCTTACACCGATCTATTGCTGCGGGGAAGCACTTGAAATACGCGATGCCGGGACCCACAACGAATTTGTTGTCAAACAACTGGAAGAAACCATTTTCCAGCTTTCTGCCGAAGACTTCAAAAAATTAATCATTGCTTACGAACCAATTTGGGCAATCGGCACAGGGGAAACGGCCTCGTCAGGACAAGCGCAAGACATGCACGCCAATATCCGTGCCGCCGTTGCAGCTAAATTCGGCGAAGAAATTGCAGAAGGCGTTTCGATCCTTTATGGCGGGAGCTGCAAGCCAAGCAACGCAAAAGAACTGTTTGCCAGCAAAGATGTTGACGGCGGTTTGATCGGCGGCGCATCGTTGAAAGCCGAAGACTTCATCGGTATCATTAACGGGTTCTAAAACCAATAAGGCATATCCCAGCCATCCGATGAAGCAACAATAAACTGATTGTCAATATATAGGGTTGACCGGCATTTGGGAAAAGCATTCATCGGATGGTTTTTATTGCAAATTTTTATTTTCCTACTTGCGACCTATAGCGTAACGGGCGTAAAAAGGTCCACTAACAAAATCCCAACCGTACTTTTTATACCTTCGCAAAAAATAAACTGGAAATGGATTATAAAAAAACAAGCATAAAAGTCATCCCATTTGCAGAGTGGGCATGCGATGTATTGACAGCAGGGCTGGGGGAAGCAGGGTACGAAAGTTTTCTGGGGACCGACACCGGGCTGGAAGCATTCATCCCTGAAAACCAATTTGACGAAAATTCCGTTGAAGCGGCACTGGAGGCCTTGGGCGGGGGCTTTAGTTTTGAAGTCAAACACGAAAGAATAGAAGACCGCAACTGGAACGAAGAATGGGAAAAAAATTATTTTAAGCCCTTAGTAGTTGCCAACGAATGTGTTGTCCGCGCCCCTTTCCACACAGAATATCCCAAAGCCAAATACGAAATCGTAATTGAGCCTAACATGGCTTTTGGCACTGGCAACCACGAAACCACTTCTATGATGCTGGAGTATATCCTGGAAAATGATTTTGGGAACAAAACTGTTCTTGACATGGGGTGCGGCACCGGCATTTTGGCTATTTTGGCCTCAATGAAAGGTGCTGGGGCGATAACAGCCATCGACATTGACGAATGGTCGTTCAACGGCACAAAAGAAAATGCGGTTTTGAACAACATCCAAAACATAGAAGTGAAATTAGGAGACGCGTCCCTCCTGGGCGACAAGAAATATGATTTTGTTTTTGCCAATATCCAACGAAACGTTTTGCTTGCCGACCTGCCAGTTTATTCAAAATGCATGGAGAAAAACGGAAAAATATTCCTTAGCGGTTTCTACAAAGAAGACATCCCTGCAATTAAGAGATGTGCAGAGGTATGTGGTTTGCAGGACTCGGGGTGCAAACAAAAAAACAACTGGGTGGCATATGCTTATACCAAAATCCGATAAGGCCGGGCGGCTTTAGGTTGTGGCAACAATCGATATGTTGCCATATTTCCCTTGAACCCAGGGCAATTATGGGCGGTTTTCCTATCAATCCTTGTAGGTGCCACATGAAAATGCACCCGTTCCAAATCCTGGTGTTTATATACAAAATACGGTTGGTTGCCGTAGCCCATGTGTCCCATAATTTCTTATTCTAAATCCAATTCAACCAGTAATGGAACGATAGTAGCATCTTCGCAAATAACAGAAAAATCACAAAATGTTTCTGTTTATCCAAATCCAGTAACAAACCGAATCTTAAATATTAAGTTTAATGCTTATCAAAATGCCAAGGTTAAAATTTTTGATGTTACAGGAAAAATGGTATTTGTTTCTGAGTGTTCAGATAGCCAGATGCAAACACTCCGGTCAGTAGCCCTCCAGTCAGGAGGCAAGTTTGTTTATTCACAAGTTACAGGAGAGGTGGAATCTGCCAAAATTAAAGAGGCATTAGATTTACTGACCATGGCAGGGCTCATTGTCCCGGTTACCCATACTGCTGCGAGCGGACTCCCTTTGGGGGCAGAGATAAACCCAAAATTCAGGAAATTCCTGTTCCTGGATACCGGATTATTGGAACGGTTACTTGATCTTGATATGAAAACGGTTTTACTTTCATCAGAAACCGATTTAGTAAATAAAGGTTCAATGTCGGAAGTATTTGTTGGATTAGAGCTGTTAAAAAATGGGAGCCCTTACGAGCGCAGGGAACTTTACTATTGGCTGAGTCTAAAAAAGGTACGCAGGCGGAAGTCGATTACGTGGTTTCTGACCGGGGAAATATACTTCCTGTTGAAGTAAAAGCAGGTATCAGGGGAGCAATGCAGAGCTTATACCGGTTTATGGAGTTGAAAAAATCCAAATTGGGAGTCAGGACATCTTTGGACAATTTCGGAAAAATAGGATTAGTGAATGTTTGCCCTCTGTATGCAATAGGTAACGTAAACAAAGATTTATGAAACAAATGAAAATATTAAAATGTAAAGTATGTTGATTCTCGTGAAGGTCCGGTTGCAATGGGTAAATCATATTTTATTGGCAATTCAGCAGAAGACTGTATTAAGCTCGATTTGTATTACACAGATCCTTTTATCCGCCCTGCTTTGGTGATTGACAACATAAGGCGTGCAACACTCTACGAGGTTGCAGCAATGAAGATCGATGTTGTGAGCCGTGAAGCCAGAAAAAAGGACTTTGGGGATCTACATGAATTGTTAGATTTCTATTGGCATTGTGCGCAGGCATAAATTAACTCTTCCGATTTTGGAATGAATGGTTTATGCAGGAAGCTTTTGAAAATCCGTAGGGCTTGTTTTTCATCTATGAAAAATAGCAAGTTTGTTGTATCCGAAGAAATGCTAATTTTGCGATATGCAAAAAAAATCGTTGGATAATCAGAATAACATTCAAATCTTGTTTGCCGGTGTGAAGGAAAGAAATGATCAGGAGGCATTAAGGCAGTTATTCAATATTTATTTCCCCCGATTGAATGATTTTGCTAGAAAGATAATTAATAACGATACAATTTCGCAAGATATAGTTCAGGATGTATTTGTAAAGTTTTGGGAGATTCGAACTGAAGTAAAAGAAACCAATATTGAAGCCTTTTTATTTCGTTTAGTCAGAAATAAATGCCTTGATTATATCAAACATATTAAAGTAGTTGCAAATCTGCAAATTGATTTACTGGCAACCACAAAATATGAAGAACTTTATAGAATCGATTTCATAGGAGATGAACCTTATGTGCTAATCGAAAAAGAGCTGCAGGATGAAATAGAAATGGTTATTCAATCACTTCCTGATAAATGTAAAGAGGTTTTTATGTTAAGTCGTGTTAAGGGTTTGAAAAATAGGGAGATAGCAGAAGGGCTAAACATTAATATAAAAAATGTTGAGCGGCATTTAACCAAAGCTCTTGGTGTCTTTAGAAACAAATTTGCTGATAGAATACCTCTTGCCCTTATTATTTTGGTCATTAGGAATTTATAGTACTCTGAAAATTCCAATCCCGAAAAAACAATAATCAATTTTTAAATCTGTAATAATTAATTTGTTTATTGCTTAAAGTGCTTTTAGTGAGTATATTCTATGTCTTCCCAGAATTTTTTGTAAAAATAATTGTACTTTAACGATGGGTAATAATATCCTTAAATCGTTAATAGGGTAGAAAGAGAAATCATGGGGAAAATAAGATTAGATATTGATGACTTATTTCAAAGGTATTTTCAAGGTCAGTTAACAGACTCTGAATATGAGATTTTAACTGATTTGCTTTCGAAAAAAGAAAATCTGGATTTATTTAATCAATTTAAAGATCAGTGGAATAAAAATCCTTTAAGTAGTGAACATGTTAAGAAAAACTGGCACAGAGTAAATTATAAGATTTCCCAGACAAAGGGAACCCTAAATTCACGATCAAATAAATTGCAGAACTTGAACAGGATAATTTCGTATGCTGCAATTTTAATTATCGGATTGTTTTTGGGGGGTCTAATCAAATTTTTTGTTTTTGATGCAAATGATGAATTAACTCAGCAATTTGTTTTTGAAACTCCACGTGGCGAAAAATCAAAAGTTACTTTACCCGATGGTTCTGAGGTTTGGTTAAATGCCAAATCCCGGTTAGCCTATCATACTTTCAACAAGGAAAGAAAAGTTGAGTTACAGGGAGAAGCATATTTTAAGGTTGCCCACAATAAGTCAAAACCATTCACAGTAGTTACACCCGAATGCAATATTGAAGTTCTGGGAACAACATTCAATGTGTTGGCTTATGAAGAATTCGGCAGGAATGAGATTACTTTGGTTGAGGGAAAGGTAAAAGTTAGCAACAAAACTCAAAACAAGTTATTAAAACCCAATCAGGTTATGCTTGTCAGGAACGGACAAATGAGTGTCCAAAAGATTGAACCCGAACAATCGTTTGCCTGGGTCGATAATAAATTCAATTTTACCAATATCCCTTTGCCGGAATTAATTATCCGCCTTGAAAACTGGTATGATGTGGATATACATTTTAAAGATAATTTAAAAGCTGATATAAATTTTACCGGTGTATTTAAAAATGAAGAAACTGTCTGGCAGGTACTTGATGCTTTAAAAGTGTATATTCCAATTGATTATCAGCGTTCTAACACAAGAAAAATTGAATTATGGATTAGTAATTGAAAACAAAAACGTCGGGAAAGCTGCATCTCTCCCAACGTTTAACATGTGAAATAAATAATAATTTAAATCGTACCAAAATTATGAAAAAAAATGGTGTTAGGCAACGGCGTCAGCGATGCCGTGCATTGAAAAAAATGTTAATGATTATGAAGCTAACAACTTTGTTGATTTTTACAGCACTGGTTCAGGTTTCTGCAATTTCATATTCGCAGCAAACAAAATTGAATATGAAATTTGAGAATGAAACGCTGGAGTCTATTTTTAGTAAAATTGAGAAAAATTCTGAGTTTTCCATTTTTTATAAAAACGAGCTGCTGCAAAATGCATCTTCAAAATCGGGAGATTTTAAAAACGCCCGGATTTTTGATATCCTTGATGATATCCTGGCAAATGAAGGATTGACTTACTCTATAAAGGGGAAGATAATAATGATTGTGCCTGATGATAGCAATACTTCAGCCATAAGCCAACTACAACAAAAGGCAGTCTCAGGCACCGTTACCGATGAATCCGGCTCACCTCTTCCCGGCGTTACAGTAATAATAAAAGGGACAACTAATGGGACGGTTACCAATGCCTATGGAGAATATTCTTTGTCTAATGTTCCAGGAGATGCTACGTTATTATTTTCATTTGTAGGAATGAAAATGCAGGAAATTTTGGTTGCCGGAAAGACTTCTATAAATGTTACAATGGTTGAAGAAACCATTGGTATTGATGAAGTGGTGGCAGTTGGTTATGGTACGGTAAGAAAAGCTGACCTTACAGGATCAGTAGCATCTGTTCAGGGAGAAGATTTAGAAAATAGAAAATCTGCTGTTACGATTACGAATGTTCTTCAAGGAACAATGCCTGGGGTTAGAGTGACACGAAGTAATTCAGAGCCTGGAACAACTGGAACAGTTAGGATTAGAGGGATAACAACAATCGGAGATAGTACTCCATTAGTAATAATCGATGGAGTTCCAGGGGATCTTTCATATGTGTCACCAAGTGAAATCGAGAGTATTTCTGTTTTAAAAGACGCGGCTTCAGCTTCAATTTATGGCTCAAAAGCAGCTGCTGGAGTTATTTTGGTTACTACCAAGCGAGGTAAATCCGGTCAATTTGGACTACAGTATAATATTCAATATGGGTATGACCAACCAACCCAATTGCCAAAAAATGAACGTGCCGTCAGCTATATGAAATTAGCCAATGAATTAGTCTGGAATGATAACGGTAATGTTGGTTCAGAATTTTCAACTTATTCTGAAGAGTTAATTAAGAATTATCCTGAATTACATGCCAACAGTCCAAATGAATATCCAGATACAGACTGGCGACAATATATAAGAGACTTTTCTCCTCGTCAAAGTCATGTGATGAGTTTCTCATCAGGAGGAGAGAAATATTCCAGTTATGGTTCATTCTCTTACGATAATGTGCAATCAATTATAGATGACAGACCTTATGACAAATTCTCTGTCAGATTAAATAATGATATTAATCCTAATAAGTACATTAGTGCGCATTTCGATATCGATTATAAGTATACCCACGACCAACGAAAACAAACAACTCCATCAGCTTCTTTACTTTGCTATGAACCCACAGAAAGAGCCTACTGGACTGATGGACGTGTAGCAGATTTCAGAAATGGCGAAAATATGATTGCCAGATTAATTGATGGAGGAGACTATCACCGATGGGATAATGTTGTTAATGGGAAAATAGGTCTGGATATAATGCCATTAAAGGGATTAAAAATCTCCGGAATATTTGCTCCAAAATTTTCTTTTTTAAAGAGGAAAAACCATTGGTTAAAAATTCCTATGACTGCTTGGGATGATCCCGAAACAATTACAGGTTATGTTCAAGGTTCAACATCAACAACTCTTACTGAATATAGGATTGATAGTAAGGCTTTTACAACTCAATTTATTTTGAACTATTTAAAAACTTTTGGAAAACATAACTTGAATTTTGTGGCAGGATATGAGCATTATTATTATTATTATGAGTATTTAATGGCGCAACGATCACATTATGAATTAGATAACTACCCTTATTTAGACTTAGGTCCAGAAGATTATCAGGATAATTCAGGATATGCATATGAATACGCTAGCCGTTCATATTTTGGGCGATTTAATTATAGCTATAATAATAAATATCTTTTTCAATTTAATGCAAGATATGATGGCTCATCTAGATTTCATGAAGATCACAGGTGGGGCTTATTCCCATCTGTTTCAACAGGCTGGGTTATTTCAGAAGAGTCTTTTATGGATAATATTTCAAGTATAGTATCATTTTTAAAATTAAGAGCCTCATATGGAAGTTTAGGTAATGAAAGAATTGGTAGTTATTATCCTTATCAGTCTTCAATTGCTTATAGTTATGCTTTATTCTATAGCGGAACAAGTGCCACTACATCCCAAACTGCTTATATTCCACGTTATGCTGTTGAAAATATTACATGGGAAACAACTACAAGTTGTAATATTGGATTCAATGCTACTCTTTTTGACAACAGTTTGCAGGTTGAAGCTGATTTTTACAAGAAAAAGACCAAGGATATGCTATTAGATATTGAAATTCCAAGTTATATAGGATTTGAAAATCCAGAACGGAACAGCGGTGAAATGTATACTACAGGCTGGGAGTTGCAATTAAGTTACAGAAATAATATCAAAGACTTACGATACTCAATAACAGCCAACTTATCTGATGCGAAATCAGTAATGGGGAATCTGGACGGAACTGAATTTCTTGGTTCTCAGGCATCGTTTGAAGGAAGTGAATATAATGAATGGTATGGCTATTTATCGGATGGAATATATCAATCTGAGGAAGAGATTGAAAATTCGGCTACATTATACAGCAATGTAAAACCAGGTGATGTTAAATATGTTGATGTTAGTGGTCCTGACGGTGTTCCAGATGGTACTATTTCGTCAACTTATGACAGAGTTCTTCTAGGAGGATCATTGCCAAGGTATGATTATGGAGGAAATATTAGGTTGGATTACAAAAACTTTGATTTTAGTTTATTTTTTCAGGGTGTTGGTAAAAGAAGATCATATTTAAGTTCAAGCATGGTTCAACCATTACGTAGTGGGGTTTTAGCTGTCCCTCATTTTTTAATGGGTAAATATTGGAGCGAGTACAACACGGAAAAAGAAAATTTAAATGCAATATACCCTCGCCTATCGCAATCTTCAAGCTCTAATAACTATTCCACTTCTGATTTTTGGTTATTTGATGGGGGTTATTTTCGTTTAAAGAACATAGTTCTTGGATATAGTCTCTCTGAAGGAATTAGCAAAAAAATTGGAATGGAAAGTATTAGGTTTTATGTCAATCTTTCTGATTTATTTTCAATCGATAAATATCCAAAAGGTTATGACCCTGAAGGTTCAACTTCAGGATATTTTGTGACGAGAACATTACTTTTAGGTGCAACAATAAAATTTTAAAATTGAAAGACATGAAAAATATAAGATATATTATACGAATTAAAATAATTCTTTTTACAGTTCTGTTCAATTTAAGTTGTGATGATCTTAATTTGAACCCTTTATCAGAAGGAGCCAGTGATGGGTGGTATTCCACTACTACTGAAATGAGGATGTCTCTAGATTATCTATATACAATAACGTTTTGGAATTATAATCCAGATTTATTATACTTTGACAATGGTGGGTGGCTTGATTCATGGACAGATGACTGGTCTTGTAGAAATAACCTTACTGATATATCAGGAGGAACAATTAATGGTCAATCAGAATTCGTAATTGAATGGTGGGAACGATATTACACGTGTATTGCTGCTGCGAATTTAGTAATAGAAAAGGTTGAAAATTATAAGGATAACTTTGACGAAGATACTTATACTCAGTATATAGCCGAGGCAAGATTTGTAAGAGCCCGAATGTACTCTAGATTAATCTTTTATTGGGGAGATGTGCCTTATTATGAAGAAACACTAATTATTGATGAAGCATTTCGTTTAGGAAGGACGGATAAGGATGAAGTATTGCAAAGCATTTATTCTGATTTTGATTATGCTGCTTCAAACTTGCCAGAGTCATATTCAGGAGAAAGTTATGCAACTAAGGGAGCTGCATTAGCTTTAAAAGCAAGAATTGCAAATTACATGGGTGATTGGGAGACAGCCCAAATTGCAGCAAAATCCTGTATGGATTTGGGAGTATATGATCTTTATCCAGATTTTGAAGATTTGTTTTTAACCAAAACAACACAAACAGAAGAGAATATTTTTTCCATTGCCAGATCTACTGAATTAGGCTCATGGACAGACGGATATTATATCAGACCAGCTTGTGTTCTGCACATTACACCAAGATCAAGTGGTGGAAATATGTTTGTTTGGCCATCTTGGGATTTGTTTTGTTCTTTTTTGTGTACAGATGGGTTACCAATTGACGAGTCTCCACTTTTTAATCCGCAAAAACCCTTTGAAAATCGTGATCCGAGGTGTACAGCTACAATTGTTGAATTTGGGACTGAACATGGAGGAATTATTTATCAGCCACATCCAGATTCTCTGGTAACAAGTACAATAACAGGAGAAAGAATTACAAATAATGATACCAGATCAGTTACTCAATGGGCATCATGGAATGCTATGGCTTGGAAAAAAGGATATGATGAGGATTGGTATGAAGACTTTCTTGTTGCTCCGGAGCATGTTGTAATAAGGTATGCAGATGTCCTGTTGATATATGCTGAGGCAAAAATTGAATTAAATGATATTGACGAATCAGTTTTGGATGCAATTAATAAGGTTAGAGCAAGAGCTTATGGCGTTGAAGTTGAAGATGTTGGTTCGTATCCTGCCATTACTGCTATGGATCAAGAAAAACTGAGACAAATTTTACGTTTAGAAAGAAGGATGGAGTTTGCTTTCGAAGGATTAAGACATGCGGATATTATAAGGTGGGAAATGGCAGAAAAGGTATTAAATACAGGCATTTATGGTATGCTGGATGTTGAAGAATTAAGAACCAAAATTGTTGATACAGGGTTATGGTTTTTCGCTGAAACCCCTTCAATTGACGAAGATGGTGTGGCAGATTTTACTACAATGTTTAACAATGGTAATTGTAGAATTCTTGCACAAAGATATTTTGATAAAACAAAAAACTATCTTTGGCCAATACCTTCAACTGAAGTCAATATAAACGAAAACTTAGTGCAAAATCCTGGCTATTAAACATTTCATTTGACAGTATGGAGAGATTCACCTGAAACTGACAAATTCAGGTGAATCTTTCAAGTTTAAAAAAAGTAAAAAGTATAAAATTTACATTATTAAATGGAAAAAGTTATTTCCCATTTTGGATTGGTTTTGGGTATAGTAATATTACTTGCTTTTAGGTCTTTTGCCACGGAATATACTCATACATTAAAAACAAAACAAGCAACACTTTCAATAAACAAAAATGGAAACGTCCAAATAGTTCAAAATGAAGGGGGAAATTTAATAGCCCGTAGTACAATAGATGATTTATGGAAGATTACATTAGTAAATAGAAAAGATAATAGTGAGTATGTAATCTCAAGTGTGGATGATTATTCGGTTAAAAAGGAGGGCAATAAAATATGTTTTGCAATAAACAGCTTATCGTCAGGCAATCAAAAGTTTGAGGTAAGTGCCATGTTTTATATTTCGATAAAGGATGATGCTTTCTGTTTTAACGGTTGGTTAAAAAATTATAACGAAGATTATCTATTAAAGGAGATAGACTATCCAAGGCTCTCTGCTATCATGCCAAATATTAAAAAGGACAGAAGTGTCTATTGGCCTGCGGGTTTAGGTGAACATTTCGATAATTTGGAAAAGCTTAGAACTAAAAGTCATTGGTACCCCAGTGTTCAGGGAATATGCATGCCCTGGTTTTCAGTAAATTCCGAAAATACTGGATTATATATAGGAAGCCATGATTCCTTGCAGGCAACAAAACGATTTAACCTTTCATATAACAAGACAGATAAAGCACTACAGGCTAGCATCACAATACCATTATGTATTAATGAATTTAATATCCCTGATGCGAAGTTGTGGGTGTATGAAGGACAATGGTATAGTGCAGCAAAGTATTACAGGGCATGGTATGACAGGCACTTTCACCTATACTCAGCACCTGGATGGGTGATTAATAATTCTGGATGGTTATTGGCAATCCTTAAACAGCAAAATGGGGAAGTAATATGGAACTATAAAGATATTGACAAATTATGTGAGATTGCTACTGATTTCAACCTTGGCACCATTGGTCTTTTTGGATGGGCTGCTGGTGGTCATGACCACTTGTACCCAAATTTCCCTCCAGATAATTTAATGGGAGGTAAAGAAGAGCTTAAAAGAGCAATTAAAAGGGCACAGGAAAAAGGAGTAAAAATAGTTTTATATGCAAATGCAAAGATACTCGATACATCAACAGATTTTTATAAATTTCATGGTATAGAAACTATTTTGTTGAAAAACAATATGAAACCCGATGTTCAGTTCTATGTTAAGCAAAAAAATGCAACACCGGTTATTTTTGCCCAGGCATGCTGTGGCTCTAAATTGTGGCGCAAAACAATGATTGATTTGGGCATACAAGCTGTTGAATTAGGAGCTGATGGAATATTATATGACCAATTAGGTGTATTAAAACCTGATTTGTGCTTTTCGAACCACCATGATCATCGTCCCGGAGAAAGTGATGCTGCCTATCGACAATTATTATTGACAGAGGTCAACAAAAAAGTAAAAGCAATTAACCCGGAATTTATTGTTATGACAGAATCTTCTACAGATGTAAACATTCAAAGTGTTGACTATTTTCATGGATGTGGGATAGGCACTGCAGAATATCGAAAAGAATTTCCTGAGTTATTTAGATATACTTTTCCAGAATTGGTTACTACACAGAGGAATGCCAACCCAATGTTAACAAGGACAGAAGCAAATTTTGCTGCCATTTATGGCATGCGCCATGAAATTGAAATACGGTATCCCGGGGATAAGAATTATATCTTAAATAATAGAGTGACAAAAGAAGATTATGCAAATGTAGTTGATCCTCCTAATTTAGATATGGTAAGTCTTTATAATGTGGAAGAGTCGGCAGCATATGTCAATTTATTGATTGAGTTTATGAACGAACATGCTGATTTCTTTAGGAGAGGACGTTTTATTGATCAGGAAGGGATTGACGTTTCAGGTCAGGATATTGAAGCAAAAGGATTTTTGAGTGACGAAAGAATGGGGGTAATCGTATGGAATAAAAACGTTTTAGAGAAAAGTGCATTCCAAATATCCGTAAAAAACTATCATCTTTTAAATATATCAGAACCAGAGGTTGACAACGTTGAGATTTCTTCCATGCTTGCTCCTAATTCCATCAGGCTGTTAGTATTCCAAAGGGATTAATTTGTATGCTATTAATTTTCATATTTGAATAAAGCAATGAAAATGAAACGAATAGCTATGTTGATCGCCTTCTTGTTTTTTTTAAATACTGTATTGTATGCCCAAATTCCTCCTGTTTTGGAATCTGTTAACCAGCCAATTCGGTCAACGGAATTAACCCAAAAATTCCTTGCCCCAACACGTATTGTTTGGCAATCTGATAGCACTGGAACTAGGGTATTAAATGCACCAAGCATATTGAAATCCGGTATTGGACAGGCAGCCTTAATTAATGGAGAGTATTTAACTCTAATAAATAACACGGATTCAAAAGCAGGAATCCTGCTTGATTTTGGTTGTGAGATTCAGGGGGGAATAGAGATCGTTACTACAAGAAATAACTCAAAACCTCCTGGACGCATACATATTCGTTTTGGTGAATCGGTAAGTGAAGCAATGTCGGATGTTGGTGTTGAAGGAGCAACAAATGATCACGCCATGCGCGATTTTGTGGTGGAGCTCCCCTGGCTGGGGCGCATTCAAGTTGGAGAATCCGGCTTCCGCTTTGTCCGTATTGATTTGGTTGACCCGGATACACAAATTAAGATTAAGGAAATCAGCGCGGTTTTCAGATACCGAGACATTCCATATTTGGGCTCTTTTACCTGCAATGATAAACTGCTGAACAAAATATGGATGACCGGGGCATATACCGTTCACCTGAATATGCAGGACTATTTGTGGAACGGGATTAAACGAGACCGCTTAGTATGGGTTGGTGATATGCACCCTGAAGTGATGACCATAAGTACGGTTTTTGGAGACAATAATGTTGTCCCTAAAAGTTTGGACCTTGCCCGCGATTTAACACCGCTCCCTAACTGGATGAACGACATCAGTTCATATTCCATGTGGTGGATTATTCTTCATCGCGATTGGTATTATTCCCAGGGAAATTTGGATTATTTGAAGGAACAGAAGATGTATCTAATTGCTTTGCTTAAACATTTTTCCACAAAAATTGATGTGAATGGAAAAGAAAAATTGGATGGGAATAGGTTTTTGGATTGGCCTTCAAGCGAGAATGAAGACGCAATCCATGCCGGATTACAATCGTTGATGGTTATGAGTTTTAGTGCAGGTGCCGAACTTTGTCGCATTCTTAATGAGCATGAAACAGCAGAACTTTGTGAAATTTCAGAACAAAAATTGAAAATGCATATACCTTGCATGGCTGGGTCAAAACAGGCAGCTGCCTTACTAGCCATGTCTGGTTTGGTATTACCTGAAGAGGCAAACAACATCGTATTAGCACAAGACGGCGTGTGTAAAATGTCCACTTTTTATGGTTATTATATGCTTATCGGTCGAGCCTTAGCCGGAGATTATCAGGGGGCATTGGATAATGTCAGGGAATATTGGGGGGCAATGCTCAATTTGGGAGCGACAACCTTTTGGGAAGATTTTGAGATCAGTTGGATAGAAAATGCAGGCCGGATAGATGAAATTGTTCCTTATGGAAAAGTTGACGTTCATAAAACATTTGGTGACTATTGCTATAAGCATTTTCGTCATAGCTTTTGTCATGGTTGGGCATCAGGTCCTACAAGAGTTGGCTAACTAAATATGTTCTTGGTGTCAATATACTCGAACCCGGTTGCAAAAAGATATTACTAAAACCCAATTTAGGCGATTTGGAATGGGTGAAAGGTACTTTTCCAACACCTTATGGGATCGTGAAAATTGAGCACCGTAGAATCGAGAATGAAATTGAAACGATATATGAGGCTCCAGAGGAAGTTGCAATTATATTTAATTAATCTATTCCATTCTATTTAATTTATCATGAAGATATTTTCTGTTTTGGCATTTGTAATTGTTTGTTGCAATCTTTATGCACAGCCAATATCCAAATCTTTTGAATTGAGGTATTTTACACCCGATACTTTAGCCAATGGTGAAACCGATTTTAAGGGAGAAACGTCTGTTTTTACAACTGATGAGCGAATTGATTTTTTGAGCTACTACGCTGACGAAGTTTCGGACTATTACGATGATCAAAATCTAAATACTGAAATTGCGCCTGAAAAAGATGTGAAAAAATTAATGGCTTCAATCAAGCCATTGCCTTTGCCTGAAGTAAGGACACGAATAAAGCTCGATGAATGGAGGGTCCTAAGTAGTTGTCCTGGACAGCATGAAGCAAGTTTGTGGGAATTAAGTAAATACAAAGGTGCTGAAAATATGGTCGTAAAAGATGGAGCCATGTGCTTTATCGGGGATGCTAAATGGAAATGGGATATTGATGTACAAACATGGCGCTTTTCATTGGGCTGTAAAATTCGGTTGATGGAGAAAAGTTGCAAAGCCGGGTTTATGTTATTGGACAATGCTACAAACAAAGCATTTGTAAAGATTGAAATAAGGGAAAATAATCTTTTTTATGATTCAAATAGGGAGAAGGAAGAGGGTGTGCCCCTGGGGCAAAATGTGTGGCATGAAATAAAAATTGAAGGTTCTCTGGACAATTTCAATGAAACACAGCGGTACAACTTATATATCGATGGTATATTGATTGCTGATTTTGTCCCTTCAACCGAGGATGTGAACTGGGTTAACAGTATTGAAATTTCTTCTTCTTCGGGCTTGGAAATAGATGAACTTTGGGGTATTGGTTACCAAAGAACAACACAGGAAAGGTATCCCTTTTATCCAGCGACTTTTATTGATGAAAATTTTGAACAAAAACCCAGCCTTGATGGATGGCAAACTGCTTTTTACGACGATCGACAATGGAGAAAAACAAATCTTCCGTTTGGACAGGGATCTGAAAGGTACAAGGGAGAAGATCTATATTTTAGGAACAAAGTAAAAATTCATAATTTTAAGAGGGCTTATCTCAATGTCGAAGCAATAGATCCCGGTGGAGAAATTTGGGTCAATGGCAAACTAGCTGGCCTGGTCAAAGACCGTTACCCAATAAAACTAGATATTACCAAATATTTGAATCCATATTCAGAAAACCAGTTAGCTGTAAAAGTAAACCATTTTTATCTAAGCCCATCGGAGGGTCAGCCTAATCCTCATTCAGCCCTTGACAATAATGCGACCTGGTTTGCCGGACGAGTCTGGTTGGATTTAACCGACGAAACTTTTGTAGATGATGTGTTCTTTTATACAAAAAATCTAAAAGATGGAGTTGCTGTCATTCAAACTGACGTAAGCGTCCAGCACAAAGGGGCACTAGGATTCAAAGGAATGATAAAGGTGAAAATGGGGGTGTGGGATGAAAATTTTGACAATAATCTTATGGAGGTGGCAGAAAAACCTTTGTTAATTGGACCGGGAAAGAAAAATATCAATATTCTTTTTTCTGTTAAAAATCCCAAATTATGGGAGCCGAATTCTCCAAACTTATATAAAGTAGTGATTGAAATCTTGAATAAGGATGGGATTACTATAGACGTCCATGTATTTATAACAGGTATTCGTACAGTTTCACAGGAAGGTGGTACATTTCGCCTCAATGGGAAACCCTTTATGCTTAATGGTACCCAGATAATGGGCTTTAGGTCTCCCATCGAAAAGATGATGATATGGTTTCGGTGCCCCCCTGAGGAATGGGTTGCAAAAGAGATGCTCATGACCCAAAATATGAATTGTAATATGCTCCGAATCCATGTTCATGGTTGGAAAGGTAAGGCCGTTGGGGTAAACGACCCTAGATATGCAGAGTATGCTGACCAGATGGGCATAATGATCATTTCATGCCCTCCTGCCTGGATACGTGAAGGAGATTGGGGACAAGTAGATTTTGAGGGATATCACAAGTATATGAAACAGACACAAAATCACCCCAGTATTGTAATGTGGGAGATAGCTAATCATCCTAATACCTTTAATATAAACGAGGCTTACGAAAGTGATTTGTTTTCAGAAACAGCATATAATGCAGTTTACCCCTATGATCCCAGCAGGCTGATTTCAATCACATCTCATATTGCGCACTTGAGTTATGGAAATGATTATGGCACATTAGACAAAGGAGGGCGGTCGCTTTTGGAAGCTATTGGACAGGTACAAACCTTGGATCCAGGTAACCAGATGGCTTTAAATGCAGAGATTGGTGAGACTAATCTTGAGGGGAACAGGATCGTTGCCACCAGAGCATGGACAGCGCCAATGGTTACCCGCGGCAATCAGGATGTAGCCACCGGGTATGGGGCTGAATGGTCACAATTAAGGAAGTGGCCGGGAGCTTATCGCCAAAGTTTTTTAGACAGTAACGAAAGAGCCTATTTTAATTTTGAACACCAGGAGTCCATTGGTCAGCCAAATTGGAATTTATGTAAAGGAAAGCCTTGGTATCTTCTACAGTCGTACGAATGGGACTATGACAAAGGAAGTATTGGAAGGCGATTAACTACCAATGAGTGGCGAGAGAGCCAGGCATGGCAGGCATTCTCAGCTTATGAGGCAATAAAAAAGATGCGTATGTTGGATTATGACGGTTTTTCCTGGTGTAGCTTGCACGGTGGAAGTAACATGGGAACTTATAAAAAACCGGCCATTGACTTTCTCGGTCATGGTAAGTTGGTGTACCATATCCATAAAACCGTATTCCAGTCTATTCTGGCAGGAAGTAACAATGTGGATGTTGTCTATGGCCCGGATGATAAGATTACTCCAATGATACTAAATATTGGAGATGAGCGGACTGTAATGTTGACTGTCATTGTCAGGGATAAGTTCGAGGGCAAAGTGATTGACAAAAAAGTATATAAAAATGTAAAGTTAAATGCAGGCAGGACAATAACAGAACTGGCATGTTTCCTCCCGAATTTAAAACAGAAAGGAATGTATTTTATTGAATATCTAGTTAATGAAAACAAATAGCTAAGTGTTGATAATTATTGTTCTCTTATCCGAGCAGTTTTTTAATATGACAAGAGGATAGCAAAGAAGTAACAATTAATAAAACAACGCTTATAAGGATACCGAAAACACAAAAAGGACAGTCGGTGCAAATCTCAGATTTTACCAGACATGTTCGTTTTGAAAATAAAAATGTTTAAAATGAAAGAATTAACAAAAGCGGAAAAACAAGTGATACAACTTCTAAAGATACCACAGCTCATGAAAAATCATTTTCGTTACAGAATCGTTACTTTTTTACTATTTTGTATGACACTAACCTTGTCTTTAGAAGGCTCTCAATACTGTACCTATCTGATAAAGGCATCACAAAGCGACTATTCTATTGTTATAGATGATCAAGCTATCTCGTCTGAGATTACTGCTGCTAAAGAATTGGCTCATTATATCAGAGAAATGACAGGTGTCGAGCTTACTGTAGTTAGAGCTTCAGAGAATCATAGCCAGAAATTTATTGCTGTTGGCTTTTCTAAAGCTCTACCCCCGCGGCTAAGCAAAGACAAATATGGCGATCTTAGAGATGAAGAATTGATTATTGATAGAGATGGTACTATTTTATTATTGGCAGGTGGTCGACCTCGCGGAACTTTGTATGCGGTTTACGAATATCTTCATCAGCTTGGTGTAAGATGGTATACACCAGATTATACAAAAATACCCAAATTAGATAGCATCCTAATCCCTCAAAAACAGTATCGGTATTTTCCTCCAATAACTAGAAGAAATATGAATTCAGGTGTTGCGGATAATCTTTGGCGTGCACGTAATCGTTTGACTGGAAATACGCTATGGTCGTCTTTGGGTGAAGAATATGGCAGTCAATATTCTGAAGGTCCAGATATGCATACTTTCTGGAGATTGGTTCCAGACTCCGTATTAAAAAAACACCCTGATTGGTTAGCGGAGACTGATGGTATACGTGAATTGCCGGTAGGACGAGATTGGGGATTATGCCTTAGCAATCCTAATGTAAGGAACTATCTAATAAATAGAACAGTCGACTATGCACGGAAAAAGCCTACTAAGGATGTCATATGGATAGGTCAAAATGATGGTTCTCAGTATTGTACATGCGATCGGTGTCAATCTTTCTATAATGAACATGGCGGAAAACCATCTTCACTGATTGTTAATTTGGTTAATGAGTTGTCTGACGCAATTGCTGAGGAAATGCCTGATAAATTAGTTAAAACTTTGGCATATAGCTGGAGTTTAGAGCCACCGGAAAATATGAAATTGCGTGAAAATGTGATTGTTATGTTTTGTCCTATGGGTGATTTTACACAGCCTATAGCTATTGATCCCAATCGAGCAAATCTGAGAAAGGCTCTGTATGGATGGCGAAAGATTACTAAACATATGGATTGTTATATTTATTTTCCATATGAAGATTATTGGTCACCAGCACCTTGCACTTATTCAGAAGCTGAAAATATAAAATGGTGTGCAAGTAATGGTTTTGATAATCTTTTTCTAGCTGTTTCCAGGTATATTTCAGAATCTGTATACTTGCGTTCCTGGGTTTATTCGCGTCTTCTTTGGAATCCCGATTTGGATGCGAAAGTATTGATTGATGAGTTTATTCAAGATTATTATGGACCTGTTAGCTCACACATTGCCAAAGCAATTCAATTAACTCATGAAGATATTTATAATAAGGACGGCTCATCGAAAAAGCAAAATGACAGTTGGTTGATTGCAGATTATGTTGATCCTGCAAAAGTTCATAAGATAAATCGATATTTTGAGAAGATTTATTCAAAATTGCCTGAGAATGTTTATAAGAAACGTTTCAGATTTGCATGGTTGCCATATTTATGGGCAGATTTTTGGTTAGGCTTTAACCAATTGGGTGAATATGATTCCGAAAGAAAAACTTGGTCAGTTCCGTTAGATGATGAAAAAGACCGTATTTCATATGGTATTATGGCCAAAGATATTATGATTGAGAATAATATTAAAGCTTTGAATGAACAAAGATTTTTCGATCCTAATAAATTAGGGATTGATAAAATTGGAGTTGATTGGCAAAGCTGTCTGTTGCAGGATGGAACTTCCGAGGTTGTTGTCATTCCTGGCGTAGGCGGTAGATTGTATGGCTTTCATAACAAACGATCAGATTTTTTACCGCTAAAAGAATTGTTTTATGCAAATACCATGAAATATCCTTTGAATAGTACTACTCAGGAATCTGTGAATGGAACAATGATTGCTGACTATAATTTACTAAGGCAGACAAACAATAAGATTTTACTACAAACTAATATAAAAGACGCTTCGATAAAAAAAGAAGTTGTACTACAAGATGGTATATTGATGTCAACATTATCATTGGAATCACAGAAAGCTAATAGCTTTTCTTTAGCGAATTCAGTAATGTTAGACCTTGCTCCAGATCAGTTTGGATTTTATCCTGTAGTTTTTATTGAGCAAAAAGATGGAAGTTGGATTACTGATACGATAGGAGTTGAGACAGATTTTTGGTGGATAGCGGATGATTTTGACCTATCAAATTCTACCGGACGTATTGTTTTTAAGTGTGAAGAAAGTAATAATGGTCTTTTGTTGATGGTAAAACCAGAGCAACTTAAAAACTTAAATTATTGGTATTCTCGTTTTGATTATCATGGTGTCCCGCCGATAGAATATTGTGGTATGATGCGTTTATTCCTTAATGCTCCCAAACATAATTTGAATAAAAGAGACACTACTAAGCTGTCTTGGGCAATGCAGATATTGCCTAATATTACTGAGGTAGTTAGGTAATCGGAGTTATAGTATGGCAATTTTTAAAATGGGAGATGGTAAATAAATAATTAAAATGAGTAAAAAAGCGAAACTGATTATGCTTATTGCCCTGTTTGCAATAGTTTGTAATGCAAATAGCAAAGAGCAGTTAAAGAAAGAATTTGTAAATCCACCAACAGAAAACTCTATTATCCCATTTTGGTTTTTAAATGGAGATTTAAATGAGATTGAACTAACAAGACAGATGGAAGATTTTGTAAATCATCATGTTTATGGAGTTGTGTTGCATCCGAGAATTGGACTGTCGCGTGAGGTCGGCTACCTGACCCCTAGATGGTTCGAGCTAATTGGGCATATCTGTAAAGAGGCTCGACGATTGGGCATGCAAATCATTTTGTACGATGAAGGGATGTACCCATCGGGATCGGCAATGGGCAAGGTGGTTGCCGCAAATAAGGATTATGCATCGCAAGGGTTGAAAATGGTTGCTCAGAAAACAGATAGTGATGGTCGTTATTCTTTTGAAATTGCAGAAGACGAAAGAGTTGTGGCTGTGTTGTCTGCTGTAGATATAGATGAAAATACAATAAAGGCAGGTAGTATAAAGAGCCTCGGCAAAGAGCTAAGTGGTGCAGTAAAGAAAGGCACAACCGTGTATTTGCTTAAGCAGATACCTTCCGGGGGACTTATCAGAGGAGTCTACTTTGGCGAGGATACCGACAACTTACCTTTCGACAATCCACCAGCTGCAGGCGATTTGTTAAACCCGGAAGCAACCGATAAGTTTATAGAACTAACACATGATGCATACTACAATGCAGTTAGAGAGTATTTTGGTAAGGAAATAATTGGAATGTTTACCGATGAACCCAGCATTATGGGCAAAAGCAGTAAAAAGGGCCTGAAACCTTGGACCTGGGGGTACGAGACATTTTTAAGCTCCTACTCAAAAACGTTAAGTACGGAAAATTTGCTTCTTCTTTACAAAGAATCGAGTGATGGTTCTCAAATTAAAGTCAGGAGTGAGTTTAAACTGGCAGAAGCAGAAAAATTGAATGAAAGTTTTTATGAACCATTGTCTGAATGGTGCGAGAATCACAATATTGCACTAACAGGTCACCCTCATGGTGCAAATGAGATAACTCCTCAGAAATTTTTTCAGATACCGGGGCAGGATATTGTGTGGAGATCGGTCGTGCCGGGTAAAACAGCACTGGAATCAGAGCAGAGTATGAATGCAAAGAGCGCCAGTAGTGCTGCCAGAAATTGGGGCAGACGACTGGTTCTTAACGAATGCTTTGGAGCCTATGGCATGCAATTTAAAGCCGATGAAATGAAGTGGCTATCCGATTGGTTATTAGTTAGAGGTATAAACAGGTTGTCGCCACATGCCTTCTACTATTCTATCGAAGGTCCGCGTTTTTATGAGCGACCACCAGATGTTGGCCCCAATAACTTGTGGTGGGATCATTACCAATTATTTGCAGATTATATCGCACGGTTATCCTGGGTAAATGTGGATAATGAGCAGGTGTGCGATATTGCCATTTACAGTGAATATAATAATTATGGACAGCTTTCGTCAAAAGTGCTTTTTCAGAATCAAATAGATTTCAATTATATTGACGAGACCATTAGGGATGCAACGGACTTCAACAATAAATCAACATTTGAAAATTCAAAGGTAAAAATTGGACCCCAGGATTATTCAACCATAATAATTGATGGGTTGAGTGTAATTTCCAATAATGGCCTGGATTTTTTAAAGAAATGTTCAGATAGGGGAATTCATATTATTCTTCATTCAGAAACAGACATCAGTGAATTGAAGAATAAAAGAATTAGTTACGAACTTTGCACCACAGAGGATGAATTTGAAGCGTATGTTTTAAAAACTGTGGAAAGAGATCTTATTCCTTCATCAAAGCAGGAAGGACTAAGGGGGGCACATGTTGTAAAAGGAGGAATTGATTTTTATTTATGTGTAAATGAGGTTGAAGATGAAATTGCCTGTGACTTGTCACTCCCGGTAGTTGGAAAAGCAGAATACTGGAATGCAGAAGATGGTTCTATTTCTGATTGCCCGGTCTATTATGAGGACGGAACTAGGATTACAGTTCCCTTGAAATTACTCCCTGGGCAATCCATTGTGATTGCTGTGGACAGGAAGATAAAACCTGTTATATCACCACGAAAAGTGGAGGTAGAATTAGAATATGTTATTGACGGAAACTGGATAGTGTTGACGCCAAAAAGAATTGAAAGGTTAGATGGGCCAACATATTGGACAGATTTTGAGGAGTACCGTAACTATTCGGGAATGATGTTATATACAATTAAATTTAATGTTGACAAAAATCTTCTGGAAAAAGAACTAATTCTTGACTTGGGTGATGTTAAGGATTTTGCGACAGTCTATTTAAACCAAGAAAAACTAGGAACAAGATTGTGGAAACCTTTTCTGTTTAAAGTTTTACCCGGCATGTTAAACGAGGGGGAAAACACGCTTGACATTGAGGTCACCAATTCGTTGGCAAACGGGTTCGGAGATACTTGGTTACCGTCTGGATTGAATAAGGACATAAAGATAATAGAAAAGAAATAGAGGCATTGTTAAAAAATTGGCATTGTTAAATTAATATAGGTAGTTCGTTGTTTAATTTCAAAAATAGCAGGGTCAGTGATTTTTCTATCATGTGGCCCGCCTTGGCTATTTCGGTTTGAATTGTGCCAGTGATTTCGGAGTTGTTAGTGCCAGTGATTTCGGTTCAAACTGTGCCACTTTTAGCTGAAAAACAGTAATATTTTTCGGTTCGTTTTGTGCCACCGGATTTTTGTGGACGAAAAAAATGGCAACGCGAACGGTTCGTTTTGTGCCACTTTGAAAGATCAAGCAAAAAAAACTGCTATATGGTATTTGAAAAAAAATACAGATATGGCAAATAAACTTGATCCGATGGATTTAAAACAGATTTTCACATTGTACAAAGATGGCGTGAGCAACCGGCAAATAAGCCAACTATTAGGGCTTTCGCGCAACACGGTAAACAACTACATAAAACTTTTGAAAGCCGGGCAGTACGGCATTGAAGAGTTGTTGGCAATGGACAATCACAAGTTGGAAGAGCTTTTTACGGCAAAGACGACCATTGCCAACCCTCGTTTTGATGAGCTGATGAAATGGTTCGACAAACTCCGCCAACAGCGCCACCATCCCGGTTTCACGTTCCGTTTCCATTATCTCGAATACAGCCAAAGTGTTGCCTCGCCGTACAGTTACACCCAGTTCATGGGGCACTATCACCGTAAATACGATGAACATGAAGGTTCCATGAAACTTGAACACGAAGCGGGCAAAGAAGTCTATATCGATTTTGCGGGCAAGAAACTCTATCTTGTCGATAAGGGAACAGGTGAACTTATTCCGGTTGAAGTATTTGTATCTATCCTGCCCCACAGTCAATACACTTATGTTGAAGCTTGTATGAGCCAAAAGCGGGAGGATTTGACAAAATGCATGTCGAATGCCCTGTCTTACTACGGCGTAGTTCCCAAAGCAATTGTGTCGGACAACCTGAAATCGGCAGTCAGCAGGGCAAGTAAATACGAACCGGAGATCAACCGCACGTTTAAAGATTTTGCGTTGCATTACGGGTGTGCCATCAACCCGGCACGCAGTTATTCGCCCCAGGACAAAGCATTGGTCGAGAATGCCGTAACCCTTGTATATCAGCGCATTTATTACCCATTACGCGATATGTGCTTTTTCTCGCTTGCCGACCTGAACCGAGAAATCCGAAAGCTATTGCAAGAATATAACGACCTTTTGTTCCAGCGCAAACAGGCAAGCCGCAGGGAGTTGTTTCAATTGGCAGAACGCAACCTGTTGAAACCCTTGCCAACAGAAGCTTTTGAAATGAAAGATTACCGCAGGGCAAAAGTCCAGAAGATAGGTTATGTGTATTTTTCTCCCGACAAAAGTTATTACAGCGTTCCGTACCGTTATATCGGTAAAACCACGCTTATCCATTACAGTGCATCTACCGTTGAGGTTTATTGCAACAGGGAGCGCATAGCCATGCATAAACGCAATCCCTCGACCGGATGTTACAATACGGTAAAAGACCATTTGAGCAGTACGCACAAGGCTTATACCGACTGGTGCCCCGATTATTTTATACAAAAAGCTGCCAAACACGGGGCAAATACTTTAGCTGTAATAACCCATATCGTAACCGGTTGTGATTATCCGGAAACAGCGTATAAACGAGCCATGGGCATTTTGCAACTCCATCGTGTTTATAGCTCACAAAGGCTCGACAATGCCTGCAAAAGGGCTTTGCTTGCCGGGACTTTTTCATATCACCGGATAAAAAACATATTGAAAAACAATCAGGACAAACTTCTTTTTGAAGACAAACAAGATGATGTGCCACATATCCCAAAACACGGCAACTTACGTGGGGCTTCGGCTTATAAATAACAATAAATCATTTGATTATGAACAACAATGCAACAATCGAAAAACTCAGGCAAATGCGCATGACCGCTATGGCAGAACTGCATTTGCAACATGTAAAAAACAACAATTTTGAAGAGCTTACACCCGATGAGCACCTTGCCCTGCTCGCCGACCACGAATGGGAAGCGAGACAGAACCAAAAAATCGAAAGGCTCTTGAAACAGGCAGCTTTTAAGCAAAAAGCAAGCCTTGAGGAAGTACGCTTCGACCCAAACCGGAATCTTGACAAAAACATGTTCAACCGTTTGGCAACCCTTGAATTTATCAAAAAGAAAGAAAACCTTATCGTAACGGGCGCTTCCGGTGTCGGCAAGAGCTACATTGCCCAGGCTATCGGGCATCAGGCTTGTTTTAACGGCATAAAAACGTTGTACGCCAATACTGCCCGGTTGTTCTCCCGCATGAAACTGGCAAAAGTCGATGGCACTTATCTCAAGGAAATCAACAAATTACAAAAAACAGATTTGCTTATTTTAGATGACTTTGGCTTGCAGGCAATGGACAACCACGGCAGGGAAACATTAATGGACATTATCGATGACAGGTACAATGAAAAATCGACCATTGTCGTTTCTCAGATACCGGTCTCGGTCTGGTACGATATTATCGGGGAAGGCACGATTGCAGATGCAATATTGGACAGGATAGTGAACTCGTCGCACTGTATCGACCTAAAAGGAGAATCGTTGAGAAAAGGAATTTTAAAAAATGAGAATTAATTTTTTTGTATAATTGCAATGTCTTTCAAAGTGGCACCGTTTCAACCGAAAAGGTTGGCATGGTCGCTCCGAAATAGCCACGCCTTGCTGTAATCCGATAAAAAGTAAAATCAAAAATATTATTGTTATGCTTATCGCTGAATAGAAAATAACATGGATGAATGAAAATTCTATGCCCCAGAAGCAAAGAAACAGGATCGAAAAACAACAAAGCAGGATGAATAGGGTAGTGGTATTATGATTGTGTAAGATTCGAATATTGATAATCCACTTCAATTTCTGATTGAGTCGAAAAAAAAGAAGTCCTGACTTTTTAATAATTGGTTCCATATTTGACATTCTGAGTACTAATTCCATCAAACATCAATACTATTTTCTGTTCTCAACAGCATTGATAATTAACCGATTAAAAGTAAAGAACCTATCAGGTGCAATCAAATGGAAATCCGGGTTTACGTATATCTTGCGCTTATTTGGCAGTATTTGACTTGCGAAATGTTGAATAACATAGAATGGCTCTGTGTATCTGGTAATTTTGGGTGGTTTTTATTGGGTGATTTTGTTGTACCTATGTTGTACCCGGCAAATAAAAAAGGAGCCAATCTTTCATCTAACTGCTTGATTTTCAGTGGTTGGAGTAGCAGGGTGAAACCTGCCACCTGCCACCTGTAAATGTCTTATTGTCAAATAAATATCAATATATCATCAGAAAGAACTCACCGTTTAACTCACCTGAAATTTGATTTGTATTTAATCAATTTGAAATGAGTTAATTAACTTCAAATGTACAAAATCATTTCATTTGATACAATAAAACTTTTAGTATTTTGAAGGTACCTTCATCCTTGGGGATTTGGTAATTCATATTTAATCTGATATTGATTCCTATAATATTTATATCGTATCAGAAGTTGGTGTTCTCTAAATCCCTTATTATTCTTTACGTTAATAAGGAATCCAGGTCGTCAATGGTATTTTTGTTCTACCATATCAGTTCTATTGTCAGCCAAACTCCTATCCTTCAAGAAATTCCTGTGCAGGGAGCATCTTAATAATCATGCCCGCTTTTTCAAATGTATCACTCTGGTTAAGGGTTACGATACTTCCTTCTTTTATGCCAATATTCTGCATCGCTTCCAGTAGGCCATTATATTCCCTGTCAAAGTTTTCATCATTTATAGTTAAACATACCTGTACAGCTTCTTTTACAGCATTCTTTTCCATGGCGATAAAATCACATTCGCCCTGGTTTTTGTAATAGAAAATATGTTCATATCTCCGGCGTAAATGCAAGAATACAAGATTCTCCAAACGTCTTCCCATGTTGTCACTTGTTGATATTGAGTTTTCCGTATAAATCCCTGTATCCATAACATATACTTTTTTGGGGTTACGGGCCTGTATCTTCAGGGAATGGCTAAACATGGGTATGAATTCAAACAAATAGGTATCTCTCAGAAACGAAAAATATTCCAAAAAGGTAGCCGGGGATTTTATATCAAACATCCCAACCAGCCTGTTTGCTGAGACAAGGTTTCCTACATTCGTTATCAGGAATGCTGTCAACTGACGCAATGAAACTATGTCGCGAACAGAATGTCTGACAGCTATATCCCTCATTAATATATCATCAACAAGACTATTTAAAACAACAGGTATCCCATTTTTGACATACTCAGGTATCCCTCCTGTTTTAAGATAAACCATAACGGCATTATCTGTATTATCAATCTCTTTAAACCGGATGAACTCTAAATAGGAGAATGGAAACAGTTCCATAGACAAGTGCCTTCCGGTCAGATGGGTCCCCAATTCAACGCTCAGCATGGAAGCATTGGAGCCGGTTATGAATACCTTGTAACCTTCCCGTAAAAGTTGATTGATATATTTTTCCCATTCCTCAATGATTTGTATCTCATCAAAGAAGATTACTTTTAATCCCCTCTTCCCAATTTCCCGGTGGAGGCGTGTAAGGTCTCCTGTTTCAAAACCGGAAAGGCGGATATCATCAAAATTCAGGTAAACAGCATCATGGTAATCCCGTTGAAGTAATTGTAAAAGCAAAGTGCTTTTACCACAACGACGGATTCCGGTTATTATAGTAGCAAACGAATCTATTATAGGAATCTCAGAAAGAGCATCACGTATTAAACCGGGTTTCTGATTCAAAAAGGTATCTCTCTGTGAATCTATGACTAAAGCTATTTCTTCCTGTCTAATCATATCTCTAAGCTTTTTTGAAGAATCTTTCACTCCAAATATAATAAATCTTTTATTATAATGAAAGATATCTTTTATTGCAAATAAAAGAAGATGGGTGATGCGTTTAAAATTATTTTCGCTGAACTCATCCAGAATTTCAAAAACATTCCCATAAAACCGTTCATCGTTTAATTCAAAATAATGGTTAAGTGGTTTTCGACATACAATTTTAAACAATTTGGCATAATAAATAAACCTACTGTAAACCCGGAGCTTCAGTTCCATATCTTTCTTCTCCATTACTTGCCAACAACGTAATTTATTATGATTGTTACACTGGCAAAATATCATTAGTTCTACTTTAACAGATTAAAAACAAAGTTGTAAATACTTTGCTAAATACTTGAATGTCAAATAAATAATTGCTATTTTCATGACACGATCGAGAAACAAACAAGAAGATCAAAAAATTGGTTAATACAAGTTAAAAACAGGAACGGATATGGAGAAACACTGCGCCAGACGGTTGGGCATTTTAATGCATATCTGGCTGATTATGAGTGGGTTTTCAAAAACAGGACAAAGCGTTTTTTTGACAAGGCACAAGTTTATTGCCGGGGCATTTTCATGAGCGGACTGAGCAATATAGAAAGAATAAGTGAAGAGATGTTTGCCAACTATCATCAAATGCAACATTTCATAACCGAATCCAATTGGGGCTACAGGCCATTAATGGATCAAGTATCCAATGATGTGGGCAACAGCTTGCCCAAAAGAAAACTTACGGGCTTGATAATTGATGAAAGCGGCTGGGAAAAGAAAGGGGAAAAGAGCGTAGGTGTAGGCCCTCAATATTGTGGGAACGCAGGCAAGACATGCAACTCACAGGTGGCCGTGTTAGGGACACTGAGCAATGGGGATTTTGCCTCTATGGTAGGTGCACGGTTGTTTTTGCCGGAATCTTGGTGCGATGACCAATCCCGTTGCAAAGAGGCAGGCATTCCTGAACAAGACAGGATATTTAAAACCAAATGGGAAATTGCCATTGATATTGTCAAGCACCAAAAAGGACTTGGGGCCAACTTTGATTATGTTGGTGGAGATGGCTATTACGGGAACAGCATAGAACTTGCAGAATCCATTGAAGGCTTGGGGCTTGTCTACATGCTCGATATCCACTCCAACCTGACTGTTTACTTGGAAAAATGCGGGATTGGTATACCTCCATATAGTGGTAAAGGACGGAAGCCAACCAAAGAAAAACCCTTGTCAGAAGGGTTCAGGGCAGACAAGTATATAGCAGGGCTTACCAGTAAAGACTGGCAACGCATAGCTGCCCGTAACACAACAAAAGGTAAGTTGGTTGTCGATTATAATTTCCGCACGGTTTATGTTTGGGACAAAGACAACAACCTTATGTTGCGCCGTTTGTTGGCCATACGCAGGAGCAAAACGCCAAAAGGAGATTACGAATACAAGTACTCTTTTACCAATGCCAACCTGGAACAATATACAGAGAAAGGGATTGCTGATAATGCAGACGATAATCTGTTTATTCGTGCCGATTTTAGTTTGGTGAAAATTCCGTTAGACGATATTCTCTACATCGAGGGATTGGCCGATTACCTTAAAATTCACATCAAAGACCGCAAAACCATTGTGGCACGAATGACGATGAAAGAGATGGTGGAAAAGCTAAATTCGACCGATTTTATTCGTGTGCATCGCAGTTATATTCTGCCCTTCAAAAAAATCGAAGCGGTAAAAGGAACGACCATCTTTATGGGCGACAACGAATTTCCCATCGGCAGAACCTACGCCGAATATTTTTTCAACCGCTATTCGGAGTGATTGGGAGGCATAATCTTTTACCTTCATCTCCTTTTGTAAAATCAACTTCTTTTTGTTGTTATGTTTTCTAAAAAGTCATTAATTCAGCGGAAAGAATAATTATTTGATTTTAAGAAAGATATCGAAGGAGCAAAAAAATAATTTTCGCACAAAAAAATGGGATATTTCCACACAATTCCCGTAGGGGAATTGTATAATCCAGTATTTCCCCATATTTTTATATTTTATGTTAACAAAAAGCCGGCCTACAGGTATTTCCCTGCCCGGCTTTTCTTTCCCTAAAGATAATATAACCAGCGATATATGCCAACTTTCATAGGGGAAATGTTATCAAAATCAAAGCAAAGGGAAATTAATTTCCATCCCAATCGGGAAAGTGTTGAACAACCAGTTCCCAAACCTTTACCTGCAAACAGAAAGTTTGTGCGACCCACGGAAACGGAAAGGGTATGCCCTTTCAGAATTGATCGTCGGGTGTATTTTCATGCACATGTTCAAGTTCGGCAGCCGTAACTGTTTCGACAATTACAGGAAAGAGACGGTTTTCCGCAAAAACTATTGGCGGACTTTCAAGTTAAAATTGCCCAGTGGCGATGCCATCGAAGATTTGATGCGCATGTTGCCACCCGGTGAACTTGAAAAGTTAAAGTCCACTATCGTAAAGGAACTTGTCAGGCGGAAAGTCTTCAACAAGTTCCGTTTCTTGTCAAAAAAATACATGATAAGCATTGACGGGACAGGGGTTTCTGCTTATGGCACAAATTATTGTGGCGAATGCACCCACAAGACATCAAAAAATGGCACGGTTGCTTATTTCCACAACGTGTTGGAAGCAAAATTGGTAGCATCCAACGGCATGTCCATTTCCGTTGCCAGCGAATGGATAAGCAACGATACCGGCAAAGAATACGACAAACAAGACTGTGAACAAAAAGCATTTGTGAGGTTGGCCGCAAAAATAAAGGAGGCTTATCCCCATATGGCATTGGTTATATTGGCAGACGGGTTGTATCCCAACAAAACCTTTTTTAAGATATGTAAAGTTTACGGATGGGATTTTATTGTCACCATCAAAGACGGCAACTTGCCATCGGTACATCAGGAAATCGAATTGCTCCCTGATTGTGCGAAGAAAAAAGCCCGATGCAATTGTGCTGGGAAAGACACTTTGTGCGAGCAAAACTTTTCGTGGATAAACAACATAGGTTATCAAGGGTTTGAACTTTCGGTTATTGATTGTGAAGAAACAACCACAAACCGGGCATCGAAAGAAAAAAAGAAATTTACCCATGTTACGAACATCGTTGTCAATACGGCCAATTGTTACGGCATATCCGGTTCGGGCAGGCTGCGTTGGCGTATCGAAAACTCGTTTGATTACCTGAAAAACCATGGCTACAACTTGGGGCATAAGTTTTCAAGGGCTTCGTTCAATGCCTACAAAAATTATTACCAATGCATGATGTCCGCACATCTGATAAACCAATTTGTTGAAAAGTGTACCGACTTTGTCAATCTATTGAAAGATGGCATTAAATGTACCATTTCTTATTTATGGAAAAGGCTGGCCGGTTATTATGCCGAAGTTGAAATCAACCAAGCTGAATATGAAAAACATGTAAGAAAAAGGTCTCAGACAAGGTTGGCTTAAGTGCCACGGAGGACAACGGCTCCAATGCATTCCGTTTAATACAGAAAAAAAACAAAGGAGGTAAACATGCCATGCTAACATAAATCTTGACTGCTTAGGGATGTCCCCGAAAATGGGAAGGCTATGTCCATTACATTGTCAATACACGTAACAAAGAAAAAAAATAATACTCACCGAATTAGTGAGAAACATGTACAAAACATTAAAAGCATCAGATTTTTCATAATTTTAAATTTTAAAATGTTATTAAGAATTTAGTCTTATTTTTTTTTGTTAGGTTTTAGTATTGCTGCATTATCCTGATTTATGGCAATAATATGTTCAGCGTATTTCCTATAATCGATAAATTCCCCGTCCCTGCTCCAACCAAAATTGCAATTTTCACCCTGAAAAAAGAAAAATATACAAGTTTTTGATTATTAATTAAATATTTATCATAAGTGTAATATTTAGCTGATTATTTTCTGTACTTTTTAAAGGTATAAATTGGTTCAATTACAAGGCAAAACATCCCCGTTTCTGGATCAGTATAACCCATAATATCGTCATCAAAAGCATTGGGCTCTCCAATTTCCAGTATATCTCGGCCACGTTCCTTAAGAGTTAATTTGATGTCAAAATTATGACATCCATTAGTTCCATAAATCTTTAATTTTGCCCAATCGCCCCCGAATTTGCAACTGCGGATTTTATAACTGAATTTTCCCATGTCATAAAAGTCGGTGCATTCGCCAGTGTAGTTGTCCTTAAAAATAATGGTTGTTGTTTCCATATTGGCATGGGGGGTATCGCGGTTGCACTGTGCTATTTTCCACGTTCCTCCTATTAAGGCTTGGCGGATTTCTTTCGATGACATACTTTTATCCTGTAACCGGATTATTAAGCCCAGTATCGAAAATGAAATGAACACGATGTAAACAACGTTTATTATAATTCGCAATACAAATCCTTGGCTTGGCGTAAAAGGGAAAAAGTGCAGGCTGTTGAAAAATAGGAATCCTATTGTTGAAAATATCAACAACCTCAGATAATTATCTGTATAAACTGTTATAAAAGTCGATATAAATGAAACTATTAGAATAACATTTATTGACCAGTGTTGTGTTTCGTAGTATGATGGGAAGCGACATAGCGCGATACAAACAAACACCATTATTAAAGTTAAGTTTTTCATCTTTAGTGTTTTAATTTGTTATTTTGTAAAAGCTTGTTGATACCGAGTGGTATGCGTATTTTTCTTGGGCAAAACGCGGGAATGATTTCATATCCTTTATGTTTTGTATCTCGTCGAAACTTTTATGATAACCGATATTGTAAGCCGATGCATAGAATGCAAGTTTGTCTTTTGTGTCGAGGAAGTGATGCTTTCCAAATTTCATATCGGTTAGCACGCAGAACACTTCAAGGTATTTCAATTGCCAACTTATATTACCAAGTCTTTTAACTCTTTCTATTCGTGCTTGTTTGGGCGATAATGAATCCAGTAAAAGATCAGAATATTTACACAACAAACAGGAGTCTTTTTTTATATCTGCTTCCAATCGTTCTACAAAAGATGGCTTCATCTGGAAATATCCGATCGAAAAATCGCTGTATGTTTGTCCTCCTTGTACATAAAGAACTTTTAATGTATACGTTTCGGATGCATCTGAAACACGGTTGTATTGACTGATCTCGGGTGCAACAATTGCAAATAAAAATTCAGGTGTTACACCAATATGAGATGCTATATTCTCAAATTCTAAGTAATGTTGTTGATAAAATTCGATAGCTTCGATGCTTTCGGCACGATATCCCACAGTATAATCATTAGCTGTTACTATCATTGTCGATATGCATAATATGCTAAGTGTTAATATTAAATTTTTCATGATAGGATTATAGCTTGAATTCATAAACGATTAAATCTTTGCTTTCGACGGCATTCCATACAAAAGCCTTTTTCTCTGCATTGTACCATGCATGCAATGCTGGGGAGTTGGCATAACTTTCTCCATCGATTACAATGTAATCATATTCGTATGATGAATAGAAAGAGTGTTTGCCATCGGGAGATGACAATTCAATTTCTTCATATTTATTATAATCAAATCTTTTTATATATGTTTCGCCGTTCTCTTCATTTTTGAAGTTTTCTGATTCTTTCGTATCGTAGTTGTAATCTTGTTGGTAGTTGAAAGAGTATTCTCCATCATCTGTAATTTTTAATGAACTTATCCGGTCATAATCTCCTATGACTTGAGTATTTACATTCACATGCCACTGCTTGTCCTTCTTAAAAGAAAATATATACTTACCATCATCTGTAATCGCAATATCACCAACGTCTTCAAATGGACCATAATTAGTTGAACCATTTACACATACGTAACATGAATCGTTTTTAATATAGTTAAAAGCATAAGCTGTCCCATTGTCTGATAATTTTATAGTAGGAGAAAAGAAATAAATTATTCCTTTACCACAGGATAGCTCACCATAACAATTTTCCATATCAATACTTGTTTTAGAATCAAATGGGCCAAACTGTTTCCCGTTAATTCTGTACCATAATTTGTTTTTACCATCCGAATAATGAAAAGCATATTTTTTTGTAGATAGAAAACCCTCCAATACACATGATCTACATTCTATGATTTTTTTATCATTGAAGTAAAGAATGTCATTTCCAAATGAATTATCTACAACGTATGCATATTCACCTTCATTATTTATGAATAATGATCTGCAATTACTTTCCCCAATAGTTTTGATTTTCCCATTGATGTTTAAATAGGTCGTATTGTATTTTTTGTATTCAAAAATATATTGATTACCATCAGGGCTGAATGTACCATCGCCTCCTTCTATACGATTTTTATGATCATCAAAATACCAAGGGGAGCTATGTGGCGTACGTCCATTAAAAGGACCGGTCACTATATCCTTGTCTTTTTCATATAGGCGCCCGGCAAGTTTATATGAAAATCCGGTTTTGCTAAATGTTTCTGCATTCTCATACGGTCCGTATATGTTTCCACCCAAATTGACAATGGTTTCTCCTTGTGCATTCTTATAAGTTAGAGAGTAGCCGTTTTTTTGTTTTGCATCAAGGAACGAAAAATCGAAAACATTACGATATTGACTGTATTTTTCCGAAGATAGAGCCATCCTTTCCCCATTAAAGATAAATGTGGACAATTGTGTAAATGTATCTATTACTATTGCAGTAAAACAATTACGGGATGAGTTTAATTCCACATAATATTCGTTGTAATCAAGCCTTTCGGTCGATTTCATAGTGAAAAGGACGGTTCTCTCCAGGTTTTTATCCGATGAACTGTTTTCTCCTGCTGTTGCAAATTGAAAGATTGCGAAACAAAGGATGAGTGCCAATGATAACTTAGTTTTTATGATCATTAAATTTAAGGTTATGTTTTACTGTAGCTTAATTTTATATATTACTAATTCGCGCCCTTCGATGGCAAGCCAGACAAAAGCATTTTGGTCTGTGGAGTGCCAAGCGCGTAGGGCAGGAGAGGAGGTTTGGTAGCTTGTTCCATCAATTGTAATATCGTTGCTCTCTAAGGTCGTATAAAACGTGTGGTTACCATCGGGTGATTTGAGTTCGAGAAAGTTGTTGTAGTTGTATTCGTGTTGGAACGGTTTTACGATATGTGTTCTCCCGTTCCACGAATAATAGTCTGTATTCCCATTCCGGTAAACTGTAGCATAGGCACCATCGGGGCATTCTATGGTTTTAAAACTCCATATATTGCCTGCAATCGGTGTTGTTTTTCCTGAATTGTTGCAATACCAATCATCATCAATCGAATAACAATAAATATATTTGTTCGAGTTGCTAAATCTTCCCAAAAGTATGCGGTTGTATGGTCCCCCTAAAATCGAATCTCCAATACTGATAAATTCTTTGTGTTTTCTGAAGAAGGTTTTGCGATGTTTTGTGTAACCATACATCGTTTTACCATTGTTGTTAATCTTAATTAGGCTTACCTCATGATAGTTTTTCCCATCGGTTCCATTGATGTTGATCGTTTTTTTTGTTTTCCGTGAAGTATGCACAAAACCGAAATCGCCGTTATTGGATAGGGTTAGGTCTGCAATATAATCACTATAAGGTCCGAACTTTTCTTGATCGATGCAGCAGTAATAATCTTCCCCTGTTTTGTAATTATATGCATAGTTGCCATTGTTATTGATCGAAACTGTAGTTATGGTCGCATTTCCTATATAGGTAATGCTATCGTTGATGTTTAATGCATAACATTTTTTTGATTTGTCATAAAATTCCAGAATGAAGTTTTTCCCGTTTGGGCTGATTGCTTTATGGAAATAATGATAATCGGGATATTTTTGGCAATAGAAATCGTTGTTTTCTTCAAAGTCGTAAGATTTATGTCCATAATAAACCGTTTTTTTGTTTAAGATAATCCGATCGTGGTCGATAAATTGTCTTCCCCAATGATTGTCTTTAAAATATGCAAAGCCGTTGCTAAGTGGTAGTATATAATCGAAAGGACCATATGTGGTTCCCAGATAATTTATATACATTAAACTGTCTTTCTCGTAAGTGACTACATAGCCATCTTTTTCATTGACATTGAGATATGTGAAGTTGAAAATTGGTGAGGAAAACCGTTGGTCTTTCGGTAGCGTAACAATGCGTTTACCGTTGAACACGAACGTAGTGCTTTGTTGAGCCGTGTCGGTAAGGATTGCCGCAAAATTATTGTCCGAGTTTTCCAGATCAAGAAAGTACTCGTTGAGTGCCACCGTTTCGGAGTTGTTTAGTTCGAAAATTACGGTGCGTTCAATCTTGTTGGGTTTTCCCCATGTTGTAAACATGGAGAAAACGATTAGTAGTATAGTTGTTGTTTGTTTCATAATGAGTTGTAGGTGAGAGTGATACTTTTATGTTGTAATTGTTGTTTCAGATAATCGAGCAGTGTTTAGTAGCTTTTTGCATAAGCAATCAGTTGAAAGATGGTCGATGCAATGGCCAATACCAGTATCCGTTTCCCGTGTTTGCGCGTTGCTGTATCGTATTTCGGGAATTTTTCGCCGCTGACCGAGGTGTATTTTGCGCAGGCATAGTTGATCCCCATGATCAGCGCAAGAAGTCCGCCTAAAAAAGCAATAATATAACCGACGGTGATGTATCTTCCAGGACGACCGGCTTTCAGTACTTTCTTGTTGTCTGTTCTCTCGACTAAAAGCGAAGAAACATCATAGCCTCTTGTTAAGAGTTCGGTCTCTGCCAATTCTGAGAATCCAATGGCATAATCGGTTGCATTCGTAAAGATTTCGACCAATTCCTCGGTGGTCTTTTTTTTGATAACTTCGGCATCAATATGTTCAAGATCGGCATTTGCGAGATCGTAACCTTTAAGCGTCAGTGTATTTTCCACCATCTCTATAAAAAGCGGTTGGTAATCGGAACGTTGCTTGTAAACACTTAAAAGATCTTTGTCGCTCATTTTTAAAATACTTTCCATAAAGATGTCGGCGTCGTGAGATAAATCGATTGTTTTCATTTTTGTTTTTTTAATAAGTTTATAATTAATGATTTGATCAGTTCTATTATGATCGCCAAAGCAATGACGATAGCTCCAGAAGCCATTGCCAGGTTTTCGAATAACTTTGCGTTTTTATTTTTCTTGACATGTACGCCAATTACTTTTTCTATATCGGCACTGGTTGTTAAATAAAATTCGTTGTTCCAATCTTTGATGACCCTAACAAATGTTCCGGTAGTAATTTCGTTCCCGATAAAACCGGTCGTTGTATAGACCCCCGAGAATTTGATGCTGTCTAATTGTCCGTTATCGGATCTCTTGATAACTATGTGCGATAGTTTCACAAAATAAATACCCGGGTCGCCAAATTCTGGGCAGCACATCGCTTTATTGCTTTTGTATTGACCGACAATGATTCCTTCGCAATAAAAAGAACTATTTTCTGTTTTCTCGTTAACGTTTGTGCATCCGCCTAGGATACTCAGTATGAAAAAAGAAATTAACAGTAAACTAAGGTCAGGTCGATTATTTTTTGTATTTTTCATAATCTCGATGTTTAGATTCGATGATGGTTCAAAGGTCTGTAATCGATTTTATACAAAAAAAATCACATTAATATGTTTGTAAATTGTAATTACAAAAACAGCTCTTGTAATTACAAGAGTTGTTTTGTAAATATCGAATCCGATATTGTAAGTCTGATATATAAAGGGTTATGAAAAGTTTATCTTTGTTTTTGGGGGAGGATTATCCTTTTGGCTATGAAAAAATATTTTAAGGAAATAGGGTAAATCCCATTTTGGAAAGATATGTCTCGATTGTTTCTTTTAATAATAAAGAGTCGAGACGGTTTATCTTTTCCTTATCTTTCTTAAATGATGTCCAAATTTCACTAATCCGTACATAAGCAGCATCTTCTCCGATTCTGAATATTTTATCCAACTTTACTTTTAATATTTTCCGATTATTAATATCTGGATAAAGAATAAATAGAATCAGGCTAACTTTTGCGTGTTGCGTTGTCGTTTTTTTAACGCCTAAGATTTCCAATATTATCTTCTTGTCGTTCTCGGAGATGTTATTGTAGAATGCTGTTATCAAATCATTTATCTCCTTTTGTTCTTTTTTTGTAAAGTCATCTTTGTCTTTGTATTCGAGTATTTTATCGAGTATTTTTGCCTGGTTGATTTGCAATTCTATGTTTTTTAGTTCTTTTAAAGAAGAAAATGAATCTTTGTGATTTATTTGAAGAGCATGCAGTTGTTCTACTAATATATTTTGGATATTTTTTAAGGAAACTGATTGGATGAATTCTATTTGTTGCTCAATATGTTTCCAAAGTTCTGGTTTCGTTTGTTTTTCTAATCGATCTATCTTGCGATTTATTTCTTTAAGCTCATCTCGTTTATCCGATAAATTATTTGGGGTGTTTTTTAAGTCAACGGCATCGTTGAGCAAGCCTTTATTTATTCCTTCTATTTCGGCACAGGATGTAAGTTTATCAATAATCTTGTCAAGATCATTTGAGAAACTCTCATAATCGTCAATCCATGCTTTTACTTCCTTTGTGGCATCTAACCTGTCGTTTTTATTTTCGATGGAAACTCTTAATGCCTTAAGTGTTCTTATTTTCACTTTGGTTTCATCGGTTTCAATATATGACAGTATATCGATATAGCTGTCGATGGTTTCATTTATAGTATCAGGTACGTTTTTAATCAGCAGTTGGTTAAGATGCCTTTTTAATTTGTCGTTATCGTATTTGTCTTCTGCTTTGAGAGGAACTTCTGCTTTCCCGAAAAATTTCAAAGTATCGTTCTCCTTATTAATTCTATCCCAATAATCCTCGATAATATTTTTGTTACATAACAATTTATCGTTGAGTTGTTTTAGTTCGTTAAGGAATGTCTTTGATATTTTTCCTTTTTCTTCCAGATTCGCCTTCTTTTTAAGCACAAGGCTTATTTCTTTATGTTGAGGAGCACATTCGATGAAGAATCCTTTTAGGGATAGAAGTTTGTCAATTTCGGTATTTATTTCTTGATGATATGCTTTTTGTAAATCGTTTTCTTCCCGTAGCCGGGCTATCTTTTCTTTCTTTTTGCGTATTATTCTAATACCTGCGAAACAAAACAATAAAGAAAAAAATACAATTAACACATTCATTAATATCTTATACCAATCAACGAAATAAATGGGGGTTCTTTCCTTCGTTTTTACATTATACGTTATAACTCCACCGTTATTATAAGCTAAAACCAATGTGCTGTCATTCAATTTAACAGAACCTTTGGATGACAATTTTGGTACTGAAAGTTGTGTGGTCTTTATCCCTTCGTTTGTAATTAAATTTTCAGACAAAAAACCATCATCATCAATTCCAAAATAAACGCTATCGTTTAAATATAAATATGCCTTGTATGAATTGTAAATAACTGATTTCAAATATTGTCTTGATAGATTATATTGATTTGAAAAATTATTTTCAATAGAGATGGTATCAATTTTTTGTTTATCTCCAATACAGAAAACTTTATTTTTTGGGCTAAGCGGTTTGACAAGTGCAATATTGTCGGCAGTAGTAAAAGATTCAATATTACAATTGGTAAGTAGGGTGTCTGTATTATTGGCGTCTAAATTATGGCAATAAAGTCTTATGTGGGTTCCTATCAATAGCTCGTTTTTTACAAGGCATAAAGCTTTGATGTCTTCATCGGTAGTTAAGATTTTTTTTGCTTGTTTAAAAAATGAATCATTAGAGACTGGTAATGCAAAAATTTCATTTCTTGATGTAAGATAGACAATGTTATTATAGGCGATAATATTTACGTCACGAGAATATCCACGATCTTTTAACCATTTGAGCAAGGCATTCCCTTTCCATTTTCTTTTTGTAAATAATTTATTATTAAAATTATCCAGAAAAAAAATGTTCTCATTTGTAGGATCTACTGCTGTATTTGTAATTTTAACTTTCGAAGTATATTGTTCTTTAGATGTGAGTGCATTAAGCCCATTGGACGAGATATAATAGATACTAGATCCATTTTTCACTAAAAAACTTCTGATTCTGTCATTTTCAATGTTTATAGGAATGGGTTCTTTTTTTTTATCTATGACTAATTTTAGTTGTGAAAAAAACAAGTTTTTATTAGCAACTTTATAGTGAGCTAATGAATTTGTCAAAGGGCAAGGTGTCGTTGCTGAAATAGAATCTTTAATCTGATACAGATTGTCTTCTGATAAGGCATAAATAAAATCGTTATATGTCGAAACATATTTAACATCTCTTATTTGAGGGGGCAGAAAATTGGTTTTTCCGGTCATACAATCATAACATAATATACCGTCTTTTGTAGATCCAATAATCTTGTCGTTTTCATATGTTACAAGATTGTGAACAACATAGCGACAATCGTTATTTTTTTTAAGATCATCTATCGTAGGATAAATTAAATCTAATTCGTTGTCATATAAATTGGTTTTATACAAACCGTTAGATGTTGCCACTAAATAATGTTTATAATTTGTTGGCGATGGAATAAAACTGTATGGAGAATAATTTACTCCCTTTTCTTTACTTTTCCCTTCGGGTTTTATTTTAATGCAAAACGTTTGAATTTCTTTTAATTTCCCATTTTTTAAATGATACTCATGCAACCCGTTATCACGTATTCCTACCAATAATACTGTATCTTTTTCTGAAATATACCCACCTATTTTATAAATAACCTCATTTTTGCCAGTTTCAAAACAATACTTCTCGCGTTCATTTTCAAGGATGTATATGCCTCCTTTTTTCGTGCCGACCAAAAGTAAATCGTCCCATTTGTTAACAGAACTAAGCTCTTTGTTTTTAAGCAATGGCTCGTCGCCGGTCAATAGTATATCGTCTTTTATGAAAAAAGTACACGAAGTAAAAAAAAACAGCGAAAGGGTTCCTAATATTAACTTCTGATAGGTTTTCATTTTGTAGAATGAAGATTTATTGGTTGTTAAAGTTAATATTAATCTACACAATTTACATCAATTTATTACAAACTATAAACAATTTTTGTTAAAAGATTAATAGTAGTTGTTATAAGCACACATAAAAATTTTCAGAAAGTATATTCTTTTGATTGTAATATTTTTCTCGTATTAAAACTTTTATAACTTTGACTAAAATAAAGAGTCGCTCTTTGTATTAGTGCAAAAAGAAGCAAAAAGCAGAAGCTCGCTCGTTTCTAAATCGTTACCTGTTGATTTTCTGGCACTTGTAACTTGCTTGTTTTCAGTAGGAAAAGATTTTTACTATGCCTTGCTAAGTGTAGAAACTGTTTGGTGTAAATGGAAACAGTATTGTCTGGCTTGATAACAAATGCCCCGATGTACAAATTGTTTTCAATCAAAATCGGAGCTCCCGCAATCACAATGATTTTATTTTCGACAGATAATTCCCTTAATTTATTCAGTCTGGGGTCATCTTGATTAAAAGCCAATTCTTTGGCTTTCTCTCTTTCGTATCCGGTAATTGACATTTCAGGGAACAGAATCAAATCTGCACCATTTTCACTTGCTAATTCTATTAATCGGTAATGTTCATCCAAATTTGCTTGAATGTCAAACCGTTTAGGATTGGTTTGTGCGGATGTTAAAATCATAATTAATACTTTTTTAATGATTCTTATTTTATCTCATTTCAACTTTTTCTGCATCCAAACAATGTTGAATTGTTTGCCTTTCTTAGTAATTATTCCTTCGAACTCGCCACATTTTGTAAACCCGTTTTTTGCGTGAAAGGCAAGGCTTTCTTCGTTCACTGATGCAATATTTGCCAATATGTTTTTGATGCCTTTTTCATGGGCATCCGCTTCCAATTTTTTCAAAGCTAGTTTCCCAATACCTTTCCCTTTGTAGTCATTGGCGATAAAATAAGTGATGACCGCCGTTTCATCAAAACTCGAATGAGGATTGTAGGCGTTCAGAAAGCAAAAGCCAACCACTTTATTTTCAATTTTGATAGCATAAGCCGGATATTTCGACGCAATTGACAAAAATCCATCGTAAAACTGGTATGAAACAGGCTTTTCGGGGTATGCCGAGTATTCGTTTTCAATGTAGAAATTGAAAATATCGATGACTTCAGTGCGGTGTCCGTCCGAGAGCTTTTCAAAAAATATGTTCATAATCCACATCATTATTTTATCAATTCCGTCAACGTATCCAGCAGCCTGTCTATATCATTCTCATTGACATGCAAATGAGGTGCAAACCTCAAGGCATTGCCCCGTTGACTAATAAATATCTTCTTCATTTTTAATTCGGTTACCAGATTTCCTTTGTAATGGCTGGGCAATATTGCCCCGAACATGTGCGGACAACGCTGGGCATCGCTGGGCAAACGGAATTCCAATTGCTTGAGTTGTGAGGCAATCCGGTTGTTAACGATTGAAAGGGAAACGGCAATATTTGGTACACCCCAATCCCTGATTTGCTCCAATGCCGCAATTGCCCCTGGTAAAATGGTCGGGGTACATTTTTGTCCCATTTCAAAACGGCGTGCACCAGGCATGTATCGGCCGGAATAGTTGACTAAGGCAGCAAAATTTTCTGCATTGTCCCTTGCTATCCATGTTTCTTCTAATGGTCTTGAATTCTGCCATTGTTCCGACACATACAACAAACTAAATCCATACGGACACAACAACCATTTATAACCCGAGGCAACCATAAAATCGGGTCGGACTTCCTCTATCGATAAGGGCATTGCACCTAAACTTTGAGTGGCATCGGTTACAAAAACGCAATCGAATTTGTGACAGGTTTTTCCTATTTCCACCAAATCAATTTTTGCCCCGTTAGTCCAATGGCAGGACGAAATAGCAACTACTTTAATTCCTTTATTAATATTATCGAGGATTGCTCGCGTCCAATTTCCGTCATCGGGAGTTGGAACAGTAATGATTTCCGCTCCGGTTTCTTTTGCAACCCGCTGCCAGGGCAATACGTTACTTGGAAATTCTTCATCAATCAGTAAAATTTTGTCGCCGGATTTTATACTTGGTTCGATGGCTCGCGCGGCTGTGCTTATGCCATAACTGGCAGCAGGGACAACGGCATAATTGTCCGCTTTTCCACCAAAAATATCGGACGATAAATTTCTTATAGTTTCTGCATCATCAAAAAAACTCTCGACAGTGCGTTTCCACGGGTGACATTTTTCTTCGGCTCCGGCAATCAATCGTCTTTTTGATTCAAGCAACAATGGCGAATTGTATGCTGCATTAAAATAGGCGATATCGTCGGGTATGTCAAATAAATGACGTTGTGAAGAGATATTTTTCATTGTTGTTTTGTTTTTATTGAAGTTTTTTTTCAAAGTGAAACCCTCATTTTTTATTCACAGTATATGCTTATGCAAACGGATTGCAATATGCACAGGTCGGGATTTCGAAGTTTCAATTTATCAAACCGTTACTATTTTGTGTTTAGACTTTTATGCAAAAACTTCATAGTGAATTACTCTTTCTTCAAATTCAAGCAGAAATTTCTCATCTTCCGGATAATATTTAGCCTTATCAAATTCTTCCCCTGCAAAATTTTTTATCACTTCCATATTTCCCCAAAAAGTTATTAGGGTAAAATGGGCAATATCATCTTCAATCCGTCTTAAAAAAGTCAAGTCAATGAACCCTTTTGTTCCTTTATAGTCAGGAATTGCCTTTGATTTCATTAAATCTGTATATTCCCCATAATCTTCAATTCTTGTCCGGCCATGCCAAATTCTTGCTATCATTTTTTCATTTTTTAATGTTCATTTCCTTTATAAATCCACATAGGTTCGGTTTTACCTGCCCTGACAAATCCAAGCTTCTTATAAAAATCAATAGCTTTGCCATCAGCAGTCAACATTTGCATATGAAAATCCTTATATTTTCTGAACATCCTATCTACAATCTTTTTACCTATCCCTTTGCCTTGATAATCAGGATGGACCAGTAAGTGGGGATAATAAACGACTAAATATCCATCTGAAATGGAATTTCCAAGTCCTATTAATTTATCTTTATCCCAAGCGGTTATCAATGAATGCGAATTAATCAAAGCATTGTACAATTCTTTCGGTTTATCGGCAGAACTCCATTCATTGGCTCTATATAATTCTAATACTTGTTCTATTTTAATATCCCGTGTTTCTGAAATTTTTATTTCCATTAGCTATATCTTCTTTTTTTAATATGATGCACAATCTTCACAGAATGCTTTTACCGAGCGACTTACATCTTCTTCAGTTGTGGCCCACGAACAAACGCTGATGCGGATAACTTTCCGTCCGAACCATTGCGAACCGCCACACCAGCATTCCCTTGATTCCTTCAGGTTTTTGAGGGTTTCTTCCGTTTCTGAATCGTTGCCGCAAGCCACCAACACCTGATTGAAAACGACATCGTTCAATATTTGGAAGCCGTTTTCGGAAAGTTCTTTGGCAAATTGGACAGCCCTTTCATGCAAACCAAACACTAAGTCGTCGATGCCTTGTTTTCCGAGATATTTCATTGTTGCCCAAAGTTCAACGCCCCTTGCCCGGCGCGACATTTCGGGGGTATAAAGCATCCCGTCGCGGTTTTCGCCATACATAATGTACGAACCGGTAGCTTGAAGAGCTGAAGTTAAGGCCTCTTTGTCTTTGCACAACACAATGCCGCAATCGTAAGGCGTGTTCAGGGTTTTATGCCCGTCCACCGACCACGAATCGGCTTTTTCCATTCCTTTAGTTAAATGGTTAAGTTTTTCTGAAGCGGCAGCCCACAACCCGAAAGCGCCGTCAATATGAATCCACGCACCGGCTTTTCGGGCTTTGTCGCAGATTTCATTAAACGCATCGAACGCCCCCGAATTGACATTACCAGCCTGCAAAATCAAAATGGTAGTTTCATCCAACTGCGGAATTTTATCGGGAATTATCCGCCCTTGCGAGTCCACATCCACCCATTCGATATTGTCTTTGCCTAAACCAAGCAAGGCAATGGTTTTCAGCACTGTACCATGTGCATGTTTTCCGGCAATGATTCTGATTTTCGGAGCATTAACCAATCCTTTGGCATTGATGTCCCAGCCGATTTTTTGATAAATCCGGAACCTTGCCGCTGCCAAGCTGCACAAAATTGCCATCGAACTTCCGCTCACAAAGCCGGCAACCGTTTCATCGGGAAGATTGAAAATCTGCTTCAACCACTTTTCAACCACCGATTCGAGTTTGGATGCAATAGGTGAAGTAAGATACAACGGTGTATTCTGATCCCAAAAATCGTTTAACCACTTTGCCGCCAATGCTGCCGGAATAACGCCTCCGTTGACAAATCCGAAATACCTGCCACCAATTTGTGAAACGGTGGCCGGAGAGCCAAAACGGTGTAAAAGAGTCAGTATTTCGCTTGCATCGCCCTTTCCAGAAGGCATTGGTTCATCAAAAACTCTTAAATTTTCAAGGGCATCGTTGGTCGGATACACATTGCGTTCAAAAGCTTTGTCGACATAATCGAATGCGTATTCCTTTGCCTGATCAAAAATACGTTTGTCGGCAAGTTCACTGAACATTTGGGATGCTAATTGATTGTTTTTCATTTTACTATATCCTCTATTTGACAATACATTTTGCCTCTATTTCAACCAACCAATCCACATCAATAAACCTGCTTATTTCAACGAAAGTGCAAGCGGGCCTTATTTCTGAGAAATATTCACCGTGTGCTTTTGCTGCTTCTTTCCATTGCTGTATATCTTTCAGCATAATCCGTGTCCGCACAACGTCTTCTAATTTTCCACCTGCCTGTTCAATGGCATCCCTGATAATTTCGATGCAGAACTTTGACTGGTTGTACAAATCGCCTTTAAAAGCAGTTGAACCGTCTTTATTAATCGGTGCAGTCCCGGAAACTTCAATAAAATCGCCAATCCTTACAGCCCTTGAAAAGCCAATTTGATACTCCAACGGGGAATTTAATGTTACCAACCTCTTATCCATTTTGCTTTGTGTTTTTACTGTAATTCAATTGTTTTTCCCATTTTTTGAGAATCCCTGCTTATTTGCAAATGCTTAGAATCGCCTTTATTCCCAGACAATAATTCAAGGCATTCATCCATATTTCCCGGGGTTTTGTTATCAACAGATAAAATTCTGTCCCCTTTACGGATACCTTCATTTGATGCCGGATAGTTCTGATAGACTTTATCAACAATAATTTGATTTCCGTTCTCTTCAATAAGCTTCATACCGGCTATTCCGCTAATGCTTTGGATAGATTTATAATAATTTTGCTGAATCAATTCGGAAGAAAACAAACCTTCATCGATAAGTTGCCCGACAAAACCGGAATAACCTTTTTGCAAAGCGGAATCACCACGCAAGAGCAATTCATTGAAAATAATTCCGGCTACCGGAGCCCCCATATTCAATGTTTTCTGGTCTGCAAACGCAAATTTTATTTTTCGTAAACACTGGTACTTCGTAAGCAAGCCCGACCGGTAGGACACATACAATCCGGCAGCGATGACCAATTCTTCTTCGCGTCCTTCTTTAAAATCCTTGTAAATGCGGTTATATGCTTCCGAATAAAACGCATTCTCCTGATGCAATTTTTCAAAATAATCTTTTAACGAATCCGGAATCGTGTATTGATGACAGATTTCATGGGGAAACAAGTACGGGAACTCGCCTGAACTTTGCACAGAAATACCGATCCCATTGTTGAGCAAAGAATACCCGTAGTTTCCGGAATAATAGGTTACATAAATAGTCGCGGTATCAGCCTGGATGCCAAATAACGACAATGACTTTTGCAAATCACTAACATTGAGCTTATCCGCAAATTCACAGGTTTTTACAATGGCTCTTTCAACTGCAACGGAATGATGTTCCCTCCAATAAGTGCTAAAATTGTTTTGCTCCAAAAACTTTAAATAGAGCAAGAGGCTTTCTTTGTTGTTCTTTAATTTATCAAACACCTCGACATATTCCTGCTCGGCAATTCGATGTTCCAACTCGTGAAAAAACGAATCTTCCTTTTTTTCGAGCAAATCGATAATATCGTTGATTCTTGGGCCGGGAAAACAAGAAAACAAATAGGATAAGCCTATTCCATTTCCTTTCCAAAAATCAAAAGCATCTTTTACATCTATACGCTCTTCGATTAACTTCGTCCAATATTTTTGGTCTTCCGAAAAAGTGGTATCCGCAGGATTTGCCAATGCGTTCAATGTCAGTAGGCTTTCCAAGCCAATGGACGACTCAATATTTACCTTCAAAGTTTGGGAATGAACACTCACCAATGTTGATAAATAAACTACTAAACCAAATAGGATTTTTTTCATAAACCGGCAATGAATGATTCTAAATCTTTGTAATTTTCAAATACATCATCAGCCCCTGCTTTTATCAGTTCTTCTTTGGGGAAGGTGGTTGTTAAGGCATAAACCTTGCACCCCGCACCTTTTCCCGCGATTATTCCGTTCGGTGAATCTTCAATGATTATAGCCTCTTCTTTATCAATATCCATTATTTCCAATGCCTTCAGGTATGGTGCAGGGTCCGGCTTATGTCGGGGAGTTGCTTCTGCCGAAATGATTTTGTCAAAAAGACAAGTAAGGTTCAAATACTTATCGATGTTTGCAATCTCCGACTTTGTTGACGAAGTAACAAGTACAGCGCGTATCTTTTTCAATTTGATAAATTCCATAAAATCAAAAAAGCCGTCAATAACCGGCATTTCAGGAAGCATTTCCAATAAATACTCATGACGTTTCTTTAAAAGTAAACTGTACGGACGATGTTGGAAATCTAAATGTTCCGACACATAAATAAAAAATTTGTCTTCGGGCACACCCTTATACTTATCAAATATGTCTTCGGGATAATCGACACCATAGCACTCCAAAGCCAACGCTTTTGTTTTGGCATGTATAGGTTCTGAATCGATTACCACACCGTCAAAATCAAAGAAAATTGTCTTTATCATCGTATACCAATTATTCATTCATACTGCAACGCTTCCACCGGGTTTCGCGTGGCCGCCCTCCAACTTTGCCAGCTTACTGTCAACAACGCAATGCCCAATGCCAACACGCCTGCCAAAGCAAATATCCACCAACTCAAAGTGGTTTTGTAGGCAAAGTTTTCGAGCCATTTGTGCATTGCAAAATAGGCAACAGGGGTGGCAATGATGAAAGCTATAGCTACCCACTTGACAAAGTCTTTGTTGAGCATTGTGAGTATTTCTGATATTTTGGCACCGTTCACTTTCCTTATGCCGATTTCTTTGATTTTTTGTTCTGCTAGCGAGATAGATAATCCCAGAATTCCAAGACATGCAATCATTATGGCAATCACTCCGCCAATTCCAACCAAAGTGCTGAATTGCTCTGCCGATTTATATTGCTTATCGTATAAATCATCCTGAAAATTGTATTCGAATACGTGCGCCGGACTAAACTTCTCCCACACTTTCTCAATGCTTTCCATCACCTGTTTTGCATTGGCAGCATTAATTTTTAAGTTAATGAGGTTGTACCTGTTTTCTCTGAAATAAAACAGCACCGGTTCAATCGGGTATTGCGGCGATTGAAAATTAAAATCTTTCATCACCCCAATAATGGGATAGATCTTTCCTTCTCTTTCCATGGATTTTTCGAGTGGATTTTTTATATCGTACTGTTTTATTGCTGTTTCGTTAATAATGTAACTTTTATCCGGTTCGTCTTCCCTGAATATTCGCCCATCCTTCAATTTAATGCCCATAAGGTCGAAATATCCCGGCTCAACACAATTTACCTTAAATGCTTTGCCACTGCCGTCCATTTCATTTACCCAGTTCGACCAGTCATGCCCCATGGTATTTCCCGAATAGGCGGCCTGCAACACTCCCGGAATTTGAAGCAGCTCGTTTTTGAAGGCTTTTTGCTGAGCCCGCAGTTCATCGTTTAGCTTAACACAAACAATTTGCTGGGGTGAAAAACCCAGATCCTTATTTTTCAAATACGTTAGTTGTTTTATGATAACTAATGTTCCGGCTATCAATACAATTGAAATGACATACTGAAAAGTTATCAGCGATTTACTAAAAATGGTTTTTTGAGAGAACCTGTCCATTTTGTTTTTTATAAGCGAAATGGATTGAACTGAGTTTATATTAATAGCTGGGGACAACCCTGTCAGTATTCCCGTTAAAATGATCAATAACGTTACTACGAGGAGATTTAAAGGAGAATAAATAGTATTAAAATCAATTATTTTATCGATCAAATTGCAAAAAGAAGGCTCGACCATTTTTACAAGCAACAATGAGAGTCCCAAGGCAATAAGCAATAGCATAATCGATTCAGCCAGAAACTGAATTATCAAAGTACCTTTCGGACTTCCAATCAGTTTTTTTATTCCTACTTCTTTTAACCGGATGTTAGTCCGTGAATTGGTAAGGTTTATAAAATTGATTCCGGCCAGGATAAAAAGCAACACCGCAATGGAAAAAAGGACAAACAGAATAGCTTTACTTCCATGGCGCGTGCTTCCTTCATAATACAGGGGCGATGCAAAATACAAATTATCGAGGCCAGATAAATGGAATTGCTGGTTTTTATATTCCCCAAGTTCTTTAAGTTTGCTATTTAACCGTTCCTCGGTTTGGGCGCCTGTCATCGAAGGTTTTCCCACGATATAGGTAAAATAGCTCCATCCGTCTTTTTGTTCCAGTATTTCCGGATAAGCAAGTTCTTTAAGACTTTCTAATGTGGCAATAGCCGTAAATGGCAAATGAAAATAGTCTGGACTTTCCACCACCCCAGTTATGGTAAATGGATACTTATTTTCTAAGAGGATTGTTTGATTCAGCGGATTGGTCTTCCCAAAGATCCGTTCAGCTTCTCTTTGCGTAAGTACAATTGAATGTTTTTTTTGGAGTGCATTTTCCGGATTTCCAAGCAAAAATTTGAAATTAAATATGTTGAAAAAATTGGCATCTGCCATTCCAATATTATCCATCAGAAAAACCTCATCGTTATAACTGATTTCATGTTCCTCCATTTTTACACGGGCCACATCGTCGATATAGCCCGATTCATTTTTTAAGAAATGCCCGATAAACGATGGCATAGTTGCCCAATTGGTCCCGATCCGATAAATTTTATCACGATTACTGATTTGGGTGTCGTATTTACGTTCATTCCCAATATAAACAAGTATGATAAGAATTGAAGTAATCGAAACGGTCAATCCCAGTATGTTTATAAAATTATAAACCCTGTTTTTCCATAAATATTTAATTGCGGTTTTAAAAATATTTTTAATCATAGCTTTTTTCAATCTTTTTTATTCATACCTCAAAGCCTCTACCGGATTCCTTGTTGCTGCCCTCCAACTTTGCCAGCTTACCGTCAGTAGTGCAATCCCCAAAGCTAATAAGCCGGCCAAAGCAAATATCCACCAGCTCAGCGTGGTCTTGTAAGCAAAGTTTTCGAGCCATTTATGCATGGCATACCACGCAACGGGTGTGGCGATAACGAAGGCAATGGCTACCCATTTGACAAAGTCTTTATTGAGCATTGTGAGTATTTCGGTGATTTTAGCGCCGTTGACTTTTCGGATACCAATTTCCTTGATGCGGTCGCGGCTAATGAAAACCACCAGACCGAGCAACCCGATGACCGACAGCAGGATGGTCCAAAGGGCTACAAACTCGACAAAGCGTGCCGTTTTTTCTTCATTGTTGTACAATTCATTCAACGAGTCGTCAAGGAATTTGACATCGACAGGATTTTTCGGGTCGAATTTCGAGGCAATATCTTTGATGTAAGCCACCGTTTGGGTATAGTTACCGGGGCTTAAGCGCAACAGTAACTTGTCCTTCCGACCGTTGGTACGCCAAAAAACCATCGGTTCCACCTCGCTTGCCAACGATGAAAAATTGAAGTTTTTTGAAACTCCTACAATCGGGCTGTAGGCAAATCCAAATCCTGTAACTTGCCGTTCAAGCACATTATCCCATCCAAATTTCTCAACGCCTTTCCGGTTCAGGATAAACGCGTTGATGTCGGAATTTTCGTTATAGCCAAACTTCCGCCCTTCTTCTATCTCAATACCAAAGAAATCGAGGAAATGCTCGTCAACCGGCCAACATTTCATTTGTATGTTCTGCCCGTCGATGACTGTTCCCCAACCCATCTCAACATTGCCGGGAATGAACTGCGTGTAGGTATAGCCCGTAATGTCCTTGTCCTTCATCAGTTCGCCGGCAAAGGCCTGGTAATGTTCTTTTATAGCACCGGTGGTATTGATGTACACTACGTGTTCTTTATCAATGCCAATGTCGAAGTTGCGCCAATAGCTCAGTTGTTTTTCGATGATGAACGACGAGGCTATCAGCCCGATGGTAAACACAAACTGAACGGTTGCCAACAGGTTGCGGAACGATTTGCCTTTTCCGGAGAAATGGATATTGCCTTTCACGCTCTGTGCCAAAGGCGGAGAAGTGACGTAACGCGAAGGGTACAGCCCTGCAATAATGCCAAAAACCACTGCAAAGAGGGCAAATACCAAAATAAAAACCGAGCGCCCTTCCATATCAAGCCCGCTTATCCCAAAAAGGGATTCTATGGAACGGTACGAAATTTTGTAAATAAGAAATGAAACAGCCATCGCAACCAATGAAAGGATGACCGATTCGGCAATAAGCTGCCCCATTGCCGAGATGCGCCTTCCACCCAAAAACCTCGAAACAGAAAGGGCTTTTGCACGCAACGGTGCTTGCGAGGTGGCAAAATTGATAAAGTTGACAGCCCCCATCACCGACAAAATCAGTATCATCAAAATAAAGACATCCAGTATAACAGGATTGACCCCGTTTATCGCCCCGGGTGCAAAATGGATTTGTTTCAACGGGCGCAGAAAAATGGTGCAACTGGCATTGTTTTGTCCTGCAAGGTTTTTTAATTCTTCCTGTCCGCTTATGACATCTATTTTGCTGATTTTTTTGGCAACAGTTTCGGAGGAAACGCCCGGTTGCAATTTCATAAAAACAGTAAAGCCCCACTCGTCCCAAACATTGAAATAATCTAAACTGCTTTCTTCAATGTGCGTTGAAAATGACAGCAGGCAATTGGTGCGGAACGATGAATTACGCGGGAAATCCTTCATCAACCCGGTTACTTTGTACGTAATGCCTTGTACTATAATATTCTCGCCAACTGGGTTTGCCCCGCCGAACAGTTTCTGCGACAATGATTCGGAGATGACGGCGGAATGCGGCTCTTTCAATGCCGTTTCCTTCTTGCCCATAATTAAGGGAAATGTGAAAATATCGAAAAACCCTTCTTCGACAAAAACCGAAGATTCCACGAAGTTGACATTGGTTTCGTTCAGTTTCGGGGTGGTTATTTTTCCACGATTGACGGCAAGTGCTGTGATTTGTTCAACTTCGGGTACGTTTTCGCGAATGGTTTTGCTCATTAAAGCGGGGACGTTATCGTCATAAAGCACCGTTTCGAGCCTGTAAACAGAATCGGCATTCTCGTGAAAGGTGTCGAAACTCTTTTCCCACGACACGTACAATGTCAGTATGATAATTCCTGTAAAAGCGGTTACCAGACTCAATAAGGTCAAGCCCGAGGACATTTTGTACCTTAAAACGGATTTGAATATTCTTTTCAGTTGCAGCATGGCTTTTTTTGATTACTTGTACTTGCCATAAATAAGCAAAAAAGATACCGTATTGTTATCTTTCACTCACATAGCTACTTAACAAAAAAACAAAACAAATAGTGTAAATTTATTTTACAAGACTGTCAAATATTAATCACGTTCCAATTTCAAAAAATCGCCGTCGATAATCAACAACTTGACACCATTTTCCGTAGATGAACGGTGCGAACTCAATTCATCGGAAACCACATAAGTCATTCCTTTTGTCAAAACAAATTTTTCTCCATCCTTGAGTTCGCTAACGAATTCGCCTTCCAAACAATGCACAATATGCCCTTTGGTACACCAATGGTCTGCAATATAACCTTTTGAATATTCAACCAATCTTATCCGCAATCCGTCAAATTGCAACGTTTGCCAATAAGCTGTACCAGTTTCGCCTTTATGTTCCGTTCGGGGAATACTTTTCCAATCAATGTTTTGATACGGAATGTTTTTTGTGTTCATATTTTTTTGATTTACAAATATTTGACTCTTAATTGTACGATTCCATAACCGTTTTGTCTTCACTTAATAAGTGAGGTATCAATTTTTCCCGGTAGGTCGAATTCCAAAATGAAAGGTCGTTATGGGTATTATAGTATTTCAACGGTATCGGATGTGTTCCAATTACAACAGGGATTTTAAACCGGGTTTCAATATATTCCTGAAACTGTTTAATCCTAGGGCACGGAGGATAGCCAACCACAAGGCCGGTGGCAAGATGAATGACTTCTGCACCATTTTTCACCATTTCTTCCGGTAAATATTCGATATTTCCGCCCGGACAGCCACCACAGTATGAATATCCTACCAATGTCAATTCTTCGTCTTTGGGATATAGGGCAAATCCCCCTAAATGTTCCCGCATGGCCCTCATGCATTTACCGCCACCGCAAGTTTGATAGCGGCCACAAATAATAATTCCGATTTTTTTCACTTTTTTCTCTTGATTTATTTAATGATACAATGTTACAAACTATTTTTGCATCGGTACAGATACAGAATTTAATTATTTGACCAATACAGATTATGCCGAAACATTCAACAAAAGAACACTTGTATTTAGCAATTGCAAGTGAAATTGAGGAGCAGATACAAACAGGTATTTGGGTGGCAGGAGATAAATTACCTTCTGTCAGAACTGTATGTTTAAAATACAATGTCAGCATGAGTACCGCTCAAATGGCTTATTTTACGCTTATCAGCAAGTCACTGATTTTGTCCAGGCCCAAGTCCGGTTATTTTGTTTCCAACTGGCTGAAGAACAGTCTTGAATTGCCTCAAACGAGTAATCCTAAAATGGCTAATTCCGGAAAAACGGATGATGCTTTGGTGTCAAGTATATTTGAATCAATCAATAACAAGAAAGTTACGCGTTTTGCTTTGGGAGCCCCTTCTTCAGAATTATTGCCAGTCAGACAATTGAACAGGGCAGTTTCCGGAGCAATAAAAAAATTAGGAGGTTGTGGCACCGAATATGAACCAATTGAGGGGAACAAGGATTTACGGAAACATATTGCAAGATGGTTTTATAAAACAGGGGCACAACTTTCAGATAATGAAATTATTACTACATCAGGTTGTTTAAATGCAATTGCATATTGTCTAATGGCAACAACCAAGCCGGGTGATACAATCGCTATTGAAAGTCCTGCGTTTTTCGGGTTGTTGCAACTATTCCAGAGTATGGGGTTACAGGTCATTGAATTACCGACAAATGCCACTACAGGAATTGAGATTGATGCCCTAAAAAAAGTGTTGTTGCACGAAAAAATCAACGTTTGTCTGCTGGTTAGCAATTTCAGCAACCCTTTGGGAAGCTGTATGCCGGATGAGCATAAACTGGAGGTGGTAAAATTGCTGGCCCGTTATCACGTCCCGCTGATAGAGGATGATTTATACGGCGATTTGTATTTCGGCAACAACCGACCGAAAACGTGCAAAGCATTTGATGAAGAAGGAATGGTGCTGTGTTGCAGTTCAGTGAGTAAAACAATCGCTCCTGGTTACAGGGTTGGATGGATTGCCCCGGGAAAATTCAAGGAGAAGATTGTCCGTTTGAAAATGGTGCATTCCATCGCTTCAACGACATTAACACATCAGGCTATTGCAAACTTCCTTCAAACAGGGGCTTATGAAAATCATCTGAGAAAGCTAAGGCACATCTTGCATACCAATTGCTTGCTGTATACACAGGCAATAACCAATTATTTTCCCGAGGGCACAAAGGTAAGCCGTCCGCAAGGAGGATTGTTTCTTTGGGTTGAACTGGACAAAGCTGTTGATACGGTTGATTTGTACAAAAAAGCGTTGCAGAACAATATTGCTATTGCCCCCGGTAAAGTATTTTCATTACAGAACCAGTTTAATAACTGTATGCGTTTGAATTATGGCTTGCTTTGGTCGGACAGGATAGAGGGCGATTTGAAATTGCTGGCTAAACAGATATAACTGGTTACGAGTTTTTGTCATTTCAAATCAATTGACAACAAATACATTAAAAAAAGTAGTTGCTGTTATCACGAATGTATGTCTTGCTACATACACTGAGAATTCTTAGGTTACTTTTCAAATGTTCATCAGTGCTTTCTGTTATTCGTCCATTTTTTGATTAAATGAATTTTTGAAATGTCGTTAAATGACCGAAAAATCTCCCAAAAGCTTTAATTCCACTATTAGATGGTTAAAATTCTGTATCAGTTAGGTTCGAAATTCATAAAAGCCTTGTAATTAGTTATTAAGAAGCTTCTTGTTTGTTAGAACTATAAATAAAGTCATTTTAAGAAAGGTGTAATCATCTTTAATATAGCTATTTACTGATTCGAATGCCATAGGAGAATTTTGAATAATTTGAATTTGAACAATCTTATTTATATTTAAAAATGAGAATTATTCTCAAATATTGTAATTATTTGATTCTATTTTTGTATATTTGAGAAATATTCTCATAAAATAAAAAGTATGTTACTCGAATTTTCAGTAGGCAATTTTCTTTCATTTAAAACAAAAACGACGTTGAGTCTTGCTGCTACCTCAATTAAGGAGCATATTGACACCAATATATTTTCTACCGAACGAATTGATTTATTAAAAGGGGCTGTAATCTATGGTGCAAATGCGAGTGGTAAAAGCAATTTTATTCGGGCAATGTCAACTATGCGACGTCTCGTGTTACAGTCTTTCGATCAATCATCTACAGATGAATTAGATGTGACTCCCTTTTTACTAAGCACGGAAACAGAGAAAGCCCCATCTTTTTTCGAAGCAATATTTATCATTGACAACGTTCGCTATCGGTATGGCTTCGAAGTAAATAATAAACAGGTACATGCAGAATGGCTGTTTGAAGCGCCCAAAAACGCTGAGAAACCCATGTTTCTTAGGGAATATGATGGTATCGAAGTAATGAAAAATTTTCCTGAAGGGAAAGACCTTGAAGGGAGAACCAGGGATAATGCACTGTTTCTTACCGTGACAGATCAGTTTAATGGGAAAATTGCAAAAAAAATCATGCTGTGGTTTAATAATTTCATTACCATTTCTGGACTTACGCATGAAGGTTACAAAGGTGTTACATTCGGCATGCTGGGAAATAAGCAAACCAGTCCTAAATTGCTTAACTTTTATAAAAAGCTGGATATGGGATTTGATGACATATCTATTAATAAAAAGCCTTTTGATCCAAAAGAACTTCCAAAAGATATGCAGGAAGGCTTTGTAAAGCAATTAATAACTGACTTGGAAGGGGCTTTCAAAATTGATATTAAGACCATACACAAAAAATATAACAACGAAAATAAAATTGTTGGTCACGTAGAATTTGATATGCGGAACCAGGAATCTTCCGGCACCAACAAAATCTTCAATATTTCAGGGCCTGTATTTAATGTCCTTAATGACGGAGGTGTATTGGTAATAGATGAGTTGGACGCCAGTTTACATCCGCTATTAACTCTGGCTGTTACCCGGCTCTTTAATTCTAAACAGTTTAACCCCAATAATGCCCAGCTCATTTTTGCTACACACGATACTAATTTATTGTATTATGGCAACTACCGCAGGGATCAGATCTATTTTATTGAAAAGGACCTGTTTGGCGCTTCCGATATGTACTCTTTGGTAGAATACAAAGAAGAAGGAAAAACGATACGAAAAGACCGTTCATTCGAAAAAGATTATATTGAAGGGCGTTACGGTGCAATTCCGTTTATTGGTAACCTCTCAGATATTATAATGGAATGGCACGAAAAATAAAAATCCCCAACGAACGGCTAAAGCGGTTTGCGAGAGAAGAACAAAAGCGAAAGAAAAATATTCGCAGCAAGCGTAAGTACTACCTCATCGTGTGCGAAGGAGAAGCTACAGAGCCTAACTATTTTGAAGGGTTAAAGCAAGATTTACCCAAAGGAGTACTTACCTCCTATCAAATTGATGTTGAGGGAACAGGCATGAACACACAATCGCTATTAAATGAAGCATTAAGACTAAAGTCTGAATACGAGAAAAATCAGGGCCGGATTATTGACCGGTTATGGGTAGTTTTTGACCGGGATAGTTTTTCTGCGAACAACTTTAATACTGCCATTCAGCGATGTAAAGAGAATAAACCTGAAATTGGTTGTGCCTGGAGCAACGAGGCATTTGAATTGTGGTATTTACTACATTTTCAATATTATGAGAATGCTATGTCCCGAAAGGATTTTAAGGGATTGATTGAAAATAACCTGAAACCTTTTCTTGGAGAAGGCTTTCACTATGAAAAAAACAGCGAGCAGATGTATGCATGGCTAAAAGAACATGGTAGTCAGGAAGATGCCATCCGAAACGGGAAACGCTTGGCAGAAATTTACGGAGAACGTCAAGATTATGCCAATCATAATCCCTGTACGATGGTGTGGGTGCTGGTGGAAGAGTTATTGAAATTGAAATAAAAATGATATGATACGATTTTTACATACCGCTGACTGGCACATTGGGCAATTTTTTCATGAATATGACCGGGCACATGAGCACCAGCAATTTTTGAACTGGTTGCTGGAGACTCTATTGACGGAACAGATAGACGTTTTATTGATAAGTGGTGATGTATTTGACCTATCCAATCCTTCAGCATCATCTATAAAAATGTTTTACTCTTTTCTAAACCAAGCGGTGAAGAAAAATCCGGATTTACAGATTATAGTTACTGCCGGAAACCACGATTCTGCATCACGCCTGGAATCCCCGAAACCTCTTTTAGAATCGTCTAACATCCATATTGTAGGACTTGTCGAAAAAGATGAGCATGGTGTTGTTGACTATAGTAAAATCACCATACCTCTAAAAGACAATGAGGACAACACAAAAGTCTGGTGTATAACGGCTCCATTTTTACGAATGGGAGATTATCCTTCAATACCGGATTGTGCTAATCCTTATGCCGAAGGTGTTACCTCGTTTTATAAAACGGCTTACGATTATGCTGCATCGCAGAAAGAGCCAGGGCAAGCCATTATAGCCATGGGACATTTGCACGCTCAACAGGCAGAGGTGGGCGATATCGATAAAACGGAAAGATTGATTATGGGCGGTGTGGAATGTATTTCGGCAACTGCATTTAATAGCAATATCCGGTATGTGGCTCTGGGACACATTCACAGAGCCCAACGTGTTGGAGGTAAAGAGCATATTCGTTATTGTGGCAGTCCCTTGCCTATGTCTTTTTCAGAAACAAATTATAAGCATCAAGTCATTGTATTCGACATAGCTGAAGACAATATAGAAGGACTGAAAACAATCGAAATTCCAGTTTCAGTTCCTCTTAAGAGAATTCCTGCCGTACACAGTTCTCTGGCGGAAGTCCTTTCTTCTGTGGAACAATTAGCGGCTTTTGAAGGAGATATCCATACTGCACCATATCTGGAAGTACTTGTATTACTGGATGGGCCGGAGCCTGGCTTGCGGCATAACGTGGAAACCGCGCTTTCCGGTAAGAATTTCAGACTGGCAAAAATAGATGTTCGCTATAATACCTCAACAACGAAACCTGATGAAGATAAAGTGTTAGCCCCAGATCAACTTAACGAGCTACAACCACTGGAAGTGCTGCATAAAGTATATCAAAGTAAATATAACAATCCCATCCCCGAAGACCTGCAGAAGCTTTTTCAACAGGTTACACAGGAAGTAAACGAATCGGAAATATAGCCCATGAAGATACAAGCCATACGCATTCAAAATTTAGCATCTCTGGATGGAAATACAGAGATTAATTTTAGTGAGGAACCACTTTCTTCGGCAGGTATCTTTGCTATAACAGGCCCTACCGGTGCGGGAAAATCAACCGTATTAGATGCTTTATGTCTTGCTCTCTATGCCCGGACTCCCCGGTACAGGCTGGCCGAAAATGGCATAGATATCACGGACGTAAAGGGAAGTACCATTAAACAGGATGATGTACGGGGAATTTTAAGAGATGGCACGTCCAGTGGCTATGCCGAAGTAGATTTTGAAGGGATTGATGGACACTGTTATAAGGCTAACTGGAGTGTAAGAAGAGCACGCAATAAAGCTGACGGTAACCTGCAAGCTTATGAGATGTATTTGAAAAATGTCTCCACCAATCAGGATATACCAGGCAGAAAAACGGAGTTGCTGGCAGAAATAGAGCGATTGGTCGGGTTGAACTTTGAACAATTCACCCGTTCTGTTTTATTGGCACAAGGGGACTTTACGGCTTTCCTGAAGGCAGGAAAAGATGAAAAATCATCCTTATTGGAAAAGTTGACGGGTACGCATATTTATTCTGAAATCTCTAAAAAGGTTTTTGAACACCATCGGGAAGAACAGCAACAACTCAGGGAACTGAATGTACAAAGGGAAGGAATAGCTACTCTTACTACAGAAGAATTAAGCGCTTTACAAGAGCAAAAACAGACGTTAAAGGCATCCATAGAAACTGGCGAAAAGCAACTTGCCTATCTGAATAAGGAATTGAACTGGCATGAACAATGGCTGAAATTACAGGAAGGAGTTCAGTCTGCGAATGTACTGCATGACCAGGCAAATACAGCAAAAATAGAAGCGAAATCACGGGAGCAGAAATTTCAACAAATTGTTGGTATCCAACCTGCCAGACATATTGTTAGTGAGCTACAGAATGCTCAAAAACAAATTACTTCTAAGTCAAACCAGGATGAGGAGCTTTCCACTAACCTAAATTCTCTAAAAGAACAGAAAAAAATATCCGATGTTGCTTTTGAGCAGGCAATGAAGACATTAAACATTAAAATACAGGAAGAAGAACAGGCTCAACCTCTGCTGAATACAGCAAAAACATTGGATGTACAACTCACTGAAAAAGCAGAACAGATAAAACAAACAAACGAAGATGTCACCACTGTTCGTAAAAAAGAAATACAACAAAAAGAACAATTTTCCCAGACTGTTAAAGAGTTGGAAAATTTAGAAAAGGAAAGAGTAAAACTTGGACAGTGGAAAGCTGAAAACGAATCTCGTCAGCAAATTGCTGAACAGGAGAATCTGATTTTATCCAAATTAGGAGATGCCAAAGAAATTTTGGAAAGCCTTCAAAATTACACTATACGTATTCGTACTACGGAAGAAAATATCACAAAAAACCAACAAGAGCAACTGGCTTTGAAGCGGCAACTAAACACGATTCAAACTTCATTGCAACAAAGACAAAGTGAATACCAGTCTTTGAATACCGTTTTATCGGCTGTTTCTATTCAGGATGTCGAAAATGAAAAGTCGTCTTTAGATACTTCCATAGGAGACCTGATTGCGGCAACGGCTCATTGGAAATTATTGTTTCAAGCTATAACAGAAAAAAATACTTTACAAAAATCACTTGAAAAAAACAGAAAAGCGCTGGAGCAAAACACGGCTCAATTCGTGGAAGCAGAAAAGCTTTTGGAAACCAGGACAGCAGAAAGAGCAGCTTCTTTAAAAATGCTTGAAAAAGCGAAATTAGTAGCAGCAGAAAGTGTGGAACGGCTTCGGAATCAATTAAAGCCAAAGGAACCTTGTCCGGTTTGTGGCAGCACTGACCATCCATACGTTTCGCATCATCCGGGACTTGATCTTGTACTTTCCGAACTGGAAACCGGGCATATGCAAGTCGAAGCTTCTTATACACAGCAATTGACTTCCCATACCCGGCTGAAACAGAGCTGCACCGAATTAGAAAAAGTGAATGGGGAATTGGAAGATAAAACTTCACAGAACAATAAATCCTTAAAAGAACTCGAAACGGCGTGGTCGAAATTTCAGGTCTCTAAAAAATGTAATGGACATCTTTTTGAGGAAAGAACCACCTGGTTACAGGAACAATTACAGCAACAAAAAACAAAACAGCAGCAATTACAAGTAAAAATACAGTCTCATACCAAGCAAAAAGAACAACTGGAAGCTCATAAAACACAGCTTACAACGCTGGATAAACAATTAAACCAAATTGAAAATCAAATCAAGGATGCAGAAAGAATCCTGAAATCGTTAGAAGAACAGCAAAAGAGTTACACGACAGAGCAGGGGAATATGAATAAAAAACTGGATGAGATAGCACAAGCTTTGGCTGTTTATTTTTCTTCGGAGAATTGGTTTGAGAACTGGCAGTCCAACCCGGATGCTTTTGTCGCCAGCATCAAAGCATTCACCCGCGAATGGAAAGTCAATATAGCGCAATCTGAAGAGTATATCCGTAAACAAGCCATACTGTCTGAAAAAAGAAATGGGATGCAGGAGCAACTCAAGAACACCCGGGAAGAAGTACAGGCGAATGAACAGAAACTTTCTAAGCTGCAAAACCAAAACAAAGAATTGTCTGATAAAAGAACAGCTCTTTTTAACGGCACTCCTGTAAAAGAAGTGGAAACAAAGATGAAAGAAGCGATTGATCTGGCAAAACGAATTTTAGAGGAACAACGGAAAACAGTGGAAAAGATACAAGGTGATATTACACGAAACAGAGCGCAGCACGAGCAACTTGAAAAAGATATAAACGGCTTATCCAAACAGGAATCAGAACTGAAAGAGCAACTCATCGAATGGTTTACTAAATATAATCAAAAGCACAAAACAGCACTTACCCAAGAGGAACTATTACCTCTTTTAGCTTTTGCCCAGGATTGGATAGAAACAGAAAGAGCCAGCCTGCGTGCTATCGATGATACGTTCACGCAAGCTAAATCCATTTTGGAGGAAAGAACAAAAACACTGGCAACACATATTGAGCAACGGCCTTCTGAAAGAACATCCGAAGAATTGACCGAATTACGAACTGAAACGCAGGAATTACTAAAGCAACACACGCAACAGACCAATGAGATTGACTTTAAAGTAAAAGAAGATACGCTGAATAAGCAGCGTATAGGTACACTCTTGCAGGATATAGAAAGGCAGTCCGCTATAGTGGAAAATTGGGCAAAGTTGAACGAGATTATTGGTTCGGCTGATGGCAAAAAATTCCGCCAGATTGCACAGGAATATACTTTGGATGTATTGCTAAGCTATGCCAATGTTCATTTAGAAGTATTGAGTAAACGATATGTCTTGCAACGGATTCCCAATTCCTTAGGCTTACAGGTCATTGACCAGGATATGGGAGATGAAGTGCGTACGGTGTATTCACTTTCGGGGGGTGAATCTTTTTTGGTCTCCCTGGCACTTGCTTTAGGCTTGGCATCCTTGTCCTCCAGCCGTATGACGGTAGAATCATTGTTCATTGATGAAGGCTTTGGATCACTTGATCCGTCAACGCTCAATATAGCTATGGATGCATTAGAGAGACTGCACAATCAGGGTCGTAAGGTTGGCGTGATTTCTCACGTACAGGAGATGACAGAGCGAATACCTGTACAAATCAGGGTGAATAAACAACAAAGTGGTCGAAGTAAAGTGGAAATAATTCAATAAACTCTAATTCGAATACTACTATGAAAATATCTGCATTAAAAATAAAAGGCTATAAATCCTTTGGACCTGAGGGAGTAACGATTTCACTTCATGACAAACTGGGGGCCTTTATTGGTCAAAACAGTGCTGGTAAGACCTCAGCTCTTGAGGCACTTAGAAAACTGTTCGGCTCATCTCTGTCAGAACGAGAAATTTACCGACAAGATTTTCACATAGGCAAAAACGAAAATCCCGATGATATAACAGAAAGAGAACTTAGTATTGAGGTAAGAATCAACTTTTCAGAAGAAGAGCAGGAAGCAGTTCCTCATTTCTTTTCTAATATGGTTGTTGATGATTTGCTTGGAGATCTTTACATGCGTATACGATTAGAGGCAACTTGGAAAAAATCGGATTTAATTCCACAAGGAGAAATTGAAGTCAAAACCTACTTTATTAAAACATCGGAAGACGAACTTGAGCAAGAGGATAGTAAACAACTTTTTCCAAATCATTTCAGAAGCCTTATTCAAATTTTATATGTACCTGCGATACGTAAACCAACGGATCAGTTAAAGTATGCTTCTGGTAGTATCTTATACCGGGTTCTAAGAAAGATTAAATGGAGTGATGATTTTAAAGAGGATTTTGATGAAAAAATAAACGAGATCAACGAAGCTTTTAAAGGATTGCCGGAGTTTAATACTGTTCAAACTTCTATCACAGAATTTTGGCAAAAGTTTCACAAAGATGAACGTTATAGAGATACAGCTCTTGGTTTCGGAGGCAGCGATTTCGATACAGTACTTAAAAAGCTGGAAATAACTTTTAGCCCTACTGTCACTCATAAGCTATTCAGCATTGACGAATTGGGGGAAGGATATCGCTCATTATTCTATCTGACACTTGTATGCTCACTATTAGACGTAGAAGAAAAGTTAGCAGAGGAGGAAGATTTGGAAACCATTGGAGTTACCAGACCTCTCCTTACGATATTGGCAATTGAAGAGCCAGAGAATCATATTGCTCCACAGCTATTAGGTAGAGTTATTAAAATTCTTAAAACAATTGCTAAAAAAGAAAATTCGCAAGTAATACTATCATCCCATACACCTGCCAGGGATTTCGCTTTTAAGGTCCAATTAATTTTTCCCTATAAGAATCAGAGAATGCCGCCCTTGCCCGTTTCATCGGCTTCGAAGCCTTGGTCGATTGTTCTTTTTCCAACATTGCCAGGGCTATTTTCGCGATAATGTTAAAATTGGCGGCACTGTTGCCGTTTTTTTTCAACCCGTTGTCTTCCTTGAATACGATGTCCAAGTTCCAGTGCAGGTTGTTTTCTATTGCCCAATGGGAGCGTATGTCTTTATTGAACTTTTCTGCTCCCTGTGCAGATGAGCTTATATAATACCTTTCGTAATTTTGGGCCTTCCCACTTTGTTTAAAACACCTTTCCGATTTTATGCGCACAACGGTTTGGAGCCCTGTCCACTCCTCTTTGCCGTCCAAAAACCGTAAATCCGTTATCGTTTCGCAAACCCGCGTTTCGATCCTGCCGTGCCCACAATCAACGTGGGCATTGCTGTCGTTGGGGCGGGCAATGCGGAAAAGCTTTTTCACTTGTCCCATAAGCCCTGGTTGGTTTTCTTTTACCATCAATATGTAATCAGCGCCCTTGGACGCTATTTTTTCTGCAATCTCTTTCTGGCAGCCCATGGCATCCGAAGTCACGGTGCAACCTTTTATTGACAAGAGTCCCAGCAATTTGGGGATTGCGGTTATTTCGTTCGACTTTTCGTCCGTGGCGACCTGCCCTAGCGAAAGCCCGTTCTGGGTGGCATACGCAGAGACTATGTGCAGGGCTTTGTGCACGCCTCCTTTGCCAGAACCCCTTATCGTCTTCCCGTCGATGGGGACGGTTTCCCCTTCGGCAAGTTCGGAAACGCTGTTTGCCCACGATGCGAAGCATTCGTTGAACGCCCCGTTGTCGAGCCTTGCAAAAAGTTTCCCCAACACATCGTGGGACGGAGTGCCGTTTTCATAAGGGAAAAATTTTCGCAACCAAGGAAGTTTCTCCCCCCCAAATGTCTCTATGCCCAACCATGAACTCATCCCACTCAATACTGCCGAAATACACAAAAAAAGTATTTCGTCCAATGGGTAATAAAAATAACCTTTTGTTGTCCTGCGTGGGTCTTCCAAAACTTTAAACGATTCTGTAAATAGATTGTTTGTAGCCTCTACGGCTACGGGGCCCGTGTCTTTCATTTTTTTTTGAAGACACCTTTTGCCTTTCTGGCTACTAATTTACTAAATCTTTGTACAAATACCGTTTTTTAAGAGCGAAATCCCTGGGAAGATATGCCTTTTGGAAAGGAGTAACCAATTACTCATTCATAAAAGCAGACTTAAGCAAGATTGAAATTTCTGAAGATATCCCGATGCAATTGTTACACAAACCGGAAGTGTTGCAGTACGTAAGGGTTTATGTAGTTGAATCCTATGAAAAGGGTGTTTTGATAATTAATGGGAAAGTTGATAAGGTTTTGGAAAAAGGAGTCTATTACTTCTGGAAAAATCCAATCCCTATTTCTGTAGTCAAGTCCGATTTGCGGCAACTGCAAATGGAAATCTCCGGTCAGGAAATCCTGACCAAGGATAAAGCTGCTTTGCGTGTGAATTTCTTTGTCCGTTATAAAACGGTTGATATCGATAAGGCTTTGTTTGAAAATAAGGAATTTGACAAGCAACTTTACGTGATGGTACAATTGGCTATCCGCGAATTTATCGGAATGAATACCTTGGACGAATTACTTGAACGCAAAACATCAATTTCAGAATCGATACTTGAGACAATTGCGTCAAAAGCAGGCGAGATTGGTGTAGAAATTTTAGGTTGTGGAATACGTGATATTATTTTACCCGGAGAGGTAAAAGACATCATGAACCAGGTATTGGTAGCCGAGAAAAAAGCTCAGTCCAACATCATTACCCGGAGGGAAGAAACAGCTTCGACTCGGAGTTTGCTGAACACGGCCAAACTCATGGAAGAAAATACCATGCTGTTCAAACTGAAGGAAATGGAATATTTGGAAAAGATTACTGAAAAGGTAAACAACATCTCACTTTCCGGCGGTGGCCTTGTTTTAGACCAGTTGAAAGGATTGTTTATTTCCCAAAAGTAAAAGCGTTATTTTTCAATCTAACAATTATGAAACAAGTAGTATCTGAGGGATGCAGAGTCCCGATAAAAATGTGGGTAAGCGATATTGAAGAGAATGCGTTGGCACAGGCTCGAAACCTGGCCAACCTTCCTTTCATTTTTAAACACGTTGCCTTAATGCCTGATTGTCATTCTGGTTACGGAATGCCTATCGGTGGAGTTATTGCCACCCAAGGTGTGGTTATCCCTAACGCGGTTGGAGTCGACATTGGTTGCGGCATGTGTGCAGTTAAAACATCGCTGAATGAAATCAATACAGATGTACTGAAAACAATCATGTCAGGAATTCGTGAATTGGTACCGTTGGGTTTTGACCATCACAAACACGCTCAGGAAGAAAGCCTAATGCCCTCGTTAGAGAATGTTCCCGAGCATGGAATTGTCCACAGGCAATATACAGCAGCAAAAAAACAGATTGGTACGTTGGGCGGAGGTAATCACTTTATTGAAATACAAAAAGGTTCTGATGGACACGTTTGGATAATGATTCATTCCGGGAGTCGGAATATAGGGCTGAAAGTGGCCGAACACTATAACAAAATGGCAATTCATCTCAATGAACGCTGGCATTCGTCTGTCGATAAAAAAGCAAGACCTTGCATTCTTGCCCATTGAAACCCAGGAAGCAAAAGACTATTTTGCAGAAATGCAGTATTGTGTCGATTTTGCCTTTGCCAACCGTTTGCTGATGATGGAGCGTATCAAATCGGTATTTTCTTCAGTTATCGGCGAGGGCTTTTCTGCCCTTGAATTTATCAATATCGCCCATAATTATGCCCGTTGGGAATCACATTTCAGCACCAATGTTATTATACATAGAAAAGGGGCTACCAGCGCCCGAGAGGGAGAAGTTGGCATTATTCCTGGCTCACAGGGAACAAGAAGCTATATTGTTCGCGGAAAAGGAAATGCTGAGAGTTTTCATAGTTGCTCGCACGGGGCTGGTCGTGTCATGGGCAGGAAACAAGCCCAACGCGAGTTGGTTCTTGAGGAAGAAATTAAAAAGCTCAATAGTAAAGGGATTGTACACTCCATCCGAAATACTCGCGATTTGGATGAAGCTCCCGGCGCATATAAAAATATTGATACAGTAATGGCAAACCAGGTCGATTTGGTTGATATTCTGGTCGAATTAAGCCCGCTGGCAGTAATAAAGGGATAATCCGACACAACATTACTGATAGCACCTAAAAGAAGTATAATTGAATGACAATTTTATCTGGCCAACATAGTGTGGCCAGATAAAATTAATCACTTCCAGATTCTTACTTTCCGTACTTCATTGTTTCCAGAAAATACCGGAAAATACATTAACTCTGCTTTGGCCGGATTTAAAGTATAATTGCCAGTGTATCTCGGAATCAACTTAACTTCAAATGAATATTCACCTTCCGGTAAATATTCGCAGAAAATAGCCGTTTCGTTTTTGAAATACTCCCGGTGCGATTCATCTTTGAAATAATTTCGCTTGTCAGCATAAGAACAACCTCCCGGTATCGGAATATTAATCATCACATATTGGGCATCGTGTTTGACCTTCACTTCGGCTGTCAGAGTTACTTCCTGCCCCGCTTTTAATTTAGAAGAAGAATCGTTTGTGAAATGAGTTGTAATTTCGAAATTGTCGCTTTTTACCTTAGGCACTTTATCCCAATAATTTTGATAGCTGGTTAAATAAACCGGGAAACTACCGGTTTTTGTCACGTCCAGATTCTGTGTTGATACAACATCCATTTCAAAAGGAAATTTGGTAACAGTCTTAACCACATCTCCGCTGATTTCTAACACTGGCTTCTCAACAATAGAATGGTTTCCCAGTAAATCAGGCAAAATAGTCTCAATGATTTGCGCCGATTCGAAAGTATTTTGCCAGTAACCGGTTTTCCGAATTTCCAAAAAGTAATTTCGTATTCTACCCAACTTACTGGCATTCCCAACGGAATCGGTTTTCAAAATTCGATAAGCAAGCAACGTATTCTGAATGTTGTTTACCAATAAAGTAGATTGTAAACTGTCGTCGGCATAATAAATGTTTCCGAACATCGTACTTTTTTGATAATATTTCAGTGTATCCGTATCAAAACGAATATCACAGGTTTGCTGCAATGTCATTAACTGTAGCATTTCATTAAAATTTGGCTTTTTTGTTTTTTCTAAATCTGCCATATATTTTTTGTAATCCACCTTCGTATCCAACAACTTTAAAACGGTCAATATTTTTATCCCTGAATCAAGGTTGCGGGTATTCTGAAATTCCCAAATCAGATTTCCGGCCAGCTTTTCCTTGTCGATTTCCACTTGGTATCCTGATTTCTCAGCATTGAGCAAAGCTTTCAAAACATGCAGGCTAATCCACAGTTTTTCGTCCGAATCTTTCCACCACCCCCAAAGTCCGTTTTCTTTCTGATTCTTTTTCAACTGGCGAATTAATTTCTCCACGTCATTGTCTCCTTTAAATTTCTTCTTTTGAAAATCGTAAATCGTTTTTTCGGCAAGCAGGGCTTCTAATTTCGAGGCCAGTTGTTCGCTACAATTGTAACGGTACTGTTTTAAATGAATGATTTCATCCTCAATAACATCCAACTCATCGGCACGCGCATAAACAGTGGCGTTTCCTAAAGTTGTGTCAAACGAAAGATGAAGTGAAGTATCTTTATCCAGCACATAAAAGCTGCCTTTTGTTTTTTCCAGTCCAAGCGGATAAACTGGAATTGTCCTAATTTCCCCATCGAAATAGCCATCTTCTTTTTCCAGAAAATATTTAATCGAAAGCGAATCCTCATTGGCAACAACCGGAAGTGTATCAAGCACTGAATTGGAAACATACCTTGTTTTTTTGAATACCGATTTATCGTCAAGCTCAAAGTTTGTAGTAATCAGTACCGAATCGGTCGAATAGTTGAGCGCCTTACCAATTGCAAAGGTCGTATCCGACTGAACCAAAAACCGGGGCACCGCCAATTGTGCCATTAAAGGCTTATACGACTTCACTAAATCCCGAACCTGACCACTTTGTTTTTTCCCGTTCATAGCCAGATAAAACGTTTCCCAGCTAGTAACATCATCGGGGAAAGTAACATCGAAGCTGGCTTTCCCATCTTTATCAGTAATCAACCGGGGTTGCCAGAATGCATAATCCGAAAAATTCTCACGTATAGAACTGGCATGAGAAGCTGTTTCGAGAAAAGCTGCATCGTAATCGGCACCTTTAACACCACGATTAGGAGCTTCTTTAAATGCACTTCCTCCGGTTTCTATAATCACGACCCCGTTTGCGGCCCTTGCCCCGTAAAGAGCAGTTGCCTCTGCATCCTTTAAAACTTGAATATTTTGAATCAAATTCGGGTCTAATTTTGAAATATCCCCGCTATATATATTCCCATTGATGATGTACAAAGGTGGTTTGTCAAAAGAGACAGTAGAAGAACCGCGAATCGTGATTTCTGTACTTTCAGATTCCTCATCGTAAGAAATGGCTACACCCGACAATTTTCCCTGTAAAACCTGCGAAATATTGCCACTTACACCTGGGATTCCTTTTAATAATCCGGGAGATACCGTCGAAACAGATGCAGTAAGACTTGATTTTCGTTCAATTCCATATCCCATAACTACCACTTCATCTAGACCTAGTTGACTTGCTGTCATACTTACATTGGAAACATCATCCTGCCCGATTTGTCGTTCTTCTGTTTCAAATCCAACAAACGAATAAACCAGCGTATGGTAATTTTGCGGAACGTTTATCGAAAAATAACCATCAATATTGCTTATAGTTCCATAGGTAGTTCCCTTCACAACAATCGAAACTCCAGGAATTGGTTCACCCGTTCCTTCTTCCACAACATATCCTTCAATCACTTCTCCGTCACCGGAATATTTAAATTGCTGCTGATATTGGTTGTAGATTTGCTTCAATTCTTTCTCTTCCTCCTGATAATAAGGTGCCGATTTAAAAATGGTTTCCTCTATGAGCTTGCTCACATAAGTACTGAACGAGTCTTTCTCTAAAACCGGAGGTTGCTGAAACTCATAATAATTTAGCCCGTTGGGTTGCACAAAAACCGAATCGATGGTTTGGTATTTTGCCCCGGCATAAAAGAACAGCAAGCGATAGTAACCTTCATTAAATTCATGAATGTCGGATACCTGGCCGGGATAAACACGGAGAAATTCAGAATTGTCATATTTGAAAACCAATATATTTAGCGGTTGTTGCGTTGAAGTTTTCGAATCTTTTTTAAAGCTATATACCAATTCTCCATGTCCGGCAGTAGTAGTACGTGGATAGCGATACCTCGCAGTTGAATAACGTTTTATATTCAGGTAATTTTCCCATTGCCTGTATAACGAATCTTTCGTTAGTACCACATCTGATAGATTGTGCTCTTGCTGATATTGTTTCAAATAACGGGGATACTCCTTTGAGTTGGTGCTTCTCATTTTTAGAAGTCCAGGTGTAAATTTGTATTCAAAAAACGGCTCGTGGTTGAAATGGGTTGTAAAGCCGTCTATTTCATTAAACGATAAGTTTCCTGCGACAGGTCCTGCAAAATTGTGTTGTCTTTTCAGCTCAGGTTTAAGGAACTGAACATCACCGTTCTGATATAAATAAGCATACTTTTCACCAAAATTATTTCGGTACGGAAAAATATACCGATAAAGTAAACGCTGCTCTACCTCACTTAATTCCGGTTTTTCATCCCTGATGTGAATGTTTGCTGTTTTTAAATCGTCATTCAGGCTATAAATTAATTTTTTGCCATGACTAAAATAAAGACTGTCAATCGTAATGCTTTTGAAGTTTGTCCGCAATTTAACATGATGGTAACCACTATCGATTTTGAAAGAATAAGGCTGGGTAAAGTTTGACCAGCTAAAATATACCGGGTTATTATCCACATAAATCACATGAATGGGCAAAATTTCTCCTTTGGAAACCACAAAAGGCGCAAATTGTGTGAGCGAATCGTCCGCCGGATATTCGAAGCGATAAATTGAATTTCCGGGATATATAAAACGGTAATATTCGATAGAATCCAATCCGGCTAATAATTTCCAGGTTTTATAATCCAAATCGAAATTATCGGTATTAAAACCGAAATCTTCAAAGTGAAAATTATTGATAACCGCTTTATTTTTCCTGTTTTTTGTAAAATCTGGTAAAACAGGGGGCGAATAATGAAACTTTCGTGTTAGCGAATAAGCAGTCAGGTCAACGCCTTCAACCGGTTTTCCTTCAACATCGGAAACTAAAATATCGATTTTTGATTTTTGTCCAGGATAGACAATTTTTGGCTGTGTTACCGAAATATTTAGTTTGCGGTCGTTAAACGGAATGCGGTAAGTTTGTTCCTGAATTTTACCTCCCCACAGGTAACGCACCGAAACAAAATAATTTTGCTTTGTGGTTGTTTTTTTGGCAATGTTCAGCGAATCGCTATATCCTCTGGATTGTTTACTATTCTTCTTATAGACAGTATAAGCAAAGGGAATTTTTCGCGGATTCTCGGCTACAATGAAAACAGAGTCGGCTGTACGTTCGGAATAACATTGAAACAGAGACGACTCCGAAGAAATATCAATTGTTTCGAAAAGACAATCGGATGTTATCGTGTACGATGCATAGAAAGGCTCCAACTGAACTTTACAAGGTGTACTTCCCCGAAATACTTCGGTTTTATTTCCAAAATTATCATTAGCTGATACACGCACCGAAACCGGTGCTGACAAACCGTTTTTAAGGAACCGGAACAAAATGGAATCGGTTTGTACGTCGATATCGAATTTTTCGGAATTATAATAATAACCTGAGTTCGATTTTAAAAAAGAGCAATTTGATCGGTTTTTATCACCTCGTACTTTATTGCAGGCTTTTTAGGGAAAAAGCTATAGGCAATTAATCCAGAAATCAGATTTGTGATGAAGTTTTTGAAAGATCTGTGGCGGGAATGCTCAATTGAGCAGATGTTTTTCAATTCATCGTTAATGGTTTCAATTATCGATCGTTTACGGAGCAAGATCTTGTCTTTCATTTCCATCAGTACGTTTTTCATATTGTTTCGGATATGGGTAATCAGGTGTAGACCATCTACAAATAGAACCTCTGTAAGTTTCTGTGAAACATAGCCTTTGTCTGCATAAAGCTTTCCTTTTAGTTTCTCGATAAACTTTTTGTCCTTCAATGGTTCCCTATCATCGGTATTCCCTGGTGTGATAACAAAGTTCAATATTTCTCCTTTGTCGTTAATCACAAAATGCAACTTGAAGCCAAAGAAATAACCCATGGTCGATTTCCCCCTTTGAGCAATACCATCGAATACTTTATGTCGGGGGATTCGCTTGTTCTTACAAACCCTTATTGGCGTTGAATCGATAAAAGAAATGCCTGTGCACGAACCCAAACAGCAGGTCTTCAAAAACAAAGTCATCGGTAGGGCAACAGATTGCATCAATTCTACAAACCGATTGTAAGAAACCGTTTGTGGAAAACAGGAGTTAAGGTGTTCTTTTACAAAGTATTGATAGAAATGTTTTAGGTTTTTAAATACACCAAAATGAAAAAGGACCATAATGGTTATTACCTCGCTTTGACTCATTTTGGGCGTTCTTTTGGGTTTATTTCCCAAACTATGTTTTGAAACTACTAATTCAAATTCCTTGCAGAATTCGTCTGCCAAGTAGAAAATTTCGGTAATTTTATCGTCACTTAATTGCATGGATTTTACTTCTAATTATTTGTTTGTCAGACTTTTAAATTAGTAAATTCCATGCTTTTATTCAAATAAATCAACGACAATTTTTAATTCAATTCATTAACATCCAGCAGGTTAATAATCGAACTCAGGTTAATAGTTTACCCTTTTGCTTTTGGAAATGGTTTCGTTGTCAGAAGTTAGCAAACGGACAACAAGATCGTATTCGAAATTTGCTTTTGGAAATAATGAGTCAGGAATCATAACTTCAGTTTCGTCGGCAGGTTCCAGTTTCTTTTCAAAATATGAAAGCGTATCGGGAACAAAAACACATTGACCAAAATATTTGTTGACTTTACCGGATTTAGCCAGTACTTGAATTCGTGCATCCAAAAGATTCAGGTCGTTTTCATCCGTGCCTTTTACAAACATTTTAACTGCTTTGTTTTTGTATTGTTCGACATTATCGAGCCGCAGCGAAAGTTTTGTTTTTGAAAGTTCATAATCTTCATACCTGAAATTCCCGGAAATCAATCTTTCCCATTTGTTTATTTCAAGTGAAAGCTGGTAACTTCTGTCGAGCTGCAACTGCAAAGAATCGTGCAGAAAAAACTCACCGGCATACCCGCCTTCGTTGTACGGATTCAGTTTTTCCAGTTCTATTTTTTTCTTTCCATAAAGAACAACATCCACCGGTTCGTTAACCGGTTTTCCTTTTTTCGTAACCACAAAAGCCTTAAATTTTACCGTATCGCCCACGTGATATTTAGGCTTGTTAAAGACAATATATCCCTTGTAATTTCGCTCACGATAATAATCATCAAATATCGAAGCAACTTTTCGGAATGTTCTCTCGAAAAAATTTTTTGTATGGTAAATCACTCCCTGCGGATAACCGGTTACAATAGATTTCACACCATCAATCGGAAGTTTAACCACGTATCGAATTGGCAACCAAACGTATTTTACCGGTGCATTATAGACCACTTTTCGGCTTGTGCGCTTAATGCCCGAATTGTTATATTGTCGGGCAAGATTATAGTAAGCTGTAAAATCGTTGACGCGTACTTTCAGCAATCCTTTCCGATTCGATTTTCGATCAATATATGATTGTGTTTTTTCATCAAAATGAAGGTGTTTCAGACCTACGCTTACCCTTGCACCAGGAATAATGTTTCCTTCTAAGTCGTATACCTGAACACATAAATCGGTATTGTTATTCAATATAAAAACATCGAAATCCTGTACCGTTGTTACATAAAAATGTTGCTGGTTTTTATCGGCATAAATTTTTAAATAATAACCTTTAGTAAGAATGCCAACATATTGGCTGTCGGTGGGAAAAGAATCAACCAGACTATGAAAAAACGACGGTTCTACTTTATCTAAATCGTTCTTGTAGATTCTCTCTGCTTCCCTGTCTGTGAGTTTGTATATATAAGAATAATAACTGCTTTGCCTGCTCTCAATTAATTTTTGGCTGTTTGCCTGCATAGACAAAAGAATTGCAAACAACGATAATAAAAACGTATGCTGTAGAGGATAGATTTTCATCATTTTTACTTTCAGGTTGAAACATTGATTTTTAGTTATGATTCATAAAAGTAAGAATTCCATAAAAAAATTTGAAAAATGACAATAATAAAAGAATGAGCACTCTTTCATTTAATTTAGAGCACTTGAAAATTCAGAGATTTTGTAAAAAAGGTATTTATTCTATGTTCGAAGAAAGTTTATATTTTTATAAATAGTTGTACTTATAGTACATTTTCACTTTTAAATGTAAACTGCAAATATCTGATCTTGTCGTTTATTTTAACAAATTTAAAATTGAACTCAACCCAGTTTTCATTTTTAAATTAATCCGTTTCATTAAACTAAGAGGTCTCCCAAAAGCTTTAATTCCACTACCAAATGTTTCGAATTTTGTACCGTAGGATTCACCCTAAGGTACAAATTCAAAACTGATGAGTTTGTCCCACATTTATTATCTCCTACTTTGCTATTTATCAACAACATATATTTCGACGCTTCATTTATTCTGGTGGTTCGAAATTGAATTCCTTCAAATGTCAATTTTTCGGGGAAGACCGAATCAATAATTTTTCTTTTCTGGGTAATGTTGCCATTCTCTTATAGGGTACATTAGATTTCATTTATGTAAGATATAATTGAAAGACTATTGTTCGTCAGGACTTTTAACAATGGAGCCTGAACACAGACACAAATTAGCATGCATACAAATAATTATAACCTTTATGTCAGACTCCTCAGATTCGATAGAAATTGATAGGGTTGCAGTCTTTTGCTATGCTTAGAAATTTATTAAATCAATCAAACAAATTGGAAAATATCGTATCTTTATAAACAAAAGTCGCTCTTTGTTATATTATCAAAAAGAAGAAACAAACAGAAGTTCGCTCGTTTCTAAATCGTTACCTGTCCTCAAAAATCTCTTTGCAACATACTTGTTTTCAAACACAAAGACAAAATTACATATCTTGCTACATGGAAAGTCAGGTTTTTATCGACAGATGCTAAATCGGCAATTTCTTTTAGATAATCGTTTGCTTTTTGATTGGAGATTTTGGGGGAAATTGTTCCTCCGGAGATTGAACCTGGATTTGTTTTATACTTTTCAACTTTTTCTAAAGCTTTCGGGAGTAGGGGAATCTTAACGGTTGTATCCGTTTTCTTACGTTTTGTATAAATCCAATATTCCCGGTCTATACCTATATGGATATTATCGGGAGTTAATTGCATCGTATCAATATATGCCAACCCTGTGTAACAACTAAAAACGAAAAGGTCTTTTACATAACTCAAACGGTCTGATTTGAACTCTATATCTTCCAGTTTCTGAAGTTCAGATTCGGTCAGATAACCTCTTTCAACTTTATTGAATCGTGGTTTGAATGCTGCAAAAGGATCTTTTGTTATCCATTCGAAACGGATAGCCATATTGACTATTTTCCTCAACCGTTCCAAATGTTTCATTACGGTATTATTACCCATAGGGATCTTCAACTCAAATGGGTTGGATATCCTTAAAAAATATTCAAAGTCGGTGATGGATTTGAAATTCAATTCAGATAAGAAAATATCGGATGTCCGGTATTTAACTTTCAGGAATTCCAAAACATACTTTTTTGTGGTACGATAGTTTTTTAAAGTACCCCATTCAAGGGATTATTTCATAGTAGTGTTATGGTAATCAATTAACTCGATTAGAGTAGAATCTGACTGGTCTAATCCCAGGAATTTGTTTTTGATGGTCTCGGGAGTTATGACCTTTTTACATAATACTAATTCCTGATAATATTCAACTAGCTGTGCCCTAACTTGTTCAAGATAAGAATTCAAGTTTAGGTTCTCGGGGTGACACGGTTTTGCCATGCCTTTCCCATGGTTCCATTCTTTTAGAAGTACCTTTCGTTTTACAGATACTTCGTTAACCCTGCCATTGACTGTAATACGCGCATAGACAGGGACTTTGCCTTCGCGAAGCTTGTGTTTTTTGATGACGAAGTGGATGCCAAAAGTGTTTGTGGTTCTCATGTTAATTCAGTTTAATTTGTTACTGTTTGCAAAAAAGGTTCACGAGACATTGCCGAAAACCGATACATATTGAACCCAAAAGCAATAAATGTATTAATTCTAATTGATTGATATAGTGAACGTTGAATAAAATATTCCGTTCGAATATAACAAAAATCCGAGGTCACTGAATAGTTCCCGTGAGAACTGGTTTTATATGGTTTGGTTTGGATTGGAATGGATAAAAATATAAAACCCACAAATCCAACGATTTGCGGGTTTTACATTTTGTTTGATTTCGAAAAAGTCGGGGTAGCAGGATTCGAATGTTGTTTTGATACTAACTGTATATCAATAGATTAGACCGCTTCTTAAAAACCAGGTCACCTTATAGTTCACATGCCTTAGAACGCATTCATTATGACGAAGTTAAGGTATTTTCTCTAAAAATAAAAGGGAATTACACATAATATAAGAGGTATTTTCTCCTTCAATAAAATCCTTAATAAACCTCAATTTTAGAGTAATGAAATGATTTTACCTTTTCCAATTATCATAACGCAAACTCTCTACAAATAAAGTATCCTTAATTTAAGCGAACTCAAAAAGAAACTGTCTTAACGGAATGTGTTTTATACCCTCAAAACTGGTTCCTGAATATTCATCCAGTGTAATTACATACTTGGGATAATTATCTTTCAACGCAAGCAGATTTCCGAACTCTCTCTCCATTGTTTGTTTTTCTGTAATCCTCAGGGCTACCTGAATGTAAACCTTTTCACCCTTCCGTTCTGCAATAAAATCGATTTCTTTGTTTTGTTGTTTTCCAACCAGGACAGTGTAGCCAACCGATTTTAAATGAAGATAGACTACATTCTCAATAATTTGTCCCAAATCAAATGGGGAGAATCCTGCAATTGAATTCCGAAGCCCAATATCGTTGAAATAATATTTTTCACCTACCTCAAAAACTTTCTTCCCCTGAATATCCAACCGTTGAACACCGGTAATCAACATGGCAGTCGTCAAGTAAGTCAGATAATTCAGAATGGCAGTGATTGAAATCGAAACATTCTGTGATTTTAAAAAATTACCAATTCCCCTGGCTGAAATTAAATTGCCGGTTTCATTCGCCAAATACCTGATCAGCCTGTTTAGAAAATCGACATTGCGGATTTCAAAACGTGATACAACATCCCGGAAAAGGATGGATTGGCCAATGTTTTTCAAATAATCAAAAACGGTTTCATCGGTAAGATCCAGGTGAATCAGGTAAGGGAGCCCCCCATATTTTAAGTACATGTTCAGACTGTCTGCTGTATTTTCAAGTTGGTGGAAAAGTAAAAACTCAGGATAGTTCAGGGCAAAAACGGGGATTTCAATGTATCTCCCTCCCAAATAGGTACCTAACTCCCCTGATAAAATGTGCGCATTGCTACCGGTGCAATAAATATCATATCCTCCCTCGGCAAGAAGACTTCTCAATGTCTTTTCAAATTCAGGCACCATTTGAATTTCATCAATCATTAAGAAATTAAGTTCCCCTTCCTTGGATTTTGATTTTATATAGTCATAAAGAGATGTTGAAGTATTGAGCTTTTCAAATTCATTAATTTCTAAATTTATATAAATAATATTTGGTGCTGAAAATTGCTCCCGGATACTATCCATTGTCTGAAACAATAGGTAACTTTTTCCTACTCTTCGCTGACCAACAAGAACTTTAATGATTTCTTTCCCTACGTAGGGGGCAATACGTTTTTTATATATTTCTCTTGCAATATATGCTTTCATTTTTTATTTATAAACGACAGACACTCAAAAATAGGCTATTTTGTCATTTATAACAAACAAAATACATTATAAATCAAATTTGTTATTTATAACGTTTACTGTTTTATCCTTCTATTAAAATAGCTAACAATAAATCTTTTTCTAATAGATGCAAAATCAAAAAGACTCATTTTTTAGTTTATTCGTCACACAAAGCCTAATAAAAATCTTTGTTATCGTTTCTGTTTTATTTCCCCCTGTCTATTTCACTTAACAAAAAAACAGAACAAGAGGCCGCATAAAAAGATCTGCATCTTGTTTTGCTGGATGTTGGTCTGGAAGGGTATTACTGTTAATTCTTCGCAGGAATTGGATATTTGTTTCAATCCTTGTTTTACTGGATGTTGGTCTGGAAGAGTTTGCGGCCATATCCCGTTCTAATGTATTTGTCGTTTCAATCCTTGTTTTGCTGGATGTTGGTCTGGAAGAAAATTGCTTTAGCTTTTGTTGTTAATGAAGCTTTGGTTTCAATCCTTGTTTTGCTGGATGTTGGTCTGGAAGTATGTCCGAAATAAATTGAAAATAGGCATAATACAAGTTTCAATCCTTGTTTTGCTGGATGTTGGTCTGGAAGCATTGGCCTGCAGAACTACTTTTTTAACGATGGCAAGTTTCAATCCTTGTTTTGCTGGATGTTGGTCTGGAAGTTCTCGACATTATTCCATACTGGGAAAAAATGGGCGCGTTTCAATCCTTGTTTTGCTGGATGTTGGTCTGGAAGTTCTTGTTTGGTCACCGGATGCCGGGCCATCGAGAAGTTTCAATCCTTGTTTTGCTGGATGTTGGTCTGGAAGTTAACAGCAGTTATCGCTTTCTGGAAAAACATTGTTGAATTGAGTTTCAATCCTTGTTTTGCTGGATGTTGGTCTGGAAGATGGAAACTGTCCCATGTGCCTTGGAAACTGAACACGTTTCAATCCTTGTTTTGCTGGATGTTGGTCTGGAAGTTTGGAGCCGAACAGGTTGGGATCTGCGCTTTGGAGGGTTTCAATCCTTGTTTTGCTGGATGTTGGTCTGGAAGTAAAGGGCGTGGTATTCACGGATGTATGAATAAGGTGTTTCAATCCTTGTTTTGCTGGATGTTGGTCTGGAAGATGTCGTACATGCCTCCTACCGACACGATGTTGTCAGTTTCAATCCTTGTTTTGCTGGATGTTGGTCTGGAAGGAACAGATAAAGAAAAAGAAAAGCAATTCGAGATAAGTTTCAATCCTTGTTTTGCTGGATGTTGGTCTGGAAGTCTGTCTCGATCCTATATCCGTCAATCATAGAACTAAGTTTCAATCCTTGTTTTGCTGGATGTTGGTCTGGAAGTTCGTTTTCGTAGTCTCGGCATGATTATGTTATTCGTTTCAATCCTTGTTTTGCTGGATGTTGGTCTGGAAGGCAGGACTTACATAACGGATGAAAACGGCTATTGCGGTTTCAATCCTTGTTTTGCTGGATGTTGGTCTGGAAGACGTACATTAATTTATTAAGTTGTATTCCAAACAAATAACAATAATCTATAAAAGTGTATTTTCCTGTTTTCAATATGTCAAAGAACCTGATTTTATATGATTTTTTATTCATTTCCGAAAGTTTATTCTTTTGTTCCCCAGTAATTTAAATAAGGTTTTGTCTGTTCCTTCAATAAATTGCTACCCGTAACTATTTCACACATATATTTCGGTAAGTGCAGCCGACACAACGTTGTTTGTATTTTGTAGCTTTTGGGAAAACATTGTTTTCAATTACATCATTAACCTCTTTACATACCCGTTGGATTTCCGATTTGGATTTTTCATCGATCTGTACTTCAACCAACTTATTCGAAGACCGTGTATAAACCAGGAAACCTTTTCCGACCTTTTTCTGAAAATTACCTTCAATCAGTACAGCGTAACATTCCAACTGCGTGCGATACGTTTCATATACTCTGTTTTCAAATTTAGCAAATTTATAGTCAAGCGGAGCCATTGTTCCGTCGTTTAATAGCAAAACTTCGTCAATTTTTCCACGCAACAGATCACTGGTAAGGTACTGGTCGGAGTATTTTTCAACCACGCCTATCCTTTTACGCAGGTAATCTTTGTTTCGCTCCAATTTCTGATCGTGAACCTGCCTGCCTTTTTCTACCTTGTAATGCCGATCTTCATATTGCGGGATACAAAGTACATATTCAAAATAAGTAAACCGGGGGCAATAGAGGTACTCAATAATATGTGATGGTGTGACTGACATCAGAAAAATAGTGCTTTAACTTCGTCAGTAATTAACTTTTTGTCGAAAGCTTGCCCCAACAAAGAGGTTTGCCTGAGTTCATTTTTGCTCATAGGGAAAATGTAAACCGAATCGGTCTCTTCATCAATCAGCTCTATTACTTCCAGTTCCAGTGTATCCTTATCGCTATCTTCGAGGCTACCGAGGAAAACCGATTTTTGAACCCGGTACAACCCTGCAAGCTTACATTTCTTGGCTACTTTGGTGCGCGGCCTGTCCTTTTTTATATCGTACAATACCCAGCAAATCATGATTTCTGTATTAATTGGTTAGCAAACTGGTGGGCATCCATTTGCATAGCATTCATGCGGGTTTGGTTGCGCCCTTTGTAACGGATTTTCTCTTCATCCAGAAATTTCATCAGTGACTGCATCAACAGGTTCTTTCCTTCAGCATTAAGACTTATTCCGTTTGTAATGGAATCGGTATGACTGTCGTTTACTTTTTTGGCAGAAAACAGCTTAAATACCACTTCGTCGGCATAAATGCGGTAAGGCTCAATAAAATCGAATACCATACTTTTGGTATTGTAGTCGTCGCGGTGCATAAAGCCCACGTACGGGTCGAGGCCGGCAATAACCAGTACCTTCTCCACGCGGCTATACAACACTCCGTAGGCGTAATTCAGGAAAGCATTAAACGGGTCTTTGGCAGGACGAAAACTGCGTCCTTCAAACTGGTATCTTTCGTTTAGCAATGAACTCAAAACCTGAAAATAAACACGTCCGGCTGTGCCTTCGAAACCCCGGAGCGAACTATCGATTTCATCTATTTTTTGAGCTTCCTGTTTTTCAATCTTTATTTTTAAGGAAGAAATAATATCTACCTTTTCCTGGATAGTTTCGGCTGTGGCAGGCCGGTGGTTCTTAAGCCGTTTCAGAAACTCAACCTGATTATTCAACTTTGTAAACAGCCAACTCTTTATCCAAAATACTCCAATAGAATTCAAACTGGCATCGAGCTGTTGCTTGCGGATGCGGGAGGTACTTCCTGGTTTACTGTGCCAGAACCGGCCAATGGGCATTCCGTCGTATTCAAAAACAATAATATCGATGTTGTTTTTCATTGCCAGGATAATGGCATCGGTGCTGATAGCCGCGCCTTTGCTCATTAAAATGGAAGTTACTTTCTGACTGGCGAAGTGGTGCTTTTGTTTTTCTCCGCCAGTTGGCGGAAGGGTTACTTCAAATAATTCATCTTTTATGTGTACATAAGTTCCCCAAGTGTTAATGATTAGTTGCATGGTTTCAAGCTTTATTGTATTAGATGTACGGTGCCAAATCCGCGGCTGACGGCTTTCCCAATACCAGCCATTTCAGGTAGAAAAGCATTGGTGGTAAATTCGCCGTCGAAAGCCAGCATTGCCTGGTCTTTAAACCGGGTTTGTTTTTCAGTTACGCGTGTAATGGCCATTATACGTTCCGATGTACGAAACGACAGGCCTTTATAAAAACTCAATATATTGTTTTGCAACTGGCGGTTCAAAAATTGTGTTTTTGCATTCTCTTCCAGTTGTTGATATTTCCGGTGATTTTCCTGGTTCAACGCCATCCATAGCGTTTTGAATTGATAATTATAAAGTTGCTGATTTACTGTAAGGTCGTATTGTTTTTGCTGAATATTTTTTGCCAACACCAGGTATTGTTGTCCTTCAATATCGATTTCGCGGATTTTCAGGAACAGTGAAACCAGCAAATCTGCACCCTCCTGCAACCCAACCAATAGTGGCGTATTATCAACAACTTTGTATTGAACCAGCGGGTAAGCGTACCGCGTTTTGCCATTCTCATAATGGTTGTGCAGCAAGGGTGAATATTCTTTAAACAGATTGCCAAAATAACCGCGTAGTTTATGTGCATCGCGGGTTTGCAAATGTATATCGGGAAATTGGATGATGGTTTGTGTGATTTGCATAATATTACAACATATAAATTGTATTGGTCTGTTGGCGGATAAAACCTGTCTTTTCATTATAATAATTATCAACCACTTCGTTCTCTATTACTAACAGTGATTGGTCAAATTCATTTATAGCTTTAAGTCCAATTGCCAAATAATTTGGAATAGTAATGATTCTTTGTTGAAAAGCAGTCTTGAAATTTTCGTCAAAATCTTCTTTTGTTATTTTTCCTGTAATCTTTTTAAAGTAGTTTTCTCTAAGTAGTTTTGAAAAATTATCAGTTTCAATAAAAATAGCTACTGTATTTTGACTTTCTTCAATTATATGAAAACTGGACACAGGACGTTCATCTATGGTTACTTCGCCATCGTATCGAAGCGTTTTCATTGATTCAAATATTTTATTATAATTTGAGAATGAACTTCTGGAAGCAACATTGTCAAAATAGCTATCAATTAAATCTAAATAACCCTCTTCGAGAAATTCGTTTTTGGTTCTTAACGCACTTTCAGCCTGGATACTTGTAATTTGACCGTATATCTTTTTTGCATCGCCGAAATCGACAATGTAAAGTGGAGAATGCTGTTTCTCTGAATTGTTGTTTCGGTTGATACGGCCTGCCACCTGAATAATTGAATCAATTGGACCTAAATCACGAAATCCCATATCAAAATCAAGATCGACTCCAGCCTCAACAACTTGGGTCGAGACTAAAATTGGTGCTTTACCATTTGAGATTTTCGATTTTATCAACCTAATTCGTTCAGCACGATGGGCTGGAATGATATTGGTAGATAAATAATAAATGGGATTTTTAAATCCTTGTTCCCCTATATATTCTGAAATTTTATTGAAGATTTCAATTGAACGGTTTACAGTATTGCAAACTATAATACATGATTTCGATGGATTCCATTTTTCTTGAAAAATTTGTTCAAGAAATTCACTGCCAACATCATCAATAAATTTCACATCTAACAATGGAACTATTTTGGTTCTTTTAAAAAGGGCAAAAATCTCTTTGTTTGATTTCAATAACTCTACTGGGTTAACTGTTTCACCTTCTTTATTAAGGATTTCTTGTTGTGCCAGTTCAAATATTTTTGGTTTGGTCGCAGTCATCAAAATGATTCTTGTATTCAAGAATTTTGAAAGAAAATAAAGAGTAGCTCCAATTAAAGGCATTTGATCTAGGCGTAAAGTCTGTACCTCATCGAGTATTACAATTGAATTTACAAAATGATTGAACTTTTTTAATAATTTATTTCTGTGTCCAATCAATGTTTCAAAAAATTGCACAAACGAAGTAATTATTATATCGCCCTGCCAAGTATCAACCGACATTAGTTTCTGGTTATAATTTTGTTCTATATCATCATTGTTTTGTTTCTCATTTTTTCCAAAAACATCGGCGTACTGATAGTGTCCTATTATTTTTATATCATCGGAAAGCGTTAATTTATATTCACTCAAAGCTTGTTCTATGATATTGATAAACGGCAAAGCGTAAAGAATCCGAGATTCGTTACCCGTTTTGCTTTTCAGCTTTGTTTTTAGTTTCAACGCAAAATCCAGTGCTGTCATTGTTTTGCCTATGCCAGTGGGAGCCGTTAGCGTAAACACTTTGTGACTTAAAATATCGTCTTGTTCAATATTTGAAACTACCTCTGCCCTACAAAAATTTCTTATTTCATTATTCGACAAATCAATGAGCTTACTTTCTTCCAACAAATACGGTTTACCAAAACGGTTGTCAACCGAATTTTCTGAAATAGGCTTTAAACAATACTGAAAGGTGTCAGATGCATCCAATTTATCAGCTTCGGTAAGCAAAGAAAAAAGATAATTTACCAAAAAATAATCGCGGATGTTAGCTTCCTTTTTTACCCAAATCTTAAATGACCTTCTTATTTCACTCTCATCAGGATAATTTAAGTGTGAATTCAAATTTGGGGTTTCCAACTCATTTTCAATTTGTGATAAAAATTTTTGAATGTCTCTTTTTTGTTCGTTAAAAATGTGTTGCAACTCATCATTAAAAACTTTTGGAAAATCCAAAATATCGCAAAGTTGGGTATGGTGCCGAAAAATGATAAATAAGGAAATCAGTGCCAGTTTTTTATCTAAGGGTTTCAATAAATTGAAAGCTGTAATACCACCAATTCGTGCATGTTGTTTTAAAATTCCGTTAACCGTTCCTTTTTTCAATAAATAATTTTGGAAAAAAGAAGTGTATTTACCAAAATCGTGGAAACGAACGGTAAGTTCAACCATTCTACTCAACAATTCTGGTTCAAGTTCAAAATCCACATTCTTTGATTGAGCATATATCGCTTTTTCCAAAGTACCTCCAATGTGATCACAAAGCAGTTTTGAACCTGCGGTGAAACCGTTTTCATTTGTTTTGCTATGTGAATAAAATATCATACATCCATAAATTGAAACGCAATTTTCCCTTCTGGTAAACTCAATTGAATAGAAGGTAAGTTAAGCTTTACCCGCAACGGATTTGTGGAAGTGGAAAATAACAATCGGTTCATTTTTCTCACTTCCCTGTTGTTGTTTCCAACAAAATCGCCAGGCATCATATCCTCTTCCACAAAGTTGTAATTACCAAAATCTTCTTTGTCAAACTTCAAATCTTTAACATGGTCTACGGGAATTGCAGAGTGAATTAGAGAGTAACTGTTTGGTTCGAATTCATTGCCTACACTTGCATCGTTTAAAAACACATCATTTATTGTTGCACCAAAATTGGCAACTCCAAGTGTAATGTTATACACAGGATTCAAATTCAGAAAATGGATTTTTATATTTTCAAATATTTTTTTCCCTTGCTTAGTAGGCGAAATAAACACTTGATACACAACTTCGTCTTTTGTCAAGTTCCATCCGCTAACGACCTCAAACGGAGTCTGAATCCTACCACCCTCACCACGAAAATCTGAAGACATCTTTTTCGATAAATCGCCAAGTGTTTTAATGCTCAAAAAATTCAGTCGATGGAATGATTTTTTGAGCGGCGTTAAAACCCGAACGCCAAAATGGATGTTTTCAGAAGCAAGCAATTCATAGTAGCTGTCGCGTTCCATCCCCATAGCCGCAGCTACCATCCCCATTAGGGTTGTCCTTGGGGGAATGGTAAAACTGAAAGCAGTATTGTTGGCGTAGTATTTTCTGAAATGAGCTAATTTTCCGCTTATTTTGAAACATAAAACTTCCATTTGCTCTTATTTTGTTTCGTTTAAATCAGCAGATTTTTTAATGATAACCTCTTTAATTTTTTTATCTGTGCCTTTGTTCTCATTAAGAACATTCATCAATTTGTCAATATTGAAATCAAGATCAGAAAATTTCCGAACTTGTTTGTCGGCTAATTTTTCTTTGGTTTTAACTTCAACCAGATTTCGCAAATCGCCAAACTGCCCATTTGAAATACCTTCATTATATACCACTTCAACATAAAGCTTAGGATATTGATTTAGTTTGCTACGAGTAGGGTTTGCTGGAACAGCTTCCCAAATTGAATTTCGAAATTCCTGAACATCGTCCTCTGTTAAACCCGTAATTTTGGCCATGTTTGCATTGATTGTTCCGTTAAATCCCAAAAGACTGTAATGTACCCGATAATCTTTCCCGAACGTGCTGCTATCGTCATTCATGATTGTAACAATCGAACTGGAATCCATTAATTCTACTTTATTGAACGAATACCCCCAATTGATTTGAATTGGCCCGGTGTATGCTTTTGTAAATCCTCCAACGGCAAATGCGCTTCCGAACATCCTGATATCAATGAATTTTTCTTTTACTAAATAGGCAAGCAATTCATAATTTACAACTTTGTGTTTAAACTTTTTATCGGTTACTACTGCCCAAACCTTCTCGGAATCTTTTTCTTTGCTAATTATTTCTTTATACAACTTCAGCGCATCCGAATTATTTATAAAGGCTTTTTCCAGTTCAGTTTCATTTTCAACTGTACGTTTTACCACTGCTTTTAATTTGCTGTCAACACTTACTTTGGAATCTCCTTCCATGTCAACAAAAATGCATTCATCCTCTGTTTGCGCTTTAATGTAGTCACGGATATAACGCTTCAGACGGGTGTCTGTCACAAGATTTGTGCTAGTATCATAATCCATTCGGGGTTTGTTTTCCTGATCAGGATCACCGTTCGGGTTGCATTGTATCGCTTCATAAATAAAAAGAAAATCTGATGAGTTGTTAATAGTATTCTTCATTTTGTATGGTTTAAAAGTTAATTTATATTTTCTTCTATTTTTTCAAATGTCTCAGCTTCGCTTTTCGAAATGCCAAAAGAATAACCAGTTAGCAGAAAGAAAACAGCTTCTTGCGGATTCATTTGCCATTTGTTAAAATCAAACAATTCCCCAAATTTCCGATCAGCAAAAACCACTTTACCTATTTTATTGTACTGCTTGGCTTTTTCTACAAGTGAAATTCTTAACCGTAGAATATCATTAATGTCCATTCCATGAAAGTTTACCTTTTCGATAACAGTTTTCTTTTTTTCTTTTTGAATAAACTCTACAGTATTAAGCATCCGTCCCAAATAAAACATCGCCTGCTGGTTTTGACTAAAATTCATCTTCACGAAAAAATCGTGAATTGCCTGGTCATATCTATTGCCCAGTTCTTCATTGGTCAAAGTGTTTTCTTCGTTCATATCAATAAGATTTAATTTTTTAAGTTGACCATCTCCCGAAAAAAATGGATGAACCCTTCTATATATCAACAGCAGCAAAGGATTTAAAGGTTTTTCCGGTGAGGAAAGCTGGTTAAAAAAGGTTATTTTTATGTTGTAGACAAGGACAAATAATCTCAAAAAACCAGCTTATGTCAAAAGTATTAACAAAACAGGTACAGAACAAGATTAGCCGCTATTTTCTTAAGCTTGAAAATCATTTAACCAAGCCAGAATCCCGATGTGTCAGGGAAATGACCACTGGAATATTAAAGACAGGTACAGTGTTAGTAAATAAAATAGCCGGTTGTATTTTTGATACGATATCGTTGAGCCAGACCACTAAGCGCTTTAGGAACCATTACAACAAGAAAGGATTTTTCATGAAATTGTTTCGGGGACATATGCATAGCGTGAAAAGCAAAATATGCCATGGCGATTACATTTTATTCGATGGTTCTGATATTCAAAAGAAATATGCCAAAACGATGGAAGGCCTGGACTATGTAAAAGATGGCGATAAAAAAACCATTGGTCTTGGTTACTGGCTTATGAATGTTGTCCACTTTAGCAAGGATGGAGAAATGACCCCTTTGTACAATAAGCTTTACAGTTTCGACCATGGAGCTAAAAGTGAGAATAAGGAAGTTCTTGATGCAATGAGTGAAATAGATTCGATTATTGATAAAAATGTCACAAAAATATTTGACCGTGGTATGGACCGTCCCATTTGCAGGGATTCGATTATTGCCAATGAAGGTAATTTCAACCTGCGCCTGAAGAAAACGACTAAACTGTTTTACAAAGGTCAGGAAATAGCTGTGAATAAAATAAGCAAAAAAGTTCCGCTGTTCATGAAATTAACAGCAACAAGGATATTGAAAAGCAAAAAAGTTCCGCTGTTTTACGAATGTGGGGCAATTAAAGTCCAGTATAAAATTAAGGGCCGGATGTATGATCTTTGGCTTGTTGTTACTAAAAGGACTAATGGCGGATATTGTTGGTTGTTGACACGTTCACCCAAAGAGGGCATCGTTGAAATAATCAAAGAAGCATTTACGGCATACGGTTTCCGCTGGAAAATCGAAGAGTACCACCGGCATATAAAAGAATGCTACAACCTGGAAGATATCCAGATCAAAACATTCGAAGGACTACAAAGTATGTTGGCCATACTAACCATAGCCATGAGCATCATATACTCATCGCTTTCATCACTGCATACCCGGCTAATGCTTGAAAGTGGAGTGAAGACACTGAACAAAGAAAAGATCTACGAACTGTACAATTTTATTTATTATAAAATCAGTACGATAATAAAAGTCTTACTAGCTAATATGACTCCAAGGGCTTTCCTTCCTCAATTTAATCCATCTCCAAATGACGGACAGTTAAGCCTTTTGTTAAACTTTGAAAATTAAAAACGGGAGATGGTCAATTTAATTTTTTAAGTACTTCAATAAAAGCCAAATATTTATATGTGCTATTTCGGATTGAGAAATAGAGATAATCACTTGATGATTTATGCACGTTGGTGTAACTTCTGTACCTCTCGTAATAATGACAGAGAATTAGCTCGCAGTAATAGGAGAAAAGCTTTTCTTTTTCAATCTTCCTGTTCTCAAGCATACTTTTGAAAAGCGTTAAAGCTTTGTTCTTTTTCTCTTTGTCTTTTCTTATTGGGATTAATGAATATATTGAATTTAGGTTAAAACCTTTTGGAGCTCCATATTCAGTAATAATAGTATTCCAATCAAATCCTTTTACTTCTAAAAATTTGACATGAGTCTCCCTAAATATTTTAATTATTTTTTGGAAATGAAAACTGCTCACATCTTTTATTAATTCCGTTGATTTGAAGAAATTACCATCGGATTCATAAGCTAGGAAATTTAACCAGTAAGTACCTTCAACTTCATCATTTATATTCTCCACAAAAAATTCCAAGTCTTTCAAGCCGAAGAGTAAATCACTTTTTGTCCTGATTTTATCTATGGTTAGTTCCATGTCGATATCTGAAACTTCCTGGAACTGTGGAATAATTACATGGTCTATATTGGCAATTCTAACCCTTAGTTTTCCTTCACTAAGCAAATAATTTGAAGCATAGTCCAATTTCTCTTGATTGCTTAAACTTACCTGATAGTTTTTCGCAAAATGATCTTTATCAAAGTTAGATGCATAGTTTTTTGTTTCTTCTACAAACATTTTATTCAAGCTAAATCTGCTCGAAAGGTTCAAACTTTCAACATCTTGCTGTTCTGTACCGCTGGCATAACAGAGTTTTGATTCTTCAGATTTGTCGTTTTTTACAGATGTCTCACTTGCTTCTTTCAAAAATCTTTTGTCGAGATAAGTTGAAAATTCAGGGATCTCAACAAAATACTTCAATGAATCTCCAAATTCTTTTTTATACTTTAAAACAACCGTAATCAAAACCAATTTTTGGTTGGATGAAAACCCAAAGTATTCCTCTATTGATTTGGCATCAAGTACCCTATCTCCATTCTTTTTTTCAATAGTAAATTTTAGCAAAAAGACATCTTTGAGATTAAAAATTGATTCTAATAGGTTTTTTAATTTGTCTGTAATTAAATTTGAATCTAACCTTTCAAGAGCTTCAATAAGTTCTCCATTAGACGTTTCGACTCCTTCTTTCCCAAAAAAGGCCTTATATATTTGACCAATTTTATCACCAGGAACAGTAGTATAGAAAGCTTTTCCATTTCTGTCCTGAGTTTTGATAGCTTTCCAATCAATCAAATATTTTGGGTCGTATTCAAGCAAGTTCTCACCGCTTACAACAATATCATTGTTGTCTAAATCAAAAATTATCGGGAGAACGTAATTTTTGATCATATTTCCTTTTTTATCTTCAGCACTGATTTTAGGCTGCACAAGAAAACGATCCCATTCACTTTTCCCTTTACTTCGCCATTCTCCTATTTTTAGTAATGTGTTAAGCATTTTAGTTCAATTTTATCCAAATTAAATTCCTGTCACTCCACATTTCGTGGAAAGTCATATTAAATGTTGGCATTTGTTTATTCTTCCTTTCACAAACTCACGAAATCCACCGTCGCCCACCAACCGGATATCTTCAGCAATGCCCAGCGCAAACCGCCCGGGGCCTTCATATTTGGCTACCAGAGCTTTAAAACAAAAATGGTTTTGTGAAATTTCAATAATGTACTTTTCGGTTAGCGGGTATTCCTCAATTAGTAAATTACGCGCCCGCAGGTTGAGTTCAAATTCCACCTGTTTATTGAGTTCGCCTGTATTTCGGAAAACATCTACAGGGGAAGAGCGGTGTAAACGTTCAAATTCCCAGCTAAACGGGGTTGCCAAAACATCTTCCATCCGGCAGATTTTAAACTGACGATTTTTCTTTACATCGGTGTCATAAGCCCACACAAGGTTAAAATCGTCTTTAAACTCAAAAGGCTCTACCCGTCGGTTGCGTACGGTCTGGCTGTTGCCCGACGCATAATTTTTCAGCAACACCTGCTTTTTGTTTTTTATCGCATTATTCAGAACAGATACAACTTCCGGCTTTTCCTTTTTCAAGTAGGCTTCTACTGCTTTGTCCTGGTTAAGAAAGTCCACTAATTTTTGTTTCAGCCGTTTGGCCGGGAGCGTGTGCCCCTCAATATTGTCGATACTTTTGGCAAGAATATATGCTTCTTCTTCGGAAAAGTGAAGCAGATTAGCCAGCACATGTGTAGTTTTATCTTCGGCTTCCACCCAGTATTTTCCGTCTTTTTGCCGCAGGTTAAAGCCAATGTTGATTAACTCGTTACGATAATTATAAAATGCCGATTCCCTGATGTCGAGAAAATCAATGCACTCTTTCCTTGTTTTGGGGTAACTTCCCGAAAGGAAAAACAACAGCCGGAGTAGCCTGAACGCTTTGTTATCGTGGGGCATAACTTTTGATTTGAACTTATGCCCTTAAAGTTATAAAATATATTCCTTTAATCTATCTTTCCGGGAATGAATAAATCACCTACTCAATGAAGTAATGGTAAGTAAACTATATATTTATCATGTCAACCAATTGCAAAAAATAATCAGTTGACCAGATTTCCATTTCACCGGGATTTTTAATAAAAGGCCTGACGTCATTTTTTACCATCTCAATATTGGTATTCTGAATTTTGTCTTTCAACATTTCTGTTAATTTGTCCGCAGTTATTCCCCCCGGAGGAACATCTCCGGATTGAATGGCTCTCTGGTTAAAATGTTCTATGTTTAATTTCGTATTGTTCCGCACATACCATTCCAAATCGTACCAATCACGGCCTTTTACCCTGTTTCTCCAACCCCGGAATAGAAGTGCATGAATTTTGCCAGCGTAAAGGTCGGGTAACGAATAACACCGGGCCATAAATGAGAAAGGCAGTAACAACAATTTATGTTCTGTGCTGAATCCTGCCGGAGGATCAGTATCTACTTCTATTTTTATTTTGATGGTACGTTCTGTCCTGAACTGTAAGTTATAAACCGATGTGTCTTCCTTCAAAAAAGCAGATTCCACATTGGTTTGTTTTTTCTTTTCCTTTTTACTGATTACAACATCCCGACCAAGCGCTTTAAACTCTGATAGAATTGGTGTAAAATAATTTTCAAGGTTAAAATTTATATCTTTCTTTAACAGGGAAAAATCCATATCTTCTGAGAACCTTTCCAACCCGTAGAAAATACGAAGACACGTTCCACCATAAAAAGCAGCTTTGTTGAAAAAACCTCCCCGGTATAAACCTGCTAAAGCAATTTGTTGCATTACTTCATGCTGGGCATTAATATTATCATCGTTGGTTTTTATCTCATAACGAGCCAACATCTGGTCAAAAATATTCATACTCCTATTAATTTAAGTAGTTGAGTAAGTTCTGTTTTTTTCCTTCCTGTTTCAACGCATTGCTTTATTATATCAGAATCAAAATTCATAACTGAAATTAAGTCGATTCGCAAATCTTCCTCCAGGTATTCCTGCATTGCTTTAACTGATTGCAATCTTAGGCCGGCGGTCGAAACAATCATATCGCACACTGCTTTTTCCGGTGAAGCAACTAGCCACGCATATTTGTTGTCAACAATTTCCTGTTTTATTCCGATTTCAAAATAATCTGCTGCTGTACTTATGTACTCAAAATACCCCAAAGGAGTTGAAAACGTTTTTCCTCTTTTGATGGTCATGGAACGTATTGAATAAACCCTTTCAGGAATGAGTTTATAAAAAGACAAGGCATTTTCGAACGAGATATACGAGGGACCATATAAATGGTTTGCAATCAGTTCTTTTGACAGCGTTTGTTTATGAACACCGGGAGAGACCACAAACAATCCTTTTTTTAAACGAATTAACTCTCCTTTTTTTTCAAGGCTTGATATTTTATCATGTGGAGATTTGTAGCCTCCCAAACCAGCAGCTAAAGTTGCAAAATCAACAGGTACAACTCCAAATTGTTCCAGTGTACTCATTTTTTATGATTCTAATCACACAAAAATAGTGAATTCTACTGACATAATCGACAAAAAATCGATTATCTATGTAAAATTAGCTACTTAGAATCGTCTTCTAATTTTTCTTTTTCCTGATTTCAGTCGGTATTTTTTGTCTTTCATCTGAAAATCATTTGTTAAATGTATTACCAATTGTTTCATTACCTCCTTTTGGAATTTTGAATTCATTTTCCAGAAGCCAGAGATATCTTCTTTTTGATCAATTTCCTTTTTGAAATTATCTTTCTCAAAATTCTTTTTCTCCATTTTATAAAACCTTGGCTTCTCCTTAAAATTTGATAACCGGATAGGATATCGAATTGGATTTCCTTCCCCGTCAGTTACCACGACAATATGGCCCCGACCGGATTTTCGGATTTCAACATGAAGAAATTTCAAAGTTTCGTTATACATTTCTTTGGAAGTAATTTCTTTCAACCGATTAAGATGGCCAAACAAGTTTTCAAGGCTTTGTTTGATATTCCGGCTTCGTGGCGAAAACTTAAAATCAGGGATTTCATTGTTTCCGGTTTGAGTTAACTGGTACTTTTGGTCCAGTTCAAGGATAAACTTTTGCATCTTCTTTTTTTCATAATTATCCTTGATTTTCCGTCCGGTTTCCCTATCAATCCTTGTGGATACAATATGAAAATGCACCCGATCCAAATCCTTGTGTTTATATACAAAATACGGTTGGTTGCCATATCCCATGTGTTCCATCATATTCCCAATTTCCTGCCGGATGATTGTATCGTTTAGTTTCAAATAATCTTCAACAGATGGATTGAAAGAGATATGCAGGCACTTGTTTTTCACTCCTGGGTTCAGCTTTTCAATGTCCAGCAGGTTTTTCAACCGGTGTTTTTCATCGTACATAAACGGATTGGCCGAAAGCGTATTTTTGCTATCGAAAAAGGTGGCAACACCTTCTTTGACTTTTTTCTCGTTGTAACGAAAAGCATTTGCGGTACTGGCAACCTGGTGGATTTTGATGACCATTTTATTCGGGTTCGATTTTATCCAGATACTTCTGCAAAACCGAAAAACACTTCCTCAACTCCTGCAGAACCTCTTTAAAGACTTCCCTGTCACCATTGGAAAACTGATAAACTGCATGAATATTTAATCTCCTGGATACCTGGTTAAGGTTCACTCCGATTTTGTTGAGCTCATAATCCAATTTTTGGGTAGCAAGGATAAAATCTTTACTCGCCTCTATTTTTTTGATTTCTCTTTTCCTGACCAATTTCGCCCTGCAAAAGCTGCTCAAAGTCAAATAGCCTTCCTTTTTGCTGCGCTGCAAAAGCAGTTTCTTTTCCAGTTCGGTCAACCGGACACGAACTCCTTCTCCTAGTATTTCATCTTTTGCAGTTTTTGGTCTCATTGTTTTAAAATCTTTTCCAAAGGAAAATCAAGCTTTTCGCCGGTACGGTGAAAAGTCCCTGCCGGACAGGCACAAGGTTTTTGTGGAACAAAAACACATCTTGCAATCCCCTACCCCGAAGGTTCTTTCTATCTCTGTTCCGAGCTTTTCATTTTCAAAAAAAGAAAGAGAAACTTTTTTAAATTGTTCCCCTTTCTTAAAACTATTCACGTAAAAAAAATTAGCTTACTTTTTGTTTGGCACCTTTGGATTTTTCCTGCTTTTTCTCTAGGTCTTTTTCCTTTTCCTGTTTAAATCCGGAAAAGTTGATATTCCGGTTGGCAGCATCAATCTGCAGTGTTGCGCCAAATTTTTTCCCGTTGCGTCCGGTCATACCATCCAAGGAAATCTTTTTTCCTACAGCCAATTTTTGTTTCTGTTCTTCAGAAAGTGCTACTCCTTTTATCTTATCAGGTATTTGAATATGTTTTGTCCGGAGTGGAATTAACTCATTGGTCTTTGAATCAATGGCTAAGTAATAGTTGTCCTTTTTTCCGTCCCTTCCGGTTAGTTCAATGGTTTTTCCCAGATTTTTATCTCCCAGCAAAGCTGCCTTTTCCTGTTTGGTAAATTTATGCCCCATGTATTCATCAGGCACAAACAAACGTTGTATCGGATGGACTTTTACATTTACCGAACCGTCATCCTGCTTCTGCAACCGGATTTTAGCAGGTATCTTATACTCCTGGTTGTCAATTTTTGCATTGACCGTGTAAAGTTTCTCTGAACGGAAACCCTTCAAAAAATCCCTCAGTTCATTATTTTCCATGTGATTGACAAAATCACGGTTTATCCCAACTTTTTCAAGTTTGTCAAAAGGAATGTCTTCTTTGTTCATTCTTGTGTACTGTTCCATAATTTTATTATTTAAGTGTTAATCGATTTCGTAAACATGTTTTTCCTTCCGGTTGAGTTCTACCAACCCGCGAAGGACGGTATAAACCTCTTCAGGTTTGCGGATAGCTTCCAGCCGGAATACAGGTGTGGTCTTGTCTGAGGTGTAAACAATCAGGTTTCCCAGTCCGAAAAAACGGTAAATCAGTGGCCTGTCCACCTGAAAATCCTTTACCCTGAACAGTTCGATATATTCGTGTTTACGGCGTAAAATACCAGAAGTATATTGCAGCTCTTCAGGATTAATTTCATAGCGGACACAACGGGTTTTAAGCATATGATACCCCAGCTTAAGAAGGGCTGCTGTCAACAGGTAAACGGGAAACTTCAAAATATGTGCTGCGATATTATCTGGGATAAAGTCAACAGGAATGATTTGGCTTACTGTTTCATTTGAGATAAAAAGGATGGGGATTAAAAGCAGTACCACGAAAAAATGTCCCAGGTTCACCAACTGGGAAGGCCTGCATTTGATATAAGTTGTATTTTCAATCATAAGATTATGTTTTTATTGTTTTTGGCTTTGAATAACAATGGTGCGGATATCATTTTGTATCCGCGTACGATTACGTTCCAGCGTTTCACTAATATTGTCGAAATCATAAAAATCAGGAATCGGAACAAAATGTTTTTCTTCTCTTTCCAAAGCTTTTATATCTGCTTTTATCAAACAGTTAAAATTCTTCTGGCTGATATGTTCTTCAAAGTTATCTGCTACCTGCCCCACCATATAACCTTGTGGCAGGGTAGCAATTTTTCCTTCAGGAACCAGGTAATCCAGTTGTGTGGAAAAAGAAGTGGACTGGGTATTGCGGTTGATATTAACCGATTGGCGTTCCTGCAGGATTTTACCCATCCTGTTCTGGATAAATCTGGCTGTTTCTCCAACACTTTGTCCGGCAAAAATATTCCCGATGTTGGTCAGGATGGCGTTGGCCTGCTCTTTTCCATAGTCCCGTACAAGCTGATCAATCGTTTGCACTCCCAGCAGCGTGGATATCCGGTTGGCCCTTGCTGTAGCTATCAACGTATCCAGCCCACGGAAGTATATGGTAGGTAATTCATCAAAGATTAAGGAGCATTTATGCTGGTATTTCCGGTTGATGACTTTCAGCATCCGGGTAATAAAAAGGGACAATACCGCCCCGTACATCTCGATGCGAAGGGGATTATTGGCCAGGCAAACTACTTTTGGATGTTTGGGATTATTAATGTCCAGTGAAAAATCATTTCCTGAACAAATCCAGTAAATCTCCCGGCTGATAATTTTAGAGATAGCGATTTTTAAGCTACCGAGTTGCCCTTCCAGTTGTTCATGAGCGCCCCGCTTATGCGCATTCAAAAACGGATTGATAATATTGGTTACATCTTTTTCTCTGGAAAGAACTTCAAATAAATCATCATAGTCCAGTTGCAACAGTTCAATGGCATGGGGAAGTGTACAAAATTCCCCGTCACGGTATTTTTTCAAAAACCAGATTACTGCTGCAAAAAATGAAACCGCGCTTTCCGAAAAAAACTCGCCCTGTTTGCGTATCCATTCCCGGTTCAGGTTATACAATACTGTACGGGAAGATTCAAAAGCATCGATGGTGCTTTCCATCAATTCCGGTGCCAACGGATTACAGCGGAATGATTTTCGGATGTCATCAAAATTGATAACATAAAAACAGGTATTTTCCGGAAGCTTTCCTTTCTTTTTTGCTCTCAGATAATGATTATAAGTTACCAGTGATAAATCCGGATATTTAAAATCATACACACATAGTGCAAATCCTTTGCCCAGGTGCTGCCGGATAAAAGGCAATACTACCGAATAGGATTTCCCTGAACCGGGCGTACCGATAACCATAGTTCCTCTAAACGGGTTGACAATGTTTATCCAGCCTTCGTGTTCTTTATTCCGGTGCTGGTAAAGCATAGAAAGGTTTACAGAAAACTCATTGGTAATTAAAGATTGTTCCTGCGGGAAACTTTCGTTTTCCAAGTTAAAGCGGTCTTTCATCAGGTTGACATTGATAAGTTTGGAGATGTTGTCAAAACCGATGTTAAGCATGACAAAACCAAAGAAGGAGCAAAGCAGATATACGATTGGTAAGTTATGGCTAAAAAGCAAACTTCCCCAGTACAAAAGCATCCCATTCAGTATATATGCAACTAGGCTGGACACTTTCAGTTCCCGGTCTTTTTTACCTCTTGTTCCAATACAGGTAACGACCAAAAATCCAAGGCAGGACAGTTTGGAAATCACCGGACCAGCCAGAAAATCCAATCGCATTATTTTTTCAAGCATAGGAGAAAATTCAGGGATGTAAACTCCTTTTTGGATGAAAAAATCAAGCTGACTAATGTACATTGTCAGGAAAAGCAACAAGTAGCTAAAAAACCGGAAGCCTTCGTGCATCTTTTCCAACTCTCTGGATTCGTAGTTCATTTCCCTGTTTTATTTGATTTTCCGTGCTTTCAGAATATCCCTGTTTTTGATTTCGAGGCTCAGTTTACGACCGGTATTTCCCAGGGCTTTTTCAAGCATTTCGATACGGAGAATCCGCTTATCAGGAATGGTCAGTTTGGGCAGGACAAAAATCTCCCGCAAGGTGGTTTCTGCCGGAATAGTTGTTATACCGTAGTAGCTAAATTCAGGGTGTAAGGGGTATTCCTGAACATTGGTCGCTTTCATTTGCCGCTTGTCGTCTATCCACCAGTTAAAACCTTCTACACGATAGCTGATGTTGGTTGTATTGGTGATACTGATTTCAAAAAAGAGCAAATCGTTATTCAGCCCGATATTATTTAGCCTTAGGATAATTCCGTCCTTTTTTGTTCTCCTGTTATGGATATGCCTACCCTGTTTAAATAACATTTGCCGACACAGCTCTTTCAGGACATATTCTGGAACCGGACCTTCTACAGGAATTCCTACCTTTTCTCCGGAAAAAGATTTCAGGTTATATTCTATGGGGCCAATGTCTCCGTAAGATACAAACAGGGAAAAAATCTTACCAGCACTAACTATTGTCAGGGAAGACTCTCCTTCAAACGGTTCCACGGCTTTTATTCTGACTAAATTGGGATGCTCCGGTACCACTTCGGATATGATCCTGCAATGGTCACCTGTCTGAAGATAGCTTACTTTTTCGGGGCAAATGATATGTGTGGCTTTGGTTTCATTGACACAGATACTGTTTTGTGCAACCAGCGATAGCTGAAAATTGATTAGAATAAAAATGATAAAATACTTCATGACTTATTGATTTTGATTGATGAGATAAACAAGTGTATTTTTTTTGACGGTTACTTTTTTCAGGCGTACCCTTTTTAAAAAAGCCTGGGTGGTCCTGTCAGCCGCCCTGATTCCTGCGTAGGTCAGTGGGTTATCTGTCATTCCAAAAAGGGAAGAGGTATTGGTACCGCTTCCCACTTCGCGGCTTACTTTCCGTGCTGCATTTCCGGGAACATACAGACCAGGCAATCCGTCCAAATCATGGATAACCAGGTCAACAGGCAGAAAAATTTCTTCTGCCGGAACCTCGCTGATAGTAATGTTCAACCGTTCATCGTTGACTTTGCAGATTCCGTATAGAAAAGTATTTCGGGAGATTTTTATGCCGTTAATCCGGGTATCTTCCAGCAACCGGAGTTTTACCCGGTTGCCATCCAGAACAGTTGTAGTTTCGTAAATCTCAGCTTTAATAAGGCTACTTTTTGTCTCCTCCTTTTGAAACCCGGAGCTGTTTTTCTTCTCCAGGGTAAAGCGTGCGTTTTGTTTTTGTTCTTCTTCCCGTTGCCGCTGTTGTATTTGCTGAAGGGTGAATTTCAGAGAATCGTTCTGCCGGGATAAAACAATATTTTCCTCAAAAACTTTATCGAGCTGTTCAATACCTTTTTTTTGCAAAATGACAGTGGATTGATTGTTCCCTCTTTTAGTTTCGTTTGTGTTTTTACGGGATATTGGATTGTTGACTGGTGTCCTATTAATCCTTCCTGTTTCCCTGACCGGAGGATCCAACTCCCGGTTAATTTCCTGTTCTTTTTGTTTGATATGTGCCAGCAGGTTATTGGAAACATTCACATTTAACTGTTCTTCCTGGTTAGTCTCAGTAATCTCAGTCGAATCTTCATTCAAAAGCAACACCTCGTTTGATTCTTTCATTGAATCCGGGATTTCCAGAATATGATAATCCGTTGTGGATACACGTCCTCCCCGGCTTTCATAGGCTTCCAGTTCATCTTCAATTTCAATAGAACTTTCCGCCTGTGGAATCGTGTAATTGGCTCCCTGCCGGTTTTCCTCGTTTTGACTGTTTTCACTGTCATCCCCTGTTGGATTTCCACCTCCGAGGATATAAAATATCAGTATTAAAAAGGGCAGTAATACCAACGGAAGGATAAACAAGGCTTTATTCTTTTTCAGAAGTGTCTTCATGGATTTTTTGTTTTAGTTGTTGTTCAAATGAATCGACCGGCATTTCCAAAGCATTTGTTCCGGCCGGTTTTTGCAGGGTAGTTACTTCTTCCGGGGTTTTACCTGTAAGATTTTTATGTTTCACTTCTACTCCGGGAAACCAGATAAAGGAAAGTACAAACAGCAGGAAAAGGGAGGAAAGAGAGATTATCCATTTTCTTTTTCTTGCCTGCGGACGAAGTAATTTGTCTTTTTCATCCAGTCCGTTTATCCACCGGGTAAACCGGCTCACGTCCCTGAATTGCGTTTCCTGTTTGTTTTGATTTGTATTCATCAGTAAAAAAAATTAAAAGGATTTTCTGCGTGTGGTTTCAATGTCTTTGTTATCCACAATCCGCCAGCTTTCCATTAAAAATCCATGGGGGTTGTTATCGGTTCTCGATATGTTTCGCAGACGGCCTGTGGTTTCCAGGTTACGCAGTGTAATGTTGGATGTTCTTACTATTTTCTGCTTCCCAAAATAGGTAAAAGAATATGGGTACGATGAAAAATCAAGATGAATGGAATCGGTACTGATTGTCATACTGATATCCGAGGCAATCACCTGATTGTAGACATTATTTTCTTTAAATGAGCGGTACTGATTCATTGCTGAATGATCGGCCAGATAGAGGGCCTCACGGATATTGTTTTCAATGTACTCCTTATCCGGTTCCAGGGTAAAAAACAGCTCATGAAACCGTTTTACATGATCCCGTGCTTCCGCATCCCGGTTCTCGGAAATGTCCTCGCGAAGTGCAACAAGTAAAGATTTTCCGTTATCCAAGACATATATTTTTTGCCGGGAATCTTCAACCATCCGGATGGAAAGAGTAAATATATAGCTGCTCAACCCGATAACCACCAAGCTTACCGTCAGCAAAACATACACCGTAAACCGGAACTTTCTTTGAATATCAAATTGTTTTTTCATGTTTGTGCATTATGTTAGTCCGTTATCTCATGGCACCTCTGGTGGCTGCCATTACTGCAGCTGTTCTTACCATTCTTCCTCCGCCGGTGTTGGTGCCGGAGGCCTGTATAATCCACGAGGCAATTTTGGGTACCAGCGCCATCCCAATAATTCCGCAGATGGGAACAACCAGGTTGGAAACATAAAACAGTTGCGGCTGGTAGATGGGCAAAGCGTTTATCATGGCTATCTCGGAATCCAGAACAAAAATCAGTATTTCCTGTACCAGTGAAAGGATTAACAAAGCAATGGGCAGGTACAGATTGACATTGATAAACCGGGCAATCCATTGAAGGTAGTTGTCCTGAAATCCGTCGAAGATGGACAGGGCAAATACCAACGGTCCGAATATGACCAGCAGGATACAAAAGACTGTCCGTAAAAAAGCAATCAGGTACACCAGTACCTCAAAAATGGTTTCAAACAGTTGCCGGATGGCATCCATGATGTAAAAGTTGATTTGGTTCTGGATGGCCCTACCGGTAACAATATTGTAGGTAGTCAGCAACAGGTTGATGCCCTTGTCCCATAACTGGGATTCCTTTTCTTCGTTTTCATAGAAAATGGGCAAATCAGTTGCTATTATAGCCTGTTGTTTTTCAACCAGTTTTTCTTTGACAATGTGTTTTTTGTCGGCATAAACCGCTTCTGAAAGATTGGTTAATCCTTTGGTGGGTACCATCAACAGATTGACAAAAGGCCCCCAGAATGTAATGACCAAAAGCAGGGCAAACGGCCTGAATAACGGAAGGATATAAACCGGATTATCAGCTATCAATTGCTCATAAATCCGTTTCGAGATATAGAAAAAAGCGGCAATTCCGCCGATGGCCCTTGCCATGTTGATAAGCACATTGGCATGGTTGATTCCCGAACTGACAAGAAAATCCGTAAACGTAAAAAAGTCCCTTGTGGTAATAACCTGTAATAACATCGTTTTTGATTTTTATTGGGTCAAAATGGAATAGCTGACAGAAGCCGTTTCTCCATAGCTCTCAAAAAACTGCAGTTTTTTAAATGTATAGTCCAGTTCTCCGAGAAGACGGTTGAGTTCTGTTTGAAGTTCGCCAAATGAATCTACTTTCTGTCTGTGATCGGATTCCAGCAGGTTAACCAGCAGGAAACGCATAAAAAGTTCATCGGTTTCTTTTTCCAAAAGTCTTTTAACCTCAAAGCCATTATTAAGCTCATCAAACCGGTCTGTTTTTTGGTATGCTTCAACAAATTTCTGTGTAAGTTTATAGATATCTTCCAGTTTGTCAAATCTTGCACTGAATACCTTTCTCTTAATTTCATTTTGCAGTTCCGTGTTGTTCTTAATACCTGTGGTTTTCTCAAACCTTCCTTTCATCCGGGAACGCTCAAGCAGTTTTGCAGCAATACGGAGAAGCCCGGTTTTCAACTCTCCGGAGATTTCTGTTTCGTCTGTAACCGGAAGCGCTTCTGTCACATAGTAGTGGGATGGCCAGATACGTACAAAAACATAGGGTGTCGGAAATATAAATCCTTTAAAGGCAATGAAGGTCAACGGGTAACTTCCATTCATATCAGGATAGGTCCCGGTCCATTTTTTTGTTTCAAATACCTGTCCCCGGGATTGGTCTGTCTGAAGTAAAACTACGGTCAGTGTAAGCAGGAAAATCCGTAGCCAGAAAGTTATTATTTTGTTTTTTCTTGTTTTCATACAGTGATAGTTTACTGGTAAAGGCTGTAGTAAAGCGCAAAGGTTTCCAGGGTTCCGTTTTCCCTGCTTTTTACATAAGAAGCGTACAAAAGCTTATTATAGAGATAGCTGATAGTTCCGTAGTGTTGTTTTACACTGGTGTAGATTTCGTTAATGGTGTCATAACGTTGTTTATCATCCATCATAAACAGGTCGTCCTGAAGAATGGTGTTCAGGATAGTTGTCACCAGTTGTCTGCTGTCGTCAAGGATGATATCAAAGGATTCCACGATTACTGCTGCCTGTTGGGTGGTAAAGTTTTCATCCTGCACCAACAGGGGAAGTTTTTCGGTGTAAACATTCACGACTTTTCCAAGCATTTCACGGGTTTCCTGCACCCGTTTGTAGTCTTTTATCAGGGTGGATACTTTTTCCAGGCTATTCAGCATTTTCTGGTCGATACCAAGTATTTCACTGGTAAGGCCTTTGATGTCCCCGTTCAGGGCTTCTATCAGGACATTGTACCAGTTGATTTTGGAAAGAATACCTTTTTCCTGCGTCCAGAGTGCTTCGCGTTGTATTCCTGCACCTATATCGGTCACCGGTGTCTGGGAGTGTACCGGCTCTGCAAAAAAGCCGGTGGTAAAGACAGTAAGTAAAATGGGTAATAAAAAAAATTTCATGATTTCTGTTTTTAATGGTTAATACTATTTGTTTGTTACATGGATCCGAGGATTTCAGAAAGAGTGTTATTGCCCTGTATTTTTTTAAGAATCAACTCTTTCTCCTTCTGCTCGGTGGTGTAACAGTAATATTCCGGTCGGCTGACCTCCAGTGCATACACTTTTGAGTTTGCTCCCAGTGCGATAAACACTTCCTTAAATTTTCTGTCTTCCGGAAGATTTTTGTTGACGGAAAGCACCTGTTCCTTTTGGAACTCTGTCAGTCCCAGTACCTGGCTTATCTGGCCAAACTTGTTTTTAAATTTGCCCATATCAAGCAAAATCCTTGTATCGGCGTTGTTGATTATAGCATCCCGGATAATGGGAGATGAAATAACATCATCCACCTCCTGGGTGACCACCATGGCTTCACCGAAAAATTTGCGGATGGTTTTGAAAAAGTATTTTACATATCCTGCCATTTGCGGGGTAGCAATTGCTTTCCAGGCTTCTTCCACACAGATGACCTTACGGACACCTTTTAACTTTCGCATTTTCTGCAAGAAAATGTCCATGATTATCAGGGTCGCTACCGGAAATATCACCGGGTGGTCCTTGATATTGTCAAGCTCAAATACCAGAAACGGGCAGGTAAAAAACTCATCGGTTTGCATAGGTTTGTTCAGCAGGTAGTCGTATTCCCCTCCTTCGTAATATTTGCCCAGGATAAAAAAGAATTCATTGCTGTTAAATTCCAATGATTGTTCCTTTACCAGTTGCGGAATGTATCCCCGGCAAAAGTTGTAATACCCGTTAAAGGACCTCTCCCTGTTTTCTGTTTTGAAAAACTCGGAAACCGACCGCGCAATTACGTCCTTCTCCATTTCTGAGAGGTTCTCCTTGTAGATAGTATAAAGCACTGAAAGAATGGTCTGCCGGTGTTCCATATCTGCTTCCCCGTCCGCCACAAAAGGATTGAAAGAAATGGGATTTTCATCCGTAAACTCTACCAGTCTTGCCCCGCCTTTATCCTTTAACTGTTCATCCAAATAACGGGTAAGCAGTTCATAACTACGGCCAACATCCAGCAGCACTACGTGACAGTTCCCGTTTCCAGCATATTGTCTAAGCAGGTGGTTGGTAAAAAAGGATTTCCCGGAACCGGAACCGCCGATAATTATTTTATTGCGGTTATGAATGATATTCTGTTTCATTGGTTCATCCGATAAATCGATTTTTACCGGGCAGCCTTCCTGCCGGTTGGAAAGCCGGATGGTAAATTCCGATGTACTGTTTGTTACCGGACCTTCAAAATTGGTCAGACAACAGGCCTGCGGTACCTGGGTAATAAACAGTTCTGTTTCGGGCAGTTGGGTTGAAAACGGCACACAGGCAAAAAAGAGCAGGGGTAAATCAAAGGTATGCTGGTAAGGAAAACAGTTCATCTGTGAAAAGGCAGAGCCGGTTTCACTTTTACTTTGTTTCAGTTCCCTGAGGGAACCGTCCATCAGGATAACATTAAAGTGGGTCTTTACTATCTTTTCTCCTGTGGACTGTACGGTATCGAGAAAATTTTCAATCATGCCTGCGTTCACTTTATTTTCGGATGAAAACCGGGAAAGGCTGTATATTTTTTTGTAATTGCTTTCCAGTGTTGCTTTGACTTCCTGTTGTCCGGGCACATAAATAAACTGGTTGGTGATATGTGAAAACGGCAGGTTCCATGTTACCGGATAGGTAAAAGAAACCGGCAGACCTGTACGGGGATGGCCGGTCAATGGTTTTAGCTCTGATGGAACATGTGAATAGTCGCTCAGGCTTAAAATCTCCACAAACCGGTCCATCACCCGCAGCCGATCCCGGAAATCTATCCCTCCCAGCACAGGTTGCCCCTCCCCGACGTTCAGGGTAAGGTACCGTTCAATCAGTCCCGGTTGGTTGCCGTTCCCGATTGCCTGTTCTCTTGTTACCGACTGGCAAACAATCCCGTTCTGTCTAAACAGGGAGACCAGGTTGGAACGCAGTTCCCCTGCTTTTTCATTCATCCACGATTCCTGCATTTTCTGCTTCCTGGAAAACAGGAGAGCGGAACTCAAATAATTTTTTAATAAACCCACATTCAGCAAGCTGATATACAAATAGCATTCATGTTCCAGGTACGGCCTGCCTCTAAAAAGTTTAAGATAGCTATTATCAAGGCTGTCCCGGTTTGTTGTTTCTGAAAATGCCTTTGCAAAAAAGAAATCCTGTTTATGTAACAAAGTGTTTTCCGGCAACAGGTTAACTGCCCGCCCGAAAGTGTCATGCAGTAAATACAGTTGTTCACTACTACATGACAGTAATTCGGGAAGCCTGAGTTTCAACCCGAAACTCAAATCCAGGTTGTCCGAGACAAGGATATCCCCGTGAAATCCAAGAACAGGCAGGCACTTTTCAATGGGTTTTGCTTTCATGGCTTTAAGGCTGGCAGATACGTCTTTTGATGGTAATAAACTGGGGCAGTTGCCGGGCTGTTTTCTTTTTGTTCCATCCCTTCGGACCGTATTTTTGCTGTATCCGGTTCAGCCGGAAAAGCCAGCCGAAAAAGGCAGGGATACAAACCAGCACGGCTGTAAAGGCTCCGGCAGTAATATAAAGCAGGACAAACAAAAGCAGTGTGCCTATTATTCCGTATAATGCTTTATATACTATTTGACCTGAAAAACCTTTGATATAAAGGTTGGTGTCAATCTTTTGTATCGTGAAAGTTCTCATCAGGCAAAGAATGCTTTGATAACCACACCTACAAGAATTAAAAACAGACAGGCACCAAACCAGCCCATAATGGCTTTCTGGGTGTCCTGATCGCCGCTTTGCCATTTGATATACACCCTTACACCGCCAATCAGACCGACCACAGCACCAATGGCGATAATCAGGTTGGAAACCGGGTCAACATACGAACTGACTTCTGCCGTAGCCTGATCGATACCGGTAGAGCTTTGTGCAAGACTGTGATAAACTCCCAAAACAAAAAGGGCAATAAGCAATTGTCCTCTTTTCAGAATCTGTTTCATTTTTGTTTTCATTCTTTTCAATTTTAAAAGGATTATGATTGTTGATACTGGATTTTTTGCAGGATTGCCGGGTTATTATTTTGAGTAAACTCATCAATGATGTAACCTTCCTCCAGTCCGGTTTCTTCATAATAAACTACTTCCAGCGGAATGTTTTCATTTGGATATGGAATTAACTCAGAAGGAAAAGATTGAGAGGATACTTTTACAGGTTGAAAATTCGATAGAGAGTCATTTTCACCATCGTTTACATCCTCATAAAGACGAGACTTTTGTTTTTTCCTTTTAAAAAAACAGAAAGGAATAATGATCCCGTACCAGGCAAGTAAAATAACCAGGATAAAACTTGAAAACTGTCGCCAACTGATTGTATCTATTCCAAACATATTTTTGTTTTGTTTTTTTAAAAAATTGATGATCCACACGGGCTAAAAACCGGCCTCAAACAAAATCATCGTTGCAAAGGTGCATTGTGGGAAGCGATAAAATTCTCCATATAATCACAGGTGGTGTAATATATTGTTAAGCTGATAATTCTCTGGATACGTCTCTGATGAACGGATTTGTATTAAAACAGCAGCCAATCTTCTTACCAGATACTGTTAGCTACTTAAAATGGTACTATTTGATGCTGTTTAAAGGGATAAATATTTTTAAAACAAAAAGAAAAACCAGTCAAAAAAAGAAAAAGAAAGCCGCAAATCAACCGGTCGGGGCAAAAATGCAAGGCTGTCCGGAATCCTATTTTTTATGGGATAACCTACATGTAATATTCCGGACACTTGCCTGGCCTTGCATTTTGTTTTGCCCCGGGAGTGCGGGGAGACCGGTTAAATTGGATTTCTTTTTTGGATTTTGACGGTATTTATACCATTTCTTTTATTTGAAGTGCGGGCGGGAAAAGGCAAGTGTAGCACTGTAAGGAAATGAAAGGGGTTCTCTTGCCGTGGGGTGCATCAAGGCTCTTTTCCCGGACTGCGAACTGACGACCGTTCCCGTGAAGGATGAGCGGGATTCAGGGAGGCACCGAAGCAGGAAGGGAAATGTGCCGGTGCACTGGACATCATCTTAAAATTGACATATACCTGTTTTTTATATCCGTTTATCCCCTGAGTTTTTGTCAAAAGTAACCAGGTTAAACATCTCTCTCATCCGGCTGCGGACCCGGTTTCCGTAACGTTCTTCCAGTTCTGAAGCAGAAAGATTGGTTGTTGCATGCGTTAACATCCCTTTGGAAACAAAAAGGTCATAACGACTGAGCAGGATTTCAGCCATAACATTACATTCATTACCGTAATATTTCAGGGGTGGTTCAACGCCTAAATCATCAAAACAGTAAATTACCGGGAAAGTGCCGTTTCTCCCCATTTTGAATGCTCCTTTGCTGTATTTATTTATGATTTTAAAGCCTTCCGTTTCCAGTTCAAAACTGAGTTCGCGGGTAGGCTTTACCTTGTATTGTTTTTCTGGAGGACAAAAATAGTTTGTAAGCTTCATCAAACTTGTTTTACCTACGCCGACCGGGCCATTTACAAGTAATCCTTTTTCTAAGTTCAGTCCTTTCCTATTGCAGTTTTCTTTATCGCCAATTGCATAAACGAGCAGTTTATATATCACAGGATGATCCTGTTGCAGAATCCGGAAATGTTTACCAAAAAGGGTTTTACCCTGTTTTTCCATCCATTTCAAACAATCTGAGAGATTGAAATGGAATATCCCGTTTTTGAATTCGGCAATTTCTTCAAAGGGGCTCTGAATAATCTTTGTCATTGTTGACATTATAGCTGTTAGACCTATGATCTTTTTTTCTTTCCCCATAATCAGAATTTTCAGGGGAATCCTGTTTATCCTTTGTATTGTTTACTCTTTTAAAAAGCGTATCACTTCCGGTATGGCCTCCAGCATTGATTCCGGTATCACTTCCGGTATAGCCTCCGGTATAGCTTCCGGTATCAAATCTGATACAGCTAACTACGCTGCCGGAATGCCGGTTGGCTGAAGGAGAATAACGGATATAGCCCCACCCGTCCAGTTCTTTCATACATTTGGCATAGGTATTTACTGAATTTATTTTTGCCAGAATCATTAATTCCGTGCGACTAATTCTGAACTTCCCGGCAAACCGATTAAGGTTCCAAAGCCGGAACAGAGCCAGGTAAAGACTTATATGATAAGGATTCAGACGACTGTCTCCTGAAATACGTTCAAAAAAACCATTCAGGTGTTTGACATAGTTCATCAGGAATATTCAAATATCGCTTCTTTCTTTTCCTGGTTTTTCTCCATCATTTTCCTAATATCTTCATAATCGTAAAAAATTATGGCACCAATACGGGTAAACGGCAAAGTGCCCTTGGCCCGCATATTTTGCAGTTTTCCCTGGGAGATTCCCAGCAGCTTACGAACCTCATAGGATTTGAGCCACTTTTTGGCAGGTTGTCCTTTATGTTCTTCCAATAGTTTTTTAAACTCCTGCAGGATTTCATTCTTAAATTTTCGCAGGTCTTCGGTAGTAATAATTTCTGCTGACATAACAATTTGTATTTAAATAGTTCATTTTGAATTTCTCCAAAATTGCAGACTTTTAAATCAAATTGTTCCACATACAGGCTCAGGTGGTATTTCTTATTGTTAAATTATATGTTGCAAAAAAGAATTAAGATTACAGAAAATTGGCTTTCCGGGTTTTCAATAATTCTTTCATGCAAGCCCTGTGGAATCGACGCAATTCATCCAGTTTTTCTTGCGGAAGTGTTTCTATTTGTTCAATTTGTTTTCGCTCATTCTGCATTTTATAAAAAGGTATAAACGGGCATTCAGCTACAGGCTTGCCGAATGGGCATTTGGAAAATGGATTAACAAGGTCGGCATTCTGATGGATTTTTTTTGTATTAATTGAAGACATATTAGCGGATTAAAAATTAAGTGATTCTTAAAAAAAGAGAGGCGTGGAACCAGAACTCATCGCCTCTAGGCACCGCCAGATGCCCGACTCTCAATAAGAACAGCCCACCCCAAACACGTGGACGTTGTCTTATTATTCCTGAGAGTCTAAAAAACTGGCGGTTTATGAAGCAAGAACAAAAAGCTAACGCCTTTTATATTGTCAGATCCAGATCATTATCCGGATAAGATTTTCATATTTCTATTTACTGCAAAGATATAAAACATCATCTATGATTTTGTTGTAATATTATATGTTTCTTCTACTTCAGTTTACTATTCATCTTTCGTCGGATAATAGCCACTAAACGGCTTAAATATTTGGTCGGTTCATTCCGTTGTATCATTTCAGACGGAGCGTGGTAAATATCCTTCTTAAGCTCAATGTTAAACATCCGTTCGAAAGCTTCGGCCAAATCACTGATTGTGGCTTTTCCATGATTAACAGAGCCTGCATAATAAATGGCATAAATAAACTCATAAGCATCCATTTTGCTATCAGTCCAACAAAGATTAGATTCAAATAATACTTGCTCTTTTTCTTCCTGATTGTCAATTTTATTGATTTCTTTCGTTATATACTCGATCAGCATTTCGTTTGCCATGATAACTGAAAAAGTATGGTCCCGACAGGTGAAAAATTCTTCGTTGAGCAGTGAAAGACAATCTTTCACCTGTAATGGAACCTCTTTATTACTACGGAGAAAAAAATGTTCATCCAAATGGGTGTGGCCACTTTTATAATACTGTACCCTCACCCTATTCTTTTTCAGGAACTTTAATATCTTTCTTAATTCTTTCAGAAAAAATTTTCGAAGGTTCTTCTCATCAATTTTCTGCCTTGTGCTCTCAATTTCAAAAATTGCCTGGTAATACAAGAGTTTGCTGTAAACACAAGGTTTAATTTTTTTGAAGAAGTAAATCTCTGCTTCTTTATCCAAAAATCCTTCTTCCACCACCAGTTCGCGCATACGGTCAAGTGCAATTTTGCAATGGCCAATAGCAAATTCCAACTGTTCGAAAAGGTTATTTGAGACTTCTTCTGTTTTTAATAATTCGTTTTCCAGTTCTGAAATAATCTGTTTGTGTGTTGTCATGGTTTTGAGTAAAAAGATTAATCAACTATTTCCCTTATATTGTCTTTTCTATTAAAAAAATAAATTCTTTGCCTTGTATATTTACAATGAAGTTGTATCTGACACTGAGCGGAAGGAATTTTTATATTTTTAGCTTTTCATTAAACATAAAATATTCCATCTCAACACTTCATTCAACCATTATTGCTGAATTGATTGGTTCATACTTTCAAAAATAACGAGTTTTCTAACTAGTTGGGACTTATAGTTTTTCTCTAAATTATTGATAATTTTCTTGTTATCATTACATTCTTTCGATTTACATTATTCTTTTGAAACGGTTTTAATCCCGAAAATCAAAATGCTTTTATAATATTTGAATACCTCAAACATTTTTCTTTAGTGGCACAACCATATTCCAGGTCTGGTCAAACTGCCAGGATTTTGGTCCTGTCCCAGTTGCGGCAAACAAATGTGTGGGCACTCCATCTTCAATTAAAACAAATGGTCTCTCAAAATGATTGTGTTCTGTAGTACTGCCGTCATCCCACAGTATAGTTTTACTATATGCCTTGACCTTATCGTATAAATACCATTGAATTCCGTCTTTCGACCAGGCATGTATACCTCCTCCTTCCTCTCCACAAATCTCCCCGGAGCGGTCTTTCAGGATGGCTTCATACTTCTTTCCCGACCACCAGATAAAGGGGTCTTCCACATCACGACGGTTATTATCTTTCGTCTCGAAACGAAAGATAGGTTCTTCACTCAACCGGAGGTATGATCCTTCCGGCTTATCAGCCTCTGAAACGCCCAACAGTAAAGGGGGAACAAGGCCATTCGTTGATGATTTGTACATCAATAGAATTTTGCCAGTAGTGTCATTCACTGCCGGGGCCGGATTGGATGTTATTGATGCATCCCAATGTCCGGGACGTGGTTCTAATACTGGTTTGTCTAACCGTTTCCAAGGGCCGTAAACACTTTTACTAATAGCCACGCCAATACGCTTATTCATCCAGGCCTCACGGTTCATCTCCCCGGTTACTCCAGGATTAGAAGCATCTGGTTGAGAAAACCTGTAAGTATTCCCAAAGTAATATAAGAGGTATTCATCTTTATACCTAACAATGCGCGGGTTATGAGTGCACATCCCGTCCCAATACTGTTTCCCTCTCGCAGGAAGTACGACATCATGAAACAGGTAAGGGCCAACAGCCGTATCTGCAAGGGCATGAACTATCTGTGAATTGGTCACCCAGTTCTCAAAACCGACCTGTTTTGTCCAGCGGCTAGCAAACATGTGGTATTTCCCATCTTCCCCTACTATTACCGAAGAGCCCCAAATCCAGTAATCGGGGTCGGAAAACCCTCCTTTTTTGGGCGCCGGTAAAATGCGGTCGATAAAAGCAGTATCCTGAACCGGATCATTAAAATTGAACAAAGGAGGTGTAACAGCTAAAGCTGAAATACCCACAGTAGAAAGCTTGATAAAGTTTCTTCGTTGCATAAAGTTGTTTAAATGCTGGTTTTATTCTAATTAAGTTTATTAATGCTCAAATTTAATTCACATTTTCCAATTTAAATACCCAGGCATAATTCTTATGATTGGTCACTGAATTTAATGTTGGCATGAAAATAATAACTGCTTTTCCTGATTTTTTTGTCTGAACTTTGCCCTCGAAACCCAATAAACGAACATTCGTTAGTATATTAATCCCCTTTACAACTATCTTCTTTTCAGGAAGTGTTGTACACAGAAGATACAAATCATCCCCTTTTTTTGTGAAGAATACATTTTTCTGCCTATTCTCTTTTGAACCGCCCCATTTTCTTGTTCCATAAATTGCTTCACCATTAATCTCCAACCACTTCCCAATATCAAGCAAACGCTGTTGTTGGATGACAGGAATCCGGCCATCGGCAGTAGGGCCAATATCCAGTAAAAGGTTCCCTCCCTCAGCAACTTTTTCTATGAGAAGGTCAATCAACTCATCTGATGTCAAATAATCATCAGCGGTTTCCATTTGGTTATATCCAAAAGAGCTTCCAATCCCCCGACATTCTTCCCACGGATGGCTTGCGAGGTCAACTCCATCACGTCCGGTATCGTATTCAGTGGAGAAAAAACCTCCATGAAGCCCCCTTGTTTCTTTTCCCCAGCGGTCGTTTACACAAATAGTTTCTTTTACCGGCGACTCATTAAATAACCACGACAAAAAACTCGTGCTCTTCCATTTTTCGCTGGAGTGCTCCCATTCTCCGTCTGTCCACAAAATATCTGGTTTATAACGAGTCACCAAATCTTTCATTTGGGGGATCATATGGTCGTCCACGTATTTTTCAAGATTATTTTTATATAGTGGATTGTACCATTCATATAGTGAATAGTAAAATCCCATATAAAGGCCGGCATCTTTTACTGCTTTGCTTAAATTACCGCACAAATCATTGTGCGGTCCAATATCCACACTATTCCAGTTCCAGCTTTGTTCACTGGGCCACAAGGTAAAACCTTCGTGGTGTTTCGATGTCAACACTACATATTTTGCCCCTGAACGTTTAAAGATATTTGCCCAATATTCAGGCTCAAAATGCTCTGCTTTAAAAGCAGCTGCAAAATCTTGGTATTGAAACTTTTCTCCATACATCTTACGATGGTAATTGCGGAAAAATTCACCCACTTTATTATTATCATTCATACGTGACCAATACCATTCTGAATACTTTGCATAAATGGGAATGTCGGTATCTGTTGGTGCCCATGCCGGAACAGAATAAATGCCCCAATGAATAAAAATCCCAAATTTAGCATCTTCAAACCATTGCGGAACAGGACGACTATCTATTGATTCCCAATTAACACTATACTTTTTCTGTGCATAAGCTATTACAGAAAAAAACAAAAAAACTATAATTACAAATGTTTTATTTCCCTTCACAATTTTAATTTTAGAAATCTGTTATTGAGCTAAAATCGCATACTATTTTACTATTCGCATTTTTCCAAACTGTCACCTATTTAAAACTTCCAATTTAATTCAATTATAAACCATTTGGAGGGGTGGCCACTTGAAGATAACCAAACACTTTTACCTTTTCTTCCTTAATTTTGTGCTCTTCTATTGATTCCAAAGGATACCAGTACCAGGGATGAGCTTCGTGTGCAGTTTTTATTATTGAGTCCATTTTATCCACCACGTCGGGATATTATTTTGATAAATCCTGTTATGAATGTATGTCTTTCTCAAATCGATACAATTCCTCTTTACTTTCTGGTGATTCCCGGTAAGCCTTCCAAGCTCCCATTCGAACAGCCTGAGCTGTGTTTTTATAAAAATATATTGGTCCGCTTCTAAATACAGATGTTTTTCTCCTTTTAATAATAGGAGCAAACTGTTGCCATCACTTCGCAAATGAATTTTAATTCCTGTAATCTCACCAGCACTATTAGTACAAAAATAGATGAGACAAACAGGCTCGTCGTTCATTTTAGGAGAAAAATACTCAGGACATGATAGAAAAAAAGAATCCTTATTCCTCCTTCCAAAGCAGAAAATTTTCCACCTCTAAATGGTCCCTTGTTTTTTTCATATAGATTATAAGGCCAGTTTGTAGCATTGTTTCCTCTTCCCATATAACCGCACATTGAGTTTAAATATACTTTTTCTTCATTACTTATCAACTTTTATCCTTTTTGAAGTTGATATCATTTCTAATTTGAATTTTCTTCATTGTTGAGATAGGCTGATTCCGGTATTGTGCTTTTCCACTCAAGAAGAATTGCCTGAAGTTCTTTAGCAATGTCAGGATATTGGTTAGCTTGATTGTTTAACTCTCCAGGATCTTCAATCAAATTATACAATTCTTCCTTACTACCATCAGGATTGCAAAAATATTTCCAATCACCTTTTCTCACAGCTAGTTGAGGAGGTCTATATTTCACACTTCCTGCAATATCAAATTTCCATTCCCAAAATAAAGGCTTCTTATGCTCCCTCTTAGAACCATATAAAATATCACTAACATCTTCACCATCCGATTGATAGCTAGGTAATTCAACACCAGTGAGCTTTGCAAGCGTTGGCAACCAGTCAACACCGCTCCATACAGAGCCACTTACTCTTCCAGCAGGTACATGGTCAGGCCAGCGAACAATAGCTGGTACTCTTACTCCTCCTTCATACATACTTCGCTTACGCGCTCTGAACATCCATGTAGATCCCATCCCTGGATTGTAAGTTCCGCCGTAATTTTCTGGGCCCTGATCCGAACTAAAAAAAATCAATGTATTTTCAGCCAGTCCATTTTGATCTAAGTATGTAAGCAATTTACCAATCGCAGCATCAAGGCTCGTCATAGAGGCGCAATACGTTTTCATTTGCTCGTTAATACTATCTGCACCGGCAACATAATCCTTCATCCACGAAATAAAATCCTCAGGTTTAGTTTCTAAATCATCATAAACTGCCAACTCTTCTGCTGTAGGATTAAGAGGTGTATGAGGAACAAGCGTCCAAAGGTTCAGATAAAAAGGTTGATCATCATTTTTATGTTTTTCGATAAAATCAATTCCATCTTCAATTATCCAACGGCTGGAAGCTGATATTGAATCCGGAGTTACTGATCCATCTGGAGGGGAATTAAATCTTTTCCGATAGATTGGACTTTGTGAAGCAAGTTCAGCAACCAACGAATAATCAAACCCGTAACGGTCAGGAGGGCTGCTTATATCCATACCTTCAAGATGAAATTTACCAATATGAGCAGTTACATAACCAGCCCTTTTCATTACGTCTGCAACCGTTAATACATCCGGGTCTAAAAAATGAGGGACACCATGGCTCCTTTCAAACTGCTCATTGAAATATATATGATGTACATTATTACGTGCGGGAAATTGACCAGTCATTAATGCTACCCGACTCGGTGCACAAACTGTTGCATTTGCATAAAATTGAGTGAAACGTGTCCCCTCTTTTGCTAAACGGTCAATATTGGGAGTCTTCATGTAGGGATGACCTAAAATACCCATATCTCCATATCCTTGATCATCGGTTAAAATAAATATTATATTTGGTTTCTTTTTCTTGTCAATCTTCTGACAACCAGCTAAATAAATATTGGAGATAAAAATTATAAGAAGAACAAATATCAACCTGTAAATATCATGCTTTATATTTTTCATTTTCATTTATTATTTAAATTTCTATTATAAAAAGCCGTGTGTAGAATTTCCCTGGAAACAAAAGCCAATTTTTAAATAATCACACGTATTGTTTGAATTCCAAATGGTTTGATATCAATTTTTAAGGTATTATTATCTATTTCCAATAAATCTTTATTTACTTCAACAAGATTGGTTTTATATACCTTTTTTATATTAATATATGGAAACTTTAATACTACCTTGGTATTTTGACCTTCTGTCTCATTCAATCGAACTATTATACCATTGTTATCTTCAGCTTTTTTTAATGTCATAAGAATAACATTGGATTTATCTATTGTGCAAAAACTCAGCGATTCTGGAAGAATTTCATTTTTCTTTTCAGCAGTATCCCTATAAGGAGGAAGAGGCCCCTCATCTTTTCCGGCAACCTGCACAGCTAAAAGAGGATTACTTGCTGCCCATCCAAAATCTCTTGGTTGACATGCAATCCAATTACCCCTATTTGTCGTTATTGAATACCGATATAATATGTCCCCCAGCTGTGACGGGGGAAAATTTGTTTGGTAATTGCTATTTATAACAAAAGAATACATATGTCCCTTTTTCATTTCCTCTGTAAAATCACCAAGATAATCAACAGGTGCTACTACATGATGAGCTTGTGAGACTACGGTTGGGTGTAATCCTCCAAATTCTACCATGTGTGCATCAACAGGAGCCAAAGTAATACCAAGGTCCCCATCAGATACATTCGCCCAGTGCTGCACAGAATAATAATTAGAATTTGAACCGGGAAACTGATCACGTAATGGTTTAATCACTGAAAGGGGACCTTCATATCTAAAATCAGGATTTTTCATCATAAAAGGAAATGCAAAATATACCTCCATATTTGGTGTTTTATCTTTTAGAATACGATTGGCAATGTCAATCCGCTTAATCTTATCATAAAGCTTGATTTCCTGAGTAAGCTGAGGACACCCCGATACACCAGAAGACACTACAACACTTGCTACGACAGGACCATTTTCATTTTTCTTGATAGTTGAATACTGAGGACTTTCTACTTTTCCAGTCTCAACCCATCTTGTTATCATTTGATTGACTTGATGTTGAGCATATTGATCTACTAACTCCCGCCCATATTCTTTATCAAATATACTTTCAATTGTACCTGTTAAAGAATTCAGTTTTACTTTATAAAACCGATTTTCAATAACACTATCAGACAATAAAAGGCTTGTCGAATTTTCTGATATCTTTTTATTCTTAGTTACAATTCTGTATGTTTTATAACCCATCGAGGGAACATTCTCTGCTACAAAAACAAGATTACAGTCCGAGCCTGCATTGAAATCATAAAAGGAAGTTCGCCTGGCATATCGCTCAGAAGCATGAAGTACCGGAGAATGCGGACTTTTTATTTGAACGATTTGATGAGCAACAGACTCTCCTGTCTCGGCATCTACGATTTCAAAAGGTTCTTTTATATCAAAATCAGTTATTTCCACAAGGTCATTCCTTGTAAATGAAAGAGTATTAAATACTACTATATGTCGCCCCTCTTTATTAAATTCAATTGAATGAGCAATATTTCTCGCATTAGTAGCAAAAGTCTTGTGAGTTTTTGGTTGCATTCCTGACAATAAAAGCTCCGTTAAACCCGAGGCCTTATATGCAAAATTACTTTTATCCGCATAACTCCATTCCGGCACATTGCCACCTGAATAATACATTCCCCAACTGTGCTCATCATAAAGCATCATAGAGTTATACGCTTCATTAATAACATCAGATGGATAATTACTGTCATCCAACAATATATGTGACATAGTGGCAAGTTTCTCAGCTGAATGAATCTCATCATGTGTTCTTCGATTTTTTGTAGTCTCCATAGCCGTAGAAAGAGCTCCCACCGTATAATCAGTACCTGGTAAATCACCACTAAATGTCCTTATATCCTCGCCACATTTCTTAGCCAATTTTTCAAAGAACATAGTACTTGTTGAAACAATTAGTTTGGGATACGCCCATTTACTATTCCATTCTTTAACAAGCATACTTACTTTTGAAGTAGTCGGAGTGTTATCGCCGCATCCATATCCTGCATACCGGACAACAGAAAGTGGACTGTCTTTCATTTCATTTAACCTATCTGGAAGTTCATTCATAATCTCATCATATGTCTTAGGACTCCAACATCCATAACCTCCTTGATAATAAACGAGAATCTTTGATCCGTCTGGTCCTTTCCAGTAAAACGCATCTGGTCTACCATATGGTCTTAATATTTTTTTTTCATCCCAAAAAGTATGACCTATTTTATCCTTATATTTCCCCGAACCCCATTCAAAATAAGTTGGCAACCCCGCAAAAAAATACTTAACTCCAGCTCCTGAAAGTACTGTTGGCAACGCCCAGCTAAAACCGGGTATGTCAGTTATGCTCGCTACCTTTATATGACCACCAAATTCTTTTGCAATCTTAAACGAGGGATACATGGTACGAATTATCTCTTCATGCCCGCACATACCTGTTACCATATTACCATATAGAGCATGAATATCAATTCTGCCTTCAGCGATATATTTTGCCAGCATATACTTAGTGTCTTCATTTCTTTTTGAGATAAAATTTTGTAGTGACCATGAGGCCTCAACACTATATCTATATTTTGCTTCATCTGGATAACTTACATTTTCATAAAGATTGGCATAACTACAGTCATCAGTTCTCTTGCAAAAATCAATTACGTCATCATATATATCATTATATTGATTCAATACCATTTCGATTGGGGCAGTATAGCCAAGATCATGATGTGATATTGGAACCAAACAAACTTCCCAGTGTTTTTGGGGTTTCCAATTGATCTCAAGATAATCTTCAGTATTATCAGGACCTTGAATTATAAATTCAACAGGAATAGTATCTTGAATTTCAGGAATAAAAAATCTATAAGTTGCTTCTCCTTTTTCCTCAATATCTAAATTGATATTTAATTCTTCATGTGAATGATACCTTACTTTCAACGAAGCTTCACCTCTTTGACCATTGTTTACAATGCTTATGTCCACGGCCTGCATAAGACCATTTTCCCCTTCCTTAAAGAGTACTGTTTGTTCTATCTTTTTAATTTTTAATATTGAACATTTATTAACTTCCTTTGGCAGTAATTTCTCATTTTTATACACTAGTAAATTAGAGTAACTATCTATTGAAGTTGCTACGAAAGTCAAATTAAAAATTATGACATATAATATTATTGAAATCCTCATTATAATTATTTTATTATTTAATCTATTCTTTTTATAAGTGTTAACTATGAATATATTATATACAAACCAAAGGCAGGAAATCTTTATCCTTTTCGCTGCCCAGTTCTATAACCTGAAGAAACTTAGGAAGGTTTTTAACCTGGGAATTTTCCTTTTCAATGCCCGATTCAAAAAATTGCCAAGCCTGCTCCCGGGATTCTTCTTTCTTACCCTGGTCCAATTTAGAGGCATTCTCCCCATTATTGTTTTCAGGTTGCCATTGAGGTATATTATGGATATATTCCACAGGGTTAACAGGTCCCATCTTGACAGTGGCATAAACATAAAAAAACCCTGACACAGGGTCAATTTTATATTCTTTAAACTGCTTACCCTCTTTTTCTGAATTGCTAGACCTGAACTCATCAAAACCTGGTGATAAATTATTTTCTAATTCAGAAAAAAACAACTCGTTTTTATTCTGGTTTTGCGCCGAACCTTTTAATGAATTACCATCCTTGGGGGTATTACAAGCTAAACTCATTAACAACACAGAAACTAAGATAATCGCAGGAATATTAAATCGTGGGATAGCTCTTTTCATTAGAATGGAAGTAATTAGCAAATAATTATTTTTTAAATCCTTTTTACAATACATCACACTATTTTTTTTATAAAATCTGGAATACGAACTGCTCTCGTACATACTTTTATATCAAGAAATACTTCTTTCTAAAAACCATAAGAGAATTAAGCGAGGATTCGTCTAAGAAGACATCTGCATAGCTAAATTTCCAATAACCAATTAATAATCAACGTATTAAAGCTACACCGATGAGAATTTAAATTAAAATAGATTAATTAGTAACAAAAGAGTCCACCGAACAAAGTAATTATCCAATAATTAACTTCAATTAAATGGACTCATTTTGTTTTGTTAACTAATCTTGTTTTGTTAAGATTTTAGTCCAGCGGATTGAATGTACCGCTATTCCATCCTTCTGTCTGTTCGATTTTACTATTTCTATCTAAAATGTCTTTGGGAATTCCAAAGAAGTAGTAATTATCTTTAACATTAATTTGAGCCTCTAAGATAATTTCGTATGGTTCGTATGTAAATTTATCATAAATTTCATCAATATCCTCCATAGCCCTAGGCCCTGGATATTCTGCTATGATTTTAAGCCCATGATGATATTTCATATTATTTAGTATGTCTAATTTACGTAACCTTCGAAGATCCCAGAATCGTTTGTTTTCAAAAGCAAATTCAACACACCGCTCATCCATATAGGCTTCACGAATTTCTTCCTGAGTTGATGCCGTTATTCCATATCTACCATTTGTTCCGGGTAAAATTCCCACCCGCTCACGAATCTGATATAGTACATTTAGAGCTTCATCTATATTACCAATTTCATTTGCAGCTTCACCATAATTCATTAAAACCTCAGCAAATCTTATTTCAATCCAAGGAACTGTAGCTCTGTTAAGACCACTTTGATCAACCTCCCAATCCATTGCTTTCATTCTGTAAAAAAAAGTTGGAGAAGACAAAGTACCTATAACACTCCCCTCCTGTTCATTTCGCCAGGTCCATAAATAAGTTCCTTCTTCAATTGCCTCCGGACATGGGTAATGACATCCATTATATCCAATAGTAGCATAAAACCTGTCATCTCTATTTTTCCAATATTTTTGATATCCATTTGAATTATTAAATTTTGTTCCATCTTTCATTGGAAAGGCATCTACCAAATCAAGAGTAGGATAATCGACCCCAACTGCTGAAGACCAAGTTTGGGGCCTTGTCCCATCAATACTATAAACAACTTCAGGATCATTATAATACTTGACCATGACAAATTCACTATTATTATTTGTATACCAAATATTTTCATAATCGTTATAGAGTCCTTTACCTTGCTCAATACAAAACTCTAAAGCTGCTTTATTGATATCATATGCATTTTGCCATCTGGACTGATCGCTTTCGGGATTAAATTGAGGACTGGCATAATATAATAAAACTCTTCCTTTAAATGCCTTTGCTGCAATTTGATCAATACGACCAAGTTCACTGGCAGTAAATTTAGTTGGCAGCAAACTAATTGCCTTATCTAAATCACTAATAATCTGCACCATACACTCAGAAGTTTTATTTCTGGGAAGATAAAGCTCATCATCATCCATAGTTTGCTCTTGTACTTCTAATAAAAGCGGCACCCCCCCATATCTAACAACCATATGAAAATACGCCCATGCACGCCAGAAATAAGCTTGTCCTTTTAATTCTTCAACCAATTCTGCCTCCAGTGTCCCGCCATCAATATCTTCAAGCAAAACATTTATTTTCCGTATTGTTTCATATGGCCAATAATACCATGTATCAATTGTAGCAGTGCCAGAAAGAAACGACGGTAAAGAATTGTATACGGCCTCGTCTGTGTTTCTCCCATGCCCCACAGAAAAATCAGGCATCAATTCTACATATATTTCATTTAAATAAGCGTAAGCACCGGCCTCAGTTCCCCATACAAGATCAGGATTAATTCCTTCCAGATTTTCTTTGTCCAAAACGCTTTCACAAGCTGAAAAAATTACCCCACCAATAAGGAATAATATTATATTTTTTATTGAATTCATTTTATCTGTAATTTAAGTAGTAAAAAACTAAAGTGTCATTTTTAATCCAAATGTTATGGTTCTCATAAGAGGATATGAGTTGCTAACTCTCATCTCTGGATCATAAATTTTCATCTTTGACCACGTAAACAAATTTGTTCCACTTAAAGATAACTTGATATCTTCTATACCTATTTTATTAATAATTCTATCAGGCAAATCATAACTTATTGCTCCTTGTCTTAAGCGTATAAAACTTGCATCTCTAAGCCAAAAACTAGATAACTGGGCATTAGCTGAATTCTGCGCCGACCACATTGGACCAATTGTTACAGGGTATTTTGCATCTGTATTTTCAGAACTCCAGCTATCAACCCAAAATTTAAGGGTTCTGTCCCAAACATTTGCTGCTCTTACTGACTCACCATCTAAAAATTTATCAAATCCAAAATGCCCCTGGAAAAAAATATCAACGCTAAAACTTTTCCATTTCGCTGAAAAATTCAAACCACAAGAAATGGGAGGAGAACTATAATTTGATAACACCACACGGTCATATTTATCTATTTTCCCATCCGGCACTCCTTCCGCACCAGATATGTCTTCATAGTTAAGCATACCTAAAAAAGGTTTTACACCATTTATGGTATAGTCTCCAGGTAATGCATCAAGATCCTCTTGTGTTCGAATCATATCTGTATATTTCAATCCTTTTAAATAACCTAAAGTTTTTCCGTTAGGATCGTCAACAGGCTGTGCATTTTCTGCCACATCAGCCAAAATTACCTTATTGGTGGCATAGGAAAAATTACCCATGATTAAATAATTAAACTCATTCCCAATTTTACCTTCATATCCCAATTCAATCTCAAATCCATGTGTATCTAAAATACCATAATTTTCATCAGCCGGGTTAATACCTGACTCAAGCGGATATGAAACAAGTCGCCCTCCTAGAATATCGGTAGTATGAGTCATAAAATATTCGGCATTGAAAGTCAAAGTATTCATAAATCGAGTATCAACTCCAAAGTTGTATGATTTTGTTTTTTCCCATGTAAGTTCACTGTTGGCTACATTATAATAACGGCCTCCAGTATAGCCACCGGTACTAATCCCACTAACAGGCTCTCCTCCAATCACATATGTACCATCCACATAGAATTGATCCTGCCATTGCCATCCTCCTACATTATCATTACCTATGACACCAAATGAAACCCGAGGCTTAAGGTAATCCATGAAACTAATGTTGTCTTTGAAAAATGGTTCTTCCGAAATTCTCCAGCCTAAAGATATTGCTGGGAATGTTCCCCATCTTTTATTTGGTGCAAAGAGGACCGACCCATCACTTCTTACGGAAGCAGATAGCAAGTATTTGTCAGCAAAATTATAATTAATCTTTCCTATATATGATAATCTGGCAGTCTCACTTTCTCCTCCAACTAATACATAATTTTCGGTATTGGTATCTGTAGCCCAAAATTGATCAGTCGTTATTACAGGAAAACCTTTTCTGATACCAGACATATAATTAAAGTTAGATTCACTTTGTTCATAAACTGCAATAGCTTCCAAATGGTGTTGTCCAAAATCACGGATATAATTGATTTGACCGTTTAACTGGTAACTTCTCCTACGTCCCCAATCATTTGAAAGGTATTCTTCTGAAGGCGATCTACTTAGTGTTGTGCCAATAATATTATCCTCATCTAAAATCCGGTATTGGCTTCCCTCAATATATGCAAGAGTATACATAGTGTGTTTATAATCATATTCTTTAGTGTAAGTATTAATACTATTCTTACTTAACATTATTTGTAAAGACAAACCTTTTACGAAAGGAACATCATAGGCTAATGAACTCATTACATGAAGTTGCTCACCATAAATATTTTCATAACCGGTTCTAACCGCTTCTACGAGGTTCGTTTTAAAACCAGTATCGACTGGTTTAGTTTCATCACCATGTACATAAGCGGGATAATGATAATATGCACCACCATATAAATACCACCAAGAATAAGAGAGGTCACGGTTAGTACCTATGCCATCAATATCAGAAGTATATAATGTCCTTTTATCATAATTTGTACTTACTTGTAAAAATGCTGTAAGATTGTTTGAGATTTTTGCTTCGACATTACACCTAATGGAATATTTATCGTAATTTACTTGGTCAATAAATCCTTTATCATCAACATAAGAACCACCAATAAAATATTTTACTACTTCACTTCCACCAGAAACATCCAGAGTATGACGCTGAATGGTTGGTGTTCGGTATATATAATCTAATTGAGACTTGGGACCTCCCATATCTTTCAATCCTTGAATATCTTCATCAGTCCAATAAACCCACCCCCATGTTGGATCATCCGGATCACTAAATACAGAATTTGTATAAGGTATCTGCTCCGTATAAACATCCATAAGTTCGGGCATCCCGAAAGGAATATCTAAACTGAAACTTCCATTATAAGTGATCACAGGTTTACCTATTTCACCCCTTTTTGTGCTTATTAAAATAACACCACCAGCTGCTCTTGACCCATAAATAGAAGTGGCAGCCGCATCCTTCAATACCGTAATATCTTCAATCTCGCTTGGATCCAACATGTCAAAACTCCCTTTCCTACTTATTACCCCATCAATAACATAAAGCGCAGGAGAATCATTCCAGGAAACTTGACTCCTAACTCGAATATCTGAAGTTGTGCCAGGTATTCCTGTATTTCTTTCTACGTAAACACCTGCTAAACGTCCTGCCAATGTATTGGAAAGATTAACAGCAGGAATTTGTTCCAACTTATCAGCTTTTATATTTGAAACTGCCCCGGTAAGATCACTTTTTTTCATTGTACCATATCCAATAGCAACAACTTCTTCAATACCAATGGCTTCTTCAACCATGGTCAAATTGATAAAGGTTTTACCTGCAACAGCTATTCCTTGTGTCCTCATCCCCACAAAGGAAAATTGTAATATGGCGTCTCCCGGTACATTGGATAGAGAATACTCACCATCGGTATTGGTCACAGTTCCATTGGTTGTTCCTTTTACTATTACTGTTACACCGGGAAGTGGAGATCCAGAGGAGTCGGTAACTTTTCCGGAAACGGTTAGCCCTTGTTCTGCATCTGCAAATTTAGTGTTGATGAGCCCAATCTGCCGATCGCTGATGCGGTATGTTATCCCTGTATTTTCGAAAAGTTGGTCGAGGATACTGTTTATCGTACGGTTTTCACAATCGATACTTTTTTTTTGGTTTACATCGATTTTTGAAGCATCGAACATAAAATAAAATTCTGATTGATCCTCTATGTTATCCAAAATGGTGATAATCTTTTCATTTTTAAAATTAAGACTTAACCGTTTGTTTTGTGCATAACTGTCGAGCGCAAATGTTTGGGTTATTGTAATCAGAATTAATAATACAACAATTTTCATTCTTTTCAGTAATTTGGATTTCCAGATTAAACACACTCCGAAAATCAATCCATAATAAATTTTTTTCATAAATTTGTTTTGATTTGGATTATTTAAAATTCAAGTTGTTTTTGCCTCAAAAGTTGACTACTGCAAGGCATTAAAAATTTAAGAGGGAGATGTTAGCTGCATCTCCTTTTTTGTTTGTCTAGTTCTTTCACATCATAAGCATTGTTTTTAAGTTAGATAATTTTTTATTTTTTTGAAATGATAATTTCGGGTTTAGCTTCTTTTTCGTAATTGTGAATTAATTTACAATCGACATGACAAACATCCCCGATAAGCCTGAATATTTCTTCGTAGCTTTCGTTTTGGATTGTCCCGGAAAAGATGGAATTGTAAACTTCTGTGTCGGCAACTTCAATGTCAATGTTGTACCATTTTTTTAGCTTTTTAACCACATTCTTCATTGGTTCGTTGCGGAATATAAGTTTGCCGTCTTTCCAGGAAGAGTAAATGGGAGCATCGACATGACCTATTATGTTCAACGAATTAGCAGATATATTGTAATTTGCCCTTTCTCCGGGTTTCATACTATATCTAAAGGACTCAAAGCCCTCGTGTGTAAGTTCCACTTTACCCGATTCAAGCACAACAGCAATCTCATCGTTTTCAGGATATGCATCTACATCGAATTTCGTACCAAGTACTGTTACCATCAGACCATTCGCGTGTACTGAAAATGGGTAACTCTCTTTGTGGTAAACTTGAAAAAATGCCTGTCCGTTGAGTGAAACTTTCCTGTTCTCTCCCGAAAAAGTGTTGGGGTAAGAAAGTGTCGTGCCTGAATTTAACCAAACTATTGAACTATCGGGTAAAACGACCTTAGACCGTTGACCGTTTTCGGTTACCACAGAAGTATACAAAATTTCTTCTGTGGTTTCTGGAATATTATTTTGATCTTGCTTATTTAAATAAAATATTGTTGTCAGACTAATAAGGATGATTATACCAGCAGCATATTTAAGAACTGTATGCAAAGCCGGAACCATATTTCTTTTTTTCCCTGAAATCTCATTTTTAATTTTCAGGAATAAATTCTCTTCATCAAAATCACTTAATTGTTTACTACTCGAAGATAAGATTGCCCATGCAATTTTCACCTTTCTGAAAATTTCAATGTTTCCTTTATTGGCATTGATTTCAGAAATTACCTTTTCTTTATTCTCCTTGGTCAAATTGCCTGTAACCAGCTTTAATATGTCTTCGAAGTCCTCCATGTTATAAATAATGCACGAATAAGCATTTATACGTAGTCGCACGCTGCATTTTTTTTACGCAAGTATATTTATTCTGTTTTAATATACTGATTTTTAGAGCACAAAAAGGTATGCGACTAAAGGCAAGTAATCTTTCAGTGCTATTTTGAATGCTTTTAATCCTTTTGAAATATGTGCCTCCACTGTCCTGACAGAAATGTTGAGTTCTTCCGCAATTTCTTTGTTCTTCATTTCTTGGAGCCTGCTTAGTTCGAAAACTTTTCTGCATTGGGGAGGCAGATTGCCTAATGTTTCCTGTATGATTTGTTCAATTTCCTGAAATGCAAATGCGGATGTATCGACGGTTGTTAATGCATCAGTGTTTAAATTAAGCTCACTGACATCCATCGCATTCGAGAACAATTTTTGCCTGTATTTTTTGTCACGTAACCTGTATAAGGCATTGTTTTTGGCTCCCGTAAAGAGATATGAAGCCAGATTAGTATCATCTTTCAAATCCTTACGCCTGTTCCAAAGTGTTACAAAAGTATCCTGAACAATATTTTCAGCAGCATCTTTTAAGGGAATGAACTCCAAAACGAAATAATACAACTTTGAAGAATAATTATTATAAATGATCCTGAAAGCAGCCTCATCGCTGTTTCTTAACTTCTCAAAAAGTTGTCGTTCATTTTCGCTCATGGATTCTTAGTTAGTAGGTGACAAAACTATAAAAAAATAATTATTCAAAGTGTTATAGAAAAATCAGGCGGGGACCTTACTTCTTAAACTTATGTTTAAGTCCACTCATATCCTCACTGATTTTTTTCTAAAACCTTGGCATAAATTTGAGTTGTTGTCAGTTTTGAATGCCCCAGCATTTTACTTACTGATTCGATTGGGACGCCGTTATTTAATGTCACAGTTGTGGCAAAAGTATGTCGGGCAATGTGAAAAGTCAGATGTTTCTCAATTGCACAAATGTCAGAAATTTCCTTTAAATATGCATTCAGGTTTTGATTTGATATTAACGGAAAAATTGTCCCTCTTGAGACCGATTTAGGATGTTGCCTATATTCTTCAATAATTACATTTGCTTTTGGCAATAAAGGAACCGGTACAAGATTATCTGTTTTTTCCCGTTGTGTAAAAATCCATAGTTCACCATCAATCCCGGACTGTAAATTTACCGGGGAAAGACGCATCACATCTCCATAAGTAAGTCCTGTATAACAACTGAAAACAAACAAGTCACGAACATATCTTAATCTTTGAATTTCTATATTTTTATTTTCAAGCTTTTGTAGTTCTTCTCCTGTTAAACATTCACGATTAACTTTCTTGAATTTTAACCGATAGGAAGCAAAAGGATTTTTATTGATCCATTCCATTTTAACGGCCAGAGTTATGACCTTACGTAAACGTTCCAGATGCTTCATAACTCCATTATTCTCTAACGGTTTGTGATGGTCCAGAGGTTGATAATTGCGTAAAAAGTTTTCGAACTCGCTGATGAACCTGTAATTTAAAAGAGTAAGGGGAATGTCCTTTCTCTTTAAATGAGCTTCCAGAAATAAAACCATGTACTTTTTTGTTGTGAAATAGTTTTTCAAGGTTCCCCATTTTAAAACTTTTTGCATTTGGTCGTTATGATAATCAAATAATTCTAACAGCGAATAACCAGAATCATCCAATCCTAAAAAACGATTTTTAACAGCAGCCGGGGTTATTTCCTCATTCTCGACGACCAAATCCTGGTAATGTTCAACTAATATTGTACGAACCTGTTCAAGAAAAGAATTCAGGTTTTTGTATTCGTCCTTCCACGATTTGACCCTTCCTTTTCGACTATCCCAATCCTTGACCGGGATCGATTTTTTGACAGATACCTCACAACGTTGCTTATTTACTGAGATTCTCGCAAATATTGGGGCATTCCCGTTTTTTGCTTTTTCTTTTCGGATAACAAAATGAACACCAAATGTTGCTGTAAGTGTTTTTCTTTTCATATCAAATTAAAATAAACCATTAAAAAGGTCACCGTATAGGTCACCTGAAAAGTTCCATTTCAGTTCAAAATACATCAAATGAAACTAAAAAATAATCTTCTGTACTATCAGTATTAACTGGGCATACAGAATATAAGGTGACCTAAATCTAACAAAATATTCAGGTCACCTTATAGTTCACGTGGGAACTGGTTTTTAATGGTCTAAAATGATATGTTAAAAAATCAAAAAAGCCCACAAACACTGGCGTTTGCGGACTTTTGATATCCTTTGAATTCCCTTCAGGTCGGGGTAGCAGGATTCGAACCTGCGACCCCCTGCTCCCAAAACATATAAAATAGATTTCATTTAATTTCATGTATTACCTTATGGTCATATAATCTGGCAGTTATGGCTTTTTTGTTTGTTCTTAAATTTCATTTATTTACCTTTAAATGTCCATTTGTTGTACCTATGTTGTACCCAAAAAATGATGTAAATGATTAGTTTTAAGAATGTTCTGAGAAAGAAAAAGCTATCTTATGGTAAATATCCTATTTATTTGCGTATTTCCAAAGATCGTAAGTCTTTATTTTTTCGTACTCCATACACTGCGGATACCAAAGAATGGGATTCGAAAAAAGGAATATTTAATCAAAATACTGCAAACTATTTAAACAAAAACAGGGTACTACTAAAGTTAATCGATCACGCCACAAGTGTAGTTACAGAGCTACAGCAAAATAAGAGAAGCTATACCTTAACCGATATCGAAAGGGCCATTCGGATCGAATCTAATCCGGCATATCAAAACATTTATAAATTTTGGGATGAATTGATTGAAGAAATGATAAAGGCCGGAAGGACCGGCAATGCACAGGTTAACCGCGATACATACAACTCTGTTAAAAAATACAGTAAGAAAAAGGTATTAAATTTTAACGATATCACACCGACTTTTCTGGATAAGTATGAAGTGTATTTAAGGTCGCGAAATGGAACAGATGGAGGTATCAGCGTACGGATGCGGACGCTAAGAGCTTTATTTAATTTTGCGATAAAAAGAAGCTTGATTAAACCAGATAACTATCCTTTCAAATCATATCAAATTTCGAAATTAAAGGGTAGAGGAGCAAAAAGAGCATTAACTTATGATGATGTAGTAAAAATCGTTAACAAAGACTTGGGTGAGCATCCGGAATTAGTCGATGCAAGAAATTATTTTGTTTTCAGTTTTTACACTCGTGGGATGAACTATGCCGATATGATGAAACTGGAATGGAAGGATGTGATTGACGGCCAGATCTATTATACACGATCAAAAACCAAAGCAAATTTTAGAATTAAAATCCTGCCTCCTGCTCAGCAAATTTTAAATTATTATAAAGAACATCAAAGCGGTTCTAAATACATATTTCCGATTTTACTTAAAGACAAAATGTCGCCTACGCAGATAGAAAACAGAAAGAAAAAGACCTTAACGAGGTATAACCAAAAATTGAAGGAAATTGCAAAACTGTGTAAAATTGAAAAGAATGTATCAAGCTATGTTGCCCGGCATAGCTATGCCAATAGCCTAAAGCAGAAAGGAATTTCTACCGATATTATCAGTGAATCAATGGGGCACCAAAATTTAGCTATTACCCAGGCATATTTAAAAGAACTTGATAACTCGCTTGTTGATGAAGCAATGGAGGTATTATTATAACGTGGTCTTTTAAAATTACCTGACTTCAGATATAAACAAATTTGTTTATATTTGTAAAAGTAATTATCATGAGCGCTATCGAAAAAAATATCACGCTTTTAAAGGGTATCCATCCGGGGATTATCCTTGAAAGGGAGTTGAAAAAAAGAAAACTTCCCAAGCGGCGTATTGCGTTATCTATTGGTGAATATCCTCAACTTTTAGGGGATATTACAAAAGGAAAACGTCGCATCAATCCGGCACTATCCATAAAACTGGGTGACGCTTTGGGTATCGATGAAAGTTTCTTTGCGGTATTACAAGCTTATTACGACATTGAGCAACAAAAGAAAAAACAAGCCCTGAATGACAGGCCCAATTTAAAACTTCTGCGACCTGTTTTGTTCTGGGATACTGATATAAATTCAATTAACTGGGAAAAGAGCAAAATCAGTGTTATAAAGCGCATATTTGAGCGGGGTAATGATCAGGAAATTACAGAAATAATGCGTTTTTATGGGAAAAAGGAAGTACAAGCCATCTTAGCCCGTATCTCAAAACGTTCCTCAGTAATGGAAAGCAATATCAAGAAATTCTTCAGTGAGTAAATGATCAGCCAATTAAAATACAACACTGTAAAATCACAGCTACGCTCAATTTTGTCGTGGTTGATGGCTGAAGAACTTTTCACTTCTTTTCGTCTGGTTGGAGGTACTGCCTTAAGTTTGCAGTTAGGGCATCGTGAATCTGTTGACATTGATTTATTTTCCAAGACTCCTTACGGCGAAATTGATTTTAATGCAATGGACAAGCACCGCAAAAATAATTTCGAATGTGTTGATTCACGTGATGGTTTGGTTGGCATGGTTAAAAACCACTTTATTGGAAATTCAGCGGATGAATGTATTAAACTTTATTTGTATTTAACGGATCCTTTTATTCGCCCGCCTTTGTTGAGTGACAATATAAGACTGGTCATGCTTAAACGACGACATTACAGCAATGAAGATCGATGTTGTGAGCAGTGGAACACGAAAAAAGGACTTTGGGGATTTACACGATATTACTAAGGACTTGATTACCGTATCATGCATTCATCTTAAAACTTATTTCGTACGCTGAACTTGTAATTTACGATTGCAATAAATCCACTTTAAGCATTACCTTTAAGAACATCAATATGAAGACATATGCAGGTAGCTGTAAACAGAAAAGGTATCAAATTTTGCCCCGATGCTTCCAGGGTAATCGCGCGGTTTCTGTACACCGGAGATGAAAGGGCGCTAAATACTATTCGCTCTGTAATTGGAATGTCTGAGAATTCGGTAATGCAGATATTAAATTCTGTGTTGAGTGATTACTCGCTACGGCATAGAAATATCTCTAAAATATTTGAAAAGCATTTTAATAAGATCGCTCACCTACTCGAAAAATTAAATGTTGGCCCTGATTCACTTAACACTTCCACAAAAATCCTTATCGGCTCCTATTTTACGATGGAGTATTCGATTGAATCGGCAGCATTTTTTAATCCCTCCATTGTAGAACATCCCGATCAGTCGGAGACCGGCCCGAATGAGAAAAGAGTCATAATAAGTTTCAGGGCTACCGGCGAAGGACATATTTCGTCCATCGTTTTCAGAACGGGAGTACTGGATAAAAACAATAATCTTTCCATTGAACCGGTTGGGAAGATGCTGGAAGAAGCGGAGCACATCAGGCGATATGTTTATGAAAAGAAGTCTTTCAAAAAGAAATTAAGCGAGATGAAGGATGTGCATGCGATTATACCCTCCGACTTGATTCTCGATAGGCTAAAGGATACATTTACCTATGGCGAACTACGCGATTGTATAAAAGAAGCAAGAAAATCGTTGCATCTTACCGCAGAAAAAGAAGCATTATTTAATCAGATTATCTGGTTGGCTTCGTCGCATTACGAACTGGACTTTTCGCTGGATACCAACATCTCTGAACGGGTAATTTTTCCGGTTTCTGCAAACGAGAAAAATGGAATTGAAGATGCGCGCTTCGTAAAATTTGTTGATGATGACGGAAAGATCAGTTATTATGCAACTTATACTGCGTATGACGGTACTACTGTGATGCCCAAAATGATCGACACCACTGATTTTTATCATTTCCGGATTTTGCCGCTGCATGGAGAAATTGCCCAAAACAAAGGGATGGCGCTTTTTCCGCGAAAAGTGAATGGTAAATATGCCATGCTTTGCAGGTTAGATGGATTCAATAATTACATTGCTTTTTCTGATAATATTTCAGTTTGGCGCAACGCAAAATTGCTGCAACAACCTAAATTTCCTTGGGAGTTTATCCAGGTAGGAAATTGCGGCTCGCCCATTGAAACATCCGAAGGCTGGCTGGTGATAACCCATGGGGTGGGCCCGATGCGCGAATATGCACTCGGGGCATCGTTGTTCGATCTTCAAAATCCGGAGAAAGAGATTGGCCGTTTGAAATCTCCTTTGCTGATGCCCAATGCCGAAGAACGCGAAGGATATGTACCCAATGTGGTTTATTCCTGTGGTTCGATCATTCATAACGATGAACTGATTATACCTTATGCCATGTCTGATTATGCATCTACTTATGCAACGGTCAATTTACACGAACTTTTAAATGAATTGAAAAGCTCATAAAAAAAATGAGTAATTCTACAGAAACTGACAAACAAAGGGGCTTCGAGATTGCAGCAGTAGTTGCAACCGGTTTGCTAAAACATGTTTTTATGGACTGGTTAAACCTGCGGGCATTTTATATTGGTGTTGCCTGTATTTTTTGGTCGGTATATATTTACAAAAGATACCGGAAAAACAGGCAGATTCTTCAGCAGTGGGGCTTTCGTAAAAATCATTTTAATCGATCGTTTCTTTTTCTTACACCTTTTGGTTTACTGATGAGTGCAGCCATCGTTTGGTATGGCCTTACTCACAATGCAGTCTTTCTTAACTGGCATATTATTCCCGTTTTTATTTTTTATCCGGTGTGGGGATTGATTCAGCAGTTTTTAATGCTGTCGCTGATTGCCGGAAATTTAGTGTCCATCAGCACAATAAAACGTAGTAAAACTCAGATTATCTTGCTGACCTCTGCGTTATTTGCCTTGGTTCATTACCCCAGCCTCCCGTTAATGGTTTTTGCTTTTTTAATGGAATTGGTGTTTGCATTTGCTTTTTTTAAGTGGCGAAATCTTTGGGCTTTGGGGCTTTACCACGGATGGGTGGCGAGTTTGCTTTTGTTTTTCGTGTTGGGCAGGGATTTATGGAATGAACTGTGGACGGTTTTATGAAATTTCAGATATGAAAAAAGCGTTTCAGATCGGTTGCTTTTTTCAAGCGGTAGTGAATATAGAACAAAGGTAAGCTAACAAACAAAAAGGACACCATCACAATCAGGCTCCATCCAAAAAGCATTGAGCCCCGTGCATAAACGGATACGATTCCTTCGATGCAAATACATAACACCCCTGCTGCAATCATTGAATAAGCGATAATATTCAGCCCTTTCTGCTTTGCTTTACGGATAAAAAATATCAAAAGAAAAACAGTTAAGTATGCTGCCAATATGATGGGAACTCCCAGCTTTATCTCCCAAGCGGTGCCGCCGGCATAAACATCGAACAGCATAAAAAGGCCAGCTGCCGACAAAAAACTGAGGCCGCCCGCGAGTATGATTTTTTTGTGTAAAAATGTGTTCAAAGTAAAATTGACAAATAAAACAAGACATACGGTGGCGGGGTATCTCGACCATGTGATGCTTTTATTTCCAATAAAATCAATAAGCAACGTGATGATTATAGCAGAAATGAGAATCAGTCCCGATATTTGCCAAAAAATTATCCTTTTTTGACGGCCGGTTAACTGCTGGTATTCTGTGAGCCGTTTTTCTTCTCTCCGTTGTTTCCCCGATCTTATGAAAGTCTTGTTATCACTGATAATATCAAGTAGCGGTTCTCCACATAATGAGCAAAAAATAGCATTTTCTTCGGTTTCTACCCCGCAATTCGGACATTGTACCATAACCTTCAATTAATTAGTTTTTAATTCAACCGAAACTTCTTGTTGACGCAAAAATCGCAGAAACTTTTCTTCAAATTCCTCCGAAAGTGTAATGTTGCCAAAACTCATCGTTAGGATATTACCAAACCCGACCACGCCACAATTAATTTTCAGCATTTTGTTGGGCGGTGGTGGTGTTATTACAAAATAATCGATCAATTGGGCGGTTTCATCAGGTAAATCTACTAACCCGAGGTTGGTAAGTACCCCGCTGTACTGGCTTGTGCCCAGCGAGTAGTATTTCATTCGCAGGATCAAACTTTTAATAAATAACGGTATCCCCCTGATAAACAGTTTTCTTTCGCTTCCCACATTTCTCGCTATATTTTTATTGATCAACTTTTCATCCGTTTCAAGCTTCATCTGGTGGTACACTGTTTTAACTATTTCATCAAAAGAATAATGGCCCAAACGCAAATCAATTTCAGGCAACACAAACAACGAAAAATTCCGCATGGTTTTCGATGGAAAAATGCTTCGCAAGTTTAAAGGAACCTGCACACGAAGCCTTTTTTGTTTCTTATATTTACTGAAGCCATTCAGATCTTCATAGATTTCCTGTAAGATATACATATAGACCGAAGTTAGATAAACGGTTATACTTACACCTTTAATTTGGGCAATCTCCTTTATTTGTTTCAGCGGAACCATTGCGTAATGCCGGGTGAACCGGGAGCGCGACCTTAACGGATAAGGCAGGTGAAAGGCCTTCGACCGTTTTACCATTGGCGGAATTTCTGCCTTAAAATAGCGGTTGTAGGCATCTTCGTATTCCTCTTCCGAAATCTGATGTTCTTTATCGCTAATCCGATATTCAGCAGGTATTTCAGCACCGCATTCAGCCGAATAAAGGATGAGGATAGTTTTGAAAAACTCAAGCGCCCCGGCGCCATCTGTTAAAATGTGCGAACATTCAAGACTGATATTGTTCTCCTTTACCAGTATTCGAATTAACAAACTTCCTTTTTGAAATTTCCTGCACATGGGGCGCTGATCAGGCTCAACGGGAATGTGTTGCGGAAGATGCTCAAGATAATACCAGAAAAAACCTTCCTGAAGTTGAACCCTGAAAAACGGGAACCGTTTTTCAGGGTTCAAAACTGCTTTTCGAAAGGGTTTTATTTTAACCGGTTTTTTCAATATGGCCGTCATCCTGAAAACGGCAGTATTATTTTCGTTGATAATAGCCGGATATATTTTGGCAGCATTATCGAGTGCAAACCAAAATTTGCCCGAATTTGGAACGGTATTTTTGTTGTTAGTGCCCAAATAATAAATCTTAGATTTTAAATTCCCCCTTAGTTGCTCAAATTTATGAATTAATTGCAAACCAAGCTGTCATCTGTAAAGGTGACAATTAAATGTGTGAATGATGTAACTCTCATGCAGAATTGTGTAACACTTTCCAATCGTAAAGCTGCGAACTTGTATCATGAAAATTCGTTCTCAACTGTTCCGCCAGCTGCGGAAATTTAATATTCAAAAAATATGAAAACGCAAAAATTAAACCGACCAATAAAGAGTATCCTTTTGGCAGCCTTTGCAGTGTTGATGATAATGCCAATCACTTCATGCGCCAAAAAGATCATTTTTATAAACTCATCTGTTGTTCCCGCTGCAAAAGGTTATGTCAGGGTTAAAACGGACAATAACAAGAACTATATTATTAAAGTAGAAGTGTCGGATTTGGCAGAAGTTGAAAGGGTTGAATCAACTAAAACCACCTACGTTGTTTGGATGGAAACCGATGAGGGTAATGCCGAAAACCTGGGACAATTAAAAAGCTCAACAAGTTTTTTGTCAAGGCGTCATACTGCGTCTTTAGAGACAGCAACTTCCTATAAGCCGGTAAAAATATTTATCACCACCGAAAATGGCACAAACGTGCAATATCCGGGCCGACAGGTAGTGTTAACCACCGCTAATTTTACGGTGAAATAGGTAAATGCTTCATTCAAGTTTAAAATTCGAAGGGCATTGATACGATTGCCCTTTACGCATAAATACCGGATAAATCTTAGTTAGCATTAGTTCGAGGAATATGTGTGAATGATGTAACTCTTATTTGGAATTTTGCAACACTTTCTCTTTCAAGCCCACCGATCTTTGAGAACAGAAAATTTAGTCACTTAAAACATTGTGGTGAAACAAGACATGAGTGCCGGGATAAATTTCCTGCACATCTGGTCGGGCGGGTATTTTACAAATAATATTTAATACGATTAACATTTAATACGATGAAAAAAACCTTGGGAATAATACTTATTGCAGTTGGAGTAATAATGATGGTATACACCGGATTTAACTATATAACTAAAGAAAAGGTGGTGGACTTGGGTCCGATTGAAATTAATGCTGAAAAAAGTCATACTATTCAATGGACGCCCATTGCAGGAATGATTCTTATTGTTGGGGGTATTGTAGTAATTGCACTCGACAAAAAGGCTCGAATTTAGTGTATGAAAAACAATCTAAGTTTCTTAATGTGTGAATAATGTAAATATTATTCAGGATTGTGTAACAAAATAAAATGTGTCCCCCGGTATCTTTCAATGTACATTAACTTGAAAATTCATTAAAATGAAAAAGGTAATTTTTTTTGTAATCGTAATGATTTTCACAATGAGCTCAACCATGGCATTTGCAAGTAATAAAGATGCAAAACCTAATGCTGAAAAACCTGCTGTTCCTGCAAAAACCGAAAACAAATTGTCGGACGAAGAAATTAGTCGATTGACAAAACGTGTTGAAGAAATCCGCGATATGGATAAATCTGAGTTAAATTCCAAAGAACGGAAGGAACTGCGAAAAGAATTGAAAGAGATTAAGGAGAACGTAAAGAAAAATGGAGGGACTGTTGTTATCAGCGGACTTGCTCTGGTTTTAATTATTATCCTGGTTATCCTTTTAGTTTGATTTGAAATCATTAAAAACCTGAGTTACTGACTACTGCCATTTTTTATTAAATAGGAGTAAATTATGATAAGTATTTCGATAAAATCATGATTCACAGCAAAAAAATAATGACGAATAATTTTTGCTCAAAGGTTTGTTTAACCTTAAGAATTTTACAGTTTAAATTCTTAACAAATTTTGACAGACAAGTATTTCAAAAAATCCGATAAAGTGAAAACTCTTTCTAAAATAGGTGCAGCACTGTTTGTAATACTTATTCATTCCATGCTTTTAACTCAGTCGTTATCCGGACAACAAAAGCAGGAATTAGTCAGTTTCCAGGTTTTTTATGACGAATTAAGCCCTTATGGTTTGTGGGTTAACTATCCGAACTACAACTACGTATGGATTCCGAATGTGGATGCCTATTTTGTTCCTTATTCCACTGCCGGACAATGGGTAATGAGTGAGTATGGCTTGACATGGATATCCGGTTATTCCTGGGGCTGGGCTCCATTTCATTACGGACGTTGGGAATACGATGATTATTATGGTTGGTTTTGGATTCCCGGTAATGAATGGGGGCCTTCGTGGGTAGTTTGGAGAAAAGCACATGGTTATTACGGATGGGCGCCCATGAGACCTGGAATGGATATTAACATGAATTTCAACAGCAGATACAAAGATCTTATCCATTGGAATTTTGTACAATACAGCGATTTTGACAAGCCAAATATTGGAAATTACTGTGTTGACCCATCCTCGTATAATAGGCTCATAAGAAACTCTTCCGTAATTAACAATACTTACAACGATAACAGGCGCAACTCAATCTATATTTCAGGACCCTCATTACGCCAGGTCCATCGGGTAACGGGCAGAAAAATCAGCAGCATTGCAATCACCGATTACAACAGGCCTGGACAAGTATTCCACAACAATCAATTGCAATTATTCAGGCCATTGATAGAAAAGAACATGGGCATTAATCAAAGGTTGACACCTTCGAAAATAACTGAGCTCAGGAATGTGAGATCTCCACAAGAGCGAGTTGACTCTTATCAACGTAATGCTGTAACGCCTAAAGATGAATTAATAAAAAAAGAACAAATCAGTCCATTGAATCCGGGAAGAATAAACCAGCAATATCAAATAGACTCACCGTACAATAGAAAACCAAACAAATATGAAATTGAACGTCGTCAATCGATTCAGGAAATACAGATTCAACGACGAGGGCGACCGCTGAAAGACGAACAACTTCATCAGCCGTCAAACCGGCAAAATCAAAATATTGTTGTTCAACCTGCCAATCAACAAAAAAGGTCAACAACAAAAGCTAAAAGCGAACAACAGGACTCCAACAAACGAATAGAAAGACGCAACAAATAGAAAGTACAGTAATCGTTAAATCATGCGTTGGAAAGTTCATTTTGATTTCATGTATGAAAAGTTATGTAGCCCAATGCAAATAATCTATTCATACCGGCAGAATAAAAAAAGATTACTCCACTTCACGCACAAACTTCGCCTCCTACCTACCTGCCTGTTGGTTATCGCATCTTACTCCGAAATTTCATCCCAGGAATATTTTCAGCAGGAAGTTAATTTAAAAATCGATGTTTCGCTCAACGATACACATCATGAACTTCATGCGTTCGAGGAAATAGAATACATCAACCATTCTCCCGATACGCTTTATTTTCTGTACTTTCATTTGTGGCCCAATGCATATTCAGATAATAAATCCCTTTTGGCCAAACAGGTATTCTTTGTGAACGGAAAATCAAAGCTATTCGAAAATCCGGAATTAACCGGATTTATTGATTCGCTGAACTTTGAAGTTAACGGCAAGGAAGTTCAATGGAATTTATTGCCCGGCCAGTCCGACATTAGCAGGATTGACCTGAACGAACCCCTGAACCCCGGCGACACAATAATTATTACAACACCCTTCCGTGTAAAAATTCCAAAAGGTGTAACATCAAGGTTAGGCCATATCGGGGAATCCTATCAAATCTCGCAGTGGTATCCCAAACCGGCTGTTTACGACCGCGATGGCTGGCACGAAATGTCGTATCTTGATCAGGGTGAGTTTTATTCTGAATTTGGAAGTTTCGATGTTAGCATAACATTGCCCGAAAATTACATTGTGGGTGCAACCGGAAACCTGCAAAACCCAGGCGAAATTGAAATGCTTGAAAAACTTGCTGCCGACACCTCATGGGTAAATACTTCGCACATAGGGAAAGTACCTTTTCCTGCTTCATCAAAACAATTAAAAACGCTGCAATATATTGCAGTTGGAGTGCACGATTTTGCCTGGTTTGCCGATAAACGGTTTAATGTAATGAAGGGAAAAGTAAAACTTTCCGGTTCGGGCAAAGAAATTACTACCTGGGTGATGTTTACCAGCCGGCAGTCGAATCTTTGGAAGGATGCACTAACATACGTGAATGAAGCAATTTTATGGGCTTCCGGGAAAATTGGCGACTACCCGTACGAAAATTTCACGGCAGTTCAAAGTGCCCTGAGCGCCGGTTACGGTATGGAATACCCGGGGATTACAGTAATTGGACTTGTTGATGATGCTTACTCGCTTGACGAAGTGCTTGCCCATGAGATTTTTCACAACTGGTTTTACGGAGCGTTGGCTTCCAACGAGCGAACATATCCGTTTATGGACGAAGGTATTACAAGCGCTTATACAGCGCGTTATATGAAAGAAAAATACCCGCTGAAAAAGCTTTGGGAGGTTTATTTTAAAGACTGGAAAATGGCTCGCTTTTTAAACATCGACCATTTGCCTGTGGAACGGATGCAGGAACTGGAATGGCTGGTACAGGCACGCCGAAATCTCGAACAGCCCATGAACCTGCCCGCCACAGAATATAACGATTTAAACTATGGCATCATTCTTTACAACAAAGCAGCTATTAACTTTAATTATTTGCGAGCATCACTCGGAGATTCACTTTTTGATGCGGCAATGCATGAATTTTACCGTAACAGGATATTCACACATCCCGGGCCATATGATTTGCGCAACGTATTTGAAACAGTTACAACTAAAGATTTAACCTGGTTTTTTGATGATTTGACAGGTACAACAAAACGACTTGACTATAAAATGGTTCGCTTTGAAGACAATCATTTACTCATCAAAAATAAGGGAGAACTGGTTTCGCCGCTGGTTATTGCAGGCACAAGCGGTGATTCAATCTTTTTTGAAAAATGGGTGGATGGTTTTGAAGGAGAGAAATGGGTTGAATTGCCCGAAGGTGATTATTCAGAAATAAAAATCGATCCCGGACATGGTATGCCCGAAATTTTCAGGAGAAACAACAATATCCGAAAAACAGGATTTTTTCCCAGAGCAGATCCCATTCAAACTCAACTCCTCTTTACTGTTGATGATCCAGAAAAACACACACTCATGTATATTCCGGCAGTAAACTGGACCCGTGAAAACGGATTTATGGCGGGGGTGGCGTTTCACAACGGCTTCATCATTCCAAAACCGGTTGAATATTTTGTGATGCCGTTTTATGCATTCGGAAATAACGATTTGGCAGGGTTTGGCAGGATAACTTACAACATCACGCCCTTCGATAAATTTATAAGGCTGGCCGCTATTTCTTTGGAAGGAACCCAATTCGGCGCACCTGGAAATCAAAACTATCAAAAGGTAAAAACCGGAGTTGAGTTGAATTTCAGAAACCGGAACATGACTTCTCCGTTCACCCAAAAAGTATTTGGGAATTACATTGCAACTTCCAGCCTTTATCACATTGAACTCCAGGAAAAGGCAAAAATGAATTCATTTATTCAACTTGGTTACCGGTTGGAGAAGAACAGCGTGATCAATCCGTTTACCCTGCACACAGATTTTGAATCCGGAAAATCATACCAAAAGACTTCGGTTGAATTCAATTACAGACTGAGTTACAACGGACATGATAACGGATTGGATATCCGGCTATTTGCAGGAACCATGCTCAAGGAAGATTCCAAAATTCCTTTTTACTCATTGTCACCGGGCGCAAGAAGTGGACGCGAATTGTATCTTTACGAGGGAACTTATCCCGACCGTTTTGCAGTTTTTTCAACCGGTTTCTGGTCGCGGCAAATGAGCCTTTCCGAGGGAGGTTTGGTATCGCCGGTAAACAATAGTCTGGGTTACAGCCGCTGGCTGGTTTCCCTTTCGTTTACCAGCAGTTTGCCCGGGAAAATCAGCCGGTTGCCAATGAAACCTTTTGTCAATATCTTGCTAAACGACAAAGGTTTGGGCAGCGGCAACAATTCCCCCGTTTTTTTTGAGGCAGGTTTTAAAACGGGTATTCCCAATATTATCGAAATTTATGTTCCACTGCTGGTTTCCAAAAACATTGCCTCAGCCACCGGATCATTTAAGAACCGCATTCGATTTGTTTTCTCACTCGATTCGTTCAGTAAATTAAAACCGATTGGCAGTAAATAAGGACTTCTTACGGCCAAATGTGTGAATCATGCAACTCTTAACAGGAATAATGTAATACTTCCTGGCAGAAAGAGGCCAACCTTTGCAGGGTACGATTTAGTAAAAATTTAAAATGTAAAATCATGCCCATACTAACTATTCTCATTGTTATCATTGTTGCCGGGGTTATTCTTTGGTTGGTAAACAGCTATATTCCCATGCAACGCACCATTAAAAATATTTTGAATGCCGTTGTTGTAATTATTCTTGTGGTTTGGCTGCTCAATGTGTTTGGAGTGTTGGACAGTTTGAAAAACGTGGCCATTTAACAACATTTTAAATTACACTAATCTATTAATAACCAACCCGCCAAATGTGGGAAACAATTAAAACATAAAACAATGATTAAGACAAAAAGCTTATATACCATCCTATCAATAGTTGTGGTGGTATTTTTACTGATGCCCGGCAGTGGATGTGAAAAAGATGATGAATTTGGGAGCACAACAAGCTACAATCTGAAAGTTCAGGATGTTCTCGGGGTTTCAGGAACGGCAACTTTTATTGAAACCGGCAGCAATTCAACAACCATTGATTTGATTTTGTACGGCGCTTCTGCTGGGGTTCATCCGGCTAAATTGTGCATGAATACCGTAGCCGAAGGAGGAGCAGTTGTTGTTGCTCTTAATCCGGTAGATAACACAGGGAAAAGTTCGACTAAAATAACTTCGATGACTTATAACCAGCTAATTAATTACGACGGATTTATTAAAGTGATGAAAAGCGCAGCCGAACCTTTGGTAATTCTTGCTCAGGGCGATATTGGCGGTAATGCAATTACTGAAGCCAGTATTTCTTATACATTGGACACCATAGGCGCTTTTGGCGTTTCGGGAACGGCTTTGTTTGAAAAACGGGAAAATGGAAATTCACTTGTAACCTTAACTCTCTCGGGTACAATTGCCGGAGAAGTTTACCCCGCAACCATTAACCTGAGCTCGGTTTCTACCATTGGCGGCGGGGCGGTAACCAAAACATTAAGCAGTGTTGACGGTACCACCGGTAAAAGTTATACCACCATCAGAAAACTTGATGGAGGATTGAATATAACGTATGATAACTGGTTGGTTTATAACGGATACATAAATATTTACCAAACAGCACCCGAATTGATTAACATCATTAGCCAGGGAAACATCGGTTCGAATGTAAACTGATTTTCGTGAAGAAGTTGCCGCGCCAACCAACCTGGCGCTGCTTTAACACAATAATACATCATGAAAATATCAACTATCAATGACTACAGCGGGAAAGAACTAAAAAAGAAAAAAGTAGTAATAATTGAAGAGTTACTGGCATCTGAAGTTCGTTACCGCCGTTTGTTTGAATCGGCGAAAGATGGTATCCTCATTCTTAATGCCCAAACGGGGAAGATTGTTGACGTCAATCCGTTTTTAATTGATTTGCTCGGCTACACCAAACAGGATTTCATCGAAAAATCGATATGGGAAATTGGTGCCTTTCAAGACATGTATGCCAACAAAGAGAAATTTCTGGAATTGCAGCAAAAAGAATATGTTCGGTATGATGATTTACCTCTCGAAACTTCGGGCAGGCAAATAATTCATGTAGAGTTTGTCAGCAATGTTTATCTGGAAAATAATGTTAAGGTAATTCAATGCAATATCCGCGACATTACCGAGAACAGGAAAATAAAGAAACAGATTGCCGAAAGTGAAGAAAAATTCAGGACAATTACCGAAAACTCTGCCGATGCAATATTTATTACCGATGAAGATGGTAATTACATATATGTTAACAAAAAAGCGGTTGATTTATTAGGGTATTCAAAAACAGAGTTACTTACGTTTACAATTGCCGATATCTCACCTAAAAACAGGTTGGAGGAATATTACCGGATTTTTCAGCACCTTTATACAAAGAGCAGTTCCTATTCAGAAATAGAATTGGTAAAAAAAGACGGGAGCTGTGTGGATACAGACCTAAACGCCGTTTTGCTCCCCAATGGTTGGATTTACGGCAGTTGCCGCGATATTTCAAAACGAAAACAACTGGAAAAAGAGTTGGTTAAGGCAATAGAAAAGGCTGAAGAAAGCGATCGGTTGAAATCTGCATTTTTGGCCAACATGAGCCACGAAATCAGAACGCCCATGAACGGCATACTTGGGTTTGCCCAACTGCTTAAAACACCAAAACTGACCGGCGCCGAACAACAGACATTTATTGATATTATAGAGAAAAGCGGAGCCCGGATGCTCAGCATCATCAACGATATTATTAATATTTCGCGTATAGAGTCGGGATATGTTGAAATTTCTCTTGCAGAAACGAATATAACCCAACTGGTTCAGGACGTTTTTAATTTCTTTAAACCCGATGCTGAGAAAAAGGAATTGCTTTTTTTTGTTAAAAATGCATGGTCTGCCAATCAGGAAATAATCAAAACAGACCAGGAAAAAGTTTTTGCCGTTCTCACCAATCTGGTGAAAAATGCCCTTAAGTTTACCCAAGCCGGGTCCATTGAACTGGGTTATGAAAAGAAGGGCAAATTCCTTGAGTTTTTTGTCAGGGATACAGGAACAGGCATCGCTCCGGAACAAAAAGAAATCATTTTTGAACGCTTCAGGCAAGGCAGCGAATCTTCAACCCCCAATTTCGAAGGGGCAGGGCTGGGACTGGCAATTTCAAAAGCTTATGTTGAAATGCTGGGAGGAAAAATCTGGGTGGAAACGAAAAACGGGCAAGGGTCTACATTTCGTTTTACTATTCCCTATTTGAATGGAATTGAAGAAATAAAACAGATTGAACCCGTTGCTGAAGAAGAAGCCCTGCCGGTTAAAATGTTAAAAATATTGGTAGTTGAAAACGACGAAACATCGCGGATGCTATTAAATATTATGGTTAAGCCGATGGCAAGCGATTTATTCCAGGCTTTTTCGGGTTACGAAGCCATTGATATTTGCCGGAAATATCCTGACATCGACTTGGTGCTGATGGATATAAATATGCCGGAAATGAGTGGTTATGAAGCCACCCGTAAAATCAGGGAGTTTAATAAGGATATACTGATAATAGCACAAACCGCCTATGCAATGAAAGGCGACAGGGAGAAGGCGATTGCAGCCGGATGTAATGACTATATTTCCAAACCGATAAATAGAGTTGATTTAAAGAAGATGATACAGCTTTTATTCAGACGCATCTAAAGCTTAAAAATGTGTGAATAATGTAACTAAATCTTAAAGTTGTGTAACTGTTTATGCATCAAAGAAAAATATCTTTGAAAGTGTAATAATGTAATTGCACAATTAATATAAAAAATCATGAAAAAAATAGTGTTTAATCTGACCGCAATAGTTTTTATTGCCGGCATTCTTTTAACAGCTTGCAACTCACAATCGCAAAAAATAGACAATGCCGAGAAAAATGTACTGGATGCAAAAGAGGCTGTTATTGATGCACAAAGCGATTTGAATCTGGCACGCCAGGATTCAGTCACCGAATTCCAGCAATTTAAACTTGAATTTGAAAACAGGATCACTGCAAACGAAAAAAGTATTGAAGAGTTAAAAGTAAAAATTGTAAATGCAAGCAATGAAAATAAAGTTTTGTACGAAACCAAATTGGCCGAGCTGCAAAAAAGAAACAATGAGTTGAAAGTTAAACTGGCTGAATACAAGGAAGATGGAACTGATAAATGGCAAACATTCAAATCAGAATTTAAACGCGATATGGATGAATTGGGGAAAGCATTTGCCGATTTCACTGTAAACGACAAAAAATAATACGAAAATAAAATTATAAATGAAGATGAGATTCAGGACAGTGTCTTTTTCCAACACAGCCAATATTTCAAAAATCAGGTTAATGACAAAAGTTTGGAAGATTCAAATCGAATTACCCTGTGGTTTTGGTTTGAAGGAAAATATTGTAAGTGCTAAAATGGGCGAATTAACCATTTTTAAGGTATTAAATTAAAATTTTAAAAATTGTCCGGTCAATATTTTCGGTATTAAAAAATATAAGAAACAATTTAAAATTAAGGTCATGGGAAATTTACTTTACATCATCGCAGTAATTCTGGTGATTGCCTGGGCAATAGGTTTTATTGGGTACAACGTCGGTGGGCTTATACACATACTTTTGGTAATTGCAGTTATTGCCATAATAATTAGAATTATTCAGGGAAGAAGGGTTTTGTAAAGCGAAATAACAAGACTCAGCTCATCAAATAGTTTCCGCAATAGTTCAATGTTTAGTTTGGGTTTAGAAAATGGGGGCGGAATGCCCACATTTTCTTTTTCAAAATCGGGCAAGAAATCGTTAAAGGCCGGACGGCCTGATTTTTACGTTAGAAAAATGCTGTCTCAAAAATAACCGCCGCCAACAATTAACCAGTTTTGGTAAATTCTGCCCGGCGAGAAGATATTCTGGCGCTCAAGATGGCAATTGGATATCCTTTTATAAGTGTGAATTATGTAACATTATTTAGAAATTGTATAACAATCAGCCACCCTTCATTTTTTATCTTTCTTGAGATAATGCAGAAATTTAAAATTATGAATATTTTGCTGGTATATCCAAAATACCCCGATTCATTCTGGAGTTTCACACACGTATTGCGATTTATTTCCAGAAAGGCCGCAGTGCCGCCCCTGGGGTTGGTAACCGTTTCGGCCATGTTACCTTCAACATGGAATAAAAAGTTGGTTGATTTGAATGTTACATCGCTTCGGACCAGCGATATTGTCTGGGCCGATTATGTTTTTATCAGTGCCATGTATATTCAGAAGGAATCGGTAAATAAAATTCTGGAAGAGTGTATAAAAAACAAGGTTAAAGTTGTAGCCGGCGGTCCGCTCTTTACACAGGAATACATCAATTATTTTCAGATAGATCACTTTGTACTGAACGAAGCAGAGATTACCTTGCCCATGTTCCTCAATGATCTGGATTCAGGAAATACACCACAGCGTATCTATAAAACCAGCGAATATGCCGATATGACAACAACCCCAACCCCCGATTACCATTTATTGTCGGCAAAAGACTATGCTTTTATGAACATCCAGGTTTCGAGGGGCTGCCCATATTCCTGCGATTTTTGCGAAATTACTGCCCTTTTGGGGCACAAGGTACGCATGAAAACTCCGGCCCAGGTAATCCAAGAACTCGAAGCGCTTTACAACCTGAACTGGCGTGGCCCGATACTGATTGTTGATGATAATTTTATCGGGAACAAAAATGAAATAAAAAACAACCTGCTTCCGGCCATGAAAAGCTAGATGAAAAGCCATAATTACCCGTTCAAATTCAATACCGAAACTTCCATTAATCTTGCCGATGATGAGGAACTAATGCAATTGATGGTTGAAACCGGTTTTAATTCAACGTTTGTAGGCATTGAAACACCCGAAGAAAAATCGCTTCATGAATGCCATAAAATTCAGAATAAAAACAGGGACCTGTTACAAAGTGTAAAAAAAATACAAAACGCGGGGATGCAGGTATCCGGAGGTTTTATTGTTGGTTTCGACAGCGATACTCCTTCTGTTTTTCAAAGGCAGATTGATTTTATTCAGAAAAGCGGTATTGTATCCGCAATGGTTGGACTGTTAAACGCTCCCAAAAATACAAAACTATATGAACGACTTGAAGCGGAAAATCGGCTAACTGTTGAATCATCGGGCAATAATACCGATGCGTCGATGAATTTTATCCCCAAAATGAACGCAAATGAACTACTCGATGGGTATAAAAAAATCATTACCGGCATCTATGCTCCAAAGCCCTATTATCAGCGGATACGCCAGTGTTTAAACAATTACAAACGCCCCAAAACCGGAAAGGGTAAAGTGCAGTTGAACTACCTGGCGGGTTTTATTAAATCCGTATTTGTCATCGGAATTGCCAACAATGGCCGCCGTGAGTATTGGAAATTTCTGCTTTGGACTCTCTTCCGAAAGCCCCGGTTAATGATTGATGCCATAACCTTTGCGGTGTATGGTTATCATTTCCGCATGGTATATGGGTTAATGAACAAAAGTAGATAATGAATTAAAAGATTAGGAAATGCAAACATGTACAAAAAAGAGGATAACCGGAATTGGCTTTCAGATTAGGAGCAATATTTTGCTGATACTGATTTCTGCTTTGCTGGCAGGATGCGCGTTGAACCTTGTAACGGGCCGCAACCAGTTGAGTTTGGTCCCCGAATCGGAATTACAATTAATGGCCACCAGCCAGTACAGTGATTTTTTGGCCGAGCACAAAGTTTTAAGCCCGGCTAGTAAGGACGCTGCCATGGTTGACCGCGTGGGCGCCCGTATTTCAAATGCCATTACAAAATATTATAATAATAAGGGACAACAATCGGTAATTGCGGGCTACAATTGGGAGTTTAATACGGTTAATGACCCGGCGGTTAATGCCTGGTGTATGCCCGGCGGAAAGGTGGTTGTTTACACCGGGTTATTGCCAATTACGCAGACCGAAACAGCGCTTGCCATTGTGGTTGGCCACGAAATTGCCCATGCCATTGCCAAACACGGCAGCGAACGGATGAGCCAGGCAATGATGCAACAGCTGGGAGGCGTTGCCTTGCAGGTTGCTTTATCTCAAAAACCTCAGGAAACCCAAAACCTGTTTATGCAGGCCTATGGTATTGGAAGCACAGTTGGTGCTGTGTTGCCCTGGTCGAGGCAGCAGGAAACCGAAGCAGACCAGTATGGGTTGATTTTTGCAGCCATGGCCGGTTACAACCCGCAGGAAGCCATTCCTTTCTGGGAAAGGATGTCGGCAGCAGGCGGGGCAAGTCCTCCGGAATTTTTGAGTACACACCCTTCCGATGAAACAAGAATAAGAAAGCTGAAACAATTTATGCCCGAAGCCATGAAATATTACAACCAGGCAAAGTAAAAGTGTGAATGATGTAAATCATTTTCGGAATTGTGTAACGCCATTTGGTGCCGGATGGACGACCTTTATAAATAAATTATTTAATCAATAAAAACAATTAATAGTATGAGTTCAGGAAAAGTTTTGTTGGGCGTATTGGCCGGGGCAGCCGCCGGCGTGTTGGCAGGTATTTTATTTGCACCTGCAAAAGGATCGAAAACCCGTAAAAGAATTTTGAAAAAGGGTGAAGACTATTCAGATGCAGTAAAGGAAAAATTAAATGATTTGCTTGAAGTAGTCACCGAAAAATTTGAAAAGGTGAAAGCAGATGTTTCCGACTATGCTGAAAAAAAAACAGGTAACCCCGTAGAAGCAGAAAAGAAAACAAAAACTTCGGAGGGTTAGAAAGTTTTTAAATGGGTAAGGTTAAAAGAAACATTGAAAACAAAAACCTGTGTAGAAGTTAACAAGTCGTTTTTGGCTTCAAAATATAATAATTCACAACCGGGTAAGAAACAGAGTGTTTCTTTTAACATTTTATTTCAGGCACCTTTGACATACAAATTTCAAATTCAGAGGATGTAGTACGACAATACAAAAATACCATGGATGACAACGTGAAATTAATTGAATCGCTGCTGGAAAGTACCTTTAAATATGTAGTAGCAGAAACAGAGCTGTTAAAGCTTAAAACGTTAAATAAAACATCGGATGTGGTTTCCGGTTTAGTGCCACACACCGTTGTTTTTTTTATTCTTGTTTTGGTTTTGCTTTTTTTCAATTTAGGCCTGGCTTACTGGCTTGGCGAAATCATAGGAAATAATTTTTACGGATTTTTTGTGATTGCGGCATTTTACGCAGTTGTGGCGCTTGTTATGCACTTTTTTATGCACAAGTGGATTAAAAGAAAGATTTGCAATTATCTGGTTAAACAGATGTTTAAATAAACGAACATGAAAAATATATCCACTCCTGCCGAACTTAAAGACGCCATTGAACTATTGGAGGCAGAAGAGTCTGTTCTCCTTCAGGAAATGAAATCGAATTTTTTTCTTGCCTACGAAAGCCTGAAACCTGCAAATCTCATCGAAAGCACAATGAAAGAAATAGGTTCTTCTCCCTATCTTTTTAATAATATTTTTAACGTTGGCCTTGGTCTGGTCGCTGGCTATCTTTCAAAAAGAGCGTTGTTAATTGGCAGGTCGAATAAGAAATCAGGTAAACTTTTGGGCTTACTGTTGCAGTTGGGTGTCACCAACATGGTTGTTTATGCCCCCAATGCGATAAAGTCATTTGTCAACACTATTTTTCAGCCACGCGTACCGAAAACGAAACCCAATGCTCAACAACCGTGATAAATGAAAAAGTAAAAATGCCGCTAAGCATAAAAGTGCCCCTTGTTTTTATGGGTTTGTTTGCCTTTTTTGCTGTATTGTACATCGCTAAAAGTATAATAGTCCCGCTTGTTTTTGCCACCATCATTGCCATTATTTTACATCCCGTTGTAAATCTGCTTGCACGGATTAAGATAAACAGGATTTTAGCCATAATAATTACATTGTTCCTCACCTTTTTGGTTATTGCGGCATTTGGCCTGCTTGTATTTTCGCAGGCAAGCCGGTTTGCGGAGTCCCTGCCCAAACTGGTAGATAAGTTTACTGAAATCCTGAATCAAACGATTATCTATATTTCGGGGCATTTTAATTTAAGTACCAAAGAAATTACGGCCTGGATTACCACAAAAAAAAATGAACTCATTGGCAACCTCGAAATCGGGCAAACCATTGCCAGCGTTGGCAGTGTACTGGCCGTATTTTTCCTGATTCCCGTATATGTTTTTATGATTCTATTTTACCAGCCTCTTTTAATTGAATTCTTTCGCAGGGTTTTTGGCAAAGCCCACCGCAGCAAGGTAAGCATCATCATCAATCAGATAAAAACACTTATCCAGCGCTACCTGGTCGGATTACTCATTGAGGTGGCAATTATTTCGGTTTTGTATTCTGTTGGGCTTTTAATCCTGGGAATAGAATACGCGATCATTCTTGGTATAATAGGCGCCCTGCTTAACTTAATCCCTTACCTGGGGTCGGTTATTGCCGCATCACTGCCAATGGTAATTGCAGTTGTTACCAAATCGTCGCCCTGGTTTGCATTGCTGGTTTTGGCGCTTTACATACTCATTCAATTTATCGATAACAATTTTATTGTTCCAAAAATTGTTGCCTCAAAAGTTAAAATTAATGCCCTTGCGTCTATCATTTCCGTAATTGTGTTTGGCGCTTTGTGGGGTATCCCGGGCATGTTAATTGCCATTCCACTTACGGCCATTGTCAAACTCATTTTCGACCATGTGGGACCGTTAAAACCCTGGGGATTTTTATTGGGCGATACAATGCCCCCTTTATCGGAAATCAAACCGATTTTGAGGAAATTGATTCGGAAGTGAGCTGGAATATGTGTGAATGATGTAACTCTTTCCGTAAGTTATGTAACACTTCCTGTCTTGAATATCCTCAACTTTCAAGCATTAAATATTCACCAAAAAGAAAAAAAATGAAAAAATCAATCCGCGCACTTACCTTCTTAACTCTGATGGTTGGATTATTATTTACATCATGCGTATCCAACAAAAAATTTATGGCTTCTGAAGTCAGGGCAGATAAGCTGCAAAAAGAAAATGCCATTACACAAAGCCAGCTAAATGAAAGCAACATGCAGTTGATGAAAATAAAGGATGAAAAAGCAAACATGCAAGAAGAGAACGAAATGATGCAAAAGGAATATGCAACAATTCAAAAAAATCTGATGATGCGTTCAACCGAATCAAAAATGACCATTGCCGAACAGGCCCGGCGCCTTAACGAACTACAGGATATTATCGATTCTCAGACGGAAATAACCACCCGGTTAAAAAATTCAATCGGCGATGCACTAAAAAATTACAGAACAGATGAACTGAGCGTTTATATGAAGGACGGAAATGTGCATGTGTCGCTGGCAGAAAAGCTGCTTTTTAAATCAGGCAGCGATGTGGTGGATTCAAAAGGAAAAGCAGCACTTAAATCGCTGGCTACCGTATTAAACGGTTCAGAAGATTTTACCGTAGCGATTGAAGGCCATACCGACGATGTTCCGATTAAAACAAAAATGTTCGAAGACAATTGGGACCTTAGTACTGCCAGGGCAACATCAATCGTTCGGATTCTGACCATTGATAATGGTTTCGATTCGGGCCGTATCACGGCTTCAGGGAAAAGTGAGTTTCATCCGGTAAGTGCAAATACAACAGCCGAAGGTAGAGCAGATAATCGCAGGACGGAAGTTATCCTTTCACCTGATTTACAGGAAATATATAAGCTTTTGTATCAATAACCTGACTTTGTTGATGTACAAGCTAATCACCGCGCATTTCTATAGAAGTGCGCGGTTTTTTTATTGAAATATTTTAATTGGGAAACCAACATTGAAATGTGTGAATAATGTAAACTTTTGAAAAAATTGTGTAAATCAAATTAAGTAGAATAAACAAAATTTGAACAGTCTAAAACTATTTTGTATGGAACCATTGAAAAGTACTTATCATAGCAATTCACACGGTCAAATATCGTTGGAAGTTTATTTTCAATTAATTAGTGAAATAAAACAGGCGGACGCTGAAATGGAAATTGAACTGATTCATCGTATTGGTGAAAACGATGCGGATGCATTGCGAGAGCTGGTTGAAGCAAACCTCGGGCTTGTTGTATCAATTGCAAAGCAATACCAGGAATTGGGTTTAAGTTTACGCAATTTAATACACGAAGGAAATGTGGGACTGATATCAGCAGTCGAACGTTTGGTAAATTCACAACAGTCCAATTTTACTTCATATGCTACCGGGTGGATTAAGCAATCAATTCTACAGGCTATTACAGAGCATTTCTGGATATCAAGACTGTCGTTAAATCAAAACGGATATAAAAACAGAAATGATAAAATACTTCATCAGCTTAACCGCAATTTTCTAAGCGAGCCAATTGTCGATGAATTGCCCGAAGCATCGAAGTAATTTTTTCGTCTGATTTACAGGGAAATATATATTCTTTTTATATTAAAAAGTCATTTCATTGATCTTAAAGCAATTTCACCGCGTATTTATAATTTAATACGCGTTTCTGTTTTGTGCGAAAACCAAAACTTCATTGATTTATAAGGATTTTCCTAAACTTTCAATAATTGAAGCCTGAAAAAAGAAAGCCGGCTGCAAAATGTGTGAATGATGTAAACAATTGAGAGAATTGTGTAATGCTTTAAGAATACCCTTTGCATAATTTTACATTGGATTATTGGCATCTATTGAAAAATTAAAAAATGAACATTAATAAACTAGGATTCTGGAACGGAAAGAAAGAAAAAATCAAACAAAAATATCCCATAATTACCGATGAAGACCTGAACTTTCGTGATGGAAAAGAAGCGGAAATGATAGAGATGCTAGGTTACAAACTTGGCAAGACCATTGACGAAATGCGCCGGATTATAAACGAACTTTAAAAGTTATTCCATTAAAATGTTGCTGGAAATTAAAAATATGGTTAGCAGTCGCTGCAAAACACTGGTAGAGCGCGAAATGAAAAAACTGGGTTTTCAGCGCATTACCGTGGAACTGGGGGAGGTGGAATTTGAAGGGGATATTTCCGACGCGAAGTTACAGTTGTTTGATTCGGCCCTCAAGAACCTGGGGTTGGAAATCCTCATCGATAGAAAAACCCGTGTTATTGCAGAAATCAAAGAAGCTGTTTATCAACTGGTGTATCTTACCGACGATCTCCCAAAACCAAACTATTCCGATTATATCAGCGAAAAAGTGAATGTTAGTTACAGCACACTTAGCAATATCTTTTCAGCAAAAGGAAAAACAACCGTTGAGAAATATATTATTATCCAGCGTATTGAACGGGTAAAAGAGTTGCTTATTTATTCGGACCTTGCACTTAGCGACATTGCTTTCAATATGCACTTTAGCAGTGTAGCCCATTTATCCAACCAGTTTAAAAAATGTACTGGAATGACGCCGTCTTTTTTTAGAAACCAAAGGCCCGCCCCCCTACTATTTAACATAAAGCCTTATTATTTTATCCACTTTAGTAACCAACCGGAAACCGCATGGCCCCATAACCTTATTCCCTTATTGATGGATTTGTTGTTTATGATTCAACCCATCGGTATTATTTCATTCCGCCTGCACCAGCACGATTTTAATCCATATTGGTCAGATACCAAATTAGGTAATAAGGTTATGATATCGGGGATATAAAGTTAAAGATTGATGATATGGTTTTAAAATTTTAAAGGCCGCCGTTGACAACAACGACAGCCTTTTTTGTGAATTGATTGATTTTTGGATACCCTACTACTAAAACCGATATCCCAGAGAAAGGCCGTAGCCGGTATTTTTAAGTGTTGATTTATTGTCGCCGGTAATCCGGTTGTCTTTCGGATTGATATCGAGCAACCCGAGCTGCGTATTCAGTTGTAAAAACAGCCCCGCCGGTAATTCGTACCCAAAAAAGAGGTTGGCGCCTGCATCAAACGGTTTTATATACACCGTGGTTAGTGGGTCACCTGATTCCACCATTTTTTTAAATTCAATGTCCGTTTCAACCGATACAGCCCCACCTTCGTAAATAGCTTTTCCTCCTATTCCATAAGCCACATAAGGACCAAATCCAAGCATAAAATAACCATTTCCAACAGGGGCTTTATAAACAAAATTCAAAGGCATTTCAATATACGAAAGCTTGTATGTGCCTGTTATTGATGATTCTGTGTTTTTTGCTCCTTTTGTACTAAAAAGTAACCCCGGCTGAAAATAAAACTGTGGGGCAACAGGAAGTTGAACATTAACACCCGCATGAAAGCCGACAAGCATATCATTTTCAAGTTTGTCGCCGTTCATATCTTTACCGTTTAAGTTCTGCAGGTTTACCCCACCAAGAATCGCAAAGGAAGCTTTCGAGCTTTCATTTCCCTGCGAAAATGCCACCGAAGAGGCAAGCATAAAAGTCAATGTAAATAAAATTAATCTTGTTTTCATGTTTTCTTTTTTATGTGTAATTACCAAATTAATCGACCGCATTTTGTTGTGCATCAGCCTTCATTTTTTCATTAGCTGTAATCAAAAACTCAACCCTGCGGTTTTGAGTCTGGCCATCTGCAGTGTCGTTGGAATATTTTGGCACGGTTTCGCCAAAACCTTTAATGGTTAGTCGGTTATATGCAATTCCTTTACCCGATAAGTAACTTGAAACGGTACCAGCACGCTGTTCCGACAGGGTCTGGTTATAGGCATCGCTGCCTTTGCTGTCGGTATGTCCCTGAATTTCGATGTTGGTGTCAGGATAACCGTTCAGAACAACAACCAGTTTATCCAGGTTCGTTTTTGCATCGGTTGACAGGTTCGATTGGTCAAACGCAAATAATACGTTACTGCTAAATTCCACTACAATTCCTTCACCCACGCGCTCTACTTTTGCGTCGGGGACAGTTTTTGCAATTTCTTCGGCCTGTTTATCCATTTGCCGGCCAATTACAGCGCCTGAAGCGCCACCAACCGCTGCGCCAATAATTGCACCAAGCGCGGTGTTGCCCGATGCCCGGCCGATTACGGCTCCTGCAGTTCCGCCTGCTGCGGTTCCAATTACTGCTCCTTTTTGGGTTTTATTCCATGTAGCGCAGCCTGTAAATATAAAAGCTGTGCTTAGTACTATTACCAACCCCTTTCTTAACTTATTCATATTATATTTATTAATAGTTTAAAACAAATCAGCTTTAAAATTCCAACACGAGTAATGTATTTCATTTCCTTTCGTGGCGAAAATTAGGCATGTTGTGGTTTTTTATCCTTGTTTCAGATAATCTCCGGATGTTACCAAGTTGGCTTCTGAGCGTTATTATATCCTGTTCCCCAACAGCCTGCCATAAATCTTTCTTCCTGTTATCTTTTAACTTTTCATTGAATTCTGTTTTCATTTTGGTAAATATTTGCAACTTGAAAACGGGTAATTATTTTAAATAAAGATAGGCTAACATAAACCGTAAAATATTACACAACTTTCAGTATTCGTTACATTATTCACACATTTGGTCAGTATTTTAAAAAGTGGGAATTATGTAAATTTTAAAAAGATTTATGTAACAAAACCGCAGCTGCGGTTTTCTATTTTAGCCCTTCTAAAAGTTACTCATAAAATGAAGCAAAGAATGATAAGCAGAGAAACGTCCGCAATATTTTATTGCGGTTGTTATAATCCTTTTAGTGTTGTTACCGGGGGGGAAGAAGATGAATATCCGGGCCATGCATAAAACAAACAGCTCAATGGATAAGTGGACATAAAATGTTTAGCTTGGTCTGTACTCTTTTTTATATTGAAATCGTATATTTATCAGTAATTCAATCAAGTGAAAAATATAAAAACAAAACTGGCTGCTTCATCAAAAGAAAAGAAAGCCGGGCTGGAGGCTCAGGAATTTCCAATCGTCGGTATCGGCGCCTCGGCTGGTGGGCTTGAAGCGCTAGAACAACTGTTGGGTAACATACCCGAAAACAGCGGAATGGCTTATGTGGTCATTCAGCATTTGGATCCTACACATAAAGGTATGCTTCCCGAATTGCTACAGCGAATCTCTAAAATGAAAGTTTTTCAGGTAGAAGACAGGATGAAAGTACAGCCAAACTGCATTTATGTGATTCCACCCAACAAAAGCATGTCAATTTTAAAGGGGGTGCTTTATTTGTTCGAACCCGTTGAAGCACGGGGAATGCGACTCCCCATCGATTTTTTTCTCCGCTCGCTGGCCGACGATCAGAAGGAGTTTGCAATTGGTGTCATTCTTTCGGGAATGGGTTCCGACGGCAGCAATGGACTTCGGGCCATTAAGGAAAAAGGCGGGGTTGCTGTTGTGCAGGAACCTGAAACTGCAAGATTCGACAGCATGCCCCGGAATGCAATCGATGTAGGACTGATTGATATTGTTGCCTCACCCGATGAAATTCATTTAAAACTGGTCGATTTTTTTAAACATTTATCCGAAGTTAAAACAGAGTTAAAAGGGGAGCAAAAAAATAAAAGTGCACTGGACAAAATTATCATCCTGTTGAGGACACACACCGGAAACGATTTTTCGTTGTATAAAAAAAATACCATTTACCGCCGCATCGAACGGCGAATGGGAGTACATAGAATAGCAACAATCAATTCGTACATCCACTTTTTACAGGAAAACCCGGAAGAGGTACATATTCTTTTCAAAGAGTTGATGATTGGCGTAACCAGCTTTTTTCGCGATGCCCCGGTTTGGGAAGAATTAAAAGAAAAAGTAATTCCGAAAAAAGTGGGCAAAGACCAGCTTGCCAAAACAATAAGGGCGTGGATACCGGGCTGCTCTACGGGCGAAGAAGCGTATTCGCTGGCTATTGTGTTTAAGGAAGCTCTTGAAAAAGTCAATCCACATGGCGGATTTTTGTTACAGGTGTTTGCAACCGATTTGGACAATGATGCTATTGAAACTGCACGGAAAGGCCTTTTTCCGAAAAATATTGAGGCAGATGTTAGCCCAAAACAATTAAGCCGTTTTTTCTCCAAAACCGACGATGGTTACCGGATAAATACCGAAATCAGGGAAACAGTTGTGTTTGCACAACACAACATTATTATGCACCCTCCTTTTACCAATATCGATATTATTTCGTGCCGTAACTTGCTGATATACCTGGACCCCGAATTACAGAAAAAGCTGCTTGGGTTGTTTTATTACAGCCTGAACCAGGAAGGGACTTTGGTGCTGGGCAGCTCCGAAACACTCGGGGTGCAAGGCCATCTTTTTACACCCGAAAATTCAAGCCTGAAAATTTATAAACGCGGCAATTCGAACCTCAACCCTGAGCAGTTCGATTTTCCATCTTCTTTTTCCCGATCAAAAATGACAGTAAACGAAAACAAAACCCCCGACAAACCGATTGCGAATATTCAAACACATGTTGACCAGTTGATGCTTCACCAATTTTCGCCGGCCGGTGTTTTGGTCAACGAAAATGGCGACATTCTGTACATCAGCGGTCGAACCGGGAAATACCTTGAACCTGCGGTGGGAAAGGCCAATCTGAATATTTTTGCCATGCTGCGTCCGGGTTTCCAAAACGATTTTGCCATTGCCTTTCGAAAGGTAACCATGAAAAAGGAGGCAGTGGTTTTGCATCATGTAAAAATGGGCACAAATGGAAGTACCATTACATTAAATGTTACTATTCAGTGGATTAATAAACCAGAAGCATTGTTTGGAAAAATATTGATCATATTTACTGATGTTGCCAAACCCTCGGAAAACAGCACCCATTCAAAAAAAGGGAAAAAAACCGATACCAGTGTGAGGGAAAAAGAACTGGAAGAAGAACTGCAGCATGCCCGTGAGGAAGTGCAAAATATTTTGGAGGAAATGCAGACTTCGCAGGAAGAACTGAAATCAACGAACGAGGAACTGCAATCCACCAACGAAGAACTGCAATCCACCAACGAAGAACTGACCACTTCGAAAGAAGAAATGCAAAGCCTGAATGAAGAACTCCAAACCGTAAATGCCGAGTTGCAGTCGAAAGTGGATGATTACGCGCGGGTAAACAACGACATGAAAAACCTGTTGAACAGTACAGATATTGCCACGCTGTTTCTCGACAAGGAACTGAACATCCGCCGGTACACCAACCAGGCAACCAAAATATTCAAACTGATTAAAAGCGACATTGGCCGGCCGTTTACTGACCAGGTTTCACAACTAATTTACCCCAAACTGGCAGAAGATGCGCTTGAAGTGTTGCGTACTCTTATTTTTATTGAAAAGCAGATTCCAACCAAAGACGGCCGTTGGTTTTCTACCCGAATTATGCCTTACCGCACATTCGACGACCGGATTGACGGGCTGGTGATTACGTTTATCGACATCACGGATTTGAAGCAGGCGGAGGAAAAACTTATTGAAACTGACCAGGTGGCCAGCTTGCTGTTAAATGTGTCAACCGACGTCATTGTTCACCTGTCAACCAACTGGAGAATCGTGGAGCTTAATTCAGCGGCGGAAGAATTTTTGGGGGTAAAGCGCGATAATGTTATCAATCAGAATTATCTGGAATTATTTGTTCCTGAACCATTTCGGCGTCAAACGGAGCAAGAAATGAAGCAGGTGCTGAAACTGTCGGATAAGAAAAAAATACAAACGAAAATAATTGCAGCAGGTGCAGTTGAATTGGAAATAGAATGGATGGCAAATGTGGTCTTCAACAATCAGAAATTGCCGACAGGAGTTATAATTATCACAAAAAAATGAAGTCATGATTAACGAGGAAATGGATTCTATGGATCCCAAAATGTTACGCAAAAAAGCGGAAGAACAACTAAAAGAGAAACAACAAAGGGAAAGCATTTCCAGGGAAGAAACCGATATAAAAAAATTGCTGCACGAATTGCAGGTGCACCAGATAGAATTGGAAATGCAGAACGAGGAGCTGCGCCAGGCATACATTACTGCAGAAACGGCGCTAAAAAAATACACCCTGTTATTCGAATTATCACCCATGGGCTATTTTATACTCGATGCTGACGGAACTATCTGCGAATCGAATTTCACAGGCGCCGATATGCTCCGCGAAAAACGTTTCACTCTGATAGACAGTAATTTCAAGCTATTTATTTCCGAAGCATCAAGACCTGTTTTTAATAACTTTTTTAGAAAAGTATATTCCCGTAATACCAAAGAATCGTGCGAAATATTGCTTGGCTACGACAATAAACCGCTTTGCCGGGTGTATATGGAGGGTGTAGTTACTGAGGATGAACAAAAATGTCTGCTGTCGGTGGTTGATATAGCAAAGTTTAATTTGCAGAACAAATCGTAAATACGGTTATTAAATTTTCTCTCCAATAAATGTGTGAATAATGTAATTGTTATTCTGAATTGTGTAACAAGCTGGTAAAAGACTGAAATTATCTTTGAGAGTGATAATTAATCATTCGCCTCACAAATGAAGAGAATAATTTTTACAGTATTTATTTGGTTTTGGGTTTTTCCATTAGGAGCCAGTGAACTTTCGGATGAAATCAATCAATTCGTAACCAATAAAACTACAGATTCATTTTATGAAATCGACAATCAGCAACTATTCTCGGGTAATATGCTGCAGCAGTTTTATACTGAAAGAAACGATGCGCCTGCATGGATAAATACTCATCGTTCCGATTGGTTGAATACGAATTTTCTACCCTTTGATCATGCCAGTTTTCCAGATGGCAAGCTCGTCAACTATTCCTTTGCACGGGATGAATCCGGTATTTTTTCGGTCATGAACTCCTATGTGCTTGGTGATAACGGGGTTGTTTTGCTGAATTATATCCGGCACATAAATGAGCATGGCCTAAAACCAAACGATTATCATCTGGCTTTGATTGAAAAATATATTGGAAAAACCGGTTCGTTTATGCCCGTGGAAACCAATGATTTGATGAAACTGGATGTGTTGCTCACCGATGCCTTCTTTTTAGTAGGATTGCATTTGTATTATGGCAAAGTCGATTCAGAGAAAGAGGGTGAAAGTTGGGACATACAACGCAAGGAACCGGCATTGCAACTGAATCTGAAACTGGAAGAAGCGTTGGCTGCCGGCGATATTGCCAACGCACTGAATATGCTTGCACCGAGATACCGCTCCTATTGGATGATGAAAGAAGAACTCGCATTTTTCCTTGGGTTGGAAAATGAACCCTGGCCGGCCATTTTATCCGGCACAGCTATAAAACCAGCGCAATCAAATGATTTGCTTCCGAAAATAAGGAAAAGGCTGATACAACTCAGATATGCCTTGTCTGACAGTGTTTCTGTAAATTATGATGAGGAACTTGATAAACAACTAAAAATCTTTCAAAAAGACTGGGGTTTAAATACCGACGGTGCGATTGGAAAGGGAACACTGCTTGCTTTAAATACGGCTCCAGAAGAGCTCATCAGCAAATTAAAAGTGAACATGGAAAGATTCAGGTGGCTTCCTTTGCAGAAACCAGAAAAGTATATCATTGTAAATATTGCCAATTTCGACCTTGCCATGATAGAGGGGCAGGATACGCTTATTTTGATGAGGGCCATTGTAGGAAAGGATTACCGGGAAACACCTGTTTTTAATGCACGGATGACGTATATTGTTTTTGGCCCAAGCTGGACGGTTCCACCAACTATTCTGAAAAACGATGTGATTCCCGAACTCCTGAAAGGCCCGGAATATCTCGTGAAAAAGAACATGAAACTGCTTCGGAACAACGGCACGGAAATCGCTTATAACGACATTGACTGGTCGAAAATCTCGAAAAACAATTTTCCGTATATGGTGCGGCAAAATCCCGGACCGGAAAATGCCCTGGGGAAGGTGAAATTTATGTTCCCCAATAGTTATAACGTTTATATACACGACACGCCTACAAGGGGATATTTTGCCCGCGACGACCGGGCGATGAGCTCGGGCTGTGTAAGAATTGAAAAACCTTTTGAACTGGCAGAATTGCTACTGTCTGATTCGCCGGAGTGGACTCCTGAAAGAATTCGTACTGCCATGCAACAAAACAGAGAACAAACAGCAAGCCTTAAAACTCCAGTGGATGTGTTGGTTCTATACTTGACTGCATGGGCCGATGGCAACGGACATGCACAATTCAGAAAAGATATTTATTTACGGGATGCGCCAATACTGAATGCTTTAAATCAGAAGCCGGCAGCGGAAAAAATAAAGGTTATCCCTTTTTAGCTGATGTAATTTTTCTGATAATTGGTGAATTCGACAGATAGTTTTCCGAAGGTGCGTAAACAAACAGGCAGGTGCCGTCTTTAATGGTCTCAATAATTTCCCTGCTCAACTCCTCAGGAACAGCCGGACAGCCAAAACTTCGGCCAAGCCTGCCGTTTTTTTCAATAAATTCAGAAGACACATAATCTGCCCCATGAATAACAATGGCACGTTCCCTTGCCTTGTCGTTAATCCCTCTTTCAATACCATCCAACCGAAGTGAAAAGCCATGTTTCCCAATATAGGTTTCGCCGGTGGTGTAAAATCCGGGACTGCTGGCGTATGAACCCGGCGTATTCGAGAAATTCTCCGCCATAATTTCGCCCGAATTCTTTCCGTGAGAAACCAGGCAACGAAACAACACTTTGGCCGACACAAGGTCAAACACCCAAAGCCTTTCCTGGTTCGATGGCAGGCTGAAATCAATAATGGTTATTACTTCCGGACGATGGATGGTTTGCTCTTTCTTCAGTAATTCGTAACCGGAAAGTGCCGTTTGCAGTAAATCAACCGCAGGAAGCTCAGAACCGTTTTCTGCGTTGGCCTGTATCAGTTTTTTAATCAGCACAGGCGGGTTATTGTCCCTGTTGGAAGCAAAACTCCAGTTATTTGATACCGAAATCAAAGCCAGCAATAGAAAAACGGAAACGATTCTTTTAATCTGCATGGACTAAAAGTAATTGTTTTTTTTATATGAAGCAGGCAATTCATCATCAAATTCATCAATTTTCGAGTTCAAATTTTACACGTTAAAAGATTGTATTCCACCCCTCTAAAGAACGATGTAATTTTTACGAATAATATCCAATTACTACTGATGCGTTAAAATTGATTGCTAAATAAATCATATTGTTCATTGAAATTTTGATTAACTTGTATTTCGGTAAGCAGTTCCTTAATTGGAGTTTTGTCAAAAGCAGAAACATCCAGTATTTGCATGATTTCGTAAACAGACAAGTTACTTTTAAGTGAGTGTTTTATATAAGCAACAATCAGATAAGTGCAAATTGCCACCCAGATGTGGATTTTGACTGCATTTTCTGAATGTCCCAAAATTTTTTGCTTGTTAGGTTCTGCTTTATCCACTTGAAAAATATCTCTATCTGCCAACGATTCTTGTATAACCGGGCAATTTCAAGGGCTGAATCATCAAAGTTGTTTGAAAGAAGGACGAGCAGTAAATCCTTTTCATCATCGTGATATTCAAATAAGCGAAGAGGTTCAGGATATAATTGCTTCGACTTGTAGCCATTTAGTGTAATAGTCTTATCTTTTCTTAATCCGGTCGATTCGTCGATGTTATAATTCTGGTCAGCAACAGAGTAATCCATCGTTGCTTTTGCTCTTGTGACAAAATAAGTATCCGCTTTATGAATTTTGAACAAGGCCTGAAAATCGACATAAGCTTTATCCATAAGATAAATAGCACCGGGTGTCCGAATAATTATATCAAGGACATTGCTGTCGTGATATTTACCATCGGTAACATGAATAAAGGTTGGAATACTTCCCCGCAAATCAAGCAAAGTGTACATTATAATTGCGCCGCGTGAATACTTGCCTTCTGCCCAGGTAAAGAGTTTGATGCTTAGCGAGATTGTTGTTGAATCCAAAGCAAATACATCATTATCAATATCAACATTAGGAATTGGGCAATTGGAGTAAAGAGGCCTTACAAGGTTTATCAGGTATTGGCCAAAATCAGCAAAAATTTGCCAATCACGGTTTTCATTTGCACAGGATAATATTGACTGCTCAACGTTTAGTTTGATTCCTAAGTGATACAACTTCTTATTGTGGGCTTTCAGGCATAAACAAATATCCCTTAACGAGTTCAGTGATGTTATTTGTCCAAAGAAAAGCTGCACAAACTGGTTCCAGCAATTTAAATGTCTGACACGATAATCGCCATTATAATGTTTAACACACTTTTCGAACTCATATTTGTTGATGAATTGCAAAAGTTGGAAAAGACATACTTTCCGGAATTCATAATTTTACTCTTAATGGAGCGAAAAACTACGAGTCAATTCAAATCAAAAAATAAAAGAACGCTTGTATTTATTTTTATATCAATGCGTTATGGTTAATTTTTAAAAGTTAACGCATCACTAGTGATATCCAATTAATCGAAATCAAGAATTGACGAGATATCGCATGGTAAATTGACTCTCAAATGTGTGAATGATGTAACACTTACTTGGAATTGTGTAACATTAACATAATCACCCTGAAGTAACTTTATTCCGACAAATAATCTCAATAATGATAAAGTCATGAAAAATTCACTTTACATTATTGCCGGACTACTGGTACTTCTTTGGACAATAGTAAGTTTTGGGTTTTATTCATTTAGAACACTCGACATTCTGCTGCCAATAGCAGCTTTTATTGTATTGCTGTCGAGAATTCTTTTTAACAAAAAAATCACAAAAGAAATAACAATGGAAACAAAATTTGATATGAATGAATGGAGAAGAATAAAGGAGCTACTTAAAAAGAAGTATCCTGTACTTACTGATGTTGATTTGTCCTGGGGGCTCACTTCAAGAGATGGTTTGTTAGAAATGATTTCAGCCAAATTGGGTAAAACGAAGAAAGAACTAATAGATGAGATTGATTCATTGGAGTATTCTTCCTAATTGGAGCTAGTTAAATAATAAAATAAAGCCATTAAAATGAATTATTTGTATTTGATTCTTCCTGTCGTAATTTTTTTGCTGTTAGGCATTCGAATTGTTAGGCCGACACACCGCGGTTTAATCGAGCGGCTTGGAAAGTATAAAAAACTTGCTAATCCCGGATTTCACTGGATTATCCCGGTTATCGACCGGCTGTTCCTGGTGAATGTAACCGAGCAAATGGTAGATGCCGAACCGCAGGAAATCATCACTAACGACAACCTGAATGCCAGTGTGGATGCACAGGTTTATTTCAGGGTAAAATCTGACGAAGAGAGCGTAAAAGGCTCCATCTACAATGTAAACAATTACAATTGGCAGATTGTAAACCTGGCCCGCACCACCTTGCGTAATATTATTGGTACCCTCACACTAAAATCGGCCAACAGCGAACGGGGGAAAATTAATTCCGGGCTATACAAAACCCTGCACGAAGAAACCAAAAACTGGGGAATTGAAATCGTACGGACCGAGCTGAAAGAAATCGACCCGCCGCGTGATGTGCAGGACACCATGAACAAAGTGGTAAAAGCCGAAAATGAAAAAATTGCAGCCATCGATTCTGCCACCGCTGCCGAAACGGTTGCCGATGGAGTAAAACGAGCCAAAATTAAAGAAGCTGAAGGTTACAAGCAATCGAAAATTTTACATGCCGAAGGAGAAGCAGAGGCCATAAAACTGGTAAACGAAGCTGCCGATAAATATTTTATTGGAAATGCTCAGTTACTGCGAAAACTGGAAGCGCTGGAAGCATCGCTCGGAAATAATGCCAAAATAGTTATCCCTACAGGTTCCGATTTGGTAAATATTATTGGGGAGATGGCCGGGATTGTGCCTTTGGAAAGAAAACAAAAGAAGAAATGAAAAAAGTATTGATTGCACTGGACTTTGACCCAAGTGCTCAGAAGATAGCAGAAACAGGTTTTTCATTTGCCCAAAGAATGAAAGCTGAAGTTACCTTGTTTCATGTGTTGGCAAATCCGCAGCATTACAAGTTAACTGAGCACGTTACTATTATGGGGTTTGCCGGGCGTTTGAATACCAATGAAGAATTATCGGAGAAAGCGCTGGAGCCCCAAAAAATATCACAGCTATTTCTCGATAAATCGAAGCATTATTTAGGAGATAATCACATTCAAACGCTAATAGGTGACGGTGACTGCTCTGAAGCTATTTTAAAAGCGGCCAATAAAATTGGAGCCGAAGTTATAGTAATGGGGTCACATAGCCGCAAGTGGTTTGAAAATACAACCATGGGGAGCGTTACAGAAAAAGTTTTACAAAATACGACTATTCCGGTATTGATTATCCCAACAAAGAAGCAAACTAAATCTTGATCCCAACGGCATTAGTGGCCAGCTCTTAGCTAGTAAAATCATAAATCAATAAAAATAAATCAAGATGAATTCTTCAAAACAGTTAGGTATTTGGATGGACTATTCAATGGCCTATCTAATAGAACTGGCAAACGATAAAATAGGGAAAAAGACATTGAAGATTTCTCCTGCTTTTCATGGACCATTGGAAAACCTCAGGTTGAATGAAAGCCGGATGTACAACAAGGCACAAAATCATCAATCCAACTTTTACAGAGAATTGAGTTTAGTTATCAACAATTACACTGAAGTACTCCTTTTTGGCCCCGGTGAAGCAAAAAACGAATTATTCAACCTGCTAAAGAATAACCAGCAATTTGAAAATGTCAAAATTTCAACTCAGCCTGCCGATAAGTTGACCGAAAATGAACAGGAAACTTTTGTAAAAGACTTTTTTAAAGCGCATAAGGAAATAAATGGAAAGTAAAGTTCGATGACTGAAAGAATACCGAAAAACGTTGCCATCATTGTTGCCCATCCCGACGATGAAACTTTGTGGGCGGGAGGGACAATTCTGAGTCATCCAATATGGAATTGTTTTATAATTTCAGTTTGTCGGGGTGATGATGCCGAACGTGCCCCAAAGTTTTATAATGCTTTAGAAATATTAAAATCGGAAGGCACTATGGGAGTTCTGGATGACAACCCTGATCAAAAGCCACTCGACCCCAAAATACTGGAACAGACCCTTCTCGGGCTTCTCCCAGCAAAACATTATCATTTAATTATTTCCCATAACCCATCCGGAGAATACACGCGGCACATCCGGCACGAAGAAGTAGGTAAAGCGGTTATTAAACTTTGGTATACTAAAAAAATAACTACCGATGAACTTTGGACTTTTGCCTACGAAGACGGGAAAAAGAAGTATTACTCTAAGCCAGAGAAAGATGCAGCAATTTATCACAAACTCAGCAAGGAAATTTGGATGAGGAAATATAGCATAATTACGAAAACGTATGGATTTGAAGAAAATAGCTGGGAGGCAAAAACAACTCCCAAAAACGAAGCATTTCGCCCATTTACAAATTCGTTTACTGCTGTAAAATGGCTTAATAATGGAGGAGTTTATTTATGAAGGTATTGGTTTTATACGATTATCCTCCCTCGCCCGGAGGACTAGCTACTCAAGGAGATTTGCTTTACAAAGGCCTCGTTGAAATGGGCATTGACGCCCATCCGGTGCATTTCGAATCGGCGCAGGAAAAGGAATGGTATTATCGCTGGTTTGAGCCCGATGTTGTAGTTGGTGTGGGGGTACTGGGGGCATACGCCACAGTTGGTTCTGCATCCTCAAAGATATGGAGTTCAACCTGTTCCCTGGCTGGTTGCCGATGGATATATTGCCAACTACCAGGAAGTGTTAAATGCGCTGCCTCTTATTTTGGTCACCTCAAACTGGGTAAAGGAAATGTATGTCCGCGATGGGATTGATGGCGATAAAATAGAAGTTTTGCCCGTGGGGTGCAATACGGATACATTTATTCCTTTTCAAAAGGATGATCCAAAAACCTTGGCTGTGCGTGAAGCGTTGGGGGTTTCGCCCGACCAATTGATGATTCTTACCGTTGGTGGCGATGCTGCTTCAAAAGGCGCTCAGGAAGTGATGCAGGCGCTGGCCATTATCGACGCAAAAGCGCCCGACTGGAAATATGTATGCAAAGTTTGGCCGCAACCTCGAACCAAAACCCAAAACCTGCTCGATCTGGAAATGGCGGCACATCTCGGTATCGAAAAAAACGTAACCTATGCCACCAACACCATTTCGCGCAATTTTATGCCCTACCTGATTGGAGCATGTGATATTTATGCAGCTCCTTCGCGACTCGAAGGTTTTGGAATGCCACAGGTGGAAGCCGGGGCATGCGGAAAACCGGTTGTTAGCATTAAAGCGATGGGAATGCTCGATACACTTATTCATGGCAAAACAGCGCTTCTGGCAAAAGTAGCACGTAAAATTGCTGTAAATGAAGTTTTACTAGGCGAAGAGTCGGGATTTGAAGATCGGCATAAAGTAATTTTTAAAGTACCACGTACCGTCGATTACCGGGCCAATGTGCAGGATATCGCAAAGTATTTATTGCAGCTTATGACCGATGCCCGGTTGCGCGAAAAAATGGGTAATACTGGCAGAGAACGAGTAGTAGAAAATTTCGACTACCGGGTGGTGGCAAAACGGTTTGTGCAGATTGTCAATGAAAAATTGGGAATATGTTGATTGGAAACATTTATTCAAATTAAAACAAGTAAGTCATGAAAAGAACAGGAAACAAAGTTGTTGTCGTTACGGGTGGTGCATTAGGTATTGGAAGAGAAACCTGCATTTTATTGGCCAAAGAAGGAGCTAAAGTTGCCGTAACTGATGTTTTAAACAAGGAAGGTCAAAACTTAGCTGAAGAAATTAATCAAACAGGCGGAATAGCAAAATTCTGGCATCTTGATGTAACAAACGAAAAAGAAGTTGAAAAAGTTTATGCAGAAGTAGTTAAGGAATTTGGAAAATTAGATGCTACGGTTAATAATGCCGGAATTGCAGGTGCCGACAAGCCAAGCCATGAATTAACCGAAAAAGAATGGGATGCCGTAATGAATGTGAACGTAAAAGGAGTTTTCTTCTGCACGAAACATGCGATTCCTTATCTGCAAAAATCAGGTAAAGGAAGCATTGTAAACCTTTCCTCTATTTACGGGCTGGTTGGTGCTGGAGATATTCCTCCATATCATGCTTCAAAAGGCGCAGTCAGGTTAATGTCGAAAAACGATGCGCTTATTTACGCAAAAGACAATATAAGAGTGAACTCTGTGCATCCGGGTTTTATCTGGACACCACTGGTGGAAGCGCTGGGCAAAAAAAATCCTGACTTCAGAAAACAACTGGATAGCCTGCACCCCATAGGACATGTTGGCGAATCGCTTGATATTGCTTATGGAATACTCTACCTGGTTTCTGACGAATCAAAATTTGTTACCGGAAGTGAATTGGTTATTGATGGCGGTTATACCTGTAGATAAATGGAGTGGAAAGTGAAAATCATTTTGTAAAAAGAAGTGGATGGCTGAGGGCCTCTGTATTGGGTGCCAATGATGGTATTCTTTCTACCACAAGTTTAGCCATTGGAGTTGCTGCCGCGAGTGTGGCAAGAGAACCAATCGTTCTGGCAACCCTGGCTGGTCTGGTTGCTGGAGCTTTGTCGATGGCTGCCGGAGAATATGTTTCTGTAAGTTCGCAACTGGATGTTGAAACTGCAGATTTAAAAAGGGAAAAAAAATGAATTGGCCAGTACTCCTGAAATTGAATTGGATGAACTTTCTAAAATATACGAAAAAAGAGGGCTGACCAGCGATTTAGCCATAGAAGTTGCAACACAACTTGCTGCTCATAATGCTTTAGAAGCTCATGCACGGGATGAATTGGGTCTGAATGAAATATCCAGGGCAAAACCTTTGCAGGCTGCCTTTGCATCTGCAATTTCCTTTATCGCGGGCGGAATATTTCCACTTTTGATTTCAATTTTTGCACCATTAAGTCAAATGATATACTTCCAATATGGGTTCTCAATTTTATTTCTTGCTTTATCCGGAACTATTGCAGCAAAGGTTGGGGGTTCGATAATTAGAAAATCTGTATTGAGAATTTGTATGTGGGGAACCATTGCAATGGCAATGTCAGCATTGATTGGATATCTGTTTGGAGTTAGCATAAATTAGGTTTTTGATATTTAATTTCCAGGAACAAATGAATTTCATCGATTATTACAAAATATTAGGGATAGACAAAAAAGCCACTGCTATCGACATTAAAAAAGCCTACCGTAAACAGGCCAGAAAATATCATCCAGATTTGAATCCCAACGATGTGGATGCGAAAAAGAACTTTCAGTTAATCAATGAAGCCAATGCAGTACTTAGTGACCCTGAAAAACGAAAGAAATACGACAAATACGGGAAAGACTGGCAACATGCTGAACAGTTTGAAAATGCAAAACAGTATCAGGAACAATCTTCAGCTTTTAGTGGACAAAAGTATACGCGGGCTCAATCAGGCCGTGATTTTTCCGATTTCTTCGAATCCATGTTTGGTGGTTCAGCAAATGCAGGCAGAAGCAGACAGGTAAAATTCAGAGGCGAGGATTATTATGCACAATTACAGCTCAACCTTACAGATGCTTATAAAACCCACCAACAAACCCTTTCAGTAAATGGCAAAAACATAAGAATAACCATCCCTGCCGGCATCGAAAACGGGCAAACCATTAAAATTGCAGGACATGGAGGCCCGGGAATAAATGGCGGGCCAAACGGTGATTTGTATATTACATTTTCAATAGCCAATCATCCCGGCATCAAAAGACTGGGAAATGATTTATATACTCATGTTGATTTAGAATTATACACAGCGGTGTTGGGTGGCGAATTAACCCTCGATACCCTGAGCGGAAAAGTGAAACTTAAAGTAAAGCCCGAAACGCAAAATGGAAGCAAGGTAAAACTCAAAGGGAAAGGATTTCCTGTTTATAAAAAGGATGGGCAGTTCGGAGACTTTTACATCACCTATACGGTTAAAATCCCAACCCACTTAACTGAAAGGCAAAAAAGCTTATTTACCGAGTTATCAAAATCTTAATCTTTTATCATGAAAGCAAAACAAATAGATGATTTTATAGCGGTAAATGAATTCTGTGTCAATCACAATATCGAGATTGCTTTTATAAACCTTTTGCAGCAAAACGGATTAATTGAAATCAGTATTATAGAGTCAAAGTACTTTGTCGAAAAGGAGCAGCTTCCTCAGCTTGAAAAATTTGTTCGTTTCTATTATGATCTGGATATTAACCTCGAAGGGATTGAGACAATAACCTATTTATTGCAGCGAATAGAAAACCTGCAAAATGAGATTGTTGTGCTTAAAAACAGACTTCGGTTTTATGAAGGATAATATTTAAATAAATTAACAAGATAAGATCATGCAAACCAATAATGAAAAAGAGATTGAACAAGCAAAAATAGCTGCATTGGAAGTTTTACTTCATAATGCCCATGGGCCATTTCACGGTTTGCCCCGGACAGCAGGTTGGGGATATCCCGAACCGTATACGCGCGATCTGATGATATCCATTCTAGGAATCGCTGTTTCCGGAAATCAAAAACTTTTAGAGAGTATTCGAAAGGTGTTGGGAACGCTTGCAAAAAACCAGACAGAACATGGTCATATTTCTTCTTTGGTTCACGACCCGGACGATCGCGGAGCAAGTGACACCACACCGCTCTTTTTGCTGGCTGCCGGAATTTTCAGAAAAGTAACGGGTGAAGCTGATTTCCTTTCAGAAGCAATTGAAAAAGCGATGCTTTGGATGGATTTCCAAAGTCCTTCCGACCGCAGTTTGGTGGCACAGCAACCCACAAGCGACTGGCGCGACGAGCAATGGGTAATTGGGAAAGGACTTTATGTAAACACATTGGTTTACAGCTATCTCCAGCTGCTTGACAGATACGAAAAGGCTGGAAAATTACTTGATGAAATGGGTCGTTTCACGATAACAAAAGACTCAATGCATCGTCATGTTCACGAAGGGCTCGTTGTAAAACATAAACCTTACTACGCTTTTTGGTCCTATAAAATTTACAGTAACGAACGTTTCGACCTTCTTGGAAACAGTCTGGCCATTCTTTCAGGAATTGCTTCCCCCTCGCGTGCCGATGAAATGGTTTCATGGATTGAAGATGAGTGCTCGGGAATGCGTGAGCGAGGTGAACTAACCGGAGTATTGCCACCCAATTTTTTTCCGTTCATTAAACCAGAAGATCCCGACTGGCATGAGCGATATTACAAATTCAACCAACCGGGAGATTATCACAACGGAGGAATCTGGCCTTTTATCTGTGGTTTTTATGTGGCTGCACTGGTGGCTGCAAAACACTTCAAACTTGCCGAAGAAAAACTAATTGCGCTCACTCGGTGCATCAAATTAAAACGTTCTGAAAAACTTGAATTCGGATTCAACGAATGGGTAAAGGCGCAGGATGGCTTGCCCATGGGACAAGACTGGCAAACCTGGAGCGCTGCAATGTATCTGTATGCAGCAAAATGTGTGGAAGAAAAAAGAACCCCATTTTTTGAGGAGATAAGAGACATAAATATCAAGCATTAAGTAATACGATAATTTGTAACGATGACAGTATAAAAACCGATGCCTGAATACTGCACGATAAATTCCATTCCTAATTCCCTTAATTAATTAAATGTGAAAGGGGGTTGATTAACAAAATAATGTGTGAATTATGCAATTACTGAATAGAATTGTGTAAGGCTTCTTTGACCAATTAGAATTATTTTTAATTGAGGAGCAAATTCAGAAAAAATGAAAATAAGGGAAGGTAATTCTGACAGTGATACACAATATGGGGAAGCATTAAGAAATAAAAATTACGAAGTTGATTTGTCAAAAAAGGATAAGTTAAATTCTCAGGTAGGTAATCGTTTTTTTGGTTATAATGAACCTGAAAATGATAAAAGATTAAGGCTTAACTCAAAATAATCTTTTGTTGTTCCCTGGCAAATGCAGAATAATACTTAATAATAAACAGACTACAATAAGCAATTCAATAAACAGAAATAAAGAAACGACAGAATATTATTTACTTTTTTAAAGACGATCAACTATGAATGTATTAATGTTCGGCTGGGAATTTCCACCAAATATTTCAGGTGGGTTGGGTACAGCATGTTATGGTATAGTTTCAGGATTTTCCGCTTGCCGCGACGTTCATGTCACATTTGTAATCCCCAAAGCCTATGGAAACGAGCAATCAGGAAATGTTCAGTTGATCAGCGCCGATACTGTTTTTGTTGATAGAAAATTATTAGTTTCAGGAGATACAGGGACAATCAGTTTTATTAGTGTCCCATCAAAGCTGGTTCCCTACCTTACTCCAGAAAGTTTTTCTGAAAAATATCAGTTGTCGGCAACTGAAAAAAAGTCATTGGAAGTTATTCAAGAAGGTGATAAAATCTGTTTTTCGGGGAAATATGGCCCGAATCTGTTTGACGAAATAAACAAATATGCCATAGTTTCAAAAACCATCACGCAGGAAAATCAGTTTGATCTGATACATGCTCACGACTGGCTAACTTTTCCTGCCGCAGTTGCAGCCAAACATATTTCAGGGAAACCACTTGTGATACATGTTCATTCCACCGATTTCGACAGAAGCGGCGGCGCCATCAATCCGGCAATCTTTGCCATTGAAAAGCAGGGCATGGACGAAGCAGATCAGATTATTGCAGTTAGCAACCTCACAAAAAAATGTATCATAGAACAATATCGGATACACCCCGAAAAGATAACAACCGTTTTCAATGCAATTGAACCTGAAGTAAAAGGTACTTGCACTATAAAAAAACGTAAAAACAGAGAAAAAGTAGTAACATTTTTAGGACGTATAACCATTCAGAAGGGACCTGAATACTTTGTTGATGTTGCAAGAATGGTTATTGCCCGGATGAAGAATGTACATTTTGTTATGGCAGGAAGCGGCGAATTAAGGGACCAAATCGTTGAATTTAGCGTCCGGTACGGAATCAGTGACCGGTTTCATTTTACCGGTTTTTTAAAGGGAATTGAAGTTACCCAAATGCTCCGCCAAAGCAACGTGTTTATCATGCCTTCGGTTTCAGAACCTTTTGGTATTGTTCCGCTTGAAGCCATGCAGGCCAATGTTCCCATCATCATTTCCCGTCAATCGGGCGTTGCAGAGTTAATAAAAAATGCTGTAAAAACCGATTTTTGGGATGTACATTCTATGGCCGATGCGGTGCATGCTATTCTGAAATATAAAAAACTAGCCAAAACACTGACGCTTGAAGGGAAAACAGAAGTTGATAAACTAAACTGGGAAAACTCTGCCCGTGAAATCAGGCAGGTTTACATGAATACACTTAATAAAAAAGCTTCCTGAGATGAAAAACATGTGCCTTTATTTTCAGATTCACCATCCCTTTCACCTTCGAACATTTCGGTTCTTTGATGTAGGAGAATCGAAGTCATGGTATGATGATTGGAGAAATGAACGCGAAATTCAGGAGGCAGTAACAAATTATTATCTGCCAACCAATAATTTTTTCCTAAAACTGATTCATCAAACAAAAGGGGAATTTAAACTCTCGTATCATATTTCCGGAACATCACTCGAACAGTTTCTGATGTATACCCCCAAAATGCTTAATAGTTTCAGGCAACTGGCCGATACCGGACAGGTGGAATTCACAGGAGGGACGGCATCACACTCCATCGTTTCGCTGGCAGGTAAAACCAACGAATTCAAACGCCAGATTAATTTGAACCGGGAACAAACAGAGTATTACTTTGGATTGGAACCTCAGGTTTTTGCAAACACCGACTTACTTTATACCAATCAAATAGGTGAGCTGGTTGCTGAATCGGGATATAAGACCCTCATTACAAACGGAGCAAAAAAGATTCTTGAATGGAGAAGCCCTAATTTTTTATATTCAGGAAAAGATAACAATGGAATCAAAATACTTTTTAGAAACGAAAGTATCAGCAATGAATTTACGTCGCTGTTATACAGTCCCGGTAACCTTGAAAGGCCGGAACAGATGGAGCGACTTTTTGCAATCTTAAATACCATCCGATCAGATGAACCAACAATGAATATCTATCTCAATTACAACGTTATGGGCGGGATTGAATTGGATGTCAAACACCGGTTTTTCAGGTTATTTGTTTCAAAAATAATAAAAGATCAAACATTCAAATTTAGTTTACCATCTCAAACTGCTGAACAATTTGGTGCCATTGCTGAAATAGGATCGGAAGAGCCGGTTTGCTGGGTCGAGCATTTCCATTCATCTCCTGGTAACGAACTGCAAAAAGAAGCCCTGAGACAATTATTAAAGCTCGAAAAACGGGTACTTGGTTCTACAGACTTCAATCTGAAAACTGATTGGCGTTACCTGCAAACTTCTGATCATTTTCATCTGATGGATGAAAATCATCCAGATTATCTTGAACAAAGCCTTTCACAGGGCATTTATAAAACGAGATACGATGCTTTTATCAACTTCATGAATATTCTGGAAGATTTCAGACAAAGGTTGAAAGCAGATAGAAACAGGTATAAACGAAGAAAAGTACACCATGAGTCGGATACTTCCTGGGTTAATCGCTAATTGTTCTCTCGTCAAAAAAATTAATTGGATTTTGAATTTCCAGAAGAAAAAGATAACTTCTCATGCTTCAGTTAGGAATTTATGAAAGAAAAATCCAACATAAAAAAAACCCATATACAGCTTCCTTTCCAAAAAACAAAAAGAGGTCAGAGGTCTTTCCGAACTTGCTCTTGACATGAGGTGGTCTTGGGATCATTCTGCCGATGAAGTCTGGCGTCAGCTGAACCCCGAACTATGGGACAATACGCGTAACCCATGGGCAATCATGCAAACCATTTCAAGGGAAGATTTTCAATCAGTAATAGACGACCCTGTATTTAGAGAAAAGATTGATTTTCTGGTAAAGTCGATGAGGGACACAAATTCAGCGCCTGCCTGGTTCCAAAAATATCATCCAAATTCTTCGCTGACATGTGTGGCCTATTTTAGCATGGAATTTATGTTGACAGAAGCGCTCCCGATTTATTCCGGCGGGTTGGGCAATGTTGCCGGCGATCAATTGAAAGCAGCCAGTGATTTGGGAGTTCCCGTTATGGGCATTGTTGTACTTTACCAACAAGGTTATTTCCGGCAGGAAATTGATTTGAACGGAGAACAACGTGCGTTATATCCTTTCAACGACCCCGGACAACTGCCAATAACTCCTTTGCGCCAAACCGATGGTGAGTGGTTACGTTTAAAGATAAACCTGTCTGGAAACAATGTATGGTTGCGTGTCTGGCAGGTCCAGGTAGGCAGAATAAAACTTTATTTGCTGGATAGTAACGATGCAGCAAATTTTCCGGTTCACCGCGGAATAACCAGTGAATTGTACGGTGGAGATAACGAACTAAGGTTTAAACAGGAACTGATCCTCGGAATTGGCGGGTGGCGTCTACTTCAGGAATTAGATATTCATCCCGAAGTGTGCCATCTCAATGAAGGGCATGCGGCTTTTGCGATTTTAGAGCGTGCTTACACCTTTATGAAGGAAACAGGGCAAGCTTTTAATGTCGCACTGGCAGTTACCCGTGCTGGCAATCTGTTTACTACGCATACCGCTGTACCCGCGGGATTTGATCTTTTTGAACCGGCAATTGTTGAACAATACCTTGGGGAGTATGCCGAACAAAAATTGGGAATAACATGCAAACAATTGCTGGCATTGGGCCGAAAAAATCCTGAAGATGATTCTGAAAAATTTAATATGGCGTATCTGGCCATCCATGGAAGCGGCGCCGTTAATGGTGTCAGTTGGCTTCATGGAAAAGTCAGTCGTAAAATCTTTGAACCATTGTTTCCTAAATGGCCAACAGCTGAGGTGCCCGTGAGGCACATTACCAATGGGGTGCACATGCCAACCTGGGATTCAAAAGAAGCCGACGAAATATGGACCGAAGCTTGTGGGAAAGACCGTTGGCTGGGTATGAATAAAACCCTGGGAAAAGATATTGGCTCAGTTTCGGATGAAAAGATATGGGAGATGCGCACCAATGCAAATAAAGCTCTCATTGCATTTGCCAGCGAATATGTTTCAAAACAGTTAATGGGCTCAGGCCATTCGTCCGATTCGGTTGAAGGAGCAAAACACCTATTTAATTCCAATATTTTAACCCTTGGTTTTGCCCGGCGTTTTGCCACTTACAAGCGGCCTAATTTATTACTGCACAATCCGCAACGCTTGCTCCGGTTGCTAACAAATCCAAATTTTCCGGTTCAACTCATCATTGCAGGTAAAGCGCATCCGGCCGATTATCGGGGGCAGGATTTAATCAAAGAGTGGATGCTTTTTATCAGGCAGACAACACCTCGTCCTCCGGTTTTGTTTCTGGCCGATTATGATATGCACGTATCTGAAAATCTGGTACAGGGAGTTGACGTTTGGATTAACACACCACGTCGCCCCTGGGAGGCCTGCGGAACCAGTGGCATGAAAGTGCTGGTAAACGGCGGCATTAATCTTTCGGAACTCGATGGCTGGTGGGCAAAGGCGTACAGTCCCGAAGTCGGCTGGGCGCTGGGAGACGGAAATGAACATGGCGACGACCCCGAATGGGATGCCCGGGAAGCTGAACAACTTTATCATATCCTGGAAAACGAAGTAATCCCGGAATTTTATGACCGCAAGGAGCACGGAATTCCAACAAAGTGGATAGCACGGATGCGCAAAAGTATGGCGCAACTAACACCCAGGTTCTCAGCCGACAGGGCAGTCAGAGAATATACCGAACAACATTATTTGCCAGCCGCAACAAATTATCTCGAACGTGCTGCAAATAATGGTGTAAAGGGAAAACAAATGATAAATCACTTACAAAGCCTTCAGGAAAATTGGGATTGGGTGCATTTTGGCGAAGTGAAAATTGCAACTTCAGAAAAGCAACACGTTTTCGATGTTCAGTTGTATTTAAATGATATTGAACCGGATGATGTGCAGGTGGAACTATTCGCCAATGGCTTAAACGACGAAGGTCCGATGATAACGAAGATGGAACGAGGCGACAGAACAGAAGGCAGAGTCAACGGTTATCATTATTCAGCATCAGTAAGTTCATCCCGTTCTGCAGCAGATTATACTCCACGTGTAATACCACATCTCCCCGGGTTATCCGTTCCCTTGGAAACAGTTCTGATTCTTTGGCAACATTAATTTTTGAATGATGGGATTGCAAGGGAGAAGTATGAAACCACGGGCAAAATTTTGTATTAAAAACAACATTCTTTATTTACTGATTGAGTGCAAATTCATCAATAAATTTTAACTTGCTTACAATTAATAATTTAATACAATGAAGAAAGGAACAGTAAAATTCTATAATGAATCCAAAGGTTTTGGGTTTATTAAAGACTCCGAATCTTCGAAAGAATATTTCGTTCATTCTACCGGATTAAAAGATAATATCGGGGAAAATGATGAAGTAACTTTTGATTTGGAAGAAGGGAAAAAAGGATTAAATGCAGTGAATGTTAAGCTTGCTTAGTTTACAACGATTACAATCATTTATATTTTTATCCCGCTAATCGCGGGATTTTTTTATACTAATTTTAAATCCGACCGGTGAAACTCTTCGTAGGCCTGCAATACGGTTAAATGAGAAATTAGATAAGCAAGCGAACTTTCCGCGCCCTGGTTCCGGTTAACGCCATACCTTTCGAAACCATCGCAACAACCTTTGGTTTCGAAATCATACAAACTCATCCGCAAATCATTTTCACCCAGAAACCACAAAAAGGAGGTGTACAGTTTATTCAGGAAATCTTTGTCTTTTGTCACAAAATAGGCTTCGTGGTACATTAAAACCATCGCCATTGCATCTATAGGTTGTTGAGCAAAGAGCGAGCGTTCGCCTTCTTTCTTGTACCATTTTTCATTGCCAATTACCGATAAATAATTGTCTTTTAATGTATGTTGTGTCAGAAAGTTCATCGAATCAATAGCCGTTTGCGTAATTTTATCATCATTCAGTATTTTGGCTGAATGCAACAATGCCAAAGGAAGAATTCCATTGTCATAAGCGAGTAACGATTCAAACCAATTCCAACCCGGACTTTGATTTTCGGTGTAATGTTTGATTAATACATTCGCCAGGTTTCTCAATCTTTCGGTCATCGAATCGTCGGAGGAATTGCTTTTTAGGTAATAACTTATTCCGATCATAGTATTGGCAATTCCCCGGATGGATTTTAAACTTTCAAAATTGGGAGCTGCATTGAAAAATATAAGCTTTCCTGTTTGATAATAAGCATCGTTTGGCGCATTCGCGAGCAAATAACCCAGGGCCCATATTGTCCTGCCAAATGAATCTTCGGAACCAATCTCATCCAAAAAATTACGGTTAAAACTCAGGAAATTACGGAATGTCCCGTCAGCGTTTTGCATGTAATGAATGTAACTAAGGTAAATCGGCGATAACTCGAGTGCCCGCATATCTTTCATTTGCTTGTATGCCATCAAAACCATCAGTAAGGCGCGCGAGTTGTCATCCAGACAATAGCCTTCTTTTAAATTGGGAATGCCAAATTTGGCATGCTGAATGATGCCGGTGTCATCGGTGAGCCGGTTAATATGCGCAAGGGAAAAGGGGGGAAGGATGAGTAAATCGGGTTCGGTTTCCTTCTTTGCAGGAACGGGACGCTCATCCTTCACAATTTTTTCGGCAAGCGCAACATATTTTTCGCCGGTTTTTGGCCAGGTAATATTTCTGCCATATTCCGCCGCTTTGTTTTTTAACTTCACTTGTTCTTCTGGTTTATCAAGGAGTTCAGTTAATGTGTTTGCAAGGTCATCCGAATCATTAAAATGAAATAACTTTCCTCTTCCGTGAGCCAGTAATTCCGCCGCATGCCAATAGGGGGTTGAAAGCACAGCAGCGCCAACACCAACTGCATACGAAAGGGTTCCGCTGGTAATCTGGGCTTCGTTCAAATAAGGTGTAATGTAAATATCGCAGGCATATAAATACTTGAACAAATCCTGTTCGTCAATAAATTCATTTAAAAAAACAATGTGATTTTCAAGGTGCAGGTTTTTCACCAAACGAAGAAGAAAAATCCGGTATTCTTCTCCTGAATGCCGGAGTACATTCGGATGGGTTTTCCCCAAAACAATGTAAATAACTTCAGGGTATTTTTTTACCACTTCAGGCAAGGCTTTAATTACGGTTTCAATACCCTTGCTTCGGCCAATAAAGCCAAAAGTAAGCAGCACTTTCTTTCTCTCAAGTTTAAACTCCTTTTTCGATTTTTCGGGGCTAAAATGAATGTCCGGTACACCATGTTCAATCAATGCGATTTTTTCTTTGGGTACATCATAAATTGTTGTGAGAAACTCAATTGCCTTATGACTCATCACGACTATTTTACATGCCATTTTGCAGATTTCCTTCAATACTGCTCTCTCGTTGTACGAAGGCGTTTTAAGAATGGTATGGAGTGTAACAATGAGCGGAATTACAAGCCGGTGAAGCAAGGGAAGGATATATACGCCGCTTTGGCCACCAAATATTCCAAATTCGTGCTGGAGGATACAAACATCGGCACCACTTAAATTAATGTATTTTACGGCTTTCAAATAATCTTCCTGATGATCTTGCCGGATGGTAACTTTTACTTCTTCGGGATATTTGTATGTGAGCTCGTTGTCGTTTAATGCAACTACAAAACCTTCATTTGTTTGTTCATGTGGTTGGTTTTGCCGTAACATCGATTTGAACAGGTTGTTCGTAAAGGTTCCGATACCACATTCGCGGGGCGGGTAAGTTGCAATATAAGTGATCTTCATTTATTGATGATTACGTTTAAGGAAGTTAATAAGCCAATATCCTTTATTTCGAGAGGAAGAAGTTCCCGTTCAAAATAAACCAAATCTTTATGACTGGGGTTTTCCTCTATTCTGCAATAATAAATCCGGTCAACATATCGTCTGACAACCAGATTTTGGTTCGGATTAACCTTTGCCCGCACCACTTCGCCTTCTTTAAATTTGTTTTCCATGTTTAACCCTTTCTGCTTTCTGTTTTTACACTACCTAAATATCGACAGGCAGTGAAATCGTAATTGGCCTTAACACAGTATGCTTTTTTTGCAGTTCAGCATTTGCCGGATCGTCAATAATCGACTGTAATTTTTCCATGTCCGTAACTTCAATTACCAATGCAATCGAATTGGGGTCATTAGCATCTCTAAGTGTTTTGAAACTATTAATCGCCGGAGCAAAAACCCTTTTCCTGTCCTCATGCCCTTGAAACCATGTATTAAAGTCACCTACCTTGTGCCGTACTACAATTGTGGTCATTGTTCTATTTTTTTGTTCATGCCTACTCTGTTCGGTTTTCAGCGAATCCGTTTTATAGCTGTTCCCTGTCAAAATTATTTTAAGAAATTTATGAAGACGAATCCCTAACTAATACTAGAATCGCTCCTTCCGGCTTTTTTTGCCGCTTTTGCTGCTCGTTTTTCTTTGAGGGTCATAACAGCTTCCTTTTTCGAGTTTTTTCCCTCTTTGCCTTCTTTTGCTTTTACCATGATATTTGTATTTACTATGTTTAAAACGTAGTTCCTTCATACCCGCTTTTAATCACGGTTGAAGTCATTTTGAACCGACCGTTCGCCCGAACCGTATTTGAACTGTGGGCAGGAATAATAATTCCTTGCCCCACATGAAGTATGTTCGGCTGATCATCAATCACTACTTCAGCTGTTCCTTCAATTATCTGAATAAATGTGTCGAACGGGGAAATTTTTTCGGACAGCGCCTCGCCGGTGTCGATGGCAACAACGCTTATATTTCCGGTGGTTTTGCGTATAATGGTTTTGCTCACCACCGAGTTGGGCACATATTCAATAATCTCGATGAGGATATGGATTTTTGATTTTTCTATTTCTTTCATTTCCAGTAATCTATAGTATGAAAGTTAAATCAAAGATACTCCTGCCCAATTTTGAAAGTGTTACACAATTGATGTTTTAATTTACATCATTCACACATTTCAAAAAAAAATGTAAACTGTACTTTCGTATTCGGGAATGACTGACAGGTTAAAGTTGTTCACACATCTTCAAGCGTTTCGCGACGTTTGTTTTTCAGTTTTTTGAAATGAGTAGGGGTAAGTCCTGTGTATTTTTTAAACTGATTGGAAAGATGGGCCACACTGCTGTAGTGCATTTTGAAAGCGATTTCTGAAAGATTCAGCTCATCATAAACAATTAGTTCTTTTACCCTTTCAATTTTGTGAGTCAGGTAAAACTTTTCAATGGTAATGCCTTTCCCTTCCGAAAAAAGGTTGGCAAGGTAAGTATAATCGTAATTGAGTTTCTCGCTGAGGTAGTCCGAAAGATTTACCTTGATTTGATCTTCGGTATAGTGAACCAATTCGATAATGGCACTTTTTATCTTTTCAACAAGGACACTTTTTTTATTGTCCATTAAAACCAATCCGGCTTTTTTCAAATGTGTTTTCAACTGCTCCAGTTGCTCCGGCTGAACATTTCCGATTATATCGGCTTCACCAATCCGTACATAAACATATTGCAGACCGAGTTTTTCTAGTTCAGCTTTCACCACCATCTGGCAGCGAATACAAACCATATTTTTAATGTATAACTTCAAATCAAGTTTGTTTAAACAAGTTAAAGGTAAGTTATTAAAGTTACGTAACCTTTGATTTATTGTTTATCCCTTTATCAATGCTCCCTTGCTGAACTCTGTTGCTACATGAACAGATGCTTATATCCAAATAATCTGAATTACCAACCAGGTAATAATCACTCCGACCAAAACTAGAAACCATCTTGGAATAACCACACTTTTTTTCAGCTCCCGCTTATGAACTTCCAGAAGCTGTTCCAGCTTTTCGGTGTTAATATCATATTTCAATTTGGTGGTTTTAAGATTATGCAATTGCCGGGCAATTTCAGGGGCAACCTCCTTAATGTTTTTAGTTGTTTGCTGCAGCATCTCAATTTCGGAGGTTAAAATCTCCAGTAGTTTTTGTTGAGACAAGTTCTTTCTCATGATACTAAAGTCTGAATCGTGGTTTTTTGGTCGATCTTATTTTGGGGCGTTTTTCCCTTTTCTGCGAAGTGTAGCTCACAGCATCAAAGCTTTTCAGAATCAGTTTTTGCAGGTTGCCCGCACTAAACGAACGGTGAACTGTACTGGCTTTAATTGAATCATCTCCAATCCGGAATTTAATCCCGACAACTTTCCCATCAGAAGCCTGCTTTAGATCCATGTGAATACCTAAAAGTTTCATCCGTTCAGCATATTCAAAAATATTCCCCGGCATCTGGCTTAAAACTTCTGTATGCGCATTTATAATTTGACGGCTCAGCCGTTCTTCTTTTTGCTGCTGAATTTCTTTGGCAGTGGTGAAACCCCGGTCTTTGGCAATGCTTTCTGCAAGTCGTTGGGCCTTTTTGCTGATAAAATGGTCTTTGTAGGCTTTGCCTTCAGCATTAATCCGGTTCACAAAAATATGCAGGTGCTTATGTTCTTTATCAGCGTGCAGAAAAGAGATGTATTGATGCTCCTTCAATTTCATTCGTTCCAGAAAGTCGTCAGCAAGCTCGACAAAGTCATCGTTCGAAAGGTTAAGTCCGTCAGGAATCGAGGGGCTAAGAACAATAGAAAAAGAATTGCGTTCGCATCGAGCGTTCATGTTTTGAAAAATCCGAAATTCCTGTGCTATTTCCCTCCCGGTTTCACCTGCAACATTGTGCCGGCTGATTTCGGTTGCCTCTTTCTTGTTTTTTGCATAGTTGATGGCATTGGAAACATGCGATATACTTTTGGCTTTCCCAATCATTGTTCAAATTTTTCAAGGTGGGCTTTTATCAACTTAATCACTTCTTCAAGTTCAAGAAGAATGGTATCATTCTTCCTGAAATAATCACTTTTAATCAGGTTACTGATCGTTGTAAAATTTCGGTGGAAAGTGTGTAGATTGTTATATACGTCCAATTCTTTCGGTGAAAATCGCAGGGTTACTTTCATGTTAAGCGATGCACGCCGTGCAAACTCACTGGTACTTAACCCACACTCTTTGGCAGCCATGGCGATGGCTCTCTTTTCAATATTATTTACCCTGAATGATATATACCTTGTACGTGTATTCATAACCCTGTTAAGCATTAAACATTACCTGCGATTTTCTTCCTTTGCGAGTTTAGGAGCAAAGCAAGAGTGCCAAAAGTGCAACGTTGGCACCTCTTGAAATAGCTTACCGCACAGACCTCCGCAGACGTTGGCTTGGAGCGGTCAATAGTTGGTTCAGATCTTTTTTGCCTTCATAAAGTGCCGACATATCGACACTGTTCGATAAGTCGGTCATTAGCTGCTTTGTCGCCCTTTTCCCAGCCAAATCATGATCGAGATAAAGACCAATTTTAGAATAAGACAAAGCAACTTTCTGAACCCGGCTGACAAATGAGACTGAGTTCAGAATCAGAAAATCGGATTTGTGTGGTAAGCCTGGATAAAGCGTTAGAAGACTGAAAAAATCAAACATTCCTTCAGTAATACTCAATAGCTTTTTTGATGTTGAAAAGAAAGAATAATCTTTTGGGGCAGCTGCGTTCTTGTAATACGGATTTCGGAGTTCCCAACCTCCTGAAATATTCTCCAGGCCTATGGCAAAGTATCTTTTATCATTTAATGAATAATGGATTTCTTTTGCATACCTGGCAGCTGTTTCTACATTAATGTTTCTGCGAGTCAGATACCTGACCAAAGCCGGATGCCGGAGGGGGAGGACCTTATCGATCCGGATTTTCGGCTCGGGCTTTAACACCACAAAATTCTCTTGCTGTTGAAAAGAGAAAGATGGAATGTTTTTATCCAGGATAGACAGTGCTTCACTGACACTGCAACCGTTGTTCATTTCAATTACCAGGTCGATAATATTGCCTCCTTTACCCACTCCATGATCGTACCAGCGGTTAAGCGCTTTGGAAACCTTAAATGAGGCTTCCGTTTCGTTCCGGATTGGGCTCAGGTACCAGGCCGAGTTCTGATTCTCTTTTACCGCAGAAAATCCGGATCTCTTAAGAAATTCTGTTATCTGAATTTCTCGGGCTTTATCACATTGCATTTTAGAAAATTCCATATCTTATCTTTTCCTGTTTTCTGATAGCATTTTGTTGAACTCCTCTTCCATTTCCCTTTCTTCTCTGGAGATCCCCATCAGCCAGAAGTCAATGTCCTTTTTATAAAAGAACTTTTGCCGGATATTGGCATTGGTTCCGGTAGGAATCAGTTTCTTACTGAGCAGCTTGTAAATTTTGCTTTTTGACAGTCCGGTGTACTGGGCCAGCTCTTCAACATTAAAAACGGTTTTGTTCTCTGCGAGGAGGGTTTTAATCTGTTTCAGTTCGCTAAGAACCTGTTTTGAAAGAAATGCTTGATTTTCCATACGTGACATATTTTTTAATGGTTAATGACGCTTGATGCGTGAAATTTTCATCAGCAAATATGAAACTATATGTGGCAGGAAATCAAGAGAGTAATTTGAATTACGGGCTAATTACGGGAGAAATACCGTCTATCGAAAAAGTATTTTCTGGAACTCCTTTAGATTTTCAGAAAATTCTGTTTCACTTTCATTCACCCACTCTGAAAACCGCGAGTTCAAACTCGTCCTTTTAACTTCTGAGCCGTTCAATGTGAAGGTTGATTCAATGAATTTAAAGAGTTGCTCTTTACGCTCTTTTTTGAAGTTTCTGATTCCTCCATCAATAAGCAGGTGAAGAATGCGAAGTAGCTTTTTATAATCAGCTGCAGTCCGATTATCAGAAACCAATTTAAAATCGATTTTGCTTTTTATTTCAAGTCCATTTAATACCATGTTTATATTTTCCCGATCCTTTTCCGTGAATCCCAGAACTGGTAGATGGATTCCGTTCAGATTACTTTTCAAAAATTGGAAACAACCGGAAGGTACTTGTTGGGATAATCTTCGTGCTTCATTCAATGATCCGATAAAAAGTAAAGTCAAGAAAAGTACTGTTGTGCTTATGGCAGAGTAGAGGATAACATGGATAAATGAAAATCCCATGCCCCAGAGTCCGAATAACAGAATCAGAAGACAAACAAACAGGATAAAAAGGATCGTTGTATTGTGGTTGCGTAATATTCTAATATTGAAGATCCACCGGAGTTTCCGGTTGAATCGAAATATAATTACTCCTGATTTCTTGATTATTGTTTCCATAGCAGCCCCTCTAAGTATAAATTCCATGCAACATCAATACTATCTTCTTTTTTCAACAGCATTGATAATTAGCTGATTAAAAGTAAAGAATCTAATAAATGCAATCAAATGAAAATCTGTGTTGGCGTATGTTTTGCGCTTATTTGGCTGTATTTGGCTTTCGAAATGTTGAATAACATAGAATGACTCTATGTATCTGGTAATTTTTGGTGGTTTTTATTGGGCGATTTTGTTGTACCTATGTTGTACCCGTGCAAATAAAAAAGGAGCTAAACTTTCGTTTAACTCCTTGATTTTCAGTGGTCGGGATACCAGGATTCGAACCTGGGACCCCCTGCTCCCAAAGCAGGTGCGCTAACCGGACTGCGCTATACCCCGTTGATTTTTATAAGCGGTGAGGGCGGGATTCGAACCCGCGGTACAGTTTACCCGTACGCCAGTTTAGCAAACTGGTGGTTTCAGCCACTCACCCACCTCACCTTTACAATTAAGAACAATGGCTGTTTTAGCCGCTTTTTTCGTGCGTGCAAATGTATCAATTGTTTTTACATTGGCAAAATCTTTTCTCAAATTATTTGACTAATTTTTCAAAGCTGCTTGGCATATTTGTACTTTGCCATGACGAGGGAAATTTCATGGTTGTTTGCCTGAAAACAGTACATCATGCAACAATATCCTGGGTATCATAAAAATAGTTCCGATAACTGTGTCCTCGGGAAAACAAAATGCCTGCAAATGAACACAATGTTGTAACATGTTGTTAGCCAGTAGGCTATATTTGGGGGCGGGAATAAAATGGCAAAAAAACTTGCATATATCGCAGCAACAGGCTACATTTGATTATACAAAAGAGTTCATTGAAGAGAAAAAATATTTTCCGCATTGATTCATCAGTTGGTAAACTCAACAGAAAACATTAAACCGAGTAAGCTCTTTATGGCCGCTAAAGCAGGCCTTGTAGTCCCGGTTATCCGGGATGAGTCGAAAGACCGTTGGAAGTTTGATCGGCCGGGCACTCAAATCCTGTTAATCAGGGGTTTTACACAAATGGAATTAATGCGGATTTTTTTTGCCTTTTATTAACCAACCGGAAAATAAGGACAGGAGCGACAACGCGCTTATAGACAGCATGATACTGGCGATATAATCACCATGTCTTACATAAAAAGTAATTTTGTCGTTCACATTTAACTGCATGGAAATTGAGGTAGCCTGCCACCAGGGCGCTTTCAAGACAATGTCGCCCCGCTGGTTAATAAAACACGAGATGCCGGTATTTGCAGCACGCGCGATACTGCGCCGGGTTTCAACTGCCCTTAGGCGGGCAAACGACAAGTGCTGTTTGGCTCCAGGTGATTTTTTCCACCAGCCATCGTTTGTGATAATAAAAATAAGCCCGGCACCTTTCCCGACATATTTGCGTATATAGCCTCCAAAAACCGATTCGAAGCAAATTACAGGCGCAACTTTTGTGCTGTCTGAAGCAATAAAGACAGATGGCCCTTCCTGGCTTCCCAGGTTTCCGCTAGTCCCTCCCAAATCGACAAAAACATTTTCCATGAACCGGAAATATTTCAGGAACGGGACTTTTTCTACACCGCTCACCAAAATAGATTTGTGATATAACTGACAGCCTCCGTCTTTTTGAAGGAAAACGGCCGTGTTGAAAACATCAAATAACTCCCCGTCCCTTGATCTTGCTGTTTGGGAAGCATCCTTGCCACTCCTATAATATTTGCTTGAAGAGACCCCAAAAACCAGTTCCGCATTTGCATATCTGCCCCTAAAGTTTTTTAGCATCAGGTACTGGGGGTTGTTTCCCATCTCATCGATATCCCAGTCCTCATAATTCTCAACAATAGTTTCCGGGCCAACAATAAAATCAGTATGTCCGTTTGCTTTTTCTCCGGCGAGCCTGATAAATTTTTGCAACTTGGCATTTTCTGCTGTCAAATTGTAACTCTCAGAATATGGGTCAATATTGGGTTGCACTATTACAATATCCCGCTTATTGCCCCTTTCGTTGTAATTGTCATAAATCATCAGTGAAACAATGATGGGGACAAGGATCGAAATTACGATCGTAACTGTCGCCATAATTATTTGGCGAAATTTTTTCCCCCGTATCCCGACAAAAAATTGCAACAGAAATATATTTACGGCAAGTATCCAAAGTGTCCCGCCCAAAACACCTGTAAACTCATACCATTGGATTAGTCCCACATTGTTTGAAAAACCATTCCCCAATGTCATCCAGGGGCACTCGATATCCCATATGTGCTGAAAATGTTCGAATGAGGTCCAGAAGCCAAGCAAGGCAATATAGCCTGGCGTACGCCCCAATTTACGCCGGGCAAAATGTGCTAGCCACAAAACCAGCGACATCAAAAATGAATTTACAGAAACGGACATTATTGCCCCAACAACTGTTGCATACGAAACCCACCAAATAGCCAGCCCGTTCCAGATAAGGGCAGAAAGTAGTGCATGTCCCCAAAAAGAGACACTGGCATATATTTGCCTGTTTTCAACAAAATAATTTTCAAGATAAAAAAGGGGAAGGAAGGCGGGAAAAAGTATCCATCCGGGGAAACCGGCCCATGGCAAGCTTAACAATAAGCCCGATAAAACCGACAGCAGAACCCGCTGGCCCCGTTTCATTTTTATGTTGTTTTATTGTTGGTAAATGTTGCCTTTTTGTTTTTCCGGGAACGTCCAAAAACAAAATCAATTTTCCCAATTGCGAGTCCGCCCCACCATGCTTGGTTTACAATAATATCGTTCCCTGCCTTGTTTTTTTCGATTACAGGTTCGCTGAGGTAGGTATGTGTGTGCCCGCCAATAATTAAATCGGTAAACAAAGTCTCTTTAGCTAAAACCATGTCGCTGACCTTGTCCCCTTCATATTTTAAGCCCAGGTGCGACAAACAGACCACTAAATTGCATCCCTGTCCGTTTTTCAAAAGGTCCTCCATTTCAAGTGCAACCTTTAACGGGTCGTTATAAATTGTATTGCCGTAATTTTTCCGGTCTACCAAGCCCCGGAGTTCGATCCCCAGGGCATAAACGCCAACCTTGACCCCATTGAAATTAAAGGTTTTACACCGTGGGAACTTGCCTGCGAGTATAGTGCCCGAGAAATCGTAGTTTGAACTTATAAGCGGGAATTTTGCATTAGGGAGTGGGTTCAGTATCCCCTCCAGCCCGTTGTCAAACTCGTGGTTGCCTATTGTCCCTGCATCATAACCTGCCGCGCTCATCGCTTTCATGATAAGTTCGCCTTTAAAATAATTAAAATACGGGGTGCCCTGGAACATATCGCCGGCATCTAAGAGCAAGGTATTGGGGTTTTCCTCCTTTTGTTTTTTTGCAAAACCGGAAATCCTTGCCAAGCCGCCTTTCCCGCTGTACTTTTTATTTGAAACAGGAAATGGTTCTATATGGCAATGTATATCGTTGGTATGCAGTATCGAAACCGTTATGAGATCATCAACGGCAAGCAATCCTTTTGGTAGCATCCCGAGACTTACGCCCAGGGTGCCTGCGGCAACATCCTGAATGAACTTCCTCCTATTCATAACTTATCCTCCCGTCTTTTTCAGCCGATAATTTTTCTCCTTTTTCCTGTTTGCCTTCCATGTAAGAAATAATAACGTCCCTAATTTTTTCGCCACTTTCAATAAAATCCGAACGTTTTGCAAAAACTTCCAGCCCATCGCCGCCAGAAGCCACATAGTCGTTGGTTACGAGCCAATATTGCTTGCCGTTTTTTAACGGGATCCCCCCTACTTTCACATCCTTGGCTTTCCCTCCCGAAATTACAAACCGTACGCCCCCGACACTGTCGCCGCCTTTCGCTGCCACAAAATTTAAAAATTCCTGGATTTGCCCCCCGCCCAAACGAAGGTACACCATTTCGTTTTCAAAAGGCATCAGTTCAAAAATATCACCTACGGTAATTTCTCCCAGGGGAAGGGAAGAACGGATCCCCCCATAATTGAAATATGAAATTTCAGGTTTAATTTGAGATGCATTTTTGCCTGCCACTTTTTCACCCTCGGCTAATAATAAATCAGCCAAGAAATTGGTAAGGTTGCTTTCCGGCCTGTCCTTGGCCATCTCTGTTACGGAAACAGAAATAACCCGGGCCATGTCTTTCTCAATGATATCTTTAAATGGGGAGTATACGCTTACAACCTCGCTGTCTGGCACGTTCAGCCCATCCGAAACAATTAAATTCTCAGCCTCACAAGAAATTTTTGAATAATGCGTTTTACATGAGTTTAGCAGTAAAACACAAGTTATTAACAATGTATAGGTGATAGTTCGTTTCATGAATAACAAGAAATTCTAAAATTTACGGTTATTTTAGCAAAAATGTTCAAAAAACGGTTATTAAAATAATGTTCGGTCCAAACTTACATATAAAAAAACTGGCAACGGTATCTTTAATATTATTTCTGTGCTTAATTTTCCGACCATTAAAAATTAATGCACAAGCAAAAGAGGTTACGGCGCAAAAAGGAGATGGGATTTATAGGTTGTTAAAAAGGTACGGTTTGCCTGCTACTGATTATTTCAATGCTTTTGTTGAACTGAACAAAAGCCAGCTGGGCAAAAACAACACTTTGATTTCGGGGGCAAAATACAAATTGCCAGACAAACCCCTTGCGGCACCTGGGGCAGGAGCAAGCCCGGGCGCGACTTTTAGGACATATAAAATTTTTGGGGAAGGCCATGAAAAAGTTAGGGTACTTGACAGTAAATTAAAAGGAGCTGTTTACTATTTAGTTGCCGGCCATGGAGGGCCCGACCCTGGGGCAATAGGCAAATACGGGAACCATAAATTATGTGAAGACGAATATGCCTATGATGTTACTTTGCGCTTGGCCAGGAACCTGGTACAGCACGGGGCCTCGGTTTATATGATTACCCGCGACCCAAACGATGGGATACGTGACGGAAGTTATTTGAAAGCCGACAAAGATGAAAAATGTTATCCAAACCAGAAAATACCCCTCAACCAGCTAAAAAGGCTAAAACAACGCACCAATGCCGTAAACGGGTTGTATTCAAAAAACAAAAATGCGTTCCAACGGATGATCGCCATACATGTGGATTCAAGGAGCCATGGCGAAAACATCGATGTATTTTTCTATCACGATAAAATGAGCAAAGCCGGGAAACAAGCGGCCAAAACCCTGCAAAAAACATTTCAGGACAAATATAACGAGCACCAGCCCGGGCGTGGATATAAAGGGACTGTTTCTGACCGCAATTTGTATGTGGTAAAAAACACCTACCCGGTGGCAGTGTACATAGAGCTGGGGAATATAAACCACTCCCGCGACCAACAACGCTTTATCCTCTCAGACAACCGCCAGGCAGTTGCCAATTGGCTAGCAGAAGGCTTGATTGCCGATTTTTTGGCAAATAAATAGCAAATAAGGTTTTGAAGTATTTTGCCCAGGGCTGTCAATAATTCTGTAATAATTCTTAAAATTGCATTCGCTATTTCTGTAAAAACCTGAAAGCATTGATCAGTAAAGGGAAATACAAATATATCCGGTTTAAAGAAGAATCGTCGCAGGAATCATTTACTGATTTTTTTGACTGCTATTATCCTGGGCTAATCCAATTCGCAACCCCAATTGTGAAGTCAGTGGTATTGGCAGAAGAAGTTGTGCTTGATGTTTTCATGAAATTATGGGAAAACAGGGAAACGTTAGGGGAAATCGACAATATCGGCACCTATTTGTACATATCGGTAAGGAATAAATCTATTAACCAACTAAAGAAAGAAAAACGTTTCCACTTTGACATGCTAGAGGATTCGAATATACAATTAGCGGGCTACAGGCCGTCTGCCGAAAGTGAATTGATTGAACAGGAAATGTTCGACGTGCTTAACGATGCGGTTGCAAATTTGCCTTCAAAGTGCAAGGTTATCTTTAAGTTGATGCGCGAGGACGGGCTGACAAGGAATGAGGTGGCACAAGTACTTGACATATCAGCAAAAACAGTGGACAACCAGGTTGCAATAGCTGTGAAAAAAATCGCTGCACAGCTTGGCATAGATCTTTCCAACCCCAGAAATTCCCTCAGTCTGAGAACTCTTCTGTTGACGCTTTAGAGGTAAGTTAAAAGGAGAAAGGCAAAAAGTCACTTTTATGTTTTGATGGGACATCTCAGTAATTAAATCCGATAATTTTTATGGGCTTGGCATTGAGTTGCCCGTCAGGGTGTTATGAGGACTGTGCCTTTGTTGCCCGAAAATATTTCAATTTCTTTTGGGGAAATAATGAAAAAAAAATGTCCTATATCCAAAGAACATAAATTATAGCATCAAAGGTGAAAGGAATTGCATTAAAAATAGCCCGGGTTTTAGTTAATGTTGCAAGCAAAGAAGAAATCGAAGCTGTTTCCAGGTGGGGAGAAAAATCGGATATCAATACTTCTTTCATAAACAACCTGAGAAAATTCTGGGACGGGCCGCCCGAACAGGTGCCACAGGGCAGCTTAGGGCATGCCCGTACAAGGTTGCTTGTGCGTATGGGGGCAGGTGAAAAAAAGGGAAAGAAAAGTTTGTTCCCTTCTTACATTGCAAAGGTTGCGGCAGCCATCGTATTTATTGTTTCCATAGCAGGCTTGTCGGTTTATATTGCTTCGGAGACAAATTTATTTTATCGGGGCAACGGCATTGAAATATCCACAGAAGCGGGGCAGCGGAGCAAAGTTGCCCTCCCCGATGGCAGCATGGTCTGGCTAAATGCCGAAACTGTGGTAAAATATTGCCCTGACAAAAAAACGCGAAGGGTAAGCTTGAGCGGGGAGGCTTATTTTGAAGTAAGCCACTCGCAGGATTATCCTTTTGTTGTTGAGGCTGGAGGTGCAAAAATCAAGGTATTGGGGACAAAATTCAACGTTTCGCATTTCCCCGGGTCTTTGACCACAAAAGCCTCGCTCCTCACAGGAGGGATAGAAATGTCGTCTGATATAATTGGCAGGTCTGTTAAACTTAATCCCGGCAGAAAATTAATATATAACGAAAAAGAACATACTTTCACTGAAATGCAAACCAATGTGCAGGACGAAATTTTATGGACAAAAGGTGTCCTGGTTTTTGAAAATGAACTGTTCGACGAGTTGATATTGAGGCTGGAGAGACATTATGCCGTGAAATTTATTTACAACAAAAATGTTTTTAAAGACACCCATTATACAGGGACTATTGACAACCTAAGCGTAGATAGGGTCCTTGAATTTATTAACTTAACAATTCCGGTTAATTATGAAATAAACAACAAAACCATCGAGCTGTCGCTCAGGGAAAAATAAAGAAAACAAAGAAGGAAAGTGATATGCGCGCTAACAAAATACCACCTTCCTGATTATTTGATTTAATAACAATAAATCTTTTCAAAATTATGAAAAAAAAACCATTATCCGGCCATCCGGCGAGATCCGGGTGGGCAAAATTATTGCGTATTATGAAACTAACCACGTTTTTGATTCTTGCTTTTATGATTGATGTTTCGGCATCGGTCTATTCCCAAAATTCAAAAATTTCGATTAATGTAAAAGACGGCACTTTGAACGAAATCCTCAGCAAGATTGAAGAGCAGTCGGAGTACCGGTTCTTTTACCAAAACGAACAAATCAGTGATGTAAAACGGAAATCGATTGACGTAACCGACAGGAACGTATTGGAGTTAATATCTGACTTGCTTGAAGGTACAGGTTTGTCTTATAAATTGGTGGAGCGGAACATCATAATTTTCCCAAGCCCCGGGCATGGCGAAGCCTATGAACTGCACCCCCAAGAAAACCGTGGGGCACAACAGCCCCGGGCCATTTCCGGTAAAGTTACCGATCCCGCAGGCTCACCGCTTCCCGGCGTGACTGTCGTTGTTAAAGGCACAACCAAGGGGACGGTCACAGATTCTTATGGGAATTATACCCTGTTGGACATTAAAGACAACGAAACCCTGATTTTTTCTTTTGTGGGGATGAGGGCGCAGGAAATACCTGTAACCGGCAAAGCCAAGATTGACATTGTAATGGAAGAAGATGCAATTGGTATTGAAGAAGTTGTGGCTGTTGGGTATGGTACGATGAAGAAAGTAAACTTAACCGGTGCAGTTGTAGCTGTTAAAAGTGATGAAATTTTAATCACCAAAAGTCAGAATGTTCAAAACGCCTTAACTGGTAAAGTTTCTGGTGTGCGTATTATACAGAAAACATCGGAGCCAGGAGATTTCTCTAATCAATTCGACATTCGCGGATTTGGGTCACCCCTTGTTGTTATCGATGGAGTTCCACGTGACAATATTACACGGTTGGATCCCAATGAAATTGAAAGTGTATCTGTTTTAAAAGATGCTTCGGCTGCTGTGTACGGTGTTCGTGCCGCAAATGGTGTTGTTCTGATAACAACAAAACGAGGAACAAAAGGTCGTGCCAAAATTGAATATACCGGATTTTATGGATCTCAAAAAGCAATTGGCTTAGCAAAACCGGTCGAGACCTTGGATCGTTATACCCTAATGAATGAAAAATACATGCATAGCACAACTAATCCTACTTTGATTTATAGCGATGAAGATTTTGCACCATACCTTAATGGAAGCAAACAGGGGACAGATTGGTATGATATGGTAATGAACGAACGCGCTCCTCAGCATAATCATAATCTTAGTGTTAGCGGGAGCTCTAACGATGATAAAATAGATTATTTTATGAATATGGGCTATGTAAATCAGAAAGGATACTGGAAAAGTGGAGACCTGAATTACAAACGTTATAATCTTCGTATGAACGTAAATGCACAAATATGTAAAAATCTTAAGGCATCTTTAAAAATTAACGGAATCATTGATGAAAAAAATTGTCCATTTGCTGAAAATGAAGGAAATCTTTCATCTCCTAGTTCATGGACAGTCTTTAAGGCTTTGTGGAGAGTACAGCCTAATTATGAGTACTATGTTAATAACAACACGGACTACCTTGCAAGAGTAGGAGATCATCCCGGTGCAATGACAGATGCTGATGTAATCGGTTACCAGAAAGATAGAAGCAAATGGTTTCAAAGTCAGTTTGAACTGGAATATCAGATTCCGTTTGTTGAGGGTTTAAAGGCAAAGGGAATGTTTAGTTACGATGGAACATTTGATGATAATACAAATTATAAAAAAAGCTATAATCTGTATGATTATTCAGCATCAACTGACGAATATATTGGATATACTACCAATTCACCTGATTTATTAACCCGAACTTACAATTCTGAAGCCAGCACACTACTTCGGTTTTCGTTAAACTATTCGCATCTTTTTAACAACAAACACAATATTGGTGTTTTGCTTTTGTATGAAGAAAGTACCCGTGAAGCTGATAATTTCTATGCAAGCAGAGAATTAGCTATATCAATCGATTATTTATTTGCGGGTGAAACAGACAATCAGGTTGGAAATAGTAATATTGATGGAATTTGGAAAAATGCAAATAAAGGTTTGGTTGGTCGATTCAATTACGACTACAATGGAAAATACATTGCTGAGTTCAGTTTCCGCTACGATGGTTCGTCGAAATTTCCAACCAATAAACAATGGGGATTTTTCCCGGCAGTACAGGTAGGATGGAGAATTACTGAAGAGTCATTTTTTCAGGACTTAGTTCCATCTTCTATTTTGAACAACATGAAATTACGTGCGTCTTACGGAATTATGGGAGACGATAATGCATCTTCTTACCAGTTTATTTCTGGCTATGATTATCCATACAATGGGACTTATAATATGCTGCCAGGTAATAGTAAGTTTGGCGATTCTTTGGTTAATTCAGTGGGATTCAGGAGTTCGCCAAATATGAATATTACATGGTACGAATCGAAAACTGCCAATATTGGGATTGACATGAATTTCTGGAATGGCTTGCTTGATTTCTCTTGTGATATGTTTCGTCGTAACCGTGATGGTTTGTTAGCCACCCGATTGCTATCAATTCCGGGTACATTTGGTTCAACTTTGCCTCAGGAAAACTTAAACAGCGACCAAACAAGTGGATTTGAGATTACACTCGGGCACCGAAATAAAATAGGAGATGTAGGTTATAATATACTTGGAAATCTGTCATTAACACGGACTAAAAACAAATATGTAGAGTGTGGTGAAATGGGTAGTGCTTATGACAATTGGAGAAACAATACCAACAACCGTTATAACGATATTTGGTTTGGTTTAGGTTATGAAGGGCAATACCAGTCGTACGACCAGATTGCCAATTCAGACCTATATGCCAGTCGGAGTACATTACCCGGCGATTATATCTACGAAGACTGGAATGACGATGGTGTTATTGATGAATTAGACTACCATCCAATTGCAACAACAACTAACCCTACATCTGATGAATCTAAACAAAACTACCCTTTAATGAACTTTGGGTTGACAACCTCTTTTGATTATAAGGGCTTTGATTTAAACCTATTATTTCAAGGTGGGGCAATGTCATACGTGGCTTATGGAGATATGCTTTTGATGCCCCTATTGTGGGATGGAAATGCATTGGAAACTTTTATGGACCGCTGGCATCCAACCGATCCCAAAGCTGATCCTTACGATCCAAACACTCAATGGGAGTCTGGATATTGGGCTTATACCGGATCTTACCCTGAGGAGAATTCCATGCGAGCCATTCAGAACGGAGCATATGTACGGTTAAAGAGTGCGGAATTAGGTTATTCATTGCCTAAAGCCTGGATGGATAAAGCAGGTTTGCAACGAGTTCGTATTTTTGTTAATGGATATAATCTTTTAACCTTTACAAATGTTAAGGGAGTTGATCCTGAGCACCCTTCTGAGAATTATAGTTGTATGTATCCACAAAGTCGTACCGTAAATATTGGAGGCACAATTACCTTTTAAAACATTATAATTAATTTTAAACGAGATATAAAAATGAAAAGATTTATATATATTATCACCGGAATATTGCTTTTGGGAATAGCTCCTGCCTGCAATGATTTAGATATTCCGCCACTCAATGTGCTACAGGACAAAGATTTATTTAACGATGCCGGTATGCAGGCCTATATGGCCGCTTTATACAGCCGAATGCCAATTGAAGATTTTAGATATTCAGCTGAAAAAGGATTTAATAACGCGAGGTTGGTATTAACAACCCATCAAAATACCGGAGAAAATGCAAATCGTAATACGAGTGGTTTTGTAAATGCTGCTCATGGATATTGGGACGATGGATATCAGGTAATACGTCAGTCGAATTACTTAATTGAGAATCTTCCCGAATATGTTCCATCGTTAGGACAAACGAAAGTGGATCAATGGATTGCCGAAGCCAAATTTATACGTGCATACACCTACTTTGCTTTGGTAAAACGTTACGGTGGAGTTCCACTTACTATGGAGGTTCAGTCGCTTGAAGATGGTAATGTCGAAGCTCTACAAATACCCAGAAACTCAGAACAGGAAGTGTATGATGCTATTATTAACGATCTGGATTACGTGATTGCCAATATGTCAGAAACAAGTGAACAGAAATACAGAGTTAATAGCAATATTGCAGCTGCATTTAAATCGCGTGTTGCCCTTTTTGCTGGTACAATTGCACGTTATGGTAATCCATATATTGTTGATGGAACAATGTTGTGTGGTATTCCTGCAACTGAGGCTAACGACTATCTAAAAATAGCTTTCCAGGCAGCCAAATCAATCGAGGATAAATATTCATTATATATGAAGACATGGTCGGCAAGCGATAAAAAAGCTACTGCCGATAATTATGCTAATCTATTTCTGGATGAAACCAGTACTGAAACTATCTTTTCCAAAGGATATCAATATCCGGATAATGCACATAGTTTTGACTGGTGGTGTTTACCTCCTTCAAAAACTCCAAAGGGTGCCGACCGTTTTAATCCTACACTTGATTACGTGGAGTTATTCGATGGCTTGTCTAAAAACGAAAAAGGTCAGCTAAAAACTACTGATGAAGATGGAAATTACATTGTTTGCGAAAATGCTGAAGAGTTCTGGGAAAACTGCGAGCCTCGTTTAAGAGGTACGGTATTATTGCCCGGGATGGCCTTCAAAGAGGGTTATGTCGATATTCGTCGTGGTACCATTAACGAAAGTATTGATCCTTCAACACCCATTCAAAAATTTGTTGCAGAGGGCAGTACAGTAGGCTACAGCACAAACGAATGGTATGCTGAAAATGTAACAGATGCGTCGCACTGGTATTATACCCTGAATGTAACGATTGAATTATCAACGGGAGATGAAATATATGCAGTTGGAGTAGATGGCCCTTCTAGAACTAGTATGGGAACAACGACTGGGTTCCATGGTCGTAAATGGTTGGATACCAATTGGCCTTCTGAAAACGGACGGTATACAAATGACCAAAGCTGGATTGACATTCGTTATGCCGAAATACTTTTAAATCGCGCCGAAGCAGCTTTGGAGCTTCATCAAAACGGAGTAACGATATTAGATGGCGTAAACATGCAGGAAGATGCATTTCAGTGTATAAATGCTATTCGCGAACGTGCCGGAGCAGAATTACTTACAAGTCCAGCTGAACTTTCTACCAATTCATCGATAGATGTTGATCAAGGAGTTGGCGGATATGTTTTAGCTCCAAACCGGGGCCTGCAAATTATTCGTATTGAGCGCCGTAAAGAATTGGCATTCGAAAATAAAATCTGGTGGGATATGCTTCGTTGGAGAACTGCTGATTCGGAGGTGAATAACAGATTATTCAGAAGTTGTTTCCCATTCATATTTGCCAAAGGTGCAGTACCTTTAGCAAGCGATTATATTCAAGGTAAATTTATATTCGATTGTCGTTTTGACCAAAGAGGGTATAGATGGACAATAGAATCGAAACACTACTACGAACCAATTCCTGATTCTGAATTGGCAGCCAATCCTAATTTAATACAAAACGAACAATATTAAACTTGAAGTAATGAAACAAATGAGAAATATATTTTTATATCTAATAATTGTTTTTTTCGCACTATCGTGTGAAATAGACAATTATGAAGCTCCAGATGCAGTTTTGGAAGGAATTATAGCCGATGCCAATGGTGTTGGGTTGCAACTGGAACAAGGAGGAAGCAGTGCTAAAATAAAGATGGAAGATCTTAGCTGGAGTGATACGCCGATTCCATTTTACCTGAATTTTAAATCGGATGGAACTTACATCAATACAAAAGTATTTGCTGCAAGATATGCAATTACTCCGGTTGAAGGACCATTTTATCCTATAGAAGCAGAAATCATTGAAGTAAAAGGAAATACTAAACACGATTTTACTGTAACACCTTATCTGAATGTAAGCTGGATTGGTGATCCAATTATTAATTCGGACAAAACTGTATCTGCAAAATTTAAGTTTACTCGTAAAGCTTCTCCTGTTGTTGGAGAAGACATGCCAGACTTAAAAGATTACCAGCTTTTTATTTCGACCACTAAACATGTTGGAAACAACAATTTCGATCCTGATGTGGTTGGAGGGGTAGTTAGTGCAGCAAACGATATGGAAGGACAAGAATTAACCATTACTACGATTGCACCTATGAAATATTCAACCACATATTATATACGCGTAGGAGTTCGTGTAAACGACTCGTTTAAAAAGTATAATTATACTGATATTAAAACAATTGTAGTCCAATAGTTTTGAATTATATGGAAGGGAAATTTCATCTCATGTATTTTAAGTTAGATAGAATCTCGTGGTAGCCGCGAGGTTCTGTTTTAATTAACTTCGAATTTTAGATGAGAACTTCAAAAATAAGTCGTATTACAAGTAAAGGAAAAACGATAGAAAATTTATTGAAAAAAATCACATGAAATTAATTATTCTTTTTATCAGTTTTGTCATCATAATGTCTTCCGCTTTTTCTTCGGATAAGGGTGATGTTAAAAAAGATATAGTTGGCTTAAACGGCAATCGATTTTTAACATTTAACACTGTAATCAGAGTTAATCAAATCGAAGTTGGCAGAGATACAAGTGTAGGACGCGATGAACGTCACCTGCATACTCCAGAAAAAGTAATAAAATTCAGAGAAGCAATAGAAAAGGGATTTCCCGGATCTCGAATAACTTGGGCATTTAGTTGGCTGGCATTACACGATACAACAACGAACTACGAAACAATTCGAGAACTAGTTGTTGGCTACCATTATAGATACGGAGATGAAATCACCTTTATTGTGGGCGCCTTTTTTGCAAATGCTTACAATTCTACTGAACAGGTAAATAGAGACCTGCATGATGGATTGAAAAAAGTGTCTGAAATAACAGGTAATGGTTATCGCCCCAAAAGTGTTGTGGCTGGTTTTTTATCATCCAAAAACCAGGAATATCTTGCAACAAAAGAGGGAATTCATGTATGCCAGGGAAATATTTGGAGTCAGTATGCTATTGATAATCAGGATGGTGATGGCTCTGTTTCTTATCCGTATTATCCATCGAAAGAACATTTTTGTAAACCTGCCCAGAGTAAAAAAGATTTCATTGATTGTGTAAATCTTGATGGCTGGACAATGGATTTTCTTTGTGCACGCTACCCAGGTTTTTCTAGGGTAGATGGCAAGGAGGTATTTAACAGTAGAATGGGAGTAGGTCCCATTGAAACATTGGGGCGTAATGGGTTAGAGATTGGTCTTAAGGAGATGCTTCATACAACGGCTATTCACTTTGATAATGGATTTCAACTAAACGGGTTTGCATGGGTTACCAATTGTTGGGAATTGTCGCTCTCACTTGCTGAGCAAGATGGAATAGAAACCTCTATTATTGATTATAAAGCATTAATCCTTTGGCTGAGCGAAATTAAAAAGCGTTGGCCTGATGTACAATTTATAACCCAAGGTGAATTTGGACTTATTTGGCGCGACCAAAATAGAAATAACAATTTTAATTATCGTTTTGCTGCAAAAGGATCAGGAATAGGGGGGTCTGATGTTGATAAGGAAATTCGTTGGTTTATGAATGATAAGTTTAGGATGGCACTCTTGCGTGATTTGAAAAATAACACAGAAAACGTAATTGACTTTACACGTTATGATGTAAAGGCAAAGGAACCGGAATCGGGCAGTACCAGAAACTGGAGCCTAATGGGTGATATTAACCAGAAACAAACCCGTCCTCAGGATAAACCAATTCCTTTAACCAGCCTATCGGATGAAGCGCAATCAATAATCAAAAAATATTATCCTGAATTAATAAAGTAATCAAATTAGGTTTTTAGTTGATATACAGCCTATTCCGGTATGAACAAGTAATGAGATTGAATATTTTAACTACAGAATAGATTAAAATGTATACATCTTAACTAAATCCGCAAAATCGAATATCCATTAAGGTTATATCTAAATCATATTTTTGTAAAAAGGGGCAAACGGGTTCTTCCTCTTTTCACAAATCCTAAAAAAACTAATTTTTAGGACCCGCCTAATATTAATAGGAACATGAAAAAACAATTTTTTGCTTTAATTCTTTTTTTAATTGTATGCACAGCGTATACACACGAGAAATCAAAACGTGTCAAAGTAGATAAATTTGAATTTGCCCAATCACAAGACCCCAAAAAGCTTGATTGGTATCAGGATATGTCGCTTGGCATGTATTTGTATTGGACTTTAGATGCTCAATTTGGTATGGTTAACGCACATTCAGTTATTGGTGGTTCAAAACAATACTTAGAAAAATATTTTAATGAGTTGCCAAAAACTTTTAATCCAAAGCAATTCGACCCAGAATGGTATGCACGATTAGCTAAACTATGCGGATTTAAGTACATTATGATTGTTGCTAAAAATCATAATGGTTTTTGCATGTGGGATACAAAAACCACTTCTTTTAATGTTATGAATACTCCTTATGGTAAAGACATTTTGAAAGAATTTATAGATGCAATACGTAAATACAATATTTCTGTTGGTATCTACTTTTCTCCTGACGATGCTTATTTTCAATGGCAAAAAGGCAAGGAAATTCGTCGTATAGGTGACGGATATGAGCCAACAACAAATAAAGAACTTTTTAATTATGATGTTAGCCAAGTAGATGAATTAATAGAAAAATATAATCCTGACATCATGTGTTTCGATTCTAAAAGGACAACTGAAATATCGCGGTACGTTCTTAATGTGTATCCAAATATATTTATAACCAGACCTTTGCTTACAACTCCGGAACAAAGTTTGTCCGGAATAGAAAACAATGTTTCAGCTTATGAGGCACATTATACAATAGGGAATCAATGGCAATATAAAGCTACCAATGATAAAAATAAAACAGGTACAGATCTAATTAATCTTTTGATAAAGATTCGCTCAACCGGAGGTACATTATTATTGGCAATAGGTGGTCCAGATGCTGACGGATTACTTCCTCGCGATAAGGATGGCCTTGTGCGAGAACTAGGGTTATGGAATTTTATTAATGACGAAGCTATAAATGATATCCGCCCCTGGGTAGTAAGCCATGAAGATTCAATATATTTTACCTGTTCAAAAGATAAAAAAACAGTATATGCCTTTGTTACCGGGGAACAATGGGAAAAAGGGAAAAGGAATTCAATAACAATTAAAAGTATTAAATCTACAGAAAATACTGAAGTTGAAATATTGGGGCAATCAGGAAATGTATTAGAATACACGCTTGATGCAGATGTAAAAGCTAAATTCTGGGAAAACAACGATGGTTTTCATATATCTTCAGTTAGAGCCCAGCGGCTGTATAATAATAACAAATGGCCAAATCCAGTTGTAATAAAAATATCGAATATTGATAAAAGATAAATAGTTTAGTTCATAGAGTTTGGTTAGTTTAGACTAAAAGGAGGATAAGTAATATTGTTATTCTCCCTTTTCACCAAGAAAAATTAAAGAGAATCCTAATAATGATACTGCCCGGCAAATGGTTTCGCGGGCAATCCAGTCGCTAAAAAAATACCTGATCTCCAAAGGCTTGATCCTGATGTGCTTGTTTGTATCCAAATAGCTGGAGGCAAGCCAAGTTTATATCCTTGTCGAACCCATGTTGGTAGCAGGTTACAGGTTGGCGGGCAATTGCCACTTGACATTAAAAATCCTTCATCCCTTGTTGGGCATAGGTCATTTATTTGTTGAGGATCCCCTTTGTAGTAGATATTTCCTAAGTCTATATATTTGATTGTTAGGCGTATGTGGATTTGAGCGCAAAACTGCGACAAAAAAAATATTTTTTTTTGTCACAAAAACATGCACAAGCCCTATTTTTTTTAATGGAAGAGGGACAAGTAGCCCCAGGGGAGAAACACAAGCTATGGATAAAAATCAGGGATTTTAACAGGGCATATGCAAACGAAAACAAAACTATACGGATTAAACGTGCCATAAGGGTTGCCGCTTCTGTATTAATTGTCGTTTCCCTTAGTTGTACCCTATACCTGAAATTGCATGTAACCGAAAAACAATATACTTTTTCTGCGTCAAACAAAAACCTGGGCACAGGGAACACGGTACTGACCTTTGGCAACGGCGAAAGGATCGAAATAGACAAAAAGGAATCTATGATTGCCGTACTTGACCACCAGTCTGTCCAGGTTGACAATGATACCATCAAAAAAACCAAGACGCAAACAGCTTATCCCGAAAAAGAATCGGCAATGAACGAATTGCTCGTCCCTTATGGGAAAAAAACCACGCTTGTGCTGGACGATGGGACAAAAGTGTGGCTAAACGCAGGCACTAAATTTGCTTTCCCGCAAAAATTTACCGGGAAAAAGAGGATGGTTTACCTTGACGGGGAAGGATACTTCGAGGTTGCCGAAAACCAGTCCCGCCCTTTTGTCGTTTCTTCGACCAATATCAACGTAGAGGTGCTGGGGACCAAATTTAACATGAACTCGTACAGTACCGACGAACAAAACGAAACCGTATTGTTGGAAGGGAGCGTTGTTGTGTGGAGCGAAGGCAAACTTATTAAGGACAAAGTAAAAATATCCCCGAACCAGAGAGTTGTGTTCAGCATAAATGATAAAAACCTAAATGTGCTACAGGAACCTGATGCTGGAGATTACATTGCCTGGATAGATGGCTGGTATAAATTTTCCAATGAAAACCTTGAACAGGTACTTACTAAAATTGGAAGATATTACAATGTCGCTTTTAAGTATGACAAAACAAAGATATTAAATGCACTGCCAATTTCCGGGAAACTGGATTTAAAGGAATCGTTTGGTGAAGTAATGCTCACGCTTTCGAAAGTGGCGAAAATAGAATATGAAATTGACGGGGGAAAAGTAATTATAAACTAAATATTTTTTGCTTATGATATAACGAAACCAGTAAAAAAAGAAAACCGGGGAATTTGAGCCTCACCGGTTTTCAGACTTTTAATTAATAACAAGTATTAACAAAATTTGTATCAAATTTATGAAAAAAAAATGGATTGGTCTATTATTTAACAATAGGCCCCAGGGCTTCCGCATTTAAAAAAACGCCATAATAATTTGGGCCGGAACTATAAAAGGGCTACATTCGCAGAGCATTGATGCCAACAACGGCATTAAAAAAAAATGCAAGACAAAACGGGGCCAAAGGCAAACAAGACATCATTCTTAATGTATTTCTCAGGACTAGAAGACCCAAGGAGGACCGACCGGGGCAACTTCCACCATTTGTTGTCAGACATACTTTTATTGACCATTTCCGCAATGCTGTGCGGTGTAAACGACTGGCCATCTGTCATTACTTTTGGGGAGAACCAATTGGCGTGGCTCCGCAAATTTGGGCAGTTTTCAAACGGCATCCCCTCGCAAGACACCTTGGAACGGGTATTTGCGGCATTAAACCCAAAATCTTTCAACAGGTGCTTTAAAAATTGGATGGAATCCATACGTGAAAATATCCCTGGCGAAGTAATCGCCATTGACGGGAAAACCATGCGCGGGGCGAAAGACACCAAGGCCAGCAAAAACATGCCCCACACCGTATCCGCCTGGGCGACAGCAACCGGGATTTGCCTTGGGCAGGTCAAGGTGTCGGAGAAAAGCAATGAAATAACGGCAATCCCCGAGCTGGTGGACGCAATCCTCATAGAAGGCTGCACCGTCACGATAGATGCCATGGGTTGCCAAAAAGACATTGCAAAAAAAATAATAGAAAACAAGGGCGATTATATTTTGGCGGTAAAAGGCAACCAAGGCAATCTAGAACAGGCGGTACAAGATACCGTCAGGCTTGAAAGACCGGACTCGACAAATGTCATGGAGGATTGTGGCAACGGGAGGATAGAAACCCGCACGTGCAAAGCCTATGGCAACCTAAGCCACATAGGCGCCCCCGACAAGTGGGCCGGGCTGTCCACCATTTTTATAATCGAATCGCACGTATATGAAAAAGCGACCGGCAAAGAAAAGACCGAGCAGAGGGGCTACATAACCAGCCTGCCCGCAACGGCAGGCATCCTAAACCTTAAAACCAGGAGGCACTGGGGCATCGAGAACAGCCTCCATTGGGTATTGGACGTGACATTTGGGGAAGATGCTTCAAGAAAAAGGAAAAACAACGAAGCGGAAAACTTCAATATCTTATTGAAAGCCACAATGGCATTGCTGACAAATGACAAAACACCAAAATTGAGCAAAAAAAGGAAAAGGCTGCAAGCTGCCCTGTCCCACAAATATAGAGAAAACCTACTGGGATTTTAAATGCGGTTGCCGTGGAAAAGAGAGCAGTTATTTTGGCGATGAAATGGGGGTTGGTAATCCTGCCTACTGGTGGAATGGTTGGGGATGGTATCGGAAGAAAATAGAATTTACCATACCTGTCCGGGACAAACGTTTTTTCCTTGAATTTGATGGTGTCATGAAATACTGCAAGGTTTATTTTAACGGGCAGTATTTAGGAGATCACAAAGGCGGGTTCAATGCTTTTTATTTTGAAATAAGCAAGTATGTCAAGCAAGGGGGCATAAACACTTTGGCTGTTGCTGTAAGGAACAAACAAGACGATGAATTTCGGATACCACCCATGTATTCGGGAAACCAGGTACATACGGGCGGCATTTACCGTAATGTCAGTGTTGTTGTAAAAAATCCGGTTTATATTCCTTTCCAGGGGTCGGCATATCACGAAGGGGGGACATTTATTACCACTCCTGTGGTAAGCCGGGACAGTGCTATTGCCAAAGTAAAAACATGGGTGAAAAACGACATTCAAAAACCTGTAGTAGCCGAAGTGAAAACAATCGTCACCGATGGTGAACATAAAGAAGCATGTTCATTGTCTTCAAAAATAAAGATACCTGCTGGGGAAATTGCCGTTTTAGGACAGGTCCTCCCAAAAATTGAAAAGCCAAGGCTTTGGTCTCCCGATAAACCATATTTATACAAAGTACATACTGAAATATATGTAGATGGTAAAATATCGGACCGCTATGAAAGCCCCCTGGGGTTTCGTACCTTTAAATGGGATTACGATAAAAACATCGGGATATTGAATGGTAAGCCGATACATATACACGGTACCAACAGGACACAGCAATTTCCGTGGTTAAACAATGCAATCCCTGAATGGATCGATATTAAAGATATTGCAGACATCCGTTTCGGGCTTGGGCATAATTTTATCCGCCCGAACATCCACCCCAATAATTTTTTAATCCATGATTTGTTTGATCAGTGGGGGATGTTGGTGAACTTAGGTTCGCCTATGATTAAGGATATTGACTTTTCGGAAGGGGTGCAAGAGCAAATGATACGTGAAGCAGTACGGCAACACCGTAACCGGCCAAGCATTGTTTTTTATTCTGTAGGGAACGAAACAAACGATGGGGCAGATTCAAAATGGATTTATGAGGAAGATAGTACACGTATTATCCATGCACGAAAAGTTACTGGGGGGAAAGGTGATTATGTATCACATGACCATACAAATATGGACATGGAGAACCTGCTCCGTGTAACAGTAAGGGGATGGACAGACAATAGTGTTTACCAGGAAAACCCGCCTAATGGGCAACATGCGGGAAATGAGGAATGGCAACACTGCCAGGCAACTGTTGAAAATGGAAGTGTAAGGGGCAGGATCGACATGCCAAATGGCGTAATGTGGATGTATGGCGACGATGGGGCTGCAAGGGTGTATAAAAATTGCCCTTTAAAAAATATCAACCCCAAAGGCTGGGTTGACCCCTGCCGGATCCCAAAATACCTGTATTTCCTATGGCAGGCAAATTATGCCAGCAAACCTATGGCTTTTGTCCATAACCATGTTTGGCAAGAGAAATATATTGGCACAAAACAAAATATTATTATTGATTCTAATTGTGACAAAGTTACCCTGTTTGTTGATGGTGAAAAAATTGGTGACAGGATGCCCGCCAAAGAGGACTTTTATGTCGTAATGTTCGACAGCGTTATGGTGCGTAAATGGGATTTGACGGTTGTTGGACAAAAACAAAAAAAATCATATGGATTTGTGTTGCCAATGGCAGGGAAACCATGTGGCTTACGTTTAAAATCATCGCATAACGAAATTACTGCAAAACGTAACAGTGTCGTCATTGTTACTGTAGATGTAGTAGACAAGGACGGTAATCAGGTACAGGGCTTCAACAATACTCTTGATTGGGAATTAAACGGGCCGGCGGTCTTATTGGGCCCCTCTCGTTGGGAAACCGACATGCACAAAAACAATGCGGATAGTGGGGCATGGTATATTACTGCTCCCGTATCAAACCTAATCCGGTCGGATGGAGAACCCGGCGTTATCGAAATAAAGGTATCCTCTCCTGGGCTTAACAGTGCCGTGTTAAAAATGAATGCCATACCTGCCCCAAAAGATAATGATAGTTTTATAAAATATCCCCCCCTTTCAAATGAAGGCAGGAAAGCTGTTGAATGGCGCCCTGCATTCGACAAGCCCTCCCAGAAGGCTTCTGTGAAAATGAACAATATTGACTTTGATTTCCATCTGGACACGAAAAATGGGTTAGGATACTATAAGGGATATTTCTCTGATTTCGTTAAATCCCAAAATCAGGGATTGGAAATGCACACAGGCTTAATAGATGCAATTGCTGGACATTTTGCAAAACATATTATGGGCAACAATGGGGTACTTGTTGCCGACGATTATAATTTCATTGCCGAAAGAGTTAATAAATTCCTGCGGGCAACATCAGGAAATACTGGCAATATAGATAAAGGGACGGACAAAAAGTATCTTAACCGGGTAATTGAAAAAGGAGGTTTTTGATGAGGGATAAATAATTGGGGATAAAAATTTAAGGCTAAGTGATTGAAAGTGTGGCAGGGGAAACCCTTCTTTATGTTAACGGCAACGAATAAGCTCGAAAAAAATGTATGTTGTTTTAATTTTTTTTAATTTAACCAACCAAACTAAATTTTTGAGTATATGAAAAAAACAGCCACGCTACTTTTTGCATTGATATACTTTTATGCAGCTTATGCCCAATATGGCGTACCGCCTGTGAAAGCACCGTTTGAAAAGCTTGACAGATATTGCACTAACGATTGGTGGGACCATGCAAAAGAAGTAAAAGACAGCCCCCAAAAGATTATAGACGTTGACGTGCCGCGCAACGAAGTGATTTGTTTTGGCATTTATACCGTTTATGGCGGTGTTATGAAAATGACGGCGCAACTTTTCCCCCTTTATCCCGATGAAAGCCGGGAAGTTTCGCTTGAAATAAAGAAAAATGGGCAATGGCAGAAAATTGCCTCCGAGAAAGTAAACGACATAGGCTGGTCGGCACTTTTCCGCATTGAAAATTGGGACGGAGACCAAGACATCCCTTATCGCTTGGCACATGAAGGAGGCTCGACTTTCGAGGGGCTGATAAAAAAGGACCCGCTGGACAAAAACGAAATTGTTGTTGCTTCTTTAAACTGCAACTCAAACCAAACCCGCGGGGCAAGAGAAGGATATGTGCGGAACCTCAACTACTTGGATCCAGATTTGCTTTTCTTCGCAGGCGACCAGAGTTACGACCACACAGAACATACCGCAGCATGGTTGCTTTGGGGAATGCAGTTCCGCGATGTTTTCCGCACGCGCCCCTGCATAACCATCCCCGATGACCATGACATAGGGCAGGGAAACCTGTGGGGAGAAAGCGGCAAAAAAGCCTTGTCGCCGGCAGGTAACACAGGGGGATATTTTTACGACCCGGACTATGTAAAAATGGTAGAGCGTTGCCAAACTTCACACCTCCCCGACCCTTATGACCCAACACCTATAGGTATGGGGATCGGTGTTTATTATACCCATCTTGTTATTGGTGAAGTTGATTTTGCCATTATCGAAGACCGTAAATTCAAATCGGGGCCGGGTGGGAAAATACCCCAGATGGGGCCACGCCCCGACCACATCCGCGACCCCTCCTACAATCCCGCAACTATTGACGTAGAAGGACTGACGCTTTTAGGCGATCGCCAACTGGATTTCCTCAACGATTGGGGCAAAATGTGGGACGGCGTTTCAATGAAAGCAGTTTTGTCGCAAACAGGGTTTTGCGGCGGTGCGCACCGGCATGGGGATTTCAACAACCTGCTACATGCCGATCTTGACAGTAACGGATGGCCACAAACCGGGCGCAAAAAAGCTTTAAAAGCTATACGTGCCGCCGGGGCTGTCCACTTGGCAGGCGACCAGCACCTGGCAACATTGGTGCAGCACGGCATCGATGATTTCCGCGATGGCCCGTTCGCTTTTGTTGCCCCTGCAATTATCAACAATTACTACAGCCGCTGGTGGTACCCTGCCGACAAAAAGTCCGGCAAAAACAAAGAGAAAGCCAACCCGCTAAAGTTCACAGGAGACTACCTCGATGGGTTCGCCAATAAAATTACCATGCATGCCTATGCAAACCCTGGCGACAAAAGCCCACGCGAAGGTTTTGGGCTTGTACGTTTCAACAAGAAAGAGAAGAGCGTGACTTTTGAAAGCTGGGATCGTGCAACAGACGTGTCAAAACCGGGGGCAAAACAGATGCCCGGCTGGCCACGGACAATACGGCAAAAAGGCAGTAACGGGGAATACATGGTTTGGGAACTAGATCCGTTGAAATAAATGAAAAAATGGGGTGTAGCCACGGTTGTTGTTTTGATAGTAGCCCTGCTCTATTATATCGAGTTGGGCAGGATTGATAGATCTACAATGATAGAGACGACAGCCTTGGATCACTTAAAGGTAGATGAGGCAGCAAAAGAATGGAGCCCCTTTTACCGGGTAAGGGTTACCATAATCGATGGTCAGACTGCTGGTTTTGCCATCCCTACCGGCTTAAAGGAAAAGATCGGCAAAAAATTAAAGTTAACCGGGGCTGCTGTTTTTTATGATTCGGCGTGCAGTGAAACAGATGACGGGAAAATAGCAGTAAGTGGATTCTTCCTGCTCCCTTCGCTTGGCTTGGCAGAAGCTTGTGCAATACAGCCAAGTGTCTCCATGCGTTGGACTGTCCTTGTGTCCCTTGCTGAAGAGTGGCTTGTCGGCCGTGACGATATGATAAAAACCGAAGTGGAAGTGGAAGGTGTTTTCCGGATAGATACGGGCAAACCATACGATGCCGCTTTTTTCCTTGACGGGGCAACTGTCAGGCTAATCCAAAAATAAGGCAGGGTTTTGTTTACAATTTTAATAAATACGCTACTTGAATCCTCTCCGTACATAATATTTGGCTTTTTAATCGCCGGTTTTATCCGTACATGGGTTTCCCCCGATATACTTCACCGGCATTTGGGCGGGAACAAAATTTCTTCGTTGTTAAAGTCGGTTGGTGTTGGTTGTGTTTTGCCTTTGTGTTCGTGCGGGACCATCCCCCTTGGCATTGGGCTTTACCGAAGTGGTGCGGCTATTGGGAACATGCTTGCATTTATGACTTCCACGCCCGTTTTGTCTCCTGTCCTTGTCATGTTTTCTCTTAAAATGCTGGGCGTGAAACTGACCGTTATTTTGGTGTTGTCGGCAATAATCGGTGCATTTTTGATGGGCTTGGCAGGAAACCGTTTTTTTAAGGACAGCCTTTCTGTTAAAGCGAAGGGCAAAAACAATCCCCGCTCGTTTTTGCCGGAACAAAAAGATTGTCAGTTAAAAGGGGGCAATAAAGTTATCGAGGCTTTCCGGTGGGCATTGTTCAAGTTGGGGGCAGATGTGAGCATCGATATTGTGATTGGCCTGGGCATAGCATCGTTTTTGTTGGCTGTGTTGCCTGTCGAATGGATTTCAAACTGGTTGGGGCAACAGGATATTTCGACATTGGTTTATGTGATTTTGTTGGGTATCCCGGTGTATGCGTGTAGCCTACCATCTATTGCCGTGGTACAGGGCTTGTTGATGCTTGGCGCAACGCCAGGCGCGGCAGTTGCATATATGATAGCAGGGCCTGCGACAAACCTTGGCGAACTGAATGCAATAGGCAAATCAATGGGCAGGAAAACAGCCGTTTTCTATGCCGTGTCTCTAATAGTAATGGCTTTGTCCGCCGGTTTGGTAACCGATCAGTTAATATTCCCCGATTATGAATACCATGCTTTCCGGGTACAGGGGGAGCTTGTGGTTCGCCAGTGTTGCGTGCCTGTTATTTTTGGCGACACAATTGGTGGCACCCCTGCCATAAGCACCATCCCCACATGGTATTGGCCTTTTGGAGTTGTGCTGTCGGCTGTGATAATTTATGGTGCCATAAAAAAAATCCGTTTTTTCTTTATAAACCCTTGCAAAGCATGCACATGGAAGGCTTATGGGGCTGAGGGGGGCTGTGGCTCTAAATGCCACGTGAGAAGGAAATATGAGTTTGTGAGGCACTTGCTGACAGGAAAAAATTAGTGCCAGGGCAAAGGGAAAATTTCAAAAGGTAAAAGTCCTTTCTATATCTTTTGCAAACACATTTTTGTTCTTGTATTAACAAATTCCACATTCTGCTTTTTTGGTTTGCTCAATTTTTTATGCTGAGAGCTAAAAATTTCATAGTTTATAAATTGGCATAGCAGTATTTGCCCCCGGGTTATTTTTTCCTTACATTCCACATCAAAAAAATGGTCGTCAACAACAAACTTGAATATATTTTATCGGGTGCAAAAGTGTTTGTCGGGTATCTTTTTATTTTCACCGGAGCCATTATTGCTTTTTTGGGTCAAATAATGTTTGGGCTTTCAGTTTCAACCTTGGCATTGTTTTTTATAACTACATTTTCAGGTGTTGAGATAGACACAACCAATAAAAAAATAAAACAATACAACAAGCTCTTTGGCATAATAAAAACAGGAAGATGGCAATCCCTGGATTTTTTTATTGGCCTCACCCTTATCCCTGTGCGGAAGATTAATACCATTGCCAGCCGTGCCAACATTACGAACTCTGTTGTACAAAAAGATTATCGGATCTACCTTGTAAACAAAAACTGCAAACCGGCTTTTCCTATAAAAATCTGTAAAAACATGGAGCAGGCACAAAACAGTATCGATGAATTATCTATTTGGATGAAACTCCCAGTGTACTCAAGGAAATAGTGAGACATAATGGGGGTACGGCAAAATACCCAACTACTACGGGATGCCCCAACTAAGGGAAACCCAATCGACAGTTCTTTTATAAAAGAACGATCCTCCCTGTAAGCATACATATTATTTTAGCATTATTTTCGTTTTATCCCTGAAGAAAATTAGGGACATGAAACAATTATTGACATTCATTTTGATTTTTGCATTATACATCCCTGCCGGGGCACAGCAGAAAAAACGGGGGAAAGTGAAACGTAAATACAGAAAAGCCGAAAAGGTAGAAGTTGTGGAAGCCCCTCCTGTTTTTTTGCGCGGGAAAATAAGGGATGCCGATGACAATTTGCTTCCAGGTGCGCATGTTACTGTCCAGGGGACAAAAAAGAGCGTGCATGCCAACGAAGATGGTGAGTATTTTTTCTACGGGCTTGAAACGGGAATCAAACGGATACAGGTTTCTTTTGCTGGATACCGTACAAAGTCGGTCGATTTCTACCTACAGGCAAAAAATAATTTCCTTAATTTCACACTGGACGAAGACAAAATCCATATTGATGGAATTTCGGTGACGGCACAAAAACGTGACCAGCAACTCTTGGATGTCCCGATTACCATGAGCAGCATCGATTCAAGGTTTTTAAAGGGGAACGACATTACTGGACTGGGGCAACTTTCTAAATTTGTCCCTGGTTTCCAGGTGATGACGCAGGGGGATGACAACCCAAGCTTTGTCGTTCGAGGTCTAAGCAGTAAAGGGGGTGCGGTAGCCCAACCACGTGTCTCTGTTTTTTACAACAATGTCCCTATAAACCGCGCCAGCGGTGCAGTGCTCGAATTGTTCGACATGCAAGAGCTTGAAGTATTAAAAGGGCCGCAAAACACCCTTTTTGGAAAGAATGCACTGATTGGAGCCATCCATTACATCAGCAACAAGCCTACAAGCAAGTTCTACGGGGATATTACGGCAGGGGTAGGTGATTACAATCAACGCAAAATAAACGGAGCAATAAATATCCCGGTAATGAAAGAAAAGCTTATGGTAAGGGCTGCCTGGGCTTACGATTACAACGATGGATATATTAAAAATACCTGTGGTGGCAGGCTCAATGGGGAAAATACGGTTGCCGGAAGGTTTTCTGTCCGTTTTGTCCCTACTTTCAGGCACAAAATAGATTTGGTTTTGAACTACCAGAAAGACGATGCCCCTGGGCTTGGTTTCATGAGCATGGATTACCCGAATACCGAAGGGTCCACAAATCCGTTTGATTACACCGCGTCATTGGAGCAGGGGAAAAACCTGGCGGCCCAGAAAGATGTTTTTGATGTTACGCTTACTATGAAACAGTTCAATAACGAAAATAATTACTGGACATCAACCACCTCCTGGCATACAATCGGCGCCTATTCGCGGCAGGATGGCGATGGGACAGCAGCAGCAGCTATAGACATGAGTGAAGATGTCAGTGCCCGGCAGTTTTATCAGGAATTGAGGTACAATTATTCAAGGAATAACCGGTTAAACGGAAGTTTAGGCGCAAGTTTGCGGATGGAGGAAGTTTCGAAGGATTATTGGTTCTCGACCAACGAACAGGATATGTATAACCTTATCTTTGGTACAGGCATGCTTGTTGACGGGAACGGTAACCCCCTTCCCGTTTCGGCACTCCCGGCCGATACCGTACTGGGCAGCCTGGCAGGCCTTGCCCTTCCCGAAAATCACCAAGAAGAATACTTTAGCAATGAACAAAACCGTGAACTGGAAGGGTTCCTGGATTTTGATTATCAACTTACAAAGAGAATAAGCATAACTGTAGGGGCCAGAGGGCGGTATGAAAGGGAAAAACTTTCGGCACGGGCACAAATGGCAGGGGGAAATGCTTCAACACTGGGCAATTTAACAGGAAATTTCCCCAACCTTTTATTTGCCGAGGGAGGTGAAGAAGAAATAAAAACATCATCGCTGTCGCTTGCCTACCGTGCGGCACTAAAATATGCCCTTAGCGAAAACGCCAATGTTTTCGTTACTTATTCAAAGGGTCGTAGCCCCAAAGTATTGCTTTTTGACCATGAAGGGGAAAAACAGGTTACAGATCCTGAGGTTGTCGATAATTATGAACTGGGTTTTAAAACCTCTGTCAAACAACGTGCATGGTTCGATGTTGGCTTTTTTTATCAGGAATGCAGCAACCTACAAACCTCGGAATGGATTGCTGAGGGTGATTCCGGTAAATTTTATTACATCATAAAAGATGATGGCAAAGGAACTGTTTACGGTACAGAAGCCTCGCTAAAAGTAGCTGTTTTAAAAGGCTTGTTGTTTTTTGGTAATTATGCCTACACTCATGCACGTTTCGACAATTTGGATGTAAACGACAGGGAACAGGAATATGCAGGGAATACATTCCGGCTAAGCCCTGAAAATAGCTTTGCCCTTGGCTTGCATGCCCGCGCACAAATTGCACCTCAATTGTTTTTGTTCGCAAACCCCGCCTACTCATGGAGATCAAAGATATATTTTGATGATTCTAATACCTCCAGGCTGGAACAGGCAGCCTACGGGACATTTGATTTCCGTGGCGGTGTTGAACTGCCTGGCAGGGGGATTACCATTGCCGTTTACGGCACAAACCTCTTGGGAGAAGAATATATTGTAAGTGCAGGTAACACAGGGGGGCTATTTGGCAGTCCCACCCAAATCCCCGGTGCGCCGAGGATGATTGGCACTAAACTAACATGGGATTTTAAGGTAAAGAAAAAACCATATTACAAACGTAGCCGGTGGAACAGGTAGCCCTCACATAGTGCCAATGCAAGCAGGGAGGTGGAAACCGGGGTGGGGCACCACAGGGCGTTTAACCTATAAAAGTACTGTCAATAAACAAGTTGCCCGCAATAAGGGTGCAGCGAAGTCCATGGGATCATCGAACGGATGTTATGCAAACAAGAACACAGTCTGGCGTTGTGACTGGGGTTGGAACAAGGCCTTTGCTACGGCTTCAGTATATGTGCTTTTGCCTTTTTACTTTCCCCTTTTTACCTTTGTGGCTAAATTCAAAAGAAAATGAACCTTAATTTTTGTTTTATAGGAGCAGGGAATTTGGCGACACACTTGTCAAAAAGTTTGAAGGAAAAAGGATACAAGACACTTCAGGTGTACAGCAGGACTGAAAAATCGGCGAAGGCACTTGCGGGTATTTTGAATTCCGCCCACACTACTTCGCCCGAAAAAATTACCCAAGAAGCCGATGTCTACTTTGTGGCATTAAAAGATTCGGCACTTGACGGAGTTTTGTCAAAAATAAATTTCAGGAGCAAAATCTTGGTACATTGTTCTGGCAGCCTCCCTGTTTCTGTACTTGATAAATATTCTGACAAAACAGGTGTGTTCTATCCACTGCAAACTTTTTCGAAACAGCGGGAGGTCGATTTTCAGGAAATCCCGGTTTTTGTTGAAGCCCCTACTAAAGAGGTTGAAGCCCTGTTGTCAGGAATTGCCAGTAAAATTTCAGGTTCGGTGATGTCCTTAAATTCTGAAAAAAGAAAATATTTACATATTGCCGCTGTTTTTGCCTGTAATTTTGTGAATTATTTTTATACCGTTGCCGCAGAAATAATAGCAAAGGAAGGGATCCCCTTTGATGTGCTAAAACCCTTGATAATGGAAACTGCCCTTAAGGTGATGGAAATGGAACCCGAAAAAGCACAAACCGGCCCTGCGGTACGTTTCGATGAAAATATTATTTCTTCACACCTGGAAGAAATTAAAGATTTTAATAACTATGCAGAATTGTACAATTCAATATCAAGAAGTATTTTTGGGCATTATCAAAAATTGGAATAATGTCGTTTTTTAAGGAAGGACTGAAGAATGTGAAAGCCTTTGTTTTTGACGTGGACGGTGTTTTGTCGAAAGATTTTTCGCCTTTAGACGAAAACGGGGAACCTGTCAGGACAGCAAACATTAAAGACGGTTTTGCAATACGTACTGCTATAGATAAGGGCTTTCAGGTAGCAATAATAACAGGGGGGGCTGCCGACCGCGTAAAATTGCGCTATGAAAGGACGGGCGTGAAATATTATTACGATAGGGCAAGGGACAAAATGGCTTGTTTAAACGATTTTATGCAAAAAACAGGGCTTGAAAAGCCTGATATCCTATACATGGGCGATGACATACTCGATTATCCGGTGATGGTAGAAATTGGCATGCCAACCTGTCCGAAGGATGCCGCCCCCGATATAAAATCAGTTTCAAGATATATTTCAGGCAAGATGGGAGGAGAGGGGTGTGTGAGGGATGTAATTGAACAAACCTTGCGTGCACAAGAAAAATGGGTTTTCGGGTAAATAACCACAAAAAAATATTTACATGGATTGGTTTCCTAAATATAACTATATATTGGCATCAAAATCGCCACGCAGGCAACAACTTCTAAAATCGTTAGGGATTGATTTCAGGGTGGAATTAAGAGAGGTGGAAGAAATTTTCCCAAATAACCTAGAGAAAGAAGAAATCCCTGTTTTCCTGTCAAAATTGAAAGCCGGGCCTTTCTTGCCGGAATTGCAAGGGGGTGACTTGCTAATAACTGCGGACACGATTGTTTGGCTAGAGGGGGAAGTACTGGGGAAACCGTCAGGCATTGAAGGGGCAAAACAGATGTTGGCCCGGCTCAGTGGGAAAGAACACCAGGTAATTTCGGGGGTGTGCCTATCTTCCGCGAAAAAACAAAAAGTGTTTCATTCGGTGTCATGCGTATGTTTCAAGGAACTTGCCAAAAGCGAAATAGATTACTATGTCTCCAATTACATGCCGTTAGACAAAGCCGGGGCTTACGGGATACAGGAATGGATCGGCACTGTTGGCATTAAGCATATCAAAGGTTCTTTTTACAACGTGATGGGGCTGCCTGTCCAAAAATTGTACGAAGAAATATTGAGATTCCAAAACACCTAAAAAAGGTTTCGATATTCAATATGTTGTAGAACAATAGATTAATAGAATTTATTGTTAAGCTATTTTAACGGATAATTCGTAAATTGAATGTATAATATTAATTATCCAAAAAATGAAACATCCGTTAAAACTTTTTGCATTTTTTTTTCTTGTCGCATTTTTGCTTGGGGGATGTGTCAAAAAACAAAAAGATAGTGTAAAAGTAGGTTTTTTGATTCATGCATTAGACAAAGAAAGATGGGGGAACGATTTGGATTTTTTCAAGAAAAGGATCAAGGAATTAGGAGGGACTGTTGAAGTCCGGATTGCCGACAATGATGCCGTGAAACAACTTGAACAGGGCAAAGAGCTGCTCTCAAACGGTGTCGATGTATTGGTAATAGTACCTGTTGACCAATTTGCTGCCGCTGAAATAGTAACCGAAGCTCACTCGAATAATGTCAAGGCCATTTCTTACGACCGACTAATAAAGAATTGCAGGCTCGATTATTATGTTTCTACTGACAATGTGGATATCGGCACACTACAGGCCCATTACCTGACAACCATCAGGCCAAAGGGCAACTACGCCTTAATTGGCGGGGCACTTAGCGATAACAACAGCCAGTTTTTATATCTAGGGCAGATGAATGTATTGCAGCCATTGGTTGACAAGGGGGACATAAAAATTGTGTACAACGAGTTTACGGATGCATGGGGCGAAAGTGAAGGATACGAGCATGCAAAAAAGCTTTTGGCAAGGAATGGGGATGTCGATGCAATAATTGCAGGTAACGATGCAATTGCCCTAGGTGCCATTAAGGCACTGAGGGAAGCCGGCAAAGAAGAAGACGTTCTGATAGCCGGGATGGATGCCGACCTGAAAAATTTACAAGAAATAGTTGCCGGGCACCAAACCTGTACTGTTTATAAACCTTATGATAAGATGGCTTCTACTGCCGCAGGGCTGGCCATAAAAATGGGGCAGGGGCTGCCTACTGAGAATTCTTTTCAAACGGTCAGTAATGGTGAAATGCTGGTGCCTTCGGTTTTCCATGCCGCAATGATCGTAAACAGGGAAAACCTAAAACTGACAGTAATTTCAGAAGGTTACCAGAAGGAAGAAGAAGTGTATAAATAAGGCATTGACAAGTTTTTGTTGTTTGAAAATATTGATTAATAAATTTTACCGCCTTAACTTGGACAGTCCACAACCGAGAGGGGTGAACTTTCAAGGAAACTCCATGTTTGGTTTTGGTTTGTCATAGTTAGGTATAGAGAGAAGGCGTAAAGGAGGGGACAGAAGGGCTGATTTCACGTATTGGGACAATGGGAAGGAAAAATATGTGACTGTTGTGTATTGCCACGTTTTTTTGACCGGGGAATATAAGATTGCACATATCAGTTAGTGACCAGGTTCAACTGCCCCTCCACCCTTTTTCGCACCACATCAAAACCGCGCTGGTACGAGATTACCGAAACCCCTTGGTTTACGTAGCCGCCAAACTGAGAAACCTTTTCAAACTGATAATTGCCTTGGACTAAATCCACCTGTAAATAGGGCAAACAATCGCTAAAATCTTTCCCGTAGTTTTTTAGTGCATTGAGGAAATAGAACGCCACATCGTAACCCTGCATCCCAAAATTGTTGGGTTCGGTGTAGAAACAGGACTTAAACTTTTGCATGAAATTTATAGTCGATGGTTTATTGTAATCTGCCCAATAAGGCGAGATATATTCCAGTTTCAGGTTGTGGAAGTGCCCTATCTGTATACTCTCGTACTGAGGGAAACGGCTGGTGCCGATAAGGGTGATGGGATATTCATCTGCCAGGTTGTTGATGTTTGAAATGCCAATGCTAAGTTCCCCTTCTACCGATGAGGGGATAAAAATCACATTTTCCTTGTCGTGGGAAAGGATCCGGCGCAAACCAAAGAAACCGTCATGTTCATAATCGTATACGCTAAAACCTACCCCTGCAGGTTTCCCCATAAACCCTGAATTGTACAGTTTTTCCTGGATCATCTCTACCAGCTTGCCTTCGGGCGTACCTTCGTAATTACTGGTCTTAAAAACGATAAAATTACTGTTGAAATATTCCTCTGCAACCAACTTTGCCGTTTGTGCCGCAATGTAGTCACGGTCGGGGTTCACCTGGAATAGATACGGGTTTTGGCGGGTTTTGTCAGACTGTGCCGAAAGCGGCGAAACCATCGGGATGCGGTTTTTTGCCGCAATTGCCGCCACATCTGTTTGCACTTCTGGGTACACCGGCCCTATAATTAAATCTGTTTGTAAAAAATCATATGAAAAAATAGCTTCCCGTACGGCATCAATATTTTGCTGGGTGTCGAATACCTTAAGTTCTATATTCATCCCCACCTGCCGCATCGAATCCATTGCCAGTAAAACACCTTCGTAAAACTGTATAAAATTTTCGCTGCCACGATAAAAGCCTACAAACATGTCTTCTGTCGCTTCTTCTACCTCCAAGGAGTCCCCCAAGCCTGCAACAGGTGGGATTTCCTGCAAGTTCCCTGTCCCATAAGGGAGACTGTCGGCTTCGTGGAACACAACAGTTTTGTTAAGTGTGTCGTTTGCTTCCTCAAAGAAAGGCAAAAACAAAGCAACTCTGTATGTTTCAAAAGAATTCCATGCAGTTTGTTGCGGACGACATGCCACAGGGACAGCCACCGCACCCTCTGATGGCACTTTCACATCGTAATAATCCGGCTGCTCCATCCCTTCAATTCCTGTTTCAACTCCGGCCTCCGGCACTGTTTCAACTCCGGCGGTTTGCCCACTAATGCTATCAGTAATTGTTGCCCCTGTTGTTTTTGGCACCAAAACTGTTTCTCCAGGTAGTAAGTTCCTGGTTTCCAGGACAGGATTGTATTTTTTTAAATCAGGTATCTTAATCCCGTATTTAGCCGACAAACCATATAGGGTTTCCCCCCGCCCTACTATATGTTTTGTAAATGCGTTGTTGTTTACCGGTTCAGCTGTTGCCCCGGTTGCCGTTACTGGCACTTTTAATACGGCACCGGCAGGAAACCCGTTTTCAATAAAAGGGTTCAACGTGAGCAATTCGCCTTCGCTTACATCATATTTCCGGGAAACCCCCCATAGTGTTTCCCCTGATTCAATAATATGTTCAAAATAGTTGGCAACACCACCGCTGCCATTATCATCAGACGGGATAGGGACTTCTTTTTTGCCAACAACTGCTTTGGGCAGGTAAATTTTGCTGCCTGATTTTAAATTTTGGGCAGGTGGGTTGTAAAACAATATATCGCCCTCTGTTACATTGTATTTCTTTGAAATGGAATAAAGTGTTTCTCCTGGTTCCACTGTGTGGGCAATTAAGTTGTCATCTGTTTTTGATCCAGGCACGGGAGAACCCGTTCCTTCTGCCGTGGCTTGTCCTTCGGTTTGTGCAACTGTTGCCACTTCTGTGCCTGCCGTTTCTTCTTCTTGTTTTTCCCAAACAGGGATACGCACCTTGGTGCCCTTTTTGAATTTCCTGACTTCCGGATTGTAGGCGTATAATTCTTCAACGGTTATCCCATAATTTTTTGCAATAAAATAGGGCGTTTCGCTTCTTGATTTAATGACATGGGAATTAAAACCAGTAGGGTCGCCTTTTTTATGTACAGGACCGCTTGTGAGATCCGCACCCTCGTTCAAGGGTATTTTTAAAACATCGCCAATATCCAGGCTTCTTTTTATTTTCGGGTTATTTTGGATTAAAGCCCCGCGGTCAACCTTGAATTTTTTTGATATCGAAAAAACGGTCTCCCCTGTGCGTACCTGGTGTAAAATAAATTTCTCCCCGCTAATATCAACTATCTCGTCTTGTTTTAGTTGCTGTGTGAACGAAAATAAAGGTACACTCAGAAGGATGGTAAATAAAACTGTTGTCTGAAAAATTTTCATTCTTATACCGGATTAAAAACTGGCACAAATTTAACAATTATTGAGCAAGGTTAATTTTTTAGGGTTAGAAATATTGATTAGCTTATTAAAATATTGATTATTAGCAGCCTTAGTCCGGTTAAAAATCTTGCCTCAGTTCCAACTGATTTTTAGTATAAATTGCTACAGTTTTTTGAAGGACTATCGGGATAATCCGGGAAAATATGGGACATGTTTATACAAAGATTTAGTGAAATCAGGAGGGAAAGCCCATGAAAGACAAAATGTCAAGGTTTTTATTGCATCACCTCCCCAAAATCGTTCACTATCCAGTCTGCCCCGCTTTGATCCTGTAACTCAGAACCCGGTCCGGCAAATGCAACGACCTTCATCCCAGCGGCTTTTGCTGCTTTTATGCCGTTGGTGGAATCTTCAATCACCAAACATTTCCCGGGCGTTACGTTTAGTTTTTTTGCTGCCAGCAGGAAAATGTCGGGCTCTGGTTTGCTCGCCCCTGCCATTTGTCCGTCAACAACTGATTTGAAATATCCTTTCAGCCCGGTTTTCCCTAAAATAAGTTGGATTACATCGGGATATGACGACGATGCCACCGCCATGGGCATGCCCCTGCCGCTCAATTGCCGGATTAATTTTTTTACGCCGGGCATAGGCTCTATGTTTTCGAGCGACTGGAAATAAGGTGTTACTACCGAGTTGGTCATTTCAACCAATTCGGGTATTGTAAGCGGTATTTCATATTTCGCCTTCAGCTGTTTCCACATCATGTCCGTTGCCGTTCCTTGGAACGTTTGGTGTTCTTCGTCTGAAACGGTCAAGCCCAACTGTTCGAAGTTTTGTTTTTCCACTTCAAAATAAAACGGCTCGGAGTTCACCAAAACCCCGTCCATGTCAAAAATCACTGCCTCGAAATCGCTGATAGGGAAGAGCATAGGCTGTTTCTACTGTAATTGGCTTTTCAGGAAATCTGTCATTTTTGTATAAAGGTGCATGGTCGTGTTGCCGCCATAAATCCCGTGGTTGCGGTTGGTGTAAATCGCCATGTCGAACTGTACGCCTTCCTGCACCATTTTTTCAGTGAACTCAAAAGTGTTTTGCGCATGTACGTTGTCGTCTGCCGAACCGTGGATTATCAGCAAGCGCCCTTTTATGTCGCCTGCGTGCGAGAGAGGCGAATTGTCATCGTACCCATCGGGGTTTTGCTGTGGCGTACGCATGTACCGTTCGGTGTAAATGCTGTCGTAAAAACGCCAGTTTGTGACGGGAGCAACGGCAATCCCTGCCTTGAACAATTCGCCGCCTTTTTCCATCGTAAGGCATGTCATGAAACCCCCGTAGCTCCACCCAAAAATTGCAATGTTGTTTTTGTCGACGTATGGCAAGGAGCCAAGATACTTGGCTGTTTCCACTTGGTCGTCCGATTCGTATTTGCCTAGTTGCATGTAAGTAACTTTCCTGAAGTCCTCGCCACGTGCCGCAGTACCCCTCGGATCGACGCAAACCACTATGAAGCCCTCCTGTGCGAGGTACTCGTTCCATTTGACCCCTCCCCACGAGTCGGAAACGCTTTGTGAGTTTGGCCCGCTGTACTGTGTCATAAAAACCGGATATTTTTTCGATTCGTCAAAATCAACTGGTTTGGTCATATATCCGTTAAGCTCGACCCCCTCGGATGTATTAAATGTGAAAAATTCTTTTTTAGGTATCAAGTAAGCGGCCAAGGTGTTTTTTAAAACAGTGTTGTCCTGCAAAACCCTTACCTGTTCTCCTTTTTTGTTTTCGTGCAAAGTAATTAGGGTGGGGGTGGAGCTGTTGCTGAAATAGTTGATGTAGTATTTGAAGTTTTTGCTGAACACCACGCTGTTTGTCCCTTCCTTTTTTGATATTTTCCCGTGTTTCTCGCCGTCTTGGCTGATGAAGTAAACTTCCCGGCGGAGCGGCGATTCTGCCGCTGCCTGATAGTAGAACACTTTTTTTGACTCATCGTAGCCATAAAAATCAGTCACGTCGAAATCGCCTTTTGTGATTTGCCCCAGTTCAAAACCTTGCTTGTCGTATAGGTACAAATGCGACCAGCCGTTGCGTTCGCTTTGGATCACAAAGTTCCCATTGTCAAGGAACGTGAATGCATCCAAGAAATCTTCGGAAATGTACCGTTCGTTTTTTTCGGTCAACAGGGGTCGGGTGTCTCCGGTGTATGGGTTGGCATAAAAGATGTCTATTACGTTTTGGAAGCGGTTTAGCCGCATTGCCACCAAATCGCTTGCGTCAGGCGACCAATTGAGCCTTGGTATGTAAATGTCTGTTTCTTCTCCAAGGTCAACGGGGATGGTGGTTTTTGAGCGTATTTCGTAAACGCAGGCAGTAACCACGGAGTTTTTTTCTCCCGCCTTTGGGTACTTAAATGTTTCCCCGCCCGGATAAAGCTTGTTTTGTTCCAGTTTTGGGCTTTCCCCTGCATACATAGGCATTGAAAATTCCGGCACTTCGCTTTCGTCGAAACGTATAAATGCGAGGAACTTGCTGTCGGGCGACCACCAAAAAGCCTTGTTGAACCCAAATTCTTCTTCGTAAACCCAATCTGGCGCACCGTTTATTATTTTGTTTTTTTCCCCATCGGTAGTCACTTGGCTTTCGCTCCCGAAACTGAGGGTCTTGATGAACAGGTTGTTGTCGCGCACAAACGCTACCCTGTTGCCATCGGGCGAAAAAGTTGCAAGTTGCTGGTCGCCTTTTTCCGACAACGGGGTGAGTTCTTCTGTAACCGAATTCCATACGTAATACTTTGCGGTGAACGAACGCCTGTAAATCCTATTTATATCGGTTGTTAAAAGTATTTTGGTTTCATCGCCGCTGAATTCGTAGTCGCTGAAACTTGAAATTGGCGCGTCCGGTATTTTTGTTATGTCGAATACCACGCCGGCACCTTCACCTGTTTTGTAGCTGTATTTTACTATTTTCGTGCCTTTCCCTTCAAGTGCGGAATAGTGTTCCCCATCGTTCATAGAACGCAGCCCGAACACCGATTGTGCACGGAAAGTCCCTTTTGTGAGGACATCATCGAGGGTTATTTTGGAAAGTTTTTGGCCTCCTGAAAATTGTGCCGTCAATAATATCGTGAAAACAAACAATAACTTTTTTATCATCATTTTTTATGCCTTTTCTCTGTTTTTAACATATAACAAAAGTAGTAAAATATTTTTTCGCATGTTTTTGTTTTAAGATTTTCAGATGAATATATGACAAGGAGCCTATCTGGTAAAGGAAATCATCCTGGGAAATTTAACGGTTTGTCAGCTCGGTTCTCCGAAATGCCAAACTTCATATACGAGGCCGTGAGGTGTAAATTAAAACAGCAGCCAGATCTCAATTGTAAAATACGATTAATATTTTATTCTTGTACGTAAATGTAATTATGGGATTATGGATGCAAAACTGGCACTGAAGCTTCCCTGCAATATTCATTGTGCCCTATATAATTACCAGAAATGGAAAGGATTTTAAAGAACCTGACATCCCTGTTTTGACACCTGATGAATATTTGAATAGTTTAAAGGCAATTTAAAAATCAGGTTTGTATTCCGATCCCTTGAAATATTGTAGTAACTTTGTAATTACAAAAGTGAATTAAGTAATTATGGAAGTTTCAATTGTCCAGATAGGGAACTCTAAAGGGATTCGATTTAGCAAAACAATAATAGAGAAATATAATTTTCGGGACAAAGTGGATTTGATTCTTGAGAAAGGTCAAATAATAATAAAACCATTGACCAGGCCAAGAAAAGGATGGGAAGAATTATTCAAAGAAATGTCAGGGCGAGGTGATGATAGGTTGCTGTTTAATGATGTGTTTGAAGATGAAAATATTGAGGAATGGAAATAAATCAGTATCAAACCATACTTGTAAATCTTGACCCTACGATTGGTAGCGAAATTAAAAAGGCCTGGCCATGTGTTGTGATTTCACCAAACGAGATGAATAAATATCTCAGGACAATTGTGATTGCCCCAATGACAACGGGTTCAATAAATTATCCTACTAGGGTAGAAGTCAAACACGACAATAAAATAGTTAGGATTGTACTTGACCAGATTAGGACGATAGATAAACAAAGAATCATCAAACCACTAGGCGGGCTTTCAAAACCTGAGATTAAAGAATTAAAAAGCATTATCAAAGAAACCTACGTTGATTAACAACTAAACTAACCATTTTGTATATAATGGCAGGGAAAGTACTAAATATGACCCGTCCGGAATAACGGCTACATAATTCGGTTAATTATGTACAAAAATGACGGAGTATATAGACGCTACAGCGAAAGTTTCAAAGAAAAAAACATAGGCCATGTATAGTTTGTTCAGAAAAGAAATAAAAATATTCCTCGGATCTTTAATAGGTTACCTTGCAGTGCTTGTTTTCCTTTTGTTGACAGGCTTGTTCCTGTGGGTTTTCCCGGGCGTTTACAATATCCCCGACAGCGGTTATGCCACCTTGGAGCCTTTGTTCTCGTTGGCACCGTGGCTTTACCTGTTTTTAGTGCCTGCCATCACCATGCGGCTATTTGCCGATGAAAAACGCAGCGGGACCTTAGAGACACTTCTTTCTCGCCCTATTTCAGATTTTAAACTGGTGCTTGCAAAATTTTTTGCGGGGATGGTGTTGGTAATATTCTCGCTGTTGCCAACACTGATCTATTTCTTGTCTGTTTATTTAATGGGCGAACCAATTGGCAGCATCGATGTAGGGGCAACATGGGGGTCGTTTATCGGCCTGTTTTTGCTGGCAGCTATTTATGTGGCAATAGGGGTCTTTGCGTCTTCGCTTACCGACAACCAGATTGTCTCGTTTATCCTTGCAGTGATCTTTTCGTTTATATTCTACCTGGGTTTCGATTTTGTGGCAAGCGCAGGTGTCGGTTACCTTTTTGATGAGTTGTTTTCGTGGATGAGCATCAACAACCATTACCTTTCCATATCGCGCGGCGTGGTCGATATGCGCGACATCGTTTATTACCTAGGCATGGCCATGCTTTTCCTTTATCTCACCACAGTTTTCCTGCGTGCTTCAAAATGGAAAAAAAAGAAAACAAAAATAAACCTGGCATTTTTCATTTTCGCGCTAATTATTGTTTTTGTGCTTTCTTCCAACTTCCTTTTTAGGCTAGACTTAACAGCCGACAAACGTTATTCACTATCTCCAATAAGCAAAGAAATAGCATCGGGCATTGAACAACCCGTTGACCTTGAGTTTTTCCTTACAGGGGAAATGGAGCCGGGCTTGCGAAAGCTGCAACAAGAGGTGCTTGAAAAAATTGCGGTGTTGAATGTTTTTGCCCCAAAGCCCATACGCATAAAATTTACAGATCCGTATTCAATCGGAAATATCGAAAAACGCGGAAAATATATAGAAGAAATAACAGGCAAAGGTGTGCGGGCGACCAGTTTCAGGAAAAAAACAGATCAGGGGGTGAGCACAAAGCAAATTTTCCCGGGAGCCTTGGTCAGCATGGGCGGTAAAGAAATAGCAGTTAACTTTTTAAAATCGAACCCCGATTTTTCGGCAGAAGCTAATTTTAACCATTCGGTAGAAAGCGTAGAGTTTGAATTGGTAAATGTTTTCCGCAAACTGATGCGCACAAAAAAACCTACAGTGGCATTCCTCTATGGCAACCAAGAGTTGAACCAATACCAGACAGCCGATTTTGCCAATGCCCTTTCGGGCGACTTCCAGCCAACCCGTGTTTTGCCGGGAGAACTGGAAGCCCATGCCAAAGACATCGACATACTTATTATTGCAGATCCTCAGCAACCTTTCCAAGAGAAGGACAAATTTGCCATAGATCAATACATTATGCAGGGCGGCAAGGCCATGTGGCTCATAGATCCTGTTAAGGTAAGCCTCGACAGCCTTTCGCAAGGTTACCAAACTTACGCTTTCCCGCGCGACCTTAACCTCAACGACCAACTTTTTATGTATGGGGCGCGGCTAAATTACGAACTGCTGCAAGATGTGTATTGCGCAAGGATACAGGTTAACACGGCACTGCCCGGCAACACCCCAAAGTTCACGCTCCACCCTTGGTATTATTCGCCTTTGCTTGTTCCCTCAGACAAGCACCCGGCAACCCGCAACCTAAACAATGTGTTTTCTGAATTTGCGTCTTCTATCGACACAATATCAGGCAACCCGGAAGTGAAAAAAAGCATTTTGCTGACAACATCGCCAAATGCGCGGCGGGTAAAATCCCCTTCATCTGTGAGCCTGCAAAACATAAACAACCCGCCTGCAAGGGAATTGTTCCACGAAGCCTTTATCCCGGTAGGGGCAATGCTGGAGGGAAAATTCACCTCGGTATTCCGGCACCGTATGCTCGATGCATTGGGGATACAGCCTGCCAAAAACGTCATAAACAAAAGCAAGCCGACCAAAATGGCAATAATTGCCGATGGCGACTTGATGGCAAACCGAGTGAACTACTCAACAAACCCGCCCCGCTATTCAGAACTGGGCTTCGACAGGGTTTCGGGAATGACTTTTGGCAACAAAGAGTTTTTGCTAAACTTGGTTTACTATTTAAACGACGAGCAGGGGATCATGCAACTAAGGAGCCGCACCGTTAAATTGCGGATGCTCGACAAAGTGAGGCTCAGGGAAGAAAAAACAAAATGGCAATGGCTAAACCTTGCCCTGCCCATGGTGCTTGTGTCCATTTTCGGACTGGCATACAACTATGTCCGGCGGAGAAAATTCAGCCAGAAATAAAACAAAAAAGGCTTATTAAAAAAATCAAACATATCAGGATAGGTTAATATCATTAAAGTTTGTATATTCGTGTACTTGGTTTTTCTTTTGTGTTTAAAATTAGTATGCTCTTATACAGTATTATACAAGAGGTAATTCAGCTAAAAAAAATTAAAAATAAAATAATTACTTATGAAGTTTGTAGTTTCAAGTACCGAGTTGTTACATCGCTTGGCCGCAATAGGCAAGGTAATCAGCAGTAAAAGTACCATACCTGTCCTGGATAACTTTCTTTTTCAACTTTCAGAAAACGAATTAACCATTACCGCATCCGATACCGAATCGACCCTGATTACCAGTATGGAGCTGGAAAATATTGAAGGGGAAGGGACTATTGCAGTCCCTGCAAAATTGCTTACCGATACATTAAAAGAATTCCCCGAACAACCTTTGACCTTTCATGTTGACATCGAGACTTTTGCCATAGAAATATTTTCAGACAATGGTAAATTTAGTATTGTAGGTCAAGATGGAGAGGACTTCCCTGAGCTGCCGAAGTTAAATGAAGATTCGGCTTCCTCTGTAGTTATGGGGCACGATGTTTTACTGAAAGGGATCGATAAAACATTGTTTGCCACTGCCGACGATGAGCTGCGCCCGGTAATGAACGGGATTTTTGTGGAAATAACACCCGACTTCATAGGATTTGTGGCTTCTGATGCACACAAGCTGGTGCGTTACCGCCGCCCCGATGCCACTGCCGAATTCGATTCATCTTTTATACTGCCCAAAAAACCGGCCGGTCTGCTAAGGAACCTGCTGCCAAAAGAAGAGTTTGACGTAAAGGTTGAGTTCGATGACAAAAATGCTTTCTTTACATTAAGCAATTACAAACTTATTTGCCGTTTGGTAGAAGGGAATTACCCAAGCTACAACTCGGTAATACCTACCAATAACCCGAACAATATGGTAATAGACCGGGTGGCGTTCTTCAATACCGTAAAACGTGTTGCTGTATTCTCAAACCAGGCAAGCAACCTCGTGAAACTGAGCATCAAAGACAACCAGCTCGTAGTGTCGGCACAAGACATCGATTTTTCTATTTCTGCCGTTGAACGCCTGAGCTGCGAATACGAAGGGGACGAAATTGAAATTGGCTTCAAATCTGCTTTCCTACAGGAGATATTGAGCAACATATCGTCACTGAACGTAAAGGTAGAGTTAAGCGATCCATCACGTGCAGGGCTGCTGCTCCCTGAAGAAAACGAAGACGACGATGAGGATATGTTAATGCTCCTGATGCCAATGATGGTAAACGCATAAAACTGAATAATTATTAATTTTGAAAGGTATGCCCCCAAGGCGTTCTCTAAAAAATGTTTTTGCAAGGCTTTATGGGTTTAAAAATTTAAAACCATTTTTGCAGATGGATATTAAAATCCATACAAAAGCATAGAAAACTTTTTTTCGTGGGGCGCCATAATTTTTTTACATACCTTCTATTTAAGTAATACACATGAACCTTAATTTAAAAAATCCGGTAGTTTTTCTTGATTTGGAAACAACAGGGATAAATATTGTTACCGACCGTATTGTTGAAATTGCCTTGTTGAAGGTCAACCTTGACGGGAGCGAAGAAGAAAAATCGTTGCGTATAAACCCCGAAATGCCTATCCCGGAGGAATCTTCAAAAATACATGGGATTACAGACAACGACATAAAAGATGCCCCAACTTTTAAAGAAGTTGCCAAAACGCTGGCAAAGTTCCTCGAAGGCTGCGACTTGGCAGGCTTTAACTCAAACCGTTTTGACATCCCTTTACTTGCAGAAGAATTTTTACGTGCCGATATCGATATTGATTTCAAAAAAAGAAAATTTATAGATGTCCAGGCCATCTTTCACAAAATGGAGAAGCGGACACTGGCCGCCGCTTACAAATTCTATTGCAACAAACAATTGATAGACGCACATAGCGCAATGGCCGATACAAAAGCCACTTTCGAAGTCTTAAAGGCACAGCTTGACGTGTATAAAGATGCTGTTTACGAAGACAACCAAGGAAAACAATCTGTGCCGATTGTAAACGATGTGCAAAAGTTGAGCGATTTTTCTTCGTACGACCGGAATGTTGATTTTGTGGGACGGATAGTATACGATGAAAATAATGTTGAGGTATTTAATTTTGGGAAAAACAAGGGGGTCCCGGTAGAAAAAGTTTTGGAAGAACAACCCGGTTATTTTGGCTGGATAATGAACAGCGAATTCCCGTTGTACACAAAAAAGGTGCTCACCCAAATAAAATTGCGTATGATGGTTAAGTAAGTCCCCTCATTTTTTGGAATTGGCTCAAGAAATATAACAAGGGGCCGTAGGCAAAGCTTGCGGCTTAGAAGTTAACAAAAAATGAAAATAATCTGTATTGGAAGGAATTACGTGGCTCATGCACAGGAATTTAAAAACGATATTCCTGCCGAACCGGTGTTTTTTCTGAAACCCGATTCTGCATTGCTCAGGAACAATGACCCATTTTACATCCCCGACTGGACCAAAGAAGTCCACCACGAGATTGAACTGGTAATAAAAATCAACAGGATTGGGAAAAATATTGAGAAACGTTTTGCCCACCGCTATTTTGATGAAATTGGGCTTGGTATTGATTTTACTGCCCGCGATGTACAGCAGGAATTACAGGAAAAAGGACTGCCCTGGGAAAAAGCAAAGGCTTTTGACCAGGCGGCGGCAATAAGCAGTACTTTCCTCGACAAAAACATTTTCCCTGACCCGGAAGCCATTAATTTTAAATTGGACAAAAATGGCAAAACTGTACAGGAAGGAAACTCCAAAATGATGTTGTTCGGCTTTGAGGAAATTATTTCGCATGTGTCGAAATATATGACGTTAAAAATTGGCGATTTAATTTATTGCGGTACGCCAGCCGGGGCAGGCAAAGTACAAATTGGCGATCGGATGGAAGCTTGCCTGGAAGGTAAAAAAATGTTGGATTTTATGGTCAAATAGCCATGCACCCAATATTTTCGTTCGTTTATGGCTTGATTTAAACAGGAAAAATATTGCAATGAAAATAAAAATGACAGCTCCCCCTTTATGAGGATAAAAAGCCTTAAAATAGGGGAGGGGGGGCTGTTGTTTCTCATTTACTGCTTGAATTTACGCATGGAGAATGAAACGTAAATCATAAAAAAAAACAATAAATAATTTTACTTTTACCCCGGTTAATGTTATAAGCACAATTTTCGATGTAATAATCCTCACATGTCTTTTTGTGAAAAAATTTTTAGTTATGTGTGCTAGAAAAAATATTGTTTCTGAAACTAAAGAATCAATTGAACGGCAAATATATATTGTCAAACAACTGGGGAAGTTTCCAGGAGAAGTTCAACCATTTCCACCCTGCATTTACAGAAAAGTTGACAAAAAGGATCCCCAGATCACTCAATATGATTTGTTTTTTGTGCCGGCAACAAAAACAGGGCTTAATACCAGGCAGATTGCAGGATTGTTTAATATTCCGGATGCCAGCGTGCAAGGAAGTTACTGCCCGTCAAAGATAAATTTGGATTGAAGAAATTTAATTTTACACATTAATTACCTTTGGAGACATGATTGTTGCATGAATCAGTTAATGTTTTTACTTAACTAACCACAATGAGCGAGAAAAATTATGAAGAGCTATTTATTTTCAACCGCATGGCTGGCGGCGACAAAGATGCTTTTCGTTTCTTTTTCGATAAGTACTACACCGACTTATGTGCCTTTGTTAATTTTTATACACAGTCGTTAGACATGTCAGAAGAAATCGTCCAAGGCATATATGTTTATTTTTGGGAGAATAGGGCAAACATTAAAATTGCCAGCTCTGTAAAGTCATATCTGTACAGCTCTGTAAAAAACAAAGGGCTAAACTACCTCCGGAACAAAAAAAACAAGTCAAAGATACACGATGCACTTGCCGGATTTGACCAAACTTATTCATGGGAGCTTTCTGACTTAACAATAGACAGGGAGTGGATTTTTGGTTTGGTCGATCAGGCTATAGGCACACTCCCTCCCAAGTGCAGGGAAATTTTTTTAATGGCAAAAGAGAAAGAACTCTCCTATAAAGAAATTGCAGGGCAACTAAACATTTCTGCAAAAACAGTTGAAAACCAAATGGGCAAGGCATTTAAATTGATAAGGGACTTTATGCGCCCATACTACAACGAGATATTTAGCTTTGCCGCCCTAATGGCTTTTCTATGCGTTGAGCATTCTTTATCATTTTAGATCACTAGTGAAAACAAAATGTAGAAAGGTGGCAGTAGCAAAAAAAACAGGTAGCGGCAGCAGAGGGGGTAAGGTTAATTTTTTCTAAAAAAAATCATTTTTGGGATAGGGGTAAGCACAGAGTTATGTGCCTTGTTTTTATAATAACTAAAACAATGAACGCTACGCCTTGGCATATTATTGGTAAATATTTCGAGAAAAAGGCTGATTCAGAGGAGGTTGGAGTATTGAGCCGTTGGCTGGAAGAAGACAAGTTAAACCAGAAAGTGATGATTGATGCTTTTTATGGTTATGTAGCCTCAGGTAATTTGCCAAAGCAACCTTCTCCTGACAAGAAAAGAGCCTGGGGAAAAATCAACAAAAAAATTTCACAGAAACGCCATCCCAAAACAATATTGTTGCAAACATTAAAGTATGCCGCTGCAATTTCGGTGCTTATTGTCGCATTTTCTGCTTTGTGGGCCGGCTATGGGCTATTGCCCCAACAATGCACAGAAATAGTTGCGCCATTGGGGCAAAAGTCGATCGTTGTTTTGCCCGACAGCTCGTTGGTGTGGCTAAATTCAGGTTCCACCCTTAAATACAATGGTTTTTTTAACATGGGGAAAAGGGAAGTAACCTTGAACGGGGAAGCATATTTCGATGTGAAAAAAAATAAAGTTAAGAGGTTCAGCGTCAAATGCGGCTCGTTAAGCGTAAACGTCTATGGCACAGAATTTAATATAAAGAATTACGACAATGACATCTTTCAGGAGGTAACGGTTGCCGAAGGTAGGGTTGGCATTTCTGACGAAAACGGTGAAATAAGGCAACTGACAAAAGGCGATCAGGCATTGCTGAACAAGCAAACAAATAAAATAGAATTTGCGCATTGTTCCCCTGATGTTATAAGTACATGGAAGAACAACGAGCTTATTTTTGACAACACCCCACTGGAAGAAGCTATAAAATACCTTGAACGGTGGTATGGGGTAAACATTGCCATAGACCAAAAAATGGAGGGCAGGCATAAATATACGTTCAAAATAAAAACCGAATCGCTTAGGGAAATGCTTGAAATGATGAAAATAATGACCCCATTGAGATATGAGATAAATGGGAAAGAAATAAAAATTAAATATGCTAACTAAAAAAATTATGCCTATGCCCAAATAACACCATTCTTTTAAAAAAAAACAGACCTGCCGTAGGGCAGGTCTGTAAAAAAAAATTGTTTAATCTAAGTATCATGAAAAAGAAACAAATTGCCGCTTGTGACTTTCAATGATACTAAATCAAAAAATCAAAACAAAACTATGAAAAAAAATCATGAAAAATCAGGGGGGAGCTTGATCAATTCCTCCATTTTTAAACTTTTACTAACAATGAAGCTAATGCTTATACTTATTTGCGGTTTCGGGCTTTTGAGCAGTTTCGCCGACGACTCATATGCCCAAACGGCAAAGCTTACGGTAAACCTAAAAGATGCAAGCATTAAAGATGTGCTCCTGTACATCGAAAACAACTCGGAGTTTACATTCATGTACGACAACAACGAGGTGGACGTTAACCGGAAGGTAAACATAAAAACAGAAGATGTAACTATTTACACCATACTGGACCAACTCTTTTTAGAAGAACCGGTAACCACCCAGACCATTGGCCGGCATATAATTATTGTGCCTAGGCATAGCCAGTTTGCCGAATTTACGGGACACCAACAGCAAAAGAAAATAACTGGTAAAGTCACGTCTGTTGAAGGGCTGCCTTTGCCCGGAGTTACCGTAATCATAAAAGGTACCACCCAGGGCACGGTAACAAGCCCCGATGGCGAATATGTGTTGATTAACGTGCCGGAAGGCTCTACCCTCCAGTTTTCTTTTGTGGGGATGAAAGCAAAAGAGGTTGTTGTTGAGGGAAAAACAAACATAAATATTGAACTGGAAGAAGAAACCATTGGGCTGGAAGAAGTCATTGCTGTAGGTTACGGTGTTATGAAGAAGAGCGACCTTACAGGTTCAGTTAAAAGGGTAGATTTGGAAGACAGGTCCGCATTGCCAACAGTTAACCTTTCTCAATCCCTCTCAGGGCTTTCTGCAGGTGTGAACTCATCGGTTGGGAGCAATGCCCTTGCCGGGGGAGAACCTTCATTGTCTATTCGCGGGCAAACTTCTTTGTCTGCAAACGACAAACCTTTGATCGTTTTGGACGGTATTATCTACAATGGTTCAATATCAGACATAAACGTGAACGATATCCAACATATCGACATATTGAAAGATGCCAGTGCAGCAGCCGTTTATGGTTCGCGTTCTGCCAATGGGGTAATTATTATAACGACCAAAAGCGGGACCACCGACAAGCCTACGATAACTTTCTCGATGAACTACGGATTCCAGGACATCACCAATACGCCAATGAAAGTGATGAACGCCGAGCAATATGCGGTCAGGATGCTCGACTACTATTACCAACAAGACTTATATGCATGGTACGCTACCGGTCCAACAAGCGACAGCGGGAAACCGACAAGGCCTGATGTTACAGATCGCGAAACTGTTGCTTCTTTCTTAAGGACAGAGGAGGAAAAAACAAATTACATTGCAGGCAACGAGGTTGACTGGGTTGACGCGGTTACCAGGGTTGCCCCTATACAAAACTATAACCTGAGCTTTGCGGGCAAGAAAAACAACATGAATTATTTTGTCTCTGGTGGCTATGTAAACGAAGAAGGCATATTGGAAAACGACCAGTTTAAACGCTATACTTTGCGTTCAAACATGGAAGGAAAAATAACAGACTGGTTTGACATTGGGGTAAACGTAGCCTATTCGTGCAGGGATTATTCTGGCGTTAATGCCGACCTGGGCGATGCAAGGAGTGCCAGCCCGTTGGCAAACAACGACATAGGAGACCCCAACTTTGCAACATGGCTTACAGGCGAATCATATATGCCAAACCCGCTCGGCGATACATACGACATCAACGAGGACATCAGAAACAACGTTTTCATCGTTGCCCGGGCAAAAATCGACGTGCCTTTTGTAAAAGGATTGTCATATAGCTTCGACTATTCAAATACATACACAAACCGCCGCAATTTTACATTCTACCCGGTATATGTGAACGATGGGGCAGGCAACAATGGTAAAGCTGTGAAAGAATACGAAGATTCGCGCAGTTGGATCTATAACAACATACTTACTTATTTGAGGTCGTTTGGCGAGCATTCTTTAAACGCTACCTTGCTTTTCAGCCAGGAAAAACGCCATGGCTCTTTTTCTCAGATAACTGCCGAAAATTTCGACAACGATGTGCTGGGCTACAACAACATGTCGTTGGGCACTATATATAGCCTTTCTCCCGATGATGACGACCCTTCCCAGGCTTGGGAAGAAAAGAGCTTGTCGTACATGGGGAGGTTAAACTACCAATACAAAAACCGTTATATGTTGACAGGTACCCTGCGCAGGGACGGTTTCTCCGGTTTTGGCGCAAACCAGAAATATGCCAATTTGCCTTCTGTGTCTGTGGGCTGGGTAGCTTCAGAAGAACCTTTCTTGCAAGACATGGACTTCCCTTACCTGAAATTAAGGCTCTCTTACGGTGTCAACGGAAACCAGGGGATTGGCCGTTACTCAAGTTTGTCGCAGTTTAGCAATAGCAGCTACATATATGGCTCAACAACCGCAATTACGGTTTATCCTTCATCATTGGAAAATGCAGAATTGAGCTGGGAACGCACTGCCTCATTGAATTTTGGGGTTGACTATGCTTTCCTTGATCAAAGGATTATGGGTTCTGTCGATGTTTATAGCGCAAAAACTACTGACGTGTTGGTGGAAAGGGGCATACCCTCAATGACCGGATACGAAGAAGTTTGGGCAAACATTGGAGAACTGGAAAACAAAGGTGTTGAAATAGAGTTGACAACACAGAACATAAAAAAACGCGACTTCCAGTGGAAAACTGGCTTTACCTTCTCTTTGAACAGGGATAAGATTACCAAACTCTACGGTGGCGAAAACGACTACGACACAGGGAACGAATGGTTTGTTGGCGAGCCTATTTCTGCCCAGTACGACTATGTGTTCCAAGGAGGCAAATGGCACGGTGCAGTTTGGACCGAAGAAGAACTTTACAATGGCGAAATACTTGACGGATGGTATCCCGGGCAGTATAAATATGTTGACGGTGTTAAAGGAAAGATAAACAACGAAGAACCAGACGGCGACATCGACTCAAATGACAGGGACATAGTTGGCTACGAAGCACCAAACTACCGTTTTAGCATATCAAACACGTTTAGGTACAAAAATTTTTCATTGTATGTTTTGCTAAACTCTATACAGGGCGGCAATGGTTATTATATAAAGAACAACTACGACCAAGTCAATGTCAATTCGAGATCTGACAATGTTTACCGCGTAAACCAATCTGCAGTACGCCAATACTGGACTCCAGACAACGGGGTGACAAACGCAACCGGTATTTACAACTCGCCTGCCGCAACAAGTGGCATTTATGAAGACCGCAGTTTTGTAAGGTTACAAGACGTGTCGCTTGCTTACCGTATAGATCCTTCAGTCCTTTCATTCTTGGGCACAGTACACGATTTCCAGGTTTACGTTACAGGTAAAAACCTGCACACATGGACTAAATGGTCGGGGTGGGATCCGGAAACAGACACAGAAGATGTGCCTATGATACGAAATATCACACTCGGTTTAAAATTAACTTTTTAAATAGCAATGCTAAATCACAAAAATAAGTAAAAATGAAAAATATAATAAAATTTAACAAGCTATTGATAACATTAGTGTTAGCTATTGCAACCACCTTGAGTTTCACCTCGTGCGACACGGGCTTGGAAGAGGAGCCGCTCGACTTTCTTTCTGCTGACAATGCCTACAGTTCGCTTGCAGGTATTTCTCAAGGGATAGCAGGTTTGCACGACAAAGTACGTTCTGATTGGTTTGGCACAGGTGGGCTTGGACAAAGCGAATTCTCGATCTTCAGGGGGCTGGGCACCGATGTCGCCTTTCACGGGGAAGATCCCGCAAGTACAAGTTTCCCTTGCGACTATGAAACATATTTGACGCCTGCCAACTCTGACGCTGAGAATTTTTGGATTGGCATGTACCAACTAATACAGTATGCAAATGTCCTTATTGAAGGTATAAACAATGCCGATGAATCTATTTGGGACGATGAGGATCAACAAAAAGCTTATCTTGCAGAAGCCATGTTTTTCAGGGCTTATGCATACCGTTTTTTGGTTTCTTTCTACGGAGATGTGCCTTTGGTGACAGAGGTAGTTACATCGGCAAAAACAGATTTTGTCAGGAATCCTACCTCAGAGGTTTACGGGCAAATGGAAACAGACTTGTCATATGCTGCGGCAAACTTGCCTAAGCCGGGCGAAGAAGAAGACTATGGACGGATAACCCAAGGGGCTGCTTGGCATTTATTGTGCGAGGTTTACCTTGCCCAAGAAGAATACCAAAATGCAGTTGATGCAGCAAGCCATGTGATAAACGATTATGGATATGCTTTGATGACAGAACGTTTTGGCAGCACGACCGATGTTTTCGGTACAGGTGACGTTTTTCTCGACCTGTTTGCCTATGGCAACCAAAACCTCGCCGAAAATACAGAGGCAATATGGGTAGTCCAGTTTGAACCAGATATTACAGGCGGGTCAAGTTTCCCCGGGGAACGGGCTTGGGGCCCTGCATATTTCAGGATGGGCAATACGCCTGATGGCAAAAAAGCAATTCTGGGAGAGCTTTATAACGGCAGCTATACCGGATACAGCGACACACTTGGCCGCCCTGTTTCATGGATACGCCCTACGAGTTACTGGGTATATGATATATGGGAGAGCGATTGGGACAACGACATACGTAATGCGCCCCACAACATAAAAAGGAAATTCTATTTCGACAATCCTGAGTCAGCCTATGACGGAAAGCTAATAGATTTCAGCCTTTATCCAGAATCGGCAGGCAGGAATGCGATAAAAGACACTTGCCAGTATATTTATCCTTACCTTATGAAATTTGCAGATCCTTGCCATCACTTTACAGATGAAGCCCGCTCTGGTGGCGGACATGTGCACAAAGACATATATTCAATGCGCTTGGCCGAAACTTACTTGTTCCGTGCAGAAGCCTATCTGGGCCTGAGTAAATTGGACTTGGCAAGGGACGACATAAACGCAATTAGGGACAGGGCTAACGCCACGCCAATTGAAACATCAGACGTTGACCAAGAGGCAATACTTGACGAACGTGCGAGGGAACTGTACGGCGAAGAGTGCCGCCACTATGTATTGCGAAGGTTTGGGTGCTTCGTAGAAAGGGTGCGCGAATACAACAACAACCCAAAATTCCCAGGGCTGAACATACAAGATTACCAAAATTTATTCCCAATACCACAAAGCCAGATAGATTTAAATGTTGATGCGGATTTGGGGCAAAATACCGGCTATGAAAATTAAGCTTTGAACCATTTGCTATATAAAGAACCGGGGGGCAACTCCCGGTTTTTTTGTTTTGAAAAAATCAAGATAAAATTTTTCCCTACTTCGGCACTCTTTAAAATCCAACCTTACAACAGGTTAGAATAAATAAAATAAAAAGAGGGCAAATATTTTCCCCCGGTAGGGCTTCAGGTAATGGCGCAGTTTTTTTAGGGCTATGGTCATCTGGCTTTCCACGGTCTTTACAGATATGTGCAGTTTCTCTGCGATGTCTTTGTTGCTGAGGTTTTCTTTTTTGCTCAACAAAAATATTTCTTTGCACTTAAGTGGCAACCCTTCTACTGCCGAATTGAGCACTGCCCGGAATTCATCGGGATCAAAAAAAGGTTCATTGCCATCTGCCGGATGGCCTTGCCTGTTTTCTCCGATTTCTTTCAATATTTTGTCCCTGGTGTTTTTGTCCCTTATTTCTCTCAGGCTCCGGAATTTAGATGCATTGAACAGGTATGCTTTTACGGAATGGTCGATATGTATGCGGTTTTTGTTTTCCCAAAAATAAACAAATATGTCCTGGACAATTTCTTCAGCCAAGTCCCTGTCGTTTAAATAGATATTTACAAAATTGCAGAGGTCGGCATAGTACTCGTCAAAGAAATATTTGAAGGCTTTTGTGTCGCCCTCAACCATCTTTTGGATTATAAATAGCTCCTGCTTATTGTCAATTTGTTTAGCCAACGGTAATTTGTTTTGCCCCAAAAGTAATAATTCTGTACAATAAAATAAGCAGGGGATATAATGGGCAATCTGTGTGCGGGCTGCGGAAGCCATTAGGGGGGCACAAACAAGTCAATATAAACAATGTTCAGCATAAAGAAAAAGCCGGCTCAAAATTTAGAACCGGCTTTTGTCCAATTTTTATATTGAATTTATTCTGCTTCAACAATATTGATGTCCTTGTCTACCAAAATGCGGCCGCAGTATTCGCAAACAATAATTTTTTTCCGGCTGGCAATATCCAGATGCCTCTGTGGCGGGATTTTGTTAAAACACCCTCCGCAGGCATCACGCTGGATGGTTACCACCGCAAGCCCGTTACGTGCATTTTTGCGGATCCGTTTAAATGCTGTGAGCAACCTTGGCTCTATAAACGATTCGATTTTTTCAGTCTTTGCGCTTAACTTTTCTTCTTCGATTTTTGTTTCCTCAGTAATTTCTTCCAGTTCTTTTTTCTTGCGGTCCAAATCTTCAACCCTGTCTTTCAATAATTTATCGGAAGAGGACATGGTTTCTTTTTTCGCTGTCATATCGGCAGTGAACTCCTTTATCCTCTTTTCTGAAAGTTGGATTTCAAGCCCCTGGAACTCAATTTCTTTTGAAAGGGAATCGAATTCGCGGTTGTTCCTTACGTTATTTTGTTGTTCGGTATATTTTGCAATCAAGGCCTGTGAATCTTTGATTGCAATTTTTTTGTTGCTTATTGCTGTGTCGAGGTTCTTTATGTCTTCCCCCAAGTTCTTCAACCTTGTTTTCAACCCTGCAATGTCGTCTTCCAGGTCCTGCACTTCTAAGGGGAGTTCGCCCCGCAGTGTTTTTATTTTGTCGATTTCTGAAACCACGCTTTGCAATTCATGCAATGCGCGTAATTTTTCTTCTATAGAAATGTCTTTGTCTTCCTGCCTTGAATATGGTGCATTCATAGCTATGTATTGTTTAAATTCAAACTAAAAAAAATCAGAAGTAAAAAACCGGGTTGGAATCCACTTCCGACAAACGGACTGCAAATTTAGGGAATTTTTTCGTAAGTAATTCATAAAAAAGTTCTTTAGTAAACTGTTCGCTTTCAAAGTGCCCTATGTCTGCAATTACTATTTTCCCTTCTGCATCGAAAAACTGGTGGTATTTAAAATCTCCGGAGACGAAAAAATCGGCTTCCCCAGCAATGGCATTATTCAACAAGAACGAGCCTGCACCGCCGCATACTGCCACCTTTTTAACCGGTTTCCCTGTTAAGCGTGTATGTTTTATAACCCCGGTTTTAAATGTGTCCTTTAATTGCTGAAGAAATCCCAGTTCCTGTTTTTCTTCGGGGAGTTCCCCGAGCATTCCCATCCCTGCTTTTGTAAAGTTGTTCTCCAGCGGGTAAATATCAAAAGCCACTTCTTCGTAAGGGTGCGATTTTAAAAGGGCACTTATTACTTTGTGTTGTAAATATCCCGGGAATATGGTTTCAAACCTTGTTTCTTTCTCGTAATGTATTTTGCCTTTCCCGCCCACAAATGGGTTAGAGTTTTCGTTCCCACGGAAACTGCCTGTCCCTTCCGAGCTATAGCCACAGTAATCGTAATTGCCTATATTCCCAGCCCCTGCGGCAAAAACTGCTTCCCTTACATTTTGGAGATGGCTGCCAGGGACAAAAACAACAAGTTTTTTTAACTGTTTTTCTACGGGCTGGAGTACTTTGCAGTTTTGCAGTCCCAGTTTTTCGCAGATTTTGAAATTAACGCCGCCGCAAACATTGTCGAGGTTGGTGTGCGCGGCATAAATGGCAATGTTGTTTTTTATGGCTTTTATTACGATCCTTTCTATATGGTTTTTGCCGGTAAACTTTTTCATGCCTGAGAAGACAACGGGGTGGTGGGCAACAATAAGCTGTGCTTTTTGGGCAATGGCCTCATCTACCACTTCCTCTGTAACATCCAATGTAATGAGGGCGGAGCCAACTTCTGCCCCGGGCATCCCGACAAGCAGCCCTGAGTTGTCGTATGGTTCTTGCAATTGCAGTGGCGCAAGTTCTTCAAAAAAGCGTGTGATTTCTTTAAGCTTTGCCATTTTATGCCATTTTATCCCTTATTTCAACCAGTTCCTGTTTTATTGCCTGTAATTTTTTTACAATCTCGAAATCGTGCGTGGTGCCTTCGGGGTTTTCTTTTAATTTTAGTTTTGCACCTTTTATGGTCAGCCCGCGTTCTTTTACCAGGTGTCGGATCAATTTTACCGTTTCAATATCCTCCTTTGTAAACAAGCGGTTGCCTTTTTTGTTTTTTTTGGGTTTTAATGCTTCGAATTGATTTTCCCAGTACCTTATTACAGTGGTTTCCACATCCATCATTTGTGCCACTTCGCCAATGGTAAAAAGCACTTTTTCTATTTTAGGTTCTTTATAGGGCACCTGATTTTAATCCAATGTTTGTCCGATATTTGAAGAAATGGCAATCATTTTATCGTATTCCTGCGGGGTAAGGTCTTTGTAGTAATAGTATGCAGGGTTTATGGCCCTTCCGTTTTTGTGTACCTCGTAATGAAGGTGCGGGGCTGTTGAGCCACCTGTGTTCCCTACATAACCTATCGTGTCGCCACGTTTTACTTTTTGCCCACGTTTTACATTGAACCCGCTTAAATGCCCATAAACAGTTTCGTAACCATAGCCATGGTCAATTTTTAACAGCAGCCCAAAACCTACACGGTTCCTGGACGAGCCCCCTACCTGGGTCACCGTGCCGTCGCCTGTTGCGTAAACAGGTGTGCCTTTGGGGGCAGAGAAGTCCATGCCGTAATGGAATTTACGGACTTTATAAATGGGGTGTATCCTGTAGCCCCAACCACTGGCAGTACGTTTTAGGTTTTTGTTGGCAACCGGTTGGATGGCCGGGATGCATGCCAGCATTTTTTCTTTGTTTAGTGCAAGTTCTAAAACTTCGTCATACGATTTCGACTGGATATATGCTTCTTTGGCAATCATGTCGAGTTTCTTGGCTGTTTCTATTACAAGCTCCGAATTGTTTAGCACTTCAAGCTCCGAGTATTTGTTGACCCCCCCAAACCCGGCTTTCCTAATAGATGAGGGGATGGGCTCTGCTTCAAATATCACCCTGTAAATGTTATCGTCGCGCTGTTCAAGTTCTGCCAGCACTTTGTCTATTTTCCCAAGATCCTTTGACATTAGCTCATACTGGGACAACAACCGTTTATTTTCCCTTTTCAGGGCTTTTGCCTTAGGGGTTTCATACATGTTAAGGAAAACGACCACAATAATTAAAGCCATTGCCAAACAACTGGCCAGGTAGGCAGAGATCTTTGCGAATTTTTCTTTTATTGAAATACCGACCCGTTCGTAACTGAGCGTAACCGGATTAAACTTATACTTTTTTTTCGCCATATAATTAAGGCTAATTTTTAGTTTCAGTTTCTAAACAAATTTAATTAAAACATCTAAATTTGCAAGAATTTTAAATTTACATCTTTAAAATCACGCAGTAAATGTAACTAAATAACATTCAGGGGGCTAAATTATTTTAGTTACATTAATTTTTTTTAACAATACTGTAAAAAAAGGACAGGATATATGAAGACTTCTAAAGAAATACGTAAGGCATTTTTGGGTTTTTTTGAAGAAAAAGGGCATCAAATAGTAAAATCGGCACCAATGGTAGTAAAAGGCGATCCGACCCTGATGTTTACCAATGCGGGGATGAACCAGTTTAAAGATCAGTTTTTGGGGAACGAGCCGGTAAAATATCCCCGCGTGGCGGATACGCAGAAGTGTTTACGTGTTTCGGGAAAGCACAACGATTTAGAAGAAGTTGGACTGGACACTTACCACCATACCATGTTCGAGATGTTGGGTAACTGGTCGTTTGGCGATTATTTCAAAAAGGAAGCCATCGGCTGGGCGTGGGAATTTTTGGTTGGGCGCATGGGCATTGATGCCTCCCGTTTGTATGCAACTGTTTTTGAAGGTAGTGCCGATGACAACCAGGGTCGCGACAACGAAGCTGCGGGGCACTGGGAGAAATACCTGCCCAAAGACCGTATACTGAACGGGAATAAAAAAGATAATTTTTGGGAAATGGGCGATACCGGGCCTTGCGGCCCATGTTCTGAAATACACGTTGATATCCGTTCTGATGAGGAACGCGCAAATGTGCCGGGGGCTGATTTGGTCAACAAAGACCACCCACAGGTAATTGAGATATGGAACCTTGTGTTCATTCAGTTTAACAGGAAAGCAAACGGTAGCCTTGAGAACCTGCCCGACAAACACGTTGACACGGGGATGGGGTTTGAACGCCTTTGTATGGTCTTACAGGGCGTTACTTCAAATTACGATACCGATATTTTCCAAAATACGATTGCCGGGCTTGGCAAACTGAGCGGCAAAAAATATGGCGCCAGCGAAAAAGATGACATAGCCATGCGCGTAGTTGCCGACCACCTGCGGGCTGTGGCTTTTGCAATTGCCGATGGGCAACTGCCCTCTAACAACAAGGCTGGTTATGTCATAAGGCGTATACTTCGGCGTGCCGTGCGTTACGGGTACACCTTCCTTGGCTTTAAGGATGCTTTCATTTATAAATTGGTCGGTGTGCTGAAAGACACTATGGGGGAAGCGTTCCCCGAATTGGCAAGCCAGCGGCAACTGATCGAAAAAGTGATAAAAGAGGAAGAAGAGTCGTTCTTGCGTACCCTTTCAACAGGGATAAAATTATTGGACGATATTGTTGCAAAAGCTAAGAAAGAAGGAGCAAAAGAGATTGCAGGCAAAGATGCTTTTGTATTGTACGATACTTTCGGTTTCCCGCTTGACCTTACCGGACTGATCACTCGCGAAAACGGGCTTGGTGTCGACCAGGATGGGTTTTCCAGGGAAATGCAGGCACAAAAAGACCGGTCGCGAAATGCTGCTGCCCAAGAAACCGATGACTGGGTGGAGTTGCGGCAAATTGAAAAAACAGAATTTTTGGGCTACGATAAGCTGGAAGCCGAAATACGCATTGCCCGGTACCGCAGGGTGGCGCAAAAGAAAAAAACATTTTTCCAACTCGTGTTCGACCAGACCCCTTTTTATGGAGAATCAGGAGGGCAGGTTGGCGATACCGGTTATATCGAATACGAAGGTGGCAAAACCCCGATTTTCGACACTCAAAAAGAAAACAACCTAATAGTCCACCTGGTAAAAGAATTGCCCGCAGAACCGGGCGAAAGTTTTATGGCAGTTGTAAACAGTGGGCGAAGGGAGGGCATTGCCAATAACCACACGGCAACACACTTGTTGCATGCCGCCCTGCGCAAAGTGCTGGGGTGCCATGTAGAACAAAAAGGTTCGCTGGTAAATGCCGACCACCTGCGCTTCGATTTTTCGCATTTCCAAAAAATGACCGATGAAGAAATTAAGGAAGTGGAAGCTATTGTAAACCAGAAAGTCCGCGAAAATTCACAGAAAGAGGAGAAACGTTCTGTCCCTATAGAAGAAGCCAGGGGGATGGGGGCAATGATGCTGTTTGGCGAGAAATACGGCGATGAGGTGCGTGTAATCAGGTTTGGCAAATCAGTAGAACTGTGCGGGGGGACACATGTGGCCGCAACCGGGCAAATAGGGCTGTTTAAAATTGTCTCGGAAGGAGCCATTGCAGCGGGCGTCAGGCGAATCGAAGCCATTACCGCCGAACATGCAGAACGCTACGTGAACGACCAGTTGGAAACGCTGAAAACGATACGGGACACGGTAAAAGGTCAAAAGGATATTATCGAGGGCGTAATGAACCTGATAAGAGAGAACAGCGAACTCTCCAAACAGATTGAAGGGTTTAACCGTGAACGGATAAAAATATTGAAATTGGATCTTAAAAGCCGGGCACTGTACGAACGCGGCGTTAATATTATATCGGGGCAGGTTGATGTTGACAACGCCGGGATGGTTAAGGATTTGGCGTTCCAGTTGAAAAACGAGGTTGAAAACATGTTCCTGGTACTTGGCGCTGAATTTAACGGGAAACCTAATTTAACGGTAATGATTTCGGAAAATTTGGTGCAGGAAAAAGGACTTGATGCCGGACAGATTGTACGTAAAGCAGGAAAAGAAATCAAAGGCGGCGGTGGCGGGCAACCGTTTTATGCCACTGCCGGGGGGAAAGATGTTTCTGGCTTAGAAGCGGCCATTGAAAAGGCATTGTCGTTTTTACAAGGATAATCGGGTGTGAAAAGCCACATCCCTTTACCGGCGGGCATAATCCGCCGGTATCTTTCCGTTAGCGTGAACAATGCCCCTGTGAGATGTTTTATTGCGCGCCGAAACTGTACCCTCAACTGATTGTCTGTTTGTTAACGGTAGTTTCCCTACTGGTAAATATCGTTCCCCTTTGCAGCTTATCCCCTTTGTATTTTTTAATATTTCCACTGCAAATTTCCTTTAAATAAAATTTAGGGTAACAACACGGTTGCCCGGTAACAAAACATATACTTAATTTCCTGATGTGTGGAAAAATAAACCAATTAATAATTGAAATAAAATGAAAACAAGCAGAAAAATAAAAGCATTTACGGGCGGTTTGCTACTGCTGTCCCCTCTTTTTTTTGTGGGGTGCGGCGATGAGGAGGACGTTACTGCTGCATTTACAGCAAGCAGTACTGACGTTGCTACGGGCGAAACGGTAAGTTTTTCTAACGAATCGGTAAATGCCAGCTATTGGCAATGGGACTTTGGCGACGGGGGCTTATCTTTCGATGAAAGCCCCACACATGAATATAAAACTGCCGGCAATTATGTCGTTAATTTAGTTGCAATTGGCAGTGGAGGGTCAGATTCTGCGTCAGATACGATAAATGTCGAAGCCGATTATGATGTTACAATTTATGAAGGGGAAGGTATTGAAAATGTTGATTTATACGACACCTGGGCTGAGATACAATCCGTATATCCTTCAACAGATACTTTGCATTATGTTTACGATGATTATCTGGAAGATTATGGCATATATTATCATGTAATTTATTTTTATAACGAAGGCATACAGTTTGATTTCCTTACATATGGGCAAGAGGTAAGTTCTACTGACGAGGTTTATTATATCTGGGTTTTGGAGCCTTTTGTAGGCGCCACCAAAAAAGGCATTTCTATTGGCAGCGACATAGATGATGTTTTCGATGTTTACGGCGATCCGGAAAGCACAAAAGAGGGTAGCAGCTATACAGCTTACTGGTACGACTCGAAGGGTATTGACTTTTTTGATTATGGCTCCGGCGAAGTAGACGTGATTTGTATTTACCAGGCAGAGGAAACATCATCTATGTCGACTAAAAGCGGATGCTTAAAAGATATTGTCCCGAAGCTTGGCCGGCATTTCGTTAAAAAGAAATAGTTTTTGTAATATATTATGTATTTTTATCCCTGGAACAGTGATATATTGAAGACTAACAAAAATTAAAATAAATGATTAAACCGACTATCTTTCTTTGTGTGTGTGCCTTGTTTTTTTCGTGTAAAAATCAACAAAAGCAGGAAGTTGCACCTCCCGCAAGGCCAAACATTGTTTATATACTTGCAGATGATTTGGGCTACGGCGATTTGGGTTGTTACGGGCAAACCCGTTTCCAAACCCCTAACCTTGATAAAATGGCAGCAGAAGGCATGTTGTTTACGCAACATTATGCCGGATGTACTGTTTGTGCCCCATCGCGTTCTTCTTTAATGACCGGCCAGCATACTGGACATACGCCGGTCAGGGGCAACAAAGGGAATAAACCGGAAGGGCAATGGCCAATACCTGACTCAACGTTCACAATGGCCGAAATGTTGAAACAAGCAGGTTATGTTACCGGCGCTTTTGGCAAATGGGGATTGGGTTCGCCGGCATCGGAAGGAGACCCAAACATGCAGGGATTTGATGTTTTTTACGGGTATAATTGCCAGAGTCTTGCCCACAATTACTACCCTGCCTATTTATGGGACAATCAAAAGAAAGTACTTTTTACAAAAAATACAGGAGACAAGCTTGAGGAGTATGCTGCGGATTCTATCCACCAACATGCACTTCAGTTTATCGAAAAAAACAAGGACAAACCGTTTTTTATGTTTTATCCTTCAATAATCCCCCATGCCGAGTTGCTGCTTCCCGAAAAATATATGAAAGAATTTGAAGGTAAATTCCTTCCCGAAAAAAGTTACAAAGGTACTGAACCAGGGCATCCTAGGTTCAGGTCCGGGGGATATGGCACACAACCACAGAGCCACGCTGCCTTTGCTGCCATGGTAACGCTCCTCGACAAGCACGTGGGCGAAGTGTTGGGCAAACTGAAAGACTTGGGTCTCGATAAAAATACCATAGTAATATTTAGTTCTGATAATGGGCCGCACCTTGAAGGTGGTGCCGATCCTGATTATTTCGACAGCAATGGCCCCTTGCAGGGCTACAAACGCGATTTGTACGAAGGCGGGATACGTGAGCCAATGATTGTCTGGTGGCCTGAAAAAATAAAAGCCGGTGCCCAAAGCGGGCATATTTCTGCATTTTGGGACGTAATGCCTACCGTGGCAGAACTGGCAGGCGTTAAAACTCCAGAAAACATAGATGGGATCTCGTTCTTGCCCACACTCCTCGGAAAAGAGGGGCAGAAAGAACATGGCTATTTGTACTGGGAATTTCATGAAAAAGGGGGGAGGAGAGCACTGCGCAAAGGCGACTGGAAACTGGTGCAATACAATGTACTGTCTCCTGATAAAACCACCACCGAGCTTTATGATCTTTCAAAAGATATTGTGGAAGGGAATAATGTGGCAAAAGTACACCCGGAGGTTGTTGAAGAAATGTTGGGGCTTATGGAATCAGCACGGGTTGAATCGCCTGATTTCCCTTTCGTTAAAGAGAAGGATTAGTAGCCCGTTGGGCATTTCCTTATGTTGGCATCAATACAAAAAGAACCAAACTGGAAATTAATTAAACCATAATAGAATGAAAAAAGGAACATTTGTATTCTTGACCATATTGTTAATAATGAATATAATGTCATGTGAAAAAAGCAATGATTTAAATATTGTTGACGATGAGGAGGTAATTGATTATAAAGAAAAAATTTCGTTGGACAGCATTTATTTTTCTTGTAAAATAAATGGCGAGCATATAGAATTGTATTCAGCATCTCTGTCTTCAGGTAGCCTTGGCAAAACGTATAAAAGACTATATAAAATTTCAGGTAATGAACAGGATTCTGCTATTATTGGATATTACAATACATATTATAATGACGACTATAGTATTAAATTTGGAATAAGTGGTGTTTTTCTCGTTGACACAATGTCTATATTAGGACCTGATGTTAAAGGATTATTATATGCCGAGGGTGAATATCCTATTAAATATCTTCTTCCGTCAGGAATACAGTTAAAGGAAGAAACAAGTAAATATTATGGATATTATATAGAAATAATAAATCATAAAAATGATTATCATTATTCGAGTTTTTTAGGCTATGACCCTCCTGAAAACAATGAAGAGTATAACAAATTTAAAGCGGAATCAACTTTTCAAATTAAGAATTCTAATATTGTTCAGATACCAATTGATGATACCTATGTAATTTCTAAATTGCTTGTTGAGTTTTCATTTAATTGCAATCTTTATAACTATCTCTATAATAATTCGCATAATAATCCCATAAAATTGACGGATGGAGTTATTAGAGCAGTTCTTTAATTAAATTGGATTGAAATGAAAGTGAAGTAATTTTGCTAATTATTATTGAAGATTTGTGCGGAAAAATGAAAGTACAGGTGACAACACGTGCTAATAACACGTTAAAGGCAATATTGATAAATTTTGGTATATACGTCCGGCATAGGCAGGGATAACATGTGTTCGTTGGGCTGTTATAAAATGTTGCCCCCCCGGGCTTCATGTGATATTATAGACACGTAAAAATGAGGATAGTAATACAAAAAGTATCCAAGGCTTCGGTAAAAGTCGAAAACAAAACTGTCTCTTCAATTGGTGAAGGATTGTTGGTTCTGGTGGGCATTGAGGATGCCGATACAGAAGAGGACATCGACTGGCTGGTTAAGAAAATGTTGAACCTGCGTATTTTTGACGATCAGGACGGGGTGATGAACCTTTCGTTGCAAGACGTTGGCGGCGATGTGCTTATAGTAAGCCAGTTTACCCTGCACGCCAGCACAAAAAAAGGGAACAGGCCTTCGTACATAAGGGCATCAAAACCCGGTTTTGCTGTACCGATGTATGAAAATTTTATCAAAAAAACCGAGATGTCTTTAGGCAAAAAAGTAGGGACAGGTATTTTTGGCGCAATGATGGAGGTTGAACTGCTCAACGATGGACCGGTAACCATAATCATTGACTCCAAGCAAAAAGATTGGTAGCCGCAACTTTCCTTAAAAGCAGGGAAAAACAACTGAGGCAAGATTTTAATCGAACCCCAGTCAATAACCTACCCTTGCCGGGAGGTTAAAATTTGCGGTGGGCCAAGTATCCCTTGGCTTTTACAATGGAAGGTACCATTGTAAAATTCATAAAAAAGAAACAACATATCCAACATAGAATATGTCATTTCCCCTTCATGCGCTTGCTAATATAATAAGTAATTAACCCGGCAACCAGGTTGCCAACGCCAATAATTGTCTCAAGCGGCTTGTTCACAAAAGAAAAGCCAATAATCCAAAACCCGAGGGCAATAAATAAAATCTGGAATAGCGGGAAACACGGGCTTTTATAACCATCTGTCTGTTTTCCTTTGTTTTGCATCCTCAGCTTGAAAACCCCGACCACGGTGAGCAAAGCAGAAATATTCAGGAGTATGCCGCAATAAACAAGGATTTGGTCGAAAGTGCCTGTTACAAGCAAAAGGGAACTTAATATCCCCTGAAACCATAATGCTTTTACAGGTATGCCTTTTTTGTTGTTTTTGAAAAATTTCCACAAAGAGTGGTCGCTTGCAATGCTTGAGGTTACCCTGGGGCCAACCCAGACCATTGCGCTGATGCCCGAAACCAGCAACAGCGAAATTGCCCCTCCGAAAAAGTTTGCATAACCGCTGCCCAGCATGTGTTCTATGGCAATTGTGCCTATGTTTAGCTTACCTGCCAAATCTTGATAAGGCACGTGTTTTATGAACACAAACTGCAATAGGGTATAAAGTATGGTAACAATCAGTGTGCCCACGGTAAGCGCAATAGGCAGTGATTTTACCGGGTTTTTGAACTCCTCTGTGATATAGGCAGCGGCGTTCCAGCCGGAATATGAATAGCTCACATAAATAAGTGCCACGGCAAAAGCAGTAGTTTTTATTTCGCCTACAAAGGAAGGTTCAAAATTGATGGCATTTTCCCCTCCGGCAGGGAATGCCAGCCCCAAACCAACGATAACCAAAATCAGCAATACTTTTAAAATTGTAGATATATTCTGGAATTTTGAACTTACGTCGAGGCTCAGGCTGTGTATGGTTGTTATCCCCAAAATCACTATAACTCCCAGCAAGCGTGCATTTGCAATATTTACGGGCAGGTATTCGGAAAAAGCAATGGCCGACAATGCAATTGGTGCGGCAAACCCTACGGTTAGCGAAATCCATCCGGACAGATAGCCCACAACAGGGCTGAAAATTTCGGAGAGGAAAGAATATTCGCCCCCCGAACGTTTTATTGCCGTCCCGATTTCGGCATAACTAAAAGCCCCTGCCAGTGCCATAATGCCCCCGGCAATCCATAAGGTCAGTATTACCGCCGTATTGCTTAAATCTACCAGCTGAAAGCCCAAACTAGTAAAAACCCCAGTCCCGATCATGTTGGCAATTACAAGCGATATGCCTGTAATTGCACTTATTTTAGTAGCCTTTGCCCGGTTCATTTATTTTGTTGCTTCAATGCTGAAAAAATCGTTTAATAGTTTGACTGATTGTAGGGTGCTGTCTGCATTCAAATACCCCCCCCTGATTTCTTTGTATTGATCCAAAACTTCAACGGCACGGTAATAAATGGTCGAGTCTGTTTTGTCGGGCGTATGCTCTTTGGGATAGGCATAAACAAAAGTCCCGTCATTTCTTGTAAAAGAGGGGATTTGAAAGAAGTTGCGTTCAACAAATTTATTTGTCTGCTCTTTTATAACAGTTGCATCTACAAAAAAATCAACCGCATATTCCGGGTAGCCGAACATATAGCCGTAGCCCCTTAGGCGTTCGTAATTGTCGCAACCTTCAATTGTTGTTACAACAACTGCGGGGTCGGTGCCAGGCACTAACCCGAACTGCCCAAAAAACGAAGCTTCTTTTTCCAATAGGCTGTTGAGCAGACTAACCCTTACCACGCTAAGTTGAATTGTCCTCTGCCCTTTGTAGTCCCATTTGTAAGGTATGAGAACAAACTTCAGGTCAGGGTAATCCAAGGTACTTACCAATGACTGGAGCTGTTCTATTTTGTCTAAATATTTTTGGTTTTCTCTTAAATCAAGAACATCACCTTCTGTTTTTTTCAAGCTGTCGGTATTGGCTATCGGGAACGAGAACGATGCTACGGAACTCATCGGTTTAATTTCCCCGACAATTGTATATAAAGCCTCGTAGTCCAATCCGCGTTCCAATATTGAATCCAACAGGTGTTGCTGTTCCGCATTAAATACTGTTGCTGTGTTTTGTTGGCGGGGAAACTTACTGGATGTGCTACATGAAAAAATAATTGTAGTTGCCAGTGATAGCAGAATTAGTTTTTTGATTTTCATTTGTTTCTTTTTTATTTTTAATTGTAAGGTTGGGCATCTCGTTTGCAAATAATAATTTTTCCGGGTGAATTAATAATTATTTGTACAAAGACGCTCCATTTTTGTATTATTTATATGTTTATTTAATTTATGATTCATCTCCACCATTGGTATTCTAAGCGGTTTAGCGTTTTTAACGCCTCATTTCGTACCGCCCCGCTTTCGTTTTTGTTGTTGATCATTTGTCGGCAGGTGGCAATAATGTGGTTCTTTTCGCACGAAACGTTAAACCATCCCAAAGCTTCCAGCATTAATATTTTCACATCTTCGTCCTGTTCTTCGGGCAGCCACTCGCAAAAACGTATCACATCGGGGTGGTAGTTGCAATTGCGGAGTATGCCTATCGGGAATTTCTTTTTCTTTGTGGGGGTTTCGGGCAAAAATAATTTCTCGAAATATTTGCCCCACTTATTAGAATTATAGCTTATTGATTCCCGAAGCTGATTTCTCGTTGAATCTGCTTGTGTGAAGTGTTGTTCTTGTCCGTAAATTTCGTCAAAAGCTTTAAGCAAATCTTCTTCTTTGAAAAGTTGCAATGATTGTTTTGTGCAAAAATCAACCCGTTTGGCGGCATTGTTTTTTATTGCCACGCTAATCAACGATGGGATTAAGCGCGCATCGCCGCTTTTGCCTATAAGGTACATTGCCTGTCGCCTGGCCATCTCGTACGAATCGTTTGTTGCCAACGAAAGGCATTCAATAAAATTATCATCGTTATATGCAGTAAGTAGTTTGAGGCATTCCATGCGCACAATCCCGTTGGGGCTTTCATTATATGTTTTCAACAACAAACCGGAAAGTTGCCCATAACCGTTTTCGTACAACATGCGCAATGCCAGGGTTTGCATTTCAGGATACCGGGAACTAAGCTGTTTCTCCCAAAATTTTTTGTTGTTTTGTTTTTTTGTGAAAATCGAAGACAAATCTATTTCCGGGTTTTTCGTTGTGAAATGCAAAGTTGGGTCGCCGATTATGTGCGTTTCGAGATAGCAGTTTAACCGGTTCCATTGCCCGGCACGCAGCCCCAGCCCTAGCAGCCCAATAAACTCGTCGGCCCATTTGTCTTGCAGGGAATTTACCGAGTTTGCCTGTACTGCCAGTGTATTCCCTTCGTTAAAAAGGTAAGCTCCGGCTATGTATTTATTAAGGTGGAAAGAGCCGTTAAAACAAGCATCGAGGATTAAAAAAGGCACTTGTTGCTTAATTCTTTGCACATCGGGGAGGTGTATATTTAGGCTTAGGTCGAATAACGAGTCATTTTCGGAAACATCTGGGGAAAATGTGCCGTTGAACCATTCTTTGGGCACACCGTATTTCTCTGTGTATTTTGCAATTAAAGCAGTTGTGTCGTCAGACGTTCGCAATTTAGAGCGCAGGTAATATTTAATCCCGTCTATTTGCCGGGCAATTCCCGATACTTCCGGCGTTCCGTTAAGGTATTGGGTGTCGTCCATGCCGTGGTGGTGCAAAACCGCAATGTCGAGATCCTGTCGTTGCAATTCGCTCAACAGCCTTTCTTTTATGGGGATTTCCATCGAATGGTCAATATATTCAATGGCGTTTTGTTGTGTTTTGAACCACGGGAATTGTTCAAAGAAAGCTGTTTTTTCGTCCATACGGGCAGTTATATCGTCAGAATTATAACCATGCCCGGCGAAAAACAACAACTGGTTTACCTGATGTTGCTGTTGTTTAAACCGGGTTACTTTCCGCAAGTATTTTTTTAAGTCGTCGTATTTGTCGGGAGATTCAAATGGTTTTATCCTTCCGGTGTAAATCTCCGGTTTTATTTTTTGCACAGGGCCGGGCAGCAAAGAATAATAGAAATAATTTGAATGCGCCGAATCTTGTTTCAGGAAAGAAAATTGCAGATCAAAATCATCGTAAAACCTGTCTGACGGGACTGACGACTCGTTCCATTCGTACCCGTCCTGGTCCATTTTGAATGCAGAGGTCAGGTGTTGGGCATCGCGAACCATGGGGATTGGTATGTCGCCTATAAACACAGCCCCTTCAATTGGGTTTTCTTTTTGTTTGTAAAGCCTTATCAGATTGGCTTTTATTGAGTCGGGGTTGTGCCAATGGTCTATGAGCAGGTAGCTTTTTAAGCCGTCGGCATTAAGGGAGTTGCGGTAAAGTGTTATTTCTTCTTTGGCTTCGTTATAGCTGTCGGGGTCAACAACAACCGCTATGCCCTGCCCTTTGGCTTCCGGGCAAATCAACAAGAGGTTGCAGTACAGCATGATGCTTAAAAAATATTTCATTGGTAATTTATATGAGTAATAACAGCTTGTGTGGTATTTTCCTGTGGAACGTTAAAAATCACTACTTCTCCTGCCATTACTTATACAGAATATAACTCGTTTTTATTCTTTCATAATAATTGGAGTTAATTCACTTTTTATTTTATCGTATTCTTCCTGTTTTAATAAGCCTAAATCAAGCAAATCTTTTGATTCTTTCAATTTTGCAATAGCTTCTTTTCTTGTCATAGGGGCATTTAATGACTTGATTTCTCCTGCGATAACTGATTTTTCATAATCGAAAACAGACATGTATTTGCAATATCCAAATGCCCGACCATTAGGCTCTCCTAAAAACATTATTAATCCAAGAGGCTTCTTTTTGCTTCCTTTATGAAAAACTTTCATTTTTGAAACCACAACCAATTCTCCTTGCATAGTAGCATTCGCATTTGTAATGGCATCAGTATTTTCTGTATTCATTGGTTGAATAGGATTTACAAAACCTGGAGGTATTCCCATAAATATTGTAGTGAAACTATTTTTTGTTTTTGAGTGGGCTTCAGCTGCGCCTACTTTATCTTCAGCATCGACAATAGTTGTAGTAGTTATACTGCCGGAAGGTGTCCCAATAATAAGGGTATCGCCAATTTCTATAATTGCTCCATTAGCCGAAGTGTATCTAAGAATCTTAGTATTATTTTTAATCTTCTCAAATACTGAAGGGTTTTGGCAATCGTCAAATGTCAATTCTTTTAATTGTTTTTGAGCATAAGAATTAAGAGCAAAAAAAGAAATAATAATAAAAATTAAATTTTTCATATTCTATTTAATGGTGCTATAAGATAAGCGAAGTTAAAAAATCAGGTGGATACCGCAATCTAAGAAATGCCTGTTTTTGTTGACGTATGACGAGAAATCCCCTTTGTATTCACTTGTGCCGGATTGAAGGTATATGTCGAACAATAGCGGTTGCCCCGATACCTTTATGGCCCGTTTATAAGCAATTTTCCCCCCAATGGAATAGTAGTCGGCAGCAAGTGCGTAAAAAGCAGGTTTTATGTAGCCGTCGCCCAGTTTTGCGCCCTCAACGTCTATTGTTTCGTTGGTTACAATGTTGTATTTCCCGTTTGCCGACAAACTAAGCATCCCCTTTTTCAGGAGTATGTGTTTTGTTGCCAAAGCATCAATATAAGCAATTCCTGCTTCCTGGTTGTACAGTTCAGGATATTGGTCAACGGTCCAATTGCTGTATGCACCCTCCAGTTCGCAGGTAAAAGAAGGAATATCGCCTTGCATTATATCCAACCTGTAATTTACGGAAGCATTGATAATGTCTTTTTTATATGCGACCGATTCGTCCTTTATGTCCCATATCTGTGTGCCTTCGTCATCGTACCTGGCTTGTTGGATGTACCAGGTCCCTTCAATCATTTTATAGTCTCCTTTTACGGTTATATTGTGTGTGAACCTGCCGAAAGAACCTTGCAAACGGTTTTGCAGCGTATAGTTTGTGGCTTGGTAGTCTCCTCCCAAATATAAAAATTCAGATGAGCCGTCTTCCGCTTCTTCGAGGTTTGAGCTTATGCCAATTTCGGTGAAGTTCGAAAATTTTTTGCCCGTCCACAACAATTGGACATTCCCGGCATATTCTGTACCTAAAATTTTACGTGTATATCCCAGTGCATCATATACTTCTGGGTTTGCCATGCCCCGCATCAAGAAGATAAAATCAGTTTTTGTGTTTAAATAATCAACGATGGTATATTTTACCGTTTCGCGCTTGCGGTTTAGTTTTCCCGACACGCCAATGGTAAACGAATCGTTGATGCGGAAATCTACCCCGGGGTTAACGCCGAATATCATTCCCTGGGTTTCGGGCCGCGGGTCCGTCTGGTCTGCCAATACCCCAACATCGTAGCTTACCCTTATTGCGGCACGCCACCGGGGATTAATCTGGTACGACATCCCCCCATAAATCTTAAATTTTTCGGCTGTGTTGTCGCCGATAATCGAGTCTGCCAAAATATACGGGTTTTCCGGGTCAACGTACAAGCTGCTGTTCCATTTTTTGTCATCGGCAGCTAAGTTTTGGTAACCTATGCCACCATCGAAAGACAGTTTGTTAATCCTTCTAATCCCTTCCATGCCCACAATCCAGCCCTGTTCTTTGCCGCCTTCGTCAATAAGGTGGAAGTCTCCGTTTGCCCGTTGGTGATGAAAGTTGAAGTCCATTACATCATAAGGCGAGTTTGAGAGCGATGTCGGGTTTGCGCTTCCATAAAGCATGTTTCCCAAGTAGAATGCATCTTTATACAAGGCCTTACCGTAGAGGCTGTCTGTGGTTTGTCCCATGCACCACCCCGGCAGCAACAGGATCAAGAAAAGGATTGTTTTGTCGTTCATCGTTGTTAATGAAAAAAAATTTCATAAGGTGTCCCAAAAGTCTTCGTGTTGCTTTGAGGCTACTTTGTGTTACTTTGTGAAACAGCCTGAAAAACAGTTGCACAAAGATTCACTAAGCCTTCACAGAGATTCACAAAGAAAAAATCTGACGAGAATCCCTTTTCTTCCTTTTGGGACACCTTTTTTTCTAAAAGATCAAATATTTATTAATCTACACTTGAAGGGTTCACGCCCGGGGTAGGGGTTTGCCCGCCAAGGATAAAGTCTTCGCTAGAGTTGTTGGTGTCTTTGTAAATCACCATTCCTTCGTCTGTTATAGAAACCACCTTGCGTCGCAAGCTTTTTCCTGAGTAACCTCCACTTGTGCCCGGGCCATCTTCTCCATATACCCATGTCATGCCTACGTCTTCCGATGCATGTAAATGCTTGTAATGCTCACCGTCTTCTGCATTTGTAATATCAATCCCGTCAATTACATATTCGTGTGGAATCATAAGGTTTGTGAACCAGTAAAGAGAGGCATTGCTTTCGTAATTTCCTTCATCGGCAATAAAATCAGCTATTGAAGTCCCTTCCGGCAATTTTGCTAAAACAATAGGGCTACCATTAATGCCAGGGAAGAAGTCATAACCCCAAAGATGGTACATGACTTCCATATTGGGGGCACTTTCATCTTGGTCTGAGCTATACTGAGATTCAACATAGGTTTCCCAGTCTGCATCGCTTAAATCTACAGGAGAGGCAACGTCTTCATCGGTCAGTTCCCTGGCCGAGTGATCAATCGCGTCAGCGGCCACAATCACGCTCTCGCCCGGTTGCAAGGGGTGTTCTTCGCCCGACCCTGGGAAGTAAAAAGTAGAGTTGTTCATTGGGTAACGATCCAGCAGATCGCCGTTTTCATCTACCCATGGGGTAGGTCCGCCCAGTCCTGTGCCTGTGGAAATACACCCTAATATTACGCCATCAAGATATTGCACTTCGTCCGAATTGTTATAAATTTCATAAAACCCGTCGTTAATATAATAACTTGGCACACCACTGTAATATACTTCTTTTAATATAAGCCCTGAACCTGCTGCAATGGTAAGGTCAATTGACACATCTTTGTCTTCATAAATTTCTGCTTGTTTTAATCCGGAGAGGTTATAATTGTCGGTTTTCCCCGAAACCCTGAAATTGTATTCGCCTGCGCTTAAAACTTTTGAACCTGTGCTTCCGCTAATTTCGATTTCTGTTTCAGCGCCCGAGGTAATGTTGGCGGCAACCACTTTAAGCTCGCTAACATCCGACAGGGTAATTTCGTCGGGAACGTTAAGGCTAACGGTCACGGCATAATCCCTTGCAACATCATCATCGTCGTCGCATCCCGTAAAAAGGAACGAAACGCTTGCAATTGCTACTAAAAAACATAAAATTTTTTTTGTCATGTCTAAAAATATTTAAATAATTGATTACTAATGTATTTTTATTTTTATCTCCGCTCCAAAATACATGGGGAGCGACAAGTTTACATATCCTGAACTTGTTGTGTATTTGTGTTTGTTTGCAAGGTTCAAAAAGTTATTGGCGATGAACGAGAAGTCGGCTATTTTGCCGAACTCTTTGGTCAGCCTGAAATTCAATATAAAATCTATTGGGAAAACCTCTTTCCCGAAATAATTTTCATGGGCGCATGGCTGCCTCATCTGCCTGTATTCGAAAGATTCCTGATATTCGGGTTTCCATTCATGGTACTTGTTTTCCTTGTCCCAGAAGCCAACAGGGTTTATCCAATACCAATCTTCCTGCGAAGTGCCTTCGTAGTAGGGGTCTTTGTAATACAAATCGTTCCCGTCTTTGTCCTTGTAAATGCTTTGCGATTGCTCGAACCACACAAATTGTGCTGTGGTGGAAAATATCATTTTAAAAACCGGGATATGTGTAACAAACCTGAAATTTGTGTTCAAGCGGCTTTCTATGCTTCCCGAACCGGCAGGCATAACGCCTATGTAAGGATATTTTTCGCCTCCTACCAGTTGCGTAACTTGCCTGTATGTTTCTTTGTCCCTGATCCTTTTTACCCTCAGCCAGGCACCGTCTATCATCAACGATGTTTTAAGCAAGTTTAGCTGCCCAAGCGAAAAGCTGTATTCTATCCCCCTTTTTTTTGTTTCGTTTCGGTTGTCGGGAGAATAGTAGGTCTGGAAATCTTTCTCTACTGTCACCGTTGCAGGATATTCAACCCCGTTTTGTACATAATACAGGCTTCCGTTTTCGTAATATATATCTTCGGTTTCGCCCGGTACGGAATATGAGTTGTAGGGCATCACAAAATGTTGTGTGCTGAACCCAAACTCATCCTTTATTTTTTCATAGAAGAAGGTGATATTCCCCGATTTTTTCTTTTTTGCGCCAACAAGCCCTATTTCAAATTTCTTGCTGTTGCTGGGTTTTAGCGAAGGGTTGGAAGTATCCTCTATCACCTTGGTGGTCATAACAGCTATGCCTTCGTACTCATCGCTTTTAGTACGCGAGAAAGATTTTGTGTCGAAATATGCTTTGTCGGGATATAAATGCATCAATGTGGGCATTTTGTTAGATATCCCAAATCCGCCCACAACGCTTAAATCGTCGAAAGTTTTATTGTTCGATTTGTCAAATATCTGCCATATACCGTTAAAACGGGGTTCAACAGTGAAAATGTCATCGCGGTTTGCCGAAGGGTCTATAAACATGTTGGAGAAACGCACCCCTGCCTGCAAGGTCAATTGGGTATTCCCTACGGGTATGTGGGTTTTGTTTTCCAAAAAAGCAGAAGCCACGTTCATTGCGGGTATGTCGTTGTAAGGGCGGGGGCGTACTGTTTGCACATCGGCCGATAACGGCGGGTATAGCGGGTCGAAAACCAAACCATCGCCCTTGTTAACGTCGTACTTCCATTCTGCCCCTGCTTTGAAATCGCTGAACGCTTCATTTTTCAGCTTCAGCAGTTTGTCTATTTTTATTTGGGTGAAAATGTTTATGGGCTTTCCATCTACCCACGATTCCATGTAATATGAGGCATTCAGGAAACGCGTGACAAACTCGCCGTCAACATAAGAATCGGCAACCGGGGTAATTCCGGTGCTCAATGTCCTGAAATCTTTGGAATAATCATGTTGGTGGCTTTGGCTGAACAGGAATTTATATTCGATGTTTGAAATCAATTTTTTGTTCAATGCCCATTTTACTTCCGAGGAAACCCTGAAGCCACTGTTTTTGTTGTAAATCCGTTCTTGCGTTTTCATTTGCGGGTCGGATTTTTCATCGTTCATGCTCCTGAAATAGGTGAACTTTATATCAAGCGACAACGGCGTGGTTAGTTTCATGAACACATTAGAATATCCCAGGTTGGAAGTTATCCGATCGTATCCTTCGTATTTTTTCCTTATGTCGGAGTACGACTGGCTGTAATCTAACGACAAGTTCATACAACCTGCGTTATGGCCCAATCCGAACCCTTTCCCGGCATAAAACATTTTCGAAAACTCATCGGTTTTGGCATTCACTTCAAGCGGTGTTTTCCCCGAACGTGTTTTTACAATGATGGCACCGGAAGTCAGGTTGCCGTATTCTGCCCCGGCAATGCCCCTCATCACTTCTACCGATTCGATGTTTTCGGGCGATATGGTGCGTAAATCGACACCCCTCCCTGCCGTTGTCTGCATGGTCCCTTCAGTTGACTGCTGCGATGAAAACCTCGAACCGCTCATCGACGTGGATACATTTTGCAGGTTGGCATCGTTCGACAATGGCACGCCGTCAACCAACACGGCAGTACCTAACGAATTGTTGCTGTTGGTGCCCGACACTTCCCTAATGAAAGCTTGCCCCACAGCGTTCAGGCTGGGGTTTTGGGTAAGGTTGCCCGGAACAAGCTGCAATATGTCCTCCAGCGACTTTGCCTGGAGGTGCTCAATAGAAAGCTCGTTTATGACTGACGTGGAGCCTGTTTTTTTCTCTTTGGCAGTCACGGTAACCTCATCGAGCGACAAACTCTGGGCGTTCATGACCACATCAAGCTTTTGGTCGCTTTTGACTGAAACGTTCACCGTTTTTGACTGGAACCCCAATAAACGGAAATGAAGCTCGTAAGTGCCTGCCGGGATTTTGCTAATTTCAAAATAACCCGATTCGTTGGTTATGCTCCAATAGTTCAGCGAGGGTATTACTACCGTAACCATCTGGAGCGGTTTTTTGCTATCGTAACCGGTAACATGCCCGTTTACTATATGTAAATTTTGCCCATAGGACTGCTGGCACAACAGCAAAAGCGACAAAATATAGGAAATACGTATTTTTTTAGAGAATAGGTACATTGAATATAGATATGATATACTAATTGTCAGCAATTCATTTTAAAAGGGAAACAAATATATATTTTTTTTAGAAAACACAAAACTATATGTTTTGCTCGGGATATAAAATCCCATATAATAGGGATTTTTTAAGGTAAAAAGACCTTGTAAATGGGGGATGGAGATTTTAGAAAGTTCATAAAATCCTGTTTGTTTTGGCAAGGGGGATTGGCATTTATTTGTAGAAAGGAATGCTTTAGAGTAGCCATCTTTAGGGATACCCGTAGGTTTATTGTTTTTCTTTTAAGACTGTATCGAAAAACTGTATTTTTGTTGGGTTTTGTCTTTGTGAAACCCTGAGAGCGTTTAGTGTTTCTTTGAGCAACAGCCTTTTATGGTTGTCGCACAAAGAAACACTAAGAGGCGCAAAGCAACACGGGGATTTTAGGGGCGCCTTTTTCGTCCTCTTGGTCGGCAATACGATAATTTTCAGCATCCCATTGGCCCGGGGCGCAACTCAAAGCCGTGCTTTTTTTACCAAAATTTAACCTCCCCTATGGTTTTCACCAATTTTACCATATCGTCAGGATAAACTTCCCCTATATTCCCGATACGGAATGTGTCTCCCTGCGTAACTTTTCCCGGGTAGATAACAAAACCGTTTTCTTTTAAGCGGTCGTAGAATTTTTTAAATGAATATTTTTCCTGGGCTGGGGATAAAAAAGAGGTAATGACCGGCGAGTGCATATAATCTGGCAAAAGTGTTTTAAAGCCAATGTCCCGCATCCCGTTCACCAGTGTTTTCTGGTTTTTGGAATAGCGTTCGTACCGTTTGTCGATCCCGCCTTCTTCTTCCAGTTCGTATAAGGCCTGCAGGAAGGCCCGTACCACATGGGTTGGAGAGGTAAACCTCCATTTGCCCCTGCCTTTTTCCATGTTCTCCCACTGGTCGTACAAATCGAGCGAAAGCGAACGTGCCTTCCCTTTGCACTTTTCCAATAAATCCCTCCTCCCGATAATGAATGAAAAGCCAGGGACACCCTGGATGCATTTGTTTGCAGAGCTTACCAGGAAATCTATCCCCCATCCGCTGAGATCAATTGGTATGCCCCCGAAACTGCTCATGGCATCAACAATGGTGGTTATGTTGTATTGTTTTGCCAATGTGGTTATTTCCTTTACCGGGTTTAGGATCCCTGTGGTGGTTTCGCAATGCACTACGGCAAGGTGCGTAATGTCGCGGTTTGTGTCCAGTAGATATTGTATGTCTTCTTTGCAGGGGGAGTCGATCTCCTGTAACTCATGTGCCAAGTGCGGGATATTTAAAGTTTCTGCAATTTGGAGCATCCGCTTTCCGTAAGCCCCGTTTGCAATAACCAGCAACTTGCCGTCCCCCGGGACAACAGAGCCCAGTACCGACTCCACCCCAAAGGTGCCGCTTCCCTGCATCAACACCGAAGTGTATTCGCCAACTTCAGGTGTGGACAAGTTTAAAAGCCGTTTGCGGATTTCTTGTACTATATTGAGGTTGTAGTCGTCGTCCCATGTACACCAGTCGCGCAACATAGCTGCTTTTACTGTTTTGCTTGTTGAAAGTGGCCCGGGCGTCAACAACAGGTAGGGGTTGTCTGGTAAAAAATTGTTATCCATTGTTTTTTAAAATTTTAAATTGGTTGTATTTTTTCCTGAAATATAAAAATGAAATAATAATAAAAAGCAGTCCCAGTAAAGAAAACAGCGTTCCCGCTTGCTTGAAGAACTCAATCCAACTGATCCGTGGGCTGAAAAAGTTCTTATAAAAAACAACTCCCAAACTCCCAAGGTACCCAAAAGCATCCGACACGTAAATTAGGAAACCTACGTTGCTTATATACCTGAAAGAAGAGATGAGCCTTTCGTACAGGAAGGCATTATATGGCACATATCCCAGGTACAGTCCAATGCCTACCGAGATCATCCATATTTTGCCGTCCATGGCTCCGGCAGAGAAAAGAAAAGTTGAAACAATGACCATCAAAAACCCCAGGGATATTATCAACAGTATAATGTTGAATGCTTTATAGTTTGAACGAATAAACGTGATGAAAGCCAGTGAAAGTAAAGAGAAAAGTGCCACAGGCAGTTCTGCAACTGTAAAAATGGCGGCATCGTTGCCATATCCAAGAGAATCCCATATCTCGGCAGAAAAATTATCACGCAAATCCCTGAATATTGTCAAAAAAACATATGCTGCCACAAGAAGGGTTATGCCCCCTGCGAAATTGTCCATAAAAGCTTTCCGCTCCTGTTTGTCCATTGGCGCCCTTTTTGTCCTCAGCCTTTCGTCTTCGCCTGTTGGCGGGGGGATCAAATCGAGGGAAAAAACAGAAACAACAAGCGGGACGGCAAACAGTAGCCCGGTTACGAATGGCATCCCGAATTCACTGACATGCAGTTTGTCCATCACTAATTTACCAACGGTCTTTACAACGCCCGAAGCAACAATAAAACTTGCACAGAGCCCAGCTCCGAGCAATTCGGTCAAACGCCTGCCTTCAAGGTAACTAAAAACAGCGCCCCAGATCATGCCAAGGGGCAAGCCGTTAAAAAACAGGAATATAATATTGTAAGGCATGGGGACGGCCCAGAACATCAAAAGGGCTGCTTCTGCAACCCCTACCAATATCAGGATATATATTGCCCGCGAGCCCGGCTTTAGTTCCGAAACATATTTTATCCCCAAGAATTTGCTCAAGGTATAGCCAATAACCTGCGATGTGATTAGCAATATCTTATAATCAATGCCGTAAAAGTTTAGCCCTTCAAATGTGCCTACGGCAAAAGGTTTCCGGAAAGCATACATGCACGAGTAGGTGAGGAATGCAGTTAACGAAGCATAAAGGGCAAAAAACCATGGTGGCCGTCCGGCTATCCATTTGCTTATTTTTAACTTTACTGTGTACATAAATTAACAGGATAAGTTTTGAAATGCGTTCTCCAAAATGTCAAGGGCCCTTTCAAGCTCGCCAATAGAAATAGTGAGCGGGGGGCACAGGTTGATCACGCTTCCCTGCGAAACCTTAAAGCTTAACCCGTTTGCTAAACAGTGGTACATTATCTGTTCGGCCTCAAGTATAGCCCTTTCTTTAGTTTGCCTGTCTGTGACCAAATCAACGCCCCACAAAAGGCCTATCCCCCGAATGTCGCCAATTATTTTGTGGCGACTTTTCATTTCGGAAAGGCGGGTTTGTGTTATGTTGCCAAGTGCCTGAGCCCTTTCCAGCAAATTTTCTTCTTCTATTATTTTTAAAACAGCCAGGCCGGCAGCACTGCCAAGCGGCGATTTTTCATGCGTAAAATGCCCTGCCGAGTGTTCGGGGGCAATGTTGAACTTTTCACCCGCCAACACTGCTGCCATTGGGAAAACCCCGCCGCCAAGAGCTTTCCCTATTGTTACTATGTCGGGGGTTATGCCATAATGCTCGAATGCGAAGAATTTTCCTGTACGCCCCATTGCTATTGGTATCTCGTCCAATATTAGCACAACGCCAAATTCATCGCACAGGGCACGTACCTTCTGCCAAAAATTCTTTGTCGGGATCTGTACATCTGTGTTCCTGATAGTCTCGGCAATTAGTGCGCCCACATCCCCTTCGTTTTCAAAGACCTGCCGGATAAGCCCAACGTAAACATCCTGCCCGGGATCGCCTTTCCAAACCTGGCGGTACGATTCGGGTTGGGGGACATGCTGGACACCAGTCATCAAAGGCCCGATATTTTTGCGGAACGGAGCTTCTCCCCCAACCGAGATTGTATCCAATCCGCCACCATGAAATGCTCCCCACATAGATACGACTTTATGCCTCCCGGTGGCAATACGTGCCAGTTTCAGTGCAATGGAATTTGCCTCTGAGCCTCCCGGTGCAAACAAAACACGGTTTAATCCCGGGACTTTTGATGTTAATTCCCGCCCCAGCTCGATAGCAGTTTTGTTAGTATATCTCCTTGGCGAAAAAGGCAGCTGCCGCATTTGGCTGATAACGGCTTCAATTACCTTGGGGTTCCCATAGCCAACCTGGTGCAGGTTGTTGCCGTGGAAGTCAAGGATTTTTTTCCCTGATGCTGTTTCAAGATAAGGGCCACTGCAGCCTTCCAAGACATCCAGGCAAGGCGTTGACAATGCCTGGTGGATAAACAACGAAGCATCGTCATCTAATTGGCTTGCTGTGCCTTCCGGCATCCCGGCTGTCCAGTCTTTTCTTGCTTCGGTAAGATTAATATCTCCCTCAACTCTTAATGTTTTATCTCCCATGTTTACTAATGCTAAACAAAATTAATAAAATTGCCAGTAAAATAAAGGTATTGCCATTACACATAGATTGAATTAATATTAATTAATTATTAAACGGTTATGATGTGATTTTTAATACTGTTTTTTTATCTACCTTTGAAAAAGGAGAAAAAGGATGTTTTACTATAAGTAAACCAAATGGGCAGGGATAATATTAATTATGTAGGTAAAAGGATAAAAGAAATCAGGCTTTTAAAAGGTATTAAGCTTGTAGGGCTAGCTTCCAGGGCGGGCGTTAGCAAAGGTTTGTTGTCAAGGGTTGAAAACGGGAGGACAATCCCCTCGCTTCCTGTCCTTTTTAGTATTATTGATGCACTGGAAGAAAAGCCAGGCAGTTTTTTTGAAATGATGGGGTCTTCGCCTGCTTCCCCATTTTATTTGCTGATAAAAAAAGAAGACTATCAGCCTATTGAGAAAGAAGATTCTATCGGGTTTAATTACTATTCTATACTTAGCCGCCCATTCTCCGATTTAACGTTCAATGCAATGTTGCTTTTGTTGGATCCCGGAGCAAAGCGGGAGATGGTAACAACTGACGGGATGGAGTTTATTTACCTGGTTAACGGGACTATTGACTATAAGCTGGGGGATGTTATTGTAACAATGGAAGAAGGCGACTCCCTGTTTTTCGATGGGCGCATGCCTCACCTGAAAATAAATAAATCGGGACAAATAGCTAAAATATTGGTGATATATCTTTTATTCAATAAATAGAAATTATATGATGGGAAATATTGAGATGATTGTTTTTGATATGGCCGGGACAACGGTGAAAGACAAAAATGAAGTGGAACATTGCTTTCTGGAAGCAGTTAACCAGACAGGGCTTAAGGCCACGCACGATGAGATCAATGCAATGATGGGATGGTCCAAATTGACCGTTTTCGAGACTTTATGGAAAAAACAACTACCTGGAGCCCTGGAAGAAGAAGTGTCGAAGAAAATTGAAAAGTCCTATGCCGCTTTCCGGGAAATACTTGAATCACACTATAGCGAATCGGAAATATTGCCAACCATTGGCTGTGAGGATATTTTTGAGTATTTGCGAAAACAAGACATAAAGATTGTACTTACAACCGGATTTTACAGGAAGGTTACCGATATTATCTTAAAAAAATTAAAGTGGGATACTGGTTTGGACGAAAATTATACCGGCAAGGGGATAATAAATGCATCTATCAGCAGCGACCAGGTTAAAGCCGGTAGGCCGGCACCGTTTATGATATTCCGTGCCATGGAGTTATGCGATGTCAATGATGTAAGGAAAGTTATAAAGATTGGCGACACCCCATCGGATTTGATTGCCGGGAAAAGTGCAGGATGCCAGTTGTCGGTCGGTGTAACAAACGGCACCCATACAAAGGAACAACTAAGCCGTATTGAAAACGATGGGCTTTTCGATGACCTTACACACTTTAAAGAATTTCTTGAGAAACAATAATATCTCATTTGTTAAGCCAAGGAAGGTGGCCAAAGAGACTCAAAGCTACATTGGGACTCTAGGGTACACCTTCCTTGTTTTGCATGGTTGATAACGGTTTTAGAGCTTTTTCTGGGTGTCACAACGATGGAGGCACGGTGCCTTTCCCCGTTCCCCATTTTTTGTTGGGCTCCGGTCCCATTTTGAAAACAAGCTCGCCGCCGTTGGTTATTTCTTCTTGATCGATCCAAGTGCGGTCAAACGTTTTTTCCGTTTAATGTAGCCGACTGTATGTATTTGTTCTCTTTCGAGTTGTTTACTGCCTTGATGGTGAAAGTTTTGCCATTGGGGACTTTTATGGTTGCTTCGTCAAACATGGGGCTACCGATTGCATAAGTGGTAGAACCCGGCGTTACGGCATAAAATCCCATAGAGCTGAGTACGTACCACGAAGAAAGCGAGCCCATGTCTTCGTTTCCGCACAAGCCGCCAGGTCCCGGACGGTAAAGTTCTTCGCAGACTTGGCGCACGCGTTGCTGCGTTTTCCATGGCTGGCCTGCATAATCGTACAAATAGGCAACGTGGTGAGAAGGTTGGTTTCCCTGCACATATTGACCGATTGTGCCAACAACCCCTACATATTTTGGAGGTGTGATTACCGGGTTCATTTCAAAGAAAGTGTCCAACTTTTTCACAAAAGCTTTGTTGCCGCCAAAAAGGTCGATCAACCCCTGAACGTCGTGCTGTACCGACCATACATATTGCCATGCGTTCGACTCGGTGTAGTGCCTGTTTGGGCGGCGGCCAACCAATAGCGGATCGAAATATTTGTAGTAGCAATGCTCGCCTTCTTTCACTATTTCCTGCTTGTTGTCGCCAAGTGCTTCCAGCCAAGTGCCATCGGCTTTTTTAGGGCGCATGAACTGTGTTTCGTTGTCCCACAAGTTGGTATAGTTACGGGATCTTTTAATGAACAGTTCGTAGTCTTCTTTTTTGCCAAGTTCCTTTGCCAATTGAGCGATGCACCAGTCGTCATAAGCAAGTTCCAATGTATTTGGCACCGATTCGGTAACCCTGTCAACCGGGGTGTAGCCCAATTCTTTGTAATAATCAAGCCCCGAACGCCCTGCATGTTTTGGCACTGGTGGCTGGGGATTTTCAAGGGCTTTCTTGCGCATCGCGGCATAAAGCTTTTTCACATCGTAATCGCGGTACCCTTTCATATAGGCATCTACAATTACCGGGATTAGGTGGTCGCCAACCATTGCCTCGCCAAATATGTTCAGAAAATGCTGGGCAGGAAGCCAATTGTAATTTTCAACTTTGGCTTCTATTGATTTTACAAAATCGTTAACATGTTCCGGTGCGGTAAGCGTCAGCAGCGGGTGTTGCGAGCGGTATGTGTCCCAGCACGAAAACGATCCGTAGAAATCAAAATCTTTGGCTACGTGCACTTTCCCGTCTGAACCGAAATATTTCCCGTCAACATCTTGCGAAATGTATTGGGCAAGGAAGGAATGGTACATTGAGGTGTAAAACGTCTCTTTCTGGTCGTCGCTTGCACCGTCTATCGTAATCCTAGATAATTCGTTGTCCCATATTTTACGGGCATCGTTTTTAACTTTGTCGAAGTCCCAACCATTTATTTCAGCCTCTAAATTTTTCCTTGCCCCTTCAATACTTGTGTAGGAAATCCCCACTTTTACAAGAACCTGCTCGTCTTTTTCTGTTTTGAAAGTAAGGAATGCACCTATTTTATCTCCCCTTTCGGCATTTTTATAAGGGAAAACACTTGCGCCCGATTCCGGCGTGACATAAGACACGTCAAAAGTTCCGTAATATTGGAAAGGCTTGCTGAACTCTGCCACAAAATAAACCTTGCCTAGCCCGGCGCACTTTTCCCCTTCTATGCGGCAATTGTCATAAATTTGGAAGTACGATTCCCCGTCGGAGTGCATGTCGCCAATCTGGTGGCCAAGGTCGAAGATTATTTTCGCATTGTCGGCTTTCGGGAAAGTATATCTATGAAATCCTGCCCTTTTTGTGGAGGTAAGCTCAACTTTTACGTTATAATCTTTCAGCAAAACAGAGTAATATCCCGGAGAAGCAAATTCGTCGCTATGGCTAAAGCGCGAACGGTAGCCCGAATCCGGATCTTCTTTTGTGCCCGGCATTACAAGGAGTTGGTCGCCCACTGTTGGCATAAGCATTATTTCACCGCCGTTTACCATCCCAACGCCGCTCCAGTGCGTGTGGCTAAAACCAATAATGGAATTGTCGTTATAAACATAGCCCGCACAATAAGTCCAGCCCTTGGTGTCAACATCGGGGCTTAAATGCACCATGGCATACGGCAGTGATGCCCCGGGGAAGGTATGCCCGAAAAATTCGGTGCCAAGAAATGGGTTTACATAATCGGACGGTAGTTTTTTGTTTGACTGGGTTTGGGCGGGAGCAAAGGATATTGCAAAAAAAGAAAAGCCCAACATAAGTAATAATGAACGAAATCGCATGACGTTATTTTTTTAGTTAATATTGGTTGAACATTACCTTTGGTATTTTAACCTTAAAATGCGAAAATATATTTTAAAATATAATTCAAGAGTTAAAAGATAATGCAAAATGAATAAAAAAATTGAAGTTTTTTTACTGATCCGCTTACTATATTTGTCAATATTAAGGGACTTGTTAAATTATTGTGTCTTAATACATACTCTTTTTACTATGAAATTATTAAATCGATTTAGCTTTTTTGTTGGGATTTTTTATTGCCTGATGGCATTGTCCACGTCCTGTAACGACACCGAAAAAGAAGTAACTTACCGTACATGCAACATCAACACTGGCTGGAAAATGCAGTCGAGCGAAAGACTTAAAGGCGTTGACGAAAATTCAATTTCCGGGAACAATTTTGACGATGCTTCATGGCTCGAAGCCGTTGTGCCAGGGACAGTTTTGGGGAGCATGGCAACAACCGGAGAAATTGAAGATCCATATTTTGGCATCAACATGCAAAAAGTAGATCCCGGGCAATTCAAAGCTCCTTGGTGGTTCAGGGCTTCCTTCCAAATAAAGCCCGAAGATGCCGGAAAAATTGTCAGCCTTAGGTTCAACGGGATTAATTACCGTGCTGACTTGTGGGTGAACGGCAAAAAAGTAACCGGAAAAGATACATTCGCCGGGGCATACCTTATGCACACTTTCAACATAAGCGACTTTGTAAAAGAAGGCGAAAACACAATGGCACTGAAAATGTGGCAACATGCCGATGGGGAATATTCCATAGGCTTTGTTGACTGGAACCCGCTGCCGCGAGACCGCAACCTGGGCATTTTCAGGGAAGTTTTCTTGGAAATCAATGATGGGGTGAAAATCAGCAGCCCTTTCGTTTATTCCAAAGTCAACAAAAAAACATTAAAAGATGCCGAGCTGTTCATCCAATCGGAAGTAACAAACAGTTCAAACAAAACCATAACAGGAAAGTTAAAGGTTGACTATGCGCTTGGCGTGGTCGAAAAAGAAATTAGCCTCAAGGCAGGCGAAACCCAAAACGTAAAGTTTTCGCCTAAAGATTTCTCCCAGCTTTCGGTAAAAGACGTGAAACTTTGGTGGCCAAACGGGATGGGCGACCCCAACCTTTATCCGCTAAAAGTAGAGTTTGTTTCGGGCAACAAAACAATCGACAAGGTTGAGAAAAAATACGGCATCAGGGAAATAAACAGTTACCTGAACAAAGAAAAGAACCGCACCTTTGAAGTAAACGGCAGGTTTGTGCTTTTGAAAGGCGGTGGCTGGGCAGACGATGTTTTGTTGCAAGACACGCCAAAATCGGTTGAGGCACAGCTTCGCTACATCCGCCAAATGAACCTCAACAGCATACGTTGCGAAGGCTTTTGGGGGAAAGACGAAACCCTTTACGACCTGTGCGACGAATACGGCATACTTGTTATGATTGGCTGGAACTGCCACTGGGAATGGGAAGAATACCTGCTTAAACCCACCCACGAAAAATATGGCGGCGCAACCAGCGACGAGGATATTGAACTGATGGCAAACATGTGGAAAGCGCAAATGCTTTGGCTACGCAACCATCCAAGCATTTACGTATGGATGCTGGGCAGCGACAAATTGCCCGCACCAAAACTGGAACGCAAATACATTGAGCTTTTTAAGGAATACGACCCGTCCCGCTCTTACGTGACCTCGGCCGGGGGAGCCGGAACCGAAGACAACAAAATTGTTGCTGAAGTGCCGCTCGTAAGCGAAATAAGCGGACCAACGGGAATGAAAATGCTGGGTCCCTATGCATACACACCACCTGTTTACTGGTTTACCGACACCATGCTGGGCGGGGCTTATGGCTTCAACACAGAAACATGCCCGGGTCCAAATATCCCGCCATTGTCGTCGTTGAAAAAAATGTTCCCTGCCGACAAACTGTGGCCTATAGACAAAGAATACTGGGAATACCACACCGGACGTAACCAGTTTAAAACACTGGATCGTTACCGCAAAGCCCTCGATGCCCGTTACGGGAAATCAGCGAGTGTCGAAGAATTTGCTTTCAAATCGCAGTTGAGCAACTATGAGCTTATGCGCCCGATGTTCGAAGCATTTGTTGCCCACAAGCCCAAAAGCACGGGCCTTGTGCAATGGATGCTCAACTCGGCATGGCCGGAGCTTTACTGGCAATTGTACGACACCTACCTTGAACCCAACGGGGCTTTCTACGGCGTTCGCAAAGCCTGCAAGCCCCTGCACGCAATTTACCGCTACGGTTTCAACGATATTTACATTGCCAACGAAGACTTGAACGATGCAAATAACCTGACAGTAAAAATCAGGGTATTCGACATAAATTCAAAAGAAATATTTAGCGATGAATGGAAAGGCGGCGTAAAAACAAACATCTCAAAATTTATTTACCAATTGCCTGAAATAAAAAACCTAACATCGGTATATTTCCTCGACCTGCGTATTTTCGACGAGGGCAACAATGAAGTTGACAACGGCATATATTGGCTTTCAACAAAAAAAGACGTGCTTGATTACGAAGCTGCAAAAAAACTGGAATGGCCTTTCCACACGCCATCTAAACAATATGCCGACTACACGGCCTTGGACAAACTGCCCAAGGTGAAATTGGAATATGAAAATTCTTATGATAAAAAAGGAGATTTCGGCATTGTAAACATAAAAGTAAAAAACCCATCGGATGCCATTGCATTCTTTGTTTTTATGGATTTATGCGACCCTGCCACCGGAGAACCGATACTGCCCGTTTTCTGGGACGACAATTATATCACATTGTTGCCCGGCGAAGAAAGAAACTACGAGGCAAAATTCTTCCTTTCCGACTTTAAAGGAGAAAAACCCGACATACACGTAAAAGGATGGAACGTGGAAAACACAAACATCCATTAAATACTGAAAATCAAAAAAAATAGATATTACAAAAACTGTTTAACATGAAAAAAAATAATTTATTGGTCGTCCTTATAATGTTTGTATTCTTTGTCGTTTCGTTCCTGACAAACATATTGGGCGCGCTCAACCAAAAAGTAACAGAAAGTTTTACCCTTACGGAAACATTGGCGGGGCTGTTACCGTTCGCGTTCTTCATTGCTTACGGCGTGGTGTCAATACCTTTCGGTTTTATGGTCGATAAGTTTGGCGAAAAAAGGATAATGATAGTCGCATTTATGTTCGCATTTTTAGGCTCGTTGGTATTTGCCTTTTTCCCGGTGTTCAACGTGTTCATTATTTCCTTGTTTACCATTGGGGCGGGCATGGCAGCCCTGCAAGTGGTAATAAACCCGCTTTTGCGCGTTTCAGGAGGAGAAGTCAACTATGCGTTCAACTCTGTAATGGGGCAATTGGTTTTCGGGCTGGCATCGTTCATTAGCCCGCAAATGTATTCCTATTTTGTAATAAACATCGACAAGGGGAATTTCGACAAGCCTTTTATCGGGCTAATGTCCAAACTTGTCCCCGAAGGCATGTCGTGGGTATCTGTTTACTGGGTATTTGGCATAATAGCAGTTTTGATGGGCATAGTTGTTTTATTGGTGAAATTCCCGAAAGTAGAGCTTAACGACGACGAAAAAGTAGGTTCGAAAGAAAGTTTCCTAGAACTGATAAAAAACAAATACGTGATACTTTATTTCCTTGGGATTTTTATGTATGTAGGTTCCGAGCAGGGTATATCATATTGGCTTTCAAAATTCCTGAGCAAGTACCACGGTATCAACCCCGATTTGGCAGGGGCAGATGCTGTTTCTTATTTCTGGGGGCTGATGACAATTGGAGGTGTTTTGGGGCTTGTATTAATGAAACTTTACGACAGCAAGCAAATACTTAGGTGGTTCACTATTTTTGCGATAGCCTGTGTCGCGCTTGGGCTGTTTGGCAGCGCAAACATGGCACTGTGGGCATTGCCGATATCCGGTTTTTTCCTCTCGGTTATGTACCCTGTTGTGGTCTCACTGGGGCTGAACTCAGTTGACAAGCACCACGGTTCTTTTGCGGGGATTTTAATGACAGGTATTGCCGGCGGGGCAATAGTTCAGTTGCTTATCGGGGCAATCAGCGATTTTGCGTCCCTAAAAATAGGCATGATGCTGGTTTTCTTAACCTTGGGCTATATCCTAAGCATCAGTTTTTGGGCAAAACCGCTTGTAAACAACAAAACAGTTAAGCTAAAAGATTTATTTGCAAAGAAAAACTAAAGCCATGTCAACAAACAAGCTAAACACTAAAACTATGCATATTTTGTTCCCGGCACTTGCAATGATGCTTGGCTGGGGGCTTAGGGGTTACATAGGCGGAGGTCCCTATGGGGCAATGATACCCGGGGCGATGGTCGCTTTAAGCATAAGCATTTTGCTGGGGCTTTCAACAAGGGCAACTTCTGTATTGCTCGTTTTTGCAGTGTTTGGCATTGGCATTGGCGGGGAAATGACCTACGGGCAAACGCTGGGCGTACTGCGCAACCCGGAAACGCTCTGGTGGGGAGCTGCCGGGACAACCATAAAAGGAGCTATGTGGGGGCTACTTGGTGGGGCAGTAATGGCAATGGGCTTTATCTTCAAAAAAACATCAAAAAAAACAATAATTATTTCATTGTTGCTGATAATACTGGGGATGTTCGTTGGTTTCAACCTCATCAACGACCCGATGCTAATTTATTTTTCCGACCCGGCAAAACCACGTGCCGAATCGTGGGCAGGGCTTTTGTTTGCGGTAATTTTCCTTTTGGTTTACCTGAAAATAAAAACCCCGTCATCAGATTTCAAGCTTATTCTCCGTTTTGCCCTTATTGGCATGGTTGGAGGTGCGCTCGGTTTTGGGCTTGGCTCTTTCTGGTTGGTGCTGGGGACTTATTTGCCAGACCTTGTTTTCCATAGTTGGTGGAAAGCAATGGAGCTTTCTTTTGGCTTCATACTGGGAGCATCTTTGGGCTATGCTGCATGGTTGTGCCGCAATGAACCTTTGGTGCAAAACCTGAAAGTGCAAGAAGCAGCTCCAACAGATAACGGCACTGAATGGACGGCGTTGCTTTCGGTATTTGCAGTTGGGCTGCTGGTACACTGGCTAATCCCCGAAACAATGGTGTGGCTAACCAAGACAGAAACGATTGCAAACATGCCGGGAGGCAATTTCAAGGAAGAATTGGCACGCCTGGCCGAAAATTACACCTTCACGGGTTTGTTGTTTGTCCTTATTTTGATAAAATTCCCCAAAGCCGCCTGGCAAATTGGTATCACCCTGACCTTCTGCCATGCGGCAATCGATCTGGTAAGGGATTTTTACCCAGACGTAAATGTTTGGTCACCGTTTAACCTACGTTTTGTTTTTGTTTTACTGATGACCGCAGCAGTAGCTATTTTGACACATTATTTCAGCCACAGGGAAAATAAGTCCGTCAACTTGTTTTTGTTGTTGATTTGGTCGTGCCTCATAATTTCTTTTTTAAGGCTGTCCATAAACCCTTCAACTGCGGTTTATCGGGATATGTCTTTTTGCCAGATCGTTTGCGGGAAACATTTTGTGGATATATCGTTTACGGTTTTGTCCATCATCCTAACTTGGACATTAATGACAAAAACTACAATAAAACCATCACAATCAACTAATTAACATCCAAACAATGAAGATTAAAGAAATATATTTAGGCATTTTGTTTTCAGCTGCCTTCTTAATGCCAGGATGCCAGAACAACAACGAGAAAAACTCCCCTGCATTGGGCGACAAAGAAATTGCAGCTTTGGTTTCCCAAATGACACCTGATGAAAAAATCGGGATGACTGTGGGCGACGGGAAATTCCTGCCACAAGAAAATAAAGATGAAATAGAACAGGGAAAGGGGATAATCATCGCCAACCAACAGGCAAACGTTGTTATACCACGCCTTAACATAAACAAAACTGTGCTAACCGACGGGCCTGCGGGCATAAACCGCGATCCTCACCCCGAAGGGGCAACTGGATATACATACACAACAGCTTTCCCCACATCAACTTGCCTTGCGTCAACATGGAATACCGAAATTTTGGAGCAAGTGGGAAAGGCTTATGGGGAAGAAGCGTTGGACTATGACTACGACGTGGTGTTGATGCCTGCAATGAACATACACCGCAACCCAAAATGCGGGCGTAATTTCGAGTATTATTCAGAAGACCCTTTGCTTTCCGGCAAACTTGCCGCATCAATGGTGATAGGGCTTCAATCAAAAGGGATAGGATCGACTTTGAAACATTTCCTTGGGAACAACCAGGAAAGCAACCGCAGGACTTATAATGCGGTAATCAGCCGCCGTGCATTGCGGGAGATTTATCTGCGCGGTTTCGAAATTGCCGTAAAGGAAGGCAAGCCAGAGGCAATAATGACAGCCTACAATAAAGTAAACGGTTTTTATACGGCAGAAAACCCGGAGCTTTTACAAGATATTGCCCGAAAAGAATGGGGCTATGAAGGTATTTTTATGACTGATTTTGACGGTTACGGAAGTGCGGTGGCAAAAGTACGCGCAGGCAACAACATGCTCATGGGCGGCAACATGGACGAATTAAACGAATTGACGGCGGCACTTAAAGACAAAACCTTGAGCGAGGCGACACTTGACAAAAACCTCGAATACAACATGAGGCTAAAACAAAAATCGCCAAGGGAAAACGGTCATGTACCATCAATGAAACCCGACTTGGAAGCACATGCAAAAGTTGCCCTCGATGCAGCATCCGAAGGCATGGTATTGTTAAAAAACGAAAACGATGCACTTCCTTTCAAAAATGTAAACACTGTTGCCGTTTTTGGGAAAATGGCATATTACCTCATTGAAGCAGGGACAGGCAGCGGAAGCGTTAGGAGCAACAAATATGCTGTCTCTGTAAACGAAGGGCTAAAAAATGCGGGGTTTAACATCCTGCCGGAAATGGAAAAAAATTATGTAGGTTACATTGAAAAAATTAAAAGGGAAAACCTGGTGCCGGATTATTTCAACAATCCCAAAATGCGTGCCGACAACGGCATAAAAGGCGACCAAGCACCAGCCCACTTTAAAGAACGTTTGGTAGCTTTCAGCAAAGAGCAAGCATTGCCAAAAAAAGAAATACTCAAAAGTGTCGGGAAATCAGACATTGCCGTCATTACGCTTGGGCGCAGTGCTGGGGAAAATTACGAAAACGGCTACCTGCCAATAACACAAGTTGAGATGGATTTGGTTAAAGACGTTTGCGAGGTTTACCATGCAGCCGGGAAAAAAGCAGTAGTGGTGTTAAATGTTGCAGGCGTGTGGGAAACAGCAAGTTGGCGCGACATGCCCGATGCAATTTTGCTAGCATGGCTTCCCGGACAGGAAGGCGGCAACGTGGTAGCCCAAATTTTGAAAGGAGACATAAACCCATCGGGTAAATTGCCCGATTCGTTCCCATTGAAGTACGAAGACGTTCCTTCTGCTTCGACATTCCCCGGAGTCCCTGCCGATGATCCTGTAAACTCTTTCTACACCGAGGGGGTTTATGTGGGATACCGTTATTACGATTCGTTTGACGTTCCGGTAGCCTACGAATTTGGCTACGGGCTTTCTTATACCACTTTTGAATATTCTGATATAAAATTAAGCGGCACCAATTTCTCAGGAGAAATAACTGCAAGCGTAACCGTGAAAAATACGGGAGAGGTTGCGGGGAAAGAGGTTGCCCAGCTCTATTTGTCGGCGCCTGTTTGTTGCATTGACAAACCAAACAAAGAGCTAAAAGGCTTTGCCAAGACAAAATTGTTGCAACCGGGAGAAGGCCAAGTGCTTACTTTTGAACTGGACGCACGTTTGCTCGCATCATTCCAAAGCGGCATAAGTGCCTGGCTGGCAGATAAAGGCGAATATAAAATACTGATAGGTGCTTCGTCAAAGGACATAAGGCAAGAGGCTTCTTTTAATTTACAAGAAGATATTATTGTTGAAAAGGTAAACGATGTGCTTTACCCTAATTTTGCCATGAAGGAGATAAAACCCACAAAAAAATAACAAAAATGCATACGATAAAAAATGAATCTTTCCAAGCATCAGTGAAAGAAACCGGAGCAGAGCTGTGCAGCTTTAAATCGTTGAAAAGCCAAAAAGAATATATTTGGCAAGCCAACCCTGACGTATGGGCTTCTCATGCCCCAAATTTATTCCCAATAATTGGATGCCTAAAAAATGGTTCTTTCGTTTATAAAAACAAAGAATACAAATGCCCCAAACACGGCTTTGTCCGCAACAACAATGATGTTGCCTTGATCGACAAAGGAACAGATCATCTCACATTTGGCTTAAAACACAGCGAAAAGACCCTTGCGGTTTATCCTTTTAAATTCGACTTCAAGATAAGATACAAACTCGAAGCAAACAGCCTAAGCGTTGAACACTCAGTTCTAAACCAAGGCACAGGCGACATGTTGTTCTCGCTGGGCGGACATCCGGGCTTTAACTGCCCAATGAACGAAGGCGAAAACTACAGAGACTATTTTCTGGAGTTTGAAAAACCAGAAACGGCAGAATCGTGGTTAATAAATAGCGAAGGATTGATAGAAAAAGAGACCGTCCCTGTTTTTGATGAACCTAAAATAATTAAATTGCATCCTCATTTATTTGACAACGATGCTTTGGTTTTCAAAAAAATCAATTCATCAATGGTGAGCTTAAAAAGCAACAAATCGCAGCAGGTGCTTTCTGTTGGATTCGAGGGTTTTCCTTATTTGGGGATATGGGCAAAACCAAATGCCCCGTATGTTTGCATAGAACCGTGGATTGGGATTGCCGACAGTGCAAGTTCGGACAGGAACTTTGAGAACAAAGAGGGGCTTGTTACATTGAAGCCCGGTCAACCTTTTGTTGCAAAATACACCATCTATGTTGAAGAACAATAAAATAAGACATATTAAAAAATTAAAATTTTAAACAGATGGCTAACATACAAGCAGAAAAAAAAGAGAGGTTAAAATCGCTCGACACATTGCGGGGTTTCGACATGTTATGGATAACCGGGGGAGGGGCTTTGGTTTGCGCCTTGGCTGAAGCTACCGGATGGAGATGGCTGCAACCTATCGCCGAAAATATGGAACATGTAAAATGGAACGGTTTTCACTTTGAAGATCTCATATTCCCTTTGTTTATGTTCATCTCCGGGGTGGCAATCCCATTTGCACTTACCAGCAGGCTCGAAAAAGGCACGCCCAAAGCCGTGCTTCACAAAAAGATTTTTAGCCGCATGGTAATCCTTTTTTTGTTCGGCTTGCTATACAACGGCTTGTTAAAAAACGGCTTCTCGCAAATAAGGGTACTTAGCGTATTGTCGCAAATTGGCATCGCCTACTTTTTTGCGGCACTAATTGTAATAAACACCAAAACGATAAAAGCAAGGATCCTCTGGCTTGTCGGTATATTGGCAGGTATTGCAGCGTTGCAGCACCTTGTGCCGGTCCCTGGTTTCGGGGCAGGTGCATTTACCCCGGAAGGGAGCATAAACGCATGGATCGACCAACATTTCCTACCCGGAAGGTTGATATACGGCACTTACGACCCTGAAGGCATTTTGTGCATAGTCTCGGCGATCTCCGTCACCCTGATGGGCACCATGGCGGGCTTCGTTTTACGCAACAAAGAGATAACGCCAAACAAAAAAACGGTTATTTTGCTAATTGCCGGAGCGTCTTTGATATTTGTGGCTATTGCGCTTTCCCCGGTTTACCCTATCATCAAAAAAATATGGACAGTGCCTTTTGACATGCTCACGGCAGGGATCAGTTTCATGTTAGTGGCACTTTTTTATTACATCATAGACGTAAAAAAATATGACGGATGGATATTGTTTTTCAAGGTAATAGGGCTAAACTCCATTACTATTTACATGGGGCATAAATTCATAGATTTCCACCATGCATCCGCATTTTTCTTAGGTTCTTTTTCAAAATTGATGGGCGACTACGGCAATGTATTGATTGTTGCGGGAGTTATTGCCGCCGAATGGCTGTTGCTTTACTTCCTGTATAAAAAGAAGATCTTTTTGAGGGTATAGTAAAAAGCTTGGCTCAGGTATAATTTACGGTTGGCAGAAATATTACCGGGAAGAAGGCATAGATGGCTCCCTGCAAGTTGCTTCACGGGGCAAGCGCAAAGACATTCTCAGTAAAGACGGGAAACAGGTTGTCGGATAGAAACTACAGGGAGCCTCAACTGACACGGCCGGTTATGTTGAATTTGTTACTGGTTAAATTTCTGTAGCGCATTAATCATTGCAACAATGTTTTCTGTTGGCACATTTGCCTGTATATTATGGACAGTGTTGAAGACGAAACCCCCGTCCCTGGCAAATATTTCGCAATGGCGAAGTACTTCTTCTTCAACCTGTTTTGGTGTTGCAAACGACAGGGTTTTTTGTGTGTCCACACCTCCTCCCCAAAATGTAAGGTGTTTGCCATATGTCTTTTTAAGGTGTTTGGGATCCATCCCTTTTGCACTTACCTGTACCGGGTTGATTATGTCGAAACCAGCATCAATAAACCGATCCATGAAATTTTCAACGGCACCGCACGAATGTTTAAATGTTTTCCAATTAGTATGGGCATGTATCCAATCGTTGATCCTTCGGTAATAAGGCAGCCACAGCTCGTCAAACTGTTCAGTGGAGCAGAATGTCGAATCCTGTGTGCCGAAATCAGTCCCGCAGATGTTGGCCACATCGATATTGTCCCCAATAACTTCATATATTTTTTGAAGGTTTTCAACAGCAATGCTGCTTTGTTTGTCGAACACCCGGCTAACATAATCAGTCCTGATCAATGTACTCATATACCATTCGGACACACTTCTGATCCCTTTGGGTTGTTTTAATTGCATGCCCGGTATTAAGGCGATGTCACCAAGGGCAGTCCCGCCCAAACTTGCCAATATGCCTTTGCCCGTTGCCAGAAGGATGTCCGTTTCTTTTTTCCAGTATTCCAGGGTTTCGGGTAATATTGGGGCATACTCTTCCAGATTGTCTTGGGGATCCAATTTGTCCTCATTTATAGGTTGCTGCCTTTCAATGGCATCAAAAAAATACCCGTTTTTGGGCATCGTTGCCGAAGGTTCTACTGTTGTGTCCGATGCCGGATATGAAAGCAGGTTGCCATTCCCATCAGCAACAGGGTTAAACATTTCCGGGACCAAGACTTCCTGTCCCCAAGGTGTCTTGAACATTTTAAGCGGTGGCTGGTTGTTGTTCCCAAACATATTGTCCTCGCCCATAGCACCAACGACATCAATCCCTAAAGTTTCAATCATGTCGTCCTCAACCAAGCCCAACATCTGATATGGTTCAATAACCCTTACCGGCTTTTTTTCCAGTCCATAATAATCCCTCAACCTTTCCAATGCCAAAACATGAATGCCTGTAACGGCAGACGCCCCCATATCGAACACAACCTTTTCAGGTTCTTTATGGTTCAAAGTTTTTTGAAGTAATTCTCTAGATCCCATAAAATTAGCTTTAATTTCAAGTTACTTTTTTCCCTTAGCATTAGTGAGTGTGCCACTTTGGGTGGCGCCCCTCACTTGGTGCTACTGTCATTTGCTTTCAAATACCTGTATTTCAGCAAACCCAAGCCGCATCCCGGGTTCAATATCGGTATTAGATATATCTGCGATCCCCTTTGTTATGTTGAACTTTACCCATTTCACGGTTTTAGGTTTAAAATTAATTTCGGCCGGGGTTTCCCCGCTATTAGATGGAGGGGCGTACATCCATTCAATGGTCCCGTCGCTAAATAGAAAATACCCCTCCTTCAGCCACCTGCCGTGGGCAGGGCTGTCGTAAACACGGATCCTGTCGATTGTCCTGGGAGTGCCCCATTCCAGTTTGAACGTTGCACCGCCACCTTCCTCACTGATCCATTCGTTTTTCAGGCTTTTCCCTTCCAAGTCGACAATCCCGTTTATTGCACTTTGTGGCGGGCTGTTTGGCTCAAAAGAAGAAGAACTGACGGTTGCCTCGGGGGCAATGTTTGTACGTGCTTGGGGCACTTGGGGCAAATCACTACCTTCCACATCGAAAATAATTTCATGCATTGATGCGCCATACCTGCACTGATGAGGGTTAAAACCGTTTGATTTATAATAATTGCAGGCGACAGTCATCCAGGCACTCCGCCCATCACCGTTTATCATTTGTGCAGGGATGTTAGGGAAATAAGTTTGCGGGCCCCAATCCCTCATATAATGGATGATTTTATATGGCCCGGTAATATCGTCTGCCTCCCAAAAGCTGGTGATATTATATTTCAAATTTTTCTCGCCCTCTTTTAGCCTACAGCTCATCAATATATATTTTTTCAGTTTGGGGAACCATGTTATGCTTTCGCTCCCCATGTGGTTTGGCCAGTCAAGCACTGGTTTTGCTTCTTCAACATTTTTACCCCATAGTGCCTGCCCCTCATCGTTATGTCCGCTAAAAAACTCATACGAATTTGCATTAACAATATTTTCGGGGGCAGCCTTTGTACGGCAAAGAAATATTGCATCGCCTTTGTCCCAGTTGTTTGCACCCTTCCCTGAGCTGTAACCATGGGCAGAAAGGTAAACCATCCCGTCTTGTGATTTGTTGTTCCCGTCAAAATTAACAGCGTGGGGTGTCCTGAATTTTGCTTTTCCTTTTTCGTTGAAAAAATTACCATCAGGGTCGATCGCGTTCACCCAATAAGGGTTTTGCCAACCGGGCTCTGTGTTGTCGGTAAAGTGGTCATAATCTGCCGAATACCTGAACCCGTTAAAATAACCATCGTTGTTGTACGCATTATAAGTCCCGATATAAAATACGCCGTCAACAATAAGGCTGACACATGGATAGTAGTTTTCGCCACCGCTCCACATCCGCCCAAGGTTTTCAAATTTAAGGTTTAAAGGGTCGTTGCCAATAATCTTTGCCTGCCCTGTTGATTTTGAACGGATATTGGAGTTAGTAGAAAAGCCATTAATGTCGCCGTCGGTCCAGTGGGAGTACATATTCCCATCGGGGGAAGATTGCAAATACCATGTGTCGGCTCCCGTATAGTTTGCATAACGCCCCGAAAAAACAACTTTTTTTATGTCTTTTGATTTTTCGAAAGGGCAATCTTCGGGGATTTCGTTTTCCCATTCGTAATAGTTATATATAGGGTTTATTGCCGGGTCTGCCCAACTCCCTTCCCGTTTGCTATTGTCGGTTTGTGCAAATAGGTTTATTTGCAATGAACCAAAAATCACACAAATTACAATCCCTCTATAAATTGTTTTAGCCTTGTTTTTCATAATATTCGGTATTTAATTCTTTTACACTGGGTTCTTGTTCTATTTTTTACTTATTGTTTTATCTTGTCAGTAATTTTCATGTGCCAGGAAACATCTTCCCAAATCCCTTTAAACTGGGGGTGGGTAAAATTTGAGTTGCTATGAAATTCATCTTTATTGATTTTATATTGATTAGTTCATAAACAGAGTCGGATATTGATTTCAGAAGGAATTTCTGTCGATAAAGCGGCAGGGGTTTTTAACTGATTCACATAATCCCTTTTTTATCATTTCTGCAACTTGCCTGCCCATGTTATAAAAGTCGGTCGATATAACGGATATGCCACCGGCAACCACTCTTTTCAGGGAAGTTTCGTTGTAAGAGATGATCCCTAAATCCTTCCCGATTGTCAGGTTTTGATTTTTTGCCTGCTCAACCAGGAAAACAAGGTCTTCGTCGTCAATTAACAGGTAGCCGTTCCCTTTTTCAACCGGAAACCCTACCAAAGGTTTTTCGGTTATCTCATATACCACATTTTTCTCTTTGCAAAATTCCTCGAACCCCTCTTTTAATTCAACCGGAATTTTTGTGCTTGTATTCCTGAAAACAAGGACAATTTTCCTGTATTTTTTTATCCTGTCACCCAGGGAATTGAGAAGAGTGTAAACATCTTTGTGGAAATCCTGGTAAACCGACTGATAATTTTCCTTCATCAAACCGGGCTTCCTGTCCAGTATATAAATTTTTTCGTATGGCAGGAGTTTCAATGATTGAAAAATTTCAGGGGAATCGAATGGTAGGATAATATACGATGTGTAATTGCCCATAGCTTCGGTCACTAATTTTTTAAAAACCCCGGGGTTAAAATGGTGAAAATAAATATCGATGAAGGCATCCTTCCCAAATTCTTCTTTTATGGCATTGTACACGACTTCCTTGTATGCACTCAGCGTATCGAAAAGCATAAATACGCGGTGTTCGGTGTTAACTTCCTCTGTGGCCACAAAATATCCTTTACCCTGAACAGCATTGATAATACCTTTTTCCTGAAGCAGGCGGAATGACCGGACAACCGTTTCCTTCGCTAATCCAAGTTCAGATGACAAATGGTTAATCGATGGTAATTGATCTCCGGCATGCAAAGTGCCAGCTTTTATTTTTTCTTTAACCGATTCTATAATTTGCAGATAAATGGGCTGCTTCCTGCTTTTATCAAGTTCAATTAAACTATTCATGCACTACTATACTATACTGTACTAATTTTGATAAAAATATATAATCTTTTAAATAATCATTATTACAACAATGCTTTTTTTAGTTATTTAGAACCGATAAGAATTGCCTATTCGATATATATCTGCACCATGTGGTTGCCTGTCAGCTTATTGTCGAGAGTTGCTGACTGTTTAACTTCACCATCAATAACAATCTTTTCAGTATTGTATCCTGAACCAATTATTTCAATATTAAGGTTCATCCCCCTGTATTTCAAGTTTGAAAGTTTCAATCCATTTAAGTTTTGAGGCAAAAACGGGGAAAAACTAATTGAACTCTCATCCATATTTATCCCTACCAATCCAAAAATAATCATCCGAATATAAGCTGTTGCTGCCCAGGTTTGCCTTTCAGTGGCATGCCATGAAATTATTTTCCCTTGGTAGTCTTGTATGCCGCCATACATTTCTCCGGTAACGGGGTGGTATATTTCAGCAAATTGCCTGTCGCGATTAGCATGTTTGGCCAGCCTATGGAAGTCATGCCACAGGGCTTCTTCTTTTCTGCATTTGGCAGCAGCTTCTACCCAGAAGCCCTGGATTTGCGGCCATACGAGTGCATTATGCCGGCCAAATGTCATGCTGTCGGGGTGGTATCTTTCCAAGGGAGGCCAGCCACAAGGCACACCTGCAGGAGTAACATACTGGTTTTTAAAAATTAATTCAGCCTGTTTATCGTCGGCAATTCCAAATATTATTGCAAGTGCATCTCCATATGCCGTTTCAAGATTACTTTCCTCCTCCTCATCAAAATAAAATTTATAGAGACCAGTTTCTTCATTCCATAAATATTTGTTTATTGCACTTTTTATTCTTTTTGCTTTCTCGACATATCCTGAACTTTCCAATTTAAGTTCCTTTTCCATTTTATCGGCAACAATATAGGAGTGGTAATAAAGACAATTTGTTGATGTTGCCATCATTGGAATACCAAAACCTCGTTTTACTTTCTTTTCAGGGTTACTTTTTACCCAATCAATGGCGGCACTGGAACCACCGGTATTGGCATATTTGCCTTCATAGGCCGCCACGCCGTCGCTCCATGCCAATCCACGAAATAAATTATATTTCTCGTTGAATTCGGTTTTCTCGTAAAATTGGATTGTGTTACGTGTTACTTCATAAGCCTTTTTCAGAAAATTTTTATCGCCGGTACATAAATAATGGTTCCATGCACCTGTACACCAAATAATTGCATCCCAGTAATTATCCTTATCCATAATAATAAGAGAATCATTAATTAAAGAGACTCTCGACATCAATGTATTTTTTGCGACCTCCGGCACAATGAACGAGCCTACGTTCCAACTGTTTATCGAAGCATCGCGCGTCCATGGGGAATCGTATTCCAGCCCAGCCAAAATTACCGGTCTAATAGTGTCCCCTACCGGGATTTCATAATCTTGGATATTTGTATATAGGTCGCCAATTGCAATACGGAAAGCACTATTTAAAGTATTGTTTTTTGTATGAAAAGTCAAATAATGTGTGCTTGGACAGTTGTTGCCGGTAGTTACAGGCTGGTTTTGGCTACAGTTAACAAATAAGAATGAAGTCGCTATCAGAATAAATGCTCTCATTTCCATACTGTCTTTTGATATGGTTTTCATTATTTTATTGATTTGATTTTTGCGAATTTAAGCCGAACAGGACCAATAAGGCCCGAAGGCAACAAGGTATCTTCTTTTTTCCATGAGGGATAAGTTGTGAAAGTCTTTCTCCGTGGGTCTGGTCGTTGTTCACCGTCTAATACCCAATCAGGTAGTTCTATTTCGGGGAAAACTTTATAATCTGCCGGATATTGTTCATCTCCTATCATCCTGTTTGGCCACAAGTTGGTAACCTTAATCTCAATTTTGTTCTCGCCCGAAATAATTGCAGATGTGACATCAATACAGAAAGGAGGTTTCCAGAACATGCCCAAATTTTTCCCGTTTACTATTACTTCAGCAATAACTTCAACTCTTCCTAAGTCTATGAATACAGCATGATCATCATCAATTACATCATCGGGTACATTAACAATAGTGTTATAGGTAGCTGTTCCTGAAAAATATTTTATACCTTCATCAATATGCTCAGTAAAAGAGATTAATTCAGAAAATTCTATTTTCTCTGGGGCTCCCCATCCCTTCGGAAATGTTACCTGCCATGGTTCAGTAAATTCAATGGGAGAAGCAATATTAGCAATAGTAAAAGAACTTGATCGCCTATTCTTTTTGGCAAACTCATAAACACCAGCTTCCCAGATTAAAGCCTTATCTCCTCCTACAATAAAATCGATATACGATTTTCCCCCCTTTGTAATATCAATTCCATCTTTAGTCAGTGAAGTAAAGTTATTTTCATTTTTATCCTTTTTGAATATCACAAAAACAGAACCCGCAGGGTCAAAATATATTGGGATTTCAATATACTCTTCATTTGCTTTATAAACTTTACAAACTTTGAATTTTCCTGTATACGGATCCCAAAGTTGAGGCACTTTCCCGCTTATCCTAAATCGACATGTAGCCCATCCTGAATTTTGTTTACCATTGGCTACAAAGTATATTTCTTCATAGTCGGTATAGCGGTGAATAGAGTTAATGAGCAACTCTTCGGAGGTATTATAACTAAAATCAGGGATTAGCTTGTCATCAGACAAAATTGTTTGAAAATCGGTGCCCCATATTACTCTGCCTTTCCCAACTTTTCTTTCTCCCTTGGCGGTGCTCGCTTTTCCCCACAATTCATGAATTAATCGAATGCGTTCTCCCTTATCGTATTTAATTTCATCTGATAAAGATGGAGTCTCGAAATTTACCGGAGACCCTACTACTGTTGCGCCGTCTTTTACCAATGCCACCACTTTTTTCAGTAAGGCAGTGGTTACTTTTCCATGGACAGGTAAAACCAGGTATTTGTAACTTTTGCCAAAGGGAAATTGTATTAAATTGTTTTTTACCTGAAGATTTAGCAATACATCTTCACTGCATGCATCGAAATCATAGCCGTAGGGCAATTCGGGAAGATATTCTTTTACTCCCCAGTTATTGTGCCAGGTATCATTAAAAGGAGATTCACCTCCAATAAAATACAAAACATCAGCAAGATGTTCGCCCTGTTGCAGCAAGGACTGGCATCTTGTGAGGTACTCCATGTACTCTTTAGCTCCATGTTCCCACCATGTGTTATACCTGTCGAAATGAGTACCAAGGTCACTAATAGTATAACCGGGGGCAAATTGTTGCCCTATATATGGTTGATGGCTTGAGACATGGATTACAAAACGGTTTACCCCGGAGCAATAAATAAAATCACCTGATGCTTTAAGCATATACGGATGTTCGTTCCACCGTATTTTAGGAACCCCCGAAGTAAAAGCTTCCGCCCCAATAACTTTTCTATTATTAATCCGCGCTGCAAAAACTGAATGAAACCTCATCCTGTTTTTTAAAGGTTGTGCGTCTGGGAACCAAAATTCAATCATTGGGTAATCGGCTTTACTCCCGGCTTTTAATCCGTTAAATGGGCCGTTATAAGGTTCGTTCGAAAACATTAGCCCATCATTATGGCTTATTTCTGCGGCACCTCCAAAATGGTTGTCAATAAAAAGGTCGCTGATGGTATGGCGGAAATCCCATAAAAAACCTTCTGTTTTTTGTTCCCCGTCAATAACACGGCCGGACAAAGAAGGCAAATGTTTTATAACATCGTACCCACACCTTGTGCTGAATTCTTCCCGGAAATTTTGTGTCCAATTTTGCCAGCCTGCTTCATAGCTATCAATATGATGACAATCAATACCATCGATCAAATCCTCTCCTAATATTCCCAGGATTGGTTTAATGGCATATTTGTAATTAAACCGGGTTCCCTCTTTGCTTAGCTTGTCACATTCAAGGCCTTTGCCTCCGTATGGTGCAGGAAATATTTCAACCCCGTTCGAAGTATAACCAAACCGCATAATGGTCCAATCTCCATCAGGCACATCCCAATTCAGGATTCCCCCCGGCTCAAGTTTATCGGTTAAATTTATAATGGCATCTATGGGAATGATATCATCTTCTTCAGCATCATTATAAATGGTAAGAGTATTGGCCGGGTTTGTATTATCATAAATACCTATTCCTGATTTTGCAGGCCAGTTATTTATCCTGTAACCGCCACAAAGGTTTATTTCACAAACAGGCAACGAGTTCATCTTAATGCGGAATTTGCACGACTTAACGGTTGCAAAGTTTATGCTTCCTAGTTTTTCGGTGAAAGGGCCGGTTTCATTAGACTGGAATTTTGCTATTCTAACAAATTCGCCCAAAGAGGCATCCCACGCCTCAATATTCGCCTTAAACATATTTTTGGCAAATATGGACATAGATCTGGCACTTATTGGCTTGTCAAACACCATCTCGAATTGTTTGGGCAAATCAACTGTGGTTTTAATATCTTGGTCAAACAATAAATCGGCATCACGGATTATTTTCCCGTTTTTGTCAATAACCTTGGGATTCAGATCTTTTAACAGCCATGTGTCTTCTTTAGGCGAAGGAAATGCCAGGACTGCAATATCCTTGTAATAATTTAAATTGGAATGAGGCCGCTCCAGGATAACCTGCCCGCTACCTGAACCGTTGCTCCGTAATTCTGTCCATGTTAAAATTTTCATTGACAGCTCTGGTGTAACCCAGGGGCCGCCACTGGAAGACCATCCGGGACTGCCTCCTATACTTATTTTTATCCCCCTTTTTTTAGCCTCCGAAACAGCAAGGCGAAATAATTTATACCATTCGGCACTGCGGTTTTTTATTTCGCCCCTGGGGCCACGGCCAATATCCATAACAATAAGCCCCCCGATGCCTATATCCTGAAATCCTTTGATATCGGCTTTGATCCCCTCGGATGTAATGTTACCATTGTTCCAATACCAATAAACCCAAGGCTTTGCGTCAAACCCCGGATTAAAAAATGCATCCTCCAGTTTGTTTTGCCCCTGTCCTTTTAACGAACTAAGTTGAAATAAAAACACGGAAAATATAAGTGCAGTTATTTTGGCAGGATACAATATTTTTTGAAGTAATCCTTTTGATTCCATAAAGTTAAACCTAATTTTAAGTTACTTTTTTTTGGACTTTCATATAACAAATTTCTTTAGCATTAGAGAGAGTGTCACTTAAAGTGATGCCCTGAAAAAACAACTTTTTTTATGTCTCTTGATTTTTCAGAAGGGCAATCTTCCTGGATTTCGTTTTCCCATTCATAATAGTTGTAAATAGGATTTATTGCCGGGTCGGCCATATTGCCTTCACGCTTGCTATTGTCGGTTTGTGCAACCATTTTCAGTTGTAACGCAACAAAAAATATAGTGGTTACAATTAGAAGAATTCTTTTATCCGTTTGAGCCATAGTATTATATTAATAATATATTATTGTATTCTAACATTTATGCATTCTATGTATCAACCTTTTATCTTGTCAGTAATTTTCCTGTGCCAGGAAATATCATTCCATATTCCTTTAAACTGGGGATGAGTAAAGTTTGAGGTGCAAATGAACTTGTAATTATCATGTTTGCGGGCCAGGTCAACACAAATATCGCCCGTTTCCTTAACCCATCGCCAATCCAGTTCCGGGTGATCATACCAACCAATAGGCCCCCATCCTTCCGTATTTCCACAAACCTTATTTTGTTCAGCGGCCTTTAGCGCAATATTATCAATTACGCTTTCAATCCAATTCACAAGATCTGATTTGTTGTTCGTCCAGTAGTTATATAATTCCTTATATAGAATACTCTGATCCTGGTTCTGATCCCTTCTTGAAATTTTAATAATATTTGGCATCTTATCCGAGTTTTGGAACCAAACATGGTAATCAAAAGCATCATGTTCTGTCAAATCAATGTCCTCAAGAGGTACTCCTCCAGAATTATAAGAAGCAAAAAAATCAAGTTCGGGGAATTTCAACCTTAATGTTTTTATCGTGTCTCCAATAAATTGGTTGTGAAAAGCTATCTGTTTGTCATTTGCCTTTGCATTATCAAAATCGGGTAAATGGGCATCTGTTTTTTTCAGTTCGAATTTTTTATCATCAGAGAGTTTGTTCAGTTCCAGTTTAAGCCAATCGTAACCATTGGTGGTAGGGTATTCATTCAGCAAATCGACATAGATAACATTATCAAGCAAATTATGAGCCTTCAGGAAATCCAATGTTTCGATCCATGCCCTTAATAATCCCCCACTTTCAAAGAAAATATCTTTACGGCTGGTTCCATGGGGCATAAACCAACTGGCCAATCCAACCTTTATACCATACTTTTTACAAATAGGCAAAAATTCAAGCAAAGCTTCCCTTGGACGAAAGGTCATAGTATAGTCATTTCCCCAAAGAGCAGGCATCCAACCATCTTTAACACTCCTAAATTCTTGAATAATTCCCCCATCGTTGTTCGTGGCAACGAATTGAGGCATTGCATCCATTCTTATTGCGTTGTAGCCCCGTTCAGATAATTCAGAAACCACCTTTTCCCAATTCTCAAACTCTCCATATTTATGATGCCGTAATATCCAGCTAAAATCCCACATGGCAATGGCCAAAGGCTTTTTAACCTTCGAGATTGGAACTGTTTTCTCACTAACCTCTCCAGCGTTCAATCCTTTACAAGAGGTTACTGCATAAATTGAAGATACCCCCATTGCCGTTTTTTTTATAAATTTTCTTCTATCCATAATTCACTAAAAGTGACTTTGAAAACAATATTTATGAGAAACATTATTTTGCAGATTTATTCATCATAACAAAAAATTTTGTAACACTCTCGGTAAAAATAACCGGTTCCTATCTTATCTCTAAAATTTTTGCCTGACGGACAAGTAAATGTCTCATGGGCTCTGTGATACAAAAAATAGCCGATGCAATATCCCGTCCGTGAGCAGAAGAAAGCGTCTACCTTATCGCCTCCCAAGCTCTTGAACTGTTCCTTTGAATATCACCTTATAATATTTACATACCAGAGGTAATAAATCATTGAGTAGTTTTATTAACTCTGGTATATAATTCGTTTTCTACCAATTCGGGTTTTGTTCTAAAGTATATCCATGTTGGTAATACAGATCTATTTGTTCTGTAGGAATATTCTTTAGGTAGTCCCTGTCAGCCGTGAATTTTCGATTGTCTTCGGAAATGAGAAAACCTTCTTCATCTGCAAGATCATCGTAACTTGAGCCGCTATATGGGCTTTTTGACCCCCATGCTGATCCATTCCTGATTTTTATTCCTCTTATATTCTCGGGAAGTTCGTCTTCGGCTGTTTTCCATCGCCTCAAATCATCATATCTGAAACCTTCCAACGCAAGTTCTACTGTTCTTTCCCTCCTTATTTCTTCACGCATATCCAGGCCATTTGCTTCAACAAATGCATTCGTTAATCCGGGCATCTGTACTCGATCTCTTATCTTATTGATTGTCAAATCCAAATCGCCATCGCTAATTGAACCGTTACGTTCATATTTTGCCTCAGCATAAATTAATAAGATTTCGGCATAACGAATAAAACGATAACTGAAGTTAAAACCAACATCAGTGCCACTCGAATTACCGGTATAATCAGAAGATGTCCATTTCTTGCATATATATCCAGTGCTGGGATTCCTGTTTGGGGTATCCGGCCAGTTTTCAACGCCATCAGGATATTGTGTCCTTGGATATACCGTTCCGGGAATAAAGAAAGTTTGGGTCATTCGCGGATCGCGGTTGTTAAATTCGGAAGAGTAAGTGTCGTAACCCTCAAAAACAGTACTCTTTTCAATAGGCAAACCATTTATGTCTAGGTACATATCAGCCAACTTCTTTGTTGGGTTATAACTCTCATATATAACATCGAAAGGGAAAGAATTAACACTTATCTGTCTTTTGTATAAACGGTCTAAAATGTTTTCAGTACCGTACTCCCCATCCTCAAGAAAAAGGTTAAAATAGCTAAGGTTATCTACAGCAAATAAAGAATACTGTCCGCTTGTAATTACTGTGTTGGCAGCAGATATTGCAATATCCAGATATTCATTTGCTTCTGTCATGTTTTCCCTGAATTTTTGCCAGGTACCTTCAAAAAGGGCAACCCTGGCCATAAGGGAATATGCAGCCCCTTTTGTAATCCTTCCGAATTCGGTGTCGGCAGATAATTCATTCTGTTCAGGTAAATTTCCTGCGGCTTCTTCCAAATCATTTATTATAAAATCAACCGTTTCCGAACGACTGGCGCGCGAGGCATACAGATTTTCATTCTCATCCGTATCCAAAGATTCTTTTATCAGAGGTACTCCACCATAAGATTTAAACATCAACCAATAATTTAAAGCCCTGAAAAATCGTCCCTCTGCAACATAACGTTTAATATCTTCATCCGTTGCATCTTCCCCTCTCTCCAATATTATATTACAGTTTCGTATGTTAGAATAAGAATCATCCCATAAATCAGATTGAACATCTAATGTCAGGTCTCCGTTACTGGTGGTATTAGGATCGCTAAAAGCTATATCGCTATATAAATCATCCATATTAAATTTCGGTAGCATTTTGTAGCAATTATTTGCTGCCAATTCGAAGTCACTTGCTGTTTTCCAATATGATTCCTGAGATATATCATCTTCGGGTATAAAATTTAAGCTGTTGTCACATCCCCAAATAAATAATACAGCAACAATAAAAATTATTTCTATGTGTCTCATAATATAATTCCTCCGTTAATGTTAAAATGTAATGTTTAAGCCCATTGAATATGTTTTATTAAACGGATAGGTATTCATCCCTCGTGTCCCGTCTTCAGGATCATAGGTGCCAGCCCATGCCCCCGGAGCATAGGTAAACAAATCCTGTCCACTTACATAGACAGATGCCTGTTTGATTTTCAACATTGAGCAAACCGAGGCAGGTATCTCATAACTTAATGTAATGAGTTTTACACGAAGGTACGCACCTGACTCAATCCGGCTATCAGACGTATGAAGGTAATTCCATGTAACCATGTCATCCCATCCAGCACCTCCGTAAATAAATTGTCTTGGAAACTTAACATCGGTGGTCCTGTCCGGGGTCCATGTCTTGCCGTAATAATATTTATACGGAGTATAATACCACAATATTGGCATGGTACCAAGTCCTTCCCACATGACATCTCTTTTCCCTACACCTTGAAGGAAAACTCCAATATTGAACCTCTTATATCCGATATTAAAATCAGCAGAATATGTATAGCGTGGATTTATGTTTCCCAGGTATTTCATGTCGCCAGAATATCCTTTTTCTTTATCACCAAGGGCTGTAATTGCCCCATCGCCATCTCGATCTTTAAACATAATATCACCAAAATCGATCCGGGATGGAATATTTGATAACTTTTTGTATTCGTCCAATTGTTCCTGGGTATTAATAAGCCCCTGTGACTCATATCCAAAATAGGAATTGATCGGATAGCCTTCAAGTATCTCGTTCAGTCCCTCCTGTGCACTGCCACTGCTGTTCTTCAGTTCAATCAATTTATTGGTGTTGTTGCTTAGCTGAAAACGGATACCGTAACGAAGATTTTTATTAATTTTATCGTTCCAGCTAAGGGATAACTCAAATCCTTTTGTTTTCAAAGTTCCCAAATTTTGGGTTGGAGGGGTAGCCCCATAGGTTGATGGCACTTCTGCTTCAACCAACATATCTGAATTTTTTTTCACAAATATATCGCCGGTAAAACTCAACCGGGAAGCAAGCGTTGTAAAATCGATACCTATATTCTTATTTTCAATGGTTTCCCACGTACGGCTTGCTGAAGCGACATTTTCATACGCAGAAGTGGCTTCTACCCCGTCCGTACCTAAAGGATAGCCGGAATCTTTTATCTTCACTAAAGGTATGTAATCATACAAACCAATTTCATTAATTTCCTGGTTCCCTGTTTTTCCCCATGACGCACGTATTTTTAACTGGTCAAAAATATTTAAAGATTTTATAAAATCTTCCTGTGCAAAATCATAAGCCAGGGCTACAGACGGAAACATCTGGGACCAACGTTCACTTTCTGCAAATTTTGAACTACCATCAAGACGCGTAATTATGTCAAGGAATAGTCTATCTTTATATATATAGTTGAAATTACCAAAAAATGAAACCAGACCGTAACCAGTGGAAAAACCATCGACATTCATGTAACTAAGTTTTGTAATGTCCGCAAGCCCCAGGCTAAACTGGTCGTTCCTCAAGAAGTTTTTTGCATTTACATCAATTCCTTCGGAAGAATATTGTTCGTTTGAGGCTCCTAACATTACCCCTATCCGGTGGTCATCACTAAAACTCTTTTTGTAATTGACAAAACCGTATAATTGTAAGTTAAATGATTTGTCGTATACATATTCAGCTGAATTTGGACTATTTCTTGTAACATAGACGTCATCATCCCAATTATAATTATAATAAGTTGGTGTATTTGAATGCTTGTATCGGTTGTAAACCTGAGCTATTGCCTGTCCTGATATAGTAAGACCTTCAATTATTTTGTAATCTATTTTAACATTTCCGGTGTACCAGGCTTTCGTATTTTCATAGGTTCCTCCTTCCACCAGGTTCTGTATAACATTATATCCTCCCAAATATGAATAATAGTTTCCTCCGGGAGTATATAAAGGTGCCCATGGGTGTGTTAACTGATACCAGGTCAGCATATTTTCTGCTTCATTAGGGCCTGAACTCGCAGTCCTGTCCATAGAAGCAATAACATTTAATTTTAATTTCTCAGAAAACTGGATATCATATTTTAACCTCGCGTTATATTGTTCTGCTTTTTGGTTTCCGTATTTAAAGATGCCTTGATCGTTATTATAGCCTAATGAAAGGCCGTAACGACTTTTGTTCCCTCCCCCTGAAATTGACAAAGTATGCCTGTGTTGAACAGCGTTTTGAATAATTGCTCCGGCCCTGTCAACATCCGTATAAAGTGCAGGCACATCATAGCCAGCCAGGTTATAGCCCCAGTGAGGAATAGATGCATCGACAGACGATTTATTCCTGATTTTTTCAAAAACAGATTCAGGTATAGGATCTTCTCCCATGTTTACCTGCGCTTCACTCATCAGTGTTGCATACTCCATTGTATTTAACGTTTCTCTGAATTTAGGCGATTTAATACTTACATTACTGGTATAAGTAATAGTAGGTTCTCCTTTCTTGGGTGATTTGGTTGTAACAAGAATTACCCCGTCGCCAGCCCTGGCACCGTAAATTGCTGCTGCAGCATCTTTTAGAACAACCACGCTTTCTATGTCGTCCGTATTAATTGTATTAATACTACCTGGGCTACCATCAATCAAAACCAAAGGGCTGTTTCCATTTATCGAAGAATACCCCCTTATTTTAATATCGTAGTCGTTGTCTCCGGGAGCCCCACTACCTTTCTGGATAACAACACCGGGGAGCCGACCCTGTAATGCATCATAAGTATTTAATACTGGCCTGTTCTGGAAGACATCAGTTTTTACAGAGGCTAAAGAACCTGTCAATTCACCTTTTTTTCTTGTCCCATACCCAATTGCCACAACTTCGTCAATACCAATTGTCTCTTCTTCCATCGTAACATTGAGCTTAGTTTTCCCGCCAACCTCAATTTCCTGTATCTTCATCCCAACAAACGAAAACTGCAATGTGGCATCTCCTGGGATATTGGCCAATGAATATTCTCCGTTGGCGTTGGTTACAGTGCCATTGGTTGTCCCTTTTACGGCCACTGCTACACCGGGAAGTGGGGAACCTGAGGAATCGGTTACTTTACCTGAGATTTTGTGTTGACCGCTAATTTTGTTGTCAACGGATTGGTCGGCATTTCTTTTTTTGATTAAAATATAGCGGTCATGTACCTCATAATCAAATCCTTTGTCTTTTAGCAAGCCGTCTAATATTTTTGATATGGGGGCATGGTTGGCATTGACAGACATATTCGTTAAGCCTTCTATCTCATCGTTTTTATAAAAGAAATAGAATTCAGTTTTTTCTTCTATCTCTTTGAGTATCTCTTTGAGTGCCGCATTTTTAATGTTTAGGTCTATTCTGGTATTTTGAGAGTAGCTTTCTGCTGCATTTGCAGAAATAAGCCCCGCTAATATAAAAAACCATAAAAATTTCATTGTCAGTAAAAATTTTCGCCATTGCCAGCCAAGGCAACAACTTGCATTGTTTTTTTTCATAAATTTGAATGTTTTAATAGTTGTACTAAATTATTAACTCAGATGACGGTGGAAGTGGTGGGCACTTTCACCGTTTTCAATTCAATTTTGGGTTAAACCATAGGCATCTAATTTTTATAAATTAATATTTCGTCTTTTTTGTCGTTATGTATTATAAATTCATATTCTACCCCGTACATGCGTTCAAGTATTTTCAAGAAAAGATCTAATGGTTTATTTTTAGCAATAGTTCCTGATATTTTAAGGTCTCCCAGTTCTTTGCCCCTAAGTTTAATATCAATGTTGTACCATCTTTCAAGGGTTTTTGCCAGGTCGGAGAGCTTTGTCCCGTCAAGCAATATCTTTCCCTCAGTCCAGCTGCTGTAAAAATGGGTGTCAACTTTGCGGAGCGTGGCCTTTCCTGTAAGTTTGTTAATTCCAACCTGTTCTGATGGTTTTAGGATTGTCAGCTTATTGCCATTAGTGTTTTCAACTGAAACTTTGCCCTCAACCAGTGTCACGGTCATTTCAGGATCGTCCTCATAGGCTGCTACATTAAAAGTGGTCCCATGGACCCTTATGATACCTGTTTCTGTTATTACCTCAAATGGGATTTTATCGTTGTGGGCAACCTTAAACTGTGCTTCGCCATTGAGCGAAACAGACCTTTTTTTAGTGTCAAAATTGGTTGGGTATTCAAATATAGTCCCTGCATTTAGCCACACCTTTGTGCCATCAGATAACGTCATTTTCCCCATTTGCCCCCATTCCATTTCAATTTTGTTGTTTGCTGTTTCATGTGGTTCAATGTTCAACAACCGGGGAACCATTGTCCCAATTATGAGTGCAATTAGAAATATGGCGGCATACTTAGGGGAATTAATCAGGATGCGCCTTGTAAGTGATTTATGCCTGATCCGGTTGCTTATGGATTTCCAGTTTTTTTCTTTGTCGATGGATTGGATAAAAAAACTATTTAAAGACTTAGCATATATCTGCCTGGCCTGCCTTATAATTTTTTTTGCATGTACAGAGCCTTTGATTTTTTCAAATTCACTTTCTTCCTCTGCATTAAGGCTGTTATGGATTTGTTTTACAGCCAGTTCCCATGTCCTATTGAAGTCGGTTTTATCCATATGCATCAACTATTGCATATAAAGGACGCGAAGGTGGGTATTTTCAGTGACAGGAAGTTCAATTTATTTTCAATTCTTTAAAAAAGAACCATAATATGAGATTTTCTTCTTTTAAACTTTCCCGCAGATAGCGATAAGCCCTGGTCATTTGTGTATTTACTGTATTTACAGATATGCCAAGGATGGTGGCAATTTCCTTATACGATTTCCCATTAAGCGTGGCGAGTTCAAAAATTTTTTTTCGCTGCCCTGGCAATTCTTCAATTAATTTGTAAACACGTGCAATAGCCTCTTCTTTTTCAAGGTCGTACTCTTCAATTGGGGAATTTTCAATTTTGTCAATAATTGTATTTATATCTGCCTTACGGCTTTCGGGCGATCTTAAATAACTATAGATGGCATTTCTAACAGATAGTAGCAGGTAGTTTTTTAAGGAAGATTCTATTTTTATAGTTTTTTTCCTTTCCCATATCCTTACAAAACAGTCACTGACAATGTCTTGGGAAAGTTCGATATCCTTAACTATCGAATTTACATATAAACATAGGGGTGAATAATGTTCGTCAAAAAGCATGCGGAATGCCTGCTTGTCTCCTGATTTTATTTTGTTCCAATTTAGTTTATCCATCAGTAGTTTATCCATTGCAATTTTAGCAATAAATTTTTAATCGGGCCCCAGGTTATTGACTCTACAGGTACTGACAGTAAATCTGAAAAACACAATTGTGTGATAATGTGAGTGTTGCGTTTCTTAAAATTCTGTTATCTAGCCATCGGGTTAATAAGGTGCAATCTCCCCAACCTCCACCTTTTAACCCAAGCCTTCGTCCAGAAGGCTTTCGAAATCCACCACGGCATTGTTTGCGGCAGAGTCGGTCAATGTCCCGTCTGCGCAAACCAATGTACGCGCCGATTTTTTTGAGATGACGGCATAGTCGTGCGTTGCCATCAAAACGGTTATGCCGGCACCGTTTAGTTGTATGAACAAATCCAGTATTTCTCCTGATGTTTCAGGGTCGAGGTTTCCGGTGGGTTCGTCGGCCAGCAAAATCAGTGGGTTGTTTAAAATTGCGCGCGCAATTACCACCCTTTGTTGCTCGCCCCCGCTCAGTTGGTGGGGCATTTTCTTGGCTTTGCCGGCAACACCTGCTTTTTCAAGTACTTCCTCTATGCGTAGGTCGATTTTTGTTTTGTCGTCCCAGCCAGTGGCGCGCAACACAAATGCCAGGTTTTCGTAAACGTTGCGGTCGGTCAATAAACGGAAGTCCTGAAAAACTACACCAAGCTTGCGGCGCAACAAATGCACGTCTTTGTTTTTCAGCTTTGCCAGTGATATGTCTGCTACAGTGCCAGTGCCTTTTATCAAAGGGATTTCGGCATTCAGGGTTTTTATCAGACTGGTTTTGCCCGTGCCGACCTTGCCGATGATATAAACAAATTCGCCTTCTTCAACGGTCAGGTGGACATCGGACAGTATCTTTTCTTCTCTTTGGTAGATGTCGGCTCCGACTAATTCTATAAGTTTATTTTCCATTTGTTTGTGTTTTGTAGAAAACTCATTTTGCTGATTTTTTCAAACGAACACCTATTCCTCCGTGTTCTTTTTTAAACGTTTCGCATTTTTCAATGCGTTGTGTATTATCCATTCCAGTTGCCCGTTGATGCTCCGGAAATCGTCGGCAGCCCATTTTTCGACTGCTTCCATCATATCGGGGCTAACGCGCAATACATAAGATTTTTTCTTTGCCATTTTTACAAATCCTTCCCTGTTGTCTTGTCAATCGTATGTTGAAATAGTTAAAATTACGTTCCTTGTGCCTCATTCCTTTTTGTGGAAACTGTTGCAGGTTGCAGATTGTCCTTTTTTGCTTGCCCTTTGCTTCTCTTTCCTTATTTTTTATTTCTTGTTCGTTATTTATTGTTGCAAGATCTCCTTTCACATTGCCCTTTGCACCCCGCTTCTCGTTTCTTTAGTCCCTCCCATCAGGGGAGGTTAGGAGGGGCTTAGTCTCCCAACAACTTCCATGTCAATAAATAGTGCCCGTGTTTACTACGGGTGTTGCTTCTTTGTCGCCGCACAGCACTACCATTAGGTTGCTTACCATTGTCGCTTTCTTTTCTTCGTCCAAATCTACAATTTTTTTCTGGCTGAGTTCTTCCAGTGCCATTTCTACCATGCTTACCGCCCCCTCCACAATTTTATAGCGAGCTGCCACTATTGCCGTTGCCTGCTGGCGTTTTAGCATTGCCTGTGCAATCTCCTGTGCATAAGCTATATGGTTGATGCGGGCTTCTATCACGTGGATTCCGGCAATTTCCAAACGCTCTACGATTTCCTTTTCTAGCTGTTCGTTAACTTCCTCTGTGCCGTCCCGCAACGTTACTTTTGCCGACTCGTCTTCGATATTGTCGTAGGGGTACATGCCCGCCAGTTTCCGCAATGCGGCTTCGCTCTGCACCACCACAAAATGTTCGAACTCATCTACATTGAAAGCTGCCTTGAAGGTTTCCTCTACTTTCCACACCAAAACAAGCCCGATCATTATTGGGTTGCCAAGCTTGTCGTTCACTTTGATGGTCTCGCTGTCGAAATTTTTTGCGCGCAAAGAGATTTTTTTGCGCACAAACAACGGGTTTACCCAGCAAAAACCATTTTTTTTAATTGTCCCTTTGTAGTCGCCAAACAAAACAAGTACGCAGGCTTGGTTGGGATCGACCACCGCAAAGCCTTTGGCAACGAAAGCAAAAACAATTATAAGCAGCACCGACAACAAAATAATATTACTGGCGAAACCAAAAATTATTGCCGCAAGCACTATCAATTCCAAAAACAAAAATAAATAGCCTGATTTTGCTAAAAATTCTTTTTCCATGACATTAATGTTTTAGTATTTTGATATTATTTTAATATCATAAATATAGGTGTTTTTTTGTTATAAGCACAATTTTAAAAACAGGAAGAAGAAAAATATATTTCATATAACAGATATGGGACAATCCCGAAATCCAGGAAAGACAAATTCCATCGTTCAAAATTGGGAGAGGACTCACTTAAAAGTCTGATTGCCCCATAGCCGAGACCGTTAAGCGTGCATTTACGCCTGGGGGCTTCCTGCGGTGGCCACCCCACCTATTTCAAGGCAAAAATCAAAACACAAAAGAAATAAACAACCCCTTGTTGAGAAAATTCGGCAATAAAAGAATTGCCCAGCCAATGTTATTTCTATTTTAGAAAAATAAATTACCAAAATACTGAGTTTATAGATAATGAAAGATCTTGACGCTGGTCGGGATTTCGTTTTTTACAAGAAACAAGAGAAACATGAAAACAATACCAAATTTAATCCTATTGTCCTTTTTGTTGTTTGCTGGCATAACGGCCCATGCACAGGAAACCGAATATTATACAGATATTCAAAAAGATATACGGATGGGTAAAGAACTGTACAGGCAAAAAAAGTACAATGCAGCTTTTCGTCAGTTCGAAAAAATACAGGCGCAAGTTGACGAAAAGTCAGAGCTGTATTCCGAAGCTGAATTTTATATGTCGGTGTCTGCATTAAAGGCGGGGCATTCTTCAGGCGGGGAAATGGTGGAAAAATTTGTTGACGATTACCCGGAAAGCCCTTACATGAACAGTGCATGGCTCAACCTGGGCGACTACCAATTCAGCAAACGCCAGTACAAATATGCCCTAAAGAGCTTTGCAAATGTTGACGAGGCCGGCATTACGGGTGAAGAACAAACAAAACTCCACTACCAGTTGGGCTATTCTTATTTGATGACGGAAGAAAACGACAAGGCGGCGGCAGAGTTTTACCAAATAAAAGACGGCAACAGTTTTTACAGCAAGCCCGCATCGTATTACTGGGCGCACATAATGTACCTCGATGGCAAGTATGAGGCTGCTTTGCAGGGTTTTACGAAGCTTAACGGCGACCGCACATATTCCAAGGTCATCCCTTTGTACGTGAGCCACATTTATTACAAGCAAGGGAAATACGATGAGGTAATCAACTACACCGCTTCGATAATAGATCAGGTGGAAGACAAACAGAAACCTGAATTGTCAAAAATATTGGGGGACTCATACTTCCATCTGAACAAGTTTGAAGAAGCGACACCGTACCTCGAAAGTTATTATTACTCGTCGGGGGCAAAACCGCGGGAAGACAGCTACATCCTTGGCTTTTGTTATTACAAGGCCGGAAAATACGACAAGGCAGCCCAGTTGCTGGAAAACGCATCGAAGGGGAACGATGAAATGGCACAAAACGCATACTACCATTTGGCAGACTCGTACATAAAACTGGGAGAAAAAGAAAAAGCCCGTGTCGCTTTTGGTGCGGCATCGGAAATGGATTTTAACGAACGCATAAAAGAAGACGCTCTGTTTAGCTATGCAAAACTCACTTACGAACTTTCGTACTCGCCTTTCAACGAAACCATAAAAGCCTTCGACAAATACATCAGTTTATACCCGAACTCGGAGCGGAACTCCGAAGCTTACCGCTATCTGGTGGAAGTTTTTATGGTAACTCGCAACTACAACGATGCTATCAGTTCAATCGAAAAAATACAGAACAAGACCACATCTGTTTTGAAAGCCTACCAACGTGTAACTTTTTACAGGGGGCTGGAGCTGTTCAACAACCTGGCATATAACCAGGCAATCGATTTTTTCGACATCTCTTTGCAAAACGGCACTTACGACCGGGAGCTAAAAGCCAAAGCTTTGTATTGGAAGGCAGAAGCATTGTACCGTGTTGGCGACTATAGCAATTCGGTTATGGCATATTCCCGTTTTTTGCAGACAGCAGGTTCTTATTCGTTGCCCGAATTCAAAAATGCCGAATACAACCTTGCTTATGCCTATTTTAAAATGGAAGATTACGAGGCGGCATCATCGCATTTCAGGAAGTACATAAACGACATGCAAGGCAAACGCACCGAAAAACTGGCGGACGCACTTAACCGCACTGGAGATTATTATTATTTGAACACCAACTACTCAACTGCGTTGCAGTATTATCAGCAGTCATACAACATGAAAACTTATGAAGCTGATTATGCCCTTTTCCAAATAGCATTCTGCCAAGGGCTTGAACGCAACCAGCAGCAAAAAATAAGCAACTTGCAACGCTTGTTGGCAGATTTCCCCGAGTCTGATTACCAGGACGATGCCCTTTACGAACTGGGGCGGGCTTTCGAACGCCTTGGGCAGAACAGTAATGCACAACAACAATACTCCCGGATCGTAAACGACTACCCGCAAGGCAATTACTACCGCAAAGCACAACTTCAACTTGGCCTGATTTTTTACAACAACGGCGATTATGCACAGGCTCTTGCCCATTACAAAAAAGTTGCTGAAAACTTTCAGGGGACAGAAGAAGCACAGGCCGCTTTGCTGGGGATTAAAAACTGCTATGTTGAACTGAACAATGTTGACGAATATTTCTCGTATGCCAAACGCCTTGGGAGCGGGGCAAGCGTAACCACGTCGGAACAGGACGAATTGAGCTACCAGGCTGCCGAAAGGGCTTACATGTCGGGGAGCGCAGGGGCGATATCGCAACTTCAACGCTACTTGCAGCAGTTCCAGGATGGCAAATACACGCTGAACGCCAATTTTTACCTGGCAGAAGCATTGTATAAAGATGGAAAATACACCGATGCCAACCAGCATTATACTGCCGTGGCAATGCAACCCAACAATATTTTTAGCGAACAGGCTCTTTCTCGTGCTTCAGAACTTACATATAATGCACAAGACTACGGACAGGCACTGGAATTGTTCTTGCGCTTGGGCGAAATTGCAAACAGCAAATGGAACGTGCTAAAAGCATATACCGGGCAAATGCGTTGTTATTCAAAACTGGGACAGTTGCCACAAGCCATTGCCGCTGCCGAAAAAGTAAAAAAATCTGACATAGCCAACAAAGAACTTACTCGCGAAGCCGGTTACATTATCGGGAAATCGTATTACGGACAAAACGATTTGGCAAAGGCACTGCCTGCATTAAAAGGAATTTCGTCGGACACAAAACTCGAACAAGGAGCCGAAGCGAAATTCCTCGTTGCCGAAATTTATTTCCGCCAAAACAAAAAAGCCGAAGCCGAAAGCGAGATTGACGATTTTATCTCAAAAGGGACTCCTTATTTATTTTGGCTCGGAAAATCTTTCCTCTTGCTTTCTGACATATATATCGGCAACAACCAGGAATTTGATGCAAAGCATACTTTGAAAAGCTTAATTGAAAACTATAACAACGACACAGACGGCATAAAAGACGAAGCAAGCCGCAAACTGGCAAAAATAGAAGCCAGCGAACAAAAAGAACAAAAAGAAGCCATAGACAATTCGTTACAATTAAAAATAAACGAAAATTAAAATTTGAAACAATGACTAGCAATAAGATAAAATATTTCCTCCTATTGATTTTGGTTGGGGCTTTTTCAGTTGCAGAAGCACAACGCGACACAACCCTGAGACAAGAAGTGGAAGTGGTAAAAGCATACAACCCAACCATTTCGGATGCCAACAAAATTAACGACATGCCCAAAATTGACGAAGGCGAACACCAGAAACCAACGTTCAATTACAGCATTTTCAGCCAACCTGTTTATAACACGTTTTCGGTGAACGATTTAAAGGCGGCAACCGTTTCTTCCGCACCAAAAGAAAAGCAGGGCTTTGGGCTGGTGCGTGCCGGTGTCGGCAATTACAATAAACCTTATGCGGAGGTATTTTTCAACAGCCAACAAACAAAAAATACCATTTTCGGGCTGCACGGGAAGCACCTTTCGTCTCACGGCAAAATAAAACTCGAAGGCGGAGACAAAGTAGAATCGCCTTTTTCCGACAACGATGCGGAAATGTTCGTAAAGCACCTTTTCAAGAAATCAATCCTTTCTGTAAACTTAGATTTCACGCACAAAGGCTTTGATTATTACGGCTACCCCGTTGACACCATCCCATCCATCTTAAAAGAAGATGGGCAGGAAATCAATTATTTTGGACAAAGGCAAACCTTCAGTAAAGGTGGCTTGAGCATAAACCTGAAAAACGACAACAATAAACGGCAGGATTTTTCTTTCGACTTTAATTTCATGTACGACTATTTTGGCGCGAAAACCGGGCAGCACGAGCATTTTGCCGAATTCGGAGCAGACATAAACAAGCCTTTGAAAACCGGGGCTGCTATGTTCGGTGCAGGTGTCACATTTGTCAGTGCCGACAACGTAATGAACAAAAACCTAGACACCTTGGGCAAAAGCCAGCAAATATGGTTGAACATAAAACCTGCATATTATCTGGGCGGTGAAATGGCAAACATAAGGTTGGGGCTTAACCTCTGGGCAGTCCTGGACAGCGATGTGGATCCGGAAATAAAAGCATCGCCGAACATCCGTGCCAATTTTGCCCCTGTTGAAGAAATAATAAACATTTTTGCCGGGGTTGACGGTAATTACATAAACAACCACTATTCGAAAATAGCTTACGAAAATCCCTATGTAGATCCGGAACACGATGTCGTAAACACGTTTGAAAAATTGCACTTTTATGGCGGCTTTGACGGGAAATTCGCCACAAAAACAAACTTTAAATTGTCGGCAGATTATTCGATGATTAACGACCAGCCGCTATACTATCTGTATGCACATATTGACGATGCCACTTCGCCGTTGGTTGTTGACAACGACTTTAAAATAGTTTATGACGACATGGACTTGCTGAAATTCAACCTCGAAATATTCCATGCCGCATCAGAAAGGTTGGATCTTTTGCTTTCCGGTAATTACTATGTTTATAAATTGGACGGGCAGGAACAGCCTTGGAACTTGCCCGAATGGGACGCAAAACTGTCGCTGGGCTGCAAAATCACAGATCAGTTGAGCGCAGCTGCCGATATTTATGCCATTGGCGCAAGGAAGGCATTGATAGTTGAAGTCGATAACTCCTTGGCCAGCATTCTGCCATTGTCCCCGGCTTCCATTATCTACGATCTTGACCCAATAATCGACTTGAACTTTAGTGCCAATTACCAGATAACGCAAAAATTTTCGGTGTTCGGGCAGCTAAACAACTGTGGTTTCCAGAAATATGAAAGGTGGTTTGGCTACCCTTCGCAAAGTTTTAATTTCTTGGCCGGGTTAAGCTATTCGTTTTAAATTATTGTGCTTGTACTGGTAATATCTATTAGTATTTGATTTTACTCAGCAACTTCACGATTTTAGCCGTTCCCTTCTAAAAGTACGGTTTGCTATGCAAGCTTTATTTGTTATTGACCTTTAGTTATCGGAGAATTTATTATGTTGATGCATGGATTAATGTACGACAAAAATTCATACACCCTTGTAAAAAAAATTTACACCCCTTTTTGTGTTTGAATTTATAATTGCCTGTAATTTAGTGTATTGTAAATAAGGCATTGGTTTTGGTATGTGAAACAGCAAAAATTGTTTCATGAAAAAGTTGAGGAGCATTTTCAGATATCGTTTAAACTCGTCTATTATAATCGTTAGCCTTGCCATTGGTTTTGCCTGCATGAACCTCATCTCTGTTTTTGTAGTAAGGGAAAACAACGCAGACGGTTTCCATAAAAACAAGAACCGGATTTATGCCTTGCAGGCTGATGACCCTTGGGCAAAAGGGAAAATGTATTATATCCGCAATGGTGCTGCGGAATACATGAAAGACAATTTCTCGGAAGTTGAAGATTATTGCAGGATAATAAATGCAAGCCCCAATAAAGTGGAGGCAAACAACCACAATTATTTTGACGACCAAAGGACGATAGCCGTTTCTTCCAATTTTTTTCGGTTTTTTTCATATAAGCTTATTTCAGGAAATCCGGACCATGTGCTGGAAACCAAGCAAGATGTTGTTATCTCGGACAAATTGGCAAAAAAATATTTCGGGGACATCGACCCTGTTGGCAAAAAAATAACATTTACAAACAGGGAAGAAGAAACGGAAATGGTAGTGAGCGGCGTTTTTGAAAAGCCCAAGGAATGTTCCCAGCTAAATTTTGAGATGGTAAGGCTGGTAGGTGAAAATGATTCGCGCTGTTACCTCCTTTTGTCCAACGATGCAAATGTTGCCCAACTGGAAGAAAAATTTGCAAAAAACAAAGAGTCAATCCCCGTAATCCACGATGGCAGCCCCGGCACTTATTACCTAAAAAGTATGAAAATGGCTTATTTCGACACTTCCCGCAGGCAAACCATAGAAACGGGCCGGGACAAAAAAGATTTGTTGGTTGCCGTGGCCATTGCTGTCATGATTTTTGGGGTAGCACTTTTTAATTATCTGGGCTTGGCAAACAACCAACTCCTGTCGAAGTCCCGCGAATATTCAATAAAAAGGATAAATGGCAGTTCAAAATTTGACTTGGTAAAATCATTTATGGGCGAAGCGTTTATTTTGGTTGCAACGGCATTTATTGGCAGCCTGTTTTTAACGGTTTTGGGAATGCCGTTTTTCAACCAGCTCACTTCTGCTTCATTGACTGCGGATTATTTTTTTCATGCCAAAAACATATTGCTCCTTTTGGGCATCCCTGCTGTAGTGTTGCTGGCATCTTTTCTTTTTGCATTCTTTAAAATTGAGGTGAAAATAAAAACGGAGGTTTTAAAACCCGGCAAAGCGTATGCCGTGAACAAATTCCGGATTCCTGCTTTTAATGTTGTGCAATTGGCAGTTTCTCTTGTCCTTATTATTGGTTCGGCAGTGATTATGAGGCAGATAAATTATATTTCAAACAAAAAAATTGGTTTGGACAAGGAGGTCTTGGAAGTAAAAATACCGGCAAAGCACAAAAATATTTCACCTGTTTTTAAAACTGAACTGGAAAAAGACCCTTCTGTCGAGGTGGTTTCGCTTGCCCAGTCGTCGCCCGTTTTGGAACACTGGTTGATTTCTCTCCACTACGATGAGAATGGCGTTGAAAAACAATATACTGTGTCGGGCTTTGTTGGCGACGAGAATTATTTAAAAGCCATGGGCATTGAAATTGTCAGTGGAGATGGATTTTCTGGGGATGTAGCATCGAACAAGAATAAGGTCATCGTCAACGAATCGCTGACAGCCCATTTCCCGGGCAGGGATTTGATAGGGAAAAAACTTCCGGGCACAGAAGATAAGCAGCCCGGCGAAGAACAAATAGTAGTTGGTGTTTGCAAAGATTTCCATTATGGCAGCTTAAAAGAGGTAATTGAACCGGGATATATTTCTTGCGGCAACAGCGGTTTTTACTTGATGGTTAAACCCGTAGGAGGTCAGTCCGAGCAAGCAAGGAAGGCGATTGCTGGTATTTGGGAAGGACTGATCCCTGATTTCCCTTTGAACATGGAATCGATAAACGACCGCTATGAATGGATGCACCGCGAAAACCAAAACTATGCAAAGCTCATAGGTGCATGTTGCATCATCAGTGTTTTCCTGTCCATGATCGGATTGTTTGCCGTCTCTTTCCATACCAGCAGGCGTAGGGTGAAAGAAATCGGCATCCGCAAAGTAAATGGGGCAACCATTACAGAAATATTGGCAATGCTGAACAGGGACTTCGTTGTTTGGGTTGCCGTTTCGTTTGTTATAGCCATGCCCGTGGGCTGGTATTTTATGGATAAATGGCTTGAGGGCTTTGCCTATAAAACCACGCTCAGTTGGTGGATTTTTGCTTTGGCGGGCGTGCTGGCATTGGGAATTGCGTTGCTTACGGTAAGCTTTCAATCATATAAAGCAGCAGTTAGAAACCCTGTAGAAAGCTTAAGGTATGAGTAGAACGTAAAAGTTAGGGGTAAGGCTGCTACCAGAAATCCGGTGGAAGCTCTGAGATATGAGTAACCCGCTTTTGTTCTACCCCTCTAACTCTCCCGATGTACATCGGGAAGGACCAACAAAAGCTAATCGGCAGTAGATATGAATGAACGGAATATTAAAATTTGCAGAAACAAAAAGTCCCTTTTAGGGGATTTAGGGGTTTAATAAGTCGCATAGCGATGCAGTTATGGTAGTAAATAAAATAAGAAACAATATTAGTCCCATCGGGACGGTGTTATAAAATTACAATTACGGCAAATACATGAAACAAGAGCAACATCACGGGAATCGTTCTTTTAAAGACGAATATTTGGATTTATTAAGAAAAAACGAAATTAAATATTAAGATGCGTACCTATTCGAATTTTATGAATAACACCGTCCCGATGGGACTTATGTTAAAATGCAACAATATAACTACCATAACAACGTGCCTATGGCACTTAACCTTGCAAAGTTGGCGGGCGGCAACTCGGAATCCGGTGGAGGCACTAAGGTATGAGTAATTTGATATACAAATACGTTAGCAGCAAGGTCAAAAAAAAACATATTATAAATTGTAAACAAATAAAATGTACCAACAATGAAACACTCTAAATTAATTGTATTCATACTTGTTTTGTTATTGTTTGGTTGTAAAAGTCAAACAAAAGAGACTGACATAACAAAAGAAACTTGGATTGAAAAACCATTTTCAGAATGGCCACAAATTGCACTAACAAACGAGATTAGCTTTAAAGACACGACATACAACAACATCATCAATTCATTTCTTATTAATACAGGAAAAGACACATTAGCAGTTTCTTGCAAACACATATTTATGGTTTTTGAGTGCCACCTTGGACTGAAAACAATAGATTTAGGAGAAAATTTTAATTACTGGAAATTTTATTCAAAAGGCAATATTCAAAATAGTGTTGACGCAAAACGTTTAATAAATACAAATCCTAAAGAAAATATTGGGCAATTTAACAATCTAAAAGGAAGAGATTGGATTATTTTTGAATTAAATAAAAAGTCATCTGGTTTATATCCATTGAAAATTCGATATACACCAGTTAAACCCAATGAAATTGTTTATGCAATAAGTTGGGGAATGGGACAAGAAGAGAACAATAAACCGACATTAATAAAATTTCAATGTTTTAAAAATCTTGGAGATTATTTTTACACACAAACTTTAACAAAAAACATTAATCCCCAAGGACGAAGCGGTTCTCCCGTAATTGACAAAAATGGTTACTTAGTTGGTATTATTTCAGGCGCAGAAGGTAATCTTGGAGTAATTGGAAGTATAAAATATTTAGAGAACGAATTTAAAAAATACAATATTGAATATACTAAACCCAGCCTCTAACAATTACTAATTGAAAAAATCTATGCTAAAACAATTTCTAAAATCAGTAATACGAAACATCAAAAAAGATGTTTACCAGTCGGCGTTGAATATTATCGGTTTAACGCTCGGTCTTACGGCGGTTATCTTTATTGCGACCTATATTTATAACGAAGCCACATTCGACTCGTTTCATTCGAAAGCTGACAGAATTTACCGTGTAATAACCGAAGTGAAAATGGGCGAAACGGTTGAAAATCTTTCTAATTCGGAGAACCCAATGGCACCGGTGGCTATGACTGAACTTCCTGAGGTTGAGGAAGCCACGCGTTTATATTACAAGGAGAATCAATTACTAACAGTTGGTGAAAACAAAATCATTGAAGAGCGTTTGTGGTATGCCGATGATAATATTTTTCGGGTGTTCGATTTCGACCTTCTTCAAGGCGACAAAACACAGGCATTAACGCAACCCAACTCAATAGTTGTTACCGAAGATTTTGGTGAAAAATATTTTGGCAATACTTCGCCTCTCGGAAAAACCATTCGGGTTGGCAGCAATAAAACTTCTTATACAGTAACAGGTATTTTAAAAGATGTCCCCCAAAATTCGCATATTCAGTTCGGAACTCTGGCATCGTATTGCACCTTGCCAGATTACAAGAAAACGGATGTTAAGCATTGGGGTAATTTTCTGAGCCTTTATACCTTTATTTTGGTAAAGCCAAACACCGATTTTCACGCTTTTGAGGCAAAATTCAAAAAAATGCCTGTTAAGTATTACAACCAAGTGTTAGCCGAGGCTATGGGCTCGTCGGTGGCGCAATTCGAAGCTCAGGGAAATTTTATAAAACATATTTTGCAGCCACTTACCCAAATACATCTTAACAAAACGTTTGTCGATGCTATTTTCATTTATGGCAACAAACAAATGTTGTACATCTTGGGTATTATTGGTGCTTTAATTCTGTTTGTTGCTTGCTTTAATTTCATTAATTTGACCACGGCAAGGGCATCGTTAAAAGCCAAAGAAATTGGCATAAAAAAAGTGATGGGTTCGTCGAAATCGGGCATTGTTGCTCAGGTTTTATCCGAAACGTATGTCTTGTCGGTATTGGCATTATGTGCCTCGTTTTTGGTGTTGTTGGCGGCTCTTCCAACGTTAAATTCACTAACGGGATTGTCGTTTTCATTTATCGATTTTTTGAAATTCCCATTAGTTCTAATCCCTGTTTCTCTTCCGTTTTTGATTGCTGTTTTGGCAGGATTGTTTCCGGCTTTTATCATTGCAAAATATAATCCGGTAGTTGTTTTAAAAGGAAAAGCAAAAGATTCAGGCCTGTTTGGAGTCATTCGAAACGGATTGGTCTCTCTGCAATTCGTGGTTTTTATAATGCTCATTGCCGGAACTTTAGTCATAAAAAAACAATTATATCATCTGCAAAACCATAATCCGGGATTTTCGAAAGAGAATGTATTGGTGGTTAATAATGGCAACAAACTGGGACAAAGTTCGGGTGTATTTAAAACCGAATTAAAAAAGCATCCCGAAATAATTGATGCTTCGTATACCGACGATTTGCCTTCTAAATTCAGAGGAGGTTCAAATCCGTTTAGTAAAGTCGATGACGATGCCCGGATATTTCTGAAATGGATATATGCCGATGCCGATTATCAGGATGTTTTGAAAATAGAAATGGTTGACGGGCGTTATTTCTCGCATAACGAAGAGAAAAACAATGCGGTAATCAATCAAAAAGCGGCAGAATTGTTTGGCTGGACAGATTGCAACAATAAAATCATTCACGATTATAACAATAACGGCATCGACTTTAATGTAATCGGTATTGCAAAAGATTTTCATATGGGGTCGCTTAAAAATGAGCAACTACCGGTAATTATTCGCCTTACCGACCGGGCTGATTATTTGGCAATCCGCATTCAGCCGGGTAAAGAACATCAAGTGGTTGAATTAGCCAAAACCGAATGGTCGAAACTAAACGAAACTGTGCCTTTCGAATATTTTTTCCTGAACAAATCGTTCGATGCACAATACAAAACCGAAGAACGCCTGAGCAAACTGGTAAGTTTATTCTCTTTTATTTCAATAATTATTGCCTGTTTCGGATTACTCGGCTTGGTTGCTTTTGCCTCTTTAAGAAGGCAAAAAGAAATTGGAGTTCGCAAAGTAAACGGAGCAAAAATATCAGAAGTAATGGTTCTACTCAACCGCGACTTTGTAAAATGGGTAGCTATCGCTTTCATTATCGCCACCCCTATTGCTTATTTCGCCATGCACAAATGGCTCGAAAACTTTGCCTACAAAACCACACTTAGTTGGTGGATATTTGCACTGGCAGGCGTGCTGGCTTTGGGCATTGCGTTGCTAACGGTTTCGTTTCAGAGTTGGAAGGCGGCTACGAGGAATCCGGTAGAGGCGCTGAGATATGAGTAGGACGTAAAAGTCCCTTTTAGGGGATTTAGGGGTTTAATAAGTCGCATAGCGATGCAGTTATGGTAGCATAATAGAATAAGTAACAACATAAGTCCCATCGGGACGGTGTTATAAAATTACAGTTATGGCAAATAGATTAATATTTAGATTTATTAAAGAAAAACGAAATTAAATATGAAGATGCATATCTCTTCGAATTTTACGAATAACATCGTCCCGATGGGACTTATGTTTAAATGTAATAATGCTGCTACCATAACTGCGTGCCTATGGCACTTAGTCTTGCTAAGTTGGAAAGCTGCTGCTAGGAATCTGGTGGAGGCGTTGAGGTATGAGTAGTAGATAGTCACGGGGCCATTCAAAGTGACCCCGTGACTAAGACCAAAGTGGGAATATTGATAAGGACTTAAGATATATGATTATGAAAACACATTTTGTTAAGCTTGTATGGAGGGGTATCGCCAAAAGGCCATTAATCCATTCTATAAATTTTATTGGCTTGGCCCTGAGCATGGCTGTTGTGATAATACTTGCCGTTTATTGCTTTGGCGAAATAAATGCGAACAAATTCAATAAAAATATTGACAATATTTATGTTATTTGTTCAGAAGGTTTCCAAAACGAGTTGCAGACCAACACCCCTGCAATATTAAAGGGGCATATTGAAGAAAAAATACCGGAAGTGGAGAAAGTTGTGCGCATGAGGGCTCCCTGGGGGGAAACAACCTTTCAGGCTGGGGGGGGATCCCCGGTAAGCAGCAACCTTATCTTTGCCGATCCTTCTTTTGCCGATGTCTTTTCATTCCAATGCATTGCAGGCGACTTAAAACAAGCCCTGCAAACCCCAATGTCGATTGTCCTTACCGACAAAGAGGCGCATAGGATGTTCGGGGAACTCTCGCCCATAGGCGAAACAGTCAAGATCGACAACAACCGGTCTTTTACGGTAAAGGCAGTAATCAATGGCCCAAAAGCAAAATCATCTTTGTCTTTCAATGCAATTGTCCCTATGGCAAGCATTGGGCAAATCAGCCCCAATGGGGATGAACTTACCAGTTGGTCGATGTCTAATTTTACAAGTTTTGCCATTATAAAAAACACTGCCAACATAAAAGATGTTGAAAATAAAATTTGCCAGCTTTACCCTGAAAGCAAGCACGAAACCAAGATTTCCTTGCAGCCTTTTAGTTCATTTTATTTTTCCGATGTTGATATATCGAGGGTTTCCTTCCTGAGGGGCGGGAACAAAACAACGACCACCGTATTGTTTGCAGTAGCTGCAATTATTTTAATCATGGGGGTGATAAATTACCTTAACCTGACTTTTTCAATGGTTGGGGAACGGTTAAAAAACAATGGGGTTTTGAAAGTTATCGGGGCAAGGAAAAGCCACATCGCAAGAAATATTGTTGGTGAATCCGTGCTGTTCTTTTTTGTGTCGTTAATGGTGGCATTTTTTGTGTCGCGGGTTATGATGCCTGTGCTTGCCAGCCAGATAGGGATAGAAATTTACCCGGAAATTGTCCATGACCCGTTATTTCTTTTGGTTGCACTGTCATCTACGCTGATTGTTGCGGCCTTTTTGGTAAGTGTCCCGGCAATAAGGCTTGCGGCGGTAAGCCCAGTAGCCTCGATTAATGGGAAAATATCAGGTAAAATGGGCGGCGGACATATGCGCAGGGCACTTGTAGTGTCCCAGTTTACGGTTGCCATTATACTTATCTCATTTACATGGGCGGTGCAGAAACAAGTACGGTTTGGGAAGCAACAACTGGGGTACGACGAAGAAAATATTTATACCGTAGAATTAAGCCCTCGGTTAAAAAAAGAAGTCCTGTCAGAAAAATTAAGACAAATTGCCGGGGTGCAAGAAGTAACATGCACCAATTATATGCCGGGCAAAGAATCGATAGAGCATTGGTTTGGGATGTCGTTTAAATATAAAGGGGAAACGAAAAAAGGCATAAACAGCCATATCATAAGGTGCGACAATAAATTCCCCACGGTTTTAGGGCTGGAAGCAATAGAGGGCAGGTTGTTTTCTCCCGATATGTCAACCGACAAAAATACAATTGTTGTCAATAAAGCTTTTGTTGACGAATACGGGCTGGACGAGCCACTGGGGATCAAAATCCCGGCGTTTATGTCTGGCGACATGGAAATAATAGGCGTTGTTGACAATTTTCATTTCCAGTCGGTACACAAAAAGATTTCCCCGGCAATAATCCGTGTTGACGACTATGCAAAATATTGTTACGTAAAAATAGCGTCCACCAATTTTAATAGTTTGCGACAAACGGTGTCACAGATAAATGAAACGGCCATGGAGCTTTCGGCCGGTTTCCCTATAAACTCCGGTTTCCTCGATGTATCTGTTGCAGAAATGTACAAAACGGAAGTCCAGTTCAGGAAAATATTCTTCCTCTTTTCCGTTACAGCCATTTTCCTTTGCTGCTTAGGGATATTGGGCTTGTCGATATTGGCAACTCAACATAAAATAAAAGAAATCGGTATCCGCAAAGTAAACGGGGCAAGAATCTCCGAAGTAATGGTAATGCTCAATAAAGACTTTGTAAAATGGGTAGCCATTGCCTTCATAATCGCCACCCCAATTGCGTGGTATGCCATGCACCTTTGGCTCGAAAATTTTGCCTACAAAACCACACTCAGTTGGTGGATATTTGCTTTGGCAGGCGTTTTGGCGTTGGTGATTGCGTTGTTAACTGTGAGTTTTCAGAGTTGGAAAGCGGCTACGAGGAACCCGGTGGAGGCGTTGAGGTATGAATGAAAATTTGCTGTTAATAAATTATATGTTAACAAAATAATCTACATAACCTGTAGGGAAATTATTATAAAATGAATTAATTTTATAACCGTTGTTTATTTATTGGGCTGAGTGGTAATATCGGCAAATAAGTAATATTTTTGTATTAAAATAAAAACTAAAAATATGTTTGAAAAGTATATTTATGAAAACAGGAGAAGGTCTCTTTTGAACAAACAGTTACAGGGGGTTGCCTTGATACTTGGCAATGTTGGATCGCCAATGAACTACATGGACAATACTTTTCATTTTAGGCAGGACAGTACATTTTTGTATTTTTTTGGCCTCGACTTGCCGGGCCTTGCCGGAGTTATCGATTTCGATAGCGGCAAAGAATACCTTTTTGGGGACGACATTGGCATAGAAGACGTTATTTGGATGGGTCCACAGGTTACATTAAAAGAAAATGCCCAAAAAGTTGGGGTACGTGATACGGCACCGCTCTCAAAATTGCCTGTATATATTTCCAAGGCAATAAAACAGGGGAGGAAAATACATTTTACGCCCCCATACCGTGGCGAAAACAAATTGCTGCTCGAAGAATTATTGGGGATTTCGGCACTGAGGATTGGCGAATACGCATCGGTTGGGTTGATTAAGGCAATTGTTTCACTGCGTTCAGTAAAAGAACAAGTTGAGATCGATGAAATAGAAAGTGCTTGTTCTACAGGTTACGAAATGCATGTTACGGCAATGAAAATGGCACAGCCCGGAATCTGGGAACAAAAAATCACAGGCATAATAGAAGGTATAGCCTCTTCTGGCGGAGGGACTATTTCTTTTCCGGTAATCCTCTCGCAAAATGGCGAAACCCTTCACAACCACAACCATTCCAATTACCTGGAAGAAGGGAAATTGATGCTTACCGATGCAGGAGCTGAAACTTCGTTGCACTATGCCTCCGACTTTACACGGACCGTGCCGGTGGGCGGGAAGTTTTCCCAGAAACAGCGCGAGATATATGAGATAGTCATGGCAGCCAACAACAAAGCCACAGAACTAACCAGGCCCGGCACAACTTATCTTTCTGTCCACATGGCGGCATCCGAGATAATTGCATCGGGGCTAAAGGAGTTAGGGCTGATGAAAGGCGATGTGAAAGAAGCGGTAAGTTGCGGGGCGCATGCATTGTTTTTCCCTCACGGGCTGGGGCACATGATGGGGCTTGACGCACACGACATGGAAGATCTTGGGCAGGTTTACGTAGGCTACGACGACGAAACACGCCCGGTAGATCAATTTGGCACCGCATATTTGCGCCTGGGGAGAAAATTGGAGCCCGGCTTTGTTGTCACCAACGAGCCCGGGATTTATTTTATCCCTGCATTGATTGACAAATGGCAAAGCGAAAAAATAAACGCCGATTTCATAAACTTCGATAAAGTCAACGAATACCGGGGTTTTGGCGGCATCAGGCTCGAAGACGACATCTTGGTTACCGAGGACGGGAGCCGCATGCTCGGAAACCGTATCCCCATAACCCCGGATGAGGTCGGGGCAATTGTGTCGTAAAACTGTAAGTTGCCTTTATTTTTTCAGCATTTTATGGTAAAAATAATCCATCTCGGTTTGTATCTCATCCCTTATTTCGCGGCATTTTTGTTTTAGTTCTTCCCTGTCGCGGAAATTTTTGTAGGGATTATGAAAACCAAGGTGCATTTTTCGTTTAAATTTTACCGGGGGCAGTTTTAGCTGGTCGGCAGTACCATCGCCAACGGTAATAAGGTAGTCGAACTTCATGTCGGCAAACTTTGAGTAATGTTCGGGCATTACAGGTTTTAAATCAATCCCTATTTCCCCCATAACTTCCATGGCCACCTGGCTGATGTGGTTGGCCGGCTCAATCCCTGCCGAATAAATTTCCAGGCCACTGTCGTAGCTTCGCAGGATAGCCTCTGCCATTTGGCTCCTGCATGAGTTTTGGTTGCTCAGAAAAAAAATCTTTATCCCATTTTAAGTAGGTTTGTTAAAAAGTTAGTTTGTCATAGTAGAATTTAATAAGCTCTCAATATAAGCAAAAATAAAATGTTAAAAAATCGCTTTTGTTATTATATGCCGAAGAACGCTTTTAATAATACCCAGGAAACGCAGAAATTGATCTAAAAAACTTTGAGTATTAAGCGGTAAATACCTATTTTCGTAGTCGAATGTATGTATGCACACCATATTAAATGGTATAAAAATTTTGTAAATGGAACCTAAAGATCTACAAAACCTGGAAGGGGTAAAAAGTACGCAAGAGCTTAATAATGAAAATCCTGAAAATAACGCCACGCCTTATGGAGAAGAGGGAAAAGCAGAAGGAACGCCAGGTGGTGCTGGCCTTGTGCAGGAAACCCCCGGGACATCAGCAGTAAAAGTCAATGAGGGCGAAGGCCTAACAAAAGACGGGGCAACTGTTGAAACAAAGGCTGAAGAAACAAAAGCAGCTGTTGGCGATGGGGCAGGAGGGAAGGCAGAAAAAACCGAAGAGGAAAAGCCTGTTGCAGAAATAGACGAAGTTCCAGAAACAAAAAAAACACAGGATCGGCAAGGTGAGGGGGCAGCAGCAGCCCCAGCAGAAGCAACAACGCACACAGGAGGGGAAAACCCTGGCCCGGTGGCGCCAGCAACAGGTACAGGGGATGAAGGGACAGTTGAAGCGAGCCCCCAAAGAGAAAGCAAGGATTATTCAAAATATTCGCAGGTTGAGTTGGTTAATGAGTTGAGGGACATCCTGGACAGCAACGAACCCCCAAAAATAAAAAAGGAAGGCGTAGAGCTTATAAAATCTGTTTTCTACAAGAACTTAAAAGCCGACATGGAAGCCCAGAAAAAGAAATTCCTGGATGAAGGCGGCAACATTGAAGAGTTCGAAGCAGAGGGTGACCCTTATGAACAAGACATAAAAGATTTATTGAAGAGGTACAGGCATATCCGTATAGAGTTCAATAAAAACCTGGAAATAGAAAAAGAGGATAACCTGAAACTAAAATACGAAGTAATAGAGGACATAAAAGCCCTTATAAACAAAGAAGAATCTATTAACAAAACATTTCAGGAATTTAGGGATTTGCAGCGCTGCTGGCGCGAAATAGGCTTGGTCCCGCAAGCCGAGATGAAAAATTTATGGGACACTTATCATTTCCATGTTGAAAATTTTTATGACTATATAAAAATCAACAAAGAACTCCGCGACCTCGACCTGAAAAAAAACCTGGAAGCGAAAATAAAACTTTGCGAAAGGGCAGAAGAACTGCTTGTTGAACCATCAGCGGTAAAAGCCTTTAATACCTTGCAAAAATTCCATGAAATATGGAGGGAAACAGGACCTGTGCCGATTGAACAAAAAGACGACATATGGGAACGTTTTAAAATTGCAACTTCAAAAATAAACAAGAAATACCATGAGTTTTTTGAAACCCGAAAATCGGAGCAGAAGAAAAACCTGGAAGCCAAGATAGCACTTTGTGAGAAGGTTGAAGAGATTAACCAGGCGGAAATAAACAGTTACAAAGAGTGGGACGAAAAATCGAAAGAGCTGATAGAACTCCAGAAAGTTTGGCGGACAATTGGTTTTGCGTCAAGGAAAGAAAACAACAAAATATACGAACGGTTCCGTACCGGATGCGATACCTTCTTTGATGCAAGACGGGACTTCTATTCGAAGAACAAAGAACTCCAACAAAATAATTTACAGATGAAACTCGAACTTTGCAACGAAGCAGAGTCGATGAAAGAAAGTACCGACTGGGGCAAAACAACCCAGGATTTTATTAATATCCAGAAAAGATGGAAAGAAATAGGCCCGGTCCCCCGAAAACACTCCGAGCCGGTTTGGAAACGTTTCCGTGCTGCCTGCGATTATTTTTTCGATAAAAAAACAGAGCATTTTTCAGGGATCAATAGCGAACAGTTCGACAATTTGGAACTGAAAAACGGGCTTGTAAAAGAAGTTGAGGATTTCAACCCCGGGGACAATGTCGACGAGAACCTCAAAAAACTCAAAGCTTTCCAGCGTAGGTGGACAGAGATAGGGCATGTGCCGATAAAAAATAAAGACGATGTGCAAAACCGTTTCCGCACAGCGATTGATAAACTTTTTGATGCGCTGAACTTGGATGAAGAAAAACGCAACTTGTTGAAATTCAAAAGCAAAATGTCCTCGTTCTCAGAATCTGGCAGGGGGCAGAACAAAATGCGGATGGAACGCGAAAAGTACATGAACAAGCTAAAACAACTTGAAAACGACCTTGTGCTGCTTGATAACAATATCGGTTTCTTTGCAAAATCGAAAAATGCAGAATCGCTGATTGAAGATGTTAAAAAGAAAATAGAAGACACGAAACAAAAAATTGAGTTCATAAAAGAAAAAGTACGGGTAATCGACGACTTGGATACCGATGACATATAAGGACTTAATAAAAAATACCTACAGCCTGTGACAAGGATCTACATTGTATTTTTGATTTCACTTTCTTTCACAACGCACCTAACGGCACATAAAACTTCCAAAAAGGCTTTGTGCATCGATGGTTTTAAAGACTGGAAAGTGCTTTCCAAGGGGAATATCTCACACAATGGCGATTATGTTTCTTATGAACTGTCGCCTCAAAAAGGCGATGGGGATCTGATCATATACGATGGCAACCACCCTGATACCATCCCCCGTGGATATGCGGCCGCATTTGGCGCAGCAAGCGATTTTGTTGTTTTCAGGATAAAACAGCCAGAACAGCTTATCCGCAAAGCCAAAAAAGATAAAGTAAAAAAAGGGGAAATGCCGAAAGACAGCTTGGGGGTTTTTGTGTTCAGGAATAAGAAAATTTATAAGTTCCCAAGGTTGAAATCATACAAAATACCGGATGAGGGGGCAAGCTGCTGGGTTGCTTTTTTGGCAGAAGCTGAAAGAGACACTGCCCAAAACGGCGACAAGCCGGAAAATAAAAAGGACGGGACAGGCGGTGACCTGATACTTTTTAACCCCCAAAATGGCGACACGCTCCTTTTTAAAAATGTAACTGAATATTTTTACCCCAAACAGGGCGGTGCGGTTTATTTCACTGCCCAGGCAAAAGATTCTGCCCGGACAATCTCCGAGGTATTTGTGTTTGACCCTGAAAACGGGACAAGCCATAAATTGTTTTCAACAGAAGGCTGGATAAAGAAATTAGTCTCTGATGAAACAGGAGGGCAGTATGCTTTTTTAATGTCTTGTGACACGATTGACGAAAAAGTTTATTCGCTCTATCTGGGGGACGGCTTAAACCAACCGTCAAAAATTGTCGACAAATATACCAGCGGTGTCCCTGTAGGGTGGTCGCCCAGTGAAAACGGCCGGGTTTATTTTTCCCGCGATGGTTCAAAATTGTACCTGGGCGTTGCCGAAAGCCCTGTGCCCAAGCCCGAAGACACCCTGCCCGAAGAAGACAGTCCCAAACTGGATGTTTGGAACTGGAAAGACAATAAACTTCAACCGCAACAAAAAGTTGAGGCCGAAAAAGAAAAAAAACGCACTTTCCTGGGAGTTTACCATGTTGCCCTAAACAGGTATATACAACTGGCCGATATTAAAATAAAACAGGTCAGGACAATACAGAAAGGCAACGGGGATGTCGGTCTGGGCATGGATGATTCGCCTTATATACGGGCTTCGGGCTGGACAGGGGGTGATTTAAAGGATTACTATCTTATCGACTTAAAATCGGGCATAAAAATTAAGGTGTTGACAGGGAAAAGCTGGGCCCGCCTTTCTCCCCAGGGTAAGTACATTTTATGGTACGAACCGGCCGACAGCAGTTATTATGCTACATCTACCGAGCAGGATTTTATGGATACCGTTTCTCTTACAAAAATATTGCCTGTGGCATTTTATGACGAGCAGAACGACAGGCCAATGGAGCCAAATCCATACGGAATTGCCGGCTGGAGCCAGGGCGACCGGTTTGTTTATATTTACGACCGCTATGATATATGGAAAATAGATCCCTTGGGCGAACGTGTCCCTGTTAACATAACCAAAGCTTTCGGGCGAAGGAATAACACCCGCCTCCGTTATGTGAAACTGGATAAAGATCTGGAGTATATCCCCTTAACAGAACCAGTTTTGTTACGTGCCGTTGATGAACGTACAATGTCGCAGGGGTTTTTCAGCATGCATTTTAATTCCTCAAAAGATATTGACTATGTAGTAATGGACAGGTACATATTTGCCGATCTGAAAAAGGCAAAAAAGGCGAACAAAATATTATATACCAAGCAGGACGTCAAATCTTATCCCGACTTGTGGACAAGCAGCCTGGAGTTCAAACATTCAAAAAAAATATCGGAAGCCAACCCCCAACAGGAGAAATATAACTGGGCTGCTGTTGATCTGGTTAAATGGACCTCCTTTTCCGGAGAAGAACTAAAAGGCCTTCTGTACAAACCAGAGGACCTTGATCCAACCCAGAAATACCCGATGATCGTTTATTTTTATGAACGGAACTCTGAATTACTTAACAGGTATTACCTGCCTTCGCCGAGCCGGTCGGTCATAAATAAAACATTCTATGCCAGTAACGGCTATCTTGTATTTATTCCCGACATTACATATAAAACAGGGTATCCTGGGCAAAGTGCTTACAATGCCATCGTCAGCGGTACCCAATATTTAATCCAAGAATATAATTTTGTCGATAAAGATCGCATAGGGCTGCAGGGGCAAAGTTGGGGCGGTTACCAAACGGCATACCTTGTAACCCAAACCGATATGTTTTCTGCTGCCATGGCGGGGGCGCCCGTAAGCAATATGACCAGTGCTTATGGCGGTATACGGTGGTCGTCAGGCAAAAGCAGGATGTTCCAGTATGAACATACACAAAGCCGCATTGGAGGTACTTTGTGGGACAAACCACTGTTTTATATTGAAAATTCCCCTTTGTTTTATGCCCCCAAAATTAATACCCCGCTTTTAATGATGCATAACGATAAAGACGGTGCTGTGCCATGGTACCAGGGGATTGAATTGTTTGTTGCAATGAGAAGGCTGGACAAACCTGCATGGTTGCTTTCTTATAACGAAGAGCCCCACAACTTAAAAGCAGGCAGTTGGGCAAACCGCATAGACCTGAGCAAACGTATGTTCCAGTTTTTCAACCACTACCTAAAAGGTGAGCCCAGCCCCGCATGGATGGAAAAAGGGGTGCCAGCAACAGAAAAAGGAGAAGAATTAGGGTATTGAAATTATGTTCATTGGGTATTTGTGATTTCAAAGTCCATCAATATTGTAACCTCATTGCGGAGACACTCACTTTTTTTAAATTATTTCATCCCTTATCCGTTGTTTGTTATTGCGCTTTAGTTTCTTGGATATTTGTTATGTGAAAGTTTTATTGAAAATATCATCTGACATATTATTTTTAACATTTTTTAATCTTATTTTTGACGCATATGGGTTGCGCAGAAATAAATTGACCGGTTTATGGGCAGGTTTTTTGTTTTTAAAACAATTTAAACATCTGCGGATAGTGGGCTGTGTTTAAGGTTTTTCTGAGTAAGTTAAAAAGCAAAAGGACAAGTAGGTACAGACAGGATGTATGATGACAAAAAAATATGGGACGATTTTAGGGAAGGGGAGTCGTATGCCCTTTCTCATATCTATCATAAATATATCCAGTTTTTATATGGGTACGGGAGGAAAATCTCGGACAATAATGCGCTGGTAAAAGATTCTATACAGGATTTGTTCTTTGAATTGATAAGGTCACGGGAAAACCTGGGCGCGACAGATAATATTAAATTTTATTTGTTGGCTTCTTTCCGGAGAAAATTGATTTCAAACCTAAAGAAACAAAATCTGTTTTCTTTCCATATAGAAGAAAAAGACTGGCAGCCGGAGATTATTTATTCGGCAGAACATGATTATATTGAACAGGAGAAACGCACACACCGGGAAGAAACCATAAAAAAAGCACTACAGGAGCTAAGCCCCAGGCAACGAGAGATACTTTATTATAAATACACCTGCGGCTTCGATTATGAGCAGATATGTAATATAATGTCGATAAAATACGACTCTGCACGGAAACAGGTGTGCAGGGCATTAAAAGTTTTAAAACAGGTACTCTCCGAGCAGGATATCTTCACCTTGTTTTTCTTTCTACTCCCCAGTATATGCCATGCGCGTACAAGCTGACCTCATAGAAGTTGCCGCCCGCAGGGCATTGCCCTTCCCTAGGGAAACCCAAGGTGGTTTGCCATATATTTTTTAAAAAAAGTAATCATTGTTGTCCACAAAAGTTAATTTTTTTTCTTTCGCTTAAAATGATTAAATTGTTTGAGCTAAACAAAACGGTCACTAAATCTTTGTAGATCATCGTTGGTTTAAGGAGACTAATTAATTTATGGACATAAAATATCTGGATTATAGCCTGGATGAACTCCTGGAAGACAAGGGGTTTGTGGCTTGGTGCCTAAATGGTCCCGGAAACGGTGAGTGGCACAAGTTTCTTGAAATGAACCCCGGGTTTAGCCACAGGGCAAAAAAAGCCCGTAAAATAATCTTATTGCTTAGAGACAAATATGAGGTACTGGATGAAGAATCTGTATTGTTGATGTGGCAGGGCATTGACGATTTTGACAAGTTGCACCAACGAAAAGCCAGGAGGGTAAAAACCCGGCGGGCAATAAGTTGGGCAGCCTCATTTATAATAGCTGTTGCGTTAGGTGCATTGGCTTATTACATGGGCAGCCGTGGGGAAGCGCATTATGAATTTTCAGCATCGGAAATACCACAAAGCACCGATGAAGCACGTTTGGTGTTAAGTAGCGGCGAATCCATTGCCCTGCAAAAAGATAACTCTTCGGTATCGTTAAACGATGACAATAAGTTGGTTATCAATAAAGACAGGGTAATTGACTTATCGGAAAAAGGGATGGCAGGAGAAACAGGCGGCCATATGAACGAGGTTGTCGTGCCTTATGGTAAAAAGTCGGAGCTAACGCTGGCCGATGGGACCAAAGTTTGGGTAAATGCCGGGAGCAGGTTGGCATTCCCTTCGCGTTTTACACAAAAGGCAAGGGAAGTATACCTTGAAGGCGAAGCCTATTTTGAGGTTGCAAAAAACAAAACACAACCATTTATTGTAAAAGCAGGAGAGGTCGACATTAAAGTATTGGGGACACATTTTGATGTGGTGGCATATAAAAACGAAGCCAGTATAGAAACTATACTCTTGGAAGGGAGCGTTGCCATGGCTGCCAATACATCTTTTGGCTTTGGCAAAAAAGAAGTTTTGTTAAAACCCTACCAGAAAGCCAGTTTTAATAAAAAAGAAAGGGGGGTGAGCGTAAGTGAAGCTCCCGGTGCAGAAACATACATTGCATGGACCGAAGGGTGGTTCCAATTTTCAAGGGAAAGCCTTAAGTCTGTATTTACCAGGCTCGAAAGATATTACAACATAGAAATAGTGACATCTGGGGAAGCTCTTTATAATGAGCTTATTACAGGAAAACTTGATTTAAAGGCCTCGCTCGACAAGGTGATGGTAGCATTGAGCGATGTGGCAAAAATCAGGTATCAGATCATAGGGGACAAAATATACATAGAAAAAAGGATAGAATAGCAAAATATAAAAAGCGAGGACCGGAAGGCCTGCCCGCCTGCCGATCCTCTAGGTCAATTAAATAATAGTATTTAATCTAATGTTTCAAAATTATGAAAAAAAAGCTAACTGCGCTGTGTTTTCCTAGAGGAAGCATGGCAAAAATTCTGTTAAGAATGAAACTACTAACAGTTTTTATGCTTTGTGTGTTTGCCGTATCTGCGGTTGAAAGTTATTCACAGGCGACAAAATTTAATTTTAAACTAAATGACGTTACTGTTCGTCAGGTGTTCGAAACCATTGAAGAAAACAGTGAGTTTATCCTGTTGTACAATGAAAAATCGGTTAATGTAAACCGCAGGGTCAGCGTAAAAGTAAATGGAGAAACAGTAGAATCTGTCCTCAACCAGGTTTTTGCCGGGACAAAAAATGAGTACAAGATTTACGACAGGCAAATCGTGATCCTGCAAGATGAAAATGCCCCGCTCCCAACAATTTTGCAACCGAGTGTGTCTTATTCCGATGCATTCCAGCAAAAAAAGGAAGTCTCGGGAAAAGTCTCCGACAGCAACGGGGTACCGGTCCCGGGTGTTTCTGTTATCGTAAAAGGGACCACAGTTGGCACGGTTACCGATGTTAACGGTAATTTTACGTTACGCATCCCTGACGATGCTGAAACATTGCAGTTTTCGTTTGTGGGCATGAAAACACAGGAACTGCCTATTGGCGGGCAAACAAAGTTCAACGTGAAAATGGAAGACGAAACAATTGGCATCGATGAAGTTGTGGCCGTTGGTTACGGCACGATGAAAAAAAGCGATGTTACAGGTTCCGTTGGTTCTGTGGCAATGGATTACGCCAAAAACCAGCCGGTTAGGAGCTTGGCAGACATGATGTCGGGAAGGGTCGCAGGTATTACATTGACCCGCGCTTCGGGTGATATAGATGGCGACACAAAAATGCGCATAAGGGGGGCAAACTCCATTAACGGCGACAATGCCCCGCTTACAGTCGTTGACGGGGTTATTGGCGCATCAATGGGCCCTATACAGGACGTGGAATCAATAGAAATATTAAAAGATGCATCGGCAACTGCAATCTATGGGGAAAGGGCTTCTAACGGGGTTATACTTGTAACTACCAAAAGGGCAGAATCGTCAGAGCCTAAAATAAATGTTTCGTTGAATACCAGTATAAATATTCAGAAAACAGACTATGAGGATTTAATGAACGCTGCCGAGTATGCAGAACACATTAACGACTTATACGAAACATCTGTTTTTACAGATAGCGAAATACAAGAATACAGAAAAACTGGTGGCACCGACTGGATGGATGCAGTTACACGGAATGCCTGGGCAAATAACCATTATATCTCTTACTCGCAAAAAATCAATAAGTTGAGCGTGTATATGTCGGGTAATTTTTCCGACAAACAAGGGACGATGGTAAATTCGAAAGCCGGCGGGAACTATAGTGTGCGTTCAAGCATAGGTTTTGAACCATGCGACCGCCTAAAAATGAACCTTGATGTCAGGGCCAGTATGTCCCAAACCACAAATGGCGGCCTGTCAACAGGGACAAGCAAAGGTCACCCGTTTTTCCAGGCACTGGTATGGTCGCCAACAGAAGAAATTTGGGATGACGAGGAAGCTGGCGAATACAATACTTCCGATTCATACGGCTCGGTATCCGAAAACCCGTACATGACTGCCATGGAACAGGACAAATGGTCGAAAAGCAGCAATACCAACGTAAGGCTAAATGCCAATTATAAAATAACAGATTGGTTGAGCTACGATGTAACAGGTTATGTGTCCAAAACAGCAAGTAACTCAGGGTCCTATAGCAATGACTGGTTGAGTTCTGGTGACCCTTCTGTGTCAAGAGGTTCAAGTGACAATACTGCCTGGAGGCTTATCAATAAAATTGATTTCCAAAAAACATTCCTCGATGCCCACAATGTTATGGTAACAGGGGTATATGAAACAGAATCTTCGGAAACATGGAAACTGTCCGGTACGGGCAAGGATTTGCCTCTTGCCGATCTTGCTTCTTACTACGATATTGAAATGAGCAATGAACAATCTACTACTTCCGACTATTCATTATCGACCCGTATAGCATATATGGCACGTTTGAACTACAACTATAAGTCGCGCTATTATCTTACCGCCTCTTACCGTGTTGATGGGAAAAGCGGGCCTGAAAACAGGCTTGAAGAAAATAAATATGGCGGTTTCCCGTCATTCTCAGTTAGTTGGAGGGCTTCTGAAGAATCTTTCATGAAAGCCAATGGCCTCTTCGATAATTTGAAGCTTAGGGCCGGATGGGGACAAACGGGCAACCCCTGTAAAACTGAATATACGACAATGAAATCAAATGATTTTGATTATGGCGTAGGCTCTAATATTATGGGATATATACCCGGCACCCCTGCAAACCCCTATTTAAAATGGGAAACAACCACACAAATAAATGTAGGTTTGGATTTTACCATATTAGATGGCCGCTTGTCGTTCTCTGCCGATTACTTTGATAAAAAGACAGAAGACCTGATGACTGAAATGCAACTTCCCCTTTATTATGGTTATGGGGACGAAGCGTCTTACTTGCAGAACCTTGGGGAAATTACCAACAAAGGGTTTGATCTCACCCTCGACATAACCCCTGTAAAAACCAGGGATTTTATATGGAACACCAACTTTAACCTGTCATTGGTAAGGAACAAAGTACTAGACTTAGGCGATCAGTCTGCTTTCATGACCGGGACCAACGGGAACGGTTATCTTTCAGTTAAAACTTACAGGATAGAAGAAGACCTTCCATTGGGTACCATGTGGGGCTACAAATGCCTTGGTATTTGGCAGGAAGACGAAGCAACAGAAGCTGCAAAATACGACCTCTCCCCAGGTGATTATAAATATGAAGACGTAAATAACGATGGTGCAATAAACCTCGATGACGACGGGCAGGCTATTGGTGATGCCAACCCCGATTTTATTTGGGGATGGAACAACAGTTTCTCATATAAAAATTTCGACCTTAATATAACCTTACAGGGAATGAGCGGCCAGAGTGTTTATAACCTTGCGCGCGCTTGTATGGCCACTGTACATAACGATTCGCGTTCTATTATGCTAAAAGGCCCTGCCACAGATTACTGGACAGCAGACAACCCAGATGCCAAGTGGAAAAATATCCATAGCTCATCTGATACCAAAACGCTTAATACTACTACATGGATTGAAGATGGAAGTTGGGTCAAGATAAAATATATAGGTTTGACATATCACTTACCTAAAAATTTGATAAAATTCGGCAACCTGGCTGTTTCTGTAAGTGCTGAAGAATTATGGACATTTACAAAATATACAGGCCTGGATCCAGAAGTTTCTGCTTCAAAAACAGACGATGAATGGGGCGGTTGCGATTTTGGGACACAACCTATCCCTACTTCTGTCACATTCGGGGTTTCCCTTGATTTTTAAACAATAAAATTGTTAAAAGATGAAAAAGTTTTTGATTATATTTTTTATAGGCAGCATATTGGTTTCGTGCTCCGATAGTTTTTTAGATGTTACGCCAACAGGGCAGGTATATCCTGAAAACTTTTACTCCAATGTAGAAGAACTGGAGATGGCAATAACAGGTATTTATGAACTATGTTCCGATGAACTGTTATTTTATGGCAACGACCTTTGCTATACAATTAAAGGATGGGAAAAAGCCTCAGATTTTACGAACTGGCAGGAAGTTGACGTATTGAATACCGGAAGCGATAATGGTGAAATGGGTTTGTTTTGGGCAAATTCATATTTGATAATAAATGCAGCAAATGAGGTTATAAATAATTATGAGGGCGCCGATGCAACCGAGGCAGAAAAAAAACTATGTGCCGGGCAGGCCCATTTTATAAGGGGGTATTGTTATTTCGGGTTAATAAGGAAATACAACGGGATACCTATGTACCTAAGTTCCGAAGAGTGTTCCTCTGACATTGGGCTTACAGGCTTTGCCGAAGTATATGAACAGATACTGTCCGATTTGTTGATTGCCGAAGAGTACCTGCCTGTTAACTGGGATGGCGATTCAAAAAGGGAAGGCGTAGCATGGACAAACGGTGCGGCAAAATCTTTGTTGGCTTATGTTTATTTGTGTATGGCCGGCTATCCGCTCAACTATGGTACAGAATACTACACCAAGGCCGCAAGCAAAGCAAAAGAAGTAATTGATGGCGCCAGTACCTGGGGCTATAAATTGATGGACGATATTGCAGATTTATATTCGGCAGATTATAATTATGAAAACGTATCATGCGACGAAGTTGTTTTGGCATTTCACAGCGACAACGGATGGGGATGCCCTAAATGTGGTTGCCCTGGCGAATATGGTGGCTGGGATGTTTATAATGCTGAAATCAAATTCTTCGAAAATTATCCTGAAGGGCCGAGGAAAAATGCTAACCTTATGTGGGAGTTCCCAATGGGGGACGGGACTACCAAACATTATACAGAGTTGGCCTCCAAGCATCCACAGTATATACAATACTGGGACGGGAAAATTAACTGGGACGAACCATGGGAAGGCTTTAACTGGAAAAACAGCCGCCCTCAGGTCGCTTTGACCCATGCAAATACACTTTTGGTGTATGCCGAGGCACAGGCAATGTCCAGTTCTTCTGTAAACGATGCAGCATACAAGGCTATAAATGATGTAAGGAACAGGGCTGGCCTGCCAGATCTTACAGCAGGCCTGTCGGCCGAAGCCTTCAGGGACTCTGTTGTACAGGAAAGGGAATGGGAGTTCTGTGGACAATATTTCTTGATAGATCCATGGTACGACATTCTCCGCTTGAACAGGATTTCTGAATTGCCAGATAATAGGGATGCAAGTGAAAATGCACTTGTCCATACACCCACAGAAGATGATTACTGGGCCCCGTACCCGGTTGTTGATGAGGTTGTGAACCCGAACTTGTCGAATGATTAACCTAAACTGACAACTTATAAACAACAGGTATCGGTCATGTCGTTCTTGAGCCGGTACCTGTTTTTTTTGTTGATGCTTTTTGTCCCTTTTTAATGGGTAGTTTCTTCTTTGTTTCGGGCATGGTAAAATAATCTTATTAATAAAATGTAATTTATATATGGAACTTAAAAGAAATAAGCTGAAAACCAGTATGATAAAGAAGTCCTCGCATCTCGTTGGGGAATTGCTCTCCACTTTCTTATTTTGTGTTTTTTGTTGTCTTGGGGCATCGGCACAGGAGGGCTTGCTCGAAAGCAGCCCGGTTTGCAGGCTTTGGTGGACAGGCAGCACCTACAAAATAATGCAGGAGCAGGCCGTGCCTGCGTCAAAAAGCAAAATGATAGCCCTTAAATCGGCAAAAAACGAGACCGAAAGTTTCCAGTTGATCCTTACCCCAAACGGAGATTTGGAAAATGTGTCGGTTTCCATGTCCGGTTTCACAAACAAAAAAGGAAAATCAATAAACAGTGAAAACATAACAATAAGAAAAGTTGAGTACGTACATGTTACAAAACCTTCCGGGCGGCTTCACCAGGTTGGCTGGTACCCGGATCCCTTGCCGCTTTGCAATGCGCCCTTTAATGCCCCAAAAAACAGGAATACCCCTATATGGATAACTCTGAAAGTCCCTGGCGGGGCATTGCCAGGGAAATATACTGCCAATGTGGTTGTCCAATCCGGATCGTGGAAGGAAAGTGTCCCTGTAGAGCTTGATGTCTGGGATTTTGCCCTGCCCGATGTGCCGTTTATGCGTTCGGGATTTGGTATGAGCACGTCCCGGATAAAACAATACCACAACCTGGAAAGCGACGAAGAATTGGGACAGGTAACCGATTTGTATTTCAGGAGCATGAAGGCTTACCGGATATCCCCTTATCGTTTTGACGCATTGTCGCCGATAAAACGCAAAGTTAAGGGCGTGATATGTTCGGGAGGCGTTTTTGATCCGGAAGAGCCTTTCTCAGGGAAATATTCATATAAATTAGGAGCAAACAAACAGGGGCGTTTTGCCGATTTGGTGGAAATCGATCCATTGCGCCCATACATGATAAAATGGCAGGCTAAAGCCAAACCGGAGAGCGACAGGTACACCGTGTCGGTAAAGTGTTACGATGAGAAAAAAGAGCCTATCTATTGGTCCTTGAAATGGATGAAGTACAAAGGCAACGGCACATGGAGGCAGGACACCATGTTTATTGACACAACAGGGTGTTTTTCGGAGGAAGATTTGCCCGATTACCGCCCTTTCCCCGAAAACACAAGATATGCCAGTGTGCATTTCCAAGGCCCTCCGGGAGGCGATCTCTGGCTCGATGAATTTAAGTTCGTTGATTTGGAAACAGGCGAAAACATATTGCCGTGCGGCGGCTTTGAACAGGATCTGTCTGAATTAGGCATGGAGGTCGATTTTACAGGCTTCGACAAGGCCGGGGAAAAATATCTCGATGGCTTTGGCTTTTCCGGTTTCCGCTTCGGCGTGCCGGGGGTAGCGAAAAGGGAAAAAGGTGTATGTGAAGGTTTTGTAAGCGGCACGGCAGAATACAAAAAACTGATGAAATTATATCTGGGGAAGGTGCAGGATCATTTGGAAGAGAAAGGCTGGCTGGGCAAAGAGTACTTGTATTGGGCAGACGAGCCGGACCATGAACATTATAAATATGTTAGGGAGGGGATGGAGAGCATCTACGAGGCTGCCCCAAAACTGAAAAGGTTTATCACTGAAAACAACCCCGGGCCTGCAATTATGGACGTAACAGAAATTGGTTGCCCTGTTTTCTGTTTTGCCGATCCCGAAAAAATAAAAAAATGGTCGGCCAACGGGCGCGAGTTTTGGTCGTACCTGATGTGCTGGCCCAAAGAACCCCACCTCAACCTTTTTATCGACTCCTACGCAATAAACATGAGGATGTGGCTGTGGGCATCGTACAGGTATAACCTAAAAGGTATATTGATATGGAACTTAAACCAGTGGAACGGCGCAAGGGAGGCGGCACCTCCCGGAATGGTACAGAATATTTGGGAAGACCCGATGACATATAAATCGGGGCATGGCACACCTGTCGGTTCCGCTCCCGAATTTGGCAATGGCGACGGCATGTTGTTTTATCCGCCAAACAGGGATCCTAACCACGACAAAACAAAATACATGGAAGGCCCAGTCCCTTCAATAAGGCTAGAAATCCTGCGAGATGGGCTTGACGATTATGACTATATGGTTATGCTCGAAAATTTTGTTGACAATGCAGGTGCAGGACAGGAAAAATTGATAAAAAAAGCAAAAGAGTTGCTTAATTTTGGGGAGGAAGTGCTTGTAAGCGACAGGGTGTATTCAAAAGATCCGGAAGTTTTGATGAAATACCGAAACCGGATGGGGGAGTTGCTGGAAGAGTTTAATCGTCCGCAATAATTTGTAACATGCTTAAGATTCCTCCCTTTGATCGGAATGTCAAAGTTATGTATTGACATAAAGATGTGGCTAAAGCCACTTGGAGACAGATCTCATCCGTTACCCCCGGCTTAAGCCGGGGCTATCGCAAAAAACCAAAGGGCTTTAGCCACATTTAAAGTTTTGTCGAAAAACCTTTGTGAGGTATATTTTACAACCTTGTTGCACTTTTCTGTTTATTGATTTTTTAGTAGTTTCGGTTTTTTGTATTCTTTGCCAAAGAGTTTATAATGAATATATTCTAAATACTTAAAACATAAAATGATGAATTTCAAAAAACTAAACACTTTAATCTTGTTTTTGCCCCTGTGGCTTATCTTGTTTGTTTCTTGTTCGCAGCAACAACCTGCTCCAAAAGAAGGGGAAAACCACGAAACATTGCGCCGCAGCGATAGTTATTTCGGGCTACATTTCGATTTCCACGCCACTAAAAACGACAGCGCAATAGGTGAAACTTTCTCTGCCGATATGATAGACAGTATGCTTACGATGGTAAAGCCCGATTATATCCAGGTTGATTGCAAGGGGCATCCGGGGATTACGAGCTACCCGACCAAAGTAGGCAACCCTGCCCCGGGCTTTGTTAAAGACCCGATGAGGATTTTTAGGGATGTTACAAAAAAACACAACGTAGCCTTGTATGTCCATTATTCGGGGGTTTGGGATCAGGAAGCAGGGTTAAAGCACCCTGAGTGGGAAAGCATAAACTCAAAAGGCGGGCATAACAAAGGCAAGATGTCCGTAAAAGGACCTTATGTTGACAGCCTGCTGATTCCTCAATTTAAAGAGTTGATAGACAACTATGACATCGATGGCTGTTGGGTTGACGGCGAATGTTGGGCATTGAGGACTGACTATAGCCCTGAAATGCTGAAAGCTTTTCGTGCCGAAACGGGGATAAGCAACGTGCCAAAGCATTTCTCCGCCCCCGGCGGTTACGAATTTTATGAGTTCAACCGTAAAGAGTTCCGTAAATACATGGCCCACTATACCGATGAGCTGCACAAATACGATCCTGATTTCCAAGTGACCAGCAACTGGGCTTTTTCTTCGTTAATGCCCGACCCGGTTGACGTTGACATCGATTTTATTTCGGGGGATTTTAGCCACCAGAACAGTGTTTATAGCGGTTTGTACGAGTCTCGTTGCATCTCGCCACAAGGCAAACCATGGGATTTAATGGCATGGAGCTTTAATTACGATTTCAACACAGGTGTCCCGATTACAAAGTCGGCGGTGCAGTTGCAACAACTGGCAGCCACCGTGCTTTCGATGGGTGGCGGCTACCAAGTGTATTTCCAGCAAAACAGGGATGCTTCGCCACAGCCATGGCAGTTTGGCATAATGAAGGAAGTAGCTTCGTTTTGCCGCAACAGGCAGCCTTATTGCCAAGGGGCAAAACCTATTCATCAAATAGGGCTTCTGTATTCTACCGAAGATTACAAAAAGAACTCCGGCTGCTTGTACCGAAGGACATCGTTCAGCGACAGATTGGCTGGCACCCTAAACCTATTGCTGGACAAACAAAACGCCGTTGAAATTGTAATGGAACACCACCTGACAGTCAAAATGGGGGAATATCCTTTGATTGTTATTCCCGAATGCGAATACCTGGGCGAACAATTTAAAAATGAATTGCTTGCTTATGTAGAAAACGGTGGGAGCTTACTTGTAATAGGCAGCAAAACAACAAAGATGTTTGCCGAACAATTAAGCGTTGATTTTCGGGACACTATAATCACGAAAAATCAATTTATATCTTACAACAACCAATTGGCAGGCATAAATACCAACTATAGCCCTGTGGCATTGAAACAAGGGGCAGAGCCTTGCGGATTGTGCTACCCGGTTTCCGATTTGCGTTTCCCTTCGTCAGTCGGCGCATCGGTGGCTTCTTTTGGGAAAGGGAAAATTGCCGGGGTTTATTTCGATGTCGCAAGCCAATATTTGAAATCAGCCAACACGGTTTACAGAGGGTTTATCGGCAATATTGTTGACAGGCTTTTCACAGCACCTATTGCTAAAGTGGAAGGCTCTGAAAATGTAGTATTGACAGTTAACCAATTGGGTGGGAAAATTGCCGTGAACCTTATAAATATTTCGGGAGACCATGCAAACACCAAAGTGGCACGATATGACGAAATACCGGTCGTTGGCCCGCTGGAATTGAAAGTAAACTTGAGCGAAAGCCCAACGAAAGTGACTTTGCAGCCGGAAGGTATTGCCCTTGATTTTTCTTATTCCAATGGGGCAATGGAAACAACAATCAACAAATTAGGTATATATTCAATAATCGTTGTTGAGTAGTTGTGCACATAAAAAATTGTGGCAATTAAATTAAGGGTAAACACCCATGAAAAGTGTCAACAATAATAGCACCGGAGTTCCTTTTTTAAAAATAAACATTAAAAATAAATCACTTATGAAACGTCATTCAATATTATTAGCTGTTTTATCATTGTTTCTGTTCTCGTGCGACAATCCAGTAAAAAACAATAAAACCACAATCAATACCCCACGTGTTTTGGTCTTGGGGATCGACGGCATGGGAAGCCATTTCCTTGATAGTGCAAAAACACCACATTTCGACGAAATAGCAAAAAACGGTGCTTATACATTCAAAGCAAGGACAATTATGCCAAGCGTGAGCGCACCTGCATGGAGTTCGTTTTTTACCGGAGCAACGGTAGAACGCCACGGGGTTGGCGGAAACTCGTGGACTGTTGACAACAAAGTCCTAGAACCTGTTTATAAAGGCAAGCACGACATGTTCCCCACCATTTTTGGCGAAATCCGCGAACATGCGCCAGATGCAAAAATAGGGGCCGTTTACCATTGGGGCAGCATAGGCAACCTTATCGAAAAAGGGGTGTGCGACTTCAGTGTCCATGCAGAACCTGAATGCGAAACCACAAAAAAAGCCTGTGAACTCCTTGAAAGCGAGAAGCCCGATTTTATGTTTGTCCACTTGGATCACGTAGATCATGCCGGGCACCATGGAGGTTACCGTTCTGACGAATATGCCATGTCAATAGAAAAAGCCGACAGCCTCGTTGGCGTTTTCATTGACAAGCTAAAAGAGCTTAACATGATGGAAGAAACCACAGTGTTTGTTATTTCCGACCATGGCGGCATAAACAAAGGTCATGGCGGCTCAAGCCCAGACGAAATGGTTGTCCCTTTCTATATTTACGGCAAAGGCGTGAAAAAAGGCTACGAAATACCACATCCGGTGTTCACCTATGATTTGGCACCGACAATAGCGCAGCTCTATGGTTTTCAGTTAAACGAGTGGGTAAACGGCAATGCTCTTAAAGATGCGTTTGTAGAGTAAAAAGCCCCAGTAAATAAGATGGTTCAACAATAATCGCCCCGTCATGAATGCCGGGGCATAATAAACAACGCAAACAGGCCGGCCATGCAACTGTTTTGTAAAAAAAACTTTGCTCCGGCCGTAGGATATGAATTATTGTCGCCAAAAGATAGCGTCACTAAAAGCGACACTCTCTTTTGACCGAAACGTCCCAATTAAGCCACAAAATGAAAAAACAGGTAAACAGGAGGAAATTTATCATATCGAGTTCAATTGCCGGAGCCGGGGTGTTTTTCCCCGGATTTACGGGATTGGCATTTAACCATGGACTTAAACCGGATAACGGAATTGTTGTGTTGCCAAAAGGGCAAAAACAAATATTCGTTGATTCGCAGATGGTTGCGAAAACACAAAATATCGAGCGCAAAGTCCACCCTGCAAAAAAATTGCAACATCCGGTACTTGAGGCAAACATGCCATGGGAGCAGGGGCGTGACTACGATGGGAAGAAAGACAGGCGGGTTTATATCTATGGCTCTGTAATTAGAGACAAAGAAACAGGTGAGTTCCGTATGTGGTACAACCGACTGAAAAGCAACTTTTTTGCTACATCGCCCGACGGGATAAACTGGGCACGCCCCAACCTTGGGCAACTGGGCGAAACCAATGAAATAGATTTGTTCCATTTCCATAGCCCCAGCATCATAAAAGATAATTTTGAGAAAGATCCAGAAAAGAGGTACAAAGCATTAGGTTCCGTGAAAAGTTCCATCCCCGAAGAAGAAATATCGTATTTAAAATCGAGGTTTAAGGAATACGCATGGTACAAGCGTTCAAGTGCCTATTCTGCCGCCTATTCTGCCGATGGTTTAAACTGGAAACTATATCCCCACCCGATAATTTTGGGCGGCGACACCATAACCTTATCGCAAGATCCTGTAAGCGGTGAATATCTTGCTTTCCATAAAAATAAAAGCACCCCGGACGATAAAAGGAGAAAAGTCTTTCTTTCAACAAGTAAAAATATGCAAGACTGGACAAGCCCGGTGCTTGTGATGGAAGCCGACGATGCCGACCATAAACGGGCGCAATTGTTGGAAGACGGCACACATTCAGAGATTTATAACATGTCGGCATTTCCTTATGGAGGGCAATGGTTGGGCTTGATAACCGTTTTCCGCAGGGCTGGCGCGCCAAAGGTCAAAGGTCCCGGGCAAAGCGGCAACGAAGGGCCTATTGATGTGCTGCTCGTCCACAGCCGAAATGGCAGGGACTGGTCGCATTGTTCAGATCATGCCCCGGTAATTGGCTTGGGTCCTTACGATTATGATTCGGGCAGCATACTTGGGCTTTGCAACGCCCCAGTCGTCGTAGGCAACGAAATGTGGATGTACTATACGGCCATGACCACCACGCATGGCGGCTACCTGCCCGACAAACAAATGTCTATAGCAAGGGCAGCCTGGCGGCTTGACGGAATGGTGTCGTTTAGTGCGGGCAAAGACGGAGGCGTGTTCGAAACCTGTTTGCTGAAACCGGAAGGGACTTCACTGTGCGTAAATTATAATGCAGCAAAAGGCTCTTTATTGGTTGAAGTGTGCGATCCCAAAGGCAAAACATTACAGGGCTTCAGTAAAGACGAATGTATTATGTTGAAAGGGGATTCGACAAAACAAAAAGTGAAATGGGAAAAATATAATGAAATACCAACGGGTGTCCCTGTCCGTTTAAGGTTTTATTTGAAAGAAGGGGATTTATTTAGTTATTTATTTGAGTAATAGTTTATTATGGTGATTAAAAAGATTTTATCGGGAAGTATCAGAATTTTAAATCTTATGTTGTTATGCGTGATTGTTATTTCTTTTAACGCAAAAGCACAAGTAGGGAACGAGAAAAATTTCTATATAGGCATCGACAATTCCGGGGATATTGTTAAACCGGGTGAATTTTTCAATGCAAGAGCAATGGATGCCCTTGGGGTAGATTTTGTGGTATATAAATACCGAGGGCCCAAAGGCACGATTGAAGATGAGGCAAAAGAAATGGCGAGGCTTGCCCGGAGTTTCGAGGACAAAGGCTTGAAGGTAGTGGTGAACGTGGAGTCAGGCAATTGGAAACTCGACATGTTAAGCACAGACGGGCACAACTGGGTGAGGCAGCCCGGCAACCTCCATTTGTTCAAATTCCCCGGACTGGTAATGAAAAACCTTTCACAATCGCCTGCCGTTTGGGGAGTGCAGTATGACGAACTGGAACACTCGCAGATAACGCGAAACCTGACCCTTACACTCCGCAACCCCGGAGTTGAACTTGTGAGCCTTGCAGAGCCTACTGGCATGGATTTTAAATCGGCTGATGAAGCTGTTTTCAAAGGTGCCAAGTCGCTCGTTGACGAATGCAAGGGAGACGGCGCAAAACGTGTGCTTACAGAGCATGTGTGGCCCGTGCTTTTCCATAATTTTGCAAGGGCTGGCATGACCCCGGTTTACAAGCAAATGAAAGAAAACTGGTCGAATGTTTGGGCTGCTTGCGCAATGGGGGCTTGCCTGCAATACGATCAGGAATTGTGGGCGTGCATTGATTTCTGGAACCACAATACTTTTCCGGGGCATTCTGCCGAAGAACTTTGGGGAAACCTGTTGTTCGCTTATTGGAGCGGAGCAGACAAGGCTTATGTGGAGAGCATAGGTAAACATATTTACGAAATGCCGGGCGACAAAATAACCCTTAAAGAAAGAGGCGAAGCCTTAAGCCGCTTTGCAAAGGAGTATGTACCTAAAAACCCGCGCCCTTATTCTTTTCGCGATTTCGAACCGGAAATAGCGATTGTCCGTTTTGACGACACTGAGTGGGGGCAGGGCAAAGATATTTATTGCTCTGTAGATGTTAATGAAGAAGGTGTTGACAGCATAAAACTTTATTGGAAAGACTGGCTGTTTGGAGCTTATGACTTAAACACAAGCCCCGAATCTGAAGAATGGATAAAAGCCTGGCACACCATAACGCACGGAATGGTCAAGCAAGGTGCTTTGTCGTGGAATGCCGACAACTATTACAAAGGAATGCCTCACCGTTCGTTTGCCCCGGCAAATGCCCCTGTTGTGTTTGACGACAGTGTTACGAAAAAATACCTAAAAACAGTGAAACTAGCATTTTTATGCGGTTTGTCCATTAGCGAAAACACCTTGCAAGATGTCGCCTCGTTGGTGAAGGGCAAGGGACTGGTGGTTGTTACATCTTCCCGTTTCGCTCCCAAGAAATTCAAAACTGGATATTCGTCTGGCACAAAAGAATTTTGCGACGGCAAAGGAAAATGGATAATAACAGACGACATGGCGGGCGAAGATGTGAAAAAAATTGTAAAACCTTTTATAGGGAAGGACGATGAGATTATTTATAAATTCAAAGGAAAAAGGAAGGTCGTCATGAAAATATCGCCCAACGGTGACGGATTAGAGATAAAGGAAGTAAATTTCTGAGGCAAAAAGAATAACTTAATTTAATGAATAAGGATTGTGAAAATTTTTCAAGCATGAACAACAAAGTATTTTTATTGATAATTTTATTTGTATCGGTTTTTTCATTTTTAGGCGAAGCAAAAATTGCCCCGTCGGCGGGAGTGGATGCCAAGCAGTTTGGTTTCTCGCCAGATGCAAGTGGTGTCCAAAACGCAGAAGCATTACAGAAGGCCATAGACCAAGGTGGCACAATAGTCGTATCTGAGCCGGGAGTATATAAAATTGCTTCTACCCTATACGTGGGCAGCAATACCAGCCTAGTTTTCGGTAATGGCGTTGCGCTAAAAAAAGTGGACGAAAAAGGTAAATTCGCGCAGTTGATAATAAACAAAGGCGCACTTACCCGCACTTACGATGAACACATAAGCGTTGAGGGCTTGCACGTTATGGTAAACAAGGTTGACAATTGTTCCGACCTTGTTTTGGGCTTGAGGGGCGTTGTCGGTTTTTCTTATGTGAAAGACTTGACAATAAAAGGATTCAGGTGTTACGACCTAACGGGCTGCCAATTCTGTATCCAAATTTGCCGTTTCGAAGACGTGCACATAGAAGATGTAATAATAAAAGGGCAAAAAGACGGCATCCACTTTGGCCCGGGAAAACGTTTTACCATTAGGGATTGCGTTTTCCAGACTTTTGACGATGCCATCGCCCTCAACGGACAAGATTACTCGACATCAAACCCGGAAATGGGCTGGATAGAAGACGGCGTAATTGAAAATTGCTACGACCTTAAACAAGACAAAACAGTTGGTTTCTTTTGCCGTATGCTGGCAGGTGCATGGACCGACTGGAAAAAAGGGATGAAAGTGCAACAGTCTGACGCAGTAGTTTCTAACGGAAAGGTTTACAGGGTAAAAATGGAACCCGACGGGACACTTTACGAGTCTAACACAAGGCCCGATTTCGAAAGTGGCTCTAGGGTACTTGACGGCATAACTTGGGTAATGAGCCAAGAAATTGTAGAATACACCGCTGGGGTAAGGAACGTGGTTTTCCGCGACATCCAGCTCGAAAAACCAAGGATACCTTTCTCTATCCAGTTCGATATGGGGCGTTACAACCGTTCGTATTACGACGGAGCCGAAATTCCCGTGCAAAAGAACATCACCTTCGACAACATAAAAGTCATGTTCGAAAAAGACATCCCATTGCTAATGGTCACTACACCCGTGAACATGGTGACAATTACAAACTCAAAGCTAAAAAACAACGGGATTGTTTTTTACGGGAACGAAGCTTTGCCCGATTACCTGAAATTCACGTCAATGCCTGTTTCTCATAAAGCAAACATAAACATATATGGATGCACATTTGAACACGACGGCGAAATGATTTTGATAAACAACGAAGCGCAAGGCCGCAACATTGAACTAAAAACATCTTCAAACTTTGAAACAGGAGACAATTTTTCGGCAACAATAAAAAACAACAAAGGGAATATATCTGTTGAGTCTGATCTGACAGGGCTAAAAAAATAAAAAAACTTCCGACAGGGACATCTGTGGCAAAAACAAACCAAAATGGGCAAAAACAAAAAAATTACAATAACTATAATTTCGGCAACTTTATTGTTGGCTGTTACTTGCGTTGTGTTGAATATTCCTGGCAACAAAAAAGTTTCCTCGCACACAACTGTTGACACAGCCCCCAAACGTAGCTCCCACAACGAAGTAGATGCTTCAACCGGTGCTACGTTGCTATGGAACCAACAAAAAAAATACGGCAATATAAAAGTTGCCCAAGAAGAAGCGTTCGCAGTTATTTACCCTTTTGACAATTCTGTTTTTCCCGCAGATTTTTCCCCTGCTTCGTTCATTTGGAAATCTTCTGAAAATGAAGAAACCAAATGGAAAGTTTCTTTTTCGGTCGGAAGTTTCGAGCATAAAGAAACAACAAGGGAAACAAAGTTCAAGCCCAGCGTAGGATTATGGGAAAAGCTGAAAAAAAAATCACAAAACCAAAAGATCGTTTTCTCGGTCAGTGATAAAAATACCGTGAGGGAAATTGCTTTCAGCTTTTCTGAAGATTCGGTAAAAGCACCTATCTTTTACCGTGCAGTGCCATTGCCGTTTTCTTATGCAAACAAGTATCGCGACAGGCTTGAATGGTACTTGGGCGATGTGGCGCAAAACAAAAAACACCTAATGCTCGACGACATGCCGGTTTGCGCAAATTGCCACAGCTTTACAAAAAACGGTGCAAAATTCGCCATGGACGTTGATTATGGCAACGACAAGGGAAACTATGCGATATCTGGCATAGAGAACGTGTCTGAGATAGGCTTGGAAAACATAATTTCGTGGACCGATTTCAAACGAAGCGATGGGATTCCCACATTTGGTCTGCTGGCAAAAATTTCTCCCGACGGGAAATATGCCATCAGCACCGTTAAGGACAAATCTATTTTTGTCCCGGTTGACAAAAGCTTTTGGTACTCGCAGCTTTTTTTCCCCGTAAAAGGCATACAGGTGTATTACGATGTGGAAAAGGAAAAATTTGCGGAACTGAACGGTGCCAGCGACCCCGACTTTGTACAAAGTTCCGCCGAGTGGTCGCCAAACATGGAGAATATACTCTTTTCAAGGGCTACATATAAAAAAGACACAAGCCTCGAAGCGCAGGAAAATGTTGTGCTGGACATGAGGTTTGCCGAAGATTACATAAACAGGGAGAAAGATTTTAAGTTTGATTTATACAGTGTGCCTTGGAACGATGGCAAAGGCGGGCAGCCAGAGGCTATAAAAGGAGCTTCCGAAAACGGCATGAGCAACTATTTTGCCCGCTATTCGCCCGATGGAAAATGGATTGTGTTTTGCAAAGCCGAAAATTTCATGCTCTTGCAGCCCGACAGCAAACTGTACATAATGCCAGCAAAAGGAGGAAAACCACGATTGATGAACTGCAACACCAACGAAATGAACTCGTGGCACTCTTTTTCGCCTAACAGCAAATGGATGGTTTTTTCAACCAAATATTTTGGTCCTTACACGCAACTTTTCCTTACCCATATAGACGAAAACGGCAACGACACGCCGCCTGTTTGGCTTGAGCAGTTGACCGTAAATATGAAAGCCGCAAACATACCCGAATTCGTGAATGTGGATTATGACAATTGGCACGCGATTAACGACAAATTCACAAAAACCGAAGATTACGCATCAACTGTGGCAGAATACGATCTGGACACAAAAGACATTAATTCATTGGTGCAAGATGCGGACGGGAAAATTGCCGCAAACCCCAACGATTACAGGGGCTACTACCTCAAGGCCGTTATGTTGAGCCAGCAGGGCAAACACTCAGAGGCAAAAAAAATTGCCGGGGGAAGTATAGATATGATTAAAAAATTGCCGGAAATTGGCTTCAAAGAATACGGCGACATGGGCTTGCTTTATTCTATTATGGAAGATTATCCAAAAGCCATTGAGATGAGCAACAAATCGTTGGAACTAAATCCCAAACATGTATTTGCGTTAATGACATTGGGCGATGTGTATTACCAGTTGAGGGACTACGAAAACACCAACAGGGTTTATTCCGAGATTATTAAACAGAACAACAGCGAAGACTATCGGCTGAAAAGGGCACAGTTGCAGATGCAGGCAAAGTCGTTGTACAAAGAAGCAATTGAAGACTTGGACGTGATTTTAAGCAAGGAAGATTGCCATGTAATTGCCCTGCAATTGTTGATAAAATGTTATTCTGAACTTAATGACAACGTGAAAGTTGAAGAACTGAACACAAAACTCATTGGTTGCGAGCCTTATGTCGGCTATTTCTCCAGGGGGAGCAGCTACATGAAAACAGGCGAGTTCCAAAAAGCTGCCGATGATTTCACCGAAGGGCTGAAGTACAGGAAAGACGATGTAAGGGCGATATTTTTCAGGGGGAATGCATATTTCCAGTTGAAACAATATAAAAACGCGCTTTCCGATTTCCAACGCTTGAAACAGTTGCTGGGTTCTGGCAAAGGCGGGCAGTTGCCCATAAAACAACAACAACTCGATGATATGATACAGAGGTGCGGGGATCTTGCTGGGAAATAATACCTCTGAATTTTTTTATACTTTTTCCTGCCATACCCTTTGTCCTCTAATAAGTCAGGGGCGTTGATTCCCCGTCTTTTGAAAATTATCGGTTTATTTTAAAATTATATTTTAATTTTGGCGCGTAAATAAACAATAATTTTGACTGACCTATTTAATAATGAAAATAGCCCCGAAAATGAATTTTTTATTGAAAGGTTGAAAGGCGGTGATAGAAAAGCCTTCACAATACTTTTTAATTACTATTATTCAGGACTTGTGATTTATGCCGATCGTTTTTTGCATGATTTGGGGATGGCAGAGGATGTTGTGCAAACTGTATTTGTCAGGTTATGGGAAAACAGGCAGGCAGTCAGGTCGGCATCGGTCAGGTACTATCTCGTCAATTCTGTAAAAAATAATTGTATCGACATTGCCCGAAAAGAAGAAACCCGAAAAAAGTATAATCAGCACCAAATAAACCAGCCTCTAAATTTTCAGGGGGAATTTTGGGCAGAGACAGAGTTACGGGAGATGATTGAGAAATCGATCAATAAATTGCCTGCCAGGTGCCGCGAAATCTTTATACTAAACCGGTATGACAACCTTAAGTCAAAGGAAATTGCCCAAAGGTTGCACCTGTCTCCAAGGACTGTAGAGGCCCAGATCCTAAAAGCATTGAAAATCTTACGCAAAGACTTAAAAGATTATTTATTTCAACTTTTTTTGATTTTTTGATTTCCCGCCATAAGTATAAACAGAAACTTCCCCGTCTTATCTATATACGAAGAGAGATATGGAAGAGAATATTTCGAAATACGAACTATATATTTTAAAAGAAGCTGAAGGAGGGATAAGCCCAACCGAGAAGGAGGAATTGGAAGCTTGGCTAAAGGATCCCCCGAATAAATCTTGGTACCTTGAACAAAAGAAACTGTTGGGGTCTATTGAAGATTTACGCCGCATGGAACAAATAAACAGGAAAAAAGCCCTGAGGGAAGTTGAGAAACAAATATCGGGGAAGCTTACCGTTACTTTCATTCTCAGGAAGCTTGAAAGGGGTGCGGCAATTTTGTTCCTCCCTTTATTTTTGGCGGCGATATGGAATTATCTTAACCCTAATGTCCCAAGGGACATAAAGGACGAAGAAGTGTACAACACCGTTGAAGTGCCATCGGGGGTTAGATCGTCCATAAACCTGCCCGATGGCACTTTTGTATGGCTTAATTCGGGGAGCAGCCTGAAATACCCAGTCCGGTTTGGGAAAAACGAACGGCAGGTTGATTTGATAGGCGAAGCTTATTTTGACGTAAAAAAGAATAGTTCGAAACCATTTATTGTGTCCACAAACAATATAAACATAAAAGTACTTGGCACATCTTTTAATTGTTGCGCATATAAAAACGAGGGCAATGTTGAAACAGCTTTAGTGGAAGGGGAGGTAGAAATATCAGGCAAAACAGGGAAAAATAAAATTATAATGAAGCCCGGGGAGGTAGCTACGTTTTTTAAAAATGAAAACAAGATCAAAATTAAAAAAGCCGACCTGGACAAATATGTTGCGTGGAAATCTGGAAAGTTATTGTTCCGCGACGACCCTATGGACAAAGTACTTAATAAATTAGGGCGGTGGTATAATGTCGATTTCCAGGTAGAGGACAAAGAACTGTTGGGGTATGTTTATTCGGCCACTTTTACAGGAGAAAGCCTCGACCAGATGTTAAAAATGATTTCCCTCTCTGCCCCAATTAAATATCAGATCCTGGAAAGAAATAAAACAGACGATAATGTTTATGAGAAGCAAGTAATTAAACTAACAATAAAACCTGGCATGAATAATTGAAGATAAGAGATAAAAAGGAAAAAGGAATGTTCTCACCATCCCTTTTTCTGTAATGAAAATAAACAACACGTATTTATTAACACTAAATTCAAAACAAAAGTATGAAAAAAAAATGTGTAATGAAATGGGGCGGAGTCTGTTCTGTTTTGTCCCTTAAAATTTTAAGAATTATGCGGCTCACATTATTTTTGCTGTTCATTTCTTTAACCCAGGCAATTGCGGTAAACACTTACTCGCAGGTAACAAAAATAAGTTTGGAAATGAGAAGTAGCACTGTAAAAGATGTCTTGTATGAAATAGAGTCAAAAAGTGGGTTCTATTTTTTGTTTAACAGTAAGTTGGTCGATGTAGAACGGAAAGTAAACATAGAAGTTTCCAATGAGCGCGTTGACCGTATACTGGACAAGTTGTTCGATGGTTATGATGTTGCATATACTGTTATGGAAAAACATATAATTATCCAACCATCATCGGCAACCTTCCCAGTAGAGGGCAAACAACAAAAAAATGTTTCGGGAAAAGTTACCGACTCTTCGGGGGGGCCTTTGCCAGGTGTGTCGGTTATTGTAAAAGGCACTACTATCGGCACGGTAACCAATGCCGATGGTGAATTTACGCTTTCTGTGCCTCCTGATGCAAAAATATTGCAATTCTCTTTTGTTGGCATGAAAACGCAGGAGATAGCTGCTGCCGGAAAAACAAATTTCCCTGTGGTAATGGAAGAAGATGCTATCGGGATAGAGGAGGTTGTGGCCGTAGGCTACGGTACGATGAAAAAAAGCGACCTTACAGGAGCAGTAGGGCAGGTAAAAGAAAGCGAAATACAAAGATCTTCTGTAACTTCTATCGAGCAGGCATTGCAAGGGAAAGTTGCCGGGGTGCAAATTTCTCAGAACAGCGGGGCGCCGGGTTCAACCATGAGGGTACGCATACGTGGCAGCAATTCCATTTCATATGGCAACTCCCCGTTATATGTTGTAGATGGCGTCCCAATTAATAGCAGCCATTCATCGGGGAATATAAGCGCATCGTCTTACTTTGGGAAAGACCAGGGGACAAGCCCCCTTGCATTTATTAACCCCAATGATATTGAGTCTGTCTCTATTTTGAAAGATGCTTCTTCCACTGCCATTTATGGTGCAAGGGGGGCTAACGGTGTAATTGTGATTACCACAAAAGGTGGTATTGAGGGAAAAACCGACATTTCTTTTGATTCTTACTATGGTATCCAAAGTGTCAGCAAAAAAATCGATCTGCTTAATGCAAAAGAATGGGCAACCTTGGCCCGCACCTTTTGGGCGCGGTACAGGGGTGGCGCATTGATTAGCAGGGCATATACCGAAGAACAGATTGCTGCCATGGGGGAAGGTACTGATTGGCAGGACGCCATTTACCGGAATGCAATAACCCAGGACTATAATTTAAGTTTGCGCGGGGGGAATGCGAAAACAAAATTCCTTTTCTCTGCCAATTATTTCGATCAGGAAGGTATTGTTATTAATTCCCGTTTCCGTAAAGGATCTGCAAGGATGAACCTGGATCATGTAGTAAACAGTAAATTGTCATTCGGTTCTACTTTTACTACAAGCTTTATTGTCGATAACCCAGTAGCAAATTCAACTACAGGGCACCTTGCAACTTCGCCTGTGTACAGTGCCTTGCTAATGGTCCCCGCATTGCCGGTATATAACGATGACGGGACATATGCAACACACCGGGAAGTATGGGTGAACGAGGGGATTTTCATGAAACCGTATAACCAAAACCCTGTACAGCTGGCCAATGAAATGGAATATGAAAAAAGGAACACAAGGGTGCTGGGCGATGTTTTTGCCAATTATGAAATTTTGAAGGACCTGATCCTGAAAGTGAGTTTTGGGGCAGATTTAACACATACAACCGTAGGGACTTTTATCCCCTCCGACCTCGAAATATCAATCAATAGCGGGACAAACGGTAGTGCCCAGTATTTACAACGCAACATAGTTAACTGGCTGCACGAAAGCACGCTGAGTTACTCAAAGGGCTTTGCCGAAAAACATAACCTGAATGCTTTGCTGGGATTTTCGTTACAGGAAGAAAGGGGGGATTATTTTAGTGCGTCAAACTACGACTTTTATAATAACAGCACGGGGTATTATGAACTTTCGTCTGGTAACAACCCTCAAACACCTGATTCCTACACATACAAATGGGATATTGTTTCTTTTTTGGGGAGGATCAACTATGATTACAAACAAAAATATCTCTTGACATTATCTGCACGCTACGATGGATCGAGCAGGTTTGGTGCAAACAATAAGTTTGGTTTTTTCCCCTCAGGGGCATTGGCATGGAGGGTTAACGAAGAACCATTTCTTGCAAACATGGATAAGTTAAGCAACTTAAAGCTCCGTGCCAGTGTAGGGCGTACAGGCAACCAGGACATCCCAATGTACAAAACCATACAGTCTTATAATACAGGGGGGAAATATATTTTTGGAGGAGAGGAAGTGACCAGTGTTGTCCCCGGTGCGCTTGTTAATGACGACCTGAGATGGGAAAAGACAAATCAGTATGACGTTGGCCTTGATTTTGGCTTCTTTGCTAACAAACTAAATTTTACTGCCGATTTTTACTATAAAAAAACAAAAGATTTGTTGTTGAACGTGGAGGTGCCAAGGCAGGGCGGATATTCCTCTGCACTGAAAAACATAGGAAGTGTACAGAACAAAGGTGTTGAACTTAGTGCTAACGGGGCATTGCAGCTCGGAAATGTCGACTGGGACATAACAGGCACATTCTCCATAAACCGGAACAAGGTGTTAAAACTCTCAGGTTCTGAAAAGTATTTCGGTTCAACGGTTAGCAGTTATTTTATACAGCGGAACAGCGGGGCCGTTTCTGTTGTCAAGGAAGGCCAGCCTTTAGGTGTTTTCTGGGGCAACATTTTTGACGGGCTATGGCAAACCCAGGAAGAATATGAAAATGGGCACATGTCCGCCGATTCGAACACAGGGCAGGGATTTGAAATATACAGGGATATAGATGGCAATGAGATTTTTGAAGAAGGGCTTGATGAAACTGTTGTGGGCAACCCAAACCCAGATTATGAATTTTCTCTCACCAATGAGTTTTCATATAAAAATTTTGATCTGAGCTTTTATCTTTATGGCATGCAGGGGAACGATGTCCTTAATGTTAATTTAATTGAAGGGACAACCCAGGTGAACGGTGTAAACGGCTATGCAATATATAAGCAAGCCTGGGACGGAGAGGGGACAAGTAACCTGATCCCTAAAATAGACAGGTCCAGTACACGTAGCGGTACATATCCAAACAGGGTTGCAACAAACTATATAGAAGATGGCTCGTTTATTAGGCTTCAAAACGTAACGTTTGGGTACACGTTCGATACATCGGGGAGCAAGTTCTTTAAAAAAGCCAGGGTATACCTTGCCGGGGAAAACCTGCATGTGTGGACTGACTATTCAGGATATGACCCGGAAGTAAATTCACTTGGAAACGACAACACTGTGCTGGGAGTTGACATGTATGCTTATCCACGGGCAAGGACAATACGTTTGGGAGTACAAGCAACCTTTTAAATTTTTAATGTTATGAAACAAATAATTATAGCGATATATATAGTAGGGATCCTGTTGTTTACATACTCATGTGACGATTTTCTAACAGAAAGGTCCTATTCTTCGATCAGCGATGATAATTTTTATGAGTCAGCAAATGATGCCCTTGCCGGGCTAAATGCCGTTTATGCCTCTTTTTGTGGTTATTATGGCGGTAATGTTTATGGGCACGGGACAATCTCTGCCGACCTGGCAAATTCAGGCGAAGGGACAGGGGGCATAAATGAACTTGATATAAACGTGACCGATTTCCAAGGTTTCTGGGGGAGCGAATACACCACGATCAACTATGCCAATACGGTACTTTATTATGTCCCCGAAATTAACATGGATGATGATCTCAAAGCGCGCTACCTTGGGGAAGCAAAATTCCTGCGCGCCCTTTCATATTTTACACTTGTTGTTTCGTTTGGCGATGTGCCACTGATTACAGAACCCACCCTCAATGAGGACAATAACTACCTGCCAAGGACAGACAAAGGGCAAGTATGCGATCAAATTATTGCCGATTTGCTTGATGCAATAGACGTTTTGCCCGAATCTTATGGCAGCAGCGAAACAGGAAGGGTCACAAAAGGGGCAGCACAGGCCATTCTGGCAAGGGTTTACCTGACGCTCGAAGAATGGCAAAATGCAAGGGACATGGCACAAAATGTTATAAGCTCTGGCAATTACAGCCTATTCCCCGATTTCAGGGATGTGTTTGACGTGGAAAATGAAAACGGACAGGAACATATCTTCTCGATCCAGTACATGGCAAATACCGGGGTTGCCAGTTCTTTTACTTCCAGTTATGCTTCAAGGAACCCCAATATCCTGTTTGGCGGGTTAAGGGCAGGCTCTGCTGTGGCTGCAGAACAGGATTTTTATGATGGTTACCCAGAGCATTACAGGAAATTCATAACAATGGTCGATTCATTCCCAAATCAATATTATCCTGAAATATCTGTTGCAAACGGAGCAGAAGAAGGAAAATGTTTGGCAGGCCCGAGTTGTATGAAATTCTGGGATCCAAACCTGACGGCAAACAGCCAGGGCGATGCCAATTGGCCGGTGGTAAGGTATGCCGAAGTCCTACTTATTTTTGCCGAAGCTGAAAATGAAGTTAACGGCCCCACAACAGATGCTTATGATGCCATAAATGCTGTCCGAAAAAGGGGAAGGGACTCAAATGGTGATGGTATTGACGATCCGGACGATGAGGCTTTATTGCCAGATCTTTCCGGTTTGTCACAGGATGGGTTCCGCCAAGCCGCATGGCGCGAAAGGGAACTGGAGCTTTGCTTTGAAGGGCACCAGCGCTGGGATCTGCTAAGGGAAGGCCGTTTCATGGAGGCTATGACAGCCAATGGGAAAAACCCACAGGAAAAACACCTCCTATTCCCTATTCCACTGGCTGAAATCCAGGCAAATCCTAATTTAACACAAAATCCAGGCTATTCAGAATAAAAATCTTATTTTTAAGTTTCCTGCCGCATCCCGGCAGGAAACTTAATTATCTGCCAGCCGTTAATGGGAAAAACAAATTACATGAAAAAAATCCTGCTTCTTGTTTTGACTGTCTTAATTACAGGATTGCTTTGTACCGCAAATAGCAATAAAATAGAGATTGATGCCGAAGTGTGTGTAATTGGTGCAGGCAGTGCCGGGATTGGTGCTGCCCTTGCTGCTTCTAGGGCAGGCGCTAAAGTGGTTTTAATAGAAAAACAAAACAGGGTAGGGGGGACTGCTACCCAAGCTTACGTGAACAGTTGGGAACCCGGGCCCGGTTGTGCATATGCGCAGGAAATCTATAACCGCCTGTCGAAAATAAAGCATGCGGTGGGTATCGGGCGACAGGTTCATTCCTGGCAAAAAGATGAGCCTTACGGTATATTTCGCACCGATGATAAACTAACTTACAACCGTTCATTAAGGCGTTCAGACCTCAATGTAAAAACACAATGCTCGAATGTCGCTTTTGATGTAGGTGGATTTGACGAAACCGTCAGGCAGATGTTGGAAGGGACAGGGAATTGCAGGTTATTGCTCAACACGGCATTCACTAAAGCTTATGTTGACGGGGCATATGTAACAAGTATTGAAGCAGTTTCTGCCACGGGAGAAAAATATGTAATAAATGCCGAGGTGTTCATTGATTGCACAGGGGGGGCTTTTTTTTGCAGGGAAATTGGCTGTGAGTCCATGCTGGGAGAAGAACCCCGTTCGCGTTTCGGGGAACAGTCTGCCCCAGAAACAGGGGACAGTTCGCTGAATGCTATGTCGTTATGTTATCAGATAAAACCATCGGCAGGGGCAGCGGACGGGCATAATGGTGTGCCGGAAGATTATGGTTACAACGTGGTTGCGCATACTACCGGGCCGGTTGGCGGGCAACAGAAAGTCACGGTTAACCCCCTGGGGATTGTTAATGGCAGCCTGCTGATCGGGCAGTCAAGGGACAGTGTTTATTTATATGCACAAAAACAGGTTGATAGACATTGGGCAAAACTCCGCACATATCCTCACTTTAAGGGTTATGAATTCGAAAGCTATGCCCCAATGCTTGGCATACGCGAAAGCTACCGCACTGTTTGTGGGTACATTTTAACCCAGCAGGATCTGTTAAACGGTCTTTCAGGGCAAAAACATCCCGACATTATTGCTGTAGCAGATCATCCAATGGATTTACATGGTAAAAACAGCAGTTTGAAAATATTGAAAGAAGCATATGGTGTGCCTTTCCGCTGCATGTTGCCGGTGGGCTGGGACAATGTTTTAATTGCTGGCAGGGGAGCCGGGTTTAGCCATATTGCTGCTTCCAGTTGCAGGCTTTCGCGGACAATGATGGCTTTAGGCCATGCCGCTGGTTTTGCAGCCTGGCTCAGCACCGAGCAAGGCTGCCCCGTAAGGGACATACCTGTTGAAAGGGTACAGGCAGAAATGAACCTTAAATTGCGCCCCAAAGAGATATTGGATGCAGAGCCTTTGCCTGTGAACCAAACAATAGGGAAACCAACAAACAGCTTCTTGTGTAGCGACAACGGCAATGACTCTATCTACCAGATAGCGTTAACAGGGGAAATAACCTGGAGTTGCCCTGCCCCCAATTGTCAGGATATTTGGCAACTGCCCAACGGGAATATATTGTTTACTTATCATAATGGCGAAAAAGGACTGGGCGGGGTTACCGAAGTGACCAAAGGTAAAAAGGTTGTTTTTAACTTTGAAACAGAGGGCGAGGTACATACGTGCCAGCGTCTGGAGAACGGGCTTACACTGATAGGTATCAACAATGGACCCTCTTTAATTGAAGTTGACCGGGAAGGGGAAATTAAAAAGAGGGTACGCCTAGAAACCGAAAGGCAGGGGCACGATGCCATACGTATGGCACGCCGGCTGAAAAACGGAAACTACTTAGTTTGCCAGGAAGGGGATAAACTTGTTGCCGAATATAAAAGCAATGGCAAATTGTTGAGAACGTTCAGTTCCCCCGGAAAATGCTTCGAAGCAGTACGCCTCGGCAATGGCAATACACTGGTTAGCGACGGATCGGCTTGTTCGGTAAGGGAGTTAGACGAAAATGGCGATGTTGTATGGCAAATAAGCAAAGAAGACTTCCCTGAAATAAAAATGAACTGGATAGCTGGTATCGAAGCCCTCCCCAATGGCAATATCCTGGTATGTAACTGGCTGGGACATGGACAGTCAGGCAACGGGATACCGGTTTTTGAGATTTCGAAGGATAAGGACATTGTTTTTTATTATACCGATAACGTACACACCAAATCTATTTCTAACATCTGTGCAATAACGGATTAGCGCCATGTTACAAGCCAAAAGTACAAGGTCGGGAATTAGGATAAAAAACATGTAATTTTCCAGGGGGATGCGATGTCCCTAAAAATATTATTTGTAGCTTTTAGCCTTAAAATAAACGTAAAGAACAGGGAAGATGAAATACTTGATTTTTTTATTGTTGTTGCCTGCATTTGTTACAGGCTGCAAACAGGCAGTAGAAACACCGAACGGAGATACTGGCCATCCTAATATAATATACATATTGGCTGATGACCTCGGTTATGGAGATGTTTCATGTTTAAACGACAACTCGAAGTTGATAACGCCAAATATCGACAAACTTGCATCGGAAGGGGTGAGTTTTACCGATGCCCACACAAGCTCGGCGGTCTGTACTCCTACAAGGTACGGTATACTTACTGGCAGGTACAACTGGAGGTCGTATTTAAAAAAGGGGGTATTGTCAGGTTTCTCAAAAGCCCTGATAAAACCCGACAGGCTAACTGTTGCCGGGTTGCTGCAAAAAAACAATTACAACACTGCGTTTATAGGTAAATGGCATTTGGGATGGGACTGGGCTTTCGTCCAGCATGAGGGCAGCAAGCCAATAGGCAACCATTTGAATAAAAACTACAACGTAGATTTTAGCAAGCCTGTAACCAACGGCCCCAATGACCGTGGGTTTAGTTACTCTTATGGTTTTTCTGGCTCTTTGGACATGCCGCCATATGTTTACGTGGAAAACGGAATGCCCACGACAATGCCCACAGACACAACCGTATGCGTTGACGGGAAAGGATTTTGGAGAAGAGGGCCGACAGGCTCAGATTTTAAACATGCAGAGGTCTTGCCCCATCTTACAGTCAAATCAATCCAGTACATAAACCAACAGGCGAAAACAGGGCAGCCGTTTTTCTTGTATTTTGCCTTGCCTGCACCGCACACCCCAATTTTGCCTTCTTCTGGATTTATAGGCAAGAGCAATACCAATTTTTATGGGGATTTTGTTTTGCAGGTTGACGATGTTGTAAGAAAAGTTACTGACGCAGTTGAGAAAAATGGGATTGCAGGAAATACGATCATTATTTTCACATCAGACAATGGCTGCTCGCCTGCTGCAGATTTTGATGAACTTGCAAAAGCAGGTCACGACCCAAGCTATATATACAGGGGGTACAAAGCTGATATTTATGAGGGCGGGCATAGGGTCCCTTTTGTTGTGAGATGGCCTCAAAAAGTTAAGCCAGGACAAATATCGGACGAAATAATATGCACCACCGACTTGATGGCAACAGTAGCCGATATACTTGATTTCCCAATGCCCGAAAATGCAGCAGAAGACAGTTACAGCTTTTTGCCCGTGCTTACCGGTGAAAATTATAAAGGATCGATACGTGAAGCAATTGTGAACCACTCTATAGACGGAAGGTTTGCAATACGCCAGGGAGGCTGGAAGCTCGTATTGTGGCCAGGTTCGGGAGGTTGGAGCGCACCCCGTACAGATGAAGAGATGAGAGGCTTGCCCAAATACCAATTGTTTAACTTAGAAGACGACCCTTCGGAAGAAAACAACCTGGTAGGTGAATATCCCGATAAGGTTAAAGAATTAAAAGAATTGTTGTCAAGCTATATAAAAAATGGCAGGAGCACAACCGGCAGATCCCAGGAAAATGAAGGGATGGATAACTGGCCGCAAATAGGCTGGATGGAGAATTAACCCTTTGTGGCCCCAATAAAAAGCAAGGACATTGATTTGGGAGGTTTTTTTCATTAATTTCGTGTTCAACTTTTTTTAGTAACAGAAATAAAACCGGACATGAAAAAAATAGCAGTAGTTTTAGCAGGCAATGGTGTTTTCGATGGGGCTGAAATACACGAAGCTACACTGACATTACTTGCCATAGCGAAAAACGGGGTGGCTTACCAGTGTTTTGCCCCTGATATGGGCCAAGCCCACGTAATTAACCATATAACAGGCGAAGAAATGCCCGAAACACGGAACGTAATGGTTGAAGCTGCCCGCATTGCGCGCGGGGACATAAAACCATTGTCGGAATACAATGCAGTGGAGTATGATGCAATTATTTTCCCGGGCGGTTTTGGCGTGGCAAAAAACCTATGCTCTTTTGCTTTCGATGGCGTTAACTGCAATGTTGCCCCGGAAGCTGAAAAAGCGATTAAAGATTCGGTAGGTGCAGGTAAGCCCATTGGCGCTTTATGCATTTCGCCTGTCCTTGTGGCCAAAGTCTTAGGCGGGGCAAAAGTAACTATTGGCGAAGACGAAGGCACTGCGGAAGCAATAGGTCAGTTTGGGGGGGCGCATATAAAAACAACGCATGGCGAAATTGTTGTCGATGAAAAATATAAAGTAGTTACAAGCCCATGTTACATGCTTGATGCAACCATAGACCAAATTGCCGATGGCGCAGAAAATGTGGTAAAACAAATAATAAAAATGCTTTAATCGTTTTTGTTGAAATGCAATCAATACCTTATGTTGACATCCACACCCATTTGCCACGTGCCGAAAAAGAGACAATAACAGTACAAAATATTTTTCCAGGCGAAGGCCTTGCCGCTTTTTCTGGGAGGAATTTTTATTCAGTAGGCTTACATCCGTGGCACATCAAAACGCCAAGGGGAAACGACAAAATGCTCGCACAGGTCGAAGAGGCACTGGAGCTTGATCATGTTATTTTTGTTGGCGAGGCAGGCCTGGACAAACGGAGCAAAACCAGCTTCAAAGAGCAGGGGCGCGTATTTGAAGCCCAGGCTTTTATGGCAGAGGAATACCGGAAACCGCTTATTGTGCACTGCGTAAAAGCATATAGCGAAGTCCTTGAGGTCCACGAAAAGATGTCTCCCAAGATGACCTGGATATTCCATGGGTACAACGGCAGTATTGAAATAACTAGGCAACTGGCAGCCCGTAATTTCCTTTTTTCGTTTGGCAGTGCCCTGTTTCTGCCTGGGGCAAAAGCCATCGGTTCGTTTAAGATACTTCCACTGAACAAAATATTTTTTGAAACAGATGAGCATGAAGGGGAAGTATGGCACATGTACAACCAGGGCGCCTGTTTGAAAAGTATCCCGGAGGAAGAAATAGCTATGGCTGTTTGGGATAATTTTAACCGTATTGAAAACAAATTGGTGAGCCGGTTTTAATTCAGGGGGTATGGATTGGTTAGAAAAAACAGAGCTGCTGCTGGGAAAGGATAAACTTCTAAAGTTAAAGGGAGCCAATATTTTGGTAGTCGGGTTAGGTGGTGTGGGGGCGTATGCGGCAGAAGGGCTTTGCCGGGCAGGGATAGGGAAAATGACCATTGCCGACGGCGATGTTGTGGGGCTTACGAACAGGAACAGGCAATTGCAGGCACTGACAAGCACAACCGGGAAGCCCAAGGCAGAGATCCTTGCCGAACGTTTCCGCGATATCAACCCCAGTATTGAATTGACCATCGTAAACGATTATATCCGCGACGAAAAGACAACCTGGCTTTTAAATAGCCAGGCGTTCGATTATGTTGTCGATGCCATAGACACGCTCTCCCCCAAAGTTTTTCTTATATACCATGCTGTCCGGTTGGGGTTGAAGGTAGTGAGTTCTATGGGGTCGGGCGGCAAGATGGATCCGCAAAAAGTCCAGGTTGCCGATATTTCAAAATCATACAATTGCAAACTGGCACGTATGCTCCGGAAACGTCTTTCAAAATTGGGCGTAAAAAAAGGCGTGAAAGTTGTATTCTCGCCCGAAGAGATCCCCGAAGGGGCAGTGAGGCCAGAAGATGGGCAAAACAAAAAATCGACTGTGGGCACAATTTCTTATATGCCGCCGGTGTTTGGTTATTTTTTGAGCAGCGTGGTGATCCGGGACCTAACAGCCAGTTAGCAAATGACAAAACTGCCCAGTACACCTTGCCCAAACAATCAAAATAAGGTTTTATTTGACAAGCTTGTGCGGGTTGTTAATAATTTTACCAGGGCCAACGCATAATTTTTTGTAAAAATCAAATTCAGAGGGTGTTTGTTCACAGTTTATCAACATGATTTTGCTGCAAAAATCCAAAACTCATTTTTTTTGACTTTCCTGTTGATATGTTATATATTGATTGTCAATAACTTGTTCGTACAGATACCTTAATTTTGCAGGCAGTTTCTCAGTTTTGCTGAAAAACAAAACAATGGAAACATCATTACACAAACACTTTTCAAGTTTAAGGGACCCAAGGATAAAACGTAATAAGAAGCATCTACTTTCTGACATTGTCATATTGACAATAATAGCGGCAATCTGTGGGGCAGAATCGTGGGATTCAATAGAATTGTTCGGAAAAACAAAAATTAACTTTTTGAAGACATTTCTGAAATTGCCCAATGGCATTCCTTCTCACGATACTATCAACCGGGTCTTTTCAATGCTAAATCCCCGAACATTTGAACGGTTGTTCTTTCAGTGGGCTTCATCGCTAAAAGACAAAGGCATTGAGACAGAAGTTATTTCTATTGATGGGAAAACAGTAAGGGGGTCGAAAGACACTTTCCACGGACAATCGCCCATACATCTTGTCAATGCCTGGGCCGGGCATAATGAACTGATACTCGGACAGTGTAAATCAGATGGTAAATCCAATGAGATAACCACCATTCCCCTGTTACTGGAAATATTAGATATAGAAGGTTGTATTGTTACCATTGATGCGATGGGGGCACAGACAAAGATAGCAGAAGATATTATTGAAGGTGGGGCTGATTATATATTGGCACTAAAAGGGGACCAACAAAACATAAGAGAAGAAACGGAAAGTATTTTCAGGGCACAAAAACCGGGTTCGACAAATGAAACAACAGAAAAAGGGCATGGACGGATAGAAACCCGCAAGTGTGAGGTAATCAGCAATCTTGAATTCTTATATGGAAAAGAAAAATGGAAAAACCTGTCAAGCATAATAATACCATTTTAAGTACAAATTTGCTCAATAAAGTTTTTTGTGTAAAGTTCATATCCGGTTATCGACTTAACCAAATCAGGTGTTAGCAGGTGTACCATCTGGGTAATCTTGTCCTGTAGTTCTGTAATTGTGGGGAAGAACTTCATGGCCACCTTGTCTTTCATCCATTGCCACACTTTTTCTGCCGGGTTAAGTTCGGGGCTGTAGGCAGGAATCCTCACCAGTTTAATGTTGTCGGGGAGTGTTATGTTTTGACAGGCATGAAAACTAGCGTTGTCAATGGCCATTAATTTAAGTTCCCCCGGTTTTGTTTTGCTAAAATCATCAAGGAAGGCTTCAAAGATGGCATTGTCCACGTTTGAAGTTCCCCAATAGAAAGCATCGCCGGTAATAGGGGAAAAACACCCCCACAACCACAGCCATTTATAACTGTGCTGGAACTTCCCGATGGGCTTTATCCCTTTAGAGACAAGTACCCGTTTTTGTTTGGTCATTAAACCGAACCGGCTTTCATCCTGAAAATAGATGTTGATGGAATCAAATTTATCTTTATCCAGTCCTGTTCTAAATTGCTTTAACAGGTTGGGGAGTTTTTTTAAAGGCCTCTACGGCCTTTTCATCTTTCTTGTGGTGGGACTTTCGTGCGGTTTTGAGCCTCGAATTTAAATGTTTGCGGCAATAACTGTAAACGACGTGGTAAGGAATCTCCCTGTTGAACTCAGATTCTGTCCAATGACAAAGTTCGACATAGCTGGTAATCTCTGTTGAAGCATCCCGTAGTTTTTCCCCGATAGCTTGTTTCTCTTCTTTGGTGAGGGTGTCTTTGCGCTTGCCCCGCGAAGAAACGTGCAGGTAGCCCTCCATGCCTTCTTCCATGTATGTTTTCAACCAACCGTAAACGGTACGCCTGCCACGTTTCAGTTTGTTGGCCAATTGATAAGTGTACTGGACTTTTCCCTGCTTGATTAACAACAGGGCTTTCACCCTGCCTTGTTGAAGGGGCTTGTCTTGCTTGCGGAGCAAATATTTTAAATGTTCTTCGCTCTCGGTGATGGTTATGTCTATTGTTTTTGCCATAGCCCCAAGGTAACAATTATTGGGCAAAATAACAAATAAAACGGTATAACCCCAATTGGATTCGGTTATGAAATGTTGCATTTGATGATAGTTGGCAAACATCTCTTCACTTATTCTTTCTATATTGCTCAGTCCGCTCATGAAAATGCCCCGGCAATAAACTTGTGCCTTGTCAAAAAAACGCTTCGTCCTGTTTTTGAAAACCCATTCATAATCAGCTAGATATGCATTAAAACGCACAACCGTCTGGCGCAGTGTTTCTCCATATCCGTTCCTGTTTTTAACTTGTATTAACCATTTTTTTGATCTTCTTGTTTGTTTCCCGATCGTGTCATGAAAATAGCACTTATTTGCATGGCATTCAAATATTTAATGTGTTTATTTTGAATTATTTTTTAATCTGTTAAAGTAGAATTAGTATATTTTCATTATGTTGGGTAACAGTTTTGGCTATGTGGAGCGTGGGACTTTGAAATACTTCATTGTCAGGTTGCCTCTGAGCCAATTCGTTTATTCATATTTTCTTTTTTTATGTCAGTTGCCAAAAACGAATTGACAGCGCTACAACGGGAAACTAAGGTTGAATTACCTGCTGAACCCCACATTACATATAGCTTTTGTTATGCCTTTGTATTTAAATAAAGTATCATTTTCGCTTTATTGTGTATATTGGTCGAGCAATTGTCCGACCAATATGGATATATAACCTCTCTTTCTTACTTATATATTTCTCAAGCCGTTTATTAAAGTTGGGAAGATTAACTGTGTTCAAACTAGCCGTATATCCGTAAAAATAGGATATATCATCTATTTTAACAGAATATCTATCTAGCACACCGCTATGAAAATTTATGGATTTTGATTTCACATAGGGACTGATTTTGTGGGATTGTGTTTTAATTGAGTATAAAACTCCCTTTTTAAAATTGGCGTAAAAAAATATCTCATCGGTTTTTTTACGGATGGCTTATATTCAATTGTACCATGTGTGCTTATCTTCGAATTGGATTTGTAAGATCTTAAAGAATTTCTAATAATTTTAATCGGTCTTGGAAATTCTGGCATTATAATTCTAATGGTATGGAAACCTTCCTCTAACATAAATATTCTATAACCAAATATTAGAGTGTCGATGATTTCTTTATTGTCTATAAAATATTTTGGTTGATATTTAAAACAATGAAGATAGTCACTTTCATTTTCCATATTTGAGCGAAACGCGATTATTGAATATTGTTCGAATGGAAAACTAGTTGTTATTTCTGAAAAAGGTAGGTGTTTAGATTGATTCCCTATGGAATCTTCAGTGTTAAAATAAAATGAATATTTTTCAAACAACTCATCTTCATTGATTGAACATAAACAATAAAATAATAAACCCAACACAGCACTATTAGTTTCTTTATACGATGTTTTTCTTTTATCAAATTCTGAGATAAATGATTTGCATTTAAATTTGGACATTCCCAGTAATTTAATATCACTGATATTCAATTCTGCACCATTATCAAAAAGATAAAATACATTCTTCCAGTTAATAGATTCCTTGGATAATTCTTTCATAATCAGTGAAAATCCTTCGTCATCCTTTTTAAGAATATTATATCCTTTTTCTATAACAACTTTTATAGAATCTAGATCTTTGCTATTTTTGACTAAAACAGTATCATAATAGTCGCTTTGAGTCTTGTTTAAAGTTTTGAAAGTTGTTTTGTGAGCATAAGAATTTTGTCCAATTAACAAAAGAGGCAGAAAATAAGACAGAATAATTTTGACACTTCCCATTATTATATTTTGTCTGCAAATTGGCAAGGATTTTTAATAAATCCAAAACATTTTGTCTGTTTCTGATTACAGCATCGGTAATTGAGCGCGATACCGCAAAGCTGGAGGCGTTGTTTGTTGGGCGGGATTGACCAGAATGTTTTTAGCTCACATTAACATTCGGGTTGAGAATGAAAAATAGATTATTTTTGTTTTATGGAAATAGAACAATTATTACGCTATTTGTTACCAGACGAAATATTTAAATATTTTGATTTAGTAGCCATCGAAGAAAGAGGGAATCATTTGGAATTATGTTTGGAAGAGAAGCCCATAAACTCCCAAGAGAATTCAGAAAAAGAATTAGCCCTTTATGAATTTGACAAAGCTGTTCGTATACAAGATTTTTCGATAAGAGGGAGGAGTGTATATTTTAACGTTCGCCGCAGGAAATGGAAAGATAAAGCAACAGGGAAAATAAATAGTGACCGATGGGATTTAACAGCAAACGTAACAAGTTATACTGTTTTTTTGCAAAATTTTTTATGACTATGAAATTTCAATTTTCAGGGATACTACAGGAATTAATAGATAAAGCACAAACAGGAGGCAAAGAAGATGTTGACTTTATTATGGTCCACTTGACAGGCAATCCGAGCCTTGCAACAACACGGTACGTAGATTTTGCGTTAAGCCTTGTTAAAAACCCGGTTGGCTTTGAACGGATAAAGTACTATCTGTTTGACGGCACGTTGATCCAACGTAATTATGCAAGTTTGTACCTAAACCGTATTGGCGAGTGGGGGCCGGTAAAAACAGCATATGAGAAAGGTTTAATTGATGAAATACAGGCGTTTGCCCGATAGTTAAGTTGCTGCCCTGTAAATATTGCCCTAACCCGGCACCGTTTTATTGCCCGCCCATTGAAAACGAAATACTTTCCAATTATATCTTATAATGTTTAGTTTTGTAAAAAAAAGAAGACAAATGGAAGGGAAAGATCTCCGTATAATTTTTATGGGCACACCAGATTTTGCCGTGGCAAGTTTAAAGGCACTTGTTGAAGGAGGTTACAATGTGGCAGGAGTAATCACAGCCCCTGATAAACCGGCAGGGAGAGGGAAGAAATTAACCTGTTCGGCAGTAAAAAGATATGCCGTTGAAAAGGGATTGGAAATTTTGCAGCCCGAAAAGTTAAAAGATGCGGCTTTTTTGGGAAAACTGCGTAGCTTGCAGGCGGATTTGCAGGTTGTGGTTGCTTTCCGTATGTTGCCCGAGGCCGTATGGGCAATGCCCCCTTTGGGGACATTTAATTTACATGGTTCGTTATTGCCCCAATACCGAGGGGCAGCGCCCTTGAACTGGGCGGTAATGAACGGCGAAACAAAAACCGGCGTAACTACATTTTTGCTTGACCGGCAAATTGATACCGGCAAAATTTTGTATAAACGCGAAATTGCAATTGGCGAAAACGATACGGCCGGCGATATTCACGACAGGCTTATGGGAATAGGTGCCAACCTGGTTGTTGAAACAGTGGATGCCATCGCAAAAGGTGGCGTACAACCGGTATCTCAGTCTGAATTGACAAAGGGGGGTGAAATTAAGCACGCGCCTAAAATTTTTAAGGAAGATTGTAAAATTAACTGGCACAAGGATGCAGTGCAGGTACGTAACCTAATCCGTGGGTTGTCGCCCTACCCAACAGCATGGGCAGTTCTTGAAAATATAAAAACCGGCAAAAACTGGCCAACAAAAATATTTTTTGCAAATAAAATAGGACAGGAAGTTACTGTTGCGCCTGGAACTATAAAAACAGACGGGGGGACATTCCTTGATGTTGCCTGTACCGATGGATGGTTAAGGGTTGCCGAACTCCAGATAGCTGGGAAAAAAAGGATGGGGACATCAGACTTCCTGCGCGGTTTCCAGGACATACGTGAATGTAAATTCAAATAAGATACCAAAAATGAATGTCTATTTAAACAGCAAAGTTGCCGGTGGATACGATAAATATTACGAAACACCACAAGGGGCTGCCGTAGATAATATTGAAAAACATATAATTGCAGGGTTGATAAAAAATATACCAACAGGGCACATCCTGGAATTGGGGTGTGGCACTGGGCACTGGACACAATTTTTCTGCGAAAATGGTTTTAGGGCAACAGCAACAGATGCATCGGGGGAGATGCTGAAATATGCACGCCGTAAAAATATAGAGGATGCAATTTTCATGGAAGCTGATGCAGCGAAACTGCCGTTCGCCAGACATAGCTTTTCCCTGGTTGCTTCAATTACCATGCTCGAATTTGTACCCGACATTGAAACTGTCTTGTCCGAAACAGATCGCATACTCATGCCCGGGGGATATTTTATTCTGGGGTGTTTGAATTCCCTGTCGGAACTGGGTAAAAACAAAAACAATGATGAGGTTTTCCGCCATGCCCGCTTTTTTCACCCAAATGAAATACGGGAAATGTTGCTGCGCTTTGGTGAAGCGGAACTTTGTTCAGGGGTTTATTATTCTCCAACATTTGAATTGCTCGATGGCACTGATGGACAAAACACGGTACAACCTGCCTTTATTGGCGCGATTGTCCGGAAAAAATAAAGAAATGGAAGTATCTGCAGAAATCAGCTATTACCCGCTACAGGGAGACTACAACACCCCGGTCTCAGAATTTATTGATAAAATTTCTAAAAAACGGGGGATCATTGTAGAAACAGGGCTTATGAGCACGTTGGTTACCGGCACTTATGAAGACGTGATGCTTTTGCTGTCACAAACCATAAAACCTTTTATGGTAAGTTACCCTTCGGTGTTTTCTATAAAAATTGCCAATGCATGCAAGGCCTGCCAAAACGGAAACACCTGAGGGTATCGGTGGTTTATGGCAAAAAGGCCCTTGCAGCAGGGCATTGACGCAGCCCGTGCCGGGCTGACAAGAATAACACAGCTACTCATCAACCCCAACATGTAAAAATAAGGTTGGGATCCCATACAGGCAGATTTATTAACACGGAATAAGTCCTTTTTTCACAAGGGGAAACAGTCTCCCCAAGCATGTTTTGTTTATAACTCAAGTGTGCAAAATACATATAAAAGCCTTAAAATTGTAAAACGATTACGGTTTATTACCAGAATTATCTTCTGAGTATAGAGAAAAAGGGAATCCCGTGCGAATCGGGTGCTGTACCCGCAGCTGTAAGTCCGGTAAATGTTTTTTAATTCATTGTCCACTGTCCTCAGGGATGGGAAGGTATAAATAAAAACGGACGAGCCAGAAAACCTGCCGTGATCATTTGTGGTTAAGCTTTCGGGAGTTAAGGTTTGGTCAGTTGTTAAACATATTTTTAGGTTTTTTTGTTAAATAATCCGCCTACACATTTCCCTTTTCGTTTGCAATTGGGGATTGTAACTGTAGCCAATAATGTAAAGAAGGTTTGTAAATATAAAGAAATAAGTTATGAGTAGTGCTGAGATATTGATAGTTAAAAGAGATGGAAAAAGAGTCCCGTTTTCTATCGATAAGATTAGGAATGCGATAAGGAAAGCATTCCTTTCTGTTGGGAGTTTTGCAAGTGAAGAAGATCTCACCAATATTTTACACCGGGTAAACATACGTAACGAGATGAACGTTGAAGATATCCAGAACCAGGTGGAATGCTCGTTAATGGCAGAAAACTATTTTTCCGTAGCAAAGTCGTATATGCTCTATCGTCAAAAGCACACGGAGGACAGGGAAACAAGGGACAGGATCAAGTTTTTAATAAATTACTGTGCTGCCGGGAATGCTGCTTCGGGAAGTAAGTTCGATGCAAATGCCAATGTTGACAAGAAAAACATAGCAACACTTATAGGAGAGCTCCCTAAAGGCAATTTTATACGCTTAAACCGCCGTTTGCTTACCGACAGGCTTTCTGAAATGTTCGGGAAAGAACTCTCAGATAAATACCTCAGCTATTTAAACCATCATTTTATATACAAAAACGATGAAACAAGCCTTGCCCCTTATTGTGCCAGCATAACCATGTACCCGTGGCTATTGGACGGCACATCTAAAATTGGCGGCAACTCTACGGCGCCTACCAACCTAAAATCGTTCTGCGGTGGCTTTATAAATATGGTATTTATTGTTTCGAGCATGCTGAGCGGAGCCTGTGCAACGCCTGAATTTTTGATGTACATGAACCATTTTGTTGCCAAGGAATACGGGAATGATTATTACAAGCGCAGCGACGAAATTGTTGACCTGTCGAAAAGGAAGCGTACTATTGACAAAATAATTACCGATTGTTTCGAGCAAATTGTCTATTCGTTGAACCAGCCGACCGGGGCGCGCAATTTCCAGGCAGTATTTTGGAACATAGCTTATTACGACCAATATTATTTCGAAAGCCTGTTTGGCGAGTTTGTTTTCCCTGATGGCACAAAACCGCATTGGGGTTCTTTAGACTGGCTGCAAAAAAGGTTTATGGCGTGGTTTAACAAAGAACGGACAAAAACCGTGTTGACGTTCCCTGTTGAGACAATGGCCTTGCTTGCCGACAACGGAGATGTGAAAGATAAAGGATACGGCGATTTCTCGGCTAAAATGTATGCCGAAGGCCATTCGTTTTTTATCTATTTAAGCGACAATGCGGACAGCTTAAGTTCGTGCTGCCGCTTACGTAACGAGATACAGGACAACGGGTTCAGTTATACCCTTGGGGCAGGCGGGGTTTCCACAGGTTCTAAAAGTGTGCTGACTATCAACCTGAACCGTTGTGTGCAACAAGCTAAAAAAGAACAAATATCATATATGCGTTTCTTGGAAGATGTTGTTGACTTGGCACATAAAGTACAGTTAGGCTACAACGAAAACTTAAAGGAATTACAGGAAAAAGGGATGCTCCCTTTGTTCGATGCAGGCTTCATAAACATGGGCCGCCAGTATCTAACAATTGGGGTAAATGGATTGGTAGAAGCTGCAGAATCCCTGAAAATTGAAATAAACGACAACCCCGAATATGTGGCATTTGCCCAGAAAATCCTTGGGCTTGTAGAAAGGTACAATAAGGAATACCGCTCTAAAGAAGTAATGTTCAACTGCGAAATGATCCCTGCCGAAAATGTTGGGGTCAAACATGCAAAGTGGGACAGGGAGGATGGTTATTTTGTCCCGCGCGATTGCTATAACAGTTATTTTTATGTGGTTGAAGACGAATCGCTGAATGTTGTTGACAAATTCAGGATACACGGTAAAAAATACATTGAACATTTAACCGGGGGATCTGCCCTGCACATGAACCTGGAAGAACACCTGAGCCAGGCACAATACCGGCAGTTGCTAAGGGTGGCAGCTAAAGAAGGGTGTAATTATTTTACGTTCAATATCCCGAATACAATATGCAACGATTGCGGGAATATCGACAAGCGTTACTTAAAAGAATGCCCGAAATGTAAAAGTAAGAATATTGATTACCTGACCCGGATAATTGGATATATGAAACGGATAAGCAGTTTCTCCGATGCACGCCAGAAAGAAGCAGCCCAAAGGCATTATGCAAAAAATATGACAGGGGAAAAAATAGATGAAAAAGCGGGAAAAGAAGTAAAAGAATATGCTTAAATATTACAATTACGATATTGTCTTTCAGGAGATCCCCGATGAAGTTACTTTGGCAGTTAATATAACCAACTGCCCGCTACGTTGTAAAGGTTGCCACAGCACGCACCTACAAAAAGACATAGGGGAGGAGTTAAACGAAGAGCGGATTGTTTCGTTAATGGGGATATATGCTTCGTCTATCACCTGTTTCTGTTTTATGGGGGGAGATGCAGATCCGCAAAGGGTTGCAGGCTTGGCAAGTTTTATCCGTCTTTGTTACCCCGCAATAAAAGTGGCTTGGTATTCCGGCTGCGCCAAGCTGCCCGAAGGGTTTGACAACAGGAGTTTCCAGTATATCAAACTGGGTGGCTATGTCGAAGAATTAGGGAGCCTGAAAAGTGAAACATCCAATCAGCATTTGTTCGAGATACAGCAAGATGGCCATATGAAAGACATAAGCTATATGTTTAGGGTGCAATAATGCCCGGATTGAGGAAAGCACAAACAATTAGAGGGCAAAAGATTGTAAATGCCACCAGCAGGGGAGTTGCTATTGTCGATCTGTAAACATTCAGGCTCAGTTATAGCACCGCCTGCCGCCTATTTTTTTGAAGGGGGGGCAAAAATATAAAGATGCTTTTATTAAATTTGGCATCAAAATAATTCAGACATGAAATTTCTTCCTGTCAGTATGTTGATGATAGCATCATCAACAATAACGCTCTTGCTATCGACATATACATGGAGGCGGAGAAATGGCGCAACTGGCACCGCATTGTTTTATCTGTTGGCGGCAATTACCGTTTGGTCGTTAGGTTATGGGATGGAAGTTGCCTCAAGCAACATGGTCCAAATAAAAATATTTGGGGCAATTTCGTATTTGGGCATTGCAACCGTGCCTGTTTTGTGGTTTATTTTTGCTGCCTGCTATACAAAACACAACAGTTGGTTTACACCGTACAGGTTGGCCCTTCTTTTTATAGTCCCTGCCGTTTCCGTAACGATGTATGCAACAAACCTTGCCCACTATCTTTTTTATTCAACAGAAGAACTTTGCTTTTCTGGAGCTTATTGTTTTGTGAAAACATCGCCTGGCCTGTTTTTTTTGTTGCATATAACATATTCTTATCTCGTTGTTTTTTGGGGGATAGGCCTATTTGTCCGCATGTATTATAATGTTGCCAGGTCAAACCGTATCAATATAGTTTTTTTTATTGCCGGGTCACTTTTGCCATATGTTGTAAACATTGCATATGTTGCCGGTGCCAAACCCATTGGTTTTTTAGATCTCACCCCCCTCGGGTTCGTTTGTGCGGGAATCCTTCTCACAGTCGGTGTTTATTCAGTAAACCTGTTTGGCATAAACCCGTTGGCTCTCGATGTCCTGTTCGACAACATACCAGACGCAATTTTAGTTGTCGACACCAATAAGCAAATTGTAAGTTTAAATCCATCAGCGCAAGCATTGTTTAAGATAAAAGACAAGCCCAAAATCAAAGATGCCCGGCGGATATTAAAAAATATATATCCATCGGTTTCTTCGTGTGCAGGCAATGGCAACGATACCGAACTTAAAATTGACGAACGGTTTTATTTAAAAAATACCCAAGAAATTATCGACACAAAAGGAGAACAATTGGGGACATTGCTGGTGTTGCGCGATATTACAGAACGCAAAAACTATGAAGAAGTATTGAAAGAAAGCGGGCAACAGTTAAGGGAACTTAATGCGACCAAGGACAAATTTTTTTCTATCATTGCCCATGACTTGCGAAACCCGTTAAACATTGTGCTAGGGTTCAGCGAGCTGCTGGGGGAAAATATAAGGGAGAAAAATTATGACGGGATCGAAGAATATTCAAGTTTCATTAAAAATTCTGCGGAGAGGGCAATGGAGCTGCTCAACAACCTAATGGAATGGTCCCGTTCTCAAACAGGCATGATTAAATTTAAGGCTGAAAATATTGAAATATGGACATTGGTAAACGAAGTGGTTGGTTTGTTAAAGGACAATGCCGGACAAAAGTACATCTCCATTAAGCAAGAAATCCCTAAAGATGCAACGGTTTTTGCAGATAAAGCCATGTTTTCAACCATACTGAGGAATTTAATTTCAAATGCCATAAAATTTACCCATGAGGGGGGCAAAGTCTTAATCTCGGCGAGGCAACATGCGAAAGACATGCTGATATCGGTCGCAGACAATGGCATCGGGATAACGAAAGAAATACTTGGCAAATTATTTTTGTTAAAAGAAAACATATCTACGCCTGGCACTAAAAATGAAAAAGGCACAGGACTGGGGCTTTTGTTGTGCAAGGAGTTTGTGGAAAAGCACGGAGGCAAAATATGGGCAGAATCAGAAGAAGGCAAAGGGAGCGTCTTTTATTTCACCCTTCCTATACAGAAACAGGAGATTTAAAAACAAGGAGATCAAAATTTACATAGCAAACCGATCAAATGATTTTTGCACCGGCATTTGTTCTTATATGGCTGGACCTATCTTGCCTCGAAGGGTTGTTGCCACTTCAACATGCCTCGTCTATGGCCCTTCCAAGCCGCTAATCCCCGATGGACTGTGGTACGCCAAACATGGACTGCCTTGCCGCCAGGATTTTTCCCTTTTCTTTTTTGAACATGAAACAATGCAGCGAAGGCTATGCTCAAATACAGGAAGTCATGTTTCACCTTTACTGTATGATTTACTGCCCTTGTCGCTTATCCTTATTTAAAGTGCTGTAAAATAATATTCTATGGATGCTTGGTGCAGTATTTTTTTAAGATGCCCCTAAAGTCCCTGCCCTATCGTTACTTCATAAAAATCGGTGACCAAGGTAGATGTCATGCCAGCTGATTTTGCCGCCTGTATCCCCAGTTCGCCGTCTTCAAAAACATGGCAATACTTTGGTTCTACGCCCATCCTTTCGGCACATTTCAGAAAGGTTTCGGGGTGGGGTTTTGGGTGACCTACTTCTTCGTTCGGCACTAGGATGTCTATATATTTATCGAAGCCCAAAATTTCCATGGTCTTCCAGGCAAGCCTGTGGTATCCGCCCGTGCCTACCGACATGGGCATTTCCCCGTAATATTTTTTCATTACGTCAACCACCGGGGCAATTGGCTTCATTTGGTGCATGAGCTTTTCGTATTCCCGTTCTTTGGTATTCCCTACTTCTTCAGGATCCATGTCGGTGCCGTACATTTCGTTTAATTTGGCAATAGTGCCAACCGCAGGGATGCCTGCCAGGTTTTTGAAAATTTCAGGAGAAAAATCTACCCCGTAATTTGCCAACACTTGTTTGTATGCTAAAAAATGGACAGGCATGGTGTCTGCCAGTGTCCCGTCGAGGTCGAAAATTATCCCTTTTGTCCCAGGTGCGATGTCAAGAATTTTGTTTTCCATAATTTATTTGAAAAGCAGCAAAATTAATATTATTATTCGGTGTGTGTTTCCTTTATTTATTAAGGAAATTTTAACAATTTTGTTTCTTTCAAAAATATTACCAATGAACGGAAACGTTTTTCTATACACTGTGCCACAATGGTTTGTTTTTTCTGCACTGCTTGCCACCATTTACGGGTGGGTTGAGGAGAAAAAAGCGTTCAGCATTATCGGCCTGGCAATTTTCATCGCTTTGTCCGTGTTTTCTTTTTATACAATAGCGGGAGGTTACTTAGCCCCCGGCAGTATGCCCGCAAACCTTTCTTGCGGGGAGGCAACACCCGAAAAGGCAATATTGCCTGCATACCTGGGGTTTGTTGCCACCGGATTGCTTGCCGTGCCCGGATTGGTTCTCGAAATAAAAAATAAAAAATTGGCACGGGTTTTTGTTGTTATTGCAGGGTTGGTGTCTTTGTTCGGTTTCTTTGTAATTGTTGGCGCATTAAAGAGCACATGAAATGCCCCCCCTTGTTAAGACTGGTTATAAAAATGGGCAAGCCATGCATCTTTGAAAAACAAACCAGATCTAAGGAGGGGGGAACAATACTGCCCGGATTTATGTGCATTGCATCGATGTTATTGCTATTATTATATTTTCCTTATTTTTGTAGCGGCAGGCCGCTTTATCGTTCTCCGTTGGTTGACGGAGGGAGGAAAGTCCGGGCAACACAGGGCACTGTGCTTCCTAGCGGGAAGATCTTTGAAAGGGGATAGCAACGTAACAGAAAATAACCACCTCCGCCAACGGCGGGGGAACGGGTGAAAAGGTGCGGTAAAAGCGCACCGGTGATGGTGGCAACATCGTCGGCCGTACGTCTCACGGGTTGCAAGGCCATGTATATCCTGATAGTTTGCCGCTGTTGCGGTACTGCGAAGTTGCCCGCTTCGCTTCTTTACGCACAAAGAGATCAGGAGGGGTAGGCTGCAAGAGTCCGGCAGTGATGCTGGAACCAGATAAATGATAAAGGGCCTCCACCAACCGGTGGGGGTTACAGAACCCGGCTTACAGGCCTGCCGTTTTTTTTTATAAAGATAAAAACCGGCTGTGCAAAGATTGTCTCGTTGGATGATCTAAACCAAATAAATTAAACCTGATGTGAATCGCGCAAAGAGTGAAATAGAACTAATAAGGGACTTTAAAAAGGGGGATACAAAAGCTTTTGAGGTGCTTTTTCATAAATATCATAAAAAGTTGTATGCCTTTCTGTTTCATTTGTTGCAATCAAAGGAAGATGCTGAAGAAATTGTCCAGGAAACTTTTATTAAGATTTGGGAGAAGAGGGAAGATTTTAATGAAGGCTATTCTTTTGGTTCTTTTCTTTTTACTATTGGAAAAAACGCCTTTTTAAACCTGAACAGGAAAAAAATCAACAATAAGGTATTTGATAACCATTTGGGTTTTATCGAAGAAACCTCCTCCGACAAAACCGATGATTATATCCTTTTTAAGGAAACAAAAGACATAATAAATTCTATTATAGAAGGCCTGCCTCCGAAAAGGAAAGAGATATTTCTTTTGCGGAAAATCGAAGGTCTGTCAAGGAAAGAGGTTGCGGAAAAATTGGATATTTCTGTTATTACTGTAGACAACCAATTAATGAAAGCTAATATCTACCTAAAAGCCCAATTGAAAAAATACAGTTTGTTGCTCCTGGTTTTATTTCTGAATTAATAACTATCTGATTTGTATAGAGGAGAAGATTTTTTTTAAAATTTTTTTCGACCCGGAGTAATAGTAAATCCCTTTTTATGTGTATTACTTTTAAACAGATGAGATAATGAGCCAGCTAAAAATTGAAGTTATAAGAAAATTCTTTATCAAATCAGAAGGGAATGATGATTTGAAAAAGCTGTTCCTGTGGTTCAATAGTGAAAAGGGGCATAAGGAAATCTCAAATGAATTAGAGCAGCATTGGAAGTCTTTTGAAAGCGGCCTCCCGGGAAATATAGATTCTGCGAAAATGCTGAGAGTTATTAAGGATGGTATATGGCGCAATAAATCAACAAATATCAAAAACAATGTCATACGGCTATTCCCTTATGCGGCAGCAGTTGCCTTAATTATAGGATTTGTTGCAATATTCTCCGTACGCAATAATCTGACAAAAGCAAGTGATGATTATCTTTATGCGTCTGTAATTACAGGGAACGGCCAAAGGTCTAAGGTCGTTTTGCCCGACAGTTCAATAGTTTGGTTAAATTCAGGAACAACCCTATCTTACAATTATTCTTTGGGAGATAAAAGAAGCGTTAAACTTAGTGGCCAGGCCTTTTTTCAGATCGCACGGGATGAGGACAGACCATTAGTGGTACAATGTGGCGAAATTATGGTAAAAGTACTGGGTACCAGGTTTGATGTAAGTGCTTACCCTGATGATGAGATCATAAATGTAGTGCTTGAGTCGGGGAGTGTTGAATTGGACCATAATCGGTATTCCCTAAATTACAGGTTAAAACCAGGAGAAAAAGCAGATTATGATGTAAAAGGGAGGAATATCAATATTTTGGATGTAGATGTACATAAATTCACTTCGTGGAAAGATGGCAAACTTATCTTCCGCAACGATCCAATGGATTATGTAATAGAAAAACTGGAAAGATGGTACAATATTGATATTGAAGTGAAAGATAAAGAAGTATATAGTTCCATATTTACCGGAACAGTTGCCAATGAAGCTTATCCCCAAATTTTTAAGCTTATAGGATATTCATGTCCTGTACATTGTGAAATTGTACATAATGCCAATCACGAAGAAATACCGAAAATAATTATTTCTAAAAAATAAATTTTAACTAAAAACAAAGTGCTTATGAACTAATGACCTGCTTAAATTAAAAAGGAGATGCAGCAAACATCTCCCTTAGAAAATCTTTATTGCCCCTGTATTCGAACCCGGAGGCAAAATTAACTTGAATTATTAATCCAAATCAATACAAATTTATGAAAAAAAAGTGTTGTATAATGCTTTCCGGATTGAATATTGTCCGGAAGTCAAAAACATTCAAAATTATGAGGATTGTCTTATTCTTAACCGCAATTAGCATTACCCAGTCATTAGCTATACATAGTTATGCGCAGGGGACCCGGTTAAATTTGAAATTTAAGAGTGAAGCAATTGTGAATATCCTAGATGAGATTGAAAATCAATCTGAGTTTTATTTTATGTATGATGCTACGGTTGTTAACGTTAATCAAAAGAAAAGTATAAACTGTGAGAACAGGACTGTTTCTAAAATACTGGATGAGTTGTTTAAAGATACCGGGATAACATATAAAATAGAAGACCGGCAGATTGCCTTAAGGGAAATAAATGAAAAATTGGAGGTTTATGTAAACCGGGGCAACCAGCAGAAAAAAACAATTTCGGGCCGTGTGAACGACTCTGCAGGCATCCCTTTGCCCGGTGTTACAGTAGTTATAAAAGGTACTGCTTCGGGCACGGTAACTGATTTTGAGGGTAATTATTCAATTGCCAATGTCCCCGGCGATGCTACCCTTGTTTTTTCGTTTGTGGGGATGAAAACACAGGAAATTGCAGTGGCAGGAAAAGCTAAGGTTGACGTAAAAATGGAAGCTGATGCAATTGGGATTGAAGAGGTTGTGGCCGTTGGATATGGGGTACAGAAAAAAGTAAATTTAACAGGAGCTGTCTCGACTGTAGAAATAGAAAAAATTGAGAATAGGCCTATTACAAATGCCTCACAAGCTTTGCAGGGAGTTTCTGGTTTATATGTAAACCAAGCTGGGGGGCAGCCAGGGAATGATGAAGCAACAATCCGAATACGGGGATTAGGGACTTTAAATGAGAACGATCCTTTGGTCTTGGTTGACGGGATTGAATATCCACTTTCAGATGTTAACCCAAGCGATATTGAAAGTATTTCTGTGTTAAAGGATGCGGCCTCCGCCTCAATTTATGGGAACAGGGCTGCCAATGGTGTTATTTTGATAACGACTAAAAAAGGCTCACAAAATAAATCAAAAATTGAGTATAGCAATTATTTTGGCATTCAAGCCACAACATACCTCCCCGATGTAGTAAAGGATCCTGTTGAGTTTATGAAATTGAGAAATCAAGCACAGTTAAATGCGGGAAATGTTACAGTGGATTATAGTGATGACCTGATTGAAGAATATGATCAGGGGCGTTATTCAGATCCATATACCTATCCACAGAATGACTGGCTGGATATTATGTTTAGTAACGCTTTTGTGCAAGAACATAATCTTAGGTTTTCTGGGGGGAGAGACAAAATTAATTATACCCTTTCTTTAGGTTATATGGAACAGGAAGGGGTGCTGATGGGGACCAATAGCAATAAGTTTACCATTCGTTCCAATGTGAATTTCCATGTTAATGAAGCAGTCCGGGTTGGATCTGACTTTGCAGCTACACATAGGTTTGTCCATGAACCAGCCACGACCGCAGCAAGTATGATGGAGATGGTTTTTAAAGCGCAGGGGTTTCACCCAACTTACTTAGAAGATGGGAGATATGCAAATACTTTTGTTAGGACACCTGGCCACAATGTTTATCGCCATCCACTGGTTTGGGCAAATGAAGGATTTCTTAACAATAAAACTCTAAGGGAGGTGATGAGTGTGTACACAGATATTAAACTTCCGTGGAATCTTTCTTATTTTGCCAAGGGGGCAGTTAATAAACTAGATGGTTTTGAAAAACAATTTGTTCCCGATATTTATATGTATCAGGTAAAAACTTTGGAAGAGTCAAGGGTGGATTATTATACTGATAACAAAAACCGCCACGTTACAAACGGTGATGATGAAGAAATAGATATTACATTGTACCATACCCTGAAATGGGATAAAATGATTAAAGAAAAACATAATTTTTCCATTTTGTTGGGTAGCAGTTATGAGTCATTTTCTGAAAGATATTTTACTGCGACCATTGAAGGGCTTTTAAGTAACGACCTGCATGAAATTGACGCTGGTTCTACTAATATGGAAACCACCGGTTCTTCTTCAAAGAACTATTTAATAGGGATTTTTGGCAGGCTTAATTATAGCTATGAGCAAAAGTATCTCGCTGAAGTAAATTTCAGGCATGACGGATCATCAAAATTTGCAAAAGGAAACCGTTGGGGGTTTTTCCCTTCTTTTTCTGTAGGTTGGAGGATGGAGCAGGAAGATTTTATGAAAGATGTGGCTTGGGTTTCCGGTTTAAAGCTTAGGGCATCATACGGTAGCCTCGGGAACGAAAGGATAGGGAATTTCAAGTATGTAAACATGATGGATGTTGGATATGGTTATTCTTTTGGGGGAGAAACCAACTCTGGGGTAGCCATCACATCTTATAACGATCCCAATATTACCTGGGAAACAACTACGATTGGTAATTTCGGCATTGATGCAGTACTACTTAACAATAAGTTGAATCTCACCTTTGAAATATACGACAAAAAAACCAAGAATATTTTAAGGGAAGTCAACCTGGCTTCTCAGGTCGGGAATTTGAATGGACCGGTAAAGAATATTGGAGATGTTGACAATAAAGGGTTTGAACTCAATGTGGGATGCCAGGACAAAGTAAATGATTTTTCTTATGGATTTAATTTGGGTATAAATTATAACAAAAACAAAGTTGTAAACCTGAATGGGCAGGAAATTATTGCTACCGGTTCTGCTGGGTCTTACATGCCAACTATTACCAAAGAAGGGTATCCAATTGATTCTTATTATGTGCTGGAATCTGACGGGATTTTTCAAGACCAAGATGAGATTGATGCAAGCCCATATCAGAATTCAACAACAAAACCTGGCTATATAAAATATAAAAACCAAAATGATGACAATACTATCGATACAGACGACAGGATTATAACAGGTAAAGTTACCCCTGATTACACATTCGATTTTTCATTAAATTTTTCATATAAAAATTGGTCTTTAAATAGTTTTTTTAATGGGGTATTGGGAGTTGATACATATCCGCAAAGAATTATTGCAACACCCTTTTGGTTTGGGACTTCGGTGACAAAAGAATGGGTAAATAATTCTTGGACAGAAGATAGGAAGGATGCCAAGTTGCCAATTTTAACTTGTTATGAAGATTGTGTCGATGATAATTTTCTTTACTCGGACTTTTGGTTACTGGATGCCTCGTACCTAAGGCTTAAAAACCTTCAAATAGCCTATTCTTTTCCAAATATGTTCATAAAAAAGATAGGGCTTCAAAAATTAGTTTTGTTTGTAAACGGTCAAAATATGTTCACTATATCAAAAATGAAGAATTTTGATCCGGAAAGGCATATTAAACAAACAAATTATTATGAATACCCTTCGATCAAAATATATTCAGCAGGATTAAATGTCACATTTTAATTTAAAACAATCATGAAAAAGATACTAATAATATTGTTGTTAGCCGGATTAACTTCGTGTGATTCATTGTTAGACGTTGATCCTACAGACCAATATAGTACTGACACCTATTGGGTAGATCAGGAACAATATGACGCTGCCCTTGCAGGCTGTTATAACAGTTTATATAATGCTTCTGTTTTTTTTAATGGAGAGACTGACATGATTACGCCAAACTCGAAAGCCTATAACGAGTCTAACGGGACCGATGCAATTGCTACAGGAAGTGCCCTCGCGACAACTGCCCTGTTCTCAACGTTTTGGAGCAATGCATATCGTGGTATTGGTAGGGCAAATACTTTGCTTGATAAAATCGAAGATGCCACTTTTGATGAATCAGATATTGGCCAGATGAAAGGAGAAGCACTTTTTATCCGTACCCTTTATTATTCATATTTGATTGATTTGTTTGGTGATTGCCCTTTGATACTGGAGACCCCTAATGACGACACACAAGGAGATTTACCACGTACAGCAAAAGAAGATGTGTTGGCACAAATTACTGGGGATCTGGATGTGGCAGCCGGGTTGCTTCCTGATAGTTATTCTTCTTCTGACGATGTTGGAAGGGTAACAAAAGGGGCAGCTCTGGCACTGAAGGCCAGGATTCTGTTATACAACGAAGAATGGGAGGCTGCTGCTGTGGCCGCTAAAGATGTAATTGATTTGGGCGTTTATGATTTGTTTTCGGATTACAGGGGGATGTACATGCCCGAAAATGAAAATAATGTTGAAGTTATATTTGACATTCAATATACATCTCCAGATTTTACGCATTCAATGGATCATGTAGTATATGTGTTGAACAGGCCTGCTCCATTAAAAAATCTTGTTGATGCATATTTAATGGATAATGGGGAATCCATTAGTGAGTCTACATCATATGATCCGGAAAATCCGTATGAAAATCGCGATCCTCGTTTACATCAAACTGTTGCATGTATTGGTTATGAATTTAACGGAGCTACAGTAGATGCTGATGATGTCGTTACAACAGGTTTTGGCCAGAAAAAATATACAGTTTATCCTGACAGCGAAACAATAACGACTGTTACTTCTGGAAATTCTGATTTAAATTTTATTGTCATAAGATATGCCGAGGTGCTTTTGACTTACGCAGAAGCCCTAAATGAAGCAGCTTCTTCCCCTTCTTCTGAGGTTTATTGGGCTTTAAATAAAATACGCTCAAGGCTCACAGTTGAAATGCCTGAAATTGAATCAGGCCTGACACAAGATCAGATGCGGGAAGTTATTCGTTTGGAAAGAAGGATTGAGTTAGCCTGTGAAGGTTTGTATTATTCTGATATCAGAAGGTGGAAAACGGCAGAGGAGGTCAATAATGGTGCAATATACAATAGCGATGGAGAAATAATTGATTATCGTTCATTCGATCCGGATCGTGACTATTTATGGCCAATCCCCGCTACTGAAATACAAGAAAACGGACAATTGGAACAAAATCCAGGATGGTAGTTGTTGATAATCAATGAAGGATAAATTCACAAAGACCAAGATGCTAATATCTCGGTCTTTGTTATAATAATAAACTTAAGATATGAAACTGATAACCGTAAGCGTATTTGCTTTGTTTTTTTTAGTGAATGTGTTTGTCCTAAAGTCAAATGGGCAAAGAACCAATAAGCCCAATGTCGTTATTATTTATACCGATGACCAAGGAGCTGTTGACCTTCATTGTTTTGGTGCCACCGATTTGCATACCCCTAATATGGACAAGCTGGTAGAAAGCGGTGTCAAATTCACCCAATTTTATGGAGCCCCTATATGTTCGCCTTCCCGTGCAGGTTTGCTTACGGGGAAAACGCCCCAGCGTGCTGGTGTCCCAGGTAACGTAAGTTCGTTAAATGAAGAATCAGGCATGCCTGGAGGACAGTACACAATTGCAGAAATGTTTAAAGATGCAGGTTACAAGACTGCCCATATAGGTAAATGGCACCTAGGCCACGGGAAAGACAAACAGCCCAATGCCCAGGGGTTCGATTATTCTTTTGGCCACTTTGTCGGCTGTATAGATAATTATTCCCATTTTTTTTATTGGTCCGGTCCCAACAGGCACGATTTATACCGCAATGGGCAGGAAGTGTTTTGTCCTGGCGAATATTTCCCCGATTTGATGTTGAAAGAAGCCTCTGCGTTTTTAGAGAAAAACAGGGAAGAACCATTTTTTATGTATTATGCCATGAATACTCCACATTACCCATATCAAGGTTCGCCTGATTGGTTGGATTATTATAACGGGAAAGGGGTGGAATACCCTAGGAATTTATATGCTGCCTTTATATCCACAATGGATGAAAAAATCGGCTTGCTGTTGCAAAAGATTGAAGTGTTGGGACTAAGGGAAAAAACGATAATTGTTTTCCAGTCGGACAATGGTTACTCCACAGAAGGACGTGCCCATTATGGGGGTGGTAATGCCGGTATTTTTAGGGGATCAAAATTTAGCCTTTTTGAGGGGGGGATCCGTGTCCCCGCAGCCATTTGCTGGCCCGGGAAAATAAAAGCGGGTGAAGTCCGCAATCAGCTTGCCGTTAACGGGGACTGGATGCCAACCCTGGCAGAGTTGTGTGGGATTTGTTTGGACACGCAGGGTTTGGACGGGAAAAGCCTTGTGCCTGTTTTGAAAGATGAAAGCCATAAAACATTGCATGAAGAGTTCTGCTGGCAAAACGGCAAGCATTGGGCTGCACGTAAAGGTGAATGGAAACTGCTTGGCAACCCATATATTTTAGGGGAAGAATTTTCATCGAAGGATTCCCTTTTCCTTGTGAACCTAATAGAGGATCCTGGTGAAAACAACAACCTTGCATCTGAAAACCCAGAAAAGGTGGGAGAACTCAAAATATTATATGAAAAATGGACTCGGGAATAGGGTCAGATTGAAATATGTCAACTGATTTTTTTAGTATATTGCCGGGTGGTTTAATCCGCCTTTAGAGAGCTTGAGCCGTATGATGGGAAACTATCACGTACGGTTCTTAGGGGACAAGGGCGGGGAAACCCGCCTGAGTTACACGACCAAACGCGTTTCCAACAGAAAATAATTCTATTAAATTTTAAAATCGTAATTTTAAGAGATAGAATTTAAAATTGACAACAATGCAAACACTACAAATAAAAATAAGTAACACTGATTTCAAAAGATACAACTTTAGGAATAGTGAAATTAAAATTACTGACTTAGTTGATTTAATAAATAAAGAATACGCAAGAAAAGTACTTATAGAATGTAACAAAATTGCGAAAGAAGAAGGCTTGTCTGAAATGACTTTAGATGAAATAAATGCAGAAATAAATGCAATTAGAGAATATTGGGATTCATTTCGTTAAAAAATGACAGATAAAAATTAAACCCAGCCCATAACATTTTACTTATAACGGTAAATTATATGTTGTCGTAGTACACGATGTACATCGGTACGGGTGATTGTCTGTCCGGCACGGACTGAGACAATCAGGCGGGAATCCGGGCTACGCACACACACAGAAACCGCTATGCAATATATAAAATGTTACCATGTGTTTTTTTAGTTTAGTCCTGTTTGATTTAATTGTTTAATCCTTTTTGCTCGCTTTTTTTGATAATCAGCAATCTGACCATAAAATTTTGACGATTTCGAAAAAATCAGATGAGTCAAACCACATGCCATTTTATATTCATCTGGTGACTCAATCGTACACATTATCCCAGAAATATCTCCACTGTTAATCACATCTATGATTGTCAATTCTGTTTTTAAGGTAATTGGATGTCCATTTTTGCGAAAAATTTGCACTAACTCCCGAATTGGGTAAGTTTTTAAGGGAAGATTCTCTTTAAGCTTTTTAGTTAACTCTTGATATTGTATTGAAATATTATCCATTTTGTCATTGCTTTATATCGACAAATTTATAATTTATTTTAATCTAATAATCGTCAATTTATCAATCGTTTGTTTTAGAACTCATTCTTTTCCTATCAATAAAGATAATGCAAAAATCTTGGATGTAGATATCCGGAAATTACTGAAGCCTACAAAAAATAGTCAAGACTGACTGTTCTAATATTATTTTTTAAATACCTATCTTTATATGGAAATTTTTAATGCAAAAATTAGAGAGACTTTACCGAGAACAAAATTATTTGACTTCTATAAAAACCTGACTTTGAGCGCATAAAGAAGACTAAAATCGTCTTGTTCTGGGCACAGAAAAACCTGATAATAAGTTGATAAGTTCTTTTAATTATCAGGTTTTTACTTTTATCCCCAATTTATGATTTTCTCAAAGTGGAAACATGATGGAAACACTTCCGGTTAATAATTCAAATAATATTACCTAATAAACTGTTGCGGCGAGTTGATTTCACCAAAACCTACAAATGCTGTCTTTAATAAATTATCTTTCATGTTTTGTTTCTATTTTAAAATGAATTTTTCCGGTGAGCCATTTACCTTTAGGGATAATTACAGAACCACCCCCTGCCTCATTAGCTGCGTCAATCGCTTTTGCAATTGCCTCAGAAATTGTTTGCTGATCGCCTTGAACTGCTCCAAAATCAGTAATCAAATATTGTTCACAATTTGTAAAGTCAGGAATCGGAATAGTCGGCATCTCAAAAGGAGCCTTGACTTTAATTATTTTATGTTTGAGCGGCTTGTAATTCGTTTTACAAGAAATGTAAAAGATAGTTGATACAAGAAACAAGTTGACCATCTCCCGTTTTTAATTTTCAAAGTTTAACAAAAGGCTTAACTGTCCGTCATTTGGAGATGGATTAAATTGAGGAAGGAAAGCCCTTGGAGTCATATTAGCTAGTAAGACTTTTATTATCGTACTGATTTTATAATAAATAAAATTGTACAGTTCGTAGATCTTTTCTTTGTTCAGTGTCTTCACTCCACTTTCAAGCATTAGCCGGGTATGCAGTGATGAAAGCGATGAGTATATGATGCTCATGGCTATGGTTAGTATGGCCAACATACTTTGTAGTCCTTCGAATGTTTTGATCTGGATATCTTCCAGGTTGTAGCATTCTTTTATATGCCGGTGGTACTCTTCGATTTTCCAGCGGAAACCGTATGCCGTAAATGCTTCTTTGATTATTTCAACGATGCCCTCTTTGGGTGAACGTGTCAACAACCAACAATATCCGCCATTAGTCCTTTTAGTAACAACAAGCCAAAGATCATACATCCGGCCCTTAATTTTATACTGGACTTTAATTGCCCCACATTCGTAAAACAGCGGAACTTTTTTGCTTTTCAATATCCTTGTTGCTGTTAATTTCATGAACAGCGGAACTTTTTTGCTTATTTTATTCACAGCTATTTCCTGACCTTTGTAAAACAGTTTAGTCGTTTTCTTCAGGCGCAGGTTGAAATTACCTTCATTGGCAATAATCGAATCCCTGCAAATGGGACGGTCCATACCACGGTCAAATATTTTTGTGACATTTTTATCAATAATCGAATCTATTTCACTCATTGCATCAAGAACTTCCTTATTCTCACTTTTAGCTCCATGGTCGAAACTGTAAAGCTTATTGTACAAAGGGGTCATTTCTCCATCCTTGCTAAAGTGGACAACATTCATAAGCCAGTAACCAAGACCAATGGTTTTTTTATCGCCATCTTTTACATAGTCCAGGCCTTCCATCGTTTTGGCATATTTCTTTTGAATATCAGAACCATCGAATAAAATGTAATCGCCATGGCATATTTTGCTTTTCACGCTATGCATATGTCCCCGAAACAATTTCATGAAAAATCCTTTCTTGTTGTAATGGTTCCTAAAGCGCTTAGTGGTCTGGCTCAACGATATCGTATCAAAAATACAACCGGCTATTTTATTTACTAACACTGTACCTGTCTTTAATATTCCAGTGGTCATTTCCCTGACACATCGGGATTCTGGCTTGGTTAAATGATTTTCAAGCTTAAGAAAATAGCGGCTAATCTTGTTCTGTACCTGTTTTGTTAATACTTTTGACATAAGCTGGTTTTTTGAGATTATTTGTCCTTGTCTACAACATAAAAATAACCTTTTTTAACCAGCTTTCCTCACCGGAAAAACCTTTAAATCCTTTGCTGCTGTTGATATATAGAAGGGTTCATCCATTTTTTTCGGGAGATGGTCAAATACAAGAAACAAGGATATAGTAATCTTTTTCATAATGATTCTCACAGTATTTAGGTTACAATGTTATTTTTTTTGAAATTTCCATGTCAAATTTCTTCAGTTCTTTAACCGCCATTCTGGCAACACAGTTTGCACCTTTAACAGATAAATGAGTGTTGTCACTTCTCCCGTTTGGGAATTGTTTATTAGGTTTTGTCCATAAAAATATCTCTTTCGAAGGCTTCTCTCCAAGTGAGTTAATACATTTCTCTGTGAGTTCATTTAAATCAATCAGTGGTACATTTAATTGTTGTGCAACATTTTTAGTAGCTTCCAAGTAATCGCCGTGTGTATCGATCAGTTTACCATCATCCCCAAATTTTCTTCTTACAATTGATGTAAAAAGAACAGGGATTGCCCCTTTACTCCTCGATTCGTCGACATACCTCTCAAGGTTTTTCGAAAAGGTGTCAAAAGGCAACGTATATCTGGTGCTGTCTTGTTTCTTCTGATCGTTATGCCCAAATTGAATAAAAACATAATCACCTTGACGAAGACTATCTAAAACGTTTTGCCATAAACCTTCCGATAAAAAACTTTTCGAACTTCTTCCGTTTTTTGCATGATTCCTTACAATTACTGTTTCGTCAAAATAATTACCAACCACCTGGCACCATCCGGTTTCAGGGAATACTTCTTTTCTCTTATTGGCCATGGTTGAGTCTCCAATTGAATAAACGATTGTGGGTCTTTTATTTTGACAAGCAAACGTAAAGAATGATAAATATATGAATACTGTAATTATTTTACTCATAATTATTATATTTTACTTAAATATCTAAATTGAAAAATTTATAGCGAACATATTTCGGTCACAGAGCAATAACTATTCAATTCCGGTCAAATTAGTATAACTCCGGTCATAAATACCAAGTATGCCCTTGCTCTGGCGGGAAAGAAAACCCCGTTTTTCCGATTTCTCATCTAAGTGAACGTAGCTCTTCCATACATCTTCATAATTTTATTCATATTTCTCTTCTTCCTTTAATCCTTATGCCGCTTCGACAAGCATGTCAAACTCCTGCCAATCGGCTTTATAAAAATGGTGTTCATACATTTTAATTTCAGTCTGATGCCCGCTCCTTGTTATTTTTTTAGGTACAGAGATAAACCAGTCAATAAATGTCCGGTGTTCTTGCAGTTTAAACTTGTTTTTCTTTTGGCGCATCATCACTGAGATATTGTAGGCAAAAACACTTAATTGCCAAAAGATATCGTTTGCTCAAAAGTCACAAGTAAATGTGGCACCTGCCATAACATGGCCCTTTATCTGCTCAATCCATGTCTCGCTGGTGGAACGTTGTTTGTAGATTTTATGCAATCCTGCTGCATCAAGTTCAAAAGTGCTGATATAACAGGCGTATTGGTAAACAGGGACAATTTCACTTTCGCCAAAGAAATCCGTTTCATCATACTCTTTTACTGTGCGTATGGCTTTTAGTATCCTTGCCTCTTTCCATGAACCTGCTTTGTATGCAAACTCACATATCGCGATATATTTTTGCATATCAAGAACTTCCCATTCTTGTTTTAAGGAGTACCGTAAGATTTTTCAATTTTACCTTAATCAAGATTTCCCATATTTTTTTGTTCCTTTTATTGCTCCTGTTTTTATTAAGGGCATAAATAAGAAAAATAAAACGTTCAAATAAAAATCTAATGGCAAGGGTTTGATTAGGTAAATAGTATTCCGGAAGTACTGCTATTTGTCTTTAATACACCTTACTGCAAAACCAAATTTCTTATCTCCTTTCGGGTTTCTTCCAATAGCTGCTTTTGTTGATGAGAAGTGTCTGTAATAAGCACATGAAATTGAAGTCCCTGTTGATGTCCATACGGTACAACCCGTGCCCATATCATAAAACCTGCCACTGCTATCCCTTCGTCCTCCAGGGATAATCGTAAGCCCGCTTTCGTTCGTAGCCCCTTCATTTGGCTCTTGCCAATGAATTGTTCCTGCCTCTTTTAATTTTCCTCCCTGGTTTGTACCACGCCATACTGTACCATTAGTTTCTTCCTGAGACATTCCCAGATACATTTCCAATTCTTTCCAATCGTTATCTGTGGCAACATGCCATCCTTCCGGTGCCAATTGCTTCTCATTACTGACAGCATAACCGTTATACAAAGCTCCGTAAGTGTCTTTGTTTGAGATGTCGTTGTCAAACCATACATATCCTGGGGCATTTTCGTTTCTCCACCCGGTAACATCTGTTAAATTACGGATAGGTGTACCATCGTTATACCTGGTAACCTTCAGGTTTTCAATTATCCATTCCTGTTCCCCGATAACAACTGTATGATAGACATTCCCATCAATATCTTTTACTGTATGATTCGTCTCCTGTCCAAAACTTTGTGTAATAATCCCGTTTAATAATCCCATTGTCAATACAAACAGCAATGGGCAAAACTTAACTTGTCCTTTTGTCGCCATACTTTCAATCATTACATTTTATACATTTCACATAAAAACCATTGTTCCCAGAAAAGTAACTTCGGTAAATTCTGGTATTCTTGTAATTTATGGTTCGTGACCAGATATGGGTATCCGTTGCTTTTGTCGAAGTCCACCAGTAGCCATTAATCCCTTTTTCATAAAAAATACCTTCGCCCCAGTAATAACCATACCTGTAACCTCCAGGAGCAACAAAGAACCCCATTTTCCCCAGCTTTTTAGCAGCCATTTCATTACCTCCTAAATAGTTGATAAGTGTTTCCCAGTCATTGTCAGTAGGAACCCGCCATCCTTCAGGGCATAGTTTGCCTGTATTTACTGCATACCAATTATATAATCCGCCAAACTCTTCTTTGTTTGAAATATTATTATCATAAAAACAGTAAGAGGGAGAATTGGTGCGTACCCATTCTGTCATATCTGTAATATTTGGGATTGCAGTACCGTCATTTAACCTTGTAACTTTTAGGTTTTCCAATATCCATTCCTGTTTGCCTACAAGAACAGTATTGTATTCATTACCATCTACATCGGCTACTTTACCTTTTTTTTCCTGGGCCGGGATTCCCTGTGTTATAATTGTCAGTATTAGTATTGCCAATGACGTTACCAACCCGGTTTTATTAGTTTTATTCATGTTTCTACAAACTATTCAATATTAATGATATATCTATTGTCCATCTCCATTTGTTATTTGAGATTTGCTTTGTCACGGGATTTAATATGTTCGTGAAGTTTCCCGTGCAATGCTTTAATCAGATTTGAATTTTCCGGCAATTCAGATATATTGGTATTTTCTTCCGGATCTGCCTGGCGATCGTAAAGCATACGTGCATAAGGCAATCCTGTATTATAGTCAATCCACTCGGTATAAGTATGGGTTTTTGTTAAGACCGTTTCCCCATTTTGTCTATAAAAAATTTCTTTTTTCCATGATTGGTCGGGCTTGTCTATGAGTGGGGAAAAACTTAATCCCTGAAGGTGAAAAGGCTTTGGCAATCCGGTCAGTTCGCAGATTGTTGGATATATGTCCACGAATTCGACTAACGCTTCTGTTTTAACCCCCTGTTTTTTCCATGGGACCCTTAGGATTAACGGGGTATGTGCAGCCCGTTCAAAATTGCTTTGTTTGCACCAAAAACCATGTTCCCCGAGAAACCAACCATGGTCACCAATGAGAACAATTATTGTATTATCAGCAAAGCCAAGGTCTTCCAAAGCATTAATAAGTTTTCCTATTTGGGCATCGACATAACTGACACAAGCATAATAGCCATGTGTCAGGTTATAAGTTATTGAATCGGGTAACGGGCCGGTTGGAGGAATACCGTAAAAGGCACGTAATTCAGGCCAATAAAACATTGCATCATCTGGCGCATTTTCAGGGAAAAATGGATTTGACGGTAAAATGATATCATTTTCATTGTAAAGATCCCAGTATTTCTTCGGGGCATTAAATGGCAAATGTGGCTTAAGGAACCCAACGGCGAGGAAAAAAGGCTGATTATTGTTCTGAAAACCCTGCAATTCTTCTATCGCACGATCCGCTATCTTGCCATCTTTATAGGCAATATCAGGTACATCCGGTTTTTCGTATGGCACTCCCCGTTTGGGCAGCTTATTATTGCCCCCGACAGGTACATCATTGAAACTGTTTTTGTTTCGTTTTTCAAAAATCTCAATGCCTTCTTTTGACTGATAGTCCCAGAGTGTAGTTGAAACCGGTGGTCGCCAGTTTCTGTCCCAACTTCCTTTCCCATCGTCAAAATTATTATAAACCTTCCCTAATGATACCGTTTGATAATTGTTATTCCGGAAGTACATGGGAAGGCTGACAAGTCCAGGAGTGTCCCTGTCCTGTGAACAATTCCAGCCAATAAAACGTCTGCTTCCGGGATAAATGCCACTTAAAACAGAAGCCCTTGAGGGGCCGCAAACCGGATAGTTGGCATAAGAATTTGCAAAGACAACGCCAGACATGGCAAGCCTGTCAATATTGGGCGATTTAATTTGTGTTTCCCCATAACATCCCAATTCGGGGCGAAGGTCATCGACCATTATAAACAAGATGTTTGGTTTATCTGGTTTTTCTACCTTTTCCTGTGCCTGTGCCAGAAAGTGGAAGAACAATAAGCCAATTATAAAATTATACCTTTTCATAGATACGAACTATATCCGGTTACAGACTCTGGATCAAGTAGTACATTGATTGAAACTCTTTCCCGATTTCAAATTTAAAAACCCCGTCTTTATACTCTGATGGCATATATCCGGTTATTACACCTTGCGGATTTATGGACATGACCCGGAGGTTACTTTTATCAGTTTCGATTTCAATGGTTGCTTCCACCACATCGATCAGTATTGGTCCATGGCCGTTATTCAGTACCTGGTTATGTTCCTTGTTATAAATTATCCCTGAATTTTCAGCCCGTCCAACGGCAGTAAGGAGCATATTGTCTGAACCTGATATCGGATTATCGGTTAGCGAACTGATTGCTACGGTTGCAAAATCGGTTTTCACGGAGATTTTGTATTGATTGAGTTTTATTTCTTTCTCGGAACCAACAAAACCATAAACGGTTTTTGTCATTGGTGTATCAACCCATCCGATTTTTTTGTCAAGGTTTCGGTAAAGTTCCCCTGTGTCGGACCATACTTCAACTTCATCGGTTGTCAGGTTCGAATCGCTTGTTTCGAGAATTTCTTCTTCTTTTGCATCCATTCCGGGTAAAACTGTTTCGACCCTGTGTTTTTCGGCGATTAGCTTTTTCATTTGCCTGAAATTAGAGGACAGGCCAGCAGGTTTTATACCAATTGTTTTTTCAGCCGGCTTCACGTCACCTCTTCTGAATATAAGCGCTGCATGATAAAATAAGCCAAACTTAGCCGGGTCGTTAAATGTATCGAAACTTCCACCACGGTAATAAATACCTGCCATAGCGTCTGCTGTAACAGGTTTTGCAATCATGTCGACATTTTCGTCCAGGGTATAGCGATACGTATGGATGGCAAGTCCTCCCCATCCCTGGAATGCACCAATAGCAGCCATCAGCACTGAACTTTCTGCCCTCCATTCGTTAGGCCAGGTGTTGTCCCATTCAGATACAAAAAATGGTTTGCCCTGCACCTTGTAAAATGCCAAACGGGGAATCATATTGTCTGTACTCCCGGTCATTGAAGCATTCGAAAAATGCTTGCTCCCGTCTTTCCATAGCCTGAAGTCATAAAAGTAAGTATGCGTATCTGTGAAATCCCCGGCTGCCTGGGCCATTAAATGGGCAGCATTAATAGTCCAGTTGGTTCCCGCCAAAGGAACCCTAACCCCCATTTCACGCATGTGGCCTATCATTTCCCGGTAGTAATCAGAGGTTACATCAATAAAAAACTTTTGTATAAGCGTATCCTTTTTATCAAATTCGACTTTCTCCCTGCCTAATTTTATTTTTTTATTATCTGCCCATTCCCGGTATAAAGTTTCCAGTTCGGCCCGGTAAGGTTCTAATGTTACTTTCTGCGACCACAGATCGGCTTCGTTAATTACTTCAGCAAGTACAATTGCCGGATCATCTTTATAGGGCAGTTTGGTATATGGATTAAAATGTGACCATAAATCATGGTTGAATTTTTTCTGTAGTTCAATTAATGTCCGGTTATATGTACTATAAGGTCTGGCTCCATGTCCCATCTCGTGGGCAAGGTGAACACCATCGCCGGTTTTAAATCTTCTATATGTTAGCAAATCCATATATACATAAATCCCTTCCTGTTTAAGACAATGGATAAGATAATCCAGCCTGTCCATACTCTCTGGGTCAAAACTTTGTGTGTCAGCTTTGTTTTCCCCTTTTGTAAACTGGAAAATATTAGGTGTTGACCATTCGCCGTCCAATTGGTGGAACCGGACAAGGTTTACCCCAATTTTTGCCAGGCGTTTGGCAACTTTTTCACTGTGTTCATGCGATGGAAAATTTTGTACACTGTTAAAACAAGTGCCCCAAAACCTGGCTTCTGTGTTATCTTCAAAAACAAAGCGGCCTTCATTAATTGTTAAAAAACCGTGTTTGCCAGCTGGCTTTTCATCAGCATAAATAAACGAAAGGTCAATAGGCATATCGTCCCACGGCAATGTATAAGGGATTGTTTTCCTTATTGTATCTTTCTCACCGGATATAACATAAGCTGGATCTAAACAATTGTCCTTTGCCACCAGTTGGAAAACTATGAACAACGGAAGAATACCCAGGGTTAATTTTTTAATTATGATTTTTTTAATTGTTTTAGTCATCTTGATTATCATTTTGTTACTCCTATATTTTATGTATTGTTATGGTGAAATAAAAACGGATGCTTCAGTTTTTATCACCACCTGTTATTTTTCCCATACTTCATTTATCATTTCCAGTGTCCTTTCAACAAGTTCCTGCCCTCCTTCAGGTCCTATGAGGGTACTTGCAGGCATCGCCCCGTAAGCTCCCCCTGCAATTGAACGGGATGTAGGGACATAAGTACCTCCGCCGGCAAGTTGTATTAAAAAGGTTTGGACCGAAGGGCTCCGGGCTTTAATACGAATGCCATAATCTAAATAGAGTTCAAAAGGATTTGTTGCTATAACCATATCACCTATACGGATAACATGCACCTCGACCGGCATTTGGGGTTGTATCTTTTGCAAATCATAGCGCTCTTTTACAGTATGCCCCCTTCTCATTTTTTGATAAGCCCTGGTTATACCTTCGTACCATCTTGGTTTTTGTTTTATATCAGGGTTTTCTTCAATATTATGTAGCATTTGTTGATATTTATCCTCCCAGCTTTTAGATTCTGCTAATGCATCATCAACATCTTTTTTCCCGATTAGCCTTCTTGATAATTCTACTGTTTTTTGCTGATGAATAAATACCGGGTTCCACTTGACATTATACTTCATATAAGGTAAAACATCAGTAACTGCATTCGAAATATCCAATGCGAGTTGCCTTCTTCGCCCCATGCTTCCCCTGCCGGTTTGCAGACTATCAAAGCCCATTAAACGTTGCATGCGTTCTTCGGCTTTGGCTCCTACCATAAAATGTGGCGATTGATCCCCGGCAGCACTACACTGTGGTAAAATATAAACATCTTTACCAAGGCGTTTACCTAGTTCAACCCTCGTGTCATGCCAATAATCCGCGCTTACCTGATTTTCTCCTTCGCTTACCTGCGATGGTGAAGCAACATTTATCACTATCCCTGTCAATTTGCTTTTCGTATCCCAGGTATAAATTAAATTGACAGAATGATCCTCGAAACCTTCAATATGACTGAACCCTGCCCTGTTCGTTGTTCCATACAACTTGGATTTTCCCGAGAAATCTACTTCCAGGCGGTTGTGCCCAAGCACGGCATGTCCAAGTCCGTAACTGATGCCTCCGGGTTTTCTGTTTTTCCATGCTTTTACGGTTGCTTTAGCAATTTGTCCTGAAATAAATGCCAGGCATTTTGAAAACGCCATTACATCCAAATCAAGCCCGACAGCACTTTTAATTTCTGATGTTGAAGTAGAATCAAAGGGGTATTTTTTCGGGAGTATATATTGGGGTGCCGTGTGTGTATGGGTCGCATTTATAATAATATGATTCGGGAAAAGTTCAGGAAGAGAAGTGGTTACTTGTTTCCTGACGGCCTCGTACAAGTCGTTGCTAATAATACCCAGATCACAACTGATTAATATCGCTTTTTCAGAATATGCCCCGGAACCTGACTCTATTGCTAAAATTGTTGCAGTAACCGAATCTTTTACCCCTTCGGAGATGCGTGCATGGAATTGCCCGTGAAGAAGAACATTCTCATTAGGGGTAATATTCACTGAAGCCCACCCAATTAAAAGATTGGATTTGCTTGCACCTGGGGATATTGATTCAGTGTTATTTTTTTCTATATTACACGAGAATAAAGAAACAGCGCAACAAAAGGACAAAATCAAAATCCGAATTTTGTTTTTTTTCATATTATATGTTTTTGTAAAGTATAGAAGGATATTGCCACAGAACAGATATTCAGGGGCAATACCTTTCGGGATTTTTCATTAACATGAGCTTAAAAAAGCTCATGTTAATGAAAACAAGGTTACCAACCCGGGTTTTGAATAATAGCCCCACCACTCAGTGATATTTCCCTTACCGGAACCGGGTACAGATAGTCTTTTGATGGGTCAAAATCCCTTGAGCTGGCATCCTGCACTAATATATGTCCATCATCTGAAACATTCAGGTTCCCGTAAACCTCACTAAAGTAAGTAGCCCCCAGTAGACTTTTGGGCAAAACATCTTCAGCTATTTTCCATCGGATAATATCATCATACCTGAACCCTTCCTGTGCCAATTCGACACTTCTTTCACGGCGGATTTCTGTAAGCATATCCAAACCGTTGGCAGTAACAAAATCATTGGTGAGGGATGGCATTGAGACCCTTCCCCTTAACAGGTTAATCGATTTATCAAGCTCGGTGTCTGAAATTGAACCGTTTAGTTCAAATTTGGCCTCTGCATAATTAAGTAACACTTCGGCATATCTGATTATTGCAATATCGACAAATGACTCACTGTTAATCCAATCAGCCTCAATGCTATATTTTCTTGGGGCAAAACGAGTCGGGCAGCCCGATTGGTTCCATGCATATAAATCCGGGTTATTCGAAGGAACCCCTTTTGTATATATTGACGCAACCATACGAGGATCTTTGTTTATAAAAATGGACATAGGATCTGTTTCCGGGATTTCAGCCAAAGGTGATTTATCGTAAGGCAATCCATCGGTGCAGAGATATTTTTCAACCATATATAATGTTACTGAACTTGCACCGTTCTTAAGTTTTCTACAGATGTTATGGTACCTGATTTCATTATCTAAATTTTCTCCATAAATTAGAGAGAGTATATTCTCTTTGTTTGCAAACCCTTCGCCATCGTATTGGAACAAATAATAATATGGGTCAGATTCTGCAGTAAAGAGTTGGTGTCCTTCGTCCATAACTGCTTCTGCTGCATTAATTGCTAAAGAAAGATGAGTGGATGGTTCCCCCCATTCGTGGTACTTCTGGTGAGTGCCAACATATAAGGCGATACGGGATTTTAACGCCAATGCAGCACTTTTTGATATTCTTCCATATTGAGAACCACCTAATTTTATAAACGTAGGGAGGTTTGCCGCTGAATAATTAAGGTCGTCATATATTTGTTGAATAACTGTTTCACGATCTGTTCGTGGTTCAGTAAATTCAGGGGCATCAATATCTAAGGTGCGAAGTACTAAAGGGACATCGCCATATTTTTTTACTAAGCTAATGTATGCATATGCTCTCCAGAATTTAGCTTCGGCAACCCATCTGTCGATATTGCTGATATCAACATCTTCCGCCTTTTCAATAATGTTGTTAGCAGTGTATATTATTTCGTATGGGGTATCCCAGTCTGTTGATGTTGACGGAGTCACCCTGCTCCCATCGCTAATACTATTGTTAGTTAAAGAAGCGGCGAAGTCTGAACGGTTATCATCATAAACAAGGTCTATATCCCCGTTTATAAAAGAGAAAAACTGGTTACAAGCTGCTTCAAAATCACTTTCGTTTTTCCAAAACATTTCATCCGACAATTCACTTTCGGAAACCCGGTCTAAATCGCACGAACTTATTATCAATATACTTGTAAATAATATTAATAAAAATCTTATTTTTTTCATTTCTTAAATATTTTAAAATGTAACATTTAGGCCCATCTGGAAAGTCCTGAAAAACGGATAATAATATGTAACACGGCTACCGGAAGAGAACTCAGGGTCAATAAATGAGAAGGATTTAGTATATTCCCAGACATCCTGTCCTGAAAGGCTAACCTTGACTCTTTCTAATGATAATTTTTGCGTAATTGATTTAGGCAGGGTGTATCCTAATTCAATATTTTTTAAACGGATATAGGCTCCGTTTTGCACCCAATAATCAGAATACCAGTAACTATGGTCACTGTTAACAAAAGGCCTTGGCCAAAAAGCGTCTGTATTATCTTCCGACCAGTAATCAATTTGCTGTTGCATTGGCATTTGAGAGGAGCTGGCCATTGGTTGTATGGATGTTTTATCAATGAAAAATTTACGTTTTGCAACCCCCTGGAAGAAACAGTTAAAGTCAAACCCTTTCCACTCCATTCTCAAATTAAGGCCAAACAGGTACCTCGGGGTGGTGTCCCCTAATTTTACAAGGTCCCCATGGTTATCTATAGTCCCTTCGCCTATTGAAATTTTTTTGTCTCCATTCAGGTCAAGATATTTCATATCTCCTTCACCTGTTTTTGAATTAATAAATACCCCATAATCAGCGTATTCCTGATCACTTTGGAATAAACCGTCGGTTTTATATCCCCAAATTGTATTTATTGGCATGCCTTCAATGAGTTCAACTTTCCCAAGGTTAACAATATTCTGCCCTTCGTATTTTGTCAGCTTATTTTTATTATCAGCTATATTTGCTGAAATCCAATAGTGGAATTTCCCTGTGGTTTTTTTCCATGTTCCGTTAATTTCCCAACCCCAGGTTTTAAGTTCCCCAATGTTATAGGTCGGAAGACCTATCCCAATAATCGAAGGGACTTCCATGTTAGCCAACATGTTTTTATTCTTTTTAATATAGTAATCGCCAGAAAAACTCAAGCGATTATCAAAAAATGAGAAATCTGCACCGATATTTGATGTTTCGATTGTTTCCCATGTTTTTTTCGGTGAAGCCAGTTGTGACTGATAAATACGTGTAGTAGGTGCATTGTTAAGTGCAACATCACTGTTGGAATACAGCAACCCAATATAATCGTAATACCCTAATGCATCAGCGTTGCCAAGTTGTCCCCATGAAGCCCTAAGTTTTAACTGGGTAATGAATTTGTTGTCCGGGAAAAAATCTTCTTTATGCATAGCCCATCCTGCTGAAAGGGATGGGAACAAATTCCACCTGTTGTCAGGGGAAAGCCTGGAGCTTCCATCGTAACGGAGATTAGCCTCGAAAAGATATTTTTCTTTATAGTTATAATTGAGCCTGCCAAAAAAGCCCATCGTTGCATACGTTATTACTTCATCGTCCACATAGGCAGTTTCTGCATCGCCCCAACCCAAACTAAAAAAATCGTTAGTCACAAGATTATTAATACCGCCATAAAAACTTTCATATCTATAATCTTCATAAGAATATCCACCCATGAGTTTAAAATCATGGGCATCATCAAGATTAAAACCGTAATTTGCAAATGCTTGCATTGATGTATAATCAGAAGAAGTTGATTGCCTAAGCATACCATTTGTCGGGTTATACGTTAAAGTAGGTGTACCTAATGGCCCAATATATGTTAATGTCCGGGTATACTTTAACCTTTTGTTAAACCCCATTCTTTTTGATCCAATTATATTGATATCCAAACCAGAGAGCAAATCATTTATTTTCAGGTTCATATTACCTTCAAACATGTAATTATGCCTGGTATCTTTTCCATAATTTTTTTCAACATCAATGGCACTTGGCCAAATTCCATTACCTGCATGGTATTGCCCATCAAAATCACGAACAGGCGCTATCCAGCCCCATCGTCTATACATATAGCCTAAAATGTTTTCAGCAGCATCAGCATTTTGATAGATGTTATTATTGGTATATGAAACATAAGTACTTAAATCTAATTTATTTGATAACTTTCTATCAATGTTAAGTCTGACATTATATTTTTCCTCTGAGTCAGGACCATATCTTAAAATTCCCCGCCGGTTATAATATCCTGTTGATAAATAGTATGAGGTTTTTTCATCACCTCCGCTCAACGATACATTATGAGATTGGATAGGGTTCTCCCTTCGTGTTCCAATTGCTATCTGATCATAATCGCCATAGGACAGCCATACGTTGGGTCTGTTGGGGTCAATTACAAAATTAGTGCCCGGGTAGTCGGAAGGACGAACTCCTGTGCGGATTCCATATGTGTCAATTACGTCCAATTGTTCACCTCTCATCCATGCGTATTTTGTTTCTCCAAACATTACAGTCGACCCGGAATTAACATACGCATCGTCAAAGTATTTTGCTTCTACCCAACTCTTTAAACGTTCAGGCATTCCCGAAGCCCGGGTTATACCGTAGTTGCCGGAATAATTTACCTTTATTTTCCCTTTTTCCCCTTTTTTTGTAGTAACTATAACTACACCTCCAGCAGCATTGGAACCATAAATCGCAGCAGCGGCAGCATCTTTCAATACTGATATGCTCTCAATATCGTTTGCATTCAGGTCACTTAAAGAACTTCTTACACCATCTACAATCACTAATACATCAACATTATTGACCGAAGAAAATCCCCTGATTTGCATACTATAGTCTTCAGAACCGGGTTTCCCGCTGCTCCTTGTTACAGTTACTCCAGATATAGCACCTTGTAATGCTGCAACAGGTGTAGATGTTGACCTATTTTCAAAAGCTTCCTTTTCAACTATTGCTACAGCACCTGTTAAATTAATTTTTTTTTGTGTTCCATATCCAATTGCCACCACCTCTTCAATCCCAATAGCATCTTCTTCCATTTTTACATTGATACTAGTTTCTCCGGCAACAAGTATTTCCTGTGTTTTCATTCCAACAAATGAGAAAATTAATGTTGCATCTTCGGGAATATTTGTAAAAGAATAATTCCCATCAGCATCGGTAACAGTTCCATTGGTTGTACCTTTGATTAATACCGTTACACCAGGTAGAGGCAACCCGGAGGTATCGGTAACTTTTCCAGAAATTGATTTTTGTTGCAGATTGACTGAAAACTTCGGACTGATGACAATCTGATTATTTAATCGGTGAAATGCTACATTTTTATCTGAAAATAACTCCTTTAAAATTTCATCGATAGTTGCATCCTGCATATTAATATCGACCTTGCGTTCCACGTCAACGAGATCTTTATTATACATAAATCCCAGTTCAAAATGATTTTCAAGCTCTAATAGAACTTGTTCAATAGTCAAATTTTTGTATTCCACCGAAATTTTCCCCTGAGCCAAGGTGTTTTCTGCAAACGACTGAAATACAACTACCAAAACAACTAAAAAAGTTAATTTCATTTTCAACAATAATTTAGGAGGGATAAGACAAAACTGTTCTTTCCCCTTTAGACATTTTTTCATAAATTTGTAATTGATTAATTTTAACGATTAATAAAAACTCAGTTTTAATGTGGGTAATGTTGGAGCATTACTCACATTTTTTTATGTTTTAATTTTGCATAGGCAAATAAAGTTTATTGGTTCATTATTCTGGTATCATCTTTTGTAATAAATACTTGAGCCTTTGTATATGAAAAGTCTTCTTTTTGTTTTGGCTGAATATACCTGTATTTAATTGGAGCAGAAAGAATAAGTAAATTCAGCACTTGATTAATATTTTCGCCCATTAACGTTGCATTGTATTTATAATTTGCGATATCCTTATTCTCAATATGAATTGATGTATTGTAACGTCTTTCTAAAGTTCTTATTATTGTTTCGAGAGAAGCGTCTCTGAATATAAGTACTCCATCTTTCCATTTAACATACTGATCGATATTGGCCTCAACGATTTCGAGAGAGTGAGCAATTTTCTTAAATTTTGATATCTCTCCCGGTTTCAAAAAAACTTCTTTGTTATTTACGTTTAAAGAAACTTTCCCTTCAACAAGAGCAACTGTTACATTATCTTCATTATCGAACGCACTTACATTAAACTCTGTGCCATATACTTTTACTGTTGGTCCGGTGTTATTGACAAAAAATGGGATATCACCCTTTTCTATTTCAAAATAAGCCTGACCTATTAGGGAAACTTCACGTTTGTCGCTATTGAAATATGCCGGGTAAGTTATTTCGGAGCCTGCGTCTAGCCAAACCCTCGACCCATCGGGCAATTGGAAATTAACCATGCCTCCCAATGGGGCATTAATTGTTACTGCCTTCTGTGCTGATTGTTTGGATACTTCTGCAAAATTATTCCTGATCGATAAATTATCCTGATACAACCAGATAACAGCAATAATTAGAGGGATAACTAAAATAGCTGCCACTCTCACCATCCAGGATAAAAAGGTTTTAGGAGACAGGGGTTGCCTTATCGTATTTAAACGTTTATCTGTTTTGTCCCAAATATATTTGATTTCGCTGTTTGAAATATCTGGAGGTTGAAATTGAAGTAGCTGAACGGTTTTTTTTTGCTTCTTCAAATTCAATTTGAAATTTAGGGTGATTATCTTTCCAATTTTCCCAATATTCATAATCGGATTTATCGTTGCCCGATACCCATTCAATAAACCGGTTATCTGCTATTAATTCTTCGTATATGTTGTTTTTAAAACTCTTCATTTTCCCCATTTCTATTTAAAGGAGGGGGAAAAACATATTTATACTCAGTAATAATTATCTTTTTTTTGAAAAAAGTGAAAAAAGAATGAGTTCAATGTTTTCAGCATCATGAAATCCAATATCTTTCAAATCGCTCCTAACCTTTTCTAAAGCCCTGAATAACAAATTTCTAACAGATTGGATATTCATATCTAAAACCTCAGAAAGATCTTCAAAAGACAAATTATGATAAAACCTCAGCACTATAACTTCACGTTGCCGTTCTGAAAGTTTATTCAAACTTACTACCAGTCTTTCGTTCAACTGCTTTGAATCTTCTTCACTAATCAAAAAGTCCTCAATGGTTATCGTAAATCGTTCAGCAAGCAAATCATCAAACTCCGAAATACGATTTTTTTTTGAAGCATGAACAAGTTCGTTTCGTAAAGCAACCAACAGATATGATTTTACTTTAGTGATATGACCAAGGTTATTCTTATTTTCCCATAACCGCACAAAAACTTCCTGAATAACATCTTTAACAAGTTCGGGAACAGAAATAATTTTTAGTCCATAGAAATACAATTCCTTATAATAAGCTTGAAAAATCTTACCCAAGGCATCCTTATCTCCTTCCTTAAAACGAGCCCAATATGACATGTCAGTCAGCACGATATTCCAAAATGACTTTTATTCTTCAGGAAACAAAAATAGCATATCATTATTAACCAACAAATGAAGGATTAATTTAATACATCCTTTTTTCATTATCAAACACAATACCCAGATATAATGGGAACATGTTGGCAAACTGAGTATTGTTATCATAGGATTTACCCTCGGCATCAAAACATTCTTTACTGAAAGCAGACTTAATATTTTCCGAAAGAGTGGTATGGCAATTAACATCATCGGCATTACCAAGTACATTTGCCATCTTTACCAGAAGGCTTGTCATATAGTAATAAAAACTTGTTGATAAGGATACAGGCCCCCTCTTTTCCAACTTTTATCCCCATGCTTTTGGAGGAAACTTGCCCAACCGCCATGCCTTTCTTTCGGGAGGATATAGTTTTTCTGGAGAGTAGAAAGATGAACTATAAACAAACATTTCTCTTAACAAATCAACCCAACGAATAAATCCGTTCCATTTGTATCCAACCAAACTCATGCCCGGGAACTGCCTGTTGGTATTTTTCCATTAGTTGTGCCCAATCTTTTTGCAGTGGAAAATTTCCCATACTGTCCCAGATTGTATCAAAATCTTTGTCGGCAGGAACTTCGCAGATCATAAACAAACGGTTATCAAGCTGATATATTTCCATAACAACAACTCCTGCTTCACTGATCCCTTTGGCTATTTCCAGCCAATGTCCTTCCGGGGAATGATAATAGATATAATCCTTAGCTTAGTTGACCATCTCCCGTTTTTAATTTTCAAAGTTTAACAAAAGGCTTAACTGTCCGTCATTTGGAGATGGATTAAATTGAGGAAGGAAAGCCCTTGGAGTCATATTAGCTAGTAAGACTTTTATTATCGTACTGATTTTATAATAAATAAAATTGTACAGTTCGTAGATCTTTTCTTTGTTCAGTGTCTTCACTCCACTTTCAAGCATTAGCCGGGTATGCAGTGATGAAAGCGATGAGTATATGATGCTCATGGCTATGGTTAGTATGGCCAACATACTTTGTAGTCCTTCGAATGTTTTGATCTGGATATCTTCCAGGTTGTAGCATTCTTTTATATGCCGGTGGTACTCTTCGATTTTCCAGCGGAAACCGTATGCCGTAAATGCTTCTTTGATTATTTCAACGATGCCCTCTTTGGGTGAACGTGTCAACAACCAACAATATCCGCCATTAGTCCTTTTAGTAACAACAAGCCAAAGATCATACATCCGGCCCTTAATTTTATACTGGACTTTAATTGCCCCACATTCGTAAAACAGCGGAACTTTTTTGCTTTTCAATATCCTTGTTGCTGTTAATTTCATGAACAGCGGAACTTTTTTGCTTATTTTATTCACAGCTATTTCCTGACCTTTGTAAAACAGTTTAGTCGTTTTCTTCAGGCGCAGGTTGAAATTACCTTCATTGGCAATAATCGAATCCCTGCAAATGGGACGGTCCATACCACGGTCAAATATTTTTGTGACATTTTTATCAATAATCGAATCTATTTCACTCATTGCATCAAGAACTTCCTTATTCTCACTTTTAGCTCCATGGTCGAAACTGTAAAGCTTATTGTACAAAGGGGTCATTTCTCCATCCTTGCTAAAGTGGACAACATTCATAAGCCAGTAACCAAGACCAATGGTTTTTTTATCGCCATCTTTTACATAGTCCAGGCCTTCCATCGTTTTGGCATATTTCTTTTGAATATCAGAACCATCGAATAAAATGTAATCGCCATGGCATATTTTGCTTTTCACGCTATGCATATGTCCCCGAAACAATTTCATGAAAAATCCTTTCTTGTTGTAATGGTTCCTAAAGCGCTTAGTGGTCTGGCTCAACGATATCGTATCAAAAATACAACCGGCTATTTTATTTACTAACACTGTACCTGTCTTTAATATTCCAGTGGTCATTTCCCTGACACATCGGGATTCTGGCTTGGTTAAATGATTTTCAAGCTTAAGAAAATAGCGGCTAATCTTGTTCTGTACCTGTTTTGTTAATACTTTTGACATAAGCTGGTTTTTTGAGATTATTTGTCCTTGTCTACAACATAAAAATAACCTTTTTTAACCAGCTTTCCTCACCGGAAAAACCTTTAAATCCTTTGCTGCTGTTGATATATAGAAGGGTTCATCCATTTTTTTCGGGAGATGGTCAAATATAATCCTTAGTTAATTCAGGGCTGTTTTTCAAATCAAGGGTTAAGCATACTCTTTTAGTTGCTTGATTGAGATTTTTAACTGGATAGGATTTTTCTGTATTATTTGGTGTCATATTGGTTTAAACTGATTTATTATAATTCTGGTTTCACCTCTCTAAATCCCCTAAAGGGGAAGATTATCCGGATGTTCAAAAAGACTAATTGTTTTGGTTAAAATTTTTTATTGCATTAAACATTGCTACAATATTTTCAGGTGGTACGTCTGGAAGTATGTTATGGACTGTATTAAAAACAAATCCGCCACCTTTTGAAAAAATCTCCAGACGTTCAGTTACTTGTGCTTTAATCTGTGACGGCGTACCTACATTTAGCATCCCTGCAGTTTCGACACCTCCGCCCCAGAAAGTACAATCGCTACCAAATTCTTTTTTCAGGGATTCCGGTTCCATGCTGCAAGCATTGGTCTGAACAGGGTTGAAAATTTCAATACCTGCATCGATTAAATCGGGCATCAATAATGAAATTGAACCACAAGAATGAATAAATGTATGCATCTTGCTATGCGATTTTACATAATCGCATAATATTTTATGGCGAGGTTTAAATAGAGCCTTGTATGTATCAACATCCATAAAAGGGCCGGATGTCATCCCCAGGTCGTCACCAAACCTGATGATGTCAACTATATCGCCAACCGATTCGCAAACCTTTTCCAAAGTAGCCAGATGCCTTATTAACAATTGGTCAAGCAATTTCTCCACATTGTAATGGTCGCACATTAAATCCATCAGAAAATTATCCATCCTTCGCAGGAATGTGCCCCATTCAAACAGGTTACAACCACAGACTACAAGCAAGGCCTTATCAGTTGTTTCGCGTAAATGCAATGCGTTTTTCCTGAGCTTTTCCCAGAAACCATCTTTCCCGGCATGATCCCAGGGGCTGTGAGCATCGCGAGCCCACATAACCCGGTTCATTTCAGCATCTAAATCATCGTAGTTGTCAGGATAGCCATCCAGATAAGGGAAATGAGTTTGATCGAAAAAAGTTGCCCCTGCCGGCATCCTGGACAAAACACGTTTTCCATCGTCATCATATGTTGCACATGAACCATCGTCCTGCTTTACCGGGTTGAACCACTTCGGATGAAATGCTGATGCGCCATTTGCCATGATTACAGGTTTCCAATCAGAAGGGTTATCATTAAAAGTCCGCCCGATGTCCAACACATCTATACCAAACATTTCAATAAGCGTATCGTCAGGTTGTGCCAATTGCTGAACCACATCATAAATTTGAACCGGAAGTTCTTCCTTTCCCATATATTTAACCAAATTACTATATGCAATTGCCGATATGCCTGAACTAGGTGTTGCGCCCATGTCAACCGGAACCTTATCGGGCTGTTGGTGGTTAATTGCTGATAATACCCTCTCTCTGGATGTCATTTTTTTAATCATCTTATATTACATCTATTCATTACCACTAATTCCTATCATAAACGAAGCCGTTATAATTATAAGAAGTGAAAGGATCATAATGAAATAAATCTTTACAGAAACACCTTTCCACTCTTTCTTTATTAATCCCCATACAGTAGCAAAAACAATTGTGAGAGCCATCAATATCCCCCATGAAGTAAACGTAAACGGCCCCATCTTGCTTTTCCCCATACTGTAAACTATAAACTGGCTGAACCATAATAATCCGGCTAATAAACCAAACAGGTAATTATAGGTAAGTACGCCCCTTGTCCTAGCCTGTATATAATTATTAAGCGATTTGTTTTTCATCCCAAGGAATATACACCACCCCATGGTGGTAAGAAGGGTTCCTGACAGAAATACAACATATATTGGCATCATTGAAAATAGTGGATTAATCCCCGATTCGACAGCCTTTTCTGCAATAGGCATACCCTGCTCAAAACCCAAAGCCATAGCAGAACCAGTTATCCCTACCAGCAATGAATACAATATACCTTTGACCAGATGAAACTCACTTACGCTTTCGATTTTAACTTTCTCAGAGACTTGTTTATCTTTCAATATTCCAGACCATGCAGAAAGGATTATTCCAAAGGATGCAACAACCACTCCAGCTATTAGCAGACTTCCTCCGGAGTTATTGATCATTACAGAAAGCCTGCCATCTATTATTGGGGGGATAAGTGTCCCTATTGCCAACATTAAACCTAACGACAGAGCATACCCTAAAGACAAACCAAGATATCTTAAAGAAAGGCCAAAAGCAAGATTCCCAACACCGTAAACCATACCTAACAGAAATACAGAAACATTTACGAAGGATGAAGTTTGGTCGATTATTTGAATAAATCCAGGTGCAAAAATCAAACAAGCAAGTAAAGGCAAAATAAAATATGCACCAAAACTAAACACCATCCAATAGGTTTCCCATTTCCATCCTTTAATTTTTTCAAATGGGACAGCGAAACTGCCGGATGAGAAGGCTCCAATTGCAATTAAAAATAAACCGAAGGCTACGTTTAGATTCATTATGTGGTTGATTTAAATTTTTCCAGGACTGATTTGTCAATAAATTTATGCGTACAAAATTAAAAAGCAGAACATTTTATTCGTTAGACTTTTTAGTCGATTTATTATACTTTTACGATATTACATTGCATCATTAATAATAGCCAAAAGAAATTATATTTCATACCACTCTAATTTTAAATAAAATGTATCCAGAAGAACTTGGGCGAACTATACAAATAGACTTAAAAAACATTGCATATTTACGCTTCGGACGTTATTCGGAATATATCGATATCATAAGCCCTTTTTCCAGGCTTTATCTAATTTTAAAAGGGGAAGGGCACATTGTAATCAATAGCCAAAGGATAGAACTTAAGCAAAAAAAAATTTACCTAATCCCGAGCTATACACCTTGCTCCTATTTTTTCAATCAGGATTTGGAACACATTTACATACATACTGCGATAACCTTTGAAGGGGGGCTCAGTGCTTCCAACCTTTTTTTAATGAAAAACAAAACAGAAGCAACTGAATTATGTCAAAATTTATTTTTTAGGTTACTGGAAATAAATCCCAGCATGGAGACTCCTCACGATGATCCTCATATTTATCAAACTAAACCATGGATCAATCAAAAAATTAAATACAGGTCGCCGGCTCACTATTTTGAATCCATAGGGATATTGAAACAGATATATTCAAACTTTGTAGATTCGGAAATCAACTTAAATATGAGTAGCCTTCTAAAATATAACATTCAAAGTATTTTGAGATTCATCCAGGAAAATCTTCACAGCAACATTGAAGTAGACGAACTGGCATCGAGAGCATATTTATCGAAGGACCACTTTACCCGCATTTTTAAGTCTATACTTGGTTTGCCACCATGCGAATTTATAATGCGAAAAAGGATAGAAAAAGCTCAATTCCTGCTTCTTGCTACAAATAAAACTTTGTGCGAAATTATTGAAGAGACTAATTTTAAAAATGCCCCCTATTTTTCCAGAATGTTTAGGAAATATACTTCTCTTACCCCTGGAGAATACAGAAGGCAGAGCATGCACCACATATAAGAATAATCAGAAATAATTTGTTGTATTGTCGTTCAAAACTAAAATTTAATAGGCCGGATATAAGGTAGGAACTAATCCTACAAGAATAAAAATGCAACAATCTTTGTTTACTTTAAAGAAAATTGCTGAGTTTTTTATATGTTGATATCCGTGAATTATTGAAGCCTACAAAAAATAGTTAAGACTGATTGCTTCAAGATTTTGTAATATAGGATGCTGTTCCTTTCGGCAAAACGAAGAGCGGCACTTAAAAGAAAAGTGCCCTTTCTATCCAGGTTGACAAGCTTTATTTCAAAACCACCTTGGCAAAAACCGGTAAATGGTCGGAGGGGAACCTGTGCCCTTTAAAATCGCTTAGCACGGCATATTTTTTCACCTTAACCCCGCCATACACAAATACGTAGTCGATCCGCTCTTCCAGCGGGCTGTCAATATTGAAGCCTTGGAAAGTGCCTTCTGGGCCATAAGGAGGTTCTCCTGAAATTTCACGGCTGTCCCGCAAGTGTTTTTTCAGCATCTTTATTGGCTCAGTATCTGGCGTAAGGTTGAAATCTCCGGTTAAAATTACGGGCAGGTTTTTGTCTTGTACCATTTCCCGGATTTTATTGTAAATGAGTGAAGCTGAATTTTTCCTAGCCTCAATGCCTCTGTGGTCGAAATGGGTATTGAATACAAAAAAACGTTTCCCGCTCACTTTCGACTGGAATTTCCCCCAACTTACAATCCTTGTGCATGCGGCATCCCACCCCTTGCTCGGTTTTTCAGGTGTTTCAGAGAGCCAGAAAGTACCGTTTTTCAGCAAAATGAATTTGGAGGGGTTGTAAAAAATAGGTGAAAATTCGCCTTCTTCTTTCCCATCGTCCCTGCCAACGCCAAACCATTTGTACCCGGGCAGCTGTCCTTCAATGTCTTTTATCTGGCCAATTAAAGCTTCCTGTAGCCCAAAAATGTCGGCATCGTGGAAACGCAAAAGCCCGGTTGCCATTTCGACCCGGTTAGGCCAGGCATTTTCCCCGTCTCCACTATTGTTATACCTGATGTTGAACGAAATGATATTCATTTGTTGTGCATAAATAAAAAAGGGCAACAACAAAATAATAAAGGTGGCATTTAATTTTTTCATTTTTATTCTATTGAAATTATTTTTTATTTGCAGAAAGGATACTTCTTATAAGTATCGGGATTTTATTTCCCTCCGACAAAGGTCTTTTTAGGTTCTTTGTTGCCCTTGATTATAAAATGATAGCAAAAATCGACAATCACATCGAAATAATACGTCATAGGGGTGTTGGCCATTTCGTGGCCTGCCCCACTGCCAGTATGTAGCCAAAAAGGCACTCCCATTTGTTCAAGTTTTTGTGCAATGGTATAAGAACCATGTAAAACTAAATAACCGGGATCCCCTTCTTTACAATAATGATGGGGGGCGGTGGCGTAAGGGACAAGCTTGTCGTCGGTGCCATGGAAAAACAACGATGGGATTGCATAACCGCTGTATATTGCAGCCGTATCGGGGATTGCCCCTGCCATTCCTATAACACCGGCATATGAGACTGGCTTTAACCTGGATGTGCAACGGAACGGAGGTTGGTAGGCTGCATTCAAAACGGTTTCGGCACCGGCACTGCTCCCGGCAATAATTATATTTTTAGTATCAATCCTAAATTTTTTACGGTTGCTGACGAGATAGGAGGTGGCATCGTGCAAATCTTCGACTGCTGCATTAAATGCATTTATTTTTTCTTCCGCAGGGCAATTGCACCCAAATCCGCCTTTTTTGTCTTTTCGCGTTAAGCGATATGATATTGAAGCAACAACATAGCCATGTTTTGCCATCTTTGTGCAGAATCCTTTCAAGTTCTCCCCGTCTCTTGCCCCACCCATGAAGCCCCCTCCATGTACATAAATAATGGTTGCCCGTCCTGTTCTGGCATCATTTCCCGGCAGATATATGTCCATGGCTAAATCTTCCCCGTCTTTAGTTGCATAGGTTAGGGTTTGGACATAAACATCATCAGTAATTATTTCCAGGTATTTTTCCTGTGCATTAATCACCGCTGAATAAACTAAAATGAAGAGTAAAAGGATTGCTAATTTCATTTTTTTGCTTTACAGATATTATATTTTAATGCAAAGTAAACAAAAAAGATGGAACAAGGATCGGGCAAATAACCAAATAACAAGCGATGGAGGGGGACACATGAAAAAGTTATGGAGTGCAATAAATGTTGGTGTTACAACAATTTTTTCAATATGGTGTTGTATGGCAATTGGGGATATATTATCTTTTTCAAAAAAAGGAGGCTGCAAATAAATGGGAAATATATTTTTTAGCCCCCTTTTTTTGATACGTCATTTTTAACGCTTAGTAACGTTCCCGTTTTGTATATTTTGTATGTAGCAAATGGTGTGAAATTTCCCCAAGTGGTTGCTTCAGGTAATCGCGATAAATCTTTTGTATTTCCGGGTTTTCATGCGATTTGCGAAGAGCCAACCCTTTGTCTTCGGCATATATTGCTTCGGCACGTTTATTCCGTATTTCAGGATTTGTCGGTATTGGCTGCCCGCCGCCGCCAAGGCATCCCCCAGGGCATGCCATGATTTCAACAAAATGGTAATCTGCCTTGCCCGATTTAACAGCATCCATAACTGTTTTTGCATTTACAAGCCCATGTGCTACAGCGCATTTGAGTTCGACACCATCAAGGAAGGCCCATTCTTTCAAAGGATCTTCAATTTTAATAGAAGCTTCCCTGATACCTTCCATCCCGCGTACCGGGGTTATGTCAAGGTTTTCGAACGGGACTTCCCTGCCTGTCACAATCTCGTATGCCGTTCTCAATGCAGCCTCCATTACCCCACCTGTTGCGCCAAATATTACGGCGGCACCAGTAGATTCGCCCATCAACCTGTCGTATTTTACGGGTTTGAGTTTGTTAAAATCAAGGCCTGCCTGCTTAATCAGGATTGCCAGTTCTCGGGTTGTCAATACATAATCTACATCTCGGTAGCCGCTGTCGTGCATTTCCGGGCGGTAGGCTTCAAATTTTTTGGCTGTACAAGGCATTATTGAAACTGAAACAATATTTTCAGGCTCAATGTTCCTGGCCTTGGCGTAGTATGTTTTTACCAGTGCCCCAAACATTTGCTGGGGGGATTTACATGTAGAAAGATGCTCCAGGTATTCTGGGTACATATGTTCAATGTATTTTATCCAACCCGGCGAGCATGATGTTGCCATGGGCAAACTCACATTAGGGTCTTTGTCTACCAAAGCTTTTTTTAAACGGGTCAACAATTCTGTCCCCTCCTCCATAATGGTAAGGTCGGCGGTAAAATCGGTATCTAGCACCGAATCGAAGCCAAGCCTTTTCAGTGCCGCTACCATTTGCCCAGTAACGCGTGTCCCCGGTTCCAGCCCAAGCTCTTCGCCAAGCCCTACACGTACAGCGGGAGCGGTTTGTACTACCACGTGTTTTTTAGGGTCGGCAATGGCTTCCCATACTTCTTCTATATAATTCTTTTCGACCAAAGCACCGGTTGGGCAGTGGTTTACGCACTGCCCGCAGTTTGTGCAAACGACATCGCGCATTGCTTTCTCAAAAAAAGTGGTGATTTTCATCTGGTCGCCCTTGTGGGCAACGGTCAGTGCGTTTACGCCCTGTAGCTCTGCACATGTTCGCACGCAACGCTGGCAACGGATGCATTTGCTGTCGTCCTTTATAATCGAAGGGGAGAACATATCGATCGTATAATTTTTCAAGGGGACTAGTTCTATAAAATCCTGGGTCATGATTTTATATTCAGAGGCAAGAGTTTGCAACTCGCAGTTCCCGTTCCGGTAACATTTGGTGCAGTCTGCATTGTGTTCTGCCAACAAAAGTTCGATTATGTGCTTCCTGGAATTCCGTACTTTTAGGCTGTTTGTGAGGATTTCCATACCTTCTTCGACAGGGGTCGCACAGGCAGCCGACAAGCGGCTTTGCCCAACCACTTCGACTACACATACACGGCAGTTCCCCGCCACGCACAGATCCTTATGGTAACACAGTGTCGGGATTTTTATGCCGTGCGATTCCGATGCTTCGAGTATGGTTTTCCCTTTTTCAATTTCAACAGGGAAACCGTTTATTGTTATGTTTATTTTATTTGCCATTTTTTTGTTTTCAATGGGTTAGTAAATCATTTCTTCACGAAAGTTTTCGACGATGGAGGAGAAAGAGTTTGCCACCGATTGCCCCAGCCCGCATTTTGCCGTAAGTTGCATGGTTTCTGTCAGGCTTAATAATTTATTGAGATAGGTGGCCGGTTTGTCGCCCCTTTTAACGGCTTTTATCCCCAGCAACAACTGTTGGCAACCTACCCTGCAAGGGGTGCATTGCCCGCAACTTTCTTCGCGGAAGAATTCAAGGTAATTGTCCAAAACATTGAACATTGAACGCGAGCTGTTAAAAAGCATCATCGAACCGCCGGTAGGGAGCGATATCCCGGTAAGTTTCCCCTTGAAACCTATAGCGGCATCTTTAAATTTTTTCCTTGGCACCAAGAACCCTGATGCCCCGCCCACTTGGACAGCTTTGGTGTCGCCGTCTCCGAACTCATACACAAAGTCTTGAAGGCTCATACCTAATTCCAGCTCGTAAATCCCCGGTTTTGGCGTATCGCCCGAAACAGAAAATAATTTTGTCCCACGAGAATACTGTACCCCCAGATCGTAGAATTTTTTTGCCCCGTATTTGAAGATTGTGAATGTGTGCACAAGGGTTTCTACATTGTTAACTACTGTTGGGGTCCCTTTGAACCCTGCCTGTGTCGGGAATGGGGGTTTGTTGCGTGGCTCGCCGCGTTTACCTTCCATCGACTCCATCAATGCCGTTTCTTCTCCGCAGATGTAAGCCCCGCTCCCCATAAAAATATTGATTTTAAAATCAAGGTTGATTTCTTTACAGTAATATTCAAACTCATCAATGGTTTTGTTCAGCTCTTCCTCCAGGAATTTATATTCCCCCCGCAAATAAATAAAACCTTCTTTTGCCCCTGTTACATAGCCGCAAACAGCCATTGCGGTAAGTACTTTGTAGGGGACCCTCGAAAGTATCTCACGGTCTTTAAATGTTCCCGGTTCCCCTTCATCGGCATTGCATATTACAAATTTTTGCCCAGCCTTTGCTTCAGAAGTAAGCTTCCATTTTAACCCGGTAGGGAAACCTGCGCCCCCACGCCCTTTAAGTTCAGAACTGATAAGTTCGTTTATTAGATCCTGAGGTTTTTTCTTTATGGTAGCCGACAATACTTTTTCCCAGTCGTTTTCATTTCTGAAAATAAAATCTACCCTTTTTAATTGATACGAATTTGCCATTTCCCCTTTTTTAAATTGAACCGTTTTTTTTCATATAATCCGATAAAATTTCCCTTACCTTTTCTGGGGTAAGTTCGGTATACACCTCATTGTTGATCATCATTGCCGGCGCTTTGTGGCACCAGCCGAGGCAGTTCGTTTCCAACAGGGTGAAACGTTGATCTGGCGTTGTTTCCCCAAATTTGATTTTCAACATGTCTTGAATGGCAAAAAGGACCTGGCTTTTGCCTTTCATGGCACATGTAATGGTTTTACATACTCTAATAGTATATTTCCCTGTTGTTTTTGTTTCAAGGAAAGAATAGAAAGTAGCCGTTCCATATACTTCGGAGGCGGGGATGTCCATTTCCCTGGCAATTTCTACCATGGAATATTCCGAAAGAAAATTCTCACGTTCAACAACTCCCTGCATTATGGGGAGAAGGCTTTCCCTCTCCCTTCCGTATTGATTGGCCAAATTCTTGATTAAGGACTTTATGGGATCCATAACAATAAATTAAGTTATTAAATTAGTTTATTAATTTTTTTTGATCTGCCAAACAACCTTTAAATAAAGAAAATTTTCTCTATTTATGTTTTAACAAATGTAAGCAGTTGTTTAGAAATAACCGATAGTAATGTTGCTCAACATTGCTGTTCTTTAGCATGATCCTGAGATTGGGATTCAGACTAAATAAAAATAATATTCTTTTAACATAAAATTAAAACCAAAAGCAACCTTTTTGGTGTGCTTTTTGTCTCTAAATAAAACAGAGCCATGAAAACAATTAAATAAAAAGTAAGCCATGAAAACAATTTTTACACTTTCGTTTATATCCTTGTTAGGTTTTATACCTGTTTTAGGAGAAGCCCAGTTCATAACAATCTCTGGATATATTACCAATTTTTTAACTGGTGTGCCGATAGAGAATGCTACCATTTTTGAAAAAAGTTCCGGGATTGGGACAATTTCTGACAACGATGGGTTTTACCAATTAACATTAGAACCTGGGCAAAAGAACATAATATTTGCCAATAACGGTTTTGAACCCAATACTCAAGAATTTACGGTTTCGTCAGACACCACTTTAATAGTCCAGTTGAAACCTGAGAAATGGATCAAAAAATATGGTAAATTAGAGTCGGGCCTAAATTTGGGGATGAAGGGCGACAAAAATTTAGGGCGAAAAAAGTTTCTGTTCTTTTAATGTTTTATCGGACTATTTCTTTAATGGTTTTTCCTTGGCACTTATCTGGTTGCGGGATATTTAGCAGGGCAGAAAGTGTGGGCACCAAATCTACGGCATAATATTTTTCACTGATACTCATTGCAGGGATTTGAGGTCCGTAAAAGACTAAAGGGATGTGTGATTGGTCGGTATAGTTTACTTTCCTGAACTTATGCCCAGGTTGCCAACCTTCTTTTAAAACATACAAAAAGTCGCCCGACCGTCCTTTTGAATAAGATTTATAAAGCGGTGAGAGTAGCCCGTTGGCAGAACTGCCCTGCTCTAACTGATAAGCGGGCAATGAAACCTGTACCCCCTCGAACTGGTTGATAAAGTTTGAGGTCACATCTCGCATTTCATTTAAATCAAGCTTGTTTTTTTTAATTAAATCGTGATCTAGATAAACCTGTAAATCGGAATGGTACTCTATCCATTTCTCCTCGCCGTAGGTAATGTTTAAAAAAGAAGTTAAAAGGGCGATGGCACTTTCTGGCATAAAGTTATCTACTGGCAAGTTAAATTCTTCTTTTAGGTAATCAACAGGGTATGAGGCAGATGTGTTCGCTGTTAAAAAAAACAAGACATTGTTCTTCCCGAATTTTTTTTCGGCAGCAATAACCAGCTCCCCTATATACTGATCGAGATATAGATAAGTGTCTTCCATTTCGAGAGAAGCCGGGCCAAACGAGCCGTTCTCGTAGTCCATAGAAGAAAAAACGGCTGTTACAAAATCGCATATATTGTCGTTCCCTATATCCTCATTTTCAAACATCCTTAGTGTGAAATCTTTAACAATTAAATTTGCATAGGGGGTTGTTTTTAGCGGCCTGAAATTCCCAGAGCGTTTTATGTATTTACTGATAGAGTGGGGGAAAGTGTTCCATTTGTCGTAGTAACCTTTTTCAAGTATATAATCGTCTCTCACACTTTCGTTGTACGAGGTTTCGGGGAGCAGAGTCGTCCAGTTCCTGTAACTGTACATTTCCGGCTGGTTTTCGCTGTTAAAGACACGTACCCAGTCGGGGAAAGTACTTACATAAAACGAGCTTGAGATCATCCGTCCCGAAGTTTCGTCTAACCAGTAGGCGGCATCAGCGGAATGGCCTGCAGCAAAAATTGCCGATTCCCTGTTCATTGCTACGCTGAATACTTTTGATTTTCCGAGTGTGCGGATTTTTAGATTATCGGTAATTGTGTTTGAAAGCAACTTGACCGGTGAAGCGTTTCCTGCATCAGAATCGGCACCAACGGTAAAATAATAGCCGTCTTCTGTGCAATCCGTTTCTTTTTTCCTGAGCCGGTCATACCATGTTTTGCCGATAATCCCGTGAACGGAAGGGCTTACACCGGTGAACAAAGTAGCAGTGCCACTGGCATAGCTCTGGGCATGTTGGGTAATGTTAATGTTCGAACAAACGGCCCCCTGCGTGTAAAGCATCTTAAAACCATTGTCTTGAAATTTGTCCCAATACCGTTGGATATAGTCCGGGCGCATATTTTCGACAACAATACCAACAACCACTTTGGGTTGTGCCTGTCCCCTGACTGATGATTTCTGCGCTGCCGCAGGGAAAATAAGTAATAATAAGATTACAACCGCTCCAGCCTTCATAACATTAAAATTTGGCCGCCTAAAGTACTAAAACTTCCAACATTAAACAAAGGGAACAGATTGCCAAAATCATGAACATGCCTGAACATATTTCTCCTATGTGAAATATTTACGATTATTTCCCTGCATTCTTGCCGCCTAATAAATACGACACTGATATTTCACCAATTTGGTTGAGAGAGTAATCAAAAGGCTCGGAATTGCTCTTAAATAGGTTGATTAAGCTATGGTTTACCCTTCCCTCTATCTGAAGCACGCCAAATGAAAAATACCTTGAGAACCCAAGTCCGGCACTTATCCCATATTCTACACGGGCGTTTAAGTCCATCCCATAGTATTCTTCAGCTTCTTGCCCGCTGGCAAGGTTGACTTCTTCTTTTTCGGAAAGAAGGTATGAAACATACGGGCCGATATTAAGGATCAGTCTTGTTTTGCGTTGTCCTAAATTGAAATGGGACAAAAAAGGGATTTGGACATAGTTTAAGCTCCTGGAATAACTATCAGGTGTTTCCAGCATTTCCTTCCAGCCAGCCTGCAAGTAATTTAGTTCAATTTGGATCCCCAAGCACTTCTGTGATATATGCCTGAACACCAGGCCTCCAACAAACCCGACCAGATAATCCTGTTCAACTTCGGGATCAAAGTATGCCCTTGAAGCACTTGCCCCTAATTTTATGCCCCAATGTGTTTCAGGCACAAAAATAGCCTCGGGCGTATATGTGCTATCCTTCTGGGGATAAACTGTTAATGCCGATAACAACATTAAACCTATAACCAACCCTCGTTTCATTTAAATAAGTTTTCGTCTCGTATAATCATGAGAATTGCAGAATGTGGCAATATTATATACTTTTCGTTGTTAAACTCAATTTCGTAACCGCTTTTGTTAAGGTAAACGACCAAGTCGCCGATTAGAGTTTGTAGCGGCACATATTTCACATCTTCTTTTTTCTCCTTCCATGCTTCGTCTTCGTCAGCGATAGCAGGTATTGGGTATCCTGGCCCAACTTTAACAATGTAACCACTCTGGGTTTTTTCGTTCTCTTGGACTGTTGGGGGCAGGTATAAGCCTGTTTTTGTTTTACCTGCCGGATTTTTGGGCTTTACCAAAACCCTGTCGCCAACCATAATAAATTTTTCCAAATCTTTTTCTTCAATTACAAGTGACATTGTTTTGTTTTTTTGTTCCGTGCGCAAAGATATAATTTTTTGCATCTTGGTTCAATAAATATCAGCTCCCCTGCCGATGGCATGTACGCGGTACAGCTGCCCGCAAACGGCAGGTATGCCAGCAAAAAACTTGTTATTTTGCGTGATTGACAGCCTGTTTCTTTTTTTCTTCAACTACCAGGTGAAAGGGTTTTGACGCTTCTCCTGTGTAAATGCTCAAGTGCGGGAATGGTATCTCAATGCCTTCTGTGTCAAATGTTTTCTTTATTTCCTGGAAGATCGAATTTTTTACTGCCAGGTAATTGTTCTTTTCAAACCAGACCCCGAGCAGGATATTTATGCCGCTGTCTCCAAAATCTTTAAACACGATGAGGGGCTCCGGCTCGTCAAGGCTCAACGGGTTGTTTTTCGCCACTCGTTCTAAAATGTTTTTCACCCTTTCAAGATCTTCTTTGTATGCCACGCTGACGTTAAAATCGAGCCTGCGGATCGGGAAACGGGTAACATTGGTCAGTTCGCTGCTGATTACCGTTTGGTTTGGCACGCGAAGCAATAGGTTGTCAAAAGTTTTTATTTTTATGGAAAGCAAGTCGATGCTGTAAACCACCCCGCTTTTGTCGCCAATCCTTACAATGTCGCCAAGTTCAAAGGCCTTTTCGGAAACAAGGAAAAAACCGCTGACTATATTTCCTATGCTGGTTTGGGAAGCAACGCCTATAATTATCCCGATAACGCCTGCTGCACCAAAAATTGCGGCAAGGTTTATTTTGAACTCAGAGACCAAAATAAAAAACAGGGTTATGAAACCTGAATACTGAACAAAACGGTTGATTATCATCTTCCGTTGGGCTGTCCATTTCGAAGGCAATATTTTTTTTACTAAAAAAGCCAGGGAATAAATTATGCCCAACCCGGCAATAAGTATAATGGCAAAACGCAAAACCTTTTCAAATGTGCCTGCGCTAAAATGTTCCAACCAATTAAAATTCATCATCGCTTATCCTGTTTTGATAAATGTTTTTAATAAAATGGAAGTTGATTTTCAACAGGTTTTTCCCGTTGTCGTTCCGTGCTTTGCTTAGAATGTCCTGTTTCCCCCCGTTAAAAATTTTGGAATAATGGTAATTGGCAGAACTTAGGATCTGTTGCCCTTTGTATTCAACCTGTATCAGGCTGGTCACAATCCTGTTGGCTTTGTTGTACAACGAAAGGTTCTCTACCCTGATTATTTGTCTCTGTATCTCAAATATATTGGGCGAATTGTTGAAAACAGAAACCGGGCAAATTGCCTCAAAGGGGGAAGTTTCGATCGTGTTGAAGTCCAGGAAATATTCATCGCCAAGGGCAAAGGCGGCTTCCCCGCTGTCTGAATCGCCAAACCATGTGTCGGAAAGGCGCTTGGAAGGGATTTCTTTCAACATGTTCCCCTCCGAGTTCCTGGAATAAAAAATTTGGACAGAGATGGGGAATTTTAAAAAAAATATAAATTTTTGCTTCGGCAATATCTTTATTTGAGAACTTTTAAACACTATAGGTTTTTCGGGCAATGCAGGTGCTATTACTATGGAATCGGACTGCCCCGTTTGAAAATATTCCGCACGTGCAAAATCGATGGGTTCATTTTGCACCTCCTGTTTTTCTTTTCCCTGGATATACCATCCTTCGTTTTCCCTTTTTGCCCAGAGTGCCGAGTTGCCGATGAAAAAAGATTTCACTTCCCCCTTGTCAAATTTATGTTTCCCAAATACTTCGTTAATAGCCATAATCCGATTTATAATGCATTAAAAATAAGAAATAGTTGGAGATTTTATGCACAAAGCCTTAAAAAAGCCTAATCCTTAACTTGCCTGCTGATTTGGACAACGGTTGTTTTAAAATGAGAATGCCTGTGCCCGAAACAAACACCGGTACGGTTGGGGTGGGCTTGCCCCAACTAAACAATAGTATGCCTTTATAAATGATGAGAAGAATGCCGTAAATATCCCCACAAATGGGGATTGTAGACATTTTTCACCCGCATTACTTTTGCCCCAGATAAAATCAAACAGAAAAACAACATCAAAATAGATTAAGCTATGTTGCACCGACTTTTAGTTCTTATCACCCTCATTATAGGCCATAACGCATTCGTTTCGGCTCAAAATTCGATTCAAGTTATCGACAAAGATACACACGACCCTATTCCTTCTGTAAATATCTGTTTCGAAGGATTTTCGTCGCACACAAAAAAGTACCGCATTACCGATGTTAACGGAAAAGCAGACAATCCGATTCAGGAGAAAGCTATCGTTGCATTATCTTTTATCGGCTACAAAACCATTCGAGATACGATTTTGCCCAAGCAATCAAAAACGTATCGTTTAGAACAAGATATTTTCAATATGGAGCAGGTTGTTGTTACCGGAACACGCACCGAAAAACGATTGGCCGATGCTCCGGTTCAAACCATTGTCATCAACAAAGCCGAAATCAAACAGTCGGGTTCGATTTCCACCATGGAGGCACTGCAAGATTATATTCCGGGCATTGTAACATCGCCCAACGGCATGGGCAACAACATGCGAATAAGAGGGTTAAACAGCCGCTACATATTATTTTTAGTAGACGGCGAACGTTTGGTTTCGGAAGGTGCAGGAGGAAATATCAACTTCGACCAAGTCGATTTTAACAACATCGAACGGGTTGAAGTGGTAAACGAAGCCGCTTCGGCCATGTATGGTTCCAGTGCCGTTGGAGGCGTAATCAATATTATTACCAAAAAGCCTGTCCACCAATTCGAAGCCGGAGCAAATGCCAGTTACCAAAGTTACAACACCCAAAAATATCAACTCGATGTGGGGTCGAATCGGGAACGATTTACCTCAAGGGCTACTGTCTTCAGAAATAGTTCCGATGGTTTTGATGTTAACGGTTCGTACTCGGCTCGTTATACCGACTATGGTGCAAACCTTAAATTTAACTACCTGGTGAACGAACGTATAAAGGCGGGCATAAACGGACGTTTCTTCCAACACGAAACGTTTAATCCCGACAATTCGATGAATACCACCCATGATTTAGACCGCAAACTTACCTTGGGCGTAAATGCCAACATTCAATCGAAAGACAGCTCCAACAACTTAAAAATAAGCACCAATCTCGACAAATATTTTACCTGCGAAGTGATGGAAAAAAAGAACGACGATTTAGAGGAAGGAAGTAATGCCTCCTATATTTCGACACGCATTGTTGACACCTATGTTCCATCTTCTAAAATTGAAATTGTGGGCGGAACGGAATACAACTACGAACAAATAACCACCGAATCGTCAACCACGCTGGGCCCCGACCCCACAACAAAAAAGATTAACGATGTAAACCTATTCGGACAAGTTCAATATACAATTCTTCCCGATTTTGATGCCGTAGTGGGCATGCGCTACACCTATAACGACCAGTTTAAATCGGCATATACGCCCAAATTGTCGTTAAAATACAAAAGCGGAAAATTTACCTTCAGAGGAGCTTTGGGGACTTCCTTTCGTGCGCCAAGCATTAAAGAGTTGTATTATAATTTCGACCATCAGGGAAGTTTCTGGATTTACGGAAATCCGGACTTAACTGCCGAAAAAGGGGTGTTTTCGTTACTGTCAGCCGAACTTACAAAAAAAGGCTTTAATGCTTCGGCATCGGTGTACTACAATAAAATCGACAATAAAATTACCCAATACATCATTATCGACACCGAAGGCAAAGAAAACCGCTACTATAAAAATGTAAGCAGTGCCACCTTAAAAGGTTTTGATGTTAACCTGTCGTACTTGTTCTTTAAACAGTTTATACTGAAAGGGTCGTACAGCTATTGCGATGCTCAGGATGATTTAACAGGCTTGCAACTCGACAGCAATGTAAAACACAGCGGAACGGCTTCATTTACCTGGAAAGGGAAGGTGGCGAAAAGTCCGTTCTCCTTACAAATTGCCGGACGAATGAACTCGCCCAAGCTCTACCAAAGCATAAGCACCGACGATGCCGGAAACGAAGTTACCGAAAAAGAAAAGTCGGATAGCTACAACATTTGGAAAGCCACCTTTGTAAAACCACTTCGGATAAAACAGCATTTACTGGAGCTAACCTTAAAATGCGACAACATCTTCGAGTTCGAAGAAACCTCGTTTGTTAACCCCGGCAGACAATACCTAATCGGATTACATTACAAATTCAAATAATCATTTAATATAAAATCACGTATGAAAAATTTAGTTTATTTATTAACAGCAATCGCAATTATTTCATTTTCGGCATGTAGCGACGATGATGACGAACCACAAGGTGCAGGAGAAACATTAAGTAAATCAATCGATGCCTCATCGAAAACAACCTGGAATTATTTTTCGTTTGCCGACAGCACCGTTGTTGGAACAGGCGAAGAAAGCGACAGCGACAATGCCAGTTGGTTTGCCCGCGACGATTGGGACATTGCCATTTGTCGTTACTATATACGCACAAACAGCGGAGCAGCAACATCGATAAGCTCAAAAGGTGGCGTTTTTACCTGTCCCGAAGCCCTGACTTATTCATCGCTTGATGCTGTGCCCGATACGGCAAGCTTTGTGGTTGACCAAGTTATTTCGGTTACCGGACATAGCGGAACGACCGAGAAGATTCAATCAGAAGCTCAGGTCATTCAGTTTAAAACCGACGAAAACGGCGATAAGGTAATGCCTCCGGTTTATTTGCAATCTCCAGTTTACATTTTTAAAACAGCCGATGGCGAAAGCACCTACAAAGTATTGTTTACACAATACGAAGACGCAGACGGCAATACCGGAGCGGTAATGTTCGACTATGCCATTTTATACTAGCATCAATCAATACTAAAAATTAATTCGATGAAAAAAATATTCATTGCCTTATTGCTTTTGGTTTCTGCAACAACATTTGCAGCAAACAAAACCGGATTGCTCATTATTGCCCACGGTTCGCCATCGCCCAAATGGAATCAACCCGTACTTGCGTTAGAAGATAGTGTGAAAAATTTGTTAAGTGAAAAACAAATTGAAGGATTCGACGAAGTTCGAGTGGCTTTAATGGAATTTACCGAACCTTCTATTGCCCATGTAATCACTGATATGGAACAAAAAGGAGTCGATAAAATTTATGCGCTTCCGCTGTTTATTTGTCTGTCGGGGCATTCGGTTTACGATGTTCCTTCAATTTTAGGTTTGTATTACAACAAAGAGGTTGGCGATGCCCTAAAAGAAGAAGGCGCAACCATTGTTAACAGCAAGGCACAAATAACCGTTGGACCTACGTTAAGCTACGGCGATGTGGTCAATCAAATTATGCTAGACCGGGTAAATGAATTATCAAGCGACCCGAAAAACGAAGCGCTTGTTGTGTTGGCTCATGGCGACGACAGTTTCCGCCCGATGTGGGAAAGCGTTACCAACAATGCCGGGAAATACATTTTGGGCAAAACCGACATTGAATACTATAACAATGCCTTTGTTGAAGTCGGTCAGTCGTTTGCGGTAGACGGTGTAAATGCCATTTCTGTTGCTTCGGAAAAGAAAGACAAGGTTATTGTAATCGGTGTTTACCTTTCGATGGGACCAAGCCGAATGGTAAAAGGTTCGGGAATTATGATGATGGGACATACCCTAACCGGAGAAAAAATGCTCGAAGGCAAAAATATCGTTTATAGCGACAAAGGTTTATTGCCAAGTCCAAAAGTTACCGAATGGATTGTTGACCGGGCATCGGAATGGTTAAATAAATAGTTGTAATCTTTCTTTAAATAATACTTGTGAGAAATAGTTATTGATTTGGTTCTTTAAAAGAAAAGGTAGTTAAATTGAGGGTGTCCACAAAGGTCATCCTCTTTTTTTGTCAATAAATATCCCCATAAATAGGGATTGTACACCTTTTTTTTTCATGCTTCATTTGCACTAATGTTTAAAATGTTTTGCATTTTTTTTTGATAAAGTTCACAAAAAATATAAATACAATGAAAAAATTAAAATTATTTGCCTTTTTACTATTGTCTGGTAGTCTCCTAATATTTACATCGTGCAACGATGATGACGATAATGATGATGCCCCAACTGAAATAAGTACATTTTCGTCTCTCGAATCTCCTTATTTAATTTGTGCAAATCGGAATCCGGGTGGCGTTGGTTTCGACTTTACATATAATGAAACCACAGGTGGAGCAAACAATATTGATTCATTAACGGTTAACGATTTTACATATGATTTAAAGGTACGTACCATAAAGGGCGAAAAAACAGATGGCAGTACCGGAGGTGCCCCATATATTCAATTGAGTGATGGAACTAAAGCTGTAAACTATTCGGCAGTTGACACTACCTGTGTCGGCATAACAAAATTTAATGCACTTTCAGTTTCCGGTTTAAAAAGCTATACGCTTTCGTCCGATGATTCTTCTTTTGATGTCTCTTCTCTTGAAACCGGAGATACCGGTTCTCCTTTAATGACAGCTTTAAATAAAGAATATAAAAAATTAGTAATTGGTGCCACTTGGAAAACAACAGCCAATAATGAAATCGATGAAGATGAATTGATTTGGATTGTACAAACACAAGAGGGCGATTTGGTTAAATTTATTGTAACCGATTTCCCTGCCAGTCCGGCTCCTACAACAACAGGTTATATCGCCATAACTTGGGATTACTTAAACTGATTTTTTAATTAGAACACCTTTAAAACCGAGTAATCTGTAAAGGCTACCCGGTTTTATTAATTTGAAGAAAAATGTATTATAATCAAAAATCAAAATACTGTTTCATATTGTTGTTCCTATTCTGTTTATGTCGTGTCGGATTTGCTCAAACTTCGATTTCTGGAAAAGTTATTGATGCACAAACTCAAAAGCCAATACAATACGTTAATATTAGCATTAAAGGTAAAGCACGCGGAACAGTAGCCGATAAATCGGGTAATTTTAAGGTTGAAACGACAGGTAACGAACATTCAAAAATTGTTTTTAGCCATATCAACTATCATAAAAAAGAAATCAATTTAACAGAATTAAAAGACGGGAGCACTATCTTTCTTGTTCCTAAGCAAGAAATCTTAAAAAACATAATTGTTTCTGCATCGTTTTATGAGCAACCGAAAAATGCGCTGACAAAACCTTCCGAAATAGTGTTAGCAAGAGATATTAAAGATAATTTCAATTCCAACATGGTTGATGTTTTGTCAACAACTCCTGGATTTACACAGGTTTGGGAATATCATTCGCCTATTATTTTACGCGGGTTAAACACAAAAAGGTTAGTGATATTAAAAAATGGGAATCGTCGTATCGGGACTTTCCCCGGTGGCTATTTTGCTCAGGATATGAACATTTACGATGTCAAAAAAATTGAGATAATAAAAGGTCCGGGGTCGGTAATTTATGGGAGTGGAGCTATCTCCGGAATCGTCAATGTAATTGGGAAAGAACCTTTTGGAAAGGAATCCAATAAAGTAAACATTTTGTCGGGATATGGTAGTAACAACAATGAATTGCTTGAGGTCGCAAATGTGTGTGTTAAAAGAGAAAATTACGGATTTCAACTTAACGGAAAATTTCGAAAAACCGATGAGTTTGTATATGGAAATGGAGAAACTGCCGAAAATAGTGATGTACAAGATATTGATTTGTCGTTAACTACTGGTGTGCGTTTTGCCGACAAACAATCGTTAATACTTAATGCAGACTACCATAATGGAGATTGGGGAAAACCAAGAGGCTTTAATGGAGATACTAAGCGATTTACGAAAATCAGAAATGAAGAAAGTAATTTCCATGCCGACATAGCTTATTCTTACCATCCACAAACAATAATAACGGAAGTAAAAGCAAATGTTTACATCGACAATGGAAAACGAGATTATTATAAATACAAATACAGCGAAGTTAGTGGGAATTTATCATCATTAGAGTTGGTTCATTATAAAGATTTATATGGAGGCGGAAGTGCTTACTTGATTCTTGCCCCTTCTGAAAACAATAAAATGACAATCGGGACTGATGGTTATATTTTCAGGTTAGACAATCCGTCAGATGTTATTGATTATTATAATGAAACCAAAGGCTCAATTGACGGATATACAAATGCCGGTCAACAAAATGTTGGTATGTTTATACGTGACGAGGCACAATTGACAGAAAAATTAAAAATTGTTTCAGGACTGCGTTACGATTATGCCCAAGTAATAGAAGGCGAAAACGATACAATTGACGGCAGAACTGAAACCCGCTCTGCGTTTAGTGGTAATTTGGGTGCTGTCTTTTCATTAAATAAAAACACGCACATTTCAGTCAATGCTGGACGTGCTTTTCGTATGCCAACAGCAGAAGAAATGTTTACCGAAACCATTAGTTGCAAAGGCACAAAAATGGGAAATCCCGATTTGAATCCGGAATACAGTTGGAATTTTGATGTCGGAATCCGAGGCAATTCTCAAAATCATAAATTCGATTATGATATGGCATTGTTTTATAACATTTTGGATGATTATATTTGTGAAATACAATCAGATGAGGCAGATGTTGATTTTACTTATAAAAATACAGATGCCCTTATTGTGGGAGGAGAACTTTCAACATCGTATCGGTTCGATAATGTTATAAAAGCGGGCAATACTCTTTATGCCGGATTAGGGGCTGCTTATGTTTATGGCACTGACCAAACTGCCGGTGGAGATGAACCTTTATTTGGCATTCCTCCATTTAAACTCAATGTGGATATAAACTACAAAGGTTTAGTTAATAAACATTGGTTAAGCGGATATTCCATTAAGTTTCAAACAGAATATGCTGCAGAACAAAACCGAGTGGCAGCAGTTCCTGAAGGTACTGACCCCGGTCCATGGGGATATGAGCCTTCGGATTCTCACGCCATATTGAACTTTGCGTTGGGGCTAAATTCGAATGTTCTGCCCGGAAACCCCAAGCTAAGATTTAATGTAAAAAACCTTTTTGATACAGAATATCAACCGTTTGGTTCATATATCCCTGCAATGGGTCGAAATTTTAAAATATCTTTATCCTTTACAATTGGTTAAATTAAAACAATAGCAAAATGAGAAACGTAAAATTAATTATTGCCTCGTTAATGTTTGTGGCATTTATGGGAGCTTGCAACCAAGCAACGAAAAAATCAACATCTTCAACAGAATCAACTACCATAAAAAGTGAAGTGTTTTATTTGCCACTTGAAAAAGTATTAGCCAATGCCGACAGCCTTTCGGGCAAAACAGTAAATGTGGTTGGAGTGGTAGATCACGTGTGCAAACACGGCAATAAACGCTTTAAAATTTTGAGTAGCGATGGCAGTCAGGAAATGAAAATTGAATTAGGAGAAAGCTTTGATATGCCTAATCCTGAAATTGCCGGTAAAACCGCAAAAGTAATTGGTACTTTAACACCATTCAAAATGGATGAAGAAATGCTAAGAGCTTTTATCAATAAAGAAAGGGAAGAGCATAAAGATGAAGGCGAAAATCCACAGTTGAAGAAAATGGAAGATATTCTTACTCAGGTTGAATCCGGTAAAATTCCTTATTTTGTGACTTATACAGTGACTGCTGATAAATATGAGTTGGAATAAAAACACAACAAAACTACTTCGAAATTGGCACCGCGACATTGGTTATTTCGTGGTTGCCATTTCGTTGGTATATGGTATTTCGGGTATTTTATTGACCCATAAAGACGCATTTCCTGTTATTTCCACAACAGAAACAAATGATTTTTTTTTACCGCACCTTGATATTGCAGGCTTTTCGGGACAGTGGTCGCAACATTATGCCGATATGGCCTTGACAAAATGCCTTAAAAGCCACGATGACATTAAGTTCTATTTCGATGGTGGGAGCGGAAGGTACAACACCAAAACCGGGGAGGTTTCTTTTGAAAATTACAAAAAACATAAGGGGATAGCACTTTTTGTGAGCCTTCATTCAAACCAGATAAAAGGGTGGAAACACCTTGCCGATTTGTTTTCTATTGCATTGATTTTTCTGGCAGTTTCAGGTTTGGCAATGGTAAAAGGGAAAAACGGCTTCAAAAAACGGGGGCTTTGGATAATGTTGGGAGGAGTGGCGTTAGTGGTGGTCCTGATTTTATTTCGATAGTTTTTTTTACAAAAATCCCCACAAATAGGGATTGCATAATAAAGAACACTGTTCCATATTTGCACCGTGAAACAAATGAAAGTTGTTTCAGTAGCAGTTATGTTGCCTAGTGCTACTGCCAACGATATTATAAGAATCAGCAAAAAATGCAAATACAGAAAGACGACATCCGAAAAACAATTCTGCAAATATCTCGAAAAGAGTTTATCGACAATGGTTTTAAGAACACTTCGATGCGTACAATTGCGCAGAAAGCTGATGTGGGTTTAAGCAACATTTATAATTATTTCAAAAACAAAGACGAGATTTTCAGAGAGGTTTTAGCAGGATTGTTCAATGCTTTAGAAGATGTTATGGAAGAACATAATTGTCCGGAAGGAATTGACCTATATGTTATTAATTCAGAGGAATATGTGTGTTCTCAGATTGGGATGTTTGTCGATTTAGTCGATAATTACAAAGAAGATTTTCGCTTGCTTTTATTTAAGTCGGCAGGTTCTCAGCTCGAAAACTTTCGTGAGGAATGGATAGGGAGGCAAACCTTAATTGGGAAAGAGTATATGAAAATCCTCAAAGAAAAATATCCTACAGTTAATGTTGATATATCAGATTTTTTCATTCATACAATGAGTTCGTGGTTTATAAGCAGTATTTCCGAATTGGTTATGCACGATTTAACGCATTCCGAATTAGAGCAGTTTATAACCGAATATATGCGCTATTCTACCGCAGGATGGAAAAGTGTGATGTACATTGGTAATCCTTAGTTGGATTTTTTTGAACAAAACAGAACATTGTTCTTTATTGAAGGGGGCGCATATAAAGGATTAAGTAATAAAGGATATTAGGATATAATAGGGTTAATAAAAAATATAAACGAATGAAGATAAAAAAGATCAACACATTTTTCAGAAAGATGGCCGAGTTGCAGATCCGGTTTCGTTGGCCATTGCTTGCTGTTACGTTTTTGCTTACTGCTTTTAGTATCGCAGGGCTAAAGTACGTTGAAATGGCAAATTCGCGCGATAGTTGGTTCGATGAAAAAGAAGCTATCGAGATTGCCACCGAAAGGTTCGAAGATCAGTTTGGGAACAATGACAACATTGCAGTCCTGATTGAGTCTGATGATATTTTTGACCCGGAGGTGCTTGGTATGATGAAAGCACTTGGTGAAGAATTGCTAGACAGTGTCCCTTACGCCGATGAGGTTACATCTTTGGTCGACATGGAAATTTCGGTAGGGACGCAAGAGGGCATTGAAGTAATCAACCCTTTTGAAGATGGTATCCCGACCGATAAGCAAAAATTGGAGGATATTCGCCGATTGGTGTTGTCGCGTCAGTCGTTAAAAGGGAAATTGATTTCGGAAGATTGCACCGAAGCATGGTTGACCTTGTCGCTGCTGGAGTATCCCGAAGAGGAAGAATGGCAGGAAGAGACCAACATAGACCCGATGTTCCAGGACGGAGAAGCCGCCTTGCGCATTTTGACCAATCCTAAGTGGAAAAGCGACAAATACACTTTAAAGCCTGTTGGTATGCCTTATACCGAAACCGAAGAACGTAATTTTTTCGGTTTGGAAATAATGACGCGTATTCTGTCTGGTTTTATTGTAATGGTGATATTGTTGGCATTTTTTATCCGTTCTTTTCGGGGGGTTGTAGTTCCTGCTGTCACCACCTTGCTGGGAATTGTTGTCGTATTTGGAATGATGGGGTGGTTCGGTATCGGTGTAGAGCAAACGATGATGATGCTGCCTGTAATGTTAGGAATGGCACTTTCTGTGGGATATTCAATCCACCTTGTCAATGCTTTTAAACGCGTATTCCGTATAAATGGCAACCGAAAAGAATCTGTTATTGAGGCTGTAGAGGAAGTGGGGTGGCCCTTGTTTTTTACTGCCGTAACGACCATGGGTTCTGTTTTGTCATTCGTTACTGCCGGGATACTTACTATTTCGTGGGTAGGATATTGTTGTGCGGCATTGGTGTTGACCGATTATTTATTTGTCATTATCCTTATCCCGATTTTTATGAGTTTTGGTAAGGACAGGGAAGCGACAGAAAATGAGAAGCATAAAATACCGGTGATAGAAAAATGGATGGAAAGTTTGGGGCATTTTGTGTTGAAAAATACCAAACCTATTCTTGTGGTTTTTGCGGCGTGCCTGCTTGTTGTTGCCCCGGGCATACGGAATGTAACGGTAAATATGGATATGTTCCGCTTTATGGGCACAAAAGTTCCTTACATAAAACGTGTTTTCGATGTCACTCAATCACAACTGGGGTCATACCTTACCTACAATATTACGGTTAGTTTCGATGAGCCGGATGCGATAAAAAATCCGGAAGCCCTTAAAAACTTTGATGCTTTGTTGGATACCGTTGCTGGGTTTGAACTCACTAAATCTAATGAAAATTCGGCTTCAATATTTTCAATCCTTGACATTATAAAGGAGATGAACCAAACTTTGCATTCCGACAGCCTTCTTTATCACACTATCCCAAATAATAGTGATATGGTTGCCCAGGTGCTGTTGCTTTATGAAATGTCGGGCGGCACAAAAACGTTCAACTGGATAGATGAAGATTATTCGATGCTCAGGGCGCAGGTTCAGGTTGAAAAATTCGATGCCAACGAAATTGTCGATGAATTGGAAATTGTTAAGCGTTTCGGGGATGAACATTTCGAAGGAGCATCGGTAGATATCGTAGGAAGTGCCGTACAGTTTGCCGAACTGAACAAAAAGTTGGTGAGCGGGGAGTTAAAGTCGGTTATTTGGGCACTTGTAATTATTGCAGGGCTATTGGTTATTGTGTTCAGTAGTTTTAAAACAGGGCTTATAGGCTTGATTCCCAATCTTATGCCGCTTGTTGCCATTGGCGGTTATATGGGGCATTTCAACTCTCCTTTGGATATGATGACAATGACCATCCTGCCAATGTTGCTGGGTATTGCGGTTGACGACACCATACATTTTATCAACCATATAAAATACGAATTCGAGAAATGCGGCAATTATAAAAATGCGATCGTAACTGCCTTTCATACCATTGGCAAAAACCTGGCAATGACTACCATTATTTTATGTGCCACATTTGGGATGTTCCTTTTTTCTCCAATATCGGCTATGGGGCGCATAGGCTATCTGTCTATGTTGGGGTTGAGCGTGGCTTTGCTTACCGACCTTTTTGTAACCCCGGCGTTGATTTATTTAACTAAACCGTTTGGGAAGGAAAAACATGAGTAGCAGTTTTTAAGTAGCAGTCAAACTGCCAAGTGCTACTGTTACTGCCAACTATAAAAAAATAACAATGAAAAAAATTACAACACTATTCGCCATTTTGATTATGGCAACGATGGGCGTAAACGCTCAAACAGGGCGTGACGTTATGCAAAAAGTTAAAGACCGCCCCGATGGAGATACCCGGTCAATGGAAATGACGATGCAACTAATCAATAAAAATGGTAAGGTCAGAGAACGCAAAATTGTTTCCTATTCAATGGATTATGGAAAGGATATGAACGACAGCAAAACACTAATGTTTTTCCAATATCCCGGCGATGTAAAAGGAACAGGGTTTCTAACTTGGGATTACGATGAAATCGGCAAGGATGACGACAAATGGTTATACCTTCCTGCGATGAAAAAAACACGCCGTATCAGCGGTTCTTCAGCCAAGAAGGACTACTTTATGGGAACCGATTTTACCTACGACGATATGGGCAGCCGTAACATTGACGAAGATGAACACAACCTTTTAAAAGAAGAAACCGTTGACGGACAAAAATGTTGGGTAATTGAATCCACATCTAAAGATAGTCGTGATATTTTTTCCAAGAAAATTTCTTGGATCCGTCAGGATAATTACGTCGCAGTAAAAGTTGATTATTACGACAAATTGGGTAAACTGCACAGAACGTTAGCATTATCTAACATCGAAAAAGTGGACGGTTTTTGGGTAGCCAAAAAAATGGATATGAAAAACGTGCAAACCAATCACGAAACCATCATCACCATTGAAAATCCGAAATACAATATTGATATTGATGAGAGTGCGTTTACGGTAGCCAAGTTGGAAAAAGGAACACTTTAGACTATTACCGCAAAGTCGCAGAGACGCTAAGTTTTTTTTGTGCCTTTGTGTCTTAGCGGTAAATAAATCGAATATATGGATAGAATAGAAAAAGAACGAAAATTTTGGGATGCGTTTGCAAAAAAATACGACAGCAATCGTAAAAAATCAGGGACAAACGAAGCATACGGATATCTTTTCAAAATGTTTAGAGAAGATGTTGTTGGTGCAGAAAATGTTTTGGAAGCAGCAACCGGAACAGGATTGATTTCGTTGGATTTGTGTAATGTCGCAAATAAAATCACAGCATTGGATTTATCTCCCGAAATGATAAAAATTGCCAAAAGGAAGGCAACTTCACAAGGCGTGAAAAATATTGATTTTCAAATTGGAGATATATGCAAAATAAACCTTCCCGACCATTGCTTCGATGTCGTGATTGCTTCTAATGTTTTGCATTTATTATTCGAACCGGATATGGCAATGCAAGAAATAAAAAGAGTTGTAAATCCCGATGGGAAAATCATTATACCAACTTATTGTCACGGCGAGAATATTAAAAGCAATTTCTTTTCTCGTTGTATGAATTTGATAGGATTTCGTGCCCGTTCTCGTTGGTCAATTAATTCATTTCAGGAATTTGTGCAGAAAAACGGATTTGAGGTTATCAAAACCGAAAAAATTAACGGTGTAATTCCAATGCTATATCTTGTAGCTAAAATAGCTTCTATTGATAATTAAATTTAACATATAATGGCAAAATTAATTTTAATCCGTCACGGACAATCGGTCTGGAACTTGAAAAACGTATTTACCGGTTGGGTTGACGTTCCGTTATCATCGAATGGAATTATTGAAGCAATAAAAGCAGGAGAAAAACTTTCTAACATTACGTTCGATGTGATATATACATCGCTGCAAGTGCGAGCTATCGAAACTGCAATGATTGCAATGTCTAAAAATAAATGTGCCAAAACACCTGTTGTAGTTCATTCCGAAGGCAAAATGAAAGACTGGACAGCCATTTACAGCGAGGAAATGCAGAATGACATTATTCCGGTTTATCAGGATTGGCATTTAAACGAACGTTATTATGGCGAACTACAAGGAAAAAACAAAGCAGAGACTGCCAAAGAATATGGCGATGAACAAGTACTCCAATGGCGACGCAGTTACGATGTTCCGCCACCCAATGGCGAATGCTTGAAAGATACCGCTGAACGCACCATTCCATTTTTCAAAGAACAAATCATTCCGTTATTGGAACAAGGCAAAAATGTGTTGATTTCTGCTCATGGCAACAGTTTGCGTTCAATAGTCATGCATATTGAAAACCTAACAAAGGACGAAGTTTTAAAATTAGAAATCCCAACAGGAATCCCCTTGTTTTATGAAATGACAAACGGATTAATGAAAATAATAAAGTAAAAACTATGGCAAATAGAGAACTGATTATCGCCATCATGAAAAAAGAAAATATCCGTAAAAAATATTTTGAATAGCAAATAACAAAAACAAGGCATTATGAATGAAATAGAAACTTACTGGTCTCGATTTGCCAACGATTTTGAACAACGAAACACTTATGTTATTGGCAAATCGGATATAAATCTGATTTTTAAAAATGTAGAATCTTTACCTCCGATGGATAATGTACTTGAACTTGCTTGTGGCGATGGTGTTTACTCCAAAATACTGGCAAAAAATTCAAAGAGGCTGCTTGCAACCGATTTTTCCGAAGAAATGGTAAAAGCCTCTAAGGAACGTCTAAAATCATTCAACAATGTAACGGTTGAAAAAGCCAATTGTTTTGACCTACAATATTCAGATAAGAGTTTCGATACGGTTTTCATGGCAAACCTTATTCATATCATTCCTACTCCGGAGAAAGCGTTGGAAGAATGCAAACGAGTATTGAAACCGGGAGGAAATTTGATAGTTGTTAGCTATACACTAAAAGAAATGAAGTTCATACATAAAATAGGGATGGGATTCCGATATCTAAGAACTTATGGGAAACCGGCACAAGCGGGTAAGAATTATAGTTTGTCCGAAGCTTGTGATTTAATTCTATCTACGGGTTTCAAAGTTGAGAAGTCTGAACTTCTTGGTGAAAAATCTAAAGCATTTATGGTTTTGTCGGTAAAACAATTAGGATAAGAACAACCAACATCAATAGAATATGGACAAAATTCAATCGGCTGTTTTGAAAAAAGGAGGACTATTCATTGGGTGTTTTTACATCAAAGGAGAATACAAAAGACAATTAATAGATTAGTCCCATCGGGACGGTGTTCTGTTTCTATTCTGAATTGAAAAATAACACCATCCCATACGGGATTTATGGCAACTTATCTAACAACGAACTACCACAACATCGTACCTAACGGTACTTTTATAAAGCTAACAGCAAAAAGCAAATATATGAAAACACTTAAATACACTATATTATTCCTTTTATTCAGCGTAGTGGTATCAGCACAGGAAGAAATTAAATTCAAATTCAGCGGTTTTGCCGACACTTACCACGCTGTACGTAGTGAAAGCCCAAACGATTTTATGAGTTCGCGAAGTCGGTTACGTACCGAACTTGAAGCAAGCAAAGGCAATTCATATATGTTTGCGTCACTCAATTCAGTGTACAATAGCATTGTTGAAGATGAAACAAAAATTGAACTTCGTGAAGCCTTCTTTCAATATACCACCAACAATTGGGATTTTAAGGTTGGGAAACAAATTGTTATTTGGGGAGTTGCCGATGGGATGCGCATTACCGACATTATTTCGCCGATGGATTACAGCGAATTTTTAGCACGCGATTATGACGATATCCGTATCCCGGTCAATGCTTTTCGTCTGAAATATGTAAAACCAAATTATAATCTTGATTTGGTATTTGTGCCGATTTCCGAGTTTTTTGTTTTGCCATACGATAGCGAAAATCCGTGGGCTATTACCAATGCATTCGCAATACCTACAGAATTGGAAGCAAACAATACTCCCGAGAAAACCATCAAAAACAGTGAGTTCGGCGGGCGTTTTTCGTTTTACCTGAGTGGCATCGATTTTTCGGTTTCGGCATTGCACGGATGGAACAAAATGCCTGTGTTTGATTATGGCTATTCCGAGAATGGCGACACGCTGAAACTCAGCACCAATTACGACCGATTAAATACGCTGGGCTTGGATTTCTCAATGCCTGTTGGTCAGTTTGTCGTCAGAGGAGAATTTGCCGAATACTTTAATGAATTACAGGAAATCAGCAACGATGGGAAAATTAAAAAGAATGCTACCTATATGTTGTTGGGAGTAGATTGGTACGCAGGTAAAGAATGGACACTGATGGCGCAGTATTACCACAAACTCATAAATGATTACGACAACTCAATGACCAGTGACCAAAACACGGCTTATGCCACACTGAGTGTTTCAAAATCCTTATTAAGAAGCACCTTAAAACTATCGGCATATGCTTATCTAGATGTTCTCAATAGCGGTTCGTTTACCCGTTTCTCCGCCGATTATTCACTTACCGATCAAATCCACCTGATGGCAGGATACGATTGGTTTAATGGTGACGAAGGAATGTTTTCGTATTACAAAGACAACTCAGAGTATTTTGTGAAAGCGAAGTTTAGTTTTTAGAAAAAATCCCCACACATCTCATAATGAGTGAAATAATAAACTCACAGATTAAAAATAAAATTTAAATAACAACAGTAACAATTTTTTCTAAATAATTCCTCCCCTTGGGGGAGGTTAGGAGGGGCTTATGAGTACTTTAAAAAAACTAAAAACCTATATGACAGGCAGAAAAGCACTGCTGCCGTTGTCATTGGTTCTATCCGGATTCAGTGCTTTAATGGCAATGGCACCTTACATTTTGGTATGGTTTATCATCCGCGAATTTTTAATTGTAGGCGAAATTTCATCGTCAACAATGGTACAAACGTATGCGTGGTGGGCAGCAGGACTGGCAATCGGAAGTATTCTAATTTACTTTATTGCACTTAGTTGCTCGCATTTTGCTGCATTCCGCACCGAAACAAACATCCGTCGTCAGGCAATGAAAAAAGTGGTTGATATGCCACTCGGATTTTTCGACAACAACACATCGGGGCGTATCCGTAAAATTATCGACGACAATGCCGGCATCACGCACGGCTTTTTGGCGCATCAACTGCCCGATTTTGCAGCAACTATTGTAATGCCTATTACTGCAGCCGTCCTTATTTTCGTTTTCGACTGGCGACTGGGCTTAGCCTGCCTGCTGCCCATAATTTTGGCAATGTCGTTAATGAGTTTTATGATGGGAAGCAAAGGACAAAAATTTATGCGAATGTATATGGATTCGCTCGAAGAAATGAACACCGAAGCCGTGGAATATGTACGTGGCGTTCCTGTTGTTAAGGTGTTTCAACAAACCGTTTTTTCGTTTAAAAATTTTTACAACAGCATTATTCGCTACAAAGAAATGGTAATGAATTATACCAAACTTTGGCAATATCCAATGTCGTTATATACCGTGCTCATCAATTCATTTTCGTTTTTTATTGTGCCAACGGCAATCTTGTTAATCGGCAATTCCGACAATATGGCTCTCATTATTTTAAATATGTTCTTGTATGTGCTGATTGCCCCGATTTTTTCGCAAAGCATTATGCGGAGTATGTATATGAATCAGGCATTGGGGCAGGCAAAGGAAGCTATCGACCGTTTGGATGATTTATTGTCGGTAGAGCCACTTCCTGTGGCTGAAAATCCGTTACCAATGAAACGTTTCGATGTCGAATTTAACAAGGTATCTTTTAGTTATCCAGGAGCAAACAAAAAGGCGGTAAACAATGTCAGTTTTACGATTCCGAAAGGGAAAACCGTTGCACTAATAGGGGCTTCAGGTGGTGGAAAAACAACCATTGCCCGACTTGTTCCCCGTTTTTGGGATGCTCAGGAAGGCGAAGTTCGTATTGGCGGAATCAATGTAAAAGACATCGACCACAAGGAATTGATGGAAAACATTTCGTTTGTTTTTCAGAATACAAAATTGTTCAAAACCTCCTTATTGGAAAATATCAAATACGGCAATCACAATGCTACTATCGATGAAGTGAACAAAGCCGTTGATATGGCTCAATGTCGTGAAATTATTGACCGTTTGCCTGATGGTTTAAATACCAAAATAGGGACAGAAGGCACCTATCTTTCAGGAGGAGAACAGCAACGCATTGTTTTGGCACGTGCCATTCTGAAAAATGCACCTATCGTTGTTCTGGATGAAGCAACTGCCTTTACCGACCCCGAAAACGAACATCTTATTCAGAAAGCATTGGGAGTGCTTGCCGAAGGAAAAACCGTACTTATGATTGCTCACAGGCTGACCAGTGTTCAGGATGCTAACGACATCTTGGTTATTAACGACGGTCAAATTGCAGAACAAGGCAATCATTCGGAATTATTAAACAAAAAGGGGATTTATACAAAAATGTGGAATGAATATCAACAATCGGTAAAATGGACAATTAGAAAATAACAAATGAAAGTACAAAATAAATTATTCAAAATAGCAGGGTTTCTTGCGATTCTTGGTGGAATTATCACTTATATTTCTGACCATCTTCTTCGAGGTGAATTTGCACCAGGGCCACCAATTGGTATTATTGATGCTCTCCATACATTACCATATGAACCTCTCTACATAGGGAGCCTTCTTGGTTATGCGGCATTACCTTTATATTTATTTGGATTATGGCCACTTTATCGTGCCTTAGAACCTGCGGGACATTTTCTTGCATTAATTCCTGTAATTTTACTGGGATATGCACTTACTCTATTTCCCGGCTACCATTATTCTGCTGTACTATACGCTCTTGGATTTCAAATCGCTGATAGTAGTGCAAATAATCTTCTTAATGAACAATTAATGCAAACCCTACAAAGTACTCATATGATAATTATGCCTACGGTAATATTATCATCGCTTTGGATTGCGACACTTATCCTTTTGGGAAAAACACGTTATTCTCGTTGGATGGTAATTGCTTCTCCATTATTGATGTTTATAATACCAACATTAATTGTTAAGATAGTACCAAATCCATTGGGGGGATATATTATTCCAGGCTCGGGAACCATTGGTTTAATAGTCTTTTTTGCTATAACGGTTTGGGTATCTAGAGCATCATTAAAAATAAAAACAGTAAAAAACTAATCACTATTAATTAAATAAGATTATGTACAATAAAATTCAAAAAAGCTTCGCTCTTTCCGAAAAAGGAGCAAAAGATTTTATAAAAGGAACATTGGCTACGACTTTGCTCGATATTGCATTGATGTTGCCTGCCGTATTTATGTTCTATTTTCTGAACGAATACCTCAACAAAGTGCTAACCCCCAATGCTACCATAACGCATAGCATATGGTACTATATTATATTGGCATTGAGTTTTATGCTCATAATGTTTGTGATAGCCGTGGTTCAGTACAAAAGTACGTTTTCAACCATTTACGACGAGAGTGCCAATCGAAGAATATCGCTTGCCGAAAAACTTCGCAAATTGCCGTTGGCTTTCTTTGGCGAGAAAAATCTTTCCGACCTCACCTCAACCATAATGAACGATAATACCGATTTGGAACACACTTTTTCGCACGCTGTACCTCAGTTGTTTGCGTCTGTTTTTAGCATTGTGCTGATAGCAACCGGATTGTTCTTTTACAATTGGCAGTTGTCGTTGGCTTTATTTTGGGTTGTGCCGTTTGCCGCAACGATAATTCTATTGGCAAAAAAACGAATCGACAAAGAAAATACAGCCGGATATCAGAGCAAACGCGATGTTACCGAGAAAATTCAAGAAGGATTAGACACCATTCAGGAGATGAAATCGTACAATCAGGAAGCCCGTTATATCGATGAATTAAACGCTACAGTCGATAAGTACGAGAAACATCTGATTAGTGGCGAACTTTTTACCGGGTCAACAGTTCATACGGCACAAAGTTTTCTGAAACTCGGATTAGCCGGAGTGGTTATTGTCGGTGCAGGAATGGTTGTTGCCGGAACGACCAGTCTGTTTGTTTACTTCATTTTTCTTATGATTTCGGCAAGCATCTACAACCCGATTAATGAGGTGTTTGCTAATCTTGCAGCATTGCTTTTTCTTAATGTTCGTATTAATCGGATGAACGAAATGCAGGCAATGCCTATTCAAAAAGGAAAGAAAAAATTCACACCCGAAAATTATGATATTGAGTTTACTAATGTTGATTTTGCTTACGAAGAAGGCAAACAGGTTTTACAAAACGTGTCGTTTACAGCTAAACAAGGCGAAATAACCGCATTAGTTGGTCCGTCAGGAGGAGGGAAAAGTACTTCGGCAAAATTGGCGGCTCGCTTTTGGGATATTCAGAAAGGTAAGATTACTCTTGGAGGACAGGATATTAGCAAGATAGAACCGGAAACGTTGTTACAAAATTATTCCATTGTTTTTCAAGATGTAGTACTGTTCAATGCCTCCATCAAAGACAACCTTCGCATAGGTAAACGCAATGCTACCGATGAAGAAATCAGACGTGTAGCCAAATTGGCTCAATGCGACGAGTTTATTCAAAAAATGCCACAAGGATACGATACCGTTATTGGCGAAAACGGCGAAACCCTTTCGGGTGGAGAACGTCAGCGTATTTCCATTGCTCGTGCTTTGCTGAAGGATGCCCCTATCGTACTGCTCGACGAAGCTACTGCTTCGCTCGACGTGGAAAACGAAACCAAAATTCAGGCAGGCATTTCTGAATTAATCAAGAATAAAACTGTGCTTATCATCGCCCACCGTATGCGTACCGTGGCAAATGCCCATAAAATTATTGTTTTGGCAAATGGTGGTGTCGTAGAAAGCGGAGCTCCCGATGAGTTGAAAAAGCAGAAAGGAACGTTTGCGAAGATGGTGGAACGGCAGATGGAAAATTAGCTATGGTTAATTGTCAAGATAAAAGCTTAATAGCTAAGGGGCTATGGCTAATAACAAATAGTTAAAATCAACTTAAAACTTTAGAAATTCAGAAGGAGTAATGACAGGAATATTTCGAAAAGGATTTAGTACGAGCAAGTCTTTGTCTCCTGTTACAATGCAGGATGCACGGCAGGATACGGCGAGTTCAAGGTACATGTTATCTTTGGGGTCGCGGCAGGCCCGCAAAGGATTAATTAAATTAGAAGGCCATAAAAGCAATTGGATTTGAAGCGAATCAAGTAATTGCAAACGTTTTTCAAGAGAAACATATTTGTCAAATTTCTGACGCGAGAAAACATCTGTAATTTCCATATTAATGAACGCTGTACTTATTATATCGCCTGTGTCTAAAGCTTTATCAAAAGCGAAAGCATTCGTTTTGCTTTTCAGGATAAAAGCACTGACAAGCACATTGGTGTCGAAAACAAATCGGTTATTTGTTTTCATCACGAAGAATTTCTTCAAGAATTTCCTCGGTAAGACCGTTGGTTGCTGCTTCTTCCCTAATTTCGTTCAGTATATTTTTAAAATTATCCTTTTGTGCCTGTTTAAGACAACGGCTGATACGAAAATTAAGTTCCTCTTCAACCTGCAATTTGAATTCAGGAGAAGAATTGCGCCAAGCTTCAGCCAAACGGCTATCAACTTCTAATACAATCCGTTCCATGACAATAATTTATAATTATTATAAACAAAGATACAATAAAAATATTGAGGGCACATATATTTAAATGTTGAGAATATTTGGTAGTTTTTGTGAAGGAAATGGATAACTAAAATGCAAATAAATGTCAGTTAACATTAAAAAATAAAAAAATGAAGAAAAATAATAGAACAGAAGTTAATTATTCCCTATTTGGTCAGGAGGGATCCTTACCAACATTGCACTCCCACTACAGCAAATTAAACAATCTGCTGTATGTTAGTTACGTCCCAAAAGTGATTAATGCGGCAATAGAAATAAAACTCTTTGAAGCATTGTCGAAAAACGATTTTTCGTTGACTTATTTGCCAAGCGATTTTACTTTGGATGCCATTGCAAGCAACCTCGGCGCGGAGAGAAAAGTGACCGAAGCATTATTGAATGTGCTTGAAAAAATCGGCTTGATTTCCATTACAAACAACACTTACAGCTTAACCGTTCTTGCTGAAGAATACCTTGTTCAATCATCGGAAACTTGTCAGATTAATGCCATACAACAATTCAACGGAAGTAGCGGTCCGTTCGATTATATTGTGCAAGCACTAAAAGGCGAAATGCCCGAATTTGATGGCAAGATGTGGAACACCAAAGAAGCCTCAATAAATATGGAGCAAGGAATGAAAGCAGGCGGATTGCAAGGTGTCCTGAAATTTGTGAAAAGCTTACACGAGTTTGCGTCGTGTACAAAGATGTGCGATTTGGCAGGAAACGTTGGCTATTTCTCGTATGCTTTTTTGAATGAAAACAAAAATCTAAAAGCCCACGTTTACGACTTGCCCGAAGTATGCGAAAACGCCAAAGAATTGAAACAAAACGAGCCCGATTTTAACAGAGTAACTTATCACGGTTTCGATATGAAAAAGGGCGATGATTTTGGCGAAGGTTACGACCTCTTTTTTATTTCGCACTATTTGTACGAATACGGAGCTAAAGGCGAATTGGTTGATTTCTTAAAACGAGTAAACAAGGCAATGAAACCGGGAGGTATTTTCGTGTCCAATCATATTTGCGACAACGCTATCGACAAAGAAAGCGAACTCACATTGGCTTTGGTAGAACTGCACACTCGTATTTTAGGTTATCCAACTCATCAACTACCGGAGTCTGTTTTAAAAGAAGCCCTAACAGAAGCGGGTTTTAGTGAATTTAAAGTTCAGCAACCTGACGGGAGTTATGGATTTCCTACAATGATGGTAGCAGCGAGGAAAAAATAGTTGTGCACCGTGGCAGTTGCATAAAACAGTAGAGGGCGTACAAAAAGTACTAAAAATCCCCTCGCAAAGTACGCCTACGAAAAACAAAATACGCAAAGTGCTGATAATGTGTTTTTATCCTTTTCGCCTTTTGCGAACGATTTATAGTTTTTGTGTGGGAAAAACTTTTTGTACGCCCTCTATTGTTACCTAAAACATAGCCCATGGCAAACAGCCAATAGCAAAAAAGGTTAATGCTTAAATTGTCAATCCTTATTTTTTTTGCCGTTCATTATGAAAAAATAAATCAGGAAACCTAACGAAACAAAAACAAGCAAAATGCCGATTGGCAAAACGGCATCTCTGTAGTCGATTAAATCAGGGTTTATCTGGCGCATTATTTCAATTACTATAAATCCAAGGCCGGTCATAAGAGCAACCAGCCCCCATTTCAACGAAGGGTATCTATTTGCCTCCTCCGAAGTGGGTTTAGCTGGCTCCAGTATGCTGACTTTTTCGTATTGCCCGGCTTTAATCAACTTTCTTTTTAATAAATGATCGGAAATTACTTTAATAATGTGGTAAATTGCAAAAAATACAACTGCGGGAATAAAAACTTCGTTATTCATTTTATTTGTTTTTAAATTAATTTTCAGAAAGTTTGACTTTAGTTGTTTCATAAATGTTGCAATTTCCCCCTTTTTTTTGCAACATTCTTCAGCATACTGGGTCTGATACAATGAATATGGATGATGCAGGACTGGTACAACAGGTTTTAAACGGGAACGAAAATGCTTTCCGTTTTATGGTGGCAAAGCACGAAAGGCTTGTTTTGCACGTTGTCGGGCGCATTGTCCAGTCGCAGGAAGATGTAGAGGATATTTGCCAGGATGTATTTATAAAAGTGTTCCGTAAACTGAAACGTTTCAGGGGCGACTCGCGCCTTTCGACTTGGATTGCCACAATTGCATATAATACAAGCATTTCGTATATAAGAAAACAAAAAAGGCAGCACGAACATTCGTATGACGGGCAGCCTGCTTTGATTTTTGGAGAGAAGGATACTTCGCTGAACCAGAAGGTTATAGAGAAAGAAGAAGTGAGAAAATATCTTTTGCAAATGATTGAAAAGCTTCCGGTGCATTACCGTACCGTATTGACCCTTTTCCATTTGGAAGAGTTTTCTTACAAAGAAATTGAGCAAATTACGGGAATGCCCGAGGGCACTATAAAAAGTTACCTGTCGAGGGCACGGAAAATGTTGAAAGAAAAATTGGAAAGGATATCAGAACAGGAAAAAACAAATATTTTTGTGGATTATGGTGGATAAAATGACAGAGGCAGGTCCGGATAAATTCCTAAACGATGTATTTAAGTCGGAGCCGGCTTACTCGTTGCCGGATAATTTTGCAGATATGGTGGCTGAAAAAGTTAGCCACAGATTTGCATGGGAATCATATTTTAAAGAATTCCTTATTTATCTTGGGGTTATGGCAGGAGTTTTAACGGTTGCCATATCAATGGCATTTATTTGGTTTGCTGCCAATTTGCAGGAATGGGGCACTTATCTTCTGGATAATATTTCGTGGGTGGCCGGGGCAAATATACTGGTGGTATTTATCTTGTTTGCCGACCGTGTGCTGCTACGTTATTTATTTTACAGGACATCTCCTGTCCCACATCAAGAGTAAAAAATGTAGTTATTGTTCATTGTTGCCCCAACTCCCCTACATGCCCCCAACAGCCTCCGTAATTGCCCTTATTGGTTTGAATGTTTTATTTTGCCGCTTTTTTTCGAAGTTGGATAATTTGCCCAGGAAGGGGGGCTGCGCCACGTTTCATCTTGTTCCTCCTAAGCAGGGGGCATAATTTTATGCCGTACATTTGCGAAATGTAATGCATGGTTTCCCCATCTGCTGCCCTGTGGGTAGGATTTCCTTTTGCTGCCCTTTGTTTCTTCTTGTGGATATATACTATTTCATTTGTTTGTGGGGTATAGCCTTTGGGCATATCGTTAAATTTATAAAGCTCCCAGTCTTTCAGCCCGAATTCCTCGGCAATTATTTTGTATGTGTCGCCTTTTTTTGCAGCCACGGCATTGAGGTCGTTTATCCTGATTACTTCGTGTGCCATGTATGGGTTAATTGTCAAAGTATTTGCAACCCCATGGTCGGTGATAGAACTTCCCCTGGAAGCATTAATTTCTTCAAACGAAATTTTATTGTCGAGCCGGTATAATTTAAACTCCTCAATAATTTTTATCAATGTTTTGTCGTAATGGCCAGCAGTCGCATAACCGGCTTTTTTTAAACCCCTTGCCCAGCCTTTATAATCGGTGGGGGCGAGGTTGAACAAGAAACTGTACCTCGAATTGTCCAATAAAAAGTCGGTGTGGTCAATAAAAGACTCTTCAACGGTTTTATATTTCCTGAAACATTCATTCTTACAGTCGTCATCATAATATACTTTTTTACCTTTCCAGCCCGATTTGCACTTAATCCCGAAATGGTTGTTCGATTTACGGGCAAGCTCGCTTTTCCCATCGCCAGATTCAAGGCATGCCTGAGCCATTGTGATACTTGCCGGTATCCCGCTACGGTTCATTTCCCTGATTGCCAACATTTGGTATTCCCTTATATAGTCGCGCCTCGAATGTTGTGGTAATGCGGTTTGTGCTACTAGTATAAAAATGATAAATAAAAACGTATGTTTCATTAGTTGCCTGTTTTCGAAAATGTCCGGTAAAAATAATTACTTCAACAGTTTAATCGCATGCCGCAACAGTTTTGTTATAAACAGCCCCTTGTGGATTAACTGTAAAAAAAACGGTCATCCTATGATTTGGGAAAGGTGTGCCCATAGTTTTATTGACCGGATTCAGGTTATTAACATTTTAGTTGTATTTTTGATAAAAACAAATGATATGCGCAAGAAAGGGGTAAAAATCTTTTATTTTGAATTTGACGATTTGTCTGAATTGGGACCTGCTGAACAAGTATTGATACAGGCTGCCCGTGAGGCTTCAAAAAATGCATATGCCCCATATTCTAATTTTCATGTGGGGGCGGCTTTGAGATTGGGGAATGGCAAGGTTGTTACGGGCAACAACCAGGAAAATTCGGCTTTTACTGCGGGTTTGTGTGCCGAGCGGGTTGCACTTTTTCATGCCAATGCAACTTTTCCCGATGTTGCGGTCACTGCCTTGGCTGTTACTGCCGAGAACGGCGGCAGCCTTGTGCCGGATCCTGTAAAGCCATGTGGCTCTTGCAGGCAGGCAATAGTTGAAGCCGAGGTGCGTTTCAAGAGGCCTATCCGCATTATTTTAGACGGGAAAAGTAAAATCCTCGTTTTTGAAGGGGTTGACAATTTACTCCCTTTTGCTTTTAAACCGGACTCACTGGACTAAACCGGTTATTGCGGAACATACGCAAAAATTCATTCCATAAAACATCGTCTGGCGGGTCGGCTATAATGGTAAGCGGCTCTCTTTTTACCGGGTGCGTAAATTCAATCTTACGTGCATGTAAGTGTATCCCTTTATCGTTGTTTGCCCGTGGGAATCCGTATTTTAGATCGCCTTTGATGTGCAGGTTTAACTGGTTTAACTGTGCCCTGATTTGATGGTGTCGCCCCGTATGGAGTTCGATCTCAAGCAAATGGTAACGGTCGGAACTGGCTACATGGCGGTATGTCAGGCTGGCATACTTGGCATCGTTACGTTCTTTGCTGCATGCAAAACTCTTATTTTTTTCTGTGTTTTTGACCAGGTAGTGATCCAATGTGTCTTCAAATTTCGGGGGGCGTTTGTCAACCACTGCCCAATACGTTTTCTTTACCTGCCCCCTGGACTGGAAAAGTTTGTTAAGCCGGGGGAGCACCTTGCTCGTTTTGGCAAGAAGGACAATGCCGCTGGTAGGCCTGTCTAACCTGTGGGGCAGGCCGAGATATACGTTTCCCGGTTTGTTGTATTTTTTTTTCAGGTAAGCTTTTACAATGTCCATCAAAGTCTCATCGCCCGAATCATCGCCTTGGACTACCACCCCACATCCTTTATTTATTGCTATAATATGATTGTCCTCGTAAACTACCTTAAGTGCCATATTTGTAAACAAACGTCAATATGAATTACACTGTTCAACTACCTTTGTTGCCAATATCTCTAATATTGTTCTTTTTCGTTAGGGAAGTCCTGCGCTTTTACATCGTTAATATAGTTCCCTACTGCCCCTTTTATTTCGGCAGCCAGGTTATGGTACCTGCGTAGAAAACGGGGTGAGAATTGTTGGGTTATCCCAAGCATGTCATGGATTACCAGCACTTGCCCGTCAACATAGCCCCCTGCGCCGATCCCGATCACTGGGATTTTTAATTCTTCGGCTACCTGTTTGCCTAATTGGGCGGGGATTTTTTCCAGGACAAGGGCAAAACATCCGGCCTCTTCCAGCAATTTTGCATCGTTGATTAATTTTTTAGCTTCTTCTTCCTCTTTTGCCCGGACAGTATATGTGCCGAATTTATGGATAGATTGTGGCATTAAGCCTAAGTGCCCCATTACCGGGATGCCAGCAGATAAAATCCGGGTTACCGATTCGATAATTTCTTCCCCGCCTTCCAGCTTTACGGCATCGGCAGCGGTTTCCTTCATGATCCTTATGGCCGACCCCAGTGCTTCGCGCGAGTTGCCCTGGTAAGTGCCAAATGGGAGGTCCACAACAACCAGCGCCCTGTTTGCCGCTTTTACCACCGAAGTGCCATGATAAATCATTTGGTCTAGTGTAATAGGAAGGGTGGTTGCGTTCCCTGCCATTACGTTCGATGCCGAATCGCCAACCAATATGACATCAATTCCCGCTTCATCTACCAATTGCGCCATGCTGAAATCATACGAAGTCAGCATAGTTATTTTTTCACCGCGCAGTTTCATTTCCGACAGACGGTGAGTGGTCACCCTCCTAATTTCTTTATGTACAGACATTGTTCTTCTTTTTTCATATTTTGACCCGGTAAAAATAGCCAAAGGTTTTCACCTTCACAAACTATTGGTAATTTCGCACATTAAAATTGGGGGCTTAACGTTTATTAACCGCATGGATGGTTTATATTAAAACATGTTTGTTTATTTTGTATTTTATTAAGAAAACAGAAACTATATGAAGAAGCTGATTCCAGTACCATTATTTTTTTCATTTTTCCTTGGTTGCACTTTTTATGTACTTGCATCGCCCCCTGCCGGGGCAGGCTCGGGCGGGGCGCAAAATAATGACACCTCTAAGGTTTATTTCTTCATAAAGAAAGAATTGAATAGTGGAGCTTATTTGAGCGGCTCAAATGAGAAGGAAGAGATCCTTAACGATGGTGGCAGGCAATATGAGGAACTTTTTTCCGGTTCGGCAGGATTCCAGTTTGAAAACCGTATTTGGAATTTTTTAAGTTACAAACAGGAATTTATTGACTTGACTTTTAATGTGGGCCCTTTTGTAGGGACAGGCAACTGGACAGACAGTACCTCGACAGAACTGGTTGACGGAGACCAGTTTACAATTGGTTTGCGGGCCAAGCTGGCAATTGATTATACCAACCGGTTTTATTACGATGACAGGAATTATTCCCTTTTCCAAATCAGTGCCTGGATCCGCGATGATTTGTTCAATCAAAAAATTGAAGGGACAGTACGGGATTCACTACAGTCGTGGTCGGATTTTGAGGAGAGCGGGATGGACAATAAATTCAGGTATGGGATTTCTGCCAAAGTAGGGTGGGGGATTGGCCGGTTAAGCCCGATGAACCACTATATGGCGGCCGATTATTTACTGAATAAATACTATAAAGGGAGATTGTTCTCAAAAGAGGAGATTGAAAAATTGGCGAATAAAATCACAGGATTAAAGATCCTGCGCGATCCCTCTGTCGAACTTGAGCATGGAAAGGAATTGTCCGAAATTGTTGACTTCCTGCGTACTTCAATGTTGTTGGCAAACCCTGAAATACCGGTTGCCGAATGGGGGCAGGGGGAATTTATGCCACGGTTAAATGGCTCGCGTTTGGAGCTGGGGCCGTTTTTTAATTATTGTAACCAGGAACCCGACTTTTATTATGGTGGATTTGTCCAATACAATTGTGCTAAATATGTGAACGTAAATTGGAACAGGTATTTAAATGTTGGGCTAAACTACAATAAATACAAACACGATGACTGGGCAACGCTGGAAACCAACCTGGGGTGGACATACTACCCAAACCTGAAATCGCAGTTTGGTTTTGGAGTGGAGTATATCCCTGGGGTCGCCATTAACGACTGGGATGATTTTGAACCGGTAAAACATAATTTCATACCGTATATAGAATATTTTACCCAGCTAAATCCAAAAACGCGTGCAAATTTATCTTTTGCCTGGAAAATAGGTGACGGTAAAAAATTTATGCTCTCCGGACCGGAATTTACTTTGGCTATTTACCGGAGCCGGTATTGACAAAAACCCCCCGATTTATTAAGATGATCATATGATTCCTGCCTTTTTGTCATCGGATTTGACAGGGTTTCTATAAAATTTGATCCAAGCTGTGCCATATTTTCGCCATTAATTTTATAAAGATGCCATGGCATAGTCATTGCTCTTGCTGAAACGAAATTTTGAAATTGATAACGAAAAAATATAACAATGGGAAAAATAATCGGAATTGATTTAGGTACCACAAATTCATGTGTATCTGTAATGGAAGGAAACGAACCCGTAGTAATCCCTAACAGCGAAGGGAAGAGGACTACGCCGTCTATTGTTGCTTTTGTTGAAAATGGAGAAAGGAAGGTTGGCGACCCGGCTAAACGCCAGGCAATTACAAACCCCCAGAAAACCATTTACTCTATAAAAAGGTTTATGGGCGAAAGGTATGCACAAGTTTCTAAAGAAGTTGGCCGTGTGCCATATAAAGTTGTAAAAGGCGACAACGACACCCCAAGGGTGCAGATTGACGACAGGAAATATTCGCCACAGGAAATTTCGGCAATGGTACTTCAAAAAATGAAAAAAACTGCCGAAGATTACCTCGGACAGGAAGTAAACGAAGCCGTAATTACCGTGCCTGCATATTTTAGCGACTCGCAACGCCAGGCCACAAAAGAAGCAGGCGAAATTGCAGGCTTAAATGTACGCCGTATTATTAACGAACCTACTGCTGCTTCCTTAGCTTATGGCTTGGATAAAATGGACAAGGACATGAAGATTGCGGTATTTGACCTTGGCGGCGGTACCTTCGATATTTCAATCCTGGAACTTGGCGATGGGGTATTCGAAGTAAAATCGACTGATGGCGACACCCACCTTGGAGGAGATGATTTTGACCAGGTAATTATTGATTGGCTGGCAGATGAGTTCAAAAAAGACGAAGGTGTTGATTTGAAAAGAGATCCGATGGCACTGCAACGTTTGAAAGAAGCTGCGGAGAAAGCTAAAATTGAACTTTCAAGCTCATCGCAGACAGAAATCAACCTGCCATATATTATGCCGGTAGACGGTATCCCAAAACACCTTGTAAGGACATTGACACGCTCAAAATTTGAGCAATTGGCAGACGGGCTGATAAATGCAACAATTGAGCCGTGCAGCAAAGCCCTGAAAAATGCAGGGTTGTCGGCAAGCGAAATCGATGAGGTTATTTTGGTTGGTGGTTCAACCCGTATCCCTGCCATACAGGAAAAGGTAAAAGGCTTTTTCGGCAAAGAGCCATCAAAAGGGGTAAACCCCGATGAGGTTGTGGCAGTTGGTGCAGCAATACAGGGCGGTGTTTTAACAGGCGAAGTAAAAGATGTACTGCTACTTGATGTCACCCCGCTTTCCCTTGGTATAGAAACCATGGGAGGGGTAATGACCAAATTGATTGAGTCGAACACCACCATCCCAACTAAAAAATCGGAAACATTTACTACTGCCGCCGATAACCAGCCATCGGTAGAAATCCATGTTTTGCAAGGCGAACGCCCAATTGCATCGGGCAACAAAACCATTGGCCGTTTCCATTTAGACGGGATACCACCAGCACCACGCGGCGTGCCACAAGTTGAAGTTACTTTTGATATTGATGCCAACGGTATTTTGAATGTAAGCGCGAAAGATAAAGCTACCGGGAAATCGCAATCAATCCGCATTGAAGCTTCTTCTGGCCTTTCTGACGATGAAATAAAAAGGATGAAAACCGAAGCAGAAGCCAATGCAGAAGCCGATAAGCAGGCAAAAGAAACTGCCGATAAAATTAACCAGGCCGACAGTTTGATTTTCCAAACGGAAAAACAATTGAAAGAGTTTGGCGATAAATTACCGGCCGATAAAAAGCAACCAATAGAAGATGCTTTGAAAAAATTGAAAGAAGCACATGCTTCGAAAGATTTGGCTGCTATTGATGCTGCAATGAATGAACTGAACACCGTTTTCCAAGCAGCTTCGCAAGAAATGTATAACGCTTCGCAACAAGCCCAGGGCGGCGCGCAGCCAGGCCCTGATGCCGGAGCCCAACAACAAGGGCAGCAAGGCCAGTCGAAAGGGGATGGCGAAGTAACTGACGTTGATTTCGAAGAAGTGAAATAGGGTACGATTATTAAGGATAATCAATAATTAACAAAGCGCAGTAAATCAAATATTTACTGCGCTTTTTTGGTATGTCGGGCATGGTAACGTGCTATCAAGATGAAACGTTCTTGAGTTCGCCCAGTTGACAGGAAGAACTAGCAATTGGCAAGGGTGTTGGGGGCGACCCCAAATCTGAAGGAAGCCATCAGCAAAGTCATAGTCCTAACGAACAGAAACCTGATATAAGGCTCAATAGTGAAGGGCAACCGAGCCATGGATTGGGAAAGCCCCAAAGCCAACCGTAAACACTTAGGGTAAATCAGGTAGGACGTGACGAAAGTATGTTATCTTATCCCGAGAGGTCTCAGAACCTGTTGCATTAAACAACAAACTGAGCGGAGACAATCAGCGTAAGGTTTTGAGAAGTCAGCAGAAGACATAGTATCCTTTTTTTTAAGGGGAGAAGGTCTGAATCAGTTAATTAAAGAAGCAGTCGGACAAGACTTTTATCTATGGGGCACCAGCAACAAATAGTTTACCAGCGTGATATGTTCATAGAGCATAAACAGGAGGCTATTGGTCAATTTGGAAATCGTAATGACGTAATCGGAGCGAAAACAACATTGGCGGGGCAATTAGGTAAAGAGACGAACCAGGGACGAGTCTTTACAGAAGGATTAATCGGCATTGTATGCTCGTCTGAAAATATCAGTAGGGCTTACAAACAAGTGAAAAGGAACAAGGGCGTAGCGGGCGTAGATAATATTCCCGTGGGTAAATTTGCAGACTGGTTTGCGAAAGAAGGCGACGAGTTGGTAGACCAGATACTACGGGGCGAATACCTTCCCTCGGCGGTAAAAGCAGTAGGAATATCCAAGCCCAATGGAGGAGTGCGCCAGTTAGGTATCCCAACCGTAAAGGATAGGATTATACAACAGGCAATATCTCAGGTATTAACCCCCATTTACGAACAAGTATTTTCAAATCACAGCTATGGCTTTCGTCCCAAGCGTAATGCTAAGCAGGCAATTGAGCAAGCAAGCACGTACGTAAAGGAAGGAAGGAACGTAGTTGTTGATATGGATATGAAGAGCTTCTTTGACGAAGTCAACCATGATAGGTTGATGCATCGTCTATCACAGCTTATTCGCTGTAAGCCACTTCTAAAGCTAATACGCAAATATTTGCAGAGTGGGGTTATGATAGGTGGGCTTGTCCACCAACGCCTGAAAGGCACACCCCAAGGAAGCCCACTTTCGCCACTCTTATCTAATGTTGTTTTAGATGAATTAGATAAGGAACTCGAAAAGCGAGGGCATTACTTTGTTCGGTACGCAGACGATTTCAGCATATTTGTTCGCAGCCAAAGAGCAGGCGAGAGGGTGAAGGAGTCGGTCTGTTCGTATCTCACCAACAAACTTAAATTAAAAGTAAATGAACAGAAAAGTCAGGTTTGCAAAAGTAGCGAGACCAAGTTTTTAGGCTATACCATACTTGACGCAGGAGTTATAACTATTGCAAATCAAAGCGTGGAAAGGTTAAAGAAGAAAGTAAGGGAACTGACCAAGAGAAACAGGGGAGTAAGCTTTGGACAAGTAGTTTCGGAGTTGGCACCGGTCCTTAGAGGTTGGCTAAATTATTTTCACATCGCCAAATGTAAGAATCTCTTGCGCAACCTCGATGCGTGGATACGCAGGAAATTACGTTGTTACCGCCTGAAACAGTGCAAACGGGCCATTACGCTTAAACGCTTCTTAAGGAGTTTAGGAGTACCAAATTGGCAAAGTTGGATTTTAGCCCTTTCGGGCAAAGGTTGGTGGCGTAAATCAGGATGTCCACAAGTTCATCAAGCTATGAACCTAAAATGGTTCGAAGATTTAGGGTTGTTTAACATGTCGGTTAGATACAGTCTGTTACAAAATTAATTTGAAACCGCCGTATACGAGAGTACGCACGGTGGTGTGAGAGGGCGGGGGAGCAATCCCCCTACCTACTCGATTTTGTGATGGATTATTTTTTAAGCCCCATGCAAAATATTCGTTTATGGACGGATACTTTGTGTATTGTTGAGTGGCTTCGGTTAAGAACACTTCTCTAAGGTATCTACTTTAAATTATCCCCAGTTTCAAAGCTAAGGTTACAGCCTCCGAGGAATTGGAAACGTCTAACTTTTTAAGCAGTTTGCGCCGATGGTTGTTTACAGTGTTTGCGCTGATGTACAATTCTTCTGCTATCTCTTCGCTTTTCATGCCTTTTGCAACTAAAGATAAGACCTCAAGGAAAGAAATATCCAGATAATCAATAAAGATATTAAAAGAGCACTCCAGAATTACTATCTATTATTTTCATCTGAAATCGAAAATCAGAAGTATTTATTTATTAATCGATTGGGGAACCAGTTGTCAGAACAATCTGTACGGTTAATGATTAGAAAATACAGGGAAAAATGCCAAATCACCAAAAATATTACTCCACACGTATTAAGGCATGTCAAATATTCCTTATGGCTGTAAATGAATGCATTACAGTATGCATAAAGTGTGACAGGTAACGATTTAGAAACGAGCAAACTTCCGTTCTTTTCTTCTTTTTGCACAAAATACAATGAGCGACTTTTATTTAAAATAAAGATACAAAAGTTTCAACTATTTTTAAGAATATTATAGAAAATGCTACTCAATATTTAGGCAAATGTTATTCATTACCTTGAAATCAATTGCTCAGTGGTTCACAATAAAAAAAAGAGACTGCAAATCTAATAGATTGCAACCTCTTTTTATAAGCATAATTGTAAGTATGCTTTTTAAAACCTGAGCGGAAGTTTTTACATCCTAATTTTCATCCCCAAACTCCAGTAAGCCGGATTAAAATTGACGTTCCAATCAGAATTACTATCCTCCCAGTCAGTAATCGAGTATTTAATACCCCCCAATCCTAAACAGGCGCTAAACCTGTCTGTGATAAAATAAGTTAATTCGGGTATTAGTTGCGGGCTAAAATAATCAGCATCCGATTCCCCTGATAAGCTACTCACGGAAGGATTTGTACCTTCTAAAATATCGAAAAGTCCATCCGAAGACAAGTTCTCGTTTTCCATATACACGGTCTCAAATTCGGTTTTAATTTTTCCGTAGCTGACCTTCATTTTCGCAGAAAAATAAAACTTGTTAGTAATTGAGAAATATCTTGCCAGATAAACGTTTGGCAAAAAGGCTTTCGATTTGATGTCTAATGATTCAAGATGAATACGATCGTTAAAATACAGGTTGTTCCAGCGCGTTTCTTTGTTCCGGATGTAATCGAGACCAATACCTACAACAAAATTATCGGTAAGGAAATATCCGGTTGACGGACTGATATTTAAATATTTTCCGTCTGTTTGAGATAAGTTGGTTATTACCCCGGTTTCTGTGGTTGTATTGGAATAATTGCCATCAAATTCCACGATTACATCTTTTTTAATAATCTGTCCTATCGCAGTAGTAGTTAGTCAATCCTTAACAACCCCACAACAGGTTGATTATTAACCTTCAGTTGTTAAAAACATACTGTTTTGTTACTATTTTAATTGCAAGGTTATTAGTAAATTAGAGAAAAACCTTGCAGAATATGAAAGGGAAATTGCCTAATCAGAATCAAAAGAATTTGTTTCGTCCGATTTTAAAGGATATCATTAATCCCAGGTATGAGCTAGTGGTTTTAGCTCATCAAATTGAGTGGGGAGTATTTGAAGATGAATTTATCCCATTGTATTCCCACACTGGTCAACCTGGAATCCCTATCCGCACTATGGTTGGGTTATTGTTGCTGAAAAGAATTTATAATCTGGGGGATGAGACAGTTATGGCTCAATGGCTACAGAATCCTTATTTTCAATATTTCTGTGGGGAAGCTGAATTTCAGTGGGAATACCCCTGTGATCCTTCGGATATGGTACACTTCCGAAAACGCATTGGTCAGAAAGGTGCTGAAAAAATATTCCAGGTATCAGTCCACTCCAGGAAAGATGAAATACAATGCAGGGATGTATTGATTGATACGACTGCCCAAGAGAAAAATATTACCTACCCAACAGATGCTAAGCTTTTACTCAAGGTGATAAAATTGTGCAACAAAATTGCTAAGCAAGAAAAAGTCCACCAACGTCAAACATACAGGCGAACCATGAAAGGTTTATTGCTAAAACAACGTTTTGCACATCACCCAAAGCGTAAGAAGGAAGCGAGGGCTGCTTTGCGTAAACTGAGGACTATTGCAGGGAGACTAGTGCGAGAATTGGAAAGATCATTAGACGAAACCGCATTTGCACAATATCAGGAACAACTTATTAATTGCAATAAGGTAATTGCACAAAAGCAATCGGATAAGAATAAGGTTTACAGCTTGCATGAACCTACGACAACTTGTATTGCAAAGGGTAAAGCTCATAAAAAATTTGAGTTTGGCTCAAAAGTATCATTTGCTGTTGTGCCCAAGGTTAATATTATTGTTGGGGTAAAAAACTTCAATGGCAATCCAAACGATACAGTAACACTTAAACCAGCCCTTGATAATGTTGAAAAGATTAGTGGGATTAAATTCAAAAATGCGATTGTTGACAGGGGTTACAAAGGGAAGAAGGAAATAAATGGGACAATAATTGTCACCCCAAGACCACCCAATGTAAAGCAGCCATACAGTAAAGCTACTATGCGTAAAAAATGCAGGAGCAGGGCGGCAGTAGAACCAGTAATAGGGCATGTAAAACATGACCATAGGATGGTGAAGAATTACCTAAAAGGGAATATTGGCAACGCTATGAACGTAAACTTAGCTGCTGCAGGATTCAATTTCCGCGGATTACTCAATAAAATCAAAGAAGCAATTCTTTGGCTACTGATTATAACAAACCAAAAATATTCTCTTCCAAAAATCAAACTCCTAAATTTGAGTTAGTAAGGATCGACTAGTTAAAATAGCAAAAAACGAAAGTAATATTAGATTCTTTTTCATTTTAAATTAGTGAGTGTTACCTGACTTTTGTTGAGCAATACACGTAAGCAAACATAAAGCAATATTGCTTTATGTTTGCTTAATAACGATGGGATAGTGTTGCTTCCCGAACATAAAGCCAACTGATATTTTGAGTACTTTGTTTTTAGCAAAATTATCGCTGTCACCTCCGGGTTGAATATTGGCTAAACCCAAGTCGTATCCAACTCCAAGCTGGAACTTATCAATCTCAACTCCAGCTCCCATCGTCAGTCCAAAATCCATTCTTTTAAGGTCATCGGTGTCACTGTTCCCAATTTTATTATCGTATTCACTCATCCCGGCCACACTCTCAAAGTCTCCTGTATATTTATCTTTCGAGCTTAATGCGAATCCAACATACGGGCCAAATAATCCATAAATTCCAATCCCGCCCAAATCATAAGAAGCTTTTAAGTTTATTGGGACATCGAGATACAAAATATTGGTAACTGCTTCGCCCGTTGTACCGCCTATTGCACTGCCTTTAATCTTGCTCCCTTTGGTCTCAAGCATTAAACCTGTCTCAAACGCAAAGATGTTGGTTAGGGAATGATCTACCACTGCTCCAATATAGAACCCCGGCTTCATTTTTGAGGCATCAATGCCAATTCCTGAGGCTTTTAACGAAATATCCGCCAGGTTTAACCCTCCTCTTACTCCGAAAGTCGTCTGTGCAAAAGAGCTGACACAAAACAAGGAAATAACACTTAATAAAATAAATTTAATAGTTTTCATTGTTGATTTTTTGATTCATTGCTTACTCTGTACGATTTTCAGCATACTCGCCTTGCTGCTTAGTTTAATGGGTTACAAGGTAGTTCCATTGATAAAGAGATATCGATTGTGCATTTGGACATTAAAACCGATATCCTATTCCTAACGTCAAATTAGGAAAACTATTATAAGTTCCATCGTATATATCAATTTGCCCTTTTATCTCACCAGTAATAAGAAAATGGCCCGATAAATAATATTCCACCAGTAAATCAATGTTTGCCAAAGGCGCCACAATATTGTCATCAATACTTACGTTATATCCGGGATAATTATTTGTGTAGCTTCCCCCACCATCGGAAGAAACATAGCCATCAATATTTTCATAAAACAATCCAATTCCGGCATAGGGTATAAGGTTAAAGCCTTCTGCCAATGAAATGTTGTAGCCAGCATTCAGGTTCAATGCAGCATATCGCGAATAATATTCTTTTTGAAAATTCTCTTCAAAAATCCCGTGGTATTTTCTAAAAAAGTAATTTACATCAGATAATAATACAACGTTTTTTCAGATTTGTTTTTTTAACCCTACTCCAACCCTATGATTTCCTTGTTTGTGCAGGTGTTGGTAATTAAAAGAAAAAGAAGTATTATTCTGTGATGAGGCATAGAATGACATACTTATCAGAATAGAGGCAATTAGTAATTTCTTCATGTCGTTAATTCTTACTTAAATATCTGTTATTTCGTTATTTGCATTTTGATTGTTGAGCCCGCTCCGGGGTTCCTGTTCCCTTTGTGTTGCTCATTGTAAATCTTTCCACAACGGTAAGGCTTTCATCCGTTTAAAATTAATTGTTTTTCAAAGAGCTATTGGTTGTAAAATTAAGGGTTCTTCCATTCAAAAGAATTTCTGAACCCTTATTTTTATTACAAACTTATACCCCGGAATATGCTGTTACCTTAAAACCACGCGATGCAATCGCACGGGAGCGGAGCTTCTTATTTTACTCTTTCAACATATATTTATCAAGTTTCCTAATAAAAGAGTCTATCTTTTTGCTTTTGGATTCTTCAATACTAAGAATAACTATCCCTCTTGTTATTCGGTTTTCATATCCTGATACTTCAATTGAGTTTACAAAAGCTTTTGCCAAGCTATCTACTTTTTGCATTGCAGGAAGTTCATATTGCAATATATCAAAGTAGATATTCTTGGAGTTATCTACTTCAGCGATTCCAATATTTTTGAAGCCATAGTCAATACAGCAACATAAGAAGTACTCTTTTAACTGCTCTCTATTCTTAGCTTCAGTCTGACCTTTGCCCGAACAACTAACGACCGCAATGATTGAAATTAGGCTAACTAAATTTTTCATGTTATACAATTAAAAATTCCAAAGATTATACCTATGAGCATATGAACCTACATAACCATGACCAATAAAGCTGCTGCCATTATATAAAGTAGCATGTCCCCAAGCTCCAAATCTTGCAGGATAACTTGCTTGCATAATGTATATCCCTTTATTTCCGCTCAAATTAGCTGCATTTGTTGTTGATATATTTGGTTTGCCAAACACAGCTGGTTTAGACATCCATTTATATAAATTAGAAGCTCTGTAAAAGTAGTTTTTGCCGTCTGCTCCAGCTAATGTTTTACCTGGTATTTTAGGAATACCTGTTCCAGCGTAGTTTAATGCTCTTGATGTTCTTAATGCACATGCATTTCGATAAGAATTGGGATCCCTATTGTGTTCTGACAATACTTGTCCTCCTATGAGCTTGTACACATCTTCACCTGCCATATCAGCCATTGGATTATTCGGGTCTGTTGGATAATTTGCTAGTAAATCGTCAAATTTCGGTCTTGTTAAGCCTTGTTGTAAATGATTTAACCCTGCTGTCATTAAACCAATAGCAGCGCCTTCCCAAAAATTAGCTCCTGATAATTCTGCTCCCACGCCTCCAGCTAATCCAGAAAAGGCATAGTTTCCGATCGTACTGCTTGCAAATCTGCCTCCGTACATCATAAAAGCAGACCCTCCCAAAGAACCTAAACCTCCGGCAGCAAATCCAGAGATAAAGTCGCCACCAAAAGTCTCAGATATCATACCTTGTGCAAAACCATGCGTGTACGCCCTTGCAATTTCTCCACCGAAGCCCATATTTCCGATAGGCCCGAACATTTGACCTACACCTGCTGTCGCAATACCAGAGATTGCTCCCATTCCTGCTGATTTTCCAAATTGCCCCCAGTCCCAATTATTGAAACCACCATCACTAAATGCTACACTTGCAGTATAGCCTGCACCGCCAATCACAGCACCCCAGCAAGCGGCATCAATAAAGACCCCAACGCCTGGAAGTAACGATGAGAAAATAAACTCCCCATCAGGATCATTATAGATCATTGGGTTGTTCAAAGCATAACTATACCGATTAAAGTTCTGAGTAAAGTCCGGCATCTCACATTATTATCCGGGCTAAGAAAACGTCCCCAAAGCGGATCATACAAACGTCCATTCATATTAGTCAACCCAAACTCTGGCAGGTGCTCGTGGCTGGTAAAGAAGCCCACTTCAATTCCTCCGCATAGGGAAAGCCCATGACAGTTTTCTCAAAGAACTATCTAATAAAATTAAGGGTCCTTACCATTCAAAGAATTTCAGAACCCCTAATTTTTATCATTTTATTTAGAATAATCCGTCATAAACGGTAAAATATTTATCCCGCAAAACATAAGAGGAAGTAGAGAAATTCATTCTACTATTCCCCCAAGCCAATTTATTTGCACAATTCCCTTATATAATTTTAAATAATAAATTTCACAAGCGCTTCCGTTTGATATTTCAAAAACAGCAGTATTTCCTTTCAAATATATTGGATAAGTTATTATTTGTTTACCTGATTGTAATTCTATGGTATCAAAAACACAATTAAAAATCCGGCTTATCAGAATGTTCGAATCAAAAATATCCTTTACTTTTGTCATTTGGGTCTTGAAGCCTACACTAAACTCATTTTGGTTTAAACCATAAGAATATCCATTAAACAATTCTTCTAAGTTAGAATCATAGTTAAAAAAACATTCTTTATAGGACGAGTCTAATAATAAAACATAGAGCAAGTTATAATCCTTACCTATGATATTTAAATCAGGATTGCTTTTGCATGCTTTTTCAAAATCAAGATATTGAATAAATTTATTCTGCGACATTCCCAAATAACAGTTAATAATTAGAATGAAAATGAATACAAGTTTAATAAATATAAATGTTCTCATAATATTTGAATTTAAAATTTACCACCCCAGAGGGGTCGGAATCTGATAACGAGCTGGGTATGTCCCCCAATAGCCATTAGAAATGGCGGTTCTATAAATCCCAAAAGCTTTATTCCATAGACCTGCTCCCGCATAGGTATCGTAAGTGTATTTATAAGCTACTCTCTCAGTATAAACTCTACTTAAATTTGGAATTGTAAAATTGTGATAAGCATGAATCAATTCATGACCAGCTACCGCCCGAAAAGCAACGGATTCAGCCATAGTATAATATGGAGATACAAATAATTATTGCCAACATCTCAAAAATTTGTATTTATTGGTAATTCAGAAGAGAAAAACCATTATAAGATTGTTTCAAAGAACTTTTAAAAAGCCCCGGATTGAACCGAGGCTTCTGTTGCCTAATGCCCATGCCCATCATATTCTGATAATAACTTTTTATAAGATTGCTTCATTAAATCTGCAACTCTCGGGTCTATTGCTTGTACTTTTATATACACTCTCTGGTAATCTTCCTGATAATTCTCAGGGTGTGGACCATCATAATAAAAGTGCCAAAAGCTAAGAATTTCGTTTTTATCTTTTAAACCTAACTCTGTGATATAGGTTACAATATTATTTTTCATACCTAAATGCAGATAATCCTGAAAGATGCTGATGCCATCAGCCTGCCAATATCCATCATAACAAATTTTTATTACTCGTTTTACTATTTTTGTTTGGTCAATATTTAATTTGTTAAAAAACGCATCAATATATCTTTGTGAATCCTCATAGAGAGGACCAAAAGATATTTCGGTCGTATCAGTTTCATCGTATCCGAAAATACTTTTAAGTTCACAAAAATTATTTGGGAAATATTCAAAGAATTTCTCTTGTGAAGTTCTTTCTGGAAATTTCGATAAATACCCCTTTAATAATTCATCCTTTTTAAGTGCCTCATAAGAGGTTAATTTGTATCCTCTCTCAATAGGTTGTTCTGATCTGTTTTCTAAATCACTTTTAGAAATTTTATAGTTATAAGAAAACAAAACAGTCAAATAAATTACCAAAATAAAGTTATTCATATCTATAAATTAATAAAATGCATCATATATGTTTAAACGAACGTCCCACTCTCCAGTTTGGCTAATGTATGTTCTTAGCTTTTTTAATTTATTTAATGATAATCCCACAAAATCTTCTCCTGACCAGTTGGACCCAGGTAAAAGACATCCTCTTGTATGCGCAGGTTTATTACCTGAATGTATTGTTATTCCTCTGGATGCTGGAACATTATCATTATAAATCATATAATCTTTAGGATAGCTGTTAATATTGGGAGTTAAATTATATGATTGTGCGGGAACTCTTCTATTTAAATTCCTAGTTGTTGTTGCAGGTCCTTTCGGTTCTAAAAAATAACCAGTAAGCCCCGAAGCAGGCACACTAAATGCAGAAATAGTCGAAGCGGCGGATTGCCAAAATCGGAATGAATTAATTGTATTGGCGCCTTCAACAACCTGTGTCATTAAATATCTAAATGCAGATCCATTGTCAGTAGCATAACCTAACTGGTAGAAATGTGTATCATAGCCTCCTAGTTTGGATACTTGGTTAATTTTCCCTGTCTTTACATCTACTGTATATTCGTAAGCCAATAGGTTATCATTCTCTAGATTTGCCATGTGTGCATTTGCTGCACCAGCAAAACCTCCTGTTAGTGCACCAATTCCTCCAGCTATTAAAGATGAGTTTAAGTTAAATCCGGAGCCACTCATTAAAGCGTTTCCTCCACTTGCAATTAGTGAGCTTCCAAATGCACCGGTTCCTCCAATCAAAGCTCCTGATCCAAATGAAGTTGCAACAGAAGCTGCCTGCCCAGCAACGCCCCCCAAAGTCGCAGCTCCCGCTCCAATTCCAAAATATCCCAACCCCTGCCAAAAATTATCGATATTTTGGCTATGTGTGGCAACATTCACCGATCCACTCCAAATTGCAAAAGCAATAATTGGAGCCCATACAATTTCGCCTGAAGGATCTGTGTAGACTAGCGGGTTATTCAGGGCATAACTGTACCTATTAAAATTCTGAGTAAAATCCGGTAACTGCACGTTATTATCAGTACTTAGCATGCGCCCCAATAAAGGATCATACAAGCGTCCATTCATATTAATCAACCCAAACTCAGGTAGATGCTCGTGCCCGGTAAAACCACGCCCTGCAAAAAGGGCCTGGTCATTGGCATCGAGTGTATAGTTCCAGTCGTCGGCACTTCTTCGTCGGCCCCAGGCATCAAAGCTGTATTCTTTATTCGTCAAGTCGGTAGATTTTACTACGTGAGTGATGCTGCCGAGGTAATCGCGCAGAACATAGTAAATAACAGGTGTGGCTGTTCCTATCTTTACGCTTACTACCGGGGCGGAATAGGCATCGCCCCCCAGCCAGGTGTATTGCGTAGTAGTGCTTCCGTTTACTTCTTTTATGTACCGGCTACCGGGGTACCAGCGAGTGTAAAGTGTGCTGCCGTTTTGGTTTACTTCCGTTTTGCAGCGTTGCTGGTCACTGTTGTAGGTAAATGTGGCAGAGTAATCGCCTTCGCTAATATTTTCTACCTGCTGAAACCATGTGTAATCAATCGTTTGGGAGTCAACAGGTACCAAACTGGCAGTTTTGGCATAAAGGTCGGTAATCTGGTATCCATCGTATTCCATTAAACCTAGGTCATTTTTACGGGTAATATTGCCCGAGTTTTCGTAGCCAAAGCCATTGTTTGTAGTGCCCCAAATGCTGTCGAGTCGGAGGTTTTCGTACCCGAAGTTTTCAGTAAGCACACCGTGTTTCATGTTTTTGCGGTAGTTAGGCCAGCCAAATTTCGGATCGAACTCATAATCGTAACTATAAATACTTCCAATAGTTGCATTGTCAGGCAGGCCCATGTCATAATTCATGGTAGCCGTAAGGTTTATGCCATATTTGGCACTGGTTATTTGCCCGTATTCGTTCATTGCATCAATATCCCAAACAACTGTTGTGCCTGCCTTAACTTTTTCGAGCAACCCCGAGTTGCTGTCGTAAACATTTTCCTCAACTACTCCCGAAGGATGTGTACGCTTATACATACGCCCGACTCCATCGTAATCAAATGTAGTAGAAAAATTTGTACCGGCAATATTCTCTGCGATGCCAGTTAATCGCCCTTTTACTCCGGTTGTTGCATAACTGTAGGTACGGGTTACCGAACCGGGCGAACTAATGTTGGTTAGCTGCTTGTAGCTATCATAGGTGTAATCGGTTGTTTCCGAACCTGTAGTATGGTAATCAAGCAAACCATCGGAAGTGTACCGGTAATAAGTACTATCGCCCTGGGCATTTACCTGTGCGGTCATTCTCCCATAGGCATTGTGGTAATACTTTGTTATTCCGGCATCTGGGTCGTTTAATTTGGTTTGATTCCCTGCAAGGTCGTATTCCATTTTAGTTTCACCTCCCGGATGGCTAATGCTTTTTACCTGTCCGTTGGGGTAGTAGAAATAGGTTAAGTTTCCTCCAAAATCGGATGCTGTAGTTAGTAGCCCCTGACTGTTGGTTTCTTTCCAACTTGTTAACCCTTCCGAGGCTTCGGTTACACGGTTCCCTGAAAAGGTAATATTGGTAACCTTTCCTCCTGCGGTAGTAATCTTATTTAGGCGGTTTTTGGTGTCGTATTCATACAATGTATAATCAGATGGGATGGTGGTGGTAGTGCCCGGTTCATATTTCTTCCACAACCTTCCTTTAGAGTCGTATGCGGTATTCGAATAAATTGTCCCGCCAAAACTTTTCACATCAGTTCGTAGTTCCTTTCCTTCCCTATCGTACCATGTTTTTGATTGCGAGCCGTCGTTACCCGAAGTTGTTATGGTGTAAACCTCACTGTTTAATACACCGTCAGATCCCCAATTATAGGCTGTTGTGGTAACAAAACCGCCGGGTTCCGCTTGGGTAGCAGGCCGTCCCATATTATCGTAAGTAAAAGTGGTTTCGTTGCCCCTGTGGTCGGTTTCTTTTTGCAAACGACCGTAAGTGTCATAAGTATAATTTGTTTCAAATCTCAAAGGATCAGTTACTTTCTTCAGACGAATGCCGTTGGTTTCGTATTCGTAATCGGTGTCCCGAGCTTCAAGACCAGAAGCTTGCTGATAGGTTTGCTTAAGGTTACCATTGCTGTAATAGTCGTGATTTACCGAGTATTCCCATGCAGTACCCACGTTGTACCGGATAAAATCCGGTTTTAATTTCCCGTCAGTATAATAGGTATAAGTTGTTTTGTTTGATTGTGTTGCTTCTCCGCTTTTCTCAAACTTAACAAGCGATTCCTTTATTCTTCCAATATACCAGTTGGTTTCGTCGTTGCTATAATAGCTGTTTGTGGTTGTTTTGGTAACCCCGTTGTCAAATTTTTGTTTGGCTTCTTTTAAACTGCCTTTTATTGTAGAGTCGTAAGTGTAATTGGTAGAATCCTGTTGCCCTTTTAGCACGTCACGATTCAAATGATAATAGATGTATGGAAAGATGGGCTCCAATCCGGTAACAGATACCGTTGTTTGCTGGCTCCATGTATTCCTCGTTTTACTTATTATGTCGCCTCCGGCATAGTTTACTGTTGACAATACAGTTGGATAAAAAAATGTACTATTATACCCCGAGTTTGTTTCAGTTTTGGTGCCTGACTGCGATTCCTCAACAGTAATTTGCTCATATCCCAAAGCTCCCTTTCCCTGGCGGTGGATCTTTAAGCCTTTATAGCTGTAATCCTGATTCAATGAAGAACCTCCGTTTGTCCAGTATTCACTTACAACGTTTAGGGGCCCATATAGGTAAAAACGGGGAAACTAACGGAAGTAGTGCCTTTTTCATAGTTACTGTATTCTCCTGAAAGTTTTCGGTACGATAAAGCTCCCGTATTGTTTAGCCCGTCGGCAAACCTGGAAAGGAGAATATTCGTGTTCCCTGTTATTTTTCCACGACTATAACCGTTGGTGGCAGATGTAACAATGATATCCGTTTTGCCGTTTCCGTCGTAATCGCCCAAAGTAAACTGGTAATCTTTGTTGTACTCTGTACGCTCGTAATATTCACTACTCATATCGGTAGCGTTAGGTTTTGTAATAAAATAGTATTGTCGTGGATTATTGCTGGTGTTTTTACTTAAAGCCAGTATATCGGTGCGGCCATCGCCATTAAAATCTCCGGTATAAACTACATCGCTTTTCAGGTCAGATTTCTTTTTTGTAAAATATTTAGCTACAAAACCTGTGCCGGTAGATAAACGGAATTGCCACTGCGACCATTCATAAGAGCCTGATCCATACACAAAAATATCGATTTTACCATCGCCATTGAAGTCACCTAATTTAAAAAGGTGATTTTTATTAGGATATAATCCAGAATAAAGCATTGTTAAAGAGTTTCCGTTAATGGTATAGATTTTCAAACCATTATCATCAAAGGTGAATAAATCCATCTTCCCATCCCCGTTAAAATCACCAAACTTTAAATCATCACCAGGTAACGTCCCTGAACCAGAATATTTTTCCGAGAATGAAAGAGATGATCCATTGAAACTATAGCCAAAAACTTTCCAGGAGCTGTTGGTTCTGACAAACATATCTTCCAATCCGTCGCCATCAAAATCTGTAGAACTGTTCTCCAAAATTGAATTCTCAATCTTCACGCCAGCTAGGGTTGATAACGAATAATATGCGTTTGTAAAAAACTGTGGCGTTTGGAATGTAGATTCGTCTGAAATTGAATAGTAAAATTGATAAAAGTCACTGACTCCATATGGATAGTAATATCCCCGGTCAACGAAACACCTCAGCATTAGATCATCTGCCCCATCTCCATTTATGTCAGTTGCAATTGCCTGATGGATATCAAAAGTTACAGTTCCTGAGGTTTGGTAGGTAAAGCCACCATATTCCGTGGCAAGGTATAAACGCCAGCTTTTTTTGTTTGAATTATTTACTGTAAAAATATCATCCCTTCCATCTCCGTTGTAATCTCCTTTATACTGAGTATAAGCTGTTGAAATATAACTGTTATATGAAAAATAAGGGTAGTTAGAACAAGTCCCTGTAGGGTATTCATACGAAAAGACAGTGGAATTGTATCTGCTATTATTGATTCCATATTCAATTACTTCGTTTAGTATTGAATTGTTGGTATAATAGGGTGACGTATTATAGTAATTGTACTTTAGTTCATATTTTTTGACAAGCGTTGAATTGTATTTCATTTCAATCTTGTCGAGGATAAGATTTTGCTCTAATGTACCTCCGACGAAATATGATGTTGTTTTATCGTTCCGTTCCTTATAATAAAAGGTAATGGTGTTGGGTCCGTATTTAATTTCCCCGATATAATTGTGCCCGTATTGTTTTAGGTATTCGTATTCAATTGTGTTCCCGTAAAGATCGGTTCTTTTGTCAACATACCAACTAACTTCTTCTGTTAGTCCATCAATTGTTTGGTCGGAATCTCCCTCATAACCATACTCGATGGTTTCACCACTCTTAGTTTTCACAAGAAACCGTTTCGGAGTTGAAGTGCCATCAGTCAGGCAGGTGATTTTTGAAAAATTGTCAATTTCAGTCCTGTATAATGAGTTATTGGCACCATAGGTTCCTGATACGCAGATTAAACGTTGTCCGTCAAGAGAGAGCCTGTCCGTTGAAGTTAGATCTATCCCTACATTGGTTCCATCGTGATAATAAGTCTTCGGACTGCGAGTTATTACAAAGAGGCCTCCGATGTTCCACCCGTATCCGGCAATGCCATCCCCACTGTTACTCGAATATGCCAGAGAGAGGGTTGGGGCAAACCCGCCAACGCCATCTGGAACCTGCAATGGTATTGTATATGTTGCACCTCCCAGTGCATTGACATTAAACGAGCCATTCGTTGCGCCAACTAAATAAGCTGTATTTAACGTTCTGCTCATTGGATCAACGATACTAAAATAATTTGAAGTTCCCGAAACTATCGGATCCATTATTTCAGCGGTTAAGGTGCCTCCATTAGGAGTATAAGAATAGTTATTCCCAAACGTGATACTGTTCCTTGCCTGGTAAGTTTTGGTCCCAACGTCGGTTGAGGTTATGACCATATCAAACTCCTGGCTCAAAACAGGAACAGCACTCACCAACATGATGAGTATTATATATAATAATTTCATGGTAATCTTTATTGTTCTGTTTAATTATAAATTGAAATCCATTGAACACATGGTTCAATTTTTAATTGATAAAAGTTTATTGGAGCGTTTTCTTAATTTTTAATAATTTTCCAATCAGAAGATTCTTTTCCTGCAACAACTTTCATAATATACATCCCGGATAGAAAGCTGTTCATATTGAGTTGGGTACGCGTATTCGGCGAAACATTCTTATTGACAAGTTGTTTCCCCTGGAGATTGAAAATCAGTAACCTGATTGCCTCGGCTTCCAAATCAGGAATTTCTACAACAAGGTTTCCTTTGGTCGGGTTTGGGTAAATTTTAATTTCCCCGAAACCGACTTTATCGATAAGCGGTTCTTCTTTTTTAAACGCTGTACTCCCTTCAATTGTGGCACTTTTTAATTCAGTCCCTATATATATCCTTTTCTCCCTGTTCCCACTACTGTCATAGGAAAAGCGATAATGGTAGTGGGTAGTTTGAGACAGAGTTTCTGTCTGGGCTCCGATAAATATTGCCAGAATAATTAGTATGTTATATATAAGTGTCTTCATTTTTCTTTTATTTATCAGATTCCAGTTTCTCGATACGGGCCTTTAAATCATCAATCTCTGCCTGTTGTTCCTGTACAGCTTTAATCAAAACAGGGATAAGTTCGGTATAGCGAATACCTAAAGTCCCGTCTTCTCTTTCTGTTACAATCTCCGGGATTATTTTTTGCACTTCCTGGGCTATTAATCCCAATTGTTCAGTTGCAGCCTTTTCTGCAATTTTTGCATCGGCTTTTTCATCGCCTTTGAACTTTGGTTTTAGTTTATAATAAACAGGATGTAGCAAGAGTAACTTGCTTTTAACATTGGGTAAATCCCTGATATCCGTTTTCGCGTTAACATCAGACATAATAACAGGGTTGTAGTTAAAATAGGCTTGTGTAGCGTAAAGCTCTTCCCACATAGTGCCATAGTCGCCAAGCGTGCTGTAGCTTGAATAAGAGGGAGACAATGCCCCGTATTGAAAGGTTAATGTACTTTCCCCATCATTAATTCGAAAAGTCCCGTTAATATCAAGTTGATAGGTGGGAGATGTAGTGTTGATGCCAACCTTTCCGGTACTGCTTACTTTTATCTGAGACAATCCATTAAAGGATAGGGCCAGTAAAGCCGAAATGAAAAAAAATGTAAATTTTTTCATAACTTTAAATGTTTTTAGTGTAGCCATACGGGTTGCCGCCCGGCTACGTTATTAATAATTATTAATTAAGCCCGGATTTATTCCGGGTTTTTTTTGTCCTGTTTTTTAGCGTAAACGTCCATGTCTTTGTTGATAGGGCAAACATTCAATAACTTGTACGGGTTTCGGATGCCCTACGTATATATATATTCCGGGAAAAGGCAAAAGGTTGCCTGTTTTTTTGATGTTCTTTGACACAGAGACCCGGCAAACTTGTGCATAGTATCCGCCAAACAATACAATGGCAGAAGAAGATGGGACATTAGATTGAGTTTCATGACGGGTTTGTTTTGTTTGATAACTCTTACGAATACCTTTTTTAAAAGGTTGCTGAATATTAATTAAAAAACGATTAAAAGTGTATTCACCGATATGGTTGGGTCCCAAGTTGCAAAACATTTACGCCCCATAAAAGTAAAATAACTAATACCATTGTAATCCACAATAAAAATATGCTCTTTGCGCATAACCGTATTTTGCGGAATTTGTAACAGGCTTATTTTCTCGTCAAGTGGAATAATTGTAGTTTTTATTTTAACTCGTCAAATAGGGCATAAACTGTCGAAGAATCCATTTTGCTTGTACCCATTATTGTTAATTTTGCTCTTTACAACCTGCGCCCTTTTTTCCTCCGTTTTTTCTTCAGGGCTTCCTGTCTTAAATATTCGGCATAGCCTTCATCATAACCAGACCCAGCATTCAGTAAATCGAATATTCCTCCCAGAGAAGAAACCGTTGTTCCAACTGCAGAAGAAAATCCCTCGGCATTTTGGGGGCTATTACGCTGTTCCTGTTCGCGTTGAAACTGCATTGACCTGTCATTTTGCTGAAGTTGGTAACTAATTTTAGAAAAGCTAAATGCCCTGTCAATTTTGGAGCCGTTGAATTTATATCCGTTTTTACCAAACCGTACTCCCTGGATTTTGTCTGTACTCCCATTATTTATAAGCTTGGTGGTAATTCCTGATTCTCGAAGTTTGGCATCCAATTCCTGCCAGTTTCGACATTCAGGAATAACGATTTGAAGTACCTGGTAAATCTCATATTTGGTCTTATCCGGTTCTTTTAAGCGGTGTTCTTTCACATTTTCCTTGCCCGAAGCAATATAAAGTCCGTGCTTTTGGGTTAGCTCCATACAAACTTTTGTGTTACGCAGCTTCTCGTTTTTATCAGAAATCCGGCTCCCTTTATTGTCAATCCTGTTTATCACCAGGTGGATATGTGGATGATCAGTATCATGGTGCCTGACAATGATGTACTGTGTATTTTTATATCCCATTTTTTCAAGATATTCATGCGCAACACCAACCATTAATTTGTCAGTTAACTCGTTTTTATCCTGCGCTGAAAAATCCAGCGAGATATGTGCCACCGGTTTTGCTATTTTGGGCTTTAGTTTGCTTTGGGTAATAAAGCTTTGGATGACAGATACTTTATCTTTTAATCTTACCCCTTCGGCAAATAGCAAACGGGCATTCTTTTTATCCAATATATAGTTTACCGCTCCTCGAAAACCTCGTCCCTGAACAATCTTAGCAATCATCTTCAATGCGTTTAATTACTTTATCCAGGCGTTCACTAATAATTAAACAATGATTATGCACTTCCAAATATCCGGCGGCATTCGCCGTTCTGGCAATCTGGTTGACATTGTTGGCCATGCCGGAAAGCTGGCGGATGTGTTTCATCAACTCCGGGGTAAGTCGTTGTTTCACCACAGAGGAACAGATGCACTGACGAATGAATTCGCTGCGGTTAATCCCTGCCAAACGAGCTTTGGCTTTCAATGAATAGTATTCTTCGGTGGCCATTTTTACAGTTATCTTATAGCCCATCTTTTCAGAAGGTTTCTTGGCTGGCCTGCCATTAGTATTTCTGTTTTTTATCGTTTTCATGCAACTTTAGCTTAGACAATTAGTGAGACCGGCGGGATGTTTTTGCCTCGCAGAGCAAGGTTTTGGTCAGACCAAAACACAAACTTGCTCCCCGCAACGAACAGGCCTGTTCCGTTAAAAAAGTAAGTCATAGCACTAAACAGACTTACTTCACTGGCTTTACAACTTTTTCCAGTTTTCCACATCCTCATTGTAAAGCTCTAAATGGTGCCGTGAAAGGTTCTCAATAAAGCCCGAAACGCTCATTCTGCGGCCTCCCAGTTTGCGGACGATTTCATCCAGTCGGTCGCGTACCTCACGGCTTACAAAAACAGGTTTGCGATCTTCCAGTTTTGGAACCTGTAAAAAGGTTTCTCTGTATTGCTCCAATGATTCTTTACGCTGTTTGCTGCCGGTGCGCTTTGGCGTAGCTGTTTCAGGTTGGGGCAAACCTATTAATGTTGCTTCTTTCCTGTTTTCAGGAATAATTTCATTGTTTTCGGTGCTAAAGGCTTCCTTTTTATCTTTCCATCCATCAGGCATCCAGTCCTGCATGGTTTGTTCGTTGTGCTTACTGTCTTTAGTGTGTTTACTATTCATAGAATATTGTATTAAGATGGTGATAATTGCGGTTCCTGTTTATTCCATGAACCGTTTGTCGGAAGCAAATAAACAACGATTAGTCGGGGCTGTGCCTTTACCGGGTTCAGTTGAACCAGACTGTCATGTATTTCTTTTTCATCGGCACAACAGGGTGTTTAAACTGCACTGTGTTGCACAACTGAAGGAGCAAAAACTACCGGACATTCTGTGCTGCCTCTGTCCACAGGCGTAATTGTATTGAAGGTTCTTACCACATCCTGCAGGGAAAGTGATTTTACAGAAAACAGCGTTTTGAATGAATACACAAAACTACCTGGGCAGACAGTCTATACCATATTGAAGACACACGCTACCACTTGTTTACAAATCCATTGCAGTGTCTTTTATTCTGTTTTAATTCGTGAGAAAAAGTAGAAACCAATAAAAATAATTGTCATGGAAATAGTTAATATCAATGCTGAAACATTTGAAAAAATGCTTTCAAAACTGGAAAGTTTTGCTGAAAGAATGGAGCAACTTTACCGCCTGCATGGCTCACAGGGAATGAGCGAGTGGCTGGACAACCAGGATGTATGCCTGCTGCTGAAAATATCACCGAGGACTTTGCAAACACTTCGCGATAACGGAACGCTTGTTTTTTCTCGGATCAACCACAAAATCTACTACAAACCCGAAGATGTGGAAAAAATACTTCCGGTAGTTGAGGACAAACGCAGGTTGGCTGCTTTTTACGAGAAACAGATTTGAGTAGAAATATTTTGAATATGAAAAATGAAAAATCAGGATTATGAGCAACCAGTTAATCACACAGGAGAATAACGAGAGGGTCAAATCATTTTTCGTTTCACTGGAACGTCTCTCCCGTATTATGGAACACTTGTTCGCGTCCCGGAAACCGGAACTGAACGGGGAGAGTTTTTACACGGACGAAGAGTTATCACAAAAGTTAAAAATCAGCCGCAGGAGTTTACAGGACTACCGCAACCAGGGACGTATTCCCTACATTAAGCTAGGAGGGAAAATTCTGTACCGGTCTTCCGATATTGAGAAACTATTGAATGATGGTTACAGGGAAAGTTTTAAGAGGTAACAATATGAAACCAGCATGTTTCATTTTCTGCCGGTGAAAAACAAAAACACTGGACTTTGGAAAAGAAATTGAACGGAATTTTATTTTCATATCAATTATATTTTAATCATCATGGCAGAGAAACAATGGCAATCAAATCTTATATTTTGCAACCCTGACCGGGCAATTCAATTATTAATGCCTACTTTTGATATTGTAAACAACAGATGTACTATGTGGTCTGATTGGAAAGAAAAAATCAAACACCAGCCGAAGGTCAAACGCAGTTTACTGTGGGAATATGACCTTACGGGTTTTGACTGGCAATATATGCGAGCCTTAGTGGTTGAGCGTGTAATTGAAAGGGGTTGGGATGAAGATTATTACGCCCTGTTTTCCCTTTATGGGGGAATAGAGGGGGTAAGGCAGGTTATCCGGGATGAAGTGCTGCTGCTTTCCGATAAAGATATTGCTTTTGTTTGTGCTGCTTTTAATCTAAAAAAGGAGGAACTAAAATGTTATATGCGCAAACAGTCGAGGCAGGCACTTATAAACTCTTAAAAGCATTAATGGCCGATGCGAGATTCAGCCAGTTTGCATTGGCCGGGGGAACAGCTTTATCCCTGCTTATCGGGCATCGTAAAAGTATTGACCTTGATTTGTTCACCACAGAAGAATTTAATCCACCGCAACTCGAAAAATATTTACAGGATAAATATGCTTTTAAAGGGGACATTCTGGCCGGGTCCAGTCTGAGAGGTGAAGTCAACGGGATAAAACTGGATTTTATCCGGCACGGTTACCCTGATGTTGAACCAAGGGTTCAGGAAGATGGGATACGGCTGTATAGTCTAAAAGACATTGCCGCTATGAAATTATCTGCTATTGCCGATAACGGGACCAGGCTGAAGGACTTTATTGATGTGGCTTACTTATTCGGTTATATTTCCCTGGAGGAGATGCTGGCAGCCTTTAGAACAAAATATCCGCAGACAAATCCGTACCGGGCAGTTAAAGGGCTAACCTACTACGATGATATCCGTTTCTCGGAAAGGATAGACCTTTTAGGAAAAGACTTTCGATGGGAAACTATCTCTACTCGCCTGTTAGCTATGACAAGGAAGGAAAAACGGCATTTTCAACCGTTAAACGAAATGCACACGAAGAAACAGGCTCAGATTCCAAAGAAAAGAGGCAGGGGGATTTAACCCGGATAGTGATTTTACTATACCCCTTGATTATTTTGTCCCTTTTCAGGCTGATAAACACTTTCCAAACAGAAGGAGAATAAATAAGACAAGCTTTTTCGAGGGAATACAACCCGCAGGGTGGAGATTCGCGAAGAAAACCCGTAGGGCATGAGCTTGACGTTTTATTTCCTTCCGTTATTTTTGTTGTCAGTTGAAAAGAAAAATATGGAAAACAACAGGTCAATTAATTTTGTGGCCTGCCGCAATCTCCAGATACAAGAGTAAGTAAAATTTTGCGAACCACTTTCTGTCTTTTTATCAGCATCTTCTTTGTTCTTTCTATTTTCAATTCTACATTTGATCAACCCGTCCATATCTTCTGAAATTTTGTCGTCTGTTTTTTTGTGTGAAGGCTCCGGGAAAGTGTAGGCCGGTAGTGAAACGGACGGGCTTCTCTTTCCGCGGGTTGCCTAAGGCTTTTCCCACGTACAGACAAAATCACACCGGCTCCATGAGGTACGAATGGATTTAGGTGGGTTGAAGACTGGTAGTGGGATATGCCGTGCAATGGGGGTAAATCAGCACAAAAGAAAAGGAGAAATATTGCATTCTAAGTATTATAAAAAAGCAGCCCGGTCGTTAACAATACGACCGGGCTGCTTAGCTTGTTTTTGAAATACTAATTTACAAAGCTTTACCAGCTTTAAATTTAGCTACTTTTTTAGCCGCAATCTGTATCTCTTTGCCCGTTTGAGGGTTACGTCCTGTACGGGCGGAGCGTTCGGATACAGAAAATGTTCCAAAGCCAATCAACTGGATGCTCTCGCCTTTTGCCATAGCATCTTTTACTGTTTCAACAAAAGCGTTGACTGCTTTATCTGCGTCGGCTTTTGTCAAGCCTGCTTTTTCAGCCATCGCTGAAACCAATTCTTGTTTATTCATAATCATTAATTGTTTAAAGCAACCAAAATAGGAAAAATTTGCTTTTAACCAATTTATCGTTTGAACTCAATTACTTTCCTGCTTTTGTTTTGCGTTCTTCTTGTTCTTTTTCCTTCGTTCCATCAACTTGTCCATATCTTCTGATATTTTCTGTTCCGTGATTTGTGCATAGCCCTGTGTGGTAGATATATTGGAATGCCCCATCATTTTGGCTATACTTTCAATGGAAAGCCCGGAAGAAATCGCCAACGTGCCGAAACTATGGCGGCTTTGATGGTACGAGAGATTCTCCTTCAAGCCAATTAATTTCCCTATCTGGTTTATATCGTACCAAATCATATCCCGGACAGGCAGCGGAAATACAGGCTGGCTGTGGTCTGTGGTATTATAAAGTGAAAGTATCTCCTCTGCAATAGGGTGCAGGGGGATAAAAGCTTCCACTTTGGTTTTTACACGCTGTTTGCGGATATAAAGCCGCCCTGCTGCCGTTTTTCCGATGTGGTGCGGGTATAACCGGTGCATATCGACATAGGCAAGCCCTGTCAGTGAAGAAAAGATAAATGCCCTGCGGACCAGTTCCAGGCGCGGGTCACTCATCGGGGTTTCCATCATCTGCTTTAAATCCTGCCTGCTGATATAACGGTGCCTGGCCGGTTCTTTCTTCTCGTATTTTACATCTTCCAGCGGGTTGCTCCTTAACACTTCGCTGTCAATGGCAATGTAGATAAGCCGGTTGAGCCATGTAAGGCATTTATTGATATACCCCGGTTTTCGGTCATGTACTGTTTTCATATAGGTCTTGAATGATTCACCAAACTCCTGCGTAATATCTGCAAAATGGATGTCTTCCTTGCCTAGGGAGCGTAGAAACTCTTGTAAGTTTAGCTGTGAAAGTTTTGCCTGCCGATAAGTCGTTGTGGAGTTTATCTCAATTGAACGAACCCGCAGGCGTTCTATTTCTACTTTGCCAGCTTCAAGCAGGGATGTGGGAATAGAACCTACCCCGATAATCGTATTTTTCAACAGTTCGCTACTTACCACACCTTTGCTTTTTAGGATATGCTCATAGGTATGTTCTACCCGGTTACGGAATGCTGAAAGACGGTTGTTTTCACGCTCTTTTTTTATTATGCCTTTTCTTGTGTTCCATTCTTCAGGTCGGCAATAGATACCTGTTGTAAGTGCAGTTTGTTTTCCGTCAATACTGATACGGCACATAACAGCCGTAGTACCGTCTGTTTTAACCTTTGTGCGGTTGATATAGAATAATAATTTGAATGTACTTCTCATATTATAACGTTTTATGGGTTACAGAACTAGTTTTAAATCGCTGGTTGCTTCTATGAGCTTGTCCATATCCTCAAATAGCTTTTTCGGGGTAACACGGGCATAGATTTGAGTGGTCTGGATATTGCTGTGCCCCAACATCCGGCTGATGGTTTCTATAGGTACACCTTCTTCGAGCGTAATTAAACTAGCAAATGAGTGCCTCCCGGCATGGTAGGTCACCGATTCTTTTATGTCTGCCATAACCCGCAAGCCTTTCATGTTGACTTTTACCATCTGTGCCGATTGCACCGGAAGCAGGGTATCCCTGTTTTCATCCTTAAACTTTTCAAGAAGGGCAATAGCTTCGGGCAGCAACTTGACTCGTGCACGGTAATCGGTTTTCTTCCTCCGGTATTTAAGCCACAAGCTACCTTCTTCATCTTTATACAGGTTTGCATTGGTTATGCGCACTACATCGGCATAAGACGTGCCCGTGTAGCAGGCAAAAAGGAACAGGTCTCTGGTTAGCCGTATTGAACGGCACCTGGAAGGTATATCCAAATCCCGTATTTTTTCAAAACTTTCACGGCTCAGTGCTTTTGGGGTAGTTTCTTTTTGTTTGGGCAGCTTGTAATGGGCAAAATGAAGTTTCTCAGAAATACCTTCTCTGAAAGCAATCTTACAGATTTTCTTCAGGACAGCCAGGTAATGGCGAACAGTATCCATGGCATACCCCAGTTCGTCCAGGACAAAATCCTGGTATTCCCGGATAAATTGTTCATTTAACTGTCCAAAAGCGACATCTTTGGACTTAAACTTCTTTTTAATGAATTTGCCCAGTGAACGGTGGGTGTACACGTAGGTACTCAACGTGGTTGGGGCAACATCAATTCCAACACGGGCTCTCAATCCTTCCATATATTGGTCGAGAAGGGCCAGCAGGCTTGTTTGTGAGTTCAGGCTTCCCTGGTACACATCCTTAACCGAAGCTGCATCGAATGGTTTTTTACGTTCCGCAAGCGAATCGAATGCCGAATGAACAGCCAGTAACAGCTTTTCAATTTTCTGATTGACTTCAACTGCCTCACGGCTTTTCCCGTCCAGACGGCTCTCGCGTGGATTCCACAAACCGGGGGTACAGGATAACTTACTGCTGAACTGTGCCATTGAATTGTTGACGGTAATGCGTCCCATGATGGGGGCTTTTCCCGACTTGGTCAGGCCGCTCTTTTTCAGGTAGAGCAACACCTTGAATTTTTCTACTTTCATACGCTTATTTTAATGGGTAAAATTACCCGTTATACAAGCGCTCTTTGCTATGCAAAAAACTGTGAATCAAGGAATAAAAACCGGTTTAAATTGCTGCGGTTTGCTTTCGGTTACCTGTTTTAGTTCCGGTAACTGACCGGTTAACGTTTTGGTAACTGAAATACTGCAATATTCTGCCGGAATTTGGTTCCTATTATCATGCAAGAAAGAGAAAAACTACTCATTATAAACCGCTTACGTTTTATCTGCATTATTCTGTTTTTGCCTGCTTTTGTTGATTCTACTCACGTATTCAGGCATACTTTTGCAACCTTGTTACTAGAACAAAATGTGGATATCAAATACATCCAAAATCTTTTGGGACATAGTTCTATTATGACGACTCAAATTTACAACCATGTGAGCACGGAAAAACAAACTGAAATATTACAAAACAAACATCCAAGGAATGATCTGATAATCGCTCGTTAATATTCTTAACGAACAACGGATAATAAATCTTTATACTTTATTTAAATAGTTTCTTTTAGTCTGATAATGCAATAAATACGCACGTTTTGTCTTATCATTTAGAAAAGAACGATGAGTTAATTCTTCAACCATCGGTTGTCTTTGCAGGTAAGGAGCAAGGATTTTATCCCTCCGTTTTTCATTTATCTCTAATCTACCTGCCAGTTCCTGAAAATCGTGCAATCCGGGATGATTGCTTTTTTTCATTTCATCCGATTTGAAACCATCGCTAAATAATCCTCCATCCAAAGCAAAATCCGAATCATCTACGTGGATTCTTGTATTAAGCAAGTCATAGGCCGGACTTAGCACATAATCTCCGTTTAGTGTTTCAATCAGTGAAAAATTTTTCAGGTGTGCATCCCCGTTTGAAAACAGGAAGTTAAAAACAATCAACGAATACAATTTTTCGATTTCCACCCTCCAGGCGGGAACATATTTCTTTAGTAATTCACCCATCGCCTCATAGCTATAATCGTATTTGAAATTGTGTCCTGCGTTTTCTTCCGTTTTCCCGGCGAGTGTCGCAAAGTCTTCCTTTCCCCATTTCGTGCCATCCTCTTTTACGTCGAACCGCTTGGTGATGTAAGCAGGTTCTCCGTTACTGAAAAAAATCAGTGCATTTTCGGCTGTTTGCAAACCATATACTTGTCGTGCAATTTGCATGGTCAGATGTTCGTTTGCCGGAACCTGGTCAACACTTTTTACATCCCTGGGAATAGGTTTTAATATGTAAGTTCCCTGTTCACCTTCTTCAGTCAGGCGTAATTTATTTTTGTCAAGCAGGAGCGATAACTTCTCCTGTACGCCGGATATTGAAATCCGTTTCCGGTTTTCTATAAATTTTTCAGCATCTTCTTCATTGCTTTGTGGAGGTGCATACGGCAATATGTGGCTTACTTTTCGTTCTTCAAAGACCCGTCTTAAACAGGCTGTACTGTAAGTCTCGAACCCTTCCGCTAATGTTCCCGGACAATATTTTATTTCTGGTAAACTCATTCTTTAAATTCTGATATGGTTATTGCCCCAATGGTATCGGTTTTAGCTGTTGCCAGCAACAAACCGAAATAATCTTTTTCGTCAATCTTTAAATGACGTGTTTGTAACTGCCTGTTCACGCCCTCTGACAACATATTAAAGAAAAACGGGAACAAATATTCCGACTTGTAAACCTGTTGACTTTTGGGCATGGTAAGGCTAATCGGAGGAAGCTCTCCGTTGGTAAACCAACTATCATCGTACCTGAATTCGTAATCGTTGGTTGAAAATTGGGAGAGTACCCCAACCAGTTCTCCATTTCTATAAACATTCGCTTCTCGCATCGCTTACAGCTTTGGTTGTTTTACTTCAAGTTTTAACTCCATCCCAAGGATATCTGCAATTTTATTGAGTATCTGGACCGTTGGGTTTGCCTGACCTCGTTCAATTTTATACAATGTATTTATGCTAATACCGGCCATTTCAGCAAGGTCAGGCTGGGTAATCCGAAGTACCTTTCTTCTTTCCTTTATTTGAACTCCTATTTCTGAAGTTGTCATTATAGTGTGATTTTGAGGTAAAATTAATTGTTCTTAAGGATAAAAACAAGCAAAATCATATTTTAGTGTGATATTGATATTGAAATTAAAATTAAAGATGCTAATAATTCAATATTTATAAATCACATTATAGTATGATTTTTTATTTGTCAGAGAAAATAAGCAAAGTGTATTAATCGGAAATCTCATATAAAAGCCATTTGCATCCCCTCCAACGCCAAACACTGCCACCTCGTCTGAATCAAGGAAAGACACGGATACATTAGCTTTTAAATCATTAAAAAAAATGTATCATGGAACAAAAAGTCAATGACCAGGATGTATTACTAGTCAAAAAAAAAACGAGAGTAAATTAAAAGCCGTTAAAGGTTTTGATGAAAACGGGAAACTGCAAACCGAACTTCCTAACCAGGCCAATGCTGCCAGCTTTTTAAAAATCGACAAGTACGGCAACCCGTTGGAAAACTTTTTCACCAATTTTCATCGGCAGTATCAAAATCCAACTGAATTCCGGTTTTTCAGGGTACCAGCCAATTGGGTTGAAAAAACAGCCATTGTACTGGATAAGATGCTGCAAAACCCTGAAGTCCAGTCCAACAAAGAAACGCTCGGTAAACACGAAGTTAAGCCGGAGCAGTATCTTCAAAAAGGGGGGAAAGAGGAAAAGCCAGCTAACCTGATTGATGAAAGCAAGGTGGATTGGACTCAACTTGAAAAGCTGGGAGTATCAAAAGACTTCCTGAAGGACACCAAGAACCTGGAACCTATGCTAAACTTCCAGAAGTCGCCGGACCTAATCCCAATAACCATTAAAACGGATAACCTAACCATTCGCACTGATGCACGGTTAGCCTTCCGGCAGGATGAAGATGGAAACTTTAACGTTGCGGTCCATGCGGTCCGTAACAAACCAGAACTTGACCGTCCGTATTTCGGAGTTATACTAACGGATGAAGGTACAGTCACATTCCATATTAGGTATTGAGAGCCCATAAAAATCCAAAGCTTGTTCCAAACAATTGATATCGAATGATGCATTGTGGGCAACCAGTTTATTCCTTTCTACAACTGGTTGTATTTCGTTCCAAACATCTTTAAACAATGGTGCATCCGAGGTCATTTCAGGAGTAATGCCATGCACCCGAATATTCCATTCCGAATACTCATTCCGGGGAGGTTGTACAAGTCGAGAAATTGTCTGGGTAATTTCTCCATTTTCGACAATAGCCAGCCCAATCTGGCAAATACTCCATCGGCTCCCTTGGGCCGTTTCCACATCAATGGCTACAAAATTCATGTTTAATTTGGTTAGGTTAAAATTATTCGATCGTTATTATTGGTTACAATTCCTTTCTGCAAAGCATATTTAATTCCCAACTTCATAGCTTGTTCTACATTCCCTCCGATTCGCGCGTAACCAAATAATCGGGCTGTTTCACGAACCAGATCTTCTTCCGGCAGACTTATCTGGTTATAAAGTATTTCCCTTATACCAGCTACGATTTCCTCTTTGGGAAGATCATCAGCATTTCGTTTATCTGAATCATCGCCAGGGACTCTGAATTTGTCGTAATTCTCAGGTTCCTGATCTTGTCGCCAATAAAATACATTACCATTCTGACGAGTTTGCTTCAGATTTAGTCGTTTGTACAAGGACAATAGATGAGTATTTAGCCGTACTCCAAGCCTCGTAATTCCCCATGAGTTCAAGATTCTTTTTGACAATAAAGTTTGACTAATGGGGGATTCAACCTCAATTACATTATTAATTTGTTCAAGAATTCCATTGGTATATCGCGAATCAAAAAATTCATCAGAAACAGTTAGTGAGGTATAAGGTAGATTACAAACCAAATACTTCTCATCTTCTTTTGTCTCTGGCTGAATAACTTGCTGGGTTATACCCTGTAGTTTAACCTCAGCAAATTGTTCGTATTTCAATTCAGGTTCTGTCTGTCTTTCTGGTTCCGGGATTGATTCTTTTGGATTAAGAGCATTCTGAATGGCATCCAGAATTTCTTGTACTATTTTTTTGGGATTATCCCACCAGTCAGGCGACCATAACTTATAAATGTTCCATCCCAAGAGCTTTAGTACATCCATTCGAACTACTTCCCGGTCTTTTGCTGTTGTTGCCGACCGATAATTATTTCCATCCGTCAAGATTCCCAGAATATATTCGGAGGTATTTTTCGGATTTACAACACCAATATCAATGCGATAACCTGAACAGCCGACATCGGTATGAACAGTATATCCTGCCTTTTCAATTTCCTCGGCAACCAGCTTTTCAAATGAGTTGTGCTTCGCCTCTCTTTCATAATTTTTCTGAGTTAGAACAATCTTACCCTTCTCTGAATACTCAAGGAAAGCTTTAATCCCGGCAACTCCTTCTGAAGCAGTTCTGGTAATATCAATCTGATCTGAACGAAGCGTTGAATAAACTTTCATCTCGTACCGTGCCCGGGAAACTGCAACATTTAATCTTCTCCATCCTCCTTCACGGTTAAGTGGTCCGAAATTCAAGGTTACATGGCCATCTTTATCCGGTCCATATCCCATCGAAAACAGGATCACATCGCGTTCATCCCCCTGCACATTCTCTAAATTCTTGATGAATATGGGTTCAGATGATTCCATCGCAATGGCATCTAATTCCGGTTGATTTTTTAATGCTTCATTAAGTAAATCTTCTATAAGATTTTGTTGGGCAGAGCTAAATGTTACGATACCAATGCTTCGTTGAGACAATAAAGGATCTGATAATCGTTTCAGTACCTCTTCCACAATTGCAGCAGCTTCAAATTTATTCTGCCTCGTCTTTCCCCGGTCATAATATCCCGGGATATGCACACAACTTACTTTGGTTGCTAAGTCATCAGGTGATGGAAAAGTCATCAACTTGTTATCGTAATAATTAGAGTTGCTAAATGCAATTAAACTTTCATGTTTACTCCGATAATGCCATAAAAGGTGTTTTGATGGGATGGACAAGGCTAGACAGTCATCCAGAATACTTTCCAAATCTTCTTTATCAGCGTTCTCTTCATCAAACTTATTTGTTGAAAAGAAACTTGTTGGCGGCATTTGTTTAGGATCTCCTACCACAACGACATTCTTGCCCCTGGCAATTGCTCCAACAGCTTCGCAAGTAGGCATCTGAGATGCTTCGTCAAAAACTACAAGGTCAAATCTTGATAGATCTGCTTCAAAATACTGAACTACAGAAATCGGGCTCATCAACATACAAGGGCACAAACGAGGCAATAAATTTGGAATCAAGTCAAAAAGATGACGGACTGACATTCCCCGGCCTTTACTTCGTATAGCTCGTTGTAGGATGCCCATCTCTGAACTATTTGCTGCTCCTCGTGCAAAAGAAGGTATGCCCGATGCTAAGGTTGCATAAAGTTCAGCCTTAGTGAGTTCCTCAAAATACTTGCTTTTCTCTTTAAACTTCCTGATTTTATTTTCAAATAATTTTCCATTAAATGATGACAGATTAGAATCAGCCGATATGATCAATTCTGAACATTGACGATAAATGGATTTTTTGAACGAATTTAATACTTCATTGCTTTCGAGTTCTCCTTTTTCATAAGCTGAAACCATTGGATATAATTCGCTCCTTCGTGCTTTCTCAACTGCCAGATTCCAGGTAGTCCAATCTCTTAGCGAATCCAAATTTTCCTTCCACAAGATTGCTTTATTTTGCCAAATATCAATCCAATCCTGTTCTGTATTATTCTCTGTTCCAAATTTGATTTTTAACAATTCATAAATTTGGTCTTCAATTTGGTTTAGCTGCTGCCGGGTAGCAATATAGTTTGTAAAGACTTTTCCATTTATCTGTAGATAGGTTCTGATCCCATCCGAAAGCCCCGATGCAATATTTTCTCGAATTTGCTTTGCTTTATAAGGATCGGCAGTTATTGAAATTGTTTGTTTGTGTATTTCAATGACCGATTTACAAATATCAACCAGGACTTCCCAGTTACACGTTCCGTTCTTCCATAAAAATCCCAGCAACTTTTTAATCGTATCAGAATTATTATCTAATACTTCTTGTTCCCGGCTGTAATTAATCACCAACTCCAATATTTCAGGAACATCTTGTTTATTTACCTTCCCAATCTTAGAAAATGTCTTTAATGTCTTTGCTATTTTACTCTGTTCGAGCCATTTAGCTAAAAACCATTTTTCAGATGCCCTATTCCAAACTGATAATCCGGATTCTGCATGATAAAGCAATACTTGATTATTGAAGTCTTTTAATAAAGATTTTTTATAATCGTCTCGTTTACTTCCATGACCTGCAAGAACAATCAATTCTTCGAGTGTGCTTTCAACATTATTAGCTGTCATAATTTCCGGTGGTGTATCCGGCAATTTTGTGATCAAATCAGCAAGAATATTTATTGATTGATCCTGATTTCGCTTAGATATGCGCGTATCAATTTTTAATAGCACACACAGTGCTTCCCTATTTTCTTTAAATTGACTTAGTAATTCTATGTATTCTTTAATCAATTCAAGTGAGTTCAACTTGATTGACTGACTATGGTTGGTTGTATTGATTTCGAATAAAGGATGGTTGTGGGGATGCCCACACAGTGATCCGGCATTCTGTAGTTCTTCTATGGTTTCACACCATTCTTCAAACATTTCTCCCGACAAAGCTTGTATTTGCCGGTCTTCAAGCATTATGGAATCAGAAGCTCCGTTTAACTTTGCATATCCTGTAAAACAGTCATACAAAGAGAATCCACACGAATGTCTTTTATGTAAGGACTCAACGTAATTATTCAGGTCCGTTCTGAGTAAATGTAACCTTTCTGCTTCAATCGTAAATTCTTCCGGCGAAGTCTTCTTTATTACTTCGGTTGTCTTTTGAAGTTGTTCCAGCACAGCTGACTTTTTCGATTTATTAGAATGAAGTTCCAGACAGAAAGGATCGAGTCCGATATCTGCCAACCGTTTTTGAACAACCGAGAGTGCCGCCATCTTCTCGGCCACAAAGAGTACTCTTTTACCCTGATAGAGGGCATTTGCAATAATATTTGTAATGGTTTGCGATTTTCCCGTTCCAGGAGGTCCATGCAGAATAAAACTTTTATCCTGAACAGCAGCGCATATTGCTTCCAGTTGGGAAGAATCAGCGCTAATGGGCAAAGCCACATCTGAAGGCGAATATTGTTGGTCTAGATTAATTTCTTCAATCAGCGATTCTTCTGCATCCCATGATATAGCTCCGGAAATGAGACTTTCAACAATTTTGTTTTCCTTAAGCTTATCTGCGTTATTGTGAATATCATTCCACATGATAAACTTACTGAATGAAAAAGTACCAAGAAACGCTTGTTCTTCAACGTCCCATCTAGGTTGTGACATAATGCCTTTATGGACAATATTAAAAATACGTTTAACATCTACACCACTTTCATCTTTTGGCAATTCATCCAGTCCTCCAATCACAATCTCGAAATCTTGACGAAGCATCTCAAGTAGCGTAATATTCATTAACGTTTCTTCTTCCCTACTTCGAATTACATATCCTTTTTGAGCAGATTTACGAATGATTTCAATAGGCAACAACAATATTGGAGCATAACGTGGAAGTTCGCTTCTATCCGATTGGTACCACTTTAAAAATCCTAAAGCAAGGTAGAGTGTGTTCGCGCCATTTTCTTCCAGCGACAATCGGCTGGACCGGTATAATTTAGTAAGTGCTTTTGAAAGTTCTCCATCAGTAAGATAAGATCGTAAGCGTTTATGTTCAAGCTCATCTCTTAATAAACCAACAACCGGATCAGCCATGTTTACCGATTGATAAACTCCAGAGACACTTAATGGATTTACCCATTCCTCCGGTTTTGGGAAAACCTGAAATTCGGCTCCATCCGCCAAAGCATCTTCGAACAAATTCAGACTTACTGAAATGAGCTGAATCGTACTTTGAGTTACCCGAAGGTTTAATAGGTTATTCCGTAAACTCAAATCCAGAAGTTTACGTTCCCATAATTTCTGTTTGGTTAGAGATTCTTGACTGTCAGGTATATTTAATGAGTCCACAAAAATATCGTCGGGGATATAATTTGTCCTCGATTTTTCTGGTTCAACAACAATTTCCCAACCTCCTTCCGTTTTTATTCTTTGTGGTAAAGGTTTTATTTGCCCAAAACGTGCTCGTTTTATATCAATGAAAAGAATAAAATTATATTCGTTTACTAATTTATAATTGGCATTATTCACTGCATCATCAAAAGACCGATTTTGTCCAGCATTCATGAGCGTAGATTCGACTAGGACAATTTCGTTTATTCCTGATGCTGTTCGCTTTTTTATTAATGAAACATCATCATTAACACTATCAACAAATGTCTCATCAATAAGCCAACTACCAACAAATGCATGACCTTTAATGACAATTATGAGAGGATTTAAACCAACTGCTTCAAGACAACTGGCGTATAAAAGTGCCATATCAATGCAGGTCGCAAGTTTCTGCGAGAAAATAGTATCACACAGCCTGATTCGCTGCCCTTCTCTCTCAAAACTTGCCGGGGGTGAACAGTAAACAATGTCAAGCTCAGCGATTGCCTCATAAATTGCAGCCATCTGTTTTCGAACCCGGTCAGGATTCAGACTTTGATAAGCATCAAAAGAAGGGTCGCCGGTCCAATTCTCTAGGAATTTAGATGCACTTGAAAGAATCCTGGCAATTTGAGGATGATTTGGAGTTACGAAAGCAGCTAACATCTCAGGCAAAACTCCTATGCCATTCCACTGGTCATAAGCTAATATGTCAACTGAATAATTTTCCTGAAATATTATTTCGCCATCGTTTCCTGACAATTGTAAGCTAAATTCACCAGCTAACTTTTCAGTTAATTCTGAAAGGTATTTAGCTGAAAGCTTAATTCCCTCAACGTCCAATTCAAGGCTCTGCCCCATAGGCAGATATTGAATATGTTGTTCCCACTTTCGTACAAATTCGGGATCAGACTCAATAGTAACAGTCAAATTCTCCCAGTCATCATCACTGGCATTTTCTATCACAATCTTTCGAACTAATGGAATTTTATTCTGCTGAATAGCATAATTAACAACTGGTGTATAAACCAAGTCAACTTTGGGAACAGTTAAAGTTAGGTTCATAGTGATGGTGGTAAAAGATTAGTATTATTTTTTGAACAATAAATTTAGAAAAATCTATTTAAAATAATAATCTATTTTAGGTGTTTCTTGGAAATTCATAAAGAATGACTTTCATGTAAAATTCAAAAACATAAGCCTAACTAACCTTTTGAAAATCACTTGATTCTTATATTTCTCTCGAAACACATTAAAAAATTCTATGGTTTGTTTATCTCCAATGATGAAATTCTCAGCGCTATTATATTGTTTATAGTTATTTATTGACCATCTCCCGTTTTTTTAATTAAAATTCAGGGCAAGGCTTAACTGTCCGTCACTTCGGGAGATTTTAAGTTGGGGAAGGAAAGCCCTTGGGGTCATATTTGCCAACAATGTTTTTATAATCGTGCTGATCTTATAGTAAATAAAGTTGGTGAGTTCGTATAGTTTTTCTTTGTTCAGTGTTTTAATGCCACTTTCGGGCAGGAGCTTTAAGTGCAATGAATATAGCAACGAATAAATTATCCCCATCGCAATTGTCAATATGGCAAGCATGCCCTGCAAGCCCTCAAATGTTTTGATCTGTATATCTTCCAGGTTGTAACATTGTTTTATGTGACGGTGGTATTCTTCTATTTTCCACCTGAAACCATAAGCTTTAAAGGCTTCTTCAATGACTTCTACAATGTTTTCTTTCGGGGAACGGGCCAACAGCCAACAATATCCCCCGTTGTCCCTTTTGGTTACCACCAACCATAATTCATGCTCTGTTTTGCCGATTTTATATTTGACTTTTACCGCACCGCATTTGAAGAAAACCTTACGTCTTTTATTTTTCTGCACCTTTGTTGTACTCAAGTCCATGAACAATGGGATTTTCCTGCTGATTTTATTGACGGCCAGTTCTTTGCCCTTGTAAACGAGCACAGTCGTTTTCTTTAAACGCAAAATAAAATTGCAGATGCCATCAATTATAAAGTTCCTGCAAATAGGGCGGTCCATCCCACGGTCAAAAATCCTTGTGACATCTTTATCGATAATCGAACCCACTTCTTTTATCGCTTCCAATATTTCTAAGTTTTCACTTTTTGCGCCATGGTCAAAACTGTACATTTTGTTGTACAATGGCGTCATTTCGTGGTTTTTGCCGAAATGCACCACGTTTAAAAGCCAATACCCCAACCCGGTGGTCCCCTTGTCGCCATCTTTTACAAAATCCAGCCCTTCCATCATTTTTGCATATTTCTTTTGGATGTCAGAACCGTCAAAAAGGATATAGTCCCCATGGAAGATGCGCGTTTTTATTCATTGCATGTGCCCCCGGAACAGTTTAATGAAGGAACCCTTCTTATTGTAATGGTTGAGGAACCGTTTGGTGGTTTGTCCCAATGAAACCGTATCATGGATGCCACTGGCTATTTTGTTGACCAATACAGTGCCCGATTTTAATATGCCGACGGTCATTTCCCTGACACAGCGGGATTCTGGCTTGCCAAATGTTTTTCAAGTTGGAGAAAATAGCGGCTGAGCTTGTTCTGTAACTGTTTTGTTAATACTTTTGACATGAGCTGGTTTTTTGATGTTTTTTTGTTTGTTCACACCATAAAGATAACATCTTTAAACCAGCTTTCCTCACTGGGAAAGACGCTAAATCCATTGATATTGTTGATGTGCAGCTTTTTTTTCCATTTTTTCGGGTGAGGGTCAATTTATTTTTAATAGTTGTAACGTTAAATTCTCCCCCGGAGGATTTTAGCTGGTTGTAATGGTCCTGGATTTCATCTTGAATTTTGTCCAGCCTGTTGCTAAGAATCCTTGCTGATTCATTCCTCCCTCTGATTTGTTGTCCAACTTCATCCCATTTCTCAGGGTGACAATAAATTCCGGCAGAAAGCTCAACTCGCTTTGAGTTCATGGTAAATCTCACGTAGACAGGGATTTCGCCATTGTTTTTCTGCCTCGCTTTCTTCATTAAAAAGTTAATCGTCAATCTCATAATTTCTCCATTTTTAAGTTTTAGAAAAATTGTTCTCGATTGTTGATCAAAAATACCCATTTGGGGGGTAGTTTTCAACACCAAATCGAGTCAAATTCGCATCAATTTAAATGTTGTAAAAGAGAGAGTTACACGATTTGTCGAGAACAGTTTTTGAAAAAAATTCTTGTTCTCGATAAAGTCTCGTTTATATTGACTTTTTTTGTGCTTTTTTGACTTTCTGAAAAATAAAAAAGCACTTAAAAACATTGATTTTAAGTGCTTTTTGTTTTTGATGGTTTTTCTGTGCCCTAGAACAAGACAATTATAAATTTTATTACACTCTTAAAATCAGACAATTACAAACATCAATAAATTCTGCTCTCGCTAAAGTCTCTCTTATTTCATATCTATTACAAAACTAAAAAATGTTTATTATTATTCAAAACAATTGAGAATTATCGAATCTGCTAATTTTCTATGTCTTTAAAATAGTTTTCAGTGTACCGTAGTATCTTCTTTTGCTTCTTAAAATTCTTTGAAAAATTTACTAAAAAACTTTATCTCTTTTTAACCAGTGGCAACAATGTTTGTCCATAAGAATGAACGGACATTCCTGACAAAGTAATAATGAGTATTACAGAACACAAAGACCTGAAAATGTTTAATCTATCATCAGATTGAAGATACAGCTAAAATTTACGCAATTCATAAAGTGATTAATCAGTTATAGAATCAAATTCAACAAAAATATCTGCTGTACGAAGTGTATTGTTTTACATAGCAAATATTTTCAATATATTTGATTAAACTAAACTTTAAAATTATGCCATGGTATAATGATCTTCGCCCTCTTTCTGATGAAAACAAAGTAAATTATTCTCTTATTTTTCCTAATCTTACCAATACTGACAGGAAACAAATAATTCAAAATATTTTATCACTTCGAAAAATATTATCTGAGAAAATTCCTGCAAAAAAAACTGACAAAACTTTGCTTTTAGCATCATGGAACATCAAGGAATTTGGACATCTAACCAAAAGACTTCCTGAATCATATTTTTATATAGCTGAAATTATTAACAGCTTTGATCTAGTTGCTATCCAAGAAGTAAAAAGTTCATTAACCGACTTAAATATTGTAATGAAACTTTTAGGTAATAGTTGGAAATACATTATTACTGATATTACAGAAGGAAACGATGGCAATAATGAACGTTTTGCCTACATTTATGACTCACGAAAAGTAGAATCATCAGGATTATCGGGAGAAATTGTTCTTTGGGAAGAATTAACCAAAGAATCAAATATAAAACAGTTAAAACGAAGCCCCGCAATTTCTGGTTTTAATGCTGGTTGGAAATCATTTTCAATTATTAATGTACACCTTCATCCTAGTAATACTGAGGAAGATCAACAGTATAGAAAAGAAGAGGTTTGTTTGTTAATGGAAGCTATTCGGGAAAAATTAGAGAATAATCATTTTTGGGATGAAAATCTTATCCTTTTAGGAGATACAAATTTATACAAGAATAATGATGAAATTGTTGATTTGTTTTATCAAACTGGTTTTAGGGAATCTGACGGACTGAAAGGGAAATATACTAATGTTAGTGATTCTGAAATATACGATCGCATTTTTTTGAATGTAAATGAATATTTTAAATTACTCAAAAATAGTGAAGGTGATGAAAACGGAGATGTCTTTAGGATTTTCGAAGCTGTTTTTACTAAAGATCAATGTTCTTTATATCATTCTGTTATGAATAGCCAAAGAGATTCGGACAAGCAACTATCAACAGATGATGATTTTCTCGATTATTATAACCGATATTGGAAACGCAATCAATTATCTGATCATAATCCGATTTGGATTGAAATAGAAATTGATTCTTCCGATGATTTTTTAAATGAGAAATTGAATGAAATTGACTAATCTGTAATGAATTAGCTAGTTGAATCTACGTTAGATGTTGAATCTATTTTTTATTTGCTAAATATTTATTGTATCGCTATTTTTGTGCAAGACTTCTGCACAAAATCTAACTAATGGCAACTAATAAAAACGCGATTCTTCGATATAGCACCCTTGATAAATGTTTTAGTAATTTTCAGCGCAGGTATTATTTTGATGATCTTTTAGAAACGGTCAATCAAGAATTATGGAAATATGATCCTAATCTTGAAGGGGTAAAAATCCGGCAGTTGCGCGATGATATTCGGTTTATGCGAAGTGAAGATGGTTATGATGCTCCTATCATCTCAATTCGTGATGGAAAGAAAGCATATTACAGATACGAAGACAAAAACTTTTCCATTCACAAAAAGCCATTAACCTATACTGAAGCAGAGCAAATAAAAAGAGCAATATCAATTTTACAAAGATTCGAAGGTGCACCGGAGTTTGAATGGGTAAACGAACTTGGTCCGATGTTAACTTCCCAATTCGGACTATCCCAATCAGAGCAAAAAAACATGTCGTTTGAGTCGAATATTGATTATGCCGGGTATGATAAGATATTACCTCTATTCAATGCGATTGAAAACCAACGTGTTTTAAAAGTTACTTATCATCCATTTAACAAACCGAGATATTCACTGATTTTTCATCCATACCATTTAAAACAATACAATAACAGATGGTTTGTTTTTGGGCTAAATGAAAAATTTAATAATCCTACTTGGAATTTAGCACTTGATAGAATTGAAAGTATCGAAGAAACTTCATTAAAATATACAACAACTAATATTGATTGGGAAGAACATTTCCACGATATAATAGGAGTAACAACACCAAATGATGCAGAACTACAAGAAGTTGAACTTCTTTTTACAAAAGAACAGGCAGATTACGTGAATACAAAACCATTACATGCTTCGCAAAAAAGTAAATGCCTTGATACAGGAGAACTTATGGTAAGACTTAAATTAATTCCTAATTATGAATTAGAGTCTTTGTTATTAGCATTTGGAGAAAGGGTAAAAGTCATAAACCCGGAATACTTGAAAACAAAAATTGAAAGGAGATTAAACGATGCATTAAAGCAATATTAATTTTTCCTGTGCACAAAGAATGCACAAAAGCAACCTATCTTTGAATTGTTGAATACAAGTCACTTAACAACTGTTGAAAACTGGTGTTGAGAACTAACGATTAAAAAAAGAAATAAAAGAAACGATTAGCAGTACTTTTGCTGAGTAAAAATTAAGAATATGATTACCGGACAACAACGTAACGACATAGATAAAATCTGGAAAGAGTTTTGGCAAAACGGGATGACAGACCCGTTAAGCATTATCAAACAGATAACCTACCTGCTTTTTATTCGTAATTTGGACAGACAGCAGGAACTGAAAGAAAAACAGGCGAATAAATTAAAAATGCCTGTTCAAGACCCCATTTACTCAGACGAACAAAGAGAATTGCGGTGGAATGTTTTCAAAGACAAAGACCCTGAACAAATGTTCAGCCTGTTCAGAAAGGAAGGTGGAGTGTTCGATTTTATTAAATCAATTGGTAAGAAAGGCGGTTTGTTTGCCGAAACAATGCGTTTTGCCAATTTCGACATCAACAGTCCTAAGTTACTTGACCGAGTTGTGCAGATGATAGACTCATTGAATATTGATGACCGCGATTCGAAAGGCGATGTGTATGAATACCTGTTATCGAAGCTGGCAACTGCCGGAATTAACGGACAATTTCGTACGCCAAAGCATATAATCAGAATGATGGTTGACTTGCTACAACCCAAAAACGACGAATTGGTTTGTGACCCTGCTGCCGGAACTGCCGGTTTTTTGGTTGGCGTTGTAGAATACCTGCGCGATAATTATCCCGATGAGTTTTACAAAAAAGAGTTCCGAAACCATTTTAACAACCAAATGTTTAGCGGTTTCGAAAGCGACAATACAATGGTGGGCATTAGTGCCATGAACCTGCAAATGCACGGTATCGACAACCCAAATCTGAAATACATGGATGCGTTGTCGAACGACAATACTGTTAAAGATAAATTTAGTCTTGTATTAGCCAATCCTCCATTTTCGGGTTCTGCCGATTACGATGGCATTGAACTGAGCTTGAAAAAAGCACTAAGTCTTGGAAAAACTGCAAAGACCGCGAAAACAGAGTTGCTATTTTTGGCTTTAATGCTTCGGATGCTGAAACCTGGAGGAAGATGTGCGGTAATTGTTCCGGCAGGTGTTTTGTTTGGAAGCACCAAAAGCCATAAGGCTATTCGTAAACAATTGGTTGACGACAACCAGTTGCAAGCCGTTATTTCGATGCCGAGTGGCGTATTTAAGCCATACACCGGAGTAGCAACTGCTATTTTGGTTTTTACAAAAACAGGAACAGGTGGCACCGAAAAAGTTTGGTTCTACGACATGAAAGCCGATGGGCTTTCGCTTGACGATAAGCGCGAACCATTGGGGAAGCTTGACGAAAATACCAATGAACGTATTGTTTCTGTCGAAGAGAATAATATCCCCGATATTGTCTCAAAGTTCCATTCCGAAGTTCTTTCTTCCCCTTTAGGGGGAGATGCCGAAGGCAGTGGGGGTACACGTACCGGACAGCATTTTTTCGTAACCGCCGATGAAATTCGAAACGAGGCGTATAACCTTTCGTTTAATCTGTACCAAGAAGTGGTTTATGAAGAAGTAAAATACGACCCGCCAAAAGATATTATTGAACGGATTGGGAATTTGGACAAAGAAAGAACTCAATTAATGAACGAATTGGGAGGCTTGTTGAGATGAGTTGGGATATTGTAAATCTTGGATGTATTTGTGACATTGCGATTGGCAGAACACCTAGTCGTAATGAGTCAAAATATTGGGGAGAAGGATATTCGTGGCTTTCAATTGCAGATATGAAAGATGAAAAGTTGCTTTCTGAAACTAAAGAGCAAATTACTAAAGATGCAATAACTGATTGCAAAATGAAAATTGTTCCAAAAGGAACTCTTCTTTTTAGTTTTAAGTTATCTGTTGGAAAGATTGGCATTGCAGATAAAGATTTATATACGAATGAAGCAATTGCCTCCTTGTCAATAATTGATGAAACAAAAATTTTTCAAGGCTTTCTTTTTTATGCGTTAAAATCTATAGATTTCAACAAATCTGGAGATAGAGCGGTAAAAGGAATAACACTAAACAAAGCAAAACTAAACAATCTGTCGATTCCTCTGCCTCCACTACCCGAGCAAAAACAAATAGCCACCATTCTCGACAAAGCCGATGCCCTACGCAAAAAAAACAAACAATTGTTGAATGCTTACGATGAGCTTTTGCAATCTGTTTTTCTAGATATGTTTGGCGACCCGGTTACTAATCCGAAAGGGTGGAAAACAGCTATGGTTTCCGAAATAGGTAAATGCAAAGATGACATAAAATGTGGACCATTTGGAACTCAATTACAAAGAAAAGATTATAAAAAATCTGGTATTCCTTTGTGGGGAATACCACATATTAATAGTGAGTTCGATAAACCAACGGTTGAATTTGTAACAAAAGAAAAAGCCTTAGAATTGCAATAATACTCCATTCAACCTCTTGATAGTGTAATGTCGAGAAAAGGTCAAGTTGGAAAATGTGCAATTTATCCACAGTCTTTTCAAAATGGAATAATGCATTCTGATGTTGTAAGGTTAAGATGTAATTTTAAAGTTGCACATCCCATATTTATTGCTTGTCAATTTAAATTGTCTCCAATGTTAAATAACCAAGTTAAACAGGTCAGTTCTGGAGCAATTATGGCTGGAGTAAATGTTACTAAGTTGAAAAATATTAAAATTCAATTACCTCCAATTAGTATTCAGAACCAATTTGCCCAAATCGTTAAAAACATCGAAGCACAAAAAGCAATACTAAAACAGAGCATCTGGGAAAGTGACGATTTGTTTAATGGCTTAGTGCAAAAAGCATTCATGGGAGAGTTGGCAGGAAGAGTGTAATGGCAAAAATTTAAAATATAATACCATGGGACTGGATATTTCGCACATAAAACTTACAAAAACGCCGAATAAGCACAACGATTTTTTTTATATCGATGAATGGGATACTGATTGTAACGTCCCGATAGAGGTTTATGAGCAATACGTAACCATCATTGATGATTTAAAATTCGACAAAATTGTTGCATTTGTAAAGACAAAGGAAGATTATGAAAAATTTAGGCATGCCGATTCGTTTAAATTAGATGATTATTCGAAAGTTTTTATTGGAGATTTTGACGAAACCATGGAGAAAAAGCTATCGCAGTTTGTCGAAAATCAAAAAATCGACAATTATGAAAGGTTACACCTTAACTGTGAGCATAATAATGTTAAATATCAGATTATTGCATTTGGAGAGCCTGTTAAAGTACAGGGGGTGTATTATTCCGATGATGTTGGGTATCAACGGAAAGGAATGGATGAAAATTTTTATCCTAAATTTAAAAAACACATGTTGTGGGGAAAAAAAGAGGATTTTGATTTTGCTTATTCTTGTGTCGGAGACGATTGGTATGTCGAACATTTTGGACAAGAAGACGTGGATAGAATGAAAAAGAATTTTAAAGAAAACTTTGTGGATAAATTTGAGTTTGGTAAAAGTCTGCTTTGTCTTTCTTGGTAAGATTTGGGAAGTAATGGTAGTTTTTTAACAATACATTGCCTTTCTTTTTAATGATATTGTAGTGAAATTACATTTTTAATAAAAAGAATAGTTTTAAGTGTTTTTATTTATTATTTTTGCGTGTAATTTACAATAAAACAAAATAGAGATGATACTTGAGCTTAAAATACAGAATTTCCTTTCGTTTAAAAACGAAGTGGTTTTTAGTTTCGAGGCTACATCAGACAAAACGCTCGAAGATTATTATGTGGCTACCATGCCCGATAGCACACGCATCTTAAAAATGCTTATGGTTTATGGTGCCAACGCATCGGGAAAAAGTAATCTTTTAAATGTCTTGGGCTTTTTAAATTCGTTTGTCCATACCATTCAGGATGAAAAAGATGCGGATACTGGTTTTGTTCCTTTTGCTTTTTGCGAAACGGAAACTCAACCCGGAAGTTTCGAAATGACATTTTACGTAGATGGTAAAAAGCATAAATACCAATTGAATATTGGAGCGAATACTATTTTTGAAGAAAAGTTATTTGTGTATCCGGGTACACAACCTGCTGTTATTTTTAACCGGACATATAATGCCAAAAAGAAAATATCGGTGGTAGAATTTGGCTCAAAAATTAAAATTTCAGACCAAGCTACCGAAGCTATTCAGCTAAAAACACTGAAAAATACTTCGGTTTTTGCAGCATACAGTCAGGTAAACGTTGCAATACCGGAATTAGACAGCGTAGTTGAGTGGTTCGATAATCAACTGATGAATCCGATTACTCCTTATATGGATTTAACCGAGTACTCAGATGAAGCGATAAAAAGAAATGCTTCGGTAAAAAATCATGTATTGCAATTTTTAAAAGAAGCCGACTTTAATATTGCCGATGTATTGTTTAAAGATACGGTACAAAAAGTACCAGACCATTTATTGGAGATAATAGATACAGCACCACTTCCGAAAGAGGAAATTGAACGCATAAAAAAGGAAAAGGTGTTTCATATTTCCGAAACGTTGTTTTCGCATCGCATTTTAAACGAAGGCAAAGAAGAATATCATTCACTTCCTGAAAAAAGGCAGTCGAAAGGAACTTTGCGTTTTTATGGTTTGTCTGCACCGTTTTACGATGCGATTCACAATAACGCCATTTTACCTATCGATGAAATAGGTTCGGCATTGCATCCGCTTTTGGTTATCCATTTTCTGAAAGAATTTTTGCATAAATCAAATCAGGCGCAACTGCTTTTTACAACACACAACATGTCAATTTTAAACGAGAAAGATATGTTGCGTAAGGATGCTATCTGGTTTACCGAGAAACAAGAAGATGGGGCAACCGATTTGTTCTCTATGTCTGATTTTAATTTCCGCAAGGAATTATCATTTTACAATGCTTATAAACTTGGAAAATTTGGCGCAGTACCTGAATTGTAGTTATGAGACGAAAACGAGATAGACTATTTAAAACAAAGTATGCTGTTTTGGGCGATGGGATTACAGAACAGTGGTATCTGAAACATTTAAAAGATTTCAGAGGCTATGTTTATGCCATACGTCCATCGTTATTTGCCGACATTACCATTGAAAAAGCCGAAGGGATAATTGATGAATTAATTACAGGCGGATGCAATCAGGTTACTTATATAACCGACTACGATACCATTGTCGCACAAGGTAAAAAAGATGCTTACAACAAACTTATTGAAAAATATAGCGATGTAGAAGACGTATTGATTTGCGACAGTATGCCAAGCATTGAATTGTGGTTTTTGTTACATTTTAAATACTCGACAAAAGAATATACCAGTTGCGCTGAATTGGTAAAAGATTTAAAGATATTCCTACCGGAGTATCAAAAGAAACGCACTTATCTTGAAAAAGTGGAGTGGTTTAACACAATGATAAAGGATGGAAAAGATAAAAATGCAGTGGCAAATGCAGAAAGGCTTCTAAAAATTATGGAAGAGGAAGATGTGGGTAAATTCTTCCCGTTTTCGAAGATGCCACAAGCGATAAAAGAGTTTGATAAACAGATAAATGGAGGTAAGTGACAGAAAAGTAAGACAACATACATTTTGTCAGTTCATAACTCGGTTGATAACTGAAAATGTACTGACAAAATAACACTTGTTAACAAATTTTAACACTGGCATTGTTGTTGCCAAATTAATACGAACTAAAAAAACAAAATGATGAGTTAAAGATATTATAAAGAAAAAAGTCGCCGGTAAGCGACTTGGGTTTGGAAAAAAAGCTTTGGTCGGCAATTGAGGAATAACTCACCTCAATAATTCTCCAAACGAGACTCCAAATATAGAATAATTTTCCTATACAGAGTCTCTTTCCCAAAAAACACCAGGGATTTCGCTCTTAAAAAACGGTATTTGTACAAAGATTTAGTAAATTAGTAGCCAGAAAGGCAAAAGGTGTCTTCAAAAAAAAATGAAAGACACGGGCCCCGTAGCCGTAGAGGCTACAAACAATCTATTTACAGAATCGTTTAAAGTTTTGGAAGACCCACGCAGGACAACAAAAGGTTATTTTTATTACCCATTGGACGAAATACTTTTTTTGTGTATTTCGGCAGTATTGAGTGGGATGAGTTCATGGTTGGGCATAGAGACATTTGGGGGGGAGAAACTTCCTTGGTTGCGAAAATTTTTCCCTTATGAAAACGGCACTCCGTCCCACGATGTGTTGGGGAAACTTTTTGCAAGGCTCGACAACGGGGCGTTCAACGAATGCTTCGCATCGTGGGCAAACAGCGTTTCCGAACTTGCCGAAGGGGAAACCGTCCCCATCGACGGGAAGACGATAAGGGGTTCTGGCAAAGGAGGCGTGCACAAAGCCCTGCACATAGTCTCTGCGTATGCCACCCAGAACGGGCTTTCGCTAGGGCAGGTCGCCACGGACGAAAAGTCGAACGAAATAACCGCAATCCCCAAATTGCTGGGACTCTTGTCAATAAAAGGTTGCACCGTGACTTCGGATGCCATGGGCTGCCAGAAAGAGATTGCAGAAAAAATAGCGTCCAAGGGCGCTGATTACATATTGATGGTAAAAGAAAACCAACCAGGGCTTATGGGACAAGTGAAAAAGCTTTTCAGCATTGCCCGCCCCAACGACAGCAATGCCCACGTTGATTGTGGGCACGGCAGGATCGAAACGCGGGTTTGCGAAACGATAACGGATTTACGGTTTTTGGACGGCAAAGAGGAGTGGACAGGGCTCCAAACCGTTGTGCGCATAAAATCGGAAAGGTGTTTTAAACAAAGTGGGAAGGCCCAAAATTACGAAAGGTATTATATAAGCTCATCTGCACAGGGAGCAGAAAAGTTCAATAAAGACATACGCTCCCATTGGGCAATAGAAAACAACCTGCACTGGAACTTGGACATCGTATTCAAGGAAGACAACGGGTTGAAAAAAAACGGCAACAGTGCCGCCAATTTTAACATTATCGCGAAAATAGCCCTGGCAATGTTGGAAAAAGAACAATCGACCAAGGCTTCGAAGCCGATGAAACGGGCAAGGGCGGCATTCTCTGATTCTTATAGGGAAAAATTAATTGGACCTTAAGAGCGAAATCCCTGCATTTTCGACAAGCAGTTGCAAACTGACAGGTATAACTTCCCGACTTAGGTTTGAATTGCTATTAGAAATTTCGACCAACAAGGCGTTTTCAAACCTGATTTGTTCCAAGAAAATGTATGATTCCAAAAACAACAGTTCCTCTTTCAGCGTTACGGTTGGTCTGTTGTTTGTCAAGAGTAAATAGCGGTACACCCCCGACATTTTCTTTGCAAAAAGGTTTGTTTTCTCTGCATCCTTATAAGCCAGAGAAGATAATACATTCAAGCTATTGAAAAGGAAGTGCGGATTTATCTGAGCCTTAAGGGTTTCATATTGATATTGTATCTTTTCTTTTTCAATGATTGCCATTTTGCGCTCTGCCTCTATTTGCCGTTGATTGTAAAAGAAAATCTCAATCAGTAGCACAATAACGCTATTCCATAGAACTAAAGGCAGGGAAACCCGTGATACATTAAATGTGTGTGTAGTAAATATGGCTAATGTGAAGTTCATAGTAAGCGATAACAAGACTGCGAATATATTTGTCATCAGTAGATTTACTATAACCCTTGCCGAATCACTTTTATACTTGACATTTCTATAAGTGGCATTGATAATAACAAAGTCGATAAATCCAATGATGATACATGCTGGAAGATTTACAAGGAATTCTCCCCAAAAACCTAATTGGGAGCTATCTCTGTTCATCATTTTATAGACATGCTCAAATGCAAACAGAGATATTGCAATCATTATTATAAAAAAAATTATATACTGTTTCTTTTTCATTGTTTGGAGAATCAAATACCGTCCACCCATTTCAAAAAGTCCGCAACTCTTGCCCGACTGACGGTTATTTCAAGCGGACATTCAGGTAATAACGTCAATTTCAATCTGCTGTTGAAGTATTTGGATATCTTCTTTATAGACTTGATGTTAACGATGCAGTTTCGGGCAACTCTGAAAAATACTTTTTCATCCAAAGCCTGTTCTATTTGGTCTAATGTATAATCTACGATATGTCGCTTATCTGAAAATGTATGCAAAAACATAACCTTATCTTCGCTATAGAAAAATGCAATATCAGAAGTTTCAACATAATGATACGAATCTCCTTTCTGAATCAGAAAGCGGTTCTTTTTGTAGTTGTCAATTATCGCTTCTTTTAGTTTCTCATATTCGATTGATGAAGCCTGTAAAATCCGATATTGCTCAAATTTTTGTAATGCAGCTTGCAAGTCCATTTCATCAATCGGTTTCAGCAAATAGTCAACGCTGTTCACTTTAAATGCCTGAATTGCATGTTCATCATAAGCCGTTGTAAAAATGATAGGAGCAGTTACGGCAAGTTGTTCAAAAATCTCAAAACAACTTCCATCCGCTAACCTAATGTCCAAAAGAATCAGGTCAACGGTATTGTTTTTAAGATAGAGAACTGTTTGCTCAACCGTTTCCGTCCAATTTACCAATTGGTAATCAGGGCGTAATTTCCCTATCATTCGTTTCATTTCTTCATAAGCGAAACGTTCATCCTCTACGATAAGATACCTTTTCATAAATGCGATACACATTTGATAATACCACAAAATACGGATATTTATAAGACGGGGTAATGAAATTCAGATGAAGTTTAATATCTACATGATGAATAACCTATTTTGAAGACTGAAAATAGAGTTTTTACTCCATTGTATAATTTAAACGACGGTGGGCGGTTGATATTATAAAAAGATGTATTACCTTTGAAAAAGAGTTATTTGAAACAATGGAAACCCCAAGCAGAGCGAAGAAGTTCGCTCGTTTTTAAAGCATTACCTGTTTTATATTTTTATTTTTCAAATTATTGTCTTACAGCTAGATATCTTAAAAAGTAATAGTAGTTGCGAAAGAATGCCGGGCTACGTGCATCGAAATACACTTGTTTATATTGCAAATATCCCCCAATTCTTTAAGGTAACTATTCATCTTCTGATTGGTTAATACCGGAAGCAATAATCCGTTAATCTGATTTCTGGGATAGTCTTTATATTTTTCGAGAATCTCTTTTGCTTTGGGAAGAAGTAGGAATCCGGCAACGATTATTTGTTTTGGTTCTATCAATGATTATCCAATCGTTATTATCAATTGACCATCTCCCGTTTTTAATTTTCAAAGTTTAACAAAAGGCTTAACTGTCCGTCATTTGGAGATGGATTAAATTGAGGAAGGAAAGCCCTTGGAGTCATATTAGCTAGTAAGACTTTTATTATCGTACTGATTTTATAATAAATAAAATTGTACAGTTCGTAGATCTTTTCTTTGTTCAGTGTCTTCACTCCACTTTCAAGCATTAGCCGGGTATGCAGTGATGAAAGCGATGAGTATATGATGCTCATGGCTATGGTTAGTATGGCCAACATACTTTGTAGTCCTTCGAATGTTTTGATCTGGATATCTTCCAGGTTGTAGCATTCTTTTATATGCCGGTGGTACTCTTCGATTTTCCAGCGGAAACCGTATGCCGTAAATGCTTCTTTGATTATTTCAACGATGCCCTCTTTGGGTGAACGTGTCAACAACCAACAATATCCGCCATTAGTCCTTTTAGTAACAACAAGCCAAAGATCATACATCCGGCCCTTAATTTTATACTGGACTTTAATTGCCCCACATTCGTAAAACAGCGGAACTTTTTTGCTTTTCAATATCCTTGTTGCTGTTAATTTCATGAACAGCGGAACTTTTTTGCTTATTTTATTCACAGCTATTTCCTGACCTTTGTAAAACAGTTTAGTCGTTTTCTTCAGGCGCAGGTTGAAATTACCTTCATTGGCAATAATCGAATCCCTGCAAATGGGACGGTCCATACCACGGTCAAATATTTTTGTGACATTTTTATCAATAATCGAATCTATTTCACTCATTGCATCAAGAACTTCCTTATTCTCACTTTTAGCTCCATGGTCGAAACTGTAAAGCTTATTGTACAAAGGGGTCATTTCTCCATCCTTGCTAAAGTGGACAACATTCATAAGCCAGTAACCAAGACCAATGGTTTTTTTATCGCCATCTTTTACATAGTCCAGGCCTTCCATCGTTTTGGCATATTTCTTTTGAATATCAGAACCATCGAATAAAATGTAATCGCCATGGCATATTTTGCTTTTCACGCTATGCATATGTCCCCGAAACAATTTCATGAAAAATCCTTTCTTGTTGTAATGGTTCCTAAAGCGCTTAGTGGTCTGGCTCAACGATATCGTATCAAAAATACAACCGGCTATTTTATTTACTAACACTGTACCTGTCTTTAATATTCCAGTGGTCATTTCCCTGACACATCGGGATTCTGGCTTGGTTAAATGATTTTCAAGCTTAAGAAAATAGCGGCTAATCTTGTTCTGTACCTGTTTTGTTAATACTTTTGACATAAGCTGGTTTTTTGAGATTATTTGTCCTTGTCTACAACATAAAAATAACCTTTTTTAACCAGCTTTCCTCACCGGAAAAACCTTTAAATCCTTTGCTGCTGTTGATATATAGAAGGGTTCATCCATTTTTTTCGGGAGATGGTCAATTATTATCAACTCCTTTTTGAAGATGCTTCGTACTCAATTTTGAAATATCGGAATATGACAATCCGGTATAGCAAGCAAAAACAAAAATATCGCGAACAACAGCTAAACGTTCAATTTGAATCTCTTTTTCTTCAATTCTTGATAATTCTTCTGTTGTAAGAAAAGCCCTATGGGTTTCTTCTAATTTAACCTTGAATTTATTATATGGATTCTTTTGAATATCATCTAAAGATACAGCAAGATTTAAAACCCTGCGTAAATGCTTATGGTAATTCCATGCTGTGTTTTGCTGAACTCCATTTTTTCTCTTTAAATATATATCGAATGAATCTAAAAAATTGTAGTTTATTGAATCGACTGCATAATCTGTCTTTTTATACTTGTATTTTATGAAAGCAGCTAATCCTTTTCTTGAAGATTTGTAATGCTTGTATGTTTCCATTGAATAACCCTTATTTAATTTTTCAAGAATGCTGTTCAGATAATAATCGAATATCTCTAGGATACCTTTACTATCTGAAATATTCAATAATCTGTTTTTAATTGTTTTTACATCGAAATCGTTTTCAGATGATCTTAATTGATTGTAATAATCCTGAATCTCATCCTTAATTTTCATTAGCCTGTTATTGATAATCTTGGCAGATTGGATGCGATCTTTCATTTGTTGGGCTGATTCATCCCACATTTCAGGAAGTGCAGTAATTCCGGTTGATAGTTCAATTCTCTTAAAGTTCAATGTAACTCTCACGTAAACAGGAGCTTCGCCATTTGCTTTTACCCTTGTTCTTTTCAACAAAAAATTAATCGTCAATCTCATAATTTCTCCATTTTTACGTTTTAGAAAAATTGTTCTCGATTGTTGGTCAAAAATACCCATTCTGACCATGTTTTTCAATATCAAATCGAGTCAATTCGCATCAATTTAAATGTTGTAAAAGAGAGAGTTACACGATTTGTCGAGAACAGTTTTTGAAAAAAATTCTTGTTCTCGATAAAGTCTCGTTTATATTGACTTTTTTTGTGCTTTTTTGACTTTCTGAAAAATAAAAAAGCACTTAAAAACATTGATTTTAAGTGCTTTTTTATTTTTGATGGTTTTTCTGTGCCCAGAACAAGACTCGAACTTGCACGGGAAAAATCTCCCACAAGGCCCTCAACCTTGCGTGTCTACCAATTCCACCACCTGGGCATAATTTTTATTTTCAAAAAACGTGAGTGCAAAACTATAAAAATTCCTGTAACTGAAAATACTTTCGGCACAATTTATTCCTGCTCCCTTTCATATTCTTCTTCATACCTGGTTTTTACAACAATGCCATCTCTTACAGTAAAATAGTAACGTTCGGTTTTATTGACTTTCGGGGTCACGATAGCATCCAGTGAGAGTTTCCCCTGGCTGATTTCTGTACTTTCCAGTTTTTTCAACCTCTCAAATACATAGACAGTCCCGTTTTCCTGCTCCAAAACTGCTTTGGGCTCTCCAAATGTCTCTTGTAAAATGGCTGCCTGCTTCCCTCTAAATTGCCGTTGTAACTGTTTTTGGTTGCCACATGCCAAAATGACAAAAAACAACAAAACTGATATAATTATCCTAAATTTCATCAAAATAATTTTTTGCGAAAAGTAATCAGAAAAATTAAAAATTGCACACTATTTTAAGGTATTTAACGATTTGCCTGTTGAAAACTAATCATTTAATCCTTGTGAATTAATTACGCACCTATGATTATTTTCTATCTTTGCAGCGTGTTATAAAACATGTCCACATAAATTTAGTGCCATAAAATGATTCAATTTTTCAAAACCGAAAGAAACAGCATTATTGCTGTAAACTCCAAACCCACACTAAAGCAAGAAGATATAGAAAAGCTTATTTGGCTATTTTCCGAAGCTGGGTATTTGCCAAAAGACAATGTAGCCGGCATTTTTGTCGGGCCGCGCAAAGAAATGCTCACTCCATGGAGCACAAATGCCGTAGAAATAACACAGAACATGGGCATCGGTGGCATAATCCGCATAGAAGAGTTTTTTAAAGCAGAAAATGAAAAAGCAAACTACGATCCCATGTTGCAACGGATGTACAAAAATTTGGGTCAAGACATTTTCACCATCAACAAACAGCCGGAAGCAATAATCAACATAAATAACATTACAGCATATAACGAACAAGAAGGGCTGGCATTGAGCAAAGAAGAAATCGATTACCTGGAATCTGTTTCCAAATCAATGGGAAGGCCGCTTACCGACAGCGAAGTTTACGGTTTTGCACAGGTAAATTCGGAACATTGCAGGCACAAAATCTTTAACGGCACGTTCATCATCGACGGGAAAGAAATGGAAGAGTCGCTTTTCCAGATGATCAAAAAAACTTCAAAAGAAAACCCGAACAAAATAGTTTCGGCATACAAGGACAACTGTTCGTTTGTGCAAGGCCCGGTGGCCGAACAATTTGCCCCGGCAACACAAGACAAACCCGATTTTTTTGAAATAAAAGACATGGAGACCGTATTGTCGCTAAAGGCAGAAACCCATAACTTCCCCACGACAGTAGAACCGTTCAACGGGGCATCGACAGGCACTGGTGGAGAAATCCGCGACCGCATTGGAGGGGGCAAGGGCAGTTTGCCTATTGCCGGGACAGCAGTTTACATGACTTCCTACCCCCGCACGGAAGCCATGCGCAAATGGGAACAGGCGACAGAAGAACGCGATTGGCTCTACCAGGCCCCGGAAGAAATACTGATAAAAGCATCAAACGGCGCCAGCGATTTTGGCAACAAATTCGGCCAACCGTTAATCAACGGTTCGTTGCTCACCTTCGAACATTTTGAAAAACAAAAGAAATACGGTTACGACAAAGTAATAATGCAGGCAGGGGGAATAGGCTTCGGGAACAAGAAAGACAGCCTGAAAGGCATCCCTGCCGCAGGCGACAAAGTCGTGCTGCTCGGTGGCGACAACTACCGCATTGGGATGGGCGGCGGAGCTGTCTCATCGGTTGCTACAGGCGAGTTCGACAACTCAATAGAACTAAACGCCGTGCAGCGTGCCAACCCCGAAATGCAAAAACGTGTTTACAATGCCATACGTGCATTAAGCGAAGCCGGTGACAACCCGATAATTTCAATCCACGACCACGGTGCGGGCGGGCATTTGAACTGCCTTTCGGAACTTGTTGAAACAACAGGCGGCAAAATCGACACAGCCAGACTCCCTGTTGGCGATCCTACCCTGTCGCAAAAAGAAATTATAGGGAACGAATCGCAGGAACGCATGGGGCTGGTAATGAAACAGGAAAGCGTTGATTTGATCAAGAAAATTGCGGAACGCGAGCGTGCGCCAATCTATGAAATTGGGGAAACTACCGGCGACATGCAGTTTACTTTCGAAAACTCTGAAACAGGGGAAAAGCCCATCGACTGGCAATTGGAGTACATGTTCGGAAACCCTCCCAAAACCATTTTGGAAGATAAAACAACAACCCCTGATTTTGACGGTTTGGAATATGACATTGACAAAATAAACACATTGGCCGAAAACGTCCTCCAACTGGAATCGGTTGCCTGCAAAGACTGGCTCACCAGTAAAGTTGACCGTTCGGTGACAGGAAGGATAGCCAAACAACAATGTGCAGGGGAATTGCAACTCCCGCTGAACAATTTAGGCGTGATCACGCTCGACTATCAAGGGAAGGCGGGAAGCGCCACTTCTTTGGGGCATGCACCTGTCGCAGGCCTGGTTGATGCAGGGAAAGGTTCTGTACTGTCGATTGCAGAAGCTCTCACCAACATTATATGGGCTCCCCTGACCGATAAAATACGCAGTGTTTCGTTAAGTGCCAACTGGATGTGGCCGGCAAAGAACCCCGGGGAAAATGCACGTATTTACAACGCTGTCAAGGCAGCCAGCGATTTTGCATGCGCACTTGGCATAAACATCCCGACAGGGAAAGACTCCATGTCGATGACACAGAAATACAAAGACGATGTGGTTTATGCCCCGGGGACTGTTATCATTTCAGCATCGGGCGAAGTTTCTGATGTCCGAAAAACAGTTGAGCCGGTATTGGTCAACAATGAATCAAAAGAAATACTGTTTATAGATTTCTCGTTCACAAAACGTGAACTTGGGGGTAGTGCTTTTGCCCAATCGGTTAACAAACTGGGGAAAATAGCCCCAACTGTCGAAAGCCCGGAAAAATTCATAACTTCGTTCAATACAGTGCAAGGGCTTATTGAACAAGGTTTGATATTGGCCGGACATGACATAGGTTCCGGAGGATTGCTAACCACCTTGCTCGAAATGTGTTTCAGCAATAAAAAAGGAGGCATGAAAGTTGATCTGGACGGGATTGGCGAAAAAGATCTGGTAAAAGTACTGTTCAGCGAAAACCCCGGGATTGTTGTCCAATGCGCCGATGCAGAAGCAGTAAAATCGCAACTTTCTGGAAACGGGGTTGCTTTTGTCTCGCTGGGGTTCCCTGTTCCTTATCGTAAACTAAGGGTAAAAAACTTTGAAACGGAAACCGATTTCGACATTGATTCCCTGCGCGACCTATGGTTCAAAACCTCATATTTGCTCGACCGTAAACAAACACAAAACGGTTTGGCACTTGAACGATATAAAAATTATAAAAACCATAACCTCGAATTTGATTTTAAAAATTTCACGGGTAAGGCTGCCGATTACGGCATCGACCTGAAACGCCGAAAACCATCAGGCATAAAAGCCGCAATTATACGCGAAAAAGGGGTGAACGGCGACAGAGAAATGGCATACGCCATGTACCTTGCGGGCATGGACGTGAAAGACGTGCACATGACCGATCTTATTTCCGGCAGGGAAACACTTGAAGGCATAAACATGATAGTTTTTGTTGGCGGTTTCTCCAATTCCGATGTTTTGGGCTCGGCAAAAGGATGGGCCGGCGCATTTAAATACAACGAAAAAGCCCGTGTTGCCCTTGACAAATTTTATCGCCGCGACGACACCCTTAGCCTTGGGGTCTGCAACGGCTGTCAGGTTATGGTCGAATTAAACCTGGTTTGCCCGGAACACAGCATCCAGCCCAAAATGTTGCACAACGAATCGCACAAATTCGAATCGGCATTCCTGAATGTTGACATACAGGAAAACAATTCGGTAATGCTGAAAGATATGGCTGGAATGAAACTGGGAGTTTGGGTCGCGCACGGCGAAGGGAAATTCTATTTGCCATTTAACGAGCAACAATACAACATCCCGCTAAAATACAGCCACGATGCATATCCAGCTAACCCAAATGGCTCACATTACGCCGCTGCCGGGCTTTGCTCCAATGATGGCCGCCACTTGGTAATAATGCCCCACCTCGAAAGGGCATTCGTGCCATGGCTATGGGCAAACTACCCATCCGACAGGAAAAACGATGAAATTGCCCCATGGATACAGGCATTCGTAAACGCACGGGATTGGATTGCAGAAAAGGTGGGATAAACCAATAAATACTGAAATTGAGAGTTGATTTTAAAGTTGTATCTTTGTAAATAAACCTAATGCAAAAATAAGTATGACAAAAAATTCACAGATAGAAGTTGAAAACAAACTGATTTCGATTGTTAAACAAGAAGAACAAGACTATATCTGCTTGACAGATATGGTAAAAGGAGAAGAAGGTTCTGACCACATTCGGAATTGGATGCGTAACCGAAATACTGTTGAATTTTTAGGATTATGGGAAACCTTAAATAACCCCGATTTTAAACCTGTCGAATTCGACACCTTTAGAAAACAAGCAGGATTAAACAACTTCAATCTCACGCCTAAAAAGTGGATTGAAGCAACAAATGCAATTGGTATAGTTTCAAAATCAGGAAGATACGGAGGAACTTATGCGCATAAAGATTTAGCATTTGAATTTGGTTCTTGGATAAGTCCGATGTTTAAATTGTTGTTGATTAAGGAATATCAACGATTAAAAGAAATCGAGAGCAATCAATATAATCTAGAATGGAATGTTAAACGGATTTTGACAAAAACCAACTATCAGATACATACCGATGCCGTGAAAGATTATATTCTTCCAACAAAAAACTATGATAAAGACAACGAATGGTTGATATACGCAGAAGAAGCGGACTTGCTGAATGTTGCATTATTCAATTGCACGGCAAAAGATTGGCGAGATGCAAATCCAGATAAGGCAAATAAAGGATTAAACATCAGAGATTTTGCAAGTATAAACGAGTTGGTAGTCTTAGCAAATTTAGAGAATTTAAACTCGGTTTTGATTCGCAATAACATTGAAAAATCAGAGCGTTTTCAACAATTACGAGAAATCGTGCAAATACAACTAAAGTCACTTGATGAAAAGGATTTTATGAAAGCATTGAAGAAAGTTTCAGATGATATTTACATTCAAAACAAGAAACGAATTGAATAACCAACGAACACACAACATTCTGTCATATGTCATAGCGGTTTCAAAGCGTATTCAAGCATTATCACTCGCCCGAGATTCATTTCGGCTTGAAAAGATATTCTCACGTACTCCGCTACGCCGCATACAGTTTACCGTTATGGGCACCTGAGAAGGAAACATGGAATTTAATGTTTCAACCAGTATAGGTTGTGCCCCACCCTAATGGCTTAAGCTTAAGTTTTGAAAGCATGCTCAGCACCTAGCATTGAACAAGTCTCATAAGATCTATTAAGGAAGGGGGTGTCCCAAAAGTATTAAAAGTACCCCAAACAAATTACGCAGACTAAACACAAAGTACTGATAATAAATATTAACCCTTTGCGTCCTTCGGAAAAAATTTAGCGTTTTCTGCGTGGAAAAAACTTTTGGCACACCCCCTTTTCTATATGTACCTTCTGTATCGTATTATTACAGCAAACTCAACGTTACGGTCAAGCCGGCCATTACAACCGAAACCATAGTCATCAGTTTTATAAGTATGTTCAACGAAGGACCGGAAGTATCTTTGAACGGGTCGCCAACAGTGTCGCCAACAACACTTGCCTTGTGGGCTTCGCTGCCTTTGCCGCCGTAATTCCCTTTTTCGATGAATTTTTTCGCATTGTCCCACGCGCCACCTGCGTTGTTCATAAACACGGCAAGTGTGAACCCGGCAGTCAAACCACCTGCCAAAAGGCCAATGACCCCGGCAACCCCCATAGTTGAACCAACAACAACGGGAACTATAATTGCAACCAACGAAGGGACCAGCATTTCTTTTTGCGCCCCTTTAGTTGAAATTTCAACACATTTTGCATATTCAGGAGTAGCCGTACCTTCGAGAATACCTTTGATTTCGCGGAATTGGCGGCGGACTTCGTCAACCATTGCCCCGGCGGCACGCCCAACAGCTTTCATGGTCATTGCGCTAAAAAGGAACGCCATCATGGACCCCAGGAACAATCCCCCAAGGAACAACGGGTTGAAAAGGGTAATGTCGTAAGCGGCAGAAAAATCTTTTACCGAAGCGGCCGAAATCTTAACTGCTTTTATACCTTCCTCTACGGCAGGCGCGACATCGTTATAAAAAATGTATTGTCCTTTTGAAACGAAACCTTCGCCACCTTTGGCAATTTTGCCGAACCACAACCTTACTTCTTCCATGTAAGCAGAAATAAGCGCCATTGCGGTAAGGGCGGCAGAGCCTATAGCAAAGCCTTTACCTGTAGCGGCAGTAGTGTTGCCCAGCATGTCCAGGGCATCAGTCCTTTCGCGGACTTCAGGATCCAGTTCTGCCATCTCGGCGTTACCTCCGGCATTGTCGGCAATTGGGCCAAAAGCATCGGTAGCCAGGGTTATGCCCAATGTTGAAAGCATACCTACAGCGGCAAAACCAATCCCGTAAACGCCCATAGCAAAATGCTGTGCGCCACCTGCGGCCCAAAATGCGCCCATAATGCCAAGGACAATAGTAACAACAGGAATCCAAGTAGAATTCATACCAACGGCAATACCATCGATAATTGTTGTCGCCGGACCTTGTTGTGCCTGGTGGGCAATACCTTTGGTAGGCTTGTACTCATCTGAAGTGTAATACTCGGTAGCCTGCCCTATAATAACCCCGGCAGCCAGGCCAATAACCACTGCCCAGAAAACGCCCCAAGTGATCCAGCCTAAAAATGCCAAGCCGACAAGCGCAACCAATATAAGCACAGAGCTTCCAAAAGTCCCTATAAACAAAGCCCGCAGCAAGTTCTTTTGTGTTGCCGACTCTTTTGTGCGTACCATAAAAATACCGATAATAGACAAAACAATACCGATGGCAGCAACAATCATAGGAGCTGTAACAGCTTTAATCGGGTCAATGCCTGTCCCAGACAAGGCTACTGCAGGCAGGGCAGCTCCCAATGCCGCAGTTGCCAAAATTGAACCTGCATAACTTTCGTACAGGTCGGCTCCCATCCCTGCAACATCGCCAACATTGTCGCCAACATTGTCGGCAATGGTAGCCGGGTTGCGCGGGTCGTCTTCGGGAATGCCTGCTTCGACTTTACCAACCAAGTCGGCGCCTACATCGGCAGCCTTGGTGTAAATACCACCGCCAACACGGGCAAACAAAGCCTGAGTGGAAGCACCCATCCCAAAGGTCAACATAGTGGTTGTTATCTCAACCAGTTTTTGTGTTTCGCTAGTCCCTTCATGGACAAACTGAAGCCCAAGGAAGTGTAGCCCTTTGGCCATGTGTTCGGGCGTGAATATCACCTCGCTCAACAATAAATACCATGCTGCTATGTCGAGCAAAGCAAAACCAACAACAACAAGCCCCATTACTGCTCCGCTGCGAAATGCAATCTGCAAGCCTTTGTTCAGCGATTGCGATGCACCGTGAGCTGTCCTTGCCGATGCAAAAGTGGCAGTTTTCATCCCTAAAAAGCCGCAAAGCCCGGAAAAGAAACCTCCTGTTAAAAAGGCGATAGGCACAAATGGGTTTTGCACACCGAAATACGCCATAATGGTAAGCAACACAAAAAGCACGACAAAAACAATTGCAACTACCCTGTACTGCCTTTTCAGATAAGCCATTGCACCTTCCCTGACATACTGTGCAATTTCTTTCATCCGGTCAGTACCTTCTGAATTTTTCATCAACGACTTGAAAAAAACCCAGGCAAAAGCCAATGCCAAGACCGAAGCGATTGGCACCAATAAAAAAATATTACTCATAAGTTGACAAATTTTATGTAACTCCTGTTACGGTTTAGAATAAAACAAAATAAACTTATTACTTAAACAAGAAAACTCTTAAGCCAGACTTGGACCAAGCCCTTTGCAATTAAAAATTTTCTCCAACAAACAAAGATAATTTTTAAAATGGAATGCAAAATATCTGAAAACCTGTTAAACAATATATTGAGGATAAATTAACAATATCACTATAGTTTAGATATCAAGCCAATCATTAGCTGCAATGTAGGCTAAGGGCACACGGCAAATTTTATTAAATCTCGTTGGTTTCCATTATAATTGCCCCAACCACCCTACAAGGCAGGATAATAAAAAAACAGGATCGCTTACTTTTGTATTTAAGTGAAATATAAACGAAAGAAAACATATCATGAAAAAACTATTCCAACTGTCAATTTTCATCTTGTCCGCCATTGTTTTTGCCTCTTGTGTTTCCGATGGAAATAAAACCTCAAACGAAGCACTCGAAAGCGGCTTTGTCACGCCTCCCGATTCTGTCAGGATAGGTGTTTACTGGTACTGGATTTCCGACCATATTTCGAAAGAAGGTGTTGTGAAAGACTTGCAGGCGATGAAAAAAGCCGGGATCACAAGGGCTTTTATCGGAAACATAGGGCTGGACAATGTGCCATCGGGGAAGGTGAAAATGTTCAGCGACGAATGGTGGGACATACTTCATGTAACATTAAAAACAGCAACCGAACTCGGCATCGACATCGGCATTTTCAATTCCCCCGGGTGGAGCCAATCGGGCGGGCCATGGGTGAAGCCCGAAGAAGCGATGAGATATTTGGCATCCTCGGAGTTCCACGTTGCCGGTCCCCAAAAATTATCTCAAAAATTAACCCAACCTACAGACTTCTTCCAAGACGTTAAAACCTTGGCATACCCTGTCCAAAAAGAAATAACCCTGAACGGCAAGAATGCAAAAACAACATCAAGCCCAAGTGTCGCTTACCTGGGCAAAATTTTTGACGGGGACAAAAACTCCGGTGTTGACTTGCCTGACGGGGAAAAATTCACAATAGATATTGAAGCAAAAGAAACCTTTACTGCCCGAAGCATTACCGTACGAACTACAGAAAAGAAATTCAATGCAAATATCGTTTTTCAGGCAAAGGATGCCAATGGCGAATACAATACGATTTCAGAATTTGAGATAAACCGTTCTAACGCATCGTTAAATGTTGGCTTCGAGCCTTATGCCCCCGTTGTGGTTTCGTTTCCTGAAACCAAGTCCAATTCTTTTAGGATGATTGTGACCAAATACAGATCTGGAATCGGCTTGGCGGAAGTTTCTGTTTCATCAATGCCAAAAGTAGAAAGGTATGCCGAAAAAACATTGGCTAAAATGTTCCAGACACCTCTCCCCTACTGGCACGAATATCAATGGGAAAAACAAGCAGAACCCGAAAAGTCAACGGTTGTGTATGCATCAAAAGTGATAGACATCTCAAAATATTTGGCAGAAGACGGCACGCTTAACTGGGACGTTCCGGAAGGCGACTGGGTTATTTTGCGTACAGGGATGACCCCGACAGGGGTAAAAAACAGCCCTGCTTCGCCCGAAGCCACCGGACTGGAAATAGACAAAATGAGCAAAAAGCACATAAAAACACACTTCGACTGTTTTATTGGCGAGATATTAAAACGCATCCCAGAAGCTGACAGGAAATGTTTCAAGGAGGTTGTTCAGGACAGCTACGAAATGGGCGGACAGAATTTTACGGATGGCTTTATTGCCGATTTCCAGGAACGCTATGGATACGACCCAATTCCGTTCCTGCCTGTTTATAAAGGTTTTGTAGTAAACAGCGAAGAAGCTTCCGACAGGTTTCTTTGGGACGTACGCCGTATGGTTGCCGACAAAGTTGCCTACGATTATGTGGGCGGTTTGCGTGACGCATGCCATGAACACGGGCTAAAAACATGGCTGGAAAATTACGGGCACTGGGGTTTCCCCGGTGAGTTTTTGATGTATGGCGGACAGTCTGACGGGATTGGCGGCGAGTTTTGGAGCGAAGGCGATTTGGGCAACATCGAAAACCGTGCGGCATCTTCGTGCGGGCATATCTACGGGAAAACAAAAATATCGGCAGAGTCGAACACATGCGGCGGCCCGGCATTTAGCCGCTACCCGGCAATGTTCAAGCAGCGCGGCGACAGGTTCTTTGCCGAAGGGATAAACAACACTGTCTTGCACGTGTACATACAGCAACCTTATGAGGACAAAAACCCCGGCGTGAATGCTTGGTTTGGCAATGAGTTTAACAGGAAAAATACTTGGTTCTCGCAAATGGACGTTTATACCGATTACCTGAGACGAACAAACTTCATGCTCCAACAAGGGACAAATGTTGCCGATGTTGCCTATTTTATTGGGGAAGATGCCCCGAAGATGACAGGCATTACCGATCCGGAACTCCCGGTGGGTTACCAGTTCGACTACATCAACGCCGAGGTTATCGAAAAATCAATGACCGTTGAAGACGGCTTGCTAACCCTGCCCCACGGCACCCAGTACCGCATTTTGGTGCTCCCCAAATTGGAGACTATGCGCCCGGAGTTGCTCGCAAAAATCAAGCAATTGGTAAATGACGGAGCTGTAGTTTTGGGACCTGCACCTGAGCGTTCGCCAAGCAACCAAAACCAACCTGAAGCTGACAGGCAAGTAAAATCAATGGCTGCCGAACTATGGGGAGATGTTGACGGCGTAAACACAAAATCGCATTCGTTCGGCAAAGGAATGGTTTTGAACGGCCTGGGCATGAAAGAGGCTTTTGAAATGATAGCTTGCGTGCCAGATTGTAAATTGCCGGAAAACAACAGCATCCATTTTGGGCATAGGAAAATGGAGGGTACTGATATATATTTTGTGTCGAACCAGACTGACGAAAACCAGGCTTTTTCACCTGAGTTCAGGGTAGCAAACAAACAACCTGAACTATGGCTTGCAACCAACGGGACAATGCGCAAGCTCCCGGCTTTTGGACAAACAGCAAACGGGACAAAAGTACCATTGAAACTCGCCCCATACGAGAGTGCATTTATCGTATTCAACGGTAAGGCGTCAAAAGCCGTTTCTGCCAATTTAAACGCAAACTTCCCTGAACCTGATATTTTGGCGGAACTTAATGAACCTTGGACAGTCCAGTTTGACGCATCGATGCGCGGACCGGAAGAACCTGTGATTTTCAGCTCGCTTCAGGACTGGTCGTCGTCTTCTGACGAAAGGATAAAATATTATTCGGGGACAGCTGTTTATACAAATATTTTTAATGTTGAATTGCCTGAAAACAAACAGTTCTTTATTGATCTGGGAAAAGTGTCGGACATGGCAAAAGTCTGGGTGAACGACATATATGTTGGTGGGCTATGGACACCGCCATATCAACTCGATATTTCAAAAGCAATAAAAACAGGCGAAAACAAAATAAAAATTGAGGTTGTAAACACTTGGGTAAACCGTTTGGTCGGCGACCTGAATTTACCGGAAAACGAAAGGGGCACATGGACTCTGGTCAACCCATATAACGCCAACAGCCAATTGCAGCCTTCAGGCTTAATGGGACCGGTTGTGGTCGAATGCTCAACTGTATTTTAAACAAAAAACCGTCATACCATAAACAAATTGAACATGAAAAAACTTATAATAAACCTATTGTCGCTGATTATATGTTTCCAACTTTCGGCACAGGATTTCACCCAAGCCCAGAAAGACAAATGGCTTGAAATAGCAGAGGCCAACACGCCCTCATTGGTAGTTTGCAAAAAGAAACCAATATCGCTTGTCACCATTTCGGAAGACAAGTCCGCTTTTCAGGGCTATAAGGCAGTGCCCAAACCGGGACTTGAAAATTTTTACGGTAACGACATGAGGGGACAGACCGAGACTGTATTGGATTTTGGCGAACATCTTACCGGTTTCGTATCATTTAAAATCGATGAAAAAAAACACGCAGTTGATGCCCCCATAAGGCTGAAATTTACTTTTGCAGAAACCCCGGCAGAAGCAACATTGCCTTTCGATCCATACACAGGAAGCCTTGGCAGGGCATGGTTGCAAGACGAGGTTGTGACCATTACGGAAGTCCCGGCTACCATCACGATACCTCGCAGGGTGTCATTCAGGTATGCACGGATAGACGTGATGGGCAAATGCCCTGATTTCAAGATTTCAGAAATACATTTAGATGCGACAACATCGGTAAAAGTGAAACCAGTACCACTGGCTGCTTCCACCCCCGCATTAATTAAAGATATTGACAAAGTTGCCCTTAACACCCTTAAAGAATGTATGCAAACGGTTTATGAGGATGGGCCCAAGCGGGACAGGCGGCTTTGGATCGGCGATTTGTACCTTGAAATGTTGGCAAATAGGTATTCGTTTAAAAACGACAGCCTCACAAAACGTTGCCTGTACCTGTTTGCAGGGCTTATCTATACCGATGGCGTTGTGCAGCCCTGCGTGTTTGAACGCCCAAAGCCTCACCCGCAAATAAACCACTTGTTCGATTATGCGTTGATATACAACGTAGTATTAAAAGAATACCTTGAAGACACAGGAGATATTGAAACTGCAAACGACCTGTGGCCGGTAGTAAAATCACAAGTGCAATTTCCTAAAAAATACATACAGGAAAACGGGTTGATAGACTATATACAGGCAGACAAAGAGTGGTGGCTGTTTTTTGACTGGAACAGGGAACTCGACAAACAAGCGTGCCTGCAAGGCTGTGTAATATGGGCTTACAAAAACACCTATGAACTGGCAAAAAAACTGGGAAAAGAGGATGAAGTTGCCGAACTCCCTGGGCTTATCGACAAACTGAGCAAAGCCGCACATAAATATTTATACGACAAAAAACAAGGCGTTTTTGTCAGTGGCGACAAAAAACAAATATCCTATGGTTCGCAGGCATGGATGGTGTTGAGCGGAGTAGCTTCTAAAAAGGAAGGGGCAGAAGCTTTCAAAAACATTGCCAAGTTGGAAAATGCCGTTTATCCGGGTGCGCCTTACATGTACCACTATGTAGTTGACGCAATGATAAATGTAGGCTTAAAACAGGAAGCAAAAGATGTTGTTGTTTCATATTGGGGGGGCATGGCGAAAAAGAGAGCCGACACATTTTGGGAGGTTTATGTCCCCGACAACGATTTTGTTTCGCCATATGGAGCTTTCTTGGTTAATAGTTATTGCCATGCATGGGCTTGCACGCCAACATATTTTATAAGGAAATACCCAGAAATATTTCAAAAATAAACGAGGCTCTAGAAATGAAAACTTTTTTAATAATATTTTTAATCCAGCTGAGTTGCTTGGCAGGAGTTGCGCAACAAGTAATCCCATTGTATGAAGGAACAATTCCCGGGGAAATAGCCGCCGACAATTTGGAAGAAAACAACAAAGGTATTTACCACAAGATTTCAAAACCCGACTTGACCATCTATATCCCTAACAACAACGACACCGGACGAACAGCCATTGTTATCTGCCCGGGAGGGGGTTATGGTGTGGTTTGCGCCAGTTATGAAGGGCATAAAATTGCAAAGGCGATGAACGAAAAAGGCGTGGCCGCTTTTGTGTTGAAATATCGTTTGCCGAGTGACCGGACTTGCAGCAACAAATCAACTGCACCTTTGCAAGACGCACAACGGGCAATAAAAATTGTTCGCGACAATGCCGAAAAGTGGGGCATAAATGCGGACAAAGTCGGGATTATCGGTTTTTCTGCCGGAGGGCATCTCGCATCGACAGCCGGGACGCATTTCAATAAGAACTATATAAAAAATGAGGAAGCAACCAACTTGCGCCCTGACTTTATGATGCTGGTTTATCCAGTTATCTCGATGCAGCCGGGCCTGACACATGCAGGCTCGTGCAAAAATTTATTGGGCGAAAATCCAGATGCAGCATCGCTTGATTTATTTTCAAACGAAAAACAGGTAACAGTAAACACGCCCCCTGCTTTTTTGACACATGCAATGGACGATGATGTGGTACCTGTTGAAAACAGCATACGTTTTTACGAAGCGATGAAAGAGAAAAACGTCCCCGCAGACATGCACCTTTTCTCTAAAGGAAAGCATGGTTTCCCTTTAGAACCGGCCAAGTCAAACTGGCTTAATTATGCTTTCCAATGGTTGAAAGAGCAAAATTTGATTGATAATATATAACAGTATAATTAATGAAAACCAATTTATTCCTTATAGTATTTGTACTAGTTTCGACACTTGGCGCATTGGGCCAGGTTCCTTCTGTTGTAAAATCGGCAAACAGCAATATCCGGTCAACGTCAATAACCACAAAATACCTTACGCCCACACGGGTGGTTTGGGTTTCCGGCGAAGGGGTACAAAACGCAGAAAGCATATTGAAGCCCGGAATTGGGCAAGCAGATTTGAATAGCGGGAAATACCTCACGTTAAACAGCGAAAATGGTCCTTTGCCCGGGATTATCCTCGATTTTGGTTGCGAAATACATGGCGGGATTGAAATTGTCACCACCATAAACAATAAAAAACCTACGGGCAAAATACGTGTCCGTTTCGGAGAATCGGTGAGCGAAACAAATAGCACGGCCGGGGAACAAGGCGCATCAAACGACCATGCAATACGCGATTTTGAAATTGAACTGCCTTGGCTCGGACGTTTGGAAGTTGGCAACAGCGGCTTTCGTTTCGTTCGAATAGACCTGGTCGGAACCGATACTAAAATCGAAATCAAAGAAATAAATGCCGCATTAAAATATAGGGACATACCATATCTCGGTTCGTTTACCTGCAACGACGAACGGCTTAATAAAATATGGATGACCGGGGCTTATACCGTCCACCTGAACATGCAGGACTACCTTTGGGACGGCATCAAGCGCGACCGATTGGTGTGGATTGGCGACATGCACCCAGAAGTGATGACCATCAATTCTGTATTTGGCAACAACGAGGTTGTGCCCAAAAGCCTGGACTTGGCACGTGAACTCACCCCGCTCCCAAATTGGATGAACGGCATAAGCTCTTATTCAATGTGGTGGATTCTTATTCAGCGCGATTGGTATTATTATCAGGGCGATTTGCATTACCTGGAACAACAAAAAGAATATTTGGTTGATCTATTAGACTTGCTTTCCCAAAAAATCGACGACACGGGAAAAGAAATCCTTGACGGAAACCGTTTCCTCGATTGGCCTTCCAGCGAAAACAAAGAAGCCGTACACGCAGGGCTGCAAGCTTTAATGATTATGACTTTTGAGGCAGGTGCCGAACTTTGCGGCATTTTGGGCGATCGACAAACTGCCGATTTATGCAATTCTGCCATAAAAAAACTGGAAAAGCATGTCCCCGACATGGCAGGCTCCAAACAGGCAGCAGCGTTGCTTGCAATGTCCGGCTTAGTGAAACCCCAAAAAGCAGACAAAAAAGTGTTGTCGGAAAACGGAGTTCACAACATGTCAACTTTTTACGGCTATTATATGCTAAAAGCAAAAGCACTGGCAGAAAATTACGGAGGGGCAATAAACGACATCCGTAATTATTGGGGCGCAATGCTCGATTTGGGCGCAACTACATTTTGGGAAGATTTTGACATCTACTGGACAAAAAATGCAGGGAGGATAGACGAAATCGTCCCCGAAGGAAAGGTGGACGTCCATGCCGCTTACGGCAATTATTGTTACAAAAAATTTCGACATAGCTTCTGCCATGGCTGGGCATCAGGGCCAACTTCGTGGCTGACAGAATATGTGCTGGGCGTAAAAGTGCTGGAAGCGGGCTGCAAAAAAATAAAAATAGAACCGCACTTAGGCGATCTGGAGTGGGCAAAAGGCACCTTCCCCACCCCAATGGGCGTTGTTAAAATAGAACACAAAAAGAAAGCAAACGGGACAGTCGAAACAATTTACGAAGCCCCAGACGGGGTGGAAGTCATGATAAAATAAAAAAATACCCCCTTTTACTCCTGGGCGGCAATAACTGCAACGTGTTTCTTTCATGACCATTTCCTGGACTTTAAAGAAATAGCTTTAATATAGAATAATAAGGACACTTTATCGAGGGCAGGGATATATGAAACCACGGCAAACAGGGACGCATTTTTTTCGACATATGTTATCAAACAGGTTACAACAGGATTGTTATTAAACATAGAAGCATGATCTTTACACTGGGGAAAATTGAGCTAATTGGCTGATTTTAAATAAACTTTAATCTTTCCACCAAAATTTCAAAACAAACCGTCAAAATTTTCTAACATGGTTTTTTTTCATGAATTTTATGCCTAAATTCAATCAACTTTGCAGCTACAAAGTTTAGAACTAAAAAATTTTTAAAATATACACAAAATGGCTATCAAAAAACTTGACAGTATTTTTAAACCAAAAAGGATTGCCTTGATTGGCGTTTCCAACAGGCCCGACAGTGTTGGGGGGATAACGCTCAGGAATTTAGTAGGAGGAGGGTTTAACGGTGTTGTATACCCGGTAAACCCTAAACGTGAAGCGGTTTTCGGGATACCTTGTTACCCTGATGTGAAGAGTTTGCCCAAAACACCAGATTTGGCAGTGATCATGACAGCTGCAAAATTTGTCCCGCAACTTGTACACGATTGCGGAGAGTCAGGGATTCACGGGGTTATTATTATGACCGCCGGTTTTAAGGAATCGGGAGAAGAAGGGAAAGCTCTTGAAGCCCAAGTGAAGGCAGAGAAAGCAAAATACCCGGACATGCGGGTTATCGGCCCTAACTGCCTTGGGATACTGGTCCCCGGATTAAACATGAACGTGAGTTTTGCCGATGGGATGCCCCAAAAAGGGCACGTGGCGTTTATATCTCAATCTGGCGCTTTATGTACTTCAGTCCTCGACTGGGCTTACGAATCAAACATAGGCTTTTCTCATTTCGTTTCTATTGGCAACTCAATGGACGTTAGCTTTGGCGATTTAATTGATTACTTCGGACAAGATCCCAACACAAAATCAATTGTCCTGTATGTTGAATCAATCCAGGATGCACGGACATTTATGTCGGCTGCCCGTGCCTTCTCGCGCGAAAAGCCAATCATTGTATACAAATCAGGAAGGTTCCCCGAATCAGCAGCTGCCGCAGCATCCCACACAGGGGCAATGGCTTCGGAAGATTCAATTTATGACGCTGTTTTCAAAAGGGCCGGTTTGGCAAGGGTATTTGACTTTGGAAACATCTTCGATTTCACCGACCTCGTTGGACGCCGCCGCGTGCCAAAAGGAAACCGCCTGGCAATTATAACCAATGCCGGGGGACCTGGGGTTATGGCAACCGACTCGTTGATATCACAGGGAGGGAAATTGGTAAAGCTTTCAGAAACAACGATGCAGAAGCTGAACGATTACCTGCCTCCTTTCTGGTCGCACGGCAACCCGATCGACGTACTTGGGGATGCCACGCCGGAACGTTTTGCCCACACAACAGAAATTATACTGGAAGATGAAAATGTAGATGCAGTCCTTGTACTGCTTACCCCGCAGGCCATGACAGACCCAACAGCCACTGCCGAAGCAATAGCAAAAATGTCTGCCAATACAACAAAATCTATTATGGCCGCATGGCTGGGAGGGGCAAGCATGCGAGAAGGAATCCAGATATTCAACAATGCAGGCATTTCAAGCTACGGGACACCGGAACAAGCCATTAAAGCTTTCATGACCCTTTCCGATTACTCACAAAACCTGAAAATGTTGTACGAAACACCCAAAGAAATACCTGTTTCGTTTGAGTATGACAGGAATGAGCTGCGCAAAAAATATTTGGAAGACGTTTTCCCTAAAGCTAAAATCCTGAACGAAGACGATTCCAAAATGCTGATAAACGATTACGGGATTGACACGACACACCCAACCCCGGCAGCTACCGAAGACGAAGCAGTTATAGTTGCAGAAAAGAAAGGATACCCGGTAGTTTTAAAGATATATTCTCCAGACATTACCCATAAATCGGATGTTGGCGGTGTTGCCCTGAATATTGAAAACGAAGATATGGTAAGGGCTACCTTCAGGAATATGATAAAATCAGTAGGGGAAAAATGCCCAGATGCTAGAATTGACGGCGTTACCGTCCAAAAAATGGTAAAAACCAAAGGCGGCGTTGAATTGATCGTGGGGATCAAAAAAGACCAAGTTTTCGGAACCGTTATGTTGGCAGGAATGGGAGGAACTACTGCCGAACTTTTCAAAGACAAACGTTTGGAGTTCCCTCCATTAAATGAACAACTGGCTAGGCAAATGCTCGAATCGCTGCAAATTTACCCACTCCTTAAAGGCTGGCGCGGAGATGCCCAAAAAAATATCGACAAATTAATTGAAACTTTAATCCGGATGTCGTACCTGGCAGCCGACTACCCTGAGATAGAAGAGCTGGACATCAACCCACTTATAGTTACCGAAGACGATGTTATTGCTTTGGATGCGCGTATTGTAGTGGACGAAGAAATCATGAAAAAACCTGTGAAAGAATACTCACACCTCATCCTTCGCCCATATCCTGAAAGTTTGATAAAGACCGCCCAGCTAAAAGATGGCACAGATGTCACCCTTCGCCCGATAAAACCCGAAGACGAACCAATGTGGCTAGAACTCCTCGGAAGTTGCTCAAAAGAATCCATATACCACCGTTTCAGGTATGATTTCTATTTCGACTCGCACGAAGTAGCGTCACAGTTCTGTTTTATTGATTACGACCGGGAAATTGCCATTGTTGCCGAACTAGAAAAAGAAGACGGTTCTAAAGAACTTATAGGTGTTGGCCGTTTGATCGCCGATCCAGATCTGGAAGTAATGGAGTATGCTATTTTAATTACAGACAAATGGCAGAAAAAAGAACTTGGACATACTTTGACCAGCTATTGTTTGAGCATTGCAAAAGCCCGAGGTATAAAAAAACTGATGGCAGAAACAACAAAAGACAATAAACCGATGATTTCTGTTTTCAGGAAACTGGATTTCAAAATCAGGTTTAACGAAGACACAACCGTTACGGTAACCAAAGAAATTACCGAAAACGAAGGATAACATTTCCGACTAAAAAACAAACCCGGCAGAAAGACGGCATGTCCTTCGGCCGGGTTGTTAATGTTTAAATTAATGGATACTGCTAAACTTGAACTAACTGCCCGGCTTATCAGAGAGGCAAAATATACTGTTGCCTTTACTGGGGCGGGCATTTCGGTAGCAAGCGGTATCCCTCCTTTCCGTGGCAAAAACGGATTATGGAACAAAACCAACCCAATTTTCCTTGAAATAGGGTACTTCAATAAAAAGCCGCTTCAGTCGTGGAAAAAAATCAAAGAGATTTTTTACGACACATTAGGTGATGCCGAACCTAACATTGCCCACAAAGTGCTGGCAAAAATGGAAAAACGGAGTTTTCTTGAGTCTGTTATTACCCAGAATATCGACCACCTACACCAAAAAGCCGGCAACAAGTATGTGTACGAACTGCACGGGACCTACAAACAATTGGCCTGCACCGAATGTGGCTCGGAATACGACATAAGCTTTGCCGATTTAAATTTCCTGCCCCCAACCTGTTACATTTGCAAAGGGATACTAAAACCCGACATGGTTTTCTTCAACGAACCCATCCCTGTTTTTGCAAAAAAGCGTTCCTTTGAAGAAGCTGAAAAGGCTGATGTTTTTATAATAATTGGGACAAATGCCGAAGTGTTACCGGCCGCCAATATCCCGGTAACAGCAAAAAAACACGGGGCAAAAATCATTGAGATAAATATTAAAGGAACACATTTCACTCACGAGATTACAGACATCTTCCTTCAAGGCGATGCCGCAGAAATCATGGAAGAAATTGGGAAACTGTTGTACCTGTAACATCTTGGTATTTTTTAAATTGCACCGCTTGGCATCACCAACAAAAATAAATGGCGGACATTACATACAATAGGCAAAAAAAATCAAATAGGAACAACTACATGCGATAGTTTCAGGCACTACTTGACACTAATCCTTGTTTAAATAAAAAATAATTCCTACAATTAAATTTTTTAAACATACAGAACATGCATTTCATAAAACAATCCTTCTTGATATTGCCTTTCCTGGTATTTGCCATTGGCACAAAAGCAGTAAACGATTCGCGGCTGATGAGATACCCCGACATCAACAATAACTTGATAGCCTTTGTATATGCCGGCGACATATGGACAGTGAATGCCAATGGCGGCGATGCAAAGCACTTAACTTCGCACGAAGGCATGGAACTTTTCCCTAAGATTTCGCCCAACGGGAAGTGGATTGCTTATTCTGCCGAATACTCCGGCTCTCGCCAAATTTTTATCATCCCCTCAGGAGGAGGCGTGCCGCAACAGCTCACGTACTACAATTCGGTAGGTTTGATGCCCCCTCGGGGAGGCTTCGATGATGCTGTGCTCGACTGGACTCCCGACAGCAAAAATATAATGATACGTGCCAACCGCACAGAATTTGGCGAACGTAACGGGAAATATTTCCTGGTAAACATAAACGGAGGGCTGGAAAAACCGCTCCAAATAGTGAACGGGGGCATTGCATGCCTTTCCCCCGATGGCAAAAAAGTATGTTTTACCCCGGTCGGCCGCGAGTTCAGGAGCTGGAAAAGGTACAAGGGCGGACGGGCTACAGAATTGTGGGTTTATGATCTGGAGAGGGACGAAGCCGAACAAATAACCCACTTTGCCGGTTCCGACCAATGGCCAATTTGGCACAAAAACAAAATATACTTTGCTTCCGACCGCGATTTGAAATTTAATATCTATAGCTACGACACCAATTCGCAACAGATAGGGCAAGTCACTACATTTAAAGATTTTGACGTGCTGTGGCCATCTGGCGAAAACGGGCAGCTTGTGTTCGAGAACGGCGGGTTCCTATACAAAACAAACCTTGAAACCGGCAAAACCGAAAAAGTCACCGTAAATATCAACTTCGACAACCCGAACCTGCTGCCTTATTTCAAAAATGTTGCGGAAGACATCCACAGTTTTACGGTCTCCCCAACCGCCAAACGTGCCTTGTTCGATGCCCGGGGCGATATTTTTTCGGTCCCTGCCGAAAACGGCATCATCGAAAACCTCACCCAAACCCAGGGGATTAGGGAGATTTACCCCAGCTGGTCGCCAGATGGTAAGCACATTGCCTATTATTCTGACGCAAGCGGCGAGTACGAAGTCTATCTACTTGAAAACAAAAAAGGCGCGGTCCCCAGGCAACTGACAAAAAACTCACCGGCATGGAAGTACGACAGCGAATGGTCGCCCGACAGCAAATACCTGCTTTATTCCGACCGCACCCTAAACCTAAAGCTTCTAGACGTGGGAAGCGGGACAGAATCCATTGTTGACCATGCCACCTTTAACGAAATACGCACATACGGTTTTTCGCCCGATTCAAAATGGGTTATTTATGAAAAACAATCGCCAAACAGGTTGTCCTCTGTCTGGGTTTATAGCATCCCCGACAAAAAGCACATCCAACTCACCGATGATTCTTTCAACGATTACTCCCCCGTTTTTTCGACCAACGGGAAATACATATACTTCCTTTCCGACCGCGATTTCAACCTCAATTTTTCAGGATTTGAATTTGATTACCTCTATAACAACCCGGCCCGCATTTATGCAATGGCCTTAAAATCGGACGGAGAAGAACTTTTCAAGTTTAAAAATGATGAGGAGCCAACAGAAAAAGAAGAAAAAGCGGAAGAAGAAAAAAACGATAAAAAAACGGAAACAACCGTTGAAATTGACGTTGAGGGCATAAACAACCGTATTGTTGCCCTGCCGCTTGGAAATGCCAGCTACCGCAACCTTACCGCTGTTGACGGGGGGATACTGTACATAAACAACGGAAAATTAAAAAAATTTGATATTGCCGACAAGGAAGAAAAAGACATTATGGACCAAACCGGGCAATTCGTACTGTCCGGCAACGGCAAGTCTTTCCTTTACCGCTCGGGAAAAAATTTTGGCATTGCCAAGGTTGCCCCCGGGCAAAAGACAGAGGACGGCAATCTTGATCTCGGCAACATGGAAATGAAGATTGACCCGGTAAAAGAATGGCAGCAAATCTACAACGACGGGTGGCGCATTTACCGCGATTATTTTTATGTTGGCAACCTGCATGGGGTAAACTGGGAAAAAATAAAAGAAAGCTACGCCCAATTGCTCCCCTATGTCGGCCACCGGATGGACTTGGATTATATTTTCAGTGAAATGGTTTCCGAATCCAACACCGGTCACTCGTATGTAAACTGGGGCGATTTTAAAAAGCCAAAACGAATTGAAGGCGGGCTACTGGGCGCAGAATTGATTGCCGACAAAAAAGCCGGGCTTTACAAAATATCGAAAATTTACGAGGGGCAAAACTGGGACAAGTCGCTCCGTTCGCCATTGACAGGACAAGGGGTAGACGTTAACGAAGGCGATTATCTCATCAGTTTAAACGGACACAAGGTCACAATCGATGACAACCCGTATGAATTCCTTGAAAACACGGCAGGAAAGCATATTGAAATTGCGGTAAACACAGAACCGGAAGAAGATGGCGCAAGGGTTTCGTTGGTCGAGCCAATCAAAAGCGAGCTAAACCTTATGTACCTAAACTGGGTACAAGAACGCCGGGCAATGGTAGACAAACTTTCCGGTGGCAAAATCGGGTATATCCATGTGCCCAACACTGCCATCGAAGGAAACCGCGAACTGTTCAAAGGCATGTACGCCTACCACAACAAGGAGGCTTTAATTATTGACGACCGTTACAACGGGGGCGGCTTCATCCCCAACGTGATGGCAGATTTGCTCGACCGCAAAACCCTCAGCTATTGGAACGTAAACGGGCTAGACCCGATGAAAACACCTGCCGTTGCCCACGATGGGCCCAAGGTGATGTTGATTAACGGCTACTCTTCGTCGGGCGGCGATGCATTCCCATACTATTTCCGCAAAAAAGGGCTTGGAAAACTAATCGGCACTCGTACATGGGGAGGGCTTGTCGGCATCTCGGGCAATGCCCGCTTTGTTGACGGCGGCAGTTTCTCCGTGCCGCGCTTCGGGATTTACAACGAGAACAGCCAGTGGATCATCGAAGGGATCGGAGTCTATCCGGACATTGAAGTGGTCGACCGCCCAGAGCAACTGGCAAAAGGTATCGACCCTGGAATAGAGAAGGCGGTAGAAGTCCTTTTAAAAGAACTGGAAAAGAACCCGCCGAAAAAGGTCAAAGCCCCTACCCCGCCAAACCGTTCGGGCTGGCACGAAAAATAAAGAATAAATAAGAAACCCTTTAAGCCTGCTGACGTAGTACCATTAGTAAGCAGTAATATTATTTATGTATATGGCTTACACGTAATCACAAATAGTTTTATGGACAAGGATTAAAATAACCTTTCTTATGAAAATAAAATTTGATCCATTACGCCGATTTGTCAAGATAAAATCGTTGAGCAGTATCAGTATGCTCCTGGCAACTGTTGCCGCGCTCATTATTGCAAACACCAATCTAAAAACATTGTATACCCACATCTTGGAGTTGGAATTCTTAATTGGTTTTTCTGGGATCCATTTGTCTAAATCGATACTTCACTGGATTAACGATGGGCTAATGACAATTTTCTTCTTTGCAATAGGGCTTGAGATAAAAAGGGAAATTTTAATAGGGGAGCTAAGTTCTATAAAGAAGGCGGCACTGCCCATATTGGCAGCCATCGGAGGGATGGTATTCCCTGTAATAATTTTTTTTGTGCTAAACCATGGCAAAGAGGGCATTGAAGGATGGGGGATACCAATGGCAACCGACATTGCTTTTTCATTGGGCATATTGGGCGTGTTCGGGAAACGGATACCCTTCGGGCTAAAAGTATTTTTAGCCGCTTATGCTATTATCGATGATCTGGGGGCAGTTTTGGTGATAGCAATTTTTTACAGTTCCCATATCCACTGGCATTTCGTTTTTATTGCTTTTTTGTTGCTGCTTTTTTTGTCGTTGCTGTCTATAAAAAATTTCTATTCCAGGCATTTATATATCCCTGTTGGGCTTATAATATGGCTCTTATTTTTAAAATCGGGGATACACCCGACTATTGCAGGGGTATTGTTTGCATTTACAATACCATCGAACAGGAAAAAAAGGCTCTACGATGTCTTTAAAATGGGGAAAACAGCCCTTAACGAACTGTCACAGCTTGATAGCAAAAAAGAAATCGTTTTTAACGAACACAAGGCAGCAATCAATATACTGGACAGGTTCACTTCTGAGATACAATCGCCTTTGCAGCACCTACAAAACAAGCTACAGGGAACGGTTTCATTTTTTATTGTGCCGCTTTTTGCCTTCGCCAATGCCGGGATCTGTTTTATTGGGGAAGGAGGGGCAGTTACCCGGTTGTCAATGAACATTGCAATAAGTTTACTTGCTGGCAAAGTAACCGGGATTAGCCTGTTCTCATACCTGGCGGTTAAATGCAGGATAGCCGCACTTCCCAAAAATGTCAGGTTTGACCAGGTTATCGGCTTGGGCTTCTTGGGTGGGCTGGGCTTCACTATGTCTATTTTTATATCTAACCTTTCATACCAATCTGCCCATTTGCTCAATTCTTCCAAAACAGGGATACTCATCGGCTCAGTGGCAGCAAGTATTATCGGGTATCTGATAATTAAGCACAGCATAGTTAAAACCTCACATTCCACATGAGTGTGGACTAATAACAGGCTATAAAACACAATTCACTTTGTAGGCGTGCCGAGGTGCATATCCCTGTATTTTTGAGGGGTAGTGCGTTTTACAGTTTTAAAAATCCTGTTAAAATAAGAAACATTGTTATACCCGCATTCAAATGCTATTTCCGAAATAGATTTATCTGAATTAACCATGCGCTTACAGGCAAAGCCCACCCTTATTTCGTTCAGTGCCAGAGAAAAGGTTTTGGATGTTGCTTTTTTAAAGTAACGGCAAAAAGCACTAACATTCATATTGGCATGTCCGGCCACTTCTTCCAGTTTTAAATCGCGGTGATGGTTGGAAACAATGAAGTTAAATATATCGCTCATTTTCTCCTGGTTGGCATATTTTGAAACTTCGGTGTAGGCTTTGCTCGAAAGCAGCTCGAAGTCTTTCGCTTCGCTCATCATACAAAGCATCTCTATCATTAAAAGCAGTCTCCGCCATCCATGCCCTTCCGAAATTTGGATTATTTTACCCCCGATTTTTTTGGCATCCCTGCCTCTGAAACAAATCCCGTGCGAAGCTTTTGAATATAAACTTCTAATATCCTTCATTTCAGGAAGGTCAATAAACCTGTCTCCCGTAAAATCTTCCTGAAACTGTATCAAAACAACTTTGGCCGTCAGATCTTCAATGCCCTCGAAATAACGATCGTCGCTGTGCCAGTAATGAGGGATATAAGGACCTACCAAAACCAGATCGCCATTGCCGAAACGGCGGATACTGTCGCCAACAAAGCGAGTGCCGCTGTTTTCAATATTGTACAAAATTTCGTACTCTTTATGGAAATGGAATTTATTGTAGGTATGCGGGACTTCATCGTAACGGACCAAAAACGAATTCTCGGGGCTTACACTATATTTTCTGAAATTGATAGGTTTCATTGAACTTTATTTAACCATATACCATACAATGGCACACATTGGGCAAATATAGTGCAAGCTAAGGCAAAATCTATTCTATTTACCTTCTTTTTAGCCTATTATTTTTGTAACGTAATTTTTTGCATATACAAATTGTAAAACAAAACAGTCCTTTAAATGACCAATAACGAAAACTGAGACATGACACAACTTGTTACACTTGATTATATAGCAATACTTTCCTACCTGTTGATAATGGCAGGTATCGGACTGTTTTTCAAATGGTATGTAAAAGACATAAATGCTTATACCAAAGGATCCAGTACCATACCCTGGGTAGCTGCCGGGATAAGTAATTTTATGGCTCTTTTCAGCACCTTTGTTTTTGTTGCATATGCCGGAATTGCTTATGACCACGGCCTTGTGTCGGTAACCGTCTTTCTTAGCACTGTGCCGGCCTGTATTATTGCCTCTATGTTTTTTGCGAAAAGGTGGAGGCGTGCAGGTGTGTCGACCCCTATCGAATACTTAGAAACAAGGTTCAACCCTTCTGTGCGCCAAATCATTGGCTGGGTAGGGTTGATCATGCGCATACTGGACAACATGGTGAGGCTGTATGCCATAGGGATATTCTTGGCTGCCGTAACCCCGCTGTCTTTGCCAATGTGCCTGATTATTTCATCATTGATTGTTATTGGCTTTACCCTTTATGGAGGGATCTGGGCTGTTTCCATAATGGGGACAGTGCAGTTTGTAATACTTATTTTTACTTCGTTGATACTGTTTTTCCTTTCAATTAACCATGTAGGGGGTATGGGGAACCTCATGCAAAATGTACCGGATCACTTCAACTGGTTCAACGGCCCCAAGGGGCAACTGTTCTGGCTATCAGTTTACTACATCATGATCATAATAAAATACAACGAAAACTGGATTTTTATCCAAAGGTTTTATGTGGTGAAAGATGAAAGGGCTGCCCAGAAGGTAGGTTACCTTTCTGCTGCTTTGTTCCTTATCTTCCCTATTATATTTATGCTGCCGCCAATTGTAAGCAAAGTGATTATGCCGGAACTGCCCGACAGTGAAATGGCATACGTGGCCATATCCAGCAAATTGCTCCCGCCCGGGTTGATGGGGATAATGATAGCTTCTATGTTTGCAGCGACCATGTCGTCCCTAAACTCCGAATATAATGTAATTGCATCGGTACTTTCAAAAGATATATACCAAAGGCTTATCAACAAAAAAGCAACAGGCAAACAAATGCTGGCAGTTGCCAAATTATCAACTGTTTGGGTGGGGTTGATTGTGCTTTTGGGCGGACTGTTCATTAAAAATTTCGGGGGGGCGTTTGAAGCCAACAAATTGTTTACCGGTATTTTTTCCATCCCCGTTGGGATACCTCTCGTGCTTGGTATCATTTCGAGGAAAGCATCTCCGCGCGGAGCTATGTATACCGTTATTGCCGGTGCAGCAGCCGGGATTATATTAAATAGTTTCCCGTCAGTGTTTTCATGGGAAATGGCAACATTGATCGAAACCCTGATTTGCATCTTCATTTTCTATGGTGCAGGTTGCCAAACAACAAAAAATCCAGATTATGCACAAAGGGTAAATAAATTATTCGCAAGGCTAGATACAAAAATTACCAATATCCCTTCTATCGACAAAAATTTCCAAAAGGCTTTGTCTGTGCTGTATATCACCTCGCTAATTGTATCCGGGGCACTTTTTATCGGCATAGGGCTGCCAGCGATAGGTGGCTTAAGTGGCACACTGGCGGTTTCATCGGGGGGTATATGCATGGCAATTGGCGGGATAACCTGGTACTGGTCGGTAAAAATGAAAAAATTATGACAATGGCAAAATTCATAAACAGCAACTTCCTGCTCGAAAACGACTTAGGGACCCAGGTTTACTCAGCCATAGGGCAACTCCCCTTGATTGATTACCACAATCACCTTAATCCGGCAGATCTGTCCTCCAACCGGAAATTCAGGAACATTGCCGATGCATGGGTTTTGCATGACCCCTATAAACACAGGGCGATGCGCATTTGCGGTGTGCCTGAAAAAAATATAACTGGAGGTGCGGGAGATAAGGATAAATTTTTAAGCTGGGCATCAACTGTCCCAAAAACAGTTGGCAACCCTTTGTTTGTATGGTCGGCACTGGAACTAAAGCGTATTTTTGGCATAGACAATCCCCTTTCCGAAAAAAATGCGGACGAACTTTGGGATTTTTGCAACTCGGAACTTAATAAAGAAGGCTTCGGGGCAGCAGACATACTTAAAAAATTTGGGGCTGAAGTTATCTGTACATCCGATGGGGTTACCGATGATTTAAGCTGCCACCAAACTGCCACCAAAACACAGCAAATTAAGGTTTTGCCTTCTTTGCGGGGCGATTCCACAGTGAATATCGGGAGGCAGGGTTTTATGGAATGGCTGAATGGATTTGAAATCCAGGGCAATAAGCCAATACGAAACCTGGATGACTACAAATCCTGTATAATTGCACGCTTAAATAAATTTACGGAAGCAGGGTGTAAGCTTGCAGATCACTCGTTAGACAGTGGTTTTTGCTTTGCGCCAACTACTGAAAAAATGGCTGCCCTTATTTTCAATAATTTATTACGCGGGAAGGGTTTGGACAAAAATGAAGAATGCCTGTTTGAAAATTATTTTTTGCATTTTTTAGGGGAAGAATACTCCAAACGGGGCTGGACGCTCCAGTTGCACATTGGTGCACAGCGTTTTACCAGCTCCAGGCTCAGGGGGCTTTCCGGACCGGCAGGCGGATATGCTACTATTGGCAATTCTTGCAACATCTCAGGGTTATGCTCATTTTTAGATGGGCTGGAAAAAAAAGGCAGGCTGCCACGCATAATCCTCTATACTTTAAACCCATCTGATTTCGAGCCTTTTGCCACACTGACAGGGTCGTTTGCAGAAGATAATAAGCCCGGTAAAATCCAGTTCGGACCGGCATGGTGGTACAACGATCATTTTGAAGGTATAAATAAACATCTTGCCAAGCTGTCTGGATACGGACTACTTAGCCATTTTATAGGTATGACTACCGACAGCCGAAGTGTTTTTTCCTTTTCGAGGCATGAATATTTCCGCCGTATCCTGTGCAATTATATAGCAAGCATGGCCGAAAAAGGGATCATCCCTGACGACTTTGAGATGCTTGTAAGGCTGGCAGGGGACATTAGTTATTTTAACAGTAAAAGATACTTGATAAATCAATAAAAAAACAACTATATGTGCGAAAATAGATTAGATGGGAAAATTGCAGTCATAACCGGGGCAGGAGGCAAATTATGCTCCGAAATGGCACGCAACCTTGCCAAGCAGGGCGCAAAAGTGGCACTGCTCGGGCGCAACCCCGAAAAACTGAATATTGTTGAAAACGAAATAAAAGCAACGGGAGGAAGGGCAATCTCCATAAGCACCGATGTTACCAGCGAAGAACAGGTAAAACAGGCACAAATAAAGATAAACGGAGTTTTTGGGGTTTGTGACATATTGGTAAACGGGGCCGGGGGGAACCAAGCAGATGCAGTAACCTCTTTAAACAGTTTTAACGATGATGAGCTAAACAACAAAGAGGGCATTAGGGGTTTTTTTAACCTGGACATGAAAACGTTTGCCAATGTAATTGAAGCAAATACCATGGGCACTGTCATTCCTTCATTTGTATTTGGTAAAGAAATGGCCAAACGCAAAAAGGGGAATATTGTAAATATTGCTTCGATGAACAGTTATCGGCCGCTCTCGCGTGTTGCCGCATACGGAATGGCGAAGGCAGGGATAAAAAATTTCACACAATGGCTTGCCGTATACCTGGCACCGGCAAATATACGGGTAAATGCAATTGCCCCCGGCTTTTTCCTAAACGACAGAAGTATTAAGTTGTTGACTACCCCTGAAGGAGGCCATACCGGACGCGGGGCAAGCATCATACGCCAAACGCCCCTTAAACGATTTGGCGAAGCCCCCGAACTGATTGGCACTTTGAACTACTTGATAGATGACGGCGCATCAGGCTTTTTGACCGGGGTAACAATTCCAGTAGATGGCGGTTTTTTGGCTGACTCCGGAATATAAACAATTGATTATTAATTTATTAAAACCTAAATCATGGAAAAAAGGATTTTTATCGCATTTTTTGTTTTACTGATTTCATGGGGTACATGGGCACAATCAAACGAAGGTATCCCGTTTAAACAAATAGGAAAAGTAAAGGCGCGCAGCTCCAGCGAGATCGTTTCTAACAATTGGGCCATTGGCGGAGAAACATTAGACAGGGATTACTCTGATTATAACCAATGGAAACAGTACCTGGGCCCATTAGGGGCAAAAAAAATCAGGCTTCAGGCCGGATGGGCAAAATGTGAGCCTGAAAAAGGCGTTTATAATTTTCAGTGGTTAGACGAAATTATCGACGATGCCCTTGCGCAAGGAGTAGAGCCTTGGCTGCAAACATCCTACGGAAACCCGATATATGAAGGCGGGGGGGCCCTATACCTGTCCGGGGGCTTCCCAACATCAGAAGAAGCTTTGGCAGCATGGGACAAGTGGGTGGAACAAATGGCCAAACGCTATAAAGGCCGCGTGAAAATATGGGAAATATGGAACGAGAGCGACCTGAACGTAAAAAATACCCCAGAAGCGTATGCGAAACTATTTGTCCGTACCGCAGAAATTATCAGATCAAATATCCCCGGGGCAACAATATATGCCCTATCCCTTGCCAATCCATGGGGCTCGGGATATGTAAACTCGTTCCTTTCTTACCTCAAGAACAACAACAAGCTTCATTTAATTGACGAGATAACCGTACATGGCTACACCTACCGCCCCGAAGATGTCTACAGTGCTTATTTTACGTTGGACAGCTTGATACACAAATATTCCGACCAAATTAAACTAAACCAGGGAGAACTGGGATGCCCTTCGAAAAACCAACAGCAGTATGCCTTAAATAACTACGAATGGACAGAAACGTCACAAACCAAGTGGATGCTCAGAAAATTATTAGGGGATCTGGGGCATGACATCCATTCGCTTTATTTTACTATTATAGATCTTAATTACATAAAAAGGTACAGGAGCGAGAAAGGCAACATAATAGAATTAGAGCAACCTATTTACACTGTAAATACAAAGGGGCTGATAAAAGCAAATGCCGACAATAGCGTAGGCTACCTGAAACCCTCGTATTATGCATATCAGAATATTACTTCAATTTTCGGGCACTCTCTGGAAAGGATCCCCAACTACGCTTATCTGACCAACAGCAAACAATCGCTTTCTGTATATGCATACATGTTGAAAGATTTTGATTATCAAGTGATAACTATATGGGAAAATGGTTCTACGCCCAATAACTCTGTTGAAAAAACAATGGTTGATTTTGAATTCCCTGCAGGCAATTTCAACTCGCCGGTCTATATCGACATGAGGACGGGCAATGTGTATGAAATACCGGCACAGAACTATAAAAAAACAGGGTCTCACTACGGATTTAAGGGCATCCCCGTATACGACTCCCCAATATTAATTGCAGAAAAAAGCTTAATAAACCTTTCTGAAAAATAAACAATGAGCACGGAACAATACAAGAAAGAAGTAAGTATGATGAAGCTCGACAAGCTCATCGAATTGCGTGAAGGTATATCTGAAAAGGGCTTTCCTGTCCCAGAAGATGAGTTATTGGGACGTTTCGAAGAACTTTATACCGGAGCCATAAACGATGTTTTAAGGGAGTTTTGCCTGATGGGACAGGCACTGCCAAACCACATCGTCCCACTGCGCGAATACCGGACAGTTGCAGGCATAGCCTTCACCGTAAAAAGCGCCCCAAACACAAAAGTGCGGGGCGAGATGGAATTTCGGACACAAATGCTCGACGAAATGCATAAAAATGCTTTTGTGATATGGGACACAAGCCACGATGAAAAGGCCACACTATGGGGAGGGGTAATGACAGCCACCGCAAAAAGGAAAAAAGTGAAAGCAGCCTGTGTCGATGGAGGGATCAGGGACACGCACCAGATACTTGATGCCGGGTTCCCGGTATTTTACAAGTACCGTATTTCCAATGGCAGCCTGGGGCGTTGTTTGATTTCCCATTATCAGGTCCCCATTGAAATTGGAGGCGTGGTAATAAAACCGGGCGATGTGGTTTTGGGCGATGTCGACGGGGTTTTGGTTGTGCCACGGGACATTGCATACGATGTTTTGGTGCGGGCAGAAGAAATAAAAGAAAACGAAAAGAAAATTTTTGGTTGGGTGGAGGAAGGCCAGTCGGTCAAGGACATAACAGACAAGGGGGGATATTTTTAGCCCTTGCCTTATCGTGCCTTCTTTGAAATCAACAATGAAACGAAAAATTCCAAATATATGAAACTATCCATGCTGCTCCCCCCAAAATGCGATAAGAGGAAATGGGCACTTGCCCGGCAGGTGGGAGTGGGCTATGCCATTACAAAAGCGGCAACAGAGCTGTCTGGCCGCCCTTCCCCATACAATTTTAAAGCATTGGAGGGCATTAAAGAAGATTTTAATGGAGCAGGGTTCCTCCTATATGGGCTGGAAGGCGATCAGTTCGACATGTCGCCCATAAAATTGGGATTGCCCGGCCGCAACGAATGGATTGAAAAATACTGCCAGATGATCCGGAACATGGACCGGCTCGGTATCCGTTTGCTGTGCTACAATTTTATGGCTTCTATTGGCTGGATGAGGACATGTGTAAATGTGCCCGAAAGGGGCGGGGCTTTAACTAGCGAATTTGACTTTAATGTGGTGAAGGGCCAACTTGTGCCAGAAGAATTGCGCATCACAGAAGGACAGTTGTGGAAAAACCTTTTTTATTTCCTTGATGCTGTTTTGCCTGTTGCCAACGAATGTGGGATCCAGATGGCACTACACCCCGACGACCCGCCCATAAGCCCGCTCAAGGGAGTCGGGAGGATCCTGACAAGTGCGTCCGCATTTGATTCTGTTATAGCAAAATACCCTTCTCCTGCCAACACAATTGCTTTTTGCCAGGCAACATTTAAAACCATGGGGGAAGACATAAAAACCATCTCCGAAAAATGGTTGGCTCAAAAAAGGATTGCTTTTATCCACCTGCGCGACATCGAAGGCGGCAAGTACAAATTCCGCGAGACATTCCACGACAACGGCCCAACACCAATGGCAGAAATGTTAAAACACTATTATGACAACGGTTTTGACGGTGCCATCAGGCCAGATCATGTACCAGCCATGTTTGGCGAAACACAGGGGCATTTCTCCGGCGGAATTTCTGCCGGATACGAAATGACCGGTAACGTATTTGCAACAGGGTACATAAAAGGGATTTGTGAGTCATTTAAGATCCCTCTTACTTAAATACCATATAATTATTATCAAAAACTCAAACTTTGAACATTATGAAAAAGAAAAAACAAAAGCACGGAGGAATTTTCCAAATCGTATTCCTCTTACTTGCGGCAATAATTATTTCGCCCCGGTGCTTGGCCCAGGACATTGTTTCCGGCACAACCACCACAATAACAGGAGAACCAGTACCAGGAGCCACCATTGTTTTAAAGGGGACATCAATTGGCACAGTCTCCGATGGGGATGGGAAATTCTCCATAAATGCAGGAACGGGCGACATCCTTATTGTTTCTTTTATTGGCATGAAATCAAAAGAGGTCGCGGTGACCGGTCCAAACTTATCAAATATTGTTTTGGAAGAAGATGTAATTGGAATAGAAGAAGTGGTTGCAGTAGGATATGGCACGATGAAAAAAAGCGACCTTACCGGCTCGGTCGTGTCTGCCAATATCGAATCTTTCCGCGAGTCGCCTAATGTAAACATTATGCAGTCGTTGCAGGGATCCGTGCCGGGGATGCAGATAGGCCAGGTAAACCAGGCCGGCGAGGAGGCATCCATATCAATAAGGGGGACTTCGACCATAAATGGCAACACCGATCCGTTGATCATCCTCGACGGGATCATTTACAGGGGGGATATTATCGACCTGAACCCTGAGGACATCAAATCGGTTGACATATTGAAAGATGCCAGCAGTAAAGCTATTTACGGGGCACAAGCTGCAAACGGGGTCATACTTATCTCTTCAAAAAACGGGAAAAACAATAAAAAACCTTCGATAGGTTATTCGGTATCCGTGTCGACCCAAACACCAACAAATGATGCAAGGTTGCTAAACAGGGAAGAATTCTTGCAAAAAGTAAAAAATATTTGTTATGAAACAGCTTACCTGCCAGGCGATTACCTTGAAGAAAACCCGGATTGGGATTATACGCAATCTGAGCTCCTTTCTGCAAACCTGGAAGGTATAGAAAACGGGACTGATTACGATTGGTGGGGGGCGTTGACCTCGCCTGGGCATATTGTGGACCATAACATAAACCTTACCGGCGGGACGGAAAATACATCATATTTTATATCTGGAGGTTTTTCCGATTATGAAGGTTTTATCCTGAACGACGACTACCAACGGTCGTCTGTCCGTATTAACTTTGAAACAGAAGTAACCCCATGGTTAACTGTTGGCGCAAATACTTTTGGTTCGTTCACTGATTATTCGGGCGCATATCCCGACATGTCCACCATAGCAAGGACATCCCCCTGTGTAAGCAGCAAAGACGGAAATGGGGATTTTATCGTCAACCACCTGGGCGACAATATTGTAAACCCCTTCCTTGATGCCATGGCCGATGACAAAGATTTAAGGAACAGCATCTCAGGCAATTTCTTTGGCGTTGTTACCATCCCAGCGATCAAAGGGTTAAGCTACAGGATAAATTATAGCAACAACCTTATATGGGCATTGCACGCATACAGTAATGAGTACGACAACGGATTAACAGGCGCGGCATACAAAAACAACTCTTCTACACACAATGTTTTGCTGGACAATATTATTACCTATGACAAAACAATCAATGAAGACCATAAACTTAATTTAACCTTTGTGTATGGCTGCAACGAAACTGAGTATGAATATACCTTGGCATCAGGGAATAACTATACAAACCTGGATCTGTCGTACAACAGCCTTCAACAGGCAACCACCCAAAACATAAGTTCTTCTGCATGGAAAGAATCATCGCTTTACCAGATGGGGCGTTTGAACTATAATTATAAAAACCGTTATTTGCTGACCGCAACAGTACGCCGTGACGGGTTTAGCGGCTTTTCAAAAAACAATAAATTCGGCTGGTTCCCTTCTGTTGGCCTAGGATGGGTCTTGTCGGAAGAAAATTTTTATAATGTCCCTTCTTTTGAATACATTAAACTAAGGGTTAGTTACGGTGAAAACGGAAACCTGACTTCCCGTTATAGCTCCCTGGCAAAAGTGTCTTCAAGTTCAGGCTCTCAATATGTATTTGGCGATGGCAGTTCAACATCGCAGGGGCAGACCCCCTCATCGCTGGCAAACAAAAACCTGACATGGGAAACAACCACGGGGCTTAATTTTGGCGTTGACTTCTGTGCCTTTAAAAACAGGGTACGGGGAAATATTGAATATTACCGTACCACCACCACCGATTTGTTATGGAACATGTCGATACCCGAAATGACCGGTTTTTCTGAGATAGCGACCAACCTGGGGAAAATTGCAAATAGCGGGCTCGAACTGGCTATATCCACAACACCGGTACAAAAAGGGGATTTCAGGTGGGATATGAACTTTAACATTTCAACAAATAAAAACGAAATAAAGGAACTGTTGGGGACAGATAGCGATGGCGATGGAAAAGAAGACGACCTGATCTCTAGTGGTTTGTTCATTGGAGAACCTATAGGTACAGTCTATGATTATGAAATTGATGGGATATGGCAACTGGGAGACGATGTAATGACAGGCTATTATCCTGGCACATATAAAATTGTTGACCAAGGCGAAGCTGACGGGGAAATAACTGCAGCCGATGACCGGAAAATTATAGGGAGGACAGAGCCTGCTTACCAATTCGGGATACAAAATACACTGACATATAAAAATTTATCCCTCCACTTTTTCATAAACTCCATACAAGGTGGCAAAAATGGATACATGGAAGCAAACGAAGCAAGTAATTTCACGACCGGGACTGCCCAAAACCAAAACTGGTTTAATTTTTACGACTACTGGTCGCCATCGAACCCCGGGGCAAAATTTGCCAATAGCTGGGTAACTGCGTCAATTAACCCAGGCCTCTACCAGTCGCGCAGTTTCGTAAGGTTGCAGGATTTATCGCTATCTTACAAATTGAATAAACCGTTGTTGGACAAGCTGGGTATTGGCGGTGCGAAAATATATATCAGCGGGAAAAACCTACTGACTTTTACCAATTGGGACGGATGGGATCCTGAAACCGGACAGGGTATAGGTATTGCAGATGGGTACCCTGTTATGAAAACTTATTCTTTAGGGCTGGACCTTAGTTTTTAACCAATAAAATATCAGAAATGAAAATGATAATAAATAAATCAAAATACGCTTTCCTGCTTATCCTATTTTCATGCCTCTTTTCATGCAACGAAAGCAGTTTTCTTGAAGAAGAAGCTATGGGCTTTTATACCCTGGACAATTCATATACTTCCTATGAGCAATTCGAAAGTGCATTGACCGACCTATACGCCAAAGTGAGGGCAATACATTATGGCGGAGCCGATGAAACATGCTTTAGCCATTTTCTGGCAACCGACATTGCCAAACATGCACGGGGGACTTCCAGCCGGTTTGGCGACTACGATGTATATATGGTGCCAACAAATAGCACGGTCGAATATCACTGGGATGCCTGGTATAAGGTAATTGCCAATTCTAATACAATTATCTCCCGCCTGGAAAATTCTGAGCTAAGCAGCGACGAAAAATCATCAGTGGGAGCCGAAGCCAAATTTTTCAGGGGGTTTGCTTACCGTTACCTGGTTTACCTGTATGGCGGTGTCCCTTTGATCCTGGAAGAAGTCACCGACCCCAAAAAAGATTATGTCCGGGCTTCCAAACAGGAAGTCCTGGGGCAAATAGCCAGTGATCTAACAGATGCTGCAAACAACCTTCCATCCATTAGCGAGGTAAGCGATGGGAAAGTATCAAACCTGGTGGCCTGCCATTACTTGGCAGAAACATACATTTCACTGGGAAAATACGATGAAGCAATTACTGCGGCATCTACCGTTATAAACGATGCAAATACCGGGCTTATGACAGAACGCTTTGGGTCAAGGGCAAATGAAGATCCGGTGGACGGCTCCCTGAATTTCACAGGTGAGGGCGATGCCTTTTGGGATTTGTTTCAGCCCAACAACCAAAACCGGGGCAGCGGGAACACCGAAGCACTATGGGTTTCACAGTTTGAAGTAGATATTGACGGAGGATTGTTGACATCGTCCAGTATGTGGGGAAATGGACTGGAAAGGTGGGCAGGGCCTGTAGCCTGGCTTTTGTTCAAAGATCCTGACGGGAACGATGGCATGATCAACAAACCCCAGTCGAATTATAATGCCGGGGGAAGAGGGGTCGCGTTTATGATGAATACCGATTTCTTTTTGAACACCTTGTGGGAGAGCGATTTTGACAACGATATCCGTAATTCGGAACATAACATTGTCCGAGACATTGTTTACAACAACCCAGGATCAAACTATTATGGCATGAGCGCTGTTGAAAACCCCAGCCCCACCGATATTGCCCAAGACTGGAGGTGGTACCCATACCCAAGCAAAATAACTACCCCGGGGAAACATCCAGATGAATTGTTCGAAGACAAGGATAATCTCATACTGAAATCATCAGCCGGCAGCACATACCGGGACATGTACCTGTTACGCCTGGCAGAAACCTATCTGTTAAGGGCCGAGGCCTATCTTGACAATGGGGAAGAAACCAATGCAGCCGCTGACATAAACGAGGTAAGGTCTAGGGCAAATGCCAGTCCTGTAAGTGATTCGGACGTAACCATCGACTATATACTGGACGAACGTGCAAGGGAACTGGTTTACGAAGAACAGCGCAGGATAACCCTTATGCGGACAGGCAAACTGGTTGAACGTGTCAGGTTGTATAACGACCTCAACGGCGACGAGATCAAAGATTTCCATAACCTGTGGCCAATCCCTTATTCGGAAATCGAAGCAAATACCGATGCCGTACTGGAACAAAACCCAGGCTATAATTAGTATTTAAATTACCGGAGAAGATGCCCGGAAAGTTAAACCATCCTGCGCAAAAACTGCAAATTTTTTGTGGCTATAGCGCAGGACGGACTTGGGGGCATCCTCTTTCTTGTACTCAAAAAAACAAGGTCCATGAAAAAATCACTGTCCCTTTTAATATCGCTTACAGTAATACTTTTGTCGGGCTGCCATAAACCCAAGTTCAAATTGCATGATGGGAAAACCCATGCCACAATAGTAATCCAGCAAGACGAAGCCTCTTTTGTCCATAAAGCGGTACAAGACCTGGTATCCGACATCAATAAAATAACCGGAGAAAAACTCCAAATCAGCAATACTAAAATAAAAGGCAAGCCCAACCTGATTATAGGAACGGTTTCCCAATCAGCTTTAATCCCTGCTGGTTTTAAAGCATTACAAGGGAAGTGGGAATGCTATTCCATCCGGACAACCGGGGAGGATCTTGTCATTGCCGGCAGCAATCCACGGGGCACCATGTTTGGCATATACTATTTTATTGAGAAATATCTAAAAGTTGATCCATTTTACTGGTGGAAAGATATTGAACAAGAACAGCAGCAGGAACTGGTATTTGCCCCAATAGATTATATGAGCAATGAACCCTGTTTTAAATTCAGGGGATGGTTTATAAATGACGAGGACTTGTTGACAGGATTTATGGACGGGGGAGGGGAACGCAAACTTGACTATCCTTTCTATCGGCAGGTAATTGCCCCCCAGCTTGCAGAAAAAATATTTGAATCTGCCGTGCGCTTGAGGTTTAACCTGGTTATTCCTGCCAGTTTCCTGGAAATATCCAACCCTGCCGAAGAAGGGTTGTTGAAAATTGCGTCATCAAGAGGGCTTTATTTATCCCAGCACCATATTGAACCATTAGGTGTTTCGGCCTTTGGCTATTTTAACTACTGGGAACGCAAAACAGGCGAAAAACCGTTGTTTTCTTATTATTCAGAAAAAGATAAGGTAATTGAGTCATGGCGGGAAAGCGCAAAACGCTGGAGCAAATATCCCGATGTTATATGGCAGATTGGATTACGTGGAATCGCAGATCGTCCCATGTGGATGGAAGATCCGGGAGTGCCTCAGTCGGATGCTGAACGGGCCGCAATAATATCAAATGCCATGCAAACCCAAATGGACATTTTAGAAGGCTTGATGCCGGGTAAAAAACATGAAGTTACAACAACTCTTTGGGGAGAAGGTTCATATTTCAATGAAAAGGGCCTGTTAAAATTCCCGGAAAACACCACAATTGTTTTTGCGGATAACAGTCCGGGGTGGATTATGCAAGAAGATTTTTATAAAACAAAACGCGAACCGGGAATCAATTACGGGATTTACTACCATCATGGGTTGATAGGCTCAGGTCCCCATTTGGCGCAGGCAGTCCCGCCTGCAAAGACTTTGGGGATATTTTCGCTGGCAAAAGAAAAACAATCAGGTTACTATGCCATTTTGAATGTGGGCAACATCCGCGAATTTGTTTTGGGGATCGAAGCAACACGAGACATCATGGAGGATACGGAAGGCTTCAACCCCAACCTTTGGATGGAGGGCTGGTGCAAAAAAAATTTCGGGGAAGACTATCCCCCTGAAATAAAAAAAGCCTACGATGAATATTTTAAAAGTTTTGTCACCGACAGTATTTACCAAACACCGCTACTCCTTGACGGATTATCCACCGGGATTATAAAGAAAAACCTTCGCGAAATAAAAAAACTTATTGCCAATACCAACTGTTCCTCAAAAACAGAGTCAAAACACTCGCAGGATGCTTTTTATAAATCGCTACAAAGCGCGAATCCGGGAGGGGGGCTGTCGCACAATATGTGGCTAAAAAAGGCAGGCATACAGGACAGTGTCCTCTCCCTGGCGATGGGAAAGGCCCAGGCTGCAATACAAAATAAAAATATTAAAAACAGGGCATTCCTTGAAAACAACCTTGTTTCCCAAATTAAAATCATGCAATACCTGACCGGTTCCGTAACCGGGACCTCAAAAGCTGTAATCAGTTTACAGGGGAAAGATCTGGGCTCTGCAAAAAAACATCTACAAGAAGCATCTGGGAAATTTTATTTGTATCAAGAAGCTGTTGGACTAAATTCCCGGGGGAAATGGAAAAACTGGTACAGGGGAGAGAAAAAACTAAACATAAAACAGATGCAAAACGATATGGAGGAAACATTGGGACAGTTGCATAACACCAAGCTGCTTCAATAACATTCAGGCTTGGCTGCGATAAAGTTGGGAGTTAAGCACAACTGTACCCCATTTTTTCACATCGCTCCAACTTTCTGTATCATCGACTGAAATTCTTTTTTATTGAAGCCAATAGAATACACCGCAATTTTCCCGTTTCTGTCGACAATAAAATTTCTCGGGATATTTTGTTTGGCATAAAGCGAAAAAATCTTTCTTTTAGGATCGGGATAAAATGGCATTGTAAAGCCTTGCTTTGCTTTAAACTTATCCATTTCGCCCTGGGTATGCTCCCTCCCCAAAATTATCAATACAAAATCGTTGTTGTTTTTAAACTTGTCGAAAACTTCTTTCTGGAGGTGGGGGAGTTCTTCCCGGCAGGGCGGGCACCATGTTGCAAAAAAGCTAATCCATACCACTTTGCCTTTAAAGTCCGAAAGTTTCTTTACCGAGCCGTTTCCCATGGTAATTGAAAAATCGGGGGCAGTATCTCCTACTTTTACGAGAGTGGTATTGTCTTGGGCAAAAAGGGCAAAAGTAAAAACGGTTAAGGTAGAAAAGAGTACAAGTTTCTTTATTTGCATGATTTTTTATTTTCTTGTTAATGGGAATAAAAATCAGGGATATTGTTTCCGTGGCACAACAGGTTGCCAAACACTGGTTGGGCAAATGGCCTGCCAGCGTTTGGTGTGCCTCAATGCTAAATCTTATCTTTTAAAAATCCGGTTACCGCAGTTTCAATGCGTTCTTCTATTTTTGAAGTGTCTGATTCTATGAACTTATCGCCTGTAATGTTTTCAAACAATTCGATGTACCTTTCTGAAACCTGGCTGACAAACGGCTCGGGGATTTCGGGCAGTACCTCGCCAGCGCGTCCTTGGAAATTATTTTCCATTAGCCATTCGCGGACAAACTCTTTCGAAAGTTGTTTTTGGTTTTCGCCTTTGTTGAAACGTTCTTGGTAGCCATCGGCATAAAAATAGCGCGATGAGTCGGGGGTATGGATTTCGTCTATCAGGTAGATTTGTCCGTCTTTTTTCCCAAATTCATATTTTGTGTCGACCAAAATTAATCCCATTTTTTGGGCTATTTCGCTGCCACGTTTAAATAATTCAAGCGAAATACGTTCCAGTTCAAGGTAGTCTTTTTCTGAAACCAATCCTTGTGTTATAATTTCTCCGCGCGAAATATTTTCATCGTGGGCCCCTTGTTCGGCTTTAGTGGTAGGGGTAAGCAATGGTTCGGGGAAAGCCTGGTGTTCTTTTAGCCCTTCGGGCAGTGGCACCCCGCAAATTTCGCGTCCTCCGTTTTTGTATAGCCTCCACGAACTGCCTGTTAAATAGCCCCGTACAATCATTTCTACGGCAAACGGTTCGCACATGTGCCCTACCGTAACATTGGGGTCGGGGCTTGCTATTTTCCAGTTTGGGACAATGTCGGCGGTCGCATCAAGGAATTTTTCGGCAATTTGGTTCAATACCTGCCCTTTAAAAGGTATCCCTTTGGGCAGTACCACATCAAAAGCCGAAATGCGGTCGGAAACTACCATTACTAAAAATTCACCGTTAATGTTATATACGTCCCTGACCTTACCTTTGTACAGGCTTTTTTGTCCCGGAAAATTGAAATTTGTTTTTGTTAATGCATTGCCCATTTTATTTTCTATTTTTATTTTTTACTATAACCATACCATATACACCAATGCAAAATTAACATTAATTCGGTAAAATTAATACCCGCCAAATTTAATGTATTTCGGTTTCGGCACTGGGCAGAATCAGGAACAGTAAGAGAAAATGCTTACTTTTGAGCAACCATATAGGAAACCCAATGAACAACCTTTTTGTTATAGGCATATTTCTGGCATTTTTCCTTGTTGTCCTTCTATTTTCGAAGAAGAACAAAACCATGCCCGACATAATTCTTGGCGTATGGATGTTTGTTATCGGCATTCACCTGATTGGTTATTTCATTTACAATTTAGGATACTGGGAGAAATATCCGCACTTAACCGGAATCTCCCACCCTATCCCGTTATTACATGGGCCATTACTGTACTTGTACGTTTCGTTCTCATTGCGAAAAGAACAGCATTTACTGTTGAAAGACTATATCCATTTCATTCCGTTTGCAGTTTGCTATTTAGGCATGATCCCGTTCTTTATGTACCCTGCCGAACAAAAATTAATGGTTAACCACCAGGAGATCAGCAACTATAGCATTTTCATGACCGTTTCGTTAATAGCCTTCATCGCATCTGGAATTGTTTATCCAACAATGGCTTACCGACTTATTGGAAAGTTTGAGAAACTAATAAAGAACAACTTTTCGTTCGATGAAAAAATTAGTTTGAGTTGGTTGCGTTATTGTATTTGGGGATTAGCCGGAGTATTTGCAACCGTTTTACTGTTTTCTATAATTCAGAATTTTGCGCAGCTAAGTTTTAACCCCGATTTTATCTATTATTCCGAAATTATTCTGTTTATTTTCTTTCTGGGGTTTTACGGCATACGCCACGAAGGTATTTTTACTGAAACCAAAACTACTAAATCGGTAATTGTTGACGAAACTCCAAAGCCTAGTGGTTACAAAAAATCGGGATTAAAAGACACTGAAGCCGAAAAACTCCACCAACAATTATTGCAGCTAATGACCGACAAGAAACCTTATCTCGAACCAAAATTAAGCCTTGCAACATTGGCAAACGAGCTGGATATTTCGGTTAATTACCTGTCGCAAATAATTAACCAATATCAGAACAAAAATTTTTACGATTTTGTAAACGAATATCGTGTCGAAGAATTTAAAAATAGAATATTACTTCCTAAAAATAGAAATCTGAACATTCTTGCAGTTGCCCTTGATGCGGGTTTTAACTCAAAATCATCGTTCAATATGGTGTTTAAAAAGCATGTCGGAAAGACACCTTCGGAATTTATGGCAAAAAACCATCAATAATCAATCCCCTCCCCAAACCCACACTTTCAATACATTAGCCGTCCAACCCTATAACTTTGGACATCAATTTTGTCTATATACATAGGCTTGGGCGATGCGCTTTTGCCTATCGAGTACGTTTGCTGAAAATATTCAGGAACAATCAAATTCAGAAAATAGTTAAACTGATGAAACAAGTGAAAATTTTAAAATCCGGACAAGGCAAACGAATAACGACCAAATTTACATTCGCCATTTTTGTGGTAATATTAACATCATTTGCCTCACACTCACAAGAAATAACCCAAACAATAAAAGGAACAGTTTTCGACAAAGAAAGCCTGGCTTCATTGCCATTTGCCACCGTTGTGATTCAGGAATTAAACAGGGCAGCAGCAACTAATGGGAACGGGCAATTTATTATAAAAAACATTCCAATCGGACGTTACACCATCGAAGCTCGATTTTTAGGCTATCAACCGTTGGCAATTCCCGAAGTTTCGGTAAACAGTGCAAAAGAAGTAGTTTTAAACATTGGGCTTACCGAGCAATCAACAAAAATCGATGATGTTACCGTGAAAGCACACCTCAACAAAGATATGCCCATCAACAGCATGGCAACCATAAGTGCCCGCTCGTTTAACGTTGAAGAAACCCGGCGTTATGCCGGAGGTATTGACGACCCTGCACGTTTGGCATCGGCATTTGCTGGCGTGTCTGCCGGGGGAAACAGTCAGGACAATGCGATTGTTATTCGCGGGAATGCCCCCAACACCGTTTTGTGGCGTGTGGAAGGAGTTGACATTGCCAATCCCAACCATTTTTCGGGAGGAAATGTTGCCGGAGGTGGATTTGTTTCGGTAATCAGCAGTCAAATGTTGGCAAACTCCGATTTCTACACCGGTGCTTTCCCGGCAGAATACGGCAATGCGTTGGGCGGCGTTTTCGACATAAAACTTCGCACCGGAAATAACGAACGTCACGAAAAAACCGTTCAGCTTGGCATATTGGGAATCGACCTATCAGCTGAAGGCCCGCTAAGTAAAAATAACAAAGCATCGTACTTGTTCAACTACCGCTACTCAACCTTCGGGTTACTTTCAAACCTAGGCATGATGCAAACCGAGCAAACGCCTATTTATCAGGATTTGTCGTTTAAGTTTGTTTTCCCCACAAAAAAATCGGGCGTATTTTCGTTATGGGGCTTGGGTGGAATCGACAATATGAAAGACAAAGCCGAAACCGATTCGACACAATGGGAAACCGATTCGGATAGAATGAAAAACGACTGGAACGAATCGTTTGGCGCCATTGGGGTAACCCACAAATACGCAGCTAGCGACAAAACTTTTTTTAGCACAAGCATTGTTGCTACCGGAGGTGTAAAAGACCTTACCCAAGAGCGATTGAGCAACAATATGGTTTTCGAAAACGACATGGATTTGCAAAGCAAAAACGGAAAAGTAAGTCTGAATTTCTTTGTGAATCAGAAAATTGGCAAAAAACTAAATACGCGTTCCGGTTTCAATATTAATTCACTGTTTTACAATTACAATTTAAGCGGAACCGAAAGTAGTATTCCCGGAACGTATAAAAATTACACCAACGATTCGGGACAAAGTTTTCACATTCAAGCTTATACTGAATTTAAATATCCACTTACCCACAATTTGTGTTTCAACGGAGGTGTGCAAGCCGAGTATTTTGCATTGAACGACCATTACACCATCGACCCGCGTGCGGCATTGTCGTGGAATATTACCGACAAACATTCGTTAAGTGTTGGCTTTGGTAAACATAGCCGTCTCGAAAATTTAAGCATATATTTCATAAAAAACAGCAATGATTCAGAGTATTGCAATAAGGAATTGGATTTTTCGCATGCACACCATTTTGTATTGAGCTACAATTATCGCATAACCGATTATTTGCATCTGAAAGTTGAACCATACTATCAATATTTATACGATGTTCCGGGCGAAACAAATAGCTCGTTTTCAATGATTAACTTTAAGCAAGACCTGACTTTTCAATCGGCATTAGCGAACAACAGCGTTGGTGAAAACATGGGCGTTGATATTACCCTTGAGCGTTTTCTGAAAAACAATTTTTACTACATGCTTACCACTTCTGTATTTAGCTCGAAATACAAAGCCGACGACAATGTTTGGCGAAACACTCGCTACAATAAAAAATATGTAGTGAATGTTTTGTGTGGAAAAGAGTTTTTTCTTGGCAGAAACAAAAACAACATACTGGGAGTCAACCTGCGTGGTGTTATTTCGGGCGGACAATATGTTACTCCGGTTAATCAGGAAGCATCGGCAATTGCACAATATACTATTTACGACAACGAACATGCTTTTAGCCAGAAAGACGATATGAGTAAGTTTTTTAATTTGTCGATTACCTACCGCATAAACAAAGCAAACCATTCGAGCGTTTTTGCATTGCAACTCAACAATGTATTTGGCGAGGAACAATATGGCGAATACGAATACAACTACAACCAGAAACAATGTGTACGTAGTTCCGAGGTATATAAAATACCATCAATTAGTTACAAAATCGAATTTTAACAACTGCTTGATACTAGAAAGAATAATCTCATGATTGAAAAGTACAACAAACCCGTTTTATTTTACAGCCTATCGCTTGTAATTCCATGGATACTGTGGTTTACCGCAGCTTATCTAAGTCGTTTAACCAACGCATCGAATGCTTTACTCAATTTGCAAGGCATATTAGGTATTGCCGGATTGTTATCACCAACATTTATTGCAACTTACCTCATTGCAAAAAACAGAAACCTTAGAACCGATTTAAAAAGCCGAATTTTCAACTTCAAAGGCTACAGCTTTGCTTATGTTTTATTGGCAATATTTCTGATTTTCATTTGCATGGTACTTGCCCAACTCATTTCAGTATTGTTCGGATACAGTATTCATCAGTTTTACATTTCGGGACATCCAAGCTTTACTTCGGCACTGTTTTCGCCATGGTTTATATTGGCATTCGCTCCAATTGTAGAAGAACTGGCATGGCACTCGTACGGCACCGATGCACTTCGGCAAAAGTTCAACCTTTTCAGCACATCAATGATATTTGGCTTGTATTGGACCATTTGGCACCTTCCATTATCGTTTATTAAAGGTTATTACCACAGTAATTTGGTTGCCGAAGGATGGATTTATTCGCTCAATTTTGTATTCAGCCTCTTTGTTTTCGTAATTCTGATGAATTGGCTCTATTATAAGACAAATCGAAATTTCATAGTACCAATACTGTTCCATTTATCGGCAAATTTCTCAAACGAACTATTTGCCACACACCCAATGAGCAAAGTAATTCAAACCGGATTATTATTAATTGTTGCCATTTATGTGCTGATAAAAAACCGAAAAATATTTTTCAAGAAAGATATTTGTCTTTATCCTTAATCTGAAGATTTATGTTGGAGTTGCAGGAAATTTAGTCGCATTTTTATGTAAAAAGTCGTGGAATAAAAATTATGAAGGATTTGTCTCATTTATTTCAAAAACAAGATTAATAGACCATTATGAAAGAACATTGGGGGCTGTTCATGTTGGCAATCATAAAATGGTTATTTTCCCCAAAGAAGCATTACATTTGATTAAACGATATTTTAAAATATAGGATTATGGGATTAATACGAGAACCAGAAGGAGTAGATTTCGTTGTTGACCCAAGGCCTTTAAAGGATTGGGAAAAAAAACAAATAAGTGAAATTATTACACATTATAAAAAAACAGGTGAGATTAAGAAATTTATTCCTTCACAAAGGAAGAAAAAAACACCAATTGCACAATAATCAACATTAACCCCAACTCCGCAAGTCATAGGATAACTTTTTGATTCAGCGCAAATTATATCAAATTTACTGGAACTTTATTTTTACAGTCATCCGATGACTATATCAAACAAGAGAAGTTCTTGCGGATTTTAGGATTAAACAAAACATTTCTTCTTTAAAAAAATAAACTATATTTGCAGCGCATGAGTACAACAAATACAAACAGACAATTGATGTCGGCATAAGCGGCAGGTAGTTCAGAATTAATTAATTACTGAAATACTTCCTGTCATTTCTTTTCGAATACAAGCTTCATTTAAAATATAGCTTTCACATTCGAACAAATTATTTTACGTGTTAATTTTTCAGAAAGGTCAATTTTAACCAAATTGAATCCTTCAAATTTTGTATTTTAGATTTATAATCATGCTCGAAAATTTTAAAGAACTACTAAATCAATATATCAACTTGTCGGACGACGACTGGGACACAATCAAAAAAGATTTCCAACGACAAGAATTTCAAAAAGACGAAATCATTTTGGAAGAAGGAAAAGTATGCCGCTATTTCTATTTTTTTGAAACCGGAATGATACGTTTTTTCTGCAATATCGACGGCAAAGACATTACCAAAAACTTTGGCACTGCTCCTTATTGTTTCACTTCAAAAATCAGTTTCAGAAACCAAACACCTGCACGTGAAAGCATTCAGGCGTTGGAAGAAACTATTGTGTGGCGAATCACTTACGAACAGTACAAAAAACTCGAAAAAATAGATGCATGGAATAAGTTCATGCACAAACTGATAAACGAAGTTCAGGAGTATGTTGAAAACAGGTTATTGGAATCAAAAATTTACACTGCCGAAAAGAATTACGAAAACTTAATGGAACGTTACTCTGCCGATTTAATGCAGAAAATCCCGTTAAAACATTTGGCATCGTTCCTTGGAGTTGCGCCACAATCGTTAAGCCGAATCCGTAATAATTTGCACGAAAAACGCAGAAGTTAAGTTTTTTGAAACCCACAATAAATAACTGATGGCAAACAAAGAAGTTTATCATCAGTTATTTACTTATCAAATTGTCATTTTTGCAAAACGGTTTCTTATTAATTCGATATATTTCGTTTTCATATCATCAGACAAAAACGAAATGGAAATCATTTCAAAAACTTCTTCCAATTTCCTTTCAAAACGTTTAAAAACAACTTGTATTTGCTTTTCTGTCAATCCTAATTTTTCACCGAAACTTAAAAAATCAGATTTTGTTATTTTGCTCTTTTTACCATTTAGTGTCAATGCCAATTCTTCCTTATCATCAGGAATTAGTAGTACAACATTCAATAAATCATAAGACGGAGACAAATACCATTTTCCGTTTTCATTTATCAACGAAAAATTTTTCAGGTGCATATCGTTATTTCCAACCAAATAAGAAAACAACACAATTTCATAAAAACGCAAAAGGTCAAATTGAGTATTTTCCACATAAGCCTTAATTGCCTTAGCAATACGCTCGTACGAGCTGCGATATTTATCAAATGCTCCTGTAATTTGAAACATATCCAACATGTGAATTTTATTACCAGCCACGCCTCTGTCAATTCGCTTGGTTAAATACGATAATTCGCCCGATTTTAAACGAATCAATGTCGATGGCACCGTTGAAATTCCAAAAACTTCAGCTAAACGCATTGTCAAATGTTCATTTTCCGGCATTTCGGGATAATCGATATTCGGTGGTTTAAAAATGTAATTCCCGCCCAAAGCACCAACAACAGTTAAACGTTTATCCTTTGCTTCTTCAAGTACCGACATTGATAACTTGGGCTGAACCCCGGTTATAGAAATACTACGTTCTACAACTTGCTGTGCCAATTGATGCATCTCATTAATAGCATAAGGCATTTCAGGCACAATATTATTTCCGAAGAAACGTTTAGCACACTTTTCATGGAAATCACCTTCGCCAGTAAGCTTCTGATAACAAAAAAGACACCGTCTCATAATTCAACCCGTTTTACACTTACAGCACCAATACAATTTTCACAACACATAAGCAATAATCCCATTCGGTCGTTTGGATTTATTTTCCAATTCTTATATGCCACATCCAAAAGCCATCCTTCCGGAATTAGTCCTTCAAAAAACGCAAATAAGCGATTATCTTTATATTCCGTTGAACATACAGGCATTGAGAAAGTCAGAAATTGACCGGGAAAATTGTTAATATAGTTGTCATCATAACGAAATAAATACTCGCCATCATCCGTTTCCGTCAATAGTCCTGCCAAATCATTATTATAAAACACATTAGCTTGTCTCATAACAGTTCATTTTTTTCTTTTTCAACTGGAGTCATCTCGTGACCAAACATTGCTAAAAGTAAATTAACCTTATCGAGATTTAAGTTAGTTTTCCCCTGCTCTATCTTTCGAACAACAGTTAAAGCCACTCCGGACCGACTTGCCAACTCCTCTTGAGTTAGTCCTATCGATTTTCTTTTTTCTTTTACGAAAACAGCTAAAGACATCATAATTATATGCATTTAAATATAATAACTACAAATATATATATTTTATATGTAAAAACATATAATCCACACAACAACAGTATCATTATATCCTTTTGCATATAATTTGCAAAATCAAGACCTTTTTATAAAAGAAATTAACATACGTGAATTTCAATATCAATTAAAAGCCAGACTTTTGTAGCGTAAAATTGATAGTCAACCGATGACTATAGTAAACCATCATTTAGTCATCGGATGACTTTATTCACTTTGAACTTAGTACTTAGAACTTTTTACTTAAACAAATGGCAAGTTTAAAAAGCAAAATACTGATAGGCGTAATGCGCAATCGCCACCTATTGAAGGGGAAATTACATAAGCCTGTTCAGGAGAAAAGCATCGAAGCGGTGCTAAAATTCAGGCAGGGATGCGAAGAAGGTGCTGAACATTTTGGCAAACTTCCTAAAGGTGTAACCGTAAAAAAAGAGGTTATTCACACCATTATTTCGGAATGGTTAATTCCGGATAAAGCAAGCTATGGAAAACTAATTTATTACATTCACGGCGGAGGGTATGTGTCAGGTTCGTGCAACGACCATCGTTCTTTGGTGGCAAAAATTGCACTAAATTCAGGTATTACCAACCTGCTTTTCGAATACGGATTAGCACCCGAAAACCCGTTCCCTGCTGCACTCGACGATACCATTAACGTATATCGGGCGGTATTGGAAAAAGGATATAAATCCGAGAACATTGTTTTTATGGGCGAATCGGCAGGCGGTGGCTTATGTTTAGCAACCCTCTTGGCTTTGCGCGACAAAAATATCCCGTTGCCCAAAGCAGCAGTTGCCATTTCGCCATGGACTGATTTAAGTTGCAGCAGCGATTCGTACCATACCAAGAATAAAGTTTCGTTAGCACCAACCGATAGTTGGACGGTTTTTAGTCATTACTACGCAGCCAACAACGATGTAATGAATCCGTACATTTCGCCACTTTGGGGCAACTTGCAAGGACTTCCGCCAATTTTTATAAATGCAGGAAATGCTGACGAACTGTTTGACGATAGTCAAAAATTCTACGAAAAAGCAAAAGCAGCAGGTGCCGATATTCAATTTTGCGAAGGCAAGGATGTGATTCACTGCTATCCAATGATGGCTCCGTTTTTCCCCGAAGCTACTGAGGCAATGAATGAAATTATTGAGTTTATTAAGCAACAACTCTACTCATAGTGCGACTCTAAGTCGCGCCGTGAGTGAAATGTCGTTTTTTGATTTAGGTCAAAAGAATTAGCTACCTTAATACGGTACTTTGCAGAAAATAAAAAAAAACAGAATGTCGAAAAATAAAGTCATAACATATCAGGAATTGCCAAATAGCTCAATAATCGTCAATAATTTTGAACACATTGATTATGCCGATACATATAAAATCATATTACCCAAAAGTGATTCTGTCGATTATTTTACTACTAAAATATTCTCATTACCTCAATGGATAAAAAGCATGTTAAATATTCGAGATAAAATTGTTAGTATTTTTGGTATTAAAACAGGGAAAGAATCATCGATAAAATTACACTACAACGTAGGCGAAAAAGCAGGAATGTTTACTGTAATAGAACGAAACAACACCGAAATTGTAATGGAAGAAAACGACAAACACCTAAACTTTAAAACATCGGTAATGGTTGAAAATTATGCCAACAACACATCGGTTTATTTAACAACCATTGTCCATTACAACAACATATTTGGACGATTTTATTTCTTTTTTGTAAAGCCATTTCACAAAAAGATGATTAAATCACTTTTAAGAAATTTAGAATAGCCATGAACACACAAAATATTAAAATCAGAAAAACAACCATTGCCGACCATAACACAATTATGACGGTCGAAGAACAAGCATTTGGATACATAAAAGAAGCAAACTTAACTGCCGATTTGTTGAGCGATTCCACAGCCGAACCTATTGTTTCGTTATTGGCGTTCGATAACGAAAATGCCGTTGGTCACATTCTGTTTACAAGAGTTTATTTGAATGAAATGAGCAAATACCAGCCATTAATGCACATTTTAGCACCATTAGCCGTTATTCCCGAATATCAAAAACAAGGCATTGGTGGAATGCTAATTCAAGAAGGCATGAATCAATTGAAAGAAATGGGTTCGCAAATGGTATTTGTATTGGGACATATCGACTATTATCCTCGCCACGATTTTATTCCAGATGCCGGAAAATTGGGATACGAAGCTCCGTTTCCCATTCCCGAAGAATTTGCCGATGCGTGGATGTTTCAAACTATTAATTCAACAGAGTTTACAATTCCGAAAGGAAAAATTGTATGTGCCAACGCTCTCAATAAACCGGAGCATTGGCGTGAATGATTCAAGCTCACAGTGCGACTTAAAGTCGCGCCGTGAGTTTAGTAAATTGAACATATTTATGGTCGAAATATTTAAAACGAACGTAGAAAGTTACCACGAAGCAAAACGATTAGTGGATGTTATAAATATCATAAATGACAATTATGCTGTCAATTTCGATTTGGACGATTGCGATAACATTCTTCGCATCGAAAGTACTAACAGCACAATTAATATTGAGACAGTTGAAAAGCTACTAAAAACAGAAGGTTATTATTGTAGTTTATTGGAATAAGATATTTAAAACCTCGTAGAGGTGACAGTATGGTAGAAACAAAAAAATAGAATATAACAAGCCTCGTAGAGGCGACAGATAAAAAACAGCAATGGCATACATTACAGACAACAATCAAAAAGTGTATTTCAAAATCGTCGGACACGGAAAACCATTGATTTTGTTGCATGGCAATACAGCTTCGTCAAAGATGTTTGCAACGATTCAAAACTTATACAAGAAAGAATTTCAAGTAATACTTATTGATTTCCCCGGACATGGAAAATCGCAACGTATTTCGCAATTCGAAACCGACTTTTGGTATTACAATGCCGAAGCAGTTTATGCTGTAATTCAGCATTTACAGCTCGAAAAAGTATCTGTTATTGGAACAAGCGGAGGTGCTTTGGTTGCCATAAATTTGGCATTGGAACATCCCGATAAAATTGATTTTCTGATAGCCGACAGTTTTGAAGGAGAATACCCTTTGCCTTCGTATATTCAGTCGTTAGAGGTAGATAGAGCATCTGATAAAAAGAAATTCGGAGCAAAACTGTTTTGGTTCTTTTGTCATGGTTTTGGATGGAAAAAGGTGGTTGATGCCGATACACAAATGAATCTCGATTTTGCAAATACAGGTAAGTCGTTTTTTCATAAATCGATTACAGAATTGGTAGTACCAACGTTACTTACAGGAAGTATGCAGGATGAATATTGTAATCATCTCGACAAAATTTATGACGAGTTGAGACGCAAAAACAACAAACTGAAAATTCATCTTTTTGAACAAGGCGGACATCCGGCAATGATTTCGAATAAAAACAATTTTTCCGAATTAGTTAAGCAACATTTGACACATACGAGAGAGTAATAAAAAATAATAATTATAAAAATGAGGGTGTAAAAAAGTCAAATAAATGCCGAGCAATCATAAAATCATCTTTGTGTTCTCCGTGCAAACTCTTTGTGCTCTTTGTGGTTTAAAAAATAAGCAATGGAAATAAAACAACTATACAACGATTTAACAGCCGCATATTCTGCTGAAAATCTGAATAAAATAACCCGAAAGCTAATCGTTCATTATAAGGCGAAGGATTACGCTACGATTCGGAGCTTTGCCAATAAAATGTCGAAATACATCGATGTAACCGATGAAAAAGATGCACGTTGTTTCTCAAAAATGATGATGCTCTATCATCCCGACAAAGGCGATGGTTATCGACGAGAAATTCAGCAAATTTATGAGCAGAACAACTTTGAAAAATTACAAAAGTTCTCGCATATTTTTGTGATATCGGGTATCGAAAGTGCCACAGTTGCTGTTGTTGATGAAGCGGTTGGTTTCAACCCCGAATATGTTTGGGAAACTGAATCCGACGATGACGAAACCGATTTATACAACGATGGTTACTCCGATTATTGCAATCATTCCGATTTCGAAAAATCATTCTTCAACCTTATAAAAATAAGGGAATACGGACGAATCGACATTGAGATTCCGACTTACTATTTCGAGGATTTCGAAGAATTTGAAATGGCTGAATCGGGATTAGAGTCGCTCGATGGTGTAGAATATTGCATTCACGTAAAAATACTCGATGTTTCGACCAATAATTTAACGGATATCAGTAACTTATGGGAATTAAATTTATTGGAAGAACTGTATTTGGCAAACAACGAAATTGGCTACATCGATGCCCTTAGCAACCTGACCAACCTGAAAATGGTTGACCTTTCGGGCAATCAAATCGATGATATTAGTCCGTTATTCGATTTGGAAAAATTAGAGTACGTAAACCTTATCGAAAATAAAGTACCGCAACAACAAATCGAAAAATTGAAAGCCAAAGGCGTTGTTGTGATGGTGTGACCCCTAAATCCCCTAAAGGGGACTTAATCGTCTGATAACGATAATAAATAAAAACATGAAATATCAATACATTAAAAATTCTCCCCTCTTTAGACGGTCTTCGAGCTTGTCGAGAAGGGAGATGCCGAAGGCAGAGGGGGTAATATGAAACTCGAAAACTTAGGATACAACAAAACATTTGAAGAATACCGACAAGCAAACAACCTCGGTTCGTTTGAGGTTGGCCGGGTAATTCTTGAGCATAAAGAACGCTACATTGTAAAAACCGAAACACAGGAATACGATGCTGAGATTATTGGCAACCTGCGATTTTCGGCTGAAAGTCGTGCCGATTTTCCTGCGGTTGGCGATTGGGTAGCCATTTCGCCTTACGATGACGACAAGGCTTTAATCCATGCTGTTTTTCCTCGCTTTTCAATTATTGAGCGACAAGCAGTTGGCAAGCAGGGCTACAAACAAATTATAGCTGTTAATATCGATTTTGCATTTATTGTTCAGGCAGTTGACCGCGATTTCAGTATCAACCGATTTGAGCGTTACTTGACCATTTGCAACAACTCGAAAGTAAAACCAATTATCATCCTCAATAAAATTGATTTAATTGAAGAAAGCGAGCTAAAACAAATGCTTTCATCGGTAAGCGAACGCATTAAAAATGTTCCGATTTTGCCAATCAGCAACGAATTGCAACAAGGCATTGAGCAAGTTAAAAAACATGTCGAATGTGGTAAAACTTATTGTTTATTAGGCTCATCGGGGGTAGGTAAATCGACATTACTGAACAGTTTGCTTGGAAAACAACAAATGCGAACCAACAGCATTAGCGAAAGCACAAACCGTGGACGACACGTAACCACACACCGCGAATTACTGGTACTTGAAAGTGGCGGTATTATTATCGACAATCCGGGAATGAGAGAGGTTGGAATTACCGATTCGGCAGCAGGTTTGGAAAGCACTTTCAATACTATTTTCGAATTGGCTCAGCAATGTCGTTACAACGATTGCACACATACATCCGAAGCCGGATGTGCTGTACTCGAAGCTGTTGAAAACGGAGATATAGATAGTGCTTCGTATGAAAATTATTTACGCATGGAACGCGAAAAAGAGCATTACGAATCGACCGTTGCCGAACGCCGAAAAAAAGATAAGGATTTTGGTAAAATGCAGAAAAACTATAATAAATACAGAAAATGAAATCACAACATTTAAAAAGCCTTTTATTGGGCGGACTTCTATTTATATTTTACATACAAGTTTCGGCACAAACACCTCACATTGTTTACTCCGAAGACAGTACCGCAATTTCGTATGAAGTGTACGGAAAAGGCGACCCCACTTTGGTATTTATTCATGGCTGGAGTTGCGACTCGCGTTATTGGCGAAATCAAATCGACAAATTTTCGAAGCATAACCGAATGGTTTTAATCGACCTTGCCGGACACGGACACTCCGGAAGTTCTCGTCAAAACTACACCATGGAAGCTTTTGGCGAAGATGTAAAAACGGTTGTTGACGAAATTGGATGTTCAAATGTAATTCTGATTGGTCATTCGATGGGCGGTGCTGTTATTGCCGAAGCTGCTAACTTAATGCCACAACGAGTAAAAGGTTTGATTGGCGTTGATACTTTTGAAGACATTGAATATCCTCTGAACGAAGACGGATATAACATGATGCTTGCACCTTTTCAACAGAATTTTGTGACCGGAACACAGCAGTTTGTTCAATCAATGTTACTTCCGACACCTGATTCTACGCTTCAAATGTGGATTGCTTCCGATATGTCGGCAGCCCCAAAAGCTTCGGCAATAAGTGCCATGCAAGCCTATTTGAAACAAATAGTATCGGGCGATGCGGCTCGTGTTTTCGACGAACTCAATATTCCAGTCGTTGTTGTAAAAAGCGACATGTATCCGGTTAATTACGAAGCCAATCGGCGACACATTAAATCATTCAACGCCATTGAAATTGAACATGCCGACCACTTTTTGATGCTCAACCATTCAAAAGAATTTAACACGGCATTGAAAAAAACAATAAATGAAATAGAAAACACAATTAATGAATAGCCATAAAACCTGCTTTGTGTTATAACCAGAGTAACATTATCAGCTCTCAGTAATGTGCGCAACAGGTTTATAATAATCAGAAAACATGAACGTAAAAAAAGTTAGCCTATGCATATTTGTCACAGGCATTCTATTCTCGTGCAATAACGACAGTGACCCGAATTATGACGAAACGTTAGCAATTGAGTTGTCGGATTACTGGGAAAGTTACACTCAGAAATTTCCCGACGAAAACATTAATTCGGCATATTTTGCCATATTTTACAACAACAATCAGGATAGTATTGTAGAAGCTTATGGCGAATCGATGCCCGGCAATACTGCAAACGTAAACGACCAGCTTTATTTAGCAAGTACAGGTAAAATGTTATGCAGCACTGTAATTATGCAGCTTATGGAAGAGGGTTTGTTGTCGCTCGACGATAAAATTAGCAAATATATTTCTGCCGAATTAATGGATGGTCTCCATGTATATAAGGGGAAAGATTATTCGAACGAAATTACGATAAAACAGTTGCTTGAGCATTCGTCGGGAATACCTGATTTTATTTTCGATGCAACGTCGGGGCATATACCATTTATCGAAAATCTTATAAACAACAATTTGGATTCGGTTTGGACTCCTCAGGAAACAATTGAATTTAGCAAAAAATACCAAACACCTGTTGCTGTTCCAGGCAAGAAGCATTATTACACCGATACCGGTTATAATTTACTTGGACTAATCATTGAAAATATTACAGGGAAAAGTTTAGCCGAGGCATATCGCGAACGCATTTTTGTCAGATATGGTTTAACACAATCGTTTATGCCATATTACGAAACACCTGTTAAAAATGCAGCTGGAGGCATTTGGGCTAATACCTATTTTTACGATAGCAACACCGGAATTAACTGGGGAGAAGTTGACCATCAGAATGTTTTTTCGTTTGAATTTGGAGGTGGAAACTGGGTGGCATCAATCACCGATATTCACCGCTACCTAAGATTATTAACCGAAGGAAATGCTTTTAACAATATTGAAACCCGAAACCAAATGCTTACCGAGCGTTTACCTGCCGGAACATTAATAATTGATGACCTTTGGTATGGATACGGAATGTTCATTTTTGATGGGAAACACGGAAAAATCTATGGTCACGGAGGAGCAAATAATACATGGGCGGCATATATTCCGCGATACGATGCATACGTAATTATTGTTCTCAACCAAGTAGAAACACACTCTATTTCATCGTTTTTTATGCTTCGTGAAATAGCAAATATTTTTGAATCGGCATTCAGAAAGTAAATTAATAATATTTTATACCATGAAAATAAAGCACATAACAATACTTATAATTTCATTTATAGCAATAAGCAATTTTTCAATTGCACAAGAAAACAATTATCAACCCAATAATTGGCAGCCATCTGTTTCGTATTACAATAATATAACCAACCTTTTGGAACCGGTTTTTATGCACGGAGCCAAAATAGGTGTTGATCATATTGTGTCATCAACAATAAAAAATTCAATTAATGGCAAACATATTAATAAAATATGGAAGTCGGGAGCTTACTTGGCTTATTATCAACACCGTGGAAACCATAAGGGTTATCAGTTTTCGAGCGAATTTGGGCGGCAACGAATCGGCAACAACGGACTTATTACCGAAATAAACTTAACTGTTGGCTATTTATTGGCACATCGCGAATACAGCGAATACGATTTATTGCCAACACCTGCAAATACTTCTCATTTAACTTGCGGATTAAATTTTGGGATTGGTTGGAATATGCAAAAAAGATTACGCTTACCGATAAGCCTTATGTTCCTGCCTCATTTTTACGTACAAACACCCTATAAAACCGATGATATACTAAGATTCGGATCTGAAATAAAACTTATTTTTTGATTTACATCAAAATTATAACCAATTTCATTTAAGACTTTTGCCACATCAAAATAAAAAGAGATGGAAAAAAGTACAATTTACAAAACAGAAGCAGGTCGGCAAAAAATAGCAAATTATTACAACAATCTGCTTAAAAACTGGGTCAAACCATCGGAACAATTGTTTATTGACACTGCATTTGGAAAAACTTTTATAATTGGAAGTGGTGAAAAAACAGGTGAAACCGTTATTTTATTACATGGTTCGGGTTCAAATGCTGCTATGTGGATGGCGGATGCATTAAAACTTTCAGAGAAATACCATGTTTTTGCTATTGATATTATTGGCGAGTGCAACAATAGTTCTGAAACCCGACCACCGTTTAACGAGAATAATTATGCCAATTGGCTAAATGAAATATTTGAAAAGCTAACCGTTAGCAACGTTTCGATAGTTGGATGCTCGCTGGGTGGATGGATTGCCTTAAATTATGCAATTGAATTTCCGGAAAAAGTTAATAAGCTAATACTTACTGCAACGGCAGGTATTACTCAAATAAGAATGAAAACAATATTCTGGATTATGATAACATCGATGATGGGGCAAAAAGGATTCGATAAATTAAATAAAATGGTTTACGGTAATGCCGAAATCGACCAGCAAACACTTGAATTTGCTATAATTATAAAGGATAACTATATTCCAAGAACCGATGTTTTACCTATTTTTTCGGATGAAAACTTACGAAAAATCAAAGCATCAACACTTTTTATTGGTGGCGAGAACGATTGTTTTTACGATTCAAAAAAAACAGCATTGAGACTTGAAAAAAACATAAAAAATGCAGAATGTCATGTACATAAAGATACAGGACATGTATTATTGAATCAAACACAACATTTTATTGATTTTTTAGAGGAAAATAAAATTACACTTGGCAATACTTTTTAATTACAGGGCTATAAAAATATGGCATTGCGCCCATTAAAAAAGCATAGGAACTATTTTAAAAGTTATTTAATTCAAAAAGTCCGATATTACTGATAACCAAACACAAACGTCTGGAAATATATGCATTGTGCCACTTAGCCTACTTAATTATTTAACGAACTATTAAATATTATTTCGCATAAAAAATATAGGAAACATTACTTTTGAAAACTTGTTTTTTATATTTAATGTCTTGATAGTAACTAAATCGAATAAAGAACTTCTTTTACTCATCCGCCAGGGGGACAGGGTAGCTTTTTATAATATTTACGAAAGGTATTGTAAAAGGCTTTATGCATTTGTTTTAAAATATATTAAACAGGGTGAGGATGCAGAAGAGATAGTCCAGGAGGTGTTCGTCAAAATTTGGGAAGCAAGGGATAAGATTGATGTCTATTCGTCATTCGATTCATTTATTTTTACTATTGCCTACAACACCACAATGAGCATGTTCCGTAAAAGGATAAGAGAAAAAAAATACCTGGAACACCTGAAATCGTTGCAACAAATTGAAAATGCCCCAGACATAACCGATGAAATATATTTTAAAGAGCTGGACAGCAGGATACTACAGTTGCTGAACAAATTGACACCGCGCCAAAAAGAAATATTTCAGTTAAGCCGTGAAGAAGGTTTTTCCCATGAAGAAATAGCAAAAAAACTGGATATTTCGGTCAACACTGTGAAAAAACACATGACCAATACAATCTCTTTCTTAAAATCACATATAGACAACAACCTTATAGCCAACCTCTTATTTATCTACCTTTTTTTATAGGGAAAAAATTGCTTTTTTTCATACTCCCTTCGATGCTTTTTAGCGTATAACTTTCCGGGACAGGACAAAAATGGAAAAAGAAACAATAATAAAATTTTGGGGCAACAGGTGTACAGGCACCGAACTAACAGAATTTATCCAATGGGCAGAAAAAAACGCATTGGATGAAGAAATCTTGGATTTTGCCTATAATGATTGGAAAACATTTTATGTAGGGGATAACCTTGAAAACGATAAAAAATTCCGCGATCTTTTCGACAAAATACAACAGAGGATAGACAACAAGGCCCCTGCAAACAAGGTCGCAACCCCGCGTCAAATTAACCTACGGCAGGTTACGGCATGGCTCACCAGATCTGCTGCGATTTTGTTGCTGCCTGTCCTTGCCTTTCTGTTTTATACCCTTGCAACAAAAGACATAAAAACTGAAGTATACGCTAACCTAACCGATTCGTTGGAAATAATTGCCCCTATTGGCTCACGTACAATCGTGCAGTTATCCGACGGGACAGAGGTACATTTAAATTACGGCAGCAGTATTAAATATCCGCAAAAATTTTCAGGGGATATGCGCGAGGTATCGTTATCTGGGGAAGGTTTTTTTGAAGTGGCACATAACCCAAAACAACCTTTTATTGTAAAAACAGCAAAATTAAACATAAAAGCTTTGGGCACTTCTTTTAATGTCATGGCATACCCCGAAAAGGATGAGATAGAGGCAACCCTTGTTAACGGGAAAGTCGCATTGGAAAAAAACGATACTGATGGGAAAACAATAGCCATTGGCTCCATGCTCCCGGGGCAACATGTAAGCTATAACACAAGTACCGGCGATGTTTATTTTTCAAAAGGGGATATTGAAAAATATCTTGCTTGGAAAGACGGCAAACTTATTTTTGAAGACACCCCGATAGCGCAGGTAGCAGAAAAATTAAGCCGTATGTTTAATGTCGACATTGAGGTTTCCGATGACATAAAAGACTACATGTACACAGTCACACTTATTGACGATCCCCTGTTCCAGATCCTTGACCTTATGTCGATTGCTACCCCAATACAATATACAGCGTTGCCCCGCAAAAAATTGCCTGACGGGACATTTTTAAAACAAAAGATAATAATCTATAAGGATCTAAAATAAAATTCAACTTGTAAAAAACTGTTTTGCCTATGATGGAATAACTTAAGGAAACAACAGGGAAATGCTCCAACACTTCCCTGAAGAGAGTAAATTGCCCTGTAAGATAAATACAGGGAAACTTTAACTAATTATAACAAAAATATGAAAAAAAAATTTGAATTGAACGGGTATGTCAAAATTCCCGAAATGAGAAAATTGTTTAGGATGATGAAAACAACAAGCCTTTTTCTTTTGATCTCTGCGACATGTGCCTTTGCCAACGAAAGCTATTCTCAGACAAAAACCTTAAACTTAAGTATGGAAAAAGCCACAGTTAAAGAAGTGCTGTCAAAAATTGAAGACCAAAGCGAGTTTTATTTCATGTACAGCAGCAAATTTATTGACGTTGACAGGGAAGTCTCGGTAAATGTAAAAGACAAAAAAATCGAAACAGTCCTTGACTTGCTTTTTGCCAGGACAAATGTTAATTATACAATAAAAGACAAATTTATTGTTTTAACCACATCTGAGTTATCGGGAAGCGGCATGTTTAGTGCCGCCAAGCAAAAACCAATTTCCGGGAAAGTGGCTGATTCTTATGGCTTCCCCCTGCCAGGGGTATCAGTTATTGTTAAAGGCACCACAAACGGCACCGTGACCGACATCAACGGGGATTTCTCCCTTAGCGGGATTCCTGAAAATGCAACACTCCAATTTTCGTTCGTAGGTATGAAAACCCAAGAAATACAAGTAGCCGGGCAAACCAACATTAATGTTACAATGGAAGAAGATGCCATTGGTATCGAAGAAGTTGTGGCAGTTGGCTATGGGACGCAAAAGAAAGTTAATTTGACAGGAGCGGTAAGCGTTGCTACCGCAGAACGACTTGAAAACCGCCCAATCGTCTCAGTTGGGGAAGGACTACAGGGAGTAATACCAAATTTGAATATTTCTATACAAAACGGGGACCCTACCACCTCCGCAGACTTCAACGTCAGGGGATTCGAATCAATAAACGGTGGTGAGCCTTTGATTTTAGTTGATAACGTGCCAATGGACATTGATGGGATCAACCCTAACGACATTGAAAGCGTGAACGTATTAAAAGATGCCTCTGCCTCTGCAATTTATGGGGCAAGAGGTGCATTTGGGGTAGTGTTGATTGAAACAAAAAAAGGGAAAGGGAAAATGAAAGTAACATTAGGTTCTGAATTTTCATTAGGCAAACCTATTGTGCATTTAGATCCCGTGTCCGATCCATATGTTTATATGACAAAATGGAACGAAGCATACACCAGGACTACCGGTAGCCCACGATATAACACACAGGAGGTAGGATACGCAGCAGCATGGGTAGAAAATCCAACAACAGAAAATGCATGGAAAGTTGTTAACGGGGCCTTAGGTTTTTATGGGAGCAATGATTACAAAAGCGAATTGCTTACTGATTTTATGATACAGAACAAACACGATTTGACTATCTCAGGAGGGGCAGAAAACGCATCGTACTATGTTTCTTTTGGCTATGTAAATAAGCCCGGATGGTTGAAAGACAAAGAAAACAACGAACAATTTAAGCGTTATAATATTTTAATGAAATATGATTTTAAACTTAATGATTGGTTAAGTTTGGATGAAGAAATTTCCTTTAATTCTGAGCTTAGCGACAAGCCCCACTATTACCACGCCAATGTTAATATTAATTCATTGGTGAGGTTAAGCCCTATGACTGCATTAACATTCCCCGATCTTGAATATTATCTTGAACCTGGGGATCACGATAAATATGAAGAATATATAGGTATGTATTTTGATTCGTCTATGTTGCCCTATCTAAAGCATGGTGGACGTGAAACTTTTACTACCAGCGATCTTTGGCTTAACCAGGGGATAACATTGACCCCGCTCAAGGGCTTGATAATAAGGGGCAAATTCTCATATCAAAAATATTATAAAAATTACCAAGACGTTTGCAGCAATGTCGATATGGTTTCGGCAAACCTTGCATCAACAGAAATGATAGTGAACGGCTGGAGCGACCCGGACTGGATTTCTAACACGAATACCTACAATCAGTATTATGCTTTAAATTCATATGCTGAATATACCATGGAACAGTCTTCCGATCATTACCTGAAAGGCATGGTTGGCTTTAACCAGGAATGGGCCTACAATACGTCTGTTAGTGCAAAAGCTTATGATTTGCTTATGCCCGACATTACTGACATAAGTGCCACAACAGGGACACAGACAACTGATGGGGGAAAGTCAAGCTATGCATTGCGGGGTGCATTTTACCGGATAAACTACATCTTTAAAGATAAATACCTGCTTGAAAGTTCTGGCCGTTACGATCTAACTTCACGCTTTGCTAAAGATAGCCGCTCAGGTTTCTTCCCTTCTTTTTCGGCAGGATGGAGGATTTCCAATGAACCATTTATGAGTGGGGCAAAAGCATGGATCGATAATCTAAAACTACGTGGTTCTTACGGGGAACTTGGCAATCAAATGGTAGGTAATTATGCATATATTTCAAGCATGGGGACAGGGACATCTAATTATCTTTTAACTTCTGGACTGACATCTTATGTAAGTCCTGGCGGGCTGGTCAGTTCAACCTTGACTTGGGAAAAAACCGTAACAACTAATTTTGGGTTTGATGCAATGATGCTTGGACAGAAACTTGACATATCGGCCGATATTTACACAAGGGACACAAAAAATATGTTAATGAGCGTAAGCTATCCTGACTTATTGGGGACAAGCGCCCCTAAGCAAAATGCAGCTGATTTAAGGACCAAAGGTTGGGAGCTGTCAATTACATGGCGCGACCGCTTAAAAGTCGGACATGATGTGTTGGGATATGGCTTAACCTTTATTCTGTCAGACAATCAGTCAGAAATTACCAAGTATGAAAACCCATCAGGCTCCCTTTCTGATTATTATGTGGGGAGAAAGATTGGTGAGATTTGGGGATTTAAGACCGCAGGCATATTTCAATCAGACGACGATGTCAACAATGCCCCTTCTCAGGCTCAAGTCGGCTCTAACTGGCAGGCAGGGGATATACAATATGCAGACCTGGACGGTGACGAAGAAATAAGTTACGGAAGCAACACTCTTGACGATCCAGGAGATCAAACAATAATTGGAAATACTACAGCAAGGTATTCTTTTGGGATTAACCCAGAATTAAAGTATAAAAATTGGACATTAAATGTTTTCTTCCAGGGCTTGTTTAGGGACTACTTGCCTGAAACTGAAGAATGGCAATGCTTTTATCCTTATAACACTAATGCCCTTCAAAAATGGGATCTGACAGATACCTGGAGCGAAGATAACAGGGATGCTTATTTTGCAGCCCCGCATATTAGCACAGACGATGACAAAAATATACTAGGGCAATCGCGTTATGTGCAAAATGCCGCGTATATAAGGTTGAAAAATTTAATGCTTAATTACAACCTGCCTTTAAACCTCGTAAGTAAAATAGGGGCAAGCCGTGCCCAGGTTTATTTTTCTGGGATGGACCTATGGGAATTTACAAAAATGCGCAAGCCACTTGACCCCGAAAGCATTTATACCACCACTCAGGAATATTACAAACAACGCAGGTTTACTTTCGGGTTAAAAATCACATTTTAAACTTATTTAACATTAATAAAATGAAAAAATATATTTTGAAAGCTTCTACAGTGATTTTTGCATTTATTCTTTTTTCTAGCTGTAATGATGATTTTTTGGAGAAATATCCATTAGATGAGATCAGTAATGAAACTTATTGGAATACTAAAAATGACATGGAAGTATACAATAACTATTTTTACGAGTTGGCAGAAGACAATACCAACGTGCCCCTTTTCTTGGGGGGGCATGGAGAGGGGTATGGTTCAGCAACCCAGTCTTTTTTTAACAATGATTATTTTTCAGACAACCTCGTGCCGGGGATCAGGCATGAAAATTTTAAGAACACAAGGGCTGGCATACATACAGTACCTACCGATCCTGTTAGTTTTGGCTATCTGGGTTGGGATTTTATAAGGGCTATTAATATTGGCCTTGCAAATTACAACAGGGCAGATGAAACCCAGGCTGTAATAAACAGGTATGCTGGTGAAGCCCGTTTGCTTAGGGGGTGGTTTTATTCCGAAAAAGTTATGAAATTTGGCAACGTTCATTGGATCGGAGAAGAATTGGACATAGACTCGGAGGAGCTGACTTCAGCACGGACACCAAGGGAAGAGGTCATGGACAGCGTCCTTGCCGACCTCACTTTTGCCTGTGAGAATATCCCCGAAGACTGGGGAGATGGCCATGCTCCTGGCAGGATAGACAGATGGGGGGCACTGCTAGTGAAGTCAAGGGCCTGTTTATACGAAGGCACATGGAGGAAATACCATGGGCTTTCCAATTATGAAGAGTGGTTAGGAGAGGCCGTCAGCGCAGCTAAAGAATTGATAGAAGATGGGCCCTATTCCCTTTATAACACTGGCAATCCAGAAGAAGATTACAGCGCGTACCATAAAGTAAGTGACTTGACCGACAATCCGGAAGTAATTTATTGGAGGAAATATGACATAACAAATGTTTATCATATGGAAGCACGCTGGATCGCTTATCATGGTGGTGGCGCCACAAAAAGTTTTGTTGAGGACTTCCTATGCACAGACGGTTTGCCGATAACGCTTTCTACTCTATATAAAGGCGACGGGGTTTATGAAAATATATTTGAAAACAGGGATCCAAGGTTGAGGCAAACCATATTGCACCCCGATGATGTTGAACCTATTGTTTATGGCAGCGGTGCCGGAGGATACACATATCCCCGCCTACCGGGGATGGGGCAGTATTATAACTCAACCGGGTATCATACAATAAAACATTGGACCCCTAATGATGCATCTACAGGGTGGAAGGAACAACAAAGTATGCTTGCTGCAATAATTCTGCGTTTTGGAGAGGCGTTGCTAAACTATGCAGAAGCCAAAGCAGAACTGGGGACAATCACCCAGGATGATTTGGACATAAGCATCAACGAGTTGCGCGACCGTGCAGGCATGCCACATATGGACATAAACAATATACCTGTCGATCCCAGATATGAAAACGATGGCGTGTCTCCGTTGATTGTTGAGATACGGCGCGAACGAAGGATTGAACTGTTCAATGAAGGTTGTTTCCGCTACGAAGACCTAAGACGGTGGAAACAAGGTAAAAAATTGGAAGAACCTTCATTGGGAATGCGCTGGGATGAAGCCAATAGCTCTAGGTTCGACCCAGATGGGGCTGCCACCATACAAACAAGAGAGGTTGATGGCGTAAAATATGTTGATTTCTTTAGCGGCTCATCTTGGGAAAACCCGGTATTTGATGAGGACAAACATTATTTATGGCCTATCCCTTTAAGTATAATTTCCGAAATTAGCAATGTTGCCCAGAATCCGAACTGGTAAAAAAAATAATATCGGGGATAAATAATTACCTACTAGACGATGCGGATCAAGAGCTGAAATATAAAGATCTAAATTTTATAACGGAACGTTAAGCAACTTGCTACTGTTTCTATATCTTTAAGCTTGGCTCTTGATCCGCATATTTTTTAACTGGCCAATTATTTGCACATAATACTTAAGAAACTATAAATCAATCACTAAAAAAAACACAAACAGATGAAGAAAAATGTAAAGGCCTCGAAACTTGTTATCCTGCTCCATATCGCCACTTATATTGTTTTGATCCTGAGCGGATGCAAATTAGAGGGGAACGCGGATAACGAAACGAATAAAGATGAATTTTACGTAGCAGCTTACGTTTGGCCGTCTCAACACGATGAAGAATGGACAAAAGAGCTTTTTTGGAAAGAAGGTATCGGAGAATGGGAGGTAATTAAAAAAGGTTCGCCACGGGCAAAAGGGCATTACCAACCAAAAGTGCCGCTTTGGGGATATATGATGGACAACGACCCTGCTGCATGGGAGCAAAAAATTGATGCTGCCACAGACCATGGTGTAAATACTTTCATCTTTGATTGGTATTGGTATGACGGCAAGCCTTGCCTTGAGGAAGCTGTTAACGAGGGGTTTTTGAAAGCAGATAATTGTGAAAAAGCAAACTTCTACCTAATGTGGGCCAATCATGACATGTACGGCAAATGGAATCCGCACCTTTTCCCATCCGATTCGCTCATTTTTCCCCAGAATCTCGATTGGGACAAATATAAAGCACTTGTCGGCAGGGTAACACAACGCTTCTTCAAACAAAAGAACTATTTAAAAATACAGGGAGAGCCAATCTTTTCCATTTATAATTTATCTGGCTTTGTAAACGATTTCGGCGGATTAGATGGGGCAAAAAAGGCATTTGATTATTTCCGGGGCGAAGTTAAAAAAGCAGGGTTTCCCGGATTGCACATACAAATAATAGGAAGAGGAAAGGATGGGGCCCCATACCTGATAAAGAATGAGTACAGTGAAGGGAAAAGCATCCAGGAAATCGTTTCAATGCTTGGCATAAAGAGTGTCTCTACATACAACTGGACCGGTTCCGGGCTTGATAACGATTATATCAAATGGGGAGAGAATGCAATGGCCCTTCAAAATAAGTGGGACTCGGTGATGGACATCCCGTATTTCCCAAATGCCTCAATTGCCTATGACGATACGCCGCGATTCCTCGAAATTGGACAGGAAAAGAGCGTTTACATGCACAACTCTCCCGAAAGCTTTGGTGCATACCTCCAAAAGGCAAGGGAATATTGCATGAGGCATCCCGGGCAACCAAACATCATAACTGTTTTTGCATGGAACGAGTGGGTCGAAGGTGCCTACCTGGAACCCGATATGCGCTGGGGATATAGCTATCTTGAAACCGTAAAAAAAGTAATGAGCGGGAAATATGATAAATATTCAGCCAAATAAATATGCGGGCAGGTGCCCCACACACAAAATAAACTTATAAACTACAATTATATGAAAAAGCTACTGTTACTTTTAGCACTTCTGGGTTTCGGCATAACAAATTCCTATACGCAAAATAAATCAAATTGTACTTTGTGGCAGTTGCCCGCCCAGGATAATTATGTTGGCACTTCTTATGTTTTTCTAATGGATAACGGGAAAGTTGCTGTAATGGACGGTGGGATGAAAGAGGAGGCATGGTATTTAAAAGGCTTCTTGGCAGCTTTGGGCAACGAAGTTGAAGCATGGTTCATATCCCATCCCCATCCCGATCACATTGGGGCGCTAAACGAAATATTAAAGGCTCCAGGAAATCTTAAAATAAAAAATGTTTATCATTCAGAATTTCCCAGCCAGTATCTTGAAAAGTTTAATACCAAATATGATTCGCTTACTCGCGAGTTTTATGGGAATTTACAAAAATCAGGGATTAATGTTGTGAATTTCACAAGCCCGGGTGAAGTAATACAAATCGACAAGACAAAATTTAAAATCCTGACCGTTACAAGCAACGACATCACCCTAGAGAACTTTTATAACGACAACAGCATGGTGATTAAAGCCTGGGACGAAAAAAAGTCGTTTTTATTTTTGGCCGACCTATGGGAAAACGGGGGCGACAGATTGATGGACAGTCCGTTTAAGGACGATTTAGACTGCGATTATTTGCAAGTAGCCCATCATGGGCAGAAAGGGGTTAAATTAGATTTCTACAGGAGCATAAAATTCAGGGCTTGTTTATGGCCGGCCCCTTTATGGCTGTATGACAATGATCGGGGAAAAGGTTTCAATACGGCACATTACAAGACCGTTGAAACCAGAGAACTGATGGATGAACTGGGGATTAAGGAACATTATGTTAGTTGCAACGGACTGGTCAAAATAGAGTAAATTAATAATTATTTGAAGTATTTAAATTGGAACAGAACAAAAATGAAACGTAGATATTTTTTACAAAACACGGGAGCCGCAGTATTGGGCGGGGTTTTATTGCATGGCTCATCAACAGCTTCGGCTAAACCGCAAAAGAAAAAACCAGTAAAATACAAGCTTGTTTACAACCAGGACTGTACATATTTCTTCATAAATGTCAATTCAAGCGGCAAGCAGGCGGTGCCAGAAGATGTTGACCAGATGGTGGACAAAGTTGCACAAGGTGGTGCAGATCTGATGCTGATCAACCCAAATGCAGGGATTGGCCGCGTCGACTACCCCAGCCGTGTGTGGCAACCCATGTGGGACAAAGCAGAGAAAGATATGGAGCCGATATATCAACAAATGAAGCATCTTGCAGGGCAGGGATGCGACTACCTGTCAAGGGCCCTCGAACGGTGCAGGCAACAAGGCATTGGCGCAGGTGTCTCAATCCGTATGAACGACACCCATAACACACCATGGCCGGACAGCCCAAGGCATGGCGATTTCTACCGGCAACACCCGGAATGGAGGCTTAAGTCACCATATAGGATAGAAGGCCCTTACACCTATGTATACGCTATGGATTATCGCCGCAAGGAAGTACGGGATTATTACCTGGCACTAATCAGGGAGATAATATCAGAGTATAAACCAGATGCATTAGAATTGGACTTCATGCGCTTCCCATTGTATTTCCCCCATGGGGACGCATATAAATATAGTCCCATAATAACAAGCTTTGTACGTGAAGTTAGGGATATATGTGGCAGTAAAATTTTCCTTATGGCACGGCTGCCGGTCACTACAGCTTCTGCATATGAATACGGATTTAATGTTGCGGAACTTACGCAGAAAGGGATGCTTGATGCAATTACACCTACTGCCCATTTCATTACTGCCTGGGATACAGACATACGTTCTTGGAGGAAAGCGGCAGGGGACAATGTTGTCCTGTATGCCGGGGCAGAATCGTGCGCATATAGCCCCGATGGCACAAGAAAATACGTAATGGGGCTTGACGAGAAACTCCTGAGAGGTTTTGCCGCCGCCAATTATGCCAAGGGGGCTGACGGAGTTTACCTATTCAATTTTTTCTGTGCATGGGAATGGGAGAAAAAAGAACCCTTGTTCCCATCAATCAAACAGCTCAATGATCCAGTTGGGCTAATTGGCAAAACTAAAACATATTGCATGACTGCCGCTTGGGGCAACTGGCACCTGGGGGAGTCAGATGGCCCCTTGCAAGTCCCAAGGGACTTAACGCCCCGTACATCCCAAACATTTAATATTGCAATTGGGAAAGAACCTCCTGGAATACCTGTTGAGGTAAATATTATTTTAAAAGGAGAAGGTTTTGAAAATGCAAACAGCCATTTCCTCCACATAAATGAAAATTTTGTTGGGAGGTGTAACGAAATCCGTGAAGTGCCAGGCGTAAAAGACCAAGATTCGACCAAGGCAGCAGTATTCAAAACAAAATCAGACTTTTTCATGCCCGGGATGAATGATTTGGTATTCCGCACTAACGGGGCATCGGTATCAATTCTTGCAATTACCGTAAGTATCTAAAATTGGCAAAATTGGAGCAATCGGCAAAAAATGGATTGCGCAAAACAAAAAGGGACATGAGGAAATAACCAACTTAAAAGATTATTTTTAGCATCAAAATTAGGCCTGTTTATTTGATGGATCATTAAAAATCTTTTATGAAAAAAATTTCACTAATGTTTTTTTGTGCCTCATTGCTTGGCGTGTTAGTGGCCAAAGCACAGTTGACGGGAATTTCTGGGACCGTTACGGATTCGGGCAATGGGGCAGGTATCCCTGGTGTTTCTATTGTTGTAAAGGGGACTGTTGTTGGCACAATTACCAGCATCGACGGCACTTACCGGTTAAAAGTCCCTGCCAATGCACAGTCATTGGTGTTCTCTTTTGTCGGGATGAAAGCTGTTGAAGTGCCTATTACAGGAACAGTTATAAATGTTTCAATGGAGCCTGCCCATGTTGGGGTCGATGAAGTTATGGTTATGGGCTATATAACCCAGGGGAAAAGCGAAGTGACCGGTTCAATTGTCCAGGTAGGCGGCGAAAAACTTGAGGATATGCCGGTCGTTTCCGTTGCCCAGGCTTTGCAGGGGAAAATTGCAGGCGTTTCCATTTCTGCTTCTTCCGGTACCCCTGGCTCCGTACAGGATGTCCGGATAAGGGGAAGGAGTTCTGTTACGGCAGGCAACAGCCCTTTGTATGTGATCGATGGAGTGCCTGTGGTCAACGAAGATGTTTCTTCACTGGTTTCCCCCGGTTCTAATTTGTCATCGCTTGCAAGTTTGAACTGTAACGATATTGAAAGTATCACCGTGCTTAAAGATGCTTCTGCTACAGCCGCATATGGCGCGCGCGGGGCAAACGGCGTTATTGTCATAACAACTAAGAGCGGGGCTCCGGGAGAGGCTGTGATTAATTTCAGTGCCACCTATGGGGTTTCAAATGATGCCGTTAAAGGCTGGGACGTACTGACCGGGGCAGAAAGGGAAATGTTATTCTACGAAGCTATCTACAATACTTTTGGGGGGTATTATAACTTCACAAAAGATGCAGCCCAACAGTTTTATGAAGAGGCAGGCTGGTTGGGGACTGCTTATTCAGACTGGCATGATGCAGGCAGCCCTGAAACTGATTGGGGCGATGTTATCACCAATAAAAATGCACCGATGCAAGAGTACAACCTGTCTGCCAGTGGCGGGCAGCGACAAATGTGGCTATTATGCCTCATTCGGATATTTTCAACAAGAAGCTACCGTTATCGGCTCAGATTTCAAAAGGATGTCAGGCTCATTGAACTTAAAGTCTATGTTAAAAGAAAACCTTGCTTTCAGCACAAGGAACACGGCATCGCATTCTTATCAGGACGGGTTGCTTGAAATTGGCGCGTACTTTTCTTCGCCGCGCGCAGTTAAATTTTTTATGCCCCCCACCGATCAGGCCTACAGTGAGGATGGCGGGATAAACATGAACACGACATTGCCCAACCCTCTTTGGATTGCGCAGGAAGATATTGATGATTCAAAATACACAAGGATTATCTCAAACAATTCTATTACATGGGACACCCCCGTGAAAAACCTGGTTTTTTCCAGCCGTGCCAACATAGATTACCATGTATATAATTACAAACGTTACCGTAACCCGGAACGGGGCGACGGAGACGCTACAAATGGTTATGGCTGGGCTGCTAACCGGAACAGGGCGAATTATGTATTCCAAAATTCGCTGGACTATTCATTTAACCTTGAAGGCGGGCACGATTTCGAGGTCAAGGCCCTTCAGGAATACCAGAAAGACAGGATGTTGTTCATGGAGGCCGAAGGGGATAACTTTACTGATGAAGGCTTGACTAACCTGAACTCGTCAGGGAACCCTACTAAAGCAAACTCAGAGTTTGCCGACTGGTCAGTTGCCTCATATTTAGGCATGATACACTATTCATATAACGGCAGGTATATTGCAGATGCCACCATCCGCAAAGAAGCCAGTTCGTGTTTTAGCAATGATAGCCGATGGGGCGTTTTCTGGTCGGTTGGCGGTGCATGGAACATACACAAAGAACCCCTCTTTGCAGTTTATAAATTCATAAATAACCTGAAACTAAGGGCTTCTTACGGTGTTACCGGCAATGCCGATATTGATCTGAACCAGTACCAGGAACTGCTGAATTTTGATTTTGATTATGCGGGCGAAGGGGCATCCTATCCCGGCAATTTCGGGAACGACGGCTTGACATGGGAGACATCTCACACCATTGATGTTGGCCTTGATTTTTGCCTGCTGGGAAACAGGGTGTCCGGTTCAGTGGGGTACTTTAGGAGGGAATCAAAAGATTTATTGCTAGACGTACCTTTATCCCTGACCACTGGTTTTGAAGAACAAACACAGAATATAGGGGGGATGGAAAATAAAGGGTTTGAGTTGGAATTGACAGTTGATGTGGCACGCAAAAAAGATATGAATGTTTCGATAGGGGGCAACTTGGGAACGGTTAGGAACAAAGTACTGGGAATGGCCAAAGATTATAATGGCAACGAAATAAATATTACAAGCCAAACCCAACGGGTAGAAACAGGCCACCCAGTTTATGGTTGGTATATGCCAACCTGGGCTGGGGTCGATCCCCAGACTGGAGATGAATTATGGTATGTTGACGGATACGGGAGCGGGACCACTTCAACTTTCTCTGATGCCAACCAGGTTTGGCAGGGCGGATGCGCTATCCCAACCATAACTGCCGGGATGAACGTACATGTTGATTTCAAAGGTTTTTTCATTGATGTTAACGGGTACTTTGCTGGCGGGCATAAAATATATGAAGACTGGCACAGGTATTCCCATGCCACCGATGTCTTTTCTGTAGCATATTACCAGGGGGTAGATGCATTGTTGGACCGGTGGCAGGAACCCGGTGACGAAGGCACAAGGTATGGTAAGTTTGAATATACGGCAAGGGGCTTGGAGTATCACTCAAAATTCTTATTGGATGGAGATTATTTTCGCCTAAAAGATCTCTCATTGGGATACGATTTCCCTAAAAGCGTTGTCGGCATAGTCAATGTAGAAGGACTTAGGGTATTTGTCAGTGGGACAAATTTATATACATGGGTGAAAGATGATTACCTCAAATATGACCCAGAGGTGGGGGCGGAGACCGACAGCGTGCCAGGAGGGGGGTTTACAGTGTTGTCGACACCCCCTGTCAGATCTTTTGTCTTTGGTGTCAACCTAAAATTTTAAAGATTATGAAAAAAGGGAAAATATTATGTGGTTTTATTGGGGTATTTGTGTTTTTTGTCTTGGTCAATGCATGCACCACCGATGATTTGGATCCTTCTTTGGAACAAAACAAGCTGATTAACGGAGGGATTACATCTGTTGATAACTTATATGCAATTTTAAAAGGTTCATTAAGCAGGATTTCGGAAACAGGTTATTATGGCAGGGCCTATATAGTTGCAAACGAAGTCCGCACTGACAACTGCTTTTCAAACGGAAATTCAGGCCGTTATACCATACAGGCATCTTTTAAATACAATGCAAGTTCCGATTTTTTTTGGGATGAAGCTTATGAAGCTATTGCTTGTTTGAACATTATAATAAACGGTGTGGAACTAACTGGGCTTGAAGGCGATCTAGGATATGGGAAACATATCCTAGGTCAGGCATATGCCTTGAGGGCCTTGATCCATTTCGACCTGTTGAAACAATATGGGCAGCAACATGCCGGGGGGGGAACTTGGCATACCGTACATTACTGAATTCAAGGGAGACGATCTTTCCCCTGCGCGCAAAACAGTAGGTGAAACAAAAAACCTTATCCTTAGCGACTTAAACACAGCTTTTGATATGATGAGCGAAGATTATTACGACCCTTCAAAGGAATTCCCGTCGAAGTATACGGCCAAGGCAATAGAATCGAGCGTAGATGTATATTTCGAAATGTGGGATGAAGCCATTGCTGCGGCAGGGGCAGTAATAAATTCCGGCCGCTATTCTATTGTCCCGGCTGATAATTATGTCGCAAGTTGGGGCAGCGATGGTTCTGTAAATTCAATATTTGAGCTGGCTTATAGCGAAACAGACAACCTCAACAGTAACAGTTTGGGATATATATACAGGACAACCGGCGGCGGCAGTTATGGCGATGTGCAGGTTATTGATGGGGTTGAAGGCATTTATGAAGATGGCGATGTAAGGGCTGGCATACTTGGCTGGGAAGGCGATATGTTAAGGAATATTGGCAAATACCCTGACAATAGTGGATGTGACAATGTCCCAATTATCAGGTACGAAGAGGTTGTCCTAAATTACGCAGAAGCACTCTGGGAAACAGGCGGCAATGCATTGGCACAGATCAACAAAATTACCTCTAACCGTGGAGCAACTACTTACACAACGCTAAATAAAGAGGATATTATAAATGAAAGGAGAAAGGAGCTGATTTTCGAAGGGAAACGTTATGACGACCTTCTGAGGACAGGCAGCGATATTGAAAAGTCCTCGCCCCAGCAGAATATTGCCGCAACAATACCTTATGGCGACAACAGAATGGCATATCCCATCCCAAAATCTGAAATTGATGCTAATTCAAATATGGTCCAGAACGATGGTTATTAACCTGGGACCGGTTAAAAAGTTAGGTAAACTCATGCTTTGGCAGGGCGGGGGCAGCGGGCTAGTGTCAAGTCAAAGGTGAAAATCTTTGTTTCTACCATAACAATCCTTTCCACAACAATTACTTGTTGACATGGCACTTGCCCTACTGTTGTTTCCTGAAGTTTGTCCAAGCTTTCCCTTTACTTTAGCTTTGTTTTTTGCCGAGCAGTAAAATAGAATTTACAAGCACTTCGGTAACGAAATGTTTTTCACCGTTATTATCCTCGTACGAACGATTGGTGAGTTTTCCCTCAATGGCAATTTCAGAACCTTTCTTGACATAGTTCTCTACAATTTCAGCCTGTTTCCCCCAGGCTACCAAACGGTGCCATGTGGTTTCCGACTGTTTTTCCCCATCCTGGTCGCGATAAATTTCGTTGGTTGCTATGCTAAAATTAGCAACTGTCTTCCCGCTGTCTAACTTTCTTACTTTTGGGGCATCGCCCAAATGGCCGATAAGCCTGACGCTGTTTCTTAATGCATTCATGATTTCAAATTTTAATTAATGTATTAGCCTGAGTTCTACTAAAAATTAGTTGAAACTCAGGCAATATTTTTAATCGGATTCAGGTTATTAAACGAAATTGTTGGTTCAAAGTTAGGGCAGCTCCAAAAATTATCTGGCATTTAAATATCTGTAATCGACAATAAACGTTTATAAACGTTTGCTAATGGATATGTTTTTGTGTGTTAATATTTTAATTCCTAGATCATTGGGAAAAGCATACTGATTGAGGACAATATCTGAATACTTGGTGTATTATGTTGGCATCCATAAAAACTTCCGCCGTAAAATTCAATTAGCGATTTCGTTATGTTTGGATAGACATAAATTGCAAGAATTGTTGGTTTAATATATTTTTTAATGTAGATGTTTGTATGAAGAATAAAACAAATTTTTGTAGCCTTGTAAAAGACAAATAACTAAACTCAAAAATCATGAACAAAACTATTTTTTTGTTGGCGTTAATCTCCACTTCCATATTGCTCGGTTCTTGCAACAAGGAAGCCAAATGGGAACCTTTTTTCAACGGGGAAGACATAAGCGGCTGGACTGTCAGGGGGAAAGCATCATGGGAAGTAGAAAATGGAGTATTGATAGGGGGAGGCGATTACGGACATATATACGCTGCCCCGGAACTTACCGACTTGGAGGTAAAAGGAAAGTTTAAAATTTACAGCACAGGTGGAAATGCAAACAGCGGGCTTTATTTCCGAGCCAACCCGCCCAAAGACAACCCAGACGGTTTTCCGCGCGGATACGAGGCGCAAATTTGCAATTCGCAGGAGGCACACACCGGCTGGTTATGGAAGCCGGGAAAGCCCACAGGAAAGGCAACAGCCAACCTTGTCAAGGACGGTGAATGGTTTGATTACCGCATTAAAGCTGTTGGCAGCCATATCGAGTTCTGGATTAATGGCCAATCGGTAATGGTTCTTGACGATGATGAATATAAAAAAGGATATTTCGCCATACAATGCCACAACCCCGGAATGGTGATAGAAGCAAAAGATTTGTATTTTAGGGATCTCAGCAAAAAATGACCTTTTTTTATTAGAAAAAATTTATCGGCACGAAGCAATGGATACTTAATATCTCAATAGACATATTTACGCTATTTTAAATGAGGGCACAGATAATTAGCGACATACATCTTGAGTTTGGAAACAGGGAATTTGACTTTTCCGGTTGTGACCTGCTGATATTGGCAGGCGACATTCATTTAGGCACAAAAGGGCTTGAATGGATTTTGGGAAAAGTCAAAAATATTCCTGTATTGTACATACTCGGCAACCATGAATATTACAGGAACACCTATCCCGGATTGATACATCAGCTTAAAGAAAAAGCATCCGGTTCAAACATCCATATCCTAGAGAATGAAAGCGTTGTCATTGAAGGTGTGTCGTTCCATTGCATGACCTTGTGGACAGATTTTGGATTGTTCGGAAACCCTCAGCTAGCAGGTTTTGAATGCCAACAAAAAATGAACGACTATTATTTGATCCGCCGCGATCCTTCGTATTCTAAGTTGCGTTCGATTGACACCCACACAATCCATAACGAATCGAAGAAGTGGCTCGAAAAAAGCTTGGCAGAGAGCAACACAAAAACAAATGTGGTCGTCTCGCACCATGCGCCGAGTATCCGGTCTATCGCATTAAGGTACAAGGACGATCTGTTGTCTGCCGCATTTGCCTCAAACATGGAGGATTTGATCCTTAGATATCAGCCTAACCTGTGGGTGCACGGCCATGTACATGATGCTTTTGACTATATGATCGGCAATACAAGAGTTGTCTGCAACCCACTGGGCTATCCCCACGAAAACCCTGAAAATTATAAAGAAAACTTAATCATCGAGATAAATGCATAACTGTATGAGGAATATAATTTTAATACTTATTTGTATTGCTTTGGGCAGCTGCAACAACAATCCGTATCAAAAAGATTGCACATCTTATGTTGACCCGATGATTGGCACCGGAGGGCATGGGCATACATTCCCCGGGGCGATTATGCCCCACGGGATGGTACAGTTAAGCCCCGACACAAGGACGACAACATGGGACGGGTGTTCGGGCTACCATTATTCCGATGACAGCATAATGGGTTTTAGCCATATCCATTACAGCGGCGTAGGGAGCGGCGGCGGCGGCGATATTTTGCTTATGCCCACAGTTGGAGAAATACAATTAGGGCAGGGAGATCCTTCTGGCAACCAGCCGCGATATAAGGAAAAATTCTCCCATGAACAGGAAACATCTTCCCCCGGTTATTACTCCGTTATATTTGAAAATGGGATAAAAGTTGAATTGACTAGCACCACAAGGGTTGGTTTTCACAAATACACCTTCCCCAAAACAAAAAAAGGTAATATTTCCCTCGATTTGATACATGGGATAAATGACAACATAGACAGCCTCTTTCTGGAGAAAATTTCGGATACGCAAATTGCAGGGTTCAGGCATGTGCATGGAGGGCTCGACGGCAACCGCACAATTTATTTTTATGCCGAGTTCTCACAGCCTTTCGAATCTTATGCCCTCTACAAAAACGGGGAAATAGAGAAAGGTGGGGCGCAAATATCGGGGAAAGACGTAAAGGCTTATTTTACGTTCAATACGCAAAACGACAAGGAAGTTATGGTAAAAGTAGCTTTGTCGAGGGTGGATGTTGACGGGGCAAAAAACAACATGAAAGAGGAACTGCCGGGCTGGGGTTTCGAAAAAACAAGGAAACAAGCTGCCGATGCATGGAATAAAGAACTTTCGTGCATTAAAGTGGAAGGGGGAACGGAGGAAGCGAAACGGATTTTCTATACAGCCCTATATCATGCACATGTACATCCGAGTGTTTCGTTCGATGCAGATCGGCGTTATCGCAGCACAGACCAAAAAATTTACGAAGCAACGGATTTTGACAACTACACCACTTTCTCGCTTTGGGATACGCACCGGGCATTACATCCGCTATTGACCATTATCGACCAGGAACGTACCAACCAGTACATCAACACATTTCTTGAACGATATGAACATTTTGGCAACCTCCCCATTATGGAGTTCGGCGGCAACGAAGGGTTTGCCATGATTGGTTATCACTCCCTGCCTGTCATTGCCGATGCATGGGCAAAAGGAATCCGCAATTATAACGGTGACAAGGCATATCAGGCTATGAAAAAACTTTCTGAAGGGTTCAGGGATGGCAAAAAAATTTACAAAAAACTGGGATTTATCCCCTACAACGAAGAAAGCCAGTCTGTTTCCCGCACCCTTGAATATTGTTATGACGACTGGTGCGTCTCGGTATTGGCAAAAGACTTTGACAACGATGATTATAACCTGTATTCGCAAAAAGGAAAATTTTATGAGAACCAGTATTGCCCGCAATCCGGTTTTATGAGGCCAAGGGGAAGCGGCTATCAATGGATGTCGCCTTTCGACCCATTGGAGATGACCACCGACTACACAGAAGCCAATGCATATCAATATTCGCTTTTTGTGCCTCACGACGTAAACAGGCTGATAAAGCTAATGGGGGGAAATACCGCCTTTGAAAAATGGCTCGACAAATGTTTCTCCATCGAAAATGATCCTTCACACACCTACCATGCAGATGTTACAGGACTGATAGGGCAATATGCACATGGTAACGAACCGAGCCACAGCATGGCATATTTGTACAATTTTGTGGGGAAACCATGGAAAACACAGGAGAAGGTACGGCAAATAATGGGTTCTTTTTATACGGACAAGCCCGATGGGCTTTGCGGCAACGAGGATGCAGGGCAAATGTCGGCGTGGTATGTATTTGGTGCGATGGGCTTTTATCCGGTTACCCCGGGGCTTGATTATTACGTCTTGGGGTCTCCGCTGTTTGAAAAAATTACCATTAACCTTGAAAACGGGAAACAGTTTGTAATATCGGCAAGAAACGCAAGCAATAAAAACAAGTACATACAATCCGTGTCGTTGAACGGGAAAGGACACAAATGCTCTTTCTTGGCTCACAAAGACATTATGGACGGAGGGGGACTTGTGTTCAACATGGGGGACACGCCCAATAAAACATGGGGCAGCAAGCCTGAATACTGCCCCAAAACAGTTGACTACCCAACGCCGCCCATGCCGCGCATAGAGTCAAAAGATTTCAGTTTCGCAGGGTCAACCGAAGTGTCCATGTTTTGCGACGACAAAGACGCTGCTATTTACTATACAACCGATGGGACTGAGCCTTCAAGATCATCTGCATTATACAATGCCCCTTTCGAACTGGGCAAAACAGCTACAATAAAAGCAAGGGCTTTCGAAGACGGCAAAAACATGAGCTATCCGGTATCTGCCGATTTTGAGAAACTTACGCTTTTGCCTGCGGAAAAAATCAAAGGAGAATTATCGACTGGCCTTCATTATGAATTCATAAAGGGATACTGCGTGAAAATGGAAGACCTGAAAAAATACCCCGTTGTAAAATCCGGCACCATAAAAACTTTCAATATAAACGAGGCAGGGAACGACATAGCATTTGGATACCGCTACGGCGGCTACATACTTGCGCCTGCCGATGGGATATACGAATTTTTTGTCAACTCAAACGATGGTGGCATCTTATACGTAGATGGGAAATTACTGATAAACAACGATGGCTTTCACAAAACGCAGGAAAAAAGCAAAAAAATAGGGCTTGCCAAGGGTTTCCACCCTGTCCTGATGGAATACTTCCAGATGGGAGGCGCAAAGGCTTTAACCATAAGTTGGGAAAAACCGGGGGGCAAAAAGGAAGAAATCGCTGCCAATGTATTGTTCCATAAATAAACAGATAACAACAATGAAGATCGCATTATTTTTTATTGTCCTGATATTTTTAAACTCGTGTAGATTAGAACATGGCAAAACGCCTGATTACACAAAACTGGTGGATCCCTTTATCGGCACGGGGGCAGACGGGAACACATGGCCGGGGGCGAGCATGCCATTCGGGGGGATACAGTTAAGCCCCGACACGAGGTTAAATTCATGTGGCGGCTATGCATCGGACGACAGCACCATCTTGGGATTCTCGCATACCCACTTGAACGGCGTAGGCGAACCAGAATACCGCGATATACTGTTCCTGCCTGCCACCGGGAAAAAATTTATAAGCCCAATGGTTGAAGGAATGAAAGGTTCAGGCTATGGTTCTTCTTTTAAACATGAAAATGAACAAGCCAGCCCCGGTTATTATTCTGTCTTTCTTGACGGCTATAATATACGGGCAGAGCTTACAACAACTTTGCGTGCGGGTTTCCACCGCTACACTTTCCCCGAAAGCGACAGCGGGCATATTGTTATAGATCTTGCTTATCCTTTTGGTGCAGAATTTCTTAGCATCAACAAGGTTAGCGACACCGAAATTGAAGGGTTGCGCCGTTCGCACGGTTGGGCATGGGATCAATATGTGTATTTTGTTGCACGGTTTTCAAAACCTTTCTCCTCATTTGAAATTGCTGTTGATGGCTCTATACGCCAAGGGCAAACAAAAGCCAGCGGCAAGGATATAAAAGCACTGGTCAACTATAAGACTAAAAAAGATGAAAAAATATTGGTGAAAATAGGTATCTCGGCAGTAAGTACCGAAGGTGCGAGGAAAAACTTGGATGCCGAGATCCCCGACTGGGATTTCGACAAGGTAAAGGAAACAGCAAAAGAAGCGTGGAACAAAGAATTGTCGAAGATTGAAATAGAAGGGGGCACAAAACAGCAACAAACTATTTTTTACACATCAATGTACCATGCAAACCTTAGCCCCGATATCTTCATGGACGTAGATGGGCAATATCGTGGACATGACCACAAAGTGCATAAAGTCCAAGGGTTTAATAACTATACGGTATTTTCGTTGTGGGACACCTATCGCACATTGCATCCCCTGTTGACAATCATCGACCAGAAAAGAACCAGCGATTTTATTAAGAGCCTTCTCCAAATATACGAAGATGCAGGACGTTTGCCAATGTGGCCTCTTGCTGGAAATTACACCGATGACATGTTGGGATACCACGCTGTGCCAGTTTGTAGATGCATATTTAAAAGGTATCCATAATTTCGATGTTGAAAAAGCTTATGAGGCAGTCAAATACAGTGCAGAAATGGACAGACTTGGGCTGAAATATTACAAGAAAATTGGGTTTCTGCCATGTGACCGCCAAGGGGAATCGGTTTCCAAAACATTGGAGTATTGCTACGATGATTGGTGCATATCGCAAATGGCAAAAGCAATGGACAGGCAGTTTGATTATGAGAACTACCACCAAAGGGCGCATAACTGGAAAAATGTGTTTGACCCTTCGGTAGGCTTTATGCGAGGAAGAAAATCAGACAGAGCCTGGCTCGAACCGTTTGACCCCTTGGTTAATTCGGTCTATTCCGAGGGGAATGCTTACCAGTACATGTATGTACCCCACGACATTAACGGGCTGATTGGACAAATGGGGGGCAATCAGAAATTTATTGAATGGCTGGATTTGCTGTTTTCTTTAAAATCTGACAGAAGCGAAAGGGGCGCAATAGGGCAATATTGGCACGGGAACGAACCCAGCCACCACTTAGCTTATTTATACAACTATGCGGGAGAGGCTTGGAAAACGCAGAAGCTTGTTGACCAAATATTGACAAAGCTTTATTCTACTGCCCCCGACGGCCTTGCCGGGAACGATGATTGCGGGCAAATATCGGCTTGGTACATAATGAGTTCCATGGGCTTTTACCCTGTAGCTCCGGGGATGCCCGTTTATGCAATCGGCTCGCCCTTGTTCAACAAAGTAACCATACATCTTGAAAACGGGAAAAAATTTGTCATAAAGGCCAATAACAGGACAAAAGACAATTTTTACATACAGTCGGCGAAATTAAACGGGAAAGCTTACAAAAAATCGTTTTTACGCCACGAAGACATAATGAACGGAGGAGAACTGGTTTTTGAAATGGGGGCAAAACCCAATAAAAATTGGGGAGCAGCAATGGAAAACCGTTGCCGGTCTGACAATGGAAAAGCCATTGCCCGCATACCGTATATTAAATCCGGAGACCTGCTTTTTCAGGAGTCAACTTTGGTAGAGCTGGCATCTGACCCCGAAAATTCTTCCATCCGTTATACTTTGGACGGTACAGAACCATCTGAGAAATCGCTGCTTTATACGCAACCGTTTAAAATAAGAGAAAGCGCGACATTGAAAATGAAAGCTTTTGCCCCCGACAAACAGCCATCTGCGGGTGTTGAATACAAATTTGAAAAGGCAAAGTTGCTAGAAGCCAGCCAAGCCCATGTCAAACCCGGACTTGCTTACGATTATTTCGAACGTTTTTTCGTAACCACAAGCGACCTTGAAATTTCAGAGCCAATAGAAAAAGGAACAACCGGCAATTTCAACATAAGCAAAAGGAAACGGGAAAATTATTTCGGGTTCAGGTTCGAAGGGTATATAAATGCATCCAAAGACGGTTTATACGACTTCTATCTAAAATCAAATGACGGCAGTTGTTTGTACATAGACGGCAAGGAAATTATTGAAAACGATGCCAACCATGCGGCAGTGGAAGAACCCGGCAGGGTTGGGCTAAAAGCAGGGTTGCACCACATTCTAGTAAAATATTTTCAATGTGGCGGCAACAAAGGACTGGAGGTAAGCTGGAACGGTCCCGGTTTCGACAAACATGAAATTAAAGACAATGAACTGTTTACAGATTATTAAAAACATACGTGAGATGAACAAAACCTACTCTTGCAAAACAGATATTGACATGGTGACCAATAATGCACTTCTTAAAAACAAGGGAAACAAAATATTATCATTCATATTCCTCTTGATACTTTTGGGCTGTTCCGGGGGAAAAGAAAAAAAAGACTACACTGTTTATGTCGATCCCATGATTGGCACAGGAGGCCATGGGCATACTTTTCCCGGGGCTACCGTGCCTTTTGGTATGGTGCAGGTTAGCCCCGACACGAGATGGGAAGACTGGGACGGATCTTCGGGATACCATTATTCCGACAAAACAATTATGGGCTTTAGCCATACCCACCTAAGCGGGACCGGTGCGCCTGAATATTGCGACGTGCTGCTTATGCCAACAGTTGGCTACGTGCAAATACTTCCAGGCGAAGAAAAAGATTCAAAAACAGGCTACCGCTCATCTTTCAGCCACAAAAACGAAAAAGCTTCGCCAGGTTATTACGGAGTATTGCTCGATGACTATAATGTTACTGCAGAGATGACGGCAACCGCCCGTTCGGGGATGCAGCGTTATACTTTCCCCGAATCAGAGAAATCGAACATTATTATCGATCTGAAAAATAGGGATCACGTACTTGAGTCCAACATCGAAATAATCAGCGACACCGAGATCCAAGGGCTGCGCAAATCGCGCCGTTGGGCAACCGAACAATTCGTTTATTTCTATGCAAAATTTTCAAAACCTTTTAGCTCGTATGGCATTGCAGTTGACGATTCTTTGGTTTATGGGGAAAAAAAGGCGGAAGGGAAAAACATCAGGGCTTTTGTGCAGTTTTGTACAAAAGAGGGCGAACAAATTTCAGCAAAAGTAGGCATTTCTGCCGTTGATATTGAAGGGGCAAGGAAAAACCTAGAATCAGAAAACCCCGGATGGGACTTTGAAAAGACAGTAGCAAACGCAAAGGAGGAATGGAACACGTTTTTGTCGAAAATTGAAGTTGAAGGCGGGACAGAAAAGCAACGCCGTATTTTTTATACAAGCTTATACCACACCGCAATCGCCCCAAATATCTTCATGGACGTTGACAGGCGTTACCGTGCAGTTGACCACAAAATCCATAAAGCAGAAGGGTTCGATAATTATACCGTGTTTTCGCTCTGGGATACTTTCCGGGCAAACATGCCGCTTTATTCGATAATAGACCCGGTGCGCTATAATGAATGGATAAAAACTTTTCTGGAGATGTACCGCATAGGCGGCAAGCTGCCCCAGTGGGAACTGGCAGGGAATTATACAGGGGTGATGATTGGCTACCACACACATTCGGTGATACTAGATGCCTATAATAAAGGTATCCGCAGTTTTGATGCGCAACTGGCTTACGAAGGCATGAAAGAGAGGGTGGACAATATTAGCTATTTCAACGACTTGGGTTTTGTCCCCGCCGACAAAGAGGGCGGTTCTGTGTCTAAAACAATGGAATATGCTTATAATGAATGGGCTGTGGCACAAATGGCAAAACAGTTGGGCAATGAAACAGATTTCCTTGATTATACTTGCCGTTCGCAATTCTACAAAAATTTGTTCGACCCGTCAACAGGCTTTATGCGCCCAAAAAATACGGACAAAAGCTGGGTGGCAGATTTTGACCCGACCGAGGGCAGCGAGCATTTTGTGGAAGGCAATTCGTATCAATACAGCTTGTTTGCCCCGCAAGACGTTAACGGCTTGATTGCCCTTATTGGGGGCGACGAGAAATTTATTGCATGGATGGACACGCTTTTCACAAAAGAATCGGCACATGACGAAGACGCTGTTGACGCTACCGGGCTGATTGGGCAATATGCCCATGGCAACGAACCCAGCCACCAGATGGCTTATTTGTATAATTATGCCGGCGCAGCTTGGAAAACACAGGCAATGGTCCGCCAAATACTGGAAACAATGTACGACGACCAGCCAAATGGATTGAGCGGTAACGAAGATTGCGGGCAGATGTCGGCATGGTACATTATGAGCGCGATGGGCTTTTATCAGGTTTGCCCCGGCACGCCCGGATATGCGATAGGCAGCCCTCTTTTCGACAAAGTTGCCATCCATCTTGAAAACGGGAAAAAATTCACTATTGAAACAAAAAATATTTCGACTGAAAACAAATATGTCCAAACCGTAATATTAAACGGCGCCGATTATCAAAAATCATGGTTTTCTCACGATGAGATACTCAATGGAGCTACATTTGAAATAGAACTTGGAAAATCGCCAAACAAAGATTGGGGGAAACTTCCGAAAGACAGGCCTGCTAGCGAAACCTACGAAACATCTGTTGCTTTGCCTTATGCCATTACCAACGACAAGTATTTTCTCGACAAGGCGACTGTGGTATTAAAGTGCGACGACAAAGATGCCCTTGTTTATTACACCACCGATGGAAGCCACCCCTCAGAAAAATCATTGTTGTATTCGTCTCCGGTAATTTTAAAAGAAAGCTCAACTTTAAAGTATGCCGCATATAAAAAAGGCGTGCGGTCCAGTGCGCCGGTGTCGATAAAGCTAAACAAGCTGGAGTTTGAAAATTACACAAATTACGAAGAGACGAAAAAATTCAAAAAAGGGCTGAAATACAAATATTACCATGCGCACGTGATGGACGAAAACGACTTGGACGGATTAACGCCCGTTGAAACAGGGATAATTCCCAGCTTGACAATCGATCGGCGCAAACGGGAAGACTACTTCGGCTACATCTTTTCGGGATATTTGGAAATCCCTAGGGACGGGATTTATACCTTTTCTGTAAAGGTAAACGACAAATGCACCTTATATCTTGACGGGAAAGAATTCATGCATGGCGGCTTTAAGACCATCGCATTGAAAAAAGGCAAATATAAAATTGACGAGAAATATTTTCAGTTGGGGGCTAAAAAGTTTAATTTCGTATGCTGGCAGGGACCAGGGTTCGGGCTTCGTGAGATACCTGCAACCTCTCTGTTCCATCATGTAAAGTAATTATTTAAGACCTTGTACGATGAAAAAAATTCTGAAAGCCACAATATTATTATTGGTTTTGTTTTTAGTTGGGGCATTTATCTGGATGAGTTCGAACATGAAAGATAGGCATCCGGGGTATTCTGCCGGATTGAAGGTGGACAACACCTTGCCTGCCGGATTAAAAGCCGGCTTCTCGGCAGTGGCAATTACCCCAGAAGTCCCTGATAGGTGGGTGGACAAAAACAACGATTTTAAATACAAGCCCAAAGATGGCGATACGTTTAAAGATGGCAATGGGAATGGCGTTTTCGACCCTGTTTGGATTGCCGGTTTTAGCAATAGCAAACCGGCCAATGGCATCCACGATGATACCTGGGCCAGGACAATGGTTATTGACGATGGGGCAACAAGGCTGGCCATTGTTATTGTCGATGCCATAGGTTTTATGAACGATGACATTGTGGATGTAAGGGAAATGATCCCTGCCGAAGCAGGGGCAACTTACACTATAATTGCATCGACACATACGCACGAAGCGGCAGATCTAATGGGGCTTTGGGGAGAAAGTCCCTTTAAAAGCGGGATCAATAAAGATTACATGGAATTTGTAAAAAAACAGATTGTAAAATCGGTGATGGAAGCTACCGGTAATTTACGGCCTGCCGAACTGGAAATATCTGAAGACCTGACCAGTGCAATACCTTTGGTGAAAGATACTCGCAAACCCGAGGTTTTTGATTCGGGGCTAAGGCTGATAAGGGCTATTGACAAAGAAACTAAAAATACGTTGGGTACGGTTGTGTCCTGGGGAAACCACCCTGAAACCCTATGGGACGACAACTTGTTGATTTCGTCTGATTTCCCGCATTTTGTGCGGGATGGCGTTGAAAAAGGCGTTTTTAACGGCGACAGTTTGATGAAACCCGGGGTTGGCGGCATTTGTATTTATATGAACGGTGCTGTTGGCGGGTTAATGACAACCCATCCGAGCTTGCCCGTAAAAGACCCCTTTACCGGTGTTATATACAGCGAAGCCTCTTATGAAAAAGCACAGGCTCAGGGAAAACAACTTTCTCTCATGGCACTAAATGCAATGGGGCAACCCAAAGAAATTGTCGATTCAGCCTGTATCTCTTTGTTGGTACGCACAATTTCGCTCCCAATCGATAATAATTTGTTTAAACTGGCGACCGCGCTCGGTGTTATGGACAGGGGGACAACGGGTTGGATGAAGATGCGTTCGGAACTCTCCGCTTTTAATATCGGACCGCTATCGTTTGTGACAATCCCCGGCGAAATATATCCTGAAATAGTAAACGGCGGAGTAGAAGCTCCCGAAGGAGGCGATTTTGGGATACAACCGGTAGAGGTCCCGCCAATCAGGGAAATGATGCAGGGGGACTTTAAGTTTATCATAGGCCTTGCCAACGATGAAATAGGATACATTGTACCCCAAAGCCAGTGGGATGAAGAAGGGCCGTTTACTTACGGGAGGGACAATCCGCCTTATGGTGAGGAAAATTCGCTTGGCAAAGAAACTGCACCGCTGCTGCACAAACACATAAGGGAAATGCTTGCAGAGCTAAACAGTAAGTAATCCAAGGCGAAGCATATACTCAGCTAAATTCCTGGAATCGTGTATCAATAATGAGTCCGGTTGAAAATATTTACCTCAAAAAAAAAGCAATGGCACAATAACTGGCAAATTTTACCCCATAAGCGGAATGCAAACCCTGTTTGTTTATTTTTTGGGTGGCAGCCTATTTTTTTCTCAGGTAAATGTTCCCCGACACCGATTTTAAATATATTTCCTGTCCGCCACCATTTAATGTATAGCTCTTTTCCCCTTTGGCCCTTATCGTGCTGAGCCCAGTTGAGCGTTCGCCACCTTCCTTTTCCCCTGTGTTTTTTAAGTCCAGGTTGTTATAAACACTTCCGCTAAGGTTGCTTATCTCAATGTTTGCTTTGTCGCCCGCAGGGATTGAAACATCTACAAAACCGCTAACAGAAATAAGGGAAGTAGGCTCTTTTTGGTTTACATTGCTAAATATTACTTCAATATTACCACTGATTGAATTTACAGTAAAAGGCCCGGAACAATTTTTCAAACTGACATTTGAACTGAGGGTCTTGATTTCCAGGCTCCCGTTATACGATTCTATGTTTAAATCGCTGCTGGCGTACGGACTGTGATAGTCAATGCCAACGTTTATGCCAGAAGGTATGGAAATCGTGTATTGATAATCGCAGGTATGGTTGCTGATTCCCGAAATATTCACCACACCTTCTTCTTCGCTGACGTTAACAGCAAGCCCGGTGTTGTCTTCCTTTGCCCCTAACAATTGCAGCCCCTCTGCCCGCTCAGGCTTTTCCAAATTCATATCAGATTTGATGATTATCGAGTTGCCACTGGTATTCTCCAGTGAAATATTGCCCAGTAGGTTTGTGATCTCTACCCGGTTTCTCACTTTTGGCGAGTATTCAAACATATTCTCCTCCTGGCTCATGGTAAGAAGCGGGAGGATAAAAACTGTGATTAAAATTGTTACTTTTTTCATGATTGTCATTATATTTTGTTTCACTACTTTTGAGATGGCGGCCCCTGACGGCCATAAACCAACCATCTTGTTTATATGATTGTTTTTATCATATCCTTTGCATATTTCCTAACTTCTTCGTTTGTGCCTTCATTATTAGAGAGCGACTCAATTTCATCTTTTGCCTCTTTAACGCCCGATTCTGTCAAAACCTGTATAATAGATATTTGGAGAAGGGGGTTATCTTGCAACGAAAGAGATCGGATTAGTTCGTTTTTTATGCCAGGCTCTTTGTCCATTATTCCCGACAATGCATTTATTGCAGCCAGGCGAACGTTTACGTTATTGTCGCTGTTCATGGTATAAACCAGTGCATCTATCATAGTGCGGTCAGCATCCCCAAGGGCTTTTATGCTGTAAACAGCTTCAATTTTTTGCGGTCCGGAATAGTCTTTTAAACCTGCCAGCAAGACTTCTTTCTTCATTGAATTAACTTCCAATTGAAGTTGGGCGGTTCTTCTGTTGCCTGTTCCCATAAAATACCCGGCAGTAAATGTACCCAGCGCAAAAAACACTACAGCTGCAACCTTTATCCATCCAGGGATATACATGATTTTCTTTTGTTGTGGGATCTCCTCCCCCTCAAGCAGTTGCATAAATTCGTCCTTCATCCCTTGCGGCGGGCTTATTTCTGGGCAAGAACCTACGAACCCCAAAAACGAGCTTAACCCAGAGTGAAACCCCCGGCAGTCAACGCAGCCCTTTAAATGCTCTGCCACCTTTAATTCTGTATCTTTGTCCAGTTTTCTGTCTATAAACTCAGGCAGCAGTATTTTTATCTCCTCGCACTTCATTTTTAATCGATTATTATATTGGTGTATATTTCCCTCAGTTTCTGTATTGCCCTGAAAGTTTTTACTTTCACCGCATTTTCTGTTGACGATATTGTATTTGCAATTTCTTTATATGAAAAACCCTGAAACCGGTTTAATTCAATAATTTCCCTGTATGCCGGGGGAAGCTGGGACATAGCTTCAAGCAAAAAACCATATTGCTCTTTAATGTCTTGTTCGCGCATCGATTCCTTGTAATCATATTCTGCTACCTCTTGCATATCCCCTTCTCCGTAAAAATTTCTTTTATCATTAAAATAATCTATCAGTATGTTCCTTGCTATCCGGAACAACCAGTAGGCAAAAACTTTATCCTCTTTCCAGCTATGGCTGTATCTCAGTATTTTTACGAAAACATTCTGGGTCAAATCCCTGCTTGTGTCTTCGTCTTTCGTCATCCTGAAAAAATAACCATATACTTTTTTGAAATTCCTGTCGTAAAGGATACCCGCTGACTTCTTATCTCCATTGGCCAGCTTTGCCATTAACATTTCATCGTTTAACTTCTTCATTATTAGAATCTGGAATATATCCCTAAAAAATGCATTTCTAAAAAGAATACCAAAAAAATACATGAATGGTTACTTTGCAAGAAAAAAATAAAGTTGATTAATTGGGAAAATACAAAATATTTGAGCTGGGTGCTATATGAATGATCTGCTATTTGTACACACAGGCAGTTTTTTTGTGAATTAAAATTCATTTAACCTGTCTGTTTTTTTATAATTTTGCCCACATTGCAACCACAATATAAACACTATGAAAAAACTGGATTTAGCAGCACACAATACGGCATTAAAAGACAAAACACCGGAAGAAATAATAAGATGGGCGGTAGGAATAGCTGAGAATCCGGTGGTGACCACAAATTTCAGGCCTTATGAAGCAGTGATACTCCATGCATGCTGTAAGGTTAAAGCCGATATCCCGGTGATTTGGTGCGATACGGGCTATAATACGCCCAACACCTACCGGCATGCAGAAAAAACGATACAACAATTGGGGCTAAACATCAAACTGTATGTGCCAAAACAAACCGCCGCACACCGTGATGTTGTAATGGGCATTCCTGGCATTGACGACCCAATGCATAAAATTTTCACAGAGCAGGTAAAGCTTGAACCATTTAGGAGGGCAATGGGCGAACACCGGCCAGATGTGTGGTTTACAAACCTTAGAAAAGGGCAGACTGCTTTTCGCAATTCAATTGATATCCTTTCTTACTCTGCCGATGGGATATTAAAAGTAAGCCCTTTTTATTACTGGGGCGACAACGAAATGGACAAATATATTGAAGGGAACAAGCTTGGTAACGAGATTAAATATTTCGACCCCACAAAAATGTTGGAAAACCGTGAATGTGGTTTGCATGTGTAGGTTTGTTTTTACAAAAAACCAAATGTTAAGCAGATAGCCCAAATGTTTTTGGATACAAAAGCCCGTCCTTGGATTTTTTCTAAAACAACCACATTTATTTTACTGTGCCCCAATTTTCTCCAGTTTTTATGCGATAAAGTTGCATCTCGGAAATGCCAAACTGCCTTGCTATCATTTTCATCCTTGTTTTCCTGTTTGGGTCGTTTATCCTTTTCTTTATCAACATTACTTGCGTTTCTGTTAATTTACAATATGTCCTCTTTTTCCATTTTTCGTTAAGTTCTTTATTGCTACGTAAATGTTCCCATAGTTCTTTTTTTGTGGCCCATTTCAGATTTACCGCCCTATTATCTGTTTTGTCATAATTTAGGTGGATTACAAAATCACCTTCCCCCTTTTCTAAAAAGTGCCCCGCAACCAATTTGTGAACATACCTACTTGTCTTTTTGCCGTTTTCTTTTTGTATTACTTGTAAGTTTTGATAACCATTTATATATGTCTTGTTTACAAAAATCTCATTCCCATTTTTACAGTTCTTAATACGTCCATAATTTGAAATTTTAAACTTTTCTTGTTCAGAGATATTTTCATCAAATATTATCTCCTCCCATGTCTCTCCCCAATAATCTTTTGTCATTCTTAAATCTTTTTCATCAACATATTGCCAGGCATTTGTAATACCGACTTTTTAACTTATAACTTATTTTTTACAACAAAGATACTTAAAAACTAATTATAGGGACAAGGCCGTAACCCCGTCCCAAGGTTGTAAATTTAGGTTAGGACACAAAAATTTCAACCATGAGCAAAGATACAGCAAAGAATTTAGTCGGTTAATAGTGATAAAAAATCAGTTTTGAAATCCCATATTTTAAAAATAGGCGAGCGTTTTTTAATCTAATTTGTCGAATATTTTTGTTCTAAAGCCTTAGCTTTTTTTAATCACTCATTTGCTGTTTAGTCATCTAATCAGTGACTTATCCTAAAATCGATTGTTATAAATCCATCGAATATTATCTTGATGTCCGTCCGAGATTTATATTATTTTGTCTTGTGTTTTTAATTGTTAAAAGTCTGTATTACTTACATTTAGTGTGCTGCGTTAAATTGCCGATAACGGTGAACTGTATGGTGCACAGGGCATTAGAAATCACTAACTTTTCAAGCCGCTAAGTAGCCGAGACGCAGGTTTGACACCTGCAATTTGGACTCGCCGTCGAAACTGCGTTTCGGCGGTTCTGTAGAAAGTACCCAAGCCTCAAATACCCACTTTCCGCCCTATGCACTATGACAGATTGTTGTGTGCCGTATGTTTATAATCTTTTTCCATAATTCATTGCTGACATTGTATATTCATCACCATCAATTCGTCTTTTCTTATCCATATTTTCAATATATAGAACTTGCAAATCTCTACTTATTCCTATATATGAATCAACACAGCTTAAAAATACAAACCTGAAATTGTCAAAAGAATACGATGACATTGCTGTGTCATAAACATTAATATTTTTAAATTCTCTGTCTTCTCGCTCAAATGCTTTAACTCTTTCTTTAAAGAATTCATTAAATATATCAATTAAATCTTGCTTATTTGATAGTGAAAATTTTTTCTCATAGAGTTTGTTAAACAATTTATGGCGTATTCTTTCGAATTCTCTCTTCATAAAAGGATTCTTTACTTCGATTTCGGATAATCTTGATTGTAGGATGAATTTAAATTCATCGAATCTATCTTGTTTTAGTTTGTCTTTATATGTATCAGTAGCAATTTTTAATCGTAAAATACCATAATAAGCAGCAACAGTAGCTATTGTTATTGAAAATAGTGATTTGTATTCAAAATAATAACGTAAATAATTGTTGATTCCTTTCGGCGAAATCGATATATGAATATTTATATTTGACAGAATGCTCCAATGGATAGAAATTATCGCTAAAACAGAAAATAGTATTAGGATACAGGTAATTAATAAAAATAAAAAACTGAAAAATCCTTTGTTTATGTTTTCGTCTATTTTAAATCTATTTTTAGTTTTTTCTTCCATTTTTCTATGTGATTTTCCTCGAACTCATATGGCACCTAACGGTCTCGGGTCGAGTAGGCAAAGGGGATTTCACCCTAAGCCTTTCATCCCGATGCACATCGGGATACTTGACAGTCTCCCGTCATACGGCTCTTGTTATACAAATCTAAACGCTTTATCAACATAATCCAAGTTGCCAATGGTAAAACAGTGATGGAAATTGTTTTCGTACACTTTCTAACCATTTGTAGGCACGGTTTAAATTGGTTTTGTAGCGTTTGTACCTCTTTCTTGCCCAACGCACAATGCGCTTTCTCAATAACTGAAAAATTGGGTTCAGTCCGTGTCAATCCAACAATGTTAAGTCCTTCCATTTTATCAGCAATACGCTTCTTTGAACCAATGCTGATGGCACAATCGTACCCAAGAAACAGATTCCCAGCCCTTGGCGATTTGGTTGTACGTGGTTGAAACGAATACCCCAGAAAATCGAACTTTACAATTGGATGTGTTCCTTGCCTGCGATAGTCAAGACAGTAAACCAATCCTGTCAGAGATAGTTGGAATACCAAGTAAGCGGGTTTTACCGTCTTACTTAGCTATCTCAACTTGCTTAACAGGTGGTGGAAAGTAGCTGCCCGATGCCAAACGGTTCCAAAGTTTGTACAAATGTTTCGACCTGTCGGCATCAAACCCGTCCATGCTAATTTGGTCGACACCTGCACTCCCTTTGTTGGCTTTTACTTTCTTATAAGCTTCCCATACCATGGTTTTGCTTATAGGTACTGATTTTGTCTCATTCCATAAATCCATCCTCTTTCGAGTTGTTAAATGTTATGATACTGTATAACCTAACCCCTTCGCTCCATTCCCATTACAGGAACTTCTTCACTACTACGGGTTAGTCCGTCCCTGTGCCTGCCCATCGGTATCCTGCCTTCGGGTTGTTCCCGTTGTGCGTTTCCCTTTGCATTGCAGGACAGGTTCCCGAGTTCCGTGATTAAGCCCAGATAAAGGTCATGCCGCCTGAATGACGCCAGCCGAATGGACAGTAAACAGGTATCCTCCGCACTTATCACTGCATCCATAGCCCTGCAGCTTTTGACAGAATGTGGCATTTTCTCGACACCTCAACAGTGGTTTACTTTCGTTCAGCTCCTATATTCACACCTGATTCCGCTCATGTCGAAACCTTTTGCTTAGACGCTCAATACCATAGCTCTTTACTACAGCACCTCTAAGTGGTTTGAAGCCCCCTCCTGAGTAGACGACTTCGGTGGGTCGATTCCACCATCTCAGTTACAGCATGCAGTACTGTTTTATGCCGTTGTACTGCTTCTTGGCACACCTATGGGCAGTGGCGGATTGCGTGCGACTTTCTGTCGGTACGACACGAAAGTCAGTGCGGGAATCCGAGCTACGCATACGCACTGAAACCGCTATGACATATGACAGAATGTTAGCAAGCGTTAATTATTTTTATTTATCAGGTTTACAATAACTTTTGTCATTGTGTCTTTTTCTTCTGGTTTGCTTACGGCTATCATTAAAGTCAATGCAACTAATGTGTTGTCTGCTATTCTTTTATTGCCCATCTCATCAAATAAAATTCCATTCCTTTCTAAGAAATAAAGAAAAAGAAATGCCGCAATTCTTTTGTTCCCATCTGAAAATGAATGATTTTTTGTGATGAAATATAATAGGTTTGCAGCTTTTTCCTCTATACTCGGATATAAATCTACACCTCCAAATGTTTGGTAAATTGTCGATATTGAGCTTTTAAAGGATTTATCTTTTTCGTGCCCAAACAAATCGCTATTTCCATAAGCATCTTTTGCTTTTTTTATTTGGTTCATTGCTTCTTCGTAGGTTAATTGAAACGTTTCTTTTCCAGATGTATCTTTTATTTCCAAACTTTGATAATCATACTGGTCTAAAATATCCAATGCGTAAGCATAATCGGAAATAATTTTTAATAAGCCAATACTCTCATCATTTGATAACTGTTTATAATTTACAACATTCCCTAAAATCTTAACTGATTCTTTTAGTTCATTTAGTTGCTCGTTTTGATATGATAATCGTTTTTTGTCTAGAGCATAACCCTTTAATAAATATTCTTTTAAAATCTTACTCGCCCAAATCCTAAACTGAATACCTCGTTTTGAATTTACTCTATATCCAACGGAAAGTATAGCATCGAAGTTATAGAATTTAATTTTTCTTTTAACATTTCTATTGCCTTCTTTTCGAACTACCGAGGATTCCTCGGTAGTTGAAATTTCGTCCAACTCTCCTGATTTATAAATGTTTTTTAAGTGTAATCCGATTGTATCTGAATCTTTCTCAAATAATTGAGACATCTGTTTTTTAGATAGCCATACTGTTTCATTATCAAATCTTACTGAAACTTCGGTTTCTCCATCATCTGATTGATATATTTTTATGTAAGAAGATTCATCCATATAATCATTTTTCTTTCAAAAATACTAAATATATTTTTATGATTTGGCTCGCGTGTTTAATGTCCCGTCCTAAAATACGGCTACAATAAAAGACGTTCGGGTTATCCTGTATAGATTTTGTTAAAGGAACTTACCTAAAGTGCGGGGTCTTTTCTTTTAAATAATTAATTTTGTTGTTCAGTATGAAAAGGAAATTATCGGAAATAAAAGGATATATAAAAATCGACAAACTTAAAAACGATAAGCAAATTGTTGTATTTTTGGTTTGCCTGCTCATTGCAACGGCTTTTTGGTTTTTAAACGCATTGAGCAAAGATTATACAACCAGTGTTTCTTATCCTGTCAAGTTTGTAAAACCCCCTTCTAACAAGTTTGTTTCCAATAAGTTGCCCTCAAGGCTCGAATTACAGGTTGAAGCGCACGGGTTTACCTTGCTCCGCCATAAACTGAGCCTTTCTTTTTCCCCCATTGTAATAAACCTATCTCAGCTTACCAGGGATCTAGTGCCTAGCTCAGGGAAGTACGCCATCCGGTCAGCCGATTTGCTCAATACCGTATCCGACCAGATTAGCAACGAAATTTCTGTATCAAGCATACGCCCTGAATCTTTTACGATAGTTTTGGACAGCCTCGAAACCAAATCGGTCCCGGTCAGGTTTAATGCCAAATTAAATTTTGCACCTCAGTTTAACTTAAAGGGGGCAGTGGCTATTGACCCGGGATTTGTCTCCATTACCGGCCCGGCAACATTACTGGATTCTGTTAAGTTTTTGAATACAGGATTTAAATTGTACGAAAGGCTCAATTCCGATATAGAAAAAAGTGTTGCGGTCAGCCATCCTGAAAAAACAAGCATCAGGCCGGAAAAGGTCACCATAAAAATCCCGGTCGAAAAATTTACAGAAAAAGAACTTAAAATCCCTGTTCAAATAAAAAATAAACCTAAAAACGTAAAAGTTAAATTGTTCCCTCCCAACATTACTGTTTCTATACTGGTTGGGTTAAGTGAATTTGAAAATGTTACGCCAGCCGATTTTGTTGTTGCCATCGACTATGGTTCTACCCATGGCAACATTGAAAACATCAAGGTGGAAATTGAAAGTGCCCCATCGTTTATTGAGATACTTAGGGTTACGCCTGAAACTGTTGAGTATCTGATAGAAACCGATTAATTTTAAAAATATGGCGATAAAAATTGGGATAACCGGGGGCATCGGGAGCGGCAAAACAACAATCTGTAAAATTTTTAGGCTATTGGGCATCCCTGTATTCGAAGCAGACATTGTGGCCAAACAGCTTTTAATTTCCCGCCCGGAGATAAGGACGGGGCTAATCCGCCTTTTCGGGGAAGGGGTTTATATGCAAGACGGGGCAGTTGACCGAAAAAAACTTGCCAATATCATTTTTAATGATGACATTCATCTCGAAAAAATGAATAAACTTGTACACCCTTTTGTCCGGGAAGAATTTTATAAATGGGCTGGGGAACAAAATTCAAGCTACATAATCCACGAGGCTGCCATTTTGTTTGAAAGCGGTTTTTATAAAATGATGGACTACACCATTTTGGTCTCTGCACCAGAAAAACAAAGGATAGAACGGGTAATGAAAAGGGACGGGGTTCCAGAAAAACAAGTCAGGGAAAGGATGGGCAGGCAATGGACAGATGGGGAAAAAAGAAAACTGGCAAGCATTGAAATCATAAACGACAATAAGCGTTTAATAATACCCGATATTATTGAAATAGACAAAAAATTGAAAGGATATGGCAAAGTTTGGTAAATGGATTGGCGGGGGTCTTGGCTGGGCAGTAGGCGGGCCCATAGGCGCGATTTTTGGGTTTGTAGTTGGTTCCATAGTTGATGGCAGTTCGGCACAAACGTACCAGGGAACGCCAAACGGGCAGGCAGGCAAGACTACAGGATATTCAGGGCGAACAACCACAGGGGGCTATGTAATGAGCCTGCTGGTGTTGATGGCTGCTGTCATGAAAGCCGATGGGAAAGTATTGAAATCGGAGTTGGATTATGTGAAAAAATTTATGGTGCAAAATTTTGGCGAGGCTTCGGCAGCAGAGTCGGTAAAAATGCTCCGCGACATTTTGAAACAAACCATCCCTGTAAACGAAGTTTGCCGCCAGATTAAACAAAACATGAATTATTCGGCAAGGTTGCAATTGCTGCATTTCCTTTACGGAATTGCACAAGCCGATGGGCAAGTTGATGTTGCAGAGCAGCAAATGATTGCCCAAATCAGCGTACAAATGGGCATCAGCGACAGTGATTTCCAATCTATCCAGGCAATGTTTGTCCATAATACCGACCGGGACTACAAAATACTCGAAATAGAACCTTCTGCCAGCAACGATGAACTGAAAAAAGCTTACCGCCGCATGGCAATGAAATACCACCCGGATAAAGTTGGTCACCTTGGAGAGGACTTCCAAAAAGCGGCCAATGAAAAATTCCGTAAAGTGAACGAAGCTTACGAAAACATCAAAAAAGAGCGTAACATTGCTTAGGGGCTAAGGGATTAAGGTACGCCGACTGCTATCGTTACTGTGGCCGGGCAGCCGGGAAAAAAAACATACATTGGCACAAAATCAACAAATACAGATTTAATAACTGCTTTCCGTAAAAATGGTAAGTACATCCGTAATCTGTATAACATTTTATTGCTATTGAACTCAGACATTTGCAAGAAAGTCATCCGATGACTATAAGAGTTCTCAAACAGTCATCGGATGACTAAAGTAATAAGTAAAACGATGTCAGAATTTAAACAAATCTTCCCGCTCGGAGAAAAAAACGATGCATACGCTCAATATTTTATTGGACAAAGCTATATTGCACCACTAACTATGGAAGGCGTGGTGTCATTCAACGTGACTTTTGAACCCGGATGCCGCAACAATTGGCACATTCACCACAAAGGCGGACAAATTCTTTTTTGTACTGCCGGAGAAGGTTGGTATCAGGAAGAAGGTAAGCCTGCACAACGCTTAAAACCTGGCGATGTGGTTAATATTCCTGCCGAAGTCAAACATTGGCACGGAGCAACCAAAGACTCGTGGTTTGCCCACATTGCTCAAAACGTTCCTGCCGAAGGCGGAAGCGTAGAATGGCTAGAAACGGTAAGCGATGAAGAATATGACAAATTATAAAAATAAGCATTTAGTCACGGGGTGAATATCTACGTCATCATAGATTCACCCTGTGACTGACTCTCAAAATAACAAAACGAATGAAAGTATTATTAATCAACGGCAGCCCCAATGCAAAAGGTTGCACATTTACTGCCCTTTCTGAAGTGGCAAAAACGCTTCAAGAAAGTGGTCTTGAAACTGAAATTGTACACGTTGGACATAAGCAGATTCACGGATGCATCGGTTGTCGCAAATGTATGGAAACAGCCAAATGCTGTATGGATGATTTGGTTAATGAAATTGCACCAAAATTTGAAGAAGCCGATGGTATTGTTATCGGTTCTCCGGTTTACTACGCATCGGCAGCAGGTGGACTTGTGTCGTTTTTAGACCGTTTATTTTACAGTACAAGTCGAAAATTCTCAAAACGAATGAAGGTAGGAGCTTCTGTTGTTAGTTGCCGCCGTGCCGGAAACGTCACAACTTTCGACCAACTCAATAAATATTTTACCATATCGCAAATGCCGGTTGCTTCCAGTCAGTATTGGAATGAGGTACACGGCACTTCACCCGGGGAGGTTCAGAAAGACTTAGAAGGTTTGCAAATTATGCGGGTTTTGGGGCGCAATATGGCATTTATGATTAAAAGCATTGCCTTAGGCAAAGAGCAATTGGGGTTACCCGAAGAGGAAGAATGGATGCGAACAAATTTCATCAATTAACTTACTTATTTACGAAGATAGTTCGACCCGTTTTCGGGTCACAGGTTTGTAGAAAATCATTTTTCTACAAACCTATGACTCCGGCTGGAGTCATACAGTCAATCAACCAGAAAATAAAAATAAACAATATGGAAAATTTCAGTTTTTTTGTGCCTACTACCGTTCATTTCGGTAAAGGACAAGTATCGAATCTTGCTTCATCAATCAAAATGTTTGGCGGAAGCAAAGTGTTATTAACTTACGGTGGCGGAAGCATCAAAAAGAATGGTGTTTACGATGCCATTACTACCGAGTTGAAAAATGCAAGAATTGCGTTTGTCGATTGCGATGGCATTCGTCCAAACCCTCCTGTTGAAGATGTTCGAAAAGGTATCAATCTGTATCGCGAAAACAGTTGCGATTTCATCCTTGCCGTTGGTGGTGGTTCAACCATCGATGCATCAAAAGCAATGGCAGCAGGCGTTTGCTACGATGGCGATGTGATGGATTTAATGGCAGATGGCAAAGGCGAAATCAAAGCCGCTGCACCCATTGGTTCGGTGTTGACAATGGCAGGAACCGGTAGCGAATTGGATATGGGCGGTGTAATTACCGGAGAGGTGAATCACAAGAAACACACCATTATGCACCCGTTTTTGTATCCTAAATTCTCGATTCTTGACCCAACTTACACCTTCTCTGTTCCTGAAAAACATTCAATGGCAGGTAGTTTCGATGCCTTAGACCACTTGATGGAATGTTATTTTATGGCAGGTAGCGAAAGTACCGACGTACAAAATATGATGAACGAAGGTGTGATGCGTGCCATTGTGAAAAATGCACCGAAAGTATTGGCTAATCCCGAAGATTACGATGCTCGTGCCAACATTATGTGGGCAAGTTCAATGGCATTGGCAAGTTTCCAGTTCGGTGTGGGCAAAAAAGCCTCTAACTGGCCAATGCACGGAATGGGACACGAATTATCGAGCCTTTACGGAATGACGCACGGCGAAACTCTGGCGTTGATTGCCCCTGCATATTTGGCGTATGCCTTGGAAAAAGCACCGGAACAAACGTGGTTATTTGCCAATTTTGCCCGCAACGTATTTGGCATTACCGAAGCCGACGATGCCCTTGCCGCAAAAATGGGAATCGACAGCGTAAAAGCATTTGCCGACAGCATTAATATGCCCAAAAACTTGAAAGAAGCAGGTGTTGAAGCCGACAAATTGGACTATCTTGCCACCAAAGCAACCGAATGGGGCAACTTAGATGCCATTTGTACAATCGACAAAGCCGCTGCTTTAGAGATTTTTACAAGAGCGTTTGAATAAAAGGTAAAGTATTCAATTTTTTTACTGCAAAGACGCTAAGTCGCAAAGTTTTTAAATTAATTATTTTTCTTTGCGACTTTGTGTCTTTGCGGTAATTACCAAACATATATAAGCTATGAACAAAGACGTCATCGTACTCACGGGAGCCGGACAAATAGGAATGGCTATTGCCCGAAGAATGGGACACGGAAAGAAGATTTTCGTTGCCGATTGGAAATTGGAAAATGCAACGACTATTGCCAAGGAAATGGCAGAAGCCGGATTCGACACCGTGCCAATGAAAGTGGATATTTCGTCAAAGGAATCGGTATTGCAATTGATTGACGAAGCACAAAAAGCAGGCGAAATTGCGATGTTGATTAATGCCGCAGGCGTATCGCCAAGTCAGGCTTCGATTGAGCAAATATTAGCTGTCGATTTATACGGCACTGCTATTTTGTTGGAAGAATTTGGCAAAGTGATAAAAGAAGGCGGTTCGGGTGTGACCATTTCCAGTCAGTCGGGACATCGTATGCCGGCATTGACTCCCGAGATTGACCGTCAATTGGCATTGACTCCAACCGAAGAATTGTTGAAATTGGAAGTTCTTCAACCCGAGAATATCAACGACACCTTGCACGCTTACCAAATGGCAAAACGCTGCAATGTGAAACGTGTAATGGCAGAGGCTGTGAACTGGGGCAAGCGCAAGGCTCGTGTCAATTCCATATCTCCGGGTATCATTGTCACACCATTGGCGCTGGATGAATTTAACGGACCGCGTGGCGATTTTTACAAAAATATGTTTGCCAAATGTCCGGCCGGTCGTCCCGGAACAGCCGATGAGGTTGCTAATGTGGCCGAGCTGTTATTGTCCGACAAGGGCGCATTCATCACCGGAGCCGATTTCTTAACCGATGGAGGCGCAACGGCTTCTTTTTTTTATGGCGAATTGCAACCTAATAAATAACATTATGAAATCACTAAAAATCATTTTATCAACCTTATTATTGGCAATAGTTATGAACACTCAAGCACAAACAAAAACGTTGGTAGCTTACTACTCGTGGAGTGGCAATACCAAAGTAATAGCCGAAGACATACAGGAAACTACAGGTGCAGATATTTTTCGCATTGAACCTGTAAATGCTTATCCTCGTGACTACAAAGCGTGTTGCGACCAGGCAAAAATTGAAATTAACAAAGGCTTTCATCCAGAACTAAAAGCGATAGTCGAAAACATCAATCAATACGATACCATTTACATTGGCACACCCAACTGGTGGAGCACAATGGCACCTCCGGTAACTTCGTTTTTAGCGTTGTATGATTTTGAAGGAAAAACCGTCATTCCGTTTTGTACCCACGGCGGAGGCGGCAAAGCGCACATTTTTACCGATATGAAAAAACTTTATTCTGAGGTAAAAGCTGAAAAAGGTTATGCCTGCTATGGGCCAGGTGCTTCATCTGAAAAAACGAAAGTGAAGTCCTGGGTGGAGGAATTAATTTAAAAGTATATTACCTGGGTCCGGTTAAAAACATTAACCTCATATTTTTAACCGGACTCAGGCTGTTACCCCACCTAGGCACGTCCTGAAAAAGGATTGTTTGCCTCGAACGTATTGCTTACTTCTTTCAACCATTTGGTGATTTCGATATGTTGGGGGCAACTTTCCTCGCACTTACCACAACCTATGCAGTCAGAAGCCTTCCCATTTGTTTTTGTAAGGTTTGTATAATAAACCCTTTCTACGGCAAACGCCTGTTTAACTGTGTGTTGTTTGATGGTATTGTACAACTCGAAATATTCGGGGATGGCAATGTTTTTCGGACATCCGTCAACACAATAACGGCACGCGGTGCACTGTACCGCAATAGAAGCGTTGATCATCTCAACTGCTTTGCCAACCACATGTTTTTCATCGGCTGAAAACGGCTGAAAGCCTTTCATATATTTGGCATTCTCCTCTAACTGCTCGAAGGTTGACATTCCGCTAAGTACCATCATCACATTATCGAGACTGGCCGCAAAACGGATACCCCACGATGCCACTGGCAAATCTGGATTGGCGGTTCCGAAGAGATCTTTAACACGTTCAGGCACATTGGCCAGTGTCCCCCCTTTTAGCGGTTCCATTACTATTACTCTTTTGCCGTGTTTGACAGCTACTTCGTAACATTTGCCCGACTGTATACTTTTATTGTCCCAATCGATGTAATTGATTTGCAGTTGCACCACCTCTATTTCGGGATGGACGGTAAGGATTTCGTCCAACAATTCGGCGTTGTCGTGGTACGAAAATCCGATATGCTTGATTTTCCCTTCATCCTTTTTTTGTTGAATAAACCTGAAAGCATCGAATTTTCGGGCAATTTTATAGTTATCGGCACCAAGGTTGTGCAACAGGTAATAATCGAAATAATCGACCCCTACTTTCTCCAACTGTTCGTTAAAGATACGTTCCAAATCGTCTTGCCGCGTTAAAAACATTGTCGGCATTTTAGTAGTTACCGTGAACGATCCGCGCGGATGACGTTTCACTACCGCTTCGCGCACCGCCACTTCGCTGATAAAATCGTGGTACATATAAGCCGTATCGAAATAAGTAAACCCTTTTTCGATAAAAGCGTCAACCATTTTGTTCATCTGACCGTAATCGACAGTTGACTGGTCTTTAATGTCTAACAATGGCAAACGCATACAGCCAAAGCCTAATTTTTTTTGATTATTATATTCCATTTTCTGATTATTAATACACCTCCAACCCCCACAAAACAAGGAGGGAGATAGGTAATTTTCATGATACAAAAATCCAATATTTTTCCCAAGTAGGCCTTATACAAATTACAGATATGCTTACCATTATTACCGATCTGCAGCAGCTTGTTGCCCAATTAGTCCGCAACCTCTTATATTTGCATTGAGAAAGCAAGGGGAACAAGCCCTTATGCTTAACCTAAATTAGGTTATAAAATAGCCACGAGGCTTTAAAAAACAACTTTTATTTGTGCAGCTGATTTTTCATGTTGTTTTCTACCATGCTGCCGTTGCCATGCAGTTTCAATAAGCAACAACGCTAAGATAGTATGAAATATTATTAATATCAATATGATGGAAAAGATTTGGCATGTCTCCTCGGTCGATGAGTATTGCAAGGCACAAGGTCTGGGAACAATGCACCCGTTGGTAAGTATTATTGATTATTCAAAAAGAAAAGATGCCGAATATATAGCCAATGAAAAACCGACACATATGCATTGGGAAATTTATGGTGTTTTTTTGAAAGAAGGCATTTGTGGAGAGATAGAATACGGCAGGGGCAAATATGACTATACCGAAGGCTCTATGATATTTGTTGCTCCCGGGCAGATAATGAGGATAAAACACACTCCGGGCGTAAAAACAACGAGCAAAGCGTTGATATTCCATCCGGACCTGATAAATGGCACACCACTTGGGCGTGCCATCCGTGATTATTCTTTTTTTTCTTACGAATCGAAAGAGGCGTTGCACCTCTCGGAACGTGAACGCCAGCTTATTTTAGGAACATTTTCCAAAATCACTTACGAAACAGAAGAACGCATTGACAAATACACAAAAAAGCTGATTGTCAGCAACATCCAGATGCTGCTAGACTACTGCGTGCGTTTTTACGACCGTCAGTTTATTACCCGCGAAGATGTGAACAAGGGGACATTAGAACAATTTGAATACGCATTGAATGCTTATTTCAAATCGGGAGAACCACAAAACGTAGGGTTGCCGTCAGTCTCTTATTTTGCGGAATCATTGCACCTCTCTCCCAACTATTTTGGTGATTTGGTAAAAAAAGAGACCGGGAAATCGGCACAGGAATACATTCATCTAAAAATGATGAATATTGCCAAAGACCGCATACTCGACCTTTCAAAGCCCGTTAGCGAAGTGGCTTATGAGCTTGGGTTCAAATACCCGCAACATTTTACACGTATGTTTAAGAAAAGTGTGGGGATATCGCCAAGTGAATATAGGAACAATTTAAATTAACTGTGCCAAAGCTTAGCTTTCCTTTGCCCCATTTTCTTTCAGGAAAGCAACCATTTTTTCATTCTCATTCTTTTTCATTTACAACCTTTTCTATTGATTTTTATTTACTGACCTTCTACAGATAGCTTATCCTTATTACAGCCTAAGCCTTAAGATTTGCCCTATTTCCTTAAAACCAATATCGGCTTTTTCTCCCAATTTGGTTCCGCTTTTTTCGAAACGTGCACAAATTTTGCCAATGGTTTCTTCCCCTACGTTATAATCCGACAGCCTTGTCCCGATCCCTACCGATTTAAAAAAACCTTCGGTTTTGTCAATTGCGGCTTCTATCCTTTCGTTTTCTGTGCCGGTAACTATTCCCCAAACCCGTTCGCCATATTGCAAGATCTTATCCTTTTTGCCTTCCCGTTTCACGCTCATAAGCCCGGGCAGCACAATGGCCAGTGTCCGGGCATGATCTATCCCATGGAATGCTGTCAGTTCATGGCCAATCTGATGGGTACTCCAGTCCTGGGGCACTCCAACGGCAATAAGCCCGTTCAGTGCCATGGTCGCACTCCACATAAAATTAGCGGCAGCTTCATAGTCTTTTCGGTCGGCAAGTACTTTCGGCCCTTCTTCTGTCAAGGTAGTTAAAATACCCTCGGCAAACCTGTCTTGCAAAGGTGAATTTGCGTTGTAAGTGAGGTATTGCTCGAACACATGGACAAAAGAATCAACAATCCCATTTGCAACCTGCCGCTCCGGAAGGGTAAACACACACATGGGATCAAGTATTGAGAACTGGGGCAATACAAAGGGCGAGTCAAATGCTTTTTTCTCTTGTGTCCCGGCACGTGTTATAACAGAGTTGCCGTTCATTTCAGAGCCTGTTGCAGGCAACGTCAATATAGTGCCCAGTGGCAGGGCTTTTTTTACGTTAATTTTATAGCGGTGCTCAAGAAAGTCCCACGGATCGGCGTTTTCGTAGAGCGCCCCGGCGGCAATAAACTTAGTTGCATCTAAAACCGAACCGCCACCAACAGCAAGCAGGAAATCAATATTTTCCGATTTTGCCAATTCAATAGCTTCCATACAGGTTTCGTAGTGCGGGTTGGCCTCTATCCCACAAAATTCATGTACATCGAATTTTTTCAGAGCTTCCATGACCTGCCCGTAAACGCCGGTGCGCTTAATGCTGCCCCCACCGTAAACCATTAATACTTTTGCTCCTTGTGGTATTTCTTTTTCAACCTCTGGGATGCTGCCTTTGCCAAAAATAATTTTTACCGGATTTTTATATTCAAAGTTGTACATAGTTAGTGGTTTTGTATTATGTAAATGCGAAGTTCAATAAAAAAGAGCAAATTCCGGTTGTTTTTCGCAAAAGTTTTTGCATTTTTTCCTTTGGGACACAACGGTGCTTTATGAACGGGTAAGCGAAAAATACATGCGCCTAACAACCGTGGTTGGCAAAAATAAGGCAAATAAACTTTATGGCAATCCCCTGTTTGGTTTTGCTTGTACAAGGTAGTATTTGAAAATTTGTGAATTGTAATGTATTTTAGCATGTAACAAAAACATAAATATTTGGAGGATTAAGTTACTTTAACAAAAAAAATTATGAAAAGATTACTATTCACAATTTCTGTGCTTTTGATCTTAAATGGGTTGAATTATAATGGAAAGGCGTGTACAACATTTTGCATCGACAATAAATGTGACTTAGTTTTTGGGAGAAACTATGATTGGAGCGCAGGGTTTGGGCATGTAACTGTCAACAAGCGCAATATAAAAAAAACAGCTTTGATACAACCTCCCGAAAAACCAATTGAGTGGGTTTCGAAATATGGTAGTTTAACATTTAACCAAGGAGGGAGGGAGTTTCCGAACGGGGGCATTAACGAAACAGGCCTGGTAATTGAGATAATGTGGTTAGTTGAGACAAAATATCCTGAAATTGATGGCAGATATGGTTTGGAGGAACTGCAATGGATCCAGTACCAGCTTGATAATTCAAGTTCTGTAAACGATGTTTTAAAAAGCGATTCGCTGGTAAGGGTTTCTGCCAAATCAAAGTTTCCCATACATTTTTTTGTTTGCGATAAATATGGCAATAAAGCTACGATTGAATATCTAGATGGGGGCATGGTTGTACATACCGGGCCAACCTTGCCTATCAGTGTTTTGGCTAACGACAATTACAAAAAAAGCATTGAATATTTGGAAACAAAAGTTGATCTTGGGGATAAAGACACCGTTTCTTTTACTTCCGGCTCATTAGAAAGGTTCACAAACGCTGCATCAATGATCGGAAATTATAACAATACCCAGGACATTATTGATTATTCCTTTGACATTTTGGATTCTGTCAGTCAAAAAAAGACACAATGGAGTATCGTATATGACATTAAAGAAATGACCGTTTATTATAAGACAAAAAACAATCCGGAAAGAAAAAATATAAACATTACAGAGCTAGATTTTTCGTGCGGCACACCATCTTTATTTGTAAATATTGATAGTGATATGGTTAATCAAAAAATAGAGTTTAAGAGAGATTCATATCAAGAAAACAGAGCGTTAATTGACAGTGTGTGGAATAAACTGAAATTTTTGCAATCAATCCCCGAAGGGTTCAAAGAGGCTTTGGCTAGATATCCCGAAACAACAAAATGCAATGAATAAAACCGGTACATAATCAGTATGCCGGTACTTTTGCGGCTATCTGCAAAAAAAATTTTTATCTTCGTACACTCGGAATTGTGACAATGAATTTTAAAGGGAAAAATATCTGGATAACTGGAGCTTCCTCAGGGATAGGAAAGGCGGTTGCCATAAAAATTTCTGAAGCAAAAGCACACCTTATACTTTCTGGGCGCAACAGCGAAGTACTCCAGTCGGTTGCTAATGAATGCGAAAAGAACGGAAGTACCACTATGGCACTGCCATTTGACCTGGCAGATGAAGGCTCAATAAACCAAGCCGTGGCGCAGGTAATAAACGGGCAAATAAAAATCGATGCACTTTATCATTTTGGAGGGATCAGCCAACGTTCGTTTGTTCACGAAACACCTTTATTTGTAGATCGGAAAATATTTGAGGTTAACTACTTTGGGACAATCGCGCTCACCAAGGCCATCCTGCCTGCAATGATAAAAAACGGTGGAGGGCAGATTGCTGTTACCTCTAGTATTGTCGGGAAATTCGGGTTTCCCTACCGTTCGTCATATTCGGCATCGAAACACGCACTGCATGGTTTCTTTGAAAGCCTGCGTGCCGAAAACGTACAGGATAATATCCGGGTTTCTCTTATAATCCCTGGCCGTATCAAAACCAATATCTCGCTAAATGCCATAAATAAAGAAGGCAACACTCATGCAAAAATGGATGAGGGGCAGGACAAAGGCATGTCTGCGGAGCGATCGGCCAAAATTATTTGCAGGAAACTGAAACAGGAAAAAAAAGAGATCCTGGTAGGGGGGAATGAGATTGCAATGGTCTATATACGAAGGTTCTTCCCATTTTTGTATTACAGGTTGTCTTCTATGGTAAAACCTTTATAATGATATTTTAAGGAATAAAAAAATGGCTGTAAAAATTAACGGTATACAACAATTGGGGATTGGTGTTGAAAATGTCAAGGAAGCATGGAAATGGTACAGGGAACATTTTTCGATGGACATACGGATGTTTGAAGACGAGGCGGTCGCAGAATTAATGCTTGCCCACACCGATGGGAAACCAAGGGAACGGCATGCCGTTTTAGCACTGAACATGCGTGGCGGCGGCGGATTCGAAATATGGCAGCACAAGGGGAAAAAACCTGAACCTGTGCCCTTTGAGATACAAATTGGCGACCTGGGCATCAATATAGGGAAAATAAAAACAGACAATATTAAAGCTGCGTATGAAAAATTTTCGGACGAAGGCCTTGATTTGCTTACCGGCATACAAAAAGACCCCGTGGGGAACGACCACTTCTACATGAAAGATATTTACGGGAACATGTGGGAATTTAAAAGCCAGAAAGAAGTTTTCCGCAGAAAGGAGAAATCGGTGAGCGGGGGGGTTTTCGGTGCTGTAATTGGTGTAGGTGATTTGGAAAAAAGCCTTCCAGTTTACCAAGAGATCCTTCAATACGACAAAGTGGTTTACGATAAAACCGGGGTTTTTGAAGATTTTCAGGGCATCTCTGGAGGCGGGGAAAAAATAAGAAGGGTATTGCTGGAGCATACTGATGTGAAAAGCGGTGCTTTCAGCCCGTTTTTTGGCAGGTCGGTTATTGAACTTGTCCAGGTACAGGACAGGAAACCAAAAGACATTTATGAGGGCAGGATTTGGGGCGATCCAGGTTTTATACACCTATGTTTCGACATTAACGGCATGGACACATTTAGGGAAAAAGTAAAAGAGTTGGGGCACCCGTTTACGGTCGACAGTGCAAAAGCGCTGGAATCCTTCGACATGGGCGAGGCAGCAGGCAATTTTGCCTACATCCAGGCACCGGAAGGCACGCTGCTTGAGTTTGTAGAGACCCACCGTGTCCCGCTACTGAAAAAGCTTAACTGGTATCTCGATTTCCGCAAAAGGGGGAACCGCCCACTTCCCGGCTGGATGTTGAAATTGTTCCGTTTTAAACGGGTGAGGAAATAAACCTAAACCCTTGGTATTGTTTTGCAAAATTGTTGTTCATCTTGCAAATCTATAAAAGAAAAATTGACGGTTACGCTACACCAGATTGGAACTTTAGTTCACTAATTTTAGCAAACCCTGATTTTTGCCTGTGAAGTAAAAAAAGTTAAGTGAAGCTTTATAGAAAAACGGGGGATCCACAGTTGTCATTTATCTCCGGCAAAACCGTTGTGGGAATTTTGTTGATTAATATTCAAAATAATAGCAACATAATTTATTGAGTTATGAAAAAAAAACTATTTTTGCCACACAATTTTGAAACCAAAAAAGATGGCAAAGAAAAAAACTCCGCAAGTTGACAATTTACAAGAACTTGAAAGTGCTTTAACAAAAACGGAGCAATTTATTGAGGATAACCAGAAAATTATTTCTTACGTAATTGGGGCAATAATCCTGGTTGTTGCAGGTTATTTGGGTTTTAACAAATTTTATTTACAACCAAAAGAAGACGAGGCCAGGTCGCAAATGTTCATGGCCATCAATTATTTTGAAAGAGACTCCTTTAACCTGGCCATTAATGGCGATGGCAATTACTTGGGTTTTTTGGATATCATTGATGATTACGGGATTACCAAAGCAGCTAACCGTGCAAATTACTATGCAGGGATTTCGTGCCTGTATTTAGGGCAATATGAAGACGCGCTCGATTATTTGAACCATTTCAAAACCGATGACATGTTGCTTGCCCCGGTTGCAGAAGGGGCAAAAGGGGATGCCTACCTTGAGCTTGGGGAAATGGGAAACGCTTTAAAACAATATAAAAAAGCGATCGCCCTTTCTGACAATGAGTTGACAACACCAACCTATATGATGAAGGCGGGCAAGTTGCTGGAATCAATGGATGAACTGGAAGATGCCCTCTCAATGTATGAGGACATAAAAGAGAATTACCCAAATTCAACTGAGGGGATAAACGTTGACAGATATATTGCCAGGGTTAAAATTAAATTAAGCTAAACTATTTTATATGACAGCCCCTCTCTCAAAGAGGGGTTTTTTATTTGTGTAAACACGATGGCCACAAAAGATCTTTCACAATACGATATTGATTCTGTCCCTTCGGCAGGGAATATGCGCTTTGGGGTAGTTGTTGCAGAATGGAACAGGGAAATAACATTTGCCCTTGCCCAAGGTGCTGTGGATACCCTAAAAAAACACGGGGCAACTGACGAAAACATTATTGTGAAATACGTGCCTGGAAGTTTCGAACTCCCTATGGGCGGGCAGTATTTTGCCGAGATGGACAACGTTGACGCAATTATTTTGCTGGGCTGCGTCATTCAAGGCGAGACCAGGCATTTCGACTTTATCTGCCAAGGCGTTACCCAAGGCACCATAGACCTGAACCTGAAATACAACAAGCCGTTTGTTTTTGGTGTTTTGACCACCGAAAACCAGCAACAGGCGCTCGACCGTGCCGGGGGCAAGCATGGCAACAAAGGCGATGAAGCTGCTGTTACCGCCATTAAAATGGTAGCCTTGAAATCTTCATTCCTGTAAAAAATCTATAGGTTTAAATACATGTTCACCCCAACAATGTCTGTAGGCTTCCATATGCCAGATGATTTTTTCTTCTCGAACGCATAGTATGCTTTTACCTGGAAATGCCCTTTGCTGAAAGGGACGAAGCCCGCATGCAAGCGTGCAAGCCACAAATTGTCTGGGGTGAGTTTCGTGAATGATTCTTCTGATGTGAAAAACTTGATTTTGTATTTGCTTAACGGGGGAAAGCTGATGTTCAGTTTTTGCCAAAATTGGAAACAATTGTCCGTTTGTTCAATTATCCGGTACGAAAAACGCCCGGTGAAACTGACCTTTACTTTTTTTATTGGTTTGGTGAATTCGGAAATCGCCATTAAACGTTGTTCTGCTTTATAGCCAGGCTCTTTTTTCATGTAGTTGAAACGGATGCCCCCCCCGTAACGAAACCAAGCACAAGCCTGGTGCTTGAACCATAAATCTGCAAATTTCATGTCCACGGTGTTTGTCTTGGGGCAGTAATAAACTTTCCCTGCAACCTGGAGAGTGTTTTTCTGGCTTAAAGCAACACTTGCCGAGTTTGCGTTCCACAGTTGGAATTTATGTTTTTCTTGCGAATGGCAGTGGCACGACAGCAACACGCACGACAGCAACAATAAATATTTTTGCATCTATAAAATAAATAAAAAGCCCGAAGTTTAAACTTCGGGCTTATGTTAGTATTTCACCTTAATTTTCAATACAGTTCTTTATTATTTTACTTTTTCAACAATTGCTTTGAACGCTTCGGGCTGGTTCATGGCCAAATCGGCCAAAACTTTCCTGTTTATCTCGATGTCGTTCTTTTTTAACAACCCCATGAATTGTGAATACGACATCCCTTCGATGCGAGCGGCAGCGTTTATGCGCTGGATCCACAATGCGCGGAACGTCCTTTTCTTCGCTTTCCTGTCGCGGTAAGCGTACTGCTGGCCTTTCTCCCAAGTATTCTTGGCAACTGTCCAGACATTTTTACGGGAGCCGAAATAACCTTTGGTCTTTTTCAACAACTTTTTCCTTCGGACCCGTGATGCTACATGGTTTACACTTCTTGGCATACTTTAATCTTTTTTTTTGACAATCGGCGCCCCCGCCCTAATAAAGGGCGGAAATCTTTAATGCTCAATCATCTGGTTAATCACTTTGTTTACCTTTTTCTCGATCAAAAGGATTTCTTTTGGTAACCCCCAAGGGCTACTTCATGTTCAACAAAAGCTTAACGTTGCTCTCATTGGTCTTGTCAATTGTAGTCCAATAAGTCAAGTTACGTTTACGTTTTGTACTTTTTTTAGTCAAAATGTGGCTTTTGTAGGCATGTTTCCTTTTAATTTTACCACTTCCGGTGAGCCTAAAACGTTTTTTTGCCCCGGAATTCGTTTTCATTTTTGGCATAATCCTACTAATTAAATCTTTTCAAAGAACTGTATTACTTCTTTTTCGGTGAAATAAACATTGTCATGCGTTTCCCTTCGAGCCTGGGCATTTGTTCTACAGTCCCCAGCTCTTCCAATGAAGTTGCCAGTTTCAGCAGTAAAATTTCGCCTTGCTCTTTAAACAGTATCGACCTTCCCTTAAAAAACACAAATGCTTTTACTTTCGCGCCTTCTTTTAAGAATTTCTCTGCGTGCCTGAGCTTAAAGTTAAAGTCGTGTTCATCGGTTTGTGGCCCGAAACGTATTTCTTTCACCACCACTTTTACCGATTTGGCTTTCATTTCTTTTTGTTTCTTTTTCTGCTGATAGAGAAACTTTGAGTAATCAATTATCTTGCAAACGGGAGGGTCTGCTTTGGGCGAAATCTCCACTAAGTCCAGCTCCATTTCGTCTGCAATCCGTAATGCCTCGCGTAAAGGATAAACCCCCTGGTTTTCGATGTTATCCCCTACCAGCCTTACCTGAGGCACCCTAATCCTATGGTTTATTCGGTGTTCCGGCTCCTGTGTCCTCCTTGGCTGATAATTCCTCGGACCTCTTCTTTTAATAGCTATTTTAAATTCCTCCTATTAGTTAGTTATACAATCCTGATAATTGATCTTTTACTTCTTTTAATATAAAGTCAGCAAATTCGCTGCTTTTCATTGTCCCTTTGTCTCCTTCCCCTTGCCGCCTTACAGAAACGGTTCCTGTTTCGGCTTCTTGTTCGCCAACAATCAACAGATAAGGGACCCTTTTTAGTTCATTGTCACGTATCTTCCTACCAATCTTTTCATTACGATCATCAATGATGGTGCGAATATCGGAAATATTTAGAAAATCTGAAACTTTTTTTGCATAATCGTTATACTTTTCACTAATAGGTAAAACTACGACCTGCTCAGGGGTGAGCCACAATGGGAATTTCCCTGCCGTATGCTCTATCAGCACGGCAACAAAGCGTTCCATCGAACCAAAGGGGGCGCGGTGTATCATTACAGGGCGGTGGCGGTTGTCGTCTGCGCCTATGTATTCGAGCTTAAAACGTTCCGGCAGGTTATAGTCAACCTGTATGGTGCCCAATTGCCAGCTCCTCCCGAGTGCGTCTTTTATCATAAAATCGAGCTTCGGCCCATAAAAGGCAGCTTCCCCAAGCTCTGTCACCGTATTCAGGCCTTTCTCTTCGCAGGCTTCAACAATTGCCTGTTCTGCCTTGTCCCAGTTTTCTTTTGTCCCTATATATTTTTCGGGATTGTCCGGGTCGCGCAAAGAAATTTGGGCAGTATAGTTTTCAAAATCAAGGGCTTTGAAAATTATAAATATAATATCTATTACTTTTTTGAATTCGTCTTTTAACTGATCGGGGCGGCAAAAAATATGGGCATCGTCTTGGGTAAAACTGCGTACCCGGGTCAGGCCGTGCAATTCTCCGCTCATTTCGTAACGGTATACCGTGCCGAACTCTGCCATCCTTACGGGCAGGTCTTTGTACGACTTTGGCTTCCATTTGTATATTTCGCAATGGTGCGGGCAATTCATCGGTTTCAACAGGTATTCCTCGCCCTCGGCGGGTGTCGAGATAGGCTGGAAGGAATCTTTCCCGTATTTTTCGTAATGCCCCGATGTTTTGTACAATTTCACATCGCCTATGTGTGGGGTCATCACTTGGTCGTAACCATATTTTTTCTGTACTTTTTTCAGGAAATCTTCCAGTTGCATGCGGAGCTGCGTGCCTTTGGGCAACCAAAGCGGCAAGCCCTGCCCCACGGCTTCGGAAAAAGCAAATAGCTCCATTTCTTTGCCAATCTTGCGGTGGTCGCGCTTTTTGGCTTCTTCTATCATCTCCAGGTATTCTGCCAGCATTTTCTGTTTTGGGAAAGTGACCCCGTAGACCCTGGTGAGCATTTTGTTATGTTCGTCGCCGCGCCAGTAGGCGCCGGCAATTGCGGTCAATTTTATCGCTTTTATATAGCCGGTATTGGGCAGGTGTGGCCCGCGGCACAAATCGGTAAAGCCACCTTGGTTGTATAGGGTTATTGTGCCATCTTCCAACTCGCCAATCAGCTCCTGCTTAAGCTCGTCGCCCTTTGCCTTGAACATTTTCAGGGCATCTTCTTTTGATATTTCGGAACGTACGATGTCATTTTTTTGCCGGGCAAGTTCGAGCATCTTTTGCTCAACCTTCTGAAAGTCTTTCTCTGAAAGTTGTTTGCCTTCGGGCAGGTCAACATCGTAGTAAAAGCCTGTGTCGACAGTTGGCCCGATGCCAAATTTTGTGCCGGGGTAATAAAACTCAATGGCCTCTGCCATCAAGTGCGCCGACGAATGCCAGAATGTTTCCTTCCCTTCCCTGTCTTCCCACGTATAAAGTTTAACGTTCGCATCGTCCGTAATTTCCCTGGTCAGATCCCAAACCTGCCCGTTAACCGAAACGGCCAATACATCTTTTGCCAAACGGGGCGAAATAGACTTTGCAAGCCCCAGTCCGTTCAAAGGTTCTGAAAATTCACGCACACTGCCATCAGGAAGAGTTATCTTTATCATCTTTATATAAAAATTTTTCGTTGTCAAATACTTAATCTGTTTCAAGTTATGCTCCGGCAATATGCTGAAATCAATCCAAACCTATACCGAAGTTTTGTGCGGCAAAGATAATCAATCCATCCATAAATTAAAGCTGTGAAGCCACACAATATTGGGTTAAAATCACTTTAAATGCGGAAGCCGTGTGCTGGCGACAACCTATGTTGCAAAAATGTAAAAACCAATTTATTTATTCCTTTACAGAAAACTTGTAAATAGTAGTAGAATTGAACTCTTCGCCCGGTTTTAACAATGTTGTAGGGAAATTGGGGTGGTTCGGGCTGTCTGGGAAATGTTGTGTTTCCAAACAGAAACCGGTACGCTTGGTGTAGGCAACGCCACTTTTCCCTGTTTCATTTCCTTTCAAATGGTTCCCTGTGTATAACTGCACGCCCGGTTCGGTGGTATAGACTTCCATAAAACGGCCACTTTCCGGTTCAAATGCACTGGCAGCAAAGCCCAATTCCCCATCTGCTTTGTTTATCACATAATTAAAATCATAACCCGAACCGAATTTTAACATTTCATTGTCGGCGTCAATCCGTTCGCCAATGGCATGCGGGGTGGTGAAATCAAGGGCTGTCCCGCAGATATCGACTATCTCCCCGGTAGGTATCATTGCAGAATCTACCGGCGTAGATTTATCTGCATTAACCACCAAAACATGCCCCAGTATGTCGCCGTCCCCTTCGCCGCGCAAATTAAAATAACTGTGGTTGGTCAAATTAAAAAAGCAGGCTTTGTCGGTAGTTACATGATAGTCGATTTTGAGTTCATTGTCGTTGGTCAGGGTGTAAGTTACAGTTACCTTTTTATTCCCCGGGAAACCGAAATCCCCATCGGGGCTATCCAGGCTGAAAACCGTAACATTGCCGTTTTTTTCATAATCCCACACTTTCCTGTACCAACTGTCGGGACCGGAGTGCAAACAGGCTTCGCCGTTATTAACCGGCAGTTGGTAAGCCTTGCCATCGATGGTAAATTGCGCGTTGGCAATGCGGTTGGCAAAAGGCCCCACAACAGCTCCGTGGCTGGCACCGTATCGCTGATAGTCTGCAACAGACTTAAAACCGAGCATAACATCGGCAAAACCGCCGTCTTTGCCTGGCACATAAATGGAAACAATTTTAGCCCCGTAATTGGTTAACACGACAGTCATCCCGTTCTCGTTTTCCATGGTAAAGGCACGTGTTTCCTTCCCATCGACAAGCGATTCAAAATCTGTTTTTTTGTAAGTCATTTCAATACTTTTTTTAGCTGAAGGTGAACAAGCCGCAAAAACGGCAATACACATAATAAGGCTTAATTTTTTCATGATTTGTTAAAATTTTGGATTAAAAATACAAAATAGCAGGAAATTGGGGGATATTTTGATAAAAAGATCTTTTTTATCATACCATTCAAAAATCCTTAACAAAACCACAATTTTTTATTTACACAAAATATTGATTGTTTCACAGGAATATCATTCATTTGTGTTATTTAAAACTGTAAAATGGAATCGATCAGGGAAATATATAAAATTGGCCGTGGACCGTCAAGCAGCCACACAATGGGGCCACAAAAAGCGGCAGGACAGTTTTTACAAAAAAATCCCGGTGCAAAACGTTTCGAAATTACTTTATATGGGAGCTTGGCAGCTACAGGGAAAGGACATTTGACCGACCGGGTGATACAGGAAACATTCAGCGACAAGGATTTCGAAATCTTTTGGGAGCCCAAAGTATTTCTCCCCAAACATCCCAATGCCCTGAAATTTTCTGCATTCAATCATCAAAATACACTGCTGGACGAGTGGACGGCTTATAGTATCGGGGGCGGTGCAATAATTGGCGATAATTCAGAAACAGAGACTAAACATATTTACCCACATAAAAGCATGGACGAGATCCTGAAGTTGTGCAACTCAAACGGCGCCCAATTTTGGGAGTATGTGCTTGAACATGAAGTAGTAGGGATTTGGGATTATCTTGATGGGGTTTGGAGGGTAATGGAAGCCAGCATAAAAAGAGGGCTGGACAAGGACGGCGTTTTGCCCGGCATATTAAAACTTCCCCGGAAAGCGCAATCGTTTTATATGAAGGGGCATAATTTTGCCACACCTTTTAAACGGCGTTCTCAATTGTTTTCTTATGCACTGGCGGTTTCAGAAGAGAATGCCTCGGGGGGGGAAATAGTAACAGCCCCAACCTGTGGGGCTAGCGGGGTACTGCCTGCTGTACTGAAATATTTCAAAAAAGTTTACAAAACCGACAAAAGTGCCATTTTAAGGGCATTGGCAACAGCAGGGCTGTTTGGCAACCTTGTAAAAAATAACGCCTCGATATCGGGAGCAGAGGTTGGTTGCCAGGGCGAAGTGGGGACTGCCTGTGCTATGGCATCGGCGGCTGCCACTCAGTTGATGGGAGGGACCATTTACCAGATTGAATATTCAGCTGAAATGGGGCTGGAACACCACCTTGGTTTAACATGCGACCCCGTGGCCGGGCTTGTGCAGATCCCCTGTATAGAAAGAAATGCATTTGCAGCCGAACGCGCTGTTTCCCATAATACCTATGCTTTGATGTCGGACGGGAGGCACCGCATCAGTTTTGACGAAGTCGTGGAAACCATGTACAAGACCGGGATAGACCTGCAAAGCAATTACAGGGAAACTTCGCTTGGGGGACTGGCATGCTGGAGTGCTTCGCCAAAGGTATAAGCCCAAGCCAAACAGGCTAAATACTGGAACGCTTAGTGCATTACGGGAAATGTTTTTGTTTTTCTCAACAAATCAATTGAATTTGACTTAAAACTTTTTAATTTCACAGTATGAACTTTTTAAATAAATTCAAAACTAAAACTATATTGAGATGAAAACAAATAGGAGAAATTTCTTTCAGCTTGCCGGAGTTGCCGGAGCTGGTATTCTTTCTGGCGGATTTTCGTCATGTACTCAAACAGGGCATTCGCAACAAACCGGCTCGCAATTGGCCGGGATAAAAGAATCGGCACTGGCTACGCACCCGCAGAAATTTAACATGAGCGGTTATGCTGCCCCTAAAATAGAAACCGTCAGGATTGGTTTTATCGGCTTGGGGAACCGTGGGCCGGGCGCAGTGGAACGCATGTCGAATATTGACGGCATTAAAATAGTTGGCCTTTGCGACAAAGATCCCAGCAGGTTGGGGAAAGGCCAAAAAATACTTGAGAAACACGGACTTCCCAAAGCCAAAGAATATGGAGGCAGCGAGGATGCCTGGAAAGAAATGTGCGAAAGCCCAGATATCGATCTGATCTATATATGTACCCCTTGGCAGTTGCATACCCCTATGGCAGTTTATGCCATGGAAAACGGCAAGCATGCAGCAACGGAAGTACCTGCGGCAGTAACAGTTGACCAGGCCTGGCAATTGGTCGAAACATCGGAACGCACAAAAAAACACTGCATGATGCTGGAGAACTGTTGTTACGGTTTTTTTGAACTGCTTACCCTTAACATGGCCCGCCAAGGATTTTTCGGAGAAATAGTGCATGTAGAAGGAGCTTATATCCATACACTTGTTGACAATAATTTTAACAAAGACGGCTATTCCGACATGTGGAGGTTAAAAGAAAACCAACACCGCAATGGCAACCTTTACCCAACACATGGACTGGGACCGGTTTGCCAAGTACTGAATGTAAACCGCGGCGACAAAATGGACTATCTTACATCGATGTCGAGCAACGATTTCCAGATGGGCAAGAAGGCTTCGGAGCTGGCAGCCAACGATGATTTCTTCAAAGAATTCGACACAAATGGCTACCGCGGGAATATGAACACTACCATGGTCCGCACGGATAAAGGGAAAACTATTATGGTACAACATGACGTGACAAGCCCCCGGGCGTATTCACGTATCCACTTAGTTAGCGGGACACATGGCACTGCACGGAAATATCCTTTGCCCGGGAGGATTTCAAAAGGGCATGACTGGTTAGGGGAAGATGAATTAAAAGTGCTCGAAGAAAAATATACGCCCAAGATTGTAAAATTAGTTGGCGACATGGCAAAAAAAGTAGGAGGCCACGGAGGGATGGATTTTATAATGGACTGGAGGTTAATAGACTGTTTAAGAAACGGCATCCCCCTCGACCAGGATGTGTACGATGCAGCATTATGGAGCGTTATCGCGCCTCTTAGCGAATGGTCGGTGGCAAATAAATCGAATTCAATTGATGTCCCAGATTTTACCAACGGGGCATGGAAAACAAACACACCTGTTGATGTCAGTTTGTCGCAGGGAGGGACTACGGGGGTCCGGTTAACGGGAGGAGCAGAGAGCCAGCTTAATGTTTGATGCTGGTTAGCAGATATTTTAAAGGGGCAATTATAAAAATTGCCCCTTTTTTAAGCTAAACTAAACCTATTCCAAATTATGAAAAAAAATCATGTCCTCTATTAAAGGACAATCCTTAATTTGTATACCCTTAATGGTCCTGAAAAAAAATATGTAATTTTTATTTTTTTATCTGAAAAGGCCTTGCATGTTAAATGGGTCACTGATTTTATCCAGTTCTGTTTCACAACAAGCTGCCCGGTCTTTTTTATTTAACCGGATAATTATATTTTTGGAGCAGAACTGTAGAAGAATGTCACCTAACAAAAAAACAATTGAAGGTATTCGTAAAAGAGAAATAAAAGCGTTCAAGTATCTCTTTGAAAATTTTTATGCTTCGTTATGTATTTTTGCCCAAAAATATGTCAACGACGATGAAGCTGTCCTCGATATAGTCCAGGATGCATTTATTTATTTTTGGGAAAAAGAGAAAGACATAACATCAATAAATTCTGCTAAATCATACCTGTATAAAACTGTCAGGAATAAGAGTTTGAATTATTTGCGCAACTCAAACAAGGAGGCCAACGCCTATATGGAATATTTTGAATCTGAACTTTATTTCAGGGACAATATTATAGAAGAAGAGACTTATCAGATAATATATAACGAAATTGGCGTCCTCCCGCCCCAGAGCCAGAGGGTTATCGAAATGTCGCTCGACGGGCTTAAAAACAATGAAATAGCAGAAAGCCTCGGGATTTCTGTCAATACTGTGAAGACATTAAAACTCAGGGCTTTTAAGTCATTGCGCATTAAGCTTAAAGATCATTTATTTACCTTATTCATAATTTGCCATTCTCAGTAGGCATAATAAATCCCCCGCCCCAACTAAAAAAACAACAACTGTGGTGTTTGTATTTTTATGTTGCAAATAGCAGTACCTGCTATTATTTTGACAAACAGCACCTTAAGTACCTCATCTCCCCTTTTGGGCATGGTGTGGGATAAAAAAAACTTCAAAATTATTGTCACCCACCTGCCTTGTTTCTGTGCTTATTTGTTAAAAACAATTTAGAAATTACTTGCCAAGCTTTGTTTTTGCTTGTCAAAAAATAGTTAAAGATGATAAAACGGCACTTTCTGCAAATATTATGTACAGTACTAACCCCCCTGTATTTTTTATCTTGTTCGTACAAGGGGCAAATGCCTAACATCGAAGAATTTAAATATCCGGGCAAAAAAGAGTGGGAGCCTATGTTGAAATATGTAAAAGGTTTACATGAAAAGAGCACCCATCCAAAATCATATCCTTTCGATTATGACTGGGAAGAAATAGGTCCCGGCTACTATTCCGGCACTGCTTTTGGCCATTGGGATATTGTCCACCAAGTATTTGACGCATTTGTTTATGACCCGGGGCATGGGATAAGGCAATTGTATAACAACATAAAAAACCAGGAGCCTTCAGGCTTGGTGCCAGGCTCGATATGGATGCCCGGGGGTATGTCGCAACGGAAAGAGGTCCGCTGGAACAGCGATAGCCAGGGGCACCCGCCGGTTTGGGTGGTTGCAATAGACGATTATGCCAGGCTTTCTGGCAACGACAGCGTTTTAAAAACATTTTATCCTTCTTTGATCAGGCAAATTACATGGTTTGAGAATGAACGAAAGGCGGTGCCTGAAGGTTTTTTCTATAACGATATTTTATTGAAAAAATGGGAAAGTGGCGTGGACGAAGGTATCCGGTTTGATGAAGCCGGTTTAGGTGCATGGGCTTGCATAGATGCTACTTCGCATGTTTTTATGTTGTATAAATATGCAGAAAAATGGTCGGGGCAATTGGGGATGGGAACCAGCTATTTCTCAGAAAGGAAAACTGAACTTAAAAACTTCATTAACGACAGCCTTTATTATTCCCCGGATTCAATGTATTATGACATTTGGGCAGTTAGGGACACGTCTTTACGGAACATTGTGTTCGAGAACCTTTGGCCTATGGTTGCAGGTGCTATCAGCAGCGAACGTGCCAATTGCTTAATTGACAGTTATGTACTGGACAAAAGGCATTTTTTTACGCCTCACCCTGTATCGACCGTCTCGGTCAGCAACCCTAAATTTGAGCTGAGGATGTGGCGCGGGCCTGCATGGAACAGCATGACCTACTGGATCGCACGTGGCTGCCTGGATTATGACCGCCCTGATGCTGCCAGGCTAATATTGGAAAAAGCATTGGATGCCACAGCCAAACAATTCAGGGAAACAGGAGAGATATGGGAATTTTACCACCCCCTAGTAGGCAAGCAGGAAGAATTGCAAAGGAAGCCGCATTCACGGTACAACCTCCCTTCAAAAGATTATTTAGGACATAACCCTTTACTTGCAATGGCAAAAATGTATGGCCAGATAATGAAAAAGGGTGAAATGTGAAAAAAAATATCAGTATGTTAAAAATATCAGTATTCTTATTATTTGCCGTTTTTACATCTTGTGCGGCACAACCTGAATTTCAAAAAGAAATAATTGACAATGCATTGAAAAACGGGAAGCAGGCAAACGAAAGCTATGTACGCAGTTTGAAATTTGTAAAAGGCTGGCTGGTCCATGCCGATAGTGTTAGCGGGCTTATCCCTTCAAATTTGAATGACAAAAAAGATGTGTGGGAACCCCATAATTCTGCTGCCGACAATTATCCGTTTATGGTGCTGGCATCATATCTGCTCGATAGCGCACTGTATGCCGGGAAAATGTTGGATATGCTGAAAGCCGAACAGGAACTGACTTCCAGGATTGGCTCTTTGCCTGATATTTATTCATTTTCGAAAAAAGGCTTCTTCTCGGATCGACAGGATATGGGGCAAATAATATTTGGGGCATCAGAGTACATCAAAGACGGGCTGATCCCATTGACTGAATATATCGGAGAGTCGCCATGGCATGGACGTTTGACCGAAATGCTGGATGATTTGTCGGAACATTTTGTCTTGCTAAAGCACAACGACAAATATAATTTTCCTCCTAAACGGGTAGAAGAAGTTAATGGAGAAATGCTGCAAACTTTATCGAGGATGTATTGGATGACAGGCAACTCAAAATATCTTGAATGGGCAGAAAAAATAGGCGATTATTATATGTTGGGCGAATGCGATTTATCGCAAACGGATTATTTACGGATCCGCGACCATGGTTGTGAAATAATAGGGGGTTTAAGCGAACTATATGTAACCCTGAATTATGTAGATATTAGCAAAAAACGCCAGTATGAAAAGCCATACCATGATCTTTTGGACAGGATATTAGAGGCAGGGAGGAATGGCGATGGGCTTTTTTATAACACCATTAACCCGAAAACAGGAGAAGTAATCGACAATAAAATAGTAGATAATTGGGGCTATGTTTTTGATGCCTATTATTCGGTTTGGATGGTTGACAAAACAGAAAAATACCGTAATGCCGTATTGAAGGGCTATTCGCAACTTAATGCCAAATACCGTGACTACCGTTGGCAGGACTCCAGCCACGATGGTTATGCCGATGCGCTGGAAAGTGGCATTTGCCTGTATAACTATGAGCCTTGCCCCGGGTTGGGCAAATGGGTTGACAGCGAAATGAAGGTCATGTTTGCCATGCAGCAAGACGATGGCACTATCGGAGGGTGGCACGGCGACGGCAATTTTGCCCGTACGGCAATTATGTATGCGTTGTGGAAGTCGCAGGGGGCACATGTCCATCCCTGGCGCGAAGATGTGATGCTCGGGGCAGAAAAAAACGACAACGGGTACTATTTTGTGTTGACAGCCCAAAACGACTGGGAGGGGAAACTAGTCTTCGATACCCAACGCCATAAAAATATTTTACACCTGCCGGTGAATTATCCGCGCATTAACCAGTTCCCTGAATGGTTTGCCCTCGAAAAGGGGAAAAAATATTCAATTATTTCTTCTGAGAAAGAATTGACAGGAAATTACAGCAGTGAAAGCTTAAGCAAAGGGATACCCGTAAAACTGAAAGCAGGGGGAGAATTAATAATTGTCATTCAAAACAAATAATGATTATGAAAGATAAGAATAATGAAAACCGATCCGTTTCCCGACGGATATTTTTAAAATCATCAGGAGTAATTTCTTCCGGTATTGCTATTGCCGGGCTAACATCGACTGTGGCGTGTTCCGATGCCGGGAAAATGGGAAATGGCAGGAGAATGGCAACGAACAAAACAGTATGCCGGATTATAGCCGGTTCGTTTGCCGATCAGGAGGCATCAGCCTTAGGGCTTGCCGTAGAAGATCTTCGTGTTTTCTGGGAAAATGCCTTTGGTGCCGACAGTTTTTTACTTAATGACGAGCAAAAAAAAATTAAGGCAGATTTGGATATTCTTATAGGGACAGCAGAAAATCTGGATCAAATAAAAAATTTGGAGGAGCAAGGGAAAATAAAAAAAACACATCTGGTAGAGCAGGGTTTTGTTTTGGATATTACAAAATTAAATAGTCGGCGCATAGCAGTCCTTCGTGCCATTGACTGCTTGGGACTGCAATATGCGGTTTACTGTTTTGCCGAACAATTTTTGGGTGTGCGTTTCGTTCATCCGCAAGTAGACATCCAACCGGAAACACCGCCAATGCCCAGGGATCTGCACGTTGAGGAAAGCCCGTCTGTGCCGTTGAGGGTCCTTTTCGACACATCGCATGTGCGGCGCCGCAGTTGGGGCACTGAAAGCAAAAAATCGCATTTTAGCGATTCAATTTCTTGGCGGTGGGAAGATTGGGCAGGCAACCCCGGCAAATTGTTGCGTTTTGTGGTATGGGGAGTAAAGAACCGTGCTAACCACGTTGTTTTCGACGACACCCTTTTGAGCGGCGCCAAAGCCACATGGATAAAACAGAAACCTTTTATGGTTTCACAGGCAATATGGAATTGTATCGATGCACGGGGGTTGAAGACCATGGCCTGGTGTGGCCCCGGCTATCCCTGGGGTGCGCCGGAGGGGGCTTATAAAGAGGGGGATATGTGCCGCCCTACGGCGGCAAGGGTTGGCGGATGGGATCAGCACCTGTGTGCCGAAAAGCCCGGCTTTTGGGAAGAAGCCGATGCATGGCTCGACATACTTGCGGAGCATCGACACCGCTTGACCGGAATCTTTGCCAACTGGCAGGAAAATGTCTATGGCGAAGGGGTTACCGAAGGGCATCCTGACGGGGTGATTTATAATTGCAGCATGGCAAAAACTGAAATGAACAGTGCTAAATACCGGAATCCGGTATTTGCGAAAGGGGGCGGCTGCCCTAACTGTGGACACATTGAAAATGTAGAAAGGTGGAATAAGCATTTGGATTATATGTACGATGGGGCAAAAGCCCGTGGCTTAGTCCCTGCCGGGTTGGGACGCATATTCTGGGGGATGGCAGAACCCGATGACAGCATGGTTGCCAGACGCGTAGTCCCACACATCCCTCCCGGTTCGGTTTCTGCCATAACTTGTTTGCCTGGCACTCACCGGCCGGAACGTATTGAGGCCTGGCCCCGTTTGGTGGATGAAATAAATGCTAAAGACGGGGGTAACCGTAGGATAATCGTCCATCAGGAACTGTTTTATGCATGTGGGACAGATGTGCCTGTTGTGCCTTTTACAAATTTTGATCGCATAGACGACCATTTTGATGTTATTGGCAAGTATGACAGTTTTGCAGGTTTCATGGGCGGCGTATATGTCTATCATTCAATGGGATGGCTACTTTCCCTTTATGCCCAGCGCAAACAATGGCAGCCTTCTTGTCGTTGGGAATCTTGGCTTTGCGGTTTTTTCCATGGTTTGCTAGGCCCTGACGCTACAGGGGTTTTGGTCGATGTGATGAAGATTTTAAAAAATGTTGAAACACTTGAAGGCTTAAAACCTGGCGAAGAACCCCGGGGGTATTATTCACTGTGGGCGTTGAATATCTCTCAACTTGCACCGGAAAGCCTGCCGCAATGGGGACCGTTAAACGATGTGGTGGTCACATACAAAGATAGTTTTGTCAGGCTGGTAAAAGAAGGTGCCAAGGACACGGGAAATATCCTTACCTCGGAAAGTTGTGCTTTGGTGGATAGGCGTAGCCGGTCGATGATGAAGAAATTAGGCCAATCCCTCGAGAAAATCAATCAACTGATAGAAGCACTGCCTGTTGGCATAAATACCATTATTTGGGATGATTTGATCATTTCCCCGTTAAAAGTCACTGCAAGGTTCCTGCAAAGCCGGATTTTGTTGGTACAATCATATATGGTTTACATAAGCATGCGCGAGCGTGTTTTGTCTGGCAGGGAAATAACCGGCGAAGCAGTAGAAGGCTTGTCCTTATGCAGGCAGGGCCTGTACGCCCAGAATGAATATACAAGGTTGCGGCCCGGTTTTAGCTGGATTTACCCAATGGAGATCAACCCTGCCACTCTGAAGCAGTTGATTGTTATGTGGGGAGAAATGGCAGATAAGCCGCAATTGTGCAAGGACAAGGACATATGCGCTTTCCTTGATGCAGCAGAAACGGCAGCCGGGAAAGAAACAATGCCAGAAGGGTAAACAGAATAAATATTTTATTGCAGTTATAAATAGTTGTTTTATGAAATGGTTATTTTTTTGTAAATTCTTGTCACCCGTTTTTAGTTTTTTTGTGCTTTAACCATAAACAACGTGGAATTGGTAATTATGCGGATGAAAAGTTACACATCATATAAAAGGATAGCTCATTTGATCGCCAAAGAAGTCGGGGATATAATTACTGACGGGGAGAAACAAGAACTGGCAGGCTGGATAGATGAAAGTGATGACAATAAATCATTATACAAACAAATTAAAAATTCGGCAAATTTCGAGTCCCGCAATAAAAGGTACCGGCAAATCGACATTAATGCCGGGTGGGAAGGCATTTCACTGAAAATGAAGAAAAAACGGAGGCTTTCTGTCACAAAGCAAGTGTTCCGGTATGCAGCATCTTTTATCGCAATATTTATGCTTGGGCTTGGGGGGTATTTCTTGTACGATAAAATAAATGCCCCCGTTGAGGTAGCCCCTGTTGTTGCCGAAATAAAGCCCGGCACAACAAAAGCGACTTTGATACTCGATGGAGGGGAAAGGGTAAACCTTGATGCCCAAGAGGAGTTTTCGCTAACGGAAAAAGACGGTACTTTAATTAACCGGAAACAAGGGCAGCTGGATTATGCGAAAGCCCCTGGCGAAGAGATTAACAAACCCATATACAACACGGTACAAATCCCTCGCGGCGGTGAATTTAACCTGGCCCTTTCTGACGGCACTCATGTCTTTTTGAATTCGATGAGCCAAATAAGGTACCCTGTGCAGTTTGTAGGGGGCGAACGTAGGGTCGAGCTAACAGGTGAAGCCTATTTCGAAGTTTCCGAAAACAAGGACAGGCCATTTATCGTTGAAACAGGGGGGATAAACATAGAAGTGCTTGGCACAGAATTTAATGTCAATGCATATGAAAAATATGATGAGATTGTTACCACCTTAGTAGAGGGCAAGGTGAGGATAAACTCCCCGGATAAAAAATTCGATGCAGTGGTCATTTCCCCAAACGATCAGGCAAAATTTGACGTGGAAAAGTGCGTGGTCGGTGTTGCCCGGGTAGATCCTGCCTTGTACACGGCATGGAAGGAAGGCCGTTTTATCTTTTACGATCAACGGCTTGAGGATATTATGGAAATCCTGACCCGGTGGTATTCGGCAAATGTTTATTATCCTGACCCTTCGGTGAAAGAACTGAGGTTCAGTGGAAACCTCGACAGGTATGGGAGCATAGGCCATATATTGGAGATTATAAAATCAACAGACAAAGTTGACATTGAAATTAAGGGGGACGAGATCACGTTTTATAAGAAATAGAAAAAAAACAGGAAATGCTCGCAACATCTCCTGTTGATTGTACCCTGCGTGAGCAGAATTATTAATTGTTTAATTAACATTACAAATTTATGAAAAAAAATGACGTAAAGTTCCCCTCTGATTGGAGGGGGCTGTTAAAGTATCTAATTATGCTAAAAGCAATAGGTATTATTATCCTGATTTCGGTATTGCACGTGGGCGCAAATACCTCAGAGGCTTATTCGCAAACGGTAAAAATGAACCTAGACTTGAAAAATGCCAACCTGGAAGAGGTTATTTGGACTATAAAGAAACAGTCGGAGTTCAATTTCTTCTACAATTCCGAAGATGTGAGAAATGTTACAGGGTTGAATGTCGACCTCAAGGATGCCACGGCAGAAGAAATACTGACAGAATGCCTGACAGGGACAGATCTCACTTATTCTATTGTGCACAAAGCAATAATTATCAAAAAAGCTGAAAAGAAGGTCGAGACGTTACCTGTTGAGACGGAAACGGAACAAAAAAAGATCATCTCTGGGACCGTGGTCGATATGGAAGGACGTCCAATACCGGGGGTGTCAATAGTTGTAGAAGGCACGACTGTGGGCATAATAACAGATACCGACGGGAAATATGAACTGTCCATACCCGATGCAACCAAGGTAATTGTCTTCTCTTTCGTAGGCATGAAAACCTTAGAGGTTGAGTACAAGGGGCAGCCGGTAATCAATGTGTCCATGGAAGAGGAAACCGTAGGCATTGAAGAAGTTGTTGCAATTGGCTATGGCACCAGGAAAAAAAGGGATTTAATTGGTTCGGTGGCAACAGTAAAAAGCAGCGAGTTGGTACAAACCCCCACATCGTCATTTACCGATGTGCTGCAAGGAAGGGCAGCAGGGGTGCAGGTGGCAACAAGCAGCGGATCGCCTGGTTCTGTTGTAAATATCCAGGTACGTGGCTACCATTCGATTAGTTCTGGCAGCGATCCTCTGTGGATCGTAGACGGCATGCCAGTTTTTGGTAATGGGAGCGTTGGACTGAACGATGCCACTGCACAACAAAACATTATGGCCACAATGAACCCGAATGATATTGAGTCGATCGAGATCCTAAAAGATGCCGCGGCAACGGCCATTTATGGTTCCAGGGGATCGAATGGGGTTATCCTTGTTACCACCAAAACAGGGAAAGCTAAAGAAAAAGGCTCGGTGCAGGTAGATTATTCAACCGGGATTTCACACCTGGCCAAACCAATTGAGAAATTTAATTTCGTGAATACAGCGGAATGGTGGGAAATTGCCGACATGAGCCTTGCCCACACAAACGAACCCGACCGGACTTTTAATACAGATTATATCCTGAACAGCTATTATCCTTCAACTCTTACCCGTGAAGAGGCCGAACAGGTAGAAACCAACTGGTTCGATTATATATTGAGGACAGGGTCTTACCATGATATTAATATCTCTTTAAAACAGGGGTTTGACAAAGGGGCTATCTACTCGTCTGTTTCATACAGGAACGATAAAAGCATCAGCGTAGGCAACGACATGGAACGCATTTCATCAAGGATAAACGCCGATTATTCCCCTATCGAAAACCTGCAATGGAGTACCCGTTTGAATGTGGCCTACACCAATAGTTTCAGGGTGAAATCTGAAAGCCACCGCACGCTGGGCAGCAGTGATGGCTCTATAGGCGGTTTTGGTGAAGTCACCCGTAGCGGTATCCCTTGGTTCCCGGTATACGACGAAACAGACCCTACCGGCTACTGGAACCCCGGGGCCGGCAACTTTGCCATGGCAAGCAACAGGGACTATATATTGGACCAAAAACAAAACTATCGTGGGTTAGGGGGATCAAACATCGAGTATCATTTACCTTGGGTGAAAGGCTTGTCAGTAAAAGCAGGGGCCGACTTCGACATTTTGCAGGATAATTCAAAACTCTGGTCTTCTGCTTTAATCTCTAATGACGGGGTTTCTTATGCAAGGCATAACAACCAGACTTATATTTCCTATAATTATAATGCCTACCTTAATTATAACGCAACGTTTAAAGGCAAACATAACATTTCTGCCGTATTAGGTACTGAATCACAAAGGTCTAAACGTAAAATCACAGATATGAGGGGCAGCAGCCTTGTTGGCAATAACCAGGAAATGGGATCGTCTTCGCCTGCCACAATGTCCTCAATGACATCTTATACCACAGGCGAAAGGTATATACGTTCGTATTTTGTCAGGGGCGACTATAAATTTGCAGATAAGTACCTGTTTGGCGTAAGTGCCCGCCGGGACGGCTCTTCGGTTTTTGCCCCGGATTACCGGTGGGGGAATTTTTATGCACTGTCTGCCGGATGGATCATGTCTGACGAAGCCTTCTTTGCTGGCTTGAAAAATACCTTTTCGTTATTAAAAATACGCGGCAGCTTCGGGCAAACCGGTAACCAAGATGTCCCCAACGATAAAAACTTGATCACCATAGGGTACGACTCGGATTTAAGGTATGGGGAGAACAGTTATAGCCCCGCAGGCACTTCTTACTCGGTTGGGAACGAGTCTATGACATGGGAAACCACCGACAGCTATGATTTCGGCATTGATTTTGGCTTGTGGCAGAACCGCTTGTCAGGATCGATTGCCTATTACATGCAAAATGTGTCGGGGCTGTTATTGCAGGTGAGCACACCGCCTTCGGCCGCAATCGGTTCGGTATATGGAAACGTTGGCAGGCTGAAAAATTGGGGCTACGAGTTCAATATTTCTTCGGTGAATGTCCAAAAAGGTGGTTTTACCTGGACAACAGATTTCAATATCTCATATAACGAGAACAAAATCATGGAGTTGACAGAAGAAATGGAAGCCGAAAAAGGGAGTACCGAATTTGTTGGCGGACGCTTGGGCCTGTTCCAAAAAATCGACTATGCCGGCGTAGATCCGGAAAGGGGGGTCCACATGTTGTGGGAATACGACAAAGCTACTTACAACGAATCGGGCGAGTACGTGCGTACCGGAAGGAAAATCCCGTATGATTACACAAACGGCAGGTTGTCTCAAAACCAAAAAGTACATAAAGACAAATCAGAGTATCCTACTTTTTATGGAGGTTTTAACAATACCTTCAGGTATAAAGGTTTTGAGCTTGGCGCATTTTTTACATTTTCTGGCGGGAACTATATGTTTAACTACAGTGAAAAAGAATGGACCATTTTCGGCATAGGCAATAAGTTGTACAAGAGGGAAATGCTGGATAAATCATGGAAACCCGACTGGACTGACGAACAAAAGAAGAAAGCAAAATATCCTTTGATTGCATACGAGAGCGCAAGCCCTTATTACACTGCATGGAACACGGGAGCTACAGATCCTGAAACTGGGCTTTCTGGTTATTGGACCAACCCTGACATTGACAACCCTGTCGACCCCGATGCATCTGCCCGCTACGACAGGTCAAACGGGGGCACCAAGAACAGAGGCGAAGGCTTGAGCAAATATTTGGAAAAAGCAGATTACCTGAGGTTGAAATCTCTTAGCCTGGGATATAACCTTACCCCAGCAATGGCCAACAAAGTGGGGCTTAAAGCTGCAAAAATATATGTGTCGGGCACTAATGTGTGGACATTGACAGGTTATTCTGGCTTTGACCCTGAAACCGATGACGACTCAGAATATTTGCCATCCGTTAAGATGTTTAGCATAGGAGTTAATTTAACTTTTTAGGACTTAAAAAAATGGAAAAGATGAAAAATATTATTTATACAAGGTTCTTGGGGAAATTCTCTTATTTCTTTTGCTTGTTCACACTGATCTTGTTCACATACTCGTGCGGAGACGGTTTCTTTGACCGTGAAACATCGCCTACCGTGGAATTTACCAATATAAGCGAAGCCGAAATGGGGATTTATGCCCCTTACCAGCAGCTTGTTCAAGGGAGCGAGGGATCTCCCCTCTGGATAGTTACTTTTATGCATTTCGGGATGTCCGATATCGTACGGGAAATAGGGCAAAATGGCTACAACGAAGTGTATTCACGTTCTACATCAAGTCAGTTGGCAGCTGTCGATGATATTTTCGAACCTTCTTTTGAGATTATTTCCAGTTGTAATTACTTGATAGAATACCTCGAATCCAACCCTTTCCCCGGCATAAGCGAGTCGGACAGGACAAACAATCTAGAACGCCTTATTGGCGAAGCCTATTTCCTTAGGGCACAGACTTATTTGCAGCTGGTAATGTTTTTTTGCCCTGCCTATGATCCCGATGGCAGCAATAGTTCGGAAATACTTCCTTTGCGCACCCAGTTTGCCTCTGCCATGGACTTGGCTTTGGACAATACACCTGTTGCGACCAGCCTTATATACGATCAAATTAAAGCAGACTTGTTGAATGCCAAAGATTTGCTGCCCAAGCAATATGCCTCGGGCATGGATGAGTCGTATCAATATGGAAGGGCGACTAAACATGCGGCAATGGCAGTGTTGGCAAAGTTATATATGCTGATGGGCGAATACAATAGCGCATTGGACGAGCTTGACGGGGTGCTTGACGATTCAGAAGTGTCGCGTGCCCTTTTAGACGACCCATCTGATTGTTTCATGAACAACAGCACCTCGCCATGGACCGATCCTGAGATAATCTGGTATGGGAATTTTGCCGATGCAACTTTGACGGTAGATCATTCTTACAGGCACCTGAACGATTACAACTGGTTTATAAATTATACATACCCACAGGTTAATGCTTACCAAGAATGGTGGATCTGGTCGCTTAATAAAGATGTATTGCAAAGGGTCGGTATCATGAATCCCGATTATTCTGAAACTGATGCATGGAAAGCCGATAAACGAAGGGATTTGTTTAAACGCTTTGAAGGCTATGTGTATAATTCGAATATCGAAAAAGGCCGTTCTACCCTTTCGTCAAATTCCTTTCAGGGATTTGTTGACGAGGCTGACCCGGTTTACCTGTCAAATAGGTTTTTCTTGGTGCCCGACTCTGCCAGTTACACCGACCCGTTCCAGAATATCCCGATTATCCGTTCGGCAGAACTTTACCTTATGAGGGCAGGGATAAAAGCCATTCAAGGATCGGGCGGACAGGCCAGTGACCTGAACATTGTCCGCGAACGTTCGTGGGACGAATCGATTGGCGGCACTTATGTCGGATTGACCGATGCCCAGGTTGACTGGGAAGAAGTCGACAACGAGTGGATCAAAGAGTTTGCTTTCGAGTCGGATAGGGTAATGTGGCTGCAAATGTTCCAGAAACCAATTGGTCCGGGCAACCGTGACGTTGCAGACATAGAAGCCCCTTATGCGGATTTCTATTGGCCAATTTCTCAGGATGAAATTGACTACCAATAATACCGTTCTTTATTAGGGGGTGGCAAAAAAAATTGAGGACATGGCGAACTTGCAATTTGTAAGTACTAAGTCCAACGGTTAGTTTTTTTATCCACCCCCTACCCTCTATTAACCTGAGTTCGATTAATAATCTTGCTTCAGTTTCAATTAATCATATCGCTTACCTTGCGGCAAGAGGTGCATAGTGTTGTACCCTTTGGGCAAGGGGGGCATGTTGATGTGTTAACTTTATTATGCCAATTTTATGTCAGGTAAGATGAAAAGGATATTTCTTGTTTTGGCATTTGTCCATTTTTCCTTGTTCTTATTCGCTCAAGGCCAGAGCAACAGCCGTGAAAATTATTTAAAAGAACAACTCCAGATCAACGATCCGCGCGACCACAGGGCTTCAACAAGTTTGAGGGTGGGCCTTCTGGACAGTACTTGGCTAGACTGGCAAAAAAGGACAGGCGAGTTGCCCCCTGATTTTTCGATCCTGCCTTCTTGTTATGGTTTGCCTGACCCCCTGGAGCTTGAAGGCGAAAAGATAACTAATTTGGGGCAATGGGAAAGAAAGAAAAAATGGATTAAGGAACAATATCAACATTGGATTTCGGGCAAACGCCCCCCGTCCCCAACAAACTTAAAATATGAGATCGTTGAGGAAAAAAAAGAAGACAGGCTTGTTGTACAAAAAGTTAAAATTTCTTTTGGTCCCGGCTTCCTGGGCAAGATCACATGCGAACTGTTTATCCCTTCGGGAGAAGGCCCATTTCCTGTTTACCTAACACAAAACACGCATCGCGATTGGGCACAACTGGCATTAAGAAGGGGGTACTTAGCGTGTATTTATAATGCATCTGATTCCAACGACGACACCCAAGATTATCAGGCATTATACCCAGCTTATGACTTTAGTTGTTTGATGCGGCGTGCCTGGGCTGCTTCAAGGGTCGTCGATTATTTATATACGCGGGATGATGTGGACAGGGAAAGAATTGCGATCTCCGGGCACTCGCGCCGTGGGAAACAATCCCTATGGGCTGCGGCATTCGATGAGAGGATATCGGCAGTCGTTACCTGTAGCAGCGGCACAGGGGGCGTAACCCCCTACCGTTACTCCGATCCCACGTTTTGTAACCAAACCCTCGACGATATTTCGTCAAAATCTGCCCACTGGTTTCATCCACGGCTAAAATTCTTCTTTGGGAGGGAAGATAAATTGCCGGTAGATCAAAACCTGCTACTTTCCCTTATTGCCCCCCGGCCGCTACTGATACATTATTCTTATGTAGAAAGGCAAATAAATCCATGGGCATACGAACAATGCTATCGTTCCGTGAAAAAAGTATATGGTTTTTTGGGAGCAGAAGGCAATATAGGGATCTATCCGAGAATGGGCAACCATGCGCTTGCAACCAGGGACATAGAACGTTGCATAGATTTTTTGGACGCAAAATTTGGGAGGACGCAAATACCCTGGGAAAACAAAACTTTTTATGATTGGGATTTTGAAGGCTGGAAAACCGGGCAGTGCCACAAGCTGCGAAAAGCTGACGTGCGCCCGGTGTTTTTGGCTGATGGGGACAGCCTTCGTTCAATAGAAAAACAGAAAGAGGATATCCGAAATAACCTTTTGTGGTTGCTTGGGGACGAACCTCCAAGTATCCCTCCCGATAAAGTCGCGGAAACCCATCCTTCCCGTGTCGATTGGATGGATCAAATAATGATAAGGCCTAAAATAGAAAGGTGCATTTTAACAAAAATAGGGCCTTACACTTCAATGGGCATCCATTTGCCGGGCTATTTATATTGCCCTGAGGATACCAGTGAAAATAAGAAATTCCCGGTAATTATATTTTTGCACCAGTATGCCCATGCCCATGGCTTTACCTGGGGCTATACTTCCAATAATTGTGAATATAATGCCCAGTTGTTCCAATCATTCATCGACAATGGTTTTGCTGTTTTGGCTATCGACCTGTTGGGTTTTGGGACCCGTATAGAAGAAGGTTCATTGTTTTATGAACGTTACCCCCAGTGGTCTAAAATGGGAAATATGCTTGCCGATGTAAGATCATGCGTGGATGCAATGGTTGACTTTGTCCGTATCGATAGGGAGAAGGTATTTATATTGGGGAACTCAATTGGGGGTACCGTGGCATTGCTTTCCGCATCGCTCGACCAACGTGTTGCAGGAGTTGCCGTGGTTTCCGGGTTTACGCCATGGCGCAATAGCGTATATCCTCCCGCAATAGAAGTTATGTCAGGTATTCATGGTTTTATCCCCCGGCTCGGGCTATGGGAGGACCAGCCTGGTTCTGTGCCTGTCGATTTCCCTGAAATATTAGCTTGTATCGCCCCACGCCCTTTAATGGTTATTGCCCCGGAATTAGACCGCCATGCCGATAAAACAGCAGTAAAACAATGTATGGATTCCGTGGCAGGAGTGTACAGGCTATTGGGGGAAGAAGGCAATCTACGGTTTGATGCCCCATTGGAAATAAACCGTTTAACAAACGACATGAGAGATAGTATTGTTTATTTTTTTAGAAGCAAATGTTATGAAAAAAAGAAAGATAAGTATTGAAAAGAAAGATACAGAAAACACACGCAGGGAATTTTTAAAAAATGCCATGGCAATTGGGGCTTTTACAATCGTCCCGTCCCACTTTGCTTTTGGTGGTTTGGATCCCAAAGGGAACAAACGCCCGGCCCCGCCAAGCGATAAAGTAAACCTGGCTTGTTGCGGCATAGGCCACCGGGGCAGGAACGTCATTAATGACCTTCACAAAACAGGACTGGCAAATGTTGTCGCCCTGTGCGATGTGGATCTGGGGGGGAGGAAGACCCTGGAGATATTAAAAAAATTCCCGGACGTGCCACGTTATTACGATTTTAGGGAAATGTTCGATAAAATGGGGGATAAAATAGATGCGGTATCGGTCGGCACTCCCGATTTTTCCCATTTCCCCATTACCATATTGTCAATGTCGTTAGGGAAACATGTTTATGTTGAAAAACCGCTGACACATACCTTCCAGGAGGCAGAGTTGCTGATAAAGGCCGAGAAAAAATACAAAGTCGCCTGCCAGATGGGCAACCAGGGACATTCCGGGGCAAACTATTTCCAGTTTAAAACATGGACAAAAGAAGGCATAATAAAGAATGTAAAAAAAATTACCGTATTCATGAACAGCGGCAGGCGCTGGCATGGTTTAAAAGTTTATGACTATCTCGAAAAACAACCCATACCGGAAACTATGGATTGGGATTTATGGCACACTACGGCAAAGTACCGTGAGTATAATATCGGCTATGTCGATGGCGACTGGAGATCGTGGTATGAATTCGGGAATGGTGCATTGGGCGACTGGGGGGCACACCTTTTCGACACTGCACACGAATTTCTGGAATTAGGGCTGCCAACCGAGGTTATACCCAAAAAAATAACTGGCTACAGCCCGCTGATATTCCCACAAGAAACAACATTGTTGTTTAAGTTCCCCGAACGGAAAAATATGCCGCCGCTTGAAATGTCATGGTATGACGGGGTCAACAACCTTGCGCCTTTGCCCGACGAATATGGGAGGCCTGTAGAAACAGACGACGTGCCGCCGCCAACTTCCGGGATCATCGAAAAGAAAAAATCCCCGGGCAAAATTATTTATGGGGAAGGTTTAACTTTCAAAGGAGGTTCTCACGGAGGCATTTTGAAAATTATCCCTGAGTCGAAAGCTAAAGATTTAGAGGGTAAATTGCCCGGATACCCCGAAAGCCCGTCCAACCATTTTGCAAATTTTTTGTTGGCGTGCAAAGGAGAAGAAAAATGCCGCTCCTCGTTCGATGTGGCCGGGCCTTTAACCCAGGTGATGATGCTTGGGGTAATTGCCCAACGTTTAAATGCACCATTGGTTTTCGACCCCAAGAAAAAACAAATTACCAACAATGCCGTGGCAAATGCTTACTTAATTGGACCGCCTCCACGTAAGGGATGGGACGAGTTTTATAAACTGTAAACAACAAAACAAATGAAAAATATTTTATATCTAACAATATTGCTTTCAGCAATACTGTCCTCTTGCAACTCCCCAAAGGACAATGGTTGGTACAGCCTTTTTAACGGAAAAGATTTTACCGGGTGGAGGCAGTTGAACGGAAGGGCTATTTATGAAATTGTCGATGGCGTTATTGTAGGGACAACAGTGGAAGACACCCCAAATTCATTTTTGGTTACAGAGAAAACATATGGTGATTTTATCCTGGAACTCGACCTTTTGCTTGAGGATAGGATGAACTCAGGGATCCAGTTCAGAAGTTTGAGCAAACCAGATTATAAGCAAGGAAGGGTACATGGTTATCAATGTGAAGTTGACCCATCAAGCAGGAAATGGAGCGGCGGGATTTATGACGAAGCGCGCAGGGGCTGGCTCTATCCTTTGACCTTAAATCCGGAAGCAGGGGATGCATTTAAATTGAACGGCTGGAACCATTACCGCATCGAATGTATCGGGAATACCATCCAAACATGGCTAAATGGTGTCCCTGTGGCCTGCCTGGTCGACAATATGACCAGCGAAGGTTTCATCGCTTTGCAAATCCATTCGGTAGGCAAAGGACAAGGCGGAAAGCATATCCGCTGGAGGGACATCCGTATTAAAACCGAAAACCTGAAAATGTCCAAGCCTGCCCCAATATTTATCATGAACAATGTGGAAGGCAATATTACGGAAGCTGAAAAAGAAAATGGATGGAAATGGCTTGGGGCGGATGCCTGGCAGGGAGATATGGGAAACCGTTGGGAAATTGGGAATGACGTGCTCTCTGTTTCAGGGCAGGGAAAGAACAAGCAAGATTTAATTTCAAAAGAAAGATACAATTCGTTCGACTTGCAATGGAAATTTAAATTGGCAGAAGGTGCAAGCAGTGGGCTGCTCTACCTTGCCAATCCTGCGTCCGGTTTTCCCGGGCTAGAGTTTCAGTTACGGGACGACGACAATGAGGTTGCCGATACGATAGCAACACATTCACTGGCCTCGCTTTACGGATATAAAGCCGCAAAGCTGAGGTCAAGGTTTGTTCGCCCGGCCGGGGAATGGAACATGGCACGCCTCGTGGTTTCGCCCGACAGAAAGGTAGGACATTGGGTAAACGGTATCAAAGCCCTGGAATATTCGTTGGACAGCGAAGACCTTAAGGCTGCTTTTCCTATCAGTAATTTGAAAGGGGGCATTGTTCTGAAAGATGAAGGCAGCCAGGTTTCATTTAGGGATTTTAAGATCAAACGGTTACAATAACACCGATGCATCATAACTAATTACAAAAAATGAAAATTAGGACAAATGAAAAAACTAGTTTATTTTTTTGCAGCCTTAATAGGGCTGGCAATAGTTGCCTCATCATGCAACGATGACGATGGGAACGAAGAAGAAACTTCCATTACAATTGTTGACGATGATATTGTTGGGAACTGGGAAGTAAGCTCTGCCTCTTCGGGAGCAGATATTGCAACAGGCTCCTCCATTAATTTTATTGACGGAGGGACACTGTATGTCTCCGATTTGGGCAACGGAACATGGGGTATTCAGAACAATAATGAAATAGTATTGGATTTTTCCGATGCAGTCGGCCTTACATTGACTGTTTCCGTTGTAGGTAGCGGATCAATGACCCTTACTGATGGGTCTGGAGGGGAATATACCTTTGACAGGTCTGACATTACGCCTAGTTCGGCTGATGTGGTTGGCTATTGGGCAGTTAGTTCGGTAAGTGGGACATCATCTTACGGGATAACAACAGGGATAGCGGTCAGTTTCCTTGGCACGGGTTCGTATATAATGAGTGGTTATGGCTATGGTGCCTGGGACATTGAAGGGGAGGACATTCAGATGGAAATATCCGGGACGGCAATCACTTTTACCGTTGTTTCGATATCTGATGATGGCTCGGCAATAAGGTTTGCCGATACCTACGGGGTACTATATAAGATTGATAAAGGGACGCTCTCTGTTGAAGGTGATGACATTGAAGGCACTTGGGAACTGTCCTCCTTGTCAGGTTCGTCTGCCTATGGTTTGGCAGAAGGTTCTGTGATAACCTTGTCAGATGATGGCACATCGACAATATCAGGCGTTGGCCCGGGGACATGGGCGGTCCAAAACGATAACGAAATCAAGTTGTCCCTCGCCGGTACCGATATTATTATGTCAGTGGGCATGGTAGAAGACGAAGGGGAAACTATTACCTTCTCGGATGCCTCCGGGGTTATTTATGTTGCCGAAAAAACTATTGTCCTTTCAACTGATGAATTGATAGGCAATTGGACAGTAAACTCAGTAAGTGGCACCTCTGTTTATGGGATAACTACTTCGACTTTGATTGGGTTTGCTGACGGGGGGACACTGAACTTGTCGGGGAACATGACAGGCACGGGCACATGGTCCATCCAAAACAACAATGAAGTGGCACTTAATATTTTCAACACGGACATACTGATGAGCGTTACCGCAACAGGTGATGGAATGGCAACAATTACTTGCAGTGATCCACAAGATATTATATATGTCATTACAAAGTCAGAATAATTGCAATAAAATATTCAGCCTATATGATGGATTCTGTCCGAAATAGATTTTTTTCCCTGTTGTTTTGCACTTTTGTTGTTTTGGGGGCTTTTGCCCAGCAAACAAAAAAACGCAACCTGCTTTCATCTGGATACGATGTGATATTTCTGAGGCAAAACCTTGTGGAAGGGACCGGGTGGGTGGGCTTCCCCGGTTACCGCGACAGGGAAGGCTGGGCGAATGTGCCTGAAAACATACGCAATAAGTATATTTCACAAGGGGAAGCCTACCTTGGTTACGAATGGAAATTTGTGCCGGCAACTACGTATCTCGAATTCGAGAGGACTGGCAACAGGCAACCGAACAGTAAATCCACAAACGATATATTTATGCCACTGCGCATGTTGTTTTTGGCTGAATTGTTCGAAGGCAAGGGTAGGTTTACCGACCAGATAATAAATGGCGTGTGGGCTGTGTGCGAAATGACGACATGGAGTTCGGCTGCCCACATAAAAGTCCAGGATACGGGCAAAGGCCTCCCCAATATCAATGAACCCATTATCGACCTTAATTCGGCAAGGAATGCCCATCTTTTAGCATGGATACATTATTTTTTTCACGATGAATTTGATTCTGTCAACCATTTTATTGCAGAACGCATCGAATACGAAATAAACAGGAGGATACTTGTCCCGTTTTATTCCCGTGACGATTTTCGTTGGATGGGGTTCCTAGGGCACATTGTCGGAAACTGGAACCCATATTGCAACAGTAATGTTTTGGCAGTGATACTGTTAACAGAAAAGGACCGGACAAAAAGGGTGAACGGTGTTTACAAAATAATGCGCTCGTTGGATAATTTCACCAATAATTACGGCAACGACGGGGGCTGCAACGAAGGCCCGGGGTATTGGAGCATGGCAGCCGCAAGCAATTTTGAAGCATTGACGTTGCTAAATGTCTCAACAAACGGGAAAGTTGATATTTTCAACAACCCGCTTATTAAAAACATGGGGCAATTTATTTACAGGGCTATAATAGAATACCCTTATTATATAAATTTTGCCGATGCCGGGGCGTTAAATTCACCCAACCCCTACCTTGTTTATAAATATGGCGAATCCATCGGTGACGGGTTAATGAAGGGCTTTGGGGCTTTTCTTTTAGAAGGGCGGGATTTCGGTAATGAAATTTCTTCTGGAAGCCCCTATTTTTCTTTTTGTGCTATGTTTGACATGGATGCCCTACTGTCTTGCCCGCCCCAAAAGCCCAAACAGCTCGACACATGGCTTCCCGATTTGCAAGTGGCAATATCCCGTAAGCCCCCGGGAGGGGCAAACGGTTTGTCTTTTGCCGTAAAAGGTGGGCATAATGCCGAAAGCCATAACCACAACGATGTTGGTTCTTTTATACTTTATTGCGATGGGGCTCCGGTTATAATCGATGTTGGCCCGGGGACTTACAAACGCCAAACGTTTACAGATGAGAGATATTCTATCTGGACCATGCAGTCGGCTTACCATAACCTGCCGGTTATTAACGGGACAATGCAAGAAAACGGCAAGGCGTTCAAAGCAAAAAATGTTTTTTATGAATCAAATAAAACAAAAACATATTTTTCCCTTGACATATCCGGTGCATATCCCGATGGGGCAGATGTAAATTATTGGGTAAGGGATTATCGGTTTTCGAGGGGGAAGTGCCTTGAAATTAGCGACACATATGAACTTAAATCATATTTGGGCAAATCGGCCTTGACATTCATGACATGCTATGAGCCATCTCTTGAAAAAGAGGGGACCGTTAATTTAACCATCCCGGCAAAAAGCATGGTTACATTAGAATACCCCGCAGGACAATTTGGGTTTTCTTACGAAACGATTCATTTATCTGACAGTAAACTATGTAAAATATGGGGCGGTAACCTTTACCGCATCTCATTGGAATATAAACAGTCAAATTTAAAAGGGAAAAGTAAAATTAAAATTTACAGGCAATAACAATATTATTTTATTCTATTATTGTTCAATAACTTAAGCTAAAATAAAATATGAAAAAAATATTATCCTTCTTTCTTTTTTTAACAATATCCTCATACTCGTTTGCCGATGATATAGTTTATTATGTTTCCCCCAGTGGGGACAACAAAAACCCTGGCACTATCGAAAGCCCTTTGGCAACAATCGAAAAAGCACGTGACCTTATAAGGACTGCCCCAAAAGGCAATGGGGAAAATTATACAATTTGTTTGCGCGGAGGTATTTATTCATTTGAAAAAGCAGTTGTTTTTGACAAAGGCGACTGCCTTGAGGGCAACGGGCAGATTACAATAGTTAACTATAAAAATGAAAAGGTGGTTTTTTCGGGAGGCAAAACACTTCCCTTTTCTAAATTTAACTTGGTAGAAAATAAGGAGGTGCTAAAAAGGATGCGCCCTGAAGCCCGGAATATGGTTGTTGAATTCGATTTAAAAGCAAATGGCATATCGTACGAAGACGAGCTTACCCGTACCGGTTTTGCCCACGACATACAGCCGTCTTCGTGTGTCTTGTTCTTTGATGATGAATACCAGCGTTTGTCTCGTTGGCCCAACGAAGGGAAATTGCCTGTAGGCGAGGTTCTTGATATGGGGACAAAATACCGCTGGGAAAAAAATGTGCCGCTCAGGGGTGCAATATTCCGTTACGGATACGAACGGGCAAAATTATGGGGCAATGCAAATGACATATGGCTCTATGGCGTGTTTTCCAATGGTTACTCCGACGATAATCTCAAAGTTGAATATTTCGACACAAAGAAAAAAATCCTGAAAACAGTACAGCCACATGTTTATGGAGTTTACAGCTCTGCGGACTCCAGTACATGGGACGTGGCAACTTCCCGCCATTTAAGGGGGTATTACGTATATAATTTATTGGAAGAAATAGACCGGCCAGGAGAATATTTTATCGACAGGGAAACCGGGAAACTTTACTTTTGGCCACCTGCCCCAATCCAGGGTGCAAAAATCCAGTTGTCGCAAATGGCACAGCCGTTCCTCGTTTTTCAAGATGTTTCAAACGTAACAGTCAAGGGGCTTACCTTTGAATGTTCCCGTGGCATGGGTATCTACATGGATTTATGTCAGCAATGCTACCGTTGACAGTTGTGTTTTCCATAATTTGGGCTTATTGGCCGTCAGTATCGGGGAAAAATACAAGTCAGATATGCCCTCCCGAAAAAATTCTGCCACAGGGAACTCCGTAGTCAACAAAAACAACAAAATAATAAATTGTAAAGTATTCAACACCGGCTCTGGCGCATTCCATATAAAAGGCGGAGACAGGCTAAACCTTGTCCCTGCAAACAATTCAATTGCTAATTGCGACATTTCCGGTTATTGCAATGTTAATCATGCCGGGGTTTCTGCGGTAACAATCGAGGGGGTGGGCAATTCCATTGCTCACTGTCATATCCACGATGCCCCTAATATGGCTATATTTTTAAGGGGGAACAATCATTTAATCGAGTATAACCATTTTGAAAGGGTAAGTACCGAATCGTCAGATGCAGGCGCTGTTTACGCAGGGCGCAACCCATCGGCACAGGGTACGGTAATCCGGTATAATTTTTTCGATTCCATAATCCAGTCTGAAAGTATGGTTTGTGCCATATACCTAGACGATGGGACAAGTGGTTACCATATTTATAGCAATGTGTTCTACCGTTGCGGCAATTCCAGCGGTTTTGAGGGGTTTGGGGCATTCCATATCAATAGCGGCATGGAAAATTATATGGCAAATAATGTTTTTGTGGAATGTAAAAAAGCTTACGGCGGTTCTTCCTGGCCCGATAAAAAATGGGTCGATTACCTTTTCAATACCGTGGATAAACGTTTAAAAAAGGTGAATTATGATTCTGATATTTATACGGAGGCATACCCCATGTTAAAAACATTGTGCGATACCATAAATTTTCCGCTCCGCATTAATTACACAGCCAATGATGTCTTGTTTAATTGTGGGGAATATTCAACCGGTATGTGGCAACATTCAAACAGCATACAAACCTACAAAGACCCCGGTTTCGTGGATGCAGGCAACAAAGATTTTACACTGAAACGTAACTCCATAGTTTTCAAAGTATTGCCGGGCTTTACTCCAATCCCCTTCGATGAAATAGGCATAAAAGAAAATATAAAATGATAAGGTTGAATTTGTTGTTGTTTGTTTTCTCACTCTTTGTATCCAGTGCAATAGGAAGTTCTTTAACATCGCCTGACGGATTGGTGAAAATCGAATTTACATGGGAAGAATGTGGGAACGGAAAGGATCTTTATTACAGTATTGGTTATAAGGACGGACCAATCGTTCTAAAATCGACATTGGGGATTAGCCCGTGGGCTGATGATAAACCGTTTTTTGTAACAGATATTACAGAAGTAAAAAGATGCCAGCTTGATACCGTTTGGCATCCGGTTTATGGGGAGCGGAGTGAAATCAAGTGCCATTATAACGAATTGGTACTAAGCATGACAGATTCTGCCCAGGTACGCCGTTCTGTTCATATAATAGCAAGGGCATTTAATGAAGGGGTAGCTTTTCGTTATTTTTTCCCTGAACATCCTGAAGGAGGGGAATATATACATATCTCATCAGAACAGACCGAATTTACAATGCCTGCTGGCACAAAGGCTTGGTTTACACCTGTTGCACAAGCACCATACGAACTTTTGCCGTTAGAAAATTGGGCAGGGGAATGTGAACGTCCATTGACCTTGGAGTTGCCTAACGGCTTATATGCTTGTCTCACAGAAGCTGAAATGGTAAACTATTCTAGGACAAAATTTGTTCTAAGCCATGAAAAAACGAATACCATTGCCTGTTCGATGTATGGCGAGGTAGATGAAATAACACCTTTTTATACCCCTTGGAGAGTGGTCATGCTTGCTGAATCCCCGGGTAAACTTCTTGAAAATAACGATATTATCAGGAATTTAAACCCACCTTGCGCCATAGAGGATACATGGTGGATAAAACCGGGGAAAGTTATGCGCGAGATGAGCCTTTCTACAACAGGGGCAATAAACCTGGTCGATTTTGCCGTGCAACATAACCTGCAATACATCCATTTCGATGCCGGATGGTATGGCTATGAGTACACTTCCATTGCCCGGGCAGATTCGGTAGGGAAAAGTTTGGAATATCGCCCCCGGGGAGGTTTGGATTTGCCCAAAGTAATCGATTATGCCCAAAAAAAGGGCATCGGGGTGTTTTTGTATGTAAACCAACGGGAGCTTGCCCGGCATTTGGACGGGTTGCTCCCTTTATACCGCGAATGGGGGATTAGCGGTATAAAATTTGGCTTTGTCCAGGTTGGTTCGCACCGCTGGACCACATGGATGCACGAAGCAGTAAAAAAATGTGCGAAATACCATTTAATGGTCGATATTCACGATGAGTACCGCCCAACCGGTTTCAGCCGTACTTACCCCAACCTGCTCACACAGGAAGGCATACATGGCAACGAAGGCATGCCCGATGCCACGCATAATGCCACGCTTCCGTTTACCCGCTTTATTGTAGGGGCTGGCGATTATACCATTTGTTATAACCACAGGCGTTTAAAAACTACCAGCGCCCACCAGCTTGCCCTTTCGGTAATTTGTTACAGCCCCTTGCAATTCCTTTACTGGTATGCCAAGCCCCGAAAATACAAAGGCGAACCTGAACTGGAATTTTTCGACAAAGTGCCAACGGTTTGGGACGACACGAAGGTCGTCCAGGGCGAGATAGGAAAATATGCTTCTGTTGCCCGTCGTTCAGGCGATACCTGGTATCTTGGGACTATTACAGGTAACAGCGGGAGGACATTAAATACTCCTTTGGATTTTCTTGACAAGGATAAAAAATATGTTGCGCATATGTTTATGGACGGCGGTGAGGAAATCGAAACAGCCACAAAGGTAAAGATAAGGCGTTGTTTGGTCGACAGCAAAACAATACTGAGATCAGGGCTAAAAGACAGTGGAGGGGAAGCAGCCTATTTTGTCCCTGCTGTAAACGAAGATTTTTTGAAATATTCAGAATATAAAAAATAGTGTTATGAATGAAAATACCAATTCAAGAAGGGGTTTTATCCGGAAAACGGCCATTGGCTCGGCCGCTGTATTTGCCAGCGGTGTATTACCGGGTTTTAGTGCCGGTAGCTATAAAAATATTGTTGGTGCTAACGAACGGATCAATGTGGCCATGATGGGGGTCCATTCCCGCGGCCTGGCTTTGTCCCGTAATTTTGCCAGGCTGCCCGGCTCAGGGATCATATACGTCTGCGATGTCGATACCCGGTCGGCAGGTAAATGTATTTCAGAAGTGACAGGGGCACAGGGAAGGCCGCCCAAGGCATCGCCTGATTTCAGGAAGGCCTTGGAAGACAAAGACCTGGACGCTTTGGTGGTTGCCGCCCCCGACCATTGGCACGCACCGGCATCGCTTTTGGCCATGCAGGCAGGCAAACACGTATATGTGGAAAAACCCTGTGGCCACAACCCTGCCGAAGGGGAGGTTTTGGTGGCCGCTTCAAAAAAATACAACAAGGTGGTCCAAATGGGCAACCAGAACCGTTCGTGCCCCAATATTATTGCTGCAATGGGAGAATTGCATTCCGGGGTTATAGGCCGCCCCTACTTTGCCAGGGCATGGTATTCCAACACGCGGGAAAGCATTGGGAGGGGGGCAAAAACGGCTGTCCCTTCGTGGCTGGATTTTGAACTTTGGCAGGGACCGGCGCCAAGGCGCCCGTATAAAGACAACCTTGTCCATTACAACTGGCACTGGCACTGGGATTGGGGGACCGGCGAAGCACTGAACAACGGCACCCACATGGTCGATTTGGCAAGGTGGGGGCTGGGGGTAACCTACCCAACCCGGGTAACGTCAACAGGTGGCAGGTATTGTTTCGACGATGATTGGGAAACCCCCGACACACAGGTTATAAGCATGGAATTTGAAGGCAGGAAAAGCATTATGTGGGAAGGGCGCAGTTGTAACGGGAAGTTTGAGGAAGGATCCGGCGACGGGGTCATTTTCTATGGTGACGAAGGTTCTATGTTAATTAACGGGTGCGATTCGGTTACCGTATTTGATTTGGAAGGCAAAGCCGTGAAAGAAATGAAAAATGGGATACAGATGGACACGGCAAGGGACCTGATGGACCCCTCAAGGCCATTGGACGCGCTCCATATCCAGGATTTCTTTAAAGGCATACGCGAAGGGCTTGGCGTGAACTCAGGGATATTGGGAGGCCACCAAAGCACTTTGCTCTGCCACTTGGGAAATATAGCCCTGAAAGTTAAGCGCTCCCTGGATATTAATCCGGAAAACGGTCATATCCTGAATGATTCCGATGCTGAAAAGTACTGGTCGCGTATTTACGAAAAAGGATGGGAAATGAAACTGTAATATGAAACAAACATGAAAACACGACGGTCATTTATAAAAACATTAGGTGCGGGTACAGCACTTACAACGATAGGAGTGTCAACGTTCAATACTGTTGTATCCCGGACTTTAGCAGTAAGCCCGGGTGAAGAAAAAACTATTCGGATTGGCATTATTGGCGCCGAAAACTCGCATACTTACAAGTTTGGCAAGCTTTTCAATATCGACAAAAAATTCCCGGGGGTTGGAGTAAAATATGTATGGGGTGAAACTGACGAGTTTGCCCGTATTGCTGCAAAAAAAGGGCAGATACCAAACATAGTGAAAGACCCGCTCGAAATGATGGGCAAGATCGATGCCCTGATCGTGGACCACCGGCACCCGGAATACCATTTACAAGCGGCCGAGCCGTTTGTCAAAGCCGGTATCCCGACCTTTATCGACAAGCCTTTTTGTTACCGTGTAGGTGAGGGGAAGAAGTTCCTTGCGATGGCCAGGGCGCATGGTACGCCCGTAACTTCGTATAGCTCGGAAGCACATATTGAAAGCACGTTCGATATTAAGAAGCAGGTGGAATCAATGGGGGAAATTAGCCATGTGATATTCAGTGGCCCGGCCGACTTGGGGTCGCCTTATGGAGGGGTGTTCTTTTACGGGGTACACCTGGTACAACCATTGATGTACATTTTTGGGGATGACATCAGGAAAGTACGTATTAGCAAGGCAGGCAAAAATGCCACAGCCAGTATGGTCTGGGGAAATGGACTGCTGGCGGCACTGGTTTTCAAAAACCTGTCGTGGACATGGGGGCGTTTTGTCGAAACAAAAAATGGGGTGGTAGAACTAAAATCCAGGGTTGAAGAAAGCGGGCCGGGCAGGAATTATACCGACATGGTGGAAATGTTCCGCACAGGCAAAGAACCGCGCAGCCACGAAAGCATCCTGAAATGCGTGGCAGTGCTAGAAGCCCTGGAAAAATCGGCAACAAATGAGAAATGGACAGAAGTAAAAGTTTGACATGGCACAACCGTTAACAAAATTATACCGTATGTTTTTCCTGTTGGCATGTCTTTATATGCCAACGGAAATAATTGCCCAAAACCTTCCTGTTATCATCGAAACTGCAAATACATGCTTGGTATATGATGTAGGCAAGAACCAGAAACTGCAACAGGTTTATTTGGGCGAAAAATTACAAAACCCTTCAGAATATAAAAGGATAACTAAAAAAGGGGGGGCATATATTGCCTCAGGGACTACCGACTTGTATGAACCGGCCGTTCAGATGTTGCATGGAGATGGAAACCCCTCGTTAGCCTTGCAATATTCACATTATGAAACCCGTGAGATAGATGAAAATATTACACAAACACGTATTTATCTGGAAGATCCGGTTTATCCGGTTAAAATAGTGCTTGTTTACCGTGCTTATAAAGCCGAAGATGTGATTAGCTGCCAAACGGAAATATCTCATCGGGAAAATAAACCTGTAAAGCTAAACCGTTTTGCCTCATCGATGCTCCATTTCCGGGCAAAGGAATACTGGCTGGACCATTTTCACGGCGACTGGGCAATGGAAATGCTCCCCGAAGAAACAAAACTTACAAGCGGAATAAAAATTATCGACAGCAAATTGGGCACAAGGGCAAACATGTTCCAGTCGCCGGTGTTTTTCCTTTCGCTGGGGCATCCCTCAGGTGAAACACAGGGGGAACTGATTGCCGGGACTTTGGCGTGGTCGGGGAATTTCCAGTTCTTGTTTGAAGTAGCTCAACATGATTACCTGCGGGTGCTTTCAGGCATGAACCCCTATGCCTCGCAATACGAACTCCCTCCAGATGAGGTATTTTCTACCCCTGAGTTTATTTTTACGTATAGCAACAAGGGGAAAGGCCTTGCCAGCCGTAACCTTCACCGCTGGGCGCGCAACCATGGCATACTTGACGGAAACGGCAAGCGGATGCTTTTGCTTAACAACTGGGAAGCCACGGGCTTCGATTTTGGCGAAGCAAAACTTTCAAACCTAATAGAACAGGGGACCGGCTTAGGCGTTGACCTTTTTTTGCTCGACGACGGCTGGTTTGGGGAAGAGCCTCGCATGGATTCAAAAACAGGAATGGGGGAATGGGAGGCCAATAAAAAAAAGCTGCCCAACGGACTTGGTTATCTGGTCGGTGAAGCCCGTAAACAGGGCATGGAATTTGGTATATGGCTCGAACCTGAAATGATTAACCCACAAAGTAAGCCATACAGGCAACATCCCGAATGGATAGTCCGCCTGCCTGGGCGGGAAGAGCATTTTTTCCGGCGAAACGAATTGGTGCTTGACCTGACGAATCCCGAAGTTCAGGATTTTGTGTTCGGGGCGGTCGACCGGACCATGAGCGAAAATCCCGGCATCGCATTCATTAAATGGGACTGCAACAGGGTGATGATGGATACATATTCACCTTATTTAAAAGATAAACAATCGCATATTTATATTGATTATGTCCGTGGACTGTACAGTGTGTTGGACAGGGTGAGGGCAAAATACCCACTTACCCCTATCATGCTTTGTTCTGGCGGAGGAGGGCGTACCGATTACGGGGCGATGAAATATTTTACAGAGTTTTGGCCAAGCGACAATACAGACCCGGTAGAACGGATCCTTATCCAATGGGGCTACTCGTACTTTTTCCCTGCCATAGCCATGTGCAGCCATGTTACCTCCTGGGGCAACCAGTCTGTGAAATTTAAGGTGGATGTGGCCATGATGGGCAAGCCGGGTTTTGATATTGACCCCGGCAAACTTACTGATGAAGAAAAAACTTTTTGCCGTGATGCCATGGGTTTGTACAAGGGCGATTTATCTGACATTATCTGGCACGGCGATTTATACCGCCTAGTTTCTCCGTATAAGGAAAACCGTGCTGTGTTGATGTATGTCGACCAGGGGAAAAACAATGCGGTGGTGTTTTCTTACACCATGCACAACAGGTATAACGAAGAATTTAACAATGTAATTTTACAGGGGCTTGACCCTGATAAAACGTACCGGGTCAAGGAAGTCAACCTTTGGCCGGGCAAAAAGTCCAGATGCCCCGAAAACGGGAAAAGTTTGTCAGGCGATTACCTGATGAAAGCAGGTATTAAAGCATCGTCTTTTACTCAACTGACCAGCAAGGTGTTCAGGTTAACGGCAGAGTAAAAAAAATCGAAAAAGGATGTCAGCAAGAAAAATGAAAAATAACCGCCGTGAGTTTATCCGGAATTCAGCAGCAGCAACTGCCTGTTTTTCTGTTTTTCCATATTCTTTTACAAAGGGGACAGTTTCTTCCAAAAAAACAAACTCCAGGCGACTGGCAATCATGAAAAATGGCGCAAGTGAATATATTATAGTTTTAAACTCAGGTGCAAGCAAGCCGGAGCAATATGCAGTACAGGAATTGACATATTACTTTGAGAAGTGTACTGGTATTGCCTTACCTGTTAAGAACGGGATTGCCGAAGCTGGGGCTTCTAAGCGTATGATTGTTATTGGCTATGGCGATGTTTCCGAAAGCCTTGGTGTAAAACCGGACGTTTCGCAACTGGGGGAACAGGGGTATTTGTTGGAAACGGTAGGCAATAACCTGGTCATTGCCGGCACTCCCGGTGTAGGCACGCTTTACGGGGTTTATCATTTTATTGAGGATTATCTCGGTGTACGTTGGTATGCCCCGGAAGTGTCAAAAATCCCTTCTGTGCCCGAAATTTTTGTGCCGGAAACAAAGCAGTTTGTAAACCCTTCGTTTATGTACCGGGAGGCTCATTATGCATGGCCCGGCAGGGATCGCGGGTTTCTTGCTCATTTGCGGATCAATTCGGGGAAAAGGGACAGATCCTCGAAATATGGTTTGGGCTACGCTTTTAAAGGGATAGCCCATAGTTATTTTAATTTTGTAAACCCTGATGTGTATTTTGATGAGCATCCTGAATATTTTTCGGAAATTGGGGGCAAGAGGATCAGGCAGGAAACCCAATTGTGCCTTACCAACCCTGAAGTATTTGAAATCGTCGTCGAACAGATGCTGGAAGTTATGCGTTTGGAACCGGGACTTCGCCAGTACAATTTTTCACAGATGGATTATTACAATGGTTGCCAGTGCGAAAAATGCCGGGCAGTAAACAATAAATACTGTAGTGACGGGGCTACACAGTTCGAATTTGTAAACAGGCTGGCAGAACGGGCATCAAAGGAGTTTCCTGACAAACTGATCGGCACACTGGCATACACTTATACCGAAGCAGTCCCCAAAGGCATGGAGATGCACCCGAATGTAGCTGTATGGCTTTGTCACATGCTTCCCTGTTGCGACAGTCACCCCATTGAAAGCTGTGAACGGAATGCTGGGTACAAACAACGGGCAACCGCTTGGTCGAGAATATGCAAACACCTGTATGTATGGCATTATATTGTCGATTTTGCCCATTATTATAATCCTTTTCCAAACTTCAGGGCAATGGCCTCTGATATGCGTTTCTATCAGCGCATAGGGGTTGAAGGGATTTTTGCCCAGGGCATGGGTGATGAAGGCGGTGGCGGTGAATTTAGTCTGTTGCGCGCATATTATTGCTCTAAATTGTTGTGGGACGCACAGCAGGATGCCGATAAAATTTTGAAAGATTTTATACAGGGTTATTATGGTGCTGCCTGGATGCCTTTGTGGAAATACATCAATCTGTTACACGATGAAGTGGGGCAAAAGGACATCCACCTACATTTGTATGCGAACCCTGCTTCAGGTCATCTGGGCGATGAAATTATTGCCCATGCTGATTTTCTTTTTGATCAGGCCGAATCAGCGGTCGCCAACGATACTGTTTTGCTGGAAAGGGTAAAGGTCGCACGGATGCCGCTCGATTATGCGAAACTATTTCCGCGCAACGGTTACAGGATTGAGTCAGATCATTTGATATTTAACGGGAAAACAGGCGGCCAGGAAGAGGCTGGGAAATTTATCCAACAAATGCAAAAGCACGGGTTCAACTCTATTCGTGAAGGGGGAGGCGATCCCAATCAACTACTCGGACTGGGGACTATGTTTGCTTCCGGTTTGCCGGTGGTGAATCTGGATAATGATTTTTTATCAGTAGATGTGGTACCGGCTTTGGCAGGCAGGGTTTTACGGATCTTTGATAAGAAAAGCGGTAAATGTGTCACGGCACATAACAAGACCGGGGGCATGTGGTTTCCGTTCACAGGGGGGCAGGAAAACCGTGTAGGCGAAATATACAGCACCTTTGGTTGGACAGAACCGGCAGAAGTGATCGCAAAAACAAGCAATTCGGTTACCACCAGGGCAAAACTGGGAAACGGATTGATAATGCAGCGCAATATAAGCATTGCGGGCAACGAAAGCCGGATCAATATTGCCACTTCGCTTGCCAATCCGGGAGCAAAAACAGTAGATGCCCGCTTAAGAAGCCATCTGGAATTGGAAATGGGAGATTTAAATACCATGCAAATCTCATTTATCAGCAAGTGCGGGAAACAGGTCGGGACCAAGATGAAGGATGTCCTTAACGGTATGCGGGAAGGTATTCATTATTACAGGGACAATGCACCCGATGGGAGCTGGGTTTTCCGTTCGGGGGAGTTGGGACTTATACAATCATTTGACCCTGAACAAGTTGATTTTGTAAAGTTGCTGGCATATCCTAAAGATTTGGGGGAACTGGAGTTGGAATTATGGCTTCCGATCCAAACCTTAAAAAGTGGCGACAAGATCGTATTTGAAGAAACAATTAAAGTGGAGAATAATGATGGACATTGAATCTCATTCTATTTCGCCCAAAAGAGATCAGGAAAAATTTATTTTCAGGTTGCAGGATGGGTTGTTGATCAGTAGCATCTTCGTTCATTACCAATTGCCCGATGGAGGGTGCCGCCATGTACTGAGCATTTCTTCACAGGTTGGGTGCCCCATGGGCTGTGCTTTTTGCCAGTCAGGGGAGATGGGCTTTTCCCGGAACCTAAGTACAGGTGAAATGTTGGCTCAGTACTTCATGGTCAAAGACAAATCGGGACTCCATGTTACACATATTGATTTTGGCAATATGGGCGAACCTCTCCTGAACTATGGCAATGTGATGGACGCCTCTCGGCAAATGTTGGGAAATGCCGGTATGGCAAAGCCTGATAATATAATTATTACAACCAGCGGGGTAATTTCGGGGATAGAACGGTTTGTCCGTGATAACCTTAAATACGGGCTGGCTATTTCGCTTAATGCTACTACTGGATATGTACGTGGCAAAATTATGCCTGTCAATTGTCAATACCCTATTAGTGAGATCCTTCGTGCCGCCAGGTTATATAATGACAAAACCGGGCTGAAAGTAACCTTTAAATATATGCTTATTGCCGGGGTCAACGATTCTGTTGATGACGCAAAAAGGTTAAAATCCATGACTATTGGCATCCCTTGCGAGGTCGAGATCTTCCCTTATGTGCCTTATTGTAGTAACAGGGTGCCCGATACTGGGTTCCATGCTCCTTCAAATGACCGCTTCAGGGCTTTTGTTGAGTGCCTGAACTGATCCATAGCACTAATAGTCAAATATTTAAATATGAAATAAACTAAAAAATACACATTTAACCATAAACAATGAAAAAAATATATCTGTTGCCCGTTTTGTTTTTTGGAGCCTGTCTTTTCTATGCATGCCCAGGTGGGAAAGGGAAATCTAATGATGTAATCCCAGGGCAACTCCGTGCCTCGGTGGAAGCCAAAGTGCCTCGTGTGCCGGTATTGACAGGAAAGGAAGTCAATACTGTCCTTGAAATAAAATTTAAGGATGAAAAACCATCAGGGTATACTGTAACGGCCGTTAAAATATCGCTTGACGGGACTACCGACATAACTGATATTGAGTTGCTACGGCTTTGGGCTGGCACAGAAGGTGCTTCCGTTGGAGATATTCAATTTGGGGAGGCAGTTGGCCCTTCTACTGAAATTATTTTTAAAGGCGGATTGAAGGTGGGCAGTGAGGCGGCTTTTGTCCGGCTTTCTGTAAAATTGAAAGATACTGTAAATCTTTTGCACCGGATCAATGCTTCGTGCAAATACATAGAGACCAGTGCCGGGAAAATATATCCTCCGGGGGAAGATAGTCCCGCAGGGCAACGGATAGGCATTGCTTTAAGGCGGCATAACGACGACGGGGTGCATACTTACCGCATACCAGGACTGACAACTACTGCTAAAGGCACTTTGTTGTCCATTTATGATGCACGCAGGGACAAGAACCTTGATCTCCAGGGGAATACCGACATAGGTCTTAGCCGCAGCACGGACGGGGGCAATACCTGGGAACCGATGCGTATTGTTTTGGACAGGGGTACATGGGGCGGCCTTCCGCAAAAATTTAACGGGATAAGCGATGCTTGTATCCTGGTGGACGAAGGCACAAACAACATTTTTGTTGCCGGTTTATGGATGCACGGGGTACTGGACGAAAACGGAAAGTGGGTTGAAGGGCTAAACGAGTCTTCTGATGCGTGGAACCATCAGTGGAAAAACAAAGGATCCCAACCTGGCTTTGGAGTGAAGCAGACTTCCCAGTTCCTGGTTGCGAAGAGCGCAGATGATGGCCGTTCTTGGTCGGAACCGGTCAACCTGACTAAGATGTGCAAAAAAGAAAAGTGGTGGTTGTGGGCACCTGCCCCCGGACATGGGATTACCTTGGATGACGGGACTTTGGTCTTCCCAACCCAGGGGCGTGACGAAAACGGTGATTTCTTTTCGAACATAACATGGAGCAAAGATGGCGGTAAAAGCTGGCATGCCAGTAACCTTGCCAGCCTGGGCACATGCGAAAATATGGTTGCACAACTCGGCAACGGGGCAATTATGCTGAATGCCAGGGATCAGGGCAACCGGGGCAATATAACAGGCACAAATGGCAGGGTAATTAGCGTAAGCAACGATTTGGGCGAAAGTTGGACCTCGCATCCAACATCAAGGGGGGGGTTGATAGAACCTGCCTGCATGGCCTGTTTGCACAAACATTTTTATCATGAAAATGGGACAAAGAAAAGCATCCTTGTCTTTTCAAACCCAAATTCAAAAACATCCCGTAAGCACATGACTATCAAGGTTAGTTTCGATGATGGGGAAACCTGGCCTGAAAAATACTGGTTGTTGCTCGACGAAAAAAAGGGGGGCTACTCATGCATGACTTCGGTTGACGAACAGTCCATTGGTATTTTGTACGAAGGGAGCCAGTCTGACTTGGTATTCCAAAAAATAGCATTGAAAGAATTGATTGGGAAATAAAAACAGGGGGCAATCTGCGCAAAAAATGAAGAAAACGATACTACATACTTTTTTGTTGTTTGCAACAACTTCATGTTTTGTTTCATGCATAAATGTACAAAGCAAGGTTGAAACAAACAACATTGTCATCGAAAACAAGGATATGCGGCTGGTCATTAGCAGCAAAGGGAAAGCATTGAGCCTTGTCCATAAGCAATCTGGAGAAGAGTGCCTGGCAGAAGATTATAATTTGCCTGCTTTTGCCTTGACCCAGCACCGCCCTTACGACAATGAGGTACAACTGGTTTATCCGGCAAAATCGAAAACATTTGCTGCTGACACCGTTTATTGGGACAATGGCGATTTAATGGTCGGATTTGAACTTGAAAAGCATGTTGCCGTGATCGATGTTAAAGTTGCCGATTGTTATATCGGCTTCAAGCTAAAAAGGATAGATTATGACTGCAAGGGCTTCAGGGAGAAAAGAAGGACAGAAGTCGATGAGTTTACTTTGTTGCAACTTCCTGTCCGTGACCGGAAATATTTTGGCGAATGGTTAAATGTTTCGTGGGACAATAATGTTGCCGTGAACCTGCTTGCCACCGATCCGTATTCTAAAATTGATGCAGAAGTACGGAAGGGCTACCACATATTAAAAGCGGGAATGGAAGCCACTGTAAAACTGGAAGGCGTAGGGGCTACGCTAATTACCACATCGACAGGCAGTTTGCTGGACAGGATTGATAAAGTTGAAGTTGATTACAACCTGCCCCGTGGCGTTGTCAGCCGCAGGAGCGAGGCCTATAAATATTCTTATTACGAAACACGTGACGTTACCCCTCAGAATATCGACAAGCACATTGCTTATGCCAAACAAGGGGGCTTCCGAACAATCTGCATCCATTATTTTGCCTTTGCGGAAACATTGGGGCATTTCCATTGGAAAGCTGAATACCCGAACGGTATGGCCGACTTGCAACTTATTGTGCAAAAAATAAAAGCAGAAGGGCTTATCCCGGGATTCCATATCCATTACAACAAGGTAACAAGAGACGACCCGTACGTCAGCCCTGTTCCTGACCACCGACTTAATTTAACCCGAAGGTTTACCTTGTCTGCCCCCCTGGGCAAAAATTCAACAGTAGTTTATGTAGAAGAAAACCCATCGGGCTGTACCCTTGAGGATAAAAGGCGGCTGCTGAAGATAGGCAATGAATTGATTGAATATGAATATTTTACAACAGAGCGGCCTTTCTGTTTCTATGGATGTCAAAGGGCCGCGCTCAATACAAAACAAGCTTCCTATGGTAAAGGCTTTATGTTTGGGGTGCTGGATGTTGACACATGGCCGAAATTTGTCCGTATCGATCAGCAATCCAGCCTACAGGATGAAATTGCAGAAAAAATAGGGCAGATATACTACAAGGCAGGTTTTGAGTGGGTCTATTTTGACGGGGCAGAAGATGTTCAGCCGCCATACTGGTTCCACACATCAATGTCGCAATTAAAAGTGTATGATTGTTTAGATAGCAAACCGCTATTCGCCGAAGGGGCGTTAAAGCCGCATTTCGGCTGGCATATACTTTCGAGGGGCAATGCTTTCGATGTTTTTAAACCCGAGGTTTTTAAAGAAGCCGTTCAAAACCACCAGATGAAAGGGGCGGAATTAATTGCCCGTGATTTTACTTCGATCAATTTTGGTTGGATAATCCCGTACTGCCCAGATGAGAATACAATTGGCATGCAGCCCGATATGTTTGAATATGTTTGTAGCAGGGGGGCGGCATGGGATTGCCCTGTTTCCTTGAACGGCAAATTAAAAATGATGGACGGGCATCCCCGCATAAACGATAACCTTGAAGTAATCAGGCGATGGGAAGATGCCCGCATACAAGGCTTCCTTACAAACGAACAGAAAGAAGGGCTGAAAAACCCGGCACAAGAACATATCTTGCTGATAAACGAATCTGGTGGTTTTGAACTGCGCCCTTATCGACAGCTTACCGGGTTTGCCGGAGGTGACCGGGATTTAAGGGCTTTTGTTTTTGAAAGAAACAATAAAACATGGGTAAGCTACTGGCATTGCCGTGGCGAAGCAGAACTTGTCCTCCCTGTAAGCCCTGATAATATTCAATTGTTTGAAGGATTAGGAAAGGAAGTGCCAATTCAGGCCAAGGGGGAAAATGTAGTTGTCCCTGTGGGCAAAAGGCGTTATATGGCCTTTAGCCTCACTGTTGAAAAAGTTGCCGGGGCACTTACAAACGCAGAGGTGCATAATTAAAAAGATAGTTTGAGGGTAATTATAAAAAATCGTAGGTGCAACCATGGATAGCTTCTCTACCCGTAAGGCAAAAAACGAACTGTGCCGATTAAAACACTAATATATAAATATTTACAAATGGATACATTAAGCAGCAGTGTCGGTAATTATGTTACCATGGGGGGACATAAATATTCTTATTTTGCAGGAAATAATTATCTGGGGATGGCCAATCATCCGGTAATTGTCAAGGGGGCCGCCATGGCATTAAAAAAGTATGGAATTAACTTCGCGGCATCCAGGCAAACTACCGGGACATCGGATTTGCACCTTCTCTTGGAAGAATTGCTGGCACAGTTTAAAGAAAGCGAAGATGCAGTTGCCTATGCTTCGGGATATTTGGGCAATAGCCTGCTGTTAAATGCCCTAAGACCGGGATATTCTGAAGTTATTGTAGATTCCATGGCACATCCAAGTATTCTTGACGGGATCCCGAGAGAAATAAAAAAAATCCAATTTTATAAGCATTCAAATACTAATCACCTTGAATCGTTATTGAAAAAGTCCAAAAACAGATCCTTGATAATTACCGATGGTATTTTTGCCCTGACGGGCGAAATCGCCCCGCTTGACCAGATTTATTTACTTGCCCAAAAATACAATGCACTACTTATAGTAGATGATGCACATGCAACAGGAGTCCTTGGAGATAACGGAAGAGGTACCCCGGAGCATTTTAATTTACATAATGCTCCGGATTTTTATCAGTCAGAAACAATGAGCAAGTCCTTGGGAGGGTACGGAGGATTTATAGCATCAAATAAAAAGGTTATTCAAAATATACGTTCAGGGTCAAAGTTTTACGGGGCTTCAACTGCCCTGCCGCCGCCAATCGTGGCAGCTGGGTGTTCCTCTGTTGCTTATTTGCAAAACCATCCGGAACTACGACAAAAATTAAAAAAAAATATCCATTTGCTCAAGACAGGGATACGGGAACTGGATTTCCCGGTTACGGAAGATTTGACTCCAATTATCCCACTCTTTTTCAATAATCCGGGCGAGGCACAAAGTCTCTCCCACTATTTGAATGGCAATAAGATTATAGCCCCTTGTGTTGGGTATCCGGTAAAGATGGATAAGTTTCTGGTGAGGATCACTGTTTCGGCATGCCATACCAAGAAACAGATTGAAAAACTGTTGCTGGTCTTAAAAGAATGGAAAACAGCCATGAAAGGTACAATGAAGCCGTTGATCTGACCAAGTGTTTAGGGGCTTTTATTGATCCTAACCTTTTTTGCATGTCCATAAAGTTAAAGTTGGGGCACATAAGGGTTTAAAAACCTCTTAGACATGGATCAGTGCCTTACGCCCTCTCCCGTTCATTAGAACAGACAATGGTGCATCAAATTCCACATGCCTCACAAATTCCGTTTCTGTTTTTAGCGTTTGTTTTTTTAGCATCTCCATTTTCAGCTTTGCACTTGCCGAATTGTGCGGCACTGAAAAATACCCTACGTTCATAGACGTTACATTGTGGAAAAAGTGAGAACCAAGAGAAGCGTCAAGGGGGAAATCCGGCAAGCCCATTTCAACAATAATGCGGGCTTTCGAAATGTTTGCCCAAAGAACAGGGATTCCGGTATATGGGTCGCGCGATCCCCAACGCCCGGGCCCTATCAGTACGTAGCCCTTCCCTTGCTCTTCGAAATAGCGGTTAAGCGAGCTTATTTCTGCCGCCATTTGTTTGGTCTTCATCCTGTCGAACTTTTCCGGATCTACATAAACAACGTCCCTTATGTTTTCGATTTTCCCGTTTCCCATGCCACGCTCGGCATACATCAATATTTTGTCTTCGCCAACAGAGCCAAGGTCGATTTCCACTTTCTCTTCCATCCGTATCAACGGTTTTATCTGGAGCAGGTAGAATGTGGGAAGGCCGTTTTCTGCTTTTTCAAGGTCAATGGCATATTCTATCTCAACCGGCGACCCCATGGCCTCTTTAAATAGCTTTAGCAATACCTGCAAGGTTTCGGCAAGTGGCAAATAGTTATATTTCAATATGTTTGCAAAATCGACCACACGTGGCCCTTTTGCCTGTATCCCGGGGATCAAATCATCGTTTTCCATCAAATATGTAGAGGCAAGGTGCTCAAGCGTGCCGTCTTCCTCGGCATCCTTTACCCTGAACCTTTTAATTGCAGCATCTTCGCCATCTGCAACTAAATCGAAGTCTTTTTTCGTTAGGTCGATGGCATAAAAATGTTTTTGTGAATCGCGGATTTGGTCATTAATTGTTGCGGAATTAATGTTGGGGTATTGTGGGCAAAAGCGGTACGAATTTTCGCCGCCGACCACATACATGCCCAGGCCAATGGCGGCAACAGAAAAACCGTCTTCCGGTTTCATGTACGAAATCGGGTAATAGTTAAACGATTGCGCCACGCCAGAAACGCTTGGGTAGTATTTATCGTTATAGTCATGCCCGACAACTTCCTGTATTACCACGGCCATTTTTTCCTCTTCTATTTTGTAGTTCACCGCATCGAAATATGCCTGTGCCGATTCAGTAAAAATACTGGCATATACCAATTTAACTGCCGTTTCAAGTTGTTTGTAGCGAACTACGGGATCAGGGTGGTTGTTAGGCAACAAGTAGGTTGCGTAAACCCCCGAAAAAGGCTGGAGCAGCGAATCTTCGAAAAGCCCTGACGAACGCACGGCCAATGGTTTTTTTATTGCTTCGAGGTATTTTGCCAGCCTGTCCTTCACTTTCTGGTCAAACTCCGATTCAAGGAAATGTTGGCGGATAGAGGCAAAGTCGGTCAATGAATAAATATCATCGTACAAGTTATTCATTTCTATGAACTTGTCGAATTCCAGCGCGCCCAATACCGCTGTTGCCGGAATCCGTATGTTCATGCCTTTTATGTAGTTGTGAAAGTCGATATTTTCAATTATGTGGCAAATAAAAGCTATTCCGCGCCCTTTTCCTCCAAGGGAGCCTTTTGCCAAGCGTACAACAAAACGGTTGTGGTCGAGCAACGCTTGGTCGAAATTTACAATTGTCCCTTTCAGCTTTTCATAACGTACCGATTTAAACACATCTAGGCAAAAACGGCGCAATTCTTCCGGCGATTCAAAGTCTTCTGTTTTTACCGGGCGCAGGCGTTCTGCCATGTTTATCTCGCCACGTGCCATTAGCCATGTAGAAAACGAATTCCTTTTCCCGTGGTACAGCATAGCTTCTGCCGGGACCGTGCTGAACTTTTCCTGGAACTGCTGTAGGTTTTCTGCCTCTGCAAGGGGTTTCCCGTCCAATCCCTTAAAAATAAAATTCCCGAAACCGAGCCTTCGGTATAAAAAATTCAGTATGTCCATCGACAAGCTCTCCGAGTTTTTGTTGATAAAGTCGGCGCCAACGGCTTTTGCCCGTTCTGCATTCGATATGTCGTGCGACTGCAACAACGTGGGGATTGGGTATTTGAACGTGTTTTTTGCGAATTTCAGCAACTCTATGCCCGCATCTTCATCGTCCATGCCGTTTTTTTCAAATTTCACATCGGATATCACGCATAAAATATATCGGCGGTATGCATTGAACAAACGTACTGCTTCCTCGTAGTTGTCAACAAGCAATACTTTGGGGCGGGCCCGCATTTTCAGTATTTTGTGGAGTTCGTCTGTTGCGTCTTCTTTTACTAGTACCTGTGTTTGCGTCATCACGGTTATGTAAAGCATAGGCAAGTACCTCGAATAATACTGTATGCTGTCCTCAACCAAAAGTATCACTCGCACGTTACCGTTTTGTGTGTCCCTTGCAACATTTTTTTTGTCCTCAACATATTTTATCATTGCGATGAAAATATTTGAGTTGCCGTTCCAAACAAAAATACGGTCGATGAAATCCTGTTTTCGTCCTTCCGCCTGAAAATAGCACAAATCGGCATTGTTGTTCACAAGCAACAAAAGTGGCACGTGTGGGCGCATCTTGCTTATTTTCCTCGAAGTTTCTATTGGCGTGTCCTTGTCAACCCCGGCCATTACTATTATAAGGTCAAAGTCGCGGTGTTCCAATGCCAACAGTGCGTCTTCCTGCGAGTTTACGCTTGTGAAGCGCGGTGCGGCATATAGGTTCAACTGTAAATATTCACCAAAAATTTTGTCGCTGAACTGGCCTTCGCGCACAATTGAATACGAGTCGTAGAGCGTTGCTATCAACAGCACCTCTTTTACCTTTGTGGGCATCAGCTCCTGGAAAATATCGCGGTCGTTTTTTTTGCGTTTGTATATTTTTGCCAGTGAAATTTCTTCGAGATCCATGTCCTTCCTTTTTGGACTTGAAGTTAGGGAAAATTTAGGAAACAGCTATGGAACCGTTTCAAAACAACCTGGCCGGTTTATTCGCATGGATTTTGTTTCTGTACAGTCCCTATGTCAAAAACTTTTTGCCTATGCTTGGTTACATTTTTGACGAAAGTAATTATTCAAGTTTTTAGTTTTGCCCCAAGCCAAAAAAATAAAAAAAGGGATTCCTGTACAGGAATCCCTTTTTTTATAGTGCGCATTACTTTAAATTACTTTCACATTAAAGGCCACCGGCCCGCGATCGCTTTCCTTAACCTCAAACTCAACCTTCTGGTCGGCTTCGAGCGTGAGGAAATTGTCTAAAATCCCCGTACGGTGAACAAAATAATCCTTGTTCTCTTCAGATAAAATAAATCCAAAGCCTTTTGTGGAATCATACCACTTAACTGTGCCAACCATTATTTTTTTAGTAACGGTTTCTGCTACGGTTATAACCACCACCACCACCGCCGCCACGGCGATCGTTCCCGTATGACTGGCGTGGCTTAGACTCATTTACCTTAATGTTCCTGCCAGCTACCTCGGCGTTGTTCAATTCTTCTATGGCAGTGTTGGCCTCGTCGTCGTTATCCATTTCGACAAAACCGAAACCTTTACCCCTTCCGGTAAATTTATCAGTGATAATTTTAGCAGAAGAAACTTCGCCATACTCTTCAAAAATTTTCCTTAAATCTTCCTCTCCCAAACTAAACGGAAGATTCCCAACATAAATGTTCATTTGTTAATATTTAAAAAAATTAATAATTCCTTTTTCTATTTATTTTACACAGTAAATCGGACTAATATTTTACTACAGGGATTTACCGAAAAATAGAATTAAGAAATTATAAATTGCGAATAAAAGCCGTGGATAAAACAGAGAGGATACTGTGCCCTGAACGTTAAAAAAAACAATAAAAAAAGACCAACTTGTTAAAGACCTGACATACAAAACCCTAATCATCCATATTGTCATCAGATCCTAAACGTCACAAAGGTAAATTAAAATTGTAACAATCAAACAGAAAGGGGAAAAATTATCAGGGTCAACGCATTTAAATTGTAATTAATTTTAGCAAGAAGTTGTTATCCCATCCTGCTTTTAGTCTTTTAGCCTTGATGCTTCCTTTGGATTTGTCTTTTTTTAGGATGTTCAGAGCAATCTTATTGACCAAAGAAAAATTTTGGGCAGCCATTTTGTTTCTTTTACGTTGCCTGTCTTCATTGAAAGTCATGTCCAAAGTCCAATGCAGTTTATTTTCTACCCCCCAGTGCATCCGAATATGTTCATTGAAGTTTTCGGCAGTTGTTTTTAAACTGCTAATGTAGTAGCGTGTTTCTTTTTCTGTTTTATCCCTGATACACCTTTCTGTGCTGATTTTTATTATGCTTGACAGGTTTTTCCATTTTTCTTTTCCATATAAGAATTCAAGATTGCTGATTACCTCACACTTGCGGGTTTCTATCCGTCCATGCCCTTTTTCTGTTGTTTCATTTGTCGAACCCGGTTTTTGTGCCCTGAAAATACTTTCCGTTTCTTCTCTTATGTTTTGTTGGTCCCCTTTTAGTGCCAATATATAATCAGCCCCACCTTCAATAATATCTTCTGCTATCTTTGTCTGTGCCCCCATCGCATCAATGGTAACAATACAACCTTCTATATCTAATATTTCCAGTAACAGGGGAATGGTGGTTATCTCATTGGATTTACCATCTGATTTACACTGTCCGAGTATCAGTTCATTATGCCCGGCCCAGGCATTGACAAGATGTATGGGCGATTGTCCGTGGAAAGTGTCTTTCGACCCCCTTACTGTTTTCCCATCAATAGAAATAACTTCTGTCTCAATGCCTTTGTCTTTTAGCGATGAAGCCCACTGAAAGAACAACCGTTCAAATGTTCGGGGATTTAGCATTGAAAAGACCCGGTTGATAGTATCGTGAGAAGGAATGCCATTGGGCAATTTCAGAAATGTCTTCAAAAAGTTAATTTTTGTTTTTCCGAACAATTCTATTGAATCCCACGATTCTGCCCCACAGATTGCCGCTATTATTGTCAATATGACAATGTCAGAAAGTAGATGCTTCTTATTACGTTTTATCCTTGGGTCCCTTAAACTTGAAAAGTGTTTGTGTAATGATGTTTCCATTGTTTTGTTTTTCAGCAAAACTGAGAAACTGCCTGCAAAATTAAGGTATCTGTACGAACAAGTTATTGACAATCAATATATAACATATCAACAGGAAAGTCAAAAAAAATGAGTTTTGGATTTTTGCAGCAAAATCATGTTGATAAACTGTGAACAAACACCCTCTGAATTTGATTTTTACAAAAAATTATGCGTTGGCCCTGAGCGAAATCCCTGAAAGAGGAGATTCCATTGAAGTAATTTTTGATAAGACATTTGCTGGTATTTTTGATGTCTCTATAAGTGGAAAAGAAGGACAGTCGGTAATTATTACATTAGATGACGATACTCAGAATTTCAATTCATATTGCCGATATACATTGAAAGGTGAGGGTATTGAGACATTTAGGCCAAAATTCTTCTACTTTGGTCAGAATAAAATAACAGTCAAAGGTGCTTCTCTAGTGGGAAGTGACCCTTTGCCCCAATTACATGAAGTTAAAGGGTATGTACTAAGTTGTTCTGCTAATCAAGTTGGAGAATTCACAAGTTCTGATACTTTGTATAATAGTATTTTTGCAATAAATAAACAGGGAATAATATCTAATTATTGAATACGCCGGAGGAATGATTATAACCAATTGTAATTGGTATTCAGAAAAATCGATAAAACGATTTATGAGAAACGTATCAAAGCAAAAAGACAAAATCATTGGACAAACGACGAACTCCTAAAGTTTGAAATTTCATGAACGCCCTACCAGAGACCAGAAAGGAACGCCTCATAATTTAATTCAAAAAATGTCACAAACCATCTCGTTAAATAACAATCTCATCAGACAGGTGTTGTGAAAAACAAAAAACCGCCCTGTCTTTATGCAAAATAGATATTGAATATATGATCTGCATAAAATAATAAGTAGGGAGATAGACAAAAGCATTGTTGATGCATTAAAGGTAATGCCGGTAATTACCGTAACAGGCCCCAGGCAATCGGGCAAAACAACATTAGTGAAAAACTTGTTGCCGGGGTACAATTATATAAATCTGGAAGATATAGAAGAACGGTCGTTTGCCATGGAAGGCTCTAAGGGTTTCTTGCAAACGGCTTGTTACTTCCTGCACAACAAAAATTATACAGTGCTCTGTATCTTTCCGAGGAATGCCTTTATTATCCTTATGCTGACTGTGAGGATCGGACAAATTTATTAGCAGAGTTGGTTACTCGCTATATAGACGAAAAATTTATTGCTTTAAATTTCCCTAATCATGTTACTCTGGCTGTCCATTTTCCGGAAGAAGAACAGGGGACTTATATATTGTATGAAGGGGAAAAATATATTGTTTGCGATCCTACCTATATAAATGCCAAAAGCGGAATGCTACAACCTGGCTTAAAAAACCAGGAACCGATAATACTTGTGCCTAAATAGAAGATAATTTCTTCAGCTTTTAATAAGGGTAGATAGATAATCATTAAATATTTAAAACCACAGTAATACAATGTTTTACTGTGGCTTTTTTATGTAATTGTGTTTGTTATTTTTGCAAGGGTTTTGGAGGCTGTTTTATCACCCCTAAAATGGGGGGGATAGGGCTAAAATATATAAACAGATTAAAATATGGATGCAAATAAAATAATAGTTGGCAGTGAGGAGTGGTGCAGTTTCCCCCAACTTCGTATACCGACAATAAAAGCCCGGGTCGATTCAGGGGCAAAAACATCGTCGCTGCACGCCGTAAACATTACTTCGTTTAAAAAAGAGGGGATACCTTGGGTTGGCTTCGATGTCCACCCTTTACAAAATAACGGGATGACGACCATTCACTGCGAAGCCCCTGTTTTGGATATACGCAAAGTAAAAAGCTCAAGTGGAAACAGTGAGATGCGTTTTGTTATAAAAACCATGCTTTCTATTGCTAACGTATCGTGGGAGGTAGAAATTACGCTCACCAACAGGGATAGCATGGGCTACAGGATGCTTTTAGGCCGGGAAGCTATGGCCGGTAAGATGTTGGTCGACCCGGAAGTGTCGTTTTTGTTGGGCGAACCTTCGTCCGAAACTTTGACCCACCATTATTTTATGCATGTTGTAAAACAAACGGGGTTGAAAATAGGGCTGCTTGCTACCGACCCCGAGCTTTATAGCAATAAAAGGATAATAGAGGCAGGCCAGGAGAGGGGGCACCAAATGGAGTTTCTGAACATAAAGGATTGTTATATAAAACTAGACGGGAAGAACCCCGAAATGCATTACCGGGGCGGGCGTATTTTAAAGGATTTTGATGCCATTATTCCACGTATTAGGCCAAGTGCAACCTTTTATGGGTGTGCGTTGACCCGTCATTTTGAGGCGATGGGCGTATATACTTTAAATTCGGCTTCGGCAATAACCCAATCGAGAGATAAATTATATGCGTTACAATTATTGATAAATAGTGGGTTGCCTATCCCCACTACGGGTTTTGCAAATTCGCCTTTAGACACCGACGAACTTATAAAAATGGTAGGTGGGGCTCCTTTAATCGTGAAGCTTTTGGAAGGGGCACAGGGAAAAGGGGTTGTGCTGGCCGAAACAAAAAAAGCGGCCGAAAGCCTTATTAATGCATTTAAAAGTTTAAGGGCTAATATACTGGTGCAAGAATTTATAAAAGAGGCAAACGGAAAGGACATCAGGTGTTTTGTGGTAAAAGGAAAAGTTGTTGAAAGTATTATGCGAACAGCTTCTCCGGGCGAATTTAGGGCAAATATACACATGGGGGGCACTGCTGCAATTACAAAAATAACAGCCGAAGAAAGGAAGATTGCAGTTATGGCTGCCAAAACAATGAACTTAAAAGTGGCCGGTGTTGACATAATCCGTAGCCAGAATGGGGCATTGTTGCTCGAAGTAAATTCTTCTCCTGGATTAGAAGGTATCGAAGGGGCATCGAATAAAGATATTGCAGGCAAAATGATTGAAGCGATAGAAAAAGACTTGAGGTTTAAAAAATGATCAATCTAAATTTTTATAAGGCATAAACATGGGGGAAACAGGTTAAAAATTGCCTTTTCTAAATAGGCTCACAAAATACAACGGGCGCAAAGTGGTGACAATAAATTGTTATTCTTTGCGTCCGTTGCGTATGAGCGATTTCGGTTTTGTTCGCGTTGCTCTTGTTATATAAATTCAACAGGTTTCCTTTTTATCCAATTCCCTCGGGTAAAATCGGGGAAATATTGCGGTGCGCTACCTTGGGCGATAGATGCTTCCGAAAGCGGAGTTACTGCACTCCAGGCTGCGGCATCGTATACATCCATTACGGGTTGGCGTTGTTCTTTTACTGCATTGATAAATTCGCGGGTCACAAAATAGTCGATGCCCCCGTGCCCAGCTCCATTGGCAATTTCTCCATATTTTTTCCACAAAGGGTGGTCGTATTTGTCTTGCCATGCTTGAAAATCGTCCCAGCCGTGCGCTTTACTTTTCCCTTCGATATGGATACGGCGGTGCCCATAATCAAAATCGGTGACCCCATCAGTGCCGGCTACATGGAAATTAAGCGAATATGGGCGGGGGAGGTTACAATCGTGGGTAACAATAATCGATTCGCCATTGGTTGTTTTGATTACCGAAGTAATAATGTCGCCTTGTTTCCAGGGGAGTTTTGCATTAGGGTGGTTTTCCCCGCCTTGTTCCTCAATGTAATCTTTTAATCCTACTGCTTTTGTTGCTGTTGATGTAAGGTAAAGGAAACGGTTTCCCCGGTTAATATCGAGCATTGCGGCAACCGGTCCAAGTCCATGGGTCGGGTAAACATCGGCGTTGCGTTTTAACGAGTGTTGTGTCCTCCATCGGGCTTCGCCTTTTGCCCCTTCTCCAAATTTTAAATCGGGGTTGAATTTTACATTTAGTAAACTGTGGCGGTAGCCACAACGTGCGTGTACTACTTCGCCCAAAACCCCTTGTTTAACCATGTTTAGTACTGCTAAAACATCGCGGCGGTAATTCACGTTTTCTAATATCATACATGGCATCCCTGTTTCTTCCGAGGTGTTTACCAAATCCCAGCACTCTTCCATTGTGTTTGCTGCCGAAACTTCAACGCCCACATATTTTCCGGCTTTCATTGTTGCAACGGCCATGCGTGTGTGCCAAAGCCACGGCGTTGAGATAATAACCCCGTCAATGTCGTCGCGTTTTAGCATTTCAAGGTATGCGTATTCACCATCAGAATAAATGGCGGGTTCTTTTTTTCCTAATTCCCGCAATATTTTTTTTGTTTCTTCAACCGCTTCGGGATCGATATCGCAGAATGCGGTTACCGTTACTCCTTCGGTTTGGGCAGCCCTTTTTAAATGGCCGCGCCCCCGTCCCCCAACTCCAATAAAAGCAATATTTGCTTCGCCATTTTTACTTTTTTTTGAAATGCCGCCTTTGGCAATATGGGGTGCAACAAAAAGTCCGGCACCTGCTGCTGTGGTCGTTTTTAAAAACGAACGTCGGTTTGATATGGTCATGATATGAAAAAATTAAAGTTTTGCCCAAACTTACTAAATACAAGATGGTTAAACGGGTGAATGTTTGGGGGAACAAGGCCTGAAAAAGCGAATTGTTATGTGTGTTCCCGAAAAATTGGAATAGAAAGGCAATTTTTTTTGAGGTACACGGCAACCGCATTTAAAAACCAAGCAAGGATTCCCTATATTTGTAGTCAAGAGCAGCCTGAAGACGTTTCCTTTTTTTGCTGAACTTAGGGGTTTTGTCGTTAGCCAATAAAGTTATTGTAGCTTTCAGCAACATATTGAAGTTTTCAGCTTCATTGTTTTTCCTTTTCCTTGAAGCATCTTCACCAAAAGTAACATCTAAAACCCAGTGCAAGTTATTTTCAACACTCCAGTGGCTTCTAGTTTTATTATTTAGGATGTCAGCTATGGCAGGCAAACTTGTGATATAGGTTCTTTGTTCGGTTCGTTCTTTTCCTGTTGCTTTTTCATAAACATGCGATTCTACAACAAAAAGAGAGGTCAGCCCAGTCCATTCATTGGGGTTCTCCACATGGGTCAAGTTACTGTAAGCTTTACATGTCCTGGTTTCAATCCTTCCGTGACCGCAATCTTCCATAATGTCAATTGAATCTGGGTTTTCAAGGCGAACCGTATCTTGTATTGCTTGTTCCAAATTACCTTGATTTCCTTTTACGGCCAATATGTAACCAGCCTCGTTTTCTACGATAGTTTTAGCAATTTCTTTCTGACATCCCATTGCATCTATTGTAATGGTACATCCTTTTGTGACAATAGCATTGACCAGCTCTGGTATTGCGGTTATTTCATTACTTTTTTCAGATACTTTTACTTGGCCTAAACAAATGCCGTTTTCAGATGCCCATGCCGAAACAATATGGGGCATGTTTTTACTTGTCTTTGTGGCTTTTGCACCACGCATAGACTTACCATCTATTGCGATTACCTCACCGGTGATATCTTTGCGAACAGATTCCATCCAGTTCATAAAACATTGGTTGAAATAGTTAGGGTTTAATGCTGCAAAAACTCGCTCTAAAGTATCTTGCGATGGTAAACCTTTTTTGAATTCTCCAAACTTCCTTAGCCATTCTAATTGATTCTCCCCAAATGTTATTACTGATGCCCAGTCATCTGCGCCACAGAGCATTGCTGATATGGTTAAAAGTAAAATATCTGACAATGTGTGTTGAAAATTACCTTTACATGTTCTTCGAGGGTCTTCTATGTCTGAGAAATACATTAGGAAAGATGTGTTTTTTGCCGTAGGGCCCGATGTCTTTTGCATTTTTTTTATATGCCCTTTCGAGCATTAATGCTTTGCAAGTATAGCAATTATAAGCGTTGGGACCAAATTATAACATGACTTTTTTAAATGCGGAGACCCTGAAACTAAATCAAAAAAAATTTGAATTGAAATTAAAAGATATTTTCTTAAAACGTTCAATTTCGGGTAGTAAAACTACCTTGATCAGATTCTTTTAAAATAAAATGAAAAATTGAATATTTCAGACTTTATATGCTTTTTAAAAGGCAGGTATCCTCTTTTATAGAAGTTTATACTATAATGATATGTTAGTCACCATTTATTCCATGATATTAAATCAAGGAATAAATAGAATCTCAATAAAAATTGATTATTCCATTAATTTAGAGTAGTTATTTCCCTAATTTTAGATTGCTTTGTTTTCGGAAGAGCTATAAAACAGGAAAGGCATCAGAATTATTTGTTAAAATATGGAGTGGCGATCATAAAATGCCACTCAGTACACAGTTAATTCTAATTTAAATCACAAAAGAAATGTCAAATAATATCATAAATCAGTTTATTGCCTTATCAAAAAAGTATTTCAAGATTTATTTGGGAATCAGCATTTCTGTTTTCCTGTTTATTCTGTTTTTTCAACCTTTCTCTTCGCATAAATTCGAACCAGAAAATAAAAATTTGTTCATTGGGGGTTATGGTTTAATAATTTTCATTATTCAGGTAGTAATACAAATTATTTTTCAGCGCCACCTTCTTCGCAACAATATAGATGGTGAATATAATCCATTGCTGAATTCTCTGTATTACTTTTCGCAGATAGCTTTAACAAGTGTTGCTTTTGTTTTTTATACCCGGTATGTGGGAAAAACAGATATTACATTTAATATTGTGTTACGTGTTGTAGTTATTAGCTTGAGTGTTCCCGTTACCATACATTTGAAAAATACTCTTTCATCAATACACATTAAAAACAAAAGATTACTCGAAGAAACCAGGGAGATGCAGGATAAGCTCAGACAATTCTCCGAAAATTATGCAAATAAATTTATTGAGTTGGAGTCTGAGAACGAATTGGATAATATTAAAATCCAGGTGTCGGAGATTGTTTTTGTAAGATCAGCGGACAATTATGTGGAAGTGGGTTTTGTAGAAGGTGGCGAATTAAAAAAGAAGATGATTCGGAATACCCTGAAGAATATTGAAAAACAATTGAAGGAGTTCAACAACTTTGTGCGAACACACCGATCCTGTATCGTTAATATTCAATACATCAAAAAGCTGAATAAGAACTTTAATACCTACTGGTTATCACTTGACGATTCACAGGAGACAATTCCTGTGTCCCGTCAGTATTTAATGACTGTAAAGGACTTACTGTAAGCTCCAGGGGCGAATGTCATTCAGCATTAATTTTTAGCATTCATCTTCTCAAATCACACTCTATCCCAAAAACCTTCTATTTATCCCTTTTATTTTATTTCGGTAAAATCGCGATGTACTTTTAGGTCGTTTATTTAGTTACAAATTATGAAAATACTATTGATATATCCGAAATACCCTGATACTTACTGGAGTTTTACGTATGCATTAAAGTTTATTTCCAAGAAAGCTGCGGTGCCTCCGTTGGGGTTAATTACGGTCTCGGCTATGTTGCCGGACAATTGGCAAAAAAAGTTGGTCGATTTAAATATCGAGGAACTTAAAAGCGAAGAGTTGGAATGGGCGGATTATGTTTTTTTGAGCAGCATGTATATTCAAAAAGAATCGGTAGCCGAAATTTTACACCGGTGTAAAGAACATGCTGTAAAAGTAATTGCCGGAGGACCGCTGTTTACGCAGGAATACAACAATTATCCTCAGATAGACCATTTCATTTTAAACGAAGCAGAAATTACGCTATCCCTGTTTTTATCCGATTTACAAAACGGTTCCCCGTTAAAAAGAATTTACCAGACAGATGAATATGCCGATTTATTGCTTTCTCCGGTTCCCGATTTCCATTTGCTGAATTTAAAATCGTATGCGTCAATGAGCCTACAGGTTTCGCGAGGATGTCCTTTTTCGTGCGATTTCTGTGAAATTACGGCATTACTCGGACACAAAGTAAGAATGAAAAGTAAAGAACAGATAATAAACGAATTGGAAACACTTTACAGTCTGAATTGGCGGGGGGCGGTGTCCGTTGTGGATGATAATTTTATCGGGAATAAAAAAATCATAAAAAATGAATTGCTTCCTTCAATGACAGAATGGATGAAAATACATCATCATCCGTTTAATTTCAATGCACAAACATCGATAAACCTGGCCGACGACGACAGTTTACTGACGAAAATGCGTGAAGCAGGATTCACTTCAACGTTTATTGGAATTGAAACTCCGGTTGAAGAATCTTTACAGAGCTGCCACAAAATTCAAAATGAAAACCGGAACTTACTGGAAAATGTAAAGCAAATCCAGAAAGCCGGGTTGCAGGTTTCCGGTGGGTTTATTGTAGGTTTCGACAGCGATACGTCCACTGTATTTCAGCGACAAATCGATTTTATTCAGAAAAGCGGAATTGTCTCGGCAATGGTAGGCTTGCTCAACGCCCCGAAAAATACAAAGCTCTATAAACAAATGCAGGAAGAAAACAGGCTAACTGTTGATGCAACCGGGAGTAATACCGATTTTACAATGAATTTTATTCCCAGAATGGATAAACAGAAATTGCTGGAAGGTTACTATCGCATTATAAATAACATTTATAAAGAGAAGCCTTATTACAAACGTATCAGGGAACTATTCCGGAATTACAAACCAGTAAAAACACGTAAAAGTGATATTGATTTTGCTCGGCTCAGGGCATTTTTTAAATCCATTTTTGTACTGGGCTTTTTAAACAGAGGCAGGTTCGAGTATTGGAAATTTATGGTTTGGACTATTGTAAACAAACCAAAACGATTGGAAGATGCCATTACCTTTGCAGTATACGGTTATCATTTCAGAACCGTTTACGGACTTAGGCAAGTCCGGCGCAAGTATTAAATCAGCATACAAAAATAACTTCGGCATTTAAAATATTTTATTAGGAGGGGACCAGTTACTTGCAGATGGAAGCTGAATTGCCGGGACATGGACAATGTGTTTATGGATAGCTCCACGGTTGCTGACGGTGCGATTATGTTTCATCTTGTTTTATGAAAACAAATGAATGCAGGGGCGGATTTGTTAGGAATATTTACGTAAGTATTATCCAGGCTGAATAAAAAGTGAAGATATATAAAAATATAACAGAGATTCCTCGCTAAACCCTGTTATTAGTTGTAGCTTTCAAAATTATTAAAATCAAATAGTTAAAATATGAATAATCAAGAAATTGATGTGTCTGAAATACAACAATTCATCAAAAAGCATTACATGTCGGTTATTACTGTAATTGCACTGTTAATTGTTGGGTTTGGTTCGTTTTTTCAGGTAGGCACAGAAGAAGAGGGAGTGGTAACGCGTTTCGGAAAGCACGTACGGACGGTTACTCCCGGGTTGAAAATGAAAATACCTTTTATGGAAAAGGTGTACAAAGTACCGGTTGAAAGACAAAAAAAGCAGGAATTTGGCTTTCGTACGCAGCAGTCAGGAATAAGGACCGAATACAGTCGCACGGGTTCCGTTACAGAAGACGAAGCGATAATGCTGACCGGCGATTTGAACCTTGCCAATGTTCAGTGGGTGGTTCAGTACCGCGTAAGCGATCCTTACAATTATTTGTTTAAGGTGCGCAACCCAGATAACACCCTTCGCGATCTCTCCGAAGCTGTTACAAGGCAGATTGTTGGCGACCGGACAGTTAACGAAGTATTAACCGTTGGGAGGGCGGAAATTGCCAGCGAGGTAAAAGTTCTGTTGCAGGAAATGTCCAGGGAATATTCACTGGACATTGAAATAGCACAGGTTGTACTGCAGGACATCAACCCCCCGGAATCGGTAAAGCAGGCTTTCAATGCAGTAAACGAAGCACAGCAGGAAAGAGAAACCCTTATAAACGAAGCCAAATCAGAATACAACAAGGTAATTCCCAGGGCCAGGGGGCAGGCGGAAGAAACCATCCAAAAGGCTGAGGGATACGCCACCCAGCGCGTGAACAATGCACTGGGAGAAGTGGCCAGGTTTAATGCCCTTTACGAAGAGTATGTTCAGGCGCCAGAAGTAACCAAAAGAAGAATCTACCTCGAAACATTACAGGATGTTCTTCCCAAGCTAGGAGATAAGATTGTCACTTCAGAGAATAACAACAACATGATTCCTATACTTAAAAAAGAATTGAATTAAAAGCACAAAATCAATTTGTTAAAAAGAATGACAATGAATAAAAAAAATAAAATGGTACTTATTGCAGCAATAATTATTGCCGGCATTATTGTGCTATCTCAAAGTATTTACATTGTAAACGAAACGCAACAGGTAGTAGTAACCCAATTCGGACGGCCAGTGGGTGATGCCGTGACCGAACCCGGGTTGAAAATCAAAACTCCTTTTGTGCAGAAGGCGAATTATTTCGAAAAGCGGTATATGGAATGGGACGGCGATCCAAATCAGATTCCCACAAAAGAGAAAAAATTCATTTTTGTTGACAGTTACGCGCGCTGGCATATTACCGATCCGTTGCAGTTTTATAAGCGCCTCACCAACGAGCGGGGAGCCCAAAGCAGGCTCGACGATATAATTGACGGCGAAACCCGCGACCAGGTGGCCAGCCACAGTCTGGAAGAAGTAGTTAGAAACACCAACCGGCAGGCTGACACGACAGCTAAAATAAGTGATATAATCGAAGATTCTCTTGCCGTCATCGAGGTGGGAAGAAAAAGAATTCAGAATATTATTCAAGAAATAGTCAACGAAGAAACAAAAGACTTGGGCATCGAAATTCTTGATTTCCGGTTTAAACGGATCAATTATGTGGAGGATGTCAGGGAACGGGTTTACGACCGCATGAAAAGCGAGCGAATCCGTATTGCCGACAAATTCAGGTCGGAAGGTGAAGGCGAAGCTTCAAGGATTAACGGAGAAAAAGAGCGCGAATTGAGCCAGATACAATCTGTGGCATACAAAGAAGCTGAAACAATTAAGGGGAAAGCGGATGCTGAAGCTGCCCGCATTTATGCCAATGCCTATAATAAATCGAGGGGTTCAAGGGAATTGTACAGCTTTGTAAAAAGTATGGAAACGTTTGAAAATACGTTTGATTCCACTACTACCATTATTCTTTCAACCGACAGCGAACTATACAAATACCTGAAAAGCATGGAATAAAGTACTGTTTTGAAGTTATATATCAAAAATATGGTTTGTATTCGCTGCCAGATGGTAGTTAAAGCCGAATTGGAAAAAATTGGGCTACCATATACTTATGTAAAAATAGGGGAGGCTGATATTGTTGGAAATGTGGAGAACGAACAACTAAAACAGTTGGGACTGGCACTAAAAAAGTCCGGGTTATTATTAATGGATGATAAAAAAAGCATCCTGGTTGAGAAAATAAAGAGTGCAATTATCGAGCTGGTGCATTACACCGAGGAACAGATTAAAGTGAACCTTTCGGATTACCTGAGCGAAAAACTCAATTACGATTACACTTACCTTGCCAATCTTTTTTCGGAAGTTAAAGGCATTACCATCGAAAAGTTTTACCTGACCCACAAGATTGAAAGGGTAAAGGAGCTTATTGTATATGACGAATTAAATCTTACAGAGATAGCTTATAAGATGCATTACAGCAGCGTTGCCCACCTGTCAAATCAATTCAAAAAATTCACTGGATTAACTCCTTCTCACTTCAAGAAATTAAAAAATAAAAGACGAGATACGCTTGAAGACGTTTGAACAATACTAATAGTTAAAATTTTGTAACAAAGAATAATGATTTAAAGGGGCACTCATGAATAACAAAGAGGAATATTATCTGCAGGAAATTTTTGAGAAATTTATTGAGCCTCATTTTTCAATAACCGATTTCATAATTTTTTTTGAATGGGATCATATAACCAGAAAATATTGTTTTGTAGTAACACCAATTAGAAACAAAAACAAATTCATCAGTTTTTATTTGCATAAGCAAGATAAAATTGATGATTTTGAAATGGTGGCAATTTATACCAGTGTTGGTGAATTCAATGCTCACAATACTCAAAAATTATTGTTTTTGTTAGCTCATGATAACATAGAACGATTTAGCATATTCTACCAGGAGTTTATTGATGATTTGAACGAAAAGAGTGTTAAGGAATCTCCCTTTGATTTCTATATTCCCTTTCTTATTGATCGATGGGAAAAACGATAACGTTACAGCATTGTTCTAATCCTCCCTCTAGCCCCAAACATCAAAATACCAGTATCTCTGATTGATTTTATTATTACGTAAAATAAATATTCAGAACTGATTATCAGTATTTTATTTACTGCTCTCAATCGACTGGAGATTCATTTTTTTGTATTAAGAATAATAAGAGTGGAAAAACAAATGTGTGAATTATGTAACTTAAAAGTTTAATAATGCAACATGTTACCGTTGCCTTAGGTTACCTTTACCACATGCTGGATACAGAGATAGAAAAATCGAAACAACATGTCTTGATTGAGATTATTGATTACAGTCCCAATGCGGTTGCAAGCAAAACAATTATCAGGAAAACAACCGGAAATATAAGTGTTACCGCATTTGATAATGGGAGGATGCTCCCTGATACTTTTTCGGCATTCGATGTATTTATCCAAATCATAGAAGGGAATGCAGAGATAGTAATTGATAAACATTCAATCCTGCTAAAAACCGGGGAAATAATTATAATACCTGCCCATGCCCCGCACATTATCAAAGCCAATAAAAGATTTAAAATGATTTCGACTGTAATAAAAAGCGGGTATGAAGAATACACATTATAACAATATCATAAAATAGAAATTATGGCAAAAGCTAAAGAAGGAAAAGAAAGAAGAAACACGAAAAAAGTGGCTGCAAAAAGCCTGAAAGAAAAAAGAGCTGAAAAAGCTGCAAAAAAAGCAGGGGAAAGTGATTCAAGTATAGTTTAGCTACTGTACTTTTTATGGATTTTCAGGTAAAAAGATTAGATAAAATAAACAGTTTACCATGGAAAACAAATATAAAGAAGGTGAGATCGTGTGTGCCAAAGTAAATCCCGGACTAAAATTAGTTATCCGGCGTTATGTCGATAGAATTTATTATTGCAAAATTCAGGACGAGCCCGATCGAAAAGAGTTGGTGTATTTTGAACGCGAAATTATGCCATTCACCAGTAATACAGAACACTAAATGAAGGTATTAGTTTCAGAAACAAATTTAAATGAGGTATTAGAATATATTTATTCTTTCTTCAAACCGGAAACAGAAGAAAAGGGAATAGAATTACACTGTGAACAAAGATCAACATTCAAGGAAGAGATTGTTTATGTAGACCAGAATAAAATCAGCGCAATACTGATTAATCTTTTAAAAAATGCAATAAAATTTACTGAAGAGGGTGCAATAAAATTTGGATACATGATAGAAGGGACATCCTTAACATTCTTCGTAAAAGATACAGGTGTTGGAATTGATAGAGTACAGAAGGATATCATCTTTGAAAGATTTAGAAGAGTCAGCACGAAGCTTATATTAAATAATAGTGGAGATGGATTGGGATTATCTATTTCAAAAGCGAATGTAGAATTGTTAGGTGGAAAAATATGGGTCGAAAGCGAGTTAGACAAGGGTTCTTCTTTCTATTTTACGATTCCTTACAATTTCCTAAAAGCAGAGCCATCAAACAACAAAGTTCAAAAAGATATAATCCGAAACTCAGCCCTTTTAAGTAAAAATCTGAAAATTTTAATCGTTGAAGACTATGAGGTCTCCGCAATCCTAATACGGGAGTCGGTTACAAATTTTGCGAGCGAAATGATCTCAGTAAAGTCGGGACTAGAGGCGGTGGAAGCCTGTCGGAATAATATGGATATTGACCTAATATTAATGGGCATCAGAATGCCCGGGATAGATGGGTACGAAGCTACCAGACAAATACGGCTTTTTAACAGCGAGGTTATTATTGTTGCGCAAACCGGAATGGCTTTCAACGAAAAATGGGGAAAAGCCATTAATGCGGGATTTGATGATTATATTTTAAAACCTTTTACAAAAGATGTATTTAAAAGAATGATAGAAAAACACTTCGGGCTGGTATAGATCAAAGTTCCGCTTCGGGGAGAAATGGATTAGCTATCACATACTTATCTTCAATTATTCTTAAAATTATAAATCGATACAAAATGAAAATAGCTTACATTGCTACCTATCCACCCCGGGAATGTGGAATTGGAACGTTTACCAACAATTTGTTCAAATCGATGTTGACCAACAAAACTACGGAAGAACAAAACCATGAAGGTTTTGTGGTTGCATTAAATGATAATGATCTCACCTATAAATACCCCGAAGAAGTAAAGGTTACCATCCGGCAGGATCATCAGGAAGATTATTTAAAAGCGGTAAAATATATTAATCTTAGCGGTGCCGACGTTTGCATCCTCCAACACGAATTTGGGATATTTGGCGGCCAAAGCGGGGTTTATATTCTGCCTCTGCTTCACCGGCTGGAGGTTCCGCTCATTGTTACGCTCCATACCATTCTCAAAACACCTTCGTATAACGAAAAAGCCATTTTGAAGGAAATTTGCAAAATGGCACGTAAAATTGTAGTAATGAGCCACAAAGCTATTGAGTTTCTGGTTGATATTTACGAGGTGCACAAAGAGAAAATTGCACTGATTGAACATGGTGTGCCGGATATTTACTTTAGCCCTGAAAAATCGAAAAAAGAGTTTAAACTTGAAAAGAGGAAAGTACTGCTTACCTTTGGTTTTATTGGGCGAAGCAAGGGCATTGAAACAGTAATTAAAGCATTGCCGGAAGTAGTTAAAAAGCACCCCGAGATTATTTATATCGTTTTAGGAAAAACCCATCCGAATGTGCTCCGTCATTCCGGCGAAGAATACCGGATTTTCCTGCTTCGCCTGGTAAAAAATTTTCAACTTGAAAATCATGTGATATTTCTGAATGAGTTTATTGACGAACGGGATTTGTTTAAGTATTTATATGCCTGTGATATATACATCACACCTTATTTAAATGAGGCACAAATTACCAGTGGAACCCTTTCTTATGCAGTTGGTGTAGGTGCAGCCGTTCTGTCAACACCCTACTGGCATGCTGCCGAATTACTGGCAAAAGGGAAAGGCAGATTATTCGGTTTTAATGATCCTGCCGACCTTGCTAAAACGTTGTTGGAATTACTCGATAAACCAGAAGAACTTAACAAAATAAAAAATAACGCAGGTGAGTATGGTAAAAAGATTACCTGGCCAAAAACTGGCGGAAAATATATTACACTTGCAGAAAAAACTGTGAAGGATGAGAACTTGATTATTCCACCGAACGATTTGGAACCCGACCTACTCATCCTTCCCCCCTTTTCCCTTACTCATATTAATCGGCTAACCGATGATACTGGCATAATTCAGCATGCCAAATTTGGTATTCCTAATTTAAAAGAAGGCTACTGTCTGGATGATAATTCAAGGGCTTTATTAATGGTTTTAATGGCTTTTCGCCAACTGAAAGACAAGCAGGCGTTAGATTTGTCCCCTGTCTATTTAAGCTATATTCACTATATGCAAAATACAAATGGGGACTTTCGTAATTTCCTAAGTTTTAACCGCAATTTTCTTGATAAAATTGGTTCTGAAGATTCATTTGGAAGAACAATATGGGCGCTTGGCTACTTACTGGGAAATGCTCCCAATGATGCGTACTACCAAACCGGGAAATTGGTATTCTTTAATGCAGCACCTAATTTTGAAAAATTAAAATCTATCCGGGGAATTGCCAATACAATGATTGGAATCAGTTATTACCTGAGAAGTAATCCATCTGATGATTCCATGACAGAAAGATTAAGGAACCTGGCGGGTGTATTAATGAAACATTATGAGGAAAACCAAGCTACAGATTGGAATTGGTTTGAGTCTTTACTTGCTTATGACAATGGCATTTTACCTTTGGCACTTTTACATTCGTCCGAAATATTAAACGACGACAAAATAACAAAAACGGCTATCGAGTCAATGAATTTCCTGACGACTCATACTTTAAAGGATAACTACTTATCGATTATTGGAAATGAGAAATGGTATAAAAAGGAGGGCGAACGCTCAATTTTTGCACAACAACCTATTGATGCAATGGCAATGGTGCTAATGTATCATCAGGCCTATTTCGTAACAAAAGATAAAGATTACCTGAATAAACTTTACACTTCGTTTTTATGGTTTCTGGGTGAAAATGATTTGCGCATGAGCCTGTACGATTTTGAAACAAAAGGTTGTTGCGATGGTTTTGAAAGCTATGGTGTAAACCGGAACCAGGGAGCTGAAAGTTCGCTCGCTTACCTGATTTCTCATTTAACGGTATTGCAGGCTTACGAAGAATTTCATAAATCGGACTTAAAACTAGTATAAAAAATCCCGCTATAAGCGGGATAAATATATAAAGCGGGTAGTAATATCTATTGCTGCAAACTAAGTAAGTTTAACATTTACAGCATTTAAACCTTTTTCTCCTTCTTTCAGATCAAAAGATACTTTATCGTTTCCCTGGATATTTTCTTTCAATCCAGAAGCGTTTACATAGTACTCTTTCGATGATTCGTCATCTTTAATGAATCCAAATCCTTTTAGGTCATTGTAAAATTTTACTGTTCCTTTGTTCATTTTGTTAAAATATTAATTGCGACTAATGTCGCATGTTTTCTTAAAAATTATTTCGAAATCGTATAAATCAGAGTTCTAGGTTTGCCCTGATTACCCTTTTTGTTTTCGTTCCAATGGAACAATCCCGGACATTTCACCTATAATGTTCACCAGTTCCGTTCCGGTTGGGATAACAATTTTTGCATTGTTTTCGAGCGAGGCTTCCAAAGCTTCCAGTTTTCGCAACAACTGGGCATTTCCAATAAAATACTTGTCGGCGGCTTCGTTTACCAGCTTGATGGCTTCTGCTTCTCCTTCGGCGTGCAATATTTTAGCCCGTTTATAACCTTCGGCTTCTTTTATTTTAGCCCGTTTTACACCATCGGCAACCGTTTCGGCGGCAGTAGCAGAGTCGATGGCGGCTATTTTCTCGTTTTCGGCCTTTACCACTTTGTTCATGGTTTCCTGGACATCTGAAGGGGGATCGATCTGTTTTAATTCGGTACGAATAATTTCAATTCCCCAGTTTTTGGTTTCTTTATGCAGGGTTCCATGTAATTCGGTGTTTATTTTTCCACGTTCGCTATTGGCCGATTTTAAGGTGAGCGTTCCTATAATATTACGCAGCGTTGTACGGGCAAGGTTAACTATCTGCCACTGGTAATTGTCAACGTCATAGGTAGAACCTTTTATGCTTTCCTCATCCGATTTAACCCTGAAATATACCTGGGCATCAACGCTTGCATTCAAATTATCGTTGGTGATAATTTCTTGGGGTTCGGCATCAACCATTTGTTCTGTTATGTTTACCATGAAAATACGATCAACTACCGGAATAATCCAGTGAAATCCAGGATCTGCAAGTTTTTTATATTTTCCAAGCCGCTCAATAAGCCCCCGGTGCGTTGGCCTCACAATTCTTATTCCCAGTAGCAAAAAAATTACTACAGGTATAATTGAATAGAGATAATTCATTTTAATATTTTTATGTTAATACTTGTTTTTAAGTTGTTCCTTTATTCTCTTCCATTCATTCATGTCAAATTTTGTATCCATAATTCTATTTTATTCTTTTTGATGTTTTTTTATTGAAGAAAATACGAAGCAGTATAATAATCCCGGCAACCGGAATAAGTAAATGAATAATTCGCGGAGGGGACTTAAAACCATAAACCATAACACCCCATAAAATTAGGAGTAAGCCTGCAATAATATAAAGTAAATTTTTCATGGCATCTTTAATTTTGAACCCTAAGTAATGAGTCTGGTTATCTCAATAAAAATAGGGATATATGCTTAGTAAAGCATTACACAATTTAAGGAAAGAGTTACATCATTCACACATTCCGATGTTTAAAAAAATAATACTCAGATAAAATTAAAAAACTCGCGTTCAGAAAGTTAGCTTATTGTGATTTTTTTAATTCGTTCAGTAGTTCTCTCAGGTTTACAGTTGCATAGGTTGAAGCATAATCGGACATGGCATAAGGGATTATCAAATCTTCATTATGAATTGTTGATCCGCACGAATAAACCACATTGGGGACATAACCTTCCCTTTCTTCGGCATTGGGCATTAATATGGGAGAATTTAACCTGCCAATCTCTTTCTCAGGATTTTGAAGGTCGAACAACGATGCCCCGAGAACATATTCACGCATTGGCCCTACCCCGTGAGTGATTATCAGCCAGCCTTCAGGCGTTTCAATAGGAGAGCCACAGTTTCCGATTTGAACAAATTCCCATGGAAATTTAGGCTTTTGTAGTAATGTTGCTTTGCGCCAAATTGAAATATTATCTGAAAAAGCAATGTAATTGTTATATCCATCCAATCGGCAAAGCATAGCATATTTCCCATTTACTTTACGAGGGAAAAGAGCCATCCCTTTGTTTTGGGCGATTTCTCCGTGAAGTGGCAAAACTCTGAAATGATAGAAGTCTTTGGTATCAAGCAATTTGGGCAATATGGCAGTCCCGTCATAGACAGTATAAGTTGCATAGTAGCTCGTTCCGTTGTTATCATTGTTGAATTTTACAAAACGGGCATCCTCAATCCCATTTTTTTCATTTACTGATACGGGAAAGATAACCCGCTCGGAAATGTTGGTGTCCAGCGAAAATTCAAGTTCATAATGCGATGACGCAAGCCAGGTAATCTGATTAAACAGTGCTTCTTTCTCGGTTGTCAAGTGCAAAGAACTCCTGGCTTCTTTTATACAATCTCTCAACTCTCCGTAAGTGAATTTATCATTTAACTTGTCCAAAATCAAACCGTAAGGAATAATGGCATGAATATCCTTCATTTCATTAAGTTTGGCGCTAAATGATTTTTTATTATACACATGCCGCCGGATATGCTCTGCTTCTTCCAGCATTTTTCCAACAGGTTCAAGCGATAAATTTTTGTTTTTATCCAGCACCCCGGTTCTGAAAACGATAGACGAGATATGCCCTTCACCTGTAGCTCTGAAGCTCAAAATGACTCTTTTTTCGTCCTTGCCAATTTCCGACTGGTCGGGGTGTTCTACAACCGATGGATTAAAAAAAGCGGCTGATTCAATCGAATACTCCATCGTAAAATAAGAACCGATAAGAATTTTCTGTGATATGTCAAGTGAGTCAGGTTCAATTCCCAATTGTAGTAAAAGATGAGAAACCCTGTTAAAATGCTTTTCAAATATTTTAGAGATATTTCTATGTCGAAGAGAGTAGTCTCTCAGCACAGGACTTAATGTTTGTGATACCGAGGTCTCAGACAAATTAAGTACTGAACGTATAGTATTAAGCGCCCTTTCGTCTCCGGTGTAAAGAAATCTTGCGATTTTTCTGGAGGCATCCGGATAAAATTCAATATCCTTTCGGTTTACTGTTACCTGCATCTATTTATTGTATTTGTATTGTTCTAAAGGTAATGGATATAATGAGACAACTACAGATATGATGAATGTAAATCTATTGGAAAAATCTTAGGCATCATTTAATTAGCAAGACGGTATTCTTTTGATAGTCAGATAATATTCCTGAAAACAAGTTGCGGTCGAACAGGTACAGGCAATAACGAATTTGTGTGTATGGATTTAATTTCCTGTTTTCATTTTCAGCTATCTGATTAACCGATGTCAGGTAATTTTCCAGTGCATCGTTTAATTCACTTTCAGTAAATTTTCTTTTTATATTCAGAATTTCCTGTACAAATCCATCTACTTTAAATTCAATAAAATTATACTCGGGAAAGTATCTTAAGGCAACAAATAAAAAGCGGAATACATCCAATGGTTTATTTTTCTCAACAGTTTGTCCTTGTTTTAACCGTCTGTTTATCCTTTTTTCTTCTGAAGTAATTTCATCCTTTATCCGCAAAAATTCATCATCGGCAATTTCAAATAATGCTGACAAGCGGTTTATTCTTCTTTTCAGGCTTTGCGGAATACTTTTCTTGTATTTAATTTTATGGTCCAGCACGCTCCATGCATCCTGGATGATAGTCCTGATTTGAAGCTCAAACTGGATATCGGCATAGCGGACATATTCTGTTTTTTTTGCGTATTTCCCATTCAGTTTAAGATCCAGATGCAAACTTTTGTAGCCAAATTTATCATCGGTGCTTTCAATCTGAATGGTCTTATCGGTTATGGAAACTTCTCTGAAATATCTTTTCAACTCTTTTCTGACGGTGTTTATATCTTTCAGATAAGGACAAATAATCCGAATCCCCACAAAATCAGACAAATAATCAAATATCTTGTAATCCCGGTCAGAAGTTTTAATTCCAGGCAAGTACTTCCGCTCAAATTTGCTCAGGCATTCATCGTAGTCTTTAATCCGGCCGGAAACGTATTCAATGTTGGCGAGTGGCTCAATGAGCTTAATAAAAAGCGCTAAGGCTGAGTTATAAAATTCCAGGTTGGAATCGTAATAGTTTTTGAATTCATTTATTTTTAAATCGATACCTGGCATAAAAAGGGTTGACGTGGTGTTTCAAAAAGTGATAAAGCAAAATAATCAGTATGCTTAAAAATTCGGACAGGCTTTCCCTTAAAGATTTCAATGCACGGGTCATATTGGTTTCAACTGATTTTAAGGCTATCCCCAATTCTTCTGCTATTTCGCGGTTCTTTTTCCCCTCGTACCTGCTTTTTAAGAATACCTCCCTGCAGCGTTCTGGCAAACCTTCAATTGCACGTCCTACCGCATCTTCCAGCTCTGAGAACTCTATGCTGTCGAAATTGTACGATTTTAAAATATCGCCCACGAGCATCATTTCCTGCTTCTCAAAATTACTTCTAACTTTTTCATGCCTTAGGTAATCAATGCACTGTGTCCGTGCCGCTGTGTAGAGGAAGGAGTTGATACCGTTTTCTGTCAGTACCTTTTCCCTGTTCAACCAAAGTTTGAGGAACGATTCTTGGGCAATACTGCGGGAAGCGTCAATATCAAAAATAAACTGGTTACAAAAACCGACAACCCTGTTATATTTAGCTTTGAATATCTCCTGGAAAACACTTTCATCTCCTGATTTAAAAAGCAGAAATTTATATGATAATATTTCCTGTTTATTTTTAGTCAATTGTTGCGGATAGTTAATAGGGCGTAAATGTAAATAATAAAAAGCTGTTTTTTTGCCAGATTTGCTGATTTCAAAAAAGCTTTTTAATTTTGCCCCCGATATTTATGCAATGGGGTGCCTTAAGATTAAGGGCTGAGATTATACCCAAAGAACCTGATCCGGTTAGCACCGGCGTAGGGAGGGCAAAAAGGGATCCGTCCCGCTCCATTGGTTAGTAATTAACCAAAATTAATGTTAAAAATGAAAAAAATTAGTGCATTGCTGCTGTTGCAGTTGATGGTGCTGTCGGCATTTGCCCAATTTAATTTGAGCGGTGTTGTAACAGCAAATGGCGAAACGCTGGCAGGTGCCAGCATTGTTGTTGAAAACACATTTTACGGTGTTTCTGCCAACAAAAACGGAGAATTTTTATTTCGGAACCTAAAAAAGGGGGACTACCAATTAAAGGTTTCGTTTGTTGGTTTCGAAACAAAAGAGGTAAAGGTAAGCCTCGATTCGGACAAAAACATTACCATAAAACTAAAACCCAATATGGTTATGACCGGCGAGATACTCATTTCGGCCACAAGGGCAAAAGAGAAAACCCCAATGGCATACAGTAGTGTTTCGCAAGAAGAACTGGAAAACAAAAACCTGGGGCAAGACATCCCGTATTTACTCCAGCTAACACCTTCGTTTGTTGCAAACTCCGATGCCGGGGGCGGGGTTGGGTACACCAGTTTTAGTATCCGGGGGACAGATCTAAACCGGATAAACGTAAGTATAGACGGCATTCCGATTTCCGAAGCCGAGTCGCACGGCACCTGGTTTGTCGACATCCCCGATTTAGCCTCATCGCTCGAAAATGTGCAAATCCAACGCGGCGTAGGTACTTCGGCAAACGGCGCAGCAGCTTTTGGCGGCACCATCGACCTACAAACCAATACCCTGCAAAAAAATGCACATGCTTCGTACAAAACAGCTGCCGGTTCTTTTAATACGTTTAAAAATACCGTTTCGGTCGGTACCGGGCTAATCAATAATAAATTTACGTTCGATGCCCGCCTATCGAAAGTAAGTTCCGATGGATTTATCGACCGCGCTTCTTCCGACCTCAAATCGTTTTTTGTTTCGGGAGGCTATTATTCCGAAGAATCAATATTAAAAATCAATGTCTTTTCAGGCCAGGAAGAAACCTACCAAGCGTGGAACGGGGTTCCGTCGGTACGGCTAAACAACGATTTAGCAGGAATGGAACGTTATGGAGAACATTGGCTGTATTCGGCCAAACAAACCGAAGAAATGATAAATTCAGATAGCCGCACTTACAACCTTTACACCTACGCCAACCAGGTCGACCACTACCAACAAGACTATTTTCATTTGCATTTTTCGCACCAGTTTAACGAAAATATAAATATAAACCTGGGGGCACATTACAGGCACGGACACGGGTATTACGAAAACTATAAAGCCGGGAAAAAACTGGCCGATTATAGGTTAGAAAATATTATAGTTGGTGCCGACACCATTAAAACAACAAATTTGGTAAACCGAAAATGGCTCGACAACGATTTTTACGGTTTTGTTTTTGCCTTAAATTACAAAAAAGGAATTAGCGATTTTTCGTTTGGCGGTGGATGGAACACATACGATGGCGACCATTTCGGCAATGTAATATGGGCACAGCACTTGGGCAATGTAGACCCCAATTACGAATGGTACCGCAGCAACGGGTTGAAGAAAGATTTTAATGTGTATTCGAAATACAATATACAGTTAAACGAGCAACTTAACCTTTTCACCGATTTACAATACCGCCGGATTGATTATACCATTGAAGGGATTGATGACGACCTAAGGAACATCTCGCAAAAACACGATTTTAACTTTTTCAACCCAAAACTAGGCTTATTTTACCAGCCCCGCACAAACCAAAAAGCATATATTTCGTTTGCCGTTGCCCACCGCGAACCCAACCGCGACAATTACGTAGATGCCGATCCGCAGGGAAAGCAACCAGTACACGAAACCTTATTCGACTGGGAAGCTGGCTATTCGTACCAGTCATCGAAATTTACGGCAAGTGCAAACCTCTATTATATGAACTACAAAGACCAATTGGTACTTACCGGAGAAATTAATGATGTGGGCGCAGGCATAATGGTGAACGTTGACAAGAGCTACCGTGCAGGGCTAGAATTGCAGGCCGGATGGAAAATCAACAAAAAACTACAATGGAATACAAATGCCACTTTTAGCCAAAATAAAATAAATGATTTTACCGAATATGTTGACGACTGGGACAACGGCGGACAACAGTCGTTCGAACTAGGGACAACCGATCTGGCTTTCTCCCCAAACCTAACAGGCAACAGTCAAATTTTATTTACACCTGTAAAAAAACTTGGGGTTAGCCTTATTTCTTCTTATGTTGGGAAACAATATGCCGACAACACATCGAACAGCGACCGGGGAATTGATGCCTATTTTATAAACAACCTAAAAATAGATTACAGCATTAAAACCAATTTCTTTAAAGAAATTAGCCTACACCTTATGGTGAACAACCTACTAAACGAAGAATACGAAACAAAAGCATGGGTGTATTCTTACATTTTAGGTGGGGGGAGATACAAACAAGACGGCTATTTCCCTCAGGCCGGAACAAATTTTATGTTTGGGGCAGATCTTCATTTTTAACCGGATATCATGAAAAAACAATGGGACAATAACAAATAATAAGGAAGTTTGCTGAGTAAACCGTTCTTTTAAAAGAGAACGGTTTACATGCCCTCTAAAACCACTTTCCCTTCAATTTCAACAAGTAAATCATCGCGGCAAATATCGGCCAAAATATAAACAACCGGAAGGTTGCCATAAAAATGTTCAACGGTTTTTTTTATGATTTCAAAATCTTCGCGCCTTTTTACATAAACTCGTGCATGCCCGTATTTCGGACGAAGCCTTTCTTTTGAAATCCCGTTCAATACCTCTTTTGAATATAACCTGCGAATATTTTGTATGGTAACTTTAGTTTGCCCTTCCGGGTTTCCCGTGGCTACTGTTTTTTCCCCGGTTATTGCCGCTGTCCCCGATATAAAAATAAGTTTCCTGCCTGATAATTCCATAAACCGGGCCCGTTCAAACTTCGGGGTGGTTTCCTTGATGTTTTTTTGCCCAACCAATACCTCTTTGCTATATATGTGCGCGGCTATTTGTTCTGGGTTATCAACGGGTTTGGTAAATACTTCATCCGATTTAACCGCTATAAATTCAATAACAACCCCACCGCGGTCCATGCCAATACCAGTAGCTGCCGGATAGCCTTTTTCGCCAAAAGCACTACCATAAAACCCCGAACGCACATTATTAAATTCTTGATAACGCTGCCCCTCTCCATCGAAACCAATTATTCCAGAGATGTAGTTCCACTGCCGGAGGATTGAATTAACGGGAAATTGTGTTTTTTTTAAAAGCAAGGATATCGCATTAAAACCATTTTCTGCATCAATCTTGCAGGTCTCGTGTGTATCAGACTTTACTGTCCCTATTAATATTTTTGTTGCCCCTCTCGAAAAAAGTTTAGCCGTACTATTTTCTTCCAAAATAGTTTGCACTTGCCAATCTGAAGGTTCAAAATAAAATGCTTCAATAACAATTTTACTCGTAAGTGGGGGCTGGGCAATAAAACTCAGAATAAGTTCTTCGTTAAACAATGTTGTAACTTTTGCCGTTATTTTCTCCTGCAATTCGGCATAATCTGCATCGGAACAACTATTGACAAAAAAATTTAGTTTAAACAATTTTTTTGTCCTGTTGTTTTTCTGCAATTGCCCAAAACAATCGGCAATTTGATTATCAAGCGTTTCGTCCCCATTTTGGGGTTTTATATATATTCTGTCGCCGTTTAAGAAATACATTCCTCCTCCACTTTCAAATATAGGGTTACAAATATGGAGGTTTTTGGGTTTTAAAAAAATGAACCGGGAAAAAATAAAGTAAAGTTTAAAGACTTAATAATCCCCTTCTGCGCGCTCTCCTTTTAATACTGCCTCGGTAGACCCAATGCCCAAACGGTCGGCACCTTGTTCAAGGAAGGCTACTGCGGTTTCCCAGTCGCGTATTCCTCCCGAAGGTTTAATTTTCATTTTTCCGCCCACGGTTTTTAGCATCACATCAACATATTCGGGTTTTGCACCGCCGGGACCAAATCCGGTTGATGTTTTTACAAAATCGGCACCAGCCTGGTACGACAATTCACAGGCTTTCGCTATTTGTGTGGGCGTAAGGTGCCCGCTTTCCTGAATCACTTTTACAATAATATTATGCTGATGAGCAACTTCAACAACGGCCTTTATGTCTTCCAATACATAAGCGTACTCGCCCGACAAAAAACGGCCAATGTTCATTACCATGTCAATTTCGTCGGCACCATCGCCAATAGCCTGTTGAGCCTGAAAAGCTTTCACCGAAGTGCTATCGGCTCCATGCGGAAAACTCAACACGCACGACACCTTTACTCCGCTACCTTTTAGCAACTCTTTGGCTGCTTTTATGTCGCAGGGTTTTACGCACATACTAAAAACATTATTTTCGATGCACATTTTGGCATTCGCCTCTAAATCGGCTAAAGTTTGTTCGGGTTTAAGCACCGCGTGGTCTATGGTTTTTGCCACTTGCTGTTTTGTGTACATAATTTCAATTGTAATTTTTAAAAATTAGGCTTATTCGTTTGTCAAAGCGTGTAGTATTTCCTGTGCTTTTTTCATATCGGTTTCTACAACAAAAATGTCGACTGCCGATGGCACCCCGTTACCAAAACCAGCAGCAAGCCCTTGCTTGAAACCATCTTTTACCAAACAGTTTATATCGGCTGTTTCTAATTCTTGTTTTATCCGGCTAATGGTAACCTCATCGGAGGTATACAGTTTTATAAGATTATCGTTCATACTATTTTGTTTTTGGTTATTCTTCCATTTCTTTCAAAATTTGTTCTACCTGTTCGTTCGTTTTGGTTAGTTTGTCTTTACAGGTTTTAAGCAAAACCGAAACGCGTTTAACTTTTTCGGCCAGTTCATCCACATCAAGTTCTTCGTTTTCTATTTTTTCAAGAATATCTTCAATTTCGGACATTGCCTCGCTATATGTAATTTTTTTTGCTGCCATTTATTGTTTTATTATTTTACTTTTTACTTCACCATCAAAAAAATGTGTTTCCAGTTCGTCTCCAACGGTCAGGTTTTGAGCTGTTTTTACAACAACCCCGTTTTTTAACGTTAATGAAAACCCGCGTTTTAACACATTCTCGGGATTTAGCAGGCGCACCATATTTTCGTTCATTTTTATCCGTTCGTGTTCTTTTAAAAGCATCCGCTGTAAATTTCCGGACAACATTCCCTGCAAATGGCCCATTTCTATTTTTTTATTAAGTACCGCCTCGCCCACAACGCGTTTCAATATACGTTGTTTCCGGCTTATCTTGTTTTTTGTTTCTACAAACAAAACCGAAAGTGCCGCATTAAAATCGTGCTGCAATTTATTTACCCCGTATTGTTTATTGTATACAAACTTACTTACCTCTTTTTGTATTGCATTCCCCCTCCGGGCAAGCCGATTTTGCCCAATATTTATAAATCCCGAAACCTGGTATTTTAAATTTTCGGCAATCCGCTCTAGCTTTTCTTTTTCAAAATCGATTGTTTGCCGGGCAAATTGAAGGATATTATCTTCGAAAATAAGTAATTGTTCGTAAAAGGTACTTGCCTTGCCCACAAAAAATTCGGCAACAGCGGTTGGGGTTTTTAAACGGGTGTGTGCCACCAAATCAATAACCGTATCGTCTTTTTCGTGCCCAATCCCCGTAATCACGGGTAATGGAAACTGGGTAATATTCAACGCCAATTCGTAATCGTCGAAACTACTTAAATCGGCAGTTGCACCACCGCCCCTAATTATGGCTACTGCATCAAAAAAACCATCGTACTGGAACACCTGTTCCAGGGCATTAATTATAGAAGGTACGGTTTCGTTGCCCTGCATATACGCCTCAAACAATTTTGTATAAAATTTTATCCCGTACTCGTTATGTTCGAGCTGGGTTATAAAATCTTGATACCCGGCAGCAGTACCCGAAGAAATAACGGCTATTTTTTGTGGGACTACGGGCAGTTGCAGCTCTTTGTTCATATCAAAAACGCCTTCGTTCTGCAACCGGGCCAATATCTCTTTTCGCTGCATGGCCATATCGCCCAAAGTAAAAGAGGGGTCAATATCTTTTATATTCAAACTTAATCCGTAAGCCGGATGGTATTCAACAATTGCCTGCACCAATATTTTAATACCTTGTTTTAGCGATTGCCCTGTTGTCGTTTCAAAATAGGGTTTCAGCATACGGTAAGTATACGACCAAATTGTAGCCCGCGAACGTGCGGTTATCGAATTGCCTTCTTTTTCAACCAATTCGAGGTAACAATGCCCACTCCTGTTTTCTTTTAATTCGCTTATTTCGGCAACAACCCACACATTTCCGGGAAACGCATCGGACAATGCCCCCTTTATGAGCCCGTTTAATACAGAAAGCGTAAGTTGTTGTGCCATTTAATTTATTTTGCAAAGTTTTATTGTTTCCGATTTATTCTCTGAGATTACACGTAAAACCATTATGCCCGTACCTTTTGGCATATTATCAATAATTATTTTTTGTTTTCCTGGCTTTATCCATTTCTGTATTAAACACCCGGTTGGTGAATAAAGTTCAATTGCCACCTCGCTGTCAATAATATTGCCATTATTTTGAAGCACCAAATAATTTTCCACCGGATTTGGATATACTGTCCAATTTGGTTGCCGTTCAATTTCTTCGATTGAACTATAGCCCAGTAACGAGGCAGCTATTTCCATGTTGGGGATGCCATAGCCAACCAACGAATCGGGGGAATTATATTGGCTCGCGCTTTTTTCCAGCACATCTTTCATCTCTGCGGCTGTGCTTTCCGGGAACATTTGCCACAAGCAAGCTGCTATCCCTGCCATCACGGGCGAAGAGAAAGATGTTCCGCTTGCTTTCCCAGTGGAGCCATTCGAAAGTGTTAGTGTTGTTTGATAGCCCATTGCTGATACATTTGGTTTCACATCGCCATCGGAAGCAGGACCTGCCGAGGTAAAATAGGCGGGACTTAAATCGGCACCAACAGCACCTACGCCAATTACCTGGTCGCCATCAGAAGGGGCAATAATACGCTGCCATAAATTACTGCGTTCGTTACCGGCACTGTTAAAAACCAAGATACCTCGCGATGCAGCAATATTTGCCGCCCGGGTTACATGGGTTGTTTTTCCGTCCATATCGGCATAAGTATGGTTTACTGCCGGATCGTCGAACTCGTAATAGCCAAGCGAGGAATTAATAATATCAACCCCTACACTGTCGGCAAATTCGGCAGCAGCGGCCCAGTTAAACTCTTCTATTTTATATTCGGTTTCATCATCTTCCGAGCGCAACAACCAGTACGATGCCCCGGGTGCTGTGCCGATAAGTTTTCCCGGCATATAGCCCCCCATGCACGAGAGCACACTCATTCCATGGTCGTGGGTCTGAAAAAAATCAGAACTTGGATTTACAAAATCACGAGTACCTAAAATACGGTTGTTTTGCCACAAACTATCAAAAGCGGAATAAATATTGGCGTTAAAAAACCCCGCATCTAGAATGGCAATTTGCATCCCCTGTCCCCAATAATTTTTTTGATGCAGAAACTGCCCATTTAACATTCCGGTTTGGTATACCGACTCGCCATACAACGAAGTATCAATAGGGATTTCTTCGGTAATTTCAACTTCATCGAATTTATTTTTTATGCTTTTGGTAGTCGAAGCGGGTTTTATTAACTCCACTTCGGTTATAAACGCCCAAGATAGGATGGTATTTTTTAACGTGTCCGATTCTGTTTTTATGGTAATCCCGTTTAACCATTTCGAAGAGTAAACGAACTCGGCACCTAGGGACAACACCGAATCGATGTAGCTTTGGGGCACAGGTAAATCAAGCGAATCGACGGGGATATTTTGTCTTGTCCGCCGTTCTATTGCCCTCTGCGAAAGGAAATCGGCAGGCTGTTCAATAGAAAACGCGGTATTTGTTTTATCTGAAAAACCTACCCAATAATAATTCTGTGCCGATAATTTACCAGATAATAAAACGACAAGTAAAAGAAGAACAAGAGTGCATTTCATTTTCCCAAATTTTGATTTTACTTAGTAATTTAATCAATTTTCAGGAGATTTAGAACCGAATTTTGTTTTTTATCATATACTCCGACGGATCTTCCATATATTTTTCAGGGTCGGGGATAGCCCCTTTATTTTGTTCTAATTGTTTCATTATTAAGTTATCGACACTATCGCGGACTGCGGGGTTAAGGATCTGCCCATTATCATAAAATAATGTATAAAGCAGCCCTCCTTCTTTGTTATAATATTTCCATTCTCCATGGCGTAGGCCATTCTGGTAAGCACCTGTTGTTTCGTGTGCCCCGCTGTCGAAATTTACAAGGAAAAGCCCGTGGCGCAGCCCCTGTTTCATTTTACACTGCATATAAGGTTGCCCATTTTTATAAAACACCTGGTAATCCCCATCTTCCTTATTGTCGAGCCATTGTTTCTCTTCCATCAATTCTCCGGTTTCGTAATATTTATGCGACACCCCGCTTTTTACCCCGAGTTTATATTCTTCATCGGCAACAACGCGGTTTTCTTTAAAAATTTTCCAAAGCCCTTCTTTTTTCTGATTTACAAAAACTCCTTCGGCCACTTTTTTTCGCCATATATCAAAAATTTGGGTTTGAGCAGTATCGCCGCTATAAAACATCAATGCTTTTAATTGGCCTCCCTGGTGATAACGCTTCCACTCCCCAACAGGCTTGCCGTCTTTAAAATGCCCTTCGTAAAGCAAGCTCCCATTGGCTTGTTTTTTTTGCCACAGCCCCTGTTTTTGCCCGTTAAGCCCAATTTGGTTAATTTGAGCCTGTGCCAAAACCGGAAAAACCAACAATAAAAATATTATCCTGTACATTACAATTCTTTTAATGGAGCGAAATTAAGGATAAAATTTAGGAAACGCATGACGTAATTTCCATTAAAGAAAAAAACAAAAAAACGCTCTCTCAAGCCAACTACCTATCACTGCACCAAAAGGAGTAAGGTTTATACGCAAAAATTTATAAATTTATTCAGGTCTGGTTATCATCTGTTATATCTTTACGTTTTTTAGTTTATACCGATTATGTGCAACATTACAAAGCGAATCCTACTATCCCTCCTTATTTCTGTAACCAACACGTTGTTGTTTGCGGATAATGGCACTGCACTCCGGATTGACGAGAAAGCTTTTGTTGCAATTGATGCCTGCACGAATATCGACACCGCAATAAAACAAGGCATAAACACTTTTGTATTTAATCTAAAACAAGAGGGCGATCAATTCCAATTTATAAGGGTTTCCAAAGGCTGTAACCTTGAACGCAATTTTTTACGGATAAAACAATATGCTGAAAGTCCAACACACCTTTCAATAAATATTATTGTTACGGGATCTTTGCAAGATGAAGCAATAAAACCATATCTAAAAAAACGGTTTGGCGACAACCTCTATTTTTTCCAAAATGAAGAAGATGGCACAACCAAAAACAATACATTAAAAATACGGTGTTTCTTGCCCAAAGATGTCGTTTCCTTTTCGAAAGCCGATGACAATCCAGAAGCAGGTCATGGAATGTTTTCGGCAGATCCTGCTGGGAAAATGGTATTTTTAGATGCCTCTGCCATTTGCCCCGATTCGTTAACAAACGTAGCCATCCGGAAATGGGAAAAAACCGGACGAATCCCCAACTTTATATTGGTACCTGACAATAACCTAAAAAAAGCCCAGGAAAGTGTTGCAAAATTAAACAAATTACGCCGTTTTAGGGGGCAGGTAAAATTTAACGGCAAATTGCTAAATAACATTTATTGGAAACAACTACCAGGCATTGTTACCCCCGGATGTTTTTCTTTTCCCATTACCGATTATTCCATTATATTATCGCCTTACAAAAACGGCTATTTAATTACACCTGGCGAGATTATACATCATACGTCAATGGCTGATGTTGTGCGCCCTTTTATTGCCTATGGTGCCAATTTCAACGATGGCCTTGTATATAGTTTTAGTTTCGACCAAAACGAAAGAAACGATGTTGAACCACAAAACAAAAACAGCATAATTAATGCCGTTAAATGGATAAGCGACAAAGCCCGGGGTGATGTTGCCAGTTTCGATACACTAAACGCATTTATTGACTACAAAAACCCAAACCTACTTAACTTTAGTACCCCTATAAGCATTTCGGTGTGGTTAAAACCCGAGCAATTAAAAGAATATATGGGGATAATAGGTGTTGGCACTTCGTTCTCGATAAAACTAAAAGGGGGTTTCCCGTGTTTTACCACAGCCCAGATTAAAGACCATGTTGCCCCTCAATGCCTGCCCAAAAACAATTGGTCGCACGTTGGTTTTGTTTTCAATCCTGGAGGGGATATCGAATTTTATATTAACGGGCAAAAAAACGGAACCATGAAAGCTTCGGACATTATAGATTCGAGGCAATCGTTGGTTATTGGGAACAACATTTGGGGCGAACAATATTTTGGGTGTATCGACAAACTGATGATCTGGGATCGCGGCTTATCGGGTCCCGAATTTCAATCGCTATACAAAAAACAGTTACACCCTAAAAAACAATCGGGCCACAAATTACGTATACCTCTTTTCGTTTTGGTTTGTGCTGCGTTGTTTCTATTTCTCAAAAACAAAACAAAAAAATCAAAAACCACCACAAAGCAAAATACCCATCGCCCAATTGCCTCAAAAAATAGTTCTACGGCCAATCCGGGTATTTACACAAACAAAATAGAAACCTTTGGAAAACTAAACGTTGTTTCGCAAGAAAAAGGAAATATCACCAAAAATTTCTCCCCGTTATTAAAACAATTACTTTCTTTTTTTATTCTTAAAACAGTTTTTGCTGAAGAACGGGGCGCTACAACCAAAGAAATAAACGACACTTTTTGGCCGGGTTTTTCCAAAGAACAGGCAAAAGACAACCGGGGAACCAACATAAAAAAACTCCGTAAAATACTCCAACTACTTCCAGGAACAGAGATTGTTTTCCGCGATAAGAAGTGGTTTCTGGAATGTAGGCAAAAAACAATGATCGACCTGTTAATGTTTTCGGCATTAAAAAACAAACTGGAAAAGCAAGGAGAAAACACGCCGAACCTGCCCCTGATAACACAGGTTATTGAAATACTGCGCAGGGGAAATATTTTACAAGATCTGGATTACGAATGGCTCGACCCCTACAAAGGAAAAGTAACAGAAGCGGTATCGGCCCTCATGCTGCGAATTTGTATGGAACAAACAAGCCCAAACCAAATAAAAATTGATGCTGCAAAAACCATCTTACTATTTGACGATTTAAATGAAAAAGCCCTAAAAATACTGATCAAAAACCTCAGTCAAACCGGAAACCATGGGCAAGCAAAACAGGTTTTCGACGAATTTTCGAAACGGTATGAAAATTTATATTCTGAACCGTTCAATACTAATTTTAACGAATTGCTGAAACAAAGAGTTGAAAAAGAGGAAACCGAAAAGGGATAAAGGTTATCCCATGATGGCCGTTTAGATAGTAAGCTTTCAGATAACCCGAATGCAATTAATGGAACAAAAACGATTTGATAAGAAAATAAATGTCAGGCGTTTTCAGAAGTAATCTTGGGGCTATTCACGGGGCGACTTGAAGCCACTCCGGCGACAAACGAATAAACTACAAGAGCAAAAGTGCCGCCCTACTATTTCTTTATCATTTTGCGGCTTTCTTTTTCGCCATTGCCGGAAAAACTGACAATATACGTCCCGGGGAGTAGGGCCACAAACCCCGGATACCCAATTTCCCTTTCCTCATTAGGCATCAAATTATTAATTTCAAACCCATCAATAACCTTTCCACCAACATCCGAAATCAAAATCCGGCCATTTTTCAAATAATCTTTAGTCGAAACCCTAAATTTAGTATTGTCCGAAACAGGATTGCCCAAAATATCCAAATCAACAACTTTATTTTCAGTTGTCAACTCCTCAATTCCCGTCCCATTTTTACTCTGTTTAACTTCAACATACTCCTGCACAGATTCGTTTGCCCTAACATCAACCAAAGAAACCCAAACATCATAATACAAATTAGATTCAGTCTCCCGAGAAGCATTATTTGCTCCAACCAAAACAGTATCCAAAGGATAACCAAAAGATTGAGAAGCATCACTTCCACTAACTAAAGCCTTAACCGCACTACCAACATCATCATTTTTTCCAATCTCCACAAAATTTGAAGAAACCATCAATTCAGGTGCAACACTATCATCAACCACAATACGTTGTTCCAAAGAATCACCAATAGTCCACCGGCCAATCTGCGATTTTGCAACAACCTTATTCTTCGCAGAAAAATACTCCAAATAACGAGAATCAAAATATTCCTTTTCAGATAACTCCGAATTCACCTCAACATCATGGTATTTTATATTATCCGCAACTTCTACACCCAAATTTTCCAAACCAAAATCCAATTCCCCCTTCCCTTTTTCAATATAAACATCTCCATTTCCTAAAACACCCACATTTTTCTCATGAGGATTCTCACGAATGATCCTCCAATCATAACCTCTTGGCTGACCAAGTACATTCAAAGTTGTATCTAGCTTAGCAACTCCATCTTCCAAAGTAAAATTCAAAATTTGTTTTTCCATAAAAATATCTTTTGGTTCATAATAAATTAATTGACTAATTACACAAGGGCCATCTTTGTTCATCCCAACTCCCCCTGGATGAGTTTTATCTCCTACAGCCGAATAAAATGCCCATTGATCAAAATCAAGCATATCATCTTCAACACCATCTGATCCCAAATGAGCCCCAAGAATAGCATGAGCTCCACCAACACTATTATTCACCCCCACAATATACAAAGGAATATTTTCTTTTTGTAATTCAACAATAGGTGAATAAAAATCTTTTCCCTCCAAAATTCCATCCCCATTATCATCTTTACCCCCAAAATTATCAAAATTTTCCAAACCAGTAAAAATTAATTGCATTCTTTTTGCATAATTTGCACAATCCATTGTATATCCTTCAATATACCTAACCCCATTTGCACGAATCCTTTCCTGATAAAAAGCATCTTTTTCTGCAGCACTCATATTATGAAAATCAACACCACCATAAGCAGTCTTCGAAGTATCAACCAAAGAATAAGGATCAAAAATAGTATGTTTAGAAAAATCAAAATCTTGTGAATTTGCAAACTTCGCAGCCCCCAATGCCAAAGTCCCCGCCAAAACATACTTGTTCGTAGCCAATCTCAAACCATCTTTAACAAAATTTTTAGTCTTTTTGAAAGGGAGCAACTGTATTTTTTTTCGGAAAAAAATAGTTTCGAGACCAATATAACGGTTAGTTATATGGCAAGGGCTGCCTTCGGGCATGTGGGCAATGTTTTTCATAGGGTGCATAATTTTTTTGTTCAGTAAAGGGAGCCGCCGCCCTCTTAAAATAACGGGCGTGCCTCCTTGTGTTTAATACATGACGGCTAAGTTAATAATATTTTGGGGACTATCGGGGTGACGTTGAGACTATTGAGGGCAAACGCATCTAAAAAAAACATCACACATAACTAATTGATTATTAATAAATTAGCTTGTTTTTCTGTAAGAAAATTAGTATATTTATCTGGTAATCAGATAGATATATGAAATCAAATAAGACCAATTTATTGTCGTATTTTTCAGGAATGAAAGATCCAAGAGTCGAAAGAACAAGACAGCATAATTTGAATGACATTATTTTCATTGCGATTGCAGCAGTGCTTAGTGGTGCAGAATCGTGGAATGAAATAGAGTTTTATGGAGAGATGAAAGAAGAGTGGCTAAATACAGTATTAGAACTGCCCAATGGCATCCCTTCTCATGATACATTTAATCGATTATTTTCAGCATTAGATCCAGAAGAATTTGAAAAGTGCTTTTTGTCTTGGATTAAATCAATAAACGAATCAACTAAAGGCGAGGTTATTAGCATTGAAGGAAAGACTGTCAGAGGCTCTAAAAAGACAGGCTTTAAAACGGCAACACATATTGTTAGTGCATGGGCAGATATAAACGAACTCATTTTAGGACAAATCAAGGTTGATGAAAAATCAAATGAGATTACGGCTATTCCACAATTATTGGATGCACTCTTAATACAAGGTAGTGTTGTAACAATTGATGCAATGGGATGCCAAAAGAAAATAGCACGTAAAATTGTTTCAAAAGAAGCCGACTATATTCTTTCTGTAAAAGAAAATCAGAAAGAACTATTTGAAGACATCCAAGATAGCTTTAGGGTTTTAAAGCCCATTGAAATAAATGAAGAAATTGATTACGGTCATGGACGTATAGAAACAAGAAAATGTTCTGTTCAGACAGATTTGAGCTTAGTCGATAATTATGAAAAATGGCATGGACTAACATCGATTATAAAAATAGAACGTGAACGCTATTTTAAATCTAATGGCAAACAAGAAACAGAATCAAGCTATTACATAAGTACATTAAACGATGCGCAACAAATAAATCAAGGAGTTCGAAAAATTGGGGAATTGAAAATAAAGTCCACTGGGTCTTAGATGTCGCTTTTAATGAAGATTTTTCTCGCAAAAGAGCAGGTTATGCTGCTCAAAATTTTTCTGTCTTGAACAGGATAGCTCTTAATTTATTGAAAAAAGATGATACTAAGCTGGGCATTAAAGGAAAACGTAAGATTATCGGTTGGAATAATGAATATCTCTTTAAAGTCTTAAAAAATTAGATGCGTTTGCCCTGTGAGACTATTGAGGGGGGGGCAATTGGGGAAACAATTATTTTCTTTTTTTATTCTTAAAACGGTTTTTGCTGACGAACGGGGCGCTACAACCAAAGAAATAAACGACACTTTTTGGCCGGGTTTTTCCAAAGAACAGGCAAAAGACAACCGGGGAACCAACATAAAAAAACTCCGAAAATTACTCCAACTACTTCCATATATAGGTTACCCCATTCCCAAAACCAAAAACCACGCAACAAAATAGAAACGCACTAATCAATGCATAACTTTTTAAAAAAATCCTGAAATATCATCTTCCTTTCAGCATAATATGCCGACCGTATATAATGGCGTCCCGAGGGATAACGGTATTTCCCCTCTCCCGACAAAATTGGGCTTTCCCGTATCTCGGATGGAACCCATTCATCATTTATCAGCCAGGCAACTCCACCAATATCCCAAATAATTTTTGCAAAACCGGGCACTTGCCTTTCCGGATGATAATCTTTAAAAATCGACAATAAATAATCGGCAACCTTTCCCTTTCCTGCCAAGTGATACTCCATTTCGGGGATTGTGGTTGTTAAATGAGTTACTACCGGCATAACCGTAATTTGCACAAAAGGCACACCACTATTAAAAATAATACGGGTTGCGTGCATATCCTGCTGACAATTAAACTCCATAGCATTGGGCCAGTTATACCCATTCCCACCTAACCACACAACTACAATTCTTGAGGTTAACGAAGGGTCGGTTAAAATTGCACTTGCAACATTGGTTATAGCGCCTAAAGCTAAAACATACAAGGGTTTTTCTTTTGAATAGTTTTTTGAAAACTCAATCAAATGCGTTGCAGCTTCGCTACGAAGAGGAGTAACGCTGTCATTCAAAAAGCCTGCACTTCCTCGGTAAATCAATCCTGTACTTTTTAAATTCATTAACGCTAAAACCCTTTCAATTTCATAAAAACTTTTTTCCATACCATCGGCCGGGCCAGAGCTCTTTTCATTAAAAAAGGGGGCTGCATAAATCGCTTTGACATTCAGTTTTTCATTTGACCGTAAAGCATAAACTAAGGCAAATTGATCATCAATTTCGTTGTAAGTATCAGAATCGATCACAACATCAACCTTACCCTCTGGCGGTTGAAGCATTGCCAAACGTTCTGAATTGGTAAGGAAATTAAATGTTTGTGCCGACACATTAATCACAAGGGTTAAGAACAAAAATACAATGATTGTTTGTTGCAACATTTTAATATTACTCATTTTAATTTTCATCCACATGCTACTTTTTTTTGCACTTACCCACCTCTCAACAACCTATTAACCAAACTAAATATTTAATCAACGATTCCCAATTATTCTGAAAATAAGCGTTAATAATTTGAGTTTGTAACGCTTCATTATTTTTGCGTTTTGCCATTTCCAGAAAATCAAAAAACAGATAAAACTGAAGCCAGTAGCCATTCCTATATTTTTCAGTTAAACTTTTGGGATGCATTAACTGGGCATACCATTTATAACTTATTCCATACGTTGCCGCAGCATTCATTGCTACCTCTGCCTGATTCCACATCTGTTCTGCAGCCTTACTGAATAATGTATTTATCTTCTCCGGGTTGTATTCTCCAGGATTATAAAATTCGAAAGTTGTTTTTATACCTAATTCGTTCAGGTTAAATGTACTTTCATAAATAGTATCCCCATCAAGATCGTATTTAATAAGATCAAAAAAACCATCGTTATTCCGGTCAATAATCAAACAATCATTGTCAAGGTCACCTTCAAAATCAGTACTTTTCATGTCGTCGTCATCGTCAATCCAATATATAGTAAGAGTATCTGCAATTGTTGATTTTATAAGATCAGGATCTCCGTCATTATCCAAGTCGATATATTCTATTCGTGCTGAAAAATCAGGTTTAAAAGAACGAAGAAGCGGATTTTCTATCTGCTGTGAAAACGAAGAAGAATAGCAAAAAATAAGGAAAAGAGAAATAATATAATATTTCATAATTGGTTGTTTTTGTTTAGTATGAGTTGTTGTTAATTGTTTCCGGTTTTTTCAAATGTTTCAAGTACCAAGACCCAATCGTTGTCTTTTTCATCTTTTTTCGCCTCTGGAGGGATAAATGAAACCAATCCTCTGTTATTATAGTTGCCGATTAAATGAGATGTATCGTTTCTGGGATTATACCAGGAGGCACTTATTGCTTCGCCTTTAATTTTGCCCATTCGAACTACAAATGGCCTATTTTTGGGAGTATATATCAAAGCATATTTCTAATTGGAATTTTATCAAGGTTATTATCCCGACTTATTTGTCAATGCCATCACACAGGATTAACCCGAAAAAAGAATAGCATCTAATTTCCTAATAATCGACCCCTTGCAACAAATAAAACAACAATAAAACTAGGCCACAATCTTCGTTATTTCAACTCATCAGAGCTATTTAAATCGGTTTTAAAAGCACCCGGTTTTAAGCCGGGTGCATGATTTAGGTTATTTATTTTTCTGCTAGTATCCTGGATTTTGTTCCATATTTGGATTCAGGTCTAACTCCGATGTCGGGATTGGCCATAACACATTATGTTCGTCAATATCTATCGCTGTATTTTCGCGTCCAAATTTATTGGCAGTCCAGTATTCCTGCATTTCTTCTACGTATACACCCCAGCGTTTCATGTCGAAATAGATATGTCCATATTCAGTAGCGAGCTCCCGAATTCTTTCTTCGTGTATGTATTGTCTAAGATCGGTTTGTGATGCAGCAATATTGGTCGGCACATCGGGCATAGAAACAGATGGTCTGCTGCGAATCTGGTTTACATAAGAAGCCGCTTCACTCAGGTTGTTTTGTTCCATTTGAGCTTCGGCATAAAGCAGAAGGACATCAGCATAACGAAGCACCACCATATTCATATCGCTTTGCGCAAAACCTTCCTGATAAACAATCATTTTAAGGTTTCCGTAGTTCGATTCCATGGGGCTTGCTGCGGTAAAAGTATTGTCAGGCCATTTTTCATCAACGTAAGGATTCCCTTCATAAGCTACGGTCCATTTTAGCCGTGGATCGCGATTACTGAAAGCATTATCGGGATCAAAATCCGGATCGTCAGACGAGAATGTAAAATAATCCTGGCTTTCGCCGCTTCCAACCCAGGTACTTTTAACTTTGTAACCATTGGTTGTTTCATATAAGTCAACAAGTTTATCCGTAGGTTCAATATAATTCCATCCATTTCCTCCAACATCGAGTCCTCCTGCCCCACAGGCACAATACGAAACAAATGCATTTCCATAATGGTCACCTATTCCACTCATATACTGCCATTCAAAAATCGATTCAATTCCGTTTTCTCCTTCCGGCCAAAATTGGTCAATAAATCCGGTAGAGCCGGGGGTTAGTTCAAAATTATTAGAATCAATTACCTTTTTTAATTCTGTGGCAGCCTTGTTCCATTCTTCTTCAGCACAATAAATTTTACCTAGTAAAGCCTGTGCCGCTTCTTTACTTGCTCTTCCCATTTCTGATGGGTTATTACGGTACTTGGTAACTGAGGGCAATAAGGTTTGAGCTTCTTCCAAATCTTTTACCATTTGTTCAACACAAACAGCTTTTGTATCGCGTGTCGGATAATACGTTTCCTGGGTTACCGGTTCGGTAATAAGAGGCATGCCGCCCCAAAGATCTGTAAGGAAGAAATAATACATTGCTCTCAAAAACAATGCTTCTCCTTTTATCTGGTTTTTTAACCCGCTTGTTGTAAATACCTCTTCACTGCATTCGTCAATACGGTAAATAACTTCGTTAGCCCTTGAAATTCCAATCCACCAATACCTGAACCACCCCCTCATGTCGCTGGGCACGCCATCAGGAGTATATCCATTGCCGCCCCAGTCGAACTGTCCAAAACGTCCACTCCCTCGGGTAACATAGGGAGTTGCAATATCAAGCATAGGGTAATATTCCGTACACTGTCGCCAATTTGTAATAATTCCGTAAACCCCGTTTATAGATTGTATAAAATCGTCTTCGGTTTGATAAAAGGTTTCTGTTGTTAATTGGTCTTTGGGAAAGGTTTCCAAAAAACTCTCTTTACATCCTATTAAATTTAACAGCAGCAGAGCCCAAAACGCGATATATAATTTTTTTGTATTCATTTCATCAGTTTTTTAAGGTTAGAAAGTAATATTTACACCAGCCTGAATTGTTTTGGCCTGAGGGGTGTTAGAACCTCCTCTCGTATAAACCATATCGATATATCCGGTGCTGTCAGAACGTTTCTGTCTTACTCCTATTTCAGGATCGAAGCCAACATAATCGGTAAAAGTTAATAAGTTGGTACCCGAAAGGAATACCCTGATATTACTAATTGGAGTTCCGGCAAACAGTGTTTTCGGAATGGTATAACCAATCTGCAAATTTTTCACTCTAAAATAATCGGCATTCATTAGCCAACGCGTGTTACACACATTATTAATTCCTCTGATACCACTACCAATTGCAGGATAGTAGCTGTTGTCGCCTTCCTGAACCCAACGATTGTCGTACACTTCCTGGTACATATTGGTATAATCGTATAAACCACCAAAATCCATTGCATATTCGGGGGTTACCATTATTTGCCTGTCAAATTCTCCCTGGAGCTGAATGCTCATATCAAAGTTTCTCCATGATAAATCGATGGTGCCGCCATAATAAAACTGAGGGATTGAATTGCCCAGAAATTTTCGGTCATCAGAATCTATTTCTCCATTTTCATTTAAATCCTTGTATTTAAAATCACCTGGCCTCGCACCGTCAGGAGAAGGGCTGGCAGCAATATCAGCTTCTGATTGATAAATTCCTTCCACAACATATCCATAATAGGCATTTATAGGCTGCCCTTCTTCAGTCCGGGTGTAGGTATCAATAATCGGAGCAACATCACCCATGTCTACTACTTCGTTTTTAACGTGAGTTATATTAAATGCCAGATTGTATTTCAATTTCCGTTTATTATTGCTGTATTGTGCTGTAAATTCCCATCCTGAATTATCAACACCACCGATATTAACATAAGGGTTACTGCTGTAACCGGTAGTTGAAGGAAGGGGGAGGATAAGCAACATGTCTGTTGTTTTTCGTTTAAACACATCCAGGGTCATACTAAGTTGATTGTTAAATAAGCCCAAATCAAGTGCAATATTGGTGGTTGTTGTTTTTTCCCATGAGATATCTTCGTTATAAGCCCCACTAACTGCGGCTCCGGCATTCAATGCCTGTTCTTCGCCAAACACATAACCCGGATAAAATGTAATTGAACTTAACCACTGATATGATGGAATGTTTGAATTACCAAGCGATCCGATACCAGCCCGTAGTTTCATGTTACTAATTACCGCATTATCTTTTAAAAAGTTTTCCTCTGAGATTCTCCATCCCAATGACACCGATGGAAAAATACCCCATCGGTTTTGGGGAGCAAAAACGGATGATCCATCTCGCCTTATATTTGCCTGGAGAAGATACTTGTCGTCGAAAGAATAGTTGATTCGGCCGAATTGCGAAAAAAGAGATCCTTCGCTGGAAGAACCCGAAACATTTTTATCTTCACTTCCTGCATTAATCGCAACAAGGCTGTTTCTGGCAAATGTATTTATATAACCAGTCATGTATGCCGATTCCGATTTCTCGGAAGAAATACCGGCTAAAGCATCCACATGATGTTTTTTATAATCTTTATTGTAAGTTAACAGGTTTTGCCATTCCCAGATCGAACTGGTATTATCGTAAACAGTTAACGAAGCAGGACTTTGATGCCTGTATGGAGAAGAATGATCGGTATCACCAGGACGATACGAAAACCATTCGGGCCGGAAATCTTCGCGATAGCTGTCGTATCCCGAAATATTGAATACAGTTTTAAATTTTAACCCTTCAATAAGTTGTACCTCGGCATAAGCATTAACGGTTGTAGAATTTGCTTTCACACTATTTTCAACGCTGAGATATGACATCACCGGCGTATTGTTCTGAAGTTGATCTTCACCTGTTCCTTCGCGTGGTGTTCCCGGCAAACCATCTTCATTGTATAAGGGTATTGTAGGTGGCGTAAACATAGCGGCTTGTATATCGGCAGAATGGTTGCCCGACCATGTTTTATAATGATACGTTCTGAGGCCTGCACTAAACCGTTCTGTTACAAACTCAATATTGCTTCGAGCACTGGCTCTCTGGTAATTTTGACCAATCATTATACCATCCTGGTTGTAGTAATTCATATTTACGGCATATCTCAGGTTTTTAGCACCACCAATTGCCGATAAATTATAATCCTGAACCGGAGCAGATTGAAAAATGTAATCAAACCAGTCGGTATTCGTTGTTTGGTTTTCAGGTGCTTGGGTCCCAACCCAATATTCAGTTCCTGTTCGGGCCATGGTTGATTGGTTCATTTTACGGCACCACTCTTCAGAACCAAGCATTTTAGGAATGTTGGTAGCCTGTTGAACTCCATATTTTGCATTTATATTAACCTTTAACTCCTGGTTTCTTTTTCCGGCCTTGGTCGTAATAAGTATTACTCCGTTTGCAGCCCTTGCACCATAAATAGAAGCAGATGCTGCATCTTTTAGTACGGTTATCGTTTCAACATCATTTGGAGACACCTGGCTGATGCTTCCTTGAAATCCGTCGATAATAACCAGCGGGTCGACTCCGGAATAAACCGAACCGACACCACGAATACGAAGGATCGAACTGGCTCCTGCACTACCCGATGATTGGGCTACATGTAAACCCGGCAACCGACCTGCAATAGCGGTACTTACACTTGAAGCATTGACTTTTACTAAATCTTCGCCTTTTGCCGATGAAATAGAGCCCGTTAGATCGGCTTTTTTCATGGTTCCGTATCCAACAGCTACAACCTCCTCAAGGCCAATGGCATCAGCAACCATTACTACCTCAAATCTTGATTTTCCTTCAACCGGAATCTCCTGTGTTTTCATTCCTATAAAAGAAAATACAAGCGTTGCATTTTCAGGTATTTTTGCGAAAGAGAATGTTCCGTAGATATCGGATACCACGCCCTGCGATGTGCCTTTTATTATAATAGATACACCGGGAAGAGGCGCGCCTGATGAATCGTTCACTTTACCGGAAACCGATTTTTGTTGTTGTACACTCCGTATCATTTCTTTGGAGCTACTGGGTGCAAGAATAACCTGTCGCCCCATAACCTCGTATTTAATACCTGCTTCTTCGGCAATAGCATCAAGGATTTCTGTAATTTTTCGATTTTTAAATTCGCCTGAGACCTTTTTCTCTACGTTTATCTCTCCGGTATAAAAAAAGCGGAACTCACTTTGGTTTTCTATTCGAATTAAAAATTCTTCGAGGCTGATTTTTTCCGCCTTAACCGACAGTTTGGTGGTTTGCGAATAAGTTTCAGAAGCACAGACTCCTATAATAGTTGTCAACAATAAAAAAATGGTTAGCTTCATAATTTTAAACATTTTCAATACACACGGACTTAGCCCATGGATAGTTCGATTATTTTCCATAATTTTGAAACGGTTTGAATAAGTAATAATGATTGCAACAAACAATCATTGTATTTTTGTTCTTAACCCTTGTGATTAATGTGTCGGCACAAACATTTAATTTCCTTACCAATTCAGAACGTTTGGCAATGCTTCAACCGCCAGAGGGTAAGGTTGATGTTGTGATCGATTCTGATACTTACAACGAAATTGATGATCAATTTGCTTTAGTTTATGCTTTACGGTCAAATGAAAAACTGAATGTCAAAGCGATTTATGCAGCTCCCTTTTTTAATGAAAAGAGCTCTGGCCCGGCCGATGGTATGGAAAAAAGTTTTTATGAAATTGAAAGGGTTTTAGCGTTGATGAATTTAAAAAGTACAGGATTGATTCACCGAGGAAGTGCAGGCTTTTTGAATGACAGCGTTACTCCTTTTCGTAGCGAAGCTGCAACGCATTTGATTGAGTTTTCAAAAAACTATTCAAAAGAAAAACCCTTGTATGTTTTAGCTTTAGGTGCTATAACCAATGTTGCAAGTGCAATTTTAACCGACCCTTCGTTAACCTCAAGGATTGTAGTTGTGTGGTTAGGTGGGAATGGGTATAACTGGCCCAATGCTATGGAGTTTAATTGTCAGCAGGATATGCACGCAACCCGTATTATTTTTAATAGTGGTGTGCCTTTTGTGCAAATTACGGTTATGCCGGTAGTAACTCATTTAACAACCACAATCCCCGAAATGGAGTATCACTTGGCAGGAAAGGGAAAGGTTGCCGATTATTTATTGTCGATTTTTAAAGATTATCATCCGGAAAGGCAAGTGCCCGGTTTTGCAAAAATTATTTGGGATATTGGTGGAGTTGCCTGGCTGATAAATGATGAATGGGTTCCATCCGAGATACGGGAAAGCCCAATTTTGTCGGGAGAGGGGAAATACCGTTATCCCTCGGGACGCCATTATATACGGTCGGCATATTATGCTGAAAGGAAGATGATATTTCAGGATTTTTTTAAAAAGTTATGCATTGATTAATGCGTTTCTATTTTGTTGCGTGGTTTTTGGTTTTGGGAATGGGGTAACCTTTATCTGGAAGTAGTTGGAGTATTTTACGGAGTTTTTTTATGTTGGTTCCCCGGTTGTCTTTTGCCTGTTCTTTGGAAAAACCCGGCCAAAAAGTGTCGTTTATTTCTTTGGTTGTAGCGCCCCGTTCTTCAGCAAAAACTGTTTTAAGAATAAAAAAAGAAAGTAATTGTTTTAATAACGGGGAGAAATTTTTGGTGATATTTCCTTTTTCTTGCGAAACAACGTTTAGTTTTCCAAAGGTTTCTATTTTGTTTGTGTAAATACCCGGATTGGCCGTAGAACTATTTTTTGAGGCAATTGGGCGATGGGTATTTTGCTTTGTGGTGGTTTTTGATTTTTTTGTTTTGTTTTTGAGAAATAGAAACAACGCAGCACAAACCAAAACGAAAAGAGGTATACGTAATTTGTGGCCCGATTGTTTTTTAGGGTGTAACTGTTTTTTGTATAGCGATTGAAATTCGGGACCCGATAAGCCGCGATCCCAGATCATCAGTTTGTCGATACACCCAAAATATTGTTCGCCCCAAATGTTGTTCCCAATAACCAACGATTGCCTCGAATCTATAATGTCCGAAGCTTTCATGGTTCCGTTTTTTTGCCCGTTAATATAAAATTCGATATCCCCTCCAGGATTGAAAACAAAACCAACGTGCGACCAATTGTTTTTGGGCAGGCATTGAGGGGCAACATGGTCTTTAATCTGGGCTGTGGTAAAACACGGGAAACCCCCTTTTAGTTTTATCGAGAACGAAGTGCCAACACCTATTATCCCCATATATTCTTTTAATTGCTCGGGTTTTAACCACACCGAAATGCTTATAGGGGTACTAAAGTTAAGTAGGTTTGGGTTTTTGTAGTCAATAAATGCGTTTAGTGTATCGAAACTGGCAACATCACCCCGGGCTTTGTCGCTTATCCATTTAACGGCATTAATTATGCTGTTTTTGTTTTGTGGTTCAACATCGTTTCTTTCGTTTTGGTCGAAACTAAAACTATATACAAGGCCATCGTTGAAATTGGCACCATAGGCAATAAAAGGGCGCACAACATCAGCCATTGACGTATGATGTATAATCTCGCCAGGTGTAATTAAATAGCCGTTTTTGTAAGGCGATAATATAATGGAATAATCGGTAATGGGAAAAGAAAAACATCCGGGGGTAACAATGCCTGGTAGTTGTTTCCAATAAATGTTATTTAGCAATTTGCCGTTAAATTTTACCTGCCCCCTAAAACGGCGTAATTTGTTTAATTTTGCAACACTTTCCTGGGCTTTTTTTAGGTTATTGTCAGGTACCAATATAAAGTTGGGGATTCGTCCGGTTTTTTCCCATTTCCGGATGGCTACGTTTGTTAACGAATCGGGGCAAATGGCAGAGGCATCTAAAAATACCATTTTCCCAGCAGGATCTGCCGAAAACATTCCATGACCTGCTTCTGGATTGTCATCGGCTTTCGAAAAGGAAACGACATCTTTGGGCAAGAAACACCGTATTTTTAATGTATTGTTTTTGGTTGTGCCATCTTCTTCATTTTGGAAAAAATAGAGGTTGTCGCCAAACCGTTTTTTTAGATATGGTTTTATTGCTTCATCTTGCAAAGATCCCGTAACAATAATATTTATTGAAAGGTGTGTTGGACTTTCAGCATATTGTTTTATCCGTAAAAAATTGCGTTCAAGGTTACAGCCTTTGGAAACCCTTATAAATTGGAATTGATCGCCCTCTTGTTTTAGATTAAATACAAAAGTGTTTATGCCTTGTTTTATTGCGGTGTCGATATTCGTGCAGGCATCAATTGCAACAAAAGCTTTCTCGTCAATCCGGAGTGCAGTGCCATTATCCGCAAACAACAACGTGTTGGTTACAGAAATAAGGAGGGATAGTAGGATTCGCTTTGTAATGTTGCACATAATCGGTATAAACTAAAAAACGTAAAGATATAACAGATGATAACCAGACCTGAATAAATTTATAAATTTTTGCGTATAAACCTTACTCCTTTTGGTGCAGTGATAGGTAGTTGGCTTGAGAGAGCGTTTTTTTGTTTTTTTCTTTAATGGAAATTACGTCATGCGTTTCCTAAATTTTATCCTTAATTTCGCTCCATTAAAAGAATTGTAATGTACAGGATAATATTTTTATTGTTGGTTTTTCCGGTTTTGGCACAGGCTCAAATTAACCAAATTGGGCTTAACGGGCAAAAACAGGGGCTGTGGCAAAAAAAACAAGCCAATGGGAGCTTGCTTTACGAAGGGCATTTTAAAGACGGCAAGCCTGTTGGGGAGTGGAAGCGTTATCACCAGGGAGGCCAATTAAAAGCATTGATGTTTTATAGCGGCGATACTGCTCAAACCCAAATTTTTGATATATGGCGAAAAAAAGTGGCCGAAGGAGTTTTTGTAAATCAGAAAAAAGAAGGGCTTTGGAAAATTTTTAAAGAAAACCGCGTTGTTGCCGATGAAGAATATAAACTCGGGGTAAAAAGCGGGGTGTCGCATAAATATTACGAAACCGGAGAATTGATGGAAGAGAAACAATGGCTCGACAATAAGGAAGATGGGGATTACCAGGTGTTTTATAAAAATGGGCAACCTTATATGCAGTGTAAAATGAAACAGGGGCTGCGCCACGGGCTTTTCCTTGTAAATTTCGACAGCGGGGCACACGAAACAACAGGTGCTTACCAGAATGGCCTACGCCATGGAGAATGGAAATATTATAACAAAGAAGGAGGGCTGCTTTATACATTATTTTATGATAATGGGCAGATCCTTAACCCCGCAGTCCGCGATAGTGTCGATAACTTAATAATGAAACAATTAGAACAAAATAAAGGGGCTATCCCCGACCCTGAAAAATATATGGAAGATCCGTCGGAGTATATGATAAAAAACAAAATTCGGTTCTAAATCTCCTGAAAATTGATTAAATTACTAAGTAAAATCAAAATTTGGGAAAATGAAATGCACTCTTGTTCTTCTTTTACTTGTCGTTTTATTATCTGGTAAATTATCGGCACAGAATTATTATTGGGTAGGTTTTTCAGATAAAACAAATACCGCGTTTTCTATTGAACAGCCTGCCGATTTCCTTTCGCAGAGGGCAATAGAACGGCGGACAAGACAAAATATCCCCGTCGATTCGCTTGATTTACCTGTGCCCCAAAGCTACATCGATTCGGTGTTGTCCCTAGGTGCCGAGTTCGTTTACTCTTCGAAATGGTTAAACGGGATTACCATAAAAACAGAATCGGACACGTTAAAAAATACCATCCTATCTTGGGCGTTTATAACCGAAGTGGAGTTAATAAAACCCGCTTCGACTACCAAAAGCATAAAAAATAAATTCGATGAAGTTGAAATTACCGAAGAAATCCCTATTGATACTTCGTTGTATGGCGAGTCGGTATACCAAACCGGAATGTTAAATGGGCAGTTTCTGCATCAAAAAAATTATTGGGGACAGGGGATGCAAATTGCCATTCTAGATGCGGGGTTTTTTAACGCCAATATTTATTCCGCTTTTGATAGTTTGTGGCAAAACAACCGTATTTTAGGTACTCGTGATTTTGTAAATCCAAGTTCTGATTTTTTTCAGACCCACGACCATGGAATGAGTGTGCTCTCGTGCATGGGGGGCTATATGCCGGGAAAACTTATCGGCACAGCACCCGGGGCATCGTACTGGTTGTTGCGCTCGGAAGATGATGAAACCGAATATAAAATAGAAGAGTTTAACTGGGCCGCTGCTGCCGAATTTGCCGACAGTGTAGGGGTTGATATTATTAATTCCTCGCTTGGCTATTACGAGTTCGACGATCCGGCAGTAAACCATACTTATGCCGATATGGACGGAAAAACAACCCATGTAACCCGGGCGGCAAATATTGCTGCATCGCGAGGTATCTTGGTTTTTAACAGTGCCGGTAACGAACGCAGTAATTTATGGCAGCGTATTATTGCCCCTTCTGATGGCGACCAGGTAATTGGCGTAGGTGCTGTTGGTGCCGATTTAAGTCCCGCCTATTTTACCTCGGCAGGTCCTGCTTCCGATGGCGATGTGAAACCAAATGTATCAGCAATGGGCTATCAAACAACACTAACACTTTCGAATGGCTCCACTGGGAAAGCAAGCGGAACATCTTTCTCTTCGCCCGTGATGGCAGGGATAGCAGCTTGCTTGTGGCAAATGTTCCCGGAAAGCACAGCCGCAGAGATGAAAGATGTGCTGGAAAAAAGCGCGAGCCAATATAATTCCCCCGATTCGTTGGTTGGCTATGGCATCCCCAACATGGAAATAGCTGCCTCGTTACTGGGCTATAGTTCAATCGAAGAAATTGAACGGCAACCAAATTGGACAGTATATCCAAATCCGGTGGAAAATTATTTGGTGCTTCAAAATAATGGCAATATTATTGACAGCGAGGTGGCAATTGAACTTTATTCACCAACCGGGTGTTTAATACAGAAATGGATAAAGCCAGGAAAACAAAAAATAATTATTGATAATATGCCAAAAGGTACGGGCATAATGCAGGGTCTCCGCATTTAAAAAAGTCATGTTATAATTTGGTCCCAACGCTTATAATTGCTATACTTGCAAAGCATTAATGCTCGAAAGGGCATATAAAAAAAATGCAAAAGACATCGGGCCCTACGGCAAAAAACACATCTTTCCTAATGTATTTCTCAGACATAGAAGACCCTCGAAGAACATGTAAAGGTAATTTTCAACACACATTGTCAGATATTTTACTTTTAACCATATCAGCAATGCTCTGTGGCGCAGATGACTGGGCATCAGTAATAACATTTGGGGAGAATCAATTAGAATGGCTAAGGAAGTTTGGAGAATTCAAAAAAGGTTTACCATCGCAAGATACTTTAGAGCGAGTTTTTGCAGCATTAAACCCTAACTATTTCAACCAATGTTTTATGAACTGGATGGAATCTGTTCGCAAAGATATCACCGGTGAGGTAATCGCAATAGATGGTAAGTCTATGCGTGGTGCAAAAGCCACAAAGACAAGTAAAAACATGCCACATATTGTTTCGGCATGGGCATCTGAAAACGGCATTTGTTTAGGCCAAGTAAAAGTATCTGAAAAAAGTAATGAAATAACCGCAATACCAGAGCTGGTCAATGCTATTGTCACAAAAGGATGTACCATTACAATAGATGCAATGGGATGTCAGAAAGAAATTGCTAAAACTATCGTAGAAAACGAGGCTGGTTACATATTGGCCGTAAAAGGAAATCAAGGTAATTTGGAACAAGCAATACAAGATACGGTTCGCCTTGAAAACCCAGATTCAATTGACATTATGGAAGATTGCGGTCACGGAAGGATTGAAACCAGGACATGTAAAGCTTACAGTAACTTGACCCATGTGGAGAACCCCAATGAATGGACTGGGCTGACCTCTCTTTTTGTTGTAGAATCGCATGTTTATGAAAAAGCAACAGGAAAAGAACGAACCGAACAAAGAACCTATATCACAAGTTTGCCTGCCATAGCTGACATCCTAAATAATAAAACTAGAAGCCACTGGAGTGTTGAAAATAACTTGCACTGGGTTTTAGATGTTACTTTTGGTGAAGATGCTTCAAGGAAAAGGAAAAACAATGAAGCTGAAAACTTCAATATGTTGCTGAAAGCTACAATAACTTTATTGGCTAACGACAAAACCCCTAAGTTCAGCAAAAAAAGGAAACGTCTTCAGGCTGCTCTTGACTACAAATATAGGGAATCCTTGCTTGGTTTTTAAATGCGGTTGCCGTGGGGCATAATGGTTTTACGTGTAATCTCAGAGAATAAATCGGAAACAATAAAACTTTGCAAAATAAATTAAATGGCACAACAACTTACGCTTTCTGTATTAAACGGGCTCATAAAGGGGGCATTGTCCGATGCGTTTCCCGGAAATGTGTGGGTTGTTGCCGAAATAAGCGAATTAAAAGAAAACAGGAGTGGGCATTGTTACCTCGAATTGGTTGAAAAAGAAGGCAATTCGATAACCGCACGTTCGCGGGCTACAATTTGGTCGTATACTTACCGTATGCTGAAACCCTATTTTGAAACGACAACAGGGCAATCGCTAAAACAAGGTATTAAAATATTGGTGCAGGCAATTGTTGAATACCATCCGGCTTACGGATTAAGTTTGAATATAAAAGATATTGACCCCTCTTTTACTTTGGGCGATATGGCCATGCAGCGAAAAGAGATATTGGCCCGGTTGCAGAACGAAGGCGTTTTTGATATGAACAAAGAGCTGCAACTGCCCGTAGTCCCACAAAAAATAGCCGTTATTTCTTCGGGTACTGCTGCCGGGTATCAAGATTTTATAACCCAGCTCGAACATAACGAGTACGGGATAAAATTTTATACAAAATTGTTTGAGGCGTATATGCAGGGCAACGAAACCGTACCTTCTATAATTAATGCCCTGGAACAGGTGTTCCAGTACGATGGTTTTTTTGATGCAGTAGCCATAATTAGGGGCGGTGGTGCAACTGCCGATTTAAGTAGTTTCGACGATTACGAATTGGCGTTGAATATTACCCAGTTTCCATTACCCGTGATTACGGGGATTGGGCACGAAAAAGACGATACGGTTATTGATTTGGTGGCACACACCCGTTTAAAAACCCCAACCGCTGTTGCCGAATTTTTTGTGGGCAAGGCAAGTACCTTTTACGAACAATTACTTATTTTCGAAGATAATATCCTTCAATTTGCCCGGCAAACAATCGATTTTGAAAAAGAAAAGCTAGAGCGGATTGCCGAAAATTTAAAATACCAGGTTTCGGGATTTATAAATATTGGGCAAAATCGGCTTGCCCGGAGGGGGAATGCAATACAAAAAGAGGTAAGTAAGTTTGTATACAATAAACAATACGGGGTAAATAAATTGCAGCACGATTTTAATGCGGCACTTTCGGTTTTGTTTGTAGAAACAAAAAACAAGATAAGCCGGAAACAACGTATATTGAAACGCGTTGTGGGCGAGGCGGTACTTAATAAAAAAATAGAAATGGGCCATTTGCAGGGAATGTTGTCCGGAAATTTACAGCGGATGCTTTTAAAAGAACACGAACGGATAAAAATGAACGAAAATATGGTGCGCCTGCTAAATCCCGAGAATGTGTTAAAACGCGGGTTTTCATTAACGTTAAAAAACGGGGTTGTTGTAAAAACAGCTCAAAACCTGACCGTTGGAGACGAACTGGAAACACATTTTTTTGATGGTGAAGTAAAAAGTAAAATAATAAAACAATAAATGGCAGCAAAAAAAATTACATATAGCGAGGCAATGTCCGAAATTGAAGATATTCTTGAAAAAATAGAAAACGAAGAACTTGATGTGGATGAACTGGCCGAAAAAGTTAAACGCGTTTCGGTTTTGCTTAAAACCTGTAAAGACAAACTAACCAAAACGAACGAACAGGTAGAACAAATTTTGAAAGAAATGGAAGAATAACCAAAAACAAAATAGTATGAACGATAATCTTATAAAACTGTATACCTCCGATGAGGTTACCATTAGCCGGATAAAACAAGAATTAGAAACAGCCGATATAAACTGTTTGGTAAAAGATGGTTTCAAGCAAGGGCTTGCTGCTGGTTTTGGTAACGGGGTGCCATCGGCAGTCGACATTTTTGTTGTAGAAACCGATATGAAAAAAGCACAGGAAATACTACACGCTTTGACAAACGAATAAGCCTAATTTTTAAAAATTACAATTGAAATTATGTACACAAAACAGCAAGTGGCAAAAACCATAGACCACGCGGTGCTTAAACCCGAACAAACTTTAGCCGATTTAGAGGCGAATGCCAAAATGTGCATCGAAAATAATGTTTTTAGTATGTGCGTAAAACCCTGCGACATAAAAGCAGCCAAAGAGTTGCTAAAAGGTAGCGGAGTAAAGGTGTCGTGCGTGTTGAGTTTTCCGCATGGAGCCGATAGCACTTCGGTGAAAGCTTTTCAGGCTCAACAGGCTATTGGCGATGGTGCCGACGAAATTGACATGGTAATGAACATTGGCCGTTTTTTGTCGGGCGAGTACGCTTATGTATTGGAAGACATAAAGGCCGTTGTTGAAGTTGCTCATCAGCATAATATTATTGTAAAAGTGATTCAGGAAAGCGGGCACCTTACGCCCACACAAATAGCGAAAGCCTGTGAATTGTCGTACCAGGCTGGTGCCGATTTTGTAAAAACATCAACCGGATTTGGTCCCGGCGGTGCAAAACCCGAATATGTTGATGTGATGCTAAAAACCGTGGGCGGAAAAATGAAAATTAAACCTTCGGGAGGAATACGCGACTGGGAAACCGCAGTAGCCTTCCTTGAACAAGGTGCCGACCGTTTGGGCATTGGGTCTACCGAGGCAGTATTAAAAGGAGAGCGCGCAGAAGGGGATTATTAAGTCTTTAAACTTTACTTTATTTTTTCCCGGTTCATTTTTTTAAACCCAAAAACCTCCATATTTGTAACCCTATATTTGAAAGTGGAGGAGGAATGTATTTCTTAAACGGCGACAGAATATATATAAAACCCCAAAATGGGGACGAAACGCTTGATAATCAAATTGCCGATTGTTTTGGGCAATTGCAGAAAAACAACAGGACAAAAAAATTGTTTAAACTAAATTTTTTTGTCAATAGTTGTTCCGATGCAGATTATGCCGAATTGCAGGAGAAAATAACGGCAAAAGTTACAACATTGTTTAACGAAGAACTTATTCTGAGTTTTATTGCCCAGCCCCCACTTACGAGTAAAATTGTTATTGAAGCATTTTATTTTGAACCTTCAGATTGGCAAGTGCAAACTATTTTGGAAGAAAATAGTACGGCTAAACTTTTTTCGAGAGGGGCAACAAAAATATTAATAGGGACAGTAAAGTCTGATACACACGAGACCTGCAAGATTGATGCAGAAAATGGTTTTAATGCGATATCCTTGCTTTTAAAAAAAACACAATTTCCCGTTAATTCAATCCTCCGGCAGTGGAACTACATCTCTGGAATAATTGGTTTCGATGGAGAGGGGCAGCGTTATCAAGAATTTAATAATGTGCGTTCGGGGTTTTATGGTAGTGCTTTTGGCGAAAAAGGCTATCCGGCAGCTACTGGTATTGGCATGGACCGCGGTGGGGTTGTTATTGAATTTATAGCGGTTAAATCGGATGAAGTATTTACCAAACCCGTTGATAACCCAGAACAAATAGCCGCGCACATATATAGCAAAGAGGTATTGGTTGGGCAAAAAAACATCAAGGAAACCACCCCGAAGTTTGAACGGGCCCGGTTTATGGAATTATCAGGCAGGAAACTTATTTTTATATCGGGGACAGCGGCAATAACCGGGGAAAAAACAGTAGCCACGGGAAACCCGGAAGGGCAAACTAAAGTTACCATACAAAATATTCGCAGGTTATATTCAAAAGAGGTATTGAACGGGATTTCAAAAGAAAGGCTTCGTCCGAAATACGGGCATGCACGAGTTTATGTAAAAAGGCGCGAAGATTTTGAAATCATAAAAAAAACCGTTGAACATTTTTATGGCAACCTTCCGGTTGTTTATATTTTGGCCGATATTTGCCGCGATGATTTACTTGTTGAAATTGAAGGGAAAGTGGTTTTAGAGGGCATGTAAACCGTTCTCTTTTAAAAGAACGGTTTACTCAGCAAACTTCCTTATTATTTGTTATTGTCCCATTGTTTTTTCATGATATCCGGTTAAAAATGAAGATCTGCCCCAAACATAAAATTTGTTCCGGCCTGAGGGAAATAGCCGTCTTGTTTGTATCTCCCCCCACCTAAAATGTAAGAATACACCCATGCTTTTGTTTCGTATTCTTCGTTTAGTAGGTTGTTCACCATAAGGTGTAGGCTAATTTCTTTAAAGAAATTGGTTTTAATGCTGTAATCTATTTTTAGGTTGTTTATAAAATAGGCATCAATTCCCCGGTCGCTGTTCGATGTGTTGTCGGCATATTGTTTCCCAACATAAGAAGAAATAAGGCTAACCCCAAGTTTTTTTACAGGTGTAAATAAAATTTGACTGTTGCCTGTTAGGTTTGGGGAGAAAGCCAGATCGGTTGTCCCTAGTTCGAACGACTGTTGTCCGCCGTTGTCCCAGTCGTCAACATATTCGGTAAAATCATTTATTTTATTTTGGCTAAAAGTGGCATTTGTATTCCATTGTAGTTTTTTGTTGATTTTCCATCCGGCCTGCAATTCTAGCCCTGCACGGTAGCTCTTGTCAACGTTCACCATTATGCCTGCGCCCACATCATTAATTT